>NZ_BJHV01000001.1 GCF_005405925.1 Streptomyces antimycoticus
CGGGGAGGGTGCCGCCGTTCGGGCAGCTGGAGGCGCTGCCGGAACAGGTGCGCGAGCGGGTTCTGGCGTGGCAGCGGCATGTGCGGGAGGTGGAGACCGGCTTTCCTGACGCGGTCGGGCAGGGCGCCCCGCGTGAGCAGTTCGATCCGGCGACACGGAGCCTGGCGCAGCGGGAGCGGGCGAAGGCCGAGGAGTTGAGGGCGGCGGGCTGGGCGGCGAGTGCGGCGACGGTGCGCCGGATGCGGGCGCGCTACCGCAGCGAGGGCTTGTGGGGGCTGGTGGATGGCCGGGTGGTGAGGGAGCGGTCGGCGGTGGGGCGGGCCGATGAGCGGGTGGTCGCGGCAGTCAGGAAGGTGTTGGAGGGGCAGCGGGAGCGGTCGACGGGCACGCTGGTGCGGCTGCGCCGCCGGGTGGGGTGGCTGCTGGAGGAGGAGTACGGCGCCGGGGTGGTGGCTCTGCCTCCGGCGTCGACGTTCAACCGGCTGGTGCACGCGGTGGCCGACGGGCAGGGCCTTTTGGGGACGGCGGCGCAGCGGCGGTGGCATGCGTCGCGGCCGGCGCCGCCGTTCACGCCGACGGTGGCACTGCGGCCGGGTGAGCTGGTGATGCTGGACAGCACTCCGCTGGATGTACTGGCGGTGCTGGACGACGGTGTGACCGGCCGTCTTGAGCTGAGCATCGCGCTGGACGTGGCGACGCGCAGCATCTGCGCCGCGCTGCTGCGGCCGGTGGGTACGACGTCGGTGGACGCGGCGTTGCTGCTGGCGCAGATGGTGGTGCCGACGGCGATGCAGCCGGGGTGGGACGCGGCGCTGTCGATGCAGCGGTCGGTCATCCCCTACGAGCGGCTGATCGCGTTGGACGCACGGCTCGAGGGGGCGGCTGCCCGGCCGGTGATCATGCCGGAGACCGTGGTGGTGGACCAGGGCCGGGTGTACGTGTCGGCTTCGTTCGTCTCGGCGTGCGAGAGCCTGGGGGTGTCGGTGCAGCCGGTGCCGCCGGCGAACGGCCCGGCGAAGGGGAACGTGGAGCGGACCTTCCGCGCCATCGCCGACGGGTTCAGCCAGTACCTGCCGGGCCACACCGGCTCGGATGTCTCCCAACGGGGCGCGGCCGCGGAGCGGGATGCGTGCTGGAGCCTGGCGCAGCTTCAGGAGTTGCTGGACGAGTGGGTCATCTGCGGGTGGCAGGAGCGCCGGCACGAGGCGCTGCGGCACCCGATGATGCCGCAGGTCGCCGTCTCACCCAACGAAATGTGGGCGGCGCTGGTGGCGGTGACGGGGCATGTACCGGTGCCCTTGTCCGCCGACGACTACGTCGAGCTGCTGCCCTTGCGGTGGCTGGCGATCAACGACTACGGCGTCCGCTTCGGCTACCGCACCTACGACCACCCCGGCCTGAACCCCTACCGGCGCCGCCGCTCACCGCGGGCGGACAAGCACGGACGGTGGGAGGTCCACCACAACCCCTACGATCCGAACCGGGTGTGGGTGCGCCTGCCCAAGGGATGGCTGGAGGTGCCGTGGGTTCACGCGGCGGCGGTTCGGCGCCCGTTCACCGCGTTCACCTTCGACCACGTCCGCTGCACTGTGGAACGCCGGCATGGCCGTGAAGAGCACGAGGCGGCGATCGCCCAGGCGCTGGATGCGCTGCTGCGCCGTGCCAGCCAGGGACTGGGCAGCAGGCGGGAGCGGACGGTAGCCGCCCGGGCCCAGGCGGCCGCGCAGATGACCGATCCCTTCCCCGCCGCCACCCCGCGGCAGTGGCCTGCATCTCTCGCGCCGGGGGCCTCGTTCGGGCTGCCCGGTTCCTTCACCGTCCCGCTTCAGGATGCCGGCGGCTGGGACACCGACAGCCTGGACGACATCGAGGACGACCCGGACGGCGAGGACTACCTTCTCGCCGGGCTCGCCGACGGCCAGGACGCCGCGGCAGGCGACGCGGATGAGGCCGAAGCATCCGGTCCGACGGCCGAAACGGCCCGGGACCAGGCCGCTGAGCAGACGCTGGACGCCGCCGGGGCGGGCGGCCTGCGCATCTACGACCCGTACATGGAGGCCCAGGCATGGTGACAGCGGCCCAGCCCGCCACCACGAGCACGTTCAGTCCGCTGACCACATGGGACGGGTGGCAGCAGTTCGTCGACACGCCCCACGCACCGGCACGGGAGGCCGACGACCAGGAGTGGACGCTGGAGCAGCGGGAGGACTACCACGCGCGGTTCGTGGTGCTGAAGACCCCCGCCATGGACACCGTCTCCACCGCGGTACGCCGTCTGCTGCTGCTCAACCGCGGCCAGCAGGGCGGAGCCAGGCGCGGACTGATCATCTCCGGGCCGGCGACCACCGGGAAGACCACCGCGATGCAGCAGCTCGGGCGCACCGTGGAACTCGCTGACCGGCGCCGCCATCCGAACCAGGACGGGCGTCTGCCGGTGCTGTTCATCACCGTGCCGCCATCCTCCACTCCGAAGATGCTCATCAGCGAGTTCGCCCGCTTCCTGGGCCTGCCGACGCTGGAGCGGATGAACCAGATCCAGATCACCAACGCCGTGTGCGAGCTGCTGTGCGAGCTGGGCACCCAGCTGGTCCTGGTCGACGACGTGCACCTGATGGACACCCGCAGCCGGGCCGGCGCCGAGACCTCCGACCAGCTGAAGTACCTCGGCGAGCGGATCCCGGCCACCTTCGTCTACTCCGGCATCGACGTCGAATCCTCACCCCTGCTGACCGGCGTGCGCGGCTCCCAGCTCGCCGGCCGCTTCAAAATCGTGCGCAACCAGCCCCTGCGCTACGGCAGCAGCGCGGACAAGCAGATCTGGAATGACCTCGTGCGCAGCATGGACAGCGCCCTGCGGCTGCGCCATCACCGGCCGGGCACGCTGGTCACGCACGCCGCCTACCTGCACGCCCGCACCGGCGGCCGCATGGGCAGCCTCTCCCACCTCATCCGCGAAGCCGCCCTCGTATCCCTGCTGGACGGCACCGAGAAAATCACCAAGAAACGGCTCGAACAGATCGAGCTCGACAGCGCCGCCGAACAACGGGCCCGGGCACCGCACCGCCACCGGATGCCCTCGCCACGCCAGCCCTGACCTGCGTCGTCCGCCTCAACCGTCCGTCCCGATCCCCCGTTTGGCCACTGCTCGGATGCCGGCACATCCGAGCCCGCCAGGAACGACCTCGGCTCCCTCATGCACGACTTTCCTCCACCACAGCTGCAGCCGCCGCGTACGGCGGCGGCACGTCCGGGGCCGGTACGGCTCGCGCCGCTGCGGGGCGAGACGAACCTGTCGTACCTGGACCGGCTGGCCGACCGCTACCGGCTCGGCTTCAGAGACCTCATCCCCGCCCTCCTCCAGGTCGGAGGAGGCCTGTTCAAGGGCTACCGCACGGACGGCGAGGTCTACCTCAACGCCGAAGCCCGCGCCCGCATCTCCGCGTTCAGCCGCGTGCCCGAGGAGATCCTTCAGCGAGCCCTGCCCGCCTGGACCGCCCAAGAACCCCTCTCGCCCGCCGGGGCGGGTGCAGCCGGGCGGTTCCGCTTCGGGAGCGTAGTGCCCTCCGCGGGAGAAGGCTGTCGGCTGTGCACGGCCGCACGCACCGGACGTACCAAGCCTGCACGGCTGTACTTGCAGCCGCACACCCGGATCTGCCCGCGCCACCGGCGCTGGATGCTCGGAACCCACTGGATCGGCGGCGCACCGGCCGGCACCGAGCAGATCGACCTGACGGGGCTGCCGGAGATGATCGCGGCACACCGGCGGCACCTGAATCTGCTGCGCCATCGGCCGGATGCGTCCAAGGCTTTCGAGGTCGCCCATGCCGTGGCCGTCTCCTGGTGGGCACAGCAGTGGTCCGAAGAAGAGCAGTGGCCTCACCGGGTACGCCAACTCACACCTCAGGGGGCCGATCCCGGCTGGTGGCGGCTGCTGGCCAGGGACGCGGTCACCTACCCGGAGACTGTCGCCCTCACCTCGGTCCTCACCGACGAACACACCCGACAGCGGCTGCTCGCCGACACCGGCGGGCATCTCCCGCACACTCTCACGTACGCCCCCGGCCTGGTCGCCGAGCTGGCGCGTGCCACGGACAGGCCTTGGCTGTCTGACCGGCTCGCGTCCACGTCGGCAGGTCCGTTGCTGGTGTGGGTGCAGCAGTGCGTACGGGCCGGCATGGGCTCTACCGTCGCGGGCCCTGTGTGGACCCTTCACATGGCACACCGGCCCCGCAGCATCGCCCGCGAACTCACCGCCTACCGGGAGGCCGCCCACCAGGACGGGAAGACGGCGGACGGTGCGCGGCTGCACCTGGGACTCCGACACACCTCGGACCAGTCATTCACAACCGGCCTGGCCCACGCCCGCGCCTACGCCGCCGTTCACGGCCACCTCGCCGCACCGATCCACAGCCGGTTCAACGGGTTTGCGCTGGGCCGGTGGCTGTCGAACCACCGGAAATCCCCGCGGTACCGCCCGAACACGTCGCGGAACTCGAGGCACTGGATCCGTGGTGGCGGCCGCCTTGGACGGTGATGTGGCAGCGTACCTACTACGAAGCCCGCGATCATGCTCGCACCCGGGGCGGCCTGCGGCCCCAGCGAGGCTTCCCCGCCACCAGCTTCGGCCTGGGAGAATGGCTCTACAACCAGTGCACCGGCTACGCCGACCTGCACCCCGCGCAGCAGCGCCTGCTGTCCGACATCGGCCTCACCCCCGAGGCCGTACAGGCGGCCCGGCCCCGCCGCAAGCACATGGCCACCCACTTCGAACGCACCCTCGCGGGTGCACGCGCCTATGCCCGCACCCACGGCACGCTGGTGACCGCGACCGCCGACACCGTCCAGGACGGATTCAAGCTAGGGCAGTGGCTGGCCAACCAGCGCAGCAAAGACCGGGCCTACCAGCTGCGTCATGGCGCTCCCTCGCCCGCGCGCTGGCGCTGTCGGCGATCGACCCCTGGTGGAACCCGCCCTGGGCCCTGAAGTGGCAGCGCTCCTGGCACCAGGCACACACCCACGTCCAAGACGGTCACGTCCTGGATGCCGCGGCCGGATTCCCCGGCACCAGCAGCGCACTCGCCACGTGGCTGATCAACCAGTGCGCCCAGTACGACACACTCCAGCCCGACCAGCAGGACCTGATCGCCCGGATCGGGCTGACCGCAGACCGGGCCCGCGGCGCGGCCGCACGGCCCGCCGAACGCGAAGCCGACTTCGCCGTCGGACTCGGCTACGCACGCTCCTACCACTCGGCACACGGCACCCTCGCTGCCGCGATCAGCACCGTCCACGACGGGTTTGAGCTGGGGCGGTGGCTGCGCCGGCAACGCCAGCACGCCCGAACCGATGCCGACAGAGGCTCGCCTCAGTCTGCCGCGGCGGAGGCGCTGACCGCCGTCGATCCGTGGTGGTGTCCGCCCTGGAGCATGGCGTGGCAACGCGCCTGGCAGGACATCCACCATCAGGTCCAGGCCGGCCATCAGCTCGACGCCATGCACGAGTTCCGTAGCTTCTCCTCCACCGAGCGGGCCTGGCTACGCCGGCAGATCACCCGCTACGGAGGCCTGCATCCCGGCCAGCAGCGCCTCCTGGCCGACATCGGCCTCACCGAGGAGAGCACCCGCACCCGGTCCGTAACCCCGTATGCGGAGACCGCGCTCGAGCACGCCCGCGGCTACACAGCCACGCACGGCAGTCTGGCAACGCCGTACTGCGCCGTCCACGACGGCTTCCCCCTGGGATCCTGGCTCGCCCGACAACGCCTTCTGGCCCATAACGCGAACACCCCGTACGCCGTTCACCGCGCCCTGACCACGCTCGACCCCTGGTGGAACCCGCCCTGGCCCATGCGCTGGCAGCGCGCCTACCACCACGCCTGCACTACACCCATCAGCTCCACCACCCATTCCTGGGCGTCCGCTCAACGCGCCGCCTGGCGCCGGCTACACCCGCAACAGCGCGCGCTCCTCACCGACATCGGCATCACCCCCGAAAACCGGACAGCCACACGGCGCCGCGAAGCGACCCGCTCCTACCCGCCAAGCCCCGGCCTGGCCCACGCCCGCGCCTGGGCCGAGGGGACCGGCAACCTCTGCGTCCCCAAAAGCGCGCACCATGAGGGCTTTCCTCTGGGGGTCTGGCTGATCCAACAACGCCGCAAAGCAGGCCAACGCCGCCTCTCCCCCGCCACCCTGCACGCCCTCGACACCATCGATCCCTGGTGGAACCCACCCTGGCCCTTCCACTGGCACCGCACCTACCACCATGCCCAGTCCTGCCACCGCACCAGCCAGCCCTACCCGCCACGCATCACCTCATGGATCCAGACCCAACACCGCGACTGGCCACGACTGCACCCTCAGCAGCAACACCTCCTCACCACCATCGGCTTCACCCCGGACTTCACCAGCGACACCTGCTCCACACTCGACAACCGGCGAAACGCATAGCGGTGATCGCCGGACCGGTATTAGCCTCTTTCTTCAGCTTTCGGCAGGAGCGCTACACATGAGCGGTGCAGTCCCGGCAGGCTTTACGTCCGAAGACAAGGACCTGGAGAAGGTTCTCGCCGCGTGCCACGACAGACTGCCTCCTCCCGCCCAGTGGTCAGCCTTCGCCGGCTACCCCCATAGCCTCGCACTCTCAGTGATCGATGCCATTTGGTCGGTCGGCACCCGTTACGCCATCACCACAGGCGTGATCAACCGCTACACCACAGAGCGCAGGCTGATGGGCGCCGACGCCATGGGTGACGACCTGACGGACCTGCTCTCCTTCTACGACCGTCTGGGCGGCATCGACGCCTTCATCCACGACATCGGCACCAGAAATCGCGTCTCCACCCAGCCAGGCGCCCCCCTGAAAGGCACAGCCGTCCAACAGGCCGCAACAGCCCTGTTGGGCCTCGGCATCAACACAGCCGCGCAGTTCCGGGCCGCCGCGACGACCGACCTCGGAGACGAGGCCCGAGCTGCATGGACTGCCGTACCGGGGCAGAGCTCGGGCGTCTCCTGGCGTTATCTGCGCATGTTGCTCGGACTACCGGACGTCAAGCCGGACCGCATGGTGATCCGGTTCATCGCCTCCGCCTTGGGCATCTCCGAGCGCGTGCTCGAGCGCGAACGTGCCGTCCAGCTCGTCTGCGCCGCAGCCGAGCGCCTCGGTGTAGAACCGCCGGCCCTCGACCACGCCATTTGGACCTGGCAGACGACAGGCCACCGCGCGCATGACGGCATCAGTCAAGCGGAGCACCTCAGGGCCCTTGCGCACACGTTCATCGGCGCAGCGTTCCCGATCCTGGCCCAGCAGCGCGTTATCCCAGCCTCCGTCTTCCAGCCTTTCGTCCACGTCGGCCGCGACTACGCAGGCCCGGACCTCATGCACCAACCCGAGTTCCAGGAACTGGAGTCGGCCCTGAAGCAGGCGTATCCCAGGCGGTTCGCGGAGCCGTTGAAAAGACGCCACGCCGAGTTCGCAAACCACTACGTCTTCAGGTTCCTCGAGGCTGCCATCGCGCGGTGCGCGCTCAGCGACAGCGTGTTCGAAGCCGACAGCCCCGCCGTAGCCAGATCCGCCGACGAGATGATCGACGTCCTCAACAGCAACGAGTACACCCTGCAGTGCTGCCGCGCCGTCACCCACATCACCACCACGGGGGAAGAACCCGTTCAGATCGGCGAGGTCACCGTCTACCGGGAGAGCGACACCCGCGACCTCGTCCAGCGAGCGCAGCAGTTGATCCCGGCCATTTCGACCGCATTCGGCGGAGATCTTCCCTTCATCTACGCGCCGCCCCACGCACTCCTCGTCTCCACTGCTGCTGTTGCGCAAGGCGACGACCCATACGATGCCGGACGTCGGGCATCCTCGACAATCAACCGTTTCCTGCTGCTCGCTCGACTGCTGCACGCGGGGTCGCATCAATCCGGTTGGGAGATCACCGGCGCCTCCACCCTCGTGTCCGAAATCCGCCCGCAGTCACGGACGTTCAACCCGTTGCAACTGGGCTCCCTCCATGAGCGCGTCGTGCCACTCTCCGCCGACGACGCGCCGGCCTTCGCCGCGCTCAGCGACTTCATCGACGCGGCGGTCATCAAACGCGACGGCATGGCGGCAACGTCCTTCGACACGGCCCTGTACCGGTACAACCGCGCCCACGAAGAAGGCAACAACTTCGAACGCATCGTCGACCTCGCCACCGCCCTTGAGGCTGTCCTCACCGGAGACGACAAAGGTGAAGGCCTCTCACTCCGGCTCAAGAACCGGGCCGCTGCACTGCTGGCCACCACGACGGACACCGGGACATCAATCTTCAGCGACATCACCCAGCTCTACGAGCTGCGCTCCCGCCTGGTCCACGGCGGCAGCATCCCCCAAAAGACCCTCGGCAAGATGATCACGTCCGTCTCCACCGTCCCCGACGGTGCCATGTTCGGCGTCGCCCTTGCCTTCGCTGTCGACCGCATGCGCGACCTCGTACGCCGCTCATTCCTCGCCCGACTCTGCCTGGGCTCTGGCACCGACGCCCTGTGGCCTTTCGACAAGAGCACACCAGTAGACGCGGCACTGGCCGACGACACCACACGCGCACAATGGCGAGCCCACTGGAGAGACCAGCTCGCAAGCCTCGGCGCTGCCTCAGCCGCCGATCCAGCCCGCCCCGGAACCGACCCGATCACCCGGCGCAGCAACACACAAACACAGCCGCACCACTCCACAGAACCACACCCCAAGTAGCGACCCACTGCAACAGCACCACGCTCAGCCAACCTGAACACCCACAACACACCCGCAGGTCAAGCAGCCACCGATCTGTTCACACCAACCCTCCGAAGCACCCGCACCCCACGGAGACCACTCAGAAGAACTGCGAAATCCCAGCTCATGAACCCCAGAACAGCGCAGAAAAAGTGGGCGACGACAGGGACTGTTCGTGGCCGCTGAACTGGCAGCGGCACTACCGGGTGCTCGCAGACCTGGTCGACGCCGATGGCAGCCTGCCCGACATCACCCCCGGTGTGCTGATGGACGGTGACGACCTCGGGCGGTGGCTGGAGCGGCAGAAGCAGCCAGGCACCTGGGCGCAGCTGTCGACCGAGCAGCAGGAGCGGCTGTCCAGGCTGGGCATCAAACCCGCTGAGGGGCCGTCACGCGGCCCGGCGGCCACGTGTTCGACGGAGGGGTCGAGCAAGGCGCAGCAGGCGTTCCAACGCGGCCTGGCAGCCCTCGCGCAGTGGGTGGAGCGAGAAGGCGCCCACCGGCCGGTACGCCGCAAGGCGGTAGAGACCTTGCCCGATGGGACCGAGACCAAGCTCGGCATCTGGTACAGCAACACCAAGGCTAGGCGCGACAAGCTCACCCAGGAACAGCTGGACTCGCTGCGGGAACTGGGCATGGAGTGGGTGTGAGACAGGGAAGGAGGAAATCGGTCGTGGAGCGCCAGGCGGCCTGCGCCTCCTTGTCCAGATTTGCCGTCAGCTCTCGGGTTCGCCGATGTAGGTGTTCGGCATAATGATCTGTTCGATGCCAGGAGATAGACGTGGTACTGGTACGGCCTGCGTGGAAATCACCTGTGCGCCAGTGGCTTGGGCGGCATCGGCAATGTCACGGAGAACTTCGTGAACGACGTCGCTTGCGATTCCCTGCTGGAAGGGGTTGTCGAGCATGAGGAGTCCCGGGTACGGGCAGTCTTCCCCCAGGTCACTGGCCAGGAATAGTAGCGCCCTGCTGTAGGCGAGGAAGAACAGCACTCGGGCCTCGGCTCCGAGAACTTGGCTCCAGGGGCGGGTCCCGACGTAGAAGGTCAGGTCGTCCACGCTGATCGCCACGTTCCCTCCCACCCAGACATCATCGCGATGGCGGTTGAGGAATTCGTTCATCCGGTCAGCGAACAGGGCGCAGCGGTCGATGGGCGTTCTCCCTGTGGTGGGGGTTTCATCAAGTTGCTGCTTCAGTCGGTCCAGTCTGTCTTGGGCCGCCTGGCTCGTCTGCGTGGCGGCAGTCTTGCGGGTGAGCATCTGCTCGATGGCGGGCAGCGCCATGAGTTTTTGTTCTAGGACGGTGGTTTGGGCGGCCATCTCTTCGAGTCTGGCCATGAACGGTGCGAGGCGGGCGGCCCGGTCGACGTTCAGCTGCCTGGCGATGTCTTGATGGGTGCTCTGGGCATGGCGGTGGTCGGCCTTTGCTTGGTCGAGGTCGCGGCTGGTTCGGGCGATGACTTCCTGGAGGTCGTCGGCCTCTGCGGCCAGGGACCGCTTCTCCAGTTCTCCGCGTCGTCTGCGCTGGTCCTCTGTCACCGGCTGGGTGCATACGTAGCAGGTACCTTCGGGGTGTTCGCGATGGATGTCGATCTTCTGCTCGCAGGCAGGACACAGGCGCACCGGCAGGCTGTCGAAGATGTCGACGGAGGCTAGAAGGCGTTCCATACGGGCGATCTCTGCCCGAACCGTGTTGTGAGACTGCATGTGGGCAGTCAGGACCTGCTCGAGGCCGGCGGCGGTCTCGGCGGTGCTCGTGAGGTTCTGGGTCGCCTGCTCGTACTGCTGCGACAGGGTGGCGTCGTAGCCATGGCTCACTGCTCCGGCATCGCCTTCTTGGCGTCGTCCGGCAACAAGCTGCTCCACTTCGCTGGTCAGCTGGGAACGTTGCCTGACAACCGCGTCGAGCTCGGCCCGCAAGTCGGTTCTGATGGAGTTGACCTGCTGTTCGCTCCTGGGGGTGGGCAGATGCAGGTTCTCGCAGACGGCTGCGACGGCTCGGTCTGTGCTGTCATACACTTCTCGTTCGGCCGCCTGCGCCTGTGCGAGTCGGCGTTGTGCTGCCGCAAGCTCGAAGTCGTGGTTGCTGTACCTGGTCGGGGCGAAACCCAAGAGGTAGCTGATGACGGCTCGCCTCAGGAACTCTTGTTCCTTGTCAGCGAACTGAGTCCACGATTCCTCGTTGCGGTAGATGTGGCGCAGCACGCTGCGGAACGTCAGAGGTGTGAGCTCGGTGGCGGTGGTGGCCTGGATGCCTTTGGGAATACTAAGAATCGGCCAGCCAAGCTTGTGCAGGATGCGGTCGGAGAACTCGCCGACAGGGAATTCGTTGCCGTCCAGTACGACCTTGTTCTGGCGCCCGTACTGGAGGCTGCGCCGGATTTCCGTTGGAGTGCCGTCCAGGGTCAGTTCGATGCTGACCTCTACGTACTCGTCGGCGACGGCCGCCTTCAGGGCCTCGGTCGGGCTGTCCCGGTTACCGAGACAGTAGTCGATGGCCTTGAGCGTGGTGGTCTTCGAGCTGTTCCTGACGCCAGACAGAATGTTGAGGCCGGCGGTGTTGAACGCGTACGTATCCATCTCGCCCGACGTGTGCACCAGCGTGACCGACTCGACTCGCAGCCCTTTGCGGAAGGGTGTCGGCGGCGTCGTCATGGCCTGATCTCCTGGTGGTAGGCGAGGTCCGCTACTTCCTCGGGGAAGAGTTGGTAGACAAGGTTCTTCAGGTCGGTCCCGGACCACTGCGCCAGGTTGTCCCTCATGGCGCGGCATCGAGTGACGATGGGGTGGAACTCGTCCATGTCCGCCAGCGCTCCGGCCGCTCGCTTTCCGCCCGAGGTCAAGCGGACGCGCTCTGGTCTGTGGCTGGTGGTGATGGTGATGAGACCGCGGGCCATGAGGAAGGCCAGAAACTGGCGGTAGCGGGGATCCCAGGGACCGAACCGGTACCGGATCATCGGGGCCTCTACTTCCTCGGGCATCGATGCGCGAAAAGCGCCCTGTCCACTCAGGGTGTCGGCGAGTTCCGTGTGCGCTCGCTCGAGGAAAGCCGGGTAGCGCAGGAAGAAGTCGAGCTTCGCGAGCTTGGTGCGGCCGGCGATATGAGGACCGGGGGCGCTGCCGCACTCGGCAACCAGGAGCAGTAACCGAGAGGCGTGAAAGTCTGGCGAGTCGTCGGGGTCCCATGGCCGGTGAGGCGGCGGGACGGCGCTCGCGCCGATGCTATGAAGCATCGGCGTACCGGTTCTGACAGCGCGCGGTGACGTCCGCAAGTACGGCGTGAGCTCGAGCGAGGGACACTGTGCCGCTACTCACCGCGGGGAGGCCTTCCACGCGGGTCAGGGTCTCGAAGTATGCCTCTGAGCCGGCAGGGATGCGTCCGGCGCGTCGTTCAGCCATGACGCGTGAGCAGATGGCGTGGACTTCGTCGGCGAAGGCGTCCATCGCCTCGCGGGCTGGACCGAGGCTGGCACGCCAGGCACGACGGTACTTCAGCGCGTTGTCCAGATGCCCTGCCGCCTCGTCTGCCGGAACTCCGGCGACCGCGAGCTTGTCAGTGAGTTTCGTGAGAGGCGCAGTGCTTCCGTCCGGCTTTCGCCCGGTGGCCCGTGTAATCGCTTCATGGAGCATGTCTTGGAAGTCACGGGTGCCCACTTTGCGTGGCACTGGAGCAAGCGCATCGCGTGCAATGCGAACTCCGAGCCAGACCAGGACGTCTTCGATGTCAGTAGTCAAGGGCGGCTGCCCCAAGATCTTGGTCACGATCGGTCCGAGCCGACGTAGAGCCCTGTCCTCAACCTGCTCGATCGTGCGGCCCTCAACAAGGACCTCTAGACGGTCGACGCACCAGCCGATGTCGCGGCCTTCGGGAATATCCACGCCTTTGAGCCGAACAATGATGTCATCACGTATCTTCAACGGGACAGGACCACGCTGCTGTCCGCGATCGACGACGAACGCATGGAAGTCGACGTGCGGACTCTCGTTGACGATGAAGGTGAACCGAGTCTCGGCTGGAAGAGGTTTCCCGAGGAACAGCTTTCCCAAGTAGCTCGTCTCTGGCTTCTTCGGAATGTCCGGTGCACACACGTTGGCGACACTGTGCCGCTTGCCGACTTCTTCGATGGTCTTCACCTGGCGGTATGCGGGCGCGTCACCGTTTCTACAGACGATGTCTTCCAGGTCCTCCCAAGAGACCTGAGTCCACATGCCCTCATGCATGTCGAGGCAGTCCAGAAGCGTCACCGCGTCTTGGTAGGCGAAGCCGCGCCGACTTCGGCGTCCGCCGTCAGCCGGCGCTGCAGACATCGGCGCCCCGATGAGTCAGGCGCCCGTAAGGCGACACAGAACTGGCTGACGACCCTGTGGCTCGCACCCACACCCCCTAGATCATCCAAGGCGGCCAAGTACACCACCGAGTAACAGAGTGTGGCAATAGGCATGACGTTCAGCGACATAGTTACCCACCCCACTGCCCTTGATGGTCGTTGCCTCCAAGCGGTTCAGTCGTTCACGGAGGGCCCGGATCAGGCGGGCGCAGTTCTAGACGCAGCACACGGCGCCCTAACGTGACGGCGTTCGTGGTGCGGCGGTTCGTCGACCGCGGCCTGCTGGTCGACTTGAGCGCGATCCCGGACGGGACGCTGCACCACCCCGACCAGGTCGCGGAGGTCTGCCGCCGCGAGGACCTGGCGCACCTGGTCGCCGCCGACACCCCGCTCGGACCCGAGCAGGCCGCCCGGCTACGGGTGCGCCGTGCCGACTTCGACCACATGGTGCGGCTCGGCTGGGTCCGCTCCCCGCAGTCGATCGAGGCCCGCTTCGGCACCAGCCGGGCCAGGGCCGTCGACGTCGCGCTCTACACCACGGCGTCCGTCGGCGCGGTCATCCCCACACACTCCGAGGTCGACTGGGAGCACCTGCGCGCGGTGGAGAAAGGCCGGCGCTCGCCGCTCGCCTCCCTGCGCCCGGCACCCGCGCCCACACCCGCCTGAGCTTGCGGGCGCCCGTCCAGCGCTACGTCGGTGCTCCCCCTCCCGCCGCGTCCCAGCCATCCAGGAAAGCGGCCAGGGCGCGGCGTCGATCTCGTGCGTGTGGGGCTGCAACGCGGTGGTGCAACGCAGGACGTGAGAGCCGGGTCAGCCTGAATCCGCAGGTCAGGGGTGCAACGCGCCCCCTGTGTTGCAGGCCGCGGCGGTCCCTGGTGTCACTCGCCCGGGTGATCTTGCCGGAGCCGTGGGGTGGCGTCGCGCGTGGGCGACGCCGACGTGGTTGGCTGCCTCCCGGACGAGGCCGGGCCACGCTGGCGGTCGTCTGGGGCGTGAGGGACGGCGGTTTCACAGCCGCAGCGCGAGGAGCCAGGAGGCGGCCGAACTCCGGGAGTTGTGACCCGGGAGAAGTGGCAGCGTGTCCCGAAGCCCCCATGGTGCGTCACGCTCACCCGGTCGTTCAGCAGACGGCCGAGACAAAGACAAGCAGGTGGCGAGCCCCGGTGCCCGTGCGTGAACGGCCAGCTAGCCGCCCGCGCGCAGGAGACGCGAAGCCCCGTGGCGGTCTTCGGCTACGCGTACGAGCCGGGCCCGGCCCTCCGCTCCGTCGGAGGACCGGGCCCGTGCCGTATGCCGGCCCCGGTCGGCTGATCTTCCCCGAAGTCCCCTCCCCCGGTGATCTGGAAGCAGCAGAATCGGGGCGCCGACACAGCCGCAGTACGGGAGGGCAAGGGCTCATGGGGATGCAGGACGTGTGGGTACGGGCGCAGAGCATCATCTCCGGCAGCCGGACGGTACGCGCGGACACCATCGTGCAGGTCAAGTGGGACCGCCAGTCGTCCCAGTACCTCGCCATAGTGGTCACCGGCGGCGACGAGGTCCACCACCAGGTGCGCCCCCACGGCGCCCAGCCGCTCGCGGAGAAGGACGGCACCGCGCTGGCCGAGGGGCTGCTGTCCGCCATGGCCGCGTCCGCAGCTCTCCCGGGCAGTCACCTCCTGATCCTTCACGAGGTAGGCGATGTCGCTCCGAACGGCACCGGCCTGCAGTGGTGCCGCACCACCATGAACAGCACCGGTGAATAACCCGTCCCCTGACGGGCACCGGGCCACGCTCACCGGCCCCACTGCCGGTCAGTCAGACGTTCCGCCCGCCGCGCCCCAGCCGTCGAAGAAGTCGGCCAGGGCGCGGCGCTGTTCTTCCTCGCGGGCGATCTGCTGCGCGAGCACTTGGCGGTCGACGTACGGTTCGACGGCGGCGAGGACCAAGCGCTGCAGTTCGTCCGGCTCCAGCGCCTCCACCTCCCACTGCACCGGATGCTGAGGGTCGAAGCCGTAGCGGGCGGCCAAGGCCGGCCATCTCGGGTCGCCGTGCTTACCCTCGGCCGACAGCAGTTCGTACTCGATGGTCTGCTCGCGAGTCAGCAGGACCCGGGCGGACTTCGCTCCAGCAGCCCTCGGTGCGCCGGACCCAGTCCCGTTCGATCTCCGCCCCGCTCGCATCGAAGTCACCGACGTTTCTCCGGGGCGCCGCGAGCGTGCGGTTCGAGTTCTCGCAGCTCAGAAGCGGTCGAGACGACCATAGCGTGCGCAACAGGTGTGGTGCACGGAGCCTGAAAGGAAGAATCACTCGGCGGGAGGCTGGCCGCGTTCGGGCCGCCCGTTCACGGGTGTGAGTAGTTGTCGAAGGCGGGTGGTCTGCCGCCCCGGCTGCCGCGCCGCCTGCGGTGGGCGGCCTGGTCGGCCGGAACGGGGATCACGGCCCGGATGCCGCGTCTGCGCAGATGGTGGCGGATGGCGCGGGAGGAGTAGGCCTTGTCGGCCAGGACCATATCGGGGCGGGTGCGGGGACGCCCGGTGGCCCGTGGGACGCGGATGGCGGCCATCCCCGGCTATAAGGCGGGGGCGTCACCGGCCTGTCCGGCGGTGAGGCGGAAAGCCAGAGGCCGGCAGTTGCCGTCGGCCGCCAGGTGGATCTTCGTGGTCAGCCCGCCGCGGGAGCGTCCGATGGCGTGATCGGCCGGCTCGCCGGCCGGGGCCCCTTTTTGCGGGCCCCGGCGGTGGGCACGCACGATCGTGGAGTCGACCGCGACCGCCCATTGCAGGTCCTCATCGGCGTCGGCCCGGGCGACCAGGGCGGTGAAGGCCCGTTCCCAGGTACCGTCCAGGGCCCACATCCGCAGCCGGTTGTAGACACCTCTCCAGTTGCCGTACTTCTCCGGCAGGTGGACCCACTGCGTCCCGGTCCGGAACTTGAAGGCGATCGCGTCGATCACCTGCCGGTGATCCCGCCAGCGGCCACCCCGCCTCGGCGTCCGGTCCGGCAACAACGGCTCAATCCGCGCCCACTGCACATCGGTTAACGGCACACCCGGCCTAACGATCGGATGATCCGAACGAAATGGCCTAACCGTGGTGGTTCTGCGGCCCGGCGGAGACCGCGGCCTTGCGGGAGGCTGCGGCGAGCCAGGGCCGGATGGAGCCGTCGTTGGTGAGGTCGGCGCGGTAGGCCAGCGCCACGGTCACGTAGCGGTGGACTCTCTGGCTGTACCGCCATCGGAAGCTGCGGTGGACCTTGTCGGGACAGGGGGCAAGGCCGCCCCCGTCGCGGGCGCTCCAGATGGTGAGGCGCCAGGCCCCACCCCCGTCGCCCAGGTACCCGTGCGCGTCCCGGGCCGTCGCCGCGTCGGGGAACACGAAGACCTGGATGGAGACGTAGACGGGGTTCTCGGGCGTGGCGTGGGGACCGGGCTGCTCCGCGTAGACGCCGACGACCACTTCGGTACAGTCACGGCGCGCGAGTTCCCCGGCCAGGTCGCTGGGGCCCGCTTCACTGGAGAGGCGGGTGTCCTCGGCGATCCGCGCGAACTCGATGTCCAAGTCGTTGGTGAACCGCCGCGGCAGCAGGGCGTCCGCGGTGAACGGCGTCTCGTCGGTGGAGGCGCTTTTCCAGGAGTCGGGAGAGGGCGGCCGAGGCGCCTGTCGGGTGTCGTCCATCAGGCGGGTGCGCGGGGGCGGGGGCATCGCCGCGGTGGGAGCTTCCGCTGCCGCGCACGACGCCAGGAGTGCCTGAAGCCGCTGCTGGACCTGCTCTGCCGACTGGGGGCGCCGGTCGGGATCGCGCTCCAGTAGTTCGGTGACGAGCGCGGTCACCTCCGGCGGCAGGCCGGGGCGGAACGCGTCGAGGGGCGGGGCCTCCTCGTCGAGCTTGCGCCGCACGACCGCGATGCTGTTGTGCCCAGTGAAGGGCGGCCGGCCGGCGAGCATCGCGAAGAGCATCCCACCGAGTGCGTACAGGTCGGAGCGTTCGTCGCCGCGTTCCGTGAGGAACTGCTCCGGTGCGCCGAACTCCGGCGTTCCGGCCGGGGTCAGTTGGGAGGAGCGCGCCACGGTGAACGCGGCCTGGACGAACCCGGCGATCCCGAAGTCGATGACCTTCACCAGCCCGTCGCCGGTGACGATGACGTTGTGGGGCTTGATGTCGTAATGGATGACCTGGGCCCGGTGGGCGGCCTCCAGCGCGGCGCAGACGCTGCTGGCGATGGCCACGGCACGCGTCAGGGGGAAAGGACTCTCAGCCTGGAGCCGTGCTGTGAGCGTCTGGCCGTCGACCTTCTCCATGACCAGGAACAACACGTCGTCGTGGATGCCCCGGTCGTACAGGGCGGCGACGTTGGGGTGGACGATCTGGGCAGCGGCCACCGCCTCGCGCTCGAACCGCCGGGGCAGGTCAGCCTGGGCAATCCCGTCGAGATCCAGCAGCTTGAGCGCGACCTCACGGTGGAGCACGCGATCCCGCGCGGCCCACACCTCGCCCATGCCACCGCGGCCCAGACGGCCGATCAGCTCGTAACGGTCCGCGATCAGCTTTCCCCGCTCCACGGGGTCAGCATACGAGACGCCTCCCCGGAGAAGCAGGCAATGCCGAACTCCTCGCCGATGCGTACCAGTTGAGGGACCATGCCGGCCGTCTCGCACCGCAGCTGCAGCCGGACGGGCTGGCCCTCCTGGCTCTCGACGCGGTAGTCGTCGACCGCCGCTTCCACGGCCGTCCAGAAGTCGTCGGGGCCGAGGAAGGAGGGTGGGGCGTCCACGGCGATCTGGGTGTCGTCGCGGATCACGTCCCAGGGGATGCGTCCTGAGCGGCGGGCCATGCCGACGTACTCACACATCCGCTTGTAGTCGCGCTCGGTCTTCTCCAGCACGCCGTCGCTCAGGAGCACGTAGAACAGCTGGCGGAGCGAGACGGGCAGGTGGTCGCGATAGCGGTCGAGGACGGCGTCGACCGCGGTCAGCACCCGGAGTGTCTCCCGCTTGGGCCGCCAGTGCGGCGTGCGGGGGCGGCCCGCGGGGGCGCTTGTTCGGCATGGTGGCCTCCCGCATTCAAGAGTCCGCCATGGCGTCCTTTCGCTCAAGAGGCCGGTGACCTGGGGCTTCATCGGGGAGGCGGAGGCGTGTCGCGTCCGCGGTTGAGCTGGGCCATCAGCTCGCGGTTGGCCGCGCGGGCGGCGGCGAGCTCGTCGCCCTGGTCCTGGAGCTTGAGCTCCAGGTCGACGACTTGCTGTTCGAGGGTGGTGATCTGGGCCTGGAGCTGTTCGGTGTCGTCGGGGCCGCCGACGCCGGACTCGCGCCAGACAAGCTCGCCCAGGATCTCGCTGAGGCGGGCTTCGAGGCGGCGGACCTGGGCGGCGAGGCGGGCGGTGCGTGCGTCGGCTGCCGCCAGGTCGGCCTGGAGCGAGGCCCGGCTGACGGCCGGGCCCCGGCCGCCGGGGACCGTGGGCGGCTCGGCCGCCTGAGCGTGGATCTGGCCGAGCAGGTCGCGGTGGCGGTAGAGGAAGGTGCGGTCGACGCCCGCGCGACGGGCGATGGCCGCGACGCTGACCTCCAAGCCGTCCTTCGCGGCCTCGGCCAGGGCAGTGAGGGCGCGCAGCTCCAGGAGGCGCATAGTGCGGCGGGCGGTGAGGCGGTGGGCGCGCAGGACAGTCAGCCGGGTGACGGGCAGGGCAGCGATCCAGGCGGTGGCGGCTTCCCAGGCGGGCTGACGGCCGCCGGGAAAGCGGCCCGGGAGCAGGGGCGGTTTACCCAGAGCGGCCAGAGGGTCATGGGCGAGGCCGGTTTCGCTGGTGGTGCCCGGGCCGGGGTGCAGGGTGATCCTGCCGGACGGCGGGTGGTGGGCAGCCAGGGCGGTGTGGGTGTGGATCGCGTCGTCATGGCGGTCGATGACCACGGTGACGGGCGGCGGTGGCGCGGCGAGGGGCATGGCGGTGGGGTGGTCAGGCGAGGCGGCTGAAGGCCCAGCGCAGCAGTTCCTGGTCGACGCGGGGGCGGCCGGTGCGGGCCAGGGCGGTGCGGGTGTGGGCGGTCAGTTGGGCCCAGGCGCGGAAGTTGCCGTGTGCGGCGTGGCTGTCGGCGAAGGTGATGTCGTCGGGGTCGGCGTCGGCCCAGATGGGGTGGAACAGAGGGATGACGTCGAGGACTTCGCTGGGTGTGAGGCGGGTGAAGTGCTGCCAGATGAAGATGCGGGAGGAGAGCATCGGTTCGCGGCGCAGCACGGTGTGGCAGCCCTCGCCGCCGACGAAGATGATCGCGAGCTGGGTGGAGGGTTCGTCCCACAGGTAGCGGAAGTACTCGAACGCCTCGCCGTTGAGCCACTGGGCCTCGTCGACGAGGAAAGTGCGGGGGCGTTCGGCCAGGGCGGTCTTCAGCAGGCGGTCGAATTCGCTGGGGTGGCGCGGTGGCTCGCCGGCCAGGTCGAGGGCGGTGAACAGTTCATAGCACACCGCTCGGGCGGTGGGCCGGGCCCGGAAGGTGATCTTGCGGACGTCCTCGCCGGCGGGTTCGAGTTCGCGCAGGCAGGTGTTGACGGCGAGGGTTTTGCCGAAGCCGGCGCCGCCGTGGATGCACATCATCGCGCGGGCGGCGACGGTGTCGGTGATGTTCTCGCGGGCGGTGAGCAGGGCGCGGGTGGTGACCACGGAGGCGTCGGGCAGGTCGACGTACTGGTAGGTGGCCGCGGTCACGAGGCGTCTCCGTCTTCGTCGGTGGTGGAGGGTACGGCCCGTCCGGCCGGGCCGTCGGGGACTGCGGGGGCGGAGTCACGGCCTGGCGGGAGCGGGGCGGGGCGGGCCGTCGTGGTCAGCGCGGCCAGGGATGGCGGGGTACGCCAGTCGGCCGGGGGCGCGGCGGGCGGGATGACGTCCGGCAGCGCGAGCTGCGACAGGCTGGTGTCGGCGTTCCGGGCGAGTTCGGTGTCGGCCTGTGCACCGGTCAGTGCGCCGAGCCGCCGAGGGGGTTCGGCCTGGGTAGCGGCGGCGTAGCGCTCGCGCTGGGCAGCTTCGAGGTCCTTCTTCAGACGGCGGCTGCGGGCGGCCCGGGCTCGCCGTACGGCGCTGACCTGTTCCTCAGTGGCCTGGTCGGCCAGGTCCGCGGGTCCGAGGTAGCGGCCGGTGGCGGCGTGGTAGACCTCGATGCGGTGGTCGTGGTGGGGCATGAAGCGGATGCGGACCTGGGTTCCGGCCTGGCCGGTCATCCACGGCCCCACGTAGTCGCGTTTCCTGAAGCGGATGCCGCGGGTGGTCAGCGTGCGGGTGCCGGCGTCCTCCAGGGTGAACGTCCACAGATCCGCGGCCGGCACGTCCCGCAGCGGGGTGGGATCGTCCTGCCACACTTCAAGTGGAGTCCTGCCCCGCAGGGGTGCGGGGCAGTGTTCGGTGTTCCACCACCGTGTCCAGTCCAGCAGCCGGGCGGTGAAGTCCTCGAAGCCGAGCAGCACCTCGTCCTTCGGGCGGGAAGGCCGTTTGCCGGGGCGCGGCTGGCGGGCATAGCCGGGCAGCGCGGCCAGGAACATGCTCTCCACCGCCCGGTTCAGCCCCTCCACAGTGCCCTTGAGGTGGGGGGTGTAGGCGGGCAGGTCCTCCACCGTCACGTCCAGGAGGTCGAACGCGGCGGTTACCGTCCGGGACAGGAAGTCCTTGCCACGGTCGACACGTACTTTCTCGGGCAGGCCGCCGAACGGGCCGTAGGGGTCCTCGCGCAGGACTGCGGAGCGCAGCGCGGACAGCACCGACTCCCGCGACGGATGCACCGGTGTCACCGCGACACCGGTGATCGCGTTGGTGGCGCAGTCGGTGAACCAGGTGATCCACGGCCGGCGGGCCCTGCCATCAACGTCGACCAGAACCGGGGCCTGCACGTGGTCGGTCTCCCACACCTGGTTGCGCCAACCCCGCGGCCGGGCCAGGAACACATCGTGCTTACGTGCCGCCCGCTCCCCACCCGCAAGTCCGGCCCGCTCCCCCGGCGTCAGATCACGGTGGATCGCCCGGTGCAGCGTCGGAATCGACGGAGGCGGGCCCCCCTCGCCCCTGGCCGCGCGAGCGGTCAGCTCACGATGGACCGCCGCGACGTTGCCCTTCCACAAGGCCAGCAGGCGGCGCACTTCGGGGGTGACAGAGAAGCGGTCCCGGCTCTGGGCCCGCGCCCCGGGCTCCTCAGCGGCGGCTTCATCGCGCTCGGCAGCGGCCAGCCACCGCCACACCGTGCGCTCAGTCACTTCCAACGAGTCCGCCATCAGCCGTACGTGTCGGGTCGTCAGTCTCTGTTCCTGCCGCAGGGCTAGCAGCCTGCGCACGGCAGGGCCGCGCAGCGCCGACAGGGAGGAAGAAGGCAGGCCTCCCCGCACGCCCCCGCTCTCCCCATGCGCACCGGAGCGGGAAGCGCCCTGTTCCGGCCGCCCGGCTGCGCCAGTCACAGCGACCCCATGAGCCGTGCGCAGGCCCGCTCCAGCATCTGGCGGTCCACCACCGCCCGGCTCTTGCCATAGGTCTCGGCGGTCAGGTGCGAGGTCAGCTTCGCCCAGGTCCGGAAGTTGCCGTGTCCCACATGCTCGTCCACCCACGCGACATCGTCCTCGCTCACGTCCTCCCACAGCGGGTGGAAGGCAGCCATCACGGTGGCCACCTCGCGCGGACCAAGGCGCGGCACCAGCTCCCAGGTCAGCACCCGAGAGGCCAGCGCAGGCACACGGCGCAGCGCCCGTTCGCCGCCCGCACCCGCGAGCACAAGTGCCGTGTCCGTGTCCGGGTGGTCCCACAACCCACGCAGAAACTCCAGCGCAGGCCCCGGAAGGCGCTGTGCCTCGTCCAGCACCAGCACACGAGGCTGCCGTAGCGCGTTCACCAGCATCAGATCGGCCTCTCCCGCCCCGCGCGGCAGACGCCTGCCCAGCTCCAGGGCGTCCGCGAGCACCCGGCGCAGCTCGGGAACCGTCGGGTGCACACCGACATGGACCCGACGGACCCGGGCCGGGTGCGGCAGCTGCGACAGGGCGTACTGCAACGCGACAGTCTTGCCCTGGCCGGCATCGCCGTACAGACACGCCACCGCCCCGACCGCGGCCGCGTGCGCGACCGTCCGCAGCACCGACCGCACAGCAGGCGTGTGCACCACCTGCGCGCCCGGCACCAGGACCGGGACCTGCGCCAGATGCTTCTGCTCCCGCAGAAAAACCTGCCCGCCTGTACCTTGGCCGGCCACGACGTTCAGGCCGAGCTCGCTGAGCGGATCGGGCCTGCGTGACCCGGCCACCTCAGGCTCCCGCTCGACCATCAACGCCCGGCCCGCCCGGCGGTCCCTGCGGATCACCCGGTGCAGCGTCGACGCCGGCGGAACCGACGCCCCGCCGCCAGCCGTGGCCAGCCGGCGCCTCAGCTCAGCGACATTCCCTCCCACCTCGCCCGGCAGCGCCCACACCTCGTCCGACACCGCATACCCCTGCCGGACCGGCGCCTCCACCTGCCCGGTCGTCTTGGCCTGCTCCAGCCGGCGCCACACCGTACGCTCCGAGACACCCACCGTCTCAGCGACCGCACGCACATGCCGCGTGGCCAGCTCCCCCGCCTGCTGCCGCTCCAGCAGACGACGCACCACCAACTCCCTGGGCAGCACAGGCCCACGACCGGCCTCTACCTGTTGATCCACCCCACGATCACACGGCCCGGCCCACCTCACCGCATAAGAACTCTCGAACCTGAGACCGCATCAGCTGCCATGCGATAAAGCCCCACGACAGCGATCCCACCCATCAATCTCTCATCTCATGACAGCGGACCACCCACCCGCAAACACCCACTGACCAGCCCCGTAACACCAACCCCCGGACCAGCGCGACCGACTCTCACCACCACCGACACCAACCCAAGAGATCGCACACAGGCGCTCAGCTCCTCAGGCATTGTCGACGGTGAGCATGCCGGGCAGAGTCAGCATCCGGGGCCGATCGGCGGAGACGATGTCAGGGCCAGGGCGGCAATCCGCAGCTGGGCCGTCCACGTCTGCTGGTCAAGCCCCAGCGTGTACTCGATGCAGCACTCGCATTGCGGGATCAGCGCCACGAACGATCGCTCGGCCGCGGTCTCGACCTCGGTCTCCCACCAGTCGTCCGTCACCAGGTCGGCGGGAGCGGTTTCTCCATCGATGAGTCTCGCGGCCAGCCGGCGCAGAGCGTGGCGCCGTGCCAGGCTGGGATCAGGCAACTCGATTCCGGACTCGGCGAGTGCTTGCTCGAACGCGTCGCGGATATCGCGGGCATCCGCATGACGAGGCCAACCGGCGAGTTCGCACAGCGTCGGGCTGTCCAGACCGGCCGCGAGGGCCTCAGCAGCGATCACCGGCAGATCCTCGGGGCATATCTCATCCGCCTGATAGCGGCACGCCACCTCCCCCAGAGTTGTCAGGCCACTGTGCAGGAGGGCTTCCGGTCCCGGCGTCGTTCCTTCTGCTCCCATGGCTCCTACGGTGTCAGTCGGGCTGTCCGCGGCACCACCGTCCCTCAGGTCCGGCCGGGATGCCGGACGCGCCGGCGGAGTCTCGGGCACCTGAGACCTCCGCCCATCGCCTTCAGGACACGTCGCCTGCGCCATAGGGCGCGTACAGGCCCAGCAACCACACCCGGGCCGCCCTGAGCCGGTCCGCTATCACCCCGGCCACATAGGAACACAGGACGTGATCAAGCGCCGGGTCCTTCTGGCACAGCTCACGGACCGCCTCCGCATCGAACTCGTAGGCACGGGCCGGGCTGCTCGCCTCGGCTCCCAGGTGCCAGCGCCGGGGAGCGACGAACCAGGACCAGCCCAGCATTTTCCCGGCACCGAGGGTCTCGACGACCGCCGCACGCCGACCCGGCACGTGAAGATCGAGGGCGACCGTCCCCGTGTGGATGATCCAGAAGCGGTCGGCCTTGCCACCCTCGTCGAAGACACGCTCGCCCGTCTCGAAGGACACCTCACGGGCGAGTGACATGAGCTGGTCGCGGTGGTCCTTGGTCAGGGCGCCGAAAACGCCCGCCCTTGCACCGGCCATGGCCTTCACCCTTCCCTGGTCTCGAAGGCCGAGGACGGACCTCCTGTCCCGTCGTGGACGCCCCGGCACACGGGACGCGCCGGACTTCGCCGGCGAGACCGAGCAGCCGCTGTTCCCGCTGGACTGCGGGCGACCGGCGCGTATTAAGCCGGTCCCTCGCCGTAGGGCGTGGTGATGAACTCGGCCAGGACCGTTCCGCCGGGGTCGAGGGTGTAGAGCCCACGACCGCCGTCATTGTGGTTGATCTTGCCCTCACGGGATTTGCCCGGGTCCGGCCAGAAAGGGACGTCGTTCTTCTTCAGGCAGGCCAGGACCGTGTCGAACTCTTCGTCGGTCACGAGGAAGGCGATGTGGCTTTCGTTGATTCGATCGTGGGGGACCAGGTCGTCGGCGAAGTCGATGCTGACGTTGTTCGCCGTGGTGACCTGGGTGAATCGACCCCAGTTCAGGGGAGTGGGGGCGTGCATCAGGTCGGCAAGAAACGCGGCGGACTCTCGCCGGTTGCGGCAATGGACGATGATGTGGTTCAACGCATGTGCCATTTCGGCTCCTTGAGAGTGGGAGTGGGCCCGCACCGACGGGAGAGAGCGCACCGTGCCGCCGAGGGCTGTCGGTCCGCGGTGGCTGCGAGGCCGGGTGTGCCGGTCTCCTGTCATTGGCCGAGGGCCTCTGGGGTGCCGGGTCAGCCCGTGCGCACTGGGGGTATCCGGGATGTGAGTTCGTCGCCGAGGAGGTCGGCGAGCAGGTCGATCTGCCGGGGATTGACGTCGTTGCCCACGAAGACGAGTTCGTCGAGTCCGGCTGCGTCGTAGGCGGCGATGGTTGCGCGGATCTGGTCGGGGGTGGTGGCCGCCGTGTCGATGACGTGCCGGACGTAGTCGGGGCCGGCGAAGGCGTAGTAGTCGCTGACGGCGCGAGCGAGCGACGTGTGGGCGTGGTCGCCGAGGGCGAACATCACCGTGGCTCTGGTACGCGGGCGGCCTTGTCTGCCTGCCTGCGCCCACTGGCCGCGGACGCGGGCGGCGAAGGCGGTGAATTCGTCGATGTCGCCGTTTCCGGCGATCCATCCGGTTCCGTGGGAGGCGATGCGTCGCAGTGTCGCCTGGGAGGTACCCCCGAACCATCATGCCGGCCCCCCGGGGGTGACCGGGGCCGGCCCCACCTCCTGTTCGCCTCGCCAGATGGCGGCGACGCGTTCCACCAGCAGGTCCAAGGCGCGTCCTCGGGCCGTGAAGTCCAGGCCGCTTGCCCGGTAGTCGTCCTCCCTGGCTCCGGGAGCAACGCCCAGATGCAGCCGCCCGGGGCCGGCGATCCGGTCCAAGGTCGCCGCCGCCTTGGCGAACAGCGCGGGGTTGGTGTGCAGCGGGGCGATCAGCACGCTGGTGACCAACCGGATGCCTCCGGTGGCCCCGGCTGCCGCGGCCAACGTGATCAAAGGCTCCGGGGTGCTCCAGGCCAGACGGTCACTGGCGATCAGTGAGGCGAATTTCCGTTCCTCGGCCCGCCGCGCCCACGCCGCCAAGGTGTGTCCCTCGACCCCTGTGACGTGACCGGGCAGCCCTATCCCGATCTCCACCGTTTCCTCCTTCGGATCGGCCTGGATGTGATGCCGCCCGCACCTGCTGACAGGCGCGATTCGTCAGCAGCAGGCGAGGCGGACGATCTGCCCTGGCCGCGGGCGCGGCTCACCGCGCCTGTGTCGTGTGCTGAGGGCGCTTCCGGCTCGTGACGGGTCAGCCCTTGACCGTGCCGCCGAACATCTCCGGAACCAAGTCGGCCTGCTCGTCGCCGCTCCTGATCAGGTCGAGGATCGCGTCGGCAACACCCTCGGGCGACTGCGGTTGCAGTCCACTGGAGGCTTCCATCTGCAGCGCGTCCTCGACGCTGCCGCGGACCGTCCCGACGAACTCGGTCTTGGTGATCGACGGGAACATCAACGACACGGCGATGCCGGCGTCGGCGGCCTCGGCGCGGGCGATGGCCGAGAGCTTCTGCAGAGCCGCCTTGGATGCGGCATACGCACCGGACCCGGGCAGTGTCGACCAGGTGATGCCAGAGCTCACGTTGACGATGGCTCCCCTTTCCCGCTCGCGCATCTGCGGAAGGACCGCCTGCATCAGCACCAGGGGCGCGATGAGATTGAGCTCGAGGAGAGCCCGGAAGTCGTCGGGGTCGATGGCGTCAACAGTGGCCTGCAGCCCCTGGCCGGCATTGTTCACCAGCACATCGATCCGCCCGAACTTCCCGGTCGCTGCACGTACGGCCGCCTCGACCTGAGTTCGGTCCGTCACGTCGCACGGCACGGCCAGGGCCACGTCCTCGCCCAGTTCCTCAGCGAGCTGCCGGATGCGCTCCTCGCGGCGTGCGATGAGGACCACTCGCGCCCCGGCCAGGGAGGCGGCTCGGGCAGTGGCCGCTCCGATGCCCGACGACGCTCCGGTCACAAGCACGACGGATCCTTTGATGTCCATGAACGGTTCCTCCTGTGTGGACCGGGGAGTTCCCCGGAAGAAGCGATGGCTATGGCGCCAGATCGTTCGGTACACTCACCATTGACGCTATCACGCGATAGCTATCACGCAATAGGAAGGGCGTCGTCACGGTATGAGCGATGTCGAAGCCGCCGGCCTCCACGAGCTGGCCGACCTGATCTTCGCCGTGGGGCGACAGCTGCGCCCCCCGACCGATCCCTCGTTCGAGCCGTGCACGCCGATCGAGATCAGCGTCATGCGGTACATCCACCACCACCCCGGCACCTCGGCGCGTGCCGCGGCGGAGGCGGCCCTGCTCCCCTCGAGCAACTTCAGCCGCGTACTGCGCGGCTTGGAGAAAAGGGGCCTGGTGGACCGCGTGGTGGACAGCGGCAACGCGCGAGGCGTGTGCCTGTACCCCACGGAAAAGGCCTACCAGAATCTGCAATACCTCCGCGACAACTGGGACCAGACCCTCCGGGGCATCGTCGACGACCCCGCCACCATCGAGACCGTCAACGCCACACTCCGGCGCATCGAGCACGAACTCATCGCCCGGCGCCGCGGCGCAGACCCTCAGGACTCCCGAGCCAGCTAGCTACTGCCACAGGCCCGAGTGGACGACGGGATCACCACGGAAGACGTGGCCCGGCCGATTGGGCTGGAGGACGTGCAGCAGGTACGGCCGTTCGTTGATGAGCTGGTCGATGCCGGGGTCGCCGAGACTGGGCCGCACCATGGTCGGCAACCCGGCATCCTGGTCCGCCGGCACCGTTGTCGCAGGAACGGGCGTACGCACGGGTGCGTCCCGTGCGGGCGGTGCGGTGAGTGTTCATACGGACACACCAAGGGTCTCTGCCGCATCTGTGAGGAAACCGGCCGCGCCGAGGAGGAGGCCCGCAAGGACATCGACCGTCGGAAGCGGCAGCGAGACGACGGAGCTGCCTACGCCATCGCTACCCGGCCGCACCGATGGGACTGCCCGAGCCTGGACTCGCCAGAGAAAAGCCCGGCACAACCGGAAACCTCACGCCCCTATGCCCGCAAGGCAGGCGGGCTCTACTGGCCCCGACTCCACCGGCCGGCCCGAGCGCCCGGACCTGGCCGCCCTGGATCTGCTGCGCGCACTACGCGCTGGGCGGCGATCACGCCGAGCTTGCGGGTCGCGGCCCTCTCCCCGGGCGCGCAGCGCTTCGAGCTCACGCTGCCAGGTATCGGCGTCCACGACGGACGGCAGTGCGTTGGCGGTCATGTCATGGTCCTCACTGATCAGGTGGTGGCTTGTGGTGTGCAGGTGCGGACCCCGCGCGGCCGCCGCACTCATCGGTGGCCGCACTCATCGGTGGCCGGTCACTCCGGTCGGGCCCCGGAAAGCCCCCGACCGCTGTCCGGGCGGGCACGTTACCCTTTTTGGGGTACACCGACCGATATCGGTTGCTACGGAGGTGTCGGGATGGCGCGCAGACCCGGGGCCGGTTCCGAGACGAGGCGGATACCGGCCGGCTTCGGACAGGCGCCTGAGGCACCCGCTCCGGCGGTCGCTCTGCTGGGCTCCGACGGCACCATCCTGGCGTGGGGGGAGGGCTGCCGGCGGCTGCTCGGCCACCGCGCGGAGGACGTCGTCAGGCTGCCGGTGCAGCGGCTGCTGAAGACCCCCGCGGAGGCGGTGCGATGGTCCCCGGCCCGGGGAGACGTGGGACAGCGCGGCGACCGGCGGGCCGTCAACGCCGTCGTAGAGGTCAGACACCGGGAGGGCATGAGCCTCCGCCTGGCGGTAGAGACCATCGCGCTGACCGGCGAAGACGGTGAGACCTGCTGGTTCGTCGCCGTTGTGGAGGCGCCGGACGGCGTACGGACCGCCGACGCCGAAGCCGCGCTCCTGGACCGGTCACCACTGGCCGTGGCGGTGTGGGACACGCGCACGCGGCTCCTGTGGTCGAACCGAGCCTGCCGGGAGATCGCGGGCCGCTCCGAGGCGGACCCGCCCACCCGGTCGACGCGCCGCACCCTGTGTGATGTCGACCGGGCCACCATCGAACCGGTGATACGGCAGGTGCTGACCTCGCGGGAGCCGGTGGGCGACCACGTGCTGCGGTGGGCGCCCCCGGAGCACGGCCGGGAGGTGGTCTTCTCCTCCTCCGTCTTTCCGCTCGCCCCCCTGAACGGTGGTCCACTGGGCGTGTGCACCGTCTCCGCGATCACCAAGAGCGGGGAGCGCGAACGGCTGGCGCTGCTCGGCACAGCGGCCAACCGGATCGGCACCACGCTCGATGTGATGACGACCGCGCAAGAACTCGCGGACATGGCCGTCCCCGCCCTCGCCGACTACGTCACAGTGGATCTGGCCGATGCCGTCCCGCTGGGCGGGGAGCCACTGAAACGGATGTCCAAGGCCCCCTCCGGCATCCCCGTCTTCCGCCGCGCGGGTCAGTCCTCCATCCACGCAGACATGCCCGAGGCCGCCTTCCTGGTGGGGGATGTGGTGTACGTACCCCCCGGATCGCCGTTCCTCACCGCCCTGTACGGGGACCAGTCCTACTTCGAGCCCGCCATGAAAACCGGCCCGGGGACCTGGCTCGACCCCCGGCGCAGGCAGCTCATCCATGACACCGGTATGCACTCGGTGATGATGATCCCGCTCAGAGCCCGCGGCACCATCCTCGGCATCGCCGTGTTCACGCGGACCGACAACGCCGTGCCCTTCTCCCGGGACGATCTGCTGCTGGCCGAGGAACTCTGCGTCCAAGCGGCGCTGAGCCTGGACAACGCCCGCCGCTACACACGGGAGCGGGCCGCCGCCCTCGCCCTGCAGCGCAGTCTCCTGCCGCAGAGGCTGTCAGGCGGCGCCGCGATGGACCTGGCCGGCCGCTATCTGCCGTCAGACCGCCACGAAGGAGTCGGCGGGGACTGGATGGACGCCATCGAGCTGCCGGGCGGCCGGATCGCCCTGGTCATCGGCGACGTCGTCGGCCATGGCATCAACGCCGCCGCCGCCATGGGCAGGATGCGCACCGCGATCCACACCCTCGCCACCCTCGACCAGCCCCCCGCACAACTGCTCGACCACCTGGACAAAGTCACCTCCCAGCTCGCCGAGACGGCCACCTGGTCCCACGGGTACTCATCGGTCACCGGCGGTACCTGCATCTACGCCGTCTACGACCCGGCCACCCGGGTCTGCGACCTGGCACGCGCCGGACACCCACCACCGATGCTGGTGACACCCGAGGGCCACGCCCATATCGCCGACACACCGGTGGGCCCGCCGGTCGGGACCGGCATCGGAGGCTACGAATCCATCGAGCTGGAGCTGTCCCAGGGCACCCTGCTCGCCCTCTACACCGACGGGCTGGTCGAGTCCCGGCACTGCGACATCGACACCGGACTCAACCGCCTGCTCACCACACTGCAGCCCCCCTCCACGAGCCTGGAGGACACCTGCTCCCACGTCATCGCGAAAATGACCACGAACACTTCCCCAGAGGACGACATCGCGCTCCTCATAGCCCGGACACAACCCGCCGACGACCACCACCAGACCACCGCCCACACAAAGCACCACAGACCACCCACCTGACACACGCCTTCCCTCATGAGACCACCACAGCCCCAACCTCCCACAACTGCTCCGCCGTGTACCTCGCGGTGGTCGAGCGGCCTAATACTCCAGTCTGACTTCGCGATCTTGTGGCGAACCCGGCTGGGAACGGGTACGGCCACCGCGTGATCATCGGTTGGTGTGTGGACAAACGAAGATCGTGCGGTGGCCGCGGACCATAGCGTAGACCCTGCCCGCTGGCGGGTGTTGTTCGACCAGGCCATGGCTCGTATCGCCGGGCGGTTCGGCCGAGTTGAGCCTCGGGCCACGGCCCGCGCCTACTTGCTCGGGCTGCTGTCGGCTACCGAGCGGAAGAACTGCTGGCAACTGGCTGAACAGGCCGGCCTGGCCCGGCCCGGGCCGATGCAGCGCCTGCTGCGCTATGCCCGCTGGGATGCCGACGCCCTCCGTGACGATGTCCGCGCCTACGTTGTCGACCACCTCGGCGACGACGGCGTTCTCATCGTGGACGAGACCGGCTTCGTGAAGAAAGGCAGCATGTCGGCGGGGGTGCAACGCCAGTACACCGGCACAGCTGGCCGGATCGAGAACTCCCAGGTCGGCGTGTTCCTCGCCTACGCCACTGAGCGGGGACGCGCGCTGATCGACCGACGGCTCTACCTGCCCGAGCGGTCCTGGTGCTCCGATCCCGAGCGCCGCCATGCTGCCGGGGTGCCCGAGGACCTACCCTTCGCGACCAAGCCCCGGCTGGCCGAGGAGATGATCGTCGCCGCGTTGGACGCCGGAGTGACTGCATCGTGGGTGACCGGCGACGAAGCCTACGGCCAGGACCCGCAGTTACGCGCACGCCTGGAGCGGATCGGCATCGGCTACGTGATGGCCGTCGCCTGCTCCACCCGGGTCCGGATCAACCAGGGCCGCACCCCTGTCCGCGCCGATGTCCTCGCCGACCGCTTGCCCGCCTCTGCCTGGCAGCGGCACAGCGCCGGAGCCGGCGCGAAGGGCCCGCGCTACTACGACTGGGCCTGGATCCACATCGGCACCGGCGTCCATCGTCACCTGCTGATCCGCCGCAACCGGACCACCGGTGAACTCGCCTTCTACCTGTGCTGGTCACCCACCCAGATCACCCTGCACGAGCTCGTCCGCGTCGCCGGTGTCCGCTGGAGCGTCGAGGAGTGCTTCCAGGCCGCCAAGAGCCAGGTCGGCCTGGATCACTACCAGGTCAGGCACTGGACCTCATGGCACCGGCACATCACGCTCGCCATGCTGGCCCTGGCCTTCCTGACCGCTCTCGCCGCCGACGCGAACCCCGCCCGGCCTGCCGATCCGCAACATCCCGACCGCAGCCACGACCCGATCATCCTGACCGTCCCGGAGATCCGTCACCTGCTCGTCGCCGTCTTCGCCCCACCGGCCATGACTGCCGCCAGACTGCTGCACTGGTCCACCTGGCGCAGACGCCACCAGGCCGCAGCCCGACGCAGCCACTACCAACGACGCTCCACCGACGGACCCGCTGGATAGATCACGAAACCGCACTGGAGTACTAAGCGCCGCCGCCGCTACCCCGACCCGCTGCACGGTGTAGTGGAGTTCAAGGCTGTGCACTCTTACAAACGCTCACACCAAGGGCCACCTGAATCGGATCGCGAGGAACGTCAAGATCGACATCCTCAAGTCCCTGTTGGGCAGCGAAATATACGCGGTGGTGCTGCTCCCTCACATGGACGTCGTAAGAGCGCGGGTCGCGTACCACGTAATGAAGGGCAGCGACGAGATCCATCGTTACAAGACTGTACGCCAGGTAGGCAAAGTGCCTGACACGGTGGTGGAAGGAGCCGTCGCTCAGCTTGCTCCGCTTGGGCCGTTACGTGACGGGGAGTTCGACGGGGGAACGGCATACGGGGTCCACGTCACCGTGCCCTATGCCATCCTCGGGCCGGTTCCAACGGAGACGTTAGAAACGCTCGCCTGGCCGCGGAAAGCCGCAGATCGATCTTCTCCGGGGGCACTACGGGTCGCCGGCCCGTGCCCCAGCACAGTGGTCTTCTTTGATCTGGGCAAGACGGCCATCACGCAGTCGAGCACGCTCAGGTTCAGCAATTCGTTCTACCAAGGCGGACGACCACACGCCAAGGATCCGACTCGGCCCCGGGGACAACATGTTTTCTCTGCTTTTCTCTGCGGGACGCTGTAGCAAGTGGCGGGTGGATCTCAGTCCTTCTGCGCCTGTGGCGATGTCCTCGTATTCGGGCAGGACACGCGTCCGGGGCCGGACACGGACGCAGGCCTCAGCGCCGGCCGAGAACCCCGTCGACGCCGGCGTCGGCAGCCGCCGGGGCTACGTGGCGTACAGCCTCGCGGGTCGGCCGCGGAGGACGACGGCCTCATCCCCGACTCATCCGCCTCTGGGGGACCTTGTCGGCCCGCCGCAGGATCCGACGGGCCGTCGAGGCCGAGTGGATCACCGGTTCAACCGTCGGCGGTGGGCTCGATGGGATGCAGGCGGAACCGGTTCCCGATACTCATGCGTGGCCGAACCGGCGGTCGAGTGCGGCACCGACGTCGGGGCAGTTCCTGCGGACAGTGCCGAGGAAGGCGCCCAGCACCGGGGAACGGTCCCGGTCGGCGAAGGACAGGACCAGGTCAGGGAGCGCCGTGCGCGGGGTCACCTCGCAGAACCAGACGCCTGGGCGGGGGGCCGACAACATGCGGGAGGGCCCCAGGCCCACGCCGACCCCGCAGGCGGCCAGGCCGATGATGGTATGCACGTCCCGGGCGACGGTCGCGCCGTCCAGCGCTACGGCATCCTCGCCGAGCAGGGTGCGCAGCCCAGCGGCGACCGCGGACTCGTCCTCCACGGGGGCCACGATCAGCGGCTGCCGCCGCAGCTGGTCCACACTCACCGACGCCTGGCCTGCGTAGGGGTGCGCGCTGCCGACAACGGCGATGAGATGGTCGTGCCCGACCGGGACGGACACCAGGTGCTCGACCCCGGCTCCCCGTGGCGGTCCGAGGGTGACGGCCGCGTCCAGTTCTCCGGCCAGGAGAGCGGCGGCGCTGCGGCCGGACGCCATCTCGTGCAACTCCAGCCGTACATCGGGCCGTTCGCGGCCGAACCGGCCCAGGACGTCCGGCAGCGGGTCGAGCAGTGCGGAGGCGATGAACCCCAGGCGCAGTCGGCCCGTCTCACCGCGCGCCGCCCGTCCGGCGTCGATGGTGGCCGCCGTCATCTCCTCCAGCGCCCGCCGCGCCCGGGTGAGGAACGCCTCGCCCGCGGCGGTCGGGAACACGCCCTGGCGCGTACGGTCGAACAGCCGGGCGCCGGTCTCACGCTCCAGGTCGGCGATCTGTTTGGACAGCGGGGGCTGCGCGATGCCAGCGCGTGGGCTGCTTGGCCGAAGTGTCCGTGCTCGGCGAGGGTGAGCGCGTACCGCAGATGCCGCGCCTCCATGACCACCCCTTCCATATCCGAAAAGTATCGTGACCGAGCCTGTCACATCTTTCAGTGGATGACGCTGCCGTCGCCGACTGGGATGGACGCCATGACGTCCTGCATGAACACCGATGTGAGCGACACCGCTTTCGTTCTCGTCCACGGCGCCCGGCACGGCTCGTGGCAGCGGGCGGCGACACAGCACGCCCCACTCGCCGGTGCCGGTGCCGGTGCCGGTGCCGCGAGTGTGGCCGCCGGCCTGCCCGGGCACGGCTTCGGCGCTCCCCTGCCCAGCGGGTACCTGCTACGTGGCCGGGCCGGGCCGCTGACCGGGAGGCCACAGCCGGCCGACGTGACGATGGGCGACTGCGCCGATGGCCTCTGGGACACGCTGCGCCGGGTCCGCCGCCACGGCCCTCTCCTGATCGTCGCTCACCGCACGGGCGGCGCCCCCGCGTCGCCGGCCACACCGTACGCACCCGAACTGACCGACACCATCGCCTGCCTCTCCACATCTCTCCCCGCCGGCCGCCCCCGCCTCTCCGACCACCTCGGCGCCCCCGCGAACGCCACCGCACGGGAGCAGAGCCTCAACCCCGGTCATCCCCAGGCACTGGATGCGGTGCGGACCGACCCGCTCCGGCCGGATTCCGCCTACGCCGAGGAGTTGCGGCAGACCCAATACCACGACACACCCGCCGACCGTTTCGACCGTCGGCGCTCCGCGCTCAGCCCCGGCCTGCCGCCGGCCGTCCCCGCGGCCCCGGTCACCCTGACCGCCGCGCGGTGGGGCCGTATGCGGCGCGCCCTCCTGCGCTGTGCGCAGAACCCGGCCACCGCCGGGGGCCGTACAGGACCTGATGACCGCGGAGGCCGGCCGGACCGTGCCGGGCGAGCCATTGACCGTCCGCACCCCGCCGGGCAGCCACAGCCCGACCGCCGCCCGGCCGCGGGAACTCGCCGGGACCCTGGTCCGGTGAACGGCGGCCGGTTCCTGCTGCCAGTGGTACTGAGTGCGACCTTCGTGCAACTGCTCAACGCCACGATCGCGCAGACCGCCGCTCCGGCCATCCAGTCCGGCCTCGGGGCCGGCCCCGGCGCGGTGCAGCTCGTCCTGGCCGGGTACACCCTGGCGTACGCGTGCCTGCTCATCACCGCCGCACGGCTGGGCGACCGCTACGGTTACCGGCGGCTGTTCGTGCTGGGCACCGTGGTGTTCACCATCGGCTCGGTGACCTGCGCCGCCGCCCCGGACGCCAGATGGCTGATCGCGGCCCGGCTGGTGCAGGGCGCAGGCAGCGGCCTGGTCGCCCCACAGGTGCTCTCGCTCATCCGCACCGGCGAATCCCCACAACGCCGCCCACGAGCCCTGGCCCTGTACGGTGCGACGATGGGCGTGGCCTCACTGGCCGGGCCGCTCATCGGTGGACTTCTCGTCGGCGCCGACCTCTTCGGCGCCGGCTGGCGCGCGGTCTTCCTGGTCACGGTGCCGGTGGCAGCTCTCTCGCTGGCGGGGGCTGCCCTGCTGCCCCGCACGCGCGGTACGGGGCACCAGCGCGTGGACTGGGCCGGGGCAGCTGTGGCCACCACTGGCTTCGGCGCACTGGTCCTGCCGTGCGCACTGGGCCGGGAAGCCGGCCGGCCCTGGTGGACGTGGGCCTCCTTCGCCACGGCCGCCGCCGCCCTGACCTGCTTCACCCTCACCCTCAGACACCGCCCGGCCCCCTGGTCCACCCATCGGTCCTGCGGGATCGGGCCGCGCGACGGGGCGTGCTGCTGGTGTTCGTGTTCAACGCCGGGGTGCCGTCGTTCACCTATCTGCTCTTCCTGCACCTGCAGTCCGCCCTCGGGTACCCGGCGATATCCGCGGCACTGGCGTCGGCGCCGTTCGCCGCCGCGGCCGTCCTGGGCAGCCACACCGCACCGGCCCTCTCCCGCCGCCTGGGCCCGATGGTGCTGACGGCCGCTGCGCTGGTCCTGGCGGGTACGGCCCTGGCACTCGCCCCGCTCATCGGCACCGAACCCGGACGCCGGGCGGCCCTGCCGGTACTGGCAGCCGGGGGCGCCGCGTTCGGCCTGTTCACAGCCGCCGTGTTCACTCTGGTACTGGCAGGCGTGCGCGGCGCCGCGGCGGACTCGGTATCCGGGCTGCTGCCCACAGCCCAGCAACTCGGCGGATCAATCGGGGTGACAGCGGCCGGACTGGCCTACTACGCGCCGGCGGACACTGCCAACACGGCGTTCGGCCACGCCATGGCCTACGAAGCCGCGATCTTCCTGCTCACGGCATTGATCGCCCTCCCACTGCGACAGACCACGAGCCCTACCCGGAGCCTCCCACCACCGAGCGGTACGAGAAGTCCCCGCGCGTAGACATCACCCCGGGTTGCCTCACGCGCCGACGCCGGGACAGGTGAACCAGCGGCCGCAAAAACCCATGGCATGGGGTCATGACGGAGCATCGCACGAACTGTCGCCGGACCGGGCCATGCCATCGGCACCGTGCGGCCCCGGCGTGTTGAGCCCGTAGCGGCCGCCGGCCATCCGCAGCGTCAAGCACACAACGGCCGCCCCGTGAAACACCCCGACGGCCACCCCCACCCCAGCGCAGCGGGTACACCGCATCCACCGGTACGTCCGCAGGCCATGCCCACCATCGTCGCCCTATCCGCGAGCGGGCCGTCCGCGCCGGAAGCCGCCGCGTACCAGGCGCAGCTGCCGAGCAGGCCGACCAGCGCGGCACGCGCATCCCCGCCCGCGGTGAAGGCACAGGCGTGCTTTTTACAGATCACGACGCACGCCCGGCCCACCGGGCAGCAGCCAAGCAGCACGAGCACGAGCAGCACCAGGAGCAGCGGCCCGATACAGCGAGCAGCACCAGAACCAGCGGTCCGGTGCAGCGGGCGGCATCTGCAGGGGCTGGGCGAGGGTCTCGCCGCAGCCGAGGGGTGTTGCCGCCGCCCCGAGATGGCTTCCGGCCGCGGCTCGCCGGGCCGCCGCGGTCATTGGCGGCATGCTCTGCAGCGGGCTGTCCCCGCCGACCGCCTCAGCCTCTTCGAACCCGACGGGCAGCACACGCTCGGCCTGGTCCAGGACGTCGGACCATACGCCTCCCAACGCCTTCGAGGGGTCCACTCCAGCCAGGGGCGTCGCCACAGGCCCGCGTGCGACTGGAGCAGCCGTTCACCACAGCGGCGGTCGAGCATGACCTCACGCGGCGTCGAGCCGTCGCCGGGCGTGGTCCACGGTGCCGGACCGGCCACCGCCGGGGGGACGGTGTGCACGGGCACCGCAACGCGAGCCAGGCCGCGCCCGGTCCGAACTGGGAATATTTCACCTGGGCCTGTGCGGATTTCGGGGCGGGCCGGGTGGACACCTTCCGCTCCGCCCCCGTGGGTACGGGAGCGGCGTGATGTGAAAGACCAACTGCGGGCTCGGGCCCGGCTGTCCGCCGACACCAGCCGCCGCATGCGTGCGTGCCATCCCATCGCAGCCCGAGCCCGTCTCCGGCCCGGACAGGTCATCGCCCAGCTCGCCGGCCACGTCCGCACGGGCGAGGACAGCGCCGCGCCGGGTCGCCCCGTTCACCCCACGCGACCGCCACGCGCCCGGAGTGGCTCCGTGGCCCCGCAGCCGCCGGCGCTCTCATTCCGGCCGGGCCGCACCGCCGACCGTGTGCATGTGCCGCAGCCCTTGCCGGTAGGAGTCGAGCAGTCCGGTCTCGGCGTACGGGAGCTTGAGGCTGCGGCAGTGTTCCCGGACCAGAGGCTGTACGAGCCTGAGATGGCACCTGGGCATGTTCGGGAAGAGGTGGTGCTCGATCTGGTAGTTCAGCCCGCCCAGAAGCCAGTCCGTGACCGGCCCGCCCCGGACGTTACGCGAGGTCAGGACCTGGCGGCGCAGATGACCCCACCGCTCCCCCGCCGGGCCGGGCATGTCCATGCCCTTGTGGTTGGGCGCGAAGGCCATTCCCAGGTGGAGCCCGAAGAGCGCCTGATGGAGCAGCGCGAACACGACAGCCTTCCCCACCGGCAGGCAGGCCAGCAGCAGCGCGCCGTAACCAGCCGCATGCAACACCAGCAGCACGCCCTCCACCGCCCGCTCACGCACCGGCTGCCGCCGCAGGTCCCGGACACTGCTCACCTTCAGGGCGATGCCTTCCAGCAGCAGCATCGGGAAGAACAGCCACGCCTGGTGGCGGGTGACCCAGCGGGCGAACCCGCGGCGCACAGCCGCCTGCTCCGCAGTCCACACCAGCGCGCCGGCACCGACGTCCGGGTCCTTCTCGACGTGGTTGGGGTTGGCGTGGTGCCGGTTGTGCTTGTCGTTCCACCACGCGTAACTCATGCCCAGGAGCAGATTGCCGTGCAGGAGCCCGAGCGCGCGGTTCGCCCGGCGGCCGACGGCGATCTGGGCGTGCCCGGCGTCATGGCCGACGTAGGCGGTGCGGGCGGACAGGACAGCCAGCGGCACAGCGAGCAGCAGCGTCCACCAGGTGCCCCCGGCCAGGACGAACCCTGTCACCACCGCGGCCAGGGCCAGGAGGTTCACGCTGATCATCCGCGCGTACCAGCCCCTGCGACGCTCCAGCAGCCCCTGTCCTTTGACTTTCCGCAGCAGGGGGGTGAACTCACTCCCCTGCTGCCCGGTGGCGCCACCGGGTCCGGTGAACACAGACAGCGCGGCGGTCTCAGACATAGAGGACTCCGGTCAGCGAATCGGGCAGCAACGCTCTGACCTGCTTAAACGTACGGACCGGAGACCATGCCGCGCCATGGCGTCAACACCCCGGCCACACCGGGGGCCAGCCCCCGCACCCCCAAGGGGGCCAGCGACACCCCCACCCCGGCCCCAAACGACCACCACACCGGAAAACCCGCGCCACGCCGGCGTCCTGGAAGAACCACTCCTGCGGCCCCGCACCATGATCACCGCTCCCCGCCCGGCCGCCCTGCCGGTAGCGCGGGACACCGTCATGGTGAAAGTACGCCGGCCGCCACCGGCCAAGAGTGCCGGCCACCCCGTCGAGCCAGCCACCCCTTGAGCCTGAACCGCGCCATGGTGTAAGGCCCGTTGTGGCAAGGGGGCGCCGCCGCAGCCGTGATCATTCACCGGACACACCGGACCGAGCCCCAGTCTCGACGCAGACGCGCCACGAGGCGCCGGAGCGCCGAGCGAAGCCGTTCCGGCTGGCCAGACACCGGCGCAGACACGAGCACAGGCACAGGCACAGGCACGGACACCGAGACGAGCGGAGGCGACTCCATGCCGCACCTTGGAGGCAGGGGCCTCTTAGCCGCCTTCCACGCGCACGGGCCGGGCGCCGGCTGGGCCAGCACCGTCGGCCAGGACACCACGAGTTACTCGACGACGTGGTCGACGGCCCCTCCGCGCCCGCGGCCTGCGGCCTGCGCGAGGACCGGCCGCCGTGGCAGATCACCGCGGCAGATCACCGTGCGTGACACCCAGGGAAGGGAAGGTGTCCATGTGCCGAAACGCTCGTATCGGCCGTGCTGAGGTCCCCGAGGTGGGTCCCCGCATCATTTCCGCCAGAACAGGTGATGGGTCACGCCGCTTCGGCTGGGCACGGTCTCGAGGTGGAACCGGTCGAGCAGTTCATCGGGTGATTCCCACAGGCGGAGGCCGGATCGGAGCTTCACCGGCGAGACCGCCACGTGCATGGCGTCGACCAGGTCGGCATCAAGGAACTGCCGGATGGTGGTGACCCCGCCGCCGAGCCGGACGTCCCTGCCCTGCGCTGCCGCCCGTGCCCGCTGAAGGACCGTGACCGGGTCACCGTCGACGAAATGGAACGTGGTGTCGCAAAGCGTGACCGAGGGACGCTCGTGGTGGGTCATGACGAACACCGGGGTGTGGAACGGGGGCTCCTCACCCCACCAGCCGCACCAGTCATGGTCGCGCCAGGGCCCGCGCTGGGGCCCGAACTTGTTACGGCCCATGATCTCGGCACCGACATTACGTGCGAAGTCCCGCGTGAAGTAATCGTCCAGACCACGGCTCCCACCAGGGCCGGTGCGCATGGGCCAGCTCGCCGTGGCACCGGCCCAGGCAAACAGCCTCTCCGGATTGGCGTGACCGAACGGGCTCTCGAGGCTCTGGTGCTCACCAGCACCGATTCCCTCACTCGAGACATTGAAGTTCATGACTCTCAGCAGTTGATCCACGTGTTTCCTCATCGGTCTCGACGCATTGATGTGTGGCGAGGTGCCCCACATCAATGCGTCGAACGGGACGTGGCCGGATCGACAGCCACGTGGCGCCGTTCGGCAGCATCCCGCTGCCCGGCGGGGCGGCGTCCAGCCGGCAGCAGTCGCGCGGACGGCACTCCCACCCACCCGGAGACCGGAGCAGGGCGAACCCCAGCCCATCAGCCCACCGTCCGAACAGGGAGGCCTCATCGTGGCCGGCGTCCTTCCGACCGCACGTCCGACCCCGCACTCCCGCGCCTACGATGCCCGGCCGGGCAAGCAGGCCAGTGACACCAAAGCGCTTTCATCAACAGCGGACACCGCAGCAGAAAGAGCGAGGCCAACGGCACGCGCGATCGACTCGACGGTGTCGACTACAACCAGGTCGCCACCGAGCGACTGGAGCCGTCGCCGCAGGCCCCTGACCTGCCTGGTCAGCCGTGGTCGACCCAGCCGACGCCGTGGTCGGGCTCACGGCCGGCCCGGCGGAGTTCATGGTCAGGGGCTGTCGCGTCCGTCCCCTACTGCTCCCGCGCGGACGCGAGAGCCATGCGGCACCCGCAGAGCGCCACAACCGGGGCGATCAGTAGAAGTGGCGGACGAAGACGTCCGACTTGCCATTGGTGTCGCCGGGCACGATGTCGTCGGCCGTGGACTGGAAGACCACCTCGCGCCCACCGGCGCCGACCGCGTCGGTCCCGGCCGAGGCGAGCTGGTTCGAGACGATCTCGTCGGTGCCCGTCTCCAGATCGCGCAGCGTGAGCGACGGTCCGCTCGTGTCGTGCGGGGCGTACAGCAGATAGCGGCCGGTGGGATCGATAGCCACGCCCCGCACGTTCGGCACCAGCTCGTCGGTGCCCGAGCTCTCGTCGTGGACGTAGGTGTCGGAGCCCGAGAGGTAGACGACCTTGCTGCCGTCCTTGCTGAGCTGGACGAGTGTCGCCGCCTTGGACGGGCCCTCGATCGGGCCGGAGGAGGTGTCACCCGTCCGGTCCCACACGAAGACGTCCTCGGCCTGGCCATCCTGGTAGGCGACAAAGCGGCCGTCGCCGCTGATGGACGGCCGGGCCGAGACGGTGTGGTCGAACTCGGCGACGGTCTCCGTGGTGTCGGCGCGCCAGTCCCGTACCTCGATGCGCTGCCGGGACGGCGGTCGATTGAAGGTAGCGGCCTGGGCAATGTAGCGGCCGTCCCCGCTCAGCGACGGCCGGCTGCAGCTGAGACCCGGGCAGTTGATACCGATCGTGCTTCCCGAGCTCACCTGAGACAGGAAGGACTTCGTGTCTCTTTGCAACAGCCCCCAAAAAGCAACGTATTGCCCGTCACCGCTGATCACCGGGCCCTGATTCGTTGGCGTGATGCTGCTCATCAGCGTCGTCTGGCCCGTGTGCTGGTCGCGGACGAACACCCGCTCCCATGTCACCGGGTTGGCAGGTGTGAGGTTCTTCGCCAACGACGAGAAGGCGACACGCCCACCGTCAGCAGTGATCGTAGCGCCGGCGGAGTCGCCATCGCCCTGGGTACCGTCGGTCGCGACACTGATCCGCTCGACCCCGGCTCCGCTGTCCCCCGCGACACCCCGCACGGTCATGGGCTCGGCCGAGGCGGCTACGGGCAGCACCGCTGTGACCGCGCAGACCACCACCGCCGCGCTCAGGGCGGCCCGCACACGCCTGGCGGCACTCCGACTCGCGTTTCCCCTCATTTTCCCCCCAGTCAGGACACGGTCCGTCCTCCACCTCCCCACTGGAGGCCCGCAAGCATGGAACCGCGATGGCGCCGTGGGGACAATGCGCCACATGACGTATTGAGAGGCCCGGCTTTCGGTCACCTGAGAGCCCCCTCGGCGCGGCACCAGGTGCCCGAGCACCAGAACGGGGGCTCGGTGCGCTTCACACCGTCCAAGTCCCAGCCGGTCAGAATCCGGCCGATGCCGAACAAGAGACATTCGGCCGGCTCCTCCACCTGCTTGCCGAACGTCGTCCGTGCCATCGGCCGTGCCCTATCCAGTGTGCTTCCAGGCACCCCACACCCGGAAACAGGCGCGTTGTCCATCGAGCTGCCGACACCGTCAGTACCCACACTCCCAGCAACTGAGTCGCTGGGCTTCTACGCCGGCATGGTGTCCGAGGAGGCGGGGCCGGTGACGCGGAGCACGAGCCTGGTTCCGCTGGTGAGGCCCTTGAGGACCGGTCGAAGGCGTCGGGGCCCTCATCAAGGGGAAGTACCTCTGTGGGCAGGTCGAGTACGCCGTCGCGGAGCTGGCCGGCGAGGACAGCGAGAGTCTCCGCGTCCGGACGGACGTAGAGATCGGTCGAAGTGAGTTCAGCGCTCGCGGGCGGGGCGTCCGAGGTGATGGAACACAGCCGACCGCCGGGGCGGACGAGTTCCCCGGCGGTGGCGGCCGTTTTGGGGGCTGCGGCGAGCGCCGCGTTGAAGGTGCGACCGACCTCGCGCGGCCGGGCGGGGCGACGGTAGTCGATGACGTCTGTCGCGCCCAGGCGGCGCAGCCGGTCAAAGGAACGGGGGACGGTGTCGCCGTCACATGGCTCCGGCCGCGACAGCGAGGTGCAGGACGAGGACTCCGGTCATTCCCCCTCCGTTCGTCACCACCATGAACGTCGAATCCAACTACACAGACAGTCATGGCCAGTCGGAAATCGGGGCCGGCATCACGAGATTGCTGAACTTCGACCTAGGATCTGTCGTCAAATGTCACGCCCACATCAGCAGCGATGCGAGGGTGATGGCCGCTTGGTAGGACTCGGCGGTCTTGTCATAGCGGGTGGCGATGCCGCGCCACTGCTTGAGGCGGTTGAAGCACCGTTCGACGACGTTGCGCCGCTTGTAGACGTGCTTGTCGAAGGCCGGCGGACGTCCGCCACGGCTGCCGCGTCGGAGCCGGTTGCGGATCTGGTCGGACCGTTCCGGGATGGTGTGCCGGATGTTCCGTTGCCGCAGCCAGGTGCGTATGGCCTTGGAGCTGTAGCCCTTGTCGCCGATGACGTGGCCGGGGCGGACCCGGGGCCGCCCCGGTCCCAGCCGGGGCACCCGGATCGCCTTCATCACGGCGGTGAACTGGGTGCAGTCGTTGGTGTTCCCGCCGGTGACGGTGAAGGCGAGCGGTCGCCCCACAGCGTCGCAGGCCAGGTGGATCTTGCTGGTCAGGCCGCCTCTGGACCGGCCGAGTCCCGGGGCGCAAAGCCCCCTTTTCGCGCCCCGGCCGCGTGCTGGTGGGCCCGGACAATCGTGGAGTCGACCGACACCAGCCACTCGATGTCCCCGGCCGCGTCGGCCCTGGCCTGGGCGGCCCGGAGCATCCGCTCGAAGGTGCCGTCCTTGGCCCACCGGCGGAAGCGGGTGTGCAGCGTGGCCCAGGAACCGTACCGCTCGGGCACATCCCGCCAGGCCGTACCGGTCCGGAACTTCCACACGATCCCGTTGAGGACCGTCCGGTCGTCCAGCCGCCTGCGGCCCCGCTCGGACCGGGGCAGCAACGGCTGCACGAAGGCCCACTCGGCATCGGACAGTTCATGGCGACGTATCACCCGACCATGATCCCCGACCGAAGATCATTTGACGACAGATCCTAGCGCATCTTCTGGGCGGTGGTTCTTCCCCAGCAAGGTGGCTATGAGGACAGCGCCAAGCGTGAGGAGGACGGCAGCGACCGTGAGCGCGAGTGAGAAGCCCTCCGTCGCAGCGTGCAGGGGGTCGTCTTGTGAGGCCAGGGCGTCGCTGCGGCGCGTGGCCAAAGCGACAAGCACCGCCACCCCCACGGCGCCGCCGACTTGTTGAACGGAGCTCAGGACGGCTGAGCCGAGCCCGGCGTTCTCCTCGGTGGTACCGGTGAGCGCGGCGACAGTCAGGGCGGGCAGACTCAGTCCGCATCCGAGGCTCGTGACGAGCATGCCGGGCAGCACTCCGGAGGCGTAGCCGTCATCCGGTGCCACGCCGGACAGCAGCAGGAGTCCGGCCACGCTGATCAGGAACGAGATGACGAGGGCCGGGCACACGCCGAGCCTGATCACTGCTCGGGAGGAGAGCCACATGCCCGTCAGGATGCCTGCGCAGTAGGGCAGGTAGGCGAGGCCGGCCATCAGTGGGCGATAGCCGAGCACGGTCTGCAGGTGAACCATCAGCAGGAAGGCCATCGCGTACATGGCGGCGGAGAACAGCAAGGTCGCCCCATTGGCGACGGCGCGGAACCGGAAGCGCAGGAACGACAACGGCACCAGTGGCTCGGCAGTTCGTGCCTCGACCGCGACGAAGGCGACGGCCAGGAACACGGCCAGTACCAGGGGCCCGACAGCGGTGGTGTCCCCCCAGCCCAACTCCCCCGTCCGGAGCAGTCCGTAGACCAGGGACACCAGGGCGCCGGTGCCCAGGAGCGCACCGGGTACGTCGAGGCGTACCGCGCGCCCGGTCCGGCTCTCGGGGACCAAGCGCGGGAGCAGCACCAGGGCCGCGAGGGCCACCGGCAGGTTGATCAGGAAGATCCAGCGCCAGGACGCGAGGCCGGTCAGCGCGCCGGAGATCACCAGGCCCGTTGTGCCGCCAAGACCCGCGATGCCGCCCCAGATGCCGAACGCCTTGGTGCGCTCCTCGGTACCGGGGAAGAGGAGTGCGATCAGTGCCAGCGCGGCGGGGCCGGCCATGGCCGCTCCCGCGCCCTGGATGAAACGCCCGGTCACGAGCTGCCAGGGCTCCCGCGCGAGCCCGCAGACGAGGCTCGCCGCACCGAACAGCGCCACACCGGTCAGGAAGACGCGTCTGCGGCCCAGCAGGTCGGCCATGCGGCCGAACAGCAGCAACAGCCCGCCGAAGGCGAGGAAGTAGGCGTTGACGACCCAGGCCAGGCCCGCGGTGCTGAAGCCGAGGTCATCGCGCATGCTGGGGAGCGCGACGCTCACCACGTTGTCATCCAGGACGAGCATGAACTGTACGCAGCACAGCACCACCAGGGCCGGTCCCCGGCGCCCAACGACGTTGGTCGTGGTCGCGGTTGATACCGACGTCATGCCGGGCGCCCTGTCCTCGTAAGCGGCCTGTGCGAACGGTGATAGCGCCGGTGGCGCGGATGATTGATCGGCATAGGACGACGCTATGCACCGGCCGTGTTGGCCGCGATGCGCTACGGGGCCATGGTGTATCGCATTGGGGACATAAACTTGGGAGCATGACCGATGCCGTCGTGGGGGCCGTCCCCGTCGGGGTGGGCGCAATCGTCGTCGGGAACTTTCCGTTGGCGTCCGGGCAGTGGTTTGTCCCGCACAGCCACCCGCAGCACCAGTTGGCCTGGGCACGGCGTGGGGTGCTCGGCGTCGCTGTCGACGATGCCTACTGGGTCCTGCCGCGCACACGGGCGTTGTGGCTGCCCGCAGGGGTTGTCCACCGGACCGGCGCGACCCGCGACGCGGTGTTGTGCAGCCTCTACTTCGAACCGGACAGATGCAATCAGGACTGGACGCAACCCACGCCGGTCGGAGTCGACGGGCTGCTGGCACACCTGATCGCCTACCTCAGCCGCGAGAACCTGCCCAATGACGCCCGGCTACGGGCCGAGGCGGTCGTGCTGGATCTGCTGCGCCCCTTGCCGACCACACCCATCGATGTGCCGAACCCCACCGACGACCGCGTACGCACCGTGGCCGACGCCCTGCTCGCCAACCCCGCAGACCCCCGAAGTCTTGAAGCGCACGCACGGGTCGCCGGGGTGAGCCGACGCACCTTGACCCGGCTGTTCGTCCAGGACACCGGCATGAACTTCGACCGCTGGCGGACCCATGTGCGGCTGCGTGCCGCCCTTCCCCTCCTCGCCGAGGGCCAGCCCGTTTCCCGCGTCGCACATACCGTCGGATACACGACACCGAGCGCCTTCCTCGCGGCGTTCCGACGAACCGTCGGAACTTCCCCAGGACGCTACCTCCATGGCGACGCCTCGTTTGAGGCATCGGCCACGAGCGCCGCCGATGAATGACCACTGCAGGCGTTCGCACCCTAAGAAACGGGGGCCTGGCGCCTCGCTGTGAGCGCCTGCGGGCGGTAGGCCGGAGCAGCCGAGCCGAGGGCCCCGGGCTCGTGCAGATCGACGATCCGTTCGGTGCGGGGCTTTCCGCGAGCGGCCGGGGACGTCCGTTCAGAACACGCGGTCGCGCCGGATGTGGTGCGGGATCAGGTCGAGGAAGGCATGCAGCGCCCGCGTCGGCGGACGCGTCGCGGAGGCGACCACGCTGAGCGTCCAGGCCAGGCGGGCGTCCGCGAGGGGGACGGTACGAACGGCGTCCCCGGCCGCCGCGGCGAAGTCCGGGGGCAACAGCGCCACGCCCAGGCCGTGCGCCACGTAGTCCGCGATCGTGGTGATGTCCGAGACCTCGATGAGGACCCGCCGGAACAACTTCTCCTTCGTGAACGCGTCATCCACGATCTGGCGTTGCCCGAAACCGACGGGCATGTCGACGAATGCTTCCCCGGCGACGTCGCTGAGCCGGACGCTCTTCCGGCGGGCCAGTGGGTGATCGGCGGGGACCAGCAGCTGGACCTCGTAGCGCTTGATGGCCATCGATTTGAGGTGTTCGTCCTTGATGTCGGCTCCCACGAAGGCCACGTCGACGTGGCTCTCCTTGATCCGCTCGATCAGCCCGGAGGCTCCCCGCTGGGAGGTCTCGGTACGCAACCGGACCTCGGGATGACGCCCGTGGAACTCACCGGCCAGCGCGGGTACGTCGATCACTGTCAGCCCGCTGAGGACGCCCACGGTGAGGCTGCCGCGCAGCCCCGTGGAGAGCGGCTCCACTGCCGCCCGGGCCCGGTCGAGTACCTCGATCGCGGTCCGCGCCTCGGGGAGGAACGCTGAGCCGGCCTCCGTCAGTCTGACCGACCGCGTGGAGCGGAGGAGCAGTTCGGTCCGGAGTTCGTGCTCCAGGGCCTTGATGCCGGCCGAGAGCGTGGACTGAGTGACGTGCAGCCGCTGGGCCGCCCGCGTGAAGTTCAGCTCCTCAGCGACGGTGATGAAGTACTCCAGCCGCTTCTGGTCCACATCCCCATCCTCATTCATCGGTATATCCGATCGAGCATTCGAAAACATTCGTTGGACACGATAGCCGGGCGGCGCGACTGTTGCCATGCGGGCCGACGCCCCGACCAGGACGTCAGCGAAACGTCAACGAAACGTCAACGAAAGAGGATGACCATGCGCGTACTGCTCACCGGCGGCACCGGCTACATCGGAGCCGCGGTGCTCGATCGGGTCATCTCCAGGGGCCACCAGGTCACCGCCGTGGTCCGCTCCCCCGAGAAGGCCGAGCTGGTGCGGGCCAAGGGCACCGAGCCCGCGGTTGCCGACCTGGCAGACGCGACGCCCTGGAGAAACTCGCGGCTGCGAGCGACGGCGTGATCCACGTGGCGTCGCCGGGCGACGAAACCAGCGCGACCGTCGACGAGGTGGCCGTCACCAGCTTCCTGCGCGCGCTGCGGAACACCGGCCGGCCGTTCGTGCACACCACCGGCGTCTGGCTGCACGGCAGCGGTTCGGCGATCACCGAGTCGGCCGGCATGAACGCCCCGCGGCTGACCGCCTGGCGGGTGCCGCTCGGCAAGCTCGTGCGCGACGCGCAGACCGTCCGGACCTCGGTCATCGCACCGGCGGTGGTGTACGGCCACGGCGGCGGTTTGCTGAACCTCGTCGCCGCTGGTCCTCGAACCGCCGGAAACACCCCGGCGCTCACCATGATCGGTCCCGGTGACCAGCACTGGAGCACCGTGCACGTGGACGACCTGGCCGAGCTTTACGTGCTCGCGCTGGAGAAGGCCCCGGCCGGTACGTACTTCATCGGCGCCAGCGGCGCGAACCCGACCGTACGGGAGATCACCGAAGCGGTGAGCCGCTCTGTCGGCCTGGCCGGACGCGTCGAGCCCGAACCGGTCGTGCAGACGCTCGACCGGCTCGGCCTGCTCGGCGAGGCTCTTCTCCTCGACCAGCAGGCTTCGGGCGACACGGCCCGGCGTGTCCTGGGCTGGTCCCCCACGGGGCCGTCGGTCCTCGACGACATCGCGCGTACGGACTTCTGAGGGAGACCCGCGCCCCGGGCCCCGCCGCAGGCGGGACCCGACCGACCATCAGCGGCCGGGTCGACCGGGCCCTGTCCGGCCGCACCCCTTCTTGAGGAACTTCGACATGAGCACTCCCACCGCACCACCCGGGTCAGGTCATCGCCGTCCTGCCGGGCCCGGTCCTCAGTCGGTGGAACGCTCCCGCCCATCCGTGCCTCGCGGCGGCTCGCCGGCCGTCGTGGCAGCCATCGCAGCCGGCATGGTGGTGCCGGTACAGGCCCGTCTGAACGGCGAGCTGAGTCATCGCCTCGACGACGGCATAGCCGCGGCGGCGATCAGTTTCTCGGGCGGACTCGTCCTGCTGTCCCTCCTCGCGCTCTTCTCCCCCGGGCTGCGCGGCGCGCTGCGCAGCCTGGCCGGCGCTTCACGGGACAGTCGGTTCCCCCGCCGGTACCTGCTGGCCGGGGTGCTCGGCGGCACGTTCGCCCTGGCCCAGTCCACCGCCGCGCTGGTCACTGGAATCGCCGTGTTCACGGTGTCGGCCATCGCCGGTCAGACCTTCGGCGGTCTGATCGTGGACAGCCGCGGTATCGGCGGCGGCCTGCGGCAGCGCCCGGGCGCTGCCCGGCTCACGAGAGCGGCCGTCATCCTGGTGGCCGCAATCGTGTCCGCCCTGCCCCGTTTCGCCGAAGCCCCCGCGCCGGCCACGATCATCCTGCCGGCCCTCGCCGCCCTCGCCGCCGGCTTCCTCCTCGGTGTGCAGCAAGCCCTGAACGGAGCGACGACGGCCGCGTCGGGCTCGCCGCTCGCAGCGACCTGGCTCAACTTCCTTGTCGGTGCGGTGTTCCTCGTCGCGGCGTGGGGGGTGAAAACACTCGTGCAGGGGAGCGTGGGCCACCCGCTGCCCACCAGCTTGTGGGTCTACCTCGGTGGTCTGTGCGGCGTGGTGTTCATCGGCGCCTCGGCGTTCCTGGTACGCCGGATCGGTGTCCTGCTGCTGAGCATGGCCTCCATCGCGGGGCAGCTCGCCGGTTCGATCGTCCTGGACTTCCTGGTCCCTTCGGGCGGTCGGTCCCCCTCCGTCCTCACCGTCCTCGGCGCGGTGCTCACGTTCGGCGCCGTCTGGATTGCCTCCCGGCGCCCACATGGCACCACCGCGAAGTGACCCACGTCCGCGCCCGGACCGGACGCCGACCCGACCCACCACCCCTCTCCCGGTGAACAAGCAACACAGTGCCGCCCACGGCACGAAAGGAACCACAGATGTCCCAGAACCAGCCGCAGAACAAGGAACGCATCCTGATCAAGGGCGCGTACCTGATGACGCAGGACAACAAGCTCGGCAACTTCGTGGGCGACGTCCTCGTCGCCGACGGGAGGATCCTCGAGATCGGCCGGGACCTGTCCGACGACCGGGCCAGGGTCATCAACGGCACAGGGAACGCCGTGCTGCCCGGTTTCATTGATACCCATCGCCACAACTGGCAGGGGGCGCTGCGCAACCTCGGCCCCGCCTGGACCTACCAGGAGTACCGCAGCCAGGTGCAAATCGGCCTCGGACAGTACTTCGATCCCCGGGACGTACACATCGGCAACCTGGCGGCGGACCTGATGTCCCTCGACTCCGGGGTGACGACCGTGCGGGACGAGTCGCACATCAGCAACAGCCCCGAGCACTCGGACGCGGCAATCGCCGCGCACTGGGAGTCGGGCATCCGTGCCGTCTTCGACCACGGCTGGCCATCGACGGAGGCCGAGCAGTGGCAGTTCGGCAGTGACCGCACACACCCCGACGACATCCGGCGCATCCGCAACGAGGTGCTCTCCGACGACTCGGCGCGGGTGACCCTCAACGCAATGCTCCGCGGACCGGAGCTGTCCACCCCCGATGTGTCCGAGCGAGACATCCGGCTCGCCCGTGAGCTGGGCCTGCGCATCAGCATGCACGTGGGCCTCGGCGAGTGGGGGGCGGAGCAGCAGGCCGTACGGCAGCTGGAGGAGGCCGGGCTGCTCGCCCCGGACATGACGTTCATCCATCTGTGCACGTCGACCCACGAGGAGCTGAGAATGCTGGCCGCCCGCGACGCCACCGCGTCCGTGGCCGGCGCCCTGGAGGTCTTCATGCCGGGCCTGGGCCAGCCGGCCACCAACCGGCTGCTGGCCGCCGGTGTCCGCCCGAACCTCAGCGTGGACACCGAGACGATCGTGAGCGGTGACATGTTCGGTGTCATGCGGGCGACACTCGCCTACCAGCAACTGATCCTCGCCGGTGCGGCCGGGCCCATGGACCGTGTTCCCGGCCTGCCCACGTTCGACGCCGCCGACTTGCTGTCCTTCGCGACCATCGAGGGCGCACGGGCCGCAGGGATCGACGACCGCACCGGCAGCCTGACCCCGGGCAAGGAGGCCGACCTGATCATGGTCCGCCTCGATCACGCCAACATGCTGCCCGCCACGGACGTCGCGGCCACGGACGTCGCGGCCACGATCGTCGCGGGCGGCCACGCCGGCAATGTCGACCTGGTCGTGGTGGCCGGTGACGTCCTCAAGGAGAATGGTGTGCTGAAGGGAGGCGACGCCGTCTTCGACGAGGCCGCGGCCTCCCGTGACCGGCTCTTCCGCGCCGCCGGTCTGCCGCTCCCGGTCTGAGCTGACCGCCGGGCAGGCGCGGGGCCGGCGCAAGGGACCCGTTCCGGCCTGCCGGCCTGGTGGGCCGCCGGCGCCCGCCGTCAGCCCGTAGACGCGGCCTCCCGAGTACGGACCGGCGCCTCGGACACCGCTGGCCGCAGGGCCGGGTCGGCGGCCGCCGAGGCGAAGCCGGCGTCGCCGGGCGCGGGCGGCAGGACAAGTAGGGTGCGCACGTTCCGCCCGGCACCTCCGTGTCGGCCGCCGCGATCAGCTTCGGTGCACTCCAGCGCAGCTTGGTGCCGTACGCCGGGGCGTCGAGGACGACGTCCAGGCGGCCGGTGTCCGCATCGAACGCCACCGCGCGGGCGTGGCCGGCGAGTGTGGATTGCGACATCGGTACCGGCACCAGGAGGCCCTCGTTGATCCACGTAACGCCCCGCTGACCCCGACCGGCAGGCTGCGTCTGGCCCGGTACGTCGTAGACGAGGGGTGGCCGCTGCGCCGGGCCGCCAAACGGTTCCAGGTCAGCCACACCACCGCCGCCCGCTGGGCCAGGCGCTACCCGGCACGGGGCAGCGGGCTCTCCGCCTCGGCGACGAGCTGCCCGGCGGCCCGGCGGCCCGGCGGGCGACCTCGTCGCCGTCCGGACGGGTGGCCGTGCCCTGGGGTCGCCCAGCAGCACCGCCCACGCCGGAGTCCAGGACAGCAAGGTCCAGTCAGCACTGAACACGCCCACAGGGAACTCACCGAGGCGAGTCAGCATTCGTTGGACCCCTGCCGGAACATGCGTGGAGATCGTCCCCTCCTGTGGCGGGAGGAGACCGGCCAGCCGTTAGGCGTGATCGCGCTCCAGGGGTTGCAGTTGCAGTGCCCTGGCCAGGCTCGCGACGAACTGCGCCGAAGGGCTCGTGGCGCGCCCCTGCTCCAGCCGCACCACATAGTCGACCGACAGCCCGCGAGTTCGGCCAGCTCCTCGCGTCGCAACCCCACCGCACGTCGTCCGGGCCGCGAGGTCCGCCCGACGTCGGTGGGAGAGAGCCGGTCGCGCCAGCGGCGCAATGCCGTGCCAAGGGTCTCGTCCAATCGTCAATGTGTCGAGCGGCATGGGGTCCTTCGGGGCCACCCACGACGCCGAGCGCGTCGAGGGCCGGGCCATCGCGCCGCTGTACACGGCGTCGAAGGCTGCCGTGACCATGCTGACCACGCAGTACGCGAAGTCCTGGCCGGCCGTGAAGGTGAACGCGGCCGACCCGGGCTACACCGCGACCGACTTCACCGGGCACAGCGGCCCGCAGACAGTGACCGAGGGGACCGACGCGATCGTCGAACTCGCCACCATCGGGACGGATGGACCGACCGGAACCTTCCGTGACCGCCACGGTGAGATGCCCTGGTGATCCACCCCTGAATCCGGGGCACGACCGGCACGGACGAGGGTTCCAGAGTGTCGAACTCGTGCCGAGGTCCTTCATCTCGCCGGGCATGCGCCCAGGGTCGCCTTGGCCATCGAGGCCGCGACCGGAGGGGGTGAGAGCGCGGACGATGGTGAGCGTGGCGGTATCGGCCAGTGTGGCGCTGGTGGCGTGCGCGTGCGGTCCGGAGAGAGCGAAGGAGGACACCCGGCCCGAAGCCTTCGCAGCCGTCCGCGTCCACGCGGGCAGAAGAGCCGTCGGCCACGCGGTCCGCGTCCGCTCGGACCGAGAAGCCGTCGGCCACCCCGACCGGCGACCAGCATCGGTGGCCGCCGATCGTATCGGGCTTTCCCAGTCCCGTTCGACGAGCCCGCGACGGCCAGTCCACACGTACAGCCCAGCCCGCAGCGACGGCCCTACCAGTAGTGTCGGCGCCCGCCGATCGCGTGGCCGAGGGCACCCATGGCCCACAGGATCGCTCCGATGACGAGAAGGACGATCCCAATGGTCCAGAGAACGCTGATGCCGGTCACGAATCCGACGACGAGGAGAATGATCCCCAAGGTGATCATGGAACCCTCCACTCCTTCAGGGATGCCCCACTTCCACTATTGCCCCCGAGCAGCCTCACGGCCAACGGGCCGGGCCCCACACCCTGAGGGGAACTCCCTGACGGAAACTCCCCCACTGCGCCCACTTTCCGAGGGTCCGGGCATCCAAGAAATCGCCGGGCACTACTCGCTGATGCGTCTCACGGGCCCCGGAGGCACCATGCTCCCCAGCGGAGTAATCGTGACGATGCCGACCGTCCAAAAGGCCGCGCTTTCCGCCCACCGCGCCGCCGTCCGGCTTTTACCGGCAATGCCGATGACCCCCTCACGGCCAGGTACGGCTGGCGACAATTGCGTGCGGGTTCAGTGACGGCCGTGCGCGGTGTCCGATGCTCCGCCGAAGAGCCGAGCCACAGCCCGGAAAGGCAGCGTGACGACGGTGGCGATGGCCCCACCGATGGCCTGGATGACATCTGCAATCGCCCTGAAACATAAGTACGAACCTCCATTGGGCCGCCATAGCGAAGCCCTGGTGGCAACTGCCGCGGTATGGCCGCTCATCAAGCGCGTTCCCGATCATCAGGTGAGGAAACGGCGTCTCGCCGGGCGCTTCGAACAGATATGGCGGACAGCCGCTGACCCGCTATGGCGACACCCGATTCAGGGATCTAGTGCCGAAGTGTCTTGGCCGCAGTTTCGCTACGGTACGCGCGAACTGGTCGGCTACCGATCCGGACTGGAGATCGTCAAGCCCCGCTGAGCCGGAAAGGAGGCCCTTGGCTCCATGGCAAATGGTTTGTGCACGGCGCCATGGGGCACCCAGGGCATTCGGTTCCTCTTAGCTGCCTTCGGCTCGATCGACATCCTCGTCATCAATGCCGCCTTCCAGATGGCACAGTCCCAGGGTCTGGAAGACATCACCACCGAGCAGTTCGACCGCGTGATGCGCACGAATCTGTACGGTATGTTCTGGCTCTGCACGATGTTCCTGCCGTATATCCCGGAAGGCGGCAGCATCATCAACACCACATCGGTGCAGGCGTACAAGCCCAGCGCTCATCTGCTCGACTACGCAACGACCAAGGGCGCCATCGTGACCTTCACCCGGGGCCTCGCGGGGAACCTGGCGGAGTGCGGCATCCGTGTGAACGCCGTGGCCCCGGGCCCGGTGTGGACACCTCTGATCCCCGCCACCTTGCCCGACACCTCGAGGTTCGGCGAGCAAAGCCCTCTTCGGCGCCCGGCCCAGCCCGGGTTCACTCGGTGAAGGCGATCTCGGCGGCCGGTTCGGGCCGAACCGCCTCAGTCGAACGCCACCTGCTCCGCTCCCCTGCGCGGGATGCGCACGCGTCATGCCGTGGTGGCGAGGCCCGGCGACGCAGCCGTCACCCGCCCCGGATCCTGCGAGAGGTTCCATCGTGCACGCCTTCGTCTTGACGACGGCGAATGGCCGCCAGCGCCGGGTCAGCGCCCCTCATGCGACTCGGCGGCGAGGGTGGTTACGTGCCCGGCCTCCTGGTGCGCCAGGAGTGACAGCAGGTCTGCGACAGTGGCGCCGACATCTGCCGGATGACGCAGAGACGTGTCGGGCGCGATGCGGTAGACATTCGACCGGCCCTGCCGGACGCGGGTGAGGTATCCGCCCTCTTCGAGGTCGGCGATGATCTTCTGCACGGCGCGTTCAGTGAGCTGGCAGCGGGCGGCGATGTCGCGGACACGGATCGTGTGATCTTCAAAGATCGCGATCAGTACCCGGGCGTGGTTAGTCAAGAACGTCCAGCCTGCATGCGGTTCCGGTGTTCGATCCATGTCGCCACGATACGGCGCCTGATTCGCGCATTCAAAAACAGGAACTACATTTCATGTAATGGTTGACGTGAACCAGAGTTATGGTGATCCTGGGAGCACAGAGACGACGGTATGCACCGGGAGCCCCCATGTCCCATCACACGGCCCTTGCCCGAGACGAGGGGCCCTGCATGGAGCGCGTCACCGCTCTACAGGGCATGCGGCCGCCGGTGCCCGTGACACTGAATGTCGACGCGGTCGGCGACCGGCTCATCGTGACAGCGTCCGGCGAGTTCGACCTGGAGAGCGGTCAGGTACTGCAGCAGACGCTGAGCGATGCACTGGACCACGCTGTGGGCGGCCTGGAACTGGATCTCGCAGGAGTCGAGTTCTGCGACTGCTCCACCCTCAACGTTCTGCTGCGCGTGCGCCACCGCGCCCTCCAGGCATCCAAGAGCTTCATCCTGTGTGCCACCAGCCCGGCCGTGGCCCGCCTGCTCGCCCTGACCAACACCCTTCCACTCTTCACCGCCGGCGAGGAGGGGACGGCCGAACATCTGGCCCCCTCATCCCATCCCCCGCACGTCGAGGCGAGAGATCCGCCCGATTGCGCCGGCGAGGAAGATGCGGTCACAGCCGTACAGCACACGCCGTCCTCGGAACGGCTGCCACGGATAGCAAAATCATCCGGCGACGATCAAGCGGCCGAGAACACCCAACTGCGTCGGGCCATGCAGACCCGACCAACGATCGATATGGCGCGCGGCATCCTCATGGCATCGTTCCAGCTGACCAGCCAGCAATCCTGGCAGGTACTGGTGACCGCCTCCCAGCACAGCAACATCAAAGTGCGCCTGATCGCCGACGCACTCACGCAGACCTTCAACGGCCAAGCCCTGCCCGAACCCCTCGCCGACCACCTGGCTGCTGCGGTACGAGCACACGGACCCCGGCCCAGTAGGCAGCGCGCCCAAGTCCCACTGAATCCTCTTCCTCGGCGATAGGCAACGTCCGGGAACACCATCACCTCCCGACGCCCGTGCAACGACTGATGACCGTCCTCGAGGGTTGGAGCCGACGTATCGGCTGCCCACGGCTGACACCGGCACTGCCAGCCGCTGTCGTTGGGCAGAGAGGGTGGGTGCCATCGGGATCGTGGCCATAGACACTCACCAACCAATAGGGCGCCCCGTTCGCCGCATCGGCCCTGTCCGCGTCAACACAAGGTGTTGGCTGCCCGCACATCGCTGAGGGTGCGTCGCGCGACGCCACCGAAGCCGGCGCCGCTGGTCGTGTCGCTCCAGCTCTCATAAGCGACGAACAAGGCAAGTGTCCAGTTCGGCGAGGCGGTCAGGGTAAAGCGGTTGCCCGCGGGCGGACTGCTGACGATCATCACCGATGGCTGGTGAACTTTCTGCTGCGAGGGGGTCTGCGGTGACGATCGTGACGAGAGCTGACGGCTTCGATCCAGCTTGCCTGGAGGAGGCCGTTTCCCGAGCGGCGGGAGGGAAAGGGTTCTCCGGCACGGTCCGCGTCACGCGGCACGGGGAGCCGGTATTCACCCGCGCGTTCGGGATGGCGTCACGGCGATGGTCCATACCGAACACGTGCGACACGCGCTTCCGCGTCGCGTCGGTGTCCAAGATGTTCACAGCGGTGGCCGTCCTGCAGCTCGTCGAGCGGAAACAGGTCCGCCTGGACAAAGCACTGGTGGACTTCGTGAGAGACCACATGCCCCAGCTCGATCCGCGTGTCACGGTCCGTCACGCCCTGACGATGACAGCGGGCATCGGCGACTGGTTCGAAGAGGGCAGCGACGACTGGCAGGCCGAATGGGCTGTCCTGACCTCCTCCCACCCGCTCTACCTGCTGCGGAGCAACGAGGACTACCTGCCGCTGTTCGCCGACAAGCAACCCCACTTCCCTCCCGGGGAGCGTCATCTCTACAACGGCGCCGGCTACATCCTGCTCGGCCTGCTCATCGAAGCGGTGACCGGCCGCTCCTTCGAAGAGGTCGTCGCCGACGACGTCTACGCCCGTGCCGGAATGAGCACGGCAGGATTCCCGGCCCTGGACGACTTGGGGCCGGACACCGCCGAGGGATACCTCACCACCCCCGACAGCCCCACTCCGTACCGGACCAATCACTACGCGACCACCCCCGGGGCTGCCGCCGACGGAGGAGCCACCTGTACCGCCGCCGATCTGACGGCCTTCGCCCACGCGCTGCGCCACGGGCGGCTCCTCAACGACGAGATCACGCGCCTCGCGCTGACCCCGCAGGTCGACGAACGTGAGGAGAAGGTCCGCGGCTACAGGTGGATGTACGGCTTCGGCCTCACCCACATCCTCGACAACGAAGGAACCATCGTCCGCTGGGGCCACACCGGCGAAGAGGACGGGGTCAGCGCCCGCCTCTACCACTACCCGCAGCAGGGCCTGGACGTCGCTGTCCTCGGCAACATCAGCTGGTGCGCAGGCGACATGGGGTGGGCCATCCACGACGCCCTCGTCGGCAACTGAGACAGCCGCATGCCGCGACGGCGCTGTCAGCGGTCGGTGTCGCGCACGAGGCCGCCGGGTGGCGGGACGCGGTCAGCCGCGCGATCACACGCGATAATCCCGGCCACGTGGACGGTCATCCCGGGATACTGGTCGCCATGGATGAGGTCAAGGTCGTCGTCGCCCATTCCGAGCGCGCGACCCTGCGCGTCGGCGAGGTGTTCCTGAAGGTGGACGCCGATCAGGCGCGCATCGACGTCGAAGTCGAGGCGATGGCCCTGGCACCGGTCCCGACCCCGGAGGTCCTGTGGCGTAAGCCGCCCGTGCTCGCGATCGCCGCCGTCCCGGGGACGGCGCTCGGCCGCCTCGGCGAGCCGTCGACCGCGTCGCCGGCGGCGTGGGCCACGGCGGGTGCCGCCATCCGGAAGTTGCACGACGCGCCGTTGCCGTCCTGGCCCGGCCGGGCCGGCCGGGGCCTCGACGAGCTGGCGGCGGATCTCGACGGCGAGTGCGGGCGGCTCGTGACGAACGGCGTCCTGCCCGCCGACCTGGTCACCCGCAACCGCCAGGTCGCCGATGCCGCGCTCCGGCCGTGGACTCCGGTGTTCACGCACGGCGACCTGCAGATCACTCACGTGTTCGTCGACGGCGACGAGATCACTGGCATCATCGACTGGTCCGAGGCGGGCCAGGGTGATGCCCTGTACGACCTCGCCACCTTGACGCTCGGACACGAGGAACACCTCGGCGACGTCGTCGTCGGCTATGGCGCCGACGTCGACCTCGACGTGATCCGCGCGTGGTGGTCGTTGCGAAGCCTGCTGGCGGTTCGCTGGCTGGTCGAGCACGGCTTTGACCCGTTCGCGCCGGGCTGCGAGGTCGACGTGCTGAGATCCCGCATGTGAGGCTGCGCGGGCCCGACTGCTAGCAGTGCGTTTTGACGCATCGAGCAGGCCATCTCCTCAATCGCGCCGCCTGCCCCTACTCCCAGCAAAGTGCGGTGCGGAGTCGTTGCCGACAGATGACGGCGCAGCCGAGGGTGACGAACGGGCGGTGGATGTCGTCGCGGATCTCCCAACGGGTGCGCAGGCGACGGAACCAGTGCAGCAGCGCGATCGCGCCTTCCACGACCCAGCGGTACACGCCCAGGCCGGAGCCCTGCCCGGTGCCGCGCCGGGCGGTGTACGGGGTGATCTGGAACCGGCGGACCCTGTCCCGGTAGACCTCGTGGTCATAGCCGCGGTCGGCGTGCAGGTGCTTGGGGCGGCGCAGTGGCCGACCGCACTTGCCGCGGCTCGGTGGGACGGCCTCGTTCGGCGGGATCAGTCGGGTGACGTCGTTGCGGTTGCCGCCGGTGCTGATCACCGCGAGCGGGATGCCGTGCGCCTCAACGATCAGATGGTGCTTGCTGCCGGTCTTGCCCCGGTCCACCAGGGACGGACCGGTGGCCGGCCCACCCTTCATCGCGCGGATGCGGCTGCAGTCGACCGCGGCGCGGGAGATGTCCAGCAGGTCTGCGGCCCACAGCGCGGAGGGTGACCTGCTGGCGACGGCTTCGTCGTCGATCTACCACGGCCTGGCAGCGGTCTTCCTCGTCTCGACTGGCTCGCAAGGGGCACGCGCCCCCTGGAGTGGAGGCGCCGGCCGAGCCGGAGCAAGGTCGTCGATCTCGTGTCCGCCCTCCAGGACAGCGTGCGGGCCGCGAACCAGGCCCTCGGCGAGGAAGGCGACGAAGGCGAGGGGCGGGAGATGCGGCCCAGGAAGAAAGCCCCCACCAAGAAGGCTCCGGCGAAGAAGCGGCCCATGTCCTGAACCCGTCCTGTGTCATCCGCCGAAACATGGGCATACGAGGGCGGACCTGAGGGGGGACCCTCTCTAAGGAGCACCGCCGTGATCAAGAAGCTTCACGACATCGGCCTGCGCTCGGAGTACGCCTACACCGCCGCCGTCGCCTCCATCGGCCTGTCGGTCTTCACATGGGCCACATCCCTCCGCGCCGAAACCGGTAAGGGCCTCGACCGGGCGGACCGGTGGGGCATCTTCGTCGGCGAGTGGGCACCCACCTTCTTCTGCCTCGGCCTCGCCCTGTCCCACTACGAACAGGAAGAAGGCTCGCTGATGGGCAAGGCGCACACCGACGGCGAGCGGCAGCCGCAGCGGGTGGGCGCTCCGTAACGCGCGATGCTCCACGGCTGTCAGCGTGAAGCGAAGGCGGCAGTGGCCTCAGCGGCGAAGACCTGGCCTGCTTCAGGCCCCGTGGCAGATCGAAGACGTCTTCGTCCCCCAGCCCCTACGTCTCTCCAACGCCGCCGCGGCGGCGTTGGAGACCATCAACGAGACCGTGCGCACCGCCACCACCCCGCCAGGCCGGGGGCCGCAGCCGGACCTGACCGGCTCGGGGCAGGCGCTGGCCGCACTGTTGCTGCTGCGGGAGCTCCGGGACCAGCCCGGGACCCGTGACCACCCGCCGGTGGCGCCGGGGCCCGTGGCCATCTCGCCCGGCTCGCGGACACCCTCGCCCACGACGACGCCGCCCAGCTCGTCGCCCCGCTCGCCGAAACCCATCAGCATCTGACAGCACGCCATGCCGATCTCGCGGCCCGCTTCGACACCATGACCCGCCACGCCGGCCGGCTACGGAAAGGTGCCACATCGGCGTAGCTGTGCTGTCCGGACAGCACGCCTGGACAGCATGGTCGAGTTGCCCGGCCGGGTCGGCCAGGCCGTCAGCGTGCAGGTCGAACCGCTCCGAGGAGGTGGGCGGGTGGTCGCCGACTGGGCGGGCGGCGTAGGCCGAGGCCCTGTGCTCCGCGCAGGTCACAGGCGTGGGCGGCGACCATCAGCAGCCGCTCCGGGACCCTGGACGTCGTGCGGCTGCTCAGCCGTCCTTGCCCATGGCCTTGCGGATGGTGTCGCGGGTGCGGTCGATCATGGCCGCCACCGGACCGGCCAGGATGTTCTTCGCGGCGGTCTCCACCCCCGGATGCGGATGAGTGGGAGCCATGGCTTCGGCGGCCTTGACCGCCTTGGCCATATGGGCGAGCCGATCGGCACCGGTACGCCGCCGCAGCTGGACGAATTCGTAGCGCTCCTCGGCGCGGGCGTGTGCCATGACCTCGGTGCGCAGTTCCCTCAGCGAGGGCAGGAACCCGGCGTCCGCGGTGTCCATCCCGTCGAGGCGGCTGAGCTTCTCCTTGGCCTGCTTCTCTTCCCGCAGCCGGTCCTCGACCACCCCTTCGCCGCCGTCGAAGGACCGGCGTGCCACGGGGTGCACCACTTCCTCCTCCGCCGTCTCGTGGACCGCCAGCATCCGCACCAGGCGGCGGAAGGCGTCCCGCCGGTCGTCACCTGCGGACCGCTCCACCTCGTCGAAGAGGTTGCGGATCTCGCCGTGCTGACGCATCAGGAGCGCCACCACATCGTCCATGCCGTCGGCAGCGTGGCGCTGAGCGTCATCGGTCACGATGTCCTCCAAGTGCCGGGGCCGGGGGCCGGGTGGGTCAGTCGCGGGAGCGCTGCGACGGCGCCGGGTGCTCGCCCTCGGTTTCCAGCCGGTACTCCCGGCCGAACATCTCGCGGTGCTGCGCCATCACGCGCTCGCTCGGTAGCTGATCGCCGTCGTTGAGGTGCGCCTGCATGGCCTCGAACCGCTCGTGCGCCTCCCGTACGTAACCGGTACCGAGGGTCGTGAGGTCCATCTGCGTGGCCAGCAGCTCGCGGACGTATGCCTTGTTGGGCTCGAAGGTGAGCACCTTGGGCAACTGGGGCGCGACGACCTCCTCGGGCTCGCGGCCGTCGTTACGGCGCATCAGATCACCGGCGATGCGCAGATGCTCCAGCTCCATGTTCAGGTGCAGCTCCCAGATGGCCTTCACCTTGGGGTCGGGCTCCTGCTCCATGAAGGAGTGGTAGAGGTAGCACTCGTTGTACTCGTGAACGACCAGTTGCTCCCACCAGGTCTCGCCCGGGTCGACCAGGGACTCGTAGTGGGTGACGTGCTCTTCCTCAATCAGCCCGATTTCCTGGTAGAGCTGTCGGGCGATCGGCTCCATGTACTGCGGGCCGACGTTCATGTAGAAGTTCATGGTCTGCTGCTCCGCCGCCATGATCGTCAGCGCGTGGAGCCGGGAGAGCGGATTGACCCGAGTCCGGTCGTAGGGCTCGCGGACGTTGTCCGCCGGATGGCGGTGGTGGTATCTCGTCGGCCGGCCGGGCATGATCTCGGTCACCCCGTGGACGATCTCCTCCGCCTTCCGATGCTCGATCATCTCGTACAGGTTCGCGTACCGGTACAGATGGTCGAAGTCCTCCAGCACCCCGAACTGATACGCCTGGGTGAGATACGGATCGGGCTCCATCCGGGCCACCCAGGCCGTCAGGTCCACCGCGACCTGCTCATAGGCGATCGTCGTCTCCAGCACCGAGGCGACCCCCGGCAGCAGCCAGTTCACCGCCTTCTGCTGCTGCGCCTCGACATAGCGGGTACGAGCCAGCTCCCGCTTCACCTCCAGGTCCGGACAGTGGCGCGCCATCTGGTGGCTGAAAAGGATCGCCTCGACCTCGATTCCGTTCATGGCGATGATGCGGCACCGGGTGTACGGGTCGCAGCGATCCGGATCAATCGGGGAAACATCCAGCTCACGCCAGGTGCGGACCTGACGGTCGAGGGGGATGCCCCGCTGCTCCAACGGGTTGAACGACATAACGGCTCCTATGGCGACAGCAGACTCACTCCTTACCGCGCGGATGTTCTCGATATGTTCCTTACGGGGACATTTGACCCTATCGCCGGTTCATCGTTTCCGTCGCGCCCGCGGGGTGACCCGTGGAGCGCAGAACAAGGAGCGAGGGAAGGACGACGCGATGAGCCAGGCAGACGAGGAACGCCGGGAGGCCGCGCGACTGCCGGAAGGCGACGTGGTGGCGATCCTGCTGGAGCAGCACGCGCGCATACGCGACCTCTTCACGGAGGTGAAGAGCGCCGAGGGCACACACAAACAGCAGGCGTTCGACGAGTTGCGCGCCCTGCTGGCGGTGCACGAGACGGCGGAGGAGATGATCGTCCGTCCGGTCGCCGAGGACACCATCGGCAAGGACGAGGCCGAGGCCCGTAACCGCGAGGAAGCAGAGGCCAACAAGGTGCTGGCCCGGCTGGAGAAGATGGACCTGACCAGTTCCGACTTCGACGCGCAGCTCGCGGCGTTCGAACAGGCTGTGATCGCCCATGCCGAACACGAAGAGCGCGAGGAGTTCCCCGGTGTGCACGCCGGGCGCAGCGAAGAGCAGCTCAGAAACATGGGCACGCGCCTGCGGGCCGCCGAGAAGGTCGCACCCACCCATCCGCACCCCTCGGCGGCAGGGTCGCCGACAGCTCAGTGGACGGTGGGACCCTTCGCGTCCCTGGTGGACCGGACGCGCGACGCCATCAACGAGGCCACGCGCGGCTGACCGCGAGCTTCCCTTCGCATGGCGGCGCCCCCTATACGGCGCTGTCAGCGTCACCGCGGACATCACGTTGGTAATGGCCCGACCAACGACGCGTCCGGGCGTCGCGGGACGGGACCAGGGTTGCTGGGAGAACCGGGGCGTGTGCGGGGCGCAGCGGCGGCATGGACCGCCACCTGCCTCCAGCCGAACGGGCGACGGCGTGGCGGGGCACGCCGGCAACCCGGACCGAACGCCGAGAAAGCGGTCTCCGGCGACCGGGAGGATGCGGACGCCCGGTGGCGCGGCGGAGGCGAGGGCGGCGGGCACGGTGGTCAGCCCGCAGCCGGCGGCGACGAGATGGAGCTTGGCGAGCCAGTCGCGGGCGGTGTGCGCGATCTCGGGGCGCTCGTCCAGGCCCGGCCACACGCCCATCAGCCGGTCCTCGCCGGAGGACGAACCCGCGATCCAGCGCTGCCCGCGCAGGTCGGCGACGTCGATGAACTCGCCGCGGGCCAGCGGGTGGGTGGCGGGTACCGCCAGGTACAGGGCGCGTTCGGTGAGTGTCTGCAGCGCGAGCGGGGGCGACTCGGCGTCCGGCGGGCGGAAGGGCGGCGCGGACGCCAGCAGGGCCACATCCAGGCTGCCGGCCCGCAGGGCGCGCACCAGCGCCGGGGGGGGTCCCTCCCGGCTGACGACGTGCAAGGCGGGGTCCGTGCGGCGCGGCGCGGCCAGGGCCCGGGGCAACAGCACGGCTCCGGCGCTGGGGAATCAGCCCAGCCGGACCGTGCCGGCCTCCCCCGGCAAGCCGGACAGCTCCCTGGCGGTCGCGTCGATCTCATCCAGCACGACCGCCGCGCGGCGCATGACGACGCGGCCGGCCGCGGTGAGCCGCACTCCGTCGCGCCGCCGCTCCAGCAGTTCCGCGCCCGCGACCCGCTCGATCGCGGCGGTCTGCCGGGAGACGGCCGACTGCGTGTAGCCCAGCGAAGCGGCGGCCGCGGTGGAGGTTCCCTGCTCGGCGACGGCGCGGAAGACACGCAGCGCGGTCAGTGACACATCCGTGAAGTCCATGACGTTTACGCATACTAGCCGTGCTGAACTTTCGTTGGACTCATGCACACGGGGTTCCTAGCGTGGCAGGCATGAACGCTTCACGCATCGCCCTCGTCACGGGCGCCAACCAGGGACTCGGCCGCGCCCTCGTCGAAGGACTCGCGGCCCGTATGAACGATCACGACCTGGTCCTGCTCACCGGCCGCAGCCACCGGCGGGTGACGGACGCCGTCCGCGAGGTCGCCTCGTTGCCCGGCACGCGCGCCCGCGTCGAGGCCCGGGTCCTGGACGTCACGGACACCGACGCCATCGCCCGCCTCGCCGAGGAACTGCGTGCCCGGTTCGGCGGGGTCGACATCGTCCTCTCCAACGCGGTCGCCCGGCTGCTGCCCGAGGAGTCGCAGGCCGAGCGGGCGGATGAGTTCATCGACGTCTCCAACACCGCCACCCACGCGATCCTGCGCTCCTTCGGCCCGGTGCTGCGCCCGGGCGGCCGGCTGCTCGTCGTGGCCAGCAGCCTGGGCACCCTCGGTCATCTCGACCCGCGGCTGCACCACCTCTTCGACGATGCAAGCCTCGACCAGGTCGAGTACGCGGTCGAGTCCTGGCGCAGCGCCATCCACCACCGGACCGCGCAGGAGGCGGGCTGGCCGATCTGGCTGAACGTGCCCTCGAAGGTGGCCCAGGTCGCCGCCGTCCGCGCGTTCGCCGCCGAACGCCGCGAACACGACCTCGCCACCGACACGCTGATCGCGGCCGTGTGCCCCGGCATGGTCGACACCGCCACCTCGCGCCCCTGGTTCAGCGACTACAGCCAGGCCCAGTCACCGGCCCAGGCCGCCGAAGCCGTACTCGACCTGGTCTTCGCCGAGCACGTCGACTCCACGCTCTACGGCGAGTTGGTGCGCTTCGGTACGGCCCTGCCCTGGCACGGCGGCACGCCCCGGTGGAACAGGACCGCATGCTCACGCCCTGAGCGCGGCTCTCCCCTACGCCACGCTTTCGCACACCGCAAGGAGTTCATTGTCATGAGTGCCATCACCACCCCGTTCGGCTTCTCCAGCACGGCAGCCGAGGTCGCGCAGGGCATCGACCTCGGCGGCCGCCGTGCCGTTGTCACCGGCGCCTCCTCGGGCCTGGGGGCCGAGACGGCCCGGGCGCTGGCCGCGACCGGCGCGGCCGTGACGCTGGCCGTCCGGGACACGGCGGCGGGCGAGCGCGTCGCCAAGGACATCACCGCATCGACCGGCAACGCGGAGGTGCAGGCCGCGCACCTCGATCTGGCCGACCCCGCGTCCGTCACCGCGTTCACCGCCGGCTGGCAGGGCCCGCTGCACGTCCTGGTGAACAACGCGGGGGTCATGGCCTGCCCGGAGCAGTACACCGAGCAGGGCTGGGAGTGGCAGTTCGCCACCAACCACCTGGGCCACTTCGCCCTTGCCACCGGGCTGCACGACGCGCTGGCCGCCGACGGCAACGCCCGCATCGTCGTGGTGAGTTCCACCGGCCATCAACAGTCACCCGTCGTGTGGGACGACGTCAACTTCGCCTTCCGCCCCTACGACCCGTGGCTGGCCTACGGCCAGTCCAAGACCGCGAACGTTCTCTTCGCGGTGGAGGCGACGCGCCGCTGGGCCGACGACAACATCACCGCCAACGCCCTGATGCCCGGAGCCATTTACACCAATCTGCAGCGCCACACCGGGGGCCGGGGCAGTGGCAGGGTGCCCGCCGAGCTGATCAAGAGCGTCGAGCAGGGCGCCGCGACCTCGGTCCTCCTCGCGACCTCGCCGCTCCTCGAAGGCGTCGGCGGCCGGTATTTTGTCGACTGCAACGAGACCGAGGTCGTCGACCGGCGCTCCGGCACGCTGCACGGAGTCGCCCGGTACGCCGTCGACCCGCACAACGCCCGGCGTCTGTGGGACCTGTCGCAGGACCTGATCACCCGGACAGGGTCCCTCTAGACCAGCTGCACCTGCCGTTCCAGCACGGCCGAGTGAATGCCGACCGATGTGTCGCGCATGTACGCCTGCCGCAGGTCGTGCGCCTTTCGGTACGCCTCGGTCGCGAGCGCCTCGCGCATCGTCTCCTGCGAGTCGAAGCTGATGCGGACGATGGCATCGATCGGTTCCTCGGCACCGTCCTGGCCGGTGTCCGACAGGTAGTACTGCACATACTCCCGCACCTGGGGCAGGGAGGCGTACGTCGGGCCGTACTCGTGCTCCATGAAGCGGCGGAAGTCCTCCGTGGAGACCTCGGGCCGCTTCCGGATCACCGTCATGAGCGTGAGCATTGCCTTCCCTTTCCTGAACACCCGTTCATTGCATCATACACTGAACGAGTGTTCAATGATGGTGTGAGGAGCGAAGACGAGACCAAGAGCGGCCGGGACCTGCGTGCCGAGCTGGTCGCCGCCGCGGTGGACATGCTCGCGCGGCCGCAGCCCATTGCCGTACCGTCACTGCGGTCGATCGCGCGGGCCTGCGGGGTCGCCCCGTCGGCGGTCTACTGGCACTTCCCTTCAGAGGCCGACCTGCGGTCCGCCGTCCTCGACGCCGAGTACGCCTCCCTGATCGAGGCGGTCGAGGCGGCGCTGGACGCCGCCTCCGACGGCACCGACCGGCTGGCGGTCGCGGGCGACGCCTATATCGCGTGGGCGCTGGACCACCCCGGCGCCTACCAACTGCTGTTCGAGAGCGCCGACGAGCTCCCGGCCACCAGAGCCGAGCACGGCCCCCGGCTGCAGCGGCGGATCGTGGAACTGGCCCGCCGAGTCGACCCGGACGCCCCGTTCGCCGCCGCCCTCCTGTTGTGGTCGGCCTGGCACGGCGTGGTCTCCCTGCGCCTGCACAAGACGGAGTGGGACTGGGGCATGACGGCGCAGGAAGCGAACCGACGACTGGTGACGGTGCTCTCGGTTCACCGCGGCGGACCGGCACCCGCTCCCGACAACGGAACCTAGCGACATGGAACACGTGGAAACCTCGAACGGCACACCGGACCCGGACTGCTCCATCGGCCGGGTCGAACACGCTCTCGGCATCATCCGAGGCCGATGGAAACTGCTGATCATCCACCACCTTCTCGTCCGTGAGCCCCGCAGGTTCTCCGATCTCGAACGGGCGATCCCGCAAGTGACCCAGAAGATGCTGATCCAGCAACTGCGCGCCCTGGAGAAGGACCACGTGGTGCGCCGTATCGCCTATCCCGAGGTGCCGCCACATGTCGAGTACGAACTGACCGCGGACGGACGCGCGCTGGCCACCGCGCTCACGGCCCTGCACGACTGGACGGCCCAGTCCCGCAGGGCCGGAGTGCCGCGCGAGGCGGGCGCGCCGGCCCGTCGGCAGCCCGGCTGAGTCAGGCGGTCCCGAAGGTGTCCATCCAGATGATCTCCAGGGCGCGGTGGACGATGCGCCACCCCTCGGGACGCCGTTCGAGCCGGTCGACGAAGAACCCCGTCTGGATGAGATTCCAGCCCCGGCCGTCCGTGCTGCCCTGATGAGAGTGCAGGTGCTGGGTGCGGGCCAGGGCGGCGTCGCCGTCTATGTCGACCGTCGAATAGCCCTGGAAGTGCTGCCACTTGAGCAGTCCGCTCATGGATCCGTCGGCTCCGCGCATCACGTCCACGAGCGTGCGGTAGGGAATGTCCCTCAGCGCCGGGCCACCGGCTGCCGAGTAGTCGACCGTGGCCTCGGCCGCGAAGACGGTGCCCCACTGCTCAAGGACATCATTGTCGCCGCTCTGGTGGAGATCCTGGCCGAGGGCGTAGCGCACCATCAGGTCCTGGATCTCGACACGGTCGGACACATACTGCAGGCGCTGCTCGAGAGACTGGCCGGCGGAAAGTTTCGTGATGCTGTGCGTCATGACGTCACCGTAGAGCGGCACCTCTTGCCCCGTAAGTACCGACAAAAAAGTAAGTATCAGCCGGGCCGCCCGGTCCTCGGATCCCAGAACGGGCGTGGATCAAGCAGCGGAACGCAGGAGGGTGAGCGCCGTGTCCAGTGCCGCCTCCAGGTGCGTGGTGCTGCCGGTGGACATCAGGATGGTCACACCCCCCTGAACCGCGGCGACAAAAGCGGCCGCCGTGCGGTCGGCATCCAATCCCCGGTCGACCGCGCCGTTGTCCTGCATGCGCTGGATACCGGTGCGCAGGGCCTTCTGCCACTGACTGATCAACTGGCGGGTGAGCGCCTGCGCGGCCGGGGTGGTGCGCCCGAGCTCGGTGATCAGCACGCCCAGGGGGCAGTTGACACCCTGCTGCTCGTACCGCCGCACGACCGCGTCGCGCCAGTCCTGCCATGCCGACCATGTACCCAGGTCGCTGAGGTGTGGTTCCTGGTCCTCAAGGACGCGTTCGGCCTCACGGGCCGCCACCGCCAGCAGCAACTCCTCCTTCCCGCCCGGAAAGTAGTGGAAGATCTGGCTCTTGCTGGTCGCGGTGCGGCCACGGATGTCATCGAGGGTCGCCCCGGAAGCGCCCCGCTCGCGGATCTCCTGTGCGGCGCCCTCCACGATGCGGCGCCGGGTCGCCATGCCCTTACGGGTCAGGCGCTGCGCGGCTGCTCCACTGCCGGCCACGGTACCTCCTTGATCATTCAACTCTGGACTTGCTGGTCCATTTTATACGAGGGAGGGTGACGAGACAGACCGAGAAGAAAGGTGGCGACATGCAAGCCATCGTCGTGGAAGAACTGGGCGGCCCGGACCAGCTGCGGATCACACAGCAGCCCACCCCGAGCCCGGACCGGGACAGATCCGCGTGGACATCGCCGTGGCCGGAGTGAACTTCATGGACACCGGAGCCCGCCGGCTCGGTGCGGCCACCGGCGAACTCCCCTTCGTGCCAGGCGTGGAGGGCGCGGGCCGGGTGAGCGCACTGGGCGAAGGCGTCACCGAGTTCGCCGTCGGGGACCGAGCCGCCTGGGTATACGCCTACGGCTCCTACGCCGACCAGATCGTGCTGCCCGCCGCCGACGCTGTGCCGGTACCCGACGACATCTCCGACGAGGTGGCCGTGAGCCTGATGATGCAAGGCATCACCGCCCACCACTTCGTCACCGAGGCCGCCGGCATCCAGCCCGGCCAGGTCACCGTCGTACACGCCGCGGCCGGCGGCCTCGGCCAGAAGCTCACCCAGCTCATCAAGGCACGCGGCGGCACGGTCATCGCCGTCGTCTCCAGCGAACAGAAAGCGGAGACCGCACGGCGCGTGGGCGCCGACCACACCGTGGTGTCCACCGACGACGCGTTCGTCGACCCGGTACTCCGACTCACCGACGGCGTCGGCGTGGACGTCGTCTTCGACGGCGGGGGCGAGACCACGTTCCGCGCCTCGATGAACGTACTGCGCCGGCACGGACTGCTGCTGTACTACGGCGCGGTCATCGGCGCGGTCCCCGTCGTCAACCTGCGTGAACTGCCCCACAGCATCAAGATCTCCTACCCGGTCTTCCGTGACCACATCCCCACCCGCGAGGCACTGCTGCGCCATAGCCGTGACCTCTTCCACCTCGTACGGCACGACCTCCTCGATCCCGGCATCGGCCGCCGCTACCCGCTCAACGACGCCGCCCAAGCGCATCGGGACATCGAATCCCGGGCCACCAGCGGCAAGCTCCTGCTCTTCCCCTGACCCCGGCGGCCGACGACCCACGCGCGAGACCGCCCCCGTCAAGTACGTCCAGCCCTGTCCATGACCTCGGCTCCGAGGGAGGGGTCTGACTGGCGAGCGGGTCTGTCACGTAGTCGGTGGTGACGGTGGGTGCCTGTGAGCGGAGCAGGAGGCGGTGGCGGAGGAGGTCGAATCCGGCGCGTCCGTGCATCTGCCTCATGATCCGTTTGGTGCGGGCCTTCGGTGCGGCCGTTGTGGAAAGGCATCCGGCATACGGCCTCGACGCCGGGATGGTCACGCAGCCAGGACTCCAACATCGCAGTACCCAGGGATTCACTCACTGCCGTCGATGAATCTCCCCGGATGCTGGAGCGGGTCCGCGGCGCCCGGACCGTCTGCAGTCCGATGGAGGAGTTGGATCTCGACGAGCGCTTCGATGTGGTGTTGCTCGGATCATTGCTTGTTCACGCCGGTGATCCACACGTGCGCCAAGGGCTGCTGCGGACCTGCCGACGGCATGTCGCGGACGAGGGCTGCGTACTGATCCAGCGAGAGAGCGAGGGTCGGCACGAGAACCTGCCACAAGAGCGGAAGATCGCTGGCGGTCTCGTCCGGGTAGTATCCACCGATCCGGAGGGCCCAGGTGTGCGGTCCGTCTACGTCGAATACGTCTTGAGGGGCTCAATCCCGAGGAGGGCTGCCGTCTTCTCGTAGACGCGGCGGGCGAGCGCATCGTCCTGGGCCAGGCGCGAGGGCATGTCCGCCTTGGACTTGGTGAAGTAGCCGCCGCTGGGCTGCGGCGTCGGCAGGGCACTGGCGAGCCATACGGGGGTCTTCACGCCCTCCTCGATCGGGATGGCGAACGGTGTGAACAGCGGCGCGGTCAGCCACATCAGGCCACCGGCATTGCTGTTGATCGCGGTGCCCTTCACCATCCCCGGGTTGGCGCTGTACATGGACATCCCGTCCGACAGGCGGCGGGCCAGCTCGCGGGCAGCCAGCAGGCTGACCAGCTTGCTGGTGGCGTAGACGTTCGGCTGGTTGTAGAAGCGGTTGCCCCACGAAGTCCCCGCCACGTCCGGGTCGTTGGCGTCGAGCTTGCCGCGCTTCTCCACGAACGAGGACATGTTGATGATCCGCGCTTCGTCGGTGAGCGCCCTTTCGGCCAGCAGGGCATGCGTGAGGAGGAACGGGGCGTGGTGGTTGATGGCGTAGGTGCGCTCGACACCGTCCGCGGTCTGCTGGTACCTGGGGAAGGCCGCGCCCGCGTTGTTGATGAGGACATCCACAGGGACGCCGTCGGCCGTCAGCTTCGTGGCCAGGCAGCGGGCCTGCGACCACTGCTCCAGGTCGGCCGTGTAGGTCCTGGGCGGCGTGGCGTTGCTGCCGGCGGGGGCCAGGGCCGCCAGGCTGTCGGCCGCGGCACGGGTGCGTGCCTCGTCCCGGCCGACGAGCACGACGCTCTGGCCGAGTTTGAGAAGGTGGCGTGCCGTCTCCAGGCCCAGGCCCGAACTGCCGCCGGTGATGACCGTGGTCTTGCTGTCCATTGCCGTTCCTTGTCCGGGTGCTCCGTCACTGGGTTTCCTCGCCGGTCGATGTCGCGCCGTCGACGACTTCGCGCAGCAGTGCGTGCAGGCGCAGTCGGCTCTCACGGTCCAGGCGGGCGAAGGGTGAGTGCTCGGTGGTGTGCTCCATGACGCGGTCGCGCAGGTCACATCCCTGAGGGGTGAGCTGAATGATCTTTGCGCGCCGGTCACCGGGGTGAGGGACACGGCGGACCAGGCCGCGCTTCTCCAGCCGGTCGATCATCGACGTGGCGGTCGACGCGTCGCACTGCAGCCGGTCGGCCAGACGGCGGGCGGTCATCTCCTCCTCCCGGCTCAGCCGCCACAGCACATCGGTCTGGGTGTCGGTCAGGCCCGCCTCGCGGGCCAGGTCCTTCAGCTCGCCGTGCACCTGGGTGCGGATCGCGAACAGGTAGTCGATCAGCTGTTCATTGAGTCGGGCGTCATCCACGACGACCACAGTACATGGAATTTCCAATGATTGGAAAATCCATGCATATTCGACCGGCTCCGCCCGCAGGCCTGAAAGTCACTCGCCTCACGTTGACGCGGATCAGGATCGGAACAACCCGCCAGGTGTTGTCGTCGACGAACCGTGCGGCGAGCAAGTGGACCTCTGCCCTGTCGTATCGCCCGGCCGGTCGTTCAACGGTGTGATGGCGACGGCTCAGCAGCCGCGGTCGCTGACCCGGACGACCGCGCCGAGATCGTCCCGCTGAGCAGGACGGCGCGTCGACGGGTGAAGACGCAGGGCAATCTCACCGTCAGCGCGTTCATGGACCCGACCGGACGCCGGGCCGGCGGGCTCGGTCCCGTGTGCTCACGGCGATCGGGATCACCTGCTCGGGGGCCTGACCGTTGCCCCTGGGACGAGGGTGGCGCGGTCGAACGGGCCGCCGTGGGAGGCGGCGTACGCGACGGCGTCGTTGACGGCATCGAGACCGAAGGTCCGGACGCGTTCGGGGGCGAGGTCCAGCGCGCCCGAGGCGAGGAGCCGGATGATGCCGACGTTCGCTGTGCGCGGGTACATCCACTGACCGCGCACGGTGACCGAGTTGCGCATGATCCACGGGTACGGGAGCGCGAGATCGTCGCCACCGAGCATGCCCACACCGCCCATGAGGACGACACGACCGTACTCGCGCACCGTCATGGCCGCCACACGCACCGCGGAGCTGGGTGCGCTCGGCGGGAGCAGATCGATCACCATGTCGATCGGGCCGCCGCCCGCCGCGGACATCGCCGCCCGGTCCGTGTCCTCGTCCCCGGTCAGCGGCACCGGGCGCACACGCGGACCGAACCGGTCGGCGAGCAGGTCGAGCGCTGCCCGGTTGCGGCCCGGCGCGACCACGCGACCCGCCCCCATCGCGAGCGCGACCGCCACCGCGCTGCTGCCGAGGTTGCCGGTGGCCCCGCTGACGAGCAGCGTCTCACCAGCCGCGAGCCCGCCTGCCAACAGCCCGCCGTAAGCGATGGTGTGCACACTGAGCGCGGCCCAGCGGGCCGGGTCCTCCCCCGCGGCGGCCGGCAGCGGGAAGACGTTCTCCGTCGGGACCCGCATACGTTCGGCGAACGCCCCGTCGTGCAGGTACCGGGCCAGCCGCGCGCCGCCCTCCCCGCGGGAACTCCAGCCCTGCAGCGTGATGTCGGGCGTCAGGGCGTCGTCCCGCGAACGCACCGTGCAGTCGCACCACACCAGGTCACCGGCGCGCAGCCGGGTGGCGTCCGGACCGACGTGGACGATCCGTCCCACGCCGCCGACCCCGGGCACGACGGGAGGGACCAGGGGGTAGTTCCGTTCGCCGCCGAAGACCTCGCCCGCGTACGGGGGGACGCAGGTAGCCAGTACCTCGACCACCACCTCACCGCCACCGGCCTCAGGGTCGGGCAGCTCCCGCACCGTGAGCGGGGCGCCGAACCGCGTCAATACTGCTGCTCGCATGCGATGACCTCCATGTTCATCCGGGTCCGTCGGCATCGACACTAGGAGCCCGGCGGACATGCGGGAAGCGACGATCCAGCATCTGTGGTATGCGTATGCCGCATGGATATCTCCAGTACGGGTCTGCGGGTCCTGCAGCAGATCGCCGAATCCGGCAGCTTCACCGCGGCAGCCGCCAGGCTCGGCTACACGCAGTCCGCGGTCTCACGACAGGCCGTCTCCCTCGAACGGAGCGCGGGCACCACCCTGTTCGACCGGCGCCCCGACGGGGTACGGCTCACCCCCGCGGGTCTGACCCTGCTGCGCCACGGCCGCACCATCCTGGACTGCCTCGCGGCGGCCGAGTCCGACCTCACCGGCACCGTCCCACGGACCGAACTGGTGCGGCTCGGACTGTTCCTGAGCGCGGGCGCCGTCCTCCTGCCCGCCGCGCTCACCCGCCTCGCGGCAACCGACCCGCAGATCACGGTCACGACGACCGAGGGCACCACGCCCGCCCTGATCCGGGCACTGCGGGCGGGCTCGATCGACCTCGCCGTACTGACGTCCCGCCCGCCCCACCGGCCCTTGGACAGCGAGTCGCCGCGCCTGTACGTCGAGACCGCCGTGGACACCGAACTGGTCCTGGCGACGCCTTCGACCGGGAAGTTCGCCGGCCGCACCACGGTGCATGTCGACGAACTGATCGACGCCCCGTGGATCGCCACCCCGTCCTCGAACTCCGAGCCACTGCTCGGCGTCTGGCCCGGCCTGCCCGGACGACCGCACATCGTCCACCGCGCACGCGACTGGCTGACGAAACTCCAGCTGGTCGCAGGCGGCTTCGGGGTGACGACGGTGCCGTTGCGGCTCTCGCCAGTGCTACCACCCGGGGTGAGCCTGGTACACGTCGAAGGCGCGCCTCCCGAGATCCGCCGTGTTCTCGTGGCGCGCCTCCCCGGCCGCCCCATCCCCGCGATCACCGCCGTCACCCGAGCAATCACCTCGGCCGCCTGACACATGGCACCGGGCCAGTCGGCCGACCCCGACCACCGTCCACACGATCACCCCCACCTCCCCGGACGCACCCCGGGAAACGCCGACGTGCGGCCGAGCACAGCCCGTACAGCCTGGAGCCCAACCCTGCTCCGCGGAACCCAAGCCCCGGGACCACACCGCCACAGACTAAAAGTCCTACCGCGCCACACAGAGTGTCCGCCGGCGGCCAGACAGCTCCCCGCCAACTGGCCGCCCGTGGGGAATCCCGGGCTCGTTGGATGCCCACACGCCGGTCGATTCACGTGCCAGGTTTGGCGCCGCTCATAGCATTGAACTGAAAGGGTCGTGCAGGTAGTGAGGCAGGGCGATTGCGAAGTCTTGGTGATCTTGTAGGTGTGCACGTCAGGGACGTGCGGCGGTCGGGTCCGCTCAGGTGAGGAGTTTCGCGAGCTGGGCCATCTCGGTGGGCGGGTCGATCACCGGCTGGATGAGGAGTTCGTCGATGCCGGCCTGTTCCAGGGCGGTGATGCGGACGAGGAGGTCGTCGCGGGTGCCGACCAGGGCCAGGGTGTTCATCAACGAGGGCAGGACCAGGTCGCGGTCCTGCGGTGCAATGCGTCCGAGGTAGTTGGGGTAGAGCTTGGTGTGCCGGTCCGGTGCGGTGGAGGTGGTGCCGCGCCGGTCAAGGAGCCGCCGCACCGCCTCGCCTTCCTCAGGGCCCAGTTGCTCGGCGAAGGCGGGTGTGTCGGCGGCGAAGGTCAGTAGCGACATGACGAGGTGGCCTGTGGCGTCCCGGGCCGGGTCGCCGTGGGGGTCCTCGTCCTCGTCCAGGACGTGGAGCGAGGTGACCACGTAGGAGTCCGTGTGGGAGTCGGGGTCATGGGGTGTGGTCTGGGCGGCGTGGCGGCGGGCGTCGTGAAGCGCGTGCCAGGCGGTGGGGTCCAGCAGGCCGACGGAGATGAGGCCGGTGCCGCGACGGCCGGCGACCGCGGCGGCCTTCGGTCCGAGCAGCGCGGCCACGACGAACTCGATCGGGTCGGCGGTGTTCACGTGCGCCCCGGTGTGCAGGAACCGGATGTCGCGGACCCGGTCACCTTCCCGATACTCCGTCGAACGTCCGGCGCACAGGTCCTGCAGCGCGGCGGTGAAGTTCTCCAGCCTGGCCGCCGTGCTCGGCCGCATGCCCAGGCTACGCCGGGCGGTGTTTCCGGTGCCGACCCCGCAGATGATCCGGCCCGGTGCCAGGGCGTTGAGGCTGGCCAGCCCGCTCGCGGCGGCCGGGGCCGAGCGCAGCGCCGGTGAGGTCACGCCGATGCCGAGCCTGATGCGGCTGGTGGCCTTCGCACACAGGCTCAAGGCGACGAAGGGGTCACCGTGGACCATCGGGGTGTCGTAAACCCAGAAGCTGTGCAAGCCCATCTCCTCGGCCCGCACGGCGAGGTCCTCTGCACCGGGGTGCGCGGCGACAATGACGCCCGTACGCATCAAGACCTCCACAGTGTGCGGATGCGATCGAACGTGCTCAGCATGGCAGTTCCCGGCGCAGGGCCGTTGCGGAGTCGCCTGATCGCGTACCGTCGCAGGCCCGGCTGGCCGTGCCTGACGCAACGAAGCACCGTTTGCAGCCGGATCGGCCACCGGCCCTGTCCTGCATGATGGCCAGGCCGGCCCGGGACCCGTCCCGCTGACCTGTACGGCCACTGGACCTGGCCCTCATGCGGGTCAGGCCGGCCGGGTCAGAAAAGCCTGGAACCGGAAGGAGTGACCCCGCAGCACCCGAGTGACATCAAAAGTCACTGACATTGAGGACGTCGGCAACTGGCCGATCAGGCTGCAGCGGAGCATGGGCAGTGGCTGCGCGACCGGCGCCGGGAGGCGTATGTGGCGTTCCTCGGAGAGTTCGATCGACTCGTGGCGGTGGGACGCGAGTTCTGGGAGGGCATTGACGAGTTCGTCCAGGACGAGCGCGCGGAGGAGTTGGACCAGGACCCGACACGGTTCGGCGCCATGGAGCAGGGGCGACCCGTCGGGCTGGTCCTGTGCGCGGCTGGTGTCACCATCGTGATCCTGCTGTCCCAGCGGCGGCCCGGTCACTGGTTCCGCCGTCCGGTCTGCTCCTGACGGGCCGGAACCCGCAGAAGAACAGATCCTCTTTGCCTCCGCGGGCCGGCGCGGTCCGGTCAAGTGGGAATCGCCGACCGACCGGCAGCGGACGGGATTGGCCTTATGGCCGTCCCCCCTCGGGAGGCGGCCGTCCTCGGTGACGGCTCCTGCCTTGACACTGCGGCAGCCGCCTGCGTCCTGGCCGGACGCACGCTTCTCCGGCACGCTTCAGGAGGCTTGGTCGTGGCGTCGGCGGGCGGCCCGGATCTCTTCGCGGTGGGTGTTGGCCCAGGTGTCCAGCGCCCTGAGGGGGCCCAGCAGGGTCCGGCCGAGATCGGTCAGCTCGTAGTCGACCCGGGGCGGGACGGTCGCGTGCGGGGTGCGGGTGATGAGGCCGTCGCGGGCCAGCGCGCGCAGGGTCAGGGTGAGCATGCGCTGGCTGATCCCTTCGATGGCGCGGTGCAGCTCGGAGAAGCGGTGTGTGCGCCGGCCGAGGAGGACGACGATCAGCACGCTCCATTTGTCGCCGACCAGGTCGAGCACCTCACGAACGGCGCAGTCGTCGGTCGGCTTGATGGCCTCGGGCACATTCATGTTCGTGACTGACATCAAAGTGCCTCCTTCCAGTTCCTCCCATGCTGCCGCAGACTGGGGTTACGCACAATAAGTAACCCAAGGAGGATCCCGTGAGCACCTCACTGGATGAAGCCCCGGGCCCGGGGCGCAGTCGGGTCCCGCGCCGTCCGGCGAGGAACCGGCCCCCGCCCCTGCCCCTGCCCTGGTCGTCGTCGGGGCCGACGGCGCTCCCCTCTGCTCGGACGGGGTGTGTCCGCTGTGAGCGGGCAGCAGCGGTTGCGGATCGAGGTGTGGTCGGACGTCGTGTGCCCGTGGTGCTACATCGGAAAGCGCCGGCTGGACAAGGCACTCGACCAGTTCGGGCACGCAGACGAAGTCGAGGTGGTGTGGCGCAGCTTCCAGCTCGACCCCACTCACCGTGAAGGCGTGCGGGAGCCCGTGTACGGCGCCCTTGCCAGGAAGACGGGCGGCTCGCCGGCGCAGGTCCGCGCGATGACCGGGCAGCTTGCGGAGCTGGGGGCGGCAGAAGGGCTCGCCTACGACTTCGACCGGGCCGTCCTCGTCAACACCTTCGATGCCCACCGCCTGAACCAGCTGGGCCGTGCCCACGGCCTCGGCTCCCAGATGCACGAGCGGCTGATGCGCGCCCACCTGATCGAGGGCGAGGTCGTCGATGACGTCGAGACGCTCGTCCGGCTGGGCGACGAGGTCGGGATCCCGGCCGACGAGGCACGCAAGGTTCTCGCCGGTGACGCCTACGCGGCCGACGTCCTGGAGGACACCCGCGAGGCTCAGGCGCTCGGCGCGAGCGGGGTGCCGTTCTTCGTCCTGAACCGCGCATACGGCCTCTCCGGCGCGCAGCCGGTCGACACGTTCCTGTCCGCGCTGCGCAAGGCCGCTGCCGCGCCCGGCACGGCAACTCGCTGAGCGTCCACCTGCCCCGGCGGACAGGAGACAACCGCCCCGCCTCCGCCGGAGCGCCCCCGGACGCCGCTCATCACCATCGCCACCCCGTGGCTCATCACCTCCGGCATCCCGTCACCGGCCGCTTCCCGGCCGGGAAGCCGGCACCACCCTCGATTTCCTGAGGCAGTCCCTCGCGGCCCGCACCGTCCGCGGGCCCGAGAGCCGCGCGGTCCGCATGCGCATCGCACCGGGTGCCGACGCGCCTGCCCGTCCGTCCTGACACCACCCACCGAAACCGAAAGAGACCACACAGATATGTCGTATCTGCTCCACATCGATTCCTCGGCCACTCCCGGCGACGGATCCGTCTCCCGCAAGGTCGCCCGGTCCTTCCGTGCCTCCTTCACCGGCCCCGTCATCCATCGCGACCTCGGCCTGGCACCGGTCCCGCACCTCACCGCCGAGGGCATCACCGCCCGCAGCACCGACCCCGCCCAGCACAGCCCGGAGCAGGCCAAGGCGCAGGCCCTCCAGGACGAACTCATCGAGGAGTTCCTCGGCGCGAGCGCCTACCTGTTCACCATCCCGCTGTACAACCTGACGATGCCCTCGGTGTTCAAGGCATGGCTGGACCAGATCATGATCTTCGGCCGAACCCTGGCCATCGGAGCCACTCCGCCCACCGCCGGCCGCCCCGCCACCGTGATCACCGCCCGGGGCGGCAGCTTCCGACCCGGCACCCCCAACCACGGCATGGACCACCTCGTACCGTCCCTCGAAGCCATCCTCAACCGGATGCTCGGCCTCGACCTGCGCATCATCCTGCCCGAGCTCACCCACGCCCCCACGTCCCCGCGATGGCCGACCTCATCCCCCTCCACGAGACGGCCCTGGCCACCGCACACGAACAGGCCGCCCAGGAAGGCGAACTCCTCGCCAAGCGCTTCGCCGCCTGAGGTACGCCCGCCCAGCGTGAGGACGCGGGCAGTCCCTCACCCCGCCCAACGCAGTCCCACGCCGGCGCCTCCGTGCCGGCCACCGCGATCAGCTTCGGCACGCTCCACCGCAGCTCGGTGCCGTAGGCCGGGGCGTCGGGGACAACGTCCAAGCGGCCGGTGTCCACTTCGCTGCTCCCGAGCGGCGACCAGGGCCTGCCGTACGGGATCGACGCCGCTCAGTTCAGCCGTCCTGCTCGCCGGGCTCACCGCCGCCGTCATGAGTCGTCTACCGCTCCTGCACCCCGGCCCCGTCGGCAGAGGGGGCCGGGGTGCCGCTCGGTCAGGACGGGTTGTCCGCGTGGGTGAGGGTCGTCCAGGCGTTGAAGTAGTTGTCCGTGCCGGACGGGCGGTGGGCCTCGGTGTACTTCTGGGTGTTGGACATGCTGATGCCGATGCGGTTGTGAAGGGCGTTGAAGCCGACCTCAGTGACCTGGTCCAGGCCCTTCTTGACGGTGCCGCCGCACAGCCAGGAGGGCACGGTGGTGCCGTTCTCGTAGGCGGTGTGGAAGCCCAGTGCGTAGCGCAACCGGTCCTGGATCTTCGGGTAGAGGTCCTGGCCCTGGATGCGGCTGGTCTCCGCGATGTCCGCGATGGAGGCGATGCCCCAGCCGGTGTGCCCGAAGTCGCGGCAGGTCTCCTGGGCGAGGCCGTCGGCGAAGGTGCTCTGGCCCTGCCAGTACTTGATGATCTCGGCCTCGGTGTCGATGCTGCTGTCCGCGGGCGGCTTGGGCAGGTCGCCGTCGCCGGTCAGGTATACGTACGCCGGGACGCGGTCGAGGTAGGTGCTGACCGCCTTGTCGTAGGCGGAGCGGTCATCGAGAAAGACCGCGATGCCGATGGCCGCCTCGGTCATCACCAACTCCCAGTTGCCGTTCTTGGTGGCGGCGCCGTTGATCACCTCGGGAGGTACACGTTCCGCAGCATGGTGGCGAAGCGTCCGGCGCCCGGCCAGCCGCCGTCGTAGGTGTACTTGATGATCTCAGCTGCGCGCGGCCAGGTGGCGCCGGACCAACCGGACTGCAGTGGGGCGTTGCTGTTGGTGTGGTCAGTGATCGTGGAGGACCAGGCGTCCATGATCTCGATCGACTTCTTGGCGTACTTGCTGTCCCGGGTGAAGTACCAGGCGAGCGCGTCGGTGTAGGCCGCGATGGCGTCCTGGCGCTCCTCGGTGCACCCGTGGTTGGGGTTGGACGACGAGCCGCACTCCACGACGGCGCGTGGTTGGGGGGTGCGCGACAGCGAGGCGTAGGAGCTGCCCATCATGTCGTCGTAGGCGGCCTTCCAGGGCTGCTGGTCGGCCTGCACCTTCGAACGGGCGTAGTCGAGTTGGGCTCGGCTCACCAGTACCCCGGGGTGGGTGAAGGCGGCTGGCGCGGCCGTGGCCCGCGGGGCCGGTCCGCTGAGCTGAAGGCTCAGCAGACCGGCCAGCAGGGCGAGAACACTGAGTAACGCGGTTCTGGTTCGTGCCATCCGATGACCTCTTCCGTTCATGTATAAGAACATAGTTCCCACATACGGACAGGATGGCCTGGACCATAAGGACCGCCCGTGAACATGTCAATGCCTGCGGACGGCCGGGAAATCCTCTCCGAGCCCAGCCGAGCGCTCCTGGCCCTGCCCCGCGCAGGTGCCGACCTCCGTGGGGCGGGCCGGGGACGCTGTCGATCTCGCCGTAGGGCCAGAGGAGGTCGCCGTGCCAGTTGACGCCCAAGACCGCTACGCGACCCGGACACGGCAGGGCCGAGACGACGATGACGACGGCGGCACTGACACTTGAGACCGCCTACTTGGATTCGACCCGTCCGAGCGGGTCGGGACCGGAGGCCAGCGCGTCACGCGCGGCCTGCCAGGTGGAGTCCTCGGGGTAGAGCTCGCTGCGCAGATAGGCCCAGGTGAGGCGCCCGACCGCGGCGACCCGCTCGGGGTTCTCGTCCGTGGTCTCGGCGACGTCGTATCCGGGGATCCCGCCGAGTGCGTGCCCCGCGCCGAACAGGGTGAGCAGGGACTTGGGGCTGGGCCCGAGGGTGTAGGGGTCGGCGTGCCAGTCCGGTCCCATGTCGGTGAAGTGCCGGGAGTCGTCCTCGTCGCCGGCGACGACCAGCGCGGGGGTGGTCATCGTGGAGAAGTCGATGGTCGCGAAGACCGGCAGCATGTCGCCCATGGGTCCGTTGAGGACGTCGCCCCTGCCGGGCGTGGCGAGCAGCACGCCCGCCTTGATCCGGGGTTCGAGGAGGTTCACTTCCTCGCCGGTGTCGGGGTCGGTGACCTTGGCTCCGAGCAGGGTGCTGGAGGTGAAGCCGCCGAAGGAGTGTCCGGCGACGGCGACCTTGGCGTGGTCGATCCGCCCGGCCAGCAGCGGCACGGCCTTCTCGATCTCGTCGAGCCGGTCAAGGATGTGGGTCATGTCCTCGGCGCGCGAGCGCCAGAAGAAGGGCGCTCCGGGGGCGTCGGCGAGCAGGTGGCTCAGGGTCCTGGAGGTGAGGTGGGTGGGCTGGATGACGACGAATCCATGGGCGGCCCAGAAGTTGACCAGCGGCGCGTAGCCGTTCAGCGAGGAGAGGTTGTTCGAGGGGCCGTGACCGTGGGAGAGCAGGATGACGGGCAGGCCGCTTCCGGTCTCGGGCGCGGAGACGCGCACCTGGAGGTCCACGGGACGTCCGGGTACGGACAGCACCACCGGACTGTAGGACAGGACCGGGGCGGGCGAGTCCGAGGTGTCGGCGGAGGTGGTGGATGTGCTCATGATGCGTTGGTTGCCCTTCTGTGGACCCTGCCGCCCTGCGGTCTGGTCTGGTTCGACCGGCACATGGCGAGGCGGTCAGGAGCGTTCCGCTTCGTTCAGCTTGAAATGGAGCGTTGCTCCACTTAGCATTCGGAACGTCGCTCCGTTTTGTCAAGCTGTGCGGGAAGGAAGGGAAGGGCGTCGTGCCCACCGAGAGTCCCGCCGGGAAGGCACCGGCCCGAAGCCAGCAGGCCGACGCGCTGCGCAACCAGCAGGCAATGCTCACCGCGGCGGCCGACGTGTTCGTCACGGCGTCGACGCACCGACCCGCCGGATCGTGGCACCGGGCGGGCGTCGGGATGGCCACAATCCACAGGGTTCCCGCCGTACGACCTGGATCACCGCCCCCGCTGTGTCGCCATCGAGGGGCCGGGCGGCGAGTTCGGGCGGCAGGGCCGTCCACGGCACGGGCGCAGCGGTTCCCGCACGGGCCACCCTCTGCTCGCGCAGCTGCTCCAGCCGCGTCGGCGGGAGGTGCCGGCGGTGCGCTCCCCGGGCGGCGTCGGTGACATGCGTCGCGGCGGCAACCGCGTCCGCGCCGTTCGCGTTCGTGCGGAAGGAGCGGCGGTACGGCTGCTCATCGGCATGACGGCGACAAGGCGGATGTTGGGCGGGCGGCGTCGGACTACCCCGGTAATGATTTGGCAACGCAGGGGTCTGTGTATCCGCTATGTCGCTCACGGAACTCGTCGTCGTGGCACGGGCCGAAGCCGCCGACGGAGTGGTTTTGCTGACGCTTCGTCACCCCGACGGCGAGCCGCTTCCGCAGTGGCAGCCCGGTGCCCACCTCGACCTGCTGCTCGCCGACGGCCTGGTGCGAAACTACCTATTGTGCGGCGCGCTCGCCGCGTCCACCCGGCCCGCAGGCGTTGAGCGTGAGAGTGGCCGACGGAACCGCTCCGTCACATCCGGGCTCGCGGACCATCCGGGGCACGGCCGCCACAGCTTGAAATCCGCGTGCTCGATGCCGGTGAGACGGACCTCTTCCAGCCGGCCGGCCCAGCGGCCGTCGCCCTGGAAGCAGCCCCCCGCGTGCGCTCCGGCGGCGATCTCCTTGGGCCGCCTGCCGTCGGCGCCCGCTTCCTCGGTCCCGAAGAGGCGGGCGGCGCGGCGGCGTTGGAGGGGCGATGTTCAGGTGCCGGAAGCGGTCCCGATCCCCCGTGCCGATCGGTGCGGTGCGACCGAGCTGGACGCGGGTGTGCTTCAGCGCCCGGCGTGACCACCGGAAGTCGTGGTCTCCTTCGTGCGCATCGGACCCCATGTCCTGTTGCCATCCGAGCTGTGTCCTGGTGCTGCCCGACCTCGTTGGCATGGCGGAGTTTCCGGTCATGTGGCCAGGTCCAGCCATTCCCCGACGGCCAGCACGTGGGCGCGCGGTCCGACGTGCGTGCGGAACTCGTTCTCCGGGTCGGAGACCTCGACGTAGCCCGCGATCTTGTCCGGCTGCTCCGCCTCGTAGTGCATCGGCACCGCGTACCGGGCGTCGAGGATCTCCGCGGCCGCTGCGGCCTGCCTCGGGTCCATCGCGGCGGGCAGCGGGCTCGGCGGCTGCAGGTGCGGCGCGTCGACCACCGCGCCGTTGGCGGGCAGAAACACCGCGTCGAGGGGGCTGAACCGGCGCGAGATGAGCCACCAGTAGCCGTGGAACATCGTGTCGCCGCCGTGGAAGACCCGCTGCCCGTCGGCCTGCACCACCCAGTTCAGCTGCGGGTCTCCCAGCCCGTCGACGGAGGGGACCGCGGTGACGCGGAACGGCCCGATGTCGCGGGTGGACCAGGCATCCACGGTCTCGGCGGCCAGCCGGTGCAGGGCCAGTTCGCGCTCGGCCGGCAGCGTCGTCACGTTGTCCACGTCGTCGCCGTGACCGGGCGCCGGTCGCAGCACCGGCGCCCCCGGCGTCAGCGCGTCCGCGAGCGCGGACGCGTCGGTGTGGTCCCGGTGCAGATGGGTGACCAGTGCGGCGGTGACCTTCCCGCTCGGCACCGCCAGCCCCTCGCCGGGCTTCCACCCCGTGAACAGCGGTGAGAGGTCCCGCACATAGTCGATCACCAGTCGCTCGCCGCCTGCCTCGATCTCCACTCCGGCCCAGCCCAGTCGTCGCACCCGCATCTCGCACTCCTTCGTCCCGGTGGTTGTGGCCATGGAATTTAGCGTACGGTCGTTCACCGAATCAATAGCGAACGCCCGTACGCTATCCTCGTCACATGTCACCACGACGCTCAGCGGCAGAAGCGCAGGCCACCAGGGGCCGGATCCTCGGCCGTGCCGCCGAGATCGCCTCCGAGGAAGGGCTGGACGGCATCACCATCGGCCGGCTCGCCGAGGAGCTGGAGATGAGCAAGTCCGGGGTGCACAAGCACTTCGGCACCAAGGAGACGCTGCAGATCTCCACGCTGGACAAGGCGTTCGTGGACTTCTGGCACCGGGTGGTCGAGCCCGCACTGGCCGAGCCGGCGGGTCTGCGGCGGCTGCGCGCGGTGTGCGCCAACTCCGTGGGCTACCTGGAAGCGCCGCTGCTGCCCGGCGGCTGCCTGATGACCGCGGCGCTCAGCGAGTACGACGGCCGCCCCGGCCGGGTCCGCGACGCGGTGGCCGAGGTGTGGTCGCGCTGGCGGGAACAGCTGCGGATGGACCTGACCGCGGCGGTGGAGAACGGCGAGCTACCCGCCGGGTTCGACATCGACCAGGCGCTTTTCGAGATCCTCGCCGCCGGACTGGCACTGAACGCCGCCATGCAGCTCCACCACGATCGGGCGGCCGCGGACCGGGCCCGCCGCGCGATCGAACGGGCCCTGGAACAGTCCTGACCCCACGCCACACCGGGCACCGGCCGAGCACGCCAAGCGAGAGGCATACCCAGGAGCCATTGAGCAGGCCCCCGCCGACGTCGCCACCCCGGATACGACCACCTGACCGCGATCCTGCCCGCCGGCCAGCCCGTATCCACCTCAGAACTCCCGAGTACTACGGGGCTTGGCCCAGTCAGTGTGACGATCTTCAAACGTGCGCCCGATCGAGACCCTCGACAGCGAGGGCTTGTCAGCGAACCGGCGCCAGGGCCAGGATCGCCATGTCGTCATGCCGCCAGCCCCCGGTCCAGTCGGTGACATCGGCAACGAGTGTGTCCACCACCTCCGACGCGGTGCGGAAATCCCGGCCGGCCAGCCTCGTACGGGGTTCGTAGTATGCCCCGTGCCGGTCGCGCGCCTCGGTGACACCGTCGGTCACCAGCAGCAAGCAGTCCCCCTGGTGGAAGGGGAAGGTGTCACAGCCGGACACATCCACGCCCTCCGGCATTCCCAGCCCCAGGGGAAGCCCCGGAACCGAGGGCTCCAGCGGCGTCACCCGCCCCCGCGGATCAGATACGGCGGCGGATGACCGCGGTGGTGCAACCGCACCCGCCCCTCCTCCTCGCTGACCTCGACCAGTACGGCGGTGGCGAACCGCTCCAGTGCGTCCGGCTGATCACCGACGTCCGCCGCGAACCGGACCAGGGCCCGCTCCATGTACTCCGCGAGCTCCCACAACGTCGCCGCCTGCTCCGCCGCCTCACGGAAAGCACTGGTCGCCACGGCCATGGTGGACACGGCCGGCAGCCCCTTGCCCCGTACGTCCCCGATCAGCGCCCGCACCCCGAACGGCGAACTGCGCACCGCATAGAAATCCCCACCGACCAACGCCTCCGCATCCGCACACTCATACCGCGTGGCCACCGACACTGCCCCCACCCGCGCAGGCGGCGGTGGCAGGACCGCCCGCTGCGCCACCTCGGCCACGGCCCGCACCGCCGCGAAGCGCTGCCCCTGACGCTGGACCACCCACTTCAGCCACAGCGCGATCACACTGATCACCGCCACGTCCAGCAGGTTCACCACCAGTGCCGTCAGCGGGCGGTTCACCAGCACGTCCACACACACCGCCAGCACACACGCGCCGGCCGCGGTGATCACCGCACCCCGGAACGCCAGCACCATGCAGGCCGCGAGCGGGCCCGCGGACAGCAGAGGCAACCCGGCATACGGCACCGGCCCGAAGACATCCAGCACCACACCCCCGACCAGCAGCAGCACCGGGACCATGGCGAGCAGCCCGGCCCAACCGCCCCGCACCTCCACCGACCCGCCCACCACATCCCGGCGCGCACCGGCCCCCCGGCCACCGGCCCTCACCTCATCCGCCATCCGCCCTCTCCCGCTCCATGTCAGGCTTACGGCGGCGAGAGAATCCTCTACCGCCCATACCGCCATACCCGACGGCACGGACGGAGCGCGGCCTCACGCCATATCACCCCCGATCGATGGCGAGCAGAGGCGTCCGACCCCCGAAAGATCGCGTAAGTCCGTGAGCGGGCCCTGGACGCGGAGATGACCGACCACCTCGGATACGACAACCACGATCCCGTGGGCCGTGGCTCGGCCAACAGCCGCAACGGCACATCGCGGCAGACGGCGCTGACCGATGCCGGAGCGGCCACACTGGCCGCTCCGAGGGACCGTGACGGTCGTTCGAACCGTAGCTGGTGCCCAAGCACGCCAGGCGGCTCGCGGGCTTCAACGAGCAGGTCCTGTCGCGGTACGCATGCGGCATGTCGGTGCGCGACATCCGCGCCTTTGGACGGCAGCGAGCCCGGGTGCCGTTCCCCTCAGGTCGTTCAGGGGCCTGGTGCCGGGGTCATTCGGGGTTGGTGCGGCGGGCGTAGGCGCGGGCGGCACGGGCCCGGTCGCCGCAGCGGGTGGAGCACCAGTGGCGGCGGCCATGGCGGAGGAGGTAGCGGTTACAGGGGGTGGAGCCGCAGGCGGTGAGGCGTTGCGTGTCGGAGGAGGTGAGCAGGTCGGCCGCGTCGGCGGCGAGGGTGGCCAGCGCGTGGTCGACGATGGCGGTGGTGGGGTGGGGAGTGGTGCGGTAGGGGCCGGTCGTCGCATCCCACTGCAGCAGCGGTGCGGTGGGGACGCGGGTCATCGCGTCGTTGATGGCCGTGACGGCGGCGGGGAGGGCAGGAAGCCCCGCGGTGCGGGAGGCGAACAGCGACCTGATCTGTTCGCGCAGCGAGCGCAGCTGCGTCGCGCACATCTCGCGCATGCCGGCGTCGGCCGGGGCGAGGCCGCGTTGTGTCAGCCATTGGTTGGCCTGCCCGGGAGTGCCCAGGAGATCGAGGGTGTGCCCGCCGGGCAGCGCGATCGCGCTGTTGGCGAGGGCGAGGGAGGGGTGCTCTTCCTCGCCTTGCGCGGGCGGCAGGCCGGGGGGTTCGATTACGGGCTCTTCCATGTTCCTCATGGTACGGCTTGCGCGTATCCGTGAGAAGCGTGCTACGTTCGCCTCACGGTTCGACTGCATCTATCCGTGAGGTATGTGGTGTCTTCTCTCCCCGCAACGACCAGCCGGTTCCCTGTCCGCGTCTTCGGCGGCCCGACTGCGCTCCTCGAGTACGGCGGCTTGCGCTTCCTGACCGACCCGACCTTCGACGGCCCCGGCGACTACGGCCGCTCCGGGCGGCCGCTCCTGACCAAGACCGCCCCCTCCACCACCACCCCAGCCGACCTCGGCCGCCTCGACGTGGTGCTGCTCTCGCACGACGAGCACCCCGACAACCTCGACACCTCCGGCCGGAACCTGCTCGCCGACGTTCCCCTCACTCTGACCACACCCGGCGGCGGCGAACGCCTGGGCGGGCAACTCCGGGAGAAGGTCAGGGGATTGACCGACTGGGAGTCCATCGAACTGGACCGCCCCGGCGGCGGCACGATCACCGTGACCGGTGTCCCCGCCATCCACGGCCCCGGCTCCCGTGAGGAGGTCGAGCCGGTCGCCGGTCAGGTCGTCGGCTTCGTCCTGACCGGCGAGGGCCTGCCCACCGTCTACGTCAGCGGCGACAACGCCTCACTCGACGCGGTCCGCGAGATCGCCGGCCGCTTCCCCACCGTCGACACCGCTCTCCTCTTCGCCGGCGCTCCCCGCTTCCCCGTCCTCTTCGACAACCAGCTGATCGTCCTGGACAGCGCCCAGGCCGCCGAGGCCGCCACGATCCTCGGCGCCCGCCGCGTGGTCCCCGTCCACTACGACAGCTGGGCCCACTTCACCGAGGGCGGCGACGACCTGACGGCCGCCTTCACCGCCGCCGGGCTGGCCGACCGCCTGGACTGGGGCCGCCAGAACTGACCCGGGGCACCTGGAACGGCAACGAAAGCGGCGAGCCCTCCCCCGCGCCGGTCGCCTCACCGGGGCCCGGCGGGCGGCCGGGCCCCGGCCCGGAGACCGCGCGGAGGTCGGTACGGGCCGGGGCCGGTGGCCACGGCGATTCCGTCGCGGACCGGCTGCCGACGTACTCCACCGTCGCGCGATTCAGCCTGCCGGGCCCCGCGACCGCGCGGGAGAGGGCTCAGATGACTACGACCCGGCGCCCGCGCGTGTGACCGGCCTGGCTGTCGATGTGCGCCACAGCGGCCTCGGCGAGCGTGTACGACTTCTCAACCGGGATGTGGAGCTTCCCCGCGAGATGAGACCGGCCGCCTCGGCCAGCGCCTCCGGCACACTCCCGGCCACGCCGGAGAACCGGACACCCAACGCCGGTGCACCGAGATCCGCGATGGAGATCACCCTCTGCGGATCCCCGGTCAGCTCGACGAGCTCACGGATCACGCCCGAGCCGGCCAGATCGAGCGCCGCGTCGACATGGCCGAGCCGGCGCACCCGCTCGACCCAGCCCTCGCCGTACGTCGTGGCAACGGCACCCAGGCTCCGCAGATAGTCCTGGTTCGCCGCCCCGGCCGTACCGATCACCGCGATGCCGCGCTCGCGCGCGATCTGCAGCACCGCCGATCCGACTCCCCCGGAGGCACCGCTGACCAGCAGCGTCTGTCCGGGCTGCACACCGACCTCGCGGATGATGCGCAGCGCGGTCTCCACCACGGAGGGATACCCGGCCGCCTCCTCGAATGTCAGACCCTCGGGCATCCGCGCCCAGGCCGACAGCACGGCGAACTCGGCATAGGTGCTCAACCCTTCACCGAACACGTGGTCACCGACTTCGACCCCTTCGACCCCCTCACCGACCTCGTCCACCACCCCGGAGGCATCCAGGCCGACCCCGGAGGGCAACTCGACCGGATGAGCCCCCAGGATCTGGCCTTCCCGGATCCTCCAGTCGACGGGATTCACACCCGCCGCCCGCACAGCGATACGTACCTGGCCGGGACCCGCATGGGGCTCCTCGGCATCCACGAGTTGCAGAACATCCGGACCGCCGAACTCGGCGAAGCTCACTTTCTTCATGCCACCGACCGTAGCACTAACGGTTAGCGTTTAAAAACGGTTACGGGTTCGTATCTGATAGTGTCAGGGCATGACCGCGCCGACCGGACGTCGCGAGCGCAAGAAGGCCGCGACCCGACAGAAGATCGCCGACACCGCCCTGCGGCTCTTCCTGGAACACGGATACGACGCGGTGGGCATCCGCGACGTGGCCGCCGAAGCCGACGTCGCCGTCACCACGCTCTTCTCCCACTTCGCCTCGAAAGAGGCCCTGGTATTCGAGCAGGACGAAAACTTCGAGCAACGCCTCACACAGGCGGTCACCGGCCGGGCGCCGCATGAGCCCCTCATCCCCGCACTGCGCCGCGAGATCCAGGCCCTGGTACGACATTGCATGGCGGACAGCGCCGCCCCCACCTGGCACTTGATCGACGCATCACCCGCCCTGCGGGAATACGAGGAATCGATGAGGCTGCGCCACGCGGAGTCACTGGCAACGGCCATCGCCGCCGATCCCCACCTGTCACAGACCACAACGGCCTGCCGCGCGATCGCGAAGTTCGCGATCGACGCCTTCTCACTGGCCCGCGAAGCCGCCGACCCGCAGGCCGCCGTCGACGAAATCTTCCACATGATCGAAGCCGCCTGGAATGCCACCAGCCCTACCCCGGGTGGGCCAGGAACTGTTTCCTCCAAGTAGGACAAAGGCCCGGCGACGACAAGGAGCTCCAGCTTGCCGTCGGGACGGCCTTGACGACGGCTCGACCACCAGCAGCAACCCATCACACTCAGCCAGCCTCACGGCGACCGCACTCCCACGACCCACCGGAGACTGGGCGACACGATGCGGGCGCCGCTGACTTCCGGCTCAGTGGGCGGTGTATCCGTCGTCGACGTGGAGAACGGTCCCCCTTGCCCGCGCAGCCTTTGACGCCAGCGGGGAAAGCGCCGCGTGCCCGATGGGGGCGAACCCAGCGGCTGGGCCCCGACCGGATCGGATGCGGGCCGGGGGGCTTCCGCTCATCGAAACCCCCGACCTCCCACAACCGTCATCTCACATCAACCCCCTCAGCGCCAACCCACACCTGACACTCAACCAAGTTGAGCAACAGAGTCTTCAGGCGGGGTGGTCGGGTGCGGTCGCCTCGGCGGAGAAGCGCACGATCAGGCCCACGAGTTCGGCCGGCTGCGCGGACTACACCTCCTGGACCTCATCCAGGAAGGCAACACCGGGCCCATCAGGGCCGTGGAGAAGTTCGTCGACTGCATGCGGGCTACTCCTCGTCGTCGCGCGCCGAGCGAGGCACCGCGATCGCTGTGACTCTTCTGTTGGGCGGGGATCAGGCATAGATCCGGTTGTAGAGGTCCTGGATTTCGTCGGTGGTGGGTACGACGGGGTTGTTGGCAGGTGAACCGGAAGCCAGGGCCTGTTCGGCCATGAGGGGCGTCAGACGGCTCCACGCGTCGTGGTCGATGCCGTAGTCGTGGGGTGTGGGTACGGCCAGGTCGTGGCACAGGTCGCTGAGCGCGTCGACCAGCTTGGCGGCGGCCACGGTGTCGCTGTCCGCGGTGGTCGCGGCTCCCAGGGCGCGGGCGCAGTCGGCGTACCGGCTCGGCGCCGCGTGTGCGGAGAAGGCGGTCACCGCGGGGAAGAGCATGGCGTTCGACAAGCCGTGGGCGATGTGGAAGTGGGCGCCGATCGGGCGGCTCATGCCGTGCACGAGGGCCACGCTGGAGTTCGAGAACGCGATGCCGGCCTGGGTCGCGGCGAGCATCATGGCCTCGCGGGCCTCGGTGTCGCCGCCGTCGGTGTAGGCGCGGTGGAGATGGCGGCCTATCGTCTGGATCGCGGTGAGTGCGAGGGGGTCGGAAAAGGGATTGGCCTTGCGGCTCACGTACGCCTCAACGGCGTGGGTGAGTGCGTCGATGCCGGTGTCGGCGGTCAGCCGGGGCGGCATCGATATGGTCAGTTCGGCGTCGACGACGGCGGCGAGCGGCAGGAACGCCGGGCCCATGCAGAGCATCTTCTCGTCCGTGGCACTGTCGGTGATGACGGTGATCTGGGTCGCTTCCGAACCGCTGCCGGCGGTGGTGGGGACCGCGATCACCGGGAGTGCAGGGCCGAGGTTCATCCGCGGGGCCTTGTACTGGCGCATATGACCGCCCTGGAGGCCGAGTAGAGCGAGGGCCTTGGCCGTGTCCATCGGGCTGCCGCCGCCGAAACCGATCACCGAGTCCGCCTGGTGGTCGTGCAGCGCTTCCAGCCCCGAGGCCAGGGAGTCGGTCGTGGGGTCGGGCACGGTGCCGGAGAACAGCCGCGGGTGCGGGCCGGCCTTCCGTAGTGTCGCCGTCAGACGTTCCGCCGCACCCGTCCCGACCAGGAATGCGTCCGTCACGAGAAGGGGGCGGCTCAGTCCCAGGCCCGTGATGACGTCGCCCAACTCGTCGGCGGCGCCTCGGCCGACGCGCATGATCCGCGGCAGGGACAGATTGGCAACCATGGAGAACCTCTCGACGGTGGGAGGAAGGCTGGTGGGAGGAAGGCTGTGCAGGGCAGCGGGATGCTTTGAGGTTGTTCGACTGTGACGCCCGCCCTGGTGTGCGTTCAAGCGCCAATGACGCAGACCGGTTCTGCGGAAATGCAGATACGGTGTTCTGGTGCATCCCCCTTCCCGGCCGGCCGACGAGAGCCCGGCACCGCGTCCGGAGGCCGGCCGCGGCACGGTCGATCCGCGCAGACTCCGCGCGGACGATCTGCGCTACCTGCTCGCGGTAGCCCGTACCGGGCGTCTGGTGGCCGCCGCCGACGCGCTCGGGGTGGACCACACCACCGTGTCCCGCCGTATCGCCGCGCTGGAGAAGAGCCTCGGCCTCCGGCTGATGGAGCGGGGCGCGGAAGGATGGGCCCTGACGGACACCGGGAAGCAGGTATCGGAGAGCGCACGCGCGATCGAGGACGCGCTCGCCCGGGTCGCCGACGCGGTGTCCGGCCAAGGCGTACGGTCACTCCGCGGCACCGTGCGCGTCAGCGCGCCGGACGGCTTCGGCACCGTCTTCGCCGCGTCCGCCCTGGCCCGGGTACGACGGCATCATCCCGGGCTCCAGGTTGAACTCATCACGGCTACACGGCAGTTGACCCTGCATCCGGCCGGCTTCGATCTCGCCTTGGCGATCGGCGGATCGCCGGGCGGCCGCCTGGTGACCGAGCACCTCACCGACTACGCGCTGGGGCTGTACGCCAGCGATGAGTACCTCGCCCGGTGCGGGTCCCCGGAGACACTCGCCGACCTTCGAGATCACGCGCTCATCTTCTACATCGAGTCGATGCTCCAGGTCGGCGATCTCGACATCGAACGCCATCTGCCGGGCGCCACCCCGGCGTTTTCCTCCACGAACGTCTTCGCCCAGCTCGAAGCCACCCGCCTGGGAGCGGGCATCGGTGTGCTGCCGGCCTTCCTCGCCCGCAGGGAACCGCTGCGGCGGCTGCTGGCCGACGAGGTCGACATCCGGCTGCCGATCACCCTGGCCATGCGGCGGGAAGCGGTCACCCACCCGGCGGTGGGAGCCGTGCGCGACGCCCTGCGGCGGGAGGTCGCCGACCGCACCGCCGAACTGCTCCCGGAGTGAACCCGCCCGGATTCCGGCAGCCGGGGCCCGGCGATCACGCGGCCGGCGCGGCGCATTGATTCCCCGCACACCCGTTGACGTTGCCCCCAGGGCAAGGCCGAGCGTCCGGCCATCGCGCCGATCCATTACCACCCGCGTCCCCCGCGGCACGACCGACGACGGCCTGCCCGTCGACGTCCAGCCGCGCCGGGGCGCAGGGGTGCACCCTTGCGTCGGCTGGGACGCGGCGGCCGAGTCCGGTCAGCGTCCCCGGCCCTGGGGAACTGCCCGAGGTGAACCGCACGATGGACGACCGCCGCCAGGTCCCGGAGGTCCTCGGTGAAGGCATCGACGCGGATCCGGCGTCCACTGTGCAGCCGGATCTCGCACGTGGAGCCCATGCCCCGGGCGTCGGCCAGCGGACGGCCGTCACCACCGCTGGTACTCGCCTGCGCGACGTCCTCCCAGGGGATCACGGTGGCGGTGCCCGCCACCCGGTGGGTGAATCCCCGCTCATGAATGTCGAAGCACTGCTCCCGGGTACGGAACGCCTGCACCAGGCGCCAGATCCCCAGACCCCACCCCACCAGGCCGACCCCGAGCAGCAACCCCGCCAGCCCCGGGGCCCCGTCGGTGGTGCCCACCGACGCGATCGCCACCGGCATGCCGAAGGCGGTGCCCACAGCTCCGACCATCAGCCAGATACCAGCCTGCCGCAGGCGCCGCGCGCCGTCGGTGCGATGCTCCCGCACGAATCTCCCCAACTGCTTGGCCGCTTCCGTACGCCTCATCGGGCCCCCTCCCGGTTCGTGGACACCTCAAACTATGCCCCCACCGCCGAGCGATGCACTCTTACTGCGGGTCTTGGGGCAGCCCACAGGACGTCACGCGGACGCGAGGAGTGCTCTCCATGCCCATCAACTCGCCGAACCGCCGCATCCCCGAGTCGGCATAGTCCCGGACCCGCCCCGCAGGGACGACTCCGCCGCCGTGATCACACCAGCCACACCGTGATCATTCCACTGCGGCTGATCCCTTCAAGCGGGCGAAGGCGAGTATGTCGGGGACTCCTTCGCGCAGGCTCCCGAAGTGACGGTGCACGCCGCTCACCGCGACCGCGGCGTTGACCCCCCACACCGTCATGCCGGCCCTCAGCCCTGCCTTGACTCCGGAGGGGGCGTCCTCGATGACCAGGCAGTCCTCGGGTTCGGCACCGAGCTGCTCGGCGGCCAACAGGTAGGGCACGGGCGACAGTTTGCCCTCCTCCACTGCGGCGGCGTCGACAATGACGCGCCGCGGCTACCTGCGCGAAGGTCTCCATCGGTCGCGTCCGCAGCGCCACCCGATAGACCTCATCCGCGTCCAGGCGATATCGCTCCGCCCACATGTCCCAGACCCGGCGTTGGTTGTCCACGGCGTCGATCAACGTACCGTCGACATCGAACAGGACGTACTTCGTGGGTCTGGGCTGCACAGGCTCACGGGTCACGGGTCACGGGTCACGGGTCACGTCGCGATCATGCCAGGCTTTCCGCGGCCGAAGCCGCGGGAAGCCCCGAACGGGGGGACAGGCTCAGATGCAGACCACGATCTTCCCTCGCGTGTGTCCGCGCTCGACGTATGCGTGCGCTTCCGCGATCCGTTCGAGCGGGTAGGTCCGCTCGATGCTCGGTGTGTAGCGGCCTTGCCGACCGAGTTCGCCTGCTTCGGCGAGGAGCCTGGAGTCGTTCTCCGCGTTGCCCAGATGCACACCCAGTCGATGCGCGTTGGTGTAGTCGGCGATCGTCGACACACGAGCAGGGTCGCCCACGATCGCGATGAGGTCGGCCAGGGACCCGGAGGCCGCAGTGTCGAGCGCGATGTCGACACCGTCCGGAGCCAGCGTGGCGAGGCGCTCCGCGAGGCCGGTGCCGTAAGTGGTCGGAACGGCTCCGAGAGAGGTGAGGAACTCGTGGTTGCGCTCGCTGGCCGTCCCGATCACGGTGGCGCCCTGAGCCACCGCGATCTCGACCGCGGCACTGCCCACGCCTCCCGCGGCCCCCTCGACGAGAAGGGTGCGCCCCCGCAGCGGACCGAGCGCCTTCAGCCCGCCCATCGCGGTCACGGATGCCAGACCGGCGCCGGCCGCCTCCTCGTCGGTCCATGTGGCGGGCGCGGGAGCCCAGGCCGAGAGCACGGCCAGCTCCGCTGTCGCGCCGGTGACGCCGCCCAGCCCGAAGACACGGTCGCCGATGCTCACCCCCTGCACGCCCTCACCGATCTCGTCGACCACGCCGACGGCATCACGCCCAGGGATCGCGGGCAGGTCCACGGGGAGCACCTCGCGCACCGCACCGGAACGCACCTTCCAGTCGACGGGATTGACGCTCGCCGCCGCGACACGGACGCGGATCTCGCCGGGCCCTGGATGCGGGTCCGGCACCTGCTCGACCACAAGGGTCTCCACACCGCCGTACTCGTGATAACGGACTGCGCGCATGACGTTCTGCCTTCCCACGCGGCCTGAACCGGCCGTTCGTGAAATCAATGGGTGAATGTTCGGCCAGCGCCGACGCCCACTACGCTAAAACCTCACGCTGGCGTCAGGTGCAAGTCGGACGGCCGCCGAACAGAGTGGTCCGCCAGGTGCTGCCGTGCGTGGACTCGGGTGAAGCGCCCCCGGCACTCCTGGACCGGCTGGTGGCCGAGCGTGTCCGCATCGGCCAGCGGATCACCGACCTGCTCGCTGTGCGCGACCGGCTCGACGAGGTGATCGCCATCACGCGGGACCCTGATTCCGACTGCTCTCACGTGGGGTGAAGACTACGACGACCCAGCGGGGGTGTGACCGGTTGGCCCGGGCTCTCGGCTTCCAGCCGGCAGGGAGCCACGGGTGCGTGGCGGCCTTCGCGCGGCACGCCGCGGCGCTGCGGCGGGCGGCGGGCGGAGTTGCGCGCGGCCGGGGTCCCGGTCCAGCAGCAGGCCCTCGACTCCCGAGCCGCGCTGACCGCGCAACTCGGCCCGCGGGCGTCGGCCGAGAGTGAGCGTCCACCTGGTGCAGGCAACGGCGCGACAGCAGCCACGGCAGCCGCCGTCTACTGCCACCGCAACACCACGCAGCATCGCTTCAACCGCTTCCTCGGGCTCACCGGCACCGACGTACGTCACCCCGAGACCGCAGCCCTGGTCGCACTGCTCCTGCGGGCCCGCAGCCGCAGGGCCGGGGCTCAGGCCCCGCCCTGACAGCCGTTGCCTCCCGTGGCGGCGTGCGTGGCAGTCGGGGCCGGGCGCGGGCCGGGCACGCCCGGCCTCCCTGCCCAGACCCACGCTTGGACGGTAGGACCGGCTCAGGCGAAGCTATTCCGGAGCACTACGGGCGGGGACGGGAAGGCGGCCGCCGAGGAGACTGCCGGTGCCCGGCACATGCGGGGGCAGGCCGAGTTCGACGAGGATGCGGTACGCCGTGGCGGTGGCCGCGGACAGAACGGGCAGGCCGACCGCGTCCTCGACTGGTTGGATCGACGGCAGGGACGGCATCTGGACGCACGCCGACAGTACGAGGGCGTCGGCACGTGACAGGTCCAGGCGCCGCCAGTGGTCGAGTAGATCCGCCGGGTCCAGCCGGGCGACGGCGAGATTGTCCGGTACCTCCAGGCTCAGCGCGTCCACGACCTCGATGTCCGCGTCCTCGATGTAGTTCGCGACCAGCCCCGTGAGCGGCTTCATATAGGGCGTGATGATCGCGACCCGTTTGGCCCCGAGTGCCTTGATACCGTCGAGAAGGGCACCCGCGCTGGACACCACGGGTGCCTGGGCGCCTTGCGCTCGCAGCACAGCGGTGATCTCGTCCTCCGCCGTGCAGTGGTACCCCGCGCCCTGCGCCATGATCGCGACGAGACAGGCTGTGGCCACGACGTCCGGCCGCGCGTCGGCGAGTTCCAGCGCGGCACGCTCGGTCTGCGCGTTCATGGCGCGCAGCTGCTCGGGAGTCACCTGCTGCATGCGCATCCGGCTGCTGTGGAACACGAACCGGTCCTCGGGGACTGCCGACTCGCGCAGCCGCAGGATTCGGGGCAACTCCTTTTCCATGGTGAGGTTCGAGCTGGGCACGATCAGGCCGACGTGATGATCGGTCACGGAATCCTCCGGTTGTCCGGTGTACGGGCCTCGCCGACGACCCGCGGGCCCGTTCCCGTGGCCTGCCGTGCCACGGCGGTTCACCCGTCCTGAGTCAGTTGCTCCCAGTGGTCGGCGAGGGATGCGAGCAGATGCGTGATGTCGTCGCGCTGCTGTGGTCCGTACGGCTCCAGGAGCTGTTCGTCGAGCAGGCGGGCGCGGCGGTTCGCGTCGTCGAGGGTGTGTTTGCCTTCCTCGGTCAGATAGAGCAGTTTGCGCCGGCCGTCGTCGGCGGCCGTTCTGCGGACGATCAGGCCGCGCTTCTCCAGGCGGCGGGCGACGTCCGTCATGGTCGACGTGTCGAGGGCGACCGCTGACGCCAGCGATCGCTGGTCGTGCCCCGGGCTCGCGTCCACGACCTGGAGCACCGCGAACTGCGGCCCGGTCAGGAGCGGGTCGACCGCCCTGATCCAGACGGCGAGGTATGCCTGGTACAGGCGCCGGACCTGGTACCCGGGCGCGGTCGTCAGCGCGGCGGGTGGCCGGGGCCGCGGGGACGTCGAAGGTGCGGTTTCGTCAGCCATGGCGCCTACTTAAGCACGCCGCGTCATCGCCCCCGCGCGGGGATGGAGGGGCTGGGAATCGAGGAGCCACCGGTCAGGCGAGCATCGGGCGCAGTGCTTCCCGCAGGCTCGCGAGGGCGGCGGGAGGATTGTCCCAGAACAGCATGTGGCCGGCGGCCGGTATCCGGCTCAGTGAGGCCGTGGGGTTCTTCCGGGCCGCCTCTGCCGCGCCCAACTCGGTGACCACGGGGCTGTCCGCGCCGTACAGCAGCACCGTGGGGCCGGGGACGGAGGACCACCAGTCGAAGAAGTCCTCGCTCTCGAAACCGCGGTGGGTGGCCTTGATGGCCTCCTCGCCGCAACTGGCCAGCCACCGGGCCCTCAACTCCAGCTCCCGGTGCGGCCACCGAGGCCACGCCCTGGCCACTTCCGCGGCGGTGGTGCCGCGTACGGCCTGCGCCAGCTGGTCCAGGAAGGCGTCCACGGGTGTCGGGTAGGGTCCGCGCCCCGGGCCGCTCATGGGCGGGTCGCCCAGAACCGTGCCCCGGAGCGGGACCTTGTTCCGCGCCGCGGTGACCGCGGCGATGCGCGCGCCCATGGAATGCCCGAACAGCACCGGCCGGTCGAGCCCGAGCCGCATGACGACGGCCTCCGTGTCCTCGGCGTACTCCTCCAGCCCGTAGCCGTCGCCATCGTCGGACAGCCCGCGCCCACGGACGTCGACGACCACCGGACGTACGAGGTCGGTCAGCTCACGCACGACGAAGTCCATCGTGATCGCGGGACTGGTGATGCCGGGCATGACGAGGAGCGGGACACCAGGGCCGCCGTAGTCGAGGACGTGCAGGCGGGTGGCGCCCGAATACACCCAGCGGCTCGTGGCGGGCACATCGGCGAGATCGGCGAGCGCGCTCTGCGGCAGGCTACGGGCAGCCGGGGACGGGTGCGGGGTCATGCGGCCTCCAACGGCGGGTGGTGCGGGTAGGGCAAGGTCATGGCGCTACGACCGGGAGCGCCGAGAGGTAGGCGATGGCGTCCTCGAGGTCGATCACGTCGCCGTACTTGGCCTGGATGTCGTACAGGTTGGCCTCATGAGGACCCGCCGCGCGGTCGCCGACGCATTCACGCGGCACCAGCACCGAGAGCCCGGACTGCACGGCGTCGACCGCGGTGGCCCGCACGCAGCCGCTGGTCGTCGCCCCGCAGACGAGCACGGTGTCGCGGCCGAGCCCGGTCAGCAAGGAGGCCAGCGCCGTGCCGAAGAACGCGGAAGCGCCCTTCTTGGCGATCACGTGGTCCCGTGCCCCACGCGGCAGCCGTGGATCGATCGTGACTTCCTCACTGTCCTCGACCAGGGCTCGCATGCCTCGCGCCTTGTGCAGCCAGGTCACCGCGTCTCCGGTCGCCTCGGCCGAGGTGTAGGCAATGGTCGTGAACACGACCGGCACTCCGGCGGGACGGCCTGCCTCGATCAGCGCGGACGTCGCACCGACCACCTCGGTCAGATCGGCCCCGAGGGGAACCGGTCCTCGGTGAACCCGCGCGTCAGATCGACCACGACGATCGCCGGCCGGTCGCCGCGCCGGACCGGCGCGCCGAAGCCCGCCCGGTCGTAGGTGCGTTCCGTGTCCAGTCCGTACGGCGCCTCGCTCACAACGACCTCCGCAGGGTGCGCAGTTCGCGTGACTGGGCGCGCATCCGGCCGACGAGCCAGCCCTGGACGAGACCGAGCGCGAACGCCCCGGCGAGCATCCCGTACTTGGCGGCGGCGGGGCCGAACACCATGGACACGCCGTCGAGTTCGGGCTGCCGAGCGGGAGCGGCCGGCGTGCGGGCCGGGTGCGCGGCGGCGGGAGCGGTGGCTGAAGGGGCGGCGGGCACCGCGGACAGCGGTCCGGGTTGCCCGGCGGCATGGTCCTGATCGAGCAGACCGGCCAGGTTCTGCGCGAACTGCCGCAGGATTCGCTCCGATACGGCGCCGATCGCCCCCTTGCCGAACTGAGCGATCTTGCCCCGGATCACCAGATCGGTGGCGAGCTGGAGCAGCGCGCCCTCGGGTGCGCCCAGCACATCGAGGACGACTTCGGCCTCCGCGTCGCCGCTTCCGTGTGTGTCGGCGCCGCGGGCGTGGACGCGCAGCCGCCGGTGCTCGGGGTCGACTTCCAGGAAGCGGACCGTGCCGGCGTACGAGGCCGTGATCGGCCCCACTTTGACCTTTACGCTGCCCTTCCAGGTGTCCCCGTCCTGCCCTTCGAGCGCGGCGCCCGGCATGCACGAGGCGACCCGTTCGACGTCGTTCATCAAGGTGAAGACGTCATCGGGTGAGGCTTTGACCGGAATGGAGTTGGTCAGTTGCACAGGTCAGTCCTCCTTGCTGGGGCACGTCTGTGCACAGGCCCGGCGGCGGGCCGTCGCACAGGCGTCGATCGCCTCGACGATGGTCTGGTAGCCGGTGCACCGGCACATGTTGGCGGCGACGACCTCCCGGATCTCCTCCTTGGTCGCCTCGGGCCGCTCCGCGAGGAAGCCCTCGGCGAGCATGAGGAACCCCGGTGTGCAGAAACCGCACTGCAAGGCGTGGTGTTCGCTGAACGCCCGCTGGAGGTCGCTCAGCCGGTTGCCGTCGGCGAGGGATTCCACCGTACGGATGCGGGCGCCTTCGGCCTGTGCCGCGAACATCAGGCAGGCACGTACGGGCCGGTCGTCGACGAGTACGGTGCAGGCGCCGCAGATGCCGTGCTCGCACCCGACGTGGGTTCCGGTCAGGCGCAGCTCGTGGCGGAGCACATCGACGAGGGTGCGGCGGGCTTCGGTGATCACCTCGTGCCGCTCGCCGTTGACATTCAACGCGATGAGCTGTGGCTCCCGCGGCGTCATGAGGGTGTCATCGGTCATGGGACGGGCTCCGGGTTCAGGGCGCGGTGCACGGTCTGTGGCGTGATGGGCGTGTGGTCGAGTTCGGTGCCGGTGGGGCGCAGGGCGTCGTTGACGGCGTTGAGGACGGCGGCGGGCGCCCCGATGGTGCCGCCCTCTCCGGCGCCCTTCGCTCCCGTGGCGGTGAACGCGCAAGGGGTTTCCAGGTGGTGGATCGACACCTCGGGGATCTCTTGGGCCGTGGGCACCTTGTAGTCCATGAAGCTCGTCGCCGACGGCTCGCCGACCGCGTCGTAGGTCACCTCCTCGTACAGGGCACCGGCGATGCCCTGCGCGATCCCGCCCCGGCACTGTCCCTCCACGACCTGCGGGTGGATCGCGACGCCGCAGTCCTCGACGCACACGTATCGCAGGATCTCCACCTTCCCGGTGCCCTGGTGGAGCTCGACGACCACACCGTGGGTGGCGTTGGAGAACGTGCCGTCGTTGAAGACGTCGAAGGTGGCGGTCGCGGTCAGCCCCGGTTCGATGTCCTTGGGCAGCAGATCCGCCCGGAGGTAGGCGACCTCGGCGATCTCCTGGTGGGTGAGCACGTCATGGGCACCGTCGCCGCCTCGGCGGCGCACATGGCCGCCCGCCAGCTCCACCTGCTCCGGCTCGGTGTCCCACAGGGCGGCGGCGATGGCGCGCAGCTTGTCGCCGAGTCGCTCGGCGGCCAGGCGCACCGCACTGCCGCCGACGGTGATGGACCGGCTCGCGAAGGTGCCCCAGCCGTAGGTGACACGGTCGGTGTCGCCCTGGTGGAGCCTGACCCGGGCGATGTCGAGGCCGAGTGCGTCGGCGACGATCTGCGCCATTGTCGTCTCGTGGCTTTGCCCATGGCTCATCGTGCCGGTGGTGACCGTCACCGCGCCGCTGGTGTCCATCCGTACTTCGGAGATGTCGAAGCCCGGCACCACCTGCATCTTGCGCTGTGCGAAGGCCGAGGAACCGTATCCGGTGCGCTCGCTGAAGCAGGCGTAGCCGATGCCGATGTGCCGTCCTTCGGCCGCCGCCGCGGTCCGCGTGTCGTACCAGCCCTCGTCCCTGACGACCCGCTCGCACAGGTTCAGGGACTCCAGGTACGAGCCGGGGTCGTAGGTGATGTCGTTGACGCCCGTGTAGGGGAAGTCGGTGATGACATTGCGGCGGCGGATCTCCACCGGGTCCAGGCCGAGTTCGCGGGCGGCGCGCTCGAAGAGCCGCTCGACGACCATCACGTACTGCGGGCGGCTCACACCCCGGTACGGTGCGGTCGGCGCCTTGTTGGTGGTGATGGCCCGGCCGCGGACCCGGTAGGCGGGCACCTTGTACACCCCGGGCATCTCGGCGGACGCCATCAGCGGCTCGATGCCCGCGGTGAACGGATAGCAGGAGTAGGCGCCCATGTCGCACACCACGTCCGCGTCGAGAGCGAGGATCCGGCCGTCGGTGTCGAAGGCGGCGCGCGCCCGGTAGTGCTGCTCGCGGGCGAGAAAGGACGCGGACAGGGCGTCCTTGCGGTCCTCGATCCATTTCACCGGCCGCCCCAGTCGCAGCGCGGCCGCGGCGGCCGCGATCTCCTCGCGTCCGACCACGCACTTCTGGCCGAAGCCGCCGCCCATGTCGGGGACCACGACCCGCACGGCTCGCTCGTCGAGGCGCAGGCAGCGTGAGGCGACCGTTCGCACCTGGTGCGGGACCTGGGTGCAGGTCTGGAGGAGAAGTTGCTCCTCGCGGTCGTCCCAGTGCGCCACGGCGCCGCGGGTCTCCAGCGGCAGCGCGTTCTGACGGCCGGTCGTGACGTCCACCTCGACGACGCGGTGCGCCGCGTCGAAGATGTCGTCGATCCCGTCGGTCGCGAAGAGCGAGACGTCCACGAGGGTGTTGCGGGCGGCCTCGTCGTGGACGAGCACCGCGTCGTCGGCGAGCGCCGTCTCCTCCCCGAGGACGGGTGGCAGCGGGGCGTACTCCACATGCGCCGCCTCCAGGCCGTCCTCCGCGGCGTAGGCGTCGAGACCCACGACGATCGCGAGGGGCTCCCCGACGTAGCGGACCTTGTCGCGGGCGAGGACCGGCATGGCGGTCGGCACGAACTGCGACCGGGGACGTCCCAACTGAGCGGTGATGTCGGCGATGGCCAGGTCGTCCGCGGTGAACGCCGCCACGACGCCCGGGACGCGGCGTACCGCCGACAGGTCCATGGACATGATCTCGCCGTGCGCGACCGTGCTGCGCACGAACTGCGCGTGCAGCATGCCGGGCAGGGCGATGTCGTCCACGAACCGGCCGCGCCCGGACACCAGCCGCCGGTCCTCCCGGCGCGGGACCGACCGGCCCACCAGCGGCCGCCCTCTTTCCTGACGTGTCATCGGGCCATCGCCTCCTCACAGGCGCGCCGGACCAGGGTCCGGACCAGTTCCTTGCGGTAGTGCGAACCGCAGGACGCCTCGCCCGCGGGGTCGGCGGCCGCCGCCGCGGCGGACGCGCAGGCCTCGAAGGAGCCGCCGCCGGTCAGCACCGCCTCCGCCTCCGGAACGCGGATGGCCGCCGCCGCCACACCACCGAGCGCCACCCGGCCGCCGCGTACGGCGCCGTCCACGACATCGAGGTCCACGGCCGCCGCCACGATCGCGAAGTCGCCACGTCGCTCGGCGAACTCGGTGAGCGCCGCGTGCGGCGCCGTCCGTGGGAAGACGATCTCCACCAGGAGTTCGTCCGGGGCGAGGGCGGTCGTGTAGTAGCCGAGGAAGAAGTCCCCGGCCGCGATCGAGCGTTCGCCCAGGGGGCCGCGTACGACGAACTCGGCGTCCAGGAGCACCGCGAGCAGACACCATTCGGCGGTGGCGTCCGCGTGTGCCATGCTGCCCCCGACCGTGCCGCGGGTACGGATCGGCAGATGCCCGATCCAGGCCATGGCCCGGCGCATCACCTCGAAGCCCTGCGCGAGTGTGCCCGCCGGGTCTCTCTCCACGGTGTGGTGGGTGGTGAGCGCCCCGATCCGCAGCGCCCCGGCGGCATCGCGGTGCATGCGGTCGAGCTCCCGGAGGCCGCCGATGTCGACGAGGTGGTGCGGACGGGCCAACCGGAAGTTCATCATTCCGACCAGGCTCTGTCCGCCCGCGATGGCCTTGGCGTCGTCACCCAGCTCGGCCAGCAGCCGGACGGCGCCGGCTACGTCACGGGCCCGGTGATACTGAAAGGGCGCGGGCTTCATGGGTTTCCTGTCCTCCCTTGCGTGGGGTCGCCTCATGTGCGGTTCCGTGCGTGTCCCGGGCTAGACCACCGTCTGTTCGCGGACCGCGCGAGGTTCCTGGGCCCGGACGTCCGCGGTGTCCCCGTCCAGGGCCCGGCCCTTCGTCTCCGGCGCCGCGATGGCCATCCACACAACGGCGACCAGCACCGCGAGTCCGAGCACGGCGAACGTCACGGCGAGCCCGAGCGCCGGCCACATCACCGACCCGAACAGCAGCGGCGCGAACCCGGTGAGTGCCCGGCTGACCGAGGAGGCCCAGCCGAAGCCGCTGGCCCGCAGAGGCGTGGGGTACAGCTCGGAGACGTAGGCGTACATGGCGGGGATGGCGAGCTGCATCAAGAAGCCGAAGGCGGCGATCGCCACGACGGACCCGGTCGGCGCCCTCATCACCAGCGCGAACACCACCAGCGCGAGGGCAGCGACCGGAGCCGAGACCCCGATGAGCCACTTGCGGCCGACCACGTCCACCAGGGCGGTGGAGACGAGGACGCCGAGGATGCCGACGCCGCTCATCACGGTGGTGTTCATGAAGCTGGCGGTGTCCCCCAGGCCCTCCTCCTTGAGGATGGAGGGCATCCAGCTGAGAGCCGCGTAGTACACGAGCATCACGGTGGCGAACAGCGACCAGGCCACGGAGGTGACACGCGGGCTGTGCGCCCATATGTCGCGCAGCTGCTCCACGGCGGCGGCCACACCGCGTCGGCCGGTCCCGGCGACGGGCTCCGGGATGACGTACGGCTCGGCTGGAGCGCCGGTACGGGCGACGAGGTCGTCGATGACGGCCCTGGCCTCGGCCTCGCGTCCCTTCTTCGTCAGGTAGACCGGTGACTCGGGGATGCCCCGGCGCACCCAGAACAACAGGAGCGCGGGCAGCACCATGGTCGCCAGCATCCAGCGCCAGTTGCCGTCGAGGGGGACCATCACCGTCGAGACGAGACCGCACAGCGTCACACCCACCGGCCACCACAGGTCGAGCGCGGTGAGCACCCGGCCGCGGTACGCCCGCGGCGAGAACTCACCGACCAGGGCGTAGTCGACGGGGATGCAGCCGCCGAGCCCCACACCCGCGAGGAAACGCAGGGCCAGGAAGAGTGGGTACGTGGGCGACAGGGCGCCCAGCACCGAGAACAGGGCGAAGATCAGCAGTGTGACGCTGAACGCCTTCGTGCGTCCGATGCGGTCCGCGACCGCGCCCCAGGCGATGGCACCCACGGCCATGCCGACGAGGTTGGCGGTCGCCACGAGCCCGCGCCCGCCGAGCGAGAGGTCGAAGTGCGAACCCAGGAGCGGCATGAGGAAACCGTTCAGGGCGATGTCGTAGGCGTCGAAGAGGTAGCCGAGACCTCCGATGATGAAAATGCGTCCCTGGACGCCCCATCTCCAGGGAAGTTCCTGAACGATCTGATCACCGGTTTTCATGTTCGCTCCACGGTGGTCGTGTATCGGGTGCATGCCGCGCCATTGCCGGTGTGGTACGCACGGCTCGGGCGTGCGGGTCGTCAGTGCGCGGAGGCTTCCGCCACTGACGGTGGGCTCAGCGGGCGAACTGGTAGGAGAACGCCCCCAGATCCGGGTCGTTGAGCGGGGTTCCGCTCCACAGCCAGTCGTACGACACGTCCGACTCGCCGTCGAAGTTCGTGAGCTTCTCGTCCCTGGCCCGCTGCTCCGGGCCGTCGGCCAGGTGGTAGAAGGTCTTGTTCGCGAGCGACGCGTCCTGGACCATCCCGGCGTGCTTGGCACGCCGGTCGACGTAGCGGCGCAGCGCCCCTTCTATGCCGGAGGCGGTGACAGCGCCCAGTTCCTCGGCGAGTACGGCCGCGTCCTCCATGGCCTGCGAGGCGCCCTGCGCCTGATACGGGAGCATCGCGTGGCAGGCGTCGCCCAGGAGGGCGACGCGGCCGTCCAGCCATACGGGGTCGCGGCGCCGGTAGTAGAGGGCGAAGGCCAGGACGTCCTCCTTCGCCTTGGACAGCATCGCCGGGACACGGTCGTCCCAGCCGGGGAACGCCTCGACGAGGTCCTGCGCGGTGGCGGGAAGCGTCCAGTTCTCGCGGACCGCGTCCGTGCAGGGGACGCACGCCACGACGTTCAGATAGTCGCCGCCCCGGATCATGTAGTGGACGAGGTGCCGGTCGGGCCCGTACCAGATGGTGCTCTGATAGCGGTCCACGAGCCAGCGGGTGGCCGGGTCGGCCGCGATGAGGTCACCGGGGATCAGGGCCCGGTAGGCCATCTCGCCGGAGAACAGCAGCGTGTCGGGGGCGCCCATGAGGTCGCGCACCCGGGATCGGACGCCGTCGGCGCCGATGATCACATCGGCGCCGTGGCGCCGTCCGTCCTCGGTGATCGCCACCGGCCGCACGGGATCGGTGCGGTCCATTTCGACGACCTTGCTGGAGGTGTGGACCACCACGACGGGCCCGGGGCCCGCGGGGTCCGCACAGGCGTCCAGCAGCATGCGGTGCAGATCCGCCCGGTGGTAGTGCCAGTACGGGGCGTTGAACTCGTCCTTGCAGCGCTGCCCGAGCGAGGTCAGGCCGACGATCCGGCCGTCCGTCCACCGGCGCCGCACCTGGTCGAGCGGTTCCGTGCGGATGGCCTCCATCTGCCGGCGCAGCCCGAGACCCATCAGGACGCGGCTGGCGTTGGGCGCGGTCTGGATGCCCGCGCCGACCTCGCCGAGTTCGGCGGCCTGTTCCAGGACGGTGACCCGCAGGCCGCGGTGGCGCAGCGCCAGAGCGGCGGTCAGACCGCCGAGTCCTCCCCCGACGACGGTGACTTCGAACGACTGACTGGACGCCACTCTTCCTCCAATGTGCGGGCGCGTCATGGTCTTGTGTGCGGCGCGGCTGGTACGGCGGCTCGCCCCGAAGGCGCTCAGCGGTCGGTGAGCGTCCCGGCGGTGACGACCTCGGTGCCGTCCACGGAGACGGTGCAGCCCCGCATGGCGATGTCGAGGTGGGCGTACGACTCGCGGCCCAGGACCGGGTGGGGACCGGTCGACCACAGGAAGTTCCCCGCGAACGCGCGGGCGTCCATGCCCATCAGCTCGTCCTTGCCGTACATCGCCGTGGCGAACCAGTCGGCCGTACGCATCAGGCCCCAGCCCATGTGGGACAGGCTGCGGGCCCAACGGTCCTGTGCGTCGTCGAAGAACGTCGACAGCATCCGGGCCTGGGCTCCGCCGGAGACCTTCTCGATGTGGCCGTCGGATACCTGAAGCGTGACGGGGCTGCTGACGTACTCCTTGAAGGGCAGCAGGATGTCGCCCTCATCCAGCACGATCTGCCCGCCTGAGATCTCCGGCCAGCACAGCACCATGGTGCTCGGCCAGTGGTCCCAGCGGCCCGGATCGTCGGCGAAGCCGCACTGGAACTCCGGCTTGGCGCCCGCGAGCTGCACGGTCAGGTCGGTGCCCGCGGCCGAGGTGACCCGCATGACGGACGACCTCTCCAGCAGGTCGACGCCCTCCTGCACCTCCGCCTTGTCGCTTTCCTTGGGCAGATTGCGAATGAGCACGTCGGGCGCGTCGCAGATGAAGATGATGCGGGTGCCGGCCCGCCGGATCTCCTGCTGGACCGGCGCGTGGATGAAGCCCTCGCGGGTCAGGTCGACGACCAGGTCCGCGGATTTCAGCAGGTCCTGGGCGGCGCTGTCGTTGAGGACGGACAGCAGCCCGGGGCCCGCGCCGGTGTGTGTGCTCGGCATCGGCGCGGGGCTGCCCCCGGGAACGGTTGCCGCGATGACGTGTGCACCACATGCTTTGGCCGCGCCGAAGGCCGCCGCCACGTAGTCGCCCCGGCTGCCGGGCTCCGACAGTACGACCACGTGCTCGCCCTCGCGGACCTTGCACAGTCGCAACTCGCGGGTGAAGGCGTCGAGCAGATCGGCGGAAGAGAGATCGAACACGTTTTCCTCCCAGGTCGCTTGCGGTACCGACCGCGGCCTTGTGGTGGGGGCGGGCATGCCGCGGCCAGGCTCTGAGGGCGGCGGTCGAGGGGAATGGCGAAGAGCGGACAGGGCACGGGGCCCCTCGCCGCCCATGGCGAACAGCGGACTCGGACCGGTTGCGTTGTCCGGCCGATGGAGATAATCCGAACACGTACTATCTCCGCTTGGCAAGGGGTGGTCCCGGAGTTAACACGGATCTTCTCCGGCGACGCCGGGGAGGGCCGTCACCGTCACGGCCCTGACCTGCGGTGGAAACGTTCGCATCCGATACCATGCCGCCTCGGCCCGCGTGGTACGTGGATTTTCCGTCAGCCGGGCAGGCGAATGGGCCTTCTCGTATATCGGCGCGTGGCCCTGGTCAGGCTCTTCCTCAACGGCGGAGTGGACGCGCCACGTTGATCGCCGGGCCGGCGACCCCGGGTTCGCGGTCAGCCGCTGGAACCGCGGACCACGAGTTCGGGTTTCAGGACGACATCACCGCTGCCGCCATCGAGGAGGGCGAGGGACGCCTCGACCATGCGCTCGGCGGTCGAGCCCAGGGTGGTGAGCCCCGGCGCGGCGGTGTCGGAGATGTAGGTACCGTCGAAACTCGTGATCGCGTACTCGGCGGGCACCCGCTTACCGGCGTGTTGAAGCGCTGTCAGCAGGCCGAGCGCGACAGTGTCGGCGGTGCAGATGATCGCGTCTGTGGCGCCGGGATTCGCGAGCAGGAGCCTGGCCGCCTCGATGCCGCTCGCCACGGTGAAGTTCGGCATTTCCAGAACCCGGTCGTCCGGCCCGGCGAGCGCGCGGAACGCGGTTGTGCGCTCGATGCTCGACGAGGAGTCTTCCTGGGCGTCGACCATCAGGATGCCGCGCCGGCCCCGCGCCCGCAGATGATCCGCGAGCAGGCGGACCCCCGCCGCGTTGTCGAGCCGTACCGACGGCGCTTCAACGCCTCGCGCACGGCGGTCGACCTGCACGACCCGGTTGGACCGCGCGAGCTCCGTGATCGCCGCGCCGCTCCGCTCGAACGCCGCGGGCACCACGAGTACCGCGTCCACCAGCACACGATCCATGGCGCCGAGCTGGCGCCGCTCGGTCTCCGGGCTCTCTCCCGTGTCGATCGTCACCAGCCGCTTGCCCTGAAGATCCAGGCGGCGCGAATACGCCGACACCAGCTCCGCGAAGTACGCGTTCGCGATCGCGGGAACGACAAGCGCCAACGAATCCGTCGACTGAAGCCGCAGCGCCCGCGCCGCCGCGTTCACCCTGTAGCCCAGTTCCTCGCATGCGTTCCGTACCCGCAGCGCCAGCTCCGGATCGACATTGCGCTCAACACCGGACAGCACACGACTCGCCGTCGGCACCGACACCCCCGCGCGCGACGCCACGTCCTTCAAGCCGATGCGCGCGCCCATCCTGATCTCCCCTGGCTCGTGCCCGTCGATGCTATCAGGGCGGTTTCGGCGACCCGTTGACGTGGCAGGGGCCAGCGTGCTTAGGTTCGGAAATGGTTTTCCCGACGGGGAGAGTACGGCATGACGGCCCGCCGCAGGCTCTGGGGGCAGCGGGCGAGTGCTTGTCGCCGGTTCGGTGAACCTCTGCCTCGGCCGCACACCGCCGCGCCTGCCGCACGGTGCTGAGCGGATTCGCACCACCGGGCGCTCGGAGGCGGGCGGAGGCAGGGGCGCGCACCAGTCCCTCGCCGGTCTTCTGCTCGCCCTCACCCCGGCCGCCCCCGGCGCCGACGACGCGTTCACCGACGCGCCCGCCGCCCCTCTCACCCGCGGATTAGCGGTCCACCCCACCGCTTAGCGGTCCGCCTCACCGTCGTTTACGGGTCCGCCGCGGCCGCGGTGGCCGTCACCGCGGCCGCCGCACGCGGAGCCGCGTCGGCCCCGGACGCGGTCGAGGCGCTCCTCGAACGCGAACCCACGACTTCCCCGAACTCAACCACCCGCCCCTCCCCCATCGCCATACGTCGAAAGGCGCCCTTCCATGAGCAATGAGGCTCAGCAAGGTCGTAGAGGCACGACCGTCGAATCGAACGGCGTCAATCCCGTTCCGGATGCCGAACGGCGCGGAAAGCCGCGCGGCCTGTTCGCCGTGTGGTTCGCCTGGAACATCTCGATCCTCGGCATCAGTTACGGCATCTTCGTCTTCGGCCTCGGCCTGAACGTCTGGCAGACGATCGTCGCCGGGACCGCCGGCTACCTCACCTCGGCCACCCTCGTCGGCATCCTCGCGGTCGGCGGGCCCCGCACGGGGCTGCCGACCCTCGCCCAGACGCGCTTCGCGTTCGGCATGAAGGGGAACAGAATCCCCGCGTTCTTCGCCTACCTGTCCAATATGGGATGGAAGGTGACGATCATCACGCTTGCCTCGACAACCGGGGCGAACCTGTTCGCGAAACTGTGGCCCTCGGTGTTCGCCGACACCGGCGGGTCGAGCACCACGTCCACGATCGTGCTGTGGTTCGTGCTCGTGCTCGCCGTGACGATGGCGGTCTCCGTCCTCGGCCACGAGCTCATCATGAAGGTCGAGGTCTGGATCTCGTGGGTGACCGGCATCATGACGGTCGCGTTCCTCGGATTCATGGTGCCCGAGATCGAGTGGGCACACCTCGGTGACACCCCTGCGGGCGGACCGCTGGTGTTCACCGGCGGCATCATCATGGCGATGACCCTCGTCGGCCTCGGCTTCCTCAACTACGGCGGCGACTTCGCCCGTTACCTCCCGCGTGATACCCCGGCGCGCGGCGTGATCAGCTGGACGGTCGCCGGGCTCAGCCTGCCGGTCGTCATCCTCCTCGCCGTCGGCGCGCTTCTCGTCGGCGGGGATTCGAAGCTCGGTGCCGCCGCGGCGTCCGACCCGATCGGGGCGCTCACCACGCTCCTGCCGATGTGGTTCTTCGTCCCGTTCTCCATCGTGATCGTCATCTCGCTCGTTTCGGCCGCCATCACCGGCATGTACAGCTCCGGCCTCGCGCTCATGGCGGTCGGCGTACCGCTGCGCCGTTCCGTGACGACCGCGATCAACGCGATCATCATCGCGGCGGGCGCCTTCTATCTGCTGTTCATCTCCACCTCGTTCCTCGCCACGTTCCAGTCGTTCCTGTCGCTCATCGCCGTGATGATGGGCACCATGGGCGGCATCCAGCTCGTCGACTTCATCCGGCAGCGCCGCATGGGCTGGAACACCGATATGGCGAACCCGCGTGGCTACGGCGGCCGCGACGGGCGCTGGACGGCGATCGTGAGTCTGATCACCGGAACCGTCGTCGGTCTCGGCCTCGTGACGAGCTCCGACCCGAACTTCGGGAAGATCACGGGATTCCTCCTCACCGAGAAGGGCCGCACCGGCGTGTTCGGGTCGAGCGGGCTCGGCATCGTCATCGCCTTGGCGCTCGGCGCCACGCTCTACGCGATCCTCACGTTCGGACTCCGGCTGGATCCGAAGCCCGACTACTCGCTCGTGACCGCGGGAGACACCGCTCGCGGGGAGGGCGGGCTCCAGGTACCGACTCCCGACACGGACGGCAGGCACGCTGCCGACCGCACGGAACGCTGACCGACCCGTGGCGGCGAGACCCGCGGGACTCGCCGCCGATCGAGGAGCTGACACCCTTGTCCGCACATGAGACCGCGCTGCGGCGATTCCGGAACCCGGACCCGTGGCATGCGCCCGCCGCCTACTGGTTCTGGCATCGACTCCCCGACAAGGACACGATCCGCGCCCAGGTGCGGCAGATGTACGACGCCGGGATCCGGAGCTTCCAGGTGCAGGCACGGTTGTCGTACCCCATCGAGGATTACCTGGACGACGGCTACCTCGCCGCGTGCCGTGCGGCGGTCGGGACGGCCGCCGAGCTCGGCATGGTCGTCGGCATCTATGACGACTACAACTGGCAGACCGGTCACGCCGCGGGCCGGGCCGTGACCGGGCACGACGAACTGCGCGAACGGCACCTGTTCTGGGTACGGATCCCCGCGGGCGCGGGCGACGGCTCGCTCAGCGGGATCCGCTCGGCGACGGAGAACCTCGGCCCGGCCGCGATGGACTGGCACTACGAGGGCGGCGTCGTCGCCTGGGCCGACTGGCGGCTCGAGTACGCGCTCGTCGTGGATGGGGAGCAGGGCGCGGCCGCCGAGCGGCCCGAACTCGTCGACCGGGTGGACGGCGCCGCCGACAGGTGCCGTGTCCGCCTCGTCGAGCCCGTGCCCGACGGCGCGGAGGCGATCGTGTTCGTCTCCGCCCGCTGCGCGACCTCCCGGCTGGTGAACCCCGTCGACCCGGTCGCGGTCGATCGCTTCATCGAGGCCGGCTACCAGCCCTTCGCCGACGCCCTGGGCGACTTCTTCGGCTCCACCGTCGCCTACATGTTCTTCGACCAGCCGCACGCCGTGTACTACGACTGGGCGGAGCGCACAGGAGACCTGCGTTCGGCGATGCCGTTCCACGAGAGCCTGGCCGTCTCGATCCGGGAGCGCTGGGGCGGGCGGACCCCTCAGGTGCTCGCCGCCGTGCTCGACGGGGCCGACCCGGAGCGGCTGAGCCTCCGCGCCCAGTTCTACGAGCACTTCAGCGGCTACGCGATGGAAACCTTCCTCGGCAAGCTGCGCGCCTGGAGCCACGCCCACGGCCTGCGTCAGTCCGGCCATGAAGTCCTCGGGCACGTCGGCGGCTGGGCTCTGGACACCGCGTTCGCGAACTGGGACCTGCGCGTGAACTTCGGACTCGACCACTTCGGCGTGGACGGCTACCGCGACCTCACCGCGGTGGACGCGCAGGACGCCCTGGTGCAGCTCAGCCCCGTCTTCGGCGACTCGGTCGCCCGCCACCACGGCCGCGGCGGGACGATGGTCGAGCAGTACTTCGTCACCCCGCCCGAAGGCGGGACCCCGTGGTCCGGCCACTGGGGGCTGACCCTGCAGGAGTTGCGCACCACGGCGATCAACCACCATCTGCAGGGCATGCGACAGATGATCTTCCATGGCTTCTACCAGACACACGGCCATGGAGACGATCACGAGTCGCTGCGGAATCCGCGCTTCGACTTCCCCCCGGGCATCAATTTCGAACCGTGGTTCACCGATCACCACCCGCGGTTCGCGCTCGAGAGCGCACGGCTGAGCGAATTCCTCGAACCGGTGTCACCACAGAACGACGTGGCGGTCCTGTACCCGTTGCGCACGGTGTGGACCGCGGGTCAGCTCGGCGAGCAGGCGTCGGCGATGGGTGAGTGGGCCCGCGCGCTCACCGAAGCCCGGGTGGGCTTCCACCTCGTGGACGAACGCGATCTCGACACGGCCGCTGTGGAGGAGGGCGCGGTGTGCTTCGGGGACCGCCGGTACCGGGCGCTGGTGCTTCCCGCCGTGACAACGCTGCGCTCGGCCGCGTCGCTGCGCCGACTTCGCCGCCTGGCCGAATCGGGGGTACGGGTGCTGGCCGGCGGTGCGACGCCCACCGTCTACCAGGAGGGCCCACAGACCGCCGCCGAGGACTGGGCGGACCTCGCTCCCGCCGCGGAGGTGTTCGCTGCCGTCCCCGAGGAAGAGGTCCTGCGCGGGCTCGTCGCGCAGCGTGGGCGGGCAGAACCGACACTGCGCGTCCCCGCCGGCTCGGCGGTGCGCTGGCGCGGCGGCCCGGACGCGGCCGACGGCTTCCGTTTCGCGTGCTTCACCGAGACCGAGGGCACAGTGGAGCTCCTGCTGCCCGACGGGCCCTGGCATATCGAGGAGTGGGAGGCCGCCGACGGTACCGTGCGCATCCTCGAAGCAGCCGAGAACCCCGTCGCGTTGCGGCTGGAGCAGAACGCGTTGCGCCTGTTGCGTGTGTACCGGGGCGCAGAGCCCGCTTCGGGCCGGGCGGATGTCACGGAGGACTCCGAGGCGGCGGCCGGTCACGGCACACCGGAATGGTCGGCGCCGGAGGCGCTAGAGTCCGGCTGGCTGCTCGAGGTCGCCGAGGACGCGTACGAGGAGGCGGGCACCCGCCGTGACATCGCGGTGACGTGCGGCTGGGAGCGCCAGGGCCTTCCGGCGTTCGCGGGCACCGCCGACTATGTGCGGCAGATCGAGCTCGACGCGCCGGTCCCCCTGGAGCTGACGCTCCCGGCTGTCGCCGGAGCTGTGATCGTGTCCGTGAACGGCGTACGTGCGGGGGCGCGCGCCTGGGCGCCGTACCGCGTCACGATCCCCGCCGACGCCCTGCGGCCCGGAGTGAACGAACTCCGCGTCCGGGTCGCGCCATCGGCGGCCAACCGCTACTACGCCGGGACCGGGCTCCGCGCAGGGCCCGAGCCGTGCGGGCTGCTCGCGCCGCCGCTGCTGCGCCACGCGCTCGCGGCCGCGAACCTCGGTGCGCTCCCGGGCGGTTTCGACTCCGGCCCGCGCTCAACCTCGATCCCGGAAGGCTGATCCACCTTGCTCAAGGGCTCGACCCGCTCCTGACCCCGGACCTGCTGTACGCGCTCGCGCGGATGGGACACGGAGACCCGCAGGCGACGCGCCACTCCGCCCCCACCCGAACCGATCGCCGCGCCGACCAGCCCTCCCCTCTCCATGTCCATCGGCGCGATCGCCTCGGCGGTCTCCTGCACGCGTACCGACATGCTGCGTGACCAGCAGGGACGTAGTAATTACAGCCGCCCGGGGCGCCGTGATGGTGGCCCCACACGGTCTCCGGCGCCGGTGCCCCCATCGCCGTCGTCCGCGTCACCGCGGGCAGTCTGCCGGCGGTGACGCGGACACACACCAGAATCGACAGTTATGTGAGGTACGCCCCGATTGCGGGTAAAACAAGCTCGTGACCACCAAACCGTGGCGCCCGGTCACACTCGCGTCGGCCGTGCTCGTCCCTCTGGCGGCGGCACTCCGCACGGCCGGGAGTATTGCTCACGCTGAAACCAGCGAACAAGATCGCCCACGCGCTGCGGAGCAGCCTCGTCTACGTAGATCGCGCGTCCGGCGCACTGAGCGCCAGGCAGGCGCGCGAGCTGGCAGGCAGCATCCGCGGCAGGGGCGTGCCGCCCGGACGCCCGCCCCGTCTCCGTCGGCGAACGGCGCCCGTATTCGGACGCCGGTCCGGCCTACGGCCTTTGGGCGGGTGGGTACTTCGGCGGGTACGGGTCGATGCTGCTGCCCGGGTGGCGAACCGCGGGCGACGGCGAGACGGGTGTGGACCGCGACTGTTCGTTTGACACATGGGTTCTCAAAGCAAGGAGAGCGACATGCTGCTCATAGGGCTCATCATCCTGGCCGCGGCGGCTGTCATCGGCGTGGTAGGCGTGCTGAGCAACCTCGGCGGTGGGCACGCGCTCACCGATGGCTTCTCTGTGTTCGGCTTCAACGGCGCCGGCTACACCGGAACGGTGTTTCTCTCCGGGATCGTGATCGGGGCCGCCGCCCTGCTCGGGCTGAGCCTGATGATGGCCGCCGTGCGCCGCAGGCATGCGCGCCGAAGGCTCACACGGCACCGCCGGGAGGCCGCGCCGGTCGACCGGGATCGCGATGCGGTGGCTGACAGACACGAGCCCGCGGACGACGAGTCCGCCCGCGGCACTCGGCGCCATGGCCGACCGCATCTCTTCGGGCACCGCACCGCCCATCGATAGGAAGGCAGTGACTACTCATGAATGTCGGGAAGAAGATGGCCCACACGGCCGAAGCGGTCCGAGGCAGCGCCAAAAAGGCGCTCGGCCGGGTCACCGGTAACCGCCGCATGCAGGCGGAAGGGCACGGCGACAAGGTGAAGGGCAACACCAAGCAGTCCGGTTCAAAGATCAAGGACGCATTCCGGCACTGATGCGCGGTAGCCGATCCCATCGCCCGCGCTTACGCCGCACCGCCCGCCACGCTGCCCGGTCCCTGCTGCTGAGGAACGCCCAGGGGCTGGACCGGGCGCGCCGGATCGAGCTGTTCACCGTCGTGGTTGCCTCTTTCGTGGCAGTGGTGGGTCACTGGTACTCAAGCGTTCAGTCGCGGGGTGATGGGGCGCTGACCAAGGAGGGACACTCGGCCTGTTCAAGGGCCCCAACGGCCTGCGGCAGCTCTTCGGCCGGACCATCGGCATGAACCTGACGGACTCCTCACTCGACGTCGTCGAGCAGACGTACCTGAAGAAGTACTGCTCGCTCATCCACGGACAACCGGTGATCGAGACAGTGCTGCAGCTGGCACCAGCGAAGACGGCTCAACCACGTGCTGCACTCTCGCCGCGCGAGAGTGTGGGGAGAGAGCCGGCGGGTCCAGAACTCGACCGTAGCGTGACCGTACCGAACCATGGGCGGTCTACGCGTGATCCCGGGGATGCCAGGTGACGGGTGACTCACCGTGACGGGTGCTGGAGCAGGGCGGGGGCCTTCTGGTTTCGGTGGGGATCACGACAATCCAGCACCCTGCTGGACAAGTGGCTGACTGAGCCAGTACCGGTCGCTCCCGGACCGGTCAGGAGCGGACGGCCGCCATGCCCGTCGGGCGTGCGGAAAGCAGCGCCAGGCAGTTCTCCCACAGGGCTTCGAGGTGCTGGGTGTTGTTGTAGAGCTTGGCGAACAGCACCTGGCCCTCGAGCTGGGCGACGACCGACCGGGCGGCGTCACGGGTGTCGCCGGCGGTGACCTCCCCGCGCTCCCGGGCTTCGGCGATGACCGTATCGACCATCTCCACCTGCGCGTCGAAGATCTGCTGAAGGCGTGCGCGGATGGGCTCGGTCTGATTGCTCAGTTCCAGGGTGAGGTTGCCGAACATGCACCCGGAGACCGTTCCACAGCTCTGCTGGCCCGCGCGCAGACCGGCCTGGGTCTGCTCGAACAGCCGGCGCAGCCGCGCGAGCGGCTCCGCGTCGCCCTCCAGGGCCCGGGCCCACTCGCCGCGCTGCGCGTGCCAGTGCTCGTCGAGGACGGCCAGGGCAAGCGCCTCCTTCGACTCGAAGAAGTAGTAGAAGCTGCCCTTGGGAACGTCGGCCGCCTTGCAGATCTCGGCGACGCCCAGCGCCGAATAGCCCCGCAATTCGATGAGCGAATGCGCGGCGTTGAGGATCTTCTCCTTCGCATCACTGGTGCGTCCCATGGCGGCAAGTATACGACCGATCGTCTATACCGAGGGCCTGCAGCCCCGGGCCCCCGGGACGGGCTCCAGCCGTCTACACAGCGGCTCGCCCGCGTCCGCTCGGCGGGGGCCGGCTTCGCGGCCGGCTTCGGGACCGGCCTGTTCTCCTTGGATCCAACCCCTACGGCACCTGCCACGTCGATGCCCAGGGCACCAACCCCGTCGACGACACCACCCGCACCGCCGCCCGCATCCAGGCCGAGCGCGCGGTCAAGATGGCCACCGCGCTCAAGGCCGCCACCTGACCAGACCGCCGGACCCAAACCCGTCGGCGCCGCCCCGCCTCGTCACCCGGTGGTGACCGGCCTGCCATACCCCCCATCCGGAAGCGATGCGGGCCGCCCGACGCCGTAGGCACACCCCAGTGCCCTCACAGACGGTTCCGACCAACCACCCCGAAACCCCCACCTCAGGCCGCCGCCGTCGCCCTGGCCGAGGGCTCGGCGAAGATGGAGCGGTCCGCACGGAAGAACGATCAGGACGCACGGGCCGGTCTCATCGACGGCTATCTCGCGAAGCGACACCGCGACGGACCGGCCACCGGCTGTGCACTCGTCTCCCTCGAAGGTCCGCACGTACCTGGAGCTGATCGCCGGCCTGGACGACGACGCCGCGGACTGCCCGCAACACCTAGGCGTTCGACGTCTCGCCATGCGAGGGCGGGAGCAGGCCGTGGAGGACGAGACCCGAGAGCGCGTCGGCCATGCTGTTTCTGTCCTGCTCCGTCGTCGGCGCGGCGGCGGGATTCAGCCGGTCGGCGATCGGGTCCTGTGCCAGGGCCAGCGCGGGGCCGGTGACGGCGAAGTACAGGATGTGCGTCGGCACGCGCGGAATGCGTCCGGTCGCCATGAGGCTGTCGATGGTCGGCTCGATGCTGTCCCAGAAGGGCTTGATGAACCGTTGGTGCAGGTAGTCCAGTCGGCTGGAGTCGCGAGTTGACTCATCCTGGATCAAGCGGTTCATTCCCGAGGCGTTCGCGGCCAGTCGGTAGAGCTGGACGATGACGCTTCTCAGACGTTCGTCATCGTCGCGGCACTCGGCGAGCAGCCGGTCGAGCGCGGGGCGGGCATCCAGCAGCGCGAAGTCCACGACAGCGCGCCAGAAATTTCCCTTCGACCCGTAACGGTCGTTGATGAAGTTGTGGCTGACGTCGAGCCGCCGGGCCAGCTCCCTCATGGTGGTCGCGGCATAACCGAGCTCGGCGAAGGTGTCGAGACCCCGTCGGAGGATCTCCCTCTCGTCCAGCAGGACAGGAGCGTACTTCCCGCGCGCCGGCGCCTCCGGTGCCTGTGGTGCCTGTGGTGCCTCTGCCTGCCTTCCGTCGGTCACTCCGCCATCGCTCCGTCCGGCACCCATCGGCCTCATCTTGATCGTTCGCACGCTCCGCCGACCGTCGAGCTCGTCGTCTCCTGCGGCGCCTGGACATGGCACCGCGGGCCGATCACCGGCGGCCGGGCCTCCGAGGTTTCCCCTCGGCGCGCGGTCCAAGTCTTTCATGCGGGCCACGGCGCGAAGGCGGCCGTGCGCTCCCGATCAGCAACCGCTTGACGCTTGTCAGGCATCGATGCATGCTTGACGCAACAAGTAAATCGGTGCCTCCAGGCACTGACGACGCCCCTCAGGAGTTGCACCGTGATCTTCAGGAAGGCCCATGAGGCCCTTTCCGCCCCTGCCACCACCTCCGCGCCCACACGACGCAGGAAGGTGATCGGCGCCATGACCGGCTTCGCCGTCGCCGCCACCCTCACCGCCGTGGCCGTGCCGGCCTCGGCGGAGAACCAGGGATCGCACGGCGCCGCCTCGTCCGGCCAGGCGACCCGCCACTACCTGTCGCCGTTGCAGGTCACCTCGGCGTTCTACGCCAGCTACAACGGGGACCTGGCCGCCGGCTTCGATCGCTACATCTCGAAGAACCTGGTGCTCCACGGATTCAACGGCCCCGAAAACCGCGAGGACTGGCTCAAGGGCGACCTCAACATCAAGGCGGGACTCACCGGCTTCACGATGACCGTCCTGGACCAGATCGTGGAAGGCGACAAGGTCGTCACACGCTGGAGCCTGGGAGGCGTCCACACCGGGACGATCTTCGGCATCCCCGCCTCCGGCCGCGAGGTCCGGCTCAGCGGCATCTCCATCGACCGCGTGATACACGGCCAGTCCGTCGAACACTGGTCGGAAGGGAACTTCGGCAGGTTCCTGGACGAGCTCCGCGGTGAGACACCTCCCGAGACCGCCGCCCCCGGCGCCAAGTAGCCCTGGGCCGACGACCCGGCCTTGGCGGAGGGCTCTGGTCAAGGCCGGGTGACAGACCCGCCCCGCGCGCACCGCACCCAAGTCGCGCCCGGGGACCGGCCGCGAATGCGACACACAGAGCCACCCGCACAATCCACTGACCAGGAGAAATACCATGGCAACTCTTGACGAGAAGGTCGTACTGATCACCGGCACCGGCGCAGGCATGGGTCGCGTCGCGGCGCTGACGTTCGCGAGAGAAGGCGCAAAGGTCCTCGGATGCGATATCCGGGCTGATGCCAACGAGGAGACAGTCGCACTCGTACGCCGCGCCGGCGGCGAGATGACCGGCGTCGCGCCGATCGACCTCACCGACCCGGAACAGGCACAGCGGGTCGTCGAGGACGCCGTGACCGCCTATGGCGGGCTCGACGTCGTCTACAACAACGCGGCCTCGCTTCGCTTCGGACCGATGCCCGACTTCCCTGTCGAACACTGGCAGGCCACCATTGCCGGTGAACTCGACATCCCCTTCTTCGTATCGAAGTTCGCATGGCCCCACCTGGTCCGGCGCGGTGGCGGCGTCATCATCAACGTCGCGTCCATGGCCGGCATGATCGCTGGCGAGAACCCCCCGATGGTCGGACACACCGCGGCGAACGCCGGCGTCATCGGCATGACCCGACAACTCGCTCTCGAAGGCGCGCCGCACGGAATCCGTGCCGTGGCGATCAGCCCCGGCCCCGTCCTGACCCCAGCCAGTGACCGCGACCTCGGCGACAACCAGGCCGCCCGGGACGCGATCACCAGCAAAACACTCCTCAAGCGCTTCGCCCAGCCCGAGGAAATCGTCGAGCTCGCCGCCTTCCTCGCGTCCGACCGGGCGTCGTATATCACGGGCGCCAACTACGCAGTCGACGGCGGCGCGAGCGCCTGGTAGCCCACCGAATCTCACGCGCGTAGCGGAAGGGGCCTCCGGCGGAATTTGCCGGAGGCCCTGAAGCTTGGCCGCCACGGTAGTCACCGTCGTCGTACAGCCTGCGGCCGGCGGGGCTTCGAAGGTGAGCGGTGCGTTGAGGACCCGGGCGTGCCCGACCTGCGGGTGTCCGCGCCCGAGCAAGCTCGGCGGTGACCCGGCCCCGCGACCCGGCTGCCACGCCCTCCAGCTCACCTCCTGGTCCGCAGCGCGCCGTGCCACACCGCGACCGCGGGCGGCTACGTTGACCCGGCCGACCTCGACACCGTCCACCTACTTCTCCTGCCGCTCCACCCCCGAGGCTTCGGCGATCTCGCCACGTTGACGGAATCCTGGCCGATCCACCTCGCCAGCGTGCGCCGACACGCCCTCGACCATGTCCAGGGCGAAGACCTGAATCAGCTCACCAAAGTGCCGCAACGCATCGCCACTGACCCCTGAATCGTCTGGCATGCATGCTTTACGCCCCGCCGGGCGAGCGTCAGCGCAGCCTGAGGGGGAACGGCTTACAGCGGGGCCGAGCCCGGGTCGGCGAAAATGAGCGCGCCGAGCGTGTCGTTCCACACCCGTGGGAGCTGGAGAACGAGGGGCGGGGTGACAGCGGTATCGCCACCGCCCCGCCGTCCCGCCACGTTCATGTCATGCCGTCCCAGGGCAGCCGCACATCTCGTTCATGTGCCCAGAGCGGACAGTCACTCAGGGGAAACCGGAGGGTAAGTGGGGACGACCCGGTAACTCACGGCCGGGTAAGGCAAGTTCCCCCAATGCAGCCCGGTGACGTTCGAGTACAAGTCGCCGGGCTGACTGGGGGAACCGGTCTCGCAGTTCTCGCGGAAATACACCTTGACCTCGGCGAAGGCGAAGTTGGCCACGGAAAGCGCAGGCTCCGGGAGGGTCTGGCATTCGGTGTCGGTGGCCGCGATGGGGTACACCGTGCCGGTGAGGTCTTTCCCGGTATAGAAGCCGGCCTTGCCCCAAGGGATATCAGTCGCGGCGGCAGGCTGGGCGAGGGCCGCGCCCACCAGCAATGCAGCCCCGGAGAGGGCAAGGACGGCACCGCCGAGGCGTCTGTTGCTGCGAATGGTCATGCGTGCGCTCCTTTGCGAACGTCTCCGGCGCCGACGCTACGGAACGATGAAGCACTCCACAGCGACCGACCACCGGATTCCCTTGACGCGTCAATCATCTAACAGGAAACGCAATGCCTGCTACCCGGAGTGAAGTTGACCTCCGTCACACCTCGCGTACGGTGCGTCAGGCTCCGCCACGACGTCGTCTCACAGGTCAGGCGGCTCGGCGACGACCGGCAGCGGCAGGCGGGTGAGGGCGGCCCGGTACTCGGCGACGATGCGCTCCACGACAGCGGCCGCGGGGAGCACCGTGTCGATGAGTCCCGCGGACTGGCCCGCCTCCACCTTGCCTTCCAGGACCCGGCCGTACAGGGCGGCGTCCCTGAGGGTGGCGGCCTGGAACTCCTTGCGCCGCACGTCGATTCCGGCACCGGATTCCTCAAGGCGGCGCATGCGCGCGGTGAATTCATTCTCCAGGGCGCGGATGACACCGAGGCCGTGTCCGACGGTGCGGGTGCCGTCGACACCGGCGGCGAGAACGGCGGCCTGGTAGTCGGGATGCACGGTGGCTTCCCGGGTGGCCAGGAAACGGGTGCCGAACTGGGCGGCCCCCGCGCCCAGGGCGAGCATCGCGGCCAGTCCGGAGCCGTCCGCGATCCCGCCGGAGGCGATCACCGGGGTTTCGGGGACGGCCGAGACCACGGCCCGGATGAGGACCTGCGTGGTGACCATCGAGGGCGGCGGGTGCCCGCCGGCCTCCGCGCCGACGACGACGAGCCCGTCGACGCCCGCGTCGGCGGCCTTGCGGGCGTGCTCGACACCGGCGACGACATGCAGGCAGACGGTGCCGATGGCACGGAAACGCTCCAGGTAGCGGCGCGGTCCGCCCTGCGAGGCGATCAGTACGGGCGGTCGACGGGCGAGGAGCAGATCGATGACCTCGTCGGCTCCCGCCCGGTGGATCGGAAGGTTGACTGCCCACGGGCGGTCGGTGCCCGCGGCCATCTCGTCGAGGGTACGGGCCAGGTCGTCCAGGCGCATGGGCCCCGCGGCGACGACCCCGAGGCCACCTGCCTCGCTGACCGTCAGCGGCAGGGCCGAGCACGAGGAGGCCCAGGACATGCCGGCCTGGATGACCGGAAGGTCGATGCCGAGCAGGCGGGTGACGGGGGTGGGGATACGGATCACGCCGGTCATGCCGGCACCTCGTCGTCCCGCCGCGCGAGCAGCCCGCGCGCGTGGGCGGCGAGCCGGTTCTTCTGCACCTTGGAGCTGGCGGTCATGCCGATGTCCTCGAACCCTTCGACGATGCGCAGATGGCGGGGGACCTTGAACCCGGCCATGCGGGTGCGCGCCCAGGCGATCAGTTCGTCCTCGGTGGTGCCCGGTTCGGTGAGGACGACGAACGCGAAGACCACCTCGACCAGCCGCTCGTCGGGGACACCGACCACGACGGCATGCCGCACCCGCGGATGCCGGTGCAAGGTGTTCTCCACGTCGGCCGGTGCGACGTTCTCGCCGCCGACCCGGATGATGTCCTTGGTGCGACCCACGAAGTGCAGCCGGCCCGTGGCGTCGAGCGCGCCGACGTCACCGGTGGCCAGCCAGCCGTCGGGGTCGATGGCGGCGGCGGTCTCCTCCGGCGCGTCCAGATAGCCCCGCATGACATTCCAGCCGCGCACCAGGATCGAGCCCGGCTCGCCGGGACCGCAGTCGCGGGTGTCGTCCGCGGCGCGGATGCGCACCTCGACGCCAGGCTCCACCAGCATCGCACCGGACGCCCTGACCTGGTCGTCCTCCCACCAGCAGGACTGGGCGACATTGGGCGAGGCTTCGGACAGGCCGTATCCGGCGACGCACTCGGTGGCACCCAGCTCGTCGATCACCCGGCGGATGACGGTGGGAGAGGCCGCGACCCACGCGCCCCGCAGGTGCAGCGTGCGGTGTGCGCGGTCGGGGTGGTTGAGCAGCATCAGCGCGATGGTGTCGTTGCCGGAGAAGTGTGTGCAGCGTTCGCTCTCCAACAGCCGCAGCGCTTCGGCCGGTTCGAAGCGCGCCATGGTCACCAGGGTCGCGGCGTGCTGGATGGACGCCAGTACGGACAGGGTGCTGCCGGCGACGTGGAAGAAGGGCCGGGCGCTGTGGAAGCGGTCGCCGGGGCGCAGGCCAAGGCGCGCACCGGAGAAGAACGCGTCGGCGCACATGCTGCGCTGGGTGAGCAGCACGCCCTTGGGGTGGGATGTCGTGCCGGAGGTGTACTGGACCAGCAGGATGTCGTCGGGGGTGCCGGTCGCGGGGACTTCGCCGGTGGCCCCGGCCAGGAACTGCGGCCACGCCGTCGCCCACTCGGGCACCTCCTTCCCGCACACGACGACTCTCTCCAGGTCGGGCAGGCCGCGGCAGGTGGCCGTGGAGTCCTCGCCGATGCCGAGCTCGCGCAGGATGGCGCAGAAGTCGACGCGCAGGACGCGGTCGGCGACGAACAGCACGGAGACCCTGGCGTGGGCGAGGGTGTGGTGTATCTCGTCGGCGGTGTACCGGGTGTTGACGGGGATGGTCACCGCGCCGACCGAGCCCAGGGCGACGAACAGGGCGACCCAGCGCGGCCCGTTGCCGAGGCAGAGGCCGATCCGGTCGCCGCGGCCGATGCCGGCGTTGGTCAGGGCGGCCCGGATCCGGGCGACCTCGGCGGCCAGTTCACCATAGGTGATCCGCTCCTCGGCGGTGACCACGGCCTCCACGTCGGGGGCGAGCAACGCGGCCCGTTCCAGCGCCTCGTGGGCGGTCAGGGGGCATGCCGTCCTGAGGTTCATCGCTTCTCCTCGTCGGTGGTGGTCGCGTCGTCGGCGCCACGGCGGGTGAACCGGTCGACGCCGTCACGCCAGCCGTCGTCGGTGAGGCACTGCTCGATCGCCGCCATCTCGATCCTGATGCCGCGATCGAGGTCCGTCTCGCCACCCAGGTCGACGGCCCGTTTCGTCAACTCGATCGCCAGGGGCGGAGCCTTCGCGACGGTGCCGGCGATCTCCGCGCCGGTCCGTGCCAGCCGCTCCTCGGGCACCACCTGACAGACGACACCCAGGTCGAGGGCCTCGGTGGCGGGCATGGGGCGGCCGGTGAACAGGAGTTCCTTCGCGCGGCGCCTGCCGATGACGCGCTGCAGCCGCTGAGTGGCGCCCACCGTGCCCCAGTGCGGCTCCGGGAAGCGGAAAGTGGTGCCCTCGGCGGCGATGGCGAAGTCCGCGGCCAGGGTGATCTCTCCGCCGGATCCCACGACCGCGCCGTGCACGAGTGCGACGACGGGGCGGCGGCACCGTTCGATCGCGTCGTAGGCGGCGAACGAGGCGATACGCCTGCGGCGCACCCAGGCGGCGTCCCGGCCGGCCCGCTCCTTGAGGTCCGCCCCGGCGCAGAACGCGGGACCCTGCGCGGACAGCAGCACCACGCGGACGGAGTCGTCGGCGTCGAGCTCCTCGAAGACCGACCGCAGCTGCCTGCACATCGGCAGATCGACGGCGTTACGGGCCCGGGGCCGGGCCAGCTCGACACGGGCGATCCCGTCAGCCACCGCACAGCGCACTCGCGGGTCCGCGGGAGTCGGCTCGTCGGTCCCGGACATTTCAGATCACCCCCGAGGCCCGCAGGTCCTCGATCTCGCCGCGGTCGAGCCCGGCGAGTTCCGTGAGCACCGCGTCGGTGTCGGCGCCCAGCAGCGGCGGGGCGTCGGTGTGCGGCGGCGCGCCGGTGGTCTCCCGCAGCGGGGTGCGCAGGGCACGGAAGGTGCCCTCGGTGGGATGCTCGAACTCCGCGACGACGTCCCGCGCCCGCGCGTGCGGGTCGGCCAGGGCCTCGCGGACGCCGCGCACCTCGCCGGCCGGGATGTCGGCGGCGCGCAACTCCTTGAGCAGCGGATCGCGGTCCCGTCCGGCGATCGCCGTCCGCAGGGCGGTCATCACGCGGTCGCGCCCGGCGACGCGCCCCGCGTTGTGCCGCAGACCGGGATCGGCGGCGAGGTCGTCAAGACCGAGGGCGGCGCACAGCGATGCCCAGTGCTGGTCGCTGCCGCTGATGTGCAGCCAGCCGCCGTCGGCCGTCTGGAACGCGGCGGACGGGACCCGGCCGGGGTGCTGGGTGCCGGTGCGCACCGGGTCCTCGTCCAGGGCGAACAGCCGGGCCGCGTTGAGGGCCTGCAGACTGAGCTGGACGTCCATCATGGAGACGTCGTAGTGGCGGCCGTGGCCGGAAGCGGCACGCCCGGCCAGACCGGTGAGCGCGGCGATGACGACCCACAGCCCAGAGGTCATGTCCGCCACCGGGATCCCGGCCTTGCTGGGCGGGCCGTCCGGTTCCCCGGTCACCGCCATGACGCCGGACAGCGCCTGGAAGACGGTGTCGTAGCCCTTGCGGGTGCGGTCGGGGCCGCTCTGCCCGAAACCGGTGGCGGACACGTACACCAGGGCCGGGTTGTCCGCGGCGAGCCGGTCGTATCCCAGTCCCAGCCGTTCCATGGCGCCGGGCAGGAAGTTCTCGACGACGACGTCGGCGCCGGTGGCGAGGCGGCGGGCGAGGTCCTGGCCGCGGGGGTCCTTGAGGTCGAGGGTGATCGAGCGTTTGCCGCGGTTGAACGCGAAGAAGTAGGCGCTCTCGCCGTGCGGCAGACGGGGCTCGAAGCCACGGGTCTCGTCGCCGCGGCCGGGGCGTTCGACCTTGATGACGGTGGCTCCCAGCTCGGCGAGAACCTGGGTGGCCATCGGGGCGGCCAGGACCCGCGAGAAGTCGAGGACGGTGATGCCGCCGAGCGGGCCGGGCGTGAGGTGCGCGCTCACCGGCGGAACCCCCGCATCAGTGCGTTGACGTCCTGGCCGGCCCGCATCGCGGCCTCGGTCGGCAGATCGGCGACGCGGTAGAAGAGGTCCTTGGCCGCGTGGATGGCGCGGGACTCCACGGCGGCCCACCGCTCGGCTGTGCCGAGTGCGGTCTCGACCACCTGGTCCGGCTCGACGACACGGTTCACCAGGCCGTGTGCCGCGGCCTCGGAGGCCGAGAGCAGCCGGCCCGTGCTGATCAGCTCGAAGGCGAGCTTGCGGCCGAGGTGGCGCTGGAGCCCGGTCATGACCAGGGCGGGCACGATCGAGTGTCGCAGTTCGGGGTAGCCGAACTTCAGGTCCGTGCCGGCTATGGCCATGTCGGCGCCGATGGCGAGCCCGGCGCCACCGCCCACCGCGGCGCCGCGCACCGCGGAGACGACCGGTGTGCCCATCCGCTGCATCTGGGTCTGCAGGTGCGCGGTGAGTGCCGCCCGCTCCAGGACGGCGTCCGGCTCGTCGGGGGTGAGGGTGGAGAACTCCGACAGGTCGGCGCCCGAACAGAAGCCGCGGCCGGCGCCGGTGAGGACGACGGCGCGGACTTCGCGGTCGTCCTCGGCCGCGGTGAGCGCGGTGCTCAGGGCCCGGGTGAGCGCGGTGTTCAGCGCGTTGAGCTTGTCGGGGCGGTTGAGGGTGAGGACGCGGACCGGGCCGCGGTCCTCGACGAGCAGCACATCGGCGGCCGCTTCGCCCGTGTCGGCCGGCTGCCCGCTGGTCATGACGGTCACGGAAGGTTCTCCTCGGGGGGGGTGGAGTGGGGAAGCGTGCGGTGGGGCGGGTCAGGCGGCGGCCGCGGAGCGGGCGAAGCCTGCGCGGGCCACCATGCTGTGCAGGGGCCGGCCCAGGGCCTCCTCGCAAGCCCGGGACGCGGCGGCGAGCGCGTCGAGGTCGATGCCGGTGTCGGCTCCCATCGCGTCGAACAGGCTCACCAGGTCCTCGGTGCAGACGTTTCCGGTGAGGCCGGCTCCGTAGCCGATCCGCGACGGATGGCCGCCGACGCCGCCCAGGGCGCTGTCGAAGTGGCGGCAGCCCGCGTCCAGGGCGGCGACCGCGTTGGCGATGGCCGTTCCGCGGGTGTTGTGGAAGTGGGCGACGATCGGCAGCCCGGGGTGGGCCCGGTCCAGCCGGGCGAAGAGGCCGGTGACGGCCGCGGGGGTGGCGACGCCCGTGGTGTCGCCCAGGGTGACGGCATCCGCGCCGAGGTCGACGAAGCGGGCGACGTCCTCGGCGACCCGACCCGGGTCGACGGGGCCTTCGAAGGGGCAGCCGAACGCGACGGACACCACCCCGATCAGCCGGAACCGGTCGCCGGCGAGCGCGACCATCTCGGTGACCCGTTCCCACTGGTGCTCCCGCGTGGTGCGCAGGTTCTTCCGTGTGTGGCTCTCACTGGCCGACACCAGCAGGCTCAACTCCTGCGCGCCCGCACCGCGTTCGAGGTCGGCCAGGGCGCGCTCGACGGCCCGCGGGTTGGGACACGTCGCCTTGAACGCCACACCGGGGCGGTGGGTGACGCCCGCCAGCACATGGCTCGCGTCGGCGAAGGCGGGAACCCACCGCGGATGGCTATAGCCGGTCGCTTCGATGCGGCGGAAGCCGGCGTCGGCGAATGACTCCAGTAGGGCGATCTTGGTTTCGGTGGGCACGAACGTGGGTTCGTGCTGCAGCCCGTCCCGGGCGAAGCATTCGCAGATCGTGACCGCGTCGGTCATCGAGCCACCTCCTCATGGATGACTCCACCACAACTACCCTCGCCATGTTGATAAAGTCAACACTCAGCCGTCGTCGAGCTGATCTCGCTCCCGCCGTTCCAGGGACAGCGCGAGATCGGTGAGCTTCTCCAGGGCACGCCCCAGCACCCGCACCTCCTCGCCGGAGAGGACCTCCGCGAAGGTCGCGTCCCGCTCGTTCGCCGCCGCGATCAGACCCCGGTACACCGTCACCCCGGCCTCCGTGAGAGCCAGTTGGCGACTGCGCCCCGATCCTTCGGTGCGGCCGACCAGACCCCGCTCCACCAACCCCCGCACCACCCGGCTCACCTGTGCTTTATCCAACCCCGCCCGCCGGGCCAGGCGGTTGAGGGTCAGGGTCGGATCGGCCGCGATCAGTGCGATCGTCCGCCACTCACCGAGGCTGACGTCGAACTCGCGGCGGTACCTCAGGGCCGCGCTGCGCGACAGTGCCGACGATGTGCGCGACAGCCGATAGGACAACAGTTCGGAGATCGGCACCAGGTCTCCGCCACCCTCACGTTTCACCATGGGTGGCATGGTATCTCCGCCACAAGTGTTGACTTTATCAACGCGAGCGGCGGAAACTCGCACCGCCCGCCGCCCCGGCGACGCAGCCCCTCTCAGCAAAGGAGTCGTACGTCGTGGCCGACCCTTCAACCCTCTCCGGATCCCAGGACGCCGACGCCGCCGATACTTCCTCGGTCGACCGCACCGCGACCTACCGCACCATCGCCTGGCGTCTCATGCCGCTCCTGGTCATCTGCTACGTCGTCAGCTTCATCGACCGCACCAACATCGGCATCGCCCAGCAGGGCCTCGAGCGCGACCTCGGCTTCGGCTCCGCCGTCTACGGCCTGGGCGTGACCCTCTTCTTCGTCGGCTTCATCCTCTTCGAGGTGCCGAGCAGCACCCTGCTCGCCCGGATCGGCGCCCGTAAGACACTCGTGCGCATCATGGCGTCCTGGGGTGCCGTCACCATCGCCACATCACTCGTCCACAACGAGATCACCTTCTATATCGCCCGGTTCCTCCTCGGTGTCGCCGAGGCCGGCTTCTTCCCCGGGGCGCTCTACTTCCTGTCCCGCTGGTTCCCCTCCGCCCGGCGTACCCGCATGACCGCGGTGTTCTTCGCGGGCGTGCCCATCTCCGGCATCCTCGGCTCCCTCATGTCCGGCAGCATCATGCACAGCTTCGGCGGCGTGGCCGGCTTCGCCGACTGGCAGTGGCTGTTCCTCATCGAGGGCATTCCCCCGATCGTGCTCGCCGGCGTCGTCCTCCTGTGGCTCGTCGACGAACCCGGACAGGCGCGGTGGCTGACCCCCGCGCAGCGAGCGGCCGTACGTGCGGACCTCGACGCGGACCAGCGGCGCAAGAGCGAAGAAGAGGCGGCCGGCGGCGGGCCCGGCGGTCTGCGCCTCGCACTGCGAGACCCCAAGGTGTGGATCATCGGTCTGTGTGCCTGCGGCGCCTACACCCTGGCCAACGCCGTGTCGTTCTGGACGCCTCGGATCATCGCGGAGGCGGGCGTCGGCGACGTCCTCGACCTCGGGCTCTTCTCCGCCCTGCCGCCCCTGCTCGGCATCGTGGTCATGCTGATCGTGGGGCGGCACTCCGACCGCACTCTCGAACGTCGCTGGCACACGGCTCTCAGCTGGACCGTCGCCGCCCTCGCGATGGTGGCGCTCTCGGTGTCCAGCGGCAGCGTCCTCGTCGTCGTGGCGCTGCTGGCGATCCTCGCCGCGGCACACTACTCCGGCCTCACCGTCTTCTACTCGATTCCCTCCATCTACCTGGGAGAACGCGCGGCAGCCACCGGAATCGCCTTCGTCACCTCGATGGGCTCGTTCGCCGCTGCCGCCTCCCCGTCCCTGCTCGGCTTCATCCAGGCCGGCACCGGCAGCCTTGCCCTCGGCCTGCAGATCAGCGCCGGTATCGTGCTGCTCGCCGTCGTCCTGCTGCTGCTCGGGGTCAAGGCGAGCGATCTGCGGGAACGACGGTCCCCTTGAGGCGTGCGGCGGGTCGCCCGAACAGCCGGTGGCCCGGGAGATGGCCGAACTGCTCGCCGAGCACGTTCCGTAGCGCCAAGCCGCTGTGCGGACCGGGCAGGAAGGAGCCCTGGCCGCCGCTCCTCCCCCGGCGCTCAGGCTGAGAAGACCTGCCTCGCGGCCGTGATGGCCGTCATGGCCTTGGGCCGGCCGGCGCAGAAGGCGGACAGTTCATGGCGACGCATCACTCGACCATGATCCATCACTCCAGGTTGTTTGTTGACAGACTCCAGGGCCGGTGGGCGGCGGGGCTGAGGCCGGGCGCCGCGGCGGGCGCGGGCTAGACTCCCGTCGTGGTGGAAGGGGCTTGGTGAGCTGTGCGCGGACGGCTTTCTGGCGCGGGTGCGGACTCCGCGACGCGCGGTTCCGCGACCTTGCGTGACGTGGCCGCTCTCGCCGGTGTCTCGGCGAGCACGGTGTCGAGCGTGGTGCGCGGCCGCGGGAACGTCCGGGAGGAGACCCGGCAGCGGGTGCGGGACGCGATCGACGAGCTCGGGTACCGGCCCAACCTGGCCGCGCGGCGGCTGCGTTCGGGACGCTCCCATGTGATGGGGCTCGCCCTGCCGAGTGTCACGGTCCCCTACTTCCGCGAATTCGCCGACTCCGTGCTGCGCGAGGCCCAGCACCACGGGATGTCCGTGCGCATCACGCAGACGCATGGCGATGTGCGGCGCGAGCGCGGTGTCTGCGACGACCCTTACCTGCGGCACGTGGACGGAATCCTGCTCGTCCCTGTCGCGCTCGGCAAGGAGGACATGCGCGCGTTGGCGGTGACGAAGCCGCTGGTCGTGGCCACGGCGTCGGTCACCGCGGGCCGCGTCGACTCCTCCGACACGGACCTGTTCGAGGCGGCGCGCACGGTCGTGGCCCATCTGGTCGCGGGCGGGCGGCGGCGCATCGCCGCCCTGGCCCCCGGTGAGGCGCTGCCGGCGGAGAGCGACGAGCGCTATCTCGGGTACGTCGCGGGTCTGCGCGACGCCGGGCTGCCGGTGAGCCGCCGGCGGGTGGTGAGCACGGAGACCGTCACCTTCGCGGCGGGCGCCGAGGCGGTGCGGACGCTTGTCGAGCGGGCGCCGGAGACGGACGCCGTGTTCGCGCTCGGCGACGCGCTCGCCCTGGGCGCGCTCCGCGGCCTGCGGGACGCGGGGCGCAGCGTGCCGGGGGACATCGCCGTGGTCGGGTTCGGCAACGTCGCGCAGGCCGGATACTGCGCCCCCACCCTCAGCACCGTCGAGTGGTGCGCATGCGTGATGTGGCCGCCGCCGTCGGTGTGTCCGTCAAGACCGTGTCCAACGTCGTCAATGCCACCGGGCAGGTGAACGAGGCGACCGTCCGAGCCGTGCGCGTCGCGGTCGAGGAGCTCGGCTACCGCCCCAACCCCCTGGCACGCGGCCTCAATTCGAGGACGACGGACACGGTGACGCTCGCCCTGCCGGGCCTCGGGTACGGCTACTGCGCACCCCTGGCCGCCGCGGTCTTCGATCTCGCGGAGGCCCAGGGCATCAGCGTCGTGATGGAGCCCACCGGGGGCGACCGCGAGCGGGAGCTGGAGGTGCTGCGCAATCGCGGGGGCCTCTCGGACGGCGTGCTGCTGATGCCGACCGCGATCACCGCGCGGGAGCTGCAGGGTCTGCCGTTCCCCGGTCCCGCGGTGCTGCTCGGACCGCGCCGGGTGGAGGGCCCCTTCGACAGCGTCGCGTCGCAGGACACCGTCGCGGCCGAGGCCGCCGTGCGGCTGCTGCTCGACCGTGGCGCCTCGCGCGTCGTGCTGCCCAGCGCGGTGAAGCAGGAACCCACCGAGACGGTCAGCCGACCGTGGTAGGAATCCCCGGCTTTTAGTACTCCAGTCTGACTTCGCGATCTTGTGGCGAACCCGGCTGGGAACGGGTACGGCCACCGCGTGATCATCGGTTGGTGTGTGGACAAACGAAGATCGTGCGGTGGCCGCGGACCATAGCGTAGACCCTGCCCGCTGGCGGGTGTTGTTCGACCAGGCCATGGCTCGTATCGCCGGGCGGTTCGGCCGAGTTGAGCCTCGGGCCACGGCCCGCGCCTACTTGCTCGGGCTGCTGTCGGCTACCGAGCGGAAGAACTGCTGGCAACTGGCTGAACAGGCCGGCCTGGCCCGGCCCGGGCCGATGCAGCGCCTGCTGCGCTATGCCCGCTGGGATGCCGACGCCCTCCGTGACGATGTCCGCGCCTACGTTGTCGACCACCTCGGCGACGACGGCGTTCTCATCGTGGACGAGACCGGCTTCGTGAAGAAAGGCAGCATGTCGGCGGGGGTGCAACGCCAGTACACCGGCACAGCTGGCCGGATCGAGAACTCCCAGGTCGGCGTGTTCCTCGCCTACGCCACTGAGCGGGGACGCGCGCTGATCGACCGACGGCTCTACCTGCCCGAGCGGTCCTGGTGCTCCGATCCCGAGCGCCGCCATGCTGCCGGGGTGCCCGAGGACCTACCCTTCGCGACCAAGCCCCGGCTGGCCGAGGAGATGATCGTCGCCGCGTTGGACGCCGGAGTGACTGCATCGTGGGTGACCGGCGACGAAGCCTACGGCCAGGACCCGCAGTTACGCGCACGCCTGGAGCGGATCGGCATCGGCTACGTGATGGCCGTCGCCTGCTCCACCCGGGTCCGGATCAACCAGGGCCGCACCCCTGTCCGCGCCGATGTCCTCGCCGACCGCTTGCCCGCCTCTGCCTGGCAGCGGCACAGCGCCGGAGCCGGCGCGAAGGGCCCGCGCTACTACGACTGGGCCTGGATCCACATCGGCACCGGCGTCCATCGTCACCTGCTGATCCGCCGCAACCGGACCACCGGTGAACTCGCCTTCTACCTGTGCTGGTCACCCACCCAGATCACCCTGCACGAGCTCGTCCGCGTCGCCGGTGTCCGCTGGAGCGTCGAGGAGTGCTTCCAGGCCGCCAAGAGCCAGGTCGGCCTGGATCACTACCAGGTCAGGCACTGGACCTCATGGCACCGGCACATCACGCTCGCCATGCTGGCCCTGGCCTTCCTGACCGCTCTCGCCGCCGACGCGAACCCCGCCCGGCCTGCCGATCCGCAACATCCCGACCGCAGCCACGACCCGATCATCCTGACCGTCCCGGAGATCCGTCACCTGCTCGTCGCCGTCTTCGCCCCACCGGCCATGACTGCCGCCAGACTGCTGCACTGGTCCACCTGGCGCAGACGCCACCAGGCCGCAGCCCGACGCAGCCACTACCAACGACGCTCCACCGACGGACCCGCTGGATAGATCACGAAACCGCACTGGAGTATTAGGCCGGGGAGCGGAAGTCAAAGTCCGCATCTGCTCCTGGACAGCGGTGGCCAACAGCGGTGTTCTGCCCTATGCCGACGCCTTCGCGAAGGGGAGGTCCGGCTGGGTCGACTACGGGGGCCTGCTGGGCGACGTCGGGCGGTGTCCTGTCCGAGACATGCGGTGGCGCCGGCGGGAACAAGTCGATCGCGGGCTCCACGGGGTGGACCGACTACCGCCTCGCGGGCGATGTGCGCATCGACAGCGGAGCGCAGGCCGGATTCGTCGTGCGGGCGTCCGACCCGGGCCAGGGGGCCGATGCCCTCGACGGCTACTACATCGGTGTGTCCTCGCGGCGGATCGTCCTCGGCGAGCAGAACGGTGCGTGGAAGGAGCTGGCGCAGACGGCCGTCCCCGGCGGCCTGGCCACCGGGAGGTGGTACCACCTGACGGTGAAGGCCGTGGGCTGCGCCCTCACGGTGACCGGCAGGCCCTCGGGCTCCCCCGCGCCGCCGACCGGGTTCACGTACCAGGATCCGGACTGTTCCTTCACCCGGGGCGCGATCGGGGTGCGTGACCAGGCCGGGACCGCGAGCTGGCGGCACCTGACCGTCACCGGGAGCGGCTGAGCGCTTGTGTACCGGGGGGCCGTCCTCCGGCTGGCGGTCCCTCGGCCCGGATCAGCGAAAGGTCGGTTCGGATCAGGGGAAGGTCGGTTCGGATCAGGGGAAGGTCGGTTCGGATCAGGGGAAAAGCTGTTGGCGCCCGCCGTTCGTGGATTCCCGGGCGTGCAGCCAGTGCGGAGCCGTATGCACCTCGAACGGCAGGGGCACGTCCGAGCGGATGCGGGCTGCCAGGCACTTCACGGCCAGTGAGGCGATGGCGGTCTTGTCGGGGGCCACGGATGTGAGGGACGGCGTGCTGTAGAGCGCCTCGTCGGAGCCGTCGATGCTCGCCACGGCGACGTCGTCGGGGATGCTCAACCCCGCTTCGAACAGGGCGCGTTGGGCGCCGACGGCCAGCAGATCACTGAAGCAGAAGACCGCGTCGGGGCGTACGCCGGCCGGCAGGGCGGCCAGGGCGCGCATCGCCAGCAGCCCGTTGCGCCGGTCGAACTCCTTGATGGCGGGCGCGAGCCGGGGGTCGTAGGTCACCCCGGCCTCGTGCAGGGCGAGCTGGAAGCCCTCCAGGCGCTGCCGACTGGTCGCCGACGCCTGCTGGTCCACGCCGATGGCGGCGATCCGGGTCCGGCCGAGGCCGGCCAGGTGCGCGGTGACGTCGCGCGCCGCCGCGACGTTGTCGATCAGGACGTGGTCGGCCCCCACCTGGTCGTGCTCGTAGCTGCGCTCGCCGAGCAGAACCAGCGGGAACTCGTTGGCCACGGCGGCGAGTTCGTCGGGCGAGACACGCAGGGGCGACAGGACCACGCCGTCCAGCAGTGACGCGCCGACGCCGGTGGCCAGGCGCAGTTCCTCCGTCGCGTCGCCCAGCGTCTCCTCGATCAGGACGGTCAGGCCCAGCTGCGCGGCCTCGGCCCGAACGTGCTGGGCGAGTTCGGCGAAGTACGGCGTGGCCAGATCCGGGACGGCGAGACCGATCAGGCCGCTGTGCCCGGTGCGCAGCCGGCGGGCCGACGGGTTCGGCCGGTAGCCGAGCTCGTGCACCGCCTTCAGTACGCGCTTCCGCGTGGCCTCGGATACGCGGGGAGCATCGCGTACAACGTTGGACACGGTTTTGATCGAGACCCCTGCCCGCTCCGCCACGTCCTTGAGTGTCACCGCGGCCACTGGCCGACCTCCTCACCTGTGTTTCTCCGCATTATGCAGGGACTTCGGCGGGTTGTCAGCGCCGGTCGGCTCGGAATCCCGTTCCGGACGAGGGGTTGACCGTGGCGAGATTTCGCGGTTACAACGTTGGAACCGATCGATAGCAAGCGGTTGCTACCGGGGGCGTCACGGGGGCAGCCGAGGGCTGTCCGTCGGACGGTCCGGGCTGCCCGCCCGTGCCCACGGCGCCGCGCTCACCGCACATCTCATGAGAGGGTCCGCATGTCTTCGCACCGCTCCACCACCCCACTGCGCACCGCCGTGGTCGGCACCGGGGGCATCGCGCGCTCCAGCCATCTGCCCGCGCTGCGCACGCTCGCCGAAGCGGGCGAGGTGGAGATCGTCGCCGCCGTCGACGTCGACATGGACGCGGTGCGCGCGTTCGCGGCCGGCGCCGGGATTCCGTACGCCTCGACGGACCTCGACGCGACCCTGACCGAACTGCGCCCCGATCTCGTGGTGTTGTGCACACCGCCCGCCGTGCACCGCGACCAGGCGGTGACCGCGCTGAAGGCGGGGGCCTGGGTGTGGTGCGAGAAGCCGCCGTGCCCGTCCCTCGCCGACTTCGATGCCATCGAGACCGCCGAGAAGCCCGGGGACGCGGGACCGTACGCCTCCATCGTCTTCCAGCACCGGTTCGGCTCCGGCGCGCGCCATGTACGGCGACTGCTGCGGGAGGGGGCGTTCGGCCGCCCGCTCGTCGCCCACTGCCAGACCACCTGGTACCGGGACGCCGCCTACTACTCCGTTCCGTGGCGCGGGCGGTGGGCGACCGAGGGCGGCGGGCCCGCCATGGGGCATGGCATCCACCAGACGGATCTGCTCCTGGACCTGATGGGGCCCTGGAGCGAGGTGCGGGGGATGGCGGCGCGGCTCGTGCACGATGTCGAGACCGAGGACGTGTCCACGGCGCAGGTGCGGTTCGCGAGCGGCGCCGTGGCCACCGTGGTCAACAGCGTGCTGAGCCCCGACGAGGTGAGCCGGATCCGCATCGACTGCGAGCGCGCCACGATCGAACTGACCCATCTGTACGGCTACCGAAACGCGGACTGGCGCATCACCCCGGCCCCCGGTGTCCCCGAGGAGACCGTGGCCGCCTGGCGCGACTTCGGCACGGACGAGCCGAGCTCGCACCTGGCCCAGCTCCATGCCCTGGTGGCCGACATCAGGGCGGGACGACGCCACGCGACCAGCGGCGCGGGCGGCCGGCAGACGCTCGAGTTCATCACCGCCCTGTACAAGTCCGCGTTCACCGACACCCCGGTCCGCGCCGGGGAGATCGGACCCGGCGACCCCTACTACACCGAGCTGCACGGCGGCGCCCAGGGCTGGGCGCCGGACACCACCCGCAAGGAAGAGGCCTCCGCATGACGCTCGCACTGACCCATGCCCACGGCGACCGCATCACCGTGACCCACGAGGCGACCGGCACCGAGCTGTTCGCCTACGTGTACCGCCCCGAAGCCCCGTGGGAGGCCCCCAAGCCGTATCTGCACCCGCTCCGGACCCTCTCCGGCGGACTCGTCACCGACTACCGCCCCAACGACCATCGCTGGCACAAGGGGCTCCAGCTGACGGCCTCCCACCTGTCGGGCCAGAACCTGTGGGGCGGGAACACCTACATCCACGGCGAGGGGTATGTCGCGCTGCCCGAGCGGGTCGGCTCGATGGCGCACGTCGCATTCGAGGCGGTCGCCGCCGCGGAGGACCGGGCCGTGATCGCCGAGCGTCTGACCTGGCATCCGTACGACGGTGAACTGTGGGCCCAGGAGGAGCGCCGCATCGAGGTGCGCGACGTCGATCCGCGGGCCGGCAGCTGGTCGCTCACATGGACCTCGGCGATCACCAACCGCCGGTCCGAACCGCTGCGCTTCGGCAGCCCCACCACCCACGGCCGCCCGGCCGCCGGATACACCGGGCTGTTCTGGCGGGGCCCGCGCGCCTTCCGCGACGGCCACGTCTTCACCGCCGAGGCGGACGGCGGCGACCTCATGGGCAGCCAGGCGCCCTGGCTTGCGTACGTCGGTGAGCACGACGGGCGCGACGGCCACGCCACGGTCGTCTTCGAGCACGCCCCGGCCAACGACCACGCGGGTGACAAGGGGACGCACCCGGCGCACTGGTTCGTGCGCAGCGACCCGTTCGCCGCGGTCGCCCCGTCCTGGGCGTTCCACGAGGAGCTCGTCCTCGCCCCCGGCGACACCCTCTCCCGCGGCTACCGGGTGACCGTCGCCGACGGCGCCTGGGACCGCGAGCAGGTCACCGCCCACCTGGGCAGGCACACATGGTGAGCGCGAGGTACGACGGCTTCCCCGCGGCGGTCGGCGTGGCCCGGTCGCGCGACAAGGAGGGCCGGCTGCCCCGCCCGAGCCGCCGGGCCGTCCTGGCGGTCGCGGCCATCGGCCTCAGCACCGCCCTGACCGGCACGCTCTCCGGGTGCTCCGCCGCGAGCGGCGATACGTCCGGCATCACCCTCCGGTTCTCCTGGTGGGGCAACGACGACCGTGCCGCGCGCACCGAGAAGGCGGTCCGCCTCTTCGAGAAGGAACACCCCGGCGTCACCGTGCGCACGTCGAACGGCGAATTCGGCTCGTATCTCCAGAAGCTGGCCACGCAGGCCGCCGGCGGCGGTGTGCCCGACGTGGTCCAGCTCGACTACCGGCAGATCTCCCAGTACGCGGGCGGCAAGGCGATCATGTCGCTGGACGGTGCCATCAAGGACCGGACGATCCGCACGTCCGACATGGACCAGGACTTCCTGCGCACCGGCACCTACCAGGGCAGGCAGTTCGCCCTGCCCATGGGGCGTGGCATCACCGGATACGCCTACGACTCCGCCGTCTACAAGAAGGCCGGTATCGCCACGCCCCAGCCGAGTTGGACCTGGCAGGACTGGGCGAAGGCCAACAAGAAGATCGCCGCCCTGGGCATGAAGTCCCCCGACGGACGCCCCTTCACCGGCGCCAACGACGGCGGTGGCAACGAGGATGTCTTCGAGACCTGGCTGCGCAGCCGCGGCAAGAGGCTCTACGCGGACCAGACGAAGCTCGGCTTCACCGAGGACGACCTGACCGCCTTCTGGTCGTTCCTCAACACACTCCGCGAAGAAGGCGCCATCGCCCAGGCCCGGGACACCGTGCAGGCCAAGAGCACCGAGACCAGCCCCATCGGCCGCCGCCTCGGGGCCGCCGACTTCACCTGGGACGCACCGTTCCCCGGGTACACGGCCCTGCTCGGCGAGAACATCCACTTCGCGCCGGTGCCCACGACCGGCGGCCACCAGGGCACGTACTTCAAGCCGAGCATGCTCCTCGGCATCGGCTCGCAGAGCAAGCACCCCAAGGAGGCGGCCCAGTTGATCGACTTCCTCCTGAACGACCCACGGGCCGGCGACATCCTCGGCTTCTCCCGGTCCACCCCGCCGAACCGCAAGATCGCCTCCCGGGTCGCCAAGACGCTCGAGGGACCGGAGCGGGAGATCTACGACTACGCGCAGACGATGGAGAAGTACGGCCTGGACATCCCGCCGACCGCACCGCCGCCCGGCGATCTCGCGATCCAGACGGCCTTCAAGCGCATCCACCAGCGCATGATCTACGGGATGGCCACCCCGCGGCAGGCGGCACGTGAACTCATCGACGAGGCGAACCGGGAGCTGGAGTCATGAGCACGGTGTCCACGACAAGGGCGCCCGCGCGCGCCGTCCGCACCACGGATCCGCGCCAGCGCAAGAGCAAGCGGCGCCAGGTGCGTGAGCGGCAGTGGCCCGCCTATGTGTTCCTCTCCCCGTGGATGATCGGCGCGGTCGTGCTGACCCTCGTGCCGATGGCCGTCTCCCTGTACCTGTCGTTCACGGACTACAACCTGTTCGACCCGCCGCACTGGGTGGGCCTGCGCAACTACCAGGAGATGCTGACCGAGGACCCCCGCTACTGGCGGTCGGTCGGCACCACGATGCTGTACGTCGTCGTGGCCGTCCCGCTGAAGCTGGGCCTGGCCCTCGGCGTGGCGATGCTGCTGAAGAACCTCAGCCGGGGCCGGGGCTTCTACCGCTCCGCGTTCTACGCGCCGTCCCTGCTCGGCGCGAGCATGTCCATCGCCTTGGTGTGGAAGGCGCTGTTCAACGACGGCGGCACCGTCGCCAATGTCCTGGACACCGTCGGCATCCACACCGGCGGCTGGGTCGGCAACCCCCATCTCGCGGTGTACGGCGTCGTCCTGCTGACGGTGTGGCAGTTCGGCGCGCCCATGGTGATCTTCCTGGCGGGGCTCCAGCAGATCTCGCCCGACCTCTACGAGGCCGCGGCACTCGACGGCGCGGGCCGCTGGCGGCAGTTCATGTCCATCACCGTGCCGATGCTGTCCCCGGTCGTCTTCTTCAACCTGGTCCTGGAGGTCATCAACTCCTTCCAGGTCTTCACCCCGGCCTTCGCCATCAGCGGCGGCGACGGCGGACCCGCCGACTCCACGATGTTCTACACGCTGTACCTGTACGAGCGCGGCTTCACGGCCTCGCATATGGGATACGCGGCGGCGATGGCCTGGCTGCTGCTGATCGCCATCGGCGCCATCACCCTGATCCTGTTCCGGACCTCCCGGTCCTGGGTGTTCTACGCGGACGAGGAGATCAGATGAATATCGCCACCAAGCGGTGGCTGCCGCACACGATCTCGGCCGCCGCGCTGCTCGTCCTGCTGTATCCGCTGGCCTGGCTGCTCGCCACTTCGCTCAAGCCGGCCGACGAGGTGATGACGAGCCTCGACCTGTGGCCCAGCCGTCTGGAGTGGTCGAACTACACGACCGCCCTGGACGGGGTCTCGGGTGTCACCGTCACCCACCTGCTCGGCAACACGCTGCTGATCGCGGGGGTGCCGTCCTCGGCAACGTCCTGTCCTGCTCGCTGGCCGCCTACGCCTTCGCCCGGCTGCGCTTCCGGATGAGCAAGGTGATGTTCGCCTTCATGGTGGCGACGCTGATGCTGCCGCACCACGTCGTACTGATCCCGCAGTACATCATCTTCAACCGGCTTGGCCTGGTGGACAGTTACTGGCCGCTGATCCTGCCGAAGTTCCTGGCCACCGAGGCGTTCTTCGTCTTCCTCATCGTCCAGTTCATGCGCGGCCTGCCGCGCGAGCTGGAGGAGTCCGCGCGGATCGACGGCTGTGGTCCCTTCCGTTCGTACTGGTCGATCACGCTGCCGCTGGCCCGGCCCGCGCTGATCACCACGGCCATCTTCACCTTCATCTGGACGTGGAACGACTTCTTCACGCAGATGATCTATCTCTTCGCGCCGGAGAAGTACACCATCACGCTCGCCCTGAGCAGCTTCGTCGACCAGTCCAGCACCTCCGCGTACGGACCCATGTTCGCCATGTCGGTGATCTCGGTGCTGCCGATCGTGCTGTTCTTCTTCGTCTTCCAGCGCTACCTGGTGCAGGGCATGGCCACGTCCGGACTGAAGGGGTGAGGCACACCATGTCCCACGCACCGATCGCGCCCCGGCGCGAGCGCCGGGAACCCGGAGAGGTCTTCGGCTCCGGGTTCACCCTCTTCGCGGACATGCTGCTGATCGGCCTGCTCACCAGCCTCGCCTGCCTGCCGGTCGTCACGGCCCCGGCCGCGTTCGCCGCCGCGTCCGCGACGCTCCGGCAGGCCGCGGGCAGCGGCGTCCAGGTCAGGGCGGGTACGTACGGCGCTCAGCTGCGTGCCCAGCTGTCCGTGCGGTCGGCGGCCCTCGGTCTGGTGCCGCCGCTGCTCGTGGTGGTCGTCCTGATCGATGCCGCGCTGTTGCGCGCCGCGCTGCCCGGAGCGGCCGTCATGGCGCCCGCCCTCGCGCTGCTCGTCCTGGGCGCCGCGGTTGTGGCGCTGCGGGCGACCGCGCTGGAGACACCGCACGTGCTGGCCGCACGCGAGGCGCTGGTCCGCTCGGCCGCGGACCCGCGCGGCACTCTCCTGCTGGCCGGCGCCGTGATCCTCAGCGGGCTCCTGGCCTGGTCGATTCCGCTGCTGGTCCCGCTGCTGCCGGGCCCGCTGGCGTTCGCCGCCACGGTCGTGGACCTCCGCTCCCCCGCGGATGCCCAGGAGAACTGAACCGCGGCGCGCCACCTTGCCATCCCCCACCCACGCACCACACACCGGAGTTCACGCATGCCCCACCCGCACCTGGACGCCGCAGGCCATCCGAGGCCGCAGCTGATCCGCGATCCCGACTGGCGCGACCTCGGCGGTCCCTGGCAGTTCGCCCACGACGACGAGGACTGCGGCCGCGCCGACCGCTGGATGGACCCGGCGACCTCCGCACCGTTCACCGGCACCGTCACCGTGCCCTACCCGCCCGAGTCCGCGGCCTCCGGGGTGGCGGACACCGCCTTCCACTCCGTGCTCTGGTATCGACGCGCGATCGACGTGGCCCGGCCGGCCGCCGGGCGGCGGCTCCTGCTGCACTTCGGTGCGGTCGACCACCGGGCCGAGGTCTGGCTGGGCGGCCGCCTGGTGGGGCGACACGAGGGTGGACACACCGGCTTCACCTGCGATCTGACCGGCGCCGTCGACCGGGACGGTGAGCAGACCCTCGTCGTCCGCGCCGAGGACCAGCCGCTCGACGCCGCGCAGCCCCGCGGCAAGCAGGACTGGCGCCGGGATCCACACGTCATCTGGTACCACCGCACCTCCGGAATCTGGCAGCCGGTGTGGCTGGAAGAGGTCCCGGCCGAGCACATCACGCTCCTGCACTGGACCCCCGAGGTCGCCCACGCCCGCGTCCGCTGCCGGCTGCGTCTGGGCCACTGGCCGCGGCGCCCGCTCACCGTGACGGTCCGCCTCACGCGGGGTGAGCGGGTGCTCGCCGAGCAGCGCACGCTGATCGAGGGCCAGGAGGCGGAGTTCGATGTCGCGGTGCCCGCCCTGCGCCACGGGCAGGACCTCGACGACCTGCTGTGGAGTCCGGAGCGGCCTCACCTCGTCGACGCGGTGGTGGAGTTGCGCGACGCTGCCGAGGACACACCGGTCGACCGTGTGACGTCCTACCTGGGCCTGCGCGACATCGGCTGGGACGACGGAGTCTTCCTCCTCAACCACAAGCCGTACTTCCTCCGGTTCGCTCTCCAGCAGGGCTACTGGCCCGCATCGCATCTGTCGGCCTCGGCCGACGCATTGCGCCGCGACGTCGAACTGGCGAAGGAGATCGGCCTCAACGGGCTGCGCGTCCACCAGAAGATCGAGGACCCGCGCTTCCTGTACTGGGCCGACCGGCTCGGCCTGCTGCTGTGGGAGGAGATGCCGTCGGCGTACACCTTCGGCGCGCAGACCGTCGAGCGCGTGGTCGCCGAGTGGACCGAAGCGATCTCCCGCGACCTCAGCCACCCCTCGATCGTCGCCTGGGTCCCGATCAACGAGTCCTGGTCCGTGCCGAACCCGGCGCTCGTCCCCGCGCAGCGCCACTTCATGGACGCCCTGTACCACCTGACCAAGGCCCTGGACCCCTCCCGCCCCGCCGTCTCCAACGACGGCTGGGAGATCTCCGCCGCCGACATCTGGGGCGTCCACGACTACACCCAGCACGGGGACATACTGCGCGAGCGCTACGGCCACGCCTCGCTGCGGCAGGGCGAGCTCGCCGAGCAGTGGCCCGGCGCCAAACGGCTGACCCTGGACGGCGTCCGCCACCAAGGGCAGCCCGTCGTCCTCAGCGAGTTCGGCGGCGCGACCTTCGAACCGGCCGAGGGCGCCGAGTGGTTCGGCTACGACACCGTGGCCACGAAGGAGGACTTCGCCGAACGCCTCGCCGCCCTGGTGGCCGCCGCGGTGGACTCCGGGCTCGCGGGCTTCTGCTACACCCAGTTCACCGACACGGAACAAGAGACCAACGGCCTGCTCACACCGGACCGCCAACCGAAGATCCCGCCGGCCGAACTGCGCGCGATTCTCACCCGAACCCGCGCCTAGCGTGTCTCGCCGCCATCTGAGGGCTCGGCGCAATTCCCTTCGTTCTTACGTAGAGGAGAAACCGCAATGGCGCGATCCGAGTACGAGTACAGCCGTCGCCGTGTGCTCCAGGCATCCGCTCTCGCCTTCGCCACCGTGCTGAGCCCGTGGGGCACGGCGGACGGCTTCGCGGCGTCGGCGGGCATCCCCGACGAGGACGGCTACGACCTCTGGCTGCGCTACCGCCCCACTGCCGATCCCCGGCGGCTCGCCGAGTACCGGAAGACCCTGGCCGCTCTGGTGCGTCAGGGCGAGGGCCTGGTCATGGAGAACGCCGAGCGGGAACTGCGGCGGGCCGCCCAGGGCTTCACCGGTAGCGCACCGGTCCGGGTTCCCGCCGATCGGGCCTCGGTGGTCATCGGCACGGTGGACGAGTCACCGGTCGTGCGATCCCAGGTGAGTCCCGACCGGCTGGCCCGGATCGGCCGGCAGGGGTTCGTGATCGAGATGACCGGCCCGCCGGGCAGGCGGCGGCTGGTCATCGGGGCCCGCAGTGATCGGGGCGTACTGGCCGGGGTCTTCCATCTCATCCGTCTGCTCCAGCTCGAGCGGCCGCTGCACAAGCTGTCCGTCCTGGAGAAGCCGCGCACCGCGCTGCGCATGATGAATCACTGGGACAACGTCGACGGGTCGATCGAGCGTGGCTACGCGGGCACTTCGCTCTTCGAGTGGGACAAGCTGCCGGACATCTCCGGCCGGGTGGTCGACTATGCGCGGTCCATGGCATCGATCGGCATCAACGCTTCGGTGCTCAACAATGTGAACGCCGGCGCCGACTTCATCACCGGCGAGATGCTGACCAGACTCAGACCCCTGGCAGCACTTCTCCACTCGTGGGGCATCTCCGTCTGGCTGTCCGTCAACTACGCCAGCCCGATGATCCTGACCGCGGACGACACCGACCCGATCACGACGGCCGACCCCGCCGATCGACGGGTCCAGCAGTGGTGGCGCGACAAGAGCGCCGAAATCTTCACGAGCCTGCCCGGATTCGGCGGGTTCCTGGTGAAGGCGAACTCGGAGGGGCAGCCCGGCCCGCTCGACTACGGACGCACTCATGCCGAGGGCGCGAACATGCTGGCCCGGACGGTGGCACCGCACGACGGGCAGATCGTCTGGCGCAGCTTCGTGCACGAGGATTTCAGCGACTGGGCGGAGTACCAGTACCGGGTGTTCGCCCCGCTGGACGGCGCGTTCGACGACAACGTCATCCTCCAGACCAAGTACGGGCCGATCGACTTCCAGATCCGCGAGCCCGTACATCCCCTGTTCGGCGCGATGCGCCACACCAACCAGATGCTGGAGCTCCAGCTCACCCAGGAGTACACGGGCCACACGCTCCACACCACCTATCTGGCTCCGCTGTGGCGGGAGGTGCTGACCTTCCCTACGCGGGGCCCGGGACCGGACCGACCGTCGCCGACATCCTCGCGGACGGCGATGACCGTGTGCCGCGGGCGGGAATCGCCGGGGTCAGCAACTTCGGCAACGCCCGCGACTGGACCGGCTATCTGCTGGCAGCGGCGAACACCTACGCCTTCGGCAGGATGTGCTGGGAGCCGGACGCCGATCCCCGGGACCTGGCCGCGGAGTGGGCCGGGCTGACCTTCGGCACCGATGAGGCGGTCACCGAGGTCGTGGCCGATATCCTGACGCGCTCGCGCCGGACGTACGAGGACTACACGTCGCCGCTGGGGATGGGCTATCTCACCGACCCCGGTGGCGACCATCTCGACCCGAGCCCGCTGGGCACCCTCTTCCAGTCACACCACTCCACGACCGAGGGCACCGGCTTCGACCGCACCACCGAGGCGACTGGCAGCGGCTTCACCGGGCTCTACCCGCGGCCGTGGCAAAAGCACTACGAATCCGTGGCGACCTGTCCCGACGACCTGTTGCTGTTCATGCACTGGGTGCCGTACGACCATCGACTGCGCTCGGGCAAGACGGTCATTCAGCACATCTACGATACGCATTTCACCGGGGTCGACCGCATCGACCGGTTCCTCGCCGAGTGGAGCGAACTGTCCGGGGAGATCGACCGGCAGCGCCATGCCGCCGTCACGGCGGGCTTCGAGGCCCAGCGGGAGCACGCGAGGTACTGGCGCGACACAGTGGTCGGATTCTTCTTCGACAAGAGCCGCATCGTCGACGCGAAGCGGGAATGGCTGCAAGCGGCGCTGAACGGGCCGCGGGTGCTGCTCGGCGGCCGGCCGAACCTGCTGCCGGTCACCGTCACCAACGCCTCGGCGCGCGACCGCGACCTGACGGTCGCGCTGCGGCCACCGTCGGCGGAGTGGCGCACCGAGCCCGCCGCACGGTCCGCGGCCGGCGCCGCGACCGCGGAGCTGGAGCTGCCGGTCACACCCCCCTTGCCGGGCACCATCGCCGCCCTGGACCTGGAGGTGGCGCCGAAGCTCACCCGGCTCGACGGCCGGCCGCCGTCCCTGGTCGTCGCCCCCGAGGGCAGACGCTGCCTCCTGGCCCTCAACGCCGGTCCACGGAACGGCACTTCGATGCCCGGCTACGACGCGCTGACCCCCGAGTCGGCCTGGTCCGCGTCGGCCGGTCACGGCTGGGTCGGCGCCGCCCCGTCGGCCAGGGACCGCGGTGGCGAGCCCCTGCTGCGCGACCACCTGTGGCACAACTCGTCCCGGGTGCTGCGCGTCGCCCTGCCGGCCGGCCGGCACGCCGGGTACGTGCTGGTCGGTGACACCGGTGCCACGGCCTCGCCGACCCGGGTCGCGGTGGACGGCGCCACCGTCGCCACCAGTCCGAAGCAGCCCAGCGGAACCTTCACCTGGCTGGAGCTCCCCCTCGACGGAGGTGCCACCGGCCGCACCACGGACATCACGTTCACGGGGGTGGGCGGCCCCTGGCGGCTGTCCGCGTTCGCCATCACCGACCCCGGCGCCCCGGTGCCGTCCCTCGTCGTCATGCGGGCGGCGGCGGATCCGGTGTGGTGGGCGGGCCGGGCCAACCCGGTCACGGTGCTGGTGCGCAATACCGGCACGGCGGACCGCGATATCACCGTCCGCCTCGTCACCCCCGACGGCTGGTCCAGCACTGAGCGGACCGTGACGGTCCCCGCCGGAGCCGCGCGAGAGCTGACCGTCACCGGGACCCCGGTGTCCACTCCGGGATTCGCCACCGTCGAGATCCGGCTCACCAGCGGCGACGAGGAGATCGAGCGCGGCCGGTCGGTGTCCGTGGTCACCACGCCACACCCCGATGACGCGGCCGCGGCATTCGACGCCGGCCCGCCGTCCAGCCCGCTGCTGACCGGGTACACCAGGCTGTCGCCCGAGGACGACTACACCGACGACCGCGGCTTCGGCTGGATCGGCGCCCGGCCGAACACCCGCGACCGGGGCAACGCCGATGACCTGCGCCGCGACATCGTCATGCAGAAGGGCGAGCCCAGCGTCCTGCGCGTCCCGGTGCCGGCCGGCCGGCACACGGCGTGGGTGCTGACCGGCGACTCCCTCACCGATTCGGGTGTCACCACCCTGTCCGAGGACGGCGCGGTCCTCGGACGCTCCGGCGACGACAGCCTGCCGAGCCGCGCCTTCGTCTGGTTCTCCTTCGAACTCGACGGTGGAGCGGACGGGCGCACCGCCGACCTGGAGATTTCCGGTTCGAAGCTGAACGGCCTGTGGCGCATCGCGGCCCTGGTCATCGTCTGAACCCGCCCCCGCGCCGTACACCTGTTCCTCCGGGCACGGCCCGCGACCCGGCATCCGCGATATCTCCGGCATATCCGGTACCCACAAAGGAGAGCTCCCGACATGGCATCGACGTCAGCACGATTCCGCGCGGTCCGGGGCAGACCCGGCACCCTCCTCCTCGCCCTGCTCATGGTCCTGGGCCTGGGCAGTGCGCATCCCGGACCGGCCGCGGCAGATCCCGCCGATCCGCCCGGGACGTACCAGAACCCCGTGATGGACAACGTCGCGGACGCCTTCTCCGACCCGTCGATCATCCGGGGCAAGGACGGCTACTGGTACGCCTATGCGACCCAGACCAGCATGCGCCGGGAGAACCAGGGAGGCCCGTGGGAGTCTCAGCACTTCATGCCGATCACGCGCTCATCCGACCTCGTCAACTGGACCTACGTCGGTGATGTCTTCGGGCCCGACAACCACCCGGAGTGGCGCGACTTCGCGACCACCTACTACTGGGCACCCGACATCCGCTACATCAACGGGGAGTACTACCTCTACTACTCGGTCGCCGGCGGCGACAAGAACACCATCGCGCTGGCCACGTCGGACCATCCGGCAGGTCCGTGGAAGGACATCGGCCACCCCGTGCTGCCGTACGGGACGACCGTCAATCAGATCGATCCGGCGGTGTTCGTCGACTCCGACGGCCAGAAGTACCTCTACTACGGCTCGTTCCGCGACGGCGGAATCCAGGCGGTGCGCCTGAACGAGGAGGGCACCGCGCCGGTCGGCGATCCGGTGCAGGTGGTCGGTGCCCGGCGCGGCGAAGCCGCGTACGTGGTGAAGCGCGACGGCTGGTACTACCTGTTCTACTCCGGCCTGGGCTGCTGCGCCCGGGACGAGGGCGCCTATCCGGTGTTCGTCGGGCGGGCCAAGGACCCGATGGGCCCGTTCAAGGACGCCGAGGGCGTCGGCCTGGCCGACCTGCACGTCGGCGGCACGATCGTCAACGCGCCGAACGGCAACACATGGGTCGCGACCGGCCACTCGGCGAACGTCGTGGACAAGTCCGGCCAGGACTGGATCCTCACCAACGGTTTCGACCGCCACGAGAGCGACCCCAACTGGGGTGGACGGCCGACCATGATGGACCGGCTCGACTGGATCGACGGCTGGCCGACGGTGCGCGCGGGCGCCTGGACGAGCGAGGAACGGCAGACCGCGCCCACGAGCACCTGGGACGCGGGCAGCACCTTCGACGCCGGCCTCGGCGGCTTCGACACCTCCGGGCACGACTCCTGGACCACGGGTTCGGATCCGGACTCGGGGCGGTACGCCCGCAACCGGTCCCGGGCCGCGGTCCCGCGGCTGCTGCTGCCGCGACGGGCCCCGGACGGCGATGTGAGGATCGAGGCCGACGTTCGGCTGCGCGACGGCAAAGGCCGGGTCGGCCTTGTCCTGGCATCCGCAGGCCGGTTCAACCACACCGTGGCCTGGCTGGACTCCACCGGCACACTCTCCGTCGAGGTCACCCGGGACCGGAAGGTGGTGCGGAAGCGCACCGCGCGCCTGCACGCCAACGCCGACCTGCGGACCTGGCACTCGCTCACGGCCGAGATCCGCGGCGGGGCGGCGCAGGTACACGTCAGCTCGGCCATGCTCGACATGCCGCTGGCCGAACTGACAGTGGAGGTACCCAAGGACTGGCGCCGTGGCGGTGTCGCCTCGACGCGCGGCGCCGGCGAGGTGGACAACGTCGGCGTGACCCGGCTCTACACCCCGGTGACCGTCAAACAGCCGGACCCCGTGGTCGGAGCCCGACTGCCGGAGTACGACGAGGACTTCGACGACGACCAACTGGACGGGTGGACGTGGTTCGGCCCCGTCGACGGAAAGGTCGTCGACGGCCAGTACGTGTGGCCGACGCAGGACGCCGACTTCTCGGGCAAGGGGACCATGGCTTCGGCGCTGCTTCGTGACGCTCCGACCGGCACCTACACGGTCGAGACCAAGCTGCACTTCCCGATCACCGACGCCCCCGACGGGCGCAGCCAGGCCGGGCTGATCGCCTTCCAGAGCCCGGAGGACTCGATCCATCTGGCTCCGACCCGGACCGGCCCATCACGGCAGGCTTTCCTGTGGATCGGCCGGGACCGTGACAGCTGGCCGGAGATGCAGCTGGGCCCGTCGGCCGACACCATGTGGCTGCGGCTGCGCCACACCGTCGATCCGGCGACCGGCGAGCACAGGTTCCAGTCGGCCACGAGCCGGGACGGGAAGCACTACATCTGGGGTGGGGTCTGGCATCTGCCCGCCGGCTCGGACCCGCGCATCGGCCTCGTCTCCCTGGCCGGTGAGGGAGTGACCGCACGCTTCGACTATGTGCGCTTCTCCTCCTGACACCGCCCCACTCGCCCGCACGGGCTTGTGCTCCACATCGATTGTCAGTGGTGGGTGAGAAGGTAGGAGCATCGAGAAGGAAAAAGGGGGAGCGTCCATGTCCGGAAACCAGAACTACATCAATCACGTTGCTCTTGTGCTGGATGCGAGTTCGTCCATGTCGCACTTGAGCGGCAAGGTCGTCGAAGTCGCCGACCAGCAGATTGCGTATCTGGCCCGACGCTCGAAGGAACTCGACCAGGAAACCCGCGTCACGGTCTACGTCTTCGCGGACAAGGTGGAGTGCGTCATCTACGACAAGGACGTGCTGCGTATGCCGTCCCTGAAGCAGCTCTACCGGGTCGGTGGAATGACGGCTCTGCTGGCGGCCACACTGAAGTCGCAGCGGGAGCTTGCGCAGACCGCGCAACTGTACGGCGACCACAGCTTCCTGACGTTCGTCCTGACGGACGGCCAGGAGAACGCAAGTCATCGCTGCCCGGATGCCCCTGCCAAGAATCCACGCGAGCTCGTGCAGGCCGTGGCCAAGCTGATGCAGACGCAAGAGGACAACTGGACACTGGCCGTCCTTGTGCCGGACCAGATGGGCAAGCGCGAGGCCATGCAGTGCGGTTTCCCGAAGGACAACATCGCCATCTGGGACGCCACAAGCACACAGGGCCTGGAAGAGGCCGGGCAGGTTATCCAGCAGGCTACTGAGAACTTTATGATGGGCCGGGCCCAGGGCATCCGGGGATCGCGGGCGGTGTTCTCCACAGGGGCAGAGGCGGTCAACAAGGACACCATCAAGGCGGCCGGCCTCACCCCGGTGAATCCGTCGGAATACCAGCTCATTCCGGTGGCTCGCGAAGCGGCGATCCGGGAATGGGTCATCGAATGCGGGCACACCTACCGTACCGGTGGTGCCTTCTATCAGCTGAGTAAATCGGAGAAGATCCAGGCGCGGAAGCAGATCGCGGTGCTGGAGAAGAAAACGGACCGGGTGTACACCGGGCCGGAGGCCCGATCCCTGCTCGGCCTGCCGGACACGGAAGTTCGCGTCAAGCCTGACCACAACGACGACTTCACCATATTCGTGCAGAGCACCAGCGTGAACCGGAAGCTGGTACCGCACACGCGGCTGCTGCTCATGATCTGAGGCGACGCGAAGCCGAGGGGCCGCGACCTGGTTGTCCGGGGTCGCGGCCCCTCTGAACGACTACCGCTGTGCGGCAGCCTGGTGCGCATGGCGGCTCACATCGCCGATCAGGTTGATGCGGACCCGTCGCTCCACGAAGCGCCACTGCCCCTCACGGCGCTCGAAACGGTCGTGGTACCGACCGGCGGCGATCGTTTGCAGCGGAAAGCCGGGCAGCGCCTGCAACACGGTGACGTACGAACGCGAGACCGCCGTGCCCGCCTGTTCGTCCACCTCGATGGCAACGTTGGTGGTGACATGCTGGGTTCGCGGCGTGCCGTCGGCGTAGACGATCAGAGTGTCCTGGAACATCTTCTCTATCGCCTCGCGCCCGCTGACCGGCTCGCCCACGCCCGTGAAGGTGGCGTCGGCGAGAAGTATTCCGAGTCCCGCGAAATCACCGTCGTCCACGAGTTCGGCGTAACGTGCGATCAAGTTCTCGATAGCCCGGTGGCTCAACGTCGGATCGGCGGGCATGCCGAGGGATGTGGACATGGTCCCCTCCAAGCGAACAGCGGATGGCAGACGGAAGTTGATACGCGTCAACCCCAGGTAGCCTGATCACACGAGATCGACTTCGCCCCTCCCAACGGGACCGGCCCGTTGTCGTCAATGTGTGAAGGTGACACTGATGTTGGACTACGGCCTTGACATGTCCAGCATAGAGCACGACCTTGCTCTGCCCGACTTGGTGGCTGAAGGAGATGAACTCGAAGCCCTGGTATCAGCGCATACTGACTGGACCACCCCCACACCGGCGGCAGGGTGGACGATCGCCCACCAGATCGCTCATCTTGCCTCAGCCGATGCGAACGTTCTCATCGCCATACGGACCCCGGACGCATTCGACGCCGTACTGAAGCAGGCAGAGGCCGCAGGCAGCCAATACGCCGATCTCGACGCTGCCGCGGGAGCGGCCGAACCGCGATCAGCACTGCTGGAACAATGGCGCGCCGGGCGAACCGAGGTGGCGGCGGCGCTGCGTGACATTCCACTGGACCATGGGTTTCCGTGGTACGGCTCGCGGCTGACCCCGGCGCTCATGGTGCCGCTTCGGCTCATGGAAACGTGGGCTCATGGGCAGGACATTTTCGATGCGCTGGGTGTCGCACACCGTCCCACGGGCCGGCTCCGGCATGTGGCCGCATTGGGAGTGATAGGGCGAGAGCTGTCGTTCCATGCTGCCCAGTTGCCTGTTCCGCCGGAGCCGTTCCGTGTCGAGCTGACTGGCCCCGATGGCCAAACCTGGGCATGGGGCCCGGAGGATGCCATGCAGCGGGTTCAGGGCAGTGCCCTCGACTTCTGCCTTCGAGTCACCCAGCGCAGATCCCGAGCCGAGACCGACCTCACGGCAGTCGGCGAGGATGCGCAGAAGTGGCTTGATATCGCTCGCGTTTTCCTCTGAGTTTTCCTCTGAAGGGGCAAGAGCATGTTCCCGGCTGCGCGATCAAGCGCAGGCGGAAGAAGCCAGTGCCTCCTTGGCGGATGCCGTGGGGCGGGCACCGGCGCGGGTGGCACCGACGCTGGCCACGACCACGAGCACCAGGCCCAGTGTCGCAGCCGCCCCGGGGCGCTGGCCGAGAACGAGCAGACCGACCATGAGGGCGATGGCGGGTTCAAGGCTCATCAGAGTGCCGAACGCCGACGCGGTCAGTCGGCGCAGGGCGAGAAACTCGAGGGCGAAGGGGATGACGGGGCTGAGCACCGCCAGGACCAGCATGGTCCACAGCGGTGACCACGTGAGGCGTTCGGTGAGGTCCGGGGCGGCGAGGGTCAGCCCCAGCAGCGCCGCGACCGGCATGGAGACGGCCAGTCCTTTCAGCCCGGTGACGCGATCACCGACCCGTTGGGTCAGCAGAATGTAGGCGGCCCAGCACCCCGCGGCGAGCAGCGCGCTCCCCACCCCCACCAGGTCGGCGCCGCCATGCCAGGGTTCGGTCAGCAGCACGACGCCCGTCGCCGCCGCGGCCGCCCAGAGGAGGCGTCCCTTCCTCGGGCCGAAGAGGGAGACGGTGAGCGGTCCCAGGAATTCCAGTGCGCTCGCGGTCCCCAGCGGGAGACGGGCGATCGCCAGCATGAAGAAGACCATCATTCCGGCGGTCACGAGACCGAGCACCGTGCAGGCGAGAAGATCCCGGGAGCTGAAGTCACGAGGCCGGGGACGGATGGCGACCAGCAGAATCAGCCCCGCCCAGCCCAGGCGCAGCCCCGCGGTTCCCAGCGGCCCGAGCTGTCCGAACAGCGGAACAGTCAGAGCCGATCCGAGCTGCACGGTAGACATCGAGGTGGCAGCCATGAGCAAACCGGCCGCGGCGCCGGCATGGCGCGGGCGAGGGGAAGGAAGAGCCTCGGGTGGTTCGGGAGCGTTCATGGGCTCCAGTACAGGTGCTCGGCACCGTTCGCGTCCACGTGTCGATCCCGAACGATTCGTTCGGGATTCATGGACAATGGAGGGATGGAAACACGCCGCCTGCAGATGCTGGCCGAGCTGGCCCGGCGAGGCTCGATGCGCGCCGTGGCCGAGGCCACCGGCACCACCACCTCGACGGTTTCTCAGCAGGTCGCCGCTTTGGCTCAGGACATGGGCACGGCACTGATCGAGCCGCACGGACGCAAGGTCAGGCTCACCCCGGCGGGCCGCCGTCTGGCGGAACACGCCGTGACGATCCTTGCGGCAGTCGAGGCCGCACAGCGGGACTTGAGTCCCGACGCCCCGCCGACCGGCACAGTGCGCGTGGCAGGCTTCGCCACGGCCATTCGCGCCCAACTGCTGCCCATCATCAGCGGTTTGTCCACCAGCCATCCTGAGCTCAGCATCCTGGTCCGCGAGCACGAACCCGCCGAAGCCCTCCATCTGCTGGCCAACGACGAGGCCGACCTCGCGCTCACCTACGACTACAACCTGGCACCGGCCGAGCCGGACCCCGCGGTCACGATCACCCCACTGTGGACCGCTCCCTGGGGTCTGGGCATTCCTGACCATGTCGCCCGTCCCTCGGCACCGGGCGCCCCGGAGGTCTTCCGCTGGTTCCGCACGGCGGATTGGATCGGCAACTCGCGCAACACCGGTGACGAGACCGTCATCCGGACACTCGCCTCCATGGCCGGCTTCACCCCCCACCTCACCCACCAGGCGGACAACCTCAACCTCGTACAGGGCATGATCGCGGCAGGAATGGGCGTGGGGCTGCTGCCGATGGGCACCGCCACGTTGCCCGGTGTCCACCTGATGCCGCTCACCGCACCGGACGTTGTCCTGCGCGCCTTCGCCGTCGCCCGCCGGGGTCGCGACAGCTGGCCTCCGCTGGCCCTGCTGACCGACTTGATCATTCGGCAGTCAGCGCAGGGTGTATAGCCTCCACGTGCGGTTCTACGGCGACGGTGGCGGCGACGCCTCGGCCCGGACCTTGGCCCCCGGCACCAGCGCAGAACGCGCTGGACACGACTTCCGAGGAAAGGCCATGCCGGTGAGACCGGCCGCCTGGGAAGGCCAAACTGCCGCGCCGGGAACAGCCGGTCCGGCCGACAATGTTGCATCGTTCAAGGGACCGGCGTCGCACGGGTGGGAACAAGGTCATCCGCCCCGATGGGATCCGGGCCCCGGGATCGCGGAACACCCGCCGCGCACTCGGACCATGGCATATTTCTGCAGGAGGACTTTTTTCATGACTGACCGGCCTTTGACGCTTATGGCAGTACACGCCCACCCCGACGACGAGGCCACCGGAACCGGAGGGGTCCTCGCCCGGTACGCGGCGGAGGGCATTCGTACGGTTCTCGTGACGTGTACCGACGGCGGTTGCGGTGACGGAGCGGGAGGTGTCAAGCCGGGCGATCCCGGGCACGATCCGGCGGCGGTCGCCTTGATGCGCCGTCAAGAACTCGAGGCGAGTTGTGAGGTCCTGAAGGTCAGCGATCTGGAGATGCTGGACTATGCCGACTCCGGAATGATCGGCTGGCCGAGCAACGACGCCCCTGGATCCTTCTGGCAGACCCCCGTGGAGGAAGGCGCCGCCCGACTCGCGGAACTCATGCGGCACTACCGCCCCGATGTGGTCGTCACCTATGACGAGAACGGCTTCTACGGCCACCCCGACCACATCCAGGCCCATCGCATCACGATGGCGGCGCTGGAGATGACCGAGCTGACGCCGAAGGTGTACTGGACGACGATGCCCCACTCGGGGATGAAGCGGTTCGGCGAGGCCATGCGCGAGTTCCATGAGGACATGCCGGAGCCGGATCCTGCCGAGGCCGCCGCGATGGCCGAGATCGGCCTCCCCGACGATGAGATCACCACGTGGGTGGACACCACTGCGTTCAGCGGTCAGAAGTTCGACGCGCTGGCCGCGCACGCCAGTCAGGGCGAGAACATCTTCTTTCTCAAGATGGGCAAGGAGAGGTTCGGCGAGTTGATGGGCATGGAGACCTTCCTCCGCGTCCAGGACGCCACCGGCGCGGCCGTACCGGAGAACGATCTCTTCGCCGGACTGCGCTGATCCGACCGGCAGCCCGCGACCACCTGGCAGCCTGCCAGGTGGTCGCGGGCTGCCGACTCGGCAGGTACGCGAGACCCCGGGTCACCAGCCCTACGCCGCGCCGCTCCCCGCAGGGGCTGTGACCGCCATCACATACGTTCTTGTGTCGAGAATGCCGAGAACATCGCGCCGGCTCCGTCCCAGGGGCACGAGCGGACACGACGGGCCGCATGACCACAGCAGCGACAGCAATCGGCCTGCGGACATGGGCGCAATTCTCCTCGGAAACCCTGACAGCAGGTGGCACACCGCTCCCCTAGCGTCAATCCACGTCCGGCCCGGACCTCACCAGCCGGGGAGTCCGCGCCTGGAGAAGAGCGTCGAAGAGGAGTTGCGCCGTGTCCCCCACCGACCCTGTCTGCCGTCCTGCTGTGATCGAGCTTCGCCAGTACACGCTGCGTCCCGGCCGACGCGACGAGCTCATCGAACTGTTCGACCGGGAGTTCGTCGAAACGCAGGAGGAGACGGGGATGGTCGTGCTCGCCCAGTTTCGGGACCTCGACGATCCGAACCGCTTCGTCTGGTTGCGCGGGTTCGGGGACATGGCGGCACGGCACCGTGCGCTGACGGCCTTCTACGGCGGACCGGTGTGGGCCGAGCACGGTCCCCAGGCCAACGCCACCATGGTTGACTCCGACGACGTCCTGCTGCTGCGGCCGCTGTCAGCCGGGAGCGGCTTCGCCGTCCGCCCGTCCCAGCGGCCCCGGACCGGCGCTCCGGCACCGGATCGGTTCGTCTCCGCCACCGTGTGGTCCTTCCCTCCCGGACGGTCCGAGGGCATCGCGCTCATCCAGGACGGGCTCCTCCCCGTGCTCCACATGACGGGACCCGCACCACTCGCCGTCCTGACCACCGAGACGGCGCACAACACCTTCACCAGGCTGCCGGTCCGCACCGGAGAGAACGTCGCCGCCGTCTTCACGTCCTACCCCGACGAACGTGCGTGTCGCCGGCATCTTGCCGAGGTGCGGGCCCACCCCCTCAGCCGGGAGATCCTGCCGGACATCGGCAGAGAACAGACTGCGGCCCCCGGACACTGAGACTGGCGCCCACAGGCCGCTCGCTCATCTCCTGACACGAGCGCACAGGGCCTGGAAGTGCTCGGACCGCTCCGCCGAACTCCTGGTGTCAGTACCGCAGCAGGGCTGCGACGCCGTCCGTGCAGGGGGGAAGGATCCCGGTGAACGAGGCGCCGCCGAGGACAGCCGAGCGCAGCAGAAGCGGCGCCGCCGGAGCGCTGAAAGCCGTCGGGTCCTCACCGAGCGCCGCCGAGTCGGTGCCCAGGGCACGCGGGTCGCGGCGGGAGGCGTACAGGGTGGGGTCCCCACCGCGGTCGGCGGCCAGCAGCAACGTCTCCACCCGCCCCTCGGCCAAGGCTTCCTTGACTGCCGGAATGCCCTGCAACGCCCTGCCACCGGCCAGCTCGCCCTCCAGACGGTCCAGCACGGCGCGGTGACGGGCGGTCATTGCCTCGTGCATGGCGGCGTCCACGCTCGCCCGCAGGCCCTCCCGGGCGGAGGCGTCGGTGCGGCCGCCCTCGACGTACACCACCTCCGCGTCCAGCGGACGTGCGGCAAGATGCTCACGCAGCAGTCCCACCGCCTTGGGGTCCCCGGCAATCAGCACCACGGCGGCCTCGACGGCGGCCGCGGCGGCCCGTACGTCGTCAGCCGCCTGCCCGGTGTTCTCTGTCCACACGTTGACGGTGCGCCGGTGGTAGGAGGCCTGTGCCTCAGCGCCCGCGCGCACACGGGTGATGTGCAGCGTGCTGCCGTTGAACGTGCGACGCAGAGTCGGCTCGTACCCGGTGGCCGGGTAGGCCTCCACGTCCGCCCCCTCCCGGTCCACGGCCACGACCACATGCGGCAGCTGGTGGTCGCGATCGATCGCCACGCCCAGCGGATCAGGCACCGGCAGCACCTGTGCGCTGTCCGCCGCGGGTGGCTCCACGAGGGTGAAGGCCCCCAGCAGCCGACCGGCCGAGACGAACAGCGCCTCGCCCTGCGGGCCGGGCAGTTCCGGGGCGCCTCCCACGATGTCGTCCAGCACGGCGAGGTCCGTCTCCTGTGCGCCCTGCTCGCTCAAGGACCGCCGGGCCGCCCGCCGGCGCAGCTCGATCTGCTTGTCGGCGTCGTGCGCCCCACGTGAGGTGTCCAGGTGGACGGACACGACGGAGGCGTCGCCCGCGTACAGAGGCTGGAGGAAGGCAAGATCCATGGTAGTTCCGGGCAGTCGCCCTGCCGCCTTTCCCTGGGGTTCACCGCACCGGACAGCACGATAAGTCCTGTCGTAGCAGATGCGGACATTTCGCCCGTTGGTAGGCGGGTTGCCTCATGGCAGGCCCGGCGTCGCCGGCCGCGGTACGGGCACTGCCGTCTTCGCCGCCCCTGGCCGAGCGGTCTCCAGGATGTCGGTGTGATGCGGCTGCCCACCAGGGTCTATGCCAACGCGACATGGGTGCCGAAGGCCCGGGCGTGATAGGTGAGCGGGGCGCCCTTGGCGGCTTGGGCCGCCAGGACGTTGCCCAGGGCGACCACGTGGTCTCCTCCCTCCACCACATCCGCGACCTCGCAGGCCAGCCAGCCGGGGGCGGCGGATAGCCGGGGGACGCCCCCGTCCACCTCCCAGGACACGCCGGTGAACCTTCCGGCGCCCCCCTTGCGCGCAAAGGCCAGCGCCAGCGCGGATTGCCCGTGCCCCAGGACATTGACTCCGAACCGCAGCGACGACTTGATCAACGCCAAGAGTTCCGAACGACGGTCGAGGGCGATCAGGACCATGGGCGGTTGCATCGAGAGCGACGCAAAGGCACTGACCGTGGTGCCGTGCGGCCGTCGTCCGTCCATCGCGGTGACGACGGTCACCGGCGTGGCCACACCGGCCATCACCTCGCGGAAGGCAGAGGTCAGCGGCTCATTCTCGGATGCGGCCATCGCAGCTCCCTGGATGGAAAATGGCGGTGTGGCACAGAGGTGCTGGGCGGCATGTCCTGTCCGCTGAACAGCCTCCGTCCTGCGTGCTGTTCGTCGGGACGGCTGCGGCCGGCCCTACAGCTGAAGGATCAGCTTTCCGGTGTTGGCTCCGGTGAACAGGCCGCGAAGCAGGCTCGGAAAGTCCCCGAGGCCGCCTTCCACTACATGCTCGGCCGAGGTCAACTTGCCTTCCGCAAGCCACTGGGCGAGTTGCCGGGTCGCCTCGGGGTAGCGGTCCTCGTAGTCGAATACGACCATGCCGGTCATCGATGCCCGGTTCACGAGCAGCGACATGTAGTTCGCCGGGCCTTTCGGACGCTGGTCGTTGTATTGGGACATCGCACCGCTGATGACGACGCGTGCCCCGCGCGCGAGCCTGGTCAGCACCGCGTCCAGGATCGGGCCGCCGACGTTGTCGAAGTACACATCCACGCCGCTCGGGGCGTACTCGCGCAAGGCTTTCCGCACGTCGTCGCTCTTGTAGTCGATGGCCGCGTCGAAGCCGATCGTTTCGACCAGGGTCCGGCATTTCTCCGGGCCGCCCGCGATACCGATGGCGCGGCAGCCGGTGATCTTGGCGATCTGACCCACCATGCTGCCGACGGCGCCCCTGCGCCCGACACCACAACGGTGTCGCCCCGCTGTATACGGGCGACGTCGAAGAGACCGAAGTACGCGGTGAGGCCGGTGATGCCGAGCGCACCGAGGTACGTCGTCTTCGGCGCGATCGAGGTATCGATCTTGTGGAGGCCCGTGCCGTCGGACAGCGCGTATTCCTGAACGCCGAAGGCTCCGTAGAGCTCGTCGCCGACCGCGTAGTCGGGATGCCGGGACGCGATGACCGTGCCGATCCCGCCGGCCCTCATGACGGCGCCGAGGTCCACGGGGGGTACGTAGGACGCACCCGGGTTCATCCAGCTCCGCATCGCCGGGTCGATGGAGATGAGATCGACCTTGACGACGACCTGCCCCTCGCCTGGTGCGGGTATCTCAGCGGTGGTGAGGGTGAAGTCGGAGTCCTTCACATCGCCTTCGGGGCGTGCGGCGAGCACCATCTGGTGATTGATGTCCATGGTTTCCCTTTTCCGTTGCGTGTCGCCTGCCCGGCGCGCGGCAGCGCCACAGCACACAAGCCTCCGGTGCCCGCGCCTACGGCCACGAGCTCGGCGTCATGCGCAGCTCGGTGATGGTCTGTCACATCCCCGACCGCATGATGCCCCCTTCGACTTGACTGCTGCGGCACGGAGCGAAAGTATAACGGCTGAACTAGTAAAGCAAATGAACCACTTAACGCCAAAGCAAGCACCTGCGCCGAGGAGAGGTCTCCCATGCCCCACACGCTTCACGAGACGGACGCGAATCAGGGAAGTCTCAGGGAGGCGGCGGACCGTATCCGTCTCCAGGCGCAGGCCGCGGCCGCGGACAGCGAACGGGAGCGCCGGCTGAGCCCGGAGCTGATCGATGCGCTCCGTGACTCAGGGCTGATGCGCTGCGGAGCGCCCGAGACTCTCGGAGCCGCACAGGCCCCGCCCGCCGTCTCCCTCGAATGCGCCGAGACGATCGCGCGCGGCGACGCCGCCACCGGCTGGTGCGTCTCGATCGCTCTCACCAGCAGCCTGCTCGCGGCATACCTTCCGGAGAAGGGTGCCGCCGAGACCTTCGGTGACCCACGGGCGATCGCGGCGGGCGTGTGGGCGCCGCGGGCGAAGGCCCGCCCGGTCGACGGAGGCGTGGTCGTCTCCGGCCGCTGGTCGTTCTGCAGCGGGATCACGCACGCGGACTACTTCTTCGGCGGCTGCGTCCTGGACGACGGCCGTGGCGACAAGGACGGTGCGCCGACGCTCCGCGCGGTCGGGATCCCGGCCGAACAGCTACGGATACTCGACACCTGGCACACGTCCGGCCTTCGCGCGACGGGCAGCCATGACGCCGTCGCCGAGGAGGTGTTCGTCCCCGACCACCGCGTACTGGCCCTGGACGGCGGTCCGCTGATCGACGCTCCGCTGTACCGCTTTCCGATCTACGGGTACTTCGCGCTGTCCATCGCCGCCGCCGCGCTGGGCAACGCACGCGGGGCGATCGATGACCTCATGGACCTCGCGGGCCACAAGGTGGCCACCGGCTCGCGGCGAACCCTGGCGGAGAAGGCGACCACGCAGGCCGCCGTGGGACAGGCGGAGGCCGCCTTGCGCGCCGCGCGCGCCTTCTTCTACTCCGCCATCGACGACGCCTGGCAGGCGGCGTGCACCGCCGACACAGTAGGGCTCGACCTTCGCACCGGGTTGCGGCTGGCAGCGGCCCACGCCGCTCGCACATCGGCGGAGGTCGTCCGCGCCATGTACGACCTCGGCGGCGGATCGGCGGTCTACGAAAGCTCGCCGCTCCAGCGCCGCTTCCGGGACGCGACCACCGCCACCGCCCACCTCCAGGTGAGCCCGGCCACCTGGGAGACCACCGGCCGCATCCTGCTCGGCCTCCCGACGCACGTGGCGCAGCTGTGAGGCGGCGATCGCTCGGGGTGGTACTTCCGTACTGGCTGGACCGGCCCGACCTGGAAGCGCTCGGGATCGCCCATCAGGCGAGTGCCTGCGGCTTCGAGCGGCTGTGGCTCGGCGAGATGGCCACCTTCGACGTGTTCGCCCTCGCCACCGCCGTCGCCAACAGCACCTCGATCCCCCGGCTGACGGTCGGCCCCCTCGCGGTCGGTGTGCGCTCCCCCGTCGCCATCGCCATGGGGGCCGCCAGCGTCGCAACGCTGACGGGCACACATGTGGATGTGGCACTGGGAGCGTCCAGCCCGCACATCGTCTCCGACTGGCACGACCGCAGCTGGAGCGGCAACCCGCAGCGCACCAGGGAATCGGTCGCGGTGCTGCGTGAACTCCTCGGTGGAGGGCGCGCCGCCTTTTCCGGACGGCACATCCGCACACGGGGCTTCCGGCTCCGCCGGCCACAACCGGACTCCACGATCAGCGTCGCGGCGTTCGGGCCACGTATGACGCGCGTCGCGGCGGAGACCGCGGACGAGGTCGTGCTGAACCTGGTGGCGCCGGAACACATCGCCCAGGTCCGCGCGTCGATCGACGCCTTCGCCGAAGCCCGCGGGCTGCCCGCACCACGGCTCGCGGTGTGGGTCACCTGTTCCGTCGAGCCGCGCCCGGACACTTACCACCAGCTCGCCTCGCAGCTGGCCGTCTACCTCCGCCCACCGGGATACGGCGAGATGTTCACCGAACTGGGCTTCGGCAGCCTCGTCCGCACGGCACGTTCCACCGCCGGCCGCCATACGCTCGTCCCAGAGATTCCCCCCGAGCTTCCGGCCGCCGTCGGCGCGATCGGCTCGGGACCTGAAGTACTGCGACGTATCGAAAGCTACTTCAACGCCGGCGCCGACCACATCGGGCTGGTGCCCACGACGGCGGACGACTCCGACGGCGCTCAGACCTTGGCTTTCATCAGGGAACACCTCCCGGACCTCGTCTCGGGGCCGATCGGGGCGAAGCGGCCGGCCGACGGAGACGGGATACGATCGCTCGGTGACGGACACCCCTGACGCGCAGCCCACGGATTCGCGCGGCGACGACTCGGTCACGCGGACCCTCAACCTGGTCGGCGAGCGATGGACGATGCTGATCCTCCGTGAAGCGTTCTTCGGCGTGCACCGTTACGGGCAATTCGCCCAGAATCTGGGCATTCCACGCCCCACTCTGTCGAACCGGCTCGGCAAGCTCGTCGACGTCGGCCTGCTGATCCGGGAGCGCTACGCGGGTGGTCCGATCCGCAGCGACTACGAATACCGCCTCACCCAGGCCGGCCTCGATCTCTTCCCGGCGATCCAGATCTTGATGGAATGGGGCAATACCTACCTCCCGGACGAGCCGGCGGGCAGCGGATCCAAGGTGGCCTGGACGCACGAGGTGTGCGGATCGCCCACACATCCGAGGCTGACCTGCGACCAATGCGGCGAACCGGTCACCGCGCACAATGTGCACCTCACGGGCGATACGCCGTGAGGTGACCTCGACGGCCGGAGTGTGCACGTCAGTCGTCGCCGCTGCCGAGGTGCCGGGCAACAAGCGCGGTGACCTGGGCAGCCAGGTCCGACAAGGAGGAATCGCGCAGCGCGGCGGCGTGTGCCAACCGGGCCACGTCGCTCGCCCAGGCACCCGTGGCCCGATCACCCTCGCCGATCCGGGCGAACCCGCGGTCCAGCAGGCCGCGGGCCTCGGTATCCCGCTTCCGGGCCACCGCTTTGACCACGCCGATCGCATTGGCCAGGGCGCTGGCCGGCCGTGACCACTCGCCCTCACGGGCGCGTGCCGCCGGATTTCCCGCGTCATAGTGCACGTCGTCCGCAACCGATGCGGTGCGCACATCCAGGTCAAGCCGCCAGAACAGCGACACCCCGGCGAAGCGGACGAACAGCAAGCGGCGGCGGTCGGAGTGGTGGAAGTCCGGGTCGCTGCGGACGCTGTCGACCGGCTGGACCTCTCCCAGTGCCCCGACCGCGCGGGCCAGGCAATCCGGGAACCACGCGTCCGGTACCACCCACGCGATATCGATGTCGCTGAAGATGTCCGCAGCGCCTGACGCCAGCGAGCCGGTCAACTCCGCGGCTGAGCCCGGACAGCACCTCTCCAACGCGGTACACACCTCGGCGGCCAAGGCGGCACGATCGGCCTCTCTCACTACGACACACCCCCTTGGGCCCGGCCCTGCGGCACACCGATCAGCGCAGCGCCTGCGCTCCGATGACGGACAGCAACCGGTCTCATTTCTACCGCCCGCGCATTTCGACATCCACGGATGGTCAATCCCCCCTTCACGAGTTGCCGCCGCTACGGCGCCGTCCGATCGCCGGCCAGGCCGCCATACACCGCAGGGGATCCGCGGATCCTTCCGGAGCCCGGACTTCCTGATCAGTGGATCGAGCCGCCCTGAACAGTGCCGCCGTCTTCCACGACGGTGGGGGCAACGACACACAACCCAGGAGTGGGCCCATGCCACGCAAAACCATCGACATCACCGTTCCCGACCTGTCCGGCAGGCGCGCCGTCGTCACCGGAGCGAGCGACGGCATCGGGATCGGCATCGCCACGAGGCTCGCCGCGGCAGGGGCCGAAGTGCTCCTGCCCGTTCGCAACCCGCGCAAGGGCGAGGCCGCGCTGACCACGATCCGTCGGACGATCCCCCAGGCGAACGCGTCGCTCCGCGAGCTCGACCTGTCCTCACCCGCCTCCGTCGCAGCCCTCGGCACGACCCTGCGAGAGGAGGGCCGGCCGATCCACATCCTCATCAACAACGCCGGCGTCATGACCCCGCCCGACCGGCAGACGACCGCCGACGGGTTCGAGCTTCAATTCGGCACCAACCATCTCGGCCACTTCGCCCTGGTGGCCCACCTGCTGCCGCTGCTGCGCGCCGGCCACGCACGCGTGACCTCACAGGTCAGCGTCGCGGCCAATCAGGGCGCCATCAACTGGGACGACCTGAACTGGGAACGCTCCTACAACGGCATGAAGGCCTACAGCCAGTCGAAGATCGCGTTCGGGCTCTTCGGCCTCGAACTCGACCGGCGCAGTCGGGCCCATGGCTGGGGCATCACGAGCAACCTCTCCCATCCCGGGGTCGCTCCGACGAACCTGCTCGCCGCCCGCCCCGAGGTCGGACGCGACCAGGACAGCCGGAACGTGCGCATGATCCGGGCTCTGTCCGCCCGAGGCATCCTCGTCGGGACAGTCCACACCGCGCAACTTCCGGCCCTCTATGCCGCCACCTCCCCCGACGCCGTGCGTGGCGGGCTCTATGGGCCGCGCGGACCCGGGCACCTCGGCGGCCCTCCCGGAGAGCAGAAGCTCTACTCGCGCCTTCGCAGCGCCGAGGAGGCCCACCGCGTCTGGCAGGTCTCCGAAGAACTCACGCAGGTTCCCTTCCTCAGCAGCTGAGCGTTGAGGGCCGCGGCGGCCAGGCCCAGCAGGCGGGGACCCGCGCGGTGGCCGCCGCCCTCCGGGCCCTTCACGCGTTCCTGGCCGACCGTTCGGGTGTTGACCACCTCCGCCATGTCGCTTAGCTTAACCCAACCGCATTCCATCTGACGGAACGGAGGTGTTGTTCAATGGAACGAATTCATCAGGGGCGCACGGTGGACCGCGGCCGTCCCACCCGACGCGGGGTCCTGCGGACCGGTGGTCTGCTGCTCGGGGCCCTCAGCGCTCCGGCGCTCCTGAGCGCGTGCGGCACGAACGCCGCCGCGGACGGGGCCGGCAACGTCCTGCGGGTTTCCCAGCCCGGCGACCCCAAGACGCTGGACCCGCAGAAGCAGGGCGACATGGTGTCCATGAACGTCTTGATCAACATGTTCGACACGCTCACCACCCGGGGCCGCGACAACCAGCTGCACCCCAGGCTCGCCCTCTCCTGGAAGGCCACCGACGCGCGAACCTGGCGATTCACCCTCCGCCCCGGGGTGACCTTCCACAACGGTGAGGCGTGCGACGCGCGGGCCGTCGCGTTCAGCATCGAGCGGCTGCTCGATCCCGCCACCAAGTCACCGATCGTCGAACTGCGCTACGTCAAGGGCGTCAGGGTGGTCGACCGGCTCACCGTGGACGTGCACACCACCGTGCACGACCCCATCCTGCCCGCCAAGCTCTCCCTGTTCGGCGGAGTGATCCTGCCGCCCCGCCACCTCTCGGAGGCGGGCGACGCCGCGTTCGCCGAACACCCCGTCGGCACCGGCCCCTTCACCTTCGTCAGCTGGCGGCGCGACCACGAACTGCGCATGCGAGCCTACGCCGACCACTGGAACGGACGGCCGAGCGTCGACGGCCTCGTCTTCAGCCCCGCGCCCAACGCCTCGTCCTCCCTCGCCGCCCTCCAGAGCGGAGGCGTCGACCTCGTCGCCGGACTCACCCCGGACGCCGCTGAGCAGCTCGACGGCTACTCCGGTGTCACGCTGGACGGCTATACGGGGATCCGCACGTCGTATCTGTCCCTGAACACCCTGGAGCGGGGCCCGCTCCAGGACCGTCGCGTGCGCCAGGCGCTCAACCACGCGATCGATGTCCCCCTGCTGATCAAGGCCGTGCTCGGCGGCAAGGCCACCGAGACACCCGCCCTGGTGCCGCGCGGCGCCTTCGGCTTCGACCCCACGGTGAAGCCCTTCACCCGCTCCCTGGAGACCGCGCGCACCCTCCTCGCCGAGGCCGGCCACCCGCACGGCTTCTCCACGGCCCTCACCGCGTCCAACGTCGACTCCAACGTCGCCGAGGCCCTGTCGGGGCTGCTGGCCAGAGTAGGGGTGCGGGCCCGGGTCAACCTGCTCGACCCCGGTACCTACGCCACCCGGCTCACCTCCGACAACCGGGGAGCGCTCGGCCCGATCTACCTGGCGGCCAGCACCGTCTGGACGATGGACGGCCAGAGCATCGTCCAGTCCAACGTACGCAGCGACCGGCGCCAGAGCCGCTGGCACTCCAAGGAAGCCGACCGCCTCATCGACATCGAAGAGCTCTCCGAAAGCCCCACGAAGCGCAAACAGGCCTTCTCCGACCTGCAGCGGCTGATGCGCCAGGAAGCGCCCTTCGTCTTCCTCTACCAGCTCGACAACATCTTCGCTCGCAACGACCGCCCCCGCTGGACGCCGGGATCCGCAGGCGTCCTCGCCATGGAGAGCGCGGAGGTCTCCTGTTGAGCGCCCTCACCCTCGACAAGCCACCCACCCCGGCGGACACCGCGTCGCGCCACCGGGACACGGCACGGCTGCTGCGCACCGTGCTCAGGCGCCTGGGCACCGCGCTGTTCGTTCTGCTGTGCACGGCGACCGTCTCGTTCTTCCTCGTACGGCTCTCCGGCGACCCCGTGAAGATCCTGCTGCCGCCCGACGCCACGGCGCACCAGGAGAGCGTGCTCCGCGCGTCCCTCGGGCTCGACCGGCCGCTGTTCACGCAATACCTCGACTACCTCTGGGGATTGCCCCGCCTCGACCTCGGCGACTCCCTGGTCTACGGCCAGCCCGTCAGCGAAATCCTCGCCGACCGGCTGCCCGCCACGATCGAACTGGCCGCCGCCGCCCTGGCGGTGACCCTCGTCATCGCCATCCCGGCGGGCATCTTCGCCGCGATGCGCCGCGGCCGCCGCTCCGACCACACCGTGATGACCGGCGTCCTGCTCGGCCAGTCCACCCCGCCGTTCTGGGTCGGCATCCTCCTCATCCTGGTCTTCGCCGTCTGGCTGCAGGCCCTGCCCGCCTCCGGCTACGGCACCTTCGCCAACCTGGTCCTGCCGGCCGTCACCCTCGCCGTCTACTCCGTGGCCGTCGTCGCGCGGCTGCTGCGCTCCTCGCTGATCGACGTGCTGTCCTCCGACCACATCCGCAGTTCGCGCGCCAAGGGCTTCGGGCCGCTGAAGGTGGTGCTCCGGCACGGGCTGCGCAACGCCTCACTGCCGGTGGTGACCGTCATCGGTCTGGAAGTCGGCAATCTGCTCGGCGGGGCGATCCTCACCGAACGGGTCTTCTCCTGGCCCGGAGTCGGACAGCTGACCGTCGAGGCGATCTCCAATCGCGACTTCCCGCTCGTCCAGGCCACCGTCCTGTTCTTCGCCGCCACCTTCGTCGTGGTGAACCTGCTCGTCGACCTCTCCTACAGCTTCCTCGACCCGAGGGTGAGGACGTCCCGATGACCCTCATGTCCCCTGCCGCGACCGGCCATGCCCCGGCGGCGGCACCGGCCGGCGGCTCCCGGTCCGTCGTCCTGCGCGCGCTGCTGCGCAACAAGCTCGCCGTCCTGGCGCTCGCCGTACTCGCCGTACTGCTGATCGCCGCCCTGTTCGCACCGCTCGTCGCCCCCTACGACCCCAACGCGCAGAACCTCCTCCTGCGGCTGCGACCCCCCGCCTGGCAGGACGGCGGCAGCGGCGCCCATCTCCTCGGCACCGACCAGCTGGGCCGCGACATGCTCTCGCGCGTCATCTACGGCGCCCGGGTCTCCCTGCTCGTCGGCGCGGGGGCCGCGCTGCTCGCCGGTGTCATCGGCACCGTCGTGGGACTGGCCTCCGGCTATTTCGGCGGCTGGGCGGACCGGGTGCTCATGCGGCTCGCCGACGTCCAGCTCGCCTTCCCCTCGCTGCTCCTGGCCCTCGCCATCGTCGGCTTCCTCGGCTCGGGCCTGTGGTACGTGATCCTGGTGCTCGGCTTCACCGGCTGGGTCTCCTACGCCCGCGTCGTGCGGTCCGAGGTGATGTCGCTGCGCACGCGCGACTTCATCACCGAGGCCCGGGCGATCGGCGTCACCGACGTCACCATCATGCGCCGCCATCTGCTGCCCAATGTGATGGCGCCGCTGGCCACCATCGGAACCCTGCACGTGGCCGCCGCGATCGTGGCCGAGGCGTCCCTGAGCTATCTGGGCCTGGGCGTGCCCAAGGAGACGGTCACCTGGGGTGCCATGCTCTCCGACGGCCAGCTCTATCTGGGCACCTCCTGGTGGGTCGCCGTGTTCCCCGGCATCGCGCTGATGCTGACTTCTCTCGCCATCAACATCACCGGCGACGCCCTGCGGGACGTCGCGGACCCGAAGGCCTACCGCCGATGACCATCGACCCACCGACAACCGACCCGTCCCAGCGGCCGGCGGACGAGCAGCCGCTGCTGGAAATCAACGGCCTCAGCGTCGACTTCAAGCTCGAGACCTCCGTCGTGCACGCGGTCCAGGACGTCTCCCTCCACGTCCGGGCCGGTGAGACGCTCGCCATCGTGGGCGAGTCGGGCAGCGGGAAGACCGCCACCGCACTGTCCGTTCCGCGTCTGAACCCGAGCCCTCCGTGCGTCTACGCGAGCGGCGAGATCCTCTTCGACGGACGTGACCTGCTGACGCTCTCCGAGAAGGAACTCGGCCGGATCCGGGGCCGCGAAATCGCCATGGTGTTCCAGGACCCGATGACCTGTCTCGATCCGCTGCAGCGCGTCGGGGCGCAGGTGGCCGAGGTGCTCAGGCACCACACCGGCATCTCCCGCGCCGAGGCCAGGGACGCCGCGCTGGACGCCCTGGAGGAGGTCGGCATACCCGACCCGGCCCTGCGCTACCGGCAGTACCCGCACGAACTCTCCGGGGGCCTGCGCCAGCGCGTGATGATCGCGACCGCACTGGTGGGTCGGCCCCGTCTGCTCATCGCCGACGAGCCGACCACCGCCCTGGACGTCACCGTGCAGAGCCAGATCCTCGACCTGCTCGTCACCCTCCAGCACAGGCACGGCATGGCGGTCGTGCTGATCACCCACGACCTCGCGGTCGTGGCGGAGACCGCCGACCGCGTCGTGGTCATGAACCAGGGCAAGGTCGTCGAGACCGGCGATGTGCTCGACGTCTTCGACCGTCCGGCCGACGACTACACCCGCAAACTGCTCGCCGCCACCCCGCGATTGGAGGCGGCATGACCACCGAAGCCGCTGCGCCCGCGCCCCCGGGCGGAAAGGTCCTCCTGGAACTCGTCGGCCTGCGCAAGGAGTTCGGCACCAGGACGGTGAACGTGGCCGTCGACGACGTCTCGCTCGAAGTCCACGAAGGGGAGACGCTCGCCCTGGTCGGCGAGTCCGGCTGTGGCAAGACCACCCTCACCCGGCTGCTGCTCAAGCTCGTCGAACCCACCGCCGGAAACGTGCGCTTCGACGGACAGGACCTCGCCGCCCTCTCCCCCGCCGGACTGCGTGCCGTACGCCGCCAGATGCAGGTCGTCCTCCAGGACCCGTACTCCAGTATGAACCCGCGGATGCGCATCACCGACATCGTCGCCGAACCGCTGGTCACCCACGATCCCGAGGCCCGCGGGCGGCGCGCCCGGGCCCGCACCAGGGAACGGGTCGGGGAACTCCTGGAGGCCGTGGGCCTGGACGCCTCCATCCAGGACCGCTACCCGCACGAGTTCTCCGGCGGCCAGCGCCAACGCGTCTCGATCGCGCGGGCCCTGGCGCTCCGGCCCCGTCTGCTCGTGCTCGACGAGCCCACCAGCGCACTGGATGTCTCCGTGCAGGCCACCGTCCTCGACCTGCTGGCGGATCTCCAGAGCCGGCTGGGCCTCACCTATGTGTTCGTCTCGCACAACCTCGCCGTCGTACGGCAGGTGGCCGACCGGGTCGCGGTGATGCGCCGGGGGCGACTTGTCGAGGTGGGCGAGACGGCCGCCGTACTGCGCACCCCCCAGCACCCCTACACGCGGCAACTGCTCGACGCGGTGCCGGTCCTCGACCCGCGCAGGGGCCGCCGTGCCGCGGACCGCCTGTCCCTGACGAGCGAAGAGAGCCGATGACCGCCCGCGCGCTACAGATGCGAGACGACGAGACCGGCGCCGCCGAGCAGCGCGACATCGTCGACGGCGGCCGTGCCGACGAGCACCCGCGGCTGCTCGGCGCCCGAGAAGGCGACGGCGTCCCGCAGCCGCTCCTCCACCACGGTGCGGAATCGCTCACCGCCCTCGCGCGCCTCACCGTGCAGGATGAAGAGGCCGGGTGCGAAGAGCTGCTGCACGTTCACCAGCCCCAGAGCGAGGTTGTGCGCGTATTCCTCCACCACCTGCCCGGCGAGCGCGTCCCCGCGGTTGACCAGTGCCTCCAGGGACGTCTGGCCCCCGAGTCCCACGGCGCGGGCCCGGGCGCGCAGCCAGCCGGTGGTGGCCACGGTCTTCCAGCAGCCGCGGTTCCCGCAGGTGCACCGCTCGCCGCTGGCCGACACGGTCATATGGGCGCCGCTGCGCCCGCCGGGCGGGGCCATCACCTCGCCGTCGTAGAGGAGCCCCACGCCGAGTACCTCACCCGTGGAGACCGAGGCGAAGGTGCGCCGTCCACGACCGGCGCCGAACCAGCGGTCGCCGAGCACCTGCAGTCGCGCCCGGTGCTCCACCCGCACGCTCGCCCCGGTGAGCGCGCCGAGCCGCTCCGTGACGGGATAGCCGTGCAGTCCGGGCGCGTCGTTCACTTCCATGATCAGGCCCGTGACGGGGTCCACGAGCCCGGCGGCGGCCACCCCGATCCCCTGGAGTTCATGGCCGGCGAAGACCCCGGCCGCCGCGGCCAGCGCCGTGTCGATGTCCGCGGGGGTGGCGGTGGCCGCGTCGTACGACGACTCGGTGCGGTCCAGGATCCGGCCCGCCATGGACAGTACGGCCGCCCCGACCCGACCGGGGACCAGCTCGACGGCGCCCAGCCGCCGAGGCGTCTGGGGAGCGGCCGGTTGCGGCGCGGCCTCGGGGACCAGTCGCAACGGAGAACGTTTGTGGGCCATGCGCCGACTCTGCCATGGCCCCGTTTCGGAGAGGTAGCACCGTGAGCCAATCGAGACTGACCGAACTCACCTGGCGAGAGGTGCGCCGGGCCGGCGAGGAGGGCATCGCTCTGCTGCCCATCGGTTCGCAGGAGCAGCACGCCGCGCACCTTCCGATGGGCACCGACACCCTCCTGGTCGAGGAGGTGGTGGACCGCGCGCTGGACATGCTCGCCCGGGAGGCCGGGCCGGGTGTGGTGCGGTTGCCGGCGCTGCCCTTCGGGCACAGCCCGCACCACTTGTTCGCGGCCGCCGTCTCGCTCTCCGCGGCGACCTTGGGCGCGGTCCTGGACGACATCCTCGACTCACTCGTGACCAGCGGATACCGCCGCATCATGGTCGTGAACGGCCATGGCGGCAACGACGAGATCATGCGGCTCGCCGTGAAGCGGTTCGCGCTGCGTTCCCCGGTGACGGTCGCCGCCTGCTCGTACTGGACCCTCACCGCGGGTGAGGACGGAGCGGGGCGGCCGGATGTCACCCCGGGGCATGCCGGATGGTTCGAGACGTCACTCATGCTGGCGGCCCACCCGGACCTGGTGCGCACGCCCGTGCCCGCCCGCGCTCCGGTCGAACCGGCACCCCTGTTCGACGCCCCGCCCTACCCGGGCCTGACCGTGGAGCGCCACGGGGAATGGGAGCGGGTCGGCGGCTCCACGGACGACGCCGCCGACGCCGACGCCACCCGGGGCGACCGGCTGTTGGAGGACCGGGCGCGAGGACTGGCCCGGGCCATCCGGGCCTTCGACGCGGCGAGCCGGTCACCCCGATGATGCGAGGAGTAGCAATGAAGATCACTGACGTCGACGTATGGGTGGTCAACCTTCCCCTCGTCAACCCCTTCACCAGCTCGTTCGAGACCAAGACGGGCGAGACGCGCACGGTGGTGCGCATTCGCACCGACGAGGGTGTCGAGGGCTGGGGCGAGACGATGTGGGGCGCGCCGGTCGCCGCGATCGTCCGGTCGATGGCCCCCGACCTGATCGGGACCAGCCCGTTCGCGCTGGAGAGCTTCCATCGCAAGCAGCACATGGTGCCGTTCTTCTACGGTTACCTCGGCTACGCGGCGATCGCCGCCCTCGATGTCGCCTGCTGGGACGCGATGGGCAAGGCCACCGATCAGTCCGTCACCGACCTGCTGGGCGGCGCCGTCCGCGCCGAGGTCCCGATCACCGCGCTCATCACCCGCGCCGACGCTCCGGGTGCGCGGGGCCCGGGCCTGCCCGAGGCGATGGCGGAGCACGCGGTACGCGTCGTGGCGGAGGGCGGCTTCGAGGCCGTCAAGCTCAAGGGCACGAAGGACTGTGCGGGCGATGTCGCCATCCTGCGCGCCGTGCGCGAGGCGCTGCCCGAGGTGAACCTGCGTGTCGACCCGAACGCAGCCTGGTCGGTGCCCGACTCGATACGCGCCGGCATAGCCCTGGAGGAACTCGACCTGGAGTATCTGGAGGACCCCTGCGTCGGCATCGAGGGCATGAGCCAGGTGAAGGCGAAGGTGCGCATCCCGCTGTGCACCAACATGTGCGTCGTCCGCTTCGAGGAGTTCGCCCCCGCCATGCGGCTGAACGCCGTCGACGTCATCCACGGTGACGTCTACAAGTGGGGCGGGATCGCGGCGACCAAGGCGCTCGCCACGCACTGCGAGACCTTCGGCCTGGGCATGAACCTGCACAGCGGAGGCGAGCTCGGCATCGCCACGGCGGCGCATCTGGCCGTCGTCTCCAGCACCCCCGTGCTCTCGCGCGCCATCGACAGCATGTACTACCTGCACGCCGACGACATCATCGAGCCGCTGCACCTGGAGAACGGCCGGCTGAGGGTGCCGACGGGACCGGGGCTCGGCGTGAGCGTGGACGAGGAAAAGCTCCGGCACTACGCCGCGGCCAACGAGCGGGACGGGGACCTGACGGGATGAGCGAGCGGATGAGCAAGCGGGCCGTGCACACGCCGGGTGCCCCTCGCCCCGCGGGTGCCTACTCCCAGGGCGTGGTGGCGGGCGGGTTCCTGTACACGGCGGGCTTCGGCCCGCAGGACCCGGTGACGGGCGAGATTCCGGAAGGCGTCGGGGCACAGACCGCGCAGGTACTGCGCAATGTCGCCGCCGTGCTCGCCGAACAGGGGCTGACCCTGCGGGACGTGGTGAAGGTGACGACACATCTGCAGCACCTGAAGCGGGACTTCGCCGCGTACGACGCCGCCTACCGCGAGTTCTTCAGCGAGCCGTGCCCGGTGCGCACCACCGTCGGCTCTGATCTGATGGACATCCTGGTGGAGATCGACGTGGTGGCCGTCGTACCGGGCACGGAGGGAGCGTTCCGATGAATCGTCCATCCGTTCCGGATGATGGAACGGCGATGGGTTAGGCTGAGTGACATGCCGAAGCCGGTCAATACCCCCGCGAGCCACCGCGAAGAGCCGCGTGCCACCGCGAAGGGCCCTGTGGACAAGGCACTCGAGGTGCTGGACGCACTGGTCCAGCCCGATGCCCCGCACCGCCTGGCCGACCTCGCCGCCCGCACGGGGCTGCCGAAGCCGACGGTCCACCGTCTGCTGCAGACCTTCGCCGACGCCGGATACGCGGTACCGGGCCCCGGCGGCAACTACCAGGCCGGGCCACGTCTGCTCGGGCTCGCCGCCACGACGATGGCGTCCAGCCGCGAGCTGCGGCTGGCCCGCCCGGTCCTGGACGACCTGCGGCAGCGCACCGGCCACCTGGCCCACTTCTCGGTACGGGACGGCGCCGTGGCGGTGCATGTGACGCACTCGGAGCCGTCGTCCGCGTACCACATGGCGCCGGCCGCGGGCGGCGAAGTCCCGCTGTACTGCTCGGCGGTGGGATGGGCGATGCTGTCGGCCCTTCCCTCGCCGATGGCGGCGGAGCTGCTGGGCAGCGCGCCCCTCCCGGCCCGTACGCCGCGGACGGCGACGGACCCGGAGGCCGTGCTCGCGGCTCTGCCCGCCGTGCGCGAACAGGGCTACGCGGTGGACGACGAATACGCGGAGCAGGACGTCCGCGCCATCGCGGCCCCGGTGCTGGGGCCCGGCGGCCAGGTCGCCGGCGCGGTCGGCATCGTCGGGCTGACGTTCATGCTGGACGAGGGGAGCGTGGCGATGCTGGGGCCGATGGTGCGCGCCGCCGCCGGCACGGTGTCGGCGGCGCTGCGCGGCGGTGCGGGGACGCTGGGGATTGTGCGAGGGCAGGAGTGAGCGGGGCCGCGGGCGGCCGGACCGCCCCGGGGGCGGAACGGACGGGAACAGCCAGACCGCATGAGGCAGACGAACCGACGCCGCTCGAAGGACTCCTGGCAGCCGGCCGCCGGACCGGAATCTACTCCGCGGCCGCCTGGTCGCTCGGCACCGCGACCGGGCGGACGGTCCACGGGCACCTGGGCACCCGCAGTTGGGGCGGGGCGGAGCTGAACGGCACCGAACTGTGGGACCTGGCCTCGGTGACGAAGCCGATCGTGGGCCTGGCCGCACTGCGGCTGGCGGAGGCAGGAGCGCTGCGCCTCGACGACACGGTCGGCACGTATCTGCCGGAGTACCGCGGCGTGCCCGGCAAGGCGGACATCACCCTCACCCAGTTGCTCGCCCACACCTCAGGGCTGCCCGGCGGCACCCCACTGTGGCGCGCGCACTCCGACCGGGACGGGCTGCTGGCCGCCCTCCGCGAGCTGCCGCTGCGCGGGGCGCCGGGCACGGTGGTGGAGTACTCCTCCGCGGGCTTCATCCTGCTCGGCCTGATCCTCGAACGGGCCACCGCCACCGGCCTGGACGAGCTGGTCGCACAGCAGGTGTGCGCGCCGCTCGGCATGCGCGAGACGGTGTTCGCGCCCGACACCGCCGCCCGCGAGCGCGCGGTCTCCACGGAGCTGTGCACCTGGCGCGGCCGGCTGGTGACCGGCCAGGTGCACGACGAGAACGCGGTGGTGCTCGGCGGGGTCTGCGGCCACGCCGGTCTGTTCGCGACGCTGGCCGACGTGGACCGGCTGGGCCGGGCGCTCGCGGCGGGCGGCGAGGGTCTGCTGAGCGCGCCCGGCTTCGCCCGTATGACCGCCTGCCATACGGAGGGTCTCCCGTTGCGCCGCTGCCTCGGCTGGCAGGGGCAGGACGCGGTGGGCTCCCCGGTCGGTACGGCGATGGGTCCGTCCTCGTACGGCCACACGGGCTTCACGGGGACGAGCCTGTGGGTGGAGCCGGGGCGAACGGGGCGGGAGGCCGCTACTACGTCCTGCTCACCAACCGCGTCCACCCCAGCCGCGAGCCCCGCCGCTTCCCGGCGGTCCGCCGCGCCTTCCACCACCACGCGGCAGCGCTCGCCTGCGCATCGGACACACGCTGACGCAGGCTCAGCTTTGTTGGATTTTGATAGGTGACAAGGGCTCCATGTTCCCTTGTGGTTCATTGTGTTGACACATGTCGTGATGAGTGTGACGGTTGCGGAGTTTGGTCCTGGCCTGGATGTGCACTGTTCGTTCTTCGACGGAAGTGGGACTCATGAGCTCAGGAATACGGCGCCGCAGCCTTCTGTCCGCGGCCGCTGTGGGAAGCACAGCCGCTTCACTCGGTCTCTCCGTCCCGGCGTCGGCACAGCCGGTCCTCGGCACGGAGCCATCCGCGGCCACGTTACCCACCGAGGACGGTTACGACCTGTGGCTGCGCTACCGGCGGGTGGAGGATCCCGGTCAACTGGGGCGGTACCGGGCCGCGTTGGGGACCCTGGTCTGGCAGGGAGGCGGCCCGCTCCAGCAGTCGGCGGTGGCGGAGTTGGTCCGCGGGCTCACCGGGCTGCTCGGTACCCGGGTGGCGCCACGCACCAGCGCCCCCTCACCCGCGGCACTTGTGGTGGGCACCGCGAAGAGTTCCATCCTGATCCGAGAGCTTGTGCCCGCGGCCGACCTGGCCGAGCTCGGCGACGAGGGCTACGTCGTCCGCCGGGTCACCCGGCGCGGCGAACACTTCACCGTGGTGGCGGCCCACGCCGACCGCGGTGTGCTCTACGGTGCGTTCCACCTGCTGCGGCTCGTACAGACCCGACGGCCGCTGGAACACGTCGACCCCACGGAGCGCCCGGCCACCCCGCTGCGCATGGCCGACCACTGGGACAACGACGACGGTTCGATCGAGCGCGGCTATGCGGGCCGGTCCTTCTTCGACTGGAAGAAGCTGCCGCAACTCGACACCCGGTACACGGACTACGCACGGGTCCTGGCCTCGCTCGGCATCAACGGCGCCGTGATCAATAATGTCAACACGCCGGCGGACTACCTCGCCGAGCCGTTCCTGACCAAGCTGGCCGCCCTGGCCGGGGTACTGCGCCGCTACGGCGTGACGCTGTACGTCACGGCGAACTTCGCCGCCCCCATCGACCTGGGCGGGCTGGACACCGCCGACCCCTTCGACCCGGCGGTGCGCGGCTGGTGGACGAAGAAGGCCGAGGAGATCTACGGCAAGATCGAGGACTTCGGCGGCTTCCTGGTGAAGGCCAACTCCGAGGGCCGCCCCGGGCCGCTGGACTACGGTCGCACCCACGCCGACGGGGCCAATGTGCTGGCGGACGCGCTGAGACCGTACGGCGGGATCGTGATGTGGCGGGCGTTCGTACATGACAGTGACGAGAAGTGGGACCGGCAAGCCTACCTCGATTTCACACCGCTGGACGGGAAGTTCGCGGACAACGCCGTGGTGCAGATCAAGAACGGGCCGATCGACTTCCAGGTCCGCGAGCCCGCCCACCCGCTCTTCGGTTCGCTGTGCTCGACGCCTCGCTGCGCAGCCTGGCCAAGGCCGTCGTCGTGCCACCCGCCTCGCGCTGCGTACACGCGCTGGACGCCGGGCCCGACTCGGCGCCGGTGCTGAAGGACTACACCCGGCTCTCACCGTCGAGCGGCTGGCAGGAGTGCGCCGGCTTCGGCTGGGTCGGCAACACGCCCGACGCCACGGACACCGGACTGTTCGATGTCGTCCGCCGGGACTATGTACGCGACAGCGCCCCGACCGTACTGCGGCTGAAGCTGCCCGCCGGACGCTGCACCGCGCATCTGCTCACCGGCGACCCCAACACCCTCAACAGGTCGCTGATCGTCCGGGTGGACGGGATCGAGAAGGCCCGGAGCGAGCAGCTCGACGGCCGGGAGTTCACCTGGCTCCGGATCCCGCTGGACGGCGGATCCTCCGGGCGCGTGGTGGACCTGGAGCTGTCCGCGAAGGAGGACGAGACCTGGCATCTCAGCGCCTGCGTGGTCGTGGCGGACGGGCCGTCCTAGCCCGCTTTTCCGGATCAGCGTTGAAGTCGCGATCTTGCAGGGGCTCGCCGTAGCGTCCGCTGCGTCAAACACGGGATCGTCAGCGGATGGATCAGGGGATTGCGGGCCCGCGACGGCGTCCGCGAGGGTCACGGCCAGGTCTCCGTTTGTATGTAGTGTGCGGAAATGACAAGAAGCGAGCGACTCGCGGACCAGCTGGACTGGCACTGGCACAAGAACCTACGGCCGCGGCTGGACGGTCTCACCGATGAGGAGTACTTCTGGGAGCCGGTACGCGGCTGCTGGAGTATCCGCCCACGTGGCACGTCGGCCGCACCGATGTCGGCAGGTTCGGGGGAATGGACGATGGACTTCGCGTCCCCTGGCCCGGAACCGGCGCCCGTGACCACGGTTGCTTGGCGGCTGGCGCACATCATCGTCTCGTGCCTGGGCTATCGGGTCGGATGGTACTTCGGCGGCCAGGACGTCGACTCCGAGACATTCACCTACGCGGGGACCGCTGACGAGGCGCTAAAGCAGCTCGATGAGGTGTACGGGAGATGGAACGCGGGGGTCCGCGAACTCTCGGACACTGACCTGGAGAATCCGCCCACGGTGGGTCCCGAGCGGTTTCCCATGGAGAACAGGGTCCTGCACGTCAACAGGGAGCTGATTCATCACGGCGCCGAGATTTCCCTGCTGCGCGACCTCTACCGCTGGCAGGACGGAGCCGTACCGCGCCGAATATGACTTTCCGGTAACCGGCGATCGAGCTTCGGAAACCTACGTGGACTCCGTGACGCTCCGTGGTCGCGAGCTTCATTGAGTACGGCCTCGCCCGGGCGGGGCCGGTGGTTGCTTCAGTGGTCAGCCTTGAGGCCCGGGTCTTCCCGCATCCGGTTGGGGCGGCGGTGCGTTGTCGGTGAAGATGGGCATGCCCAGGTCGACCAGCTGTGGCTAGCCGTCGGCTGGGGTGCGCTTGAGGCTGTGCAGCTTGGCGGTGGCGGCGGCGAGGCTGACCTGGAGTCCTTCGACTTCTCCCAGCCAGCCGTTGGCGCGGGCCTCGCGGACGCGTTCGCGGAGGTTCTGGATGATCTCGATGAGCCGGGATCGCTGCCGTGGGTCGATCTGGAGAACTGGGCAGCGGATGCAGGCTTCTCTGAACTATGGGTGGCGGGTGCGGACTCGACTTCTCCGAGCCAGTCTTCCCGCTCGGTCTCGGCGATGCGGGCGACGAGGTTGTCGCGGATCTCCTCCAACCGGCCGCGCTGGGCCGGGTCCGGCCGGAGGAGCGAGCAACGAATGCAAGCATGTTCATGAACACAAGGGGTTGAAAAGGAAGCCGCGGATGCGCATCATGACGTCGTAGCGGGAGCGACGCACGCTCCACCACCTCACCGCTCTTGTTGACATAGGTGAGCAGCCACTGCTTCCAGCCGTCGACCACTTCCTCAGGCGTGCCGGCCAGTCATGCCCAGCTCGCTGCCGTGGCGGCGCATCTGCTCCAGCGTCCCGGGCGGGAACATGCGCTGGACGTCCTTGAACAGCGCCATGGCCTTGTAGTTGCGCATGAACTCGTAGTCGGGCAGCACGATGCGGCTGATGAACATGCTGTTCAGACCGCTCAGCAGCGTCGATCGGCGCCCCTGGTAACTGTGGCCGTTATCGGTCTGGGCGAGCACCTGCTCGATCCAGTCCTTGCCGCGGTCGGCGTCGGCCGCCCTCCAGCGGGCCTGCCAGCCGTCCCCGGCGTGCGTGAGGAGCCAGTCGAGGATCTGCCCCGCCCCGATCAGGCGGTTTCGGCCCAGCGTCCGGCCGTTGGTGTAGTCCTGCGCGGGCCAGACCGGGGAGAGCGGCAGTAGGGCCAGGACGTGTTCGCGCCCCAAATGTTCGTGGGGGCCGACGCGCTTCTCGTCCGGCTTCACGTCGTGGGCGACGAACAGGCGCCGCTCAGGGGTGGGGCCACTGCCCGCGAGCATCACCCGGTTGGGGCGGCCGCTCATGTCGCACCACCCCCGAACAGCACGTCCAGATCGCTGGCTTCGTAGCCGCCACGGATGAATCCGCGCGTCGGCTGCTTCGCAACGGCGTGGACGGTGCGTGGGGGGCGCGGGTGCGCCATGCAATGACCCATTCGGACTCCGCGCGCCCTGCCGGTGGCCACGGGCCGCGGCAATGATGAGCCGACCGCACGTGATCCACGACTCCGCACACCTGCCCTGTGGCGGGTGGACATGCGGTGGAAGGAATGTACGTTGTTGCTTCTCATCTCCCCCGACAGCGTCGATGAAGCCCTCGACTGCGCGAAGGCGGCGGAGCACCTCGACATCGTCGATGTCAAAAAGCCCGACGAGGGCTCGCTCGGTGCGAACTTCCCCTGGATCATCAGGGAGATCCGCGACGCGGTCCCGGCGGACAAGCCGGTGTCCGCCACCGTGGGAGACGTGCCGTACAAGCCCGGCACGGTGGCCCAGGCGGCGCTCGGTGCGGCTGTCTCCGGAGCCACGTACATCAAGGTCGGCCTCTATGGATGCACAACGCCCGACCAGGCCATCGATGTCATGCGCGGGGTCGTCCGGGCGGTGAAGGACTACCGGCCGGACGCGTTCGTCGTCGCCTCGGGCTACGCCGACGCCCACCGGATCGGCTGCGTCAACCCACTCGCGCTGCCCGACATCGCCCGCCGCTCCGGTTCCGACGCGGCCATGCTCGACACCGCGATCAAGGACGGGACACGGCTGTTCGACCATGTTCCGCCCGATGTCTGCGCGGAGTTCGTCCGGCTGGCCCACGAAGCGGATCTGCTCGCCGCCCTCGCGGGCAGCGTCAAGGCAGGAGACCTCGGCGAGCTGACCCGCATCGGCACGGACATCGTGGGGGTGCGCGGGGCGGTCTGCGAGGGAGGCGACCGCAATGCCGGAAGGATTCAGCCGGAGCTGGTGGCCGCCTTCCGGGCGGAGATGGACCGGCATGCCCGGGAGTACGCGGCCACCGTCGCCACCGCGAGCTGACCGCGGGCATGCCGACACATCAGCCCCGTCGCACTCCGGGGCCCCGCGGCGAGCGCTTCGCCGTCCTCGATCCGGCGACGGGCGAGGCCTTCGACGAGGCCCCCGACCAGCGGCCGGACGAGTTGGACGCCATCGTCGAACGGGCCCACGATGCCTGGCGCGACTGGCGGGCCGACCCCGCCGCCCGCACCACCGCGCTGTTCGCGGCGGCCGACGCCGTGGAGGCGGCCGGGGCAGACCTCGCTCCGCTGCTCACCCGTGAACAGGGCAAGCCCCTGGCCGAGTCGTACGCGGAGATCGCCCGTGCGGCGGCCCGCCTGCGCTACTTCGCCGAACTGGACCCGGTCCCCGAGCCGATCGTGGACGGCCGGCCGGTACGCAGCGAGATCCGCTGGCGACCGCTCGGGCCCGTCGCCGCGATCGTCCCGTGGAACTTTCCCCTCCAGCTCGCGTCGGCGAAGTTCGCGCCCGCGCTCGCCGCGGGGAACACGATGGTGCTCAAGCCCTCCCCGTTCACGCCCCTCGCCACCCGGCTGCTGGGGTCCGTCCTCTCCGCCGCCCTCCCCCAGGACGTACTGACGATCGTCACCGGTCGCGAGCCCCTCGGTGCCCGCCTCGCGTCCCATCCGGGGATCCGCCATGTGACCTTCACCGGTTCGATCGCCACCGGACGGGCCGTCGCCGAGGGCGCGGCGGCCTCGCTCGCCCGGGTCACCCTGGAGCTGGGCGGTAACGACGCCGCCATCCTGCTGGAGGACGCGGAGGTGGAGCGGATCGCGGACCGGTTGTTCTGGGCGGCGTTCCGCAACTGCGGGCAGGTCTGCATGGCGGTCAAGCGCGTCTACGCCCCGGCCCGGCTCTACTCCCAGGTGGTCGAGGCCCTCGCGGAGCGCGCGAAGACCGTCGTGGTCGGACCCGGCCTCGACCCGGGTTCACAGCTGGGGCCGGTCAGCAACGCCCCCCAGCTGGCCCGGGTCGAGCGCTGTACGGCCCAGGCCCTGGCGGACGGTGCCAGAGCCGCGGCCGGTGGTCACCGGCTTGAGGGGCCAGGCTACTTCTTCGCCCCGGCGATCCTGGCCGATGTCCCCTCCGGAAGCCCGGTGGTGACGGAGGAGCAGTTCGGCCCGATCCTGCCGGTACTGCCGTACGGGCGTCTGGACGAAGCCGTCGAGGCGGCCAACGACACCGGCTTCGGACTGGGCGGCTCGGTATGGGGAACCGACCTCGACCGGGCCGAGGCGGTGGCCGGCCGGCTGGAGTGCGGGACGGCGTGGATCAACCACCATGCCGAACTGTCCCTCGCCCAGCCCTTCGCCGGCATCAAGGACAGCGGCGTCGGCGTCGCGGGCGGGCCGTGGGGGCTCTACGGAAACCTCAGGCCGTTCGTCGTGCACCGTCCGGAGGAGGCGTGACGAAGAGGTTCGCTGCGGCGGTACTGCGCTCGTACGAGAGCCGATTCACCGTCGAGGAGGTGACCCTGGGCGCGGGGCCGGCCGACGGTGAGATCCTGGTCAGGATCGCGGGCTGCGGGATGTGCCGGACCGATCTCGCGGTCCGGCGTTCGGCGGGCCGCTCACCGCTGCCGGCGGTGCTCGGCCACGAGGGGCCGGGGTCGTGGTGGAGACGGGCGGCCCGGACACCGGCCTCGGCGTCGGCGACCATGTCGTGCTGAGCTTCGACTCCTGCGGACGCTGCCGGAGCTGTCTGGGCGCGGCGCCCGCCTACTGTGACTCCTTCGCCTCGCTCAACCTCTTCGGAGGGCGTAAGGAGAATGCGACACGGTTCACCGACGCGGCCGGGATCGCTTTGGCTCCCCGGTGGTTCGGCCAGTCCTCGTTCGCCGAGTACGCGATAGTCCCGGCCCGTAACGCCGTCCGGGTCAATTCCTCGCTGCCCATCGAACTGCTCGGACCGCTCGGCTGCGGCTTCCTCACCGGCGCCGGAGCGGTCTTCACCTCCTTCGGTGCCGGCCCCGGCGACACCATCGCGGTCTTCGGCGCGGGAGCGGTGGGCCTGGCCGCGGTGATGGCGGCCACCGCCGCCGGGGCGCTGACCGTGGCCGTCGACCGGCACCCCGAACGGCTGGCGCTCGCCGAGCGGCTCGGCGCGAGCCCGCTGCACGCCGCATCGGCCGGCCTGCCCGAGCGCATTCGGCAACTGACCGGCAGTGGCGCGCAGTACGCGCTGGACACCACCGGCTCCGCCCGGCTGATCAACGACGCGCTCCGGGCGCTGCGCCCGACGGGCCACCTCGGCCTGGTGGCACGGCTCCACACCGCGCTGCCACTCGAACCGGGGACGCTGGACCGGGGCCGGAGGATCTCCCATATCTGCGAGGGGACGCGGTGCCGGGACTGCTGATTCCGCGGCTGACCGGGCTGTGGCAGGCCGGGCGGTTCCCCTTCGACCAGCTGATCCGTACCTACCCGCTCGCCGACATCAACGAGGCCGAACGCGACTGCGACGCGGGCCGCGTGGTCAAACCCGTCCTGATTCCGGCGGGAGCGGGACGGGCCGATGAGCGTGGCGTTCAACGCCACTGCCCATCCGATCGACCGCCACATCATTCGTACTTCGTATTCCTCGCTGTTCGTAGTCTCTGCTCGCCCCAAGGGAGGACACATGGTCGGCACAGCGCATCGGAGCGCCGGTGTGGAAGGCGTGGAAGGGGGTGTGGGCCTGACCGCTCTCATGGTCGCCGCGGCACGGGCGATCGAGACCCACCGCCACGACAGCCTGGCACGGGACGTCTTCGCGGAGCACTTCGTGCTCGCCGCACCGGCCTCCGCGGGCTGGCCGGTCCGCATGCAACAGGTTCCGGCCGGAGACGCGGATCCACTGTGGGGCGATTCGCGCGCTACTTCGGTCTGCGGACGAGGGTCCTCGACGACTTTCTCCTCCGGTCGGCGCGGGCGGAGGCCGGGGGCGCCCGCCAAGTGGTCCTGCTCGGGGCGGGGTTGGATACGCGGGCGTTCCGGCTCGATTGGCCTTCCGGCTGTGTCATCTTCGAGATCGACAGGGAAGGCGTGCTGGCCTTCAAACACCAGGTGCTCGACGGACTGTCGGCCACCCCGAAGGCGGCGCGCGTACCGATCCCGATCGATCTGCGCGCCGACTGGGTCGGAGCGCTGACCGAAGCCGGCTTCGACAGGACCGCACCGAGCGTCTGGCTGGCCGAGGGGCTGCTGTTCTACCTGCCAGGTGCCTCAGAGAGGTACCTCATCGACACGGTGGACCTGCTGAGTACGGGTGGCAGCGCCCTGGCGTTCGAGGTCAAGCTCGAGAAGGACTTGCTGGCATACCGCGACAGCCCGCTCTACACCTCCACAAGAGACCAGATCGGCATCGACCTGCTCAACCTGTTCGATGGCGAGCCGCGGCCGGACTCCGCGGGTGATCTGGCGGACAAGGGCTGGTCCACCTCGGTCCACACCCCCTTCGACTTCACCCGTCGGCACGGGCGCGGCCCGCTGCCCGAGGAGAATGACGCGCTGGAGGGCAACCGGTGGGTGTTCGCGAACAAGCCGCGGCCGTAACACCGCCGTCAGACGGCCCCGCCACGCCCGCGGTCACTCGACCAGGCGCAGCCAGGCCGCCGCGAGCGCGGCGTGACCGGCCGGCGTCGGGTGTACGCCGTCCGCGGCCCAGTACTCCGGCCCGGTCGTCGCGGCGAGCTCGGCGAACATGCCGTCGGCGTCGAGCAGCTGAGCGCCGTAGTTGAGGGCGAGCTTGCGCACCACCTGGATCTTCGGGTCCAGGTCGGTGCGCCATTCCTTGCGCTCTTCCTCCCCGATGCGCACGACACCGGCACCGGCCTCGACGATGCCATGGATCGGCAGGAGGAACGGCACGATGAGGATCAGCTTCGTGCCCGCCTCGGCGAGGGGCGCGAGCAGGCGGTCATAACCCGCTTCGAACTCCTCCGCGGTGATCACGTACCCCTTCGGGTCCAGCGTGTGCCAGCCCATGTCGTTGACCCCGACGAGGATCGACACCACGTCCGGGCGCGCGTCGAGTACGTCTGTTTGCCAGCGGGCTTCGAGGTCGCTCACCTTGTTGCCCCCGATCCCGGTGTTCAGCCAGGTCACGGGCCGGTCCGGGTGCCGCAGTCCCCACTCGCCCGCGATACGCAGCGGGTAGCCGAACCCGAGACCGTCTTCGCTCTCCAGCCGTTGGCAGTCGGTGATCGAATCGCCGGTGAACATCACGGTGCTTCCCGGTCGAATAGTGATCGTCATGTGCGCTCCTTGAACTCGGGTGAGGAGAGGAAACCGCATGAGAACGGTGACATCCCGGCGAAATGATCATCCGGCAGGACCTCTCGAAAGATGTCGGACCTCACCGACATCGGACCGACAGTCCCCGATATGCCACCGACATCACGGCTCCGCCGCCCGATCCCGAGCCGGGTGAACTCGAAGCAGCGCTTGACAGCTACACCACCAGGGGCGTGGCTGGGCGCCCGTCAGGCGCCGAAGCGACGACGCGCGTCCTCGATGTGACCGAGGTAGGTGTGGGTCCAGCCACACATGCCGTCGACCGTCGCGCGCAGGGCCTGGCCCGGCTCCGTGAGGGTGTACTCGACCCGGGGCGGCACGGTGGGATGCACCTTCCGCTCGACCAGGCCGTTGCGCTCCAGCATGCGCAGGTTCTGGGTGAGCATCTTATGGCTGACGCCCTCGACGTCATTCCGCAACTCGCTGAAGCGCAGGGTGCGCTCACCGAGCGCCTCGATGATCAGGAACGCCCATTTGTTGGCCACGTCCGAGAAGATCTCCCGCGCCAGGGAGTCCGCGCGCCTCAGGTTCGCGTCCTCGGGCAGGCCCGTGAGTAGCTGCTTGGTCACCATCAGGTTCCCCCGTCACCGAAAAGTGCGTTCTTCCAGGTCGGCTATCGCTCTCCTATAGTTCCCCAGTAACTACAAGAGAGCAAGACTGAAGGGGCGAACACCATTGGCCACGATCGATGTCTTCAACCACAACGTCCCGGCCGAGAGCGACTTCGGCTACTCGCAGGCGATCAAGTCCGGCGATCTCATCCACGTCTCCGGACAGCTCTCGCTCGACGAGGCGGGCGAGTTCCTCTATGCGGACGACTTCGCCGCCCAGCTCGGACAGACCTACGTCAACATGGACAAGGTCCTGGGCCACTACGGCGTCACCCGGAACCAGGTCGTCTCGCAGACCCTGTACGTGGTGAACCTGCGGCAGCACGCCGCGGCGACAGCGGAGGGCAACCTGGCGTACTTCGGTGACCACCGCCCGGCCAGCACGGTCCTCGGCGTCACCGAGCTGACCTTCCCCGGCCAGGTCATCGAGATCAGCTTCGTCGTCGACACAAAGCTGCCCGCCTGAGCCCGTCCATCACGGCCGTCTCAGCGAAGGGCGGTCGGCGCCGCCCCGCCCTGCTCCCGCCTGCTTCAGGCGGGAGCGGATGCCGCTCGGCCCCCGCCACTGCGACGGCCTGTACGACGCCCTGGCTACAAGTGGCCCAGGCCACTCACCGGGGCATGAGCTGGTCCAGCTCCCGCACGTTCGCCCTCAACCGCTGTCCCTTCGCCATGGAGGGACAAGGCCAGAATCACGGCGTGACGCGTGCGTTCGCGGTGCGCCAGAACAGCGTTGGCGAAGGCACCGAGAACCACGGAGTCGATCTGACACTCGTCGTTCTCCATGGGACCCAGCCCCGACGGGAGACCGAGTTCAGCCTCGAACACGGCGGTCTGCCGCAGGAACAATCGGGCCGCCCCGCTGGACGGATTCCACAGCGGCTCTTCGCCCATGCTGAAGTACTGGCTCATCGCGACGCCTCCCCTTGGTCATGCTTGGGGTCCGCGCCACGGCCCCGCCCAATGGCCGTCAGGCGTTGGCGACCTTCCGGAGTTTGCGTACGAGCTTGACGACGGCCCAGACGATGAGGCCTCCCAGGAGGAGCAGGAACAGGATCGCCTGCCACAGGGGCATCTTCTTCTTTCCGGTGGACGAGCCGCCGCCGTTGCTGCGGGAGGAGTAGCCGCCGCCCTTCGACTTCTTGTTGCCGCCGACCTTGCTGACGCCACCGCCGCCGCTGCTGCCACCGCCTCGCTTCGACGACAGCGCCACGGAGGAGGCGGAGTCACGCGTCGGCGCCGCGTGGGCCGCGGCGGGTGCCACCCCGAGCGATTCGTGCACATTCCGACAGCACGGCGACCGCCTGGTGCCTCCCGAACCGCTGTCACGTCACGTCACTCGAGGCTGACGAGCGTCTTTCCAGTCGTTCGGCCGGCGATCATCTCCGTCAGCGCGTGCGGAGCCGATGCCAAGCCCGCGAACACGGTCTGGCGATAATCCAGCTCACCGGCGCGAAGCCACCCAGTCATCTGGCGCTGCATCTGCCCCATGAGATGCAGGTTGCTGCTCCCACGGAACCCACGAAGGGTCAGGTCCTTGGAGACCGCGAGGAACAGGTTCCGCGGCCCGGCCGAACCGGACTCGTACTCCGAGATCGAGCCACACAGCGCTACCCGCCCACCTCTCCTCAGGTGTGACAGGGCAGCCTCGAGGTGGGTCCCCCGACCGAGTCGAAATAGACATCGATTCCGTCGGGCGCGATGCCGCCCAGACTTGCCCCGAGGTTCCCCACCCGGTAGTTGAAGGCTTCGGCGCCCAGGCTGTCGCGCAGCCAGTCGACCTTCTCGTCGGTGCCCGCGCTGGCCACTACCCGGTTGCCCGTGAGCCGTGCGATCTGCACGGCCAAGCTGCCCACCGCCCCCGCGGCAGCCGAGACCCAGACGGTTTCCCCACCTCGTAGTGCGTCAACGACGTGCAGACCGGCATAGGCCGTCAGACCCATACCGCCCAGCGGGCCGAGATACCACTGCGGCTCACATTCGTCGAGGTCCAAGCGTGTCAGGGTGCCGAGTCCGCTGAGCTGCTCGGCACCCGCGTCCACGACGGCGTACTCACGCCAGCCCTGCGCGTGCCACACGACGTCACCCGGGGCGAAGCCCTCGGCCCGGGACTCCACCACCTCCCCCACGGTCATGATGCCGTCCATGGCGCGTCCGAGTGGAAAGGCGGCGAAATAGCCGGAGGGGGCGTCGGGACGTAGCCGCAGCCGAAGGCCCGGGTCCACCGATGTCCAAGTGTTGCGTACGAGCACCTGCCCCGGTCCGGGCCGGGGCACGGGGACCTCGACCAACTCGAAGTCGTCCGGGCTGACGCTGCCGGCCGGGTATGCCCTGACCCGGATCTCCCGTCCAGTCCGCATCATGCCGGTACCACCGTGACGGGCATCATGAGGCGTAGTACGGGTTGTGCGGTGCCGCTGAGGTGACAGGAGCCTTCGTTCATCAACACCACTCCGGGATTCACGGTCTTCTCGCCGCCGTCGCTCAATAATGAACCAATATCAGTTTGGTTTGATCACGCGCAACGGCACAGCGTGCACTCGACCGGGATCCCGGAGGATGGGGACGAGGGCGACTCCGGGGGCGGAAACGGCATCACGAACGGGCCCGCAGCCCGTCCAACGTGAGGTCGAGCAGTCGTTCAGCCCGTTCCCGGTGTTCGGGCATGGCCGAGGTGACGGCGATGCCTTCGAGGGCGGCACCCATGTCGGTGGGGCTGATGTCGGCGCGGATCGTCCCGGCGGCTGCGCACGCGTCCATCAGGGTGTAGGCCATGGTCCGACCTGTACACATGCCCCTTGGAAGGACGTTGATCATGTCAGGCGTCGAAGGCAAGGTCGTAGCGATCACCGGTGCCAGCAGCGGCATCGGAGCGGCGACGGCGACCTACCTCACCGAGAGGGGCGCCCGGCTCGTGCTCGGGGCCCGGCGCGAAGACCGGTTGCAGGCGGTAGTGGACCGGATCACGGCGCAGGGCGGCTCGGCCGTCGGGACGGTCATCGACGTGACGCGCCGCGAGGACCTCCAGCGTCTGACGGACACGGCGGTCGACCGGTTCGGCCGGCTCGATGTCCTGGTCTCCAACGCCGGCACGATGGCGGTGTCACCATTCGACGAGCTGCGCCAGGACGACTGGGACGCGATGGTCGCGACACACATCACCGGCCTGCCGAACGGCATCGGGGCGGCGCTTCCCCGCTTCAGGCGGCAGCGCTCCGGCCAGTTCGTCAACATCGCCTCCACCGCGGCCTACGTCGTGAAATCCCCGCAGGCCGTCTACGCGGTCACCAAGACGGCGGTGAAGGTACTGACCGAGGGACTGCGCCAGGAGTCGGGCCCCGACCTGCGGGTCACCCTGGTCTCGCCCGGATTCACCAACACCGAGGGCGTGGGCAAGGGGGCGAGTCCCCAGGTAGCGGCGGCGGCAGCCCGGCAGCGCGACGAGATGGCCATCCCACCGTCCGCCATCGCGTCCGCCATCGGTTACGCGATCGAGCAGCCCGCCGGCATCGACATCAGCGAGGTCGTCGTCCGGCCCACCGCGCAGGCCTGACGACCCGTTGCGGGCGGTTGGCGTACGCGCAGCCTCACGCGGCAAGCGTCTGTGCCGCCGCCACCGCGGGCAACGGTGCCACCGGGATGCGCACCGGCGCGACCGGGTCATTGGCGGGCCAGACGCGGTATGTGGTCTTACCCGGGTCCACGAGGGGATCACCGAGGGTGATCCGCCCCTGGGAGTACAGCCTGTCGCATACGGGGGTGGGCAGAGCTACGTAGCAGCCTCCCCTGTCCGCGATGTGGTCGTACGGCTGCCAGTAGCCGTACCGGCGCCGTCCACGTGCATGCACGGTGAGAAACACCGGAGTACGGGAGTCGGACATGACGCGGAGAACGCCGGCGTCGGCAGCAGCCTCGAACGGGTCATCGGAACGGGAGCGGGACTGGTAGAGGACGGGGGACACCATGGCTGCCTTCCGAGGGCCGGGACACACGATCAGCTACCCCAATTAAAGCAGCTATTCGATCTTGATTACAGAACTTCCGCTGGAACAACGGGACTTGAGATGAGAGGGGGAGAGGGGGCCGAGAGGGAACGTGAGCACCCCCGCGATGCTCGCTCCCGCCCTGCCCCCGGATCACCGCCGCCTCACCGACCGACTGGTGTCAGCTCCCCGTGGACCGGACGGTGCCCATGACCTTCTCGATCTCGGCGGCCGTCAGCGCGTTCGGAACCCCTTGGTCCGCGTAGATCACCCAGCCGTGCATGGTGCCGTCGGGGAGCTTCTGCGCGATGCTGCGCACGATCGCCTTCGCCGGGACGCATGAGCTCGGCCGGTTGGTGACGGTGACCTGGGCGGTCGCGGTGTAGCCGTCGATACCCCCCTGCTTCCACGGCTTGGCCTCGCTGACCTTGATCTTGGGCTTGTGGTCCGCACCCCCGTACGCGGCGAAGCCCCAGTTGCCCGCCCAGTTACGAGCGTTTTCCTGGAGGGTGCCGTCCTTGCCGCCGCCTGTGGTGCCGACGGTGGCGAGCTGCCCCTTGCCCGCCTCACCGATGGCCTTGGGATTGGGACTCGAAGCGCAGCCGCCCTCACGGTAGTTGGCGGCCGAGGTCATGACGACGATCGGCTGACCGTTCTCGTCCGTGTAGGAGAGGGCCGTGTTCTCGTCGAAGATCCTCCATTTCTTGGCCTTGGCCGGCACGTCATAGCGGAAGTGGTGCTTCTGCGCGGTCTGCGTCTGCCACCCCGCGACCGACGGCTGATCGCCCGCAGGGCTCGACGGGGCAGAGGACTGGGACGCCCCCGCCGAGGGCGCCTTCGACTCCGCGGCGCTGGTGTCCTTGTCCGTGGCCTCGCCGGCGTCGTCATTGCACCCGCTCAAAGCGACGGCCATGCCGATGCCGATGGCCGCGATCAGGGTCTTCTTCGTTCGCCGGGACGATATACGGGTGGACTGCGGGTGCTGAGCGATGGGCTCAATGATCTTTGAGTGAGACATGATCGGCACTCTAAGCCAGTCGCGTTGCCGCCCGTTCCCCCGTGGGCGTCCCACTGCAAGATGGATACCGGCTCGTGACACATCACTTGACTTTCTCCCTTTCTGAAGGAGGGGGATTTCTACGGCTCGCGCCGTAGAGGTTCCTGCTTCGTCGCCGGCTGCCCGCCCGGAGTACTCCGTTGAGGTCTTACACCGGCTCCACAGGCCGACACCGCCAGCCCGGCGGCCAAAATGTTCCGCGCCGCGTTCACGTCGCGGTCGTGGCTGACGCCACAATTGCCGCAGGTCCAGGTGCGGACGCTGAGCGGCATCGTGTTCTGCGGGGTTCCGCAGTGCGAACACAGCTTGGAGGAGGGGAACCAGCGGTCGACCGCGATCACCTCGCGGCCGTACCACCGGGCCTTGTACTCCAGCATGCTCCGGAACTCAGACCAGACCGCGTCCGAGATGGCGCGGGCCAGCCTGCCGTTCTTGAGCAGATTCCGAACGGTGAGGTCCTCGATCACGATCGTTTGGTTGTCACGAACGAGCCGAGTAGTGATCTTATGCAACGCATCCCGCCGCCGGTCGGCGATCCGGGCGTGAACGCGGGCGACCCTCCGGCGGGCCTTGGCCCGGTTGGCCCCCTCCCCCTTGGCCTTACGGGCCAGTTCCCGCTGGCACCCTGAAGGGCCCGGTTTCCTCAGAGGAGATCATATGAAGCTGATGCGCGCGGCTCGCGAATACCGCTCTCAAGTAGCACGTGGAGATTGGATGAATGTGGACAGGTCCATTTACCGGGACGCGACCGAGCTGGCCGAGCTGATCAGGACGCGGCAGGTGTCGGCGGTCGAGGTGGTGCGGGCGCATCTGGACCAGATCGACGAGGTCGACCCGCGGCTCAACGCGATGGTGACGGTGCTCGGCGAGCAGGCGCTCGCCGCGGCACACGCCGCCGATGAGTCGGTCGCGGCCGGCGCCCCGCTCGGGCCCTTCCACGGTGTGCCGTTCACGGTCAAGGACGCGCTGGACGTCGAGGGCGTCGTGACCACACGTGGCTCCGTGCTGTTCCGCGACCATGTCCCGGCGGCGGACGCGACCGCGGTGGCGCGGCTTCGGGCAGCCGGTGCCATTCCGCTGGCCAAGACCAATCTGCCCGAATTCTCCTACTGGACCGAAACCGACAACCTGCTCGTCGGCCGGTGCCGCAACCCCTGGGATGTCGAACGAACACCCGGCGGTTCCAGTGGCGGCGAGTCGGCCGCGATCGCCGCCGGGATGTCACCGCTCGGGCTGGGCAGCGATGTCGCCATCTCGGTGCGTGGCCCGGCGCATGACACGGGGATCGTCGCCCTGAAGGCAACCCGGGGAAGAATTCCGATCACCGGACACTGGCCGGAGGTTCCCCGTCGCTACTGGCACGTCGGCCCGATGGCGCGCAGCGTGCGGGACATCGCGACCGCGCTGCGCGTGCTGTCCGGGCCCGACGGCGCGGATGGTGAGGTGCGGCACTCGCCGCCCCACACCGATGCCCCCAAGGAGGTGGCCGGGCTGCGCGTCGGCTGGATGACCGAGCCCGGATTCGGTCCGGTGGACCGTGAGGTGGCGGCCACGGTCTCGGCCGCGGCCGATGCGCTGCGCGAAGCCGGCTGCACGGTCGAACCCGCTCCCCTGGAAACCTTGGAGGCGGTGGACGGGACCGAGCTGAGCGCCATCCTGTTCGCCGCGGAGACGGGGCCGTTCTTTCGGCGAGTGGCCGCCGGTCATGAGTCCGAACTGCACACCGTCATGCAACGCACGATCGCCGCTCCGGAGGTGGCGTTGGACGACTACATCGCCGCGCAACAGCGAGTTGAGGCGCTCAGTTCGCTGTTCGCCGGATACTTCGAACGCTATGACGCGCTGCTGTGCCCCGTGTGCCCCGTACCGGCCCCGCCTCATGCGCAGCGGACGTTCCGTGTCGGGGACCGGACGGTACCGGCGAGCGGCATCATGCGCGCCACCGTGCCGTTCAACCTCACCGGCCTGCCCGCGCTGTCGCTGCCGTTCGGTGCCGCCGGCGATCAGCTGCCGATCGGTGTCCAGCTCGTCTCCCGCTGGTTCGACGAGACGACCGTCCTACGGCTGGGCGCGGCACTCGAGGCGGTCAGTCCGGTCCGCCACCGCTCCCCCGACCTCGCCCGCCGCTGATCCCTCGCCCGCGCGCGGCGTCGGCCCCGTCAGGCCGCGCCGTCGCGTCTGCACGATCGTCGCCGCCGGCCATCCCGGCCCGGTGGACAGCGTTTTCGTGGCGGGCAGGGCGGTCACCAGCCGCTGATGCGCTGCCAGACCGCCTGGACGGCGGGTGCGTCCGTCGCCGTCCGGCCGCTGTCGATGACGTGGTAGCCGCGGTGTTGTGCGGCTGTGGCGCAGGCGTGGTTGGGCAGGACGCGCAGACGGGTGCCGACGGGCAGGTCGGGCAGGGTGGCGCCGTCGCGGGCGGTGATGGTGCCGTGTTCCTGGCTCGCGGCGCTCATGACCAGGCCGGGGATCAGATGCCCCGCCAGGTCGGTGACCAGGCCGTACCCCTGGTCCTGCGGCTGAGCCGCCGTGCCGCGGTCGCGGGACATCGCCATCCAGCCGCCGTCGGTGACGATCCAGCCGTACTCGGGACGATGTCCGATGACCGTGACGACGACCGACAGCGCGAGGTCGTCGACCTGGCACACTCCGAGACCGGCCATGACCAGGTCGAAGAAGACGTAGTTGCCGGCGCGCAGTTCGGTGACACCGGTGAGGTCTTCGGCGGCGTGTGCGGTGGGCGTCGAGCCGACGCTGACGGTGGTCACGGGCAGGCCGGCGGCGCGCAGATTCTCGGCGGCGGCGACGGCGGTATCGCGTTCGTTCTTCGCCGCCAGCCGCTGCTCCTCCGCGGAGTAGGCGAAGTAGGACTCGCCCGCGTGGGTGAGCACACCGTCCAGGCATCCGGCGTCGTGCAGGGTTCGAGCGATGTCGACGAGGGTGGGGGCGTCGGTCTTGAGGCCACCGCGGTGGCCGTCGCAGTCGATCTCGATCTGCGTGGGAATGCTGATGCCCTCCCGGTGGGAGGCTTCCGCGACGAAGGCGGCTTGTCCGGTGCTGTCCAGCAGGACGCGGAGGGTGACACCACGGCGCAACAGGGCGATCACACGGGGGAGTTTGCGGCGGGCGATGCCGACGGCGTAGGTGATGTCGGTGTAGCCGCCGTCGGCGAACGCCTCGGCTTCGGCGAGCGTGGAGACGGTGACGGGGTGCGGCGCGCCGCCGTGCATGAGGGCGGCGACGTCAAGGCTCTTGGCCGTCTTGACGTGCGGCCGCAAGGCGACGCCCAAGTGGTCAGCCTTGGCCGCGAGGCGGTCGATGTTGCGCAGCGCCTTGTGTACGTCGACGACCGCGAAGGGGGTGTCGGGGTCGGCGAGCGTCCCGGTAGTGGTGGAGGGGGTGGTGGTCATGGGGTGAGGTCCGTTTTCTCGAAGGTTGTTCCAGGTCTCCCGGATCGCTTGCACGCCGTCGCCCTGCGGCATGGCTCGCGTCCCGCGCTCACATCATCAACGAAAATTCCACTTCTAGACAATAGCGCTAGCTTGTGTACCCGGGCGCGGTTCCTCCGTCCGCACAGGGCGAGAACGAGGCAGGACGAAACGGCCGTCTTGCCCGGTGCATGCCAATAGTGCGAAACTCCGGAAACCGATGCCTGCCCGCGAGCCGTTCGGCGAACCGGGCACGACCCACGCTCAGCCGGCTGATCTCGACAGCAAGCGACAGCAAGCGACAGCAAGGGAGTGGCGTGTTAGGCGCACTGAGGTTCAGGCATGTGTCCATGGCGGCGACGGCGGCCGTCCTCGTGCTCCTTCTCCCCGCCTGCGGCGGCGACGGCCGACCGGGCGGAAACGGCCCCGCCGCCTCCGCGTCGCTCGACCCCGAGGCGGATCTCAGCAAACAGCGGCTCACCGTCTCGACCTGGGACGGCTATATGCCGAAGGACCTTCCCGCCCGGTTCAAGTCGGCCGTCGGCGCGCCCATGACCGTCGCCAAGCACAGCACCAACGAGGAGATCGTCGCCAAACTGACCGCCTCCGCCGACAGCGGCATCGACGTGGCGTTCGTATCGGGCCAGTACGCGCAGGCGCTCGCGGAGCAGGGGCTGCTCGAACCCATCCACCACGATCTGGTCCCGCACCTCAAGAACCTGGACCCGCTCGCCGCCCGGCTCGCCCATGACAAGGGCAACGTCATTTCCGTCCCGTACACCTGGGGCACCACCGGGCTCTGCTACCGCAAGGACCTCCTCGGCTATACCCCCGACAGCTGGAACGACCTGCTGAAGCCGCGCGCCGCGGTCAAGGGCAAGGCCACCATGCTGAAGACCGAACGCTGGCTCTTCCTCCCCGCGCAGAAGGCGCTCGGCTACTCGGTGAACACCACCGACAAGCAACAGCTCGCCGAGATCAAGAAGTTGCTCCTCAGCGCGAAGGACGGGCTCCTCGCCTACGACGACACCACGTTCGGCGACCGGCTCAGGTCCGGGGAGGCCGTGCTGGCCGAGGCCTGGGACGGCTGGTGCCCGACCGACGACAAGAGGATCGGCTTCATCGTCCCCAAGGAGGGCAGCGACCTGTGGACCGACACGATGGTCATCCTCAAATCGTCGAAGAACAAAGAGGCGGCGCACGCCTTCATCGACTACGTCCTCGACGCGAAGGTGCACTCCTGGGTCGCCTCGAACATCTTCTACAAGGTTCCCAATACCGCCGCCATGGCCGAACTCGATCCGGCCCTGCTGAAGAGCTATCCCGCACTCGCCATGCCCCCGAGCAACTGCTCAAGGGTGAGTCCGTCGTCGACCTCGGGGACGCCGCGACGGCGTACACCCGGATCGTCACGGAAGTCACCGCGGGCTGATGGCCCGCCGGGGGAAGGCGGCCGGAGGACCACATGTGCGAGCCCGTCTCGTCCTGCTCGGCCCGGGCCTGTCCTACCTGGCCGTCCTGCTCCTGCTGCCGCTGGCCCTGCTGATCGGCTATACGGTCTTCCGGCGGGGCCGCTTCGGCGGGATCGCGTACGAGGACGGACGCACCGGCGAGAACTTCGCGCGGCTCGCCGACCCCCTCTACACCGGCGTCCTCACCGACTCGCTGCGCATCGCCGCCGTCACCACGCTGCTCGCGCTCCTCCTCGGCTACCCGACCGCGTACGCGATCAGCCGGCTGCCCGGCAGATGGCGAACGGTCGCCCTGATCCTGGTCGTGCTGCCGTTCTGGACCAACTTCCTGATCCGCACCTACGCCTGGATCGTACTGCTGTCCAGCCGAGGTGTGGTCAACTCGGCCCTCACCGGCATCGGGGTGATCGACCGGCCGCTGAAACTCCTCTACACGGAACCCGCGGTCGTCCTCGGACTGCTCTACGCCTATCTCCCGCTGATGGTGCTGCCGCTGTACTCGGCGATCGAGCGGGTCGACCCCCGGCTGCTCGAAGCCTCGGCCGATCTGGGCGCCCGCCCGGCCCGCACGTTCTGGAGCGTGACCCTCCCACACACCCTGCCCGGCGTGCTGACCGGCTGCGTCTTCGTCTTCGTGCCCAGCCTCGGCAACTTCGTCGTCCCCGAACTGCTGGGCGGCGGGCACACGGTCATGGTCGGCAACCTGATCAGAGACCAGTTCCTTAACGCACGGGACTGGCCGTTCGGCTCGGTGCTCGCCCTCGCCCTCATGGCGTTCCTGGTCCTGCTGCTCATGGCGCAGGCCTGGGCCGGGCGCCGGCTGGGCGGCCGCTGATGCGCCGGGCGACGCTCCTCCCGCTGTGGTTGACGTACACGTTCCTCTACACGCCCGTCGTGGTGCTGGTGGTGATGTCCTTCAACCGTTCGGACAGCCCCTACGAGTGGTCCGGGTTCAGCACCGCCTGGTACGGCACGCTGGCCGGTGATGACGAGGTCCTGCGGGGCCTGGCCAACACGCTGATCGTGGCCGCGGGCGCGACCGCCCTGTCCACCGTCCTCGGCACACTGCTCGCCGTCGGGCTCGCCCGCCACGCGAGCCGGTCGCGGCTGCTGCCCGCCCTGTCGGTGCTGCCCGCCGTCCTGCCGGACATCGTGCTCGCGATCGGCCTGCTGGCCTTCTACTCGCTCGTCTCGGCCACCCTCGGCCTGCAGTCGGTGCTGCTCGCCCACACCGTCTTCGGCCTCGCCTTCGTCACGGCCGTCGTGCGCACCCGGATCGCCCATGTCGACCCCTCCCTGGAGGAGGCCTCACGCGACCTCGGCGCGGGCGAGGTCACCACGTTCCTCCGCATCACCCTGCCGACCCTCGCTCCCGGCATCGTGGCGGGCGCGCTGCTGACGTTCACGCTCTCGCTCGACGAGTTCGTCATCGCCTTCTTCACCGCGGGACCGAAGGATCCCACCCTGCCGATCGTCATCTACTCGATGATCAGGTTCGGCGTGACCCCGGAGATCAACGCGCTCGCCACCCTGCTGCTCGCGGTCAGCTTCACCGTGGTGATCGCCGCCCAGCGCGTCAGCCGGCTGACGGAGGCGCTGTGATCCGTATCCATGCCGTCACCCGGCGGTTCGGCGAGGTCACCGCCCTGGACGGGGTGAGCCTGGAGATCGGGGAGGGCGAGTTCTTCGCCCTGCTCGGCCCGAGCGGCTGCGGGAAGACGACCCTGCTGCGCGTCCTCGCCGGATTCGAGGCCCCGGACCGCGGCACGGTCACCCTGGACGGCCGGGACCTGCTGGGCGTGCCCGCGCACCGGCGGCCGGTCAACCTCATGTTCCAGTCGTACGCATTGTTCCCGCACATGAGCGTGGAGAAGAACATCGCGTACGGGCTGGCGCGGGAAGGTCTTCCCCGCGCGGAGATCGGCGAACGGGTCGCGGCGGTACTTGCCACCGTCGGGCTGACCAGGCAGGCCCGCAGACGGCCGCACCAGCTCTCCGGCGGGCAGCGGCAGCGGGTCGCCCTCGCCCGTGCCATCGTCAAACGCCCCCGTGTGCTGCTGCTCGACGAGCCGCTGTCGGCGCTCGACAAACAGGTCCGCGCCGAGATGCAGCTGGAGCTCAAACGCCTCCAGCACCAGGTGGGCATCACCTTCCTCGTCGTCACCCACGACCAGGAGGAGGCCATGTCGCTCGCCGACCGGATCGCCGTCCTGGACCGGGGGCGCGTCCAGCAGGTCGACACCCCCGTCGAGCTCTACCGGCGCCCCCGGAGCCGGTTCGTCGCGGGCTTCGTCGGCGCCAACAACGTCTTCTCCGGACGGCTGCTGCTCTCCGGCGGACTCGAGGTACCCGGCGTCGGTGTTCTGCCCGCTCCGGCCGGTGACACGGCGGGGCTGGTCGGCGTACGCCCGGAGAGCATCCGGCTCGCCGCCGGGGAGGCGGACGCTTCCCTGCACGGCACGGTGTTGGACATCAGTTACTTCGGCGGCTCCTCGAGGATCGCGGTCACGGTCCCCGGTCTGGACCGGCCGGTCCTGCTGACCGTCGCGGGCCCGGCCACGGTGACCTCCGGGGCCCGCGTCGCGCTGTCCTGGGCCCCGGAGAGCGCGGTACTGATCGAGACGACGGGAGACACCCCTTGAGCGGAGCCCTGACCATCCTCTTCGCGCCGGAGAGCGCGTACGGTCCGACCAACAACTGCGTCGGCATAGGCGACGTACTGCGCCGACGGGGCCACCGCGTGGTGTTTGCGGCGGAGGCGTCCTGGAAGGGCAGACTCGCCCCGCTCGGCTTCGAGGAGGACCTGGTCGACCTGGCCCCACCGCCCGAAAAGCCCCAGGAGGCGGGCCAGTTCTGGAAGGACTTCGTACGGGACACCGCCCCCGAGTTCCAGAAGCCCACGATCGAACAGCTGGGCACGTGGGTCAGGCCGGTCTGGGAGGAACTGATCACCGGCGCCCGGTACTGCGAACCTCAGCTCAAGAGCATCGTCGACCGGGTCCGCCCGGACGTGATCGTCGAGGACAACGTCGTCTGCTTCCCCGCGCTGACCACGGCGGACGTGCCCTTCGTGCGGATCGTCTCCTGCAACCCGCTGGAGATGAAGGGCGAACACGTTCCCCCGCCCTTCTCCGGGTACCCGGCCGGTGACCGCGCGGGCTGGGCCGAGTTCCGTGCCGAGTACGACCGCACGCACCGCGAGCTCTGGGCCGAGTTCAACGCCTGGGTCGTGGACCAGGGCGCGAGGCCCCTGCCCGACCTGGAGTTCATCCACGACGGCGAGCTGAACCTGTACGTCTACCCGGAGATCGCCGACTACGCCGAAGCCCGCCCGCTGGGCCCTGCCTGGCACCGGCTGGACTCCTCGGTCCGCGAAACCGACGAGGAGTTCACCCTGCCGCCGGAGTGGGCCGAACGGCCTGAGGGCAGCGCGCTGATCTATTTCAGCCTGGGCTCCCTCGGCTCCGCCGACGTCGGCCTCATGCGCCGGATCATCGCCTCCCTGGCGCGCACCCCGCACCGCTACATCGTCTCCAAGGGGCCGCTGCACGACGAGATCGAGCTGCCTCCCACCATGTGGGGCGCGGAGTTCCTCCCGCAGACGCGGATCCTCCCGCTCGTCGACCTCGTCATCACCCATGGCGGCAACAACACGACCACCGAGAGCCTCCACTTCGGCAAGCCCATGATCGTGCTCCCGCTGTTCTGGGACCAGTACGACAACGCACAGCGGGTCGCCGAACTCGGCTACGGCGTCCGCCTCGACCCGTACCGCTACGCCGACGCCCAACTGCACGGCTCCCTCGCGGAGTTGCTCGGCGACACCCGCCTGCGGCACAGGCTGACGGAAGCCTCCAGGACCATCCGGGCCCGCGACGGGCTGCGCACCGCCGCTGACCTCATCGAGCGGCGCGGCCACGAAAGGCAGGAAGCATGAAGCTGTCCTTACGGCTCGGCCTCGGCGTCGCCGTCCTCGCGGCGCTCTCCGCCTGCGCGGGCGGGCCCTCGTCGTCCTCCCACGGTGACTCGCGCGCCCGGGCCACACTCCAACTCGCCGTTCCCTCGGCCGTGATCGCCCCCAAGGAAGAAGTCGCCACCTATGCGGTGGGCGACGCCGAGGGCTATCTGGCCGAGGAGAAGCTGAAAGTCGACGTGATCAACACCGACGGGTCGGTGGCAGCGGTCCAGGCCGTCGCCTCGGGCAGCGCCGACATCGCGCCGGCCGACGCGGGAGCCATCCTCGCCGCACGGGAGAAGGGCGTCCCGGTGAAGGTCATCGGGGGCCTGGTACGGAACTGGCCGTGGCGCATGGCCGTCCGGCCCGGCAGTGAGATCAGGAGCCCGGCTGACCTCAAGGGCAAGAAGATCGGGGTCATCAGCCTCGCCTCCGGCTCGGCCATCTACGCCCGCGCGTACGCGAGCGACGCCGGACTGGACGCGGCCAAGGACGTGGACCTGCTGCCGGTCGGCGTGGGGGCGCAGGCCCTGGCCGCTCTGGAGAACGGCAGGGTCGACGTTCTCGCCCTGTACACCCAGGCGTACACCACCATCGAGAACACGGGCACCGAGCTGCGCTATCTCGACAACTCCGATGCGTTCGACGGCATCCGCTCCCTGACCTACACGGTGACCGAGAAGACCCTGAAGGAGAAGAAGGACGTGCTGACGCGCTACTTGCGCGCCTCCTACAAGGCACTGCTCTTCTCCGCCGTCAACCCCGAGGCCGCGATGCGCGACGGCTACCAGGCCTTCCCTCAGCTGCTGACCGGCAAGAAGGCCGACGACCGTATCGCCGACGACACCAGGACCCTCGAGGCGTGGATCGAGACCGCGGTCCCCGCCACCGGTGAGCCCGAGAACTTCAAGGACTGGGGTGCGATCGCCGACGTGGAGTGGGACAAGACGGTCGCCTACACCAGGACGGCCGGCCAGATCACCGAGGACGTCCCGATCCCGGAGCTCTGGGACGGCAGCCTGCTGGGGGGCGCGAACGACTTCGACCCGGCGGCCGTGATCGCGAAGGCGAAGGCCGCCGGGTGACGCGGGAAGGCGGGGAGAAAGGGAGAGCGGGGAGCCATGGACGAAAACCGCTGGATCGAAGTCACCGGACTGCACAAGACCTACCGGCCGCGCAGGTCCGAGCCGACCCACGCGCTCTCGGACGTCACCTTCACGGTCCGACGCGGAGAGTTCCTGTCGGTCGTCGGCCCGTCGGGGTGCGGTAAGACCACCCTGCTCAAGATCCTCGCCGGGATCGTCGCCAGGAGCCAGGGGACGGTCCGCGTCGCCGGCCGCGATGTGACGGGGCCGCTGCCCGAGGTGGGCATGGTCTTCCAGACGCCGATCCTCCTGCCCTGGCGCACCGTGTTGCAGAACGTGATGGTGCCCGTGGAGGTACGGAAGCTCGACGCCTCGGTGTACCGGGAGCGGGCCGAGCGGCTGCTCGCGATGGTCGGCCTCGACGGCTTCGAGGGCAGGCACCCGCATGAGCTGAGCGGCGGGATGAAGCAGCGCGCCGGAATCTGCCGGGCTCTGGTGCACGACCCGGCCGTGCTGCTGATGGACGAGCCCTTCGGCGCACTCGACGCCCTGACCCGCGAGTCGTTGAACGTCGAGTTGCTGAGGATCTGGCGGGCGAGCGGCCAGACCGTCGTGTTCGTCACCCACTCCATCCCCGAGGCGGTCTTCCTCTCCGACCGGGTCGTGGTTCTCAGCCCCCGCCCCGGCCGCATAGCCGAGATCGTCGACATCGGGCTCGAACGCCCGCGCACACTCGGCGCGATGGCCTCGGACCGCGCCGGAGTCTTCATCGAGCGGGTCCGCAGGCATATCAACGCCACCTGGGTGATCGACTCATGAAACGACTGGGCAAGCGGCGGCTCCGCGTGGACCTGCGAGAGCGCCCCGAGATGCTGCTGGTTCCCGCCGTCTTCGTCGTCACCATGCTGGCCTGGGAGTTCGCGGTCCCCGCCTTCGGTATCGACGACTACGTGCTGCCGCGCCCCTCGCAGATCTGCGACGCCCTCCGCACGCAGCTGGCGGACCCGTTGTTCTGGGGACATCTGAAGGTGACGGTCCTGGAGGCGCTGTACGGCTTTCTGCTCGGAGTGGCGGCGGCGCTGGTGCTGGGCACCGCGATCTCCCAGGTGCGGCTGGTCGAGCGCACCTTCATGCCGTATGTCGTCGCCTTCCAGACGGTGCCCAAGGTGGCGCTCGCGCCGCTGTTCGTCCTCTGGTTCGGCTTCGGCATGACGAGCAAGGTCGTCATGGCGGCGGTGATCTCGTTCTTCCCCGTGCTGGTCAACGTGATCGAGGGGCTGCGTTCGGCCGACGCCGACCGGATCCAGATGCTCACGGTGTTCGGCGCCGGCAGGTTCCAGGTGTTCCGGATGGTGCGGCTGCCGAGCGCGCTCCCCTTCCTCTTCGCCGGCCTGGACATCGGGATCGTCTTCTCAATCCTCGGCGCCGTCGTCGGCGAGTTCATCGGCGCGAAGGAGGGCCTGGGATACCTCCTGCTGCAGACCAACTACAACTTCGACATCGCCGGGATGTTCGCGGTGCTGGTGGTGCTCTCCGTACTGGGGCTGATCGCCCACTTCATCATCCGGTTCGCCCAGAAGCGGCTCGTCTTCTGGGCCGAGGAGAACCGGGTGATCGGCGCATGACGAGCTGAGGACGACAGCGACAGGAGGCCCGCATGACCGCATACGACCTGGTGGTGAAGAACGCCCGTGTCGTCACCCACGACCACGATGACGCGCGCCCCGCGGACATCGCCATCAGCGGAGGCCGGATCGCCGCCGTGGCCTCCGGCATCGCCGTGGAAGGCGCCCGTCGGGTGGTCGACGCCGGCGGCAGGCTGGCGTTCCCCGGTGTCGTCGACGCCCACCAGCACTGGGGGATCTACCACCCGCTGCCCGAGGACGCGGCCACCGAGAGCCGCGCGTGCGCACAGGGAGGCGTCACCAGCGCCCTGACCTATACCCGGACCGGCCGCTACTACCTCAACAAGGCCGGTGCGTACGCCGACTTCTTCCCCGAGGTGCTGGCCGCCGCTTCCGGCCGCGCCCATGTCGACTACGGCTTCCATCTCGCGCCGATCTCGCGCGCTCACCTCGACGAGATTCCCGACCTGATCGAGCGGTTCGGCGTCACCTCGTTCAAGGTCTTCATGTTCTACGGCAGCCACGGCCTCCACGGCAGGTCGGCCGACCAGAACGCGTTCCTGATGCTCCCCGAGGACGAGCGGTACGACTACGCGCACTTCGAGTTCGTCATGCGCGGGGTGCAGGCCGCCCGTGAGCGGTTCCCCGACCTCGCCGACGAGATCTCCCTCTCCCTGCACTGCGAGACCGCCGAGATCATGACCGCGTACACCAGGCTGGTCGAGGAGGCGGGAGACCTGACCGGGCTCGCCGCCTACAGCGCCTCCCGGCCGCAGCACTCCGAGGGCCTCGCGGTCGCCGTCGCCTCCTACCTGGCGCACGAGACCGGACTGCCCACGATCAACCTGCTGCACCTGTCGTCCCGCAAGGCGGTCGACGCGGCCGTGCGGATGAGCCGGGCGTTCCCGCACATCGACTTCCGCCGTGAGGTGACCGTCGGGCATCTGCTCGCCGACATCACCACCGCACACGGCCTCGGCGGCAAGGTCAACCCGCCGCTGCGGCCCCGCGACGACGTCGAGGCGCTCTGGGAGTACATGCTCGACGGCACCGTCGACTGGGTCGTCAGCGACCACGCGTGCTGCCGCGAGGAGGTGAAGTTCGGCGTGCCCGAGGACGACGTCTTCCTCGCCAAGGCCGGCTTCGGCGGCGCCGAGTACCTCCTCCCCGGCCTGCTCACCGAGGGAACGAAACGCGGCCTGCCGCTGGGCCGGATCGCCGCGCTGACCTCCTGGAACCCGGCCCGGCGCTACGGGCTGCGCGCCAAGGGCAGCCTGGCCCCCGGCTTCGACGCCGACATCGCCCTGGTCGACCCGGGCCGCACCTGGACCGTGCGCGCCGCGGAGTCGGAGTCGACGCAGCAGTACACCCCGTTCGAAGGCTTCGAGCTGACCGCCCAGGTCACCGACACCTTCCTGAGGGGCCACCACATCCTGCAGGCGGGCAAGGTCGTCGGCCCACCCGTCGGCGCCTACCTGCGCCGTCCGACCGGCACCGCCTGAGCTCGGAAACGGCAGGATTCCCGACAGCGTCGGCGCAGCGACGCCCGGGGACGCATGCGGACGGCCCAATCCTGTACGGGGAGGGGATTCCGCGTGTGGGCATGCCTGGGCCGGCCGGCCGTACGACGTGGTACGGCCGGCCGGCCCAGGGTGGCGTTCGCCGGTGGCGGGCTCAGGCGGTGGCGAGGCCGGCCTTGAGGGCGGTGGTGAGGCGCACGATGCGCTCGGCCTGGACCCGGGCGGCCTCACGGGTGGTCTCGTCGACGGGGTTGCTGCCCTGGCCGTCGACGTGGGAGGTGCCGTACGGGTTGCCGTCGGCGAACTTGGCGGGGTCGGTGTAGCCGGGGGCGACGATGATGCCGCCGAAGTGATGGAAGGAGTTGTACAGGGCGAGCAGGGTGGACTCCTGGCCGCCATGGGTGGTGGCGGAGGAGGTGAAGCCGCTGTAGACCTTGTCAGCGAGCTTGCCCTCGCCCCACAGGCCGCCGAGCGTGTCGATGAACTGCTTCAGCTGCGAGGCGACGTTGCCGAAGCGGGTGGGGGAACCGAAGACCACGGCGTCGGCCCATTCGATGTCGTCCGGGGTGGCGTCGGGGATGTCGGCCGTGGCGGCGGCGTTGGCGGCCCAGGCGGGGTTGGAGTCGATCGCGGCCTGCGGTGCCAGTTCGGCCGCCTTGAGCAGGCGGACCTCGGCACCGGCCTTCTCCGCTTGCTGGGCTATCTGCTTGCTGATCTCGGCGATCGTGCCAGTGGAGGAGTAGTAGACGACGGCTACCTTGATCGGGGCGCTCACGGTGGTGGTCTCCGTTCCGTTGGAGTCGTTCGTGCGATTGCGGCTGAAGATGCCCATGGCGGATTTCATCCTTGTTGGTCCGTGCCCGCCGACGGGGGCACTAGTTGAACCGTAAACCATATGGAGGGCGATCAGCACCCCACTGGCGACGGGAATGATTCGGCTCGCGATGTTGTATAACGTTCAACTACATCACCGGTCGACACCCCCGGCCGCACGGACAGAAAGGACACCACCATGGCCTCCCTGCTCGACATCCGGCGCGCCAACGAGCGTTTCCACACCCGCGCCGGCTGGCTCGACTCCCACCACTCCTTCTCCTTCTCGCGCCACTGGGACCCCAAGAACACCCATTTCGGACTTCTACTGGTCTCCAATGACGACGTCGTCGCCCCCGGCACCGGCTTCGAGACCCACCCCCACCAGGACATGGAGATCATCACCTGGGTGCTCGACGGCGGCCTCGTCCACCAGGACTCCGAGGGCCACAACGGGGTGATCTACCCCGGCCTCGCCCAGCGGATGAGCGCCGGCACCGGCATCCTCCACAGCGAGAAGAACGACTCCTGGACCCTTACCGGCCAGCCCGAGCACGACGACCCCGTCCACTTCATCCAGATGTGGACCATCCCCGACGAGTCCGGTATCCGGCCCGGCTACGAGCAGCTCGACATCAACGACGAGCTCGCTCTGGGCGGCTGGGCCACGCTCGCCTCCGGCATGCCCGGGCACAGCAACCAGCGGGCGATCGGCATCCGGCAGAAGCATGCCGCCCTGCACGTCGCCCGCATCCGCCCCGCCGAGACCCTGGAGATCGTCACCGCTCCCTTCGTCCACCTCTTCGTCGCGCGCGGCAGCGCCGAGCTGGAGGGCGCGGGGGCACTGGCCACCGGCGACGCGGTCCGTGTCACCGGCGCGGAGGGCCAGCGCGTCACTGGCGGCCCCGACGGTGCCGAGGTGCTCATGTGGGAGATGAACGCCGCCATCTCCACGGCCTGAGCCCAGCTCCTCGGGCCTCCCGTCACCCCGCGAGCCCGCCGCTGGCTAGGATCTGTCGTCAAATGTCACGCCCACATCAGCAGCGATGCGAGGGTGATGGCCGCTTGGTAGGACTCGGCGGTCTTGTCATAGCGGGTGGCGATGCCGCGCCACTGCTTGAGGCGGTTGAAGCACCGTTCGACGACGTTGCGCCGCTTGTAGACGTGCTTGTCGAAGGCCGGCGGACGTCCGCCACGGCTGCCGCGTCGGAGCCGGTTGCGGATCTGGTCGGACCGTTCCGGGATGGTGTGCCGGATGTTCCGTTGCCGCAGCCAGGTGCGTATGGCCTTGGAGCTGTAGCCCTTGTCGCCGATGACGTGGCCGGGGCGGACCCGGGGCCGCCCCGGTCCCAGCCGGGGCACCCGGATCGCCTTCATCACGGCGGTGAACTGGGTGCAGTCGTTGGTGTTCCCGCCGGTGACGGTGAAGGCGAGCGGTCGCCCCACAGCGTCGCAGGCCAGGTGGATCTTGCTGGTCAGGCCGCCTCTGGACCGGCCGAGTCCCGGGGCGCAAAGCCCCCTTTTCGCGCCCCGGCCGCGTGCTGGTGGGCCCGGACAATCGTGGAGTCGACCGACACCAGCCACTCGATGTCCCCGGCCGCGTCGGCCCTGGCCTGGGCGGCCCGGAGCATCCGCTCGAAGGTGCCGTCCTTGGCCCACCGGCGGAAGCGGGTGTGCAGCGTGGCCCAGGAACCGTACCGCTCGGGCACATCCCGCCAGGCCGTACCGGTCCGGAACTTCCACACGATCCCGTTGAGGACCGTCCGGTCGTCCAGCCGCCTGCGGCCCCGCTCGGACCGGGGCAGCAACGGCTGCACGAAGGCCCACTCGGCATCGGACAGTTCATGGCGACGTATCACCCGACCATGATCCCCGACCGAAGATCATTTGACGACAGATCCTAGGGAGGCGGCACCTGCTCTCCTGCCGTGGATGGTCCTGATCCGTGTGACGGTGGCCGCCCGGTGCGATGGGAGGAAGGCTCGCCGACCGGGACGTCGTCCGTCCGCGGTGCGGCTTCGGGGTGGCGGGGCGGGACGACACGCGGCCGTCCGCTTTTGCCGAGGGTGTTACGGGTGCGGCAGTGGAAGGCGAGGAGGGCGATGAGTGCGGCGGCGGTGAACCATCCGGCCTGGATGGCGAGGTACTTCGGAAGCGGAGTGGCGGAGAACCCGGCGCCGGTGGCGGCCTGCATCGCACCGTAGGAGGGCAGGTAGCGCACCACGCTGCCGTCGGAGCTGGAGCTGTAGAGGGGATTTTGCAGGGCGAGGTCGATCACGCTGGTCATCACGATGGCGAACATGCCCTCCACCTCACGGCGCAGCAGTGAGCCGAAGGCGACGCCCAGGGCGCCATAGGTGATGCCGGCGCAAAAGAGAGCGGCGGCGAGCACGATGGGCTGCTCGGGCGCCCAGAAGGTGCGGGTGAGGATGGTCGCGTAGGCGGCCACGGCGGCGGAGGCCAGCGTCAAGGAGGTGAGTTTGGCGAGGACGAGATGGGTGCGGGGGTAGCCGGCCAGGGCCAGTCGGCGGTCGAAGTGGCCGCCCGCGAAAGAGGCCGCGAACATCATGAAGCCGACGATCAGGGTGACGGCGTTGAGGGCGCCGGTGATCTCGGTGAGCTGGTTGCCGTGCGGGGTGAGCAGCCGGCCGGTCGCCCGCAGCCGGAAGCGGGTGTTGGTGCTGGGCACAGACCAGAACGCCAGCGCGGTCCACACGGGGATGAACAGCGCGATGAGGACCATGGCGAAGCGGTTGCGCAGATGCTCGATCAGCGCGTAGCGGGTCGCCGTCATGAAAAGGGTGCGGTTGCGGCGTACGGCTCGGGGAGGTGTCATGCGGTGGGCTCCGCGGTCTGCCCGTGGAGACGGCCCCCGTCCAGGCGCCACAAGGTGTCGAGGCGTTCGGCGTCGTAGGCCAGGTGGGAGACCACGAGGACCGATCGGCCGTCCTCGCGCAGCCGGGAGGCCAGGTCCCAGAACCGCTGGTAGGTCTCCCAGTCGAAGCCCTGGTAGGGCTCGTCCAGCAGCAGGGTCCGCGGATGGTGCATGAGGGCCAGGGTGAGGTTCAGCTTCTGCCGGGTTCCGCCGCTGAGAACTCCGGCGCGTTCGTCGGCGTACTCGCTGAACTGGAGTGTCTCCATGACCTCTTCGGCTCGCACCAGGTCACTCAGGCCGTAGGCGACCTTGAAGTACCTCAGGTGCTGGCGGACGGTGAGCGCGTCGTTGAGGACGGCGGCCTGCGGGCAGTACCCGAAACCGCCGTAGTGGCGGACCGTGCCGCGATCCGGGGCCAGTTCGCCTGACAGAATCCTCAGCAGGGTCGTCTTGCCCGCGCCGTTCTCCCCGACGATTCCGGCCAGTACACCGGGGCGCAGTCGCAGGTCGACACCGCACAGCACCGCACGCCGACCGTAGGCGTGGTACACGCCGGTCACCTCCATCGAAGGCCTCCTCCCCTTGGCGTTCCGCTATAACGAGCGGGCGGCGTCGAGGGCACGGTGACGACCCGGAATCCGGGCCACGCTGTCATCCGATGAGGTGGGGCCGGTACGACAGCACCCGGTGAGCGGGGTGCGGACGTCTAGGTTTCCGGCATGACCATCTCCGCGTCCCGTCCCCCGGCGCAGGGCCCCGCGCAGGCCGCACCGCAGCACACCGCCGGCTTCGCGCCCTTCGGCCTGCCGCACCCGTCGGCCGGTGCCGAAGGGTGGTACCTCAACGGGCATCTGCGGGACGAGAGCGGCGACGAGTACACGTGGATGATCAGCGTCCTGAAACACCACGACCTGCGGGACCGCGCGGCCGGTCCGGGGTACGGCGTGCTGTCCATCTGCTCGGGCCCGGCAGGGGTCTCCCACGGCGCCTGGCTCACGCCCACCATGCACCGCGCGGTCCGCGAGGCGCTCCGCGGCGACACCGCGCAGGATCCCCGGGTCCGCGAGGCGCTGGCGGAGGCCCTCGCCGAGGGCCCGCTGCTGCCCGACCGGCTGCTGGCCGAGCCGGTGGTGGAGTCGGCCGACACGCTGGACATGTCGTTCGGGGACGTGGCCGCGCTGCGCCGTGAGGAGGACGGCGGGTTCCGCCTGGCCTTCCAGGACCGGGAGCGCTTCGAGCTTCTCCTCACCCCCGTCAAGGGGGCGGTCCCCCAGTTCGACGCCCAGGGGCGCTATCCGGGGCGGCTTCCGACCGACGCGGACGCGATGACGTCGTACTTCGTGCCCCGGTTGCACGTCCACGGAACCCTGCGTCGTGCGGACGGCACCCCACAGCGGGTGGAGGGGCACGCCTGGTTCGAGCAGGATTGGGGCAGCACCTACTACGACGTCGAGCGGATCCCGGGAACGCCGGACCACACCTGGGAGTGGGCCGGTATCCAGCTCGGCAACGGCTGGGAGATCGGCTGCATTCACGCGCGCAACACCGATCCCGCCACGGGTGCCACCACGCTGGCATTCACCCGGGCCACGGTGGTTGCCCCGGACGGCGGTGTCAGCTACCACGACGTGGACTGGCAGCCCGTGCGCCACTGGACCTCACTGGCCACCCTCAACACCTACCCCACCGCGGTGCGTGTGCGCGTCCCCGACCTCGGGCTGGATGTCGAGGTGATCGCTCCGGCGACGGAGGGCGAGGTCCGTACCCTGATCGTCGGACGCGCCTTCTGGGAGAGCCCCGCCACCGTGCGCGGCGTCATGGGAACCACGCCCGTGGCCGGCACGGCATTCCTGCAGACCCTCCCGACCAACACCATCGGCGATATCGAGCACTACATGCGCCGCACCCACGACATCGCCCGTGCGGAAGCCGCCGTGCTCTATTCCACCGATGCCACCGACCAGACCGCGCTGGGGCTGCTCACCGGCACCAGCGGCGGAACGGACCTGGACACCGCCGCCCGGATCCGCCTCCATCAGGCGGTCGCCGCTCCCGTTCTGCACCTGCTGGACAACCCCGGACGCTCCTGGCGCCCCTACGTGGCCGCGGCCGTCCTCTGCCTTCTCGGCGCCGACCCCGAGCGCTACCGGCCGCTGACCGCGGTCACCGAGCTGCTGCATGTCTCGGCGCTGGTCATCGATGACATCCAGGACAACTCGCCCACCCGGCGCGGCCGTCCGAGCGTCCACGAGATCTTCGGCACCGCTCCGGCGATCACCGCCGGCACCCTCGGCTACTACACCTTCGACGCCCTCATTCAGCGCGTCCCGCAGGCCGACGCCGCCACCATGCTGCGCATCTACCGGCTCTATCTGCGGGACCTGCGCGCCGCCCACGCCGGTCAGGCCCTCGACCTCGCCGGGCACCACACCGCGTTCGACCAAGCCGTGGCCACCGGTGACGCCCGCCCCCTCCTCGACCAGATCCGCACCGCCCACCGGCTCAAGACGGGCATGCTCGTCCGCAGCACCGCCGAGGTCTCCGCGATCCTCGGCGGCGCCGACGAGACCCAACTCGACGCGATCTGCGCGTACTTCGAGGCCGTCGGAATCGCCTACCAGATCACCGACGACGTCTTCGACCTGTACGGGCAGTGCACCCCCGACGAACACCAGCAGGGCATCACCACCCGCTCCCCCGCCGAAGACCTCCGCAACGGCGAGGTCACCTACCCCGTGGCCCACGCCACCCGCCTCCTCGACACCACCGACCGCGGGCGCCTGCGCGACGCCCTCCGGCAGCGCTCCGACACCGGTGCGCTCCAGGCGTCCGACCTGCTGATGCGCAGCGGAGCCGTGGACGCGTGCATGGCCGAGGCCCGCGAACTCGTCGACACGACCTGGGACACCCTCGCCCCCCTGCTCCCGCCGACCCCGCACAAGGCCATGGTGCGCGCACTGGGCTGGTACGCCGCCCAACGCGAAACCGACCACATCCCCCGGACAGCCGCCCTTGGATGAGCGCGGAGCAGGCCGCGAACAGGCGGTGCGCTACTCCTCGAGGAGTGCCTGAAGCATGGGTTTGCTCTCCTCGGTCACATACGAGGCGTAGTACTCATAGAGGTTGCAGCGCGCGAGCCGGTCGGCCCGGATGAGGTCCGCGTGGCGCACCGCCTCGAAAACCTCGGCGTGGTGGGCCACGGACTGGCGCATCAGCGCGACGCTGTCGGGTGCCCGCTGCAGCTTGTCCTCGATGAGCGCGAGGACCGCGCCGCGCACCACCTCACCGCAGACCTGGATCAGACTGTTCCCGCCGGCCTGCGCCACCACGTCGTGGAAGGTGACATCCGCGGCACTGAAGGCCGCATATCCCTCGTCGATCGCCTCCCGCATCCGCTCCAGCGCGGTCTCGATGGCCGCCACCTGCTCGTCGGTGCGCAGCCGGGCCGCGAGCCGGTTGGCCGAGCCCTCCAGGATCATGCGGAACTGGATCAGTTCGCTGAGCGAAATACCGTCCCTTCCGGCCAGCCGTTCAAGGGGCTTGCGCAGGTTCTCCGTGGAGTACGGCAGCACTTCGGCGCCGCGCGGATCGCCCGGTCGTGAGCGGATCAGGCCCGCGCTCTCCAGCACCCGCAGCGCCTCGCGCACGGTGGAACGGCTCACCGAGAACTGGCTCATCAGGTCCCGTTCGCTCGGCAGCCGGTCGCCGGGGCGCAGGGCGCCGCGCGCCAGCGTCTCTTCCACCTGCTCGACGACCGCCTCATAGGCACGGGTCGGACGCACCGGTCGGAAGTACGGCTCTTCTGACACGATCCACCTTTCTGGCGGGTTCGTTCGCTACGGGTAGCCGAACGTATCGCTCCACGTGCCGTCCCCGCGGCTCGATGACTCCCTTGACAGCAGTATTCGGACCGAAACACACTCGTTCAACTAGCCAGAATATGATGCTGGCCAGACCAGTAACCTCAGGAGACCTTGAGACGGGCGAGCAACAGCGGCCGCGGTTGGAGGAGCGATGTCAGGAGCCTGTTGCGCCCCCGCATCAGGGGGCGACCGGGAGATCGCCGAGCCGTCCGCCGTGCGGCTTCAGGCCTCGGATCGGGAGCGGGCGCAGGGACTGCGCGCCATGCTGCGCATCCCCGCCGGGACCTATCTGATGGGAGGCGATGACGCCGACGCGTTTCCCGAGGACGGTGAAGGCCCGGTCCGGGCGGTGCGGCTGTCGCCGTTCCTCATCGACGCGACCGCCGTCACCAACAGGCAGTTCGCGACGTTCGTGCGCAGCAGCGGCTACCGGACCGATGCCGAGCGCTACGGCTGGTCCTTCGTGTTCTACGCACTCGTCCACCCCGACGCCCGGCACCTGGTACGCGACGGCACGGTGGCGCAGGCACCCTGGTGGCTCGCGGTGGACGGGGCATGCTGGCAGGCGCCCTACGGGCCGGGGTCGTCCTGGACCGAGCTGTCGAACCACCCTGTCGTCCATGTCTCCTGGCGTGACGCGTCCGCCTACGCGGCATGGGCGGGCAAGCGCCTGCCCACGGAGGCGGAGTGGGAGATGGCGGCGCGCGGCGGTCTGGAGCGCGCCCGCTACCCGTGGGGGGATGAGCTGCTGCCCCGCGGGCAGCACCGCTGCAATATCTGGCAGGGGAAGTTCCCGCAGGACAACACAGGTGAGGACGGGCATCTGGGAACCGCGCCGGTCAAGTCCTACCGGCCCAACAACCTCGGCGTGTACAACACCTCGGGCAATGTGTGGGAATGGTGCTCCGACTGGTGGAGCACCACCTGGCACGCGGCCGACCGCCCGGAGACCCGACGGGACCCGGCCGGACCTCCCACCGGTGAGGCGAAGGTGATCCGCGGCGGGTCCTACCTGTGCCACGCGTCGTACTGCAACCGCTACCGCGTCGCCGCGCGCACCTCCAACACACCCGACAGCAGCACCGGGCACATGGGGTTCCGCTGCGCGGCGGACCTGCCCCCGCCACGCTGACGGACCGCCGACACAGTGCGTCCATGTCCATGCAAAGGAGCGTCCTGGATGACCAACGCCTCTCCGCATCCGCCGTCCGCGAACGGCACTTTCCACGGCAAGATCGGCACGACCTACGAGGAGTCGACTCCGTGGTGGCCCGAGCAGCCGGCGCCGCCCGAGGACACGCCCAATGTCGTGGTCATCGTGCTCGACGACGTCGGCTTCTCCGATCTCGGCTGTTTCGGCTCGGACATCGAGACCCCCGCCATGGACGCCCTCGCCACCGGCGGTCTGCGCTACACCAACTTCCACACCACCACGCTGTGTTCGCCGACCCGGGCCTCCCTGCTGACCGGCCGGAACCACCACTCGGTGGGCATGCGGATGCTGTCCAACTTCGACACCGGCTTCCCCAGCGGCCGCGGACGGGTCACCAAGGCCGCCGCGATGCTGCCCGAGGTGCTGCGCGACAACGGCTTCAACACCATGGCCGTGGGCAAGTGGCACCTGGCGCCCATGGAGCAGACCACCGCGTCCGGGCCGTACACCCAGTGGCCGCTCTCCCGTGGGTTCGAACGCTACTACGGATTCCTGGAAGCCGAGACGGACAGCTTCTATCCGGAACTGTTCTACGACAACCACGCCGTGGCTCCGCCGAAGACCCCGGAAGAGGGCTATCACCTCAGTGAGGACCTGGTGGACCGGGCGATCGAATTCGTCACGGACCAGACGTCGGTCACTCCCGAGAAGCCCTTCTTCATGTACATGGCCTTCGGTGCGGCACACGCCCCGCACCAGGCGCCACAGGAATACCTGGAGAAATACCGGGGCCGGTTCGACCACGGCTGGGACGTCGAGCGCGAGACCCGGCACGCCCGCCAGATCGAACGGGGCATCCTGCCGCCCGGAACCGAACTGGCCCCGCGCAACCCCGGAGTCGAGCCCTTCGACGAGCTGTCTGACGACGAGCAGAAGCTGTCCGTGCGCCTCCAGGAGGCCTACGCGGCGATGCTCGACCACACCGACCACCACATCGGCCGGTTCATGGAATTCCTGGAGCGGATAGGGCAGCTGGAGAACACCATCACCATCCTGCTCTCGGACAACGGGGCCAGCCAGGAAGGCGGGCAGAAGGGGTCTCTCAATCCCACCGCGTTCCAGAACGGCCTCTCCGAGGACTTCGACGAGATGCTCGCGCGGATCGACGAGATCGGCACCACGCGCGCGCACGCCAACTACCCCTGGGGCTGGGCGCAGGCGGGCAACACGCCGTTCAAGCGCTACAAGCAGAACACCCACGAGGGTGGGGTGCGCTGCCCGCTCATCGTGAACTGGCCCCGCGGGCTGTCGCGCACCGACGAGAACCGGCAGCAGTTCCACCATGTCAGCGACATCATGCCGACCCTCTTGGAACTGCTCGATCTGCAGGCGCCCGAGGTCTACCACGGCATCCCGCAGATGCCGCTCCACGGCACGAGCATGGCCTACACGTTCGACGAGCCGACCGCGCCGACGCGCAAGGAGGCCCAGTACTTCGAGATGTTCGGGCACCGCGCGATCTGGCACGACGGCTGGAAGGCCGTCTCCTTCCATCAGCGGGGGTCCTCGTTCGACGACGACCAGTGGGAGCTCTACCACCACGACACCGACTTCTCGGAGTGCAACGACCTGGCGGAGACGCAGCCGGAGCAACTGCAGAAGATGGTCGCCCGCTTCTGGGTGGAGGCCGGGAAATACGATGTGCTGCCGCTGGACGACAACGGCTTCGCCCTCCGCGCGAAGATCCCGCGCCCCGGGTCGCCGCGCAGGCGCACCACCTTCACGTACTACCCGGGCATGGCGCATCTGCCCGGCGCCGCGGTGCCACCGGTGATGAACCGCGCCCACCGCATCACCGCTTTCGTCGACCGGGCCGCCGCGTCGGATGAGGGCGTTCTGGTGTCCCTGGGCAACATCAGCAGCGGCTACGTCCTGTACGTCAAGCACAACCGGCTCGTCTACGAGTACAACTTCCTCGGCACCCGCTACACGGTGACGTCGCAGGACGAACTCCCGCTCGGCCCGGCGGAGTTGACCTTCGACTTCATCAAGACCGGTGACGTGAAGGGCGTCGGTCGTCTGTACGTGTCCGGAATGCCGGCCGGTGAGACGGACATGCCGCAGGTCCTGCCGCACTTCTTCGGATGGCAGGGCCTCGACGTCGGCCGGGACACCCTGTCGCCCTCCTCGCCCAGCTACGACGGTGAGTTCGCGTTCACCGGCACGCTCGAGAGGGTCGTCTTCGACGTCGCGCCGGACGAAGAGGGCACGGGGCCCTTCGAGCGCGTCGACTGACGCACTCACGCGCGAGGGCCCGCCACCGGAAGCAACGGTGGCGGGCCCTCGTATCTTTGCCGGGTCAGCTGGGCGGCGTATAACGTCCGTCGATCGCCGTCCAGCCTCCGTCCACGAAGAGCTGGCTGCCCGTCACGAAGGACGACGCCTCCGACGCCAAATAGACCACGGCGCCCGCCAGTTCGTCGGGCCGGGACCAGCGGCCCAGGGCACTCTTGGACGCGTAGGCCTCCGACCACTCCGGCACGGACCGGATCTGCGCGGTCAGCGGTGTGTCGACGACGCCCGGAGCGACGGCGTTGACCCGCACGCCCGACGGGCCCAGCTCGGCCGCCGCGGTGCGCAGCAGCTGGACGAGACCGGCCTTCGTGGCCGCGTACACGCCCTGGCCCGGCTCGACGGCCACCGAACGGATCGAGCTGAAGCCGATGATGCTCCCGCGGCCGCGTGCGGCCATGCCGCGGCCGAAGGCCCGCACCAGGTCGAAGGAGGCGCGCAGATTGAGCCCCACGACCCGGTCGAACTCGTCCGCCGTGTAGTCGAGCAGACGCTTGCGCACGTTCGTCGCGGCGGTGAAGACGAGGACGTCGACGGCGCCGAGCTCCTCGGCGGCACGCGCGACCGCCTCGCCGTCGAGCACGTCGAGGGCGTACGCCGACATCTCCTGGCCCATCGACGCCGTCCCCGCGGCGGCCTTCAGGTCACGGTCGGCGCACACCACAGTGGCGCCGTGCGCGGCGAGCGCCAGGGCGCTCTCGCGGCCGATGCCGCTGCCGGCGCCCACCACGACCGCCTTGCGGCCGTCGAGCCGGAACAGACGGGAGTAGCTGTTCACCGCATCGGTGCGGTCGTTCTCTTGCATGGTCCTCACGGCTTCTTCATCGTCGGACGGATCACTGCCATACGGGTCACGGTGAGCTCTTCGATGGCGAACCTCGGGCCCTCCCGTCCGGCCCCGGAGTCCTTCACACCGCCGTACGGCATGACATCGGAACGGAACCCGGGAACCTCGTTGACGACCACTCCGCCCACCTCCAGACGGTCCAGAGCGGCGAACGCGGTGTCCAGGGCACTGGTGTAGACGCTCGCGTGCAGTCCGTAGCGTGAGTCGTTGACCAGGTCGAAGGCGGTCTCCAGATCGGGGACGGACCGTACGGCGACCACGGGGCCGAACACTTCCTCGTCCCAGACGGCGAGGGCGCGGTCCACATCGAGCAGCAGGGCGGGCTCGATCACACCATCGGTGACCGAGCCTCCGGCCACCAGCGACGCCCCCGCCTCCACCGCCTCGGCCAGCCATGCGCGCACCCGCTCGGTCGACCGCTTGTCGATGAGTGCCGAGACGCGCGTCTGCGGATCGCGGGGATCGCCCACGGCCACCTGGGCCACTCGCTCCGTCAGGCGGGCCACGAACTCCTTCCGCACGGAGTCCACCACGATGACCCGCTGCACGCTGATGCACGCCTGGCCCGACGCGTAGTACCCGCCGCGCACCACCGCATCGGCTGCGGCGTCGAGGTCGGCGTCGGCGGCCACCACCAGGGCGGCGTTGGAGCCGAGTTCGAGCAGCACCTTGGTGGGTGCCGCGTCCCGGGCGATCTGGTGGCCGACGGCGGCGGAACCGGTGAAGGACACCGCTCCGATCCGGCGGTCGGTGGTCAGCGCGATGCCCACCTCGGGGCCCCCGGTCACCAGCTGCACCGCGGCCTGGGGCGCGCCGCCGGCGCGCAGGGCCTCGCGGAGGAGGTGCACCAGCCACAGGGTGGCCAGCGGGGTCTGCGGGGCGGGCTTGACGATGATCGGGCAGCCGGCGGCCAGCGATGGGGCGATCTTGTGCGCGGCGAGCAGCAGCGGATAGTTGAAGCCCGCGATGCCCACCACCACGCCAATCGGCTTGCGGGTCCAGAAGCCGAGCAGCCCCTCCCCCGACGGCAGCAGGTCCAGCGGCACCGTCTCCCCGTGCAGCCGGGCCACTTCCTCGGCCGCCGTGAGCAGGGTCAGCAGGGTGCGGTCCACCTCCACCCGGCAGTCGACCAGCGGCTTGCCGGTCTCCAGGACGAGGAGCCGCTCGAAGTCCGCGCGCCGGGAGGCGAGCGCCTCGTGCGTCCCGAGGAGCGCCGCCCGGCGTATGTGCGAGGGGAGCCGGCCGACGCGCTCGCGGACCGCGAGGGCCGCGTCGACCGCGTGGCGAGCGAGGGCGGTGTCCCCGATCGGCGCCCCTGCGACGAGCGTCCCGTCGTAGGGGAAACGGACGTCCTCGGTGGCGGGTGCCTCCACCCAGGTGTCGCCGATGGGAAGACCCTCGGGAAACTCCTTCGCCACGGGGCTTTCGCCGACGGGTTCGGCATGGGTCGTCACGGTTGGTACTCCCGGTTGAGGTCGGCCGCCGACACCCCGGACAGTGCCTTGCCCAGGGTCGGAACGGCGGAGATCAGCCTGCGTGTGTAGGAATGTTGCGGATCCTCGTACACCTGCTCCGTGGCCCCGGTCTCCACGATCTGCCCGTTGTGCATGACCGCGACCTGGTCGCACACATGGCGGACCACGGACAGGTCGTGGGAGACGAAGACCAGCGTGAGGTTCAACTCGTCGACGAGGTCGGCGATGAGGTTGAGCACCTGGGCCCGTACGGACACGTCCAGGGCGCTCACCGGCTCATCGGCCACGATGATCTTCGGGCGGGGGGCCAGAGCGCGTGCGATCGAGATGCGCTGCCGCTGGCCGCCGGAGAACTGGTGCGGATACCGGTCCGCCGCGTCGGCGCGCAGGCCGACGGCCTCGAGCAATTCGGCCACCCGCTCCCGCCGGTTCCCGTGTCCCTGCGCGACGAGTGGCTCGGCCACGATGTCGCCGACCCGCATGCGCGGGTCCAGTGAACTCATCGGGTCCTGGAACACGAGCTGGAGCCGCTCGCGGACGAACCGCAGCTGTCTCTCCCGGAGCCCGGTGATGTCCCGGCCGTCGATCGCGACGCTGCCACTGGTGGGGCGGTCGAGCCCGGCCAGAATCCGCAGCAGGGTCGACTTGCCGCACCCCGACTCGCCCACGATGCCGAACCGTTGCCCCGCGGGGACGGCGAAGCTGACGCCGCGCAGCGCGTGCACCGGCGGGCTGGGGTGGCGCAGCGAGGTACGAGGCCGCCGGTAGTCGCGGGTGACGTCGCGGACGCTGATGGCATCCGCCGGGCCGGTCCGCGGCCCGGGGGCTTGGGGGTCGCTGGTCGGCTGCTCAGCCATGGCCGGCCTCCTGGTTGGTGGGGGTGCCGGTTCCGGGTGTGCCGCTCTCGGACACCGGGTGGAAGCAGGCGTAGCCGGAGTCCGGCCCGGTCGCCACCCATTCCGGCCGGGTGGCGCACACCTCGGTCGCCTGGGCGCATCTGTTCCTGAAGACGCATCCGACGGGGAACTGTCCCGCGGGCGGAACCGACCCGCCGATGGTGACCAGCCGGCCGCGGTCGTCGACCACGGTCAGGTCGGAGGCGCCGATCAGGCCCTGGGTGTAGCGGTGCCGGGGGCGGGTGAACACCTCCCGGACCGGGCCGGACTCGACCACCCGCCCGCCGTACATGACCATGACCCGCTCGCAGGCGGTGGCCACCACGGCCAAGTCGTGGGTGATGAAGAGCATGGCCGACCTGCGGTCCTTTACGCCCCGCACGATCAGGTCGAGCACCCGCGCCTGCACCGTGACATCGAGTGCGGTGGTGGGTTCGTCGCAGACCAGGAGCGCGGGGTCGTTCGCGAGGGCGATGGCCAGCACCACGCGCTGCCGCTGGCCGCCGGAGAACTGGTGCGGGTAGGCGTCGGCGGCGACCGCGGGATCGGGAAGTCCCACCTGGTCGAGGAGTTCGACGGCGGCGGCGCGAGCGGACGCCCGGTCGGGCCTGGTCCGGTGGATCAGCAGTACCTCGGCGATCTGCCGCCCGATCTTCATCGTGGGGTTCAGAGCGGTCATGGGCTCCTGGAAGACCATGGCGATCTCCTTGCCCCGCACCCGGGACATCCGCGCCTCGTCGGCCCCCACCAGGTCGTGGCCGACTCCGGCGAGCCGCACCGAACCCGTGGCCCGGAGCTCCTCGGGAAGCAGGCCCATCACGCTCAGCGCGGTCAGCGACTTGCCCGACCCCGACTCGCCGATCAGGCCGACCCGTTCGCCCGCCCGGATGGTGAAGTCGACGTCTTCGACGAGCTTGCGGCCGCCCACCGCGACGTCCAGATTCCGAACGGTCAATACGTCATCGGGAGAGCCGGGAGAGTCGGCGGAGCCCGCTGCGGAGGCCGGTGCCGTGTCAGGTGCCGGGGTCATCGGCGATCCTCCATCTTGGGGTCGAAGCGGTCGCGCAGGCCGTCACCGAGCAGATTGAATCCGAGCACCGCCACCGCGATCGCGATGCCCGGAAACACGGCGAGCCGGGGGGCGATCGACAGCATCTCCTGGCTCTCCTGCAGCATCCGGCCCCAGGACGGTGTGGGGGCGGGGTTCCGAAGCCCAGGAAGGACAGCGCGGCTTCGGCGAGTACGGCGATGGCGAAGCCCACCGACGCCTGCACGATGACCAGACCGCTGACGTTGGGCAGGACATGCCGCACGGCGATCGCGAACGGCCCGCGGCCCGCGGCGCGCGCGGCGATGACGTATTCGGTCCGCATGACCTGCAGCGTGCCGCCGCGGATCAGCCGGGCGAAATGGGGGATGGACGCGATGCCGATGGCGACCATCGCGACCAGCGTGCCGGCGCCGTACACGGCGGAGAACATGATGGTCAGCAGGAGCGCCGGGAAGGCGAGAATCAGATCGTTGCCGCGCATGAGCAGCTCGCCGAACCAGCCGGGCGCCATTCCGGCGACGATGCCGAGGGGCACTCCGACCAGGGCGGCGACTCCCACCGCCACGAAGCCGACAAAGAGTGTGGTGCGCGAGCCCATCATGATCTGGCTGAACACGTCGCGGCCGAATTTGTCCGTGCCGAACCAGTATTCCGACGACGGCGTCTCCAGCCGCGCGGCGGGGTTCACCAGGGTCGGATCGTGCGGGGTCCACACGAAGGAGAGCAGCGCCATGCCGAGTACGGCCACGACGATGAGAGCGCCCACCAGGAGGCTGCCCGGCACCGGGCGGCGCCGCCGGCGGCCCTCGGGCGCCGCGGACACGACCGCGGCTTCGGTGTTCGGAGCACTCATGACGCACCCACCCTCAGCCGCGGGTCGATCAGCAGATAGATGATGTCCACCAGGAAGTTCACGAGCAGCACCGCCGTTGCGATGATCATGACCACGTCCTGCACCAGGATGAGGTCGCGGTTGGAGACGCTGTCCAGCAGCAGGCTCCCGAGCCCGGGGATGACGAAGACCCGTTCGATGACGACGGCACCCACCAGCAGCGTGGCGAGTTGCAGCGCCAGGACGGTGACCACCGGCACCGCCGCGTTCCGCAGGCCGTGCCGCAGCAGGGCCTGCGTCGGACGGAGTCCCTTGGCGCGAGCGGTGCGCAGATAGTCCTCCCTGAGGACATCGAGCACGGCGCTGCGGACATAGCGGGTGAGCACTGCCCCCTGCACCACGCCGAGGGACAGTGCGGGCAGCACCAGCTGTTTGAGGAACAGGACCGGATCCTCCACCGGAGGTGTCCAGCCGTTCGCCGGCAGCCACCCGAGCCCCACCGCGAACACGGTGATCAGGAGGATGCCCGCGAGGAAGGCCGGGACGGCCACGCCGATCTGGGACAGGGCCGAGAGGATGAGCCCGGACGGCCTGCGGTGCCGCACGGCCATGACCATGCCCATGGGGATCGCCACGATGCAGGCGATCACCATCCCGGTGCCGACGAGCCACAGGGTGACCTGGAGGCGGTCGGAGATCTGCGGGCCGATCGGCGCGTGTGAGATGTAGGAGTTGCCCGGGTCGAAGGTCACCAGTCCGTGGATCCAGCTCAGGTACTGCTCCACGAGCGGCCGGTTGAGCCCGAACTGCTCGCGCAGTTGCGCCACCGCGGTGTCCGAGGCGCTGGTGCCGAGTGCGACGCGGGCCGGATCCCCGGCAGGACCGCCATGAACGCGAACACCAGCACGGAGCTCACGGCAAGGCTGGCCAGGAGGATCGCGATCCGCTGCGTCAGACGGACGATCATGGGTTGAGGCCGCCTTTCATGACCGGCCCAGGCCGGTGAGGTCCAGTGACTCGGAGACGGTGTTCACCGGCAGGCCGGTGATGTCCTTGTTCGCCACCATCAGGTTCGGGAGCAGGAACAGCCAGTCGGCCGCGGCGTCCTTGGACAGCAGCCGGGCAGCCGCCCGCATGGAGGTGATCTGCTCCTGCTGGGTGCCCTGGTCCGCCTTCTTCAGCAGCGCGCGGAATTCAGGGCTGTCGTAGCGCGTGTAGGAGGTCTTGCTCCCGAACACCGCCTGCATGTCGCGGGGTTCCACATGGCCGATGATGGACATGTCGTAGTCGGCGTTCTTGAACACGGTGGTCAGCCAGGCGGCGGGGAACTCCAGTTGGTCGAGCTCGACCTTGAACCCGGCCTGTTCGAGCTGGCTCTTGACCACGGTGCCGCACGCGGTGGCATAGGGCAGCGTAGGAAGCCGCAGCCGCAGCGTACGGCCGGCCTGGCCGGACTCCTCGAGGAGCTTCCTGGCCTTGCCGCGGTTGTACGGGTACGCGTTCGTGAGGTTCTGGTACCACGGGTCGGTCGGCGGGACCATGCTGCCGATGAGCTTGCCGCGGCCCGCCCAGCAGGTGTCCATCAGGGCTTTGTGGTCGATGGCGTAGCGGACTGCCTGGCGTACCTTCGGATTCTTCAGCGGGCCCGAGCCATTGTTGAGGGAGAGGACCACCTCGCCGTTGGTCGTGCCCTCGATGACCTTGTACTTCGGGTTGTTCGCGAACCGGTACAGGGAATCCGGGGACTGCATCGTGCCGATCACATTGATGGTGCCCGTGAGCAGCGCGTTGTTCATGGCCGTCGGGTCCTTGAAGTACTTGAGGGTGACCGACGCGAAGTGCGGCTTGCGCCCCCAGTAGTCATGACGACGGGCCAGCGTGATCGAGTCGCCGCGGTTCCACTTCTTCACCACATACGGGCCGGTGCCCACCGGCTCGGTGGCCAGCTTGTCCACGCCGGTCCTGCTGAACATCGCGCCGACGCGGGTGGTCATCCGGTACAGCCAGTCGTTGCTCGGCCGCTTCAGGGTGACCTTCAGCTCGGTGGGCGACACCGCCCGCGCCGTATCGACGACATCCATCTGGGCCTTCTGCGCGATCGTCCAGTCGGACTTGACGCGTCCGATGGAGAACGCTGCGTCCTTGGCCGTGAAGGGTGCGCCATTGCTGAACCTGGCGTTCTTCACCAGGTGGAAGGTGTACGTCTCGCGGTCCTTGGACAGGGTCCACGACGTGGCCAGTTGCGGCCGTATCTTCCCGGATTGGTCCAGCTTCACCAGGTTCTCGTAGACGTTGTTGAGCAGTGCCTGCGAAATGGCGGCACCTTCGGTCTTGGTGAAGTCGAAGTTGGCCGGCTCGGCGGTGAGGCCGATGTTCAGGGCGTTCTTCCCGGTGCCGCCGGATGCCGTGGACCCGGCCGAGCAGCCTGCCAACAGCAGGCATGCGAGCGTGGCCGCGAGGGTCCCGGCCCCCCGCACCGGCCGCCTGGTATGTCTCATATGTTCTACCCCTGGCTTTCCATGGTGTGCAGGACGGCGGATGCCACCTCCGCCGTGGTGGCGTTGCCGCCGAGGTCGGCCGTGTGGTGCCGGGCGTCGCGCAAGGTGGCCGCCACCGCATCGCGGACGCGGCGAGCCGCTCCGACGTGTCCGAGGTCGTCGAGCAGCATCGCGCCGGAGAGCATGCAGGCCACCGGATTCGCCACGCCCTTACCGGCGATGTCGGGTGCGGAGCCGTGCACGGGTTCGTAGATACCCGGCACGTCGGCGCCCGGAAGGACGTTGGCGCTGGGCGCCATGCCCATACCGCCGGCCAGCACCGCGGCGAGATCGGACAGGATGTCGCCGAACAGGTTGCTCGCGAGCAGCACATCAAGGGATCGCGGAGCCTGGATCATACGGGCGGCCATGGCGTCCACCAGCACCGTTTCCAGCCGGACCGCCGGATAGTGCTCGCCGACCTCGCGCACCACCCGGTCCCACAGCGGATAGCCGTATCGCATCGCGTTGGACTTGGTCACCAGAGACAGATGTCCCGACCGCCGGCCGGCCAGGACGAAGGCCTGGTGCGCCGCCCGCTCGATGGCGCGACGGGAGTGCACGGCGACCTCGATGCCGAGATCGTGTCCGCTGCCGGCGTGCGCCGCCCCGCCGGCACCGACGTACTCGCCCTCGGTGTTCTCGCGCACGATCACCAGGTCCACGCCATCGGTGTCACGCACCTTGGTGGGAACGCCGGGGAACGCGCGCACCGGGCGGAGGTTCACGGCGAGGTCGAGCTGCTGCCGCAAGCCGATGATCAGGCCCCAGACCAGTTCGTGCTCCGGCACATCGGGACGTCCGACGGCGCCGAACAGCACGGCGTCCGCCCTCTTGACGAGGTCGGCCGCATCGGCCGGCATCGCCGCGCCCTGCCGGAGGTACCGCTCGCCTCCCCAGTCGTACGAGGTCACATCGAGCCGGTGGCCTTCGGCCTCCAGCGCGGTCCGGAGCGTGGGCACGGTCGCCGCGACGACCTCGGGGCCGATCCCGTCACCCGGTATGACGGCGAGCCGCACGACCTCGGAGTCCCGCGCCATGGACGACACCTTTCGTTGTGACTGGCCTGACCAGTAAGCTCATTTGCCAGGTACCGTGACGACTGAAACTGCTCTTGTCAAGGGTTCGAATGTCCGAGGTATCGCCAGGGAGGCACTTCCCAGCGGTAGCTGGGGGAGAAGGAGACTGCGGGTGCTCACGGAACAAGGCCTGGCCACCATGCCGGCCGTCGAGATGGTGGCCCGATTCGCTGACCGCACGTTGTCGCCGGTCCAGGTCCACGACGCCGTCCAGTCGGTCATCGAGGCGCGCGAGAGTGTGCTCAACGCGTTCTGGGTGCGGGATCCGGACGAGTCCCGCAAGGCGGCCCAGGCCAGTGAGGCCCGATGGGCGGCGGGGGAACCGCTCGGGTCCATCGACGGTGTGCCCGTGACGCTGAAGGAGAACGTCGCCCGCAGGGGCGTCCCCATGCCCTCGGGCAACGCGGGGACCGATCCGGTCGTCCCGGAAGCGGACGCGCCCATCACCGCGCGGGTCCTCGAATCCGGCGGGGTGATCCTCGGGTCGACCGTGATGCCGGACTGGGGCATGCTCTCCTCGGGGTCTCCAGCCGGCACGGCATCTCGCGCAGCCCCTGGAACGCCGCCTGGACCACCGGCGGTTCCAGTTCCGGTGCGGGGGCCGCGGCCGCCGGGGGGTATGGTCCGCTCCACGTGGGCACCGACATCGGGGGATCGATCCGGCTGCCGGGCACCTGGCTGGGGCTCGCCACGCTCAAGCCCAGCTACGGGAGGATCCCGCTGGACGCCCCGTACCTGGGGCGCGCCGCCGGGCCCATGGCACGCACCGTGGCGGACGCGGCCCTGTTCATGGGTGTCCTGAGCCAACCGGATCCCCGGGACTGGACAAGCCTGCCGCCGCAGGACATCGACTGGTCGGCACCGAGCGGCGAGGTGCGCGGACTGCGGGTGGGGGTGCACCTGGACGCCGGCTGCGGGGAGCCGTGCGACGCCGAGATCCTCGCCGCGGTGAACCGCGCGGCCGCGGTCTTCGAGGCGGCGGGAGCCGTCGTGGAGCCCGTCGAGCCGTTTATGCGCCAGGATCTCCTGGACGACCTGGATCTGTTCTGGCGGGTGCGGTCCTGGAACGACTTCCGCGCGCTGACGCCCGAGGCCGGGCTGCGCGTCCACCCCCACATCATCAGGTGGTGCCAGGGGGCGCGGACGTAGCGGGCACGCGGGTGCTCGAGTGCTACCAGCAGATCATGCGCCTCCAGGCACGGACCGTGACGGCGACGGACCCGTACGATCTGGTGCTCTCGCCGGTGGCTCCGGTGGCGGCGTTTCCCGCCGAGCAGCCGATGCCGTTCACGGGGGACGCCAAGACCATGGCCCACATCGGCTTCACCGCGCCGTACAACATGTCGGGGCAGCCCGCGGCGACCGTCAACTGCGGCTTTACGGCGGACCGTCGGCCCATCGGGGTGCAGATCGCGGGTCGCCGCTTCGACGATCTCGGCGTCTTGAGGGCGGCGGCGTGGTACGAACGGAACCGGCCCGCCGACGCGGTCCCGGACTGGCCGGACAGCGCCCCCGGTGCGCCCTCCGGGGAGAAGACGACATGTACCACGCTCGAAGGGAAGCAGTCGTGAGTGACGGTGCACAGTTTCGGCAGGTCTCACCGGTACGGCTCTACCAGCGCATCGTCGAGCAGATCGAGCAGGCGATCGCGCGAGGTGACCTGAAGCCCGGTCAGCGGCTGCCGAGCGAACGAGAGTTGGTGACGCAGTTCGGGGCGAGCCGGCCCACGGTGCGGGAGGCCCTGCGCGTGCTGGAGAGCAACGGCCTCGTCCGCTCGCGCCCGGGTGATCCGAACGGCCCGGAGATCCTGCCGTTCTCGCCGGCCGGCCTGACCAAGGAGATGACCCGGCTCGTCCAGTTCGACAACGTGTCCATGGCCGAGTTGATCTCGTTCCGCATGATCCTCGACGGGTCGGCGAGCCTGCTGGCGGCTCGGCTGCGGTCCGAGGAGGAGCTGTCCGCCATGGAACGGACGCTCGCCGTCATGTCGGACGCGATCGAGACAGGCTACGAGGAGTTCAGCAAGGCGGATGTCGCATTCCATGAGGCGGTGGCCGTGGCCAGCCGCAACTCCCTGATCGAGGTCTGCAATCAGGTGGTCCGGGGCGCTGTCCTCTCGCTGATCTCGGACAAGGTCGCCCACGCGCGCAACAGCACGGCGCTCATGCGGAAGTCGCTCCACCACCACCAGGAAGTGCTCGAGGCGATCCGGGTACGGGACGGCCAGGCGGCAGCACGCATCTCGCGGCGCACACTCTACGACTACTACGCCGGCTACGTCCCGAGGACGAACAGGGGCCACTGCTCGCGCTCGTGGACGACGAGGAGACGTCAACCACTCTGCCGTAGACGATCGAGAGGGGATCGGTGTGCTCGCCGGTGGCGAGCACCCGTGACCCGTGTGCGGTGTGCGGTGTGCAGCGTGCGGTGTGCGGTGTGCGGTGTGCGGTGTGCGGTGTGCGGTGTGCGAGCGGAGGCGATCGGCTCGTCGGCCACCTCGATCTCAGGGCACGGACGTCCCGCGTTGCCAGGAGGCGATGACGATCAGCGTCTTCGTCTGCAGCACGCCGACACCCTTACGACGCAGACGATTGACCACCTTCTGCAGGTCATCGACATTGTCGACATGCAACCGGACAAGTGCGTCCACGTCGCCGGTGAGCGTCAACACCTCGTCGACCTCCGGCAGAGTCGACGCGAACTCCACGATGTCATGGATGTCCGTGTCGCCCGTGAAACGCAGCTCAGTGACCGCTTGAAGGCCCTGACCGAGCTTGGCCTGATCCGTCGTGATCGTGTAGCCGGTGATGACTCCCGACTCCTCGAGGCGGGTGATGCGCCGACGGACCGGCGCCGGCGAGAGCTGCACCAGGCGTGCGATATCGCGAACGGTGCGCCGCCCGTCGGCTCGCAACAACTCCAAGATCTGCAGATCGACCGAGTCGAGATGTACGGGTGCTGACATACCGCAACTGTAAGCAGTACTTCCCTCAACGGTCACTCCCGACCCGGTTGGACTGCTCATATGCGCCTGCTTCGCATCGCTGTGCGCACTTTTGTTGTGGAGACACCGGGCCCTTGGAACTGTGTCCCTCATGTCAGCCGCGATACAAGCAGCGACACGCGCTGCCCCCTCTGAAGCCATGAAACCGGACACGCACCATGGTGGTGCCGTGCTGCGACTCGATGTCGTGGCCATGCCCTTGGCACTCGCTCGCATCGCGTCGATCTTGGCACATCGCCAGTTCAACGTGCTCACCATGGACGTCGCCGCGCCCGTCGACGGGCTGCGGAGGATCACCATCGAGGTGGACACGGCAGACGAACTGGGGCTGGAGCGCCTGGTCAAGTGCTTGAACCGGGCACCCGACGTCGTCAAGGTCGTCCGCTTCTCCGACGACACGTCGCACCATCGGCGCGGGGCATTCGTGGCGGTCGCCTTCCCCGAAGGCCGACTCGCCGAAGTCGTCGCCATCGCCCGGGCGTTTTCCGCGGAGGTCGTGGAAGCCGGCCGGACTCGCTGCACCGTCTTCGCCGCGGCGGAGCCCGCCCAGGTCGATGCCCTCGTCGACGCGCTCTCCGGCTTCACCATCCGGGAGCTCATGATGGCGGCGCCGCTGCGGATGCCGCGCTTCCTCCGGAAGGGCCACACCGCCGTGGACCGTGCGCACACCTGGAGGCGGTCATGAGCGCGAGCTCCCTTGCGGCGTCCGCGGCGGCCCATGCCGACGACGTCCTGCAGTTGGTCGATCCTGCCGGAACGCTGAATGAGCAGGCGGCCGCGGGCATGCTCGACGTGACCGATGAACTGGTCCGTACGCTGTACCGCGACATGGTGCTCGGGCGCCGCTTCGACCAGGAGGCGTACTCACTGCAACGCCAGGGTGAGCTCGGGCTCTGGCTGATGTCCCTCGGGCAGGAAGCGGCACAAGCGGGGTCGATCCGCGCCCTTCGAGCGGACGACCGGGTCTTCCCGTCCTACCGCGAGCACGTGGCAGCCCTGTGCCGTGGCATCTCACCGGAGGAATTGCTGTCGCAGTGGCGTGGTGCCAGCCATGGCTCATGGGACCCCGAGCGGTATCACTTCCACATCTACAGCCTTGTGCTGGCGACGCAGACACTGCACGCGGTCGGCTATGCGATGGGCGTCCGGTACGACGCCGTCGACAGCGTCGTGTTCAGCTACTTCGGTGACGGCGCGTCCAGCCAGGGGGACGCCAACGAGGCGCTCAACTGGGCGGCGGTGGCGTCGGCACCCATCGTGTTCTTCTGCCAGAACAACGGATGGGCGATCTCGACACCCGCGAGCAAGCAGTACGCCCGCCCGCTGACGGAACGTGCGAAGGGTTTCGGACTCGACGCGGTGGCCGTGGACGGCAACGACGTCCTGGCCGTCCACGCCGCCACACAGCGCATGGTCGAGCGAGTCCGGGCCGGTGGAGCACCTGGGTTCATCGAGGCGCACACCTATCGCATGTCCGGACACAGCACGTCGGACGATCCGGGGCGCTATCGCGACAATGCCGAGCTCGCCCGGTGGGAGGCCCACGACCCCGTGGAGCGCGTACGCCTTCTGCTCACGGCGCGCGGCTGGGCCGACGAGGACTACTTCGCCACGGTCGCGTCCGACGCCGAGGAGCTCGCGGCGCGGACACGCCGGGAGTGCCGTGCCCTTCCGGAGCCGTCCCTGAGCGACACCTTCCGAAACACCTTGTGCGAGGAGACCGAGGCCCTGCGACGCGAGCGCGAAGGCTTCGAGACATACCTGGAGTCCTTCCTGTGACCATCACCGCCGCGGCCGCCTCGGCCACTTCGGCCACTTCGCCCACGCCGAACGCCCAGGACAAGGCCGCCACGACCACGCTCGGACGCGCACTGAACGAGGGACTGCGGCAGGCCATGCGCGACGACGAGCGGGTGGTTCTGCTCGGCGAGGACATCGCCTCCCTGGGCGGGGTGTTCCGGGTGACCGATGGCTTGGCCGCCGAATTCGGCGACCGCGTGGTGGACACGCCACTGGCCGAATCGGGGATCATCGGAACGGCGATCGGCCTGGCCCTGCGGGGGTACCGGCCGGTGTGCGAGATCCAGTTCGACGGTTTCGTCTACCCCGCCTTCGATCAGATCGTCAGCCAGCTGGCGAAGATGCGGGCACGCTCCCGCGGGCTGCTGCGGCTTCCCGTCACCATCCGGATCCCGGTGGGGGCGGGATCGGCGCGGTCGAGCACCACAGCGAGTCGAATGAGGCGTACTTCTGCCACACGGCCGGACTGCGCGTCGTAGCGTGCGGCCACCCCCAGGACGCGTACGACATGCTCCGCGCCGCGATCGCGTGCGACGACCCCGTCATCTTCTACGAGCCGAAGCGCCGCTACTGGGACCGGGCCGAGGTCGGCCTCGGTCGCCCCGTGGACGGCGACACCTTGCAGCGCGCCCGGGTCCTGCGCGAAGGCGCCGACGTCACCGTGGTCGCCTACGGGCCCACGGTCGCGGTCGCGCTGGGCGCGGCCGAGGTCGCCGCCACCGAGGGCCGTTCGCTGGAAATCCTGGACCTCCGCTCGCTGTCGCCGCTCGACACCACCGAGCTGTGCGGCTCGGCGTCGAAGACGGGGCGCGTCGTCGTCGTACACGAGGCGCCCGTCAACGTCGGCCTTGGCGCCGAAATCGCCGCCACGGTCATGACGCACTGCTTCTACGACCTCGAGGCCCCCGTGGAACGGGTCGGCGGCTACAACGTCCCCTATCCGCCGGCGCGCGCGGAAGACGACTACCTGCCCGATCTCGATCGAGTTCTCGACGCCGTCGACCGGGTGTGTGCCCCGTGAACCGTCCGGCGGAGCTCTCCTGGAGGACACGATGCTCGTAACCAAGCACTTCCATCTCCCCGACGTCGGCGAGGGTCTCACCGAGGCCGAGATCCTCGAGTGGCGCGTGGGACCCGGCGACCCGGTCGGCGTCAACGACACCCTCGTGGAGATCGAGACGGCGAAGGCAGTGGTGGAGCTGCCCAGCCCGTATGCCGGGACCGTCACCGAAATCCTCTGTGCCGCCGGCGAGGCGGTGGCCGTCGGTGCGCCGATCATCACGTTCGAGGTCGAGGACGACAGCCCCCCGCAGGCGGGGCCCGAACTCGACGCCACACCCCAAGAGCCCGTCGATCCGCCCGCCCAGGACGAGCAGCCGACCACCCCCGCCCGCGAGCCCGTCCTGGTCGGCTATGGGCCGGCGCACGCGCGGACAGCACGACGCCCGCGAAAGAGGAAAACCGAGCAACCGGCCGTCACCTCTTCCGCCCAGACGTCCCTCGCCACCCCGCCGGTGCGCAAGCTCGCCCGCGACCTCGGAGTCGACCTGCGCCTCGTGGCCGCCACCGGCCCGTCGGGACGCATCACGCGCGAGGATCTCCACCGCCTCGCCGAGCAGCGGGCAACCGCGTCGAGCGCCCCCGGCCTCCCCCGTGACGACGTGGTGCGCACACCGATTCGCGGAGTGCGCAAGCACACCGCGGAGGCCATGGTCGCGAGCGCCTTCACCGCCCCGCACGTCACGGAATGGGTCACCGTCGACGTGCAACGGTCCCTCAAACTCCTGAAGCGGGCACGCGCCCACAGGGCGTTCGGGAATGTGCGCCTGACACCGCTGTGTCTCGTCATCAAGGCGGCACTGACCGCCATCGCGCGGCATCCCGAGATCAATGCGAAGTGGGACGCCGCGGCCGGTGAGATCGTCCAGTACCCCGACGTCAATCTCGGTGTCGCCGCGGCGACACCGAGAGGGCTCATCGTCCCCAACATCGCGGCGGCCCAGCGGCTCTCCCTGCGTGAGATCGCCTTGGCGCTCACCGACCTCATCGATCAGGCCCGCGCCGGCAAGACGCCACCCGAGCGGATGAGAAACGGGACATTCACGATCACCAACATCGGTGTGTTCGGCATCGACGGCGGAACCCCGATCCTCAACCCTGGTGAAGCGGCGATCCTCTGCTTCGGCCAGGTGCGGCGAACACCGTGGGAACACAAGGGACGCGTACGGCTGCGCGACACCGCGACCCTCGCCTTGTCGTTCGACCATCGCCTCGTCGACGGCGAGCTCGGTTCACTCGTGCTGCGCGACATCGCCCGGTTCCTCGAGCGGCCCGAGCTGATGGTTCTCCACCAGTGACCTTTCAGTTGTCGGGGAGGCTCTGAGGAGTCCGCTTCCGCGCTCGCGCAGGTACGCCTCCAGCTCCGCGGCCCCGGTCAGCATCGCCCGCCCGCGCGCGGACAGCCGACCGTGCCAGTCGCACAGGGTGGTCTGCAGCGGCTCCAGCCCGCCGGCCGCCCGCACCTGGGCGATCAGCGGAGCGATCTGCTCCAACAGATAGCCGCCGCGCCGGAGTTGGTGGGCCAGCCGGGCGTCCCGTACGGCGGCCTCGTCGTAGACACGGTAGCCGGTCAGCGGGTCGCGGCGCGGGCGCACCAGCCCGGAGCGCTCCCATTTGCGCAGCGTCGCGGGCCCGATGCCGAGCTTTTCCGCCAGCGGCCCGATGAACGTGCCACCGGGCCCGGACACCGCCGCCGACCCGGATCTCACATCGGGCCCGGGAGCTGGGGCGTGCTCCAGGTCGCGGAGAGCGGTCTCCACGGCCTGGAGGGTCCGGCGGTCGTCGAGGAGCTGGGCATGACTCTCGTCGATGAGGCAGAACGCCTCCTCGACCGAGCCCTGGTTCACGGCCCGCATGATCGACGTCGCCGTCTGGTGGCCGTGTCCTGGCACCAGGGCGAGGAACGCACGCAGGGCCGCCGCGTGCAGCGAGGTATAGGTGCGGTAGCCGTGCGGTGTGCGACCGGCGGCCGGAAGAATGCCGGTCTCCTCGTAGTTCCTGACCGCCTGCGTGGACAGCCCGTGCGCGCGCGCCAGATCAACCGGCCTGAGCCGGTTGCCGTTTTGAAGGTTTCGTCCCATGGTTCTGCCGATATCGCGAAGAAGTTTCAACCGAAAGTTCAACGATACCGTTGAAGGCATGGCTACCGACATCAAGGACACCGCCCATGCCGTCGAGGCCCCCGCCGTCATGAGGCTGCTTCCGGCCCGGCCGCGGCTGCTCGCCCTGGGCGAGCCCACCCACGGCGAGGACACTCTGCTCGACCTGCGCAACGAGCTCTTCCGGCAGCTCGTCGAGCAGGAGGGCTACCGGACGATCGCGATCGAGAGCGACTGCATGAGGGGCCTGGTCGTGGACGACTACGTCACCTCGGGCACCGGCACGCTCGACGAGGTCATGGAGCGCGGATTCAGCCACGGCTGGGGCACCTCCGCGGCCAACCGCGAACTCGTGCGCTGGATGCGCGCCCACAACGACGACAGGCCCGCGTCCGAGCGGCTCCGCTTCGCCGGTTTCGACGGACCGCTGGAGATCACCGGTGCCGCGAGCCCCCGGCAGGCCCTCACCGCACTCCATGGCTACCTCGCGGGCCGAGTGGACGCGGAGTTGCTCCCCTGCACCGGGGAAACGCTCGATCGCCTGCTCGGCGCGGACGACCGGTGGACCAACCCCACAGCGATGAGGGACCCGTCCCAGTCCGTGGGGCGGTCGGCCGGGGCCCGGGAGTTGCGGCTGCTCGCCGACGATCTGGTGGCCCTGCTCGACACACAGACACCGCACCTGCTCGCGGCGAGCTCGCGGGACGACTGGGACCGGGCGCGCCTGTACGGGCGCACCGCCACCGGTCTGCTGCGCTACCACCACTGGATGGCCGACACCTCACCGGCCCGCATGACCTGGCTGGTGAGCCTGCGGGACCAGATGATGGCCCACAACCTCCTCGCCCTCGCGGAACGGGGCCCGGCCTTGGTCCACGCCCACAACGGCCATCTCCAGCGGGCGAAGAGCACGATGCGGATGGGCGGGATGCCGCTGGCGTGGTGGAGCGCCGGTGCGCTGGTGAGTGCCCAACTCGGCGCGGCGTACGCCTTCGTGGTCACGTCCCTGGGCACGATCCGGCACCAGGGAGTGGACACTCCGCCGCCGGACACCGTCGAAGGGCTTCTGTACGCGCTCCCGGAGGACCGCTGCGTCATCGATGCCCCGCGGCTGGCCACCGCCCTCGGCGAGAGGCTGCCCGCGCACCGCGTATCCCCCTGGTTCGGCTACTCCCCCTTGACCCGGCCCATCTGGCCGACATTGACGGCATCGTGTTCGTCAAGGACGTCGCGCAGGGCTGACCGCTCTACTTCTTCGGGCTGAATGCGGCCCAGGGGCCGAGGGCGAAACCATCGCTCTTGCGTCGGACTTCCAGGGCACCCGCACCGCCGAAGTGTGCCGGGACGAGCAACTCTCGTTCATCGGCTGCCCTCCCGAGAATCCGGCGGCGACTGGCCACCGCTTGTTCCGGAGCCAGGCAGGCGTCGCTGTTGCAGCAGGGCTGGAGAATCTGCACCGGGCTGTGCAGCAGATCTCCGACGAAGACCGCCCGGTCGCTCCCGGAGGCGAGGCGCAGCACGGACGAACCGGGAGTGTGGCCAGGCGCGGACTCCAGGGTGAGGTGTTCGTCGATGCGGTGGAAACCATCCCAGAGCACGGCCTGTCCGGCCCGGTGGATGGGCGCGATGCTGTCTTCGTAGATCAGGCGGTCGACCTCCTGCCGACAGTCCCCCTGCCCGTTGCCGGGGCCGTAGTGGGAGTCGTCGGCGGCCGGGATGAGGTATTGCGCGTTGGGAAACGTCGGTACCCACTCCCCGTCCGCGTGGGCGGTGTTCCAGCCGACGTGATCGACGTGGAGGTGGGTGTTGACGACGACGTCGACATCCCGCGGGCGCACACCGGCCCTCGCCAAAAGGCCGAGGAAATCACCCTGACACTGGTGGAAAAACGGCGCCATGCCCGGCCGCTCGCGCCCGTTGCCCGCTCCCGTGTCCACCAGGACGGTCCGCCCACCGCTGCGCAGCACCCACGTCTGCAGCGCAACCATCGTCCGGTCGCTGTCCGGCTCCCAGTGGTCCGGTGCCAGCCAGTCCTCATTGTCCTTCCACACATCGGCGGTGGCTCCCGGGAACATGCCGGAGGTGGGCAAGAACGGTCTGTGCCACTCAATGATCCGGATGACCTCGACATCCCCCAGCACCATGCTCTGCACCCGCTCGTTCTCGTTCATCATGTGCTCGACCCTAAAAAGGCCGAACGATCCTCTCAATGCGCATTCGGCTCATCGAAATACGCATCCGTCTCACGCCTCATACGGGAGATATCCTCGGCGCATGGATGTGGTGAGCGACGCGATCTCTGCCGTACACCTCGGCCATCCCTGGTCCCACCGGGTGCGGACGAGTGGGAGCTGGTGCGTGCGGCTGGACCCGTACGACGGTGCGGGCTTCTACGTCGCCCTGAAGGGCAACTGCTGGCTGCTCACCGACGGCGGCACCCTGGTACCGCTCGGCGTGGGTGACGCGGTGCTGCTGCCCCATGGCACAGGCCATGTGATCGCCGACTCCCCCGTCGATGCGGCGGTCGCGAAGGAGAAGGCGGTGCCGTTCGAGCAGTGGCTCCTGGCGGAAGGGCCGCGAGCCCGGCCTGATCACTACGAGACCGAGATGCTCTGTGGCACGTACTGGCTCGACTGCAGCCGCATGCACCCGCTCATGGCAGAGCTGCCCGAGGTCGTCCACCTTCCCCACCGAGTAGGCGGCCACCTCGAACTCCGTGCCGCGATCGACCTGCTCGCCGGTGAGCTGGACGAGAGCCGGCCCGGCTCCTGCGTGGCGCTGCCGAACCTGCTCGACCTCCTCCTCGTCTACATGATCCGCTCCTGGATGGCCGAGACCACCTGCGGAGCCTGGCCCGGCGCACTGGGCGACCCGGTGACGGCCGCCGCCCTGCGGGCGATGCACTCCAACCCTGCCGCGCCGTGGAGCAATGACCGCCTGGCGGCAGAGGCGGGCGTCTCCCGGCCCACCCTGGCGCGCCGGTTCACCACCCTGGTCGGCCGCCCTCCGATGACGTACCTCACCTGGTGGCGCGTGATCCTCGCCGCCACCCTGCTCCGAGACACTCCGGATACCCTGGCCACCATCGCCGGCCGGGTCGGCTACGGCAGCCCGTACGCACTCTCACACGCCTTCGAGAGGGAGTTCGGCATGACGCCGGGGCGGTATCGAGCGCAGGCCGCGGAAAGGCCGCCTCGTAAGCCCAACAGGGTGTCGCAGACAGGGAGTTGAGTTGGACACCGCACAGGACACGCAGGACACGGCCAAGCGGCTGCGTGCGATCGGCGACGAACTGTCGGACCGTTTCTACGAGCGGGCCGACGTGGTGCGGACGCTGGTGGTGACGCTGCTGGCCGGGCAGCACTCGCTGGTGCTCGGCCCGCCCGGAACCGCGAAGTCCGAGATGGCCCGGGAGCTCACGAGCCGGATCGAGGGGGCGTCCTACTGGGAGATCCTGCTGTCGAAGTTCACCGCGCCGACGAGGATGTTCGGTCCCATCGACGTGGCCGCGCTGGCCCGGGGTGAGTACCGCCAGGTCTACGACGGCCGCGCCACGACCGCGCATGTCGCCTTCATCGACGAGATTTTCAAGTGCTCCACAGCGGCGCTGAACGAGACACTGGGCTACCTCAACGAGCGGATCTACCACCCCGAGAGCGGCGGCGAGCCGATCCGCTGCCCCTTGATCGGGGCCATCACGGCGAGCAATGAACTGCCCAGCGGGGAGGATTCGGCCGCGATCTACGACCGGCTGCTGGTGCGCATCGAGGTCGGGTATCTGGAAGACCCCTCGAACTTCGCCGCGCTGGTCCGCTCCGCCGTCAGCCGCCCGGCGGCGCCGGCCCGGACCACGGTCGAGCTGGCCGCGTTGCGGCACGCCGTGACCGAAGCCGTCCCGGCCGTGGATGTCCCCGATGCGATCGTGGACGCGGTGTGTACGCTGCGGGCCGCCTTGCGCCGTAAGGAACTCGTCGCCTCCGACCGCCGCTGGCGGCAGGCGGTGGGCCTGCTCCAGGCGTCCGCGTACCTCGACGGCCGTCCGGCGGTCGCCGAGACCGACCTGTCGGTGCTGACCCACGTGTTGTGGGACTCCCCCGCCCAGCGTCCGACCGTCGAGCGTGAGGTGCTGCAACTGGTCAACCCCGACGCCAAGGAGGCGCTCGACCTGGCCGACGCCATCGAGGAGTTGGAGGCCCAGCTCGACGCCATGGCCGGGCAGTCCCGCGAGGCGCTGAGCGAGCGGGTCATCAAGAGTACGAGGCGGGGCCCGGCGGAGTCACCCGGGAGGCGTGGGCCAAGGCATGCGCCCTGGCGCTGCTGGACCAGGCCCGCCATGCCAAGCGCGACTTCGTCGGCATTCTGTTCTCCGCCGCCGACAAGTTCCAGGTGTTCCGCTTTCCGTCCGGCCGGCCCGCCGGCATCGCCCGGATCCTCGACTTCGCGGAGACCTTCCTCGGCGGCGGCACCAGCTACCAGACGCCGCTGACAGCGGCCCGCGAGCTGCTGGCGGAGGAGTTCGACGACACCGCCCGCATGCGCGGCGACATCGTGATGATCACCGACGACGAATGCGGCGTCACCGAGGAATGGATGCACGGCTGGAACGACGCCAAGCATCAGTTGGGCTTCCGGGTCTTCGGCGTGGCCATCGGCGCCCCGCGCGCCGCCGAGACCGGCTCGGTCCTGGAGGCCCTGTGCGACAACCTCCGCTCCATCGAGGACCTCACCGACGTCCACGCGGCCGCCGACCTCTTCCGCGTGATCTGACCCGGCCTGGGAACTCACTGTTGGCCGAGGCGCTCGCGGAAGAAGCCGGTGAGCTTCTCGATGGCGGGGTCCACGTACTGCTTCTTGTCGTAGAGGTCGACATGGCTTGCGCCGTTGATCCAGTGGATCTCCTTGGGCCCAATGGCCCGCTGGAACGCTTCGACGCTCATCCAGGAGGTGACGGCGCGGGTGCCGACGATCATGAGCAGAGGCCGTTGCCCGATCAGCGGGGTCGGGCTGAAGGCATCGAAGGTTGCCATCTTGTCGATGCTGGTCCAGGTGAAGAAGCGCGCCGAGCGGGCATGCCCGGCTCGCGGAGTGCGGTAGTAGTCGAAGCCCTCGGCGCCGTGTTCTCCGCCGAGCGCGCGGGCCTGCTCGGCGGTGTCGGGGAAGAGGGTCAGGACCGGCGGCACCTCACCACGAGCCTCGGTGGTGCGTGCTTGCGCCGCGGCAGCCAGCATGCCCTGGAACACGGACGGGTCCTGGGTTCCGTCGGCTCCCAGGCGGAACTGGCGGGCGATGTCGACGGCGCTGACCGTGGCGACGGCCTTGATGCGATGATCGCTCGCGGTGGCGGGCAGTACGTAGCCACCGGAGGCGCAGATGCCGAGCGCGCCGATGCGCTCCGCGGCGACGTCGTCGCGGGTGGTGAGGTAGGAGACGGCCGCCTTGAGGTCCTCGACGCGGTGGGCGGGATCCTCCAGACCGCGCGGTTCACCGCCGCTCTCGCCCTGGTGGGCCGCGTCGAAGGCGAGCGTGGCAAAGCCCCTCTCGGCCAGGCGTCGCGCGTACAGTCCCGCGGCCTGCTCCTTCACACCGCTGCCGGGGTGGCCGACGACGATCGCCGGGCGCGGGGCCGGTGCCGGGGTGTCGGGAAGGTAGAGGTGGCCGGCGAGCGGGATGCGGACACTGTCGAAGGTGACGTTGGTCTTCGCCACGGGATGCTCCATGAGTGTTGTCTCGACGGGGCCGCACCCCTGCGGTGGGCTCCGCGCCCGGCACACCGCCGGGCACGTGTCCACCCTCGGCCCGGCTCCGAGCACGCAAAAGGGGCACGTTCTTGGCTGGGAAGAAACCTGCCCCCTCACCACCTGCGCCGCTCACGCGAGAATGGGGAGCATGACTCCGGCCCCCGCCCCCCGCGATCTCGGAGCCTTCCTCAAGGCTCGCCGAGCACAGCTGGCGCCGCAGGACCTGGGCCTGCCCGAGACGGACTCGCGTCGCAAGGTCGCAGGACTGCGCCGCCAAGAGGTCGCCCAGCTCGCGGCCATCAGCGTCGACTACTACACACGGCTGGAACAGGGCCGCGTCCGAGCATCCGCATCGGTGCTCGCCACCCTCGCCCGTGCGCTGCGCCTCGACGACGACCAGCAGAAGTATCTCTACGAACTGGCCGGCAGGTCCGACGCGCGGCCGCGCCGTCGGCGGGGGCCCGCGCAGCGCATACGGCCCGCCATGCGGCGCCTGCTCGACCAGCTCACGGGGTCCCCCGCCGTCGTTCTCGGCAAGCGGATGGACATCCTGGCCTGGAATGTTGCCGCCGCGGCCCTGTTCACCGACTTCTCGGTGACGCCACCGGGGCGGCGCAACTACGTGCGCCTGCTGTTCACGGACCCGGTCGTCCGCGCCCTGCATCGGGAGTGGGAGCACGACGCCCGCGACGCCGTCGCCGCACTGCGCATGGAGGCCGCGGCGGACCCCGATGACCCCGAGCTGGCCCAGCTCGTCGGCGAGCTGTCCGTCCAGGACGCCGACTTCCGCACCTGGTGGGCCGAGCACCGCGTCAACAACCTCAGCTACGGCACCAAGCACTACCGGCATCGGCTGGTCGGTGACCTGACGCTGGACTGCGACGTCTGGAGCAGCCCCGACGGCTCAGGGCAGCGGCTCATGGTCCTCACCGCCGAGCCCGGCAGTCCGTCGCACGATGCCCTGCGCATCCTCACCGCCTGGACGGCCGCGTAACCGGAGAACGCCCCATTCCCCCACCGGGCAACCTCATTTTTCCGGGGTGAGGTAAGTGCCGTCCTTGGGCACTCCAGCATGTTCGGTGCCGTCGTCGTCGCGATAGCGCCATGCGAAGGGCAGGCCGTGGGCGGTCTAGGAGTCGGGTCCCCTCATGAGCCGGAAGTGCAGATGTGGCTCGGAGGAGTTGCCGGAGTTGCCGCACTCGGCCAACTGCCGGCCGACCGTGACCCGGTCGCCCACGGCCACCCGGAGAGATCCGCGCCTGAGGTGCCCGAAGCCCGCGTACACGCCCTGGTCCAGCTTGAGCACGAGGTTGTTGCCCCAAAGATGGCGGGGCCACCCCAGACTGCGTATGAAGCCCTTCAGGTGGAGGTAGGCGAGGCCGGGCAGCGAGGTGCGGGAGAGGTGATCGCGCCGGCGGTCGGTGGTTGCCACGACCACGCCGTCACCGGGGGCCAGGACGGGGCTCCCGAAGGCGGGGTAATGGCGCGGGCGGCGGCCCAGCGGCCAGAGCGGGTGGAACGGTGGCGTCGCTGCTGCCGAGGGGTGGTGTGGCAGGTCGATGGCGTAGGTCTGCGCATGGCTGTGCGTGTGGCTGGGCCGGCGTGATGACGACTCTCGCACCGGTGAGCCGCCGTCGCGGTGAGATGGCCCGGGTTGACCGGTCCACTGGCCGCCGGACGCGCGCACACCTTGGATTCCAAGGAAGAAGTCCGGTTCGAATCGTGAAACAACTGTCCCGTTTGTTCACGTTCCCGGCCTGACTCGTTGGCCATCGGCAGGTTGTCCGGACGAGTGGGCCGATCACAGTTCCCGGTGTGAGTGCGACCAGGTATCTGGAGATCGCGGAGCAGTTGTCCGCCGAGCTGGCCGAGTGCGCCCGTGGCACACGGGTCGCCAGCGAGGCCGAGATCGCCCGTCGGTTCGGCGTGGGCCGGGCCGCCGCACGGGCGGCCGTTCAGGAATTGGAGCGCCGATTCGTCGTCCGCCGGACCCAGGGGTCGGGCACATTCGTCAACCGGCGCATCGACTACGTCATCTCGCGCAGCGTCCCGCCGTCGTGGTCCGCCACGATCGCCGCGGCGGGCGCCACACCTCGTGCACTGGTCAAGTCGGTGCGCACGATTCCCCTGCCCGCCGGGCTGGCGGACAGGTTCGAGCGGCCCGCCGGGTCGCCGGTGCACGAGGTGGTGCGCGAGTTCTATATCGACGACCTCCTCGCCTCCTGGACCCACGAGTGGGTCCCGGTGGACGAGGTGCCGCACCTGGATCTGGCACTGCACGCGGTCGACTCCGTCGATCTCGTACTTCGCCAGACGGTGCGGGTGCGGCCTATACGGGCCTGGTGCCGGGTCAGCATCGACGTGCCCCCGGCGGAGGTCCTGCGCGTCCTGCGCATGGAGAGCAGCCAGCCCGCCTGGCTGGTGGAGAGCGTCAGCCGGGACGAGGCGCTCGGCAACGTCCTGATGTGCAGCCGTACCTGGACCCGTGCCGATGCCGTCCGGGTCGTGGTCGAACTCGACGAACGGGCGGCCACCGGTGACGAGGTCGCCACACCGCAGAGAGTCGTCACACCGCAATGAACCAGGAGAACCAGGAGAAGCAGTGACATACGTCATGAGCAGGGAGCATCGCTGTGCCCTGCTGGCCGAGGCCGAGAGGGCCGAACTGATCGAACTGGCCGATGCCTGCATCGCCGACGGCGCGCAGGTACGGGTGCTGGTGGGGCCCGAGGTCGGGTGCGTGACCGCGCAGGTCCGCGAGCCGGTCCTGGAGCAGCGATTCCTGCTCGGTGACGTGCTGGCCTGCCGGGCCGAGGTGGAGCTCGCGGGCCACCGCGGCTGGGCCATGCGTCTCGGGGACGACCGCGCGGCCGCGCTGGCCGCCGCGGTGCTGGACGCCGAGGCGCGGTCCGGCCGCCCCCGGACCGCCGAGATCGACCTGCTGTGCGAGCGCGTCGCGGAGCGCCGCGAGCGGCGGGAGAGCCAGGAGTGGGCGGAGCTCGCCCCGACCGTCGTCGCATTCGAGGAGCTGACGTGACCGCCGTAGAAACAGAGCCGGCACCCGCCGCCTGCGCCTCCGGAACCGCGGAACTGGTGACCGCGGCCAAGCTGCGCCCGGCCCAGGCCCAGGGCGTCTTCCGCGCCGTGCTCGACGCCCTGGCGCGGCCGGGCACGGTGGCCCGGTTCCCCTCGGACGTCCCCGGCGCGGTGCCGCCCGCGCTGCTGCCGGTCCTCGCGCTCGCGGACCTCGGCACCGGTGTCCGCGTCCTGGAGGAGGACGGCTCGCACCGCTGGTCGGACGTGGTGAGCGTGGCCACCAACGCCCCCGCGGTGCCGCTGGAGAAGGCCCGGCTCGCCGCCGCGGTACGGCCCGTCGCGGCGGAGGAGATCCGGCGACTGGCCCGGGGCACCGCCGACGCGCCGGAGGACGGGGCCGTGCTGTGCCTGCCGGTGGCCGCGCTGGAGGGCGGGCCGTCCACGTGGCGGCTGTCCGGGCCCGGCGTGCCGGGTGAACGGGACATCGCCCCGCAGGGTGTGCCGGACGGGTTCGTGGCGGCGCGCGCCGAGGCCGTCGGCGGTTTCCCCGCGGGGGCCGATCTGCTGCTCGCCACGCCCGACGGCCGCGTCATGGGCCTGCCGCGCAGCACGACCGTCACGATCGTGGCCAATGCGGCGACCAGTGCCGAGACCGGTGCCGTGGCCGAGGAGGAGGACTGATGGGGTACTCGGGAGCACGCGGAGGTCTCGAGGCGATTCTCGCCGCCGAGGACCTGGTCCGCCGCAAGCGGGACCACGCGCCCGCGCCGTGGTCGTCCACCGAGCAGATCACCACCCGGTTCCGGCTGGCCGTCGACCGGGTGATGGGCGAGGCCGGCCTGTACGACGAGCCCACCGCGGCCGACGCCTTCCGGCAGGCCGAGGGGGACACCCTGGAGGCATCGCACCTGCTGCGCGCGCAGCGGTCCACCCTGCCGCGGCTGGCGGTCAGCGAACCCGTCGACCCGGGCGAGATGACCGTGATACGCCGCATCGTGCCGGCCTTCCGCGAGCCCGACGGCCCGCAGCTGCTCGGCCGTACCTCCGACTACACCGGCCGCCTGCTGGAGCGGCCCGACGGCCCGCCGGAGCCGGCCCAGGAGGACGCCAGGACAGGCAACGCGGAGCGCACCGAGGAGCAGCGCAGCCCCCGCCGGTTCATGGACCTGCTGCGGAAGATGGAACTGCTCGCCGAGGGGCGGACCGCCGACGATCCGGAGCCGCACGACATCACCCGCAAGCCCGCCCGGCCGCCCGCCGACCGGTCCGCCGTCCTGGCCGCCATGGCCCGCGCCGAATCCGGTGCGCTGGTGGCGCTGTGGTACCGCTCGATCCTCGGGCCGGACGGCGATGTGCACGAGATCACCCTGGGCGAGCTGCGGCACGGGCGGCTGCCGCTGCGGGTCCGCCACCCGCACACGGGAAACCCCGTCACCGTCGGCGAGTTCCGGGTCACCGAGGCCGAGGCCATCGAGGACCTGGACGGCGCGGACGAGGACCGTACGCGCTTCGACATCGGCTATGGCCTGTGCTTCGGGCACAACGAGCGCAAGGCGATCGCCATGGCCAACCTGGACATCGCCAACCGCCGGTTCGGCCGCAGCGGGCCGCTGGAGCAGTTGCTGCTGCTCACCATCGACGGCCTCGACTCGGGCGGCTTCCTGGAGCACCTGAAGCTCCCCCACTACGTCACCTTCCGCTCGATGGTCGAGCGCAAGCAAGCCATGCGGGCCGCCGCCGAGGCGGGAGAGGACCCGCCCGCACGGGCCGCCGGGCCCGCCGGAAAGGACTGCCGATGAGCACGACGTACGACACACCACGGGTGTCCGGGATCGGCGCGCTCGTCGCCGAGGCGGACGCGGGCGGCCCGCCCGCCGGGATCCTCGACGAGGACGCCAAGCGGGAGATCCGCCGGGCCGCGCTCGCCGCGGTCTGCGTGCCCGGCTACCAAGTCCCGTTCGGCTCCCGGGAGATGCCGGTGGCGCGCGGCTGGGGCTCGGGCGGCCTGCAGATCACCCTGGGGGTGATCGGCGCCGAGGACACGGTGAAGGTGATCGACCAGGGCGATGACGCCGGGGTCAACGCCACCAATCTGCGCCGGATGATCGCCGGGACCACCGGGTGCGGCGAGTCCGCCGACACCCGGGAGGCCACGGTCGTACAGACCCGCCACCGCATCCCCGAGGAGGCCCTGGGCGCCCAGCATGTGCTGGTCTACCAGGTGCCGGTGCCCGAGCCGCTGCGCGGTGTGCAGAAGTCGGTGGCCGAATGCGCGCGGATGCACGCCGAGGGCGACTACTCCGCGATGTGGGTCAGCCTCTACGAGGACATCGTCCGCAACGGCATGATCACCGCGAGCACCGGCTACCCGGTGCTGGTCGGCGGCCGCTATGTGATGGCGACCAGTCCCATCCCGCGCTGGGACGTGCCCCGGCTCCACGAGGCCGAGCACCTCAACCTCTTCGGCGCCGGCCGGGAGAAGCGCATCTACGCGGTGCCCCCGCACACCGAGGTGCGGCCCCTGACCTTCGACGATGTGCCCTTCGAGGTCGAGCACGAGCCGGGCGGGCACTGCAAGTTCTGCGGCAGCGACGACGTCTACCTCGTCAACGCCGGTACCGAGGGCGCCTTCGCCTGCAGCGACACCGAGTGGTGCGCGCGGGTCCAGGCCGGGGACGCCGACACCGGCGCCCACCGGGAGCGCGCGCCGCTGGCCCTGCTGCCCGATCCGGCAGCCCGCGCGGGACGCCGGAGCGCGCCCGTGGCCCCTGCCGCCGCGGCGGACGACACGCCCGCGCCCGCCCGCAGGATCCGGGCCGGCGGCCCCGAGTGGGCCCTGCGTGTCGATGGCATCGGCAAGGTGCACGGCGCGGGTGGCGCAGCGGCCGTACCCGGCACCGGGCCCGAGCACTCCACGGCGATCAGCCCGTCCACCGGTGCGGTGGTGGCCGCCTGGGACGTCTCCTTCGACGTGGCACCGGGCGAGGCCCTGGGCCTCATCGGCGAGTCGGGCTCCGGCAAGTCCACCGTGCTGCGCTGTGTCATCGGCGACGAGCCGGCCACGGCCGGGCGGGTCCACCTGGCCTCGGTGGACGACGGCGCGTCCGAGGTACTCGCGCTGCCCGCGGCCGTACGGCGGCGGCTGCGGATCGATTCGATGGCCGTGGTCTACCAGGACCCGGCCGCCGGGCTCGACCTGCGCGTCTCCGCCGGCGGCAACATCGCCGAGCGGCTGACCGCGGCGGGCTGGCGCGGCTACCACGCCATCCGGCGGCGCGCGGCGGAGCTGCTGGACCGGGTCGAGGTGCCGCTGTCCCGCATGGACGACCCGGTGCACACCTTCTCCGGCGGCATGCGGCAGCGCGTGCAGATCGCCAAGGCCCTGGCCACCGAACCGCCGGTGCTGCTGCTCGACGAGCCCACCACCGGTCTGGACGCCTCCGTCGCCGCCGGTGTGCTCGATCTGCTGCGAAGCCTGCTCGCCGAGCGGGACGTGGCCGCCGTGGTCGTCAGCCACGACTTCTCGGTGATCGAGGCGCTGACCGACCGCACGCTGGTCATGCAGCTGGGCCGGGTCGTCGAACAGGGCCTGACCGATCAGCTCTTCCACGATCCCCACCACCCCTACACCCAGCGGCTCGTCGCCGCCGCCCGGAGGTGAGCCCGGTGAACACCACCGCCGACACCACCCACTCCCCATCCGAGAACCAGGGCACCGTGCTGTCCGTACGCGCCCTGTACAAGTCCTTCACCCTGCACAGCATCGACGGGCGGACCGTCCCGTCGCTGCGCGGTGTCGACCTCGATGTGCACACCGGCGAGCACGTCGCCCTCGCGGGCCCCAGCGGTGCGGGCAAGTCCTCGCTGCTGCGCTGTGTGTACCGCACCTACCTGCCGGACTCCGGTTCCGTACGGCTGCGCACACCGGCCGGGACGGTCGAGCTGACCACGCTGCCCGACCGGGAGATGGCCCGGCTGCGCGGCCGGCAGTTCGGCTATGTCTCGCAGTTCCTCGCCGCACCGCCGCGCACCGGCCCGCTGGAGGTCGTCGCCGCGACCGCCCGGCGGCGCGGGCTCGACCGGGGCGAGGCGAGGGAGGCCGCCGCGGCCGCGCTGCGCCGGCTGCACCTCGACGAGACGCTGTGGGACGTCGACTGCGGTGTCCTCTCCGGCGGTGAGCGCCAGCGGGTGAACCTCGCCGCGGGCACGGTGCAGCCGCCCCGGCTGCTGCTGCTCGACGAGCCGGTTTCCGCGCTGGACCCGGCCAACCGTGAGGCCGCGCTGGAGCTGGTGGACTCGCTGGCGGGGCAGGGCGTCGCCGTCCTCGCCGTCTTCCACGACATGGACGCCATCCGGCGGCTGGCGTCCCGGGTGGTATTCGTCGGGGACGGACGGATCGCCCGGCAGGGCGCGCCGGAGCAGATGCTGGAGGCCGCGGCATGAACACGGGACTGGTGAGCAGGGGGCCGGCCGAGGCGCCGGCCCAGGGCTGGACGCTGGGCGGCCCGCCCCGGGACTATGTGCTGGGGCACGTCCGGGCGGTGCTGCCTGACCGGCTGCTGGACGACGCGCTGGTCGCGGTCCGGGACGGCAGGATCGCGGCGGTCGAACGGCACCCGGCCGGTGTGGAGGCCGATGTCGACGGCCAGGGAATGCTGTGCCTGCCCGGTCTGGTGGACGTGCACAGCGACGGTCTGGAGAAGGAGCTGCTGCCGCGGCCCGGGGCCGAACTGCCCATGGAGTTCGCGCTGTTGTCCTTCGAGGGCAAGCTGCGCGCGGCCGGTGTGACGACGGCGTTCCACGGCGCGGCGTTCGAGGAGAGCGGTGGCCGCGGGATGCGCCGCACTCTGGAGAGCGCACGGCGGATCTGCGCGGCCGTGGAGAGCCGCGGCGACGACGGCCTGGTGGACCACCGGATCCTGCACCGGCTGGACATCCGCTGCCCGGAGGGTCTGGCCGGGCTGCGGCAGCGGCTGGCGGAGATCGGTGGCGCGGCCCGCGGGCCGGTCCTGGTGTCGCACGAGGACCACACCCCGGGCCAGGGGCAGTACGCGGACCGCGGCTACTACGAGCGGTATCTCGTCGGCACCCGCGGGGTCACCGAGGAGGAGGCCCGCGCCTACGTCGACCGGCTGATCGAGGACCGGGACGGCCGGCTCGACGTCCGCGAGGAGGCGCTGGAGTGGCTCGGCGAGCAGGCCGGGGCGGGCCGGATCCGGCTGCTCGGCCACGACCCCAGCTCGCCCCAGGAGATCGAGGAACTGTGCGAACGGGGCGGCTCGGTCGCGGAGTTCCCCACCACGACGGCGGCCGCGAAGGCCGCACGCGAGCACGGCATGCCGGTCGTGATGGGCGCGCCCAACGTGCTGCGCGGCCACTCGCACAACGGCAACGCGTCCGGCCGTGAGCTGGTCGGCCGCGGCCTGGTCACCGCGCTCGCCTCGGACTACCTGCCGTCGGGGCTGCTCTCGGCGGCACTGCTGCTCGCCGAGGACGGGCCGGCGTCGCTGCCCGAGGCGGTCGGCCTGGTCACCGGCGGCGCCGCGGACGTGGCCGGTCTCCCGGACCGCGGCCGGCTCGCGCCGGGTCTGCGGGCCGACCTGGTGCTGGCCGAACCGGGCCGCCCCTGGCCCGTCGTCGCCGCCGTCCTGCGCGCGGCCCCGGGAGGTGACGCGGCATGAGCGGCCGGATCCCCTGGCCGGTGCCCGAACCGCACCTGCCCTCCGGCGTCCACCCGGCGCTGGCCGCGGCGACCCGGGCCGCCACGGACGCGTTCCGCGCCGCGCGCGAGGCGTACGACCGGGCCCAGCTGGCGGAGAAGGTGCAGGTCGGCGCGGACGGTACGCCCACGATGCGGCTGGACATCCTGGTGGACACCGCGATCGCCGAGGTCGTCAACGCCCACCGGATCAATCTGCTCAGCGAGGAGCTGGGCCATATCGACAACGGCTCCGCCGTCACCCTGGTCACCGACCCGGTGGACGGCACCGCGAACGCCGCCTCAGGTGTCCCCCTGTCCGCGTTCGCGGGCGTCATCGCGGTGGACGGGGTGCCGACGGAGGCGCTGACCAGCTGGCTGGACACCGGGCGCTGCTGGCACACGGTGGCGGGCCGGCCGTCGGCGTACCGCACGAACGGCCGTACGGAGCTGGACGGCGCGGCGGTGAGTCTGCTGCGGCCGCAGGCGCATATCGCCGACGCGTGGTGGCGGGTGGCCACACGGGCGGCCAGGATCCGCATCCTGTCGACGAGTTGCCTGGAAGCGGTGCTGGTGGCCGAGGGCTCGACGGACGCGTTCGCCGACGCCGGCTCCGACACCCACCGGATCGTGGACCTTGCGGCCGCGATGGTGACGGTCCCCGCGGCGGGCGGCGCGGTGATCGATGTGCACGGCCGACCGCTGGAGATCGACCCCGATCTCACCCGCCGCTGGTCGGGTGTGGTGGCGGCGACGCCACGGCTCGCGGAGGAACTGGCGGAGACCATCCGCGGAACGGAGGACCGATGACCACCGGCATTCCCGCTGCCCCGCTCACGGGCGAGGAGCTGACCGCACTCGTCGACGGCCTCGCGGGCCTGCCGTACGGCGGGGAGGCCGTCGACCAGCGGACGCACGCGCTGCAGACGGCGTGGCTGGCGAGGGACGCGGGGGCGGACGACGAGCTGGTGGTGGCCGCGGCGCTGCACGACATCGGCCGGGCCCGGCCGGTCCGGGCCGAACACCCGGGCCTGCCGCACGAGGTGGCGGGCGCCGAGTTCGCCCGGCGCCGGGTGAGCGAACGGACGGCGTGGGTCATCGCCCAGCACGTACCGGCCAAGCGCTATCTGGTGGCGACCGACCCGGCGTACCACGCCTTGCTGAGCCCGGCGTCGATCGCGTCCCTGAAGGTCCAGGGCGGCCCGATGGACGAGCACGAGGCGGCGGAGTTCGCGGCACATCCGCTGTCCGCGGACGCGGTCGCGCTGCGCCGCTGGGACGACGCGGCAAAGGATCCGGACGGCCCGCGGCTCAGGATGCCGGACCTCCTGGCGGCCCACGCCCGCTGCGTCGCGGCGCGGCGGACCTGACGGCGGCGGCGCCCCGGGGGCAGGCCGAGCGGCCTGCCCCCGGGGCGTTGTGCGTCTGGTCCGCCGCGCGATGAGCGTCTGCTCTCCCGCCCGGCTTCCCTACGTCGCGGAGAGGGCACGCAGATCGTCGAAGGCTAGGGAGAGATGCGCGTCCAGGCTCTGTGAGGGGTCGTCGATCCAGGCCCCGGCCGCTTGGTGAAACGCGGCCCAGCCGGTGTGAGCGGCCAGGCCGGCCAGCCGGTCGGCGACACCGCGCTGCCGCAGCGCCTCCGCCACGGCTTCGGTGAGCGACGCGGCCTTGGCCAACTCTCGTTCGCGGAGCGCCGGTGTCCTGGCGATGACTTCCAGCCGGGGTTCGGAGAACGGGCGGTTCTCCTCGAGGATCCGTCCGGCTTCCCGGAAGGCGCAGAGCAGTATCTGGAGGGGCCGCAGACCGTCGGGCGCCTCGGCCACCGATTGCATCAGCGCGGCACGCAGGTCGGCTTCGCCGTGGAAGAGCACCTCGCGCTTGTCCGGGAAGTGCCGGAAGAACGTGCGCTCGTTGACTCCGGCCCGGGCGGCGATCTCAGCCGTGGTGGTCTGGTCGAACCCCCGCTCCCGGTACAGCTCCAGCGCCGCCTGCTGAAGGCGGCGGCGCGCTTCTAGTCCGCTCCGTGGCACTCCCCGAGCCTATCGCGTCATGTCAGTGACCGACACCACATTGCGCCAGTGGCTGGCACTACGCGTAGAGTCAGTGACTGGCGCTAAGTAGCGCCAGTCACTGACGTTAAGCGGGAGAGTCCTCATGCATGTCTTCGTTACCGGTGGTTCCGGCCTGACCGGCCCCGCCATCGTCACCGAGCTCGTCGCGGCCGGGCACACCGTCACCGGGCTGGCGCGCTCGGATGCCGCCGCCGCCCGGCTGGAGTCGCTGGGCGCCACCGCGCACCGCGGCTCCCTGGACGACCTCGACAGCCTGCGGAGCGGCGCCGAAGCCGCCGACGGCGTCCTGCACATGGCCTTCGGCGGCGACTTCGCCGACCCCGACGACATGATGCAACGCGACCGGACCGCGATCGAGACGCTCGGCCGAGCGCTGGCGCACTCGGGCAAGCCGTTCGTGAGCACCTCCGGCACGCTGGTCATGCCCCTCGGCCGGGAGACCACCGAGAGGGACGAACCCGACCCGGCCGGGATCGCCGGATTCCGGATCCCGGGCGAGCGAGCGTGCCTGGGCTTCGCCGCCCAGGGAGTACGCACGAGCGTGGTCTGGCTCGCCCCCACCGTCCACGGCCCCGGGGATTACGGCTTCATCGGCATGCTCGTCGCCACCGCGCGAAAGACCGGCATGTCGGCCTACGTCGGCGACGGCGGCAACCGGTGGCCCGCGGTGCATCGGCTCGACGCGGCGAGCCTGTTCCGCCTGGCCTTGGAGAAGGCCCCGGCAGGCAGCGTGCTGCACGGGGTGGCCGAAAGCGGCGTCTCTTTCAAGAGCATCGCGGAGACGATCGCCCGAGCCCTCGGTCTGCCCGCGGTCTCGCTGACCCCGGACGAGGCCGCCGCGCATTTCGTCAGCCCGTTCATGGCCACCGTCTACGGCATCGACGCGCCCGTCTCCAGCTCCCACACCCAGGAACTGCTCGGCTGGTCGCCCACCCACCCGACACTGCTCGACGACCTGGAGCACGGCGACTACCTCGTCACGCCGACCTCCTGACCGCCTCGCGCCGGGGCGGACAGGACGTCAGCGGAACCAGACCAGCACGGGGACGCGGATCTCGCGGAGCTCGGGGAGAACGACGTATTCGAAGACGATCGGCTCCCCGCCGATCTGCAGGCTGTAGCGGGCGCCGAGGTCGTCCATCGGGTCGCCGGGCGGCCGCCGGTCGCGGTCGATCGCGCCACCGACTTCGAGGGCCAGCGCGCTCAGGAAGTTCACCACCTTCTTGGAAAGGTCCGGTGGCATGTCGAGCAGCGTCTGTGCGGGGATCCCCTCGGTCCACACCGCCCAGCCGCGGCGCGGCTGGGCGGTCATCGGCTGATTCCCTCGAGCTGGTCGGCGAGCTCCTCCACGGAGACCAGGCGGGTGCCGGCGGCGGCGTTGGAACGGCTCTCCGCCGCACCGGGGGCACTGTCGAGCATCGCCGCCTTCCACCACTTGCGCATGATGCCGGGAACGGTCTCCTCTTCGGCGGCCAGGACCTCGGCGTAGAAGTGGGCCCGGTTCGCTCCGGTCAGCGCATCGCCGATGCCGTTGATCGTGTTCGGGATCGCCGGGATCCTGCGGTCGGTGGGGTGTTCGGGCTGTGCGCTCATCTCCGACTTCCCTTCCCCGCATCGGGTGTCACGTTCCGCGGCCCCAGTCGAGACGCCTTCGCTCGGGCTCGGGGCATTCTCTCGCAGGACGCGTGCCCCATGGGGCGCAGTGGGAGATCAGGGTAGTCGGTGGGGGCGTACGGGAGCACGGCACTGCTCCCGAACGCCGGCGCCGCGCGCTGTCAGCGAGCGCTGCCCATGTTCCGGTCGACCTCGCCGCCCTGCAGCATGAGGGTGGTCTCCTCGATGCGGCGGAAACGCCCGTCCGGGGCGAACTCGGCGAAAAGGTAGACCTCCGTGCGCACGGTGGAGCCGTCGGTCTTCGCGACATCGATGACGTGACGGTCCGCATAGCGGTCGCCCTGCACGACTTCGTCGAGGACCTGGACCGACCCGCCGGCGACGATCGTGCGCAGGTGGGCGATGTGGGCCAGGAACTCACCGCGGTCGTCCCAGCAGCCGTCGGTGCGCTGGCGGTAGTCGGGAGCGAAGTGCCGGTCGGCAGCCTCGGCCAGGTCAAGGCCGGGCGTGAAGAGCAGGTCGGTGAGAGCTGCGGCGATGTGGGTGCGAGAGGTGGCGGTGGCCATAACGGTGCCTTTCGGTAGCTGGAAGCATCGAAAAATGCGTGCGCCGAGCACGCATCTGCACCGTACCGCATATTGCGTGCGCGACGCACGCTAATCTGGGAGTCATGCCGAACGATGTGGGACACGAGATCGCCAACGCGCTGGGCACGCTGCTCAGGCGCAGCACCCGTGAGCAGATCTACCGACGCCTGACCGAGGGCCTGGGCGAGGCCGTGGACGAGGTCACCTACCCCGTGCTCAGCGGGCTCGCCCGCACGGGCCCGCGCAGCGCCGCGGGCCTCGCCGACGAGATCGGCCTGGACCGCTCCGGCGTCACCCGCCGCGCGACCCGCCTGGAGGAAGCCGGGCTGCTACGCCGCGAACCCGACCCCGGCGACCGGCGCGCCACTCTGCTCGCCCTGACCGACACGGGGCGACAGGCCATCGAGACCACCCGCCAGCGCCTCGCCGCGCATATCGAGGATTCTCTCGCCTCCTGGCCACCCGGCGAGGCGCGGACCTTCGCCCGCCAGCTCCACCGCTTCGTCCACTACGGGCCCTTCACCGAAGAGCGATGAAGCGGATGAAGCTCCCGCTGTCGGAAATTCAGACCGCCCGGCTCCAGCTCCGCGGATGAGATGGACGGTGAGCTGTGTTTCGGTGGCACTGGTGTTGACGGCGTGGACGAAGCCGTGGGCTGTGCGGTAGCTCCCCGTGCCCTTCCTCACCATGGCGAGGCGGCAGGGGGCCGGTGGCGTCGGCGGTCGGTGCGGCGGTCGCAGGAAACGGCGGACAGAAAGACCCGGGCCGCCGCTTCGCGAGACGCAACGGAGGAGGTCAGGGCAGCCGGGACCGCCGCACGGGGGGCGGGCGGGCGAGTTCCGGTTGTAGATATATGCGATTGCGTCGCGCGGAACGCGTGCTTCCGCGCTGCGGCCGTGCCACACTGAGGTTGGCCCTCACCGCATCCCCCGTCGGTGAGGGCCACTTTCGTTTCCCGGCCCCTGGGAGACGGTGATGAAGCTTCAATTCCGCTCCGCCCGCCGTGCCGTGAACCCCTTCAGACCCGGACACGGGTAGGGGCCGCCCACCTCGCTCCGGGGCTTGCCGGAGTGATGGAGGCCGAGACCCGTACGCCGGGCACCGCGCCGGAAATGCCTGTCGCGCGGACGCCCCAAGGACAATGAGACATCAGGTGTGGCCTGTTCCAACGGCTATTCGGCCAGGGCGCGTTGATATGCGTCGGACAGTAAGATCGACTCATCGGCCTGTGCGGATTCGAGGAGGCGCTCGCCGGTGGTACTCCAGGTGCGCGGCGTCGTCCTGCCGGAGCGGGAAGAGCGGTCCTTCTGGATTGACGGGGACCGGCTACGGACCGACCCCGTCCCCGGCGCGGATCTCGTCGTCGATGGCGGATGGCTGCTGCCCGGCCTGGTCGACGTGCATACGCACCCGGGCACCGAGGACATCGACGTGCCGTTCAGCGACGACACGCTTCGCCGGCACCTGACCGATCACCGCGACTCCGGCGTACTGCTGGTCCGGACACCGGGGTCCGCCGCGCGCATACCGAGCTGGGTGGATGAGGAGCCGGAGATGCCGCGGGTCCGCTCAGCCGGACGGTGGCTGGCCACTCCAGGCCGCTTCTTCCCCGGCTTCGGGCGTGATGTGAGTGAAGCGGATCTCGCACGGGCGGCCGTCGAGGAGGCCAGGGCGTCCTCGGGCTGGTGCAAGGTCATCGTCGACTGGAAGTACGACGAACCGGCGCTGCCCCAGGAAGTCCTCACCTCCGTGGTGCAAGCCGTACACGCGGTCGGCGGCCGTGTGGCCGCCCACTGCCAGACCGCCGACGGCAGCCGCCGTGCCGTTCAAGCAGGCGCAGACAGCCTGGAGCACGGCATGCACCTGGACCCTGGCCTCATCGATCAGATGGCCTCCCAGGGCACCGCGTTCGTTCCCCCGCTCAGCGTCTTCGGCGCCGGAGCCGACCGACGTCGCGCCGAGGAGCCGAGCGCCCGTCGCGACTGGTGGTTGGCCGGCTGGGAAGGCATGCTGCCGAACGTCAGGGCCGCATGCGAAGCCGGCGTCACGGTTCTGGCAGGCACTGACAGCTTCCCCTGCGGCAGGGTCACGTCAGAGATCGAATGGCTGGTACGCGCCGGGCTGTCGGTAGAAGCGGCTCTCGGGGCGGCATCGTGGGGGCTAGAGCTTGGCTGGGACTGCCCGGACTGGTCGAGGGAGGCCCCGCCGACCTCATTGCCTATGACACCGATCCGACTCTCGACAGCTCGGTTCTGGCCCATCCCAGCCGCATCATTCTGCGCGGCCGGGTCATCGCCTGAGGGACGAGCTGTCGGAGGTGGGTGCGGTGGGCACGGCCGGAGCGGCGCCTACCGAAGCGCCGGGACCGTTCGAGACACCCGTAGCTCCGTGAGATACCGCTTGGTGACCCGGCCTCCGTACCGCCTGTCGATCAGCCCGGCGATGCACTCCAGCAGCCCCTCCCTGGCCTGCGGCGGCAACGCCCGGTGGCCGGAGTAGGTCCGCAGCACTGCCAGGTACTCCGCCGTGGTGTACGTCAGGTCCCACTCGTAGCGCCGGAAGTCGACGGGTCCGAAGCGGCCGCTGTGTGCGACCTCATCCGCGTGATCCGAGGTGTCGACGTCCGCTGCGGCCGGAAGCCGCAGCCCCGGCGGGGTGGCCGGATCGAAACGCTCGTAACAGTCCTGGGCCTCGACGAAGAATGCCTCGCTACCGCCCGCCACATGCTGCGTGGCGACGACAGCGAGGGCGCCACCGGGCCGCAGCGCGTCGGCGGCTTTTGCCATCCGCACCGCCGGATCGATCCAGTGGAAGGCCGTAGCCGAGACGACGGCGTCGAACGGCTCCTCCGGCAGTGGCCACGTCTCGAAGTCCGCCGTCACAATCTCCACCGCTTCGAACCCGGCCAGGTTGCGCCGGGCGACAGCGGCCATGTCCGCACCCAGCTCGACGGCCGTGATCCGGCAACCGCGCTCGGCGAGCGGCAGGGTCGCCTGGCCGGTGCCTGCCCCTACCTCGAGGACACGACAGCCGGGGCCGGTGCCGGCCACCTCGGTGAGGTCGTCGAACAGCTCGGGCGGATACCCGGGCCTGGCCCGGTCGTACAGCTCCGCGTCCTCGTCGAAGGTCCGGCTCAGATGGACACGGCGCGTTTCGTCAGGCGTGTCGTCGCGCATGGCGGCACACTAGGGCCTGACCGGCGCGCATCAGGCGCGGATTACCTCCACACGAGCGGCTGCTAGCGTCCTGCCGTGTGAACGACAGTGTGTACGTGGGCAATGCGGGCAAGGATGCGGCGCTGGACCGGGGGTGGCTCCTCGGGCACTTCAAGGACGTTGGCGATCCGCGCCACAGCGAGGCCGTAGAGATCAAATGGGGTGTCCACCCGCGTGGCGACGAGCGATTGCAGTGGGTGAAGGGCGAGGAACGCACAGCGCTCCTGGTTCTCATCAGCGGCCGTTTCCGCGTTGAACTCCCCGGCCGCAGCGTTCTTCTGGAAGAGCAGGGTGATTACGTCGTATGGGGGCGCGGAGTCGACCACTCATGGTTCGCGGAGGAAGAGTCGGTGGTGCTGACTGTTCGATGGCCATCCGTGCCCGGCTACGCGGTGGCGGAGGAGAGCGGGGCGCGGCCGCAAAGCTGAGCACGAGAGAGCGTTGCAGCGGTTGATACCGCTCAACCGCGTGGCGTCAGTTGGATTTGGGTCACCGCCGTGCGGACGAGGTCGCGGCGGATGTACCACTCGGTGGACACCAGTTTCGCCCGGTCGGTTGGCGGGAGTGCCGCGAGCCGGCCCGGCAGCGCTCCCCGCTCCACTTCGGTGCGGTGGGCGAGTACCGCGCCGATCTTCTGTTCGAGCCAGGGACTGACGTCAACCGTCGCGGTGACCCACTCATCGGGGACGCTGTACATCGCCTTGCCTTTCCGGACCAGGTGTGCGCCCAGCGCCTGTGCGGCCGAGTGTGGGTGCGTGGCCAAGTAGAGGGCGCTCGGCTGCCAGGGCGCGCCGGTGTCCGGGTAGAGCCGGTCCAGCCCTGCGGCCTCGACTGCGAGCGTGGTCACCCTGTGGGTGTGGAGGTGGTCCGGATGGCCGGTCAGCCCACCATAGGCGTCATGGGTGACGACGATGTCCGGGCGGAACGCACGGATGTGCCTGACCAGCCGACGCACCGACTCATCGAGCGGCGCGTCGCAGAACCGGACGCTGCCCGGGGCCGACTGTGGTGCCCGAGCATCGGCGTAGCCGAGCATCCGTGGCTCACCGGCACCGAGGATGCGGAGCGCATCGGCGAGCTCCGCCGCGCGTTGGGTGTCCTCTGCCCAGGTGGCCGTGACGGCGGCGGTTCGCGCGCCCGCGCCCGCGTGCTGGGCGAGCACGCCACCCGCCGACAGGGACTCGTCGTCCGGGTGCGCGAAAACCGCGAGGAGGCTCGGAAAGGGCATCGTCGGGTCACCTTCCGGTGGGAGAGCTGGGATCAGTGGGCTCGGCAGCTTCAAGCGCCGCTTGCGTACCGGCGGGGTGGGCCTGCGACTGGGCGATGGCCTGGGCGATGACCTCCTGCGGGGACAGGCCCGTGTGCTCGACCAGCGAGCCGAGCAGTACGGCTCCGAGCAGCGCGGAGCTCTGCCCCAGATGGGTGGCGAGCTCGGTGAACTCGTTCCAGCCCACGATCATCTGCTCGACATCCCCCGCCTTGGTCGCCCGCGCGAAGGTCGCTTCGGCCGCCTCCAGCACGTCGCGGTAGACCTCCGCCAGCGGCTCCTCGCTGGGCGCTCCGCCTCCTGTCGTTCCCCGGTACACGTTGAGCATGGCCGTGCCGACCCGGTGATGGAATTCGAGTCGGCGGGCGTTCATGTCACTCAGCGCCTCGCGCTCGTACAACCGCGCCGTGCCGTCGCCGCTTGCGGTGGCGAGGAGGGATCCGTCAGGAGAGAACGCCACCGCGTAGACCGCGCCGGTGTGGCCCATGAGGGGCTCGCCAACGGGGGCGCGGGTACGCGGATCCCACAACCGCACCGTCCGATCGCCTCCTCCGGTGGCAAGATGCGCGCCGTCGGGAGAGAACGCCACGGACCGGATGGTGCTGCTGTGACCGGTGAGGACAGAAGATGCCGGGGAGAACGATGCGCTTCCGGAGGGCGCAGGCGGCTCATCATGTGGGCGATCTTGAAATTCCCACCGTGGCGCGGTCTGGGCGTCACGTAATTCCCATCACGATCACGTAACTCCCATCGGGATCCCGGTCGCGGTTCGGTCCTCGCCATCGATGACAAGGCCACAGCAGGTGGGGTACGGCGGGGTCAGAGCTTGTCGTAGGTGGCTCGGGCATGGTCAACGGCGTCCGCGTTCTCGTGTGCCCAGTCACGGACCTGCGCGATGAGTGCGTACAGGCTCCGTCCGAGATCCGTCAGTTCGTAGTCGACGCGCACGGGCGAGACCGGGGTGACGGTGCGGCGGACCATTCCGTCACGCTCCAGACTCCGGAGCGTCTGGGTGAGCATCTTCTGGCTGACCCCGGGGATGTTGCGGCTGACTTCGCTGTAGCGCATGGGCGCACCGTGGATGCCGAGTGTGCACATGGTCAGGCTCACCCAGCGGGTGCTGATCGCTGACAGGAGCGCCGCCCCGGGCAGTCGCGCATGTATGCCTCGTACGTCACGCTCTCCTGCTTGGCTGTTGTGGCCATGCTCTCCTCCGCCTCTCGCGCCTGTGACCAGGCGTGTTGCGCACTTTCGGGAAAGGCACGCACGAAAAAGTGCCTACTTCCCACTCGATCGTAACTCTCGTAGTTTCAGTTACGAGCCTTTCGCAAACAGGTATCCGTACTCAAGGAAGAAGCAAGCCCATGCGAGCAGCTGTATACAGTTCGGTCGGAAGTCCGGATGTCATCGAGGTCCGTGAAGTCGACAAGCCGGAGCCGGGTCAGTCCGAGACCCGGATCAAGGTTCAGGCGGCCGCGCTCAACCCGGTTGACATGGGGAACTGGGGTGGTGTCTTCCCGCCTCCGCCGGAGGGCAGCACCTACGGCCTCGGCTGGGACATTGCCGGCATCGTGGACGCTGTGGGCCCGGGTGTGCTGTGGGAGCCAGGGCAGCCGGTGATCGCCCTCAGCCGCGCCGTCACGGGGATGAACCGGGCGCAGGCCGAATACGCGGTGGTCTCCAGCGCGGCGATCGCCCACGCGCCCGCGGGCATCGATGCCGTGCACGCGGCGACCATCCCCCTGAACGGGCTGACTGCGGCCCAGTCCGTCGAGAATCTGGGCCTTCGTGCAGGTCAGACGGTTCTCGTCACCGGCGCGGAGGGGGCCGTCGGAGGCTATGCCGTGCAGCTCGCCAGGCGCCGGGGACTCGTGGTCATCGCCAGCGACCTGTCCGCCGACGGACAGTTCGCTACCACGGTGGCCGGTGCCGATGACTACGTGCCCGGCGGCGGAGACGTGGTCGGGGCCGTCCGCGCGCTGCGCCCCGAAGGCGTGGACGCCGTTCTGGACACGGCCATGCTCGGGCAGGCCCTCATCGGGGCGATCGCGGACGGCGGTACCTTCGTAACCACCCGGCTCGACGCCCTGCCCCAGGCCGAGCGCGGTATCCGGGTGCGGCTGACGCAGGTCGGCGCGGACGCCTCCATGCTGACGACACTGTCCGACATGGCCGCCTCCGGAGAGCTGGCGCTGCGCGTGGCCGAGACCTATCCCCTGGAAGAGGCAGCCAAGGCACACAAGCGCCTGGCAGCCGGCGGGCTCCGCGGGCGCATCGTCCTCACCGTGGAATGAGCACGCGTGTCCTCGCCCCGCCGCGTCGACTGCCGTCAGCGAACTTGCCGCACGGCATTACTTCGGTGAGAACCCTCAAGGCCCGTTGCGGCGGATAGCCCGCGGCTTAGAAGCACGTACTCAGATGGCAAGGAAGACGTTCAACGTGGTGGATATCACCGAGATCTACGTCCACTGGTACGCGGGTCGCTCCAAGGGCGAGCTGGCGGCGTCGCTGGGGGTGGACCGCAAGACGATCACGAAGTACCTGGCTCCGGCGATCGCCGCCGGGATAACCCCGGCGGGGCGCCCATGGCCGAGGCCGACTGGGCAGGGTTGATCAAGGGCTGGTTCCCGCAGCTGGCGGACAAGCGGCTGCGGCAGATCACCTGGCCCGAGATCGACAAGCACCGCGACTACATCCAGGAACTGCTGGGGACGGTGACCGTCTCCACGATCCATCAGCGTCTGCGCGACGAGCACGGGTTGAGCGTGTCGGTGGCCTCACTGCGCCGCTGGGTGCGCGCGACGCTCCCGGAGGAGGCCCGTCGGTCGCAGGTCACCGTCCTGCGTGACGACGTCGAGCCCGGCCTGGAAGCTCAGATCGACTACGGGTTCCTGGGGCAGTGGATCAACCCGCGCTCGGGCAAGAGGCACCGGATCTGGGCGTTCGTGATGGTGCTGCCGTGCTCGCGGCACATGTTCGCCCGCCCGGTCATCCACCTCGACCAGCACGCCTGGACCGAAGCCCACGTCGAAGCCTTCCAGTTCTTCGGTGGCACGCCGCAGCGGCTGGTGCCCGACAACTTGAAGACCGGGGTGGACGAGCCCGATCTCTACGACCCGAAAATCAACAAGGCGTATGCTGAACTCGCCACGCACTACGGCGCGTTGGTGGACCCAGCTCGCGCTTTGCAACCAAAAGACAAACCTCGCGTCGAGCGCCCCATGCCTTACATACGTGACTCGTGGTGGCGAGGGCGGGAGTTCGTCTCACTCGAGCAGATGCAGGCCGAGGCGATCACGTGGTGCACCGAGGTCGCCGGGCGCCGGCAGTGCCGACCGCTGGGCGGGGCCGCGCCGCTGTCGGTCTTCGAGGCCGTCGAAGCCCAGACGCTGCAGCCGTTGCCGAGGACGCCGTTCGTGCTGGCGAAGTGGTCCACGGCGACGGTCGGCCCGAACATCCACATCAAAGCCGGCCGCACCCTCTACTCGGTGCCATGGAAGCTGATCGGCAAGCGCGTCGACGTCCGTTCCACCGCGGTGACGGTCCAGGTCTTCGACGACGGCCAACTCGTCAAGACCCACGCCGCGTTGGAGCAGGGCAAGCGCACCGACAACAACGACTATCCGCCGGAGAAGATCGCCTTCCATATGCGCACGCCGACCTGGTGCCGCACTCAGGCGGCCCACGTCGGCACCGCCTGCACCGAGGTCATCGCCGGACTGCTGGAGGTCAACGCGCTCTACCGGCTCCGGGCCGCCCAAGGAGTGCTCGGTCTGCGCAAGAAGTACGGCGACACCCGGCTGGAGGCCGCGTGTTCCAAGGCGATCGCGGTCGGCGACCCGTCCTATCGCACGATCAAAGGCGTCCTCGTCGCCGGCACCGAGACCGACCCCGCCCCGAAACCTCCGGCGACTGCGGCGCCGCGGCCTTCCTGCACGGTCCGACGCGGCTCTTCGCGGCCGCCGCGCCCCCCGGCATGACGAACGACGGCCGTGATGAACCCCGTCACGAAGAAGGAGTGGCGTGATGAGCATCATGGACACGGCCCTGCGCGACGCGCTTCGCGCGCTGAAGCTCTCCGGCATGCTGGAGACCCTGGATGCCCGCCTCGCCCAGGCCCACGACGGCGAGCTCGGCCACCTGGAATTCCTTCAGACGCTCTGCCAGGATGAGATCACCCGCCGCGAGACCGTCGCCTTCCAACGCCGCATCACCCGGGCGAAGTCCGAGCAGCAGGTCACCCTGGAGGAGTTCGACTTCGCAGCTTCTCCGAAGCTGCCCGCGGCCCAGATCCGCGACCTGGCCGCCCTGCGCTGGCTGCACACCGGAGAGTCCGTAATTTTGTTCGGACCGGTCGGCGTCGGGAAGACACACGTCGCCCAGGCGCTCGGACACCTCGCGATCCGCCAGGGGCCGAACGTCCGCTTCACCAAGACCAGTCGGGTCTTGGCGGACCTGGCCGGCGGCCAGGCGGACCACACCTGGGACAAACGGATCCGCGAGTTGGTACGGCCCGACGTGCTCATCCTCGACGACTTCGCGATGCGCCAACTGACCGCGGCCCAGGCCGACGACCTCTACGAGCTGGTCAGCGAGAGTCAAGGGCGGTCGCTGATCCTGACCAGCAACAGGGCGCCGAGCGACTGGTATCCGCTCTTCCCCAACCCAGTCGTCGCCGAGTCACTCCTGGACCGGATGATCAACACCAGCCACCAAGTCATCATGAACGGCCCCAGTTACCGGCCCAACAAGCGCCCCCGAGGAGGCGACGCCACGACACCGAGACGATAACCGGGACCACGATCAAGTAGACAAGGAGACAGCGAGGGCCTGGGGAATTGCGTGATCATCTCGCATGGGAATTCGGTGATCGCTCACACTCATCAGGAGACTGACCGGGCGGGAGACTGTCTGCCGCTTTCTTCGGCGGTGGCTGGGGTGAAGTCGCTTCGGCCGGTGCACGTGTGGGAGCTTCAGCCGCAGGCGGGTCACCTTCCGCCGGTGCGGCTCCGGCCGGTGTTCTGCGGCGGGTCGGCTTCGCGGCGGCGATGGCCGTCCAGCGGGTACGCCACGCGTCCAGCTCATGGGACCGGTTTCCGGGCGGATCGCATTCCGCTCCCCACTCGTCCCACGACATCAGGGTGCGCACCAGCCACATCAGCTTGTCCCGGCTGACGTACCGGCCGCTGAATGCCGCGCTTTGCGTGGAGATCGGTAAGGACGCCTCCAGCGCGCTGCGCGCGTGCCTCGATCGAGCGCAGGGACGGATTGCCTCGCAGCAGCCGCAGCTGTGTGAGTTCCGCTGCCTGTTGGTGCAGCAGGTCGTCATACGTGCCAGTGCTGACCGCCGCCTGGTGCTGCTGCGTCCTGTCCACTGTTCCCCACGTTCCCCCACGTCGTGTCGTGGGGAGCCAGGGTAGAGCCCCAGCCACGGAACGGTACCGAACTTGCCGGAACACCGCCGAACGGTCCGCGACACGGCCTAGCGTTCGACCGAACACGGGTGCCGTTCGGTGGTGGCGGCCCGCTGATCAGGGTTCTGCGGAGTTGTTCGATCCGTGCAGGTGAAGGCGTTGCGCGCCGTCAGAGTTGGAGCATGACCAGCACTCAGCCGTCGCAACCGGTCCATTCGTCGCCGAACGATTCCGCCCCAGCGGACCCGTTCCTGTCCGTTCACACCACCGTCGTCCTGCTCACCGCGCTCGTCATCGGCCTCGTCATCGGTGGCCTCACCGCCCTTACCGGCGTATCGGTGCCCGCCGCCGTGATCGCCGGACTGACCAGTGCGGGCGCCGGCGTTCCCGTCCTGCGCACTCTGATCCGGTGATCCCGCCCCGGCCGATCCCTCCCCGCCGATGTCGCGCGGCGTGGTGCCGGGTCCGGCTCAGCGTGCGCCGGCCACCAGCTCCTGGTGGACGAAATCCACGAGGAGTTCGCGCATGGTGCCGATGGTCATGCCGGGCACTCCGGTCAGCACCTGGATCGCCGCGCCGTCGGTGAGTGCGGTCAGCCGCAGTGCGACGACATGCGGATCGGCGTCCGCGCGGAAGACTCCCTGCCGCCGGCCGCGCTGGACGATCCGGCGAACCGTCTCCTGCCAGCGTGCGTAGTACTCGTTGTGGGCCGGGCGGAACTCGGGGCGGATGGTGGCCTCGGCCCAGTACTGCAGCCAGATGGCCCACTCGTCCCGGACCTGGCCGACCCGTGGCAGCTGCATGTCGATCAGCTTCAGCAGCCGCTCGTGTGCGTTGTGCACGGCACGCAGTTGGGTGGACTGGCGGGCGAACGCCCGGTCGACGCAGTACTTGAGGGCCTCTGCAAGTACGTCGTTCTTCCCCGGGAAGTAGTAGTGCACCGTGCCGGTGCTGGTGCCGCAGACCTTGGCGATGTCGGAGATGCGCACGGCGTGGAAGCCGCGCTCGGCGATCAGCTGCCACGTGGCGTCCAGGATCCTCGCCCTGCGGTCCTCGTCGGTCCTGGGCTCCGTCTTCGTGCCGGTGCTCACATCGTGTCTCCATTCCTCGGTCCTGGCTCCCCGTACGCGCCAGCGCTCAGCGTCCGGATCATGGCGCTCAGTGTTCGGTCATTCTGACTCAAGCGTCAGCTCCTCATCAAGTCCCGTGACCACGGAGAACTCCCTTTCTTCCCTGGGAATTCTCTCGCCGTACCCCCTTGACGCCGGTCTCGGCCGGAAGGCTAACTGACGCATCAGTCAAATCTTTGGCTCACAGATCGAGGAGGCTCTGTGCGGACTGATCAACCCGCGCCGCCGGGCGGCGGACTACGGCCGGATGTCCACACCGGCAAGGTCGCTCTGGTGACCGGCGGAGGCACCGGAATCGGCCGGGCCACCGCACTGGACCTGGCCGCCGGCGGAGCGCGCGTCGTGATCTGCGGACGCCGCCCGGAGCCTCTGGCGGAAGTCGCCGATCAGATCGAGGCCCTCGGCGGCTCCTGCGTCACCGTGTCCGCGGACATCCGCGAGGAGGGCAGCGTCACCACGGTCGTCGGCCACGCACTCGAGGCGTTCGGCCCCGTCGATGTCCTGGTCAACAACGCGGGCGGACAGTTCACGGCGCCCGCCGAGGAGATCAGCCCGGGCGGCCGGCGGGCCGTGCACCGGCTCGCCGTCGACGCCACCTGGGCGATGACCCGCGAGGTCGCCCGTCGGGCAATGATTCCGCAGCGCTCCGGCGCCGTGTTCTTCATCGCCTTCTCTCCGCGCCGCGGCATTCCCGGCTTCGCCCATGCCGCCTCCGCGCGGGCCGCGGTGGAGAACCTGGCGGCCGGGCTCAGCCTGGAATGGAGCCGGTACGGCATCCGCACCGTGTGCGTGGCCCCCGGCACCATCGCCACCGGGGGGCTGGACGACCACTACACCGCAGAGGACCGGGAACGCTGGGAGAGGTCGGTGCCGCTGGGCAGGCTCGGCCGGCCCGAGGACGTCTCCGGCCTCATCTCCTTCCTCGCCTCCCCCAGGGCTCCTACATCACCGGCACCACCGTTGTGGTCGACGGCGGAGCGGACGCCTGGGGTGCCGGGCACCCCGTGCCCGACCTCGCCACGCCGGAACCCGACCTCGCCACGCCGGACTCGTCCCCCAAGGACCACCCATGACCCTCTCCGCCACTGAGCGGCGCGTTCCGGAACGCGACCTCGGACCGCTGTTCTCACCGAACGCGGTCGCGATCGTCGGAGCCAGCAACGACCAGACCAAATGGGGCAACTGGATCAGTGTGCAGGCGCTGCGCATGCGGCAGCGGCGCCCGGTGTACCTGATCAACCGTCGTGGTGAACCGGTGCTCGGCGAGCGCGCCTACCGCTCCATGGCCGAACTCCCCCAGCGCGCCGACCTCGCGGTGGTCGCCGTCCCGGCGGCCGGGTTCGAGTCGGCGGTCGAGGACGCGCTCGCCGCCGGGGCACGCGCCATCGTCGGCATCACCTCGGGCTTCGCCGAACTCGGCGCCGAGGGCGAGGCGCGGCAGACGGCGCTGGCCAGGCGGGTGCGCGAGGCGGGTGCCGTGCTGCTGGGCCCCAACTGCCTGGGCGTCCTGGACAGCGGCAGCGAACTGTATCTCTCCTCGAATCCACTGCCGCCCGGCCCGGTGGGCCTGATCTCGCAGAGCGGCAACATGGCCCTGGAGCTCAGCCGGATCCTGGCCGAGCGGGGGCTCGGCTTCTCCCGCTTCGCCTCCCTCGGCAACCAGGCCGACCTCACCGTCGCCGACCTCATCCGGTCCTACACCGTGCACCCGGGGACCAAGCTGATCGCGGTATACAGCGAGGACTTCGGCGACGGCCGCGACTTCGTGGCAGCGGCTGCCGAGGCCACCACGATGGGCAAGCCCGTGGTGCTGCTCACCGTCGGCGCCAGCGAGGCCTCAGTACGCGGGGCCAAGTCGCACACCGGGGCACTGGTCAGCGACAGCTCGGTGATCGACGCGGCCTGCCGGGCCGCCGGGATCGACCGGGTGTCCAGCCCCCGTCAGATGGCCGGCCTGCTGGAGGCGCTGCATCTGTTCGGCGCGGCCCCCGCCCGCAGGGTAGCGGTGCTCGCCGACGGCGGCGGCCATGCCTCGGTCGCCTGTGACCTGGCCGAACGGTACGGGTTGTCCGTACCGGAGTTCGATCCCGAGCTGTCGCGGCTGCTGTGAGACCATCTGACGCCGTCGGCGGGGGTGGGCAACCCGGTGGACCTCGCGGGCATGGGTGAGCGGGACGTCACCTCCTTCGCCCGGGTGCTGGGCGATCTGCTCGACGCGCCGGACACCGACTCGGTCCTGATCACCGGATACTTCGGCGGCTACGGCGAGTACAGCGCCGCCCTCGCCACCTCCGAAATCGAGACTGCCGCCGAGATGGGCGAGCTGGTACGGACCGCTGCAAACCGGTGGCCGTTCACACCATGTATCCCTACAGCGACGCCGCCGAGGAACTGCAGCGACGCGGTGTCCCCGTCTTCCGTGCCATCGAGGAAGCGGCACGCAGCCTCGGGATGCTGGCCCGGCGCACCGCCGCCGACCCCGCGCTGCGGCCTCTGCCCGACCCGCTGCCGCCGGTGGCGGACGACGGCTACTGGAGCGCACGGGAGCTGATCCGCGCCGTGGGTGTGCACTTCCCGGCGGCGCGCCTGGTCACGACCGCGGACGAGGCCGTGGAGGCGGCCCGCGAGATCGGCGGCAGGGTCGTGGTCAAGGCGCTCGGCCTGCTGCACAAGTCCGACTCCGGTGGTGTCGCGCTCGGGCTCGCGGGCGATCCGGCGGTCCGCACCGCCGTCGCCGACATGGCCGAGCGGTTGTCTCCACCGGGGTACTGCGTCGAGGCCATGGCGGATCTGCGCGACGGTGTCGAATTGATCGTCGGTGTCCGGCGCGACCCCCGGTTCGGGCCGGTCACCATGCTCGGCCTCGGCGGGGTCACCGCCGAGGTGCTGCGCGACGTGGCCTTCGCGCTCGCCCCGCTCACCCCCGGGCAGGCCCGTGAGCTCCTGGGCCGGCTGCGCTCCGCGGCGCTGCTGCACGGCGTACGTGGCCGGCCCGCCGCCGATCTCGACGCACTCGCCCACACCATCGCCGTCATCACCGAAGTGGCGGCGGCCCATCCGGAGATCGCCGAGCTGGAAGTCAACCCGCTGCTCGCCACTGCGCGCGGATGCCAGGGCCTGGACGCCCGCATCGTCCTGGGCTGACACCGACACGGCTGATACCCACACGGCCGACACCCACTGGCTGACACCCACACGTAAGAGCACTCGCTCGCGCCACATCAATCTGCGCGCGCCACATCAACAGGAGGAAACACCGTGGAATTCGCCCTCAGCCCCCGTCTGGCCGAACTGAAGCAGCGTGCCGCCGGCCTGACCGGCAAGATCATGCAGTTCGAGGACGAGTGCGAGGCCAACAACGGTCTGCCGCCCGAAACCCACGCCGTCATCCGCGACGAGGTGCTCGCCCATGGCCTGCAGGCCATCAACATGCCCGCCGACTGGGGCGGCGCGGGCCTCACCATCCTGGAACAGGTCGTGGTCCAGGACGAGTTGGGCAAGCTCACCAACGCCCTGTGGGACGCGGTATGGCGTCCCGCCAACTGCCTGAGCGCCTGCACTCCCGAACAGCGCGAGCGCTACCTCGCCCCGGACATCGAGGGCCGCCGCCGCGACGCGGTGGCCATCACCGAGGAGCACGCCGGCTCCGACCCCTCCCGGATCCGCACCACGGCCACCCGGGACGGCGACGGCTATGTCCTCAACGGCGAGAAGTGGTTTGTGACCGTCGGCGACGCGGCGGACTTCCTCATCGTCCTCGCCTATGTGCGGCCGGACAACGAGCCGACGATGTTCCTCGTCGACAAGGACACCCCCGGCGTCTCCGTCAAGCGCACCCCCCGCTACACCCACACCTTCGTCTACGAACACCCCGAGTTCCTCTTCCAGGACGTCCAGGTCGGCCAGGACGCCGTCCTCGGCAGGATCGGCGAGGGGTACGACCTGACCCGCGACTGGTTCACCGAGGAGCGGCTGATGATCGCCGCGCGTACCATCGGCGCCGCCGAGCGCGCGCTGCGGCTGGCCGTCGACTGGGCCAAGGAGCGCGAGCAGGGCGGGGATGTACTGATGAACCGCCAGCTCATCCAGGGGATGATCGCCGACTCGGTGACCGAGATCGCCACCAACCGCGCCTTCACCCACCAGGTGGCCTGGGAGTTCGACCAGGGTGGCGACCGCAAGACCCTGCACGCCAAGGCCGCCACCGCCAAGCTCGCCGCCTCCGAGGCGTCCAACCGCATCGTCGACCGCTGTGTGCAGATCTTCGGCGGCCGCGGCTATATGCGGGACATGCCGGTCGAGCGGCTGTGGCGCGAGCTGCGGGTGGACCGGATCTGGGAGGGCACCTCCGAGATCCAGCGGCTGGTCGTCGCCAACGAGGTCGGCAAGCGCGGCCTGGACGACCTGCTGTCCTTCACCGCCGGGAGCTGACCGGCGCCATCCGGCGGCAGGGGCCGTACGGCCACGCCCACGGCCCCTGCCGCCGACCACCCCACTGTGGCCGCCGCTCGACCATGTGGCGCGGCAACGACCGTCAAACAGCCAGGCAGGAGAAGCACCAGCGCCATGACCATCACCGACACAACGCCCGCCGCATCCCCAAACGCCGGCACCGTGGAGATCGCGCGCACCGGCGAACACCACGACATCGCGTCCTCACGCTGCGGCGCGAGCGGAAGCTCAACGCGCTCTCCACCCATCTGGAGTCCGTCCTGCTCGACGCCCTGCACAGCCAGGTGCGCACCAGCCGGGCCGTGGTCGTCACCGGAGTGCCGCGCGCCTTCTCGGCCGGGGCGGACACCGGCGAGCTGCGCGAGCTGACCCCCGAGAGGATCGCCGAGTATTACCGCTCGTCCGGCGCCGTGTACGAGACGTTCGCCGCCCTCTCCCAGCCCACGGTGGCGGCCCTGTCGGGTTACTGCATCGGCGGCGGACTGGAACTGGCGCTGGCCGCGGACATCCGGGTGGCCGACCCGGACACCGTCTTCGGCCTGCCCGAGGTTGGTATCGGCATTCTGCCCAGCTCCGGCGGGGTGACCCGGCTGGTACGGGAGGTCGGCCCGGCCCGCACCCGCGATCTGGTGCTGCGCGGCCGCCGCTTCGGGGCGCCGGAGGCGTACACCTGGGGGCTGATCGGCGAGATCGCCGAAGGGGGCACCGTACGGGAGAAGGCGGTGGAGATCGCCACGGAGCTGGCCGCGCAGCCGCGGCTCGCCGTCTCAGTCGCCAAGCAGGTGATCACTGCGGCCGCCGATGCTCCACGCGAGGCGGCGTTGCTGCTGGAACAGCTCGCGTACGCCGCGCTCAACCGAAGCGGCTGAACCGCTCCGCCGCGACCACGACCGTCAGGGGGATCCGCAACCACACGCCCATCCACGCTCGCGTCCAGGAGAAACCGTATGGCAGTAAGCACCACCAAGGAGACCGAGGCACCGGACGCGCCGGGCGCCGCCCGGCACCGGCCGGCACCGGCCGGTCATCGAGAGCCGGTCGATCGACTATGCCGCCCCTCGCCGAACGCCACGGCAAGGTCTGGCATCTGTTCCCCGTCTGGTTCGCCGGGGACGCGCATCTCGCCACCATCGCCACCGGCGCCATCGGGGTGGCACTCGGCGGCAATCTGATCTGGACGGCCATCGCCATCGTGCTCGGCAACGTTCTGGGCACCTTCTTCATGGCCTTCCACTCCACCCAGGGCCCACAGCTAGTACTCCAGTGCGGTTTCGTGATCTATCCAGCGGGTCCGTCGGTGGAGCGTCGTTGGTAGTGGCTGCGTCGGGCTGCGGCCTGGTGGCGTCTGCGCCAGGTGGACCAGTGCAGCAGTCTGGCGGCAGTCATGGCCGGTGGGGCGAAGACGGCGACGAGCAGGTGACGGATCTCCGGGACGGTCAGGATGATCGGGTCGTGGCTGCGGTCGGGATGTTGCGGATCGGCAGGCCGGGCGGGGTTCGCGTCGGCGGCGAGAGCGGTCAGGAAGGCCAGGGCCAGCATGGCGAGCGTGATGTGCCGGTGCCATGAGGTCCAGTGCCTGACCTGGTAGTGATCCAGGCCGACCTGGCTCTTGGCGGCCTGGAAGCACTCCTCGACGCTCCAGCGGACACCGGCGACGCGGACGAGCTCGTGCAGGGTGATCTGGGTGGGTGACCAGCACAGGTAGAAGGCGAGTTCACCGGTGGTCCGGTTGCGGCGGATCAGCAGGTGACGATGGACGCCGGTGCCGATGTGGATCCAGGCCCAGTCGTAGTAGCGCGGGCCCTTCGCGCCGGCTCCGGCGCTGTGCCGCTGCCAGGCAGAGGCGGGCAAGCGGTCGGCGAGGACATCGGCGCGGACAGGGGTGCGGCCCTGGTTGATCCGGACCCGGGTGGAGCAGGCGACGGCCATCACGTAGCCGATGCCGATCCGCTCCAGGCGTGCGCGTAACTGCGGGTCCTGGCCGTAGGCTTCGTCGCCGGTCACCCACGATGCAGTCACTCCGGCGTCCAACGCGGCGACGATCATCTCCTCGGCCAGCCGGGGCTTGGTCGCGAAGGGTAGGTCCTCGGGCACCCCGGCAGCATGGCGGCGCTCGGGATCGGAGCACCAGGACCGCTCGGGCAGGTAGAGCCGTCGGTCGATCAGCGCGCGTCCCCGCTCAGTGGCGTAGGCGAGGAACACGCCGACCTGGGAGTTCTCGATCCGGCCAGCTGTGCCGGTGTACTGGCGTTGCACCCCCGCCGACATGCTGCCTTTCTTCACGAAGCCGGTCTCGTCCACGATGAGAACGCCGTCGTCGCCGAGGTGGTCGACAACGTAGGCGCGGACATCGTCACGGAGGGCGTCGGCATCCCAGCGGGCATAGCGCAGCAGGCGCTGCATCGGCCCGGGCCGGGCCAGGCCGGCCTGTTCAGCCAGTTGCCAGCAGTTCTTCCGCTCGGTAGCCGACAGCAGCCCGAGCAAGTAGGCGCGGGCCGTGGCCCGAGGCTCAACTCGGCCGAACCGCCCGGCGATACGAGCCATGGCCTGGTCGAACAACACCCGCCAGCGGGCAGGGTCTACGCTATGGTCCGCGGCCACCGCACGATCTTCGTTTGTCCACACACCAACCGATGATCACGCGGTGGCCGTACCCGTTCCCAGCCGGGTTCGCCACAAGATCGCGAAGTCAGACTGGAGTACTAGGGCTGCCCCAAATGGTGCAGTCCCGGGCGCAGTTCGGATTCGTCGGCGCGCTGCTGGTGTGGGTCGTGGCGCTGGTGACGTACATCGGCTATACGCCCTTCAACCAGGTGTTGGTCGGCTCGACGATGGACCACCTGGCGGACACTCCCCCGTCGGTCAGCTATATCGCCTACGCCGTGATCGGCATCGTGCTCGCCGTCGTGAGATATGACTTCATCCACAAGGCGTCCCGGTGGCTGACGTATCTGACGGGCGCGGGCCTGGCCGTGTTCTCCGTGGGCATCGTGGTGGTCGCCCCCTTCAGCGCGGACCAGCTCGATCTGAGCGCCTTCACTCTCGCTCCCTTCCTGATCCAGCTGTTCCACGCCGCCGTCTACCAGCTCTCGTGGTCCATCTACGTCTCCGACTACTCCCGCTATCTTCCGCCGACGGTGGGGGTGCGCTCCTCGTTCTGGTGGACGTATCTGGGTGCGGGCTTCGGTGGCGCGTTGATGATGCTGGTGGGGGCGGTGGCCGCTGGGCTGTTCCCGAAGCTGAGCCTGGTGGATGCCGTGGTCAAAGCCGGTGACCAGCTATTTTCCGGTTTCGGTGTCGTGCTGTTGCTGTTGTCGGTGATCCCGCTGTTCACCATCGGCACCCTCAACTTCTACGGCGGCAGCCTCACACTGCTCTCCAGCATCGGTTCGGTGAAGCGGGTCCCGCTGACCCTGGGCACCCGCATCGCCACACTGGTGGTCATCGGCGTGGCCTCCACCGGGCTCGCCTTCAGTGCCAACGACGACTTCCTGACCACCTTCGGGGACTTCCTGATCGTCCTCGGCTACCTCTTCACACCGTGGACCGCGGTCAACCTGATCGACTTCTATGTGGTGCGGCGTGGCCGCTACTCGATCCGCGAGATCTTCAACCCTCGTGGCATCTACGGCCGCTGGAACTGGCGCGGGCTCACCGCCTATGGCGTCGGCTTCGTCTCGATGCTGCCGTTCGCCGTGATCGGCGACGTGGAGGGGCCGCTCGCCCACTGGGTCAAGGGCGCCGACGTCACCATGCTGGTCGGACTCGCCGTGTCGTCCCTGCTCTATCTGGTGCTGTGCCGCTCGCTCGACATCGACGCCGAGCGCGCCGTCATCGCGTCCGCCGACGCCGGTCTCGACCCGGACCACGCCGGACACCAGGCGGACGCCGGGCACCACGCATGATTCGCCGGTGAGAAGAAAAGAAATGGGCGATCCATGCCATTCACCACAAAGATTGCCTGTGATCTACATCACAGGCAACATCTCCGCACCTCTGTGAAATGATGCCACCCGTATTGGCATCGGATGACGGTATGGCGCATCGCTTCTTCAATGTTTTAGCCAGCCGTAACCGGGGGAGACAAGAATGCCGACGATGATTGTCATCGGACATAGGGACGGTCTGGACCAGGCACTGCAGCGCCGAGGCTTGGATCCCTTCTATATCGCGCAGGCGCCGGCGAACACACCAAAGGGCCGACGCTTCAGGTGTGTCACCGACATGGAGAACGCCCAGGAGATATTGCGCGCAGCGCTCTCCGCACCCCTCGATGATATAGCAGGAGTGCTGACCGTCCATGAAATGGGCGTCTTCGGGGCAGCCTATCTGCGGCAGCAGTTGGTCCTTCCCGGCAACACCGATTCGAAGGCAACGCTCTATTTCCGGGACAAGTACCTGCAGAAGAGCAAGTTGCCGCCGCAGGTCAAGCGAGCACGCTGCCGATATGTGCCCGTCGGTACGTCCTTCACGGATCTTGCCAACGACCTGGGAGACGTCTTCGTGGTCAAGCCGGCGACCGGAGCCGGCGCCCTCCGCACGAGCATCGTCCGATCCCCGGACGAATACGCGCAGGCCGTGCAGTTGTTCTCCGGGCAGTCGGATGTCGAGATCGTCGCCGAGTCCTTCATAGACGCCTCGGAAGTCTATATAGACGGCATCTGGAAGAACGGCGACCTTCAATGGTCGTCCATGAGTCGCAACCACATATCACCGCTAAGTGCTGTACAGGGCGGCGTCCTGGCCGCCCACATACTGGACAGAAAGCGGTATTCACCACTCTTCCAGCAAGCGGAGACGCTCGCCAGACAGGCACTCACAAGCCTCGACGCGCCGGATTGCGTGTTCCATCTGGAAGCGTTCACAGAGGAAGCGGGACTGACTTTCGGTGAGTGCGCCATCCGTCTCCCGGGGGCGCTCTCCCCTCAGATCAATAAGCTGACATTCGGCGTCGATCTCTTCGACGTCGAAATCAGCCTCGCGCTCGGGGAAGAGGTGACCCAGCCACTGGACAGCAGTGACCCGGATCGCTTCTACGGCTACATCCTTCTCCGTCGCCCGAAGAACGGCAATTTGACGCAGAGAGATTTCGAACGCCACTTCCCTTTCGATGAGATCCAGTATTCTTCGTCACCTGATGCCCCGGTCGGGCCGTATGGCCGCGTTGGACAGGCAATCGTATCCGATCAGGATGAGCTGAAGCTGCAGCAAACGATCGAGGAAATCGTGCGATTCAACGAAGTCGGCAGCGGATATCCCGAGTCCCCGGGCGAGTAGTCTCCGACGGTGTCGGCGAAGCGGGAAACGCCGGACGCGTCGCGAGCGGCGAGGCCGCTTCCGGGAAGGAGAGGGAAGACCATGGCAGACGAGCAGGCCAAGGCACCGGACAGCCACCGCCGTGCGGGTCGCCCTCTGGCGGGCGATGCATGTCCAGGTCGACCCACCGCCGCACGTACTCGACGACGAGATCGGCCTGCGGCTGGCGGCCCCCGACAACGACTGGCGCCGCCGCGCCGACACGAATCCGCACGCCACCAGCGGGTTCCGGGCGGCCATTGTGGCCCGCACCCGTTTCATCGAGTTGCTCGGCGTCGGCCAGCGGTCCGGCGACCTCCTCCAGGGCCATGCGCAGCATGCCCGGATCAGTGAAGAGCAGCTGTTCTGTGGGCGTGCGGAGCCAGCGGGAGCCGCAGCGGTAGCCGTTGAGCCAGGGAACGGTCAACACGTCCCCGGTCCGGTACACCATTACGCCCATCTTGTGGGCGCCGGGCCAGCCGTCGGCCCCGCCTGACTTGATGAACCACACCATTTGCGGGCGCGTCGGGTCCTCAAGGACAGCGCCATTGCGGCCGGCCAGATTGGCGAGGACGTGATAGCCCCAGGTGTTCGGCGTCGCGACGGCGTTCCAGGTCTCATTGGCGCGCATCAGGTCGATCGGCTGCTTAGGCAGAAGGCTGGCGAGCGCAGGCCACTCATACGTCTTCCTCTCTGGCGTTCGTGCTATTGCATTCCGCCGACGTGAGCATCGGGGCGGAGGGAAGGGGCGGGCCGCTGGCCTCAGGCGCGTCCGGTGAGAGTCGGGCTGTCGGCGGCCCGCCCGGTCATGGCGAGAGCCCGCAACATCGTGTACCGCCGCGTACAGAGGCCAGGCTCACCCTCAAAGAAGTGCCGCATCCGCTACAGGCAGCCCGCCATGGGCGGTCCGGCGCGCCGGGATAATCCTCATCCGGTCGAGTCCTGCCTGCCGCAATTCCCACAGCACCGAGTCCACCTGTGCGCCTGGGTCCCACCGAAGAGGCAGTTCCTTGTCAGGGATGGGGCCGAAGGTGCCGTTCGCGCTGCGGGCTTCGTGTGAATCGCCGCCGAACAGCAGGCCCAGGCTGGCCCACTGGCGGTTGTCCTCACGACTTGTTTGAGTGTTCACGGGGCTTCCCCTCCCGCTGCTTGTTCGAAAGGCACTCCGGCGGCCAGGGCAGTCTGCAGGAAGTGACGGCCTCGCGCGGCTTCGTCGCCGGTGTAGTAGGAGACGAAGCCGATCCCCTCTTCCACGACCAGGTCGTGCCCGTGGAGCGTCATTCCGTACATGAGGCTGGCGGGAGGTATCACCCCAGCTTCCAAGGGCACGACTAGCATCTGCGGCCCCTGTGGCGAGGCGGCTAGCTAGGCCAGAGAGCTGATGCGGCGCAGCCTGGGCGTCTCCCGCGTGGGAGGCGCCCTCCATGCTGTTCGAACGAAAGGTGAACGCCCGGCAGATGGCGAGATGTGCCGGGCTCGCCGCGCTGTTGCCGGAGCCAGGCGGCCCGCCTCTTGCGGGCGATTGCACTCCGTAATCCGGCTTCCCCGGGACGGCGGGCCGCGGCGGCAGCGGCGGCTTCACTGTGTCGCTGGGTACGAGCTGATACCGATACTGACTTCGGCGTTTCGGGGTCTGGATCTGTGTAGCAGGCACAGCAAGGCGGCGCGTGTGCGGTCACAGTCAGGTAGCCCAGTCGGAGCGGCACGGCCGACCATCATTCCGCGCCATCGACAGCCCGCGAGCTGCGTGCGACGCGGTGGGCAGCGGATCGGTGCCCGCTTAGGACGCATCGGGGCGCGCCGGGATCCGTGACGACCGGCGCTTTCCCGACAGATGTCAAGCAGCCATCCATGCCGGACGGGACGGTCTTACGTCGCACGGTATCCACAACCGCTGGGCAGGACTACGCTGTGGGGTGGCCCCAGTCCCCGGTATCGATGCTGTGTCCTGCTCCCGGGGAGGCCCACCGTGTTCGTCCTGCTCCTCATCCTCATCATGGTCCTGTTCGGCTTCGGCTTCCTCAATCCCATCTGGTGGGTGGCCGCGGCGGTGTTGGTCTACGGCGCCCCCCACGGCCGCGATCGTGGCGGAGGCCGGAGCCGTAGCGACAGTTCCGACCTCGGGGACTACCGGGACTACCAGGAGCGCCGGAATCGTCAGGAAGGCTGGGACCGCCGCTACAGCCGCCAGAACCGGGCGCGCTGGCGGCGCGAGGACCGTCGGGACCGCGAACACCGCAGGTGAACCGCGAAGTGGCCCGATGGCCACGGGGTCTGGGCACAGCTTCAGCCAGGCTGGACACGTCGAGATGGTTAAGAGGTACATGCCATGCAGCGCGCAAGCGTGATTCAAGAGGAGTGGTGGGAGCAGCGGGCCGAGGCCACGTGGGGAACGCACCTGCGGGCCAGGACGTCGTCGCACTGCGTGCCGAGAACGATCAGTTGCGGCGGGCGCTGGCCGGCCGTGCGGTCATCGACCAGGCCCGCGGCATGGTGATGGTCCTGACCCCCTGCCGCCGCGGGGCAGCCGGGGACCTGCTGGTGGATGTCTCACGGCAGTGCGACGCCAGACTTCCGGAGGTGGCCGCGGCGTTGGTCGGCGCCTGGGAGGGCAAGCCGCTCCCGGGCCGTATACAGCGGGAGCTGTGTCGTACGCTGCGGCGATTTCACGCGGAAAACCAGGGGTGCGACTCACGACAACCGGGCGGATCGTCCAGGTAGGGAGAGGCCATGATTCACGCGGCCGACGTCCGAGAATGGCGCAACCACGATGTCGTCGACATCGAGTCACACAAGATCGGTGTCCTTGAGGCGGTCTATGTGGACACCACCACCGATGAGCCGGCCATGGCCACGGTACGGACCGGACTGCCTACCCGGCATCGTCTGGTCTTCGTCCCTATCGAGGACGCGATCGCCGGGCCGGGCTATCTCAGGGTCGGCTATGTCAGAACGCTGGTGAAGCAGGCCCCTTCGATCGGCACCGATGACGTGCTGCCCGCCGAACAGGAGGAAGCAATCTTCAAGCACTACGGACTGGCCTACAAGCCCGGTGGGGCCGGCGAACGGCAACTGGCGCGCCGCTGACCACCTACGGACAGGATGACTGCCCTGTGAGGTACGCACCATGCACCAGGGTGACCCCGCCCCGTGAAGAAGCGCGGCTGTTGAGGACTGTGCCTTCAGCGGAGGACGCCGCTTTGCTGGCCGAGGTCGCCGAACTGCGCTCCAGGAGCGAACAGTTGGGGCAGGCGCTGGAGAGCCGTGCGGTGATCGACCAGGCACGCGGCATGGTGATGGTCCTGGCGCCGTGTTCCAGCAACCGGGCCTGGGACCTGTTGGTGGACGTGTCGCAGCACTGCAACATCAAGCTCCGGGACGTGGCTGCGGCGCTGGTCGCCACGACGAAGGACCGGAGGCTCCCGGAACCGATACAGCGGGAGCTGCGCCGAGCACTGCGGCGCCTCCATATGGCGGACCGGAGATGACGGCGTACATGCGCAGGGGACGGCACCGGGAGCTGTGAGCCCAACTCTCCGGTGCCTTCGTCCAGGTTCACTGGCGCAAGGGCATGGGTCAGGACCCCAGACCGGCTAGGGGTTCCGAGTCGTCGATGAAAGCACGGGCCACGTCTGCCAGGCGCCGATTGTGAGCGCGGGCGTAACCACGCAGCGCGGTGAACGCCTGCTCCATGTCGATGCCCTGGCGTTCGGCGAGTTTCCCCTTGGCCTGCTCGATCAGTACCCGGCTGTTCAACGCCCTCTGCAGCTGTTCGTTGAGCACCGTGCTGCGATGGACGGTGCGTTGTTGCAGCAGGCTGATGGTGGCGACGTCGGCCAGGGCCTGGGCGATGGGTGCGGCGGCCGGGTCGAAGGGCCGGGGGTGGTGCGGAAGAGGTTCAGCGCGCCGACGACCTCGTCCCGCAAACGCATCGGCAATGCCTGGACTGCCGCGAACCCGCTGCGCTGGGCCGCCACCGCGAGGCGCGGCCAGCGGGCGGTCACCGTACTGAGGTCGGGGACGATCACCGGTGTGCCGGTGCGGAAGCACTCGAGGCAGGGGCCTTCGTCGTTTTGGAGCTGGAAGAGCTCCAGCAGGCGCACCTGTTCGTCGGAGGCAGCCATGACGCGGAGTTTTCCGTCCCGGTCGGCGAGCAGCACCCCGGCGGCGCTCGCGTCGAGCATGCCGACGCAGCGGTCGGTCAGCAGGCGCAGGAAATCGATGAGGTCGAAGTCGGCGACGAGGTTGTCGGCCAGCTCGACGAAGGTCTTGGCCAGAAGCTGTTGATCCATCATGGGCACCTTCGGTTGAGACTAGTTCCTGCCCGAAGGGGCGGGAAGTACGGCACGTTCGTCGGCCGGCACCGATACCTACTCCTCCTCGGTCTGATCCGGCGGCGCGTCCGGGGAGAAACGAAGCCGACGGGCCACCACGTCCGCGGCCACGTCGGCGAGCCGGCGTCCCTGCGCATAGGCGTAGGCGCGGAGCCGGACGAAGGCTTCTTCGATGCCGACTCCGAGTTGAACGGTCAGGATGCCGCTGGCCTGGTCGATCTCCGCCCGGTACGCGCCCAGGTCCTCGAAGCTGTGGTCCGGCATCGGCCCACCGGTCGGCGCGCCCGTCTCGTCGAGCCTTGTATCGAGCAGGAGCAGCGTCGCGAGATCGGCGAACGCCATTGAGTCGGCCAGTTCCTCCGTGTCCAGTACGGTCGGAACGTCGGCGTACAGGTCCAGAACTCCCGGGCTGATCGCCCCCAGCTGCAGGGGGAGCGAGAACACCGCGCGGGCTCCGGCTTCCAGGGCCGCATCGGCGAACACGGCCCAGTGATCCTGCAGTTCGGTAGTGAGCAGATCGGGTGTCAGGACGGCCGAGCCGCGTAGATAGGCGTCCACGCAGGGCCCTCACCCAACGTGAGCTGGAGCTCTTCCAATTGCTTACTGATGTCGTCGGTGCTGCACAACGGATGACTCGCCGCGGTCCGGGACATCGCCGACAGCCCGGCCCCGCCGACCGGCAGCCCGGCCACGGCCGCGGTGCACACATCCACCACACCGACCCGGGCACCTCGTCGGACCGCCTGTTCGGCCACCAGCAACCGAATGCGGGCCGACCGGCTGTCAGGCCCCACTCGGGCCACCGCCTCCAGGCATCGTGACGAGGCCATCCAGCCTCGCCATGATGCGTTCCCCGAGGGGAAATATCAGCGCGCGGAACGTGGTGGAGCCCGCTGGCCTGCGAAGCTCTCCGACGTCCAGCCACCCCCAGGAGCGGAGCGCAGCGAGAGTCGGGCGATCGGCCTGGTCCACCAAGGTGGCGCCAAGTGATGCCTGGTGGTCGGTCAGCAGCCGCCCCTGCAAACGACGGGCGAGACCTCGGTCCTGCGGGTGCGGCCCGATCAGGATGTCGTCGAACACGAAGGCGCTCCCAGCCGCGGTGAGTTGCTCGATGCTGCGCGGCAATGGTCCTTCGAAGCCGAGCCACCAGGAGCCGTCGCCGCGTACCGGGAATCCGAAGGCGCATCCCGTCAGGCTGTCCGTCCCTGCGATCACCATGCCGAATCCCAATCGGCGCATATCCGTAGTGAGACGGCCCAAGAAGTTCTTATGGCTGGGACGGCGATATGGATCACCCGGCGCCGTTACGCGGGACTCCACATACAGATCCGCCAGATCCTCACGCAGGCCCTCCGCCAGCCAACGGTTCAGCCGACGCATCCGCACCGGAGCCATGGCGGAGGGCTCGCCGTCCCCCGGCTTCCGTGACTGTCCCCATCCGGGTTCGGCCGTCATCGCCATCGCCCGAGAACAGGCGCAAGCGGGACAGACCGGTGCGGCGGGGCTGGAAGTGGCGCGGCCGGCGTGTCGCCGAGAGGAGGTGGCAGGTGGCCGAACGGAAGGCCGAGGAGCAGGAACCCGCAGCCAGCGAGGTCGAGAATCCAGGCCAGCATCGTCGGAGGGTGGTGCAGTCGCAGGGTCCCGCCGACCACGGTGGTCTGCTGCGCAGCGCGGAGGAATGCGTTGAGTCCGCTGCAGTCGCAGAAGGTGACGGGGGTGAGGTCGACGTCGATGGTGCGGATACCTTCTCGCAAGCACCTCTCCAGGGACACGCGCACCAACGGCGCGGATTCGAGATCGATCTCACCGGCCAGAGTGATCAGCGCCCGTTCCCTTCGGTCATGGCGGTAGACGGTGAGCAGCGGCAGGGGCATGACGCCTCGGTTCGGAAGACCATCCGACAGCGGGCGCGGTGGTGCCGGAGTCCCGGCCCCCTGAGCGCGCTCCCGGCAGGGGCGAATTCGGCGGAGGCAGAGCAACGGCCGGTCCGACAGCCTGCACAGCAGGACAGAGGACCCACCCAGTTCCCTCCAGGGATGCGCCGCGGGACAGACGAAGAATCCGCACCCCGCAGCCATCGTGTTCAGCAACAGCATGCCGCCGGGGTCTGGGACGTCTACACAGCAGCGTAGTCCTCGAGTCGTGTGATGGAAGGCCCGAAGCACCCCAATCCCAGGATGTGGACGGTGCAATAACGCGGTGGCGCGTACACATCCGAGGCACCGCACGGTACTCGAATGTGAAGCACTCGTGACGGCCGCACCTGGGTGCGGCACCGGTCACGCTACGGACGGCGGCAGTGCCGTGGAGGGGGCGGGGAAGACGACGGTGGTGTTCTTGTCCACGCCAATCTCCACCAGGCTCTGCAGATCGCGCAGTTGGAGGGCCAGGGGGTGGGTCATCATCGTGTCCAAGGCGTCGCCGAGCGCGGCGGCCGCCAGAGACTCGCCCTCGGCGTTGATGATCTTCGCTCGCTTCTCCCGCTCGGCCTCGGCCTGGCGGGCCATGGCGCGCTTCATGGTGTCGGGCAGCTGGATGTCCTTCAGCTCGACCAGCGTGACCTGCACGCCCCACTCGACGGTCGTGACGTCGAGGATCTCGCGGATGTCGAGGTTGATGCGGTCGGTCTCCGACCGTGTCTCGTCGCGGGTGTGCTGTCCGACGACTTTCCGCAGGGTGGCCTGGGCGATCTGGTTGATCGCCGCTTGCACGTTCTCGACGGCCACGACCGACTTCACCGCGTCGACCACGTGGAAGTAGGCGACCGCGGACACGTCGACGCTCACGTTGTCCCGGGTAATGATGCCCTGGGACTGGATGGGCATGGTGACGACCCGCAGCGACACCCCGTGCAGGGCGTCGACGACCAGGATGATGAAGCGCAGACCCACGGAGCGTGTTCCGACGAGCCGGCCGAAGCGGAACAGCACTCCGTTCTCGTACTGCTTGACGACCTTCACGGAGAGGGCGAGGCCGAGGAGGGCCACGAGGCCGATCACGACGATGAGAACGATCAGGGCTTGCACGTAATGCTCCTCTGGACGAGGGCCACGGGGTGCGGGGAGTTCCCGGCGCCCGTCCGGTCTGGCGTACGGTTCGCCGGGAATCCGGCCGGAGTGACCGTGCCACGGGCAAGGCCAGCCATGACCGGGCCGGGCAGCCGCACGATCCCCCGATCCCCGGCCACTCCAGGGCTGGACCGCGGCGTGGGGCGGCGGTGGCCACGACCTGGGTGGCGGAGGCAGTGAGCTGCTCGGCGCTCCACGACAGCGCTCCGCCGAAGCCCCGCCAGGAGGGCCGACTGATCAACTCTATTCCTCAGCCTCGTTGTTCCGACCCGGTCCATCGCAGGAGCATGCGATCGGAGCCGGTGTCCGCGAGGAGTCGTGCGAGCTGCGGGGACGGGTGGTGCAGTCGCAGGGACGCGTGGGTCTCGGCGGCGTGCTGCGACGCGTCGAGGAAGACGCGCAGGCCGATGCTGTCGCAGAGGCCGACGGTGGTCAGGTCGACGTCGATGGTGGTGATGCCGTCCTGCAGGCACCGCTCCAGAGCGGTGCGCACCTGGGGTGCGGTCGCCGGGCCGATCTCCCCGGCCAGGGTGATCAGTGCTCGCCTGCCCCGGTCGTGTCGGTAGATGTTCAGCTGTGGAAGAGTCATGACGCCTCGGTTCGTGGATCCCGGCCGCTCCTCGCCTGGTCCATGGCCCGGGTGTACGTCCCCGGGCGCACACGTCGGTACGAGCCGAGTCAACGGTCCGTGCGCGCGGCCGGTGACGAAAAACCAGCTGGTCACCTGTGGTGAGTGGTACGGCTGCGGCGGCGGCGCGGCGGGAAGCGGCCACGGCCCCCGTCGCGGTGGTCCCGTCGTTCGCCGACGGTCGGCGACTCGGACCGGCCCGGTCTCACCGGGGGCTGCGGCGTGCCGCGGCCGCGGCGGCCGGGCAGGGCGGCGCTGTACCGGTGCACGGCGATTCTGTCGGCATGCTGGATGTTGAGCCGGTGGATCACGTATGCCGCCGCTGCGATGAGAACGACGAAGGCGGCGACTGTCAGGAAGGCGTTCATGGCGGCCACCTCACATACCGACGCGGCTGGGCCGCCTGGACGGACCGGTTTGTTCCGGAACGGCCGCGGACACCGCGGAGGCGCCGCCTTCGTACTCCCATGTCTCCTCCGGGTCCAGTGGCTGGTCGGCCGCGGAGACGGCATGCCCGGCCTCGTCCGCGGCGATGAGCGCGCTCGCAGTCAATGGCGGGCCGTCGTAGTCGGACGCGGCGGCCATCAGCCGCGCCGCCGCATCCGCCCCGGATTCGGGCGGGATGACCAGCAGGTCCAAGCGGCCGCTGCCGTAGGAGAGCAGCAGCAGCTTGTGCGGATCGATTTCCGGGGTGAACCAGCCGACCTTGACGATGTGACCGTCCACGGGAACCTTGCGGGGGATGACCGGCCAGTACTCCGGGTTGACGGCGACGCGGGTGATGCGGCCCCACAAGGGATCCAACACGTCGGTCAGTAGGGGAAGTTCGCTCAACAGATCCCGGGAGCGGGGCCACCAGGCCCCGTCCAGGAGTCCGCGGGACCTGCCCTCGGTCTTCAGTGCGAGACGCGCGGCCGGGGCTGCTGCGGACTCATGGTGCGGCAGGGTTGGATGCAGGGTTGCCGACATGATGCGGACCCGTCTCCGGGTCGCCTCTGCGGCGGCCCGGGTTTCATCTCTCGCCGAGAACGACCCGGCGTGGAAGCCGGTGTGCGGAATGCCCTCGGTAGTGTCCACACTACTCCCCGCTCCGCCGCAGCGCGGACCTGCGGCCGTGGAGTAGTCGTTGTGTGATCTCCCGATACTGCCTCACAGCGCGCCGGAATGCGCCGGAATGGTGTCTCGGGGGCCTGGTCCTGCCGGGCGGCGCGGAGGAGACGCCGCCGTTCCGCGAGGACGTTCACCAGCTGGGCGGTGGCCTCGTCGTAGGCGCTCTGGTCTCTCCCAGCGCCTCGCGCGGGCTGTCGGCGAAGGTGTCGAGGGCGCGGAGGCATGACTCTCGTCCCCTTCGGCCGACGGGAGCAGCGGCTGCGGGCCCCGGGGACGGCGTTCTGCGGCGTCCCCGGATTGGCCCGGGTTACCGCGGGGTCTGGGCGGGGCGGGAAGACGAAATGCTTCGCCGTGTGTTCCGAAGCGGCATGGCCCTACACCGTGCCGCCAGTCGACGTCCGGCGACACCCTCGTCAACGCGGTGGCCACGCGATCCGGCCCGCCTCGTTTCGGAGCGCGGGAGTACGGTGGACAAAGCGGGGGCTCTTCGTATGCCGGTGTCCGAGCCAGCCCCGTCCCCGCGATCCCTATCACCTGGGCAGCCCCTGACCCCGGCCGCGCCACCCGCACCGAGGCCGAGGGGGCCCCGCATGTCGCTCATTCCCACCGCATCCACGACAGCGATTCCGTCGGACACGGCCTCGTCCCCACCAGTGCCCGGCACGGCGTCGACCGCGGCCAGAGCGACCCGTCGGCCGCGGTCATCCGTCTCCTCCGAACGCCTGGCTGGGTGTACGAGGCGCGCCGGCCGACGCCGACCCGTGTCGCCGCCCGTCGTGCCTGACGTCAACCATTCATCTATATACCGCAGTTGGCAGGAGCCTTCATGACCACCGCACTGCAACCCCGGCTTCCCTCCCATCCTGTTCTCCGTCTGCGCCTGGCACCCCTCGGCGGTCTGCCCCGACCCATTGACGGCGCGTGGTGGCCTCGTTCGTACGACCTGCTCGCGGAGCTCCCGCCACTGCTCGCCGGGTTGCCGCCTGCGTGGGGCCACATCAACAGCGTTACGGTCAACGGGGCGGAATGGTCCGCGACGCCCGGCCGGATGCTCGTCTCCAACCAGGTCGTACGACTACGCAGGATCCTGGCGGCATCCGCCCCCCACACGGTCGTCCTGCTCGCCCCCGGCCGGGGGCGCTGGGACCTACTGGTCGTCCCTCCGAACACGACCGAGGAGGCCGCGGAACCGCTCCTGGCATCCGCCACGGGCGGTCACGTCTGATTCGGCCTGCCATGGACGGGCCGGCGAATCACCAGGGCATCGACGACGCCCGTCACATCCCTGACACCAACCGGCCGGGCCGTCCGGTGTCGGCCTCGTGCAACGAGGAAGTGTCGCCGGCCTGTTCCGCCGTCATGAGGGCGGTCGCGGTCAGCGGCGGGCCGGTGCTCGCGCTCGCGGCGGCCATCAGCCGGGCCGCCGAGGGCGCACTGGTCTCCGGGGGTATCACCAGGAGGTCCCAGCGGCCCGCCGTATAGGACAGCAGCAGGATCTTGTGCGGATCCTGCTCCGATGTGAACCAACCGACCTTCACCACATGGCCGTTGACAAAGATCTTGCGCGGGCTGGTCGACCAGTAGCGCGGGTTGACGGCGATACGGGTGATCCGTCCCCACAGCGGATCCAGTACGTCCGCCAGAGCGGCGAGTTCGTGTGTCAGGTCACGTGAACGAGGCCACCAGGCCCCGTCCAACTCGACGTGCCCTGGTGAAGAACTCAGGGGTTTCAGCGCGAGGCGTGCGGTCGGGGCCCTGAAGGGCACGGCCCGGAGTGGGGGGTGATCGGTGGTCACGGACATCGCGCGAACCCGTCTCCGGACCCCTGCACGTGGGCAGTTGGCCGGTGTCATTGCTCACCAGGAACGACACCGGCATCGGGGCCGGTGTGCGAAACACTCCCGATGAGTTCACGCTACTCCCCGAAGAGGCCAAACGGACCGCGCCTGGACGCGGCTCACTTCCGTCGGCGACAGTCCTCCGAGGAGTCTTCACCTTGCCGCCGTGCCCTTCCGCCTGCATGCGGCGGTTACCGGTGACCCGGCCGAGCGCCTTTTTGGCGCTGCCTCGGACCGCTTCGGCCGTGTGGGCCATCTTCTTCCCGACATTCATGAGTAGTCACTGCCTTCCTATCGATGGGCGGTGCGGTGCCCGAAGAGATGCGGTCGGCCATGGCGCCGAGTGCCGCGGGCGGACTCGTCGTCCGCGGGCTCGTGTCTGCCGGCCACCGCATCGCGATCCCGGTCGACCGGCGCGGCCTCCCGGCGGTGCCGTGTGAGCCTTCGGCGCGCATGCCTGCGGCGCACGGCGGCCATCATCAGGCTCAGCCCGAGCAGGGCGGCGGCCCCGATCACGATCCCGGAGAGAAACACCGTTCCGGTGTAGCCGGCGCCGTTGAAGCCGAACACAGAGAAGCCATCGGTGAGCGCGTGCCCACCGCCGAGGTTGCTCAGCACGCCTACCACGCCGATGACAGCCGCCGCGGCCAGGATGATGAGCCCTATGAGCAGCATGTCGCTCTCCTTGCCTTGAGAACCCATGTGTCAAATGAAAGGTCGCGGCCCACGCCCGTCTCACCGTCGTCCGCCGGTCGACCTCGCAAGGTCCGCCTAACCTCCGTCACCGAAGCCGCCTCCGTGGTCGCCCCCGCCGCCGGTCCGCGCAGCCACATCGGCCACGAACCCGTCCAGGACCGCCGGGAGGGTACCGTGGTGCCGGCCCAGGTTCTGCCGCGCCAGTGCCTGCGAGACGTGCCCCGGCAGTACCGAGGCGTCGGAGGCCGCGCCGAACGATGAGCCGAGCGCTACCGCGTACACGCCCGGCCGGGCGACGGCGACACGCAGCCGGTCGACGATGCGCTCTCCTCCGTACGCGGGGTCGTCCGGCAGAACAGCGACGTAGAACGGCACGCCCGTGTCGCGGATGCTGCCTGCCAGCTCGTGCGCCTGCCCGGCACTCAGTGCGCCGGACGCGTGCGCCGCTTCCGCTGCGAGAACCCTGCCTGCACGGCGGTGACGTTCGCCGAACAGGTCTCGGGACTGACCACCCGGCACAGTCGGCATACCCCGCTGCTGCGCGAGGTGTTGACGCAGATCGGGCTGGCCCTGGCCGGCCGGGCAGGAGCCCGACTGGCGTCCGCGGTCGGCCTCACCATAGGTAAGGACACACTGTTTGCGGCTGGTCAGGTGCTTGCCCGAGCCGGAGATCGGCAAGGTGGAGATCCTCGGCGTCGACGACTTCGCCTTCCGCAAGGGCCGCCACTACGGCACGGTATTGATCGACATGGCCACCCACCGGCCGCTGCACCTCTACGACGGCCGCGAAGGCGAGGACCTGGCTGTCTGGCTCCGCGATCACCCCGAGGTGAAGGTCATTTGCCGGGACTGTTCCAGCGGTTACGGAGAGGGCGCTCGGGGCGGGGCGCCGCAGGCCGAACAGGTCGCGGATCGCTACCACCTGTGGGCCAACCTCGGCCAGGCGGTCGAGAAGACGGTCAACGCCCATCGCTCCCGCTTGGCCGAACCGTCTCCCGGCTCGGGCTCCAGCCCCGACCACGTGGAGGTGGAGCCTGATGTGGTCCAGCCGGTGAAAGACCTGAAGATCGTGATCCGGCTGCGTGAGCAGCATGCTGCCGCCCATGAGCTGTTCCAGCAGGGGATGTCGAAGGCGGCGATCGGCCGGAAGCTCGGGCTGCACCAGTCCACCGTCCGCAAACTGGTCAGCGCCCGTTCCGCCGACGATGTCGTGGCCAAGAGCCTCCAACGAGCGCATGTCGTCGACCCGTACGTCGGCTACTTGCACCAGCGCTGGAACGAGGGCGTCAGGAAGGCCGCCCAGCGCTACCGCGAGATCAAGCAACTCGGCTATCCCGGTGGCGAGTTGGCTGTTCAGCGGCATCTGCGGCGCTACCGGACCGGGCGCGGACACGCGCCAGATCCGGGACCGAAGCCTCCATCGGTCCGTGAGGTCACCTCCTGGATGATGACCCACCCCGAGCGCCTGCGGGACGAGGACGCCGACAAGCTGCACCGGCTGCGTGAGCGCGATCCCGAACTCGACCGGCTCACTCTTCACATCAGGAAGTTCGCCGCGATGATGACCGGCCGCCACGGCGACCGCCTCGAAGAGTGGATCACCGACGTCGAACGGGACAGTCTGGCTCCGCTTGCGGGCTTCGCCCGCAACCTCCGCCGCGACTTCGATGCGGTCCGCAACGGGTTGTCTCTGCCGCACAGTTCCGGCGCCGTCGAGGGCAACATCAACCGGCTGAAGATGCTGAAACGCCAGATGTTCGGCAGGGCCGGCCTCGATCTCCTTCGCAAACGCGTCCTGCTCACACGGTGAGCCTCGACCGTCCGGGTCACAAGATCGTCGACAGAACCTGACTGGGCCCTGTCTCACATTCGCGCGATGCGCTCGGTCTTGGTGTTGACACCCTCGGTGGGGCCGTTGCCGTACGGAAGCGTGAGCGCGGCGACCACGGCGTCGCGGTCCCGCTCCAGGCCCCGGGTGAAGGCCCGCAGATGAGGCAGATCGGCTGCACGGACCTGGACGATCCAGCGCGAGAGCCCGTCGGCATTTTCTGCGCAAGGCGTCAGGAGTTCGGCGAAGCCATGGACAACGGCGGCCAGTTGGGTCATCTCGGGGCATGCTGCGGTGATCCGCGCCAGCAGATCGCGCTGCTCGGCCTTGAGGTTGTCGGGCCTGGTGAGGATCATCCGGGCGAGTCGGCGCGGGGAGATGTGGCTGCGTTCAGCGTCCGCGCGTCCCTGGTTGATGTACTTGTGCAGGAGGTTCAGGCAGCCGGTGAACCCGAGGGGCTTGATCTCTTCGAAGAGGTGGCTGACGGGGACGGCGGGGTCCTCGGTGCGACGTTTGCGCAGGTGCTCGCGGTAGGGGTCGACGAGGCTGGCACGGTACTTGGGGACGCGGAGCATCCGCTCGGGCCGGTCGGCTCGCGCGTAGCGTTTGACGGTGTTCAGGGCCAGTTGCAGGCGACGGGCGCACTCCAGCAGGCCCACGCCCTTCTCGAGCAGGACGTGGACCTGGTGCCAGCGTTCCAGGGTCGTCTGTGCGCGGAGCCCTTCGTACAGGGGCGCGTCCAGCACGGCGGCCCAGCAGGTACTGTGTGCCTTCACCTCGCTCAGGGCGGCTTCGCACAGGTTGTGCCACAGGTGCCACCTGTCCGCGACCTGCACCGCGTCGGGCAGGGCGCGGCGAATGGCCTCGGCATAGGTCGCGGAGCCGTCACGGCACACGACCTCGACCCCCGGATGCTCGCGCAGCCACGCCTCCAGAGTGTCGGCGGTGCGGTCGGGCAGCACATCGATCCGCTCATGCGTCTCGGCATCGATCACCACGGTGGCATAGCGGTGCCGTCGGCGCACAGCGAAGTCGTCGACACCGATCACCCGGGGCGTCCGCCCGGTGGGCAACGAGATGCGCAGCAGGGCGCGCAGGGCCGTGTGGCGAGACAGGCCCGCCGCGAGTATCACCAGCAAACGTGATCCCGCCTAGCCCGCAAACTCCTTGACCACAGCCTTGACTTGCCTGGTCAGACGCGCCGTGCGTCGCTGGTAACGCTCCAGCACTCCGGGCAGCTGCTCGCGGAAGGTCTGCCGGCAGCCGCGCGTGGGACACACCAAGCGTCGCACCCGCACACGGACCACCACCCGCCGCCCGTCGACCGGCACGTCGGCCACCGTCCGCCAGTGATAGCCGTGCACCAGCCTCGACGACGCCCCGAACACCGGACAGACCGCGGCCTCCTGCGGAGTCTGGGCCCGGACCACGATCCGCTCACCCTCGTCGGCCACATCCTCTATGACCAGTGGGGCCAGACCGGAAAACACCATCTGCACAAGCTCGTTGACATCCTTCACGCGAATGACAACGACACCTCACGACTCTCCGTCACCACCGAATGTGAGGCAGGGCCTTTGACTGGACAGACCCGGAAGAACAGGCCGTGGGCCTTGTGTTTCTCGCTGTAGTTGCGGCGGTTGTCCGCTTCTGTGCGGCGCCGGGTGCGGATCAGAGTGCCGTCGATCAGGACAATGTGGCCACCCGTTCGGATGACCTTCTTCAGCGCGCGCTCCAGGCGCTGGGCCCGCGCGGCAAGCAGTTCGATCACCTCCAGGACCCAACGACGCACCGTCGTGGCGGAGATGTGGTTGCCGCCCGCCATGTCGGCAAGCCGCTGGTCATGGCGGAGAACTGCGAGGACGATCGTGGCGATCTTCCCGGTCGGCAGCTTCCGCCACCGGGAGCGGATCTTCTTCAGATGGCCGCGCAGCAGGTCGCCGAGGAAGGTCAGGGTGGCGGTGGACAGCTGCAGACTGGACTGGTAGACAACCGTCTCAGTGCCCCCGGCCGGGCTGGTTTTCTTTGACATGATCTATCAACTGCCGCTGGGGGCACCCGCGGCCAGCTTGCGCAGCCAGCCCCGCTCGGCCAGTCGGTTCAGCTTCGAGCGCATCGCCTCAGAGCGGGCCGACTCTTTGGACATCCGCAGCTCACCGCAGACCTGCTTGACCATGACCGGCGTATCCGCCCGTCGCACCACGTCCATGATCTGCTGGTAGTCCTCCGGCAGTACCGTCTCGTCGGTGCCGCGCTCGCGCTGCGGCACCAGCAGCATCGCGCGGCCCGCGACCTGGCCGACACCCCCAGGCGTCGTCCTGGTTTCGGCGTGCAGCTGCTCGGCCAGCCGACGTGCGACCCGCTCGGCGACGGTGAGTTCCTCGAGCTCGTCGCGCACCTCTTGAAGCTGCTGGCTCAACTTCTCTGCCTGCAGATCCAGTTCGACCCTGCGGGCCGTGATCAGTCCATGAAGGTCCGGTTCCGCATCCCTGGCCACCTGACGCACCTCCCGCCCGGATCGTACGGACAGGTACCTCGCTCACGCCGGGAAATCCACGGATGCCTGATCACCGAAACGGCAGACGACGCGGGAGTTCTGCGCGGCGTTCGCCGGACTTGATCAGCGGTTGGAAGACTGGGCGTACCGGAGGGCCAGACGTTCCTGATCAGCCCGGACGGCGAGTACGACGTCCTGTTGAGACGTGGGCGGGCCGGCCCGGAGCATCTGCTCTGAGCCGGCCCGCCCACGCAATATCAGCTTGCGGTGGGCACCGGGTCGCGGGTTGGTTCGGGCATCGCCTCGGGTGCGGGCGTCTGCTTCGGATCGGGCTCGGCTGTCACCGCGGAGGGAGCGGGGGTGGGGGCGTAGGGGATCTCTCCGCGCAGGACGGCCTTGGCGCGGTCCTCGTCGAGCTCGCCCTCCCAGCGGGCGACGGCCAGGGTGGCGACGCCGTTGCCGACCAGGCTGGTCAGGGCACGGGCTTCGGACATGAACCGGTCGACGCCGAAGATCAGCGCGAGGGCGGCGACCGGGACGTGCGGGACGGCGCTGAGAGTGGCGGCCAGGGCGATGAAGCCGGAGCCGGTGACGCCCGCGGCGCCCTTGGAGGTGAGCAGCATGACGGCGAGCATGGTCAGCTGCTGGGTGAGGCTGAGGTCGATGCCGAGGGCCTGGGCGAGAAAGACCGAGCCCATGGTCAGGTAGATGGCGGTGCCGTCGAGGTTGAAGGAGTACCCGGCGGGCAGCGTGATGCCGACGACCGGTTTCGAGGCGCCCGCGTGCTGGAGCTTGGCCATCATGCGCGGCAGGACGGGCTCGGTGGAGGAGGTGCCCAGGACGATCAGCAGTTCTTCCTTGATGTAGCGCAAGAACGGCAGCATCCGCAGTCCGTTCAGGCGCATCACGGTCCCGAGGACCACCAGGACGAAGAAGAGGGCGGTCAGCCAGAACGAGCCGACCAGCAGGGCCAGGTGGCGCAGGGTGCCCAGACCGTAGTTGCCGATGGTGAAGGCCATCGAGCCGAACGCGCCGATGGGGGCCAGCCCCATGATCCAGCGGATGAGCGTGAACAGGACCGTGGACAACTTCTCGACGCCCCGGGCGATACCCAGGCCGGCCTCCCCGCTGGCGTGCAGGCCGAAGCCGAACAGCACCGACACCAGCAGCACCGGCAGGATCTCGTTGCCGGTCAGAGCGCTGACCATGGTGGCCGGGATGATGGCGAGGACGAAGGCGGCGAAGCCCTCATGGGCCGTGGTCGCCTCCGGCGGCAGGCCCTTGGCTGACAGGGTCGAGAGGTCGATGTGCAGACCGCTGCCCGGCTTGACGACGTTGACGACGACCAGGCCGATCACCATGGCCACGGTGGTCAGCACCTCGAAGTAGACCAGAGCCTTCAGGCTCACGCGGCCGACCGCGCGGGCGTTGCCCATGGAGGCGATGCCGTGGACGACCGTGCAGAAGATGATCGGCGCGATGAACATCTTCACCAGCGCGATGAAGCCGTCGCCGAGCGGCTTGAGGTCAGCGCCGACGGACGGCCACAGCCCGCCCACGGCGGCGCCGAGGAGGACGCCGATCAGGCACTGGACGTACAGGTGGGACAGCATCCGGCGGATGCGGCCCGGTGGTGCGGTGACGGTACCCGGGGCGGCGTCGTTGCGGCTCATGCGGGGCGTCCTTCCAGGACGGGAACGAGGAGTTCGGCTCGGGCGATACGCCGGGCGGCACGGTGCAGCAGCACCGTGGGGGACGCGCCGTCCGGTGCGGGGACGGCTTGGGTGGTGACCACGCCGGCGGGGGTGCCCAGGCGCAGCGTGCCGTCGGCGGTCTGCCGGGCGACGCGGTGGGCGAGGGTGCCAGGGGTGGCGGCGGCCGTGACCAGGGCCACGGCGGAGGTCAGGCCGATCGCCGGGTGCGGGGCGTGCATGGAGACCATGCGCACGGCCAGGTCGTACTCGTCCTGGTTGACGAGTATGCCCTGTGTGGTGCGATAGGGGGCGGGGCGGGCGACGATGCCCGCTTTCGGCACCGCGTGGCTGACCGGATCGCCCTCGCGGGTTAGGCCCATGGCCAGCGCTGCCTGGCGGCGCAGCAGCGTCAGCGCGGGCACTGCGGTGACGAACGCGGTGAGGGATTCCGTGCCGTCGAGGCCGAACGCCTTGGCCTCGAACAGAGCGGCCGGCGCGCCGGCGTCCACCAGGGATGCCTCGACGGGACCGTCAGGACCGGTCAGCTCGTCCAGTGCCCGGCCGGTCGGCAGTGCGCGGCCGGTCGTCGAGCCCGCCGGGTCCTGAAACCCGAGCAGGACCGGCACGCCCGGCGCCGAGGTACCCGGCACCACGGCCGTGCCCTCCTCCGGGGCCACGCCCGCGGGGGTGGGGATCGTGCCGGTGAGGCGGGCCCCGGTGTTGACGTTGAGCATGCGGACGGTGGTGGTGTCCGACGCGATCGGCACGAGGTTGTGGTGGACGGCGTACAGGGCCACGGCGGTGGCGCAGTTGCCGCAGTTACTGGCCCACTCCACGCGCTCGTCGCCGATTCCGACCTGTGCGAAGGCGTACTCGACATCCACGCCGGCCTGGGTCGACGCCTGTACGACGGCGGCCTTGGAGGTGGTGGAGGAGGCGCCGCCCACGCCGTCGATCTGGCGGGGGTCGGCGGCGTTGAAGGCGGCGAGCAGAAGGGCATCGACGTCCACGCCCGTCGCGGCCACGTCGCGGTGGTCGAAGATCCAGCACTTGCTGGTTCCTCCGCGGATCATCTCGCCCTGCAGACGCAGCACAACTGACTCCTCACAGACATGGAAGGGGAAGTCCACCGACGGTCTCGCCGTGCGTGGTGTCCTCCACGGTGGGTTACCGCAGCGTGAAGTACAATCTCGGAAATCTGCATGGCTATTAAGGTGAAGTGAACGCTGGAGGAGGCGGCATGCTCGATGTCCGGCGCATCCTGTTGTTCACGGAGGTTGCCCGGCGTGGCTCGGTGACCGCGACAGCCCGCGCCCTCAACTACACCCCGTCAGCGGTATCGCAGCAGATCAGCCGCCTGGAAACGGAGGCAGGCCAGCCCCTGCTGGAGCGCCACGCCCGGGGTGTCACCGTCACCGACGCCGGACGGGCGCTGGCCGAACGAGGGCAACGGATCGAACGTGAACTGCGGGCCGCGGAAAACGAACTCGCCGACTTCGCCGGCCTGCGCGCGGGCACGCTGCGTATCGGCACCTTCCCAACGGTCGGCGCCTCGCTCCTCCCGCAGGCCGTGATCGCCTTCCGGGACGCCCACCCCGACGTACGGCTGACCGTCCGCAGTGCCCGCATCGCCGGACTCTGGACCATGCTGGAGAACCGGGAGATCGAAATGTCGCTGATGTGGGACTACGACTGGAGCCGAATCGACCGGGAGGACATCGTCGTCACCCGCCTCCTCGATGACCCGCCGGCCCTTCTCGTCAGCGACCACCATCCACTCGCCGGCCGCGACGCCGCCTCACTCGCCGACTTCGCACACGACCCCTGGATCACCCGCGCCGACCATCACCCGGTGGCCGAAGCACTCGTCCGCGGCTGCCGCGCCGTCGGCTTCGAGCCCCAGATCGCCTACGAGGCCCACGACTACCAGGAAGCCCAGGCCATGGTCGCCGCCGGCATCGGCGTCGCCCTCGCCCCCACCCTGGCACTGGAGGGCATCCGACCCGGCGTCGACGTCCTGCCTCTCCAGCCGCCGGCCCCCATCCGCCGCATCCTCCTGGTTCGCATGGCCGACCACTCGCTCACCCCCGCCGCCCTGACCTTCGCCGGACTCCTCCGCGACGCCGCTGCGGCACGAACCCTCTGACACCGAACCACGCCCACCGGCCATGGAACCGTCGCGCTCACCGCCGCCAGCAATCCAGGCCCCGCACTTCGGTGTTGGACCTGAGCAACGGACGGCGGCAAGCAACCCCGGCCATACGTTGGGTTCGGCGGCGTGCCCCGGAAGGAGCACGGGATCCGAGGTGAGCTTGGCGAGCGTCGGCTCCGGAAGTGACCAGGCCGAGGCGTAGCGCTTCAAAACTGCTTCACCGCTGCTGACCTGGGCATTGACCCTGCGGTCGGGCATGATCCGTCATTGTGCTCGTACAGCTGACCTACCTACTCGCCACACGAATCTTCGCGTGGCTCGCTCTGCTCTGCCGGTCTACCGCGGCCAAGAACGCCGAAATACTCATCCTGCGCCACGAGGTCACCGTGCTGCGCCGACAGTTGCCCACCCCGAAGCCCAACTGGCCGGACCGGGCGCTGCTCGCCGCACTCGCCCGGCTCCTGCCCCGCGCCCTCCGCGGCAACCGGCTCGTCTCGCCACGCACTCTGCTCGCCTGGCACCAGCGCCTGCTGAAGAAGAAGTGGACCCGGCCACCTCCCCCAGGCCGCCCACCGATATCCGAAGAAGTCCGCGACCTGGTCATCCGGCTTGGCACCGAGAACCCACGGTGGGGCTTCCTCCGCGTACACGGCGAGCTACGCCTGAAGGGTGTCTTTATTGCCGTATGGTGGGTGACCTGGGGCTTTGCGATCGTCCAAGTATGGGCATGATCACTGATCGTGGGTCTGCGACCGCTCTACCTGATCTTCTGCCGTCTGCTGGGCTGCTTCCTTTTGCTGGGCCGCTCGACCGCCGCGAACAACGCCGAGATCCTCGCGCTTCGCCATGAGGTCGCCGTGCTTCGCCGGCAGATCGAGCGCCCGCGGCTCTCATGGGCCGATCGTGCCGTGCTCTCCGCTCTCGCACGGCACCTGCCACCCTGTGCCGTTCGGAAACTCATCGCTCCTGCTCGCGGGTGGTCTGGCGCGCCATCACAGTCTGCTGGAACCCTGTCCGGATGATCGTTTCGCTCGTATACCAAGTGACTCGGAAGCTGCTCACGGTCCCGGCGATGCTGCTCCGCCGGGACACAGCCAAGAACGCGGAATTGCTCGTGCTGCGGCACGAGAACGCGGTGCTGCGCAGGCAGCTCACGAGGCCGGTGCGCTACGAACATGCGGACCGGCTGTGGTTCGCAGCGCTGTCCTCGCTGATCCCCCGGCGCCGGTGGGCGCAGGTGTTCCCGGTGACGCCCGCGACGCTGTTGGCGTGGCACCGCAGGCTGATCGCCCGGAAGTGGGACTACAGCAAGCGCCGACGCAGGCCCGGGAGACCTTCGACGGCGGGTGACGTGAAGGCTCTAGTGCTGCGGCTCGCCAGGGAGAATCCGCGTTGGGGCTGTCGAAGAATTCAGGGCGAACTGGTCCGGCTCGGACGCCCGGTCGGCTCGACGACGGTCTGGGAGATCCTCACCGCAGCGGGCATCGATCCAGCCCCACGCCGCAGCCGTCCGACATGGCGCGATTTCCTGACCGCGCAAGCCGAGTCCATCATCGCCTGCGACACATCGCGGGAGTGACCGCCCATCCCACCGGCCCCTGGACGGTGCAGCAGGCGAGAAACCTCGCCGTCGAGTTGGGTGTTCGGGTGGGCTCGCTGCGTTTCCTGCTCCGCAACCGGGACGCGAAGTACACCGAGCCCTTCGATGCGGTCTTCGCAGCCGACGACATCCAGGTCGTGAGGACCGCGCCGCGGGCCCCACGGATGACCGCGCACTGCGAACGTGTCATCGGCACCCTGCTCCGCGAGTCCCTGGACCACCTCTTGATCTGGAACGAGACGCACGCTCGGCAGGTCCTCGATACCTACGCCCAGCATTACAACGGTCATCGCCCCCACCAGGCTCGCGGGCAGCTCCCTCCCCTCCTCCAGGAGCACCCGACGTCCATGGTCGACCCGTCCACTCACCGGGTTCTACGCACCCGAATACTCAGCGGCGTGATCAACGAGTACAGATACGCCGCCTGACCAGGAACGACGAGTTTCCGAACGGCACAGGTACGATTCCGAGCATAAGCGAAAATGAAATCCATCACCACATGAATGATGGATCATGCTTCATCGGGACTCGAATTCGCGGACACGCCGTGCCGCTAAGGTGGGTCGCCGTATGTTCGCTTGGTGAAGGTCCTGTGAGAGGAGGAAGGTTGGGCAGCGATGTCGACCTCGCGCCGTCATCGTCCGCGGACCGCGACGGTGGTGGGGTGACGTCTCCCCCCGCCGGGGCCGGCGGGATGCGCACCGCAGCACGCATCACCTCTCATGCGCTGATCGCTGGCCTCCCGGTGATGCTGCTCGGCGGCCTCGCCCTCGCGCTCGGGCCCGAGATCTCCGCCGCGCTGGACGATCGGGCGGTGGCGGCGTGGCGCACGGTGTTCACCGCGATCGTCATCCAGGGTGTGCCGTTTCTGCTGCTGGGCACGGTGGTGTCGGCCACCATCAGCGCGTTCGTACCGGCGTGGGTGTTCACCCGGGTGCTTCCGCGCAACCCGGCGCTCGCCGTACCCGTGGCCGGTGCCGCCGGGGCGGTGCTGCCGGGGTGTGAGTGCGCGTCGGTGCCGGTGGCCGGCAGTCTGATGCGGCGCGGGGTGGCCCCGGCGGCGGCGCTGGCCTTTCTGCTGTCGGCCCCGGCCATCAACCCGATCGTGCTGGTCGCGACCCATGTGGCCTTCCCCGGTAACCCTTGGATGGTCGCCGCCCGTCTGATCGCCTCGCTGCTGACCTCCGTCGCCATGGGCTGGCTGTGGATCCGGGCGGGCCGCGAGGAGTGGCTGCGGCTGCCGAAGGGACCGACCGGGCACACGCCCGGCGCGAGCCGGGCGGAGGAGTTCCGGGTCTCGCTCCAGCATGACTTTCTGCACGCCGGGGGCTTCCTCGTGGTGGGCGCGGCGGCCGCCGCCACGTTCAATGTGGCGGTGCCGCACTCCGTGCTGCGGCTCTTCTCCGACTCCCCGTGGCTCTCGCTGCCCATGCTGGGGCTGCTCGCGGTGGTCCTCGCGGTCTGCTCGGAGGCCGACGCGTTCATCGCCGCCTCGCTCACCGGGTTCTCGCCCACCGCCCGGCTCGCCTTCATGGTGGTCGGCCCGATGGTGGACCTGAAGCTCATCGCCCTGCAGTCCGGCACCTTCGGGCGCGCCTTCGCGGTGCGCTTCTCGTCGGCCACCTGGGTGGTCGCGGTGCTGTGCAGCGCTCTGGTGGGGTGGTGGCTGCTGTGAAGCGCAACATCCAGGTGCTGCTGCTCCTCTTCCTCGGGGTCGGTCTGCTGCACATCTCCCTGCTGACCGATCTGTATCTGCGCTATGTGCGCCCGGGGCTGCGGCCCGCGCTGATCGCCTCCGGGGTGCTGCTGATCGCGCTCGGCGCGGTGAGCGCCGCCCGCGACGGCTTCCCGTTCAACCGTCCCCGTACGGGCGGCGCCCGGAGCCACGACGGCGACCCGGGCAATGGCGACGGACACGGCCACGGTCACAGCCACGCGGGCGGCCCGAAGGTCGCCTGGCTGCTGTACATACCGGCCCTGACCATCCTCTTCCTGGCGCCGCCCGCGCTCGGCTCGTACACCGCGTCCCGTGACGAGGCGAAGGCCCCCAAGGCCCCCTCCTCCTCGGGCGACAGTGGCGCCAGCGGCGACAGCCTCTTCCCGGCCCTGCCGGACACCGGTGTGGTACCGATGACGCTGAACGACTTCAGCTCCCGGGCGGTTTGGGACACCGACGGCACCCTCAAGGGCCATATCGTCCGGCTCACCGGCTTCGTCACCCCCGGGGGCCACGGCACCTGGTACGTCAGCCGCCTCGTCATCAGCTGCTGCGCCGCCGACGCCCAGGTGCGCAAGGTGCGGGTGCACGGGGCACCGGCGCCGTCCGCCGACGCCTGGGTGACCGTCACCGGCACCTGGCACCCCACCGGAAAGGTCGGCACGGACGATGCGAGCCCGGCCCTGGACGCCACCGCGGTCCGGCGCGTCCCGGCTCCGAAGGACCCGTACCACGATGTGGTGGTGACTCGGGCGGGTTCGTGACCCCGACGGGCCGGACCACCGACATCCCGGCCGGACCAGCTCGATGAAGACACCTGATCAGCTCTCCGCCACTGCACTCACGACAGCGGAGGAGCTCCCGCGGCCCGCCACACCGCAGGTGTCACCGAGGCCGGATCACCACTGGCCACCCACCGGTAGCGGGCCACCATCATCACCTCATCGAGGCCCTCACGCACATAGCCGTCCACGATGCCAGGGCCCCCTGGCGCTCCCGCACAATCGCGGCTCCCGGCTCGGCCTCGTGGCCGACATGCTGCTGATCGTCCAGCTCCGGACAACCCGAAAACGCGTACACCCAGTGCCCCATCCTGGCCTCCCACCGGGCCAACGATCATCCTGCTGATCATGCACGCGCCAGTGCTGCACGGGGGTGACGGTGGACAGAACCGCCGGTCAGGAGTTTTCCTGGACGCAGACCCTTGGGGCTGCCTCGCGCCAAGGGAGCGCGCTGGTGCACGAGACGATCAGGGTGGACCGGGAGGCCACCGGACCCGACAGCTGCCGGGTCGCGGTGTCGGGCGAGCTTGACCTTGTCACCGCCGGCGAGGTGCGCAAGGCACTCCAGAGGGCCGTCGGCGATAACCGTGTCGTGGTCATCGACCTCGGTGGGCTGACGTTCTGCGACTGCACGGGGCTGAGCGCGCTCCTGGCCGCCGCCCGCACCGCTCAAGCCGCTCACGTCGAGCTGCGGCTCTGCGCCGTCCCGTGCTTCCTCGCCCGCATCCTGCGGCTGTCCGGCACCCGCGATGCGTTTACCGTCGAAGAGAAGCGCGGCCGGCCATAGAACCGACTTGAACTTCGGCCACGGCTTCTGAACCTGCCCAGGGAGAAAGCTCTAAGCCCGCCCCGGACCAGAGGCGCCACTCTCCGGCACCGGGGCGGGCGCCCATCCACACACAGTTCCCCACATACAGTGCCAGCCGGCAAGGCAGCGATACGGCACATCACCCGAATGGAGCAGATACTCAGTACCGGTTTCCCAACAGCTGGTCAGCAGTCACGGAACTCGGGGGACTGGTTGAGGATCTGGGATCGCGTGGAGGTGAACCTCGCGTAGGTCGGACCTTCCTCGGTGCCCGGGCGGAAGACAGCCACCCGGTGGCAGTTCATGAAGGCCAGGGTGACGCCGAAGTGGCGTTCCAGGCTGCCGCGGATGGCGTCGCTGGCAAGAGCGCGCAGCAGTTGGCCACGCTCGGCCTCGGACGGGGGCGGCGTCTGGTTGTCGGCGAATTCGGCGTCGCCCTCGCGGAGCGCGCCCGTCAGAGTGGCGATGAGGTCGTAGGCGTACGGCAGCGATTCCCGGACGGTGGCGACGAAGTCCTGCTCAGGGATCTCGCCCTGCTCGGCCTGGGCCAGGAGTTCCGGTGCGACGTTGAGCGACATGGCGGATCGGTGTCCAATCGGTCGGTTGCGGGCGATGCAGCGTGGTGTTCAGCCAACGGTCCCGGCGTGGGCCTCTGGTGCGTGATTCCCGGGCAGTGCGGTTGGCCCGTGCCGGAAGTCCGGGTCGACCTGGGTGCTCAGGTCCTGGCCGGTGGAGCGGTTCGCCCAGGCGTGAGCGTTGCGCAGGTGGAACTCGATCGCCTGCCGTTGGAAGGTCTCCCAGTCCTTGGTGCGGGAGTCCACGGCGGTCCGCAGCTCATCGAGCGCAAGGCGGTGTTCGGGCTTGAGGTCGCCGGTGTGACGGCCTTGTTCACGGGCACGGACCCAGTCGGAGTGGCCGAAGCAGGCCAGCAGGTCGTCGCCGATGTGCTCCTTGAGGAAGAGCCGGTCGTCCTCGCCGGTCACCTTGTTGCCGACCACGGCCAGAGGCACGCCGAACTCGGTGGCGTGGTCTTTGTACTGGCGGTAGACGGATACGCCCTTGCGGGTGGGTTCGGCGACCAGGAAGGTCATGTCGAAGCGGGTGAAGAGCCCGGAGGCGAAGGAGTCGGCCCCGGCGGTCATGTCAACGACGACGTACTCCCCGGGGTCGTCCACCAGATGGTTCAGGTACAGCTCGACGGCGCCGAGCTTTGAGTGATAGCACGCCACGCCGAGGTCCTCCTCGGCGAAGACGCCGGTGGTCATCAGCCCGACTCCGGCGACTTCCCGGATGTGGCGGCTGTGCACCGGATCGGTGCCGAGCAGGCGCAGCAGACGGGAGCCGCTTCCCGGCGGGGTGGTCTTGACCATGACCTCGGCGGAGGGGATGCGGGGGTTGTCGCCGCGCAGGTACTCCTTGATCTCGGTGAGGCGGGTGCTGAGCGGGACGGCCTCGCACAGCTCGTCCTCGTCCAGCCCCAGGGCGGTCCCCAGATGCTGATTGATGTCGGCGTCGATGGCGACGACCGGGGCGCCGGAACGGACCAGATGCAGGGCGAAGAGGCCGGAGAGGGTGGTCTTCCCGCTTCCGCCCTTGCCGACGAACGCGATGCGCATGGCCGTGCATCACCTCCAGGTGAATGTGAATGTCATGTTCGCTAGACGAGGCTCTCCGAGGCGCGACCTTCCTGTCAACTCGCCACCGATGAAGGGGAGATGGATACCCGGCCGTCACCTCGTGAGAGCCGGTGTCCAAGTCAAGTTCTGGCAATGGTTTTCATCTCAGAGTCTCTCGCGTCGTTTTGGAAACCATTTTCATCTAGGGTTGCCGGTGTTCGCCCAGCACCCAGGAGACCGTGTGATGAGATCTGCCATAGCCCGCCGCCCCCGCGCCCTCGCCGGGGGTGTCGCCGTCGTAGCCGTGCTTGTCGGCGCCAGCGCCTGTTCCACCGCTTCCTCGGACACCGCCGATGAATCCGCCCGAGGCAAGACAGCCTCCGGCAAGGTGATCCGGGTCGTGGCGGCGGAGAACTTCTGGGGCAGCATCGCCCAGCAGCTCGGCGGGAGCCACGTGCACGTCAAGAGCATCATCGACAACCCCGCCGCCGACCCGCACGACTACGAGCCGACCGCCGCCGATGGACGCGCCGTCGCCACCGCCCGGTACACGATCGTCAACGGCATCGGCTACGACCCCTGGGCCGACAAGTTGCTGTCGGCCAACCCGGACAACGACCGCACCGGGCTGAAGGTCGGTGACCTGGTCGGCGTCAGGCCAGGTGGCAACCCCCACCGCTGGTACTCCCCGGCAGACGTCCGCAAGGTGATCGAGAAGATCACCGCCGACTACAAGAAGATCGCTCCTGCCGACGCCGACTACTTCGACGCGCGGAAGAAGACGTATCTGGCCACCACCCTGGCCACCTACAACCGGCTGGTGTCCGGCATCAAGTCCACCTACGCGGGAACGCCCGTCGGTGCCTCCGAGTCCATCGTCACCCCACTCGCCCAGGGCCTGGGCCTGAAGCTACTCACCCCCGACTCGTTCCTCGATGCCATCAGCGAGGGCGCCGACCCCACGGCGAAGGACAAGACCGCCATCGACCGGCAGATCAAGGACAAGAAGATCAAGGTCTACGTCTACAACAGCCAGAACTCGACCCCGGATGTGCGGGCCCAGGTCAAGGAGGCGAAGGCCGCCGGTACCCCCGTGGCCACGGTCACCGAGACCCTCACTCCGGCGGGTTCCTCGTTCCAGGACTGGCAGGTCCGCCAGCTGAAGGGCCTCCAGACGGCCCTGGATCGGGCGACGGGCAGGAAGTAGACGGTGGAGACGATGGCCCGGATACGGGAGGCGGTGCCTCACCGCGTACCGCCGCAAGCCACCACCAGCGGACGCAGTGGCGGCGAGGACGGGGTCGTGTCCTTGCGCGGCGCCTCCGTACGGGTGGGCGGACGCACCCTGTGGTCCGGTGTGGATCTCGAGGTCGGCGCGGGGGAGCTCACCGCTGTCCTTGGTCCGAACGGTGCCGGCAAGTCCACCCTTATCAAGGTGCTCCTCGGGATTCTGCCGGCCACCACGGGCGAGGTGCGGGTTCTTGGTGATGTCCCCGGCCGGGCCGGGCACCGGATCGGCTATCTGCCGCAACGACGCACCTTTGATCCATCTCTGCGGATCCGCGGTGTCGATGTCGTGCGCATGGGCCTGGACGGTGACCGGTGGGGGTACCGCTGCCGATGCCCGTGCGGTTCAGCGCGCGCCGCCGGGCGGCGCGCGACCGTATGGCCGAGGTCATCGAACTGGTCGGGGCCGGTGCCTATGCTCACCGGCCGATCGGGGAGTGCTCCGGCGGCCAGCAGCAGCGGCTGCTGATCGCCCAGGCGCTCGTCCGCGCGCCTGAACTGCTATTGCTGGATGAGCCGTTGGACAGCCTGGATCTGTCCCACCAAGGCGCGGTGGTGGCGGTCATCGGCCGGATCTGCCGGGAGCAGGGCATCAGCGTCATGATGGTGGCGCATGACGTCAACCCGATCCTGCCCTGGCTGGACCGAGTGGTGTACATCGCCGAGGGCCGTGCCGCCACGGGACCGCCACAGCAGGTCATCACCACACAGACACTCTCGCGGCTCTACGGAACCACGGCCGAGGTGCTGCACGCCGGTGACGGACGGCTGGTGGTCGTCGGCACTGGACACGGTACGGCGGGAGAGGGAGGCCATGCTCACCACCCTCGGTCCGGCTGACACCTATCCGGCCTGGTCCCGGAACCCGGTGACCGACCTGCGGGCGATGTGGGCATTTCCGTTCATGGTCAACGCCTTCCGGACCGGGACCATGGTCGCCGTCCTCGCTGGCGTGATCGGCTGGTACATGGTGCTGCGCCGACAGAGCTTCGCCGGCCACACACTCGCCCAGGTCAGCTTCCCGGGCGCGGCCTGCGCCACCTTGCTGGGCATCATGCCGGTCGTCGGCTACTTCGCCTTCTGCGTGGGCGCGGCCCTGGCCATCGCCGCCTTCCCGCGCGCCGGGCAGGGCGGCACCGGTCAGGAGGCGGCCCTGACCGGGACGGTCCAGGCGTTCGGGCTGGCCTGCGGATTCCTCTTCGTCTCGCTGTACAAGGGCCTCCTCGGCGGGGTCAATTCCCTTCTGTTCGGAAGCTTCCTCGGTATCACGGCCCGCCAAGTGATGGTCCTTGCGGCCGTGACGGTAGTGGCCCTGGCCACACTGGTGATGATCGCGCGCCCGCTGCTGTTCGCCTCGGCCGATCCCGACGTCGCAGCCGCGCGCGGGGTTCCGGTGCGCGTCCTGTCCGTGACGTTCCTGGTGCTCCTCGGCGCGACGACCGCGGCGACCAGCCAGATCACCGGCACCGTGCTGGTCTTCGCCCTGCTGGTGATACCCGCCGCCACCGCCCGGCAACTCACCGCCCGCCCCGTCGCCGGAATGGCCCTTTCGGCGCTCATAGGGCTTGGCGTGACGTGGACCGGACTGACGGCCGCCTACTTCTCTCCGTATCCGATCGGGTTCTACGTGACCACCTTCGCCTTCGGCGTGTACGTCCTGGCCCGACTCGCGCGCCTCCTCGCGCGTACCCTCGTCCGCCGCGCCGCACCGGTCGCACGCGAGTCAGGGAGTGCGGCGTGAACGTGTTCAACGTGTTCGACCACCCCTATTTCACCCATGCGTTGCTGGCCGGGACGGGGATCGCCGCGGCGGCGGGTCTGGTGGGGGTACTTCCTGGTGCTACGGGCCCAGGTCTTCACCGGGGACGCGCTCGGCCACGTGGCGTTCACCGGAGCGCTGGCGGCGCTCGCACTCGGCTACGACCTGAAGGTCGGGCTGTTCGCGGCGACCGTGGTGTTCGCCGTACTGATCGGCGCGCTCGGTGGACGGGGCCGCTCCGACGACGTGGCCATCGGCAGCGCCTTCGCCTGGATCCTGGGCCTGGGCGCGTTCTTCCTGACCCTCTACACCACACGTGGCGCAGCACACGGCACCGCGGGGGTGAGTGTGCTGTTCGGCTCCATCTTCGGCCTGTCGGCGGACCAGGCACGAGTGGCGGCACTGGTGACTGCCGCCATCTGCGCGGCCGTAGTGCTGCTTGCCCGGCCGCTATTGTTCGCCTCGGTCGACGAGACGGTGGCCGCGGCACGCGGCGTTCCCGTCCGGGTGCTGAGCTTGGCGTTTCTGGTCGTGGTCGGGGCGTGCGCCGCGGAGGCCACGCAGGCGGTCGGCTCACTGCTGTTGCTGGGCCTGCTCGCCGCGCCCGCTGGAACCGCCCACCGGCTGACCGCCCGCCCGTACCCGGCCCTCGCCCTGTCAGCGGGGCTCGCTGTGGTGGAGATGTGGGCCGGGCTGTGGCTGAGCCACGCCGCGCCGCGGCTGCCGCCGAGCTTCGCCATCCTGGCCGTGACCACGACTGTTCACCTGTCAGCGCTTATCGCCGTACGCCCTCGGCGCGGGGCCGCGATCGCGTGATGGCGGCCCTGCCCCGGGTGCGGTCAGTGGTCGTCCCAGTGACCTTCGTGAGCGGCGTGGCGGTGACCGTCGTGGATGTAGTCCACATGGCCGCCGTGAGGGACGGCGACATGACCACAGCCGTCCTGGTGCTTGTGGTCGTGACCTTCATGGACGGTGTGGCCGGCGAGTTCGCACTCGTCGACGTGGTCATTGTGCGCGCGGTGCAGGTGGCCGTCGTGGACGTAGTCGGTGTGATCCTGATGCGGTACGGCAACGTGTCCACACTGGCTGCCGTGCTCGTGGGCGTGGTCGGCGTGGGGGGTATGCGTGGAGGTAGTCACGAGGGTCCTTCTTTCTCCCCCCTTTCCCTATTTTCTCCTCGCATTCTGCATCCGGACCAGCGTCCATGCCATTCTCCGGACACCTGGACCTGGTCAGGTCGGCGTGCCGTGCTACCGGACGGCCACGAGAACATGGCTGTGCCCGTACTGCCAGACCGGGCCGGCGGCCGGGCTCGGCGTACAGGTCGTAGAGGTGCTCCAGGAGCAGCGTGGCCAGCTCCCGGCCGCCGAAGGCTGTGGCCGGACGGGACAGCAGGTCATCCAGATACCGCTCACCGGCCACCGGACGGTAGGCCGGGTACAGGCCCAGAGCGCCGCGCAGCGTGCCATCCTCATCGCGCAACCCGTAATGATGTCCGCCCCAGGTCAGGGGCGGGCATCTGCCCAGCACGGCATTCGCAAGCTCGGTCGTGTACCGCTCCCATTGGGCGTGGTCGGCGAGGTAGTTGACGCCGAAGCCGCCGCCGATGTCCACGGCCCGCGGCGCCAGACCTCTGCCGCGGCACTCCTCCAGAGCCATCAGACAGCCTTCGAGCGCGACCGCCTTCTCGGCCGGGGACGTGGTGTCGAGGTGGTAGGCGACACCGGTCAGCTCCACGGCGTGGTCATACCGCCCGACCGTCTTCAGGACGGCGTCCAACTCCCCTATGGGAATGCCGAAACGGCTCCGCCGGGTCAGCACCTTGACCCCGGACGGCTCAAACCCCGACAACCGCAACAGCACCCGCACACGCGGCAGCCCCTGGATGCGCACCAACGCAGCCAGCTGATCGAGCTCGGCGGGCGAGTCGAGGCCGATGGTCGCTCCAGTTCGGGCGGCCGGCCACAGGAACTCGGGACTCTTGGGACCGGTGGCCATGACCCTCTCCGGCCCGAATCCGCAGCCCAGGGCATGCTGCAACTCGCCGAGCGAGGCGACGTCCACCCCCGCCTCCGTCGTGACCAGACCGCGCAGCAAGGCGCTGGAACGGTTCGCCTTGTGTGCCAGGAAAATCTGGCCCGACAGATGGTGCTTGCGGTACACCGACCGGAACAGCTCTACGTTCTCGCCGATCTGGTCGGGCAATACCACACCCAACGGTGAACCGAGCCCTTCGACGAGGGCATACAGAAGCCGGGCGAGTCCAGCAGCGATCTCACCCGTGGGGACACGCGTGGTTCCAGGTACAAGGCGCCGCTCATTCGAGGCCGCCCGCCTCCCCCCTCTGTCCGCGCGGCGAGTCGACTAGCGTTCTGATAGGAGCTCTCCCCCTCGCGGGGAACGGTTACGCCGAAGGCTCGGCTTTTGGCTCATATCGAACATGGATGTGGAATCCATGTGCGGGTGGCGGCGAGTAGTTCACGGGTGTGGGGGTGGGCGGGCCCCGCGTACACATCGGTCGTGGGCGCGGTCTCACGATCTTGGCTTCGCACATCACGGCGACACGGTGAGCAAAAGGCCGTACGACGGTCATGTCGTGGCAGATGAACAGGTAGGACAGGCCCAGCCGCTCCTGCAGATCGGGGAGCAGGTTGAGTATGCCGGCCCGTACTGAGGCGTCGAGCGCGGACACCGGCTCGTCGAGGACGAGCAGCCTGGGGCCACAGGCCAGGGCACGGGCGATGCCGGCCCGCTGGCACTGGCCCCCGGACAGTTCGTGGGGCCGCCGGTCGCCGAGTCGCGGATCCAGCCCGACCATCTCCAGCAGTTCGGCCACTCGGCGCCGGGCTGCTCACCTCCGAGCGGCGCGGCACCTGGGTGTACTACCGCGTCGAGCCTTCCGTGATGGCCGCGATGGGCAAGCTTCTAACCTTGCCGGCCGCGGCCTGAGACGTGGGCCGCGGGGGCATGGCGGCCTGCGGCGCCGTCGTGGTGCCGATGTGGGCGGGGCATGCCCGGCAGGTTCTTGAGATTTACCAGGCCGGGATCGACGAGGGGAGCGCCACCTTCGAGACCTCGACGCCGGTCTGGAAGGCGTTCGATGCCGCCAAGCTGCCGGAGCACCGCTTCGCGGTGCTCGACGAGAGCGGGACGGTGCTGGGCTGGGTCGCGGCCAGCAGGGTCTCTGACTGGTGCGCGTGTGCGGGCGTGGTCGAGCACTCCGTGTACGTGGGGCCGGCGGCGCGTGGCCGGGGTGTCGCGGGGCCGCTCCTGAAGGGGCTGATTGGCTCCACCGAGGCCGCGGGGATCTGGACGATTCAGTCCGAGATCTTCCCGGAGAACACCGCGCCTCGCCCTGCACGAGCGGGTCGGCTTCCGGGGTGTCACCCGTGAACGGATCGGACGCCACCACGGCCTCTGGCGTGACGTCGTCCTGGTCGAGCGCCGCGGCCCCGCCGTCACTTGACGGCCGGTCATCGACCCTCGATCACGGCGACCGCCTCGAGCCCGGCATGCCGCAGCGTCCGCTGTACGGCCCGCCGCGCCCCGCGGACGGTCAGCGTCGAGGTCTCCGGCAGCTGTGTGGCCGCCCGCGCGAGCGCGTAGGCGCACGCCAGGTCGAAGCCGGTGACCGCGGCCATGTCCACGACCGCTCGTCGGCCTCGCGCAGCGGCGGGGCGTCGAGGCTTTCCTCCAGCTCGCGCAGATCTTTGGCCCGTGCTTCCCCGGCCAGGGTGAGCTCGGCGTGACCGCGGCCACCGGCTGCCCTGACCATGACCGGCGGGATGGGGTGCTTTTCGGCTTCCACGGTGGCCTCCCTCACAGCGGACACGTGCTCCGGGACTTCTCCATGGCCGCCCCGGGGGCACGTGCCGGACCACGGCGGCGCTCAGCCGGCCGGGGCCACCTGGCGGGCGGTGAACTTTCGACGCCAGGCGAGCGAGACGTAGACCAGCGCGACGAGGACCGGTACCTCGATGAGCGGGCCGACGACCCCGGAGAGGGCCTGTCCGGAGGTGACGCCGAAGGTGGCGATGGCGACCGCGATCGCGAGTTCGAAGTTGTTGCCCGCCGCGGTGAACGCGAGCGTCGCAGTGCGGTCGTAGGCCAGACCGATGGCCTTGCCCAGGGCGAAGGTGCCGAACCACATGACCGCGAAATAGACCAGCAGCGGCAGCGCGATCCGGGCGACGTCCAGCGGCTGGGAGGTGATGGTCTTCCCCTGCAGGGCGAAGAGGATGACGATCGTGAACAGCAGGCCGTACAGCGCCCACGGCCCGATCTTCGGCAGGAACCCGGTCTCGTAGCGCTCGCGGCCGAGCTTCTTCTCGCCGATCCGGCGGGTGAGGAACCCGGCGAGCAGCGGGATGCCGAGGAAGATGACCACGTTCAGGGCGATCTTCCACATGGAGATGTCCAGATGCTGTCCGTCGCCCAGGCCGAGCCAGCCGGGCAGCAGGTCGAGGTAGAACCAGCCCAGCAGACCGAACGCGATGACCTGGAAGACGGAGTTCAGCGCCACCAGGACGGCGGCGGCCTCGCGGTCGCCGCAGGCGAGGTCGTTCCAGATGATGACCATCGCGATGCAGCGGGCGAGGCCGACGATGATCAGGCCGGTGCGGTAGGCGGGCAGGTCCGGCAGGAAGATCCACGCCAGGGCGAACATCGCCGCAGGCCCGATCAGCCAGTTGATGACCAGCGAGGAGACCATCAGCTTCTTGTCGCCGGTGACGGCATCGAGCTTGTCGTAGCGGACCTTGGCCAGGACCGGGTACATCATGATCAGCAGGCCGATGGCGATCGGCAGAGAGATCCCGCCGACCTCGACCTTGGCCAGCGCGTCGTTCAGGCCGGGGATGAGCCGGCCGAGGCCGAGGCCGACGGCCATGGCCAGCAGGATCCAGACGGCGAGGAAACGGTCGAGTGTCGACAGCTTCGCGACGACCGAGGTCTCCTCGGCGGTCGCGGGTGCTTCGGTGCGGGTCACGGGCAGGCCCTCTTGTTGTCGGCGGCCTTCCGGGCGGACTCGGCCAGCTCCGCGAACTGGTCGGCGAGCCGGGCGATGACGTCCGGGCGCAGCTTGTAGTAGGTGTACCGGCCGCACGGCTCCGTATCGACGATTCCTGCCTCGCGCAGCACCCTCAGGTGGTTGGAGAGGTTCGTCTGCTTCGCGCCGGTTTCCTCGACCAGGTGCGTGGTGCAGAGCGTCTCCTTGGCGAGCAGGGTGACGATCTGGAAGCGGAGCGGGTCGGCCAGCACCCGGATCAGATCAGTATCGACTGACATCAGCATGGACTGATACTCTCACATCAGCCGGGACTGATACCAGTCCGGGCTGATCTCTGGGATCCGTATCCCGATTTCCCGTTGGGACCCACAGCCTGAAGGGGGCTGACATGGCCGCGTCCCCACTCCCTGTCCTGCCCGACGACCGCCTGGCGGCCGGCATCGCCCGCCTGGCCCTGCGCTACCGCGGCCATTTCTCGCCGGAGACCATCCAGCGCGTGGTCAGCGACTCGTACGAGCGTCTCGTTGAGCACGCCCGGTCCGCACTCATCTGGTGGTGCTGGCCGAGCATCTGGCCACCGAGCGCCTCGACGCGCTCGCCCGGCGTCGAGGCGCACCCAGCAGCGGCCTCCCGCGCGTGCTGTTCGTCTGCAGCCACAACGCCGGCCGACCCCAGATGCCGCCGCCCTCCTCGCCCACCGCGCCGAAGGCCACATGGCGGTCTCCTCGGCAGGCACGCACCCGGCTGCCGGGTCGAGCCGGTCGTCGCGCAGGTGCTGACCGAGGCGGGTGTGGACGTCACGGACGCGTTCCCCAAACTGCCTGACCGACGAGGTCGTCCAGGCCGCTGACATCGTCATCACCATGGGCTGCGGCGACGACTGCCCCGTATTGCCGGGCCGCCGCTACCTGGACTGGCCCGTCACCGGCCCGGAGGGCGCCCCGATCGCGGTCGTCCGCGGCATCCGCGACGAGATCGACGCCCACATCACCGAGCTGCTCGCCTCCCTGCCCGGTGCTTGACCCCGTACCCGATCCCGCACCGCCTGCTTGATCCACTGACCAAAGAAGAACCGATGTCCACCAGTCCGCTCGCCGCCGTGCTGTTCGTCTGCGTCCACAACGCCGGCCGCTCACAGATGGCCGCCGGATTCCTCTCCCACCTCGCGGGTGACCGGATCGAGGTCCGCTCCGCCGGTTCCATCCCGGGTGACCAGGTCAACCCGGCCGCCGTCGAGGCCATGAAGGAAGTCGGCGTCGACATCGCCGACGCCAAGCCGAAGATCCTGACCACCGAAGCCGTCCAGGCGTCCGACTACGTCATCACCATGGGCTGCGGCGACGCCTGCCCCATCTTCCCCGGCAAGAAGTACCTCGACTGGGCCCTGGAAGACCCCGCGGGCAAGGGCGTCGAAGCCGTCCGCCCGATCCGCGACGAGATCAAGACCCGCATCCAGGCGCTGATCGCCGAGATTGACGCCAAGCAGGAGGCGTGAGCTCCGTGACCGAGCCCACCACCGCAGGCGAGGTGCGCGAGGTCATCGTCATAGGCTCCGGCCCCGTCGGATACGGGTCCTATCCACGTGTCGGCATCGAGGGCGGTAGTCTCCCAGGCCGGAGGGGTGCTCATGGTCGAGATGGTCCGCAAGAGCGGCCTGGACACCGCGATATCGGCGGCGCTCGCACCGTGGCGGCCTCCTCGGGCGGTGCATGATCCGGGGAGGATCCTGCTGGACGTGGCCCTGGCGGTCCGCGCCTCCCGCGATCCGCTCGTCGACGAAGCGGGCGGCGTCCTCGGGCCGGGCGACCGTCGGCAGCTCCGGGTCGTTCCGGCCCCGACAGGTAGGCCGGGATGCGCTGTCTCGGATCGGCCACGGCGGCCACGGTGATCTCGATCTGCTCGGTCGCCTGCTGGAAGAACCGCTTCGTCACCGCGGTCACCAGCTGTTCCACGCGGATCTGCTGTCCTCGCCCGGACTGGACGAGGTCACGCGGGCCTCGCTCGAAGGCGGACCTCAGGCGGCAGTTCACGCAGAGAACCCGGCAGGCCGCGCATGACCCGTTCGGCTCGGGTGTCGTCCCCACCGAGTTCGCGCGCCTTCGGGCTGGTGGCCACCGCCGGGCTCTGCACACGTGCCACGGGTGACCACCGCTACGACGCCTTCGCCTCCCGGCAGCGCGCCTGGGTCTTCGGCGCCAACGCCTGGGGCAGCAGCTTCGTCGTCGGCGCGGGCGAGACGTACCCGCACTGCCCGCAGCACCAGGTGGCCAACCTCGCGATGAGCCACTCCGAGCGGGGCGACATCCTGCGGGGCGCCGTGGTCAACGGCCCCAACAAGGCGGGCCTGCTGGACGGCCTGGCCCGGCTCGACAGCATGCGCGCGTGCAGCGCCGCGCCGTCCGGACACCGGTGGTCCGACTTCGACGGGCACGGCGCCGGCTACGTCGACGACGTAGCCGCCTGGCAGACGGTCGAACCGGCGGACGACTACACGGCGACCGCCCCGCTCGCCCTGTCCCTCACCGCGGACGCGGCTGTCACAGCAGAGCGCTGAGGAACGTGACGGCCGCCAGGCGGTGGCTCTCCCTGGTGTACTCCTCCGCCCCGAGGTCCGGCTCCCGGTCCCGCTCCCGGTCCTGCTCCCGCCGGGCGTTGCAGTTCACCCGGCGGAGAAGCTCATCGAGAGCCTCCCGCTCCCTTGCCCAGGCGGCCCGGGAAGCGGGGGTGGTCGTACATGTTCATGACCTACAGCCCCAGGTCGAGGGCCAGGCACGAGAAGGTGCGATACGCGGCCACGTCCTCGGGCGAGGTGTTCGCCGCGCCGCTGGGCGCGGACGGCACCACCTCGGTCATGTCCTCGTACCGGATGGGCTCGGGCAGCTTGCCGAAGCGCGCGTGCCGTGCCGCCGCGGCGGTGTCCATCATGGCCTCCTGGTTCATGACCAGCCTCCACTTCGTCGATCGTGGACGGACCCCGTCGGACGGCGGGACCACTGTCAGCTTGCACTCCCGCCGCGTCACCCGTCAAGGCGGTGACGAATCGATACGTGTGTGCTGCGGAACACAGCGGGCCTCACCCGAGGCGGTAACGAACCGGCAGCGACAGCACGCCGCGCACCATGCCGGCCGGGAACCAGTCGCGGGAGTCGGCGGGGACCGCCAGTCCCAGGTGCGCGACGCGGGTGAGCAGGGTGTGCAGGGCGACGCGGGCCTCCAGGCGGGCCAGCTGGGGCGCCCAGGCAGTGGTGGATGCCGTGACCGAAAGAGATGCCGGGCGGCGGGACGGGTGCCGGCCGTGCACAGCGCGAGCCTGGCTCCCATGCAGTACCCCGTGATCCCCACCGGCCCGTCCGCGACCAGCGGCGACTCCGCGAGCCACCCCAGGTAGGCACCGGCGTCGTGCTCCGTCAGCTCGGGCGTGAGCGCCTCCATGAGCGGGACCACATTCCCCACAGTGTCCGGGCGGGCCTCCATGTCGATGAATTCGGGCAGCTCCACGACCGGAGTGCGCCCGTGCCGGTAGAAGACGTTCGGGACGAGCACCGTGTACCCGAAGGCCGGCAGCCGGTCGGCTATCGCCTTCAGACGCGGCCGCACCCCGAACGCGTCCTGGTACATGAGCTACCGGCGCCAGAGATATCTCGCGGTCCCTCCCGGCGGGAGGCTCGCCGGCCCCGCTAAGTCTACGACTGTATACTTATCCGTGACAGCCTCCGTGCGCGGTCACAGCGCACCGGAAATCCCAGGAAGGCAGAGCAGGCACATGAACCTCGAACTCACCAACAAGCGCGCCCTGGTCACCGGCTCCAACGCGGGACTGGGCGAGGCCACGGCGAAGCTGCTGGCGGCGGAGGGCGCCGCGGTCGTGGTCCACGGGAGGGACAAGGACCGTACGGAGAAGGTGGCCGGCGAGATCCGCGCGGCCGGAGGGAGCGTCACCACCGTGCTGGGCGACCTGGCCACCGATGACGGCGGCGCCGAGGTCGCCCGGGCGGCGACCGCGGACGGCCCCATCGACATCCTCGTCAACAACGCCGGCTTCTACCGGCATCTGTCGTGGACCGAGGCGACTCCCGCTGAGTGGAACGACACCTACAACATCAACGTCGTCTCCGGCGTTCGCATGATCCAGCATCTGGTCCCCGCCATGCGCGAACGCGGCTGGGGCCGGGTCGTCACCATCGGCGGCGGGCTCGCCTCCCAGCCGATGAACACCCACCCGCAGTACAACGCCACTCTGGCCGCCCGGCACAATCTCGCCGTCTCACTGGCCCGAGAGCTCAGGGGCACCGGTGTCACCTCGAACGTGGTCTCGCCCGGAGCGGTCCTCGTCGAGGCGACGAAGGACCTCGTCATGGGGATCGGGCCCGCCCGCGGGTGGGGCGAGGCCTGGGAGGAGATCCACCGCAACGCCGTCGAGGCCCTGATCCCGAACGACCAGGAACGCTTCGGCGAGCCGGACGAGATCGCGGCGGCGGTGGCCTACCTGTGCAGCGGCTACGCCCAGTACGTCAGCGGGGCGACGATCCGCGTGGACGGCGGTCTCATCCGCTCCGCCTTCTGAGCGAGCCGGACGGTGGCGGTGAGCGTTCCGGCTATCGCTGTCCAGCGGCACCGGCGGGGTCGTCGGCGCCGGTCTCCCAGGTGATGGGTTCGAGCATGTCGGCCAGCAGCTCGGCGAGGCGGTCGGTGTCGGCCGTGGCGAGTGCGTTCGTGCCGAGCACCGCGCGCAGCAGCCAGGTCCCGGCGGCCAGGGCGAGCCCGAGCTGGGCCCGCACCTCCGCCTCAGGACCGCCGAGCAGTCCCGCGAGACGTGTGCCGACATGCGTCTCGATGCCCCGCCGCACGATGTCCACCGCCTCCGGGTCCGATGCCGAGCGGAGCATCAGCAGGAACGGATCCAGGCGCTCAGCGTCGGAGGCAGTGCGCTCGGCGAGCGTGTGCGCCATGGCACGCGTCAGTCCGCGGGGTTCGTCGCCGACGATGGTCGGCGGTCCGAAGGAACGGTCCACGGTCTCGGCGAAGAGGTCCTTCTTGGACCCGAAATAGCGATTGATCATCATCGCCGTCACGCCAGCCCGTTCGGCGATCTGCCGGACTCCGGCCTTCGCGTATCCATGCTCGGTGAACTCGACGACCGCGGCGGCGAGGATCGCCTCACGGGTCGCCACGGCATCGCGGCGGCGGCCGGGCTGCGCAGCACTCATGGACATGAGCATACGGGCCCGGTACGGCCGTAGCGGAGACCCCGTCCCGGCTCTGGCTGACACATGTGTCACGCGCACACGTCCGGGCCGCACGCTCGACGGCGGCGGCAGACTCCGCTCCGCAGATACGTATGTGGCTGGAGCCGGCTTCGGCACAGCACATGTGCCCTCGTCGACGGCGGGGAGCGTGTTTCCCGCTCCCGTGACCATGAAGGTGAGGACCACATGACAGTCATCCCCGGTGGGAGGCGCACCGGCCACCGCGATCGCCACCCGGCGGCCGGGCAGTCAGACCCGGCTGGTGTACGAATTCCACTCCGCGACCTGGAACCTGCTGGCCAACAAGGCCGGGCACCGGCGAACGCCAGCGCCCACGCCACGGCCAGGACGCCGCGGCCCAGGTACAGCCTCAGCAGGGAGGAGCGTTCGCCCGTGGCCGCCGGGGCGGTGGGTGTCGCCGCCTGCGTGCTCATGATGGTTCGGCCTTTCTCAAGTCGTCGGGTGGTCGGCGGTCAGGTCAGTGCCGGGTCGGGGAGACGCAGCGGAAGCTGGAGGCGAGGGCCGGGTCGCCGTAGCCCTTGTAGCGGGACACCTGCGGGTAGCTGCACAGGTTCCGGTCGACTTGCTGACCGTCGACGTTGATCAGCGTGGCGGGCAGCGTCTTGGGCGCCTTGCCGTGTTCGACCCAGGCGGTGAGGGCGGCGAGGCCGTCGGCCGAACCGTCAGTGCCGTTGAGGCCGCAGTGGTTGGTGCCCGGGGCGAGGAAGACGCGGTAGAAGTCGTCGACCTTCTTGGAGCTGCCCAGCTCCCGCTCGACCCGCTCGCGGTACTCGACGGTGCCCTGGGTGGGGATGAACTTGTCGGCCTGGCCGTGCCAGGTCAGCAGCTTGCCGCCGGACTTGCGGAAGGCGGACAGGTCGGGGTCGTCGGTGCCGATGACCTTGCCGTACTCGGCCTCGGACTGCTTGAACAGCTGCGTGAACTGGCTGTAGGTGATCGTCGAGATGTCGAAGGACGGGTCCTTCTTCAGCCAGAGCTGGACCCAGAGCGCGGGTACCTGGAAGGGCTTGCCCTTGACGGTGCCGTCGGGCGCCACCTCGGTCCCCGCCAGACCCTTCAGGTCGGCCCCGACCGGGACGCCGGACCACAGCTTCTTGCCGGAGGCGGTGCGCGGGCCGTCCCAGATCTTGCGGACCACAGCCGCGTCGGCCGCGGTGATGGTCAGTTCCTTGCCGTCGCACACGACCTTGGTGCCGATCAGCCGACGCGGGTCGAAGTCGCAGCGGGACGCGTCGTTGACCAGGCCGTCCTTGACGCCGTCGAGGGAGTCACAGGCCTTGACGGCGGCGTCGGTGAAGGCGTCCAGCTCGCAGCCGGTCGGGTAGGTCTTCTCGTTGTTCATGACCACCTGCGGCCACAGGGTGGCGACCTCGTACTTCGCCCAGTTGATCGCGGGAGCGTCGGCGAGGATGCCGTCGAAGTCGCCGGGGTAGCGCTGGGCCTCCGCGTAGCCCTGGCGGCCGCCGGTGGAGCAGCCGGTGAAGTAGGAGTACGAGGCGCGCTTGGCGTAGGCCGAGGCGACGACCTGCTTGCCGACGACGGCCGCCTCGTGCTGGGAGCGGGAGGCGAGGTTCTCCAGCAGGGCGGTGTTGATCTGGCCTTTGCTGTCCAGCGCCCAGCTGGTGTCGAGAACGTCACCGAGGCCGGCGTCCGTGGTGGTCGCCACGTAGCCGCTCTTGACCGCGGTGGCCAGGCCGGCGCCGTTGTCCCCGGCGCCGTAGGCGGCGCCGCCGAGCGCCTGGAAGCGGCCGTTCCAGCCGCTGACGGGCAGCCAGGTCTGCACCTTGGCGTGGTCGTTGTCGCCCGGGTGGGTGAGGGTGACCGTCACCTCGCAGAAGGCCGGGACGCCGGCGACCGTCCCCTGCAGGATGCCGGTACCGGTGATGGTGCCGCCCGGCCGGCGGACCGCCGTCACGGACTCCACTTCGGTGCCGGCCGGGGCCTTCACCGAGACCGTCCTGCAACTGAGCGGCGTGGAAGCGGAGCTCTGTGTCTCCGCCGAGGCGGTCGGCAGGTACACCGCCGCGGCCAGCGGCACACCGGCCGCGAGAACAGTGAGAAGTCGTCTCATCGATTGTCCATCCAAGAAGTAGGTGTGCGCCTCAGCACGGCGACACATGTACGTGGCTCACTTATGCATGGCTCACATGTGCATGGCTCACTCTGGCGATGCGCCGCACATCCCGACAACAGTCAGTTGACGGTCCGCCCCCAGCGCAAGCGGTCGGGCCGTATGAAGGACGCGTTAGGTCATTCGACGCTGGGCCGGTCTTCTTCCCCAAGCCACCGCGAGTAGTACCGCTGAGCCCACGAACGGCTGACGTACCCCGTGCGCATCCCCAGCCGCGCCTCGGGATCCTCGAACGCCTTGCGCATGTGTCCGAGCACGACGATGGTGATCGCCCAGGCCAGGATGTCGTGGACGAAGATCGCACTGGTGCGGGAGATGAAAGGCAGCAGGGCCATGAACCACATCAGCAGGCCGGTGAACATCATCACCAGCACGGCGCCGGCGATCCAGCCGGCGTAGAGCTTCTGGCCCGCGTTGAACTTGCCGGCCGGGCGCGCCTCGGGTGACTTCCGGCGCCTGCGGACGGCGCGCAGCCACTGCCGGTCGTACACCGCGAAGCGGTTCAGCCGGCGCAGGTCCGCCCGGAAGCTGGGAGACAACAGCCCCAGCAGGAAGGGCAGGGGCAGCGAGATACCGGACCACTCGTGGACCGTGACCATCAGATGCCGCCGTCCGACGAGCAGGGCCAGCGGCCCGAGATACAGACAGGCGGCGGAGACCAGGCACACCAGCATCAGCAAGCCGGTGGCCCGGTGGACCATGCGCTCGGCGGTGCTGAAGCGGCGGACCCTCTCGGAGGGGTCAGGCGCTGTGCCGGTCGGCGCCGTCGAGCCAGCCGTCGACCGCATAACCTCGCTCCTCCCAGTAGCCGGGGACGACCTTGTCGGTGACGGAGATACCGGACAGCCACTTGGCCGACTTGTAGAAGTACATGGGGGCCACGTAGAGGCGGACCGGGCCGCCGTGGTCGTGGCTGATGGGCTTGTCCTGCATGTTCAGCGCCACCAGGACGTCGGAGCGGCGCGCCTGTTCCAGGGTGAGGCTCTCGGTGTAGGCGCCGTCGAAGCAGGTGAACCGGATCGCCGCACCCGGAGAACGCACCCCGGCGTCATCGAGGATGTCGGCCAGCTTCACGCCGTCGAAAGGCGTCTTCTCGACGCGCCAGCCGTCGGTGCACACGACGTCGTGGACGACCCTCGTCCGCGGCATCGCACGCAGGTCGGCGAGCGTGTAGGTCTTCGGCTTCTGCACCAGCCCGCCGACCGTGAGTTCGTAGTTCGACTCGTTCTTGTGCGGCACCGAGCCGACGACGCTGTAGTACCGGAAGCCGCCCGGATTGGGCAGCAGACCGGTCAGGCCCGTGGCGTCGACCTCGGAGGCGGCGGCCAGGAAGTTCTCCCAGCCGCGCTGGAGATACGGCGCGGCAGCAAGCCCCGCCGCACCCGCGCCGAGCATGCCCAGCATCGCCCGCCGGCCCACCGGGGCACCCCCGGACCTCGGCTTCGGCTTTTCCGCCATGGTGTGCTCCTTCGGACACGTGTGAACTCTGCCGAGCCTTGCGCGACATCGTCACCGGTTTAACTGGTGACGATGCTGGCATAGGGGTGTCGGAGCTGTCAACAACAAACGTATGAATCGACGGCTGCTAGGCTGTGAGGTGACGTTGACCGTGTATCGAGGAGTCACAGACGTGGTGGGTGAAGACGACATCTCCGGGTGAGATCCGGATCTGACGGCCACCGGCCGGCGCTCAGGAGCGCTGCCGAGGTGGTCCGTCTCGTCGTACCCCTTTTCCCACGTCTGCCCAGGGCAGAAGTCTGATCTCTGCCCTCAAGCCGCTCGAGGTCGCCTCCATGTCCGACGCCGCCATCGTCTGCTCGAACCTCTCCTTCGCCTGGCCCGACGACACCCCGGTCTTCCACGACCTGTCCTTCACCGTGAACCCCGGCCGTACGGGCCTGGTCGCCCCCAACGGCTCCGGCAAGAGCACCCTGCTCAAACTGATCGCCGGCGAACTCAAGCCCGCCACCGGCGCGGTGTCCGTCGGCGGCACCGTGGGCTACCTCCCGCAGAGCCTCCCCCTGACCGGCGATCTCACGGTCGCCGAGGTGCTCGGGGTCGACGAGGTGATCCGCGCCCTGGACGCCGTCGAGTCCGGCGACGTCGGCGAGGAGCACTTCACCGCCATCGGCGACGACTGGGACATCGAGGAGCGCACCCACGCCCAGCTCGGCCGCCTGGGCCTGGCCGACCTCGCCCTGGACCGCAGCCTGAGCACGCTCAGCGGCGGCCAGGTCGTCTCGCTCGGCCTCGCCGCCCAGCTCCTCAAGCGCCCCGACGTACTGCTGCTCGACGAGCCGACCAACAACCTCGACGTGGAGGCCCGGCACAAGCTCTACGACGTGCTGTCGGACTTCAAGGGCACGCTCCTGCTGGTCAGCCACGATCGCGCCCTGCTTGACCGCATGGAGCGCATCGCCGAGCTGGGCAGCGACGAACTGCGCCTGTACGGCGGCAACTTCACCGAGTACGAGGAGGCCGTGCGCGCCGAGCAGGAGGTCGCCGAGAAGAACGTCCGCAACGCCGAGCAGGAACTCAAGCGGGAGAAGCGGGAGATGCAGCAGGCCCGCGAGCGCGCCGAGCGCCGCGCGAACAACGCCGCCAAGAACCTCAAGAACGCCGGTCTGCCCAAGATCTTCGCGGGCAACATGAAGCGGGGCGCGCAGGAGGCCGCGGGCAAGTCCGGCACGATGCACGCCTCCCGGGTCAGCGAGGCCAAGGCCCGCCTCGACGAGGCCGGACGCGCTCTGCGCGACGAGCAGCGCCTCACTCTGGACCTGCCCGACACCCAGGTGCCCGCCGGGCGCAACCTCTTCCTCGGCGAGGGCATGCAGGTCCGCCTCGGGGACAAGGACGTGTTCACCGCGGGCGGCGTCGACCTGACCGTCCGCGGCCCCGAACGCATCGCGCTGACCGGGCCCAACGGCGCCGGCAAGACCACCCTGATGCGTCTGATCACCGGCGAACTCGCCCTGGACAGCGGGGAGATCAAGCGCAACGACGGCCGCATCGCCTACCTCTCGCAGCGCCTGGACCTGCTGGACCTGGAGCGCACCGTCGCGGAGAACTTCGCCGCGTTCGCCCCCGAGCGGCCCGAGGCGGAGCGGATGAACCTGCTCGCCCGCTTCCTCTTCCGGGGCCCGCGGGCACACCTGCCCGCCCGGGTGCTCTCCGGCGGCGAACGGCTGCGCGCCACCCTGGCCTGCGTGCTGTGCGCCGAGCCGGCCCCGCATCTGCTGCTGCTCGACGAGCCGACCAACAACCTCGACCTGGTCAGCGCGGGCCAGCTGGAGGGCGCGCTCAACTCCTACCAGGGCGCCTTCATGGTGGTCAGCCACGACGAGCGGTTCCTCGCCGAGATCGGCGTGAACCGCTGGCTGTGGCTGGCCGACGGCACGCTCAAGGAGACGGGAGCTCCCGCGGTGTGAGCCGCCGACGTGTGACGTGGCCCGCGTCCGAGGCCCCGTGCCCGGCGGGCCGACCACCGATCACGTTGGACGGTTCCCCATGCCCCAGCCCGCCCTCCTCGCCCACGACCTCGTCCGCAACCTTGGCGGCCGACGCGTCCTCGACGGCGTCTCCCTGACCGCCTCCCCCGGCCACCGCATCGGCCTGATCGGGGAGAACGGCGTCGGAAAGTCCACCCTCCTGCGCGTACTCGCCGGTGTCGACGAACCCGACGCGGGAAGCGTCACCCGCCCGGCCGACCTCGGCTACCTCCACCAGGAGATGCCGTACGCCGCCGACTCCACCATCGCCGCGGTGCTCGACGAGGCGCTGCGCGAAGCCCGCGAGGACCTCACCGAGATCGAACGGCTCGGCGCGGAGCTCGCCCGCGTCCCGGAAGACGACCCCGGCCACCAGGAACTCCTCGACACCTACGGCAGGCGCCTCGAACAGGCCCAGGACCGAAAGTCCTGGGACGCCGACCGCCGCGCCGCCCTGGTCCTGGACGGTCTGGGCCTCGGCGCGCTCGGGCACGACCGCACGCTCGGTTCGCTCTCCGGCGGACAGCGCGGTCGGCTGGCCCTGACCGCGCTGCTCGTACGGCGTCCGTCGGCGCTGTTGCTGGACGAGCCGACCAACCACCTCGACGACGGTGCCGCCGCCTTCCTGGAGGAGCAGATCCGCGGCCTGCCCGGAATCGTGGTGATCGCCAGCCACGACCGGGCGTTCCTCGACGCCGTCTGCACCGACCTGATCGACCTCGACCCGGCGGCGGACGGCCCGGTCCGCTACGGCGGCAACTACAGCGCCTACCTGTCGGAGAAGCGCGCCGAGCGGGAGCGCTGGGAGCGGCGGTACGCCGAGGAGCAGGAGGAACTGGAGGAGCTGCGCCGGTCGGCGGGGGTGACCGCACACCGCGTTGCGCCGGACCGGGGCCGTACCGACAACGAGAAGATGGGGTACGGCCACCGGGCCGGGCGGGTGCAGAACCAGATCTCACGGCGGGTCCGCAACGCCACCCGGCGGCTGGAGGAACTGGAGCGCACCCAGGTCACCGAGCCACCGCGCCCCCTGCGGTTCGCGGCCGGGGAACTGGCCGCGCACACCGAGGAGGGGCCGCGGCCCCTGGTGTCCCTGCACGACGTGCGGGTGCCCGGCCGGCTCGCACTGAACGGTCTCGAGGTGGCGGCGACGGACCGGCTGCTGATCACCGGCGGCAACGGGGCGGGCAAGTCGACGCTGCTCGCCGTGCTCGCCGGACATCTCCCGGCCGAGGGCGCGGTGCACCGGCGACGCAGGCTGACGGTGGGGCTGCTCACCCAGGACACCGTCTTCGAGCGGCCCGACCGCACGGTCCGCGACACCTACGAGCTGTCGCTGGGCCCGGCGCGGGCCGAGAGGGTGCCGCTGGGCTCGCTCGGTCTCCTGCACGAGGCGGACCTGGCCAAACCGGTCGGGCAGCTGTCCGTGGGGCAGCGCCGACGCCTGGCACTGGCCCTCCTGGTGGCCCGACCGCCCCAGCTGCTGCTGCTCGACGAGCCGACGAACCACCTCTCCCCGCGCCTGTGCGACGAACTGGAGGCCGCACTGGGTGCGGGCCCCGGCGCGATCGTCGTGGCGAGCCACGACCGCTGGCTGCGGCGACGGTGGCAGGGCCGCGAACTCCGTCTGGAACCGGGAGGTGAGGGCACTCTCGCGAGGGAGCACTGCCTGAAACGGTGACGCTTCTTGCGCCCGGCAGGAGTCACCTGTCAAGATGGTGATGTGAATCTCGACCATGTATTCGTATGCGCGCACCCCGCCCTCGACTTCGCGGCCACCCTCCGGGCCCGGCGCTCGACCCGGTTCGAGATGCTCGTGACGCCGGAGCGGCTGAATGCCTGGTACCTGGAGTCCGGGCTGGTGGACACGATCACGCCCGGCGAGGAGGACGACGTGCGGGAGGCGACGACCGTGCGCGAGGCCATCTACCGGCTCGTCACCGACCGTCGGCTCGGTGAGGAGTTCGACCGGGAGGCGCTCGCCGTGGTCAACGCGGCCGCGCGCAAGACCCCCGTGACGCCGCAGCTCACCCGGACCGGCCGACACACCGAGGCGACGCCCGAGCAGGCGCTGGCGACCGTCGCCCGGCAGGCCGTCGAACTGCTCAGCGGACCGGACGTCCCCCTGATGAAGGAGTGCGGCAACCCCGAGTGCACCCGGGTCTACATCGACCGCTCCCGGGGCATGCGGCGACAGTGGTGCGGCATGGAGTCCTGCGGCAACAAGATCAAGGCCGCCGCCTACCGCGCCCGCAAGAAGACCGCGCCCGCCGTGAACGCCTGACCGGAGCGGCGTACGGTCCCCCGGCTCAGCCGATCGCGAGGTCCTTCGCGACCGCCTGACCGGGACGGCGCACGGTCCCGGGCGGACGCCGGCGTCAGTCGGCTGCGAGGTCCTTGAGGGTCTTGCGGAACTTGTTCATCAGCATCCGCCGGGCCCAGCGCGCGGGCGGCGGCAGGCGGGCGCACAGGTGGTCCCGGCCGGGAGCGGGCTCGGGGTGCTGCAGGAGGCCGAGGACCAGGTGCGGCCCGCCGCGCCGTACCCCGTCGGTCACCGCGTCGCGAAGCCTCAGAACATGCTCGTCCGGGATCTTGGGGAGCAGCGCTCTGAGCAGCGGTTCCTCGGCGGCGAACTGCCCGGTGAGCCGGTCCCGGACGCGGTGGGAGGTGAGGCCCCTCCTTCATCGCGTGCCCCCAGCTCACCGATCCGCCGACCCGGCGCTCCTCGGCGATCCGCGCGATGACGCTCTTCAGCTCGTCGAGGCCCCCGGCCAGCGCGTCGTCCTCCTCGGTCAGCGGCTCGAGACCGCGGACAGCTTCGGGATACCGCTTCCGCAGTTCACCGCGGAGACGTACGACCTGTCCGGCCGCCGGATCGCGAGCACCCGGCAGGCGCGCGTGGACGTGACCCCGCCGCCTCGGCCGTGGCCTTCACCTCGGTGCCCACGGGCGACCTGCCGGACCTGCACCTGCTGCGGCTGACCCTGACGGACGACCGGGGCCAGACGCTGTCCCGCAACACCTACTGGCGCTGCCGCACACCCGAGGCGCTACGCGCGCCCTCAACCAGGTCCAGCAGGCCAAGCTGCCGGCCTCCCTCACGCGGGTGTCGCGCGACGGAGACCGGGGTACGGCGACCGCAACGGTCCACAACCGCGGGTCCATGGTCGCCGCGATGGTCCGGCTCTCCCTACTGCAGGAGGACGGCGCCCGGGTCCTGCCGACGCTCTACGACGACAACTACCTGTGGCTGCTGCCAGGCGAGACACACACGGTGACCTTGTCATGGCCCGCGTCCGCCCTGCCCTCCGGCCGACCGAAACTGCGGGCCAAGGGGTACAACACTCCCCCGGTCACCGGCGCGGCTGAGCAGCACTCACAGGAATGGGGATCCCGTCACACACTGCGCTCGTAGCCGGCCCACGCGATGTGCGACTCGTGCAGCGTCACGACCACCTCGCGGATCCCGCGGGCGCCCTCCCCCAGCGTGCCCGCGTGGATCGCCTCGGCCAGGCGGTCGGCGATCACCTTGGCCAGGTACTCCGTCGAGGTGTTGACCTGGTGGAACTGCTCCTCGTCGTCGAGGTTGCGGTAGTTGAACTCGCCGATCACCTTGCCGAGTTCGGTGGTGGCCAGACCGATGTCGACGACGATGTTGTCGTCGTCCAGCTCCGGGCGCCGGAACGTCGCGTCCACGACGAACGTCGCCCCGTGCAGCCGCTGGGCGGGCCCGAAGACCTCGCCGCGGAAGCTGTGGGCGACCATCATGTGGTCACGTACGGTGATGCTGAACAAGGGGTCCTCCAGGTGTGGCGACGGTCCGGCGCGGAGCATGCCCGGCGCACGTGTGATCGAGGCTATGCCCTGAGGAATGCCGGGGTCCACACACGAGGTTTCTCCGACATGTGAACCTCATGTGCTGTCGTCTCGTGTCCTCTTCATGTGTCGGAAGGCAGAGGTGGACCATGGAGACGTCACCGGGGAGCCGTCTGGAGAAGGTCCTTGCCGACTTCGCCGAGCAGTACGGAGCTTGGTCCAGGGCCCGGGAACAGCTGAGGGCGCTGTCGGTGACGGCGCGTTCAAGAGACGGCCTCGTGGAGGTCACGGTGGGCGCAGGCGGCCAGGTCACGAGGATCCGCTTCGTCGACAACCGATTCCGGGACCTGACGGCCGCGCAGCTCGGCGACAGCGTCCTGGCGGCCCTGACAACGGCCCGGGTCGAGGTCGCGGCCCGGGCCGTCGCCGTGATGACGCCGCCGACTTCCGGCTGCCGCCGGCCCCGGGCCCGGTGCTCCGGGACACGACGGGGGCACGGCCCCAGGGGCCGCTGTGGGGCCGTAGCCGTCCCGGTACGCGGTCTTCCTCGCTGCCCGCCGCCCTGCCGGCAGAGGTGCGCGAGGCCGTCATGGCGTTGAGGGTCTACGGCGATCCTTCGTGGCTCCCCGAGCAGCAGTCACACGTGTGACTCTTCTCAGGTAGGTTTGGGCGCGACGAGAGGATCGGAGCGGCCATGTCGAAGTTTCTGCGTGAGGACGACATCGTCAGCGTCGAGAGCAACGTCTATTCGGTGTCCGGGAGCAACACCAACTGGGTGATCGTCAAGGACGGGGACAGCTGCACCCTCGTCGACACCGGCTACCCCGGCGACCGCGACGTCGTGCTCGCCTCGCTGGAGGAGGCCGGGCTGAACGCACGCTCCGTGGCCGCCGTCCTGGTCACCCACGCGCACAACGACCACATCGGCGCGGCCGAGCACCTGCGCGCCGCGTACGACGTGCCGGACCTCATGCACCAGGACGAGGTGCCGCACGCCCGCCGCGACTTCCTCGACCAGGTGACGGTCGGACAGGTGCTCGCGCAGGCATGGCGGCCCGGTGTGCTCCCGTGGGCCGTACACGCCCTCCGGGCCGGCGGGACCACCCATGTTCCCGTCTGCGAGCCGCAGGCGTTCCCCGCGCCGGGAGCCCTGGACCTGCCCGGTGCGCCGGTGCCCGTGCACACACCGGGACACACCAAGGGTCACTGCGCCTAGCACCTGCCCGAAAGCGGCATCCTGATCACGGGCGACGCTCTGGTGACCGCGCATCCCACGTCACGTATCAGCGGCCCACAGCTGCTGCCCAACATGTTCCACACCGACCGTGCCCGGGCGCTGGACTCCCTGGCCTTGATCGAGAACCTGGACGCGGACCTCGTCCTGCCCGGCCACGGCCCCGTGCACCACGGGTCGGCCAAGGAGGCCGCCCTGACGGCCCGTGAGCACGCCGCGAGGTGACGACGGACCGACTGGGATCGGCCACGGAAACGCGTTCAACAACACACCTACCGGGCAGTATGGCCGTAGAGAACCTCATGCGAGGGATGTCGCCGGACCCCGGGTGGCCGAAGAAGGGCCACACTTCCTCCATGCGCAGGCACATCAGCGCTTATCGTGAAGGGTGGGCATGCCAGGCGAACCACCTGGCGTTGACACCTATCCGCACGGGACCCTCGCCGTGGGTACCATGCGCAACGTCATTCATATCGAGGGAGTGAACGGTTGTGACCAGCGAGTCAGCCGCCACGCTCCGAACGCGGTACGTTGCACAAGCCGCGTCGGACCTGGAGGAAAACCGCCGGCGACAGCAGGAGCTGGCGGAGAGGATCACGGTGTTGAAGCAGGAGGAAGCCCTCCTGGCAGACATCCTCAACCTCGCCGAGCGGTACGAGAACTTTGCGGACGCGTCCCGTCTGCCCGAGCAGTTGCAGGACGAGCCCGTCGCCGCGGAGGCGGAACAGGCCCCCGCCAAAGCCGCTTCGCGGCGCACCGCACCGGTCAAGACCGCCGCGTCCGGCAAGACGGCGAAGGCCGGTGCGAAGGAGAAGTCGCGCCAGCCTCTGCTCGGTGACCTTCTGGTGGACCTGCTCGCCAAGTACGACGAGCCGCGTCTGGCGAAGGAACTGCGGGACGAACTGCTCGGGAAGCACCCGGACCGCAATCCCACACCTCAGGTGGTGCGGAACACCCTCGAATCCCTGGTCGCCAAGGGGCGTATCAGGCGTCACAAGCAACAGCGTTCCGTCATGTACACCCTGGTGAAGCCGGACTCCGACTGACACCCCGCCCGTTCCTCCCTGCAGAACCCCATCCGCCGGGCATCGTGGATCTGATGGGGAAGCCCCACACCTATCTTCACGAGCGCGCCTTCTCCTCACGACAGGACCGACGGGGCTTTCCTGTTCCCCCCTACTTCCACGAACGGCGAGGGGGAAAGGTTCACTCATGTGTCGACGAGGACCAGGACAGGATCCGTTTTCGGACCGCCCGCGGATATGACTCCGCCCGTGGGCGCGCCCGCCGGCGGGGCCCTTATGCCCGCCACATGTTGTCGAACCCGGCGTTCTCGACGTCGCGCCGCAGTCGTACGGACTCCAGCCGCGTCACCGCGTCGCCGACGGCGGCCAGCACCGTCGCGACCGCGTCCCCGATGAGGTTCTCGCGCGCCTCCGACGAGTCCTCCCCGATCCCCGCCTCCGCCAGCAGGGCGGCGAGGACGGGCTCGTCGGACACCCTGCGTTCCTCCGCACCGCGGCGTGTCTCGGTGTCGGCCGGCACGGCCCGCGCGGACCGCAGCCGGAACCCGTGGCCCCGTGGACGGGTGAGGAGCCCGGCCCTCTCCAAGTCGCCGGCGTAGGCCGCGGCGAGGTCGCCGCCCCGGCGCCACAGCCAGTCGTCGACCGTCTCGTAAGGCTCCTGCCGGAGGAGCGAGATACTCGCCTGGTCCAGCAGACGGTGAGGTCCCGTGCGGTGGCCATGAGTCGCTCCTCGTCTCCAGCAGGCGCAGCCACACCTCGCTGATGGTGGGGAATGCGGGTACGGCGTGCCAAAGGCGCTCGACCGGCACCTCCCCGGTGATGGCGACGGTGGCCGAGTACAGCAGTTCGGCGACGCCCGGTCCGACGAAGGTGGCGCCGACGACGACCTGACGATCCCGGTCGATGAGGATCCGGGCCCGGCCCCGGTAGTCGGGGCGGTACTGGAGGGCTCCCGCGAGGTGGCCGATCTCGTAGTCGGCGACCTCGACGTCCCGCCCGGTGCGCTCGGCCTCTCGGACGGTCAGACCCACGGAGGCGACCTCGGGATCGGTGAAGACGACACCCGGGACGGCCTCGACATCGGCCGTGCTGCTGTGCGGGGCCCAGCGGCCGGTGTCGAGTTCCTCGCCCCGGGCCCGGCTGGCGATCACGGCCCCGGCGACGCGGGCCTGGTACTTGCCCTGGCGGGTGAAGAGGGCGCGGCGATTGACGTCGCCCACGGCGTACAGCCAGTCCCCCGGGACGGCGGTGACGGTCAGGCTGTCGTCGGTGGCGAGCCAGTCCCCCGGCTTCAGTCCCACGGTGTCGAGCCCGATGTCCTCCGAGCGCGGGGCGCGGCCGGTGGAAGAGGATCTCATCGACGGTGACCACACCGCCGTCCGACAAGGTGACACGGACCTCGCGGTGGCCGTCGCCGCCCACCCGCTCCGCGCCGACGACGGAGACGTTGAAACGTACGTCCGCACCGGCCTCCCGCAGGCGCTCGGTCACCAACTCGCCCGCGAACGGCTCCATCCGGGGCAACAGCACGTCCTCCCGGGCGAGCAGGGTCACCCTGCTGCCCAGGGCCTGCCAGGCGGTGGCCATCTCGACACCCACGACACCAGCGCCGACGATCACGAGACGCTGCGGCAGCCGCTGGGCGCTGGTCGCCTCCCGGCTGGTCCAGGGCCGCGGGATCTCGATCCCGGGCAGCGGGGCAGAGCCGCACGGCTGCCGGTGCACATGGCGACGGCGTGCCGGGCCCGCAGCCGGACGGTGTCGCCGTCGGGAGTCTCCACGGACACCTCGCGCTCACCCGCCAGCCGCCCATGGCCACGCAGCAGGTCGATGCCGGCCGACTTGACCCACTCGACCTGGCCGTCGTCCTTCCAGTCGGCGGACATGCGATCGCGGTGCGCCAGGACGGCCTCGGGCTCATCACCGGCGCCTCCAGTGGACTGGGCAAGGCCCTCGCCGAACAGGTCCTGGCCCACGGCGATCAGGTCGTGGCAACGGCCAGCTCGACGCAGGCCACCACCGAGCTGGCCGCGCGCCATCCGGAGACCGCGCTGGCGGTCAGGCTCAACGTCACCGAGCCCGCGGACCGCGAGGCCGCGGTGCGTGCCGCCGAGGCGATCCATCAGGCCGTCAGCGCACCGGAGTTGGCCCACTGGGTCGTCCTGGGGCAGCGACGCCCAGCGGCGTATCGGGGTCAAGCTGGACCAGCTGCGGGCCGAGTTCGAGGCCGGCCGGGAGTTGGCGTTCAGTACGGACTTCCCGGGGGCCGCCGACAACGCGGTGCTCTGAGCCTCACAGGAAACGCCGCGCCGGTGGCAGGTCGGGGCACCTGCCACCGTCGGCGGTCATCTTGTGGCGTGTGGTCCGCCAGGGTCGGTCAGACGGTGATGGTCTTGTACTCGGTGTAGGTGCCGAGGCCGACCGCGCCGTACTCGCGGCCGATACCGCTCGCCTTGAAGCCGCCGAACGGGCCGTCGAAGGCGACGGAGGCGCCGTTGACGGTGATGGTGCCGGTGCGGACGCGGCGGGCGACGGCCAGGGCGTGCTCCTCGTCGGAGGACCAGACGCCGCCGGAGAGGCCGTACTCGGAGTCGTTGGCGATGCGGACGGCGTCGTCCTCGTCGTCGTAGGCGATGACCACCAGGACCGGGCCGAAGATCTCCTCCTGTGCGATCCGCATGGCGTTGTCGACGTCGGCGAAGACGGTGGGTGTGACGTAGTTGCCCTTCTCCAGTCCCTCGGGGATCTGCGGGCCGCCGGCGACCAGACGGGCGCCCTCCTCGATGCCGAGCTGGATGTAGTTGCGTACCCGTTCCTGCTGGTCGGGGCGGATCATCGGGCCGATGAAGGTGTCGGAGTCGTTCGGGTCGCCGACCTTCAGCGACTCCACGAGTTCCTTGAGTGCGGCCACGACCTCTTCGTACCGGCTGCGCGGGGCCAGGATGCGGGTCTGGGCGATACACGACTCCCCGTTGTTGAGCAGGGAGCCGAACTTCAGGCCCGCGACGGCCTTCTCGATATCGGCGTCGGGGAGGATGATCGCGGCGGACTTGCCGCCCAGTTCCAGGCTGACCCGCTTGAACTGCTCGCCGGCGATCGCGGCGATGCGGCGGCCGGCCCGGGTCGAGCCGGTGAAGGCGATCTTGTCGACGTCCCTGTGCGACACCAGGTACTCGCTGGTCTCCCGGTCCGCGGGCAGGACGCTGATCACGCCCTCCGGCAGGCCCACCTGCTCGAGGAGCTCGGCCAGAAAACCCATGCTCAGGGAGTTCTCCGGGGAGACCTTGAGGACTACGGAGTTGCCGGCGACCAGGGCGGGGATGATCTTCGAAGTGGCCGAGGAGAAGGGCGAGTTCCATGGGATGACCGCGGCCACGACGCCGATCGCCTCGCGGCGCACCACGCTGCGTACCGGGGAGGTGGGATCGGAGGGCTGGAGCGTTTCCTCCCAGGCGAACTCCTCCGCCGCCTTCAGGTAGGCGTTCGCCTGCCGGGTCAGGCCGGGCTGTCCGGCGCGGGTGAACCAGCCTGCGGAGCCGTTCTCCAGCGAGATCAGGTGCGCGATCTTCTCCGCGTTCTGCTCGCGCAGGGCGTTGAAGCGGCGGAGGGCCGCGATCCGTTCTGCCGGCGGGGCCAGCCGCCACTCCCCCGCCTCGAAGGAGTCCCGTGCCGCGGCGACCGCTCGGTCGATGTCCGCCGGCTGCGCCTGCGCGACGCGGCCGACCACCGACTGGTCGTGCGGCGAGGCGATGTCGAGGAGCTGCGGGTTGCTCGGCTCGACCCAGGAACCTCCGATGAAAAGCCGGTCGTAGGTGATCATGTGCTTTCTCTCTTCCGGTGCTTTCGGTGCAGCAGGCAGGCAGGCCATTAAACTGTCACGCTAATGTAGCACTTCTATTCAGTAGGAGCACATTCGAGATACTCTTGCGGAGTGAGAGCCGACGCAGCGCGCAACCTGGAAGCCGTCCTGACCACCGGAGCACGCATGCTCGCCGCCGATCCCGGCGCGAGCATCGCGAGCATCGCCGCCGAGGCAGGTGTGGACCGGCGCACCGTGTACCGCCGCTTCGCCTGCCGTGAGGAACTTCTGGGGGCCATCTATGAAGCCCGCGTCACGGCCATCGAGCAGGCCATCGAGGACGCACGGCTGCGCGAGGCACCCGTCGCCGTCGCCCTGCACCGCTACGTCGAGAACATCATCGCCGTCAACCGCACCTGGCCCGTCGACCTCGCCCGCATGCTCGCCGAGGACGCCATCCGCCGGCGCCGGGACGCCTGTGTCGCCGAGGTCGAGGCCTTCCTGCGGCGAGCCTCCGGCGAAGGCCTGCTGCGCCGGGACCAGCCGCAGTGTTGGGCGGGGCCGCTGTTGCCCGAGCTGGTGAACCTCGCCGCGCACCGGCAGGCACACCTGAGCCCCGGGCAGGCGGCCGACGTGGTGGTCGACACGTATCTGCACGGGGTCGGCGTCCCGCGTCAGCGGTCCCAGGACCCGCCGGCTGTGCGGGCCAGGTCGCTTGACCAGCGCAGAGATGCCGAGGTCCGCAGCGGAACCCGTCCTGCCGTCGGCTTCGCCGAGAGAGCGGGACTCCGCACACATAGGCTCAAAGGTCCACGCACGTGGCTGGTTCGGTCGTGAAGGGGAGTAAGGCGCCGTGGAGTCGTTTCGGTGAAGCTCGTCGTCGCCCTGCGCTCGGGCGTGGCGTCGGAGTTCGACACCGCGGCCCTGCCCGCACTGCCGGTCAGGGCCCTTCCGGGCGAGGAAGCCCGGCGGCTTCTCGACCTGCGCCACCCAGGCCTGGACACACGCGTGCGCCGTCTGGTGCTGGACCAGGCGCGGGGCAACCCGCTGGCACTGCTCGAACTGCCCGCCCACCTCCACGTCGGTCACCCGGGGACGTCCGGCCGCGGAACCTGTCGCCCCGCACGATGCCTCAGTGCCACTGCCGGTGCCCCGGCGTCTGCAGCAGGTGTACGGCACGCGCATCGAGTCCCTCGGCGAGGCGATGCGCGCGGAGCTGCTGCCCGGTGCGCTGGACGGCGTGGGAGCGGGCACGGCAGCCGATCGCACCCGGGGCACGCGCTATCGCATGGTGGACGCCGACGAGGCGTCGGCCTGCGGCCTTGCTGGACATCGATCCGCTCAGCGGCGACTTCGTCTTCCGCCATCCCCTGGCGCGCTCGACGGTCGTACAGAAGGCGATGCCCAACGAGCGGCGCGCGGCCCACGCGGCCCTCGCCCAGGTGCACCGCGACGACGTGGAGCGGCGGGCCATGCACCTGACGGCCTCCACGGTCGACCCGGACGAAAGGGTCGCGGCCGCGCTGAAGGCGGCCGCGGACTCCGCCACCCGGCGGGGTGGCTCGCAGGCCGCCGTGGCCTGGCTGACCCGGGCCGCGGAGCTGAGCGAGAGCCCCGAGGAACGGTCCCGCAGGCTGGGCGACGCCGCGTTCATCGCCGGTCACGCCAGCTGCTGGACAGGGCCCAGCAGCTGGCCCGCTCCGACATCACGTCCGGCATGAGCGAGTCCCCGGCCGCCGTGATCGCATCGGTCTACGTCGCGCTGTACGAGGACGGGGACGTACGGTCCTCGCATCGCCAGATCCTGGCGGCGCTCGAGAGCATCCGCGACCGCGGTGTGCGAGTACCGAGCGAGGTGTTCGCACGGCTGGTCAACCAGCTCCTGGTCATCAGCCAGTACGCGAGCGACGAGACGTACTGGGAAACGGGCTCATGAGCTTCTCGACTCGCTCGGCGACCTGGTGCCTCCGAACTCCCGCATCTACCAGGACGCCTGGGGTGACGTGGTGCGCCGCGGCGCGGGCGTGCAGGAGCGGGTGGAGCGCGCCTTCGCCGGCCTCGGCGATGGCATCCACGTCCGACACACCCAGGGGAAGAAGGCGGCGCGGCTGTCACTGACCCTGGCTGCTGAGACGTTCGAACGGCTCGGCGCCCCCACCTGGACCGGACGGGCCCGGGCCGAACTCCGTACCACCGGTGCGGCCACGCGCGCCTCCTCGGCACACCTCGCGGCACTGACCTGGCAGGAACGCCGCATCGCCGATCTCGCCGCGAGCGGACTGACCAACAAGGAGATCGGCGGACGCATGCATTTGTCGCCACGCACCGTCAGCTCACACCTCTATCAGGCGTTCCCCAAACTCGGCGTCACCTCGCGCGCCGCGCTGCGCGACGCCCTGGCCAGGCTGGAGGACGGACAGGGCGTATGAGTGCAGGACATCGAGGTGTGTTCTCTCAGTCGAATGACTCGCCCGCGGCTCACCGTCATATGACTGATGTGTCCGGGTTCGCTGCGGACGAGAGTATGTGCCACCGACCCCACCCCGCACTCCGCGTCACCGGTTTGACAGGTGATACTTACTGTGCGAGGGTCGTCGCGCCGCGAGCGGGAGGTCTCCCGGGCTCGGGCCGGTCACCGGAAACACACCACGGAGGGGTTTCACATGATCAACAGGCGTACCTTCAGCAAGGCCGTCGGTCTGGGCACCGGCGCGGCCGCGGTCTCGCCGTCCGGCCTGCAGGCCAACGCATCCGCCGCGACCGCATCGTCCACGCAGGGCGGCACTTCCGTTCCCACCGTGCCCACCATCACCCCGGGCACCCACACCGAGTTCCGTACGATCAGGCACGTCAAGGCGGGCCTGCTGAACATCGGTTACGCCGAGGCCGGCCCCGCCCACGGCCCCGTCGTCCTCCTCCTGCACGGCTGGCCCTACGACATCCACAGCTACGTCGACGTCGCCCCGCTCCTCGCCGACCAGGGCTACCGCGTCATCGTTCCCTACCTGCGCGGTCACGGCAGCACCCGCTTCCTGTCCCGCCACACCCGCCGCACCGCCGAGCAGTCGGCCATCGCGCTGGACATCATCGCCCTGATGGACGCCCTCAAGATCCACAAGGCCGTCCTCGCCGGCTTCGACTGGGGCTCGCGCACCGCCGACATCATCTCCGCGCTGTGGCCCGAACGCGTCAAGGCCCTTGTCTCCACCAGCGGTTACCTGATCACCAACGTCAAGACGCAGCTCGAGCCGGCCCTCCCGGCCGTCGAGCACAACTGGTGGTACCAGTGGTACTTCGCCACCGAGCGCGGCAAGAAGGCCATGGAGAACGAGAAGGAGCGCATCGCGCTGTGCCGCTACGTGTGGACCCTCGTCTCCCCCAACTGGAACTTCGACGACGCCACCTACGCGCGCACCGCCGAGGCCTTCACGAACCCCGACTACGCCGCCATCGTGCTCTACAACTACCGCTGGCGCATCGGTCTCATCGAGGGTGAGCAGCGCTACGACCGCTACGAGAAGCTGCTCGCGGCCCAGCCCTCCATCGGCGTTCCCACGGTCACCCTGGACGCGGCTCTCGACCCGTTCACCCCCGCCGGCGACGGCTCCACCTACCGCAACCACTTCACCGGTCCGTACGCGCACCGCACCATCGCGGACATCGGCCACAACCTGCCGCAGGAGGCGCCCACCGTCTTCGCCCAGGCCGTGGTCGACGCCGACCATCTGTGAGCTTCGAGATCCGCAGGAGTCCCTGATGAGCGAAGTCCAGTGGAACCGTCTGACCGCCGCCGAGCTGCGTGCCCTCGCGGCGCGGGACGCGGTGGTGCTGCTGCCCATCGGGGCCACCGAGCAGCACGGCCCTCATCTGCCCACCGGCGTTGACGACTTCCTGGCGGCGGAGGTGTGCCGCCGGGCGGCGGTGCTGGCCGCCGAGCACATCGGTGTGGTGGTGACGCCTTCCGTGCCGACGGGTCTGTCGGAGCATCACATGGCCTTCGGCGGCACGCTGACACTCAGCCTGCCCACCTTGCACGCGCTGCTGCGGGACATCTGCCGTTCCGTGATCCGGGTGGGTTTCTCGCGCATCCTGATCGTCAACGGGCACGGCGGGAACATGACCGCCCTGAACGCCCTCACCACCGAGCTGACCGCGGAACTGTCGACGCCGATCGCGTTCGCCAGCTACTTCGGCGCCGGACGGGAGGTCGTACGGGACACTCTGGAGACCCAGGACGGCCTCATGCACGCGTGTGAGGGGGAGACGTCCATGATGATGGCCGCCTACCCCGAGCTGATCCGGACCGAGCATCTGGACGAGGCGCACGGGCCGCGGATCACACTGCCCGCCGAGTCCACCGAGCCGGTGTACATGGCCGTGTCCTTCGACCGGATCACCGAGTCCGGGGTCGCGGGCGACGCCCGGGCGGCGAGCCCGGAGAAGGGCGAGCGGATGCTCTCCGGCTGTGCGTCGGCGCTGGCGGACATCATCGTGCGGGATCCGTGGGCTAAGTAGGGCGACGGGCCTGGCGTACCCCGTGACAACGGCGCGCGGCCGGGAAGGACATCGCCCTCCCGGCCGCGCCGGTGTTCACGTGCTCAGGTGTTCAGGACTCGCTGCGCTTGGGCAGGCGCCAGTTCGGGCGCGGGAAGTGGCAGGTGTAGCCGTCCGGGTAGCGCAGGAGGTAGTCCTGGTGCTCCGGCTCGGCCTCCCAGAACGGGCCGGCCGGGACCACCTCGGTCACCACCGGTCCCGGCCACAGCCCGGACGCGTCGACGTCGGCGATGGTGTCCTCGGCGACACGGCGCTGCTCGTCGTCGAAGTAGAAGATGGCGGAGCGGTAGCTGAGGCCGATGTCGTTGCCCTGCCGGTTCCTCGTGCTCGGGTCGTGGATCTGGAAGAAGTACTCCAGGATCGTGCGGTAGTCGGTGGCCGTGGGGTCGAAGGTGATCTCGATCGACTCCGCGTGTTTTCCGTGGTCGCGATAGGTGGCGTTGGGCTTGTCGTCGTCGCCGCTGTAGCCGACCCGGGTGCCCACCACACCGGGCAGTGCCCGGATCAGCTCCTGCATGCCCCAGAAGCAGCCTCCCGCCAGCAGCGCACTCTCCTCGGCGTCACTCATGGCACCTCACCTTTCCGTTCGCGTCTGTTCGCGCAGGGCTCCAGGCTCGCACGTCGTCGGCCTGGAAACCCCGCACACTCGTCACCACCTTGACAGGTGACGAATCGCCTGACAAATTCGTCACCAGTCCAAGCGGTGACGAATGCCGGTAAGACCGGAACACCGTATGTACCGAGAAAAATTCCTGAGAGGGGTTTGTCGTGGTGAGCATCAACGGTCGCCGCAAGCGGCTGGTGACGGGTGTCTTCTCGACGGTCGCGGCGGGTGCCGCGTTCGGAGCGTTCGCCCTCAGCGGCACCGCCGACGGCGCGACCAGGACCGCCGAGGCCGCCGACACCGGCAAGCACCCCAAGCCGACCATCGTCCTGGAGCACGGCGCCTTCGCCGACGGCTCCAGCTGGAACGGTGTCCTCGCCGACCTGCGCGTCGACGGCTACCCGGTCGTCGCTGCCGCCAACCCGCTGCGCGGCCCGGCCTCCGACGCCGCCGCCCTGCGCACGGTCCTGGACCACGTCAAGGGCCCGAAGATCCTCGTCGGCCACTCCTACGGCGGCAACGTCATCAGCGAGGCCGCCACGAACGACCCCGAGGTCAAGGCCCTCGTCTACGTCGCCGCCTTCCTGCCCGCCCCCGGTGAGACCGCCCTGGAGCTCACCACCAAGTACCCGGGCTCCACCCTCCCCGACGCCCTCGACCCGGTCACCTACCAGCAGGCCGACGGCTCCACCGCCACCGACCTGTACATCCGGCAGGACAAGTTCCGCCACCAGTTCGCCGCCGACGTCCCCGCGCGGCAGGCCGCCCTGATGGCCGCCGAACAGCGTCCCATCGCCCAGGCCGCCCTGGAGGAGAAGGCCACCAGCGCGGCCTGGAAGACCAAGCCCAGCTGGGACATCGTCACCACCCAGGACCTCAACATCCCCGCCGCTGTCCAGCGCTTCATGGCCAAGCGCGCCCACGCGCACATCACCGAGGTCGCCGCCTCCCACTCGGTCGCCGTCTCCCACCCGCACCTGGTGGCCGACGTGATCGAGAAGGCCGCCCGCGCCACCGTCCGCTGACACCCTCGAAGGACGGCGGGGCTCCTAAAGGCAATGCCGTTGTTTTAGGCCTTGGGCGTGGGTTCCTGGGTAGTGGTCCCAGGGGTGGTTCGGGTGTCTGCGCGTGTGTCTGAGTTATCGGGTTGGGGCTGTTGACCTGGGTGTATCCGCCGGGGTTGGTGGATCGGGTGGTGGCGGCTTGCGGGTGCGGGGAGCAACGCAGACGGCTGCTTCCCGCGCGGCTGGTGGTGTACTTCGTGCTGGGGCTGGCGTTGTTCTCTCCGGCTCCGTATCTGGAAGTGATGCGGCACCTGGTGGAGGGTCTGCGGGCCAGGGGCTGCTGGGCGGCTGGCATGTACCGGCGAAGTCCTCGCTGTTCCGGGCCCGGCAGCGGCTGGGCTGTGAGCCGTTGCGGGTGCTCTTCGCCACGACCGCCAAGCCGATGGCCACCGAGGCGACACCCGGCGCGTTCTGGCGGGGCTTGCGGTTGCTGGCGGTGGACGGGACGTGCTGGGACGTGGCGGACAGCGAAGCCAACGAAGCCGCGTTCGGGCGTCCGGACAACGCCGCGGGCCGGGCAGGAGCGCGTTCCCTCAGGTGCGGATGGCTGCGTTGGTGGAGGTGGGCAGCCATGCGGTGCTGGACGCGGAACTCGCCGGCCGCCGCACCGGGGAAGTCACTCTGGTCGGCCGCCTGCCACGGTCGCTCGGCCCGGGCCAGCTCGTCCTGGCCGACCGTGAGTTCCTCGGTGTCCCGTTGTGGCGGGCTTTCACCGCCACCGGCGCCGATCTGCTGTGGCGAGTGCCCGCCAACCGTGTCCTGCCGGTCCTCAAACAGTTCCGGGACGGGTCATGGCTGTCACAGATCCGGGCAAGCAGCGGCCCTGCCCGGCATGAGCCGGTCACCGTCCGGGTTCTGGCCTACCAGCTCAAGGGCCAGGGCGGTGAGGGTGCCACTGACGGTTACCGGCTGGTCACCACCCTGCTGGACGCCCGACGCCATCCGGCCCGGCAGCTGGCCGCGCTCTACCGCGAACGCTGGGAGTTCGAGTCCGTCTTCGCCGAGATCAAGACCCATCAGCGCGGCGCCCGCATCGTACTGAGCAGCAAGACCCCTGATGGGGTCCGTCAGCAGATCTGGGCGCATCTGCTGGTCCACCACGCCCTGCGTGAGCTCATGCTGAGAACGGCCGCCACCCGTGGTCTGGACCCCGATCGGGTCTCCTTCACCGAGACCCTGCGCTCTGCCCGGCGCAGCGTGACCGTTACACCGGGCAGCTTTTCCCCCTGACCTGCTGGTCAGGGCCTTGGTGATGCTCGAGCAGGACCTCTTGGAACGACTCCTGCCCGCCAGACGCCTGCGCAGCCAGCCCCGAGCCGTGAAACGCAAGATGTCCAGTTACCAGCTCAAGCGAGCTGAACACCGTCTCTGTGGCCGCGGCCCAGGGCGACGCGGAGACCAGCGCCGCGCTGACCGAGCAGATCATCCGGTGGGCGATGCCCCGCGGGACCTACGGCGCCCGGTCCTTCGCCTGCCATGCCAGGGCGCTGGCCGCGCTCGGCAGTGGCGACTTCGAGACGGCGTACCAGCACGCCTGCACGCTCAGCCCGCCCGGGACCGTCGCCCCCTATGTCCCGATCGCCATGTGGGGAACGATGGATCTGGTCGAGACGGCCGTCCGCACCGGCCGGGTGAAGGAGGCCGCGGCCCACGCGGCAGCGATGCGCGAGTCCTCGATGGCCGGGCTGTCGCCCCGGCTGGAGATGCTGGTCGTGGCCTGCCAGGCGCTGACCACACCCCGGGGAGGCGGGGGCCGCCCTCTTCGAGCGGACCCTGTCCCTGCCCGATCCGGAGCGCTGGCCCTTCGACGTCGCGCGGATGCGCCTCTTCTACGGCGAACGACTGCGGCGGCTGCGTGCCATGGCGGAGGCGCGGGAGCAGCTGACCCAGGCGTTGGAGGCCTTCCAGCACCTGGGCCAAGCCCTGGGTGACGCGTGCCGCGGTGGAGCTGCGGCCGGTCCGCGCCCGCCGCCGCCAGGCCGAGGGCCATGGCGCTGACCGCTCAGGAGCTGCAGATCGCCACGCTCGCGGCGACCGGGCTGACCAACAAGCAGATCGCCGAGCGGATGCTCCTGTCGCATCGGACCATCGGCACGCACCGGTACCAGATCTATCCCAAGCTGGGCATCACGTCGCGGGCCGCGCTGCGGGACGCGCTCTCCGGCCTGGACCTGCACGCCGAAGAGGACTGAGGACCCGGCGTTCCCTCAGTCGTTTGACGTATGCCGGGCTCCGGGCCTTCGCGCACAGTGGAGGCGGGGATGTCCGAGCGGGCCGTCCTTCCCCCGGTGGCCACACCTGAGGCCACCCTGCACCACCAGAGGGGAACCGGATGCTCGATGCCTCAGATGGCCATCCGGACATCCACTGGCCGTCGGGCTTCTCGCCCGACGAGGCCCACAGCTTCTGTCAGGCCCAGGCCGTCGTACACGCTCCGCCCGCCACCGCGTTCACGCTGCTCACCGAGGTGACGCGGTGGCCGGAATGGGTTCCGTGCGTCACCGAGGTCCGGGCCGGGCCGCTCGCCCGGACCTTCGAAGTGTGGTTCCACGGGCACCGGTTCGAGATCTTCGTGGGAGAGCACGTCCCGCATCACCGGCTCGGCTGGTCGGGCATCGGGGCCGGTGTGCAGCTGTACCAGGCCTGGCTGTTCACCGCGGTCGCGGACGGAACCCATGTGGTGACCGAGAACGTGGTCCGCGGTCCTGCTGCCAAGTCCCCGGGCGCGTTGTCCCCTCTGTGGACGCGGCGCTTGGACGCTCTGTGGCCGGCCCAGCTCAAGAGGCTCTCGGAGAGCGCCTCGGCGGACGGCGGCGCGTGGGCACCATGCGAGCCCCGCTGGCGTCCGGAAACGCCGCCGGCCGGCACCCGGCGAGGGCGTCGGCCGCCTCGAGGGCGCGTTGTCGGGCGGGTCAGGCGGCCGGAACGGCGTCCTGCGCGGTTACGGGCTCGGAGGTGTCGGCCGTCTTGCCGGTCTTCCGCGCGGACTTGAGGAAGAGTGCGAGGAGGGTGCCGACGGCGAGGGTCGGGGCGATCCAGAGGTAGCCCATGGCCGTGGCGTGGGCGAAGGCGTCCAGCGCGGTGTCGCGCAGGGTGCCGGGCAGCCGGCCGATGGTGTCGGGGCGGGTGGCGTCGAAGCCGCCGGCGGTCGGCAGGCCGCGCGTGCGGTCGGCGAAGCCGGTGTTGAGGAGAGTGCCGAAGACGGCGACGCCGAAGGCCGCGCCGATGGAGCGGGCGAAGGTGACCACGGCGCTGGCGGCCCGAGATCGGCGGCGGGCACGCTGTTCTGGACAGTGGTCAGCACAACCATGGGCACCATGCCGATGCCGACACCGGTGATCAGGAAGTAGACGCTCAGCACGAGCGTATTGGTGGCGGCGCCGATGGTGCCCAGCAGGAGCAGCCCGGCGAGGTTGGCGAGCAGGCCCACCAGGAGGATCGCCCGCAGCCGGTCGACGTGTGAGGCCCAGCGCCCGGCCAGGGACTGGCTGACGACCAGACCGGCGACCAGGGGCAGCATGTGGATGCCGGAGAGCGTGGCCGAGACCCCGTGGACGATCTGCAGGTAGGTCGGCAGGTAGACCAGTACGGCGAACATCGCGGCGTTAGCGAAGAATCCGATCAGCGAGGAGAAGACCACGGTCCGGGAGGCGAGCATGGCCGGCGGCAGGACCGGGGCGGCGGCGCGGCGCTCGACCGGCACCAGCAGCACGGCCAGCGCGACGGTGGCGACGATCAGGCCGACGATGGCCGGCGAGCCCCAGCCCCAGCGCTCGCCGAAGGACGTGATCAGGACCAGGCCGGTCGCGATGGCGGCCAGGATGGTGGCGCCGGAATAGTCGATACGTGCCTTGGCGCCCCGGGTGGCCGCGGGCAGCGCCCGGGCAGCGATGGTCAGGGCGATGATGCCGACAGGCAGGTTGATCAGGAACGCCCACCTCCAGGACAGCTGGTCGGTGAAGACGCCGCCCAGCAGGGGGCCGACGATGCTGGCGACGCCGTAGACCGAACCGAACATGCCCTGGTAGCGGCCGCGTTCGCCCGGGGCGACGATGTCACCGACGAGGGCGAAGGTCAGCACGATCATGCCGCCGCCGCCCACGCCCTGCAGTACGCGGGCGCCGATCAGCTCGGGCAGGTTCTGCGCCAGGCCGCAGGCCACCGAGGCGATCAGGAAGATCGAGGTCGCGGCCAGATACAGCCGCTTGCGGCCGAACATGTCGCCGAGCTTGCCCCACAGCGGGGTGACCGCCGTCGACGCGAGGAGGTACGCGGCGCTGACCCACGCGATGTTGTCGAACCCGTTCAGGTCCTCGGCTATCCGGGGCAACGCGGTCGAGACGATCGTCTGGTCGAGGGCCGCGAGGAGGACAGCGAGGATCAGCGCGCTCATCGCGGCGGCGACACCACCCGCCTTGGGTGAGGGGGACGTGGATGCCTTCGACATCGGTACTTGCCTTTCTGGAAGCGGTACACAGTGATATGACACTAAAGAATTAATCTGTCACTTCACTGTAGCACTTACTAGGCATGCTTCTACTCCTGAGAGGCGCTAGATGTCTCAGGCTTCACATTCCGCCACTAGACTCGGCGCGGTGAGAGCCGACGCAGCACGCAACCTGGAAGCCGTCCTGACCACCGGAGCACGCATGCTCGCCGCCGACCCCGGCGCCAGCATCGCGAGCATCGCCGCCGAGGCAGGTGTGGACCGGCGCACCGTCTACCGCCGCTTCGCCTCCCGCGAAGACCTCCTCGCGGCCATCTACGAGTCCCGGCTGACGGCCATCGAGCAGGCCATCGAGGACGCGCGGCTGCGCGAGGCACCCGTCGCCGTCGCCCTGCACCGCTACGTCGAGAACATCATCGCCGTCAACCGCACCTGGCCCGTCGACCTCGCCCGCATGCTCGCCGACGACAGCGTCTCCGCGCGCCGCGACATGTCCGTCCGCGAGGTCGACGCCTTCCTCCAACGCGCCACCGACGAAGGGCTCCTGCGCCCCGGTCTCCCGGAGGGCTGGGCGAGCGCGCTGCTCCCCCAGCTCATGCACCTCGTCTCCCGGCAGCTGCCCGAGTTGAGCCCCGGGCAGGCGGCGGATGTCGTCGTCGACACCCTGCTGAACGGCCTCGGAGCGTCCTGACACACCGACGGCCCTCGGGAACACATGTGTCCACGTGTTCCCGAGGGCCGTTCGTGGCGCTAAGCGCCGTCAGCCGTGGCGGACTCCCTCCATGAAGCGGCCGGCCAGGTCGACGCGCTGGGCGAGGGTGGCGGGTGTCTGCCCGAAGTCCACGAACAGCTCGTGCACTCCTGCCTCGGTGGCGGCCCGCGCGTAGTCGACGTACTGGGCGAGGGTGCCCGCCTGCGGCATCCGGTCCTCTGGTCGGTCTTCGTGTCGGTCAGCTCGGGGTCGACGGCAGCGCCATGCGCAGGCCGGCGGGGTCGCGCTGCGCCTCCACCGCCTCCCTATGGATGACGTCCCACATGCCCATCAGCTAGGGCAGCGGCATCGCCACGGGCAGCCAGCCGTCGCACCGCCGTCCGATGCGGCGAAGTCCGCCTGGCGTGGACGCCGCGAGCAGCACGGGAGGTCCGGGCCGCTGGTGCGGCTTGAGGCCCACCACGGTCTCCGGGATGGTGAACAACGGTCCCTCGTGCGAGAAGGCGTCGTCGGCCCAGTACTTCTCGAGAACGTCCAGGGTCTCGTCGAGCCGTGCACCGCGGCCCTTCCAGGGCACGGAGACCGCGGTGTACTCGTCGGGCATCCAGCCCAGGCCGAGGCCCACGACCAGGTGCCCCCTGGCTGAGGAGGTCGAGGGTGGTCAGCGACCGGGCCAGCATGAGGGCGGCTGCCACAGGGCATTCAGGGTGCTCGTGCCCAGGTGGACCCGTGTCGTGTGGGACGCGGCGAACGTCAGGGCGACGAGCGGGTCCATGTGGTTCTCGTAGACGCGCGGCATCTGGCCGTCGACGCCCGGGTAGGGGCGCTCGGCACACGCGGGGCAAGGACGCGGTCGCCCGTCCACAGGAGTCGTATCCCATGTCCTCCGCGGTACGGGAGACGCGGAGTATGCCTTCCGGATGGGTGTCGGGGCCGAAGGTCGGCAGGGCGAGGCCTAGTACCTACCTTAAGTGAGCGGCTGATAACGTGCCGTTGCATGGGCAGCTATCAGATCGGCTACGGCGTTTAGACATGAAAATCCCAGTTCAGACGACATGCCCTTCGGGTCGCCAAGCACTCCGTTGGGAGCGACTGCTCTCACGCCGTCCGTGAATACGCGAGCCAGCAGTTCATCGTTCATCGACCCGGTGAAGCCCGCAGCAGCTCGATCGTTTCGCACCACCTCGGGCCGCACAGCCAGCATGATCGAAGTTTCCGCGACGTCGGCATGGCCTCCGACGTGGTCGGCGAGGCCGGCGACCTGCTGGGCTGCGGAGCGCCACGCTTGGAGGAGTGCTGTCGAGTCTGAGTAGGCGATGACATCTAGGTCGCAGGAAAGCCGCTCGTCAAGCCTTGATTCGATGTCTTTGAGCAGCGGGTAGTTGCCGATGTGCGCCGAGAAGATCACAACGCAACGGAACCCGTGCACAGCAAGACTCTCGCAGCAGTCTGCGCAGATCGCCTCAAGCGTACCGGCCTGCAGGGACAGCGTCCCGGCGAACCCCAGGTGGTGCGCAGAACAACCGATCCGCACCGTCGGAAGCACAAGCGCGTCACCAAGCCGCTCGGCGACAAGGACACTCAGCCGGTCAGCATGATCACTGTCGACGGACAGCGGTAGATGCGCGCCATGCTGCTCCGTCGCACCCAGCGGCAAGATCGCCGTACGCATACCCCTCGCCATGGCTTCCGCGATATCAGGCGAGGTCAAATGCTCAATCCGCAACTCACTCATAGTGAGGTCTCCTCTTCCTGTGCGCACCTGGCCAACCCCACGAAGTTACCAATACCTAACAGATTTGGGGCCTTGACCTGGGCTGAGCTACGACCTACGTTATCGCCCAATAACATTGGACCGGAAGGGTCGGTATGGACTTCATCCTCATGTCTGAGGGGACACCCCGGTCGGGCTTACGCATGAGCACCGCTACCGGGAGCTGGTGGAGGAGGTTCTGCTTGCGGAGCGGGTGGGCTTCGATGCCTTCGGTAGTTCCGAGCAGCATGTTGCTCTGGGTACGGCTTCGGTCTCCGCTCCGGAGGTGCTTTACCCGTACCTGATGGCTCTGACGAGCCGGCTGCGGTTCATCCACCTGGTGACGCTGCTGCCGACGCGGATGAACCATGCGCTGCGCGTCGCGGAGCGTGTGGCGACCGAGGACATCCTGTCCAACGGCCGTGTCGAGCTTGGTACCGGGCGCGGCAACACCACGCTCGCCCTGCGCGCGTTTGAGGTGGACCCCTCCGAGAACAAGGCTCAGTGGCGTGAGGGCATCGAGCTGATCCGGAGCGCGTTCCTCAACGACGTGTTCTCGTACGTGGGCGAGCACTACAAGGTTCCGCCGCGCAGCCTGGTCCCCAAGCCCCTGCAGGGTCCCTACCCGCCCATTTCGGCTGCCGCCGGCAGCCCGAGCTCGGTCGAGACGGCCGCCTCGATGGGTATCGGCGCCATCATGGGCGGCCTCTACCTCGGGTTCGACCTCGTCGAGAACATGGTCAAGCTCTACGACGACACTCTCGCCGCCACCAACCACCCCTACCCGATCACGCCGCGCAAGATGGTCGCGGTCGCCGGTGGTATGCACTGCGCCGAGACCACTGCCCAGGCCCGCCTCGAGGCGAAGCCCCTGTTCGAGATGGCCAAGCTGTCCACCGACGCATATGAGCGCCTGTCGAAGCTGTCGAAGGACTACGCCTACATGGGCGCTGTCAAGGACATCGACTTCAACGACGAAGAGTACATGTTCGAACGCTCCCAGGGCTTCATGGTCGGCGACCCCGAGCACTGCATGGAACACGTACAGCGATACGCGGACATGGTCGTCGAAGCACTCGTCCTGCGTGTCGACAGCCTGCCCCACGACCAGCTGATGCGCTCGATCGAACTCTTCGGCAAGTACGTCATCCCCCGCTTCAAGCACCCCCGCAACGTCGTGCGCTCGGCCGACGACATCCTCGCCGAGATCCGAGCCGCCCGCCCCGCCCACGAAGAAGCACTCCGCCAGTTCAGCGACACGCACAACCTCGCGCAGAAGGAGACGGTTCGATGAGCGACCTCTACCAGCACGGCACGGGTGACATCCTCGTCGAACGCAAGGACAACGGCGTCCTCCTGATCACGTTCAATCGCCCAGAACGGTACAACGCGTTCACCCTGCCGATGTTCGAAGAGATGAACCGGATCTGGGCTGATGTCGAGCGCGATGACCAGACCTGCGTCGTAGTTGTGACCGGGGCAGGCAAGGCCTTCTGTACTGGTATGGACGTTACCCAGCCCGATCCCACGCACGAAGACGCGCTTGCGATCATGGAGACCGAACGCAAGCGAACTTCAACGATCCTGCGGATCGAGAAGCCGATCATTTCTGCGATTAATGGGCCCGCGGTCGGTTACGGGCTGTCGACGGCGCTTCTCGCCGACATCAGCATTGCTGCGGACGATGCGGTGCTGATCGAAGGCCACACCAAGGTCGGCGTGACCGCTGGCGACCACGCCGCACTTATCTGGCCGCTGCTCGTCGGCATGGCTAAGACCAAGTATTACGTCCTTACCTCCGAGAAGCTGAGTGGCGCCGAAGCCGAGCGGATTGGTCTCGTCAGTCTGTCCGTTCCGCGTGAGCAGGTACTGCCCCGTGCCCTCGAGGTCGCGTCCCAGCTGGCACGTGGGTCCCAGCAGGCGCTCCGATTCACCAAGCGCGCTCTCAACACCTGGCTCACCAATGCGGCGCCTCAGCACGAGCTGTCTACAGCGCTCGAGATTCTCGACTTCGCTAGCGCCGACTACGCCGAAGCGCGCCAGGCTTTCCGGGAGAAGCGCCCTGTGGACTTCCCTTCTGCGCGCAACGCCGGCGCACCCGCGAAGTAACCGGAGACGAGCATGACCGCAGGTTCGCACAACACAGCACTAAGCCTCGTCCACGCATCAGACGAAGTGGACGGGGTGGTTGTACTCACCCTTAGCCACCCGCCTGCCAACGCGCTCAGTAAGGCTCTCGTCAGCGAGCTGACAGCGAAGCTGGTCACGCTCGCCACCGGCCCTAACGCTCCCGCAGTGGTCCTGACGGGAGCTGGCGAGCGCTTCTTCTGCGCGGGTGGTGACATGAAGGAAGCCGTCGACTTCGACGCCAATGTCATGGTCGAGCGGAGGGCAGGCTTTCACGCGCTGCTTTGCGCACTGGAGAACTATCCCCGGCCGCTGATGTGCGCGGTCAACGGGTGGTGCGTCGGCGGCGGGATCGAGATGGCCCTGTTCACCGATGTGGTCTACGCGGCGGTGGGAGCACGTTTCGTCTTCCCTGAGATCAAGCATGGGATGCTGCCAGCTGTGAAGGGCATCTCGCGAGTGCGTTCGGTCGCGGGTGACCGTGCAGCTCGGCGTCTCTTGCTGGACGGAGAGCCCGTCGACGCAACGACTGCGGAGGCAATCGGGATTGTCGACCAGGTCGTCGAGCAGAACGAACTACTTGCGACCGCGGTGGCGGATGCGCGCTCAGCAGCGGCGAAGCCACCTGCCGTATTCGCAGCACTGAAGCGGGCCCTGCACTCGGATACGACCGGCTGGCCGGACGAAGAGCAGCTTCGCGTCACACTGGCTGATGCGCGCACGGTCTTCAACGACCCTGCCGCCCGAGCTGCCCGCGAGGGGTACAATGGTTGATCAATTTCAGGAACTGGACCCTGCCGCTTTCCGCTCGGCATTGGCTCAGTTCCCTTCAGGTGTGACGATCATGACGACGCGAAGCGAGGCAGGCACACTGCACGGATTCACCGCGAGTTCCTTCGCCGCGTTGTCTCTCGATCCCCCGCTCATCTTGGCGTGTCTGGACCGAGGAGCTGACTGCTTTCCCGTCTTCATGGCGGCTAAGCATTTCGTCGTGAACATTGTGACGGACGCCCATGCCGACTTGGCGCTGAAGTTCGCCACCAAGGGTGAGAACAAGTTCGCGGACGGCAATTTCGAACTCGATGAGGCAGGCAATCCGCTGTTGCCGGATGCGGCAGCAGTCATCAGCTGCGAGCTGGAGCAGGCCGTGCCCGGCGGAGATCACGTAATCCTCATCGGTCGCGTACGCGATGCACGGACAGGTGCCGGCAAGCCGGTGACGTGGTACCGGGGTGGCTTCCTTCCCCTTGGGGAGCGAGCTGCATGAGTCTCATTGAGCACGGGCTTGCCTGCTCTGGAAGAGAGGCCGTCTCATGGATCTGATCAATTTCCAGCCGACCCGGACGCTACCGGGACTGCTCCTCGATCGCGCGCGCAAGGAACCCGATGCCGTTGCGCTGCGCTACTGGCGTGATGGATCTGTACAGGCGATCACGTGGCGCGCGTACGCCAATCGTGTGCGCGAGGTTGCACTCGGTCTCGTGGCTCAGGGTGTCAAGCACGGCGATCGCGTAGCAGTGATGAGCAGCGCGCGCCCAGAGTGGGCGTGCGCAGCGCTTGCCGTTCAGAGTATCGGCGGTGTCGTAATCGGCGTGTATCCCACCAACTCGCCTGCCGCGATAGAGCAGACCCTTGTACATAGCGAAGCGGTGGTCTTGGTCGGTGAGACGGCCACGGAGCTCAACAAGGTAGCTGAGGTCGCCGCTCGCACCCCGGAACTGCGGCTTGTGGTCGGAATCGATGCCGATCCGCCGACACTGCCCAAGGGTGTCAAAGGAACACGGTGGCAGACCCTGTCCGATGAAGGCGCCCGACACCATGAGGACGGCTCAGGTCTCCTCGCTCAGTTGGTCGCTGCGGGATCCCTCGACGATGCCGCCGTGCTCTTTTACACGTCCGGGTCCACGGGAGTACCAAAGGGCGTCACGCATTCGCATCGAACACTCCAGCACGCGGTCCAGACCTTTGTCGGTCTCTATCCGCAGAGCCGCCGCCGGGAGCACGATGTTGTGGGCTTCCTGCCGTTGGCCCATGTAGCGCCAGCCCTTGTGTCGATCTTCGCGCCTCTGCTCTCACGTCTGGTGGTCACATACTGCAGCATCGGTGACTACGAGAGAGTGCTGCGCTCAGTCCGGCCAACGGCAGTGCTATGGCCTCCGCGGTTCTACGAGAAAATCGCCGGCGAACTGATCGCACAGACGGAGACTTGGCCACGACTTCGCCGCGCTGTCTATGACGCTGCCATGTGGGTTGGCCGCAGGGTGGCTGAGGACCGCTGGTCTCGTCGCACGCCCTCAGTGCTGCTGCGGATCGCATACGCTGCCGCACTTCGTGGGGTGTTTCTGCCACTGCGGGCAAAGGTCGGGATGGATCGCATCCGCGTGGCCTACACGGCATCTGCGGCAATGCCTGAGAGCGTCATCGCGATTTGGCAGATCTGGGGGCTCGATCTGCGTGAGTGTTATGGCCTCACCGAGACCACCGGAGCCCCCATCGCGCATTTCAACCAGCCGTTCCCCCGGCCAGGCTTCATCGGCAGGATTTTCCCGGATCCGCGCTTCCAGGTGAAGATCGCGGAAGACGGAGAAATGCTGCTCCGAGCGCCGCTGCTCTTCGACGGATACTGGCGCAACCCCACGGAGACCGAAGCGGTCTTCCAAGATGACTGGTTCTGCACCGGTGACCTGGTAGAGCGTGCACCGAATGGTGACATCCGGCTTATTGGCCGGAAGAAGGACGTAATCATCACTCGGGCGGCAAAACGATCAATCCTCAGCCCATCGAAACCCGGTTGAGGGAAAGTTCGCTCATCAACGAAGCCATCGTCGTCGGAGACGCCCGTAAGTACCTCACCGTCCTAATTGAGCCGAACACACCAGCAGACGGCCAGTCGACAGAGGCGGTGGCTGAGCTTCTGCGAGCAGAGGTTGCTCGGGTCAACGCAGACCTTTCGCGTGTCGAGCAGTTGAAGGACTTTCGCGTTCTACCACGGTCCCTGCAAGTCGAGCATGGCGAGCGGACTGCGAACGGAAAGATCAAGCGTAATGCCGTCGTCCGCTCTTTCGCAGCACTGATCGACGAAATGTACGGCGCTAACGACGATGCGGCGATCGCGAACCACGTGCGCTCAAAGTCGAATTAGCTGGCTCATTCATGACAGTCGCTTGATTGGAAGCGATCTTGAAGGCGCTGGAGGAGGGCGTTCCACTTCGATGTGCAAGCAAAGAACCGAACACCCTTCCAGCGGCCTGCCTATGGCCATTCTATGGCCCGACGATCTGGTCGTCGTACCCCGGCAAGCGGTGCTGAATCCGACCTTTCCTCATCGCCTACTGACGAATCTTCCCGCACCTGCCAATCCAAGCCGGCTATCACAAGGGGCTCAGGAATGCGTATCCGTCGCTGTACTGCCCTCGAGCCGAGGAGGCCGCAGGGATCCGGTTTCGGGACGAGAGCACAGGTTCCATCGTGATTGCCATGTCCGTCCGTCTGTGCAGCACTTGGTGGTGCCATGTCGATACCTGGCCTGACGCTGCGGCAACTGCGCGCAGTCCGGCCCCTCGCCCAATCAGGTAGCTCCACGAAGGCAGCCGCGGCCGAGCATATTTCGCCGGCGCCGGTACGGAGATCGTGAGGTGCTGGCCGCGATCATCTTCGTGGCGACCACTGGCTGCACGTGGGCGCAGGCCCCGCCCGTGTTCGGCCCGTCCGGCGCCACCGCTCACCGCCGGTTCATGGAATGGTCCCAGGCGCGGGTGTGGGCGAAGCTGCACCGCCTGGTCTTGGATGAGCTCGGGTCGCGCGGCGAGCTGGACTGGTCGCGATCGACTCGGTGAACATGAGAGCCCTCAAAGGGGGGATCTGACGGGTCCGAATCCCGTGGATCGGGGCAAGAAGGGCTCGAAGATCCACTTGATCACCGAGCGGACCGGATTGCCCATCTCCATCGGGATCTCGGGCGCCAACCTGCACGACAGCCAGGCGCTCGAACCGCTCGTGCGCGGCATCCCGCCCATCCGTTCCCGCCGTGGACCACGCCGCCGAAGGCCGGCCAAGCTCCACGGCGACAACGGTTACGACTACGACCATCTGCGCCGATGGTTACGCCAGCGCGGCATCCGACACCGCATCGCTCGCAAAGGTATCGAATCCTCCAAGCGACTGGGACGCCACCGCTGGACCATCGAACGCACGATGGCCTGGCTCGCCGGATGCCGCCGCCTGCACCGCCGCCACGAACGCAAAGCCATCCATTTCCTTGGCCTTCACCAGCATCGCCTGCACCCTCATCTGCTACCGCAGGCTCGCCAAATGAGATGACTTCTAACGAGTTGGTGCGTGATAGCGGGTGAGACGTGTCTGGCCTGGTCGTGGCCTGTTTTTAGGCGGCGATGGTGCGGTCGGAGGCGAGGCCGGCGATGGCGCGGTAGGTGTCGGGAAGGCGGTCGCGTCGGTGGGTCCAGCGCGTTAGTTGTCTCCAGCGTTTGTGGTCGGCCAGGGCGTGTTCGACCGTGATGCGGTCGGAGGAGTGCACGTGACGGTCGCGTTCCCACTGCTCGACTCTGCCGGGCAGTGCTCCCGGACGCGGTTTTCTTGGTGATGTGATCGCTTGCCGCAGTGATCGCGGCTCAGGCCGAGGTAGTCGTCGTCCAGGAAGACCTCGACGTCGGGGAAGTACTGGAAGCAGATGCCGATGCCCTCGTTGCGGGCGGCCGTGGCATCGTGCATACGACCAGGCCGCAGGGTGTCAGTCCATAACGTGCGGCGAGCGGGCGCCGGCTCCCGCGGCCCGCTTTCTGGCCCCACCTCGTACAGCATGACGGCGACCCTCGACCCCGGCTTGCCACGGCACCGCCAGCTCCTCGACCAGACACGCAAGATGACGCCGAGAGATCCCCGTGAACAGCCGGTGCGCCAGCATCGCCCGATTGACCGTGATCGCCACAGACGGATCATGCCACCGGCCAGGTACGACGCCTCACCCGCTATCACGCACCAACTCGTTATATCGGCGGGCTCCGCCATACGTTCGCGGAGGACACCTGGCGCGGTCGCCGGGTGCCCTCCGGACGCGTTCCTCGCTCAGTCTTCGCTCGGCGCCGCCGGGAGCTTCGCCTGGATGAGGTCCATGACGGTCGAGTCGGTCAGCGTGGTGACATCACCGAGCTGGCGGTTCTCGGCGACGTCCCGCAGCAGCCGGCGCATGATCTTGCCGGAGCGGGTCTTCGGCAGATCGGCCACCGGCAGGATCCGCTTCGGCTTGGCGATCGGGCCGAGGGTGGCGCCGACGTGGTTGCGCAGGTCGGCGACCAGGTCTTCTGTCTCGGCGGCCGTACTGCGCAGGATCACGAAGGCGACGATTGCCTGCCCGGTCGTTTCGTCCGTTGCGCCGACGACGGCCGCCTCGGCGACCGAAGGGTGCAACGCCAGCGCCGACTCCACCTCCGTGGTGGAGATGTTGTGCCCAGACACCACCATGACGTCGTCGACCCGGCCCAGCAGCCAGATGTCCCCGTCGTCATCCTTCTTCGCCCCGTCACCGGCGAAGTACCTGCCCTCGAACCGCGACCAGTACGTGTCCAGGAACCGCTGGTCGTCGCCCCAGATGGTGCGCAGCATCGACGGCCACGGCTCGGTCAGCACAAGGTAGCCGCTATCACCGTCGGGCACCTCGTTGCCTTTGTCGTCGACGACGGTCGCGGAAATGCCGGGCAGCGGGTTCTGCGCGGAGCCGGGCTTGGTCTCGGTGACGCCCGGCAGCGGCGAGATCATCATTGCGCCGGTTTCGGTCTGCCACCAGGTGTCGAGGACCGGGGTGCGGTCGGCGCCGATGTTCTTGCGGTACCAGATCCACGCCTCGGGGTTGATCGGCTCACCTGCGGAACCCAGCAGCCGCAGGCTGCCGAGGTCGAACTTCGCGGGGATGTCGTCGCCCCACTTCATGAACGTACGGATCGCGGTCGGCGCCGTGTACAGGATCGTCACGCCGTACTTCTGCACGATCTCCCAGAACCGGCCCTGGTGCGGTGCGTCCGGCGTGCCCTCGTACATGACCTGCGTCGCGGCGTTCGCCAGCGGCCCGTACACGCCATACGAGTGCCCGGTCACCCAGCCGACGTCGGCGGTGCACCAGTAGACGTCCGTCTCCGGCTTGAGGTCGAAGACGGAGTGGTGGGTATATGCGGTCTGGGTGAGGTAGCCGCCGGACGTGTGCAGGATGCCCTTCGGCTTACCCGTCGTCCCGGACGTGTACAGGATGAACAGCGGGTGCTCCGCCTCGAACGCCTCAGGCGTGTGCTCGGCGCTCTGCCGCTCGACGATCTCGTGCCACCACACGTCGCGGCTGTCGTCCCAGGCCACGTCCTGACCGGTGCGCCGGACGACGAGTACATGCTCGACGTTCTCCACGCGCGCCACCGCGTCGTCCACGGCCGGCTTGAGCGCAGTCGGCTTGCCGCGTCGGTAGCCGCCGTCGGAAGTGATGACGACCTTGGCGTCCGCGTCCTGGATCCGGGTGGCGATAGCATCCGCCGAGAAGCCGCCGAAGACGACGGAGTGCGCCGCGCCGATACGCGCGCAGGCCAGCATCGCGACCGCCGTCTCCGGGATCATCGGCATGTAGACCGCGACCCGGTCGCCCTTCTGGACACCCAGCTCCAGCAGGGCGTTGGCGGCCTTGCAGACCTCGTCCTTGAGCTCGGCGTAGGTGATCGCGCGGCTGTCGCCGGGCTCGCCCTCGAAGTGGATGGCGACCCGGTCGCCGTGTCCGGCCTCCACATGCCGGTCCACGCAGTTGTACGCGACGTTGAGCTCGCCGTCCTTGAACCACTTCGCGAACGGCGGGTTCGACCAGTCCAGCGTCTCGGTAGGCTCTTTGGCCCAGGTCAGCCGGCGGGCCTGCTCGGCCCAGAAGCCGAGCCTGTCAGCCTTGGCCTGTTCATACGCCTCCGCGGTGACGTTGGCGCCTGCGGCCAGGTCGGCGGGGGGTGTGAACCTGCGCGCTTCCTTGAGTTTGGCGATTGACGGATGCTCGTTCACTTTATGGCTCTCCCGACATGCAGACAACAATTGTCCCGTATGACTAGGCCAACTTGCCCTCCCGTAATGAGGGAGGGTGTTCGGCCTCTAGTAGGGCGTGATCTTCTTGCTGCTTGGGTCAGCGCGTATCCGCGCAAGCCCGGAGTTGAATCAATAGTTCCTAGCCGTGGCCGCGGACCCGACCCCCCTTTCTGCCCTATACGCTTCACGCGATTTTGTGCCGTTGTGCCTCGACGAGGTGAGAGTTCCGAGCCATCCGAGAAAGAGTGCCGCTGGCGTGGAAAACAATCCTGCGTTGTAATAGGGGTACCGGTTGAGGTCCAGTGTCGGCCATAGCGAACTCTCAGTCCCTGAGACGGCCGGTGAGCCAATCGTGAACAGGAGACACAGTGCCAGCCCCCATAGACCGACCAGAGAAGCCCTCTGCGATTGAACCTCGGCCTGAAGAAGGTGTAGATCAGCGCAGGGAAGATGCATGAGGACGAAATGCTGAGCGCGTTGGGCTTCGCACGTTCGGGCCCCCGGGACCGGAACTGACCGCCTACCGCGGCCCGTAGATCACCACGGTGTTCCCCCGTGGGTCTCGAGCCACGGCTCGAACCTCGTGGGGGCCCTGCTCCGGTTCCCGAACAATGGCCCCGCCGCCCTGGACGAGGGCGCCGAGCGTGGAGTTCACATCGGGAACCTTGAATGATGCGGCGGGCATGCCGCCCGTAACGTCCTCGGTCGGGCCGGTCAGGGCCAAGGTTGTGCCGCCAGCGTCGAGTGCGGCGTAGCGGTCGCCATCAACGAACTTCATAGCGAGTCCGAACGTTTCGATGTAGAAGCGCATAGCGGCGTCGACGTCGGCTACCGGGCGCAGCACGTTCCCGATCTTCACGGGATCATTCACCGGACCGAGCGGAGGGTCGCACTGCCCGGTGTACTTCATGTAGCACTCTCCCCAAGGCGGAGGAAGTCGCCCTTGTACCATGTCACCGGCTCGCCGCTGCCTATCTGTGCGTCGTGGACCCGGCCGATAAGAATTACGTGATCTCCGCCGGGCACAGCCTGCTCCAGCTCGCAGCGGATGACCGCTGCTGCGTCGGGCAGGGCCGGGTAGCCGCCCTCGTCAGACTCGAAGGTTCCGTGGGCGAACTTGTCCGCGCCCTTCGTGGCGAACTTCTTCGCCAACTTCGCATGTGCGGGCGTAACGATGTTCACGACGAACTGCTCAGCCGCTATGAAAGCAGCGAAGCAGTCCGCTCCCTGGTCCACACACACGAGAACAAGCGGCGGATCCAGCGACAACGCCGCGAAGGAGCTCGCGGTGAATCCGTGCAACGTGCCCCCGGCACTGCGAGTCGTCACGATTGTCACGCCTGAGGGGAAGCGGGACAGCGCCGAGCGGAAGGCAGCTGCGTCCACCCCTTGCAGTTGCTCAGTCATTCCACACCTCGCGGGCAGCTTGGGAGGCAGGGGCGTTGCAGGTGTCCACGAGGATGAAGTCCATACCTACCTACCCTTCCGTCGAATGTTATTCGGCAATAACGTATGGGTTGGCCCGAGCGAGGTCAAGGCCCGAGAGTGAGGCCAGATTCGTTAGCGGTCAGTAACCTACTGAAGGGTCCGCTCCTCTCTGTGACGCGTGCAGGGCGCGAGGAGTGGCGGCCAATCTGCGTTAACACGTCGATATCGATCAAGGCAAGGGAGATGTCGCTCCACGTGCCTGGGTGAGGTGGCTGTAGAGGTTGGCGGTGGTGGAGAGGGTGGAGTGTCGCAGGGTTTTGGAGACGACGGCGAGCGGGGTGCCCGCGGTGATGGACAGGGTGGCAGCGAGGTGTCGCAGGTCGTGCAGGGTGATGCGGGGGGACGCCTGCTTCCTTGGCGTGTCGGCGGAATCGGTCCAGGACGGTCTGAGGTCGCAGTGGGCGTCCGTCGGGTCGGCAGAAGACCAGTCCGGTGAAGGGATCCGAGGAGCGGTCAGACAGTGCTGAATCCGGGGCTTCGGCTTCGCGGCGTGTGAGCGCGGCTGCCACGCGCGGGGTGATGGCGACCCAGTTCTTGCTGCTGCGGGTTTGGGGTGAGGTGATGACCAGGCGGGCGTTGTTGATGGCCCAAAGAATGTAACGGCCGTAGAGCGCCCCTTCGTTGAGGTACACGTCGTGCCAGTGGAGGGCGAGCGCTTCCCCTTTGCGCATGCCAGTGCCGATCAGGAGTTCGCACAGATCCGCGATGAGTGGGTCGGTGCGGTGGCAGTAGCGCAGGAAGCGGGCTGCTTCCTCGACTGTCCAGATCCGTCGCTCGGTAGTGGGTGGTCGGGGCAGGGCGGCCGGGCGTGCGGGGTCGTGGGTGAGGCGGTGCTGGCGGACGGCGTCGCCCAGGGCGCTGCAGAGCGTGGCCAGGCACCGGTAGACGGTCACTCTGCCGCGGCCTGCGGCGAGCTGGGCGTGAACGAATCCGGCGATGTGGCGGTGGCCGAGCTCGTCGAGCTTGAGCGCGCCCAGGGCGGGGATCAGGTCGCCGGTGACGTAGTCGCGATACCAGTGAAGGGTGTCTTTATTGTCGCACGGTAGTTGACCTGGGGCTTTACGATCGCCCGAGCATGGGCATGATCAGTGATCGTGGGTCTGCGACTGCTTTACCTGATCTTCTGCCGACTACTGGGTTGCCTCCTCTTGTTGGGCCGCTCGACCGCTGCGAAGAACGCCGAGATCCTTGCCCTTCGTCATGAGGTCGCCGTACTTCGCCGGCAGGTCCAGCGGCCGCGGCTCTCATGGGCTGATCGTGCCGCGCTCTCCGCTCTCGCACGGCACCTGCCATCCGCCTTGCGCCGTCATCGGCTGGTCACCCCGGGCACCCTGCTGACCTGGCACCGCCGTCTGGTGCGGGGAAGAGACAGTCGCGCTCATCCAGCGCCTGGCGCGAGAGAACCCCTGAAGGACTCTGTTGGTCGATGTGATCTGCGGTTTTGTCGATCAGGCCGCGAGGCTGAGGACGAGCTGTTCGTAGTGGGAGACTCGTGTCGTGCCCAGCGGGGGTCCGGTCCACCAGGCGTCGAGTCGGTAGAGGTTGAGTGCGGCCGCGGTCAGGACCTGGGCCAGAGAGGTCTTGGCGAGGCCGCGGTAGCGAGTATGCCGGGTGTCGGCGCGCCGCACCGCCTGCGAGATACTGCCCTCCACCCCGGCCCTGGTGTGGTACCGCTTCTTCCATTCCTCGGTCTGTTGTTCTGCCCGACGTTGTTGGAGGAGTTCGTGCTCTTCGCGCGGGAGCAGTGTCAGGACGCGGTAGGCGGCCGTGGTGCAGATGTTCTTGGCCGGGCAGGTGGTGCATCCGGCGCTGGAGAAGTCGATGTGGATGCGGGGTTCGCCGCCGATAGTGGTGTCACTCCAGCGGGTGCTGATCCGGCCCTGCGGGCAGGTCACCTGCCGGGTCTGCCAGTAGATGCGGAAGTCGGTGGCAGCGTAGCCGCTACCCTGCAGGGCCGGTCGGCCACCGGCCTGCCTGACCGGCCCGATGACCTCGACGCCCAGTGCACGAGCCTGAAGGATGATCTTCGCGCTGGTGTAGCCGCCGTCCACGTAGTGCTCGGCAGCCCCCGCTCGGTCAAGGCATCGTGGACGGCGGCGGTGAGCTGGTGATCGTCCGTCGTGGCCGGTGTGGTGGCCGTGCACGTGATCAGGTGGGGAAGGCCGTCGTCGCAGCTCTCGGTGAGATGCGTTTTGTAGCCGTCCCAGGCGGATCCCCGCGTCACCCCGCAGCGCGCGTCCACATCGTGTGGGGAGACGATGCGTGCCGCTCCCGGAGGGCGTTGTTTGTGTCCGCGCCAGCGCACTCCGCGGGCGTCGCGCTGGTACTCCTGGGCCCACACGGTGCGCAGGAGCACGACCGCTTCGAGGCCGGCGATGTGGGCGGGGGCCGTGGGATCGTCGAGAGAATCGAGGAGTTCATAGCCGTCGCCCCCGACGTTCTCGGCGAACGCGGTGCGCTCGGCCTCGCCCTTGGGCGGCCGGTAGGAGTCAGCACGCCGCCGGTAGCGCGCGAGCCAGTCCGCGTTGACCGCGTCGGTGCCGGCCAGCCAGGCGGGAGCGGCCACCGCCAAGGCCTCAAGGGCGCAGCGCATGGTCTCGGTGACGAACTCCAGCCGGTTCAGATCACGGATGCAGGCGATGACATGGGTGGAGTCGGTGCGGGCCCGGCCTCCGGCCCGCAGCAGGCCCCGCTTGCTGCACTGCGCGAGGATGGCGTCCAGGATCTGCTGTTCCAGGCCGTGCGCGATCAGCCGGTCGCGGAACTCGCTGAGCACCGAGAAATCGAAGCCAGGATCGGCCAGTTGGAGGCCGAGGGTGTATTTCCAGTCGATCCGGCCGCGCACCGCATCAGCGGCCTGCCGGTCGGTCAGACGCTCTGCGTACTGCAGCACGCTGACCAGCGCCAGCATCCCCGGAGACACAGACGGACCACCCCGAGGTGCGAACGCCGCCACGAACCGCTCGCTTTCAAATACCGCCCCGAACTCGTCCCTGATCCGCATGGCCAGACAACCACGCGGGAACGCAGCCCGGGCGACCCTGGCCATGGACTCAGGCACCGCAGGCGCAGGCAACGGACGCATCGACATGATCTCCACCCCCCGGCCCGGGGAAAGCGGACCCGACAACGAGCAGTGTCCACCGCACCCGAAGGTCATTTCAGGCGAACCATCACATCGACCAACAGAGTCCTGAAGGGTGTCAATATTCCGATCAGGCTGCTGAGCTGGGCGTTTCCTGCGGACGGTAAGGCAGCCGGGGTCGCGTCGGGTAGTACTCGTTGAGCAGCCCGCCAAGTACCTGGCAGCGCCTGACCGCGGCAGCAGGCAGGAGGATGACGTTTGGGTCATCGTCAGGTGCTCGTAGGCCGAGGCCACGATGTGCCCGTCCCGCGTTGTAGTGCTCCGCGTACGTGATGAGGACTGCGCGGAGGTGTCGTTCGCCGGTGATGAGGAGCCGGTCGGTGCATTCGGCGCGGGCTGTGCGTATCCAACGTTCGGCGAATGCGTTTGACCGCGGGCTCTGCGGCGGAGTCGGGATGACGGCTGTGCCGTTGGCAGCGAACACGGCGTCGAACGCGGCGGTGAACTTGCTGTCCCGGTCCCGTATGAGGAACCGGAAGCACCCGGCCCTGTCGCCGAGATCCATGAGCAGCTTGCGGGCGAGTTGGGTGACCCATGCGCCGGTCGGGTGGGCGGTGACGCCCAGGACGTGAACGCGCCGGGTGGCAGTCTCCATGACGAAGAAGACGTAGAGGCGTTTGAGGAAGACGGTCTCCACATGCATGAAATCGCAAGCCAGCAGCGTGTGGGTCTGGGACCGGAGGAAGGAGCGCCAAGTCTGCTGGGATGCGCGCTGCGGTGCGGGCGACAGGCCGGAGCGGCGCAGAACGCGCCGGACCGTGGTGGCGGCAACCCGACGACCGAGCCGACGCAGCTCGCCTTGGATCCTGACGAACCCCCAGGTCGGATTCTCTCGCGCCAGGCGCTGGATGAGCACGACTGTCTCTTCCGGTATCGCTGGCCGGCCGGGCCTGGCTGGTGGCTGTCGCCATTTCCAGCGCACCAGACGGCGGTGCCAGGTCAGCAGGGTGCCCGGGGTGACCAGCCGATGACGGCGCAAGGCAGATGGCAGGTGCCGTGCGAGAGCGGAGAGCACAGCACGATCAGCCCATGAGAGCCGCGGCCGCTGGACCTGCCGGCGCAGCACAGCGACCTCATGACGAAGGGCAAGGATCTCGGCGTTCTTCGCAGCGGTCGAGCGGCCCAACAAGAGGAGGCAACCCAGTAGTCGGCAGAAGATCAGGTAAAGCAGTCGCAGACCCACGATCACTAATCATGCCCATACTCGGGCGATCACAAAGCCCCAGGTCAACCACGGTACGGCAATAAAGACACCCTTCACGGGTGACGGACGAATCGGACACCGTTGACACGTCCGCGAGTTGGGAGCACGAGGGCTCCCAGAGGGCTCCCCATCGCTCCCTGCCCAGACACGACAAAGGCCGCCTCCGCTACCCGCGGAAACGGCCTCCGACCTGCGAAAACGCACGTCAAGACGACAGGATTTGAACCTGCGACCCCTTGCCCCCCCAGCCCTGCGGCAATTCTCCCTCTATGTTCTATTTTAAGAGTCTCGCGGACTTGCCGCGCCGTCAAGCTCCGTACGATGCCGTACACGGAAGCGGTCAAGTGGCACATGGAGCAGCTTCAACGCGGTGCATCGCGACCCACCGCGCAACGCAACTACCCAGGTTTCGAAAACCTATTAGACCGCTACCAGCACCCGACACCTGACCAGGGCGGATGTAATATTCGGCACCCGCAGCGTTGCGGCTGGCCGAGACCCAGGATCCGGCGGTGCTGGCAAGCCTTCGCGAGCACCACCGCGCCATGACGACCGCGGTCACGGCGGACGACCCGGCTGAACTGACAGCGGCGGACATGCGGTTCCACGAGACGCTGGTGGCCTGCCTGCGCAATCAGCGCCTCGAGCGCACCAGCAGGACACTATTGGTCGAGACGCGGATGTGTCTGGCCCGGCTCGAGGGGCACTACTCGATGCCGCAGGAGGCCGTCGACGAGCACGCCGACATCGTCGGCGCGATCGAGTCGGCCGACGTCACGGCGGTGATCAAGGCCGTGGGCGACCACATGACCAACGCCGCGGAACTGCTGGACCGTCTCCATGCCCAGCGCACTGCCTAGGGCCGGGAGCACTACCGCTGCCACCACCCGGAGATCGCCGCGGCATCGGGGTGAGGTCACCGGACGATATGAGCGGCCATCACAGGTCGTTCCACTCCCCTGCGGCCCGCTGGAGGTGGTCGCGCAGCACCGTGAGGGCCGGGTTGGCGGGGGCCCCGCGCCGGGTGGCCAGATAGAGCGTGTTGAGTGGCGCTATCTCGGGCTGGTGCAGTTGCACAACATCCCCTGCGGCGAGGGCCGGGTCGGCGATGTAGCGCGGCAGGACGGAGATACCGGCTCCCGCGGCCACGGCGGCCAGGACGGCTCGCAGATCGGACACGATCATCGCGACGGGGTTGGGCGGTCGGCGACCGAACTCGGTGCGCCAATAACGGCGCACGATGGGCAGCTCCTCGGCGTACCCGATCATGGGGATATGTGCCAGCGCCTCCACCGGATCTGCCTTGAGCCGCTCCGGGTCCACGGTGTGAGCCACCGCGGGAGGCGCGACAAGCACGAATACCTCGTCGATCAGAGGGACCGCCAGCAGCGCCTCACGGGTGGGGCGCACCGACGAGACGACGAGGTCGAGCCGACCGGAGACCAGCAGTGACAACAGGTCGTCGGCCAGCCCCAGCGTCGCGTGGACACACAGTCCCCGGCGGGTCAGTGGACTCAGCGCGGGCAGGACCCGCAAGCTCATCACCTCGGCCGCCCCTCCGACTCTCACCGTGCCCCGCAGCGCGGGCGGGGCGTCGGTGGAGTCCAGGGCGCCGCGAAGCTCGTCCACATGGAGGCCGACGCGGGACGCGAGAGCGGCTGCCCGCTGTGTGGGAGCGACCCCCTTGGGAGAGCGCACGAACAGCGGTTCGCCGATCTGCTGCTCCAGGCGCGCGAGCTGTCCGGTGACCGCGGGTTGCGTCACACCGAGGCGTTGCGCCGCCGCGGACAGCGATCCGGTCCGATAGATCTCCAGAAACGTCAACAACAGATCGAGGTTCGGCACGCGAGCGCACTTCTCTAAGAGCGTTGTGTCAGGGGGCGGTGCTGGGGAGCAGGGTGTAGCGCACGGTCTGGGCGTGGATGAGGCCGTCGCGGAAGACGAAGGTGTCCACGCCGTCGTCCACATGGGTGGTGTCGGCGGTGGCGGCCCATTCCAGGAACAGGACGTCATCGGCGAACTTCGGGTTCTTGGGCTCCCATTGGGCGTTCGGGAGGTCGGTGAGGACCGCCCCGATGCCCTGCTTCACTCCGTCGCGGCCACGCAGGATCCCGGATGGAGTGATGAACACGGCGTCCGGGGCGAAATTGGCGGCGATGGCGTCGAGGTCCCCGGAGCTCAATGCGCTGACATGAGCCTGAAACGTCTCTTCGGGGGTGCGTTCCATCTCGTGCGGATCCTTTCATCGGCGGGACAACTGTGCCACGGTCTCCGGCTCATACCAGGTAGGCGATGCCGTGGGCTCCTTGGTCACCGGGGTCGATGCCCAGCTCCCGTTCGACCGTGCCGGTGTTGAGGTCGATCACGTGGAGAGTGCCCGCGTACAGGTTGGCGACGAAGGCACGGGCGCCGTCCGGCGTGGTGCGGATGGTGATGGGGACCTTTCCGACCGGCGCGTCGAAGTGGTGCTCGAGGCCCCCTGATCCGTGGACGGACAGCTGCCCGTCCACGGACTTTCCTTCGGCGTCCGTGGCCACGAGACCGACCAGGACGCGGCCGTCCGCGGCCACGTGGACCGGGCAGCCGGGCGCCTTCAGCGAAACCTGGCGGACCACTTCGTCGGAGCCGGTGTCGATCACCATCAGCGCTGCCGGGGGCCGGCCGGCGGGACCGCCGTCGTAGTGGAGGGCCATGCCCGCGACGTAGGCGTGGACACCGTCCGGGGAGACCGCAACCTCTTCGGTCCCGTAAGGGGCGGGGATGCGTCCGGCGAGTTCGCCCCGGGTGAGGTCGAGGACGGAAATGAAGGGGTCTGCCTTGCTGGTGGCATAGCCTTTACGTCCGTCGGGAGTGATGGCGAACCAGTGAGGTCGGTGTGCACCGACCTCGATGCGGCCAACTGGCCTGCGACTGGCCGTGTCGAGCACGACGACCGCTCCCCCGCCGGCCGGGCCGACCTCGACGGTCACGTAGAGCAGTCCGCGGCCGGCGTCGAGGGCGAGGCCGTGCGGCGCTTCCTCGGGAGCGAGCGGGAGGACGTCGACGAGTTCGCGGCGGAACGGGTCGACGATCGAGATCTCGTGCGCCTTCTCGCCGGGGTCGGTGTAGACACCGGAGCGGTAGGTGTGCGAGACGTACAGCAGGTCTGCCGTGTGGTCGACGGCGATCTCGTGGGGCTGGGCGGCTACCGGGAGGACACCGAGAGGCTCATAGTTCAGACCGTCGAAGAAGCGGATCGCCTCGCCGGTGGAGGTGACCACGGCCAGAACCGGTCGCCGAGCCGGGGTCTGGTTCACCGCCGGTCTCCGTTCGTGGTCTCGCGGTCGATGAACTCGATGACCTCGTCGTTGGGCCCGTAGACGAACGCCACCTGGAGTGTCATCGGATCGTCCCCGGCGGTGGTGATCTTCTTCGGGGCTGCCAGCGGGCGCGCGCCGGCGGCGACCGCCCGGTCGAAGAGGCCGACGACGTCATCGGTACGGATGGCGAAGTGCACCAGAGCGGCCACGCGGCTGCGTTCGTCATCGTCATGGCGTCGCGCGGGGTCGAGCCCTTGTGGCGAGCCGCCCGGCGGGGTCGAAGCGGCATCGAAGAGTTCGATGAGCCGGTCGTCACCGGCGTCGAGGAAGACGGCACGGTGCACTCCGCCGCCCGGGACGCTCCATTCGCGAACGAAGCGGAATCCCAGGGCGCGGGTGTAGAAGTCCACCGAGGCGTCGATGTCGTAGACATGCACGGCGACGTGGTCGAGACCACGGTTCGAGACGGGGCTGGTCATATGTGTTCCTTGCGTGATGCGCGGCTGGGGGGCCGGTAGGAGCCCACCGGCTCCTACCCTCCGCGGCCCGCGGACGGCCGAGGTGCGCGTGCGGTGCTCGCGGGCCGCGCGTCGGGGGCGGCACGGCATGTCCGGGCGACAGCATCGCCGAGTGCCCGGACATAGGGGACGGGCGGTGGCTTACCGAGCGGCCAGGGCTTCCAGCGTCTTGCGGGCCGTGGCCACGCTGGACTGCGGGTTCTGGCCAGTGATCAGGTTGGCGTCCTGGATGACGGTGCTGCTCCACGGGGCGCCGGGCGTGACATGCGCACCACGCTCGCGCAGGCGGCCCTCGACGGAGAAGGGGATGTTGTCGCCCAGGCCGCCCTGGCGCTCTTCCTCATCCGAGAAGGCGGTCAGCTCGCGGTCGGCGAAGGTGAAACCGCCGTCCGGCGTCTTCGCGCTCAGCAGCGCGCCGACTCCATGGCACAGAGCGACGACGATCTTGCCTTGGGCAACCGCCTCGTTGAGCAGACGGCCGAGGTCGCCGTCGTCTACCAGGTCCCCCATGGGGCCGTGGCCGCCGGGAATGTAGATCGCGTCGTAGTCGGTCGCCCGCACCTCGGCCAGGGCGAGCGGCGCGGCCAACCGATCGGCGATGCCGTCGAGGTAGACGCGGAACTTCCGCGCGTCCTCCTCGCTCACACCGCCGCGCTCGTCGAGGCTGAGGACATCGACCGTGGGGCGTACCCCGCCCGGGGTGGCCAGATCGACGTCCCCGCCATCGGCGACGAGCACCTCGTGGGAGGCGGCGACCTCCTCCGCCCAGTAACCGGTGGGGTGGATCGAGCCGTCCGCCATCTTCAGGCTGTTCGCACCGGAGATGACCATCAGAATCTTCGACATCGAAATGCCCGCTCTTCTCGCTTGAAGGGGTTGCGGCGTTGCACACCGCCGATGCCGCAGTCGTTTCACCCGCGGCTTCGGGAACGACACCAGCCTCCATCACACATCGTCCGCATGTCTCCCGCGGCCCATAAGATTATTTATAGCGGTATTCGATCCAGCGACGAACCGCGATACGCCGGGTATTCCCGATGGACCGGGGCGGCGCCTACGGGAACAATTTCCCTTTCTTCGCGCATGCCCTATGCCCCGGCTGACCCAGCCCGCCGTCATCGGCCGATCGGCCCGCCCCGAAGGGCAGTTGGCTGAGCAGCTGTTCGTCTGGGCCACCGAGCATATTGTGCTCCTCCACCGCGTCTGAGGGGCCGGGCACGCGGGAAGACGGAGTGCACGGTCCGATGCCGTCCCGAGTGCCCGGGCCGGGAGGCGGCAGCGTGGCGGCGTGCGAGAAGGCCACTGTGCCAGCGCAGCACCGTGTCCGGACGCACCAGCAACCGCACCCCGCGGAGCACGTCCATGGGGAGCCGGTGCAGCAGCGCCGCCAGAAAGGCCCGGTCGCTCGGGGTGAACCGCACCCGTTCCTCGCCGAGTTGGCGTTCCAGCACCATGCTCTGGTGGCGCGAGGCGAGTATCTCGACAGCTTTGTCTCGATCGCCCATCAGTAGCAGGCGCAGCACGGCGAACGCATTCGTCACGCCCAAGTAGGCCAGTCGCGCCAGCACAGTCGATCACATTGCCGCCGCGAGCGCCGGCCTCGCGAGAGCGCCCGCTCGGGCGACTACTCCGGTCGACCTCCCGCACACCGCGCAACCGCCTCAATGGTGTTCCTCCTGCAGTGCGGTCGTGCGTGTGTTGTGTGTGAGCCGTCGGCGTTATGCTGCGGAGTTCGGGGGAAGGACTCGGGCGAGCCAGTCGGTGCGGGTCCGGCGGGCCGTGGTCGAGATCTGCGCCTGCGGGTACAGCGCGTCGAATCCGTGGAAGCCGCCCGCCCAGACGTGGAGTTAGTTCGGCCTGGCCGCCGGCCGCCCAGATGCGGGTGGCGTAGTCGGCGTCCTCGTCGCGGAAGACTTCGGCGGAGCCGGTGTCGATGTAGGTGGTGGGCAGATCCGAGAGGTCGTCGGCCAGCGCGGGTGAGGCGTACACGGGTACCTCGTCGTGGGTGAGGAGACATCGGCCGCACCGATCCCTTGGACAACGTCCACCGGACCAGCTGATCGCCGCTGCACCACGGTCGGCCGGCGACCGCACAAAGATCTCCCGGCTTGATCGGCTCGTGGCACATTCACGAAGACAAGCAGGCCGCATAGGGTGACACGGTTTCCGGCACCGAGGGGGTGCCGGGCCGCCCGTCGTTCGGGGGGTGTTACTTCACCGCGCCCGCCATCACGCCCGCCACGAACTGCCGCTGGAAGGCGAAGAAGACCGCCAGCGGGATGAGCATCGAGACGAAGGCGCCCGGGCCGAGGATGTCGATGTTGTTGCCGAACTGCCGGACCTGCTGCTGCAGGGCGACCGTGATCGGCGGGTTGCCGCTGTCCGCGAAGATCAGGGCGACCAGCATGTCGTTCCAGACCCACAGGAACTGGAAGATGCCCAGCGAGGCGATGGCCGGACCGCCCAGCGGCATCACGACGCGCAGGAACAGGCGCAGTTCGCCCGCGCCGTCCAGGCGGGCCGCCTCCAGTAGTTCCCGGGGGATCTCGGCGAAGAAGTTCCGCAGCAGGAAGATCGCGAAGGGGAGGCCGAAGGCGGTGTGGAAGAGGACCACGCCCGTGGTGGTCTGGAAGATGCCGATCTCGCCGAAGAGCTTGGCCACCGGGATCAGCGCGACCTGGACCGGGACGACCAGCAGGCCGACCACGATGAGGAACCACCAGTCGCGGCCGGGGAAGTCCATCCAGGCGAAGGCGTAACCGGCCAGGGCGCCGATCACCACGACCAGCAGCGTCGCCGGGACGGTGATCGCGAGCGTGGTCCACAGCGAGTCGGTGATCTGCTGATTGCCGAGGATCTCGTCATAGCCGCTGAAGGTGAGCTGTCCGGGGTCGGTGAAGACCTTCCACCAGCCCGAGAGGTCCACCTCGGCCGGGTCCCGCAGGGAGGACAGCAGCAGTCCGGCGGTCGGCATCAGCCACAGCAGGCCGATCAGGAGGAGGACGACCCGCATCACCCCGCCGCCGGCGCGGGCCGCGATCCGCGCGACCAGGGACTGCTTCGCCTGTACGACCGTGTCCGCGCTGGTCATCGGCGGCTCTCCCTTCGGATCCGGCGGATGTTGATGAACATGATGGGCAGCACGAGCAACAGCAGCAGCACGGCGATGGCGCTGCCGAGGCCCTGGTTGACGTCGGTGCCGAAGGACGACTGGAAGAGCTGGAGCGCCAGCACATTGGCGTCGTCCTGCGAGGGGCCCGGCGCGATGATGTACACCAGGTCGAAGATCTTCATCACGTTGATCATCAGTGTGACGACGACGACCGAGAGCACCGGCGCCAGCATCGGCACCGTGATCCGCCGGAAGACCTGCCACTCGGTGGCGCCGTCCATCCGCGCGGCCTCCATCAGCTCACGCGGCACCCCCGCGAGCCCCGCCGCGATCAGCACCATCGCGAAACCGGCCCAGATCCAGACGTACGCCCCGATGATGGCCGGGGTGACGATGGACGGGCCGAGCCAGTCCACGCCGTTGTACGGCTGGGCGAAGTTCCAGGCGGGCAGCCGCAGTTGGGCGCCCTCGGCCTTGGCCGGGAGGGTGTACGTACCGTCCGCCGCCGAGGTCGTCCGGGCGACGACCTTGCCGTCCTTGACCGCCTCGATCTTGAGGTCGGCCATCGCCTTCTCGCCCTTGTCGATGGTGCCCTGCTCGCCTCCGCCGCCCCGGGTGAAGTCGAACCAGACGGTGCCGGTCACCTTCCCCGGCTCGGCCTTGGCGGCCTTGGCGTCCTGCGCGTCGCTGATGTCCCCGCGCTTGGCCGCGACCAGCGGCAGCGAGGCGGGGGTGCCGGCGCGGACGGTGTCCCGGGTGGTGAACGAGCCGCCCGACGCCTCGGTCAGCCCGGCGGTGGGACGCGGATGGGCACCGGGGAACGGCGGCGACTCGCTGAAGGAGTCATGCACGCTCACCCACATGGCGTTGGCCACGCCCTTGTCCGGGTCCTGCTCATAGACCAGCCGGAAGATGATGCCCGCCGCCAGCATCGAGATCGCCATCGGCATGAAGACGACCAGCTTGAAGGCGGTGGCCCAGCGCACCCGTTCGGTGAGCACGGCGAAGATCAGGCCCAGGGCGGTGGAGACGGTGGGGGCCAGGATCAGCCAGATGATGTTGTTCTTGATCGCCGTCTTGGTGGCGTCGTCGGAGAACATCTCCTGGTAGTTGTCCAGGCCGACGAAGCCATTGCCCGAGGCGTCGAAGAAGCTCCGGTAGACGGAGTAGCCGATCGGATAGACGACGAGGGCCCCGAGCAGCACCAGGGCGGGCAGCAGGAACACCGCCGCCAGCCAGGGGCGGGTGCCCATGACGCTCTTCTTCTTTTTGGCGCCCGGACGCTGTGCCGGTGGGGCGGACGATGCCCGGCCAGGTGTGGCCGCGCCATCCGCTGTCGCGGTCGACATGATGTGGTTCTCCCGGTCGAGTGGTCAGTTCTTGTACGCCTTGGCGGCATCCGCTTCGAGCTGGCGCTGGATGCCTTCGACATTCCTCGGGTTCTTGAGGAAGTCCTGGAGCGCTTTCCATTCGCCCTGGGCCGGCTTGCCACCGAAGGAGGCCGGAGCCTGGTCGGACATGTCGAACCGGAAGTCATTGCCCGCCGCGATCAGCGCTTGTGCGATCTTGCGCATCGAGGCATTGGGATAGGCGCTGAACTTGACGTTTTTGTTCGCCGAGATGAATCCGCCGGACTGGGCCCAGATCGTCCCGGCATCCGGGGAGGCGAGGAAGGTGAGCAGCGCCTGCGCCGCCTTGCTGTTCGTCAGCGCCACGCCGACGTCGCCGCCGGTCACCACCGGTGCCTTGCCGTCCACCGCGGGGAACGGGAACACCTTCGCGTCCTGGTCCAGCTCCGCGCCCGCGTCGGCGACGTTGGCGGCGACGAAGTCGGCCTCGAAGACCATGCCCGCGTCCGGCTCCGCCTTGTTGCCGAACGCCTTGGTGACCGAGTCCGGGAACGCGGTCTGCAGCGCACCGCTCCGGCCGCCCGCGACCAGACCCTTGGTGCCCCACAGCTCGGCGAGCGTCTCGAGCGCCTTCTTCACCGACGGATCGGTCCACTTGATCTTGTGCTGGGCGAGCTGGTCGTACTTCTCCGCGCCCGCCTGGGAGAGATAGACGTTCTCGAACCAGTCGGTGAGCGTCCAGCCGTCCTGGCCGCCGATCGCGACCGCGTCGGTGCCGGAGTCGGAGATCAGCTGGGCCTGCGCCAGGAATTCCTGCCAGGTCTTCGGCACCTTCGCGCCCGCGTAGTCGAACGCGGAGGTGTTGTACCAGAGCAGGGATTTGTTGCTGGTCTTGAAATACACCCCGTAGGGCTTGCCCTCGTACGAGCCGAGGTCCTGCCAGCCCTTGGCGTAGTTCTTGGCCAGCTCGGCACTGGCTTCGGCGCCGAGCGGCTTGGCCCAGCCCTTCTGGGCGAACTCGCGCATCACGCCGACCTGTCCGACCATCGCGACATCCGGCGGGGCGCCACCCGCGACCTTCGAGCCGACGAAGCCCGCCATGTCGTCACCGCTGGGCACGAAGGAGACCTTGGCGCCGGTGCGTTTCTCGAACTCCTCCAGCACCTTGGTGAAGTTCTCTTGCTCGGTGCCCGTCCATACCGCGGTGACCTGGAGTTTCTGCCCCTTGAGATTCGGCAGCTTCACGGTGTTCGGCGGCGGACCGCCGCTCACCGTGTCTCCGTCGTCACCGCCGCAGCCCGCCGCGGTGAGCATCAGTGCTCCCGCCGCCAGCAGGGCCACCGCAGCTCGTGTCGAACGCTTCGCAGGAAGCGATACGTGCATCCCCGTGTCGATGGTCAGTTGTCGCATGATGATGGTCCAGGCCTAGTGTGTTGGTGTTCGATCAGACAGAGAATTTCATCGCGCAGTTGACGCGTTCTCGATTCGGTTCGGGACTCCACGTTGAGCCTGACGACCGGCTCGGTGTTGGCGACGCGCAGGCTGAACCAGGACTCGTCCTCGAAGTAGAGGCTTAGTCCGTCCACCCAGTCGCAGGGCCGGTCGTGATAGTGCTCGCGAACCCGCCGCACGACCTGCTCCCCAGACTGGACCTTGATGCTGAGCTCACCCGAGGGGTGGTAGCGAACGAAGGGTTCGAGCACCACGGAGAGCGGGCGGTCCTGGGCACGCAGGGCCGCGAGCACGTGCAGTGCGGCGAGGATGCCGGAGTCGGCGTTCCAGAACTCCCTGAAGTAGTAATGGCCAGCGTGCTCGCCGCCGAACACCGCATCGTGGGTGCTCATCAACTCCTTCATAAAAGAGTGGCCGGCCCGGCCGCGCACCAGGCTGCCGCCTTTCTCCTCGACGGCATCGCGGACCGAGCGGGATGCGATGGCGTTGACCGCCACCACGGCTCCGGGGTGTTTGTCGAGCCGCAGCGACCCGAGCCAGGCCATGAGGGTCGAGGCGGTCACAGGTTCGCCCCGCTCGTCGACCACGAAACAGCGGTCTGCGTCTCCGTCGAAGGCTACGCCCAGGTCCGCGCCGGTCTCGACCACCCGCTGTCGCAGGTCCGTGAGGTTCTCCAGTTCGAGGGGGTTGGCCGGATGGTTCGGGAAACCGCCGTCGGGCTCGAAGCAGAGCGGATCCACTGTGATTCCGGCATCGCGGCGGAGTCTGTCGTCCAGGACGGCTGTGGCGGCCAGACCGCCCACGCCGTTGCCCGCGTCCATGACCACCCGGAGCGGACGGCCAGCGGAGAGGGGAACGAGCCGTCGCACGCAGTCGCCGAAGTCGGTGGTGACGTCCAGCCGGCTCGTCGTGCCGGGCTCCTGCCGCCCATCGGGAACGCCCCGGAGCAGGGTTTCGCGCAGTGTGTCCAGGCCACTTTGCGCTCCGAACGGGGCGGCCAGCGCGCGGCAGAACTTGATGCCGTTGTATTCACCCGGATTGTGACTGGCAGTGATCATCGCGCCGGGCAACGCCATGGCACCGGACGCGTAGTAGACCATGTCCACCGAGACCAGGCCGAGGTCCACCACCTCGGCCCCCTGCTCGCGGACTCCCGCGCTGAAAGCATCGGCCAGCCGCGGCGATGACACACGCATGTCCCGACCGAGTAGAACCTTCTGTGTGTCCAGGAGATGGACGAAGGCGGCGCCGATCCGCCGGACATCCTCTTCATCCAGTTCGTCGGGAACCAGACCGCGGACGTCGTAGGGCTTGATGTAGGAGAAAGACCTGCGCATGTCTTCCTTAGTGAGTGGATGTACCGAACGTTGGCAGGTGTGCGTCCTTCACGAAGTCAGTGTCGCCGGCATGGCGTCACGTCCACGCGGAAGGTGCATGTGAGTGTCGATCACGAAGAGACGGCTGTGTGCCGCCAGGTCCCGCAGCGCGGTCTGCATTCGCCGGCAGGCGGCGAAGCGTTCGACATCGCTCTGGAGGTGTGCCAGCAGGTCGCCCTTGGGTCCGTAACCGGTGACAGCCCAGCCGAACTGGTCGACGAACGCCGAGAATAGCTCAAAGATCTCTTCGATGCGATCGGGGCCGTCCGGCTGGTAGTTGTCGATGCACAGATTCCGACCGGGGCAAGCATCGGCACGAACGCGGCCGAGGCCGTGGTGGGATCCAGGCGGTACTCATCCGACCGGAGATGATGTGGCAGGCGGTTTCCCTTGACGAAGCCGCCGAAGCACGTGTCATCGCGGACCCGCATCACCGAGGGCACACCGAACGCGCCGCCTCCGCGAACCAGCAGACGCGTGTTGCCGAGGTAGGCCATACCGGATCGGCAAGCGTGAGCGAGAAAAACGCTCTTGCCGACGCCGCCCCGCCCGAACAGCAGGGTGGCGCCGCCGGTGTGGTCGACGAAGCCAGCGACCCTGAGATGAACAGCAACCGCTCCGACGTCGTCATCGCCACCAAGGCCGGTGACCACTCCCGGTACAAGGCCCTTGCGCCCGCCACCATCAAGGCAGGAGTTGAGGAGTGGCTGCGGCGGCTGCACACCGACTACATCGACCATTGGCTCACAGCAGGACAGCGACCACATGAACAATCATCTCCTCGACGCGCCCCTCACCGTGCATCAAACAGCAGAGTCGCCCTGGGTCAGGAGGAGAGGTCCACCCGTTGCGGCACGTTCTCTCTCCCTGGGCGACTGGACCGGTCTCGCGAGCATGCTCGCGAGGAACAGCGGGCACGCCGCGAACGCGGTGACCAGTGCGAAGGCCACTGGTAGGGAGGCGGCATCAGCGACGGCGCCCGTCACCGAGGGGGCAAGGAGGGAGGAGGTGTAGGTGAAGGTGGCGACGCCTGCGATGTGCCGACTTGGGTCGCCCCCGTGCCGCCCGGCAGCGCTGAGGGAGAGGGGCAGCACAACGGCGACGCCGGTGCCGATCAGGGCGAACCCGGCGATAGCGACTGGTGGGGTACGGGCCAGTACGACCAGCATGCCGCCAAGCGCCGCGAACCCGCCGCTCAGCCGCACCGTGCGAACCGGTCCGAGACGGGTGACGACGAAGCCGCTGGAGAGCCGGGCCAGCGCCAGGGTGAAGCTGAGCCCGGTGTAGCTGAGCGCGGCGATCCCCTCGGACGCGTTCGCGGTCGAGGTCAGGTACACCGCGCTCCAGTTTCCGCTGGCGCCCTCGGCGAACACGGCGCAGAAACCAAGGATGCCGATGGGGAGGGTGGCCAGCGGGGGGAACGCGAAGCGAGGCGGTGGCTGCCGGGCCTCAGTCGGGTCCGCCTTTGGCAGGTGCCTGGCGGCCAGCAGACCAATGCCCGCCAGGACCGCGGCGGTGACAGCGAAGTGCAAGCGGGCGTCCATATCGGCGCCGGCGGCGAGTGCGCCGCAGCCTGAGGAGACCAGTCCTCCCACAGCCCACATGCCGTGCAGGCTGGCAACGATGGGTCGGTGCAGGCGCTGCTCGATCTGTACCCCCTGCACGTTCATCAGGACGTCCATCATGCCCGAGGTGGCGCCGAACATCCCTAGGGCCAGGCACAGGGCGGGCAGGTCCGGCGCGAGTGCCGGCAGGATGAGCGAGGCACACCACAGCGGGAGCAGGCAGGTCAGGGAACGGAGATTACCGAAGCGGTGGACCAGGCGGCTGGTGAAGGGTACCGCCACGAACGAGCCCAAGGCCGGGGCAAGGAGCGCCACGCCGAGAGTGCTGTCACTGAGGCCGAGGTGCTGCTGTAGCCAGGGGATGCGGGTGGCGAACGCCCCCACGGCTGCGCCGTGGGCGGCGAAAACGACGGAGATCCGAAGACGCGAGCGATACAAAACGCGATCGGTCATGGTGTAGGTGTTCAGCTCTTCTCGCTCTTGTAGCGTTGCGCCACCCGCCCGGGTGGTCGGCGTAGGAGGGTTCGGGGAGCCAGAAATGGCGCACAGCCACCGCAGGTGGACAGCGCGCCACAGGTCTGGGCACGTCGCCGTCGATGCGGCCGTCAGTCGCCCTGACGGGACGGCTCAACGACCGAGCCCGCGATCCGGCGTGCCTCTTTGGTAATCGCCTCGCCCCACGCCTGCCGGGGTTCGTCCATACGCGAGGTGATGATCACGAGGTCGAAGTGCTGATCGGGCCAGGGGTACGCAGCCCGGACAGATGCCACGTCGAAACGGCGTCACCGCCACGGCCCTCCTGTCGCGCAAGCACCCCCTCATCGAAATCGCACAGGAAGAGTTCGACATTCTTCGGCGGCGCGGCGGGGAGACCCTCCGTGCCGCTTCCGAACACCGCTACCCGCCGGGTGCGCTCCAGCGGCGGCAGGGTGTCCAACCCCGACTCGATCTCGGCTGAGACTCGTTGCCCGCGAGCCCGGTTTGCCCACTCCTCGAAACGAAGCCGCTCAGTCTCGACTGAGCCATAGATGCCCCTGGTGGTCACGGCCCAGAAGAGCTCGGGGAGCAGGGAGGGGTGCTTGCGGATGAACAGATCGCAGTTACGCAGGAGGGTGGAGACGTTCGCCTCGTGGGTGCGCTCGTGCGGCGCCTCGATCCCCCAGCTCTCACGCGAGATCGTCATGGGGAGGCCGTGATTGTGCAGCCGAAAGCCGAGTTCGATGTCCTCCCCGCCCCATCCGGTGAAGTCCTCGTCGAACCCACCGACCCGCCAGAAGTCGGCTGCCGGCATCGACACGTTGAGGGTCCAGAAGAACAGCCAGGGCATGACCATACGGCTGAGGTCGAAGTCAACTGCCATGAATTCCGGCAGCCGCATGTCCTGGAACCAGGATGCGCCCGCCACCTTTCTCACGGCCTCCTCCGGGGGGAAGTCAGTGACGAGAGAGTGGAGTTCGGGGTGTGGATTCTGCGGATCGTAACCGTAGGTGTAGCCGAAGACGACCTGGGCGGGCGCCGGTGCGGCGTGGGCGGCGAGTACCGACTCAACGTACTGCGGCCCCGCCAGGACACCTGTGTCGACGAAGGCCAGCAGTGGCGCAGAAGCCAGGCGCGCGCCACCGTTGCGCGCGCTGGCGACTCGGTACCCGAGGTCCTCTTGGAAGACGTACCGCATGCGTAGCCGGTCCTCATAGGACCGCACCACGTCGCGGGTGCTGTCGTTCGAGCCGTCGTCGGACACCACGACCTCGAAGTTCTCGGGCGCCGACGTCTGGCGGGCCAGCGTGCTCAACGTCCGGTCGAGGAGGGCGGCTCGGTTGTAAGTCGGGATGACGATGGAGAGCAGTGGCACGTCAGACGTCGCACCGGGCATGGAGGTCACCTTTGCGTTAACTGAGGGGGGCTTGGGGTCGGGTTAGGCATACCTGCCGAGAGGAGGGTGGCCGGGTCTATCGCCCCCTTCAACGGGAGACGTTGGAAGGCGAGAGGGCATCAGACGCGCTCATCGCCAGGTTGGCTCTGGCCACGGGGACCCGGTCCACGCGTGGTGGGGTTTGCCCGTGATCGAGGCGCCGAGAAACTGAACTCTTCTCGGTACTCTCTCGTGATGGCTCGTCATTCTGATTCAGTTTTTGTGTGGCCGTGTTCGAACTGCAGGTCGAGGAAGACGGCTTGGGCGATCCGGGTGCTGGCCAATGGAGGGAGGCTGACCCGGCGCAGGGCCTTGAAGATGACGTTCAGCAGGGGGTGCGCAAATGGACCACTGCTAGGGACCATGGTGATCCCATCCTCACGGAAGGTGGCGACCGGAGGGGCCGCGCCGTGCTGCGTGAGGATGGGGAGGAAGGACATCTGCTCGACTATCGCGAGCAGCTTGCGGTGAACTGTGGTCGGCAGGAGGTCATCGCTTCGCACTCCTCAGGGCGAGCGGATGCCGCTGGCTCGGGTTCTCGAGGGAGAGGGCGGCATCAACGATGCCGATGTGGGAGTAGGCCTGCGGGTAGTTCCCGACCTGGCGCTGCTGGTGCGGGTCCCACTCTTCGGCCAGCAGACCGAGGTCGTTACGCAGGGCCAGCAGACGCTCGAACAAGTTACGCGCCTCGTCGGCACGGTTGATCATCGCCAGGTCGTCGACCAGCCAGAACGCGCAGACGAGGAACGCCCCCTCGTGTCCGTCCAGACCGTCGTTGCCGGCGCTGTCCCCCTCGGTCGGGTAGCGGTGGAGGAACCCGTCGGGGGTGGAGAGCTCCCGCTGGATTGCCTCGATGGTGCCGATGACGCGCTCGTCGTCGGCCGGCAGGAAACCGATCTGGGGGATCAGCAGCAGAGCGGCGTCCAGCTCCTGACTGCCGTAGGACTGGGTGAAGGTGTTGCGGTCGGGGTCGTATCCGTTCTCGCACACGTCCTGGTGGATCGTGTCACGCAGAATCCTCCAGTGATCCACGGGGCCGTCCGCATGGCCGCCTTCGATCAGCTTGATGGCGCAGTCGACCGCGACCCAGGCCATGACCTTGGAGTGCACGAAGTGCCGGTCGGGGCCGCGGACTTCCCAGATGCCCTTGTCGGGCTCGTGCCAGTGGGCTTCGACGAACTGGACGAGCTTGAACAGCAGGGTGTTGCTGGTCTCGTCGCGCTCCAGGCCGAGGTGTGCCGCCAGGAGTAAGGCCTCGATCACCTCGCCGTACACGTCGAGTTGGCGCTGGTTGGCGGCGTCGTTGCCGATGCGTACCGGGGTCGAGTTCTCGTAGCCGACCAGCCAGGGCAGCGTGGTCTCGGGTATCTCCCGTTCCCCGGCGATTCCGTACATGATCTGGAGGTTCTCGGGGTCACCGGCGACCGCGCGCAGGAGCCAGTCCCGCCAGGCACGGGCTTCGTCGCGGTACCCCGCCCGCAGAAGGCAAGACATGGTGATCGCGGCGTCCCTGAGCCAGACGTAGCGGTAATCCCAGTTGCGGACGCCACCGAGCTCCTCGGGCAGCGAGGTGGTCGCCGCAGCGACGATCCCTCCGGTCAACGGGTTCGTCAGGGCCTTCAGTGTGATCAGGGAGCGGATCACAGCGTCGCGGTAGGGGCCGTTGTAGGTGCAGTGGGAGGCCCAGTCCGCCCAAAACTTCTCCGTGTCCTCCTGTATCTGGAAGACCTGATCGGTGTCGAGGAAGCCGGGCGGGCCGACGTACGACGGCTGCCAGCTCAAGGTGAACGCCACGCGCTCGCCCTCGGCGAGCGTGACGCGGGAGTGGGTGGTGAGCTTTTCGCTGTGCGTCTCCGCTTCGGTGTCCAGCCACACCGCGTGGGGGCCCGCTACCGCGCGGACCCGGCCGTCATCGGTCCTGTGGACCCAGGGCACAACCTTGCCGTAGTTGAACCGCAGGCGCAGGGTCGACGCGACGGTGACGGTGCCGCGGACGGCTTCGACGACCCGGATCACACGGGGAGCCCCACCCTCACGCGGCGGCATGAAGTCGGTGACGCGCAGGGTACCGGTCGGGGTGTCCCACTCCGATTCCAGGAGCAGCGATTCGCCGCGGTAGGTGCGACGGTCGGCCGTTGGACTCAGGCCGCTGGACTCCGCCGGGCCGATGCTCCAGGAGCCGTTGTTCTCGGCGCCGAGGAGCGCGGCGAAGACAGCCTGGGAGTCCAGCCTGGGCAGGCACAACCAGTCGATCGTCCCGTCACGGCCGACCAGCGCGGCTGTCTCCAAGTCGCCGATGAGTGCGTAGTCCTCGATATGCCCAGCCATGAATGTCCGTCCTTCTGGGGTGACCCAGCGGCGAGCCACCACGGTGTAGTAGTTCCTGATTCGGCCTCCCGCGCGACGGGACGGCCACAGATATCGATCGGTGCGGCGACGCCAGACCACTGGCCGACTGCCGGGACAGCACCCGGTGCAGCCGGGAGTGCTGCTCGCCGTACGGGGCGAGTACCGTCCGAAAAGGATCTCGACATTGGCCAGTTGAGTCAACGCGACCTTGCCGACGGAGCTGAAGGTCTCCGGGGCTTTCAGTACGGCCTGCGCCTCCGCGTAGGCCGGCACGGGCCAGATCCCGTGCTCGTCGAGGCGGACTGCCGGGCCTAGCGACCGCAGCACCGCGTGGGGTGCCGGTCGTCAAGGACCGGCGATGAGGCCGGCATGGGCATGGTGATCCTCCTCTTCGGGCGGTCGTGGGGGGGGAGGGGAGGCGGTAGTCGATCAAGGAGATGAGCCCGGGATTGCCGGCGCCCGGGTCGTCCTGGGTGTCGATCTTCATCAGCGTAACCGAGTTCGAGAGCCTCGCAAGAGTGGTCGGTACCGTGTAGGGGTGCCTGGTTGAAGGCGTTGACCGCGACGACGAAGGGTAATTGGGCGGCGCTCGAAGGTCGATGTCGGCGAAGCAGGCAACCCAGCTCGCGGGTGTCGACCACGACAATGGCGCTGATCGCACCGCGTGCCATGGGCTCCCACATGGACCAGAAACGGTCCCGCTCCCGGGGGTATCGAACACGTACACGGTGAGATCGTCGTCCAGCGTGTCCGCCTCATGTCACCACTGGACTCGGCCGGTCCGACGGTCCACTATGTTGATGGAGGGCTGGAGCGCACCCCTGCTCAACAAGCCCATGGCATTGGCCAATTGGCTTCCGAAATCTGCGGCGGGTGTACCTGACCCTCGGCGTCCCGCAAAGGATCCTCGGGCCAGGGGGCCCTGGCTGCCGACGACCTCGACATGCCGGCCCACCGGTCGGTGATGCAGTGTGGCCTTCAGCCCCGTCAAATCATCGTGGAGACAGGCAGATTCAGGCAGAAGTCCGCCGGATGCTCGGCTCGTGGGCCCCGGTCCGGCAGCTGTCGGTCAGGGACGAGATGAGCGATTGGTCATTGGACAAATTGGGTCATTGCGTGTTCGGTGACGACCTCACACAGCTCAGCGAGGCGATCCGCAACCAGTTCCGGCAAACTATCCGCCAGACGCTCGCAGCGATGGTCGACATCGAGGCGGAGACTCCGAAGCCCAGTGCAAAGGAGCGGTTCCAGTAGATGGTCACCGAACTCGACAGACCGTATATCCGCCTGAACTCGCCTCTCTCAGAGAGCAGTTCGGGGTCCTCAAGAAGCTGGTGCTCGACGTCAGCGGTGCTGTCCGGGCCACCTGCATGGCGATACACGCAACCGAATCCCGCGGCCTCAAGGGCACGGCGGTGTACCTCACTGACCGGTCTCCGGGTGACCAGCAGGTCATCCGGAGCGGCAGCGGTAACCAGCGCCTCATCCATGCAGGCCACGAGACGGTCGGCGATCGGATCGGGCAGTTGGGGCAGAGTCGCGAGGTCGCCGGGGTGCCCGTGCTGCTCGGCGTCGAAGGATCCGAAGTACACGGCCTCGTCGCGGGGCGGGCGAGAGTGGCTCACTGCTCGTACACCGGCTGCCCCAAGACTTCGGCCGTGAAGAAGCGGACTGACCTCAGGTGGTCGAGACTCAGGGTCTCGTAGTCCAGCTCCAGGTCGAACTCATCCTCGATGCCCAGCAGCAACTGGACGGCCTGCAAGGAGTCCAGGCCAGGTTCCTGGACGATGTCCGCGTGCACGGTGATCAGCTCCGCCGGGATTCTGCCGACCAGCACTTCCGCAAGCATGGTCCGTATGCGGGCTTCCGCCTCGGTGACCTGAGGGGCGTTGCTCATGGGGCTCACACTCCGTTCAGGTAGAGAAGAATGCACTTGGAGCAGACCGGCATCATGCCGGTCTCGGCGAGGATGGACCGGACCCGGCGGAACCGTTCGCTCTGCCACAGGTCCACTGTCGAGGACTGTTACAGGTTGCCCACCATGAACTCCGGAAAGCACTCGCAGGGACTGACGTTCCCGTCGGCGTGCCGTTGCAGCGCCGCAGCAACATTGGCCCCGCGATGGGACCGCGCTTCGGCACGCAGCCTGTTCCGGATCCGTCTGACGGCTTCGCGGCTCGGCTTGATCAGCAGCTTGCCCTCATAGCGGCGGATGGTGAAGCCCAGGAAGTCACAGCCCTCTTCGAGGTGGACGACACGCGTCCTGTCCTCGTTGAAGACCAGCCCTCTCGGCTTCAGCCACTCGGCAACCCTGGCCTTGACCTGTTCGGCCTGTTCCCGTGAATGGCACAGGGCGGGGACGCCATGGATTTCACGCACCCTGGTGTCCCGGCTTTCTCTCGGGATGTCCGCTTCGCTCTCTCAGTGCCGTCCATGTGGCGCCAGCGGACGAGCACGTGATCGGATGGCAGGCGGTGCCCGGGTGCGCAGCAGCCTCGGAAGAGGGGCTGCCGGGGGCGCACCTGCCGTCATGGGCGTCGGGTCAGGAGGGTTCGGGGTGGACGACGATCTTGCCTGGTCCGAGGGCGTCCGGGGTCCGCAGCAGTCCGAGCAGCCCTGGCAGGTCCACTTCGTCGGCCACCAGGGCTTCAGCGCGCAGAGGTGCCGCGATGTCGGTGAGGTCGCCGATCGCGGAAGCGAAATCCTGCGGGGTCGTGCCGTAGCTGCCGGCCACCCGAAGCAAGTGGCCCTGCCAGGTGCAGGCGGCGACTGTTCCGGTGCGCCGCACGTGGTCCAGGTCGCAATCCAGCCCCGGGTGCCGGTCGCCTGGCGCGGTGCCACCGTACAGCAGCACCAGACCACCGGGCGCGACCAGACGTAGCGCCTCGTCCAGCCCTGCGGGCAGCACGAAGCTGGTGGCGACCACCACCACGTCGGCCCTGCCTGCGGTCGGTTCGCCGAAGAGCAGCCAGGGTACGTCGAGCAGATCGGTCTTGCGGGCCTCATCCATCCGGGCGCGGCTCCGGTTGTGGACCGACACCCGGGCGCCTGCTCGTGCGGCGAGCGCCGCGATGAGAAGCCCGGCGGTCCCGGCACCGAGCACCATGAGGTGAGCACCCTGCAGGTCGCCGACCTGGCGCTTGACGGCGCTCAGACAGTGCTGGGCGCAGGCGATCGGCTCGGCAAAGACCAGGCGACGGGCGGCCGGACCGTGCGGCACCGGTTGCAGGGCCTGCCGCAGCAGGTCAGCCGGCCCCGCCGCCCACATGTGGTCGGCGAACCCGGTGCCCCGGCCCACCACTACGTTCGGGTCGAGGACGACGCGTGTGCCCTCGGCGAGTGCGGGGACAGTGGACTCGCGGATGGTGCCGACGAGTTCGTGTCCGAACTGGCTGGGACCGTGGCGGCTGCCGGCCACCTCCTTGAGGTCGGAGCGGCACAGCGCGGCCAGTTCGATGTCGACGAGTACAACGGTGTCCTCGCGCGGGCGCGGCGGCGGCGAGCGGCGCAGGCGGGGCACGCCCTCCTCCAAGGTCACTCTCATGCGATGGCCTCCAGTGCCTCGCCGAACCGGTCGGCGATTGTGTGGGCTTCGGCAGGCGTGAGGATGAGAGGTGGGCGCAGCTCGATGGTGCTGCCGTTTCCATGCTCGGAGACACGGGTGAGGATGCCGTGGCTTTGGAGCGACCGCTGGTAGGCGTTGGCGCGGGCGGTGGCCTGGGTGCCGTCGGGTTCCACCAGCTCTACCCCGATCATCAGGCCGACCCCTCGGACGTCGCCGATCACGGGATGGTCCTTCTGGAGGTCCCGCAATCGGCCGAGGAGCACGTCGCCGCTGGCTCGTACGTTCTCCAGGAAGCCGGGGCGCTGGATGATTTCCAGGGTGGCCAGGGCGGCCGCAGCCGACAGGGTGTGGCTGCCGTAGGTGAAGCTGTGCAGGCTACGGTCCCAGTCGGCCATGCGTTCCTCGGTGAGGATGGCGGCCATCGGGAGGCCGCTGCCGGTGAGCCCCTTGGCGAGGGTCATCATGTGCGGCTGGACACCGAAGTGATCGGCGGCGAACATTTGTCCGGTGCGGCCCAACCCGGTTTGGATCTCGTCGAAGATGAGCACGATCTCGCGCTCGTCGCAGAACTGGCGCAGCTCCTGGAGGTAGCCGTCGGGCGGGACGATGTTGCCGCCGGCGCCGCTGATCGGCTCGATCACTACGCAGGCCACGCTGCCGGAGCTGGCATAGGTGATGAAGTCCTCGATGCGGTCGACGCAGAGCATGCCGCAACTCTCGGGCGTCTGACGGTAGAAGCAGCGGAAACAGTAGGGGCCTGGCACATGAAGGCCGCCGGGGTAGCGGTACGGGAATGGCGCGCGCATTTTGGTGGTGCCGTTGAGGCTCGCCGTCGCAAGGCTCTGGCCGAGGTGGGCGCGGAAGGGCACGATGACGTCGCGGCGGCCGGTATGGAGCTGGGCCATCTTGATGGCACCTTCATTGGCGGTTGAGCCGCTGGAGCTGCGCAGGTTGACCCGCGTGAGATTGGGCGGGCTGATGGCGGCCAGCTCCTGGATGACCCGGTTGGTGGGTTCGGTCTGGAAGGACGAGCTGGCGAAGACGAGCCGCTCGGTCTGTTCCCGTACGGCGGCCATCACCTCCGGGTGGTTGTGCCCGAGCAGCAGGTTGAAGGTGCCGGAGACGCAGTCGAGAAATGCACGTCCCTCGGCATCCCAGGCGCGGATGCCCTCACCGCCTACCAGCGTGATGTCGCCGAGCTGGTACTGCGCCGCTTCCTGCGGCGTGGGGAGGCGTTTTGTCGTTGTCATGGCGCGCTCCGTGGTCATGGCGGTCAGAGGTCTGCTCGTGCCGAGACGGCCGTCGCGGCCGCGGGGCCGTCAGCGGCTGTCGTGCGGGCCGCCTGGTCGGCGGCGAGTCCGTCCAATTGGGCCTGCACCCAGGCTTCGAGGGTCCAGGGACGGGCAGCGTCGCGACGGCGGCCGGCATCCTCTGCCCGCCGTTGCGGCTCTGCTGTGAGCGCGGCTGAGATAGCCTCGGATTGCTCGACGAGATCGAAGGGGTTGACGGTGCGGCAGTACTCGCCCAGGACCTCGGCCGCGCCGCAGGCTTCCGAAAGGATGACGTCGGCGTCGTGTTCGTTGACCAGCGGCGCTTCGAACGTGCTGAGGTTTTGGCCATCGACGGTGGAGTTGAAGATGAGCAGGTCCGCCCGGCGGAAACACGCGATGGTGTGGTTCACGTCGTTGTCGTTGTTTATGCGCACGGTGTCGGGGCCCAGCTCGGCGTTGGCCTCCGTGACGGCGGCCTCCACCCGGCGTACGTAGTCAGCGTTGGCCGGCACGTACAGTCGGTTGGGATTCATCCGCACCAGCATGCGGGTTCCCTCGAGTCCGCCGTTCCGGGCGGCCAGGACGAAGGCGCGCACCGCGCGTTCGGCGTTCTTGATCGGGTCGGTGCGCCCGCTGTGCACCACCAGCCGGTGGCCCTCCGCCCACTCCTCGGTCCCGTCGGGCAGTTGCGGGGCGCGGCCGTCGAGGGTGAGCGGGCTGTAGCCGAGCGGCATGGTGCGCAGTCGGGTGCGGTGGCCGCGCCACTCGACGGTCATCGCCTCGCGGTCGATCCGGGAGTCGGGCAGGAGATCGGCCACGCAGTCCAGGAAGTTGCGACACCAACGGTCGGCGAAGAAGCCGATTGTGGTGGCCGGTAGCATGCTCTGGAGGATGCCGGTGCGGATCTCCTTGGGCAGCACCCTCCAGTAGTCGGCCGACGGCCACGGAATGTGCACGAAGACCAGGATCGGCGCGTCCGGCCGCTTTTCGCGCAGCAGCGCGGGGACCCCGACGAGTTGGTAGTCATGGACGAGGTAGACGGGGTCCGGCGACTGGGCCGAGCTCTGGAGGATTGCGTCAGCGAAGTCCTGCGTGAAGCGGCCGAAGTCCGCCCAGCCTTCGCGGGCGTCGGAGCCGAACGACGGCTGGGTCCAGCGGTCCCAGCCGTAGTTGTTGGCCGCCCACATCAGGTTGGCGGTCATGAAGTTCTGCACGTTGCGGAAGACATCGGGGTCGTGCCTGATGAGCCGGACCAGGATCTCCCGGCCGGAGTGCAGCTCCATGGTCACGCCGTCGGGGTTGCGCGCCGAGGCGCGGCGGTCGTCCTCGGAGTCGGCGCTGGCTATCCAGGAGATGTTGAGGACACCGGCCTGTTCAGCGACGACGTTCCCGGTGCCGCCAGGGGCCAGCCAGGCACGAGGTTCGCCAGTGGTGGGGTCGGTGTCATAGGTGATCGCCGCACGTTTGCTGGCGAGGAAGATCTCAGATCCGGTCACGGGTGCCCCATTCACGGGTCGAGGGGCCGGAAGCGGGCCGGCCAGGATGGACAGAACGTGCGCATACAGTTCGGAGGAGGGCGGGTGGTGGCGTCAGAAGGTCAGGGCGTGGGTGGCTTCGAGGACGTCGACCGGACGGTGACGCTGGAGCTCGGGCAACTGCGCGGCCACCTCACTGTGCAGACAGGCGTTGCGCGGCCGACAGGCGTAGGCGGTGCCGACACGCGGCGTCGGCACGATGAGCGCGGGATTCGCTCCGAGCTGCCGGGCGATGTGCCTGGCCCAGTCGACTCGGCCGATGCGGCGCGGCCCGCCGAGGTGCAGCGTCCCGGTTCGGCCGGAACTCATCAGCGTCGCCGTCCACGCGGCCACGTCCTCCACGAGAACGGGCGTGTTCCAGTGGTCATCGGGGATCCTCAGCCGCTCCCCGCGCATCAGCGAACGAGCGACGCTGGTGAGGAAGTTGGGCCGTGGACCGCGGTCCTCCCATCCGTAGACCAGACTCACCCGCAGGACAAGGGCGGAGGAGGTGGCGAGCAGCTCCCGCTCGGCCGCGAGCTTCGCCCGGCCGTAGGCGTTGGCCGGGGAGGTCTGTGCTGACTCGCCGTGGCTCTCCGCCTCGCCGGGGAAGACGTTGTCGGTCGACACCAACAGGACGGGCCGACCGTCAAGCGCGGCTGCAATGTTGCGGGCGCCGCCGTGGTGGGTGGCGTATGCCTTCTCGGGATGTGCCTCGCACCACGTGATGTCCGACGGGCCGTGTACGGCCACAACGGCGTCGGGCTGGATGGCTTCCATCAGGGCGGCCACCTGCGGTCTTGAGGTGACATCGACCTGGGCCCAGCGCATATCGCAGCTTTCGGGGAGGACCGGGGCACTCCGGGAGCTGAGCACCGTCTCGACGCCGAGCCCGGTAAGGCGGACGGCGATGTGCCCGGCGAGGTAGCCGGAGCCGATGACCAGGGCCCGGCCAGGCAGGGCGCCCGCCGTCGACCCGGGTGGCGCGAGGGGCGACGGGCGAAGATCAGTCATGTACTTCCTCCAGCTGATGCGGCGGGCGGACATGGCGGAGCATGTTTCGGCCGGGTGAGCGGCGTCGCGCCCGCGGCCACGCGGGTTCCCCGGCCGGTGCCGACGTCGAGCGCGCCGAGCAGATTCGTGGTGTCGTGTCGCCGTCGTGGGTACGGCACGGTCGCGGCGAAGGTTCAGCACCGGTGGGGTTCGTCTTCCGTGCCCGTGCCTGGTTTGCGCGTCGACCGACAGGACGACAGCGCACCCGGGCGGATCCAGGTACAGCCTGACGATACCGGCGGCCCTTTTTCGTGAACGCCGGGTCTTCGACAGCTTGAAGAGGCCCGACCGGTGTGGCTTCAGATTCCTCTCCCGCCTGAAGTGGCAACCTAGTAGGAAGAGACCTTGATGTCCGCACGCCGATTCAGGCGATCGGCCGACGCAGGCGTCGACCAGTGCGAGATGCCTAATTCGGCGGCCGGGTCATCCTGCTCAGTGCTATCACTTGGCCTGCGGAGACAGCACCTGGTCCTTCTCTTATCCGCCGCTCCTTTTCACCAAACCCGCCAGCCCACGTTCCTCACAGTGAGTCCTGATGCGGTCCCACCGTTCGCGCGGAGACGACCGCCGGTTCGGCGACGTCCGCACGGCGGCTCCCCTCGCCCACCACCATACGATTGACCCCGCAAGAGGCCTTGTCACATGCCTGTCCACCACCAACCCTGCAAATTGGGGGGTGGAAGAGAACTTGGCTGACATGCGCGCCTCTCTCACAGGTTGGCGCCCGAGCGGCAGCAGCTTTCGCTGCCGCTCTCACGTCAGCCCTGCTACTGGGGAAATGTTACAGAAGTCAAAACGTTCGTTGCAGGCGGTTGGCACTGCGGAAGCCGTTCCTGCGCCCAGTCCAATTGTCGCCGCTACGCGACCGTAACCAGCGCGGCAAGAGCTGTGCGCGTCATGTACCACGAGAGCATGTTTTCTCCACGCTTTGCCGTGAGTGACTCATGCGCCTTACATCTTCACTCATTACAGGCGGCGATCAACTTGCTGTCAAGGATAAGATTTCTTTGGCTCAATCAGCCCGGTGGCGTTTCTCGTGTTCATGGGAGTTCACCCTGTCAGGTCGCATATGACACCCCTTCACACGACATACCGGCGACCAGAAAATGCCCCCAGCCAACATCGGCGACACCTCGAATCAAAATGGACATAAGGGACTACACGTCTCTTGGCATACGCGTCTCTTGACAAGCGTTATCTGCGCGGCCTTAGATCGTTAAGACCTAGATCACTCACCACCGGCTGGCCCGAAGCTGCGGGGGAAATGCCGTACCGGTAGTCCACCGCTTGACGCAGACACGGCGCGCAGGAAGCCTGACCAGGCGGCAGCGTCGCGTCCGCGGGTGAACGCCCACCCATCACCGCGATCGAACATCCAAAACTCTGACCGACGCCAGCAGGAGTGTGCCGCCCCTGGCACGTTGCCACGGGCCGCCCCCGCCGCCGGTCACGCCTTCGCCCGAAGCCCCCACCACGCCCTCTCGTACCGTCACCTCGTCACCATGACAGTCGTGTTCGCCCAGTGCACACCTGGACAACAGTCGTCTCCCCACCGCGCACCGCGGCCCGTATGCGGTGACCTGCTCCTGCGGCTGCTTCCGCCCGTGCCCGCCGCTCCTCCTTTTTCCCCTCCCTCCCCGAGAGGATCGATGACCATGACTCGAGCTCAGGATGTGTCCCTCCCCGGCAATCGTCCGCACGGCTACGCGACGGAGGGCGGCGCAGCCTGGCGAGTGAGCGCACTCAAGGAGGTGAGCTACGACGTCATGGTGCAGCCGCAGCTGCTCGATCCAGCGAACCCAGCGCTCGCCCGCGCCGTGAAATCCGGTGCAGCGCCGGTACGTCAGCTCATCGTGATCGACACCACGGTGGCCTCCCTCTACGGTGAGCAGCTGACCGCCTACCTGGCGGGCCATGACGTGGAGTTCCACCTGTGCGTCATCGACGCACACGAATCGGTGAAGGTCATGGACACCGTCTTCGAGGTCGTGGACGCAATGGACGCCGTCGGTGTGCCGCGGCGCCATGCGCCGGTGCTTGCCATGGGTGGCGGGGTGCTCACGGACATCGTCGGGCTTGCGGCGAGCCTGTACCGCAGGGCCACGCCGTACATCCGGATACCCACGACCCTGATCGGGATGATCGACGCGGGCATCGGCTCCAAGACGGGCGTCAACTTCCGTGAGCACAAGAACCGGCTCGGCGCCTATCACCCCTCGTCGCTGACCCTCATCGACCCCGGTTTCCTCACCACGCTCGATGCCCGGCATTTACGCAATGGCCTCGCGGAGATCCTGAAGATTGCCCTGATCAAGGATGCCGAACTGTTCGATTTGCTGGCGGCGCACGGCGCGGGCCTGGTCGAGCAGCGGATGCAACTGGGCGAGGACGCGGTCGGCGGTGCGGCGCTCACCGTGCTACGCCGGGCGGTCCAGGGCATGCTGGAAGAACTCCAGCCCAACCTCTGGGAGGACCATCTGCAGCGTCTGGTGGATTTCGGGCACTCCTTCTCACCGACCATTGAGATGACGGCGCTGCCCGAGTTGCTGCACGGCGAGGCCGTCTGCGTCGACATGGCCCTCAGCTCGATCCTCGCCCACCACCGGGGGCTCCTGACCGCGGCCGAGTTCGACCGTGTTTTCGATGTCATGCGCGACCTCCACCTGCCTGTGCTCCACCCGGTGTGCACACCGGAACTGATGCGCGGGGCGCTCGCGGACACGGTCAAGCATCGGGACGGCCGGCAGCACCTGCCTCTTCCACGAGGGATCGGCGACGCCGTGTTCGTGGACGACGTCACCCAACAGGAGGTCGAGGCCGCGCTGTTCACACTCGGCGAGCGTGAGCGGGCGACGCAGCAGCCGAGGCTGCGCCGTCCCGTGGATATGGGGGTCTGAGGGCATGGATGGAGTGCGTACCGTACTGCTGGCGGGTGGTGAAGGCCGACGCATGGGGCCGCTGGGACACGGCAGGCTCAAGCCACTGGTGCCCTTCGGCGGCACCTCCCGCCTCATCGACTTCAGCATCGCCAACGTCCACCGGTCGGGCCTGCGGGATGTTCTGCTGTTGTCCCAGTACGAGGAGCGCCGCCTCATGGACGACCTGCACCTGGTGTGGAACGGCCTTCATCACGGCTTTCGGGTGGACTTCGGCCCCTACGACGCGGTGTACCGGAGCTCACCGGGCAAGCTGCCCGAGCAGGTGCCAGAGCGTACGTGGCCGGTGGAGCGCGGCACAGCCGACGCACTGCTCAGCAAGGCCGAGTACGTCTTCGGGCAGGGGGACGCAGGGGCCTCGGAGATCCTCGTGCTCCATGCGGACCACGTCTACCGTTTCGATTACGGCCGCATGATCCGCGAGCACCGCGCGTCCAAGGCCGCGCTGACCCTCTCGTACCAGCGCATCGAACGGCGATACGTGCACCTGTTCGGCATGGTCGAGTTCGACCGGAACGGCCTACTCACAGTCTTCGAGGAAAAGCCTCACCACCCCACGAGTGACCTGGTGTTCGCCGCATTCTGCGTCTTCGACGCGGCGACGCTGCGGCGTTACCTGGAGCAACTGCGCGGCACGGACTGGCAGCACGACATCAGCAGGGACGTCATCCCCGCCATGCTGGCAGGCGGCGAACTCATCCGTGGGTATGAAGTCAAGGGCTACTGGGAGGACATCGGCACCGTGGACCGCTACCACCGCGCCCACCGCGGACTGCTGCGGGCTGAGCCGACGCTCGCCTTGAGCGACATGCCACTGACCGTCTCCCCCGAGGTGCCGCGGCGCCTCGTCCTGGACGGGCCCGGCGGGCACGCCAGCATCGTGGCGGCCGACGTGGCGAACGAGGGCGAGATCGTGAACAGTGTGGTGTACCCGGGTGCGCGCATCGGTGTCGGCGCACACGTGGCCGACTGCGTCGTGCTGCCAGGTGCCCAGGTACCCGACGGGGCACGCCTGGCGTCGGCCATCGTGCTGGAAGACGGCTCTGTCCAGCAGTGCGGGGCGGCGCAGGAAGAGGTCGCGCCATGACGACACTCGTACCCGCGCCGTGTGACCTCGTGGTGGCCGACCTCGGTGGCACGACCCTACGCGTGGGCCGGATCAGGGCGGGCACCTCCGAGGTGCATGACGTGCAGCGAGTGTCCACCGACGGGCTCGGCCGGTACGGCACACTCGCCCCACAGGAGCTCCAGGACCGGGTCATGAAGCAGCTCACGCGGGAGATCGCGGCCTGCCTCGCCCGTCCAGGTCAACCACCCGCTCAGGCCGTGGCGGTGTCCTTCGCCGGGCCGATGACATCCGACGGAGTCGTCCTCGCCGGCCCGACGCTGTGGGGTGGACCCGCCGCGCGGCTGCCTGTCGCCGATGTGCTGGCAGGGCATCTGGGCCTGCCCGTGGTCGTGGCCAACGATGTGACCGCGGCGGCCTGGCGCTACGCCTCGGTCGAGTCCGAACCGTTCTGCCTGATCACCGTGAGCTCGGGCATCGGGAACAAGGTGTTCCGCCACGGCGAGATCGTCTGCGACGAGCGCGGGTACGGCGGGGAGATCGGCCACTGGCTCGTCGACCCCGCCGAGGACGCTGCCCCATGCGAGTGCGGAGGGCGCGGCCACCTCGGGGCGATCGCGTCAGGACGTGGCGCGCTGTTCGCGGTGCGGGCGGCGGCGGCGGCCGACACCGGTGCCTTCGCCCGCTCGGCGCTGGCCGGGCCCTCGGGCGGCGTGCCCGACGCCATCACCAACGAGGCGTTCGCGGCGGCGGCCCGAGCGGGCGACACGTTCGCGCGGGAGGCGCTGCGCCGCTCGCTGCGACCCCTCGCGTCTGCGGTGAGCCTGCTGTTCACCGCGATCGGCGTGCGCCGCTACCTGTTCGTCGGGGGCTTCGCCCTTGCCTTGGGCGACACCTTCTTGACGCTGCTCGGCGACGAACTGGTGCGGATCGGCTGCTTCGGCTTGGACGAGTACGGGACGCGTGCCATGCTCGCGCTCGGCGAGAACGACGACGACCACTGCCTCATCGGCATCGGCCAGTTGGCGGCGGCACACCTCGATGCTCCCCGGGCCCTTGAGGCGCCTGCATGACCACGCTGATCGTCGGCAGCGGCTCCACCGGCGGCGCGTGGGCCACAGACCGGCGCCGTCGGGGGGGGACCGTCGTGGTCATCTACAGGACGCGGCCAAGGTCCGGCACCCTCGCCGAAGGTACCTGGTGGCGGAGAGAACGGCTCGACGTGACGGCGGCCCGGGGGCTTCGCCCGGGTACTGGCCGCGTGCGGGCCCGAGCTGCCCGAACCAACGACGCCCACGGCGCCGGCCAACGCATACGGCAGGGCAAGCTCGCGTCGGAACAGCAGCTGGCCGGCCTGACGGTGCTGCGGGTCAGCCTTGTCCATGGCCCGGCAGACCCGGCGCCCGTAGGCGGGCTGTGTTTCATCGCCCGGTGCGCGCACGCATTGGTCGCGGGCCCGAGGTGCTCGCGACCCGCGACCACTGGACCACTCCGGCCCTGGTGGACGACGTGGTAGCCGTCACGAGCGCACTCCTGACGGTTCCAGGGCCGCCCTTACTGCACCGCGGGGAATCCGGCCGGGTCTCGCACTACGCGTGGGCACAGATCATCGCCCGCGCGGCCGGCGCTCCCGACCCGCTATCGGTCCCCGAGTCACGGACCGCAGGGTGGTACGCGAGCAGAGCCCCCGAACAGCTGCCCAGCAAGCGCCCTGCCGGCCGGCGACCTCGGCCTCGCGCTCCTGTCCGTGGGGTTCGCGAGGCCGCCCGCAACCTGTTGCACGCCCCGCGGTCCGCACAGACGGCTAGCAGCGATCGGCGCATCACCCAGCCTGAGGAGGCAGCCCTGTGATCTCCCCCGACCGCCCGTGCGCACCGGCTTCCGCCGCGGCCGGCTTGTCCCCGTGTGGCGACGGCCAAGGACCGCCGCCGCGTGGGGTGCCCGGCGCCCAACGAGTCGACCACCTGGCCTTCACCGTGTCCGACCTGAACGCCGCGATCGACTTCGCCGTAACGGCACTCGGTGGCGAACTCGTCTACCGCCTCGCGCCGTTAGCGCACGCCGACGACTGGATGCGCGTACACCTCGACGTACACCCGCGAGCCAGCGCCGAGATCGCCCTCGTCCGCCTGGGACCCGACACCAACCTCGAACTGTTCGCCTACCAGTCGCCGGACCACACCTCCGTGCCACGGGCACCACACGACGCGGGACACGTACACCTCGCGCTGCACGTGATGGACGTGGCACGGGCCGCCGCCGAACTCACGCGTCGAGCGGGGGTGAGCCCACTCGGCCCAGTCTGCCGTGTCCCCGACGGGCAGCCCGATGCGGGCACGCACTGGGTGAGACTGTCCTCGCCGTTCGACGCACCCATCGAACTGCGGTCCGCACCTGAGGTGTTGCCGTACGAGACGGGCGGCGGCACACCACGCCGCCGCCCGCCGGGGCCATGGTGCAACCGGGACGACGGCACGGGGAGTCAGCGTGGCCTGCCCGGCGCGCTCGGCGTCGACCACTTCGCCAGAACCGTCGCGGACCTCAACGCGGCCGAGCGGTTCTTCGTGGACGTCCTGGGCGCCGAGCTTCTGTACCGGAACGAGCAGAAGGTCCTTCCCGCGGACGTGGCGGCGGCGCTCGGTGTGCCACCGGGTGGTGCCGTGCGGCGGGCCGTGCTGGGCATGGGCCCGACCGATACCATCGAACTGGCCTGCTACGAGGGGATGTCGGCCGGCAACCCACACCCTCCGCGCAACAGCGACATCGGCGGCAACCATCTCGCCCTACACGTCCGCGACGTGGACGTGGCTGCCGCCTACCTGGCCGAGCACGGCTGCATCGTGCTCGGCCAGCCGGAGACGATCGATGAGGGGCCGCTCACCGGCGACCGATGGGTGTACACACGTACCCCCTTCGGCCTGTACGTGGAGGTCGTGCGCATGCCGGACGGCACACTGCCCTACGAACGCACCACCACTGCCCGGCGCAGGGCCGCGCATGAGCTGTCATGGACCGACCGTACCCCACCCCGGCCTTGAAGGGTGTCACTCTTCCGATCTGGCTGCTGAGCTGGGCATTCCCCGTGGACAAAGCAGTCGAGGAACAACTGTGTGGCACGCGTTGAGCAGTCCACCGAGTATCTTCCGACGTCCGACCGTCGCAGCGGGCGAGGGGAATCATATGCGGAGCATCATCCGGAGCTCGTAGATTCAGGCCGAGGTGGGCTCGTCCGGCGTTGTCATGCTCGGTCTACGTGCCGAGAACGGTGCGCAGGTGGCGTTCGCCGGTGATACCGACTTCGGTTCGTCGGGGTGACTTTCGGTGATGTGTCTGATGGCCCCGGTCTAGTGGCTGTATCCCGGGGTGTGTGAGACATGTGGAGGGGGGCGGGCTGACCGCTGAGGGTCGGCAGCGTCGGGAGTCGGTGCGAATGCAGGCGGCTGAGCTGTTCGAGCAGAGCATCAAGTCGTTAGAGATGGCCCGGCGCCTACGGGTGCATGGGAAGTCGGTCTACCAGTGGCACCAGTTGTGGCGGGCTGGTGGTGCTGGTGCGCAGGCTCTGGTCTCATGTGGCCCGAGCGGCTCGCGGTGCCGTCTGTCTCCGCGCTGTCTGGAGATGCTGGTTGCGTATCTGGAGCAGGGCCCGGCCGCGCACGGCTGGGTGGAGGACCAGGTGTGGACCGCGTCGAGGGTAGCCACGCTGATCGACAGGAAGGTTTCATGTCTCCTACAGCGTCTTCGGCGTGACGAGGCTGATGCACCGGCTTGGTTTCAGCCCACGGGTCCCGCTCGGCGGGTGGCCGAGCGCGATGAGCGGGCCCGTCACCACGTAGAAGGAGGCGACTTGGGCCGAGGTAATAAAGAGCCCGGGCGCCTTGCGAGGGCTGCATCCGCTTCGAGGACGAGGCAGGCTTCACCCGCCGATCGCCCAGGGGACGCACCTGGGGCCGACGCGACCGCACCTTTGTCGTGACGGTGAGTGGGCGCCGCTCGGGACGTCTGTCGGTGGCCGGGCTGATCGCCATGCGGCTCCGGCTTCCGACCAGGCTGTGCCACTCCTGTGCACCCACCTCGCTGGCCGCGGCAAGCGCCGCAGCATGGGCCAGCGTGACGTCATCGCATTGATCGACAGAGTTCATCAGCTCGTCGAGGCGCCCATCGTGCTGGCCCGGGACCGTCTGAACAACCACGTCTTCCGCGCCATACGCAAGCTGATCGTCGAACGCCCATGGCTGACGGTGTTCCGGCCACCATTTGCGGCGGCAGGATGCATACCAGGATGCGTTTGCCGCGATCTTGGTGCCGTCGATGGGCAACCCTTCCCGCAGGTCGACCGGGAGGAGGAACGGTTGGTCGCGGCCGACCCAGCGGAAGCTCTTCGCCACAAAGTCATCCAACAGTTCCAGCAGTGCGGACTCCAAAACGCAACAGGCTCGGTGCTCGACCGGGTGTCCCACTCGCGCGGGCGGTAGCCGTTGCGGTGGTTGACGCGCTTCTGGCTGACCTGGCCGCACCCGCACATGGCATCGGCCTCTTCGGCGGACATCAGGGCGTCGGCGAACGTTTTGATCATCGCGCGGAGCATATCCGGACTCGCCGAAGCGAGATCGTCCTCGGTCAGGACGCGTAGAGGCACACTGTCAGGTGCGGTCATCGTGCTGATCTCCTTCAAGATCTTCGTCGTTCTCGAAGGATCAGCCGGTGGCCGTCCGTCTATCCAAGCCCTCGCCCCGACGTCGAGGAAGCCCCCGGATCAGGCGGAACCCGGTGCACACTGAGCTGATTCACGGGTGGACCGCTTCGCGGGGGCGTGTTGAGCTGTCGGAGCCCGGACGGCGGTGACCGGACAAATACCGGCCCGGCTGTACCCAAGGTGGCGGTCAGTCTTCTCCGCTCAGTCGCTGGGCCCGGCCGCGTGATCGTCACCGTGGCCCGCCTCACTGGGCCGAACGCTCACTTCCCAGAGCCGTCACCCAAAGTGGCGTCCCATCGCCCCTGCCGCCTGGCCGGAACCACCAGCCCTCGCCTCGCGCCCCGACCCGCAGGAGATCAGCGGCGAGGGTCCCGTCGACCACGAAACGACAGATACAAGGTCGACTCGAGGAATGTGATCAGCCCGACCGCGCATGTGATCCGGCGTTGTGGCGCCACGACCCACGAGGCGCCTCACTGCGCGACCGCCTCGTGGCCGTTCTCCGCGCCGGCCAAGGGCAGGATTGCCGACAGCCCCCGGGGCACGCGCACGTCACGCTCGCTCGGCAGCAAGTACACCGGCAACCCCGCGCGCGCCGCCGCGCCATCCTTGACGGGGTCGTCGCCAACGAACAGCACCCGCCCGGCCGAAACGCTGAGACGCTCGCAGGCAACGCCGAAGATGGCAGGGTCCGGCTTCGCCAGCCCGACCTCGCAGGACAGCACCACCGCGTAGAGCTGATCCAGCACTCCGATGCGCTTAAAGATCGGTCGGATATCCCAGCCGATGTTACTCAGCACGCCCGTGCGCACGCCAGCGGCACTGAGCGCGTCGAGTACCGGAAGTGTGTCGGGATACGGGAGCCAGGCGTCGTTGTCGGTCAGGCAGTCGTAGAGCGCCTCCACCAGCGGTGGCTCGAACGGTCCAGCGTCAGCGATCAGCCCAGTCCAGATCCGCTTGTGCGCGTCGGGTGACAGGTCGCATCCTTCCTTCGCCGCGCTGCGCTCCGGCGCATCCACGTACGCCAAGGTGCGTCGGATCAGCCTCGCCGCGACCTGCTCGTCAAGCGTGATGCCGCGGCCGCTCGCCTTCGCCACCAGCCGTGGCGCCGTGAGCACGCCCGTGTCGTCGAACAGTGTTCCCGCAAAGTCGAAGAGGACCCCATGGACTCCCTCTTCGCCAAATTCGCTCACTGGTGCACCATCCTTTGCGTCGGTGATCTTGAGTGGGTTACTGATGTACCAATGGCGCCGTTGGGCTACCGTCCGGTTCGCTTGACCGGCATGGTCCACCATGAGTTCTGCGAAGTCTGGCGATGGCCCGGGACGTGCCGACCATCGACAAGGCTGAACGCCGCCGCGCTCTGACTGCTACCGACTGTGTTGATCGATCGATGTGGTATATCGCTCTTACCAGGCGTCAGTCACGTGGCGGTCACGGATGAGGCTTGTCTCTTCCACACGGTAGGTACGCTCGCGGTCTCCTTCGAAGAGAGCCAGTTGCAGTTGGTGTTACCCAAACGACGTCGTAGACAAAGACCTTGGCGTGGGTGCCCCGCTCTCCAATGCTGGCTGCCCTCGGTCAGCCGGTACGTCGACTGCTTGAAGACCATTCGATGTGTCGTCGATCAGTTTGGGAGGCCGGGGCTACCACCTCAGCGGAGACTCTGCCGTGCAGGATCGTCGGCAACTGCGGTGCTTCTCGGGGGCGACTGTGTTCCACCACCATAGTCCGAGGACCGGCGTCCACGGCACGGCCAAGGAGCCCTTGCTGAACATCTTGCGAGCCACAGCACCTCGGGGTACGTGGCACAGTTCCGGATGGTCCGAGAGATGGCCCCTCCCACCAGCTCCCGTATACAGCCGATCAACACACGAGTGTCCCCCGACGGCTTTGGCATCTTTGCCATCACGCACTGCTGAGCGGGCCATCGCATCCGCCGAACACCTGCCACCATGGCAAGCCGTTCCAGGCTCCATGGCCACTGCACGCCAGGCAATGTGACGGGACTCATGCACCACCATTTCCGGACACGAAGACTCCAGCGTGCCGAGGTTGCGCTTGCCGAAAATATCATCCGCCCTGGTGGGAGGTGGTGTGCGCGGTGTATGGGGGGTCGACCGGCGTAGTCGCCCGAGCGGGTGCTCTCGCGAGGCTGGCGCTCGCGGCGGCAAGATGATCGACTGTGCTGCTGCGACTGGCTTACTGGGGCGGTGGCGAATGCGTTCGCCATGCTGCGCCTGCTACCGATGGGCGATCGAGAGAAAACTGTCGAGATACTCGCCTTGCGCCACCAGATCATGGTGCTGGAACGCCAACTCGGCAAGGATCGGGGGCGGTTCACCTCGAGCGACCGGGCATTTCTGGCGGCGCTGCTGCACCGGCTTCCCGTGGACGTGCTCCGCGGGGTGCGGCTGCTGGTGCGTCCGGACACGGTGCTGCGCTGGCATCGCGACCTTCTTGCACGCCGTCATGCTGCCGCCTCGCGGCCCAGGCGCTCGGGACGCGGCCTCGGACCGTGCGCTCTGTGCGGGCCCTGGTGCTGCGCCTGGCGCGGGAGAATCCTGGCTGGGGGTATCGGCGCCTGCACGGTGAACTGCTCGTCCTGGGCGTTAAGGTGGCCGCTTCCACCGTCTGGGAGATCTTGCAGGAGGCCGGCGTCGATCCGGCACCCGAGCGGTCCTCCAGCACGTGGGCGGACTTTCTGCGCTCCCAGGCCGATGCCCTGCTGGCCTGTGACTTCTTCGAAACGGTCACCCTGTCCGGGGCTCGGATGTACGTGCTGGCCGTCATCGCGCATGCCAGCCGACGGATCCGGGTGCTGGGTGCCACCGCGCACCCGACCTCAGCGTGGGTGGCACAGGCCGCGAAAGAACCTCGCCATGGACCCTGAGGACGTAGGATGCCGAGCGCGTTACATGATCAGGGACCGGGACGGGAAGTTCCCCGCCCTGTTCGATGCCGTCCTGGCGGATGCGGGGATCGAGGTCGTGCTCAGCGGCGTTCGGATGCCGAGAATGAACTCGATCATGGAACGGTGGGTGCAGACCTGCCGACGGGAACTCCTGGACCGGACCTTGATCTGGAACCAGCACCACCTCCTCCACGCACTCCGGGAGTTCGAGCAGTTCTACAACCCTCATCGGCCCCACCAGGGCATCGCGAACGCCCGGCCACTGCACCCGCTGCCCGCACCGCTTTGCGGGTGCCGATAAATCATCCACGCAGGTCGGGAGACTGATCGCGGATCTCCAGTTCTCCTCGACCTTCACGCCGGGTGCCTTCACCCGCTCAGGGTCCTGGCGGCATCATGATCTGTCGTGCTGCTGCGCCTGGCCTACCTCACCGCGACCAACGCCCTTGCCTTCCTACGCCTCCTGCCGATGAGCGACAGAGACAAGGACATCGAGATCCTCGTACTCCGGCACCAACTGCTCGTCCTCCAGCGCCAGGTCGGCAAACCGACCCTCACCGACAGCGACCGCGCCATCCTCGCCGGCCTGCTCCACCACCTCCCCAAAGACAGACTGCGGCACCTTCTGCCGCTGGTCCGCCCCGACACAGTGTTGCGCTGGCATCGCAATCTGCTCAGGCGACGCCATGCCACGACCTGCGTACCCAAGCGACGCGGACGCCCACGCACCATCCGATCGAGCCGCGCCCTGACCCTGCGCCTGGCCAGGGAAAATGCCTCGTGGGGATATCGCCGGATCCACGGCGAACTCGCCGCACTGGGGATCAGGGTAGCCGCCTCCACTGTCTGGGAGATCCTCCGCGAGCATGGCGTCCCGCCCGCACCCGCACGGCAGAGCACCACCTGGGCCGATTTTCTGCGCAGCCAGGCCAAGGCTCTTCTCGCCTGCGATCCGTTCGAAGTCCGCACTCTGACGGGGGCGCGCCTCTACGTCTTCGCTGTCATCGAGCACACCACCCGTCGCATCCGGATCCTCGGCGCCACGGCACACCCCACCGCGGAGTGGATCGTGCAGCTCGGACGCAACCTGCTGATGGATCTCGAGGACGCGGGTGCGAGGGCACGGTTCCTGATCCGCGACCGGGACTCGAAGTTCACAACTGCCTTCGACGTCCTCATGGCCGATGCCGGTCTCAAGGTCGTCACCACCGGTATTCGGATACCACGGATGAACTCGGTCATGGAGCGCTGGATACAGACCTGCCGCACCGAACTCCTGGACCGGACCTTGATCTGGAACCAGAGCCACCTCCTCCACGCACTGCGCGAGTACGAATCCTTCTACAACGAGCACCGCCCGCACAGGGCCCTGGAACAAGCCGCTCCATGCCGCCCACTACCCGCACCCATCACCCAACAAGCCCAACTCGCCCACCTGAAAATCGACCGACGAGACCGACTCGGCGGAACCCTCCACGAGTACGGACGTGCCGCATGACCAGGCCGGATATTTTATCGGCACCCGCAATCTTGCGTTTCACGGCTCGAGGCTGACTGCGCAGGCGTCTGGCAGGCAAGAGTCGTTCCAAAAGGTCCTGCTCGAGCATCACCAAGGCCCTGACCAGCAGGTCAGGGGGAAAAGCTGCCCGGCGTGACGGTCACGCTGCGCCGGGCGGAGCGCAGGGTCTCGGTGAAGGAGACCCGATCAGGGTCCAGGCCGCGAGTGGCGGCGGTTCTCAGCATGAGCTCGCGCAGGGCGTGGTGGACCAGCAGGTGTGCCCAGATCTGCTGATGGACCCCATCGGGGTTTTGCTGCTGAGCACGACGCGGGCGCCGCGCTGATGGGTTTTGATCTCGGCGAAGACGGATTCGACCTCCCAGCGTTCGCGGTAGAGCGCGGCCAGCCGCCGGGCCGGATAGCGTCGGGCATCCAGCAGGGTAGTGACCAGCCGGTAGCCGTCAGCGGCACCTTAACCGCCCTGGCCTTTGAGCTGGTAGGCCAGAACCCGGACGGTGACCGGTTCATGCCGGGCGGGGCCGCTGCTCGCCCGGATCTGTGAGAGCCGTGACCCGTCCCGGAACTGTTTGATGACCGGCAGGACGCGGTTGGCGGGCACGCGCCACAGCAGATCGGCGCCGGTGGCGGTGAATGCCTGCCACAACGGGACACCAAGGAACTCACGGTCGGCCAGGACGAGCTGGCCCGGGCCGAGTGACCGTGGCAGGCGGCCGACCAGGGTGACTTCCCCGGTGCGGCAGCCGGCGAGTTCCGCGTCCAGCAGCGCATGGCTGCCCACCTCCACCAACGCGGCCATCCGCACCTGCGGGAACGCGCTCTTCCCCGGCCCGCGGCCGTTGCCCGGACGTCCGAAGGCGGCCTCGTTGGCTTCGCTGTCCGCGACGTCCCAGCAGGTTGCGTCCACTGCCAGCAGCCGCAAGCCCCGCCAGAACGCACCAGGTGTCGCCTCGGTGGCCATCGGCTTGGCGGTCGTGGCGAACAGCACCCGCAAGCCGCCACCACCCGATCCGCCAACCCCGGCGGATACACCCACGTCAACAGCCCCAGACCCGATAACTCAGACACACGCGCATGACCGGCCAGCGCTCCTCGAACCGGGCGGTGCCGAGGGGCTTGTCGTGGTGGAAGGCCATCAACTCGTCGGCACCGTCCCCGTCCAGGTCCCCGGCGACGAGGCCGCGGTAGTTCGCGGTGTCGATGTCTTTTGCGGGCCGGCGCGGTGCGGACACCGGGCCGGTGCCCGCCGGGGTTCCGTCGCGTTTGAAGGCCCCTTGAGCAGGCCCATGTTGGAACCGAGCCCGAAGACCAGATCGGCATGCCCGTCCCCGTCGAAGTCACCAGCGACGAGTTGCTCCTCCAGGATCGGGTCCAGCGCCCAGGAGACGTGGCTGCCGTCCGTCTCCGGCACCCGGACGGCACTCTTCAGCCCGTCCGGGGAACCCCACAAGATGATCACGCTCGGTTTCCAGTCGAAGACGGCGGTGGCGAGGTCGGTGTTCCCGCCCCGTCGAAGTCGCGGGCCACCACATCGGTCCCGAAGAACGCCTCGCCCCGGGCCTCTCCCGGTATCCCGGCGTCATTCTGCGTGAGGTACTGGCAGCGGGCGAGACCGGTCCCGCGGCCCGATCCGTACGCCACCGCGATGCTGCCGCCGCCGCGGCCGTTCTCCACGTCGCCCAGTGCTCCCATGGCCAGGTCGGGGTGGCCGTCACCGTCGAAGTCCGCGGCGGGCACGGTACCGGCCGGTGCCTGGGCGCCCTTCGCCGCGGCGCCGGAGGGCGCGGTTCCGTGAGCCGCGGTGTGGTAGGTGCGGGGTGCGGCGATGCCCTGAGGTCCGGACTGAGCCAGAACCACTCCGACCGCGACGACAGCCGCACCGGCCGCGATCAACCACCGGCGTTTGCCGCCCCGTTTCCGCACAGTTCCCTGCTCATCATCCTCGACGTCCATGTGATCAAGCACGTCTCGACGGTACCCAGCAGTCCGCGTCTTCAAGGTCCATGACCAGGTTCTCGGCCTATGGTCCTGTGACGGTCATCGCGTAGGCCGACACATCGGCCTGTCGGTCGGGATGGCACATCCGTGCTCACGGTAGTCAACGCTGACGGTTCCGCGCCGATCGGCTCCCTGATCGAGGAGATCGTCCGCGAGGGCGCCCAGTCGAACTCCGGGCGGCACTTCCCGGTCGGCTGGACCGGTATACCGCCACCGGCCACACGCGGGAATCAGCGCCCGCGGCCGTGCCTACAGACTGGTGTGGGCCGCCCGGTCTGTTCCGGAGTACCTTGCGGATCTAGGCCAGCAGTGCTTCGCGGGCCTCGGCCTCGACTCCGGGGGCGTCCAGCCGGTAGTGCCCGTACAGATGGGTGGGCGGGCCGATGAGGCTGTACTGGTCCCGGATCCCGTGGCGGTGCAGCCGGACCGGTACGCCGTGCTCGCTGATCAGCTCGGCCACCGCACCGCCGAGGCCGCCGAGCACATTGTGCTCCTCCACCGTCATCAGCAGCCGCGAGCGCCGCGCGGCCCCCAGCACCGCCTCCTCGTCGAGCGGTTTGACGGTGTGCATGTCCAGCACCCCGACGCTGTACCCGTCCGCGGAGAGCGCCGCCGCGGCCCCCAGAGCAGGGTGGACCATCGAGCCGGTGGCGATGAGCGTGAGATCACTCCCGGTGCCGTGCTCGACCGCCTTCCCGATCTCCAAAGTGGTGCCCGCCGGGTAGACGTCCGGGTCCCGGCCGCGGCCGATACGGAAGTAGACCGGGCCCGGGTGGTCCACCGTGGCGCGCAGCGCCGCGGCCAGGGCCGCGGTGTCGGCCGGTGCGATCACGGTGAGTCCGGCGATGCTGCGGGTGATGGCCAGGTCCTCGGTCGCGTGGTGGGAAGTCCCGTAGAAGCCCAGGGTGATCCCGGCGTGGTGGCCGATCAGCCGGACGGGCTGGCGGGTGTAGGCGACGTCGGTGCGGATCTGCTCACAGGCCAGCAGCGCCATGAAGGACGCGAAAGTGGCCACGTAGGGCCGCAGGCCGGTGGTGGCCAGACCCGCCGCCGTGGAGACCATGTGCTGCTCGGAGATCCCGAACTGGAGGTACTTGTCCGGGTGGCGGTCCTGGAAACGCACCAGCCCATTGGAGTACTTCAGATCGGCGGTGCCCACCACCACGGGATGGCCCTCGTCGGCCAGGTCGGCCAGGGTGTCACCCAGGGCCTGAAGGCCCGGAGCCTGTTCCAGCAGGCTCAGCAGATGCCAGGATTCCGGCTGCAGACCGGGCGCGACGCTCATCGTGTCCCCCGCAGCTCCGCCAGGGCGTTGGCCTCGTCCCGCTCGGCCAGCCAGCCCAGATGCCATCCGAACTCGGACTCCATGTAGGAAATCCCCTTTCCCTTGACAGTGTTGGCGACGACCACGGCCGGACGGTCACGGCCGGTGTCCTCGGCGAGCGAGCGCAGCAGGGCCAACAGGGCCGGGACGTCGTGTCCGTCGACCTCGTGCGCCTGCCATCCGAACGCCCGCCACTTGTCCAGCAGTGGTTCGATCCCGGTCACGCCGTCGATGCGGCCGTCGAGTGAGTGGTCGTTGCGGTCGACGATGGCGACCAGCCGTCCCAGCCGGTGGTGCGCGGCGCCCAGGGCCGCTTCCCAGACCTGTCCCTCGTGCAGCTCTCCGTCGCCGAGCAGGACGAACGTGGTGTACGGGCGCCCCTGGAGGCGGCCGCCCATCGCCATCCCGGTCCCGGCCGACAGGGCGTGGCCCAGCGACCCGGAGCTGAAGTCGATCCCGGGGATACGGGTCATGTCCGGGTGGTCGCCGAAGGCGTTCCCCAGCCGGGTGTACTCATCCAGCTCGGCCGCGTCGAAGAAGCCCCAGTCGGCCAGCAGCGGATACAGCGTGGCCGCCGCATGGCCCTTGCCGAAGAGGAACCGGTCACGGTCGGGCCAGTCCGGCTCCCCGCGCCGCAGCCGCATCACCCCGTAGTAGAGCGTGGCCAGGATCTCGGCGCAGGAGAAGCCCGACGCGTAATGGCCGGTCTTCGCGATCGAGATCAGCCGCACCGTCTCCAGACGGGCGAACAACGCCCGTTCCTCGATGTGCTCGATCAGTTCGCTGTCCGCCGGCGCGACCGGCGTCTGTGCAGTCATTCGGTGTCTCTCCCAGTCGGTGAGCCCCGTTGGCGAGTCCAGTCGGCGAGTCCGATCGGTGGCACGGCCAGCTCCGGTCCGCACCACCATCGACTCTGCGAAAGTTACCACTCACTGGACAGATGGTCCATGTAGCGGGAATTAAGTTGCCACCGTCACAGCGGCCGCCGACCCTCGCAGCGGCCACACCGTGCCGAGGATCAGGTCACCATCGGGTTTTCCCCGCGTCGGGGCGGAGGAAGGTGACGTGCAATGAACAGGTGTGTTGCTCCGACTCCGTCAGGAAGTACTGGGCGTGGGGCTGTTCCTGGTGCCGGTCGAAGGCGGCCTGGTCCTCGTACAGCTCGTAGAAGATCCGGGTCAGGGGCTCGTCGGGGACAGTGTGAACGATGTACGCGAGCGCGCCGGGCTCATGGACTTTGACGTCGGCAAGCATCTGCTCCACCAGTGCGTCGAAGGCGTCGGCACCCGCTTCGTCACGTAGCTCGAAACGGGCGACCAATGCGAAACCGCTGGTCATGCTCTCTCCCTTGCTTACTGAGATGTGTCTGGCCATTGGCAAGATCAAAGGGCCCGAGGACTCCAGGGTGGCTGTCATGTGGTCGGCGCTGGATGGCTGACGGACATCGGACACCCAGAGCCCGCGACGACCCAGCCGCCGGTGGGGATGCGCGACGCAGCACCGACACCTGGGAGTGGCAAAGGTTCCCGGAGAAGCGCGGGGAGGCAGCCCGCAGATGGCAGGAGCAACCGCTGGACCGGGCAGCGGCCTGATCAGTGTTTGCCCCGCTTGACTCGGGGAGCCCAGGTGTCCAGAAGCTCCACCAATGGTGCGGATCCGGGCAGGGCGGAAGCCTCTTCGAGTGCCTCGCGCAACGCCGCGTCATGTACGGGACGAGCGGCGGCAAGCAGGTCGCGCCCCGCCTCGCTGGCCTCGGTGGAGATGCCTCGACGGTAGGGCACAGATGCCGCACCAGCAGCCCCTGCTGCTCCATGCGGTCGACGAGGCGAGTGGTCGCACTCGGGCTCAGAGCGATGACAGCGGCGAGATGGTTCATACGCCACTCCTCCTCGCGGCTGAGCACGTCCAGTACCGTGTACTCCTTGAGTCCGAGCCGACACGTGGCGCGCAGTGCACGCTCGATCCGCGTATCGATCCTGGCGTGCAACGCGGCCAGTGCGCGCCAGCACTGGGCGCGCCCCTCCGCGGTGTCATCCAGCAGCGCCACGGGATATTCCCTCCCTCCGCGCTACACACGAGGCAACGCCTCCGTTCGGTGAATGGATGTGGGTGTGACCTCCCTGAGGGAAGAGGCCACTCAGGGCAGACGGGTGACGTCCGCCAATCAGTCCCGGCTCGCCGACACAACGTGGTCATGCGGGTCCGCCTTGTGGGCCCACAGCCGCCGGTAGGAGCCCGACACCAGGTCGTCCAGCAGGTCGGGGCCCTGAGGGTGCCACCCGAGTTCCACGCGTGCCTTACCGGAGTCCACCCGGCTGTTGCTGGACAACGCCACGTCGACCCACCGCCGGCCGAAGGCCGCGTAGGCTACGTGCGGCTCGCAGGACTCGGCCTCCTCGACGCCGAGAAGCCCTTGGGCCACCGCGCGTGCGATGTCGCCCATACGGGCTTCGCCGGCCGCGAGGTTGTACACGCTGCCTGCAACCGCCTTCTCCGCCGCCAGCAGGTATGCCTCGGCGAGGTCGGCCAGATAGACGTTGCCCCAACGGTTGTCGCCCCGCCCGACGTACAAGCTGCGGCCGGAGGAGATGGCCTGGCGGATGAGCAGTGGCAACTGTTCGCTGGCCCCGTCACCGTAGATCATGGACGGCCGCAGGACGATGGTGCGTATGCCACGGTCGGCCGCTTCCCGCACCATCCGGTCGGTTGCCCACCGTGTCGCGACCACCTCCGCCGGAGAATGCTCGGTCTCCTCGGTGAAAATCCGCTCGTTCAGTTCGCCGTGCGCCAGATCCGTGTAGACGCCTGTACCACTGGTACGGATATAGGTCTTGCCCGTTCCGGCGAGCGCGTCCAGCAGTGCCCTGGTGGAGTCCGCGTGGTCGGCGCTGGCGGTGTCCACGACGAGATCGGCGGCCCGGGCCGCCTCGGCCAGGGTATGAGCGTCATCGAGGCTTCCGACGAGCGGTGTGATCCCACGCGCGCTGAGAGCCTTGGCCGCACCGCTGCCGCGTACCAGTCCGACTACCGAGTGGTCGGCGATCTGAAACCGGGTGCAGACGGCCTGGCCGATGTAGCCATTGGCTCCGGTGACGAAAACTGTGGTCATGTGGGGTTGGTCCTTTCTGGTGGACATCGTGTGAGGCAGGGAGAACAGCGGCGTTCGCGTACCAGGCGCCGCCTTCTACGCCTAGGGTCCGAAGACGATCTTCAGGCCGTCTTCGGCGGCCGAGGGATTGCGGGCCTTGGACAGCTTTCTGGCGTCGTAGCGGGGAAGCCGGTCGATGAATTCACGCTGATAGGCGTCGACATTGCCCCTGGTCACCCGCAAGGTGTTCAGAACCACGGCCCGGTTCGCCCGGGGATGGCCCTTGATGGTGTCGTATACGGCGATCAGCGCCAGGCCACCGTTGATGAACTCGCCACCCGGCGAGACGAGCATGCGTCCGCTCTTGATGGCCTTGACCCCCTCGGCGGTACCGTCGATGCTCGCGACCTTCACCTTCTGGGCCCTGGCAGCGCTCAATGCCCGGATGGCACCGATGGCCGAGCCGTCGTTGAAGGCCCAGAGGCAGTCGAAACGGGGGCCGGGAAACCTGGCGAGGAAGTTCTGCGTCGCCTTGAGACCGGATTCGGGCAACTCCACGGGGCGCTGTGGGGTGCCGAGGATGGTCAGGCCCAGGTCTCGTGCTTTCTTCGTGAAGCCGTTCAGTCGCGCGTCCGCCGTCGAATTGCCCTGTAGGCCACTCATGGCCACGACCTTCTTGCAGCCGGCGTCGCTGAGCGCCGTCGCCCCGGCCGCCCCGTCGCCGGTGTCGTTCCCCACGACGTAGCCCGCGTAATATGAATCACTCTCCCTGCTCGGCTCTATCCCCGGCTTACGGGCCGCGGCCCCGCAGACGATTCCGGCCCGCTGGCATGCCCTGAGGAGTGCCGGTCCGATCTCCGCGGTCGTCGGACCGAAGACGATTCCGTCGACGCCTTGGGCGATGAGGTCCTGAACATTCTTGAGCTGGGAATCTTCCCTCTCTTGAGCGTCCGCCACGATCACCTTCACACCCAACTGCGCGCCCATCCTCCGGGTAAAGTCCGCGTTGGCCTTCCAGTAGGAATTCGCCAGGACCGGAGCGGCGAAGCCGATGGTGAGTTGCTTACCGCTCCGGCTCCCGGTGCCGCATGCGGCGGTTCCTATGAAGAGCAGGGCGGCCGTCGCGGCGATGGCCCCGCGGCGCGACAGAAGTCTGTTCATGGTTTTCCTCTTCCTGCAGAAGCAGCACCTTGCAGCGAGGGTTATTTGATAATGCCGATCTTGGACCGGTCGAGAGCCACGAAGACAGCCAACACGAGAATCACTCCCTGGATCACCTGTTGGACCTCGGGAGCGACTCCCAGAATCACCAGACCGTTGTTCAGGACAACGATGATGAAGGCGCCGATGGCGGTATTCCACACATTGCCGATCCCGCCGGTCAGAGGGGTGCCGCCGAGAACGACGGCCGCGATCGCCGACAGTTCGAAACCCGTGGCCGCCTGGGCAGTCGCTATGCCGAGCTGGCCGCCGAGAACGACACCACCGAGACCGGCCAGCAGGCCGGAGACCACGAAGGCCGCCACCTTCACCAGGCGCACCGGAACCCCGGACAGTGCCGAGACCCGCTCCTCGCCTCCGATCGACCGCGTGTAGCGGCCGAAGGTGGTTCCGTTCATGAGCACGAATGCCGCCACGAACGCGCAGCCAAGTGCGATGTAGATGCCCGGTGCGACGCCCATCCAGGCCAACGCGCCACTCACCGGCTCGGAGCGGGAATCGGATACGACGATCGTGAGTCCGCGGGCCACCGACAGCATCCCCAGCGTCACGATGAAGGACGGGACCTTGAAAATGCTACAGAGCACCCCGTTCACCAATCCGCAGACGGCCCCGACCCCCAGGCCCGCCGCGACGCCCATGAAACTTCCGTGGCCCGTGGCCGTCATGGCGGCGGCCATTCCCGAGAAGGCGGCCACCGACCCGACGGACAGATCGATCGAACCGGCAATGACGACGAATGTGAGGCCGAATCCGATGATGGCTACCACGCTGGCCTGTTGTACGAGGTTCGCCCAATTGTTGACCGTCATGAACCGGTCGCCGGCCGCGATGGTGTACACGATAATGAGCAGGCCGAGTCCGGCCAGCGGCAGGGCTCGGCTCATACCGGTCAGCCGCCGGGGTCCGGTCAGCGCCGAGGGTTGACGCGGCGTATCCTCATCCGTGGCCGTGCCGCGGTCCTGCGGGGAACTTTCCATCATCTTCGTCATTCCGTCGCTCCTGAGTTGTCAGATCATCCGGGAGACGAGTAGTTCTTCCGTCGGCTGATCCTCACGATGCGCTTCGTAGGTCATGGCGCCCCTGCGCAGGACGAGAATGCGGTCGCTCATACCCAGCAGCTCCGGGAGCTCGTCGGACAGCAAGAGGATTGCCGTTCCGGCTTGGGCCAGGCGCTGGATGAGCGCGTAGATCTCCGACTTCGCCCCGACGTCGATTCCTCGCGTGGGGTTGTGGAGGATCAGCACCTTCGGCGGATCCACCAGCCACTTCGCGATGACGATCTTTTGGCGGTTGCCGCCGGAGAGATGGAACGGCACGTCGCTCGCTCCGCGGCAGCGGATGACCAGATCGCTGATCATCCGGGTGGAGATCCCGCTGTCCGACCGTCCCGGATAGAGGCCCAGCCGCGATCTCTTCCGCAGCGTGGGCAGCAGGATGTTCTGCAGGATCGAGAGCCGCAGTATCACCCCTTCGCGGTCACGGTCCGGCGGAACGTACGCCACCCCTCGCCCGATCGCCTCACGAGGGCCCGCCGGGGCGAACGGAGCATCGGCGACGGCGATACTGCCGGCGTCGGCTCGAAGGTCACCGAAGAGTGTCCTGGCCAGCTCTTGCGACCCGCAGCCGACCAGGCCACCGATACCGAGGATCTCCCCGGCCCGCAGGGTGAAACTGATGTCACGGTAGGAGTTGGCGAGCGTGAGACCGTCGACCGCCAGCACCCGCTCACCCCCGGCGTTGGCGGTCCTGTCCGTCCGGTACAGCGTGGCGGCGACGTCCCTGCCGACCATCAGACGGGTCAGCGTGTTCGTGTCCGTCCGGGCCGGCAGAGTCTCCACGAGACGGCCGTCCTTGAGGACCGTGACGGTGTCGCAGACACGGTGGATCTCCTCCAGGTAGTGGGAGATGTAGACGATGGCGACACCGTCGTCCCTGAGCCTGCGCAGGGCGTTGAAGAGCAGTTCGAGCCGGGTGTGGCCGAGGCAGGCGCTCATCTCGTCGACGAGCAGGACACTGGGCTTGAAGTGCATGGCGCGGGCAAGCTCCACCAGCTTGCGGTCCTCCAGGCTGAGGCTGCCCGCACGGGTGCGCGGTGAGATATGTGGGGCGATCTCCTGGAGCGCGTCCCCGACCGCGCGGACGGTCCTGCCCGGCAGTAGGATCCCGGCCCGGGAGGCCACCGGCCCCCGGCCGAGGAGGAAGTTCTCGGCCACAGTGAGCGAGGGGACGAGGCCAGGCTCCTGTAGCACGATCTCGACCCCGCTCCGGCGGGCCCGCACCACGCTGTCAGGGGCGTAGGGCTGCCCGAGCAGCTCCATCGATCCGGCCGACAACGGTGACAGCCCGGCTATGACACTGAGCAGTGTCGACTTGCCGGCTCCGTTCTCCCCCAGCAAGCCATGGACGCGGCCCCGGTCGATGGTCAGCGATGTGTCGTCGTGCCAGTCGAGCGCCTTTGTTCCGGGGTAATGGCGCCGGAGTCCACGCAGCACCATTGCCGGGTCGTCCGTTCCGGGAACCTGCCGCGAAGTGTTGGCCGTCATGGGTGACTCTCCTTGAGCTCTTCCTGGACCGGGCGGAGGGCCTTCGGTATCCAGGGAATGCTGGAGTTCCTGCTAAAAGCCGCGTGTTACAAGGCATTCCGGGCTCGGACCCGGCGCTGGACGCGCCAAGTCCGAGCGATCCTGAGCGGACGGCACGGCGTCGTCCCGGGGACGGCCCGCCGCCTCCCGTCACACCATGAGCAGTTCGGTCAGCGAGCCGCGTCCAGCTCTTGCCGGAGCTGCATCGCCAGCACCTTGGAGTAGGTGCGGCACATCTGGAAGTTGCCGGCGGAGAACCACAGCCCGCGCTGGGCGGTACGACGCCACATGTTGCGTACTTCGCCCTCGTCGTCGTAGCCCCAGATCGGGCCGACGACATCGGCGACCTCGTCCCCCATCAGCCGGCGGACGCCCTCCTGCTGGCTCTGGTAGCCGGTGGCGAGCACCACCAGATCAGCCTCGACCACCGTCCCGTCGCTCATCCGAAGCCCCTCAGCGGTGAAGCCGTCGGCGTCCGCGAACTGGATGAGCCCGATCTCCCGGGAGATGATGAGTTCCGCGCATCCCACGTTGAGGTAGTAACCGCCTCCGCGTGTCATGTACTTCATCTGGAATCCGGAGTCTTCTTCACCGTAGTCCGTACGGAAGCCCGCTGCTTCCAGCGCCGCGACGAGGTCTTGGTCGAGCTCCTTCATCGTGGCGGTGAGCGCCTGGCTCCCGGCGTACATGTCGGGGTACGGCACGGAAAGACCGATGAGGTCGCTGTCCTCGATCGTGGGAGCGGTCAGGTAACTCGCGTCCGCGGCGGCGGCGCTCGGGTCGATGCTGGCCACGGTGGTCGAGCGCCGTTGCACCATCATCACCGTCGCACCGTTGGCATGAAGGTCCTGGGCGACATCGTGTCCGCTGTTTCCCGTGCCGATGACGATCACGCGCTTGCCGGTGTGCTCCGCCCCGTTGGTGTAGGCGCTGGAGTGGATGACCTCTCCCTGGAACTCGTCCAGTCCGGGGAGCGTGGGCACGTACGGGATGCCGCTCACCCCGGTGGCGAGCACGACGTGGTGTGGCCGTAGGACGCGCACGCTGCCGTCCGCTCGGCGGATGCGCACCTCCCACGTGCCGGCGTCCTCGTCATAGGTGCCGTGCTCGAACGTGGATGAGCCCCAGAAGTTGATTTCCATGGCGTCGACGTACGATTCGAACCATCCCGCGAGCTTGTCCTTCGGCACGAACACCGGCCAGGTCGGTGGGAACGGCATGTATGGCATGTCGTTGAGCCATACGGCGTTGTGCAGGGTCAGTGAGTGGTAGCGCTTGCGCCAGTTGTCCCCCGGGCGCTCATGTGTATCGACGATGAGGGTGTCCACATCGAGCTGACCGAGCCGCGCGGCCAGCGCCAGTCCGGTCTGGCCGCCTCCCACGATCAGTACCTGGGGATCGCGGTCCTCGTAGGCTATGGCCGTCTGTCGGCGGTCGAGCCAGTTGGGGCCTTCGAACTTCGTGGAGTCCGCCTTTCCCAGCGGGCGATTGTCGCCGATGTGCTCCGGATGCCCGGCGAGCTGGTCCAGCGAAGTGAAAAGGTTCCGGGCGCGGTACCCCTGTCCGGGGACATCGACGAGCCGGACCACGCCGATACCCGATCCGGCGAGGACGTCGAACTCGAAGATGGCTTCCACGCTGGTCACACCGTTCCGCTCGACCACGCGCGGTTCGGTCCGGCCCTCCGCGAGCCGGAAGGCAGTGGCCTTCGCCTTGGGCTGACGCCGCGTCAGTTCCTCGGACACCTGAGTGCCGGAAAAGGTCCGCAGGTCCCCGGTGAACGACAGCAGATCACGCCAGTAACACTCGGGCGCGAAATGGAGCGACAGGTCGTTTCCCGGCGTCAGAGAGGTGCCGAACTGTCGCAACCAGGACTCGGCTATGGCGCGCGGATCGGCGTGGTAGGCGTTCGATGAGGTCATCGCGGCTCTCCAATGAGAAGGCAGGGGGAAGTCAAGGTAGAATGCAGGGGGACGTCAGGGGATGATGGACAGCTCGCGCAGCCGCGCGAGGTTGCCGAGGAAGCTCTCGTGGGTGTCCCGGCAGTCGGCGAAGCCGGCCTGCCGGATCTTGATGGTGCTCTGGACCATGTCCGCTTCCATCGAGAACCACCCGTCGACGAAGAGCCAGGCCGCGAGGTGCTCCATCGGTTCGGGCCGGAGCCGGTGACGAGCGACGATGTCGTCCCACACGCCACCCTTGTCGGCCATGTGCTCGGCCAGCGACATCGGCTGCGGCGGAGCGGTCTCCATTCCGAAGAACGCGCCGATCTCCGGCCACAGGTGTTGCCATCGGAAGTGGTCACCATTGGTCACGTTGAACACCTCACCGCGGGCCGCCGCCGATTCCAGGGCCCAGTGGACGGCTCCGGCGATGACCGAGGCATCGGTGGCCTGATGCAGCGCGGACCACGTCCGGAGAGTGCCGGGGAAACGCAGCGGGACGCCCAGGTGCCGGCAGACGCCGGCGTAGACGGCCACGCCCGTGAGCATGTTCATCGGTGAGCCGAAGCTCAGCCCGATGACGGCATCCGGCCGCAGGACTGTCCATGCGTATCCGTGCCGCTTCGCGTCCTCGTAGAGGAGATCTTCCTGGTCGTTGTAGAAGATCGGGCCGAGGAATCGGGGGTCCGACTCCTTCGCCGGGGTCTTGTAGACGCCCAGATGCTCCCCGTAGGACTTGCCCCCGCCGATCAGCACGACCTGTCGGAGTTCGGACGGCGACGCGTGAACGGCATCGAGCACATGCCGGAGCATGGCCACGTTCGGCGCCACCGTGGCCGCCATCGTCTCGCGTTCCGTGTAGCCGGCGTAGACGATTTCGGTGATGTCGGCCCGGCTGCCGAGCCCGGCCCGCGCCGCGGACGCGTCCAGCAGGTCGACCTGGACGTGGTCCTCGATCTCGGTTCCGTCCTCGAGCCGGACCGTGCCACGGCGGGCGAGAGTGACGACGTGACGCCCCTCCGCGACCAGACGGCGCACCACGGCACCTCCGATCACACCGTGCGCGCCGACGACCAGTGTGGTGGAACGGCTCATCGAATAGCCTCCGTGGTCGGAGGGGTGCCGGCGTTCAGCGCCACATACTTGGTCTCCAGGTACTCCGCGATGCCCTCGGGGCCGCCTTCACGCCCGAACCCGGACTGCTTCACCCCGCCGAAGGGCGCGGCCACGTTCGACACCATGCCTTGGTTGACGGCCACCATTCCGGTCTCAAGGAGCTCGGCGACACGCATGGCCCTGTCCAGGTCCTTGGTGTAGACGTACGCGGCGAGCCCGAACTCACTGGCATTCGCACGCTGGATCACGTCCGGTTCCGTCTCGAACGCGACCACGGGAGCGAAGGGCCCGAAGATCTCCTCGGTCAGCACCCGCGCGTCCTCGGGGACGTCCGAGACCACGGTCGGCTCGATGAAATATCCCGGCCGGTCGGGGATTCCACCGCCGACAACCAGCCGACCGCCCTTCTCGGTCGCGTCCCGGACCAGATCGGCCACCTTCGTACGCTGTACGCCGTCGATGAGCGGGCCCACGTCGCTGGACAGCTCCAGGCCGGGCCCAACCCGCAGGGAACGGAAACGCTCGGCGAGTGCCTCGGCGAATTCGCCGATCACCTCGCGGTGCACATAGAACCGGTTGGCACTGGTGCATGCCTCACCGTTGTTCCGCAACTTCGCGATCATCGCCCCGTCGACGGCCGCCTCGATGTCGGCGTCCGGGAAGACGATGAACGGTGCGTTGCCGCCGAGTTCCATCGAGACTCGTAGCAATTGGTCGGCCGACTGCCTGACCAGCAGTCGCCCGATCTCGGTCGACCCAGTGAAGGAGATCTTGCGCAGCCGCGCGTCCTTCATCAGCGCGCCGACCGTGCGCGACGAGCTGCCGCTGACGAACACGTTCAGGACGCCGGGCGGAAGACCGGCCTCCTCGAAGATCGCGGCGAGCGCAAGCATGCTCAGCGGCGTCTGCGACGCCGGCTTGATGACACAGGTGCATCCCGCGGCCAGCGCGGGCCCGATCTTGCGGGTACCCATGGCGAGGGGGAAGTTCCACGGCGTCACGAAGAGGCAGGGGCCCACCGGCTGCCCCATGGTGACGATGCGGCCGACCCCGTTCTCCGGAACGGCGAACCGCCCGTTGACCCGCACGGCCTCCTCCGAGTACCAGCGCAGGTAACCCGCGGCGTATTCCACCTCCGCCAGGGCCTGCTGGTAGGGCTTCCCCATCTCCGCCGTCATGATGGCGGCCAGCGCGGCGGCACGGTCCACCATCAGGTCGTAGGCGCGCCGCAGGATCTCCGCCCGGCGCCGCGGGGGCCACGCGGCCCAAGCCGGTTGCGCCGCAACGGCGGCGTCGAGCGCGGCCACGGCGTCCTCGACGCCCGCGTCAGCCACCTCCGCGATGGTGTGGCCCCGCGCGGGGTCCTCCACCGACAGCGGTCCTCCACCGGTGCTCGACTGGATCCACTGACCGCCGATGAAGAGCTGTTTGGGGACGGCCGCGAGGTGCGCCGAGGCGTCAACGGACTGTTGTTCGGCAAGTTGCTGAGGAGGTGTCACTCTTATACCCCTTCGGTGATGGCGTTGCGAGTCCTCAACCTGTCAAGGCCGACGGCCATCACGATGACGACTCCCTGGATGATCTGCTGGTAGAAGGACGACACATCGAGCAGCGTCAGACCGTTGACGAGGACGCCGATGATGGCCGCGCCCACGAGCGTGCCGATGAGCGATCCGCGTCCGCCCATGAGGGACGTCCCGCCGAGGACGACGGCGGCGATGGCGGAGAGCTCGTAGCCGGTGCCGAGGTCGGGGACGGCACTTTGGAGCTTGGCGGAGGAGAGCATCCCGCCGATGCCGGCGCACAGACCGGAGATGACATAGACGGTCACCAGAACCCGTCGCACCGGTATGCCTGCCAGGCGTGCGGCCTCAGCGTTCCCTCCCACGGCGTGCACCCAGCGCCCGAAAACGGTTCGCTCCAGCACGTACCAGCCGATGGCGAACACGGCGGCCATGACGACGATGGGCACCGGAATGCCGAGAATCGAGCCCTGGCCCAGCACCGAGTAGCTGAGATGTGTGGAGAACATGGTGGTGCCACCGGTACCGACATAGGTGACACCGCGCAGATAGGTCAGCGCCGCGAGCGTCACGATGAACGCCGCCAGGCCCAGCTTGGCCACGAGCACGCCGTTGATCAGGCCGACCGCGAACCCGGCCAGCAGGGCGACGGCCAGGGCCAGGGGGGCGGGGGCGCCGTTGAGGGTGAGTGAGACGGCGGCGAACGCGGTGACCCCGACGGCCGATCCCACCGAGAGATCGATGCCGGCCGTCATGATGACGAACGTCAGACCGGCGCCGAGGATCGCGGTCACCGAGATCTGACGCGCGACGTCCAGAAGATTCACCACGGTGAGGAAATAGGGCGCGACCAGGGCGAAGAGCACCACCAGGACGATGAGCGCGATGGCGACGCCGAGGCGGTCGGCAAGAGTGGAAAGGCCGGCATGCAGGCGCATGCGCTTGGGTGCGGTCGGTCGTGACGAGTCGACCGCACGCTCACGTTCAGCGGCCACGATGTCGTTCATGAGTTCACCTCGGCAGGCTCCACTTGCTTGCGCACCAGCCCGGTGGCGTACCGGACGATGTGCTCCTCGGTCATGTCCTTACCGGTCAGTTCGGCTACGATCCGGTGCTGATGCATGACGAGCACCCGATCGGACATGCCGAGAACCTCGGGCAGTTCAGACGAGATGAGAATGACTGCGACACCTTGCGTCGCGATGTCATTGATCAGCTCGTAGATGTCGGCCTTCGCGCCGATGTCGACCCCGCGGGTCGGTTCGTCGAGGATGAGCACGGTTGGCTTCTTGGCCAGACACCGTGCCAGCAGCACCTTCTGCTGGTTGCCACCCGACAGTTCCCCGACGGGCTGGTCGAGACTGGTCGCTCTGACCCTCAGCCGGTCGGCCAGGGGTTTCGCCGCGGTGCGAAGCCTGGAGGGAGAGGTGCCGCCGAACCTCCGCTTCGCGAGCGCGGTACCCATGCACACGTTGTCGGCGATCGACATGCCGAGGAAGAGTCCCTGCGCCTTGCGGCTCTCGGGCAGCATGGCGATATCGGCGTCGGCTGCTCCGCCGGCCCTCGCGATGTCCACGCGCTCTCCGTCGACGGTCACCTCGCCGCCGTCGGCACGGTCGAACCCGGCTATCAGCCGACACAGTTCGCTCCGCCCGGCGCCGACGATACCGGCGAGACCGACGACCTCCCCCGCCCGCACTTCCAGCGACGTTTCCTGGACGACGCTCGACTTCAGGCCGCGGACACTCAGCCGCACCTCTCCTCGGGCGGATCCACGTCCATGGTCATAGAGGTCGTTGACGGGCCGGCCGACCATCGAGGTGACGATCCGGTCCTCGCTCATATCGGCTCGCGGCATCGAATCGGCGACGTGGCCGTCCCTGAGCACGGTGACATGGTCGGCCAGCCGATGAATCTCCTCCATCCGGTGGCTGATGTAAAGGATCGCCAGCCCCTGGGCCCGGAGTTCCTCGACAATGCCCAGCAGGTGGCCGGCTTCCTTCTGGGACAGCGCGGCGGTGGGCTCGTCGAGCACCAGGAGCCGTGGGTTCTCGGAGAGAGCGCGAGCGATCTCGATCAACTGCTGCTCGCCGACGCTGAGCTGCCCGACTCGTGCACTCGGGCTGAGCGAAGCACCCACCCGGTTCAGGGCCGCCACAGCGTTCTCACGTGCCGATCGGAAATCAAGCCGCCCGCCCCGGTGTCGCGGCTCCACACCCAGCATGAGATTGTCGGCGACCGTGAGATCCGGGACCAGACTCAGTTCTTGATGGACCACCGCAATGCCGAGAGCTCGCGCGTCGCCGGGGCCGTTGAATTCCACCGGGCGACCGTCGATCAGAATGTCACCGGCGTCCTGCGGCTCGATACCGGTGAGAACCTTGATCAGGGTCGACTTGCCGGCACCGTTCTCCCCGGCGAGTACATGTACGCGTCGCGCTTCGAGCGTCAGCGTCACATCGTCCAGCACCCGGTTGTGGGCAAATGACTTGGCGATTCCGACGAGTTGTGCGACAGGCCCCCCAGTAACCTGTGATTTCATCAGCCCCAGCTTTCGTAGTCACTGATCGTCTTGGGGGTTACCAGGAAGGTCGGCACCAGGTTCAGCTTGGACTTGGGCTTTTCACCCTTCGCGAGCGTGACCGCCCTGTCGAACCCTTCTCGCCCGAGTTGGGCAGGACTCTGGCCTGAAGTGCCGATCACCAGACCGTTGTCGAAAAGATCCGTGAGCTGTTTCGCCCCGTCCACTCCTACGATCTTCACGTCAGCGCGCTTCTGTTTTGCCGCGAGAGCGATACCGACGGCTGTGGGGTCGTTGACGCCGAAGAAGCCGTCCACGTCCGGGTGGCTGGTGAGGATGCTGCTCGCCACGTTCATGCTCTTGTCGCGCGTGAGGTCGGCTCGCTGGGTCGCGACGATCTTGATGCCGGGGCTGGCCTTGATGGCGTCCTTGCAGCCCTTCATCCGGTCATTGATGGCCGAGACCGCGGAGCCGTCGACGATGGCCATCTTGCCCTTGCCGCCGAGTTGCTTGATGAGGTAAGTGCACGCCTCCCGCCCGGCCTGCTCATTGTCGCTGGTGATGGTGGAATCGGCGCCGGTCGCCGCCACATCTATCGCGACGACGGGAATGTGGGCCTGCTTGGCCCTGAGGACCGCCGGACCGATGCCGTTGGAGTCGACCGCATCGACGACGATGGAATCGACGCCCTTCCGTATGAACGTGTCTATCTGATCGCTCTGGACCGAGACATCGGCATTCGCGTACTGGACGGACACATCCAGCGACTTCTTACGGGCAGCCTCCTTGATCGCCTTGCCCTCGGCGAGGAAGAAGGGATTCGAGGCGGCGTTGAGCGTAACACCCACCGTGGTCTTACCGTCGGAGGCGCCGTCTCCGACAGCGCAGCCAACCAGCCCACCAGCAGCGACGACGAGCGCACTCGCGAGCACGGCGCCACTTCGCCCCGGAGTGGAAATGGCCTGGATAGCGACTTTCATGGAATTTCCCTTTGCTTGCTAGCTGGTGAATCACACGGTTGGCGTGACACCGCCATCAACCGCGAAATTGGCACCGGAAATGAACGAGGCGCGCTCCGATGCGAGGAAGGCGACCACGGCGGCGACTTCGTCGGCGGTTCCGAGCCGGCCGACCGGGATACGGTTGAGCTCGACATATCGACGCAAGGCGGTCTCCTTGTCCACGCCGAACTCCTCCGCGAGCGACTCGGCGATACCACCGGGCCGGTCATAGATGGGAGAACGGATGAAGGCCGGAGAGACCACGTTGGACCGAATGCCCTGAGAGGTGAACTCCGCGGCCAGGACCTTCGACAACATCAGCACCGCGGCCTTCGAGACGCTGTAGTCGGGCAGGCGGGGGTTCGGCATCCGGGCAGCTTCGGAAGCAATGTGGATCAGCACCCCCGCACCAGCGGACCGCATCATGGGGATGGCCGCCCGGGCCGCGCGGACATAGCCCAGGAGGTTCAACTCGAGGGTCGCGTTCCAGTCGGCATCGCCCGTCTCGAGGAAGCCGGACCTCACGGGGGCGACGCCGGCGTTGTTGACGAGGATGTCAATCCGGCCGAAGGCCCCCGCCGCCGCCTCCATCACGGTCGCCGCGCCACGGGGGTCACGAAGGTCGGCCGGAACACCGAGAACCTCTCCGGAGGCCGTGAGCGATTCCAGCCCGCTGACGTCGAGGTCCGCCCCGACAATGCGGGCACCGGCAGCATGCAGGTGCTGGACGCAGGCGAGCCCGATCCCGCCACCCGCGCCGGTCACCACTGCCACTCGCCCTACCAGATCCCCGGACATTCGCCGCCTCCTCACATGGCGACGTGCGCCGCCTTCGATGGGGAGATTCCCACGAGGCGGACCTCATGTCTAGTGTGTGGGACAAATGAACTGCGCGAATCGCCCGTTCAGCCGAAGTCGGCGACCTGCCCTCCGACAAGCCCGCAGCCCAGAGCCCGTGAGACCTCATGACCTGCGGCAATCAATGCGTCGCCCCACTGCCCGAGGGAGCTACCGAGCACCGACTCGCGAAGACCGCTGATCGACAGGGCACCCCGCACCCGACCCTTGTAATCGGTGATCGCGACCCCGAGCGCCGCCACACCCACGGTGACATCCTGGTCACTGATGGCCAGGCCACTCTCCCTGGTCTTCGCGAGCAGGGACTTGAGTCCGGCAGGCTCGACCACGGTGGAGGGCGTGAAACCGGCAAGAGGCGAGTTCCGTCGGATGTAGTCGTCCCATTCGCCCGCTTCGCGGCGCGCCAGCATCGCTCGCGACGCGGCACCGGCATGCAGCGGCAGAGAACCGCCGACCCGAAGGGCGAGCGACTGGACTCGCTTGCCGGCAAGCCGCTCAACACAAATGGCTTCGTCATGGTGCGGCACACAGAGGAAAACGGTCTCCCCCGTCAGGTCATGAAGCCGCTCCATCACCGGTTGGGCGAGCTTCCGCTCGTCGAACCGCGCCACAACGGCCGCACCGAGCGGCAGCAGCCTCATACCGAGCCGGAACCGACCCCGACGCGTACCCGCCTCGACGAAGTCTTCGCTTTGCAGACCTGACAACAACCGATAGACCGAGCTTCTCGGCTCCCCGGTGGCTTCGACTATCTCCGCCACCGTCGCCTCACCCTGCGCCAGGAACGTGAGGACCTCCGCCACCTTGCGGATCATCATCAGGCCGTTTTCATTCGCCATGCCGGACATTGTGACTCAGAGAACACACCAGCCCAGGCAGTTGGTCCCGCTACATGGACGGCATGTCTGACAAGCGATACGTTTGTAACGTTTGAAGGAGCACACGAGAGCACCTCGTGTGCCGGACGCGGCGACTCGGGCCTGCCGTCCGAAGGGTCACGGGAGCATCATGGTCTTAGAGCGGACAGAGGCGCGGCCTTGAGTGCCGTTCGCCGCGGCTGTGCTCGCCTGGAACCCGTCGCACGGTAGCGACACCGTCGCAGAGCGAAGCAAGGAGTCACCCCATGCCGCCGGCCGCCGGAAACGGCGAACCGTACCGGAGCCCGCCCAGCCCGCCCTCGGATGTCGCAGCGTTTGAGGCGCTGCTGGCCGACGCTCTTCGTCAGGCCATCCTGGACCTGGATTCCATCACGGGCATCGTTTACCTGATGGAGGACAATGGGGAGTGGCTCCGCGCCGCCATGATCGGCGGCGCCCCGCCGGCAATCTTCGCCATGCCGGAGCGCATGACCTCGGACGCCCCTTACGCCTCCTCGACCGCATGCAGAACCGGCACGGTAATCGTCTTCGGAGAACCTGTGGTGCGCGCGGACGATCCCGGCCTTGCCCGGGTGGTGCCCTTCCCCTACGCGGTGGCCTCCACCCCGCTGCAGGCTCACGGCAGCCGATTCGGGGCGCTCACCCTCATCCGCATCCCGTCCCGGGTCGGATTGATGAGTGACGAAAAACGCCAGCGACTACGGGGAATCGGCGACCGGCTGGCACGGAATCTGGCGCCACTGACAGAGCACTGTCTGCCCTTGCCGAACACCGCCACGCCCGTGCTGCTACCAGTGTTCTCCTCGAACTCGAGGCAGCCCTGTGGCCAGACCACCGTATGGGGCGTGTCCGATGCACCCGGCTCCTCCGGCATGACGTTGATGTACCAGCTGCACAAACTCAGTGCCGCCCTCAACCAGGCCACGGAAACCCACGACGTGGTCGTGGTCGCCCGGTCTCGGCTCATGCATCCTTACCGCGCGCAGTCCCTCATTCTGAACATTGTCAGTGACGGCAGGTTGTGGGTCGCGGGCCACTGCGGTATCGCCTCCAATCACCTCCGGCAGTTTCACGGCTCCAGCAGCGACAGCCCGACCCCGGTCGCCGACGCGGTGCACGGCCGGGACCCACTGCTCTTCCCGGACCGCGCCCACCTGCTCGCCGCCTACCCCGGCGCCCCGGACGACGGTCAGCGTGCTTGGGCGTTCCTCCCGCTGAGATCCAGCGGAAACCCGGTAGGTGTGTGCTGCCTGGGCTTCGCGGAGGAGCGCGTCTTCGAGCCGGAGGAACAAGCAGTCATGATGATGATGGCGGATCTACTCGGCCAGGCCCTGGACCGAGCCCGCCTGAGTGAGCGCGAGCACGCCCTCGCCGAGAGCCTCCAGCGCGGACTGCTGCCGCGCATCCTCCGCGACCTGCCAGAAATGATCACTACCGCCCGGTACCTGCCCGCCCGCCCCACAGTCGGGGCCGGCGGCGACTGGTACGACGGGATCACGCTTCCGGACGGACGAATCTGCCTCATGGTAGGAGACGTGGAAGGCCACGGTGTCGAAAGCTCGGCAGTCATGGGCCAGTTGCGCAGTGCCGTCCTCGCCTACGCGCGCGAAAACCACGGACCGGCAGCGATACTGACCCGGACCTCCCAGCTGCTTGCGGAGCTGGACACCGAACTACTGGCGACGTGCTGCTGCGTGCGCATGGACGTGGCCGACGGGTCGGCCGAAGTAGCCCTGGCCGGACACCCCGCGCCTCTGGTGCGCCGTCCCGACGGCCACGTCGACACCCTCGACGCGCCCGCGGACGTACCACTGGGCGTCCACTCCGCCACTCCCTACCGGGCATACGAGACCACCTTGACGCCCGGATCAATGCTCCTCCTGTACACCGACGGCCTCACCCCCAGACAATCCTCCGAAGCGGTAGCCGGTGTCCGCACACTCCTGGCGGCCGGCAGCCGGGACAACGAACGCAACCTTGAGGGACTCGCCGACAGACTGATCGCATCAACCCCCCAGCCCCCTGAGCGCTATGACGACGCCGTACTGCTCCTCGCTCGCTACGAACGAGCCGCGCTGGACTCGCAGCACCGGATCAGCCGGATGGAGATCCAGCGGCATGATCTGCAAGGTGTCCGGGCAACACGCGCATTCATGCGTGACAATCTACGCAGCTGGGGCCGTGACGCGATGACGGACGATCTGGAACTCATGGCCTCAGAGGTGGTGACCAACGCGCTGATCCATGCCGACAGCGACGTGGAACTGCGGCTGCGCGACTACCCGGACCACGTACGCCTGGAAGTCAGGGACTCCGATGTGTCGCCTCCAGTGCCTTCTTCGCTCTCGACCGTTGAAGAAGAAAACGCACAGGCCGAGCACGGGCGCGGCCTCATCATCGTCGACGGCCTCGCCACGGCGTGGGGCAGCTCACCCAGCGGCCGCGGCAAGACGGTCTGGCTTGAGCTGTCCACCCGGGATGGTGCGTAAGCACACTCACAGTGCGACTGTCGATCGTAATGACGGGAAGGACAGGTTCGGCTATCTGCCGACCTGTGTGTCCAATGAGGTCTGTGAGGCGGTGGCCGGCCAACTGTCGGGCGGCCACCGCCTCGCATCTCGGGGGAACCTCGTTCCTCTTTGCTTGGGTTGTATGTCCTGGTGGCGGGTAAGTTGACGGTACTCGCGGTCGGGTGCTGGGCGATGGACGGGCTCAGCCTGGGCGGGGCGAGGATGAACGCAGGGTCGCTGCTGACGCCGAGGCCCTCTACGAGCGCTTCGACCGCCTGGAGAGCCTGATCTCCTCGAGCAGCGGTCACCACGACGGCCGCGACGACGGTCACCGTGACGGCCGTGGTGATGGCGACAGCCACGGCGACAGCGCGGGCCGCCCGGTGACCTGACCCGTCGTGGTCGGTACGAAGCCCAGGGCCCGCGGCCCGAGCCGCCGACGAGGCTCACGCCGAGCGGAGCGCCCCTGTGGGCGACATCCCGGCCGCCCGCAGTGCCGGGTACAGCCCCGCCACCGTCCCTACGACCACGGCCACCGCGGGCCCCGCGACCGCCCAGACCAGCGGTACTGTGGCGGGCCACCCCTGCCCGGTCGCGTACGCGTAGACCGTCGCGGCCCCGAGAGCGGCACCGACCAGCCCGCCGAACAGCCCCAGGAGCACCGCCTCGATGAGGAACTGTGCCGCGATCTGTCCCCGGCGCGCCCCCAGCGCCCGCCGCAGCCCCACCTCTCCCCGCCGTTCCATGACGCCGACCACCATGGTGTTGGCGATGCCCACCCCTCCGACGAGCAGGGCCACCCCCGCGAGGGAGAGCACCAGGCCGGTGAGGGTGTCATCGGTCTCGGCACGTGCCTTGAGCAGGTCGGAGGGGCGGGAGACGGCGACCATGCCGGGCTGCGCGGGGTTGGCCGTGGCCGCGGCGACGTCCTGTACATCGCTCACCCGGTCGGGGTGGACGCGCAGGTAGACGGTCGACGGCGTGCGGTCGCCGTCCAGGCTGGCGATCGCCGTGGGGCCGCCGACGAGCACGGAGTCGTCGATCTCGGGTACGAGTTCGTTCGGCTCCAGGATGCCGAGGACGCCGTACCACTCCCCGGTGAGTCCCTCGCCCGCGATCCACACCTTTGTCCCGGGAGCGGTGACGCCCAGGCGCTCGGCCGAGCTGCTTCCCAGGACCACGACCGGGAGTCGCTCGGTGGCGTGGTCCAGCCAGCGACCGGTGCGCACCTCGCCGCGCACCGCCTTGAGCAGGTCGAGGCGGGCGGACAGCACGCGCAGGCTGTTGGTCTGGTTCGACGGCACGAACTCGTTGCGGTAGACGTTCGCCTTCGTGTTCCCGGTCGCGCTGACTCGTTCGACAGGCGCGATATTGCCGAGCATCGTGACCGACTCCTTGGGCAGCGGCACCTTCTTCCCCTCGAAGTCCTCCCCCGGCGAGACGGTGATCAGGTTGCTGCCGAGCCGGTCGAGCCGGTCGAGGAGATGGGCCTGGTTGGACGCGGAGATCCCGGTGACGGCGACGACCGCCGCGATACCGAGGGCGATCCCCAGGGCGGACAGCGCCGAGCGCAGCCGCCGGGTGCGGGGCCCGAGCAGGCCGAGCCGCAGCAGGTCGGCCGGGCGCAGCCGGGCCGGGCGCGGGAGGCGGGCGGTCATACCAGCCCCCCGTGCGCGCGGCTCCCGGCGGCGGGCGCCGAGTCTCCGCTGCGCTCGTCGAACGTAAGCCAGCCGTCCTGGATCACCACCTGCCGGGGGAAGGACGCGGCGAGGTCCCGGTCGTGGGTGATGACGACGACGGTGGTACCTTCCTCGTTCAGCCGGCGCAGCAGGTCGACGACGCCCCTGCCCGAGGCGGTGTCCAGCGAGCCGGTGGGTTCGTCGGCGAGCAGCAGCCCGGGCCTGCCGACCAGTGCCCGGGCGATGGCGACGCGCTGCTTCTCCCCACCCGAGAGCTGGTTGGGCCGGTGCCCGAGCCGGTGTTCCAGGCCCACGTCGTGCAGGGCGCGCACGGCCCGCTCACGTCTGCGCCGGGCGCTCTCCCCGGTGTAGAGGAGGCCGGTGGCGACGTTCTCGACCGTGGTGAGGCCGGGCAGCAGGAAGAACTGCTGGAAGACGAAGCCGATCCTGCGGGCGCGCAGTGCCGCGACCTGCCGTTCGCTCATGGCGGCCAAGTCGTGCCCCTCCAGGTGGATCCGTCCCGACGTGGGCCGGTCCAAGGTGCCGATCAGGGCGAGCAGCGTGGACTTGCCCGACCCGGACGGGCCGACGACCGCGACCAGCTCTCCTTCGGTGACGGTCAGGTCGATACCGTGCAGGATGCGCAGCGGCGGCGTGCCCTCGTACTCCTTGACGACCTTCTCCAGCCGCAGCACTGGTGTCCCCTGGGAGCGGTCGCGGGTCATACGGGGATCACCACCTTGTCGCCCTCCTTGAGCCCGCCGCTGACCTCGGCACGGGCCTTGACGATCAGTCCCACCTCCACGGGGACGAGCTTCGGCTCGGACCCGCCGGGCCCGACGACCTCGACGGCGTAGCCACCGCCGACCATGGCCAGCAGCGCGGTCACCGGGACGACGAGGACGTTCTCCGCCTTTTTCTCCGGCACGGTGACGGTGGCACCGGAGCGGCCGGAGTGCAGGGCGGCCCCGGCCTTCTTCTGGTCGGCCAGGCGGATGGACACCTCGGGCTTGGCCTCGCCACCCGGCCCGCCGGGGCCGCCCTCGCCTCCTCCGTCCCCCTCTCCGGGCTCCCGTGTGATGGCGGCGACCTCGCCCTTGACGCCGCCCCTGCCTCCAGTTCCACTGTGACCTTGCTTCCCGGCGCGAGCTGGGCAAGCTGGTCCTCATCCGGTTTGACGGTGGCGTACACGTCCGGCGTGGTGACCTTCAGCACCGTGCCGCCGGAACCCGCGCCCACCGTCGCGCCGAGCTTGGCGACCACCTCTTGGACGCGCACGGCCCGGTGCGGCAGGACGACGACCCGGCCCTGCTCGACCTTGCCGGTCTGCTTCAGGCCGAGCGCCTTCTGCCAGCGCTTGACCGCTGCGGCGGTGCCCTCGGTGAATTCCTCGTCGACAGTCAGGTTGGCCGCGTTCGCGTAGCCGAGATCGGTGAGATTGCGCTCCAACTCCCTGATATCGGGCCCGTCGCCGACGCCCCTGGCCAGGTCGCGCCAGAAGGGGCGAGGTCCGTGGAACAGCACGACGGGTCTCGCGTCGACCTCGTACAGCGGCTTGCCCGTCTCGACCCGGTCGCCGGCCTTGGGCAGTTTGGTGAACGTGCCCTGTCCCTGCGCGGTCACCTCATCGACGGTGCCGTGGCCGAGCTCACCGTCCAGCCGCAGTCCGGAGGTCAGCGAGGCGCGCTGGACGGACGCCGTGGACCGAGGCCCGTGCTCGGGCGCGGATTTCCCGCCGCCGTTCGTCCAGGGCCGCACCGCCAGTGCCGTGCCTGCCGCGACGATGGCGGCCACGACCCCGGCCGCCACGGCCGCGCGGCGTGCGCGGCTGCCCCGATGGCGGGTACGTCCCGGCCGGAGATCCGCCACCTGCTCCGGTTCCTGGCCCTCGGTCATGCCGGTCACTTCGCCTGCTCCGCCTTGAAGGGCACGCCAGGGAACTTCTTGCCGCAGATGCCGATGGCCTTGGCCATCTTCTCGTTGTCCATAGTGTTCCCGGGAGCGGAGACGGCTCCCCTGTCCTTCGGGTCCGGGTCCGGCATGTCTGAGATGCCGTTCTTGTGCAGGCAGTCGACGAGACCCCTGGCCTGCTTGAGCCTTTCCGTGTCGCCCTTGTCCCTGAGCTGCTTCATGCCGGGCACCTTGACGTCACACTTCTTCATCGCCTTGCGCAGGTCGTCAGCGGCCTCCGCGCCCTGCTTGCCACCCGCGTTGTCATCGCCCGTTCCGGCGGCCGGGACCGCGATCCGGCCTTGCTCGTCGACCTTCACCTCCTGTCCCTGGTCGGACATGCACTGCGCGTATGCCTGAGTGATGGAACCCTGGTCCTGCGTCTTGCCCTTCGCGTTCTGCCTGCCCTGGTCCCCGGCGACGCGGGGCGCCTTGTCCTCGGGCTCCGTCGAGCAGGCCGTCATGGTCAGAGCGGCTCCCGTTGCGAGCACCGCCAACGCGATCCGTACCGCGAGCGTGCGTCCCATGGCCGAACACCTCCTGATGTGCGTGCGGCGCCGGTCGGCGCCGTCGGGCACCAGGTGTACGGGCTCGCCGGTTAGCCGCTGGTGATGTGCGGCTAACCGCGGCTTAACGCCGGGCGCGGCACAGTCGTCTCACCGTGCGGAGGAGGGAGCTGCCATGCGCGTGCTGGTCATCGAGGACGAGGAGGAGCTGGCCGGGATGATCGCCGAAGGGCTGCGCGCCGCGGGCATGGCCGCCGACGTCGCGCTGGACGGCGGCCGGGCGATGGAGATGGCGGCAGCCGCCGACTATGACGTGCTGGTCCTGGACCGGGACCTGCCGGGCATCCACGGGGACGCCGTGTGCCGGATGCTGGGCACGAGCGGGTACCCGGCGAGGATCCTCATGCTCACGGCGGCCGGGTCGCTGTCCGACATCGTCGACGGCCTCGATCAGGGTGCCGACGACTACCTCTCCAAACCGTTCTCCTACGCGGAACTGATCGCCCGTCTGCAGGCACTGGCCAGGCGCGGGCCCAGCGGCACGCCGACGGTGCTGGAACGGCACGACCTGCGCCTGGACACCCTCCGCCGGATCGCCGAACGCGACGGGCGCCTGCTCCGGCTCACCCCCAAGGAGCTGGGCGTCCTGGAGGCGCTGATGTCCGCCGACGGCGCCCCGCTGCGCGCCCGCGACCTGCTGGAGATGGTCTGGGACTGCGACACCGACCCGTTGAGCACCACCGTCAAGGTCACCGTCCATCAGCTCCGCCGCAAGCTCGGCGACCCGCCGGTCATCGAGACGGTGCCCGGATTCGGGTACCGGCTGTGAGCGCACGCCTCGGCCGGCTGCCGATCCGGGCCCGGCTGGCGCTCCTCAACGCCACCGTGTTCGTCGTCGGCGGCGGCACGCTCCTCGCCCTCACCCTGGTCAGCGTCCGGGAGATCCTCGGGGAGAACAGCCCGACGGTCACGGCCACCCAGGCGGAGCCCGCTGTGCACCCCGGCGCCCTTCCGACCGTTCCGGCCTTTCCCGCCGAACAGCCGGCCGGCGCTTACCGGGCCAGCAGCTCGGAGAGGTTCGCGACGTTCCAGCAGGACGTCCTGGACGAGCTGCTCATCCGGTCGCTGCTGCTTCTCGCCGCGGTCGGCCTCCTGTCCCTGCTGGCGAGCTGGTGGGTGGCCCGGCGCGCGCTGCGCCGGATTGGCCGGGTCACCACGACCGCGCGCGACATCGGCGACCGGAACCTGCACGCCAGGCTCGCCCTGGTCGGCCCCGAAGACGAGGTCAAGGAGCTGGCGGACACGTTCGACGCCATGCTCGACCGGCTGGAGCGCAGCTTCGCCGAGCAGCGGCGGTTCACCGCGCACGCGTCGCACGAGCTGCGCACCCCGCTGACACTTCAGCGCACGGCGCTGGAGATCCCGCTCTCCCAGGGCCGGGTGCCGCCGGACCTGCTGCCCGACATCCGCCGGGCGCTGAACGCCACCCAGCGCAGCGAGCGCCTGATCGCCGCGCTGCTGGCCCTGGCGAAGGGCGAGAGCGGCGTGCTCGTTCCGGTCCCTGTCGACCTGATCGAACAGGCGCGGACCGCGATCGCCGATGTGCTCGCGGAGGCCGGGGAAGCGGAGGTGACCGTGGACACCCGGCTGCGGTCCGCTCCCGTCCGCGGCGACCAGTCCCTGCTCACCCAGCTCACCGCGAACCTGGTCACCAATGCCGTGCGGCACAACGAGCGCGGCGGATCCGTGCACGTCAGGACAGGGCTGACCGAGCGGGGCGACGCCTTCGTCGAGGTGATCAACACCGGCCCGGTCATCGAGGAGCGGCAACTGCCCGCGCTCTTCGAGCCGTTCCGGCGCGGCGGCGGGCGTCGCAGGGGATCGGGCCTCGGCCTGTCGGTGGTCCGCGCGGTCACCGCGACCCACCAGGGGAAGCTCACCGCCCGGCCCAACCCCGGGGGCGGTCTCACCGTCCGTGTGGAGCTTCCCCCGCGTCTTCCCGACCGGCCCCAGCGGCGGCCGCCTCCCCCGTCACCGCCCACTGACCGGCCGGCCCCGGTTTCGCGTGAGTCACATGGTTAACCGCGGCAAAACCGCTCTCCCGATAGTCATGGTGGCGCGTTCTCGGCCCAGCCGGGTCCGAGAAGCCCCGACGAAGGGTGAGCACATGATCGTGAGGCAAAGACCAATACGGGTGGGAGCGGGGATACGGGGGGCGGCGCGGAGGCGCAAAGTGACCGCGCTGCTCACCGCGACCGCAGCGGTACTGGGAACGGCGGTGACGACGGCCTCCGCGGCCCCCGTCCGGGACTCGGCCACCGGACTCGCGCGGTTCCACCATCAGGACGTGCGCTGGGCTCAGTGCGTGGCACCTCCGCTGCCGGAGGGAACACCGCAGGAGGAGGTGGACAGGTGGAACGAGGCATGGCGGCCCATGGACTGCGCCGCCATCAAGGTTCCCAAGGACTACCGGCGTCCCGGTGGTGACACGCTCACGGTGAACCTCAGCAGGCTACAAGCGAAGAACCCGGCCCAGCGGCGGGGCGTCCTCTTCCTCAATCCAGGCGGGCCCGGCGTACAGGCGAGGCTTCAGCCCGCGATGCACAAGAAGACGGCACTCGCCGAAAGTTACGACCTGATAGGCGTCGACCCCCGAGGAACCTCGCGCCCCGACAGGCTGTCGTGTGACCTTCCTCCGGGCCCGAAGCCGTTCTTCAGCCGCCCGACCGACGCCCATCTGACCGCCATCGAGAAGTACGCCCGGCAGAGCGAGGAAGGCTGCCGACGGGCCGGCGGGGACCTCCGCCCGTACATCACCACCGCCAACACGGCACGGGACATGGACATCGTGCGAGCGGCCCTCGGCGAGGAGAAGATCAACTACCTGGGTTACTCCTACGGCACCTACCTGGGCGCGGTGTACGGGAGCCTGTTCCCCCGCCGGCTCGACCGGAGCGTCCTGGACTCCTCGATGCACCCGGACTGGTCCTACTACGAGGCGTCCTGGCAGCAATCCGTCGCCGCGCGGCAGAACGTGGACGCCTGGGCCGCCTGGATCGCCCAACGCGACAACACCTACCACCTCGGCACCTCCGCCGCCGAGGTGCGGGCCGCCATCGACCAGGTGGGACGCGGGCTGGAGAAACACCCGTTGCCGGACCCCGACGTGCCGGAGGCGGGCCCCGTGGACCAGACCCGCTTCGACATGGTCCTGGGCTTTTTGAGCGCGGCTCGCCCGAGGTGGCATGTCCTGGCGCAGTTGGTCAACCACTTCCGTGAGCAACTCCCGTCCTCCGGGGAGGTGTCGGGTGATGCCTCGGAGGCGATGCGGCTGCTGGCCTCCGAGCGCGACGAGCCTGAGCAGGAGGACGGGACGTACACCGCCGTGACCTGCGAGCGTGACTGGCCCGCCGATCTGAAGGCGTACTACCGGAAGATGCAGCAGTTCCGGGAGGAGTACCCCTATGGCGAGGGCGCGATGGCGGCCGCGCCCACGGCGTGCACCTTCCGCTCGTTCACCCCGCCCGAGCAGCCGGTGGACCTCAAGCGCAAGGGCTACCCGACCGGACTCGTGGTCCAGAACGAGTACGACGCCGCGACGAAGTACGAGGGCGGCCCGGCCATGGCCCGCAAACTCGGCCACCGCCTCATCTCGATTCGCGACGACGGCACCCACGGCGTGTACCAGAACAACACGTGCGCGACCCAGAAGATCAACGACTACCTCATCAAGGGGCAGCTCCCCGACCAGAACAGCTGGTGCGAAGGGGCAGCGCGACCGGACATCCCCGCTGACCACTCCAGCGGTGGACGGGCCGAAGACAGGGGGCCCGAGAAGTCCCTGACCTCCCAGGCGCGGTCGATCCTCAAGGAGCACCCTCAGGCTCCCGCGATGAAGCCGTGGCCCGCACGGGCTCGATGATGGTCTCCAGGCCGACGTAAGGCCCAGGTCAGTGCCCCGACGAGAACCGGCGGCGAAGACCACGCGGGGCCCCATCCGTATGGATGGGGCCCCGCGCTCTTGCATCTCGCAGCGGTAGCGGTGGGATGTGAACCCATCCACGTGACCGCGGGGCGAGGATGAACGCAGGGTCGTTCACCGGTTGTCTCGGGCGCGGAAGGCGCCGCGGGATGCGGAGATGCCGGCCCAGATGATTGAGCTGAGCTGGTCCGCGCGGAGGTGTCGGCGATCGCCGTGGAGCTGGGCTGCAGCCAGAAAACGGTCTTCTGCTGGCTGCACCGCTTCAACCGTTTGGGCTTGCAGGGGCGGATGATCTGGGAGGGCAGGGCCGCAAGCCGCGGATCACGGAGGAGGAACGGTCAAGGATCAATTCCCTGGTCAAGACCCGTGCGGGCCTACACCCTTGATCTTGGACACTCGAGATGGTGGATCTTGAGGATCTGAGAGATGGACGTGTCGTGGTCATGAAGCACTATCCGCCGGAGTTCAAGGCGGACGCGGTCGCACTGTACGAGTCGCGGCCCGAGGCGACGATCAAGCAGATCGCCGCCGACCTGGGGGTGAACCCGGAGACGCTGCGCAACTGGATCCGGGACGCGGGCGCCAGCCGTCCCCGCGCCCGCCGGGCGGCGGAGCCGCCGGCAGTTCCGGTGGCGCCGTCGGCTCTGGAGGCCGAGGTCGCCGCCTTGCGGCGGGAGAACGCCGAGCTAAAGAAGGAACGGGAGATCCTGCGCAAGGCGGCCCGCTATTTCGCCGCGGAGACGGGCTAGTGAACCGCTGCCAGTTCGTTGAGGACCACCAGCGCCGTTACGGCGTGAAGCGGTTGTGCCGCATCCTGGGCATCGCCCGCTCGAGCTTCTACCACTGGCGCCGCAGTGCACCACTGCGGGCGGCCCGCCAGGCCGCCGACGCCCGGCTCGCCACCCGGATACGCTTGATCCACCGGGCCTCGGACGGCACCTACGGCGTCCCCAGGATCACCGCCGAACTCCGCGAGGACGGCGAGGCGGTGAACCACAAGCGGGTCGCCCGGGTCATGCAGGCGATCGGGCTGGCCGGTCTCCGCCTGCGCAGGAAGCATCGCACCACCATTCCGGACCCCGCCGCGGCGAAGGTGCCGGACCTGATCGGCCGCAACTTCACCACGGACGAGGTGAACCGCAAGTACGTCGGCGACATCACGTATCTGCCGCTGACCGGCGGGACGTTCCGCTATCTCGCGACCGTGATCGATCTCTGCTCTCGGCGCCTGGCCGGGCGGGCAATCGCCGACCACATGCGCGCCGACCTCGTCATCGACGCCCTGAAAGCGGCCGAGTGGACCCGCGGCAGCCTCGCGGGCGCCGTGATGCATACCGATCACGGGGCCCAGTACTGCAGCCGGGCCTTCGCCGACGCCTGCCGCCGGGTCGGCGTGACCCGGTCCATGGGCGCCATCGGCAGCTCGGCGGACAACGCCCTGGCAGAGTCCTTCAACGCGGCCTGCAAACGCGAGATCCTCCAGGGCCGCCGGACCTGGAACGACGAGCGCGAGGCCCGCCTGGACCTCTTTCGCTGGCTTCACCGCTACAACACAGTCCGACGCCACTCACGCCTCGGACACCGCAGCCCCATAGCCTACGAACAAGCACTCCGAACAACATCAATGCGCTGACCAAAGCCGCATAACCCGTGTTCAGGATCAGGGGTCAAGGTCCCCGATCGCGCACACCCCGGCGCCGGACACCGCCGCCCCGACAGGAACCTCCATCCATAAATAATCTTATGAGTCGCGGAAGACATGCGGATGACCCGTGAGGGAGGCTGGTGTTGTTCCCGAGGCCGCCGGCGAACCGGCCACGGCGTCGGCGGTGCATGACGACACGCCCCCTTCAAGCGAGAAGAGCAGGCATTTCGATGTCGAAGATTCTGATGGTCATCTCCGGTGCGAACAGCCTGAAGATGGCGGACGGCTCGACCCACCCCACCGGTTACTGGGCGGAGGAGGTGGCCGCCTCCCACGAGGTGCTCGCCGCCGACCGCGGGAACGTCGATCTGGCCACCCCGGGCGGGGTACGCCCCACGGTCGATGCCCTCAGCCTCGACGAGCGCGGCGGTGTGAGCGAGGAGGACGCGCGGAAGTTCCGCGCCTACCTCGACGGCATCGCCGATCAGTTGGCCGCGCCGCTCGCCCTGGCCGATGTGCGGGCGGACGACTACGACGCGATCTACATCCCCGGCGGCCACGGCCCATGACGGACCTCGTAGACGATGACGACCTCGGCCGTCTGCTCAACGAGGCGGTTGACCAGGGCAAGATCGTGGCCGCTCTGTGCCACGGAGTCGGCGCGCTGCTGAGCGCGAGCACGCCGGACGGCGGTTTCACCTTCGCCGGTCGCGAGCTGACCGCCTTCTCGGATGAGGAAGAGCGCCAGGGCGGCCTGGGCGACAACATCCCCTTCTCCGTCGAGGGCCGCCTGCGCGAGCGCGGTGCGCGGGTCACGCCCGGCGCCCCGTGGAGCAGCACGGTCATCCAGGACGCCAACCTGATCACTGGTCAGAACCCGCAGTCCAGCGTGGCCACGGCCCGCGCGGCGCTGAAGGCCCTGGCCGCTCGGTAAGCCATCGACCCTGTGCCCGGGAGTCCAGCGGTGTGTTCACACCCCTGAGCTGCCGCAGGCCCTCCAGCCGCGCATCACGCAAGGAACACATGTGACCAGCCCCGTTTCGAACCGTGGTCTCGACCACATCGCCGTGCATGTCTACGACCTCGACGCCTCGGTGGACTTCTACACCCGCGCCCTGGGATTCCGCTTCGTTCGCGAATGGAGCGTCCCGGGCGGCGGAGTGCACCGTGCCGTCTTCCTCGACGCCGGTGACGACCGGCTCATCGAACTCTTCGACGCCGCTTCGACCCCGCCGGGCGGCTCACCGCAAGGGCTCGACCCCGCGCGACGTCATGACGATGACGAACGCAGCCGCGTGGCCGCTCTGGTGCACTTCGCCATCCGTACCGATGACGTCGTGGGCCTCTTCGACCGGGCGGTTGCCGCCGGCGCGCGCCCGCTGGCCGCCCCGAAGAAGATCACCACCGCCGGGGACGATCCGATGACACTCCAGGTGGCGTTCGTCTACGGGCCCAACGACGAGGTCATCGAGTTCATCGACCGCGAGACCACGAACGGAGACCGGCGGTGAACCAGACCCCGGCTCGGCGACCGGTTCTGGCCGTGGTCACCTCCACCGGCGAGGCGATCCGTTTCTTCGACGGTCTGAACTATGAGCCTCTCGGTGTCCTCCCGGTAGCCGCCCAGCCCCACGAGATCGCCGTCGACCATACGGCAGACCTGTTGTACGTCTCGCACACCTACCGCTCCGGTGTCTACACCGACCCCGGCGAGAAGGCACACGAGATCTCGATCGTCGACCCGTTCCGCCGCGAGCTCGTCGACGTCCTCCCGCTCGCTCCCGAGGAAGCGCCGCACGGCCTCGCCCTCGACGCCGGGCGCGGACTGCTCTACGTCACCGTCGAGGCCGGCCCCGCCGGTGAGGGAGCGGTCGTCGTGCTCGACACGGCCACGCGCCGGCCAGTCGGCCGCATCGAGGTCGGTGCCCACCGCCCCCACTGGTTCGCCATCACTCCTGACGGACGCAAGGGCTATGCCACCAACAAGGCGGACCCCTTCGTCTCCGTCCTCGACCTCGCCCGGGGCGAACTCGCCGGACGTATCCCCGCCCCTTACGGGACCGAAGAGGTTGCGGTCTCCCCGGACGGTGGCCACGCCTACGTCGCGGGCATGGCCCTCCACTACGACGGCGGCCCCGCGGGCCGGCCCCCGGCGACGCTGATGGTGATCGACACCGGCTCCGACGAAGTAATCCACCGCGTGCCGCTGAGCGCGCCCGGCTGTCCGGTCCACGTGGCCGCGGACGGCCGCGTCCTGGTCGGTCTCGTGGCCACGGACGCCGAAGGAAAGTCCGTGGCCGGGCAGCTGTCCGTCCACGGATCAGGGGGCCTCGAGCACCACTTCGACGCGCCGGTCGGAAAGGTCCCCATCACCATCCGCACCACGCCGGACGGCGCCCGTGCCTTCGTCGCCAACCTGTACTCGGGCACTCTCCACGTGATCGACCTCAACACCGGCACGGTCGAACGGACGCTGGACATCGACCCCGGCGACCAAGGAGCCCACGGCATCGCCTACCTGACATGAGCCGGAGACCGTGGCCCAGCCATCCCGCCGACGAAAGGATCCGCACGAGATGGAACGCACCCCCGAAGAGACGTTTCAGGCTCATGTCAGCGCATTGAGCTCCGGGGACCTCGACGCCATCGCCGCCAATTTCGCCCCGGACGCCGTGTTCATCACTCCATCCGGGATCCTGCGTGGCCGCGACGGCGTGAAGCAGGGCATCGGGGCGGTCCTCACCGACCTCCCGAACGCCCAATGGAAGCCCAAGAACCCGAAGTTCGCCGATGACGTCCTGTTCCTGGAATGGGCCGCCACCGCCGACACCACCCATGTGGACGACGGCGTGGACACCTTCGTCTTCCGCGACGGCCTCATCCACGCCCAGACCGTGCGCTACACCCTGCGTACCGACACCACCCCTTGAGGTGATCAGGGGGCCCACGGGTTCTTCCCCACCTCACGGGAGGATGTCTTCGTCCCCTTGGCAACGCCCTCCGAGAAGTGCGGTCCCGTGCCCAACCTTGATCTGTTGTTGACGTTTCTGGAGATTTACCGGACCGGCTCGCTGTCCGCGGCGGCGCAACGTCTCGGTGTGACGCAACCCGCGGTCACCGGACAACTCGCGCGCCTGGAGGAGCAACTCGGCGAGCCGCTGTTCGTGCGCTCCCGCAAAGGGGTCGCCCCCACCCAGCGGGCGGCCGCGCTGGCTGCCCGCGTCGGCCTTCACGTGGACGAGCTTCGCGGCGCCCTGGACTCCACCGACGTCCCGCCCGCGCTGCGGGGCACGGTGAGAGTCGGAGGCGCGGCCGAGGTGATGAGCTTGCGGGTCCTGCCCGCGCTGTGTCCGCTGACCCGTCGGGGACTGTGCGTCCACGCGACGCTGGGGCTGGCCGACGATCTGCTGTCCCTGCTGGTCTCCGGGCGGCTCGACCTCGTCGTCTCGGCGGTGCGTCCCACCGATGCGGCGCTGCTGGCGGTGCCGCTGATCGACGAGGAATTCGTGCTCGTCGCGCCTCCAGCGATGGCTCACACCGTGGACCCGGAGCGGCTCGAGGCCGACCCGGCGGAGGCGCTGGCGCATATCCCCGTGATCGGGTATGCCGAGGAACTGCCCATCCTGCGCCGCTACTGGCGCACCGAGTTCGGCCGCCGACCGCCCAACCCCGTCACAATGATCGTGTCCGATCTGCGGGCCGTCCTGGCCGTGGTGGCCGCGGGAGCCGGTATCTCCGTCCTGCCGCGCTACATCGCCGACCCGGCCCTCGCCGCGGGGGACGTCGTGCAGCTGCACCAGCCCGAGGTAGCGCCGCTCAACACGCTCTATCTGGCCACCCGGCGCGGGGCCCCCGCCAACCCGGCCCTCACGGTGTTGCGTGACCACCTCCAGCGTGCCGCACGAGAGTGGAGCGAACTGTGAGCGTCGCCCGCAGATGTGCGGCCGCGTGGCTGTCCCGCTCGGAAATACGATTCTGTCTCTGGCCTGCAGCTTCTCAGCTCTGAGTGGCGGTCTGGACGGCGTCTGGGATGATCACCCGATGCCACTATCGATCGTCACCGCGCTGGTCCGGAACCTGATCAAGGTGCCCGCCGCCGTACTGCGCAGCCGCGTGGCCAAGGACGCGGAGGTCTTGGCGTTGCGGCACGAGAACGCGGTGTTGCGCCGCCAGATCCTCCGAGTCCGCTACGAGCCCGCCGACCGAACCTGGCTCGCCGTCCTTTCCCGGCTGGTCCCGCGGGAACGCTGGCGCCGCGTATTCGCAGTCACCCCCACCACGCTGCTGGCCTGCCACCGGCAACTCATGGCGCGGAAGTGGACGTTCCCCCAGCACCGCCGCCCGGGCAGGCCGTCCACCGCTCCCACCATCAAGCAGCTCATCCTGCGGCTGGCCAAGGAAAACAGTACGTGGGGCCACCGCCGCATACAGGGCGAACTCGCTCGCCTCGGCTACCCGATCGCCCCGTCCACGGTCTGGGAGATCCTGCACGCGGCCGGCATCGATCCCGCTCCGCAGCGCTCCGGCCCGACCTGGCATGAATTCCTCACCACCCAGGCCCACGGCATCCTCGCCGCCGACTTCCTTCACATCGACACCATCGCGCTCAAGCGCCTGTACGCCCTGATCTTCATCGCACACAACACCCGGCGCGTTCACCTCGCCGGGGTCACCGAACGCCCCACCGCCCAGTGGACCATCCAACAGGCCCGAAACCTCACCATGACGCTGGGGTGCCGGATGGACTCCCTGCGCTTCCTCCTCCGCGACCGGGACAGCAAGTACACCAACGCCTTCGACGCCGTCTTCCAGGCCGACGACGTGGGAATCCTGCTCAGCCCTGTGCCGCTCGAAAAATCGTCGCCGCACGTCACGCCGTGTGTCTGTATTCAGCGATGAGGCCCCACAGGATCCGGGTGGCAGGGCTTTGTGGGCGTCGGGGGCGTGCGCTGCGGTGGGTAGTTCGTGAGTGTCGGGTCGCCCAGGCGGGGTTCGCCGCGGCCGGTCGCCGGATGGGACGGGCCAGGGAAGCCCGGCGTCGTCACAATCCGGCAGCACGGTCAGGGGCGATTCGCCCGCCCGCAGCCGAGCGAGAAGAGCGGGCTCCGCACGGTCCGAGGCGAGCGCGCGGGCGAGCACATCGACGGCGATCTGCGGGCTGATCACCAGTACACCGTTGTCATCGGTCAGGACGAGGTCACCGGGGCGGACGACGGCGCCGCCGCAGGACACGGTCCGGCCCACTCCCCCGTCGCCGTGCCCGAGCCTCTTGGTGGTGAGCAGGCTGGTGCCCCGGGCAAACACCGGCAGCCGCATCTCCCGCAGTTCCCACAGATCGGTGACGACTCCGTGGACCACGACGCCCGCCGCGCCCGCGGCCCGCGCGGCACAACCGGTGACTGCGACGATCGGAGGTGGGTGACGTTATGCTCGGTGTCGACCACCAGCACGTCCCCGGGCCCAGCAGGTCCAGTGCCTCGGCCATCAGGGTGGCATCCGGTGGCACGATCCTGACGGTGTGCTTGCCGAGAATTCATCCTCCCTGGTCGGAGGCCTGCACCGGACCTCACAGTCGTCGGCCGCGGTCGCTCGAGCCGGCGCTCTCGCGTAGCCGTTGTCCATGCGTCATGATGATCGATCGTGCTGCTACGACTGGCCTACCTTGGTGTGACGAATGCGTTCGCGGTGCTGCGTCTGCTGCCGATGAGCGACCAGGACAAAGATGCAGAGATTCTCGCCCTGCGCCATCAGATCGCGGTCCTGGAACGCCAACTCGGCAAGAGAAAGGTCCGGTTCAGCTCAAGCGACCGGGCGTTCCTGGCGGCGCTGCTGCACCGGCTTCCGCTACCCACCCTGCGGCGTGTGCGACTGCTCGTGCGTCCCGACACGGTGCTGCGCTGGCATCGCGACCTCGTCACACGCCACCATGCCGCGTTATCGCGGCCCAAGCGACCTGGTCGACCTCGTCGTACGGTGCGCTCTATCCGGATTCTGGTGCTGCGTCTGGCGAGGGAGAATCCGCAGTGGGGGTACAGGCGTCTGCACGGTGAGCTGCTCGTGCTGGGTGTGAAGGTGGCCGCGTCGACCGTCTGGAAGATCCTGAAGGATGCCGGCATCGATCCGGCGCCCGACCGGAGCTCCAGCACGTGGGCCGACTTCCTGCACTCGCAAGCCGACGCCCTCCTGGCCTGCGATTTCTTTGAGACGGTCACCTTGTCCGGCGCGCGAATGTACATACTCGTGGTGATCGAACACAGTAGTCGCCGCATCCGGACCCTGGGCGCCACCGCACACCCGACCACCTTCTGGGTAACACAAGCGGCGAAGAACCTGGTCATGGACCTCGAAGACGTCGGCTGCCGGGCACGATTCATGATCCGAGATAGGGACAGGAAGTTCCCCGCCCTGTTCGATGGCGTCCTCGCGGACGCGGGGATCACAGTCGTTCTCAGCGGCATCCAGATGCCGAGAATGAACTCGCTCATCGAACGGTGGGTACAGACCTGCAGACGTGAGCTCCTGGACCGGACCTTGATCTGGAACCAGCGCCACCTCCTGCACGCCCTGCACAAGTACGGGCAGTTCTACAACGCCCACCGACCCCACCAGGGCATCGCCAACGCCCGACCGCTGCACCCACTGCCCAAACCGATCAACGATCCGGACAAGTTGAGCCGCCTGGACATACGCCGCCACGACCACCTCGGCGGCATCCTCCACGAATACCAACATGCAGCATGACCTGCACGGATGAAGTATTCGGCAGGGACAGTGTCCGACCTGGTCAGCCGACGAACTCGACCATGGCAGTCGCCGTGCCGAGCACATGCCGGGTGTCGCCCGCGTAGGTGACCGTGTACTGGGGATAGGTGTTCCACTCGGGCGGGGTGTCACTGAAGCTGAAGGTGCCGTCCCGTCCGACCTTCACATCCGGCAGTTCCACGCCGTCGCGTGTCACCGTGACCGCTCTGCGCTCAGGAAAGGGGACCAGCGAGGTCAGTTTCCCCGTCACGGTGACCGGTGTGCCGACGGGGTTCGTCGGCGGGGCGGACAGAGTGATCGTGCTGGATGCCTTGGCGACATCGGTGACGATGTCGAGAACGACCTCGCGCGAGTAGGGGAAGCGGGTGGTGAACAGCCTGTTGCCGTCGGGCGCCCAGGCCACGCCTCGGTCGAGCAGATCCGCATACCCCGGCGACAACGCGACCGTGCGGTATGCCGCAGTCTCTCCCGGGCGGTAGACGTAGACGTCCCACTGCCCTCCCGCCACGATCCCCGCGGCGACCGTGCCGTGGGAGTCGACAGCGACGGAGTTGGGGTAGGGGCCGGTGTCGTACCGGGCCTCCTCCGTCAGGTCCGACAGGCGCCAGCGCTGGTGGTAGTAGTTGGAGCCGATCGTGGTGATCACACTGCTGCCATCCGGCGTCACCGCCATGTCCCCGACAGCGCCGAGCGCGTCGCTGTAAGCGGTCTCCCGAAGCGTGCCGGAGCCCACGTCGTACACACGCATGCCCTGCGCGCTCTGGCTCTCCGCGGCCACGAGCCGGTCGGGCGCACCCGGCGACGCGGCGAGTCGCGGCTTGCCATACCAGACGGGGTTGTCGTCCAAGTCGACGGTCGGGGTCGCCTCGGCGATGGCGGCCGATCCGATGCCGGCGTCGAAGATGGTGGCCTGGTAGCCGAAGAACAGCCGGCCGCCGGCGAGGGCGAGGCTCTCCGGTTCGGTGCCGGCCCCGGTTGAGATGCGCCGCGTCTCGGTCAAGGTCGTGGTGTCGATGACGGAGATCGCGTCAGCATCCGTGAGCGCCACGTACAGGGTGGACTCGTCGGCCGACTCGATCATGCCCCGCGCCCCGTCGAGACCTTCCACCTTCTTGACGACCTGCCCGTCGTGGTCGGTGGCCAGCACCGCGTCGTCGCCGGGCGCGCTGACGTACACATGGCGGCTGTCGGCTAGGGTCTGCCAGTGCGACTGCACCGGCAGGACGGTGCCGCCCTGGGTCTGTGCCGCTGCCGTGCCGGGGGCACCGAGCAGATTGAACGACGCGGTCGCCAGGACCAGCGCGACACCCGCCGCGCGTCTTCGTATACGCACCTTAGGAACTCCTTCGAGAACGGATCCGGCCGCATGGGCACGGTCAGCGGAGCAACTGTAGTGGCCTGCAATGAAATTGGACCTGCAGAATGATCGCGTGCGGAGCGGACGTCAGACCACGGACTCGCCGCGGCCCTCGTGATCTGACTTCGCACCTGATCGACCGGGCAGCACAGTTGATCATCTTGCCGCGGTGAACATCAGCCTCGCGAGAGCACCCGTTCAGGCGACTTCGTCGGTCGACCTCAGGTACACCGCGCGCACTGCCTTCCACCAGGGCGGATGAAATTTTCGGCAGGCGCATCCACCCGCTGCGGCAGTCGTCCACTGACGTTACCGTCACAGTTGCTGTCAAATCCCGAAAGGGCTCCTCAAGATCTCGAAGGAGCCCATTCTTGCTCTGTCAGGAATCGCCGCCAGAAAGAATCACCGCAGCGAGAATACTAGCACCGCTAGCCTCGCCGTAAAACATCACATCCATTTTTCCGACCTGCACATGAATCAGCTTAATCTCACTCGACTCTGCATCACTAAATGCAGACAGCAAGTTAGTCACAAGCCGAGTCACGTCGCGGTCATTACGAGCCTCCGCCCTTCTGAGGCGATTCTCAAAGATGCGAATCAGTTGCCCCTTGGGAACGGCGCTCTCTTGAAGGATGATTACACCGTACTCATCAACCGCCGAGGCAAGCTGAACCATTCCCAGTCGAGACGCCTCAGCGGAGATAAAGCTTTCTTTCATCGGCCTGTCCCAGGTAGATGCCATGGACCCCTGTTGACGCTAATTTCAGCACCTTCGATAACCCCTTCCACTAGGAGTTCACTCTCACCGTAAATATCCTGCGGGCCCTTAATCAGACGGTCCTGTATGTCCACACGACGATGGCGCATAACAATCCCTGGACCATTGCCTAGTTCGGCGGCATCCAATGCCACACCTTCGTAATCGTCTGTCCAGGATGTGAATGGGCTGTCGAGGTTTCCTCCGTTGTGTGACGCCGCATCAGCATCTCCACCGCGTGGCACTGCTCGCCCTTCGAGAGCATCGTCATACTTGGAGTGCCCCCAATCTATTCCGCGGTAGACGTGCTCCCCGGCCTCTTCGCCGCAATTGTGAACCAGAACCGGAGTTGTCCCCGCCAGCACATAGTACGTGTGGATGCCGCTTACGGTCAGGTCGTGGGTGCGCTGTCGCTGCGTGAAGTGACGGGTGTGCTTGACCGTGACGGTGTGGCCGTCCGGGGTACGCAAAGTCATCCCCGGCTTGAGGTCACCGGCTTTGACCCATGCGTGCTGAGTCTGTACCCAGAAGGGGTGCGTCGTGGTTGCTATGAGGCCCGCTGAAGACTCACCAGCGTTGGTGACGGTGAGGTCAACGAAGGTCTTGTCGTCTTCGGTGACGACGGTTCCGGCGACTTTGCGTATCGTGGTCTTGCCGGTGTCGGGGTCGGTGACTTTTACCTTGTCCCCGGTCTTGATGTCCTCGATGGGTTTGGTGGAGCCGTCGGCGAGGAGGACTCCGGTGCCTGGAACGAAGCTGTGGCATAGGGTCTCTGATGTCCGCCCTGCTGGTTCCTCGGCTGGTTCCTTATTGCGGCCCCTCCAGGTCTCGACTCCTTCTTCCACCGCCTTTTTGGCGCCACGAGCGATGAGTTTGGCCTTGTTGTAGCCAGTCATGTCGATGGCAGCCTGGGTGCAGGGTCCCAGGTCCCACGTGGCGTAGCACGTTCCTATGGCGGCAAGCGGGTTGAGTTCCTTGAAGGTGGTTTTTGCTACCTTGAGCCACCAGGGGTCGGGCAGATTCTGCCGCTTCGTTATGTGGTCCTGAACCAGGTAATCGACGCGTGAGCCGTATCCAGTGGTGAGCTTGCCGTTATGGCAGTTGTAGCCGCAGCGGTACTGGGCTCTCGCGGCCGCACCCGCGTCACTGCTTCCGCTGCTTCCGCCGCTGGGGTAGTGGTTTTCGGGTGGAGCGCCGTGGCCTGCGTTCCCACCGTTGGTCGGCATGCAGTGACCGTTCCCGGGGTCTTCGCAGAGTCCCGTCGGGTCGCTGAAGGTGAGGGGGTTGCTGTTGGCGTACGCGTACCCCTGCATCTGCTGGGTGTCGCCCGGCTCCATGACCGGGTCGACCGAGAGGAATCGCCCGGTGGTGGGGTCGTATTCGCGGGCCCCCAAGTGGGTGAAGCCGGTGGTCTTGGTGTCGTCGGTTCCGCCGACGAAGCCCTTGGTACCGGGCCAGGCGGTGGCCTGCTGGCCGCGCACGCCGCCGAAGGGCAGGGTGCGGCGTTGGGTGAGCTTCTGTGTGGCGGTGTCGACGGCGAGTTGTGCGGTGCCGTGGTGGTCGGCGAGGGTGAGGGAGACGGTGCCGTCGTCTTCCTGGACGGCCTGGTTGCCGCCGCCCAGGTCGATGTAGCGGGTGGCCTTCGGTGTGCTGGATCCCTTGGGCAGGGTGATCTCGGTGCTGCCGAGGTAGAGGGTGGTCTCGGTGGGGCCGCGGCCTATCACGCGGTTGCCGTCGGCGTCGTAGAGGTATTCGGTGACCTTGTCGTTGCCGCCCTCGGCCGGCTCGGTCACCTTGGCCAGGTGTCCCTCTACGTCCCATGCCAGCGTCCCGGTGTCGCCGCCGAGAGTGCGAGTGGTGGTGTTTCCCGCCTTGTCGTACCCGAAGGACTCCTGTGACGTGCCGTTGGGGCCGGTTGCCTCGACAGAGGTGAGGGTGTGCGGCTGGGCGCCACCCGGCTCGGGGTAGCCGTAGGTGCGCTTGGTGTCCTTCTTCGCGTCGCCTGTGGGGTCGTGGAGGGTTTCTGTACGGCGATTGCCGACATGGTCGTAGGTGTAGGAGTGCCAGTATGCGGCCGGCCCCCCAGCACGCCGCCGCTCGGGGCAGCGGCGCAGTTGGTGTCGCCTTGTGTCCATGCCTCGGTCAGACGCCGCAGGTAGTCGTAGGTGAAGCACTGGTTGTCGGTGCCGGAGCGGGAAACGTCCGACACGGACAGGACGTTGCCTGCTTCGTCGTAGCGCAGACTGTTGAATTGATCGACGCCTGCGACGTCCTGCCGGTCGACGCGGGCGGTGGCAAGGCGCTGGGTGCCCCACTCATAGGTGTTGGTGACCCAGGTGTTCTTGCTCCCGTTGTCCGACAGCTCGTATTGCAGGGGTTTGCCGGTGAGGCTGTAGCTGACGGTCGACTTCAGGCCCTCGCTGCCGTCGATCGCGACGGGACGCAGCGTTTCGTCTTCATAGGTGAGGACGACCGTCGTTGCCGGCAGAGCTCCGGCCTTCGGGTAGCCAGTACCTTCGACGAGGCCGGAGACCTTGTAGGAGGTCGTGGACAGATAGGTCCCCTGCAGTGCTCCTTCGGAGGCGGGGATGGTGACGGAGGAGCGAAGCGGGCGGTACAGGCGGTCGTAGGCGACGACCTTGGAGGTGTAGGCCTGACTTCCCTGGTAGCGGGTGGATTCAGCCAGGTAGCCCTTGGCTTCGCGGACGGTGTCGTACACCCACTTCGCCCGCAGCTCACCGCCGGGGGAGTCCTTGTGGAGTTCCGTCCGGCGGCCGAGGCCGTCGTAGACATAGGCCAGGGTGGTGTCACGCGCGTCCGTGGTGGAAGTCAGCTGACCACGGTCGTCGTAGACACTCGTGCTGGTGCCTTTGTCGGGATCAGTGGTTTTGGTGAGGCGACCGATCAGGTCGTAGGCGTAGGTCCAGCTGTTCTTGGAGGGATCGGTGACCTTCTCGAGCTCGCCGCGGGGTGTGTAGGTGTAGGTGGTGGTGTCGTAGGCGGCGTCGGCGGTGCGCTGGTGGTGCTGGCGCAGTTCGGTGGTCTGGCCGCGGGCGTCGGTGAGGGTGGTGGTGGCTGTGCCGCCTACGGGTGGGATGACAGTGGTGCGGTCGCCGCCGTAGATGGTCTTGGTCACGCCCAGGACGCTGCCGCCGTCGCCGTTTCCGGCGATCTGCCGTGTCTCGGTCTGTCGGCCCAGGCCGTCGTAGGTGTAGCGGTTCTGCGTCTCGACGCTCAGCGCGTCCTCGGGCTTGAAGAGTGTGGTGGTCGGTTTGCCGTCGGCGTAGTACGTGGCGAAGTCCTTGGACTTCAGGCTGCGTTCGTCGTAGAAGACGTCCGTGAGCAGTCGACCGCCGTCCGGGCCGGGGGCTTGTGCCTGCCGCTCGCGCAGGAGGCCGTCGTAGAGGGTGTAGGAGGTGCGCTGCGCGCCGTTGTTGCCCAGTGTCTTGGCGCCGACGGCAACGGGCCGGTTCTCGGTGACGGTGTAGGTGAACTCATAGGTGGGGGTCTGGCCGGTGAGCCGGTCCGCCAGCCACACCTTGGTGGAGCGGCCCAGCGCGTCGTAGGCGTAGCTGGTGGTCTTGTCGTTGGTGTCGGTCTGCTTCAGGGGCAGGCCGCGTAGCGCATCGCGGGTGGTGGTGGTTGTCTGTGCGGTGCTCGCGTCGCCTGCCTTGGCGGGTGGCGACGTCACCTTCGTGGTAACGGGGATACCCGTGGCGGGGGTATAGGCGGTTGTGGTGGTGCGGCCGTCCGTCCGGGCTGTCCGCTGGAGCGCGCCCGCCGCGGTGGCGGTGACGTCGGCCGTCAGGTCGGTGCTGGTCAGGGCGCGTCCGTACGAGTCGTAGGTGGACCCGGACTCCGTGTAGACCGCGGTGGTGCCGTCGTACTTCTTCAGCATCGCCGTCCCGGTGGCGTCTCCTCTGGTCGGGGCCGCGCCGTAGGCACCGCTGTCGTAGGCCGTGCGCGTGTCGGAGATGACGTCGTCCGGTCGGCTGACGGCAGCATCACATTGCGGGTGCCGATAAATCATCCACGCAGGTCGGGAGACTGATCGCGGATCTCCAGTTCTCCTCGACCTTCACGCCGGGTGCCTTCACCCGCTCAGGGTCCTGGCGGCATCATGATCTGTCGTGCTGCTGCGCCTGGCCTACCTCACCGCGACCAACGCCCTTGCCTTCCTACGCCTCCTGCCGATGAGCGACAGAGACAAGGACATCGAGATCCTCGTACTCCGGCACCAACTGCTCGTCCTCCAGCGCCAGGTCGGCAAACCGACCCTCACCGACAGCGACCGCGCCATCCTCGCCGGCCTGCTCCACCACCTCCCCAAAGACAGACTGCGGCACCTTCTGCCGCTGGTCCGCCCCGACACAGTGTTGCGCTGGCATCGCAATCTGCTCAGGCGACGCCATGCCACGACCTGCGTACCCAAGCGACGCGGACGCCCACGCACCATCCGATCGATCCGCGCCCTGACCCTGCGCCTGGCCAGGGAAAATGCCTCGTGGGGATATCGCCGGATCCACGGCGAACTCGCCGCACTGGGGATCAGGGTAGCCGCCTCCACTGTCTGGGAGATCCTCCGCGAGCATGGCGTCCCGCCCGCACCCGCACGGCAGAGCACCACCTGGGCCGATTTTCTGCGCAGCCAGGCCAAGGCTCTTCTCGCCTGCGATCCGTTCGAAGTCCGCACTCTGACGGGGGCGCGCCTCTACGTCTTCGCTGTCATCGAGCACACCACCCGTCGCATCCGGATCCTCGGCGCCACGGCACACCCCACCGCGGAGTGGATCGTGCAGCTCGGACGCAACCTGCTGATGGATCTCGAGGACGCGGGTGCGAGGGCACGGTTCCTGATCCGCGACCGGGACTCGAAGTTCACAACTGCCTTCGACGTCCTCATGGCCGATGCCGGTCTCAAGGTCGTCACCACCGGTATTCGGATACCACGGATGAACTCGGTCATGGAGCGCTGGATACAGACCTGCCGCACCGAACTCCTGGACCGGACCTTGATCTGGAACCAGAGCCACCTCCTCCACGCACTGCGCGAGTACGAATCCTTCTACAACGAGCACCGCCCGCACAGGGCCCTGGAACAAGCCGCTCCATGCCGCCCACTACCCGCACCCATCACCCAACAAGCCCAACTCGCCCACCTGAAAATCGACCGACGAGACCGACTCGGCGGAACCCTCCACGAGTACGGACGTGCCGCATGACCAGGCCGGATGTTTTATCGGCACCCGCAGAGCGCGACGCCGACGCGGGTGAGGCCGGCGCCCAGGCTGGTGGGGAGAAGTGTCGCGCCGGTAACGATCGGCGATGCCTCCTCCAAGAAGGAGCGTCGCAACCATCGGGACCAAGGCCGCAGTGGTGACCGCGGACAACCAGGTCGCACTATCGGTGACCTCCGGGACGCCGAAGGCCAGGGCGACAGGCGACATGGCACTGCCCGCCATGGAGATCGACTGGACGCCCAGAAGCCAACGGAAGGCAGCGGAACGGAACGGCCGCTCGGACGCGAGGCCCGTACTGGAAACCGGTAACGCGCCCCCTTCAAGTGTGGTTCACGATCTCGACTCTCGGGCGCATCCGCTGCAGGCACAACGGGCCACCGTGCCAGCACACGCAGCGAGCCTGAAGTCGTTTTCGCAGGGGGCGCGCCGCTGCCAGGCGCGGCCACAGCGCACAACGAACGGAGTGACCCGAGCCACTCAACCTTCGCTGCAGGAGGTCAGCGTTCACGCGGGTCGGGGCGCAGCAGCACCCGTTCACGCAGGTGGTGCTGCGGGCGTGCTCACGCGGTCCGCACCAGCTCCGCGTTCCGGCGCGACAGGGGGAACGTCGTGTGCGGGCCGGACATACATGTCATAGGCCAGGACCTGCCTGCCGCTGCCGCAGACCGGACTCCGCTCCCTCCTCGGTTTCTTGTAACTCCTCTAAAACTCATGCGTTTCTTTGGAAACTCGCGCCGCATAAAACCTTCCCAATCACAACGCGCCATTGCGACCCCTCCATCACGCCCCGTACCTTCGGAGGTTCATTCATCCGGGGGGAGAGTCTCTTGACGCCTGATCCGCACGAGGAGTACAGAAAAAAGTTCGCCGCGTTCAGCATGAAAGAAGCGGATCTGAGGGCAGCTAAGGCGCTTCAGAGGATCGGCTGGCTGATCCTGTTAGGTGCGCTAACCCTGACAGGAATACTCGGATACACCGTCATCGTCGGCCTGTGGAAGGCGAACGACGGGGTCACCCGATGGCTCTCCTTGATAATCGTCAACATCTTATGGATTGCATGCGCATGCTGGTTGTACAGCAACCAAAAAAACCTAGCTCAAAAGACGAACGATTTCCGTGAGGCGCTACAGGAACGCCAGACGGCGGCCGCTCAGCTCCCTCTCGACACGACCTCGGGACTGCGCGTCTACCGGGAGGCATCGCTTGACGTCATCGCCTCCTACCGGGCACAGGCGAGCCGTAACAGGCGCGTGCACAACTCATTCCAGTTAGTCATTATCACCGGGTCGATCGTGGTCTCCACCCTCACGGCGATGAACGAGGGTTCCAATGCAGCCCTATCAATAGTCACCTCATCCTTGAGCGCACTGGTCGGCATATCCGCCGGAGTCACCGGGTACTTCAAGTTCCGAGAGCGCGGCACCACCTCACAGTCGACAGCAGACGACATCGAAAAGAACTACAACGCCAGCGGGTTTCAGCTCGGTGACTACGAAGGACTGGAGGAGCCCTCTCGGCTCATCCTGTACGCCGGAACCATCGAAAGGATCAAAGAAGAACAGCGTAAACGCGAAATCCAACTGGAACAGAGCACCTCACGTGACGAGCGCTCAGCGCAATGAGCGGCGACGAAGAAGGCGCCGAACGATCCCGCTCCCGGGAGCGAGCCGTACCGTTGACGACGGTCCGCTGGCTGCTGGCACCGCGCTGGCAGAGACGCACCCGCAGGCTGCGTGTCGCCCACGGACCCACTCTGTCCTACGAAGTCGCCTGGTGCCTGGTCGCGCTCGCCGACGACGTGGCCAACCTGCCGTACGTGCGGCGGCGCACCCACCCCGTGCCCAGCGTGCCGCCAGGAGTGATGGTCGATGTCTGGGCGCAGCTCGACCTGGCGGAACAGCGGCGGCGCCGGGCCTGGCTGGAACGTCACAGCCGGACCCCACTGCACCTGCTGGGAGTCCCGGAGGAACTGATCGAGCTGGCTGGTCTGCACGTCATCGAATGGGCGCTCCCGCCGGACATGCCATCGCTCTCGCTGGTTGTCCAGCAACGGCCCTGGCCAAGGAGAACCGACTGACCGGGAGAGGCGATAGATGGCGCGCCCCCCCATCGAGCTGGACCACCGCGACCCGAGCGGTGTCATCGTCGTACTGATGGAAGAGGACGGCTACAGCGCGTGCCTGACCGAAGGGCTCGCCCGCTTCGCCCGTGGAACTCGGCTAGTCATCCAGCAGGGCGGGCAAGGCGGACGGTGCCCTGGACGGTGAGGACCACGGGGCCCGTGAGGTCTATGGCTCCGGTGGTGCGTAAGGCGATCATCGCGATGTAGATCATGGCGGTGGAGCGGGTGGGGAGGGCTTCGTAGTCGCGGACCAGGCGGCGGTGGTGCGCCATCCTTGAACTACGCAGGACGGCCAACCACCGTCAGGTCACTGAGGTGTTGAAACGCCCGAGTTGCCCGTGCCCTCCGGAGTCATTGTCGTGCGGCAGGAAGGCGCGCTCAGCAGAACCGAAGCAACCAGCAATCGAGTTCCTAAAGCAGGTGCTATGCGAGGTGATGCCAGCGAAGCTGATCACCTAACGTGCATGTGAGCGATGGACTGGTCACGCTGAGATGGGAGGGCGTACGGGGATGCAGTCGCGAGTGCCTGGTGCTGCAGGCTACGAGCAGAAGGCTGAGGAACTTGCCCGCCGGTACGAGGGGATGACGTTCGAAGCTGTGCACAAGGAGTTCCTGCCGTGGTTGCCGCCCGCCCCGGGCAGGGTCCTCGACATCGGCGCCGGCAGCGGCCGCGACGCTGCCGCGCTGGCCACCCGAGGGCACCAGGTCGTGGCGGTAGAACCCACTCCTGAGCTGCGTCGGATCGGACAGCGCCTCCACCCAGATACAGCGATCCGCTGGATCGACGACGCCCTTCCATCACTGACCGGTCTCCAAGGGCCCTTCGACTTCACGTTGCTCTCCGCAGTGTGGATGCACCTGGACGAACAGGAACGCGTCGAAGCCATGCAACGGCTGGCTGACCTGGTGGCGCCGGGAGGATGTGTGGCCCTCTCACTGCGGCACGGTCCGGTTCCCACGGGACGCCGTATGTTCGCGGTCTCCGCGGCCGAGACGGTGGCGTTGGCAGAGCGGTTCGGGCTGTCCGCGGTACATCGCGGGCAGGGATCTGATCGTCTCAGCCGGGAGGACGTGAGCTGGAGCACGCTGGTCTTCCGCGCGGAACCGCCTACAAGAGCAGGGGTGAGCCGATGACCGTCGACTTCTACCGACGCGAGCCGAGCGCCCGTACGTCCTGGCGGCTGGCCGTTTTGATGGGCGCCAACTCCCGCACCTACAAGTTCGCCTTCGGAGCCGCGCTGCTGGAGTACGCCGCGCAGGACAGGACCGAGGTGACGCTGGAGGAACTCGCCATCCCATATGCCATGGGACTGGTGGCACACCTCGCTGAAGCCCCGCAGGCACCGTCAGGGCTTCAGGTCCGGGAGTCGGACTTCCTGGCCGTGGCTGAGCGTGAGGCCAAGGAGTCCGCCGCGCTCGGCCACCCCACCGACCGGCTCCGGCACGCCGCGGTGCGCTCCATGCCGGGGATGGTGATGCAGAAGTTCCACAACCTGCGCGGCAACACCCGCACGGCGCACCGGTTCTACGACCTGATCGGCAACTCTCACCAGCGGATCGTACGCCTGACTCCCGAGCTGCGCTCCATCGCCAAGGGTGAACAATCCATCGGGTTGCGTGCTGAGCTGGGTGCACGGTGGGACATCGTCGAAAGCTCCTTCGCCGCGGGCATCGGCCGCAGTCTCATCGACGAGGGATTCTCGGTGGACTGGGCGACACTGCAGCTCACGGACAAGCGCCGCCGCCGCTCGGTCACCGGAGTCGCTGACGCCGTGATCGGGTTCCAGCACGGCCGCTGCCTCATCTGCGCTCAGCCCATCGCGCCCAGCGACAGCACCGTCGTCGACCACGTCTTTCCCTACTCCCTGATGCGGCGCTTCGGTGACGTCTCCGGCTGGCACGGACCGGACTTGGACGCCATCTGGAACCTCGCTCCCGCACATCAAGCCTGCAACAGCGCCAAGAGCGACCGGCTCCCCACCGCCGGAGAACTCCACGGGCTCGCCCAGCGCAACGAGGCGATCATGCACTCCCCCCACCCGCTCAGGAAAACCCTCCAGCTCAGCCTCCACAGCGCGCAGCACAGCGACACCCCCAAAGGACACTGGCCGTACTTCCTGCGCCAGGTCCAAACCGCCTGCGATTAAGCACCGCCAGTAGCGGTCGGTCCATCCCACACAGATCAGATACGCACCCAAATTGTCCGACCCCTCGGCCGTCGATGCCACGAGCATCAACACGAGATGTCTTCCACACGACGACACCACGCCCGTGCGGCGCCCGACCGCGACGCCAAAGGCGCACCCATCGGTGACATCATTTTCGCTTGCTTGGCACACTTTTTCGTCGGGCTCGATCTCTTCGAACCGTCTCCCTACGGCACCCCAGAGCCGGATACAGCGCTCACGCCCTGGGAGTGCCCCATCTGCCGGCAAACGCCAAGGGGCTTTACCTCGCCTTGACGTAGGCCACCTACAGCGACCAGAACACCCGCGTGCCCGCCGACCTGCAAAAACTGACCCGAAGAGATCACTGACAGTCCCCCGGTTCCCCTGTCGCATGGGGAGCGCGACTCCGTGCTCCCGCCCCGGAAGGGGGTCGGGAGTCGACAAGGGTCCTTATGCCTCTTGATGTACAGAGCATCCGAATCGATGGGGTGACCGCGGGGCCTACGGTTGACGGCGGCGCACAGGGGCTCAGTACGGCGCGATAGGTGTACCGGATCGGGTGACGGATGAATCGGACGTCGTTGACATGTCTGCGAGTTGGGAGCACGAGGGCTCCCAGAGGGCTCCCCATTGCTCCCAGCCGGGAAACGGTTAAGGCCGCCTCCGCTACCCGCGGAAACGGCCTCCGACCTGCGATGACGCTGGTCGGGACGACAGGATTTGAACCTGCGACCCCTTGACCCCCAGTCAAGTGCGCTACCCAGGCGCCACAACGAGCCGACGGCGGTAACGCACGCCGGGGCGCCCGTTGATACTTGTGTCTGTCACGACAGTGAATCCGTTACGTTCGAGCACGGTCATGGACGCCACGTTGTCGAGGGTGGTGACCGCGGTGAGGGTGGAGAGGCGGTACTCCGTGGCGGCCAGGCGGCATACTTCTTGCACCGCGGCGGTGGCCATCCCACGGCCCGCGGCACGCTCGCCGATCCGGTAGCCGAGTTCGGCGTCGCCTTCCTCGACGTCCACGAGATTGACGCGGCCGACCAACTCCCCCCGGTCGTCCATGACGACATGGAAGTGGCACACACCGTCGTCCTGCTCGGCGAGCCGGGCACGGAGAAGGGAAGCGAACTCCGCGAAGTACGCATCTCCGCGGTCGGAGATCGATCGGGCGAAGTACTCGCGGTTCTCGCGCTCGAAGGCCAGTAGGGCAGGTGCGTGGTCCGCCCGGAGCCGTTCCAACGTCAGCATGCCCAAAAGCATACGTTCCCGTGGCCGCACCCAGCGCCGCGGGCCCGGGGCGCGGAGGGTCATGTCACGCGGAAACCGGGCCAGTTCTCGGATCCAAGAGCGCGCTGTGCGGATATCGAGCCTCAGGACATTCCGTGGGGAATTCTCCCCGGGTGTCGCGCCCGAGGAAAGAAAACCACCATCCGCCTGTGCATCATGCCTATCCCTCAAGTATGGGGGCCCAGTAGCCTGTTGTTCCTGACACGACTGTCGTGCTTGGGAGGCTGAGAGCCAGTGATCGTACTCGGTTACAACGGATTCAGCAGAGGTGCGGAACTTTTCGGGCGTCTCTACGGGGCAACTGGTGTCGGCCGTAATCTCTTGGTGGGTCACGACGCCGCGGCGGCTCTGGTGATCGACGGCGAGTTGGTGGCGGCGGTCGAGGAGGAGCGGCTGAGCCGGGTCAAGAAGACCTCCGATTTCCCGGCCGACGCAATCGCCTGGTGTCTGGACTCCGCCGGCGTCGACATCGACCAGGTGGACGTTTTCGCTTTCCCCTGGCGGTTTTCGCCGACCGTGGCCGAGCAGATGATTTCGGAGATATGCGACTCCGACATGCCGGTCACGGCCAAGTTCGACGCTCTGCGCAGCACGGGCGAGCTCTACACGGACATGCTCGGCCGGGACGCGGTGTACAACGACTTCGTCCAGCGCACCGGGCATGAGCTGGATCCCAACAAGCTCACCTTGGTGCCCCATCATCTGGCCCATCTCATGTGCGGCGCCTACCTGGCCGGCGGGGGCGACGCCGCCTTCCTGGTGAGCGACGGCCGGGCGGAGACCCTGTCCGCCGTCATGGGCGAGCTGCGGAACGGTGTGGTCCGCCTGTTCGACGAGAGCGCGGTCCCCATGACCAGCTCGCTCGGCGTGGCGTTCGGGAGGATCACCCGCTACCTGGGGTTCGTACCGAACAACGACGAGTACAAGGTGATGGGCTTGGCCGCGTACGGCCCGCCGCCGCAGCACAATCCCCTGCTCGAACGCGTGGTGCGGCTGCACGAGAACGGCTCGTACACCATCTCCATCCCCGGGACATCGGGGCCTACTACGCGCTGTTCGACGACCTGTTCGGCGGCGACAGCGAGAAGCGCGAACAGTTCGACTTCCGCGTGAAGGTCGCCGGTATCGCCCAGCACATGGTCGAGGCCATCACCGCTCATCAGCTGCGCACGCTGACCGCGGCCTCCAGCTTGGACACCCTGCTCTTCGAGGGCGGTCTGGCGCTCAACTGCGTGGCCAACACGAAGATGCTGGAGCGGTCGCCGTTCACCGGTATGGAGGTCAGCTTCGGGGCCAGCGACCCCGGGGTCGCCATGGGCGCGGCCGTGTACGCCGCCGGTCTCAGGAACCGGCCCGCCGACGCGGTCACCACCCCCTACCTGGGACCTTCGTACGACGAGAGGCAGGTCCTGGACACCCTCGCCGAGTACGCGGACCGTATCGAGTGGCAGGAGGAGCCCGACGCCACATCGGTCACCGACAGGACGGCGGAGCTGCTGGCCGGGAAGAACGTCGTGGGCTGGTTCCAGGGCCGGGCGGAGTTCGGGCCGCGGGCCCTGGGCAACCGCAGCATTCTCGCCAATCCGGCCTTCCCCGACATCAAGGACATCATCAATCTCCGGGTGAAACACCGGGAGCCCTTCCGCCCGTTCGCGCCGGTCATCCTCGAATCAGAGGCGCCGCGCGTCTTCGAGATGGGCAAGAAGACCTCGTCCCCCTATATGACGTTTGTCTTCCCGGTGCGGAAGGAGTACCAGGAGCGGATCCCCGGCGCCTGTCACGTGGACGGCACAGCACGGGCCCAGACGGTGAACGAGCAGCAGAACCCCGCGCTCGCTGGGCTGTTGCGCGCCTTCACGGCGCGGACCGATGTGCCCTGCCTCCTCAACACCTCGTTCAACGTGGCCGGTGAGCCCATCGTCTGCTCGCCGCGGGACGCGTTGGAGTGCTTCCTCGCCACCGAAATCGACTACCTGGTCATCGACCGCTTCTTGGTCACCAAGAAGGAAAGCTGAGCGGCCGGCCCGCGGGAACTCCCTCTCCCGCGGGCCGACCACCCCTCACGCTATTCAGAGCTGAATGGGCTCGTTCGGTCCGCCCTTTGTCTCGATGGTCAGGAACGACAGAACCTCATCGCCGATATTCTTCAGGTCATGAAGGTGGTATCGCCCAGCGGGGCAACAGAAATGCCGAGACTGTCCTCGGACATAGGAGATCTCGTGAGTGGTGCCATCGCTTGAATGCTGGCGGGCCCGGCCACTGGTGAGCGCTATCCAGAAGTAGTCCACCACATGCCGATGGACAGGAATGCGCTCTCCCGGTTGAAGGGAGGTCTCCCAGATGCGCAGCGAATCGGTCTCCTTCACCAGAGACTGGCCGACCCTGCCGTTATGGGCGTTGGTGTCGAATTCCTTCCGCAGCTCCGGACTCCAGCGAGCAAATGCTTCGGCCACGACGGTGCTCGTCAGGGCGAGATCGGAGCGAGATTCATTACCCACGAATCGGATCCTTTCGGCTGAACGATGTGGCTCACACGGCAGAGGAGAGTGCGTCGAGCAGGGCGGTGTTCGCACGCCGATCGCCGATGGTGATGCGACAGGTGTCCGGGATCGCGCGCCCGGTGTCGGCGACGACGATCCCCGCGTCCCGAAGCTGTTCCATGACGCGCTCGTGCTTGTGCAGTCTGACGAACAGGAAGTTGGTCTCCGAGGGGAACACCCGGTCCACCGCAGGGTGTTCGGCCAGCACCGAGGCCATCCGGTCACGCTCGGCACGGATGCGCTGAATGCCGTCGAGCACCGGCCGCGAGTTGGTCAGCCGATCCCGCACGGCGTGCTGGGAGGCGTTGGTGAACCCGAAGGGCACCTGCACCCGCCGCAGCGCTTCGACGATGCCGGGCTGCGCCAGGGCGATTCCGCACCGCGCGGCGGCGAGTCCCCATGCCTTGGAGAGCGTCCTGAGCACGATGAGGTTGCCGTGCTCTTCGACCAGCCCGGCGTACGAGGGCTTCTCGCTGAACTCGACATAGGCTTCGTCGATCACCACCAGCCCGCGGCCGCGGACCACCAGGTCGAGTACCTGCTCCGGATCGAGCCTGGTCCCTACGGGGTTGTTGGGATCGCACAGGATGGTCACCCGTGGGTCGGCCGCGAGGATGGCCTCGGTGTCGAGCCGGGACAGGTCGTCACCGCACAGCGGCACATCGACCACGGGCAGGCGCAGGAGGTGCGCGAAGTGGGCGTAGAGCGGAAAGGTGGGCGGCGTGACGCAGACGCGCTCGCCGGGTGACGCCAGCGCCGCCAGGAGCAGCATGACGCCGTCGACCGCGCCGCTGGTGAAGAGCAGGTGATCCGCGCTCAGCGCATCGACACCGTCATGGCCGGGCAGCGACGAGATCGTACTGAGGTAGGTGTCGGCCAGCTCTGCCATATCGAGGTGGGGATACTCGGCCGCGGCGCCCAGGAACGGACTGGTGTTGCTGGACAGGTCGATCGTGTCGAACCGCGGCACCTGGCGGAAGCGGGCCGGGCCCGGGACCGGTACGCCCGTGACGGGGGAAGCCGCGAACTCCGACAGCGCCTGTTCCGCTCCCTCGGCAGCCGGGGCGGCGAGGCCGGGGGCCCGCAGCCAGTGGTCGAGGGGGATGAACAGATCGGCTCCGAGCGGGCGCATGCGATGGGCGTCCCCCGGCCGAGGTGGACCCACTCCAGGCCGGAGCGCCGGGCGTGGCAGTACAGCTCGTACAAGGTCGCGACGTGGAGGTTGTTCCGTGCGGCGGGATCGTCGTGGTCAGTGGCCTGGGTGAGGTAGTAGAGCCCCCGGCCGTTGTGGGATGTGGTGATGAGTCCGGCCTGGACGACGGTCTTCTCGCTACGGCGCACGAGCATCTCCGTGCGGTCCGCCAGCGCGCCGTGTGCGAGGGCGTCGAGGGCGTCGGCGTTGTACAGGTTCTGCTGGCCGCCGTGGCGCTCCGTCCGGCGCCGGTGGAGTTCCACGAAGGCGTCTTTCGCCCAGGGATTCCCGTCGAGCTCGGTCAGCGGGATCCGCTCCCAGGTGATGTCACAGGAGACCGCGTGGTGGTGGCGGCGGAGATCGTGGAGCCGCCCGGCACCGACGCGGGCCCGCAGGACCTCGTCCACCTCGCCGGGCAACCGGACGACACACTCGCTCTGGGTGGCGAGGGGCACGAGACCTGCCGCCCGCAGCGCGCCGGTGTCATCACTGCGGCGCACGTTGGGCACGAGGATTTGGGCCACGTTCAGCTCATCGGCGCGGCGGGCCAGCTCATCGAGGGTGTGGGGGGCGGGGACGGGGCTGGTCGGGTGGTACGGGGACCCGCCGCCCACCAGGGTGGGGCGCTCGAGCACGGCGGGGTCCAGGGCGGCGAAGGCGTCGGCGTCCCGGCCCAGTCGGGCCAGGGAGCACACCGGCTCCCTGGACCCGAGGGCAGCGGACAGCACCTGCTGAAGCGCGTCGATATCTGCGGACCTGCGCATGCTCGTTCTCCACTCCTCTTCGTCACTGGGATGTCTCGGCTCCGTGCGCATCGATGTAGTCATCGATGCGGTCGCGGTACTCCTCGAACAAGTCGGCCACGGTGCGGGCGATACCGGTCTTCCAGCCGACGGAGCAGTCCCCGATCAGGTCGCGGCGGACGCCGTGGTCGAAGGTGGCCGTCTCCCGGCTGTAGTCGCCGCGGTCCAGTTGCACCGGCACTCCGGTGAGCGCGGACATGTACTCCAGCAGATCGGTCATGCCGACCGCCTCGTCACCGCCCCAGTTCACGACCCGCGCGGGCGCCTGCGCCACGTCCCACAACAGCGGTACCTGGCGGACGACGTCATCGGTGTGCAGCAGATCGCAGTAGTTCTGCCCCTCGCGGGGCACCGCGCAGGGCTGCCCCTTGCGCATCTGGTTGAAGAGGATCATGGGCACGCCGCCGTGGCCGTACGGGCCGTAGGCGATGTTGAGGCGGGCTATCACCGTCGGCAGGGCGAGTGCTTCGGCCAGACCGCGCGCCACCCCCTCGGCGGTGATCTTGGCGATGGGGTAGGTCGGCAGCCACGGCGCCGCCCCGCCCAGCGGATCGCTCTCCCGGTACCGATGGGTCCGATCGGCTCGGTTGTAGACCACCCCGGACGACACGTACAGGAACGACTCGGCCGCGGCGCAGTGTGTCATCAACCGTGCGGTGCTCACAGCGTTGATGCGCGCGGTTTCCTCGAAGTCCTTGCCGTCGCCGCGGTGCACCGCCGAGTGCAGCACATGGGTGAAGTCGCGCGGCAGGCCCTCCAGGTCATCGGTGGCCATGTCCCAGACGGCGGTGTGGGCGCCCGCTTCCTGGAGGGCCTTGCGGGCGCTGCGGTCGCCGAACCGGCCAAGACACCACACCTCGTTGTCGGGGGCGAGCGACTCGGCGACGGGCCTCGCGACCTGTCCGGTCCCACCGGTGATGAGAATCTTCTTGCCTTGCATGATCGGCGGCTCCTGGTGGTGTCAGCGGTTGCCTTGGCCCGTCTCAGCCGAGCGCGCGGGCCAGTTCCTGCCGCAAGATCGCCTGGAAGGTCTGCACATGCTGCGGGCTCATCAGGGTGTAGTGCTCCCCGTCGACCTCGATGTAGGTGTTGGGGTGCCGAGTGAACTCGTCCCAGTGGCTGAGCTGGCCCTCCAGCCATTCCTCTTTGGTGCCGCGCAGCGGGGTGCAGTAGAAGACCTTCACCTGGCCGACCGAACCCGACGGTTCGTAGGTGCGGCCCAGGTGCACCATGCTCTGCGCGAGGTGCACCCAGGCGGTGAACCGTTCGACGGACAGGTCCAGTTCAGTCAGGCGCCACTTGGGCGCGTGGTCGATCAGATGGGCCAGCTGATCGGCCTCGGGCAGGGGTCGGAGGGTGGTGGTCAGCCGCTCGATGTCGGAGGCGTCGATCAGCTCGAGGAACAGCGCCAGGTTGATCGCGCCGTCGGTGAAGGTGATCTCGTTCATGCGGTCGGAGATCCGCGGCGGCAGGTTGAAGACACCCACGAAGTCGACCTGGTCGCCGTCGGCCTCCAACCGCTTGGCGATCTCGAACGCCACCGCCCCGCCGTAGGAGTACCCCGCGACGGCGTAGGGGCCGCTGGGCTGCGCCCGCCGGATGGCCGCCACATAGGTGGAGACCATGTCGGCGAACGACTCGAAGTGGGTCTCGCCCTCCCCGAAGCCACGGGCCCGCAGTGCGTAGAAGGGCCGCTCGCCGGTGAAGTACTTGGCCAGGTTGACGAACACCAGCACCTCCCCCAGGCCGGGATGGACGCAGAAGAGTGGCGTCCCGTCTCCGGTGACCTGCAGCGGCACCAGCGGATCGTAGGTGGCGTCTCCGGTGGCCCCTGTCCGGCGGTCAGGCGGCCTGCCAGCGCTCGTACGGCCGAGGCCTGCAGGAGCGTGGACATCGGCACATCCTCGATGCCGAACTCGGTCTGGATCTCCAGCTTGAGCCGCAATACGTCCAGCGAGGTTCCGCCCAGGTCGAAGAAGCTGGCGGTGGACGACACCGTCCTGGTGTCCAGGACGCGTGCGTAGATGGCGGCCAGTGCGGTCTCGACATCGCCCTCCGGGGCCACGTGGCCGCCGAGGAACCGGGTGCTCACCTCGTCCGACCGACGGGCCGCCTCGTCCAGGCTCCCGTCCTCGACGGCCGTGCGCAGCCGCGACCGCTGGATCTTGCCGAGGTTGCCACGGGGGATCTCGTCCTCGGTGACGGGGAGGATCAGCTGAGGACGGAATCCCAGTGCATCACCGTGGAGCTGCGGATCGCCACGATGGCCCGGTACACGGCGGTCTCGTCCGCGGAGCCGCCGGCCGGGACGAACGCGATGGCGAGCTGTTCGGTGTCGGCCCCCTCGGGGCGTATCGGGAACGCGGCGACCTGTCCGCGCTTCACCCCGTCCAGCTCGTCCAGGATCGCTTCCAGGTCGTGGCTGTAGTAGTTGACGCCGCTGACGATGATGGAGTCCTTGCTGCGGCCGACCAGCATCAACCGGCCCTCGGAGTCCAGGTGGCCCAGGTCTCCGGTGCGGAACCATCCGTCGGGGGTGAACGCCTGTGCGGTGGCCCGCTCGCTGCCGAAGTAGCCGTCGGAGACCATCGGGCCGTGCAGCTGCACCTCCCCCGGCTCGGCCGATCCGGGCTGGTCGGTGGCGGCTATCACCCTGCCGTCGTCGTCGGTGATGCGAATCCGCAGGCCCCGCACCGGGCGTCCCAGCGGGGGAAACTCCGTCTCCAGGTCACGGATGGCGAAGTCGCGGTTGAACACGCTGCCCGCACATGTCTCGGTCATCCCGAACGCGGGCACGATCACATCTCCGCGCAACCCGTAGTGGGAGAGGGTGTCCAGGAACGCCCGTACGGTGGCGGTCACGGTGGCCTCACCGCCGGAGATGATGTGCCGCACGTGTGACAGGTCCACCTCCTGCCGCGAGGCGGGCCGCCCGGCGAGGACCTGGTTGATCTGCCCGAACAGGAAGTTGGGGGTGAACGTCACTCGCACCCGGTGGGCCGTGAGCAGCCGGAGGAACTCCACGGGGTCCGCCAGCACCGTGGCCGGCGTCGTCATGACCTGGCCGGCGCCGTTGAACATCGGCAGCAGATGCGCCTCGATGGCGGCGATGTGATCGACCGAGATCCAGTTCAACGAGGTGTCGTCGGGCCCGAGTTCCAGCGCCCCCGCCTTACCGGCCTGGGCCGCCAGCAGATTGGCGTGGGTGAGCCTGACCGCCTTGCTCGATCCGGTGGACCCGGAGGTGAGCATCAGCAGGGCGAGATCGTCCGGCGCCGGCACATGGTGCTGATCGGGCCCGGCCACGGCATGGCTCAGCTCCTCGACCGTCACGCTCCGCAGCCCGACGTCGGGCAGGTCCCCGTGGGCCGTCTTGGACATGACCACCAACGGGTCGCCCAGGAGGGTACGCAGATGCTCCAGCTGAGCCTGCCACCGGGAGGGGTCGGCCGGCGGTGCGATCGGGCACGGCACGGCGCCGGCCAGTACGCACCCCCAGAAGGCGCGGAAGAAGGGCTCCGGATCGCTGGCCGCGATGAGTACCCGGTCGCCGGGGCGGTGCCCCGGTCGCGCAGCCCCTGCGCGATCCGGCAGGCGCACTCCCGCAACTCCGCGTAGGACAGGAACGGGCCGCCGATGAAGACAACGCCTCGAGTCGTGTCGGATGCCGCGCGCTCGAGCAGCTGCGGGAGTGTCGAGGCATGACGTTGATCCGGCATGGGGGAAGTCCTCCGATCAGAAGGGACGGAAAACCATGGCGAGCGGAGCTTGGGGCGCGCCGCGCCGCAGAAGGGCGACCGGAGTCGGGTTCGCACATTGGCGCCGACGGGGTGCGGATCCTGGGCGGGGCACGGTTGAATGCGGCTGGGCGGAGCTTGGCGCCTTCAGCACGCGTGATCGAGACGACGGGATTCCGTTGATGCCGGGTCATCCCCGGCCGGTGGCTCGGTCCGGACTGGCCGGAAGGTCAGATGGAGCCAACCTCGTTGAATCGCACGATGTCCTCGATGGTCTTCTGCAGTTTCAGCTCATCCGGGTCGGATAAGATGGCCTGTCCCACGCGGCCATACGGCCCGATCGGTGCATCGGGCGATGAATCGTAATCGATCTCATCGAAAAGGAAGTTGCGCTCGAAATCCTTTTGGATCAAATGACAGCCGTCGGGGCGGCGCAGCAGAATGTATCCATGGAAGCGCTCCGGCGCACGGTGGCCCCGCAGGGCTCCAGCCGCCCCCTCCCCAGCGCGAGGCTGATTTCGACGTCAAAGAGATCGACGCCGAAGGTCAACTTGTTGACCTGAGGGGACAGCGCCCCGGGAGGCGTATGGCGCACTCGCCGAAGGTCAGTCCCTCTTCCTCCATGAACGCTTCCAGATGGAATACGCAATCAGGTGCGTTCAGGCTGCCGAGTGCTTCCCTCGCGAGCGTCTCCGCCTGCTGGAACAAAGGCGAATGCCGCCCCCTGTCCAGGACGTACGCGGACAGGATGCCGCCCTGTGCGGCCATGAGCGGTGAGGTGTGGTAGCTGCTCATGGACGACCATTGGAGGTCTCCGTTTTCCCACACGCCGTCGAGGTAGACCTCTGGGGCGTCCACGAAGGACTCGGCGACGATCTCGACATCCGACTGACCGGAGAACAGCGCCAGGGCCTGTGCGTACTCCTCCGGAGAACGGATGATGTTCGTACGGAGAGCGCCGGCTCCGGTCGCCGGCTTGACCACGAAGACCTCTCCCAGGTCATCGGCGAGGTCGGTGAACGACGTCCCTATGGACACATGCCGGCAGCGCGCTCGCTTCACCCGGGACGGCAGCTCGCTCTTCTGGAGATACTTGTCCCGGAAGTAGAGGGCGGTCTTTGAATCCGTGTTCCCGGGAAGGTTCAGCTGCTGCCGCAGATAGGCTGCCCCGAAGACGCCCATTTCGTGGACGCTCAGCACCCCTGCCACGTCGTCAAGGCGCGCGGAGAGCACCGCTCGGAATATTTCCTGGGCGTTCTCCATGTCGGCGACCCGAATGGACCTCCGGCCCTTCGGCGGGCTCGCGGGCGCCTGGACGATATAGAAGGGATCCACGTCTCGGCGCCGCAGTGCCTGATCGAGATCGTCTCTATATCCGATAACAATCATCGTTGGCATTGGCGCCTCCCCGTTACGGCTAGCCAAAACTTGAAGAAGTCATTTGCCGTACTGCCGCCCGATATGGATTCGGGTGGTCCCGTGGATCGGTGTTGTCTCGCGATGAGCTACTTCGTCGAGGCCAGCACCGGTGCATCGTTTCACAGGGATACGAAAATGTGATCCATTGCGGATGGGCTTGTGATGCAAGTCACAAGTTGCGCAATGGAGTTGAAATGGAATTACTGATTCCATTCGTGTTCGCGGAGCGCATTCACCATACCGGTCATGCCTCATATAGCACTACATAGAGAAATTGGGACCGGCCGGACGGTCCCCGCAATGGCGGGTGGGCGCTTACGCCGCTGCCGCCGCGTAAGCGCCCACTGTGCGGGTCCGCCGCTCAGATCGCGGTGAAGCCGCCGTCCGCCGCGACCACGGCGCCCGTGACGAAGCTGGAGCGCGGCGAGACGAGGAAGCAGAGCACTTCGGCGATCTCCTCGGGCTGGGCCACCCGGCCGAGCGGCTGGGCGTCGGCGAAGGACGCCAGGTACGCACGGCTGTCGGACCGGAACGTGTCGAGGAAGTCCGTCTCGATGACCCCCGCGGCCACGATGTTCGCCCGGATGCCCAGCGGCCCGCCCTCGACGGCCAGGACCTTGGTCAGCTGAGCCAGGGCACCCTTGGAGGCGCTGTAGGCGGCGCCCTGGGGCAGTGCGACGGTGCATGTGTAGGAACCCGTGCTCACGATGGCTCCGCCACCGCTTTCCCTCATCGCGCGGAACGCCTCACGGGAGAAGAGGAACGACCCCCGGGCGTTGACCGCCATCAGGGTGTCCCAGTCCTCCGTCGTCGTCTCCGTGATCGGCTCGTTGAGGGTGCGCCCGGCGTTGTTGACCAGGATGTCCAGGCCGCCGAAGGCATCGACGGCTGCCCGCACCGCGCGGTGGGCGGTCGCCTCCTCCGTGATGTCGGCGACCAGGGGGTGAACGCCCGGGAAGTCCCCGGCCAGTTCCCTCACCTCGTGGCGCTGGTCGACGGCGACGATCCGTGCGCCGCGACTGTGCAGAAGCCGGACGGTCTCCTTGCCGACGCCGCGTGCCGCCCCGGTGACCAGGGCAGTCTTGCCCGTGAACTCCCGGGAATCAGCGGGATGCGTGGGTGTCGTCATGGTGCTGTCCTTCGTCGAGGCGACCGCGGGAAGCGGCGGTGGCGGGGAGGGTGGTGTGCGCTGGGGCGTCGCGGATGAGCGTGGTGGCGGCCAGACCCGCGAGCACGCCGCCGACGATGACCGCGATGGCCGGGACGTATCCGGCCAGCGGATCCGTGCCGTTCGCCCGCTGACCGGCGTCGGCCAGCGCGGTGACGACGGCCAGCACAACGGCACCGCCGATCTGCATGGAAGTGTTGAGCAGCGCCCCGGCGAGGCCCTGGTCCCGGTCGGGTACACCGGTGACGGCGCTCATGTTCAGGGCGGGGAACGTGGCGGCGGTGCCGAGGCCGTTGAGGACCATGACGGGCAGGACCACGGAGACGAAGGAGGAGTCGGGTCCGATCCGGAAGAACATCGCGTACGAGGCGGCCAGCAGCAGCATTCCGGCCGCGATCATGCGGTGGGCGCCGAACCGGGCCGCGAGACGCCCCGCGAAGGGCGCCACCGCGCCGTTGACCAGGCCGAGGGGGACAAAGGCACCGGCCGTCTCCAGGGGTGTCCAGCCCAGCACGTTCTGCAGATAGAGGGTGGCGAGGAACGCGAAGGAGGTGTACGCGCCCCACATCGCGAAGATCGTCAGGTTGGCGCCCACGCTCTGGCGGCGGGTGAGGAAGGACAGCGGCACCAGGGGTGTGTCGGCCCTGGCCTCGATGCGCACGAACAAGGCGAGCAGGATGGCCGTCGCCACGAACAGGGCGATGGTGCGCACCGAGGTCCAGCCGTGCTCCGGCGCCTGTGCGATGGCATAGACACACAGGAGAAGCCCGCCGGTGACGGTCAGCGCTCCGGCGACATCGACCCTGCCCCGCCCGGTCGGCGGCGGGTCCGGCGGCAGCAGACGGCTTCCTGCGATGAGCGCGGCCACCGCTATGGGCACCGGCAGCGCGAACACCAGCCGCCAGGAGACCTCGGTGAGCACACCGCCGAGCACCAGGCCACCGACGAATCCGCAGGCGCCCGCGGTGGCGTACCAGCCCAGGGCTCTGCCGCGCTCGGGGCCCTCCGGCCAGTTGGTGGTGATCAAAGACAGTGCCGCCGGGCGAGGAACCCGGCGGCCACGCCCTTGACCAGCCGGGCCACGATGAGCAGCCCGCCACTGGGAGCGATCGCCCCCGCCACGCTCACCACCGCGAACACACCGACGGCCGCCAGGAAGGTGCGCCGGCGGCCGAGCAGGTCGGCCGCCCTGCCGCCCAGCAGCAGGAAACCGCCGTAACCGAGGGCGTACGCGGACATCACCCACTGCAGGGACGCCGGTGACATGCCCAGGTCGTCCTGGATGGCGGGGAGGGCGACGCCCACGTCGGACAGGTCGATGGCGTCCATGAAGTGTGCGGCGCACAAGGTCAGCAGGGCGAGCGCGCCGGGCGTCGCACCGACGGGCCCGGTGGGCCGGGAACCGGTCCGGCCTTCGCCGCCCGGTGGGGTCTGTGCCGAGAGGGGGCCGCTGGCCTCCTGCGTCATGCTCTTGCTCTCTCTTTCGATGGGGGTCGCCCGAGCCGAGCCCGTGCTCTGTGGTTCGGGGTCCGTGGTTCGGGGCCCGTGGTTCGGGGCCCGTGGTTCGGGGCCCGTCAGGAGCCGGGCCGCTCGCGGTACAGCACCAAGTGCTCGTGGTAGAGCACGCCGTCGCGTACGTCACCCGTCGCGGTGAAGCCGGTGTCGTCGACGTAGTCGATATGGCTGCCCGTAATGGAGTAGCGGCCGGTGTACGCGCTGGCACGCCTGCCACGTGCCTCGTCGTAGCGACCGTCCGCACGCAGCTCCTGGCGGATGTGGCCGTCCGCGGTGACCCACATGCCGACGACGTCGATGTCCGGGGCGTCCGCCGAATCCGTGGTCATGGCAAACCTCTCGTTGGTGGGGTTGTCCTGCGCCACCGAGTCTGGGCAGTCCCCGAGAGGTCAACCAGGACGCCTTCTGCCTGGGTGCGGCACACCCAGGCACCTGGTCGGGGCGCCACGTAGCCTGAGGTCATGGCTGACAACGACCTGGGAGATTTCCTGCGAAGCGGCAGGTCGGGGCTACGGCCCGAAGAGGTGGGGATGGCGAGGTACGGCACCCGCCGCGTTCCCGGGCTGCGCCGCGAGGAGGTCGCGGTGCTCGCCGGCATCAACGCCGACTACTACACCCGCCTGGAACAGGGCCGGGAGCGCCGCCCCTCCGCGCAGGTGCTCGACGCGCTCAGCCGTGCGCTGCGCCTCGACGACGACGCCCGGGGCCATCTGTACCGGCTCGCCGGCACGGTGCCCGACGACCCCGCCGGCCGCGTGCCCGACCAGGTCAACCCCGGGTTGCGGCAGCTGATGGACGGCTATCCGCACACGCCTGCCTTCGTGCTCAACCGAACCCTGGACATCCTCGCCACCAATGCGCTGGCCGACGCCCTCTACTCACCGTTCCATCCGGCGGACAACCTGGCCCGCATGGCCTTCGCGGACCCCGCGGGCCGCACCTTCTACCAGGACTGGGACCGGGCGGCCCAGGCCACCGTGGCGAATCTGCGCCAGGCGGCGGGCTACGAGCCGGACAACCCGCGCCTGCACGGGCTCGTGGACACGCTCACCGAGAACAGCGCGGACTTCGCCCGCCTGTGGGGCAGCCACACCGTGCGCGGCAAGACCCAGGAGGCCAAGCGGTTCCTGCACCCCGACGTCGGCCCCCTCACCCTCAGCTACCAGGCGTTCGACGTGAGAGAGGCCCCGGGCCAGCAACTCGTCATCTACCACGCGGAGCCCGCCGGCAGCAGCGCGGAAGCCCTGCATCTGCTCGGCTCCATCCACGCGACCCGCACCCGGCCCTCCCCGCGCGGCGCGGACCGTACCTGAACATGAGGCCGGGCACCCGCCGCAAGGGTGAGGGGCCGGTCGATGCCGGCCCCTCACGGTCAGTCAGTCCGCGTGTTCAGTCGCGCGCGAGCAGTTCGAGCGTGTCGATGACGCGGTTCGAGAAGCCCCACTCGTTGTCGTACCAGGCCACCACCTTGATGTGCTTGCCCTCGACACGGGTGAGGGCGGCGTCGAAGATCGACGAAGCCGGGCGGCGCGTGATGTCACTGGAGACGAGCGGCTCGTCGGAGTACTCCAGGATGCCCTTGAGCTTGCCGTCGGCGGCGGCACGGTAGGCCGCGAGCACCTCGTCGCGGCTGACCTCCCGTGAGACCGCGGTGTTCAGCTCCACGATCGAGCCCACCGGGACCGGCACCCGGATCGAGTCGCCCGACAGCTTGCCGTCGAGGTTCGGCAGCACCAGGCCGATGGCCTTGGCGGCCCCGGTGGTGGTGGGCACGATGTTCACCCCGGCGGCACGGGCGCGGCGCAGGTCGCGGTGCGGGCCGTCCTGGAGGTTCTGCTCCTGGGTGTAGGCGTGCACCGTGGTCATGAAGCCGTGCTCGATACCGGCCAGGTCGTCCAGTACGGACGCCAGCGGAGCCAGTGCGTTCGTGGTGCACGAGGCGTTCGAGACGATCACATGCTCGGCGGGGTCGTAGGCATCGGTGTTCACGCCATAGGCGAGCGTGACATCGGCGCCCGCCGACGGGGCACTCACCAGCACACGTTGGGCACCGGCCCGCAGGTGTGCACGGGCGGCATCCGCCGCGGTGAAGCGGCCGGTGGATTCGAGGACGATGCCCACGCCGAGCTCGGCCCACGGCAAGTTGGCGGGCTCGCGCTCGGCGAGCACCTTGATGCGGCGGCCGTCGACCACGAGGTCGGTTCCATCGACCTCGACGGAGCGGCCGAGGGGGCCGAGCGCGCTGTCGTACTTGAGCAGATGCGCGAGGGACTCGGGGCGGTGAGGTCGTTGACGGCGACCACTTCGAGATCGCTGTCGCGCTCCAGCAGGGCGCGGAGGGTGTTGCGTCCGATGCGGCCGAATCCATTGACGGCGATGCGGGTCATGGAGGTTCCTTTCGTTCCACCCCATCGTCGGCATCCGGATCCGGGGCCGACAGCGGCCTGAACGCCACCGTACGCAAGGATCCCGCCAGCACTCATGTGCAGGGACGCCGCTCGGGAGACTCAGGCCGAAAAGGTGTGGCGGTACTCCGTCGGGGAGGTGCCGAGAATGCGGTGGAAGTGCAGACGCAGATTCGCGCCGGTGCCGAGGCCGACTCGGTCGGCGATCTGCTCCACGCCCAGATCGGTGCGTTCGAGCAGCTCGCGTGCCAGGTCCACCCGCGCCCGGAGCACCCACTGCATCGGTGTGTAGCCGGTGTCCTCCACGAACCGCCGCGAGAAGGTGCGCGCCGACACCCGTGCGTTGCGGGCGAGCGCTTCGAGGGTCAGCGGTTCGGCGAGGTGCGCCAGGGCCCACTCCCGTGTGCTCGCGAACAGGTCGCCCAGCGGCTCGGGCACACTCCGGGGGACGTACTGCGCCTGGCCACCGCTGCGGTACGGCGCCGCCACCAGCCGTCTGGCCACGTGGTTGGAGAGCCCGACGCCCTGGTCGCGCCGCACCAGGTGCAGGCACAGGTCGATGCCGGATGCCGCACCCGCCGAGGTGAGCACGTCGCCCTCGTCCACGAACAGCACGTTCTCGTCCACCCGCACGAGCGGATGCCTCTCGGCGAGCGCCTTGGTGTAGTGCCAGTGGGTCGTCGCCCGCTTGCCGTCGAGCAGGCCCGTCGCGGCCAGCGCGAACGCTCCCGTCGAGATGGCCGCGAGCCGGGTTCCGCGCTCGTGGGCGGCCATGAGCGCGCTGACGACCGCTGCCGACGGTTCCGTGGTCGCCGGCTCCCGATAGCCGGGGATGAAGACGGTGTCGGCGTGCTCGAACGCCTCGAGCCCCTCGGCCACGTGATACGAGAGGCCGTCGCCGCCGGTCACCAGTCCGGGCGCGGCGCCGCACACCCGCACCTCGTACGGCATGCTCGGCCGGTTGGAGAACACCTGCGCGGGGATGCCGACGTCGAGTGGTTTGGCGCCTTCGAGCACGAGCACGGCGACATGGTGGTTCTTCCGGCTCATCGGGCTCCTTCGGCTCTCCCGCGATCGAACGGGCCTCCGCTCACACCCGTGACCTCGATGACGACTACCGCAATCATCCTGCCACTGGCCGCCCGGGCATCTCGCCGTCCAGCACCCAGCTCAGGTCGTGCTCGGTGCGTTCCCGCGACCGGGCGCTGAGCTGATCGCCGATCCACATCTTGGTGGTGCGTGGCACCCTCGGATGGGCTACAAGTGCTTCCAGATCCTGGCGGGTTGCCGCGTACGACCGGCGGATCGCGCAGCTCACCAGCCCCAGCGCGTACCGCTCCGGAAAGACCACGTGGTCGGCGTCGTCCTCCGGACCAGGCTCCTTGAGGTGCTCCCACAGTGTCCGGTACACGGCCGGAGAACCGTGGTCGAAGACGCTGTCCATCGCGCCACGGAGCGCCTTCGCGAGGTGGTTCTCCGCGGCGCGGCCCTGCTGGGAGGCGACGGCCGCGCCGATGACCCGGATCAGCAGCTCGGCGGCGGGTGCGGCGCCGTGTGCGGTGCTGAGCCGGCATACCAGCCGGCCGAGCCCGCTGATCAGCCCGGCGTCGGTCGGTGGCGCGAAGGCCAGGTCGAGGGCCGTGGTGAGGGCCGATGGGGTGAGCGGGCCGGACTCGCAGGCGGCGTGGAACAGGGCCTTGCGGGCGGCGTTGCGGGTACTGGCCGACGCGTCGTCGAGGCGGGGGATGTCTCCCGCGGCGTCGAACACCAGCTCCGAGAGGAAGGCGTGTGCCGTGGCGTACTGGGCGGGTTCGCGCGCGGCGACGGTTCCCACCAGTCCGAGGAAGGCCGCCCGGGTCTTCTGGTCGGAGAAGGTGCCGTACCGCGGCTGGAGTTGGGCCAGGTCGGGGGCGGGGAGAGTGCCGACCGACACGGAGCACTCCCAGAGCGTGAGTGCCTGGCGCTGCCGCTTGCCGCTGTTGCCCTCGGCGATTTCATCCGCGATCAGCCCGGTGAGAGCCGGCGCCGAGGCCCGTAGCGCCCCCAGCACCCGCTCGTGGGCGAGGGGCGGCAGCGGGCCGGTGCCCTTCTTGGCCCGGCCGGTGGTGAGGGCCTCCAGGAGCACGGTGTCGGCGTCCATGAGCGACAGGTTCACCAGCAGGCCGATGTGGCGCTCGGTGTGCAGACCGGAGTCCGTGACGGCCCGGTGCAGGGAGCGGCGGACGAGGTTCCGGGCGGCCGCGGGGGCGGTCGTCGCCTTCTCGATCCTGCTCACCGCGGTGGGGTGGCCGCCGAGCGCGGCCGGCAGGAGGAGCGTCGCCAGGCCGTCCTGGGACAGCCACAGGTCGGAGTCGGCGTCCCAGCCGGAGTGTTCCAGGACCTGCCGGACACGGTGCGGGGGAACGTCGCGGTGGGCGAGGATCCGGCGGGCGACCAGCGCTCGCCGCCGCGGGGGCGTGACGGGCTGGTTCTCGGGGCAGGGCAGGGCCTTCAGCATGACCGCGAGCCGGTGTACGAGGCTCTCCGCGGCGGCGCAGTCGGCGCTGAGCAACTGGGGGAAGACCATCCGGTGCTGCAGTGCGTGGAGCGCTCCTTGCCCGGTCATCTCCAGACAGCGGTCGAGGGTGGCCTCGATGGCCCAGTGGCCGTGCGGCAGCGTGGCCAGGACCGCTGCGGCGGCGATGAGTCCGGCGTTGCCCGCGGTGTCGTGGTCGTCCGCTTCGAGCAGCGCCACGGCATGGTCGAGGCGGTGCGTCCAGGGGTGGGTCCCGGGAGCCGGCCCGCCGTCGGGGCCGTGAGCGCCGTCGGCGGCAAGCCCATGGTCACCGGGAAGTCCGTGGTCGTGGGTCCATGACGCGGCCAGCACCCTGGCCAGGGCCGATTGGAAGAGCTCGACGTCGTACGACTTCGGAGCGACGCGCACACGCTTCAGACGCTCCTGGACGGCGGCCGCCCACTCCGGCGAGCCCAGTGTCTCCCAGTGCCGGGCCCACAGGGTCATGACGCCTGATGCCAGCTCCGCCAGCCCCGGGACAGGGCGAAGTCGAGCATCTCCATGAGGCCCTTCCGGGCGGATGCCACATCGACGTGTGACGTCAGCACGAGCAGCCGAGGCAGGACCTCGATACCCGCGCCGCCCCTACGGCGCCCGGTCAGTTCCCGTACGCAGCCCCAGTCGGCCAGGGCGGCATGGACCGTGACCGAGTTCTGGGCGGCCAGCCGTTCCAGCGCTTCGAGCACGGCCTCCCGCAGGCTGGGCTCCCTTCTCTCCCACAGCCCGCGGAGCTGCGGCAGGAGGGCGTCGACGTCCGTGTCGCGCACGGTCGGGGCCAGGACCGCGTACCGCCGGGCGACACCGTGCGGCGCCGTCGCGAGCAGCGGCTCGACGGACACGCCCACGGCCGGGTTCCGCGCCGCGACGGCCACGGCGACGGTGTGCAGGATGACGGCGTCCGTGTGCGCCGCCATCCGCATCAACGTGTCCCGTACCGGGCCGCGATATCTCTCGGACCCGGCGGCGAGCATGAGGAGCTGTTCGAGGATCGCCCCGACGAAGAAGTCACGGGGATGGGACCCGACCCACTCGCACAGCGACCGCAGCGCTCGTTGCCCGCTGAGGTGCAGCAGGCCACGCGCGGCCGCGTACTCGAACATGGTCTGGTGGAAGAAGTGGATATCGTCCGAGGCTCCCCTGGCCAGGACGCCCCGGTCGATCAGCAGCTCCAGGGACGACCGGACGCGGGCCGGTTCGTACGGCCACGAGGGGCGTGGGCCGCCGTGCGCCGAGGTGAGTCGCTCGACCAGCTCCTCGCGTGACAGCTCGGTCCGGCCGGCCGACATCAGCACGACGGCGATCGCGCCGGTGAGCGAGGAGAGGTCCTCCGGCGCCGTGGCGCTCTGGTTGCCGTGATGGCGGCGGTCGGTGACGACCCGGTGGTCCCAGTAGCGGCGGTAGAGGCCGGTGGCGTCCATCTCGGCGCTGGGGAACGCGCCGTCGTCCCGGGCGAGTTCGAACAGCAGCCGCAACTGGAGCGGGCTTCTGCACACCTCGCGCACCGGCAGTCCGCGGGCGACGGGCTCCATCAGCCTCCGTACCCGTGCCTCGTCGTCCCGGGGGACGGCGTCGGGGCAGTAGAGCGCGGCGTGTCCACGGATGGCGTGAGGGATCTCGCTGTCGTCGTACGGACCCAGCGACATCCGGACGAAGCCGGTGCGCAGCCGATTCGCCTCCTCCGGCCGGGAGGTCAGCACCAGGCGGACACCGGCGGCGGCGAGGTCCTCGCACAGATCGAGCAGCGTCATCTCGTGGTAGTCGTCGTGCAGCAGCAGATCGGCGGTGTCGAGCAGCACGACCGGTGTACGCCCCCGCGTCCGGGCGTGCGTCGCCCCGGACACCACGGTCGCGGGGGTCAGCATGGGGTTCCGGGGCGCCGCTCAGGGGCGCAGCAGCCAGGCGGCGTTCACCAGGAAGACCTCGGCGTCCTCCAGGGCGGTCAGATCCCGGGCGAGGCCCCACAACAGGCTGCTCTTGCCGTTCCCGGCGTCCCCGGTGACCAGGACCGCCTTCGGATCACCGTCGTAGAGGGCCTCCATCACCCGGTCCTGGACGGCGCGCCGCACGTAGAGTCCGCCGCTGAGCTGCGGCGGGGAGCCGGTGCCCCGGTCCGGGCGGGGGGAGTCCACGAGGTCCAGGTCATCCGACAATCTCCGCGCCCAGCGCAGGAGTTGGCGGTGTGCGTCCGGGCCGGCGTCGTCCGGTGTGGTTCCCGCATCCGGATGTGGCAGCGGAGCAGAGGGCGGAGCGGGAGCCGGAGCGGACGGCTCGTCCGGGAATCGTCCGGGTGCCGGGCCCATGGGAGCCCCCGGCCCCGGTGGGGCCGGATCGCCGCCGGGCGGCAGTTCACGGAGGACGGAGAAGGCGAAGGCGGCGGCGTTGCGCGCCGCGCGGGACTGCCAGCCCTCGGCATCGGCGTCGTACTTCTCCCCGTCGGCCCGGTCGCTGATACCGCGGACGATCAGTGCGGGCAGCGCGGCGTTGAGGTGGGCGGCCTGCGCCACGCCCGCGCCCTCCATCTCGATGGCGGCGGCGTCCTGGTAGTTGCGGCGAAGTTGCCGTCTCAGCGGCGAGTCCGCCGAGTTCAGGACGACCTCCCCGGCGGCCACGGGCTTGAGGTGGACGGCCGGACGGGAGGCGCCGGGCGGGCGTTCCGGCAGCAGCCCGGTCCAGGAACCGGACCTGCGGGCGAAGCGAGCGAGCTGGTCGAGTTCCTGACGCACCGGCCAGACCCTCGGGCGGGAGTGGAATGCGCCGTCCTCGTCCTTGCCACCGTGGTACGCGTACACATGGGTGGCCACGACGACGTCCCCGAGCTCGATATCGCCCTTGAGCGCCCCGGCCACCCCGACGAATGCCACGGCGCGCGGGCGGAACATGGCGATCGCCCGCTCGGTCAGCACGGCCGCGCCCTGGTTGCCGTCGCCGAGTTCGGCGAGCGCCACCCGCCACGGCGTACCGTCGAGCCGTCCCACCTCGAACAGGGTGCCGCTCCGGTGGAGTTGCGGCCGCGGATCGACCAGGTGTGCCCGAACCGCCTCGTACTCCACGTCCAGTGCGGTCAGCACGACAAGCGAGTCGCTGTGCTGCCCGGTGCTCTCCACGTCTCCCCCCGGCCACGGTCGACCCTGGTGCGGCCCGCGGGCGAAATGCTACCGTCCGCCGGACTCCGGGGGCCGCGACCGGCGGGAGAGGTGAACCCCGACGGGAGTACGAGTCGCCGGACGGGCCGGTACCGCCGGGCGGCGGCGGATGCTTGGATGCGCGGTATGGATCTGTCCCGTACGGGCGCTTCTGCCCCGAGGCCGACGGCTGTGCCTCCCTTCGACCCCGAACTGAGTGCCGCGCTGGAGTCCTTGGGCAAGGGGCCCAGAGAGCCGGTCACTCCCGCGAATCTCGCGGCCCGGCAGGAGCGGGACGCCGCGACCCGGCCCAGGCCGACGGCCGAGGACCTCCGGGCCGATGGCCGTTTCGAGGTGGCGGAGCTGACCGTTCCGGGGCTGGGGGACGGCCCCGATGTCACGCTGGTGAGTGTGCGGCCCGCCGGGCGGGAAGGGCCGCTGCCGCTGCTGTACTACATGCACGGCGGCGCGATGATCATGGGCAACGCATGGTCGGTGCTGCCGCGGATCCTTCGCGAGTGGGTCCTCCCGCTGGACATGGCCGTCATCTCGGTCGAGTACCGGCTGGCACCGCGCACGCGGTACCCCGGACCGCTGGAGGACTGCTACGCGGGACTTCTCTGGGCCACCGGGCACGCGGCCGAACTGGGCATCGACGCGGACCGCGTCATCATCGGCGGGAAGAGCGCCGGCGGCGGCCTCGCCGCGGCCCTCGCCCTGCTGGTCCGCGACCGCGGCGGTCCCGGCATCCTCGGGCAGTTGCTGCTGTGCCCGATGCTGGACGACCGCGGGTGCACGTTCTCCAGCCACCAGATGTCGGGCCTCGGAATGTGGGATCTCATCTCCCATGAGACCGCCTGGAAAGCACTGCTGGGTGACCGCTACGGCGCGGCGGACCTTCCGCCCTATGCGGCCCCTGCCCGCGCCACGGACCTATCGGATCTTCCCCCGGCGTTCATCGACGTCGGCTCGGCGGAGATGTTCCGCGATGAGGACGTGGCGTACGCGAACGCGATCTGGCGGGCCGGTGGCCAGGCCGAACTGCATGTATGGCCCGGCGCCTACCACGGTTTCGACGGCTTGGCACCGCGGGCGGCCATCAGCAAGGACGCACGCGACGCCCGTACCCGCTGGCTGAGGCGCCTCCTCGATCACTCCAGGAGCACAGAGCCGCTGCCCGGGGATCCCCGGGCCCCGGGGCAAAAACAGTGGACATCGCGTCCCCTGCGGTGAATGGTGACGGTATGAACCAGGAGGAGATCTGGGACGTCGACGCCGCCCAGCGCTATGACACGCCCGGCACAGGCATGTTCGCGCCCGAGATCCTGCAGCCGGCCGTGGACCGGCTGGCTGAGCTCGCGGGCGGCGGAGCGGCGCTCGAATTCGCCATCGGCACCGGCCGGGTGGCCGTCCCGCTCGCCGAACGAGGGGTCCCTGTCACCGGGATCGAGCTGTCGCTTCCGATGATCCGTCAACTGCGTACCAGGGCGGACGAAGCGACGATCCCCGTGATCGTGGGCGACATGGCGACTTCCGTGGCTCCCGGGGAGTACACCCTCGTCTATCTCGTCTACAACACCATCTCCAACCTGCTCACCCAAGCCGAGCAGGTGGAGTGCTTCCGCAACGCCGCCCGCCATCTCGGGCCCGGTGGCAGGTTCGTGATCGAACTCTGGGTGCCCGAGCTGCGCAAGCTCCCGCCGGGCCAGACCGGCACCATCTGGCAAACCGAGCCCGGCTATATCGGACTGGACACCTACGACGTACTGCGCCAGCACGTCGTCTCGCACCACTTCCGGTTCGACGACAGCAAGCAGGCTCGGCTGACCCGCAGTCCGCACCGGTACATCTGGCCTGCCGAACTCGACCTCATGGCTCAGCTGGCCGGATTCGAGCTGGAGACCAGGCACGCGGACTGGACCGGCGCCGAATTCACCGCCGAGTCGCGCTCTCATGTCTCCGTCTACCGCATCCCGCCGAACTGAGCGTGCGGAGCGGGTGCGGTCGATCGCCTCCTCGGTACGGGAGTTACGCCCCGAGTCGGCCCGGAGCAGTCACGCCTTCGTGGGCGTGTTCTTCATGGTCGCCGCGCTCGTGCAAGCGGTCAGGGCGGTGGCCCAGCACCAACCGGCCGTGGTCATCGGCATTCTCTTGGCGGCCAGTGTGCTCAGCGGTGCGATGGCAGAGCTGAGCCGTCGCGGCCGTACGCGGCTCGGCTTTCCCTGCTGGTCGTCGGCATGATCGCCCTCGCTTTCGCAGGGCTCCTCCGAGCCGGGCTGACCACTTGTCCGGCGTGATACCTATCCGTCCGCCCACGCCCTGATGGCGGCAGCCTCCTGTCCCGCAACAGGAGGCTGCCGGGTTGCTGTGGTGCGTGGCGATGGGGTCGAAGGTCTGCCCCGCCGGGCAGTTATGGGCGAGTGGAGGCCAGCTTCTGACGCGCGTCGCCAAAACCGCTCAGCGCGAAGCGCTGGCCCCCGAGGCCGACTGCTGAGGCACCCCGAGACGCCTCGCCGCGTCGTCCAGTACTACGAGCTCGTGGATGGGTTCGTGGCTTGACTCGTGGACGGGTTCGTGGAGTCGCCCAGGGACTCCAGGGCGGGCAGCGCGGCGTACAGCGCGCGCCGCTCCTCGGGGCTCAGCGTCTCGATCCGCGCGGCGAGCCGGGCGGCGGCCTCGTGGCGCACGGTGTGGAGGAGTTGACGACCGGGGTCGGTGAGCGCGATCAGGCTGGCGCGGCGGTCCTCGGGGTCGGGAGTGCGCTCGATCCAGCCGGAGGCGTCGAGCAGATCGACCATGCGGGACGTCGTCGGCAGGGCGATGCCCAGCCGGGTCGCGAGGGCGCTGATGCGCATCGGGCCGTGGGTGTCGAGCGCTCCCAGGGCCGCCTGGCGGCTGGGGGTGAGATCGCCGTGTTCGCCCCGGGTGCCCCGCAGACCGGGGAGCAGATGCTGGAGGGCGGTACGGAGCCGTTCGGCCAGCTCCCTGGCTTCCGGAACGGCGGGACTCGGGGTGTTGGCGCCTGAGGTGGCAGGGCCTGGGGCGGTGGGGTCGAGCGCGGTCATCTCGGCTCCTCGGGTGGTGGTCCCGTTCCTCCGCCGGATGACGACGGAGGTGACAACGGAGGTGGTGACGGAGGCGGGGGTGGTGGCCCGGACTTCGGCGGGGGCGGCTGCCGGTGCGCGGGCGCCGGGTGGCGGGCAGTATCCGGGACTTCCTCCTCGACGTCCTTGCTACCCGCGGTGTCAGCGGCGCCCGCAGTGCCGCCATGGGCGGCGGCCACCCCCGCCGGGGCAACCGACTTCGGCCCGCCCTTGTGCACATACCGCCCGCCGCGCAGCAGCGATGCCACGGCGGCCACCAGACAGGCCGCGATGGCGAAGTCGAACGCGGCGGACAGGCCCTGCGAGAACGGCGGGGAGATCAGTGCCGGGAAGAAGCCGCGCCCGGTGAGATAGGCCGCGTGGTGGGCGGGCAGATGGTCGAGCACCTGCGGTCCGAGCAGAGTCCTCACCGGGTTGTAGCCGAGCAGCGAGGCGAAGAGCACCCCGACCGGCGGCAGGGCGGCGACCCGGGCCGCGTCGGAGGCCGGGACCCCTTCCGCGGTCAGGCCGTGGGTGAGGGCGCCGGGGAGCGAACTGGCGAGCCCGGCGATCATCAAGGAGAAGAAGATGCCGATGGACAGGACGGTGGCCGAGTTCTGGAAGGTGGTGCTGATTCCGGCGCCCACCCCGCGCTGGTCGGGCGGCAGGCTGTTCATGATGGCCGCTCGGTTCGGCGAGCTGAACAGGCCCATGGCGATCCCGTTGACCAGCAGGATCGCGGCGAACACCGGATAGCCGAAGTCCACCGGCAGCTCCTCCAGCGCCACGAAGGTGGCGGCGGCCACCAGCATCCCGCCGGTGGTGAAGGTACGGGCACCGAATCGATCGGAGGCCCAGCCGGAGAACGGTCCCGCGATCAGGAACCCGATGGTCAGCGGCAGCATATAGATGCCTGCCCACAGCGGGGTCTCCTCGAAGCCGTAACCGTGGCGGGGCAGCCAGATGCCCTGCAACCAGATGATCAGGATGAACATCAGGCCACCGCGTCCCAGTGCCGCCAGCAGACTGGCCACGTTCCCGGCGGTGAACGCGCGGATACGGAACAGACCCAGGTGGAACATGGGCTGCGCAACCCGGTTCTCGATCACGCAGAACAGGCCCAGCACCGCCACTCCCCCGGTGATCGCGGCGATCACCCAGGGGTTGCCCCAGCCCATGGTGTGACCGGCGTAGGGCTGGATGCCGTAGGTGATGCCGGACAGCACCGCGATCAGGCCGATGGCGAAGGTGATATTGCCCCACCAGTCCAGCCGGGCCGGGGTGCGCACACCGGTGTCCCGCAGCTTCAGATACGCCCAGACCGTGCCGAACAGCCCGATGGGGACCGAGACCAGGAACACCAGGTGCCAGTCGAGCGGGCCGAGCAGCCCGCCCAGGATCAGTCCGATGAAGGACCCGGCGATCCCCGCCACCTGGTTCAGCCCCAGGGCGAGACCGCGCTGATCGGCGGGGAAGGCGTCGGTGAGGATGGCGTTGGAGTTGGCCATCAGCATGGCGCCGCCCACGCCCTGCAGCACCCGCATCCCGATCAGCCACAGCGCGCCGGACGTGCCGTGCAGCCAGGTCACGGAGAGCAGCACGGAGAACAGGGTGAAGACCGCGAACCCCAGGTTGTACATCCGCACCCGGCCGTACATGTCCCCCAGCCGCCCGAAGCTCACCACGAGCACGGCGGTGACCACCATGTAGCTCATGATCAGCCATAGCAGCAGGCTGGTGTTCCCGGGGCGCAGCGGATCCACGCCGATGCCACGGAAGATGTCCGGGAGCGCGATCAGCATGATCGAGATGTTGATCGTCGCGATGAGGACGCCGAGCGTGGTGTTGGACAGGGCGATCCACTTGTACCGCGGCCCCGGGCCACCATCGCCGTAGCACGAAAGGGCCCCCTCAGCTCCGGCCCTGTGCCGCTCGGTCGTCCAACCCACCGAGCATCACTCCCGTCGGGAGTTGGTTGCTTGACATCAACCAAGCTAATCCCGATATGCCCTTTCGCCAAGTGGGGTCGGGCTGAGCACGTAGCGACCGGCCCAGGCGGCGAGCACGGTGGCTACGTACTGCGTGTCGGCCGGGTTGGTGAGCAGGTGGTTGGCTCCGTCGAGGGCGACGAAGGACTTGGGGTGGCGGGCGGTGTCGAAGATGCGCCGCGCGTTGTCCACGCCCACCAGCTCATCCGACGGCGAGTGGAACACCAGCAGCGCGGCGTCGAGGTGCGCGATGCGTTCGGCCTGCGGCTGGGCGCCGACGTCGTCGAGGAACTGCCGCTGGATGCGAAACATGCGGCCCGCCAGGGTGACCTCGGCCTGGCCCTGCCGCTCTATCTCCGCCCGGTCGCTCCCGAGCAAGTGCAGCACATGGTCGGGGCTGAAGGGGGCGGCGATCGTGGCCACCGCTCGTATCCGAGGGATGCGGTGTCGTGCGGCGAGGACCGCCGCACCGCCGAGCGAATGCCCGATGAGGAGGGTGGGGGCCTCGAAGTGGGCTCGCAGGTACTCGTCGGCGAACACCAGATCGTCGACGTTGGAGCTGAAGTGGGTGTTCCCGAAATCTCCTCCGGAGCCGCCGAGGCCGGTGAAGTCAAAGCGCATCACCGCGATGCCGAACTCCGTCAGCGCCCGTGAGATCCGGGTGGCCGCGACCTGGTCCTTGCCGCAGGTGAAGCAGTGGGCGAAGAGGGCGTACGCCCGCGGCTCGTCCTCTGGCAGCTCCAGGCGCGCGGCGAGCACCGCGCCTTGCGACCCACTGAACTCGACCTTCTCGCTCCGCATCGTGCGCATCCATCCCTCAGCTCTGTGGACCTGTGTGGTGACGCCGGTAGTGGCGGGCGACCCGCACGCGGTTGCCGCACGCCGGGGAGCACCATTCCCGGCGTGCATGGTGCTTGACGAAGAAGAGCAGGCAGTTGGGGCCAGGCAGGGGCGCAGACGCTCGCGATCGGGGCCGGCGAAGAGCTCGACAGCCTGGTGCGCGATGAGCTGTACGGCAAGGTCCGCGGCCGTCCCGGGGCCCCGGTAGGCACGTGACGGTGGCCCGTCGGCGGGCCAGACGAGCTCGGGCCAGGCATGTGCGAAGGCGTTCAGCGTGGTGATCGCTTCCAGTCGCGCCAGTTCCGGCGCCGTGGCCGTAGGGCGTGGGTCCTCGGTCATCTCGGCGGCCAGTTGTCGCAGCGTGTCACGCAACGCCCGGAGCGTCCCGGCGACCGGGCGCACCACGTCCTCGTCCAGTTGGTCGGCCTCTATCGCGGTCTCGGCTCCGAGCCGGCCGGCCACCGCGCGCAGCCAGGCCGCGGCGCCGACCTCGCTGTCGAGGGCGTCGTGGGTGTGGCCGCGGTCGGCGGTGACAGTGTTCATCAGCTCAACCGGCAGCGGTTCACCCAGCAGCGGCGCGCTCGTGCGCACCCCCTCGGTCATCATGCCCTCCACCGTACCACCGAGCTAATGGATGACAGTCGATCCAAGCATTTGACAGTCGAAGGGAGAGCGCTCCACACTCCTAACGCTGAAGGGCTGGATGAGCCTGCCCGGCGCGCTCGCCGGCGGAGTGCTGCCGCCCCCGTCCGCGAACGCCTCGCCCTGGCCACCGCCGAGTACAACCGCTGCACCTACGGCTTGTCCGCCCACACCTTCCTCGGCAAGAACGTCGCCAAGCTGGACCGTGGAAAAGCGTGCGGGCCGCCGCCGGCAGGACAGGGAGGGACGGCCCGCTCTTCCGCTGACGGCCACGGCTCACTGGCCCAAGGACCGGCACAGCCTCCGCTCCTCCGGCCCCCGCTCACGGCACAGTGGTGGGCATGAACGCAGACGACAGAAGCACCTTGGCCCGCGGACGTGTGGCGACCAGGCTTCCGGCCCGGGACCTCGATCGGGCGCGGCGTTTCTATTCCGAGCAGCTCGGTATGGAGCCGGTCGACGAACGGCCCGGTGGGTTGCTGTATCGCTGCGGAGGCGCGGAGTTCGTGCTCTTTCGGTCCACGGGATCCTCCCCGGCACGTTCACCCAGATGGCGTGGGAAGTCGACGACATCGAGACAGCGGTGAGGGAACTCAGACGACGCGGCGTGGTGTTCGAGGAGGTCGATGTGGCGGGGTTTCGGACGACGGAGGGGATCGCCGAGATCGAGGGGAATTACCCCAGCAAGGGTGCACGGGGTGAGCGCGGGGCCTGGTTCCGTGACAGCGAGGGGAATTTGCTGGGCGTCGGCCAGTTGGTCATGTGACGGGGACCATCGTCAGCCCGCCTGGGCCGCCTCCACCGGGCCGACTGCCAGGCCGACGCGCGGCCCGCCGCCCGGGTGCGCGGTCACCCGCACACCGTCCCGCCGCTCCCCGCCGTCCGTCCGCCGTACCCACTTTTTTGTGGGTACTTGGCGGCGACGGACGACCGAGCGAATCTTGTTGCGGGCGGTCGGAGGGCCGCCGGATCGGATGAGTCGGAGGTGGCGTTGCGTCAGGGGCCCGACTGGGCCTCGGCCAGCTTCTCCAGGCGGCGGTGGCCCCAATCGGACAGGGGGCCAGCGCCTCGGAGAGGTCGCGGCCGAACGCGGTCAGGGAGTACACGGTCTTCAGGGGCAGCACATCGTGTACGTCCCGGTGCACCAGCCCGTCCGTCTCCATCTCACGGAGCGCCTGAGTCAGGACCTTCTCGCTGAGGCCCGGCAGCCGTCGGCGCAGCTCGCCGGGGCGATACGGTCCGGACTCCAGCGCCCAGAGCAGGGCGGTCTTCCACTTGCCGTCGATCACGACGATCGCGGCGGTCACTCCGCAGACATTCGTGTCCTGAGCACGACTGCGTGTCATCTTCGCTCTATTTCCTTTGAGTTATCAGTTACGCGTATATCCGTATGGGAGTTGAAGTTTCATGTCTACGCACTCCGAACATTCTGCCGTCACCGTGCTCGGTCTGGGTCCGATGGGCCGCGCCCTGGCCGGTGCGTTCCTGGACGCCGGGCTGCGGACCACGGTCTGGAACCGGACGCCGGGCAGGGATGGGGAGCTGATCGAGCGGGGGGCGGTCAGTGCGCGATCGGTGGAAGAGGCCGTCGCCGCAAGCGAGTTGACCGTGGTCTGCGTGGTGAACTACGACGCGTCGGACGCGATCCTGCGGCGCGACGGGGTCACCGACGCGCTCAAGGGACGCACCGTGGTGAACCTGTCCGCGGACACTCCTGACCGGGCCCGGGACACCTCGGACTGGGCGGCCGGGCATGGCATCCGGTACCTCGACGGTGCGATCATGACGCCGATCAACACCATCGGAGCGCCTTCCGCGGTGTTCATCTACAGCGGCCCGGCAAAGCTCTACGAGGAGCACCGGCCCGTGCTGGACACGCTGGGCGGTACCCACACCCATCTCAGTGAGGAGATCGGCCGGGCGGCGGCCTACGACATCGCGCTGCTCGACATCTTCTGGACGGCGATGGCGGGCTATGCGCACGCCCTGGCGGTGGCGCGGGCGGAGGGAATCGGCGCTCGGGAGTTGGCGCCCTTCGCCCAGGGCATCGGTGCGATCCTCCCGCCGCTCTTCCAGGAGACCGCGGAGGAAGTGGACCGCGGCACCTTCTCCGGTGAAGGCAACCCGATCACCTCGGGGGCGTCGACCATGTCCCATATCGTCCACACCTCCGAGAGCCATGGCATCGACGCGGGCGTGATGCGCGCGGCCGAAGGCATGGCCCGCCGCGCCATCGGGCTGGGCCATGGCACGGACGGGTTCATCCGCGTCGCCGAAATGCTGGGCCGCAGCGGTAAGTGAAGGGGGCTGGTTCAGCCACCGCGGGTGCGAGATCCTCGTCAATTCGAGAGGGACTTCAGCAAACGGAGGCTACGAACATGGCGGTCTCCAGCGCCGCGGAGCTGTCCTCACCAGCAGCGGGCAGCTACGGAACCGATCCGGCCCGGGCACCCGGGCGCGTCATCCCGCTCCTTACAGGTCGACCTCGATGTAGTCGATGTCGGTGAACTCCACCAGCAGACCCTGGGCGCGGCGGCCGCGGTCCTTGAAGTAGATCTCCTGCAGGCCCTCGGCCGCGATGTCGAGCAGTTGCTGTTCGGGGGCGCCCTGTTCCCGGGCGTCGAAGAGGCGGGCGGCGTACTGCGGCGGCAGCGCCTGGGTGATGTGGCGCAGCCGGGCGTCGTCGGTGGTGCCGGGGGCGGCGGTGTAGCCGAAGCGAGCGCGGGTGTCGAGGACGATGCCGCCGGTGGTGGCGGCCTGCTTCTTGGCCCTGGCACGGATCTGCGGCTGCCACCGCTTTCTCACCTCGCGGTCCATCCGGGTGGCGAGGGGCTTGCGGGGCCGCTTGAGCTGGTCCTTGACGTAGCGCTCGACGGTGCGCTGGGAGATGCCGAGCAGGTCGGCCACCGGCCGGGTGCCCTTGAGCTGCCTGACCAGATAGCGCATCTGCGCACCGGCCGACTTGGGGACGGGGCGGGTGAAGGTGCCTTCCACCGCCTTGTCCAGGCTCTCCGCGAGCTTGCCCATCGTCTCTCTACTCTCCGTTGTCCGGGGCGGTGACGTGGCCGTCCTTGATGTACCGGGCGAGATTGAGGCCATCGCCGTGCTCCTCGCGCACGCCCTCGGCCCACAAGGTGGTCTGGGTGCCTTCGTGCTTGACCATCCCCGGGCTCACGCCGATCCGGAAGCCGCCCGGCAGCGGTTTGCCGTCCGGGTGGGGCAGGAAGTCCAGCGGGCTGGGCCCGTCGGAGGGGTAGACGGCGCAGTCGGAGAGGACGGCCACCGGGTACTGGCCGGTGGCCGCCGCCGTCTTGAGCATCTTGCGGTGCATATTGACCCGCGCCTTGGAGATGACCGCGGCGCGGATGTCGGGCCGCCAGGTCGGGCGCTGGAGCGCGGGCCAGGGCTGACCCGGGCGCCAGCCACCGCCACGGGGGCGTTCGCGCAGCTTGCCGATGCCGCCCTTGACCGTTGCCTTGATCGCGGAGAGGACGATCGCCATCCGCGGATCGGCCCGCCGATGGCCGTCCATCGCGGTCAGGAACTCCTGCGGTCCCATGCCGGCGGTGACTCCCAGGTCGGCCATCGTGGCGATATAGGCGTCCCGCAGCCGGGTGTACCAGGCGTCCAGGTAGCGGCCGTTGTCCGGGCGGAGGTACGCCTCGACGGGGGCGACGCCGTAACCGAGTTCGGCGGCGTAGGCGACGGTCGGAGTGGCGTACCAGGCGGGTCCCGCCGGCCGCTCCCCGGTCGGGGTGAAGGGGCTCGGCAGGCGCGGATCCAGTTCGACGTGGGAGAGGTCCACCAGCCATGAGCCGGGGGTCTTCGGGTCGAACGGCGGCTGTTTGGCGTGCACGGGCTCGCCGAGGCCGAAGACGGTGCCGTTGGCTGCCGCGGCGAAGGCCATGTTGACGTCGATGCCCACCACGTAGCGCTTGGCGCACTCGTCGTCGGTGAGCGGGCGCGCCCAGTCGTATGCCTCCTCCACCAGCACCTCGTCGGGGGTGCGCTGGTGGAAGCGCGGCAGGTGTGCCAGGAGTGGATGGCCGTCCGGGGCCTCGGGCGGGGCGCACTCCACCGGCTGGGTGCCCAGCGAGCCGGGGTTGCGCTCGCTGTGCCGCCGGCCGCCGCTGTCCGGCTCACCGGCGCGGGTGGGCGGATGCAGAGCGGTCATCAGCTCCAGGCCGGTGACGGCGGTGGACCCGCAGGGAGTCATGACGCGGTCGGCATAGGTGCCCAGCAGATGCACCAGATCGGCGGGCGGCAACTGCGCGGCCTCGCCCCAGGAACGCGTATCGAGGGCCTCCCAGCCCAGGACGCACAGCTGGACGCAGGCGCGCCGCGAGCCCTCGGCGGGGCGGTAGATGCGCGCCCACGGGCCGAGCCCGCGCCGGGTGAGCCGCCAGTCGGCCCGCTCCAGTTCCTTGAGGACCTTATGGCCCTCGGGCAGTCTCCCGGCCCGCCGCTCCTCGTCGGTCAGTCGGGCCGGAAGGCCGAAGCGCACCGCGGCCGCGTCCGTGAGCACCAGAACGGGGTCGGCGTCCCTGCCGTTGCGGTTCAGCCGCGGTGCGCCCAGCCGCGCCTCGGCCAGAGTCCACTCCACCAGAGACGGGAGGGAGTTGGCCGGGATGTCCAGGACCAGGCCGCCGGCGCAGTACGCCCAGACCTGGCCGTCCACGACATCCACGACCGCCAGCGGGCCGTGGGCGAAGCGCGGGTCCACGGCATGGTGGGCGGCGGGGATGGCGGCGGCGGTTCCGGCCGCCCCCGCTACCCGTGCCATCGCGTCCGGGCGCCGCGATGCGGATGGTCGGTGCGGACGGGCCCGCTGCGCCGGGGCCGTGGCGAGCCGCTGGGTCGTCTCCTGTGCGGCGGTCGCCCCGGGCCGCTGAGGACTCCGCTCGGGGGAATGGACCTGGCCCGGGGGCGGAGTCTGCGTCGGGGTGGGCTGGGCTGGCGGTGACGGCTCAGGAGCGGTGGGCGCCGATCCCGCCGCTGGGGCGGGGAAGCGGGCGGCCAGGCCCTTCAGAAGCCGGGCGTACGCGGCACGCTTCGGCTGCCGTGGCTCGGTCTTGCCGGATTCCCAGTTGCCCACCGCTTCCCGGCGGATGTCCAGCGCCTTGGCGATCCCGGCCTGGCTCAGCCCCGCGGCCTCGCGCAGCCTCTTGCGCTCCGCGGGTGCCGGCAGATCGTCCTGGGCGACCTGCTCCAGCAGCGCGTCGACAGCGCTGAACAACTCATCCTCAGCGGGCACAGGGCTCACCTCCGGGCAAACCCTATCCCCATCGCTCTCCGCAACGCACATGTCATCGCACGCTCAATCACTCCTGTCGCGAACGCGGTGGGAGTGCGGAGGCTGGGGCCCTTCCGGGCCGGGGAGTTCCAGGCCAGAGGTTCCGGCCCGGAGAGATGGCGGGTCGGCCGAAAGGTACGGCCGACCCTGCGATCGAGGCGAAGACGAGCTGATTAATCGTCAACACACTTGGGGTACTTCGAACCCCGGTTGCAGTCGTGGTAGTCGTACTTGCTGACGCGGAACTTCTTCTCGTCGCCGCCCTTGGCCGGATCGACGACCAAGTAGAACTTCTTTCCGTCCTTGACCTTGTCGGAGACCGTCCCATCAGGGCCCCGGTCGAAATCCTGCGCGCAGCCGGCGAGCGAGGCAAAAGCGGTCATTACCAAAAGGGCGGCGGCAAGGCGACGCATAGGGGTGCTCCGATCAACTTGGGGACCGGCACAGTCTAAGAGAGACGCACCATCGCCAGAACCGCCGGGGACGCCCTCACCCAGCAACGACAGCCCGTCCAGCAAAAGCACCGAAGAAGCACCCGAAAACACCCTCATCCCCTCCACCAAAACACCACACCACATGCCCGATCTACTCGCGTCAGCAACAGGAGGGGCTGCGGGGAGGTGAACGGACAGCACGCGCGGAACGCCGCTTCAGGGACACATGTTCCACAGAGTTCGATATCCCTTCCACTGGTCGCCCGGTGACCGTCAGCCCCTTTTCGGCTGACGTTTCTCGCGCGAGCAGTCCACTCCCGTCCCCGGATTGGCACGGCGCGTAGCCCATGCCGCCGTTACGCGTTGGTGACGGTGCGGACAGACCCGTAACGGTGCGGGGGACAACTCACGGGCCGGGTGGCGGGTCGTAGTGACCGGGCAATCAACCCGCGGCACTTCACCGACAGCACCGAACACCATACGAACGGGGAACCAGTGACTCACCTCAAGCGCGCCCTGGCCATCGCGGCAGTGACCGGCGCCAGCGCCGCCGCCCTCATGGCGGCCGCGCCCGGGGCCTCCGCGACCGCCTCCCGCGTTGCGTACAACGGCGCCTGTGGCTCCGGCTATACGGTCGTCAACTCCACCGAGGTCGGGGACAAGGGCACGGCGTATCTCACCTACAGCTCCGGCACGGGCAAGAACTGCCTGGTCGCGATCCGGAACGTGGCCGGCGAGCCGGTGCCGATGACGATCTACCTCTCACGGAGCGACACGGAGATCCACGACATCCACGACAGCGGCAACTACCGCTCCTACGCGGGACCGATCTACATGGGCGCACGAGGCACCTGCGTGGACTGGTGGGGCTGGATCGACGGTGTGCGCTTCGAGAAGGCCGAGACCAACTGCGGCTGACACGCTGCGGTTGACACCCAACCAACCGACCCGGTGCCCCGCACGCGATGGCGTGCGGGGCACCGCTCTGCGACCGGGCGGTATGGGCTATGCGGTCACCTTGGCGAGGAACGCGGCCACATTCGCCACGGTCCGCTGGATCTTCTCCTCCAGGGTGAGCGACTCCTGAGGCCGTGAGCCCGCGCCCGCGTCCTTCTTGCCCCGCACATAGAGCGAGCAGGCGAGGTCGCTGCATATGTAGTCGCCGACCGAGTTGCCCTGCTGCCTGGCCTTCCCCGCCTTCGGCGCGACCATCAGGGAGACGCCGCCCGTGTGGGCCGTCAGGCACATCGAGCACATGCTGCGCCGTACCTGCCAGGAGGCAGGGCCGGGGCAGCGCAGCGCGACGGCGATCGGGCGGGCGTCCAGTTCGGTGACCAGGTAGGCACGGTCGGGTGCCCGAGGATCTCGCCAGCCGAGGAAGTCCAGGTCATCCCAGGGCCGGTCGGCCAGGTCGCGCGGGACGGACAGGCGCTTCGCCTCACCCTTGCTGCAGTTCACGAACGCGGCACGGATCTCTTGCTCAGTCAGCGGCTTCATAGAACGCAGGCTAATTTGCCTAAAGGTGTTAGGCAAATGCATAATCAGTTCTGCCGAAGGAGAGGAAGGGCATGGGACGGGTAGGACTGACCACGGAACGGCTGACCCAGGCGGGAGCGGAGCTGGCCGACGAGCTCGGCTTCGACCAGGTGACCGTCTCTGAGCTGGCCAGACGGTTCGACGTCAAGGTCGCGAGTCTCTACTCGCACCTGAAGAACGGCCACGACCTCAAGACCAGGATCGCCCTGCTCGCCCTGGAGGAGCTTGCCGACCGGGCCGCCGAGGCCCTGGCCGGGCGGGCCGGAAAGGACGCCCTGACCGCCTTCGCCAACGTCTACCGCGACTACGCCCGCGAGCACCCCGGCCGCTACGCCGCCGCCCAGCTCAGGCTCGACCCGGAAGCGGCGGCCGCCAGCGCCGGCGTCCGGCACTCACAGATGACGCGGGCGATCCTGCGCGGCTACGACCTGACCGAGCCGGACCAGACGCACGCGGTTCGGCTGCTGGGCAGCGTCTTCCACGGCTACGTCAGCCTCGAGTTGGCAGGCGGATTCAGCCACAGCGCCCCCGACAGCGAGGAAAGCTGGTCGCGGACCCTGGACGCCCTCGACGCCCTGCTGCGGAACTGGCCCGCGCCCTGACGCGGTGGCACGGCAGCACTCAGGAGCGCGGCGGCGCGCCGGAGGCGGTGAGCCTCGCGGCGCATCGGCACAGCCGATCCATCCGTCCGCCCGCCCACACATCCATCCATCCATCCATCCACACATCTGTGATCAACAGGCTGGGACCCATGCACACCACCGAACACGACTGGATCACCACGCCCATCACCGCGGACATCCTGCGGGGCGCCCTCGACCTGGAGCACACCGCACACGGGGTGCTGCCGCACCGGCTGCCCGCCTGGGCCCGGGCCCAGTACACCGACGGACAACTCGCCATGGCGGAGGCCCAGCCCTCCGGCGTACGGCTGGTCTTCCGGACCCGGGCCACCGCCGTCGAACTGGACACGCTGCCCACCAAGCGGGTCTACGCGGGCGCCCCGCCCCGCCCGGACGGCGTGTACGACCTGCTCGTCGACGGTCGCCTGGCCGGGCAGTCCACGGTGACCGGCGGCAACACGCTGGCCATCGACCTGGCCACCGGGACGGCCGAGAGTCGCCCGGGCCCGGTCGGCACCCTCCGCTTCACCGACCTGCCCGGCGGCGTCAAGACCGTCGAGCTCTGGCTGCCGCACAACGAGACCACCGAACTCGTCGCCCTGCGCACCGACGCCCCCATCGAGCCCGTACCGGACCGGGGCCGCAAGGTGTGGCTGCACCACGGCAGTTCGATCAGCCACGGTTCCGACGCAGCGAGCCCCACCGCCATCTGGCCCGCGCTCGCCGCCTCCCTCGGCGGTGTGGAGCTGATCAACCTGGGCCTGGGCGGCAGCGCCCTGCTCGACCCGTTCACCGCCCGCACGATGCGGGACACCCCCGCCGACCTGATCAGCATCAAGATCGGCATCAACCTGGTCAACGCCGACCTGATGCGGCTGCGCGCCTTCACCCCGGCGGTGCACGGCTTCCTCGACACGATCCGCGAGGGGCACCCCACCACGCCACTGCTGGTCGTCTCCGCCATCCTGTGCCCCATCCACGAGGACACGCCCGGCCCCGCGGCCTTCGACGTGAGCGCGCTCAGCGCCGGAAAGCTGCGGTTCCAGGCCACCGGCGACCCCGCCGAGCGCGCCGCGGGCAAGCTGACACTGCGCGTCATCCGGGAGGAGCTGTCCCGGATCGTGAAGCAGCGGGCGGCCGATGACCCCCACCTCCACTACCTCGACGGCCGCGACCTCTACGGCGAGGCCGACGCCGACGAGCTGCCGCTGCCCGACGAGCTCCACCCGGACGCCGCCACCCACCGCCGTATCGGGGAACGCTTCGCCGCGCTGGCCTTCGCCGACGGTGGTCCGTTCGCGGACCACAGCGCCTGACGCGTGGCTCCAGCCAGCTTGGCGCCGGGCTCCGGCCGGTACGACGCCGGGCTCCGTCCGGTACAACCGGCTGGTCCGGCCGCTCTGGACGGCCGCCCGGCCCTCTGCGCCACCGGAGCGCCAGGCCCTACCCTGGTGGCCGTGCACATCTGCTTCGTCTGCAGCGGGAACATCTGCCGGTCGCCGTCCGCCGCGCTGGTCTTCGCCGAGCATCTGCGCCGGGCCGGACTCGACGGCGCGGTACGGGTCAGCAGCGCCGGTATCGGCCCCTGGCACGCCGGTGAGCCCATCGATGAACGGGCCGGCGCACTGCTGGCACGGCACGGCTATCCGGTCGAGCATGTCGCGGCCCAGATCGGCGCCGAACACCGGGACGCCGAGCTGTTCCTGGCGATGGACCGCGGCCACGAGAAGGCCTTGCGCCGGCTGGTCGACGATCCGTCCCGGGTCAGGATGCTGCGGTCCTTCGATCCGGACGCGACCGGTGATCTGGATGTGCCCGACCCGTACTACGGCGGCCCGGAGGGGTTCGACGAGGTGCTGGCCATGATCGAAGCCGCGATGCCCGGTCTGCTGGCCTGGGTCCGCGAGCGCCTCGGCTCATGAGTGCCCGTCCGGCGGCCGAGGCGGGCGAGGACCCCGGTGCCGCGGCGGCCCGCCTCACCGGCCGCCCGGTGACCGGTCGGCGGCCGCTGTCCGCAACGCTCACCGTAGTCACCCTCGACGGCGGGCAGACGGTGATGGTCAAACGGGGCAACGGTCCCGGCGCGGCACCGGCCGAAGCGGCGGGGCTGCGCTGGCTGGCCGACGCGGGCACGGTCCACGTCCCGGTGGTGCACGGCCACGACCGGGACTGGCTGGTCACCGACCAGGTGCCGGTCGGCAGGCCGGGCACCCGGGCAGCGGCCCGGTTCGGCCGCGACCTGGCCGCCTTGCACGCCGTCGGCGCGCCCGCCTTCGGCGCCCCGCCGCCCGACGGCCCCACGGACGCGTACATCGGGCTGGCCCCGATGCGCAACGTCCCGGGCTCCGACTGGCCGCACTGGTACGCCGAACACCGGGTGCTGCCCTATCTGCGCCGCGCCGTCGACGACGGCACGGTGCGCCACGGCGAGGCCGAGGTGATCGAGCGCGCATGCGAGCGGCTGCCCGAGCTGGCCGGCCCCGCCGAGCCACCCGCCCGGCTGCACGGCGACCTGTGGAACGGCAATGTCCTGTGGGGCGCCGACGGACAGGCGTGGGTGATCGATCCGGCCGCGCACGGTGGCCACCGGGAGACCGATCTGGCGATGCTCCACCTGTTCGGCTGCCCGCATCTCGACCAGGTGATGGACGGCTACCAGGATGTGGCACCGCTCGCCGAGGGCTGGGCCGACCGCATCGGGCTGCACCAGCTCTTCCCCCTGCTGGTGCACACCGTGCTGTTCGGCCGCGGCTACGCCGGGCAGGCACTCACGGTGGCCCGGGCAGCCCTGGCGCGCTGACCTGCCGCAATTCCGCGTGCCGCCCTTCCAGAGCGGTGTGGTCGTCGTCCGTGCCGGTGTGCGGGGCGGCGAACCAGCGCGCTCGGCACCCACTGGTCCCGGCGGGAGAGCACACAATCCGATCCAGGAAGCGTGCGGGCCACCGCCACCGGAATTTCACGCCCCGCACCGGAAACCGATGCGCCTGGTCCGCCGTCTTGGGGTGCGGAATCGAACGGACGGAAAGCCATGGTGGAGCAGGTGGACGGCGGTGCGGCGTCTCCGGTGCAGGCGGCGGCGCCCCGGCGGGTGGGGCGCTGGGTGGCGCGCTGGGCTCGGGGCGGGTCGCCTTGGACGCGGGGGCGGGTGCTCGCCGGATTGGCGGTGCTGACGGCCGGGCTGCTGGCGTTTCACCGGGTGGTGCCCAACTCCGTGGGGCATCTGGGCAGTTTGCTGGAAGCGTTCCTGCCGTGGCTCGGTCTGGTGGTCGTGGTGCTGCTCGGCCCGGCGCTGCTGCGCCGTTCGGCCATCGCGCTGGTGGCCCTGCTCCTGCCGGTGGCGGCCTGGGCGTACCTTTTCGGCGGGCTGCTCCTGCCCGGGACGAAGCCCGGCCCGCATGACCTGGTCGTGGTGCAGCACAACGTCAGCGACGAGAACACCGACCCGGCGGGTACGGCCCGTACCCTGGCCGATGCCGGGCCCGATCTCATCGCGCTGGAAGAGCTGGTGCCCACCGCGCTGCCGGTCTACGAGAAGACCCTCGCCCCGGACTACCCGTACCACGCCGTTCGGGCACCGTCGGACTGTGGTCGAGGCATCCGCTCGCCGACGCCCGGCCGTTGGACATCAAACCCCGGGGATCACGGAGGCGTGGAGCCGCGGGCTGCGGACCGTGGTCCACACGCCGCGGGGCGAGATCGCGGCGTACGTCGCGCATCTGCCGTCGGTCCGCGTCGGGCCGAGTGGCCTCGCGTCCTCCTGGCGTGATGAGAGCGCCGGCCTGTTGGGCAAGGCCATCGCCGCCGAGAAGCGGGATCGGCTGATCCTGCTGGGCGACCTCAACGGCACCGTCGACGACCGTGGGCTGGCTCCGCTGACCTCACGGATGAACGTCGCGGAGCGGGGCTTCGCCTTCAGCTTCCCCGCGGGCTTCCCGCTGGCCCGAATCGACCAGGTCATGGCCCGTTCGGCGGCGGTCGGCCACATCCGCACCCTGCCCGCCACCGGTAGCGACCACCTGCCGGTCGCCGCCCGGATCGCGCTGGGCTGAAGCCGCCTCTCGTGCTGTGGCAGCTAAGGGGTGACGGCCAGTCGGGCGCCGCCTCGGGAGCGGTCCCAAGACCCACGGGTTAGAAATACCGCGCAGGAATCCCCGAAACAGGAGGTCCAACTGATGGGTATCGGTACGCGCTGGACGACCACGACGGCCGCCGCGACCATGACTCTGGTGGGCACACTGGGACTCGGCCTGATGGCGCCCGTGGCGCAGGCCGCCGCCCACGGGCCGTGCTACGACGGGCGGTGCAAGATCACCGTGTCGAGGCCCACCAACATCGCGGTCGACAGCCACCGGTTCGGCTTCGGGAAGCTGCGGATCACCCACATCAGCTCCCGGTCCGTGAAGATGTCGGCCACCACTACGGGCGGCGCGCGCCTGAGCGGCAGCACCAGTCCGGGTGGCACCGTCAGGCTCAACAGCCTGAGCATCCGGGTGCAGTCGGTCAGCGGCCACAAGGCCAAGCTCGTCCTGACACGAGCGTCCTGACACGGGCGTGCTGACAAGAGCGTGCTGACACGGGCGTCCTGAATTCCCGTCCAGCCACGATCACTTTCCGGTGATGTGGGTGGTCAGGCGGGTCAGCAGGGGCACACAGTCGCGCAGCCGCCGCTGTTCGTCGGGGCTGAGCGCGTCGCTGATGGCGGCGCCCAGCGAAGTGGCGCGCTGCGCGCGTTCCTGCCGGAGGCGAGCGCGGCCGGTGTCGGTGATGTCCAGCAGGAGCTTGCGGCCGTCGCTGGGATGAGGTTCGGTGCGCACCAGGCCGGCGCCGAGCAGCTCCTTGACTGACTTGGCGGCCGACTGGTGGGTCACGCCGCGCCGGTGCGCGAGGTCGGCCGTGGTCTGCGGGCCGCCGCGGTCGAGGTGGCCGAGGATGGCGGCTTCACCGGAGGGCATGGTGTCGGCGGCCCGCACGGCACGGACGAGTTCCCCGATGGCCTGCCGCAGTCCTGCACATCTGGACCAACACGCCCGTCGCCAGGCAGCTGGACGGCCTCGGCGCCCGCGTCACCGCCGTCGGCGAGGGCGAGGCCTTTACCGCGGCCGGGTTCGATGTGAAGGCATACGGCACGTGGCACGCGGTCATCCACCCCGACATCCCGCCCATCGGCAACATCGGCTTCCTCATCGACGACGCCCTGTTCCACCCCGGAGACGCGCTCACCGTCCCGGACACCACCGTCGACACCCTGCTGCTGCCCGTCCACGGCCCCTGGTCCGCCACCGGACAGCTGATCGACTACGTACGAGAGGTGGCCCCGCGGGACACCTACGCCATCCACGACGGTGCCCTCAACGACATCGGCACCGCCATGGTCGGCGGGTTCCTGGGCGACAACGGCCCCGGCATCGGGGCCCGCTACCACCGGCTGACCGCGGGCGCCTCCGTCGACATCGACTGACGCCGAGATCCCCGCCCTCGGCCCGGCGATACCGCGGGCGGCACGCTGGTGAGCCGTACGCGGTCCCGCACCGCGTCGGCCGTGTCGTAGCCATGCCGCGCCGTGTGGCCGCACGGGATGACCGTGACGTCGACGCCGAAGGCCGCCGCGGCCTCGAAGGCCCGGATACGTTCCGTATTGGCCCAGGACGCTTCGGGACCGCTCAGGTAGGCCACCCGGCGATGGCCGAGCTGGGTGAGGTGACCGCAGACGAGGGCCCCCGTAGAAATCGGCCGAGCACGCGGGCCTGGCCTCCTCCCCCCCGCCCGGCTCCAGGCGCTGCGCGCGGCCAACGCTCAGGGAGAGGTGATAGCCATGACGGGAACCACGGCACACACAGCAGAGGGAGCAGCATGACCACAGCCACCTTCACCCTCGTCATGGTCCCCCGCTGCCGGACGAGACACGGTCCTGGCCCGGCAAGCTCATGGAGGCCGTTCCCGGAATCGAGGTCCTCTGCCCCGAAGGCCCCGAGGACGTCGGTGCCGCGCTGGGCCGCGCCGACGCCGCGTACGGCACACTCACTCCCGAACTCCTGGAACGGGCAGGGAACTTGCGCTGGTTGCAGGCTCCGCAGGCGGGGCCTCCTCCCGGCTTCTACCACCCCGCGCTCGTGCGTCATCCGGCGCTGGTGACGAACATGCGGGACACGTACACCGACCATGTGGCCACGCACACGCTGGCGTTGGTCCTGGCTCTGGCCCGGCAACTCCCCCACTATGTGCGCGAACAGGCCGCCGCCAACTGGGCACCGGACTGGTCGGACGGCGGGGTCCTTCCGCTCGGTGAGGCGCGTGCGCTCATCGTCGGTACGGGTGCGGTCGGCGCCGAGACGGGGCGGCTGCTCGCCGCGTTCGGAACCCGCGTGGAGGGCGTCGATGCCCGGATCACCGAGGCGCCGCCGGGTTTCGACCGGGTTCTGCCCGCCGATCTCCTGGATCGCGTCCTTCCTGAGGCGGACATCGTGATCCTGACCGTGCCGCACACTCCGCGGACGGAAGGGTTGATGGACACCGGCCGTATCGCGTTGATGAAACAGGGAGCCTGCCTCATCAACGTCGGCCGCGGTCCCATCGTCCGGCTCGACGACCTGGTCACGGCCTTGGACACGGGGCGTCTGCGGGGCGCCGCCCTCGACGTCATGGAGCAGGAGCCGCTGCCGCCGGACCACCCCCTGTGGCGTCACCCCAAAGCACTGATCACCCCCCATGTCGCGGGGGCCGGACCGCACGCCGCGGAGCGCCGGTTCCAGGTGCTCGCGGATAACGCGCGGCGGTTCGCCGCCGGGCAGCCGTTGATCAACGTAGTGGACAAGTCGCAATGGTTCTGAGCGGCATCGGCCGACAGCCTGCCCTCCGTGCGCTGATGAGGTCAGCGCCTGAGCGAGATCCGATATCGGCCTCGCCGCCTCGCCGTGCCTGTTCGCGGCCGTTCGCGGCCGTTCGCGGCCCCTACGGCCTCATCGCTCCGCCGACCCCAGGGGGGCGGTTTCCTCCGGTCCGTCCCTTGACGGGCCTGTCATGCCCCCACACATGAAGGAGCCGCACACGCAGAAGAACTCCGTCGCGGGCAGGACTCCGCGTCGCGCTCTCGTGTTCATCACCGCACCGGCACTCGCCGCCGGCGCCCTGACCTCGGTGCAGAGCGCGTCGGCCGCTCCGGCGGACGCCGCCGCCCGCCCCGCACCGGCCGCGGCCATCGGCCTGAGCACCGGCTGGAAGCTCCAGCTGCCCGAGCTGAGCACCATGCCATGCGGCCGCGGTGAGTAGGGGGATGCCGGCTTCCTCCTGGCCGCGGCCTCTGTTGCCGCCGTACACCTGATGCGTGCCGCGAGGGCCCGCCATGCCCCGCCTCGCCACGTCCCATCCAACTCCACCCCACGCCATGTGACTGACGTCACGGTATGCGGGAGCCTTGTCTTCAGGTCATCATATGACCCGATCGCCGCCAAGGCCGGAGGCCGATTGCGCCCTCGGCCGGCACAGCAGGGCGGCGGCGCTCCCCCATAGACACGGCAAGGACGAGGAGGGGCATGAGCGAGCAGGACAGGCCGGCACAGCCACGCGTGGGCGTGGTGGGGCTCGGGGCCATGGGACTCGGCATGGCTCGCTGCCTGCGGAAGGCGGGCTACGAGGTCGGGGTCCACGATCTGCGACCGGAGGTGGCCGAGGGCTTCGCCCGCGACGGCGGGACGGCGTTCGCCTCCCCCGGCGACCTGGCGGCCGCGGTGGACGTCGTGGTCGGTGTCGTGGTCAACGCGGCGCAGGTCGAGTCGGTGCTGTTCGGTGCCGACGGGGCCGCCGCCCGGCTCCGCCCGGGGGCCGTCTTCGTGATGTGCTCCACGGTCGACCCGGGCTGGTCCGCTGAGCTCGGGGGCGGCTGGCCGAGCGGGGTGTGCTCTACCTGGACGCCCCCATCTCCGGTGGTGCCGCGCGCGCCGCGGCCGGAGAGCTGACCATGATGACGTCGGGCTCCGCCGCGGCGTACGCGGTCGCCGACCCGGTGCTCGAGGCCATGAGCGCCACGGTCTACCGCCTGGGTGAGCAGGCCGGTCTCGGCTCCAAGGTCAAGATCGTGAACCAGTTGCTCGCGGGTGTGCACATCGCCGCCGCGGCCGAGGCGATGGCGCTGGGTCTGAAGGCCGGTGTGCCGGCCGAGGCGCTCTACGAGGTCATCACGCACAGCGCCGGCAATTCGTGGATGTTCGAGAACCGGATGGCGCATGTGCTCGCCGGTGACTACACGGCCCTCTCCGCGGTCGACATCTTCGTCAAGGACCTGGGGCTCGTCCTCGATTCCGCACGGCCGGAGCGGTTCCCGCTCCCCCTGGCCGCCACGGCTCATCAGATGTTCCTCCAGGCGTCGGCGTCGGGTCTGGGTGCCGAGGACGACAGCGCGGTCATCAAGATCTTCCCCGGGATCGACCTGCCGCGGCCGGCGGGGGCCTGAGATGGGAATCCGACTCGGCTGCATCGCCGACGACTTCACCGGCGCCACGGACCTGGCCAACAACCTGGTGCGCGCGGGCATGCGCGTGGTCCAGCTGATCGATGTGCCGCCCGGCGGCGCCGAGGAACCGGTGGACGCGGACGCCGTGGTCATCGCGCTCAAGTCGCGGACGGTTCCGGCCGCCGACGCCGTCGAGGCATCGCTGCGGGCCCTCGCCTGGCTGCGGTCCGCGGGCGCCGAGCAGATCTACTTCAAGTACTGCTCCACCTTCGACTCGACACCGGCCGGGAACATCGGGCCGGTCACCGAGGCCCTGATGGACGCGCTCGGCACCGACTTCACGATCGCCACGCCCGCGTTCCCCGACAACGGGCGCACGGTCTTCAAGGGCCATCTCTTCGTCGGCGACGTGCTGCTCAGCGAGAGCGGTATGCGCCATCACCCGCTCACCCCCATGACCGACCCCAATCTCGTCTCGGTCCTGGGTGCGCAGACCACACGGGCGGTCGGCCTGATCGACCACACGGTCGTCGGCCGCGATGCCGAGGCGGTCCGGGCCCGGATCGACGAGCTGCGCGAGCAGGGCACCGGGATCGCCATTGCCGACGCCGTCTCCAACGAGGACCTGGTGCGTCTCGGCGCGGCGGTCCAGGGGCTGCCCCTGGTGACCGCCGGTTCGGGCCTGGCCATCGGGCTGCCCGCGAACTGGGGCTTCACGCCGTCCCACGCCGCCGCACAGCTGCCACCGCCCGGCGGCCACCGGGCCGTCATCTCCGGATCGGTCTCCACCGCCACCAACCGCCAGGTCCTGGAGTTCCTGCGCGCCGGCCGGCCCGCGTTCAGCGTGGATCCGCTGCGTATCGCGGCCGGTGAGGACGTGTCCGGCCAGGCCCTCGCCTTCGCCGAGTCCCACCTGGCCGACGGTCCTGTCCTCTTCTACTCCACGGAGGCGCCCGAGGCGGTCCGCACCGTCCAGAGCAAGCTCGGCGCCACCGAGGCCGGCGAACTGGTGGAGCGGACCCTGGCCCGCGTGGCCCAGGGCCTCGTGGAGCGCGGTGTCCGGCAACTCGTCGTGGCGGGCGGCGAGACCTCGGGAGCGGTCGTCCGGGCGCTCGGCATCACCGGCTTGCGGATCGGGCCGCAGATCGACCCCGGTGTGCCCTGGTGCGCGACGCCGCTTCCCGGCGGGGACACGCTCCACATCACCCTGAAGTCCGGCAACTTCGGTGGCCCCGCGTTCTTCACCGACTCGTTCGCCCTGCTCGACCGGGAGGTCTCATGACCGAGCTCCTCGACGCCGCCGTGGACGAGGCGCGCGACGAGATCGTCCGGGTGGGCACGAGCCTGTTCAACAGGGGCTATGTGCACGCCAGCGCCGGGAACATCAGCGCCCGGGTCGGCGACGGCCATCTGATCACACCCACCGACGCCGCCCTGGGTTTCCTCGAGCGCGACCGCCTCGCGCTGGTCGACGCCCAGGGTGAGCAGATCGCGGGCGACCGCGCGAGCAAGACCCTGACGCTCCATCGACGCATCTACGCGGCCGACCCCACGGCCCGCTTCGTCATCCACACCCACTCCACCCACCTGGTCGCGCTCACCTTGGCCGGTGTGTGGAGCCGGGACGACGTGCTCCCGCCCATCACGCCCTACTTCGTGATGAAGGTCGGGCACGTCCCGCTCATCCCCTACCACCGGCCCGGCGACCCGCGCGTGGCCGACCTGGTGACCGCCCGGATCGCCGACCACCAGGCGAGCCACACGCCGATCAGGGCCGTCCTGCTCGACCGGCTCGGCCCCGTGGTCTGGGGCCCGGACGCGGCCGCCGCCCTCGCCGTCCTCGAAGAACTCGAGGAGACGGCACGCCTCTGGCTCCTGACCGACCGTCGACCGGAGCCGCTCACCACCGCCGCCATCGACGAGCTGAGGGCCACGTTCGGCGCCGCTTGGTGACCCGCTTCTCCCCTCCCCGTTCGCAGAATCCCCTGAGCCGCACAAAGGATTCGTCATGCCCATACCCGCAGTGGCGACCGAGACCCCCGCGCTCGCCCGTGAGAACACGGTCTACCGCAAGGTCGTACGCCGCATCGTCCCCTTCCTCATCCTCTGCTACGTGGCCTCCTACCTGGACCGGGTCAACGTCGGCTTCGCGAAGCTGCAGATGTCCGACGACCTCGGGTTCAGCGAGGCGGCGTACGGTCTGGGGGCGGGCCTGTTCTTCATCGGCTATTTCATCCTGGAGGTCCCCTCCAACCTGATGCTGCAACGCGTCGGGGCCCGCACCTGGATCGCCCGCATCATGATCAGCTGGGGCCTGGTCTCGGCGGCGTTCATGTTCGTCACCAACGAGGCGATGTTCTATGTGCTGAGGTTTCTGCTCGGTGCCGCGGAGGCGGGGTTCTATCCGGGCGTGATCCTCTACTGCACCTACTGGTTCCCCTCGTACCGCCGGGCCCGGGTGATCGCGATGTTCATGTCGGCGATCCCGGTGGCGGGCATCTTCGGCAATCCGCTCTCCGGCTGGATCATGGACCACTTCCAGGGCGTGAACGGCTGGCAGGGCTGGCAGTGGATGTTCCTGCTGGAGGCCATCCCCGCGCTCCTCGTCGGTGTCATCACCCTCTTCTATCTGGACGACAACGTGCGCGCCGCGAAGTGGCTGACCGATGAGGAGAAGTCCGTCGTCGAGCGGGCGGTCGCCGACGACACCGCGCACCGGGCGGTGGACGGCCGGGTCTGGGACGCCTTCCGCGAGCCCAGGGTGTGGCTGATGTGCCTCATCTACTTCTGCTTCGTGATGGGCCAGTACGCCCTGACCTTCTGGATGCCCTCGTTCGTCGAGTCCACCGGTATCGAGGGCAACTTCGCGATCGGCGTGCTCAGCGCCGTGCCGTTCCTGGCCGCGCTCGTCGCGATGAACCTGTTCGGCCGCTCTGCGGACAAACGCCGCGAGCGCCGCTGGCATCTGGTCATCCCGAGCCTCATGGGCGCCGTCGGATTCTCGCTCTCCGCCGTCTGGAACGGCTCGACCGCGCTGTCCCTGACCGCGCTGTCCATCGCCGCGGCCGGGGTGCTGACCTGCGCTCCGCTGTTCTGGTCGCTCCCCACCGCGTTCCTGAGCGGCACCGCCGCCGCGGCGGGCCTTGCCATGATCAACTCGGTGGGCAACCTCGCCGGCTTCGTCAGCCCCTACATGATCGGCGCGCTCAAGGACGCCACCGGCTCGGCGTCGATCCCGATGCACGTCCTGGCGTTCAGCCTGGTCGTCGGCGCCGCCGCGGTGCTCACCACCAAGAAGCACATCGTCAACCGCTGACCGGGACGGTCCCGGCCCGAACGCAGGAGCCAGCATGCCGAGGTTCGCCGCGAACCTGTCCATGATGTACACCGAACACGACTTCCTCGACCGCTTCGCCGCGGCGTCGGCGGACGGCTTCGAGGCCGTCGAGTACCTCTTCCCCTACGCGTACGACGCCGCCGAGCTGCGCCGCCGGCTCGACGACCACGGTCTGAGGCAGGTGCTCTTCAACGCGCCTCCCGGCGCGTGGGAGTCCGGCGAGCGCGGGCTCGCGGCGCTGCCCGGCCGCGAGGCGGAGGTGCGCTCCGGGGTCGAGCGGGCACTGGAGTACGCGGCGGAGCTCGGCTGCCCACGGGTGCACTTGATGGCCGGGCTGGTGGGGCCCGCACAGGACCCGGCCGAGCACCGAGACACCTACCTGGCCAACCTCGCCTGGGCCGCGGAGCGGGCCGCCGCGGCGGGCGTGGACATCCTGATCGAGCCGATCAACGGCCGCGATATGCCCGGGTACTTCCTGAGCCGGCAGGCCGAAGCGCACACCGTGGTACGGGAGGTCGGGGCCCCGAACCTCAAGGTGCAGCTCGACCTCTACCACTGCCAGATCGTCGAGGGCGACCTCACCACGACCCTGCGCCGCGACCTGCCCACCGGCCGGGTCGGCCATCTGCAGATCGCGGGCGTGCCCGATCGCCATGAGCCCGACCGGGGCGAGCTCGACATCCGCCACCTGTTCGGCGTCATCGACGAGCTGGGCTTCGACGGGTGGATCGGCTGCGAGTACATCCCCCGCGCCGGCACGAGCGAGGGGCTCGGCTGGCGAGACGACTACCGAGGAGAGAACGCATGAGGATCGTCATCACGGGTGGCTTCGGCTTCCTGGGACAGCGGGTCGCCGCCGCATTGCTCACGGCACGGACGTTCCGCGGTGTGCCGATCGACCGGCTGGTGCTCGCCGACCGTGTCGTGCCGTCCGGTTCGGCAGCGGCCGACCCCCTCGTGGACGTTGTACGGGGCGACCTGGTCGACCGGCTCGACGAGGTGTTCGCGGAGCCGGTGGATGTGCTGATCCACCTCGCCTCCGCGGTCTCGGCCGAGTGCGAGGCCGACTTCGACCTCGGTATGAGCGCCAATGTGGACACGACGCGTGCGCTGCTCGAGGCCGCGCGGGCGCAGTCGGCGGCCGGGGGGCCGACGCCGCGGGTGGTGTTCTCCAGCAGCGTCGCCGTCTACGGATCCGACCCCGCGCTGCCGCTGCCACCGGTCGTCAGCGAGTCGACCCTGCCCACACCGCGGTCGAGCTACGGGATCCAGAAACTCGTCTGCGAGCAGCTGATCGCGGACTACACCCGCCGCGGTTTCCTCGACGGGCGCGTCGCCCGCCTGATGACCGTGTCGGTGCGGCCGGGCAAGCCGAACGCGGCCGCCTCCGGCTTCCTGTCCGGCATCATCCGCGAGCCGCTCGCGGGCCTCCCGGCGATCTGCCCGGTCCACCCCGAGCTGAAGGTGGCCCTGGCCTCGCCACGGCGCACCGTCGAGGGCATCCTGCGTGTCGCGGAAGCCGAGCGCGGCGCCGGGCCGGGCCGGATCGACGGCGGGGTTCCGGTCAACCTTCCGGCGCTCACGGTCTCGGTCGCCGACATGTTGAGCACGCTGCGGCAGGTGGCCGGGGACGCCGTCGCCGACCTGGTGACGACCGCGCCCGATCCCGGCGTCGAGGCCCTCGTGGGCTCGTGGCCCGCCGCGTTCGACAACGCGCGCGCCGCCGCGCTCGGGCTGGCACCCGACCCGGACTTCGCCTCGGTGGTGCGCGACTACCTCGAAGACCACGCCGACGCGGTCGTGGACGGTGCGCACTCTTAGCGGCCGGGGCGACCAGAACGGTGCCGATAAACTGAAGACCATGTTCTCCAAGGTGAGCGGTCCCGTGCGGCTCGCGGATCGGGTCGCGGCGATACTCTCGGAAGAGATCGAGTCCGGGCGGCTGGCCGAGGGCGACAAGCTCCCGACCGAGGTGGCGCTGGTCAAGCAGCTGGGCGTCAGCCGCACCGTCGTACGCGAGGCCGTGTCCCGGCTCCGTAACGCGGGCCTGGTCGAACCCCGGCAGGGGCTCGGTGTGTTCGTGATGCCGCGGCGCACCCGGCCGCTCGACCTGGAGGCCGAGACCGCCGAGGACACCGAGTCCAAGGTGCGGCAGATCGTGGAGGTGCGCCGCCCCATCGAGGGCGAGGCGGCGTACCTCGCGGCCACCCGGGCCACTCCGGCCGGCCTCGCCCGGATGCGTCAGGCCCTGGAGGCCATCGACGCGGCGGTGGCGGCCGGAGGCGATGGCGTGGACGAGGATCTCGCCTTCCACCGCTCCATCGCCGAATCGACCGGAAATCCGGTGATGCTCTCGACGCTGCGCTACCTCGGCGAGGTGCTGCGCAGCGGAATCCGCGTCACGCGTGCGAACGAGGCGCGGCGCGGTGACTTCCTCGAAGCGGTCCGGGACGAGCACCACGCCATCCTGGCCGCCATCGAGGCCCGCGACGCCGAGGCGGCGCGCGACGCGGCGCTGCTCCACCTGAGGCACGCGGCGTCCCGGCTGCAGGACGCGGACGAGGGGTTCTGGACCGAGGCCGAGAACCTCGAGGTGGATCTCGACGCCGCTCCCTGAGACGCGCTCGTGAGGCGTGTCCCTGAGGCGTGTCCCTGAGGCGACTCGCCGAGACGCGATGTGCGGCGCGGGTCGCTCATCGGCTCGGCGGTGGCGTGGTGGGCTCGGTGGGTCCGTCGGCCGCGGCCTTCGCGTAGCGGCGGGCCAGGTGGGCGAAGGCGTCCTTGAGCTCGGTCGGCCCGATGACCTCGATGTCGGCGTCGAACCTGCCGATACTGGCGGCCAGTCCGGGCCATGACCACGCGCCCAGGACGAGCCGGCAGCGGTCCGGGCCGAGTTCTTCGACGACTCCGTCCCGGGTGTAGGTGGACACGACGGAGGCGGGGAGGTCGAGGATGACCTCCCCGAGGCAGGGCCAGCCGCCGGTGCCCTCGGACCCCTGGAATCTGCCGGCGACGAAGGCGGCCACGTCCCCTCCGGGCAGTTCGCGCGGGGTGAAGCGGGGCCCCGTGGGGGTACGCGGGGTGATCCGGTCGACGCGGAAGGTGCGCCAGTCGTCGCGGTCGAGGTCCCAGGCGAGGAGATACCAGCGCCCGCCCCGGGTGACGAGGTGGTGCGGCTGCACCCGGCGCGGCGCGGTCGCGGCGGGGTCGGCGCGGGCGGCGGCTTCCGGTGGGGAGACGGGGTCGTAGTCGAAGCGCAGTACTTCGCGGGCGCGGACGGCCGCGCTGAGGGTCATGAGAACGCCCGGGGCGACCTGCGGATTCGGCCGGGTCCCCGGACCGTCGACGGCGGTGACCTGGAGGGCGTCGACGCGATGGCGCAGCCGTGCGGGCATGACCTGCCGGACGGTGCTCAGCGCACGCACCGCCGCCTCCTCGATTCCCGCCCCGGTGACGGCGGCGGTCTGAAGCGCCACGGCGAGGGCCACGGCCTGGTCGTCGTCGAACAGCAGCGGCGGCAGTTCCATGCCGGCGCCGAGCCGGTAGCCCCCGTCGGGGCCCTTGATGGCCGCGATGGGATAGCCGAGCTCGCGCAGGCGGTCGACATCGCGGCGCACGGTGCGCGGGCTGACCTCCAGCCGCTCGGCCAGCAGCTGCCCCGGCCAGTCCCGGCGGGCCTGCAGCAGGGAGAGCAGTGACAGCAGTCGCGCTGATGTCTTCGGCATGACATCCATTCTGTCCCGAGAAGCGGCCACACCCTGTCCGCTACCCCTGCGACCGTTGTCTCTGTCAGACAACGGGAACGACAGAAGGACCCCATCACTGTGACCGCCACCACCACGCCCCCCACCACGCTCGACGGCGAGCGGGCCGATCTGCTCGCCGAGCTCGCCGCCGCACGATCCGCCCTGACCACCACGGTGCGCGGGCTCGGCGACGAGCAGGCCGGCCGGCGCCCGACGGCCGGCGCACTGTGCCTGGGCGGGCTGATCAAGCACGTCGCGGCCATCGAGGAAGGATGGCTGCGCTTCGTCCTCGAAGGCCCTTCGGCGCTGCGCTACGACCTGCCCGACGGCGTCACCTGGGCCGACCTCGCGGCCGGTACGGCACGTGAGATCCCGCAGTGGGCGATCGACAACCAGAACAACTTCCAGATGCTGCCCGGTGAGACGCTGGCCGGAATCCTCCAGCGCTATGAGCAGGTCGCCGCCCGGAGCGCGGAGATCATCACCGCCGTCCCCGACCTGTCGGCGACACACCCGCTGCCGGAGGCGCCCTGGAACGAGCCGGGAGCGGCACACAGCGTGCGCCGGGTGCTGATGCACGTCATCGCCGAGACCGCCCAGCACGCCGGGCACGCGGACATCATCCGCGAGTCGCTCGACGGGCAGAAGTCCAGCTGACCGCTGCCTGATCTCCCCCGGAACCGGGCCGGTGACGGCCGTCACCGGCCCGGTTCCGGAACCCAAGAGCCAAGGAACCGAAGGGAACGGCGCGACCGTGAAGACGCGTGAGCTGGGGCGGACCGGTATTCAGGTCAGCCCCTACTGCCTGGGCACGATGATGTTCGGCCAGGTGGGCAACCCCGATCCCGACGACTGTGTCCGGATCATCCATCGGGCGCTGGACTCGGGCATCAACTTCGTCGACACCGCCGATGTGTACGGACCCCACGGGATGTCCGAGGAGATCGTGGGCAAGGCCCTGAAGGGTCGGCGCGACGACATCGTGCTGGCCACCAAGGTCAACGGCGCGATGGGTGAGGACCCCAACCGTGGCGGCAGCTCCCGGCGTTGGATCATCACCGAGGTCGAGCACTCGCTGCGCCGCCTGCGGGCCGATCACATCGACCTCTACCAGATGCACCATCCCGACCCGCGCACCGACATCGAGGAGACGCTCTCCGCCCTGACCGACCTGGTGCGCAGCGGCAAGGTGCGCGCGATCGGCTCCTCCAACCTCCCTGCCTCGGAGATCGTCGAAGCGCAGTGGGTCGCCGAGCGGCGCGGATTGCAGCGCTTCCGCACCGAGCAGCCCACGTACTCCCTCCTCAACCGCGGCATCGAGCGCGAGATCCTGCCCGTCTGCCAGCGGTACGGCATGGGCACACTCGTGTGGAGCCCGCTGGCGATGGGCCTGCTCACCGGCCGCTACCGCAAGGGCGGCCCCTCGGTGCGGAACGCGCGGATGAACTGGGTGCCCCGGCATCTGACCGACGAGCGCAAACTCGACGCCGTCGAGCGGCTCATCCCGCTGGCCGAGGAGGCCGGTCTGTCGCTGACCCACCTGGCGATGGCCTTCGCCATCACCCACCCCGCCGTCACCTCGGCCATCATCGGGCCGCGCACCATGGAGCAACTGGAGGATCTCCTGGCCGGGGCCGCGGTCACCCTCGACGACGACGTCCTCGACCGGATCGACCAGATCGTGGCACCCGGAACCGACATCGGCCCGCTCGATGTGTCCTACACCCCGCCGGCCGTCGAACGCGCGGCACTGCGGCGGCGATCGGCCGACGAGCGCGCCGCGGTGACACGGTGACCGTTCTCGGCAACCGGGCGCTGGGCCGCGCCACGCTCGCCCGCCAGTTGCTGCTCGATCGCGCCGACGTACCGGTCCTCGACGCCGTCGCGCACCTGTGCGGCATGCAGGCACAGGAGCCGCAGGAGCCGTTCATCGGGCTCTGGTCACGGCTGCGCGCGTTCGACCCGGCCGTCCTCTCGGACCTGCTGAGCGGGCGCGGCCTGGTGCGGACCCACCTCATGCGCCGTACCGTCCACCTGCTCACGGCCGAGGACATCCTGGCCTGGCGGACCCGCCACGAGACCATGCTGCGCCAGCGGGTGCTCGGGACCTACCGCCGTGAACTCGAGGGGATAGACCTCGACGAACTGGCCGCCGCGGGCCGGGCGGTGATGGCCGACGGTGAGCCCCGCTCGATGGCCGAGCTGGTGGGGACGCTCGCCGCGCGCTGGCCCGCCCCGCCACCGCGGGCACTGGGCGAAATGCTGATCGCCGCCCTTGTCCCGGTGGCGCAGACGCCGCCCCGCGGGCTGTGGCGCACCAGGGCGGGAGTGCGCAACGTCCTGCTCTCCTCCTGGCTGGGGCGACAGCCGGACCCGCCCTCCCCCGATGGTGCCGACCCGGTCGGCCAGGCGCTGGTACGGCGCTATCTGGCCGCCTTCGGCCCCGCGGCCTCAGCCGATCTGCGCGCCTGGTGCGGCCTCGCCGGACTCCCGGCCGCGGTGTCCGCGATACGGGAGGAACTGGTCAGCTTCCGCGATGAACGCGGCCGCGAGCTGTTGGACCTCCCCGGCGCGCCACGTCCGGACCCCGACACACCCGCGCCGGTGCGCTTCTTGCCCGCGTTCGACAACGCGATCCTCGGCTACCACGACCGCGGCCGGATCATCGACGACGCCCATCGGGGTCTTTCGGTCGCCGGGGAGCGCGTGGTGCTGGTGGACGGCCGAGTGGCCGCGACCTGGAGCGTCGACACGGGCACCGTGGTCGTCACCCCGCTGGGCGTCCTGTCCCAAGCCGACCGCACCGCCGTCGCCGAGGAGGGGCGGGAAGTGGCGTCGTTCCTCTCCGACGGCGAAAGCGACCGCGTGCGCGTCTCTCCGGGTTGAGCGGTTCCCCGCGTCTCCATGCCGAGCGGTTCCGTGCACCCGCCGCGTGCGGGTACGCACCGCACCCCCCCGGTCATGGAGTGGGGTCCTCCTGGGGCATGGGTGCGGTCCGGCCGTCGGGCGCGGGGTGCGCGGTCGGCGCGGAACGGGCGCGGGGGCGGGCGAAATGGCGCATCATCGGCATCTCGACACCGCGCCACAGCAGCAGCGACACCGCCACACACAGCGCCGACACCACCAGGGACAGCGCCGTGGCGGTCACCGTGTCGAAGGTCCGCTGGTCCAGTTGCACCCGGATCGCGTACAGCACCGGGAAATGGACCATGTACAGCGCGAACGACGCCTCACCCAGCACCACCAGGCCCCGGCGCCCCAGCCAGTTCCCGCGACCCTGAACATCACGGGTGGCGATGACCGGGATCAGGGCGGCCACCGGCAGACAGGTGGCCGCTCCCCATACGTACTCCTCGGGCAACTGCGGCCGCGCCGCGAAGACTCCCGCCAGGGCGAGCAGCGGCCAGCGCAGCCGCAGCGTCGGCCAGCGGTCCAGTTGGACCGCCCGGGCGAGCACCACCCCGAGGATGAACTCCAGCAGCCGTACCGGCGGGAAGAAGTAGATCAGCCACCACCGCTCCGTCGAGAGCGGCGACCAACTCCCCGGCGCCGCCTCGTCGGTGATCGCCATCGCCACCAGCGGCATCGTCACCACCAGCGCCGCCACCAGGGCGATCACCGGCCAGAGCAGCCGCGCCGGGAGCGCCTGCACCGGCCGGATCAACAAGGGGAAGAGGAGGTAGAAGAACGCCTCGCAGGAGATGGACCAGGTGACCGGATTGACACTGCTGAAATCGGCCATGTCCGGGACCCAGGCGTGCACCAGCAGCAGATTCCGGACCGCCTCCCCCAACCCCGGATCCGGCACCGGAAGCAAGGCGGCGGTGCCCGTCACCATGAGCAGGCCCAGCATCAGGGTCCAGGTCACCACATGGTTGGGGAAGATCTTCACCAGTCGGCGGCGCCAGAACCGGAGGGCGGTGTCGGTCGGGGACGCGTTCCACGCCAGCACGAAACCACTGAGGAGGAAGAAGGAGGAGACCGCCGCCGCGCTGGCCATGGACGAGGCATCGGCGGCCTCATAGACCCCCTGGTCCTCGAAGAATCTGCCCAGCGTCAGCACATGGCCCGCCAGCACCACCCCGGCCAGCAGAAAGCGAAGACCCGTCAACGACGGCAGCCGATCGCCACGCGGTAACACACCGCCCACAGGAGACCCCTCCCCAAACGACGCAGGCACAGCACCCACGAGCCTGCCCGTCGCACCACCCCGGCTCCAATACCGCCCCCACGGGAACATCCAGGCGAACCCCACCACCCGCAGCGGGACCTTGCCGGTCCTGCACGGTGGACCGGGCTACCCGAGTGGTCCGCTGTTCGAGGCATTCGAGCCGCTTGCCCGGGAGCGTGAGGTCATCTGGTACACGAATCGAAGCGCGCTCATAGCCACGATCCGTCGACCGGCCTCTGATCGCCGGGTGACTCAGCCGCGTGGGCCCGGCGTGCGCAGGAAGTCCGCGAGCGCCTCCAGCAAGCGGTCCACGTCCTCGGCGCTGTTGTAGGGGGCCAGGCCGATGCGCAGGCCGCCGGTGTCGCCCAGGCCCAGCCTGCGGGATGCCTCCACCGCGTAGAAGGAGCCGGAGGGGGCGTCGACGCCGCGGCTCGCGAGGTGGCGGTAGGCGTCGGTGGTGTCGCGGCCGTCGATGGTCAGCAGCACGGTCGGGGTGCGGTCCGCCGCCCGGGAGTGGATGGTGATCGGGTCGAGGGCGGCCAGGCCCTCGTCGATGCGCCGGCGAAGAGTGGCCTCGTACTGTTCGAGGGCTGTGAACGACGAGGCCAGCCGCTCCCTTCGGCTGCCTTCGGCGCCGGGGGCCAGGGTGGCGAGGAAGTCGACGGCGGCGCGGGTGCCGGCGAGGAATTCATAGGGCAGGGTGCCGAATTCGAAGCGCTCGGGGACGTCGTTCGTCGAGGGGAGCAGCTTGTCCGGGGTCAGGGTCTCCAGGAGCTCGGGCCGGCTGGCCAGGACGCCGAGGTGGGGGCCGAAGAACTTATAGGGGGAGCAGCAGAAGAAGTCCGCTCCGAGCTGCTGGATGTCGACATGGGCGTGGGCGGTGTAGTGCACGCCGTCGACGTAGAGCAGCGCCCCGGCCGCGTGCACCCGCCGGGAGATCTCCGGGATGGCCGGGCGGGTGCCGATCAGGTTGGAGGCGGCGGTGACCGCGACCAGCCGGGTGCGGTCGCCGAGCTGGGCGCTGATGTCGTCGGGGGTCAGTTCGCCGGTCGCGGGGTCGAAGTCGGCCCAGCGGACGGTGGCGCCGGCGGCTTCGGCGGCTTGGATCCAGGGGCGGATGTTGGAGTCGTGGTCCAGCCGGGACACCACGACCTCGTCCCCCGGTGACCAGGTCTTGGCGAGGGTGCGGGAGAAGTCATAGGTGAGCGCGGTGGCGCTGCGCCCGAACACGACCCCGGCCGGGTCGGCGCCGAGCAGATCGCCCATGGCCTGCCGGGCCGACTGGACGAGGGCCTCGGAGTTGCGCTCCCCCGCGGTGAGCCGGCCTCGGTTGGCCAGCGGGTTGGCCAGCGCGTCGGTGATGGCCTCGATGACGGGGAGGGGGGTCTGGGTGCCCCCGGGGCCGTCGAAGTGGGCCGAGCCGGCCTTCAGTGCGGGGAACTGTGCGCGGATGGCGCTGATGTCGTATGCCACGAGCGACTCCTTGCCGAGGGGTGACCAGGGCGATCTTATGCAGGCACCGGTGCGGAACGGCAGGGGGCGGGGTGGGGCCGCCGCGCCGGGGAGAGGTGTTCCGGCGCCCGGACAGCCACCCTGATTGAATCTGTACGTATGGGGATGAATCACCCTCCTCTTCCACCGTGCGGGACCGGGACGCGGAAGGCGGTGGCGCCGACGTGAGCAGCGAGGCTCCTCCCCCGCCCGAGCGACCGAAAGGGCGGGGCAGACGCGCTCGGCGTGGTGTGACCGGCGGCTCTGCGGGGCGTGCCTCGCGGGCGGTGGCGCGCGCCCGTCACTCCGGCTCCGCGGCCCTGGCGACGGCGGTGCGCCGGGCGGAGGACGAGGGCGGGCGGGTCCATCCCGGGCTGCGTCTGGCCACCGCCTACGCATGGCGTCTGCTGGTCATCGGGGTGGCCGTCTATCTGGCGTTCTCGGTGCTGGGGCAGTTCGAGCTCGTCGCGGTCGCGGTGTTTCTCGCGCTGGTGGCCACCGCCTTGCTGCGGCCGCTGGCCGATCTGCTGGCGCGGGTGCTTCCGAGGCCACTGGCGGTGGCGCTGGCGGTGTTCGGCACGCTGTTCGCGGTGATGGGGCTGCTGGCGCTGGTGGGGAACGCGGCGGCCGGGGAGGCGGGCCGGCTCGTGGGTGAGCTGCGCGGCGGGATCGGCCGGATCGAGCGGTGGCTGGAGGGGCCGCCGTTCCATGTCCGGCACGGCGTGCTGTCGGGGGCCCACGACAAGGTCACCGCATTTGTCTTGCGGCATCGCGCGACGCTGATCAGCAGAGCGCTCAGCAGCGCGGGGCGGGTCGTGGAGGCGGGCACGGCACTGTTCCTGGCCCTGTTCTGTTCGGTCTTCTTCATTCATTCCGGGGACCGGATGTGGCGGTGGTTCCGGGGCCAGCTCCCCGAGCGCGCCCGGTCTCCGTGGGACCGGGCGGCGCGGGCGGCGTGGACCACCTTCGCCGGATACACCCGGGGCATCATCGTCGTGGCGGCCTCCAACGCGGCCCTGGTCGGTATCGCGCTGTCCCTGCTGCGGGTGCCGCTGGCCCTGCCGCTGACACTGCTGGTGTTCTTCGCGACGTTCGTTCCGCTGATCGGCTCGCCCATCGCCCTGGCGGTGGCGACGGTGGTGGCCCTGGCCGGGCGGGGTCCGGCCATCGCGGCCGTGGTGCTGCTGCTGATCGTGGCGGTCGGTCAGTTCGAGGGCCATGTACTGCATCCGCTGGTGATGAGCTGGGCGGTACGGCTCCATCCGGTGGTGGTGGCGATTTCGGTCATCGCCGGAAGCATCGTCGCGGGGGTGATCGGGGCGGTCGTGGCGGTGCCCATGGTGTCCGTCGCCTGGTCGGTGACGCGGGCGCTGCGCCGCCGACCGCCCGACGAGGCCTGACCGGCGCGGGGCCGAAACACCCCACGCGCAGGTGACCGGAACGCACCACCTAAATGGCATCTGAGATTCGCATTAAGCTAATGTGTCGCCATGCGGCTGACGAAGTCAACGGACCTGGCACTCCGCACGATCATGCGGCTGGCGGTCACCGGAGCCGAGCCCTGCACTGCCCGGCAGGTCGCCGGGGAGATGCAGGTGCCCTACAGCCACCTGGCCAAGGTGGCGGCCCGGCTACAGCACCTGGGCCTGATCGAGACACGGCGCGGTCGGGGCGGTGGGCTGGCGCTCACCGCGACTGGGCGCACCGCCTCGGTCGGCCAGCTGGTCCGGGAGTTCGAAGGGGTCGGCGATGTCGTCGACTGCGAGGGGGATGCGCCGTGTCCACTGCGGCAGGGGTGCCGGCTGCGCATGGCGCTGCGCCGGGCACAGGAGGCGTTCCTCGCCTCGCTCGATCCCCTGACGGTGGACGATCTGGTGGCGTCCCCGACCGGCCCGGTGCTGCTGGGGCTGGTCGGGCGCGCACCCGGTGTGTCCCCGTGAGGCCGCCCCGTCCGGGGTGCGCACCCCGGGCCCCGTCCCCCTGAGCCGTGATGCCACGGAGGTCGCCATGCCTGCTTCACTCACGCCGCTGAATACGAATCTGAGATACCAGTTAGGCCCGCTCATGCTCTCCCAGAAGTCCGCCGAGACCGTCCGCGCCACGCTTCCCGCCGTCGGTGAGGCCATCGGCACCATCGCCGACCTGTTCTACCGGAAGCTCTTCGCGGCCCACCCCGAACTGCTGCGGAATCTGTTCAACCGGGCCCACCAGGCCGCGGGCACGCAACGGCAGGCTCTCGCGGGCGCGATCGCCGCGTTCGCCACCGCCCTCGTGGAGCGGCCCGGCGTCCGCCCCGACGCCCTGCTGAGCCGGATCGCCCACAAGCACGCCTCGCTCGGGGTGAGCGCCGCGCAGTATCCGGTGGTCCACCGTCATCTGTCCGCCGCCATCGCGGAGGTGCTCGGCGACGCGGCCACCGAAGAGGTGATCGCCGCCTGGGACGAGGTCTACTGGCTGATGGCCAACTCCCTCATCGAGACCGAGCGGCGGCTGTACGCGGAGCAAGGAGTGCTGGCCGGGGGGACCTGGCGGCAGTGGGAGGTGATCGAGCGGAGCCGGGAGACGGCGGATGTGGTCACCTTCCGGATACGACCGGCGGACGGCCGCCCCGCCCCGGCGTTCCGAGCGGGCCAGTATGTCTCGGTGCAGGTGGAACTGGCCGACGGGGCGCGGCAGATCCGCCAGTACAGCCTGACCAACGCCCCCGACGCCACGGTGCGCACCTTCTCCGTCAAGCGCGTGGACGCCGGCGAGGACCCGGCCGGTGAGGTCTCCGGCCATCTGCACGACCACGTCCACGAGGGCGATGCGCTCACCGTCTCCGCGCCCTACGGCGACATCGTGCTCGACGCCACGGACACGCCACTGCTGCTCGCCTCCGCGGGAATCGGCTGCACCCCGATCGTGGCCATGCTGGAGGAGCTGGCGGCCAGAGGCCATCAGGCCCCGGTCATCGCCGTCCACGCCGACCGCTCCCCCGCCGACCACGCCCTGCGCGCCGACCAGGAGCGGCTGGTCACCAAGCTGGCTCAGAGCACTGCCCACATCTGGTACGAGCGGCCCGAGGGCGACTGGCCGGCCGAGCGCACCGGCCATGTCGACCTGTCCGGGATCGGGGTCCCGGACGGCGTCCAGGCATATCTCTGCGGGCCGCTGCCCTTCATGCGGTCGGTGCGGACCCAGCTGCTGGAGCGCGGTGTGCACCCCTCCGCGATCCACTACGAGGTCTTCGGACCCGATCTGTGGCTGCCACGGGGCGACGACGAGGGTCACTGACGCCCGACCCCCCATGATGTTGGCCGGATGAACTCGAATGGCCCAGGGGCCGGTCGCTTTCACCCCGGGGAACGTGGGACCGTACGGACACGGGTTCTGTCCGTTCCGTACGCAACCATGCGGAATGTTCCGTCCGGTACCCCCACATCGACGAGGAACCATGGATCGCGAAAAGATCACTCTCAGCGGCGCTCAGGAGACCTTGCTCGCCACGCTGTACGGCAGGGCGGTCGACAGCCGTTCACCGGACTCCATCCTGCACGACCACGCGGCCCACGAGGCGGTGGAGCGTGTGGCCTACGACTTCAGCAAAACGGGGATGACGGACACGACGGCCGTCGGCATCGCCCTGCGGGCGAAACAGCTCGACGACTGGGCCATGGAGTTCCTGGCCGAACATCAGAAGGCGACCGTGCTCCATCTCGCCTGCGGTCTCGACACCCGGGTGCAGCGCCTCGACCCGCCCTCGTCGGTGCGCTGGATCGACATCGACTACCCCGAGGTGATCGATCTGCGCCGGAGGCTGCTTCCCGAGCCGTCGGGGAACTACGAGATGGTCGGCGCCTCGGTGACCGATGAGGCGTGGCTGCGCGAGGTCCCCGACGACCGGCCCACCGTGGTCGTCGCCGAGGGGCTGACGATGTATCTGCGCAAGGAGGACGGCAAGCGGCTGATCCAGCGGATCACCGAGCGGTTCCCCAGCGGCCAGCTGCTCTTCGACGTCTACGGGCCGCTGGGCATCCGGCTCCAGAAGATGGTCCCCGCGGTGCGCAACGCGGGCGCCACACTCCACTGGGGTCTGGACGACCCCCATGAGGTCGAGACCTGGCACCCGGGGCTGACCTGCCTGGACGCGGTGCGCAGCGTGGACATGCCGGGGGTGGAGAAGATGCCCACCTCCGGCCGGATGAGCATGCGGGTGATGGCCCATCTGCCCGGCTTCCGGGATGTGGGCCGAATCCTGCGCTACCGCTTCTAGCGGACCGCCACGAGAGCCCTTGCCCGGTGCCGGGCAAGGGCTCTTTCCGACCGCTCGTGTGCATATGTTGCACAGCAGCGCGGGGATGCCTATCCCCGTGACGGACGCAATCAAGGTCTGATCGCCTGATGAGGAGCCGGACGGCCGTGTGATCGCTATTTGATGCCCACCAGCATGGAGTAGCCGTCCGTCAGCGGTTCGATCCGGCTACTGCGGAATCCCGCCTCCGTCATCCAGGCGCGGCCGTCGGCGGCCGTGTACTCGAAACCGGACCGGGTCTCGATGAGCATGTTCAGGCTCGCCAGCAGACCGAAGGTGTTCTCCTTGCGGTCGTCGTCGATGATGGCGTCGTAGACGAGGACCGCTCCCCCGTCCGGCAGTGCGTCGTACGCCTTCTTCAGCAGCAGCCGCTTCTCCTCCAGGCCCCACCCGTGCAGGATCTGGCCCAGCACGATGACATCGGCCCCGGGCAGGTCGTCGGTGAAGAAGTCGCCCGCGTGGAAGGTGAGCCGGTCCTCCAGTCCGAAGGACGCCACGTACTTCTCGAAGACGGGCCGCACCCGGGGCAGCTCGAAGACGCCGCCGCTCATGTGCGGGTGACGCTGGGCCACCGCCACCGGAAGGCAGCCCACCGCTCCCCCGACGTCCAGCACCGTCCGGTAGTCGGCCCAGGGGAACCGCTCGGCTATCACCAGCGCCTTGCCCATACTGAGCCCGGTCATTCCGTGCAGGAATCCCTCGAGGCCCTCCTGGTCCCGGTAGATGGCGTCGAATACGTCGCCGCCGTGCTTGTGCTCGTTCTGCGGTTCGCCGGTTCTCAGCGCCTCGGTGAGCGACCCCCAGAAGGGATACAGCCGGCTGTTGGCCATCTCCAGGATGCCGCCGACATAGGTGGCCTTCTTACGGTCGAGAAAGGTGTCGGCGGACGGGCTGTTGCGGTACACGCCCCCGGAACGCTCCAGGAATCCGAGGGCGACCAGCGCGTCGAGGAAGTCGGCGGCGCCACGCGGATGCAGCCCGAGCACCTCGGCCAGGTCACCGCCCGTGCGGGGGCCCTCCGCGAGCTGGGAGAAGAGATCCAGTTCCACCGCGGTGAGCAGTGCCTTCGACGCCATGAAGCCGAGCCCCACCTGAAGTATGGGCTCGGGGCTGATCTCGTGCCGCATTGGGCTACCTCACTGTTTCCCCGGATGTGCGGTCTCACCGCACCTGACCGTATTTCGACCTCCTTACGCTACCGTGCCGTTGCCCCCTACACGGGTCGCCGCCGGACCGCCGGACGAGAGCCGCGACCCGCCCCATCCCACCGCGCGAGCGCACCCATGGGACACCATCCAAGAAAGCGATTTCCCCCCTTGTCCTGCGTGACCCTCGGGCATGCGCATCCAGACTCTTGACACTGGCTGCGACAGCGCTTTCCATTCGACGAATGACACCTGGACGACGATCCGTCAGACTCGGCCGACGGCCGCTCGGCCTTCTCGCGGCCGCCGCCCTCGGCGCGGCCACCCTGGTCGCGCACCCCGTCGCAGCACAAGCCGCACAAGCCGCACAACCAGCGCCGGCCACGCGGGCCGCACCGACCGCCCCCGCGGCCAAGGGCGCCACCTACTACGTCGACTCCCGCTCCGGGGACGACAGGGCGCCGGGCACCAGCGCCGCCAGGGCCTGGCGCAGCCTCGACCGCGTCGGCCGGACCACCTTCCGGGCCGGGGACCGCATCCTGCTGAAGGCCGGTGGCTCCTGGAAGGGCCAGTTGTGGCCGAAGGGCTCGGGCGAGAAGAGCCGTCCTATCGTGATCGGCAGTTACGGCCCGGGGCCCAAGCCGCGGATCCGCGGGGAGGGCACCGTCGATGACGCGGTGCGGCTGTTCAACCAGGAGTACTGGGAGATCCGCGACCTGGACGTCAGCAACGAGACGCCCGCGACCGGGACTCCGGGCGAGAATCTGCGGGATCTGCGCGGCATCCATGTATCGGGGGACAACGCGCGGCGGCTGGACCACTTCCTCGTCGACGGCGTCGATGTCCATGATGTGACCGGTGAGGTCAACTGGATCAGCGGCGATGTCTCCGGGAACGCCCCGGGGGTGCGCTTCAAGACCGGATGGGACCGGTCGAAGCGCACCGGGGGGATCGTGTTCGACACGACCGTCCCCGACATCACCGCACCGCCGTCCGCCGCCACCGTGCTCCACGACATCCGGGTGCAGAACTCCACGGTGCGCGACACCTCGTTCGCGGGCATCGTCCTCAAGCAGTACACCGGCGACGCGAAGGACGCGAACGGCGCCCCCGTCGCGGTGCCGACCGGGTGGGGCACCCGGACCTCGGCCGCCGACACCGTCTTCACCCCGCATACGGACATCACCATCCGGAACAACTTCATCTCCCAGGGCGGGACGCCCTACGGCTGCAACGCGATGTATCTGACGAATGTGCGCGGCGCCGTGGTCGACCACAATGTGGTCGACCAGGCGGGGACCTCCGGCATCGAGGCGTACTACGCCGACGACGTCGTGATCCAGCGCAACGAGGTGTACCGGACGGAGCAGAAGGCCGAGGGCGCCGACTCCAATGGCATCGACGCCGACAAGGGCACCACGCGGGTGCGCATCCAGTACAACTTCGTGCACGACAACGGCGATGGCATTCTGCTGTGCCAGTTCTCCTTCGGCGATGTCGTGGTGCGGTACAACATCCTGAGCGGGAACTCCCGGTATCCGCTCTATCTGCACTCCGACCGGGCCGCCTCGGCCGAGGTCTACAACAACACGGTGCACAATCCGGCGAGCCGGTACCTCGTCTACGGCTACGGCTCCTCCCTGAACGCGCGCTACGACCTGCACGACAACGCCTTCTCCTCGGCGGTCGCCGACGCGAGCCTGACCACCAGCCCGACCATCCGCTACGCCAACAACTTCTACGGCGGTGCCCCACTGCCCGTCCCCGCCACCGACACCACCGCGCGCACGGGCGACCCCCTGATGGTGAACCCTGCGGTGTCCGGGCCGTACGGCACGGCCGACAGCGGCCCGCGGCTGCGCACCGCGCTGGGCTTCGCTCCCCGGCCGGGCTCACCGCTGATCGGCAACGGCACCGTCGTCCCGGACAACGGCGGCCGTGACTACCGGGGCACCCCGCTCTACCGCGGCCGCCCCGATATCGGCGCCGTCGAGGGCCCGCCGGGCGGAGCCCGGGCCGGCCACGGCCGCGCTTGACCTTGTCGTAGCGGCAGGGTTTCTACTGGCACCATGCGCATCGGAGAGATCGCCGCGCTGGTCGGAGTCACCTCCCGCACCGTGCGGCATTACCACCACATCGGCCTGCTGCCCGAACCCCAGCGGCGGGCCAATGGTTACCGTGTCTACAGCCTCAGGGACGCCATCCTGCTGGCCCGGATCCGGCGGCTGACCGAGCTCGGGCTCGCCCTGGACGAGGTGCGGGACGTCCTCGCGGACGACGCCGGGCGCGAACTCACCGAAGTGCTGGGCGAGTTGGACGCCGACCTCGCGCGCCAGGAACACGAGATCCAGCAGCGCCGCAGGGTCCTCAAAGCCCTTCTGGAGGACCCACTCACGCCGGACGCGCCGCTCTCCCCCGCGCTCATGGAGCTCCTGAAGGTCGCGCCAGCCACCGCCTCGCCGGCCGCCGCCAAGGACCGCGAGCACCTGATCCTGATGGACGGGATCGTCGGCGGGGACGCGGTGTACGCGGCGCTGCGGCCGCTGGCCGAGGACCCCGCCATACTCCCCCTGTACGAGCGGCTGGACGAGCTGGACGGGGCCGAGGAGGACGATCCACGGATCGCGGCGCTGGCCGACGACCTCGTCGCCGCCGTACCGGACGAGCTGCTGGCGGCCATCCCGGAGGGCGGCCCCCCGGCGACCGGCTTCGAGCAGGCGCTTCTCGCCGACTACTCACCCGCCCAGGCCGCGGTGGTGCGCCGGGTGATGGAGAAGCTGACCGCCCAGCTGCGCGACAGGAGGGCGTCATGAGTTCTCCGATCGCACGGGCGGCGGCGTGGCTGAGGGGCGCGCTGCGCAGCCTCCTCCCGGTGGTCGTGTACCGGCTCCTCGCACACGAGATCCGGTCCCTGCACAGCCTCGCCCTGTGGGTGCTGCGGCGCCGCCACCAGATCCCCGATGGGGCGCTGGCCGTCGCCTACACCGGACCCCAGACGGCCATGATGTACGGGATGGTGTTCGTCTCGGTCGTCGAGACGGTCGCGCTGGCGATGGTGATCCCATGGCCGGCCGTGCACGCGGTCCTGCTCGTCATCGATGTGTACGGGGTGGTGCTGATCCTCGCCCTGCACGCGGCCTGCGTGGTGCGGCCGCATGTCGTGGGGTCCGATGGCTCGCTGCGCGTACGGTACGGCGCGCTGTTCGACCTGCGGGTCCCGCCCACCGCCATCGCCACCGCCCGGGTCGACCGGCGCTACCCCGACGGGCGGCTGGTGCGGGTGAGCGCGGACGGGGTGCTCGACCTCGCGGTGGGCAGCCAGACCACGGTGACGGTGGAGCTGACGGAACCGGTGAAGTTCGTGCGACCGCTGGGCGCGGAGGGCTTCGCCCGTACGCTCCGGTTTCACGCGGACGATCCGCGGGAGGCGGTCGCCGCGCTCACCCGGGTTCGGACCGATGCCGGTTGAGAGCCACTAGGTGTGCTGACCGGACAGGTTGGTGACGCGGCTGGCTGGGGTGTGGCCGCTGATTCCGGTGTGGGGTCGGTGGTAGTTGTACCAGTCCAGCCAGTCGGGGAACGCTGCCTGGCGTTCGCTTTCTGAGGTGTAGGGCTGCTGGTAGGCCCATTCGTCCAGCAGGGTGCGGTGGAAGCGTTCGACTTTGCCGTTTGTCTGTGGTCGCCAGGGGCGGGTCCAGCGGGGGCTGATGCCCAGGTCGCGGCAGGTCTGCTGCCAGGTGTTCTTGCTGTAGGCCCAGGCGTTGTCGGTCAGCACCCGCTCGATGGTCACGCCGCGGTCGGCGAACCAGGCAGCAGCTCGTCGTAGGAAGGCCGCGCAGGTGGCGGCCTTCTCGTCGGGCAGGTCTTCGGTGTAGGCGAGGCGGGTGTGGTCATCCAGTGCGGTGTGGAGGAAGGCATAGCCGGTCCCGCTCTTGTTCTTACGGCCGGCCGCCCGGCCCAGGGCTTTGTGGCCGCCGCCATCGGGGATACGGCCGAGCTTCTTCACATCGATGTGGACCAGCTCGCCCGGCCGGGAGCGTTCATAGCGGCGGACGGGTTCGCCGGTGGCCCGGTCGCAGGCGGCAAGTGGTGGCAGGCCGTGGCGTTGGAGGATGCGGTGGGCGGTGGAGGCGGCGACACAGGCACGGGCGGCCAGCCGCAGTGGGCCGATGTGGTGTTCACGGCGCATCCGCAGCACCCGCTCCTCCACGTGGGCGGGGGTCCGGTGTGGTGAGTAGTGGGGGCGGCTGGAGCGGTCGCTCATGCCTGCCGCCCCGTGGTGGCGGTAGCGCTGGGCCCAGCGGGCGGCGGTGGTGTGGCTGACCTGGAAGCGTTCAGCGGCCCGTCGCAGCGGCCAGCCGTCCTCGACGACGCACCGGGCCAGACGCAGCCTGCCGGTCGGGGTCAGCGGGGCGTTACGGTGGATCAACGAGGGCCTCCTGGGCATCGGCGGTAGGTGTCGCAATCTCCACCGAAACCAGAAGGCCCTCGCCCCGTTCAAGCACCCCTCACAGCGCGTCGCCCGTCACCAACGTGCCGGGACAGCACAACTAGGCCGATGCGCTGATGAGCTCGTCGGTGACCCACCGTGCGACATCGGCGGGGTAGGGCGCCGCCAGGCCGAGGATGATGTGCCGGAAGCCCGCGCCGATCGCCTCCGCGATCGCGGCCCGGGTGACGCCGGGCTGATCGTAGGAGACGGACAGGACGATCGAGCGGGTGATCGCGGCGGGGTCGCGGCCGATCTCGGCGCAGTAGCGGTCCAGCAGTGCGCTGCGGTTGATGGCGTCGCCGATCTCGCCGCCGGGCATGTTCCACACGTCCGCATGCTCGGCCACCACGCGCAGCGTGGCGGACGAGCGTCCGCCGATGACGATCGGAGGGTGGGGGCGCTGGACGGGCTTGGGGTTGCCGAACGCACCGGTGAGCTGGTGATAGGTGCCGTGGAAGTCGAACGGCTTCTCCTCGGTCCATAGCCGCCGGATCAGCGTGCAGGCTTCGGCGAGGCTGCCCACGGCGTGCGCGGAGTCGTGGAAGGGCAGGCCGTGTGCCGCGTACTCACGCCGGGCCAGGGGGTGGCCGGGCCGTGAGCCGACGCCGATGCCGAACTCCAGCCGACCGTCGGAGACGATGTCGACGGTCGTGGCGATCTTGGCCAGCATCGCGGGCGGCCGGAACCTGTTGCTGGTCACCAGCAGGCCGAGCCGGAGCCGGCGGGTGTGGGCGGCGAGGGCCGTCAGCAGCGTCCAGCCTTCGTAGGCCGGTCCGTCCGGGTCGCCGCCGATCGGCATGAGGTGGTCGAACAGCCATGCGTGCTCGATCTCCGGGATCGTGTCCGCCTCGCGCCAGACCCGCAGGACGTCGTGGTAGTCGACCTGCATGGGGGCGGTCATGATCCCGAAACGGGGCGGGGGTGTCTGTGACATGGAGCCGTCGGTCCTTTCGGCACCGGCAGCGGCACCTGGAGCGCGCTGCCGAGGTTCAAGCGGAACAGCTTCTGGCCGGCCAACTTCCGGAAGGATACGGAGGCGTGGTGGCCATGCGCGGCGTGGTCGCCGGGTCCCTGCTCTGACAACACAAGCAAGCGGAACGTCGCTCCGGTAACGATACGGAACACCGTTCCGCTTGGCAAGTCCGGTGGCGGAACGAGCGGCGCGGCGAACGACAGCGACAAGGGCGCGCGGCTCGCAACCCGGCCCAGGCGGGCGGACGATCGCGCCCGATTTCTGAGTACCTTCTGAGTATCCGGACGGATGCGGGGACCGCCGCATCCGCCGATTCTTGTCCGCATGAGTGAGACACCGGTCAAGCAGCAGAGCACGGCCGCGTTCTACGGTCAGGCGGTCGCCTCCTTCGCCGTCGCCATGGCCGCCACCGCCATCGGTATCTTCCAGCTGAGCGCCGACGCCTGGGTGCGCGGCTTCCTGGCCATCTCCGTGCTCTACCTGGTGACGTCCGCCTTCACCCTGGCCAAGGTGATCCGGGACCGGCAGGAGGCCGGGCAGATCGTCAGCCGGGTCGACCAGGCGCGGGTGGACAAGCTGCTCGCCGCACACGACCCCTTCGAAAAGCTGTGAACGCCTTCGGGCCGCCCGCCACTACGCGTCCATGACAAGCCCTTTGGCCCAGGGCCGCCGTGGACCACCGCGACCCGCTGTGACTCCAGCGCCTAAAGCGTTGACCGGTTTCCCGCGTCGACGCCCTCCGGGGGCGGTCCGCTGGTGCCCCGTACCGTCAGCTTCGGATCCAGCACCGCCTCCCGCGGCTCCGGCGCCGTGCCCTCCAGCCGCTCCACCGACGAACCGCACCGCGTACTCGGCCATGAGCACCGCGTCCTGGCGGACCGTGGTCAGGCCGATCGGCATCAGATGGGAGAGGTGGCTGTCGTCGTAGCCGACGACGGACAGATCGCGCGGGACGTCGACGCCCGCCTGGGTCAGGGTCATCAACAGCCCCATCGCGCAACGGTCGTTGCCCGCGAGGACCGCGGTCGGCAGAGCCCGGTCCGCGGCCGCCGTCGATGTGCACGATCCGGCGGTGACCCCGTTCGACGAGGTGCTCCATGACCTGCCGTACGCCCTTGCCCTCGGCCGTGTGCACACTGTCGACGCGGGCGTGGGGGACCCGGCGGCCGACGGAGACGGTGACCGTGCGGTGTCCCAGCGCGTCGATGTCCGCGGGCTGCGCGTCGGGGCCGAGCAGCAGGGCTTTGTCGGCCCAGTATGGGGTGGGCCGCTTATGGCTCTGCGCGTGATCCGTCGGATGGAACTCAGGGGTGCATGACGATCTTTCCCACGTGCTCCCTGCGAGAGAGTTCTTCCTGGGCCTGAGCGGCCTGGTCCAGTGGGAAGGTCGCCGCGATGACGGGCTGGACCTCTGCCCGACGAGCCAGGTCCATGAGGAGGCCGAAGTGTGTGGGCGTGTGCATCGCGGACCCGATGACCTGGGCGTTGTGCAGGTAGAGACGGCGCACGTCAAAGGTCACATCGTAGCCACCGAGTGCGCCGGCGATGACCCACCGGCCCCCTTCGCGCAGCAGCGGCAGCCCCTCGCTGACCAGTTCGCCGGCCACGACGTCGAGTGCGACGTCGATGCCCTCCGGGGCGGCAGTGCGGATCTGCTCGGCGACGTCTCCTGCGCGGTCGATGACTTCGTGCGCGCCTGCTTCGCGCACCGCATCGATCTTGGGTCCGCTACTGATGGCGAGCACCCTTGCGCCGCGCACACGGGCGATCTGCACCAGCGCGAGGCCGACGCCGCCGGACGCTCCCGAGACCAGGGCGGTCTCCCCCTTCTGCAGCCGGCCTCGCTCGATCACGCCCAGCGCCGTGCCGTAGGCGGTCGGCAACGTCGCGAGCTGGTCGTCCGTGAGCGGCGATTCCGTCACGTCATGTACACGCTCCACCGGCGCCGTCACGTACTCGGCGTATCCCCCGTCGCGTTCACTCCCCATCAGGCCCACCGGGTGGGCGTCCGGCCCTTCGGTGTCGTAGATCGCGGGGTCGACGACCACTCGGCGTCCGACGAGGCTCCCCTCCACCCCGGTCCCGACGGCCACGACGCGGCCGGCCACGTCGGCGCCCTGGATACGCGGGAAGTCGATCGGGCCGCGCCAGCCCGACATCGCCTTCGGGTCTCCCGGACGGCCGTAGGCGCCCTCCCGAGTCCACAGGTCGGTGTTGTTCAGCGCTACTGCGCTGACCTGGACCAGTACCTCTCCCGCCCGCGGGGCAGGGACGGCGACCTCCGTCAGCTCAAGAACCTCCGGCCCTCCGTGCCCTGTGATTCGCACCGCTCGCATGAACTGGGACGCACTCATCGCTTGAACCTCCTCGCAGGTATACTGATCTGTGAATATCCCTCACCGTACACCGATCTGTGAAGGGGCCCGCAGTGCAGGAAGCGCGGCCTATGACGCCGGCTGGCCGCCGCATCGTGGCGGCCGCAGAGGAGTTGTTCTACAACCGCGGAATCACAGCGGTCGGCGTGGATCTGATTGCTGAGCGCTCAGGGGTAACCAAGCGGACCCTGTACAACCAGTTCGGTTCGAAAGACCGCCTCGTGGCGACTTATCTCACGGGCCGTGACCAGCGCTGGCGCTCACTCGTCCGTGCCGCCGTCGATGCCAGCAACACTCCCGCCGAGGCCGTCACCGCACCCTTCGAGGCACTGCGGACCTGGAGCGAAACCAACACCCGCGGATGCGCCTTCATCAACGCACTCGCCGAACTCCCGGACCCCTCGCATCCCGCACACCGCATCGCCGCGAACCAGAAGCTCTGGCTGCTGAACCTGTTCGAGGAACTCGCCACCACAGCGGGCTGCTCGCACCCGGCCACCCTCGCCACCCAACTCCTCGTGCTGCACGAGGGTGCTGTCGCCACGCGGCCCCTCTCGTTCGACAGCCTTCCGGAGAGCACCGACCTGGCACGAGTCCTGGTTCAAGCCAGCACGTCGCCCCGCCGCTAGAGCGTTTTCGACAAGGTGCTGCCGTTCGGCCACGCTGGGCGGCACCCGGTGCCTGCGATCGCAAGACGGAGGATGTAACGCCTGCGGAGCAGGCGGTGGGTTCAGCCTGCCAGCTGCTGCAGCCATTCGCGCAGCAATGCCGTCTCCGTGTCTCGCAGAGGTACCCCGGCGCCCGCAGCCGGGGGCCCGGTGGTGAGCGCGGTGTGAAGTGCGGCATCGAGGGCGAGTGCGCGCGAGGCCAGGTCCGACCCGGATGAGGCGGGCGCGTCCGTGGTGATCGAGGCGATGACGGTGTCCCGCAGCCGTGTCGAAGTGGTCAGGTCCCGCTCCGAGGACTCTTCGCCGATCAGCGCCAGGGTGGCACCCGTTGTCGCCGCGTGGATGACGCGGGTCGCCTGCTCCACCGGAACCCGAAGGCGCCCGCCCTCGGCCGCCCGGCGCAGCAGTCTCACCAGCAGGGCGTGCGCCTCGTCCGCGGCCGGGGGCCGCCGCCCGGGCTGCACAGTGCCGTACATGAGCACGTAGAACGCGGGGGGGGTGCGCGTCCATCAGTTCCCAGTCGGTGTCGCTGAGGGAGGCGACCTGGGGTGGTTCCGGTTGAGTGAGACGGCGATGACTGGTCTGTCTCACGCAACCTGGTACGGCGCCGGCTCGGTATCGCGGCCTGCGGCTGGACGCGTCAGCACGCCCTGCGCTGAGCGGCCCGAAGGCGTACGCGAGCTGCCGCGGCGGGCCGGGACGTCTGTCGCCCCTTCCCCTTGGTTGACCAGGGGGCCGACGTCATGCTGGACGTGTTTGCCCTGCGCAGCGCGTCCCTGACCAGGCAAGAGGCCATTGGGCCAAGCTGCGTGCGGGGGCGGGTTGACCTGTCTCAGCACGCGGGGCATCGAGATCACCGCGGACCTCGAATGCCCCCTGATGAACTCGGAGTTCAACGGCCGCCCCGAGCGCGCCGCCGAGAGCGAGGCCGCCTTCTGGCGCTCGTTGGAGGAACTGCTGCCGCTCTTCGAACGCGAGGGCATCGCCCTCAACCTCGAAGCCCACCCGGACGACTTCTGCGAGGAGCCCCCCGCCGTCGACCTGGTCCGCGCCATCAACAAGCCCTATGTGAACTACCTCTACTGCGCTCCGCACACCTTCCACCTCTCCGGTGCCGAGCCGACGGCGGACATCGCGGCGATGATGCGCTACGCGGGCGACAAGCTCCAGCGTGTGCACATCGCGGACTCCTTCGACCACAAGGGCTCCTCCGGGCTGCGCTACATCCTCAACCCGCCCGGCACCCCCGCCCGCATCCACCAGCACCTGGACATCGGCCGGGGTGAAGTTGACTGGGACACCTTCTTCGGCGCCCTCCGCGAGCTGAACTTCGACGGAGTGGCCACCGCCTGTGTCTTCGCCTGGGAGGCACGGGCCCGGGAGTCATCCGCCTTCATGCTGCACCCGTATCCGCGAGGAGCTCACCGCGTGAAACGGGGTGGTCGGACCGGATGTGCCGGGTCCGGCCACCTTCCGCACCGGCGCAGGCATCGGCCGACGCACCGGCGGAGCGCCAAAGTCCCGTTAAAGGTCATCACGGTGGCGTAAGAGGAGCGTCAGGGTGCATCAGGGTGCGTTCCACCCGCCCTGCGCCCCGCTTAGCGTGCCCGTATGGAACGGCTGATGGGCGGGCCCGCCCGGACGCCCCGTGGCGGCCGTCCGCGTGCGGGCGCGCGGTGGGCGGTGTGTCTCGCGCTGGCGTTCGGCGGGGTGACGACGCTGCTCGACTGGGCCTCGGGCGGGCTCACCGTGGGGCGGGCCGACCTGTGGGCCCTGCTCGCGGTGGTGGTGTTCACCATACTGCGGCCACCGCGGGTGACGGCAGGCGACGGCCGGCTGACCGTACGGGGCTTTGTAGGCGTCCACCGGGTACACACCGACGCCCTGGCCGGGGTGTGGCAGGACGGCCGGATCGCCACCCGCCTGGTCCTACGCGACGTCTACGGCCATCGGGTGACGCTCGACCTCCGCGTCCTGGTCGCGGATCCCCTGCTGTGGCATGAGCTGGACACCGGTGCGCGGCGCTCCCTCGAACGCGGTACGTTGCGACACGGCACGGAGGTCCTGCGGCTGCTGGGCCGGCACCTCGACAACACGGCCACCCGGGGGATCCTCGAGGCGTCCGGCTTGGAGTAGGCGGGGCGGGCGCGGACCGTACATGACCGGGCCACCGATCGCGTCTATGGCGGCGGCAGATCACCCACGCAATGCCCGCAGGTGGGCACTGCGGACGTCGGCGGTCTGCCCCTGCACCACCAGGAACAGACCCTCCCGGGCCAGCCGCTGCGCGGGGCTGCCGAGACCGAACGCCCGGCCGCCGCCCGCGACGATCGCCGCGGTGGTGGCGGCGCGCAGCACGTCGTAGGCCCGGGTCTTCACCGCGAGCCGGTCCGCCAGGCGCTCCCCCGCGGGAACCTCGTCCACCAGCGCGTACGCCTCCCGGCGCACCTCACGCAGCCACTCGCCCAGCACCTGCGCCGTCTCCTTCGCCTCCGCGTCCCCGGCGGCCTCCAGCAGGTCCAGGGCCGCGCCGGCCACGCCGAACACGGCCGGGTTGGGGTTGGTGTTCTTCGGCCGGTCCGCGATCGCCCACTCCTCGTAGGGACGGCTCCAGACCACGGCCTCCTCTGGCACCACCAGGCCGTCCAGCTCCAGGCCGACTGTGCGGGTGCCGGTCAGCGCGGCGAGCTCTAGCTGTGGTGTGGGGCGCAGACCGGGCTGCTCACGGGCGTCCGCGAAGGCGAACAACGCCTCGCCGTCGTCGGTGACCCCGGCGAGGAGCACCACGTCGTTCAGGCCCCAGCCGGTGTACCACGGCACCCGGCCGTCGAAGCGCCTGCCGCCCGGGACCCGGGTGACCCGCACCGGCTTGCGTGGGTAGGCCCGCAGATGGGAGAAGGCGATACCGGACAGCAGCGTGCCGTCGCACAGCGGCCGCAGCAGCCGCTCGCGCGCCGGGGAGTCGGCGGCGGAGAGCATCCTGACCGGGCTGTGGTGCTGAGCCTGTACAAAGTAGGTGGAACAGCAGGCCCCGGCGAGGATTTCGGCGATCTCGCGGGCGACCGCGTCCGGCGCCTGCGCCCCGCCGTACGCCACCGGGCCGCCCACCCCGAGCACCCCGGACCTCTTGACCTCGGCGATCGTGGCCGGGGAGACGCCCTCGCGGTCGGCGGACTCGGCACCGGGCGCCAGCACCTCGTCGGCCAGGCGCCGGGCCGCCTCGATCAGCGTCGGGGCCGGGGCGGTCATGACGGCTCCTTTCGTTGGCTCGTCGGCGTGTGCGATGTCCTGCGGCGTCGAGCAGCTTACGCGTGAGCGTCGGAGCGGCGGCCGGCCTGGTCGGCGCGGCCGTGGCGCTGTTCGTGCTGCCTGGCCGCGCTACCGGGGCGACGGCGCCCGAGCCGGAGTCCGAGGAAGCGGGACAGCCGGGATCACAGCGGGGCGCGGAGTGAGGACCGGCCCTCCCGCCAGGCGCCCAGAAGCTCCTCGGCGAGGCGGTCTTCCAGGAACACGGTGGCGTCGACGCCGAACGCCACGTCCGCGGCCAGTCCCGGTTCGCGCTTCAGGAGCTCGTCGATCACCCCATGGCGTACGACCTGCTCGTGGACGGCGTCGGCCTCCACATGTTCGGTGTAGAAGAACACCGCCGCCTCGCCCGCACCGAACCGTCGCAGCGCCTGGGCCAGCCGGTCGGACGCGGGTGAGGAGGTGATCTCGACCGTCGCGAAGTGTCCCACCAGAGCGCCGCGCAGCGCCCTGTGCAGCCCCAGCAGCGACATCATGTTGACCACCGCCAGCATCCGCGCCGATGTGGCGTCCAGATAGTGGTTGTACGCGGGATCCAGCGCCAGGTCGGTCATCAGATCGGCGAACAGCTCCGCGTGGACCCGCTCGCCGCGCCCGGCCCCGAACTCGTCGTACTCCACCGCCGCCATCGCCGCCTTGGCCTGGCCGCGCAGTCGCGGAATGACCCACACATGCGGGTCGGCCTCCTTGAGCTGGTACAGCGACCGATGCGCGATGTACTCACGCAGCTGCCACAGCTCACCCTCGTCCCGGAGGTAGTGCGACACTCCCGTTCCGTCGGCCGGCTCCACCAGCAGCTCGGCCACGGCGGTGTCCGGGTCGTCGTGGGTGGTGGCATCGGAGCGCAGCGCAGCCAGAAAGCGGCGCTCCAGTGCCTGCCGTACCCGGAGCAGATCCGGGTCCCACTCCCACGCGTCGTCCACACCGGAAAAGCTCTGGTAGTGGAGTTCGTAGCACACGTACAGCGCGAGCTGCAGATCACCGCCGTAGGGATCGGCCTCTTGGAGCGACGGGCCGACGGGCAGTTTCGCGCTGCCGGGCTCCCGTACCAGGGCGTCGACGAGCGCGCCGGACGCCTCTCCCCGCGCCGTGGGCAGGGACATCAGCCGGGTCGGATTCGCCGGACGCGTTTCGCTCACTGTTCCCTCTGCCTCTGTCGTGGTGACCGTCTCTGTCGTGGTGGGCTGACTCTGTCGTGGTGGCCATCTCTGTTGAGGTGGCCACCTCTGTTGAGGTGGCATCTCTGTTGAGGTGGCACCTCTGTTGAGGTCGGCCCGCCTCGAGCCGACCTGCGCCGGTGCGTCAGTCGGCTCCGGTCCCTTCGACCAGGACGCGGATGGTGTTCAGCGCGGGGTCGGCCGCGTCGGGGAGGTTCATCCCGGCCTTCACTCCGGTGCGCAAATAGTCCAGGACCGGCTGCTTCAGCACCTCGCCGGGCAGCACGGCCGGTATGCCCGGTGGGTAGGGGGTGACCATCTCGGCCGCCACCCGGCCTGCCGCGCGGGCCACGGGCAGGTCCTCCACGGAGCCGAAGTAGGCGTCCCGCGGCAGGCAGGACTGCTCCATTCGCAACTCGCCCGGTGCGGGTACGGCCACCTCGGGAGCGGGCCGCAGATCGTCCATGTGGCCGACCAGGTCGCGCAGCGCGGTGAGCAGCGGGCCGGTCGTCGAGGGGTCGTCGGCGTGGGTGAGCTGGGTGCTGATCCGCCGGTGGTCGGCCAGGTGGGCGTTGATGTCGTGGTGTTCCCGGAGCCAGTCGGCCGCCCGGTAGCCACTGACCGCGAGCTCGGTGAGATCGGTGACGACCGGGAACGGGTCGAAGTCAACGGCGAGACCCGGGCCCACGTAGTCCGCGCGCCCGTCCACGTGCAGTCCGTCGATGGCCGCGATCTCCTCGCGTACCGCATGCGCCCGGCGCAGCGCGGCGCCGAGCAGTTCCTCGCCGTTCAGCGCCATCTGCCGACGCCATCCGTCCATTCCCGCGTAGAGGAGCACGGACGGACTCGTGGTGCCGAGCAGATCGGCGCGGGACTTCAGGAGGGCCGGGTCGATCAGGTCGCCGCGCAGATGGAACACCGAGCCCTGCTCCAGGCCGCTGCCCATCTTGTGGATGCTGGTCACGCAGACGTCGGCACCCGCGTCCATGGCCCAGCTCGGCAGCTCGGAACAGAACGGCAGATGCGCTCCCCACGCCTCGTCGACGATCAGCGGGCGTCCGCGCCGATGGCAGATCTCGGCGATCTCCGCCAGATCGGCGCAGGATCCGTACGGAGTGGGGCTGGTCACCAGGGCGCCCCTGGCCTCCGGATGTGCGTCGAACGCCCGCTCGAATGACGCGGCCGACGGGGGATGGGCGATGTGGCGGGCACCGTCCCATTCGGGTTCCACCCAGACCGGCCGGACACCGGACATGATCAGGCCGGAGATCACCGATTTATGGGCGTCCCGACCCACCAGCAACGTCTCGTGGGGGCCGGCGACCGCCAGCATCGCCGCCTTGACGGAGAGCGAGCTGCCGCAGGTCGAGAAGAACGTGTGCTCGGCGCGCACCGCGTCCGCCATCAGCTCCTCGGCACGCTCCAGCACGCGGCCCGATCCCAGCCGGTCGTCCAGGCCACCGAAGGCGAGGAGGTCGGCGCGGAACACCTCCTCACCCAGGACCTTGACGACCTCCGGGTCGGCGCCCCTGCCCTGTTTGTGCCCGGGCGGGGTGAAGGGGAGGGCGCCACGCTCGTGGTAGCGGGCCAGGGCCTCCAGGACGGGAGCCTGCGTGTGATCCATGGGCCACGGGTGCCCCGCCACCTGGACGGGAAACCGTGTGACGCCGCGCCGGGCGGCCGGGCGTCACAGCCCTGCAGCGGACTTCAGGGGTCCGTCAGCGGACCTTCAGGGGCCCGTGTCAGCGGCCCTTCAGCGATCCTCAGCTCTCCCTGCGCGAGCGATGGAAAAGCCAGGCCGCGGGGACGAACCAGCAGAGCACAAACCAGATCAAGGCCGCGGCCGCCAGCCAGAGCGCGGTGGCGTCGGCCACGACGACACGCAGGATCAGCAGCAGCGCCGATGCCACCGTGCACAGCAGCAGCACCAGCCCGGCCACGGTGAAGCGGGAGGCCCAGTCCACCGTTTCCGGCTTCAGCCGGCGTCCGGTGACGATCCGGTGCAAGGAGACCGGCGCGATCAACGCTCCAGTGGCCGCCGCCCCCAGAAGGACGGTCACCACGTAGATGGACCGGTCCACCTGGCCAAGGCTCTGGAAGTGCGGGGTGAAGGCGACCGTGAGCAGGAAGGCGAAGAGAATCTGCACGCCCGTCTGCGTCACCCTCACCTCCTGCAGCAACTCGGCCCACTTGCGGTCGGCCCGCTCCTCCCGGGTCTCCACACGGCCGGACCGCACTTCACCGTCCTCGTTCCTCGGCGCCTCGTGGTCGTCATGCATCAACGGGCCTCCTTCGCGTCCACCCCGTGTTCCCAGCCACTCCAAAAGGTGAACATGACAGTGCGAGGCCACGAGTCGGTGGAGAGGAAGGAGAGCGACACCTGACACAAGGCGCTCCGACAGCCCCCGAGTGCCAGGCACGCGGGGGGCCGGGCCTCCCTGGTCACCTACAGCACGGCGATCGCGAACGCGACGCAGAAGGCCGCGAACAGCACCACAAAGGCCCAGATGATGATCGTGGGGCCCGTCGACCAGCCTTTCGTGGGGTTGTACGTCTCCTGGGGGCCCGCTTCCGAGAGGCCGTCCTCGGCCGGTGGGGTCTCCCCCGGGGGGACGCCCACGCTGGGCCGTAGTCCGGAGTTGCGCTCGGGGTCCGGGACTGGGTTCGTCTGATCCATCTCCGATGCGCTCCTTTCCACCTTCGGGGCGCCGCCTGACCGGGGCCCGCCACCCCGCACGACCCGTACGAGGCGGTGGCCCCGGTGGAACACTTTCCACGATACGGCGGAAAGCCGCCGGGCACGGCGTGGCGTTCGCGGCCCACCGTGAGCGTCACGGTTGCTTCGCGTTCGAGGCCGTGCCGGTGGTGTGGAACACCAGGTGTCCGTCCACGACCTCGACCCGGGCCCGGTCGCCGGAGGAGATGTCGCCGTCCAGCAGCAGCCGCGACAGACGGTTGTCGACCTCGCGCTGAATGGTGCGGCGCAGTGGCCGGGCACCGTAGGCGGGTTCGTGGCCCCGCCGCGCGATCCAGTCGACGGCTTCCGGGGCGAACTCGACGGCGATGTCCTGGGCCTCCAGCCGATGGCGGGTCTCCTCCAGCAACAGATCGGTGATCCGGTGCAGATGCTCGTCCGTGAGCTGCCGGAAGACCACGATCTCGTCGATGCGATTGAGGAACTCGGGGCGGAAGTGCTCGCGCAGCGGTCGCAGGACGCGCTCGCGCCGGGCCTGCTCGTCCGTCTCGGCCTCCGCGGTCCCGAAGCCGAGGGCGCCGCGCCCACCGATGGCCTCGGAGCCGAGGTTGCTGGTCATCACGACGACCGTATTGCGGAAGTCGACCGTGCGGCCGTGGGCATCGGTGAGCCGGCCGTCGTCGAGCACCTGGAGCAGTGTGTTGAAGACGTCCGGATGGGCCTTCTCGATCTCGTCGAGCAGGAGCAACGCGTAGGGGCGGCGGCGCACCGCCTCGGTGAGCTGCCCGGCCTCGTCATGGCCGACATAGCCGGGTGGGGCGCCGACCAGCCGGCTGACGGTGTGCCGCTCCTGGTACTCGCTCATGTCCAGCCGGACCATCAGGTCCTCGCTGCCGAACAGTGCCTCCGCCAGCGCCCGCGCGAGCTCGGTCTTGCCGACGCCGGTCGGGCCGAGGAAGAGGAAACTGCCGATGGGACGGCCGGGGTCGGCCAGCCCGGCACGGGAGCGCAGCACCGCCTCGGCGACCGCGCCGACGGCCTCGTCCTGCCCGACGACACGCTCGCGAAGGTGTTCCTCCAGCCCGAGCAGGCGGGCCTTCTCCTCCTGGGTGAGGTTGCTGACGGGAATCCCGGTCTGGCGGGAGACCACCTCGGCGATGTCCTCGGCGGTGACCTCCAGGCTCTGCCCGTCGTCGGGCTCCGTGCCGTGGTCGGCCTCCATCCGGCGGTTCAACTCGCCGATGCGGTCGCGCAGTTCGGTGGCCCGCTCGTACTCTTCCGCGGCCACCGCCTGGTCCTTGTCCCGGGTCAGCTGCTCGACCTCGCGTTCCAGGGTGCGCGTGTCGGTGCCCTTGGTACGCGAGCGCAGGCGCACCCGGGCGCCGGCCTGGTCCATCAGGTCGATGGCCTTGTCGGGCAGGAACCGTTCGGTGAGGTAGCGGTCGGACAGCTCCACGGCGGCGACCAGCGCCTCATCGGTGAAGCGGACCTGGTGATGGGCCTCGTAGCGGTCGCACAGGCCGCGCAGGATCTCCACCGCGTCGGCCGCGGAGGGCTCCGGGACCAGGACGGGCTGGAAGCGCCGGGCCAGCGCCGCGTCCTTCTCGATGTGGCGGCGGTACTCCTCCAGCGTGGTGGCGCCGATCACATGGAGTTCGCCACGGGCCAGGGCGGGCTTGAGCATGTTGCTCGCGTCCATGGAACCGCCCTCGGTGCCGCTCGCTCCCGCGCCGACCACGGTGTGCAGCTCGTCGATGAAGACGATGAGCCCCTCGGAGTGTGTACGGACCTCGTCGATGATGCCGCTCAGCCGCTCCTCGAAGTCGCCGCGATAGCGGGTGCCGGCGACGACGGCGGACAGGTCCAGGGCGACCACCCGGCGGTCCAGCAGGATGTCGGGGACGTCTCCCTCGGCGACGCGCTGGGCCAGCCCTTCGACGATGGCGGTCTTGCCGACACCGGCGTCGCCGATCAGCACGGGGTTGTTCTTGCCCCGGCGGGACAGCACCTCGACGGTCTGCTCGATCTCCTGCTCACGGCCGATGACCGGGTCGATGCGGCCCGCCCGGGCGAGGTCGGTCAGGTCGCGGCTGAACTTGTCGAGGGTCGGCGTGTCCTGCCGCCGGCCGGACTGCTGCCCGGCCCCGCCGACCGGCGGCCGGCCCGGTGTGCTCTGCGGGCCGCCCTCGGCCGCCATGGGGCCGAAGGGGAGGGAGTTGAGGATGCGGCCGGCCGTGGAGTCGTGGTTGGCGGCCAGCGCCCCGAGCACATGCTCGGGGCCGATGTAGGAGTCGCCGTGGGCACGGGCCAGTTCATGCGCGTCCAGCAGGGCGCGCTTGACCGCGGGGGTGATGGACAGCTGGGTCCGCGGCGGTCCCTCGCCGCTCGTCCGGTCGATCTCCGCGGCCAGCGCGTCGGTGTCGGCGCCCGCCCCCGCCAGCAGAGCCCGGGTCGGCTCGGTGGCCAGCGCCGCACGCAGCAGATGCTTGGTGTCCAGATCGGTGCTGCCGTGTTCGGCGGCGTAGGAGGCCGCGTCGGCGACGAGTTGCCGGGCGGGGTCGCTCATCAGGCGGCCGATGTCGATATGACGGAGGCCGGGGCGCGGCCCGCCGCCGAGGAATCGCGCCATGAATTCCTCGAACGGGTCTGGACCGAAGTCCCCCGGACCCATGAAACCGCTGCTCATGGCCTTCCGTTCCGCGGTCCCGGCCAGGCGTGCGGACCGGGCCCGCTGTCTTGACAGGCGTGATCCTTTCCGGGCGCGGGTGCCCGGGAGGCGCCCGGCTTACACCTGCGCTCCCCCGGCCCGTACGGCCGTCACGGACCACGTCGCGGCCGGGCGTCACCGTGCGCTCGATCACCTGGCTAGGGTGATCCGGCATACCGAGGACATCGCGTGACCAGCAGGAGGTGGCGAGTGGGGCCAGCCGATCCCCTGGCGATTCGGGTCCCGGTCGGGGAAGGCTCCGATCGCTGGGCCAGCCGGGCCACCCCTCGCCGCGTCCTGCTGGTGGTGCACAACGTCACCTCTGCCGGACGCCTGCTGGACGTGCTGCCGCTGTTCCACGACGACTTCCGGGTGCAACTGCTGGCCACGTCGACGGAGTCGTCCGCCTTCCAAGGGGGAATCCGCGAGCTGTTCGCCGAGCTGGGGCTGCCCGTGCTGCCCTGGGAACAGGCGCTGGCAACACCGGTGGACCTGGCGGTTTCCGCCAGCTTCGGTGGTCGACTCGACCGCCTTCACGGCAGGTTAGCCGTACTGTCCCATGGCGTCGGATACACCAAGAAGCTGCTGGTGACGGAAGCCGGAGGCCGCGAGCCGACGTTCGGGCTGTCACCGGAGTGGCTGCTCGCGAACGGCGAACCCTTCGTGGACGGCCTGGTGCTGTCCCACCCGGAGCAGCTGGAGCGGTTGCGGCGTGTATGCCCCGAAGCCGAGGAGGCGGCCGTCCTCGCGGGCGACCCGTGCTTCGACCGCCTGCTGGCCGGCCGCGCCTATCGTGAGCGGTTCCGGCGGGCTCTGGGTGTGCGGCGCGGTCAGCGGCTCGTCGTGCTCAACTCCACCTGGAATCCGGAGGGTCTCTTCGGAAACGGCGGTGGCCATGACATCCTGCCGAGTCTGCTGCCACGGCTCGCCGCCGAGTTGCCGGCCGACGACTACCGGCTGGTGGCCGTGCTGCATCCGAACATCTGGTATGGGCACGGCCCGGGGCAGATCCGGGTGTGGCTGGACCGGGCCCGCCGCAGCGGTCTCACCTTGATCGACCCCGTGCACGCCTGGCGGCAGGCGCTGCTGGCGGCGGATGTCGTGGTGGGGGATTTCGGGGCGGTCTCCTACTACGCCGCGGCGCTGGGCATCCCCGTACTGCTGGCGTCCGCCACACAGGACAGGCTGGATCCCGCGGCGCCACTCGCCACGTTCGTCCGGGAGGCGCCGCGGCTCGATCCGCATGGCCCGCTACGGGATCAGCTGGAGGAACTGCTGGCGTGGCACCGCCCGCTCGCCGGTCCGGCGGAGTTCACCAGCTCGGCCCCGGGTGCCTCGGCGGCGCTGCTGCGGCGGCTCTTCTACGGCCTGATGGATCTCCCCGAGCCCGCGGCCCCCGCGCTGCTGGAGCCGCTGCCCCTGCCACCGTACGATCCCCCACGGCGCACGGCTCCCCTGAACGTCCGTACCCATGTGCACGGAACCGAGGTCCGGATCGAGCGCACCACGGGGCACCCGTACGACGCGGTCGGCGACACCCACCTCGCCGTGCACGAGGACACCCGCGACCCCGGCGACCTGGCCCTGGCCGACGTGATCGTACGCGAGGGGCAGCCGGACGACCCCCGCCTCGGTGGCCCGGAGGAGTGGAGCACGGAGGTGCTGGACCGGCATCCGCACTGTGCGCTCGCCGTGTATGTGAGCGGGCCGGACCGGTGCACGGTGCGCGGCCGGGATCACGGCGTGTTCCAGCTGAAGGCGGGCCCGGGTGCGGACGCCGATCCGGCCGCGTACGCCTCCTCGCTGCACGCCTGGCTGGCGGGCGGCCGGACCGTGCCGCCCGGTGGGACGACGCTCCGGGTGCACACGGCCGGCGGCGTGCACCCGGTGGCGGTGGTGCCCGCTAGCGCGGGGTTTGGCAGCTCAGCCGCAGACGGGCGAGATGGTTCAGGTGCGGAGTCGCCTTCTCCGGGTTGAGCAGGCGCTCGGCCTCGGCGATCTTCGTCAGCGCCCCGGCGTGGTCACCGGCGTCGTGCAGCGTCTCGGCGAGGTCGGTGAGGGCGCGGGCCTGGTTGTACGCCTCTCCCCGTTCCGCGAAGAAGTCGCGCGCGGTCTCCAGACGGACGCGGGATTCCTCCAGCCGGCCCAGACCGCGCAGGGCTCGCCCCTGGTGGCGTTCGGCCAGGGCGAGGGCACGTGGCAGGTCCTCCGCGCCTTCCTGGCCGGGAGCGATCCGCCGGTAGATGCGCTCCGCCTCGACGAACCGCTCGTATGCCGCGTCGTACCGCCAGTCGTTCAGCTTCAGCAGGCCCAGCATCTCGACGGACGACGCCTCGCCCCGTAGGTGTCCCGCGGCGCGTTCACACGCGGCGGCGGTGTGCACCGCGCGGTCGGCCTCGTTCCACAGCCTCAATTCGCCCAGACAGTGGCCCAGTTGGAAGTGGAGCGCGCCCGCCATGCGGGAATCCGCGTGATGCCGGTCGGCACACCGGGCCGCGATCCGCAGGGCGGGCAGCACCTCGTCCCAGAACCCGGCCTTCAGCTGCACCGGCCACAGTGCGCGGGCCATGCGCATCGCCGTGTCGATGTGTTGGTACTCCTCCGCCACGGACACCGCCCGGACCACGTTTCCGGTCTCGGCCAGCAGCGCCGCCATGCCCTCGGCCTCGTCACGGTACGGAGTGCCCCGCGCCGGTGCCGGCTCGGTCCGCCAGCTCTGCGGCAGCGCCGCGTGCGCGGCGTGCAGGGCTCGGTTCAGCAGTCCGTCGAGGGCCCGGGACATCGCCGCGGAGCACTCCGGGATCCCGTGTTCCAGGGCTGCGGTGTCCGCCAGAACGCGACGTACCTCGGGCCGGAAGCGGTAGCGGCCGTCGCCCAGGGCCTCCACCAGCTGGGCGTCGGCCGCTTCGGCGAGCATCCCGGCGGCTTCCTCCTGGCCGACCGCGGCGGTGTCCCCCGCCAGCCGGGCGTCGATCGCGGGCCAGCCGCCCAGAGCGGTCAGCCGGCAGAGCCGTGCCGTCTCCGGCCGAAGGCGGCGGCAGGCGCTGCGCACCATGCCGTGGACCGGATGGCGCGCCGTGGACTCCGCCCCGTCCTCCGGCAGCGGCGGCTCCTCGGCCAGCAGACTCATCGCCGCGGCCTTCAGGGCGAAGGCGTTGCCCGCGCAGTGGCCGAGCAGCGACGGCATCCGGGGCTTGGCCAGCGCCACCCTCTCCGGGCCTGCCACCTTGCGCAGCAACGTCACCGCGTCCCGGTCGCTCAGCGGCGGCACCTCGACGCGCTCCGCCTCCAGCGCGAAGGCCGGACCGGAGGCGACCACCAGCAGGAAGACGTCCGGCGTGGCCGGGACAAGGGCGCGGACCTGCGCGGCCGAGGACGCGTGATCGATCACCACGAGCGCCCTGCGGCCGGCCAGCAACCGGCGATAGAGGCCCACGCGCGCCGACTCCGCGGGCGGAATCCCCTCGGGCTCGACACCCATCTGCCCCAGCAGGCGCAGCACGACGGCAGACGGCTCCAGTCCGCTCTCCCCGGCGGCGTCCCGAAGGTCGACGTAGAACTGCCCGTCGGGGTACTGAGCGATCTGCTCGGCACCCCAGTGGAGAGCCACCGCGCTGGTTCCGATCCCCGGCGGCCCGTATAACAGCGCGACACGTGGCCGCCCCGCCGCGGCGCGGGTCGCCTCGCGCTTCAGTCGCCGCAAGACGGCCTGACGGTCAGTGAAATCCCTTGTGGCAGGCGGAAGTCCGGCTCCTGGGCGGAGCGCCACGTCGTCGTCTTGCAAGGTCCGCAGCAAAATGGCCCACTCGCCACCGCGCCGCGGATCCCCGCTGAGGCGCGCGTGCATCTCCCGCGCCAGCACCTCCCACCCCTCCGGGGTGGCCGGCAGCGGCGTCTCCCGCCCCAGGGTCCGTCTCACCAGTGCGCCCGTCGACAGCAGCATCTGCTTGCCCATCTCCCCGGCGGCGCCGTTCCCCACCGCGGTGAGGAATGCGGTGAGCGCACTCACCGTCACGACCTCGAACACACCAGCCCCTCCCCTGGTACCCATCCGGACCTTGGCCGGACTGTATCCCCGCAGCCACCACAGGAGACAGCCGAGTCTCGCCGACTCCGCTCGACGGCCGCCCGTCCGACCACGATAAGCGACAGACGCACAACACTTCGTCACTTCCCTCGGGATACGGAACGGGGGGGCAGTCGCGCCGCCGGTGACGAAACCCTCGCGGTGCGACGGTCGCGTTCTTGCGAGACGCTGGGAACAGGGGAGCGTGCCCGGGTAGTGGCGACGGGCCGCGGGGTCGCGCCCGGCAGTGGCGGCGCACATCCGGGGTGACCTCTGCACCGAGTGAGGAAGGCGGGCCGTGATGAGCGCTTCGGATACGGACGCCATGAGGCGGAGCCAGGGCGAGCCGGCCCCCTCTCGGCGATCACGTTGAACGTCAACGATCAGGTGCGGCGTCTCGAGGTGGATCCGCGGACCTCGCTGCTCGACGCGCTGCGCGAGCAGCTGCGCATGAGCGGGACCAAGAAGGGGTGTGATCACGGGCAGTGCGGTGCGTGCACGGTGCTGATCAACGGCCGGCGCGTCAACTCCTGTCTGACGCTCGCGGTCATGCATGAGGACGACGAGATCGTGACGATCGAGGGCCTGGGCGATCCCGACCACCTGGGCCCCATCCAACGGGCCTTCGTCGAGCGTGACGGCTTCCAGTGCGGCTACTGCACTCCCGGCCAGATCTGTTCGGCCGTCGGCATGCTCGCCGAGGTGGCCGCGGGCTGGCCCAGCCACGCCACCGCCGACGTGTCCGCGCCGCGGATCACCTTGACCGATGAGGAGATCCGCGAGCGGATGAGCGGCAACATCTGCCGGTGCGCCGCCTATCCGAACATCGTCGCGGCCATCCGCGACAGCGCGGAGGGAGGCCCGCGATGAGGTCCTTCACCTACGAGCGGGCGACGGACACACAGGACGCCGTCACCGCCGTGGCGCGATCCGGCGCGAAGTTCATCAGCGGCGGCACCAATCTGCTCGACCTGATGAAGCTCGACATCGAGGATCCCAGCCATCTGGTGGACATCAGCAGGCTTCCGCTGCGGGACATCGAGGAGCTGCCGGACGGCGGGCTGCGCATCGGCGCCCAGACGCGGAATTCCGACGTGGCCGCCGATGCCCGGGTGCGCACGCGCTATCCGGTGCTGTCGGAGGCGCTGGTATCGGGGGCCTCGGGCCAGTTGCGCAACAAGGCGTCCACCGGCGGAAATCTGCTGCAGCGCACGCGCTGTCCCTACTTCTACGACACGGCCGCGGGCTGCAACAAGCGGACCCCCGGATCCGGCTGCGCGGCGATCGGGGGGTTCAACCGGATACACGCGATCCTCGGCGCCAGCGACTCCTGCATCGCCACCCACCCCTCGGACATGGCCGTCGCGATGGCCACGCTCGACGCGGAGATCGAGCTGCTCCGGGCCGACGGCTCGGTGCGCCGCGTCGCCATCACGGACTTCTACCGGCTGCCGGGCGACACCCCGAACATCGAGACCGTGCTGGCTCCCGATGAGATGATCACGGCCGTGGCGCTGCCCTCGCCCCCGCCCGGTCGGCAGCTCTACCGCAAGGTGCGCGACCGGGCGTCGTACGAGTTCGCGCTGGTCTCGGTGGCGGCCATCGTCTCGGCCGGTCAGGGAACGATCAGCGAGGCACGCGTGGCATTCGGTGGAGTGGCGCACAAGCCGTGGCGGTCCGTCGAGGCGGAGGACGCGCTGACGGGCCGTCCGGCCACGATGGCCACCTACCGCGACGCGGCCGAGGCGGCGATGCGCGACGCGGTCGGGCGGGGTGACAACGACTTCAAGATCGAGCTGGCCAAGCGCACGCTGTGCCGCACGCTGGCGCAAGCGGCCCAGCCGAGCTGAGGAGGCGAGATGATCGGGCAAGCCATGCAGCGTGTCGACGGCCCGCTGAAGGTCGCCGGCCGGGCCGCCTACGCCTACGAGCACTGGGAGGCCGGCCAACCGCTCTACGGGTTCATCGTCGGCGCGACGATCGGCAAGGGCCGCATCATCGAGATCGACTCCGGGGACGCCGAAGGCGCACCCGGAGTGCGCATGGTGATGACGCATCGCAACGCCCCGAGCAGGGCATCCGCGATGAGTCCATTCCGTTCGAATACTGGCGCGCCCAGCCGGTGCTGACCGGCCCGGACATCCACTACTACGGCGAGCCGGTGGCACTGGTCGTCGCCGAGACCTTCGAGCAGGCCCGGGCGGCGGCCGAGCTCGTCGAGGTGGAGTACGCGGGCGGACGGGGGCGCTTCGCCTTCGCCGAGCACGAAGGTGAGGCGTACGTCCCGAAAACGGTCAACGCCGGACTGCCCACGGACACGTCGGTGGGCGATTTCGATGCCGGATTCGCCGACGCGGCGGTCAAGGTCGACCAGCACTACACGACGCCGTATGGGCTCTCCCTGCCCATCGAACCGAACGCGTGCCTGGTGGCGCCGCGTGATGAGGACCTGATCGTCTATGTCAGCTCCCAGATCGTCGACGCGGCGCAGGCATCGATCGCCAACACGCTGCGGATCGACCCGGCGCGGGTTCACGTCTTCACCCCCTTCGTCGGCGGCGGTTTCGGATCCAAGCTGGGCATCCACTCCGAGACGATCCTGGCGGCGCTCGCCGCCCGCGAACTGGACCAGCCGGTCAAGGTCGCGCTGACCCGGCAGCAGGTCTTCCAGCTCGTCGGCATGCGCCCCACATCGAACCAGCGGGTCCGACTGGGCGCGGAGCGCGACGGACGGCTGGCCGCCATCGCCCATGACGTCACGATGCACACCAACCCGGACGTGGAGTACGCCGAGCAGACCGCCGCCACCAGCCGCAGCCTCTATGCCGCGCCCCACCGGCTCACCAGTCACCGGCTCACGCCGCTCGACCTGCCGCGTGGCACGGACGTCCGCGCGCCGGGCGAGGAACCGGGCCTGCTGGCGGTCGAGTCGGCGATGGACGAGCTGGCCGATACGCTCGGGATGGACCCGGTCGAGCTGCGGATCCGCAATGAGCCCACCCTCGACCCCGAGCGAGGCGTGCCGTACAGCGACCGGCACCTGGTCGAATGTCTGCGCGAAGGCGCGAGCCAGTTCGGCTGGGAGCACCGCCCCGCCACTCCTGCGAGCAGGCGCGAGGGACGGTGGCTGGTCGGCTACGGGATGGCCGTGGCCATCCGGGTACATCTCCAAGGGCCGGCCGCGGCGCGGGTGCGGTTGGAGGCGGATGGCACCGCCGTCGTCCAGACGGATATGACCGACATCGGCACCGGGACGTACACCATCCTCACTCAGGTCGCGGCCGGCGGGCTCGGTCTGCCGCCCGACCGGGTGCGCATCGAGCTCGGGCGTTCCGACAACCCCACAAGCTGGGGATCCGGTGGCTCGTGGGGCGCCGCGAACTCCAGCACCGCGGTGCACCGGGCGTGCGCGACGCTGCGCGAGAAACTGCTGGCCGAGGCGCACGACGACACGCGCTCCGCGCTGCGGGGCCTGGACCCGGCAGACGCCGTGTTCTCCGAGGGCGACGTCCGCATCGGTGGGGCGTCGGAGCCGCTGAGCGAGCTGGTCGCGCGCAACCACCCCGGCGGTGTGGAGGCGGAGGGCGAGACCCGCTTCATGGGCGATGAGCCCAACTACACCAACTACTCGATCCACACCTACGGAGCCCATTTCGCCGAAGTGGGCGTCGACGCGGACACCGCCGAGATCCGGCTGCGGCGGATGCTCGGCGTGTTCTCCGTGGGCCGCCTGCTCAACCCGAAGACGGCCCGCTCGCAGCTGATCGGCGGCATGATCTGGGGCGCCGGCGCCGCCCTCGAGGAAGAGGCCGTCGTCGACCCACGCTCCGGCGCCTTCGTCAACCGGGACTTCGCGCAATACCTGGTGCCCGTCAACGCCGACATCCCCGACGTCGAGGCCGTCGTCCTGGACGGATACGACGACAAGGCCAATGTCCTCGGCGCGAAGGGTATCGGCGAGGTGGGCATCTGCGGGGCCGGTGCGGCGGTGGCGAACGCGGTGTTCAACGCCACCGGTGTGCGTGTGCGCGACTTCCCCATCACGCTGGAGAAGCTGTTGCCCGGGCTACCACCCATGGAGGACGCCTGAACGCGCGCGACGGCCATGCCGATGTGTCGGCCGGCAGGACGTGCTTCGAGAGGCTGGGCAGCCTGGGTTCTGTCCGGCGGATCATGTGAACACTAGGCTGCGGCGATGGACCGAGTGAGCGACATGCCCGAGATTCTCGCCCAGCCCGCGGATCCGGCCCGGGTGAATGACTACGACAGCTTCGCCGAGGCGTACTCGGCGGAAACCGAGAACAGCCTCGTGAACGCCTACTACGCGCGGCCCGCGATGTTAGCCCTCGCCGGAGACGTGGCCGGTCGCCGGGTGCTGGACGCCGGCTGCGGCTCGGGGCCGCTGTCCGCCGCGCTGCGCGAGCGCGGTGCCGTCGTCACCGGGATCGACGCCAGTGCCGGCATGCTGGCACTGGCCAGGCGGCGGCTGGGTGACGACGTGGCCTTGCACCTGGCCGACCTGGGCGACCCCCTGCCGTTCGCCGACGGGGAGTTCGACGACGTGGTCGCGTCGCTGGTGCTGCACTATCTGGAGGACTGGGGGCCGACACTGGCCGAGATGCGGCGCGTACTCAGGCCCGGCGGCCGGCTGATCGCGTCGGTGGACCACCCTTTCGTGGCTTACACGTTCCAGGAATCTCTGCCCGACTATTTCGCGACCACCAGCTATACCTTCGACTGGGCGTTGAACGGGCAGTCGTTCCCGATGAGGTTCTGGCGCAAGCCGTTGCACGCGATGACCGGTACCTTCACCAGCGCCGGCTTCCGCGTTGCCGTCATCAGCGAGCCGCAGCCCGATCCGGCCGCCCGTGAACTGTTCCCCGACGGCTTTCATGACCTTTCGACCAAACCCACCTTCCTGTTCTTCGTCGTCGAGGTGCCGCCGTCGGCTGCCGGCTCGGACGAGTAGACGGCGGGGGCCGCCGCGGCGGCGGCGTCACGCGCCGGAGCCGCCCACGGCCGGCCGCCGGAGGCGACCGACCAGCGCGGCCATGCTCCGCGCGGTCCTGAAGTTGTCCATCTGGAGATCCGCGCCGCGCACGGCGATGCCGTACGTCTGCTCCAGGTGCACCACCAGCTCCATGGCGAAGAGCGAGGACAGCCCGCCGGAGCCGAAGACATCCGCGTCGGCAGACCAGGTTTTCCCGGTCCGCAGTTCGAGGTGGTGCAGCAGTTCCGTCTCGATGTCGCCCGGGTCGCCCAGGGGCTCCGGAACCGCCCGGTCTGATGGCATGGCCATGCCCTTTTCTCCCTCGTGCTCGTAGAAGCGCCTTCGATCCGCCCCGGGGCCTCGTCGTCCGGCCGTCGCCGGTCGAGGTCGACCGGCGACTCCGCCATCCCGTGCCCAGTCGCCCGCGCTCACTCCTCCGAACGGCTCACCTCGGAGCGCTCGGGCCGCGGGGGGACCAGATCGCCCGAGGGTTCCGTGTAGAACTGCTGCGCCCACTGCCGGTACCGGCCGATCGGACCGTCGCCCTTGGCGAGCCGGGGGCGCGCGACGTGCTCCTGGTGGTGCCACATCAGCAGGTCCGCGCCGGTGTCGACACTGCCCACCCGTTGCAGGACTTCGCTGAGCAGCCGGGCCACGGGCATCACCGCCGGGCGCCCCAGCCAGTCCGGCACCCCCGGGAGTCCGTTCAGCTCCAGCTTCGTGCCGAAGCGGACCTGCATCCGCCCCGGGGCGGTCGGGGTCGCGTGGAGCATCACATAGAGGCTTCCCGCACCCGCGGGCAGGACCGTCCGTGCCGCGATGGTGGCCAGTCCGATCACCGTGAGCGTGTAGGACTGGTGGAACCCACGCATCATCGTGTTGCGCGCGGTCGCGGTGACCGTGCTGACCGGTTCCCCCGTCACCGGCAGGCCCTCGATGTCGACCTCCTCCAGACCGTGCAGGGCCGGCAGATGGCCCCAGTCGAAGGCGTTCTCGATGACGTCCTGCGGGTGACCGGCGATGTCGAACGTGGCGTGGCTGAACGGCTGCCGGGCGTCCATCGGGAAGAGCGGGACGTCCCACTGCGGGGGCATGCCGAGGGCGTGCCACCACACATAGACCGCGCCGTTGGCCTCGCATACCGGGTACTGCGTGAGCGACGCCTTCGGCGGCGGCTGGTCGTAGCCCGTGCGCACACAGGCACCGGACGGGTCGAACGCGAACCGGTGGAAGGGGCAGACGATGTCCTCGCCCTCGACCGATCCGCCGACGCCGAGATGGGCTCCGAGGTGCGGGCACTGGGGCCGGACCGCCCGCAGCACGCCCTTGGCCGTCCGGTAGAGGACGACCTCGGCGCCCGCGAGCCGCCGGGTGGTGAGGGACCCGGCCCGCAGCTCGTCGCTGAAGGCCAGGCAGAACCACCCGTTCGGGTAGGGCCGTGAGGCAGCGTGCAGGGTGTCGGCCGGCTCCGCGGCGTGCAGGCTGATCTCCCGGGAGCCGAGCAACTGCTTCACCAGGGGCTTGAGGTGAGGCCTCATGAGATCACTTCCCGTGCTTCACCGGGCAGGCGGCGGCGCCCGGCTGGGTGGACGGCTGGACGGAGGCGGACAGCGGTGCGGCGGCGCTCCGTTCCGCGTCGCCGGCGCCGGAGGGCCGCCGCTCGGTGAGCCGCAGGCGCAGTCCCCGTGAACTCAGGCTGGTTTCCACCTTGGGCTGGAACGGCTGGTCGCCGACCGGGGTCAGCTCCCAGCGCTCGACGATGGCGGTCAGCGCCAGGATGGCCTCGGTGAGGGCGAACTGGTCCCCGATGCACTTGCGGGCACCGGCGCCGAACGGGATGTAGGTGGCCCGGTCGGGCTGGGCGTCGAGCCAGCGGTCCGGGTCGAACCGGTCGGGCTCGTCGTAGAGGTCGGCCCGGCGGTGCAGAAGGTAGGGGCTGAGCACGATGGTGCTGCCGCCCTTGAACCGCACGCCGCCCAGTTCGGCGTCCTCCCGGACGACACGGGTCATCATCCAGGCCGGCGGATACAGCCGCAGCGTCTCGGTCACCACCCGGGAGGCCAGGCCGAGCGAGGGCAGATGCGCGGGGTCGAGCTTCTTGCCCGCCAGGACCCGGTCGGTCTCGGCCTTCAGACGGTGCTGGACGTCCGGGTTCGTCGCGAGCAGGTGCAGCGCCCAGGCCAGGGTGATGGCCGTGGTCTCCATGCCGCCGAGGAAGAACGTGAGGGCCTCGTCGGCGAGTTCGGCGTCGTTCAACTGCCGTCGGCCGTCCTCGCTCTCCTCGTCGACCGCGGCGACCAGCGTGGAGAGCAGATCGGCGTGGTCGGTGGGATCGGCCCGCCGCTCGGCGATGATCTCCGCGATGGTGGCGGCCAGCCGGGTGCGGGCGTCGTCGTAGCGCCGCTTCTGCCGGGTCGGCAGGCGCCGCAGCAGGGCCGGCGTCATCATCCGGCGGAAGAACGCGCTCACGATCACCGCGGTGTCGGCCAGGCACCGTTGCATGGTCTCCGCCGGCAGCGCCCCGCTGAACATCGTCTCCATGGTGGCCCGCGTCGTGAGCGTCATCATCTCCTGGGTGACGTCGAGGACGTCGCCGTCCCGCCAGGAGCCCGCCTTGGCCGCGGCCGCCCGCGCGAACACCGCACCGTACCCGGCGAGGCGGGTCGGGTGGAACGAGGGCTGGCACAGCCGGCGCTGCCGCCGGTGCAGGGGGTAGGCGCAGGTGGACAGGCCGTCGCCGATCACCTCGCGGATCCGGTCGTAGATCGGGCCGCCCTTGTCGAAGGTCCGGTCGTTGAGGAACACCTGCCGGGTCAGGTCGGGGTCGCAAATCATCACGGCGGAGCTCGGGCCGAGCCGGACGCGGACCATCTCGCGGTATCCGGACAGCGACATGATGAACGCCAGCGGATCACGGAGCAGCGGCAGCGCGTGGCCCAGCAGCGGCCACGCCCGCGGGGCGAGCGGCACCGACTCGGCCGAGGCCGTACTCGTGTCTGTCATGGGGAACCTCACTTCTTCGTTGAGTGGCCGGCCGACACCGCGGTGACGGGATCGCGGGTGATCTCCAGCAGCGCGGTGGTCCAGCGGAAGCCGAGCCCGAAACTCACGACGAGGACCCGTTCTCCGGCCCGCAGCGTGCCGGAGCGGAACTCCCGGTCGAGCGCGAGCAGGACGTCACACGGTCCGCAGTGGCCGAGGTGCCGGCCGAAGGTCCAGCTGGTGTCGGCGGCCCGCAGGCCCAGCGGCGCACCGCCGAGCAGCAGGTCGAGCACCTCCGACCCGATCGCGATGGGCAGCACACGCGCGATGCCCTCCGGGCGGACGCCGGTCTCCTCGAGGACGGTCTCGACACAGCGGCGCGTGGACTGCCGCAGCGCGTCGATGTACGGCATGAATCCGGTCTCCTCGACGAGGAGCGGCCGGCCGCTGCCGTCGGGCGCCGTCCGGGCCCGGGTCAGCACCTCCAGCTGCGGCTGCGCGGCCTGATCGGTCGCCAGCAGCCGTGCGAAGCCCGTCCCCCGGGTGAGGACGGCGGCGGCGCCGGAGTCGCCGGCCAGATGCCCCATCTCCGAGACGTGGCCCCACCGCTCGGGCCGGAACCGGACACCGGCGGTCACCAGCGCGGCCTTCGCTACCGGTTTGGCGGTGAGGTGTTCGGCCGCGGTGACCAGCGCGGCTCCCCCGCCGTCGCTGGCGGCGCCCAGCTCGATCGCGTTGGTGTCCGGCCCGCCGAGCACCCGCAGCAGATAGGCGGAGGGCGCGTAGTGGTCCTCGTCCTGGAAGTTGGCGTGCACCAGCAGGCTCAGGTCGGCGCCCGTGACGTCCGCGTGGCGCAGTGCCTTCAGGCCGGCGCGGGCGGCCATCTGTGACGGCGTGCTGTCCGTGGAGACGGCGGCCGAGGTGAATCCGTTGAGCGCGACCAGGGAGGGCGGCCCGTTGTCCACCGGCTTGTCCCACGGCTCGTGTTTCTGCCGGATCGGCGGTATCCAGGAACCGGTCCCGGCGATCGTGATGTCCTGCCACAACACTGCTGTCTCCTCGGCTGTCACGAATCGGCTGTCAGGACCCGGCTGTCAGGAACGGACCGGTCGTGGCGCGTCGCCGCGGGGCCGGACGAGTTCTCCGCTGTGGTCCAGGGCGTGTGCGCTGACCCCGGATATCCGGGCCAGCACCCGCCCGTCACCGGTCAGCGCGGTCAGCTCCCCGGTGGCGAAGTCGCAGTGCAGCCTGATGACCGGATGCAGCGCGCTGAGCCGACAGTCGTCGCCCGGCCCACCCAGGTCGACCTCGTCGAGGCCGGCCATCGGCCCGACCAGCGGTGGAAGGTCACCGCGCGGCGGCAGCAGCAACAGGTGCACCATCGCGTCCAGCAGGATCGCCGGTACGGTCATCCCGGCCAGGACCGGAGCCCAGGCGGCGTGGTCCAGACGGAACCTGGCGCTGTTGCCGTCCGGCCCGCGGGCGTAGTCACCGGTGCCGGCGAATGGTCCGGTGAGCGAGATCGGCGGATCCGGGGAGTACACCGGCATCGCGAAGTCGGGCTCGGGTTCGTGGCCGGAGAAGTCGGGTGGTCCGGCGAGCACCGGGAAACGGTCCGCGAGCAGCACCCGCGTCTCGCACAGCAGGTCGTTGAAGCGCAGTACCTTGCCGTTCTTGCCGATCCGGTGTGCCGTGATCCTCACGGCCACCTCGGCGCGGTCGCCCGCACGGCTCACCACCCGGGCCTCCACCGCGACGCTGCGCATCGGCCCGGCGAGCCGGACCGTGATCGACGACCGGCAGACGAGACCGCGGAACCCGGTGACCCGCAGTCCGGGACAGAGGGTGGCCGCCGCCGCGGCCGCCGCCTCCAGGGTGAACGTGCCCGCGAGCGTGTACTCGCCGTTGACCTGGTGATGACGCATCCACCGCCCGTCCCGCTCGGCGAGGGTGCCCGGATCCCAGGTCTTGGTGAACACGGCCCAGTCGTCGCCCCGGTACAGCACGCCGTCGAGCAGCGGCGTGGTCAACTCCGGGTCCGGCGGGGCCGGATCCGGCGCGTCCGGGGCCTCGATCCGCGGTTCGACGCGGGAGCCGTGGGTGCTGATGCCGCGCCGGGCCAGCAGGACGCGTTCCTCCTCCCGGATGAAGAACGCCACTCCGTTCGCCGGCGGCCGGGTCACCGCGGACAGGAACTGCGCACGTCCCTGCGCGGTGCTGATGTAGGCGTCCATCTTGTTGCGTTTGAGGGTCTCCCGCATGGTGACGCTGCTGGCGACGCCGACCTCGCGCCAGCCGCTCCACAGGACCGCGATCTCGTGGCCGCCCGCCGGGCCGTGCCGCTGTGCCCTGGCGCTCGCGTACGCGAGGTACTCGTTGACGGCGCAGTAGTCGATGTCGCCGGGCGCGGGGGCGAGCGTCGCCAGGGTGCTGAAGTTGCACCAGATCCGGGGCGTGTGCCCGGCCAGGGCCCGCTTCAGGTTGCGGTAGCCGGTCGCCTTGGTGGCCCGCACGGCCCGGAAGTCCGTGAGGGTCTTGGCGTGCAGGGCGCGCGAGCGCAGGTCGAGGACGGTGTTGATGAGCAGGTCGATCCGCCCGTGCCGGTCGAGGATCTCGCCGATGACGGCGGTGGTGCGTTCGGCGTCGAGGACGTCGCACACGCGGTGGTGGACCCGGTCCGGGCCGCACAGCTCCGCCAGCCGTCGCACCGTACGGCGCACCTCCAGGCGCGCCTCGGCCTTCTCGTAGGCGACGCGCAGCTCGCGCACGGAGGCGTCGGGACGTCGTCGGCGCTCGGCGGCCATGAACTCGGCCTGCGATGGCAGCGAGTCGTCGGCATCCGGCAGCGGGGTGCGGCCGATGACGTACACAAACGGCCGGTCGGTGCTGTTCGCCACCTCGTGCAGCAGCTCGGGAGTGATCCCCCGGGCGCCACCGAAGGCGACCACGACCGCCCCGGAGGGCAGCGGGACGCCATCGGACGGGGACACGGGGTCGTCGGCCACGGCCAGGGCCAACCAGTCGTCCCCGCGGCAGGCCAGCGTGTGGGTCGGCACCTGGGCTGTGCCCGCCCGCGCCAACTGGTCCAGCGCCGCCGCCGCGTCCACCGCGTCGCTGATCAGGGTCAGCCCGCCGCACTGCGGCACCTCGGCCCGCACGGAGCGGACGAGACCGGTGAACAGCCCGCTCAGCGGGGGCGGCAGATCGTCCGGCACCTCTCCGAGCAGCAGCGCGGCGAGCGAGCCGCCGGAGCGCAGCGCGGGCAGCGCCGCCTGGAGCGTGGTGAAGGCGAGGTCCTGGAGGTCCTCCACCCGGGCGGCCTCGGCCTCCTCGTACCCGCCGTCGTCGACCGGCAGCCGGGACAGCACCCGGATGTGGCGCGGGACGAACGGCAGGCCGGTCAGCGCGCCGGGCGCGTCCTCGGGCGGGACATGGGCGGTGCCCGCGATGCCCGGCCGCGGTGACCAGACGGCGGTGTCCGGGCCGGTGACCACGGCGGCGAGGTCCGGGGCGTCGGTGATGACGACGGTGCCCGGCGGGATCGACGGCGTGGCGGGCTCGGCCGGCGGCGGGCCGGTCGGCACGAGGCGGAAGGTCTGACGGCGGCCGGTGAACTCCTCGGTGTGCTCAGCCCCGTCCTGCTCCGACCCGGCGTGCTCCGACTGGACGGGGGCCGGGTCGGCGTGCCCGGATCCGGTGTGCGCGGGTCCGGTGTGCGCGGACCCGGTGTGCGCGGACCCGGTGCGTTCTGGGTCGGCGCGTTCGGGTTCGGCCTGTTCCGAGCCGGTGAGCGCGTCCCGCAGGCCCGCGGGCGGGGTGAACCGGATCAGCGGCGAGCCGGTGGCGGCAGGCCGGACCACGGTGTCCGTCTCCGTGACGACGGCCTTGAGAACCGTCAGCAGGGCGTCCAGGGAGAGATAGGTGTGTCCGGTGCCGGCCAGTACGGGAAGGGCGTGCGAGGGCGTGACCGGGTGCCGGGGGTCGGCGACGGCGACCTCGGTGGAGAGCGTGCCCAGGACGGGAAGTCCGTGCTCCAGCGCGGTCGAGCGCCGGGTGACCGCCAGGACCGCGGCGCCCTCCGCGATGGACCGGCCCTCCGGCACCAGGTGGGCGAGGTGCCGGTCCCAGCCGCTGATCGGCCGCAGACACACGGCGCCGATCAGGGCGAGGTCGCAGGCCCGGTGCCGGAGTTGACGCAGGGCCAGGTCGACGGCCGTGTGCGCGGAGTCCCGCTGGGAGTAGACGCTGGTCCCCAGGCCCTGGAAGTCGTAGTAGTTGGCGGCCCGGCCCGACAGGATGCAGGAGACCGCGCCGGTGAAGTCGTCCTCGTTCAGATCGCCGGGGATCACTCCCTTGGCCTCCGCCATGCCCTTCTCGAGGTACTCCTTGAGCACCTGGGCCTGCGCCGGGTCGGGCAGCAGGTCGAACGCGGTGGCGCACTCGGCGGCGTGCACCCGCAGCGCCGCCTGGGTGTTGTGCGTGGTCGGCAGCGTCGAGCCCATCACGATCGCCGTGGTGGGCCGTAGGCTCGTGCCCGGCTCGCCGAGCCGCTCCAGCAGCGGGCCCAGCGCCTGGAGCACCATCAGGTGGGCGGCGTCCATGTGCCGCATCGTCAGCGGCGGGATGCGTACATCACGCGGCGAGGGCAGGGGGTACGGCGTGCCGAAACCGGGCTCCGGGAGCGGCCCGTCGCCACGGAGCCAGGCGGGCACCTGGTCGGGCTCCATGCCGGGAAGATGGGTGTTCCAGCCGACGACGACCAGGTCCTCCCTGTCGTCGCGCACATCGACGCCCCGCCTCCGCGCGGGGACGGACCGTGGCGCGTGGTCGGACAGGACCACATGCGCGTCCGCCCCGCCGAGGCCGAACGACGACACCCCGACGACGCGCGGTCGCGCCCCGTCGGCCGGCCAGGGGGCGTCCTTGACCGGCACGGTCAGCCGCTCGCCGTCGCCCAGCAACGGATGCGGATCGGTGACCACGGGCTGGCCGGGCACCGCTCCGCGTTCGAGGGCGACCAGCGCATGTGCGACCGAGACCAGGCCCGCCAGTACCCCGGTGTGCCCGAAGACCTGCTTGTTCGACGTCAGCAGACACGTCCGCTCGCCCGGCCCGAGCCGGGACAGCAACGAGCGGAGCTCGATCTCGTCGCCGACCGGCGTCCCGGTGCCGTGCGCCACGACCCAGTCCACGTCGTCGGCCTCGACGCCCGCGTCGGCCCAGGCACGGGCGATCGCCAGCTCCTGCCCGCGCGTGGCCGGGGCGTGGATGCCCTTGCCCCGTCCGTCGGCGGCGAGTCCGGTGCCCCGGATGACGCCGAGCACCCGGTCGCCGTCCGCGACGGCCCGCGCGTACGGCTTCAGAACGAGCGCGACGGCGCCCTCGCCGATCAGGGTCCCGTCGGCCGCCCGGTCGAAGGGCCGTACCCGGCCGCTCATCGAGATGCCCTGGGCCCGGCAGAAGAGCGTGAACCCGATTGGCTCGATCACCGAGGTGCCGCCGGCCAGCGCCACGTCGCAGGAACCCTCGCGCAGCGCCTTGACCGCCGCGTCCAGGGCGAACAGTCCGCTGGCGCAGGCCGCGTCGAGGGTCAGGTGCTGTGTGTCACCGGGGATCAGCCCGCGTAACGCGTTGCGGACGACGGACGCGGGCAGGTAGGACTGCGGGTCGCCGCCGTCACCGCCGTACTGCGCGCTGATCGCGTGGTCGGCGAGTTCCGCCAGCCAGTCACCGTCCCGGTCGGCGGGGATCGCCTCGCGCACCATGCGCCGGTACTCGTCGCCGAGGACGATGCCCTGGGGGCCGAGCCCGGTCTGGTCGTGGATGCCGGTGGTCGCGGTGAGCCAGCGGTCCGTCGGACGCCGGCGCACCCCCGCCAGCGCCTGGACGGCACAGTGCCGCAGCCAGCGGGTGGTCCGCGGCCAGCCGGGGTGTCCGATGTTCCCGTCCGGTTCGGCGATCGAGGCAGGGTCCGGCACGAAGTCGTGGAGGTATCCGGCCTCGCGGACGTAGAAGGCGTCGGTCTCCTCGCGGGTGGGAGCCCAGAAGTGCTTCAGGTCGAAGGCGGACGGCTCGCTGGAGAGCAGGACGCCCTCCCGCAGCCGGTCCCAGAACTCCGCCGTGTTGTTGGCCCCGGGCAGTGCCAGGCCGAGTCCGACCACCGCGACGGCGCCGGGATCCGCCTCGGCCGACGCCGCGTCCGGCACCCCGTCCGGCACCTCGGCCGACACCGGGGTCACCGCTGGTCGGGGTGGTGGGGGCGGTGCGGGTACCGGTGCGGCCGCGGATGGTGCGGGGGCTGACGGCGCGGGGGCGGAAAGCGCGGTCGCGGGCGGCGCGGTGGCCGGTACGGCCGCGGAAGGCGCGGACGCCGACGGCGCCGACGCCGACGCCGACGCCGACACAACCGGGCGGCGCACGGGCTTGCTCACCTGGTCGGCCAGTCTGCTGTGCAATCGCAGGCCCTGCATTCCGCCGATGCTGATACCACCGTCGGCGACGAGGGTCTGCCCGGTGATGAAACCGGCGTCCTCGTGGAGGAGGTGCACGATCAACCGGGCCGCCTCCGGCGTCGAGAGGGTGCGGTTCATCAGTTCGTCGGCCACGTCCGTGCCGCCGAACGTCGCCGGACCGTCGAGGTTCACAACGATCTCGCTGGCGACGGAGCCCAGCAGCACGGTGTTGACCCGGATGCCCTGGCCGACCAGTTCCAGCGCGAGATAGCGGACCAGCGACTCCAGGGCCGCCTTGGTGACACCACCGGGACCGTAGCCCGGAACCGGCTGGTGCGCCCCGACGCTGGACAGGCAGAGGATGCTCGCGCCCTCGCGTCCCGCCATCAGCTCGGCCGCCCGGCGTGAACAGTGGTAGGCCGCCATCACGTTGGTGGACCACGCCCGCTGCCAGTAGGTGTCGTCGATGTCGAACAGGGGCAGGAACGCCCCGCCCGCGGCGTTGTTGATCAGGATGTCCAGGCCACCGTGGCGCTCCTGGACCAGGTCGAACATCCGGTCGATCTCGCTGGTCTTGGCCACGGAGGCGCGGATGAACTCGCAGCTGTGGCCGTCCTGTTCCAGTTCCTCCTGGAGCAGCTTCGCCTGGTCGACCGAGTGGAAGTAGTTCACGATCACATGGGCGCCGCCCCGCGCCAGGCGGCGCACGATGTCCGCGCCGAGACTCTTCGCGGCGCCCGTCACGAGGGCGACCTTGCCCCGCAGGCTGTCGTCCGTCACCCGGCGGCCTCCGCCCGGCCCTGTACGACGCCCTCGGCGATCCGGCGCAGCGTACCGGCGGTCAGCAGCGAGGAGTTCGACCTCAGATCGGGCAGGTCGTACCGCTCGGAGACCCGGCCGAGCAGGGTGACCTGCTTGAGCGACTCCACGCCCAGCTCGGACTCCAGACCGTCGTCCTCGCCGAGCAGGTCCGGCGGGTAGCCCAGGAAGTCACCGTAGAGCGTACGCAGCTCGGCCAGCACCGTTTCGTAGTCCAGCCCGGCGGACGGCGGGGCCACCGCGTCCACCGGAGGTGCCGGTGTGACAGGAGCCGCTGGAGCCTGGGCGGTTGCCGGAGCGGGCGGAGCGCAGGAGATGACTGGACCGGCCGGGACGGGCGGAGCGGGGGCGATGACCGGAGCGGCCGGGACGGGCGGAGCGGGGGGCTCCGCGTAGGGCGCCGGGGCGGCGGGCACGGAGACCCGGGCCGGCGCCTCGACGACGGCGACGGCCGAAGGCGGGCCGGCCGGCTCGGGCGCGCTCACCCGCGCGGAGGGCAGGATCCTGTCGCCCGGCCGCGCCGACGGGCGCGAGGAGAACGCGCCGATCGCCGTGGTGTCCTCGGCCAACGCCCGGACGGCACCGACCGGATCGCTCTCGCTGAGCGGTACGACACACCGCACACCCGGGACCGACGACTCGACGAACTTGGTGACGACGGGCCACTCCCCGCACTCGACGAAGACGTCGGCACCCGCCGCGTGCAGGTCGCGGACCGTCTGCAGCATCCGGACCCGGGCGGTGAGCGCGCCGGCGACCAGGTCGACCGGGTCGTCGTCGCCGACGTCGCGCCCCAGCCAGGGTGAGCGCACGCGCCAGCGCCCGGAACCGTACGCGACCCTCGGTGCGGTCGTGCGGAGATCCCGCGCGGCCTGCGCCATCGCCGGAGTGTGCGTCGGGTGCGGGACATCCAGGGGAAGGCTCGGCCAGCCGAGCGCGTCGGCCACCCGCTCCACATGCCGGATCAGTTCCTCGGGCCCGCTGATGACGCTCTGTCGAGGGGCGTTCTCGCAGGCCAGCACCAGGTGGGGATGGTCGATCAGCCCGGCGAGCGACTCCGCCCGGCGACCGTCCACACCGACCGCGAGCATCTTGCCCCGCCAGCTCTGCCGGGTCAGCGCCTGGGACCGGGCCACGGCCAGGCGGGCGGCGTCCTCCACCGGCAGGTGGCCCGCGGCGGCGAGGGCCCATAATTCCCCGATGCTCTGTCCGACGATCGCGATGGGCTCGACGCCTTCGGCGACCAGCATGTGGTGCGTCGCGAGGCTGACGGCGAAGATCTCCAGATACTGGACCTCGGGACCGCGCCGGTCGCTCGTGCCGTCGTCCTCGATCAGCCTGGTGCTGATGTCGGGCAGTCCCAGGCCCCCGGCTGCCTTGTCGATGCGGGACAGCGCGTCACGGACGGTCTCGTAACGGTCGTAGAGGTCGCGAAGGACGCCCCCGCGCGGAGCGGCCACAGTTCCGGGCATGACGAAGACAGCATCCACCTGTGCATCACCCTCATTTCGGTCCCGGCCTCCGGCGAGGCCTCATCCGCCGACCGGGCTCCGAAACGCCATGACGGCGCGACAAAGCCCTCGGCAATACGTTCACTTACTGCGCTATACCGGAGTGGTGGGTCCAACGAAATGGACCCCGGGCAGAAATTCGTTTCCCTGCGCATTTCGCGTCGTTCAGGGCCCGCATTTACGGTATCTGGGCATCTTCCGGAGCGGCAATGATGTTCAGGCAGCTAGTTTCAGCCTAAATCGATCATGCATTTCAATTTAGCCAATCACCCGCAGGCACCCTTGCCGCCACGCGAGGTCGCATGCTACTCCCGGCCGCCCCGCCGTAAGTACTGCCACCTTAGGGCCACTTGCTCCCGATTTACTTTCGGACATTCGTGCATGATTCAACCGCACAGTCGGCATGCCGTGCCGATCCGACATGACCGGGGCCGGTCACACGGCCGACGTCGGTCGTATACCGTGGCCCGCCCGGTCCAGCCCGTCCGATACGTCCACCATTTCGACATTCGGCCAATCAGCCGGCCCATGAGGCGGGGTCATGTTTACCGGCGACACCGCCGAACCACCACCGGAACGGCGCCTTTTCGGCGGCGGCCCGCAGGCCATGACCGTGGCGCCGCGATGACCTGATTCCGGCGGCGGAGACAAGCCGATGCCCGGCAGGCCGGGGGAACCGTCGTCGAGACCTGCGATTCGCCATGGCGTTCGGGCAGGTGAGGACGCCGACCACGGAACGGAGCGACCACACCCGCCTCGGTCACCGGATCCTCCTCGGCCACGGACGGGTACGCGGCGCGGCCTCCGGCCATCGACGCGTACGCGGACGCGCGCATCCTGCCTACGACAGAGACAGAAGCCGCTGGGGCAGCGAAACAACGGTTTCGCTCGGCTGAATGACAGGTCGAGATAGTGGGTCCCGGCACGGCCCGAAACGTCGGCCACGAATTGTCACTTACCTCTATCAGAGGGCAACGGATCCGCGACGACGGGCAGCCGCACGCGCGACGTTCCGTAATAGGACCGGCCACCGCTCAGCGGGATGCGCGAGCCTCCCAATCAGGCGTCTCGCCCTTGGGCTTGGGCGGTACGCAGAACCATGCGAGACCCGCGGCGGCCAGGTAGGCGAGCGCACCGATGGCCATGCCGGTGCGCAGCCCCTCGCCGTAGTCGGCAGCCGTGGCCAGCAGGGTGCCACCGAGTGCCACACCGATGGCGCTTCCGAGTTGGCGGGTGGTGTTGAACAGGGCGGAGGCGGTCCCCGAGCACGCCGCGGGCGCGGCGCCCATGACGGTGGAGGTGGAACCGGTGAGCGCGAAGAGGTACCGAATCCCGCAACCATCATCGGGGCCACCAGCAGCGGGTAGGCGGGCTCAACTCCCGCCGCGACCCAGCCGGCCGGCCCCAGGCCCGCCAGAAGCATGCCGGTGAACACCAGCGGACGGTCGCCGGTCGTACGGGCCGGCCGCCCGGACAGTACGGAGGCGAACATGGTCATCGCCACCGCGGGGAACAGCGCCAGGCCGGTGACGAGGGCGCTGTAGCCGCGCTGGTGCTGGAAGTCCAGGCTGGCGGTGAACACCATGCCGTAGAAGCCGAAATTGAACAGCAGGCCGATGACGGCTCCGCCGCCCAGCGCACGCGAGCGCAACAGGCTCGGCGGAACGGCGGGCGAGTGGGCCAGCCGCTCGCGCACCAGGAACGCCATCGCGGCCAGGACGGACAGACCCACCCCGGCGAGGACGGCCGGATCGGACCACCCACGCCGGCCGGCCTCGTTGAGCGCGGCGGTCAGCGAGGCCACCGCCGCCACCACCGCGCACTGCGCCGGCCAGTCCACGGCCCGGCCGGTGAGCCGGTCGGAGGGTGCCACATGGCGCAGCGTCAGCACCGGGCAGGCGACGCCGACGGGCAGGTTGATGAGGAACACCCACCGCCAGCCCACGGTGGAGACCAGCAGCCCGCCCAGCAGCGGCCCCGCCGAGGCCGCGATGCCCGCGATGGAGCCCCAGACCCCGAATGCCCGCGAGCGGGCGGCCGCAGCCGGATACGCCTGCCGGAGAAGGGCCAGCGAGCCGGGCACGATCAACGCCGCACCGAGGCCCTCCACCACTCGGGCAGCGACCAGGACAGGAGCGCTCGGCGCGAAGGCGCACGCGGCCGAGGACACGGTGAACACCGCCACGCCGGTACAGAAGACCGGCGGTTTCCCAGCCTGTCCCCCAGCGCACCGCCGCTCAACAGGAACCCGGCGAAGACCAGGGTGTACCCGTCGGTGATCCACTGGATGCCGGTGAGCGAAGCCGACAGCTCCCGGCCGACCACCGGCACGGCCACGTTGATGACCGTCACGTCCAGGATCACCATGAAGTACCCGGCACACACGGCCAGCAGCGGGACCCAGGACCGCATGCCGGACACCGGGCCGGACTCAGGGGAGGAGGCGGGCTCGCCGCCACCGGCCGACTCCGCGAACGCCACGCTCCCGACTCCGTCCCGCCCACGAAGGCTCTACGGCAAAAGGCACAATAAGGGATGGGTGGGGTGTGCAGAGAAGATCAGCGGCCCGGATCACGGGGTGGATACTGGACACGTGGCCCACCCTCACGAAAATCCGCAGTCCCTCCCCACCGAGCTGCGTCCCTACCTGGAGGAACTCGTCCGGCGCACCCGCACGGTGTGCGGGCCTCATCTGGTGAGTGTCTTCGCGGTCGGTTCCCTGGCGCTGCGGGACTATCGGCACGGGCGCAGCGACGCCGATGTGACGGTCGTCGTGGAGCCGTCACCGCCCGGACCGGCCCTGCACGACCTGGCCGGGGCCCTCTCCCACCCCCACCTGCCCTGCCCGGCGGCGGGCCTGGAACTGGTGGTCTACGGAACGGATTTCCTCAGCCGCCCCTCCGCTGCGGCCGGGTACCTACTGGACCTCAACACCGGCCCGCTGCTGCCGAACCGCGCCGACTTCGACGCGGCACGGTCCCCGGCGTTCTGGTATGCCATCGACCGCTCCGTCGCCCATCAGACCGGGCTCTCGCTGTTCGGCCGCCCCGCACGGGAGGTGATCGCCGCGCCGGAGCGCCCGCACCTGCTCGCCGCGATCCGCGCTTCCGTCCGTGAGCACAGCGACGGCGAAGGTCACCTCGCGGACAACCGTGTGCTCAACGGCTGCCGCTCGGTGGTGTTCTGCCGTACGGGTCGCTGGATGGCCAAGCGCGGGGCCGCGCGGGAAGTCGCCCAGGAGGACTTCCGGCCGCTCGTCGAGGCCGCGGTGCGCAGCTTCGAGCGCCCCCGCTCATCCGCGATCCCCCTGCCCGCCGCCGAGGTGCGCACCTTCCTGACCTGGGTACACGAACGCGTCGATCAAACCGCCCGGGAGAGCGGGGCCTGAGCGGGACCTCCAGCGTGAGGGGGCAGGGCGGATACCCCTCTACAGCTCCAGAAACGTCGAAACCGCCTCCGTGAACGCCTTCGGGTCCGCGCTGTGGATCAGGTGCCCGACCGGGATGGTGACCATGCGTCCGCCGGGGATGCGGTGGGCCAGCTCGGCGACGCCGTCCTGGGGCACATGACTACCTGGGCCACCGGCCACCACCAGAGTGTCGGCGGTGATCCTGGCAAGCCGCTCCCACCCCACCGGGTCCGGTGTGTCGATCTGCTTCCTGATGGCCCGCACCATCTCCCAGTCGAAGGTCAGCTCGCCCTCCGGCTTGGCCGGGGTGGTCGGCCGCCGGGGACGCGGAACCCCGACATCCTCCAGGACGAGCCGCGCCACCCGCTGCGGATGGTCCGACGCGATCAGGTAGGCCACGATCCCACCCATCGAGTGGCCTACCAGCTCCACCTGGCCAAGTGCCAGCTCGTCCAGCACGGCGAGTACGTCGGCCCGCATGAGTTCGAGGGAGTAATCCCTCGGCCAGTCACTTTGGCCGTGGCCACGAAGGTCGAGGGCGTAGACCCGCCGGCTCCGGGCGAGGACGGGCGCCACCACATCCCAGTCGGTGGCGTCCTCCCCCAGAGCGTGCAACAGCACCAGCGGCGGAGCATCCGGCGGGCCCGACACCTGATACGCCAGCCGGATCCCTCCCAGCTCCACCGAACAATGATCAGCCATACCCGGAGGCTAGGCGAAAGCCCCCCACCGGCAGAACGGCCTTCGCCGACAGCAGACCCGGCTCGCCGACAGCAGACCCGGCTCAAGGCCGCAGCAGAATCCGGATCGGGTTGCCCTCCCGGTCGCGCAGCCGGCGGATGGCCTCGTTCACTTCCTCCAGTGGCAGGATCGCGCTGACCGACCCGGAGATGTCCAGACGGCCGCGGGCGGTCAGCTCGACCAGGTCCTCCAGATGCTCCATGCGATACCCGGTGTGTCCGATCACGGTGTGACGGTTGCGCACGAAGTGGAGTTCCGGGCCCATGGACAGCGGGTCGGGAGAGATGCCGACGAGCACCAGGCGGCCCCGATGGCCGAGGGCGCGCTCTGCCTGGGTGAAGGAGGGCGTGCGCCCGACGCAGTCGAAGGCGACGTCCAGGCCCTTGCCCGCCGTGATCTCCTTCAGCCTGGCCCGGGTGTCATCGTCCGTCGGGTCGAGCGCGAAGTCGGCGCCCAGGGCGAGGGCGCGCTCGCGCGCGGCGGGCAGGGGGTCGAGGGCGACGATCGGGGAGGCGCCGCAGATGCGGGTCAACTGCACGAGGTGGGTACCGAGGCCCCCCAGTCCCCAGATGCCCACGGATTCGGCGGACCGCAACTGGGCGGTGTCGATCGCGCCGTACGGGGTGGACACGGCGTCGGCGAGCACGGCGGCGTGTTCCAGGGGTACGGAGTCGGGCACGGCGATGAGCGTGGTGGCGTCGGTCAGTACGTACTCGGCCCAGGCCCCGTCGTAGTGGAAGGCCATGACCTGGAGGTCCTCACAGGTGTTCGTGCCACCGCCGAACCGGCAGGCGGGACACGTGCCGCAGGCCTTCCCCGCGCCCAGGACCACCCGGTCGCCCGCGTTCCAGTGCCCGGCGCCGGCGCCGACCGCCGCCACCACGCCCGACGCCTCGTGCCCCGGGGTGACCACCGGCAGCCGGGGTGCGATATGGCCGTCGAGCTGGCTCAGGTCCGACTGGCAGATGCCGCACGCGGCCACCTTGACCACGACCTCGCCCGCTCCCGGCCGGGGCACGGGCACATCCTCGACCGTGAGCGTGCCCGCTGCCGCATCGAACCGCGCCGCGCGCATCGTGGCCGGGAGGACGTCCGCCACCGCGTCCACCGTTGAGTGCGCGTCGGAGCGTATCGGTCCTGCGTCCAAGGTCATCGGTGGTTCCTTTCAGGTGCTTCGCCGGATGGAGCGGCCGGTCACCGCGCCGGTACGGGGACGGCGAGTGATCATGATGCCGCACGCAGTCTGCCGCATGCGGCGCATCCGATGGCAGGCCCTGAGGCCCCGTCACCGATGTGCGTCGCGCAGCAGAGTGTCGACGGTGCGGTCGACGAAGGTGGTGAGTTCCTGTGCGTTGTGGCGCCCGAAGGTGGAGGTCCACAGGGCGAAGCGGCCGAAGAGGGCGGACCACAGGAGGATCGCGGTCTGCTCGGCACCGTCGGGCCAGCGCAGCCCTTCCTCTTCACATGCGTGGATGGCGTCCAGCCACTGCTGCCAGAGCAGGCGGGCCGGGTGGGTCTGGCCGGGCTCGCCGAAGGTGGACGCGTTATGACCGAACATCAGGCGGATGACACCGCGCTCGGTGCGGGCGAAGGTGCAGAAGGCGTTCGCCTGGGCGCGGAGGCGTTCACCGGCGTCGGCACCGTGGTCGGCCGCCTGGGCATCGGCTTCACGCATGGCCGCCACGACACGTTGGTAGCCGTCCTCGGCGACGGCGCGCGCGAGCTGGTCCTTGTCGGCGAAGTGCAGATACATGCTCTGGGCGGCGATGCCGACTTCGCGGGCGACCTCCCGGAGGGAGACCGGCAGCGGGTTTTCCGTGAGTTTCCGGTCAAGGAGCCGTGCCACGGCAGCCAGAATCTCCGCGCGGAGCCGGTCCCCCTGGCCGCGGGGATTGCGCCTGCGTGTGGTGTCGGTGGCGGTGTCCTCGTTCATGCACCTCATTCTGCGATACCTCGTTGGCCAGTCCTTCTGCCGTCAGGGGTCCGCCCGGCTCACCAGGTGACCGGAAGGGAGTTGAGACCGTAGACGATGCGATTCTTCTTGAACGGCAGCTCGTCCTGGGCGATGGCGAGCCGCAGCCCGGGGATGCGTTCGAAGAGCCGCGGCCAGGCGACCTGCATCTCCACCCGCGCCAGGTTCTGGCCCAGGCACTGGTGGGAGCCGAATCCGAACGCCACGTGGCGACGGGCGTTGCGCGCGATGTCGAGCGTGTCCGCGGGACACTCGCCCTCGTTGGCACCGAAGGCGCGGGGGTCCCGGTTTCCGGCGATCAGCGAGACGATGACTCCCTCGCCCCTGCGGACAAGCTGCCCGCCCACCTCGACGTCTTCAAGGGCCACACGCCGCGGATCGGTGGAGACGATGCTCCAGTAGCGCAGCATCTCCTCCGCGGCGCTCGGGGCCAACTCGGGGTGGGCCCGCAGCCGGTCGCGCTGGTCAGGGTTGACCAGGAGCGCCACCGTACCCAGGCTCAGCATGTTGGCGGTGGTCTCGTGCCCGGCGCCGACCAGGATCCCGACCAGAACGGGCAGCATCTCGGCCGCGAACCCGTCCGGGCCGGTGTGGTGGGCCAGCAGCCGGCTGATCATGTCATCCGAGGGCTCACGGCGTTTGCGCTCGACAAGGGCCTCGTAGTACTCGAACGCCTCCCGCTGTGTACGGGCGCGCTCCTCGTGGCTGACGTCCAGGTCCGTCCCGGCGTTGGCGTGCCGCTCGAAGAGGTCGTGGTCCTCGTAAGGGACGCCGAGGATGAGGCAGATGGCCCGGGAGGGCAGGGGAAGCGCGAAGTCCCGGATGAAGTCGGCCGGGCCGCCCTTGGCGAGCATGGCGTCGATCAACTCGTCCGTGATCCCCAGCAGGTTCTCGCGCATCGCCTGCGTGCGCTTGACGCTGAACTCCTTGGTGAGCATCTGCCGGAGCCGGGCGTGCTCGGGGTCGTCCAGCCGCAGGAACAGACCGCCCTCGTGTTCGGGCTGGTTGGAGTGGACCAGCGGGAAGTCGGGGTTGCGCACATCGGCGCTGAAGGACGGGCTGGAGAGAACGGCCCGGATGTCCGCGTGCCGGGTGGCCAGCCAATGCGTGGAGCCGTCCCAGATGGTGACCTTGTGAAGACCGCCGGCTTCCCGGAACGCGGTGTGCTGTGGAGGTGCGCTGAACGGACACGTGCGCGGGGCGGGGAAGAACGGTGCGTCCTCGGTGGACGCGGCCTCGGATGCGGTGGTCGTCATCTCGCCTTCCTTGCTGAGGAGTTGATGTCAACCTGACATGCGTCACCTTACGAGTGTCTGGCTAAGCGAGGCAAGGACTGCCCGGCCGTCAGGACATGGCCACGCCGAGATGCCGACCGCGTGTGCGCCCCCTGTGGGCCAGTCGACGCGGCCACCGCGCCAGCTCAACGGCGGGATCAGCCTCCACGTGGCATTCACACGCATGTACCATCCAGCACCAACGTGGTGTGCGCCCAGATGAGGGAGCTTGTAGTGGACACTCCTGCCGATAACACCAGCCTGAAATCCCAGTACGCGGCTCAAGTTGCCGCCGATCTGGAACGCAACTCCGCCGAGCACGAGCGTCTCAGCGCCGAAATCGCCTCACTGCAACAGCAGTTGGCGGTGCTGGAAGACAACCGGGCGCTCCTGCTCAGCATGCGAGAGACCCTCGGTGACGACGCCGTTGGTGGCGCACCGGAGAACGGCGGCGTCAGCGACTCCGGCGATGGTTCGTCCGCGACACGGGAGCCCGCGGCGCTGCCTGCCACGCGCAAGCCCAGGAAGAAGGCCGACGCGACCGGCGGAAAGCGGAAGGGTACGGAGTCACCCGGCAGCCGCCCGAACCGCAAGCCGGTGCGCGAAGCGGGCGCGCCCACGCTCCGGGAGCTCGTACGTGATGACCTCACCCAGCACGGCGAGCCCCGCTCCGCGGCCGAGATCACCGCCACTCTCACCCAGGCTCTTCCGGGACGCGACATCAAGCCCACGGTGGTGCGCAGCACCCTCGAATCACTCGTCGCCAAGGGCGAAGCACACCGCACCAAGCAGCAGAAGTCCGTCTTCTATTCGACCGCCACCCCGGACGCGGACACCGTTCCGCACTGACGCGCGGGTGTGCCACATTCAGCGCGGATGACGGGCGTGGCGGCGCTCCCGGAGCAGCACCCGGGCGGTGGCCGGCAGCGGAGGGCGGGCGGGGGCGCGGAGGACGCCGGGGCCCTTGGCGGCGGCCGCCGTGGCCGTGAGCTGCTCGATCTCGATCATGGCGCGGAACAGCGGGCGGCCCTCGGGCGGCGCGAGGCCGACCAGGCTCCGGCTGGTGGACAGGGACTGGCGGGCCCGGCCGAGCACGTGGGCCAGCAGGCTCCGGGTTCCGGTGGTGTCCCGGGCGTCCTCCAGGTCGACGCGGCTGACACCATGCGCGCCGAGGGTCTCCCGCACCAGGTTCAGGCGCCCGTCGGCGAGGTCTTCGGACAGGTCGTTGACGAAGTCCAGGCGCTGACTGCCGTCGATGTACACGCGGCATGCCTCGCGGTAGCCCACCGGGGTGTCCTCCCCGGCGATCAGGCCCGCGATCAGCATGAACGCCGGTAGCGCATACGTGTCGACGTAACGCTGGTAGTCCGCCTCGGTGGCGAATCCGGTGAACTCCAGCTCCAGTGGGGCCGCGTCGAGGAAGTCCTCGACCCGCTCGCGCAGCCCGGGGTGCGCGGAGACGGTGTGCAGCAGCGGTCGTACGGCAGCATGCTCGCTTTCGCCACCGGCCAGGCCGTCACGCACCTGTTTCGCCCACTCCGCGAAGGCCCCGGCGCGCTCCTCGGCGGGGCCGCTGTCGAGGAGGGTGTCGGTGCGATGCATGAAGGCGGTCGCCGCGATCAGATGGGGCAGCAACGGCGGGGGCAGCAGCAGGCGCGCGGCGAGGTAGGAGCTGCGCCGATAGGCCGCCACCAGTTTCCGCTGGTGCGTATAGTCCTCCCGCAGCCGGGGAACGCTGATCCCCGCGGCATCCAGCGCCGTGCCCCACAGGCCCATGCCCGACCCTCCCGATGTCTTCATGTGTCCTGGCGGCCGTCCCCGGACTCCGGCGGGCCCCGGCCCCGGCCACAGAACACTCCCCCGTACGGCCAACCGGTGGCAATCCGCACCGGCGTGTGAAAGCGCCGTACCTGCGTGCCGCCGTCCTCGGTAGAGGCTACCGTCGCCATCCCGCGCCACCTGGCAGACACGGGGCACGCCTCGGTCTCCCCTGCCACGCCGCTGCGATGCACGCCCTAGCGGCGGCTGCGTACGAGCAGTTGGAGAAAGTGCGGCGTGCCGATCACCGCGGTCATCAGACCGGCACCGAGCTGAGCCGGGGCGATCACCGTGCGGCCCAGCAAGTCCGCGGCGAGGACGCAACTGACCGCGGCGCCCGCGAACGCCGCCCCGGCCATCCCCCACGCCCCGGCCACGGGAGCCGTTGTCACAAGGAGCACGGCGCCGAGCGCGGCCCCGCCCGAGACGCCCAGGACGGCGGGTTCGGCGAGCGGGTTGCGGGTCACAGCCTGGACGAGTGTTCCGGCCAGGGCGAGTGCCGCGCCCGCGAGGAGCGCCGCGAGCACCCTGGGACCCGGGTCTCCAGGACGAAGGAGACGGTCCGACCCGCCCTGCCCTGTGCCCAGTTCGCCACGTCTCCCAGCAACAACTTGCTGTCCCCCAGCAGTACGGCGGCGATCGTCACGCCGATGAGCACCGCCGCGAGCACGGCGTGGTGGTCAGGAAGACGGCGCCGACCAGGCTGGTGGCAACGCCGGTCGGTACGGCGACCGCCACGTCCGCCGGCACGGCCGCGCGCAGCAGTACGTCCGAGCCGAGCACCAGCACCGCACCGGCCAGGCCCGCGACGGGAACGCCGGCGCGGGTCCGCGAGTACGCGCGGAACCTGCGGGCGAGGGGGCGTACGAGGGCGGGCGCGCACAGGCCGACGAAGCCGATCGGTCCGGCGAGGGTGACGGCCGCCGCGGAGAGCAGCGTCGCGAGCACGACGACCGTGACCCGGGTGGCGCGGACCGGGACGCCGAGGCCGCGGGCGGCGTCGTCGCCGAGCGCCAGGGCGTCCATGCGGCGGGCGAGGAGCAGCAGTCCGGCGAGTCCGACGAGGCCGATGGGCGCCATCTGCACGACGCCGTCGAACCCGTTCTGGGAGATGCTGCCCTGGTTCCACTGGAAGAGGCCCTTCGTCCGCTCGGGGAAGAGCAGGAGCAGCCCTTCGGTGACGGCGGTGAGGCCGAGGGCGAGGGCGAGGGCACTGCCGGCGAGCACGAGCCGGACGCTTCCCGTGCCCAGGCCCGACAGTCCGAGCACGACGGCCGCCGCCACGAGCCCGCCGATGAACGCGACACCGGAGGAGGCGAGCAGCGGGAGTGAGGTGCCGGTGACGGCGGCCACACCGAGGGCCAGGTAGGAGCCTGCGGCTCGCACTTGGGAGGGGGTCGCGAGGCCCGTCCGCACGACGGTCGTCGCCCGGACAGGTCCCCGGTGGCGTCTTCACATGATCTTGCCTGGTGCCGCGGGTGCCAGCCGTGCTACCGGCGGCAGCGGCGAGTGCTGCGGGGAGGCACGAAATGCCTGGATGACGAGCCCGGCGAAGCGCCGGGAGGCCGCGACCCGGGTGGCCTTCGATGTGGTGTGAATCCCCCTGTTGGCCATGAGCATGAGGATCAGGTCGTCCAGGACGAAGTCGGGGCGCAGATGGCCGGCGTCCTTGGCACGGTGGGCCAGTTCGGCGATCGACTTCAGCGCGTACGCACGCTCCGCGGCGAAGTCCATCGCGTCGGGGAAGGTCGACATGAAGGCTTCGGTGAAGCCTCGACTGCGTGCGTGCAGCTCACAGGTCTTCTCGATCACGAGGCAGAAGCCGCGCCACGGGTCCGGCTCGGCGAGCCCCTCGTCGACGAGGACGTGGCATGCGCGCATCTCGTCCGCGAAGGCCTCGGTGGCCAGCATCTGCTTGGTCGGGAAACGGCGGTACAGGGTGGCGGGGCCGACCCCGGCGTGCCGGGCGATCTCCCGCATCGGCACATTCAGACCTTCGGTGGCGAACAGCGCGCGGGCCGCGTCGAGGATGCGTCCGCGGTTGTCCAGGGCGTCGGAGCGGAGGGGATGAGGCAAACGGTCGGTCACCACTCTCACTTTAGCCAAACGGACGGGGGCGTCCGTTAGCGTCCGAAGGCAGAGGAGTCCGGCGCTTCACCGAATGTGGCCCCTCGGCGCCGGGACCAGGGTCGGGCGGCCCCGACCGGTCCCGGCCGGTCCCCATCGATCCCGGCCGGTCCCAGAACAAGGAGACGACATTGAAGGCAGTCGCGATCCAGGCGTTCGGACGCCCCGAAGGTCTGGCGGTCATCGACCTCCCCACCCCCACCCCCGCCGCGGGACAGGTGCTCATCGCCAATGAGGCGATCGGCGTCGGCGGCGTCGACGTCCTGATCCGAAGCGGTGTTCTCGCCTCCTACGGCTTCGAGGAAGGCCATATCCCCGGCAGCGAGGTAGCGGGCATCGTGACCGCGGTCGGCGACGGCGTCGACACGTCATGGGTCGGTCAGCGCGTATGGGCGTTCACCGGCGTGAGTGGCGGCTACGTCGAACAGGCGATCGCCTCGGTCGAGGAGATCCTGCCCCTCCCCGCGAAGCTGTCGCCGGTCGACGCGGTGACGCTCGGGAGCTCCGGAGTGGTGGCCCACTTCGGCCTCGCCCATGCCCACTTCGCTCCTGGCGAGTCCGTGCTGGTGCGCGGCGCGGCCGGCAGCATCGGGATCATGACGGTCCAGCTCGCGGCTCGTGGCGGCGCCGGCGCGGTGGCGGTCACGACGTCGTCGGCCGAGCGTGGTGATCGCCTGCGCAAGCTCGGCGCGACCCATGTGCTCGACCGCTCCGGCGAGGGCGGCGAGGGCGCCCCGAGGGCTACGACGTCATCATTGACATCGTCGCCGGTGCGGACATGCCCTCCTTCTTCGCCAAGCTCAACCCGAACGGTCGCATGGTGGCCGTCGGCTTGGTCGGAGGCCAGCCGCCGGCGGACTTCGGCATGACGATGATGGCGGCGTTCCAGAAGTCGATGTCCTTCGCCACCTTCAGCGCCGACACCGTGACCGAAGCCGATCGACGTGCGGTGCGGACCGAGCAGTTCGCTGCCGCAAGCCGTGGCGAGCTGCGGATGGTGGTGCATGAGCTGCTGCCGTTGGAGGACGCCGTGCCGGCACACCGGAAGATGGACGCCGGTGAGGTGTTCGGCAGGATCGTGCTGACACCGTGATCGTGGCGGGCGCGGGGCCGTGACAGGGTACGTACCCCGGGGAAGTTCCCCGGCTCGGTGCAGGGAGGGCGCGTGGCATCCGTGAGCGGGCAGGGCGACGGCGGCACGTGGCCCTCGGGGCTGGATGAGGCGATACGCGCCACCGCGGCCGACATCGCCACAACGCTGCGCGGCGCACCCGACACCGGGGCTCCGGTGCCCGGGTCACAGTGGACGGTCGGAGAGGCGGCGGCGCATCTGGCGCAGGCCAACGAGCTGATGGCGCACCTCGCGGAGGGGAAGACACGCAGCTACGGGGACGGCACGCCGCGCGGGCTGGCCGAGGCCAACCAGCTCGCGCTCGCCGCGTTCGCCGAGCGCCGGGCCGAGCCGCTGGCCGCCATGATCGTGGAGCAGGCCGATGCCTTCCTCCGGTCGGCGACCCGGCCCGCGTCACCCGGAGAGCTGGTCACGCCGATGGGCCCGATGAGCCTGGACGTACTGGGGTCGTATCTGCTGACCCATATGCTCGGCCACGGCTATGACCTCGCCCGTGCGCTGGGCCGCCCGCACATGATCAACCGGGACCGGGTCGAGCTGACCCTGCCCTTCCTGATCAGGGCCATGCCACGGGTGGTCGACACCACGGCCACCGCCGGGCTCACCGCCCGCTTCACCGTCCGCCTCCGGGGTGGCGCCCGCTTCGGCACCACCTTCACCGACGGGGCGGTGACCGTCACCCCGCACCCGCCGAGCCGCCCGGACTGCACCATCCTCACCGAGCCCGTCGCCTTCCTTCTGATGGCACTGGGCCGCCTCGGCCCGTGGGGCGCCGCCGCCAGAGGCCACGTCCTCGCCTGGGGCCGGAAGCCCTGGCTCGCCCCACGGTTTCCCACACTCTTCACCGCGCCCTGATCCGGCCACGGACCGGATCGGACCGGTCCGGTCCGGTCCGGTCCGGATGGCCTGCCACGGACGCCCCGTGGCTCAGGCGGCGCAGGCCGGATGGCCCCAGCCGTCGGAGTTCTTACTGATCGTCTCTCCCTTGGCGTAGGGCGTTCCGCAGCGGCACCGGCCCGGGAACTTCGCCTTGATGGAGGCCTTGGAGCGGGTGCCTGTCCCCCGCTGTGCCGCCGTCGTGCGCGGGCGCGCCGTGCCACCGCGGCCCGCTGAGCGTGTCGTCGTCTGGGCCTCGGGGGGTGGCAGGGCGGAGCCGAGCGAGGTACCCGCGGGCTGCTGGGTGCGGGCGGTGTGGCTGGCCGCCCCGTCGGCGGCCGCGTTGAACGGGTCCCCGTCGACCTGGTGCGCCGGAACGTAGACGAATTCCACCTTGCGGCCGTCCAGGAGCTCGTCGATACGCATCACGAGCTCGCGGTTGGCCACCGGCGATCCCGAGGCGGTCTTCCACCCCTTCTTCCGCCACCCGGGCAGCCATGTGGTGACCGCCTTCATCGCGTACTGCGAGTCCATGCGTACCTGCAGCGGCACGGCCGCGTCGGTGGACTCCAACAGCCTTTGCAGTGCGGTGAGCTCGGCCACGTTGTTGGTCGCGGTGCCGAGCGGCCCGGCCTCCCAGCGCTCCACCGCACCGTCGGTGCCCGCGATGACCCATGCCCAGGCCGCGGGCCCGGGGTTTCCCTTCGATGCCCCGTCACACGCGGCGATGATCTGTTCTGCCATACGTCGATACTGCCAGCACTCCTCATGCGAGACGGCGGAGACCTGGTCATCGGCGGTCCGGGGCTGCGCCGATGATGGGCCGAGCCGCCCACTCCCACTCATCACGCGAGCCCTCACGCGAGTCGCGGCCGAGGCCGACCGGTCCTTCCCTTGACCATTGGGCGTTCATCGGATCCGCACCGAACGGGCACACTATGTACACGCGTTCGGGCTTCGCGCATGGGAATCTCCCAGAGCTTGTGCCTTGAACATCCGTACTCGCGGCGCCGGTTGGCGGTCCGGGTACTCATCTAGGAGAGGACACCCCCCACATCATGTCCACTCATCGCCCGAGCCGATCACGGCGCCTTCCCCTGCTGGCCGTAGTGGCCGTGGCCGGTATCGCCGCCCCTTCGGTCGCCGCCGCCAACACACCGGCCGCGACCGACACCAACCGGCCCACGGCCGTGCAGGCGCTGGACGACACCTACTACCAGGACGCGATAGGCAAGAGCGGCCCGGAGCTGAAGGCTGCGCTGCACACGATCATCAGCGACCAGACCAAGGTGTCCTACGACGAGGTATGGGACGCGCTGAAGTCCACGGACGAGGACCCGGACAACTCGTCGAACGTCATCCTCCTCTACTCCGGCCGCTCCCAGTCCAAGGACGCGAGCGGCGGTAACCCCGACGACTGGAACCGCGAGCACGTCTGGGCGAAGTCGCACGGCGACTTCGGCACGGCCACCGGGCCCGGCACCGACCTGCACCACCTGCGCCCCACCAACGTCACGGTGAACAGCATCCGCGGCAACAAGGACTTCGACAACGGCGGCCAGGACGTGCCCGACGCCCCCGGCAACCGCACCGACGACGACTCCTTCGAACCCCGTGACCAGGTCAAGGGCGATGTCGCGCGGATGATCCTCTACATGGCCGTCCGCTACGACGGAGACGACGGCTTCGCCGACCTCGAGCCCAACGACAACGTCGACAACGGCTCCGCGCCGAATATCGGCCGCCTGTCCGTACTGAAGGAGTGGAGCGCCGAGGACCCGCCCGACGCCTTCGAGAAGAACCGCAACCAGGTCATCTACGACAGCTTCCAGCACAACCGGAACCCGTTCATCGACCACCCCGAATGGGTCGACTCCATCTGGAAGTAACCCGCGGCTCCGCCGATGCCTCTGTCCTGGCGCATGCGCCGGGGCAGAGGCATCGGCCGCGGTGGCCACCATGGCCCCGGCTCCGTCATGCCACCTGGCTCCGGACGGCCGTGCCCCCTGTGGTAGGCAGTCCCCGTGCGTATTCTCTTGCCGCTGCCCGACCGGGACTTCGACGTCACCGAGGTGGCCGTGCCGTGGAAGCTCCTGACCGACCTCGGCCATGAGGTGGTGATCGCCACCGAACACGGCGACGGCCCGCCGGCCGCCGATCCGCTGCTGATCACCGGAGTGCTCTTCGGGCAACTCGGCGCGGAGTCCGAGCCCAAGGAGTTCTACCGGCAGCTCACCGACGCGTCCGCCTTCCACCACCCCCTCGCATGGGCGGACCTCGAGCCCGAGGCGTACGACGGGCTGATCCTGCCCGGCGGCCACGCCCCGGGGATGCGCCAGTACCTCGGCTCCGACGTCCTGCGCGAGAAGATCGCGGAATTCTGGCGACTGGACCGCCCGGTCGGCGCCATATGCCACGGCGTCCTCACCCTGGCCCGCACCAACGACCCGGCCACCGGCCGCAGCCTCCTCGCCGACCGGCGCACCACCTGCCTGCCCGCGTACATGGAGCGGACCGCCTACTACCTCACGGCCTGGCGCCGCGGCCGCTATTACCGTACCTATCCGGCCTACGTCCAGGACGAGGTCGTCGCCGCCCTGAACGACCCCGCCCAGTTCGAACGCGGACCCATCGAACTGCGGCGCCGCGGCACAGCCACCGACGACACCCCCGCCTTCGTCGTCCAGGACGACCGATACCTGTCCGCCCGCTGGCCCGGTGACGCCTACCTCTTCGCGCGGCGCTTCGCCGAGATGCTCACCTGAAGGACCCGGCCCCCGCGGCGAACGCAGGAACCGGCCACTGCCCCGCCTCTCCCGGGCAGGGCAGAACGGCGCCGACAACGGCAGTCGGCCCCGACACATGGGCGCAGTGTCAGGGCCGACGGTGAATACGCTCAGGCTCAACAGCCCTTAGTCATCAACGCACTTGGGGTACTTCGATCCCCGGTTGCAGTCGTGGTAGTCGTACTTGCTGACCCGGAACTTCTTCTCGTCACCACCCTTGGCCGGATCGACGACCAAGTAGAACTTCTTCCCGTCCTTGACCTTGTCGCTGACTGTCCCATCAGGGCCCCGGTCAAAGTCCTGCGCACACCCGGCGAGTGTGAGGGCTGAACATGCCAGGAGGGCAAGGGCAAGGCGACGCATGTCGTGCTCCGATCAACGTGAGAATTGCGAGACAGTCTAGGGCCTCCGGAACATGCGCAGGCCAGGGGTCCTGAGGGTCAGTTGCTGCGCCGGGCCTTCGTCAGCGCCCGGTGCAGCACCTCCTCGGCGAAGGCGGGCAGCCGCGTATCAGCGGCGGGTCCGTGCATGTCCATGTTGAGGACGATGTTGTCCTGCCGCACGAGCACCTGACCACCACCGTCCCACCGCCACCACACCGCCTCCTGCCCGAGGCCCAGCATCAACCTGCGACGCCCATCGTGTTCTCCGCTGATGTCTGCCGTCCTCCGCAGGAGGAGGGGTATCCGGCCACGGGTTGTGAGTGCGCGGGGCTGCGGGGTGTCCACCGCGTCGTCGATGACGGGGATGATTCCGAAGAGGGCCGCTACGGCGAGCAGGGGCGGCGAACCGATGCCGAGCGGCCCCTCCACGGGCCGGTTGTAGCCGGTGGGTGTCAGCGCCACCAGGCCCATCGCCATGGCGGCGATCACCGCCGCGTGGCGTACCGGCCACGGCAGCGCGCGTGGCAGGCTCCACCAGGTCACCTCCGGGGTGCCCAGGGTCCGGGCGTGGCGAGCGAGGAGCGTGAGCCAGCGGTGTGCGTCTTCGGCGTCCCACTGCCGCCCCGGGCCCGCGGCGGCGAGGGAGGCGTCGTAGGTGGCGGGCACGAACTGGTCGAGGAGGTGTGCCTCGATGGCCGCGGGGCCGGGGAAGCGGCTGGGGTCCAGCAGTTCGGCCGGGTCCCGGCCGGTGTCGCTGTACGCCTTGCGGGCCAGCGACGCCATCAGCGGGGTGGCCAGCACCTCGCCGAGGACCCGGGCCCGCGCCGCGCGCGCCGGGTCGGTCGTGCGGGGATCGAGCACCTGCCGCCAGGAGCTGCCGGCTCTGGGCGACGGGGCGGCGGTGCGGGAAAGATAGGCCGTGAGGTCGGCGAGGGTGAGCGGCCGCACGCTGACGGCGGCGGCACCGGTGAGCACGCGCGCCTCCCCGCCGCGTCGCGGTATTCGCCCTCGCGGCTGGTGAGGACGATCTGTGCGGCCCGGTCGAGAGTTCCGTTCAGGGTGCGCAGGGCCTGTGGCCGCACCGCCGCGGGCAGTTCGTCGAATCCGTCGAGAACGGGCAACAGGCGGCCGGTGCGGAGCAGTTCGCGTGCGATGTCCCGGGCGGAGGCGGTGCCGGTGGCCACTGAGGCGTATCGCGTACCGAGCAGTTCGGCCGCCCACTCCCATAAGTCGGGCTGAGCCTGGGGCCGCCAGGTGGCGAGGGGCAGGATCACCGGGATCCTCTCGCCGGGGGCGCGGCGTTCGAGGCGGTCGAGTGCAAGACGGACCATGAGCACGGACTTCCCGGTACCGGCCGGGCCGAGTACGACGAGCCGGCCCGACGGCACCCGGTCGAGCACATCGGCGATCTCCTCGAACCGCCCGCCGAGATCGACCGGGCCGCCGCCGGTGACGTTCTCCCAGTGGTCGATCAGGTCCTGGGCGGCGGTGTCCCAACGGACCGGGATCGGCGCCGGATCCTGCAGGCGGCGCAGCCGCTCCTCACGGCCCAACTGCTCCCGCACGGCGCTCGCGAGCCGGTCGGCCGCCGCGTTCAGCTCCGGGCCGGAGAGGTCGCCCCACAGGACTCTGGAGCGGCGGTGGCGCAAGATGGCACGGACTGCCAGCCACACGCCCAACGTGGCCAGCGCCATTGCCGCCGGCCCGAGCATCGGACCGGGCAGCGCGGAAGCGTCCCCACCGTCCCGTGCGCTGAGGGTGAACAGACTCGCGCCCGCCGCCACCGAGCAGGCCGCGAGCAACAGTCGACCCGCGAGCTGAAGGCCGGTGACCGGGCGGCGGCCGTCGTTGAAGTGGATACCGCCGTAGATGGTGTGCGCCTGGATCACCGTGTGCGCGCTGCCAGAGAACTCGTTGCGCGCCACCGGCTCGCCCTGCATGCGCTCCCCCTTACGCATCCCCCGCACATGGTGACGCAGGCGCCGCGCGGGTGTACACCCCGGCGGGGCGCCCTTTCGGGCGCGCCACCAGTGGCCGACTCCCCCCTGTGGCTAGGGGCGGATACAAGGCCGGGTGATGATCTCCATGTTGTGACCGCCGGGATCGTCGAAGTACGCGCCGCGGCCACCGAAGAGACGGTTGATCCGTCCGGGGTCGGTGTGGCCAGGGTCGGCGTAGTAGGTGACACCGACCGCTTCCAGGCGGGCAATCATGGCATCGAACTGCTCATCGGGCACAAGGAACGCGTAGTGCTGCGGCTGTATCGGCTCGTCGCGCTTCTCGTAGTAGTCGAGCGTCACGCCGTTGCCGAGATCGATGGGCAGAAACGGGCCGAACGGGGCGCCGACCTCCACCCCCAGAATCGCGGCGATGAACTCGGCGGACAGCTGCCGATCGTGGGCGTAGACAGCGGTGTGATTCAACTGAACGACGGTGGTCTGGGGCTCGGAGTCGTGTTGGGGCTGCGTTTGATGGGGCATCTGTGGCGTGTCTCCGCATCGTGGAATCCGCTGGAACCGGCGCCACGCACGGGCGCCAGGAGGAATGACACGGAAGAAGGGGCGGGCCTCTGGCCCGCCTCGGACTCACGCCGAGGCCGGGCGCCTCACTCGTGCGTGGCCCATGGCCGACCCGGCAGTCACCTTGCCGACTCTAGCAGCGCGCCTGCATCCGGGCTCGGCCCGGGGGCCCCGGTGCAGCGGCTTGCCGCATATCGATGTAACAGTTACTGTTACGACGAAGGCAAGGGAGGTGAGGTCCGACGTGAGCGCCAACAGCAGGCTGACCATCGCAGCGCACGCCCTGACATGGATAGGGCTGTACCAGCGCCGTGGCCACGACGTCGCCACCTCCGAGCAGATCGCGACGAGCGTCAACACCAATCCGGTGGTGATCCGCCGCCTGCTGTCCGAGCTTCGCCGGGCGGGACTTGTCGACTCGCGGCGAGGCGCCGGCGCCGGCTGGACGCTTTCACGGGACCTGGCGGCGATCACCCTGCTCGATGTCTACGAGGCGGTCGAGCCGGGGCCGGTCTTCGCTCTGCACCGCTCGACACCCGACCCCGAGTGCGTGGTGGGCCACGGCATCGGACCGGCACTGACCGCCGTCTACGGCGAGATCGAGGCCACCCTCCGCAGGGAGTTGGCGAGAACCACACTGGAGGACGTCCTGCGGGACGTACTCAAGGCCGCCTAGCCCGTCCCCCGGCCGCAGAGGCGGCGCCCTTCAGCACCCCGTAAATGTAACAACAATGGTTACCTCAAGGATTCGGAGAACCCCATGGGACAACTGGACAACAAGACCGCCCTGGTGACCGGCGCCTCCACCGGCATCGGTCTGGCCATCGCGCACCGGTTCGCCGCGGAGGGAGCGACGGTCTACCTGACCGGCCGCCGCAAGGCCGAACTGGACGCCGCTGTCGCCCACGTCGGCAGCCGCGGGATCGGTATCCAGGGCGATGTGTCGCAGCTCGACGACCTCGACCGGCTCTTCGCCGAGATCAAGGAGCGCAGCGGCCGCCTCGACATCGTCGTCGCCAATGCCGGCCTCGGGAATACGGCCCTCTCGGCAAGATCACCGAGGAGGAGTACGAACTCACCACCTCCGTCAACCTCAAGGGCACGATCTTCACCGTCCAAAAGGCCCTGCCCCTGCTGCCGGCCGGCGCCTCGGTGACTCTGCTCTCCTCCAGCGCGGCCCTTCGCGCCGCCCCGGGCCTTGGTGTGTACGCCGCCACCAAGGCCGCGATCCGCAGCCTCGCCCGCACATGGGCCGCCGAACTGGCCGACCGCGGGATCCGGGTCAACGCCCTCACTCCCGGCCCCGTCGAGACTCCCGGCGGTGACGAACTGCGGGCCGCGTTCCCACAGGGCGATCAGCCCAAGGCGGCCGAGCCCGCCGCACCGACCCCGCTCGGCCGCGCCGGCCGTCCCGACGAGGTCGCTGACACCGCGCTCTACCTGGCCGGCGACCAGAGCTCCTTCACCACCGGTGCGGAGCTGTACGTCGATGGCGGCGCCACCCAGCTCTAGATGAATGAGTCCGATGTTTGTGCTGGCCGCGACTATGGCGAAGGGCGCCCGTTGGCTTGGTTGTGACTCCTTGCCTGGACGCCCTTCTGGCGGCACTGTACGTGTTCATCGACGACCATGTGGCTCCCCGTCGCCGGATCGGGCGACCTCCAAAACTGACGGACGCCGAACTGCTGTGCCTGGCGGTTGCCCAGGTCCTGCTGGGCTTCCCTTCCGCACGGCACTGGATTCGCTTCGCCCACGCCCGGCTCGGGCACTTGTTTCGCTACCTGCCCCAGCAGTCCGCCTACAACAAGCGGCTCAACGCCGCCGGACCGCTGATCAGCACCGTGATCGAGGCACTGGCCAGGCAGGTGCCGAGCTGGCACGACGACCTGCGGCTGATCGACTCCACCCCACTGCCGTGTGCGGCCTCCCGCGAGACGGTCAAACGCTCCGACCTGGCCGGACACGCCGGATACGGCTACTGCCGCAGCCACTCCCGCTTCTTCTGGGGCTTCCGGCTCTACCTGCTGACCACCGCCGAGGGCATGCCGATCTCCTGGTGCCTGGCCAACCCCAAGCTCGGCGAGCGGGAGGTGATGTGCGCGTTGCTGGAACGCGACCACCACCTCGTCCGCGCCGGTCAGGTGATCCTTGCGGACAAGGGCTTCGCCGGGCGGGAGTTCGAGGCGTTCCTGACCGAGCGCCTGGGTGTCCATCTGGTACGGCCGGATCGGAAGGACGAGCCGGTCCGGCACGGCCGCCTCGCCCGCGTCCGCCAGTGGATCGAAGCCGTCATCGACACGCTCAAGGGTCAGCTCGGCCTGGAACAACACGGTGGCAGAACCCTGCTTGGGGTGTTCGCCCGCACCGGCCAACGCCTCCTCGCCCTCGCAGCCAGCATCTGGCACAACTGGACCACCGGCGCCAAGATCAAGCGATCCCTGATCGCCTACGACCACTGAGAACATCGGACTCATTCATCTAGCGGCTTGGGTGAAGTCCGGTGTTGACCGTCGGATCCGGTCGCGTGGTCGGACCATGGCCCGTCGACGGCCACGCCGATGGCATCGACGCTGGTCCTGCTGCGCGTCGAGGAGTTCTGGTACTTCGACCGGCGCCGGACCAGCTCGATGTCATTCAACTCCGGGCCGCGCGGCGGCAGGTGGAACAGCTCTCCACCCCGATCCAGGCCACCTGCCCGCGCCGGCCCTTGAACACCCGGGACACGTACGCGGAGGCGCTGTCCAGCACCACCGTGCACGGCCGGGACCGGCACCGGATCCGCGGCCGGCTGGGGCCCAGGCCATCGGCGGCCGGGCCAGGGCGCCGGCCCGCCGGGCAGGCCCGCCAGTCGGGCGCAGACGAACTCCAGCAGCACCTGCGCGTCGATCTTCCCGGCGGTGCGCTGCCACACCAGGCCCGCCCCCGCGCCGACGCTCTGCGCGCCGAGCACATCGACCCGCCGGTTGCTGGTGTCCTCCCACGGCACCATCGCCCGCCGCCCCCGGCGGGACCATGTGCAGCGGTGGAGTTCGCCGACCCCGACGATCTGGCACTGCCTCGCGCCCCGGACGGACGGAGGGTGCTGATCGAACGACACTGACGCGACCTCGCCGACGACGACGGGGACGCGGACCACACGGCCGCCCCGCGCAACGGACCGAAGCTGCTGCGCGGGGCGCTCACCGGGCTGGAGACCGGCGGCCGCGAGGAGACCGGCGCCCTGTCCGAGGAGACCGGCGCCCTGTCCATGCGCGCCCACGACGGCGTGGTTGCGCCGCCCGGCCCCGCGCGGGTCGCCACCCTGGACGGTGCGGGGCCGCTCGGGTCCGGCGGACCTGGACCCGACCGAAGCGCTGGCGCTGCGCCGTGATCTGCACTGGGCCTCGGCCGGTGCCCCCTGTCAGGGACGCGCCGGCGAGTGAGCTGCTCGTCGGCGCCTACCAGGCGCTGGGCCGATCCTCCCTCGCGGGGACCGCCCAGGCACATCACGACCACCGCGACCTGCCCGACGTCATCGTCCTCGGCCCTCGCCGGCACCGGCACCGGCACCGGCACCGGCCCACGCAGGCCCCTCCCCACGCCCACGCAGCCGGGAGCGCCATGTCCGATTTCCGCCAGCGCGCTTCCCCTGCCAGGGCGCACAGTGGAGGTGTGATGAGCGACGACAGCAGGTACGAGGCGGTGTGCAGCCGCGACGCGCGATTCGACGGCGAGTTCTTCTTCGGTGTCGCCACGACCGGGATCTACTGCCGGCCGAGCTGCCCGGCGACCACGCCCCGGCGCAAGAACGTCCGGTTCTTCCCGACCTCGGCCGCCGCGCAGGGTGCGGGGTTCCGGGCCTGCCGCCGCTGTCGGCCGGACGCCGTGCCCGGCTCCGCCGACTGGAACGCGCGGGCGGATGCCGTCGGGCGCGCCATGCGGATGATCGGGGACGGGGTGGTGGACCGGGAGGGGGTGGCCGGGCTCGCGGCGCGACTCGGTTACAGCGCCCGGCAGGTGCAGCGGCAGCTGACCGCCGAGCTCGGCGCCGGGCCGGTCGCGCTCGCCCGCGCGCAGCGCGCCCACACCGCGCGGATCCTGCTGCAGACCACCCCCCTGCGGGCCTCGGAGATCGCGTTCGCGGCCGGGTTCTCCAGCGTCCGGCAGTTCAACGACACGCTGCGCGAGATCTACGCCGCCACTCCCACCGAACTGCGTGCCGCCCGGCCCGCGAAGTCCTCCCTGTCCGGGCCCGCGGTGGCCACCGGCGGGGTGCTGGGGACGAACGGCGGGACGGCCGGGGTGCCGCTGCGGCTCGCCTACCGCGGCCCGTACGACACCACGCAGGTCTTCGACTATCTCGCCCGGCGTGCCCTCACCGGCGTGGAGGAGATGGTGGGCGCCCCAGGCGCCCGGACCTACCGCCGCACCCTGCGGCTGCCGCACGCCTGCGCCATCGTCGAGATCGACGAACGGCCCGGTGACGGCTGGCTGGAGTGCCGGCTGCGCCTGACCGAGCTGCGCGATCTGACCACCGCCATCCAGCGGATTCGGCGCCTGTTCGACCTGGACGCCGATCCTTACGCGGTCGCCGAGCGCCTCGGCGCCAATGCCGCGCTCGCGCCCCTGGTGGGCGCGCGGCCCGGGCTGCGTTCCCCGGGCACCGCCGACCCCCATGAACTCGCCGTGCGCGCCGTGCTCGGCCAGCAGGTCGCGGTGGCCGCCGGACGCGTGCTGGGCGATGCGCTGGTCGCCGCGTACGGGAAGCCCCTGGCGCGGCCCGACGGCGGGCTCACGCATCTCTTCCCGCGCGCGGAGGACCTGGCAAAGGCTCCGCTCACCGAGCTCGGCATGCCGGAGAGCCGACGCGCCACGGTGCGCACGCTCGCCACCGCGCTCGCGGACGGCACGGTGCGGCTGGACGCCGGGGCCGACCGCGACCGGGCGGAGAAGGAGCTCCTGGGGCTGCGCGGCATCGGCCCCTGGACGGCCGGTTACGTCCGGATGCGGGCGCTGAGCGACCCCGATGTGCTGCTGGAGTCGGATGTCGCCGTACTGGCCGGGGCTCGCGGCGCCGGGGCGCATCTGGAGGACTCCGAGGGCTGGCGGCCCTGGCGCTCGTACGCCATGCATCACCTCTGGAACGTCCCGCGGGCCCGGCCCGAGTGAACGCCCCCCGAGCGGAACCGCGCCCACGAAGTGGTCGGTGCGTCGGTGTGGGTGATGGCGGCGGTGACGTGTGTTCTCAAGGTACGCGGGGCAGGACGGCGTACCGCCTGTGCGCCGCGCCATCCGCCGCCCCCGTGAGCGGGGTCAGCCCGCCGCCAGGTCGCGGACCCTGCGCAGTCCGGCGGTGACATCGGCGAGGGTCGCGCAGTCTCCCACCGCCGCCCCCGCGGGCAGGACGAGGTTCGTCGGGGGGCGGCGGGCGGCGACGGCGTCGGCCAGGTCGGACAGCGCGGCCCGCAGCCGGGCCGCGAGGGCGGGATCGGGCTGTGGGGCGCCCTGGTCGAGCCGTACGCCGCAGGCCGTGACCGCGTCCACGATCTTCTCCAGCGCCAGCACCACCGGCGCCCAGGCCGCCAGGTCCCGGCCGAACGGCGGGTGTTCGGCACCGGCCACCTCCACCGCGCGGCGGGCGTCGGCGAGCGCGCGGTAGGCCTCGCGGCGCAGCCGCAGCCGGGTGGCGTACGGCGCCTCGGCGGTGAGCACCCGGTCGAGGTGGTCGCGGGTGGCGCGGACGGCGAGCGACAGCCGCACCGACACCTGGGCGCGCGGGCCGCCGAGCCCGGGCAGCGCTCCGGCGGCCAGCACCACACCGCAGGCCAGCAGCGTGTCGGTGAGCCGGGTGAACCCGGGGTCGGTGTCGCCGCCGAGGTAGACCAGGGAGAGCAGCAGCGGTGTGAGCACGGCGGTCTGCAGGGCGAAGTGGCGTACCGAGACGGGGATCAGCGCGGAGCAGACCGCCGCGACGACGACCGGCCAGATGGCGGGGGCGCCCGCATCGGGGGTGACGCCCGCGCCGGGACCGGACAGCGTGGCGAGCCCGCCGAAGACGGCCACGCCCACGGCGGTGCCGAGCGCGCGGGAGACGGCCCGGGAGACCAGCGGGCCCATGTCGGGCTTGACCAGGAAGGCGGCGGTGGCGGGGAGCCAGAACCAGTGCTCGCCCGGCAGTTGCTGGGCGAGCACGGTGCTGACGCCCACGCACAGGGCGACCCGGGCGGCGTACTCCCGGCCCGCCGGGCCGAGCGTACGGCGCAGCCGCTGCCGGTGGCCGGGGACGACCGCGCCGACGGGGGGCGCCGGTTCGCCGTCGAAGACCCGGGCGGCGAGCAGCACGGCCCGGTGCATGGCCACATTCCCCGCGGTGTCGGGTACGGGGGCGGGCAGCCGGCCCGGTGGCAGTCCGGTCCGTACCGAGCGGGCCAGTTGGGCGGGGGTGCGCGCGATGCGGTCGGGCACCGGCTCGTTCTCCCACAGAAGGGTCAGGACGCCCTCGCTGAGTGCTCCGGCCACCGCCAGCCGGTCGCGCAGCCGCCGCTCCTCCTCGTCGAGGCGGTGGAAGGGGAGGCGGTGGGCGTAGAGGGCTTCGTACGCGGCGTCGTAGGCGGCGGTCAGCCGGCGCCGGGCGGCCTGGCCGCCGTCGGTGCCGACCGCCGTCATCAGGTCGGCCAGGGCGTCGTATACGGCGGCCACCGTCTCCCGTTCATCGGAGGGCGCGGTCTGGCGTGCGGGGATGACGCGTGGCAGCAGCGTGGCCATCGCGATCACCCATACGGCGCCGATGAGCAACAGGCCCGCCTTGACCGGCGGGGGCACCGGGACGGGCATGCCCGCGCCGACCACGGCGAGCACCATCAGCTGCACCCCGGCGGCGGAGCTGACCGGCCCGATGGCGCTGATCGCGCCGGAGACCAGTCCGATGGCGGCGAGGGCGAGCGCGATCCATATCCCGAGGCCCAGCGTGCCCAGCCAGGCCCCGGCCAGCAGACCGACGGTCCCGGCGAGGGCGGGCAGGCCGATGCGCACGATCCGGGTGGCGCGGGTGGCGGGGCGGTCGTTGACATGGGCGAACATCGCCCCCAGCCCGGCGAGCATCCCGAAGGGCAAATGTCCCGACGCCACGCCGACGGCCACCACCGGTCCCACGCCGAGGGCTCCGCGGGCCACCGCCGCCCAGGGGATGGGGTCCCGCAGCGCCCGCTCCCCGCGCAGGGGGTGCGTCAGCCAGACGGGCGGTGTGGGCAGCGTGCGCAAGGATCCTCCGTGAGGTGGAAATCGTGGGCCTCTTCGAACCGTACGTGAGCAATGCGGAACTTTCGTAACCTGCGTATTTCCGCCATGTGAGGCGCTGATGCCCCACCTCGCGCCACGGCGGTCCGCGACCCGGATACCCGGGTGTGACCTGGTGGTTTGGACAGCCTCCCCGGGTCGGCCGGACGGCCTGCCCGGGGTGCACATGCCAGGCTCATATGTCCCGCTGCGTGGCCAGCTTCTTGCGGAGCGTGTTGTGCTGGGTACGCAGGAGAACTAGCCTCCCTTCCGCCCGTTACCGAACATTCGTCTGGTAACCGCCTTCCGTTGATCCCCCAGTGCCGGAGAACGCCATGCAGGTGACCTTGCATCAGGACAAATGCGTCGCCTCGGGGCAGTGCGTACTCGCCGCCCAGGACGTGTTCGACCAGCGGGACCTGGACGGTGTCGCCGTCCTCCTCGACGATCGCCCGCCGGCGGAACTGCACGACGACGTGCGTCAGGCCGCCACCGTCTGCCCCGCCCTGGCCATCGCCCTGGCCGACGCGTGAACACACCGGGGAACGTCGTGGTCGTGGGCGCCTCGGTCGCGGGGCTCACCGCGGCCGTCACGCTGCGCACCCTGGGATACGACGGAAGGCTCACCCTCATCGGCGACGAGCCCCACACGCCCTACAACCGGCCACCGTTGTCCAAGCAGATCCTGGCGGGCACCTGGGAGCCGGACCGGATCAAGCTGCGCACCGACGAGGAGCTGTCCGACCTCGACGCACGGCTGCTGTTCGGCAGGTCCGCCACCGGTCTGGACACCGCCGCCCGCCGGGTGGTGCTGGAGGACGGCGACAGCGTCTCCTACGACGCCCTGGTCATCGCCACCGGCGTCACCCCCAACAGTCTCCCCGGCGCCCACCATCTGGCCGGGGTGCATCTGCTGCGCACCCTCGACGACGCCCTCGCGCTGCGCGCCGATCTGCGCCACAAGCCCGGTGTGAAGGTGGCGGTGGTCGGCGCGGGTTTCCTCGGCTCGGAGGCCGCGGCGGCGGCCCGCAGGATGCAGCTGGACGTCACCATGATCGACCCCCGGCCGGTGCCGATGCGGCGGCAGTTCGGCGACCGGATCGCCGGTCTCGTCGGGCGGCTGCACACGAAGAACGGCGTGTCCATGCGCTGCGGCACCGGGGTGCGGCGGTTCTTCGAGTCCGGCGGCCGGGTGACCGGTCTGGAGCTGACCGACGGCACGCTGCTCGACGCCGATGTCGTGGTGGTCGCCATCGGTGCCGCCCCGGCGGTCGGCTGGCTGGCGGGATCCGGACTGGAGCTGGGCAACGGTGTCGAATGCGATCCCACCTGCCGTGCCGCGCCCGGTGTCTACGCGGCCGGTGATGTCGCCTCGTGGCACAACGACCACTTCGGCTGCCGGATGCGGCTGGAACACCGGCTGAACGCGACGGAGCAGGCCCAGGCCGTCGCCCGCAATGTGCTCGGCGAGGGCCAACCGTTCGCCCCCGTGCCGTACTTCTGGACCGACCAGTACGACGCCCATATCCAGGCGTACGGCATATTCCCCGCCGACGCCGAACTCGCCGTGCTCCACGGCGAGCTCGAAGGCGGCCACTTCGTCGTGGCCTACGGACACCGGGGCCGGGTGGTCGGGGTGCTCGGCTGGAACAGCCCGTGCGAGCTGCGCAAACTGCGTCAACTCGTGGTCGACCGGGCACCATGGACATCGATCCTGCCCACCCCGCCCACGGTGTGGCCCGGCCGACACCTCTCGGCCAGTCTCCGGTGACCGCGACGTCAATTTCCGGCCATGCGCTCTCGCGACCCTGGCGGGGTGCTGCGTCGTGTTCTCGTCCAAGGTGTCGCCGTCCCTCCGGGTCACTGCCGGCTTCTCGGCCTCGCTGGGTCAGTGGCCCTGGCGGCGGGCGGGGCGGCGGCCGGGGCGCTGCCGGTGGGGGACGCCCTCACCCCTGACTCCGCGAGAGAGGCGCTCGGGCTGATCAGCACCTATTTCGGGCTGGTGCTGCTGATCGCGGCATGGTGGCTGCTGGGGCGCGAGGTGCGCGGACCGCGGCCGCCCGGCCCCCGCTCCCTGCTGCTCACGCTCGCCACCTGGGCGGCTCCCCTGCTGCCCGGGCCGCCGCTGTTCAGCCGGGATGTGTACAGCTATCTCGCCCAGGGCGCCATGGTGCACGCCCGGATCGACGTCTACACCCACGGCCCCATACGGCTCGGCGGGCCGCTGGCGGAACAGGTGGCGCCGGTGTGGCAGCACACCCCGACGCCGTACGGCCCGGTCTCGCTGGCCTTCGAATCCGCCGTCGCCCACGCCTCGCGCGCCGAGCCGTCCCTCGGGGTGATCGGGCTGCGGCTGATCGCGCTGCTCGGGGTGGCGGCGATGGTTCTGGCGCTGCCCGTTCTGGCCCGCCGCTGCGGCACCGACCCGAGCGCCGCCCTGTGGCTGGGGGCGCTCAACCCTCTCCTGCTGCTGCATCTGGTGGGCGGGGCGCACAATGATGCCGTGATGCTCGGGCTGCTCGGGGCCGGGCTGGTGGCCGCGACGGGCCGATGGCCGGCCTGCGGCGCGGTGCTGGTCACGCTCGCCGCCCTGGTCAAGGCTCCGGCCGCGCTGGGGCTGCTGGCGGTGGCCACGCTATGGGTGCGCCGGGTGGAGGGCCGCAGGCGCCGCGTCGGCGCCGTGGCGGCCACCGGGGCGCTGGCCCTGGCCACCACCGGAGTGGCGACGGCCGTCACCGGCACCGGCTACGGCTGGATCTCGGCGCTCACCACCCCGGCCTCACCGGACAACTGGGCGCTCACCAGCACGCTTGGCCGCGCCACCGGCGCCCTGCTGGAGGCCGTCGGCAGCGGTCTGGCTCCGCTGGCCGCGCCCGCGTGGCACGGTCTGGGGCTGCTGGCCACCGCCGTGGCCATAGGGATCGCCTGGCTGCGTCCACCCCGCCCGCGGCCCGTGTACGCGCTGGGGCTGAGCCTGATAGCGGTGGCCGTGCTGGGCCCGGCGATCCGGCCCTGGTACGTGCTGTGGGGGCTGTTCGTGATCGCGGCGGCCGGGCCGGGCGGAACGGTGCGCAAGGCGGTGGTGGCCGGGAGCGGGGTGCTCACGCTGGCTGTGCTGCCCAACGGGTTCGCGCCGGATTCGCGGCAGCTGACGTTCGCCGTGTGCGGGGGCGTGCTCGCGGTGTGCGCGCTGTGGTGCGCACGGCACGCACCGGGGTTCGCCACCGGCACCCCGCTCTCCACCGTCCACGGCGGCCACCGATCGGAGCGTTCGGCATGACGGGGCCCACCACATCTCGCGGACGGCTGGTACTGGCACTCGCCCTCACGGTGGCGGTGGGGCTCTTCCTGGCCTTCGTCCCGCTGCACCGGGACTGGTTCGACCTGAACGTCTACTACGGCGCCGTGGGCCACTGGCTGCGGGACGGCCGGATCTACGACTTCACCATCCCCGGCGCGGACGGGGCCGACTACGGCTTCACCTATCCGCCCTTCGCCGCGCTGTGCATGCTGCCGATGGCCCTGTTCGACTGGCCGGCCGCGATCACCCTGAGCATGGTGCTCAACGTGGCGGCCTCGGCCACCCTGCTGACCTGGCTGATCGGCCCGATCGTCCGTCGGCACGGCTGGAACAAGTGGTTCGCCTTCGTGGTGGCGGCCTGTCTGTTCGCCCTGCTGGAGCCGGTGCGGGACACCTTCAGCTTCGGGCAGGTCAATCTGCTGCTGCTGGTGCTGGTGTTCTTCGACGCCTGGCTGCTGTCCACCGGGCGTGGCCGGTTCGCCGGCTGCGGTATCGGGCTCGCCGCCGCCATCAAGCTCACCCCGGCGATCTTCATCGGCTATCTGCTGATCACCCGGCGGTGGCGCGCCGCGGCGACGGCCACGGCCACCGCCGCGGCCGCCACCCTGCTCGCCCTGGCGGTGGCGCCGGGGGCCTCACGGGTCTACTGGACCGAGGCGCTGTGGGACACCGACCGGATCGGTGTGCTCAGTTACGTCTCCAACCAGTCGTGGGAAGGGGTGCTGGCCCGGCTGGTCGACCCGGTTCCGCCGAGCGGGGTGGTGTGGGGGCTCGGGGTGCTCGCCGTGCTGGCCGTCTGGGCGCGCCGGGTGCGCTGGGCGGCGGCCGTCGGGGACGAGCGGGCCGGATTCGCGCTGACCGGGGTCGCCGCCTGTCTGATCAGCCCGATCACCTGGGTGCACCATCTGGTGTGGCTGATTCCGGCCCTGGCGGTGCTCGTCGACAGCGGGCTGCGCCCGGACGCGCCACCGGCCCGGCGCAGGCTGCTGCTCCGGGTCTGTGCGGTGGTGTACGTGCTCCTCTGCAGCAGCGTGGTGTGGCTGTGGCGGTTCGACTCCACCGGGGTGGACGGCTTCCTCGGCAGCAACGCCTATGTGTGGATCTGCCTCGGCCTGCTGATCGCGCTCCCGCTGCGCGGCGCGCGTTCCGCGGACATGCTGAGTCAAGAGCCCTATCCGGCACGTATCCCATGAAGGACAGGAGTGTCCGGACCGATGCCTGACGTGATGCCATGCCCCGCGGGGCAGCCGCTGGAGCAGCCCCTGGACCAGCCCGTGAAGCGGGCGGGTCGCTGGGCCCTGCTCCGGCGGCTTCCGCTGCGCCAGATCCTGTGCCTGCTGCCGCTGCTCGTCGTCGGCTACTGGGTGGTCCAGCACCGGTCGCTGATCGGCTCCGGCGCCCGTCAGATGTTCACCGCCAATCCGTACTGGCTGCTGACGGCGGTGGCCACGACCGGGCTCGGCTGGGTGGCCGTGTCGTTCGCCCGGCAGGGCACGGTGCTGGAGCGGCTGCCGGCCGGGCGGCTGTTCGCCACTCAGTTCGCCGCGGGGGCGGCCAATCATCTGCTGCCGTCGGGGATCGGCGCGAGCGCGGTGAACATCCGGTTCATGACCGGCTGCGGGCTGCCGCCCGCCCGTTCCTCGGCAGCACTCGCCCTGTACTTCCTGGCGGAGGCCACGACCCGGGTGGGGCTGCTGGTGGTGCTGCTCCTGGTGTTTCCCCAGGCGCTGCGGCTGGGCCCGCTGCTCCCGGAGTCGGTGAGCGGGATGGTGGTGGCCGGCGCGGTGGTGGCGGCCGGGGCACTGGTGGCCGGGGTGGCGCTGATCCGTCCGGTGCGCCGGATCGTGGTGAGGTTTTTCCGCACTGCGATGGCCGACGCCCGGTCGCTGCACCTGCGGCCGTCCAGGGCGCTGGCGCTGTGGGGTGGTTCGCTGGCGTTTCCCCTGCTGCAGGCGGCGGGGCTGGTGGCGGTCGCCCTGGCACTGGAGCTCGAGGTTCGGCCGGCGCATGTGATGCTCGCGTATCTTGCCGCCACGGCGGTGGCCGCGGTCGTCCCCTCCCCCGGTGGTATCGGTTCGGTCGACGCGGCGCTGGTCATCGCGCTGGTCGCGGCGGGGGCGCCGGTCGAGGCGGCCACGTCCACGGTGCTGGCGTACCGCTTCATCACGGTGTGGCTGCCGCTGATCCCCGGGGCGCTGGTGCTGGGCGGGCTGGTGCGCTCGAAGATCGTCTGACCCGGCGGGGTCAGGGATGGCGCAGGGTGAGCACGTCGTCGGGCCGGACGTCGATATGCGAGCCGAAGCCGGCCCCGGCCTGGTCGAGGGTCGCGCCCAGCCATACGGCGTCCTCGTGGCCGGTGCGCTCCAGCCGCATCCGCCGTGAGCGCAGGGGCACCATGCGCAGGTTCATCAGGCGGCCGGTGTCCGGGTCCACCTCGGGGAAGTAGAGCAGTCGCAGATCGTCGCGGTACCGCTCGTAGCCGCCGATGCCCTCGTAGTCGTCGACCACGTCGCCGCAGCCGTAGAGGATCAGCTTGCCGCGGTACACCTCGAGCGGGCGGGGGTGGTGGGAGGAGTGGCCGTGGACGAGGTCCACACCGCCGTCGATCAGGGCGTGGGCGAAGTGGATCTGGTCCGGTGAGACGCCGTATCCCCAGTTGCCGCCCCAGTGGACCGAGGCCACGGCGATGTCGCCGGGGTGACTGAGCTGCCGTACGCGGTCGGTGATCGCGGCGGCGCGGGCGTCGGACAGATCGGGCAGGAAGTCGACCCCGGGCCGGTCCTCGGCCGCGGCCCACCGGCCCGGAATGCCACTGGAGGCCGCGCCGAACGAGAACACCAGCACCCGGCGGTGGTCACCGGCCGGGACGACGGCGGGGCGCCGCGCGGCTGCCGTGTCACGGCCCGCTCCGGCCACCCGGAGTCCGGCGGCGGCGAGGGTGTCGAGTGTCTCCTCCAGCCCGCGCCGGCCGCCGTCGAGCACATGGTTGTTGGCCAGGACGCAGACGTCGGGCCGGACGGCGGTCAGGCAGGGGAGGTTGTCCGGGCTCATCCGGTAGTGGACATCCTTCCCCGAGGCGAACTCCTCGCTGCGCGTGACGCTCGTCTCCAGGTTGAGCACCCGGACATCGGGCGCCTCCTCGTCCAGTACCGCCAGGGCGTCGCCCCAGGGCCACGAGAAGTCGACCGGGCGCGGGATCGGGCCGTTCGCCTCCTCGGCCAGCTCGACATAGGCCCGGGAGTCGCGGATGAAGGGCTCGTGGAGCTCCGGGTCGCCGGGGTGCGGCAGGATCTGGTCGACACCGCGGGCGAGCATCACATCGCCGCAGAGGAACAGCGTCACCGCTGTGCCGTGCATATCTCAACGATCGCATAGCCCGCGCCATGAGTGACCGTGCCCACGGCGGGGACCCGGAGGTGTGGACGCACAGGGAGGTGCGGCGGATGAACAGAGCGGAAACGGATGAGAGCCCGCTGCGGCCCCGGGACCTGGAGGAGGCCGCGGCCCGGCTGTCGGAGCGGGCGGGCCGGCTGCGGTCGCAGCTCGCCCGGACGGAGGAGGCGGCGTCCGCGTTGCGCGCGGACTGCGATCTCGACGCGGGGGACTCGGGTGCGAAGGCCATGACGCTCCGCGAGTTGCGCTCGCGTGCGGAGGCGGATGAGGCCCTGCTGGAGCGGACCGCCGCGGCGCTCGACCGGCTGCGCGCCGGATCCTTCGGGATCTGCACGCGATGCGGCCGGCCTCAGGGCCGGGAGCGGTCGCTGGCCCTGCCCCACACGGAGCTGTGTGTCGTATGCGCCGAGGAGCGAGAGGCGGGACCGGGCGGATGAGGCGCGCCCCGCACACGGCGTTCCCGCACACGGCGTTCCCGCTCACCGCGTCCTCGCTCATGGCTTCTGGGCTCGGGGCGGTGGCCGCCAGGGGCGCGGTCGCCGGGGACGGGGGCGCTACGCGGCACGCGCGCCGACCTCCTCGCCCAGGCGGGCGCAGGTGCGGCTGATGAGCCGGGAGACATGCATCTGGGAGATGCCGAGCCGGTCGGCGATCCGGCTCTGGGTCTCGTCGCAGAAGAACCGCAGGTAGAGGATCTCCCGCTCGCGCTCGGGGAGCCTGCGCAGGCAGGGCTTGAGGGATTCGCGCTGGACGACCCGCTCGTAGGAGGACTCGGTGGAGCCGAGGGTGTCCATCAGCGCGTAGCCGTCGTCCGCGCCGCGCAGTGCGGCGTCCAGCGACAGCGTACGGAAGCTCTCGAGCGCCTCCATGCCGACGAGGACGTCCTCCTCGGCCATGCCGGTGTGCCGTGCGATGTCCTTGACGCTGGGCGAACGGTCGTCCGGTGAGCGGGTCAGCTCCTGGACGGCGGTGCGGACCCGGTTGCGCAGCTCCTGGACCCGGCGCGGCACGTGCAGGCCCCACATATGGTCGCGGAAGTGTCGCTTGACCTCTCCGACGACGGTCGGGACGGCGTAGCTCTCGAAGGCCGAACCCCGGTCCGGCTCATAGCGCTTGACCGCCTTGACCAGACCGACCATGGCCACCTGCCGCAGATCCTCGGGCGTTTCACCGCGGTTGCGGTACTGCGAGGCGATGCGGTCGGCCATCGGCATCCAGGCCCGGACGACTTCCTCCCGCAGCGCCTCCTTCTGCGAGCCGTCCGGCAGTTCGGCGATCCGGCGGAACGCGCCGGAGGTGTCGGGGGCGTCGTCGTGCGCGTGCTTGGGGTGTGCTCGGGGATGTGCTTGTACGGCCGTCATGAGCCGGTGCCTCCCTTAGCTGGTGTCGCTGTCACCACAGGAGGACATTCCAGACAACTCGGGCGACCGTGAACACGCCTTGCACAGCCGGGCTGCTCCCGTGGCGTGCCTCCGGTCCGAAGCACACTGATCGCGTGCCCGTCCTCGGTCCCGCGAAACGGAGTTCGCCCCGGCGGATACCGGCTCATCCGATGCGTCATGCGTCACAACGGCCCGGGAAGCGCCGGTTGGAGCCGGCGGAGCCATGCGCGCAGGCCGCGGCAGAGTTTCGGCCCGCGATCAAGATTTACGGAGGCTTTCCCGCCGTTTCGCCCATTCGCCGTTGTCCGTACCGCCATGGCGGAACAGACTGCACCGATTCCGCTACTTCCCCTCCAACGCCATAGAAAACCGGAGCGCCATGACCTCCTTCGATCGTCGACGATTCATGCAACTGGCCGGGGCCGGTGCGGCTACCTCCCTGCTCTCCGCCAGCATCGCGCGCGCCGCGGAGATACCCGCCAACCGCCGGACCGGAAGCCTGCGGGACATCGAGCACATCGTGGTGCTGATGCAGGAAAACCGTTCCTTCGACCACTACTTCGGCTCCTTGCGCGGGGTGCGGGGATTCGGCGATCCGCGGCCGGTGCGGCTACCCAACGGCAAGCCGGTATGGCACCAGTCGGACGGCTCCAAGGAGGTCCTGCCGTTCCGGCCCGAGGTGAACGACCTCGGACTGCAGTTCCTGCAGGACCTGCCGCACGGCTGGGGCGACGGCCATGTCGCGTTCAACGACGGCGCGTACGACAAGTGGATCCCCTCGAAGTCGGCCACCACCATGGCGTATCTGACGCGTGAGGACATCCCCTTCCACTACGCGCTGGCCGACGCCTTCACCATCTGCGACGCCTACCACTGCTCGTTCATCGGCTCCACGGACCCCAACCGCTACTACCTGTGGTCCGGGTACACGGGCAACGACGGCAAGGGCGGCGGCCCGGTGCTGGACAACGCGGAGGCCGGCTACAGCTGGACCACCTACCCCGAGCGCCTGGAAAAGGCCGGGATCTCCTGGAAGATCTACCAGGACATCGGCGACGGACTGGACGCGGACGGCGGCTGGGGCTGGATCGACGACGCCTACCGCGGCAACTACGGCGACAACTCCCTGCTCTTCTTCAACCAGTACCGCAACGCCAAGCCCGGCGACCCGCTGTACGACAAGGCCCGCACCGGCACCGACGCCAAGAACGGCGACGGTTTCTTCGACATCCTGCGAGCCGATGTGAAGGCCGGGAAACTGCCCCAGGTCTCCTGGATCGCGGCGCCCGAAGCCTTCACCGAGCACCCCAACTGGCCCGCCAACTACGGCGCCTGGTACATCGCGCAGGTGCTGGACGCGCTCACCTCCAACCCCGAGGTGTGGAGCAAGACCGCGCTGCTCATCACCTACGACGAGAACGACGGCTTCTTCGACCACGTGATGCCGCCGTACGCGCCCGGCGACAAGCGGGGCGGTTCGACCGTGGACACCACCGGGGAGCTGTTCCCCGGCTCCGCCTCGCAGCCCGCGGGCCCGTACGGGCTGGGGCAGCGGGTGCCGATGCTCGTGGTGTCGCCGTGGAGCAAGGGCGGCTGGGTGTGCTCGCAGACGCTGGACCACACCTCGGTCATCCGGCTCATGGAGCGGCGCTTCGGCGTCGAGGAGCCGAACATCTCGCCGTGGCGGCGGGCGGTGTCCGGCGACCTGACCGCGGCCTTCGACTTCTCGCGGACCGACGTGAAGGTCCCGGCCATGCCGGACACCAGCGGCTACCGGCCCAAGGACAACGAGCGGCACCCCGACTACGTACCGGCGCCGCCGGAGCACCCCTCGCTGCCCCGTCAGGAGCCCGGGCTGCGCCCTGCCAGGCCGCTGCCGTACGAGCTGTCGGCCGATGCCACGACCGCCGCCGACGGCGGCCTGCGGGTCGACTTCGTCAACCACGGCCGGGGCGCCGGGGCGCACTTCCATGTGACCTCCGCGAGCCATGCGGGCGGGCCGTGGGGCTACACCGTCGAGGCGGGCAAGCGGCTGTCCGGCAGCTGGCAGCGCTCCTCGGCGGACCAGGGCGCCTATGACTTCCAGGTACACGGTCCGGCCGGTTTCCTGCGCCACTTCACCGGCCACGCCACCGGCACCGGCCCCGAGGTGAGCGCCCGTCACGACCGGACGACCGGGGAGGTCAGGCTGACCCTCGTCAACCAGGGCGACGCGACGGTGCGGCTCACCGTCACGGACGGCTACGAGAAGGAGAAGCCGGGGCACTACCGGCTCCGGCCGGGGGCGCGGGTGGTGCACACCGTGCGCACCGGACGCAGCCACCAGTGGTACGACCTGTCGGTGGTCTCCGACCACGACAGCGGGTATCTGCGCCGGCTGGCCGGGCATGTGGAGACCGGCCGTGCGGGGATGAGCGACCCCGCGCTCTCGGCGGACTGAACCACCACCGGTCCCTCGTCGCGCGCCCGTCCGGCGGCTCCCCGCCGGACGGGCGCGCGGTGCGTCTTCCGGCCGCGTACGGCCGTCGTACACGCCACCAACGGCCGTCCGCACCTCGTACGTACGGACCTCATGCGCCGCGTACGGCCCCCGTGCGGGCGCCGGGCCGTCAGTGCCGGGTGCCCGAGGCACGGATGCGGAAGCCGGCCGGGGTCTCGCCCGCCCGGCGGCGGAAGAACTTGGTGAAGACGGTGGCGTCCGGGAAGCCGAGCCGCTCGCCGATGGCCGTGGCGGACAGATCCGTGTGCACCAGCAGCCGCTTCGCCTCGAGCAGCACCCGGTCGTCGATGAACCGCTTGGCGCCGCATCCGGCGGTGGCGCGGGTGGCCCGGGTCAGGGTGCGGACGCTGTAGCCCAGCCGGGCCGCGTAGTCCTCGACCCGGTGGCTGCGGGTGTAGTCGCGCTCCACGGCCTGCTGGAAGCGGCGGAACGCCTCGCTGGCCGCCGTGTCCCCGCTCTGGGCGCCGGGCAGATGGGCGAGCCGCAGTACGAGGACCGCGACGAGATGGCGCACCACCTCGACATGCGCCTCCAGCGGCCCGGACACCGTCCGGTACTCGCTCTCCAGCAGGTCCAGGACGCCGCGGACGGCCTCGGCGTCGGCGCCTTCGGGAACCACCAGCGGAGACCGCGACGCGGGCCGGTCCAGCCGGGCGACCGCGGCGGTGGCGGTGCCGAGATAGCCGGGCGGGAAGAGGACGGCGGCGCCCTCCGCGGCGCCGAGCGGGGAGCGGAACTGGTGGATCTGCCCGGGGCGCGCCCACATCCAGCCGCCCTCGGTCAGCTCGTGCTCGGTGAAGTCCACCGAGCAGCGCAGCACCCCGGAGCGCACGGTGATCAGCTGGTGGAAGGTGAGCCGCATCGGGGCGTGCACATCGAGGCCATGGCTCCGGGCGCGGGCGGCGAGCCCGGGGAAATCCAGGACGGCCGCTCCCGGCGGGGCTCCCACGGAGGGGCGGAACGGAACCTCGGTGACATCACGGTGTCCGTTTCTGTCCATAGCGCGTCCTCAGTGTACGGCTGGTGTGCCCTGGTCCGCATCTAGCGTGGAGTGCGTTGCGATGAACGGGTGACCGAAAGAGTCCCCGGATCGTCGCTTTCCCTTCCACCGACCGCAGCCGAGGGAGCGCGCCACCGTGCGATTGATCGTGGGCATGACAGGAGCAACGGGGGCCGTGTTCGGCGTCCGCCTGCTGGAGACGCTGGCCGAGCTGCACGGGGTGGAGACCCATCTGGTGCTCAGCCGCTGGGCGCGCACCACGATCGAGCTGGAGACCGGCCGGTCCGCCCGCGAGGTGGCCGAGCTCGCCGAGGTGACGCACTCCCCGAGGACCAGGGCGCCACCATCTCCTCCGGCTCCTTCCGCACCGACGGCATGATCATCGCGCCGTGTTCGATGAAGACCCTCGCCGGAATCCGCGCCGGATACGCCGACGGTCTGGTGGGCCGCGCCGCGGATGTGGTCCTCAAGGAGCGGCGCAGGCTCGTCCTCGTCCCCAGGGAGACCCCGCTCAGCGAGATCCACCTCGAGAACATGCTGGCACTCTCCCGGATGGGTGTGCGGATGGTCCCGCCCATGCCCGCCTTCTACAACCGCCCCGGTCGGTGGACGACATCGTCGACCACCTCACGGCCCGCCTCCTCGACCAGTTCGACCTGCCCGCACCCGCGGCCAAGCGGTGGGAGGGCCTGCGCGCCGCCCGCGGCCCGAAGCCCACCGCCGCCGATTCCCCCGCCGCCTGATTTCCCCCGCCCCCGCCCCACCCCCACTCGGAGTTCCCATGGCCTACGACGACTTCCGCGGCTTTCTCGACACCCTCCGGAAGGAGGGGCAGCTGCTGCACATCGCCGACGAGGTGATGCCGGAGCCGGACATCGCCGCCGCCGCGAACGCCGCCCCGCGTCTGGGCGGCCACGCCCCCGCCCTGTACTTCGACCACGTCAAGGGCTTCACCGACGCACGGATCGCGCTCAATGTGCACGGCTCCTGGGCCAATCACGCGCTCGCGCTCGACCTGCCCAAGGAGACCGGCACCAAGGAACAGGTCGAGGAGTTCATCCGCCGCTGGGACACCTTCCCGGTCGCCCCCGAGTGGCGCGAGAACCCGCTGTGGGCCGAGAACACCCTGGAGGGCGAGGACGCCGATATCTTCCGGGTGCTTCCGCTGATCCGGCTCAACGACGGCGACGGCGGCTTCTACATCGACAAGGCGGCCGTGGTCTCCAAGGACCCCGCCGACCCCGAGCACAGCGGCAAGCAGAACGTCGGCATCTACCGCATCGAGGTCAAGGGCAGGCGCACGCTCGCCATCCAGCCGGTGCCGATGCATGACATCGCCCAGCATCTGCACACCGCCGAGGAGCGCGGCGAGGACCTGCCCGTGGCCATCACGCTCGGCAACGAGCCGGTGATCTCCATCGTGGCGTCCACCCCGATGGAGTACGAGCAGAACGAGTACGAGCTGGCCGGCGCCCTGCGTGGCGCTCCCGCCCCGGTCTCCCGGGCGCCGCTCACCGGGCTGCCCGTGCCGTGGGGCAGCGAGGTGGTCATCGAGGGCGTCATCGAGGGCCGCAAGCGGGAGATCGAGGGGCCGTTCGGCGAGTTCACCGGCCACTACTCCGGCGGCCGGAACATGCCCGTGATCCGCATCGACCGGATCTCGTACCGCACCGACCCGATCTTCGAACACCTCTACCTCGGCATGCCGTGGACCGAGGTGGACTACCTCATCGCCGCCAACACCTGTGTGCCGCTGTACAAGCAGCTGCGCCGCGACTTCCCCGAGGTCCAGGCGGTCAACGCGATGTACACCCACGGGCTGGTGGTCATCGTGTCCACCAAGAAGCGCTACGGCGGGTTCGCCAAGGCCGTCGGCATGCGGGTGCTGACCACTCCGCACGGCCTCGGCTACGCGGCCACCGTGATCGTGGTGGACGAGGACGTCGACCCGTTCAACCTCCCCCAGGTGATGTGGGCGCTGTCCACGAAGATGAACCCGGCCGGCGATCTGGTCCAGATCCCCAATCTGTCGGTGCTGGAGCTGGCCCCGCAGGCCGTCACGCCCGGTATCACCGACAAGCTCATCATCGACGCCACCACCCCCGTCGCCCCGACCGCCGCGGCACCTACGGCACCCAGGTGCGCGATCTGCCCGAGACGGCCGAGTGGCTGGCCCGGCTGCAGAAGCTCACCGCCGCCCGCTGACCACACCACCCACCACCCCACATCACGGAAGGATTTCGGATGTCCGACACCATGCCTCTGTGCCCGCGCTGTGCCCACGAGACGATCGAGCACATCACCGGCTCCCCCGTCCCCGGTGTCTGGGAGGTGCTCCAGTGCGGGCGGTGCCTGTACATGTGGCGCACCACCGAGCCCGCGCGGCGCACCCGGCGCGACGCCTACCCCGAGGAGTTCATGCTGACGCCCGAGGACATCGGCACCGCGCCGGAGGTCCCGGCCGTTCCGCCGCTGCGTCTGCCCGGCGCCGGGGCGGCTACCAGGTGACGGGGAGTTCGTAGACCCCGTAGATCACCGCGTCGTACTTGAAGGGGATGTCCGCCAGGTCCGTCGCCATCCGCAGGGTGGGGACGCGGCGGAGCAGGGTGGGGTAGACCACCTGGAGTTCCATCCGGGCCAGCGGCTGGCCGAGGCAGTGATGGGTGCCCACACCGAACGCCTGGTGGTGGCGGGCGTCCCGGCCGATGTCCAGCCGGTCCGGCTCGGGGAAGACGGCCGGGTCCCGGTTGGCCAGTTCGCCGAGGAGGATCACCCCTTCACCGGCCCGGATGGTCCGGTCGGCGATCTCGATGTCCTCCAGCGCCGTCCGGCGGCGTCCGAGGTGGACGACGCTGAGGTAGCGCAGAAGTTCCTCGACCGCCGAAGTGATCACCTTGGGGTCGTCGGCCTCGCGGACGCGGGCGAGCTGTTCGGGGTGCTGGAGCAGCAGCAGCGTCCCCATGGTGATCATGTTGGCGGTGGTCTCGTGTCCGCCGAGAAGCAGCAGCACGCCCATCGCGGCGGCCTCGCGGCGGGTCAGCTCGCCCGCCGTGATCTGCCGGCCGAGGCCGGAGAGCAGATCGTCACCCGGCTTGGCGAGCTTCTCTCCCACCAACTGGTCCAGGTACTCATGCAGGTTGGTGTGCGCGGCGCTCCGCTCCTCGGGTGTGGCCACGGCGGAGACGAGGACCTTGCTGTTCGTCTGGAAGAACGCGTGGTCCTCGTACGGGACGCCCAGCAGCTCGGAGATCACCAGCGAGGGAAGCGGCAGCGCGAGCGCCTGGACCAGATCGGCCGGTTTCGGCCCGGCCAGCATGCGGGTGATGAAGTCGTCGACCAGCTCCTGTACGACGGGGCGCATCGCCTCGACCCGCTTGATGGTGAAGGCGCCGCTGACCATGCGGCGCAGCCGGGCGTGTTCCGGATCGTCCATGCCGACGAAGCTCAGGTCGGTGGCCTCCCGCTTGCCGCCCGTGTGCGGGACGGGGCTCGGAAAGCCGGGGTGGGAGAAGTCGGCGCTGAGCCGGGGGTCGGAGAGCAGGGTCTTCTGCTCGGCGTGGCCGGTCACCACCCAGGGGGTGCTGTCGTTCCAGGACCGGACCCGGGTCAGCGGGCCCCACTGCGCCAGGCCGCGCAGCTCCGGGGACGGGTCGAAGGGGCAGGCCGCGGCGCGCGGCTGGGGGAAGGCGGGGATCTCGGCCGGCGCGTCGCCGGCCACGGGCGAGGTGGTCATGGGTTGGTCCGGACCTCCTTGGCTGGGGAACGGGGGGTGACGGGGGCGAGGAGCAGACCGGTGATGGCGTCGGTCAGCGCACCGGCCGTGTCATCCCAGGACGGCTGGCGCGTACTGGTCCCCTCGGCGAGGGCGCGCTCCCGTTCGGCGCAGGTGTGCGTGATCAACTGGCGGGCCATGTCGCCGCGTTCGGCCCGCACCTCGGCGGGCAGCGCGTCCAGGCAGCGACCCAGACCGTGGAGGGTCTCCCGCAGCGGTTCCCGGGTGAGGGCCTCATCGGTGACGATCGCCCGCAGCAGGGGGTCGGTCATCACCTGGACGGCGAACCGGGCGTACCAGGAGGGGAGGCCGAGGGTGGCCAGGTGCTCGGGGGCGGGGCGCACCAGGCAGGCGACCCAGTCCCGGACCTCCCGGCTGCCGCGGGTCTCGTCCAGTATCCGCTGCCGGATCCGCTCGATCGCCTCGGAGTGCTTGCCCATGATGGCGCGCACCAGATCCGCCCGGGTGCCGAAGTGATAGCCGACCGCGGCGACATTGCCCTGCCCGGCCGCCTCGCTGATCTGACGGTTCGACACCGCGACCAGGCCGTGCTCGGCGTAGAGCCGTTCCGCGGCGGCCATGATGGCTTCGCGGGTCTCGGTGGAGCGGACGGTGCGTGTTCCGGCCACCGCGACTTCCCGTCTCGATCGTTCTGATGAGCTCTGTCGCGATCACTTTAAAACAAGTGAATTAAGCAAAGCAAATCCAGAGACATCGGATCTGTCATCGATTCCCTTTGGGACGATAGAAGCAACTAGGCATGAAATCTTCCCTAGTCTCTCGGCCACACCTCCAGCCATTCCCTCCCCAACCGTTGACCCCATCCGATGTTTCTCCTACGTTGCCGTCGAATCCCAACTGGGGAGGCTGTAGATGAGATCCGCGCTCAGGCGCATTTCCGTGGCCGCCGCCGCAGCGGCGGTCCTGACCGCGCTGCCGGGCGCCGCATCGGCCGAAGGACGGCACCAGGGGCGCACGTATCACGTCGCCACCTGGGGCGCCGACCGCGACAGCGGCAGCTCGCTCCATCCGTTCCGCACCATCGGCCGCTGCACCGAACAGGTCCGGCCCGGGGACACCTGTCTGATCCACCGCGGCCGCTATCAGGAGCGCGTCGCCCCGCCCTCGGGCACCAAGGACGCTCCGATCACGCTCGCCGCGTACGGCGACGGCGCGGTCACGGTGGACGGGACGAGGACCGTCACCGGCTGGCGGGACGCGGGCGGCGGTCTCGTGGCCGCCGATGTGGACCTTCCGCTCGACACCAGCGAGAACGCGCTGTTCCTGGACGGCGAGCGCGCCATGGAGGGCCGCTGGCCCAACTCCGGCTCCGATCCGCTCAATCCGTCCTGGGCGGTGGCCGAGCGCTCCTCCACCGATCAGCACATCGACGACCCGGATCTGCCGGACGGCGACTTCACCGGCGCCACCGTCCATCTGTGGGCCGGTTCCAACCCGTGGAGCCAGCAGACCGGCACGGTGACCGCCACCGAGGCCGGCGCGCTGGACTTCACCGGTGGCAACTACCGCTGCACCCCGCTGTGCATGGGCGACCAGACCTACCGCAACTACTACCTGGTGGGCGCCAAGGCCACACTCGACCAGCCCGGTGAGTGGTACTACGACAAGGACGCGGGCCGCCTCTATCTGGTCCCGCCCAAGGGCGGCATCGCGGGCCACACCGTGACCGCGAAGCACGAGAGCTGGGGCGTGGACCTCTCGCACAGCTCGCATGTCACGGTGCGCGGCCTCGATCTGTGGGGCACCTCGCTGCGCACCGGCGCCGACAGCACCGGTGTGCTGGTCGAGGGGTTGCGGGCGCGCTACATCTCGGAGTTCTCCACGCTCCCCATGCCGCGCGACGACGAGTTGGCCATCCCGCCCGGCGAGGGGCACATCGTCGCCTCGCGGGTTCTCAACTCCGGTGTCCAGATCCTCGGCCACGGCAACACCCTGCGCAACAGCGACATCGGCTACTCCGCCGGCACGGGGGTGCTGCTGCGCGGCAGCGGCAACACCGTCACCGGCAGCTACATCCACGATGTGGGCTGGATGGGCAGCTACACCCCCGGTATCGAGATCAACGGCAGCGGCCAGACCGTCACCCACAACACCATCCGCCGCACCGGCCGCGCGAGCATCGACACCGCCTGGCAGCTGAACGGGGTGCCCTTCCACGACAACCGGATCGCCTACAACGACCTCTCCGAGGCGATGCGCACCTCACGTGACGGCAGCCCGTTCTATGTGTGCTGCAACCTGGACGCCAAGGGCACCAGCGTCGACCACAACACCGTCCATGACGCTGACGGCCAGGTCGGCTACTACATCGACAACTCGTCCAGCCAGTTCCTGCTGCACCACAACGTGGCGTACAACACCGGGGCCCGTGGCACCTTCTACAACGGCCACAGCGGGGTCAGCCTCGGCAACCGCGACCACCACTCCTCCTACGGGCTCGGGGTGACCACCGCCGTACGGCTGAGCGGGGCGACCGACGCCACGGGCACGTATGTGAGCAATGACGTGGCGCTCGGGCCGATGGAGATCTCCGGCCCCGGCGACCCGGCCCCGGTCGTACGGAACAACCTGCTGCCGCCCACCGATCCGCGCTACACCGACGCGCGCAACGGCGAGCTGTGGCCGCGCGCGGGCTCTCCCGCCATCGACGCGGGTGAGACCGTGGACGGGGTGACCGGCGAGGTCCGGGGCGACGGGCCGGACCAGGGCGCGTATGAATACGGGGCGCCCATCTGGTCGTCCGGCTGCCGGCTGGCGGGCTGCGAGACCCGGGTCCGCAACGACGGCTGGAAGGCGACGGCCTCGGGGGCGGCGATGCCTCGGCCGCCGTCGACGGGGCCCAGACCACCCAGTGGAAGGGAAGCACCCCCCAGTCCCCCGGTGAGTCGCTCACCGTCGATCTGGGCACCGCGAAGACCTTCGGCCGGATGGCGATCGACGCGGGGATGGACGCCACCGGGCACCCCTATGGCTTCACCGTCTCGGTCAGCCGCGACGGTGACCACTGGGGCAGGCCGGTGGCCCGGGTCAGTGGCCGCTCCTTCACCCAGGACGCGGTCTTCCCGCAGCACACCGCCCGCTATCTGCGGATCGAGCTGACAGCGCCGGGCGAGAACCCCTGGGCGGTGAACGAGATCCGGCTCTACGCCGACGGCCCCGACGCGGCCGCCACCTTGCAGGCGGAGCGCGCCGAGGTGGTCCGCGGCGCCGAGCGCGGCGAGGCGGCCACCTCGGTCCTCGGCCAGGGGGACGCGATCGGTTTCCGGGGGGTGCGGTTCGGTGCGGGCGCGGACACGCTGACGGTGCGGCTGGCGTCCGGCGGCTGCGGGGACTGCGCCCTGCGGCTGCGCCTGGACTCCCCGGACGGACCGGTGGCGGCCACGCTTCCGGTGCGCGGGACCGGCGGCACGGACAGCTGGCGGGAGCTTTCGGTACGCCTTCCCCGTACGGTGACCGGCTCCCATGACGTCTACCTCGTCGCCACGGGCGGCCACCGGGTGACCGCCGTCGACTGGCTGACGCTACGTCAGGCGGGCTGAACGCGCCAGAGGTATTAGCGGGGACGAGGTGGGGGCACGGCCGCTCCCTGGCGCACCGCGCGCCCCACCTCCGTCCGTAGCGCGATGAACTCCGGCAGCCCCCGGGTGGCGATCTGGTCGCGGTCGGCGGGCAGCGCCACCGGCAGATCCGCCCGCACCCGGCCCGGCCCCGAAGCCAGCACCACCACCCGGTCCGCCACATAGACACTTTCGTCGATGTCATGGGTGACCAGCACAGTCGTCATCCCCTGGGCCCGGTGCAACCGCAGCAGCAGATCCTCCAGATCCTCCCGCGTCTGGGCGTCCAGCGCACCGAACGGCTCGTCCATCAGCAGCAGCGCGGGCCGGGCGGCCAGGGCACGGGCGAGGGCGACGCGCTGTTGCATTCCGCCCGAAAGCTGCCAGGGGTGGCGGCGGGCGGCGTCGGCCAGGCCCACCTGTTCCAGCATGGCCACCGCCGCCGTATGGCGTTCGGCGCGGGACAGTCCGCGCCGCCGCAGCGGAAGGGCCACGTTCTCCCGTACCGAGAGCCAGGGGAAGAGGGAGCGGCTGTAGTCCTGGAAGACGACACCGAGCCGGTCCGGGACGCCGTCCACCACCTCCCCGTCCAGGGTGATCCGCCCGGCGGAGGGGCGGACGAGGCCCGAGACACAGCGCAGCAGGGTGGACTTGCCGCAGCCGGAGGGTCCGACGAGGGTGAGCAACTGTCCGTCGGGGACGGTGAGTTCGATGTCCTGGAGCACATCGGGGCCGTCGCCGTAGCGGTGGCTGAGGTGGTCGATCCGCAGCATCTCCGCCTCACCGGGCCCAGGGCTCGTACGCCGGGGAGTCGTCGGCGGGGACCCGGATCTGGAGCAGCACCGGGCCATCGTCACGGCCGAGGGCGAGGGCCCGGTCGAGGGCCTTGGGAAGGTCGTCGGGCCGCTCCACCCGGTCGGCCGGGCAGCCGAAGGACCCGGCGAGCGCGGCGAAGTCGATGCCGCCGATCTCGGTGCCCGGCACGGGTGTGATGCCGATGCGGCGGCCCAGCGCCTTGACCGCGCCGTAGCCGCCGTTGTCGAGCAGGAGGTAGGTCACCGGGGCGCGATGCCGGGCCGCGGTCCACAGAGCCTGCACCGAGTAGAGCGCCGAGCCGTCGCCGACCACGCACACCACCCGTTCGCCGTCCGCGAGGGCGCGTCCGACCGCGAGCGGCAGCCCCCAGCCCAGCGCGCCGCTGCCGGTGGTGAGGAAGCGGCCCGCGCCGCTGATGGGGAGGCGGGCGTGAAGGGCGTCGCGGTGGCTGGGGGTCTCCTCCACCAGCACGGTGTCCCGGGGCAGCCGCTCGCGGAGCAGGTCCATCACCAGCTCGGGGGAGATCTCCTCGGCCGAGGCGGGCAGTGGCTCGGGGGCGGGCCGCATCTCTGGCGCGGGCCGATCGGAGGGCTGGACGAGATCGGTGAGGGTGCGCAGGGCGGGGCGGAGGGTGGTGACGATGCTGGTGCCCACGGGGAGCCACGCGGCCTGCGCGGGGTCGCAGTCGAGGTGGTAGAGCTCGGTGCCGTCGGCGAGCGGCGGGCCCTCGGTGTGCACGTGGTAGGTGAACAGCGGGGCGCCGAGCGCGACCACCACATCGTAAGGGGCCAGCCGCTGCGCCAGCTGGTCGGCGACGGGCGGCAGAAAGCCCTGGAAGAGCGGGTGGCGTTCGTCGACGCCGGAGCGTCCGGAGAGCGGGCTGATCCATACGGCGGCCCGCAGCCGTTCGGCCAGTTCGGCCACTTCGCGTACGGCGTGCTCGTCGTCCACCCCCGGCCCGGCGACCAGCGCGGGGCGGGCCGCCGCGTCGAGCGCGCGGGCGAGCCCGGCCAGCGCGCCGGGGTCGGCGGTGTAGCCGCCGTGGACGGTGCGCGGGGCGACCGGCTCGGCGGGGCGGTCCCAGTCGTCCTCCGGTACGGAGAGGAAGACCGGGCCCCGGGGGTGGCTCATGGCGATCCGGTGGGCCTCGGCGAGCGCGGCGGGCACGTCGGCCGCCCGCTCCGGCTGCCTGCTGAACTTCACGTACGGGCGCGGGAACCGGGCCGGTTCGTCGGCGCCGAGGAAGGGCCGCAGCGGGAGCAGCGCACGGGACTGCTGGCCCGCGATGATCACCACCGGCACCCGGTCCCGGTAGGCGTTGAACACCGCGCCCAGGGAGTGGCCGACTCCCCCGGCGGAGTGCAGGCTGACCAGCGCCGCCCGCCCGGTGCCCAGGGCGTGGCCCGCGGCCAGGGCGACGGCGGTCGACTCCTGCAGTCCGAGCACATAGCGGAAGTCCTCGGGCCAGTCGCGGAACATCCGCAGCTCGGTGGAGCCGGGGTTGCCGAAGACGGTCGTCATGCCGGTGGCGCGGCACAGTGCCAGCACCGCGTCGCGGACCGTGGTGGTCGGTGGGTGGGCGGGGGGCGCGGCCATGGGGCCACCTCCTCGGCTGGGTGCGGGGGCGGGTCCTGCCTACGGGTCGTCAGGAGCGGTGCGCGGCACGGTGTCTGCCGAGAGCCATGCGTTCGACGGTGAGCAGCACGCTGTTGAACAGATGGCCGAGCGTGCCGAGCAGCACCATCACCGCCCACACCGTCAGCAGATCGGAGCGGGTCTGGGCGTCGGTGAGCTGGAAACCTATGCCGTCGGCGGTGCCGGGCAGCAGCTCCGAGAACACCATCAGGATCAGCGAGAGCGACAGGCTCAGCCGCAGCCCGGCGAAGATGCGCGGAAGCGCGGCGGGCAGATACAGCAGCACGATCCGCTCGGCGGGCCGCATCCGTACGGTGGCGGCGACGTCCAGCCGCAGCGGGTCGATGCCGCGGACCCCCTCGGCCGTATTGATCAGTACGGGCCAGATGGCGCCGAAGACGATCGAGGCAAGCTGCATCGGCGTGCCGAGGTCGAAGACGACGACGAAGACGGGCACCAGCGCGGGCGGGGGCACGGCGCGGGCGAACTGCAGCACCGGGTCGCACAGCGCGTACACGGTGCGCGAGCGGCCCAGGGCGAGCCCCAGCACGATGCCGAGGACCGCGGCGAGGGCGAATCCGGCGAGCACCCGGCCGAGGCTGGGCAGCAGATCGCAGACCGCCGCGTCGGTGAGGAACGCCCGTCCGGCGGGGCCGGAGAACCACAGGTGATAGCCGTGCTCGACGATCCGGGCGGGGGTCGGGAAGAACACACTGCCGTGGGCCCGCGCGGCGAGCTGCCACAGCACCACCGCCACCACCGGCACGCCGAGGCGCAGCGCGAGTGTCCGGGGCAGCCTCCGGACGGTACCGAGCGAGGTGGCCTGCGCGGTCATATGCGGCTCCCGCGGTGCTCGGGCGCCCAGGGGAACAACCGCCGTTCGACCGCGGTGAGCGCCAGATTGACGACGAGGCCGAGCGCACCCGCCCACACCACACCGGCCAGCACATCGCGGGTGCCGTCGGTGGCCATGCCCGCCTGGGCGATGAAGGTGCCCAGCCCCTCGCCGAATCCGGCGAGGATCTCGCCGGCCACGGCGAGGATCAGGGCGGTGGCCGCCGCGATGCGCACCCCGGCGGCGATGAACGGGGCGGCCGAGGGCAGACCGGCCCTCAGCAGGACGGCGAGCCGCCCGAAGCCGAAGGCGCGCAGCGTGTCCTTGGCCTGCGGATCGGTCTCGCCGAGCCCGTAGACGGTGTTGAACAGCACGGGCCACACACAGGCGTAGGTGACCAGGGCGATCGTCGTCTCGCTGCCGGCGCCGAGCAGCAGTGACACCAGCGGGATCAGGGCCACCGACGGCACCGGGCGCAGGAACTCGATCAGCACCCGCGCGGCCTGCCCGGCCGCCGGCACACTGCCCAGCAGCAGCCCGAGGGGGATCGCGAGGGCGCAGGCCAGGGCGAGCCCGGTGGCCCATGCCTCGAGGGTGGCGCCGACGCCGTTCAGGAAGGCGGTGTCGCCGCCGAGTTCGACGGCCCGTACCAGCACCTCGGAGGCGGGCGGCAGGTACGCGCGCCGCACCATTCCGGAACGGCTGAGGGCCTCGCAGGCGGCGAAGGCCACGAGCGCGCCGACGGCGCCGAGCAGCGCGTCCCTGGCCCGCCCGGTGCGCTTCCGCCTGGCCGTCGCGGGGCTCATCTGGCGGGCTGGTAGAGGACGGCGGCGGGGTCCAGGTCCTTGGTGAGCAGTTTCTGCGTCCGCATCAGGGAGATGAGCCGCTTGAGCTGGGCGGCGCTGGAGGTGGCCGGGTAGTCGGGCAGGCCGATGGCGGCGGCCTCCGCCGGCTTGATCTTCGTATAGCCGGGCAGCGCCTTCGCCACGGCGCCGCGGTCCTTGGCGGCGACGGCCTGGGCGGCGGTGATGGCGCGCTGGAACGCGGCGGCGGTCTTCGGGTACTTGTCGATGAACGTGTCGGTGGTGACATAGCCGCTGAGCGGCAGTCCGGCGGTGGGCGCCGCATTGCCGTCGACCACCGTGCGCGCCTTCAGCTCCCGTTTGAGCGCGGTGAGGAACGGCTCGGCGGCGTGCACCGCGTCCACCTGGCCCCGCTCCAGCACCGAGCCCATCTGCGGGAACGGGACCTGCCGGTACTCGGGCAGCCCGGCCCCGGCCTTGCCGAGGACGGCGTTGAGGGTGAGCGACTGGATGTTGTTGAGGATGTTGACCGCGACCTTCTTGCCCTTGAGGTCCCGCGGCCCCTTGATCTTGGAGTCGGCGGGCACCAGCACATCCATCATGTGCGGAGCGTTGCGCGCGCCCTCGGCCAGCACCCGGGTGGCCAGGGTGCCCTTCTCGCGGGCCTGGAGGAACGTCACGAAGTTGGCGCCGCCGATGACGTCCACCTGGCCGTGGGCGAGCGCGGGCAGTGCCTGGACGCTCTGCTGGACCGGCTGGACGCGGACGTTCAGCCCCTCCTTCTCGAAGAGCCCCCGATCGATGGCGATGTGCAGCGCGGCCACATCGGCGAGCGGCAGTCCGGCGACCGTGATCGTCTTCTTCTCCGGCCCGCCCCGAGCCCCGGACTCCTCCTCGGAGCCGCCGCATCCGGCGAGAAGCACGGCGGTGGCCGTGGCGGTCGCGGCCAACTTTGCTGAGCGGAAGCGCAGTTGGACTCTCATGGCATTTCACGATAGGGGTCGTCAGCTGTTCACACCACGGTCGGGAACACCTCGTCGAACAGGTCGAGCATGGCCCGCCAGGCCCGCTCGGCGGAGGCCCGGTGGTAGCCGATGCCCGGGCGGGTCGTGGGATCGGGGTCGAGGTCCGGGTGGGTGAAGCTGTGCAGGGCGCCGCCGTGGATGGTCATGCGCCAGTCCACCCCGGCGGCCCGCATCTCCTCCTCGAAGGCCAGCCGCTGCTCGACCGGGATGATCGGATCCTCCGACCCCACGCAGACCAGGACCTTGCCGGTGATGTTGGCGGCGTCCTCGGGGCGGGTGGTCGTCAGACTGGGGTGGAAGCCGACCACGGCCTTGAGGTCCGCGCCCCCGCGGGCGAGTTCGAGGGCCATGGTGCCGCCCAGGCAGTAGCCGATGGCCGCGAGCCGCGAGGTGTCGGTCCTGGGCTCGGCGGTCAGCACGGCGAGCCCGGCTCCGGCGAGGGCGCGCATGCGGTCGGGGTCGGCGAGCAGCTCGTCGACCCGGGCGAACATCTCCTCGCGGTCCTCGATGAACCGTCCGCCGCCGTGGTAGTCGAGGGCGAAGGCGACATAACCGAGTTCGGCGAGCCGGTCGGCGCGCTCGCGCTGGTGATCGGTGAGGCCGGGGCCCTCATGGGCGATCAGCACGGCGGGCCGCCGGTCCGTTCCCCCGGGCAGCGCCAGATGGCCCACCATGGTCGTGCCGTCCACGGAGTATTCGATTCGCCTGGTCGTCACCATCGCCGCGCTCCCTTGTGCTCGACCGTGTTCTTGGGGGTTCCTGGGCCCATGGGGGTTCTTGGGCTCTTGGGGGTTCTTGGGCTCTTGGGCCTTCTTGGGCGCCGAGCCGGATGGGGGGAAGCTAACAGCGGCGGCGCGCCGGGCCCGTGTTTCTTCGCCCGTGGCCGATTCGGTCTGCCGACAGCGAAGGCGAACGCGGCGACCAGGCGGTGCTCAACCGCTACTTCACCCTCGTCCCGCCCGTGTGCATCGCATCCCGGCGAGTCGGCACCCCATCGCCCGCGCCGCGGGGTGAAACCATGGCCGGAAGGTAACCACGAACGAGGGAGCCGTGAATGAACAGCGCCGATCTGCTGGCCGACGCCTTTGAGCGGGTGCGCGAGGAGGTGCAGGCGGCCGTGGACGGGCTTTCCGAGGACGAGCTGGCCGTACGGCTCGACAGCGGGGCCAATTCGATCGCCTGGCTGGTGTGGCATCTGACCCGGGTCCAGGACGACCACATCGCCGACGCGGCGGGCACCGAGCAGCTGTGGACGTCCGAGGGCTGGGCCGAGCGATTCGGTCTGCCGTTCCCGCCGGAGGCCACCGGTTACGGCCACCGGAGCAAGGACGTGGCGGCGGTGCGGGCGGACGCCGAACTGCTCGCCGGGTACTACGACGCCGTCCACGAGAACACGCTGGCCTTCGTGCGCGGCCTCCGCGACTCCGATCTCGACCGGATCGTGGACGAGCGGTGGACCCCGGCGGTGACCCTCGGCGTCCGGCTGGTCAGCGTGATCGGGGACGATCTGGAGCACGCCGGGCAGGCGGCGTTCATCCGCGGCGCGATCCGCAGGCGCTAGCGGCGGAATCAAGGAAGACCGGGGGCCGTCACACCGCTCGCATTGACATGCAGGCAATCGCCTGCATAACGTGCGGTGTGAGCTCAGAGATGGACAAGGTCTTCAAGGCGCTGGCCGACCAGACCCGGCGGTATCTGCTGGACATGCTGCATGAGCACAACGGCCAGACGCTGGGCGAGCTGTGCCGGCGGCTGCAGATGACCCGCCAGTCCGCGACCCAGCATCTGGCCGTCCTGGAGGCCGCCAATCTGGTCAGCACGGTGCGGCGGGGGCGCGAAAAACTCCATTACCTCAACCCCGTCCCCCTCAATGAGATCCAGGAACGCTGGATCGACAAGTTCGAGCGCCCGCGGCTGCGCGCGCTGAGCTGGGTGAAACAACAAGCCGAGAAAGCCGAGGAAGCGATGGCCGACAAGCCGGCGTTCGTGTACGTCATCTATATCGAGAGCACACCGGAGAAGGTCTGGCACGCGCTGACCGACGCCGACCTCACGGCCGAGTACTGGGGCCACAGCAATGTGTCCGACTGGCGGGTCGGCTCCCCGTGGGAGCATCGGCGGACGGACGGCTCCGGCACCGCCGATGTCGTCGGCACGGTCGTGGAGAGCTCACCGCCCACCCGGCTGGTGACCACCTGGGCCGCGCCCGACGCGGATGCCGCCGCCGAGCCCTCCCGGGTCACCTTCGACATCCAGCCGCACGGCGACATCGTCCGGCTCACCGTGACCCATGAGAACCTGGCCGACGAGGCCGAGCGGACCGCGGCGGCCGGTGGCTGGGCCGCGGTGCTGTCCAACCTGAAGTCGCTGATCGAGACGGGGAGTCCGCTGCCGCAGCAGCCCTGGCTGATCCCTCAGTGAACCCCCGGCCACCATGGGACGTGGGGGGCTCACCGTGCGGCCCCACCGTCCCGGACCGCGATCCCCAAGGCGTCGGCGAGCATCGGCGCCAGCTCCATCAGCTGCCCGCTGCCGATGGTGGCGCCGCCCAGGGCGTCAAAGCCATCGGCGATCTCCAGCCGGGTGGCGCCCCGCAGATCGACCTTCGCCATCCGCGCCTTGCCGAACCGCACACCCTCCAGCGCCGACCCCGGAAACGCCACCTCGGTCAGCCCCGCACCGCCGAGGTCGACATCGCGCAGCACACAGTCCACGAAGGTGACGTTCCGCAGCGTGGCCATGCGCAGATTCACCGATTCCAGCTTGCACCGGTGGAAGACCACCCGGTGCAGCCGCGCGGAGAACATCTCGAGGCCGGCCAGCACACAGCCGTTGAGCTCGCCGTCCTGCCAGTCCGTGTCCGCCAGATCGGTGCCGACCCACCGCACCCCGTCCAGCCACACCTCATTGAACCGCGCCCCGCGACCACGGCCCCCGGTGAAGGTCACCGAGGAGAACGCGGATTCGAGGAACCGGGAGTTGTCGCAGGTGGCCCCGTCGAACGCGTCGCCGTCCAGATGAACGGTGTCGTAGTCGCCCCCTTCCGCCAAGGCCCCGTCGAACGGCCGCAGATGGTCGGCGAAGGGCAGATCGGCGAGTTCACGGGGGGACGGCGCCATGCGGGGCTCACTTTCCTGGGGGCGGACGGCGTGCGGGGGCGATCCTGCCATCCGGGTCGGACACCGCCGCGGGGACCGACTGACGCCGGAGGGGATGGCGTACGCCGTGCGGGTCACTCCACGGTGCGCTTACCCGACTATCTCCGGCATTTCTCCGTTAAATCTGATCGTCAGATATCTCGCTCCGCGACCCGACACGGAGGAACCATGCAGATCGCGAAGAAGGCCGCCCTGCTGGCCGCGACCGCCAGCGCCCTTGTGCTGCTCGGCACCGGCACCGCGGCCGCCTACGGCAACGGCGGCAGCTACGACAGGGGCGTCGACACCCCCACCAGCATTGACATCTCCAGCTTCATCTTCCAGAGCAACGAGTGCGACACCGCCAACGGCGAAGCCCTCTCCACCGCTGTCGCCGGTCCGACCGGTGAGACGAAGATCGGCAGCACCTGCGTCAACAATATCCGCGGGTAACCTCCGGCGGACCCCGGCGGCCACGATCGCTGAACCAGCGCGCTCCCCTCACCGCTCCGGCGGTGAGGGGAGCGTTCCGCTTTCGAGACCGAATAGTGGGCCAGTCGGGTCACTGTCCGGTGCGCTTACGCGACTTCGTCCCGCTTTTCTCCGTTAAATCTGATCGTCAGATATCTCGCTCCGCGACCCGACACGGAGGAACCATGCAGATCGCGAAGAAGGCCGCCCTGCTGGCCGCGACCGCCGGCACCCTTGTGCTCCTCGGCACCGGCACCGCGGCCGCCGAAGGCTACGGCGGCGGCTCCGACAGAAGCACCGGCACCCCCACCAGCATCGACATCTCCAGCTTCATCTTCCAGAAGAACGACTGTGACACCCTCAACGGGGGCGCCTACTCCATCGGCGGGGCCGCCCCGAGCGGTGACATCACCATCGGCAGCACCTGCCTCAACAACATCGGCGGCTAACCTCCGGCGAAACCCCGGCGACCACGATCGCTGGACCAGCGCGCTCCCCTCATCCACGCAGCGGTGAGGGGAGCGCGCTGCTCACCGCCGTACCTGGATCAGCGCATGGGCGCCGCTGATGCGCCAGTGGTCCTCATGCGCGTCCAGCGCGGCCACGGTCCGCTCGTCGAGGCCGACGATGACATCCGACTTCAGGGTGCGCAGCGCGGCCACCGGGCCGGGGAAGTAGGCGGTGCGGTCGGCGAAAGAGGTGGTCGGGGGCCACAGCCGGTCGCCGACGAGGCGGCGGTAGTTCAGATCGCCCTTGAAGACGGTGAGCGTGGCCTCGGCGAACTCGCTCCGCAGATCGCCGGGCATCTCCCGGTACGGCAGCGGGGCCCGGAAGAAGTCATGCGCCCGCACCGTGAGCCGCCCGTCGCCCATGGCGGCCCAGAGCCGTCTGCCGGTCCCGGCCGCGGCGCCCTCCGCCCGCACCAGACGGTGCAGACAGTCCACGACGTCCCCGGTGGTGGCGTCGGAGACGTAGTACGGATACGGCTTCACCTGCAGCACCACCCGCTCGGCGCGCCCGTGGTGGAGCACATGGTCGATGAGGACGAGGTCGGGGAGCAGCTCCCGCCCGGCGTTGTCCGCCACCACGCACAGCGTGGCCGGGGAGCCGGCCGGCAGCACGGACCACAGCGCCTCCGAGTCGTCCGCGACCAGCGGCGGGGTGTCGGCGCCGCTCGCGTCCGCGGCCGATGAGGAGATGCGGAAGCCCAGGTCCGCGCGGTTGCCCCACAGTGAGCCGTGCACCAGCGCGTCGGCCTGTTCCCCGGCGGGTTTGCGCAGGATGTCGTCCAGGGTGGCCAGTTCGGCCTGGGCCTCAGGGGTGTGCAGCTCGGCCTGTTTGAAGGGACGGAACGGGTCGATGCCCCGCCACGGGCCGTCCGCGAAAAAGCCCACAGCCTCCAGGAGCCGGCGGTAGAAGTAGCTCTCCGCCCACAGGAACGGCACATCGAACCAGGACCGGCCGAAGTGCTCCCGGCCCCACTCCGCCCACCGGTCGTGGTCATACGCGGTGGGCGGGAGCGGGGTGATGGTGCCCTCGGCGGCATTGTCACGCAGCGCGTCGAGGGCGCGGTGCTGCTCGGGACCGTACGGGAAGGCGTCACGCACCTTCTCGATCAGTGCGGGATGGCGTTCGGCCAGCACACTCCGGGCGAACGATCCGGGTTCATCGCTACGGATCACGGGCGCGTCGACGGTGTCGGACATGGCAGTCAGGGTCGCACACCGCACGGTGGCGAGGAGGGGATCACCAGTGCGCGGGGCGGGTGAGGGACGGCGGCAGCCGGGTGGCGGCGTCGCCCTTGGCCGCGGCCAACTGGGCCTGGGTGAGGAAGATCGCGCCCCGGAGGTCGGCCGCGCTCAGATCGGCGTCGCGGAAGTCGGCCCCGATCAGATCGGCCGCCGTCAGATCGGCGCGGGTGAGGTCCGCCGCGATGAGGCAGGCCCCGCGGAGGTTGGCGCCCCGCAGATCGGCTCCCCTCAGGTCGGCGCCGATGAGATCGGCTCCCCTGCGGTTCTTCTTCTTGCCCGGAATCCGGGCCCGTATCAGCTCGCTCGTCCGCAGCAGCAGCTGATTGACGCTGTCGCGGTGGGCCGCCACATCGAGCTCCATCAGCTCGGAGGCGCTCCCGTGGGTGAGGCGCTCCGTCTCCCGCAGCGCCCGGCGCACCGCGCCGTGGACGGGCCGGGCGGCCGGCAGGGTCAGGGCCTCGGTGAGGTACCAGAGCAGCTCATGGAGGTGGCGCATGGTGGGGAGGACAGCGAACATCTCGGAGGCCGTCCCGGGGTGCCGCCGCCAGTCACGGCCCTCGAAGGTGAGCTGGGAGACCTTCTGCCCGGCGCCGAAGCAGTCGTAGACCGTACAGCCCTTGAAGCCCTCTTCCCGCAGCCGGGTGTGGATACCGCAGCGGAAGTCGGACCGGAGGTTACGGCAGGGCTCCCCCGCACCCTTGCCGATGGCGAAGTCCGCGGAGGCGGCGAAGGGCAGGGCGACACAGCACAGCCCGAAGCAGCTGCCGCAGTCGGCACGCAGGGCGGTGCGGTCCGCGGCGGCCGGGCCGGAGGAAGGGGTTTCGGTCGGATGTGACACCGTGCGTGGTCTCCCGCGTGGACAAGAGCACCGCGATGCGGGCGGTGCTCGGTTGCGTTCCATTGTCGCAAGCGGGCTCAGCCGAAAATGATCAGGTCGATTCCATAGGCGGCGATCGCCAGGCAGGCGGCGAAACACACCACCGCCGCGGCCGTCGCCACCGTGTCCGAACGACCGCGGCGCGCCCCGTGGCGCGGTACGCCGCCACCGGCGCGGGCCCAGGCGGCGACGCCGAGGGAGAACATCACGACCACCAGGACGGTGACCCCGAGGCTGACCCCGAAGACCCCGCCGATCGTGCCCCAGGTGGTGCCCATACGGATCAGCTCCTCAACGAGGGTCGTATCCGGGTCAGACGGTCCGGTCCAGGGTGCGCTCGGCGGGCTCGGTGACGCCCGGCTCGTTCACGTTGTCCGGGTTCACCGGGCGACGGCGCGAGAGGGCGTAGAAGCCCACCGCCGCGGCCACGGCGATGCCCGCCACCAGCGCCACCCCCGCGTTGCCCCGGTCCGCCACCCAGGCCGCGACACCTCCCACGGCCGCCGCCGCGGGCAGGGTCAGCAGCCAGGACACGGCGATCCGCCCCGCGATCCCCCAGCGCACATGGGCCAGCCTGCGGCCGAGCCCGGCCCCCAGGATGCTGCCCGTGCACACCTGGGTGGTGGACAGGGGGAAGCCCAGATGTGACGAGGCCAGGATCACCGCGGTGGCACTGGTCTCGGCGGCGAAGCCCTGAGGAGGCTGGATGTCGGTCAGCCCCTTCCCCATGGTCCGGATGATCCGCCACCCGCCGACATAGGTGCCGAGCGAGATCGCCAAGCCCGCGGCGAGCACCACCCACCACGGGGGCCCGGAGCCGTGGCCGAGCACACCGCCGGCGATGAGGGTGAGCGTGATGACCCCCATCGTCTTCTGCGCGTCGTTGGTGCCGTGGGCGAGGGCCACCAGGGAGGCGGATCCCACCTGGCCCGCGCGGAACCCCTTCCGTGTCGCGGGGGCGGCCGCCCGGTGGGTGATCACATAGGCGAGATAGGTCGCCAGCATGGCCACCGCACAGGCCACGATCGGTGAGGCGACCGCCGGAACCAGGATCTTCTCGATGAGCGCGGCGAAGCGCACCGCGGATTCCCCGGCACCCACCCACACCGCACCGATCAGCCCGCCGAAGAGGGCGTGCGAGGAACTCGACGGCAGCCCGGCGAGCCAAGTGATCAGATTCCACAGGATCGCCCCGATCAGCCCCGCGAAAATCATGACCGGGGAGACCTTGGCGTCGTCGACGATGCCATTGGAGATCGTCTTGGCCACTTCCGTGGAGAGAAACGCCCCGGCCAGATTGAGCACCGCGGCGACCGCGACAGCGATCCGGGGCGACAGCGCCCCCGTGGCGATGGACGTGGCCATCGAATTGGCGGTGTCGTGGAAACCGTTGGTGAAGTCGAAGGCCAGTGCCGTGAGGATGACGGCCACCAGGAGGAAGGAGACGGAGTCCATTCCCGACCTCCCGCACCAGGAGTGGTCCGGCACGTCGCCGCGTCGGACCGTCTCGTGAGGACCGCTGTCTGCTGTCCACGCTAAGCGCGGCGTCAGGAGGGCGCCAACGCTGGCATCCGGCCCAACGACCGGGCCGGGTCGGCGCGCTGGACACGCCGTCACCCGGCCGCGATGCGGCAGCGACCGGCGCGGTGCGCTCCGCCCGCCCCCTCCGTCCCGCCGGCCGGACGGCTCACCGGCGGCCCAGGGAGGCGCGGGCGTTGAGCGTGCGGACATCGCCTCCCGTGGTGTCGCGGTAGGTGTCGGTGACGCGGGCGAGCTCCTCGGGGGTCCGCGCACCGGCCCGGTTCATGGCCCGGTTCGCCCGGACGACGGCCGCCGTCGCCTCGCGGCGCTCGGTCTCGTAGCGGGCCAGCGCGGTCGGCACATCGCCGGTTCGCGCGAGTTCGCGGGCGAGGACGCGGGCGTCCACGACGGCCTGGGACGCGCCGTTGGCCCCCACCGGATACATCGGATGTGCGGCGTCGCCGAGCAGGGTCACCCGGCCGCTCCCCCACCACGGCAGTGGCTCGCGGTCGACCATCGGGTATTCGAGGATCTCGCCGCTGTTCACCAGCAGACCGGGCACATCGAGCCAGCCGAGCCGCCAGTGGTCGAAGTACGGCAGTACATCGGCGAGCCGGCCCACCCGGTTCCAGGCCGCGTCCCCGGTGAGCGGCCCGGGCTCGGACACCCGCACCTGGCAGACCCAATTCACCCGGCCGCCGCCGATCGGATACGCGACCAGCTCGGCGTCCCCGTCGCGCACGATCACCATCGAGCGTCCGGTGAGAAACGGCTCGGCGCGCGTCGTGCCCCGCCACATCCGGATGCCCGACCACAGCAGCGGACCGTCCTGCGGGTGGAGCGCGGCGCGGACCGCGGAGTGCAGCCCGTCGGCGCCGATCAGCGCCCGCGCCGCACTCTCCTCGACCGTCCCCGTCGCCCGGTCGAGGATGCGTACGCGCACGCCGCCCCGCTCCCCCGGCCCTGCCCATTCCCCGGAGTCGCCGAATCCCACGACCCGCGCCCCGGTGCGGACCGCGTCCGCGCCCAGGCGCTCGCGGACCGCCGCGAGGAGCAGCCGCTGCAGCTCCCCGCGGTGGACCGAGTACTGCGGCCAGCGGTAGCCCTGGGCCATGCCCCGCGGTTCGGTGAAGACCCGGCGGCCCAAGCGGTCGGCGTACACGTTCTCGGCGGTGGCCACGCCGATGGCGGCGAGTTCGTCGCCGAGGCCGAGTTCGATGAGCTCGCGCACGGCGTGCGGCAGCAGATTGATCCCGACGCCGAATGGCCGGATCTCCCTGGCGCTCTCGACGACCGCCGCCCCGACACCGGCCGCGTGGAGGCTCAGGGCGGCGGCCAGCCCGCCGATCCCGGCCCCGGCGATGAGCACACTCATCACTCGGCTCCGGCCTCGGGGCGGATCTCGGGGCGGTCCATGATGCGCAGCCAGGTGCCGTCCGGCTGACGGCGGGCCACCTGCACCCGGCCGCCGGTGTGGTCGGCGGGGCGGGTCGAGGTGAGGGCCAGATCGCCGTAGCGGACGGTCGGCAGCGCCTCCTCCACCTGGAAGGGGCGCGGGGCGTGCGCCAGCATCCGCTCGCAGACGGCGCGGATCGCCTCCCGGCCGACGGTCGTGGCACCCGGCGGGTAGGCGAGCACCGCGTCCGGCTCGTAGAGCTCGGCCAGCCCCTCGGCGTCACCGGCGTTGGCGCGCTCCACGAACAGCCGGGCCAGATCCTCGGGTGTGGTGGCGCGGGCACGGGTCTCGGTCATGGTCGACTCCCTTCGACTGCCTTTCGACCGCCTTGTGGCTGTCTTTCGGCTGTCTCCACCCTCCGGCGGGCGCGATCAGAAGTCCAAGAGATGGTAAGTCTGGTTGCTAGAATCATAGGTTATGGAGCTACGGCAGCTTGAATACTTCGTGGCGGTGGCCGAGGAGCGGAACTTCACCCGGGCCGCCGAGAAGGTGCATGTGGCCCAGCCCGGGGTCAGCGCACAGATCCGCCGGCTGGAGCGCGAGCTGGGCGAGCAGCTGCTGGACCGCTCGGGCCGCTCGGTGCGGCTGACCGAGGCGGGCGCGGCGGTGCTCCCCTACGCACGGGCCGCGCTCGCGGCGGTGGAGGGCGCCCGGCTCGCGGTCGACGAGCTGACCGGACTGCTGCGCGGCCATGTCGCGGTCGGGACGGTCACCTCGCACAGCGTGGATCTGCCGGGGCTGCTGGCGGAGTTCCACGACGCCCACCCGGCGGTGGAGATCACCCTCACCGAGGCCACCTCGGACGAGCTGCTGGAGGGCCTGCGCACGGGACGGCTCGACGCGGCGGTCGTCAGCGTGGGCGCCACGACCCCCGCCGGTGTCGACCTGGAGGTGATCACGGACCAGCCGATCGTGGCCGCGGTCAGCCCCGGCCATGAGCTCGCCGTGCACTCGGCCATCTCGCTGGACACCCTGCGGGGCCGTGCGCTGATCAGCCTGCCGCGCGGCACCGGGCTGCGCACCCGGATCGACGAGGCGTGCGCGGCCGCCGGTTTCACTCCGCATATCGCCTTCGAGGCCAGCGATCCGGAGGTGCTGGCGCAGCTCGCCGAGCGGGGGCTGGGCGCGGCGATCCTGCCCGGCGCCTTCGCCGAGGCGCGGTCGGACCGGCTGCGGTCGATCCGCATCGACCGGCCGGCCCTGCGCGGGCGGCTGGCCTTTGCCTGGCGGGCGGACGGTCCGAGTGGCCCGGCAGGCCGGGCGCTGGTCGAGCGCGCCCGCACCGCACTGGCGGGCCGAGCGTCCACCGCATCGGCCACCTCGGCCCCGTCCGCCACCTCGGCCCCTGACCGCCACCTCGGCCCCTGACCGCGCCGCCGGGTAAGGAGCCGTCTCCCCGCACACGCATGGCAGGCCCCATTGACAGCCCACCAGGGCAGATTCCAGAATTGCCGCATGATCAGGCACCGGTTCGACTCGACGGGACACCTTCGCGCCCCGGACCGGACCGGGTGTGAGCGCTCGGGCCTCTAATCGGGACGCTCCGCATCCCGCGGCCAACGCCCCCGCGCCCCGAGGCCACGCCGGTCATTCCTCTGACGATCGCCGGTCACTTCCCTGCCGATCCGGACATCGTGACAACTGACGATCCGGACGCCGCGACGATCCGGACGACGTTCCCGTGGTCCCCCTCGGCACGAGGGCATCTCCCCCCGCCTGCCCCTGACCGTTGTCACGTATGAGGAGACGCCATGACCGTCGTCGACACCACACCAGCGACCCTGCGCGAGGCCCCCATCCCGCCGGACGGGATGTACGAGGGCCCGCGCATCCTGCGGCGCGTGCCCGAGGAGTGGGAGGAGCGTCCGTACGAGCGGTTCGAGCTCGCGCCCCTCGGACGCGTCATCGGGGCCGAGATCCGCGGGCTGGACCTGTCCCGGCCGTTGGACCCCGCACTGCGCGAGGAGCTGAACCGGGCCCTGCTGGAGTGGAAGGTGCTCTTCTTCCGCGGCCAGCACCTCACTCCGGAGCGGCAGCGCGGATTCGCCCGCCACTGGGGCGAGTTGGAGACCAATCCCCTGCTGGCCGCCGGTACCAGCGAGGATGTCGTCCGCTTCGACAAGGGTTCCGGCGCCACGCCGACCTTCGAGAACATCTGGCACACCGACGTCACCTTCCGCACCCGGCCCGCGCTCGGCGCCGTGCTGCAGCTGCGCGAGGTGCCGCCGGTGGGCGGGGACACCCTGTGGGCGGACATGGCGGCGGCGTACGACAACCTCCCGGCGGAGGTGAAGGACCGCATCGACGACGCCACCGCCGTCCACGACTTCATCCCCGGCTTCTCCCGCTTCTACGGGCCCGAGCGGCTGGCCCCGTTCCAGGAGATGTTCCCGCCGGTGGAGCACCCGGTCGTGCGCACCCATCCCGAGACCGGCCGGCGGATGCTGTTCGTCAACACCTCCTTCACCACCCGGATCACCGGGATGGAGCGAGAGGAGAGCGACCGGCTGCTGAGCTTCCTGTGCCGGCAGGCGCATGTCCCGGAGTACCAGGTGCGTTTCCACTGGCAGCCGGGCGACATCGCATTCTGGGACAACCGCGCCACGCAGCACTACGCGGTCAATGACTACGCCCCGCATCGCAGGGTCGCCGAACGCGTCGCCATCGAGGGCGACCAGCCGTTCTGACCTGGCCGACGCGACCGGCCGTGCTGAGCACGGCCGACCCACGGTGGCCCCTGGGGCGACGATTTTCGGTCATCCGCGCAGCCCGTACCCGGCGCGGACTCGCTCCGGCGGATGAAACGATGTACGGCAGGGGCCACATCGGAGGTATAACCGTTGCGGACTGGTCAGTTGGCGAGCCGAGGGAAGGCGACGGGTGCGATACCGGGTCCTGGGGGCGCTTGAGCTGCGCGACGGCGACGGGTGGACTTCCCTGGGGCCGGCCAAGTGGCGGACGCTGCTCGCGGTGCTGCTGTGCCACGCCAACCAGACCGTCTCCACCGAGCGGCTCCTGGACGAGCTCTGGGGCGAGGACCGGGCGCCCCAGAGCGCCACCAAGCTGCTGCAGACCTATGTCTCCCGGCTCCGCCAGACCCTGGGCGACGAGGCCGGGCAGACCCTGATCACCGAGAAGCAGGGTTACAAGGCGCAGGGCTACCGACTGGCCGTGGAGGCCGCCGAGTTCGACGCCCACCGGTTCGAGCAGCTGGTCGAGGAGGGGCGGCGGAGCCTCGACCGGGAGGCGCCCGAGACCGCGGCGGAGCGGCTGCGCGAGGCGCTGGCGATGTGGCGCGGCGCCCCGTTCGCCGATGTGCCCCCGACCCCGGCTGTGGCGACGGAGGCCACCCGGCTCGAGGAGTGCCGACTGCAGGCCGTGGACGCCCGGATCGACGCGGACCTGGGGTGCGGGCGGCATACGGCCGTCCTGGGCGAGCTGGAGGCGCTGACCGCCGAGCATCCGTTCCGTGAGGAGCTGCGCGGCCGGTTGATGCTGGCCCTGTACCGGTCCGGCCGGCAGGCCGACGCCCTGGCCGCCTACCGCGATCTGCACCGGCTGCTGAGCGAGGAACTCGGGGTCGAGCCGACCCCGCCGCTGCGCGGCCTCCACGAGCGGATCCTCAACGCCGACGCCTCCCTGATGGCGCCGCGCGCCCCGGAGGCGGACCGCCCCGCGCCCGCCGCTCCCCGTAGGGCCCCCGTGGCCCCCGCCAACTGCCGCCCGCCAGCCCCACGTTCACCGGGCGTCATGGCGAGGTCGCGGTGATCCAGGCGCTGATGGACGCGGCCAAGGATCCCGAGGCGGGCGAGAGCGCGCGGTCCGTGATGCTCGCGGCCATCGACGGCACCGGCGGGGTCGGCAAGTCGGCCCTGGCCATTCACGCCGCGCACCGGCTCGCCGACCGCTTCCCCGACGGCCAGCTCTATGTGGATCTGTACGGGGCGACCGCCGGGCAGTCGGCGCTGGATCCCGGCGAGGTGCTCGGCCGGTTCCTGCGCGCCCTCGGCGTGGACGGCTCGAGCGTGCCGGGCGACACCGACGAGGCGTCCGCGCAGTTCCGTTCGCTGGCGGCGGGCCGGCGGCTGCTGGTGATCCTCGACAACGCCGCGAGTGTGGACCAGGTGCGGCCGCTGATCCCCGCTGGGCCGGGCTGCGCCGCGCTGGTCACCAGCCGCGAGATGCTGACCACCCTGGAGGGCGCCACCCATCTGCATCTGGATGTGCTCCCCCAGGACCAGGCGGTGGCACTGCTGGAGCGGGTCGTCGGCGCGGAGCGGGTGCGGGCCGAGCCCGCGGAGGCGGCGGAGATCACCCGGCTGTGCGGCGGGCTGCCGCTGGCACTGCGGATCGCCGGTGCCCGGCTGGCCGCCCGCCCCGCGTGGCCGCTGCGCACCCTCGTGGCCAAGCTGACCGACGCCCGCGGCCGGCTGGACGAGCTGCGGTTCGGCGATCTGGCCGTCCGTATCAGCTTCCAGGTGAGCTACGAGGCGTTCCGGCTCGGCCGGCGCTCCGACGACCTGGACGCGGTCCGCGCCTTCCGGCTGCTCAGCGTGGTGCACGGGCATGATGTGAGCCTGCCGGTGGCCGCCGCGCTGCTGGGCCTGCCCGCCGACCGTACCGAGAACGCGCTGGAGCGGCTGGTCGACGCCCAGCTCCTGGAGAGCCGGGACTCCGTCCGCTACCACATGCACGATCTGCTGCGGCTGTTCGCGTCGGAGCAGGCGGAGCAGGAGGAGTCCGAGGCGGAGCGCTCGGCGGCGCTGGAGCGGGCGCTGTCCTGCTATGCGGCCACCGCCCAGCAGGCGGTCACCCTGCTCGACCCGCTCCGCCCCTGGCCCCGGCATCCCGGCGAGGGGCCGGCGGTCCCGCTGACCGGCCCGGACGAGGCCGAGAGCTGGCTGAAGACCGAGCTCCCCAATCTGCTGGCCGCCGTCGCCCACGCGGCCGAGCCCGCCCAGCCGGAGGCGATCGCCCGTCTCGGGCTGCGGCTGGCGCGGGCACTCCAGTGGTTCCTCTTCCCCCGGGCCCACGCCCAGGATCTGCAGACGGTCAACGAGCTGGCCATCGGGACAGCCCGCCGCCTGGGCGACCCGGAGAGCGAGGCATGGGCGCTGGACGGCCTCTCCGCCGCGTACTGGCTGCAGCACAGCTATGACGAGGTGCGGGTCGCGCTGGAGTCTGCGCTGGAGATCTGGCGCGAGCTGGGTCACCGGGAGGGCGAGTTGCGCTCCGCCTGTAATCTCGCGGACGCGCTGTGCGAACTGGGCCTGTTCGAGGAGGCCATCACGGTGCAGGAGCGGCAGCTGACCCTCGCCCGGGAGGCCGGGGATCTGCCGGCCGAGGTGGTCGGCCTGGGCAATCTCGGCCGCGCCCACCGGGGCATGGGCCGTCCCGAGGACGCCCTGACCTGTTTCAAGGAGAGCCTGGAGTACGCCCGCCGCACGGGCAACATCCACCATGAGGGCTTCGCCCTCTACGAGATCGGGATCACGTATATGGAACAGGGCAGGTTCGTCGAGGGCCGGTCCCATATGGATCAGGCCCTGCCCGTGTGGCAGCGCCCCGGTACCTACGAGAGCTGGCGCGGACACACCTGGAGCGGGCTCTTCCCCGCCTGTATGACCCTGCAGATCGGCCCCGGTCCGCGCTGAGGCGGGGTCCGGGGCGGGCGTCGGCACCGGGGGTACGACGTCGTACACCGCGGGTGCGGGGTTACGGCTTGCGGGCCACCCCGCCGTAGGCCCACACCCGGCTCGGGTCGGACTCGGCGCCGATGCCCGGGCGCCAGGAGGGCAGTTGCACCAGGCCGGGGGCGAGCAGGTCGAGGCCGGTGAAGAATTCCATGATCCCGGCACGGTCGCGGGCGACCAGGCTGACGGGGTCCCCGAAGCTGATGATCTCCCATTCCCGGTCGGTGTCGAGGGTGAAGTCACCGGTGGCGTGGGAAAGGACCAGACAGCTGCCCGGCGCGGCCCAGTCCATGAGCCGGCGGACGATGCCGACGGGGTTCTCCAGATCCTCGATGTAATCGAGGACGAGCGTCAGCAGGATGGCGACCGGCTGCGCGGGGTCGAGCAGCCGCCGCAGCTCCTCATGGCCCAGAAGGTCGTCGGGCGAGCGGACATCGGCCTTGACCATGGTGGTGCCGGAGACGGACAGACGGGCCTGGCCGTGGCTGGCCACGATGGGGTCGTTGTCGGCGTAGACCACACGTGCCCGGGGATTCACGCCCTGGGCGATCTCGTGCACATTCGGATTCGCCGGCAATCCCGCGCCGATATCCAGGAATTGGCTGATTCCACTGGCGGCGAGATGACGGACGGCGCGGTGCAGGAATCTCCGATTGGAGAGCGCGGTATCGCGGACTTCGGGTGCGACTCCGAGAAATCGCTGGGCCTGCTCGTAATCGGCGAGGTAATTGTCCTTGCCGCCGACCAGATAGTTGTAGACCCTGGCCGGATTCGCCTCGCTGACCGCGAGACGGCCGTGGTCGGCCGGCCGCCACGCCCTTGTCCTGAGGAGCCCTATCCCGGGTCCGCTGCTCTTCATCGTGATTCCTTAGCCATAGCACTGCCTCGCCTCACCGCGGACGGTCCCGGATCACTGCGGATGCGGAGCCGCGCCCGGACGCCAGGTGACCGTCTTGCTGGGCCCCGGTTCGGCCCAGGCGACCGGGTCCCGCGCCCATAGGTGGAAGGGCAGCCCGACATCGGCGGACACCCGGCTGAGCTGCCCCCAGGAGTACGCCCCGGAATGGGTCGCGGTGGCCTGGAGTGCCGCTTCCAGACAGGTGCGAGCGGTGTGTTCGGCCCGGCAGGTGCCGCTCGGACCGGACCCCTCCACCCCGCCGCAGAGCTGGAAGGTGCTCCAGGCGTAGAGGGGTTCGTCCTCGGTGCGAGGCTGATGCTGCTGGTCGACGTTCACAGGCCCTCTCCAGACGCGTCCCTACCGGGCGGCTGTAGCGATGCGCCCAGCATGCAAGAGGGCGGACCAGCGGCGGTATACCGGCGGTAAAGTGACGGCCGCGGCGGCTCGACCGGGTCCGCCCCGGTCGAGATCCCCGCCGCGGCCGTACCGCGTTCGGATATGGGAAAGGCCCTGGTCACACGCGATGTGGCAGCAAGGCGTCAGCCCAGGGCCGCCCGGTCACCCGGTGAGCCAGGCCAGGACCTCCCGGTTGATCCGCTCGGGCGCCTCCAGGTGGAGGAAGTGCCCGGTGTCCTCGACCAGTTGCATGCGCGAGCCCGCCGGGAGGTGGTCCTCGGCCCCTTGACGACATCGGCACCGATGCAGCCGTCGTCGGTGCCGTGCAGATAGAGGATGGGGGTCTCCCCGGTGGCCGTGACGGCCTCCTGCTCGGCCGCGTACGCCGCCACATGGCGCGACGGGTCGAACAGGGCCCGGTAGTAGCCGATCGCGGCGGCGAGATGGGCCGGGTCCCGCAGGCTCTCCTTGACGTGCGCGATGTCCTCGGCGGCGTCCTGGTAGCCGGGCGACCAGTCGCGCCACAGGCCGTCGATCAGGGCCATGTCGTGCGCCGCCGCACCGGCCTCGGCCAGTGGCGTCTGGAACAGGAAGATGTAGAAGGAGCGCTTGAACTGGCCGTAGTCATAGTTGAAGAAGTCGGCCAGCACCCCGCCCAGCGGGGGCACCGACATCGTGACCGCGCGCCGCCAGCGCTCGGGGGCGCTGCCGGTGGCGCCGTACGACGCGATGGCGCCCCAGTCGTGGCCGATGAGCACGGCGTCACCGTCCCCGCCGAACGCCTCGTGGAGCGCGTTGGCGTCGGCGGCGATCGCACCCGCCTGGTAGGCGCCGTCGGCCGGTATGCCGGAGGGTGCGTAGCCCCTCAGAAAGGGCGCGACGGCGTGGTAGCCCGCGCCCGCGAGCGCGGGAAGCAGATGACGCCAGGAGTGCGCGGTGTCCGGGAAGCCGTGCAAGCAGAGCGCCAATGGGGCGTCGGCCGGGCCCGCTTCGAAATACCCGAAATCAAGTCCATTTGCGTTGATGTTCTTCAGCTCTGTCACGCCCGAGGATGCTAATGCACCGTCAGGATGCCGTCCATGTATGGCCGGAACGGGCTGCGCGCCGGGCCGGAGAAGTGGCAGACTGCGCTATACCGTCCGGAAATTCGATGACGCACCTGAAGTGTTTTCGCCGGCCGAGCCCCAGGGAGGCCCGATGACCAGCCCGAGCAGCCCCGTCGCGGACCACCGCGATGCCATGATGCATCGCGGATTCCTCTATCGCGACGAGGACGAAGTCGTCGACGTCTGCGTCCCCTTCCTCCGCGAGGGTCTGGAGGCGGACGACGCCGTGGCCGTCGTCGCCGCCTCCTCCAACATCGACACGCTGCGGGACGCGCTCGGGCAGGACGCCAAGGCGGTGCAGTTCGAGGAGGCGCTCAGCTGGTACCAGCACCCGGTGAAGACCATCGCCGCCTACGACTCCTTCGTGAAGGCCGAGAAGCCGCGCCGGGTCCGGGTGATCGCCGAACCGGTATGGCAGGGCCGCACCCCGCTCGAGGTGGTGGAGTGGGCGCGCTACGAGTCGATCGTCAACGCGGCCTTCGCCCACTCCGGCGCCCGCGCGATCTGCTGTTACGACCGGCGCCTGCTGCACCCCGAGATCCTCGCGTACGCGCGCAAGACCCACCCCGAGATCATCGACGGCCATGGGCCGGAGCGCAGCGATGCCTACACCGACCCCGGCCCGTTCAGCGCCACCTGCGACCGGCGTCCCCTGCCGCCCGCCCCGCGCATAGCCGAGTCGGTGTCGATCGTCTCGACCGATCTGGACGCCGTGCGCACCTTCGTCGCCGAGCGGGCGAGCCGGCACGGCATGGGCCATGACGCGCTGCGCAACATGGTCGCGGCCGTGAGCGAGGTGTCCACCACCGCGATCCGGCACGGCGAGGCCCCGGCGCGGCTGAGCACCTGGGTCCATGACGGCGATCTGGTCTGCGAGATCTCCGGGCCCGGCTACTGGTACCCGGACGCGCTGTGGGGCTTCACCCCGCCGGCCGACGCCGAGCCCGGATTCGGGCTGTGGGGCGTGCGCATGCTGTGCGACGTCGTACAGATGCAGGCCGACGCGGACGGCACCCTCATCCGGCTGCGCACCCGCGTCTGACGTCACGTCGCCCGCGGAGCCGCGCGGACGGGCCGCGGGGCGGATGGGAAGCTCGCCCTCCCGGCTTCCCACCCGCCGCCCGCTAGCACCTCCGCCCCCGTCCCCGTCCCCCCGCGCCACGGCGCCTGACCTGGCAGGCGCCCGCGGCCCCTCCGGTGCCGGATGCGGCCGGGTCGGTGCGGAGCGACACTGGCGGGGAGTGCAACAGCGGTGATGCGGAGTGTGCGTATGGACGGGCTGCCATCCGTCTGGGAGAGCACGCGATGAACACGCCCCACAGGCGTCGGGGCGCCCGAGGCACCCCCAGGGTGCGGGACCTCCCCACCCGCATCGACGCCACCGGCACCCGGCGTGAGACGGACGCGCTGGGGACCGTGGAGGTCCCCGCCGACCGCTATTGGGGCGCCCGGACCCAGCGGGCCCTGGTCCACTTCGCGATCGGCGACGACCGTATGCCCAAGGCGGTCTACCACGCCTATGGCTACGTCAAGAAGGCCGCCGCGCTGGTCAACGGCCGGGAGGGGCGGCTGGCGGGGTGGCAGGCCGATCTGATCGCGCATGTGGCCGACGAGGTGATCTCCGGTGCGCTGGACGACCACTTCCCGCTGTATGTGTGGCAGGCCGGGTCCGGCACCCAGACCAATATGAACGTCAACGAGGTCATCAGCAATCGCGCGATCCAGCTGGTCGGCGGCGTCCTCGGCAGCAAGGACCCGGTGCACCCCGACGACCACGTCAACCTGGGCCAGTCCTCCAACGACACCTTCCCCACGGCCATGCACATCGCCGCCGTGCGCATCCTGCACGACCCCCTGCTGCCGCAGGTCAGCCTGCTCCAGGAGGCCATCGCCGCCAAGTCCCGCGCCTGGTACGACGTCGTCAAGACCGGCCGCACCCATCTTCAGGACGCGGTCCCCTCTCGGTGGGACAGGAGTGGTCCGGCTACGCCGCCCAGCTCTCCGACGCGCTGGAGCGGCTGCGCGCCACCCTGCCGGATCTGTATCAGGTCGCCATCGGCGGCACCGCGGTCGGCACCGGGCTGGGCGCCCCCGAGGGGTTCGGACCGGCCGTGGCCCGGGAGATCGCCGGGGCCACCGGCCATCCGTTCAAGGTGGCGTCCAACTCCTTCGCGGCCCAGAGCGGTGTGGACACCATGGTGGCCGCCTCCGCCGGGCTGCGTGGCCTCGCCGTCCCCCTGATGAAGATCGCCGACGATCTCCGCTGGCTCGCCTCCGGCCCTCGCGGTGGGATCGGGGAGCTCACCCTGCCCGCCAACGAGCCCGGCAGCTCCCTCATGCCCGGCAAAGTCAACCCGACCCAGTGCGAGGCCATGATGATGGTGTGCACCCAGGTGCTCTCCGACGACAGCGCCGTCGCTCATGCCGGCACCCGGGGCAACTTCCAGCTCAACGCGGCGCGGCCGCTGGTCATCAGCGACTTCCTGCACTCCGCCCGCATCCTCGCCGACGCCTGCGAGAAGCTGCGCGAGTACTGCGTCGAGGGCATCGAGCTGAACCGCGAGCGGATCGACGAGCATCTCGCCCGCTCGCTGATGCTGGTCACCGCGCTGTCCCCGGAGATCGGCCACGACAAGGCCGGCGAGATCGCCCACAAGGCCGCCGCCGAGGGGACGACCCTGCGCGAGGCGGCCATCGCCAGCGGCCATATCAGCGCCGAGGACTTCGACCGCATCGTGGACCCCCGGAAGATGGCCCGCCTGCGCGACGGCTGACCTCATCGGCGTATCCCGTGCTCGGCCAGCGGCCCCACCTCCAGACCCGCGGCCCGGCACTCCGCCACCACCACGGGCAGCGCGGCCAGCGTGGCGCGCCAGCAGCCCGTGGCCGCGGCGCGGTCGGTGTCGTGCAGCAGAACGGTGGCACCGCCGCACAGATCGCGCCGTACGGCGGCGAACACCGACCGCGCGGTGGCATCCGCGGACCAGTCCCGCCCCCAGGCCGACCAGAGGACGGGGGTGAGCCCGGCCCGGGCCGCCGCCAGCCAGCGGCCGCCGGTGAGGATGCCGTACGGCGGCCGGTACCACAGCGGTACCTCACCGGTGGCCAGCCGTATCGCGCGGGCGGCACGGGCGACCTCCGAGACGTCCCGGGACACCGTGGGCAGCCAGGGGCGGCTGTGGGTCCAGCCGTGCACGGCCAGCTCATGGCCCCGGTGGACGATCTCCAGCGTGGTGTGCGGGAAACGCGTCACCCCGTCCCCCAGGACGAAAAAGGTGGCCCGGACGCCCAGCTCGTCCAGCACCCGGAGAAAGCGCGGTGTGGTGCGCGGATCGGGTCCGTCGTCGAAGGTGAGGGCCACATGGTCGGACCGTCCGCGGCCCGCCAGGGCGGGGAAGAGGGCGCGGCGGGGTCCGGGCAGCCAGGTGCCGGCCGGGGCGATATGCGCGGCCGCCGCCAGCACCGCCCCGTTGCGCACCAGCACACCGGAGCGGTGGCGCGCGCTCATGGCGTTCCCTCGCCGCCGTCCGGGTTCCTCGGCCGTCCGGGGAGCGGTGTCCCGGGCTGCCGTGGCGGCTCGGAGACGGCCTGGTCCCAGCCGCCGCACATGGCGGGCGAGCGGGTCAGCCCCACGATTCCGGCCGCCATCAGCAGGATGCCGGCCACCTCGGGCACGATGCGCAGCCCCAGCTCGACGCGCTCGCCGAACAGCACCCAGCCCAGCGCGATGCTGACCAGGGCATCGCCGAGGGTGAGTGCGGGCTGCGAGGCGGCCAGGGTGCCCGCGCGCAGGGTGCTCTGCAGCAGCAGGAAGCTCAGCAGCCCGACGGCGCACACCGCGTACAGCGGCCAGTCGGTGAACACCGCCACCACCCCACCGGAGAACCGCCCGGTCAACTCCTTGATCAGCGCCGCCGTGCAAGCGAAACAGGCGGCGGTGGCGCTTCCGAGGGCGACGGCGCGCGCGGGTCCGCGCAGCGCACGGGCCCCCGCGATCAGGGCACCCACGGCGACGGCCACCACCACGCCCACGGGCAGCCACTCGCCGTTCTGCGCCGTGGTCTCGCCATGGGAGGGATCGGCCGCCACCAGGAAGAGCGCGAGCCCGGCGGCGAGCATCACGAACGACAGCCAGGTCCGGCCGTCCGGGCGGTGGTGGAAGACCAGACTGCCGACCACCAGGGTGAACAGCAGCTCGCTGACCAGCAGCGGCTGGACCACGGAGAGCCGGCCGACCGCCAGCGCGCCCACCTGCGCCGCCGCCGACACCATCATCGCGGCCAGCCCGGCCAGCCAGTACCGGCGGCGCAGCAGACGCGCCAGCCGCAACAGGTTCCGCTTCGGCCCCGGGGCGCCCCGCTCCTCCCGGGCCTGGTCCATCGCGGCCCGCCGCTGCAGTACCGAGGCCATGCCGTTGCCCAGGGCGGACAGCAGGGCCAGCAACACCGCCACGACGCTCACCGGGGGTCACCCGAAGCGTGCGGCCAACCGGTGATACAGGCCGGGGGCCACGGCGCGGGCCACCGCGGGCAGCCGCATCCAGGCCGGTACGTACACCTCGTCCCGCCCACGCTCGACCGCGTCCCAGACCGCGTCGGCGACCCGCTCGGGCGGCAGCGGACGGGGCAGCCGACGGGCGTACGGGGCGCCGCGCCGGGCGAAGAACGGGGTGTCCACCACACCGGGGACCACATGGGTGACACGCACCCCGGCCCGGCTCAGCTCGTAGCGCAGGGCGTCGGCGAACACGCCGAGCGCCGCCTTGGCCGCGGAGTACACCGCCTCGCCCCGCACCCCGACGGTCCCGGCCACCGAGCCGATCAGCACGATGTGTCCCCGCCGCTCGGCCTCCATCCGGGGGACGACCATGCGCACCAGGCGCATCGCGGCGAGCAGATCGACGCGGACCACCTGGTCGATGGTGGCGGGCGGCATGGTGGCGAAGGGGCCGGCCCAGCCCACGCCCGCCCCCGCGACCAGCAGATCCACCCGTCCGGCGGCACGGAAGGCGTCCTGGACGAGCGCCTCCGGGCCCTCCGGCGCGGCCAGGTCGACGGGGAAGGCGAGGGCCGATGTCCTGGCGGCCACGCGATCGAGCCGTTCCCGGTGACGGCCGCTGACCAGCAGCCGCCAGCCGCCCTCGGCCGCGATCCGGTCGGCGATGGCCGCGCCGATGCCCGAGGAGGCACCGGTCACCAGCGCGACCCTGGTCCCGGTGGGGTCGGCGTACCCGGTGTCCCGCACGCGGCCGCGATCGAGGGGTGCGTCCGGGAGGGGGCGGATCATGGCATCTCCCTGTCTCGCCGCCGACCGGCCGCTGACCCTGGGTCACCGGCCGTCGAGCGCGCGGTTTGACGGCGTGCGGAGCGGATACCTCCAGTGAGCCATGAGGAGCCGCGCCTCGCACCATCGGAGGTGGTCATGCACCAGCCGTCGGCACGTTTTCTCGTTGTGAGCGCCGGGATGGGGGCCGGACACGACGCGGTCGCCGCCGAGCTGGTACGCAGGCTGGAGGACTTGGGCCAGGGGGCCGGCCGGGTGGATGTGCTGGAGTTGCTGCCGCATGGGATCGGGGCGGGGCTGCGTTCGTTCTATCGGACGACCATCCGGCGTGCACCGGTCGTGTACGAGGGCATCTACCGGGCGTTCTTCCGCCCCGGCAGGGGCCCCCGGCCGGGGAGTGCCCCACTGGCGGCGCTCGCCGAGGACCGGCTGCTGGACCTGGTGGAGCGGGAGCGGCCGGACGTCGTCGTCCCGGTGTTCCATCTGGCCGCCCAGCTGACCGGCAGACTCCGGGCGCGCGGGGCCCTGGAGGTGCCCAGCGCGGTCGTGGTGACCGATTTCGCGGTACACCGCCAGTGGCTGCACCCGGGCAACGATCTGCATCTGTGTGTCACCGCGGAGGCCGCGGACACGGTGCGCCGGGCGCTCGGCCGTCCTGCGGTGGCCACCGGACCCGTCGTGGCACCGCGCTTCTTCGCCCCGGCGCCGGGGGCGGCCCGGTGGCGGCGGCACTTGAGTGCGCTCGCGCCCGGGAGGCCGCCGGTGCTGCTGTCCGTGGGGGCGTGGGGCGCCGGGACGCGGGTGGTGGACACGGCGCGGCTGGTGTCCGGGGCGGGGTATCTGCCGGTGGTGCTGTGCGGCCGGGACGAACGGCTGCGCGCCGAGCTGTCGCGCCGGCCGGATGTGGCGGCCTTCGGCTGGGAGCGGGACATGCCCGGTCTACTGGCCGCCGTACGGGCCGTGGTGGACAACGCGGCCGGTCAGACCGCGCTGGAGGCGCTGGCCACCGGGGTGCCCGTGATCGGCTACCGCCCCATCCCGGGCCACGGCCGCGAGGGCGTGCGGCGGATGGCCGCGCTGGGGCTCTCGGACCATGCGCGGGACTCGTGGGAGCTGGTGCGGCTGCTCGATGTGCTCACCGAGCCCTCCCCGTGGCGGGAGCACCGTATCGCGGCGGGCCGCCGGCTGTTCGCCGACGACGCCGCCGTCCGGCTGACCGGGGCGGTCGCGCGGACGGCGGCGTCGGGCTGAGCCCGTCGAAGGCTGGGCCACTCGAAGGACCCCACCGGGTTTCGGCCCTCGGGACCCTAGCCCGCCTTCTTGACGAACTCGGTGGTATAGGTCTTCTTCAGGTCCACCGTGGCGTTCTTCAGGTTGGGGTTGAACGCCTTGAGGACGCGCTCGACCGTCGCCGGGCCGTCCGCCGGCATCACCCCGTCCTTGGTGAACATCGGCAGGGTGCTCTTGATGGCCTCCACGTAGAGCTTCGCACCGCCCTGCGCGTAGTCGCTCGGCATCTTGGCGGCGATGTCCTCGGCCGAGTGGGTGGACATCCACTTCAGGGTCTTCACGAAGGCGTTGGCCAGCTTCTGCACCGTGTCCTTGTGGCCGTTCACCCAGTCGGCGTTCATGTACAGCGAGGAGGAGGGGTACAGACCGCCGAGCGCCTGCTTGGATCCCTCGGGTGTGCGCATGTCGATCAGGACCTTGCCGATCTTCTGGTCCACGATCTGGGCGACCGTGGGATCGGTCGTCATACCGCCCTGGATGGAGCCCTGCTTGAGGGCCGAGATGAAGGTCTGGCCCGCGCCGACCGCCACCGGGGTGAACTCGCTGGTCTTCACGCCGCTGTCGACCGCAAGGTACTTGGTCAGGAAGTCCGTGGAGGAGCCCAGCCCGGTGACACCGAGCTTCTTGCCCTTGAAGTCCTTGGGGGATGCCATCTCCCCCGCCGCCTTGTTGGACACCACCTCGACCTCACCGGGGGCCTGGGCGAGCTGGACGACGGACTCCACCTGCTTGCCCTTGACCTGCAGATCGAGGGTGTGGTCGTAGAAGCCGACGACACCCTGGACATCGCCCGCGACCAGCGAGGTGGTGGCCTGCACCCCGGCCGGCTCGGTGAGCAGCTGGACCTTGAGGCCCTCCGCCTTGAAGTAGCCGAGCCGCTGGGTGAGCATCGCGGGCATGTAGATGACCTTGTCCAGGCCACCCACCATGATCTTGACGTTGCCGTTCTCGCCGCCGGAGGCGCTGGAGTCACTGCCGCAGGCGGTGAGGGTGGTCAGAGCGAGCGCCGCGGCGACCGCGGCCGCGGAGAACTTGACACAGCTGTGCATGGGTCACGTCCTTGTGAGCGGTGATGAGCTGGGAGGAAGAAGGCGGGGGCTCAGCGGTCTTCGCCGGGCTGGGCGGGCTTCCAGCGGAAGAGCCGCTTCTCCAGGAAGGTCAGCAGCCCCTCGGCGAGCAGGGCCACCACGGCGAGGATCACCATGGCGGCGTACACACCGGCGGCGTTGAAGGTGCCCTGTGAGGAGGACACCAGCAGGCCGAGCCCCTTGGTGGCGCCGATGTACTCGCCGACGATGGCGCCGATGAGGGCGAAGCCGAAGCTGACATGGAGGCTGGTGAAGATCCACGAGGTGGCGGAGGGGATCACCACCTGGAGGGTGACCTGGCGGTTGCTCGCGCCCAGGATCCGGGAGTTGGCCACCAGGTTGCGGTCGACCTCCCGGGCGCCCTGGAAGGCGTTGAAGAAGACTGGGAAGAAGACCAGGACGACGGCCGAGGCGACCTTCGAGGCCGGGCCGAGGCCGAACCAGATCAGGAAGATGGGCGCGAGGACGATGCGCGGCAGCGCGTTGAGCACCTTGATGTACGGGCCGAGCACATCGGCGAGGAAGGCGACCCGGCCGAACGCGATCCCCAGGACCACACCGGCCACCACGCCGATGCCCCAGCCCAGGAGCGCCTCGTAGAGCGTGTACCAGATCTGCTCCCACAGCGAGCCCTGCGCGGTGCCGTGCAGCGCCCACTGCTCGAGCTGATCCCAGATCTTGGTCGGCATCGAGAAGTTGAACGGGTCGATGACGGCGGCGCGGGCCAGCCATTCCCACAGTCCGATGACACCGAGGAGCACCAAGGCGCGGCTGGTCTGGACGAGGATCGCGCGGTTGCGGGCGGCGCGTGCCCGGGCCTTGGTGCGCGTACCGGGCGTCTTGTCGAGGGCGGGGGCCGCCGTGGCGGAGATGGTCTCAGGCATCGACGGCACCCCTCTCACGGGTGATGCGGACCTCTTCGCCGAGCGAGGACCAGATCTCCCGGTAGATCTCCACGAACCGCGGCTCCAGCCGCACCGACTCGACCTTGCGGGGCCGGGGCAGATCGATCTCGAAGACCTCCTTGACGGTGGCCGGTCCGGCCGTCATCACGACGACCTTGTCGGCCAGGGCGATGGACTCCTCCAGGTCGTGGGTGACGAAGACGACACACGCGCCGGTCCCCGCCCACAGCTCCAGCAGTTCGTCCGACATCAGCGCACGGGTCTGCACATCGAGCGCCGAGAACGGCTCGTCCATGAGCAGGATCTCGGGGTCGTTGACGAAGGTCGACGCGAGCGCCACGCGCTTGCGCTGACCGCCCGACAGCTGATGCGGATAGCGGTCCTCGAAGGACGAGAGGCCGACCCGGGCCAGCCACTCACGGGCCCGCTCCTTCGCCTCCGGCTTGGGCACACCGCGAAACCGCGGGCCGGCCATCACATTCGACAGCACGCTGCGCCAGGGGAACACCGCGTCCTGCTGGAAGACGAAGCCGACGTTGGAGGCGATGCCGCGGACCGGCTCACCGGCCACCAGCACCTCGCCCTCGGTGGGCTCCTCCAACCCGCTGACCAGCGTCAGTGTCGTGGACTTTCCGCAACCGGTGGGCCCGACGACGGCGACGAACTCACCGTGCCCGACGGTCAGGTCGAGATCCCTGACCGCGGTGTGGAGGGCCCCGGACGGTGTCCGGAACGCCTTGCTCGTTCCCCGCAGCTCGATGGCGGGGCTGGTGTGGCTGCTCATGGCCGGGAGGCTAAAAGTGACCCGGGCCACAGCGGCAGTCTTCTGGTCACAACCCGTCGTTGCGCTCACAAACCGCGTTCTGCTCGTTTTGCTCGCACCCTGGCAACGAAAACGCCACGGAGACTGGGCATACGCCCCGGGCACCCTTACGGTGCGTTCACAGCACCACAAACGGACGAAGTACTACCGCTCGCACATGGCACCACACGGGATGAGCGAGACGGGAGACAGGGGGCCCATCATGCGCATCCGATGGCCCCGGCGTGTCTCCGGCCAGGTGCTCGCGGCGCAGCTGTCCATCACCGCCGGGGTGATGGTGCTGGCGACCGCGCTGTTCCTGGCCCCGCTCAGCTCCGAGATCGACAACCAGGCGATGCATCAGGCGCTCGCCATCGCCCAGACCACCGCGGCCGATCCGGACATCGCGCGGGACCTCGCCGCCACCGAGCCCAGCCCCTCGGGTCCGGTGCAGCGGGCGGCCGAACGGATCCGCCGGGCCACCGGGGCGCTGTACATCGTGGTGATGGACTCCCGGGGGGTGCGCTGGTCGCACACCACCACCGCCCGGATCGGCGAACACGTCTCCACCGATCCGGGCGAGGCGCTCTCGGGCCGGGAGGTGCTGCAGATCGACGTGGGGACGCTCGGCCGCTCGGCCCGCGCCAAGGTGCCGCTGCGCTCGAGGGACGGACGGATCATCGGGGCGGTGTCGGTGGGCATCGGGTACGGCAGTGTGCGCGACCAGCTGCTGGCGGCGGTGCCCCGGCTGCTGCTGTACGCGGGGGCGGCGCTCGGGGTGGGTGTCCTGGCGGCGATCGCCGTCTCGCGCCGACTGCGCCGCCGTACGCACGGTGTCGCGTTCGCCGACATCTCGGCGCTGCTGGACGAGCGGGAGGCGATGCTGCACGGCATCCGCGAAGGCGTGGTGGCCTTCGACCGGCACGGCCGGATCCGCCTGATCAACGACGAGGCCGGGCGGTTGCTCGGGATCCGCCCGGACGCCACCGGTCGCACCCTGGAGGAGTCACTGCCACCGGGCCGTACCACCGATGTGCTGGCGGGACGGGTGGACGGGGCGGATCTGCTGACGGTCAGCGGCACCCGGGTGCTGGTGGCCAACCGCATGCCGACCGAGGACGGCGGGGCGGTGGCGACCCTGCGCGACCGCACCGAGCTGGAGTTGCTGGGCCGCGAGCTGGACAGCACCCGCGGGCTGCTGGACGCGCTGCGGGCCCAGGACCACGAACACGCCAACCGGCTGCACACCCTGCTGGGGCTGCTGGAGCTGGGACTGCACGAGCGGGCGGCACAGTTCGTGGCCGAGCTCACCAACGCCCGGCGTGCCTCGGCCGAGCAGATCTCCGAACGGGTGCACGATCCGCTGCTGTCGGCGCTGCTGGTCGGCAAGTCGGCCATCGTGGCCGAGCGCGGGGTGGCCCTGCGCATCTCGCCCGCGACCCTGCTGCCCGGGCGGGTGGTCGATCCGCGCGATCTGGTGACCGTGCTCGGCAACCTCATCGACAACGCGCTGGACGCGGTGGCCGCACACCCCTCCCCCACCCCGTTCATCGAGGTCGAGTTGAGGGCCGAGGGCACCACCGCGGTACTGCGGGTGAGCGACACCGGTCCGGGGGTGCCACCGGGGATGCGCGAACAGATCTTCACCGAGGGCTGGTCCACCAAACGGCCCGCCCGCACCGGCTTTCCGGACTCCGGACCCGATGCCCACGCGGGGCCCACCGTGGTGTCGCCACGCGGCCGGGGCATCGGACTGGCCCTGGTACGGCGGCTGGCCGAGCGATACGGAGGCATGGCCCGGGTCACCGCCCGGGCGGGCGGCGGGGCGGTGTTCACCGTCGTCCTGCCCGAGGCCCTCACCGGGGACGACACACCCACTCATGAGTTCACCGCAGCAGGAGAGTCACGATGATTGACGTTCTTGTCGTGGACGACGACTTCCACGTCGCCGAGATCAACGCCGCGTATGTGGCCCAGGTGCCCGGCTACCGGGTCACCGCCCGCGCCCATACCGCCGCCCAGGCCCTCGCGGCCCTCGAACGCACCCCGGTCGACCTCGTCCTGCTCGACCACTATCTGCCGGACGAGACCGGGCTGACCCTGGTGCGTCGGATGCGCCAGCTCGGCCACCACGCCGACGTCATCATGGTGACGGCCGCCTGCGATGTGGCCACCGTCCAGGCCGCCATGCGCCATGGCGCACTGCAGTACCTGGTCAAGCCGTTCAGCTTCGCCGGGCTACGGGCCAAGCTGGACGGCTACGCGGGGTTGCGCCGCACCCTGGAGGGCGTCGGCGGGCGCGGCGAGACCGGCCAGGAGAGGGTGGACCGGATCTTCGGCGCCTTCGCAGCCGCCGACACTTCCGGCCCCGCCCTCCCCAAAGGCCACTCCGCGCCCACCGTCGACCTCATACGGCGGGTCCTGGACCAGGCCGACCAGCCGCTCTCCGCCCACGAAGTGGCGGAGCGCACCGGTATCAGCCGCTCCACGGCCCAGCGCTATCTGAAGTACCTCGAACATGCGGGCCGCATCAGCCTCACCCTCAAGTACGGGGACACCGGCCGTCCCGAACACCGCTACACATGGGTGGCGGTGAACTGACGGCGCCCTCAGCTGGTGGCCGAGGCCTCGTACAGGCCACGGCCGGAACGCTGGGCCCGGTCCGAGGAGCGCAGCCGCTCGAGGGTGTTGCGCACCGAGTTCACATTGGTGCGGGTCTCGTCGCGGCCCAGGGCATCGTTGACCTCGGAGGCCCGCATGGGACGGCCGGCCTTGCGCAGCGCGGCCAGCACGCTGTCGGCGAGCCCCGTGGAGCGCTCGGAGGTGGTGGCCGTCTCCTTGGTGGCCTTCTCCGCGGGCTTCTCGGCGGCCTTGGTGGCCTTGGCGGGCTTCGCGGTGGCCTTGGTGGTGGCCTTGGTAGTGGCCTTCACCGTGGCCTTGGTGGCCTTGGGAGCCTTCGCCGCGGCCTTCGCGGCGGTCTTCTTGGCGGCGGCGGTCTTCTTGGCCGCCGTCTTGGTGGCCCGCCCGGTGGCCGGCGCCTTGGCCGCCTTGCCCCTGCTGCGCTGACGGCCGATGGCCGCCTTGCGCGTGGCGGCGGAGGTACGGCCGGTGGAGCCAGTGTCCTCGGCGGTCTCCGACTCGGTCTCGGCCGCGGCCTCGGTGGCCGGCTCCGCGGCCGGCTCGGCCGGGGTGGCCTCGGCCACGGGCTTCGCCACCGCCACCGGGGCGCCGTCCACGACCTGCTCCGACGCCGTGGCGATGGAGAGCGTCTGCAGGCTGCTCAGGGCGGTGCTGACCGCCTCCAGCCGCTTGGTGACGGCCTCCAAATCACCCTTGAGTGCCTCCTGTTGCTTCTGCAGTTGGGGGAGTTCGGCCTCCAGTACCTCAATGGTCGAACCCACACTGCTGTCCGCGCTCAACGCGTTCACTTCACTTCGTCCCCTTTCTGGGCGTCTGCGCCCATCGCAGCTGTGATTATGCCTGCTGTTCAGACGGTGCGGTGCCCTGTGTGCCACTACGCAAAACAACCACACGTGTCTCAGCACCCCTTGAGAAGCCAACTTTCGGTGAAAACACACGCCTGTCACACCGCGATCGCACGGCCGATGTCATCCGGAAGGGTGGCGCCGCAAACGCGGTGACGACGTGTCAGGCCCCGGTTTTCCGGGTGGCTTCACACGGGTGGTAGAAACACCGTACCCGTCCGAGGAAACAGAGGTAGTCCCATGAAGCTGCGCTGCGCCGTGCTCGACGACTATCAGGACGTGGCGCTGTCGGCGGCCGATTGGTCCGGTGTGCTCGACGCGGTGGAGGTGGCGCCGTTCCATGAGCACATCGCCGGTGAGGAGGCGGTGGCCGAGGCGATCGGGGACTGCGAGATCGTGGTCATCATGCGGGAGCGCACGCCCTTTCCCGCATCGCTGTTCGCCCGGCTGCCACGGCTGAAGCTGCTGGTGACCACGGGGATGCGCAACGCGTCGGTCGACCTGGAGGCCGCCGCCCACCACGGCGTCACCGTGTGCGGCACGGGCGGTGCCTCGGAACCGACCACCGAGCTCACCTGGGCGCTGATCCTGGGGCTCGCCCGCCATGTGGTGCCGGAGAACACGGCGCTGCGGGACGGCGGGCCATGGCAGAGCACCGTCGGCACCGATCTGCACGGCCGCCGTCTGGGGTTGCTGGGGCTGGGGCGGATCGGTACCCAGGTGGCGCGGGTCGGCCGGGCCTTCGGCATGGAGGTGGCCGCCTGGAGCGAGAATCTCACGGCCGAGCGCGCGGAGGCGGAGCGGGTGCGACCGGCCGGCTCCAAGGAGGAGTTGCTGGAGACCAGCGACATCGTCTCGGTGCATCTGGTGCTCAGCGACCGCACCCGGGGGCTGCTGGGCGCGGCGGAGCTGAGGCGGATGCGTCCCACGGCGCTTTTGGTGAACACCTCCCGCGCGGCGATCGTGGACCAGGCGGCGCTGGCGGAGGCGCTGCGGGAGGGCTGGATCGCGGGTGCGGGGGTCGATGTGTTCGAACGGGAGCCGCTGCCGCCGGGCGATCCGTTCCGCTCCCTGCCGAATCTGCTGGCCACCCCGCACCTCGGTTATGTCACCCGGGACAACTACGAGCGGTTCTACGGCGATGTGGTGGAGGACATCCGCGCCTATCTGGACGGGGCGCCGATCCGCCGGCTGAGCCCTCCGGCCTGACCGCCCGGATCGGCGTCCTGCCTCAAGGGGGCTCATTCCAGGGCGCGTTGGGCCCATCGGGGGCCCGGCCGCCCTCGTTCGCGCATTCCACGCCCATCCACCGGTCGTCTTCCCGGGCTGAAAGCGACGCATGCCCCCGCCCGGTGGACACTATTCCGTTTCGCCTTCGTCATACCGGACAGGCTGCCTGGCACGGACAACCCATCGGCCCGCACAACAGACCGGTGCCCGGTCCACCGACCCGGCACCGCGGACGGAGGGAACGTGGCTCACAGCACACCCGGAATGCCGGCAACCGACGGGGCATCGGCCGGACAGGACGCCCTGCGGCACGGCGACGGCGGCGGCGGATCGGGGACACCGCCACCGACCCGGCGCGGCATGCTCTCGGTGGCCGCGGCGGCCGGGATCGGCCTGCTCGCCGGCTGCGGCGAGGAGTCGGCCGGCTCGCCCTCCGGAGCGGGCCCGCAAGGCTCCGGCAAGGCGGAGCGCTCCCCGTCCGCCACTCCATCAAAGAGTTCCCCCTCCCCCACCCCGAAGCCGCGGCCCGAGCTGCCCCGGGGCGGCCGGGAGCTGTCCCGCTACCGCCTGGTGGGCTACTGCGGACTGCCCGGGGCCGCCGCGCTCGGCCGGCTCGGCATCGGGGACCTCGACGACCGGGTGCGCCAGATCGAGAAGACCGCCCGCGCCTACGCCGCGGACCGCGAACCGCAGCCGGTGCTCGAACTCCTCGCGACCGTCGCCAACAGCAGCGCGGGCCCGGACGGCACCTACCGCTCGCGCACCTCCCCCGACACGATCCGCCGCTTCCACGACGCGGCCAAGCGCCATCGCGCCCTGCTGCTGCTGAACATCCAGCCGGGCCGGGCCTCGGTCCTCGGCGAGGTCAAGGCGTTGCGCGAATGGCTGGTCCACCCCGACGTCGGCATAGCCCTGGACCCGGAATGGGAGATGGGGCCGGGCGAGGTGCCGGGGAACACCTACGGCCACACCAGCGGCAAGGAGCTCACCGATGTGGCCCGCTATCTCTCCGGGATCATCGACGAACACGATCTGCCGCAGAAGCCGCTCGTCTTCCACCAGGTGGCCGTGTCCGTCGTCAGCGACCAGTCCGCGCTGCGCCCGCAGCCCGGTGTGGTGGTCATCAAGAGCGCGGACGGCATCGGATCGCCGGGCATGAAGCGGGACACCTGGCGGCAGTTGGTCAGGAACCAGCCCGAGGGCGTGCGCACCGGCTTCAAGCTCTTCTACGAGGAGGACACCGAGGGGAGCCGGCTGATGACCCCGGAAGAGGTGCTGGCCCTGCGGCCACGCCCGGATTACGTCATGTTCGAGTGAGAGCGGCGGCGCGCGCCACCAACGCGGCCGCCCCCGGCCGGAAGGCGGCCGGGGGCGGCGGGAAGAGGGGCGCTCAGGGGCGTGGCGCCGTTTGCACGGTGAGTGGCTCATGGCTGGTGACATCGCCGGAGCCGCGGCGGGTGAAGCGCATGGCGACACAGGCACCCGCGTACAGCACCGCCACGACCAGCAGCAGCGCCTGATAGCCCGTGAGCAGGGCCAGATACTCCAGGGTGCCGCCGAACAGGGAGCCCAGCAGGTTGGCGCCGAAGGCCGCCGTGGGGTCGGAGGTCGCCGCCAGCCGGTCGGAGAAGATGAGGTTGGCGCAGAAGATGGGGGCGAAGGCCAGCGCGATCGCGGCGGCCAGCCGGGGGGCGAAGGGCAGCCCCAGCACCAGATGGGACGGGATCAGCCAGGCGATCGCGAGGCTGGCGAAGAGCATCAGCTGCAGCACGAGCTGATTGACCCGGCGCAGCCTGCGCCGCACCTCCACCGCGCACAGCACGGCGACCAGCACCCCCGCGAAGACCATGGCGTTGACCAGCCAGGTGGTGCCGAAATAGAGGGCGAAGCCGATCACGTTCTTGGTCTCCAGCAGCATGAACGCCGCGCCGAGCAGGAACATGTCCACATAGCGGGCGGTACGCCGCAGCCGGACCCCGGTCAGCCGTACCGACACCAGGGTCACCAGCAGGATCGCTCCCAGGACCCCGATGTAGAGGGTGGGGATGGTGCGGTGCAGCAGATACGGGAACGGATGGTCGTCGCTGGCGGCCGAGGGCACCGGGCCCGAGGGGCGCCAGGCGGAGGCGGTGCAGGACTGGTCGCTCGAGGTGACACCCGCCACCAGGATGGCCGCCTTCTTGCCTCCGTAGTGGGTGATGCAGGGGGCGTGTCCGAAGACGGAGGTGAGCGTGGAGCCGAACCGGTCGATGAGCCAGTTCTGCCGGTAGTAGTTGTACATGGCGAACGCACCGCCGGGGGCGAGGTGGCGGTGTGCCGCCTCGAATGCCTGCCGGGTGAACAGATAGCTCTCCAGGCGCAGGTTGCTCGCGCCCGACACCAGGGTCAGGGAGTCCGGCAGGGCGAGGACGACCAGGTCGTAGCGGGTCTTGGTGCGTTCGAGGAAGGCCCGGCCGTCGTTGATGTGCACGTGCACCCGGGGGTTGGCGTAGGGCCGGGCCGGATGCAGTGACGCACCGATCTCCTGCAGCCGGGGGTCGATCTCCACCGCGTCCACCCGCTGGGCGCCGTTGGCCAGCGCCATCGCCACGTCGTTGCCGTTGCCGGCGCCGATGACCAGCACCCGGCGGTGGGAGTTCCTCGGGGTTTCGCGGTAGGGCTGCTCGTACGGGGAGCCGGGCCGCCCGAGCACCTTCAGCGGGGCGATGGACTGATGCGGTACGCCATTGGCGGAGATCTTGTAGTCCCGGCTGCCGGTGGTCGGCCTGGTCACCTCGATCTTGTAGTACGGGGACCAGGAGATGCCGCTGGCCGCCGTCTCCAGCGCCAGGACGCCCACCATCAAGGCGAGCGGGACCGCATACCGGATGCTGTTGCGGCGGCCGCCGAGGGTCAGCAAGGCCACCGCGGCGAGCACGCCCCACACCACCGACGGTGCGCGCAGCCAGGAGAGCAGCGCGAAGGACACCGAACCGGTGAGCGAGCCCAGCAGGTCGTAGCGGTACGCCTCCAGCGAGGGCAGCTGACGGAACTGATCCGCCGTCATCTTCCCGATCGCCATCATGATCAGCGCGGTCAGTCCGAAGAGCACCGGCAGGGTCACCCACTGGGGCAGACCGGTGGTCTTCACGGCGGTGAAGTAGATGACCTCGCCGCTGGTCTGCCGCACCTGCACGGGGAACTCGCGCACCAGGACGACGAGAACGGCGAGCGGGATGGGCGCCCAGCGGGTGAGCCACTGCCCGCGGCCGGCGGGCATGAGGAATCCCAGGCCGATCCCGAGGAACGAGCCCAAGAGGATGAAGTTCGAGAAATAGCTCAGATGGACGATATTGGCGCCGGTCCACCGGATCAGCGCGAGCTCGACGAAGAGCATGGTGGCGCTGGCCAGCAGCAGCCTCGCGCGCACGTTTTGCGGTCCTGGGCTGTGCTCCATGTCGGCCACGCTGTCATCCGGGACGGGGCAGGTCGAGCACCCACACGGCCCGTGCCGTCGGCCGGATGGCGGGCGTCCAAGGCATCGGGAAGCGGCCCCGGCCACTTGTCTTCCGTCCGCGCGACGCCTCGCCACCTCGCCACCGCCGAGACCGTTCGTGCAGGTCAGCCGCGTGGCTTGGGGCGTGGTGCACCGGCCGTGCGGCGTGTGGTGGCCGCGCCGCGGCACGCGGCACGGGCCTGCTGCCCGGGTCACCGCCGTACGGCATTCGGGTCATGGCCCGGCCGGTGTCCGTCACCTGCCCGGGCCAACGCCGGACGCCCACGCGGAGGAGGCGGAGCCCGAGTGGGTGGTCGTGTCGTTCGCGAACCGAGCACACCGCTGCCCGCCGAACGGCTCGGCACCCGGACATGCGCCGAGGCCGGTGCCCTGGCGGGTACGGTCGTCCGCACCACGCCGGGCACCGGCCCCGAACGGCCGGACGGGGATCCGGGGCAGGGAGAACACCGCTTCGGTCAGCGGACGTTCACCCGGTCAGCTCCTCCCGGTGGCGAAGTAGGGCTTGCACACGGTGCCCACGTAGTCCGTGGCGATCTCCAGCACCCGGCTGCCGTCCTCCGAGGGCAGCAGCGCCGAGCTGTAGTTGGGACACCAGTCGACCACCTTGGAGTCCACCCGCACCGGTGCGGGGATCGAACGCCACGCCCCGGTGCCACCGTTGCTGTTGGTCCACACGGTGGCACCGCTTTCGGCGGCGGTGCTGCCGTCGGCGTTGTTCAGCACCTGACCGATGAGGAACAGCTTGCCCCGGGGATTGCCGGCCTCGGGGGCCCAGGCGAGGTTCGGTGTGTGGGTGAAGTACTTGCCGTCGGCGGTTTCTGGACGGTAGCCGAGGTGAGCGGGGTCGCCCCAGTTCCAGCCGTCCTGCGAGGTCCGGTAGTGGACCACACATGAGTACTGCCCCTGGGCGGCACAGATCTCGTACGCCATGAAGTACTGGCCGCCGGGCAGCTTGCGCACGATGGGCATACCGGGCCGGTCGGAGGCGAGGTTGCTGGCGACGGTGGCGTGGTGGCCCTCCCAGGTGACCCCGTCCGCGCTGCGGGCGGCGATCAGCTTCTGGCTGTGGGCGGGGTCGGTCTCGTCCGAGTAGTGGGCCACCAGGCGCCCACTGGAGTCGATGGAGAACTCCGGCTCCCACAGCCCCTTGGTGCTGGGGGAGGTGGCCACGGTGGACAGATAGGACCAGGTGCGGCCCTGGTCATTGCTGCGGAAGACCCGGATGGCCATCCGGCGGTCCGGCTCGTCCTGGCCGATGGAGGCGGACCACAGCAGGGTCCCGGCGGGCATGCCGCCGACGGCCTGCGGCAGTTCGTACAGGGTGGCGCAGCATTCGCCCTGTCCGCCCGACGCCTCGGGGTCGGCCACCTCGCCCACCTGGCGGAAGGTGGCGCCGTCGTCGGTGCTCTCGTAGATGGCGCCGATCCCGTCCGAGCCGCGGAAGGTGACCACCGAAGCGAGGACGCGGCCGTTGGCGGCGCCGTTGTGCGCGAGTCGCAGGGCGCGGGGGTAGAGGCCGGTGCCGTCGCGCAGCAGGGTGCCGGAGGCGGCCGCGGCCGGGGGCGCCTGGACGGTCAGGAGCGAGCCCAGGACGGTCAAGAGGGTCAGCAGAGCGGGCAGGAGGTGTCTTCGGTACGGCGTGGTCATGCACGCTCCCTCGGGAGGAGTGGTGGTGGGGGAAGAGCGGCCCGGGCCGTGCGTGGCGCAACGTTAAAGAGAATTTCCAACGTTGTAAATCCCTCGCGCACGCTTCCGCGAGAGCCGAGCGGGGACGAATGAGAGCCAAGCCGGGCCGAGGCGGGCACACGCCCCCGCCCCGTTACGCCGTGGCGAAACGGGGCGGGCGGGGTGGCTGGGGCAGGCGGGTCAGTGCTCCTGGGCGGTGGGGCGCACCATGATTTCGTTGACGGCGGCATGCGCGGGCTGGAGGACCATGAAGGCGATCGCGCGGGCGATGTCCTCGGGGTGCAGCCAGGACTCGCGCGCCATGCCACGTGCGACGGTGGCCGTCCTGTTGTCGGCCGTCATCTCGGTGACGGTCATGCCCGGCTCGACCAGCCCCACCCGGACACCGCGGGCGGTCACCTCCTGGCGCATCGCCTCGCTGAAGGCGCCCACCGCGTGTTTGGTGGCCGAGTAGACGCTGTTGCCGGGCCGCGCCACCCGGCCGCCCACCGAGCTGACGTTCACCAGGTCCGCCACCCCCCGCGGACCCTCGGACGCCGTCCGCAGCAAATGCGGCAGCGCCTGCCGGGAGGTGTGCAGGACGGCCTCGATATTGAGGGCGATCATCCGCTGCCAGGCCTCGGGGTCGCTCTCCTCGACCGTGCCGGCGGCCACATAACCGGCGTTGTTCACCAGCACATCGAGCCGTCCGCACTGCTCCACCGCGTCCTCGACGCACTGACGGGCCTGCGCCGCGCTCTGCAGATCGGCGGTGAGGACGGCGCAGGAGCGGCCCTCCTTGCGGAGGGTGGCGGCCAGGTCCTCCAGCCGATCGGTGCGGCGGGCCACCAGTGCGAGATCGGCTCCCTCCCGGGCCAGTGCCAGGGCGGTGGCCGCTCCGATGCCGCTGGACGCGCCGGTCACCAGCGCCGCGCAGCCCGACAGCGGGCCATCGGAGGGCGCGGCGCTCCCGGCCCGCCGGTCGTTCCCGATGTTCATGTCCGTCACCCTGGCTCCCTGGTCTCGCGGGGGTGGGGAGGCCACGGGGCCGCGTGGCCCGGGCCCCACTTCGGGTACCCGGTGAAGCCCCGCTCATCACCTCGCGTTCCTCCTTCATGCCTCCCCTCGGACCAGTCAGCGAAAGGCGCCGCTGTAGGCGTTGAGCGCGGGCTGGCCGCCGAGGTGGGCGTAGAGCGCGTTGGAGTCCTTGGGTATCTCCCCCTCGCGGACCAGGTCGATGAGCCCGGCCATGGACTTGCCCTCGTAGACCGGGTCGAGGATCACCCCTTCGAGGCTTCCGGTGAGCCGGATCGCGTCGAGGGTGGAGTCGACCGGGACACCGTAGAGATCCCCGGCCCAGCCCTCCAGCACGGTGATCTCCTCATCGCGCAGCTCCCGGCCGAGGCCGATCAGAGCGGCGGTCTCGCGTGCGATCTTCGCCACCTGGGCATGGGTCTCGGCCACCTTGGCGGAGGCGTCGATGCCCAGGACGCGGCGGGGGCGGTCCTGGCCCGCGAAGCCCGCGATCATGCCCGCCTGGGTGGAACCGGTGACGCTGCACACCACGATGGTGTCGAAGAAGACGCCCAGCTCCCGCTCCTGCGCCTGGACCTCGCGGGCCCAGTTGGCGAAGCCCAGCCCGCCCAGCGGATGGTCGGAGGCCCCGGCGGGGATCGGATACGGCGTGCCGCCCGCGGCGCGGACGTCCTCCAGGGCGCGGGCCCAGCTGTCCTTGAAGCCGATGCCGAACCCGGCGTCGACCAGTTGCACCCGCGCGCCCATGATCCGGGAGAGCAGGATGTTGCCGACCTTGTCGTTGACGGAGTCGGGCCAGTCCACCCAGCTCTCCTGCACCAGGACGGCCTTCAGCCCCAGCTTCGCCGCCACCGCGGCGACCTGGCGGGTGTGGTTGGACTGCACACCGCCGATGCTCACCAGGGTGTCCGCGCCCTTCCGGAGCGCGTCGGGGACGAGGTACTCCAGCTTGCGGGTCTTGTTGCCGCCGAAGGCCAGCCCGCTGTTGCAGTCCTCGCGCTTGGCCCAGATACGCGCCCCGCCGAGACGCTCGCTCAGCCGGTCCAGGGGATGGATGGGGCTGGGACCGAACAGCAAGGGGTGGCGCTCGAAGTCATCGAGGGACATGGGTGACTCCTTATGGGTGGTGCCGGATGCGCGCATGAGTGGTGCCGGATGTCCGCCGATCCCTACCCCGCCGCTCCCCGCCGGCACACGAGCCGGAACCTCCCCAATGCCTGCCCTTCGGCACACGACCGGCGTATGCCTGTAGGCCGTTGGGGTCCCGCTGCTGTCCAGCCTGAGCACCCTGCCGCCGGGTCGCGGAGACGATCTGTTCCTGAGCCCTCATACCGCTGCCGCCGAGACGGCGCTCGACCGCCGAGTCCGCCCCGTCCGCCCCACTCGCCCAGGGAGCCGAGTTCATGCCCCAGTACTTCCGCGACTCGCCCGAGTCCCTCGTTCCCGACGCGCTCGCGGGCTTCGCCGCCGCCCATGCCGATCTCGTCGCCTACCACCCCGACCACGGATACTTCCGCACCCGCCACTGCGCACCCACCCGCCGCGTCGGGCTGGTCTCGGGAGGCGGTTCCGGCCATGAACCCCTGCACTCCGGCTTCCTCGGTACCGGGATGCTGGACGCCTCCTGTCCCGGGCGGATCTTCGCCTCGCCCCACAACCGGCAGATCTTCGAGGCCAGCCGGGCCGTCGCCCGGCCCGATGGTGTGCTGCACATCGTCAAGAACTACACCGGTGACCGCATCAACTTCAGCATCGCCGCCGAGCGCCTCGCCCATGAGGGCATCCGCTGCGCACGTGTCCTCATCGACGACGACATCGCCAGCGACTCCGATGACATCGCGGTCGGCCGGCGCGGCACCGGCGCCACCCTGATCATCGAGAAGATCCTCGGCGCCGCCGCCGACGAGGGGCGCGGCCTGGAGGACCTGGTCGCCCTCGGCACCGATGTGACCCGGCGGGCCCGCAGCCTCGCCGTCGCCTCGGCCGCCCACAACACACCCGCCTCAGGGGCACCGGCCTTCGCCCTTCCCGACAACATCCTGGAGTTCGGGGTCGGCATCCACGGCGAGCGGGCCGAGGGGACCACCCCGCACGCACCGCTCGGCAAGCTGGTCGAGACTATGACGGACCAACTGCTCGCCGCGCTGCCCGACACCGCGGGGACACGGGTGCTCGCCCTGGTCAACGGGCTGGGCTCGATCACCTCGCTGGAGCTGTACGGCATCCGCCACGCCGTTGCCAAGGCCCTCGACGACCGTGGGGTCGGCCTCGACCGGTCCCTGACCGGCACCTTCGTGAGCGCCCTGGACATGCGGGGCTTCTCGCTGACCCTGTTCGCCACCGACGCGGAGGTGCTGCGGCTGTGGGACGCCCCCGCCCGCACCCCCGCCTGGCCGTTGTGACCCCGCCTCCTTGACCCCGTCCGGCCCCGTTGACCCCGCCACCGCCCCGAGGAGTTGCCCCGCTCATGTCCGATCAGCCCGGCCCGAAGGGCCTTACGCACACAGCCGTCATGGACTGGCTCACACGGTTCGCCGCCACCGTACGCTCCGTGGAACCCGAGCTCACCGCGCTCGATCAGAAGGCGGGCGACGGGGACTTCGGCGGCAATCTGGTCACCGGGATGGACGGCGTCCGCCGTGCGCTGGACGCCCTGGCGGCGGGCGCGGGGAACGGCGAGCGAAACCGGAGGGGCCGGACGCGCCGCTCGACGCCGCCGCGCGGGTCTTCCTCGACGATGTCGGCGGCACCAGCGGCCCCCTGTTCGGGCTGCTCTTCCAGGAGCTGGCCGACGCGCTGGGGATGGCCGCCGCCCCGCCCGGGACCGCCGCGCTGGCCCTGGGCACCGCCGCGGGGGCGGCCGCGATCCAGCGGGTCGGCGAGGCCGAGGTGGGCGACAAGACGATGGTGGACGCCCTCGTGCCCGCCGCGCGGGCCCTCGCTTCCTGTGAACCCACCGCCGACCCCGCGTATGCGCTCCATGTGGCCGCGGTGGCGGCCCATCGGGGCGCCCGCTCCACGACCGATCTGCGCGCCCGGCGCGGGCGTGCCAGCTATACGGGCGACCACGCCCGCGGCGTCCCGGATCCGGGTGCCCTGGCCGTCGCCCTGCTGTTCGCGTCCGCACACGCCGAGCTGACCTCGCTGAGCCGGCTCCCCGTGTCCTGAGGAGGCCGAGGTCATGAGCGGACCCCCGGACGTGCCGCCCGCCGGTGAACGCCGCGGGCGGGCCGCACGTACTGGGATCCGAGTCCTGGGCCCGCATGGGACGGGCAGAGCGGGGCAGACGACCAGGATTCGACTGTCGGCTCGATCGAAGGGGTCCGGGAGAAGCTGTGCAGCAGGAGACCTCCATCCGTGTGACCACAACACCCCCGGCCGTGCCACGACCGCGCGAGGGCGGCGCGTCGGGCGGCCGGACGCGCGACCCGTACTTCGACAATGCGAAGTACCTCACCATCGTGCTGGTGGCGTGTGGCCACGCATGGGAGCCCCTCACCTACGGCAGCCGGGCGGCCACCGCGATCTACCTGCTGGTCTACGCGTTCCACATGCCCGCGTTCGCCCTCGTATCGGGCTACTTCTCGCGGAGTTTCGATATGGCGCCGGGCCGGGTGAAACGGCTGCTCACGGGTGTCGTCGTGCCGTATGTGGTCTTCGAGATCGCGTACACACTCTTCTACCGCTGGGCACAGGACGATCCGGGTTATCCGATCAGCCTGCTCGACCCCTGGTATGTGATGTGGTTCCTGGCCGCGCTGTTCATCTGGCGGATCACCACCCCGCTGTGGCTCGCGCTGCGCCATCCGGTGCCGGTCGCGCTGGCGGTGGCGGCACTGGCTTCCATCTCACCCGAGGCCGGTGGGGACCTCGGCCTGCAGCGGGTGCTGGCGTTCCTCCCGTTCTTCGTGGTCGGACTCACCCTGCGACCGGACCACTTCACCCGGCTGCGGACCCGGCGGACCCGGCTGATCGCCCTTCCGGTGGCGGCCTTCGCCCTGTGCACGGCGTACGCGGTGGCGCCCTGGATGGACGCGGAGTGGTTCTACCACCGCAAGAGCGTGGCGGCGCTGGACGGCGTACCGTCCTGGGCCGGGCTGCTCACCACGCCCGCCCTCTTCGGCCTGGCGCTGGTGCTCACGGCCTGCTTCCTGGCCTGGGTGCCGGGGCGCCGGACCTGGTTCACCGCGCTCGGTTCGGGGACGCTGTACGGCTATCTGCTGCACGGCTTCATCATCAAGTCGTCCCGTTTCTGGGACTGGTACGACCATCCGTGGCTGCACACCCCGCTCGGGGAGCTCGCCGTCACCGCGGCCGCGGTGCTCATGATCACCGTGCTGTGCACGGGACCGGTGCGACGGGTCCTGCGCACGCTGCTGGAGCCACGCATGGACTGGGCGTTCCGGCGCACCGGTTCCTGAGGGCGGACCGGCCCCGAGGGAGGACCGGTTCCCCGAGTGGGCTGCGGGGCCGCCGTCAGCGGCGGCGGACCTTGAGGGTGTTGTCGGTGCGAGTGGCCGGCTGTCCGTCGGGAGCGGTCATGTTCTCCACATGCACATCGCTGACGAGGACGTCCCACTCCCCGTCCGCGAGGTCGAGCCCGGCGAGCACCTCCTCGGGCGTGGGGAAGTGGAACTCCGGACCGGGGTCCGGCGCCCAGGACGGGAATGCGGCGTGTCCGGTGATCAGCAGCACTCCGCCCGGTGCGACGGCCGCCGCCGCGGTGCGCAGGATCTGGTCCCGGGGCAGTTCCAGCCGGGAGTGGAAGAAGTAGGCGGAGACGAGATCGAAGGTGCCGTCCGGGAAGGACTCGGACAGGTCGTGCCGCTGCCACTCGATATGGTCGCCGACACCTTCCGACGCCGCGTGTCCGGCGGCGCGGTCCAACGCCACCTGTGAGACGTCGACGGCGGTGACCCGCCAGCCCTGCCGGGCGAGCCAGATCGCGTCGCCGCCCTCACCGCAGCCGAGGTCCAGCGCCCTGCCAGGGGTCAGCCCGGTGGTCTCGCGCACCAGAGCGGCATTGGGCTTGCCGCTCCAGACGCGGTCCTCGGCGCTGTAGAAGGTGTCCCAGAACTCCTCGGGCGAGGTGTCGGGCGAGATGGTGTGCGGGTCGGTGGTCATGTCAGATGCGCTCCCTTCGTTCCTGGCAAGAGAGTGCACACGGCCGCGCCCACTTGACAAACTTCTTTGCCGGGGTAGCAAATGAAGAGTATGGCTGACGAAGACCTCAGCGAGGTACTGACCGCCGTAGGACCCCGGCTGCGGGCGTTGCGGCGCACCCGTGGCACCACATTGGCCCAGCTCAGCGAGACGACCGGGATCTCGCTGAGCACCCTGTCGCGACTGGAGGCGGGGCAGCGCAAGCCGACCCTGGAGCTGCTGCTGCCGCTGGCCAAGGCGTACGGAGTGCAGTTGGACGAGCTGGTGGGGGCGCCGGCCACCGGGGATCCCCGGGTCCATCCGCGGCCGTTCACCCGGCACGGCCAGACGTTCGTGCCGCTGACCCGCTATCTGGGCGGGCTGCACGCCTACAAGCAGATCATGCCGCCCCGGCCGCCGGGCGGGCGCGACGAACCGCTGGAGCAGCGGGTGCACGAGGGCTATGAGTGGCTCTATGTGCTCTCGGGGCGGCTACGGCTGGCGCTGGGCGAGCACGATCTGGTGCTCACGTCCGGTGAGGCCGCCGAATTCGACACCCGTACGCCCCATGGCTTCGCCAACGCCGGGGACCAGCCGGTGGAGTTCCTCTCCCTGTTCGGGGCGCAGGGCGAGCGCATCCATGTCCGCGCCCGCCCTGCCGGTACCTGACCCGCCCCCGTCGCACGCCGGGGGCGCTCACCCCGAGGGCTCGTCCGGGACGGGCCGCTCGGGGTGCACGCTTCCGGTCTGCGGCTTCCCCTGACGTCCCGTGCCGGACTCATCCGTCTCGGGGACGTCGTCCCCGAGATCCGGCTCCTGGCCGGCGCCCGCCACGTCCAGGTGGTCGGGGCCGTCCTGCGCCTGCTGATCGGGGAGGTCCCTGGGGATCCCGCCCCGGTCCTCGCGCTCCTCGCGTTCCTCCGGTCGCCGGTCGTCGCTCACGATGCCGCTCCTTTCGTCGATTCGTCGATGGAGGGGGCACAGCAGGGGCGATTACCCGCGAGCGTCGGCGGAATGCATGGTCAGCGCCGATTGGACGCGGTCACCTGTACACCACGTGTCCGTGCGGGCGGCTATTCCCCCGGCTCCAGCACATACAGCTCCGGCAGGTTGACCACGATGGCCTCCTGGGTGCTGCGGGCGATGACCACCACCGCCTCGTCGTCGGGGTCCGGGTTCTCCTCCCGGTGCGGCACAAACGGCGGAACGAAGATGTAGTCACCCGGGCGGGTGCGCAACCGGACCTCCTCGACACGTCCGTCCCGCTCCTCGGCGAAGACGAACTCGGGGTGGCCCCGCACCACGAAGATGGCCGTCTCGGACTCGCCGTGGTGGTGGTTTGCGGAGGCGGTGTCCGGCGCCACATGCGTCTGGCCCATCCAGAGCCGCTCGGACCCCACCGACTGACCGCTGATCGCGGCGAACCGCCGCATGCCCTCGGTCTGGGCGGTGCCGGGGTCGACGTCCTCGGTGCGGATGTGGTGCAGCCGCATCCGCAACGGACTGTCGGGGCGGTGGCCTTCAGATCCTTCAGATGCGGATGGAACGCGTCGTGCTGCTGCGCGGGGTCGCCGCCGGGCGTCGTCATGACACCGACCGTAGAAAGCCCGGGTAATGGATGTCAACAGGTGTCCTTTCTCCCACCAGGCACAACACCATGAAATCCACGTTGCATAATGGCCGTATGCAGATCTCGGCGAAGGCGGACTACGCGGTCCGGGCGCTGGCGGAGCTGGCCGCGGACCCGGGCAGGCCACTCACCTGTGAGGCGATAGCCACCTCCCAGGACATCCCCTTCCGGTTCCTCAAGGGGGTCTTCCGGGATCTGCGCCAGGCCGGTCTGGTGCGCAGTCAGCGCGGCTGCGAGGGTGGCTACTGGCTGGCTCGCGACCCCGCCGAGGTGACCCTCGCGGACATCGTGCTCGCCGTGGACGGGGCGTTCCTGACGCTGCGCGGCGAGCGGCTGGACGACCTCGGCTACCACGGCCCGGCGGCCGGACTGCCCGGGGTGTGGCGCGGGATGGAGGACCATGTGCGCCAGGTGCTGACCTCCACCGCCCTGAGCGATCTGGTCCGCGAGCGGCTGGCGGCATGACGCCCGCGAGCCCGGACCGGCCCCGGAGCACCGAGGCGGACGGCCGCGGGGCCGTCGAGATCGTGGAGTACACCGATCCGGCCTGCCCGTGGGCCTGGGGTTCCGAGCCCGCGTTCCGCCACCTGCGGGCCCTCACCGCGGGGCGGGCCCACTGGCGCCGGGTGTTCGGCATCCTCTTCGACGACGGCGACGACCCGGCGCCGGATCCCGCGGCCGAGACCGCCTGGTACAGCCGCTATATCGCCGATATCGCCCGCCATACACGGGCGCCCTACGCCCACCGGCTGCGCTGGGTGGCGGCCACCAGCCGGCCGGCCTCGCTCGCCGCGAAGGCGGCCGAGCGGCAGGGCGCGATCGCCGCGGAGCGGGTGCTGCGACGGCTGCGCGAGACCACGTTCGTACTGGGCACTCCGGCCGATACGGCGGAGCGGGTGCTCGATGCCCTGGCGGGGCTCGACGGTGTCGATGTCGAGCGGCTGGGCACGGAGATGGGCGAGCCGTCGGTGGTGGCGGCCGTCCGGCAGGACCACGCCGAGGCCCGCGACCCGATCCCGGAGGCGCATGCCTTCCGCGCCCCGGGACCGCATGGCACGGGCGTCAAGGAAACCGACGACGGGGTGCGCTACGCGCTGCCCACGCTGGTGTTCTCCGGCCCCGGCGGGCGCGTGACCGCCCCGGGGTGGCGGAGCATGGCCGAGTACACGGCCGCGCTGCGCACGGTGGCTCCCGGCCATCTCTGGCAGGCGGCCCTCATCGGCCCCGAGGAGGCCCTGGCGGAGCACCGCAGCCTGACCGGGCCCGACCTGTCACTGCTGACGGGCCGGACCACTCCCCCACCTGCGGCCGTACAGGTGGAGACGGCGGGCGGGCCGCTGTGGCTGCATCCGGACGAGGCCGCCACCCATCCGGTGCTCGCCGCCCGTCAGGGCTGAAAATCCCCAGGTCGTTAGCCGTCTTACCCGATGAGACACCTAAAGGTGTCCATTGACTTCGCCGACCCTCGCCCCGCACCATGGGCACATGCTGACGACGCACCCCGGTGTGGTGTGCCGATACGTGGACTTCCGGCGCACCGCCAGCGCCATCTGTCGCTGATCGCCCCTTTCGCCGACGCGATCCGCCGACGCGATCTGCCACGTCCCGAGCGCCTTGTGCCGCTCGTTTTCCCTCGCTTTCCTCCCCGGGCCCCACCGCCTCCGGCCCTCATGACCGCTGCCCGTCCGCGTGTCCTCGCTGACGTTTGCGGACGTGTACGGCCGTGTGCTCATCGCCGTCCGGGGGCAGTTGACACCACGAAAGGCGACGTCCCGTCATGACTTCCGCCGCCCCGCCCTTCCCCGTCCGCCGTCCGCCCGATCCGCCACCGCGCCTCGCCCCGGACCGGCGCTCCGTGCTCGGGCTCGCACTGGGGGCGGGTGGCTCCCTGCTGCTGTCCGCCTGTGGCGGGGTGGCGACGACCGGGGCGGGCGGCGGGGGCGAGACCCTGCGCTGGGGCTGGGATCTGCCCTCCAGCTGGGACCCGGTGTTCTCCTCCAAGGGCTGGGACGTCCATCTGCTGTCGCTCGTCTACTCCGGGCTCACCCAACTCGACGCCAAGGGCGGCGCCAAGCCCGCGCTCGCCTCCTCCTGGCGCTACTCCCACGACGGGCGGCGCCTCACCTTCACCCTCCGCCGTGGCCTGCGGTTCGCCGACGGCACCCCGGTGAACGCCGAGGCCGTCAAGAAGAGCCTCGAGCGCGGCAAGAACCACCCCAAGTCCCTGATCGCCTCCCAACTGACCAGCATCGACACGGTACGGGCCCCCGACGCGCACACCGTCGTCCTCGAACTCACCGAGGCCGACTACCAGTTGCCGGCACTCCTGGCCGGGAAGACCGGCATGGTGGTCAGCCCCACCGCGTTCGGGAAGGACGAGGCGCGGCTGGCCACCGGACCGGTCGGCCACGGCCCGTTCCGGCTGGTGTCCTACACCCAGAACTCAATGGCGAGCCTGCGCCGCGACCCCGGCTACTGGAACGCCGAACACATCGCCGTCGAGCGCTTCGAGGCGTATCCGAAGCCCGATGAGACCACGGCGCTCGCCGCGCTGCAGTCCGGGCGGCTCAATGTGGCCCAGATCCCGTTCAGCCAGGTCGAGGCGGCGCGCGAGGCCGGTTTCACGGTGCAGCTCATCCCGTCGATGGTGGTGCGCGTCCTGGATGTGAACACCGCCATGAAGCCCTTCGACGACCCCGCCGTCCTCAGGGCCCTGAAGTACGCCGTGGACCGCCAAGCCCTGCTGGACAGCGAGCAGTTCGGCCATGGCGAGGTGGACCACCAGCCCTTCCCGCCCGGCTATACGGGTTTCGACCCGTCGCTCGGCGCGGTGTACCGGCACGACCCGGAGCGGGCGCGCGCACTGCTGCGGGAGGCCGGGTACCACGACGGCGTCGAGGTGACCATCACCACCGCCCAACCGCAGGGCGCGCCCGAGCAGTTGCAGGCGCAGCTCAACCGGGCCGGGTTCCGGGCCAGGATCGAGGTCATCCCGGAGGCGCGGGCGTCCCAGGTGGTGTACGTCCAGCACTCCCGCGCCCTGTACCTCGACCAGTTCGCCGGACGGGAGTCGCCGGTCCAGGCGATGCAGGTGCTCTTCGGCGCGGAGGGGCTGATGAACCCCTCCCGCCGTACGACGCCCGAACTGGACGCGGCGGTGGCCGCGGTGCGCCGCACCCCGCTGGAGTCGCCGCGCTATCCGCAGGTGCTGCGGGCGGCCACCGCGGTGGCGGTGCGCACGATGCCGAATGTGTTCCTCTACACGGTGCCGCGCGCCCTCGCCCGTACGTCCTCCGTCTCCGCCATCCCCTCGCTCCCGGTGGTGCAGCGGTTCGAGGGGGTGACGGCCGGATGACCGCGCTCGCTCCGCACGTCGCGGGCACGCGGCGGAAGCCCGTGCGGGCGGGCCGTGTCCCGCGCTCGCTCGGCCGTGTCCTCGCCACGGCGGGCACGGTCTTCCTGCTGTCCTCCGCGCTCACCTTCGGTCTCGGCGCACTCTCCGGGGCGAATCCGGCGGCGGCGGTGCTCGGCGAGACGGCGACGCCCGCCGACATCGCCCGGATGAACCGCCAGTTCGGCCTCGACCGGCCGCTGTGGGAGCAGTACGTGTCCTGGCTGGGGCATGCCTTCACCGGGGACCTGGGCCGCTCGTGGTTCACCACGGTCCCGGTGGCCGACAGCATCCGGCAGGCGATGCCGGTGGACCTGTCCATCGCGGGGCTCGCGCTGCTGATGGCGGTGGTGCTGGGCGGAGCCGCCGGTGTGTCCGCCGCCCTCCGGGCCGGCGGACGGCTGGACCGCGCCGTCACCGCGCTGTGCGCGCTGCTCGGTACCCTGCCCGGTTTCGTCGTGGCCATCGCGCTGGTCACGGTGTTCTCGCTGAAGCTGGGGTGGCTGCCGTCCGGCGGCTATGTGCCACTGGACATGGACCCCGCGCAGTGGCTGCGGTACACCGTGATGCCCGCGCTCGCACTGAGCCTGGAGGCCGCTGCCGCCATCGCCCGTCAGCTGCGCACCTCGCTGGTGGGGACGTTGCGGGAGAACTATGTGACGGGCGCGGTGATGCGCGGACTGCCCGCCCGGCGGGTGGTGTTCGGCCACGCCCTGCGCAACGCCGCCGGACCGGCGCTGACGGCGCTCGGGATGAGCGTGCCGATGCTGCTCGGCGGTGCGGTGGTCACCCAGCAGATCTTCGCGCTGCCCGGTCTCGCCCAGCTCACCCTGCAGTCGGCGGAGCAGCACGACATCCCGGTCATCCAGGGGACGCTGCTGGTGACCATCGCGGTGGTCCTGGTCGTCAACGTGGCCGTCAACGCGGCGCTGCTCGCGCTGAATCCGGCCGCCCGGCGCCGGGAGGTGACGCGCCCATGAGGACGTTGCGACGGGCATGGGGACATCCCTCCGCCAAGGTGGCGCTGCTGGTGCTGCTGGCCATCGCGCTGCTGGCGGCGTTCGGCGGCCGGCTCGCGCCGCATGACCCGCTGGCCCAGCACCCCCGGAACATGCTGCGCGGCCCCGGCCCCGGCCATCTTCTGGGCACCGACTATCTGGGCCGCGATGTGCTCAGCCGACTGCTGGAGGGCAGTGGCCGCTCGGTGGCGGGCGCCGTGGAGGCGGTGGCCGCCGCGATGGCGGTGGGGGTGCCGACTGGGCTGGCCTCGCTGTGGATGGGGCGGGTGGGCGAGTGGATCGCACAGCGTGCCGTCGACGCGCTGATGACGCTGCCGTTCACCGTGTTCGCCATCGCGGTCGTGGGCGCGCTGGGCAACGGGATGCACCAGGCCATGCTGGCGCTCGGGGTGCTCTACGCCCCGCTGTTCTTCCGAATGACCCGCGCCGCCGCGCTGAGCCTGCGGCATGCCCAGTACGTGGAGTCGGCCGAGCTGTTCGGCGCTTCGGTCGGGCGGGTGCTGCGCACCCACATCTGGAGCAAGGTCCTGCCGACGGTCATCGTCACCGCCGCCCACGCGCTGGCCACCTGTCTGCTGGTGGTCTCCTCGCTGACCTTCCTCGGGGTCGGTGTGCAGCCCCCCGCCGCCACCTGGGGCGGCATGCTCGCCACCGATCTGGGCTTCCTCACCCAGCAGATCTGGGCACCGGTGTTCCCGGCCGCCCTGATCGTCATCACCGCCGGCGCGCTCAACCTGCTGGCCGATGCCGTACGGGACGCCGGGGCGGACGAGTTGCTGCCCGGCGGCGCACCGGATCCGGCCACCGGCTCCCCAGGCGCCACCGCCGACACCCCCGACACCACCAAGGAGCAGGCCGATGCCGCACTCCCCGCCGTCTGACCCCGCCACGCCCGACGGCCCCGGCGCCCTGGGCCAACGGCCCGCTGCGCTGGCGGTCGAGGGGCTCGGCGTCACGGTCGCGTCCGGACGGCTGACGGCCGTACGCGATGTGTCGTTCACCGTGGGCCGCGGTGAGGCCGTCGGCCTGGTCGGCGAGTCCGGCAGCGGCAAAACCCTCATCTGCCGGTCGGTGCTCGGACTGCTGCCGCCGGGCTGCGCGGTGTCCGAGGGCGAGATCGCCCTGTCCGGTGAGGCGCTGACCGGGCTGTCGCGCCGGGAGTGGGACCGCGTACGGGGCACCCGGGTGGGCGCCGTCTTCCAGGATCCCGCCTCGTATCTCAACCCCGCGCTGACCGTGGGCCGTCAGCTGACCGAGGTGCTGAGGGTGAAGTTGGGTCTGGACCGCGCGCGGGCCGCTGAGCGGGCCGTCGAGCTGTTCGCCGCCGTCGGGTTGCACGACCCCGCCGAGGTCGCCCGGCGCCATCCGCACGAGCTGTCCGGCGGGATGCTGCAGCGTGTGCTGATCGCCGTGGCGGTGGCCTGCGCCCCGGATCTGCTGGTGGCCGACGAGGCGACCACCGCGCTGGATGTGGTGGTCCAGGCCGAGGTCCTGGAGTTGCTGGCCCGGATGCGCGCCGAGCAGGATCTGGCGCTGCTGCTGGTCAGCCACGATCTGGCGGTGATCGCCGAGGTGTGCGACCGGATCCTGGTGGCGTACGCCGGGGAGCTGGTCGAGGACGGCCCGGCCGAGCGGGTGCTCAACGATCCCCTGCATCCGTACACCGAGGCGCTGTTGCGCGTGGCCACGGTCGGCGACTGGGAGCGGCGGGAGCTGGAGGTGATCCCCGGCGCGCCGCCCGAGGTGGGCGCGCGGCTGCCGGGCTGCCGGTTCGCCGACCGCTGCGCGTTCGCCGCGCCCGAGTGCCGCAGCGGTCCGGTGCCGCTGCGGGAGACGGCCGACGGGCGGCGGGTGCGGTGTGTCCGCGGCGAGGAGATCGAGCGGTCGCGGGCCGGGGCGTTCGGCACCCGGGAGGTGGCGGTATGAGTGGGCTGCTGGAGCTCTCCGGCCTGACCGTGGCCTTCGGCCGGCGGGACGCGCGGCCGGTGCTGGACGGGGTGGAGCTGTCCGTGGCCGAGGGGGAGATCGTCGGGGTCATCGGGGAGACCGGCTCCGGCAAGACCACGCTGGCCCGTACGGCCGTGGGCCTGGTCCCTCCGCGCTCGGGGCGGGTGGTCTTCGACGGGCGCGAGATCTCCGGGCTCCGGGGGCGATCGCTGCGGGCGTTCCGCCGTTCGGGGCGGTTGAGCTACGCGTTCCAGGATCCGCTGCGGGCTCTGGACCCGGAGCTGACGGTCCGGCGGGCGGTGGCCGAACCGCTCGCCGTCGCGGGGGATCTCGGCGATGCGGAGATCGCCGCACGGGTGGACGAGGCGCTGGAGACGGTGGGCCTGGACGCGGCGCGCCTCGGCGACCGGCTGCCGGGCGCGATCTCCGGCGGTCAGCGCCAGCGGGTGCTGCTCGCGCGGGCGATCGTCACCCGGCCCCGGCTGCTGATCGCCGATGAGCCGGTGAGCGCCCTGGACGCCTCCAACCGCAACCGGGTGCTGCGGCTGCTGGACCGGCTGCGCACCGAGCGCGGGATGGCCGTCGTCGTCATCTCGCACGACCTCAGCTCGCTGGCGGGCATCGCCGACCGGGTGGCGGTGCTCTATCGCGGCCGGGTGGTGGAACAGGGGCCCGTACGGGAGGTGTTCGGCCGGCCGCTGCATCCGTACACCGCGCTGCTCATCGCCTCCGCGCCGAGCGTACGGGCCGGGGACGGACCGGGCGCGGCAGCGCTGCGCCCGTCGGCCGAACCGCCCGCCTGGACGGCGCGGGAGGGCTGTGTCTTCGGCCACCGCTGCCCGTTCGTCATCGGCTCCTGCCGCACCGCGCCCGCGCCGGCCCCGGTGGGCCAGGGGCGCACCGCCGCCTGCCACCGGGTTCCCCAGTGGCGTGAGCTGGTGGCCGGGGCGACTCCCCCGGTCACCGCGAAAGGGCCGCCGGAGCTGGTGGCGGCCGCCGGAGAAACAGACAAGGAAGCCGGGCGGTGACCATCCCCCCGGCCGCTTCCCGCCCCTCGGAGAAAGGCTGACGATGTCCGTCGAGTTCATCGGAATGATCGGCACCCATGAGGTGTCCGAGATCCACCCCGCCCGTGGCCCCGTCGTGGACGCCGAGTACACCCTGCGGTTCGCCCGCGCCCATGAGGACGCGGGCTTCGACCGGGTGCTGATCGGCTATGGCTCCGCCACCCCGGACGGCGCCCAGGTGGCCGCGTATGTCGCCGCGCGCACCGAGCGGCTCGGGCTGCTGGTGGCCCATCGGCCCGGCTTCGTGGCCCCCACCCTGGCCGCCCGTACGTTCGCCACCCTCGACCAGTTCTCCGGCGGACGGGTGGCCGTGCACATCATCAGCGGCGGGCGCGACGCCGAGCAGCGGCGGGACGGCGACTATCTGGGCAAGGACGACCGTTACGCCCGCACGGATGAGTATCTGGAGATCCTGAAGCGGGCGTGGACGGATGAGGAGCCGTTCGGACACGACGGCCGCTTCTACCGCTTCGAGGACTTCCACGCCGAGGTCCGCCCCCATCAGCGGCCGCGCATCCCCCTGTACTTCGGGGGCTCCTCCGAGGCGGCGTACACCGTGGGCGGCAGGCACGCGGACACCTTCGCGCTGTGGGGTGAGCCGCTGGCGGAGACGGCGGAGCAGATCGCCTCCGTGCACCGGGCCGCCAAAGCCGCGGGCCGGACCGAGCCGCCCGGTATCAGCGTGTCCTTCCGGCCCATCCTCGGCGCGACCGAGGAGCAGGCGTGGGAGCGGGCGCACCGGATCCTCGACACCATCAGGGCCCATGGCCCGGCGGGCTCCTTCACCTCCTCCCGGTGGGGCCGCGAGGCGCTCGGCTCACCCACGACCGGGGGCACCGACCCGCAGAACGTCGGCTCCCAGCGGCTGCTGGCCGCCGCCGCCCGGGGTGAGCTCCACGACCGGGCGCTGTGGACGGCGACCGCGGCCGCCACCGGGGCCGCCGGGAACTCCACGGCGCTGGTCGGCACCCCGGAGACGGTCGCGAAGGCACTGCTGGACTATGTGGACATCGGTGTCACGACCCTGCTGATCCGTGGTTACGACCCGCTGGACGACGCCGTCGGCTACGGCCGTGAGCTGCTGCCGCTGGTCCGCCAGGAGCTGGCCCACCGGGCCGGTGGGGGCGCCGCGTAAAGATCTCCTCAATCTCTCTGAACGCAACTCGTGCGCCGCCCGTATCCACTGCGGGGTCCTGCTCGTCGCGGATGAGCGGATCCCGTAACCCCCCAACAGGAGGTCATGAGTTGAGCCATAAACGCGTACCCAAGCGAAAGATCGTGTTCGCGGGGGCCGGGGCCGCCGCCGTCGCGGCGGCCGCGATACTGCTGCCCAACGCCAACGCCTCACAGGACGACAAGACCGAGGCCGCCCAGCCCAGGAAGGTGGACGCCGCCTCGGCGGCGGACATCGCGGCCCAGCTCGCGTCACAGCTGGGCGAGGCGTTCGGCGGGGCCTACTACGACAAGGACAAGCAGCAGGTCATCGTCAATGTCGTCGGCGACAACAACAATGTGAACGTCGAGGTCAAGAGCGCCGGCGCGGTGGCCAGAAGCGTCGAGAACAGCACCAAGGCGCTGCAGACCGCCGCGAAGACGCTCACGACCAAGGCCACCATCCCGGGCACCGCCTGGTCGGTGGACCCCAAGACCAATGAGCTGCGGGTCACGGCTGACTCCACCGTCACCGGGGCGAAGTGGGACACCCTCGAGTCCACCGTGAAGTCGCTGGGCGACGGCATGGCCACCCTCAAGAAGTCCACGGGCGAGTTCAAGCCCTTCGTCGCGGGCGGCGACGCCATCTTCGGCGGCGGCGCGCGCTGCTCGCTCGGCTTCAACGTCACCACGGACAGCGGCGCCCCGGCGTTCCTCACCGCCGGCCACTGCGGCGTCGCCGCCGAGCAGTGGTCGGACTCCCAGAACGGCACGCCGATCGGCACCGTGCAGGACGCCACCTTCCCCGGTGACGGCGACTTCGCGCTGGTCACCTACGACGACGCCAACACCGAGGCCCCGTCCACGGTGAACACCGGCGACCAGAACGTGGACATCGTCGGGGCCGCCGAGGCCGCGGTGGGCCAGCAGGTGCAGCGCATGGGCAGCACCACCGGGCTCAACGACGGCTCGGTCACCGGCCTGGACGCGACGGTCAACTACCCCGAGGGCACGGTCAGCGGGCTCATCCAGACCGATGTCTGCGCGGAGCCCGGCGACAGTGGCGGCCCGCTGTTCAGCGCGGACGGCAACGCCATCGGCCTGACCTCCGGCGGCAGCGGTGACTGCACCTCCGGCGGTGAGACCTTCTTCCAGCCGGTGACGACCGCGCTGGAGGCGGTCGGTGCGCAGATCGGGGACGGCGGCGCGGCCGGAGACGGCGCGGGCGCGGACGGCGCCGGTGGGGCTGCCGAGAACGGCTGACCCCACGCGACCCGGGTGTCCCGCGCCGTCACCGCGGGACACCCCGAGAGCCGCGACGGGCCGGGCGGCCGCTCAGTGGGCGGACATCCCCGCGCGCACCCGCTCCAGCGTAATCGGCAGATCGCGCACCCGCACCCCCGTGGCGTGGTACACCGCGTTGGCGACGGCCGCCGCCGTGCCGACGATGCCCAGCTCCCCGACGCCCTTGCTGCCCATCGGGTTGAGCTCGTCGTCGTCCTCGTCGAGCCAGTGCGCCTGGACATCGCGCACATCGGCGTGGGCCGCGATGTGATATGTGGCGAGGTCGTGGTTGGCGAAGTCACCGAACCGCGGGTCCGTCTCCAGGTTTTCGTACAGCGCCATCGACAGTCCCATGGACATGCCGCCGCGCAGCTGCGAGCCCGCCGTCCGGGGGTTGATGATGCGTCCGGCGGCGAACATCCCCAGCAGCCGGTCGACCCGCACCTGACCGGTGACGGCGTCCACCCGCACCTCCGCGAACTGGGCGCCGTATGCGTGGCGCGAGAACTCCCGGCGCGCCTCGACGTCCTCGGCGGTGTCCGCCCGTTCCTCCAGCCCGCCGGGCGGGATCGCGCGGGAGACCTCGTCGAGTCGCTTGGCCAGCGCCCGGCACGCCTTGGATACCGCCCACCCCCAGGAGCTCAGGCCCATCGAGCCGCCCGCCCACGGTGCCTGGCCGTAGGCGCTGCGGCCGATGTCGAGGGTGACCCGGTCGATCTCCACACCGAGTTCGTCCGCCGCCACCTGGGTCAGCGCGGTACGGGCCCCGGTGCCGATGTCGGCCGCGGCGATCCGTACGGTGAAACCTCCGCCGGGCTCGGCGCGGGCGGTCGCGGTGGACGGCCAGGTGAGGGCGGGGTAGTTGCTCGCCGCCACTCCGGTGCCGACCAGCCAGCGCCCCTCCCGACGGCGCCCCGGTGCGGGGTCGCGGCCCGCCCAGCCGAAGCGCGCCGCGCCCTCCCGCAGACACGCCACCAGGTTGCGGCTGCTGAAGGGGCGACCGGTCTCCGGTTCCACCGACGGCTCGTTGGCCATCCGCAGGTCGATGGGGTCGATGCCCAGTCCCACGGCCAGTTCGTCCATCGCGCTCTCCAGCGCGAACATCCCGGGCGCCTCACCGGGGGCCCGCATCCACGAAGGCGTCGGCACATCCAACTGCGCCAGCCGATGGGTGGTCCGGCGGTGGCGCGCGGCGTACATGACGCGGGTGGGGGTGACCGTCTGCTCGCAGTACGGGCTGAGTGTGGAGCTCTGCTGCAGCGCGTCATGCCAGATGGCGGTGATCCGGCCGTCCCGTTCGGCGCCGAGCCGGATGCGCTGCAGGGTGGGTGTGCGGTACGAGACCATGGTGAACATCTGCTGCCGGGTGGCCGCCACCTTGACCGGGCGGCCCACGGCGCGGGCGGCCAGCGCGGCGAGCACCGTGGGCGGGCGGGGAATCGCCTTGGAGCCGAAGCCGCCGCCGGTGTGGTCGGCGACGATCCGGACGGCGCCCTCGGGCAGGCCGAACAGCTCGGCCACCCGGGTGGCCGTCATCCAGGGGCCCTGGTCGCCGTTGTAGAGGGTGAGCGAGTCCCCGTCCCAGACCGCGATGGTGGCATGCGGTTCCATCGTGGCGGTGTGCTCCGGGGGCGTGGTGTACGTGACGTCGAGGACGACCGGCGCCGCGGCGAGGGCGGCCTCCACATCGCCGGTCTCGGTCTGCCCCGGGTAGCCGCCGTTGACCGTGTCGGGGACGAAGATGCGCGGGTCGCCGTCCTTCAGCTCGGCGTCGTGGTCGTCCACGTCGTACTCGATCCGCAGGGCCGCCGCGGCCTGACGGGCCGTCTCGAACGTGTCCGCCACCACGGCGGCCACGATCTGCCCCCGGTAGGCGATCTCGGGGGACTGCAGCACGGCGAGTTCGGGGGCGTCGGTCGGGCGCAGCCGGAAGGCATTGTGGCTGTCGAGCACGGCGATCACCCCGGGCAGGGCCAGCGCCGCGGCGGCGTCGACGGCGCGCACCCTGCCGCGCGGGATGGTGGACTGCACCGCCCACGCGTACAGGGCGTCCGGCACCGGGTACTCATAGGCGTAGAGCGCGGTACCGGTGACCTTCTCGCGTCCTTCGACACGGGTCACCTCCGCGCCCACGGTCCGCTGGAGCGTGGTCATCGACGCTGCCCTCCCACGAGGTCACGCACGGCCGAGGTGATGACATCCACGGCGAGGTCGATCTTGAACGCGTTCTGCGGCAGCGGGCGCGCCGAGGCGAACTCGGCCCGTGCCGCCTCCCGCAGGGTCTCCTCGGTCGGCTGCCGGCCGAGAAGCAGCCGCTCGGTCTCCCGGGCCCGCCAGGGGCGGGCGCCCACCCCGCCGAGCCCCAGCCGGATCTCCCGCAGTGTGCCGTCGGCGTCCGTGACGGCCACGACGGCCACTGACACCACCGCGAACGCGTAGGACCAGCGGTCGCGGACCTTGCGGTAGGACATGGCGGCGCCCTCGGGGGGCGGTGGCAGCTCGACACCGGTGATCAGATCACCCGGTTGCAGCACCGTCTCGCGGTCCGGTGTGTCACCGGGCAGCAGATAGAAGTCGTTCAGCGGCACCGCACGGGGACTGCCGTTCACCCGCCGCAGATGGACGACCGCGTCGAGCGCGGCCATCGCCACCGCCATGTCCGAGGAATGGCTCGCCACGCAGAAGTCGGAGGTGCCGAGCACGGCCAGGTCGCGGTGGAGGCCCTGGATGGCCGAACAGCCGGTTTCCGGCCGCCGCTTGTTGCAGGGTTTGGTGACGTCCTGGAAGTACACACAGCGGGTGCGCTGCAACAGATTGCCGCCGGTGGTGGCCACCGTCCGCAGCTGCCCGGAGGCCCCGGACAGCAGCGATTCGGCCAGCGCCGGGAAGCGCTCGCGGACGCCCGGGTCTCCGGCGAGCCGGCTGCCCCCGACCAGCGCGCCGATGAGCACACCGCCGTCAGGGCGGTGCTCGATGGTGTCGTACGGGAGCTGGGTGATGTCGACGAGCATGGCGGGCTCGGTCACCCCGAGCTTCATCAGGTCCACCAGGTTGGTGCCCCCGGCCAGGTACACCGTCTCGGTGGAGTCGGCCACCAGCGTGGCGGCGGCCTGGGGGTCGGTGGCGCGCTCGTAGGCGAACGGCTTCATCGCGCCCCTCCCGCCGCGCCGGCGCGGGCCGGGGCCCCCCGTCGGCCCCGGCGACCTCGCGGATGGCGGCCACGATGCCGGGGTAGGCCCCGCAGCGGCACAGGTTGCCGCTCATCCGCTCCCGGATCTCGTCGGCGTCCAGGTCGTCCGGCGCGCCGACCCCGGCCGCCATGTCCTCGGTGACATGGCTGGGCCAGCCGCGCGCGGCCTCGGTCAGCGCGCCGATCGCGGAACAGATCTGGCCCGGTGTGCAGTAGCCGCACTGAAAGCCGTCATGTTCCAGGAACGCCCGCTGCAGCGGATGGAGTTCTTCCGGGGCGGCGAGCCCCGCCACGCCCTCGATGGTGGTGATGTCGCGGCCCTGGGCGGCCACGGCGAACACCAGGCAGCTGTTGACCCGCTCCCCGTCGATCAGGACGGTGCAGGCCCCGCACTGCCCGTGGTCGCACCCCTTCTTGACCCCGGTCAGCGCCAGGTGTTCGCGCAGGGCGTCCAGCAGGGTCACCCGGTGGTCGAGGGTGAGGGGCGGTCGGCACCGTTGACACGCAGCGTGAGATCGCTGTGAAACGCGTGAGCTGTCACATCACTCAGCCTGGCATCGGGGCGGGCACCCCGCATCTTCGGCGTCACTCTCCGTGTTCCGCCTCCGGAGGCAGGGGCTCCGTAGGCAGGGGATCGAAGGCCAGCCGCAGATGCGCCAGGTCCGGGGGGACCGGGGAGCGGGGGTGGTAGAACGGCGGCGCCGCGTCGGCGGCCGGCGAGTCGGCCAGCCGGAAGCGGTCCCGCAGCCGGTGGTAGAACCGCGTCGGCGCGAGCCGGACCAGCCGCAGCCGGTTCGGTGCCCGGTAGGCGGCCACCCAGTCGCCCGGATCCAGCACCCCGCGCAACTGCCCGTCGAGGCTGACCGCCACCTGCCCCGAGGTGGGCAGGACCCGCACGGCGACGGCCTCGTCCACCGCGGCCACCACGGTGCGGTCGAAGGCGATGTGCGGGGCGACCGGGGTGAAGACCACCGCGTCCATATGCGGGGAGACCACCGGCCCGCCGGCGGCGAAGCTGTAGGCGGTGGAGCCGGTCGGGGTGGCCACGATGATCGCGTCGGCCGAGTACGAGGCGAGCAACTGCCCGGACACATACACGCCGAGCCCCGCCTGGCGGTCACGGGCGAGCTTCTCGAAGACCACGTCGTTGACGGCGATGACATCCAGCGGAATGCCCCAGCCGACCTCCTCGGGGCCCTGGCCGGGGCGGACCTTGGGCGGGGCGGCAAGGGGCCCCGTCCGTACCGCAGCAGCGCCTCCATGCCCTCGGGCATTTCCAGCGGCCGGGACGCCCGCAGGGTGAGCAGCATCCGCTCCTCGATCGTGGCACGGCCGTCGTGAACGGTGTCCAGCGCGTCCTCCACCTGATCGACGGTGATCTCGGTGAGGAAGCCGACCCGCCCCACGTTCACCCCCAGCGCCGCGGCCCCGTTCACGGCGGCGAGCCGGGCGCCACGCAGAAAGGTGCCGTCGCCGCCGAAGGTGACGATCAGGTCGGGGTGGCCCGCGGCCGCGGCCTCCTCCTTGGCGCTGCGCCGGGGCTGGCCGCCGCGCCAGACGTCCAGTTCGTAGCAGGAGATGTCATGGGCAGCGGCCCATGCGCGGGCGGTGTGCGCCGCCGCGACAGCGGTGGGGCGGGCCTGGTGGACGACCATGCCGAGCCGATTGACAGCCATGGCCCTTCCACCGTAGATCGGCCGGCCCCGAGGCGCCCGCCAGGCCGGCACGCGGTCATGGCGACCGGCCGGGCGTGGCGAGGCAGGCACCCTGGAGCTGAACATCCACGCTGATCTATGGTGTTGATCGGCAGATGGCCTGCGGGGGAACCACACGGCGTCCATACGGAGCCAGGGATGGGGCAGCAGATGGCGAGCCAGAGACGAACCGAGCTGGTCGAGGGCCTGATGGCGAGCTTCCCCCAGGTGCCCAGGGAAGCCGTGATCAAGGAGGACCTGCTGCGCGGCGGCATGGCCTTCGACGAGTCCGCGCTCAGCGGCAACGAGGACGGCGACGTCAAACCGAAGTCGTATTTCATCTTCTCGTTCGACCACCGCACCCTTCCGGAACTGGGCGCCGCGGCCCTCAACCGGCCGCCCGAGGAGATCGTGCTCACCGGCGGGCCGTACGAGCTGCGCCGCACCGTGGTGTCCGTCCGCGTCAACCCCGCGTCGCCGTATGTGGTCCGGGCCGGGGAGGACGGTGCGCTGGGCCTGTATCTGGACGGTGCGCGCATCGCCGATGTGGGGCTGCCCCCGATGCCGGACTACTACCGCCACACCCTGTCGAACGGCAAGTCGGTGATGGAGGTCGCGCCGACCATCCAGTGGGGCTATCTGGTCTATCTGACGGTCTTCCGGGTGTGCCAGTACTTCGGCGCCAAGGAGGAGTGCCAGTACTGCGACATCAACCACAACTGGCGTCAGCACAAGGCGGCGGGCCGTCCGTACACCGGAGTGAAGCCGGTCGAGGAGGTACTGGAGGCGCTGGAGATCATCGACCGCCATGACACCGCCCGCACCTCCCAGGCGTACACCCTCACCGGCGGCGCGATCACCTCGCATATCGGCGGCCGGGACGAGGCCGACTTCTACGGCCAGTACGCGAAGGCCATCGAGGAGCGCTTCCCGGGCCGGTGGATCGGCAAGGTGGTGGCGCAGGCGTTGCCCAAGGACGACGTCCAGCGGTTCCACGACTACGGGGTGCGGATCTACCACCCCAACTTCGAGGTTTGGGACCGGCGGCTGTTCGAGCTGTACTGCCCGGGCAAGGAGCGCTACATCGGCCGCGACGAGTGGCACCGCCGGATCCTGGACTCGACCGAGGTGTTCGGCGCCCGGAATGTGATTCCCAACTTCGTCGCGGGCGTGGAGATGGCCGAGCCGTTCGGCTTCTCCTCCGTGGGCGAGGCGATCGACTCCACCGCCGAGGGGCTGCGGTTCTTCATGTCGCACGGTGTCGTGCCCCGGTTCACCACGTGGTGTCCCGAGCCGACGACACCGCTGGGCAAGGCCAATCCGCAGGGCGCCCCGCTGGAGTACCACATCCGGCTGCTGGAGACCTACCGGGCGACGCTCGAGGACTTCGGGCTGGCCTCGCCGCCCGGATACGGCCCGCCGGGGCCGGGGCGGGCGGTGTTCTCGGTGAGCTCGTTCATGGACAGCCTGCCCGCCGCGGAGCAGGAGCCGGTGGCGCCCTGACGCCGACGGCCAGCTCCGGCTCGGGGGACCTCGTCAGCCGACGTGGACGTGGGGGCGGCGGCCGCGGTCGGGTTCGGCCTCGCGGAGGACCTCACGGGTGACGGGGGCGACCTCCCCTTGGCCGAAGAGGAAGAAGCGCAGGAAGTGGGCCAGCGGATGGCCCTCCGTCCACTCGAAGTAGATGTGCGGGCGCTGCCCGGTGGCGTCCCGCACCCACAGCAGCAGTGCGGCGAGGGCGTTGGGGATGGTGGCGCTCTGCAGGGTCAGCACGCGGTAGCGGCCGTGCACCACCTCCCCGCACACCTGCAGCTCGCTTTCGAACTCGGACGGGTCGGCGACGGTGACCTCGACGAAGATGATGTCGTCCTCGGGCGGGATGTCGTTGTCCGCGCGGATCTGGTGTTGCTTCTCCCGGTATTCGGCCAGGTCGCGGCGTTCCGGCTTATTGGCGATGAAGCGGATCCTGCGGTGGGCGGTGTCACGGATGAACCGCTCGGCCAGGGGGTCGAACGTCACGCTGGTGACCCGCAGCTCGAACGCCCTGGCGACCCGGGACAGCAGCGATACGGCCAGGATGCCCGCGATGAAGCAGGCGCCGATCTTGACGCCGTCGGGCCGTTCGATGACGTTGACCCCGGTGGTGTACAGAAAGATCACCGCGATCACACCGAAGCCGATGGTCCAGCCGCGCTGCCGGGCGCGCCGCGCGGCGATGGTGACGGCGATGGCGGCGGAGGTGATGAGCACGAGCACACCGGTGGCATAGGCGCCACCCTGGGCGTCCACATCCGCCTTGAAGAGCCAGGTCACCAGGAACGCCACGGCGATGAACACCAGCACCATCGGGCGGACCGCGCGCGCCCAGTGGGGTGCCATGCCGTAGCGCGGCAGATAGCGGGGCATCAGGTTGAGGAGTCCGGCCATGGCCGAGGCGCCGGCGAACCAGAGGATGGCGATGGTGGAGGCGTCATAGACGCTGCCGAAGGCCGAGCCCAGGTACTCATGGGCGAGGTAGGCCAGGGCGCGCCCATTGGCCTCGCCGCCGGGTTCGAACTCCCGCTGCGGGATCAGCAGGGTCGTGATGAAACTGGAGGTGATGAGGAAGATGCTCATGATCACCGCGGCGGTGGTCAGCAGCTTCCTGGCGCCCTGGATACGTCCGGCGGGGCGCTCCGGGGTGTCGCCCGGCTTGCCCTCGATATGCGGCATGACGGCCACGCCCGTCTCGAACCCGGACAGGCCCAGGGCCAGCTTCGGGAAGATCACCAGCGCCACGCCGATCATCACCAGGGGACTGCCGCGCTCGGCGACCAGCGCCTGGGACCAGTCGGGGATCGCATGCGGCGCGGTGCCGAGATGCCAGAGCCCGACCGCCACCACGACCGCGTTGAGCAGCAGATAGGCCGCGACAAGCACGACCGCGATGCCGATGGCCTCGGTGAACCCCTTGAGGAACACCGCGCCGAGCAAGCCCACCAGAATCAGCGTGACGGCCACCTCATGACCGTGCAGGGCCGAGGTGAGATGCGGATTCTCCACCAGGTGGGCGGTGGCGTCGGCGGCCGAGAGGGTGATGGTGATGAGGAAGTCGGTGGCCGCGAACCCCAGCAGGGTGAGGACGAACAGCTTGCCCTTCCAGAAGGTCAGCAGCCGCTCCAGCATCGCGATCGAGCCCTGGCCGTGCGGACTCTCCTCGGCCACCCTGCGGTACACCGGCAGCGCGCCCACCAGGGTCACCACCACCAGCACCACGGTGGCCAGCGGGGAGAGCAGCCCGGCCGCCAGGGCGGCGATACCGGGCTGGTAACCGAGGGTGGAGAAGTAGTCCAGACCGGTCAGGCACATGACCCGCCACCACGGCCGGCCGTGGTGTGCGCTTTCCGGCTCGGCGTACGGGCCGGGCTGCCGCTTGGCGATGTCGGTCAGGCCCGCCAGCAGCCATCCGCGCAACCGGTGCCGTGCCCCGCCGTCGGAGGCGCCGTCGCCAGAGGTGGAGGAGACCACGGGGTACTCCCGTCGTACAGCGAAAGGGTCCCCGGCCATCGGGTGAGACCCTTCGGCCAGCGTATGCGGGCCGGCCGGCCACCACCCGGCCGGTGCCGCCGCCCGAAGGACATCGCTTTCTCAGTGGGTTTTCATCTTCGGTCCGTACGGTTGCGGCACATGGACACCACCAAGACCGACCAACCGACCGACACCGCAGCACGGCCCGCGGAAGGCGAGGAAGCCACGGCTGAGGGCGCCCCGAACGCTGTTGCGGACCCGCAGGAAGCACCGGACCTCGAGGACGCATCGGACCTCGAGGAAGCGTCGGACCTCGAGGAAGCGTCCGACGACCGCGGAACCCCTCCCCCGGCCACCACGCCGAGCGTCGTCCCCGGCGCCGCCGCGGTCGTCGGCGCCGGTCTCGGGCTCGCCTCGCTCTCCGGCACCTGGCTCGGCACCATGCTGCAGGAGCGCAAGCAGCTGACCGGCCAGATCAAGGCCCAGTCCGGGGCGGCCGCCGATCAGATCGCCACGGTGTACGGCACTCCGTGGCACACCACGGCCCTCGTCAACGGGCTCTTCGCGCTGGCCGCCGTGGTGATCGCCGGTGTGGTGCTGCTGCGGCAGCAGCGTCCCGTCACAACCGGGGCACCCTGGGTGACCGCGGTGGCCTGGGGAGCGGTGGCGCTCGGCGTGATCGGTCTGCTGATCGCGGCCGCCATGGGGCTCGACATCTTCAGCGAGCTGCCGAAGGTGCCCGCCTCCCCGAACACTCCGGCCGGCTGACCGGACCGGCTGACCCGATCAGAGCGCGCCCCGTGGTCCGGATGGCTCCCGCGGGGCGCGCTCCGTCGTCGGGGCGTGTCACGATGTGCACGTCACGATTGAGGTCCCGGCATCGGGACACCCGCGAGGGGGACAGGCCGTCCGGCCGCCCCAGGCGGAGAGCGCCACCAGGACGGCACGGACTTCCGCCTACGGAGTTTCCCGCCGATGAGCCGTTCCTCAACACCTCCCTCCGACTGGCATGGCGCACCGCGCCCGCCGCATACGCCGGACCGACCAGAGCCCTCGCGCGCACCAGAGCCCTCGCGCGCACCGCAGACGCCGGACGCACCGGACAGCCGGCCTGAGCCGGACGGGCCCAAGGCGCAGGGGGCCAGGACGCCCGGACCGCCGTTACGGTCTTCGTCGCGCTCGGCGCCAATCTGGTCATCGCGCTGGCCAAGGCCGTCGGCGGCGTCTTCGCCGGTTCCCCCGCGCTGCTGTCCGAGGCGGCCCACTCGGTCGCGGACAGCCTCAACGAGGTGTTTCTGCTCGCCTCCCTCAAACGCAGCAAGCGGGCGCCCGACGAACAGCACCCCTTCGGCTACGGCAAGGAGCGCTACTTCTGGGCGCTGCTGGCCGCCGTCGGCATCTTCGTCATGGGCGGCTGCTTCTCCTTCTTCCAGGGCGCCGAGGCGCTGAGCGCGGGCAGTTCCGAGGATCACAGCGGCTATCTGGTGGGCCTCGGGGTCCTGGTCCTGGCGCTCATCGCCGAGGGCTCCTCGCTGGTCCGGGCGCTGTTCCAGGTCCGCGGGCACGCCCGGGAGGCGGGCCGTGGCATGGCGGCCGAACTGCGCAGGGGTGACGACCCCACGCTGCGCACCGTCCTGGCCGAGGACTCCACGGCCTGTCTCGGTGTGGTGTTCGCCCTGCTCGGCATGTGGCTGCACATGGTCACCGGCGAGGTGGCCTACGAGGCCACGGCCTCCTTCCTGATCGGGGCGCTGCTGGTCTATGTGGCCTACCGGCTGGCCCGGGAGTCGCGCGGGCAGCTCATCGGCGAGGCGATCGACCCGGTCCAGCGCCGGGAGTTCCGCCGGTTCCTCGAGGGACAGCCGGAGATCGACACCGTGACCAGTCTGCTGACGATGCGTCTGGGCAATGATTCGACACTGGTGGCGGCCCGGGTCGATCTCTTCCCCGGTCTCGACAGCGAGGAGGTCGAAGAGGTCCTGGTCCGCGTCAAGACGGCGATGGCGGAGATCTGGCCGCACGCCGACCAGATCTTTCTCGATGTCACCGACGCCTCGGCCAGGGACCGGGCGAAGGCGCGCGAGGACCGCCAGGCACTCGACGAGACGGTGGCGGCCGTGGAACGAGAGGACCTCGGGGCATGAGATTGGCACCGACGGGCCTGGGTACCCGGTGAAGACCAGCCCACAACAGCGAACTCATGTACGGAGGCAGAACTGATGGGCCTCGGCGGTTGCATATTGATGATCGCGGTGGGAGGGATTCTCACCTTCGCCACCGACTGGAACGCCAGCGGCTTCAACGTCCAATTGGTCGGCCTGATCCTGATGGCCGTCGGCATCATCGGCACATCGGCGTATGTGAGTGTGTACAAGCGCCGGCGTGTCGTCGAGCCGACCGCAGTGGCGCCCCCCGTGGTCGAGGAGTCCGACCACCACCGGCACCACCACTACTGATTGCCGGTCAGCCCCTTTCCGACGAGGTGGCCCCCGCCGCGGGCGGGGGCCACCTCGTCGTCGTACGACTCCCCGGGAGCTGACCGGCGTTGAGCTCTCCGCGAGACCCTTGACAGTTCCCTGTTTAAAACTGTCAGTATCTGTTAGGCGAAGGGCTGTTGTGGTCGGTCACGTGCCCTTCTCCATCACACAATCGAAAAGAAGGGGATCGCGATGGCGGTCACGCGCAGATCGATATTGATCGCAGGCACCGCCGCCCCGATGGCCGGGGCACTTGTCACGGCCAATCCCGCTCAGGGCGCCACCGCGTCCCGCGCCCTGGGGGGACGGACGATCCCGCTCACGGACGGCTGGCGCTTCGCCCTCGTCAACCCCGGTGGGACCACCGACCCGACCGGCGCGTACGAGACCGCCCATGACCCGGCGTACGACGACTCGGGCTGGCGCGAGGTCGCCGTTCCGCACGACTGGAGCATCGAGCTCTCCCCCACCACCGACCACGGCACCAGCGGCGGCACCGGATTCCTGCCCGGCGGGCTCGGTTGGTACCGCACCACCTTCACCCTGCCGCGCGCCCTCGAGGGCAAGCGGATCTCCGTCGAATTCGACGGCGTCTACATGGACTCGTCCGTGTACTGCAACGGACGGCTCCTCGGTGAACACCCCTACGGATACACCGGCTTCGCCCTCGATCTCACCGAGGTGGCCCACACCGACGGCACCACCCCCAATGTCCTCGCCGTCAAGGTGCGCAACCGGCTTCCCAGCAGCCGCTGGTACTCGGGCAGCGGCATCTACCGCCACGCCCGGCTCGTCGTCACCGACCCGGTCCAGGTGGCCCGGTGGGGCACGCAGATCACCACCCCCGGCCTGGCCACCGCCCTGCGCGCCGGACATGCCGCGGTGCGGGCGCGGACCCTCGTCGTCAACGCGTCGGACGGCCGGAAGCCGGTGACCGTGGTCTCCACCGTCAAGGACCCCGACGGGCGCACGGTGGCCCAGGCGCACTCCACCGTCACCGTCGAGGCGGGTGACACCCGCGCCACCACCCAGGAGCTCAGGATCGACCGGCCGCGGCTGTGGTCGTTCGACACCCCGGAGCGCTATGTCCTGGAGACCGAACTGCGGGTCGGCCAGGACACCACCGACCGGTATCGCTCCCCCTTCGGACTCCGCCATGTCACCCTCGACCCCGACCGCGGATTCTCACTGAACGGCGAGTACGCCAAGCTCCAGGGCGTCGATCTCCACCATGACCTGGGCGCCCTCGGCGCCGCCGTCAACACCGACGCCGTGCTGCGCCAGCTGACCATCATGAAGAGCATGGGTGTCAACGCCCTGCGCACCTCGCACAATCCGCCCTCACCGGAGCTGATCGAGGTCTGCGAGCGGCTCGGCATCGTGATGCTGGTGGAGGCGTTCGACTGCTGGCGCACCGGCAAGAACACCTACGACTACGGGCGCTTCTTCGACGAGCACTGGGAGGCGGACATCACCGAGATGGTGCGCGCCGCCCGCAACTCCCCCGCCGTCGTCATGTGGTCCATCGGCAACGAGATCCCCGACTCCACCAGCGCCGCGGGGCTGGGCATGGCCCAGCGGCTCATCGACGCCGTCCGCGCGGCCGATGACACCAGACCCGTCGTGATCGGCTCGGACAAGTACCGTGGCCTGCCCACCGAGGGCTCCCCCGCCGACCTGATGCTCGCCAAGCTGGACGGGCTCGGCCTCAACTACAACACCGCCGCCTCGGTGGACGCCCTGCACGCCCGCTACCCGCGGCTGTTCCTCTTCGAGTCCGAGTCCTCCTCGGAGACCTCCACCCGCGGGGCCTATCAGGAGCCCGAGCACCTCAACACGGGCGAGAACCACACCCCCGGCAGGCGCGAGACCTCCAGTTACGACAACAACCTCGCCTCCTGGACGATGAGCAGCGAGTACGGGCTGAAGAAGGACCGGGACCGGAGGTTCTTCGCCGGGCAGTTCCTGTGGTCGGGCATCGACTACATCGGCGAGCCCACGCCGTACGACGTGTTCCCGGTGAAGGCGTCGTTCTTCGGCGCGGTGGACACCGCGGGCTTCCCCAAGGACATGTACTACCTCTTCAAGAGCCAATGGACCAGCGAACCGATGGTCCATCTGGTCCCCATGGACTGGACCGGCCACCGGCCGGGCGAGACCGTGGAGGTGTGGGCCTACTCCAACGTCGGCACGGTGGAGCTGTTTCTCGACGGCCGGTCGCTGGGGGTCCGCGAGTTCGACGCCAAGAAGACCACCGACGGCCGCGCCTACCTGGAGACCACCGAGCCCACCGGCGACGACAAGACCGTCACCTCCGGCCCCTACCCCGGCAGCTACACCAGTCCGGGCGGCAGCGCCGGAAAGCTCCACCTCACCTGGAAGGTGCCGTTCGCACCGGGTGAGCTGAAGGCCGTGGCCCGGCGTGGCGGCCGGATCGTGGCCACCGATGTGCTGCGCACGGCGGGACGCCCGCACACCGTACGGCTCACCCCCGACCGCGAGAGCGTCGACGCCGACGGCCGCTCCCTGTGCTTCGTGACCGCCGAAGTCGTGGACGCCCACGGTGTGGTGGTGCCCGACGCCGGCCATCTGATCGCCTTCAAGGTCACCGGAGGCTCCCTGGCCGGGGTCGACAACGGCCGCCAGGAGAGCGCCGAGCGCTACCAGGCGAGCACCCGCACCGCCTTCCACGGCAAGGCCCTGGCCATCGTCCGCTCCGGCACCAAGGCCGGGCCGCTGACCATCACGGCCCGCTCGGCGGGCCTGCGCACCGCGACCACCACCGTCCGCGCCACCGGCGGGACATCGGAACCGGTCACCCGCCCGGTGTCCTTCGCACCCGATCCCGGCCCCGGCACCCCGGACGATCCACACGCCGACGCGAGCTATTCGGGCGCGCCGACTACCCTGCCCGCGGCCATGTTGGACGGCGATCCGGCCACCGGCTGGTCCAACGCCTTCCACAAGCCCGCAACCGCGCTGCTGCCCGCCTTCGACGGCGCCCGGAAGGTCGACTGGGTCTCGGTGACCTGGAGCGGGAGGCGGCGGCTGCGCCGCGTCGAGGTGTCCTTCACCGTCGACGCCACGCACACCCTGCCCGCCTCGATCGAGGTCTCCGCCTGGAACGGCCACGCCTACGTCCCGGTGCGCGGGGCGTCCGTCGAGTGGGCCACCGTCTCCGGCACCCCGACGGTCATCACCTTCGACCCGGTCCGCACCTCCCGGCTCCGGCTGGACCTCACCAGCCGTCATCCGGGCGCGGCCGACGGCGCCCAGCGCATCGTCGCCTTCGAGGCCCGGTGATGGCCGGGTGAGCGGCTGGGCGAGTGACTGAGTCCAACGGTGCCACGCCGGACGGGTGGAAGCCTCGCTCGGTCGTTTGTCCGCGATACGAAGAGGGCACCCGACCTCTCCGACGTCGTGCTGGAGGCGAGATGACTCTTTCCCGTATGCCGGTGACCCGTGCATGGCGGCGGTGGCGGCGGCCACGCGATCTGGAGGTGCCGCGCAACGCCGTGGACGTCGAGGACGCCAATCGGCGGTTCCTGATGTACGGGGTGATGCCGCTGTGGTTCGTCCCGGCGGTGGCGGACTGGATCATGCACCGGCGGACCAGGATCGAGGAGACCTCGGGCACCAGGGAGTCGGCGATCCACGCTCTGATGATGACGGAGGCGGGCATGCCCGTCGCGATGGGTCTGCTGGCCCGGGTCAATCCGCTGGTGCTGTCGGTGATGGGAGGAGCGGCCGTCGCCCACGGCGCCACCGCGCTGTGGGATGTCAGCCTGGCCACCGGGGAGCGCGAGGTGCGCCCGGTGGAGCAGCACATCCACAGCTTCCTGGAGGTCCTGCCGCTGTCGGCGATGGCGTTCACCTCCTGTCTGCACTGGGACCAGGTCCGTGCCGCGCTGCGCGGCGGGGACCGGCCCGAGGACTGGAAGCTGCTGCCCAAGGACAACCCGCTGCCCGCCCGCTATCTGGCGGCCATCGGCCTCGGCGTCGGAGCCTTCGTGGCACTGCCCTACGCCGAGGAGATGACGCGGTGCCTCAGGGCCGCCCGGGCCCGTAAGGCGGTGTGAGCCCATGCCGCGCATACGACCCCGGACCCGGACGGGCGTGGCGCCCGAACCGCTGCCGGATCCGCGGGTGCTGGCGCCGGAGGCGCACGGGCCGGAACATGTCGCCATCGACGCGGACGGCCGGATCCTGACCGGGACCGCGGACGGGGCCATCCGGCGGCTGACGTTGTCCCCGGACCATGAGCTCGTCCGCTCCGAGGTGCTCGCGCACACCGGCGGCCGGCCACTGGGCCTCGTCCCCTGCCCCGACGGCGACCTGCTGGTGTGCGACGCGCGGCGCGGACTGCTGCTGGTCGGGCCGGACGACGGGTCCGTACGGGTGGTCGCCGACACGGTGGCCGGGAAGCCGCTGCGGTTCTGCAGCAATGTCGCCACCGCTGCGGACGGCACGGTCTACTTCACCGTGTCCAGCCGCCGTCACGGCTTGGAGAACTGGCTCGGCGACATCGTCGAGAACACCGCCACCGGGCAGCTGCTCCGGCTGCGGCCGGGCGGCCGGCCGGAGGTGGTGCTGGACGGGCTGCGGTTCGCCAACGGGGTCGCGCTCGCCGCCGACGACTCGTACGTCGCCGTGGCCGAGAGCGGCGCCTACCGGATCAGCCGGCTGTGGCTGACCGGCCGCCGGGCGGGGACACGGGACCTTCTCATCCGCGATCTGCCGGGGTTCCCGGACAATCTCACGCGTGGCCCCGACGGCGTCCTCTGGGTGGCCCTCGCCGCTCCGCGGCAGCCCGCCGTGGATCTGCTGCACCGCGCACCCGCCCCGCTCAGGAGGGCGGCGGTGCCCGTCGTCACCGGGCTCCGGCTCAGCCCGCGGCCGACGGTGCGAGCCCTGGCGATCGGGCCCGACGGCCGGGTCGTCCGCCATCTGGTGCGGCACCGGGCCCCGTACCGGATGGCCACGAGCGCGTGTGTGCTCGGTGGCCTCCTCATCCTGGGCAGCCTCCTGGAACGGGGCATCGCGGTGTGCGCGCTGCCGCCCCGGGACGCCACCGCACCGGCTCATCCCCAGCCGGCGGGATAGCGGCGGTAGCGGCGGCTCCGTGGCCGGATGGCCAGCGTGGACAGCAGACCGGCGAACCCCACCACGATGACCACCAGGCCGGGGCCCAGGCTCTGGGCGTACGCCACGACGTCGTCGAGCGTCGAGACGCCGTCATCGATCCCTGAGGTGCCGGGCGCGGCGCCGGTCTGGCCGCCGGACGCGATGGACGGGTTGGCGCTCTGGGCCTTGGCGCCCGGGATGCTCACCCCGAGCGCGCTCAGCGCCTTGGTCACGGGCTGGAAGAACGTCACTCCGCCCTTGGTGCAGTCGCCGCTGCCGCCGGAGGTGACGCCGAGCGCCACGCCCTGGGCGAAGAGCGGGCCGCCGCTGTCGCCGGGCTCGGCGCACACGGTGGCCTGGACCAGGCCGGTGACCGTGCCCTCGGGGTAGTTGACCGTCGCGTTGAGCCCGGTCACCTTGCCCGAGCGCAGCCCGGTGGTGCTGCCGCTGCGGAACACCTCCTGGCCCACGACGGGGTCGGCCACGCCGGTGACCCGCACCTCCTGGCCGCCACCGACGTTGAGCACACTGCTCTGGTCCAACGAGGTGTTGTCGTACCGCACCAGCGAGAAGTCATTGCCGGGGAAGCTGGTCTGGACCGTGGTGCCGATTCGGGTGCGGCCGGTGCCGTCGGTGAACCAGGGGGTGCCGGGGGGACCGCAGTGCCCCGCCGTCAGGATGAAACCGGTCTGGCCGTTGGTGACGTTGAAACCGGCCGAGCAGCGGCTGCCGTTGGTGAACATCGGGGAGGCGCCGGCAATTCGGGTGGTGAAGGACTCCGTCGTCCGCTGTGTGCGCACCTCGTCCCCCACCTGCGCGGCGAGGTCCTTCATCCTCGACCAGCGGGCGGTGGAGACGGTGCTGTCGCCGACCAGCACGACCTGGTTGGACTTGGGGTCCACCATCCACGCGGTGCCCGCAACCCGGGGCGCCGAGCGCAGCTTCTCGGTCGCGGAGTCCAGCTCTTCCATGCTGTACCGCACCCGTTTGGCGGTGGCCCCGGCCCGGCTGACCTCGCCCGCCGCCGTGTCGTCCGTCACCGCGACCACCGGACGGCCGTCGGCGCCGATCCAGTTGCCCGCCGTACGGGAGGTGCCGAGCGCGGACACCAGCCGTCCGCCCACATCGTCGGTCTGGCGCGCGGTCAGGGCTCTCGAACCGTCGCTTCCGGTCGTCCCGTGGGCCGCTCCGCCCGGCACGGCCTGCGAGACCATCACCCCGCCACAGACCAGTGCCCCGACAGCCGCGAACCGCACGACCCGGCGCACTCCTCGCCGCATGTGCTTCACCACCCTGTCTCCTTACGTCGATCCAGCCGGGGCCTCGGACGGCGAAGGCCCTGCCCCTCATACGTAAGGAAGCGGCGTCCTGCTCACTGCCCGGACGGAGCGGGGGCCACGGTTTCGCGGCCCGCGGGAGACGGGGATCAGCGCCGGTCGCCGTAGCGCTTGCCGAGGAACCCCCCGACCAGGGCGGCCGTGCCACCGCCGAGGATGGCCGCGCCCTGAGTGGCGGCGTCATGGGCGAGGAAGTACGTGGCCACCCAGATGTATGCCACGACCGTGCCCGCGCCGAGCAGCGAGCCGAATGCCTGCAGTCCCGTGTGGACCCAGTCCATGCGGCGCCGGTGCTCGCGCTCCCGCTGGAGCTCGGTGAGCATCCACTCCACCGTGCCGGGCCGGACCGCCTCCCACTCCTTGGCCTGTTCCACCGGCAGCCGGTCGCCCCAGGGCACCGCCGTCTCCGGGGGCTGCCCGGGGCGGGGTTCTCACTCGCGTTCTCGGTCACGGCGCCTCCCCCGGACGGTCCGGACGGGATGGGGGATCCGCGGCCGCGGACCGTGGCGGAGGCGGACCGAGGGCGGTGAGGAAGTCGGCCATGTCCCGCTCCATCTCTCGCTCCACCGGACGTCGCGCCCGCCGCACCGGGGGCTGAGGGATCGCCAGGGACGCCAGATATCCCTCGCGCAGCGCCTGCCAGGGCCCGGCGGGCCGGTGGGCGGCCGCCTCCGCGGCATCCGGGTGCAAGGCGTCCAGCCACCGGGCCCGGCGGTCCCGCTGTCTGGCCGACGCGAAGCCGCGCGCCGCGAGCGCCAGCCACAGCAGGCCGAGACACCCGAGCCCCACCCATCCGGGAACGTCGTCCAGGGAGCCGGAGCGCAGCGAAGGCAGGGCCACGGCCCCCGACACGGCGAGGAGGATCCCCAGCACGACGACGATCGAGACGAGGGCTCCGACGCTCACCGCACTCGCCCGGGGGGCCAACCGCATCGCCCCCACGGAGACCGGGGCGGCCCTCGCCCGGGCCGGCGGGTCGGGCCAGGGCGGCTCTTCCCGGGCCACGGTGCGCAGCAGCGCCTCGGCCTGCTCGGCCGTCAGCCGCCGTTCCGGATCCTTGACCAGCAGACCCTCGATCAGCGGCCGCAGCGGACCCGCGTATCTCATGGGCTGCGGCGGGTCGTTGAGCACCGCGCTCATCAACTCGCCCACGCTCTCCCCCTGGAACGGCACGACGCCTTCGACGGCCTCGTACAGGGTCACGCCCAGTGACCACAGATCGGCCTCGAGCATCGCTTCCGCGGCCGCCGGATAGGGCGAGGGTGTGAAGCGCTCGGGCGCCATGTAGGCGGGCGTTCCGACCACCGTGTCCTCGTCCACGAAGGTCAGGCCGAGATGGTCCACGAGCACCGCGGGGCCGTCCGGGCGGAAGAGAATATTGCGCGGTTTGACGTCCCGATGGGCGACCCCCGCCGCGTACAGCGCCCGTAACCCCCGCAGCACCTCCAGGCCGATCCGGGCGATCTCGGGCGCGTACGGCCGTCCGTCCCACTCGCGCATCCGGTCCGCCAGCGAACGCGGGTCGAGGCGCTCCATGACGATCCAGACCCGGCCGTCCCACTCGCCCAGGTCATAGATGGTGGCCAGATGCTGATTCACCGTCGCGGCGAGGACGCGGACCTCACGGCGCAGCCGTTCGCGCCACCGCCGGTACGCCTCCGGGTCCGGATCGCCGCCCGGTCGCAGCTCCTTGACGACGACGGGGCGATCGAGCGCCACGTCGTAGGCGTCCCAGACCAGGCTCATACCGCCCGCGCCCAGGCGCCCGCGCAGCTCGTACCGGCCGCCGAGCACGCTCCCGTGCGGCGAACCCCGCTCGGAGCCGTGCTCGTGCCGATCGTCGCCGGATGTTCCCCCGGTCGTCCCCATCCGCCACCCCCTCACCAGCCGACTGACGCCCACAGTAAGGCGTCGGCCGGGCCCGGCGAAGAGGGTCGCGCGCACACGGACACGAGTGCGGTTTCGCGCCGCGGCTCAGGAGGCGCCCTTCTCGTACGGCGCGCTCGTGAACACCACCTTGTCATGGGTACCGTCGGTCACCCAGAACCGTCGCGGCTTCTCCCCGTAGAGCGCGAAGAGCGGGTCCGGCCCCCAGGCCAGCACGACCTCGTCCTTGCCGTCGTGGTCGAAGTCCTCGGCGTCGAAGAGCTTGACGGCGCGCTGCTTCTTCGGCACCTTGCGGTCGTCCACGCGGGCCGGGACGGTGCGGTCGAGGGTGCGGCGGTGGGCGATCTCGCCGGGGGCGTCCGGGCGGATCGTCAGCAGTTCGGTGCCGCCGGTGCGCAGCGAGACGGCCAGTTCGTCGGTGCCGTCTCCGTCGGTGTCGGCCGCGGCGAGGACATCGCCGCCCAGGGCGGGGATTTTGATCGCCGGAGGCGTCGATCCGGCCGCGCGCTTGGTGTACACGCTCACCGACTGGCTGACGTCCGCGGGTTCGGTCTCATAGCCCGGTTCGTCGTTGCGGCTGCCGGTGTCGGCGACCGCGACATCCCGCTTCTCGTCGCCGTCGAAGTCGCCGAAGGCGATCGCGTTGCCCTTGCGGAGAGTGCGGCCGGTGGTGGCGAGGCCGTCCGGGCCCGCCGTGAGGAGCGCGGACTCCATCTGGTCGTCGTCGCCCTGTGCGTGCACCACCAGGTCGGTGGGCCGATCGCCGTCGATGGCGTCGGCGTACAGTTCCGCGATCTGGCCGCTAGGCCCGAGCGGATTGGCGTACGTCTCGGTGCGGGCGGCCCTGCCGTCGCGGCCGAACGGGCCGTACATCACGTGGAAGTCCTTGCCGCTCTGGCGCACGGCGGCCAGATCGTGGTGTCCGTCCCCGTTGAAGTCACCCGCCGTCAGGGGCCGTGGGATCTCCAGGCCGTCGTCGGCGTCGGCCAGCCGCACGGGAGTGGCGGGGGCTCCCCGGCGCGGCCCTTCGGGGCCGCCCCAGGTGATGTAGGGGAGGGTCTGGGTGGTGATGTGAACGCGCTCGGTGCCGGCCGGATCGCGCTCCTTGGTGGCGGTGGCGATCACATCGGCGAAGCCGTCGCCGTCGAGGTCCGCGGTGGTGGCGGAGTGCATCTCGCCCGCGTTGCGCTCCTGCCATCCGGCGCCGGTGGGCAGGCCGAGGTCCGCACGGCCGAGCACGGTGCGGACGGCGGGGTCGACGCCCTTCGCCGCACCGTACACATAGGCGATACGGCGCAGGCTGCCGAGTTCCTGGTCGGAGGCGAGCGGGATTCTGAGCTCGGGGCGGCCGTCGCCGTTGAGGTCGTCCGGCAGCGCGCTGCCCGTGCCCCGGGTGACGGGAGCGGTCGCGGTGGGCGTGACGGCGGGTGAGGCCGTGCTCTTCCCGGCCCCGTCGCCGCCCTTCTTCGCATCGTCTCCACCGCCACCGCCACACGCGGTGAGCAGCGCCAGCGCGGCGGCGCAGAGGGTGGTCGTGACGGGGCGGAGCCTGGTGCCGGGGGATGCCATCAGGCCACGACAGCGCATCCGGTGGAGCAGCGCCATCGGAGAGATCATTTCGTTACGGCACAGCCCCATTACGGATCGGGTCCCACTGCGGCGCGCCCCGTCGGCGCAGGTGCCCGCGTTACGGCAGGCGCCCCGTCAGAGCGCGTTACGGCACGCTCCCCGCCAGCGGGTGTCCGCAGCGCAGATTCCACCGGCCCGCACGGCCGCTGAGCTCCGTCGCGGTCAGCGGGGCGACGTCCAGCCGCCAGAACGCGGGCGCGGGAAGGCCGAGGGCGTGGACGAGCGCGGCGCGGACCACGGCCGGTTCCACGACGGCGAGCAGCCGCCCCGCGCGGGCGGGGGCGGGCGGCACGCCCGGTGACGGGCTCTCCGGGTGCGCCTCCAGCCAGGCCCCGATCCGCTCCACCAGCTCCAGCAGCGACTCGCCGCCGTGCGGCGCCGCGGCCGGATCGGACAGCCACGCGGCGACCTCCTCCGGCGCCTCCTGCCCCACCTCGTCCAGCGAACGGCCCCGCCAGCGGCCCACGTCGAGATCGCCCAGCTCAGGCGCCACGGCGGCGTCGAGCCCCAGGGCCTGGGCGGTACCGCGGCAGCGCGCGGAGGGCGCGGTGAACGCCGTGTCGTGGTGGGGCAGCGCCGCGGCCGCCGCCTCGGCCCGGCGCAACCCGGCCGGGTCCGGCGGCGCGTCGTCGAACCGCACCTGCCGCAGCGCCGCGTTGACGGCGGGCGCGACCAATGTGAACCGCACCACCCAACCCCCTCATCCGCACCATTCGCCCACCTAGAAGCGCACATTCCGGCATCCGCGCCGTAGCGGCGGACGACCGTCGCGCGCTACGGTCTCATGACAAGACGACGGCGTGACGGAAGCCCGGTGAGATTCCGGCACGGTCGCGCCACTGTGTGTCCGGCGGAGCACCCGTACGCGGGCCGCCCGCCGGGCGAGTCAGACCCAGCGCCGTCGCATGAGTACCAACGACCGGGACGCGTGTTCCCCTGGAGGTTCCGCCATGGCACAGTCCGCCATTCCCGCACCCAGCGCTCAGCCGGTGCCGGAGATCACCCCCATCTCGCTGAAGGCCATCGCCCCGTGGGCGCTCTTCTTCGGCCTCCTCATGCTGATCCTCCTGTATTTCATCGGCGCCGAGCAGGGCGCCACCGCCGTCGTCTCCGGCGAGGGTGTGCACGAATGGGTCCACGACGGACGCCATCTGCTCGGCTTCCCCTGCCACTGACCTTCGACCTCCGCTTTCCGCCGCAGGTCTCGTCCCCAGGGGAATCGAAACATTCATGAACTCCATATCCGTCCGGGCATTGCTCGTCCGGGGCATGCTCGCGGGCCTCGCCGCCGCGCTGCCGGCGCTTGCCGTGGCCTATCTGCTCGGCGAGCCACGCGTGGACTCGGCCATCGCGTTCGAGGAAGCGCACAGCCATGAGCACGGCGGCGCCGAGCTCGTCAGCCGCACCATGCAGTCCACCGCGGGGCTGAGCACCGGCGTCCTGGTCTACGGTGTCGCCTTCGGCGGCATCGCGGCCCTCGCGGTCTGTGTGGCCCTCGGCCGCATCGGCCGGTTCGGGCCGCGCGCCACCGCCGCGCTGGTGTCGCTCGGCGCGCTGGTGGCCGGCTATCTGGTGCCGTTCTTCAAATACCCCGCCAATCCGCCGGCCGTCGGCGATCCGAGCACTCTCGACCAGCGCACCACGCTGTACTTCCTGATGGTGGTGCTCAGTGTGCTGCTGTCCGTGGGCGCGGTCATCCTGGGCAAGCGGCTCGCGCCGAGGCTGGGCAACTGGAACGCCACGGTGGCCGCTTCGGTCGCCTTCATCGTGGCGGTGGGTCTGGCGTACGCCTTCCTGCCGTCGTTCAACGAGGTGCCCGAGGGGTTCCCGGCGACGGTGCTGTGGCAGTTCCGGCTGGCCGCCCTGACGGTCCAGTGCACTCTGTGGGCGTCGTTCGGCCTGGTCTTCGGGCATCTGGCCGAGCGGCTGCTCGCGCCGCGCCCCACGGCGGCGGACCAGGTGGCGGCCACGGGCGCCACCGGTCTAGCCACCCCGGCGGAACGGCCCTGATCACACCGGCGTGACCCGGGTGGCGGATCCCGCCACCCGGCAAGCGCAGCCGCGGATGCACATCAGCACGAACCCCCACACGGTGGAGATATCGGACATCACCGACCGGGTTGGGGTGCTGTGGTATGCGCGTGACCGGACTTGGGCATGCTGGGCTGTTCATCGAAACCGCGGCGGGGTCGGTGCTCTGCGATCCATGGGTGAATCCCGCCTTCTTCGGCTCGTGGTTTCCGTTCCCGGACAACACCGATCTGGACTGGGCGCACTATGGGCGCGCGGCGGACTATCTGTATGTCTCCCATCTGCACCGCGACCATTTCGACGCGGAGAATCTGCGCCGGAACGTGCGCAAGGACGTCACCGTGCTGCTTCCGGCCTTCGCCACCGATGAGCTGGAGCGCGAGCTGAGAGCGCTCGGCTTCACGAACTTCCTCCACACCCGCACGGGCACACCGGTCGAGCGCGACGGCCTGCGCATCATGATCACCGCGCTGACCGGCCCCGGGGACGGCCCCATCGGCGACTCGGCGCTCTCGCTGGACGACGGCGATACGGTGCTGCTCAACCAGAACGACGCCCATCCGCTGGACATCGCGGCGATCCGGGAGTTCGGCGAGGTGGACGCGTACTTCGTCCAGTTCTCCGGGGCGATCTGGTACCCGATGGTGTACCAGCTGCCGGACTCCGCCAAGAAGGAGTTCGCCGCGCGCAAGCGGCAGGGGCAGTTCGACCGGGCGCTGCGTTATATCGACGCGGTGGAGGCCAAGCATGTGTTCCCCAACGCGGGCCCGCCCTGCTTCCTCGACGACGAGCTCTTCGAGCACAACGGCACCGGCCGGGACGGGACGAGCATCTTCGTGGACCAGCTGGAGTTTCTGCGCCAGCTGGGCCGGGCGCGCCCGGAGGTGAGGGCGCGTCTGCTGCTGCCGGGGACGGTGGCGGAGCCGGAGGACACGGCGTGCAAGCTCACCCACCGCTACACCGAGTCGGAGATCGAGCACATCTTCGGCGAGAAGCGCGCGTATCTGCGGGACTTCGCCCGCCGGCAGCAGCCCGTGCTCGCCGCCGAGCGCGCCTCGCGGGCCCCGGCGCTGCCGCGCGAGCGGCTGCTGGCCGAGCTGAAGCAGTGGTGGGAACCGCTGTTGACCCGGGCCGACCGGATCTGCGCGGGCATCGGCGGCCCGGCGAGGCTGGACGTGGGCGAGGTGCCGATCGTGATCGACTTCCCGGCGCGGGAGGTTCGTCTCTGGGACGGTGAGCGCTGCCGCTACACGCTGTCCACCTCGGCCGACCTGGTGGCCACCAACATCGAGCGGCGCGAGGTGGACTGGTCCAACAGCCTGCTGCTGTCGATGCGGTTCACCGCCAGCCGGATCGGGCCCTACAACGAGTTCCTGTATGTGTTCCTCAAGTGCCTGTCCATGGAGCGCATCGAGTACGTGGAGAACTACTACGACTCATGCCAGGACGACGGCCAGGACATCGAGCTGGACGGCTGGCGGGTGCAGCGGCGCTGTCCCCATCTGCGCGCCGACCTCGGCCGGTTCGGGCAGATCGAGGGCAATGTGCTCACCTGCACCCTGCACGGCTGGCGCTACGACCTGTCCACGGGCCGCTGTCTGACCTCGGACGGACACGACATCCGCGCATCGGCCACGTCCTCCCCCGCCGCCGGATCCTGACCCACGGCCGGATCGACCGGTCGCGCACCCGCGCTGTCCCGGACAGGACACAGACGCCCAGGCCACGGCCGTGAGGCTGTCCGGGACAGCGCTCAGCACCACCATCGGCCCCGGGCGCTGGCACATTCGTCTCCGTCGACCTCGCTCACTCGTAACGGAGGCAATGTGATGACAGGCAAACTGCGCCGGCTCTCCCTCGCCGCGGCCGGGGCATGCTCTCCCTGGGGGCGGTGCTCACCACCGCGGGCCACGCGAACGCCGCGCCCACCGCGACGTACTACGGCACGTACGAGCATCGCGACGGCTGTGTGTATCTGGTGACCTCGAGCGGCACCCCGTACTACCTCCCCGGCTACACCATGGGCGGCAACGGCGGCCTGTACAAGCAGGGTGGTGGCTTCATCGCCTACCCCGGCTGGAACATCAAGGCCAACGGAACCGCCTACACCAGCTCCGGGGGGACCACCCTCTGCACGACATGGGGCACCGACCACCGGATCAAGGCGACGTCGATCTACTCCTACTGAGACCGACCGCCCGAGGGGGCAGCCGTGGCGGCCATCGCCGCCACGGCCGGACGTACTGCCCGGAGCGCGCTCGGTGTCGGCGCGAGCCGCGCCTTGGTGGCCCGGGCCGTCCCTACGATGGGTGGGGCCAGCGACGATCGGTACGACAGGAGCGATATCCCCATGCCCGAGGCCCCGAAGCCGACCGGCTCCCCCGCCCGTCAAAATGTCACCTTCCCCAGCGCGGACACCACCGCCCACGGCTATCTGGCGCTGCCGCCCTCCGGACAGGGGCCCGGGGTGATCGTCATTCAGGAGTGGTGGGGCCTGGACCACCACATCGCCGATGTCACCGACCGGCTGGCCCGCGAGGGCTTCGTCGCGCTGGCGCCCGATCTGTACGGGGGCAGCGTCGCCCATGACGCCGAAGAGGCGCACCGGATGATGGCGGATCTGCCGGTGGAGCGCGGCGTCGAGCTGCTCTCCGGGGCGGTCGGCCATCTCCTCGGCCGGCCCGAGGTCACCTCCGCCACCGTGGGGGCGGTCGGGTTCTGCATGGGCGGCGGCTTCGTGCTGTATCTGGCCGCCACCGATGCCCGGGTCGGCGCGGCGGTGCCCTTCTACGGTGTGATTCAGGGCGACCTGCCGGACTTCTCGGGGCTGCGGGCCGACATCCTGGGCCATTTCGGGGAGAACGACAACGCTGTGCCGCTGGACGGTCTGGAGCGGATGCGCCTGGCCATCCGGGAGCAGTCGGGGGTGGACCCGGATTTCCGGCTCTATCCCGCCGGTCACGCCTTCTTCAATGACGAGCGGCCGTCCTATCACGCTCAATCCGCCGCGTCGGCCTGGCGGAGCACGGTGGACTTCCTGCACCAGCGGCTGGGCTGAGGAAATCGGCTTACGCCCGAAAGGGCCTTAAGGCTTCATGAAGCCTTAAGGCCCTTTTAAGGTGAGGCCCGGAAGACCTCAGCACCGTTTAACCCTCAATCACATTCGTCAAAAAAATTCCGCCGGCCATGAGACGACTCCGGCATCCGCCCGTATGGGATGACGGGCAGCTCGAAAAGGAGTCGAAATGACACGCAAAAGGACACTCAGCGGCAAGAAGAAGCTCGGCCTGATGGTCGGTGCGCTGGCGCTGGCGGGCACCGGCGCCGGGGTTCTGGCGGCCACCAGCAACGCCAGCACCGACAACGCGGCGCAGTCCTCCACGGCCTGCACCGGGCTGGACCAGGCGCTGGCCAACAACCAGAAGTTCATCGCGGACCAGCAGGCCAACCCGGACGCACAATCGGAGGCGCGGATAGCCAATCGCCAGGCCGTCATCGAGGAGATCAAGCGAAAGCAGCAGGCGTCGGGGTGCGCCGTCGACGAGGCGGCCGGGCAGGGGGAGGCGGCGGCCCCGTCCGACGGCGGCGCCTCGGCCTCGGCTCCCGCCTCGACTGCCCCCTCGGACTCCGGTGCCGACGATTCCGGCGCCTCCGGCGAGGTCGTCTGCGCGGGGTCGACCGTCACCTTGTCCGGTGAGGGTGGGGCCCCGGCCGCCTCCAGCAATCAATTCCCGGTCGGCACCAAACTCAAGGTGACCAATCTGGACAACGACAAGTCGACAACGGTCTCCGTCGCCTCGACCTCGGGCAGCTGCGCCCTGCTCAACAACGCCGCCTTCGAACAGGTTCGCGAGCCGGGCAAATTCCTGATCCGTAACGCGCGCATCGAACGCGTGGGCTGAACCGACGGCACCGAGGGCAGGCCGTGGACGCGTCGCAGATCGCCGACGTCTCCACGGCCTGCCCTCACGCGGGCGTGAACCGCACCCGGGCATGAACCGCCGATCTGACCGCCATGTCCGACTGTGACCGGTATCGCAGGGTGAGCGTGCCGCGCCTGGGTACCCGCTGCCCATGAACAGAAATGAGCAGCCACTGCTCACTCCCGATCTGCCGCCGGTCGTCGACGTACCGGACCTGACCTTCCCCGCTCGTGGACGTCAGTCCGATGAGTCGAAGCGCGCGGCGGAGCGGAACGGTGACAAGCAAACCCCCAGCTCTGCCTCCACCCCCGCGCCCTCCCCCGACCAGCGCCGCATGGCGGCGTAACGGACGTCTTCCCCGTCGCCGCCCCGACGGCCCGAGCCCGTCGGGATGATCTCGCGCAGTCCCCGTGTTGTCGGGATGATCTCGCGCACTCCCCGTGTTGAGGATGAGCACGGGGAGACGTCAGGCGAGTCTTCGCATCAGGGACAACGCAGCAAGGGGACGGACATCATGCCGTTGCAGGGTGAGTACGAGCCGAGCCCGGAGAAGTTCGTACGGGATCAGGTCGAGCTCTTCGAGAGCTCCGGTGGCACCGAGGGAACGACCATGCGGGGCATGCCCGTGGTCCTCCTGACCACGCGGGGCGCGAAGAGCGGAAAGATCCGCAAGACCCCGCTGATGCGGGTGGAGCACAACGGCACCTACGCCGTCGTCGCCTCGCTGGGCGGCTCCCCAAACATCCGGTCTGGTACTTCAACGTCCTGGGCGACCCGCGGGTCGAGCTGCAGGACGGCCCGGTGCGGCAGGACATGACCGCGCGCGAGGTCACCGGCGAGGAGAAGGCCCTGTGGTGGGAGCGCGCGGTCGAGGCGTACCCGGACTACGCGGATTACCAGAAGAAGACCGACCGCCAGATCCCGGTCTTCGTCCTGGAGCCGACGCCCGCCGGGCACTGACCTGCGACGGGGCCCGGCGCCTCGCACCGCGCCGGGCCCCTGTGGATCACCGGGAACCCCTGTGTGATCTACGCCAAAGCATGACCGTTCGATAGATCGGGTAGCCGGGGGCTGACCCCGAATCCGTAGCCAAGGAAGTGCGCCACATGACCGCGACCGACAAGCCCGACTTCGTGCCGATCTACGACAGCCTCGTGGCGGAGCACGGCGACGTCCCCGCCGAGGCCCGGGAGGCGGCCGAGGTCATCCAGCGGGAGGCCGCCGAAGCCCTGGACTGGAGCAAGGTGCACGGCGGCGGCTGACGCACTCCGGCCCCGCGCCCGGGCACCGTAGCCGTGTCCCGTGAGCGGCCGTCCGTCATCTACCCGGAAGGCCGCTCGGCACCCCTCACCTTCGATAAACTGCCGATGACGCACGGTGCTTGATGCCGTCGACACTTATCTCATGAGGGGAAACAGTTGACTACAGGGGTCGAGACTTTCGAGTTTCAGGTCGAGGCGCGGCAGCTTCTGCAGTTGATGATCCATTCGATCTACTCGAACAAGGACGTCTTCCTGCGCGAGCTCATCTCCAACGCTTCCGACGCGCTGGACAGACTGCGGCTCGAATCGCTCCGTGACGGAAACCTTCAGGCGGACACCTCTGATCTCCATATCACCATTGAGGTCGACAAGGAGTCCCGCACGCTGACCGTTCGCGACAATGGCATCGGCATGTCGCATGACGGAGTCGTGGAGCTCATCGGCACGATCGCGAACTCCGGCACCGCCACATTCCTCAAGGAGCTGCGGGAGTCGAAGGACGCGGCCGCTTCCGCGGACCTCATCGGGCAGTTCGGGGTGGGTTTCTACTCCAGCTTCATGGTGGCCGACGAGGTGACCCTGCTGACTCGTCACGCCGGGGAGAGCCAGGGCACCCGCTGGGTTTCCAGCGGTGAGGGCACCTACACCCTCGAACCGGCCGACGACGCGCCCCAGGGCACCTCCGTCACGCTGAAGCTCAAGCCGGAGGACACCGAGGACCATCTCTACGACTACGCCTCGCCCTGGAAGATCCGGGAAATCATCAAGCAGCACTCGGATTTCATCACCTGGCCCATCCGGATGGCCCCCACCCAGGCCCCGGTCACGACGGACGAGGCGGACGAGGCGGAGCAGGGCGAGGAGAAGGCGCCCGAGCTCGAGACCGTCAACTCGATGAAGGCGCTGTGGGCCCGTCCCAAGGACGAGGTCACCGACGAGGAATACCACGAGTTCTACAAGCACATCAGCCACGACTGGGTCGATCCGCTCGAGACCATCCGCATGCAGGCGGAGGGCACCTTCGAATACCAGTCGCTGCTCTTCATTCCGGCCCGCGCACCGCAGGACCTGTATATGCAGGACCGCAAGCGGGGTGTGCAGCTCTATGTCAAGCGCGTCTTCATCATGGACGACTGCGAAGCGCTGATGCCGGAATATCTCCGCTTCGTCAAGGGCGTGGTGGACGCCGCGGATCTCTCGCTGAATGTCTCGCGGGAAACCCTTCAGCAGGACCGCCAGATTCAGCTGATGCGGCGTCGCCTGGTGAAGAAGGTGCTCTCGACGGTGAAGGACATCATGTCCTCCGACGCGGAGCGCTACGCGACCTTCTGGACGGAATTCGGCCGCGTTCTCAAGGAAGGTCTCCTCAGCGACCTGGAAAACCGCGAGGCGATCCTCGAGGTGTGTTCGTTCGCCTCGACCCATGACGCCGAGCAGCCGACCACGCTGCGCGGTTACACCGAGCGCATGAAGGACGGGCAGGAGCACATCTACTACATGACGGGCGAGTCCCGCTCGATCGTGGAGAGCTCGCCCCATATGGAGGCGTTCCGGGACAAGGGCTTCGAGGTGCTCCTCCTCACCGACCCCATCGACGAGCTGTGGGTCGACGCCGTGCCGGAGTTCGAGGGCAAGCAGCTGCGTTCCATCGCCAAGGGGCAGGTCGACCTCGACTCCCAGGACGAGAAGGACGAGGAGGCGGAGGCCGAGCGGGAGCAGCGGCAGAAGGACTTCGCCGAGCTGCTCTCCTGGATGACGACGACGCTGAGCGAGCAGGTCAAGGAGGTGCGGCTGTCCACGCGGCTGACCACCTCGCCGGCCTGCATCGTGAGTGACACCTTCGATGTCACCCCGGCCCTGGAGAACATCTATCGCTCCATGGGTCAGAACCTGCCCCAGATCAAGCGCATTCTGGAGCTGAACCCCACCCATCCACTGGTCAGCGGGTTGCGCAAGGCCCATGGTGAGCGCAAGGACGACAGCGGTCTCGCGGAGACGGCCGAGCTGCTCTACAGCATGGCGCTGCTCGCCGAGGGCGGTGAGCTGAGCGACCCGTCGCGATTCATCAAGCTGGTGGCGGAGCGGGTGCAGCAGACGCTGTAACCACACCGCGGCGCGAGGCGGGGCGGGCCCAGTCGGGGCCCGCCCCGCGGGCGCTGGTCACCGTCCGGGGCAGGCCGCCGCCGAGGCGTCGATCAGCTGCCGCAGCGCGCCGCGGTAGACCTCGTGGTCGGTCAGCGCGGGCACGACGACGCCGAGGTTCCCGGTGAGGGCCGGGAATTCCTCGGGGTCCAGGGCGGCGAGCGCCGTGCGCGCGGCGGTGCGCACCCTCTTCGCGTCGCGGTGGTCGACGAAGGCGACGGCGCCGAGGGTGAGCAGATACAGCCGGCGGTAGACCCGGATCGCGGCCTCGGGCGCCATTCCGGCGGCGATGCTGTGCGCCAGCTGCGGCTCCACGAGACGGCTCAGCAGATGCGGGCCCCACCAGGCGCGGCCCGACCGCAGCGCCACCAGCCCGGGATGCTCGATCAGCACCTCGTAGAACGCGGAGAAGCGGGCCTCGGTGGCGGTGGCCCAGTCGAGGTCCTGCCCCACCAGCGGCATCCGCGCGGCCAGCCGGTCCGCGCACGCGTTCACCAGACCGTCGAAGTCGCCGCAGCGGCGGAAGACCGTGGCATGGGAGACGCCCAGCAACTGCGCCACCCTGCGGAAGCTCAGCGCCTCGGGCCCCTCGTCGTCGACGACGGACAGAGCGGCCTCGGCGATGACCTCCAGGGTGGGCTGATCGGCTCGGTCCCGGCTGCTTCGCATGGCTTGAGCGTACCAGTGGTTGTTACAGTGTTTCAGTGACTCTTTCCATCGAGGACGTACGAGCCGCGGCCCAGCGGGTCGCGGGACATATCCGGCCGGTGGCGCTCGCTCCGGTGGAGCAGGGGGCATGGGGTGCGGCCGAGGGATGGCTGGCCCTGGAGTTCCTGCAGCACACGGGCACCTTCAAGGCGCGTGGCGCGTTCAATTTCGTCAGGGCCCACCAGGAGGCGGGCACCCTGCCGGACACGGGTGTCACCATCGCCTCCGGCGGAAACGCCGGGCTCGCGTGCGCGTGGGCGGCGGCGCGGCACTCCGTGCCCGCCACGGTGTTCGTGCCCGAGACCGCGCCCCAGGTGAAAGTGGACCGGCTGCGCCGGCTCGGCGCCGAGGTCCATCAGATCGGCACCGAGTACGACGACGCGCGGGAGGCCGCGCAGAAGCACGCCGCCGAAACCGGTGCGCTGCTGTCGCACGCGTACGACCATCCGCTGATCGCCGGCGGGGCGGGCACCGTGATGGAGGAGATCCTCCAGGCCCGGCCCGACCTGGACACCGTGGTGGTGGCGGTCGGGGGCGGCGGGCTGTTCACCGGTGTCGCGGTATCCGCCCTGGAGCACGGGGTGGGGGTCGTCGCCGTGGAGCCGTACGGGTGCCGGGCCCTGAACGCCGCGCTGGAGGCCGATGCGGTGGTCGATGTCCCGGTGGACTCGGTCGCGGCGGACTCGCTGGGGGCGCGCCATGTGTCCTCGGACGCGCTGGAGTGGGCCCGCAAGGACGGCGTGCGGTCCGTCCTGGTGTCCGACGAGGCGATCGTCGCCGCACGGCAGGCCCTGTGGGACGACCGCAGGATCGCGGTCGAGCACGCGGCGGCGACGGCGCTTTCGGCCCTCACGTCCGGCGGATACCGGCCGCGGCCCGGGGAGAAGGTCGCCGTGCTCCTCTGCGGCGCCAACACCGACCCCGCGGACCTCGCCCACGGCCACCAGTAGGACCCCGCCAAGTCGCTCTGGCTCTGGGGTGTGGGCGGGTGGTGGATGTTCTGGGCAGGGGGCGGTGGCAGGTGGTGGAGGTGCCGGTCCAGCGGTTCGGAAGGTTCTGGAGGGTGTCGAGGATCTGGTGGAGGGTGAGTCCGCACCATGCGAACGCATGAGCCCGCGGGAGCCGTCGCGCCAGGTCACCTCGGTGAACGCCTGCCGCCCGAGGCCGGACGCGAGCGCGGCCACCGGGGACGGCTGGTCGCGGTAGCGGGGCTGCGACACCCGACGCGAACACATCAGCGGGCGGATGGCCGTGGTCGCCCGCTGGGCGCTCGACCATCTCGTCCACGACCCGTTCAACGGCCTTACCCGGCAGAAAGGGAAGTGCCGTTCCTACGGCACCGGGGCTCACGGACACAGCCTCTGACCTGGCCATCAGTCAGGGCAAGCGCCGTTGCAGTACTAAGCGTCGACGGCTGCCAGGAGTTGGAGCTTTTCGTAGCTCGGTGAGCCGGGTAGGGCGGAGAAGACCAGCAGTTCCTGGGCCTGGTCCGGGTCCACCAGTCGCTGGCAGTACAGCTCCAGCTCGCCCAGCTCACGATGCCGGTAGCGCTTGAGGTCCTGATGGTGGGTGACGTCCACCTCGTGCGACCGCCAGAGCTCGGCGAACTCGGGGCTGCCCTCCAGCAGCGCCGCGACGATCTCCTCGGCCCTGCCCGTGGTGTCCGCCGTGTACGCCGTCCGGAGGTCCACGGTGAAGACCCTGTCCCGCAGGGCGTGGTCCTCGACGGGATAGAGGTCGCGCTGCGCCGGGTCGGTGAACCAGCGGTAGACCAGGTAGCGGGACAGTCCGCTGAACCGGGTGTAATCGCCCAGCAGAGCAACCGCCGGGCGGGTCTGCGGGAGCGTCTCATTGAACCGGGACATCACACCAACGCGGGCGTATCCGAAAGCCGTTCCACGATGCGCATCATGGTGGGGCTGACGTGATCCTCACGGAGCACCCGTCGTGGCGCGGGGTGCCCGCCGAGGTCAAAGCCAGCCTGCTCCGGCACGCGGTCGAGCAACAGCTACGCGAAGCCGGCGACCGCAGCTACATCCAGTTCCAGCTGCCGGCTACCAGGTAGGCCTGCTCGAGAAGGCGGGCCTGGTCGTGCGCACGCCCTCTCCGGACGACGAGCGGAGCATCACGGTCACCATCACCGACGCCGGACGCACGCTGCTCGGGAAGGTGCTGCCGGGTCACATCAAGGTGGTCAGCGGCCTCCTGTTCGAGCCGCTTTCGCGCGATGACGTCAAGGCTCTCGCCGGCCTGCTGGCGCCGGTGAGCGACCACATGCGCTCCACGCCACCTCGTTCAGCGGCGCCGCGCCGCAAAGCCGGATCGTAGGAACCCGGCCCGGTCTACGTCGAAGCGCCTCACCAAGCGGATCTTCGACGCCACGATGGACCTGACGAGAGGAGGAGCCCGGTTTGGGTGCGACGGGACTGGCGACCCGGTTGGCCGAGGCACGCGCCGGGGCGCTGGTGGGCCGGGAACCGGAGCGGGCGGTGCTCGACCGGATGCTGTCGGGAGCGGGGGGCGCTCCGCTTGTGGCGTATCTCCACGGGCCCGGCGGCATCGGCAAGTCCTCGCTGGTGCGCTACGCCGCCTGGCGGGCGGAGCTCGCCGGGCGCCGTGTAGTGCAGGTCGACGCCCGGTTTCTGGACGCGGATACGCGGCGCCTGGAGGAGACCGCCGCACCCGCCTGCGCCGAGCCCGGCGCGGTGCTCCTTCATGACCGAAGAACTGCCCGAGCTGCTTCTCGGGGGTCCGGAGAGCGACTTCCTTACCTGGTGGTTCGACTGGTTGCCCGCGGTACCCGGGACTTTCCCGCCGGAACAGGTCGCCACCGTCGCCTCCTCCTACCGCGGATACGAGGCACTGCGCGCCGGTTTCGCGCACTACCGCACCCTCCTTGAGGACGGCCGCGTCAACCGGGCCTGGCACGAAACCGAAGGAGCCCTTCCCATGCCCGTACTCGCCGTCGGCGGCGAGCACAGCACAGGCGCCCGACTCGCCGACAGTCTGAACACGGTCGCGCCGCGGCTGACCGGTGCCGTGATTGCGGGCAGTGGCCACTTCGTGCCCGACGAACGTCCCAATGCCTTCCCCGACGAGCTCCTCCCCTTCCTGTCTGCCCCGCTCCGGCGCGCCGGGCGCGTCTGAAGAGAGACGTGGCCGGGCCGCCGACCGGTTCGAGGGAAAGGTCGACAACGGAGGAGCGACTTAACGGAGTCCTGCTAGTGGCGCGCTCGCCAGCCGGGACCGTACGACCCTGGGGCGGGCCCGTACGGCAGCCTGACCGCATGCCGTACGGGCCCGCCCCCAGGGCCGGCTACGCGCCGTCGTACGCCGCCTGCAGCGCGGCGATGTCGAGCTTGCCCATCTTCATCATCGCGTCGGTGGCCCGCTTGGCCTTCTGCGGGTCCGAGCCGGTCACCATGTCGAGGAACGCGCTGGGGACGACCTGCCAGGACACCCCGAACTTGTCCTTCACCCAGCCGCAGGGGCCCTCCTCGCCGCCCTCGGAGAGCCTGCTCCAGTAGTAGTCCACCTCGTCCTGGTCCGCGCAGTGCACCTGGAAGGAGATGGCCTCGCTGAAGGTGAACTGCGGCCCGCCGTTGAGCCCCACGAACTTCTGTCCGTTGGCCTCGAACTCGACGGTCATCACGGATCCCTCCGCGCCGCCGGGCTCGACCCCGGTGTAGTGCGCGATCCGTCCGAGCCTGGAGTTCTTGAAGATCGAGATGTAGTGCTGCGCCGCCTCTTCGGCGTTGCCGTCGAACCACAGGCATGTGGTGAATCCGTCGGTGGCCATCGGTTCCTCCTGCGCTTGGGGAGCGTTTACCCCTATCGACCGCTCCCGCGCCGAGAACTCATCGGTCCTCGGCCGACCGATTTTCCGTGAGGTAGTGGTGGAGCCGGCAGGAGCCCTCGAGCATGGCCGCGGCGCGTTGGGCGAGCCCCTCCTGACGTCGGGCGATGACCGTGCGCAGGGCCTCGCTGCTGCCGGTGCGGCGCAGGCCCTCGAGGACGGGCCAAATCTGGGGCAGCGGATAGCGGACCTGGCGCAGCAGGTCGATCATCCGGGCGTCCCGGATGTCGGACGGGCCGTAGACGCGGTAGCCGGTGCCCCGGTCGCGGCGCGGGCGCAGCAGACCGGCGGACTCCCAGACCCGGAGGGCCGAGGTGCGCACCCCGATCCGGGCGGCCACCTCGCCGATCCGCAGTGGCCCGGGGCGTGACGGCGCCGAGGGGTCCGGGGGCTGCCCGGCGACCGTCTCCAGCGCCTCCCCCGCCGCCTGGAGGGAGAGCCGTTGGTCGTGGAGCGCGGCATGGCCGGCGTTGACGAGGGTGAGCGCCAGGGCGATGTCCTCGGCGTGGACGGCCCGCATGACCGCGCGGGCGGTCTCCGTGCCGTATCCCGGCATCAGGGCCCGGTAGGTCACCAGGGCTCTGCGGTGCCGGTCCTCGAACCTGCGGTAGCCGGCGGGGGTGCGGGCGGCCGGGGGCAGGACGCCCGCGTCGACGTAGTTGCGGATCTGCTGGGTGGAGACACCCGCTATCCGGGCCAGATCGACGGGACGCAGCGCGGCGTCCGTAGGGCTCACGGTTCGTCACCTTCCCGGCAAGGGTTCACGGGCGAGTTGAAGGTTAGCGCGACGCTGTCGCAGCATATCCAGCGGATGTGGGGGGAAATCCGCGAAAAGTCTCAACCGCTACTTCAATGAAACACTTGAAGGCATGGATGTCAGCGAAATCAAGGTCCGTGGCGCCCGGGAGAACAATCTCCAGGGCGTGAGTGTGGACATTCCCAAGCGAAGCCTTACGGTCTTCACCGGCGTCTCCGGCTCCGGTAAGTCCTCGCTCGTCTTCGACACCATCGCCGCGGAGTCGAGGCGGCTGATCAATGAGACCTATACGGCGTTCGTCCAGAACTTCATGCCGACGCTCGGCCGTCCGGATGTCGACTCGCTGCGGAATCTGAGCGCGGCGATCATCGTGGACCAGGAGCCGATGGGCTCCAACTCCCGTTCCACGGTGGGCACCGCCACCGACGCCCACACCCTGCTGCGGATCCTGTTCAGCCGGATCGGCAGTCCTTATGTCGGCCCTCCCCTCGCCTTCAGCTTCAACACGGCCGAGGGCATGTGTCCGCGGTGCGAGGGGCTCGGCAGGGTCACCGACATCGACATCGCCCAACTCATCGACAGGGAGAAGTCGTTGAAGGAGGGGGCGATCACCGTCCCCGGATTCGAGGTGGACAGCTGGCACTGGCAGGTTATGGCGGCCTCCGGCCTTTTCGACCCCGATATCAGGCTCCGGGACTACTCCCCCGCCCAGTGGGAGGACTTCCTCCACAAACCGGCCACCAAGATCAAGGTGGGGAAGAACAACCTCACCTACGAGGGGCTGGTGACCAAGGTCCGCCGGCTGTACCTCGCGAAGGACCGGGAGGCGATGCAGCCGCGGATGCGGGCGTTCGCCGACCGGGCCATGGCCCTGACCGAGTGCGCCGAGTGTGAGGGCGCCCGGCTGTGCGAGGCCGTCCGGTCCTGCCGGATCGACGGTCGCTCCATCACGGAGTGCTCGGCCCTGCAGATCAGCGATCTGGCGGAGTTCGTGCGCGGGATCCGGCACGATTCCGTCGGACCGGTGCTGGAGAGCCTGCGGGCGCTTCTCGACTCACTGGTCGAGATCGGCCTGGGCTATCTGAGCCTGGACCGGGAGTCCTCCACCCTGTCCGGTGGCGAGGCCCAGCGGGTGCGGATGGTCCGGCATCTGGGCTCCAGTCTGACCGATGTCACCTATGTCTTCGACGAGCCCACGGTGGGCCTGCATCCGCATGACATCGAGCGCATGAACCGTCTGCTGCTCCAGCTGCGGGACAAGGGCAACACGGTGCTCGTCGTGGAGCACAAACCGGAGACCATCCGGATCGCGGACCATGTGGTGGATCTGGGGCCCGGCGCGGGGGTGGCGGGCGGGCGGATCTGCTACCAGGGCGATCTCGCCGGCCTGCGCGCCTCGGACACCCTGACCGGGCGCCATCTGGACCACCGGGTGCGGCTGCGGGAGACGGTGCGGCAGCCCAGTGGGCAGCTGCCGGTCCGGGGCGCGCGGCTGCACAATCTGCGGGATGTGAGCGTCGACATCCCCCTCGGTGTGCTCACCGTCGTCACCGGTGTCGCCGGATCGGGCAAGAGCTCCCTGATCCATGGGTCGCTGTCCGGGCGGGAGGAGGTGATCGTCGCCGACCAGTCGGCCATCCGTGGCTCCCGCCGCAGCAACCCGGCCACCTATACGGGGCTCCTCGATCCGATCCGGGCGGCGTTCGCCAAGGCCAACCACGTCAAACCGGGTCTGTTCAGCGCCAATTCCGAGGGTGCCTGCCCCCGGTGCAAGGGCATCGGGCTGATCTACACCGATCTCGCGATGATGGCCGAGGTGGCCTCGGTGTGCGAGGACTGCGAGGGGAAGCGGTTCCGGCCCGAGGTGCTGACGTACCGGCTGCGCGGGCGGAACATCAGCGATGTCCTGGGCATGTCGGTGGCCGAGGCGCGGGAGTTCTTCACCGACGGTCAGGCCCGGCCGATCCTGGACCGGCTGGGCGCGGTGGGGCTGGGCTATCTGGGGCTCGGCCAGCCGCTCACCACGCTCTCCGGGGGTGAGCGCCAGCGGCTGAAGCTGGCCATCCATACGGCGCGGAGCGGTACGACGTACGTCCTGGACGAGCCGACCACCGGACTGCATCTCGCCGATGTGGACCAACTGCTCGCGCTGCTCGACCGTCTTGTCGACGCGGGCAACACGGTCGTCGTCATCGAGCACCACCAGGCCGTGATGGCCCATGCGGACTGGATCATCGACATGGGCCCGGGGGCGGGCCATGACGGCGGTCAGGTGGTGTTCACCGGCACCCCCGCCGACCTCGTGGACACCGGCGGCTCCCTCACCGCCGTCCACTTGCGCGACTACGTCAAGCGGGCGTGAACCCCCTCGCCCCGGTGGTCCTGTCCCGTCCCGGGCCGTCCCGGGCCGACGGCTCGGGACGGGACCACCGGGGCGCCCTCGCTGCCTCAGGCGGCGGGCGGGGTGCGGGAGCGCCCGCGGGCGGCGGGATCTTGGCGTACGCGGCCGTGGTGGTACCCGCCTCGGCGGGCGCCGCCACGCTCTCGCGCGGCATCAGGGCGTCGCGCGCCGCGCCCGGGTCCCAGCCGGTGTCGACCACCCGCTTCTGCACCAGGATCGCGCCTCCGAGAACGGCGAGGCCGAGCAGCACGATGATGACGAGTCCGGCGGCGCCACCGGCCTTGCCCGCGTTGCCGATGAGCGCGCCGAACCAGCCGAAGTCGGCGTCGCCGAAGGTGGTGTTCTGATCGCCGAACGCGCCGAGCACCTTGAGCAGCAGGGCGGGGAGGAAGGTGATGAGCAGGCCGTTGAGGAACGCCCCCACGACCGCGCCGCGCCGGCCGCCGGTCGCGTTGCCGTAGACCCCGGCCGCGCCGCCGGTGAAGAAGTGCGGCACCAGACCGGGCAGCACCAGGGCGAGGCCGAAGGCCGGGTTGAAGATCCAAGTGAGCAGGGCCAGGCCGATCAGGCCGCCGGTGAAGCTGGAGATGAAGCCGATCAGCACCGCGTTCTGCGCGTACGGGAAGACGATGGGCGCGTCCAGCGCGGGCAGGGCGCCGGGGACGACCTTCTGCGCGATCCCCTGGAAGGCGGGGACGAGCTCGCCGAGGATCGTACGGACGCCGAAGAGGATCACCGCGACCGCGATGCCGAACTGCAGCCCCTGCATCACGGACTGCATCAGGTAGTTCCCGGTGCCGGTGGCCACCGTGCCGGTGCCCGTGGCGAATGCCTTGAAAGCGGTCTTCTGTCCCTCCTTGACGAGCAGGAGGACGGCCATGACCAGGTAGATCAATAGCATCGACAGGGCGGTGGCCACCATCGAGTCGCGCAGGAACCGCAGCCCCTCGGGGAGCTTCATCTCCTCGGTGGAGCGGCTGCGCTTGCCGACCACCCGTCCGGTCGCGCCCGCCACGATGTATCCGGCCGTGCCGAAGTGGCCGATGGCGACGGTGTCGCTGCCGGTGACGCGCTTGGTCCAGGGGTGGGCGAAGGCGGGCATCGCGACCAGCATGATGCCCAGCAGCACACCGCCGACGGCCACCACGGCGACGGTCGAGCGGCCGCCGTTGGCCAGGACCACGGTGAGCAGCGTGGCCATGAAGAGCATGTGGTGCCCGGTCAGGAAGACATAGCGGAGCGGGGTGAACCGGGCCAGCAGCAGGCTGACCACGAAGCCCAGGATCATCAGCCAGGCGACCCGTGAGCCGAATTGGTCCTGGGCGATGCCGACGATGGCCTCGTTGGTGGGGATGACGCCGTGGGCGCCGGTGACGCCCTGGATCATGGTCCCCAGCGGGTCGAGGGAGGCGGTGACCAGTCCCGCTCCCGCGCCGATCAGCAGAAAGCCGAGGGTCGCCTTGATGGCGCCGCCGATGATCTGCCCGGTGCTCTTCTTCATCGCGATGAGTCCGACGGCGGTGATGATGCCGATCAGATACGCGGGCTCGCTCAGAATCTCATTGACGAGAAACGTGGCAAGGGTGACAAACCAGCCCATGGTGCTTCCTCTGTCCCCGTCGTTCAGACGTCGTACGTGTCCCGGAGCACCGCGTCCACCTCGGCGGTGCTGGTGAAGTCCTGGACGACCTTCACGGGCCGTCCCACATCCCCGAGGGTCCTGGCGATCTCACGGGAGGTGAGCAGGGCCACGGCCTCGGACGCCTTGCCCTTCGCGGAGATGGTGTCCGTGGCCTCCACGGTGACGAACCTGGACCACCCCCAGCGGTCCAGCACCTGCTCCAGGGTGTTCTTGAGGAACAGGCTGGTGCCCACGCCGTTGCCACAGACCGTGAGGATCTTGTGCCGCGAGACCGCACGGGGTGCGGAGGCGGTGGGCGGCCCGGGGGTGGTGGAGGCTTCGGGAGCGGTGGACGCCTCGGGGGCGTCGGTCGGCCCGGACTTCTCGGAGCCGTCCTTCGGCCGCTCCCCCGCCAGCACGGCGTGCAGCGCCTTCGGGGTGGGCGCCTCGGCCAAGGCGGCGGCGGTGGCGGGGTCTCCCAGAAGCCGCGCCAGGCTCCCCATCGCCGAGGTGTGCGCGGCGGAGTCCTGGGCGGCCAGGGCGACGACGAGGGTGACGGGGTCGTTGGACTCATGCCCGAATTCCACCGGCTCGGCGAGCCGGACCCAGGACATCCCAGTCCTGAGCACCGCCGGGGACGGCCGGGAGTGGGCGAACGCGACCCCCGGGGCGATGACGATGTACGGCCCGTTCTCCTCGACGTTGGCGACCATCTCGCCGGTGTACTCGTCGGTGGTGGCGCCGGTTTCCACCATGAGCCGGCCGGCCGCGCCTATCGCCTCACGCCAGTCGGCCGCCCGGACGTCGAGCCGGACGGCTTCGACGGGCAGCAGGTCTTTCAGGTCTTCCATGCAGGTCATCATGCCTGACATGTCTCTGTCACACAGCCCCCGGGGGCAGATCCGGAACGACAGCCTCCGTATCGTCCGGCAAGCATACGAACACCAGAGCCGCGAGTGCCTCGCACCCCCCTGCGGCCACCAGGGCGCCCGGCAGCGACCAGGTGGCGAGCGGACCGGCGAAGGCCGCGCCCACCGCGAAGCCGGTGATCTTCAGGCTGGCTCCGGTGGTGAAGACCTGGCCGCGCAGCCGCTCGGGCGCCTCCCGGTGGCGCACCGCGAACAGGGCCGTGAGCTGGGGGCCCTCGGCGGCCCCGGCGAGCAGCATGGCGGCGATCAGCGCGACCGGGTGGCCGGTGGCCGCGAGCAGGGGCGCGAGGGCGAGGAGCAGGGCTCCGCCGAGGAGCACGGTGTCCGGACGCGGCGGGCGGGGGCGGCGGGCGAGGACCGCGTTGGCCACAAGGGCGGATGCGGCGGTGGCGGACAGCAGCAGGGCGCCGCGGTCGGCGCCGCCAAGCACGGCCGCGCCGAGGAGCGGACAGCAGATGAGCAGCGCGCCCTGGCCGACACAGGAGACGACAGAGGTGGCGGTGGCCCGGGCCAGGGGCCGGTTGCGGCCGATGGCGCGCACCCCGGCGGTGAGATCGGCGACGACCGACGTGGCCGGCGGCGGGGCCGGTCCGGGCCGCGGCGGCGTGGGGAGCGCCCAGGCGGCGGGCAGCGCGAGGCCGATCAGGGCGATGGACACCGCCACGGCGGCGGGCGCCCCGGCCGTTCCCGCGACGGTCCCGGCGAGTGCGGGCCCCACCAGCGCGGCGAGGCTGAAGGTCATCGCGTCGAGCGCGTTGGCCCGGGGCAGGGCCCGCGGCGGTGCCACCCGCGGCAGCTGGGAGGTCCATCCGCCGGACAGGGCCGGTCCCAGCAGCCCCGCGCCCACCGCGAGAAGAACCGTGAGGGCGAACGGCAGCCGCCCCAGGCCCAGGAGGATCGCGGTCAGCGCCACCGCGTAGAGCGCGAGTGCCGCGGCCAGCAGCCGGCCCGGCCGGGCGGAGCGGTCGAGCAGCACCCCGAAGAGCGGTCCGCCGACCGCCGCCGCGACCATGATGCCCGCCAGCAGCGACGAGCCCGAGGAGGCCGAACCGGTGAGCGCCGGTCCGGCCAGCAGCAGCGCGGGCCCGGACATCTCGTCCCCCGCGCGGGCGGCGGCCGCCCCGCCCAGATAGCACTCCATCGCGTAACGCCCTGGCATGCGGATCACGTTACGGAGGTAACGCAAATGTTCGCCAGGTGCGTTACATTGGCGTCGTGTCGCCCCCCTCGAACGACGACCGGTCCACCCGGCTTTCGGTGCGGGACACCGCCCGGCGCACCGCCGCCCTCGTCAACGCCCTGACGGCGGAGCCGAGCCCTGACCCCCACGCGATCGCCGGGATCCTGCTCGACCACGGCGAACCCGGCCCGGTCGAGCTCACCGCCGGCGATGTCGCGGGCATGCGCACCGCCGCGCTGCGGCTGCGCGAGGTGTTCGCCGCCGAGCATGTCGACGAAGCCGCCGAAGTGCTGAACCGGCTGCTGCGGGAGGGCACGGGTCCGCTCCGGCTCAGCTCGCACGACGGCCGTTCGCCCTGGCATCCGCACCTGGACAGCGATGACGAGGCGCCCTGGGGCGAGTGGTTCCTCGCCTCCTCGTGCATGGCGCTGACCGTGCTGATCTGGGACGGTCAGCGCCCGCCCGGCGGCCTGTGCTCCTCCTCCGGCTGTGGCGATGTCTTCCTCACCGTGGGCAGCGGACCGGAGCGCCGCTACTGCTCACGCCGGTGCGCGACCCGTGAGCGGGTGGCCGCCCACCGGCGCGCCAAGGCCGGGCCCCGATCCCCGTAAGAGGCCCGGGCGGCACCGGGCGGGTCAGCCGGTGTGCATCGCGTACGGCAGGTCCCCCCGCGTGGGGTCCTGGGCATGCCGGGCCCGCCGTCCGGTACGGGAGCCGAGCCAGCCGAGCAGAAACCCGGCGGGAATGGTGATCAGACCCGGGTTGCGGAGCGGGAACCAGTGGAAGTCGCGCTCGGGGAAGACCGCGAGCGGGTTGCCGGAGATCGCCGGGGAGAAGGCCATGGTCACGGCGGTGAGGAGGAGTCCTCCGTACAGCGCCCAGCGCAGTCCGTTCACCGTGAAGCCGCGCCACAGGGTGCCGTAAAGCACGATCGGCAGCAGGGCCGAGGCGGCGGCCGCGAAGGTGAAGGAGATCAGGACCTGCCGGTTCCAGTGCTGGGTCACGATGGCGAGGACGACGGCCACGACCCCGACGATCACGATGGCCGTCCGGGCGGCGGCCAGCTCCCGGTTCGCCGAGAGCCTGCCCTTGAAGACGACCTTGGCCAGGACGTCATGGGCGAGGGAGGCCGCGGCGGCCAGGGTGAGTCCGGCGACCGCCGCGAGGGTGGTGGCGACGACCGCGCAGGCCACCACGGAGAAGAGCAGGCTGCGGTGGGCCTCCTGCGCCGCCGGGTCCAGGGCGAGGGTCAGCAGCAGCAGCGAGTCGCTGCCGGTGGGGTCGGAGGCGCGCAGGGCGCGGGCGCCGACGACGGCGGTGGCTCCGGCGCCCACGATCACGATCAGCCCGAGGATGGTGGTGACCGCGCCCACCGCCCAGGTGGTGGCGGCGCGGGCGGCCCGCATGCCGCGGATCGGGTGGAGCCGCATGGTGAGATGCGGCATGCAGGCCGCGCCGACGGCGAGGGTGAGCTGGACGCTGATGACATCCAGGCGGCCGCTGAGGGAGTCGCCGTACTGGCGGCCGGACTGCCAGAAGCCGTCGCCGTAGCCGCTGGCGTCGGCCGCGGCGTCGAAGAGGGTGAACGGGTTCCAGGAGAAGCGCTTCAGTACCAGAGCGGCCAGCAGGACGAACGCGGCGAGCAGCAGCACCGTCTTGAGGATCTGGATGAATCCGGTGCCCTTCATCCCGCCGAGGGCGGCGTAACACACCATGAGCGAGCCGATGAAGACGGTGCAGCCGGTGACCGCGCCGCTTCCCGGGATGCCGAGCAGCACCGCCAGCATGGCGCCGGCGCCGTTGAGCTGGACCAGCAGCAGCGGCATGACGACCACCAGCACCACGACGGCGGTGCCGATGCGGGCGGGGCGTTCGCTCAGCCGCTCGGAGAGGACGTCGCCGAGGGTGAACCGCCCCCGTCCGCACAGCGGTCCGGAGAGGACCAGCATGAACAGCAGGATGGAGAGCACGGTGGACGAGGCGATGAGCACCCCGTCGAATCCGGCCAGCGCGATGGTGCCGGTGGTGCTGAGCACGGTGGCGGCGGAGATGTAGTCACCCGCGATGGCCAGGCCGTTCTGCATCGGGCTGAGCGAGCCGGTGCCGAGGTAGAACTCGGTGGGGTCGTCATTGCCGGTGGCCGCGAGGATGCACAGCAGGAACGAGATGGCCATGAAGCCCGCGAAGAGCACGAACGCGAGCGTTCTGGGATCGAGGAAGCTCACCCCTCCCCCTCCCCCGTCGTGCCGGTGGACCGGCGATGGGCCCGGGCCAGGACGGTGAGCAGCACCGCCGTATCCAGGCCGATCAGCATGGCGCCCACGGTGAACCCGCCGCCCGCGCCGAGGTTGACGACGCCTTCGGCGGCACAGTTCACCACCACGGCGGCCACATGACAGGCGAGCGCGGTACAGGCGGCCCGCGCCGGCCAGGGCCACGGCCGCTGCCACGGTGTGCGCCGCGCCGGCGGAGGCGGGGCCGTGGGGCGGGGCGGCATGGTGACGGTGCGGCGCATGGTGCGGGGCTCGACGGGCGCAACGGACGCGCGCCAGGGCTGGTCGTAGTCGGGCATGTCGCGGCTCCTTGTGCGGGTTCCGCCCCATGTCACAGGGGCGGAATCGCCACGACAGCAGGTCAGCGCGGTCGCGTACAGCCCAACCGGCGGACCGTGTGACGGGTGCACATGATCGGCCGAGGGCCGTTGTGCACGCCCACATCGCCTCAGGCCGAGGGGTGCTTCTCAGGGCGTCAGCAGCCGGTGCGCGGACAGTGCGAGCGACAACTCCATGACCTCTCGGGGGTGGTCCAGCGAACGCCCGGTCAACTGCTCATAGCGGCGGAGCCGGTTGAGCACCGTGTTGCGGTGGCAGAACAGCAGCTCGCCCGCGCGGCGCGCGGATCCCCCGCCCTCCAGCCAGGCGGCCAGCGTCGTCAGCAGCATCTCCCGGTCGGCGGACTCCAGCGCCAGGACCGGTCCGAGCATCCGGTCGGCGAGCGCGGCGCCGAGGTCCGGGCAGGACACCACCAGCGCCTCCGGATAGCGCTCGTCGAGCAGCGCCGCCTCCCCGGCCGCCGGCCGGGTGCGCAGCGCCGTATCGGCGAGCCGGCGGGCCGTGTTCACCGCGGCGAGACCGGACACGGCGGGGCTGACCCCGGCCCGTGCGCCGGGCGGCACCTCCAGCCCGCGCACCAGCCCCTGCGCGCCGGCGTCGCCGAGCAGCACGATGGCGTGGGCGGTGCCCTCCGCCGTATGCCAGACCGTACGAAGTCCCGCGCACACCGCGGTGGGATGCGGCGCCCTGGCCGAGGCGTCGGCGTCCTCCAGCGCCACGACCGCGTAACGCCCCCGCTCGGGCAGGCCGAGGACCTCCTCCGCCTCGGGGAAGTCGCTCACCCGGGCGGTGCCGTCGAGCAGGGCCGCGACGATGATCCGGTAGCGGTTCTCCCGGTGCCAGGAGAGCTGCCGCTCGACCTCCTGATACGCCGTGGCGACGAGGGTGCAGTGCTCGTCGACGAAGTTCCATACGTCGGCGGCGACATGGACCAGCGACTGGGCGCCCAGCGGGTCCTCCTTCGAGGCGGTCTCCAGGAGCTGCTCCCATACGACGGTGCAGCCGATGCGATACGCGTGCAGCAGCGCGTCCAGCGGAAATCCCTGGGCTGCCCGGTCGGTGCCGATCCGCCACGCGCACGACCTGGCCGATTCGCGCGTCTCCTTCGGGTGCACCAGCGAGCGCACATTGTTGCTGAGCGAGTCGTGGACCTCCCGCCACACCTCATGCGGGTCGAGGGACGGCGACCGGTAGACGGGCTCCCGCTCCTTCATCAGCGCGACGATACGGTCCGCCAGCCGGGGCACCTCCTCCATGAGCACCCGGGCGGCCCGGTGCAGCAGCGCCACGGTCTCGGCATCCGCCCGCGACCGGATCGGCGGACGGGCGGCGGGCATCCGGGGCGGCGTCCGCACCCGGTCGGCGGACAGGCGGGGGGCCGGGCGACCCATGGCGGGGACGGAAGCGCGGGAGCCGGTGACTGGGTGCATGAACGTTCCTCCACCTGTGACGGGCAATGCGCAGCTCGACGCGGCAGCGTGAGGCCACGGCCAGGTTTGATACCAGAGCCTGCCCCGCTATTGCACCATCGACATACCGGCGGGTCGGTCGCTTCCACGAATTCTCCTGTGTGCCCGGCCGGTAGTGGCTCGTCATCGACGAGGGACGGTTCGACATGTCGGTCGCCGGTCCGGGGCTGCGCTCACATCCGTTCGGGCGCCGAGACCCCGAGCAGCCGCAGCCCGTTGCGCAGCACCAGCCTGCTGGCCTCGGTGAGCCACAGCCGGGCCCGGGTGCGGTCGTCCGGATCCTCACCCGCCCTCGGCAGGACGCGGCAGGCGTCGTAGAAGCGGTGGTACGTGCCGGACAGCGCCTCCAGGTAGTGCGCCACCCGGTGCGGCTCGCGCAGTGTGGCGGCGGTGGCCACAACCTGCGGGAACTCGGCCAGCATGCCCAGCAGATCGGTCTCCCGCTCGTGGGTGAGCTGGGAGGGGGCGAAGTCCTCCGGTGCGCCCTTCCCGATCCCGGCTTCCTCCGCCCTGCGCTGCACGGCGCACAGCCGGGTGTGCGCGTACTGGACGTAGTAGACGGGGTTGTCGTTCGACTGCCGGGTGAGCAGGTCGATATCGAGGTCGATCATCGCGTCCACGCCGGCCCGCGCGAGCGCGTACCGAGCGGCGTCCACGCCGACCGCCTCGACCAGGTCGTCCAGGGTGAGGACCGTGCCCGCCCGCTTGCTCATCCGGACCGGCTCCCCGTCCTTGACCAGATTGACGAGCTGACCGATCAGGATCTCCAGATGCGTGTCCGGATCGTCACCGAAGGAGGCCGCCATGGCCCGCATCCGGCCCACATAGCCCGCGTGGTCGGCGCCGAGCATGATGACGACCCGTTCGAAGCCCCGGGACCGCTTGTTCAGGTAGTACGCGCAGTCCGCGGTGAAGTACGTCCAGGAACCGTCGCTCTTCACCAGCACCCGGTCCTTGTCGTCACCGAAGTCCGTGGTGCGCAGCCACATCGCGCCCTCGTCCTCGAAGACATGACCGCCCTCCCGCAGGCGGGCGACGGCGGCGTCCAGGTCGCCCTGGTCGTGCAGGTCCTTCTCGTTGAAGTAGACGTCGAAGCGGGTACCGAACGCGGCGAGCGACGCCTTGATCTCGTCGAACATCAGTGCCGTGCCCACCGCCCGGAAGGCGGCGAGGGCCTGGGACTCCGGCAGCGTCAGGACGTCGGGGTGCCGGCGCAGCACCGCGGCGGCGATCTCCGCGATGTACGTGCCGCTGTAGCCGTCCTCAGGCACCGGTGAGCCCTGTGCCGAGGCGAACAGCGAGCGGGCGAACCGGTCGATCTGCACACCGGCGTCGTTGAAGTAGTACTCCCGCGAGACGTCCGCACCCGCTGTCTCGAACAGCCGGGCAAGCACATCGCCCACGACCGCCCACCGGGCCCCGCCGATGTGCACCGGTCCCGTGGGGTTCGCCGAGACGAACTCCAGGTTGAGCCGAAGGCCCCCGAGCCGGTCCGTACGGCCATAGGTGTCACCGGCCAGGACGATGTCGCGTGCCAGGGAGCCGATCGCCGCGCTCTCCAACGTGATGTTCAGGAATCCGGGGCCCGCGACCTCTGCCTTCGCCACTCCGTCGGCCGCGCCCACCAACGGGGCCAGCACCTCGGCGACGGCGCGTGCGGGCAGGCCCGCGGAGGCGGCGAGTTGCATGGCGACATTGGTCGAGTAGTCGCCATGGCTTCGGTGGCGCGGGCGCTCCACGTGGATCTCCCGTGGCGCCTCTGCCGAGATACGTCCGGACTCGATGGCCTGGTGCACGCCATCGGAAATGACGGCCGCGAGATCTACTGGAGTCACGCAGGTGACGGTACCGGGACGAACGCCGCGGAAGACAGCGAATATGCGGGCGGTCTGCTACTCCCTGCGCCGGCCGAAGCCCGCGGATAACGCCAAGAGGTCCCTACGACGATCGCGGCGGCCACCTTACGAGAAGGTGGCCGCCGCTCCCCCGTTCGTCCCCCGTCGGCCGTGCCGACGCCTGGCTTTCGGGCCTTACCAGCCCTTGGTCACGCGGTAGGCCTTCAGGGATCCACAGTTCGATCCGTACGTCCAGGTGGACTGGTTCTCGATGCCCCCGGCCCAGTCCACGCACTTACCGCGCCCGTCGCCGTACACCGGGCCCGCGTACGAGGTGTACGCGCCGCCGTCCTCGGCCGACTCGTCGGCGCCCTGAACGTACAGGTAGGCGAACATCGGAACCGCCGCGCCCGTGGTGTTCCGGACGGTGACCACGCAGTTCTTGCCCTTGGTGGAGTTGTAGGTGAGGAAGACGGTGCCCTTGGAGCCGATGGGTGCCGAGTTCACCACCTTGTACCCGCTGCCGCACACCCCGTTGTACGTGGCCGTGGCGGCGGCCGACGCCTGCGGCGTCAGGGCCACGGTGCCCGCGATGGCGGTGGCGAGCACCGCGGTGGCGGCCATACGGCGAGAAAGATTCATTTGTCCCCCTTAATGATTCTTCATGGGCGTAGGCGCTGTTTGCGTCTGCCTAGGGAGACATGTTGGGGTCGCGGATGGTTGTACGGCATTGCACGACCGCTTCCGGCGGCCGTTGAACGCCCGGTCCGGGCTTCCCGTATTCGACGGGACGGGCGGCGCGCCCGTCCCGTCGCACCGAGTCGGAGGGCCGTACCGGATGACCTCGTATCGCACCGCCGCCGTGGGCGCTCTTCTCGGGGCCCTCCCCTGTCTGTTCACGGCGCTGGCCGCGCAGCCCGCCCAGGCGCACGGGGCGCCGACGGACCCGGTGAGCCGGACGTTCGCCTGCTCCCCCGACGGCGGGGGCGCGGCCCGGTCGGCGGCGTGCCGGGCGGCTCAGGCCGCCAATGGCCCGGAGGCGGCGGACTGGGACAACCTGCGTATCGCGGGAGTGGCGGGCGAGGACCGGGAGCGGGTCCCGGACGGGAAGCTGTGCAGCGGGGGTCTGGAGGCGTACCGGGGGCTGGATCTGGCGCGCGCCGACTGGCCGTCGACGCGGCTGTCGGCCGGGGCCGAACTCATGCTCACCTATCGGTCGACGATCCCGCACACGGGGACCTTCGAGCTGTATCTCACCAGGGAGGGCTACGATCCCGCGCGGCCGCTGAAGTGGTCGGACCTGGAGGCGAAGCCGTTCGCCACCGCCAAGGACCCCGCGCTGGTCGACGACGCGTACCGCATCAAGGCCACGCTGCCCGCCGACCGGACCGGCCGTCAGCTGCTCTATACGATCTGGCGGAACACCAGCACCCCGGACACCTACTACTCCTGCTCTGATGTGGTGCTGGGCGCTGCGGCCCCTCGTCGGATGCTCCTTCGTCGGAGGCCGCCAACCCGCCGTCTCGCGCCGCCGCTCCGCCGTCCCGGGACGCCGCGGCGGCCTCCCGCGCCACCTCTGCCAACCCCGCCACTTCCGCCACGTCCGAGGAGGACGACGGCGACAGCACTCCGGTACTGCTCGCCGGTGGTGCGTCCGTGCTGGTGCTCGGCGCGGGCGTCGCCGCCACCGTACGGCGACGACGCCCGAGCCGCCGACGGGCCACTGTCACCGGTAGCCGTGGCGGGCCGTGACGTGGCGCGGGTAGTAGCGCTCGTCGGGCGCGGGCCGGTACTCCTTCCAGCGCGGGGTGTCGCCGGTGGGCTGGTCGCCGAGGACGGTCACCCGCTGGCCCCTGCGGGGTTCGGTGTAGTCGTTGACGGCCAGGTGCTGGGTGGCGCGGTTGTCCCACATCGCGACGGCGCCGGGCTGCCAGCGGTAGCGGCAATTGAACCGGGGCGACTCGGAGTGCTCGAAGAGGTACTGCAGCAGGGCGTCGCTCTCCGGGCGGCTGAGCTGCGGGATGTGCGAGGTCCACATGCGGGTGACGTACAGGGAGCGCCTGCCGGTCTCGGGGTGGATGCGCACCACCGGGTGTTCCGCGGAGTGCTCGCCGGTCTGCGGTGTGTTGAGGACATGGACGGCGGTGAGGCCGTCGAGGAGTTCGCGCATCGGCTCGGAGAGCGTCTCGTAGACCAGGTACTGGTTGCTCCACATGGTGTCGCCGCCGGAGGCGGGACACACCTGCAGATGGAGGATGGAGGCGACCGGCGGATTGGGCTGGAAGGTCACGTCGATATGCCACTCATCGGCCTTGGCGCCCTGGTCCGCGTCCAGGACGACGATCTCGGGATGGCCCTCGACCTTGGGCAGGAACGGATGGACCTCCAGCTCCCCCAGCCGCCGTCCCAGGGCGATATGCGCCTGTGGGGTGAGGTGTTCCTGGTCCGGGAAGAAGACCACGAGGTGCTTGAGCAGCAACTCGTGGATGCGCTCGAAGAGTTCATCGGTGAGCTCGGTCAGATCGACACCGCGGATCTCCGCGCCGAGTGCTCCGGAGACGGGGGTCACCATCGGTTCGGAAGTGGACATGCGGTAAACCGTCCTCACATGGGTTGCGGTCGGCCGGCCGGGGCGGTCGGCACTCGGTGGGCGCGCGGATCGGGGAGGAGACCGAGTTGCTGCAGCCGGTCCAGCGGGGTCAGCGGGCGCGGGCCGAGGCCCGACATGTTGTGGGTGACGGTGTGCAGCAGCCGGGGGTTGGCACCGGTGTGACGGACGGCCCGGCGCCCGAGGATCCGGCCGCGCCACGACAGATCGGTGACCATCCGCGCCGCGTTGCCGCTGGTCCTGGCCGCCTGGGTGAGCAGGGGCAGCTGCCGCTCGTGGTAGTCGCGCAGCGCGGCGTCCACCGCCGCGGCCGACATTTCGCCCGTACGCTCCAGATGTCCCGACAGCCGCTCGGCGAGGGCACCGGCGCTGGTGATGGCGGTGTTCATGCCCTGCGCCGCCATCGGATGGACGGCGTACGCGGCCTCGCCGACGAGCGCCAGTCCGCGGCCGGACAGCCGGGGCGACAGCAGCCGTCCGACGGGCAGCGTCTGGCGGCTGTCGAGATGGGCGAGCAGGGACGCGGTCAGCGGCTCCAGGGCGGGCACCTGGGACAGCGCCCGGGCGGCCCAGTCGGCCAGCCCCCCATGTGCCGTGACGCCGCGCAGCTCATCGGGCCCGGCCTGGAGGTAGAGCCGCAACCGGCCGCCCGGCAGCGGATAGAGCAGCCGCAGCCCCCGGTCGGTGACATACGCGGAGAAGTCGTCGGCCCGCGCGGCCGCGTCGGCCTCGCCGATGTCGAAGGAGACCAGCCGGTGCGGATAGTCGGCCCGCTTGGCCTCGATGCCCGCCCAGGACCGCAGCCGTGAGGAGATGCCGTCGGCGGCGACCACGAGTGGCGCCCGCTGCTCGTAGACCCTGCCGCCTTCGGCCAGCCGCAGTCCGGTGATCCGGCCGGAGTCGTCGCGCAGTGGCGCCTCCGCGCGGACGCCCCGGCGCAGCTCGACACCCGGCCCGAGGCTCTCGGCCAGAGCGGCGAGGATGGCGGTGTGGTCATGGGCCAGCAACCACTGGTCGGGGGCGGGCAGTTGGCCGTAGTCGAGGGACATCAGCGCGGTGCCCCGCGGATCGCGGACGACCAGCCGTCCGAGCCGGACCGCACCCTGCGCGTCGAGCCGCTTCTCCACGCCCCAGGAGCGCAGCAGGCGCAGCGCACCCGGCTGGAGCACCTCTCCCTTGGCGATCGGACGGACCTTCGGCTGCTTGTCGACCACCAGGACGTCCAGTCCGAGGTCGCCGAGCGCGCGGGCCGCGGCGAGACCGCCGACGCCCGCCCCGCACACGAGCACATCGGGGCTCATTTCCGGCCTCCTTCGCTGGTGCCGGTGGTGCCGGTGGTGCCGGTGGTGCCGGTGGTGCCGGTGGTGCCGGTGGTGCCGGTGGTCGGGCCGGTCGTGCCGATGGCTTCCGCCGCTTCCGCGGAGCGGTAGTGGGCCAGGGCCCGCAGCGCCAGGCCCGCCGCGATGCCGTCGTCGGCGTAGCGGGCACAGCCGCGGACGTACTCGTTGACCGGGCCCGGCGTCCAGCCGCCGTCCGCCCGCTGGGCGTCGACGAGCCATCGGGCCGCCGCCGCGGGGGCCGGGTCGGCGGGGCTCAGCCCGGCGGCGAGCAGCCCGCGCAGCGCCCAGGCGGTCTCCTCGACGGTGCCCGGCCGGGTGCCCTCGCCCGTGCTCCACGAGCCGTCGGGGTGCCGGGTGCGCAGCAGCCAGTCCCTGGCCCGGGCCGCCGCGCGGTGGTGTTCCCCGGTGCGGCCCGCCCGGCTGAGCGCCTCCAGCGCCGCGGCGGTGCCGGGGGTGCCGCCGCGGTACCACATGGCCTCGAACGATCCGTCGGGGCGCTGCCGGCCGAGCAGCCAGCGCACGGCCTTGGCGACGCGCGGGTCGTCGGCCCCGGCCCCGGAGTCGAGCAGGGCGCCCACGACCTTGGCGGTCATCTGGGGACAGGGCCCGAAGCCGCCGGGTTTGCTGTTCCGCACGGCCAGGCTCCAGGACCCGGCCGCGTCCTGGGTGGCGGTCAGCCACGCCAGCCCGGCGCGGACGTGGCGGTCGTCCGCGCCGCCGGGCAACTTCAGCAGGATGGCACTGGACTCGGCGGTCTCCAGGGCCATCGGCCAGCTACGGGGGCTGGAGAACCCCCAGTAGCCGGCCGGGCAGCCGAGGGCGTCGAACGGCTCGGGCTGCTGGTGGCGGTGGAGCATCTCGCGGGTGCCGATCAGCTGCGGGTCCTCGGCGTGACCGGCCTCGATCAGCGCGGCGGTGGCGAAGTTCGTCCAGGTCACATCGAGCGGCATCAGATCCCAGGAACCGTCGGGGTTCGCCGCCGAGCGGAGCCAGCGGGCGGCGGCGCGCACCAGGTCGGGCGCCCGGCCGGAGCGGGCGAGGCCCAGGCAGATGAGTCCGGTGAGCCAGGGGTCGGTGCTGAACCCGCCGGTGGCGCCCTCGCGTTCGTACGCGTCATGGATGATCGCCAGGGCCCTCGGCCGGGCCAGCCGGTCCAGAACGCGGCCGGCCGGGCCGCGGCGGCGGTGTGCGGACTGGGCGAGCGCCTGGCTCGCGTAGATGGGCAGCCGCAGGCTCAGCAGGCGGCGGCTGAGGCCGGGGAAGAGCAGCAGTTCCAGGGGGAGCCGTCGCTGGGCGCCCTCGTGGGGCAGTCCGGCGAAGGTGTGGAACTGGCGGATGAGGGCGGTCATCGCGGGTTCCGGGACGGCCCCGGAGCCGCCGAGCTCGTCGAACCGGGCCCGTGCGGCGTGTACGGCCGACGCCGCCCGGCGGGGGGCGAGCAGGTGGAGTGCCGCGGCGGCGAGCGCGGTGGTGAGGGGTTCGGTGGGCACCCCGCGCATGGCCCAGCCGCCGTCGTCCCGCTGGGTCTCGCACAGCCAGGTGACACCGCGCTCAATGGCCTCGGCCGAACCCTCCGGATCGGCGAAGTGGAGTGCGGTGAGGGCTCCGGCGGTGTTCAGCGGGGAGGCGTGGTGCGCGCCGAAGACGAAGGCGCCGTCGTCGCGCCGGTGGGCGAGGAGCGCCTCGGTACCGGCGGTGACGGCCGTGCCGACGCTCTCGGTCAAGGCGGAAGCGGGCATGGGAGCGGACCCTTCTGCTGGTGGCGCGCGGTGGTTCAGGGGCGTGGATCGGGGAGGGTGGGCCCGCCGTCGGCCAGGGGGGCGGGAAACTCATGCCGGGACCGCATCCGGCTCTGGGTGATGACGCTGACCGTGAGGAGCGGCGTCAGCAGCGCCAGGGCGAGTGCCGCACCGGCGCCCGCGGCCACCACCGCCGCGGCCAGCACCAGGCGTTCGGCGACCAGGACGGCGTGGGCGCGCAGCGCCAGCGCGGGGGCGAGGTGCCCCGGTGACCGCAGCAGCAGCCCGAAGGCGCCCGCGCCGCACAGCGCCGCGGCCGACAGCAGCACGAGATAGCCCGCCGTGTCCTTGGGCACCAGCCCGGTGGCGGCGCAGGCCACGGCCACGGCGGCCAGATACAGCGCGGCCGCGGTGTGGGTGGCGCGCCGGACGCCCTGGCGGACCGGCACGGTGGCGTAGCCGCCCTCACGGTCGCCGTCGACGTCGCGGAGGGTGCCGACGAGGTTGGACGCGGTGTCATGGGCCAGGAAGACCAGGGCGAAGGGCAGCGCGCGCCACGGTGGCCACGGCTGGACGGCCATCGCGCCGAAGAGCACGGTGAGCGCGGTCAGCACGCCCCGTATGAGATTGCCCGACAGGCCACGTCCCTTGAGCACCCGGCTGTAGGCCACGATGCCCGCCATGGCGGCGGCGGCCACGGCCACGGCGCGCCAGTTGGCCCACAGGGCCAGCGCGGCCACGGCGATGGCGCAGCCGATGCCCGTGGCCACGGCGGCTCGTGGGCTCAACCGGCCGGAGGGGATGGGGCGTTGGGGCTTGCTGAGCGCGTCGAGGTCACGGTCGTAGTAGTCGCCGAGATAGTGGCCGGCGAGCCAGCCGAGGGTCGGCGCGGCCCAGGCCACCAGCAACTGCCCCGTGGTGGGGTGCGATCCGGCCAGGGTGGCTCCGGCGAGGCCGACCAGCCCCGGATACCACAGGGTGTACGGGCGCCAGGTCTGCAGATGGGCCAGGAGTGCCGTGCGCGGGGCCGCCACGGCGTCACCGGTCCCGGCTGACCGACAGATCGGCCACCGCCGCGAGCACGGCGGTGGCCCGGGAGCGGGGCAGCTCCGCCAGACAGGACGTGGCCCGGTCGGCCTGGGCGGTCGCCTGGTCCCGCGCGGCGTCGAGCGCGCCGGTCGTCTCCAGCAGTTCGTGCACCGTCCGCAGCGCGTCGGCGGCGGGCAGGGCGCCGCCGAGCGCCGCCTCCAGCCGGGCGCGGCCCCGGGCGCCGGCCATGGCGTGGCAGAGCAGGACGGGGAAGGTGGGCCGGGCGGCCGCGATGTCGCTGAGGGCGGACTTGCCGGTGGTGCGGGGGTCGCTGGTGTACGGCAGCAGGTCGTCGTGCATCTGGAAGGCCAGCCCCAGATGTTCGGCGTACGCGGTGAGCGCGTGCTGCTGGGCGGGGGTCCCGCCGCCCAGGATCGCCCCGCCCCGGCAGGCGGCCCTGAACAGCGCCCCGGTCTTCAGGGAGCTCATGGTGAGATACCGGTCGAGTCCGCAACCGAGGTCGCCGCGGAGTTCACCCTCCATCGCCTGGCCGCGGCACAGGTCGACGCCCGCCCGGGCGAAGACCCGCACGGCGCCGAGGACCCGGCCCGGCGGCAGTTCGCCGGCCTCTTCGGCGCCGTCGGTGAGCACACCGAACATGCCCAGCATCAGGGCGTCCCCGGTGACGATGGCGTCAGTGGTGCCGTAGCGCGCCACGACGGACGGACGGCCGCGCCGCATCGCGTCGCCGTCGATGACGTCGTCGTGGACGAGGGATCCCACATGGAGGTACTCCACGCTCAGCGCGGCCGGGACGACGGCGGGTCCGCCACCGCCCACCGCCTCGGCCGACTCCATGAGCAGCAGCGGACGCAGCAGCTTCCCGGCCGGGAGCAGGGCGTACCGGGAGATCTGGTGGAGGCGTTCGGCCTCCGGCGGCCAGCGCCGGTCGAGCTCGCGCAGCAGGAGCTCCATGGTCGGCGCGGCCTCCGCCAGCGGGTCGGCCACATCGGTGACCGCGACGTCGGGCGGGGTCATACGGCCGCCTCCCGGTACTTCCCGGCCAGTTCCGCGAACGCCTGGTTGGCGGCGGGCTCGGCGACGGTCACCCGTACCCCTTCGCCCGGTTTGCCGCAGACCACCACGCCGTGGTCCGCGCAGAACTGGGTGAAGCGCTCCACCCCGGAGGTCATGGGCAGCCACAGGAAGTTGCCCTGGCTCGCGGGCGCCTCCCAGCCCTGGTCGAGCAGGGTCCGGTGGAGCCGGTCGCGCTCCTCGGCGGTCTCGGCGCACTGCCGGAGCACCTGCTCCTGGGCGCCGAGCGCGGCGATGGCGGCCTCCTGCGCCACGGCGCTCACCCGGTAGAAGGGCAGCACCGAGCGGAGCGGGGCGAGCACGGGCTCATGCGCCACGAGATAGCCGACCCGCAGGCTGAGCAGCCCATAGGACTTGGAGAACGTCCGCACCACACAGACCCGTTCATCGGCGCGGTGCAGGGCGATGCCGTCGGCGACGGCGCCGGGGTCGGCGAAGTCCCGGTACGCCTCGTCGATGACGACGGTGACATGCGCGGGGAGGCGGTCGAGGAAACGCAGGATCCGCTCCTGGTCCAGCGCGGTGCCGGTGGGGTTGTTGGGGGTGCACAGCAGGACCATGCGGGTGCGGTCGGTGACGGCGTCGACCATCGCCTTCAGATCGTGGTCGTATCCGGTGAGCGGCACCCGGACGGTGGTGGATCCGGCGTTGGCCGCCATCATCGGGTACGCCTCCCACGAGGGCCAGGCGTGCACCGTGTCCGTATCCGGTCCGGTGAGGGTGGAGAACAACTGCTGGAGCAGCGCACCGGAACCCGGTCCGGCCAGCACATGTTCCGGGCGCACTCCCAGATGTGCGGCGAGGGCCTGACAGAGCCCGGCGCCGAGGGCATCCAGGGTACGGTGGGCGGTCCGCGCGGTGCGCAGGACGGCGTCCACCACTTCGGGGAGCGGGGGGTGAACGGTTTCGTTGAGTGACATCTGATGGAAGGGATTGTTCTCCGCGACCACCGGAGTCATGCGATTCCAGCCATCATGCATCGGGCACCATCCATCCATTCCAGCGGGGGATTCGGGCGGAGGGAGGAAAGTCACCGCGCCCGGGTCCCCTTGCCGGTCCGGCACGGATCGGTGGGGAGGAAACCGTCGTGGGCGGGCTGTGACCGTACGGGCAGCCAGTGCGGTGGGGCTATGTCCGATCGGTCAGATCAATGAGCGGGTGCGGGCGAAATCCGTCACCATGATTTTGACGGCCTCTCGATCACGCGTCCAATTAGAGTCTTACGGGAATTGATAAACGATTTTTATCGTCCTGTAGTGATCGATCTTCGCCAGCTCACCGTACTCGCAGAGGTCTGTCGCGCCGGCTCGTACAGCGCCGCGGCGGACCACCTCGGTTACACCCAACCGGCCATCAGCTATCACATGCGCGCGCTGGAACGTGCCGTGGGCGTGCCGCTCACGGTCAAGGCGGGACGGGGGGTACGGCTCACGCCCGCGGGCCACAGACTCGCCGAGCGCGCCCAGGACGTGCTGGCCGGGCTGCGGGATGTGGAGAACGAGTTCGAGGCGCTCGCCGCGCGCACCCGTGGCCGGGTGCGGATGTCCTCGGTGCAGAGCGTGTGTGTCGCCGTGCTGCCCGCGGCGCTGGCCAGACTGGGCGCCTCACGCATCGAGGTGGAGGTGGAGCTGGGCCAGACCGACTCCCATGACGCGCACCGGCTGCTGGACGCGGGCGAGACCGATCTGGCGATCGTCGCCGACGATGAGACGGGAGACGCCTCCGGGACCGCGAACACCCCGCTGCGCCGGGTCCCGCTGCTGGTCGACCGCCGCCATGTGCTGCTGCCGCGGGGCCATGAGCTCGCGGGGCGGCGCAGCGTCCGCCTCGCCGATCTGTCGCGGGAGCGGTGGATCCTGGAGCGGGACCGCGAGCGGCTGCTGCGGCGGTGCGCGGAGGCGGGGTTCGAGCCCCGGGTGGTGACCACGACCGATGACCAGGCGACGACCCTCGGCCTGGTGGGCGACGGGGTGGGCATCGCCCTGATGGACGGCCTCGGTCTGCTCCCCCGGCCCGATCCGCGGGTCGAGCCGCGCCCGCTGGACGACTGGCCGAGGCGCCATGTCTGCGCGCTGCTGCGGCCGGAGGCGGCGCGGGTGCCGGCGGTGGCCGCCTTGCTGGAGGCGCTGCGGGCGGTGGCCGTCGAGCAGTCGGGGGAGGTCGCCGAAGCGGCGACGGCCTGACGCCGGAGCTGTCTCATCCGCAGCCGCTGGCCCACCCGTACGCCGGAGCTACCTCATCCGCACGCCGGGGCAGCTATCTCATCCGGCGCCGGCCAGGCTCAGGGCCCGGGCGCCGGGGGCGCAGCTCTCGCGGAGGGCGGCCAGTTCGGCGGGTGGCAGGGTCGCGGCGGCCGTGCCCCGGCGGTCTCCGTCGAGCAGAGCGCTTCCGGCCGCCAGCCACTCCGGGAGGGGGTCCACGCCGAGGTGGTGGGCCAGCCGGGTGAGCTCGCGCTCGGGCGCGTCGAGCAGGCTCTCGTACGACAGGGACATCCGGATCGCGGCGGGGAGCCGGGACAGATGCGCCAGCCCCTCGACGATCGTGTGCGACCACAACCGGCCGAACTCGGCGACGGGTACGGACCGTTCGTACAGCGGACGCAGATCGGCGTCATCGTCGCCGAGCAGCGCCTCGAGACCGGCCGGAAGGCTCTCGGTGGTCTCGGCGCGCTCCGCCATCAGCTGGATCAGCCGGAATCCGGGGTGGCGGCTCATGGAGAGCGCGCAGTCGGCGCCGTCCCGGTGCAGGTGGACGAACCGGGCCTCGGGAAAGACCTCCCGCAGCCGGGGCACCGAGCGCAGCGAGTAGCCGGAACGCTCCACCACGGCCCGCCCGCCGAACCGCTCCCCCAGCAGGCCGAACAGCGCCCGGTAGTGATCGGCCACCGGCGCGGCGGGCCGCCGGGACAGCTCCGGCTCCAGCGCGTCGAACAGCGTGTCGGGGTCGTCGGTGAGATGAGGCAGCGTCATCATGCACAGGGCCGGAATGCCACCGCCCGCCACCGAGAACCGCCCCTTGACATGCGGATACCGGTACTCCGGCAGCGGGATGCCATCGCGGATGACACGGTTGGCGAACGACCGCGGGGTGGCGAGAATCCGCCAGAACTCCGCCCCGGTCAGCGGAGCCTCGGGAAGCGCGTCCGGCTCCAGTGCGGCGATCAGCTCGCTCACGCTGAGCAGATCCGGGTGCAGCCGCAGAACACGCGACAGAGCGGTCGAACCGCAGCGTCCGGTCCCCACGACGAAGGTCAGCGGCCGTAACGTCACCCCAGGTGCCCCTTCCGTCTCGACAGCTACCGCCGTTGTCTACCCATCGCCGCCACCGCGCATCCCCGGCCACTTCCGTCACGGATGGGGTCCGCCGTCACGGGCGGGGGCCGCACACGCCCTTGAGGTCGGCTCTGCGTGACCGTACGTTCCACCCGACGGCCACCGCGGGACACACCCCCCACACCGCGGGGTCCGACACTGGGTCCGTCACCGCACCTTCAAGACCTTGGAGGAGCCATGCCCGCACCTGCGTTCAGCCGCCGTCACGGTATGCGCGTCGCGGCCGGGGCGGCCGCCGCGCTTCCGCTCGCCTCCCAGCCGCAGTACGTGGCCACGGCGGTCACCGCCGCCCCGGGCACCCCCGCCGACGGTCCGCGGCTGGCCGCCATGACCTTCAATCTGCGCTACGCCGACGACAGCGAGCCCAACTCCTGGGGCCGGCGCCGCCCGGTCATGCGGGAGCTGCTGCGCCGGGCCCGGCCCCATCTGCTGGGCACTCAGGAGGGGCTGTACGGCCAGCTACGCGATATCGCCCATGACCTCGGACAGCGCTACGCGTGGATCGGCACCGGGCGGATGGGGGGCAGCCGCGACGAGTTCATGGCCGTCTTCTACGACACCGGGCGGCTCGAGCCCGTGGAGTACGACCACTTCTGGCTCTCCGACACCCCGAATGTGATCGGCTCCAACACCTGGGGCGGGGCCGTGGTCCGGATGGTCACCTGGGTGCGCTTCCACGACCGGCGGACCGGCAAGGAGTTCTACGCCCTCAACACCCATCTGGACCACCGCAGCCAGAACGCCCGTGAGCGCGCCGCCGCTCTGATCACCGAGCGGCTCGGCGGGCTGGACTCCGCGCTCCCCCGCATCGTGACCGGCGACTTCAATGTGGCGGCCCATGGCAACCCGGTCTACGACGCCATGCTGAACGGCGGCACGCTGGTGGACTCGTGGGACACCGCCGAGCGGCGCGGCCCGCTCTACGGGACGTTCCACGGCTTTGGCCCGCTGGTCCCGGACGGCGACCGGATCGACTGGATCCTGACCTCACCCGGTGTGCGCACCCACCAGGCCGTCATCGACACCTACTCCGGAGACGGCCAGTACCCCAGCGACCATCTGCCGGTGCGGACCGTCCTGGAGCTGTGACGCGGGGCGGCCACGCCGGATGCCGTGAAGCCGTGAAGCCGTGATGGGGTGATGCCGTCGTTCCGCTCCCCGCCGGGGGGCGGATCGACGGTCGCCGCACTGTGCGCCGTCCCCGCCGCGTTCGCAGGGCGTGTTCAGCGGCTGGATGCCGCGGCGGAGATCCCCCGCAGCCGCAGCAGGGCGGCCGCTGCCAGCAGGGCCACACAGCCCGTGAAGATGAGCCCGGCGGAGCGCAGCCCGACCGCGAGCGACAGCGCCCCCACGCCGATCACCGGAATCGAGATCGCCAGATACATCAGCACGAACAGGGCGGAGGTGACCTCGGCACGCCGGTCGGCCGGGCTGCGCTCCGTCACCACCCGTACGGCGGCGAGGAACGACAGCCCCTGCCCCGTCCCCGCGATCACTGCGCCCAGCACCAGCAGCGCCAGCGACGCGGTCGCCAGCGAGACCGCGATGGCCGCCATACCGGCCACCAGCACCGCGCACCCGCCGGGCAGCGACCGCCCCGGGCCCAGCCGCCGCCCCAGCGCCTGCCCGGCGACGGAGGCGGCGAACACGGAGAACACCACGGCGCCGGCCACCGCGAGATTGCTCTCCCCCTCCACCTCGCTCAGGAACGTGGGCGACACCGAGGTGAACAGGCCCAGCGTGGAGAAGCCCGCGAACCCCGCCATGGCCGCGGCCGCGAATGTCGCGCGCATCTCCTTGGGCACCCGCAGCCGCTGCGGCCTCAGCGGCGGGCGCCCCCGGGTCCGTACGGTCTCCGGGAGAGCGAGCACCACGGCGGCGGCCACCGCCACCAGCACCAGGTCCACCACGAACACCAGCTTCAGCGGCGCCGGGGCGTACTGCGCCAGCACGCCCGCCAGCAACGGGCCGACGCCGAGACCGCCCAGGTTGGCCCCGGTCGCGAGGAGGGTGGCGGCACGGCGCCGACGCTCCGGGGCCAGCTCGATCACCATCACGGTGGCGGTGCCGGTGGCCAGACCGGCGGACAGCCCCGACAGGGTGCGGCCCGTGAACAGCTCCGGCAGTCCGCCGGCGAGGAGAAAGCACACTGCGCTCAGGCCCGACAGCGCCAGCGCGGCCAGCAGGACGGGCCGTCGCCCGATGAAGTCGGACATGCGTCCGAGCAGCAGCAGCGCGACAATGACCCCCGCCGCGTACACCGCGAAGATCACCGTGACCATGAACGAGGAGAAGCCGAACTCCCGCTGATAGAGCGAGTAGAGCGGGGTGGGCAGCGTCGTACCGCACATCGTGACCACGAAGGCGTAGGCGGCCGCGAGGAACGGCCATCCCCTGTCCACGTCCTTGCGGCTGTCCATACGACCCGATTCCACCACACCTCACCTGTCCGTCAAACGCGGTGGCGCGCCGCCGCCTTCCTGGCGGGTTACGTGCGGTAGCGGGGCAGCCCGTCATTCGGCCCTGATCGCATGCGGCAGGATGGCACCTCACGCCGGAGCCGTACACATGTACGCCCGGCGCAGCCCGTACAACCCAGGCACGAGCAGGTGACAACGTGATCCCACAGAACTCCAGACCCGGGGCCGCACCGACGACCGCGGGCCGCACGGCCGGTTCTGACGCGCTTTCCGGCATAGCGGACGGTGGCCGATGAACCGGGGCCTGACGTTGCACGACGTCATCATCGTCGGGGCGGCGCTGGTCTGCGGCGCGGCCGGTGGTGTGCTGTTGCGCGTGGCGCTGCGCTGGCTGGGTGAGCGGGCCCGCTCCACCCGGTGGAGCGGCGACGACATCATCGTCGACACCCTGCGCACACTGGCGCCGTGGGCGTCGATGGCCGCCGGTGTCGCCGCCGCGGCCGCCGCGCTGCCGCTGACCCCCACGGTCGGCCATGACGTCAATCAGACGCTGAAGGCCGTGCTGATCCTGGTCAGCACGGTCACGGCGGCGCGGGTGGTGGCCGGTATGGTGCGCTCGCTCGCGCTGTCCCGCTCCGGGGTGGCGGGAACGGCCACCATCTTCGTCAACATCACGCGGATCGCGGTGCTGGCGATGGGCGTGCTGATCCTGCTGGAGACGCTGGGTGTCTCGATCGCGCCGCTGCTCACCGCCCTGGGCGTGGGCGGTCTGGCGGTCGCCCTGGCCCTGCAGGACACCCTGGCCAATCTCTTCGCGGGGGTGCACATCCTGGCCTCCAAGACGGTGCAGCCCGGCCACTACATCCGGCTCAGCAGCGGGGAGGAGGGGTATGTGGTCGACATCAACTGGCGCAACACGGCGGTGCGGCAACTGTCGGACAACCTCGTCATCATCCCGAACGCCAAGCTGGGCAACACCATCATGACCAACTTTCACCAGCCCGAGCAGCAGATGTCGGTCATGGTCCAGGCGAGGGTCGGCTACGGAAGCGATCTGGACCATGTCGAGCGGGTGACCATCGAGGTCGCCGGGAAGGTGATGTCCGGCGTCGAGGGCGGGGTCGTCGACCACGAGACGAGCGTGCGCTTCCACACCTTCGGAGAGTCCGGCATCGACTTCTCGGTGTTTCTGCGGGCCCTGGAGTTCAGCGACCAGTACCTCATCAAGCATGAGTTCATGAAGGAGCTGCACCGCCGGTTCCGCGCCGAGGGCATCGAGATCCCGCTGCCCACGCGTACGCTCGTCCTGCCCGACCAGGACCGGCTGACGCTGCCGGACCGTTCGGCGATCTGACGCCGTCAGGGCAGCAGCCGCCGCTCAGTGGCGACCGCCACCGCCCCGGCCCGGGTCTCGACCCCCAATTTCCCGTAGATCCGGCCCAGATGGGTCTTGACCGTGGCCTCGCTGATGAACAGGGCCCGGGCGATCTCCCGGTTGCCCAGGCCGCGGGCCAGTTGCCGGAGGATGTCACGCTCCCGCTCGGACAGCGCGGGGCGCGGGCTGCGCATCCGGGCCAGCACCCGGTCCGCGACCGGGGCGGACAGCGCGGTACGGCCGGAGGCGGCGTTCCGGATCGCCGCGAACAGCTCCTCCGGCCGCTCGGCCTTGAGCAGATAGCCGGTGGCCCCGGCCTCGATGGCACGGGTGATGTCGGCGTCGGTGTCGAACATGGTGAGCACCAGGACACGGGGCGCGGGCTGGTCACCGGAGACCAGCCGCCGGGTGGCGGTCACCCCGTCCATGCCCTCCCCGAGCTGCAGATCCATCAGCACCACATCGGGCCGGAGCCGGGCCGCCATGGCGAGGGCCTCCTCGCCACTGCCCGCCTCGCCGACCACCTCGATGCCGTCGGTGCTGGCCAGCAGCGCCCGCAGACCGGCCCGCACCACGGCGTGGTCGTCGCAGAGCAGCAGCCGGATGACGGGGGCGGGCGGGAGCGGGCTCGCGGCCGCATCCGCGCTCGCCGCAGGGCCTGACGACGGGGACGGGATCGGGCTCATGCCGTGGCCTCCACTGGACGGTCGGGGACGAGGGCGGGAAGGGGCTCGACGGGGATCGCGGCCGAGACGACGGTCCCCTCGCCCGGTGCGGACTCGACGGTGAGTGTGCCGCCCAGCTGCCGTACGCGGACCCGCATGGCCGGCAGCCCGTGTCCACGCGACCGGTCCGCTCCGGGGGCGGGGACGGCGTCGGTGTCGAAGCCGCGACCGTCATCGGCGATGTCCAGACAGATCTGGTCGCCCATGCAGGTCAGGGTGAGCGCGGCCCGGCTCGCCCCGGCGTGCTCCCGCACGTTGGCCAGCGCGCCCTGGGCGATGCGCAGCAGCGCCGCCTCCACTCGCTCGGGCAGCGGCCCGAGGGGTCCGTCGAGGTGGAAGTCAACCGTCTGCCCCGCGCCGCTCTCCCGTTCGGCGAGCGCGCCGAGCGCCTGGGCCAGGGAGCGCTCGGCGAGGTCGGCCGGGGCCAGGTCCTGGACGAACCGGCGGGCCTCGGCGAGGCTGCGGGAGGCGATCTCCGCCGCCTCGCGCATATGGCCTCGGGCCGCCTCCGGGTCCGTCTCCCAGGTGCGGTCGGCGGCCTGCAGCAGCATCCGCTGGCTGGACAGGCCCTGGGCGAGGGTGTCATGGATCTCCGAGGACAGCCGCTGGCGTTCGGCCAGGATTCCCGCCCGCCGCTCGGTCGCGGCCAGATCGCGGCGGGTGCGGACCAGATCGTCGATCAGCACCCGCTGCCGCGCCGACTGGCGCCGCAGATGGATGAGGACGGCGGCGGCCACGGCGGCGATGGCGGGCGGCGCGATCAGCGCGTTGGGGTCGAAGCCGTCGTGCATGAACCGCAGTTTCGAGGCGACAACGAGCGCGGTCAGCACGGCGGCCAAGGGCACCGCGAACCGGGTGGGCAGCGTGTGCAGACCGGTGAAGAACAGCGGCATGGCGCACCATGCGGCGCTCGGCGCGAGGACCAGCAGCGCGACCCAGGCGGCCAGCACCGCTGTCAGCCAGACCAGATAGCGGCCGGAGGGCCGGCCGCCGGGGCTCGGCGCGGGCGCCGGCCACCGGCCGGGCAGATAGAGCGCGCCGAAGGCCACGAAGAGGGCGACGACCCAGCCGTTCGGCGGGGTGCCGGTGTCCCGGATCAGATAGCGGACCAGCGAGGCGCCCAGCAGCAGGAAGAACGCGATGTGCAGGACCGCCGTCAGCCACCGCTCATCCGGATCGTCCACCCCGTCGGTCCCGGACCGCCCGGACCATGCCGACCACATCCCCGACCACCGCGCCCACCCTGACCGCCCGACCGCTCTGACCGCCGACCGCACCCCGTCCCCTCCCTGCTCTCCCGGTTTCACCCCGGGCCTCTCCGGCTCGCTCCGGATCTCCGGATTCACTCCGGACCTCTCCGGCTCTTCCGGGTTCACTCCCTCAGCCAGTCCTAATACTCCAGTCTGACTTCGCGATCTTGTGGCGAACCCGGCTGGGAACGGGTACGGCCACCGCGTGATCATCGGTTGGTGTGTGGACAAACGAAGATCGTGCGGTGGCCGCGGACCATAGCGTAGACCCTGCCCGCTGGCGGGTGTTGTTCGACCAGGCCATGGCTCGTATCGCCGGGCGGTTCGGCCGAGTTGAGCCTCGGGCCACGGCCCGCGCCTACTTGCTCGGGCTGCTGTCGGCTACCGAGCGGAAGAACTGCTGGCAACTGGCTGAACAGGCCGGCCTGGCCCGGCCCGGGCCGATGCAGCGCCTGCTGCGCTATGCCCGCTGGGATGCCGACGCCCTCCGTGACGATGTCCGCGCCTACGTTGTCGACCACCTCGGCGACGACGGCGTTCTCATCGTGGACGAGACCGGCTTCGTGAAGAAAGGCAGCATGTCGGCGGGGGTGCAACGCCAGTACACCGGCACAGCTGGCCGGATCGAGAACTCCCAGGTCGGCGTGTTCCTCGCCTACGCCACTGAGCGGGGACGCGCGCTGATCGACCGACGGCTCTACCTGCCCGAGCGGTCCTGGTGCTCCGATCCCGAGCGCCGCCATGCTGCCGGGGTGCCCGAGGACCTACCCTTCGCGACCAAGCCCCGGCTGGCCGAGGAGATGATCGTCGCCGCGTTGGACGCCGGAGTGACTGCATCGTGGGTGACCGGCGACGAAGCCTACGGCCAGGACCCGCAGTTACGCGCACGCCTGGAGCGGATCGGCATCGGCTACGTGATGGCCGTCGCCTGCTCCACCCGGGTCCGGATCAACCAGGGCCGCACCCCTGTCCGCGCCGATGTCCTCGCCGACCGCTTGCCCGCCTCTGCCTGGCAGCGGCACAGCGCCGGAGCCGGCGCGAAGGGCCCGCGCTACTACGACTGGGCCTGGATCCACATCGGCACCGGCGTCCATCGTCACCTGCTGATCCGCCGCAACCGGACCACCGGTGAACTCGCCTTCTACCTGTGCTGGTCACCCACCCAGATCACCCTGCACGAGCTCGTCCGCGTCGCCGGTGTCCGCTGGAGCGTCGAGGAGTGCTTCCAGGCCGCCAAGAGCCAGGTCGGCCTGGATCACTACCAGGTCAGGCACTGGACCTCATGGCACCGGCACATCACGCTCGCCATGCTGGCCCTGGCCTTCCTGACCGCTCTCGCCGCCGACGCGAACCCCGCCCGGCCTGCCGATCCGCAACATCCCGACCGCAGCCACGACCCGATCATCCTGACCGTCCCGGAGATCCGTCACCTGCTCGTCGCCGTCTTCGCCCCACCGGCCATGACTGCCGCCAGACTGCTGCACTGGTCCACCTGGCGCAGACGCCACCAGGCCGCAGCCCGACGCAGCCACTACCAACGACGCTCCACCGACGGACCCGCTGGATAGATCACGAAACCGCACTGGAGTACTAACCCGCCGCACCGGACGCCGCATCATCCGATCGGTTGACATGACGATCACCCGGACCGCCTCCGGACCGGGACCGCTCCGCTGATCCCCGCCGCCGCCACGGCGCCGAGGCTGGTACCGACAACAGCGACGCGGGAACGCATGGTGCGCCGCGTCCGTACGACGATCACGAGAGAGTCCACATGCCCGCGAAGAAACTCAGCGTCAACCGCTCCGCCCTCGGCCACCGAGTCTCCTACGCGCTGCGCCACCCGCAGCGGGTGCCGCGCCATCTGGTCCGCGCCACCCGGGACGCCTGGCTGCGCTACCGCTACCCGGACCACGTCGCGTACTACCGCGCGGTGATGCGGTCCGACACCCGCACCAGCCCGGAAGCGGCGGTCGGCAGCCGCAGCCATGAGCGATGGCTGGCGCTGGGCGCGATGCAGTTCGACTATCTGCTCGACCACGGTCTGCGGCCGGAACACCGGATGCTGGAGATCGGCTGCGGCAATCTGCGGGCGGGCTGGCGGTTCATCAGCCATCTGGAGCCGGGCCACTACTACGGCGTCGACATCTCGCCCGAGATCCTCGCGGCCGCGCAGGACACGCTGGTGCGCGAGGGGCTGCAGGACCGCCGTCCCACCCTCACCCCGGTGCGCGATCTGACGCTGCGTTTCCTGCCCGACGCCCACTTCGACGTGGTACACGCGCACAGTGTCTTCTCGCACTCGCCACTGCCCGTCATCGAGGAGTGCCTGGCCCATGTCGGCCGCGTCATGGCACCCGGCGGCTGGTTCGACTTCACCTTCGACCGCACCGAGGGCGTCGAACACCAGGTACTGCGGGAGGACTTCTACTACCGCACCGAGACGCTCATCGCGCTGGCGGAGAAACACGGTCTGGCGGCCCGGTTCATGGCGGACTGGGAGGAGCTGCCGCACGGCCAGTCGAAGATCCGCGTCACCCACCCCGAGGGCACGCGGACGTCCTGACCCGCCGTTCCCCGGCCGGTGCTCCCACCGCGGTGGCCGACTATTCGGTGACGCAATACCTCAGGCATATGTTGACGTTCAATCGGGCCTTGAGGTTCCACTGGGATCCTGTGACACACTTCATATCGCGGCACAGAGGACAAAATCGTTGCTAGGGAGTGCCGTAGACTTTTAGTACGTACTGTTGCGTGGTGGATAGACGAATACATGGAGCACCAAGAGGTCACTCATGCAGCCCTTCGTACTGAAGCACGCAATCCCTGCCGAGCGGTCGTCGGGCAGTGTTCCCTACGCCTATAACGCCGCCCTGCAGTTGAATGTCCTCTCCGACGGCCGTCCGGCCATCGCCGACCGGGCGGTGCTGTTGGCCACCGGCACGACCACGTCCACAGCTGGTTCGAAGACGCACTTCGACGACTGACCTGCGCATACGTCGATGACGGTACTCATCCTGACGTGTCGCCAGGATGTCACGGCCGACTTGGTGGTGGCAGAGCTGCGCGAACAAGGCGTCCCTCTGGTGCGTTTCGATCCGGCCGACCTTCCGGATCAGGCCGGGCTGTCGGTCGAATTCGATCGCGGTGACTTCACGGGATATCTCTCGACCGAGGGACGCCTCGTCAGCGTCCACGGTGTGCGGTCCATCTGGGTGCGCAGGCCGGGGCGGCCCGCGGCCCACGCGGCGAATCCATCGGAGTGGCTGACGGCCGAGTGCGGACAGGCGCTCTACGGGATGCTCTACGCGACAACGGCCCGCTGGATGAACCATCCGGCGGCCGCCGAACCGGCCCGGCACAAACCGTTCCAGTTGCGGGTCGCCCAGCACAGCGGTTTCGCCGTGCCCTCGACTCTGGTCACCACCTATCCGCGCGCGGCGCGTGATTTCGCCGTCCAGTGCACGGACATCGTGGTGAAATCCGCGTCCGGTCCGCCGACCGCCGATCCGCCGGTCGCACTGCCTACTACCCGTATCGGACCGGACACGGATTTCTCCGATGTCGCGGCCGGGGCGACCCTTCTTCAGCGGTACATTCCCAAAGCGGCCGACATCCGGCTGTTCTGCGTCGGCAGCGAGTTATTCGCCGCACGGAAGACCGCCGCCTCGGGGCAGGTGGACGGGCGCTATGGATGTCACGGACACCACTGGGAAGCCGTGGATGCGCCCGCCAGAATCGTGCGCGCCGTTCATGAGTACATGGCTCTCACCGGTCTCGCCTACGGGGCCTTCGACTTCGCCGAGGACGCCGATGGTCTTTGGTGGTTCCTGGAGTGCAACCAGGGCGGCCAATTCGGCTTTGTCGAGCTGGAGACCGGTCAGCCCATCGCGGCGGCGGTCGCGTCCTGGCTGGCGGCGCCCGGTGCCGCCTACCGGTGACGACCGGGCCCGGAGCACCGTGCCTCCGGGGGGCGGCGCGGTGATCATCGGGGCCGGGGTGCGAGGGCGGTCCCGTCCCCGTTCGCGCCGGCCCGAGGCGCCCGCGAGCGCCCCTGCGCACAGACCGTGACGGCCGACTACGCAAAGAGTCGGCGCTGCGCCGGATCCGCCCCTCGGTCGTATGCTGAAGCGAGAGTCTGCGTTACCCAGGGTTTCCCGCCCCTCCCTCAGCGCGGGAGGTTCCGATGACCGTCGCTGACAGCATCCGCCGCCCTACGGAGGCGTCCCGCTATGTGCCGATCGCCGAACACGGCCTGATCGGCGATCTGCGCACCGCCGCGCTCGTCGATACCTGCGGCACCATCGACTGGTACTGTCCGGCCCGATTCGACGCGCCCAGTGTGTTCGCGTCGATCCTGGACGCCGACCGGGGTGGTTCGTTCCGGCTCGCACCGGAGGTGCCCGCCCGGACGAAGCAGTTCTACTTCCCCGACACCAACATCCTCATCACCCGCTTCTTCGCGGACAACGGGGTCGCCGAGGTCCAGGACTTCATGCCGATCGTGGACGACTCGCGCGAGGCGGACCGGCACCGGCTGATCCGCCGGGTGCTGTGCGTGCGCGGATCGCTGCCCTTCACCGCACGGGTGGCGCCCCGCTTCGACTACGCCCGGCAGTCGCATACGGTGCGCGCCGAGGAGGGGCTCACGATCTTCGAGTCCCCGGAGCTGTCGCTGGCGCTGACGGCCGGCGTCACGGTGGAGACCGACGGGGCCGATGTGGTCTCCACGTTCAAGCTGGTCGAGGGCGAGGCCGCGGTCTTCGCGCTCGACCGGATCGGCGGCACGGTGCAGCCGCGGCCCTGCCCGCAGGCGGAGGCGGAGGAGCTGTTCGATGCCACCGTGCGCTACTGGCGCCGCTGGCTCTCGCAGTCCCGCTACCGCGGGCGGTGGCGGGAGATGGTGCACCGCTCGGCGCTCACCCTCAAGCTGCTCACCTATGCGCCGACCGGCGCCATCGTGGCGGCCCCGACGACCAGCCTGCCCGAGCAGATCGGCGGCGAGCGCAATTGGGACTACCGCTATGTGTGGGTCCGCGATGCCGCGTTCTGCATCTACGCGCTGCTGAGGCTGGGCTTCACCCAGGAGGCCGAGGCGTTCGTGCGGTTCCTGTCCGAGGACATCAGCTTCGATGACGGCCCCGGCGGCCCGATGCAGATCATGTACGGCATCGACGGCCGCAGCGAGATCCCCGAGCAGATGCTCCCCCATCTGGAGGGCCATCACGGCTCCTCCCCGGTCCGGGTCGGCAACGCGGCGGTCCACCAGCTCCAGCTGGACATCTACGGAGCGCTGGTGGACTCCCTCTATCTCTACGACAAGTGGGGGCAGCCGCTGGCCAGCGACCACTGGGACACCCTCAGCGACGCGGTCGGCTGGGTCTGTGACAACTGGGACCGGCCCGATATGAGCGTCTGGGAGACCCGCTCCGGCCCGCAGCACTTCCTGTACTCGCAGCTGATGTGCTGGGTCGCGATCGAGCGGGGGATGCGCATCGCCCGCCACCGCGGCCTGCCCGCGGACATGGCCCGCTGGGCGAAGGCGCGCGATGACATCTACCGCCGGATCATGCGCTGCGGCTGGTCGCCGCGGCGGCGCGCCTTCGTGCAGCGCGAGGGCGAGGAGGTGCTCGATGCCTCGGTGCTGATGATGCCGCTGTCCAAGTTCATCTCCCCCACCGACCCCAAATGGCTGTCCACGCTGGACGCGCTGGGCGAGGAGCTGGTGTCCGATTCGCTGGTCTACCGCTACGACCCGACGGTCAGCCCGGACGGACTGCGCGGTGAGGAGGGCACCTTCTCGATCTGCTCGTTCTGGTACGTCGAGGCGCTGTCCCGGGCCGGACGGGTGGACGATGCGCGGCTGGCCTTCGAGAAGATGCTCACCTACGCCAACCATGTCGGGCTGTACGCGGAGGAGATCGGCCGCACCGGTGAGCAGATCGGCAACTTCCCGCAGGCGTTCACCCATCTCGCGCTCATCAGCGCCGCGTTCAACCTCGACCGGGCCCTGGGCTGACCCCTCGGCCACGGCGGACCGCTGGATAGAGTGGTCGGCCATGGGAAACGGGGAGGCCGCCGTGCCGGAACACGGCGTCCAGGGCAGCACACAGACCGCATGGCAGGCGCCGAGCGCGATCGAGCGGGAGCTGTACGAGGCGAAGGCCCGCGGCGACTGGTCGGCGTACTTCGATGTGCTGGCGCGCACCGAACTCTTCGTCGCCGATGCGTACTCCCGCCTCCAGGCGCGCCCCGGGACGGTGCTGTTCACCCCGTACTGGTATCCCCAGGTGCAGGCCAACTGCCTGCCCCTCTTCACCGAGGGCATGCTCCCCGCGCCCCATCCGGAGACCGTCTATCTCTCCTACTCCCTGGGGTGGTTCGCCACGGAGTGGGAGCCCGGCGATCCGCCGTGGATCGTGGTCAACCCCGGCAGTCCGTGTGAGACGTTCTTCCCGACCTCCCCGGCGCACCGCGCGCTGTGGAGCGGCCACGCCGAACACGCCGCCGACGCCGAAGGCCGCGCACACGCCCCCATGAAGCTGCGCGGGCTGTGGGTGGGCGGGCCGACACAGGGCCCGGTGGCCCATGGACTGGCCTGCGGGGCGCTGCTGTTCGTCAAGAACGGCGAGCTGTGGAACGCCATGGCCTACCACGGCGGCGGATACACCCGTGAGCGGAGCCGGCTCAGGGAGTGGTGGGGCATCACCGGCCGGGAGGAGTGGCAGCGCATCCAGGAGCTGCTGCTGGGCGCCGAACTGATCAGCGGCGTCTGGGAGTTCGCCCTCGGGGTGCGGCGAACCCTGGCCCTGGACTTCGCCGGCCCGGTCGGGGTGGACCACTGGCGGACGGTGGCCGAGCGGGTGCTGCGGCGCACCGCGGCCGAGGCCGGCGAGGTCCGGATCACCCCCGACGGGGTCACCAAGGCGGAGCCCCGGGACAGCGCGGAGGTGGAGGCGCAGGTGGCGGGCGTGCAGCGGCTCATCGGCCGGATCGCCCGCTATGAGGCCCGGTTCCGTGCGGACGGCCTGCTCGCCGAGGGGAAGTTCGTCCGCACCCTGGAGGCGTGGGACTACGGACGGGCCTCGGGGATGGCCCGCTGGGGGCTCGCCGCACGTTTCTGCTCGCTCGACGAGGCCGAGCGCGCGGTGCTGCGCGCGGGACGGTCGGCGCAGGCCAACTACCGCTCCTGGGAGGAGTTCTCCGCCGCGTACATCCTCGGGCGGTGCCTCCACTTCGACGACGAGGAGTTCGGTGAGTGGTACGAGGACATGCTCACCGCGCATCGCATCCTCACCACCGATCCGGAGAGCCCCTGGCTCACCCTTCCCTGGAAGTGATCCGGGCGGAACCGGGCGTCAGACCACGCGTCACCGGCCGCCGACGCGGTCCTCGGCCAGCACCCGGGCCATGGTGCGCTCGGCCAGGGCGGTGATGGTGACGAACGGGTTGACGCCGATGGAGCCCGGGATGAGGGATCCGTCGGTCACATAGAGCCCGTCGTAGCCCGTCACCCGGCCGTACGCGTCGGTGGCCCGGCCCAGGACACAGCCGCCCAGCGGGTGGTAGCAGAAATCGTCGGCGAAGGCCCGGGTGTCGCCGAAGAGGTCATAGCGGTAGATGGTGGCGTTGGCGGAGTTGACGCGGTCGAAGAGCGCCTTGGCCGCGGCGACCGAGGGCGCGCTCTGGGCGCGGGTCCAGTTGAGCACGGTGGTGTCCTTGGCCGCGTCATAGGTGAAGGTGGCGCGCTCGGGGTTCCGGGTGATGGCGAGGTAGAGACTGACCCAGGTCTCGAGGCCGGCGGGCAGCGGGGCGATCTCGGCGAAGACCGGGTTGGCGGTGTTGGACCAGTCGTCGATCGCCAGCACCGGGATGGTGGACTGGTGGGCACCGGTCGGGTGCCACACATGGTTGGCGCGGCCGAGCATGACATTGCCGTTGCCGCCCCAGCCCCGGCCGACCTCCGCGCTCAGCTCGGGCAGGGCGCCGGTCTCGCGGGCGCGCAGCAGGAGTTCGGTGGTGCCGAGGCTGCCCGCGCCGAGGAAGAGCGAACCGCAGGTGATCTCGTCGGTGGAGACGACCGTGCCGGTGGTGTCGATGCGCTCCACGGTGAGGACATAGCCGCCGTCGGGTGCCCGGCGCAGGGACCTGACACGGCTGAGGGTGTGCAGGGTGACCTGGCCGGTGCCGAGCGCGGCCGCGAGATAGGTCTTGTCGAGGCTGCGCTTGCCGAAGTTGTTGCCGTAGATGACCTCCTGGGCGAGCGCGGACTTGGCCGCCGTTCCGTCGGCCTCCCGCCGCATGTAGTCGAAGTCGTAGACGTTGGGCATCAGGACGGTCTTCAGGCCCGCCCTGGCGGCCTGGGCGCGGGCGACGCGGGCGTAGGTGTACCACTCCGTGGCCTCGAACCACGCGGAGGGAACGGTGGTGGCGCCGAGCATGCGGTTGGCCAGTGGGAAGTACGTGTCGTACATCGGGTCCGCGGCCACCTGCGGCAGCATCTGCTGGAAGTACGCGCGCGGCGGGGTGACCGCGATACCGCCGTTTACCAGCGAACCGCCGCCCACCCCACGTCCCACGTAGACGGACATGCCGGGGAAGCGGACGCGGTCCAGGACGCCGGGGTAGGGGGTGATGTCCTTGTTGACGACATCCAGCCACAGAAAGGTGGACAGGGGCGCCTCGGTTCTGCTCTTGAACCACGTGGAGCGCTGATCGGGGGCGGTCATCGAGCAGTGGACCCGGCCGTCGGAGCCCGGGGTGTCCCATAACCGCCCCATCTCCACGACGAGGGTTCTGATACCCGCCTCGCCGAGCCGGAGCGCGGCCACGGCCGCGCCGTAGCCCGAGCCGACGACGACGGCGGGGAAGTGTTCGGCGCTCTCGGCGGCGGCCGCCGGGGCGAGGCCGATGCGGGTGAGTCCGAGGGCCGCCGCGCTCTGCAGGGCGGCCAGACCGAGAATGTGACGACGCGTCAGATTGGCTGTCATGGCGGCATGATGGGTGGAATCGCCAGAGGTCGCCATGGTGTGGCGCAAGGTCCTTTTCGTCGTCCTTTTTCGGCATCGGAGGGCTTGTGTGAGTTCTCGTTATTTATGAATTACTGCCGCCTCCGCGCTCCTCCAGGAAGGACGCCACTCACGAAGATCACTCGTTGGACCGCTGGCAGATGGTGACCAAGGGGGGCTTCTACCGAGGCGGGCCGACCCTCTCCAGCGCGGTCGCCGGGCTCGACCCGGCGCGGTCGCTGGGCCCGACCCGGCGCGGTCACAGGGCTCGACCCGGCGCGGTCACAGGGCCACTCTCCGTATCAACGGCGACCATGGATGACGAGGACCGGGTGCCATCCCGTACGCCATCCACGAGAACTCGATCACACCCCGGGCGTCCTGCGTGGTACGCGGCAGTAGTGTTCGCCGACAAGCGTGTGTTGTAGGTACCGGGCAGGTAGAAGGGATCGGGCATGTTCCGCAAGGTGCTGGTCGCCAATCGTGGAGAGATCGCCATTCGCGCCTTCCGCGCCGGCTATGAGCTGGGCGCGAGAACCGTAGCCGTGTTCCCGCATGAGGACCGCAACTCGCTGCATCGGCTCAAGGCCGATGAGGCGTATGAGATCGGTGAGCCGGGCCATCCGGTGCGGGCCTATCTCTCCGTCGAGGAGATCGTCCGCGCGGCGCGCAGTGCGGGCGCGGATGCCGTGTATCCCGGATATGGCTTTCTGTCCGAGAACCCCGATCTCGCACGTGCGTGCGAGGAGGCGGGGATCACGTTCGTGGGGCCCAGCGCGCAGATCCTGGAGCTCACCGGGAACAAGGCGCGCGCGGTGGCCGCCGCCCGCGCGGCCGGGGTGCCGGTGCTCGGCTCCTCCGAGCCGTCGACCGATGTGGACGAGCTGGTCCGGGCCGCGGACGAGCTCGGCTTCCCGGTGTTCGTCAAGGCCGTCGCCGGTGGTGGCGGGCGCGGTATGCGCAGGGTCGAGAACCGGGAGACGCTGCGTGAGTCCATCGAGGCGGCGGCGCGAGAGGCCGAGTCCGCCTTCGGCGATGCCACGGTCTTCCTGGAGAAGGCGGTGGTGGAGCCCCGCCATATCGAGGTGCAGATCCTCGCCGACGGGCAGGGCGATGTCATCCATCTGTTCGAGCGCGACTGCTCGGTGCAGCGGCGCCACCAGAAGGTGATCGAACTGGCGCCGGCGCCCAACCTCGATCCGGAGCTGCGGGAGCGGATCTGCGAGGACGCGGTGAAGTTCGCCCGGCAGATCGGCTATCGCAACGCCGGCACGGTGGAGTTCCTGCTCGACCGTGAGGGCCGCCATGTGTTCATCGAGATGAATCCGCGGATCCAGGTCGAGCACACGGTGACCGAGGAGATCACCGATGTCGATCTGGTCCAGTCGCAGCTGCGGATCGCCGCCGGCCAGACGCTGGCCGACCTCGGCCTCGCCCAGGACACCGTGTATGTGCGAGGTGCGGCGCTGCAGTGCCGGATCACCACCGAGGATCCGGCGAACGGCTTCCGCCCGGACACCGGAATGATCAGCGCGTATCGCTCACCGGGCGGCTCGGGCATCCGGCTGGACGGTGGCACCACCCACTCCGGTGCGGAGATCAGCGCCCACTTCGACTCGATGCTGGTCAAGCTGACGTGCCGGGGGCGGGACTTCGCGACCGCGGTCGGCCGCGCCCGGCGTGCGGTGGCCGAGTTCCGCATCCGCGGCGTATCCACGAACATCCCCTTCCTCCAGGCGGTGCTGGACGATCCGGACTTCCGGGCCGGGCAGGTCACCACGTCGTTCATCGAGCAGCGGCCGCATCTGCTGACCGCGCGTCACTCCGCCGACCGCGGCACGAAGCTGCTCACCTATCTGGCCGATGTCACGGTGAACAAGCCGCACGGCGAGCGGCCCCATCTGATCAACGCGACCACCAAGCTGCCCCCGGTGCCGGACACCGAGCCGCCCGCCGGCTCCAAGCAGCGGCTCACCGAGCTGGGTCCGGAGGGTTTCGCGCGGTGGCTGCGCGAGTCGCCCACCATCGGTGTCACCGACACCACCTTCCGGGACGCGCATCAGTCGCTGCTGGCCACCCGGGTCCGCACCAGGGATCTGCTGGCCGTGGCCCCGGTGGTGGCGCGGAGCGTGCCGCAGCTGCTCTCGCTGGAGTGCTGGGGCGGGGCCACCTACGACGTGGCGCTGCGCTTCCTCGCCGAGGACCCGTGGGAGCGGCTGGCCAAGCTGCGCGAGGCGGTGCCCAACATCTGTCTGCAGATGCTGCTGCGCGGCCGTAACACCGTGGGCTACACGCCGTATCCGACCGAGGTGACCACCGCCTTCGTACGGGAGGCCACGGCCACCGGGATCGACATCTTCCGGATCTTCGACGCGCTGAACGACATCGGGCAGATGCGGCCCGCGATCGACGCGGTACGGGAGACGGGGTCGGCGATCGCCGAGGTGGCGCTCTGCTACACCTCCGATCTGTCCGATCCCTCGGAGCGGCTCTACACCCTCGACTACTATCTGCGGCTCGCCGAGCAGATCGTGGACGCGGGCGCGCATGTGCTGGCCATCAAGGACATGGCGGGGCTGCTGCGCGCCCCGGCCGCGGCCACGCTGGTCTCCGCGCTGCGCAGGGAGTTCGACCTGCCGGTGCACATCCACACCCATGACACCGCCGGTGGTCAGCTCGCCACCTATCTCGCGGCGATCCAGGCCGGTGCGGACGCGGTGGACGGCGCGGTGGCCTCTATGGCGGGCACCACCTCGCAGCCGTCGCTGTCGGCGATCGTGGCCGCCACCGACCACTCCGACCGGCCGACCGGGCTCGACCTCGAGGCGATCGGCGGCCTGGAGCCGTACTGGGAGGCCGTGCGCAAGATCTACGCACCGTTCGAGGCCGGCCTCGCCTCGCCGACCGGGCGGGTGTACCACCATGAGATCCCCGGTGGTCAGCTGTCCAATCTGCGCACCCAGGCCATCGCGCTCGGCCTCGGCGACCGCTTCGAGGACATCGAGGCGATGTACACCGCCGCGGACCGGATGCTGGGCCATCTGGTGAAGGTCACCCCGTCGTCGAAGGTGGTCGGCGATCTCGCGCTGCACCTGGTGGGGGCGGGGGTGTCGCCGGAGGACTTCGAGGCGGATCCGGGCCGGTACGACATCCCGGACTCGGTCATCGGGTTCCTCCGCGGCGAGCTGGGCAATCCGCCGGGCGGCTGGCCCGAGCCGTTCCGCAGCAAGGCGCTGGAGGGCCGCGCCGCTGCCAAGCCGACGGCCGCGGAGCTGTCCACGGAGGACCGGGAGGAGCTGGAGAAGGATCCGCGGGCGACGCTGAACCGGCTGCTGTTCCCCGGCCCGACCAAGGAGTTCGAGGCGCATCGGCAGGCCCACGGCGACACCAGCGTGCTGGACAGCAAGGACTTCTTCTACGGGCTGCGCCCGCGGCATGAGTACACGGTGGACCTCGAGCCCGGGGTCCGGCTGCTGATCGAGCTGGAGGCCATCGGCGACGCCGACGAGCGCGGTATGCGCACGGTGATGGCCTCGCTGAACGGGCAGTTGCGCCCGGTCCAGGTGCGGGACGACTCGGCGGCCTCCGACGTGCCGGCCACCGAGAAGGCCGACCGGAGCAACCCCGGCCATGTGGCGGCGCCCTTCGCGGGTGTGGTGACGCTGGCGGTGGCCGAGGGCGACCAGGTGGAGGCCGGTGCCACCGTGGCGACGATCGAGGCGATGAAGATGGAGGCCACCATCGCGGCCCCGAAGAGCGGGACCGTGTCGCGCATCGCCATCAGCGCGATCCAGCAGGTGGAAGGCGGCGATCTGCTGGTCGCGCTGAGCTGAGCCGGCAGCGCTGAGGAGCCGCCGCCGCCGGTCCCCCGGCCCTCGGGTCAGGGGTGCTCGGTGGCGGCGGCTTCGTATGCCCGCAGAAAGGTGTCCACCGCGGACCGGGCGACCGTGCGCGTCTCGGCGGCGGAGACCTTGCGGGTGCCCAGCCGGGACCGCACCTCCATGGGGCCGGTGAGCAGCGCGAGCAACTGCTCCGCGGCCCGCGCCGGATCGCCCCGCCGCAGCCGCCCGGCCAGCGACAGCCGCGCCAGCCGGTCCGCCAGCGCCTCACCGAGCCGGATGGCCGTACGTCCCCGGACGATCTCGATCAGATCGGGGAAGTCGGCCGCCTGGGCGTAGGTGAGCCGCCGCAGGGCACGGGACCGTTCACCGCAGCACACCTGGAGCATCCGGTACGCCATGTCCTCCAGGGCGGCGCGCAGATCGTCCCCGGGCTCGCGCAACCGCTCGACGACGGCGAGGTTCTCCGCCATCACCGCGTCGGCCGCGGCCTCCATGGCGTGGCGGAACAGGGTTTCCTTGTCGGTGAGGTGGTTGTACACCGTGGGCTTGGCGACACCCGCCTCATTCGCGATGTCCCCACCGGCTGACCCCCGGGTGGCCGCGCCGCCGCACGGCCCGGCAGCCTGGTGGCCAGCAGCGCACCGGCCGCGGCCACGGCCGCGAGAACCGTCAGCGCCGGCCCCATCGCCGAGAGGAAGACGTCGGTCGCCCAGCCCGGCCCGTCGCCGGGCGGCCGTCCGGTGGCGGCGCCCGGCCCGGCCACGCTCATCAGCGTGGTCGCGGCCGCGACCCCCAGTGCGGGGCCGATGTTCATGGCGGTCTGCTGGAGCCCGCCCGCCACCCCGGCGGTGTCCACGGACGCGTCGCGCACCACGACGGTGGTCGCGGTGACCATCACGGTGGCGAAACCCGCGCCCAGCACGAGAAAGCATCCGCCGATCGCCTCGGCGCCCGAGGCCCGGCCGAGACGGGACATCAGCGACACACCGGCCGCCACCAGAACCATCCCCGCGACCGTCGTCCGGCGGGGCCCCTGACGGCGCATCAGCAGCGCCGCCACCGGTGCGCCCAGCACCATCATCACCGCCAGCGGGAGCGCCCTCAGCCCGCTGGCGAGCGGATCCAGCGCGAGCACGTCCTGCAGATAGTAGGTGCCGAGGAAAAGCGCCCCGAACAGCGCGGCCGACGCGGACACCAGCACGCCGAGCGCCGGGCCGGCGGTGGCCGACCGCAGCAGACCCGGCGGCACCAGCGGATGTTCCGTACGACGCTCATGCCATAACAAGACGCCTCCGGCCGCCACGGCGGCCGTCGGCCCGAGCGCGGTCGCCGCCGTCCAGCCGGTTCCGGGGACGCCGACGAGCGTGTGCACCAGCCCGGCCAGCGCCATCGCGAGCAGAGCGGCACCGGGCAGATCGAGCCGCGGCCGGGCGGTCCCACGGGGCGCCATCGGGGCCCGGACGGCGAGTGCCGTCAGGCCCATGGCCAGGGCGGGCGCGACATTGAGGAAGAACACCGCCCGCCACCCCAGGTGGGTGGTCAGCGCCCCGCCGACCAGCGGACCTGCCGCGGCCACCAGCCCGATGGCGCCGGTGCGCACCGCGAGGGGCCCGCCGAGCCGATCGGGCGGATACGCGGCGCGCAGCATCCCGAGGGTGGCGGGTTGCAGCAGCGCCCCGAAGACCCCCTGGGCGACCCGCAGCCCGATCACCCAGCCGATGCCGCCCGCGAGCCCGATGCCCGCCGAGGCGGCGCCGAAGCCCAGCATGCCGATGGCGAAGACACGCCGATGGCCGTAGCGGTCACCGAGGCGGCCCGCGAACACCAGCAGACTCGCCACGGCGATCAGATATCCGGTACTGGTCCACTGGACCTGGGCGAACGTGGCATGCAGATCCCGCTGCAGAGGGGGCTGGGCGACGGTCAGCACGGTGCCGTCGAGGGCGACGATCACAGCCCCGGTGACGCTGCCGGCCAGGGTGAGGCGTCGTACGCGCGGGGTACTCATCGGGCCTCCGGGCCGAGGTGCGCGTCGAGCGCGGCGCGCAGCAGTGGCTCGACGTCGTCCACTCCCACCGCGAGCTGAAGGCTGCCCCAGCCCCACAGTTGGGCGATGCCGTGCAGATTCGCCCACAGCGCGCCCGCGACGATCCGTGGCTCCGCACCGGATTCCGGCCGCACTCTGGCCACCAAGTCGACGAGGGTGGCGAAGAGCGGCAGGCTCGTCTCCCGCAGGCCGAGCTGGTTGCTCTCCAGGAGATCGTGGCGGAACATCAGCTCGAACATGCCGCGGTTGGTCAGCGCGAAGTCCAGACAGCTCCGCGCCAGAGCCGTCAACTGCCCGCGTGGATCGCCCTCATGAGCGGCGATGGCCACACCGGCCTGGTTGGCCAGACTCTCGAAGCCGCGTCGCGCGATGGCGGACAGCAGGGCCAGATGCGTCGGGAAGTAGCGCCGGGGCGCCCCGTGGGACACCCCGGCCCGACGGGCGATCTCCCGCAGCGAAAGGGCCTGCGCCCCCTCCGCCTCCACCAGCCCCACTCCGACGTCCACCAATCGGGACCGGAGACCCGAGTCCTGCTCACGCTCAGCCATAGACACTGTCTACCAGAGGAGAGTAGACAGCGTCTACGCGTTCAGAATCGCGAATGAATGACCATCATCACAGACCATGAGATCTACGAAGCACCCAAAAAGGTGCACGCATGTTCACCTATGTGAATTCCATTCTGCGGTAAAGAACCGCTCATGAGCCTTGACGGTCCATTTGGTCCGGTCCAATGTGCGTGGTGCGCCATGAGCACGCCACTCCTTTACCGGATCAGGAAGGAAGTCAACGACCATGGCAGAACCCCTCGTTCCCGGCTCGTTTAGCCGCCGCCGGGTGCTCGGCTCGATGGCCGCGGCCGCCGTCGGAACACCGATCGCCCTCGGGCAACTGACCTCGGGGCCGCCCCGGCCTCCGCCGCCTCCCGGGCCGCGGCCGCGCAGTTGCTCTGGCATCCGAACCCGTCCAGCGCCGGGCTCAAGGCGTTCGAGGGCATCGAGGCCGACCGGGGCAACGCACACCCCGACCGGGACTATGTGGTCGTCGAGGGCGGTGACCACTACCGCTTCAACATCTGGAAGGACGACCGGGACACCACGGGTGGCGGCGACCGCCAGCGCACCGAGTCCAAGGGCATGGTGCAGGACGGCACCACCCTGAAGATGCGCGACGGTGAGACATGGACCATCAGCTACGAGATGTTCATGCCCACCTCGCTGCACGGCACCAGTAAGTTCACACACATCTTCCAGACCAAGACCCCGGCGGACAACGGCGGTCCGTACATCACCCTTGACCTGGGCCGCAGCGGCAGCACGGAAACCCTGCGGGCCCGTGCGTACGCCAACTCCGGCTCACCGGACATCGCCTCGACCAATCTGTCGCCGCTGCGCAACAAGTGGATCACCATCGAGTGGACGCTCACCATCGGGTCGAAGGGCAAGGCGGCCTTCGTGGCGCGCAACGGCACCGGGTCCGGCGCCCCGGTCGCGGTCCAGGGCAGTATGTCCAATGTGAAGATGCCGGACCAGGACGACTACCAGCGGCCCAAGTGGGGCATCTACCGCTCGGTCGAAAGCGCCTCGTCGGACATCCTCGACACCTATCTGCTGTTCCGGAACTTCCAGGCGTCCAAGGCCTAGCCGGCGGCCGCTCCCGCGGTGAAACACACCCGCGGCGGTGACGCGGGGCCGGGGCGCCGCCGGCCCCGCGTCACCGGCCGTCGGACACGTCGGTCACGTCAGATACGTCAGGCGCGCCGGACAGCGCCACCACCGCCTCTGGCAACGGACATCCGCCACTGGCTACCGAGATTCACCGGGCTCTACGGCCGCATCGAACCCGTGGACACCTTCACGCTCCGGCGGACCCGCGGCGACGGTGCGCGGCGCCGATGAGGGCATGAGGTGATCCGGATCGGGAACGCGGGAGGGCATGCAGACGCTGAACCGATGGGAACGGGCGATAGAGCGCTGGGAGGAATCGCTGCTGGCCAAGGTGGTCCGCAGCGAGCCCGTCGAACTCCTCGGCGCGCTCAAACGTGAATGCGACAGCCACGCCGTGGTGTGCGGACCGACCCGGGTGGTGGTGCCCAACGTCTACGACGTCGAGCTGGCCGACACGGTCCACGAGGAGCTCACCCGGCGTGGCTGTCAGGTGGGACAGGAGCTGACGGACCAGCTGGTGCGTCATGCGGAGGACAAGGGCTATGAGTGGGCCGGCCCGCTCACCGTGCATGTGTCCCGGTCCGGCCGGGTGCCCAATGGCAGGTACCGGGTGGCGGGCCGGCCCATGGCCCATATCCGCGCGGACACGTTCGCCGACGCGCCGGCCTAGTGGGTCAGCGGGGCAGTCCGCCCGGGTCGGTGGCCCAGGTGGTGTCGGGCCGGTCGGCCAGGTCGAAGGAGAGCGAACCGCCCTGGCGCAGGAACGAGCCGTCGAGCCATGAGGTGGCGTGCGGCCTGCCGTTCACCCGGACCGCGTGCACATAGAGGTGGCTGTCGGACGCGTCCCGGGCGCCGATGGTCAGGGCGCGCCGCTGCCCTGCCGGGGCGATCACCGCGCGGGGGAAGAGCGGTCCGGTGAGCAGGGCCTCGGCACGCCCCGGGGCCTGGGGATAGATGCCGAGCGCCGCGAACACGTACCACGCGGACATGGTGCCCAGGTCGTCGTTGCCGGGCAGCCCCTTCGGCCCGGTTCCGTACACGGTGGCGACGATTTGGCGCACCGTCTCCTGGGTCTTCCAGGGCTGCCCGAGCGCGTTGTAGAGCCAGGGGGCGTGGATGCCCGGTTCGTTGGTGGGGTCGTAGCGGAGCGGATCGCCGCCGCGGACCGACCAGGAGCCGTCGGGCTTATGGAAGAAGCCGTCCAGCCGGGCCGCCGCGCGCTCGCGTCCGCCCATGGCCTCGGCGAGGCCCTGGACATCCTGCGGCACCATCCAGGTGTAGGTGGCCGCGCTGCCCTGGGCGAATCCCCGGTCGGACGCCGGGTCGAAGGGGGTCACGAAGGAGCCGTCCCGGTTTCTGGCCTGGATGTAGCCCGCCGTGCCGGTGGCCTCGGGGTTGAACACATGGCGCCAGTAGCCGCCGCGCGCGCCGAGCTCATCGGCCTCCTTGTTCCGGCCGAGCAGCCGGGCCCAGCGGGCGAGCGCGTCGTCGGCGACGGAGTCCTCCAGGGTCTCCGCGGCGCCGCCCCAGCAGTGGCAGGCGTCCTGCGCCGCGTACCCCGAGTCCAGGTACTGGGCGAGGTTCGGGCGCTGGCCCTCGCACTGTCCCGGGCAGCCCTTGTCGGAGAGCCCGTCGGGGTGCGGGACGGTGGCCTGGCGGTAGAGGGAGTCGAAGGCGCCCTTGGCGTCGAAGTTCCGTACCCCCATGGCGTAGAAGGTGGCGAGCGTGGCGGCGGAGGGGTCGCCCGTCATCACATGGGTGGCGCCGCTGATGTGCACCCAGCGGTCCCACACCCCGCCGTTCTGCCGGGCGAAGTTGAACAGCGACTGGGCGAAGTCCCCGGCGACCCGGGGCTGGAGCAGGGCGAGCAGCTGCACCTGGGCGCGGTACTGGTCCCAGCCGGAGAAGTTGCTGTACTGCGCCGTCTGCCCGCGCTCGACGCGGTGCGGTGTGCCGTCCATGCCCGGGTAGCGGCCATCGGTGTCGCTGATCAGGTTGGGCTGCTGCAGCGCGTGGTAGAGGGCGGTGTAGAACGCGGTGCGGCGCGGCTCGCTGCCGCCGCTGATCCGGATGGCGCGCAGCCGGCGGTCCCAGGCGGCCCGTCCGTCCGCCGCCACATCGGCGACGCTCGCCCGGGGCGCTATCTCGGTGCGGAGGTTGGCCTCGGCGCCCGCGAGGGAGACGTACGAGATGCCGAGCCGCATCCGGACATCGTTGTCCCGCGTGGTGTCGAAGCCGACGTATCCGCCGGAGCCACGCCCGGCCCGGTCGGCGCCGGTGAGATAGCCCTCGCCGCCGTCGGCGGTGGTGGCGCCGGGTGAGAGCCGGTCGTTCTCCCAGGTGCCCACGGTGGAGAAGGCGCGGTCGAACGAGGCGCTGAAGTAGAGGCGGTAGTACGTCGTGCGGTTGTTCTCACCGCCGTTGGCACGCCGCCCGCAGAACGCACCGGTCAGCACCCAGCCGGTGACCTTGCGCCGCTGGGCGTCGATCTCGATATGGGCGTTCTCGCTGCCGTTGAGGGAGTTGGAGGTGCGGAACAGCAGACGGGCCGGGGCGTCCTGGGGGAAGGAGAAGTCGGCGACACCGGCCCGCTCGCTCACCGCGAGGTCGGCGGCGGCACCCGAGTCGAGCCCCACCCGGTAGCGACCGGGCTCGGCCTTCTCCTGGTCGTGCGAGAAGCCGGCGGCGTACTTCTGGTCCTTGGTGTCGGCGGTGGGCGAGCTGTCGACCTCGCCCACGAACGGCATGACCGGCACATCGCCCGCGGCCCCGGGGTGGCAGCCCGCGCCGTTGACATGGGTGAGGCTGAAGCCCCGCACCCGGGTGGTGTCGTAGGAATAGCCGTTGGCCGCCGCGGTGTTGGTCTGGTCGCCCGTGGTGCTGGTCGGGGACCAGGCGATCATGCCGAACGGCAGATTGGCGCCGGGGTAGGTGTTGCCGCCGCCCGCCGAGCCGATCAGCGGGTCCACGTAGTCGACGGGGTGACGTACCTCGTCGGCCCGTGGCGCCGCGCTCGCCGGGGGGCCTCGACGAGCGGGGCGAGCAGTGCGCCGATCGCCACCGCCACTCCCCCGCCGGCCAGCGCCGATCGGCGCCCGAGTCTCTTTCGCCGCGCTCTGTGCGTCTCCATCGGGGATCACGCCCTTCCGTGTGTGGGTGTGAATCTAGGGGCGCACGGTGACGGTGGAGTGAACCGGAGGGCGGCGAGGGGCGGGTGGCATCGGGACCGGTCCCCGGGACCCGGGTCTACGGTTCCCGCCATGCGGATCACATGGAGACTCGTCCTCGGCTTCCTCGCCGTCTCGGTCCTCGCCCTCCTGGCCGCCCTGACGAGTCCGTCGTGGCCCCGGGAGCGGGTCGCGGACGGCGGCTCGGGCGCCGGCGCGCCGACGGGGTCGCCGGCCACCGATCCGGGTGCCGCGCCCTGCACCCTGCACGCGGCCACCCCGCGGGAGGCGGCGCGCCGGGCGAGGCCGGGTGACACCGTCTGCTTCGACGGCGATCTGTCCCGGCAGCGGCTGGTCATCACCAAGGGCGGAAGCCGTAAGCACCCGATCACCTACGCCGGGGCGGGGACGCCGTGGACGGCATCACCATCGAGGCCGACGATGTGATCGTCGAGGAGTTCCGGTCCGTCCGCCCGGAGGCGCCCGGGATCGAGCTGACCGGCCACCGCGTCACCGTGCGGAAGAACACCGTGGTCGGCCCGAGGGGCGGGGACGGCGACGGTATCCGGTTCTTCGGCGACGACCTGACCATCGCGCACAACACCGTCCGCGGCACCGACAACAGCCACGGCCGGCACGCCGACTGCATGCAGACCTTCGCCAGCGACACCCCGCCCAGCCATCGGGTCCGCATCGAGAACAACCGCTGCGAGAAGGTGGACAACATGTGCCTGATGGCCGAGGGCCCGAACGACGGCGAGGGCGACGGCCGGGGCACCACCGCCGACTTCACCGTCCGGGGCAACCACTGCGAGACGCTGCGCGCCTCCCAGGCCCTGATGTTCGAGGACGTACAGAACGCCACCATCACCGGCAATGTGTTCGCCGCCCCCACCGACCACGCCATCGGCCTCGCCCACCACTCGACCGGTGCCCGGGTCAACGGCAACACCCTGCACTCCGGTATCCGCTACGAGGTGGGCATCGACGATTCGTCCAGGGCGGGCTACCGGGGCCCAGAGCCGGGTGGTCTGCCGTAGGAGCCTCTGGGAGGAGGGGCCGGGGGGAGCGGGGGCGCGGGGTTCTCCCGCTCCCCCCGGTGAGCGGGCCGCCCGCTCAGGCGGCGCCCGCCGCGTCGCGTGCCGCCGCCAGATCGGCCACCAGGCGTTCCTCGACCGGGACGCCGGAGTCGGAGTATTGCCCGGACAGGCACACCGGGCCCGTATAGCCGAGCTCCGCCAACTGGCCGAGCGCCGCCGACCAGTCGGCCAGCCCCTCGGGGCCCGGTACGAACCAGGGTTTCCAGTGGCCGCCGACGGCTCCGGCGGCCGGTTCGGTGCGCACATGGATGACGTTCTTGAGGTTGACGATGCCGAGCCGCTCGGCGACCAGGGGCAGGGTGACCCGCGGATCGTCGCCCGCCAGCGCGTCGTGGGCGGCGTCCCAGATCACCCGGAAGTGCTGGGCCGGCAGGCCGTCGAGGAGGTCCATCACCCCCAGCGCGGAAGACACATAGCGGCCGTGGTGCGGCTGCACCCCGACCTGGACGCCGTACCCCTCCGCGAGGGGCGCCGCGTCCTCCAGCCGCCGCCGTACACGGCGGACCGAGGCGGCATAGCCGTCGGGGCCCAGCTCGGCCATGACCCGGATCATCGGCACGCCGGCCTCCCGGCAGGCCGCGAAGACGGGTTCGCTCAGATCGCCGGCCACGCTGATCACCTCGACGCCATCGGCCCGCAGCCGCGCGGTGAACTCCGGCAGCAGCCGTCCGGCTTCGGCCGGGGTGACATGGGCGGTGTCCCGGACCGGGATCTCGGCGCCGGCGAAACCGAGGCCGGACACCAGCGGGCCCAGGGTGTCCGCGGGGAGTGCGGACCACGGTTTGGTGAAGACGGACCAGAGAAATGTCATGGTGTCAGCGGCCTCCGAGCCCGCTCATGGTGATGCCTTTGACGAACCAGCGCTGGGTGAGGAAGAAGAGCACGATGAGCGGCACGGTGGTGATGGCGGCCGCCATCAGCAGCAGGTTCCACTGGGTGCCATTGGTGGACTGGAACACCTGGAGGCCGACCGCCGCGGTCCTGGTGGAGTCGCTGTTGGATATCACCAGCGGCCAGAGCAGGTTGTTCCACTGGCTGATGAACTTGAACACCGCGAGGGTGGCGATGGCCGGGATGGCGAGCGGGATGATGACCCGGATGAAGGTCTGCCAGCGGTTCGCCCCGTCCAGGCGGGCGGCCTCCTCGTAGTCGCGGGGAACGCCCAGGAAGAACTGACGGAGCAGGAACACCCCGAGCGCGGTGAAGGCGTGCGGCAGGATCATCCCGGGCCAGGTGTCCACCCCGTGCATCTTCGCCACCAGGATGAACTGCGGGATCAGCGTGACCTGCGAGGGAATCATCAAGGTGGTCAGATACACGCCGAACAGCAGGCCGCGGCCACGGAAGCGGAGCCGGGCGAAGGCATACGCGGCCAGCGCCGCGGTGGCCGTCTCCAGGAGCGCCGTACCGCCGGCGAAGATGATGGTGTTCAGCAGATAGCGGCCCAGGGGGACGAGGTCGAAGGCACGGCCGATGTTCTCCGGATGCCAGCTGCCGGGCCACAGCGACGGCCGCGCCGCCATCGACTCGGTGTCGGACTGGAAGGCCACCAGCACCATCATCACGATGGGGGTGAGGGTGACCGCGGTGACCAGGAAACAGGTGAACACCAGCAGCCGCCGGGCCGCCACGGGCGAGCGGCGCAGCGCCGCGAGCGCGGGAACGTCAGAGGTCATAGTGCACCAGCCTCCGCTGGAGCAGGAACTGCGCCGCGGTGATGACCACGATGAACGCGAACAGCACCATCGATTGCGCGGCCGCGTAGCCCTGCTCGTAGTTCTCGAATCCGGTCCGGTAGATGTACATCACGAGGGTGGTGGTGCTGGTTCCCGGCCCGCCGTCCGTCATCACCAGGGCCTGGTCGAAGACCTGGAAGGAGCCGATGATCGAGGTGACGACGGTGAAGAACACCGAGGGCGACAGCAGGGGCAGTGTCACCTCGCGGAAGGTCCGCCAGGGCGAGGCCCCGTCCACCTTGGCGGCCTCGTAGAGCTGTTGCGGAATGGCCTGGAGCCCGGCGAGGAAGATCACCATGCCGAAGCCGAAGCTCTTCCAGACACTCATCACGATCAGCGCGGGCATGGCCCAGTCGTCCGAGATCAGCCAGGCCGGCCCGTCGATGCCGAAGACGCCGAGCACCGCGTTGATCAGCCCGTCGTGCGGGATGTAGAGCCAGACCCAGACGAACGCCACCGCCACGGTGATCGTCGCGTAGGGCAGCAGAAGCAGCGACCGGAACACCGCCATGCGCCGCAGCCCCTGATTGAGCAGCAACGCCAGCCCCAGGCTGACCAGCAGCGTCAGCGGCACACTGACGAAGGTGAAGTACGCGGTGTTGCCGAGCGCCGACCAGAATGTGTCGTCCGGTCCCAACCGGGCGAAGTTGTCCAGTCCGATGAAGCGGGGCGGGCTGAACAGATTCCAGTCCAGCAGTGAGATCACCCCGGCCGCGATGACCGGTCCCGCGGTGAAGACCAGGAATCCGGCCAGGCTCGGCAGGAGGAACAGCCAGGCGGCGAGCGTCTCCGAGCCGTGCCGCCGGGGCCGGCGGACACGCAGCGGGCCACGCGGTGTTCGCCGTGGGGCCGCGGTCGCCGCGGTGTGGGTGGGGGCAGCCATGGTGATCCTCCCTCAGGTGGCCTGGCGGACGGCGTCCCGGTGCTGGCGCATCAGGGCGTTCAGCCGTGGCATGACACCGTCGATCGTGTCGCCGGCGCTCTTTTGGCCGAGGAAGGCCCGGGGCAGGTCCTGGGCCAACAGCAGCCGGACGCGGTTCCAGTTGGTGGTGACGTCGAAGGGATGGCCACCGGCGACCTCGCCCTTGAGGATCCGCTGGACGATGCCGAGGTTGGCGGGCGGCGGTTCGAAGGCGCTCGCGGCCGAGAGCCGCGCCGGGTTGTTGCGCCCGGCCCGTGCGTAGATGTCCAGCGCCCCCGTGCTGGTGAGGGTCTTCAGCAGCCGCCACGCCAGGTCGAGGTCGTCGCCTGTGACCCCGGAGGGGATGGCGAAGCTGGATCCCGACACCCGCGGTCTGCTTCCCGCCGGGCCCGCGGGGAAGGGGACGATGTCCCATTCGAAGGACGCCTTGCGGACGTTGAGCACCTGCCAGGGGCCGTTCTGCATGAAGGCCACGTTGCCCTGGAGGAAGTTGGCCAGGGCGGCGCCGGAGGCGTTCTGGGTGACCAGGTTGTCGATCGGCGGGGTGGCCCGGTCCTTGGTGAACAGGTCGACGACGTAGTGGATGGCCTGCATGGCCTCGGGGGCGTCCAGGGGGCTGGTGTCACGGTCCCCGTCGACGACATTGCCACCGGCGCAGTAGATCCAGGACACCAGGTCGTCGATGGTCGGCGAGCAGGTGAAGCCGTACTGGTCTTTCGGCTTGCTCAGCTCGATGGCCAGGTGCCGGAAGGTGTCCCAGCTCATGGGCTCGGTCGGGGACGGCGGATCGACGCCGTTCCGCTCCAGCAGTGTCTTGTTGTAGTAGAGCACGGTCGGCGCCACATCGAAGCCGATGGCGTAGGTGCGGCCGGCGAACGAGGAGATGGACCGGATGGCGGGGTAGAAGTCGTCGAGGTCGAAGTCGGGGTCCGCGGCGATGAGATCGTCGAGCGGACGGTGCGCGCCGCGTGAGGCGTAGGTGGGGATCAGCCAGCCGTTCAGGGCGGTGACCATGCTTGCCGTTCCGCTGACGAGCTGCAGGTCGAGTTTGGTGGGGTAGCCGTCGGAGGGGGTGAGTGTCGAGGCCGATCTGATGTGCATCCGCCGCTCGACGTAATGCCCGAAGTCGGTCCAGACCCGCTGCTCCTCGGGGCTGCTGGACCACATGGACCAGGTGGCCGCGCCGGGCGGCGGGCCCGAGGAGCAGCCGCTGAGGGCTCCCGTGGTGGCGAGCCCGCCGAGGGCCGCCCCCTTGAGCAGGGCACGACGGGAAAAGCTGGCAGACATCGTCGTCTCCTCGCTGCTGGTTCGGGGTGCGGCCGGGTTCAGAGAAGAGCCAGGTCCAGGGCTTCGGCGCGGATGCGTTCCTCGTCGACCTCGACGCCGAGGCCGGGACCGGAGGGGACGGTGGCGGTGGCCGCGACGATGTCCAGGTTCGCCACGTAGAGATCGGCCAGCAGCTCCGGTCCGTTCAGTTCGGCGGGCAGGGCCAGTTCCAGCTGGCTGAAGAGGTGCAGCGCGGCCGCGAAGCCGATCCCGCAGTCGGTCAGCCCACTGGCCAGCACCTCCAGCCCGCCCGCAAGCGCCACCTGGGCCGTCTTCAGGGCGTTGCGCAGTCCGCCGGACTTGCAGATCTTGACGACCACCAGATCGGCGGCGTCCAGGCGCAGCGTGCGGGCCAGGTCCTGGGCGGTGAAGCTGCCCTCGTCGATGGCGACCGGCAGGCTGATCAGATCCCGCACCCGGCGCAGGGCGAGGGTGTCGGTGCCCGGCACGGGCTGTTCCACGCAGTGGAGGTGCGGCACGTCGCGTACCGCGTCCATCAGCCGGGTCAGGGCGGTCGGCCGGTAGGACTGATTGGCGTCCAGCCACAGGGGTTTGCCCGCGGCGACCTCCGCGACCGCGGTGATGGCCGCGGTGTCCGCGATGGGATCGCCACCGATCTTCACCTTGTAGGCGGTGTAGTCCGAGGACTGGAGCGCGTGCTCCCGGACGGCGGAGGGCTCGCCCACGCCGATGGCCGAGCAGAGCGGAACGGTGTCCCGGACCTTGCCGCCCAGCAGAGCGTGGACGGGCAGCCCGGCCAGTTTGCCGGCCGCGTCGTGCAGGGCGATGTCCACCGCGGCCCGGGCGAACGGAAAGCCGTTGGACACCGCGGGGCTCAGCCGGCGGCTCGCCCTGGCGTGGAACAACTCCACGTCGAACGGGGTGAGTTCGAGCAGGATGGGGGCCAGATGGCGCTTGATGACCACGGCGATCGTCTCGGCGGTCTCGTAGCTCCAGCTGGGCAGGGCCCGCTGTTCGCCCCAGCCGACGACCCCGTCCTCGGTGGTCAGCTTGACGAAGACGACCGCTCCCGCCTGATCGGGGGTGCCGACGGCGCCGCTGCCCAGCACGAACCGCCGGGCGAACGGCACGGCCACGGGGAAGACCTCGACCGCCGTGATACGCGACATGATGAGTGACTCCTGTCCAAAAGGTCGATGACGCGGACGGCCGGGTACGGAGCGCGGAGGTGGGTCAGGCGGCGATGGGCCAGGAGGCGGGGTCGACGAAACTGGAACCGCGGACACCCTTGTCCAGCCAGTCGGCGACATCCGCCAGCACATAGCCGGCCAGCGCCAGATGCCCGTCCACGGTGTCCCCGGCGATATGCGGGGTGAGCAGCAGATTCGGGCAGCTCAGCACGGACTCGCCCAGGTGCGGCGGCTCGGGATCGAAGACGTCCAGCGCGGCGAACAGCCGCCCCGCCAGCACCTGTTCGAGCAGCGCACCCTGGTCGACGGCCGGTCCCCGCGCGGAGTTGACGACCACGGCGTGGTCGGGGATCCGCTCGATGAGCCGGGCGCTCACCAGGCCACGGGTCTCGGCGACATCGGGCACATGGACGGAGACGAACGGGCAGCCGAGCGCCTCCTCGAGCGTGGCGGTCCGTACCCCCAGCGCGGCGGCCCGCTCCTCGTCCAGATACGGGTCGTACACCACCACCTCGCAGCCGAACGGCCGGAGCAGGGTGATCAGGGCGCGGGCCGTGGAGCTCGCGCCGAGGATGCCCACCCGGTGGCCGGTGAGTTCCCCGCCCCGGAAACCGCTCTGCTTCCAGCCGCCGGCCCGTATCGCGGTGTCGAACAGCGGCAGCCGACGGGCCAGGGTGAGCATCGCCGCCAGGCAGTACTCCCCCACGGACCAGGCGATCCGCCCGGCGGCCGAGAAGACCGTGACGCCCTGGTCGAGCACCTCGCGGTCGATGAGTTTCTTCACCGTCCCGGCGGCGTGTGCCACCACCCGGGGGCCACCGCCGCCGGACCAGATCGCCCGGTCCAGATGGGGTGTGCCCCAGCTGGTCAGCAGTACGTCGCTGCCGGCGGCGAGCCGGGCCACCACATCCTCGGTCAGCGGTTCATCGGCCCAGGTCACTTCGTAACGTTTCTCGATCAGCTGCCGGGCCTCGGCGCTGATCACATCGGCGGCACGCTGGGGGGTCATGGCGACGGCGAGTCTGGACAACCTGGCTCCTCGGACGGGATCGGCGCGGATCTGCCCTGGCGGTCGTCATGACCGTAGAGGCGGGCCGCCATGCCCGTCCAAGCCCACTTTCGCATCGCCCCATACTCTGAGGGTATGAACCTCTCCCTGCAGCAGCTCCGCGGCTTCGTGGCGGTGGCGGAGGAGCAGCACTTCGGCCGCGCCGCCGCGCGCCTGAACATGACCCAGCCCCCGCTGACCCGTCAGATCCAGGCCCTGGAACGCGCCCTGGACGTCGTCCTGTTCGAGCGCACCGGGCGGGGCGCCCGGATCACCGCCGCGGGCCAGGTCTTCCTCGACCACTGCCACCGGGTCCTGGCCCTGCTGGACGCCGCGCCGACCGCCACCCGTCGCGCCGCCGACGGCCGCGCCGGCACCCTGCGGCTCGCCTTCACCGCGATCGGCGCGTACGCCATCCTGGCCGACGTCCTGGACCTGGTGCATCGCCACCTCCCCGACGTCACCGTCGAACTGACCGAACTGGTCAGCCCCGACCAGTTCGCCGCCCTCTCGGAGCTGCGCATCGACCTGGGTCTGGTGCGGCCGCCCATCCCCGAGGGGTACGCGTCGCTGCTGGTCCACTCCGAGGATCTGGTCCTCGCGGTCCCCGCCGGCCACCCGCTGGCCCATGCCGGCGACGACGCCCCCGTCGCCCTGACCGATGTGGCAGATGACTACATCGGGTACAGCCCCGAGGGCTCCCGCTATCTGCACGACATCTGCGCCGCCATGATCGGCGTGGACCGCTATGCCGTCAGCCAGTTGACCTCCCAGGTCCCCACCATGCTCGCGCTGGTCCGCGCGGGCCTGGGCTGCGCCCTGATACCCCGCTCGATCATGACCATGGGCGTCCACGGCGTCCGCTACCGCGAACTGGCCCCCGCCGACGCTCACTCCGTCACCCTCCACGCCTGCTGGAGCCCCGACAGCCCCAACCCGGCCCTCCAGCGGCTGGTGGACGTCCTCGCCCGGGAGCGCCTGGGGAGCGGCGCCGTGACGCATGAGTCCAAAGGTGGCTGTGAGATAGGCCATACGCGGCCGAAGTAGCGGCTCAAAGACGTATAAACAACCGCTGCGCCATTGAGCACAGACCCTTCGCGGTCCGTATTCGCCGGTGCAAGCACGGGCAGACACTGCTCCGCACAACGACCGGCGTCCCCGCCAGGAGGCTCTATGCGATCCCGGTACTTCGTGACAGGTACCTCCCTCCTCATAGGTTCCGTGGTGGTCACCCTCGGCGTGATCATGTCGCCCGCCCTGACGGGTGTGCAGCAGGAGAACCAGACGAACCTGGCGAAGACGAACTCGACGCAGTACGGACCGCTCACCGGGGCCGACAAGGAGTTCGTGGTCAAGGTCCGGCTCGCCGGACTGTGGGAGTACCCCGTCGGTGAGCTGGCCCTCAAGAAGGGCACCACGGCGGCGGTGAAGACAGCCGGTGAACATCTCATCGTGGGGCATGCGCAACTGGACGACGCCTCACGGGACATCGCGCCCAAACTCGGCATCACCCTGCCCAACAAGCCCACGCCGCAGCAGCAGGGCTTCCTGGACACCCTCACGGCGGCCACGGGCAAGGACTTCGACAGCCAGATGGCCCAGATCCTGCGCATCACCCACGGCCAGATCTTCAGCTCCATCGCCAAGATCCGGGCGACCAGCAAGAACACCCTGGTGCGCCAGCTCGCCACCCAGGCCAACAACACGGTGCTGGACCACATCACGCAGATGGAGAACACCGGGATGGTCGACTACGAGCGGCTTCCCGCCCAGATCACCGAAACTCCGACCCAGGGCCCGGACTTCACCAAGCCGGTGATGCCCAAGCCCGGGGAGCCGATGGTGGTCCTGAAGAAACCGGCCTCGCTCGAGGGCAAGGGCGAACCGCCCACACCGTCCCCGCCCGCCCCGGTCGACGACGCCCCGGGCTCCTCGGCCTCCCCGACCACTCCGGGCGCCGCCGTCTCCCCCTCCGCACCCGCCGTTCGGTAACACACCGTCAGGACAGCGCAGACAAGCCGGGTGAAACGCGGGCGGTTTCCGCCACATCGGTACCGTCAAATCTCGCCAGCCTGAGCGGCACAGGGGTGCGAAACGACCCTGGGAGAGCCTCGTGGGCACCCCTGTCGGGCACCGCGCCGCGTTCCGGCTCCCTGCGCATGCGTACTCGACCATCGCACGACCGTCTACTGACCCATCCACCACGCCTGCAATGTGACGGTGGAATATGCGCCCGCCCGTCTGTGGCCCGGTGGGCCCGAAGCCGCTATGAATCCATACAGAGGACCGGTGACCTTGCCCGGCGTGGCACCGACAGGGGCTGCCGAGGCGTACGGGGCCCATGGGACGGCGGACCCTACTACACACTCCCCACCATTTCCGAGCATTACCGGATTTAACCCCCAACTGCTGAACCCTGCGTAACCTCTCCGTCACTGGCGAAGCGCCCCGGTGGGCGCCCGCCACGGGCGACGCAGGGAAGGGGAGGCCGCATGCCCGGAATCGACGAGTGCTTGCTGGAAGCGATGACCGTGAACGGCGCGCGCGGAGCCGCCGTGATCGAGTGGACCAGCGGACTCGCACTCGGCATGGTCGGCGAGGTCCGCGACGAGGACCCCGAGGCCACGGCGGCGGAGACGGCGGAGCTGGCCCGGATGGCCGCCGAGCAGCGGGCGTTCGCCGCGCTGGGCCCCGGCGGCACGAAAAGCGACGCCGAGAGCGGCGCGGACGGGGACGATACGGGCGGGGAGCCCGCCGTCGAGGACGTCATCGTCACCACCCGCACCTGCTACCACCTGCTGCGCTTCGTCGACACGGCCTTCGACAGCGGCGTCTTCTTCTATCTCTGGCTCGACCGCCGGGAGGGGAATCTGGCGCTCGCCCGGATGCGGCTGCGCGATATGTGCGGGCGTCTGGCGCTGATATGAGCATGCCCCGCAGGGCCGGTGGGCGAGCCGGCCACACGCCCAGCCTCACCGGGCTCGCCGCCGAGCGGGCCAGCGGCGCCCTGCTGTGCGACGCGGGCACCGTCTATCTCCGGGACGGCCAGGTGGTGCACGCCGAAAGCCCCGTGGCCCCCGGGATCGAGGTGCTGCTCACCACCGGGGGCGGCTGAGCGCCGACAGCTGGCGGGAGGCGGTGGGCCGGACGGGCCCGGACGGCGGGGTCGGGCGGTTCCTCGTCGACAGCGGCCGGCTGTCGGACGCGGAGCTGGAGATCTGCCATCTGGGCGCGCTGTTCGACGCGGCGTACTTCGCCCTCGGGCACGGCAGCGGCCCCCGCGGCTTCCAGCGGGGCGCGGCCCACTGGCTCGGACCGGTGCGCGCGGTGGGCGCGGTCGCCGTCGAGCGCGAGACCCGGCGCCGCGGCAAACTGCTGGACTCCCTGTGGCCGTATCCGCAAGTGGACACCGAGCCGGTGGTGCTCCGCCGCCCCGACGGCCGCGCCCCTGCCGTGACCTCCCGTCAGCGCGCGGTGCTGGCGCTGGCCGACGGGGTGCGCACCCCCGCCCGTATCGCGCGGGAGCTGGGCCGTCCCGCCTTCCACACGCTGATCGACATACGGCGGCTGGCGGCGGCGGGGCATATCGCCACACCACGGCCCGCCCGTCCCGGACCTCCGGGCCGCCCCGATCCGCCCGGCCGGTCCGGCGCCTGCGCGCCGCCCGCCCCGGACCGCGGTCCCGCCGCGGCCGCCTTCACCGACCCCGATATCGACCTGCTGCGCCGGCTCCGCGACGCCTTGGAGGCAACGCTGTGATTCCCCCGACCGACCCGCCCGCCCCGTGCGCGGCGTCATGAGACGCAGCCTGCGGCAGCGCACGGAGCGGAAGTGGCTGCTGGCCGCCGAGCCCGACGTGCTGGAGGAGCTGCGCCGGCTGCGGGCCCGGGTTACCCATGTGACCGGCGCCCTCGCCGCCACCAGCGACGGCGTGGTGCTGGCGCATGACACGGCCGTCGAGGCCGAGGGCGTGGCGGCGCTGACCGCCGCGGCCCTCGGGGTGGCGCAGTCGCTGGCGGGCGCCACCGGGCGGGGCGCCTTCCGTGAGCTGCTGGTCCGTGGCGAGGACGGCTATGTGGCCACCTATGCCGCGGGTTCCACGGCCGTACTGACCGTGCTGGCCGGTGACCGCACCAACGTCGGCCGCCTCCATATGGAGGCCCGCCGCTCGGGCGCCCGTCTCGCCGATCTGGTGAGCGTCGCCCTCAGCAGGGCCGAGCAGCCGCAGCCCTGACCACCACGACCTTCCCCCGCACGGCGCGTCACCCGCGCCGGCACCCGACCGGACATCAATGACATCGAAAGGAACAGCCACGATCATGGCGAACACCCAGACCGCGCTCAAAGAGGCGATGACGTCCATCGAGGGCGCCCTCGGCGCCGCGCTGGTCGACTACTCCAGCGGGATGGCCCTCGGCACCGTGGGCGGCGGAAAAGAACTCGACCTGACGGTGGCGGCCGCGGGCAACACCGATGTGGTGCGCGCCAAGGTGCGGACCATGGAACAGCTCGGTCTGCAGGACTCCATCGAGGACATCCTCATCACCCTCGGCAGCCAGTACCACCTGATCCGGCTGCTGAAGGGCCGGGACAGCCAGGGCCTCTTCCTCTATCTGGCGCTGGACAAGAACCGGGCCAATCTGGCGATGGCACGGCACCAGCTGCGCAAGATCGAGGCGGAGCTGGAGATCTGAGGTCCGGGCCGTACGGCCCCCGATACGGGCGCGGCGGGGCCGCTCGACGAGCGGCCCCGCCGTCTGACCGGCCCGGTCGGCATGCGCGGGGCCACCGCACTCAACGCACCAGGCAGGGACGCTTGTTGTCGAAGGTCCAGCCCGGAATGAGCGAGCGCATGCCGACCGCGTCGTCCCGTGCCCCCAGCGCCTTCTCCTGGTAGAGGGCGTGGGCGGCGAGGAGCCGGTCGCGGTCGAGCCGGATCCCGAGCCCGGGGCATCCGGGATGGCGATCTCACCGCCGGTGATCCGTGGCGGCTCGACGGTGAGCCGCTCCAGTCCCTCCTGCCAGATCCAGTGGGTGTCCAGGGCGTTGTACTCGCCCGGGGCGGCGGCTCCGCAGTGGGCCACCATCGCCAGAGAGATGTCGAAGTGGTTGTTGGAGTGACATCCCCAGGTCAGGCCCATCTCATGGCAGAGCTGGGCCACCCGTACCGACCCCTGCATGGTCCAGAAGTGGGGGTCGGCCAGCGGGATGGAGACGGACTGCAGCGCCAGTGCGTGGGTCATCTGCCGCCAGTCCGTGGCGATCATGTTGGTCGCGGTGGGCAGTCCGGTGGCGCGCCGGAACTCCGCCAGGATCTCCCGGCCCGAGTAGCCGTCCTCGGCCCCGCAGGGGTCCTCGGCGTAGGCGAGCGTGCCGAGCAGCGGCCGGCACAGCTCGATCGCCTCGCGCAGCGACCAGGCGCCGTTGGGGTCGAGGGTGATACGGGCGTCGGGGAACCGCTCCTTGAGCGCCCGTACCGCCTTGACCTCCTCGTTTCCCTCCAGGACGCCGCCCTTGAGCTTGAAGTCCTTGAAGCCGTAGAGGTCGTAGGTGGCCTCGGCCTGGCGGACGATCGCCTCGGGGGTCAGCGCCTCCTCGTGGCGGATGCGGTACCACTGCGCTTCCGCGCCGGGTTCGCGGACGTACTCCAGGTCGGTCCGGTCGGGGTCGCCGACGTAGAACAGATAGCCCAGGACTCGTACCGCGTCCCGCTGCTGTCCGTCGCCCAGGAGCGCGGCCACGGGCACCTCCAGATGCTGGCCCAACAGGTCCAGCAGGGCCGACTCGACGGCGGTGACGGCGTGCACAGTGGTGCGCAGATCGAAGGTCTGGGTGCCCCGGCCCCCCGCGTCGCGGTCGCCGAACCGCCGTCCGATCTCGCCCAGCACCCGCTTGTAGTCGCCCACCCGCGCCCCGACGACGAGGGATTCGGCGTCGCGCAGCGTCTGGGTGATCTTCTCACCGCCGGGGACCTCGCCCAGCCCGGTACGGCCCTCGGAGTCCTCGAGAACGACCACGTTGCGGGTGAAGTAGGGGCCGTGGGCGCCGGAGAGGTTCAGCTCCATGCTGTCCCGGCCGGCGACCGGATAGACGGCGAACGAGGTGACGGTCGGCTGGCTCATCGTGGCGTCCTTGGGTCGGTGTCGGAGGGGTCGCACAGGGAGGGTTCAGACGTTGCACAGGGAGGGTTCAGACAATGGCCTCGATGGCCAGCACGCCGCCGAGACCGAGGACCGCGAGCACGGTGGTGTAGGTGGTGCGCGCCTTGATGGCGTCGATGACGGAGAGGTTGAAGTACTCCTTGAACATCCAGAAGCCGGGGTCGTTCACATGGCTGAAGGCGATCGATCCGCAGGAGACGGCGAGGACCATCAGCTCGGGGTGGACTCCGCTGTTCTCCAGGAGCGGCTGCACCACACCGGCGGCGGTGACCACGGCGACCGTAGCCGATCCGAGCGCCACCCGCAGGACGACGGCGATGAGCCAGGCGAGGATGATCGGCGAGATGGACCAGTCGTCCGTGAGGTCCTTGATGTAGTCGGAGATCCCGCCCTCGACCAGGACCTCCTTGAAGGCGCCGCCGGCCCCGATGACCAGCAGGATCATCGCCATCGCCTGGGCCGCCGAGTTGCAGGAGGCGCTGACCTCGGCCAGGCTCCGGCCGATCCGGGGGCCGAACGCCCACACCGCCAGCAGCAGGGTCAGCAGCAGGGCGATCGGCGCGGAGCCGATGAAGGTGATGATGTGCAGGGCGGCGCTGTCGCCGGACACGGCCATGTCGGTCACCGCGGCACCGGCGATCAGCACCACCGGGACCAGGGCCACCGACAGCGACCAGCCGAGACCCGGCATCTCCTCCTCGGTGAAGGTGCGCTCGCTGACCAGCCCCTTGGGGATCTCGGGGTCCATCCGCCGGACGAACGGAAGCCGCGGCCACACCAGGGCGATCAGCGCACCGGCCGGAACGGCGATGAACAGCCCGTAGAACAGGGTCAGGCCGACGGAGGCGTGGAAGGTCGAGGCCACCGCGGTGGGCCCGGGGTGCGGCGGCAGAAAGCTGTGCATGGTCGACAGGGCGATCGACATCGGAAGCCCGACCCACAGCAGGTTCTTCCGGGTGACCCGGACGATGGTGAACGCCACCGGCACGATGATGACGAAGGCGACCTCGTAGAACATGGTCACGCCGATGAGCATGGCGGTGACCACCATCGCCACCTGGACCCAGCGCAGTCCGAAGGTGTCGATGAGGGTGTTGGCTATCCGCTGGGCCGCGCCGCAGTCGCCCATGACCCGGCCGACCATGGCGCCGAGACCGACGACGAGCATGGTGTCGCCGATCTGGCCCCCGACGCCCTCTCCGAGGACATCGGGGATCTTCTCCACCTCGACCCCCTGCACCAGCGCGACGCCGACGGCCACGAGGAGGAGGGCGATGAAGCCGTTGAGCTTCAGCTTGGTCATGAGGAACAGCAGGATCACCACGCTGATTCCGACGACGACGAGAGGCATGTCTTCAGTTCCCCTTTGAACTGCGGCCGGTGAGCTGGAGGCTCGAGCGGATCGCCACACGGGCCAAGGAGTCCACGTACATGCACTCCGTCTATATATGAAGATGGAGGCTAGAGGGGTGAACACCGCTGGTCAATGGGTGTGCCCGTGGATTCGCGATCGGCGCCGGTGCGAACCGGACTTACCGGGCGCCGAATTCGGCCTTGGCGCCCGTCCAGGCGCGAGCCTGCTCGCTGAGGGTGATGCCGAGGCCGGGCCGTGCGGACACCCGCATCCGGCCGTCGCTGATCTGCAGCCGCTCGTTGAACAGCGGCTCCAGCCAGTCGAAATGCTCCACCCATGGCTCATGCGGATAGGCGGCCGCGAGATGGAGGTGGATCTCCATCGCGAAGTGCGGGGCGAGTTGCAGATGGTGCTGCTCGGCGAGGGTGGCCAGCTTGAGGAACTGGGTGATGCCACCGATGCGCGGTGCGTCGGGCTGAATGATGTCCGCCGCGTTGTGGCGTATCAGCTCCCAGTGTTCGGCGACGCTGGCCAGCATCTCCCCGGTGGCCACGGGGGTGTCCAGCGAGGCGGCGAGGGCCGCGTGGCCCGGTGCGTCATAGGCGTCCAGCGGCTCCTCGATCCAGACCAGGCCGAACTCCTCGAAGGCGCGCCCCATGCGCTGTGCGGTGGGCCGGTCCCACTGCTGATTGGCGTCGACCATCAGCGGCACATCGTCGCCCAGGTGCTCCCGTACGGCGGTCAGCCGGCGCAGGTCCTCCTTGCCGTCCGGCTGCCCCACCTTGATCTTGATACCGCCGATTCCGCTGGCCAGGGAGGCCGTCGCATTCTCCAGAACCTGCTCGGTCGGCGTGTGCAGAAAGCCGCCCGAGGTGTTGTAGCAGCGGACGGTGTCGCGGTGTGCGCCCAGCAGCTTGGCCAGCGGCAGCCCGGCCCGCTTGGCCTTGAGGTCCCACAGGGCGATGTCGAAGGCCGCCACCGCCTGGGTGGACAGCCCGCTGCGGCCCACGGAGGCACCCGCCCACACCAGCTTGGTCCAGATCTTGCCGATGTCGCTGGGGTCCTCGCCGAGGAGGGTGGGCGCGATCTCCTGGGCGTGGGCGAACTGGCCGGGCCCTCCCGCGCGCTTGGAGTAGCTGAAGCCGATGCCCTCGTGTCCCTCCTCGGTGGCGAGTTCGACGAAGAGGAAGGCCACCTCCGTCATCGGCTTCTGGCGCCCGGTGAGCACCTTGGCGTCGCTGATGGGCGTGGCCAGGGGAAGGACGACCGAGGACACTCGGATCCAGGAGACCCGGTCGAGGGTTGCCTCACCTGCCTGCTGCGCGGTGTGCGTTGCCGTATGCGATGTGGTCACCACGTGTTGTCCCTGTGTGTGGGCCCGTATGCGGGCGGTGGATATCGCCGGATCCGCCCCGGGGCGGCCGGCGAGCTCCTTTGCAAGCTAAGGTCGCCAGACGATCTACGTCTAACTTAAAATTGGCATGCGTTGATACCGGGAGAGCATCGTTGTTCACGCTCATGCAACTCATCAGCTTTGTGACGGTCGCCGAGGAGCTGCATTTCACCCGGGCCGCGGAGCGGCTGAAGATGACCCAGCCGCCGCTGAGTCGCCAGATCCAGCTGCTGGAGACCGAGTTGCGGGTCCAGCTGCTGGAGCGCACCAACCGCTCGGTGCGGCTCACCCCCGCGGGACGTGCCTTCCTCACCGAGGCCCGCCGTATTCTTCGCCAGTCCGAGCACGCCGTCCTCGCCGCGCGGCAGGTGGCGACGGGCGAGGCGGGGTCCATCGCCATCGGCTTCACGGCGGCCAGCGCCCACTCCGTACTCGGCACCCTGCTGGAGATCGCCCGTGCGGTCATGCCGGGCGCGGAGATCACCCTGCGCGAGATGGTCACCCGGGACCAACTGGAGGCCGTCACCGAGCAGAGCCTGGACCTGGGCCTGGTACGGCCCTCGGTCACCGGACCGGATCTGCGCTCCAGGCCCGCGGCCCGGGAGAGGCTGCTCGCCGCCCTGCCGACGGGACATCCGCTGGCGGCGGGCGAAGGGCCGCTCCAGGTGGCCGACTTCGACGGGCAGGACCTGCTGATGTACTCGCCCATCGAGGCGCGCTACTTCAACGAGCTGCTCATCAGCATCTTCCGCGCCGCACACGCCACCCCGGTCTTCTCCCAGTATCTGAGCCAGGTCCACACCATCTTGGCCCTGGTGAACGGCGGCTGGGGCGTGGCCCTGGTCCCGGAGACCGCCGCCCGGCCGCGCTACCCGAACATCGTCTTCAGATCGGTGGAGCTGACCACTCCGGAGCCGGTAGAACTCAACCTCGTGTGGCGTAAGAACAACGACAACCCGGCGCTGCACGCACTGCTCCGCCACGCGGCCGCCCTCCTCCCCGTCCAAGGATGCTGACCGCCGACAAGTACGGAGCGGCCGTCACCGGAGTGGCGATGCCGCTGATCGCGGTCCGGTCCTGAGGCCCCGACCAGTCATGAAGTCCCGGCCGCGTCATGAACCGGCCACGTCATGAAAAGGAGCTCTTCCCATGACCACTCCCCCGGCCACTCCTCGCGCACGACGCGTCGCGGTGCCCCGGGCGCTGGCGGCCCGTGACGACCTCGCGGACGCCCACTACGCCTCGGCGTTCGCCTTACCGGTCCCGCGGGCCGGGGCCCTGACCGCCGAGCAGTGGGCGCGGACAGTCTTCGAGGGCGCTCCGGCTCCCCTGCGGCGGTTTCTGGTGCTGGGCTGGACGCTGGGGCTCGGCCTCCGGCTGGGCCCCAGGACCTCGCCGCGCCATGTCCTGGGATGGGCCGTCTCGGACGCGGCGGACCACTCGCTGACCCTGACCGCGGGCTCCCCGCTGGTGGCCGCGCACAACGTCGTGGCCGTCGAGGACGCGAGGGTCCTGTGGGCGACCTTCGTACGGTTCGACCGGCCCGCCGGCCGCCCGCTGTGGGCCCTGGCCGCGCCGATCCACCACCGGACGGTTCCCCGGCTCCTCCGGCGCGCGGTGCGCGATGCCGCGTCGGCCGGGGAAACCACCCGCGGTGACGGCCGGTTGTCGTAGCCCCCGGTCGCGTCGCCCGGCCCGGCGGCCCGAGCTACGCTCAAAAGGGAGGGACTCGGTTCGCCTTCGAAGGGAACGTTTCCGTGTCCGTCACATCACGCGCGTCGACTCCGGCGCCGCTGCCCAGACATCGCGACTGCCCCTTCGACCCGCCCGGTGCCTACGAGGCGCTGCGCGAGGAGGGCGGGGCCGGCCGGCTGGCCTTTCCGGACGGCAAGGTGGGCTGGCTGCTCACCCGGCACGAGGACGTGGCGCAGTTGCTGGAGGACGACCGGTTCAGTTCGGACCGCCGCCGGACCTCCTCGCCGGTGCACGCGTTTCCGGTCCGCCCGGACGATCGCCGCATGCTGGGGTCGTTCATCGGCATGGACCCACCCGAGCACACCCGCTACCGGCGGCTGCTGAGCAAGTGGTTCACCGCCCGGGGGATGCGGCGGCTGCAGCCCCGGATCGAGGAGATCGTCGACGGCCACCTGGCCGCGATGGAGCGCGCCGGCCCACCGGCCGACCTCGTGACGGCCTTCGCCCAGCCGATCCCGTCGCTGGTGATCTGCGAGCTGCTGGGGGTGCCGTACGAGGACCGGGCCGACTTCCAGCGGTGGGCCACCGTTCTGCTCCGGATCGGCCAGGGCGAGGACGAGGTCTACGCGGCCCGGGACGCGCTGTGGGAGTACATGCGGGAGCTGATCGGCACCAAGCGGCACCGGCCGGACGAGGCGCTGCTCTCCCGTCTGGTCAACGGCGAGCACGGCGCGCCCGGCGGCTCCGGCACCGCCACGGCGGCCGGGCTGACCGACGAGGAGCTGACCGGTGTGGGGCTGCTGCTGCTCATCGCGGGCCATGAGACGACGGCGAACATGCTGGCCCTGGGCACCTACGCCCTGCTGCGCCACCCCGAGCAGTCGCGGCTGGTGCGGGAGCGGCCCGAGGTGATCGACCACGCGGTCGAGGAGCTGCTGCGGTATCTGACCATCGTCCAGTTCGGGACGGTACGGGTGGCCCGGGAGGATCTCGAGATCGCCGGGGCGCGGGTGCGGGCCGGGGAGACGGTCGTCGGGTCGCTCGCCTCGGCCAACCGGGACCCCTCGCGGTTCGCCGACCCCGACACCCTGGACGTCACCCGCGAGACCGCCGATCAGATCGCCTTCGGCCACGGCATTCACCAGTGCCTGGGCCAGCACCTGGCGCGGATGGAGATGCGGACGGGCTTTCCCGCCCTGCTGCGGCGCTTCCCCACGCTGCGCCTGGCCGTGCCGCCGGACGAGGTGCCCCTGCGCCACGACATGCTGATCTACGGCGTCCATCGGCTCCCGGTCACCTGGGACCGGGCCGTCGGTTAGGCGACCGGCAGGTCCGCCCACCAGGTGATGCCCTCATGGCAGGAGTGGCTGCCGTGGCGCGTGGACAGCGCGGTGACGATCCCGAGCCCGCGGCCGTGCTCATCGGGCTCGATGTCCTCGTCCGCCCGCTGACCGGCGGGCACCGGGCCGCCGTCGGTGACCTCGATGCGCAGGCCGGCGGAGCCCTCGCACTCGGTCCAGCGCAGCCGCAGCACGGCCGGGGGCAGGGCGTGCAGGATCGCGTTGGTGACCAGTTCCGAGATCACCATGAGCGCCTCGTCGAGGCAGTCGGCCGACAGCTCCCATTCGGTCAGCAGCGTGTGCGCCCGCCGCCGCACGGCGGCGACGGCCTCGCAGATGTGCGGGACCGGGAGGACATGGCCGTCCCCCTCGTCCGCCGCGGGCCGTTCCGGGACCTCGTCGCGTGTCGCCACCGGCGCCAGCAGGGGGTCCGGATCCGGCGCCTGGGAGCCGATGAGACGGGCGCCGGTGAAATCGACGGTCTCCGCGGCCTGCCCGGTGACGCCGGGCTTCGGGTAGCTCAGTGGTTCCGCCACGTCTCCTCCTCTCCGAGCCGGGTGGGTTGTCTGTGCCGGGCACCCTTCGGGTCACCTTTTGGCATCCTGGTCTTCTTGTCCCGATACGGACGCTATGGCCCCTACCCACCGGGGTCAACGAATCCGAGTCGGCATTACCGAACGTTTGGCGTTTTCGCCGACAGGCTGTGCCACTGGCCGAAGAGCTACGATCGCGTCATGGCCGGCCCGGTGCAGTCCATCGAGCGGGCGGCGGCGATTCTGCGGCTGCTCGCCCAGGGCTCCGGTCGGCTCAGTCTGGGCGAGGTGGCCGCCTCGCTCGGCCTCGCCAAAGGCACCGCGCACGGCATTCTGCGCACGCTGCAGAGCGTCGACTTCGTCGAACAGGACAAGGCGACGGGGAAGTACCAGCTCGGCGCGGCGCTGCTGCACCTGGGGACCAGCTATCTCGACATCAACGAGCTGCGGTCCCGCTCCATCAACTGGACCGACGCCCTGGCCGCCCGCAGCGGTGAGGCGGTCCGTCTCGGAGTGCCCCTGGAGGGCAAGGTCCTCATCGTCCACCACGTCTTCCGGCCCGATGACACCTTCCAGACCCTGGACGTGGGCTCGCTGCTCCCCCTGCACGCCAGCGCGCTGGGCAAGATCCTGCTGGCGTACGGGGCGACCCCTCTGGAGCCGCTCATGGAAACCCAACCGGAGAACTACACCCGTCATACGCTCGTCTCTCCCCAGCAGCTCAGCCGGGCGATGGGCGAGATACGCGAGAACGGGTGGGCGGTCGCGACCGAGGAGATGATGGTGGGCGAGGCCGATATCGCCGCGCCGATCCGCGGGCAGGGCGGCCTGGTGGTGGGCGCCGTCGGCATCTCCGGCGCCGTGGACCGCCTCTGCGACAGCAAGGGCCGCCCTCATCCCTCACTCGTCGGGCTGACGCGCGACGCCGCCCGGGCGATCTCCCGCGATCTCGGCGCGGCCCGCTGGTGACGCCCCATGCCCTGCTCGAACCCGCCCGAAGGCAGGCCAGGCCATGGTTGAACGCTATGTGATGTCCATCGACCAGGGCACCATGTCCACCCGGTGCATCCTCTTCGACCACCAGGGACGGCTGGTCTCGGTCGGCCAGCGAGAACATGAGCAGTACTTCTCCAAGCCCGGCTGGGCCGAGCACGACCCCGCCGAGATCTGGTCCCATCTGCGCCGTGTGGTCGTGCCCCGGGCGCTGGAGGGCGCGGGGATCCGGCCCGAGCAGATCGTGGCCATCGGCATCGCCAATCAGCGCGAGACCACGGTGGTGTGGGACCGGCGCACCGGCGTTCCCGTGTGCCACGCCATCACCTGGCAGGACACCCGTACCAGCGGCTATGTCGAGGAGCTGCGGCGGACCACCGGTGACGACTTCTTCCTCGAACGCTGCGGACTGTCGCCCACGACCTACTTCTCCGCCCCACGGCTGCGCTGGCTGTTCGACCATGTCGACGGCCTGCGCGAGCGCGCGGGGCGTGGGGACGTGCTGTTCGGCACGATGGAGAGCTGGCTGATCTGGAACCTCACCGGCGGGCCCGACGGCGGACTGCACCTCACCGACGCCACCAACGCCAGCCGCACCATGCTGATGAACATCCGCAGCCTGACCTGGGACGATGAGCTGCTGGCCTATTTCGATGTGCCCCGGGCGATGCTGCCGGAGATCCGCCCTTCCGCCGAGTGCTACGGCATGGCCCGCGCCCTGCTGCCGCAGGTCCCGATCTGCGCCGCGCTCGGCGATCAGCAGGCGGCGCTGTTCGGGCAGACGTGTTTCGCCAGCGGCGAGGCGAAGTGCACCTACGGCACCGGCAGCTTCCTCCTGCTCAACACCGGCACCGAGCTCGTACGGTCCCGGCACGGGCTGCTGACCACGGTGGGCTACAAAGTGGGCGACGAGCCGACGGTCTACGCCCTGGAGGGCCCGATCGCCGTCACCGGCTCGCTGGTGCAGTGGTTCCGCGACCGGCTAGGCATGATCCACAGCGCCCCCGAGATCGAGACCCTGGCCCGCGGCGTCGAGGACAACGGCGGCTGCTACATCGTCCCCGCCTTCTCCGGGCTTTTCGCCCCGCACTGGCGCAGCGACGCGCGGGGGGTGATCGTCGGGCTCACCTCGTACATCACCAAGGGGCATCTGGCCCGGGCCGTGCTGGAGGCCACCGGGTGGCAGACCCGGGAGGTGGTCGACGCCATGAACGCCGACTCGCCCCAGCCGCTGCGGCAGCTGAAGGTCGACGGCGGGATGACGTCGAACAATCTGCTGATGCAGTTCCTGGCCGATGTCCTGGACCTGCCCGTGGTGCGCCCCATGGTCTCTGAAACGGTCTCCCTCGGGGCCGCCTACGCCGCCGGGCTCGCCTCCGGCTACTGGCCCGATCTGGAGGGGCTGCGCCGCAACTGGCACCGCGCGGCCCAATGGATGCCCACGATGGACCCCGCGCGACGGGAGGCGGAGTACGAGAACTGGCAGCGGGCGGTCGAGCGGTCGCTGGGCTGGGCCAGGACGTAGCCCGGGGGCCCTTCCGGGCGGGCCAGGCCGGGCCCCGTCGGGCTCCCGGGGAAGAATCGAGCGCGAGGGAGACGTGTGAGTTCCATGAGGCGGGGTATTCGAGCCAGCCGCGGCTGTTGAAACCAGTCGCTCTGGGACCCAGAAACCTATGAAGACCCAAAACCCGATCCATGGACGGAATCATGACCAGCCCTTCCGATGAAAACGTCTCCGCCACCCAGCAGGCCCTCGGCGAGCTGGCGGCCGACCGGGCGGACGAGTCGGCGCTGAACACCCTTGCCAACAGTGAGGTCCTCCTCCCCTCCGCCGAGAGCGCGGAGGAGACCGACCCCCAGGCCGTGACCCTGCCCGTGTTCCAGCAGGAGGACGGCGCTCAGCTGGTACCGGTCTTCACCACTCCGGCCCGGATGCACCAGGCCCTGCCCCAGATCGAGCGGTACCACCTGGTGCCACTGGGCGCACTGGCCCAGGGATGGCCCTCCGAGGAGCTCTCCCTGACCATCGACGCGGGTGCCCCGGAGGCCGTCACCCTCTCGGCCACCGGCGTACGGAGCCTGCTCAGCGGCTCCGGTCCGGCCGCCTGACCTTTTTGGCCGCGGCGGCCCGTGCCCCTCTCTCCACGGGCACGGGCCGCGGCGATGCCGGATACCGCGGCCGCCGCTCCCCCGCGATCGCGACGCATCGCCGTGGGCCGCCCCTCGATTGGTCACCTTCCCGATCCATCGTCTACCGTCCCGTAGACATTCACTGGTTACGGCAAGACACCGGCGGGACGGATCACGTGAGCGCGATCGACATCGGACAGGCCGTGGTTCTCGGCGTCGTCGAGGGGGTCACGGAGTTCCTCCCGGTCTCCTCCACCGGCCACCTCAAGATCACTGAGGGGCTGATGGACATCCCGGTGGACGACAAGTCCGTCGTCGCCTTCACCGCGGTGATCCAGGTCGGTGCCATCGCCGCCGTCCTGCTGTACTTCTTCCGCGACATCCGGCGCTTCGCCACCGCATGGGGACGGGGGCTGGTCAACCGCGAGGAGCGGTACCACCACGACTACAAGTTCGCCTGGTGGGTCATCTACGCCACCATCCCCATCGTGGTCGTGGGTCTGGCGGCCAAACCGCTGATCGAGGGCCCGCTCGCCTCCCTGTGGGTGGTGGCCGCCTCGCTGATCGTGGGCAGCGGGCTGATGTGGCTGGCCGACCGGATGGGCCGCCACAAGCGCGGGGAGGACGACACCAGCGTCAAGGACGCGATGCTGGTCGGCTCCTCGCAGATCCTCGCACTGCTCTTCCCCGGCTTCTCCCGCTCGGGCGCCACGATGGCCACCGGCCTCATGCTCGGCCTGGACCGCCTGGCCGCCACCCGGCTCTCCTTCTTCCTGGGCATTCCGTCGCTGACCGGCGCCGGTCTCTACGAGCTCAAGGACGCCATGGGCGGTGGCGTGGGCACGGTGCCCCTCGCCGTGGGCACAGTGGTGTCCTTCGCCGTGGCCTATGCCTCCATCGCCTGGCTGCTGAAGTTCGTCGCCAAGCATTCGTTCAACGCCTTCGTGATCTACCGGATCGTCATCGGCCTGGTGCTGTTCGGCCTGCTCGGCTCGGGCGCCCTCAACGCCTGACGCCGTCGGCGGGCGCTCTCACCCGCCGGACGGCGTGCCCAGGCCACTCGCCGGATAGTCGACATAGCCACCCGCCCCTCCGGTGTAGTACGTATCCGGGTCGCCCGCCGCCAGCTCGTGGTCCAGGGCGAACCGGGCCACGAGATCGGGATTGGCCACGAAATGCGTGGCGTAGGAGACGGCGTCCGCGAGCCCCGCGTCGATCACGGCGTTCCCGGTCTCCCGGTCGAAGCCGTGGTTGGCGATCAGCGGGCCGTCGAAGAGGCGCCGGTAGCGGGTGAAGGCGTCGTGGCCGGGTGCGGCACCCGGCGCGGCGGGGGCCGGTCCGCGCAGATGCAGATAGGCCACGGGGCGGTCGCTCAGCTCCGCCACGAGCGCGTCGTAGTCGGCCAGCGTCCGCTCATCGGCGGTGAACCGCTCGGCGGTCCAGTACGGCGACAGGCGGACGCCCACCCGGCGGCCGTCCCAGGCCGCGGCCACCGCGTCGACGATCTCCATCAGCAGTCGCCGCCGTCCGGCCCGGTCGTGGCCGTAGGCGTCGTGGCGGTGGTTCAGCCGCGGATTGAGGAACTGCGGGATCAGGAACGAGCCGAGGGCGTGGATCTCGACTCCGTCGAAACCGGCGCGGCGGGCGTTCGCCGCGGCGGCGCCGTACTCCGCGACCGTGTCCCGGATGTCCGTGATCGTCATCTCCCGCGGGGTGACCGTCTCCCTGGGCCCGCCGGGCGTGTAGCAGCGCTCCCGGGGATCGACCGCCGAGGGACCGGCCGGCAGGGCTCCCCCGAGGTGGTCGGGGTGCGAGGCGGCGCCGGTGTGCCACAGCTGCAGCACGATTCGGCCGCCGTGGGCGTGGACGGTGTCGGTGACCCGCCGCCACCCGCCGACCTGCTCCTCGCTGTAGACACCGGGGACGTTCGGGAATCCGATGGCCCGCTCGCTGACCCAGGTCCCCTCGGTGATGATCAGCCCGGCCCCGGCCCGCTGGCCGTAGTAGGCCGCGTGCATACCGTTCGGGACCAGCCCCTCGCCCGTGGCCCGGGCCCGGGTCATGGGGGCCATGACCACCCGGTTGGGCAGCCGGAGGTCCCCCAGCTCCGCGGGGCGCAGCAGCGGCTGGTCCAGGGCGGTCGGACAGGTGGTGGTGCTCATGGTGTCTCCCCTCGTCACCTCGGCCTGGTCACCCCGGCCGCGTGGGATACGTCTGAAGAGGTGACGGAGTGCGGCGAGGAAAGGTGACCGATGGACGGGCGGACGCCGGGGGACGGACAGCACCCGCAGGACGGGCTGGCGGAGCGGTTCGAGACGCACCGCGGTCAGCTGAGGGCGGCCGCCTATCGGATGCTCGGCTCGCTCAGCGAGGCGGACGACGCCGTCCAGGAGACATGGCTGCGGCTCAGCCGCGCCGATGCCGAGGCGGTCGGGAACCTGTCCGGCTGGCTGCGCACGGTCGTCTCCCGGATCTGCCTGGACATGCTGCGCTCCCGCGCCGCGCGCCGGGAGGAACCGGTCGGGCAGGAACTGCCCGACCTGCCCCGGGAGAGCGGGGACGGCGGCGATCCCGAGGAGGAGGCGGTGCTGGCCGACTCGGTCGGCAGGGCGCTGCTCGTGGTGCTGGACACGCTGGGGCCCGCCGAGCGGATCGCCTTTGTGCTGCACGATGTGTTCGCGGTGCCGTTCGACCGGATCGCGCCCATCGTGGAGCGCTCACCGGTCGCGGCGAAGAAGCTCGCCAGCCGCGCCCGCCAGAAGGTACGGGGCAGCGCGGCGGTGCCCCGCGCCGAGCTGGACCGGCAGCGGCGCACCGTCGACGCCTTTCTCGCCGCCGCACGAGGCGGCGATATGGAGGCGCTGCTCGCGGTGCTGGACCCGGAGGTCGTACGGCGTGCCGACCGGGCCGCCCTGCCCGACGGGGTGCCGACAGTGGCCCGCGGTGCGCGGGCGGTGGCGGAGGAGACCGCCGGGTTCGCGCCGAGGTCGCGGTTGGCGGAGCCGACGCTGGTGAACGGGGCGGTGGGGATCGTCGTGGCCCCGCGCGGCCGGCTGCTGCTCGCCCTGACCCTCACCGTCGAGGACGAGCGGATCACCGCGTACGAGGTGATCGCCGACCCCGGGCGGCTGAGCCGTCTCGAATTGGGTCTCCTCGACGACGTACGGCCTCACGTAACCTCTGCCCATGAGTGAGGTGCTGCCGTATCTGATCGTGGCCGGGGTGCTCGCCGCGCTCATGGGCTTCCTCGGCTGGGTGGCGGCCCTCGCCCGTCGCCGCGGCGCGACCGGCGCGGCCCTGCGGGCGGCCCTGGCCTCTCATGACGAAGCGTTCCGGGTGACCGCCCATGACTCCCACCACGAGATCCTGGCGCAGGCGGAGCGCAAGGCGCCGATCCTCGCCCCCGACGGCCAGTGGACGCCGAGCCACGCCCTGGCCGGTCCGGGTGGCCGTCGGCCCTCCGGACCGCGGGCTTTGCGGACCCGGCGGGGACTGCTGCGCCGGTGGGGCCGCCGGGTGCGGGGGCGCTGAGGGCCCCGGTGAGTCGGCGGGCCCGGCGCGCGGCCACGGGGTAGTCGGCGGGGCCCAGGACGCGGCCACGGGGTAATCGGCAGGGCCCAGGACGCGGCCACGGGGTAATCGGCGGGGCTAGGACACGGCCACGGGGTAATCGGCTCCGAGGGTGACATCACGCCAGGCGTCGAAGCCGGTCCTGAGGGAGTCCAGCCTGGCCTGGGCGATGTCGTAGGCGGCCTTGCCCAGCAACAGCCGCAGCGGGGGCTCCTCCGCCTCCACCGCGCCGATGATGGCCTCGCTCGCCCGGGCCGGGTCCCCTGGCTGGTGACCGTAGGTGGCGAGGGTGCTGGTGCGCCGTGTGCCCGCGCTCTCGGCGTAGTCGTCGATGGTGACGGCGGACTGCCGCATGGAGGGGCCGGACCAGTTGGTGCGGAAGGCGGCGGGTTCGACGATCGTCACCTTGATGCCCAGCGGGGCCACCTCGGCGGCGAGCGATTCGGAGAGGCCCTCCACGGCGAACTTGGTGGCGTGGTAGTAGCCGGTGGCGCCGAAGGCGGCCAGGCCGCCGAGGGAGGAGATGTTCACGATGTGGCCGGCGCGGCGGGCACGCATGCCCGGCAGCACCGCCCGGGTGACGTCCACCAGGCCGAAGACATTGGTGTCGAACAGGGCCCGGACCTCCTCGTCCTCACCCTCCTCGAGAGCGGCGAGATAGCCGTAGCCCGCGTTGTTGACCAGGACGTCGATGAGCCCGAAGGCGCTTTCCGCCTTCTTGACGGCCTCCGCCACCTGGTGCTTGTCGGTGACGTCGAGGGCCAGGGCCAGCGCGCGGTCCCCGTGCCCGGCGACGACGTCGGTCAGCCGGCCGGGGTCGCGGGCGGTGACCACCGCGCGGTGGCCGTGGTCGAGGACGGCGGTGGCGAGTGCCCGGCCCAGACCGGTGGAACAGCCGGTGATGAACCACACGGGCGAGTCGATCACAGTCATGCGGAAGAGTCCTTCGTCGTGGTGCTCATGGTGTCGTGGGGCCTCTCCACCGCGTCGGCGGCGAGACTGCCCAGCAGGGACAGCGCCTGTTCGGACGGGCTGCCCGGTTCGGCCTGGTAGACGACGAGTTGCTGGCCGGGGGCGCTGTTCACGGTCAGTGCCTCGTACTCCAGCGTCAGCTCCCCGACCAGCCGGTGCCTGAAGCGCTTGGTCTCGTGGGTCTTCTGATGGATGTCATGGCGGGCCCACAGCCGCCGGAACGCCTCGCTCTTGAGCGACAGCTCACCGACGACGGCGATCAGTTCGGGGTCCTCCTCGTCGATTCCGGCCGCCGCGCGGAGCCCGGCGACGGTGTTGACCGCCACCCGCTCCCAGTCGGGATAGAACTCCCGCGCGTCCGGGTCGAGGAAGACCAGCCGCATCAGGTCCTGGCTGTGGGTGTGCCCGTCGAACAGGGCCCTGCCCAGGGTGTTGTGGGCCAGTACGGTCAGACAGCGCCCCAGGACGACGGCCGGTGTCCGCGGCCAGCCCTCCATCATCCGCAGCAGGGTCGGGCTCACCCGCTCCCGCCGCGCGGCCGGGCGGCGCCGGCCGGGGGCCGGACGGGCCAGCCGGTGCAGATGGGCGACCGCGTCCTCCTCCAGCACCAGGGCCCGGGCCAGCGCCTCGACCACCTGCGCCGAGGGATGCCGCTCCCGGCCCTGCTCCAGCCGGATGTAGTAGTCGGTGCTGACGCCCGCCAGCAGGGCGACCTCCTCGCGGCGCAGACCCGCCACCCGGCGCCGGCCGGCGGGCAGGATGTCCACGTCCTCGGGCCGCACCAGTTCACGACGGGCGCGCAGAAAGCGCCCCAGAGGGTTCTCGCTGTCCATGAAATCGAGCCTAGACCTGGGAAAGCGGCATCCGGAGCCCGTAAGGTGGCCGCGCTACTCCTAGTCTGGGCCGGGAGGTGCCCGCCCATGGGCGGCGGATCGCACGACCACGGATCGCACGACGACGGATTACGAGACCACGGAGCTCAGGGCCACGGACCACCGGGCCATGGACCACCGGGCCACGGAGCGCGGGCATTCGGGGCGCGCAGGGTCGACCGGGGGCCGTACGGAGGCGACTGCCCGGTGCGGCGGGGGCCCGACGGGATCTGGCAGGTGTCCGGCTACGAGGAGGCCCGCGCCGTCCTGCGCAGCACCGCCACCGTGCAGGCCGGGCTCGGCATCGAGACGGTGGAGAAGCTGCCGTCCCGGTTCCGGCGGCCGGTGCTCTACCGGGACGGTCCCGAACACCGTGAGGACCGGCGGCAGACCGCCCGGTTCTTCACCCCGCGCCGGGTCGACGAGCACTATCGCGAGGTCATGGTCCGGGTGGCGGAGGCACAGATCGACACCATCCGGGACACCGGCCGGGGCCTGCTCGCCGATGCGGCCTTCCATCTGGCGATCGAGGTGGCCAGCGCCGTGATCGGCCTGACGGAGAGCCGGCCCGGGATCCGGCGGCGGCTGGAGAGCTTCTTCCCCGAGAAGTTCGGCACCCCCGGACTGACCAGCCTGCACGGGATCCGCTGGCTGCTGCGGCAGAACACCAACTGGCTGCGGATCTACTGGGGCGATGTCCGCCCGGCCGTACGCGCCCGGCGGCGACGGCGGCGCGACGATCTGATCTCCCATCTGCTGGACGAGGGGTGTTCGGCCGGCGAGATCCTGGGCGAGTGCATCACCTTCGCCGCCGCGGGCATGGTCACCACCCGGGAGTTCGTCAATGTGGCCGCGTGGCATCTGTTCGGTGATGCCGCCCTGCTGGCGCGGTACCGGGCCGCCGACGAGCCCGGCCGGATCGCGATCCTGCAGGAGATCCTCCGGCTCGAACCGGTCATCGGCCGTCTCCGCCGTCGTACCACCGCACCGCTCCGGCTGCCCGGCGACCGCCAGGATCCGGGCGCGGAGGTGACGGTGCCGGCCGGGGAGCTGGTCGATGTCCTGCTCCACCAGGCCAATCTCGACGGCCGTACGGTGGGCGAGCGGCCGGAGCTGCTCCGTCCGGGCCGCCCGATGGCCGCGGGCGCCGGTGCGCCGGGGCTGTCCTTCGGGGACGGTGCGCACAAATGCCCCGGAGCCGCCATCGCGCTCCTGGAGACGGACGTCTTCCTCAGCCGGCTGTTCGCCCTGCCCGGCATCCGTATGGCGTCCCCGCCCAGGGTCGGCTTCAAGGACGAGATCGCGAGCTATGAGCTGCGCGGTTGCGAGGTCGTGCTCACGCGCCGGACTTGACCGCCACCGGCCCCGCCGACCACCCGAGCGTCAGGAGGAACCATATGACCGAGTCCCCGGCCCCGATCCAGGGCCACTGCGACCCACGGTTCACCGGAGTGCGGGCCGCCTTCGAGGCGAACTTCCGCGAACGCGACGAGCTGGGCGCCGCGGTGGCCGTGCGGATCGGCTCGGAGACCGTGGTGGATCTGTGGGGCGGCTGGGCCGACGGCGGGCGCACCCGCCCCTGGGAGCGGGACACCCTGGTCAATGTGTGGTCGACCACCAAGGGGCCGGCGGCGCTGTGTGCCCATGTGCTCGCGGACCGCGGGCTGTTGGACTTGGACGCGCCGGTGGCCGCGTACTGGCCCGAGTTCGCCGCGGCCGGCAAGGGCTCGCTGCCGGTGCGGTATCTCCTCTCGCACCGGGCGGGGCTGGCCGGGTTGCGGGAGCCGCACAGCGTGGCGGAGCTGTACGACTGGGAGCTGACCACCGCCCGGCTGGCCGCGGCCGAGCCGTGGTGGGAGCCCGGCAGCCGGAGCGGCTATCACGCGCTCACCTACGGCTTCCTGATCGGTGAGGTGGTCCGGCGGATCACCGGGCTGCTGCCCGGCGAGTTCCTGCGGCAGGAGGTCACCGGGCCGCTGGGCATCGACTTCACCATCGGCCTTCCGGAGAAGGAGGCCGGCCGGGCCGCCGAGCTGATCGGTCCGCGGGCCGGGCGACCGGGCGGTGAACAGGCCGCGGCGGGCCTGCGGTTCACGCCCGTCGCCCTGGCGGCGCTGGGCAATCCGGTGGTCGGCGCGGCCGAGGCCAACAGCCGAAAGTGGCGCGAGGCCGAGCTGCCGGCCCTCAACGGCCATGGCACCGCCCGCGCCATCGCGGAGCTGTACGGCATCTTCGCCCGCCGCGGTGTGGCCGACGACCGCCAGGTGCTGTCCGCGGAGGCCGCCGAGCGCGCCCGCGAGGGCCAGGGCGCTTGCCGGGACCTGGTCCTGGGCGAGGCTCTCGGCCGGGACACGGAGGTGGCGCTCGGGGTGTGGCTGAGCGGTGCGCACGGCTCGTACGGCCCCAACCCGCGCGCCGTCGGCCATGACGGCTTCGGCGGCTCCTGCGGGCTCGCGGACCCGGAGGCGGAGCTTTCCCTGGGCTATGTGATGAACCGCATGGGCCCGCATATCGTCGACGACCCCCGGAAGATGGCCCTGGTGGAGGCGGTGTACGCGGCGCTGTGACCGGCGGCGCGGCCCGGCCGCGGCTGGGCCGCCCCGCCCCAGCCGGGCCACCCGGCCGTGGCTACGCCTCTCGCGAGCGTTTCAGCAGCGCCAGGGAGCAGATGAGGGACACCGCCACCAGCGCCATCTGGTAGATCACGACCGGCACGATCGAGCCGCCGGCCGAGCGCAGCAGCCACTCGCCGACCAGGGGTGCCGTACCGCCGATGAGCGCCGAACACAGCTGGTAGGAGAGGGAGATACCGGTGTAGCGCACGGAGATCGGGAAGGCGGCGGCGAGCAGTCCGGCCAGGATCGCGTAGTTCATCGCGCCGGTGATGCCCAGCAGACAGATGCCGAGCGCCACGATGACCGGCTGGGTCGTCGAGACACAGGCGTACATCACGGGCACCAGAGCGAAGTTGAGGCTCAGCAGGGCCGCCACGGTGCGGCGCGGGCCGAAGCGGTCGGCCAGCAGCACCCCGAAGGGCTGCGTGAAGAACTGGATGACGCTGTAGACGAGCAGCACGTTGAGCATGGTGGAGCGATCCATGCCGAGGCTGCCGGTGGACCAGGACAGGACGAAGGTGGTGATGAAGTAGGTGGCCGCAATGCCGATGGAGCTGGCGAGCACGCCGAGGGCGAGGGTTCCGGGGTGGCGGGTGACCAGCTCCCGCAGGGGGACCTTCGCGACCCGCTTCTCATCCCGCAGCCGGGCGAACTCCGGGGACTCCTCGACCTTGAGCCGCACCACGAGGCCGATGACCACCATCACGGCGGAGAAGAGGAACGGAACGCGCCAGCCCCAGGCGTCGAAGTCGTCGTCCGGAAGCTGAGTGAGCAGCGCGAACATCCCGGTGGCCAGAATCGATCCGGCCGGTGAGCCCTGCTGGGCGAAGGCGCCGAACGACAGCGCCTTCCCCTTGGGCGCGTGTTCGCTGGCGATGAGGACGGCGCCGCCCCATTCGCCGCCGACCGCGATGCCCTGCACCATGCGCAGCAGCACCAGCGCGATGGGCGCGGCGACGCCGACCTCGTCGTAGCCGGGGAGCAGCCCGATCAAGGTGGTGGCAATGCCCATCATCAGCAACGTGGTGACCAGGGTCTTCTTCCGGCCGATCCGGTCGCCGAGGTGGCCGAAGACGATGCCGCCGATCGGCCGGGCGAGGAATCCGAGCCACAGGCTGCCGAACGCCTCCAACGCGCCGGTGGTGTCACCGCCGCCGCCGAAGAAGATCTTGCCGAGGACGAGCGCGGACGCGGTGGAGTAGATGTAGAAGTCGTACCACTCGACGGTGGTGCCGATGAACGAGGCGAGACCCGCCTTGCGGGCGGTCCGCTCGCGGTCGGTGGCCGGGGCCCGGTCCGTGGCCGCGGCGGTGGCGGTGGGCTTGCTCATGGTCAGCGTCCAGAGATGCGGTCGGCGAGACGGGCGATGGGCGAGGTGGTGGTGCGGCCGGAGGACTCGGAGCGGTCGGCGGCGCGGTACGCGGCGTACATACCGTGCACCCCGATCCACCGGAACGGTTCGGGCTCCCATCGACGGGTGCGGTGGCCGACCCAGGGCAGCGCGGTCAGCTCGGTGGAACGGCCGAGCAGCAGATCGGACAGGGTGCGTCCGGCGAGGTTGGTGGCGGCCACGCCATGGCCGACGTATCCCCCGGCGAAGCCGATGCCGCCGGCCGGGTCGTAGTCGATCGAGGCGCACCAGTCGCGGGGCACGGCCAGCACCCCCGACCAGGTGTGGTCGATGGCGGCCTCGGCGGTGTCCGGGAAGAGGCCGGTGAGGATCCGCCGCAGGGCGCGCACGGTGTCCGCGCTGGTCTGTCCGGCCCGGTCGGTGCGGGAGCCGAACTTGTAGGGCACTCCGCGGCCGCCGATGGCGATGCGGCCGTCCGCGGTGCGCTGTCCGTAGGTGTAGGCGTGGGTGGCGTCGCTGAGGAGTTCCTGCCCCTCCCAGCCGAGCCGCTTCCACAGCTCGTCGGGGAGCGGCTCGGTGACGATCATCGAGGAGTTCATCGGCAGCCAGGTGCGCCGTTCGCCTTCGATGCCGCTGGTGAAGCCCTCGGTGGCGCGGACGATCCGGCCGGCGCTGATGGTGCCGAACGGGGTGCTGACCCGGCCGGGGGCGATGGCGGTGACGGGGGTGGACTCCAGGATCCGTACGCCCCGCGCCTCGACCGCGCGGGCCAGGCCCCGCACCAGCTTGGCCGGGTGGACCCGGGCGCAGTGCGGATTGTGGTAGCCGCCCAGCGCCCCGTCCAGGCGCAGCCGCTCGGCGACCCGGGGTGCGCTCAGCCACTCCAGGTCCTGTGCGCCCCAGTGCCGCAGCTGGTCGTACGCGGTGCGCAGCCGGGGCAGTTGGGCCGCGCCGTGGGCGACGGTGAGATAGCCGCTCTTGACGATGTCGGCCTCGATGCCCTCGGTACGGGCCACCGAGATCACCTCGTCCACGGTGTGGATCATCTCGCGCTGCAGGGCGATCACGGCCTCGCGCCCGCGCTTCCTCGCATAGGTCCCGGCCGATCCGGCGATCTTGCAGCTGAGCCAGCCGGCGTTCCGCCCCGAGGCGCCGAATCCGGCGAACTCCCGGTCCACAACGGTGATGTCGAGATCGGGGGCGGCCTGCTTGAGGTAGTACGCGGTCCACAGCCCGGTGAAGCCCGCGCCCACGACGCACACATCGGTGGCGAGGTCGCCGTCGAGGGGCGGACGCCGTTCGGGGAAACCGGTCTGGCGGTACCAGAAGGACACATTTCCGTTCAGCACTGCGGCACTCAGCCAATCGTGGTCATACGGCCGCTGGTCGGGCGGCCTGGGGATGGCCCCGGTTTCGTCGCGGATCGAGAAGGGCGGATCGAGAAGGCCGGACCGAGGAGCGTGGACCCAGGGGTGCGGGTCAGTAGCTGGGTGGGCTGATCACCCACAGCACCCGGGCGGCCGCCGCGGCCGTCTCGCTCAGCCGGTGCGGTACGGCGGAGGAGTAGCGGATGCTGTCACCGGCCCCGAGGGTGAAGGAGCGGTCGCCGAGCTGGAGTGAGACCGTGCCCTCGAGCACATACAGGAACTCCTCCGAGTCGCCGTGGCTGTAGAGGGTCTCCCCCGTGGAGCCGTGGGCGTCGAACTCCCCCAGGAATACCTCGAGATGGTGCTGCGGCCCCGGGGTCAGCCGGAACTTGCGCCCGCCGAGCACCCCGAGGGCGAGCCGGGGCGCCTCCTCGGCGCGCAGCACGCTCGGGCCGCTGGTGAAGTCGTCGCCGAACAGGTCGGCCACCTTCAGGCCGAGCGCGGCGGCGACCTGCTGGAGGGTGGCGATGCTGGGGTTGGCCTGCCCGCGCTCTATCTGGCTCAGATAGCCCTCACTGATCGCGGCGGCCTCGGCGACGGTCCGCAGCGTCAGCCGGCGTGCCTTGCGCAGCGCACGCAGCCGGTCGCCTACGGACTCGTCGCCGGTACCGGCGGCCCGGTCCGTGGGCTCTTCGTTCTCCATGGCCGGACACGCTAAGAGCGCTGAGTCGCTGGCACAAGAGTCTGAACTGAAAACTCAGAAATCTTTACTGGCGGGATCCGCGCTCAGTCCGTCCAGGGTGAGGTCGAGGAGGCGGTCGGCCTGCTCCCGCTGCTCAGGCTTCCCCGAGGCGAGGGCGATGCCGGTGAGAGCGGCGAACATGTCGGTCGCGCTGATATCGGACCGGATCACACCGGCCGTGACGGCGGCGTCCATCAGCTGCGAGAGAGCGTCCTGGATCAGCTCGTGACTCTGGGCGTACGGATTGACGCCCGACGCGACGACGCCCCGCAACGCGTCCGCCATGCCCAGCTTGGCGTTGGCGTAGTCCATGAAGTGGCCCAGCCACGCGCGCATGGCCTCGCGCGGGGCAGGGCCGCCAGCAGCTCGGGGGCGGCGTCGCAGAGCCGGGCCAGCTCATTGCGGTAGGCGGCCTCGATCAGCAGCTCGCGGGTCGGAAAGTTCCGGTAGAGGGTGCCGGTGCCCACGCCCGCCTCCTTGGCGATGCGCTCGAGGTGGGCATCCAGCCCTTCCTCGGCGAACACCCGCACCGCGGCGGAGAGGATCTTCTCCCGGTTGCGCTGTGCGTCGGCCCGCAGTGGGCGCCCTGGATCCCTGGCCATCGGCGACTCTCCTCATTCCCATGTTGCTAAGTGGAGGCGCATCCACTTACTGTGTCTCGAGCGAACCGGAGGCGGCTCCGGTTCCCACTGTAGGCCATCGCCGCCTCCCCCTTTTACCTGCAATCCCCCTGGAAGGACTCCCCATGATGTCCGGTATCGAAGGCAAGGTCATCGCCATTACGGGCGCGAGCAGCGGCATCGGCGAGGCCACCGCGCTGTTGCTGGCCGAGCGCGGCGCCAAGGTCGTCCTCGCCGCGCGGCGGTCGGCCCGCATCGAGGCACTGGCGGCCCGGATCACCGAGGCGGGCGGCGAGGCCGCCCCCGTCATCACCGATGTGAAGCGGCGCGAGGATCTGTCCCGTCTGGTCGCGACGGCGCGCGAGCGGTACGGAAAGCTCGATGTGCTGGTCAGCAACGCCGGTATCAGCCCGATCTCCGCCCTCGACGATCTGCGCGTCGAGGACTGGGAGGAGATGGTCGACGTCAACATCAAGGGCGTGCTCTACGGCATCGCCGAGGCCCTGCCCGTCTTCCGTGAGCAGGGCTTCGGCCATTTCGTCCACACCCTCTCCACCGCCGGGCTGACCATCGTTCCGCGGATGTCGGTCTACGCCGGGACCAAGAACGCCGTACGCGCCATCTCCGAGGGGCTGCGCCAGGAGGCGGGCGAGTCGCTGCGGGTGACCACCATCTCGCCGGGGTTCACCGAGACGGAGCTCGCGCACTCCATCACCGACCCGGACGCGAAGAGCCAGATCCAGGACTCCATGGCCAAGATCGCGATGCCGCCGAACGCCATCGCCCGCGCCATCGCGTTCGCCATCGAGCAGCCGGCCGGTGTCGACGTCGGCGAGATCGTGGTCCGCCCCACCGCACAGAGCTGAGCCCCGCGCCCGACGGTCAACCGCCGGGCGTACGGCCGGTGTCGAGCAGCGCGGCCTGGACGGCCGCGGTGAGAACCACGGCCGCGAGTGTCCATGAGATCCAGTTACCCGGGTCGGGCAGCCACTGGCGTCCGAGCGCGATCGGATAGATGGCCACCGCGTACCCGGCGGGTACGGTGCGCGGCACGATCCCCTTACGGGCGGCGCCGAGGAATAACAGCGGCGCCAGCAGCCCGGCGGAGAACACCACACCCACCACCCACAGCACCTGGTGGCGCCGGCCGGTGTACAGAGTGGGCCGCGCGGATGTTCCGGTGGAGTATTCCTTCACGATGGCCTTTCGCTCGGTGCGGCGTGCAGACGATTGAGTGCGTGGTGTGCGCTCACGGCGCCGATGCCTTCCAGATCGCGAAGCTGGCGTGCGGAGAAACTGGAGAGTAGTTCGAGATTATCGATACCAGCTCTGAGTAATGCATTGGCCAAACGATGTCCGATTCTGTCGTGTCCAAGGGCATCGAAGAGTTCGCCGCCCTCGCAGGAACCGCAGCGTCGTCCCAACTCGCTCGGCACCTTTTCCCGGACGCCGCACCCACCGCACATATCGATCACCCGGTCATCCCATCGCGCCCTGGACCAGCTCATTTTGACGATGGCCTCGCGAAGCGCAGCGATGCTGTCGGCCGCGGAGGAGGAATGAGTGGCGCCACAGATGTCACATCGAATGGTGATCGAATGGCTCATGTGAGCATGATGGCAGAGCGGCTTCCAACGGGCCTTCCGCGTCATCGCTTTGCGGCCGTTCGGCCACCCATCGAGACATGCGTTTCTCACAGCCGCTTGATGACAAATGCGACTGTTACGCCGCCCGGAGTGGTGAAAGCGTGAGCCATCAGTGGACAGCGAAGTGTCCGGGGGGTCCGCGCGAGCCGTCGTCAGCGGCTTGAATCCCGTCGGTGCGGACGGGGAACGCACCAGCGACAATCCGGGATCCGGCCGAGTGCTGTCACCGCGAGCCCCACCGGGCTCTCCTGACCGACAACGGAAACGGCTGGGTGATGAGAGACAACGCCACTGACAGGGGCGCGGACGATACGAGGGGACGCCGTCACCGACGATGGCGCGTGTCCGCGGCGCTGGGTCTGACGGCGGTGCTGGCGGGCGGCGGGATCGCCGCCCTCCAGGCGGCCGGATCGCCCGCGTCCGATGCCCCGGAGCCCGCGGCCGTCGTCGCCGCGCACTCCGGCCGGCTGACGCCCGGGGAATCGCGCGAGGCGTCCCGCATCGCCGTCGACGCCGCCACCCGGCCCGGGACCGCGCCCACGCGGGGCGGCAAGGAGGCGAAGAAGGGCACCGCGGGCGGGGAGCGGAACGCCGCGGGCGGTTCCGGCGCCGAGCCGCTGGACACCCGCCGTGCGCCCCGGGCCAAGTCGGCCTCCTCCGCCCCGGACAGCCGGGCCGAGGTCCAGCTCTACGACTACGCCTCGGACACCCTCATCACCCGGCTGGTCGATCTGCGCTCCAAGAAGGTCCTCGACTCCGCGCGTCAGCACGGCGTCCAGCCGCCTCCCACCCTGGCCGAGGCCCGTGAGGCGGTGAAGGTCGTCCTGGCCGACCGCCGGCTCGGCCCGGGGATGCGCGACTCCTACACCTCGCAGACCGGGAAGCGGCTGACCTCGCCCTCCCAACTGCGCCTCCAGAGCATGTCGTTCCTCGGCTCCCGCGCCAAGGGGGTGGACGGCGCGCGGAAGGTGTCCCGGTGCGGTGAGCACCGGTGTGTGCAGCTCTTCGTGCGCCTTCCGGGTGGCAAGTGGATCGACACCAGCCGGATCGTCATCGATCTGTCGGCCAGGCGCGCCGCCGTCATCGGCCTGTGAGGGGAGCTTTTTCCGTGTCCAGTCTGTTTCGGCGTGCCCGTGTGCTGGTCGCCGTGGTGGGATTGCTGGCCCTGTGGGTGCCGGGCCCGGCGTCCGCCGCACCCGCGAGGGCCTCGGCGGTCCCGTCCTGCCCCGCCGCGGATCGCATTGACACCACCCTGAAGAACGGTGCCCGGTGGCAGATGTGCTGGGACATCGACCGCAACACCGGTGCGGTGCTCAGCGATGTGATCTACACCCCGAACCGCGGCGCCCCCACCCGTGTGCTCAAGAGCGCCTCGCTCGCCGAGGTGCATGTGCCCTACGACAGCGGTCAGCCGCGCTTCTACGATGTCTCCGCGATCGGCTTCGGCGATCTGGAGCTGGGCACACTCACCCGGCTCAGCGCCAAGGACTGCCCGGACGGGCGGCTGCACGACTTCCAGGACACCCCCGTGCTGTGCGCCGAGGAGCAGCCCCGGCCGTTCGCCTACAAGAGCGCGGTGGAGAAGGGCGTTCTGCACGGCACCGACCTGGTCGTCTTCTCGGTCTCCGAGATCGGCTGGTACGACTACATCACCGAATGGCGCTTCTCGGACGACGGTTCCATCACTCCCCGCTCGGGCGCCACCGGGAGCCTCTCGCCGTTCCAGTTCTCCGACGCGAGCAGCGGCTGGCCGACCGGGGTGGGCTCCACCCGGTTCAGCGAGAACCACTCGCACAACATCTTCTGGCGGCTGGACTTCGACGTCGACGGCCAGTCGGCGAACACCGTGGAGCAGTACGACTACCTGGGCAGCGGTACGGCCGAGCGCACCACCAAGCGCACCGTGCTCTCCCATGAGACCGCGGCGGACCTCGCGCCCGCCCGATTCTGGCGGGTGGTGAACCCCACGGCCGAGAACTCCGACGGCCACGCCAAGTCCTGGGAGATCGACAACCACCACAGCGATCAGTACCGGGGCCCGCACGAGACCGAGGAATTCACCCACCACGACATGTACTTCACGCAGTACCGGGAGTGCGAGCGGCTGGCCTACGGCAACACCGCCCCGGACTGCGCCACCTCGGTCGACAAGTACACCGGCGGCGAGAAGCTCACCGACCCGGTCGCCTGGGTCAGCGTCGACTTCCACCATGTGCCCAGGGACGAGGACCAGGACCCGATGCCCACCCACTGGCAGGGCTTCACGATCGTGCCCCGGGATGTCACGGCCACGAGCCAGCTGCCGTGACCCGGCCCCTGTCGCCCATCCCGTTCCGTCCCCCGGCAAGGAGTGCACCGTGTTACGTCCGACCCCGGCACCGTCCGTCGAGCGGTCGAAGATACGCCGCGTCCTCGAGGACCGCCTGACCGCCCTGGCCCGCGCCCATCAGGTGCCCGGAGCCCAACTCGCCGTGCACGGCGGCGGGATGACGCTCGCCGTGGAGACCGGCGTCCTGGACGCGGAAACCGGCGAGCCGTTCACCGCCGAAGCGGCCGTGCCCATCGGCTCCGTCACCAAGGCGTACACCGCGACTCTGGTGGCGCTGCTGGCGGCGGACGGCGATGTGGAGCTGGACGACCCGCTCGGCGAGCATGTGCCGGAGCTGCGGCGGGCGGGCCCGCCGTGCACGGTGCGCCAGGTGCTCAGCCACACCGCGGGGCTGCCGTCCGGGCCCGACTCGGACCAGGTGGCCTCGGTGACCTCCGCACGCTATCTGCTGGACCACTGCACCGACCGCAGCCTGGTGATGCCTCCGGGCACGGACTTCTCCTACTCCAACGCGGGCTATGTCGCGGCGGGCCGGCTGATCGAGACGGTCACCGGGATGAGCTGGCAGGAGGCCATGCGGTCGGTGCTGCTCGATCCGCTGGGCACCGTGCCGTCCTTCATCGGCACCGCCGCCACCCCGCACCGGCCCACCGCGCGCGGCCACTCGGCCAACACGGCCACGGGCAGGACGAGGCCGGTGCGGCAGAACCTCGCCCCCGCCGAGGCCGCGGCCGGTGCGCTGCGGGCCAGTGCGCTCGATCTGGTGGCGCTGGGCCGGGCCCATCTCGGCGACGGCCCACGGGAGGTGCTGCCTCATGAGTTCGCGGAGGAGATGCGCCGCCCCGTGCCCGGCGCCGACCCCGGGGTGCTGGCCGACGGCTGGGGCCTGGGATGGGCGCTCTTCCGGCACGGCGAGACGCTGTGGTTCGGGCACGACGGCAATGCCCAGGGCACCGCCTGCTCGCTGCGGGCCGATCCCGCCACGGGCGTGGTGGTCGGCTTCACCGCCAACGCGGGCGGCGGCACCGAGCTGTGGAACGAGCTGACCGATGTCCTCGGCGAGGTCACCGGCGTCCGGGTGCCCGCCGGCCCCACCCCGCGGCACCTGGCCACCCCCATGGCCGTGACCTCGCAGTGCACCGGGATCTATCTCAACGGCGACATCGAGTACCAGGTGACCATCGGCGACGGCGGTGGCCTCGCCCTGTCCGTGGACGGCGACCTCCCCGCGCCACTGGTCTGCCATGAGGACCTCACCTGCGATCTGGTGGACCCCTCGTCCGGACGCCGGATCCCCGGCGGGCGCTTCGTCCGCGATCCGCGGACCGGCGCCGTCGACCGGATCCAGCTCTCGGGCCGGATGGCCCGTAAGAGCGCCCTGGTCTGAGGCTCCACCGCCCACCCGCACGGCCGTCTCCCCACACCTCCCCCGGCCGGGCGCGGGCGCCACGGCTCGGCGCCGGCACGGCCCGGACCGTCACCCATCCGCCCGCTCAACCGCTCTGAAGGGCCACACCCCGCCATGACGGACCACTACGCGACCTCATCGGTGTCCGCACCCCAGGATGTCCCGGACCTGCCTCCGGCGGCGTGGAACGCCACGGACCGTGCCGTCTCCCGTGCGCCGCTCGGCGAGCTCTTCGCCATATGGGCGAGGCGGACCCCCACGGCGCCGGCCCTGGTGGCGGGCGACCGCGAGTGGTCCTTCGGCGAGGTCGAGCGCTGGGCGAACCGGCTGGCCCACCACCTCATCGGGCAGGGTGTGGGGCCGGAGCGGGTGGTGGCCCTGGTCCTGCCCCGCTCGGCCGAACTGGTGGTGGCCGAGCTGGCGGTGGCGAAGGCCGGCGGCGCGTACCTCCCGATCGATCCGGCGCATCCCGAGGAGCGCCGGGCCATGATGCTGGCCGACGCCCGGCCGGTGGCCGTGCTCGACGACCCGGCGCGGATCCGGGAGGTGGCGGCCGGTCCGGGCCCCGATCACGCGCCCGGCCGGGCGGACCTGCTCGGCCCGCTGTTCCCCGAACATCCCGCGTATGTCATCTACACCTCCGGCTCCACGGGGGTGCCCAAGGGCGTGCTGGTGCCGCACGCCGGTCTGGGGAACTTCTCGGCCGCGACGACGGCCCACTACCGGGTCCGGCCGGGCGACCGGGTGCTGCAGTTCTCCTCGCCGAGCTTCGACGCCTCCGTGCTGGAGCTGTGCTCCTCCCTGCTCGCCGGGGCGGCGCTGGTGGTGCCCCCGGAGGGGCCCCTGCTGGGTGCCGAGCTGGCCGCGGTGCTGCGGGAGAAGCGGGTGACCCATGCCCTGATCCCCCCGGCGGCGCTCGCGACCGTGCCCCCGGAGGAACTCCACGACGGGCTGCCCGAATTCCGCACCCTGATCGTGGGCGCGGAGGTCTGCCCCGCCGATCTGGTGGACCTGTGGGCGCCCGGGCGGCGGCTGGTCAATTCCTACGGCCCGACGGAGGCCACGGTCGTGGCCACCTGGACGGACGCCCTGGTGGCGGGCTCCGGCGCCCCGCCGATCGGCCGTCCGCTTCCCAACACCCGGGTGTTCGTGCTGGACGAGATGGCGCGGCAGGTGCCGGTCGGCGCCACGGGAGAGCTCTGCGTCAGCGGCGCGGGCCTGGCCCGCGGCTATCTCGACCGGCCGGGGCTGACCGCCGAGCGCTTCACCGCCTGCCCCTTCGGACCGCCCGGCTCCCGGATGTACCGCACCGGGGATCTGGTCCGCTGGAACACCGACGGGGAGCTGGAATTCCTCGGCCGGGCCGACCACCAGGTCAAGATACGCGGCTTCCGCATCGAACTGGGCGAGGTGGAGGCCGCGTTGGCCCGCCACCCCCGGGTGGGCACGGCCGTGGTCACCGTACGGGAGGACGAACCCGGTCAGAAGCGGCTGGTCGCCTATGTGGTGCCGCCCAGCGGCGGGACCCCGCCGAAGGCCGCGGAGGTGCGCGCCGCGGCGGCCCGGGTGCTGCCGGCGCATATGGTGCCGTCCGCCTATGTGGTGCTGGACGCGTTTCCCCTCACCCCGCACCGCAAGATCGACCGGCAGGCGCTGCCCGCCCCGCGCTCCGCGCCGGACGGCCACTCCCGCCAGGTCGCCCCGCGCACCCCCGCCGAGGAGGCCCTGGCCCGCATCTGGTCCGAGGTGCTGCCGGTGGACACGGTGGGCGTGGAGGACGACTTCCTCGGCCTGGGCGGCGACTCCATCCTCGGAGTGCGGCTGCTGACCCGCGTCCGGGCCGAACTGGGCGTGGAGCTCTCGCTGCGCGACCTGCTCGACGCCAGGACGGTGGCGCGGCTGGCCGGCCGGCTGCCCGCCGGCGCCGCCGGCGGGCCCGGCGCGCCCGAGGAGCCGATTCCGCCCGCGCCGCGCGACCGTCCGCTGCCGCTGTCCTCCGCCCAGCGGCGGCTGTGGTTCCTGGACGATCTGACCTCCGGCGGCACCGAGTACAACACCGGGGCCGGGCTGCGGCTCGACGGCCCGCTGGACGCGGCCGCGCTGCGCCGGGCGCTGGACCGGCTCGCCGCCCGCCATGACGCCCTGCGCACCACCTTCGCCACCGTGGACGGGCACGGGGTGCAGCGGGTGGCCGCGCACGGGAGCGTACCGCTGGACCGGGTCGACCTCGGCGGGCATCCGCCGCGGGAGCGCGCCGAGGCGCTCGACCGCACCCTGACCGGCGAGCTGAACCGCCCCTACGACCTGCGACAGGGGCCGCTGACCAGGGCGCTGCTGATCCGGCTCGCCGACCAGGAGCACATCCTGCTGCTGGCGCAGCATCACATCGTCACCGACGGCTGGTCGGTCGGGGTGCTGGTGCGCGAACTGGCCGCGCTCTACGCCGCCGAGGTGTCCGGAACCGACGCCGCGCTCCCCGAACCCGCCCTGCAGTACCCGGACTTCGCGGCCTGGGAGCGCGGCCGTCCCGCCTCCGCCCGGGAGGACGCCGATCTGGAGTACTGGCGGGGCCGGCTGGCCGGGATGCAGACGCTGGAGCTGCCCACCGACCGCCCGCGCCCGCCGGTGCGCACCACGGCGGGCGAGGTGCACCGCCGTGAGCTGCCCGCCGAGCTGGTGGCGGGGCTGACCCGGCTCGGCAGAGAGCGGGACACCACGCTGTTCACCCTGCTCGCGTCCGCCGTCGCGGTGCTGTTCTCCCGCTACTCGGGCCAGCGGGACATCGCCTTCGGCACCGTCACCGCCGGACGCCACCGCAAGGAGCTGGAGTCGGTCGCCGGATTCTTCGTCAACACCCTGGTGCTGCGCGCCGATGTCGACGGGGACAGCACGGTCGAGCGGTTCCTGGACGCGATGCGCGAGACGGTGCTGGACGCCTTCGGCCATGACCGGCTGCCGTTCGAGCGGGTCGTCGAGGAGCTGGCCCCGCGCCGCGACCCCAGCCGCAATCCGCTGGTGCAGGCGCTGGTGGTGCAGCAGAGCGCCATGGTGCCCGCCCAGGAGGCGGGGGGTGTGCGGATCAGCGAGCACTCCCTGCCGCGCCCGGCCGCGCGGTTCGATCTGGTGCTGGAGTTCCTGCCCCGCGACGATGGTTCGCTGGGGCTGACCGTCGAGTTCAACTCCGATCTGTTCGACGCGGCCACGATCGAGCGGATGGCCGGGCATCTGCACCGGCTGCTGACCGCCATGGTGGCCGATCCGGGCGCCACCCTGGTCGAGCTGCGGATGCTGGCCGACGCCGAGTGGCATGCGATGCTCGACGCCTGGAACGGGCCGGAGCAGACCGCGATCGAGGCCACCCTGCCCGATCTCTTCGCCGCCCAGGTGGTGCGGCGACCGGCCGCCACCGCCGTGACCTGCCAGGACACCAGTCTCTCCTACGACGAGGTGAACCGGCGCGCCAACCGGCTGGCGCGACTGCTCATGGCCCGGGGCGCCGGTCCCGAACGGCTGGTGGCCCTCGCCCTGCCGCGCTCGGCCGAGCTCGTCGTCGTCCTGCTGGCGGTGCTCAAGGCGGGCGCCGGATATCTGCCGGTGGACCCCGGCTATCCGGCCGAGCGCATCGCGTTCATGCTGGAGGACGCCGCCCCCTCGACCGTCCTCACCACCACCGGGACGGCCGGCTGCCTGCCCGCGGACGCCGAACCGCTGGTGCTGGACGACCCGGCGATCCGCGCCGAGTGGGACGGGCTCACCGACAGCGACATCACCGACGGGGAGCGGATCCGTCCGCTGGACCCGGCCCATCCCGCGTATGTCATCTACACCTCCGGATCGACCGGCCGGCCCAAGGGCGTGGTGGCCACCCACCGCGGCGTGGCGGAGCTCGCGGCCTGGGCCGAGGCGGAGCTCGGCGGTGAGCGGCTGACCGACGTGGTGGCCTCGACCTCGCTCAACTTCGATGTGTCGGTCTTCGAACTCCTCTGCCCGCTGCTGGCGGGCGGCAGCGTGGAGGTGGTGCGGGATCTGCTCGCGCTCACCGATCCGGGCGGGCGGCCGCGTGCGCAGGGACTGCTCAGCGGGGTGCCCTCGGTGTTCTCCCGGCTTCTGGGCGAGGACCCCCCGGCGGCCCGGGCCCGGACCGTCGTCCTGGCGGGCGAGGCACTGCCCGCTCAGACCGTACGGGACATCCGGGAGGCCATGCCGTCCTGCCGGATCGCCAATCTGTACGGCCCTACCGAGGCCACGGTGTACGCCACCGCCTGGTTCTGCGACGGCCAGGCACCGTCGCAGGCCCCACCGATCGGCCGCCCGGTCGCGGGCACCCGCGCGTATGTCCTGGACCCCACGCTCCGGCTGGTGCCGCCCGGGGTGACCGGTGAGCTGTATCTGGGCGGGCAGGGCCTGGCCCGGGGCTATCTGAGGCGGCCCGGGCTGACCGCCCACCGCTTTCTCGCGGACCCCTTCGGGCGGCCCGGCAGCCGGATGTACCGCACCGGTGACCTGGTCCGCTGGAACGGTGAGGGCCGGCTGGAGTACATGGGCCGGGCCGATGACCAGGTGAAGATCCGCGGCTTCCGGATCGAACTGGGCGAGGTGGAGACGGCACTGCTGCGCCACCCCGACATCGCCGAGGCGGCCGCGGTCGCCCGGGAGGCGGACGGTCATACACGGCTGATCGCCTATGGGGTGGCCGCAGCGGGCGCCGCACCGGACCCGGCGGGGCTGCGGCGGTTCCTGCGGCGTTCGCTGCCCGACTACATGGTGCCCGCCTCGGTCGTCGTCCTGGAGCGGATGCCGCTGAGCCCCAACGGCAAGCTGGACCGCGGCCGACTCCCCGAGCCGGACTGGGCCGAGGCCGCGGCACCGGGCTATGTGGCGCCCCGCACCGCCACCGAGAGGACCCTGGCGGCGGTCTGGGCCCGGGTCCTGCGGGTGGAGCGCGTGGGGGTGGAGGACAACTTCTTCTCCCTCGGCGGCGATTCGATCCTCAGCATCCAGCTGGTCTCCCAGGCACGGCAGGCCGGGCTCGCCGTCACCTCGCGCGATGTCTACCGCCACCAGACGGTCGCCGCGCTGGCCCTGCATCTGGACACCACCACGGCCCCGGCCGGGCCGCCCGGCTCCGACGGGGACGAGACGGCCACCGGCGAGCTCCCGCTGACCCCCATTCAGCACTGGCTGTTCACCACCGACCCCGAGCGGTCCGGCCACTTCAACCAGACCATCTCCCTGGTGCTGCCCGAGGACGTGGACGAGGACGCGCTGCGGCACGCCGTGGACGCGCTGGTGGCACACCATGACGCCCTGCGCTCCCGGTTCCACCGCCGGGACGACGGCTGGCACCAGCGGATCGAGGACGCGGCGGCGGTCCGCGTACCGCTGACGACCAGCGGCGGCGCGCATCTGGGCCGCTTCGACCTGGCCGGGGAGCCGCTGCTGCGCGCGGTGCTCGACCGGGACGCCGGGCCGCGCCCGGTGCTCCATCTCACCGTCCACCACGCGGTCGTGGACGGGGTGTCCTGGCGGGTCCTGCTGGAGGACCTCGACAGCGCCTACCGGCGGGCCGCCCGGGACGAGGGGGCCGGGCTCCCCGCGAAGTCCTCCCCGCTGCGCCGCTGGGCGCTGCGGCTCACCGCCCATGCGGCCGAGGGCGGGTTCGCCGACGAGGAGGCGTACTGGACCGGCCTGGCGGCGGCCTGCGACCCCTCGCTGCCGATGGACCTTCAGGGGCCGAACACCTATGCCTCGGCCCGGTCGGTCTCCTTCCGGCTCGGCCCGGAGGAGACCGCCGCACTGCTCCAGACGCTGCCCGAGGTCTACCGGACGCAGGTCAACGATGTGCTGCTGAGCGCGCTGGCCCGGGTGCTGCACCGCTGGACCGGGCGCGCCCGGGTGCCGGTGGACGTGGAGGGCCACGGCCGCGAGGAGCTCTTCGCTGACCTGGATCTGTCCCGTACGGTCGGCTGGTTCACCACCCGCTTCCCGGTGGCGCTCGACCTCCCGGACGGCGGCTGGGGCGCGGTCCTCAAGTCGGTCAAGGAGCAGATGCGGGCCGTGCCACGGCGTGGTCTGGGCTACGGCGTGCGGCGCCATCTGCTCGATGGCGAGGGCCTTCCCGACGGCCCCACGGCCGGGATCAGCTTCAACTACCTCGGCCGGTTCGAGGCCCCGGGCGATGGCGACGGCCTCTTCCGCGGTCTCCACCGGGAGCTGGCCCTGGACGCCGACCCGGCCTCGCCGCGCCCGCATCCGCTGGAGGTGGTGGGCCGGGTCGAGGGGGACGACCTGGAGTTCACCTGGTTCTACTCCGCGCATCTGCACCGGGAGGAGACGGTCGCCCGGCTCGCCGGGGAGTTCCGCGAGGCGCTGTGCGAGATCGCCCGGCACGGCAGCGCGCCAGGGGCGGGCGGCCGCACCCCGTCCGACTTCCCGCTCGCCGCGCTCGACCAGCCGGCCGTGGACCGGCTGGCGGGGAACGGCGGCACGGTGGAGGACATCTATCCGCTCACTCCCACCCAGGCGGGCATGCTGTTCCACAGCCTGGCCCAGGACGACCGGCGCGCCTACTTCCAGCAGCTCAGCTTCGTCCTCGACGGGGTGCCCGATCCGGCGGCGCTGGCCGCGGCCTGGCAGCAGGTCGCCGACCGTACGCAGGTGTTGCGCGCCCGCGTGGTGTGGGAGGGGGTGCCGGAGCCGGTCCAGGTGGTGGAGCGCGGGGTGCGGATGCCGGTCGCCCTGCTCGACTGGCGTCGGCTGTCCGGGCCCGACGAGCGCCGGGAGGAGCTGCGCAGGTTCCTCGCCGAGGACCGGGAGCGCGGTCTCGACCTGGCCGCCGCCCCGCTGACACGACTGGCGCTGGCCCGGCTGTCGGCCACCGAGGTCCAGGTGGTGTGGACGTTCCACCATCTGATCCTGGACGGCTGGAGCCTCTTCCAGGTGCTCTCCGATGTCTTCCACTGCCATGCGCGGGCGCGTGACGGGGCGTCCGGCACGGCCCTGGCCACCGGTCTGCCCGGCCGCCGCCCGTTCGGCGACTATATGGCGTGGCTGCGGGAGCGCGACGGGGCCCTGGCCGAGGAGCACTGGCGGGCCCGGCTCGGCGACCTCACGGAGTCGACCCCGCTGCCGTACGACCGGGAGCCCACCGAGACCCATCACGCCGAGTCCACCGAGGACATCCGGCTCACCCTGCCCGCCGCCACCACCGGCCGGCTTCAGGAGCTGGCCCGGGGCGAGGGGCTCACCCTGAACACCGTGGTGCAGGGCGCCTGGGCGCTGCTGCTGGCCCGTCAGTCCGGGCGCGAGGACATCGTCTTCGGGACCACGGTGTCCGGACGGCCGCCGGAGCTGCCGGGCGTGGAGACGATGAACGGGCTGTTCATCACCACCGTGCCGACCCGCCTCACGGTGCCGGCCGGCTCCACCCTGCTGTCCTGGCTGAGCGCGGTGCAGGCCGGGCAGACCGAGGACCGGCGGTTCGACTTCGTACCGCTCACCCGGCTGCGGTCCTGGACCGGTCTGCCCGAGCGGGTGAACCTCTTCGACTCCATCGTGGTCTTCGAGAACTATCCGCTCGGCGACGACCTCGCCGCCGCGCACGGCCTCGCCCTGCGCGAGCTGAACGGGGTGGAGACCACCAACTACCCGCTGTCCCTGGTGGTCTACCCCGGCGCTGAGCTGGTGCTGCGGCTCGGCTACGACCCGGCGCTGTTCGATACGGCCACCGCCCGGCGGCTGGCGGAGTACCTGACGGTGCTGCTGACGGCCATGGCCGACGGCCCGGACCGGGCGCCCGCGCGCCTTCCGATGCTCACCTCCGTGCGGCGCCACCAGGTGCTCAGGGAGTGGAACGACACGGCGGTCCCGCTGCCCGAGTCCACGGTGGCCGGGCTCTTCGCCGACCGGGTGCGCAGTGCGCCGGACGCGACGGCCGTGGACGGCGAGGCGGGCCCGGTGAGCTACCGGGAGCTGGACGCCCGCGCCAACCGGCTGGCCCACCGGCTCATCGGCCACGGCGTCGGGCCGGAGCGTCCGGTGGCCGTCCTGATGGACCGGTCGGTGGAGCTGGTGGTGGCGCTGCTGGCGGTCGTCAAGGCGGGCGGGGTGTACGTACCGCTGGACACCCGCGCCCCGAGGACCGGCTGCGGAGCGTGCTGGCGGAGGCGGGGGCGGAGCTGCTGCTGACCGACCGCACCTGGGAGCGCACGGCGGCGGACATCTCGGGCGCCGGGCGGACCCTGGTGGTGGAGCCCGGCGACGACGGCCCCTCAGGGCCGCCGAGCGTGGCGCTCTCCCCCGACAACGCCCTGTATCTGATGTTCACTTCGGGCTCCACCGGGCGGCCCAAGGGGGTCGCGGTGCGCCACCGCGATGTGGCCGCCCTCGTCGCGGACCGCGCCTTCGCCGGCCACGACCGGGTGCTGGTGCACTCGCCCCAGGCGTTCGACGCCTCGACGTACGAGCTGTGGGTGCCGCTGCTGCGCGGCGGCCGGGCCGTGCTGGCGCCCGCCGGGGACGTGGACGCGGACACCGTGCGCCGGGCGATCGCGGAGCACGGGGTGAGCTGCCTGTGGCTGACCGCCGGACTGTTCCGGCTGCTGGCGCAGGAGGCGCCGGAGGCGCTGCGCGGCGCCCGGGAGGTGTGGACCGGCGGTGAGGCGGTGCCCCCCGGGGCGGTGCGCCGGGTGCTCGCGGCCTGCCCGGAGCTGACGGTGGTGGACGGCTACGGGCCCACCGAGACCACGACCTTCGCCACCCGGCGCCCCTTTGGCTCCGGAGAGGAGCTGCCGCGCTCGCTGCCCATCGGGCGGCCGCTGGACAACACCCGGACGTACGTTCTCGATGACGCCCTCCAGCCGCAACCGCCCGGCATTCCCGGGGAGTTGTACATCGCGGGCGCCGGGGTGGCCCGCGGCTACCACGGCCGTCCCGGCGCCACCGCCGAGCGGTATGTGGCCGATCCGTTCGGGCCGCCCGGCTCCCGGATGTACCGCACCGGGGACATCGTGGCCTGGACCGACGACGGTGAACTGCGCTTCCAGGGCCGCGCCGACGACCAGCTGAAGGTCCGGGGCTTCCGCATCGAGCCGGGCGAGATCGAGGCCGCGCTGACCCGCCACGAGGCCGTGGCGCAGGCGGTCGTCACGCTCGCCGGCGTGGGCGACCGCACGCTGCTGACCGGCTATGCGGTGCCGGTCCACGGGGGCGAGGTGCCCGGCGCAGGGGAGCTGCGGTCCTTCCTGGGCGGCCTGCTGCCCGACTACATGGTGCCGTCGGCCTTCGTCACCCTCGACGCGCTGCCGCTGACCCGCAACGGCAAGGTGGACCGCCGCAGGCTGCCCGCGCCCGACCCGGACGCGGCCGGGACGGCGGGATATGTGGCGCCCCGTACCGACACCGAGCGGACCCTCGCGCAGATCTGGGGCACGCTGCTGGGCCGGGAACGGGTCGGCGCCGAGGACAACTTCTTCCATTTGGGCGGGGATTCGATCCTCAGCATCCAGGTGGCCTCCCGCGCCCGGCAGGCGGGGCTGGCCCTCACCCCCCGGGAGCTGTTCCGGCACCCCACGATCGCCTCGCTCGCCACCGTCACCACCCCGACCGTGGCACCCGCCGCCGACACCGGGCCGGTGACCGGTGAGGTGCCGCTCACCCCGATCCAGCACTGGTTCTTCGGTATGCGGACCGCCCGGCCCGGCCACTTCAACCAGTCCGTGGTCGTCGAACTCCAACGGGATCCGGACCTCCGCGCACTGCGCGCGGCGCTCGACGCGCTACTGGTCCACCATGACGCGCTGCGGACGCGGTTCGAGCCCGGGGCCACTGGAGGCCCCCGGCAGTACTGCCCGCCCCCGGAGCTGACGGGCCCTGCGCTCCTGCGGGAGGACGACCTGTCGGGGCTCGGCGCGCCGGAGCGGCGGGCCGCCGAGGACGCGGCGATGGCGGAGGCGCAGGCCGGATTCGACCTGGCGCGGGGTCCGCTGCTGGCCGCGCGGCTGTTCCACCACGGAGACGGGCAGCGGCCGACGCTCTTCCTGACCGCCCACCACCTCGTGGTCGACGGCGTCTCCTGGCGGGTGCTGCTGGAGGATCTGAACACCGCGTACCAGCAACTGCTCACGGGCGGGCGGGCCGGTCTCGGCCCGCGCACCACCTCCGTGCGGGACTGGTCCCACAAGCTGACCGAGCACACCGCCACCGGTGGCTTCGACGCCGAACTCCCCCACTGGCGGGCGGTGTCCGCGGAGTGCGCCGCCGGGCTGCCCGTGGATGGCGAGGGCGACAACACGGTGGCGTCCATGGCCCAGGTCACCGTCCGGCTGGACCGGGAACGCACCGACGCGCTGCTGCGGCAGGTTCCCGAGGTCTACCGCACCCGCGTGGACGATGTGCTGCTCGCGGCGCTGGGCCGGGTGCTCGGCGACTGGACCGGACGGCGCCGGATCGCCGTGGACCTGGAGGGCCACGGCCGGGAGGAGCATCTGCTGGACGGGGTGGACCTGTCCCGCACCGTCGGCTGGTTCACCAGCCTGTATCCGGTCGCCCTGGACCTTGCCGAGGGCGGCTGGGGCGAGACGCTCAAGTCCGTCAAGGAGCAGCTGCGGGCCGTCCCGGCACGCGGTATCGGCTACGGCGCGCTGCGCCATCTCGACCCCGCATCGGGGCTCCGGGGCGCGGCGGAGCCCGGTATCAGCTTCAACTACCTCGGCCAGTTCGACTGGTCGACCACGGCCGAGGACACCGAGGACTCCGGTCTCGTCCGCACCGTACGGGACGGTCTGGGCGGTGACGCCGCGCCCGACACCGTCCGGGCCCATCTGCTGGACGTCGTGGGCCGGGTGGAGCGGCGGTGCCTGGAAATCACCTGGTACTACGGCTCCGGGACGCACACCGAGGAGACGGTGGCCGGGCTGGCGCGGGGGATGCTCCGCGCGCTGGAGGAGATCATCGGCCACTGCGCCGACCCCGCGGCGGGCGGCCGCACCCCGTCCGACTTCCCGCTGGCCCGGCTGGACCAGGCCGCGGTGGACCGCATCGCCGGCGACGGCCGGGCGGTCGAGGACATCTATCCGCTGACCCCGACGCAGGCCGGGATGCTCTTCCACGGGCTGATGGATCCGGCGTCGGACACCTATGTCAACCAGGTCCAGCTGACGCTGACCGGGGCGCGCGATCCGCAGGCGCTGGCCACCGCGTGGCGGCACACGGTGGACGCCAATCCGATCCTGCGCACCCATCTGGTGTGGGCGGAAACCCCGGAGCCGCTGCAGGTCGTGACGCGCGGGGCGACGCTCCGGATCGTCCACCACGACTGGACGGAGCGGCCCGAGGAGTGGCGCGAGACCGAGCTGCTCCGCATGCTCGCCGAGGACCGGGCCGAGGGGATCGACCTGGCCACGGCGCCGCTGATGCGGCTGGCGCTGATCCGGCTGTCCGCCGACGAGGTCCGGATCGTCTGGACCTTCCACCATGTGCTGCTCGACGGCTGGAGCGCGGCACAGGTCTTCGACGAGGTCTGCGAGCGGTACGCGGCGCTCACCGCGGGCCGGGCGCCCATGGTGCCCGCCCGCCGGCCGTTCCGCGAGTACCTGGGCTGGCTCGGCGAGCAGGACCCCGCGGAGGCCGAGCGGTACTGGCGTACGGCGCTGGCGGGGTTCGCCTCGCCCACCGAACTGCCCCGCGACCGGCCCGCGTCGGAGGCGCACCGCACCGCCTCGTCGGGCTCGCACCGGGTCACCCTCGGCGCCGAGGAGTCCGCGCTGCTCCGTACGACGGCACAGCGGGGCGGGCTGACCATGAACACGGTGGTGCAGGGCGCCTGGGCGCTGCTGCTGTCCCGGTACAGCGGGTCCGACGACCTGTGCTTCGGCACCACCGTCTCGGGGCGGCCGGCCGCGCTGCCGGGGGTCGAGTCCATGGTCGGGGTGTTCATCAACACCATCCCCACCCGGGTCCGGGTGGCGGGGCGGAGCAGGCTGCTGGACTGGCTGCGGGAGCTGCAGTCGGCGCAGTCGGAGGCCCGGCTCTTCGAGTCCGTGTCCCTGGCCCAGCTGGGGAGCTGGAGCGAGGTGCCCGGCGGGGTGAGCCTCTTCGACTCCATCGTGGTCTTCGAGAACTACCCGTTCGACAGCGAGGCCATCACGGCTCACGGCCTGGGCATCCGGCAGGAGCGGGATGTGGAGCCCACCAACTTCGCGCTCAGCGTCGTGGTGGCGCCCGAGGAGCGCCTGTCGATCTCGCTCGACTACGACCCCGCGGCCTTCGACGCCTCGACGATCGAGCGGCTGGGCACGTGTCTGCGCACACTGCTGGAGGAGATGGCGGCCGATCCGGAGCGCCGGCTGGACGACCTGCCGCTGATCGGCGAGGGCGAGACGCGCGGAATTCTCGACCGCTTCAGCGGCACCGTCACAGCCGCGCCGCACGCGGTGCTGCCCGCGCTCTTCGAGGCACAGGCGGCCCGTACCCCGGACGCGGTGGCGGTGCTGGGCGACGGCGGACGGCTGACCTACCGGGAGCTGAACGAGCGCGCCAACCGGCTCGCCCGGCTGCTGATCGCCTCGGGCGCCGGGCCGGAACGGTTTGTGGCCCTCGCGCTGCCGCGCACCCCGGAGCTGGTGGTGGCCGTGCTGGCGGTGCTCAAGAGCGGGGCGGCCTATCTCCCGGTCGACCCGGCGTATCCGGCGGAGCGGATCGCCTTCATGCTCGGCGACATCGCCCCGGACACGGTGGTGACGACCGGGGACGTGGCGGACCGCGTCCCCGCCGGGGCGGGCGGCCGGATCCTGCTGGACGACGCGGAGTTCGGCCGACGGCTGGCCGAGCTGCCCGCGCAGGACATCCACGACGCCGAGCGGCGCTGCCCGCTGGACCCCGGCCATCCGGCGTACGCCATCCACACCTCGGGGTCGACCGGTACGCCCAAGGGCGTGGTGGTCACCCATGCGAGCGTGGCCGCGCTGGCCGCGTGGGCGCGGGAGGAGTTCGGCGCCCAGGGGCTCTCCCATGTGGTGGCCTCGACCTCCCTCAACTTCGATGTGTCGGTCTTCGAGATCCTCTGCCCGCTGCTGGCCGGCGGCGCCGTCGAGATCGTCCGCGATCTGCTCACCCTGGCCGAGGGGACGGAAGCCTGGACGGCGAGCCTGATCAGCGCCGTGCCCTCGGCGCTCGGGCAAGTACTCGGCAGGGGGTCGGTCTCGGTGACGGCCGGCACGGTGGTGCTGGCGGGCGAGGGGCTCGCCGCCCGCACCGTCCAGGAGGTCCGCGCGGCCATCCCCGGCTGCCGGGTGGCGAACATCTACGGGCCCACCGAGGCGACCGTCTACGCCACCGCCTGGACCTGCGACCCCGCCGATCCCGACCGCACCCCGCCCATCGGCGCCCCGGTCGCCGCCACCCGGGCCTATGCCCTGGACGCGCGGCTGCGGCCGGTGCCGGTCGGTGTGCCGGGCGAGCTGTATCTGGCGGGGCCGGGCCTGGCCCGGGGGTACTTCGGCCGGCCGGGGCTGACCGCGCAGCGGTTCACGGCCGATCCGTTCGGCCCCGCGGGTGGCCGGATGTACCGCACCGGCGACCTGGTCCGTTGGGACGAGCGGGGGCAGCTGGAGTACCTCGGCAGAACCGACGACCAGGTCAAGGTGCGCGGCTTCCGGATCGAACTGGGCGAGGTCGAGGCAGCGCTGGCGCGCCACCCCGATATCGCCGAGGCGGCCGCGGCCGTCGTCGACACCGGCGGTCACAAGCGCCTGGCCGGCTATGTGGTCCAGGTCCCCGGCGCCCCGCCGGTGGACACCGCAGCGATCCGCGCCTTCCTCGTCACGAGCCTGCCGGACCATATGGTCCCCTCGGCCCTGGTCGTCCTGGACCGGCTGCCGCTGGGGTCCAGCGGCAAGCTGGACCGGCGTGCGCTGCCCGCGCCCGTCTGGGCGGCCCGTGCCACCGGCCACGTCGAGCCGCGCACGGAGACCGAGAAGGCCCTCGCCGCCATCTGGGCGGAGGTCCTCGGGGTGGAGCGGATCGGTGTGGAGGACAACTACTTCGCCCTCGGCGGCGATTCCATCCTCAGCATCCAGATCGTCTCCGCCGCCCGGCGGGCCGGTATCGAGCTGACCCCGCGCCATCTCTTCGTCCACCAGAGCGTGGCGGAGCTGGCCACGGCCGCGCGGGTGGCCCCGGCCACGGCGACCGCTCACGAGCAGGGCCCGGTCGTCGGGGAGGTGCCGCTGACCCCGATCCAGCACTGGCTCTTCGAGCAACTGCCGAATACGGCAGGGCACTTCACCCAGTCGGTCTCGGCCGAGCTGACCGCGCCGGTGGACGAGCACGCGCTGCGGACCGCCCTGTCCACGGTGGTGACCCACCATGACGCCCTGCGGCTGCGCTTCGAGCGCACCGAGGACGGCGCCGTACGCCAGCACAACGCCCCGCCGGAGGACCAGCCGGTGCTGGACCTCCACGACCTGTCCTCCGTGGCGCCGGGGCGGCGGGACGCGGTGATGCGGGAGACGGCAGCGCGGATACGGGCCGGGTTCGACCTGGCCCGGGGGCCGCTGCTGCACGCGGCGCTCTTCACCCGGGGCGAGGGGGAACGCCCCGTACTGCTGCTGACGGCCCACCATCTGGTGGTCGACGCCGTCTCCTGGCGCATCGTGCTGGAGGACCTGGACACCGCCTACCGGCAGACCGCCGCGGGCCGGACGGTGGAACCGGGCGCCAAGACCACGTCGTTCCGCACCTGGGCACGGCGCCTGAGCGAGCACACCGCCGCCGGGGGCTTCGATGCCGAGCGCGACCACTGGGCGGCCACCCAGGGCTGCACCGACCTGCCCACGGACGGCGAAGGCCCCAACACCGCTGCCTCCGAGGAGGAGGTGACCGTCCGGCTCGGCGTCGAGGAGACCCGTCTGCTGCTGCAGGAGGGGCCGGGCGCGTACCGGACCCGGGTCAATGACGTCCTGCTCTGCGCCCTGGGACGGGTGCTGGCCCGCTGGACCGGCCGGGACCGGGTGGCGGTGGCCCTGGAGGGGCACGGCCGGGAGGAGATCTTCGAAGACGTCGATCTGTCCCGTACGGTCGGCTGGTTCACCAGCATGTACCCCGTCGCGCTGGAGACACCCGACGACTGGGGGCTGGAGCGGACGCTGAAGGCGGTCAAGGAGCGGCTGCGCGCGATCCCCGGAAACGGCCTGGGCTACGGGGCGCTGCGCCATCTGTCCGGCGCGGCCGCCGCCGGCCTCCCCGCCGCCCCGAAGATCAGCTTCAACTACCTCGGGCAGCAGGACTGGGAGCCGCCCGCGGCGGATGGTCTGCTGCACGCCCTGACCGGTGGGCTGGAGGGCGATATGAGCCCCGAGGCGGACCGGCCACATCTCCTCGATGTGATCGGCCGGGTGACGGACCGACGGCTCGAACTCAGCTGGTCCTACTCCCGGTCGCGGCACCGGCGCGCCACCGTGCGCCGGCTGGCCGAGGAGATGGTGGAGGAGCTGCGGGCCATCGTGCGGCTGTGCACCCGCCCCGATACGGGCGGGCGGACGCCCTCGGACTTCCCGCTGGCCGCGCTGGACCAGGCGACCGTCGACCGGCTGGCGGGCGACGGCCGGGACGTGGCCGATATCCATCCGCTAACCCCGACCCAGTCCGGGCTGCTCTTCCACGCACTGGCCCAGCGGGACCAAGGGCTCTATGTGGAGCAGGCGACGTTCGTCCTGGACGGGGTCGCCGACTCCCGGGTGCTGGCGGCCGCCTGGCAGCATGTCGTGGACCGCACCCCGGTGCTGCGCGGCGAGGTGGTGGTGCACGATGTGGCCGAGCCGCTGATGGTCGTGCGCCGCGGCGCGGTCGTACCGGTCGAGGAGCTGGACTGGACCGGCCTCACGGAGGACGAGCGCACGGCCGCGCTGGAGCGGCTGCTGGATCAGGACCGCGCCCGTGGGGTCGATCTCGCCGCGGCCCCGCTGCTCCGCGTCACCCTGGCCCGGCTCTCGCCCGGTGAGGTGCGGGTGCTGTGGACCTTCCACCATGTGCTGCTGGACGGATGGAGCGTCTTCCAGGTGCTCGGCGATGTCTTCGCCGCCCATGCCGCCCTGGCCGCCGGTGAGCAGCCGAGGCTGCAAGCCCGCAGGCCGTTCGCGGACTATGTCGCCTGGCTCGGCCGTCAGGACCACACGCGCGCCGAGGCGCACTGGCGGCGGGCCCTGGAGGGATTCACCGCTCCCACTCCCCTCCCCTATGACCGCAGGCCGACGCCGGAGATCGCGACCCGGTCCTCGCACTGGCTGTCGCAGCGACTCGGTGAGCAGAACACCGCCGCCCTCCAGGACTTCGCCCGGCGGCACCGGCTCACCATGAATACGATCGTCCAGGGCGCTTGGGCGTTGCTCGTATCCCGCTTGAGCGGCGAATCGGACGTCTGCTTCGGGACGACGGTCTCCGGGCGGCCGGCGGAGCTGCCCGGCGCGGACGACATCACCGGCATCTTCATCAACACCCTCCCGGTGCGGTGCGCGGTGCCGGGCGCCGCCGGGACCGCCGCCTGGCTGCGGGAGCTCCAGGCCGAGCAGGCGGACGCGCGCGGCTTCGGCCATGTGCCGCTGTCCGAGCTGCGGGGCTGGAGCGAACTCCCGGCCGGGGTGGACCTCTTCGAGAGCCTGGTGGTGTTCGAGAACTACCCCATCAACAGCGCCGCCGCGGCCGAGCACGGACTGCGGGTGCGCGATCTGAACGCCCTGGAGTCCACCAACTACGCGCTGACGGTGGTGGTCTCGCCCGGATCCGAACTGTCCGTGGAACTCGGCTACGATCCGCGGCTTTTCGCGGAGGCCACCGCCGAGGCGCTGGCGGACCGGCTCACCCATCTCCTCGGCGCCCTGGCCGCCGCCCCCGACGAGCTGCCGCTGGACCACATCGACGTCCTCCCGGCCGCCGAGCGCCACCGGCTGCTGGTGGACTGGAACGACACCGCCCGGCAGGTGCCCGAGGCGACCTGGGCCGAGCTGTTCGAGGCGGCGGCGGACCGCGGCCCGGACGCGGTGGCGGTGGACTCCCTGCGCCTGCGGCTGACCTACGCGGAGCTGGACGGCCGGGCCAACCGCCTCGCCCACCACCTCATCGGGCAGGGCGTGGGCCCCGGGCGGATCGTCGCGCTGGTGCTGCCCCGGTCGGTGGAGTCCGTCGTCGCCCGGCTCGCGGTGGCCAAGGCCGGGGGCGCCTATCTGCCCATCGATCCCGACTACCCGGCCGAGCGCATCGAGTTGATGCTCAAGGACTCCGCCCCGCATCTCGTGATCGAGCGGGCGGCCGAGGTCCGGGCCCCGGACGGCCCGGCACACCGCCCCACGGACGAGGACCGCCTCGGCGCCGTCCACCCGGATGACCCCGCCTATGTGATCTACACCTCCGGGTCCACCGGAACCCCCAAGGGAGTGATCGTCACCCACCGCGGGATCGCCGGGTTCGCCGCCGCCGAGGCCGAGCACTTCCAGGTGCGGCCGGAGGACCGCGTGCTGCAGTTCTCCTCGCCCGGCTTCGACGCCTCCGTGCTGGAGCTGTGCATGGCGCTGCCCTCCGGAGCCGCCCTGGTGGTGCCCGAGCCCGGCCCGCTGCTGGGCGGCCATCTCGCGGAGATCCTGCGGCGGCAACGGATCACGCACACCCTCATCCCGCCCGCCGCCCTCGCGACACTGCCCAACGGCACCGAGCGGGAACTGCCCGACCTGCGGACGCTGATCGTGGGAGGGGACGCCTGCGGGGCGGAACTGGCCGCCCGATGGGCGCCGTATCACCGCATGGTCAACGCGTACGGGCCGACCGAGACCACCGTGGTGGCCACCTGGTCCGAGCCGCTCGACTCAGGCGGGGCCCCGCCGCCGATCGGGCGGCCCATCCCCAACACCCGGGTCCGGCTGCTCGACGCGCGGCTGCGCCCGGTGCCGGTGGGTGTACCCGGCGAGCTGTGGGTCAGCGGTCCGTCGCTCGCCCGCGGCTATCTGGGCCGCGCCGGGCTGACCGCCTCCCGCTTCCTCGCCGACCCCTTCGGGCCGCCCGGCTCCCGGATGTACCGCACCGGCGACCTCGCCCGCTATGACGCCCAGGGCCGCCTCCACCATCTGGGGCGCGTCGACCACCAACTCAAGCTGCACGGCCATCGCATCGAGGCCGGTGAGGTGGAGACCGCCCTGTGCGGCCACTCCGCCGTCGCGGAGGCGGTGGTGACGGTGCGGGAGGATGAGCCCGGTGTGCGCCGGCTGGTGGCCCATCTGGTCCTCGCGCCCGGGGCCGCCGCCCCGGCCGACACCGAGCTGCGCACCCATCTGGGCCGGACGCTTCCCGGCCCGATGGTCCCGTCGGCGTTCGCCGTGCTGGACCGGCTGCCGCTCACCGAGAACGGCAAGACCGACCGCGCGGCGCTGCCCACACCCGGCCCGGCCACCACCGCCGCCGCACCGGCCGGCCATATCGCCCCGCGCACCCCCACCGAGGAGGTCATCGCGGAGATCTGGTCGGAGGTGCTGGGGGTGGCGCCGGTCGGCGCGGAGGACGAGTTCTTCGCCCTGGGCGGTGACTCGGTCCGAAGCCTGCTGATCGCCTCCCGGGCCAAGGAGGCGTTCGCCGTCGATCTGACCCCGCGGGACATTCTGACCGCGCGCACCGTCTCCGCCCTCGCCGACCTGGTCGAGGAGCACATTCTGCGCGAACTCGAAGACGCCGCTTCCGGCGGCAGCGACCACGACGACCGGTGAGGAAGGACGACATGACGTCTTCGAGGAACGATCGCGCTTCCGCGCTGCCCGAGGAGCTGCGGGAGGCCCTTCGCCGCCGCCTCGCGGGCAAGGCCGGGCGCGCCGACGCCATCCCCCGCGCGGACCGCACGCGGCCGCTGCCGCTGTCCTTCGCCCAGGAACGGCTGTGGTTTCTGCACACCCTCCAGCCGGAGGAGGCGGGGTACAACAGCGCGCTGGCGCTGCGGCTGACCGGCGCCCTGGACGTGGCGGCGCTCTCCGGGGCGCTGGATGCCCTGGTGGAGCGCCATGAGGCGCTGCGGACCACGTTCGACGACATCGACGGCCGGCCCGCTCAGGTGGTGCGCCCGGCGGCGCCCGTCCCCCTGCCGGTGGCCGACCTCACCGAGGCGAACCGGGAGCCGGGGGCGCTGGACCGGCTGCTGCTGACCGAGTACGCCCGGCCGTTCTATCTGCGGACCGGCCCGCCGCTGCGGGCGCTGCTGATCCGGTTGGCCGAGGACGAGCACGTGCTGCTGCTCACGGCCCATCACATCGTCACCGACGGCTGGTCGATGGGGGTGCTGCAGGACGAGCTGTGCGCGCTGTACGCCGCGGAGCCGCTGCCCTCGGTGCCGGTGCAGTATCCCGACTTCGCCGTGTGGCAGCGGGAGCGGCTCTCGGGGGCCGCGCTGGACGGGCAGCTCGACTACTGGAAGGGGCGGCTGGAGGGCGTCGTCCCGCTGGAGCTGCCCACCGACCGGCCCCGGCCCCCGGCGCCCACCTCGGCGGGGGCGATCCACGAGTTCACCGTGGACCGCGCCACCGCGGACCGGCTGCGCGCGCTTGCCGCACGGGAGCGGACCACGCTGTTCACGGCGCTGGTCGCCGCCTGCCAGGGGCTGTTCGCCCGCTGGTCGGGGCAGGACGACATCGCCATCGGCACCGTCACCTCCGGCCGTGGCCGCACCGAGCTGGAGCGCGCCGTCGGCTTCTTCGTCAATACGGTGGTGCTGCGCTCCGCGGTGGACACGGCCCGTTCCTACCGTGAGTTGCTGGCCGACGCCGGGGCCACGGTGCTGGACGCCTTCGCCCACGACGAGACGCCGTACCAGCGGCTGGTGGAGGCCGTGGGGGCGCGCCGGGAGGCGGGCCGCAATCCGCTGTTCGATGTGATGGTGCTGCTGCACAGCGCCCCGCGGAGCGCGCCCCGGCTGTCCGGGCTGGCCGCGGCGAGCGTGGATGTGCCCCGGCAATCGGCCACCTTCGACCTCAGCGTCGAGTTCGTCGAGGACGGGGAGGAGCTGCGAGGGCTGCTGGAGTACAGCACCGAGCTGTTCGACACGGCGACCGCCGAGCGGATGGCGGGCCATCTGCTGGTGCTGCTCGACGGGGTGGCCGCCGATCCGGACCGGCCGGTGCGGGAGCTGCCCCTGCTCGCGGACGCCGAGCGGCGGCGGATGACGGCCGCCGGGCACGGCCCCGTGCTCGCGGTCCAACCGGCCACGTTCCCGGCGATGTTCGAGGCGCAGGCGGCCCGTACGCCGGAGGCGACGGCGCTGGTGGCCTCCGACGCCACCTATGACTTCGCGGGGCTGAACGCGGCCGCCAACCGGCTGGCGCACCATCTGATCGCCCAGGGCGTGGGACCCGAGCGCGTGGTCGGGGTGAAGCTGCCCCGGACCGCCGACATGGTCGTGGCGATCCTGGGTGTGCTCAAGGCGGGCGGGGTCTATCTGCCCCTCGACCCGGAGCTCCCCGCCGAGCGCCTCGCGTTCCTTCTGGAGGACGCCGAGCCTGCGCTGGTGCTCGACGAGGCCGCCCTGCGCGCCGTCCCCGCCACGCTGCCGACGGCCGATCCCACGGACGCGGACCGGACCGCCGCACTCCACCCCGACAGCGCCGCCTACGTCCTCTACACCTCCGGCTCCACCGGCCGCCCCAAGGGGGTGGTCGTGGAGCACCGGTCGATGGTCAATCTGCTGGTGAGCCACCGGCGGGGCTTTGTGGCGGCGGCGGGCGGCGGGCCGCTGCGCGCGGCGCTGACCGCGTCGTTCTCCTTCGACACCTCACTGGAGGGGCTGCTCCTGCTGGCGGACGGCCATCAGCTGCACCTCATCGACGAGACCACCCGGCTCGACCCGGCCGCGCTGGTGGCGCGCATCGCCGAGCACCGCATCGACTTCCTCGACCTCACCCCCTCCTACCTGCGGCAGCTTCTCCCGGCGGGGCTACTGGACCACCCCCGGCACCGGCCACGGGTACTGATGCTGGGTGGCGAGGCCCTCGGCCCGTCGCTGTGGCGGCGGCTGGCGGACGCCCCGGGCACGACGGCGTACAACTTCTACGGTCCGACCGAGTGCACCATCGACGCGCTCGCCGCGCGGATCGGCGGCGCCGGGCGTCCGGTGGTGGGCCGGCCACTGGGCAATCTGCGCGCCTATGTGCTCGACTCGCGGCTCCAGCCGGTGCCGGTGGGCGTGGCGGGTGAGCTGTATCTGGCCGGTGCGCAGGTGGCCCGGGGGTACCGTGGCCGTCCGGGGCTGACCGCGTCCCGCTTCGTGGCCGATCCGTACGGGCCCGCCGGGAGCCGGATGTACCGCACCGGAGACCTGGCCCGTTGGACCGCGGACGGGGAGCTGGACTGCCTCGGCCGCGCGGACGACCAGGTGAAGATCCGGGGCCACCGGATCGAACCGGGTGAGATCGAGGCGGCGTTGCTCGATCTGCCGGCCGTCGCCGAGGCGGCGGTCGTCGCGGTGACCGACGACCGCGGCCACAGGCGGCTGGCCGCTTACTACGTGCCCGCTCCGGACAGTGAGCCGCCCGCCTCCGCTGAGCTGCGGGCGGCCCTCGGGCGCTCCCTGCCCGGCCATATGGTCCCCGGCGCGTTCATCGCCCTCGACGCCATGCCGCTCAACTCCAGTGGCAAGCTGGACCGCCGGGCGCTGCCCGCACCGCGGCTCGACGCGGACCGGCCGGAGGGGACCGCCACGGCCCCGCGCACCGAAACCGAGCGGGAGCTCGCCCGGATCTGGGCCGAGGTGCTGGGTGCCCGGACGGTGGGGGTGAGCGACAACTTCTTCGAGCTGGGCGGCGATTCGATCCTCAGCATCCAGATCGTCTCCCGCGCCCGCCGGGCCGGACTCGCGCTCACCTCGCGGGACGTCTTCCTGCACCAGACCATCGCCGAGCTGGCCACGGCCGTGACGCCGCGCAGCGCGCCCGGAGCCGCCGGGGAGGAGCGGGCGGACGCGGCGGATCCGGCGCCGCTCACGCCGATCCAGCACTGGTTCTTCGCCACCCATGGCCCGCTGCGCCACTTCACCATGTCGATGGTCCTCGATCTGCCGCACGATGTGGACGAGGGAGCGCTGGAGGCCGCGCTGGACGCCGTGGTCGCGCACCACCCGGCCCTGCGCACCCGGTTCGTCCAGGGCGACGACGGCGGGTGGCGGCAGCTCGCGGACGGTGCGACGGGCGGGCCACTGCTGCGCCACCACGATCTGTCAGGGCTCGACGGCGCCGCCGAGACGGCCGCCGCCGAGGCGGCCGCGGAGACCGCCCGCACCGAACTCGACCTGACCACGGGGGCGTTGCTGCGGGGCGCCTTGCTCCGGCGCGGGGCGGGGGCCCGGCCGCGGCTGTTCCTCACCGCACACCATCTGGCCGTGGACAGTGTCTCGTGGCGCATTCTGCTGGGCGATCTGGAGAGCGCCTACGGGCAGGCCGCCGCCGGGGAGCCGGTGCGCCTGGAGCCCGTCTCCACCGCCTTCACCACCTGGTCCCACCGGCTGGGCGAGCAGGTGCGGGAAGGGCTGCTGGACGGCGATCTGGCGTACTGGGAGGGCGTACGGGAGGCAGGCGGCGCGGACCTTCCGGTGGACCGCCCGGGCACGGCCACGGCCGGGTCCACCCACACCGTGCGCGTGACGCTCGACCGCGAGGTCACCGACGGGCTGTTGCGCCGGGTGCCCGGCGTGTACCGGACGCAGATCAACGATGTGCTCCTCAGCGCGCTGGGGCGGGTGCTCGCCGGCTGGACGGGCGAGGACCGGGTGCTGGTGGCCATGGAGGGCCATGGCCGAGAGGAGTTGGACCCGGCCGTCGAGCTGTCCCGGACCGTGGGCTGGTTCACCACGCAGTACCCGGTGGCGCTGACGCTGCCCGCAGGCGGCTGGGGCGCGGTGCTGAGGTCGGTGAAGGAGCAGCTGCGCGCGCTGCCGCACCGGGGGCTGAGCTATGAGGCGCTGGCGTATCTGAGCGCCCCGGACTCCCCCGCGCGGGCACTCGCCGACGCGCCGCTGCCGGGCATATGCTTCAACTACCACGGCCAGTGGGGCTCGGGCGGGGGCGGTGGCGCGTTCACGCTCACCGGGGAGAGCCTGGGGCGGGATCTGGCCGCCGACGAGCCCTCGGTGTATCCGCTCGATGTGTCCGCGGTGGTGGCGGACGGTGAGCTGGAGCTGACCTGGCTGTTCTCCGACCGGGTCCATGACGTGGCCACGGTGCGGCGGCTCGCGGACGGCATGCTCACGGCGCTGCGGGAGATCGTGGCGCACTGCGACGGACCGGGCGCGGGCGGCCGGACGCCCTCCGACTTCCCCCTGGCCCGGCTGGACCAGGCCGCCGTCGACCGGCTGGTGGGCGACGGACGGGAGATCGAGGACGTCTATCCGCTGACGCCGCTTCAGGAGGGCATGCTCTTCCACCGGCTGGTCGGCGGCGCGGAGGACGTCTACCTCGACCAGGCCGTGCTGACCCTGGAGGGGGTGCGCGACCCGGAGGCGTTCGCCCGGGCCTGGCAGCAGACGGTGGACCGCACCCCGGTGCTCCGCAGTGGCGTCGTCTGGGAGGGTGTGGAGCGGCCGCTGCAGATCGTCCGCCACCGGGCCGAGGTGCCCGTGACCCATCTGGACTGGCGCGGGCTGTCCGATGAGCGGCGCGATGCCGAGCTGGAGCGGTTCCGCGCCGAGGACCTGGCCCTGGGTATCGATCTGGCCGCGCCGCCGCTGATGCGGCTGGCCCTCGCCCGGCTGACCGACGCCCGGGTGGCGCTGATCTGGACCTCGCACCATCTGGTCCTGGACGGCTGGAGCCTGGCGCAGGTGTTCACCGAGGTGTGCGAGCGGTACACCGCGGCCGCCCGGGGCCATGCCCCGGCGCTCCCCGCCCGCCGGCCGTTCCGCGACTATCTGCAGTGGCTGGACGGGCAGGACGGTCAGGAGGCCGAGCGCCACTGGCGGGACCTGCTCGCGGGCTTCACCGCGCCGACCCCGCTCCCCCGCGACCGCGTGGCCGTGGAGTCCCACCGGGCCCGCTCCTCGGCGACCGTGGCGGTGGCGCTCACCCCCGAGGTGTCGGAGAAGCTGCGCCGTACGGCCCGCGGCGGCGGCCTGACCGTCAACACGATGGTGCAGGGCGCCTGGGCGCTGCTGCTGTCCCGGTACGGCGGTGTGGAGGACGTGCTGTTCGGCACCACCGTCTCGGGCCGTCCGGCGGAGCTGGCCGGGGTCGAGTCGATGGTGGGGATGTTCATCAACACCCTGCCGACCCGGGTCCGGGTGGACGCCGCCCGGAACACCGGTGACTGGCTGCGGGAGCTCCAGATGGCGCAGTCCGCGTCCCGGCGCCATGAATCCGTCTCGCTGGCGCAGGTGTCGGGCTGGAGCGAGCTGCCGCCCGGGACCCCGCTCTTCGACTCCATGGTGGCCTTCGAGAACTACCCCTTCGACGACTCCTCGGCGCGCGAGGCGGGGCTGCGGATCGTCGAGGTGCAGTCCGTCGACGCGACCAACTTCGGCCTGAGTCTGCGGGCGCATCTCTCCGACCGGCTGGGCTTCGACCTCGGCTATGACCCGGGGCTGTTCGACGCCCGGACCGCGGCAGCGCTGGCCGACCGGCTGTGCCTGCTGCTCACGGCGATCGCGGCGGACACCGACCGTCCGCTGCGGGCGCTGCCGTGGACCACCGGCGAGGAGCGCCGGCGGATCCTGGTGGAGTGGGGCGGCGGCGCTGCCCCGGCGACACCGGAGCGGACCCTGGTGGAGCTGTTCGAGGAGCAGGCCGCCCGCACCCCCGGGGCCATCGCCGTCTCCTGCGCCGGGGAATCGCTGTCGTACGCCGAACTCGACACGCGGGCGGGCCGGTTGGCGCATCGGCTGATCGCCGAGGGCGCCGGGCGGGAGCGGTATGTGGCGCTGGCGCTGCCCCGTTCGCCGGAGATGATCGTGGCGATCGTGGCGGTGCTGAAGACGGGGGCGGCCTATCTGCCGCTCGACCCGGACCAGCCGTCCGGCCGGATCGCCCGGATGCTCGCCGATGCCGAACCGGTCGTCCTGCTGACCACCACGGCCCAGCGGGCACTGCTCGACGAGGGCGACGACGCCGTCACCGGCGTGGCCCGGCTGTGCCTGGACGACCCCGCCCTGATCGCCGATCTGGAGCGCCGGCCCGTCGCCGTCCCGGCCGGTTCGGGGCCGCTGCCGGACAGCCCGGCCTACGCCATCTACACCTCCGGGTCCACGGGCGTGCCCAAGGGGGTGGTGATCCCGCACGCCAATGTGGTCCGGCTGTTCTCCCGGACCCATGCGTGGTTCTCGTTCGACGCGAGCGATGTGTGGACGCTGTTCCACAGTTACGCCTTCGACTTCTCCGTGTGGGAGATCTGGGGGCCGCTGCTGCACGGCGGTCGGCTCGTGGTCGTCCCGTACGCCGTCTCCCGCTCCCCGGAGGAATTCCTGCGGCTGCTGGTGGACGAGCGGGTGACGGTGCTCAGCCAGACGCCGTCAGCCTTCCAGGGGCTGATGCGCGCGGACGAGGAGAACCCCGGGGCCCGGCTCGCCCTGCGCCGGGTGGTGTTCGGCGGTGAGGCGCTCGACGCGCGGCGGCTGGCGGGCTGGTACGCGCGGCATCCGGACACCGCGCCGGTGCTGGTCAACATGTACGGGATCACCGAGACCACCGTGCATGTCACCTATGCCCCGCTCGACCGCGCCGCCGCGTCCGCCGCGGCGGCCACCGGAAGCGCCATCGGCACCGGCATCCCCGATCTGCGGGTGTATGTGCTGGACGAGGGTCTTCGGCCGGTGCCGCCGGGGGCGGTCGGCGAACTGTTTGTGGCGGGGGCCGGGCTCGCCCGGGGCTATCTGCGCCGCCCGGGGCTGACCGCGTCCCGTTTCGTGGCCGATCCCTACGGGCCCGCCGGGAGCCGGATGTACCGCACCGGCGACCGGGCCCGGTGGAGCGCGGACGGGGAGCTGGAGTATCTGGGCCGCGCCGACGACCAGGTGAAGATCCGTGGTTTCCGGATCGAGCCCGGGGAGATCGAGGCCTCCCTGGTCGCCCATCCGCGGATCGGCGACGCGGTGGTGACCGCGCGGGAGGACCAGCCGGGGGTGCGGCGGCTGGTGGCCTATGTGGTGGCCGCCGGCGCCGCCGCGCCACCGGACGCCGCCGAACTGCGGGAGTTCCTCCAGCGGTCGCTGCCCGCACAGATGATTCCGGCGGCGTTCATGTCGGTGGACGCGATGCCGCTGACCGTCAACGGCAAGCTGGACCGGGGCGCGCTTCCCGCGCCCAGCCCGGACGGCTTCGCGGCGAGCGCCGAGCGGATCGTGCCGCGCACCGAGGCCGAGCGTACGGTGGCGCGGGTGTGGGCCGAGGTCCTCCCGGTCGAGGAGGCCGGGGCGACCGACGACTTCTTCGCCCTGGGCGGCGATTCGATCCTGGCCATCCGGATGGCTTCCCGGCTGCGGACGGCCTTCGGCGCGGACGTCACCCCGCGCGCGCTGTTCACCCACACCACCGTGGCCGAGCTCGCCGCCGCGCTGACCGCACCCACGGAGGGCGGGAGTGCGGACACCATCCCGGCGGTGCCACGGGACGGGGAGCTGCCGCTGTCCTTCGCGCAGGCGCGCCTGTGGTTCCTGGACTCCTTCGACGACGGCGGTACCGAGTATGTGACACCGTTCGCACTGCGGCTGCGCGGCCGTCTGGACACCGCCGCCCTGCACACCGCCCTGGACGGTCTGGTGGCCCGGCACGAGCCGCTGCGCACCACCTTCGCCGAGGTGGACGGCCGTGGGGTGCAGCGGGTGCACGCCCCGTACCCGGTGGCGCTGCCCTCGCACGACCTCACGGACCGTCCTCCGGCCGAGCGCGAGCGGGAGCTGGCGCGGCTGCTGGAGCGGGAGGGCGCCACCCCCTTCGATCTGCGCACCGGGCCGCTGCTGCGGGCGTCCCTGATCCGGCTTAACGACGAGGAACACGTGCTCACCCTGACGATGCACCACATCGTCACGGACGGCTGGTCCACGGCCGTCATCGGCGCCGATCTGAGCGAGCTGTACGGCGCGGCGGCCATGGCCCGGCCGCCGGCGCTCGCCCCGCTGCCGCTGGGTTACGCCGACTACGCGGCGTGGCAGCGCGATCCGCTCGGCGGCGCGGCGGCGGTGGAGCCGCAACTGGAGTACTGGCGGGCCCGGCTGGCCGAGCCGACGCCGCTGGAGCTGCCGACCGACCGGCCCCGGCCGGCCGTGCAGACCAGATGCGGGGCGCTGCTGGAGTTCCACCTGCCCGCCGACCTGGTGGAGCGGCTGCGCGTGGCCGGGCGGCGCGGCGATGCCACCCTCTTCATGACGCTCCTCGCCACCTGCCAGGTCCTCCTCGCCCGCTGGTCGGGCCAGGAGGACATCGCGGTGGGCACCGTGACCTCGGGACGGGAGCGCCCCGAACTGGAGCATCTGGTCGGGATGTTCGTGAACACGCTGGTGCTGCGCACCCGGGTGGACACCGACCAGCCGTTCGAGGAGCTGCTCAGCCAGGTGCGGGACACCGTGCTGGAGGCCTTCGCCCATCAGGACGTGCCGTTCGAGCGGATCGTGGACGCGCTCCAGCCGGAGCGGGACACCAGCCGCACCCCGCTCTTCCAGGTCATGGTGGCGCTGCACAATCTGGGCGCGGAGGTGCCGGATCTGCCGGGTCTCAGTGTGGAGGCCGTCCGGGTCCCGGGCCGGACCGCCGGTTTCGATCTGGGCTTCGACTTCGTGGAGCACCTCGGCGCCCTGACCGGTTTCGTGGAGTACAACACCGATCTGTTCGACGCGGCCACCGTGGAGCGGATGACCCGCCATCTGCGGCTGCTGCTGGAGGCGGTGGCCGCGGACCCGGGGCTGCGGGTGGGCGAACTGCCGCTGCTGACCGCCGAGGAGCGGCGGACGGTGCTGGAGGAGTGGAACGACACCGCGCTCGCGGTGGCGGACACCACCTTCCCCCGTCTCTTCGAGGAGCAGGCCGACCGCACCCCGGGCGCCACCGCGCTGGTGGCCTCCGACACCACCTACGACTTCGCGGGGCTGGGTGCCCGCGCGAACCGGCTGGCCCACCATCTGATCGCCCTCGGCGTGGGCCCGGAGAAGGTGGTCGCGGTCAGGCTCCCGCGCACCGCCGATCTGATGGTGGCCCTGCTCGCCGTCCTCAAGTCGGGCGGTACGCATCTGTATGTCGACCCCGAACTGCCCGCCGAACGCGCGCGATTCCTGCTGCGGGACGCCGCGCCCGAGGTCGTCCTCACCCCCGAGGTCCTGCGGGACGTGCCGCTGGACGCGCTGCCGGACACCGATCCCACCGATGCGGACCGGCTCTCCCCGCTGCTCCCCGGGCACACCGCGTACATCACCTACACCTCGGGGTCCACCGGCCGCCCCAAGGGTGTCTCGGTCGAGCACCGCCAGTTGGTCAACCTCTGCCTCGACCACGCGGCCGAGCTCATCGCACCGCATCAGGCCGAGGCGGGCCGTCCGCTGCGCGCGGCGCTGACCGCCGCGTTCTCCTTCGACACCTCCTGGGAGGGCGCGGTGTTCCTGGCCGCGGGCCAGGAGGTGCATCTGGTCGACGACGTGGTACGGCTCGACCCGGCCGCCCTCGTGGCGCTGATCGACTCCCGTGGCGTGGACTTCGTCGACCTCACCCCGTCGTACCTCCATGAGCTGATGGACGCCGGGCTGTTCGCCCAGGGGCGCCACCACCCCCGGATCGTCATGGTGGGCGGCGAGGCCCTCGGGACGGCGCTGTGGCGGGAGCTGCGCGCGGTGCCGGGCGTGGCGGCGTACAACTTCTACGGGCCGACCGAATGCACCGTGGACGCGGTCTACGGCGACCTCGCCGGTCTCGGTGGGCGCCCGCTCATCGGACGGCCCGGCCACAATCTGCGGGCGTACGTCCTGGACGGCGCGCTGCGGCCGGTGCCGCCCGGTGTCCCCGGTGAGCTCCATCTGGCGGGGGCCCAGGTCGCCCGCGGCTATCTGCGCCGCCCCGGGCTCACCGCGAGGCATTTCGTCGCCGATCCGTACGGTCCTCCCGGCAGCCGGATGTACCGCACCGGCGACCGGGCGCGCTGGACGGCGGACGGGGCGCTGGAGTTCCTCGGCCGCGCCGACGAGCAGCTCAAGATCCGTGGCTTGCGGATCGAGCCCGGGGAGATCGAGGCCGCGCTGCTGGACCATCCGGCGATCCAGGAGGCGGTGGTCGTGGCCCGCGAGGACACCGGCCACCTGCGGCTGGTGGCCTATCTGGTGGCCGCCGGTCCCGCCGACTCCCGAGGCCCGGCCACCGGTTCGTCCGCTCCGGCCGCCGGTTTCCCCGATCCGGTGGAGTTGCGCGCCCGGCTCAGGCGCACCCTGCCCGACTACATGATCCCGGCCGCCTTCGTGACGCTGGAGCGGATGCCCCGCACCGACAGCGGCAAGGTCGACCGGCACGCACTGCCCGCTCCTCCCGACCGGCCGGAGCAGGATTCGCCGTATGTGGCGCCCCGCACTCCTGCCGAGACGGTGCTGGCGGGCGTCTGGGCCGAGGTGCTGGGCGTCCCCCGGGTGGGTGTGGGGGACAACTTCTTCGCCCTGGGCGGCGATTCGATCCTCAGCATCCAGATCGTCTCCCGTGCCCGCCAGGCCGGGCTGGCCCTCACCTCCAAGGACGTCTTCCGCCACCAGACCGTCGCCGAACTCGGGTTGAGCGTCGAGACAGCCCGGCGGCAGCCACTTCCGGAGCCCGCCGGGGCGGTGGCCGGACCGGCGCCGCTGACCCCGATCCAGCACTGGTATCTGGACGGTCGGCGACCCGGCGAGCGGCACCACTTCACCATGAGCCACCGGCTGGAACTCACCGGCGACCTCGACGAGGCCGCCCTGCGGCAGGCGGTGGACGCCCTGGTGGCGCAGCACGCGGCGCTGCGCACCCGCTTCCTGGCCGTCGACGGACAGTGGCGGCAGGAGGTCCTTCCCACCGCCCCCTGCGGTGTCCTGGAGCGGCACGACCTGTCCGGCCTGGACGACGCGGCACGCGCCGCCGCCGTACGGGAGGCCACGGTCACGGCCCAGACGGGGCTGGACATCACCGAGGGGGCCGTACTGCGGGTGCTGCTGTTCACCTTCGGCCCGGGGCGGCCGCCCGAGCTGCTGCTCACCGCCCACCATCTGGTGGTGGACGGCGTCTCCTGGCGGGTGCTGCTCGGCGACCTGGAGACCGCCTACCGCCGCGCCGCCGCCGGTGGCGCGGCCACCCTGCCCCGGGCGAGCAGCGCCTTCACACGATGGGCCGCCCGGCTGGCGGAACACGTGCGCTCCGGCGGGCTCGACGGCGATCTGGCGTACTGGACGGGCGTGGCGCGCTCCGCGCCCGCCCCGCTCCCCGTCGACCGCGAGGGCCCCAACACCCATGAGACGGCGGCCACGGTGACCACGGTCCTCGGCCGGGCCGAGACCGAGGCGCTGCTGCGCCAGGTCCCGGGCGTCTACCGGACGCGGATCAACGATGTGCTGCTGGGCGCGCTCGGCCGGGCGCTGGCGCGCTGGACCGGTGGGGACACGGTGCTGATCGGCGTGGAGGGACACGGCCGCGAGGATCTCTTCGAGGACCTGGATCTCTCCCGTACGGTCGGCTGGTTCACCTCCGAATACCCGCTCGCGCTGGCCGTCGACGCCGAGGCGGGGTGGCGCGACACCCTCCGGTCCGTCAAGGAGCAGCTGCGCGCCGTCCCGCACCACGGGCTCGGCTACGGAGCGCTGCGCCATCTGGCCCCCGAAGGCTCCCCGGCCGGGGAGCTGCGGGGCGGCCCGTCGCCGCAGATCGTGTTCAACTACCACGGCCAGTGGGAGGTGGCGGCGGACGACGCCGCCGCGGCCCCCGGTCTCTATCGCGCCGCCCTCCCCGTGACCGGCCAGGACGCCCCGCCCGCGGAGACCCGCCCATGTCTGCTGGAGGTCACCGGCGCGGTCCAGGACGGCCGTCTGGAGCTGGGCTGGAGCTATCCGGCCCGGATGTACGACGAGGCGACCGTGCGGCGGCTCGCGGACGACTGTCTGGCCGCCCTGAAGGAGATCGTGGCGCACTGCGCGGAGCCCGGCGCGGGCGGGCGCACGCCGTCCGACTTCCCGCTCGCCCGGCTCGACCAGCGCCAGGTGGACCTGGTCGCCGGTGGCGGCGGCACGGTGGAGGACGTCTATCCGCTGACCCCGCTCCAGGCCGGCATGCTCTTCCATGGCCTCGTGGACAGCGGTGCCACCGGTGGCGCCTACTTCGACCAGATCGCCATCCGGATCGGCGGGATCGCCGACCCGGACGCCTTCGCGGCCGCGTGGCAGCGGGTGGTGGACCGTACGCCGGTGCTGCGCAGCTCCGTCCGCTGGGAGGGGCTCGCCGAGCCCGTCCAGCTCGTCCACCGCCAGGCCGAGTTGCCCACCACCCGGCTGGACTGGCGGGGGCTGACGCCGTCCGCGCGGGAGGAGGCGCTGGGCCGGCTGCTGGCCGAGGACCGCGCCGCCGGGATGGAGCTCACCTCGGCCCCGCTGAGCCGGATCGCGGTGGCCGGGCTGCCCGATGACGAGGTCGTGCTGGTGTGGACCTCGCACCATCTGATGCTGGACGGCTGGAGCACCGGGCAGATCTTCGCCGAGGTGTGCGAGACCTACGCGGCCCTCGTCGCCGGGCGCACACCGCAGCCGACCGCGCGCCGGCCCTTCCGGGACTTCCTGCGCTGGCTGCGCGGGCAGGACCAGGAGCGGGCGGAGCGCCACTGGCGCGGGGTGCTTGCGGGGTTGGGCGCCCGCACGCCGCTGCCGTACGACCGGCCGCCCCGGGAGGCGCATCGCACCACCTCGACCGCGCTGACCCGGCTGGAGCTGACCGAGGAGGTGTCCGCCCGGCTGCGGGAGACGGCGCGCGGCGGCGGGCTGACGGTCAACACGGTGGTGCAGGGGGCGTGGGCGCTGCTGCTGTCGCGGTACGGCGGTGAGCGCGATGTGGTGTTCGGCACCACCGTCTCGGGCCGCCCGGAGAGGCTGCCGGGCGTGGAGACGATGGTCGGCATGTTCATCAACACGGTCCCCACCCGGGCCGTGGCCGAGGGTGGCCGTGAGGTGGTGGAGTGGCTGCGGGAGCTTCAGGAGCAGCAGAGCGAGTCCCGCCGCTTCGACTTCGTCGCCCTCCCCCGGATCCAGGCCCTCAGCGCGTTTCCGGCCGGTGAGGCGCTCTTCGACAGCATGGTGGTGTTCGAGAACTACCCCTTCGACGAGGCGTCGGCGGCCGGTGCCGGGATCCGTGTCCGGGAGGTGCGGGCCGAGGACTCCACCAGTTTCCCGCTGTGTCTGCGCGCCTATCTCGGCGACCGGCTGGGCTTCGACATCGCCTACGATCCGGCGCTGTTCGACGCGGCCACGGTGGAGCGGGCGGCGGCCCATCTTCGGACGCTGCTGGCCGGGATCGCGGACGGCGCCGGACGGTCGCTGGATGAACTGCCGCTGCTGACGGCGGCGGAGCGCCTCCGGGCGATGGGCGAGTGGAACGCCACCGCCCGGCCGCTGCCGGAGGGCTCGCTGGCCGAGCTGTTCGCCGAGCGGGTCCGCCGCGCCCCGGACGCCGTCGCCGTCACCGACGGCGCCACTTCGCTCAGCTATGCCGAACTCGACGACTGGGCCAGCCGGTTGGCGGGTCACCTGGTGCGGTCCGGGGTGCGGCCGGAGGACCGGGTGGCGCTGCTCATGGACCGGTCGGTGGAGCTGGTCGTGGCCCAGCTCGCGGTGGTCAGGGCCGGTGGGGTGTACGTCCCGGTGGATGTCCGCGCCCCGGGCGATCGGCGGCGGACGCTGCTGGACCAGGCGGGCGCCGCGGTCGTGCTGACGCCGGAGGAGGTGGCCGCCGCGCGGGAGGGCGAGCCGATGGCGCGGGTGGTGCCGGTGCACCGGGACCAGTTGGCGTATGTGATGTTCACCTCCGGGTCGACCGGCGTGCCGAAAGCCGTGGGGGTGCGCCATCGCGATGTGGCGGCGCTCGCCCTCGACCGTGCCTTCGGCGGTGGCGGGCATGAGCGGGTGCCGTTGCATTCGCCGGTGGCGTTCGACGCCGCCACCTACGAGATGTGGGTGCCGCTGCTGGGCGGTGGCCGGGTGGTGGTGACATCGGACGAGCTGGACGCCGCGGCCGTGCGTGGGCTGGTGGCAGCACAGGGGATTACCGGACTCTGGCTGACCGCCGGGCTGTTCCGGCTGCTGGCGCAGGACGCGCCGGACTGCTTCGCGGGGCTGCGCGAGGTGTGGACGGGTGGCGATGTGGTACCCGCGGCCTCGGTGCGCCGGGTGCTGGAGCGCTGCCCCGGGCTGACCGTGGTGGACGGGTACGGGCCGACCGAGACGACGACCTTCGCCACGTTCTTCCCGATGTCCCGCGCCGACGAGGTGCCCGAGGTGGTGCCGATCGGCCGGCCGCTGGACAACATGCGGGTCCATGTCCTGGATTCGCGGCTGCGGATCGTGCCGCCGGGGGTGGTCGGGGAGCTTTTCATCGCCGGGGAAGGGGTGGCGCGTGGCTACCTCGGCCGTCCCGGTCCGACCGCCGCGGCGTTCCTCGCCGATCCGTACGGGCCCGCCGGGGAGCGGATGTACCGCACCGGCGATCTGGCGCGCCGGCGGCCGGACGGCACCGTGGAGTTCCTCGGCCGCGCCGATGACCAGGTCAAGGTCCGTGGCTTCCGGATCGAGCCGGGCGAGGTGGAGGGGGTGCTGGCCGGGCATCCGGAGGTGGCGGATGTCGCCGTGGTCGCCCGGAGCGGCGGGCCCGGCGGGAAGCGGCTGGTGGCCTATGTGGTGGCCGGTGGTGTCGGGGCGGTGGACGGAGAGCGGCTGCGGGCGTACGCGGCGCAGCGGCTCCCGGACTACATGGTCCCGTCCGACGTCGTCCCGCTGGACGCGCTGCCGCTCGGCGCCACCGGGAAGCTGGACCGCGCGGCGCTGCCCGCCCCGGGGCCGGACATCCGCCGTACGCCCTACCGCGCGCCGCGCGAGGGGGCCGAACAGGCCGTGGCGGCGGTGTGGGCCGAGGTGCTGGAGGTGGAACGGGTCGGCGCCGGGGACAACTTCTTCGAGCTCGGCGGCGACTCGATCCTCTCCATCCGGCTCACCTCACGGCTGCGGGAGGTGCTCGGGGTGGAGCCCTCGCCCCGCCTGGTCTTCACCCATCCGACCGTCGCCGCCCTGGCCGGGGCGCTCGGTGGCACGGACGGCCGCGCCGGGGACCGGCCCGCCCCGATCACCCCGGTGGCCCGGGACGGCGAGCTGCCGCTGTCGTATCCGCAGCAACGTCTGTGGTTCCTGGACTCCTTCGCACCGGACAGCGCCGAGTACATCACCCCGCTGGCGCTGCGGATGCGCGGTGCCCTCGATGTGGACGCGCTCGGCGCGGCGCTGACCGCGCTGGTGGCCCGGCATGAGTCGCTGCGGACCACCTTCGACGCGGTGGACGGCCGTGGCGTGCAGATCGTGCACGAGCCCTGGGAGATCCGGCTCGAGCCGTACGATCTGTCCCACCTCCCCGCCGACGGGCGGGAGGCGGAGCTGGTGGAGCTGCTGGCGTACGAACGGGCGCGCCCGTTCGATCTGCGGCGCGGACCGCTGCTGCGGACCGGGCTGATCCGGCTCGGCGCCCAGGAGCATGTGCTGAGCCTGACGCTGCATCACATCATCACCGACGGCTGGTCCACCGGAGTGCTCACCGGCGATCTGCGGGAGCTGTACCGGGCGGCGCTGAGTGGTGAGCCCGCGGCGCTGCCCCCGCTGCCGGTGCACTACGCGGACTTCGCCGCCTGGCAGCGCACCGAGCTCACCGCTCCCCGCGCGGATGAGGAACTGGCGTACTGGACACGCCAGTTGGCCGGGGTGCCGCCGCTGGAGCTGCCCACCGACCGGCCCCGGCCCGCGGTGCGGACGAAGCACGGCGCGACCGTGGAGTTCACGGTGCCCGCCGAGGTGAGCCTGCGCCTCAAGGAGTTCGGGCACACGCGGGGAACCACTCTGTTCATGACGCTGGTGGCGGCGTCCCAGATCCTGCTGGCCCGGCTGTCGGGCGGGCGGGACATCGCCGTGGGCACCGTCACCTCGGGTCGGGAGCGCCCCGAGGTGGAGCGGCTGATCGGCTTCTTCGTCAACACGCTGGTGCTGCGCTCCACGGTCGATCCGCAGGCCCGGTTCGGGGACTTCCTGGCCGAGGTGCGCGGCACCGTCCTGGACGCGTTTGCCCATCAGGCGGTGCCGTTCGAGCGAGTGGTGGACGAGGTGCGGCCGGTCCGGGACACCAGCCGGACCCCGCTGTTCCAGGCGATGGTGGTGCTGCAGAACGCCCCGGGCCGGGCGCTGGAGCTGCCCGGTCTGGAGCTGGCGGACGTGGAGCTGGAGACCGACACCGCCGCCTTCGACCTCACCTTCGAGTTCGCCGAGGCCGAGGGAGGCGTGCTGCGCGGGCTGATCGGCTACAGCACCGATCTGTTCGACGCCTCGACCGTGGAGCGGATGGGCACGGCCCTGCGGGCGCTGCTCGCCGGAATCGCCGAGGATCCGCGGCGGCCGGTGGGCGCGCTGCCGCTGACCACCCCGGCCGAGCTGCGGCGCACCCTGGTCGAGTGGAACGACACCCGGCGGGAGGTGGACCCGGCCACGCTGCGCGAGCTGTTCGAGCGGCAGGCGGCCCTCTCCCCGGATGCCACGGCCGTACGGTACGGGAAGGGCGATCTCACCTTCGCCGAGCTGGAGACGGCCGCGAACCGGCTGGCGCACCGGCTGATCGGCCAGGGCGTGGGGCCGGAGCGCCTGGTGGCGCTGGTGCTGCCGCGCTCGGTGGAGATGCTGGTGGCACAGCTGGCGGTGGCGAAGGCGGGCGGTGCGTTCCTGCCGGTCGACCCCGGCTATCCCGAGGAGCGGGTGGCGTTCATGCTGCGGGACGCCGCGCCCTCGGTGGTGCTCGACGACGCGGCCTCGGTGTGGGCCGAGGAGGGCCCCGCCGGACCACCGCCCGGCCGTGGCCTGACGCCGGACCATCCGGCGTATGTCATCTACACCTCCGGCTCCACGGGTGTGCCCAAGGCGGTCGTGGTCACCCATGCGGGGTTGGCCAGTTTCTCCGCGGCCGCGGCCGCGCACTATGACGTGCGGGCCGGGGACCGTGTGCTGCAGTTCTCCTCCCCCAGCTTCGACGCCTCCGTCCTGGAGCTGTGCGTCTCGCTGCCCCGTGGCGCGGCGCTGGTGATCGGTGACGAGGGCCCGCTGCTGGGCGAGCGGCTGGCCGAGGTGCTCGGCGGGCAGCGGATCACCCATGCGCTGATCCCCCGGCGGCGCTGGCCACCGTGCCGGAGGCGGCGTGGCGGGCGGGGCTGCCGGACCTACGGACCCTGATCGTCGGCGGCGACGTCTGCTCCGCCGAGCTGGTGGACCGCTGGGCGCCGGGCCGCCGCCTGGTCAACTCCTACGGCCCGACGGAGGCCACGGTGGTGAGCACCTGGTCCGGGCCGCTCGCGGCGGGGTCGGGAGCGCCACCGATCGGCCGGCCGATCCCGAACACCCGGGTCTATGTGCTGGACGAGGCGCTGCGCCCGGTGCCGGTGGGCGTGGCCGGGGAGCTGTATGTGGCGGGCGTGGGTCTGGCGCGCGGCTATCTGGGCCGTCCGGGGCTGACCGCCGCACGGTTCGTGGCCGATCCGTTCGGCCCGGCAGGTGGCCGGATGTACCGCACCGGCGATGTGGTGCGGTGGACCGGCGACGGCGAGCTGAGGTTCCTGGGCCGGGCCGATGACCAGGTCAAGGTGCGGGGCTTCCGGATCGAACTCGGCGAGGTGGAGAGCGCGCTGCGGCGCAGTCCTCAGGTGCGGGAAGCGGTGGTCGCCGTACGGGAGACCGCCCCGACGCCGGAGCAGCCCTCCGGCGGGAAGCGCCTGGTGGGCTATGTCGTCCCGGCGCCGGGCGCCTCGCCGACCGCCGCCTCGCTGCGCGACGCCCTGGGGCGGACCCTTCCCTCCCATATGGTGCCGTCCGCGTTCGCCACCCTGGACGCCCTTCCGCTCACCGCCCACGGCAAGGTCGACCGCCGGGCCCTGCCCGATCCGGATCCGGCACCCGTCACCACCGGTGCGGGCCATGTCGCTCCGCGCACCCCGATGGAGCGCCGGATCGCGGACATCTGGGCGGATGTGCTCGGTCTGGAACGGGTGGGCGTGGAGGACAACTTCTTCGACCTCGGCGGGGATTCCATCCTCAGCATCCAGGTGGTCTCCCGCGCCCGTCAGGCGGGGCTCCGGCTGACCACCAAGGATCTGTTCGCCCATCAGTCGGTGGCCGCGCTCGCCACCGTGGCCACGGCCGAGCGGGACGAGGGCCCCGCGGCGCCGGTGACCGGGTCGCTTCCGCTCACCCCGATCCAGCGCTGGTTCTTCGCCACCCACACCGTGAATCCACGCCACTTCAACCAGTCCACCCTGCTGGAGCTGCACCAGGAACCGGATGAGAAGGCGCTGGAGGGGGCGCTGGCCGCGCTCCTGGTCCACCATGACGCGCTGCGCACCCGGTTCACCGAGGACGGCGGCGAGTGGCGGAGCCACGTCCCCGAACCGGAGGCCGGGATCGACGTCCTGGACCACCACGACCTGTCCGGTCTGCCGGCGCGGGAGGCGGACGCGGCGATGGAGAAGGCGGTCGACGCGCTCCACGCCGGCTTCGACCTCGGCCGGGGGCCGCTGCTGAAGGCCGCGCTGTTCCGCTTCGGGGCGGGCCGGCGGCCGTTCCTCTTCCTGACCGCGCACCATCTGGTCATCGACGGGGTGTCCTGGCGGATCCTGCTGGACGATCTGGACATCGCCTATCAGCAGGGCGCGCGGGGCGAACCGGTGGACCTCGGCTCCAGGACCACCGCCTTCCGCGACTGGGCGAGGGGGCTCGCCGAGCATGTCGCGAGCGGCGCCCTGGACCATGAGACCGACCACTGGTGCGGGGCGCTCGACGCCCGGCCACTGCCGGTCGACCACCGGGTGGCCTCGCCGGGGGCCGAGATCCGTACGGTGCCGGTCGAGCTCGGTGAGCGGGACACCGAGGCGCTGCTGCGCTCGGCGCCCACCGCCTATCGCACCCGGATCAACGATGTGCTGCTCGCCGCCCTCGCGCTGGCACTGTCCCGCTGGACGGGCCAGGAGCGGGTCTCCGTGGAGCTGGAGGGCCATGGGCGCGAGGACATCCTGGACGGGGTCGATCTCTCCCGTACGGTGGGCTGGTTCACCACCATGTACCCGGTCTCCTTCGAGCTGCCGGACATCCCCGAGGGCGGACCGGCCGACTGGCGCGGTCTGGTCAAGTCGGTCAGGCGGCGGCTGCGGACCGTCCCCGGCAACGGCTTCGGCTTCGGGGCGCTGCGGGCCTTCGGTCCGCCGGAGCTGCGCGAACGGCTGTCCCGTCAGGGCGCCGGGCCGCAGATCGTGTTCAACTACCTGGGCCAGTGGGACGCCCGGTCGGCGCGGTCCCAGGGCGGCTTGGTGCACGCCGAGCACGGGTCGTTCGGCCAGGACCACGACCCGCGCGAGGGCGGTTCCCATCTGCTGGAGGTGGTGGGCGCGGTGCAGGACGGCCGGCTCGGCTTCACCTGGCGCTACCGCCCCGATGTGCACGAGAGGGCGACCGTGGAGGCGGTGGCCGGGGACTTCGCGGAGGCGCTGCGCCGGATCGCCGAGGACTGCCGGGGCGCCGTATGACCGCGGCCCCGCCGGTGTCCCCGCCGGTTCCCCTCTCGCGCAACCGGGACTACCGGCTGCTGTGGGGCAGTCAGGCGCTCTCGGAGTTCGGCTTCCACGCGGCGGTGATCGCGTTTCCGCTGCTGGTCCTCGCGCTCACCGGCTCCGGCGCCGCCTCCGGTCTGGTCATGGGCACCATCGCCGCCGCGCAGATGGTGGCGGGGCTCCCGGCGGGTGTCCTGGTGGACCGCTACGACCGCAAGGCCATCATGCTGGGCTGTGAGGCGGCCCAGGCGGTCTCCGCGATCAGTCTGGTGGTCGCCGTGTGGGCCGGTGCGGCCACCGTCTGGCACATGGTGGCGGTGGCGGCGGTGTTCGGGGCGAGCGCGGCGCTCTTCGAACCGGCGGAGAACGCCTCGCTGCCGGCCCTGGTGGCGGACGACCATCTGCCCACGGCGGTGGCGATGAACACGGCACGTGCCTCGATGGGCCAGCTGGCGGGCACCGCGACCGGCGGATTCCTGTTCGCCGTGGGGCGGTTCGTCCCCTTCCTGGTGGACGCCGTGACGCATACGCTCTCCTTCGTCGCGCTGCTCTTCGTCAGGCTGCCCCGGCGCGAGCGGCCCCCCGGCGGGGCGGGCCCGCTGGGCCGTGAGGCGCTGGCCGGGCTGCGGTGGGTGTGGCGGGAGCGCAGGATCCGGGTCACCGTGGCGTGCGCGGTGGTGCTCAATCTGTTCTTCAGCGCCTTCTATCTCGTCGTCATCGTGCTCGCCGAGTCCCGGGGGTGCCCTCCGGGGAGGTCGGTGTGATGGCGGCCATGCTCGGGGTGGGCGGGGTGGCCGGTGCGCTGGTGGCGCCCGTACTGCACCGGCGACTGGGTTCGTACGGCGCCATCGTCGCGGTGTTCTGGGCCCTGGCCGTGTTCGCCCCGGTCACCGTGCTGGTGGACAGCGGCTATCTCATCGGGGTGCTGTTCGCCCTGATGGCGCTGTTCCCGCCGACGGCCAACACCGCGATCATGACCGATCAGCTGCTGCGCACCCCGGACGAGCTGCGCGGCAGGCTCACCAGCACACTCGTGCTGGCCTGCGGTGCCGCGGGCGCTGCCGGTCCCGCGCTGGGCGGATCGCTCGCCCAGACCGTGCCGGGCGACCGGGCGATCCTGCTCTGCGCGGCGGGGATGGCCGCCGCGGCCGTCCTGGCCACCGCCAGCCCGACCCTGCGCACGCTGTCCCGGCGCCATGAGGAGGGACAGCCGACCCAAGCCGACTGACCGTCATCCGTCACCTCACCGACCATCCCCGATCTGACCGATCACCGACAGGAGAGAACGACCATGGACGACAACGCCCGCTACCAGGTGCTGCGCAACGACGAGGACCAGTACTCGCTGTGGCCCGCCGACCTCGAGGTGCCCGAGGGCTGGCGCCCCGTCGGCAAGGAGGGCACCAAGGACGAGTGCTCCGCGTACGTCGACGAGGTGTGGACCGATATGCGGCCGCGCAGCCTGCGCGAACGCATGGACAACGTGGCCTCCTGACCGGCGCCTCATCGGGCGGTGCGGCCGGCGCGTCATGGCGCCGGCCGCGACCGGGACCCTCAACTTCCCCGTACCGGAACGCGGTTTACCATCCTGGGAACAGTCGGCCGCGGCGCGAGCGATCGCGCCCGGATACGGAGGAGAACCACGTGACCGCGCAAGGGGTAGCATCCCAGACCGGAAGCGGGCCGGAGCCCCCCAACACCCCTCTCAACCAGGGGCGACCGCACAGCGCCCGGATGTACGACTACTTCCTGGGCGGCAAGGACAACTACGTCGCCGACCGTGAGGCCGCGGCCAAGGTGCTCACCCTCTGGCCGGGTGTCATGATCGCCGCCCGGACCAACCGGGCCTGGATGCACCGCGCGATCCGCTTCCTCGCCGCCGAGCGGGGCATCCGCCAGTTCCTCGACATCGGCACCGGCATTCCCACCCGGCCCAATCTCCACGAGGTCGCCCAGGGAATCGCCCCGGACGCCCGGGTCGTCTACGTGGACAACGACCCCATCGTCCTCGCCCACGCCCAGGCCCTGCTCAAGAGCAGCCCCGAGGGCCGCACCGCCTATGTGCACGGGGACATCACCGAGCCCGGGAACATCCTCGCCTCGCCCGATCTCACCGAGGTGCTGGACCTGTCCCGGCCCGTCGCGCTGAGCCTGGTCTCGCTGCTGCACTTCGTCCCCGACGAGTGGGGCCCGTACGAGATCGTCCAGCAGCTGGTCGACGCGCTCGCCCCCGGCTCCTTTCTGGTGCTGAGCCACATCACCCCGGACTTCGACCCCGAGGCCACCCAGAAGACCGTGCAGGTCTACCGCAGCGGTGGCATCCCGGGGCAAATCCGCACCAGGGACGAGGTGGAACGCTTCTTCACCGGGCTGGAGCTGGCCGAACCGGGCCTGGAGGTGCCGCACCGGTGGCGCACCGACCTGGCCGAAACGGACTCCCAGGTGGAGACCGGCGATGTGACCGACGAAGAGGTGTCCTTCTGGGCGGGTGTCGCCCAGAAGCCCTGACGCGGGGTTCGCGGAGCGGGTTCAGGGACGCGGTCCGACGGTCGTGGTACCGTCGCGGATGGTGATCGCCAGCGCGGGACAGGAGTCCGCCGCGTCCAGCACCCGCTCCTCCTCCGGGACCTCCTCGTGTCGCGGCCTGGCGTGCTCCTCGTCGAGGACGAACAGGTCGGGGGCGATTCCGGCGCACATGCCGGACGCCATGCACCGGCCAGGGTCGATCTCCGCCTTCCAGGTCATCCCGCTCACCACGCGATCGGCATGACACGGGGCCCGCGGACCAGCATCTGGCCCTTCCACTCCACATCCCCGGCCGCCCGCAGCTCCGGGAAGCGGGTGATCAGCGCGCCGAGCGCCTCCTGGAGCTCCAGACGGGCCAGCGGCGCGCCCAGGCAGTGGTGCACACCGTGGCCGAAGCCGAGGTGCTGGGTGGCGGGGCGGGCGACGTTCAGAACGCCCGGCTCGTCGAAGCGCAGCGCGTCGCGGTTGGCCGAGCCGACGGCGACCAGCACGGGCTCCCCGGCGCGCACCAGGGTGCCGCCCACCTCGACGTCCTCGGTGGCGTAGCGGGCCTGGGAGGCCGCCATGCCCAGCGGGACGAAGCGCAGCAGCTCCTCGACGGCGCCGTTCAGCAGATCGGGGTTCTCGCGCAGCCGCCGCAGCTCCTGCGGGTGATCCAGCAGTGTCAGTACGAAGTTGGGGATCTGGGTGGCCGTGGTCTCGTGCCCGGCCACCAGGATGGCCACGCACAGATCGACGAGTTCGAGCTCGGACAGCCGGTCGCCCGCGTCCCTCGCCTCGATCAGCGAGGTCATGATGTCGTCCTGGGGGCTGCCGCGATGGGCCTCGATCAGCCCGGCCATATAGGCGCGCAGCTCATCGGTGTTGCGGGCGGACTCCTCGGCGGTCAGCGAGCTGGTGGACAGCGCGGCGTCGCTCCAGGTCCGGAACTTCGGCCGGTCCTCCTCCGGGACGCCGAGCATGGCGCAGATGACCCCGACCGGGATGGGCAGGGCATAGCGGTCCACGAGATCGGCCGGTGGCCCCGCCGCCTCCAGGTCGTCGAGCAGGTCATGGGTCAACTGCCGGACCCAGGGGCGGAGTTTCTCCACCTGGTGGACGGTGAACGCCTTGGCGACGAGGGTGCGCAGCCGGGTGTGGTCGGGCGGGTCCATGGTCAGGATGCCGCTGTCGCGCCGGCCCTCGGACTGCCGTGGCTCGTCGTGGTGGAGCGCCTCCGCACGGCTGAACCGCCGGTCGCCGAGCACCAGCCGGGCGTCGGCGTACCGCGTGGCCAGCCAGGCGGGCTCGCCGTAGGGCAAGCGCACCCGGAGTAATCCCGTGCGGTTCCTGGCCTCTTCGTACGCCTCGCTGAGCGCCAGCCCGTCGGAGGAGTTGAAGGGATAGGTGAGGGGTGTCGTCTCCGCTGTGGTCACCGTGGCCTCCCTTGCGTAAGCACGTGCTTACAAACGTAGGAGCCGTCGGCTGGTACGGTCAACGGCCCCTTTGCGCCGTTGATCTGACGGCCCGACGGGTACATCGCCGCAAGCTGACGAGAGGGGTGTGTCGTGATGGGGACGACCGTGTCCGAGGGACAACGGCGGGACGCGCGGAACACACGTCGGCGGCTGATGGAGGCCGCGGCGGCGCTGTTCGCCGAGCGGGGCTATGAACGGGCGACGGTGCGGGACATCGCCGACCGCGCGGGGGTCAACCAGGCGCTGCTGTTCCGCTATTTCGGCTCGAAGAGAGCGCTGTTCGGCGAGGTGATCGCGCACAACGGGGAGGAGCAGCTGCGCACCACCCCACCCCATGAGCTGCCGGAGACCGCCCTGCGCGGGCTGCTGGGCCACGGCGCGAAGGAGCCGGGCACCCGCGCGCTGGCGACGCTGCTGCGCTCGGTGGACAGCGGTGACGAGATCGGTACGGCCGTGCGCGCCATCAGCGACGACTACGCGCGGGTGCTGGCCTCCCTGTCCAGCGCCGACAACCACGAGCTGCGGGCGGATCTGGCGCTGTCCTGGTTGCTCGGCATAGGGATGATGCGGGTGCTCGTGGGCAAGGAGCCGCTGGCCGCCGCGGACCCGGACGAGGTGTGCGCGCTGGTGACGGGCGCGCTCGGCACCCTGCTGGACGGCCTTCCGGCGGCGGACGGCAGGCCGTAGAAGGGCGGGCCACAGGAGGGCGGGCCTACTCGCGGAACTCTCCCCGGGGCGTGGTGACGACGCGACGGGCCCGGGCCGGGGTGATCACCTCGCGGAATGCCGGATCGGTGAGGAGGACGACCGGGGCGATGCGGTGCGGGGAGTCGGAGTGCCAGTGGGGCAGGGCGGCCTCGATCACGGCCCAGGACTGATCGATGGCGCCGCGGTCGGCCAGCGCCCTGGCCAGGTCCAGGGCCTGCTGGAAGGTGCGGGATTCGGGCAGGGCCGGCGGGACGAAGGCGGCGGCCCTGGCCACCCAGGCGGCGGTGTCGTCGCCCTCGGCGGCGACGCTGCCCGCGGACACACCGCCCGCGCCCACGACACCGTCCACGCCGTCGGGGAGCCCGGGCAGGATGTCGCCGAGGGCCGAGACATAGCCACCGGGGGTGCCGGTCCATTCCTCGGCCGCACAGCGCAGATAGAGCGGGGCGGCCTCGGCCCGTATCTGTTCCATGCCGATCACCTCGATGACGTGCGGGTCCCCGAGGACGCGGTTGCGGATCCAGTGGTGGGCGACGCTGATGTCGAGGAACGCCCCCAGGATGGTCCCCAGATACGCGCCGGCGCCCGAGCCCTTGACCGCGGCCTGCTCGAAGGTGGCCATCGCCTTGCGCACCTCGCCCCGCAGGGCCTGCGCCCGGCCCTCGGCCACCAGCTCCCCGGCGCTCCCGGGGCGCGCCATGCGGATCTCCAGAGCCGCCTGGTCCTCGAAACCGGTGCGCTCCTCGGCGACCAGCTCGGCGAACGAGGCGTGCCGGTCGCCCAGGGCCGGATACCAGCTCGCCCAGATGTACGCGGCCCACTCCCCGTCCTCGGACACATCGGCGGGGTCCAGCAGCCAGTGCTGGGCGTCGCCCTCCTCGGAGACCAGCAGCGCCCGGTCCATGAACGCGGTGTCGTCCCAGTCCTCGCCCTCGCCGCCGCGGATGACGGCCCAGGTCTCGGGGTCGGCCTCGCGCAGCCAGCCGACGGTCTTGGTCGCCCGCATCCGCCACATGAACGGGCTGATGTTCAGCCAGCCGTCGGAGGCGCCCAGGAAGGCCCGGTAGCTCGGCGGGAGCCGGGTGCCGAGCCGCTCCTCCAGGGCGAGGACGCTCTCCTCGTCCGCGCCCTCGAACCCGAGCCAGCCGGCCGCCCGCTGGTCGTCGCCGACCTCGCTCAGGTCCTCGTCGTCGGCCACCCGCAGGATGGCCGCGCTGTACTCCGCCAGATAGGACCGCCACTGCTCGACGGTCCGCGGCAGCGCCTTCGCCGACTCCGGCTCCGGGGTGGCCGACAGCGAGGTGCCGTGGTATCCGGTCGGTGCCTCGCCGGCCCGCTGGTAGTGGCCGATGAAGCCCCTCGGATGGGGGGCGGAGGTGAAGAACCGGACCTGGGAGAGCTGGACATGGTCCTCCCCCGCGTTCCGGGTGATCTCCAGGCGGTAGCGGCCGTAGGCCGTGTGGGCGGGGAAGGTGAACCCGCGGGGCTGATGGCGATGGGCGAAGCTCTCCTCGACGCGGGTGTCGAGGTCCACCCAGTGCTCGCCGTCGTTCGAACCCTTGAGGGTCCAGTCCCTGGGGTCGCGGCCGGGGACGTCGTTCGCCGAGGTCAGGACGTAGTGACCGACGGCGATGGGCCGCCGCAGGGTGAACTCCAGCCAGGCGCGGCCGCCATGGCCCAGCCACTTGTGCCATGAGTCGTGCAGCAGGTTCTCGGCGACCTCGCCCGCATCGGTGAACTCGCTGTGCGCCCGGACCCTGGTGACCAGGTCGGTCACCTCGGCCTCCGGACCGGGCTCGGCGGCCAGCAGCGACACCGTGCCCGAGTGCCCGGACGGGTCGCCCCAGATCACCCGCTCGACGGGCGGCCCCCCGTCCTCGATCAGCAGGCGCAGCTCCTGGCGGAGGTGGCGGCCGCCCCCGGCCGCACCGCCCTCCTCCGTACGGAAGCGGTGCATCACCTCTTCCAACGCGCTGTCCCGGAGGGCCGAGCGGCCCTCCAGCGCTCCCCGGTATTCGGTGAGCGTGCCGTCGGCGGCCCGGCGGTGTCCGTAGAACTCCGTCATCGCCGGCTGGAAGCCGATCGAGGCCTCCGCGCCGTCCTGCCCGCGCCAGGCGAGCCGGGCGGGGAGCGAGCCCTCGCCCCGGTCGAGATGGACCAGCAGCCGCGGGGCGGGCCGCCATTCGGCGGAGCCCGGGGCACGCCACTCGGTGCGGTAGACGCACACCGCGGCCTCGGCGGGCTGCTCCTCCGTCATGAGGTGGATACGGGCGCAGATACGGGAGGGCTCGACGGTGACGCGGTACAGCCAGAGCAGGCCGCGCGCCTCGGCGCAGCCGCGGACGCACAGCGTGTTCGTGCCCGCCACCAGCGCCTCACCGGGGACAGCGAAGGCCACTTCCCGGGGGCGGGCGCCGCCGGGCACGGTGAACTGCTCGATCACCGCATGCCCGTTGACGGTGATGTCGATCGGCGCGCATCCTAGTGATTCGCCCAGCGGTGAGACCCGTGCGATCAGGGTCAGCGTGAGCTGTTCCGGCAGTTCGCCGTCGTCCAGCGCGAAGTCGAGTTCGACCCGTCCGCCCGCGCCGATCGCGAGGCGGTCACGGTCGGGATGGCATCGCTCGTACCGGGCCGTGCCATTGCCGAATCGAGGCGGATCGATGGTGAAATCCGCGAAAGTCGCTCGCACGCTGTGCTCCTGATGGGGCCGTCTGGACGTCCGTTGACGTGTCGTCGGGGCAGGGGTGCGGGTGGCCTCAACACCCGGATGCTGTCGATGCTAGGGCGGTCCACCGGCACCGTCCGGCTGCTACGACGATCACTAGGGGGATGCGGGTCGGCCGCTCCCTCCCCCGCGCAGCACGGCTCCCAGGACGGCGGGTCGCATCAGCGCGGTGGGGGCGGCGACCAGCGACATCACCTCGTGCAGGGCCTTGCAGACCCGCGGGTCGACGGTGGCACCCCGGATGACCCGGTCCAGGTAGCGGTGCTGAGCCCGCACCGACACTCCGGCCGGGCCGCCCGTGGTGGCGGGGAAGCGCACATCCTCGCTGGAGGACAGCATCCAGGCGGTGTTCGTGGCGGCCGCGATGCCCTTACGGGCGGTGTGCGCCGTACGGTGACCGATGCCGCCGTGGCGCTCGGCGGCGACCCGCAGGGCGTGGGCGCCGAGCGCGGCCACGGTGATGCCCTGGCCATAGACCGGGTTGAAGGTGCACACGGCGTCGCCGATGACGACCAGCCCCCGCGGCGCCCGGCGCTCGTAGTGCCGCCGCACACTGGGGCCGGGCCAGAAGCCGCGGACCGCACCGGCGGGCTCGGCCCCGGCCAGCAGCTCGCGCAGGCTCGGGTCCCGCAACAGCCGCAGCTGCCGGTCGAAACCGGCCGCACCGGGCTCGGCCTGCGCCCCGCGCATACTGCCGACGCTGGCGATCCACCGCCCGTCCTCCACGGGCAGCACCACGCCGAGCCTCGGCGCGTCAGGGGCCTTGGTCTGCAGATAGAGCGCGGAGAAGCCCGGATCCGGCCCGGCGGGGCGGTGGTAGAGCCGGCTGACGTAGGACACGCCCGCGTCGACGCGCTCCTCGGCGGCGGGCGGGCAGCCCAGCCGGGTCAGCCAGGACGGGAGCGAGGAGGTGCGCCCGGAGGCGTCGACCACCAGCTCCGCGCGCACCTCGCGCACCTGGGCGCGGGCGTCGCCACGCGCCCTGACCTGAACGCCCGTCACCTCGCCCGGTGCCCCGAGGAGCCCGACGACGTCCGTGTTCTCCAGCCATCGCACCGTGGGCTCGCCGCGCACCCGGCGCAGCACCGTATGGTCGAGCACCGGCCTGGTGCACGAGAGGAACGCGACCTCGCTCTCGTACTTGGCGAGCCACCCGGCCGCGCTCAGCCAGCGCACGCCCGACATGGGGACGCGCACCGCGCCGGCGGCCGTCAACTCCTCGCGCACACCGGGCATCAGGGCCTCCAGCGCCCGATGCCCGGCTTCCAGCAGCAGATGTGCGTGGCGCGCCTGCGGCACACCCGAGCGGAACGCGGGCCGCTCGGGATAGCGGTCGCGCTCGACTATGACAATGCGCTCGGCATATCCACGCACCGCCCATGCGGCCAGCATCCCGGCGAGACCTCCGCCGATCACCACCGCGGTCCCTCGCCCCGCACTTTCCCCCTGTACCCCCATACTACGGAACGTAGTGCACAATCATCCGAGCGTCACCACCTTCGTCGGGATACAACTCTTCGGAGGCACAGGCGGTTGGGGGGCTAGGCTGCTTCGCCCGCTTCGGCGATGAAGGTGTCGAGCACCCCGTCGGCGATGCGCACCGGCCCCTCGGGGCGGGTCTCGCCCGGGATGGTGCGGATCTCCCCGGCGCGCTTCGCGTCCGCCGCCGCTTCGGCGAACCACCGTGCGGCCTCGGCGTCGCGCCCGTCGAGACGGGCGCCCAGCGCGTCCAGGGTGCGCTCGAAGGCGCTCCCCCACAGCGACAGCGCGTCCAGCCAGGGCGCCGAGTCCGCCACGAATCCCGGGTCCGCGACACCGGCCCGGATGCGCTCGGGGGCGGTGGCGAGCAGCCGGGCGTACGGCCGCAGATCCCGCAGCGCCGTTCGTTCGTACCCCGCCTCCCAGGCGGTGCGGAACCGGTCCAGCCGGGCGGCGAGTTCGGGGGCCTGCGGCTGCCACGGTTCGGCGCCGAAGGTGGGCGCGAGATGCTGGGTGTCGAAGAAGGCCAGCAATGAGCGAACGGTGGAGGCCGTACGGTCCGCACGCGCGCCCGGGCCGTCCCCGGCGAGGTAGCGGGCGGCGGCCTCCCAGGTGCGGGTGGCGTCGTAGCCGGTGTCGTTCCAGGCGAAGTCCGCCCCGCCGAAGAGGGCGACCTTGCTGGCGGCGGCCTGGTTCATCGGGTTGAGGACCAGGCCGGAGAGCTGCCGGTGCAGACCGGGCTCGCGGGCGTCGTAAGGAGCGAGCAGCAGCCGGCCCTCGGCCTGGCCGTAGTCGTTGACCGGGTAATTGTCCCAGACGAAGACCTTGCGCCCCCATACGGCCGCGGCCCGCTCCGCGTCGGCGACGGTGATGTGCGGCGGCACCACATCGGTTCCGGTCCACATCACCTCGACCCGCGCGTCCAGCCGCTCGCGCAGCACGCGCTTGTACGGGGTGTCGGTGACATCCCCGTACTCGGTCGGCACCATCTGGAGCGGCCTGGTGTCCGCCCGCTCGTCCAGGAACTCCTTCTGCACCGCGTTGAGCAGGTCGGACTGCGCCTCGGCCGCCGCCTCCGACGAGGGGTCTCCGTAAGTGGCGCGGTCGGCCTCGCAGTTCCAGCGGGTGTAGCTGATGTCGTCCAGCGGCATGGAGAAGCTGCGCACCCCGAGGTCGTAGACCGCGTCCAGCTTGGCCTCCAGCGCGGCGATGTCGGCGGGGTCGCTGTAGCAGATGGAGTTCCCCGGCGAGACGGCGAAGGTGAACCGCACATGGTGGTCGGTGGCCTGCCGGACGAGCTCGCCCAGCTCGGCGAGTTTGGCGGCCGGATACGGCTCGCGCCACTTCTCCCGGTGGTAGGGGTCGTCCTTCGGCGCGTAGATGTAGGTGTTCATCTTGACGTCCCCGTAGAACGCCAGCTGGTCCATGCGCTCGGCATGGGTCCAGGGGCTTCCGTAGAAGCCCTCGATCACCCCGCGCAGCGGCATCAGCGGATGGTCCGCGACGGAGACGGACGCGATGGTCCGGTGGCCGGACACCAGCTGACGCAGCGTCTGCGCCGCGTAGTACGTCCCGTCCGTGTCGGCGCCCGCGAGCGCCACCGAGCCGCGTCCCGCGGCCAGTGCGTAGCCCTCGGCGGGAAGCTCGCCGGGCACCCGGCCCCCGGCGGCCCGGAGCGCCCGCACCACCCGGGCGTCGGTGATCCGGCCGACGGTCACGGTCAGCTTCGGCCCCGGGCCGTCCTGGATCCGCGAGGCCCCCGCGTGGCGCAGCACGGAGGTGACGAGTTCACGTGTCGGGCGGTCCACACCGTCCGCGACGACGAGGCGGACACGGGCGGGGACATGGACGTCCGCTGCGATGCGGGACATCTCCTGCGGGTGCGGGGTGACGACCGGCAGCGGCCCGGGGGCGGCGGCAGTGGCCGCGGTGGCGGACGCGGTGGCGGGCAGCAGCAGGGCGAGGAGGGTGAACAACACCGTGACGCCGGCCAGGGTGCTGGAGCGACTGCGCATGGGACATCTTCTCCGTGGCGTTCGGTGGCCTTCGGGGGCGGTGCGGTGCCGTGCGGTGATGCCGGGCGTGTGCGGTGTGCCGTGCGGTGATGCCGGGCGTGTGCGGTGTGCCGTGCGGTACGGGCCCGGTGGGGCCCGGCGTATCCCTACCCAGCGGTGAGCGCGAATGATCGGACCTGTCGCCGGTGGTCGGTCGCCGTGCGGGGCGAGCGGTTTGAGAGCCGGGCACTCGGCGGGAGCGGCGCGCCCCTCAGTCCTCGAGCAGCGCGTCGACCACACGGCCGAAGAGGAGCCGGCCGGACCAGGCCGTGGGCGGGTCGAACAGCCGGGGCAGCCCCCGTAGCCGCGCCTCCTCACGCCACACCACCTCGGACCCGCCGTCGCGGCGGCGCACCTCGATCTCGGCCCATCCGAGGACCACCGAGCCGCGCTTCTCCAGCCTGCAGATGCCGGGATTGTCTCTGCGGGGAGCGTCGTCGGCGGGCGGGTCCCAGCGCACGACCTCCATGGGGTCGTCGAACCCGGCACGGCCGACGCCGGTGCGCACCACGACCACGGTGCCCACCCGGGTCGGCCCCGCCGGACGGACGGTGACGCCGCTCAGTGGTACATGGGCGCCGTGGCGCGGCCAGTCGGTGAGTCGTCGCCAGGTCTCGCCGACGGGCAGGGGGGTGCGCCGCTGGATACGGAAGTGGGCCACAGCGGGATCGTAGGTGATCGGCGGCCGGAGGCCATTGACAGTTCGTACCGGCCTGTTACTTTCCACAAGGGAGAGAGATCCTACCTTTCTTGACCCGCATCGAGGAAAGTGGCCCCAACAAGGGGATCATTGCAGGTCAAATAGGTCCAGACCTAACAACACGTCGGATCTCCACGGCCCCACAGGAGAAGGAGAACGAGAGATGAAGAGACTCGCCGCAGGCGCGGCGCTCGCACTCGCCGCCGTCTTCGGGTTAGCGCAGGTGCCCCAGGCGACCGCCGCCCCCGCACCCGAGGAGGCCGCCGCCGCGGCCCCGGTGTTCAGCGTGATGGACTACGGCGCGAAGGCCGACGGGTCGAGCAATGACTCCGCCGCCATCGAGAAGGCCATCACGGCGGCCAACAGCGCCGGAGGCGGGATCGTCCGCTTCCCGTCGGGACAGTACAAGTCCAAGAACACCGTCCACCTCAAGAGCGAGGTGACCCTCCAGCTGGACTCCGGGGCCACCATTCTCGGTTCGAGCGCGGACACCTACGACAAGCCCGAGTCCAACCCGAACGACGACTACCAGGACTACGGCCACAGCCACTTCCACAACGCGATGTTCTACGGCGACAAGCTCACCGACATCGGGTTCACCGGCTCGGGAACCATCGACGGCGCGGGCAACCTCATCACCGGCAACCCCGACTCCGGCGAGGCGGACAAGATCATCTCCCTGACCCGCTGCGACGGGCTGACCCTCGACGGGATCACTCTGCGGCGCGGTGGCCACTTCGCGGCGCTCATCAACGGCTGCAAGAACGTGACCTCGGACCATCTCACCATCGACACGGCGAGCGACCGCGACGGCTGGAACATCATCAGCACCACCAATGTCACGGTCACCAACGCCAATATCGCCGCCAATGACGACGCCCTCGCCTTCAAGAGCGACTACGCCCTGGGCGCCAAGCTGCCCAACGGCCATGTGCGGGTGACCGATTCACATCTGTCCGCGAAATGCTGCAACGCCCTGATGTTCGGCTCCGAAACCTGTGGTGACTTCACGGACTACGTCTTCCAGGGCATCACCATCACCGGTGCGGACAAGTCCGGACTCGGCATGGTCTCCATGGATGGCGCCGACATCTCCGATGTGCACTATCGCGACATCACCATGACCAATGTGCACTCCCCCATCATGCAGAAGATCGGGACGAGAAAACGGTGCGGGGGAAATCCGGGCGTCGGCCACATCAGCGACATCACCTACGACAACATCACCGGCACCGGTAACGCCCCCTCCTTCAGCCCGACGCTGTGGGGCGAGTCCGGCGGCCATCACATCAGCGGTGTGACCTTCAATCACGTCAATCTCACCGTGCCCGGCGGCAACGGCACCATGTCCACCGGTGTTCCCAGCAACGACTCCGACGACTACAACCCGAAGAGCATCGGCACTCGTCCCGCCTTCGGCTGGTATCTGCACAACGCGGACCACATCACGTTCAACGACAGCTCGGTCAGGTTCGCCAAGAACGACGGCCGTCCGGCGGTCATCGCCGACTCCGGGACCGTGCTGAGCTTCAACCGCTTCACCGCACAGCGCGGCAGCGACAGCCCGGCGGACGTCATCCTCCAGAACGTGTCCGGCTACTGCCTCGCCGACAGCGCCAACACCTCCGGCGGCGCGCTGCGGGTGAGCGCCGGCGGCTCCAGCGAGAACTGCTCCTCATAACCGACGGCAACGGCGCGGCGACAGCACCCCGCCGGCTGACGTAGCCGGCGGCTCGGCGTGGTGCACACCGGGCCGCTCCCGGAGGGGCTGCCCCAAGCCCAACGGCTGGGAGCTGGGCAAACGGGACCCGGACCATCGGGGCGGGCAGCGGTTCCTGGCCACCGGCACCCGCCCCTTCCGGGTCGGTGACTGGTCGGACGTACGGGTCGGGCAGCAGGGTCCGCGGATGACGGTGTCGGTGGACGACCGTCAGGTGGTGGCTTCACCGACCGGGAACGCCCGTACGCGGCGGGGAGTGCGGGCGCCTACACCGAGGACGCCCGGGCGGAGTTCCGCGACATCACCGTCCCCGCGGAGCCGTCGGACCCCTCGTGATCGGCCAGCCCGGCCAGGTCGGAGGGGGCCGTCCGCTCGGACGGATCGATCAGCTCGGACAGGTCGGTCAGGTCGCGCAGCCCCTCCGGGAGCGGCCCGGTGTGCACCACGCCGAGCCGCTGGGTGGCCCGGGTGAGCGCCACATAGAGGTCGCTGGTGCCGAACTCCGCGGGCTCGGCCACGATCACCGTGTCGAACTCCAGCCCCTTGGCCTGCCGGGGGTCGAGCAGCACCACCGCGCTGGTCAGGTCCGGGGACCGGCCGGTGGACGCCTCCGGGAGGGCGGCTGACAGCGCGTCAAGGCGATCCCCCGGGGCGATCACCGCGAGACGGCCCTCGGTGCGGGTCTCCCGCGCCACGGCCGCGGCCACCGCACCGGGCAGATCGCCGGTGTGCTCCGCCCAGGGCCGTACCCCCGTGGCGCGGACCGAGCGCGGCGGCTGGAAGGCCGGGTCGACGGTGCGGGCCACCCGCGCCGCGATCTCCATGATCTCGGTGGGGGTGCGGTAGTTGACACCGAGCCGGGTGTGCTCCCAGCGGTCGCCCACGTACGGCTCCAGGATCGAGGACCAGGAGCCGCAGCCGCCCGGTTCCGCCGTCTGCGCGGGGTCGCCGACCAGTGTCATCGAACGGGTCGGGCTGCGCCGCATCAGCAGCCGCCACGCCATCACGGACAGCTCCTGGGCCTCGTCCACGATGATGTGGCCAAACGCCCAGGTGCGGTCGGCGGCGGCGCGTTCGGCGGCGCTGCGGTGGTCGCGCTCCTCGGAGCGGTCCGCCAGCCGTTCGGCGTCGATGAGGTCATGGGCGGCCAGCACCTCCGACTCCTCGTCGTCGCGGTCCTCGAACTCCAGGGTGCGGGAGCCGTAGGAGAGGTCGAGCACGCCCTGTGCGTAGTCGATGCGCTCCTGGCGCTCGGCCTCCGCGGCGGCGCGGGCCGCCGAGTCGTCGTGGCCGAGGAGTTCGGCGGCCTCGTCCAGCAGCGGGACATCGGCCGGGGTCCACTCGCCGTCGGTGCGGCGGATCGCCGCGGCGTCGGCGTCGGAGAGGTGGACGGGGTCGCTGAGGAAGTCGGCCACGAGCTGCTGCGGGGTGAGGGCCGGCCACAGCTGCTCGATGGCGGCGTGCACCTCGCGGTTGACCGCGATCGCCTTGCCGAGCTGGGCGACGTCGTCCGCGCCGAGGAGGTTGGGCCCGCCGTAGGGGTCGGCGCCGATCCGGTCGACAAGCTGATCGGTGAGGTCGTCGATGATACGGAAGGCGAAGTGCGGACGGGCGAGGTTGTGCGGCAGCCCGGTCTCCCGGGCCTTGTGGCCGGCCTCGGACGCGATGTCCCGGTCCAGCACCAGTTCGCCGTCGTCGTGCTCGATCACGATCGCGGGGTCGGGCAGCGTCTGCCGGTCCCGTACGAAGCGGGCCAGGACATCCGCCATCTCCGCGCGGCCCTTGACCTCGGCGGCCTCGGGGGTGTCGGTGCCGGTGGCCGTCACCCCGGGGAAGAGCTCACCGAGCGTGGCCAGGAGCACACCCGTCTCGCCGAGCGAGGGCAGCACCTCCCCGATATAGCCGAGGAACGCCGGGTTGGGCCCGACGATCAGCACCGCGCGACGGGCCAGCAACTCCCGCTGCGCGTAGAGCAGATACGCGGCGCGGTGCAGCGCGACGACGGTCTTCCCGGTGCCGGGGCCGCCCTCGACCACGTGGACGCCGTGGTGCGGGGCGCGGATGATCTGATCCTGTTCGGCCTGGATGGTCTGCACGATGTCGTGCATCCGGCCGGTGCGCGCGGCATCGAGCGCGGCGAGCAGTACGGCGTCCGCGTCGGACCCCTCATGTCCGGTCCGTATGGTGTCCGCGAGATCCAGGATCTCGTCGTGCAACCCCGTGACCTTGGGGCCCTCGGTGGTGATGTGGCGCCTGCGGCGCAAACCCATGGGGGTGTGCCCGGTGGCGAGATAGAACGGACGTGCCACATCGGCCCGCCAGTCGATGACCAGCGGGGTGCGGTCCTCGTCATCGCGCCGGATGCCGATGCGGCCGATGTGGTGGTCCCGGCCGTCGCGGAACATCAGCCGGCCGAAGCACAGCCCCCGCTCCCCCGCCTCGAACGCGGCGAGCAGACCGGACCGCTCGGCCACCAGCACATCGCGCTCCAGCCGAGCCTGGAAGGTGGTGCCCTCCAAGGACAGCGCTTCGGTCACCGACTCCTCGGCTCGTGCCCTGAGCTCGGCGAGGCGCCCGTTGAGCAGATCAAGGAATTCTTGCTCACGGTCCCATTCCTCGTTTGACAATTCGACTCCCGCCGGGATACGATGACTTTATCAGGTTTCCCTATGCCGCAAATTCATTGGCACATGGAAATCCCCAATATACGCCGAGAAACGCCCCGGCCGTCAAGGCAGCCGGGGCGTTTCTCTGTTTTATGGCCCTCACACCACCTGGATCACGTGTTTGCCGCGGACACCGCCGGCTTCCATGGCGCGGTGGGCCTCTCCCACGCCGGAAAGCGGATGGACGGTGTCGATGACCGGCCGGATCGCCCCCTTCTCCACATACGCGGCGAGGTCCGCGAAGAGCTGATGCAGGGGATTGCCGGTGAAAGACCGCACCCGCCGTGAGCCGTGCACGGTGGAGAGGAGAACAGAGCCCACCGAGGACAGCGGGCGATCGGCGTCGAAGGCGATGCCCACCATCCGCCCACCGGGCGACAGCAGCCCGCGGTAGGCGCGAAGCTCGGTGCCCACCGTGTCCAGCACGGCGTCGAACGGCCCGAGGTCGGCCGGGCCGGTGGTCCGGTAGTCATGTGCCTCATCGGCGCCGAGCTCCCGGACGAGGTCGAGCGCGTTCGCCCTGGCGAGCGCGGTGACATGAGCGCCGAGCGCGTGTCCGAGCTGGACGGCGACGCTGCCGACACCCCCGGCCGCCCCACGCACCAGCAGCCGCTCACCGCTCCTCAGACCGATCTTGTCGCGCAGCGCCGTGATGGCCGTGGTGCCGACACCGGGCAGGGCCGCGGCGCGGACCAGATCGATGCCGTCGGGGGCCAAGGAGAGCTGACGGGGCCGGACGGCCACGTACTCGGCGGCCGACCCGAACCTCAGGTGCGGCATCGCACCCCACACCCGGTCGCCCACCGCGAGATGGCGGACGGAGGAGCCCACCTCGGCGATCTCCCCGGCGATGTCGACGCCGGTGCCCTTCGGGAACTTCCGCCCGGTCACCAGCTTCAGCTTGCCCGCCCGGCCCGAGAGCTCGCCACCGTTCACGCTCGTGGCGTGCACTCGCACCAGCACCTCCCGCTCACCGGCCACCGGCTTGGGCAGCGTGCCCTCGTACAGCACCTCGGGAGGTCCGTACCGGTCGTACCGCGCCGCGCGCATCTCACTCATCGCCCTCATCGTCCCTTTCGCACATCGGGGTGGCCGCCACGCTAATGCGCACAAAGGGTCGAACCGCCGGATCGGCGTAATGTAAGAAACATGCCTTCCCGCGTCTCTCACATAGCGCCCGCCACCGGGGATCCGGCCGTCCAGGGCTCAGGGTTGCGGTCCGACGCGGAGTCCAACCGCCGGCGCATCCTCGACACGGCCCGGGCGCTGTTCGTCTCGCGCGGTATCGATGTGCCGATGGCCACCATCGCCCGTCATGCCGGAGTCGGGGTGGCCACGCTCTACCGGCGCTTCCCCACCCGCGAGGCACTGGTCACGGCGGTGTTCTCCGATGAGTTCGCCGCCTGTTCGGCGATCGTCGACGACGCCCTGGCCGACGAGGACGCGTGGCGGGGCTTCCGCCGGACCATCGAGTCGGTGTGTGCCTCGCAGGCACACGACCGGGGGTTCAACGACGCGTTCCTCTCGTCGTTCCCCCACGCGGTCGGCTTCGAGCGGGAGCGGCTGCGCATCGAGGACGGCTTCGCCGAGGTGGTCCGGCGCGCCAAGGCCGCGGGACGGCTGCGCCTGGACTTCGACGTGTCCGATCTGACCCTCGTCTTCATGGCCAACCGAGGTGTCATCGGCGACGCGGCGACCGCACCGGCCGCGTCCCGGCGGCTGGTGGCCCACCTCCTGCGGTCGTTCGAGGCGGGGCGGGCCGAGCCGGCCCGCCCCCTGCCGCCACCGGCGGCGCTGGGACTGGGCCGGCCGTACCCGGCTCGGGAGGGATGAACTACCGGGCGGCGCCGAAGTCCTGCGTCCAGTAGTGACCGGGCTGCGCCACGCCGACGCCGATCTCCTTGAAGTCGCAGTTCAGGATGTTGGCCTTGTGGCCGGGGCTGGACATCCAGCCCTCCATGACGCTCTTGGGCGACTCGTAGCCGTAGGCCACGTTCTCGCCGTAGGTGCTCCAGGAGTAGCCCGCGCGCTCGATCCGGTCGCCCGGGGAGGATCCGTCGGAGCCGGTGTGCGACATATTGCTGTGGGCCGCCATGTCCTCGCTGTGGTCCTGGGCCGCCTTGGTCAGCTTCTCGTTCACGGTCAGCGGCTCACAACCAGCCTTGCTGCGCTCGCTGTTGACGAGATCCACCACTTCCTGCTGGTCGGTGGCGGCCGCGGAGGTGGCGGCGGGGGAGCCCGCGGTGGCGGACTGTGCCATCGCGGCCGAGGGAATGCCCACGGCGGCCACGGCGAGGGTGGCGATGGCTATCTTGCGGTGCGTTGTGCTGTTGCGGTGCTTGCTCATACATGACCTCACACTCGGTTGAGGCCCGTCATTCTTGGAGCCGTCGCCACGCGGGGCAACACACGTGTTCGTACGACAAGGGTTCGTAGCGAGGGCGGCGCTTGCGATCAGCGGCGAGACATGCTGAGCCGGTTCCGGGGAGCGCTCTGGTGGCCCGACTCCCCATCAGAAATCCCGGCCACCAGGCGAGTGGAGGACGGGCCCGGAACACCGAGGATCGGGAGGGCGCGGAAGCGGCTATTTCCGACAGAGAAGATAAAACCACTATGTCGGCTAGTCGCTATGCGGCACTACGCCCCCTTTACGACCGAGCCCGGTGTGAGAGATGTCATGACATGGCGGGGGTGGTCAGCGGCGGTAGAGGGTGATCGAGTGGCCGACCTCGTCGATCGGCTCGCTGCCGTCGATCAGCGCCGCCAGCCGGCCGGTGGCCTGGGCGATCGAGGAGTCCGAGACCACCAGCAGCCCGCGCACCTCCTCCGGGCGGGCCCGGCGCGGGTCGGACGCGTGGATGCCGTAGGCGGACGGCACCCCGCTGCCCTTGTAGACCAGCCAGATCCGCTCGCCCCGGTACCGCTCCCGGAGGCGGTCGGCCAGCCGCCCCAGGTCCTGCCCCCAGTCGACGTTCGAGTCATGCAGCCGCAGATGGGTCCGGGACGGGCCGCCGAATGCCTCGTTGGAGTACGGCAGATAGTACGGATACGTCCGCAGCGAGCTGACCGCGACGAACAGGACCAGCACCGGCGTCGCCCCGTACGCCCAGCGCCGCCGCACGGCCATCAGCCCGGCCGCCGCCACGGCCAGGAACATCGGCAGGAAGATGGCGTACCGCACCCCGAGGTTGCGGGCCCCGTCCAGGGCGGCGAGCAGCAGCACGGCCGCGGGGATCAGCACATACGGCGCGGCGGGCCGCAGCCGGGGCACCACCAGCATCACGGCGGTCCCGGCCGCCCAGAGCGCGAGCATGCCCAGGGGCGTCTTCACCAGCAACGCGACGGGCAGGTAGTACCAGAGCGACCCGAGGTAGCGGTGGCCGAGCAGAAAGCCGTGCCAGGTGTCGTACTCGAAGCCGAACTGGACACGCGTCCCGTCGCGGTACGCCTCCGGGAGCGGCAGCAGGTCGACGGCGAGCCCGCGCAGCCCGTGGACGACCGGCACGGGCCCGGTGGGCGTCCAGCGCAGCCGGGGGTCGACCAGGAAATAGACGGACCACACCACGGCGACCGCGATCAGCGCCACGGCCAGCGCCGCCGCCACCCCGATCCCGAGGGACCGCGCATGGCCGCGCGGTGTGCGGGCGTGCGTACGGCGGGCGTACCAGACCGAGAGCACGGCCAGGAGCAACAGCACCGGAACCGCCGCCAGCATGCTCATCTTCGTGGCCAGGGCCGCGCCGAGCGCCACCCCCGCGAGCGGAAGATACCGCCGTGGCCGCCGCCGCGCCCGCCACAGCAGCCAGACCGACGTCAGCAGAAAACCGGCCGCCGGTACGTCGAGCGTGGCGAGGGAACCGTGCGCGATGATGTCCGGCGAGAAGGTGTACAGGGCGAGCGCCACCGCCCCGCCCACGGGTCCGGTCAGCTCACGGGCGAACGCGAACACCACCAGCCCGAACAGCAGCGTCAGCGCGATCATCGGCAGCCGTGCGCACAGCATCAGCCGCCAGGGGTCGTTGCCCGATGCGTAGAGCACCTGCCGTCCGAGCGCCGTCTGGTCACCGGTGAAGGCGGCGTCCAGGTGCGGCCGCGCGAGGGCCGCCCCCGCCGCGATGATGAGCTTTCCCAGGGGTGGATGCTCGGGGTTGTAGCGCACCCGGTGGTGGTGCAGGGAGTCCACCGCCGTGCCGACGTACACGGGCTCGTCGATGGTCGGCGTCTGCTCCACCGCCGTGGTGACCATCGCGACCGCCATCTGGACCAGGAGTGCCACGACGGCGGCCACCACCAGCCACCGCCGATGCCGCCCCGGCCCCGCCGCCCACCGGCCCTTCGGTCCGCCGACGGTCCTGGTCACGCTGTCGATCACGCCCGCCCACCGCATAGCGACAGACGCTAGTGCCGAGGCGCCACCGCACAGCGCATCCACCGGGAAATCTGAGCGAACTCCGCAATCCGAACCGTGGCATCCGGGGGTCGTGCTCGCCGTCGGAGTGCATCCGCAGCGTGTGCTCGCGCAGGGCTTCGGGGATTTTTGTCCGGTGTGCTCTTCTGATCGGGGCCCGCCTGAGCACCACCGCGCCGAGCGCGTTGAGAAGGAAGTGATCAGCCATGTCCGTATCCGACGCACCGCCGTCCGGCAGCCCCGCCCCGCCGGAGACCACCCCGAAAAACGTCCGTCTGGCCCTGCTCGGTGTGCTGCTCGCGATGCTGCTGTCGATGCTCGACTCCACGATCGTCGGCACCGCGATGCCGACGGTCGTCGGCGATCTCGGCGGCCTGGAGCACATCTCCTGGGTGGTGACCGCCTACACCCTGGCGACGGCCGCCTCCACGCCCGTCTGGGGCAAGTTCGGCGATCTGTACGGCCGCAAGCACATGTACCTGATCGCCGTCGTGGTCTTCGTGCTCGGCTCGGCGCTGACCGGCGCGGCCCATTCGATGACCCAGCTGATCGCCTTCCGGGCGCTGCAGGGCCTGGGCGCGGGCGGGATCGGTGCCGGTGCCTTCGCGCTGATCGCCTCGCTGGCCCCGCCCCGGGAGCGGGGCCGCTACCAGGGCATGACCGCCTCCATTATGGCCATCGGCACCATCGGCGGCCCGCTGCTCGGGGGCTTCGTCACCGGCCATCTCGGCTGGCGCTGGGCCTTCTTCATCAATCTGCCGCTCGGGATCCTCACCCTGGTCTGGTGTCAGCTGATGCTGCGGCTGCCCGCCACCCGCGTCAAGGCCCGTATCGACTGGCCGGGCATCACCATGATGACGGCCACCGTCTGCGCCCTCACACTGGCCGCCACCTGGGCCGGTTCCACCTATCCGTGGACCTCATGGCAGATCCTGGGGCTGTTCTCCCTGGCCGCGGTGGGCGTGGCCGCCTTCGTGGCGCGGCAGCGGCGCGCGGCCGAACCGCTCATGCCGCTGCGCATCTTCACCGGACATCGCAACTTCGCCCTGGCGTCCTCGCTGATCCTGGTGGGCGGGGTGGTCATGTTCGGCTGCTCGCTGTATCTGCCGCTGTACCAGCAGACCGTCCAGGGGGTCTCCGCCTCCCGCTCCGGTCTGCTGCTGCTTCCCCTGATGATCCCGGTGGTGATCATGTCGCAGGTCGGCGGCAAGGTCATGTCCGCCACCGGCCGGTACAAGATCTTTCCCATCGTCGGCACCGTCTGTATGGCCGTCGGTCTGTTCCTGCTGGCCACCATGGACACCACGACCTCCCGCACGGCCACCGGGTGCTTCATGGCCCTGGTGGGCACGGGCATGGGCTGTCAGATGCAGATGGTCACCACGATCGCGCAGAACAGTGTGGAGATGCGTGACATGGGGGCCGCCTCCGCGTCGGTGACCCTGTTCCGCACCATCGGCGGCTCGCTGGGGGTCGCGGTCTTCGGCTCGCTCTTCACCAGCGCCGTCCAGGGCCACGCGCCCGCCGGGGCCAAGGCGGGCGAGGCCCGGCCCGATCCCGCGGCGCTGGCCCGGCTGCCGCAGTCCGCCAGGGACGGCTATCTCCACGCGGTCGCCACCGGCACCCAGCAGATCTTCCTGACCGCGGCCGTCGTCTGCACCGTGGCCTTCGTCGCCGCCCTGTGCGTCCAGGAAGTCCCGCTGCGGGGCCGGTCCGGTCCGGTGGCCCAGCCGCACAAGGCCGAGGAGGAGGCCGCCAGCCCGGCCGCCCCGTAGCATCGCCGGGCCTGACTAGGTCATCTGGCGCCGCACCAGCTCGTGCAGCTTTCCGCCCGGGATGGCCATCAGCTCGGCCGGGGCGCCCTGCTCCACGATCCGGCCGTCCTCCATGACCAGTACGCGGTCGGCGTCCATGACGGTCGACAGCCGGTGCGCGATCACCAGCCGGCTGGCGTGAAGACGGCGGGTGCTGTCGATGACGATGCGCTGGGTCTCGTTGTCCAGGGCGCTGGTGGCCTCGTCGAAGAAGAGGATGCGCGGACGGCGGATCAGGGCCTGGGCGATCATCAGCCGCTGCCGCTGGCCGCCGGAGATGGCGCCGCTGCCGGAGATCATGGTCTGGAGCCCCATGGGCATCTGGCGGATGTCCTCGGCCAGACCCGACAGTTCGGCCGCCTCCATGGCCTCCTCCGGGGTGAACGGCTCGGCGCCGCGGATGCAGTCGAGCACCGTGCCGCCCAGCGGGTGGGCGTTCTGGAGGACCACCCCGCACTGGCGGCGCACGGCCGCCTGGTCGAGGGCGGCGAGGTCCTGGCCGTCGTAGAGCACACTGCCGGACACCGGCCGTTCGAAGCCGATGAGCAACCGCAGCAGGGTCGACTTGCCGCAGCCGCTCGGGCCGACGACGGCCACGAATTCGCCCGGCCGGATCTCCAGTGAGACATCGTCGAGCACCAGCGGCCCGTCGTCACCGTAGCGGAAGGTGAGGTTTCTGGCGCGGAGGTCACCGGAGAGCGTCCCCGGCTGTGCGCTGCCGCCGCGGACCTCGGGCGGCTCGTCCAGGATCGGCTTGACCTGCTCGAACATGGGCAGCACCGCGACCACCGAGACCAGGGCGTTGGTGAGCTGTGTCAGGGAGGTGAGCAGCATGGTCACGGAGGTGTTGAAGGTCAGAAAGGCCCCCGCGGACATGCTGCCCCGCGCCGGACCGGCCAGCAGCATGAACACGGCGAGGGAGACCAGCGGAAGGTAGACGGCGTCCAGCACCTGGGTGAGGTTCTTGATGCGCCCGGTGCGCTGGTGCAGATCGCGGGAGTGGGCGAAGCCGCGGGCCCAGGCCGCGTAGGCGAAGTTCTCGGCCGCGGCGACGCGCAGCTTGGGCAGCCCGCGCAGGGTCTGGAACGCCTGGTTGTTGAGCTTGTTCTCGTTCTCCACCAGCCGTCGCTGCCAGCGCACCTGCCACAGCCCCATCCCGAGGAAGACCCCGGAGACCACCAGCAGTACGGCGATCACCGCGAGCCCCAGGGAGGCGCTGTAGTACAGCAGCAGGGCGAGGTTCATGGCGCCCACGGTGCCGGCCTGGAGGACCGTCGGGGCGATCCCGGACAGCACTCGGCGCATGGTGCTGATGCCCATGGCCGCGCTGGCCAGCTCTCCGGTGGAGCGCTGGGCGAAGAAGGTGGTGGGCAGCCGCAGCAGCCGGTCCCACACCGCGGGCTGGAGGGTGGACTCCAGCCGCCCCTCGAGACGCAGCAGGGTCAGGTTCTGCAGCAGCATGAAGGCGGCCGCGACGACGCTGGAGACGATCAGGGCCAGGGAGATCTGGACGATGGGGCTCTTCTCGGCGCGGGGTACGAAGCCGCCCAGCACCTGACCGGTGGCGAGCGGCACCAACGCGCCGAGCGCCACCGTCACCAGCCCGGCGATCAGGAGGTTGCGGACGTCCCCGGCGGCGCCGCGCACGCTGAAGCGCATCAGCCGCCACATCGTCATCGGCCGGTCGGGCAGCGGACGGTAGAACATCACGGCCCGCGGCTCGAACTCCTCCGCGTTGCCCCCGCCGACGCGGATCCGCAGGCCGGAGGCGGGGTTGATCGCCTCGTACCGGCCGCGCCGCCACAGCAGCGCCACCGGGGCCCCGGACTTGGCGCGGTAGCCCACCAGCGGTCCGGCGTCCTCCCGCCACCAGCCGCCCTCCAGCCGGACGCCGCGGGTGCGGATCCGGGCGTGGGCGGCGATGCGCTCCACCGGGTCCGTACGGTCGTCGGTGGCGCGGCCTCGCGGCGGCTCGGGCAGGGTGATCCCGGCGGCCTCGGCCACCCGGCGGCACACCGCGTGCACGGCGTCGTCGGTGCTCTCCTCCGACGGCCGCCGCTCCCGCCGCTGCCCTCCGATGGAGGCGATCAGCGCCTGGTCGGCGCGGGTGCGCACGGCCTCACCGGCCCGGATGCCCGCCGCGGTGCGGTCCGCGTGGGCCCGCTCCATGGTCTCGATCCAGCGGTCCACGGCGGTGCCGAGGCGGTACTGCTGATTGACCATCCGCTGCCACAGCGCGCCGTCGATCAGCAGGTCACCGGCGGCCTGGGCGCTGTACTCGGCGCCGTAGCGGACACTGCCGGGCGGCACCGGCAGCCAGAGCAGGTCCTCGTCGGCCGCCTCCGTCTCGGGCGCGGCCCCGCCGTCCAGCGGGGCCTGGAAGAGGACGCCGAGGCTGCGGCTCACCCCGAGCGCCACGGCGTGCTCCAGCGGGGTGGGCGGGGTGTCCTGGAATCCGCCGTCGTAGGTGCCGTATGGGTCGTGGGCCTGGCCCGTGCCGTACGTGTCGTACGCCTCAGGGCGGTACAGCTCGCGCAGCGGGATGCGGCGCACCAGGCAGTCCTGCGAGGGCCGGCCCAGCAGGGTGTGGCGTGGTCCCTCGACCGGGCCCGGGAGCGCGGCGCCCGTCTCCAGCCGGCCGAGGAAGTGCCACTGCCCCTCCTCGGCGGCGTCGACCGCGAACAGGTCCAGGGCCCCGCCGACGACGAGCCAGAGCACCTGCGGGCCCTCCAGCGGGAGGCTGCGCAGCCCGGCGCAGTCGACGGGCGTGCCGAGGGCGCCCAGCGCCTGGACCACCGCGTCGCCGCCGTCCGCGGCCACCGCCGCGGCCGGGTGAACGGACGCCATGTCAGTGCTCCTTCATCAGCTCGGCGTACGGGCCTCCGGCGGCGGCGAGGTCCTCGTGGCGTCCGCGTTCGACGACCGCGCCGCGGTTCAGGACGAGGATCTCGTCGCTGTCCCGCACGGTGCTGAGCCGGTGGGCGATCACCACACACGCACAGCCGCGGCGGCGCAGGTTGTCCATCACGATCTGCTCGGTGCGCGCGTCCAGGGCGCTGGTGACCTCGTCCAGGACCAGCACGCTGGGGCGGCGCACCAGGGCGCGGGCGATCTCCAGCCGCTGTCGCTGGCCGCCGGAGAAGTTGCGGCCGTCCTGCTCCACCCGGCAGTGGATCCCCTCGGGGCGCCGGGTGATCACATCGTCGTAGAGCGCGGCGTCCCGCAGGGCCTCGACCACCGCCTCGTCCGGGATCGACGGGTCCCACAGCGCCACGTTGTCCCGCACCGTGCCCTCGAACAGGAAGACGTCCTGGTCGACGAAGGAGACGGAGGCGGCCAGCGCACCGCGGGGGATGTCCTCCAGGCGCTGTCCGTCGATGCGGATCACCCCCTCCCAGGGGGCATAGAGGCCGGAGACGAGCCGGGAGACGGTGGACTTGCCGCTGCCGGAGGCGCCGACCAGCGCCACCTGGCGGCCGGGGCCGACGGACAGCGAGAAGTCGCGCAGCAGCGGTTCGTCCAGCGGGCTGTAGCCGAAGGTGATGTTCTCCAGTGTCACCTGCCCAGTCAGCCGGCGGGTGTCCTCGCGCGGCTCGTCGCGGGTGTAGAGGGAGTCCACCGGGAAGTTCTCCACGTCCTTGAGCCGGGTCACATCGGCGGAGAAGTCCTGGATGCGTCCGGCCACTCCGTTGAGCCGGGTGATGGGCGCGGTGAAGCGGGTCACCAGTGCCTGGAAGGCCACCAGCAGACCGATGGAGATATGGCCCTCGACGGCCCGCAGCCCGCCGATCCAGAGGATGAGGGCGCTGTTGAGCGTGGCGAGGGTGGGGGCGACCACGGCCAGTACGGCGCTCGGGACGCCGAGGCGCTGCTGCTCCTCCAGGGTGATGGCGTGCTGTCCGGCCCAGCGGCGGAAGTAGCCGGTCTCCCCGCCGGTGGCCTTCACCGTCTCGATGAGCTGGAGACCGGTGTACGAGGTGGTGGTCAGCCGCGCGGTGTCGGCCCGCAGCTTCTGGGTCCTGGTGGCCCGCAGCCGCACCACCACCCGTATCGCCACCACGTTGAGCAGCGCCAACCCGACGCCGACACCGGTGAGTTGGGGGTCGTAGGTCCACAGCAAAAAGGCGTAGAGCACCACGACGATCCCGTCGACGGCCGCGGCGGCCAGATCGCGGGCGAGGGTTTCGGCGACGGTGTCGTTGGAGCGCAGCCGCTGGACCAGGTCGGCCGGGCTGCGCTGGGCGAAGAAGGTGACGGGCAGCCGCAGCAGATGCCGCAGGAACCGCGCGCTGCTGAGGGTGGAGGAGATGATGCGTCCGCGCAGCAGGTTCGCCTGCTGGACGCCGGTCAGCACGGCGGTGAGCACCACCGCCACGGCCATGGACGCGAACAGCGGTTCCAGCGTCGAGTCCTGGCCGCCGATCAGGAAGGTGTCGATGAAGGTGCGGCTGAGCGCCGGGACCGCGGCCCCCACCGCCACCAGCAGCAGGCTGGCCAGCAGCGAGGCCAGCAGGGTGCCGGTGGTGCCGCGCATGCGCGGCGGCAGGGCGCCCAGCACCCCGGGACGGCGCCCGCCCCGGCGGAAGGACTCCTCGGGTTCGAGGACCAGGACCACACCGGTGAAGCTGGTGTCGAACTCCTCGACGGGGACGAAACGGCGCCCCTTGTCGGGGTCGTTGATGTGGACGCCGCGCTTGCCGAACCGCCGTCCCATGCCGTCGTAGACGACGTAGTGGTTGAACTCCCAGAACAGGATCGCCGGGGCCCGGACCTCCGCGAGGGCCTCGGGCTCCATCTGCATGCCCTTGGCGCGCAGGCCATAGCTCCGGGCGGCCTTGAGCAGATTGCTGGCGCGCGATCCATCCCGGGAGACACCGCAGGCGATCCGCAGCTCTTCCAGCGGCACATGGCGCCCGTAGTGGGCGAGCACCATGGCGAGCGACGCCGCACCGCACTCCAGGGCCTCCATCTGGAGCACGGTGGGGGTGCGCACGGTCCGGCGCCGAGTCTTCCTCGGCCCGGCCCCGCCGCGTGGCGCGCGGCGCCGTCCGCGGGTCGGCTGGGGGCGGCGCGCTCCGCTGCTTCCGGCGGGTGCGGGCCGGGGCGGGCCGCCCTGGTTCGTCGCGGTCACGGGAGCAGCCAATCGCTGGGATGTTGGTCGGCCAGGTGGACGGTGCCGCTGGTCAGGGTCATGGAGCCGAGGGCGAACGGCGGGCCCTCGGGGGACGACCAGCGGTAGCCGGAGCGGGTGCCGGAGCTGCGCTCAAGGCGCACCTGGACGGCGACCGGCGGGCCGTGTTTCGAGAACTCCTCGCCCAGTTGCTCGCTGCCGAGGTACGAGCCGATCTGCTGGCTCGACTGGGCGGTCCGGCCGACGGCCCGCACTTCACCGCGGAGCACACCGTAGGTCTGCGTCGGCGCGGACTGCACACTGAGGTCGACCGACGCGCCCGGCCGCACCGAGGCCGCCCGGTCCGCGGGGATGTACAGGGTCGCGACCAGGGGATCGTCGGAGTGGCCGACCCGCTCCACGGAGGCGACGTTGGCGCCGGTGTTCAGCACGGAGCCGATCGAGGCGGTGAGGGTGGTGAGCCGGCCGCCCGCGATGGTGCGCACGACCTCGGTGCCACCGGTGGTGCGGACCTTCAGCAGCGGTGCGCCCGCCGGGAGGGTGCTGCCCTCCTGGGCGAGGACGGAGGTCACCTGACCGGCGATCGGGCTCTGCAGCACATAGCTGCCCTGGCCGTGGGTGAGGATCCCGGTGGCATCGAGGGTGTTGGACACGGTGCCGGTGACGGCCCATACGGCGGCACCGGCCATGACCGCCATCGTGACCGCCAGCGCCAGCCATCCCTGGGGGCGGGCGTAGCGCACCGGCAGGTCGATGTCCTCTGCCGACTGCAGCTTGGAGAGGGCCTGCTGGCGGAACTGCACGAAAGTCTTTCCTCAGCCGCGAAGGGAGTGATCAAAGGGGGCCGCGGACCGCCGAGTGCCCCGGACCAGGCAGGCCCGGGGCACAGGGGAGCGGTAAATCAGCCTCAGAGGGTGCCGACGACCCCACCGACGATGCCGGTGGTGTTCAGGCCGGTGAGGCCGTCAACCGTGCCGGTCACGGTGCCGAGGGCGCCGGTCACCGGGCCGGTGACGGAGTCGACGGTGCCGAGGACGTCGCCCACGGGGCTGGCGATCCCGCCCGCCACGTTGTCCAGCTCGGCGTCGGAGATCTCCTGGGTCGCGACCTTGGGCGCGTTGTTCATTGTTGCGTCTCCCTTGGGTGAACGTCTCGTTGAGCTTGCAACAGCGCACGGGAGCCGAGGGGAATCAGCTCCCGCGGCATGGACACGGGATGCCCGGAGAACACCGGGCTCCGTGAAATGCCTGAGCGCGGAAGGGATGTAACCACGGGGCCCGCCACGCGGCGAATCGCCCACGGTCCGGAACCGGGCATTCCGCCACTTTCAGATCACACGGCGGACACACCCGCGCACGTCATCGACGTCGTTCCCTCACAGAATGGCCACCGACCTCACGTGGCATGGCATCCCTCGGGCCATATGACGCGCGTCATTTCGGGTCGGACCGCCAGCGCCGGGGCCGAGGTGGCGCATGAGTCCGGTGGCACACATGGCGTCTGTGTAACACGTGTGCCGATCACTTGAAGACCGGGCGAACAAGGTCGCATGCGAGGGCGCGATGGCACGGGAATACGACATGTGCGACTTCAGACCGCCCGGCCCTCCTCCGGCACCACCTCGCCGTCCGGCACCGGTCCGGGTGCGGTGCCGTCGCCGAACGGGCGCCCGCCCAGCTCCTCACGGTGATGCGGGGTCAGCCAGCCGGAGAGATCGGGGCCGAGCGGAACGATGCCGGTGGGGTTGATGTTGGTGTGCACCCGGTAGTAGTGGCGCTTGATGTGGTCGAAGTCGACGGTGTCCCCGAAGCCCGGTGTCTGGAAGAGGTCACGGACGTAGGCCCACAGCACCGGATCCTCGCTGAGCTTGTTGCGGTTGCACTTGAAGTGGCCGTGGTACACGGCGTCGAAGCGGACCAGCGTGGCAAACAGCCGGATATCGGCCTCGGTGATGGTGTCGCCGACCAGATAGCGGCGCGTGGACAGGCGCTCGGACAGCTCGTCGAGGCGGGCGAAGAGACGTCGGTACGCATCGTCGTAGGTGTTCTGGTGCTCGGCGAAGCCCGCCCGGTACACACCGTTGTTCACATCGCGGTAGATCCCCTCCGCCACCTCGTCGATCTCGTCGCGGTGCTCCTCGGGGTACAGATCCGGGGCACCCTCGCGCTGGAGGGCGGTCCATTCGGTGGCGAGGTCCACGGTGATCCGGTGGAAGTCGTTGGTGACCAGCACTCCGCTGGGGACGTCCACGACCGCGGGCACGCTCACCCCGCCCGGATATCCGGTCTCGCGGGCGTCGTACGCCTCACTGAGGAAGGCGATGCCCAGCACCGGGTCCCGGTCCCCCGGGTCCAGGGTGAAGCGCCAGCTGCGCTCGTCCTGGATGGGATCGGTGATGGCCAGCGAGAGCGCCGACTCCAGGCCGAGCAGCCGCCGTGAGATCAGCGCCCGGCTCGCCCACGGGCAGGCCCGGCTGGCCACCAGCCGATAGCGCCCGGCCTCCACCGGCCAGCCGTCCCGGCCGTCGGCGGTGATCCGGTCGGCGAAGTGCGGCCCGGATCGGCGGAATTCCTTGCGCTCGCTGGGTGTCTCCTGGTCAGTGGTGTTCAACGGGACCACCTACCACCTTCCGAAGCGGGAACCGTCGTGAACGGTCCGTGTCACGGGTCGTCCTCCGAGGCGTGTGCGCCACGGGTGACACCTACTCGGTTCCACGCCCCGGGAAGGGGTATTCCTCACCGATCGGACAGGGCGGCGCTACGGGGGCGCAGGCGCACCAGCGTTCAAGACCGGAGGCCGGGCCGGGGGCCAGGGTCGGGGCATGCCTGAGAACAAGGGCTGGAAGAGCCCGTATCTCCTGCTCACCATCACCATGCTGCTGTGGGGCAGCGCCTTCTCCAGCTCCAAGTCGGTGGTCGCCCAGATGCCGCACACCGTGGCGGCGCTGCTGCGCTTCGGCGGCGGGGCGGTCGCCCTGCTGACGGCCGTGGCACTCTTCGGCAGACCGGCCGCCCCGGCTTCCGTGCGCGATGGCGGGCGAGCCGCGCTCGCGGGCCTGCTGGGGGTGTTCGCCTACAACGGCTTCTTCTTCTGGGGGCTGTCGCTGGCGCCCTCGCTCGACGCGGGAATCCTCATCCCCGTCCTGAGCCCGGTGCTCACCAGCGCCTTTCTCCTGGTCACCGGCCGTGACCGGCCCTCCGGCGCACGGCTGGCGGGGCTCGCGCTCGGGCTCGCCGGGGCGGTGGTGTTCTTCTTCGGCGCGGGCGGCAGCGCGCACGGCGGCGCCACCCGGCTGTCGGGCGATCTGCTCTATCTGCTCAGCGCGGTGTGCTGGGCCGCGTACACGCTCATCGGGCCCCGGGTGCTGGCCGGTGTCGATCCGCTGCGCGCCACGACCTACGCGACATGTGCGGGGGCGGTGCTGCTGGCGGCAGTCGCCGCACCCGATCTCGGCGAGACGCACTGGAGCGGGCTACCGGCCGGCCTCTGGCTGAACGTGGTGTTCCTCGCCATCGGCCCGGCCGCCGTCGCCAATCTCCTCTACTACCGGGGAGTGGGCGCGGTGGGGCCCGCGTCCGCGTCCTTGATGATGTTCATGGTCCCGGTGATCAACACCGGGTGCGCCATGCTCTTCCTGGGCGAGTCCTTCGGCGGCCTGCAGGCACTGGGCGCCCTGGTGCTGCTCTCGGGTGCGGTGCTCGCCGTCACCCGGGGACGTGGACCGGCACGCCCCCGAGTCGGCACCGCGCCCACCGCGGGAAAGAAGCCCTCGGAGCTGTGAGCACCGTACGGCGCCGGCCTGCATCACTCCCCTCGTGGTGATACAGACCGGCGTCACGCTGGGAGGCGGAGCTTCGTTCCCGCGCTGCGCGGCAGGAGTGACGGTAAAGCGGATCACCGGGGTGGGCAACGGTGCACGGTGCGCATCGCGCGGCTGTGATATGTGCACGGTGCGCAGTCAGTCCACCGGCTGGAGCCCGGTGATGTGCAGGGCGTACACCAGGTCGTGGATTCCGGAGCCGGTGGTGAGCAGGTCACGGCTGAGCAGGTGCTCGGCGGCCCGCAGATGGGCCCTGACGGTGTTCCGGCTGCGACCGAGATGGCGGGCGGTCCGCTGGGCGTCGGTGTTCGCGTCGATCCAGGCGCACAGGGTGGCGTACAGATCGCGGCCACGGGTGTCCTGGAGCGGGCGGAGGAATTCCCGCGCCCAGGCCTGTGCGGGCTCGGTGCGGAAGAGCTCGTCCAAAGTGGGCTCCGGCCGCCCGCGCTCGGCGCCGAAACCGCCGTCCGGCTGCCCTCCGGCCAGGCAGAAGGCCAGGTCGAGGGCGGCCCGGATGCGCACATCGCCCAAGTCCAGGCCGAGGGTCGTCTCCACCCGGCTGAGGTGGTGGGAGACGGTGTTGCGGCTGATGTCCAGCAGCCGGGCCACGGCGGACCGGGGAAGGTGACGGCGAGCCGGGTGATGTCGAGGGTGGCCCTCGGGTGGATCCCAGTGGCCGCAGCAGGGCACGGGCCCAGGTGCCCGCCTCCGTATGGGGCAGCAGCGGCACCAGGGGTGTCCGGCCGAGATAGGCGGCCACCCGCTCGGGCGTATGGCGCGCCGCGGCCAGGGCGTGCAGGGCCTGGCCGTACGCCTCGGCCGTCGCGCCGAGCGGATACGGGCTGCTGATGCCCAGTGCGTACTGCGGGTTGTCCCGCACCAGGCGACGCAGCACCGCGCCCTGGCCTTGGGTCACTTCGGGGCCGTCGGCGGAGACATGGCCGGAATCGTGGGTGGCGTCACCATCCGCCTGATCGGCGGACTCGTTGTCGGACCCGTCGGCTACGAGACAGATGAGGTGTTCCTTGAAGGCCGGGCAGTGCACCATCAGACCCGTGCCGTGGTAGCCCGAGCCATCCTGGTAGGTCTGCGCCAGCCGGTCCCGGTCCTCCGAGGGGCAGTGCAGCAGATAGACGCGCAGCCGCTCGGCGTCCAGCAGCGCGGGGACGGCGCCGGTGGTCATCCGGCGGGCTAGGGTGAGGTCTCCCGCCAGCAGAGCGCTGAACACGGCGAACCGCAGTTGCCGCGCCTTGTACTGATAGCCGCGGAAGGTGGTGTCCGCGTCCTGCGCCCGGTCCAGGAGCGCGATGAGGCTCCCGGCGTGCGAGACCAGCGACGCCGCTTCGCGGGTGGGCGCCGAGGTACCGGCCACCACCAGGACGGGGCGTGGCGGGCGGGGGCCGAGCGCCTCCAGACGCACCTGAAAGGCGCCGCTCTCGGTGACCGCCGCGGCCATCTGACCACCGGCCAGCCGGGACAGCGTCGGCTCGAGCGAGGGCAGGATCTGGCGCGGAAAGCGCGCCGTGGCGGTCTCGACCGCGCCCGTGCTCCCGACCAGCGCGACATCGGCGTCGATCTGCCGGCCCAGCCAGTCGAGAACCGCCCGCGGATCCGCTCCGGTCCCCCGGCTCATCTGCCGCCGCACCTCGTGCAGCAACTCGTCCAGCCGCCCGGTGTGCGCCCGTGTCTCCACAGCAGTGCTCCTCCCCACCCCCCGCGGTGCGCCATACCGCGCGGACCGATCGGCGGTCCGCGCACCCGCCGTACTTTATGACCGGTTCACGGAACCTCGTGAAGTGCCGGGGACAGCGGGCCGGTTCCGCGAGGCGGGCCTGGCGGATGGGGAGGTGTCCGCGCAGGCCAGGGCGGTGCGTGGGGGGCGCGGCGGGGCTGTTAGGTTGACGTGCCCAATTGAACGGGGAAAAGGAGATCACGTGCGCAAGGCAGTGCACATGGCGATCACTTCGGTCATCGTCGGTCTTGTCGTCAGCGGCTGCGGAGACAGTGACGACGGGAAGAAGGAATCGAAGCCGAGCGGCGAAGCCACCCAGACCGCCCAGCAGTCGCCGAGCTCGAGCCCGGCTGCCCAGGGCACGATCATCGAGCGTTCGGCCGGGTCCTGGAAGTCCATCGTGGCGGCGAAGTCCGACGACGCCCTGGCGACCCTCACCATCGCGGACGGCAAGGTCACGGCGAAGGGGCCGAAGCTCGACTGCACCGGCACGCTGAAGTCCGGCCAGAAGGGCGCCGAGGACAAGCCTTCCCTGACCCTGTCGTGCAAGGGCGGCAGCGACGGCGGCCGGGGCGAGGGCACCGTGGGGATGAAGGGCGACGACGCCCTGGCGATCAACTGGAAGGGCCCCGAGGGCGGCTTCGGCGGTCCCGTCGACAGCTTCCGCCGGGCGGGCTGAGCCTCAGGCACGCGCAGGCCACCGCGGGCGGGCAACAGCCGTGGTGGCCTCCCCAGCCGCGGTGGCCGAGCGGAGGACGACGCGCATGACGTGGCCACGGACTCAGCCCACCGAGCGGAACAGGCCCTCCAGCGCCCTCGCCACCTGGTCGGCCGACAGCGGGTCGTCGACACCGCCCATCGCGTAGATGCCCCGGTCCAGTTTGATGCCGCGTGTCATCGCGCCGAGCAACGTGGCCAGTTCGGTGCCGCGCAGGGCGGGCCGGTGCCCGGCCCGGTCGAACAGCCCGTCCAGCATGGTGCCGATGCGGCGGCTGAACCTCTTCTCGTGTTCCACCAGCGCGGCGGCGGCATCGCCGTCCCGGAGCGCCATCAGCCGGAATTCGAGGTGGATGAAGACCCACCGGACGTCCAGGTGCTCGCCGTTGAAGATCTCGGCGAAGGTCCGGGCGAGCTGGGGGCCAGATCCCGTCCGGTGTCCATCTCGGCGATCCGCTCCTGGATGTAGTCGGCGGTGCGGTCGCTGTGCCGCCGGAAGACATCGAGGAAGAGCTTCAGCTTGCTGTCGTAATTGGAGTAGAAGGCCCCGGTGGTCCTGCCCGCGCACTGGCAGATGTATCCGATCGAGGCCCCGTGGAAGCCGCGTTCGGAGAACGCCCGCTCCGCCCCGACGATCAGCGCTTCCACGGTCTTTGACCGCTGCGGCGGCATCGGTGTGCCCCTCTCCCCCAGTTGTTCGGAAACCTGGCCAGATCCGTACGGTAGCCGATCCGTCCCCCTGTTCAGTAGGGAACCCTATCGGTAGCGTTCCCTACTGAAAGCCGCGGCCGACGGCTCCGGGACGTTCGCCCCCGGAAAGATTCGAGGAATCACGAAGGAGAGCCATCGTGAACGCTCCGATGCCCACGACCCATGACGACCTCCGAGACCTCCACGACCTCCCTTCGTATCCGAACGAGCGGGACGACTACGTCAACCCGGCACGTGCGCTGCTCACCGGGCCGCCGATCAGCCCGCTGAGGTTCGCCGGCGGCAGCGCCGGCTGGCTGGTGACCGGGTATCACGAGGCGCGGGAGGTGCTGCGGGACTCCCGGTTCAGCGCCGAGCGCTGGCGTGGCGACGACACGATGCGGAAGGTCCCCGAGTCGGTCCGCCGGGACCGCAGCAGCGGGGCGGGGTCATTCCTGGCCATGGACGCGCCGGAGCACGGCCGCTACCGGGGCAGCTCACGCGCTACTTCACCGTGCGGCGGATGCGCGAGCTGGAAGCGCGCGTCGAAGACATCGTTGCCAACCAGCTGGACGCGCTGGAGGCGGCCGGCAAACCGGCCGATCTGGTGCGGCACTTCGCCCTGCCCATCCCCTCGCTGGTGATCTGCGAGATGCTCGGAGTGCCGTACGAGGAGCGGAAGTTCTTCCAGACCGTCGCCGCGCGGCTGCTCCGCCAGGACCGCACCGATGAGGAGTTCGTCGCCGGGAAGACCGCACTCGACGACTTCCTGCGCACACTGGTCGAGGCCAAGCGCAAGGAGCCGCAGGACGATCTGATCTCCCTGCTGACCGCCGTCGACGAGCTCAATGACGTGGAGATCGGCGGTATCGCGGGGCTGCTGCTGATCGCCGGCCACGAGACCACCACCAACATGCTCAGCCTCGGCACCTTCGCCCTGCTGCGCCGGCCCGAGCAGTTCGAGCGGCTGCGGGCCGACGAGTCGCTCCTTCCGACAGCCGTCGAGGAGCTGCTGCGCTACCTCAGCATCGTCAACGCCTTCCCCGTCCGCATCGCGCTGGAGGACGTGGTCGTGGGCGGTGTCACCATCAAGGCGGGCCAGTCCGTGGCCGTCTCGGTCCCGGCGGTCAACCGGGACCCGGCGCTGGTGGACGACCCGGACACGCTCGACGTCGGGCGTCCCCGCAGCAGCCATCTGGCCTTCGGATACGGCATCCATCAGTGTCTCGGGCAGCATCTGGCCAGGATCGAGCTGGTGTCGGGCTACCGCGGACTGATCCGCCGGTTCCCGGGGCTGCGGCTCGCCGTGCCCCCGGAGGAAGTCCGGATGCGCAGCGACATGATCATCTACGGAGCCCATGAGCTGCCCGTCACCTGGTGACAACGCCGGGCGGGATCCGGCCTTCACACAGGCGCCGAACGGGCCCGGTCTCCGCACAGCCGAAATCATCACATGACCTCCACGCACACGGAGTTCATGTGATGATTCGGTGACCCCGGCTCGTCCGGGCCGGGGGTGTGGAGGGGAAATACACGTGAAGTCAACGACCTTCAGATCCGCCGTGGGGGCCGTGCTGACGGCGGCCCTGTCCGCCGTGGTCCTGCCCGCCTCCGCCGCGAGCGCGGCGGAGAGCCCGGCGGCGGCCGGCACCGTGGACACCGCGACCGCACAGTCCTTCGGGCGCCTGGCCGACGCGGTGCTGACCCAGCGCACGGCGGCGCTGCTGGACACCAAACAGTCGGTGCGGCGCGCCGCCCCGCTCGCCGAGAAGAACGTCCGCCTGTCGGCCGGCCAGACCCGGACCGAGGACACCGCGCTGTCCGCGCTGCGCACCCGCAAGGCGCGGCTCGCGTCCCTGGGCGAGGCGTACACATCCGCCGACACCCGGGTGGCGGTGGACCGGGTGCGGGTCGAGGCCGGGCACGCCACCGTCCAGGCCACCGAGACCACGACGCTGGCCTACAAGAAGATACGCGGCGACGAGCCCGCGACGACCGGCTTCCAGGCGCACCACCGGCTGAGCTTCGCCGCCACCGCGGACGGGAAGTGGCAGCTGACCGGCCTCACCTCGACCGACGACGGCCCGCTGGCGGTCAACGAGCCCGCCACGGCGCCGGTGGCGGCGGCCAGGACGACGGCCCTGCCCGATGCGACGCCCGCCGCCATCTCGGTGCCGTCCCGGCCGCAGACGAAGCCCGCAGGAAGCTACAACTACGCGGCGATGGCCTCGTACGCCGAGAAGTACTGGCAGAACTACAACCCCGCCTACCGGAAGTTCAACGAGGCCGGTGGCGACTGCACCAACTTCGTCAGCCAGGCTCTGAAGGCGGGCGGCTGGGCCAACACGTCCGGCGACGCCGAGGACTACCGCAGCTGGTGGTACGACACCTCGTACCAGTCGACGTCCTGGGTGGGCGCCAACGAGTGGTCGTGGTTCACGCTGGACGCCGAGCGCGCCACCAACCTGGCGAACGTCTACTACATGGGCGTCGGCGACGTCATGCAGATGGACTTCGACAAGGACGGGTCCAAGGACCACACCATGGTCGTCACCTACCGGAGCTCCAGCGGGGTCCCGTATCTGACCTACCACTCGGTCAACACCTACCGGAAGTCCGTGGCCAGCATCATCGCCTCGTACCCGACCTCGGCGTACTACGCCTACCGCACCTGATCGGGCCTCCCCGTGACCGTGGACCCCGCCCCTCCTGGGCGGGGTCCACCGCATTTGCCCCCGGCCAGGGGCGGTATGTCACAGTGGACCACCCCTCCCCTTCTCCTCACCCTTCCGAAAGTGATGCAGTCCACGACGTTCCCTCCCCGCACCGCGGATCTGTTCACCCAGGGCCTGGAGGACCGCCCGGGCTCCGCCCTGCTGCGTTTCGGCGCGGCGCGCCGACGCCCGGCCGACCGGCTCAGCTGGTCCGGCCCCGGGGCCGTGGCCTGGCTCGATGGCTCCCGGGGCCATGTGTGGAGTGTCGGGAAGCCGGTGGCCGCCGCCGGACTGGTGCTGGGCGCGGCACAGCGCCTTCCCGACGATGTGAAGGAGTTCACGGGTCCCCGCGGCACCGACACCCTGGTCGCCCGCCATCTGCCGATCGCCGATGTGGTCGACTGGGTCTTCCGCTGGACACCGGACGAGCCGCCCGTCCATCCGGGTGAGGAGCGGGTGGTCGAGCTCGGCGAACGCCACCATGAGGAGCTGCTGGCCTTCCTCCGGGAGCACAGCCCGGCTCATTCGACCGGCCCCGGCTCCTCCGGCATCAGCCTGTGGGCCGGGATCCGGGGCGAGGACGGGCGGCTGGTGGCCTGCGGCGCCCTGAGCAGCCTGCGGGACAGCGGCGCCCCGCTGATGGCGTCCGTGGCGACCGACGCCCGGCAGCGCGGCCAGGGCCTCGGCGCGGCGCTGACCTCGTGGCTCACCCGGTACGCCGTACGTCGGCACGGCTTCTGCACACTGTGGCAGCTCGCCGACAACGCCCCCGCCGAACGGCTCTACACCCGTCTCGGCTACCGCAACGAGGACCTCTGCGTGGCCGCGCGGATCGCCGCGCGCTGAGCCCGACACCTCGATCCCGAAACCCGGCGCACACCGGCCGGCGGCCGACCCCGTGATGTGATGTCCGCACGGTGTTCACCGGACGGACACCGAAGCAACGTCAGCACGCCTGCGTACACACACGTCTTCGAGCCGCGAGAGATGGAGTGACGCCATGCCGGGCGCCCTGTCACGACGTTCCGCCCTGTCCTTCCTGGGAGGGGCGATGGCCGTCGCCGCCACCGGTGGGGACGGCTGGCCGGCGGCCGCGGCCGAGCCCGTTTCCGGCCCCGGAGCCGCGCCCGGTCCCGCGAGCGGTCCCGCCTCCCGGGTGGACACGCTCATCGGCCGGATGACGCTCGAGGAGAAGGTCTCGCTGCTGCACGGCGCGAAGGACCCCCACAGCCTCGGGCAGGCGGGCTACACCCCCGGTGTCCCCCGGCTCGGCATTCCCCCACTGCGGCTCGCCGACGGGCCCGCGGGCGTACGGGTCGCCCGGCGGGCCACCGCGCTGCCCGCGCCGGTGCTGCTCGCCTCCGCCTTCGACCCGGCCCTGGCGCGGGAGTACGGGCGCGCCATCGGGCGCGAGGGCCGCGCGCTGGGCCAGGATGTGCTGCTCTCCCCCATGGTCAACCTCATCCGCACCCCGTACGCCGGGCGCAACTTCGAGACCTTCGGCGAGGACCCCCTGCTCGCCTCCGAGCTGGTGGCCGAGCAGGTGCGTGGCATCCAGGGCGAGGGCCTGATCGCCACCGTCAAACACTTCGCCCTGAACAACCAGGAGCACGAGCGCGAATCGATCGATGTCGTCGTCGACGAGCGGACGATGCGGGAGACGGAGCTGCCCGGCTTCGAGGCGGCCGTACGGGCGGGCGCCGGGGCGGTCATGGGCGCCTACAACAAGGTCAACGGGGCCTTCGCCGGTGAGAGCGAGCCACTGCTGACGGGCGTGCTGCGCGAGGACTGGGGCTTCGACGGCTGGGTGATGACCGACTGGCACGCCGCCCACAGCACCGCGGCGGCCCTCGGCGCCGGGCTCGACATGGAGATGCCCGACGGCAAGTACTTCGGCGCCGCCCTGCTCAGGGCGGTGGCCGACGGGACCGTACCGGAGGCCGAGGTGGACCGCGCGGTCGGCCGTGTCCTGACCGTCATGGACCGCTTCGGCCTGCTGGACGGCGGCGCCCCACCGCGGCCCGGCCGGGACCCCGGGGCCGGGGCGCGCACCGCGCTGAAGGTCGCGACGGCGGGCGGCATCCTGCTGCGCAATGAGCACGGAACACTGCCGCTGACCGGGCCCGCCGCCCGGTCGATCGCCGTCGTCGGGCCCGCCGGCTCCATCCCCTTCGTCAGTGGCGGCGGCAGCGCCCATGTGGTCCCCGACCATGCCGCGAGCCCGCTGGAGGCGATGCGCGAGCGCGCCGGGAAGGGGGCCCGCGTGGAGTACGCCCTGGGCGAGGATGTGTTCGGCAAGAAGCTGCCCGCCGCCGCGCTCTCCCCGGCCACCGGGCTGGAGGAGCGGAAAGTGGCGGCGGGGAAGAGCTGGAGCTACGACGGCACCCTCACCGTCGCCGAGGCCGATGAGTGGACGTTCGTCCTGCACTTCAGCGGCCCGCCCGCCGGCCGCCCGAAGGTCCTGCTGGACGGCGAGGAGCTGTTCCCGTTCCGGCCCGGCTTGGGCGAGTACTTCACCGGTGGCTTTCTCAGCGCCGCCCCGGACGGGCTCGCCGTGCGCCGGGCGGCCGTCGCGCTGACGGCGGCGAAGCACCGGCTGAAGGTCACCGCCAAGGGCGGCGGGGAAGGGCTGACCTTCCGGCTGCGCCGCACCACCTCCGCCACTCGCGCCGCCGATGTCGACAAGGCCGTGCGCGCCGCCCGCGCAGCGCACAGTGTGGTGCTCTTCGCCCACGAGGACGCCACCGAGGGCAGGGACCGCACCACCATCGCCCTGCCCGGCCATCAGAACGCGCTGATCGCCGCCGTCACCAAGGCCAACCAGCGCACCACCGTGGTCCTCAACACCTCCTCGTGCACGTCGATGCCCTGGCTGGACCGCACCGGCGCCGTCCTCCAGATGTACTACCCGGGCCAGGAGGGCGCCGCCGCCACCACCGCCCTGCTCTTCGGCGACGCCAACCCCAGCGGGCGGCTCACCCAGTCCTTCCCCGTCTCCGACGACCGCCATCCGATGGCCAAGGACCCCCGGCGCTACCCCGGGGTGAACGGCCGTGAGGAGTACTCCGAGGGCATCCGGGTCGGCTATCGCTGGTACGACGCCGAGGACGTACGGCCGCTCTTCCCCTTCGGCCACGGCCTGTCGTACACCACCTTCGCCTATGCGGGGCTGCGGCTGCGAAGACGCGGAAGCGGGCTGGAGGCGGTCTTCACCGTGCGCAACACCGGGCGGCGGGCCGGGGCGGAGGTGGCCCAGGTGTATGTGGGGCCCTCCCCCGAGCTGCCGCTCGACCAGGCCGAACGGGCCCTGGCCGGATTCCGGCGGGTCCATCTGCGGCCCGGTGAGGCGCGGCGGGTGACCGTGCGGGTGGCCGCCCGGACGCTGTCCTCCTGGGACACCGAACGCCATGGCTGGGTACTGGGCACCGGGCACCGGACCGTGGAAGTGGGCTCCTCCTCCCGCGATCCGCGGCTGCGGGGACAGATCGAGGTCCGCCACGGGGCCTAGGCCGGTCGTGGCCGGAAGCCCCGTCCGCCGTGGCCGAAGTCTCGTCCGCCGTGGCCGCCTTCGCAGAGGATGACTACGCTAGTATGGCGCGTGTGCAACTAATGGCGCACGCAAGCATTAAGGCATCGACGAAGGAGCGCCGTGCAGATCAACCTTTCCGGTAGGACCGCCCTGGTCACCGGCTCCACGCAGGGCATTGGATTCGCCATCGCCGCCGGCCTGGCGCGGGCGGGCGCCCGAGTCGCCATCAACGGGCGCCGGCAGGAGTCCGTCGAGGCCGCCATCCAGAAGCTGGAGGAGGACACGGAGGGCGGCTCGTTCATCCCCGCCCCCGGCGACATCACGTCCGAGGACGGCGCCCGCGAGGTCACCGGCGCCGTGCCGGACGTCGATGTCCTGGTCAACAACCTCGGCATCTTCGGGGCCACTCCGGCGCTGGAGATCAGCGACGACGAGTGGCGGCGCTATTTCGAGGTGAACGTCCTGGCCTCCGTCCGGATGATCCGGAGCCTGCTGCCCGGGATGAAGGACCGCGCATGGGGCCGGATCCTGAACGTGGCCAGTGACTCCGCCGTCGTCATCCCGGCCGAGATGATCCACTACGGGATGTCGAAGACCGCGCTGCTCGCGGTCACCCGCGGCTTCGCCAAGGAGGCCGCCGGTACGGGCGTCACCGTCAACTCACTGATCGCCGGGCCGACCCACACCGGCGGCGTCGAGGACTTCGTGTACGAGCTGGTGGACCCGGAGTTGCCCTGGGAGGAGGCCCAGCGGGAGTTCATGGCCAAGTACCGGCCGCAGTCGCTGATCCAGCGGCTGATCGAGCCCGAGGAGATCGCCAACATGGCGGTCTACCTCAGCTCGCCGCTCGCCTCGGCCACCACCGGCGGGGCCGTGCGCGCCGACGGCGGCTACGTCGACTCGATCCTCCCCTGACACCTACCCCAGCGCCTTCCTGACGCCTGCTTCGGCGCCCCCGATCCCTGCTTCCGCGCGCCCTTCCGGTGGGAACCGTTCCGCGTGGACCGGGGGTCCCTAGGGAGCGAAGAAGCAGACAACCTGGGGGGTTCTGTTGAGCAATGACGCACTTGCGCATCCTGACCGCATCAGAGCGAGTCACTGGATCACCGTTCTGAGACGACAATTCCCCGAGCTGCAGGCGGAGTTGGCGCCCTCCCCGCACCGTCCCGGCCTCGGCCGACAGCGGGGAGGCGCCGACCGCCGCGGGCCCTCGGAGCCACTACGCCTGCGGGTCTCCGACACCGTACGCGACATCACCGACGGCGTCGTGGAGCTGGAGGAGGCCGTGCACGACCGGCTCGGGCTGCCGCCCACGGGCAGGGGAACGGTCGAGGTCAGACTGGCCCGTCTCGCGGGGCTGCTGGAACGGGTCGAGGCCGACCCGTCGCTGATGCGCCATCTGCTGGACGAGGTCAGCGGAATGGCGCGGCGCTGCTCGGGCACCCTCGGGGACGCCGAGCCCGTGGTCCGGCTGCGCGGCCGGTGCCCGCTGTGTGCCTCGGTCTCGCTGCGGGCCTTTCCGCTGCGCCGTGCGGTGCTGTGCATCAACCCCGGCTGCCGCTGCCCGCACACCGCGTGCGGCTGCCATGCGGACCGGGCACATCGGCACTCCTGGCCGGAGGGCGAGTGGACGGAGCTGGCGGCCGGCGGCGCGCTCGTCCTGGAGGAGATCACCGCCGCCCTGAACGGAGGTTGCACCGTCGTGGCGGTGAGCCGATGAGGACCACACAGGCGCCCGAGTATCCGTTGCTGACCGCAGCCGTGGCCGCTGTGGAGGTGGGCGTCACCCCGGCCACCATCCGCAAGTGGGTGCAGCTGAAGCATCTGCGGCCCGCGGGGCGTCAGGGCAAGGCGTTTCTCTATCGGCTGGAGGATGTGTTCGCGGCCGAGCGGGCCACACGACGACGTACGTGACCTGCGGGCCCCATGGTCATCCCGGCATAAGTGACGACAAGTGGTTGTCAATGGGCATCCGGTGCATCACACTTGGTGCCAGCGGCGGAGCTGTGCCCCTGGAGGGGCCACGGCCCCGCCGCTTTTCGCTGTGCGCAGCCCTGACCACAGCAAGGAGTGCGCGCATGACCGAGCCCTTGGTGATCTTTTCTGACGTCGAACGCCTCGTCGTCGAGCATCTGAAGAACCGCCCCGAACTGGCCGGGGTACTCGTGGACAACCGGACCCCGCCGGATTTCGACGGAACCCAGAAGGCCGTGCTGATCTCGCGGGCCGGCGGCGTCTGGGTCGAGGACATCCATCTGGACCAGCCGCTGGTCGACCTCGAGGTGTACGGCCCGGACAAACCCACGGCCCACACGGTCGCCACGGCCGCCCGTACGGCGCTGTTCACCGTGCGTGGCACCACGTTCGGCACCGCCTGTGTCACCGATGTCTCCGAGGTGGACGGCCCCCGGTGGCTGCCCGACTACCTGCACGCCGCCGCCAGCCGCTATGTGTCCACGGCCCGGCTCTCCATCCGCCCGGCGTAGGCCACGTACCAGCCGACCGTTCGCCCTCATCATCACGCCACAAGGAGCAATCGCATGCCCGGAATGAACCCCAATGAGATCCGCGTCGCGGGCACCGGCCGCATCCTGACCGCCCCGCTCGGCACGACCGTCCCGGCCGATGTCTCCACGGCGTGGGCGGCGGGCTGGAAGGACCTCGGGTACACCACCACCGACGGCATCAAGTTCAACAAGAAGGACAAGATCGACCCGGTGGACACCTGGCAGTCGGTCAGCCCGGCCCGCTTCGTCTACTCCGACCGCGACCTCACCGTGAAGTTCCAGCTGCTCCAGCTCAACGAGGACACCCTGCCGTTCTTCTTCGGCGGCGCCGTGGTGGCGGAGACGGAGACCGAGTCCAAGGTGTACCGCTACGAACTCGCCGCCGAGCCGAAGAAGGACGAGCGGATGCTGGGCGTGGAGTTCGCCGACGGCGATGTCATCACGTACCGGTTCGTCCTCCGCCGCGGCCAGGTCACCGAGACCGAGGAGCTCCAGCTCACCCGCACCGCCGCGGTCCGGCTCGGGGTCACCTTCACGGCGCTGGCCGTGGACAACGACACCCCGCTGGCCACCTGGCTGATGAACGACCCGGCGTTCGCCGGATCCTGACCCAAACCCCGCCACGTCGATCGCGAAGGAGCCGCCGCCATGGCTGCGTTCAACGTCAACGCCGCCCGCGCCCAGCGCCTGGAAGCGCTGGGCCTGACCTGGGACTTCGAGGTGGACGGGGAGACGTTCTCCCTGCCCACCGAGATCCCCCGCCGCTCGGCGCACACGCTGGCCGAGCTCAAGGACAACGACCTGGACGGGCTGCTCGCCCTCCTCATGGGCGAGGAGAGCTATCAGCGGCTGTGCCAACACGAGGTGAGCGTGCAGGACATCGCCGCGATCCTCGAGGCGTACGGGCAGGACACCGGGCTCGGCGTGGGGGAAGGCTGAGCCTCGGCGCGCTCGTGGAGGAGCACGCCGAGGCGCTGGAGGCCGATCTGCTGCGGTACTACGGCGTCGACCTGCTCGACTGGCACCGCGAGGCGCTGTCCTCGCGGCGCCTCGCGGTCCTGGTGCGCCACCTTCCGCCGGACTCGGCGTTCGTACGGACGCGGGAGGGCGAGGCCGCGGAGTGGAGGCTGACGGACCATCTGCTGGCTGCGGTCGTGGACCACTTGGCGATCGCCAACTGGATGTTCGCGTCGGCCAACCGCGACGAGTACGCGGACCCGCCGGAGGCGCCGGTACCGGTCCCGAGGCCGGGGGCCGAGGCCGCCGATACGTCCGACGGCCCGGGCGAGGGCCACGCGCCGACAGGGGCGGAGTTGGCGCGGTTCTTCGGGTGAAACGGTCCGTTCGAGCTCCCGGGAGGGTGCGTGGGAATCAGCGACGAGGCGACGAAGGTCGCCGAGGCGGTCGTGGCGAGTTGGCTCAACCGCTACTGGACGGGGTTCCAGAAGCAGTTGCACCAGGAGGCGATGACGCTCATCAACTCCGAGGCCAACGCGCTCAAGCTCGAGGCCACGGCGTTCAAGGGCGAAGCCAACCTCGCCACCTACTCCTTCAAGCTGGCGGGGACGGATTTCAACCTTCAGGAATTCCTCAAGGAGAGACGCGCCGAGCGGGAGGCACGGCAGACCATCGACGGCATCAAGTCGTCTGTCACCGCCGTGAAGCAGCGGGTGGCGGCGACGCGGACCTCACTGGCCCGGACGATCCTCCGCGTCCGCACGGAGATCACCTCCGTCCGCACGATCGCCGAGAAGGCCGAGCGGGACAGCCAGCAAGCCCTGCGAAGGGGCAAGGACGCGCTGCAGAAGGCGGAGGCAGCCCTCCGACGGCAGCGCACGGCCGCGAGCAACGCCCGTGGCCCCACACCGGCCGGGCGGGTGTCGAACGTGCGGGACATCAATGAGGCGAGCCAGGCCATCAACGAGCTGGAGCGACGCCTGAACGGTCTCGTCAGGGCTCTCGGCTGAGGAGGAGGCCGCCCATGTCACTGGCACAAGCGCTCAACCGATCCGTCTCCGGCTTCCGCGGGCTGCGCAGCACCGTAGGCCAGACCGATACCAGCGTCTCCCGATTCGCCCGTACCGCGACGCAGGCGGGCTCCGCCGTCGGCCGCATCAAGGGCGACGTCGACAAGTCGGCCAACTCGATGCGCACCCTGCAGCGAGAGGCCAACGCCGCCGAGCGCAGCGTCGCCAAGAGCGGCCGCTCCATGACCACCGCGGGTCGCGGCGCGGCCACCGGGGGTGGCCTGATGGGGCGGATGAAGACGGGGCTCCAGGGGGTGACAACGGCGCAGAAGGGCCTCAACACCGCCATGAAAGCGAACGTGTTCGGGGCCATCATGGCGCTGCTGATGCCACTGATCATGAAGCTCGTCGACATGGCGATGCAGTCCAAGACGGTCCAGCGCATCGTCCAGGCGGCCTTCAGGGTCATCGGCCAGGTCATCGGCTCCACCATGCGCGTGGCGAAACAAGTGGTGCAGACGACCTGGAACGGCATCAAGGCGGCGTTCACGGTCGTGCTGAAGGTCATCTGGACCGTCGTGAAGACGTACTTCAACATCTACAAGACCATCATCACCACAGTCATCCACGCCATCATGGCCGTGGTCCGGCCCCTGCTGTCCTTCTTCTCGGAGCGGATCCCGGGCGCCTTCCGCTCCGCCCGTAACGGTATCCAGCGCGCCTTCAGCGGGCTGGCGGGCATCGTCCGTGGTGCGTTCAGCGCTGTGCTCGGGGCCGTGCGCGGGCCGCTCAACGGGGTGATCGGGCTGGTCAACCGGGCGATCGGTGCGCTGAACCGGGTCAAGGTCTCGGTGCCCTCATGGGTGCCGGGGATCGGCGGCCGGTCGTTCGGGGTGAACATCCCCACCATCCCCACGCTCGCCCAGGGCGGCATCGTGCTGCCGCGCCCCGGTGGCACGCTCGCGCTGCTCGCCGAGGGCGGGCAGGCCGAGGCCGTACTGCCGCTGAACCGGCTGAGCACCCTGCTCGCCCGCACCGGGCCCGCGCCCGCCCTGGCGGGATCCGGCGGGCCGGGCGGCGGATTCGTCATCGAGCACTACCACGAAGCCCCGGGCGGCAGCGCCCGGCAGACCGCCGAGGATCTGATGTTCCTGATGAAGGCGAGGGGGTGACATGGCGGACGAGAGCATCGCCACCGAACCAGGGCCGCTCATCACCACCGACGGGCAGGTGCAGTGGGCCGGGCTTCTCATGGGCCCCGGCACCGACTACTGGATTGCCGCCGAAGGGCTCACCGGCTGGGAGGAGTTGCCCGCGCTGGACACCTCCGACGCGGACCGCCCGGTGGGTCACGGCGGCTGGCCGGGGTCGCAGTGGGCGCAGGCCCGTACGGTCACCGCGCAGGTGTGGTTCGCGCCCGACCCGGACGCCGGACCGGAGGCCGTGCGGGACGCGCTCCGCGCGCTGCGCGCCGCCACCGCCGTACGCGACGAGGAGGAGTGGCTGGCCGTACGCCTGCACGGCGAGACGCTGGCCGTACGGGCCCGGGTCACCCAGCGCGTGGTCCCCACCGACCGGCAGTTCGCCGCGAGCCGGCTGGCCAAGATGACACTCCAGTGGAAGGCGAGCGATCCACGCCGTTACGAGGCGGTGGGGCGGCGGGACACCGCCGGGCTTCCCCAGCCCGAGGCGGGGCTGACCTGGCCGCTCAGCTGGCCGCTGGCCTGGGGCGCCCCCAGTTCCACCGGCGATCTCGCGGTGCAGAACGACGGCAGCGCGCCCGCCCATCCGGTGATCACCTTCACCGGGCCGTGCACCCGGCCACGGCTGGCCAACCGGACCAGCGGCGACTGGCTGGAGTACGCGATCGCCCTCGCCCCGGACGACGAACTCGCCGTCGACACCGCCGAGGGGACCGTGATGTTCAACGGCACCGCGTCGCGCCGCCACACCGCCACACCCGGCAGCGCCCCGGAGGAGTCGTTCACCTTGCCGTCAGGGACCTCTCAGCTCTCCTTCCGCGCGGCGTCGGGAGGGGAGGGAGCCACCGCCACGATCACCTGGCGCCGCGCCGAGTGGTGAGGCGCCGCGCCGCCCCATCGTCCGCTCCGATCCTTAAACCGCGTACGACCACAAGGAGTTCTCCGATGACCGTGGGAGCCGTCTTATGACCGTCCGTTCCGCCTGGCATCTGCCCACCGGCCAGACCCGTGAGGACACCCGGCTGGCCGTCAGCCTCGGCATGGCGTCCGCCGGACCGCTGCTGACCCGGGCGGGATGCGTGTTCGGCGGGCTGCAGCTCACCGGCACCGCCGCCACCGGTATGCAGGCCAAGCTCTCCCCGGGCCAGGTGTGGATCCCGGGAACCTCCACCGGATCACAGGGCGGCTATCCGGTCACCATCGACTCCGACACCCTGCTGACCGTCGCCGATGGGCACTCCAGTCTGGCCCGTGTGGACGCGCTCGTGGTACGGGTCTACGACACCGACTACGACGGCTCCGGCAAGTACGAGGCCGCCCTGGAACTCCTTCAGGGCACCCCGGCAGGCTCCCCCACCGCACCCGCCGTGCCCAAGAACGCGGAGCTTCTCTACGAGATCGCCGTCCCCGCCGGGGCGTCCGCGGCCAAGGGCATCACCTGGGCCTCCGCCATCACGGACCGCCGCCGCTACACCGCGGCGCTCGGTGGCATCGTCCCCGCCGCGGGCGGTGCGCCGCACAACGGGGCGTATGCCGGGCAGTACCGCGACGCGGGCGGCCGACTGGAGCGCTGGGACGGCGCCCAGTGGGCGAAGTACATTCCGGACACCATAATCCGGCACACCGCGGACTGGGGTGCCACCACCGCCGCCGCCTATCAGGAAATGCTCACCGACACCGTCGCCACGCTCACCGCCACCTTCACCGCGCCGTACTCGCGCTGGGTGTCCCTCACCTTCGGCGCCTTCACTGCCGCCGACGGTAACGCCACCGCCTACATCTCGTTCCGGCTCAGGACGCAGAGCGGCACCGAGGTGCTCGCCCCGTCCGACGACCGCGCGGCGATCCTCGACGGTGCCGGGCGGGCCTCGATCTCCACCTGTTTCCCGGTGGGGAACCTCACCCCCGGCGCCGTCTACACGGCGACCGCCGCCTACCGTTCCTCGATCGCGGGGACGCGTGTGCACTTCGACAACCGCTTCGTCCGCGTGGATCCGGTGGCGTGAGGCACCGTGGACGCCCGCTACCGCGCCGTCTTCACCGATCTGCGCACCGACCAGGCCATCGATGTACTGCCCCTGCGAGAGGTGGAGTACGACGACTACCTCGGCAAGCCGGGCTCCCTGACCGCGACCATTCCGGTGCCCGACACCCGGATGGCCCGGCGGGTCCGGGAGCTGGTGGAGGGGCGCACCGCCGTCTATCTGGAGCGGGGTGACGAGGTCTGCTGGGGTGGCATCGTCTGGACGCTGACCCCGGCCACGGACGACCGGGGCCTCACCACCGTCGGGCTTCAGGCGGCCACCTTCGACTCCTACGCGGGCCGTCGCTACATCCGCGCGAATCTGAGCTTCACCGCGCTCGACCATCTGGAGATCGTCCGCCGGCTGTGGGACTACATGCAGGGGTCCGAGGGCGGCCACATCGGCGTGGAATACGAGCCGACCGCCCCCACCGCGGCCCGTACGGTGGCCTACAGCGACGGTGACGAGACCCTGGTGGAGGAGGCGATCGGGCAACTCGCGGCGATGGAACCGGGTTTCGAGCACCGGATCGCGGTGTACCGGGATCCGGTGACCGGGCGGCGGGTGAGGCTGCTCCAGCTGGGCTCTCCGACGATCCGGGTGGGCAGCCAGCCGGTGATGCTGGATCTGCCGGGTGATGTGCTGTCGTACTCCTTCCCCCGCGATGCCACGCGCGGCGGGACGACCGCGCGGGCCAGGGGTGGTACCCCGGACGGCGGGGCGGGCGGCCCGGTGATGTCCGGGGAACAGGTGGCCGAGGATCTCCTCGCTGCCGGGTTCCCCCGCCTGGACACCTCGTCCGACCACAGCAATGTCACCGACAAGGCGACGCTCGACGCGTTCGCCCGGTCCGAACTCGCCGCCCTGCGCGGCACGGTGGTCATCCCCTCGGTGCGGATCCGCCTCGGCTCGGGCACGACCCCCGCGCTGCTCGGCACCACCGTGCGGCTGCGCATCAAGGACGTGTGGTTCTCCGAGGGGCTGGACGCCCGCTACCGCGTCGTCGGCATCAAGGTCACCGCCCCGGAGCGGGGACGTCCGGAGACCGCCGATCTGTATCTGGAGGAGGCAGACTGATGGCGAACCTGCCCGAGGACATCGTGGACCGGATCAGGGCCCTGGAACGTCAGGTGCACCGGCTCACCACCTACGTCAACAGCAAACCCGGCGGGACGCCGACGGCCCTGGCCGCCACCGAGCCGTCGTCACCACCGCGGACCCAGGCCCAGGAGACCTCCGGGGAGGAGCCGCCGCGGCCCGACGGCACGGCTACGGGCCCCTGACGTCCGACCCCGACGGGGTGGCTCAACCGCCGCCCGGGCCGGTCACCATGTCGTGATAGGGGTCCTCGGGCGCGGGGACACGCCATGCCCCGTCCGCGTGGCCGTGGCCATTGCTCTGGTCGCCGTCGTGGCTCTGGTCGCCATCCGTACGGGGGAATTTGAACGGAAAGCCGTCGCGGGCGGCGCTCACCGCGCCGAGCGAGAACGCGCGCCCGAAGGTGCCGGACTGCAGGGCGATGAGCTTCAGGTCCACCATCGGGGGCACGTCAGCGGGGGCGCCTCAGCGGGGGCCGGGACGGGCCGGGGCATCGCACCGGGCCACCACCCGATAGGCGTTGGATATTTTCCCCCGCCCCGCCAGCGGCTTGAGCAGCAGCCGGTCCAAGGTGGTCGCGAGGATCAGCGCGGGAACGGCCGCGAGCAGCAGCGCACAGCGCAGCAGCCAGCGCGCCCGGCCGGGCGGTCGCGGCAGCGAAGGGGCGTCATCGGGCGGGATGACCGCGTTCACGGACAGCCATACGGCGCCCAGCAGATCGACCGTGTCGGACGGTTCGCGGTGCTCCTCGGCGATGACGGTGAAGCCGAGCGCGTCCAGTTCCTTCCGGAGGTTCGCCACCGGCAGGAAGTGCAGATGCTGGGGCTGGAGCCAGGGCAGCCAGAAGCGGCCGAGGAGCCGGGCGAACCAGCACTCCGGATCGGGTACCTCGATCAGCAGATGGCCACCGGGGCGCAGCGCCCGCCGGGCCGCGCGGAGTTCGTCGCGGGGATCGGTGCTGTGCTCCAGATAGTGGAACATGCTCACCACGTCGTAGCCCCCGGCCAGGCGCTCTTCTGCCAGCTCGGGGAAGCTGCCACGGATGCCCCGGTCTATGCGCCCCGTCCGCTCGGCCAGGTCGACGCCGTCGGTGAAGTCCAGTCCGTCGAAGCGGGTGCCGGGGAAGACGGTACGGGCCACCGCGGGGAAGTGGCCATGTCCGGTGCCGACATCGAGCCAGGTCTTCGGGGGCTCGGCGGAGGGGTCCTGGAACATCGCGCGCCTCCGGTAGACCTTGTCCCGCCCGGCGAAGAGGTTGCCGAGTTCGATCTCCCCCATCCCGTCGTAGAAGTCGCGGTAGTAGAACTCCAGGCCGTCGCCGTTCAGCCTGGGATTCTGGAACACGTGGCGGCAGTCGGCACACGCGTCGAGCGCGAAGCGGCCCGGCTTGCTCTGGTAGCGGTCCCTGGTGCGCAGCCGCCGCTTCAGCCGCGTCGAACCGCACCACGGACAGTCGGTACGGCGCGGCTCGAAGAACCGCCCGGTGCCCCGCGCCAGATCGGCCTGATAGCGGGGGCGCAGCGCTGCGACGGTCTCGGCGCGCGACGGCTTCGCGGGCGTACGTGGTGCGTCGGACGTGCGGCTCATCGGTCCCCCTCGGGAGTCGGCGTGGCATGGCCACCGGTCTTCGCGGCCAGCGCTTCCAGGTGTCCCGCTGCCGCCACGGCGCCGCCCGCCGCGCGGAAGGAGGCCCCGACGCGCTCGGCGGCGATGCGGTACCCCGGTTCGTACAGGACGGTGTCCAGCGCCTCGCCGAGCCCGGCCGCCCTCGCCCGGCCGAATCTGACGCGGACGCCCGCGCCCGCGTCGACCACCTGCGCGGCCACCACCGGCTGGTCGTCCCGGATGGGGGCCACGACGAGCGGAACACCGTGCCACAGGGTTTCGCAGACCGTGTTGTGGCCCGCGTGGCACACCACCGCGCTCACCCGTTCCAGAAGGGGGAGTTGAGGGACGTAGCGGCACACCAGGACGTCCTTGTCGTCCGGGGTGCTGGAGGTCTCCCGGATGCCCTGAGTGTTCGAGGAGTCCGGGGTGTTCGAGGAGTCCGGGGTGTCCGGGGTGTCCGGGGTGTCCGGGGTGAGTACGCCCTCCGGGTCGACGATGACCGTCTGGAAACGACCGGCCCGGGCCCGTACGGCCTCCCGGCACTCGGTGAGGAAGCGCGCCCCGGCATCGGTGTTCGCGGTGCCGAGCGTGACCAGGACGGCGAGGCGCGCGGGGTCCAGCCACTCCCAGGGGAAGTCCGTCGTGGCCGGCCGCTCGGCGATCGACGGGCCCACGTAACGGATGCGATCGCCCGCCCGGGCCGGCCGTCCGGCCAGCTCCTCGGTGGTGAAGGCCAGGACCAGATCCGGTGAGAACCGGGGATCGGCCGCGCTCTCCGGATCGCCGATCCGGCCCCGCACCTCGTTCATCTGCCCGTCCAGCCAGGCATCGATCTTGGGCAGACCGTCCAGCGCGCCCGTGAACTCCGCCGAGGTGGTCGCGGATGTGGCCCAGCGCACCCCCAGCCGTTCGGCCACCAGTCCGCCCGCCACGGCCTGCTGGTCGGCGATCACCACATCGGGGCGGAACTCCTCGATGGCCTTGGCGACGCCCGGGGCCATGGCCTCGGCGAGCGGCACCAGGAATCGCTCCCACAGGAACCTCAGCGCGGCCGGGCCGCGTACGTCCGGTGGCCGGCCCGCCCCGCCCTCCCCAGCACCGGCCCGGCGCAGCGGTAGACCGTCGCCCCCTGCCCGGTCAGCCGCCCGACGACCTCGGGCATCCCGGCCCAGGCCACCTGGTGTCCCCGGGCGGTGAGTTCGGCCGCGACGCCGAGGGTGGGGTTGACGTGGCCGACCAGCGGCGGCACGACGAAGAGAAAGCGGCGGGGTCTGTGGGGTGGGGCTGCCTGCGATCTGCTGGGTTCGCTCATGAGGCATCGGCCTCCCGGGCCCCCAGGGCCGCATCCGCCGCCGTGGCGCCGGTGCCCGGTTCGCACCCGTGGATCCAGGACAGCAGCAGTTCGCGGATGCGCGTGGGCGCCTCGGCGAGGACCGAATGCCCCTGTCCCGGCAGGACGACGGTCCGGGTGCCGGGCAGTACCGACTCCAACCACCGCTCCTGGCTGGCGAGTTCGGAATCCGCGCCGTAGACGGCCAGCACCGGGCAGCGCACCGCGCCGACCTGCTCCTCGCTCACCACCCGGCTCTCCGGTACGTCCTCGGCGATGGTGGTCGTACGGACCAGGCGGGCGGCCGACCTGGCCAGCCGTGCGGTGTGGGCGCCCCGGTGGGCGCTGACCCAGGCCAGCGACTCGGCCTCATGGACGACCAGTTCGGCGACGACGCGCCGGAGGATGCCGCTGATCTCGGTCAGCCAGCTCTCGGTGGCGGGCTTCGCCTCGATCACCGCGATCCCCGCCACCCGCTCCGGATGGCGCATGGCGTAGGCGAACGCCACCGTTCCGCCGAAGCAGTTGCCCACCAGATGGACCGGCCCGGTGATGTCCAGCCGGTCGAGCAGCCGCTCCAGATCGGTGACGAACGTGTCCAGCCGGTAGCCGGAGCCGGGGCGCTCGCTGCGGCCGTGTCCCCGCTGGTCGTACATCACCACCTCCAGCCCGGCGGCGGCGAGGTCCGGGGCCACCGTGAAGTACCAGCTGGCGAGGGAATCGGTGAGCAGACCGTGGATGAGCACGGCGGTGGCGGTGGGCGGACGGCCATCGGGCGGGGACAGCCGCTGGACATGCAGTCGGACGCCGTCCGGCCCGGTATCCGGACCGTCGTGGTCCGTGACGGGGTCCGCGTCGTCGCACGTACCGCTGTCTGTGCCGCCGCCCGCGCCGTCGCAGGTGTCGCGGCTGGTGTCGATCATCGCCATGGGTCAGCTCTCCCCGGCCGCCCTGAGGCACCGCACGACATACTCGACGAGCTGCCCCACCGCGAGGTCGATGATCTCGTCGAGCTCCAGGCCCGCCACGAACTCGGCGAAGTTGACCTGTCTGCCGTACCGGGCCTCCAGGCTGCCGGCCAGCGCCACCAGGTCGATGCTCTCCAGCTCCAGATCCTCGGTGAAGCGGGTCTCCATGGTGACCTCGATATCGTCGAGGCCGTATTCGTCGAGCATCGTCCGGAGCATCCCGGATATCTCCGCGAGCACGGCCGGTGCGTCGGCGGGGGGTGCCGAGACGGTCTGATTGACGGTGGTCACTGGTCGCTCTCCTCGTCCTGTTCCTGGTGGTCCGGGCCGGTCGTCCAGGCCACGGCGTAGTCCCGGTCCGGCAGTCCGGGCGGGTTGGCGATGGTGCTGCAGTGGACCTGGTAGCGGCGCGGGCGCTGACCGGGGGCGGTGGCCGCCACCTCGACGATGAGCCGGGCCGGTGCCGCGTCGGGGTGATCGGCTCCCGGCAGTGCCTCGGCGATGATGAGGGCATGTGGCCGGTTGTGTAGGGCGGTGCCCTCCGCCGTGGCGACCGCCTCCTTCGCGGCCCGGAAGGTGGTGGCCCAGCGGGCACGCGATTCGCGACCCCCGGCCGTCGCGGTCGCGAGGAGATCCCGCTCGGCCCGGCCGAAGGCGGCCGCGAGGGCGTGGTCGTCGCGGTGGGCGACCTCTTCGAGGGCGATACCGGGGCCCGGGGCCCCGTGTGCGCGCGGCACCACGAGGGCGACCCCGGCCTCGGCCCGGTGTGCCAGCGAGAGGGCCAGTTCGGGCAGGGTCCGGCCGTGGACGCCGATGGCGTACGGACGCCCCTGGGCGTCGTCGCGTATCCCGATCTCGGCGGGGAAGACCGGGCCTTCGCCGTGGTCCCAGAGCCATCGCCGTACGGCGTCCTTGGCCGCGATCCTGCCCAGCAGCCACTGTCTGCGGCCGCGTGGCGGCTGGTGTTCATATTGCGTGCGCTCGGCACGGCCCAGGTGGTTACGCATGATCAGATCGCGGGAGGCCAGATCGGGCCAGCGCTCATGGAGCAGCACCCAGCCGCCCGGCTGGGGTCGGGACAGCGTGTTGCGCTGTGGGAAGCGCTCCACGGGGCGGGTGTCGGGGTGGTTGTCGAACCGGCGATCCTGCCAGCCCGACAGCTCCGCCCACACCTCGCCGCCGATCAGCAACTGTGCGTCGGCCTCCAGGGCGGTATCGGTCAGCGAGGTGATCCTGATCAGGCACTCCACCGGTGTGCCGGGACTTGGATGCGGGCCGAAGAAGCGCATCAGACGCATGCCGACCGGGAAGACCACGGTCCGTTCGGTGCGGGTCGCCATGATCCAGTAGCCGAGGAGCTGTCCGACGTTGTCCAGCAGCGCTCCCGGCGCGGGGGGTGTGGTGAGCGTGCCGCGTATATGCGACTCGCCGATCGCGGTGAGCGCGGTGAGCCCCTGGAAGGCCGGGCCGTGGAACATCCAGCGCTCGGCGTAGACGAGCTGTGCGGTGTGGTCGGGGGTGCGCTCGGTGGCGGGGTCGGTGGGCCAGGGGGTGGGACGGGTCGTGGGGTGGTGGGGAGCGACTTCCACGGTGGCGCGGGCGCTGCGGCCGAAGGTGACGGTGTAGTGGCCCGCCGAGGTGGGGGTCGCGGTGACGGGGACGGTGCTGGGGGGTGCCGCGGTCACCCACTGGTCGAAGCGGGCGCCGTGGACGGCGACGGCCACGGGGCCTCCGGCCGTGTGCTCCGCCGCTGTGTGCTCCGCCGCTGTGTGCTCCGCCGCGTCCATGAGGTGCTGGACGATCGTGGTGGCCGGGACCACGGGCCAGCGGTCCGACTCATCGGGCCAGCCGGGGCGTTGGGGGAAGAAGCAGTGGTCATGGAGGTAGGGCATGGCCTCGGTGGACACCCGCAGATCGTGGGTGCGCGGGGTCGGTGGGCGACTTGCCGCGATGACCGCTGTCGCGGTGGTGGCGGTCTCGTCGAGCAGGGCGAGTAGTTCGGCGGTCCACGGGGCGGCCGGCGGGTGCGGGGTCGCCCCGTGGGCTGCGTTCGCCGTTGCCGGGTGCGGGTGGGATGGTGCCCACCCGTTCCGCCCAGGGGGCACCTCCCGGCGGTAGCCGGGGGAGGAACGATCGCCCACCACTTTGCGCAGCTCGCTCAGGCGTGGCTCGTTGAGCGAGATCAGCGAGCCGTTCAGGTCCAGCCGTACCGGAGGAAGCGTGGGTGTGGGGCGCGAGGCTTCATGCGACAGCGTGGGGTCCACCTCCGCCCCCTCCGTCCACAAGGCCGTGGCCACACGGCGGAGCTGGGACACGCCGTCTCGGTGGGGGGAGTTGGCGGCCACCACCAGGTGGTCGCGGCCGTGCAGCGTATCGCCGATGAGCGACCCCAGCTGGCCCGTGCCGACCTGGACGAACGCGCGGAATCCCGCCTCGTACAGGGCCTCGGTCAGCAGTCGGAAACGCACCGGCTCCAGCAGGTGGCGGAGGAACAGCTCGCGCACCTCCGCCTCGGTCGCCGGATACGGTGCGGCGGTCGTTCCGGACCAGACGGGGACCCTCGGCGGCAGGAGCAGCTCGAAGCGTTCCGTCACGGCCCGGATGGGGTCGAGGTAGGGCGCCAGCATCGGGGTGTGGAAACCGGACTGGAAGGGCAGGAGCTGCGCGATCACGCCCTCGGCGCGCATGGCCCGGACGAACTCCTCGACATCGTCGCGCGGCCCGCACACCATCGACTGGCTGGGCGCGTTGTCGTGCGAGAGCACGATCCGGCCGCCCGCCCGCGCCTCCAACTCGGCGAGCACCCGTGGCGCACCGGCGCCGAGGACGGCGAAGGCCAGGCCGGGCACCCGCAGCGCGTCGGGGTCGAAGGAATCGAGGAAGGCGTCCACCTCCTCGCCCGCGTAGAGGCCGCCCACGGCCAGCGCGGTCCACTCCCCCACGCTGTGCCCGGCCACCGCGTCCGGCACGACCCCCATCCGCCGCAGCGCCGCGTCCAGCAGCCGGCCGACGCCGAAGACGCCTACGCCATGGCGGCCGATGTCGCCCACGCGGGCCGCCTCGCCGAAGCGGTCCCCGGCGGGGCGGGAGAGCCCGAAGTACTCGGCGACGCCGTCCACGCGGGGGACGAACTCGGCTTCGAGGCCGGGGAAGACGAAGGCGAGCTTTCCCGTGGCAGCCTTCCCCGTGGCCGCCTTCCCCCTGGCCGCCATCCCTCTGGCCGCCGGGCCCGCGCCGAGCAGTGGCGCGGGGGTGAACCAGATGTCGTTGCGGCCACGCCAGGGGCGGCCCTTGGCCACCATGCGCCGCGCGAGCGCGAGCCGTTTGGCGGTGGGGTCGACGATGCCCAGCCGGGTACGGGCGTCCCGCCCCGTCACCGTCGTCCGTACGGTCGCGTCGTCCGCCGCCAGCAGCTCGGCCAGCCGCTCCGGGGTGTCTGCGGCCAGGGCCAGCACCCGCTCTGGTTCGATGACGACGGTCGTGGCGTGCGGCGCCACCGGCACCGGCGGCTGCTCCAGCACCACATGGGCGTTGATCCCGCCGAATCCGAAGGCGTTCACGGCGGCGCGCCGTACGGGCGCCTCCCAGGGCTCGGCCGCGCCGAGCACCGAGAAGCGGGTGGCCGCCAGCGCCGGATGGGGGTCGTCGCAGTGCAGGGTGGGCAGCAGCCGACCGTGGTGGACCGCGAGGGCGGCCTTCACCAGACCGGCGACACCGGCGGCGGGCATGGTGTGGCCGATCATCGACTTCACCGAGCCGATGACAGCCGTCTCACCCGGGATGCCACCGGGGCCGAACACTGCGGCCAGCGTGGTCAGTTCGGCCGTGTCCCCGGCGGGCGTCGCGGTGCCGTGTGCCTCCAGCAGCCCGATGGCGCCCGGCTCGCGCGGATCGAGGCCCGCGGCCCGCCACGCCTGTCGTACGGCCCGGGTCTGTCCGCCCGGGTCCGGGTTGACCAGACCGGTGGCGCGGCCGTCGGAGGCCACACCGGTGCCGCGGATCACCGCGTAGACGCGGTCGCCGTCGCGGAGTGCGTCGGCGAGCCGCTTGAGGACGACCACACCGGTGCCCTCGCCGATCAATAGGCCGTCGGCCGCGCGGTGGAAGGGCCGGATCCGCTGGCTCGGCGAGAGCGCGCGCAGCTGCGAGAACACGCTCCACAGGGTGATGTCATGGCAGTGGTGCACCCCGCCCGCGAGCATCACATCGCATCGGCCCGAGGCCAGCTCCCCCACCGCCTGGTCGACGGCGACGAGCGAGGAGGCGCAGGCGGCGTCCACGGTGTACGCGGGGCCGCGCAGATCGAGCCGGTTGGCGATGCGCGAGGCGGCGAGGTTGGGCACCAGGCCGATGGCCGCCTCGGGCTTGTCCGGGCCGAGCCGCTCGGTGAACGCGGCCCGTACGAGGTCGAGTTGGCCGGGTTCGAGGTCGGGCAGCAGCTCACCGAGGGTCCGTACGAGCTGGTGGGCGGTGCGCACCCGCTGGTCGAGCCGGACCAGCCCGGGGGTGAGATAGCCGCCCCGGCCCAGCACCACGCCCACCCGCTGCCGGGCGGGGAGCCGGTCCTCACCGCCCGCGTCGGCGATGGCCGCCGCCGCGACGCCCAGGGCGATCAACTGGTCGGGTTCGGTGCCGGACACCGAGTTCGGCATGATCCCGAACCGCGCGGCCTCGATCCGGGCGAACTCGTCCACGAACCCGCCCCGCCGGCAGTACACCCGGTCGGGCGCCGCGGGCGTGTCGCCACCGCCCTCCGGGGCATAGAAACCGGCGTCCCACCGCCCGGCCGGGACGTCGCTGATGGCGTCCACGCCGCCGACCAGGTTGCGCCAGTAGGCGTCCAGGTCCGGGGAGCCGGGCAGCAGCACGGACATGCCGACGATGGCCACCGGCGGCTGCCGGTGCGCCTGCTCGTCCGTCACGCTCACCAGCCCGAGGCGGTGTAGACGACGGATCCCGTGGACTCCTCGCCCCAGGCCAGCTCGCGCAGCAGCGCAAGCGTGCCCTCCTCGGGGTCGATGAGCGAGATGCCGCGCCGGGCGTACTCGCGGCCCAGCTCCGGTGTGACCATCCCGCCATGGGCCCCGGTCGGTGCCCATGGCCCCCAGTGCACGGTCAGCGCCCGGCGGCCGGTGCGGTCCCGCCAGCGCGCGCCGAGGGTCTCCAGCGTGTCGTTGGCCGCCGCGTAATCCACCTGGCCGCGGTTGCCGAGGGCGGCGGCGATGCTGCCGAACAACACGGCGAACGCCGGGGGTTCGGGCAGCTCCGCCAGCGCGTCCAGCAGCGTCCGGGCCCCTTCCACCTTGGTCCCGTACACCCGCTGGAAGGACTCGGCGGACTTCTCGGCGATCAGCCGGTCCTCGATCACACCGACCCCGTAGACGACACCGTCCAGCCGCCCGTGGTCGGCATGGATCTGCTTCACCGCCTGGAGCACCGCTTCGGCGTCGCGGAAGTCCACCGAGCGATAGCGGACCCGGCCGCCCAGGGCGGTCAGCTCCTCGATCGTCGCGGCGACCTCCCGGCGCGCCAGGATCCGGTCGGCCTCCCGCTGGATCTCGGCGGGCCCCAGCCCGCCCCGGGCCGCGAGCGCCGCGCGCAGGGCCGTCTCGTCGCGGGCCCCGGCGGTGGCCGGGTCCTCGGGGCCGCCGGGCTCCGTCGTACGGCCGAGCAGTTCGATCCGGCAGCGGGCGGCGGACGCGAAGGTGACGGCGCACCGCGCGGTGATCCCCCGCGCCCCGCCGACCAGGACCACCACCGCGTCCCGGTCCAGGCCGAGCGCGGCCGCCTCCGCCGCGCCGTCCCCGGCGGGCCCGGCCCCCGAAACGGCGAGCGCGCCCAGCGGGGTCTCCACGAGGTCCAGCCGGTGGCGCCGCCCATCCGCGGTGCGCAGTACGACGGGCGTACGGTCCGGGGCGAGCAACTCGTCGAGCAGCCCGTCGGCAACGGCGTCGGCGAACCTGGGCGCGTCGGCGGAACCGGGCGCTTCGGCGGAACCGGGCGCGTTTGCGGGCCCGGCCACCTGTGCGGAACCGGCCACGTCGGCGGACCCGGCCACCTCAGCGAGCCAGGCCGCCTCGGCGGGGAACTCCACCAGCCTGGTGACGATGTCCGGGTACTCCCTGGCCACCGTACGGAAGACCCCGCGCAGCCCGGCGGTGCGCGCGGCGAGCGGGTGAACGTGGCGGAGCGCCAGCAGCCAGTGCGGGGCGCGCCGCAGGGCCGACTGGAGGACCGTGAACGCCTCCGGCAGCACCGGTGCGCCGGAGGTGGCCAGCGGGTCGAGCAGCAGCACACCGTCCACCCGGCCGTCCTCCTCAATGAGCGGATGCCCGGCGGCGAAACAGACCGCCTCGGCACCGCGCTCGCCCAGGCGGGCGGCCACCGCCTCGGCCACCCCGTCGCCCTCCCCGCCGAGCAGGGCGAAGCGCCGACCGGTCAGCTCGGGCGGCGCGGTGGCACCGTCCTCGGGTGCGCCGAGGGGCACGGGCACCAGCCGCAGCCGTTTGGGCGCCACACCGGACACGGCCACGGGTTCGGGCCCGACCACGGCCACGGGCTCGGCGGCCACGTCCTCGGCCACAGGCTCCGGTGCGCCGGGCGGTGTTGCGGAGGCCGCCGGGGCGGGCGGCGCAAGGCGGGCGGTGAGCCAGTCGGTGACGGCGGCGGTGGTACGGGCCTTGGCCAGCTCCTCCAGCGCCTCGTCGCCCAGGGCACCGGTGTCCGCGCCCGCGACACCGAGGCGCCGCGCCAACTCGCCCGCGATCTCGGCCCGTTTAATGGAGTCGATGCTGAGATCGGCTTCGAGATCGAGGTCGGGCTCGATCATGTCGACCGGATAGCCGGTGCGTTCGCTGATGATCTCGGAGACCGCGCGCAGCACATCGCGCCCGGTGGCGGGTGCGGGCGGGGCGGATGCGGGAGATACGGCGGCGACCGGAGCCGGGGCGCCGGACGTGGCAGCCACCGGCGCGGCGGCCACCGAGCCGAGCTCAACGGGCAACGGCGCGGCCGCGACGACCGGAGCCGGTGGCGAGGCATGCCGTTCGCCCGGCGCCCCGCCGAAGTAGGTGAGGAGCACATCGCGCTGGGCGGCGATCATCTCCCGGCTGGTCCTCAGGAACTCCGAGATCAGGGCGTCCCTGCCCCCGTACTCGCCGCCACCCGTCCGATCGGTCTGGCTCACGGTCGCCTCCATGACACGTCGGGCCGGTGCCAGCGCACCGGGAAGGAGCTCACCGTCCGCGGTGCGGACCAGGTGCCCGTCGACCGTCCAGCCGGGCCGTTTCGGTGGCGGGGCGGAGCCCGCCGCCACCGCGTCGCGGCCGTGGAACAGCCAGGCCGTACGCACCGGAACACCGGCGACGGCCAGCCGGGCCAGGGTGTCGAGAAACCCCCGCGGTCCGACGGAGCCGGTACGCCGTCCCTCGCAAGCGAGGGCGAGGTGCGGACGGCCGTCAAGGATTTCTCCCACCAGCCGGGTGAGCACCGTCCCCGGACCGGCCTCCACGAAGATTCGCGCGCCCGCCTCGTACATGGCCTCGATCTGCGCCACGAAGCGGACGGGCGCGCCGATCTGGGCGGTGAGTTCGGCGCGGATGGCGTCCGGCTCCGCGCCGTGCGGGGCGGCGGTGCGATTCGCCCAGACGGGGAACTCGGCTACCCGCACCGGATGGCGGGCCAGCGCCTCGGCGAACCGCGCACCGGCCCCGGCCACCAGTGGGCTGTGAAAGGCGCAGGCGACCGGGATCCGTTTGGCCGAGTGCCCGGCCGCCCGCAGCAGCCGCACCGCCTCCTGGATGTCCCGCTCGGGCCCGGAGATCACGGTCTGCCGTGGCGCGTTGTGGTTGGCGATCACCACGCGCTCGGCGAGCTCGGCCGCCCGCAGCACCGGCTCGACCTCGCCGGGGGCCGCGGTCACGGCCGCCATGGTGCCGGGCTCCTCCCCGGCGGCCTCGGCGGCGCCAAGGATGGCGGCCGCTCGCTCGGCGCTCAACCGCGGCAGCGTACGGAGGTCGAGGGCGCCCGCGGCGCACAGTGCGACCAGTTCGCCGTAGCTGTGTCCGGCCGCCATGTCGGGCCGGACCCCGGCGGAGGTCAGCAAGGTGTACGCGGCGAGCCCGACCATGCCCAGTGCGGGCTGGGCCACTCGGGTGTCGGTGATGGCGGTGCGCTGCGCCGCCTGCCCGGCCTCGTCGAAGGCGGCCGGGGGGTACAGCGCGTCGGCGTAGGCGCGTCCGTGGCGCAACTGGCGCTGGAGTTCGGGGAAGGTGACGAAGGCGTCGGCGAACATCCCGGGCCGCTGGCTGCCCTGCCCGGGGAAGAGGAAGGCGACCCTGCCGCGCTCCGGTTCGTCCCCGGCCTCTTGGGCCGTCTCCGGGGCGATGTGCAGCCCGTCCGTTCCGTGTGGCCCCGGGCCCGGCTGATCGCCCGTGAGCACCTGGCGTAATCGTGCGGCCAGGTCGTCCAGGTCCGCGGCCACCACGGCCACCCGGACCGGTTCGTGGCCGGCGTCGGCGCGCCGGGAGGCGGTCAGCGCGAGGTCGCGCAGCCGCCATGGCCGTCCGGCCGTGTCATTGGCCATGAGCTGGTCGAGTGTCTCCCGGACCACCCGCAGCGCCGCCGCCCGGTCGGCCCCACGGAAGAGGAACAGTTCGGCGGGCCAGGCGTCCAGCCCCTGTGCGGGTGGCGCTCCCCGGCCGTGTGCCGCCAGCACCACATGGAAGTTGGTCCCGCCGAAGCCGAACGCGCTCACCCCCGCGACCCGTTCGGCGGGCGCGGCGGCCCATGGGCGGGCCCGGGTGTGGAAGGAGAAGGGGCTGCGGTCCGCGTCCCATGCCGCGTTGGGCCGGGTCAGATGCAGGGTCGGCGGTGTGATGCCGGTGTACAGCGCCATCGCGGCCTTCACCAGTCCGGCGAGCCCCGCGGCGCATTTGGTGTGCCCGATCTGGGACTTCACCGAGCCCAGCGCACACGCCCCCGGTGCGGCCCCGGCGTCGGTGAACATCTCGCTCAGGACGGTGAGTTCGGTGCGGTCGCCGACGACCGTGCCGGTGCCGTGCGCCTCGATCAGGCCGACGTCGGCGGGCGAGAGGTGGGCATTGGCGTACGCGCGCTCCAGCGCGGCCCGCTGTCCCTCGGGGCGCGGGGCGGTCAGCCCGAGCGAGCGGCCGTCGCTGGAGGAGCCGACGCCCTTGATGACGCCGTAGACGCGGTCGCCGTCCCGTTCGGCGTCGGCCAGCCGTTTCAGGACGACGCAGGCGACGCCCTCGCCGAGCGCGATTCCATCGGCCGAACTGTCGAAGGTGCGGGAGCGGCCCGTCGGGGAGAGGGCGTGCACCGAGGAGAAGAGCACATAGTCGTTGATGCCGTTGTGCAGATCGGCGCCGCCGCACAGTACGAGGTCGCTGGTGCCGGCGGTCAGCTCCTTGCAGGCCACGTCCACGGCGGCCAGCGATGACGCGCATGCCGCGTCCACGGTGTAGTTGGCGCCGCCGAGGTCGAGCCGGTTGGCGATCCGCCCGGAGATGACGTTGGCGAGCATGCCGGGGAAGGAGTCCTCGGTGAGCCGCGGCAGCTGGTCCGCCAGGTCCCGCGGCACCTCGCGGACGTAGCGCGGCAGGACGGCGCGCAGCGTCTGGGCGTTGGACAGATCGCTGCCCGCCTCGGCGCCGAACACCACGGAGGTGCGGGAGCGGTCGAAGGTCCGGCCGCCGTCACCGGGGTCGCCGTATCCGGCGTCGTCCAGGGCCCGGCGGGCGGCCTCCAGGGCCAGTAGCTGGACGGGTTCGATGCTGCCGAGCGAGGCCGGGGGGATGCCGTAGCGCAGCGGGTCGAAGGGGATGGGTGGCAGGAAGCCGCCCCATTGGGAGGCGGAGGCGCCGTCCTTGTCGCCCGTGTAGTGGACGGCCGGGTCCCAGCGCTCGGCGGGCACTTCGGTGACGGCGTCCACACCGCCCACCACATTGGCCCAGAACGAGGCGAGGTCGGGCGCCTGCGGAAACATGCACGCCATGCCGACCACGGCCACGTCCAGCGGCGCGGGCGCTTCGGCCGCCGCCGGGGCCGAGGCCACGCCCAGGCGTTCGCACACGGCCTCGGCGCGTGCGGTGAGGAAGTCGGCGGCGCCGGGGCCCACCGCATGGTGCAGGGCGGCGATCGTGGTGGTTGCCGAGCGCATCACGGCGACCTGTCCGGCCATGAACATCCCGCCGCTGAGCTGGTGTTCCTCGTCCACCGAAGTCAATGCGCCATCGGGCCCGCGGTCCATGCCCTTGCTGGCGATCCTCAGTCGTCCCACATTCAGCCGCTCCAGCCGCTCCCAGACGTCCCGGTCCGGCAGGCCCTCGTTCCGCAGCCGCTCCTTGACGGTGTCGAAGCTGTCGGTGAAGGGGCTGGGCACGCAGCGTGTGGCATGACCGGGGGCGGTCTCCAGCAGCACGGTGTGCTCGGCGGCCACCACCTGGCGCTGGAAGAGTGGCTGTACGGCGCCGTGTGCCACGGCTTCCTCGGTGAACAGGTACGCGGTGCCCATCAGCGAGCCGACGGCGACGCCGCGCCGGGTGAGCGGGGCGGCGAGCGCGGCCACCATCGCGGCGGAGCGTTCGTCGTGCACTCCCCCGGCGAAGAAGATCTCGATACCCGCGCCGTCGGTGTCGTCGGCCCCGTCGGTCGCTTCGGTGCAGTCGGTGCCTTGGGTGTTCACCGTGTGACGCGGGTCGTGCGCGGTGTCGTCGAGGAAGTCCTCGACGACGGCGATCTGGGCCTCCCATAACGGAAAGCTGTTGCGCGGCCCCACGTGGCCGCCGCATTCGGAGCCCTCGAAGACAAACCGCCGGGCCCCGGCCTGGAGGAACTGGCGCAGCAGCCCCGGCGAGGGCACATGCAGATAGGTGGCGATGCCATCCCGCTCCAGCGCCTTCGCCTGGGACGGCCGTCCGCCCGCGATGATGGTATGGCTGGGGCGGATCGCCCGTACGGCCTCGAGCTGGGCGTTCCTGATCTCCTCGGGTGCGAAGCCGAGGACACCGACACCCCAGGGCCGTCCGGCCAGCGCGGCCGCGGCCTCCTCCAGCATGGTGCGCGCCTGGTCACGTCCGGCCAGGGCGAGCGCGATGAACGGCAGCGCTCCCCCGGCGGCGACGGCGGAGGCGAACGCGCCCTGGTCGCTGACCCTGGTCATCGGGCCCTGCGCGAGGGGCAGCCGGGTGCCGAGGCGGGTGCTCAATGGGGCGCCGGGGCGCAGCGCGGAGGCGGCGGAGCCGTTCCGCACGGCCTCGTGCGCGAACTCCCGGATGGCGTCGGTGATGCCCCGGACGGTGCGACCCACATCCCGCCACCGCTCGGCGAACTGAGCCGCCAGGAAGCCATCCTGACCCACCGTCAGATTTGGCTCGATGTGCTGCGTGGCGCGCCCCCGGCGCCGCAGGACGCGGTGCCCGTCGAGGACGGTGGTCTCGGAGCCGTCCATGGAGCGGATGGCGGCGGCCCGGTCCTCCGGGAGCCCCGATTCGGCGAGCAGCGCCAACTGGGTGTCGAGCACGACCCCTGCCGCGCCGCCGAGCACGGACGCCGCGGCGGTGTGTGGGCCGATGCCGCCGCAGGCCCACACCGGTAAGGACACCCGGGGGTCGGCGAGGAGCCGCTGCAGCAGGATGAAGGTGCCCAACGCCCCGATCCGCCCGCCGCTCTCGCTGCCCCGGGCGATCAGTCCGTGCGCTCCGGCGCGGACGGCCTCGAGCGCCGCGTCCAGGTCGGTGACCTCGGCCAGCACTCGGCAGCGGTCGGCTACGGCCTCCACCGGCCAGGGCGAGTCCACCCCGAGCACCACCGTGTGGGGACCGGGCGCACCACCCTCTGGACTGCTGACTGCCGCGGTATCCAGCAGGTCCGCGGGGGTGAGGCGGCAGCCCGCCGCGACCCGCACGCCGTACCGCCCGTCGGCCACCCACTCGCCGATGTCCTCCCACGCCTGGAGGGCCTCGCGGCCCGTTGTTCCCAGGTCGAGAACGCCGAGACCGCCCGCGCGGCTGACCGCTGCGGCAAGTCTGGCGTCCGGTTCCCCTAAAGGAGTGATGCCGATGACAAGATCGCCGGCGTCCACGGCGGATGACATGTTTTCTCCGAAAATCGCTAGCGCAGCAGGAAAGGGAGATAATTCGGGCAACGCATGTCGAACGTATGGCACGGGAATCTCGCGAAACGGCGCGGGGCTGAAATTAGCCACTTCATTACTGAAGAGTCAACAAGCAGTCGCAAGCCCGCGCCGCGACGGGCTGATTCTCGCCAGACGCGACGACTTCGGTGGCGTTGCCACCTCCTCCCCCTCTGTTAAATGTTCATATATCTCGGGTGAAAGAGATCGTTGCCGAAGGTATGCCGGGGCGCATGAGTGAACCTTGATTGCGCCTTAACCTGCGCGGACACCGGATCCTGATTTCGCTGTCGCGAATTTCGTGTACAGGCAGGAGAGGCGGGGTGGCCCAGGCGGGCGGCCACGCCTCTCAAGTGGCCCGGGCGGGCGGCCACGTGGGCCGCCCCGCCCGGGCCGGTCTCAGTCGGTCCCCTCCGTCGCGGACGACGCCTCGAGCAGATCCCGGACCTCGTCGGCGCCGGTCTCCCGCAACTCCTCGCCGACCAGCAGCCACCGGGTGATGCCGATCGATTCCAGGAACGGCAGATCGTGGCTGGAGACCACGAGCGCGCCCTCGTAGGAGTCCAGCGCGCTCGTCAGCTGCCGCGCACTGGCCATGTCGAGGTTGTTGGTCGGCTCGTCGAGCAGCAACAGCTGCGGGGCCGGTGCGGCGAGCATGGTGGCCGCGAGGGCGGCCCGGAAACGTTCGCCACCCGAGAGGGTGCCCGCCGGCTGTTCCGCCCGCGCCCCCTTGAACAGGAAGCGCGCGAGCTGGGAACGGATCTGGTTGTCGGTGATCCCGGGCGCCCGGCGCGCCACGTTCGCCGCCACGCTCAGCTCGTCGTCCAGCACATCCAGCCGCTGGGGGAGGAACCGCAGCGGCACAAACGTCCTGGCCTCCCCGGACAGCGGGGCGAGCCGGCCGGTGAGGGTGCGCAGCAGTGTGGTCTTGCCCGCCCCGTTCCGCCCCACCAGCGCGATGCGTTCGGGCCCCTGCACCTGGAGGGTGGCATCGCGCAGCGCGCCATACCGGAGGTCCAGTTCACTCAGGCTGAACACGGTGCGGCCCGCGGGCACGGCGGTGTGCGGCAGGCTCACCCGGATCTCGGCGTCGTCACGGACCGCCTCGGCGGCCTCCTCACGCCGCTCACGCGCCTCGTGGAGGCGGTCTTCCTGCAGGTCGCGGAGCTTGCCGGCCGACTCCTGCGCGGACCGCTTGCGGGCACCGGCGACGATTCTCGGGGCCCGCCGCTCGACGTCCATCTTCTTGCTGTTCCGCTGACGGCGGGCCAGTTTGATGTGGGTCTCCTCCAGTTCGCGTTTTTGCCGACGCACATCCGCCTCGGCGACCCTCAGCATCCGCGCGGCCGCCTCCTGCTGCGTGGCCAGCGCCTCGCGGTAGGCGGACCAGCCGCCGCCGTACCAGGTCACCGACCCGGACCGCAGTTCGGCGATCCGGTCCACCCGCTCCAGCAGCTCACGGTCGTGGCTGACCACGACCAGCACACCGGAGCGCCAGGAGTCGACGGCGTCGTAGAGCCGCCGCCGTGCGAACAAGTCGAGGTTGTTGGTGGGTTCGTCGAGCAGCAGGACGTCGGGACGCTCCAGGAGCAGGGCGGCCAGGCGCAGCAGTACGGTCTCCCCGCCGGAGAGATGGCCGACGGTGCGGTCCAGTTCGACATCGCCGAGCCCGAGTGAGCCCAGTGTCGCCAGGGCCCGCTCCTCGACGTCCCAGTCGTCGCCGATGGTCTCGAAGTGGGCCTCGTCGACGTCTCCGGCCTCGATGGCGCTCAGGGCGGCGCGCCGCTCGGCGATGCCCAGGGCCTGGTCGACGCGGAGGGTGGTGTCGAGGGTGATGTTCTGCGGAAGGTAGGCGAGGCTGCCGCCGACGGTCACCGACCCCTGGGCGGGACGCAGCCGGCCCGCGATCAGCCGCAGCAGGGTGGACTTGCCACTGCCGTTGGTGCCGACGAGACCGGTGCGGCCCCGTCCGATGCCGAGCGAGAGCCCGTCGAAGACAGTGGTGCCGTCCGGCCACTGGAAGGACACGGCCGAGCAGGTCACGGAGGCCCTGGGGGTGGGGGATGCTGCCATGGTGTTCTCGCATTCGCAAGCGCTGTGAAAAGGGGCTACGTATGCGAGCACCACGCGGCGACCAAGCCGGGAAAACGGGTGCGGCCCTCCGAAGGGTGAGGGACGGCTGATGCACCGAGGTCGCATGCACGCGGGTCACGGGCGGCGAGAAGGCCGACTACGACGTGACGGGCTACGGCTTGTGCCGTACCGCGCGATGATCGCGAACCTCAGATACGCAACGTCCACCTCTATCGGAGACAACAGGACCACCGGCAGTGTAGCGCAGCCGTGGTGTGTGGTGTCGTGTGCGCGGCCGGACAGGGCCGCGGTGCCACCTTCCTGCCAACCTTTGCGGAGCCCCCGCTTCCGCGGACGACCGCCGTTACGATCACCCGCGTGACCTGGCGGCGCACCGGTATCGAGGTGCGCTGCCCCTTTCGGATCGCATCGGATCAAAGGGCGTGAGAAGTGAAGAGCCGGTTGAGCATCGCGGCCGTGTCGGCCGTCTCCCTGGTGGCGTTCCTGGGTGGTACGACGGTGGCGACGGCCCAGGAGTCCGACCCGGCGCCGAAGTCCTGTGACGGTGTCCGGCTGACCGGAGAGCTTCCCGTTCCGCCGCCCGGCCAAGCCGTCTCGGGGCAGATCACCATAGGCGCGGACTGCAAGCCGGAACCGGTCTCCGTCCAGCACGGCCCGGCATCGGCCCGCTCGGCCCGCACCGCCACCGCCGCCGGACATCAGCTGCGTGGCTGGAACGAGATGTACGACTGCTGCAACATCCGGATGACGGGCCTGTACACCGCCTCCTCGTGGGACACGGCGAACGGCCGCGTCACCACGGCCGGCACCACGGCCACGCAGGAGTGGAACCGCGAGCCGTGGGACGCCGGTTGGTCCCTCACCTCGCAGACCGCGAAGGACGACTGTGTCACCGACTGCGCCGAGGTCAACTCCGAGGCGCACGCCGACTTCGCGTACCAGGGTGTCTTCGATCCGACCGGCGACTGGTACAACAACACCCACCACTCCTACGTCCAGTTGAAGGCCGACGGGACGGCGAGCTGCCGCTTCGATGTGGAGCTGCGGCACACCTTCGTGGGGTGGAACTGGCGGTACGGCTGCGAGTGACCGCACTGGCGGCGCGGTAGCACACACACGACGTAGCCCCCCGCCTCGCACGATGTGGGTGACCAGGCCCCGGGCGAACACCGCCCGGGGCCCGGTCAGGCGTAGTGCGGCGTCACGATGCCCCAGCGCACCGGAGCAGTATCCGGGCCAGCTCGCGCGGCTGGGAGAACATCGGCCAATGGCCGGTGTCCATCTCGACCAGCCGCCAGTGCTCGCTCTTCAGCAGGTCGGCCACGTCGTCCGTCGGCTCGGCGCCGTCGAGCAGACACTTGATGTACGTGGCCGGCAGCCCGCCGAGCGGGCGCGCCAGGACGGCCGCCTCGGACAGCGTGGCGCCGGGATGCGGCGTGGCGCCGCCCACGAGCCGCCCGATCTGCTCCTCGGTGAGCCCCTGGCCGTGGCAGTCGGCCTCGGTCAGGGGCGCCCAGAAGCCGCCGTTCGCGGCCATCGACGCCTCCACCATGGACCGCCCACCGGGCCAGGCCGACAGGAACGACCCACCGTCCTCCGGAACGTTGGAGTCCACGAACACCACATGGGCCAGCCGGTCGCCGATGCGCTCGGCGGCCTGACCGACCGGGATGCCCGAATAGCTGTGCCCCACCAGGACCACATCGCGCAGATCGAGGCGCTCGACCTCGCCGACGATGTCCTGGACGTGGGTCTGCTGCCCGGCCTGCACACCCTGCTTCTCGGCGAGTCCGGACAGCGTGAGGGCATGGACGCCGTGTCCGGCCGCGCGCAGCTCCGGCACCACCCCGTCCCATGCCCACGACCCCAGCCACGCACCCGCCACCAGTACGAATTCCGTCATGGCGGCAAGGTAGCGCGGGGGTCCGACAATGGACCGCCCGATTCGCCGCGGGCCCGTTCTTCGTCGCGATACTGCTGCGCGCTCCGATAGCGGAGGGGGTGGCGTGGCCGCAGGGGAAGGATCTGCCGGACGCGCGCGTCGCCCACTCGCCCGTCGCGGGGCAGATCGGCCCCTGCCCCGCCACTCACCGGAGCCAGCGATTTCGAGCGGTTTCATCCGGTCTGAGAGGGAAACCCGCTCGTGTCGGGCCGCCCCGTCAGGTCGCCCGACAAGGTACGGAGCGCATATGAAGTTGTCGTTTCTCGACCCGCTCTACGCGCGGCCCGGCCCATGGGCCGCCGTCTGCCTGGACACCTCCCGCGACATCGAGGATCCGGAGAAGGCGATCGAGCTGCGCTGGCGGCACCTGCGCGACGCGCTGTCCGGCCAGGGCGTGGACAGCGCCACCCTCTCCGCCCTGCACACCGCCGTGGGCAGCGACCGGGAGGTGTCCGGACGGCACGGAAAGGCCCTGTTCGCCGCCCATGGACGGCTCGGACTGGCCGAGAAGCTCCCCGAGCCGCCGGCGGCCGATTCGGCCCGTTTCACCTCGATCCCCGATGTGCTGCCCCTGGTGCTGCAACACGCCCCGGACATCCCCTATGTGGCCGTGGCCCTCTCCCGGGCTTTCGCGGAGACCGACCTGGAAGAGGATGTGGTGGTGCACTACCAAGCCGGGCGGTGGCCCATGAGCCGGGTGGCACCGGAGCCCCGCTACAACCACATCGGCGCGGCCCGGGACTGGCCGGCGAACGCCTTCGCGGTCGCCCACGAGCTGGAGAATCTGCGCCGCTGGACCGATGCCGAGACGATCGTGTTGCGGTGCGCGGCGGAGGACGTGTGGTTGCGCGGCGTGCTGGTCAACCATTTGCCCGTGTCCACCCAACAGCGCGTCGTCACCGTGCCCGACAGCGGACGACCGGTGGCCGGACCCGGCCGGGCCCTGTTGGAGGCGGAGCTGAACGACACGCTGCGCGCCACGGTGAACGAACACGACCGGACCTTGACTCACCGCTTCATGGCACAACGCGCCCGGCACCCGGACACCTCCGAAGGGCTCTCCCCCGCCATCACCGCCCTACAGCGTGGCCAGGCGCACTGCCTGCTGCTCACCCGCCCTGTGAACCTTCCGGAGTCCCTGTGGGCGGGGCCCGAGCCCACCCACGTCACGCTGACGGAGCCGGACCTCCACACCTTCGGTGTGCACACCGGACGGCAGGAGCCCGCCGGGGCCGTGGTGGTACGGGCCCTGGTGGGCACCGGCGCCGAGCTGATCACGGTCCCGCGTGCGGAGCTGTCGCTGCAGGACGGGGTCGGGGTGCTGCTGCGCTACCACGACCCGTATACCTGAGGTCCGCCGCGCCCGCACCACGGCCCAGACGCGTAAGACCCGCGTACCTAGAGCCGGTGCGCCCAAAGCCTCCGAGGATCTCGGGCTCAAAGGACCTCGAGGGGCACGGGCCCCGTGGGCGGAGGGAAGGCGCGGTCCAGAGCGTCCAGGTCCTCCGGGGCGAGCTCCAGATCCAGCGCGGCGTGATTCTCCTCGACATGGTCGACCCGCCCGGCCTTGGGGATCGCCGCCACCCCCTGCCTGAGCACCCACGCCAGCGCCACCTGCGCGGGCGTCGCGCCATGGGCCCGTGCGACCTCCCGCAGCGCACCGGAGCGCGGCAGGCGTCCCTGCTCAATGGGCGAATAGGCCATCAGGGGGATGTGGCGCCGGTGGCACCAGGGCATGAGGTCGTACTCGACACCGCGCCTGGTGAGGTTGTAGAGCACCTGGTCGGCGGCGACACCGTCGCCACCGGGGGTGGAGACGAGGTCCGTCATATCGGAGACGTCGAAGTTGCTCACACCCCAGTGGCGGATCTTGCCGCTGTCGGTCAGTTCGGCGAAGGCTTCGAGGGTCTCCTCCAGCGGGATCCGCCCCCGCCAGTGCAGCAGGTACAGATCAAGCCGGTCCGTGTCGAGCCGCCGCAGGCTGTCCTCACAGGCCGCAATGGTGCCACTGCGGTCGGCATGGCCGGGGAGTACCTTGCTGACCAGGAAGACCTCGTCACGGCGGTCGGCGATCGCCTCTCCGACGAGTTCCTCGGAAGCGCCGCTGCCGTACATCTCGGCCGTGTCCACGAGCGTCATCCCGAGGTCGAGTCCATGCCGCAGCGCCGCGATCTCGTCGGCGCGGCGCCGGGGGTCGTCACCGATGTGCCAGGTGCCCTGGCCGAGCAGCGGGATCCGCTCCCCCGAGGGCAGCCGGACGGTGTCCGGTGTGGTGGTCATCATGCCCGCCTTCCTGGTTCTCCGGCCGCCTCCAACGGTAGGCGACGGCCACGCCGTCCGACGTCCGCGTCCGCACCGGGTGGGCCCGGCGGTCGCGGCACCACCCGGAAGGCGGGGCCCACCGCGAGCCGGAGCGGCGTCGAGTCCATGCTGGGAACAGCCGTCGACCGACAGTGCCGAACGGGATCGGTGCATTGACTCCGGGCGGCCTTAGACCTGCGATGAGGCGTTGTATGACTGCGATCAGAGCGACCGAGGACCCCGGTATAGCCATTCAGTTCCTGCACGACGAGATACAGGAGGTCAGGGAAGCCGATGACGCCGCGGCCACCATCCACGACCTGATCTTGCCGACCGCGCTCAATGTCCCACTCGCCGGCCCCATCATGACCGAGTCCGCCGAGGCGATCGCGGAGGCCATCGCCGACCGGAAGGCGGACCTCGTGGAGACCGACGAGGGGGAGGGCGTCGAGGTCGTGTTCCCCCGTCCGCGCTGTCCGACGGCCTCTGGGAGGTCGAGGACATCAGGCCCCTTCCCACCACGGTGCGGTCCGCCTCCATGGCGGAGACGTTCTCCATGCGCAGCCCGACCGCTCCGACGGGGGCGGCCGTCGGGGACGACCTCTATGTGTTCGCCAGGGACGACGACGGCCGTGTCCTGTACAACCGGAGCGGTGCCGACGAGGGGTTCTCGGGCTGGGAAGAGGTGCCCGGTGAGCTCGTGAGCGGCACTCAGCCCTCGGCGGTCAGCAGCGGAGACGAGGTGCTGGTGTTCGCCACCGACACCGAAGGACGCGTGCGCTCCAACCGGGTCGGCGCGAACGGGGCGTTCACCGGATGGGAGGGGGTGCCCGGCGACATCACGACCGACGGCGCCGTGGGGGTGGCTTCCCAGGCCGATTCGGTGTTCGTGTTCGCACGGCTCGACGACAACCGCATCGCGTTCAACCGGCTGCTGCCGGACGGCACCTACACGGGATGGCTGGACAAGAGCATCGCGTGGCGCGGTGAGTGAGAGCGGCGCTGAGGGGCGGATCGCGGCAGCGGTACCGGCGTGGTCGCCCCGCCGGACCACTTCGATCCCGAGCTGCGCCTGACCGCCGGCCGACTGACCGCGGAGGTGCGCTTTCATCGGCGCCTTCCCCCTGGGTCCCAGCGGGGGTACTCGGGCGTGAACTCGCCGGCCGCTTCACCACGGACCGTGATTAATTGTCGTATCAAGGCAGTTCTGCCGAATAGCTTTACCGGCACCCACGCACTCCACCACTATGGGCACTCGTCTCACTGCCGGTGACGCGAGGAGTCGCGAGGGTGACCGACCAGCACGGAACCGAGCCCGATGCCACCGCCGGGCAGCGGCCGTACGCCCAACTGTCCGACGCGGAACTCACCGAGCGCATCCGCTCCGGGGCTCCCACGGCACTCCCCGCCACCCAGCAGTTGCGGGAGCGCCACCTGCCGGCGGTGCTGTCCTACGCCCGGCTCTGCGCCAGGACCCGGGCCGACGCCGACCAGCTCGCCGACCTGTCCTTCGGCCTCGCCGCGCAGGAGACCTGTCGCGGTATCGACCCCTGGGGACCGTGGCGGCATCATCTGCTGCTGCTCGTCCAGCGGGTGGCCGCCACCTGGGCGGAGGGCAACCGGGGGGCGGAGAGGCTCGAACCCGCGTTCGCCGAGTGGCTCGGCCGCTCCGGTATCACCGCGGATGGCGAGGCCGGACGCCGGAGGCCGCGGGAGCGTTCGGCCATGCTCGGTGGCTTCCTCAGCCTCTCGGCGCGCACCCGTGATGTCCTGTGGTACAGCGTGGTGGACGAGGATCCCGACACGGCGGTGGCCACCTTCGCGGGGCTGGCACCGCACACCGTCCCCACGCTCCGGGAGACGGCGCGGGGCGCCCTGCGCGAGGCGTGGCTGCGGACCCATCTGGAGCGTGGTGGCGAGCAGACCTGTCAGGGGTTCCGGGGTCTCATCGAGGCGGCGGTGCGGCCGGACAACCCCCGGCGCTGCGACGACCTGGACCGCCATCTGTCCAGCTGCCCGTCGTGCGCCGGGGTGTACGGCGACCTGATCCGGATGGACGAAGATCCCCGGACCGTGATCGCCGACGGGCTCCTGGGGTGGGGCGGGGCGGCCTATGTCACGGCGGGACCGGTCAGGGGTCTGCCCTCGGTGGGATCGGCGACGCCATCGCACGCGGAGCCGCGGCGGCCGGAGCCGCCCCTGGCCCCCGCTCCCCCGCCCCGTATCCCCGCGCCGAGACCGCGGAGGGCGCGATGGCCGCGGGGTTCGCGGGAGTCACGGGGGTGGCTGGGGCCGCTGGGGGCTCTGGCATCGCGCCGCCGGACGTGCCGAATGCGCCGATGGACGGTGGATCGGTGGGCCGGTGGCGTCGACCGGCCTGGACGGGTTCCCGACCGCCCACGACCACCGCGCTGATCGCGGTGGCGGCCGCGGCGGCGGTGGCCGCCACGGTCGCCGTCCTGGTGTCCGGCGGGGACGACATGACCCCGGCCGGTGGCACGAACACACCTCCGCCCGTGTCCGCCACCGCCACCCCTTCGGCTCCTTCGGCTCAGCCGACGACGGATCCGCCGGCTCCGACGAAGCGGCCACAGCGCCCGCCGAACCCCGGTGGCATGACCGAACCGCCCACGACCGCCCCCGCCACACCTCCCCGAGCACCGCCCCGCCGCCGTCCGGCGCGCCGATTCCGGGTGGCACCTACACGTCGGTGATCAACGCCGATTCCGGACTCTGTCTGGACATCCGCGACCAGCGACTGGAGAAGCGCACGGACGCCGTCCTGGCCCCGTGCGCCGGGACCGACACCCAGCGATGGCGGCTGGACTCCGAGGGGCTGCTGCACACCGAGGCCGACCCCGACTTCTGCCTGGACTCGCGTGGGGACACCGACCGGGGCGTCGGCATCTGGCCCTGCTCCTCCGCCGACGGCGACAACGGCGAGAATCTGCGGTTCGTGGTCGACCGCCAGGGGTTGATACGCCCTCATATCGCACCGGATTTCGCCGTCACCCCGGACGCCGACGACGCCGACAGCCAGGTCGAGCTGCGCTCGGCCGACGACCGGAACGACCAGCGGTGGACCGCCGGCTACGCCGACGCCTCGGCCGATGTGTCGGTGTCCGGGCCCGCGGCGCGGTGACCGTCGTCGCGTCGCCGTCCCGCCAACGAGCCCGTCCGGCCCTCAGACCACGGCGCTCCCGGCCTCCGTGACGCGACGGAAGAGGGCCGCCCACAGAAACGGCTCCCCGAAGAGCGGGGAGTCGGACGGTTCGTCGTGCATGCGGCGCAGCTCGATCTCGGTCAGCTCGGAGAAGATCCAGCGCAGGGACTCGGGTGTGTAGGCGAGGCCACCGTGGAGCGCGGCCTGGCGGTAGAAGGCCGCGTCGGGGAGTTCGGAGCCCATCGCGCCCGCCGCGAAGCAGCTGAGGGCGAGATGGCCACCGGGTGTCAGGGCGCGCTCGAGGAGAGCGAGGTAGCTGACCCGGCGGTGCGGTGGCAGATGGTGGAAACAGCCGGAATCGCAGATCAGGTCGTACGGCCCCGCAAGCTCACCCGCGGTGAGCGCGAAGGCGTCGCCGCAGTGGAACCGGACCCCGGCTCCTGCCTCGCGAGCGCGTTCCGCGGCCCAGGCGATGGCCGTGGGCGAGAGGTCGACGGCGTCCACGGTGAAGCCCCGGGAGGCGAGGTGGAGGGCGTTGCGGCCGGGGCCGCACCCCAGGTCGAGCGCCCGGCCCGGGGTGACCAGGCCACGGTCGAGATACGACACCAGATGCTCGTCGGGCTTCGCCACGAAGAACGGCACGGACTTGGAGCGGTCCGTGTAGAAACCGTCCCACCACGAGGCACCGTCGGCCGTCCAGCGGTCGGCCCCCGGTGCGAAGAGGCCGTCCAGGAGTCTCATGACGTCGTCCACCGTGCGGATGTTCCGATCCACGCGCTCCCCTTCCCGAGAGGGAAAACATAGGTGCGGACCCCGCACAGCACCAGCTCAGGCTCCAGACCGCGAGGGCACCGGCGGCCGCCGGAGGGAGGGAGAGCGAGGGGGCGGAGGAGGGGCTCCGCGGCCGTGGGCACCGGACGTTCACGCACCCGCCAAAGGCCGCCAAGGGGTCGGTTTCGCCGGCCCCTTGGCGCCTTTCTCGCCATCGTCCCGGCGGTCAGCAGGTCAGCCGGCGTCCAGGCCGAAGAAGGTGATGGCCCGCGCGGCCATACCGGCGGCCGGGAGGGAGTGGCCGGTGCCCTGAACGCTGATCGCCTCGACGGGGGCCTGGTTGCCCGTGGCGCCGTAGCGGGTGCGGGTCCAGGTGGGCTGCGGACGGTCTGTGAGGGCGGGGGTCTGGCTCACCCCGAGGACGTTGGTCCACTGCTTGATCTCCTCGCCGAAGTTCGGATAGTGCAGGGTGCCGTCCTCGGTGCCGTGCCACAGTTGCATCCTCGGCCGGGCGCCCTGGTATCCGGGGTAGGCCCCGCGCGCGAGATCGCCCCACGCCTGCGGTGTCTTGGTGATGGTGCCGTTGGCGCAGGCGCTGTTCCAGCCGGATCCGTCGGTGGTGGCGAAGCAGCCGAAGGGCACGCCCGCGAACGCCGCGCCCGCCTTGAACACATCCGGGTAGTCGCCCAGCAGGACGTTGGTCATCATGGCGCCCGATGAGGCGCCGGTGACATAGACCCGGTTGGGGTCGGCGTTGTGGCGCTGCTGGGCGTAACGCACCATCGACACGATGCCCACCGGATCGCTGCCGCCGTCGTGGCGCAGGGCCTGCGGGGAGGAGACGTCGAAGCAGGCGCCGCTTCTGGTGGCGGAGGGGTAGATGACGATGAAGCCGTAACGGTCCGCCAGGGAGGCGAACTCGGTGCCGGAGTAGAACGCGGGCCCCGAGCCCGTGCAGTAGTGCACCGCCACGAGGACGGCGGGCCGTGCCGCGACGTTGTTGGGCACGTACTCGTACATGCGGAGGTTGCTCGGGTTGGTGCCGAAGCCGGTGACCTCGGTGAGCGCGGCCGCGGCCGCGGGGTCGGGGCCAGCAGGAACAGTGAGGCGAGCAGCGGCAGTACGCCGCCGAGTAACGCCGCGGCCATCGACCTCGGTGTCCTTCGGCGCCGTCCGGGTATGTGCGTGGTTCCCGCGGACGCGGGGCGTGGTTCATGCGACTGTCCTTCCTGGACTGTGATGGTGAAGGGGGCGGCTCATGCGCCGTATGCGGCTCATGCCGCCTGTGCTGCCGACCCGTTGCCGTACGCCGTGGAACCGGCTGCGGTGGATTCAGCGGGGGTGGACGAGGGGGTGCCGATGCTGCCCGGCACCGACAGCAGCGCCCTCCACCAGACGTCGGCCATCTTGTCGTAGCCACCGGCGTTCGGATGCACACCGTCGGCCAGATCCGCGGGGGTCAATGCCTTGTACATGTCAACCAGGTGGACGCGCTTGCCCGCGTTGACCTTGCTCTGCACGATGCCCGGGATCGCCGCGTTGTAGGCCCGCACGGTCGAGTCCAGGAAGCCCAGCGGGGTGATGGTGGCGACGAAGAGTTCCGCGTTCGGCGCCTGGGCGGTGATGTGGTCGATCAGGGTGGAGAGGCGGGCGGGCGCCCCGGCGGGGTCGCTGCCGTAGATGTCGTTGGTGCCGATGTGCAGCAGGATGGTGTGCGGGTTCTGAGCCCGCAGCCAGTTGACGACGTTGTCGTCGATCTGCTGGATGGTCCAGCCCGAGTGCCCCTCATGGTCGTGATCGCCCAGCCCCGCCGGGCCGTTGAAGAGCGAGCCGACGAGGTCGACCTTGTAGCGACCCGCCGTGAACTTCTGCCACAGGCCGACGCGGTAGCCGCCCGCAACGTTGAACCCGTCGGTGATCGAGTCGCCCAGCGGCATGACCTTCACCCCGCCGTTGGACTCGGCGCGGGCCGTGCCGGTGCCGAGCGGGACGAGGACGGCGAAGACGGCGAGGAACACGAGTAAGGGGATCAGGGCGGCGAGCGGACGTCTGGTGCGTGTCATGGGCTTTCCTTTCGGCGGTCCACGAGATTCGGTCCATGGGGTTCGGTCCATGAGTCATGGGAGTCATCGGGCTCATGGGAGCGCTCCCATATCGGTGTAGGGCACCACTCCCCCACCGTCAACCCCTCTCGTCCGCCCAGCCCTTGCGTTCGCTACGGCTGCACGGCGATCCGCCGGTGGAAGCAGACCCGGTGCTGCCCGGGGCCGTCGTAGTCGCTGTGCACGGGAACGCCGCCGACCTCCTGATCGCCCGGCTCGACGGTGAACCCCATGGCCCGGTGGAAGGCCACGGATCCGGTGTTCGCGGGCGAGGTGATGGCGCGCACCTCCCGGCGGCCCGCCTCGGCGGCGCGCCGGAAGAAGGCCGTGTACAGCCTGGCGCCCACGCCCTGCCCACGCAATTGGGGGTCGACCCCGACGAAGTGGATGTACGCCTCGTCGTCGTTGTCCGCGGCGTGGAAGCCCACGAGGAACGCCTTGATCCCGTCCCCGTCCGCGAGCACCAGGCTGGTGCCGGAGAAGAACTGCAGAAACAGCCTGGGCACCAGCAGCGACAGCTCGCGCGCCTGCTCGGGGGTGCGGGAGTCGCCCCACCAGCTCCGCACGCACTCGACGATGGTCCCGTGGTCGGAGACATGGGCCCGGCGCAGTGTCATCTCGCTCATATCGCACCAGGCTAGTCGGGCCGGCCCCGAGCGGGCCGAACAGGGCTTCCGCGACGGCTCGTTCACAGACCGGTGGTCGGCGGGGGCAGCCGCCTTCCCCTCAGCACCGCGCCGGATCCGTGCGGCGCGGTGCTGAGGGCCGGAAGAGCGGCGGGCCTCAGAGGGCCGTCATGACGTGCTTGACGCGGGTGTAGTCCTCGAAGCCGTACGCGGAGAGGTCCTTGCCGTAGCCGGACTTCTTGTAGCCGCCGTGCGGCATCTCGGCGGCGAGGATCATATGAGTGTTGATCCAGACGCAGCCGAAGTCCAGGGCCTTGGACATCCGCATCGCGCGGGCGTGGTCCTTGGTCCACACCGACGAGGCCAGCGCGTACTCCACGCCGTTGGCGTACGCGACGGCCTGGGCCTCGTCGCGGAAGGGCTGGACGGTGATGACCGGGCCGAAGACCTCGTTCTGGATGATCTCGTCGTCCTGCTTGAGCCCGGAGACCACCGTGGGCGCGTAGAAGAAGCCCTTGTCGCCGACCCGGTGGCCGCCCGCCTCGACCTTGGCGTGGGCGGGGAGCCGGTCGATGAAGCTGGAGACCTGGGCGAGTTGGCCCGCGTTGTTCAACGGCCCGTACAGCACTTCTTCGTCGTCGATGCCACCGCCCGTCCTGGTCGCGGCGGCGGCCTTGGCGAGCGCGCTCACGAACGCGTCGTGGACCGACTCGTGGACCAGCACCCGGGTGGCCGCGGTGCAGTCCTGTCCGGCGTTGAAGAATCCGGCGAGGGAGATGCCCTCCACGGCCTCCGCGATATCGGCGTCCTCGAAGACCACTGCCGGAGCCTTGCCCCCCAGTTCCAGATGGACCCGCTTGATGTCCTTCGAAGCCGACGCGGCGACCTGCATGCCCGCGCGCACCGAGCCGGTGATGGCGGCCATCGCCGGGGTGGGGTGCTCGACCATCAGCCGGCCGGTCTCGCGGTCGCCGCACACCACGTTGAAGATGCCGGCCGGAAGGCCCATCTCCTTCAGGATGTCGCCGATGATGCCCGCGAGCAGCACGGTGGACGCGGGGGTGGTGTCCGACGGCTTGAGGACGACGGTGTTGCCCGCGGCGAGGGCCGGGGCGAACTTCCACACGCCCATCATCAGCGGGTAGTTCCACGGCGCGACCTGCGCGCACACCCCGATCGGCTCGCGCCGGATGATCGAGGTCAGGCCCTCCATGTACTCGCCCGCCGACCGGCCCTCCAGCAGCCGTGCGGCACCGGCGAAGAACCTGATCTGGTCGACGATCGGGGCGATCTCCTGGGTGAGGGTGAGGGCGCGCGGCTTTCCGGTGTTACGGCACTCCGCGTCCGCGATCTCCTCCGCCCGGGCCTCGACCGCGTCCGCGATCCTCAGCAGCAGCTTCTGCCGGGTGGACGGGGTGGCATCGCGCCAGACGGGGAAGGCCGCCGCGGCGGCGGCCATCGCGGCGTCAACGTCGGCGGCGCCCGACAGGGGCGAGGACGCGTACACCTCGCCCGTGACGGGGTCGGTGACCTCCAGCCGGCGCCCGTCGGCCGCGTCGGTGTAGGCGCCGTCGATGTGGTTGCGCAGGACGAGAAGCTCGCTCATCGTTCCGTCTCCATGATCGTGCCGGGTGCTGCGGAGAGATGTTCGTGCACGGCCAGCCAGTGGCCGTGGGTCTGACGGCGGAAGACGATGGTCTCGCGCTCGCGGGTGGTCTCCTCACCGGCCGTGGTGCTCACCGTGGTCTTCACCAGATGGGTGAACACCGCGGTGTCGCCGAGGAGTTGAACCAGCCGGTCGGTGGAGGCGCAGGCCAGGACGCGGAAGCCGTCCTCCGCGACCCAGCGGTCCCACAGCGCCCGGTACTCCGCGGTGGAGTTGAGCCGTTCGGAGGTGGTGTGGAAGACGAACGTGGCGTCGGGCGCGAACGCCGCGAAGTAGTCGTCGAGGCGGCCTTCGCCGAACGCCGCCACCACGGCGTCGGCGGCCTGCAGAACCTCGTCGTTCATGGGGTGGTGCTCCTTGCGTGGGTGGTTCAGCCGACGCGGGCCACGGCCCGCACGGGGGCGCCGTCCGCCGCGGGGAGCCGCAGCGGCAGCAGGGAGACCTCGATGGGCTCTCCTGCCGTCTGCGCGTCGAGCAGGGGGGCGAGGTTGGTGAGGTTCTCGGCAATGACGGCGTGGGCGCCGCACAGGATCCGGTGGGCGGGAAAGTCGTCGGCGGGGGTGGCATCGACGCTCAGCGCGTCGATGCCGACGGTGCGGATCCCGGCGTTCACGAGGAGTTCGGCGGCCTCCGGGGTGAGATACGGATGGGCGAGGTAGTCGTCGTGCCCCCAGTGCCGCGACCAGCCGGTGGCCACCAGCACGATGTCTCCGGTCCGCGGCCGGCCCTCGGACAAGGACGCCTCGGACAAGGCCCCCTCGAACAGGGACGGTCCGAGCGGGGTACGGGGCGCCGCGCCACGGGCGTCCACCACCACGGCCCGGCCCCAGAAGCGCTCCAGCGGCAGCCGATCCAGGTTGGGCAGCGCGTCGTCGATGTGGAACGGGGCGTCGACATGGGTGCCGGACTGCGACCCCATGTCCAGGTGCAGCACGTTCACCCCATCGGCGGCGACGCTCAGCGCGGGGGTGATGGCCACCCGCGGATCGCCGGGGTAGACCGGCATCCCCGTGGCTACGGGTACGGAGAGGTCGATCAGGCGCACGGCTGCCTCACGCCCCTTCCGCCACCGCGGGCACGGGCGCGCCGGTCTCCGTGGTGATCGGCGGCACGGGCGCGTCCGAGGCGCGGACCAGCCGCGGCCCCCGGGGCCCGTACACCTCACGCGGCTCGGGGAAGATCCACAGCATGGTCAGGTAGAGGAGCGAGGCGGTGGCGAGGCCCACCGGCAGCGAGATGTCCGCGCCGTCGGCCAGATCGCCGAGCGGCCCGACGAACTGGCCGGGGACGTTGACGAACATCAGGGCGAGCACCGCCGCGGTCAGCCAGGCGCCCATGCCACGCCAGTTCCAGCCGTGGTGGAACCAGTAACGGCCGCCGCGCTGGCGCCGGTTGAACACCTGGAGTGAATCGGGGTCGTACCAGCCGCGCCGGGTCACATAGCCGAGCACCATGATGATCATCCACGGGGCGGTGCAGGTGATGATCAGCGTGGCGAAGGTGGAGATGGACTGGGAGAGATTGGCGGCGAACCGGCCGAGGAAGATGAACCCGATCGAGAGCACCCCGACGAACAGCGTGGCCTGCACCCGGCTGAACCGGGTGAACACGCTGGAGAAGTCCAGGCCGGTGCCATAAAGCGAGGTGGTGCCGGTGGACAGGCCGCCGATGAGCGCGAGCAGGCACACCGGCAGGAAGTACCAGCCGGGCGAGATGGCCAGCAGTCCGCCGACGTAGTTCGGCGCGGCCGGGTCCATGTACGGCGCGGCCTTCTTGGCGATGATCGAGGCGGTGGCCAGGCCGAAGAAGAACGGCAGGATGGTGGCGATCTGCGAGGCGAACGCCGCCGTGACGACCTTCCGGCGCGGGGTGTCGGCGGGGATGTAGCGCGCCCAGTCACCGAGGAAGGCGCCGAAGGACACCGGGTTGGACAGCACGATCAGCGCCGAGCCGATGAACGCGGGCCAGAATCCGGCCGTGGACGCCGAGGGGAACGAGCCCTGATAGCCGGGGTCGAAGTCCCCCACGAAGGCGAAGAAGCCGAGGATGAACAGCGTCGAGGCCGCCACCACCGCGATCTTGTTGACGAAGAGCATGAACCGGAAGCCGTACACGCACACCGTCAGCACCAGCAGCCCGAAGATGCCGTACGCGAGGGCGAACACACCGTCGTTCTGCTCCACGCCCATCAGCCGGTGGGCGCCGCCGACCAGGGCGTCACCGGAGGACCACACCGAGATGGAGAAGAACGCGATGGCGGTGAGCAGCGACAGGAACGAGCCGACGATCCGCCCGTGCACCCCCAGGTGTGCCGAGGAGGAGACCGCGTTGTTGGTGCCGTTGCACGGGCCGAACACCGCGAGCGGGGCGAGGATCAGGGAGCCGCCCACCACTCCGAGCAGGGTGGCCGCCAGGCCCTGCCAGAAGGAGAGCCCGAAGAGGATCGGAAAGGCGCCGAGCACACAGGTGGCGAAGGTGTTGGCGCCGCCGAACGCGACGCGGAACAGGTCGAAGGGGGTCGCGCTGCGGTCCGCGTCGGGGATGCGCTCGACTCCGTAGCTCTCGACCTCGGTCAGTGCCGGGGAATCACTCATCCGTCGTCTCCCGCTTCCCCTGCAGCGCGAGCAGGCTGATCAGGTCGTAGGCCACGTGGGAGGCCGCGACCGAGGTGATCTCGGCGTGGTCATAGGCGGGCGCCACCTCCACCACATCGGCGCCGACCAGTCGGCAGCCGGCCAGTCCGCGCAGGATCTCCAGGAGCTCGCGCGAGGTCAGGCCGCCCGCCTCGGGGGTGCCGGTGCCGGGGGCGTGGGCCGGGTCGAGGCAGTCGATGTCGATGGAGATGTACAGCGGCCGGTCGCCGATCCGCTGGCGAAGCTGGTCGGCCACCTCGTCGGCGCCGCGCCGGTAGACATCGGCTGAGGTGACGATGCCGAAGCCCAGCTTCTCGTCCTCGGTGAGGTCCTGCTTGCCGTACAGCGGGCCGCGGGTGCCGACGTGCGAGAGGGCGGAGGTGTCGACGACGCCCTCCTCCACGGCCCGGCGGAACGGGGTGCCGTGGGTGTGTTCGGCGCCGAAGTAGGTGTCCCAGGTGTCCAGGTGCGCGTCGAAGTGGAGCACCGCGACCGGGCCGTGCCGCTGTGCGGCGGCGCGCAGCAGCGGGAGCGCGATGGTGTGGTCGCCGCCGATGGTGACCAGGCGGGTGCCGTCGGCCTGCAGGCCGTTCGCGGCGTCCTGGATGGTCTCGATGGCCTCGCCGATGTCGAAGGGGTTGACGGCGATGTCACCGGCGTCGGCCACCTGCTGGGTGGCGAACGGCGACACATCGAGGCCCGGGTGGTAGGGGCGCAGCAGCCGGCTGGCCTCGCGCACCGCGGCGGGCCCGAAGCGGGCGCCGGGGCGGTAGGAGACACCGCCGTCGAACGGGACACCCACCACGGCCACGTCGGCGCCGGACACCTCGTCGAGGCGGGGCAGCCTGGCGAAGGTGGCCGGGCCGGCGAAGCGCGGGACCCGGGAGGAGTCGACGGGCCCTCGGGGTTCGGTCATGGTTCTCGCAGTCCCTTCTTCACGTGCGCCGGTGGGGTCCGGTCGGGCGAGTCTGCACAGCGGAGGAACCGCGCGACAATCGTTGCTGAGACAAAGAGTTAGGCTCGATTTGTGGTGAACAACAAAGAGCAGGGTGTGACGGTCGACGATCTGCTGTCGTATCCAGCCCTCCAGCTACGTCTGATCGCGGGTGGCGCCGGGCTGCACCGCTCGGTGTCGTGGGCCCATGTGAGCGAGCTGGACGACCCCACGCCCTGGCTGCTCGGCTCCGAAATGATCATGACGACGGGGATAGCGATGCCCCGTTCGGCGGCCGGACAGCGCGGCTATCTGGAGCGGCTCGACGACGCCGGGGTGGCCGCCCTGGCCGTCTCCGCCCAGCTGCGGATGCCCCCGCTGCGCCGGGCGTTCTTCGACGCCGCCGAGGAGCGGGGCATGCCGGTCCTGGAGATCCCGCTGGCCGTGCCGTTCATGGCGGTGGCGCAGGAAGTGGCCGCCGCCGTCCAGGAGGACGCCCGCCACCGGCTGGGCGCCCAGCTCCAGGTGTTCGGCGCGCTGCGCTGGCTGACCTCGGAGAATCTGGACACCGCGACGCTCTTCAGCAGGCTGGAGAAGCTGTCCGGTTACGACATCTATCTGTGCACCCCCCAGGGCCGGCCGCTGCTGCCCGGCGTGCCCGCGCCCGACACCTCGGTGATCCCCGGCTCGGCGGACGCCCCGCCGACCATCCCCGGCGGCTTCGCCCTCCCGGTCCCCTCCCCCGGTGGCCCGGCGGGTTTCCTCATCGCCTTCGAACGGGAGGGTGCCCGCCCGGCGGGGCTCGCGGTGGTGCAGCACATCGCCACGGTGGCCGCCCTCCAGGTGGCCATGGTCCGCACCGAACGGGAGACGCTGCGCCGCGAGGGCGCGGAGATCCTCGCCGAGCTGCTGCAGGGCGCGCTCGAACCCGCCGTGGCGCGGCGCCATCTGCTGCGCCACTCCATCGACGGCGAGACCGTGCTGGCGGTGGTCCGGGGCGTCACCGAGGACGCCGTGCTGCGGGCGCTGGAGGATCAGCCGTGTCTGCTGCTCAAGCGCGGCGAGGACCGCTATCTGCTCGGCTCGCCCGGCTTGGGCGACGCGGTCGAGTCACTGCCCGGCGTGGCCGCCGGGATGAGCCGCCCGTTCAGCCCGGGCACACCGCTGCGGATCGCCCAGCGCGAGGCGCTGTGGGCCGCCTCCCACGCCGTCGCCTCCGGCCGGGCCCTCGTACGGTACGGCGACGATGTCACCGGCCGCTGGCTGCCCGACGACCCGGCAGCCCTCACCGACCTGGTCGAGCATGTGCTGGGCGAGGCGCAGCGCTACGACGCGGGCCATGGCTCACGGCTGCTGCCGTCGGTGCGCACCTGGATGGAGCGCGACCGCCGTACGGACGAGGCGGCCGCGGCGCTCCATGTGCACCCCAATACGCTCGCCTACCGGCTGCGCCGCTTCAGCGAGCTGACCGGCCGCGATCTGTCCAGCACCGGCGCGTTCGCCGAGGTGTGGCTGGCGATCCGGGCCGCGGGACAGCTCGGTCTGCTCGACTGAGGGCTCCGGCCCTGCCATCCGCTCGTGGGGCTGGGCCCCCTGGCCCTGCCACCCGCTCAGTGGGGGCGCCGGCCCCAGCAGGTGATGAGCGGGGCGGTGGTGACGTCCATCGCCTCGCCGCGCAGATGGTCCAGATGGCGCTCGATCTCCTCCTCGGTGGCCAGAGCGCCCGCCACCAGCCGCTCGCGCAGCTGACGCACGGTGGCCGCCTCCAGCTCCCGGCATGCCGGGGAGGTCAGCGGGAAGCAGCCCTCGGCGCGCACGTCGTGCAGCCCGGCGCCACGCAGCACGGCGGGCAGGGTGCGGCCGAAGGCGAGGTCCACACCGCGCTCGGCGAGCAGCGCGCGGAACCCGCGGCGGATCCGGTTGGCCAGTTCCTCGGCCGGACCGCGCTCATCGGGGCAGGCGAGGGGCTGGAGCGCCGGGTCGGCGTCCTCCACCACCAGCCATCCGCCCGGCCGCACCGCCTCGGCCATCCGCCGCAGCGCCTCGGCCCGGTCGGGCAGATGCACCAGCACCAGCCGGGCGTGGACGAGATCGAAGCCGTCACCCGGTGGCTCATCGCGGGCCACGTCGTGGCGCCGCACCTCGATCGGGGCGGCGGCCGGGCCGGACAGCTCCGTCAGCCAGGAGGTGTCGATGTCGGTCACCAGCACCTGTCCGCTGGGCCCGGTCCGCTCCGCGAGGGCGGTGGGCACCGAGGGGCCGCCCGCTCCCACCTCCCAGCAGCGCCAACCGGCGGCCAGGCCGAGCCGGTGCAGGTGGTCGAGGGTCCACGGGTCGAAGAGCTCGGCCAGCGCGTCGAAGCGCCGCCCGGCCTCGCGTTGCCGGTTGTCCAGCAGATAGCCGGTCTCGGATGTCATGCGTCCCATCCTCCCGCGCCGGCCGCCGTCAGCGCGTCCAGGGCGGTGACGAGATCGGCCTCTCCCGCCAGGCGTTCTACCAGCGGCTGCACACCATCGAACGGCTGCTCGGCCGCGACCTGGAGTCCGGTGTGCAGCGCACTCAGCTCCATGTCGGTTTGGCGGCGATGGACTTGTTGCCGGCCGCGAGGTAGTGGCGCAGCGTGCTCAGCAGATCGCCCGCATGCCGCTCGTCGTACTCGATCAGCCTGCCCAGCTCGGCTATGTGGTGGATGATCCGGTCCGGCCGCGGTAGGAGGCCCGCCGTGGCGGGCCTCCTACCGCGGCCGGGTGTCCGCCCGGTGCCGGGCGGAGGTGTGCACCGGCGGCCGGCGCGCCCCCCGCGCGCGCCGGTCGCCGGCTCACCGCTCGGCGCGGACCACCGGGAGGTCCAGCACCGAGGCCCCGTGCACGGTGATGCGCACGGGCGTGAGGGTGGTCGCGTCGAGCGCCGGCTCGCCGCTTCCGGTGTTGCGGGCGGAACGGGGGTGGGCGCCGCCGCTGATCTGCAGGCGGACCCGGTGGCCGGGGAGGAAGCGGTGGGCGGTGGAGCTCATCGGCACGGTGATCTCCACGGGCTGCTCCGGCCCGGTCGGCAACCGCACCAGCCCGTCGCACACATTGACCGAACGGCCCTTTTCGTCGACGTCGCACAGGCGGGCGAAGACATCGGCGTACCCGGTGTCGGTGGAGATCCGCAGCCGCGCGGCGACCGGGCCGAGGACGTCCATGGGCTCGTCCATCGGCTCGCCGGTGAACGTCAGCACATCGGGGCGCTTCTCGAGGTCGCCGTTGTCACGGTTTCCGGAGGTGGGCGAGAGCAACGGCCCGCCGATGGACGGGGTGGGGTCGACCGGGTCGTAGCGGAAGGAGGCCAGTGAGGCGGACGCCTCGGGCGACTGCCGGGTGAGCCGCCCGCCCTCCGCGGGGTACCACGGGGCGGTGTCCGGGGACGGCGGCCAGTCGTCGAGGTCCCGCCAGCGCTCCTGGCCGCCGATGTGCACCCGCACCCGGGCCGGGCGCAGTCCCGAGGGGTCGTCGCACAGATGCGCGCGCAGCCAGGCGAGACTTTCGGCGAAGACCTCCGGCCAGCCCTGCTGGAGCGCGGAGGTGTGTGTCCACGGGCCGATGAGCAGGGAGGTGTCGCAGCCGGACCGGCGCAGCCTGCCGTACTGCTCGAAGGTCTGGTCGACCAGCGCGTCCTGCCAGCCACTGATCAGGCAGGTGGGGACGTGCAGGCCGACGGCGGCGCCACCGGTGGACGCGCCGTTCCAGAACGGGTCGTCGGCGTCCGGATGGGACATCGCGGCGTCCAGCCAGGGCAGTTCACCCCCGAGGCCGCGCACATACGATCCGCGCAGCGGCAGCGCCCCCGTGATGTGCTTCAGATGGCGCTTGAGGCGCAGCGTGGCCCGTACGAAGGGGCCGAACCCCCGGTGCTGGGAGGTCATACCGGAGCCGACGAGCAGGGCGTTCTCCAGCTGGAGCGCGCCGCCGCGGTGGAACAGGGCATGAGGGTCGTGCAGCCCGACCTGCACCACCATCGCCCGCAGCTCCGGCGGCGGGTCCAGGGCGAGCGCCCACTGCACATAGCCGAGATAGCTGGGACCGATGGTGCCCAGCGCACCGTTGAACCAGGGCTGGTCCCGCAGCCAGGCCACGGTGGCCTGGCCATCGGCCGCCTCGTTGCGCCACAGGTCGAACTCGCCGCCCGAGCCACCGGTGCCGCGGCAGCTCTGCAGGACGACGTGGAAGCCCTGTTCGGCGAAGAGCATGCCGTACATGGGCGACCAGGGCACCCCCCTGCCGTAGGGCGAGCGCACCAGCAGGGTGGGGAAGTCGCCCTCGGCGCGGGGGAAGTAGTGGTCCGCGCGAAGGGCGCTGCCATCGGCGGCCGGCATCTTGAGGTCCGGCTCCCATCCGGCCTCGTACCGCCTGGCCGGCAGGCCGCGCCAGGTCGCCCTCATCATCCGCGCCGCCAACGGCGGCCTGCCCGAAGGCGCGACCCAGGCGGCCGCGGCCACTCCGCCGGTGGCCCCGGACCCAGCATCACGTGTAGGTGACGTCATTCCGCATTCCCCTCCCTGCATTCCCGTACCGCGTACGAGAATAGTAGATGCTTGGATGGATTCCGCAAGTCGCCATGGCGGGAAGGAGCGATCAGGTCGTGGTTCGCGGTGATGGGTCCGGTGCCGGAGGCGTCGACCCCCAGCAGCTGTGGCAGAGCCCCCAGCAGCCCCGCAAGGGGCGTAAACCCGCCTTCAGCCGTGCGGCGATCACCGCCGCCGCCGTCGCCCTGGCGGACGCCGAGGGAATCGACGCGGTCACCATGCGGCGGGTGGCGTCGCAGGTCGGCGCCGGGGTCATGTCGCTGTACAGCTACGCTCCCGACAAGGAGACACTGCTGCTGCTGATGGTCGACCACGTCAACGGCGAGCTGTCACCACCAGCCCCGCTGACCGGCGACTGGCGCGCCGATCTGAAGGCCATCGCCCATGCCCAGCGCGCCCTGATGCTGCGCCACCCCTGGCTTCCCGCCGCGCTGTTCAACCGCCGCTGGTCCTTCGGGCCCCACACCCTGGACTTCGTGGAATACGCGCTCGCCGCCCTGCGGCCCACCGCGCTGGACGGCGGTGCGAAGCTGGAGGTGTTCAGCCTGATCACGGGTTTCGTCGCCGGACTCGTCGCCGATGAGATCGCTCAGGCCGCGCTCGCCGACTCACCCGACCGGGCCGCCGCCGACGCCCGGTACCTCGCCGCGGTGGCCGCCGACGGACACCACCCCGAGCTCGCCGAGGCACTCTCCGCCCCCGCTCGCCCGCTCAGCCCCGACGCCACGTTCGCCCGTCTGCTCGACCGCATGGTCGACGGCCTGGACGCCGGATCGCAGGACGGAGCCGCGGGCCGCTAGTTAGGGGTTGGTCCATGCCTCGGGGTCCTCGGCGAGGCCCAGGACGTCGCCGGGCAGCCGGGCCGCGGCCACCTCCGCGAGAGTCACCTCGCCGAGGATCTTGCGCACATTGGCCCGCACCGCGATCCACAGCGGCAGCAGCGACTCCGCCGGTCCGCAGTACGACAGCTCGGGCGGGCGCACTCCGCGCACCGACACCAGGGGTCCGTCGACCACCCGGATCACCTCGGCGATGCTGATGGTGTCCGCCGGGCGGGCCAGCCGGTAGCCGCCGTTGCCCCCGCGCTGGCTGGCCACCAGCCCGCCCCGGCGCAGATCGCCCAGAATCCCTTCGAGGAACTTGTGCGGTATGCCCTGCGCACCGGCGATCGCCTCGGCCTTGACGGAGGTGTCCTCCCCCGCCGCGGCCAGTTCCAACGCCGCCCGCACCGCATAGTCCGCCTTCGCCGAGATCCGCATACCGTGATTATCCGCCACCGGCGCGGCGGGCCGTCAGAAGGGCAGGGTGAACGGGGGGTGCTCGCCGTTGAGGAAGTAGTCCCCGACCTCGTGGAGCCGGTGGGCGACGGGGTCGTAGAGCGTATGGGTGCGCGCGTTGCGCCAGAAGCGGTCGAACCCGTAGGCGGAGGAGGCGGAGCGCGCCCCGACGACGTCCAGGGCGCGGGCGGTGGCGTCGTGGGCGGCCCGGGAGGCGGCGGCCTCGGCCGCGGCGGCGAGCACGGTGATCTCGGCGCATTCGTCGTCGGTCAGGTCCTCGCCCCGCGCCAGCCCGCCGTCCAGGGCCTCCAGTGCCTGATCGGCGAGGGCGGCGGCGGAGAACGTGGCGACGGTGAGCTCCCCGTAGGTGGTCAGCGCGTACGGATCGCGCGAGGAGGTGTGCGGCCAGGGCGCGTGCACGGCCCTGGTGTACTCGCGGGCCTCGGCGAGCACCCCCTGCGCGATCCCGAGACAGATCTGCGCCGAGACCAGACGTCCGGTGGGCGCGGCCAGACCGCTGAAGGGCGACGGGGCGTCCTCGTCCCAGGAGAGCGGGCCGAGCACCGCGTCGTCCTCGACCGGCACCGCGTCGAACTCCACGCTGCCGCCGGCCGACAGCCGCTGCCCGAAGGTGTCCCCGTCGTCGCCGCCGCACACCACACCGGGATCGGCGGTGTCGACGAGCACGGCCAGGGGTTCGCCGGTGTCGGCGTGGGTGGCGCGGACGGCCAGCCGGTCGGCGACCAGGACGCCGGTGGCGTACCCCTGACGTCCGTTCACCACCCGGCCGTCCCTCCCGGTGGTGAGCGTCAGCCGTGGCTCACGGGTGGCCAGCCCGCCGCCCCAGCACCACTGCCCGGCCGCCGACTCCCGCTCCAGCCGGGCGGCCGGCTCGGCCCCGCCGAAGAAGCGGGCGCTGAAGGACAGCAGATAGTGGCAGCCGAGCACCTGGCCGATCGCGCCATCGGCCGCGGCGATCTTCCGCACGACGGCGCAGGCCGTGGACCAGCCCGCTCCCCCGCCCCGTGCTCGGCGGGGATCAGCAGCGCCAACAGTCCCGCCTCGCGCAACCGGGCGATCTCGCCGTACGGCGTCTTGCCGGCCTGGTCGCGGATGACCGCGTCCGTGGCGAGGTCGTCCGCCGCCTCGCCGGCGATCTGCAGCCACCACGCGCGGTCGGGTGCTTCGGTCACCGCATCCATCACCGTCACGCCCGCTCCCCTCCATCCGGCCGGACTTCATCATTCCCTATTTTTCCAGTAGGGAAAATAGGGAACTTGGCCATGAACGCCCAGTGAGTGATGTCAGGCATATGCCAGTGCTAGGTTTGTCCGAGAATGCTCTATTCCATGAGGTGAGGTCCGGGGATGGAGGAGCGGCGCGGAACAGACGCGGTGGGGCGCTCCCACTCATGGGGCGATGAACGCCTTTCCCTGCTTTCGACGGTGGGCGCCGCGCTCAACGACCGTGAGGCGCTGCAGCACGCCCTGGACCAGGCGGTCTCCGAGCTGGGCGGCCTCGCGGGGCTGATGCACTGGTCCTGTGGCCCGACCGGCAGCCGTACGCTGCGCCTGGTCCTGGCCAGCGGGCTGCCGCTGCCCGCCCTCGGGGGCTGGCAGGAGATCCGCCAGGACGAGGCCCCGCTCGCCCCCGCCCGGGCCGTGCGGGACGGCCGCTTCGTCTGGCTGCCCGCGGCCGCCCACGAGACCCTCCGGCCCGGGGAGACCGGCCGCGCCTCCTCCGGGGCCCTGCCGGCGGGGACCGCGGTGGCGTCCGTTCCGCTGACCGGGCCGGACCGGCCGGTGGGCGCGCTGTCCGTCCTCACCGGCCCGCGGGAGCCGACCCCGGAACAGGCCGCCTTCCTCGAAGCGGTGGGACGCTGGGCCGAGCGCCGACTCTCGCGCTCGGCGGGCGGGATCGGCGACTGCGACGAACACCCGTGGTGGCACCAGCGGCCGGGCGGCTCGGTGCTGCAGCAGCCCCTGGAAGTGGTCAACGTCGGCTCCTGGGAATGGGGCATCCGCACCGGTGAGATGTGGTGGGACCGGGCCGGCCTAACGCTCCTCGGCATCCCCCACGGCTACGAGCGGCGGATCGAGAGGTGGATCGACCTGATCCACCCCGAGGACATGCCGCGGGTGATGGCCGCCACCGAGAAGTCGCTCCGGGAGCGGAGCGGATACGAGGCCGAGTACCGGGTCCGCCGCCCGGACGGGACCAGCGGGTGGGTGCAGAGCCGCGCCCATCTCGAGCTCGACGAGGACGGCCGGCCCGTCCGCATGATCGGGAAGGTCTGGGACACCACCGAGAGCCGGATGGCCCGGGAGTCGGTGGGGCAGGCGCTGCGGTACATGCGCGACGCGTTCTTCGCGGTGAACCAGGACTGGCGGATCACCTTCCTCAATGTCGAGGCCGAGCGTCTGGTCGGCCCGGCCGCGGAGGTGCTCGGCAGACCGCTCTGGGAGGGCCCCGCGGGCACGGTCCCCGAGCTGGAGGAGCGCTGCCGGCGCGCAGCCGCCGACGGCAGGCCGACCGGGTTCGACATCCGGTGGCCCACCGATGACCGCTGGTACCACATCCGGCTGGTCTCCGTGCCCGATGGGCTGACGGCCTATCTCACCGATGCGACCGAGCGCCGTACCCAGGCCGCGCGGCACGCGGAGGTCGAGCGTGCCGGCGCCGAACAGGCCGCCAGGATCAGCGAGTTGGCCAGCGCGCTCGCCGACGCGGTGACCACCCAGGACGTCGTCCAGGTCGTCGCCGCGCAGGTGCTGCCGCCGTTCGGCGCCTCGGGCCTGCTGGTGCTGTGCCTGGAGGGCGGCCGGCTGAACGTGGTGGGCTCCGTCGGCTATCCCCGAGCCTTCCTCCGCAGGGTCGACGGGGTCCCGGCCTTCGGGGGCTACCGTCTGCTCAACGAAGTGCTCGGCTCGCGGCGGCCGGTCTTCATCTCCTCGACCGAGGAGTACCAGCGGCTCTTCCCCGATCTGTCCGGCAGTCCCGCCCTGGCCCGAAAGAACGCCTGGGCCGTGCTTCCCCTGATCGCCTCGGGCAACGCCATCGGCACCTGCAGCGTCTCCTTCGACGAGCCCCGCCGCCTCACCGCCGATGAGCGCACCCTGCTCACCGCCCTCAGCGGAATGGTCGCCCAGGCGCTGGCCCGGGCCCGTCTCTACGACACCGAGCACGCCCGCGCCCAGGCGCTCCAGCGCGGACTGCTGCCCCGGATCCTGCCCTCGCCCGGCGCCCTCACCCCCGCCGTCCGCTATCTGCCCGCGAGCAGCGGTACGGACATCGGCGGCGACTGGTACGACGTCATTCCCCTGTCCGCGGAGCGGGTGGCCGTCGTCATCGGCGATGTGATGGGCCACGGTCTGGCCGAGGCCGCCACCATGGGGCGGCTGCGCACCGCCGTGCACACGCTCGCCAACCTGGAACTGCCTCCCGAGGAGGTCCTGGCCCATCTGAACGAGGTCGTCAGCGATCTGGGCGACGACTCCTTCGCCACCTGTCTGTACGCGGTGTACGACCCCGTCTCGGGCTGCTGCTCCCTCGCCCGTGCCGGTCATCCCCCGCCCCTGATCGTGCGCCCCGACGGAAGCGTAAAGTGTCTGGATCCGACGCCCGATCCGCCGCTGGGGGCGGCCGATCCCCCGTTCTCCACCGTGGATCTCCAGGTGCCCGACGGCACTCTGCTGGTGCTGTTCACCGACGGTCTGGTGGAGTCCGCGGCGCGCGACATCGACACCGGCATCGCCGAGTGCACCCAGGTGCTCACCAGCGAGTACGGCCGGCTCCTCACCTGTCCTCCGCGCCGTCCGCACACCAACGGCCGCGGGGCGGGCGGCGAGCACGGCGAGGACCACGACCGGCTCGACCGGCTCTGTGACCTCCTGGTCGGGACCATGCTGCCCGCCCAGCGGCTGACCGCCGACGACACCGCCCTGCTGATCGCCCGGCTCCACGGACTGCCCTCCGGGAACACCGCCGGGTGGCCGCTGCCGGAGGACCCGGTGGCCGCCGGTCTCGCCCGCACCCATGTCCGCGAACAGCTGGAGGCATGGGATCTCGACGATCTCGTCATGACCACCGAACTGCTGGTGAGCGAGCTCGTGGCCAATGTCGTACGGCACGCCAGGGGGCCGACCCGGCTCCGGCTGATCCGTGGCAGATCGCTGATCTGCGAGGTCTCGGACGCCAGCTCCACCACCCCCCGGATCCGCCGGGCCGCCGAGACGGACGAGGGCGGGCGGGGACTGCAGCTGGTCTCCGCGCTCTCGCAGCGCTGGGGGACCCGCTACACCGCCGAGGGCAAGTGCATCTGGACGGAACAGCCCATCGCGTACAGCGGCGCGATCTAGAAAATTCGCGGTCCGCGTCATCCGATGGCGAGTTCGCCGCCCCGGGCCTCGAGGATGGCGCCGGTGATGTAGCTCGCCCGCGAGGAGACCAGGAACAGAACGGCTTCGGCGATCTCCTCGGGCGCCGCGGGTCGGTCCAGGACCGTGGCCCGCGCCACGGTCCGGAGGGCCTCCTCCCCCATCTCGGAGGTGCCCGGCGTACGGACCGGGCCCGAACGGACGGCGTTGACCCGGACTCCCCGGCCGCCGAACTCATCGGCCCACACCCGGGTCAGCAGCTCCAGCGCGGCCTTCGAGGCGCCGTACGCCCCGGCGTTGCGGGCGGGGGCACCGGCCGCGATGGTGCTGAGGTTGACGATGACCCCGTGGCCCCGAGTGGCCATACCCGGTGCGAGCCGCCCGACCAGCAGAAGCGGTGCGCGGGCGTTGATGGCCATATGGACGTCGAACATCTCGGACGAGGTCCCGGCGGTGTCCGCGAACCGGTAGACGCCGGCGTTGTTGACCAGGACGTCCACCTCCCCCGCCTCGTCGGCCAGCCGCCGCACATCATCGGCCTCGGCGAGATCCGCCGCCACGAACCTGGCCGTGGCCCCCGCCGCGGACACCTCCTCGACCACCTCCGCACCCCGCCGCGCGTCCCGGCCGTGGACGACCACCTCGGCCCCCAGCGCCGCCAGCCGCAGCGCCACGGCGCGGCCGATCCCCGCCGTGGCACCCGTGACCAGGGCCGTGGCTCCGGACAGCTCACCACTCATGCGGACACTCCTCACCGTGTGCCGGACACCGATCCACACCGCACACACCGGATGATTACCGCACCGGCCCGCCCCGGGCCGGACGGCTCGCCGCCCCTGAGGCTGAACGGGCGCGGCGGCTCGGTGACGGGACGCCATATCCGCCGGTCCGCCCGAAGCCGGACGACGACCGCCCCGGCTCCGCGGCTGACACGATCTTCCGCGTGGCGCTCGTCTTTGCTGTACTGCGGGGGTGCGGGAAACATCGTCAACCAGCCATGTCGCCCTGGTGACAGGGGCGAACCAGGGAATCGGCGCCGCGACGGCACGAGCGCTGGCGGCCCGCGGCGTCGCGGTGCTCTGCGCCTATCTGCGCCCGCGCGGCCCTGGCGAGGGGGACGCCGCGGATCCGTACCACGCCGCGCGGTCCATCGACGGCGAAGAGGTCGCGGCGCGGATCCGCCGGGCCGGAGGGCGGGCCGAGGCGATCGAGGCGGACCTCGGCGACCCCGCCGTTCCGGGGCGGCTGTTCGACGTCGCCGAGGACCGCCTGGGCCCGGTCGACATCCTGGTCAACAACGCCTCGGGGTGGATCCAGGACACCTTCACCCCCGATCCGGCCGACCGGTTCGACCGGCCGCTGCGCCCCGTCACCGCACAGACCTGGTCCCGGCAGTTCGCGGTGGACGCGATGGCGCCGGCGCTGCTGATCGGTGAGCTGGCCCGCCGCCACCGGGCACGCGGTGCCGGCTGGGGGCGGATCGTGGGCCTGACGTCGGGAGGGGACCTCGGTTTCCCCGGAGAGGTGTCCTACGGCGCGGCGAAGGCCGCGCAGACCGACTACACCCTGTCGGCGGCCGCGGAGCTGGCCGCCCTCGGGATCACGGCCAATGTGGTGCGGCCGCCCGTGACCGACACCGGATGGGTCACGGACGAGGTCCGGCGATTCGTCGCCTCGAGCCTCACCCATTTCCATGTCGCCGATCCGGACGAGGTCGCGAAGACCATCGTCTTCCTCGCCTCGGACGAGGCCGGGCTCATCACCGGAAACGTCATCACCCTTCGCTGAGAAGGCCCTTCGCCCAGACTCCAGCACCGTTCGCCAGAGGGAGTGCAGAAGTGACTGACACGGGAACACACGGCCGGCGGCGCAGCGCGGCCTGGTTCGGCGCGGAGGGCCGGTCCGGCATGGTCTACCGGTCCTGGATGCGCAACCAGGGCTATTCCGGGGAGGTGTTCGATGGCCGTCCGGTGATCGGCATCGCCACGACCTGGTCGGAGCTGGCGCCCTGCAACAGCCATCTGCAGCGGGTGGCGGAGTCGGTGAAGCGCGGGGTCTGGCAGGCCGGTGGCTTTCCACTGGAGTTCCCGGCGATGGCGCTGGGCGAGACGCTGATGCGGCCCACCGCGATGCTGTACCGCAATCTGCTGGCCATGGAGGCCGAGGAGCTGATACGCGCCAACCCGCTGGACGGTGTGGTGCTGCTGTCCGGCTGCGACAAGACCACTCCCGGTCTGCTGATGGCCGCCTCCAGCGTCGATCTGCCGGCCATCATGGTCACCGGCGGCCCGATGCTCAACGGCAAGTACCGGGGCGGGGATGTGGGTTCGGGCACGCAGGTGTGGCGGTTCGAGGCCGAGCTTGCGGCCGGGCGGATGACCGAGGAGGAGTGCTTCTTCGCCGAGGGCTGCATGGCCCGGTCCAATGGGCACTGCATGACCATGGGCACCGCGTCCACCATGGCGTCGATGGCCGAGGCGCTCGGTATGCAACTGCCCTATTCGGCGAGCTGGCCGGCGGTGGACTCGCGGCGGTACGAGACGGCGCAGCGCGCCGGGCAGCGGATCGTGGCCATGGTGGAGGAGGATCTGCGGCCGTCGCAGATCATGACCCGGGCGGCGTTCGAGAACGCGATACGCGTCAACGCGGCCATCGGCGGCTCCACCAACGCGGTGATCCATCTGCTGGCCATCGCGGGGCGGCTGGGGGTGCCGCTGACGCTCGACGACTTCGACGCGCTGGCCCGGGAGGTGCCCACACTGGTCGATCTGCAGCCCTCCGGACGGTTCCTGATGGAGGACTTCTGCTACGCCGGGGGCCTTCCGGTGGTGATGCGCGAACTGGGCGCGCTGCTGCACACGGAGGCGGCCACGGTGAACGGGCGCACGGTGGCGGAGAACGTCGGCGAGGCCGAGTGCTGGAACCGTGAGGTCATCCGGACACTGGACGACCCGTTCCAGGAGGCGGGCACCGGCACCGCGGTGCTGCGCGGCAATCTCGCACCGAACGGCGCGGTGATCAAACAGTCCGCCGCATCCCGCCATCTGCTCCAGCATCGCGGCCGGGCCCTGGTGTTCGACACACCGGAGGACTACATCGCCGTTCACGCCGACGAGGATCTACCGGTGGACGAGGACACCGTGCTGGTGATCCGGGGCAGCGGCCCTCGTGGCTACCCGGGAATGCCCGAGGTCTCCAACGTGGTACTACCGCCCAAGTTGCTGCGCAAGGGCGTCGAGGACATGGTGCGGATCTGCGACGGCCGGATGTCCGGCACCGGATTCGGCACCGTCGTGCTCCATGTGGCCCCCGAATCCGCCGTCGGCGGCCCGCTGGCGCTGGTGCGCGACGGCGACTGGATCACCCTGGACGTCCCGGCGCGTGCGCTGACGCTGGAGGTGGCCGAGGAGGAGCTGGAGCGCCGGCGGGCCGCCTGGGAGCCCCCGCCGCCGGTCGCCGCCCGGGGTTGGAGCAGGCTCTACACCGAGCATGTGCTCCAGGCGGACCAGGGGCTGGACCTGGACTTCCTGGTCGGCTCCAGCGGACACGAGGTGCCCCGCGAGTCCCACTGACCCCCTCGCGCGGCCACCGCCGACGGCGGTCGGATCTGTCCCGCGGAGGTCTTCCCGCGTCGGCCGTGCGCGGGCCGTGCGTACGGCCCGCGCACGGGCCCCGTCAGGGGGCCAGGAGCCTGCGCAGCCACCGCCGCCGCGCCTCCCGTGCGTCCCGCGAGACCGCGGCCTCCGGTGCCATGCCACTGAAACCGTGGAAGGCACCGGACCAGACGTGCAGTTCGGCCGCTCCCCCGGCTCGCCAGATGCGACGGGCGTAGTCCACGTCCTCGTCGCGGAAGGTCTCCGCCGAGCCGACATCGATGAACGCGGGCGGCAGTCCGGACAGATCCGTGGCACGGGCGGGCGCGGCATACGGCGAGACGTCGTCGCCCCCGCGTGCGTCGCCGAGCAGCGCGGTCCATCCGGCCTCGTTGGCGGCGCGGTCCCACACCCCGATCCCGGTCATCTGCAGGGCGGACGGTGTGTCGTTGCGGTCGTCGAGCATGGGACACATCAGCAGCTGCCCGAACAGGGCCGGGCCGCCGCGGTCCCGGGCCCGCAGCGCGACGGCCGCGCCGAGGCCGCCACCTGCGCTGCCGCCCACGACCACGATGCGCGCCGGGTCGATGCCCAGCTCTTCGGCGTGTTCGGCGGTCCAGCGCAGCCCGGCGTAGCAGTCCTCGACCGGCCCCGGATGCCGGGTCCCCGGCGCGAGACGGTATTCGACGGACACCACGGCGAGCCGCAGTTCCTGGGCGAGGTCGAGCAACTCCGGCACACCCAGGCGGTTGTGCCCGACCGTCATGCCGCCGCCGTGGATGTGATAGAGCGCCGGTACAGGAGTGGCCGCGTCCGCCAACCGGCAGATCAGCAGCGAGACCTCCGGCGCGTCCGCCGGGCCGGGGACGGACCGCTCCTCGACCAGGAAGGCCCCGTCGCGCTCCAGATCCTCGTTCGTCAGCGTCTCCATGCCGGGCACCCCCTGACCGTCCCCCGCCTCCGGATCCGCCCCGGATCCGCCGGGCCGCAGTATCTCGCTGATGGCCGTGAGTGGCGCGATGAGCTCCGGGTCGAACGGCGGCGGTGGCCCGAGCGGCACCGTGGCCGCCGGGTCGGCGGAGGTGTTCGCCATGGTTGGCTCCCAGGGTCGTGGTGACGGACATCCCCCGTCGCCGACCGCCCACTGCCCGAAGAGCGGCCGCCGCGCGGACGATCTTACCGGCCGGGTGGCGGGACGACGGCCGGGTGGCGGGACGACGGCCGGTTCGTACGGAGGCACCGGGCGGTCAGCCGTTCCAGCTCTCGTCGTACGGATCGCGCGGGGCCGGGACCGGCCGGGAACTGCTGACGTCGAGATACGGGATGGCGCCACCGCCCACGGGGTCCGTGGTCCGCTTGCGGGTGTAGGTGCCGATGACCTGGAGCCAGGTGTCGGGTTGCAGCACCGGGGGGATTCGTCCGGTCAGCCCGATCTTGACGGGCTGGGCGTCGGCGGCGCAGCAGTTGAGGGCCATGCGGACCAGGTAGGGGGCGCCGTGGCCGTCGAGGGCGACGAAACCGGTGACCTCGATCCTGCGGTGCTCCAGGGAGCGCCCGTGGTCGTACACCGCGCGGCCGGCGTAATCGGCCACATTGAGTGGCAGCGGGTCACCGGCGGGGAGCGCGGGGAAGCCCCAGGGGCGTTGCAGCGCCGTGCCGGTGTGCATGGCGGTGTACGAGCCCAGCGCGGGCGGCGCCACCAGAATGAGGGCGAACAGCGGGAGGACGAGGAGCCAGGAGACCCGTGGTTCCCGGTGGGCGTGGCCGCCGTCGCCCTCCTCCGCGTGCGGGTCGGCATGGGCCGTGCGCGGCCGCTCGTACCAGATGGTGACGACGGCGGCCGCGATCAGGACGACACCGGCCGCGAGGAGCAACGGGCGCAGCCCCGCCTTCACATAGCGCAGATACAGGCCGGTGAAACCGGCCCGCAGCACCGCCCCGCCGATGAGGAACAGCACGATCGCCTGTGCCTTCCGGTTCACAGCAGCACCGCCCCGACCAGGACCGGCATCAGTACGGCGAGGACGAAGGTGGCGGGCGCGAACCGCAGCGCGAACCCGCGGCCGAAGGTGCCGGTCTGCATGGCGAACAGCTTCAGGTCGATCATCGGCCCGACGACCAGGAACGCCAGCCGGGCGGTGAGCGAGAACTGCGACAGGGACGCGGCCACGAAGGCGTCGGCCTCGGAGCAGATCGACAGCAGCACCGCGAGGACGGCCAGGGCGAGGATCGCCACGACCGGGTCATCGGCCGCGCCGCGCAGCCAGCTCGCCGGTACCACGGCCTTGAGGGTGGCCGCGGCCATCGCGCCGACGACGAGGAAGCCGCCGGCGTGCATCACATCGTGGCGTACGGACGCCCAGAACGCGGCGCCCCTGCCGTGGCCGTGGAAGGAGGGGCGGGCCGGTGGGCGCAGCCAGTCGGCCCGCCCCAGCCGCTGCCACAGCCAGCCCATCGCACACGCCACGAGCAGACTCGCCACGAACCGGGCGAGCACCATCTCCGGGTCGCGGGGGAACGCGACGGCGGTGGCGGTCAGCACGATCGGGTTGATCGCCGGGGCGGACAGCAAAAACGCCAGCGCCGCCGCGGGGGTGACGCCCCGGCGCACCAGCGCCCCGGCCACCGGCACCGAGGCGCATTCACAGCCGGGCAGCACCGCCCCGGCCACCCCCGCCACCGGCACCGCGAGGGCGGGCCGCCGCGGCAGCGCGCGGGCGAAGAACGACGGCGGGACGAACACCGCGATGAGCGCCGACAGCACCACCCCGAGCACGAGAAAGGGCAGGGCCTGGAGGACCACCGCGACGAACACGGTCATCCAGCTCTGCGTCACCGGAGCCGACAGCGCCCGGCGGATCGGCCCCTGCGCCGCAACCACCAGGACCAGCAGCATGATCAGGCCGAGGGACGAATCGAACCGCCCGCCCCGCGGATCGCCCGCGGCGCGGCGGCCGGCCCCGGTCGGGGCCGCTTTGGTCGTGGTGCTCACGGGTGAGGTACCTCCGGCGTCGAGAGTGCGTGCGCGGTTCCCCGCCCCCTCCAGTACGCCGGTTCAGCCCCGCGTGCTCACCTCGGCCTGCGCCGCGTTCACCACGGCTCCATACAGGCGGCGAGTGCCGACCAGGACTGGGGAGCGGCGCCCAGACCGGCTCCCGTCTCCGGGTTCCAGTACTCCGCCCAACCGTTGCCGCGGACGGCGGCGACGGTGGCCTCGGCGATCTCCTGCGCCTCGTCATGCAGGCCCCACCGCAGCAGCGCGAGGCCGAGCAGGTAGTTCATCTGCGGCCAAGCCGCGCCGCGCCAGTACATGCCCGGGTCGTACGAGCGGTGGGACCGGGCGACGTTCGTCGGTCCGAATGGAGCGGCGAACCGGTCGGGCCGCCGGAGTTGGGACAGCGCGGAGAGGGCGCGGTCACGGTCCTGAGTGACCAGGGCGCCCATGACGCCGTCGCTGAGCGGAATCGCCGTGGACGGGCCGCCGCCCACCAGGGCCAGGTCGTTCCACAGTTCCTGGTCCGGATCCCACAGATGCGTGTCCATCGCGTCAGCCAGGAGACGGGCGCGCTCCGCGAGTTCCGGATCGCCGAGTATCTGCGCGAGTTCGGACATGTTGAACGCCGTGTACGCGTTGAAGCCCGCGGTGCACGACATGAACGCGGTGGATGCGAGCGCGGCGCCGTCCGTGTCGAAGCGCAGGTGCTCCACCTGCCGCTTGTTCCACGCGGTGCGGGCCGCCCGGTCGTAGTCGCCGGGTGTGCGGCCCGGGGCCCCCCAGTCGTCGAAGCGTGGCGCGTGATCGTTGCCGGCCTCCCAGGGATGGACGATGTAGATCAGACCGAGGTCCGTCCGGCGCTTCTCCCACAGCCAGTCGAGGCCGGACCGTGCCCTGAGCAGCACTTCGTCGGACGGCCTGCGGCCGCGGTCGGCCAGAACACGCGCGGCGTGCCCGAACATCGGCGGCTGGGTGAGGGAGGAGGTGGCCCGGAGCGGCCCGAGCCAGGTGTCGGGTCCGGACGGACCGTAGCGCATGTGCGGCACCATGCCACCGTCGAGTTGGCCCTCCAGGACGGCGCGCAGCTCCGTCTCGGCTCTCGGGTCGTCGAGCCGGGCCCACGCGATGGCGTGGAAACACGAGTCCCACAGCCACAGGTGCGGGTAGAGGCTCGGGTTGGGAACGCAGTAACCGCGCGCGTCGTCCCAGTGGTTCTCCAGCAGACGCAGCGCGGCGTCGCGCAGGTTCCGCGTCATCTCGTGCGCGTCCTCCATGCCCTGTGTCTCGTGCATTCCGTGCTCACCTGTGCCGTTCCCGGCAGAGCCGGTCGAGGGTGTCCGCCGCGGCCCGGGGCGCTCCCGGGCCGCGGCGGCCGTGCGGTCGGGGGGCCGTGGTCCGCGGCGGTGCCGCCGCCCGTCATCGCACCGCCGGAGGCGGTGACCGGCGTCCGGCCCCGGCCCCGGCCATGGGGAACGGGCTCCGGCCAGGGACGTCCCGGTCATGCCGTCTCCAGTGCCAGCTCCGTCTCGGCGTCGTACCAGCGCACGTCCTGCGGTGAGATCGTGAGCCAGACGACGTCGCCCGGATCGGCGCGGAAGGTGTTCGGGGCCTGCACCTTGATCTCCTGGCCGTCGATGTCGGCCGTGATGAGGACGGCCGAGCCCAGCGGTTCGAACACCTTGACCGTGGCACGCACGGCACCTTCCCGCTTGCTGTGGGAGGTGTGCACGGCCTCGGCGCGGATGCCGAGCAGAACCGTCTTGCCGTGATGGGGCCGCAGCGCGGCAGGGCCGTCCACCACCTGCCTGCCCAGGTCGGCGGTGACCCGGGTGCCATCCGCGGCGTCGGGCCGGGCGGTGAGGAAGTTCATCGGCGGGCTGCCGAGGAAGCCGCCGACGAAGCGGTCCGCCGGGTAGTCGTACACGTGCAGGGGAGCGGCGCACTGTGCGATCGCGCCGTCCCGGAGCACGGCGACCCGGTCGCCGAGGGACAAGGCCTCCGACTGATCGTGGGTGACGTACACCGTCGTCGTGCCGATCGACTCGACGAGCTTCTTGAGGTCGGAGCGGAAGGAGAGCCGCAGCAGCGAGTCGAGATTGGACAGCGGTTCGTCCATCAGGAGGACGTCCGCGTCGACGACGATCGCCCGCGCGACGGCGACTCGCTGGCGCTGGCCGCCGGAGAGCTGCGCGGGATAGCGGTCGAGGTAGGGCTCGAGCTGGAGCAGTTCCGCGGCCCAGGCGACCTTGCGCTCCACCTCCTTGCGGTCGGTGCCGCGCATCGTCAGCCCGAAGGCGATGTTGTCCCGGACCCTGCGGTGCGGGAAGACCGCGTAGGACTGGAAGACCATCGACAGGTTCCGGTCCTTGGGCGGCAGATAGGTGACGTCTCGGCCGCCGACGACGATCTGCCCGGAGTCGGGCAGTTCCAGGCCGGCGAGCATCCGGAGCAGCGTGGTCTTGCCGCAGCCGGACGGCCCCAGCAACACCATGAACTCGCCGTCGGCTATGTCCAGTGACACGTCGTGGGTCGCCGGGGCGGAGGCGCCCGGATAGGTCTTGTACAGATTGCGCAGATGCACTTCGGTCATGATGTCCTCACCGTGGATCGGGATGGTCGGCTCGTCGGCGGATCAACCCGCGCGGGTCCCCCACATGTTGAGCAGGTACCGCCGCATCAGGGCGATGAAGACCAGGGCCGGGATGACGAGCAGGAAGCCGCCGGCGAAGCGGTAGGCCAGAGGCGACTGCTGTAGCGACGTCAGCACCTGTGCCGGCAGCGTCCGGTGGTCCAGCGTGATGACCGCCGCGCCGAGCACCTCGTTCCATGACAGGACGAAGGTGAAGACGCTGGAGGCCGCGAGGCCCGGAACGGCGAGCGGCAGGACCACGCGGCGGAACGCGCCGAAGCGGGTGCAGCCGAAGATCAGCGCCGCTTCCTCCACGTCCCGCGGCACGGAGACGAAGATGCTCGCGGTGATCAGCACCGTGGTGGGCAGCGCCAGTGCCGTGTGGATGAGTACGACCGCGGTGACGGTGTCGTAGACACCGGTGTTCAGGAACAGCTGCGCCAGTGGGATGGACAGCACGACGATGGGCAGGGCACGGGTCAGCAGCAGCACCAACTGGTAGGCGTCCCGGCCGCGGAAGACATAGCGGGCCAGCGCGTATCCGGCCGGAGCGCCGATGACCAGGGCGAGCAGTACGGTCAGCAGGCCTGATGCCACGGAGTTGAAGGTCGCCGGGCCGATTCCGGTCGAGGAGAGGAATGCCCTGATGGTGGTTGTGGACAGGCCAGTGGGCAGGAACGACTTCGGGAAGTCGTTCAGCGCCGTGCGGCTGGACAGCGCCGCGAGGGCGATGAGGTAGACGGGCACGCCCATGAACAGGGTGATCGCCACGGCTGCCAGCTGTTGCAGCGACCTGACCCGGCGGCGGCGCCGCAGCGGGCCGCGGTCGACGGGCGGCAGCGCGTCGCCCGCCCTCGACGTCTTCTCGGTCTCGACCGCGGTCATCGGAGCCTCACTTCCGCCTCGGGCTGACGCAGCACGCGCAGGCAGGTGATGGACGCCACCAGCGACACGCCCAGGACCACGAGGGCGACGGCGCCGGCGACGGCAGGGTTCTGCAGAGCGGCGAACCACTCGTAGGTCTCGCCGACCAGGAGGGGGAAGTTCCTGCCGGTCAACGCCTGGGCGACGGCGAAGGACTGCATCGCCATGATCATGCGCAGGATCAGTGCGACCTGTAGGTTCGGCTTGACCAACGGCAGGATGACGTGGCGTACGCGCTGCCAGGCGCCGCCGCCGAAGACCTGCGCGGCCTCGTCGTACTCACGCGGGATCATCTGCATCCCGGCCACGACGATGATCAGCACCAGGGAGGTGGAACGCCAGATCTCCGCCAGCACCACGGCCAGCAGCATCGTGGAGTGGTGCTGGTACGACAGCCAGGAGAAGCCGTCGCCGAGCCCCAACGCGGCCAGCACCGAGTTGAGATAGCCCCGGTCGGTGAAGATGGACAACCACACCAGGCCCGCGGCCAGATCGCTGACCGCCAGGGGTACCGCCCACAGGTAGAAGTAGAGCCGGGACCCGCGCAGCCGGCTCTGGAGCAGCAGCGCCATGCCGAAGGCGAGGACGAACTGGATGGGTATCACCACGACGATGAGCAGCAGCGTGTTGCGCACCGCTTCCCAGAAACGCGGCTCCGCCGCCATCCGCTCCCAGTTGGCCAGGGTGAAGCCGTCGGGGCCCATGAAGGCCTCGCGGATACCGACGACGGTGGGCCAGCCCAGGAGCAGCACCATGAAGACGAACGACGGCACGAGCAGAAGGTACGGAAGCCGCAGTCGCTGACCGGCAGGTTTCCGGTCGAGTACGGAACGTCGCATCATCCCACCCTGCACAGTCGGCCGTCTTCCACGGGATCGGGGGCCCAGCAGGGCACCTTCACCTCGTCGAGGATCCTCTGCATGTTCCTGGCCTGCGCGTCGAGTGTCCTTCGGATGTCGGCTCCTTCCAGCACGATCGCGGTGAAGGCGTCGCGGTACACCTTCGACATCTCTCCGTCCCGCTGCCCGAGGCCCACGGGCGGCAGCGACAGGATCCCGTCCGGATCCCCTTGCTGCGCTCGCACCGCTTTGGACTCCAGGCGCACCGCAGGCGGCAGGTCGCGCGGCAACCCGGCCTTGACGACGGGGAAGAAGGAGTTCTTCCGCAGCAGGTCGATCTGGACGTCCGGTTCGGACATGGCCCGGATGACCGCCGAGGCCCGGGCCACGTCGGCGGCCCCCTTGGGAATGCCGAGACCGAGCACCACGGCCATGTAGCCGCGGCCCTTGGGACCGGCCGGGCACGGGACCATGACCCAGTCGTCCGGCTCGTCCGCCGGTGCCTGCACCAGGCGGGAGACGTGGTCCCACGCCACCGTGACCTCGCCCGACGCCAGCGGCTCCTGCATGAAGTCGTAGTTGGTGCTGCTCGGAACGGTGTTGGCCCACAGGTCCTTGAGGTACTTCCACATGGTCACGGCGTCGTCGCTGCGGAAGCGGGTCACGCCCGCCCCGGTGAAGGAAGGGTAGAGGTGACCTTGGACGAAGCGGGTGACCAGACCCTCCGGACCGGCGGGAAGCCCGAAGCGGGGCTTGCCGCCGTTGGCCCGGCGTACCGCGACCGCCCAGTCCAGGTACTGGTCGTAGGTCAGCGAGTCCGCGTCCGCCCCGGACGGGAGGTGCTCCAGTTCGGACTTCCTGGCCGCCACCACATAGGCGGCCTGGCACCACGGCACGTACCAGCTGCGGCCGGTACCGAGCGTGGCGAGCTCCTTGAAGGTCGGATCGATACCCGCGCCGTCCAGGTGCCGCATGAGGGTGCTGACGTCCGTGAGGTAGTCGGGCCCCAGTTGCGCGAAGTCCCCGTGCAGGCCCGCGATCAGATCGAGCTTCACGTTGCCGCTGTCCGCCTGGGAGCGGATCTGCGTGCCGAGCTGTGACGCGTCGCCGAGGACGAGGCTGACGCCGTCGGGATAGGCCTTGTTCAGGATCCCGCGCAGGTTGCGCGCCTCGTCGACGGGCGTGAACTGCGTGGTGATCATGCGCGGACCGTCCCCGCTCACCCCGGAGGTCGACATTCCCGTGCAGGCGGCCAGCGCCGGTGCGGTGGTGGCGAGCGCTGCTGCCCAGCGCAGCACGTTCCGTCTGGGAACGGATGAAGTAGGCAAATCGGCCATGCGACTCCCTCGGGCGATCCGGCATCCGGCGGGAACGGAGGAGGTTCCGGCCGGGGCCGTGTCGGCGGCTCTTGCGGCGACACCTTATGCACGGGGAGTGTGACAGGGTCAATATGTTAACGATAGCGTTATCGATAACATCGGTCTGCTATCGTTAACGCGACTACGGAAAGTCACCAGTCCAGGAGTGAGTGTGAACAACCCGCAACCCCGGCCCTACGACTCCGCCCCCCGCTACCCTGCGGTGGGCGGTGCGGTCGAGTCCGGGTGGACGGCCATCGCCGACGCGCTGCCCGCCACTCCCGCGATCCTCGCCATCGACGGTCCCGCGATCCTCGACTGGGCCGCACTCTTGCGCGCGCTCGGAGACGCCCTCGACCAGCGCGGCATACCGGTGACCGGCCTGGACATCGGCGAGCACATGGCACCCTGGCAGGACGTGGTGCGGCACACGAGCTCCTCGGCCCTCACCGACGATCCCGACTTCGAGAAGCTGGCCGACGGCTCGCTCCGCGGCCTCTTCGCCGCGCTGCCGCGGGTCGAACGGCCCGCACACGGCATCACGGTCGTCCACGGCCCCGGCGCCTCGCTCGTGCCGCATGACCTGCTCTGGTACGCCGATCTGCCCAAGCGCTACGCGGAGGCCGCCGTCGCCGCCGGCCGTGGGCGCAACCTCGGCCAGCGCGACGGCGACGGACCGGCCACCACCAAGCGGCTCTTCTACATCGACTGGCCGCTCCTCGACCGGCACCGCGAAACGCTCCTCGACCGGGTGGACCGCTGGCTGGACTGCCGCGACCTGACGGCACCCGCCTCACTCGACGGCGTCGTGCTGCGCCGGACCACCGAGGCACTGGCCGCCCGGCCCTTCCGCACCCGCCCGACCTTCAACACCACGCCCTGGGGCGGCCACTGGGGGCAGCGCGAGCTCGGATTCAACCCCGACGCGCCCAACACCGCCCTGGGCTACGAGCTGATCGCGCCCGAGAGCGGAGTCCTCCTCGGAGACGAGCACGGCGACATAGAATTCCCATTTCAGTCGATCGTCAGCCGGCACCCCGCGGAGATCATGGGCCCACGGGTCCACGAGGAGTTCGGCACCTCGTTCCCGATCCGGTTCGACTACCTCGACACGGTCGGCGGCGGCAACCTCTCCGTGCACTGCCACCCTCAGGACGACTACATGCGCGAGGTGTTCGGCTGGCCGTACACCCAGCACGAGACGTACTACATGATGGTCGCCGGCGAGGGCGGCGAGGTCTTCCTCGGGCTGCGCGACGACGCGGACGTGGACGCCTTCAGCGAGCACGCGCACCAGGCGCACCACCACGAGGAGTCCTTCGCCGTCGAGAAGTACGTCCAGACCTTCCCCGCCGAGCCGCACCAGCTCTACGTCATACCCGCCGGCACACCGCACGCCAGCGGCGAGGGCAACGTCGTCCTCGAAGTGAGCGCCACTCCGTACCTGTACTCGCTGCGCTTCTACGACTGGCTGCGCCGTGACAAGGCTGGACGGCAGCGGCCGGTCCACCTGGGCCACGCGTTCCGCAACCTGGGTACCCAACGCACCGGCGAGGCCGTCCGCGACGAGCTGGTCCCCGCACCGGTGCCGCTGCGCGAGGGACCGGGCTGGCGTGAGGAGACGCTGGGTACGCTTCCCGAGATGTTCTTCGAGGTGCGGCGGATCTGCATGGACGGGGACCGGCCTGCCCACGATGACACCGAAGGTCGCTTCCACATCCTCAACGTCGTCGAGGGCACCGGCGTCCACCTGACCACCGCGCTCGGGCACGAGCACACCCTCGCCTACGCCGAGACGCTGGTCGTCCCCGCCTCCGTCGGCGCCTACGAACTGCGCCCGATGGGCACCGGACCGGTCCGCGTCGTGAAGTCCCTGGTGCGATGAGTCCGGGCCGGTCCGCGGCGCACCGCCGTACGGGAGAGCGGAGACCCGCCGAGGCCGCGCGGGCGGTCACCGCATGCCCCGGGCACGAGTCCGCGGTCCCCGTCCTCGAGATCGGTGGCAGCCATGTGACCGCGGCGCTCGTCGAGCAGCCGTCGGGGAGGGTGTGCGGCGGCGTCCGGCGCGAGCCGCTCGTCGGCGACGCGGCTGCCGAGGAGATACTCGCCACCCTGATCCGCAGCGCGAACGGCCTCGGGGTGGCCGACGACCGGCCTTGGGCGGTCGCCCTCCCCGGCCCCTTCGACTACGACGCCGGGGTCGCGCTCTTCGACGGTGTGGGCAAGTTCGACGCGCTCCGCGGGGTCGACGTCGGCCGCGCCCTGCGCGACGGCATCGCCGCCGGCCCGTCCCTGATCCGCTTCCTCAACGACGCGCACGCCTTCGCCCTCGGCGAGTGGGCGGCCGGATCCGCGGCCGGTCACGACCGCGTCGTCGCGCTCACCCTCGGGACCGGTGTCGGCTCGGCGTTTCTCGACGCCGGGACACCGGTCACCAGCGGACCACGCGTGCCGCCGGACGGCCACGCCTACCGGCTGACGGTGTCCGGCCGCCCTCTGGAGGACACCGTCTCGCGCCGCGCGATCCTGCGGCGGTACGCGGAGGTTGCGGGAGAGGCGCGCGCCGCGGGCCTCGACGTGGCGGACATCGCGGCACGTGCCCGAGCGCACGACCCTGTCGCGCGGGCCGTCCTCGACGCGGTGTTCACGGCCCTGGGCCGCGCGGTGGGGCCGTGGGTGAAACGCTTCGCGGCCACCGTGGTGACCGTCGGGGGTTCCATGGCCCAGTCCTGGGATCTGATCGGGCCGCCCCTGCGCGTGGGCGTGACGGCGTCCGTGCCGGACGGCGCCCCGGAGGCGATCGTGAGGCCCGCGCGGCACCTGCATGACGCTGCGCTCATCGGCGCCGCCCGCTATGTTGCCGTATGCGATCCCCGCCTCCCCGGCGGAAACGAGCACCCCCCTGGCGAGAGTGGCAGATGACGAACGAACCGAACGTCGGCACCGAGGCCCGGCGGCCCCGCCAGGACCGCGGCACCGCCTCCCCGTCCGACTCGAGCGCGCCGACCCTGCGCGACGTGGGAGCGCGCGCCGGGGTGAGCACCATGACGGCGTCCCGCGCACTGCGCGGCGACGCGAGCGTGGCGCCCGACACCAGACAACGGGTGCTGGCCGCGGCGTCCGACCTGAAGTACCGCCGCAACGAGCTGGCCCGCAACCTGCGCACCGGCGGGGCCAGCGGCATGGTCGGCCTCGTCGTTCCCAATCTCGCCAACCCCTTCTACTCCGAACTGGCCCTGGGGGTGGAGACCGCCCTGGCCCAGCGCGGCACCAAGGTCGTGCTCAGCAACACCGGCGGCGACGCCCGCCGGGAGCGGGAAGTCGTCGAGGACCTCGTGGCCCGCCGCATGGACGGCATCATCGTCGTCCCCACGGGCGGCGACCAGTCGCATCTCGACCCAGCCCGGCTCCAGGACACCCCGGTCGTCCTGGCGGCTCTGCCCGCCCACGAGATCGCCGTGGACTGCGTACTCCTCGACGACTTCGGCGGCGCCAGTGAGGCGACCGCGAGCCTGATCGCGGACGGACACCGCCGCATCGCCTTCCTCGGCCCACCCGCCGTGTGGACGATCTCGGAGCGCCTGCGCGGATTCCGGTCCGCGCTGAACAAGGCGGGCATCCAGCCGGACGAGCGGCTCATCCGCTGGCAACAGCGGGACGTGGCCTCCGCCGCGAGGGTCGCCGAGCAGGTGCTGACCCTGCCCGACCCGCCCACCGCGTTCTTCTGCGCCAACAGCCGCAACACGCTGGGCGTCTGCCGCGCCGTCCAGCGTCTGGGCTCCGATGCCATCGTCTGCGGCTTCGACGACTTCGAACTCGCCGACATGCTCGGCATATCGCTACGACTGGTGACCTACCGCACCGAGGTCATGGGCGAGCGGGCCGCCTCACTGCTGATGGACCGCGTGGACGAGGTGCGGGCCGGCGCCGGCGAACGCAAGCCGCTCCGGCAGTCGACCATCCCGACAGCCCTCACCCGGTACACGCCGCTCGCCCGGCGAGCGACCTGACTCCCGATCGCGGCATGCGCCGAAGCCGGCTCGTGCGTCGCGCACCCGCCCACGCGGTACGACGCACACTGCGCGGCTCACGACGTCCACGAACCGGACACCGGCCCACGGAGAACGATGCGTTACCCACTCGACCCAGAACTGACCGCGGCCCTGGCGATCCCGCCGACCGTCGACCTCGGCGACCCGGCGGCGGCGCGAGCCGAGGAGGCCAGGCGGCTGGCCGCGTCGCCGGAACCCGACACGACCGGCGTCACCGTGTATGACGTGACGGTGCCCCGCCCCGACGGCCGGTCCCATCTCACCCTCCGCGTCTACACCCCGAGCGGACCCCGGCGCCCGCTCCCCGCCCTCTACGACATCCACGGGGGAGGGTTCGTACTGGGATCGATCGAGGCCACCCATGCCCGTAGCATCCGCCTCTGCCGTGAACTCGGCACCGTCGTCGTCGCGGTGGCCTACCGGCTCGCGCCTGAGCATCCCTACCCCGCGCCGTTGCAGGACTGCTACGCGGGGCTGGCGTGGCTCGCCGCCCACGCGGCGGACCTGGGCATCGACGCGACGAGGATCGCCGTGCACGGCCAGTCCGCGGGCGGCGGTCTCGCGGCGGCGGTCGCACTGCTGGCGCGGGACCGTGGCGGACCGGCGATCTGCTTCCAGTACCTCGGCGTCCCCGCCGTCGACGACCGGCTGTCCAGCGATAGCATGCGGCAGTTCGTGGACACGCCCGCCTGGGACCGGCCCAGCGCACGGCTCAGCTGGTCCTGCTATCTCGGCACCGGAATACCCGGCACCGACGACGTGTCCCCCTATGCCGCCCCGGCCCGCGCCACAGACCTGAGCGACCTGCCGCCCGCGTACATCACCGCCATGCAGTTCGATCCGCTGCGCGACGAGGGAATCGCCTACGCGCTCGCACTCCAGGCGGCAGGGGTCAGCGTGGAACTCCACCTCTTTCCCGGCACGTTCCACGGGTCGGTGGGCGTCCCGGCCGCCGAGGTGTCCCGGCGCGAACTGGCCGAGGAGACAGCGGTCCTCCGCCGCGCCCTGTGGCCGTGCCGAGGAACGTGACGCGGGGCTTCTCCGCAGTGCCGCGGGCGTACGCCGACAGAGTTGACGTGGTCGTCCCTCCAGTACACCGGTTCGGCCCCAGTGCTCACCGTGTCCGCCAGGTGCCGGGCGTCCTCCGCCACTTCGCTCAGCCGGGGTTCACCCAGGTGCCCCGCTCGGCGGAGCGGGCCATGGCGTCCAGCACGGTGGCGCTGTGCACGGCGTCGTCCAAAGTGGCGCCGTAGGCGGTGCCCTCGGCGATGGAGCGCACGAACTGGTACGCCTCGATCACCTTCAGATCGTCATAGCCCATGCTGTTGGCCGCGCCGGGCTGGAAGGCGGCGTACTCGCCGTGCCCGGGGCCGATGTACACGGTGGAGACGGGCTGGTCCTGATAGGCCGTGCCGTGGCTGACGCCGAGTTCGCCCATGCGCCGGAAGTCCCAGAAGACCGCGCCCTTGGTGCCGTGGATCTCGAAGCCGTAGGTGTTCTGCTCGCCGACCGAGACCCGGCACGCCTCCAGCACCCCGCGGGCGCCGGAGGCGAAGCGCAGCAGACAGGAGACGTAGTCCTCGTTCTCCACCGGGCCCAGCTCGCCGCCGGTGGCCCGGGTGTGGCCGGCGGTGGCGCCGGTGGGGCGGGCCCGCTCGGGCACGAACACGGCGGTGTCGGCGGTCAGGGTGTCGATCTCGCCGAGCAGGAAACGGGCCAGGTCCACCCCGTGCGAGGCGAGGTCGCCCAGCACTCCGCTGCCGCCACGCGCACGTTCGTACCGCCAGGTCAGGGCACCCTCGGGGTGGGCGGCGTAGTCGCTGAAGAGGCGGACGCGGGCATGGGTGACGGTGCCGATCTCCCCGGCGGCGATCATGGCGCGTGCGGTCTGGACGGCGGGCGCGTTGCGGTAGTTGAAACCGACCGCGCCCTGGACCCCGGCCTCGGCCACGGCGGCGGCGACCGCGCGGGCGTCGTCGGCGGTGAGCCCGACCGGCTTCTCGATCCAGATGTGCTTGCCCGCCCGGGCCATGGCGATGCCGATCTCGCGGTGCAGAAAGTTCGGCGCGGCGATGCTCACGGCCTGGATCCGGGGGTCGGCGGCGACCTCCTGCCAGTCCCGGACGGCGGTGGCGAAGCCATACCGCCCGGCGGCCTCCTCGGCCCGTCCGGGCACCTCGTCGGCGACGGTGACCAGTTCGGGCCGTACGGGCAGCTGCGGGAAGTGGTGCGGCAGCCGGACGTACGCCTGGGTGTGCACCCGTCCCATCCAGCCGAATCCCACGACGGCGACCCCGAGCGTACTCACCATGACTGCCCTTCTTTGGACCGTTCCAGAAATCTCCCGGCCCACATTGGAAGCCCTATCCGCAGCGTGTCAACCCCTTTGACAACCGCGCCCGCCCTGTGGAACGGTCCAGAACATGAGACCACCGACGATCCGCGATGTCGCCGAACGGGCCGGAGTGTCGAAGTCGCTGGTCTCCCTGGTGCTGCGCGGCTCCGAGCAGGTGCGCCCGGAGAAGCGGCAGGCCGTCCTGGCCGCCGTCGAGGAGCTCGGGTACCGGCCCAACGCCGCCGCGCGCAGCCTCAGCGAGCGGCGCACCCGGACCGTCGGGGTGCTCCTCAACGACCTGCGCAACCCCTGGTTCGTGGAGCTGCTCGACGGCCTCAACTCCCAGCTGTACGCGAGCGGTCTGCGGACACTGCTGGCCGACGGCCGGCTCAACCGGCGGCTCGGCGAGGACCTCACCCACACCTTCACCGAGCTGCGGGTCGACGGCCTGATCGCGGTCGGCACGCTCCCGGACCCGGCGGCGGTGCGCACGGCGGCCGCGCGGGTGCCCACGGTGGTCGCGGGCACCCGCGAGCCCGTGCTGCCCGCCGTGGACATCGTCGCGGGCGACGACGAACTGGGCGCCCGCCTCGCCACCGAGCACCTCATCGGCCTCGGCCACCGGCGCATCGCCCATATCGCCGGACAGGGAGTGGTGGGCGAGCTGCGCCGCCGTGGCTTCGAGACGGTCATGCGCGAGCACGGCCTGTCCGGGGCGGCGGCCGTGGAGCAGGGCGATCTGACCGAGGAGGGCGGCTACCGGGCCACGGTCCGGCTGCTGGGCGCGCCGCACCGGCCCACCGCCGTCTTCGCGTTCAACGACATGGCGGGGGTCGGCGCCCTGTCGGCCGCCGAGGAGCTCGGCCTGCGGGTGCCGGACGACCTCTCCCTCGTCGGCTACGACAACACCTATCTCGCGCGGCTGCGCCACCTGTGGCTCACCACCGTGGACAACGCGAACCACGACATCGGCCGTCGCGCCGCACGCCGCCTGCTCGACCGGATCGCCGACCCCGCCCGTCCCGGCGAGGTCGCCCTCACCGCTCCGGCCCTCGAGGTCCGCGGTACGACCGCGCCGCCGCGATCGGCTGACTGACCTTCACACACCGCCCATTGACGCCCCGTCGGTCCCTTGCCTATCGTCCGTCCGAAGTACTGAGCAGTGTCCGATATTTCGAACATTCTGCGGTGCAGGAGTCGCCATGCGATCAATGGGACGCATCAGACCGGGCCTCGGCCTCACCCTGAGCGCTCTGCTCACCACCTCGCTCGCCGCCGCGTCGCTCACCGACCCCACGGCCGCCGGAGCCTCCTCCTCGGCCGTGACCGATTACTCGATCACCGTCGATCCGGACCGCGCGGGCCCGGAGATCGACGACGCGATGTACGGCATCTTCTACGAGGACATCAACCGCGCCGCGGACGGAGGGCTCTACGCCGAGCTGGTCCAGAACCGGTCCTTCGAGTACGACACCGCCGACCACGCCTCGTACACGCCGCTCACCTCGTGGACCGAGACCGCGACCGGCGGCGCCACCGGCACGGCGCGGGTGGTGAACGACGAGGCGCGGCTGGGCGAGAAGAACCGCAACTATCTGCGGCTGGATCTGCGCGGGGACGGCAGTGGCGCCGGGGCGGGATACGGCGTCACCAACGCCGGATACAACACCGGCATCGCGGTCCAGGCCGGAAAGACGTACGACTTCTCGGTGTGGGCCCGCACCGAGAACCCCTCGGGCACCCCGCTGACGATCGGTCTGCACACCGCCTCGGGCGCCACCTCGCTCGCCACACCGCTGCGCGCCACCGTGCGCGGGGACCGCTGGACGAAGTACACCGGGACGCTCACCGCGCGCGCCACGGACACCACCGGACGGCTCGCCCTGACCGCCGGGGGTGGCGGCACCCTCCGGCTCGACATGGTCTCCCTCTTTCCCCGCGACACCTACAAGGGCCATCCGAACGGGCTGCGCAAGGACCTCGCGGAGAAGATCGCCGCGCTGAAGCCGGGCTTTCTGCGCTTCCCCGGCGGCTGTCTGGTGAACACCGGCAGCCACCGGGCGTACGAGGCACCGGACTGGGAGCGCAAGCGGTCCTACCAGTGGAAGGACACCGTCGGCCCGGTCGAGGAGCGGCCCACCAACGCCAACTTCTGGGGCTACAACCAGTCCTACGGCCTCGGCTACTACGAGTACTTCCAGTTCGCCGAGGACATCGGCGCGACACCGCTGCCCGTGGTGCCCGCCCTCGTCACCGGCTGCGGCCAGAACAAGGCCACCGACGACCCCGAGCTGCTGAAGCGGCATATCCAGGACACCCTCGACCTGATCGAGTTCGCGAACGGCCCGGTGACCTCCACCTGGGGCAAGAAGCGCGCGGAGATGGGGCATCCGAAGCCCTTCGGGCTGAACCGTCTGGAGGTCGGCAACGAGGAGAACCTCCCCGACGCCTTCTTCCAGCGCTTCACCGAATTCCGCGAGGCCATCGAGGCCAAGCACCCGGAGATCACGGTGATCAGCAACTCCGGGCCCGACGACAGCGGTGTCACCTTCGACCGCGCGTGGGAGCTGAACCGCGCGGCCAAGGTGAAGATGGTCGACGAGCACTACTACAACAGCCCCCAGTGGTTCCTGGAGAACAACAAGCGCTACGACTCCTACGACCGCCAGGGACCCAAGGTGTTCCTCGGTGAATACGCCTCACAGGACAACCGCTTCGGCAACTCCCTCGCCGAGGCCGCGTACATGACCGGCCTGGAGCGCAACGCCGATGTGGTGAAGATGGCCTCCTACGCCCCGCTGCTGGCCAACAAGGACTACGTCCAGTGGCGGCCGGATCTGATCTGGTACGACAACGCCACCGCCTGGGGCTCGACCAGCTATGAGACCCAGAAGCTGTTCATGAACAACGTCGGCGACCAGGTCGTGCCGAGCCAGGCGTCCGCCACCCCGTCCCTCCCCTCCGGCCCGATCACCGGCGCCGTCGGCCTGTCCACCTGGGCCACCAGCGCCGCGTACGACGACGTCCAGGTCACCTCGGCGGACGGGGCCACGCTGCTGAGCGACGACTTCTCGGGCGGCGACGGCAAGTGGACGAAGGCCACCGGGACCGGCTCCTGGCAGGTGCGGGACGGCGCGTATGTGCAGTCCGACACCGGTGCCGAGAACACCATGGTCACCGCGGGCGACCGCGGCTGGCAGAACTACGACCTGAAGCTCAAGGCCACCAAGCGCGCGGGCAGCGAGGGCTTCCTCATCGCCTTCGGGGTCAAGGACACCGGCAACTACTACTGGTGGAACCTCGGTGGCTGGGGCAACACCCGATCCGCCGTGGAGAAGGCCACCGACGGCGCCAAGCAGACGATGGCCGAGGACGGCACCAAGATCGAGACAGGCCGGGCCTACGACGTGCGGATCGAGGTCCGCGGCCGACAGGTGACGCTGTACCTGGACGGCAAGAAGTGGGGCGCGTTCACCGATGACAAGGTCGCCGAGCCGTTCCGCCAGGTGGTGACGCGCGACAAGGCCACCGGTGAGCTCATCGTCAAGGTCGTCAACGCCCAGGACGCGGCCGCCCGTACCCGTATCGACCTCGGCCAGGGGGTCAAGGTCCGGCGCACGGCTCGGCTGACCACGCTCCAGGGCGACCCGGACGCGGTGAACAGCGCCACGGATCAGCCCATCACACCGAGCAGTTCCACACTCGACGGCGTGGACACCACCTTCAGTCACACCTTCCCGCCGAACTCCGTCACGTGTCTGCGGATCGCGACGCGGAAGTAGCGACGCATCAACCGCGGCCGGTGACCGGTGTGGTCACCGGCCGCGGCTTCGATCGCCGAGCGCACCGCCCGCCGCGCCCACCGCCAGGCCGAGGACGACCATCACCACAAAGCTGGGCTGTCTTGTACGTCAGTGGTTCGACCGTGCGGCCCCATGCCTCGCCGCTGATGGCGCGGTTGAGGCCGGACTTCTGGGCGACGTTCTTCCCCTGGGTCTCCACGGTGCCCTTGGCGCTCCTGAGCATGTTCGTGATGTTCAGGTCTACCACCACGACCACGCTGTACTTCGCGGCGATGGCGGTGGTGGCCTTGTGCTGCCAGTCCAGATGCCTGCGCTTGGCTCTCGCGCGGATCCCTGCGATCTGGTCATAGGTGGCCCGCAGACGGCGGGAGGTGCGCTCTCCAGGTTTGCGGAAGCTCTTGCGGTGCGCGGCCCGCTGCTCCAGCCGGAGCAGTTTGGCCTGTTCCTCCGCGGTCAGCCATGCGCGGTGGCAGTATGCCTCGCCGTTCGAGAGGGCGAGTGGCACGGTGACTCCCACGTCAATGCCGACTTCAGGGCCGGTGTGCGGCTTGGGGGTGGATTCGAGGGTCTGGGTGCGGAAGGCTACGTGCCAGCCGAGCGCGTCTTTGACCAGCCGGGCCCCGGTGATCCGGTTGTCGGTGTTGGCACGCTTCCCGACGGGCAAGCCCTTGGTCCATCGGAAACGGACCCGGCCGACCTCAGGGATGTTGACCATGCCCCAGCGGCGGTGCACCCGGGTGATGCGCAGGTCCCGCCCCTGAGGGATATCTACGGACATCACCTGCGGAAGCGGGCATTGAACCCGGGGGCGCCCGCGCGGCCTTCCCAGCAGTTCTTCCATGCTTGGAAGTACGTCTTGAGCACGGCCTGGGCGGCCTGGGCGGGGAGTACAGCAAGCCGGTCGATCTCCCTACGGGCCTGGCGGATCGCCGCATCCGCTGCCGCGAGGGAACGTCTGTCCTTGGGCAGCATCGTCCACCAGTCGTGCAGCAGGTTCCACAGGGCGCGGGCCGCGTGCGCCTGGCCATCCATGAGCGTGACCTGTGCAGGCGTCAGCACCAGCCGGGCACGATGCCCGAACTGCCGCTTCCCGCATACACGGTCCGTGTTCACGCGATTACGTTGCCATCAGGTTCGCGTCGCGGATCCGCTCCGGCCACCGGCGGTGACGAAGGCGGCGGGCAGGGGCTGATCGGGCTGGCCGAACGGGCCCGGCCGGCCGGTGGCGAGCTGAGCGCGGGTCCGGCCCACGACGGTTTCCGGGTCCGCGCCGGGCCAGGGGTGAGGGAGGACGGCGCGGGTGATCCATGTCCTGCTGGTGGACGACGACGCGATCGTACGGGCCGGGCTGCGCCTGATACTGGGCGGTGCCCCGGACATCGAGGTCGTCGCGGAGGCCGCCGACGGGGCGGAGGTACCGGCCCTGGTCGCCGCGCAGCGGCCCGATGTGGTGCTGATGGACATCCGGATGCCGGGCGTGGACGGGCTGACCGCCACCACCGAGCGCCGGGCCCGGCCCGGCGCCCCGGAGGTGCTGGTGCTGACCACCTTCCATACCGACGCGCATGTGCTGCGGGCGCTGCGCGGCGGGGCGGCCGGGTTCCTCCTCAAGGACACCCCGCCACAGGACATCGTCACGGCCATCCGGACGGTGGCCGCCGGGGATCCGGTGCTCTCCCCCGCCGTCACCCGCCGCCTCATCGAGCAGGTGGCGGGCGGCGGGCAGGAGGACCGGGCCACCGCCGCCCGGGCCCGGCTGGCGCTGCTGGGCGAGCGGGAGCGGGAGGTGGCCCGGGCGATCGGGGGCGGCCGCTCCAACGCGGAGATCGCCCGCGAGCTGCATCTGGCGCTGCCGACGGTGAAGGCCCATGTGTCGCGCATCCTGACCCGGCTGGACCTCAACAACCGCGTCCAGATCGCCCTGCTGGTCCACGACGCCGGCGAGTCGTACGGCGGCTGAACGACGCTCCTCACGCCGTGGGGTCTCAGCGGTGGTGTGCGTGGTTCCGATGGCGCCCTGACTTAAATCAGTCGCTTGACTTAAGGCTACCCATGGGGTTGCCTGATCATGTCGATGACCACCCCGGAACCGAGGGAGAGCGTCGTGGATCGAGGAAGCGGCGAGCGACCGCTCGTGCCGAGGAGGTGGTGATCGTGGCCGCCAGGACCGTACGGCACGAACGGGCCGATGCCACGCGAGAGGCGATCCTGGCCGCGGCGGAGCGGCTGTTCGCCGAGCGCGGGGTGTACGCGGTCTCCAACCGCCAGGTGAGCGAGGCCGCCGGACAGGGCAACAACGCGGCGGTCGGTTACCACTTCGGTACCAAGGCCGACCTGGTACGGGCGATCGCCCGGCAACACGCCGAGCAGGTCGAGCGGTTGCGCCGGCGGCGGCTGGGCGAGATCGGCGACTCCACCGACGTACGGGACTGGGTGGCCTGTCTGGTGCGCCCGGTCCTCGAGCATCTGGCGGACCTGGGCAGTCCCACCTGGTACGCGCGGTTCTGCGCCCAGGTGATGACCGATCCCGCGCTCCACGCGATCATGACCGAGGAGTCGCTGGCCTCCCCGGCGCTGCGGGGCACCATCGAAGGGTTCAACCGGTGCCTCCCCGAGTTGCCGATCGAGGTGCACATCGAGCGCGGCGCCATGGCGCGCAATCTGATCCTGCACATGTGCGCCGAGCGGGAGCGCGCGCTCGCCGAGAACACCGCCACGCCCCGGTCCAGCTGGCATGACGCCGCCACCGGCCTGATCGACGGCATCGTCGGGCTGTGGCTGGCGCCCGTCACCCGCTGAGCGCGGCTCGCACACCAGCGGTCCGTGAGGGCCGTCGGGGGACAACGGGGGTTTCACCACACGCCTCAAACGAATTGAGGGAGCGATGACCAGCACAGTGAACCCGGTGGACGAGCGCGCCGCGCGGGCCCCGGAGTTTCCGATGGCCAGGGCGGCGGGCTGCCCGTTCGACCCGCCCCCGGGGCTGCGGGGCATGCAGCAGGAGGGCCCGCTGGCGAAGGTCCGCCTGTGGGACGGCAGCACTCCGTGGCTGGTGACCGGGTACGCCGATCAGCGGACGCTGCTGGGCGACCCGAGGGTCAGCGCCGACATCAACCGGCCCGGCTATCCCCGGCAGGCCCCGATGCCGCCCGGAGGCACCGGGGTCAGCTTCATCCTGAAGGACGACCCCGAGCACGCCCGGCTGCGGCGGATGGTGACGGCGCCGTTCGCCATCAAGCGGGTGGAGGCGATGCGGCCCGGTGTGCAGAAGATCGTGGACGATCTGATCGACGAGCTGCTGGCCGGTCCGAACCCGGTGGACCTGGTGGAGGCGTTCGCCCTGCCGGTGCCCTCGCTGGTGATCTGCCAGCTGCTCGGAGTGCCCTACGCCGACCACGACTTCTTCCAGGAGAACAGCAAGGTCATCATCAACCGGAACGTCACCCCCGAGCAGCGCTCGGCCGCCCATGGGAACCTGATCGGCTATCTGGACGACCTGATGGGCGAGAAGATCGCCCATCCCGTCGACGATCTGCTGTCCGGGCTGGCCGGGCGGGTCACCGCGGGCGAGCTGGCCCGCGACGAGGCGGCGCAGATGGGTGTGCTGCTGCTGATCGCGGGACACGAGACCACCGCGAACATGATCGCGCTCGGCACCCTCGCGCTCTTCGAGCACCCCGATCAGCTCGCCCTGCTGCGCGAGACCGACGACCCCAAGCTGATCTCCTCGGCGGTGGAGGAGCTGCTGCGCTATCTGCACATCACCCACAGCGGGCGGCGCCGGGTGGCGGTGGCGGACATCGAGATCGGCGGGGAGGTGATCCGCGCGGGCGAGGGGCTGATCCTGGCCAATGACATCGCCAACCGGGACCCCGATGTGTTCGCCGAGCCCGACCGGCTGGACCTGCGGCGCGACGCCCGCCGCCATGTGGCCTTCGGCTTCGGGGTGCACCAGTGCCTGGGCCAGCCGCTGGCCCGGATGGAGCTCCAGGTCGTCTACAACACCCTCTACCGCCGCATCCCCACTCTGCGGCCGGCCACCGAGCTGGAGCGGATCCCGTTCAAGCACGACGGATCCGTCTACGGCGTCTACGAACTGCCCGTGACCTGGTGACAAAGGAGAAGCTCATGAAGGTGACCGTCGACCAGGACAAGTGCGTCGCTTCCGGCCAGTGTGTGGTCGCCGCGATGGAGGTCTTCGACCAGCGCGACGAGGACGGCATCGTCGTGCTGCTCACCCCCGAGCCCCCGGCCGAGCAGGCCGAGGACGTCCGGCACGCCGCGGCGGTGTGCCCGGCCCTGGCCATCGAGATCCAGGACTGACGACCGCGCTCGGGCACCCGTGATGTCGCGGCGGAGGCGGGCCCACCCGCCTCCGCCGACCATGCGGAAGAACACCCACGGTCAGCGCGGCACGGATCGCCGCGCGGAAAGGAACACGTGAGCAGCACCGGACTCGAGGGTCATGGCGTCATCGTCACCGGGGCGGGATCGGGAATCGGCCGGGCCACCGCCCTGGCGCTCGCCCGGGAGGGGGCGCGGGTGCTGGTCGCGGATCTCGACCGGGACGGCGCCGAAAAAGTCGTCGCGGCCATAGGCACACAAGGGGGCACGGCCCGGGCCGTCGTCGGCGACCTGGGCGACCAGCGGGTGGTGGACGAGGTCGTCGCCACGGCCGTGGAGGAGTTCGGCGGCCTGGACGTGCTGGTCAACAACGCCGGCATCATGGACCGCTTCTCGGCGGTCGCGGACACCGACGACGCCGAATGGGACCGTGTGCTGCGGGTCAATCTGACGGCCCCGTTCATGCTCACCCGGGCCGCGCTGCCGCACATGCTGGCGGCGGGCCGGGGCTCGATCGTCTTCACCGCCTCGGAGGCGTCGCTGCGCGGCAGTACGGCCGGTGCCGCCTACACCGCCGCCAAGCACGGTGTGGTGGGCCTGGTGAAGTCCCTCGCGGTGATGTACCGGGACCAGGGGATCCGGGCCAACGCGATCGCCCCCGGCGGCACCGCCACCGCCATCCGGGTCGACGCCCGGCCGGGAGCGCATGGTCCGGCCGTCATCGGAGCCCATGCCGCGACCGTCGGCAGGATCGCCACGGCCGAGGAGCAGGCCGCCGCCATTCTCTTCCTCGCCTCCGAGGCCGCGAGCAACGTCAACGGTGTCATCCTGCCCGTCGACAATGGCTGGTCGGCCGTCTGACGCGGTGGCGAACCGGTCACGCGGTCATTCGCCACGCCAGACGTTGTCGAAGGCCGCTTCCTCGATGGCCCGCCGCTGCCGTTCGGCTTCCAGCTCCATCACGGCGTCGTTGACGGCGGCGAGCACGGTCACGGCCGCGTCGCCGACCGCGCCCGCGGCGTCTCCCTCGGGCTGCTCGCGGACCCCGATGGCCGCCGCGAGGGACGCGAGGACGGGCTCGTCCGACGCCCAGCGGTCCATCGCGTGGCGGCGGGCGGCCGAGTCCACCGGCACCGCCTCACCGGCGCGGAGCGGCAACCAGCCGTGGCGTCGCCGGGTGATCTGTCCCGCGGCCGCCAGTGCGTCCAGATAGGCCGGGGACAGACCGCGGCCTCTGCGCCACAGCCAATCGCCCACCGGCTCGTACGGCGGTCGGCCGACGAACGAGGACGCGGCCTCGTCCAGCAGGCGATCTCCGGTCGGTGGGCACAGGCCCGGCACGATGCGGTCGTCCTCGATCCGGAGGGCTTCGGCGTCGAGGAGGTCGATCAGCTCGGCTCCCGCGAGCGCGAGCGACAGATCGCCCCGCTCCAGAGGGCGCATGGGCGCCACGTCCAGGGTGACGATCAACAGGTCCCGCGGTGTGGTCATGAAACGCTCCGCTCGCCGTCCCTCAGCCACGATACGTCGCGAGCGCGGGGCTTGTCCGCCGACGTGGCCCGCGGTGTCCGTACTGTCACCGGCGGCTCAGGATCCGGTCGCCCCCCACGTATGGGCCAGCACGCCGCCTCGCCACGCGAGGTGACCCCCAGCTTCTCCAGGATGTTCGCCACATGGAACTTCACCGTCGACTCGCTGATGCGCAGCTCCTGGGCGATCTGCCGGTTGCGCCGCCCGCGGGCCAGCTCCTCCAGCACCTCCAGCTCGCGCGCCCCCAGCACGTACAGCGGATCCTTGCGGACCGGCTGCGGCGGGCCCAGCGGCACGGTGGCCGTCACCATGGTGCCCCACTCCGGGACCGCGTCCACCTCCAGCCGTCCGCCCAGCACGGCCTGCCGGCTTCCCTCGGCGCGCGCCGAGGGGGCGAGGGCGGCCATCTCGACGGTGGTGATGGCGGATCCGGGGTCGCCGGGCGGGTGCCCATGGGTCTTGAACGGAGAATGCGGGCAGTTGCCGGAGAGCTCGGCCAGCGCCCGGTGCGGAATCGCCTCGGAGAGGGCGTCGGACAGGCGCGGCAGGATCTCGCCCAGGGGCGCCCGGATCACATCGACTGCGGCCGTGAGGTCCATGTCCGTCAGCGTAAGGGGCCTTCTTCGCGGCTCCGGCCGTTCCTTCGGCCGGGTGGAACTGGCCGAAGGAACGGCCGGGAAGGGGCATGTCCCGGCCGAGGATGGCGTTGTGGGTACAAACGCCCTCTTGACGGGGCTGACGGGAGTGAGAGCTATGAAGGCGATCGTCTACGAGGAGTACGGCGGCCCCGAGGTGCTGCGGCTGAAGGAGACGGAGGAGCCCCATCCGGGTCCCGGGCAGGTGCGGCTGAAGGTCATGGCCGCCGCCGTGAACCCGATCGACTACAAGATCCGCCGCGGCTGGATGCCGCAGATGGGCCCGGCCGCGTTCCCCGCGATCCCCGGCACGGAGGCGGCCGGGGTCGTCGACGAGGTCGGCGAGGGGGTCACCGGTTGGTCGGTGGGCGACGAGGTGCTGGGCTGGACGGACACCGGCGCTTACGCCCCGTACGCCCTGGCCACCGATGTCGCCCCCAAGCCGGCCGGGCTCGACTGGGAGACGGCCGCCGCGCTGCCCGTGGCCACCGAGACCTCGGCACGCGTCCTGGACCTCCTGCGGCTCGCGGAGGGCGAGACGCTGCTGCTGCACGGGGCCGCCGGTGCGGTCGGCGGGGTCGGCGTCCAGCTCGCGGTGGCCCGGGGCGCCACCGTCATCGGCACCGCCTCCCCCGCCACCCACGACTATCTGCGCTCACTCGGCGCGATCCCCGTGGCGTACGGCGAGGGTCTGGCCGAGCGGGTGCGCGCCGTGGCCCCGAACGGTGTCGACGCCGTCTACGACGCGGCCGGCCAGGGCGCCCTGCCCGTCTCGATCGAGCTGCGGGGCGGCACGACCGACCGCATCGTCACCATCGCCGACCCCGCGGCCGCCGATCTCGGTGTCACCTTCTCCGGAGGCGGCGGCAATCGCCCCCTGGAGGCCATCGCCGACTACGCCCGGCTCGCCGCGGAGGGCGGGCTGCGGCTGCCCGTCGTGCGGAGCTTCCCGCTCGCGGGCGCCGCCGAGGCGCATGAGCAGAGCGAGACCGGCCACAGTCGCGGCAAGCTCGTTCTGCGGCCCTGATGGGCGCTGCCCGGGTCTAAGCGGCCTCGGGGAAGAGAGGCACGCCCCCGCGCCCCCCGGCACGGCACCTCGCCGCGTTGTCGCAGCACCCGAGTACGCCCAGTACGAGGGCACTGCTCTGCCTTGCGATGCACCGCGCCGGACGACGCGGAAACGCACCCCACTTCCCCGAGGCCGCTTAGGGGGCCGCGTTCATCAGGTCGAGTGCGCTGTGCTGCCGCGCCGCGTCGGTCTTGTCCAGCGGTCCTGACCACCGCAGTCCGTACTGGTCCAGGGCGTTGCGGTCGGCGGCGTAGGCGCGGTCCGCCTGTCGTTTGAGATACGCCGTGAAGGGGTGGTCGGGCAGGGCCGCGTCCAGCTTGGCCAGCCCCCGCACATGGGCGCCCTTGAACGACGGGCCGTCGGCACCGCAGTCGCCGGTCTCGCAGGGGTCCTTGAGGATGCCGTCGGCCGTGTTGAGCTGGGACGACGTGGTGGCGGCGGTGCCGATGCGGCGGGCCGTGTCCAGCACGGCACCGTCGCCGGTGGCCTTGTACAGCTCGGTGAGGCCGCCGAGCAGAACGCCCTGGTTGTAGGACCAGACCGGTTGGCCGTTGTTCTTGCAACTGCCAAGGTCGATGCCGTCGTTGACCAGGTTCGAGCCGTTCACCATGCCGGTGCCCTGGAACCAGGACCACTCCGCCTTCGCCCGCTGGAGATAGGCGGTGTCGCCGGGGATCCGGTTGTGCAGGGCGGCGTTCAGCTGGAGGTAGAGGGAGTTGGCGATGGCGTTCTTGTAGGTCTTCGCGGTGCTCCACCACACGCCGCCGCCACAGGTGGAGTCCCAGTAGGAGGCCATGTAGTCGGCGTCGGCGCGGGCGGTGGCGAGATAGCGGGAGTCCCCGGTGAGGTCGTAGGCCGCCACCCAGGCCAGGCCCCACCAGCCGGTGTCGTCGATGTAGTCGTTGCGGAACTGCCCGCCCTGCGCACCGAGGTTGAGGTCGTAGGTGCGGGCGATGGCGTATTCATAGCTGTGCATGCCCGTGACGCGGATGTTGTCGATGACGGCCGTCAGGGCGTTGGCCGAGTTCCACCAGCCGGTGGTGGAGAACAGCCCGGTCCCGTACGAGTAGAACGCCATCTGCGCGGTGGCGGCGGCCGTGCGGCGGTCCCACGCGTTCCAGGTCGTACGGGCCCAGGGCGTACAGGCGATGTCGGGGCGGTCACCGGCCTTGCCGCAGGCCCGCAGCGCACCGACGCCATGGGCGCCCCAGTCGTCCACGTTGTACATGAGGGTGCGCCAGCCCCGCTGTCCGGACGGGATGGCGGTGTTACCGAGGCGGCTGCCCGAGGACCAGCTCCGGCCGCCGTCGAACGAGCGGTCCAGCCACACCTCGTCACCGGGGCTGCCGCTGTCGATGGAGGCCCAGCCCATCGCGTCGGCGTCGTCGAAGTGCAGGGCGATGGAGCGGGAGAAGAGGGTGGTGGTGACGGGGGTGCGGCTCTGCGGGGCGAGCGCCGGGTCACGGGCGTCGCAGTAGGTGTTGCAGATGGTGGCGGACGGCGCCGCCTGGGCCGTGGCCGGGAGGAATTGCGGGGCCAGCAGGGCGAGTGCTCCGGTGGCGAGGGCGGCCAGGCGGGTGCGCAGCGGTCTGGTGCGTCTCATGCCGTGCCTCCTGCCGGTCTAGTTGAAGGGGTCCAGGGTGATGGACGCCTGCTGCGGATTGCCGTCATGGACAAGCGACTCGTGCTGGCCGACGTCGTCGAAGGCGAAGGCGTACGCCTTGCCGTCGGCCATCTGGGCGTGGATCGCCCGGGCGTAGTGGTTGGTCACGGCGTCGGTGTAGAACCCGGCGTCACTGGTGTCGGGCTGGTTGGAGTTGGTGAGCAGGGTCGTGCGGTTGTAGCCGGCGCACAGGGTCCGCGAAATCGGGCCGCGCACCTGGTCGTTGGGTGCGTCCAGGCGCTTGTAGCAACCGAAGACGGAGTCGGAGTCCGGCTTCTGGAAGCTGGTGACCACGGCTCCGGCGCCGTCGGTGAAGTTCATGACGTCGCCGGAGACCCGCCCGAAGTACTTGGTGTTCGGCCGGTCGGCGAAGGGCGTGACCGTCAGGGTGGAGCTGGTGTACTTCTGCCACACCCGGTTGATGTAGTTGTCCATCGTGTTGGCGGGCAGCCCGCCCGCCTCGATGCCGTGCCCGGGCGCGAGGGCCCGCAGGAGGGTGCCGTCCGGGCGGGTCTGGATGAGGCCCGCCCAGCCGCCGGGCTGGGCGCGCAGTGCGTTGAAGACGCCGTTGTAGCCACCGGGCTTGAGGTGGCCGGCGCTCTTCACGCCGCCGTCGGCGCCCTGCACGCCCACCGCGTACGGCGCGGAGAACATGTCGACCTGGGTGCTGTTGATGTAAAGGCCGGAGTCGTCGAGGGTGAACTCGCTCCAGTTGAACAGGATGTTCCTGTTGGGATCGGAGGGGTTCTGCACGGCGGGCTGCACCAGGCCGCCGGTGGTGAGCCGGAAGTCCAGCTTCTGGCCGTAGGAGAAGTAGACCCGGCCGGAGAGCTTCGGGATGCGGATCGTCAGCGCCTGGCCGCCCGCCGGACCGGCGATCGACGCGTCGGGGGCCGGGGTCGGCGGGTTGCCACCGGCCGGCCAGGGGTGGAAGGTCCCGGAGGCGTCGGCCCAGCCCTGCTGGCCGGTCGAGAGCAGGGTGCCGATCGTATAGACGTAGATCTGGTCGCCGCGCCCGGAGTTGTTGGTGAACTTCAGCGGGATCGTGCTGGGCACGGCCGTCCGGGCGGACGCCTCGGGGGCCAGCGCGGTCATGCCCAGGGCGAGCAGCAGGGCTGATGCCCAGCAGGGCAGGGTCCGGAATCGGGTGGAGACGCGTCTGGACATACATCACCTCTCGCGCGGCTGGACGGCCGCGTCAGCGGGGGGAATGGGGGCTCATGGTGCTGAGGGGTGCGGGGTCATCATGGCAGTGAACATGACACTGGTCTAGACATACTCATGTACATACCGACATCACGATCGACATCAGCGCATAGGAGGTCGCCGGCCCGGCCGCACTGCACCAACCTGGACATTCGGGCGTAAAATCGGCATCGTCCGCACTAGGAGCGGAGGCATCACATGACCGAGCCAGCCCCCTCCCACACCGAACGCAAACGGGAAACCGGCCACCCGGACGTGCCGTGGACGACCCCCTCACAGGCCGAGGGCGAGCGCGACGACGAGCCGGACACCGGCCACCCCGATGTACAGAGGACGACTCCTTCACAGGCCGAAGGGGAACGGTGGGATTAGCCACCACCCCTCTCGGCGCCCGGGCCCGCCTGCCGGTCATGTCCCACCGGTCGGCGGGCCCAGCCGTGCGGGCAGGCGGAGCGGTCATGGGCCGCGGCTATCCTGACCGGGGAGGCGAGATGGCACGCGCGACACAGACCGCCGGGACGAGCGGCACCGACCGACCGGCACCACGCCACCACGGCAACCGGCACGGGCGCAGCGAGCAGGCCCGGCTGGCGGTGCTGAACGCGGCGGACGATCTGCTGGCCGAGAAGGGTTTCGCGGGCGTCACCATGGAGGGGATCGCCACCCGGGCCGGGGTCGCCAAGCAGACGATCTACCGCTGGTGGAGCACCAAGACCGATGTCCTCATGGACGCCTTCCTCCAGGATGTGGCCGAGGACCTGCCCGTGCGCGACCGCGGTGATCTCGCCCTGGACCTGCGCAGCTATCTGGGCGACCTGGCCGGGTTCCTCAGCGCGTCCGACGCCGGCGCGGTCTTCAAGGCCCTGGTCGCGCAGGCGCAGCACGATCCGGCGTTCGCCCGGGACTTCCGGTCCCGGTACCTCGACGACCAGCGCCGCCGCGACCGCCTCCCGCTGGAACGGGCCATGGAGCGCGGGGAGTTGCCGCCCGGCCTGGACCTGACCGCCGAGACCGACCAGCTCACCGGCCCCCTCTACTACCGGGTACTGGTGACCGACGAGCCCGTGGGCCAGGAGTTCACCGACCGGCTCGTGGACGCCTTCCTCCACCGCCACGGACTGACGGCACCGACGAACGACTGACCCCGGGAAAACAACCGCCCGGACGGAGTCACCGCACGGGCGGGGCCGTGACCGCCGGCGCCGGGAGACCCTCCACCGCGAGACCGTCCAGGAACAGGGCCCCCGCGAGCAGCGCGGCGCTTCCGCGCGGCGCGATGCCCAGCTCACGCAGGTCCGCGTCCAGCACGGCCAGGGCGGCGGCTCCCTCGGGCGTTGCGGCGCCACCCGCATCGAGCACCGTACGCGCCCCCTCCTTGACCCGTCGGAGGCCCGGCGGGCCCGCCCGGTACAGCGGGCCGGTGTCCTGGAGGGTGCTCATCACGGTGAGCAGCGCGTCCAGGCGCGCCTGGCTCTCGGTGGTCCCCGCCGCACGCGCCCGGTACAAGGCGTCCAGGGCGCCGCGCACATGGGGAAACGCGGCCCGTGCCTCACCGCGCACCCCCGGTGCCCCATAGGTGGCAGAGACCTGCGAGCCCGGTGAGGGCCGACGCGGTGCGCCGCGGTCGGGGTGGTCCGCGATCCGCTTGGCGGTGGCGGTCACCTCACCGGGCCCGGCACCGGGCCGCAGCGCCGCGGCCGCCACCAGCAGGCCCATCACCCACAGCGCGCCATGGTGAAGGGGTCCGGTGGCCGCTCCGCCACCGGCCCGCGCCATCGTCCACTCGGCGCAGCGGCCGATGGCGCCCAGCTCCTCGCGCAGCGCCCGGGACGGCTCCCCGGGACGGCGGGCGGCGGCGGCCATGGCCGCGAACCCGGGCGCCAGCGCCTTGGCCGACCAGCGCAGTGCGAGCAGATCCGCACCGGTGGCGTGGGCCTGCAGATCGCGGGTGTCGGCGAGGCCCGGGTCGAGCTGCTGCCCGCCACCGCACCGGCCCCCGCGACCCCGTCCGACCGCCACCACGCCCTGGCCGCGTTGTTCCGCGACGGCCCCGGAGGTCCAGCCGACGGCGGTGGCGCGGTTCTCGGCGGTGGAGCGTCCCGCGACGATGTAGCGGTCGGCGAGCCGTCGGGCCTCGTCGGTGCGGTCGCGGGCGAGGAGGAAGCCGAGGGATTCGGGGAGGAACATCGCCACCAGCGGTACGGCGATGACCAGCGGGCCAGCCCCACCCAGAAGGCGGAGCGCCAGCCGAACGGCTCCACCAGCCATAGGCCCAGCAACGCCGCCAGGATGCCGCCCGCCTGATGGGCGGTCATCAACAGCCCGATCATGAGGTTGCCACGGCCGCGCGGGGCGTATTCGGCGACCAGGGTGATGGTGGTGGGCAGCAGACCGCCGAGTCCCAGTCCGGCGACGAACCGGGCGACGCCGAACACACCGAGGGTGGGGGCCATCGCACACACGGCGGAGGCCAGGGAGAACACCGTGGTACAGCCGATGATCACCTTCTTGCGGCCGATCCAGTCGGTGACGGTGCCCGCCGACAGGGCGCCAAGCAGCATGCCGAAGGTGGCATAGCTGCCGAGGTCACCGGCCCGGCCGGGGCCCAGCCCGAGGTCGGGGTCGGGGTCGGGGTCGGGGTCGGGGTCGTCGAGCATGCCGGGCAGCACGGCGCCGTAGACGAACAGGTCGAGGCCGTCGAAGAGGACGACCGTCCAGCACAGCGCGACGACGAGGGCGGCCAGTGCCGTACCGCGCGAACGGGCGGCGGGGGTCCCAGGTCCGCAGGTGGACCGAGTCGCCGGAGCGGCCGTTCTCGGTCAGGCCGAGGATGGTGGTGAAGAACCACAGACTGCGGTCGGGGTCGGGGGTGAGCAGTTCGACATGCCCCAGGTGGGCGATGTCCCCGAGCGGCGGGGGCATCGGCAACTCCTTGAGAGGGCGGGCGGTTGGGGAATGGAGGCGTGACGGGGGAAGGCACGGTGGTGCCGAAAGGAAGGGTGGTGTGCGGCACGACCGGGCACCGGTGTGTGGGCGCCACGGGGCGCCGGATCAGGCGGGCCGGGGAAAGACCGTGCCGTCGAAGATCTTCCGCGCGGTGCGCACGACTGCCGTACCCCGTGCCACGGGACTGGCTCCGTTGTCCACGGCCGTGTCGATGTCCAGGAAGCCGGTGGGGTGTTCGATGCGCAGCCGCTCCCCCGTCACCGGGAGCCGGGCCACGTCCTCGCCGACGTTTCCCTCGACACACAGCCCGGCGGCGACACTGGCGGCTCCCAGGACGCCGATCGCCGTGTGGCAGCGGACCGGAATGAAGGTGCGGGTCATCACGGTGCCACCGTGGGCGGGCGGGGCCAGCAGGCTGAGCTTGGGCACGGTCGTGGCACTGACATCGCCCAGGCCCATCAACCGGCCTGCCGCCAACCGGATCTCCTGGAGCCGGGCGCCGAGCACCGTGTCCGCCTCCAGCTCGCCGGGGTCCTCGTAGCCGGTGACGTTCAGGGCGGACGCGGCGATCAGTACGGTCGGCATGCCGTTGTCCACGCAGGTCACCGGGGTGCCGTCGATGACGTCACGGGCGTGGCCGGTGGGCAGCAGGGGGCCGCTGCCCTGCTGGAAGCCGATCACCAGCGGGGCGGCGGATCCCGGTACGCCCGAGATCTCGGCCGAGCCGGTGTAGTCGACGCGCCGGTCCGGGGTGGGAACGGTCACGGTGGCGTGGTCGCCGCTGTTGACCATCTTGATCCGCACCGGTGTCCGCCCGTCCCGGGCGGCGACCAGGCCCCGTTCGACGGCGAAGGGGCCGACTCCGGCCAGGAGGTTGCCGCAGTTCTGCCGGTCGGAGACCTCGGCCCGGTCCACACCGATCTGCAGAAACAGATAGTCGACATCGGTGTCCGGGTCCCGGGAGGCGGAGACGACGGCCACCTTGCTGGTGAGGGGATGGGCTCCGCCGAGGCCGTCGATCTGCCGTGGATCGGGGCTGCCCATGATCCGCAGCAGCAGATCGTCCCGGGCACCGGGCTCGGACGGCAGGTCCTCCGCGAGGAAGTAGGCGCCCTTGGAGGTGCCACCGCGCATCAGCATGCAGCGCACCTCCTCCGGCCCGCTCATGAGGCCGCCCCGCCGTGGGCGTGTCCGGCATGCTCGGCGTACGGCTGGTACCGCACCCCGAGCCGGTCGAGGGTCTCCCGCAACCCGTAGCGGTCCAGGCCCAGTTGGCCCTCGGCGAAGGCCGCCCGGGTGGCCTCCTCCTTCGCGGTGCGGGCCTTCGCCGCCTCGACGGCCGTGGCGGCCGACTCGCGCGGTACGCACATCACCCCGTCGTCGTCGGCGAGGATCACATCGCCGGGGCGTATGCACTGCCCGCCCACCACCACGGGCACATTGACGGATCCGGCCGTGGCCTTGACGGTGCCCTGCGCGCACACGGCCGCCGACCAGACCGGGAAGCCCATCGCGCGCAGTTCGGCGGTGTCGCGCACCCCGGCGTCGATGACCAGGCCGCGGACGCCGCGGTGGTGGAGCGCGGTGGCGAAAAGTTCGCCGAACATGCCGTCCGTGGACGGCGAGGTGGTGGCGACGACGAGGATGTCGCCCTCGGCGCACTGCTCGACCGCGGCGTGGATCATCAGGTTGTCGCCGGGCCAGCACAGCGCCGTGACCGCCGTGCCCGCGATGCGCACGTCCTGCTGGACGGGGCGCAGCCCGGGGCCGAGGCATCCGGTGCGGCCCATGGCCTCGTGCACCGTGGCCACGCCATACCCCCGCAGGGCGTCCACGTGCGCGGCACCGGCGCGTGGCGGATCGGTGACGATCACACCGGCCGGCCGTGCGGCAGCGGGCGCGTCGCCCGCGTTACCGTGTGTCATTGCTGATATCTCCTTGCTGACAGGTCGGTGACCCACCCCGCGGCGCGAGCCCCGCGTCATGTGCTCACGGCGTCGACGCCGGCGCTTCGCTCAAGGCGTCGATCACACTGGCGAGGTGGGCACGGACGGCCGCTTCGGCCGCCTGTGGGTCCCTGGCCCTGATCGCTTCGATCACGGCCAGGTGTTCACCCAGGGACCGCTGGGCACGCCCCGGCCGCAGCGCGAGCTGGAACCGATGGCGCACCAGCTGTGCGTTGAGCCGCTCCAGCAGCTCCACCGCCACCTGCTGACCGGAGATCTCCCGGATGCGGGCGTGCAGTTGGTGGTTGAGGTCGGAGTAGGTCAGCGGTTCGCCGCCGGCGACCGCCTTGGACATCGCCGTGCCCAGGTCGGCCAGCTCGGTCAGCTGCTCCTCACTGGCCTCGACGGCCGCCTTGGCGGCGCACAGCCCTTCCAGGACCATGCGGCATTCGGTGATGGCCACGGCCTCCTCCACGCTCACCACCCGCACCCGTGAACCACGGTTGCGGATCCGCTCGACCAGCCCCTCGGATGCCAGATCGATCAGCGCCGCACGGATGCTCGCCCGTGTCACATCGAATTGCTCGGCGAGCTCGTTCTCCACCAGCCGCTGGGCCGGTGCCATCTCCCCGCGCAAAATCGCCTGCCGCAGCTGCTCCATCGCATGCTGCTTGGCCTGCTCTCCGGTGCCTGGACGAGCTTCCTTCGGCATCGCGTGCCCTCCCTGAGTGAGTGCCTGTCGAAGGTAAATCTAGGCCAACAAGATTGTCAACGATTCTGTTGCCTATATTGGCGACATAAACCACCCGCAGTCCCCCGATTCCGGTCCCGTGACAGGGGAAGCCGGGGTTGCTTGAATGGTGCGGCGGTTCCCCATCGGACCCCGTCGACCGTTGGAGCGTGCCCGTGCCTCTCTCGCGTCGTGCCCTCGTCTCCACGCTCCCGGCCGCCGCCCTGTCGGCCATGGCCCTGCCGCTGCGCGCACGAGCGGCGGGACATCCGGCCGCACACGGCGAAACAGCGCCCGGTGAAGCGTCCGGGGCCGCGCGCACCCGGCTGATCGACAACACCGTGGCCGTCTTCGCCGGGACGCGCGAGATAGGCGCCCGACCCGAGGTGCGCGCCAAACTCGCGGCCATCGCCGCGACCGCCCGCTCCCGGCTCACCGCGATGGACCGCGCCGGGCAGGGCGAGCTCTTCCAGGGCCTGGCACTGGGCACGAGCGATCCCAACCTGATCACCTCGTTCCAGTACCTCTACGAGATCGCCCTCGCCACCCGCACACCGGAAGGCGGCACACCCTCCGGGCTGCCCGGTGACACCGGTGTCCAGCGGCGCGTCATCGACGGCCTGATATGGCTCCATGAGCACTATTACGGCGACCAGTCGAAGGGCTACTACGGCAACTGGTTCACCTGGGAGATCGGCATCTCCACCCACGTCAGCAAGATCCTGGCGCTGCTCGCGGACGAACTCGCCGCGTACCGGCCCGAGCTGGCCGCCACCTACGTCGCCTCGATGGACGCGTATCTGCGCAATGGCAAGGCCGGTGACGTCAACCTCGACTCACGCTTCCACACCGGCGCCAACCTCGCCGACATCACCACCAACCGCATCCTCCAGGGCGCCGTGCTCGGCGACGACGCCCGGATCACCAAGGCCGTCGCCGACCAGCTGACGATCCTGGCCACGATCGACCCGTACGAGCTGCGGCATGGTGTCACCGACGGCTTCTACGCCGACGGCTCCTTCATCCAGCACGCGTCCGTGGCCTACACGGGCTCCTACGGCAAGGGGCTGCTCACCCGCGTCGTACAGACCATCAAGATGCTCGACGGCACCGGCTACACCACCGACGACCGGCTGGTCCGCGTCGCCCAGGGGTGGGTGGTGGACGGCTTCGCACCGCTGATCTTCGAGGGCTGGCTGATGGAGATCGTCAAGGGGCGCGGGGTGTCCCGCCCGGCGACGGGGTACGCCGACGCGGCCGAGGTGGTGGAGGCCGTGGTGGGCCTGTCCGCCCATGCCACCGGCGCCGACGCCACGGCGCTGAAGGGCTATGTCTCGTATCTGCGGCAGACCTCGAAGGCCGCGCTCGACCCTTCGGCGTTCGTGTCCCCGGTGAGCATCGCCCGCTACGCCGACATCCTCGCCGACTCCTCGATCCCGGCGCGGGACCTTGGCCCCGCGGAACGCCATGTCGCGTTCAACGCGATGGACAGAACCGTCCACCGGCGCCCCGGCTATGCCTTCGCACTGGCCCGCAGCTCCTCCAGGATCAGCCGGTACGAGTACATGAGCGGCGAGAACTTGATGCCCTGGTTCCAGGGGGACGGCGCCCATCATCTGTATCTCTCCGGCCAGGACCAGACCCAGGCGTTCGGCATCGACTACCTCACCACCGTCCCGCCCCACCGCCTCGCCGGTGTCACCGCCCCGTGGAGACCCGCCGCACCGTCCCCGAGCTCTACGGCACGCTCTGGTACGACAACCCGAACGTGGCTTCACCTCCTCGTCGGAGGCGCAGAACACCTATGTCTACTTCCCCCGCGGCACCCACCCGTTCTCCGGTGGCGCCGCCCTGGACGCGTACGGAGTGGTGGGGCTCGTCCAGTCCGACGACGTGGCGTACGCCGCGAAACAGGCGGGCGACCTCCCCGACGACTTCGTGGTGTACCGCAACGCCGATGCCACCAAGTCGTGGTTTCTGTTCGACGACGAGATCGTGGTCCTGGCCGCGGGGGTAGGCGACGCCGCCGGCCGCGCGGTGACGACGACCCTCGACACCCGGATCGCCGCCCCCTCGGACACCCTCGCCCTCACCGGGCGGCTCCGTGGCGGTGCGCCCTGGTCCGGCATCGGCACGGCCCCGCTCGCCTGGCTGCGGTACGCCAATGCCACCCGGGCCGCCTCGGTCGGTTATGTCTTCCTCGACGGGCCACCGCCCACGGTCACGCTCGACACCGTCACCCGCAGCCGCCGCGCCGTCCGCCTCGCCAACCCCGACCTCCCGGTGACCAAACAGCTCTTCGCCGTCACGGTGGAGCGCTCGGCCGGGGTGCCGCACACCTCGATGGCGTACGCCCTCGTCCCGAACGCCACCGAACGCCAACTGGGCTACGCCCGTCGGCCACTCGCCGTCCTGGCCAACACGACCCGGCTGCAGGCCGTGGCCCACCGGGGTCTGCGGATCACCGCGCTCAACGCCTTCACCCCCGGCACCCATCGCGCCGGGCGGCTGTCGGTGCGCGGACCGGGCTCGGTGCTCCTGCGGGAGACCCGGGACGGCGCCTTGGCGATCGCGGTGTCCGATCCGACCACCGAGCGCGACACGGTCTCGGTCGTCATCCGGGGCCGCAGGATGCGGGCCGTGGCGGCGGACGACGGGGTCCGGGTGGGCCGGGTGCCCGGCGGCACCCGGATCGTCGTCACCACCCGCCACGCCTACGGTCGGAGCTTCACGGCGACGCTGCGCTGACCTGCGAGGCGCGCAGGTGCCGGGCGCCCGCGCGGACCGCCCACACGAACACGGCGAGGGCGAGGACGCCCACCACCACGGTGTCGTACGGTGCCGGGAGGCGGGCGGAACCGCCGAAGGTGCCGAGCCACGACAGCACGGTCAGCGCGGCCAGATGGAAGACCAGCCACGCGCCGCGCCGCAGCTCCTCCCCCAGGGACGCGCCGCCGTCCTCACGACGCTGCAGCAGGAACAACACCGCGCCGACCAGCACGAAGGGCAGCGCGAGCCGCAGATCGTGCCAGCCCGACCAGTAGACGAACTCGCTGGCCACCACGAAGCTGACCGGTGCGATCCAGCGCACCCCCGGCACCCGGCCCTCGGCCCGCGTCACTCCCCGCTCGCGGTCGTGCGCCCGGAATGCCGCGACGGCGACCGCCGAGGCCGCGTAGATCAGCAAATACATGTCACCCATCACGCTCACGATGTCCTGCCAGCCGCCGAACGGCAGCATGAAGACGACGATGACCGCCAGGTTGAGCAACAGCGCCCGGCGCGCCACCCCGGACCGGGGGTGGATGCGCATGAAGAAGCGGGGTAGCAGCCCGTTCTTGGCCAGGGCGTAGGTGTGGCGGGCGTCGATGGCCACGCCCACATAGGCCGATCCGCCCGGTGAGATCACCGCGTCGGCGTAGAGCAGCGTGGCCAGCCAGTGGAGGTTGAGCACCAGGGCGAGCTGCCCGAAGGGCGACTCGAAGTTGACGCCCTTCCAGCCGTGGCCCAGCAGCGACTCGGGCACCGTGAACAGGAAGGCAAGCTGGAGCCCGAGGTAGACCAGCACGGCGAGGCCGATGCCGGTGAGCACCGCGGCCGGTACGGTACGGCGCGGGTTGCGGGCCTCCCCGGAGAAGTCGAGCGGGGCCTGGAAGCCGTTGACGGAGTACACGATGCCGCCACCGGCCAGCGCGGTCAGGCAGGCCGCGTAGCCGTACGGCGCGAAACCGCCGTGATCCGTGAGGCGTCCGGAATGGGTGCCGGACAGGAACAGCGCGACGATGGTGAGGACGGGGACGACGACCTTGAACACCGAGATGAGGTTGTTCAGCCGGGCGAATATCCGCACGGCGAACCAGTTGCACACCGTCAGCACGACACTGAGCGCGACGGCCACGCCGAGTCCCGAGACGGTGAGTGTGCCGCCGCTGTAGAGCCCCGGCAGATAGTGCGCGGCGTACTGCATGATCGCGCTGATCTCGGCCGCCGTACCGCCCACCGAGAGCAGCACGGACCAGCCGATCATCGTGCCGACCAGCCGTCCGCTGGCGTACAGCGGCCAGCGCACGGTGCCACCGCCCTCCGGGCGGGTGGCGCCGAGCTCCACCATCACCAGGGCGATCAGGGCACACAGCACACCCGCCGCGATCCAGGACAGCAGCGCGGCGGGGCCGGCGGTCTGAGCGGCGTACAGGGCCGCGAACAGCCACCCGGACCCCAGGATGTTGGAGAACCCGATCGCGGTCAGGCCCCAGAATCCGAGGTCCTTATGGAGTCGTCGCTCCTCGGCGAGCACCGCCGGGGCGGCGGTGGACTCCGGTGGGTGGTTCTGCGGCACGCGGCTCGTCTCCTCGGTGGTGCACGAACATACAAAGGCCCAGCGTGCCATGCGTGCCGACGGGCGCCCCCGACGCGTCCCGGACCTCGGTGCGAGCCCATGGCCCTGCGCGGCCGAGAGTTCATGGCCATGCCCGGCGATCGACGGAAAAACCCACCTCACCAGCGAGAAATCGCCGCATATCGGCCAGGGCCGTGTTCTCATGCTTCAGGTGTCCTCTCCCTCCCGCCGTGATGTCCTGCGGTCCGCGAGCGGTGCCGTGGCGGCCACGACGTGCGGCGTCGGCTGCGGCCACCACCCCGTGTCCTCGTCGTCCAGACCCGCCGGTGCCACCGAGACGCCCTCCTCCGGTACGGCCACGCCCGCCGGACACGCGCCGCGCGGACCGGTGCGCTTCCCCGGACTGCCACCCCAGATCGCCCACGGGCCACGCGGCGGAAACACGGTGGCCCTCACCTTCCACGGCCAGGGCGACCCGGAGCTGGCCCGCTCGCTGCTGTCCGAGGCCGAGCGGGCCGGGGCCCGGGTCACCGTCCTCGCCGTCGGCACCTGGCTCGACGAGCAGCCGGAGCTGGCCCGGCGGGTCCTGGACGGCGGCCATGAACTGGGCAACCACACCATGCGGCACCGCGCCGTCTGCGCGCTGCCCGCCGACGAGGCGTACGCGGAGATCACCGAATGCGCCGACCGGCTGCACCGCCTCACCGGGACCATCGGAAGCTGGTTCCGGCCGTCGCAGGCCCGTACCGCCACGGACCTCGTGACCGGTCTGGCGGCCCGCGCCGGGTACCCGCACGTCCTCTCCTACGACGTGGATTCCCAGGACTTCCAGGACCCTGGGCCGGACGCGGTGCGGGACACGATCCTCGGCCAGGTCCGCGCCGGTTCCGTGGTCAGTCTGCACTTCGGTCACCCCGGGACCCTGACCGCGCTGCCCGCGGTCCTCGACGGTCTGCGCGGCCGCGGTCTGCGCGCGGTCACCGCGACGGAGCTGATGCACTCCGATGGCGTACCAGCGACAGCGGGCCCCGGGAGGCGTACCGACACTGGGTGAGACGCCGGGCGGCCGCCCGTGGTGTGCCCGTACGAGAGCGGAGGAGACCCCATGCAGCACCGCAAGGATCTCGGACTGCTGGCACTGCGCCTCGGTGTGGGCGGGGTCCTGGCCGCGCACGGCACGCAGAAGCTCTTCGGCTGGTGCGGCGGCGATGGCCTGGAAGGTACCAGCCAGGCCATGGAGGCGATGGGCTTCCGTCCGGGGCGGGTCAATGCCTTGGCGGCCGGGCTGGGCGAGGCGGGCAGCGGGCTGCTGCTCGCGTTCGGCTTCGCCACCCCCGTGGCCGGGGCGGCGGCCGCGGGGACGATGGCGGGCGCGGTGTCGGTGAACGCGCCGGCCGGCTTCTTCGCCCAGTCCGGTGGCTATGAGTTCCCCGCCCTGCTGGGATGTTCGGCGGCGGCACTCGGGATCGCGGGGCCCGGCCGCTACTCGCTCGATCACCTCACCCGCCATGCGCTGGACCAGCCGTGGCTGATCGCGACGGCGTTCACCATGAGCGCGCTCACGGCGGCCGCGGTGATCAGACGCCGGATCGCGGTGACCTCGGAGCGGGAGCTCGCCGAGGAGCGGGGGTTCATCGACGAGCAGGAGCTCGCCGAGTAAGGCGCGCGCCTCCCCCACCCCCGCGCGTCACCTCTCCGGCAGGTGACGTACAGCGTGCGAGGATCGCACCGGTGCGCCATGGTGGATGCCAGGGTCCGGGAGCGGTCGCACTGGTGGAGGGTGCGGATGTTCAACAGGCGCAGCTTCGGGAAGATCGTGGGCGCGAGTGCGGTCGGGGCGCCGTTCGCCATCCGGGCCAGCGGCTCGGCGGAGGCCGTCAACGGCGCCGACTTCGTCGCCCACGCGCCGCACACGTCCTTCGCCGCCCTGCGGCAGATCAAGGCCGGGGAGCTGAACGTCGGCTACGCCGAGGCCGGTCCGGCCCATGGTCCCGCCGTCGTCCTGCTGCACGGCTGGCCCTATGACATCCACAGCTATGTCGATGTGGCGCCCTTGCTGGCCGCCGAGGGCTATCGGGTGGTGGTCCCGTATCTGCGCGGCTATGGGACGACGCGCTTTCGGTCACCCCGGACGTTCCGCGACGGGCAGCAGTCGGTGTTCGCCCTCGACCTCCTCGCCCTGATGGACGCCCTCGGGATCGAGCGGGCGATCCTCGCCGGATACGACTGGGGCTCGCGGACGGCCGACATCGTCGCGGCGCTGTGGCCCAAGCGCTGCAAGGCCCTGGTCTCGGTGACCGGCTATCTGATCACCAACCGGGAGAAGAACAAGCAGCCGCAGCCGCCGAAGGTCGAATGGGCCTGGTGGTATCAGTACTACTTCGCCACGCGGCGGGGCGTGCTCGGGCTGGAGAACCCGGAATACCGGCGTCAACTGGCCCAGCTCGTCTGGCGGTTCAACTCGCCGACATGGCGCTTCGACCAGGCCACCTTCGCGCGCACCGCCGCCGCCTTCCGGAATCCGGACTATGTCCGCATCGTGATCCACAACTATCGCTGGCGGCTGGGGCTCGCGGCGGGTGATCCCCGGTACGACGGTTTGGAGCGGCGCCTCGCCAAGGGTCCCGTCATCGACGTGCCCACGGTCACGCTGGACGGCGGGCGCGACCCCTTCACCCCCGCCGGGGGCGGTGCCTCCTATCGGGACAAGTTCTCGGGTCCGTATGCCCACCGGACACTGAAGGGCATCGGCCACAATGTGCCCCAGGAGGCTCCCGAAGCCTTCGCCGATGCCGTGGTCGAGGCCGACGGTCTGCGACGGCGCTGAACACCGCCGCCGGGCCCGGTGCCGCCACGTCCGAAGGGGGCAGGGGATGGCGGAGTTCGAGGTGGCCACCGGCGCCGCGGGGGTCCCCGGGGGCGATGACCGGGGCCGCCGGGCCGCGGTACAGACCGCGTTCGAGGGGCTGCTGCAGATCCGCCGGCTGATGAACGCCGACGCCGCCGACCCCGAAGGTGTGCCCGCCGAGTGGGAGCGGCGGCAGCCGGTGCGGGCCGTGGCCCTCGCTCTCGAGGCCGCCGGTGTTCCGCCGTCGGCCACCGACGCGGAGGGCCGCCGCACGGCGACCGGATACTGCCTCGGCGCGGCGGAGGGGACGGGGCTGGTGCGGGTCGAGTGGCTGGGGCCGCCGGGAAGTGGTGCCGGGTACGCGGCGGAGGACGCGCTGCGCAACTGTGCGGCCGTGCTGCGGCGGCTGGGCTGGGAGGCGCTGGAGTACCGGGGGCGCGCCGCCATCGCTATCTCGAGGTCGAACCGCCGCCGATCGGGCCTTCCCGGAGCTGACCCGGCCCGGTGCGAACCGGCCCGGGAGGCGCGGGCCGTGATGCCACGTCGCCTCCCGGGGCGGTGCCGCTCACGCGTTGGGGTCGAAGGGGATCTCGGACGGCTTGGCCTTCGCGAGGTGCGAGGCGAAGGTGCTGTCCTTGAGGCCCAGGGTGGCGCTGCCGAAGTCGGCCTGGCTCAGCTTGTCGCGCAGCCCGGCGGGGTAGCCGTTCCAGCCGACCAGCGCGGGGTACTGCCAGGTCTGGTGGTGGTTCTCCGGCGGCTCGTCGCCTGAGTTCGCCGGGCGGAAGCAGTGGGTGCTCACACCGTCCTTGTGGTACACGACCTTGGGGTGGGTCCCGTCCCAGCGGATCTGGTCCCGGTTGTAGATATTGAAGTTGCCGTGGGCCGAGGTGGCGACGTACTTGGCCTCGTTGTCCTGCACCCACACCACGACGTGCTCCCAGTCGTGGCGGTGTCCGCCGAGACCGCTGCCGGCCACGGCCTGGTCCTTCTCGAAGTACAGGCCGTAGATGATCGCGCACCAGCCGTTGTTGCACTTGGAGCGGGAGTATCCGTTGGTGTTGTCGAGGTCCCAGGAGTCGCGGCACTGGCCGTTGAGGGCACCGCTCGGGTTGAGCCCGCCCGCGATCGTCCCGTCGGGCCCGATGGCGGGGGTGGGGTAGCAGCCGTCGGTGTCGTAGTCGAACGCCGGCTGGAACGTCTGCTCCGTACCGTCCGCGTTGGCGGGCAGAGCCGTGGGCGGGTCCGCGAGCGCACTGCCCGGAAAGGCCACGACGAGCGCGATGGCGCTGCCGAGGATGGCGGATCCCCTACGGATCCGCGAACTCTTCTTCACTGCGTCCTCCTGAACGACCGCGGCGTGGCACCACGTGGGGGGGGTGGTTGGCATGCTCAGGTCAGCATGATCGCATTCCTTGAGCCGCGGCGGGAGATGTCGTCGTGATGAAGAGTCAGCCAACAGCTATAGCAGGTGACGTGGGGTGGCGCCCAGGAGGGGGCGGGCGGTGGGCGCGGGACGTGGCGGGTCCGCGGACGGTTTCCGGTGAAATACTCGGCGCCGACCGCGGGCAGCGTTTCCGCAGGGCGGCGCGCCCGCCACCGTCTCGCAGGCCCGGGAGAGTTTCGCATGGACCGCATCCAGGCACGCCCCACCAGCTGTTGTACGCCGTCGCGCGGCGGCGGTGCGGCCGTCCCCGCCCCTGCGGCCACGGCACACACCGGCGGCTACGAGACGGACATGGCGCTACTGCCGGGCGGGACGTTCCTGATGGGCACCGAGGACGCGGACGGTTTCCCCGCCGATGGCGAGGGGCCGGTCCGTGAAGTGACCGTGGCCGCGTTCCGCATCGATGTGCACGCGGTGACCAATGAGCGGTTCGCCCGCTTCGTACGGGAGACCGGACATGTCACCGAGGCCGAACGGTTCGGCTGGTCGTATGTGTTCGCCGGATTCCTGCCCGCGGCGCTGCGCCGGGGCGCCCCGCGCCCCGAGGGGACGCCGTGGTGGTGCGGGGTCGAGGGGGCCTCGTGGCGGGCGCCGGAAGGGCCGGGCAGTGAGGTCGGTGAGCGGAGCCGCCACCCGGCGGTCCATGTCTCCTGGAACGACGCGGTGGCGTACTGCCGCTGGGCCGGGGCCCGGCTGCCCACCGAGGCCGAGTGGGAGTACGCCGCGCGTGGCGGGCTGGTGGGGCGCCGGTATCCCTGGGGGGACGAGCTGACCCCGGGCGGTGTGCACCGCTGCAACATCTGGCAGGGGCGTTTCCCCGTCAAGAACACGGCCGAGGACGGCTATCGGGGGACGGCCCCGGTGGACGCCTTCGAGCCCAATGGGTTCGGTCTGTACAACGTGGCGGGGAATGTGTGGGAGTGGTGCGCCGACTGGTGGTCCACCGACCACGCCGACCGGCCGCGCGCCGATCCCGGCGGCCCGGCCACCGGTATCGCCAAGGTGATGCGCGGCGGCTCCTACCTGTGCCACCAGTCGTACTGCAACCGCTACCGCGTGGCCGCCCGCACCTCCAACACCCCCGACAGCTCCACCGGCAACCTCGGCTTCCGTACCGTCCGCGACACCTGAGCCTTCTTTTATTCCGGGGTGTTGACGAAATAGCCTGGCGTGCCCATGCTGTTCGGCATGCACCCCCATCAGGACGGCCCGCTGGCCCGGCTGCGGCGGGGCCACGAAGACTTGGTACTGGAGCTGTTGCGCAAACACGGCCCGCTCAGCCGGGCCGAACTGGGACAGCACAGCGGCCTCTCCCGGACCACCCTCAGCGATATCGTCACCGAGCTGATCGAGAGCGGCGCCGTCGTCGCCACGGCGCCGGAAACGGCCCCGCGCCGGCGGGGACGGCCGGTGGAGGCACTGACGCTCAACCCCAGCGCGGGCCAGGCCATCGGTATCGACTTCGCCCGCCGGGCGGTGCATGTCTCCGCGGTCAACGTCGCACACGAGGTGATCGGGTCGGCCAGCGAACCGCACGACCCGGGACTGCCCTGGGAGGAGCGGATCACCCTGGCCGAGCGGCTGGTCGGCACGCTCGCCGACGGCGCCCTGCGGCTGGGCGCACTGAACGCCATCGGGGTGGGTGTGGTCGGCCCGGTCGGAGATCCCGACTCCGGGCCGCCGGACCCGTACCCCTCCGCCGATCTGCCCGCCCTGCTGCGCAAGCGTTTCGAGGCACCGGTGCTGGTGGACAACAACACCCGGCTCGCCGCGCTCGCCGAGGCGACCTGGGGCGCGGCGGCGGGCGGTCAGGACGTCCTGTATCTGCGGCTGTCCCACGGTGTGGGCGGCGGGCTGGTCGTGGGCGGCTCCCTGCACCGGGGGGCGTACGGCCTGTCCGGCGAGTTCGGCCATATCGCGGTCGAGTCGGGCGACGGGCGATGTTCGTGCGGCGCCACCGGCTGCCTGGAGACGGTGGCCTCGGTGGGCGCCATGCTCGCCGCCTACCGCCGCGCGGGCGGACACGCGGACGGCCTGGCCGCGCTCCTCGGGGCGCTGGAGGCCGGCGATCCGGTGGCGCTGCGCACGCTGGAGGCGGCCGCCGTCCACATCGGCACCGTGCTGGCGGCGGTGTGCAACGCGGTCGGCCCCGGGGTGATCGTGCTCGGTGGCGAACTCGCCGCGGCCGGCCCACCGCTCTTCGAGCCGGTCGAACGGGCGCTGCGCGCACACATCATGCCGATCTCACGGGACCGTGTGGACCTGAGGCCGGCGACGCTCGGCGAGGCCGGTGGCGCCCTGGGCGCCATCGCCCTTGTCCTGCATGAATCCCCCCTGCTCAGCCATTACCCGGCCCGTCCGGGCTGAACGGCCCGTCCGGGCTGAAGAGGAGGACCCATGAACCCCGCGAGGCGTCCATGACGGTGGTCACCGCGCCCGAGAAGACCCCCACGACACCGGAAGCGCCACGCGGCGCACGACGCACCGTCCACCCCCTCGTGTTCAATCTGATCGCCCTCGTCCTGGGCGTCACCATCTGGGCCCTGACCGCCGTCGCGGGGCTCGCGGACATCCCCGGACCGCTCTCCGTGAGCTCCAGGGCGCGTGAACTGCTCGCCGACGGAACCCTCACCCAGGACGCGCTGGCCAGTCTGCAGCGGGTGCTCCTCGGGTTCGCGCTCGGCACCCTGGTCGCCGTGCCCGTCGGCTTTCTGATGGGCTGGTACCCGGTCGCCCGGGGCCTGTTGGAGCCATACGTCCAGTTCTTCCGTACGATCCCGCCGCTGGCGCTGATCCCCTGGTGATCGTCCTGATGGGCATCGGCGAGACCCCGAAGATCTTCGTCATCTTCCTGGCCGCGTTCATGTCCTGTGTGGTGGCCGCCTTCCAGGGGGTGACCGGCGTGGACCGGACGCTGATCGACGCGGCGCGGGTGCTCGGCGCCTCGGACCGGACCGTCTTCCTCAAGGTGGTCATCCCGGCGTCCACACCGTTCATCCTGGTCGGCATGCGCATCGGGCTCGGCGCGGCCTGGGCGACCGTGGTGGCGGCCGAGATGATCGGCGCACAGAAGGGGCTGGGCTTCGAGATGGTCCACGCCCAGACCTACTACGACATTCCCACGATCTTCGTGGGCCTGATCAGCATCGGCGTCATCGGCCTGGTCATGGACCGGTTGCTGCTGGTGGCCGAACGCCGTCTCACCGCGTGGCAGGAGCGCCGATGAGCCCCAAGATCTCTTTCCGGGACGTGGTCAAGACCTACCCGATGAAGAACACCACCTTCACCGCGCTCGGCCAGGTCTCACTGGACATCGGGGACCGGGAGTTCGTCGCGGTGGTCGGGCCGTCCGGGTGCGGCAAGTCCACCTTGCTGAGCATGGTGGCCGGACTGCTGGAACCCACCTCCGGCACGGTCACGGTGGACGGCGATCCCGTCTCCGGGCCGGGGCCGGACCGTGGGGTGATCTTCCAGCAGTACGCGCTGTTCCCGTGGCTGACGGTGCGCGGCAATGTCGAGTTCGGGCTGAAGCTGGCCCACGTCCCCGCCGCGGAGCGCAGGCGGCGCGCCGAACACGCCATCGAGCTGGTCGGGCTCGCCGACTTCGCGGACGCCCTGCCCAAGACCCTCTCCGGAGGGATGAAACAGCGCTGCGCCATCGCCCGGGCCTACGCCGTGGACCCCGAAGTCCTGCTGATGGACGAGCCGTTCGGGGCGCTGGACGCGCTGACCCGGGTGCAGTTGCAGGACCAGCTGCTGGACACCTGGACCAAGGAGCGGCGCACCGTCCTGTTCATCACGCATGACGTCGACGAGGCGGTGTATCTGGCCGGGCGGGTGGTCGTGATGGCCGCCCGGCCGGGCCGCGTCCACCGGGTCATCGACGTGGACCTGCCCTATCCGCGGACCGAGGAGATACGGCTGTCCGCGGAGTTCGCCAGGATCCGCAACGACGTCTGGACCCAGGTCTACCACCAGTCACCGGCCGACTCCGCCGCCTGACCTCCCTCCTCCCTCCACACCCCTCCCCACCCCACTTCCGAAGGGACTCACCCGAGATGAGGATGAGCCGACGCGACTTCATACGCACACTCTCCGCGACCGGTGCGGCACTGTCGGTGGCCGCGTGTTCGTCCTCCGGCAACGGCGGCGGCTCCGCGGTCAGGTTCGGCTATATCGCCGACTACAACGGCGCGAGCCTGCTGGCCATCGCCGAGGACCGCGGCCTGTGGAAGAAACACGGTCTGACCGCCGAGCCCAAGGTGTTCGTCAACGGTCCGGTCCAGATCCAGGCCCTGCGCACCGGCAATCTGGACTACGGCTATATCGGGCCGGGCGCCCTGTGGCTGCCCGCCTCCGGCAAGGCCACCATCGTGGCCGTCAATACGCTCACCTACGCCGACCGGGTCATCGCCCGGCCCGGTATCGCCTCGATCCGGGATCTGAGGGGAAAGAAGGTCGGCGTTCCCGAGGGCACATCCGGTGAGATGGCGCTCAATCTCGCGCTCCAGCAGGCCGGGATGGCCATGAAGGACATCTCGAAGGTGGTGATGGACGCGCCCACCGTCGTCTCCGCGTTCGCCTCCGGGCAGATCGACGGCGCCGGGATCTGGTACCCCCTCATCGACACCATCAAGGAGAAGGTGCCGGGGATGAAGGAAGTGGCGAGCACCGAGGACATCCCCGGCTCCACCTTCCCCACCGCCTTCGTCTCCGGCGCCAAGGGGAAGCCGGAGCGCGACCGGAAGGTCGTCCAGGTGCTACAGGAGGCCAACGACTGGCGGTCCGCGCATGCCAAGGAGTCCATCGCGCTGGCGGCGAAGCTGCTCAAGGCCGACGAGGCGAAGGTGGCGGCGGACGCGGAGCATGTGAAGACGATGACGACCGCCGAGCTCGTCGCCAGAACCAAGGACGGCACCGTCGACAAGTGGCTGGACGGCATGAGCCGGTTCTTCGTCCGGACCGGGCAGCTACAGAAGTCGCCCGCCCCGTCCTCGTTCTACGCCGGTGACCTCTACACGAAGGCAGCCGCCCGATGAACCTGCTGTTCCTGATGACCGATCAGCATCGCGTCGACACCCTCGGCTGTTACGGCAATCCGCATGTGGCCACGCCGAACCTGGACCGGCTGGCGGCGACCGGCACCCGCTTCGACCGCTTCTACACCCCCACCGCCATCTGCACCCCGGCCCGCGCCAGTCTGCTCACCGGCCAGGCGCCGTTCCGCCACCGGCTGCTGGCCAACTACGAGCGTAACGTCGGCTATCTGGAGGATCTACGCGAGGACGCGTTCACCTTCCCCACCGCCCTGGCAGAGCGCGACTACCAGCTCGGCCTGGTCGGCAAGTGGCATGTGGGCACCCACCGCAACGCCGCCTCGTACGGCTTCGACGGGCCCGATCTGCCCGGCTGGCACAACCCCGTGGACCATCCGGACTACGCGGCGTATCTGAAGGAGCGGGGCCTGCCGCCGTACCGGATATCCGATCCGATCCGCGGCACCACGCCCAACGGCAATCCGGGCAATCTGCTGGCGGCGCGGCTGCACCAACCGGTGGAGGCCACCTTCGAGCACTATCTGGCCACCCGCGCCATCGAGCAACTGGAGCGATACGCCGCAGACGGGCGGCCGTTCTTCCTGGCCACCCACTTCTTCGGGCCGCATCTGCCGTATCTGCTGCCCGACGCGTACTTCGACGCCTACGACCCCGGCCTGGTGGAGCTGCCCGCCTCGATCGCCGAGACCTTCGAGGGAAAGCCACCGGTGCAGCGCAACTACAGCGCCCACTGGACGTTCGACACCATCCCGATCGAGGTGACCCGCAAGCTGATCGCGGTCTACTGGGGCTATGTCACGCTGATCGACGAGCAGATCGGGCGCATCCTCACCCGCCTCGACGAGCTCGGGCTGGCCGATGACACCTCGGTGTTCTTCACCGCCGACCACGGCGAGTTCACGGGCGCCCACCGGCTGCATGACAAGGGCCCGGCGATGTACGAGGACATCTATCGCATCCCCGGCATCATCCGCATTCCCGGGGCGGCCCCGCAGGTCCGCGAGGAGTTCGTCAGCCTCACCGACTGCACGGCCACCATCCTGGACCTCGCGGGCTGCGACACCTCACCGGCCGTGGACAGCCGAAGCCTGGTGCCACTGGTGCGGGGCGAACATCCGCGGTGGCCGACCGAGTTGCTCGCCGAGTTCCACGGCCACCACTTCCCGTATCCGCAGCGGATGATCCGCGACGAGCGCCACAAGCTCATCGTCAATCCCGAGTCGGTCAACGAGCTCTACGACCTGGACACCGACCCGCATGAGCTGACCAACCGCTACGAGCACCCTGAGCTGCTGCCCGTGCGCCGCCGCCTGATGCGCCGCCTGTACGACCTGCTGCGCGAGCGTGGCGACAACTTCTACCACTGGATGACCCCGATGTTCGACATCGGGGACCTTGACTACGACCCGAGCCTGAGCTCCTTCGAGCCGGAAGGGACCGCGTAGATGAGACGAAGTCCTGGCACCCTCGTCGCCACGCTGCTGTGCGCGCTGCTGGCCGGGCTGCTGCCCGCGGCCCAGGCGACGGCCGCCGCGCGCCCGGCGGCGGAGAACACCACCACGGCCCGCGAGGCGCCGACGTACCACAACCCGCTGACGGCCGGGGTGGTCGACACCTTCCCCGACCCGGTGATGATCCGGGGCAAGGACGGCCTGTGGTATGCGTACGGCACCCAGAATCCGGTGTTCCAGAGCAAGGGCGAGGACGGTGAGCGGATGCTGCCCATCCTTCGCTCGGCCGACATGGCGCACTGGGAGTACGCCGGAGAGGTCTTCACCCCTGAGACCAAACCCGCCTGGCACAAGGGCGCCCGGTTGTGGGCCCCCGACATCCGCTATGTGAACGGCCACTACAACCTGTACTACTCGGTGTCCTCGGGGAACACCGTCGGAGTGGCGACGGCGCCCACCCCCACCGGGCCCTGGACCGACCAGGGAGCCGTGCTGCCCTCGCCGAGCGGCTGCGCCACCGGCAACATCGACCAGGCCCAGTTCACGGACGAGGGCGGGCAGCCCTATCTGTACTGGGGGAGCTACGACACGATCTGCGTGGCGAAGATGAACGCCGCCCGCACCCGTATCGAGGGCGCGGTGACCGAAGTGGCGCAGGGCCGCCGGATGGAGGGCGGGTTCGTCGTCCGGCGCGGTGGCCACTACTACCTCTTCTACTCCGACGCCGGATGCTGCGACGGCGCCTACAGCGGCTATCAGGTCAAGGTCGGCCGGGCGACCAGCCCGACCGGGCCCTTCGTGGACGACGAGGGCGTTCCGCTGACAGCCGCGACCAGCAAGGGCGGCGTGGCGCTGACCGCGAACGGCAACGGATGGATCGGCCCCGGACACAACGCCCTGCAGACCGATCTGTCCGGCCAGGACTGGCTCGTCTACCACGCCATCTCCTCCGACGACCCGGATCTCAAACCGGCGGCGGGCGGCACGCTGAAGCTGTCCAAGCGGCCGATGTTGATGGACCGGCTGGACTGGATCGACGGCTGGCCGGTCGTGCGGGCCGGGGCCGGCGCCTCCCGGGGCGCGCAGCGGGCCCCGGTGGCCTCCTGGGCCGCGGGCGGCACCTTCAACGACGGCTCGCTGAAGGGGTGGCACGCCGGTAGCGGCTCCGGCACCGACGGCTGGAGTGTCGGACACGAGCAGGACGCCCAGGGCTTCGTCACACCGCGCGGAAATCCCACCGGCCCCGCCTCGCTGGTCTCGGACCGGTCCGCCCCGGCGGTCCGGCGCGCCGAGGCGGACCTGCGGGTCAGCTCGGCCACCGGCGCGGCCGGACTGCTGGTCCGCTACACCGGCCCGGACGATGTCGTGGTGGCGTGGCTGGACAGGGCGCGCAACGCACTGGTGACGGACGTGCGGATCGACGGCCGAAGCCGTGGCGCTCGGACGACCCCGCTCCCGGCGGACTTCGTCTGGGACACCTGGCACAACGTGGCGGCCGAGGTCCGCGGCACCCGGATGACCGTGGAGGTGAGCGCGGACCGGCTGCGGGACGCGGTGGCCACCCAGGAGCGCACGCTGCCCGTGACGGCGGTCCGCCCCGGCAAGGTCGGTGTCGCCGCCCGCGGCGCCGGAGTGGCCGCCGACAACGTGGGGGCCGCGGCGCTCCACACACCGGTCACCACGCGCATCCCCGAGCGGGCACCGGGCCCGCTGCTGCCCGCCTACAGCGACGAGTTCGACACCGCCACCGTCCCCGGCACCACGGCGGACTCGCCGTGGTCATGGGTGCGCGGACCCGCCTCCGGGGTCACGATGGCCGATGGCGCCCTGTCCTGGCCGACTCAGAGTGGCGAGCTCTATCTCGGCACCAATACGGCGTCGGTGCTGACCCGCGACGCTCCCCCGGGCGACTACACCGTGGAGACCAGGCTCCGCTTCGCTCCGGGGCGGACCAATCAGCAGGCCGGGCTGGTGCTCTACGGCGATGACGACCGCTATCTGAAGCTGGTGCACGCGGTGCTCCCGGTGAGCCACACCGACGGAAAGGCCACGCACGTCACGGAGTTCGCGAAGGAGGGCGAGCGTCCCACCACCACACCGCCGACCCCGGTGGCCTACGGCCCGATGTTCGGTGGCCCGCCCGCGGACACGCTGTGGATGCGGCTGTCGTACCACGCCGACACCGCGCGGGACGAGACCGAGGTGCGCGCCGCCACCAGCACGGACGGTGTGCACTGGGTCCACACCGGCGTCTGGACCCTGCCGACCGTGAACAAGCTCAAAATCGGTCTGGTCGCGCAGAACACCGCGGGCACGGTGGCGCGCTTCGACTACGTGCGCACCTACCGCCACTGACGTTCCGAACGAGCCCCCGTCCTATGCTGATCACCTTTGTTGATGCGAGACGGGGGCCGCTTCGGCGGCCGGAGAAGGTGAGCGAGCGTGGCCAAGCCTGTACGTGCGGCGATCGGGGACGTGTGGATCACATGCGTGTTCTGCAAGGGCGACCTTTTCCGGGACCGCGAGGTGAAGCTCAACAGCACCGGCATGGAGCTGTTCAAGTTCGGCTGGGCCAACGAGTCGGCCACCGGGTTGATCTGCTGGAACTGCGGCTATGTGCACCTTTTCGCCAACACTGACATCGAGCTGTACAAGGTGAAGAAGAGCGAGATCTAGCCACGCCCACCGGCGGCCGCCCGAGGTCGCGGTAAAAGATGGTGCGCGGGATCTTTACAACGATGTAAACGGGTGATGGCATACCCCTGCCCGGCCGAATCCCCGCCCCGTCCCGGAGACCCCATGGCTCACACCGACGCCCCCTCGCCCGACATGTCGAACGCCGTTCCACGACCCGAATATCCCCGTCCCAGCTTTGTCCGTGAGAAGTGGCTCAATCTCAACGGCACCTGGCAGTTCACCTTCGACCCCGGTGACAGCGGACTCGAACGCGGTCTGGTGCACCAGGAGCTGGACGGTCGGATCCTGGTCCCGTTCTGCCCCGAGTCCGAGCTGTCGGGGATCGGTGACACCGACTTCCACCCCGCGGTCTGGTATCGGCGCACGGTCCGGATCCCGGCGGACTGGGCCGGCCGGCGGGTGCTGCTGCACTTCGGGGCCGTCGACCACGACGCCACCGTCTGGGCCGACGGCCGCGAAGTGGCCCGGCACAGCGGCGGCTTCACCTCCTTCACCGCCGACCTCGGCGAGGTGGCGGACCCGGCCGGTGAAGGGGCTGAAGTGGTGATCGTGGTACGGGCCCGGGACGCCCGGCACGGCCCGCAGGCGCGCGGCAAGCAGGCCACCGAGTACGCCAACAGCGACTGCCACTACACCCGCACCACCGGCATCTGGCAGACGGTCTGGATGGAGCCGGTGTCCGAGGTCCATCTGCGCAGGCCCCGGATCACCCCGACCTCGCGTCCGGGGCGTTCCACCTCGAACTGCCGCTCAGCGCCAACCGCCCGGGCCACCGGATCACGGCCCGGGTGAGCGACGCGGACGGCCAGACGGTGGCCGAGGCGACCGTGCGCGCCGACCTCGACATGGCGCCCCGTATGGTGCTCGCGCTGCCCGAGGACCGGCGCCGGCCGTGGTCTGCGGAGGACCCCCATCTGTACCGGGTGCGGTTCGAGCTGCTGGACGCCGACGGCGAAGCCGTGGACCGCGCCGAGTGCACCGCCGGGCTGCGGTCGGTGGCCATCGACGGCAAGCGGCTGCTGCTCAACGGGCGCCCCGTCTTCCAGCGGCTGGTCCTGGACCAGGGCTGGTACCCCGACGGGCTGATGACCGCGCCCGACGACGACGCCCTCGTCCGGGACATCGAGCTGTCGCTGGCCGCGGGGTTCAACGGGGCGCGGCTGCACCAGAAGGTGTTCGAGGAGCGGTTCCTGCACCACGCGGACCGGCTCGGCTATCTCGTCTGGGGCGAGTTCGGCGACTGGGGAGCCGGCACCGGGCGCACCACCCGGGACAACCAGCAGCCCACCGCCGGATTCATCGCGCAGTGGCTGGAGGCCGTGGAGCGGGACTACTCCCATCCGTCGATCGTGGGCTGGTGCCCGCTGAACGAGACACACCAGGAACTCCACGACCGGCACAGCGTCCTGGACGATGTCACCCGGGCATGTTCCTGGCCACGAAGGCCGCCGACACCTCCCGTCCGGTCCTGGACGCCTCCGGCTACTCCCACCGCGTGGCCGAGACGGACGTGTACGACTCGCACAGCTATGAACAGGACCCGGAGGCGTTCCGCCGCCAGATGGCGGGGCTGGACAAGGACGAGCCGTTCCTCAACCCCGACAACCGGGGAAACCCCGGCAAGAGGGACACCGACGCGGTGTGGTCGCTGCCGTACCGCGGCCAGCCCTACTTCTGCAGCGAGTTCGGCGGCATCTGGTGGAATCCGGAGGAGGCGGAGGCCGCGGCCGGTGACGACCGCGAGGTGTCCTGGGGCTACGGGGAGCGGCCGCGGACCGAGGAGGAGTTCCACACGCGCTTCGCGGGGTTGACCGCCGCGCTGCTCGACGACCCTCTGATGTTCGGCTACTGCTACACCCAGCTCACCGATGTCTTCCAGGAGCAGAACGGCGTCTACCGCTTCGACCGGAGCAGCAAGCTCGACGTGGCGCGGGTGCGCGCGGCCCAGCAGCGCCCCGCCGCCTTCGAGCGCCCGGCCAGTGAGGAGGGGCGATGAGCGGTCTGTCACGGCGTGGTCTGCTGAGAAGCGCGGTGTACGGGGCGGGCGCCGCCGTGTCGGCGTCCGCGCTCAGCGGCTGCGGTTCGATCGCCGGAAGCGTGGCCAGCGCCGATGAGATCCAGTACTGGACCCTGTTCACCGGCCCCGACGGCGAACTGATGAAGACGATGACCCGGAACGTGGAGAAGCGCGTCCCGGATCTCAAGGTCAGGACGACGGTGCTGGACTGGGGCCCGCCGTACTACACCAAGCTCGCGATGGCCTCGGCCGGCGGCCGCTCGCCGGATGTGGCGATCATGCACCTGACCCGGCTGGCGGGCTACGCCCCGGCGGTCTGCTCGACCCCTGGGACACGGATCTGCTGGCGGAGTTCGGCCTGAAGCAGAACGACCTCAACAAGACGCTGGTCAAGCGGAGTCTGTACCAGGGCACCCCATACGCCATTCCGCTGGACACCCACCCCTTCGTCGTCTTCTTCGACCGGGACGTCATGGACAAGGCGGGTCTGCTCACGGGCGACGGACAGCTCGTGCCCTTCGAATCGCCGAAGCACGCCCTGGAGCTGATGGACAAGCTCCGCAAGGACACCGGCAAGCTCGGGCCCGTCTTCGGCCATGCGAACGACGCGGCGATGGGCTGGCGGATGTTCTGGACGCTGTTCAGCCAGACCGGCGCCACCTTCGATCTCACGGGCGAGCGGGCCGAGATCGACGAGGACACCGCCGTCGAGGTGGTGCGCTTCATGGCCGACCTGGCACGCGACAGCCGCACCATGGACGTCCAGACGGCGATCGCCGCCTTCGCCAACGGCCGCTCCCCGATGATCTTCTCGGGCGAGTGGGACATGGCCACCTACAAGACGGCCCTCAAGGACAGGCTGGGCGGCTCCCCCATCCCCACCTTCTACGACCGCCCGGCCGGGGCGTCCGACAGCCATGCGCTGGTGCTGCCGCACCAGGACAACCCGGATCCGGAGCACCGGCGGCGCACCCACCAGTTCGTGGCCGAGCTGGTCAAATCCGGGCTGACGTGGGCGTCGGCGGGCCATATCCCCGCGTACACACCGGCCGTCTCGTCCGCGGGCTACGCCAAGTTGCGTCCGCAGTCCGAGTACGCGGGCGCCGCGAAGCAGCTCGTGCTCGACCCGCCGGTGTGGTTCGCGGGCTCCGGCTCCGACTTCCAGACGCGGATGTGCCAGGCGCTCGATCCCGCGCTCGGTGGCTCGTCGTCCGCGGCGAGTGCGGTGCGCACGATGGTCTCCCAGATCAACACCCTGATGGCTCAGCCGAATCCGGCCTGACCGTGACGGAATCGCAGAAAGGAGCGATGTGATGGCTTCCGTCTCCACGCCCGCGCGGCGGGCCGCGGCCGGATCCCGGCGCGCCGGATCCCGACGGGCCGCCGCCACCGACCGGCGACGGTCCCCGGGCGGCGCCGGGTGGCTCTTCGCCACCCCCTTCCTGGTCTTCTTCACGCTCTTCCTCCTCGTGCCGATCGGCATCGGCCTGTGGATGAGCTTCACCGACGCCAGCCTGACCGGACACGGTGACGGTGTCTTCGTCGGCCTGGACAACTACACCGAGGCGTTCGGCGACAGCCAGGTGTGGCAGACCCTCGGCAACACGGTCTGGTTCACCGTCCTGACCACCGTCCCCCTCGTGATCGTCGCCCTGGTGATGGCCCTGCTGGTGTACACGGGGATGCCGGGGCAGTGGCTGTGGCGGCTGGCCTTCTTCGCCTCGCATCTGCTGCCGGTGGCGGTGGTCTATCAGGTCTGGAGCATGCTGTTCCAGCCGGACCGGGGGATGCTCAACAGCGTGCTCCAGACGTTCGGGATGGACGGGATCGCCTGGCTGACGGACGAAAAATTCGCGATGTGGTCCATCGGGCTGGTGACCCTGTGGTGGACGGTGGGATTCAACTTCCTGCTCTACCTGGCCGCGTTGCAGGCGATCCCCGACCACCTCTACGAGGCGGCCGCGCTCGACGGCGCCGGTGCGTGGCGCCGGCTGTGGTCGGTCACCCTCCCCCAGCTGCGCCGGACCACCGCGCTGATCGCGGTGTTGCAGGTGATGGCGTCGCTGAAGGTGTTCGACCAGATCTATCTGCTGACCAAAGGCGGCCCGAACGGGGCCACCCGGCCGATCCTGGAGTACATCTACGACACCGGCTTCACCAACTACCGGCTCGGCTACGCCTCTGCGGTGTCGTACGTGTTCTTCGGGATCATCATCATCCTCTCGCTCGCCCAGCTGAAGATCTTCTCGCGCAGGGAGGACTGATCGCGCCATGACCACCGAGACACTCTCCCCCGTACCCCCGGAAAACCCCGCTCGACCATGCCCGGGAAGTGGTCCGGCGGCGTCGCTACGGCGGCCATGCCTGGCACCCCACCCTCGGCACGGGCCCCCTCCCTCGTGTACTGACGCTGCTGGCGCTGGCGCTGATGACGGTGCTCTGGCTGGTGCCGTTCGGCTGGGGCGTGGACACCTCGTTCAAGACGGAGGTCGACGCGAGCGCGTCGGGCGCCGACTGGATCCCCAAGGCGGGCTTCACCCTCGACGCCTACCGGACCATCCTCGGTCAGGGCAATCTCCCGGTGTGGGCGGTCAACAGCGTCGTGATCGCCGTGTGCGTCACGGCGATCACCGTGACCATCTCGGCGATGGCGGCGTACGCCTTCTCGCGTACGCTCTTCCGCGGCCGCCGGGTTCTCTTCGCCGTCACCATCGCCTCGATCATGGTGCCGCCGCAGATCCTGATCGTGCCGCTCTTCCGGCAGATGCTCGCGATGAACCTCGTCGACACCTACGCGGCGGTGATCCTGCCGCAGGTGGTGGCGCCCGCGATGGTGTTCATCCTGAAGAAGTTCTTCGACGGCATTCCGCGTGAGCTGGAGGAGGCGGCCCGGATCGATGGGGCGGGCAGCTTCCGGGTGTTCTGGAGTGTGGTGCTGCCGCTCTCCCGGCCGATCCTGGCGGCCGTGGCGATATTCGTCTTCATCAACACCTGGAACAACTTCCTCTGGCCGTTCATCAGCACCAGCGATCCGCAGCTGATGACGCTGCCGGTGGGGCTGTCGACCGTGAAGGACTCCACGGGGCTGCGGAACGCCCAGGAGTCGGCCGCCTCGATCCTCGGCTCCATCCCGCTGCTGATCGTCTTCATGCTGTTCCAGCGTCAGATCGTCAGGTCGGTGGCCACCACGGGTTTGGGAGGTCAGTGAGCGGTCCGGGCGACACCGCCCTCGGTGGACTCGCGGGCGTGGAGCGTATGTCCGACGACGACTTCCCGGGCCGGGCGGTCCGGTGCCTCGATCCGCTCCAGCAGCAGATCGATGGCGTGCCGGGCGATGGCGGTCTTGTCCGGTGCCACGCTGCTCAGGCTCGGGGTGCTGTACCGCGCGGCCTCGATGTCGTCGAAGCCCATCACGGCCATGTCGTCCGGCACCCGTAGTCCGCGCTCGTACAGGGTGCGCAGTGCGCCGAGGGCGAGCGCGTCGTTGAAGCAGAACACGGCGTCCGGCGGTTCGGCCTGGTCGAGCAGCGCCGCCATCGCCCGGGCGCCCTCGGCCAGGTGGTAGCGGGGGTCTCCCGCTCCAGCCGGGGGTCCAGCGGCAGGCCGGCCTCCTCCAACCCCTGGCGGTAGCCGGTCCTGCGCAGCAGCGGTGTGCCGATGTACGGCTCGGGCTGCACCCCGATGGCGGCGATCCGGCGGCGCCCGACGGCCACCAGATGGCTCACGGCCTCCTGCGCGGCGGCGACGTTGTCGATCACCACATGGTCGGCGAGGCCGCCGCTGGGGCGCTCGCCGATGAGCACGAGCGGGACCGTGCCGAGGTGGCTCGCCAGCGCGCTGCCGTGCAGCGCGAGCGGGCTCACCACCATGCCGTCCACCACCTGGTCGCCCAGGCCGTGGATCACCGCCGCCTCCCGCTCGCGGTCACCGAGGGTCTGCTCGATCAGCAGGGTGCGGCCGTGCTCCTCTGCCGTGGTGAGGAAGTGGCGTCCCAGCTCGGCGAAGTACGGGACGTCCAGCTCGGGCAGGACCAGCCCGATCATGCCGGTGCTGCCTCGGCGGAGGTTGCGGGCCACCCGGTTGGGCCGGTAACCGAGCTCCCGGATGGCCCGCTGGACCCGCTCCCGGGTCGCCGGGGACACATGCACAAAGCCGTTGATCACATTCGACACGGTCTTCGGGGAGACCCCGGCGAGCGTCGCCACGTCCTTGACGGTGGCGCTCCGGCCGGCACCGTCCGAGCGCTTCCGCCCCGGTGCCGCTTGATCCCTGGTGGTCTGCTGTTTCACGGCGGTCACCGACCGATCCTAGAGCGTGCCGGTGGTGGGCCGCACCGGCGGGCACCACCCGGGCCCCGTCCCCTCGGGAGAGGGCCGCCTCCTCGGGAGAGGAGTGCCCCCGGGAGACGAGTGCCCCTCGGGAGACGGGTGACGCGAAGATCGAAACACAAGCGGAATGGAATACTCAATTCAGCTTGAGTACCAAGATTACATAAAGCCGAAAGGCTTTTTGGCTCGCATCCGTTGTGGCGGAGGTGACGGATGCCTATAGTGCCGTGAGGTGTACATGCGACTCCCCGAGCGGATGCTGGACGTCACGCAACGGAGGAAGTGTAGTGCCGCTGATTTCCTGGGTGTCCGACCCCGTCGGATCCTTTCGAAGATGCAGATGAGCACGGTGCGCTGCTGACCCACAGCGCCTGTCAGTGACAAGATCCCGGCTCGGTGCGATCACGGCCGGTACGCATCTCTCTCAGGAATCTTTGAAACGGGAGACCTTCTCGTCATCGCGCCCTCGGGCGCCCATGAGTGGCCACGCTGTGCGCGTGGCTTGGATAACTCCGACCGGCGAGCGAATGGAGGTGACTGAGGATGACAGCCGAGGACTTCCTGGCTTCCCGCGAGGCGGGCGAGGCCGCGACGAAGTGGTAATCGTCGCAACCGATAGGTAAAGGGTGCCGGGCGGATCTCCGTATTCGCCCGGCACCCCGTCGGGGCAGTGTGTACGAGGGTGGGTGGGACAATGCTGCACGGACTCTTGAACGAGGAATCGATAAACTCCCTTCAAGGCCAGGAGTATCGTGATCGGATCCAGCGGATAGAAAAGGCGCTGACCGATGCCGCCGACGGCGACCTCTCGCTGAAGGAACTGGCCGAGTGGGCGGTCGGGCACCGGGACTGGAACGTCAGGCGCCTCGCCGTGGAGACCCTCGCCGCCCGGTTCGTCGACGCGCCCGAGGCACGGGCGGCTATCACCGAGGCGATCCACGACGACGTCGACTGGGTGGCCTTCACCGCCATCAAGGTCGCCGGCGAGCACCGGGTCCCGGAGGCGGTGGCCCACATGATCCGCATCTCCGGCTGGCCCAGCAACTTCACCAAGCCCGCCTACGCCCGCAAACCCGTGGGCTGCGGTGCCGCCTTCACCAAGCGCGCCCTGCTCGACTTCTTCGAGTCCACCGATCCGGACGAGCTCCGCGAGCTGGAGGACCGCCACTTCGCCCGGCTGCGGGCCACGGTGGACTCCGCCAGACGCGAACCGGACCTGCGCGATGCCGTGCTGATTCCGGCCGGGCCCTTCATCGCCGGGGCCCGGGTGAACGACATCGGTCCCTTCCAGATGGACAACACCGACAATCCGCTGCGCGTCGAGGAACTTCCCGCGTATTACATCGACCGGACCACGGTGACCAACGCCCGGTACGCGGAATTCCTGGACGCGGTGGGTGGCTCCAGGGAGTTCGCCCACCCCGATGAGCCCAACGGCAAGGACTACACCCCGGCGCATTGGCACGATCCCCGGTTCAACGGGCCGGGCTTCCCGGTGGTCGGGGTCGACTGGTACGACGCCTATGCGTTCGCCCGCTGGGCCGGAGGCAGGCTGCCCTCGGAGAACGAATGGGAGAAGGCCGCCCGCGGAACCGACGGCCGGATCTACCCATGGGGCGACGAATGGAGCAATGACAAGGCACAAAGCGTCTTCACGGCATACGGCCGCGACGACATCCGGAATCTCGCGGAACTGGAGGAGCTGCTCGTCACCACCACCGTCTCCTGGCCCGAGCGCCCGGTGGCGGCGGCCGACTCCCATCCGGCCGGCGCGAGCCCCTACGGCGTCCTCAACATGGCGGGGAACGTCTGGGAGCTCACCCGTACCAATTTCTTCACCCGGGCCGATATGGCCCCCTTCTTCAAGGGGCGTGCGGGGCAGGAATTCATGAACCGTCCCGAGGCTTTCCATGTGCTGCGCGGTGGGACGTGGACCTCGCCTCCGGTCTGCCTGTCGACCTTCTACCGAGGTAAGGACCTGCTCACCGACCGGCACAACGAAGTCGGCTTTCGCTGCGTATACGACGCTTCTGGAAAGTGAGGTTGCACCATGCCGGATGGAGGCGAGCGCGATGTGCTGCGGCAGTCTCTGGTGGAGGGCATCCATCTGCTCGCGGAGCTGGGCTACAGCGAGGGCATCGCGGGCCATGTGAGCGTACGCGACCCGGAGGACCCGGATGCCTACTGGGTCAATCCCTTCGGTCTGGACTTCCACCATGTGAGGGTCGACGATCTGCTCCTCGTCGGGGCGCAGGGCACCGTCCTGGAGGGCTCGGGCGAGCTCAATCCCTCGGTGGACCCCCTCCATGGTGAACTGCATCGCAACCGGCCGGACCTGGTGGCCTTCGCCCATACCCACGCGATGTACGGCAAGACCTGGTCGTCCCTGGGCCGACTGCTCGATCCGATCACTCAGGACGCCTGCGTCCTCTACCGGCGGCACGGCCTGTACGACCGGTTCACCGGTCTGGTCAACGCGCGCCAGGAGGGCAAGGAGGTCATCGAGGCCATGGGCGACGGCACTGCCGTGATCATGCAGAATCATGGCTTCCTGACCGGGGGCCGCTCCCTGGGCGAGGCGATCTGGCTGTTCATCGTGATGGAACGGGCCGCCGCGTCCCAGCTGATGGCCGAGGCCGTCGGCACGCCGCGGCTGATCCCGCACGAGACGGCCCTGGAGACCGGACGTGCGCTGGCCAGGCTCGAATTCGCCGACCGGCAGTACCGGAATCTGTACGAGACGACCTGCCGGCGCGGGAAGTGACACCATGAAGGTCGGGCTCAACTTCCTTCCCACCGTGGGCCCCGGCGAGATGCCGGCCGAGCGGTTCTACGACGAGATCATCGAACTCAGCGAGCTGGCCGACCGGCTCTCCTTCAGCCATGTGAAGCTGGTCGAGCACCACTTCCACGAGTGGGGCGGATACAGCCCGGACCCGGTGGCGCTGCTGTCGGCCATCGCCCGGCGGACCACCCGGGTACGGCTGGTGACCGGGGCGGTCACCCCCGCGTTCACCCACCCCATCAAGCTGGCCGCCTCACTGTCGGTCCTCGACAACCTCTCCCACGGCCGCCTCGACGCCGGGTTCGGCCGGGCGTTCCTGCCCTCGGAGTTCGAGGCGTTCGGGGTGGACATGGCCGACAGCCGGGCTCTGCTGGAGGAGAACGTCGAGGCCGTCGAGCGGCTGTGGACGGACGAGGGCTTCCGCTGGGAGGGCCGCTTCCACCGCTTCGGCCCGCTGCCGGCGATGCTGCCCCGCCCCGCGCAGCTGCCCCGGCCACCGGTGTTCATCGCCGCCACCACCTCTCCGGAGACCTTCACCTGGGCCGCGTCCAAGGGGTACCACCTCATGATCATCCCGGTGGTGGCCAGCCATGAGAAGCTCACCGGGCTTCTCGATCTGTACCGCGCCACCCGGATCGAGCACGGCCACTCCCCGACTTCCGACTGCATGTCAGCTACCACTGCTATGTGGCGGAGAGCCAGGACGAGGCGGTGGCGCGAGCCGAGGAGCACTACGCCGCGTACCGGGACAAACAGCTTGAGGCTTACGGGAGTTGGCGCGGCATCACCTCGGACCAGTACCAGGGCTATGAGCGCATGGAACAGGCGGCTCGCACGACCACGGTGGCCGGTCTGATGGCCGCGGACAACATCATCGTGGGCGGGGTGGCCGAGACCGCCGCCACCATCCGCCGCATCGGCAAGCTCTACCCCGGTGCCGAGCTGAGCCTGCAGCTGCGGTTCGGGTCCGTCTCGCATGCCGAGGCCATGCGGGCGGTGCGGCTGCTCGGGGAGCGCGTGCTGCCCGAGCTCATGGAGGGCGAATGACCGCGTCCGGCGATCCGGTTCCGCTCAGTCCGCAGCAGGAGTGGATCTGGGAGAGCATGCGCTTCATGAACCCGGACGACGCGGCGATGACCAGGACCAATGTCTGTCTGGCGTTCACGTTGCGCGGTCCCCTGGACACCGGGCGGCTCGAACGGGCGCTGGCCGATGTCCGCCGACGGCACGAGGCGCTGCGCACCAGCCTCAGCGACCTGGGCACCGCACCCCACACCCACGTCCAGGACGCGGAGGACTCGCACCCGCCCCTCCTCGCCCTGGTGGATCTCTCCGGCGTGCCACCGGAGGATCAGGACACCTACTGCGAGCTGATGGCCGGCGCCGAGGAGCACCGCCTCTTCGACTACGTCCGGGGCCCGCTGTGGCGGGCGACCCTGGTGCGCCGCTCCCCGACGGAGCATGTGCTGGTCCTGTCCGCCGCCCATCTGCTGCTGGACGCACCCTCGGTGCAGCTGGTCGTCCGCCACCTGGCCGAGGCGTACGAGGGGATCGCCCCTCCGGCCCGGCAGGAGCAGTACCGCGACTTCGTGCGGCGGGCCGCCCGGCCGCCCTCGGACGCCGACCGGCGTCTGGACCACTGGCGCCGGGTGCTCAGCCCCCTGCCCGCCCCGCTCGACGTCCGCACCGACTATCCCGCGGCCCCACCGCCGGTCTTCCTGCGGGAGACGACGCCGTTCCGGGCCGAGGCCGATCCGGAGGCCCTCGCCGGGCTCCGCGGCCGGACGGGCGTCACCCCCTATCTGATCCATGTCGCGGCCTATGTGGCCGCCCTCGCGGACCTCTGCGGGGCACGGCGCGTCGTGGTCGGATCCACGCTGACCCGGCTGGAGCTCAAACCGGATCCGCATGCGGTCGGGCACTTCGCCGATCTGGTGCTGCTGCCGATCGAAGTGCGCCCCGAGCACACCTTCGGCGAGCTTCTGGAACGCGTCAGGGACACCGCGCTCGACGCCTACGACAACCAGTTGCCGTATCTGCGCATCGCCGACGCGATCGACCCGGACTTCACGGCCAGACGGCCCTGGCCGGCGAGGGCGCTGTACCACGTGTGGGTGCGCGGCAGCGTCCTCAACGCGGACCTGGGCCCGCCGGAACGCATCGGCGACGCCGAGGTCCGTCCCTTCGAGTTCACCAGGGAGACCTGCTATCCCATCGAGCTGGACGGCGATCGGTACGCGCATGTCTACGGCCAGAACGTGGTGCCCACCCTCTACGCCGGCCCGACCGGGCTGGAGGGCGAGATGACGTACAACCGCGCGGTCTTCACCCCGAGCGGCGCACAGCGCTACGTCGACCGCCACTGCCAGAATCTGGAACACATGCTCAAGGACCCCCAGACGCGGATCGGGGAGGTGTGGCATGACAGCGGCCGCTGACCCGCCCGGACACGGCCGTCCGGCCCGCACCCACGACCTGGTGCGCGACGCCGCACTACGGTGGCCCAACCGGCCGGCGCTGATCGAGGGCGCCACCGTCCTCAGCTACGGCCAACTCGACCGGCGTGCGGAAGACTTGGCCCGGGCCCTGGTGGCACGGGGCGCGGCCGGCGACATGACCATCGGGGTCGGCGCGCCACGCTCCGCCGAGCATGTGATCGCCGCGCTCGCCGTGTGGAAGGCCGGTGGCGTCTATGTGCCACTGGCGACGGATCTGCCCCCGGCCCGGATCGCGGACATGCTGGGAATCGCCGGAGTGCGGCTGACGGTGGGTCCGGGGCTGACCATCAGCGAGGTCGCGGATCCCCCCGTGGACCAGCCACTCGCCGGTCTGCCGCCGGCTCCGGAGGGTGAGGACGGCGCTGTCGCCTGCGTCTACTTCACCTCGGGCTCGACCGGCCGTCCCAAGGCGGTGGCCCTCACGCACGCGGGCATCGTGAACGAGGCGCTGTGGTCCCATGACGCCTTCTCGATCCGCCCCGAGGACCGCAGTGGCTGGCTGGCCTCCCCCGGATTCGCCATCTCACGATGGGAGTTGTGGACTCCGCTGACCGCGGGCGCGGCCATCGCCGTCTCCGAGGAAGGCCCCGTCCGCGAGCCGGGGGCGCTCCGTGACTGGCTGCTGGACCAGGGGGTGACCTGGAGCATCGTGGTGACCGGGCTCGCGGAACGGCTCTTCGGCGTCCCCTGGCCGGCCAACTGCCCGCTGCGCCTGCTGGTGACGGGCGGTGAGCAACTGCGGGTCTGGCCCCGCGGGCTGCCCTTCGAGGTCGTCAACTCCTACGGTGTCACCGAGGCGTCCAGTGTCCGCCTCGCGGCCCGGCTCGGCCCCTTTGAGGGGTCCACCTTTGAGGGGTCCACCGGACCTCTCCCCTCCGTGGGCCGTCCGATCCGCGGTACCCGGGTCCATGTGCTCGACGACGCACTGGTCCCGGTGCCCGACGGGGAGGTCGGAGAGCTGTTCATCGGCGGTGTCGGGCTGGCCCGCGGCTACCTCGGCGACCCGGAACAGACCGCACGGCGCTTCGTACCCGATCCGTTCCACGGCGGCGGGCGGCGCCTGTACCGCACCGGTGATCTGGTGCGTGTCGATGAGAAGGGGCGGGTGGAATTCGTCCGCCGGCTGAACGACGACCCGAAGGTCAACGGTGTCCGCGTCGATCTCGCGGCCGTCGAGGCCGCGCTGCTCGCCTCGCCCGGGGTCACCGGGGCCGCGGCCGCGATCCGTGTCCACGACGGGGAGCGGCCACGGCTGGTGGGGTATCTGGTCGCGGACGACGACCGGCCGGCCCCCGATGAGGTGATCGACGCGGTCGCCCGGCGGCTGCCCCCTCAGATGGTGCCCGGGGTCCTGGTGCGCCTCCCCTCCCTGCCGCTGCTGTCCAGCGGGAAGGTGGACCGCGGCCGGCTCCCGGAACCCACGGCGGACATCGTGTTCCGCGGTCGTCCGGCCACGGCGCGGGACGAGACCGAACAGCAGGTCATCGACGTCTTCCGGGAGGTCCTCGGCCGCTCGGACATCGGCGCCCACGACGACTTCTTCGGCTTGGGCGGGGACTCCATGGGCGTCGCCCGGGTGCGGCAGTCCCTCCTGGAACGGCACGGCATCGACGTCCCCTACACCCTCATCTTCCGTCAGCGGACCCCGCGCCGGATCTGTAGGGCCGCGAGCGACGGCGGGGAGGAGCCCCGGTGACCTTCACGGACGCGCCCAGCAGGCTTCCGGCTCTGGCGAGCCGTACGGACCAGCTCGCGGACTCCGCCGTCGGCGCCGTGCTCCGGCTGACCGACGGCCACGATGTGATCGCTCTGGCGGCCGGCAGCCCGGCGCCGGAGACCTACTGCCACCAGGAGTTCACCGACGCCACCATCCGCCTGCTGAGCCAGGGCGGCCTGCCGCTGCGGTACGGCGACGCGAGCGGCCTGCCCGAGCTCCGGTCGTGGATCGCGGCCCGGGAGTCCGCCGAGCTCGGCCGTCCGGTCGACGCGGGGCAGGTGCTTCTCACCCACGGCTCACAACAGGGCCTCGACCTGCTGTGCAAGGCGCTGCTCGATCCCGGGGACGTGGTCTTCGTGGACCGGCCCAGCTATGTGGGCGCGCTGCAGGTCTTCCGTCTCTTCCAGGCCCGGGTGGTCGACCTTCCCCTCGGGTCGGACGAGGGTCTCGACCGGCTCGAAGCGGCGCTGTCGGTGGAGGAACGGGCCAAAATCATCTATGTGGTACCCACCTTCGCCAATCCGACCGGCGCCACCCTGGACACCGCGCACCGGCGCCGTCTGGCCGCCCTCGCCCAGCGGTACGGCTGCGTCCTCATCGAGGACGACCCCTACCGGGATCTCGGCTACGACACCGTCGCGCCCCGGCCGGCCGCCGCGGCCTCCACCGTGGCCGGCGCCGTACGGATGGGTACCTTCTCCAAGGTGCTCTTCCCCGCGGCGCGCCTGGGCCATCTGGTCCTCCCACCGTTTCTCACCGATGTGCTGATGAAGTTCAAACAGGCGGCCGACCTGGGGAATTCGCTTCTGATGCAGCAAGTGGTGCATGAGCTCGTCCAGGAGCCCGGCTTTCTGGCCACCCGGCTGGAGCACGCCCGTCATCTCTATCGCAAACGCCGCGACGCACTGGTGAGCGCCTTGGCCGGCTCCTTCGAGGGGCTTTGGAGTTCGAGGTGCCCCACGGTGGCTTCTTCGTCTGGGCGAGGCTTCCGGGGGGCGCCGACGCCACCGCACTGCTGGCCGCCGCGGTCGGGGAAGGTGTCTCCTTCGTACCGGGGACCGATTTCTACGCGACCGGGCCCGACCCGTCCACCCTCCGGCTGTCCTTCTCCTGCACCCGTGCCGAGGACATCGTCGAAGGCGTCGCCCGGCTGGAACGGGCGTGGCAGACCCTGCGCGCGGGACCCCGCTCATGAAGCTCACCAGGGACGACGACGGAACCTTCCCGGGTCTCGACAAGGCCCCGTTCGACGTGGACGCGTTCCTGGCCCGGCCCCTGGTGGCCCGGCTGGCCACCGAGGGCCCACGGGTGCGGCCCGTGTGGTTCCTGTGGGCGGACCACGCCTTCTGGGTGCTCACGGGCCCCTGGGCCCGGCTGGAGGAGCGACTGGAGCGCGCGCCGGTCTTCGAACTCGTGGTGGACTCGTGCGACCTCGCGACCGGCACCGTTCACCAGGTCATCGCCCGTGGCCACGGCCGGGTGGTGGACTTCGACACGGACCGGGGCCGCCGCAAGCTCACCCGGTACCTGGGCGAACGGGAGGAGCTGTGGGACGCCCGGTTCAGCCTGCGCGACGACCCGTCCGCCCGGGGCACCCGCTGGGCCCTGCTGGAGCCCGACACCCTGTGGATCGCGGACCTGTCCTTCCGCCCGCCCCGCGAAGCGCGAACGGACCGCCCATGAGCACGGACACCACGGACGAGACGGCGGGCGGGGCCGCCGGCCACCGCACCTACCGCCAGGTGCTGACGGGGAACCCGCGCCTGGCCGTACTGCTCGCCGGCTATGTGGTCTCCAGCGTGGGCGACGGCATCCTGCTGATCGCCCTGCCGCTGCTGGCCATACGCCACCACGGGCAGCTCTCCGCCCCCGTGGCGGTCGGCCTGGTGATGACCGCGCCCTATGTGCTGTCGACCGTGCTCGCCCTCAGCATCGGCCTGGGACGGCTGCGACTGCCCACCCGGGCCGTGGTCATCACCGACAGCGCGCTGCGCACCGTCCTCTTCACGGTGGTGGGCCTCGCCGCCATGGCCGACCGGATCGACATCCGGTTCCTGGTGGTGGCGCTGCTCCTCGGGTCCGTCCTGCATCAGACGGCCTCCAGCAGCCGGCGCCTCGTCGCCACCGGTATGGCCGGGAAGGACGAGCTCTTCACCGTCAACGGACTGCTGGGCTTCGCCAACAGCCTGGCGCTCTACGTCGTGGGGCCGGCGGTCGGTGGCGCGGTCACGGTCGCGTTCGGAGCGGACGTGGCCGTCCTCCTCGAAGCGCTCAGCTTCCTCTTGCTGTTCGGGGCCGTCGCGCTCGTCGTGCCGCCACAGCCGAGAGCGCCCCGGGCGGAGCGGTCGACGGAGTCCGGGTGGCGGATCCTGCGGCTGCGTCCCGTGGCCGCCCGCCTGTTCTTCGTGGTCTTCTTCTTCAATCTGTCCTATATGCCGGTGGAAGTGGCGCTTCCGGTGCTGGTCAACGGGGATCTCCACGGGGACGGAAACACCCTGGGCCTCATCTGGACCGCCTTCGGCGCCGGGGCGTTGCTCGGCGGGGCGCTCACCGGGTTCCTGCGGAAACTGCACCAGCAGGCCGTCCTGGTGGCGGTCATCGCGCTGTGGGGCGGTTCGGTGGTACTGCTCGCCCTGGCCCCCTCCGGGCCGGTGGCGATGTGCGCCTTCGCCCTGGCGGACTCATCTACGCCCCCTTCACACCCATCGCCTACACCTTTGTGCAGTCGGAACTCCCGCCCCATGAGCAGCAGCCGGTGATCACGCTCTGGACCACCGGCTCGACGCTGGCGGCCCCGATCGGCCTGCCGCTCAGCGGCCCGCTGGTGAGCGCCCTCGGTGCGCGCGGCGGACTGCTGCTCTCCGCGGCACTCACCCTCCTTCTCGTTCCGTTCGCCGCCAAGGGCCTGCTGGGCCCGCGCCGAGTCGCCTAGCCAGAGGAGTGCGCACGTGCAGGGATACGAATCGTCGACCTACGGCGACCACATGACCGACCACGACGCCATCGGCTGGCCGGCCGCGAAGGACGAGGACGCGGCGGTCGGGTTCCTCGTGGACGTGGCCAAGCCCGGCCATGCGCTGGAGCTCGGGGTGGGCACCGGGCGGGTCGCCCTGCCGCTGGCAGAGCGGGGGGTGCGGGTGACCGGCATCGACGCCTCCCCCGTCATGCTCCAGCAGATGGCCGACAAGCCGGGCAGCGCACAGGTGCGGGCCGTCGAGGGCGACTTCGCGGAGGCCGCCGTCGAGGGGACCTTCGACCTCGTCTACGCCGTCCAGCACACGTTCTTCCTGCTGCGCGACCAGGAGACCCAGATCCGCTGCTTCCAGAACGTGGCCGCGCGGCTGGCCCCCGGTGGCGCCTTCGTCCTCCAGCTGTTCGTCCCCGATCCGCACCGGCTGATCCAGCCGCAGGCCAGCGACGCCCTTCATGTGGCACTCGACCAGGTGGTCCTGCGGGTCTCGAAGTTCGACCGGGTGACGCAGACGGTCAACCGGCAGTACGTCGCGATCACCGAGGGCGGGACGAAGCTGTACCCCATGGTGTTCCGCTACGCGTGGCCCACCGAGCTGGACCTGATGGCACGGCTGGCGGGCCTCCGGCTGGAAGGGCGCTGGGACGGCTGGTCGCGGGCGCCCTTCACCGCGGAGGGCGGGTATGTCGTGGTCTACCGGAAGCCCGCCGAGGCGGTGTGAGGGGCTACGCCACGGTGTCGCCGACCCTCACGGGTCCGTTGATGGTGACCGACTGGATGGCCGCGAGCGCGACGGACAGGGCGGCGCGGGCGTCCTGTCCGGTGACGGAGGGGGCGCGTCCGGTGCGCACACACTCGGTGAAGTCGGCGAGTTCGGCGACGTAGGCGTCGTGGAAGAGATCCTGGTCGTAGGTGACGCATGCGGCGCCGATGCCATCCGGGCCGTAGGCGGTCAGATGGCTGCGGCGGATGTCGCCCATGGTGAGCATGCCGGCCGAGCCGAAGACCTCACCGCGGACGTCGTATCCGTACACCGCCTGGAAGTTCGCCTCGGCGGCGGCGAGGGCGCCGTTGTCGAAGCGGATGGTGACCACGGCGGTGTCGAGCAGTCCGCGGTCCTTGAAGTCGGGGCGGACCAGGGCGTCGGCGAACGCGAAGACCTCGACCGGGGTGGCGCCGGGGTTGAGATAACGCAGGGTGTCGAAGTCGTGGATGAGGGTCTCCAGGAAGATGGTCCACGGCGGGATGCGGCCCGGGTCGGCCAGCTTGGGGTCGCGGGTGAGCGAACGCAGCAGCTGCGGGGTGCCGATGGCGCCTGCGCGGATCTTCTCGTGGGCGGCGTGGAAGCCGGTGTCGTAGCGGCGGTTGAAGCCCACCTGGAGGGGGACGCCGGCGTCGGCCGCGGCCGCGATGGCGCGGTCCGCCTCATCGAGGGTGATGGCCATGGGCTTCTCGCAGTAGACGGCCTTGCCCGCCCGGGCCGCGGCCTCGACCAGCCCGGCGTGGGTGCGGGCCGGGGTGGCGATGACCACCGCCTCGATCCCGGGGTCGGAGAGCAGGTCGCCTATCTCGGTGTACGCCGTGGTGCCGCCCAGCCGGTCGGCGAGCGCCTGGGCGGCGCCCGGGCCGGGTCGGCGATGGCCGCGAGACGGGCGCCGGGGAGGCGGCGGGCGAGGGTCGCGGCGTGGAAGGAGCCCATACGGCCGGCGCCGATGAGACCGATGGGGAGAGGGTGTCGCGTGGTCATGCGGATGCTCCGTTGATTCCGTGAGTCCGTTGTTCCGGTAGGTTCCGTGGTTCCGTCGGTCCCGTGGTTCCGTCGGTCCCGTGGTTCCGTCGGTCCCGTGGTTCCGTCGGCGAGAACGGTGTGAACGGGTGCGATCAGGGCGGTACGGCGTCGCGGCCGCGGGGTCAGTCAGCGGGTGAAGGCGGAGCGGAAGCGCTCCAGGGCGAGGTCGCTGTCGCCGGAGGCCCACGCCTCCATGGCCACGGTGCCCTCGTAGCCGAGGTCGACGAGGGTGTGGGCGAGGGCAGGGTAGTTGATCTCCCCGGTTCCCGGCTCGCGGCGGCCCGGTACGTCGGCCACCTGGATCTCGCCGATCAGGCCCCGGCCGTGGGCCCGGCGAACCAGCTCGATCAGGTTTCCCTCGCCGATCTGCGCGTGGTACAGGTCCAGGTTCATCCGCAGGCCCGGCCGGGCCACGGCGTCGACCAGGGCCAGGGTGTCGGCGGCCGTCGCGAACGGCACGCCCGGGTGGTCGACGGCGGTGTTGAGGTTCTCCAGGGTGAAGGTGACCCCGGTGCGCTCGCCCAGTTCGGCGAGGCGGGTGAGGGTGCGATGGGCGGCGATCCACATCGGGCCGGTGGCCGGGCCCGCCACCGGCACCATCGGCAGGCCCTCGCCGTCCAGCCCGGTGCCATGCAGATTCAGTCGGGGGCAGCCGAGTCGTTCGGCCACTTTGACCGACTCCTCGGCGGTGCGCAGCAGTTCGGCCGCCCCCTCCTCGTCCGTCAGGCTGCCGCGGAGATAGCCGGTCATCGAGGAGAACACCGCGCCGGTCCGCTCGAGGGCGGTCAGATCGTGTCGGCTCCAGTCCCAGATCTCGACCTGGAAGCCGGCGTCGTGGATGCGCCGCGCCCGTTCCTGGACCGGAAGATCCCGGAAGACCATCTCGGCGCAGACCGCCAACGTGTACATCGCTGCTCGCCCTCTCTCCCGGCAATAACTAGAACGTTCCAGCAACTAGAACGTTCTAGAGAACGAGCAGCAGTACGCCAGCCATCGGCCACCCCTGTCAAGGGCCGACGACTGCATCACTAGAACGTTATAGAGGCCGGGCGCCGTGCATCGCGCCCTGGGCTACGATCGTCGCCCGGAAGGCGAATCCCCGCCCGCCCCGCCCGAAGACGACACCTCGACCAGGGAGACCAGTGGTGCCACCGACGCCGGCCGTCCCCCATGGGAAGCGCCCCACCCTCGCGGACGTGGCGGCGCGGGCAGGTGTGTCCACGGCGCTGGTCTCCATCGTGATGCGGGACGCCAAGGGCGCCGGCGCCGCCACCCGCGAGCGGGTTCTCAAGGCGGCACAGGAGATCGGATACCGGCCGGACGCCCGCGCCCGGCTGCTGCGCAGCCACCGGTCCCATCTCCTCGGGGTGCAGTTCGGCCTCCAGCACCCCTTCCACTCCGATCTGCTGGAGGGCATCTACGCGGTGGCCGAGCCGGCCGGGTACCAGATCGCGCTGAGCGCCGTGGCCGCGGGCCGTGGCGAGCAGCGGGCGACCGACACCCTGCTCGCCGACCGCTGCGAGGCCCTGATCCTGCTCGGCCCGCAGGCCCCGGCCGCGCGGCTCGCCGAACTCGCCGGACAGCTCCCGGTCGTCTCCGTGGCCCGCCGGCTACGCGGGACCGCCCCGGGCGTGGAGGTGGTGCGGACCGCCGATGACGAGGGCGCCCGCCAGGCCGTGGACCACCTGGTGGCCCTCGGCCACCGCGACATCGCCCATATCGACGGTGGCAGGGCGCCCGGCGCCGCCGATCGGCGCCGTGGCTACCGCACCGCCATGAGCCGCCATGGCCTCGCCGACCACGTCCGCGTCCTGCCCGGCGGCCTCACCGAGGAGGACGGCGCCACGGGCGCCCATGCCCTCCTCGACGCCACTCCCCTGCCCACGGCCGTCCTCGCCTTCAACGACCGCTCCGCCACCGGTGTCCTGGACACCTTCCTCCGCGCCCGGGTCTCCGTTCCCGACGAGGTCTCGGTCATCGGCTTCGACGACAGCCATCTGGCGCGCCTGGCCCATATCAACCTCACCACCGTCGGCCAGGACATCCCCCGCCTCGCCGAACTCGCCGTCGGCCGGGCCATCGCCCGCCTGGAGGGCGAGCGGACACCCACCGGGGAGGCGGTGGTCGCCCCGCACCTCGTCATCCGGGGCACGACGGCCGGACCCGCCTGATCCGCGACGGCCGGGGGCGTTTCGCCGTTGCCTCTAGAAGTGCTCGGGTACGTCGGCGGACAGCAGGTGCTCGGCGCCGCCTTCGAGGGCCTTGGCCATCTCGATGGAGCGGGGGAGCATGGTCTTCTCGTAGACGCGGATGGCGTCATCGACGGTGGCCGCGTTCGCGAGGGCGAGGGCGAGTTCGCTCGCGTCGAGCATGGCGAGGTTGACGCCGACACCGAGCGGGGGCATGAGGTGGGCGGCGTCGCCCAGCAGGGTCACCGTCGGGTTGTGTTCCCAGGTGTGCGGGACCGGGAGGGCGAAGAGCGGGCGGTCGATGTAGGGGCCGTCGTTGGTGGTGATCATCTGGCGCATGCGGGGCGACCAGTGGGCGTACTCCTCGATGAGCAGGGCACGGATGCCGTCGGTGTCGTCGGTGGTCAGGCCGCTCCTGGCGAGCCAGTCGACCGGGGCTCGCCGGATGACGTAGACGCGGATGTGGTCTCCGCTGTTGCGCTGGGCGAACAGGCCACGGTCGCCGTCAGCGGCGCCGGCGCTGCCCGAGCCGACCAGCTCGGCGAGGTCGGGGTGCCGGTTCTCGACGTCGGAGAACCATGCCTCCAGAAAGCTCACCCCGGTGTACTCGGGGACGGCCGGGGACACGGCCGGGCGTACCCGGGATGAGGCGCCGTCGGCGCCGATGACCAGATCGGTCTCGATGGTCGTGCCGTCGGCGAAGGACAGCTGCCGCGGCCCATCGGCGGGCCCGCTGACCGCATCGAGGGCGCGGCCCCAGTGCACGGTTCCCGGGTGCAGGGAGTCGAGCAGCAGGGTGCGCAGCTGGCCGCGGTCGATTTCCGGCTTGAACAGCTCGTCCGCCTCCGGGACGTGATGGAACGTCACCGTGCCGACCGAGTCCATCTTGCGCATTTCCTGCCCTTCGGGGCGGGCCAGCTCGAAGAACTCGTCGAGCAGGCCGGCTTCGCGCAGGGCGATCTGGCCGTTGTCCGCGTGCAGGTCGAGGGTGCCGCCCTGGTTGCGCGCGCCGGGGCCCGAGTCACGGTCGTAGACGGTGACCGCTATGCCGCGCTGCTGGAGGATGCGGGCGCAGGTCAGGCCGCCGGGCCCGGCACCGATGATGCTGATGCGGGCGTGGGCGGGCTCTGGTGAGGTCATGGTGGTTCCTTTCACCGGCGAAGAGGAGGCATGGGGCGAGCAGTGCCGGGCATTCCGGCATCACCCTCGGTCTCGGACATGCCGCGCACCGGGCCTTCTTGACGCACAGGACGGCGACCAGCGATGCGGTGCGACGAGGAGCATGCCGAGGAAGAGGTGCCGCTCGGGTTCTCGCAGCCCCAGAAAAGCAGACCCAATAAAAAAGTGCAACGAGTCCACTTAGCCCTCGATGCAACTATCGGATATGCTCAAGCCATGACCGAGCCCCCCGTCGGCCGCCGCGAACGCAAGAAGGCGGCCACCCGCCAGGCGATCGCCGACGCCGCGCTGCAGCTCTTCCTGGAACGCGGCTACGATCAGGTGAGCATCCGTGACATCGCCGACGCGGCCGACGTGTCGACCACGACGGTCTTCAAGCACTTCACCGGCAAGGAAGCGCTGGTATTCGACCAGGAGCAGGGCCGGGAGTCACAACTGATCGCGGCGGTGCGGCAGCGAGCCGCCGGGCAGAGCATCCTCGATGCCCTCCGACAGCATGTCCTCGACTCCTGGCTGCCGATCACGGCGCATCCGCGGATGGCCGAGTTCACCAACCTGGTGGACTCCACCCCGGCACTGCGCGCCTACGCGGAACGCATGTGGACCCGGCACACCGACAGCCTCAGCGCCGCCATCGCCGACGAGCTCGGCGTCGACCACGACAACCTCGCATGTGTGACTCTTGCCCGATTCGTACTCGAGGTCCCTGCCCTGGCCCGCGGCCAGCAGGACCGCCGAGCCGCCGTCGACGCGATCTTCGACATCCTCACACGGGGCTGGCAACCGCCGACCAGGTCGTCCGCGCCCCGTAGCGCCTAGGTGTCCGCGGGGACCGGAATCACCGCGCGGATGCCGCACTTGCGCGCGTACTCGCGGATGGCTCCCCGGGAGGCTGCGGCGACGCGGCGATAGAGTGCCCGGGAATGTCCCTCGATCACTGGAGAGAGCGCGGTTGAGCGACACAGTAGTGATCTTGACTGCACTGGGCCTGGAGTATGAGGCAGTGCGGGCGTACCTCGGGGAACGGGACTTCGTCCGCCATGAGACCGGCACCGTCTTCGAAGTGGGCACGCTCGCCGGGACCGCGTGGCGGACGGCGCTGGCAGAGGTCGGAGAGGGCAATGACTCGGCCGCTGTCGTCACCGAGCAGGCCCGCCAGCTCTTCTCGCCCAGAGCTCTCCTGTTCGTGGGAGTCGCGGGCGCACTCAAAGACGACCTGGCACTCGGTGATGTCGTCGTCGCCACTCGGGTGCATTCCGTTCACGGGGGCAAGGACACCCCCGAAGGATTTCTGGCCCGTCCGGAGGGCTGGGCCGGTTCACACGAGCTGGTGCAATCGGCCAAGCACGCACTGCGTGGCCAGTCATGGCACACGGAGTCGGCACCAGGCGACACCGACGGGCAGCGGCACCCACGCGTACACTTCAAGCCCGTCGCGGCCGGCGACGTTGTGCTCAACTCCGCCACCTCCGTACTGCGCCAGCAGCTGCGGACGCACTACAACGACGCCGTGGCCATTGAGATGGAGAGCGCCGGAATGGCGCATGCCGCCCAGATCGGCCGTATCGAGGCCCTGACCATCCGTGGCATCAGCGACATGGCCGATGGCAATAAGTACGCTGAGGCCGACACCGAGCACCAGCCTCGCGCCGCCGCCCATGCCGCGGCGGCCGCGGTCGCCGTGATACGGCACCTGCCACCGCCCCAAGCGCTGTCTGCCCCACTCAGCCGGGCACCGCTGCCCTCTTCGGACCGGGATGACCTTCCCGGCTCTCTCCGGAGCGGCACGCCATTGTCGCTCCGGCATCTGCTGTCATGCTTCGCGGAGGCACCGCTGCCGCTGTATGTGCTCTCGCCCGCGGCAATCTCGGCAGTCGGCATACCGGAGCTCTCCGCTGACCGGGTGGCAGTTGAGCTCGGTGAGTTCACCGTCGAGCCCGTCACGGTATCCGGGGAACCCGGCGAACCCAGGGTGCCCTGTATCCGGGTGGGCGCCGCGGCGCCGGTGGACCCCGCATGCGAAACGCCCGATGAACGTGCCCGCCTGTGCACGTATGCGGGGGCACTTCTGGACCATGCCGTGGCGGCGCCGCCGAACGACTCCGGCCTGCCCCTCCTGACGCCGCACGTGCTGGCCCTGCTATGGCGCCGCGACGGCGATCCGGCACGGTGCGTCACGGCGGCGCGCCGAGTGCGGGACGCGTACCTGGCGCGCGGCCGCTACGAAGAGGGGCTGCCGCTCGCCGTCCAGCTGGTGATGAGCGGCCAGGGTGACCTCAAGGACGACCTCGTTCTCGGTCGACTTCACAGCGGGCGCGGGGACTTCGGCGAAGCCGAAGTCGTGCTCCGCCGGGTCCTCGCCACGGCGGAGAAGGACGCCGCCGAACACGGACTGTCGCTGGTCGGGCGAACCGGTCCCAGCATGAGGGACGTTCTCACCAACGACGCCGAAGGCCCGTTCACCCGGGATCTCTCCCAGACCCAATGCGACGTGCTTGGTTTCGCCGCCAGAGTTCAGCACGCCCTGGGCAACGCTCTCTACGGCCTGCGGCGGTACCCCGAGAGCGAGCGGCTGCTGCATGCCGCCGTAGGGCTGCTCTGGAGAACCCAGGGGGCGGAGCATCCGGGACGCTTGCTCGCCCAGATGCACCGAGCCCAAGCTGTCGCGCGGCAACATCGGTGGGAAGAGGCACTGGGGCTGGTGCACGATGTGATCCCCTGGGCCGGGCGGCTTCGGCTCGACCAGGACAGCCCGGAGACAGACGCGCTCATCCGCCTGGCGCATGCCGAGGTGACGGCCGAGATCGTCGCCTCTCGGCAGCGAGGCGACAAGCAGCGCACACGAGGCGTCGGGATGTTTCCGGCCCCGGTGGTGAAGTGGCTGGGGCGCACGGTCACGCCCACTCGACCGGACAGACTCACCTGGGCCGACGTGCGAAGTCTCTGCGACGACGCCATCCGAGCCTGTGAGCGCGCCTTCGGCAGCGCCCATCCGCGGACAACCGAGGCCAGGGCGGTACGCGGCCGTGCGTCCGAGGGCATGGGCGGCTGAGCTCCAGTAGGGGGGCGGCCCCGCTGTCGACGGCCCGTCCACCGGTGCGGTGGACGGGGACGAGGGATGAGAGGTCAGCCGAGCTTCTTGAGCAGTTCGGCCGCGAGCGGACCGGAGGAGGCCGGGTTCTGGCCGGTGATCACATTGCGGTCGACCTCCACATGCGGTGCGAAGGGCTCGCCGACCCGCACCGTCAGGCCCGCCTCGGTCAGGCGGTCCTGCAAAAGCCACTTGGCCTTGTCGGCGTTGCCGGCCATCGTCTCCTCCTCATTGGTGAAGGCGGTGATCCGGTAGCCGGCGTAGGCGTGGGTGCCGTCCTCGGTGACCGCCGCCAGCAGCGCCGCCGGGCCGTGGCAGACCACGCTCACCGGCATACCGCTCCGCACCGCCAGGGTGAGGATCCGGCCCGAGTCGGCGTCGACCGCGAGGTCCTCCATGGGGCCGTGGCCACCGGGGACGTGGACGGCGTCGTACTCGTCCAGCCGCACCTCGCTCAGCGCGATGGGGGCGTGGAATTCGGCGGCGGTCTCGGCAACGCTCCTGATCCTGGCGGCGTTCTCCGGGCCGTCGTTGGCCTCGGGGCCGAGGCTGGCGGCGTCGACGGGCGGGACGACGCCGCCGGGCGTGGCCACGGTGATCTCATGGCCCGCGGCCTTGAACGTCTCATAGGGGGCGACGGCCTCATCAGCCCAGTAGCCGGTGGGGTGCTTGGTACCGTCGGCCAGTGTCCACTGGTCGGCACCGGTCATCACGAACAGGATCTTCGCCATGCTCACTCCTCGATGCGATCACCCGGCGTACGTGTGATCGCTGGGATCTCCTGGGGCGTTGCCGCCCCCATGTGTCGCCGCCGTCCTGGCGGCGTGCTCGAAGGTAGATCCACTGGGCATCGAAACGCCAATAGGTGAGTCGATCGTCGGCATCGGGATTCCGATGGAAGGAAGAGCCCTGCGTCTCTCTATGCTGGGCGGCATGGAGGACGGGACACACCTGGGCGACGACCTCGTCATCGGCGGCGGGCGGACGCCGCCGCATGCCGATCTGAATCTGCTGCGGACCTTTCTGGCCGTCTACCGCTCCGGCTCGTTCACCGCCGCGGCGCCACTGCTCGGACTCTCCCAGCCGACCGTCACCGCCCAGATCCGCACCCTGGAGCAGCAGACCGGGCGCGAGTTGTTCACCCGGCTGCCGCGCGGTGTGGAACCCACCCACCTCGCCCACGATCTGGCCGGGCAGATCGCCGGGCCACTCGACGCCCTCGCCTCCCTCGGCGGCCGGAGCACCGTCCTCACCGGACGCGCCATCCCGGTCCATCTGGCCGGGCCGGCCGAGTTGCTGTGCGCCCGCGCCCTGCCCGCCCTCGCCTCGCTGGTCGCCGAGGGGCTGCGGCTGCGGATCACGATGGGGCTGACCGATCCGCTGCTGGACGCGCTGCGCGCGGGACACCACGATCTCGTGATCGCCACCAGGCGCCCCGGCGGCCGCGCGCTGACCTCGCTGCCGCTGGCGGACGAGGACTATGTGCTGGTCGCCTCGCCCGACTGGGCCGGGCGCATCGGGGAGCGGCTGGCCGCCGACGGGCCGTGTGCCGCGGTCCGTGACGTGCCGCTGATCACCTACGCGGAGGACCTCCCCATCGCCCGCCGGTACTGGCGCAATGTCTTCGGCAAGCGGCTCACCGCCCAGGCCGCGGTGACTGTGCCGGATCTGCGCGGGGCCGTGTCGGCCGTCGTCGCGGGCGCGGGGTACAGCGTGCTCCCGCGCTACCTGTGCCAGGACGAACTCACGTCCGGCGGGCTCGTTCTGCTCCATGAGCCCGATGAGCCGCCGCTCAACACGCTCTTTCTCGTACAGCGGCCGGGGGCCGACGCCAACCCGGACGTGGCCCGGGTCCGCGAGCGGCTTCAGCGCGCCGCCCGCACCTGGTAACGGGCACACTCCTCAGGGCATGCCGCCGGGCGGATCACCCTCCGCCGCTCGGCGAGGACTGGTCCACCATGCCGTGCTCCCAGGCCCAGGCCGCGATCTCGACGCGGTTGCGGGCGGCCAGTTTGCGCTGGACGTTGCCGAGGTGGGTCTTGACCGTGGACAGGGTGACATGGAGATCGACGGCCACTTCCTCATTGGTACGGCCGCGGGCGACCCGCCGGACCACTTCGCGTTCCCGCTGGGTCAGCGGCTCGATCAGATCCTCCGGCCCGCCCCTCCCCCGGCTGGCCGGACGGGCCTCGGAGGGGGCCGACCGGTCGCGGTGGGGTCCCATGTGTGCGAGCAGGCGGACGGTCACCGACGGGGAGATCAGCGAGTTGCCCGAGGCCGCGGCCCGCACCGCTTCGGTGAGCAGACCGGGCGCGCCGTCCTTGAGCAGAAAGCCGCACGCGCCGTTGCGCAGCGCCCGGTAGACGTACTCATCGAGGTCGAAGGTGGTGGCGATGAGGACGTTGAGGGGGTCCGGCACATCGGGCCCGGCGAGGAGCCGGGTGGCCTCCAGACCGTCCAGCTCGGGCATGCGGATGTCCAGAAGGCAGACGTCGGGCCGCAGCCGGCGGGCCTGCTCGACCGCCTCGACACCGGTCGCCGCCTGGGCGACCACCCGCATGTCCGGCTGGGAGTCGAGAATCATGCGGAAGGCGGCACGGACCATCTCCTGGTCGTCGGCGATGAGCACCTGGATCGTCATGTCACGCATGATCGCAGGCGCGCGGGCCATCAGCCGGAGGAGGTCACCTTCGGGGCCGCCTCGCCCAAGGTCGCCGCGTCCGCGCTGTCCACCGTGTTCGCCTTGTCCGCCTTGCCCAGGGGGAGGACGGCCACCACGTGCCAGCCGCCGCCGTCCCGCGGCCCTGCGGTGATACGCCCGTTGACCTTCTCGACCCGCTCCGCCAGACCGACCAGGCCGTAGCCGCCCCCCTCGACCGACCGTTCAGCGGCCGGCGAGGCGCCACCCTGCCCGTCGTCGACGACCGACACCTCCAGCCGCTTCGGGTCGTCCGGCCGCACACCGATCCGCACCTCGACCCGGCCGACCCCGGTGGCGTGCTTGCGCACATTGGTCAGCGACTCCTGCACCACCCGGTGGACGGTGGTGATGACGCCGGGCGGCAGTGGCCGGTCGGCGAGTTCCGGGGCGAGGGTCAGCTCGGCGGGCGGCCCCACCTCGGAGAACTCCTCGGTGAGATCGCGCAGACCGCGCAGCCCCGCCGGATCGCCCGTGGGCCGGGTGGTGGCGGAGGCGGTGGTGTGGTCCCGCAGGCTGGAGACCATGGCGCGCATCGACCCCAGCGCCTGGGATCCGGCCCGCTCGATCTGGGCGAGCATCCGGTCCAGGTCTTCCGGGGACTGGGTGTGGCCGGCCGCGGCCGTGAAGCGCGCGGCCTTGGTCTGCGCGACGATGGCCGTGACATGGTGGGCCACGAAATCGTGCAACTCCCGTGCGTGCTCAAGGCGTTGGCCCTGCCGGATGGCTTCGCGCTCCCGCTCCCGCAGCGTGTCGTACAGACGCAGACACAGCCCCACCATCACCATGAACGGCACGGCGCAGACCGCGAGGACGGCGATCAGGTTCAGGAGGTTGTTGTCCCACACGTCGATCCGCAGGGGAAGAACCACGGCGGCGAGTGCGGTTCCCGCGGCCGGCCCGGCCGCTCGCAGGGGCCCGCGGCGCCGCACGGCACGGGTGATGAGCAGGAGCAGCACGCCCAGCTCCACCATGCCCGGGGTGTTCGGGGGACGTTGGGAGAGCTGCGCTTCCACCACGGTCAGCACGCATGAGACGGCCGCCGCGCCGATGGTGTAGCGCGTGAAGAGGCGTTCCGGCACGGCGAACGCGGCCAGGCACAGCACCCCGGACACCATCGTCGCCGCGGCCATCGGCGGAAGCGGCGCGTTCAGCCCCTCCAGGACCACGAGGACGACCAGACTGACGCCGACCACGCCCAGCCACAGGTGCCGGAAACGGAATCGGGACCGGAAGCGGGACCGGAACTCGGAGATCATGGCAGGTCACGCTACGGCCAGACCGCCGTCGCCACATCAGACTTTCGGCCGAGGAAGCCGGAGAAGGGGCGCGGATCGCTTCGGCATTCCGGTGGATCCGCCGCGCCGCGCCCTCGCGAAGGATGGCATCCGGGGCGACCGGCGAGCGCTCGAGCGCGATGCGCCACGCCCCTTCCGACCGTTTCCCCTTCCGAAGGCCATCGATGTTCCGCACCGCCCTGCGCACCCTCCGATCCCATCGGCTCCGTTTCGCGATGCCCGCCCTCGCCGTCGTGCTCGGTGTGGCCTTCGTGACCGGGTCGCTGCTCTACGGCGACTCCGTCCAAGCGGCCGTGAACCGCGCACACTCCAACTCCCAGCCCGATGCGTCCGTCTCGATCACCGCGGACTCCGCTACCGCGGACACCGCCGAAGCACCCGCGCTCGATGACACCCTTCTGCGACGGCTGCGGGCGCTGCCGTCGGCGGGCGCGGCGCGCGGTGTGGTGGAGGGCCGCTCCTTCCTCGTCGGCTCCGACGGCACTCTGGTGGGCGACCTGTATCAGGCCGCGGGCGTCAACTACGTGCCCGACGACAGCGGCAAGGACGTCCGCTATCCGCTCACCGCGGGACACGGCCCCCGTGGCGCCACCGAGATCGCCGTCGACCGGCGGACCGCCGAGCGCGCCGGGTACCGGGTGGGAGCCAGGGTGCGCATCGTGGTGAACGGCACGGCCCGCGACGCGCGGCTGGTCGGCGTCTTCACCGCCCATGACAGCCGTGTGGACTCCGGCGGTACGCTCACCGCCTTCGACACCGCCACCGCACAACGGCACTTCGCCCCCACGCCGAACGGCTACTCGGCGATCACCCTGACCGCCGCCGACGGCACGTCGGATGCCCAACTCGCCGAACAGGCACAGAAGTTGCTGCCGCCCGGGCTGCGGGCGGTCACCCGCGCGGATCTGGAGTCCGGCGCCGCCTCCGAGCAGGACTCGGACAAGCTCACCACACTGCTGCTGAGCTTCGCCGGTGTCGCCCTGTTCGTCTCCACCTTCCTGGTCGCCAACACCTTCACCATGCTCAGCGCGGCCCGTGCCCGGGAACACGCGCTGCTGCGGGCGGTCGGCGCCACCAGGAACCACGTGATGCGGATGGTCCTGGCCGAGGCCGCCCTGGTCGGCACGGCCGCCTCGGCCATCGGTTACGGGCTGGGCATCGGCGCCGCGAACCTGCTGGGCAGCCTGTTCGACGCCTCCGGTGCGGGGAGCGCCACCGTGCAGGCGTGGTCCGCCAAGCCGCTGATCGCGGCCTTCGCCGTCGGCATCGGCGTCACCGTCCTCGCCGCCTACGTCCCGGCCCGCCGGGCGGCGGCCGTACCGCCCGTGGCGGCGCTGCGGACCGTCCAGCCGTCCAGCGCCGCCTCGCTGCGCCGCCGCAACACCATCGGGCTGATCGTCACCGCGTGCGGGGCGCTGCTGGTCGCGGCCGCCGTCGGCGAGCCGGACCTCCTCTTCGGTGCCGTGCCGCTGCTGCTGGTCGGCCTGATCGTCCTCACTCCGCTGCTCGCCCTGGGCGTCACCGGGCTGCTGCGCTCCCCGCTGACCCGGCTGGCGGGCATCCGGGGCAAGCTGGCGGTGGAGAACGCCCGCCGCAATCCACGGCGTACGGCGGCCACGGCGACCACCCTGATGGTCGGTCTGGCGATGGTCACCGCCGTCACCGTGGTCGTCACCTCCGTGAACCGCTTCGATGAGCAGGAGGTGGACAGCTCCATGACCTCGGACCTGCGGATCACGGCCGTCGACTTCGGGGAGATCGGCGAGGGCACGACGGCCCGGGTGCGGCGGCTCGCCGACGCCGAGGCCGTCACACCCGTCATCCAGACCTACCTCGACATCCCCCACACGACGTCCCTGGACGTCACCGCGGTCGACCCCGCCGCGGTGGAACGCGCGGCGTCGCTCTCCGTCCGCGAGGGGTCGCTGGACCGCCTCGGCCATGGCATCGCCGTCACCGAGGAGCTGGCCACCGCCCACGGCTGGCGGCTCGGCTCCCGCGTCAGCGGCACCTTCACCGACGCGAGCGCGCATACGCCGGGCACCCGCACCAGCCTGCCCGTCGTGGCCATCTACGACGGCCCGGACGATCTGAGCCCCGCCCTCGTCTCCGACCGCGCCCTGCCACGTCCGACCGGCGCCGAGGACCGGCCGACCATCAGCTCGGTCCTGGTCAAGGCCGCCCCCGGCCGCACCGCCGCGCTCCGGGAGGAGATCCGGCGCACCCTGGACAACCCGGCGCTGCTCGTCGAGGACCACGCCGACGCGAGGGCCGCCGCCACCGCGCGGACCGCGCCGTTCCTCAACATCATGTACGCCATGCTCAGCGTCACCGTGCTGATCGGCGCCCTCGGGGTGGTCAACACGATGGGCATGGCCGTCTTCGAGCGGGTGCGGGAGATCGGACTTCTGCGGGCCATCGGGCTGGACCGCGCCGGCGTGGGATCGGTGCTGCGCCTGGAGTCGGTGACCATCTCCCTCTTCGGCTCCGCGCTCGGTGTCGTCGCCGGTACGGCCATCGGCGCGGCGGCCGTCCTCGGCCAGGAGGTCCTTCCGCTCGTCATCCCGTGGGACCGGGCGGCCCTCTTCTTCGTCGCGAGCGCCGCGATCGGTGTTCTCGCCTCGCTCTGGCCGGGACGTCAGGCCGCACGCCTCCCGGTGCTGGAGGCCATCGGCGCGGACACCGAATGACCGGCGGGGCGGTGGGCGCCGAGGACGCGGGCTGAACGGTCAGGCGGGTGCCGAGGACGCGGGCCGAGCGGTCAGGCGGCGTCGATCAGGGCCAGGTCCGGGGGGACGAGCGTGGTCGACATCATCAGGGCTCGGATCAGATGGTCGTTGAGCGCGTTGCCGACCGGCTCACCGACCTCCTCGCGGGTCAGCCAGGGCACTCCGTCCCGGGAGAGCATCATGCGGACCCCGTTGACCAGGTGCTCGACGCGCTTTTCCCGCCAGCCCTCGCCGGGGCGCAACTCCGCGAGCTGGGCGGCCGTCTGCTTCCAGGTGAGGGGCTGCGGCCGGGGTTCATGGAGCAGATACCGCTGGCCGAGGACGACGAGCGCGAGCTTCTCCTCGTCGGTGAGCACCCATACCCGAGGCGGGCGGGTGACCTCGCCGGGCAGGGCTACCGGCCGCTCGGCCTCGGGACCGCTGACGAACACCTCCAGCAGATGCTCACGGTCGCGCGAGCCCCGGACGAACAGCGGGGTGTAGCCGCTCTCGAGGGGCAGTGGCTCCTCGCCCGTGAAGAGCAGCCGCGTCGGGAAGCGGAGGGGCAGCCGGCCGCTGTTGGTGACCCACCAGCGGCCATGGCGGTGGGTCAGGCTGCCCTGGCAGCGGCTGACCTGGGGGTCGTCCTCGCCCACACAGACGTGCACCTCGGGGCGGTTCCGCCCGAAGAGCAGCTCACGGCCGTCGCCGGGGCCCAGGGTCATGCCACCGGTCAGCGCGAGGGCGAAGGCGGTGCCCGGCACCGGCGCGGTCGCACCGCGGGCCAGGCTGCCGTGTGCGGCGGGCAGGAGGCGGCCGCCCGCGGCGGGACGGCCGGTGGCGGGGTGGCGGGCGGCGGGGGCCCGGCCGGTGGCAGGGCGGTCGCTGCCGGGAGGCGTGGTCATGAACTCGGTAGTTTCTTCGCGGCCGTGGCGGCGAGCGCCTTGGCGGTCTGGCAGAGCTTTTTGGTGGGCTTCGGCCCGTAGACGTTCAACGACATCAACTCATCGGTGTCATCACCCTGGGAGTTGCGGTACGAGCGGTGCAGCATCCGAACGAGGCATGAGTCGTCGTCCCACTCCTCCGGCGACACGGAGCTCAGCTTCCCGGCGATCTCCGCCCGCTCCTCGCCCTCCGGGGAGAAGTCATTGTCCCGGGTGAACTCCAGCTCCACTCCCGTGTCGCTCGAGCCGTCCGCCCACGCGCACCGCCAGTCCCCGAAGCCCGGGTCGCGGTCCGTCACCCGCACACCGGCGATCCGCTTGAGCTCGTCGCCGTCCAGCAGCCGGCATGCGTGTCGGCTGACCAGGGAGCTCGCGACGGACTGCCCCGAGCGCCGGGGGACCTGGCCACGGTCCAGCACGCTGATCGCGTAGTCGGTGGCGGCGTCGCCCAGTTGGCACGGGTCGGGCGCCGGGGTGTCCAGCCGCTCGGTGATGATCCAGATCTGCTTACGGTCGGCGGACGCGATGTTCCGCACGCACTCGTCCCCCTCGCGCTGGAACGCGCCGACGGTGACGTTGCCGATCCTTCGGGTGGGCACGTCGCCGCCCGGCTCCGGCGGGTCGGCGTCAAAGTTGAGCTGAACGTCGGCGATGTCATCGCCGCTCTCGCCGTGCAGCAGGACATCGCATCGATCGATCTCGCCGTAGTCCGGGTCGATGACGGTCTCGCCGAAGCGGCTGAGCGAGGCGGCGTTGAGCAGCTTGCACGGGTCGGCCGTCCGCGCGTCGCCCACGGTGCCGGCCCGTCCCGCCTGTGACAGCGAGTCGCCCGTACCGGAGGCGCCACTCCCGCCGTTCTTCCCGGACCGGCCGCTCTCGTCGGAGTACCCGCCGCCCCAGGCGCCGAAGAGGGCGGCCCAGGCGACCAGGGCCGCGGCGGTGCCCACCGCGGTCGCGGTGATCACCACCCGGCGGCTCGGGCGGCGCCACGCCACCGGGACCGACGGCGGCAGCAGCCGCATCGTGAAGGGGGTGCGGTCCAGCGTGTCGCCGTCGTGCGGGTCCTCGTAAGTGTCCTCGACGTGTTCGAGGTGGGGGGACGACGGGGCGACCCGCCGCAGCAGCCGTGCGGCCTGATCGGCGGCGGGGCGCCGCTTCGGCTCCACGCTCAGCAGCGCGGTGAGCGGTTCCACCAGCGGGCCGGCCCGGTGCGGGGTCTCGATATAGCCCTCGATGGCGCGCGCCACATAGGCCATGGGGTGCGATGCCTCGCCGTACGGGGACCGTCCCTCGATCGCCGCGTAGAGCGTCGCGCCCAGGGAAAAGACATCGGACTTCCGGTCGGCCGCGTCCCCCCTGGCCACCTCGGGCGGCAGATACGGCGGTTTGCCGCGCACCCCACCCGTCCGGGTCATCGTGGCCTCGCTCCACAGCGCCCGGGAGATGCCGAAGTCGGTCAGTTTGGCGACGCCTTCCTCGGTGATCAGGACGTTCTCCGGGGTGACATCGCCGTGCACCACGCCCTCGGCATGCGACTTCGCCAGCGCGGTGGCGATCTGGCAGCCGATGGAACCCGCTTCCTCCGGGGTGAGCGCACCACGGTCGCGCACCATGTCCGCGAGGCTGCCCCCGGACACGTATTCCATGACGATCCAGCAGACCTCGCTCTCCTCCACGAAGTCGAACACCGAGACGATATGCGGATGGTGCAGCCGCGCTGCGTTGCGTGCCTCGTTGGTGAGTCGCAGCGCCGCGCGGTCGTCGTCCGGACGGGCACACTTCACCGCGACCTGGCGGTCCAGCAGCTCATCGTGGGCCCGCCAGACGACGCCCATTCCGCCTCTCCCGATGGGCTCCTGGAGGAGATATCGGTCGGCGACCTTGTCACCGGCCTCCGCCATCACCCGCACCCCCGCTACCCCGTTTCATCGCACCCATCACGTTCCCGTGTCGCCACGGAGAGTACTTGGCCCTGACGTCGGTGGGTAGCGCTTCCGGTGGGTAGCCCCCGGAAAGAGGGAAGCCTCCGGCGCACGACGGTCGGTTCCTCAAGCCGAGAGCGGGTGTTGGTGGGCGGTCTCATTCGGCTTACGGCACGATTTCCTCCGTGACCACGATGTGGCCGGAGTCCGGGTTGAGCACCCCACCGAGCCGGGCGTACGCCCCGTCGGTCAGGTCGAGGCACTTGGGCACCGACGGGGTCCACGCGAAGGTGCCGCGGTCGTTGACGCGCACGACCAGCGACGCGTTGTTCGCGACGTTGGTGACCTTCACCTTGGTTCCGAACGGCAGCTGCGGATCGCGGCTCAGAGAGGTCGCCGCGGTGTCCGCGTTGTTGTCGAAGAGCTCGCCGCTGGCGGTGTAGGCGCCGGGGGTATGTATCCGTAGTGGGTCGCCCAGCAGTTCTCACCGGCCGACGGGGTGTCGCCGGTCGCGGCGGTGCTCGCCGGGGCGGCACCCAGCACGGCGGTCAGTGCGACGGCGGCGGCCGCCACTCGGCCGATCAGCGTTGCCTTGCGCATGATGGAGGGCCTCACTTCGGGTGGTCGTGGTGTGGTGTGAGCGCGGGTGGGCCGTGCGTCAGCCGGCCGCGCGGTAGGCGGCGCCCGCCTGGTTGGGCGTGGCGCCATTGTAGAGACCGGTGCCGCCGCGATCGGCGGACAGCGTGAACCACGCGTACCGCTCCACGAAGGACAGCCCCTGGAGCATGGCGGTGGACTTCGTCACGAAGGCGGCCTGCTGGTCCGGGGTCGGATACCTCGGCGTGCCGGTCGAGAAGTCGATCAGCGCGTATTCGGTGAGCCAGATCGGCTTCTTGTAGCGGTCGTACGTGGCCTGGAGATAGCTCCGCAGCTGATCGGTCGCGCGGGTGGGGTCGAAGTCCGCGCCGTACCAGTGCAGCGGGATGAAATCGACCGTGTGGCCGCGGTCGGCCGCGCCCTTCATGAAGCGGTCGAGCCAGCCACCGGCGACGTCGCCGCCGTAGGCCACGGCGGGGGCGCCGAGCCGCATACCGGTCGACTGCAGCCGGGGCCACAGGTCGAGGGCCTGCTCCACGGTCATGTTGGCCTGGCCGGCCATGTCCGGCTCATTGAATCCGAGCAGGGTCGTCCCCTCGCTTTTCGCCCGGTCCAGCTCCGCGTCGGTCACCGAGCCCGGACCCCAGATCATGGGCACGAACTCGACACCGGCCGGGGCATCGATCTGCTCCCGGCCGGAGGCCCAGGTGTAGAACCAGCCCACCTTGGCGTCGGACATCGCGGCGGTGGCCCCGTCGAAGTTCCAGGCGCTGACGCCCTTCTTCTTCGCCGCGGCGGTGGCCGCGCCGGTGGCGCCCGCCTGACTGCCCGCGGTGAACAGGGTCAGCACCCCCAGCAGTACGGCCAGAGCGCGTATCCTGCGCATCCTGTGCACGTCGTCTCTCCCTTGCTCGTCCGGTCGTGGGGTGAAGTGGCGGACCGGCCGGTCAGACGGCGCTGTGGAAGGTGACGGTGAAACCGCTGCACTGGGCGCATTGCTGCATCACCTGGTTGCCCGGTTCCTGGTCCTGCTTGGACCAGCCGTAAGCCTTCGGGCAATGGGCGGCGAGCATGTCGCTGTAGGGCGTCTTGGCGTCCCGGTTGGGGCTGGTGCACAGCATCGGCTTGCCGTCCGGCCAGCGCGTCAGATTGTCGGGGGGACACAGCGGCAGCAGATTCTCCGAGCACCCCATGGTGCCGCATCCGCCGCCGCCCGTGGCGTTCTTCGGGGCGATGGTGACCGGCTGCGAGAAGGCGTTGACGTAGCTGACGTTGTACCAGGGGGCGAGCGTGTCCTTGGTGTCGAAGTTGAACTCCGCGAGACTCGTGGGCTGTTCGCTCCGCTCGCAGTGGTCGGCGAACGTGCCACAGTCCCCCACCAGGCAGTGGAAGGTGCTGCCCGATGTCCCGGTGCATCCCTGGCGGGCGAAGAACTTGCCACGCCAGTGGCCGGGTTCCGCCGTTTCGGGAATCGTCACGGTGCCCGACTGTCCGGGCTCCAGGGTGGGTAACGCGGCGAGTGGCCTGGACCCGTCGTTGTTGACATCACTGCCGATCCATACGGTCTTCCCGGTGTCGTTGACGAACGTGACCGTGTGATCGACCGCCACGGCGGGTGCGGCGCGGGATGGCAGGTCCCCGTCGGTGCCTGGGGTGGCGGCCGCGCTGGTCCCGGATGGAGGGCTCAGGGCCACCAGGACCGCGACGGCCGCGGCGGCCAGGGCGGTCATGATTTTCCGCATGTTGTCTCTTCCGCGGCTGGCGCGATCATGACAATCTTGACGCACGAGAAACTCTCCGAGGTCCGGCCTCAGTTGAGGGCATCCACGTGAGGGCATCCGTCTGAGGGCACGCTCCAGAGCTGACGGTCCCCCATGACATCGTCCCGAGTCATATATGTCAATGGTCTGGACCAAAATCAGCCGCGCCCGGGCCCCGACTCAGGACAGCGGGTGGCCGTACCGCGCCTGGAGGGACATGAGGTCGGGCTCGCCGAACCGCACACGGAGGAGCTGGAACGCATCGACCTTGTCGCCGCCGAACCGCCGCACATAGATGGCGTAGGAGTCGGCGGTGAGGAACTTCGGTGGCGAGGTCTTGCTGTGGAACTTGTCCGCGTACATCACCAGTTGTTCCTCGGTGGTGTCGGCCGTGTAATCGGCCGGCGGGAGATCCAGCTTCTGTGCGCGGATGTCGTCCCGGGTAATGCCGACGCCCGTGTGGTGGGAGCAGAAGCGGCACAGGGACTCCGGAAAGCCTTCCTGGCGGAGGATCTCGTGGCCGAGGACTCCGTGGCGGATGTAGTTGGCCTCGTCGAGCCGGCCCGTGGGGCCGTGGAGCCGATACACACCGATGTCGTGCAGCAGCGCGCCCACGCGGACGAGAGAGGCGTCGAGCCGTAGCCCGGCGCGCGCCATGAGTTGCTCCGCGATGTGGCAGACGATCTCGCAGTGGGTGTACACGAGGTCCAGGGCCTCACGCGTCGGCGCGTACTTCTCGTGCAGCGCACGCACCTCGTCGACGGTCGGCAGAATCACCGCCGCAGCGTAACAACCACGGCGGGGGCCCACGGCGGACGGCCGTGGTCAGGGAGTCGGGGCGCCGGGGGCCGGGGGGCCGGCAGGCGGCTCACCTCACGCCGGTGGGGCGGAACTGGATGCTGATCCGCGGGCCGGTGGCGCGCGAGGATTTGGGGATCGCGTGTTCCCAGGTCCGCTGGCAGGAGCCGCCCATCACCAGCAGATCGCCGTGGCCGAGTGGCCGTCGCATGGCGCTGCCGCCGCCACGCGGGCGGAGCAGCAGGTCCCGGGGCGCACCCACGGACAGGATGGCGACCATGGTGTCCTCGCTTCTGCCCCGGCCGATGCGGTCGCCGTGCCAGGCCACGCTGTCCCGGCCGTCGCGGTAGTAGCACAGCCCGGCCGTGGTGAAGGGCTCCCCCAGCTCGCCGGCGTAGTACGTGGAGAGCACCTCCCGGGCCTCGGACAGGACGGGATGCGGCAGCGGGTCCTCGGCGCCGTAGAACGCGAGCAGCCGTGGGACGTCCACCACCTGCTCGTACATGTGCCGCCGCTCGGCCTTCCAGGGGACCTCGGCGACGAGCCGGGAGAACAGGTCGTCCGCCCCCCTCAGCCACCCGGGCAGCAGATCGATCCAGGCCCCGGACCCGAGCTCGGTCCTGCGCATCCCGCGCAGCGAGCCGAGACCGATGTCGTCGGTCTGATCGAAGAGCGAGCCCTGGAGATACGCACCCATATGCGCAGGGTACCCGAGTAATCGAGCAAACGTTCTATAGAGGGAACACCGGAGTGCGCCTCGGCTGCTTCGGTGGTGACACCGCAGGTCAGCGACCGGTCGCCACCGGGCATCGGCCCGCCGCACGACGACCGCCGACGTCGCCACCATCGTCCGAGCCGTCGCGGGACACTGGGACCCTGACGCGTTCCCTTCCGTGTCGGCCGGGGGTCGGCCCATGACCATGCGCCCACCACGACGCACACCACCATGCATACCGCGTCCGGCCGTCCCCGCGTCGCCGCCTCCGGGGCTGGGGCCCCGGACCTGGGCCGAGGTGCCGCGCCGGTCCCGGCAGGTCCTGGTGGTGTCGGGCCGCGACCGGAATGCGCCGGTGTCCACGGCGGTGCTGTACGAGCGCACCGGGGCCGGCTGGCGGGCCGGGGCGAGCCGGCCGGCGCACAACGCGCTCAACGGCTGGACCGACCACCACCGGGAAGGCGATCTGCGCTCCCCCATCGGCGTCTACACCCTCACGGATGCCGGCGGACGGCTCCCCGACCCGGGGACACGGCTGCCCTACGACCGGTCGGCCGGCTTCACCGCGGGCGGCGCGGGCTTCGAGGGCGAGCCCCTGTCCGGCTCCTTCGACTATGTGGTCGCCATCGACTACAACCGCAGGCCCGGCACCTCTCCCCTGGACCGGACCCGCCCCCTCGGCCCGGACCGGGGCGGCGGCATCTGGCTGCACATCGACCACGGCGGCCCCACGCGCGGCTGTGTCAGCCTCGGGAGGGGCCCCATGAAGGAGCTGCTCCGGGCGCTGGACCCCGCCCGTGAGCCCGTCGTCGTCATGGGGGACGCGGCGTCACTGGAACGCTGAGCGCCGGGCCGTGCACGGCGGAGCACCGGTGCGGTGACCGCCGTCACGACAGCGGATCACTCCGGGGAGCCGCCGCGGTGGGCACGGCGTGTCAGCGGATGGTTGATGGCTTCCACCAGCCAGTCCAGGTCGGACCGCTGGGCCCGTACCGGGTTGCGCAGGGTGCCGACCCCTTCGATGGAGATCTCCACCACGTCCCCGGCGTGGAGTGTGAAGTCGAGCGCGGGCACGATGCCGGTGCCGGTGGACAGCACTGCGCCGTCGGGGAAGGGCTGGGAGCGCCACAGATGGTCCACCAGCCCCTGCGGGGTGCGGTGGAACGCGGCGGTGGAGGTTGACGCGCGGTAGGCCGCCTCGCCGTCGCGCCACACCGCCATGGTGATGTCCAGCGCGTCGGGCGCGTCGACCTCCCACGCGGGCACGATGCCCGAGGACACGGCGGCGCTTCCGGCGTAGATCTTGGCCTGGGGGAGGTAGAGCGGGTTCTCGCCCTCGATGGACCGTGAGCTGACGTCGTCGGCGACGAGATAGCCGACGGTCTCGCCGTGCCGGTTGAGCACCAGCGCCAGTTCGGGCTCGGGGACGTTCAGCTCGGAGTCGTCCCGTACGGCGATCGGCTCGCCGTCGGTCACCACCCGCCAGGGCGGCGATTTGAAGAACAGCTCGGGGCGCTCGGCGTCGTAGATCCGCTCGTACACCGACTGTTCGGTGCTCTCCTCCACCCTGGCCTCGCGCGAGCGTTCATACGTCACCCCCGCCGCCCACAGCTCCATCAGCCCGTCCAGCGGTGGCAGCGGCAGGACGTCCGGCTCATGGACGGCCGCCGGTCCGGCGGCGGTGTTCTCCACCAGGGCCCGCAGCTCCGCCACGGACAGCCGCAACAGCTCGGCGATGAGCGGCGCTCCGGGAAAGGCCCGTACCCCGCCGGTGTCGTCGGCCACTCCGGTCCGGACGGTCCCGGCGTCATCGGCGAAGCGCACGATGCGTGTCATCTGTCGTCCTCTCCTCTCGTGACGGTGTAGTGGGTCCTCCTACCCAACGGAGGGTGGTGGCCGTGCACACGCCGACCGCCACGATGGCGGCGATGGCGTAGAGCCCGGTGGCACCCGAGCCGGTCCCCGACTCCGCGACCCCCATCAGATACGGGCCCAGGAAGCCGCCGAGGTTGCCGAAACCCGAGATCAGCGCGATGGTCCCGGCCATATGGGCGCCGGACAGGATGGTCGGCGGCACGGTCCAGAACACCGGCTGCGCGCCCAGGAAACCGAAGGCGGCCACGCACAGGGCGGCGATGGCGGGGACCGGGGGCAGCAGCACCCCGCCGAGCAGGCCGACGACGGTCAGCACCAGGGCGAGCCGCAGCGGCCCGCGCCGGTCACCGCTGCGGTCCGAGATCCACGGCAGCGCCAGCACGCCCAGCAGCGCGCACACCCACGGCAGCGCCGAGACGAAGCCGATGCCCACGTCGCCCAGCCCGTCGATCCGGCCGACGAGCGCCGGGAGCCAGAACGTCACGCCGTAGACGCCGATCTGAATGGCGAAGTACACGAACATCAGCCGCAACACCCGGCTGTCGGCGAGGGTTTCGCGGACCCGGCGCGGCTCTCTGGCGTCCTCGCCCGGCCGGTCCGCCTCGATGCGCCGGGCGAGTAGGTCCTTCTCCTCGGCGCTCAGCCACCGGGCCTGTTCGGGGCGGTCGGTGAGCAGCCACGGTACGGCGAGGGCCAGGATCACCGTTGGGGCGCCCTCCAGCAGGAACATCCACTGCCAGCCCTCCAGGCCGGCCAGTCCGCGCAGACCGATCAGGAAGCCGCCGAGGGGATTGCCGATGATGCTGGCGACCGCCACGGCGGCCTGGAACATCCCGGTGGCCTTTCCACGGTCGGCGGCCGGGAACCAGTAGGTGATGTAGAGGATGACACCGGGGAAGAAACCGGCCTCCGCCGCGCCGAGCAGAAACCGCAGCACATAGAAGCCGGTGGGGTTGGACACCAGCGCCATCGCGCAGGAGAGCAGCCCCCAGACGAACATCAGCGCGGCCAGCCACCGGCGGGCGCCGAAGCGGTGCAGCACCAGGTTGGAGGGCACGCCCAGCAGGGCGTAGCCGATGAAGAAGACACCGGCGCCGAGCCCGAACGCGGTGGCGTCGATCCCGGCGTCGTCGGCGAGATGGGACTTGACCAGGGCGACGTTCGTACGGTCCAGGAAGCTCAGCACGAACATCACGAAGAGTGGGGGGAGCAGGCGTCTGGACACCTTCCGGCGGGTGTTCTCCATGGTGGTGGCCGGGTTCATCGGGCCTCCCTGCGGACCACGCTGTCTCGCGGAAACATCTGACCCGTGGAACGTAGGTGGGGGTTACAGCCTTTGACAAGGTCTCAACAACCATGAGTTTTCTTCCAGATACCCCCTGGCAACCACATCAGACATCTGACATGTTGGTCGGCACTGCTCACTTTCCCTCGCCCTTTTGCCCACAGGAGCGCGTGCCATGACCCTTCGTGTCGTCGGCGTCGAGACCATCGATGTCCGCTTCCCGACCTCCCAGCACCTCGACGGCTCCGACGCCATGAACGAGGCTCCGGACTACTCGGCGGCGTACGTGGTGCTCAAGACCGCCGACGACGCGCCCTCCGGCCAGGGTGGGGCGCAGCCCGCACCCGGCGCCGAACCTCTGGAGGGCCATGGCTTCACCTTCACCATCGGCCGTGGCAACGACCTGGCGGTCCAGGCCGCCCGCGCCATCGGGGAGCGGGCCGTCGGCATGGCCGTGGACGAGATCACCGGCGATCTGGGCGGCCTCTCACGCCATCTGCTGGGCGACAGCCAGCTGCGCTGGCTAGGCCCGGACAAGGGCGCCATCCATCTGGGAAGCGCCGCGGTGATCAACGCGGCCTGGGATCTCGCCGCTCGGCAGGCGGGCAAGCCCGTGTGGAAGCTCCTCGCCGACCTCTCGCCCCGGGAGGTGGTCGACCTGGTGGACTGGCGCTACCTCAAGGACGCGCTCACCCCCGAGGCCGCCCTGAAGATGCTGGAATCCCGCGCCGGTGGCCGGGCCGAGCGCGAGGCGTATGTGCGCGAGCACGGCTACCCGGCGTACACCACCAGCGCGGGCTGGCTCGGATACGACGACACCAAGCTGGCCCGGCTCTGCCAGGAGGCCGTGGACCAGGGCTGGAACTCGGTGAAGCTGAAGGTGGGCGCGAATCTGGAGGACGATATCCGGCGCTGCCGTATCGCCCGCGAGGTCATCGGACCGGACCGCCGGCTGATGATCGACGCCAATCAGATCCTGGGCGTGGAGGAGGCGGTCACCTGGGCCATGGCGCTTCGGGAGTTCGACATCTGGTGGTTCGAGGAGCCCACCAGCCCCGACGACATCCTCGGACACGCGGCCATCGCCCGGCGGATCGGTGCGACCCGGGTGGCCACCGGCGAACATGCCCATAACGCGGTGATGTTCAAGCAGTTCCTCGCCGCCGACGCGATCAGCGTCTGCCAGATCGACGCCTGCCGCCTGGGCGGTGTCAACGAGGCGGTGGCCGTGCTGCTGCTGGCCGCGGCGTACGGCGTGCCGGTGTGCCCGCACGCAGGCGGTGTCGGCCTGTGCGAACTCGTCCAGCATCTGTCGGTCTTCGACTATGTGGCCGTCAGCGGCTCCATGGACGACCGTGTCATCGAGTACGTCGACCATCTCCACGAGCACTTCCACGACCCGGTACGCATCCGCGGCTCGCGCTATCTCGTCCCCGACGCGCCCGGCTACAGCGCCCGGATCCGGCGCGAGACCCTGGAGGCCTACCGCTACCCCGACGGACCGGTCTGGAGCCGCCGCGGCTGAGTGGCATCCTGGTCGCCATGCCCACCACTCCAGACCGCTCCGGTCCCGGCGGCGACGGTGTCCCCGCCGCCGGGAGCAGTGTCGTCGACATAGCCATCGGCCGGCTGCGCCATCGCATCGAGAGCGGTGAGTTCGCGCCTGGCCACCGTCTGCCCCCGGAGGCGGTGCTGGCGGGCGAGCTCGAACTCTCCCGCCCGTCCCTGCGGGAGGCCGTCCGCGCCCTGGCGATGGCCGGGGTCCTGGACGTACGCCGCGGTGACGGCACCTTCGTCACCGATCTGCGCCCGGACCGGCTGCTGCGCGCCCTCGGCAGCTTCCTGGACCTGGCTCAGGACACCGGTCTGAACGAGATGCTCGAATGCCGCAAGGTCCTGGAGCCGGGCGCCACCGCACTGGCCGCGACCCGCATCGACGAGGCCGCCCTCGACCGGCTCCAGGAGCGGATCGAGCGGATGCGCGGCCTGCACGACCCGGAGGAGCTGGTGCACGAGGACATCGCCTTCCACGCCGACATCGTGGCCGCGTCCGGCAACCGCACGCTGGCCTCCCTAGCGGACTCGGTCACCCAGCGCACCGCCCGGGCCCGCATCTGGCGCGCCCTGGTCAAGTCCGATGTGCTGTCCTGGACCCACCAGCAGCACATGGACATCTACACCGCGCTCCGGGCCCATGACAGCCTGGCCGCGTTCACCGCGGCCAGCCGGCATGTGGGAGATGTGGAGCTGTGGGTACGCGACCGGCTGGACGCGGTGCGCGACCGCCGCTGACCGGCGGACCCGGGTGGCGTGGGCGCCCATCGCAAGGGGTCGCACATCCCCCGCCGGGTCAGATGTCGCGCCGTGCGAGGAAGCCCAGCAGGGTGCGCAGCTCCGCGCTCGCGCGAGGCACGAGCGGCAGACCGTCCAGGCACCGCTCCACGGCGGCGATGTGACGGTCGGCCTCCGCCAGGGCGGCGGAGCGGCCGCCGGCCTGCTCGATCAGATCGGCCGCCCGGCGCGTGGTGGCGTCGTCCGGGGTGTCCGGCGACTCCTCCAGGAGCGTGGCCAGCTGCCCGGCGGCCGAGGTGTCGCGGGCGCTCAGGGCGGCGAGCACGGGGAAGGTCTTCTTGCGCTGCCGCAGATCACGGTGGACGGGTTTGCCGGTGACCGCGGGGTCGCCCCAGATGCCCAGCAGGTCGTCCGCCACCTGGAACGCCACGCCCATATGCCGTCCGGCCCGGTCCAGGGCGGCCGCGCTGCTCTCCGGCGCCCCGGCGAGCGCGGCGCCCAGGGCGGCGGCGCAGCCGAGCAGCGCGCCGGTCTTGTGCTCGGCCATCGTGCGGTACTCCTCCGGCCCCACCGCCGCGGGTCCCGTCCAGGGGCGCGACTCGAAGAGCAGGTCGTCCGCCTGGCCGCGGACGAGGTCGCCCAGGGCCACGCTCAGCCGCCGCACCGCGGCCGCGGCTCCGGCGCCGGGCACGGCGGCCAGCGCCTCCACGGCCAGCGCGAACAGGGCGTCGCCGGCGAGCACGGCCGGGCCGGTCCCGTAGGCCTTCCATACGGTGGGGCGGGTGCGGCGGGTCTGGTCGCCGTCCATGATGTCGTCGTGCAGCAGCGAGAAGGTGTGCACCAGCTCCACCGCCACCGCTCCGGCCACCGCCGCCTCGCCGGATGCCCCGGCCGCCTCGGCGCACAGCACGGCCAGGGCCTGCCGCACCCCCTTGCCGCCGGCGCCCTCGGCGGGCGTACCGCCCACATCGCACCAGCCGAAGGAGTACGCGGCCATCTCGGCGACCCATGGGTGCAGCCGGCCGACCGTCTCGGCCAGCACCGGGCGCACCAACTCCCGGCAGCGGAGCAGGATTTCGCCCGCGGTCGCGGTGGGCTCGTCCGCTCTCGGGGTGGCCTCGTGCGCGGTCGCGGCGGTCTCGTATGCCCCGAGGAGCACGGGGAATGCCGTCGTCACAGTGCCACCTCCATGACCTCCGTGAGGCCGAACTCCTCCCGGGCACGGTCCACCATCCGGCGGGCGTGCCGCAGGCCGATCCGCTCCAGCACATCGGCCAGTTCGGACAGGTCCTCGTCGGTCCGGGCGCGGTCGCGGCCCAGCCGGGCCAGGGACTTGATGAGCCCGAGCCGGGCGAGACCCTCGCCGCGCGGCTCGCTCATGTCGCGGAACTCGTCCAGGGCCTGCTCGTACATCGCGCGGGCCTCCTCGTAACGGCCCGCGCGGTAGAACACATTGCCGCGCATCTTGTGGTTGTACGCCAGCGCGCTCACCAGGTTCATCTCGCGGCAGGTCAGTTCGGCTCCCGAGAGCAGCTCCAGCGCGTGCTCCACGTCCCCGTCGCGTACGGAGACGATGTCGGCCATGCCGCGCAGCGCCCATGCGTGTCCGCGCCGGTCATCGGCGCCCGCGGCTATCTCCGCGGCCTCCTGGAACATCGCGTAGGCCGAGTCGTACGACCCGGTGTTGCGGTGCATCTGGGCGATGCCCTCCAGCGCCCATACGGTGTGCCGCGCCTCGCCGCGCTTCCGTGCCTCGGCGAGGAGCCGCTCGTGCAGCGCTCCCACGGCCTCGTAATCGCCCTGGATGCGGCCGGTCTCCGCCATCCCGGCCAGTGAGTAGCCACGGACGACGATGTCCCCGCCACGTTCGCCGAATTCGGCCGCGAGTCCGAGCAGCCGCCATGCCAGCGCCAGCGCGCCCCGCTGCCGGGCGAGCGTGCCTCCGCTCCACAGCGCCCACGCCATCGCCCCGAGGTCCCCCGCCGCACGGGCCGCCCGGTAACTGGCCTTCCACTCGCGGTCGGCCTCGCCCACCTGCCCCAGCCGCCGGTGCGCCTCGGCGACCGCGAGCCCCGCGCGGGCCGCCTCGCCCGGGGAGCCGCCCCGCTCGGCCGCCCGCAACTGCTCGGTGCCTGCCGCCAGCACGTCGACCAGCGAGGAGTTCACGGACAGGGCGGTGAGGGAGCCCTGGTACTCAGGAGCGAATGCTTTGCCGTACATGGATGCCTTTCCGTCTGTTGTTCCAGGAGCACGCGACTGCCCGCTATACACCGAGTACATACACCGCGAGTATGCACTCCATGTATACACGCTGTGTATAGGTGACAGGAAACCGGCCTTGCCAAGGTCACCGGTCTGTGCGTCCGCTGCCGATCAAGACGCGACCGGGGCCGGGAAGGTTTACCAACCGGCTCCACGGGTGGCAAAAAACTTATGGACCGGGCTCGGCACTCCCTCCCCGATCCGGCACGTCCCCGACGGAAAGGCAGAATTCACCCATGATCAGCCAGTGGCAGCTCCGCGCCGCCTTCGCGGCACGGCTCTCCGACATGTACGGCCGGGAAGTCCCGGCGTACACCACGCTCGTGGACGTCTCGCGCGAGGTCAACGAGGACGTGCTGCGGGCGCGGGGCGCCGAAGCCGAGCGCCTGGGGTCCATCGGCCGGGTGACCGCCGAACGCCACGGCGCCATCCGGGTCGGAACACCTCAGGAGCTGGGACAGGTGGCCCGCGTCTTCGGCGCGCTGGGCATGCACCCGGTCGGCTTCTACGATCTGCGCGAGGCCGCCGCCAGCGCGGTCCCCGTGGTCTCGACCGCCTTCCGCCCGGTGGACGGGGAGGAGCTGGCGCGCAACCCCTTCCGCGTCTTCACCTCCCTGCTCACCACCGCCGACCCGCGGTTCTTCGACCCGGAGCTGCGCTCCCGGCTGGAGACCTTCCTGGCCGGCCGCGAGCTGTTCCCGCCGGAGCTGCTCGCCCTGGCCGACCGCGCGACGGCCGAGCACGGGCTGCCCGAGGAGGACGCCGAACGCTTCCTCCACCTCGCCGTGTCCGCCTTCGAGTTGTCACCCGAGCCGGTGGACAAGGTCTGGTACGAGACGCTGGAGAGGATCTCCGGCGTCGCCGCGGACATCGGCGGCGTCCGCAGCACCCACATCAACCACCTCACCCCGCGCGTCCTGGACATCGACGAGCTCTACCGGCGGATGACCGACCGCGGCATCCAGATGATCGACACCATCCAGGGGCCACCGGCCTGGAAGGGCCCCGACGTCCTGCTGCGCCAGACCTCCTTCCGCGCTCTCGACGAACCCCGAGCGATGCGCCTCGCGGACGGGAGCGTCACCACCGGCGCGCTGCGAGTGCGCTTCGGCGAGGTCGAGGCCCGCGGTATCGCCCTCACCCACGACGGCCGCGCCCTGTACGACCGGCTGCTCACCCTCGTCGACCATCAAGTGGCCCGCCACCCGGGTGTGGACCGGGGCGAGTTGGCCCGCGGCGTATGGGAGGAGCATCTGCCCCACACCGAACGGGAGTTGGCCGCCCGGGGATTGGGCTGGTTCACCTACCACGTCGTACCGGACCGTCCACGCGACGGCAGCCGTCCGCCCGCCGCCCTCGGCGAGCTGCTGGAGCGAGGCTGGGTGCGGGCCGAGCCCATCGTCTACGAGGACTTCCTGCCCCGCTCCGCCGCCGGCATCTTCCAGTCCAACCTCAGCGGGGAGGGCGTACGGGACAACGGCCAGGAGGGCGCCGCCCACGACGCCGCATGGCTCTCCGGCGCCATCGGCCGCGATGTCCTGGACCCCTTCGCGCTCTACGAGCGGCAGCAGAGCGGCTCCCTCGCGCGGGCCGCCCGCGAACTGGGGCTCGACGGCGTCCCGGGCTGATCCGTCACCGTCCGCCTGCCGCCACCTCGCGTTCGATCCAACGGCAGATCACCCCCACCACGTATGCCCGCTCCGCGCGGCTCAGCTCCCGCCCCTTGGGGATCTGGTGCCAGCGCTCGAGGCAGGTACGGCAGCAGGTGGCGGTCGCATGCTGGGCGACGAACACGGGGTGGCCGCGGTAGGGCGTCTGCTTGCCGTCCTTGTACGGCTCGGCGGGAGCCAGCCGCTTGGCGATCAGGTCATACGCGTGCCAGCGCATCGTCGACGGGCCACTCAGCTCGGCCGTGGCCCGGTCCCGACCGCGCAGATGGAACTTGGCGCGGAAGGGGTGGCGCGCGATGGTCTCCAGCCGCTGGTCGAGCGAGTCAGGCATCGGGTCGGACGGGTCGGACATCGAGAGCTCCCGGAGACGACAAAAACCCCTTTCGATCGTAAGACGGCCCGCCCACGACACCGCGGGCAGGGCCGTGGACGGGTGCCGGACCTTGCGGGTCCGCCCGGCCGGGGGCAGTGTGACGGCCATGGTGGACACACAGTTCTCCGATCGCCGGCTGGCCGCGCTGTACGACCTGTTCTGCCCCTGGGACGAGCGCGGGGATTTCACGTTCTACCTGCCCCTGGTGATGTCCGCCCGCTCCGTCCTGGACGTGGGGTGCGGAACAGGCGCGCTGCTGCGCAGGGCACGGGAGGACGGGCACGAGGGACGGCTGTGCGGACTGGATCCCGGGGTGGGGATGCTGGAGGTGGCGCGGACGTACCCGGATGTGGAGTGGGTGCTCGGCGACCTGGTCTCGGCGCCGGGGTGGAGCCGTGCGTTCGATCTGGTGGTGATGACCGGCCACGCCTTCCAAGGGCTTCTGGGTGACGACGAGTTGCGCGATGCGCTGGCCGCGATCGCCACGGCACTGACCGACGACGGCCGCTTCGTGTTCGAGACCCGCAATCCGCTGGTGCGGGAGTGGGAGGACTGGGAGGTGCGGTACTCGGGCGAGGTGGTGGACTCCACCGGGGCCGTGGTGCGGTGCGTGTGCGCGGTGGAGACTCCGGTGCGGGGCGATCTCGTCTCGGCCACGCACACCTACACCGGCGCGGGCTGGGAGCGGCCCCTGCTGAGCCGCAGCACGCTGCGGTTTCTCGGCCCGGACGCGCTGGCCGGGTTCCTGGGTGAGGCGGGGCTTGTCGTGACGGAGCAGTTCGGGGACTGGGACGGCGGGCCGCTGACCGGCACCAGCCCGGAGATCATCACTGTCGCCCGCCGCCCCCGCGGTGAGCGTGGTTGACGCGCGGTTCAGGACGGCTTGCGGGTCGCCCGCCACTCCGGTGCGAGCACCGACCAGATCTCCCTGTCCTGCCACTCGCCCCGGCGCAGATAGCTCTCCCGCAGCACACCGTCCTTCGTCATCCCCAGCCGCCGGGCCACGGCGATGCTGCCCTCGTTCGCGGCGGCGGCGATCCACTCCACGCGGTGGATGCCCCGCTCCTCGACGGCCCAGTCGATGATCACGCGGCAGGCCCGGGTCACCAGCCCCTTGCCCACCGCCGACGGCTCCAGCCAGCAACCCGCCTCCGCGGTGCCGTGGTTGACGTCCATCGTGCGGAAGAGGACTCCGCCGACCAGCTTGCCGTCCGTCCAGATGCCGTAGATCCGCCCGGCGTCGGCCGCCGCCTTGTCCGCGTATCGCTGGAGGAACGCCCGGGCCGACTCCAGGTCGGAGGCGGCGTCCGCCAGCGGGATGAACCGCCCGATGAACTCCCGTCCCCGGTCCATGTGCGTAAGGAACTCCTCGGCCTGCCACGGCTCCAGCGGGCGCAGCTCCGCACCGTCCTCGCCCAGGGATATCGCGTACATCGTCACCTTCCAGCGTCCGGACCAGCTCACACAGTACGGCGGGATCCTCTCACCGAGGGGGCCGTCCGCGCGCTTCAATTTGTACCTACTAGTATGTATGATCTTGCCCATGGACACCCGGGAACGACTCATCGCAAGCACCCGCGAGCTGCTGTGGGAGCGCGGCTACGTGGGCACGAGCCCGAAGGCGATCCAGGAGCGATCCGGGGCGGGCCAGGGCAGCATGTACCACCACTTCCGCGGCAAGCCCGACCTGGCGCTCGCCGCGATCACCCGCAGCGCCGAGGAGCTGAGGGGCAGGGCGGAGGCCGAGTTCAGCGCTCCCGGCACCACGGTCGAGCGGATCAGCGCCTATCTGCGGCGGGAGCGGGACGCTCTGAAGGGCTGCCCGGTCGGCCGCCTCACCCAGGACCCCGATGTGATGGCCGATCCAGACCTGCGCCGACCGGTCGAGGAGACGTTCGCCTGGCTCACCGACCGGCTGACCGGGCTGCTGGCGGAGGGCCGGGCGAGCGGGGAGCTCGACACCGGGCTCGACCCGGCGAGCACGGCCACCGCGCTGGTCGCGGTGTTGCAGGGCGGCTATGTACTGGCCCGTGCCGCCGACTCGGTCGAAGTGTATGCCCGGGCCATGAACGGAGCGCTCGGCCTGCTCACCGCCCATGTCCGCTGAGCCGGTGTCCGCCGGCCCGTGTCCGCTGAGCCCACGACCTTCCGCCAACCGACTCGCCCGAAAGAGAGCCCCGACATGCCCTTCGTTCGCATTGACGCACTGCGGGCCGACCCCGACCGGCTCGACGCGCTCGGCCGTGCCGTGCACGACGCGCTGGTGGAAACCATCGGCTTTCCGCCCAACGACCGGTTCCAGGTTCTGACCAGCCATGACGGCACCAGCGGCATGCTGCGCTACGACGACTACCTCGGGGTGCGGCGCGACGACGGCCTCGTCTACATCGCACTCACGATGCGCTCGGGGCGCACACCGGCACAGAAGCAGGCGCTGTACCGGCGGATCGCCGAGCTCGCCCAGGAGTACGCGGGGACCGAGCCGCGAAACGTCTTCATCACCCTGACCGAGAACGAGTCGGCCGACTGGTCGTTCGGCCATGGGGTGGCGCAGTACATCGACGGATGACCATGTCCTCCCTCTGGCCACACCGCCGGGCCACTGGACCACGCGGGGCCCGGCATGGCGGGAATCCGTTGACTTCTGTCGTTCCAGCCCCTGGGTGATCTTGTCGCGACTGCCTAGCGTGGGGCGGGCACCAGCCGCCCACGCTCGGAAGGAGACGCGGTGCCTGCCACGTTCGAAAGGGAGCCGGACACCACCCGATGACCAAGATCCTGCTCTCCCTGCATGTCCTTGCCGCCATCGTCGCGATCGGCCCCGTCACCGTCGCGGCCAGCATGTTCCCGCCCGCGGCCCGCAACGCCCACGCTGCCGCAGCGGCAGCCGGCGAGGGCGAGGCCGACCTGGGAACGGTTCGGCTTCTGCACCGCATCTGCCGCGTCTACGCCAAGATGGGCCTCGCCGTGCCCGTCTTCGGATTCGCCACGGCCGCCGTGATGGGCGTCCTCAGCAGCGGCTGGCTCACCGCCTCCATCGCCCTGACGGCCGCGGCCGCCGGCGTCCTGGTCGCCTTCGTCCTGCCCCGCCAGGACGAGCTCATCGACAGTCTCGGCGGGGGCAAGGCCCTGGAGCGGACCGATACCGCCCAACTGGCCATGTTCACGGGCGCGTTCAACCTGCTGTGGGCGACGGTGACCATTCTCATGATCGTCCGCCCGGGCTCGACCACGGGAGCCTGACCCCGCCGGATCACCGGTGCCGACCGAAGCCGCCCCGGCGCGGGATAATGATCGAGAGCGCCAGCGCGGAAACAGGAGGCGGTGCAGGGCATGCACGGTGAGTACAAGGTGCCGGGCGGCAAGCTGGTCGTCGTGGATCTGGATGTCCAGGACGGCGTGCTGCGCGGGGTGCGGGTCGCGGGCGACTTCTTCCTGGAACCGGACGAGGCGCTGCACGCCATCGACCAGGCCCTGGAGGGCGCGCCCGCCGACGCGGACGCGCAGGCGCTCGCCGCACGCATCGAGGCGGGACTGCCCGACGGCACCGTGATGTTCGGTTTCTCCGCCGAGGCCGTGGGCATCGCGGTGCGGCGGGCGGTGGCCCGTGCCACCGACTGGACCGACTACGACTGGCAGCTGATCCACGAGGGGCCACAGGATCCGGCGCTGCACATGGCCCTGGACGAGGTGCTGACCGGCGAGGTGGCCGCCGGGCGGCGGCCGCCGACGCTCCGGGTGTGGGAGTGGGACCGTCCGGCCGTCATCATCGGCAGCTTCCAGTCACTGCGCAACGAGGTCGACCCGGCAGGCGCCGAGCGGCACGGGGTGACGGTCGTCCGGCGGATCAGCGGCGGCGGGGCGATGTTCGTCGAACCGGGCAACACCATCACGTACTCGCTGTACGTACCCCAGTCGCTCGTCTCCGGCCTGTCCTTCGCCGACAGCTACGCCTATCTGGACGACTGGGTGCTGGGCGCGCTGGGCGAGATGGGCGTCAAGGCGTGGTACCAGCCGCTGAACGACATCGCGACGGAGGCGGGGAAGGTCGGCGGGGCGGCCCAGAAGCGGATCGCGGCACACGGCGGTGCGGTGCTGCACCACGTGACCATGTCGTACGACATCGACGCCGCCAAGATGGTGGAGGTGCTGCGCATCGGCCGGGAGAAGCTGTCCGGCAAGGGCATCGCGAGCGCCGTCAAGCGGGTGGACCCGCTGCGCCGCCAGACCGGCCTGCCGCGCCCGGCCGTCATCGACCGCATGGTGGCCTCGTTCCGCGGACGGTACGGGCTCACGGACGGCAAGGTGACGGACGAGGAGTCGGCGACGGCGCGGCTGCTGGCGGCCGGGAAGTTCGGCTCGCCGGAATGGACATCGCGGGTGCCGTGACTCGAGCCACGCGCGGTGGACACGTCGGGTGCTGGCTCGCGAGCACATTAGCCGACGAACCCATCAGCGGCGCGCCGAACGAGCTGCCCTGGAATCGGCTTGGGCAACCGTCCGGTGGCAGCCGCGCTCAGGGCTCCTCGCGGACGACCTCGCGGGCCGGTTTGTCGCGGCGCAGCCCCAGGAAACGGGGGTGCCGCAGACGGCCTTCCGCTGTCCACTCGGTGAAGGCGATCTCGGCGACGAGTTCGGGGCGCGCCCAGTTGACGCCGGACCCGGTGGGCGGGGCGCCACGGGTGAACGGGCAGGTGGGGGTGCGCAGCTCGGTCAGCTGTCGGGCGAGGGCTTCCAGGGTGCGGGTGTCGAAGCCGGTGCCGACCTTGCCCGCGTAGACGAGGTCACCGTCACTGAAGTAGCCGAGGAGCAGGGCGCCGAGCCCGGGGCGGGTGCGCCGGGGATCGGTCCATCCGCCGATGACCAGCTCCTGCCGCCGCTCACACTTGAGCTTGAGCCAGTCGCGGGAGCGGCCGTGCTGGTAGGAGGAATCGACGCGCTTGGCGATCAGCCCCTCCCATCCGTGTGCGCAGGCATCGCGGTAGTAGGTCTCGCCGTCGCGGTAGCGATACGCGGTCAGACGCAGCGGATCACTCCAGGTGAGCAGGGGGCGAAGCAGGGACTTACGGCGGCGCAGCGGCAGCGCGGTGACGTCGTGGTCGCCGATGGCCTGGACGTCGAAGAGGTAGTAGTACACGGTCACGCCGGTGCGCCGGGCCTGTTCGGGGGAGCTGACGTGCATCCGCGGCTAGAGCCGGGCGAAGCTGGTGCGTCCGTGTTCGAAGGCCACCACCTCGCCGTCGAGGACCCAATCGACCGTGGCTCGCTCCGTGAGGGCATCGATGAGTTCGGGATAGGCGGAGGCGGCGGAGAGACCGTTGCGGCTGAACAGGTCGACGCGGCCGCCTTCGCGGACGGCGACGCAGCGCTCGCCGTCCAGCTTGCGTTCGTACAGCCAGCGCTCGTCGGAGAAGCGTTCGTGAGTGAGGGTCGCGAGCATCGGCTCGCGGCCTTCGAGCCCATGGCCGTGGGTGACGGGCCTGAGCAGTCGGCGCTCAGCGGGAGACAGGGCCCACAGTGGATCGCTCACGTCGCCGGGTTCCCTCCGTGCTCTCCGCTATCGCACCATCTCCGGGCCGTCACGACGTGATCGGCCCCGCCCGGTCATGCGCCCCGGGGGTCAGTTGCTGTAGACGCGCTCGGGGCGGACGAAGACCGCGGCGCGGCGCTGCTCGGCCATCACCCGGTCGTAGGCGCCCCAGTCGTCGTGCGCGCCGCCCGCGGCGGTGAAGATCTCGCGCAGCAGCAGCCGCAGACGCTCCTGGTCGACTCCGGGGAACGGGTCGTCGGGCCCCGCGATCTCGGTGCGGCCCTCGACGGCGGCCCAGTTCCATCCGGCACGGAAGACCAGGGTGGCCCGCGGTCGTGCCCGCAGATGGGCGAGTTTGGCGCGGCCGTAGGTGACGAAGGCGACCACCTGCTCACCGGAGACCGGATGGTCGATGATCCCGGCGTTGACCACTGATGCCTGGACCGAGCCGTCGGCGCGCGTCGTCGTCACGACCGCCAAGTGGTGGTCGGCCGCGGCGATGCGGTCCACGTCCTGAAGATCCGTCATCGGGTGCCTTTCTCGGCGGACCGTCCGTCCAGCATGGCTTCCTCGGCACGCTACCGCACCCTGATGCGTCCGGGCCGGTGAATCCCGGACCGCGCGGGCGGGCGTGAGCTCGGCGCCGGGCCGGGGGTGTAGCGGGCTCCACCGCCGATGGGGCGGCTCGCTCTCCCGCGTGCGTCCGGCCGGTCTTCTAGCCTCGTCGGCATGGGGAGAACCATGCGGCAGGCGGTGCGGGCCACGGCCCTGCTGGCGTCCGCGCTCGCCTTGGCATTCGGCTCGTATCCGCGCCGTCGGCGGCCCGGCCCGACGGACAGGGAAACGGCCACGGTCACGGCGCGGCTGGCCGAGCGGGTGGCGGAGCTGGCGGAGACCCGGGCGGGCGCCATCGCCGCGCACGGTGCCGAACTACGCCGCATCGAACGGGAGTTGCACGACGGCACCCAGGCGCGGCTGGTCTCCCTGTCCCTGCGGATCGGCCTGGCGAAGCGGGCGTACGACCGGGATCCGACGGCGGCGCGCAGGATGCTGGACGACGCGCAGAACCTGGCCGAAGAGGCGCTGACCGAGCTGCGCCAGATGGTGCGTGCCATGCATCCGCCGGTCCTCACCGACCGTGGCCTGGGCGGGGCGGTACGGGCGCTCGCCGCGAGCAGCGCGCTCGATGTCACCGTGCGGGTGGACGGTCTGGAGGACGGGACACGGGCGCCGGCGGCGGTCGAGGCGGCCGCGTACTTCGTCGTGGCGGAGGCGCTGGCGAACGTGGCGAGGCACAGTGGCGCCGACCGGGCCGAGGCCCGGCTGGCCCGCACACCGAGCGGATTGTGGGTCTCGGTGCGGGACGAGGGACGAGGTGACGCCGAGGCGGTGGCGGGTGCGTCCGGCACCGGGGAGACGGGTGGTGCCGACAGCTCCGGAGGTGGCTCCGGACTGCTCGGGATACGTCGCCGCGTCGCCGCGCTCGATGGAACAGTGACGGTGACGAGCCCGCGGGACGGGCCAACGGTCGTCACGGTCGAGCTGCCCTGCCGGTGGCGATCACCCGGAGCCCGCGTGGCCGCCGCCACTACGACGGGCAGGACGCCTCGATCAGGTCGCGCAGCTGGGAGCGGGCGGTGACGCCGAGTTTGGGGAAGCTGCGGTAGAGATGCGAGCCGACGGTGCGGGGGGAGAGAAAGAGCCGTTCGCCGATCTCACGGTTGCTCAGGCCCTGTGCCGCCAGGCGGATGATGTGCTGCTGCTGCGGGGACAGGGAGGTGAGGGCGTCCGGGCTGGTGGGGGCGGATTCGATCCCGGCGGCGCGCAGTTCGGCCTGGGTCCGGTCGATCCAGGGGCGGGCGCCGAGGCGGCGGAAGGTCTCCAGCGCGGTGTTCAGCTGGTGGCGGGCCTCGGTGATGCGGTGGCGGCGGCGCAGCCATTCGGCGTGGTCCAGCAGGAGCTGCGCGCGTTCGAAGGGCCATTGGCCGCCCGCCGGTTCGGCGAGGGCCGCGGCGAAGTGCGGCTCGGCATCTGCCGGTTCGAGCAGCGCACGGGCGCGGTGGATCAGGATGCGCATCCGGGGCGAGGGGTCCTCGGCGAGCCGGTCGGCGATGCGCTCCACGATGGCGGCGGCCTCGGCGCCGTGGCCGGTGCGAACGGCCGCCGCGGCCAGTTCGGCGACGGCGGGGAAGGAACACGCGTAGTGGACGGGCTCGCCGTCGGCCGTGAACAGCAGGCGGAACTGTTCGTACGCGCCGATGTGGTCTCCGTCGGCCACCGCGGCCATGCCCAGCGCCCACCGGGCCCGGACGGCGACGGCCCGGCTGCGGTGCGGGTCGACGAGGGACAGCGCGGCGGAGCCCGCGGTGCGGGCCTCGTCGGTCCGGCCGGTCAGCGCGAGGGCGGCGGCTTCGAGCGACCGTGCGGCGGCGTCGAGGTGCGGCAGCCCGGCGCCCGCGGAGTTGGTGTTCACGGCGGCGGTGCGGGCCTGGGCCCACAGCCCGTGGTCCAGATACGCCCACCCGGCCGAGCAGCCGAGCCCGATGGGCAGGGTGCCACCCAGCCGCCAGCGGTGGAGGGCGTCGTCGAAGATCCGTACCGCGAGTGCGGTCTCATCGAGCAGCCAGGCCATGGCGCCGAGCGAGATCAGCCGGGCGGGGTCGCCGTCCGCCCGCTCGACCAGCGCCGGGATCGCCGCCACCCGTTCGGACCGGTGCGCGGTGGGGTCGGTCACCGCGAGCGTCCAGGGGTCGTCCTGTGCCCGGGCCCGTACGGCGAGGCGGTATTCCTCGTCGCCCGAGTAGAACCCCGCCACCGACGCGGAGGCGAGCGCGATCCGGCGCAGCCCGGGATCCTCCGCCGCCCGCAGCAGCAGGGACAGCGCGGTGTCGTGCTCGGTGCTCAGTGTGAGCACCTGGCCCACCCGCAGCGATGCCTCGGCCGACAGCGCCGGGTCGTCGGTGAGCTCCGCGGCACCGGCGGCGAGCCGGCGCACCCAGTGCGGCTGTCCGGTGGACACCGCCGCACCCGCCGCGGCCACCAGGCGGCGGGCGCGGTCGCGGCGCCCGGGGCTCAGCTCGGCGGCACGTTCCAGCGCGGTGGTGGCGGCGGTGTATCCGCCGCGCTCCCGGGCCCTGGCCGCCGACTCCTCCAGGGCGGCGGCGATCTCCTCGTCCGGCGCCTCCGCGGCGGCGGCCAGATGCCAGGCGCGGCGGTCGGGTTCGGCGCTGAGCAGCGCGGCGAGGTCGCGGTGGGCCTGACGGCGGGCGGCCAGCGGTGCGGAGTGGTAGATCGCGGACCTGATCAGCGGATGCCGGAAGCGGGCCCGCCGGCCGTCGTGGCCGCCACCGGTGAGCCGCAGCAGTCCGGCGGCCTCGGCCGGGGCCAGCGCCTCGACCCGGCCCGCCACCGCCCGGTCGTCCGCCGCGACCAGGAGCAGCGCCTGCCGGGTGGCCTCGGGCAGGGGGTCGAGGTCGGCGGCGAAGACCCGTATCAGGCGGTCGGTGGGCGGCAGCAGCTCGCCTTCGGCGGAGTCGGCCGAGTCCGCGCCGCAGGCGCCGTTCGCCCGGGCCAGTTCGACCAGTGCCAGCGGGTTCCCGGCGGCCTGGTCGAGGATGCGCAGCCGGCCGCGGCCGGTCGGTGGATACGGCTGCCGGTCCAGCAGAAGGCCCGCGGCGGTCGCGTCCAGCGGACCCAGCGTGCGCACGGGAAAACCGGAGAACGGCGACGTGGCCCCGCCCCGGGTGCCCTCGCCCGCCAGGTCCCTGGCCGCGGCCAGCACGGCGAGGGGTTCGTCGCCGATGCGCCGGGCGGCGAAGGCGAGCAGCTCCAGCGAGCCGGCGTCGATCCACTGCAAATCGTCGGCGACCACCAGGACGGGGGATCGCCGGGCGAGGTCGGACAGCAGGGTGAGCAGCGCGACGCCGAGCAGCAGCCGGTCGGGCGGGCCACCGTGGCCGCTGTCGACACGGCCGGGCTCGGCCTCCGCGGGGCTGGTGTCGTGGGGATTGGTCTCCGCGGGGCCGGTCTCGTGGGGCTCGGCCTCCGCGGGGCTGGTCTCGTGGCGCTCGGCCTCCCCCAGGCCGATGGCGCCGAGCAGGGCCGACCGCTGCCGCGCCGACAGCCCGGCGGTCTCCCCCAGCACCGGCCGCAGCAGCTGGTGGAGCCCCGCGAACGTCAGGTTCGCCTCGCTCTCGCTGCCCGTCATCCGCAGCACCCGGCCCGGGTGGCGATCCGCGGCGAGGCCGAGCAGGGTGCTCTTGCCGGCACCCGGTTCGCCCGTAAGGATCAGCACACCGCTGGTCAGACCGAGTACGGCCGCGCTCTCACTCTCCCGCCCGACCATGGTCATCCCTCGACTCTAACCCGTGGTGCAGTAGCCCGTGGTGCAGTCACATGACGGATACCGCCGACGCCCGCCGACGCACAGGCTGGACTCATGGACACCATCACGCTTGGCAACGTCGAGATCACCCGCGTGGTAGAGGTGGCCCCAAGGGGTCTGCCACGCGACTTCATCTTTCCCGACGTGGCCATGGAGCACTGGCGCACGCACGAGGGCTGGCTGGCGCCCGAATTCCTGGATCCGGCCGCCGATGAGGTACGCACGACGATCCAGAGCTGGCTGCTTCGCAGCGAGGGCCGGACGATCCTGATCGACACCGGCGTCGGCAACGACCGGGAGCGGCCGCATATGCCGTTCTTCCACCATCTGCAGACGGACTACCTCGGGAAACTGGCCGCGACCGGGGTCCACCCGGCCGATGTGGACCTGGTGATCTGCACCCATGTGCATGGTGACCACGTCGGATGGAACACGTCGTGGACGGAGGGTGAGTGGCGGCCGACCTTCCCCAACGCGGAGTATGTGTTCCCCCGGGCCGACTTCGACTACTGGAACCCGGAGAACGGGCACCGGACCCGCTCCGGCCCCCGGATGGCGAACGTGTTCGAGGACAGCGTCGCCCCCGTCCACCAGGCCGGGCAGACCGTGCTGTGGGAGGGCGACCACTACGACATCGACGCCCAGCTACGCCTCGAGCCCGCCCCCGGCCACACTCCCGGCTCCTGCGTGGTGCGGCTGCGGTCCGGTACGGATCGGGCGATCTTCGCGGGCGATGTGCTGCACAGCCCGCTGCAGATCGTGGAGCCGGACGTCTGCCCCTGCTTCGATGAGGACGAGCCCCGGGCGCGGGTCGCCCGGCGCCGGGTGCTGGGGGAAGCCGCGGACGAGGGCGCGCTGCTGTTCCCCGCGCACTTCCCCGGCGCGGGCGCGGCCGAAGTGCGGCGGGACGGCGAGCGGTTCGCGGTGAAGGAGTGGGCGGCATGGCGGTGAGCGTGTTCCGGAACATCCCGTACGCGGCCGCGCCGACCGGTGCCGCGCGGTTCGCCGCGCCGACCCCCGTGCACGGTGCCCCCGGCGGCGATGGGCCGGGGCCGACGGCCCCGGCGCCCGAGCGACGGTTCGCGGCGGACCTGAGCCCGGCGCTGGGCCAGGGCTGGGTGCGTGGCGAGGACTATCTGACGGTCAACGTCTGGACGCCACGGACCGACGGCAACGCCCCGGTGATGGTCTTCGTGCACGGCGGCGGCTTTCTCTCCGGCACCGGCCAGGCGCCACTGTACGACGGGACGTCCTTCGCCCGCGACGGCGTGGTCCTGGTCACCCTCAACTACCGTCTCGGCGCGCCGGGTTGGCTCGACCTGCCGGATGCCCCGCGCAACCGGGGTCTGCTGGACGTGCTCGCGGCGCTGCGCTGGGTGCGCGAGCACATCGCGGGCTACGGCGGGGACCCGGACCGGGTGACGGTGTTCGGGCAGTCGGCCGGAGGGATGATCGTCAGCGCGCTGCTGGTGACGCCCGAGGCCGCCGGGCTGTTCCGGGGTGCGATCAGCCAGAGCGGTGGGCTGCACACCCTGACCGGAGCGGAGGCGGCGGAGACGACCCGGGCCCTGGCCGACCGGCTGGGCGTTCCGGCCACGGCCGAGGCGTTCGCCGCGATCCCCGACGAGCGCCTGGTGTCCGCGCTCGCCGACCTGCCCGGGGTGGGTCCGAGGCTCTCGCCGCTCGGTGTGGTGCTCGATGAGCCCGACGAGGTGGCCCCGCCGCATCCGGTGGATCTGCTGGTGGGCACGAACACCCAGGAGTCGCTGCTGTACCAGCGGCCGGAACGCAGCGCGGGCATCGACGCCATGTTCCGCGACGCCCGTGAGCGGCTGGTGTCCCGCTACGACAAGGCGTTCACCTACGACTTCGACTGGCGGGGCGGGCCGTTCGGCGCGTGCCACACCGCGGAGGTCCCGTTCGTCTTCGACAACACCGGTCTGCCCGCGCTCCGTACGGCGAACGGACTGCTCGGAGCAGACATCCCACCGTCGCTGGCCACGGAGATGCACGGCGCGTGGGTCCGGTTCGCCATGACGGGGGATCCGGGCTGGTCAGGGACGCGCCGGTTCCGCTAGAGCCAACGGGGTGCGGCGGAATGGCCGTTGGCGGCGGATCCGCCGCGTCGGTCTCGGCCCGCCTCGTCGCGCCCCGGACCACCGGCCGCGGGTTCACCAACCACCGTATTCCTGACCGCCGTGGGGCGGGGCCGGACGGCTCGCCGGCGCCTGAACGGGGTCCTCCGGCGGCCGGGCCGGCCAGACCGGCCGAGGTGGTGGCGGGGGCAGACGCGAGCTGTCCGCCTTCTTTTGGTTCCACTCCCCCTCGCCCAGGACCAGCAGTGGATCGAACATGATGATGGTCCCCGCGACCACCAGAAAGATCACCGGGCCGATCAGCATGGGGAGGATCAGCGAAGGCGGCGCATTGCCGCCCACGGAGGCGCCGAGCACATCGTCCAGCCGCACACTGACCGCGGCCATGCCCGTGTAGTGCATCCCGGTCACCGCGACCCCCATCACCATGCTCGATCCCAGGCTGGCGCGGAAGCCGTGGATGGTCACGGCGGCCCACACGGCGGCGGTCGCGGCCACGACCGCGATCAGGACGGAGAGCAGCACGGTCGGCACGGAATACTCCAGATGCCCCTGCATGCGCATCGCGGACATCCCGATGTAGTGCATGCCCGCGACGCCGAGTCCGGTGAACACACCGGCCGAGAGCAGCACCCCCCGGGAAACGCCCCGGTAGCCCACCATGAAGACGCCGATGCCGACGACGACGATGGCCACCAGAAGGCTGAGAAGGGTGGTCGGTATGTCGAAGCCGACCGGGGTTTCCTTCACATGGAACCCCATCATGGCGATGAAGTGCATCGTCCAGATGCCCGAGCCGATCGACGCGGATCCGAGCGCGAGCCAGCCCGGCTTCCAGGAGCGCTGAGTACGCACCGACCGGGCGGTGCAGCGTAAGCCGAGTGCTCCCCCGAGACAGGCCATGAGGTAGGCCGCCAGCGGGGTGGTGGCCCCGTAGTTGAACCCGTCGATGGTGCCGTACATGTACGTTCCGTCCTTCTCGCCGCGGGGGTTTCTGTGCAGAAACGTTGAGTCACCGGCGAGGGTAGGGCGCGGGCAAGCACACCACCCTCACATTTGGTCACGCATCGATAAAGGTGCCTCACCCGGCGTGACAGGATGTCGCATCATTCACGTCATGTCCCTTTTCACCTTGACCGCGGGGCGGGAGTTCTGGTGCGGCCCCGAACCCGCGTATCCGACTGGGCGATTCGCGGACGTCTTCCGGGCGGTTTCCGGAAAGAGCGATCAAAGGGGTCCTGTGCTCGCGCGGACGGGCGGATGATGAGTGAGGCATGGCGAAGGGGGACGTTTCATGCACAGCAGGGATCTCGCGGCATTACGTGACCGAGCCGAACACGCCGCGGCCGACGCGCTGGCGTGGATCGTCCCGCCCCCGCCGGACGGCCCGGCGGCCAAGGGTTCGTCCGACGGCATGGATACAGAGGACCCGTCCGGCGGCACTGGTTCGGACGGCGCGTCCGACAGCCCGGCGGCCGGGCGAGCGTCCGACGGCACCCGGTCGCCCGCCGACGCCGACCCCGCGTCACTCGACCGTTTCATCGCCGAACTGGACGAGCTGGAGGCCGCGTTGGCGGCGGCCGTGCCGGACGGGGAGGCACTGCTGTGCACCGTGCGCGCCCGGCTCGGCGGCCTGTACGCCGAGCGCTACCGGCACCACCCCACGGACGACGACCGGAGTCGGGGCCTGCGGGTGCTGAGGGCGGCGCGCGCCCGTGGGGCGCTCGACCCATCGGACGAGCGGGCCTCCACCCTCCACCTGGTGCGGTTGCTGCTGACGCCCGGCATGACGGCCGGATGGGACGGTACGCTGCCCCGCCTCCTCGAATCCTTCGATGTAGGCCGCCGAGTAGTGGTGGGCGAGCCCGGACTCACCGCCGATCTGACCGAACTGCGCGGGCTGCTGACCGACCTGCTGCCGACGCTGCCCGAGGACGTCGCCGAACCCCTGTCGTGGGCGGCCGAGGCCCTGGAACGGGTGCCCGCCGCCGCGCGCTCCGGGGACTTCGAGCAGATGGCCACCCTGGCCGCGCAACTGGCGGAGCGGATGCCGAACGGCAACTCCCCGCTGATACAGGCCCTGTGTGGGATGGCCACCGAGTTCGCCACGGCCGCGGCAGGCGGAGGCGATGAGGCCGATCGGCTGGCGGAGCTCAGCGCGGAGGAGACCGCCCTCACCTTCGCGCAGGCCGCCCTCATGCTGGAACTCGAAGTGCCCGGCACCATCCGGACCGAGGATCTGGAGGCCCTGGTCAACGAGGTGAGCAAGGGGCCGGCCGGTGAAGAGGCGGAGACCGCGATGCGCGCCGCGATGAGCCGCATGGCGCACGGTGTGCGCACGGGTGACGCCGACCGGCTGGCCGAGGCGGCCGAGTTGATCGGCACAGCCGCGGGTACGGGATCCGGACGGGTGGACTGGATGGCCGGGGTCATCTCGCCCGGACTGCTCACCGCGGCCAACATCCTGGGCGGCAATCTCACCGACCGCGACCAGGCGCGTGCCCGCCTGGACGCGCTCTTCGGCCCCGCCTCCGCGGTGTTCGAATCCGCACACGCGACCGGGCCCGGGGCGGAGGGGCTACGGCTGTGCTCCCGGAGCATGCACCTCCAACTGCGCCTCAACGAAGCGCTGGACGAGCGGGACGCCGAAACGGTGGAGGAGCTACTGGACGAGCTGCTCGACCTGCTGGAGGAGGCCGGTGAGAACAGCGAGTGGCAGTTCCTGGTGCTCTTCCTGCTCGGCCAGGCGCAGTTGAGCCTGGCCACGCTGGACGGTGGGATCCCCGCGCTGCGGGCCGGCGTTGCCTACTTCGAGGAGGCGGCGAACCACCCGAGGCTCCCGACCTTCGCGCGGCCCCTCATGGACGCGCAGTGTGCACCCCTACTGGCCCTCTTCTCCATGATCGAACCGGATCCCGTACGTGTCTCCGAGGCCGTGTCCAGGGCCCGCCGGGCCCTGGACGGCCCCGCCTCGACCCCCGACCAGCGGGTGTGGATCCGGCAAGGCATCGGGATGGCGCTGCTCACCGTCCACAGGTCGACCGGCGACCACACCGCCCTGGAGGACGCGGTCGGGGAGCTGGAACAGGCCAGGCGGGAACTGACCGAGCGCACCAGCCCGACCATCCGGCAGAAGCTGCTGTGGGAGCTGGCCGAGGCGTACCGGCTGCGCGACGACCGCGAGCGCGATGACACAAGCGCGGCCGTCGCCACCGCCCATGCCTCGCTGTGGGTGCTGGCCGAGGACGTGCTGCTGCAACTCGGCGCCGAGCACGGCCTGGAGGTGGCCAGGGCGGGGGCCAGCCGTGGCCTGCTCGCCGCCCACTGGGCCGCCGTGGACGGCCGGATCGAGGAGGCCGTGGCGTCGCTGGAGAACGGGCGTGGCCTGGTGCTGCGGGCCGCGGCCGCGGCCGCCGGTGTCCCCGAGCAGCTGGCCGCCCGGGGCGAGGCGGAGCTGGCCGAGCAGTGGCGGACCGCCGTACGGGACCTCCCGCTCCAGGCCGCGCCGAGCGGCGGCGGACTCGCGCCCGGCACCGGCGGCGGTACCCCGGACGAGGTCCGGAGCGCGCTTACGCGGGTCATGTCGGCCGGGTCCGCTCCCGGCGTCGAGATCCCCAGCAGGCTGCGCCGCCGCGCGCTGGACGTGCTGCGGCGGGACAGCGGCGAGGCGCCGCTGCGCGGGCTGCTCGGCGCCCCCGGCATCGGGGAGTTGCGGGAGGGGCTGCGCGCCACCGGCACCGACGCGCTGGTGTATCTGGTGCCCGGGCAGGACACCGCCGACGGCGTGGCCGTCCTGGTGCGGAGCACCGGTGAGCCGACGGCGCTCGCGCTGCCGGGGCTCGGCGCGCCCGGCCGGGAGCCGCTGGAGCGCTATCTGGACGCGGGCGCCCGGCGGTCCGCCGTGTCCGAGCGCGGCATGGACGCCCACGCCGAGGCGCATCGGCACTGGGAGGCGGCGCTGGAGGGGCTGTGCGACTGGGCGGGCCCGGCCGTCCTCGCCCCCGTACTGGACGCGCTGGGCGCCCGGGCGGAGGACGGGCGTGAGAAAAGGGAGGACGGGCCAAAGCAGCACGACGCACCGGTCCGGCTGGTCCTCGTGCCGTGCGGCAACCTCGGTGCCGTTCCCTGGCACGCCGCCCGCCTCCCCGGGCCACGGGCCGGTGCGCGGCGTCCGTACGCCTACGCCTGCGAAGACACGGTCATCTCGTACGCCGCGTCCGGCGGTGAGTTCCTGCGGGCCGCCCGGCGCGCCCGGGTACCGGCGAGTGAGCGCGCGGTGCTGGTGGCCGACCCGAGCGGGGATCTGACGTGGGCGCAGGACGAGGTGTCGGCCCTGCGCACCGCGTACTACCCCACGGCCCTGCTCTACGGCTGGCACGAGGACGCGTCCGAGAACGCGCTGGGCACCCCCGAGGATGTGCTCTCCCACCTCCCCGGAGGCCCGGCCGCGCCCGCCGCCTCACTGCTGCATCTGGTGGTGCACGGCCTGGCGGGGCTGCGGCCCACCGACTCGGCCCTCCACCTGGCCGGCCCAAACCCCGAAGACGTCCCGGACCTCGAAGACGCTACGGGCCCCGAAGCCGCCCCGGACCCGGGCAGGCTGACGGTGACGCGCATTCTCGACGTACCCGCAGGGGAACGGGCCGCCACCGGGCCGCTGATCGTGCTCAGCGCCTGCGAGACGGACCTCAGCAGCCGCGACCACGACGAGGCGCTGACCCCGACCACCGCACTGCTGGCGCGTGGCGCCACGGATGTGGTCGGCTCGCGGTGGAAGGTCTCGGACAGCGCGTCCGCCGCGCTGATGGTGGTCTTCCACCACCACCTGACCGTCGCCGGACTGGCCCCGCCGGACGCCCTGCGCGCCGCCCAGCTGTGGATGCTCGACCACGACCGCCACCCCGTCCCCGGGCTGACCGGCCTTCTGCTGGCCGAGACACAGAGCGATACGGGGAGCCTGGCCCGGATCGTCTCCTGGGCCGGGTTCATCCACCAGGGCAACCCCGCTCCGCACGCACCCGCGGAAGGACGACAGCCATGACCACCGACGATCTCCTGGAGCTGCTGCGCCGGCATCTGCCGGAGATCCGCGCCTCGCTGACCGCCGCGCTGTTCAGCGAATTCCGGGACAGCGTGCTGCGGCTGCGGGCCGCCGGAGACGACGCCAGGGCCGTGCGCGCCGCGCTGCGGGAGATGCGGCTGGCACTGCGGCCCCTCCCCCGCGAGAACGAACTGCGCAGAAAACTGGACCAGTTCCGGTCCGGGGGCGCCGCTCCCTCCGCGGTCCTTCCGGACGCCGACCGGCTGGCCGATCTGATCCGGCTGCTGCAGTCCGTGGACTGGCCGACGCTGGATCCCGCGAGCGCCGAGATCGCCCGGGCCGTACGGGACCGGCTGCTGACCACCCCGGCGCGGGGCCCGGAGCAGCTCACCGGCGCCGCCGCCGAGAATCCTGCCGGGGCCGGGCTCATCCGCCTGTCCGACCCGGAGCGCGGCGATCGCTACCCGGACTTCCAGTTCGACCCGGACACCGGTGAGCCACGGCCGGTGGTGCAGCGGATCAACAGAATGCTGCTGTCGGACCAGGACCCCTGGGGCGCCGCGGACTGGTGGCTCGGCGGCAACACCTGGCTGCGCGACGCGCCGGCCGCCCTGGTGGGGCAGGTGCCGGACGCGCGGCTGACCGAGGCCGCCGCCGCGCTGTTGGGAGACGGCGGATGGTGAGGCAGGCGCCCCCCGAGGGCGCGCGCATGAGCCCGAATCTGTTCGTCCTGAGCGCGGGCACCGAGCTGTGGCGGTGCCATGAGACCGCCTACGGGTGTACCGAGTTCAACCCGAAGCCCGCGCACTCCTTCTTCGGTGGCAACCGTTTCGACGCCACCGCCGAGGACCGGTATCCGTATCTGTACGCGGCCGTGGAGCCGGCCACCACGCTCGCCGAAGTGATGCTGCGGGACATGGAGTTCACCGGGCCGGAGGCACGGCGTCAGGTGCCGTGGGCGCTGGCGGCCACCCGCTCGCTGTCCAAGGTGCGGGTGACCGAGGATCTGGTCCTGGTGCGGCTGGTCCGGGAGGAGGACCTGGCCGCGGTGTTCCAGACCTCCTGGCTGCTGGAGACCGACGAGTACGCGCAGACCCGCGCCTGGGCGCGGGAGATCCGGCACCAGGTGCCGGACGCCCAGGGGCTGGTGTGGCAGTCGCGGCGGCACCGCCCGCACCCCGCCCTGGTGCTGTTCGGCGACCGCTGCGGGGAGGAGCCGCTGAAGGCGGTGCCCGGCCAGGCCCACAACCTGGGCACGTTCGAGGGGGCGGGCGAGGCCAACCGGCTGCTGGCGCCGCTGCGGGCGGTCGTCATTCCGCCCGGTACCCGGACATGAGCACGCGGGGCGGCCTGGGGGGGGCGCCGCCCCGCGACACCGCCCGGCATCGGCTCAGCCGGTGCCGGGCCCCGGTCCGTACAGCCGTACGACGAAGCTGACCCGCAGCCCGAGCCGCAGCTGGTCGCCGTCGCGGACGGGGGTGCGCACGCCGGGTGCGATCCGGGCGCGGTTGAGATACGTGCCGTTGCGGGTGCCCGCCTCGGGCTCCTCGACCCAGGCGGTTCCGTCCGGGTCCACGGTGAGCGACGCATGATGCCGGGAGATTTTGTTCCAGCCGGCGAACGCGGCGGCGGTCCGCGGCGCCCAGTCGGGGTGGCGGCCGAGGTGCAGCGGAGGGCCCGGGCCGTGGCGGAGCTCCAGACAGGGCTCGGTGCAGACCAGCAGCGCATGGGTGCGCGTACGGTCACAGGACGCGCAGCGGGCGTCCCGGGGGGCCACCGGCGCACGGCAGTTCCAGCAGGGCGCGGACACTTCGACACCGGCTGGGCCCGGCGCGGGCCGGGGTGCGGATTCCGCGATCGGCTCAGGCGTCGGCGCCTCGCCCGGCCTCTCCGCTGTCCCCCTTCCTCCGGTGCCTCCAGTTCCTCGCCGTCCGGCACGAGATACCACCCCGGGGGAGTGGCCCTCTCGCTCATCGGCCACCACCAGGACGGGGATCCGCGTCCCCCGTGTGCACCACCCGCAGGTCCAGGGCCACCGTTCCGTCCCCGGCGGGCCGCACACCGGTGACGGTGACCGCCGTGCCCGCCAGCCGTTCCTGGTCGAACAGCGCCCGTGCCAGCGGGTTGATCAGATGCGTCTCCAGCAGCATGCCGATCCCCCGGCCGCCGTTGTCGACATCCGCCGTGCAGTAGGTGGACAGCGCCTGATGCGCCTCGTCGGAGAGGCGCAGATGCACCCCCTGCTCCTCCCGCAGCACCCGTTGGATGTTGCCCACCTGCGAGTCGAAGATCTCGGCGGCCACCTTGGCGTCGATGTAGTCGAAGACCACCACATTGCCGCCGAGCCGGTTCATCAGCTCCGGGCGGCCGATCTCCTCGACGAAGTGTTCCTTCACATTGGCCAGGATGATCTCCTCCAGCTGGTGGTACGGCATCCCGGGCTCGGCCACCCGCCCCTCGTGTCCGCGTCCGCCCTCGCCGGTCCGTTTCCTGACCCCGAGGTTGGAGGTGAAGATCAGCACGCATTCGCTGAAGTACGTGGTGACGCCCTGCCCGTCGGTGAGCCGGCCGTCCTCGAGCACCTGGAGGAACTTGTCGAGCACACCCTTGTCGGCCTTGTCGATCTCGTCGAACAGCACCACCCGGAAGGGGTCGTTGCGCACCGCCGTGGTCAGCTCGCCGCCCGCCTCGTAGCCCACATATCCCGGTGGTGCGCCGAGCAGCCGGTCCACCGAATGCGGTGCGGAGAACTCGCTCATATCGAAGCGCAGACAGGCGTCCTCGGTGCCGAACAGCAGCTTGGCCACCGACTTGGCCAGCTCGGTCTTGCCGGTGCCGGTCGGCCCGGCGAAGAACAGCACACCGCGCGGCCGGCTGCCGGGGTGGGACGCCTGGGCGCCGGACAGACTGAGCGCGGCGCGCTTGAGGATGTCGAGGGTCTTGCCGACCGCCTTCTCCTGGCCCTTCACCCGCGCCCGCAGGTCGGCCTCCCCCTTCTTGATCTGCTTGCGGATGTAGTCCGCCTGCCACGGATTGTCCTTGACGCCGAGCTGGTAGACGCGGACCGCGTCCCGCATCTCGGCGAACGACAGCCCACGGTCGAGCGCCATACGGGCGCTCTCCCGCATCGCGCGCAGGGTCAGCCCGGCGGTGGCCCGCGCGAAGGTGTCGATGTCGTGTTCGTTCAGCGGCCGTCGCTTGTCGAGCCGGACGGGCCCGTCGTCTTCGTCTTCGGACGCGGACGCGGACGCGGCGGTGTGCTCCTCGGCCAGCAGCTCGGCCATGCGCCGCCTGCTGCCCAGGTCGGGCAGCGGGATGCCGATGGTACGGACCCGTTCGCTGCCCGCGACCAGCCAGGTGGGCAGATCGCGCTCCCCGTCGGCGAGCCAGATCACGGGGTTGAACAGCCGCCGTCCGCTTCCCGGGGAGGTGATCGGCCGTGCGTCCTCGGCCAGCTTGAGGCAGTTGAGGAAGAAGTCCCGCTCCGGATCGCTGAGCCGGGTGACATCGGTGGGAATCCGGGCGGCGTAGTCGATCAACAACACCACCCGGTAGGGCTGTTGGCGCGGTGCCGGGTCCGGGCGGGGCCGGCCGTCCGGTGTCTTCGGCTGCCGCCCCTGCTGCTTCCAGCCGGTGACGATGTCGCGCAGCGTCCGCTCCGCGTCGGCCAGGTGGACGGGGGTGTCGGCGCGCCGGGCACGTCCGGGCCTGGCGGCGTCCCGCCCGTGCAGCAGCTCGCGGATCTCCTGGGCCGCCGGGCCCACGACGACGGTGAAGCCGTCCGCGATGTCGAAGCGGATCAGCGCCTCGTACCCCTCCTGCCACAGGGCGTTCCACAGGACCTCGGTGAGGGTGTGGTGGGCGTCGTACGTGGCCTCGGGACCGCCCTCGTCGGGGTCCTTGTCGTGGCGGACGAGGTGGATGTCCCGGATACTGCCGTGCAGTACGTACTGGGACTGGACGCTGAGCGTGCCGACCAGCTCCTCGGCGAAGGCCGGGAGCCTGCGGTCGTCGCGGCCCGGGGACGTCACCGGCTCGGTCATGACTGCCTCTCCTGGTCACGGTGGCGGGTCTTGGGTCCGGTGTGGTCCCGAGCGGGCCGGTGCCCCATGCGCCGGACCGGCCGCGCGGGCAGCTCGCCGAAGTCGAACGGGACACTGAGCCCGGCCCGTTCGGCCAGCTCGCACAGCTTCCCCAGATGCTCGGGGGCCTCGTGGCACCGCTGCCAGTCGAGGTCCAGATCGTCGTCGGTCTCCTCGGCGGGGTCGCGCTCGCGGTGCATGGTGGCGACCCGGGCGGTGCCCCCGGCCTCCACGCTGACGCGGAGCCAGTGCTCCTCCCCCAGCCCGGCGGGGTCCAGTCGATGATCTGCACCGCCCCGGACGTGGTGCATCCGGCCGTCCCGGGCTGCGACCGCCGGACCGCCGCGCGGATCACCTCCGTGGCGTACATCCGCTGGTACGCGTCGACCCGCTCGCCGACGCGGGCCGCCACGCGCACGCGCTCGGCCTCCGCCAGTGTCCCGCCCTGGTACAGAAAGCGCTCCAGGACCGCGATCTCCGCCCTGGCATCGGGCAACGGAACGGGTGTGCCGGAGTGGCCGTCACCGGGTGTGCCGGGGTGGTCGTCGCGGAGGAAGGCGAGCTGCTGGGCGGCCCACTCCTCGGTCTCCTGCCGCCGCTCGGCGTCGCGCGTCATCCGCTCGGCGAACCCGGCGGCCTCCCGCAGATGGCGCTTGGCCGCGGCGGGCCGCCGGGCGGCGACCTCCGCGGCGACGGTGACCCTCTCCTCCACCAGCCGGTAGTCGGCCGCCGACACGTTCTGCGGAAGCATGGCCAGCAGGTCCGCGCCCAGCCGCAGCACTTCCTCCTCGGTGGGGGCCGCGGTGGCGGCGGGCGGCGGCTGCGGCAGCGAAGCGTGCGCCTCGGCTTCGGTGGCGGCCTCCTCGTACGCCTCCAGCGCCTGACGGCGGCGGGCGCGCAGGGTGGCGTGCCAGCCGGTGTCCTCGGGATGCGCTCCGGCCACCGGGCGGGCGGCTGCCTCCATCGTGGCCCGTGCGTAGGCGGCCTCCGCGTGGCGCAACCGGCGGTCGGTGTCGGCCAGTTGCCGCAATGCCTCGTCCAGATTCCTGCCCGCCAGGGCCAGCGGCGGTGGCAGGTCGGGCGGTTCCGGTGGCCCGTCGGGGCCGGCCCGCCGTATCCGCGCGCGCAGGGTGTCGATACGGGCGTTGGCCCGGACGGTGGCGAAGGCGGCGTCCCGCCAGCACGCGGCGGCCTGCTGGGCGTCCAACTGCCGCTGACGCAGCTCGGCCTGGTCCTCGGCGGCGCGGATGGCTGCGGCCGCGAGCACCTGCGCCCCGGCCATGGTGGCGCGGCCGACGAGCAGCGCCCCGCTGAGCGAGCCGAGGCCGATCAGGGCGGGCACCATCAGGTCCTGCAGCTGGTCCATGGCGGCGTTCAGCGCATGGCCGGTGGTGTGCTGTACGGCGTCGGCGAGGTGCTGCCCGGCCTGGGTGCCGATGTGGTCCGACAGCCCGGTGCCATGGAAGGCGTCGTGCGGCACCGCGGTGTTCGGGATGGTGTTGGTGACGGTGTCGGGGACGGTGTGCTGGATGGTCTCGGCGACCGGCGGCGGGGGGAAGTACACATCCGGCATCACATCGCCGATGCTGGCAATCGCCTGTCCCGAACTCATATGAACCTCCCTGGAGTCGGCGGGGCGGCCGCCCTCGGGCGGCCGGGTCGGTGCCGTTCGTCCCGGCCGCGCAGCTCCGCCATATAGCGGCGCCAGCACCGCAGCCGGTGCCAGGTCCACCAGACGAGGACGGCCACCGTGGCCAGCGGCCACACCCAGGGGGCGTAGGCCACGGTGGCCCACAACAGGGCGATGACCGGGAGGATCAGCAGGCCCTGGACCGGGAAGCGGGAGCCGGGGCGGCGGATGAACCGGGCCACGGGCAGCGCACGGTCGATCAGCAGCCCGGCCAGGGACCGGTCCGGGTGGTAGCCGGGGCTGCCAATGCGGTACGCCGTCCACAGCTCCAGGGCCAGAACGGCGGCGGCCGCCGGGACGGCCAGCATCCACGCCGTCACCACCGCGCGCTGGGCGGGCCATCCCACCAGATCGCCCAGGCCGATCACGAAGATCCACGGGAAGACGAAGGCGACGGCTCCGCCGAGGGCCCAGCCGAGTGTGGGCAGCATGTCCTGTCTGCGCACCCACAGCGTGGCCACGTCCAGGTCACGCTCCTGCCGGAGCAGGGCGCGCTCGCCGTCGAGCCGCCCTTGCGCCTCCGAGGACTCCTGCTCGGCGAAGCCGGCCAGCCACTCGGCCAGTTGCAGCCGCACCAGATCCTCGGGGTCGCGCACCAGCCGGCCGTACCAGGCCACCGGCTGTGGCAGCGCGGCCTGGATCCGGGCGGTTCGCTCCTGGAGCCTGCGCCGGTGCGCGGTGGGGGCGGCGGCGAGCGACAGGAGGGCGGCGAGCCGGGAGCCGTCGAGCCGGGTGGCGGCGCGCACCTCGGCACGGCGGTCGCGCAGCCACGGCGACTCGTGGAGCACCTCGTCGACGGTGTGCTGCCAGCGGGAGCGGGCCGTCAGCCAGCGCTGCTGCACCTCGGCGAGCCCTTCGCCGCCGGGCCGTGAGTCCAGCAGCGGCAGGATGGTGTGGTCCCGCAGGTCCGCCACCATGGAGAGGGCGAACTCATCGCCGCGCCCGGCCTCCCGCAGCAACTCCCCCAGCCCCGCGTGGTCCAGCGGCACCCCGCGGTAGGACGCGTCGAGGGTGGGGCCGAGCCAGGAGATCAGCCGCACCATCGTGACCGGCTTCGGCTCACGCGGCGCGGCCGCGGGGTGGTGCGACTCCAGGAGGCCGAGCAACGCCGCCAGTTCATCGGCGTCGCGGTCCGGCGCGCCCTCGAACTGCCGTAGCCAGCGGGTGAATTCGCCGCGGCCGCGCCGCCGGGAGAGGAGCTGCCGGGCGGGCCGCCAGTTCTCGCTGAACGCCCTGGCCAGCTGCTTCGGCCTGGTGTAGTGCTCATCGAGGAAGGCGAACGGCTCGATGTCCGGGGCGTCTTCCGGGTCCGAGACGCCGGGGGCCGTGCCCGCCTCCCAGGGGGCGATCGGCGGCGAGCCGCCCACCAGCCACTGCGCCACCTCGTCGGTTCCCCAGCGGTGGTCGGGGTCGCGGGTGAGCAGCCCCATGCACAGCAGCCGCAGCCGGTGGTCGGTGACCAGGGACAGATCCGGGGCGCGGGAGCTGATCTCCTCCCGGACGAAGTCGTTGTCGGTGAACCGGACGGGGTGGCGTCCACCGGCCATCTCGGCGACGATCATGCCGAGCGACCACCAGTCGGCGGGCGGGTGGATGAGCTGGTGGCGCAGCGACGCCTGCGGGGACATATAGAGGGCGGTGCCGACCCAGCGCTCGTCGCGGGTGTAGCGCTCGTTGGGTTCGTGGGCGGAGACGGCGAAGTCGACGAGCACGAGGTCCGGCGCGGCCGGGTCGAGACTGCCGAGCACGACATTGGCCGGGCTGATGTCCCGGTGGACGATGTTCAGTTCGTGCAGGGTGGTGAGGGCCTCGTGCAGCTGCCGTACGACGCTGTGGATGAGCACGGGGTCGGCCGGGCCGGGGTTGTCCCTCAGATATCCGTCCAGGTCGGTCTCGCCGTAGGAGGGCGCCAGGTCGTACGGATGGCCGTCGGCCCCGGTGTCGCCGGTCTCGGTGAAGTGGGTGAGGTGCCGGCGCGGTCGGTCCCGCAGCGCCTCCCACACCCGGCGGTCCGGGGCGTGGCCGCGGTGGTACCACTTGAGGATATGGCTGCCGCGCTCGTCCTCGACGCGGTAGACGGCCGCCTGGTGCGGATGGTCGGGGCGGCGCAGCACGGCCCTCAGTCGGAACCGGTCGCGCAGCGAGACCGGTAGCGCTCCGGTGTCCCCGCGCAGGTCGCGACCCCCGTGCGCGACCTGCGCGGGCGCCGCCGAGGGGATCTCGTCCTCGGTGGGCCCGGCCATCGTGGCGGCCGCCGGCGGGAGCGGCTCCTCGTGTTCGGTGAGCCCGACCGCCGAGGCGCCGACCGATGGAGGCGGCTCCTCGGGTTCAGTGAGCCCGACCGTCGTGGTCGCCGCCGACGGAGGCGGCTCCTCGTATTCCGTGGGCGGCGGCCCGGCGTCGTGCGCGCGCTGCTCTTCCGGCTCCCCTTGCTCCCGGTGGTATCCGTGGTCCCCGTGGGCTGCGTATCGCTCGTCGTCCCCGTAAGCCCCGTAGTCCTCGTCGTCCTCGGATTCCGTGGGGGGCGGCTGCTCGTGCGGATGGGTCACAAAGGTCACCTCGTGAACGGGTGGGCGGTGTCGGATTCAATGACGGCGAGAGCAGCGGCCGGGGGGAGGCCGCCGGACCGTGGATCAAGAAAGCGGAACCTTGAAAATCGGAAATCTGTTCCAGCACGGCGTGAATTACCGGCGGTACAAAGCCCGGCACGGCGAGGTCACCGAGAGAACGATTTCCTCTTTCCCGGCCGGTCGCTAGCCTGGTGACCATGAGTCAGGAGCCATTTGCGTCAAATTCGCCCACATACGATCAACTCCTGGAAGAACTGAAAGGCATACGCAGACCCGGACTGCCGGATCTGCGCAGGACCGATCGGCCGGCACTGCGTGCCGCGGCCGTGGCGGGCGGCTTCTGCGATGGCTCCGACGACGCCCCGGCCGGTATCGAGGCGTTGCTCAGGGAGGCGGTACGGCGTCTCGGCGAGCGGGATCTGCTCGGCCAGGCAGCGGCCCACACCTTCGGGCTGCTCCCCGACCGCCGGGGCGCACCCGCCCATGACCGCCGTAAGATGGCCGCCGCCGTATACGGAGTCACCCCCGAGCGGTTCCGCAAGCAGCAGGAACCGCAGGTCATCCAGCAACTCGCCGAGGCCGTGCTGACCATCCTGCGGGAGCCGCCGCCCCTCCCCGGGAAACCGGGCTCGGCGGGACAGAGCCCCGGACCGGGCGCCGGGCCACAGCCCTCCGGCGGACCGAGCGCGACCGTGCAGAGCACCATCGCGCGGAGCAGCCGGGTCGGCCAGGAGCCTCCGCTGCGGGTCGACAGCGTGCCGGTGGACGCGCGGAGCACATTCACCCTGCATGTCTCGCCCATCGAACTGCTGCGGGACATCGAGGTGCTGGTCTCCTCGGAGAACGTCTACCTGGAGATGTCCAAGACCTTCCGCCCCACCGTGTCCGGCGCGCTGCGCCTGGCCGCCGCCGTACGCGACCCGGCCGGGGAGATCGTCGACGATGTGCTGGCCCGTGAACTGGCCGGGTGGCTGCGCGCCCACGGCCGCCCGGGGCTGCCGATCCGGCCGGGCACGGTGGTGCCCACCGCGCCGGGAGCGCTCACCGCGCGCGGCGTCCGGCGGATCTACCACGCCGCGGTCGCCACCCCGCGGGACGATACGTACGAGGTCCGCCCGGAGAGCATCGCCCGCGCGGTCAGCGCGTGCTTCGCGCTCGCCCGGGCGGAGCGCGACCGGTACGAGCCCGCCCTGTCCTCCATCTGCTTTCCGCTGCTCGGCGCGGGCCGGGGCGGTCTGGCACCGGCGGTCAGCGCGACCTGGCTGCGCTGGGCGATCCGGGACGAACTCGCCCGGGACTCCCGCTGGCGGGTACACCTGGTGGTCCGCAGCCGGGAGATAGCCGAGGCCGTCGGCGCGCTGTGACCACCCTCGACCGAGACCCTCGGGGCTGTGCGACCACCCTCGGCCGAGACCCTCGGGGCTGTGCGACCACCACCGGCCGAAACCGTCGGCCCTCGGCGACCAAAGCCGACCGAGGCCGCAGACCCGTCGCGACCACAGCCGACCGAGGCCGCGGGCCCTTCGCGACCACGCCCGCCGGGGCCGCCGCGCGCCGTGCCGTCCGGGCGGGCGCTCCCGCTCAGGGGCGCCAGCTCGCACCGGTGAGGGTGATCCCCGCCCGCCGCAACCGACGCTCCAGCGCGGACAGTTCGCCCCGCCTCGGCACTCCGTAGAGCCGCACATCGCCCTCCCCTCGACCATCTGCAGACGCGGCCCGCTCTCCGTCCGGGCCAGATGCTCCTGGTAGCGCGCCCACCCCCGCGCCGTACGCGGCCGCAGGCGCTGGTTCGCCGAGCCGCGCCACACCAGGGCGGTGGGCTCGGCCGCCCGGAAGCGCCCGGTCACCAGCACATCGGCGTGGCGGACGGCGGCGGAGCGCGCCGCGTCGCGCTCCACTTCCTCCTGCTCGTATCCCGTGTAGAGGAGGATGTCGATCTCGCGGCCCGCCGCCGGGCCGCCCGGTGCCGTCGCCTCCGCACGGGCCCGCACCGCCCCGGCCAGCAGGGCCTCCAGGGCGGCGGGCTGGTCGAGCGGCTCGCCGCCGCTGACCGTCAGCCCGTCGGCACCCCGCGCCAACGCCTCGTGCCACAGCCCGAGCAGGGACGACACCGTATGGGAGGCGCCGCCGAGCGGATCCCAGGTGTGCCGTGACATACAGCCGGCGCAGGCCAGGCCGCAGCCCTGGGCCCAGATGCCCAGGCGCCGCCCCGGGCCCAGGGTCTCCACCGGGAAGTGGGTCTGACTGATCCGGAGCGTGGGCTCCGCGCACTCTGGGACGTTCTCCACCGACCCGTCTCCTATTCCCCCGAGGTCGTGTTTCCGAGATCCATGATCAAAAAGGCGTGGCCCCGGAACCGTTCCAGTATGACCCGGCGTCAGGCATCGATGAGGGCGTTCTCCGGTCGACTTCCGGGCGTTTTCGGGAGCGAGCCCTATGGGGAGCATTCCCGGGTACGCCCTCACCGATACGGTATGACAAGGAATCGAATCGACAGCGTCATCGGCATCGACTGCGAGCCGTTTGCGGGAGAAAGCGGAATTCCACTGTCCGCAAATGCGGCTGTCCGGTGCGGGAATTGCGCACCGGGGAAATCGGGGGATCCATTTCCATGATCACATCTGACAGTGTCAACGGGGTGGTGCGCCGGGGGAGGCTCGGCCGTACCGCCCGCTTCGCGGCCCGCTGGCGGGGCAAGCGCGACGGCGCGCGCGGCGTCCCGCGCATCCCGCTCCCGGAGCAGCCCGAGGAGCAGAAAGGCGAGATACCGCCGCCCATCGAGCCACCGGCTCCCGAGCTGCTCATCACCCCGTATGTGATGGAGGTGCGGACCGGCGTCCGCCGGGCCACCGAGCAGATGCGCTCCGCCCTCATCGGACGGGAGCACGCTCTGCTCAGCCGGGTGCGCGCCGAGTCGGTGCGCGTCGTCACCCAGTACGACGTCCGCGAGGACCCCCGGCCCGCCGCGCTCGCGCGGTACGGCCACTGGGTGGGCCAGTGGCGCACCAGCGTGGACCGCTGCCGGTCGCATGCCCAGGCCGTCGTCGACCAGGGCAATCAGCGACTCGCCTGCTACTGGGACGCGGTGCGCGAGACCCACCCCCAGCTCTCCCGCCTCCCCCGGCGCCCGCCCGGGGACTGGCTGCCGGGCCGGGTGGAGCTGGACCGCTCCTGGCAGCAGCCCGACGTCTGGCTGCTGGCCGACGACGACAGCGCCCGGACGGCCACCTCGCGGGCGCTGCAGATACTCGAACGGCAGAACACCGACCGCGTCGACGGGAGGACCGCGCGATGACCGTCCACAGTCCCGCTCCGGAGCACTCGGGCGCCCGGCGGCGCCGGAATCGGCGGCGCGCGCTGTCCGCCGCGCTGGTGCTCGCCCTGGCGACCGCCATCTCGGCTTGCGGCTCCGACGAGCCGTCACGCTACTCCCGGACATGTGGCGTCGTGGTCGACGGCTCGGGCTCGGCCGCCGCCTCCCGGACCGGCTTCGACGCGGAGGCCAAGCTCAAGGCGACCCTGCAGAAGTTCCTGTCGGACAAGAAGTGCCGCAAGACGTCCTTCGCCCCCATCACCAAGGTCTCCGAGGCGTCCAAGTGCCAGGTCAGTCCGCTCGACCTGGACCCGGACACCTCGAAGACCGCCGACCGCGAGCGGGCCCGCACCACCATGCGCGCGGTCGCCCTCTCCAACGCCCTGAAGCTGCTGCGCTGCGCCCAGAAGGAGGAGCCCGGCTCCGATGTGCTCGGGGGCTGTCGCGCATCGCGCTGTCCAAGCCGTCCGGCGACGACGCCTCGTTCGACGTCCTCGTGGTGAGCGACTTCGACCAGGGCGACACCGACTTCCGGCTGGGGCGGCAGGATCTGTCCACCGCCGCGAGCCGCCGGACCGTCATCGACGGCTTCCTCACGTCGCACGGCACGCCGAAGCTGTCCGGCGCCGACATCTACCCGGTGGGCTACGGCATGAAGTACCACACCGACACCTCCCACTACGAGCGGTTCAACGCCTTCTGGACGGAGCTTCTGGAAGGGAGGGTGAAGGCACATGTCGACACCACCTATCGCCGGTGACGACCAGGCGCCGCGTCGGCTGAGGCTGCGCCGCCGCAGGGCCGACGCCGACCGCGGGCGCCGGGGAGGACGGGCGGCCGCACGGCGGTTCCCCGACGGCGCGCTGCCCCAGCCCGACCCCGTCGCATCGGATCTCATCCGGGCCGGGGACAGCGCCTGGCTCCTGGACCGGGCACGCAAGCACGGCGCGTCGGCGGCCACCGGGAAGGTCTTCGACCCATGGGTCCTGGCCACCCCTGACCGGGTGCCCTACTTCGCCGAGCTGGCCAGCCTGCGCGACCGGGTCAGGCACCGGCTGGCCGAGGAGCAGGCACGGGCCGAGGAGGACGGCGCGCTGGAGGCGAGCCGGGTCAGGGCGGCCGCCACCGCCGCCGGTGAGCGGCTGGAGCGGGCGGGCCGCCGGCGGGCCGTCCTGGAGCAGCAGCAGATGGTCACCACCGCCCAGTTGGACCGGCTGGCGCGGCGGGCCGACCGGTGGCAGACCTTCCGCGACACGGTACGGGGCGGTTTCGAGCGCCGATGGCTGCGCGCCCGTATGCCCGCCGGCTGGAACGACGGCGCAGGCCCGGGACGGCCGGGCGCCACGCGGCGCGAGGACGAGCCGCAGACCGCCGGCGGCCACACCGGCTGGCAGGCGGTGTCCGATCACGATCCGGTGGCGGAGGCGGACGCGGCCGACCGGGCGCTGTCCACCAGAGCGGCCTGGGAGGGCGCGGCGGCCCGCCCCGGTATGCCGCGCTGGATGAAGCTCGGGGTGCTGGCCGCACTGATCGTGGTGGAACTACCGGTCTACTACTCGGTGTTCGAGAATCTGCACGGTGTCGGGCGCTTCGCCGATCTGCTCTCCTACAGCCTCATGGTGGCCGTGGCGGTGGCGATGATCCTCGCCCCGCATATCGCGGGCTGGATACTGCGGCGGCGCTCGGCCACCGGCGCGGTCCGGCTGTCGGCCGTGCCCGCCCTCGCCCTGCTGGGCGTGTGGGCGTACGGCGCCTGGGCGTTGGGCGACCTGCGGGCCAAGGTGGCGTTCCGGGAGGAGCCTCCGCTGGATCTGCCGCCGGATGTGGCCGCGGACGTCGGAGACAGCGTGCGCAATCCGCCGAGCCTCATCGAGTCGCTGCATCTGGACCCGCAGAGCGTGTCCTGGATGTTCGTCGCGCTGCTGCTGCTCTCCGGCGGTATCGCCTTCCTGATCGGACTGGGCGAGGAGCACCCGTATCTCGCCGCGTACCGGACCACGGCCGAGCGGCTGCGGGAGCTGGAGCAGGAGATCGAGACGGATCTGGCCGGCTCCGAGCGTGCCAAAGAGGCCGAGGCCACCATGGGCGCCCGCGGGGGCGCCCGCCGCGCGGCCCATGAGGCGCGGCTGTACGCGGTCGACGACCTGTACGAAGCCGCGGCTCACGCCTATCTCGACGGGGTGGCCATGGAGTCCGGCGATCCGGCGGTGACCGAGGCCGCCATGCGGCTGTCCCGGCAGTGGCCGCTGCTGCCGCACTGAGCGCGTGCGGCACACCGAAGGCAGCCGGAAACCCACGGGGGATGGCGATGGATCCGACGACACCGGCGCAGTACATACTCATCACGCAGTGTCTGCAGAACGACTTCTTCCTCAACCTGGACTGCCAGTTGTCCCTGCCGGACAGCGCGGTCTCCAAGCTGCTGCTGGACAGCGAGAGCGGTGCGGCCCTCCGCACGGAGGGCCACCGCAGGGTCCTGTCCGATGCGGAGCTGCACCGTTCGCCACTGGCCCGTTTCCTGGACGCCACCGTCGGCTCCCGGACGCGCGGCCACGGGGACGGGGTCCTGCATCTGATCAACATCCGTGACTGGCATGTCCCGGGAGAGGCGTACGACCTGGAGCGCAGGCAGTACGGGGCACACTGCGAGGCCGGCACCTGGGGAGCGGCGTACGTCGACGGGCTCACGGATCTGCTGGCCCCGGACCGGTGCGCCCCGGCGGACGGCGAGGACGGCTGGGGCGGGAGACTCCGCGTCCACCATGTGCGGTCCAACACCCTCTTCGACTTCCAGCACAGCTCCGGCGGACGGCCCGACCTCAGCGAACCGGCGCCGCTGACGACGCTGCTGGACGGTCTGCTGGGCGACGGACGGCAGGAGACGACCCATGTCGTGGTGATCGGTGTCCTCACCGACATCAAGGTCCAGCTCCTGCTGACCGGTATCCGCTCCCGCTACGACGTCCGGCAGCTCGTGGTCTCCGACGCGCTCACCGCCAGCAGAACCTTGGAGCGCCACCTGACGGCCCTGGACTTCTGCCAGCGGGTGCTGCGCACCGAGGTGGTGGCCGGTCTCGCGGAGCTGGCCCGTTTCCTGGGCTCCCGGCCGGACGACGACCGGCGGCTCTCCCGCGGCGGGGACGCGGAGTTCGCGAGCTACTCCTCGTATATCCAGGACAAGCAGGGCATCCTGTCGTACGAGGACGCCAGGCTTCGGGACTACCGCATCCAGACCTCCGAACGCCTCCGGCGGGCGCAGCACACGGTCGGCTTCGCCAGCAAGTTCCTGCTGGGGCTGGGCACGTGTCTGCTGCTCACCGCGCTTGTACTGTCGCTCGTCGGGGTCTTCCTCCCGGGCCGTATCGGGTGGCAGAGCCCCGCCGTGCTCGGCGCACTCGGTGTGGGGCAGATCGTCACGTTGTTCTTCACCCGGCCGGTCAGATCCGTGCAGGACGCGCTGGCGGAGGAGACCATCTACCGGATGATCCTGGAGAGCCGCAGTCTGAAGGTGGCGCTGGCCCGGTTCCACATCACCACGGCGACCTCGCTCCGGCGGCATGACGATGTCGACGGGCAATCCGACGCACTGGCACGCCAGTTGGAGATCCTGGAGAAGATCGACACAGCCGACTTCGAACGGCTCGGACAGCTCGGGGTGACCCCGCGCGCCGAACCACCCGGGACCGGCCGGTCCCGTCGAAGAAGCCGCGCACCGGCTCCCTGAGCATCTCGTACTGCCGAGGCGGCCACCTCCCGGGTGGCCGCCTGCCGCGCGAGGGCCCCGCCGTCCCGCTACGGCCCGGCCGTCAGACCTCGACCACCGGTGTCTGGAGTTCCGTGACCCACTCCTCGCGGTTCTCCGGGCACTCCAGGTTGACCTCCCGGGCGTAGCCGGACGACCGGTAGCCGTTGCCGTCGATCCAATGCGCCAGGGCCTGGGCCGTGGGCACCACGGCGTCCATCGGGCCGCGGTGGACGATGGTCGCGGCCTGGTCGACGGATGGCAGATCGAGAATCCGGAGCTCCTCACCGTCCCGGAGCGGGGCGGTGACCTGGACGCCGGCGTGGACGGTGATGGCGCCGCCACCCTCCGGGGCGTCCTCGTAGTACGCGACACCGGGGCCCGTCGGGGTGATGCCCGCCGCGTCGAGGCGCCGGAACAGCTCGTCGTAGAGGGGTGTGATGACCGGGCCGATGTCCCGGGGGTCGAAGCCGCCCGCGGTCGCGGTGAGCTCCGCCACCCGCACGGCCGGGATCTCCTTGATGACGACGTCGTTCGTGGGCATGTGTCCTTCGCTTTCGATCGACCGGAGCCTCGCCTCGACCTGCACCAGCCGTGCCGCCACGGCGGCCACGGTGGCTTCCAGCTCGGCCCGCCGCAACCGCAGCATGCCGCGCAGCTCCTCGGTGCCGACCTTCTCGTCCACGATGTCCCGCACCTGCTGGAGGGTGAAGCCGAGCTCTTTGAGCGCGATGACCCGGTTCAGGCGGCTGAGTTGGGCGGCCGAGTAGTAGCGGTAGCCGGTGGCCGGGTCGACATGGGCCGGGCGCAGCAGTCCGGTGGCGTCGTAGTGGCGCAGCATCCGGACCGATACGCGGCCGTGCCGGGCGAAGTCTCCGATGGTGAACATGATGTCTCCGAGTCCAGCGCCTCACACGGTGTGAGAGTCAACCCCCGATTCAGGCACTACATTCGACGATAGAGAATTCCCGGTCATCGCCCATGGAGGGACGGACAGCGCATGACGGCGTCGGCTCATCCGCATACCCGGGTCATGGTGGAACTAGGCGACCGTTCCTATCCCGTCGACATCGGGCCGGGGGTCCGGCATGCGCTGGCCGGGGTCATCGCGGGGCTCGGTGCTCAGCGGGTGGCGATGGTGTCCGCCCGGCCGGACGGCTGGCTGCCCGACCCGGGCGTGCCCTCGGTGGTGCTGCGGGCCCGGGACGGGGAGGCGGACAAGTCGCTGGCCACGGTGGAGGAGCTGTGCCGTGAGTTCGTCCGTTTCGGGCTGACCCGGTCGGATGCGGTCGTCTCCTGTGGTGGCGGGACCACCACCGATGTCGTGGGTCTCGCGGCGGCGCTGTACCACCGGGGTGTGCCCGTGGTGCATCTGCCGACATCGCTGCTGGCGCAGGTGGACGCCAGCGTGGGCGGGAAGACGGCGGTGAACCTCCCCGAGGGGAAGAATCTGGTGGGTGCTTTCTGGCAGCCGTCCGCCGTGTTGTGCGACACCGACTATCTGGAGACGCTGCCCGCGGCGGAAATGCTCAATGGATATGGGGAGATCGCCCGCTGCCACTTCATCGGCGCCGGTGATCTGCGCGGGCTGCCGCTGCCGGAGCAGATCGCGGCGAGTGTGGCCCTGAAGGCGTCGGTGGTCTCCGCGGATGAGCGGGATTCCGGGCTGCGTCATGTGCTCAATTACGGCCACACCTTGGGCCATGCGCTGGAAATCGTGACCGATTTCCGGCTGCGGCATGGTGAAGGGGTGGCGATCGGCACGGTTTTCGCCGGTCGTCTGGCGCTGGCCCTGGGCCGGATCGACGAGGCGCGGGCGGCCGAGCATCTGGAGGTGGTGCGGAGCTACGGGCTGCCGTTCGCACTGCCCGCCGATGCCGATCCGGGGCGTCTGATCGAGGTGATGCGGCTGGACAAGAAGGCGACGGACGGGCTCACCTTCGTCCTGGACGGTCCCGGCGGTCCCGAGCTGGTCTCCGGCCTCGCGGAGGAGACGGTCGCCACGGCGCTGGCCGAGATGGACCGGGCCGACTCGTACCACCGCCGTTGAAAGCCGACTCGTACCACCGCCCGTAGCACCCCACAGGCGGATCAGTCCGGCAGCCCCCTGGCCAGCAGAACGGCGCCGTGCAGTGAGGACAGCCCGCCCAGCTTCGCGGGCCGCACCGGTGGCAGCGGATGCCCCGGGCGCCCCAGCGCGGCCGTTCGCTCGGCCACCATCGCCACGAGCTCCGGCATCGCCGCGGCGAACCCTCCGCCGATCAACACCAGCGTGGGATGGACCAGTTCGCATACGCCGGTCACCGCCGCGGCCAGGGCTCTGCCGCTCTCCCGCAGCGACGCCACGGCCCATGGCTTCCCGTCGGCCACGGCCTGGCGCAGCGCGGCGAAGGTCACCTCCTCGCCCCGCCGCCGCGTCGCCCGGCGCAGGGTCGCCGGGCCCGAGGCCGCCGCCTGGACACAGCCGCGCCGGCCGCAGTCGCACAGCGGTCCATCGCGGTCCACGACCAGGTGGCCGACCTCGCAGGAGCCGCGGCCCACGCCGGGGACGGATTTTCCGTTCAGCACGATGCCACCGCCGATCCCGGTGCCGACACCGAGGTAGAGCAGATCGGGGCAGCCGGCCTCGTGGGCTTCGGCGAGGGCGGCCAGATCGCCGTCGTCGGCACAGCGCACCTCGGCGTCGCCGAAGAGCGCGGACAGCGCGCCGCCCAGGTCCACTCCGGCCCAACCGGGGCGGCCGGGCCAGGCGGTGACCGTGCCGGTGGCGTCGAGAGTGGCGGGCATCGCGACCCCGACGCCGGTGAGCCGCCCGGGGGCCCCGGCGCATAACTCCGTGACGTGATGCGCCAGCAGATCCAGGTCTCGGGCGGGGTCGCCGGACCTCATCGGGTCCGTCCCGTCCGGCTCGGCCCAGCGGAAGGAGGATTCGCTGATGCTCAGGTCGTCGTGTTCGAGGCGCAGCGCCACTTTGGTGCCGCCGACGTCGATTCCCAGATGACTGATGGTCGCCTCCCGGCTCGTCTGCCTTGGCGGTGTGGGGTGGCGGCGGGGTGGAGTGACAGCGGCGGCGCCGCTCAGTCCGGCACCTTCTCGAGCAGGGCGCGTGCGGCGAGCCGGTACCCCAGGGCGCCGAGCCCGAAGATGACGCCCGCGGCCAGCGGGCCCGTCACCGACTCATGGCGGAACTGCTCACGGGCCCAGACATTCGACAGATGCACTTCGATCCAGGGCCGCGGATAGTTGGCCAGTGCGTCCCGAAGGCCCCATCCGGCCATCATGAGCGCGGCCGGATTGATGATGGCGCCGACCGTGTCGTAGTTCCCCTGAATGGTGCGGATGATCTCCGCTTCGCCATCGAACTGGTAGGAATCCACTTTCCAGCCGCGCTCCGCGACCTCTTCTCCGACCCAGCGCTCGATGTCCTGCAGCGTATCCGTGCCGTAGATCTCGGGCTGTCGCTTCCCGAGTATGCCGAGATTCGGTCCGTTCACCAACAACAGCCTGCTCAATGCACACCTCACCATGTGGGGTCGGCTGAATTACAGCGGCTCATCACGGAAGTGCATTTATAGCACGGCCCCCTTGTCCTCGGCCCGAGAGCTTGGTCAACTCCGTTTTTAAGGGGGCTATAGGGGGGCCTTGAGGGGGAATGACGTTTGCCCTGTCGGCCGGTTAGCGTGCTAATGCGTCCGCCGCGGACCTGCCTCCATAACGCATTAAGGGAGTAGGGAAATCATGAGCAATGATGTGCGCCTGGGATCCGAGTTGCCCGCATGGCCGCAGTATGGCGACGAAGAGCGCGAGGGCCTGATCCGGGCCCTGGATCAGGGGCAGTGGTGGCGTATCGGGGCGGTGAGGTCGACGCCTTCGAGGCGGAGTTCGCCGCGGCCCATGGCAGCGAGCACGCCCTCGCGGTCACCAACGGAACGCACGCGCTGGAGCTCGCCCTCGAGGTGCTCGGCGTCGGCGCCGGCACGGAGGTGATCGTTCCCGCGTTCACCTTCATCTCGTCCTCGCAGGCCGCGCAGCGGCTGGGCGCGGTGGCCGTTCCCGTGGATGTGGACCCGGACACCTACTGCATCGATCCATCGGCGGTCGAGGCGGCCATCGGCCCGAGGACCCGCGCGATCATGCCGGTGCACATGGCGGGTCAGATGTGCGACATGGACGCGCTGGGCAAGCTGTCGGCCGACTCGGGGGTGCCGCTGATCCAGGACGCGGCCCACGCCCACGGAGCGCAGTGGCGCGGCAAGAAGGTCGGTGAGCTGGGCTCGGTCGCGGCGTTCAGTTTTCAGAACGGGAAACTGATGACCGCCGGTGAGGGCGGCGCCGTCCTCTTCCCCGACGCCGAGATGTACGAGAGGGGCTTTGTCCGGCACAGCTGCGGACGTCCGCCCACCGACCGCGGCTACTTCCACCGCACCTCGGGCTCCAACTTCCGGCTGAACGAGTTCTCCGCCTCGGTGCTGCGCGCCCAACTCGGCCGTCTGGAGGACCAGATCACCACGCGTGAGCAGCGCTGGCCGGTGCTGAGCCGACTGCTCGCCGAGATCCCCGGTGTCGTGCCGCAGTCGCGCGACGACCGCGGTGACCGCAACCCGCACTACATGGCGATGTTCCGGGTGCCGGGCCTCACCGAGGAGCGCCGCGCGAAGATCGTCGACGTGCTCATCGAACGCGGGGTGCCCGCCTTCGTCGCCTTCCGCGCGGTCTACCGTACGGATGCCTTCTGGGAGATCGCGGCGCCGGATCTGACGGTGGACGAGCTCGCCCGCCGCTGCCCGCACTCCGAGGCGCTCACCCGCGACTGTGTATGGCTGCACCACCGGGTGCTGCTGGGCAGCGAGGAGCAGATGCACGAAGTGGCCGCCGTCGTCGCCGACGTGCTCGCGGGCTCATGAGCGCCCCGTCCGCCGGCGGGACGCCGATCCGGACCGCCGTGGTGGGGCTGGGGTGGGCGGCCCGCTCGATCTGGCTGCCCCGGCTCCGCCGCAACCCCGCCTTCACCGTGATCGCCGCGGTGGATCCCGACGAGCGCGGCCGCGCGGCCGTCGCCGAGACCGAGGGCGGGGACCGGCTGCCGGTGCTGGCGGCGGTCCACGACCTCGATCCCGCGGAGGTGGACCTGGCGGTGGTCGCGGTGCCCAACCATCTGCACTGCGCGGTCGCCACCGAGCTGCTGGCCAAGGGCATTGCGGTGTTCCTGGAGAAGCCGGTGTGCCTGACCTCCGAGGAGGCCGAGCGGCTGGCCGCGGCGGAGCGCTCCGGTGGCGCGGTGCTGCTGGCCGGCAGCGCGGCACGCTACCGCGCCGACGTGCGCGGGCTGTACCGGATCGCCGCCCGGCTGGGCCGTATCCGCCATGTCGAACTCGCCTGGGTACGAGCGCGCGGCGTACCCGACCGGGGCGGCTGGTTCACCCAGCGGTCGCTCGCGGGTGGCGGGGCGCTGGTCGACCTGGGCTGGCACCTGTTCGACATCGCGGTTCCGCTGCTGGGCACCGCCGCGTTCCGGCATGCCATCGGCACCGTGTCCTCCGACTTCATCACCCAGCGGTCCTCGCGGGCCGCGTGGCGGGACGACGACGGTGGCCCGGAGCTCTCGGGCGGCACCGATGTGGAGGACACCGCGCGCGGATTCCTCATCACCGACGACGGCCGTTCGGTCGTGCTGCACGCGAGCTGGGCCTCGCACGAGGCGCTGGACACCACACGGGTCACGATCGACGGCAGCGCGGGCAGCGCGACCTTGCGCTGCACCTTCGGATTCAGCCCGAACCGCCTCGAGAAGTCCACCCTGACCCGCACGGTCGACGGTACGACTCGTCCGGTGGCCGTGCCCACCGAACCGATCGGCACCGAGTACGACCGGCAGCTCGACCTCGTTCCCGCGCTGCTGCGCGACCCGGCGGGGCGGGGCCGGGTGATCGAGGAGGTCCGCCGGACCATCGGCGCCATCGAACGGGTCTACGCCTCGGCCCGGATCCCCCAGGAGACCCGGGAGCCGGTGTCGGCGCCGGTGTGACCGCACCGGCCGGCTGCCGCCTCATCCGCTCGCCATCGCCATCCCCTGCCGCCTCACCCTGCTCGCGGTCGTCATCCCGCTCCCCGGACCGCCCCTGAGAGCGGACCACCCCTGAGACCGCACCACCTCTGAGCCCCGGACCGCCTCCGAGACCCGGACCGCCTTCGAGACCCGGACCGGTGGTCCGCCGAACCGGCCCGCACCACGGGAGTGTTCAATGACCAGCCATCCGATCAGTCACGGCGACCCGCTCTCCGGCGCGGGTACCGCCCCGGCCACCTCGGTGGTCTTCGACCTCGACGGTGTCCTCGTCAACAGCTTCACGGTGATGCGCGAGGCGTTCACCCTCGCCTACGCCGAGGTCGTCGGCGAGGGTGAGCCACCCTTCGAGGAGTACAACCGGCATCTGGGCCGCTATTTCCCCGACATCATGCGGATCATGGGTCTTCCGCTGGAGATGGAGGCCCCGTTCGTCCGCGAGAGCTACCGGCTCGCCCACCTGGTGGAGGTGTTCGACGGTGTGCCCGAGCTGCTGACGGAGTTACGTCACCGCGGGCTGCGGCTCGCCGTGGCCACCGGGAAGAGCGGACCGCGGGCGCGTTCGCTGCTCGACACGTTGGGCATCCGTGGGCAGTTCCACGTGGTCCTCGGCTCGGACGAGGTGGCGCGGCCCAAGCCCGCGCCGGACATCGTGCTGAAGGCGATGGACCTGATGGACGCCGACCCCGACCGGACCGTGATGGTCGGAGACGCGGTGACCGACCTGGCCAGCGCGCGGGGGGCCGGGATCACCGCGGTGGCGGCGATGTGGGGGGAGACCGACGAGAAGACCCTGCTCGCGGCGGAGCCCGATGTGATCCTGCACAAACCCACCGAACTGCTGGCGCTCTGCCCCGAGGTGACGGCGCCCTAGCTCCGCGCGTTACGTCCGCCCAGGTACCTCCGCCCGGGCCCGGGTCCGCACCGGACCCGGCCCCGGCTGGTGCGCATTGGGCGACGGCGAACGTCACGCCCCGGTGGTCGAGCCGGGCCGGACGATCATCAGCACGACGACGATCGCCCAGAGCAGGTTGAAGACTCCGGTGAGCATGGCCAGCCGAGCCGCGCGCGCGGATTCCCCCTTGGTGGCCGTGTCCTGGGGCGCGGTGAGCAGACCCCGCTGGGCCGGGAGGATGACCAGCGCGAGGACGACCGCGGCGACCGTGGTCAGGACGATCGACGCGATGAGCCAGACATCGGTGAGGACGCCGAGTTGGGCACCGGTGGCCAGGCCGAAGACCGGCACGGTGATACCCACGAGGGCATAGCCACGGCAGATCCGGTGCAGGAGTGCGGCGACTCCGGCGGCCCGTTGGTCGTCGGAGGCTTCGGGGCGCGGTGCGGCGGCCTGGCGCGCATAGCGCGGGAACAGCGAGGCGGCCACCGCGATCGGCCCGACCGCCAGGATCGCCGCGAGGACGTGTATGGACAGCAGCAGCTTGGTCATGGCAAGCCTTCCGGGCCGATGGACCTATATGTTGGCTGCCAATACATAGCATGCCTACACCTCCTATAGGTAGGCTGCCTACCTATGAGGGCAGACAGAGTGCGAGGACACCTGGACGGGTTGCTGATGGCCGTGCTCGAGCAGGGGCCACTGCACGGGTACGCGATCATCACCGCGGTTCAGCAGCGCAGCGGAGGCGTGCTCGACCTGCGCACGGGCACCATCTACCCGGCGCTCAACAAGCTGGAGCGGCTCGGGCTGCTGACCAGTAGCTGGGAGTCGGTCGGCGAGCGACGACGGCGTTGCTACCAGCTCACCGACGCGGGGCGGAGAAGCCTGGCCGAGGAGCGCACCGCATGGCGGGAGTTCACCACGGCGATCGGTTCCGTTCTGACCCCCGGGGCCGAGCCCTGGTCCGCCACATGAGCGCCCACGGCCGACAGGCCGATCCCGTCAAAGGGCACACCGTCGGCACCCATCCTGCCGAGGCCGATCCCGTCGAGGAGTACATCGCCGACCTGACGGCCCTCCTGCACGGTCCGGCGCGGGCCAAGGCGCGGATGATCGAGGAGATACGCGAGGGTCTGACGGAGACGGTGGCGACGCACACCCGAGGCGGAAGCGCACCCGACCGGGCCGCGGACCACGCGGTACGGGAGTTCGGCACACCGGAGGAACTCGCGCCCGCCTGCCAGCGGGAACTGACCATCGCACAGGCGCGGCACACCGCGTGGGCCGTAGCCCTCACCGCCCCCTTCCTGGCCGCCTGCTGGTATCTGACCTCGAGCACCGCACACGGCCAGGACGGGCTGGTGCCACGCGCCGCCCAGTCGCTCGCCACGCAGTTGGCCGCCGTCATCGGCGCGATCGCGCTGCTCGCCGCGCTGGCACTGGCCGTCACCGGCCCCCTGGCCCGTCGGCTGCCCACACCGCACCGGCTGCCCCTGGCGATCGCATGGGTCGGCACCACGGCGGGAGTGGCCATGGGGATCGCCACGCTCACCCTCGCCGTCGCTTCCCTCCTGGCCACGGACTGGCCGCTGCTCGCGCTCGCCGGGGCCTTCGCCGCCGTGTCGCACGCCGTGGTGGCCCCTTCGGCCCGCGCCTGCCGCCGGTGCGCCCGGCCGGCGTTCGCCTCCCCACCGTCTCCCGGCGGTGTGGCCGGCCACTGATCAAGGCCCGCTCCCCCGCCCGCCACCGGCCGGGCGGGGGACCGTGGTGACGTACGGGACGCAGCAGGCGGCGGCCGATGGCCCGCCACCCGCCGCGTCCCGCATCGTCGTGGGGCTCAGCCCGCCAACCGCACGGGTTCCGCAGCCTTCTCGGCCGCGGCCAGCAGTGCGGTGATGTCCTCACGAGCGCGGGCCACACGGGAGCGCACGGTGCCGATGGGGCAGCCGGTGGCGGTGGCGGCGTCCGCGTAGGGCAGACCGAGCACCGTGGTGAGGAGGAACATCTCGCGGCGCGCCGGGGCCAGCGCCGCCAGCAGGTCCATCAGCGCCACCCCCTCGTCGAACCCGGGGAGCCCGACCGGCTGCGCCCGTTCGGCCACCTCCTGCCAGTCGTCCGCGTCCAGGGTGCGGGGGCGGGCGGCGGCCGTTCGGTAGCGGTCGACGACCACCCGGCGGGCGATCGACAGCAGCCACGTCCGGGCCGATGAGCGGCCGGCGAAGCGCGAGAGTCCGGTCAGCGCCCGCAGATACGTCTCCTGGGCGAGGTCCTCACAGCCGTGGGGGTCGGCGGTGAGATGGAGTACGAAGCGGCGTACATCGCGGTAGGTGGCGCGGATGAAGTGGTCGACCGCGTCGCGGTCGCCGTCACGGGCGGCCAGCGCCCATGCGGTGACCTGGCGGTCGTTCGCCGCGGTGGTGAAGCCGTGCACGGCTCTCATCGGTGCGGCGGGCAGCGTGGCGGAAGGCATCGTCACACGTCCTTCGAGTGGCGGTGAACGGCACACCGGCATGCGCCACCGGCCGCGCGAGCGCGCGGCGGGACGGCGAGAGGCCGGCGGTGCCGACGGATGGGGCCGACGCCGGGCAGGCGCCGGTACTCCGCCCGTCAACCGGCGCTCACCCCAGGTCAGGGGCGGGGGAAGGACGGGCGGTTCAGCGGATGGCGAGCCGTCTCGGTGGCCCTCTGCGGAGAATGACGTGCCGTAGCAGGACTTCGCGCGGCCGGCGGGCGAAGGCCGGTGCGGACGGCCATGCGGGCAGCGGAGTGGCGCCCGCGCCCAGGATGCGCAGGGCGAGGACGAGGGGGACGAACAGCAGGGCCGCGAGCGCGCGGCCGAGCCGGAAGGCGGCCCGCTCGCCGCGCCACAGCCACAGTCCGCAGATCAGGGCCGCGAGCAGGTGGGCCGTGGTCATGCCTGCCCCGCCCGGACCCGCCCAGGGCCACGGCAGATGGCCCATCGACGGCGCGGCGGAGGAGGTCGCGTCCGCGCCATGGTGCATATGGCCCATGGCGGCGCCGCTCATCGGGGCGGCGCCCATGTCCCGCATACCGGGCATCCCGTCGCCCATGGCGCTTCCCGCGCCGGGAGCGGCGGTCATCTCCGCGCATCGGAACGCCATGTGCAGGCCCAGTTGCGCGACCACCGTCGCCCCGGTCACGACCAGTGCTCCGCGCTCGCGTCCGGCGATCCACCACGCGGCGGCCGTCGTCCCGGCGAACGCGGCGGCCACGGCCCACACCGGCAGGGCGCCACCGGACATCAGCGTGTGTCCGAGCGCGGTCACCACGACGCACACAGCGGCGAACACGGCGGCTCGTGCGAGACGGAAGGGTGGCCCGGCGGACATGGCAGCCATGGTGCCAGCCGTCGCCGGTGTGCGTGACGACGGCTCGATCTTCATCACGCCGATGACAAGCGTGGCGTGGGGGCCACCCCCGAATGAGTCCACGTGAGCCAGATCACAGATGATGCCCGGAACTCGACTGGGTGTGCGGCCGACAACTCAACCGGCGCGGCCCCCTATGCGTCCGCCCCGCCGTTGCCCCCGAACCAGGAGTCGTCCATGTCCGCTGAACCGCTCGCCCCTGCCACGGGCGATTCCCCGGATGATGCCGCCGACAGGGAGCCACACTCCCCCACCGAGGCCGAGTCCGGCGGGGCCACAGCCGAATCCGGCGGCGCCGGAGCGGGGTCCACCTCCGACGGCTCCGGCTCCGGGTCCGGCGGGTCCGTATGGGTGGGCCTGCGGCCGCTGGTGCTGCGGCTGCACTTCTACGCGGGGGTGCTGGTCGCGCCGTTCCTGCTGGTCGCGGCCGTGACCGGACTGCTGTACGCCGGATCGTTCCAGGCCGAGAAGCTGGTCTACGCCCACGAGCTGCGCGTCCCGGTCGGCGACCGTGAACTGCCGATCTCCCAGCAGGTGGCAGCCGCGCGCAAGGTCCACCCCGAGGGTGAGATCAGCGCCGTACGGCCCTCTCCCGAGGACGGTGCCACCACGCGGGTGCTGCTCTCCGGCGTCAAGGGCGTCGATCCCGACCATACGTTGGCCGTGTTCGTCGACCCGTACACCGCGAAGGTGCGCGGGGCGCTGGAGCAGTACGGCTCCACCGGCGCCCTCCCGCTGCGCACCTGGATCGATGAGTTCCACCGCGATCTGCACCTCGGGCAGACCGGCCGCCTCTACAGCGAACTCGCCGCCAGCTGGCTGTGGGTCATCGCCCTCGGCGGTGTGGTGCTCTGGCTCAGCCGCCACCGTAAGAAGCGCACACCGCGGGCGGTCGCGCTGCCCGGCCGCGCCACGACCGGCCGCAAGCGCACCATGTCCTTTCATGGCGCGGTCGGGCTGTGGGTGGCGCTGGGGCTGCTGTTCCTGTCCGCCACCGGCCTGACCTGGTCCACCTACGCGGGGGCCAACGTGGAGGACCTGCGTACCGCCCTCGGCCAGACCACCCCGACTGTCTCGGCCACCGTCGGCGGCGGCGAACACGCCGGACACCATATGGGCTCCGGTTCCATGCCGGGCATGGACATGGGCGGTACGGGCGAGGCGGCCGGGCACACCGCCGATGTGGGTCTGGACACCGTATTGAAAGCCGCCCGGGCCAAGGACCTGGACAACCCCGTCGAGATCGTTCCGCCCGCCGAGCCGGGCAGTGGGTATGTCGTCAGCCAGATCCAGCGCAGCTGGCCCGAGAAGCAGGACTCGGTGGCCATCGACCCGGCCACGGGTGAGGTGACCGACGTCCAGCGGTTCGCCGACTACCCGGTGCTCGCCAAGCTCAGCCGCTGGGGCATCGACCTCCACACCGGAAACCTCTTCGGCCTCGTCAACCAGATCGCCCTGGCCGCTCTCGCGCTCGCGCTGATCCTGCTGATCGTCTGGGGCTACCGCATGTGGTGGCAGCGCGGCCGTGCCTCCGCGTTCGGCCGCCCGATCCCCCGCGGCGCGTGGCGGCGGGTACCGCTGTACGTCCTCCTCCCCCTGGCCGCGGCCACCGCCGTGATCGGCTACTACCTGCCCCTCCTCGGTATCCCACTGGTCGCCTTCCTGGCCGTCGACATCACCATGGGTGAGATCGCCCGCCGACGCGGCACCGCCCCTGCCCCCTGACGCTTTGCTGCCTCGGCAACGAACTTTGCGCCCATGATGGGTGGGCTCGCATGGTGGCCGTGGAGGTGGTCGAAGTGACCGATGAGCTGAAGAACACCTATGACGTGGTGGTGATCGGCGGTGGCGCCGCGGGGCTGAGCGGGGCGCTGATGCTGACTCGGGCGCGGCGGTCGGTGGTGGTGATCGACGCGGGCGCCCCGCGCAACACCCCCGCCTCGGGGGTGCACGGACTGCTGGCCCGGGAAGGAATCGGACCGGCCGAGCTGGTGGAGCGGGGCCGGGCCGAGGTCCGCGGTTATGGCGGTCAGGTGGTGTCCGGCGAGGTCGGCACCGTCGCCCGGGAGGAGGCCGGGTTCCAGGTGGCCCTGACCGACGGCCGGAGCGTCCATGCGCGCCGGTTGTTGCTGGCCACCGGGCTGGTCGACGAGTTGCCGGACGTCCCCGGGCTGCGGTCCCGGTGGGGCCGGGATGTGGTGCACTGTCCGTACTGCCACGGCTGGGAGATCCGTGACCAGGCCATCGGTGTCCTGGGGAGCGGGCCGCTGTCGGTGCACCAGGCGCTGCTGTTCCGTCAGTGGAGTGACGATGTCACCTTCTTCTCCCACACTCTGCCGTCGCCGGCCGGCGAGGAGGCGGAGCAGCTGGCCGCCCGTGGCATCCGCGTGGTGGACGGCGAGGTGGCGTCCCTGGAGATCGTCGATGACCGTCTTGTCGGCGTGCGGCTGACCGACGGCAGCGTGGTCAAGCGCGAGGCACTGGCCGTCGCGTCGCGGATGGTGGCGCGCACCGGCCTCCTGTCGGCGCTCGGGCTGCGGGCGGTGGAACATCCGAGTGGTGCCGGTGAGCACATCCCGTCCGACGCGACCGGCCGCACCGAGGTGCCCGGGGTGTGGGCCGCGGGCAATGTCACCGATCTGGCCGCCCAGGTCGGTGGCGCCGCGGCGGCCGGCGCGGCCGCGGCGGCCCAGATCAACGCGGATCTGATCGCCGAGGAGACCCGCCAGGCGGTCGCCGCCCGGGCGCGCGGCGCGGCGCCGTTTTCTGCGGAGCTGGAATCGCGGGTCTGCGAAGCGGTGTTGGGTGATCGCCGCCACGGCCTGTGACGGCGGCTCTTCATCGGCCACCGGCTGCCTCCGTCGCCGGGCCGGGACCTTTTGGCGGGCGGTCCCGGCCCGGCCCGGCGACACGCCATAGGGCCGCCGCGGGCGGTAGACAGTGACCGGTAGACAGTGACCGGTAGGCAGTGACCGGGAGACGGTGGCCGATAGACGGGGGTCAGTAGACGGTGAGGCCGTAGGCGCTCAGCACTTCCTGGATCGGCTGGTAGAAGGTGGTGCCACCGGAGGAGCAGTCCCCGGAGCCGCCCGAGAGAATGCCGATGATCTTGTCGCCCGCGTAGAGCGGACCGCCGCTGTCACCCGGCTCGGCGCAGATGTTGGTCTGGATCAGGCCGGAGACGATGTCACCGCCGCCGTAGTTGACGGTCGCGTTGAGCGCGGTGACCTGACCGCAGCGGACACCGGTCGTGGCCCCTCGGCGGCAGACCTGCTGGCCGACGTGGGCGGTGGCGGTCCCGGTGACATCGACCGTTCCCACGGTCCCGGGATGCGGAACGGCCGTGTTGGTGTACCGGACGACGCCGTAGTCATTGCCCGGGAAGCTGGTGCCGGCCGTCGGGCCGACCTGGGTGGTCGCACCGGAGTCGGCGTACCAAGTGGGGTTGCCCTCGGTGCAGTGGCCGGCCGTGATGAAGTAATACGCGGCGCCGCTCTGCACATTGACCCCCGCGGAGCAGCGGGTCCCCATGGAGGAGTAGATCCCGTCGCCACCCGAGAGAAGGGTCCGCAGCGGACCGTCGAGCCGCTCGACGGTGACGGCGCCGCGGAAACGCTCGGCGGTGCGGTCGAGCCTGGCCAGGTCGGCTCCCCGGGCCGTGGAGCCGACGAGAACACGCAGCGTTCCGGTGCGCTCGTCCACGGTCCATGCGGTGCCCGGGACATCCAGGGATTCCACGGCCGAGGCGGCAGCGGACACGGACGTCGACACGGACGTGGACGGGGATGGGGACATGGACGGGGCGGTGGACGCGGAGGAAGCGGCCGCACTCGTGCCGACTGTCGCGAGGGCTGCCGTGGCGAACAGACCGGACATCGCGGCGATCAGCCGACCACGTCTCCTGGTACGGCGTGCTGTTCTCACCCGAACCTCCTTGAAAAGGCCGTCAGTTGGTCCAGCCGCCTCATTGTGCCCGCGTCCGGGCGGACGCGTAACCCACCTTCCCGGGTCGTCGAGAACCACCCTTGATCAGCACATTGATCGATCAAAACGATGTCGCGCTCTCCTTCTCGCCTACGACGAGGAGAATGTTATAAATGCCGTTATGGGCAGATATGCTCGTGCGACTCGGAGTCGGCTGGGACCCTGGCCGCGGCTGCGGAGCGTCGCCGGGCAGGCGTTCGTCCTGCAGCTTCTGCTGACCCTGGTTCTGGTGGCCGCCGCGGTGGTGGCCGTCGCGGCGGATGCCCATAAACACAGCACACTCGACGCTCGCCGACGATCCCTCGCGGTGGCCGAGACCCTCGCGCACTCCCCCGGAATGGCGCGGGCCATCAGCGACGACAAACCGACGCCGCAGCTGGAGTCCCATGCCGAGGCGGCGCGGAAAGGCTCCGGCGTCGACAGCGTCGTCGTGTTCAACACTCATGGCATCCGCCTCACCCACCCCGAGACACCCTTGATCGGCAAGCGGATCGTCGGACCGGCCGGGCTGGTGCGGGACGAGCTGAGCGGAAAGACGATCACGGAGACCTTCCGGGCCAGCCAGGGCCCGTCCGTCGTCTCGGCGGTCCCCGTCACCAGGGCCGACGGGGCCTTCATCGGCGGAGTGTCGGTCGGGGTCAAGGTGGAGAACGTGAACAGCGCGGTGGACCGCCGGCTGCCGCTGCTGCTCGGCAGCGGCGCCGGGGCGCTGGCCCTGGCCACGGGCGGAACGGCGCTGATGAGCGGGCGGGTGCGGCGGCAGACCCGTGGCCTGGGCACCGTGGAAATGCGGCGGATGTACGAACACCATGACGCGGTGCTGCACTCGGTCCGCGAAGGGGTGCTGGTCCTGGCGGAGGACGGGCGGCTGCTGCTGGTCAATGACGAGGCCCGGGAGCTGCTCCGGCTGGCTCCGGACGCGGAGGGGCGGCACATCGGCGAGCTCGGCCTGGAACCGCACCTGGCCGAGCTGCTGGCGTCGGGACGGCGCGTCACGGACGAGGTGCACCCCTGCGGGGACCGGCTACTGGTGGTCAATATGCGCTCCACGGACCGTGCGGGCGATCCCGCCGGAAGCGTGGTGACGCTGAGGGACACCACCGCGCTGCGGGTACTGTCCGGCCGGGCCGAGAAGGCCCGCGAGCGGCTGAAGCTGCTGTCCGACGCCGGGGTGCGGATCAGCTCCTCCCTGGAGCTGACGGGCACCGCCGAGCAGCTGGTGGACGTGGCCGTCCCCCGGTTCGCCGACATCGTCACCGTCGAACTGCTGGAACCCGTGCTGCGCGGCGAGGAGCCCGAGCCGCCGTACGAGCCACTGGCACCGCACCGGACCGCCGTGGGCGGGATTCCTCCCGAAGCCCCCGTCTTCCGCGTGGGCGAGCGGGTCGTCTACGCATCCGCCACACCGCAGAGCCGGGCCGTGAAGGCCGGAGCCGCCGTCCTCCAGACCGATCCGACCGGCACCGCCGAGTGGCCGGCCGGATACGGTGCCGAGGCCCGGCACCTCCTCGACCGCGGGGTCCACTCGCTGATCACCGTCCCGTTGCGGTTCCGCGGCGTCACCCTCGGCCTGGCCACCTTCTGGCGGACACGGCGCGACGAGCCGTTCGACGAAGCGGATCTGGCGATCGCCGGGGAGCTGGCCGTGCGCACCGCCGTGTGTGTCGACAACGCCCGCCGCTACGCCCGCGAACACGCCATGGTCGCCGCCCTGCAGCGCACCCTCCTTCCCAGCCGGCTGCCCGATCAGGACGCCGTGGAGGTGGCATCCCGCTATCTGCCCGCGCAGGGGGCGGTGGGCGGAAGCTGGTTCGATGTGATCCCCCTCCCCGGCGCCCGGGTCGCGCTGGTCGCCGGGAAGGTGCCCGGGCAGGGTGTGCACGCCGCGGCCACGATGGGCCGACTGCGCACCGCGGTGCAGAACTTCTCGGCCCTGGACGTATCCCCCGACGAGATCATCTCCCATCTGGACGAACTGGTCACCCGTCTCGACCTGGAGCATGACCCCGACGCGCACGGCAGCCGGATCACCGGCGCCGGATGCCTGTACGCGATCCACGACTCGGTGTCGGGCCGGTGCACCCTGGCCCGGGCCGGCGATCCGGGCATCGTCCTGACCCGCCCGGACGGCACCGTGGACATCCCCGCGATACCCGCCTCCCCGCCCCTGGGCCACGGCGGAGAGCCCTTCGAGGCGGTCGGCCTCTCACTGCCCGCCGCGAGCCGCCTGGTGCTGTACACCAACGGTCTCCTCCAAGGCCCCGGCCGAACCGCGGGCACCGGCCTGGACCTGCTGCGCCGCGCCCTCGAGGCCGAGCCGGACCTCGGCCCGGACGAGACCTGCCGCAGTCTGTTCGACACCGTCCTTCCGGCCCGTCCGAGCGATGATGTCGCACTGCTGGTGGCCCGCACCCGTCTGCTCGACCCCAAGAACGTGGCCGAGTGGGATGTTCCGTTCGACTCGGCGGCGGTCGCGCCGATCCGCGCCACCTGCGCCCGGACACTACGGGCGTGGGGCCTGGAGGACGCCGTGTACGGGGCCGAGCTGGTCATCAGTGAACTGATCACCAATGCCCTGCGGTACGGCACACCTCCCGTGCGCCTACGGCTGCTGCGCGGCCGCGACCTGATCTGCGAGGTCTCCGACGGCAGCAGCACCTCGCCCCATCTGCGGCGGGCCGCGACCACCGACGAGGGCGGACGCGGACTGTTCCTCGTCGCCCAGTTCGCCCAGCGCTGGGGCACCCGCTACACCCCGTATGGCAAGGTCATCTGGGCGGAGACGGCCCTGGACGGCCGCTGACGCCGGGAGTCGCACGCCTCGGGCCCCGGTATCCGGCGCCGGAAACACCATGTCCGAATCCCGCCAGCTTTCCGCTTCCGAAAGCCGCATGCTGGGACCAGCGCACGACAGAACAGCGAGAAGAAGAGAGAGGGACCACAGCCATGACGGTCCACACGACGATCGACAGCCCGCTCGGCGAGCTGCTGCTGGTGGGCGAGAGGTCCGCCACCGCGCCCGGGGCACCGCGCTGCTTTCCCTGTCCGTGCCCGGCCAGAAGGGCGGGGCCGTCGTCCAGGACGGCTGGAGCGAGGATGCCGAGGCGTTCACCGAGATCATCTCCCAGCTGCGCGCGTACTTCGACGGCAAGCGCGTCCGGTTCGACATCCAGTGCGTCGAGGGCGGTACGGACTTCCAGCGCAGGGTCTGGCAGGCACTGGAGACCATTCCGTACGGCACCACGGTCAGCTACGGCGACATCGCGCGGCAGATCGGCGCCCCGCGCACGGCGGTTCGCTCCGTCGGCACCGCGATCGGCCGCAATCCGCTGCTGGTCGTACGGCCCTGCCACCGCGTCATCGGCGCCACCGGCGCACTGACCGGCTACGCGGGCGGGCTGGAGCGCAAGCAGCGACTCCTCGTTCACGAAGGCGCGCTCCAGACCCTCTGAGCATGGGCCTCGCACCCACCGGTCGAGGCCCGCACCGTGCCCTTCCCGGATCCCGGAGAACACCGATGAGCACGACCCCGGAGAAACACCGATGAGCACCACGACCGACACCGCACGTCTCCACCAGCGCGTGGCCGCGGCCGACTGGACACATCTGGCCGAAGAGCTGGACACCCACGGGTGCGCGCTCACTCCACGGCTGCTGACCCCCGCCCAGTGCGCCCGTATCGCCGGGCTCTATGAGCGGGAGGAGCGGTTCAGGAGCACGATCGACATGGCCCGCCACCGCTTCGGCTCCGGTCAGTACCGCTATTTCACCCATGACCTGCCCGAACCGGTCGCCGAGCTGCGCGCCGCGCTCTATCCACGGCTGCTGACCATCGCCCGTGACTGGGCGGAGCGGCTCGGCCGCCCGGCGCCCTGGCCGGACAGCCTGGAGAAGTGGCTGGCCATGTGCCACGAGGCCGGACAGGACCGCTCCGCGCAGATCCTGCTGCGCTACGGCCCCGGCGACTGGAACGCCCTGCACCGGGACGTGTTCGGCGACATGCTCTTTCCGCTTCAGGTGGTGATCGGGCTGGACGCGTACGGCACGGACTACACGGGCGGGGAGTTCCTGCTGGTCGAGCAGCGGCCCCGTGCCCAGTCCCGGGGCACCACGGCCGTACTCCAGCAGGGCCACGGGCTGATCTTCACCACCCGTGACCGCCCCGTGGCCACCAAGCGGGGCTGGTCGGCCGGTGTGATGCGGCACGGGGTCAGCACGGTGCGCTCCGGGCGCCGCCACGCACTGGGCCTGGTCTTCCACGACGCGGCCTGACGCCGCGGCCGGAACACCTCCGCCGCCGGCATCACGGCCGAACCCACCGCCTCACCGCGCGGCCCGAACCCACCGCCTCACAGTGCGGCCCGAACCCACCGCCTCACAGTGCGGCCCGCCATCGCCAACCCACATCGCGGCCCGACACCACCAACCCGCTCGCGGAGAACCCCGTATGAACGCCCTGATCCCCGCCCGCGCCTCGAAGTGGCCCCCGGCGCCGTCCATGTGCCGGGCTGGCTCACCCTCGAACAGCAGCGGGAGCTGGTCATCGCCTGCCGGGGCTGGGCCACGGGCCCGGTCCCCATCCGGCACACCAAGCTGCCGCGCGGGGGCGTCATGTCGGTGCGGACGGTATGCATCGGCTGGCACTGGCAGCCCTATGCGTACACCCGCACCGCCGACGATGTGAACGGCGCCCGGGTCGCCGAATTCCCGGACTGGATGGTCGAGTTGGGCCGTCGTGCCCTGGCCGACGCATACGACGACGAGACGGCCGGTGAGGGCTACACCCCCGACACCGCACTCATCAACTTCTACGACGCCCAGGCGAAACTCGGCATGCACCAGGACAAGGACGAGCGGTCATCCGCCCCGGTGGTCTCGCTCACTATCGGCGACAGCTGCGTCTTCCGCTTCGGCAACACCGAGACCCGTACCAAGCCGTACACCGACCTCGAACTCGGCTCCGGGGATCTGTTCGTCTTCGGAGGCCCCTCCCGTTACGCCTACCATGCCGTCCCCAAGATCCTGCCCGGAACCGGCGACCCGGCCACCGGACTGCGGTCCGGACGGCTGAACATCACGATGCGGGTCACCGGCCTGGCCGATCCGGTGTCGTTCAGCGATCACCCCGCGGGCCGCTGAGCCTCGAACTCGACGGGGAGCGCGGTCAGCGAGCGGATGAACGGGTTCTTGCTGTGGCTGATCTCGGAGGCGGGAACGCCCAGCCGAAGACCGGGGAACCGCCGGACCAGGCTCTCCAGGGCGATCTGCCCCTCCACCCTGGCCAGTGGCGCACCGATGCAGTAGTGAATGCCATGGCCGAACTGGAGATGCATACCGGAGTCCCTCGTCAGGTCCAGCCGCTCGCCATCGGCGAAGTGTGCCGGGTCGGAGTGTGCGGCATCCATGTCCAGAAGCACCTGGTCGCCGGCGCGGATTTGTGCGGGGCCGATCTCCACGTCCTCGTTGGCGAAGCGCACGACGAGGATGCCCGGACCGGCGTGCCGGAGCAGCTCCTCCAGGCCGCGCCCGGCCAGTTCGGGGTCCTTGCGCAGCAGCTCCAGCTGGTCCGGCCGGGACAGCAGGGAGAAGACCGCGTTGCTGATGAAGCTGCCGGTCAGCTCGTACCCGGCGATCAGCATCATCCGTGCGGTGGCGACCACTTCGCGGTGGCTGAGCCGGTCGTCCTCGTGTGCGGACATCAGATCGCTGATCAGGTCGTCCTCCGGGGCCTTCCGTCTGGCCTCGGCGAGATCCTCCATGTACGTCCACAGCTTGGTGGCGGCGTCCTGGGAGCGTGCGGCGGTGTCCGGGTCCAGCGGGGGCGTGAGCATCAGATCGGCCCACTGGTGGAATTCGGTGCGGTCCGCGATGGGCACGCCGAGGAGTTCACAGATCACCTGCATGGGCAGCGGGATGGCCAGCGCGGTGACGAGATCGGCCTGGCCGTCGACGGCGATCCGGTCCAGCAGGGTGTCGGTGATCTCCTGCACCCGCGGCCGCAGGCTCTCCACCCTGCGGGTCGTGAACGCCTTGGCCAGCAGCCTGCGCAGCCGGGTGTGCTGGGGCGGATTGGTGCCGGGCAGCGTGTCCTCGAACAGCCCGCTCACCGGAGTGGTCTGGCCCTGGGAGGCGGCGTAGGCGGCGGCCGGGCTCATGCCGGGGTGTCCGAGGCAGTCCCGGACCTCCTCGTATCGGGAGACGAGCCACGCCGTCGTGCCGTTCATCGTGATCTGCCGCGGCGGGCCGTGCTTGCGCAGTTCGTCCGCGACGGTCTTCGGGTCGAGGATGCGAAGTTCTTCTTCGGAGGTGTCAGCCATGGTGGTATCGCGTTCTCCTTCTGTGGGTGTCAGCTCTGGCTACGGGCGGGGATGATGTAGTCGGGGTCGGCCGTCCGTGGCGGCTCGCGCCGGGCCATGGCGGCATCGATGGCGGGCCGGAGCCGGGCCGCCTTCAGCCGTTCGGCGGTCTCATCGCGCTCCTTGAACTCCGGCATCACCTCGTTGGCGAAGAGCTCCAGCGACTCGCAGATGTGCTCGTGCGGGGTGCCACCGCCCTGGACGAGGAAGATCGCCTGGTCCAGCCCGGCCTCCTCGTGCAGCCGCAGGAAGTCGCGTATCTGGCGCGGAGTGCCCACCGCCCCCGGGCCGGATTGCCCAGCGGCATACCGGGCTTGCCGAAGGAGGAGCGGCCCATGCCACGCTGGTCGCGGTCACGCTGGAACTCCTCCCACAGCCGGGTGCGGCCCGGTGCGGCGGTGCCGAAGCCCGCGTAGAAGCCGAGGCCGAAGTTGAAGAACTGAACACCGTCGACGGCGCGTTCCACCGCCGTGGTCTCATCCTGGTGGCAGAACATCGGAATGGTCGCGGCGATCTGCGCGTTGACCGCGAACCCGGCGGGTACGCAGTCCGCCGACTCGATGCCCGAGTAGTAGGCGTCAACCCATGTCTTGGTCTCGGCCGGTCCGAAGAAGGAGAAGTTCAGCGCGCCGAGCCCCTTGGCGGCCGCGATGCGGATCGCGTCCCGGTTTCCGCAGGCCATCCACATCGGCGGATGTGGCTTCTGCCGGGGCTTGGGCAGCACATTGCGGACCGGAGCGGAAACGTACTTGCCCTCGCATCCGGCGAAGGGCTCCTCGACGAACATCCGGGCGACGGCGTCCACCGCCTCCGCCCACTGGTCCCGTTTGCCGGAGCGCTCCACGCCGAACCCGCCCAGCTCGGTGGGGGTGGTGGACTCGCCCGTGCCGAAATCCACCCGTCCGCCGGAGAGCAGATCCAGCGTGGCGATCCGCTCGGCGACCCGGGCCGTCGGATTGAACCTCGGCGGCATCAGAGCGACCGCGTGGCCGATACGGATGCGGCTGGTGCGCTGACTGACCGCGCCGAGGAACACCTCGGGCGCGGACATGTGCGAGTACTCCTCCAGGAAATGGTGCTCAGGACACCACACGTGGTCGAAGCCGAGCCGGTCGGCCAGCTCGATCTCGTCCAACATGTCTTTGAACAGGCGGTGTTCGGAGTCCTGGGTCCAGGGTCGGGGCAGCTGCGCCCCGTACAGCAAACCGAATTTCATGGCGCATCACTCTCATCTGCTGGTCGTCGGCCGCGGGCCGGGACGGGGATGGCGGCACCGGCTCGGTCAGTCGCGACCGTCCCAGTACGTGTCGAGCACCTGGGCGCGCTGTTCCGGATCGACGAGGAGGGTGACCTTCTCATGGCCGTCCTCCACGATCGTGAACATGTTGTTGGTGAGGAAGACCTGCCCCTTGTCGATGACGCGCCGCCGCCGGCGCATCGCCGCCAGGATGGCCGGGCCGTTGCCCTCACCGACCCCGGCCCAGGCCTCATAGGACCTGGGCTCGGTGGTGAACCGGTAGGTGGTGCGCCAGTCGTGCTCCAGCGTCTTGGCCTGCAGTACGAGATAGCCGTCCCGCCGGATCAGCCGGAACGCGCAGCCGTACTGCCACTGCACCTCCTTCGACAGGCGCAGCGGCTCGATGAAGCAGAGACCGGCATGCCCCACGTCGGCCAGCCACTCCTGCCCGTCGATACGAACGAGCATCAGCATGTGCTCGGGGTCGGGGGCGAAGATGTCACCGGGCAGATACGTGCCACCGCTGATGACGTCCAGGTCATAGCCCAGCTCGCGGAGCAGCCGGGCGAACAGGGTGTTCAGCTCCAGGCACATCCCCCGGCGCCGGTCGGCACGATGGCCTCGAATGCCTTGTCGATATCGATGTCGGCCATGTTCTCCGCGCTGAGGCGGTGCGTGTGATGAGTGTCGTAGGGGACCGCCATCAGATGGCTGCGGTGCAACTGCCGCAGATTCGGCAGGGTGGGGGCGGGCCGCTGGGAAAACCCCAGATGCGCCAGGTACGTGTCCGTGCTGAACATGTGCGATCCCTTTCGCTGCGGGTCCGGCTGAACCGGGCAGGTGTGTCGGACTCACTCCCGGACGCCTCCGGGAGAAGCGTCCGCATCGGCTTTCTCCAGCTCATCCCGCAGTTGCCGGGCCAGCATCCGGAGAGTCGGATGGTCGAAGACAAAGCTGGGAGGCAGCCGCAGCGCGGTGCGCTTGGCCAGGCGATCGCGGAGTTCCACCGCCATCAGGGAGTCCAGGCCGATCTCGGTGAACAGCACATCGGGGTCGAGGGTGGCGGCCGCCGAGTGGCCCAGGACCCGGGCGGCCTCCTGCTGGACCATGTCGAGGAGAATTCGCTCCTGCTCCTCGGGAGCGGCCCCGGCCAGCCTGCCGGTCACCAGTTCCTCGTCCGTGGTGGCCCGAGCGGCTCGCCGGACCGGTGGCACCAGTTTGCGCAGCAGCGGCGGCACCGCCCCGTCGGCGGCCCGGGTTCGAAGCGCGCCGAGGTCCAGCTTGATGGGGAGGACCATGGGTTCGGCCGTACGCAGCGCGGCGTCGAAGAGTTCCATGCCCTCGACCGGGGACAAGGGGGCCACACCGCCGCGTGTCATCCGGCGCTGGTCGGCATCGCCGAGGCGGCCGGTCATGCCCGTTCCCGCGGCCTGCCGCCACATGCCCCAGCCCAGGGAGACGGCGGGGAGTCCCTGCGCCCGGCGCTGATGGGCGAGCGCGTCGAGGTAGGCGTTGGCGGCGGCGTAGTTGCCCTGGCCCGCGTTGCCCAGGGTGCCGGCGGCGGAGGAGAACAGGACGAAGGCGGACAGGTCCAGATCCCGGGTCAGCTCGTGGAGATGGAGTGCCCCGTCCGCCTTCGGCCGGAGGACCGCGTCCATACGCTCCGGGGTCAGCGCCGTCAGCACACCGTCGTCCAGAACACCGGCCGTATGCACCACCGCGGACAGCGGAGCGTCCCCCGGAACCATATCCAGCAGCCCAGCGACCGCATCCCGATCCGCCACATCACACGCCACGATGCGTACCCGCGCACCCGACTTCACCAGCTCCGCCTCCAACTCGGCGGCACCAGCGGCCCCAGGCCCACTCCGACTCGCCAACACCAGACTCCGCACCCCATGCACCGCCACCAGATGCCGCGCCACCACCGCACCCAACGCCCCCGTGCCGCCCGTCACCAACACCGTCCCACCAGAGCCAACGGCACCCGGCCCGGGCTCAGGCACGTCCACGACACGGGTGAGGTGCCGGGTGAAGCAGGTGGCGTCGCGTAAGGCCAGTTGACGCTGGTCACCGGCAAGCATCGCGGGCAGGAGCGCGGTAGGGATCGTCTCTTGATCGATGTCGAGGAGGAGGATCCGCCCGGGGTTCTCCGCTTGTGCGGACCCCATCAGGCCCCATACCGCGGCCACCGCCGGATCGGCCGGATCGGTCTCCCGGACGGCGATGCCACCGCGTGTCACCACAACTAGCCGACTGGACGCCAACGAGGGCTCGGCCAGCCATGCCTGGACGACCCGCAGCGTCCGCCCGGTCAGCTCCCGCACATCGGCGGTACCGTCGCCAGTACCGCTGCCGACGCCACCGCCGAGGTCCAGCACCAGTACGTCTGGTGGCGAAGCCTCCGGCGTGGTGGTCAGGCGGTGGACGTCCTCGGCGTCGACCACCGGTACGGGTTCCACGGTCGTGCCGTCCGGCCGAACCGGCAGTTCGTCCCAGGCGACGCGGAACATCCGGTCCGCTGTCGCCGCCGTGCCGAACTGCTCGGGGCTGACCGGACGAGACACCACCGAGCCCACCGAAGCCACCGGGGCACCGGACTCATCGGCCAGATCGAGGGTCATGGTGTTCGGGCCGGACGGTGTCACGCGTACCCGCAGCGCTGAGGCCCCGGAGGCATGCAGCGCCACCTCTCGATAGGCGAACGGCAGCACAAGCTCCGCATCGGCTTCGTCACGGCCGTGGAAGGCGATGGTGTGCATGGCCGCGTCGAGGAGTGCCGGATGGAGTCCGAACCCCGCCGCCTGGACCCGATGCTCCTCCGGCAGAGCCACCTCCGCATACACCGCACCCTCCGACCGCCACGCCGCCCGCACGCCCTGGAACACCGGCCCATACCGATAGCCGACCCGCTCCAAACCCGCGTACAGGCCCTCCACCTCCACCGGATCCACCGCCACCGCACCCACCGGAGGCCACACCGACAACCCCACGTCAAGTGCGGAGATCCCCTCCGCAGAGCGCAACGTCCCGGTGGCATGCCGCACCCACGCAGCACCCACACCAGCGTCCTCCGCCCGCGAATACACCCGCACCCCACGCCGACCCCCCTCATCGGCCTCCCCCACACTCACCCGCACCTGCACCACACCGCCCTCCGCCAACACCAGCGGAGCCTCCATCACCAACTCCTCCACCCCACCACACCCGACCTCATCACCAGCCCGCACCACCAACTCCACAAACACCGCCCCCGGCAACAACACCACACCCGCAGCCACATGATCAGCCAGCCACCCATGCGACCCCAACGACAACCGCGACGTGAACAACACCTCACCCGAACCCGGCACCTCCATCACCGCGCCCAGTAGTGGATGGCCGACACCCGTCAATCCGGCAGACGCCACATCACCGACGCCACGGCCGTCCCCGACCAACCAGTAATGCTCCCGCTGGAAGGCATACGTCGGCAGATCCGAAATGTGGGAGGTCAGAACCGTGGCACCGAACAGGGCGCCGAAGTCGATGCGTACGCCTGCCACATGCAGTCGAGCGACGGCGGACAACAGCGCACGGACCTCGTCGCCCTCCCGTCGCAGAGACGGCACCACCACGGACTCTGCGGCCGACTCCTCCGGCAGACAATCACCGACCATCGCGGACAACACCGCATCCGGCGCCAATTCGAGGTAGGTGCTCACGCCGTAGTCGGCCAGCGCCCGCACACCATCCGCGAACCGCACGGCAGAGCGCACATGCTCCACCCAGTACTCCGGCGAACACACCATCTCCGGGTCCGCCAATGCCCCCGTCACGTTCGACACCAGAGGAATCACCGGCGCGGCGAACGACACATCGGCAATCGCCTCCCGGAACTCCTCCAGCATCGGCTCCATACGAGCCGAGTGGAACGCATGCGAAACCGCCAGCCGCCTGGTCCGACACCCCCGCTCGGAGAGCTCCTGCGCCACCCGCAGCACCGGCTCCTCATCACCGGAGAGCACCACCGCCGCAGGACCATTCACCGCAGCAATATCCACCCCCTCCACCAGCAGCGGCCGCACCTCCTCCTCACCCGCGCCCACCGCCACCATCGCACCGCCCTCCGGCAGCGCCCCCATCAACCGACCCCGCGCCGCCACCAACACCACCGCATCCGCCAACGACAACACACCCGCCACATACGCCGCCGCCACCTCACCCACCGAATGCCCACCCACCACATCCACCACCACACCCCACGACTCCACCAACCGAAACAACCCCACCTCCACCGCAAACAACCCCGCCTGAGCAAACACCGTCCCCTCCAGCAGTTCCCCGTCCCCGAACACCACCTCCCGCACCGAACCCGACACACCTCCTCCACCCAGCTCACGGTCCAACGCCTCGCACACCCCATCGAAGGCTTCCCGGAAGACAGGGAACGCCTCATACAACCCACGCCCCATCCCCACCCGCTGACACCCCTGACCAGCGAACAACACCCCCAACCGACCACGCACCACCGAACCCGACACCACACCCACCGCCGACTCACCCCGCGCCACCGCCGCCAGCCCCGACAACGCCTCCTCCCGACCCCCCGCCACCACCACCGCACGATCCGACAACCCCGCCCGACCACACCCCAACGCGAAGCCGAGTTCACTCAAGTCGAGCTGCGGCTCAGCCGCGACAAAGGACCGTAGCCGTCGCGCCTGGGCGGCAAGCCCTGCGGCACCTCGGCCGGACACCACCAGTGGCACCGGGACGCCCTTCGGCCAGGACATCACCGGATCGGTCGGCTCGGTCGCCGTTGGAGCCGCCTGTTCCAGGATGACGTGGGCGTTGGTGCCGCTGACCCCGAACGCCGACACCCCGGCCCGGCGCGGACGCCCCACCTCCGGCCACGCCCGCTCCTCGGTCAGCAGCTCCACTGCACCAGCCGACCAATCCACCTGTGGCGTCGGCTCATCCACATGCAAGGTCCGAGGGGCGATGCCATGCCGCAACGCCAGCACCATCTTGATCACACCAGCCACACCCGCAGCCGCCTGCGCATGACCAATATTCGACTTCAACGACCCCATGAGCAGCGGCCGCTCACGATCCTGACCGTACGTGGCCAACACCGCCTGCGCCTCGATCGGATCACCCAGTGCCGTTCCCGTGCCATGCGCCTCGACCACATCCACCTCGGCGGCCGATACACCCGCGCCGGCCAGCGCCTGACGGATGACGCGCTGCTGCGACGGACCATTCGGCGCCGTCAGACCATTCGACGCACCATCCTGGTTCACCGCACTGCCCCGCACCACCGCAAGCACCTGGTGACCGTTCCGCTCCGCGTCCGACAGCCGCTCCAGCGCCAGCACACCCACACCCTCGGCCCACCCCGTACCGTCGGCCGAAGCGGCGAAGGACTTGCACCGGCCATCGACCGACATCCCGCGCTGGCGCGAGAAGGCGATGAAGATGCCGGGAGTGGGCATCACCGTGACACCGCCGGCCAGCGCGATCGAGCACTCGCCCGCTCGCAACGCCTGCGCCGCCAGATGCAACGCCACCAGGGACGAGGAGCATGCCGTGTCCACCGCGACCGAGGGCCCCTCGAAGCCCAGCGCATAGGACACCCGCCCTGACAGCACGCTCGCCGAGGCGCCGAGCCCCAGCATGCCTTCGAGCTCTGCGGGAACTGACTCCACGCCCGACCCGTAGTTGTGGTACGTCACCCCGGAGAAGACACCCACGTCCTTGCCCCGCAGGGTGGTCGGGTCGATCCCGGCCCGCTCCAGCGCTTCCCACGAGGTCTCCAGCATCAGCCGCTGCTGAGGGTCCACGGCTAGCGCCTCACGCGGCGAGATCCCGAAGAAACCCGCATCGAATTCCCCGGCATCGTGCAGAAACCCGCCCTGGTGCGCATAGCTGGTGCCGGGGTGGTCCGGGTCCGGGTGGAACAGGTTGTCCAGATCCCATCCACGGTTCACCGGGAAGTCGCTGACCCCGTCTCGCCCATGAAGCACCAGGTCCCACAGCTCTTCCGGAGTGGAGACTCCACCCGGCAGCCGACACGCCATGCCCACGATCGCCACCGGCTCAGTCGACACGGTCGCGAGCACTGGTGGCGGGCCCGGTACCTCCTCCGGGGCCGCCGTGTCCCCGATGAGCTCGTCACGGAGGAAGGCGGCGAGAATCAGGGGCGTGGGGTAGTCGAAGAGCAGGGTGGTCGGCAGAGTCCGGTCGGTGAGTGCGTTCAGGCGGTTTCGCAACTGCACGGCGGTGGCCGAGTCGAACCCGATCTGGTTGAACACCATGTCCGGTTCAATGGCATCCACTGAGGGGTGCCCCAAGACGGTTGCGGTCTCCTGGCGGACGGTCTCCAACAGGATGCGTTCCTGTTCCGGCGCGGACTCCTCGAGAAGGCGAGCGGTCAACGTTCCTGTCTCGGAGGGAAGTTCGACCATGCCCGGAAGCTGATCGTCGATGGATCCCGCATCGGCGGGAGCGGTACTCTTGAGCCAGTAGTGCTGGTGTTGGAAGGCGTAGGTCGGCAGATCCAGCGCGGCGTGTGCCGGGATGTCGCCGAGCAGCGCGGTCCAGTCGACGGGGACACCACGTACGTACGCCTCGCCCAGTGAGGTGAGCACGCGGCGCATGCCGCCCTCGTCCCGCCGGAGGGTGCCGGTCACCACGACCGGTCCGGCGTCCGCCCGCTCGGCCGACGCCTCGATGCTCATCGTCAGCACCGGATGCGCACTCACCTCGACAAACGCCCGGAAGTCCTCGTCCAACAGACGCTCCATCGACGGCGCGAACCGCACCGTGTTCCGCAGATTCCGATACCAGTAACCGGCGTCCAACTCCGCTGCATCCACCCACCCCGCCTCCACCGTCGAGAAAAACGGGATACGGGACGGCACCGGCCTCACCTGCGCCAACGACCGGGCAAGCTCCTCCTCCACCGCCTCCACCTGCGCCGTATGCGAGGCGTAATCCACATCCACCCACCGCGCCCGCACCCCCGCACCCTCGCACTCCTCCACCAACCCCCGGAGCGCCTCCACCTCACCGGCCACCACCACCGACGACGGCCCATTCACCGCCGCCACCTCCACCCCACCCAACCAACGGGACACCAACGACTCCGCCTCAGCCACCCCCACCGCCAGCGACACCATCCCCCCACGACCCGACAACCCCGCCGCAATCGCCCGACTCCGCAACACCACCACCCGCGCCGCATCCTCCAACGACAACCCACCCGCCACACACGCCGCCGCAATCTCCCCCTGCGAATGACCCACCACCGCCGCAGGCTCCACCCCAAACCACCGCCACACCCGCGCCAACGACACCATCACCGCAAACGACACCGGCTGCACCACATCCACCCGATCCAACGACACCGCACCCTCAACCCCGCGCACCACATCCACCAACGACCACCCCGTCAACGCATCCAACACCCGCGCACACTCCCCCAAAGCCTCCGCAAACACCCCACACGACTCCAACAACTCCGCACCCATACCCACCCACTGAGCACCCTGACCAGGAAAAACAAACACCACCCGACCCCGAACATCCACCCTTCCCACCCCACCGCCCTCCGCAACCGCCGCCAGCCCCGCCAACGCCTCAACCCGATCCCCCGCCACCACCACCGCACGATCGGACAACGCCGCGCGGCCAACAGCCAACCCCGCACCCAGCTCCCCGACACTCAAGTTCGGATGAGCCTGCACATACTCCAGCAACCGTCGCGCCTGCCCCCGCAACCCCGCACCACCACGCCCCGACACCACCAACGGCACCACACCACCCGGAGCCTGCACCACCGGCGCCACCTCAATGGCCGCCTCCGGAGCCTGTTCCAAAATCACATGCGCATTCGTCCCACTCACCCCGAACCCCGACACACCGGCCCGACGCGGACGCCCCACCTCCGGCCACACCCGCTCCTCGGTCAACAACTCCACCGCACCAGCCGACCAATCCACCTGCGACGACGGCTCATCCACATGCAACGTCCTCGGCAACACCCCACGCCGCAACGCCAACACCATCTTGATCACACCAGCCACACCCGCAGCCGCCTGCGCATGACCAATATTCGACTTCAACGACCCCAACCACAAAGGACGCCCCTCAGGCCGATCCTGGCCATACGTGTCCAAGAGCGCTTGCGCCTCGATGGGGTCACCCAGGGCCGTGCCCGTCCCATGGGCCTCCACCGCATCCACATCCGCCGCCACCAGCCCGGCACTGGTCAACGCCTGGCGGATGACACGCTGCTGCGACGGACCATTCGGCGCCGTCAACCCATTCGACGCACCATCCTGATTCACCGCACTGCCCCGCACCACCGCCAACACCCGATGGCCATGCCGCTCGGCGTCCGACAACCGCTCCACCAGCAGCACGCCCGCGCCCTCGGAGAAGCCGGTGCCGTCCGCCGCGGCCGCGAACGCCCTGCAACGGCCGTCCTTGGACATCCCGCGCTGACGCGAGAAGCCGACGAAGATACCGGGGTTGGCCATGACGGTCACCCCTCCGGCCAGCGCCATCGAGCACTCGCCCAACCGCAACGCCTGTACGGCCAGATGCAAGGCCACCAGCGACGAGGAACACGCCGTGTCCACCGCGACCGACGGGCCCTCGAAACCCAGCGCATAGGACACCCGCCCCGACAGGACGCTCGCCGAGGTGCCGGTGCCCATGACCGCCTCGAGTTCCTCGGGGACCCGGGCTCCGGAGCCGTAGCTGTGGTACGTCACGCCGGAGAAGACGCCGATGTCCTTGCCACGCAGCGCGGTCGGGTCGATCCCGGCGCGCTCGAACGCCTCCCAGGAGGTCTCGAGCATGATGCGCTGCTGCGGATCCATCGCCAGCGCCTCACGCGGCGATATCCCGAAGAACCCCGCGTCGAACTCCCCCGCGTCGTCCAGAAAGCCACCCTCACGGACATAGCTGGTGCCCGGGTGATCCGGATCCGGGTCGAAGAGGTTCTCCAGATCCCAGCCACGGTCCTCCGGAAACCCACCGATCGCGTCACCACCGGACGCCACCAGGTCCCACAGCTCCTCCGGCGTGGTCACCCCGCCCGGCAACCGGCACGCCATCCCCACGATCGCGATCGGCTCCGACAGGCCACGGCGTATGTCGGCGTTCTCCCGCTCGAGCCGCTCGTTCTCCATGAGCGTGACACGCAGCGCTTCGACGACCTGCGCTTCGGGAGTGGTCATCCCGGCCTCCGCATTTCGAACCGACATTACTTCCCGGCCTTGCTCATGGCTCGTTGCACCAGACTGGCGACGTCCATATCGGCGATCGTGGCGGCCGACTGCCCATCCGCCGGCTGCCCGGCCGCCGGTTGCTCTTCCACCCGCTGCCCGTCCGTCGGCTGCTCCGCTTCCGATTCCCGGACCAGCGTCATGAGGGTGTCCAGGATGCCCAGCTCCTGGAAGCGGCTCAGCGGTGTGCTGGCCAGCGCGCGACGCAGGCCCTCCTCGCTGCCGTTGTCGCTTGGCACGGGTGGAGCGTCCGGGCAGAGTTTCGTTCGCAGGTGCCGCATCAGGGCGGTGGGAGTCGGATAGTCGAAGACCAGCGTGGCCGGGAGGCGTATCCCGGTGTGGTTGGCCAGGCGGTTGCGCAGTTCCACCGCCGTGAGGGAGTCGAAGCCGATTTCGTTGAACGCCAGGTCCGGTCCGATGGCGTGAGCGGAGGCGTGGCCCAGGACCCGAGCGGCTTCCCGGCAGACCAGGCCGAGCAGGACCTGCTCCTGCTCCTCGGACGTGGCCCTGGTCAGGCGCTGGGTGAAGGCGTCCATATCTGCGGCGGTCCGTGCGGTGCGCCGACTCTGCCGGACGAGGCCACGGAGCAACGGTGGCACCGGTCCGGTGGCAGCCTGGGCCCGCAGTGCGCCGGGGTCCAGTTTCATGGGGAGCACCACCGGCTGGGGCATGTGCAGTGCGGTGTCGAACAGTTCCCCGCCTTCGCTCTCCGACAGTCCGGCCACTCCCCCGCGCACCATGCGCTGCTGGTCGGCGTCGGTGAGGTGGCCGGTCAGCCCGACCCCCGCGCCCTGTGCCCACAGCCCCCAGGCCAGGGAGATGCCCGGGAGGCCCTGGGCACGGCGTCGATGTGCCAGCGCGTCCAGGAAGGCGTTGGCCGCCACATAGCTGCCCTGCCCCGGGCTGCCCAGCGTGCCCGCGGCCGAGGAGAACAGGACGAAGGCCGCCAGATCCAGGTGTCGGGTCAGCTCGTGCAGGTGGAGTGCGGCATCTACCTTCGGGGCAAAGACCGTGTCCAGTCGCTCCCTGGTCAATGCGGTGATCACACCGTCGTCCAGCGCGCCGGCGCTGTGCACCACGGCGGTCAGCGGCGCGTCACCGGGCAGCGAGGACAGCAGCTCGGCCACGGCGTCGCGGTCTCCCACATCGCAGGCGGCGATCCGTACCCGTGCGCCGAGTGAGGTCAGTTCCCGCTGCAGCTCGGCCGCGCCGGTGGCCTGGGGTCCACTCCGGCTGGTCAGCAGCAGGTTCCGTACGCCGTGCTCGGCCACGAGGCGCCGGGCGGCCACCTTGCCCAGCGATCCAGTGCCACCCGTGATGAGCACGGTGCCCTCCGGGTCCAGTCGGCGGGGCAGGGTGAACACGTTCTTGCCGATGTGCTGCGCCTGGCTCATGAAGCGGAAGGCGGCCGGAGCGCGCCGGATATCCCATGCGGTCACCGGCGGCGGGGTCAGCACCCCCTTCTCGAAGAGGTCGACCAGCTCGGTCAGCATCTGCTGGATGCGCTCGCCACCCGCCTCGGCCAGGTCGAACGCCCGATAGGCCACGCCGGGGTGCTGGATGCCCACCTCTTCGGCGTCCCGGATATCGCTCTTGCCCATCTCGATGAACCGGCCGCCCCTGGGCAGCAGTCGGAGTGAGGCGTCCACGAAGTCGCCGGCGAGGGCGTCCAGCACCACATCGAAGCCACGGCCCTCGGTCATCTCGAGAAACCGCTGCTCGAACTCCAGCGTCCGGGAGTTGGCCAGCCGTCCGTCCGGGACACCGGCGGCGCCCGCCGCGTCCCATTTGGCCGGTCCGGCCGTGCCGTAGATCTCAGCGCCCCAGTGCCGGGCCAACTGCACCGCGGCCATGCCGACCCCACCGGCGGCGGCATGGATCAGGACGGACTCCCCGGGCTCCAGCCGGGCCAGGTCCCGCAACCCGAAGTAGGCGGTGAGGAACACGCAGGGGACCGCGGCCGCCTGCTCGAAGGTCCACCCCTCGGGGATGTGTACGAGGGTGAGGCAGTCGGCCACGGCGATGGGGCCACCCGCACCCTCGAAGAGCCCCATGACCCGGTCACCCGGTGCGAAGCGGGTGACACCAGGGCCGACCTCCGTGACCACACCGGCGCCCTCGTTGCCGATGCTGATCTCGCCGGGGTACATGCCCAGCGCCATCAGCACATCGCGGAAGTTGAGTCCCGCGGCACGCGTGTCGATCCGGACATGGCCCGCGGGAAGTGGCACCAGCGCCTCCGGCGACGGCAGCAGTGCCAGGCTCTCCAGCGTTCCCGGACCGCGGGTGCCCAGCTGCCACGCGGGCGCTCCCTCCGGCGCCACGAGTGCCTCGTCGGCCGTTGCCCGGGTCAGGCGGCGCAGATGGCAGACACCTCCGCGCAGCGCGAGCTGTGGTTCGTCTCCGGCGAGCAGGGCGGGCAGCAGCGTGGGCAGGGCCTTCGTGGAGGCCGGTGTGTCGTCCAGGTCGAGGAGCAGAATCCGCCCGGGGTTCTCCGACTGCGCGGTGCCGATCAGCCCCCAGGCCGCGGCGACCGCCGGGTCGACCGGATCGGCATCCCGCACCCCTACGGCACCCCGCGTCAGCACCACCAGACGAGAGTCCTCCAGCGAGGGCTCAGTCAGCCACGTCTGCAACACGTCCAACACCTGGCCGGTCAGCTCACGCGCGCAGGCCGCGCCGGTGTCGTCACGTACGGCATCGCCGGTACCGATCTCGTACAGCAGAACCGGCGGCGCCTCGGCCGACCCGGACGACTCAGCCGCGTCGGACGCAGGGGGTGCAGGCGGTGCGTCGGCTCGGGAGGCCAATTGCCGTACGTCCTGCGCAGTGTGCACGGAGACGGTGTCCAGTGGTGCGTCGGCGGCCGCCACGCGCAGTTCCTCCCACCCTGCGAGGAACATCTGCTCCGTCGACGTCCGTGGGGCGGCGTCCAGCAGCGCCGTCGGCATGGGCCGTGACACCAACGATTCGACCACCGCGACCGCCGCCCCGCTCGGATCGGCCAGTAGAAGGCCCACCCCATCCTTGCCGTTGGGCGTGATACGTACGCGCAGCGCCGAAGCGCCGGAGGCGTGCAGGGCGACTCCGCGATAGGCGAACGGCAGTGTGGGCCCAGCCTGGGCCTCGGGACGGTCGCGGAACGCGGTGGCGTGCAGGGCCGCGTCGAGCAGCGCGGGATGCAGCCCGAACGCGGTGGCGTCGGCCGACAGCTCCTCGGGCAGGGTGACCTCGGCATAGATCTCGTCGCCCCGCGTCCACGCGGCGCGCAGACCACGGAAGGCCGGGCCGTATCCGTAACCGCCGGCCTCCAGCTCCTCATAGACGCCACGCACCCGTTCCTCCGGGACCACTACCGCCCCGGTGGGTGGCCACTTCGTCAGGTCAGCGTCCAGCTCATCCGGGGTTTCCTGGGCGAGCGTGCCGCTGATGTGGCGAGTCCAGGGCGCGTGTGAGGCATCGTCCTGGCCGCGTGAGTGCACCGCCACCGGGCGACGGCCGGAATCATCCGGTGCGCCCACGCTCACCCTCACCTGCACACCCTCGCGCTCGGGCAGGGTGAGCGGTGCTTCGACGACCAGCTCCTCCACCACACCACAGCCGACCTCGTCACCGGCGCGCACCGCCAGCTCCACGAACGCCGCCCCGGGCAGCAACACTGTGCCCGCCGCCGCATGGTCGGCCAGCCATGGATGCGTACGCAGCGACAGTCGAGAGGTGAACAGCAGGCCCCCCGACTCCGGCAGCTCGGTGACGGCGCCCAACAGCGGATGGTCGGCCCGGGCAAGTCCGAGCGCGGCCGCGTCCACCGTTTCGCCTCGCCGTCCCAGCCAGTAGTGCTGGTGTTGGAAGGCGTAGGTGGGCAGATCCAGCGCGGCATGCGCCGGGATGTCGCCGAGCAGCGCGGTCCAGTCGACGGGGACACCACGTACGTACGCCTCGCCCAGGGACGTGAGCACGCGGCGCATGCCGCCCTCGTCCCGCCGGAGGGTGCCGGTCACCACGACCGGTCCGGCGTCCGCCCGCTCGGCCGACGCCTCGATGCTCATCGTCAGCACCGGATGCGCACTCACCTCGACAAACGCCGCAAAGCCTTCCTCGATCAACTGGTCGATCGACGGCGCGAACCGCACCGTACTCCGCAGATTCCGGTACCAGTACCCGGCATCCAACTCCGCCGCATCCACCCACCCCGCCTCCACCGTCGAGAAAAACGGGATACGGGACGACACCGGCCTCACCTGCGACAACGACCGCGCAAGCTCCCCCTCCACCGCCTCCACCTGCGCCGTATGCGAGGCGTAGTCAACGTCGACCCACCGCGCCCGCACTCCGGCACCCTCGCACTCCTCCACCAACCCCCGGAGCGCCTCCACCTCACCGGCCACCACCACCGACGACGGCCCATTCACCGCCGCCACCTCCACCCCACCCAACCAACGGGACACCAACGACTCCGCCTCAGCCACCCCCACCGCCAGCGACACCATCCCACCCCGGCCCGAGAGCCCCGCCGCGATCGCCCGACTCCGCAACACCACCACCCGCGCCGCATCCTCCAACGACAACCCACCCGCCACACACGCCGCCGCAATCTCACCCTGCGAATGACCCACCACCCCACCCGGCACCACACCCGCCGCCATCCACACCCGCGCCAACGACACCATCACCGCAAACGACACCGGCTGCACCACATCCACCCGATCCAACGACACCGCACCCTCAACCCCGCGCACCACATCCAGCAACGACCACCCCGTCAACGCATCCAACACCCCCGCACACTCCCCCAAAGCCTCCGCAAACACCCCACACGACTCCAACAACTCCGCACCCATACCCACCCACTGCGCACCCTGACCAGGAAAAACAAACACCACCCGACCTTGAGCGTCCGCCCTTCCCACGACATCGCCACCGGCCACCTCACCTCCCGCCACGGCCTCCAACCCCGCCACGGCCTCACTCCGGTCCCCCGCCAGCACCAACGCGCGCGCCGACAACGCCGCCCGCGACGCCGCCAATGACCGTGCCAGATGGTCCAGATCCACATCCGGCCGTCGCTCGACGACATCCAGCAACCGCCGCGCCTGCCCCCGCAACCCCGCATCGCCACGCCCCGACACCACCAACGGCACCACACCACCCGGCACCTCCGGCATCGGGACACCATCGCCCGACCGGTCCGGAGCCTGCTCCAAAATCACATGCGCATTCGTCCCACTCACCCCGAACCCCGACACCCCGGCCCGGCGCGGGCGCCCCACCTCCGGCCACACCCGCTCCTCGGTCAGCAGCTCCACCGCACCCGCCGACCAATCCACCTGCGACGACGGCTCATCCACATGCAACGTCCTCGGCAACACCCCATACCGCAACGCCAACACCATCTTGATCACACCAGCCACACCCGCAGCCGCCTGCGCATGACCAATATTCGACTTCAACGACCCCAACCACAAAGGACGCCCCTCAGGCCGATCCTGGCCATAGGTCGCCATCAATGCCTGAACCTCGATCGGATCACCCAGCGTGGTGCCCGTACCGTGCCCCTCGACCGCATCCACATCCGTCGCCACCAGCCCCGCACCGGCCAGCGCCTGCCGGATGACACGCTGCTGCGACGGACCATTCGGCGCCGTCAACCCATTCGACGCACCATCCTGATTCACCGCCGAACCCCGCACCACCGCCAACACCCGATGCCCGTTGCGCTCAGCATCCGACAACCGCTCCAGCACCAGCACACCCACACCCTCGGCCCACCCCGTGCCATCCGCCGACGCCGCGTATGCCTTGCAGCGGCCGTCTTCCGCCATGCCGCGCTGCCGCGAGAAGCCGACGAAGGCGCTGGGGGTGGACATGACGGTGGCTCCTCCGGCCAGCGCCATCGAGCACTCCCCCGACCGCAGCGCCTGCGCGGCCAGATGCAGGCCCACCAGTGAGGAGGAGCATGCCGTGTCGATGGTCATGGCCGGGCCCTCGAACCCCAGCTCATAGGCGACCCGGCCGGTGAGCACGCTCGCCGAGCTGCCCGTCATCAGGTAGCCCTCGACTCCCTCGGGGACCGTGTCCACGTCCGTGGCGTAGTCCTGGTTGAGGGTGCCGAAGTAGACGCCGACGTCCTTGCCGCGCAGGCCCGTCGGGTCGATTCCGGCGCGCTCCAACGCCTCCCACGACGTCTCCAGCAGCAACCTCTGCTGCGGATCCATCGCCAGGGCTTCACGCGGCGATATCCCGAAGAACCCCGCGTCGAACTCCCCCGCGTCGTCCAGAAAGCCACCCTCGCGGACATAACTGGTGCCCGGGTGATCCGGATCCGGGTCGAAGAGGTTCTCCAGATCCCACCCACGGTCCTCCGGAAACCCACCGACCGCGTCACCGCCGGACGCCACCAGGTCCCACAGCTCCTCCGGCGTAGTCACCCCGCCCGGCAACCGGCACGCCATCCCCACGATCGCGATCGGCTCCGACAGGCCGGCCTCGATCTCGGTGAGCCGCTGCCGCGCCTGGTGCAGGTCGGCGGTCACCCGCTTGAGGTACCGGACCAACTTCTCGTCGTTGTCCACCGGAGGTCACCTTCCCCTTCACTCGTAGGCGCGGTCGGAATCCGACGGGTCCACGATTCCGAACTCGTCGTCGATGAAGGCCAGTACGTCGTCCACCGACGCCGCTTCGAGCGTCGCTTCGATGTCGGTGCCTCCGGCCGGCCCGGGGGCATCGGTGCTGAGCTTGGCCGCCAGGGCCCGGAGCCGGGCGGCGGCGCCGGTGTCCTTGGCGCCGTCCGGTGGCCGGGCGGCCACCAGTTCTTCGAGCCTCGCCACTTCGGCCAGCATCGGGTCCTGGATGGTGTCGGCGCCCAGACGGGTGGTCAGGTGGTCCGCCAGGGTCAGGGGGGTGGGGAAGTCGAAGGCGAACGTGGCGGGGAGTCGCAGCCCGGTGCGGGCGAGGAGCCGGTCCCGTAGCTCTATCACCGTGAGCGAGTCGAAGCCGACGTCGGTGAAGGCGGCATCGGGGCCGATACGACCGACCGAGGCGTAGCCGAGCACATACGCCGCCTCCTGCCGGACCAGGTCGAGAAGGATCGCCTGCCGGTCCGTGGAACCCGCCCCGGCCAGTCGTACGGTGAGCGCGGCGGCGTCGTGCGTATGCGCCGACTGTGCCTTCTGCCGGATCCGCCGGGGCTGGGGGACCAGTCCGCGCAGCAGCGGCGGCACCGCCCCGGTGGCGGCCTGGGCCCGTAGTGCACCGAGGTCCAGCTTGATGGGGAGGACCATGGGTTCGGCCGTACGCAGCGCGGCGTCGAACAGTTCCATGCCCTCGGCCTGGGACAACGCGGCGAGTCCGTCGCGTGCCAGCCGACGGTGGTCGGTGTCGCCGAGCTGGGCGGTCATGCCCTCGTCCTGGGCCCACATACCCCAGCCGAGGGAGATCGCGGGTAGCCCCTGGGCGGCCCGGTGCTGTGCCAGCGCGTCGAGATAGGCGTTGGCGGCGGCGTAGTTGCCCTGCCCCGAGCTGCCGAAGGCGCCTGCGGCGGAGGAGAACAGGACGAAGGCGGACAGGTCCAGGTCCCGGGTCAGCTCATGCAGGTGGATCGAGCCGTCCACTTTCGACCGGAACACCGCGTCCATACGCTCCGGGGTCAACGCCGTCAGCACACCGTCGTCCAGAACACCGGCCGTATGCACCACCGCCGACAGCGGAGCATCCCCCGGAACCACATCCAGCAGCCCGGCGACCGCATCCCGATCCGCCACATCACACGCCACCACCCGCACCCGCGCACCCGCCTTCACCAGCTCCGCCTCCAACTCGACGGCACCAGCGGCCCCAGGCCCACTCCGACTCGCCAACACCAGACTCCGCACCCCATGCACCGCCACCAGATGCCGCGCCACCACCGCACCCAACGCCCCCGTACCACCGGTCACCAACACCGTCCCACCAGAGCCAACGGCACCCGGCCCGGGCTCAGGCACCTCCACAACACGGGTGAGCCGCCGCAGGAAGCACGCTCCCGAGCGGACCGCTGCCTGGGTCTCATCAGCGGCGAACAGCGCGGGGACGAGGGTGCTCAGCGTCGCGTACGAGGACGGCTCGTTGTCGACGTCCACCAGCAGGATGCGCCCGGTGTTCTCCGACTGCGCGGTGCAGACCAGCCCCCATACGGCGGCGATGGCAGGGTCGACCCGCTCACCCGGGTCGACGGCGACCGCGCCCGTGGTCAGCACGACCATCCGTGTGTTGTCCAGCGTGGGTTCGGTCGACCACGCCTGGACGACCTCCAGTACGCGGCCGGTCAGCTCACGGACGCCTCCCGTGTCGGTCACTTCGACGGTCACGGCGTCGAACCGCCCGCCTCGCTCGGCCAGTGCGCGTACGTCGTCGGCCGTGGCCACCCGCACCGTGTTCAGTGGGGTGCCGTCCGGCGTCAACGCCGTCTCCTCCCACGCCGGGCGGAGCAGACGGTCGTGTGTCGAGGCGGCCTTGAACTGCCCGGGCTCGACCGGACGGGACACCATCGAGCCCACCGAAGCCACTGGGACACCGGACTCATCGGCCAGGTCCAGGGTCAGGGTGTCCTCACCGGTGGGGACCACTCGTACCCGCAAGGCCGTGGCACCCGTGGCGTACAGCGCCACATCGCGCCAGACGAAGGGAAGGGCTGTCCGCTGGTCGGCGCGTTCCGCACGGTGCTGGAACGCGGCCGCGTGCATGGCCGCGTCGAGGAGTGCCGGATGGAGTCCGAACCCCGCCGCCTGGACCCGATGCCCCTCCGGCAGAGCCACCTCCGCATACACCGCACCCTCCGACCGCCACGCCGCCCGCACCCCCTGGAACACCGGCCCATACCGATAGCCGACCCGCTCCAAACCCGCGTACAGGCCCTCCACCTCCACCGGATCCACCGCCACCGCACCCACCGGAGGCCACACCGACAACCCCACGTCAAGTGCGGAGATCCCCTCCGCAGAGCGCAACGTCCCGGTGGCATGCCGCACCCACGCAGCACCCACACCAGCGTCCTCCGCCCGCGAATACACCCGCACCCCACGCCGACCCCCCTCATCGGCCTCCCCCACACTCACCCGCACCTGCACCACACCGCCCTCCGCCAACACCAGCGGAGCCTCCATCACCAACTCCTCCACCCCACCACACCCGACCTCATCACCAGCCCGCACCACCAACTCCACAAACACCGCCCCCGGCAACAACACCACACCCGCAGCCACATGATCAGCCAGCCACCCATGCGACCCCAACGACAACCGCGACGTGAACAACACCTCACCCGAACCCGGCACCTCCATCACCGCGCCCAGTAGTGGATGGCCGACACCCGTCAATCCGGCAGACGCCACATCACCGACGCCACGGCCGTCCCCGACCAACCAGTAATGCTCCCGCTGGAACGCATACGTCGGCAGGTCAACCGAACCGGTAGGCGTTCCGCCCAGCACGTTCGCCCAGTCCACGTGCACACCGCGCGTATGGCAGGTGGCCAGAGCCGTGATCAGGGCACGGGTCTCGTCGCCCTCCCGGCGGAGGGCCGGTACGAAAGCGGCGTGCCCGTCGTCCAAGCACTCGCGGCCCATCGCGGACAGCGTGCCATCGGGACCCAGTTCCAAATACGTACTCACCCCATACTCGGCCAGCTCCCGCACACCATCCGCGAACCGCACCGCCGAACGCACATGCTCCACCCAGTACTCCGGCGAACACACCATCTCCGGGTCCGCCAATGCCCCCGTCACGTTCGACACCAGAGGAATCACCGGCGCGGCGAACGACAGATCAGCGATCGCTTCCCGGAACTCCTCCAGCATCGGCTCCATACGAGCCGAGTGGAACGCATGCGAAACCGCCAGCCGCCTGGTCCGACACCCCCGCTCGGAGAGCTCCTGCGCCACCCGCAGCACCGGCTCCTCATCACCGGAGAGCACCACCGCCGCAGGACCATTCACCGCAGCAATATCCACCCCCTCCACCAGCAGCGGCCGCACCTCCTCCTCACCCGCGCCCACCGCCACCATCGCACCGCCCTCCGGCAGCGCCCCCATCAACCGACCCCGCGCCGCCACCAACACCACCGCATCCGCCAACGACAACACACCCGCCACATACGCCGCCGCCACCTCACCCACCGAATGCCCACCCACCACATCCACCACCACACCCCACGACTCCACCAACCGAAACAACCCCACCTCCACCGCAAACAACCCCGCCTGAGCAAACACCGTCCCCTCCAACAACACCCCATCCCCGAACACCACCTCCCGCACCGAACCCGACACACCTCCCCCACCCAGCTCACGGTCCAACGCCTCACACACCCCATCGAAGGCCTCCCGGAAGACAGGGAACGCCTCATACAACCCACGCCCCATCCCCACCCGCTGACACCCCTGACCAGCGAACAACACCCCCAACCGACCACGCACCACCGAACCCGACACCACACCCACCACCGACTCACCCCGCACCACCGCCGCCAGCCCCGACAACGCCTCAACCCGACCCCCCGCCACCACCACCGCACGATCCGACAACCCCGCCCGACCACACCCCAACACGACACCCAGCTCCGCCACCCCCACCTCCGGGTGGGCAGCGACGAAGTCCAGCAGCCGGCGCGCCTGGGCCCGCAAGGCCGCGTCACCCCGCCCGGACACCACCAACGGCACCACTCCACCCGGCGCCTGCACCACAGGCGCGCCCACCTCCGGCGCCCCCACCACAGGCGCCCCCACCTCCGGCGCCCCCACCTCCGGCGTCTCCACCTCCGGCGTCTCCACCACAGGCTTCTCCACCACCGCCCCCGCCACGATCGCCACTTCCGGAGCCTGCTCCAGAATTACGTGCGCATTCGTCCCACTCACCCCGAACCCCGACACCCCGGCCCGACGCGGACGCCCCACCTCCGGCCACACCCGCTCCTCGGTCAGCAGCTCCACCGCACCAGCCGACCAATCCACCTGCGGCGACGGCTCATCCACGTGCAACGTCCTCGGCAACACCCCATGCCGCAGGGCCATCACCATCTTGATGACACCGGCCACGCCCGCAGCCCCCTGAGTGTGGCCGATGTTGGACTTGAGCGAGCCGAGCCACAGCGGGCGGTCCTCCGGCCGCCCCTGGCCGTATGTGGCCAGCAGTGCCTGCGCCTCGATCGGGTCGCCCAGCGCCGTGCCCGTCCCATGGGCCTCCACCGCGTCCACCTCGGAGGCGGTGAGGCGCGCATGGGCCAGCGCCTGCCGGATGACGCGCTGCTGAGAGGGGCCGTTCGGGGCCGTCAGACCGTTCGACGCACCGTCCTGGTTCACCGCACTACCCCGCACCACCGCCAGCACCCGATGACCGTGCCGCTCCGCGTCCGACAGCCGCTCCAGCAGCAGCACTCCGGCGCCCTCGGAGAAGCCGGTGCCGTCCGCCGCCGCGGCGAATGCCTTGCAGCGCGCGTCGGCGGCGAGTCCGCGCTGGCGTGAGAAGCCGATGAACGCCCGTGGGGTGCCCAGGACGGTGACGCCACCGGCCAGCGCCATCGAGCAGTCTCCCGCCCGCAGGGCCCGCGCCGCCAGGTGGAGGGCCACCAGGGACGCGGAGCACGCGGTGTCGACCGTGACGGCGGGGCCCTCGAACCCGAAGGTGTAGGAGATCCGGCCGGACAGCACACTTCCGGCGTCGGAGGTCATCAGATAGCTCTCCAGGGCCTCGGGCAGCTCCGGCAGCCCGGCGCCGTAGTCACTGCCCGCGAACCCGGAGAAGACACCGACGTCCTTGCCGCGCCACGCGGTCGGGTCGATTCCGGCCCGTTCGAACGCCTCCCAGGAGAGCTCGAGCATGATGCGCTGCTGCGGATCCATCGTGACCGCCTCGCGCGGGGAGATCCCGAAGAAGCCCGCGTCGAACTCCCCGGCGTCGTGCAGAAATCCGCCCTCGCGTACGTAGCTGGTGCCCCGGTGGTCGGGGTCCGGATGGAACAGGTGCGCCAGATCCCAGCCGCGGTTCTCCGGGAAGCCGGTGATTCCGTGCCGCCCGTGCAGCACCAGGTCCCACAGCTGCTCCGGGGAGGACACTCCGCCCGGAAGCCGGCAGGCCATCGCGACGATCGCGATCGGCTCCGACTTCTCGGCCTCCAGCTCGCGGACCCGCTTCTGGGCACGGCGGGCGTCCGCCAGCACGCGCTTGAGGTATTCGCGCAGCTTCCCGTCATCTGCCATCAGTGGTCACTCCTGAAGGAAACGGTGGCGTTGTGCTGGAGGTCGGCGGGGTGCGGTGTGCGGTCGCGCGGGCCCGGGCGGTCACGATGTGCCGAACTCCCGGTCGATGAGCTCGAACATGGCTTCGTCGGTCGCGGTGTCCACGTCGAACTCCTCGTCCTCGTCGGCGGTTGTGGCGCCTTCGGCGGTTTCCCACTGCTCGACCAGCAGTTGGAGGCGGGCCAGCACTGTGGCGTGGGTCGTGGCGTCGGGGGTCACCTCGGCCAGGGTCGCGGCCACGGTGTCGAGCTCGGCCATCAGCACCTCGGAGGTGTCGACCTCCTGGCCCAGTTCGGCCAGCAGATAGCGGGCGAGTGACGCGGGGCGGGATGGTCGAAAATGAGCGTGGCCGGCAGCCGCACCCCGGCGCGGCGGGAGAGCCGGTTGCGCAGCTCCACGGCGGTGAGCGAGTCGAAGCCGATCTCCTTGAAGGGCTGGTTCGGTTCGATGAGGTCGGCCGAGGCATGGCCGAGGACGGCGGCGGCCTCCTGCTGGACCAGGTCGAGCAGGATCTTCTCCTGCTGGCCGGCGGTTGCCCTGGTCAGCCTGCTCACCAGGTCGTCCGTGTCCGCCGCCGCGTTGTCGACGGCCCGGCGGGGGGCGCGGACGAGGGCGCGCAGCAGTGCGGGCAGCGAGCCGGATCCGGCCAGGGCGCGCAGTGCGGCGAAGTCCATGTGGGTGGGGACCAGCACGGTGTCGGGGCCGCGCAGCGCGGTGTCGAACAGCTCCATGCCCTCGGGTACGGAGAGGCCGAGCATGCCGCCCTTGGCCATGCGCCGCTGGTCGGAGTCGTCCAGGTGTGCGCTCATGTCGGTGACCTGCCCCCACAGGCCCCAGGCGAGCGAGGTGGCGGGCAGCCCCCTGGCGAGACGGTAGCGGGCCAGCGCGTCGAGGAAGGCGTTGGCGGCGGAGTAGTTGCCCTGGCCCGGAGAGTCGAAGGTGCCCGCCCCGGAGGAGAAGAGGAGGAACGCGGCGAGGTCGAGGTCGCGGGTCAGCTCGTGCAGATTGAGCACCGCGTCCACTTTGGGGCGGAACACGGCGTCCAGCCGTTCCGGGGTCAGGGTCGTGATCACGCCGTCGTCCAGCAGCCCGGCGGTGTGCACCACGGCGGTCAGCGGGGCGTCCTGGGGGATCGAGCCGAGCAGTGCGGCCACCGCCTCCCGGTCGGCGAGGTCGCAGGCCACGGTGTGCACGGTGGCCCCCAGCGCGCTGAGCTCGTCCTCCAGCTCCGGCATTCCCGCGGCGGCCCTGCCGCGGCGTCCGGCCAGAACGACGTTGCGCATCCCGTGCTCGGTGACCATGCGCCGGGCCACCAGGCGGCCCAGGGAGCCGGTGCCGCCGGTGACCAGGACGGTGCCGGTGGCGTCGAGGGTGCGGGGCAGGGTGAACACGTTCTTGCCGATATGCCGTCCCTGGCTCATGTACCGGAAGGCGGCGGGGGCGTGTCGTACGTCCCAGGTGTTCAGCGGCAGCGGGTGCAACGCTCCCCGGTCGAACAGCTCGGCCAGTTCGCGGAGCATCTCCCCGATGCGGTCGTTGCCCGCCTCGTAGAGGGAGAACGCCTGGTAGGAGACGCCGGGATGGGTGGCTGCCACCTCCTCGGGGCTCCGCAGATCGGTCTTGCCCATCTCCAGGAACCGGCCTCCTCGGGGCAGCAGCCGCAGCGAGGCGTCCACGAACTCCCCGGCCAGGCTGTCCAGCACCACATCGACGCCCCGGCCCTGGGTGGCGTCCAGGAAGCGCGGTGCGAAGTCCACCGTGCGCGAGTTGGCGAGCCGGTGTTCGCCGATTCCGGTGGCGCGTACGGCGTCCCATTTGGCGGGGGCGGCGGTGGCGAACACCTCGGCGCCCCAGTGCCGGGCGAGCTGTACGGCGGCCATGCCGACCCCGCCGGCCGCGGCGTGGATCAGGACGGACTCACCGGATCGGAGACCGGCGAGGTCCCGCAACCCGTAGTAGGCGGTGAGGAACGCCATCGGCACGGTGGCGGCCTGCTGGAAGGACCAGCCGTGCGGGATCCTGGCCACGGTGCGGTGGTCGGCCACGGCCAGCGGGCCGACGGCGTCGGGGAAGAGCCCCATCACCCGGTCGCCGACGCCGATCCCGTCCACTCCGGGGCCGATCTCGGTGACCACTCCGGAGCCCTCGTTGCCGATGGTGGCGTCGACCCTGTTCATGTCGAGGGCGACCAGCACGTCCAGGAAGTTCAGCCCCGCCGCCCGAACCTCGATCCGGACCTGACCTGCGGCCAGCGGCTCCAGCGCGGCGGGCGCGGGGCGCAGGGCCAGACCTTCGAGGGTGCCGTCGGTGCCGGGCTCCAACCGCCAGGCCGCGGCGCCCGCGGGCAGGGCCAGCGCGCCGGTGGCATCCGCGTGGGTCAGCCGGCGGGCGTAGCGGATGCCGTCGCGCAGGGCCAGTTGCGGCTCTTCCACGGTGAACACGCTGGACAGCAGGGCCAGGGACGCCTGGGCCCGGTCGGTGTCGACCAGGGTGATCCGCCCGGGGTTCTCGGCCTGGGCGGACCTCAGCAGACCGCATACGGCGGCGGCGGTGGGGTCGGTCAGCTCCCGGTCGTGGTGCACCGCCACCGCGCCGTGGGTGAGCACGAGCAGCCGTGTGTCCTCCAGTTCGGATGCGGCCAGCCAGGTCTGCAGTAGTTCCAGCACCCGGCCGGTGGCCTCTCGTACGCCGCTCGGGCTCGGCTCCTGGTCCTCGTCGGCCGGGTCCGGGAGCAACGTCTCGCGCGTGAGGTCCAGGAGCAGCGCCTCGGGCACGCCCAGGTCGGCGGTCTCGGCCAGTTCCCGGATGTCCTCGGCGGTCGCCACCGGTACGGGGTGCGGTGTGTCCGCTGTGGTGGCGGGCGCCGGAAGCTCGTCCCAGCCCACGCGGAACATCCGCTCCCGGGCCGGGGAGGCACCGGTGTCCAGCAGTTCGGTGGCCACCGGCCGGGACACCACCGATCCGACGGCGGCGACGGCCGCGCCGCCGGTGTCCGCCAGCTGAAGCGCCACCTCCTCGGGGCCGTTCGGCGTGATGCGGACGCGCAGGGCGGATGCTCCGGCGGCGTGCAGGGCGACGTCGCGGTAGGCGAAGGGCAGCGCCAGCGTGGCCTGCTCGGTGCCGAGGTCGCGGAAGGCGATCGCGTGCATGGCGGAGTCGAGCAGCACCGGGTGAAGGCCGAAGCCGTCCGCCGAGAGCCCCTGGTCCTCGGCCAGTGCGACCTCGGCGAACACCTCCTCGCCCCGGGTCCACACCGCGCGCAGTCCCCGGAAGGCCGGTCCGTAGCCGTATCCGGCAGCCGCCATGTCCTCGTACGTCTCCGACAACCGCTCCGGGTCCACCAGGACCGCCCCGGCCGGTGGCCACTGGGTGAGGCCGGTGTCCGGCGAGGTGGTAGTGGCGGCCGGGGCCAGGACACCGGTGGCGTGCCGCGTCCAGGCCGCCCCCGGTGTGCTTCCCTCCGCGCGGGAGCGCACGGAGAGCGGGCGCCGCCCGGCGTCACCCGTCTCGCCCACGAACACCTGCAGGCGGGCGCCGTCGCCCTCGGCCAGGGTGAGCGGTGCCTCGATGACGAGCTCCTCCACCACACCACAGCCCACCTCGTCACCGGCGCGCACCGCCAGTTCCACGAACGCCGCCCCGGGCAGCAGCACCGTGCCCGCCGCCGCGTGGTCGGCCAGCCATGGATGCGTACGCAGCGACAGTCGGGAGGTGAACAGCACACCGCCGGACTCGGGGAATTCGGTGACCGCGCCCAGCAGGGGGTGTTGGGCCGGTTCGAGGCCGAGCCCGGCCGCGTCGCCGAAGGTCTCGGTCGACTCCAGCCAGTAGTGCTGGTGTTGGAAGGCGTACGTGGGCAGATCGACCCGGCGCGGCTCCGAACCGGCGAACGCCGTCGACCAGTCCACCAGCAGCCCGCCCACATGGCCCTCGGCGAGGGAGGCGAGGAACCGCCGCGCACCGCCTTCGTCACGTCGCAGGGAGCCCACGGCCACCGCGTCGGCCCCGGCGTCCTCGAACATCTGCTGCAGGGCCGTCACCAGCACGGGATGGGCGCTGGACTCGACGAAGAAGCCGAATCCGTCGGCGAGGAGCTCGCGGACGGCGCCCTCGAAGTTCACCGGCCGGCGTGCGTTGCGGAACCAGTACTCGGCATCCAAGTCACCGGTGTCGAGTACCCCGCCGGTGACCGTCGAATAGAACGGGATGTGTCCGCGGCGCGGGGTGATGTCGGCGAACATGGCGAGGATGCGGTCCCGCAACGGGTCGACCTGGGCGCAGTGCGAAGCCACCGTCGAGCCCACGACCTGCGCCCGGGCCCCGTCGGCCTTGCAGCCGGCCACGAATTCCTCGAGCGCGGCCACCTCGCCCGCCACGGTCACCGCCGAGGGCCCGTTGCGTCCGGATATCACCAGCCGCTCGCCCCAGGCCGCCAGCCGCTTCTCCACGGCGTCGGCCGACAAGGCCACGGAGGCCACCGCGCCCTTGCCCACCAGTTCCTCGGCGAACAGGGCGCTGCGCAGGACCACGATCCTGGCCGCGTCCTCCAGGGACAGCGCCCCGGCCACATAGGCCGCCGCGATCTCGCCTTGGCTGTGGCCGACCACCGCCGCCGGTTCCACCCCGGCCGCCGCCCACGCCGCCGCCAGGGACACATGCACCGCGAACAGCGCCGGTTGCAGAATCTCGATCCGGTCCAGGGAGGGCGCTCCGTCAGCGCCCCGGATCACCTCGGTGACGGACCAGTCCAGGAGGCGGCCCAGGGCGTCGTCGCATTCGGCGAACCGGGTGGCGAACGCCGGTGAGGAGGAGAACAGTTCGGCCGCCATACCCCGCCACTGTGAGCCCTGGCCGGGGAAGACGAAGGCGATGTGCCCGGTGGCCGGGCCGGTACCGCGGATCACATCGGGTGCGGGGGTGTTCTGGGCCAGTGCGGTCAGGCCGCGCAGGGCGCCGTCCCGGTCGGCGGCCAGCACCACCGCGCGCTGCTCCAGCGCGGCGCGCCCGGAGGCCAGCGACCAGCCGAGATCCGGCAGGGCCACCGCGGGGCATTCGTCCAGGAACGACAGCAGGCGCTGGGCCTGGGCGCGCAGTCCCGACTCGCCCCGCCCGGACACCAGAAGCGGCACCGGGGCGTCGTGGCCATCGTCGAACACCGGCGGTGTCGGGGAGGACGGCGTCGGATCGGTGGCGGCGGCGGTTTCGGTAGCCAACGCAATGGTGGCGTCGGGCTCGGTGGGCTGGAGGGCCGGGGCCTCTTCGAGGATCACATGGGCGTTGGTGCCGCTGATACCGAAGCCCGATACGGCGGCCCGGCGCGGCCGTTCCGTCTCCGGCCATGGCTGTTCGCTGGTCAGGAGCTCCACGGCGCCGGCCGACCAGTCCACCTGGGGCGTGGGCGCGTCCACATGCAGGGTGCGCGGCAGCAGGCCGTGCCGCATCGCCATCACCATCTTGATCACACCCGCGGCCCCGGCGGCCGCCTGGGTGTGGCCGATGTTCGACTTCACCGACCCCAGCCACAGCGGGCGGTCGCGGTCCCGGCCGTAGGTGGCCAGCAGGGCCTGCGCCTCGATGGGGTCGCCCAGCGCCGTGCCCGTGCCGTGTGCCTCCACCACGTCCACCTCGGCGGCCGACAACCGCGCGCTGGTCAGTGCCCGGCGGATGACGCGCCGCTGTGAGGGGCCGTTGGGTGCCGTGAGGCCGTTGGACGCACCGTCCTGGTTCACCGCCGAGCCACGCACCACCGCCAGCACCGGGTGTCCCGCGCTGACCGCGTCGGACAGGCGCTCCAGCAGAAGCACACCGGCGCCCTCGGAGAACCCGGTGCCGTCCGCCGAGGCCGCGAACGCCTTGCACCGGCCGTCGGGGGCCAGTCCGCGCTGCCTGGAGAAGCCCACGAAGGCGTCGGAGGCCGCCATCACGGTGACCCCACCGGCCAGCGCCATCGAGCACTCCCCCGCACGCAGCGCCTGCGCCGCCAGATGCAACGCCACCAGCGACGAGGAGCACGCCGTGTCGATCGTCACGGCGGGGCCTTCGAGGCCGAGTGCGTAGGAGACCCGCCCCGACAGCACGCTTCCCGCGCCACCGGTGAGGATGAAGCCTTCCAGCCCTTCGGGTACCTCGGTGAGACCGGCGCCGTAGTCGTGGAACGCGATACCGGAGTAGACACCGACGTCCTTGCCCCGCTTGCTGGTCGGGTCGATCCCGGCGCGCTCGAACACCTCCCAGGACAGCTCCAGCATGATCCGCTGCTGGGGGTCCATCGCCACGGCCTCCCGGGGCGAGATGCCGAAGAAGCCCGCGTCGAACTCGCCGGCGTCGTGCAGGAAACCCCCTTCCGTGGCATAGCTGGTGCCGGGGTGGTCCGGATCGGGATGGAAGAGGTTGTCGAGGTCCCAGCCGCGGTTCACCGGAAAGCCGGAGATGCCGTCGCCGCCGGTGGACACCAGCTCCCACAGCTCCTCCGGGGTGCTCACCCCGCCCGGCAACCGGCAGGCCATCCCGACGATGGCGATGGGAGCGGAAGTGGCCGCGACCGCCTTGTCGTACTCGTGCTTCAGCCGGGCATTGTCCTTCAGCGAGGCGCGCAGGGCTTCGACGATCTGTTCACTCTGGCTGCTGCTGCTCATGGCTGCTCCCACCGCTTCGAGTGCGCGATCACAACTGGGTTCCGTCGAATGCCCGTTGGACCAGTCCGGCGATATCCATTCCATCGATCAGGTCGAGCTCTTCGTCGGCGGACGGCCGACTCCCGTTCCCCGCGGTCGCATCCGTCCTGGCCAGCGACCGCAGCGCGTCGAGCACTCCGGCCTCGCGGAACCGGCTGAACGGTACGGAGGCCAGCACACGGCGGATCTCCTCCTCATCGGCCTCGGTGACCTCGTCGTCGCCCTGGTCTCCCAGAAGTTCGGTGCGCAGGTACTCCACCAGCGCGGCGGGCGTGGGGTAGTCGAATACGAGGGTGGCCGGCAGCCGGGTGCCCAGAGCGGCGCCGAGGGTGTTGCGCAGGTTCACCGCCGCCAGGGAGTCGAACCCCATCTCCTGGAAGGCGCGTTGCGGTTTGACGGCCTCGACGCCGCTGTGTCCCAGTGCGAGGGCCGCGTTCTCACGCACCACCTTCATCAGCGCGCGTTCCCGCTCGGCGTCGGAGCCCGCGGCCAGTTCGCGCAGGAACTCCGAGGCGGACTCGTCGGCGGACTCGTCCGGTCGAAGGCCGTCGACGATCTCCTGAACGCCCGGCAGGTCACCGATCAACGGGCTGGGCCGCAGCGAGGTGAAGGCCGGGACGAACGCCGCCCAGTCGATGTCCGCCACGGCCACGAGGGTGTCGTCATGGCGCACGGCGTGCGTCAGGGCCGCCATGGCCGCCTCGGGCGCCATCGGCAGCACACCACGGCGGCGCAACTGCTCCTGGGCCGTGGCGTCGGCGGCCACACCGAAGCCGTCGATCACACCCCAGGCCACCGAGGTGGCCACCAGCCCCCTGGCACGGCGACGCTCGATCAGGGCGTCGAGCTGTGCGTTGGCCGCGCCGATCAGTCCCTGGCCGCCACCGCCCCAGACGCTGGCGACCGAGGAGAAGACCACGAACAGGTCCAGCTCCCGTTCGGCCAGGAGCGTGTCGAGATGGAGCAGACCGTCGACCTTGGCCGCCAGGGTCCGGGCCAGTTCATCGGCGCTGGTGGCGTCGGTCTGGGCGATCCGTGCGAGGTCGGCGGTGTGGACGACACCGGTGAGCCCGGGATACGCGGCGGGGCCGGTGAGCAGCCTCTCGACCGCGTCCCGGTCGGTGAGGTCCACCGGGCACACCGTCACCTTGGCGCCCTGACCGCTCAGCTCGTCCCGCAGGGCCACCACATCCGGCGCCTCCGGATCCGGCGCCCCCGGATCCGTCCCGACGGTCAGCACTAGATGTTCGGCACCGGCACCGGCCAGCCAGCGCGCGGCGTGCCGGCCGAGACCCTCCGTACCGCCGGTGACCAGGACGGTGCCACGCGGCCGCCACTCCGGCTTCGCCACGGCGGTGGGCAGTGGATGGCTCCGCATCCTGCGTACGAACGCGCCCGTGGCACGGATCGCGAGCTGGTCCTCACCGCCCGGATCGGCCAGCACGCCGAGCAGGGTCCGGGCGGCCCGGTCGTCGAACACATCCGGGAGGTCCACCAGCGCCCCCCATCGGTCCGGCTGCTCCAGCGCCACGGCCAGGCCGAGTCCCCACACCGCCGCCTGTTCCGGGGCACTGAGCCGGTCCGTCGCGCCGACGCTCACCGCGCCTGTGGTGGCGCAGTACAGACGGTGGCCAGAGCCCAGGTCGCCGAGGGCCTGGACCAGAGCCAAAGTGGCCGCAGCCCCCTCGGTGAGCGTCGCGGAGCCGGGACGTTTGCGCTGGTCGAGCGCGAGCAGGGACAGCACCCCGCCGATGTCCTCATGGTCCGCCAGCGCGCCGCGCAGCGTCTCGGCGAGGGCGACGCGATCCGCCGATTCGGCTCCGTCGAGCCGCAGGGTCGTGGTGCGCAGACCCTGGCGATTCAGCGCCGGGACCACCTGGGCCGCGTACTCCTCGTCCCGGCAGCCGTACGGCAGGACGACCAGCCAGGTGCCGGTGGGTACGCCGGAGGCGGCACCGGGAAGCGGCTTCCAGGTGACCTGGTAGCGCAGCCGGTCGGCCGTGGACTTCTCACCGCGCTTGCGTCGCCAGTCCGACAACACGCCCAGCGCGCCGCCCACGGCGTCCAGAGCGGCCCGGGCGTCCTCGCCGTCGGCCAGATCCAGCGCCTCGGCCACCGAACCCAGGTCCTCACGTTCGACAGCGGCCCAGAACCGGGCGTCGTCGGTGTCGCCGGAGGCGCCGACGGGGCTCTGGTGAGCGCCGGGCCGGGTGTCATGGAGCCAGTAGTGCGCGCGCTGGAAGGCGTACGTGGGCAGATCGGGGAGGTGGACGGGTGGGACGGAACCGCCGAAGAGGGCGCCGAAGTCGATGCGTACGCCTGCCACATGCAGTCGAGCGACGGCGGACAACAGCGCACGGACCTCGTCGCCCTCCCGTCGCAGGGATGGCACCACCACGGACTCTGCGGCCGACTCCTCCGGCAGACAGTCACCGACCATCGCGGACAACACCGCATCCGGCGCCAGCTCCAGATACGTGCTCACTCCGTAGTCAGCGAGTGCTCGCACTCCATCCGAGAACCGCACCGCCGCACGCACATGCTCCACCCAGTACTCCGGCGAACACACCATCTCCGGGTCCGCCAATGCCCCCGTCACGTTGGACACCAGAGGAATCACCGGCGCGGCGAACGACACATCGGCAATCGCCTCCCGGAACTCCTCCAGCATCGGCTCCATACGAGCCGAGTGGAACGCATGCGAAACCGCCAGCCGCCTGGTCCGACACCCCCGCTCGGAGAGCTCCTGCGCCACCCGCAGCACCGGCTCCTCATCACCGGAGAGCACCACCGCCGCAGGACCATTCACCGCAGCAATATCCACCCCCTCCACCAGCAGCGGCCGCACCTCCTCCTCACCCGCGCCCACCGCCACCATCACCCCACCCTCCGGCAGCGCCCCCATCAACCGACCCCGCGCCGCCACCAACACCACCGCATCCGCCAACGACAACACACCCGCCACATACGCCGCCGCCACCTCACCCACCGAATGCCCACCCACCACATCCACCACCACACCCCACGACTCCACCAACCGAAACAACCCCACCTCCACCGCAAACAACCCCGCCTGAGCAAACACCGTCCCCTCCAGCAGTTCCCCGTCCCCGAACACCACCTCCCGCACCGAACCCGACACACCTCCCCCACCCAGCTCACGGTCCAACGCCTCACACACCCCATCGAAGGCCTCCCGGAAGACAGGGAACGCCTCATACAACCCACGCCCCATCCCCACCCGCTGACACCCCTGACCAGCGAACAACACCCCCAACCGACCACGCACCACCGCCCCCGACACCACACCCACCGCCGACTCCCCCCGCACCACCGCCGCCAGCCCCGACAACGCCTCCTCCCGACCCCCCGCCACCACCACCGCACGATCCGACAACCCCGCCCGACCACACCCCAACGCGAGGGCGAACTCGCCGAGATCCTGGTCCGGTCGCTGATCCAGGAAGGACAACAGCCGCTGTGCCTGAGCGCGCAGCGCGCCCTCGCCTCGCGCGGACACCGGAAGAAGGGCCAGGCCGCCCGGCAGCTGCGGAGCAGGTGGGGCGGGCTCGAGTACGTCCAAGGGCTGTTCCAGGATGACGTGGGCGTTGGTGCCGCTGACCCCGAACGCCGACACCCCGGCCCGGCGCGGACGCCCCACCTCCGGCCACACCCGCTCCTCGGTCAACAACTCCACCGCACCAGCCGACCAATCCACCTGCGACGACGGCTCATCCACATGCAACGTCCTCGGCAACACCCCATACCGCAACGCCAACACCATCTTGATCACACCAGCCACACCCGCAGCCGCCTGCGCATGACCAATATTCGACTTCAACGACCCCAACCACAAAGGACGCTCACGATCCTGGCCATACGTGGCCAACACCGCCTGCGCCTCGATCGGATCACCCAACGGCGTACCCGTCCCATGCGCCTCGACCACATCCACATCCGCCGCCACCAACCCCGCAACAGCCAACGCACGCCGAATCACCCGCTGCTGCGACGGACCATTCGGCGCCGTCAACCCATTCGACGCACCATCCTGATTCACCGCACTGCCCCGCACCACCGCCAACACCCGATGACCAAGACGCTGGGCATCCGACAACCGCTCCACCACCAACACACCCACACCCTCAGCCCACCCCGTACCATCCGCCGACGCCGCGAACGACTTGGATCGTCCGTCCGGGGCGAGCCCACGCTGACGGGAGAACTCCACGAAGGCGTCCGGCCCGGCCATCACCGTCACCCCACCGGCCAGCGCCATCGAGCACTCACCCGACCGCAACGCCTGCGCCGCCAAATGCAACGCCACCAACGACGACGAACACGCCGTATCCACCGTCACCGCAGGACCCTCGAACCCCAGCACATACGACACCCGCCCCGACAGCACACTTCCCGCGCCGCCGGTCATGAGGTAGCCCTCGGAGCCCTCGGGAGCCGTGTCGAGGCGGCCGGCGTAGTCGTGGTTGACCATTCCGGCGAAGACACCGATGTCATGGCCGCGGAGCGAGGCCGGGTCGATCCCGGCCCGCTCCAACGCCTCCCACGACGTCTCCAGCAGCAAACGCTGCTGCGGATCCATCGCCAGCGCCTCACGCGGCGAAATCCCGAAGAAATCCGCGTCGAACTCCCCCGCGTCGTAGAGGAAACCACCTCGCCGCGCATAACTGGTCCCGGCGTGGTCCGGGTCCGGGTCGAACAGGTTCTCCAGATCCCAGCCGCGGTCCACGGGGAAATCGCCGATGCCCTCGCCCCCGGCCGTAACCAGATCCCACAGGTCCTCCGGCGAGGCCACGCCGCCCGGCAACCGGCACGCCATCCCCACGATCGCGATCGGCTCCGTGGGATCGCCCGCCGCCCACGCCGATCCGGTCCATCCGGTGTCCCGTCCGAGAAGCCGGGCGTGCAGGAACGACGCGAGCGCGGCCGGTGTCGGATAGTCGAACGCGAGCGTGGTCGGCAGCTCGGCGCCGGTCAGCTCCCGCAGGCGGTTGCGGAGCCGGACCACGTTCAGGGAGTCGAAGCCGAGGTTCTGGAAGGCCCGTTCGCCGTCGATCGCCGACGCGTCGTCATGCCCCAACACCGCGGCCGCGCTGCTCAGCACCACATCCAGGACCAGCCGATGGCTCTCGGCCTCGGTTCCCGCCATCAGTCGCTCGGCGAAGGCCGTGGTGCCGCCGCCCGGGAGCGCTGCCGCATCCGGCGGCAATCGACGTGCGGAACCCAGCTCGCCCGTCGTAGTGGCGTCCGATACGGGGGCGTCGGGCCAGTACCGCCGGTGCTGGAAGGCGTAGGTCGGCAGGTCGACCCTGGGCCGCGAGGACCCCGAGAGCAGCGCGGTCCAGTCGACCGGGACGCCACGGACGTGCAGCCGGGCGAGCGCGGCCACGGCGGCGACCGGCTCGGCCTGTTCGCCGTGCAACGTGGCCACGAACATGGCCGGGTCGGCACCGTCGCCCAGCGCTTCCTGCGCCATGGCGGTGAGGACACCCTCGGGGCCCAGTTCCAGGAAGGTCGTGATGTCCCCGGCGTGGAGCGTGCTGACGCCGTCGAGGAAACGGACGGTCCTGCGGGCGTGCTCGACCCAGTAGTCCGGGGAGCACAGCTGGTCGGGGGTGGCCCATTCGCCGGTGACGTTGGAGACGATGGGCACCGTCGGAGGCGCGTACGACAGCCCGGTGGCGACGGCGCGGAACGCCTCCAGCATGCCGTCCATATGCGCGGAGTGGAAGGCATGGCTGACCCGCAGCCGCTTGGTCCGGTACCCCTCGGCCGCGCATGTCCGCTCGACGGCCACCACGGCGTCCTGGTCCCCGGAGACGACCACGGAGGCGGGCCCGTTGACCGCGGCAATGTCCACGGCGCCCGGTTCATCGGCCAGCAGAGACCGCACCACGGACTCGGGAGCGTTGAGCGCGACCATCGCGCCGGCGGGCAGGGCCTGCATCAGCCGCCCGCGCGCGGCCAGCAGCGCGGCGGCGTCCTCGAGGGACAGCACGCCCGCCACATGGGCCGCGGTCAGCTCGCCCATGGAGTGGCCGGCGAGGGCGTCGGGGCGCACTCCCCAGGACGCGTACAGCCGGAACAGCGCGGTCTCCAGTGCGAACAGCCCCGCCTGGGCGTACACCGTCCGGTCGAGCAGTTCCGCCTCGGGGGACCCGGGCCGCGCGAACGCGATGTCCCGGACGGGGTGCGCGACATGTCCCGCGTCGACCAGATGCCGGTCCAGTTGCGCACAGGCCGCGTCGAAGGCATCGCGGAACACGGGATAGCGCGCATGCAGTTCCCGGCCCATGCCCGCGTGCTGGCTGCCCTGTCCGGTGAACAGCACCGCGAGCCTGCCGGGGCTCGGCACACCTCGCGCGACGGGGCCATCACTCGGCCCCGTGATGGCGTCCAGCCCGCTCAGCAACTCCGCACGCCCCGCGCCCACGACCACGGCCCGGTGGTCGAACGCGGCTCGTGTGGTGATGAGCGAGTGGGCGATGTCGCCCGGGTCGAGTTCCGGGTGCCTGCGGGCGAATTCCGCGAGCCGGGCCGCCTGGCCGAGCAGCCCGTCGGCGCTCCTGGCCGAGATCACCCACGGTATGGCGGGGAGCGCGTCGGGGTCCGCCGCGGCGGGCTCGGTGGCGATGGCGGTGGCAGGCGCCTGCTCGACGATCACATGGGCGTTGGTGCCGCTGACGCCGAACGCGGACACCCCGGCCCGGCGCGGGCGTTCCGCTGCTCCCGGCCACGGCCGTTCCTCGGTCAGCAGTTCCACCGAGCCCGCCGACCAGTCCACCTCCGGAGTGGGGGCGTCGACGTGCAGCGTGCGCGGCAGAACACCGTGCCGCATCGCCATGACCGTCTTGATCACACCGGCCACGCCCGCGGCGGCTTGGGCATGACCGATGTTGGACTTCACCGAGCCCAGCCACAGCGGCCGGTCGCGGTCCTGTCCGTAGGTGGCGAGGATGGCCTGCGCCTCGATGGGATCGCCCAGCGCCGTTCCCGTGCCATGCGCCTCGACCAGATCCACGTCCGCGGCCGATACACCCGCGCCGGCCAGCGCCAGCCGGATGACGCGCTGCTGCGACGGACCATTCGGCGCCGTCAGACCATTCGACGCACCATCCTGGTTCACCGCGCTGCCCCGCACCACCGCCAGCACCTGGTGACCGTTCCGCTCCGCGTCCGACAGCCGCTCCAGCAGCAGCACACCCACACCCTCGGCCCACCCCGTGCCATCGGCCGAAGCGGCGAAGGGCTTGCACCGGCCGTCGGCCGACAGTCCGCGCTGGCGGGAGAAGTCCACGAAGGCGTCGGGCCCGGCCATCACCGTCACCCCACCGGCCAGCGCCATCGAGCACTCACCCGACCGCAACGCCTGCGCCGCCAGATGCAGAGCCACCAACGACGACGAACACGCCGTGTCCACCGTCACCGCGGGACCCTCCAGGCCCAGGGTGTAGGCCACCCGCCCGGACAGGACGGCCGCGGAGATGCCGGTGATCCGGTGTCCCTCGACCTCGTCCGGAACGTGGCGCAGACGGATCGCGTAGTCCTGGGTGTTCATTCCGGTGAACACGCCGATGGCGCTACCGCCCACCGTGGTCGGGTCGATCCCGGCCCGCTCGAACACCTCCCATGAGGTCTCCAGCAGCAGCCGCTGCTGCGGATCCATCGCCAGCGCCTCACGCGGCGAGATCCCGAAGAACTCCGCGTCGAACCCGGCGGCATCGGGCAGGAAGGCGCCGTGCCGGACGTAGGAGGTGCCGGGGTGGTCCGGGTCGCGGTCGTAGAGCGACGACAGATCCCAGCCGCGGTCGTCCGGGAAGTCGCCGACGGCGTCACCGCCCTCGCTGATCAGGCGCCAGAAGTCCTCGGGACTGTTCACCCCGCCCGGAAAGCGGCAGCTCATCGCCACGATGGCGATGCCCTCGTCCGACGCCTTGTCCGCGGGTGACGGGGCGGCGGGGATGCTCGGCGAGCCCAGCAGTTCGGTGTGCAGATGCCTGGTGAGGGCCCGCGGGCTGGGGTGGTCGTAGAGCAGGGTCGAGGGAAGCCGGAGCCCGGTGGCCACGTTGAGCCGGTTGCGCAGTTCCACGGAGGTCAGTGAGTCGAAGCCCAGATCCCGGAAGGCCCGCGCGGCGGCGAGACCGTCCGCCGAGGAGTGCCCGAGCACCTGGGCGGCATGGCGTGTGACCAGGTCCAGCAGCATCTGCTCCCGTTCGGCGGGGTCCGCTGACTCCAGCCGTCGTACGAGATCGGTATGCGGCGTTGCCGTACGGCTCACGATCCGGCGGCCCGGTGGCACCAGCTTGTGCAGCAGAGGGACGACCGGGGTGGTGGCCGCGTGGGCGCGCAGGCCCGCGAGGTCCAACCGGGCCGCCACCAGCGCGGGCGCGGCGCTGCGCAGACCGGCGTCGAACAGTGCCAGACCGGTCTGCTCCGCCAGGGCGGTCATGCCGAAGCGCCGGGTGTGCTGGCGCAGGTCGGCCGCGGTGAGATGTGCGGTCATCTCGCTGCTGAGCGCCCAATGGCCCCAGGCGAGTGCGGTGGCCGGGAGCCCTGCCGCCCTGCGCTGCTGAGCCAGTGCGTCCAGGAAGGCGTTGGCCGCCGCGTAGTTGGCCTGTCCCGGGTTGCCGAATACGCCCGCGGCCGAGGAGAACACCACGAACGCCGCGAGGTCCATGTCGCGCGTCAGCTCGTGCAGTATGAGGGCCGCGTCCGTCTTGGGGCGGAGGACGGTGTCCAGCCGTTCGGGTGTCATGGCGGTGACCACGCCGTCGTCCAGGACCCCGGCGGTGTGGACGACCGCCGTAAGGGGGGCCTCGGCGGGAATCGAGGCCAACAGCTCCGCCACCGCGGTCCGGTCGCCGATGTCGCGGGCCACGGTGCGTACGGACGCACCCAGCGCGCCCAGTTCGGACTCCAGCTCCGCCACGCCCTTGGCGGCACCGCCACGTCGACTGACCAGCAGGAGGTTGCGCGCGCCGTGCTCGGCCACGAGGTGCCGGGCGAACAGCCTGCCCAGTGCACCCGTGCCACCGGTGACGAGAACCGTACCCGCCGGGTCCAGCGCCCGCGGTGGCTCTTCCTCATCCGGTGTCGCGCGCACGAGCCTCGGTACGGATGCCGCCCCGGCGGTGATGGCGATCTGCGGTTCGCCGGTGGCCAGTGCGGCGGACAGCAGCGCGCCGGAGGCGGCGTCCTCGTCCATCGCCACCAGGACCAGCCGGTCCGGTGCCTCCGACTGCGCCGAGCGCACGAGCCCCCAGACCGCCGCACAGATCGGGTCGGTGACCTCGCGTGTGACGATGACCAGCCGTGCATCGGTCTCCGGGGCGGCCAGCCACGCCTGGACCCACTCCAGCGCCTGCGAGATCAGGGCCCGGAGGCCGTGCGTGGTGTCCGCCAAGTCCACACAGATGAAGGGCGGTACGTCCCCCTGGGCGGCGAGCGTCGTCAACTCGGCCGGGCTCGTGACCGTCACCGTCACCGTCGCCGTCACCGGATCCGAGGTGGCCAAGGCGGATGCGGCCGACGCGACCGGGAGGGGGCACCACTCCACCTGGAACAGCGCGTCCCGCGGATCCGTCCCGGCTCCCGACACCAACCCGTCGGCGGGGAGCGGCCGCGACGTCACCGAGCCTACGGACCCAACCGCCCGACCTGCGGAGTCCGCCAGCTCCAGCGCCACACCCCCGTGACCGTCCGGGCTGATACGCGCACGCAGCGCGGTCGCCCCGGTCGCGGATAGCGACACCGCGCGGTAGGCGACGGGCAGCGCCGATGCCTCGCCGTGAGTGTCGGCGTGTGTGGCGGCGTGGCATACGGCTTCCAGCACTGCGGGGTGCAGTGTGCAGCGCTCTGCTTCCTCGTGCTGGTCGTCGGCCAGTTCCACCTCGGCGAAGATGTCGGTGCCACGGGTCCACGCCGAGCGCAGAGCACGGAAGGCAGGGCCGATGCCACGTCCGTCCTGTGCCAGGTCGTCGTACACCTGGTCCACGTCGACGGGAGTGGCTCCGGCCGGCGGCCACGGCGCGAGGTCGATATCGGGGGCGGTGGTGATCTCGGCGAGGGTGCCCGTGGCGTGTCGGGTCCAGTCCGTCCCGTCCGACCCGCTGCCCTGCCGCCGGGAGTGGACAGTGAGTCGTCGCCGGCCGGAGTCATCCGCCCCACCGACGACCACCTGGAGCTGCACACTCATGCTCTCCGCCAGCACGAGCGGGGCCTCGATCAGCAATGCGTCGACGACACCGCAGCCGACCTCGTCACCGGCACGTACCGCCAGCTCCACAAAGGCCGATCCAGGGAGGACGACCGCACCGGCCACCGTGTGGTCGGCCAGCCACGGGTGAGTGCTCAGCGAGAGGCGGGAGGTGAACAACACCCCGTCCGTGTCGGGAAGTTCCACCCATGCGCCCAGCAGGGGGTGCTGAGTACCGGCGAGGCCGATGGCGGTCACCTCACCGGTCCGGTGGCCGCTCCTGAGCCAGTAGTGCTGGTGTTGGAAGGCGTAGGTCGGCAGATCCAGCGCGGCATGCGCCGGGATGTCGCCGAGCAGCGCGGTCCAGTCGACGGGGACACCACGTACGTACGCCTCGCCCAGTGAGGTGAGCACGCGGCGCATGCCGCCCTCGTCCCGCCGGAGGGTGCCGGTCACCACGACCGGTCCGGCGTCCGCCCGCTCGGCCGACGCCTCGATGCTCATCGTCAGCACCGGATGCGCACTTACCTCGACAAACGCCCGGAAGTCCTCGTCCAACAGACGCTCCATCGACGGCGCGAACCGCACCGTGTTCCGCAGATTCCGATACCAGTAACCGGCGTCCAACTCCGCTGCATCCACCCACCCCGCCTCCACCGTCGAGAAAAACGGGATACGGGACGGCACCGGCCTCACCTGCGCCAACGACCGGGCAAGCTCCTCCTCCACCGCCTCCACCTGCGCCGTATGCGAGGCGTAATCCACATCCACCCACCGCGCCCGCACCCCCGCACCCCCGCACTCCTCCACCAACCCCCGGAGCGCCTCCACCTCACCGCCCACCACCACCGACGACGGCCCATTCACCGCCGCCACCTCCACCCCACCCAACCAACGGGACACCAACGACTCCGCCTCAGCCACCCCCACCGCCAGCGACACCATCCCCCACGACCCGACAACCCCGCCGCAATCGCCCGACTCCGCAACACCACCACCCGCACCGCATCCTCCAACGACAACCCACCCGCCACACACGCCGCCGCAATCTCCCCCTGCGAATGACCCACCACCGCCGCAGGCTCCACCCCAAACCACCGCCACACCCGCGCCAACGACACCATCACCGCAAACGACACCGGCTGCACCACATCCACCCGATCCAACGACACCGCACCCTCAACCCCGCGCACCACATCCACCAACGACCACCCCGTCAACGCATCCAACACCCCCGCACACTCCCCCAAAGCCTCCGCAAACACCCCACACGACTCCAACAACTCCGCACCCATACCCACCCACTGAGCACCCTGACCAGGAAAAACAAACACCACCCGACCCCGAACATCCACCCTTCCCACCCCACCGCCCTCCGCAACCGCCGCCAGCCCCGCCAACGCCTCAACCCGGTCCCCCGCCACCACCACCGCACGGTCCGACAACGTTGCCCGACCGGACGTCAGCGCCGCTCCCAGCTTCACCACATCCACATCCGGGTGGCCCTCGGCGAAGTCCAGCAACCGCCGCGCCTGCGCCCGCAACCCCGCATCACCACGCCCCGACACCACCAACGGCACCACACCACCCGGCACCTCCGGCATCGGGACACCATCGGCCGACCGGTCCGGAGCCTGTTCCAAAATCACATGCGCATTCGTCCCACTCACCCCGAACCCCGACACACCGGCCCGACGCGGACGCCCCACCTCCGGCCACACCCGCTCCTCGGTCAACAACTCCACCGCACCCGCCGACCAATCCACCTGCGACGACGGCTCATCCACATGCAACGTCCTCGGCAACACCCCATACCGCAACGCCAACACCATCTTGATCACACCAGCCACACCCGCAGCCGCCTGCGCATGACCAATATTCGACTTCAACGACCCCAACCACAAAGGACGCTCACGATCCTGGCCATACGTGGCCAACACCGCCTGCGCCTCGATCGGATCACCCAACGGCGTACCCGTCCCATGCGCCTCGACCACATCCACATCCGCCGCCACCAACCCCGCAACAGCCAACGCACGCCGAATCACCCGCTGCTGCGACGGACCATTCGGCGCCGTCAACCCATTCGACGCACCATCCTGATTCACCGCACTGCCCCGCACCACCGCCAACACCCGATGACCAAGACGCTGGGCATCCGACAACCGCTCCACCACCAACACACCCACACCCTCAGCCCACCCCGTACCATCCGCCGACGCCGCAAACGACTTGCACCGCCCATCGGCAGCAAGCCCGCGCTGACGGGAGAACTCCACAAAAGCGTCCGGCCCGGCCATCACCGTCACCCCACCGGCCAGCGCCATCGAGCACTCACCCGACCGCAACGCCTGCGCCGCCAAATGCAACGCCACCAACGACGACGAACACGCCGTATCCACCGTCACCGCAGGACCCTCGAACCCCAGCACATACGACACCCGCCCCGACACCACGCTCGCCGAGGTGCCGGTCATGAGGTGGCCTTCCAGACCGGCCGGTGTGTCCGCTCCTTCGGCGGAGCCGACTCCGTAGTTCTGATGCATCATCCCGGCGAAGACGCCCACGTCCTGGCCCCGCAACGAGCCAGGATCGATTCCGGCCCGCTCCAACGCCTCCCACGACGTCTCCAGCAGCAAACGCTGCTGCGGATCCATCGCCAGCGCCTCACGCGGCGAAATCCCGAAGAAATCCGCGTCGAACTCGGCCGCGTCGTAAAGAAAACCGCCCCGCCGCGCATAGCTCGTCCCCGCGTGATCCGGATCCGGATCGAAGAGGTTCTCCAGATCCCACCCCCGATCCGCCGGAAATTCCCCGATACCCTCGCCCCCTGCCAGAACCAGCTCCCACAACTCCTCCGGCGAGCCGACCCCACCCGGCAACCGGCACGCCATCCCGACAATCGCGATCGGCTCGTCGATCGCGCCAGAGCCCGCGACCACGGCCGAAGCAGGAGCCGGAACCGGAACCGGAGCAGTCGGCGGCCCCGATGCCACTGCCGTACCGCCGCCGAGCAGCTCCCGCCGCAGCATGCTCCCCAACGCCAGCGGTGTGGGGTGGTCGAAGGCGGAGGTGGCAGGCAGGCGGAGCCCGGTGGCCTCGCTCAGCCGGTTGCGCAGCTCCACCACGGTGATCGAAGTCAGGCCCAGGTCGGTGAAGGCCCGCTCGGGTTCGACGGCCTGCTTGTCGGCGAGGCCCAGCAGGTCGGCGAGGTGGGCGCGGACGAGATCGGTGAGCAGCCGGTCCCGGTCGGCTTCGTGCGCATCCGTCAGCCGCTCCCGCAGGGCGACCGCGACGGCCTCGTCCACGGTGGCGGTACGAGCCGGGACGTCGATCAGGTCCTGCAGCAGCGGGGAGGACGTCCCGGTGGGCACGGCCGTCGAGTCGAGCTTCATCGCGACGAGTTGGGCCTGGTCCACGGCCAGGGCGGCGTCGAGCGCCGCGAGCGCCCGCTGCGGGCTCAGGGCACCGGTCGCCCCCTCGGTCTCCCCCTCCCAGGGCCCCCAGGCGATGGACTGGGCCGGTACCCCCCGCATACGCAGATGCTGGGCGTAGGCGTCCAGGAAGGCGGCGGAAGCCGCCTCGGTGGTCTCCCCTGCCGCGCCCAGCAGTCCCTTGGTCGAGGAGGACAGTACGAACGCGGTGAGCTCGGCGTTCCGGGTGAGCTCGTGCAGCGTTCTGGCCTCGGCGGCCACTCGTGCGTCGGACGGCTCGTCCACGGCTTCCCAGGCGTGCACGACCACGCTCAAGGGGCTGCCCGCCTTGGCCAGCGCGCGCCTCAGCTTCGGTCGGTTGTCCAGGTCGCATTCGACGAGCCGTACATCGGCCCCGGCGTCGGTGAGCTGGGCGCAGAGCTCGGCTGCCCGGCCGCCCTGCCCCGGCGGGGCGATCAACAGCAGTCGGCGGACGCCGTAACCGGCCACCAGATGCCGGGCGATGGCGGCGCCGCGCCGGGTGTCCACACCGGTGACGACCGCGGTGCCGTGCGGGTCGAAGGCCACGGAGGTGTCCCGCTCGGCGTCCATCCCCACGCCCAAGCCCACATCCGGCCCCACGCCCACGCCCGAGCCCACGTCCAATGCCACGCGTTCGAGCCGTGGCAGCAGCACCACGCCCGAGCGCACCGCGCTCTGTGGCTCGCCCGAGGCCACCGTCGCCACCAGAGCGGAGACAGACGCCTCGTCATCCGGCTCGTCGAGGTCGACGATGGCGATACGGCCGGGATGAGCGGCCTGCACGGACCGCACCAGCCCCCACAGCGCGGCCCGTTCCGGATTCCGCACGTCCTCGCCCGTGGTGGTGGCCACAGCGCTGTGGGTCAGCACCACCAGCACCGCATCGGACAGTTCGGCGGAGGCGAGCCATGCCTCGACTTCCCTCAACACCACCTCGGTCCCGGTGGCGCGCCCGGAACCCTGAGCAGTGGCGTCGGCCCCGGTATCCACGGGAGCCGGTAGCAGGGCCACGGCAGGCAGGGGGGTGCTTCCGGCGGCCACCGCCGCCCTCAGCCCATCCGTGTCGCTGTGCTCGACCGGCTCGGTGCCGGTGGCCCGCAACAGGCCGACGAGCCCGGTATCCGGCTGTCCGAGCAGGGCCCAACGGCCTGGCCGGGGCTGGGGGGCGGTCGGCTGGGGGATCCAGTTCGTGCGGAAGAGCGCGTCATGGTAGGTGTTGCCGACCGCGCGCAGCCGTGCCGGGCCGTCCAGCAGCCGGTGCCGGGTGACCTTGCCGGTCGCGGTGCGCGGGATCCGCGCGATCTCGTACAGCTCCTCGGGGACCTTGAAGTACGACAGCCTCTCCCGGCACAGGGCGAGCGCCTGGGCCGGGTCGAAACCACCGGGCGCCGGGACGATGAAGGCCACGGGGACTTCACCGAACACCTCGTGCGGCTTGCCGACCACGGCGGCGTCGGCCACGCCGGGCGCCATCCGCAGGACGTCCTCCACCTCGACGGGGTGGATGTTCTCCCCGGCGCGGATGATGAGTTCCTTGAGCCGCCCGGTGACCGTCAGATAGCCGTCCCGGTCACGGCGGGCGAGGTCGCCGGTGTGGAACCAGCCGTCCCGCAGCGCTTCGGCGGTGGCTTCGGGCTGGTTGTGGTAGCCCGCCATGATGTTCGGGCCACGGACCCACACCTCGCCCTCGGTCCCGTCGGGCACGTCCAGGCCGGTGCGGTGATCGACCACTCGCAGGGCGAGACCGGGGACGGGGAGTCCGCAGGAGCCCTCGACCCGGGCCCCGGTCGGCCAGTTGATGGCGATCGACCCTGATGTCTCGGTGCTGCCGTACGCGTCGATGAGCGGGGCCCCGAAGGCGTCCTCGACCGAGCGCCGCAGCGCCGCGGTGGTCACGGCGCCGCCGACCAGGCCCACCCGCAGCTCCGGGGCGGTGAACCCGGGCGCCTTGGAGGCGCGGACGAGGAAGTGGTACAGCGTGGGGACACCGGCGATGACCGTGGAGCGCTCCTGGCCCCACTGCTCCAGCACATCCTCGGCGGAGTGTCCGTCGGTGATCCGGGCGGTCGCTCCGACAGCCGTTACAGCGAGCACGCACACGATGTGGGAGAGGCTGTGGAACAGGGGCAGCGGCCAGAGCACGCGGTCCTCGGCGGTGAGGCCGAGCGCGGGTACGTACGACGCCGCCACCGACCAGAGGCAGTTGCGCTGGGTGGCGAGCACGCCCTTGGGCTTGCTGGTGGTGCCGGAGGTGAAGAGCATCCAGGCGATGTCATCGAGCCCGTGGTCGTCGCGGGCCGGTGTGCCCGGCTCGGTGGTGGCGAACCGCTCGTAGGACAGACAGCCCGGGGGACCGGGTCCTCCCCCACGACCAGCACGGTCGGCGGGCTCGCCCCGGGTGACAACCGGCGCAGCAGCGGCAGGTGGGCGGTGTCGGTGATGACGACCTGACTGCCGCCGGCGGAGAGCAGATGCTCCAATTCGGCCTGGGAAACGTGCGGATTGACCGGGACGCCGATGCCACCGGCACGGACGACGGCGAAGTAGCTCTCCACCATCTCGACGCGATTGCCGAGGTACATGGCCACGCGGTCACCCGGCAGCAGACTCAGCCCGGCCAGATGGCCGGCGAGCCGACGGGTGCGCACCTCCAGTTCGCGGTAACTGATGGCGCGACGGGCGTCGATGTAGGCGGTTTTGTCGCCGAAGCGGCGGCTCTGCTCGGTGAGGAGGTCCTGGATCGGGCGGATCAGTTCGGTGCGCAGCATGCACCTTTCCCCTCCCTGCGGTCAGGGTTGCAGGTGATGCGTCAGCGGCTTCACCCACTCCAGCTTCACACCGGAAAACTAGAAGAATCCCCTGATTCACCCCCCTCATCCCCCCTTACTTGGTGATCGCCAAGCCCCCCTTATCCGTGGTCGGTTCGGCCGCTCTCCGTAGTCCGCGCGGCACCCGCTGATAGGTTCACCGCACCGGAGGAGGGAAGAGCGAATGCGCCCTGCGGGCCCGGACACACCACAAGCGGGCACACCAGAAGCAGACGTGCCGGAAGCAGACGTGCTCATCGTCGGCTACGGACCCATCGGTCAGGTGCTGTCCATCCTGCTGGCCACCCGGGGCTGGCGCGTGCTGGTCGTGGAGCGGTGGGAGACCCCGTACACGCTGCCCCGGGCGACCAGCTTCGACGGTGAGACGGCCCGGACCCTGGCCTCGCTGGGGGTGGCCGATTCGTTCGCGGAGATCGGTCTGCCGGCCGACGCCTACGACTGGCGCAACGCCGAGGGCAGGTCCCTGTTACGGGTTGAGCTCGCCGAGCGGGGTGTGCACGGCTGGCCGGAGACGACCACGATGCACCAGCCGGCGCTGGAGGCGGTGCTGTGTGCCCGCGCCGAGCGGCTGCCCAATCTGCGGGTGCTGCGCGGTTACGGCGCGACGGACCTGGTGGACCACGGCACCGGGGTCGAGCTCACGGCGACGGACACGGCGGATAGGCGGCTGCGGTGCGCCGCCTCCTGGGTAGTCGGTTGCGACGGGGCGAACAGCTTCGTCCGCGACCACATCGGGGTGCGCACCACTGATCTCGGTTTCTCCTTCGACTGGCTGCTGTGCGATGTGGTGCTCCATGAACCGCGGGTGTTCTCCCCGCTCAATGTGCAGCACTGCGATCCGGACCGGCCGACGACGGCGGTGGGCAGTGGACCGGGGCGGCGCCGCTGGGAGTTCATGCGGCTGCCCGGGGAGAGCGTGGCCGAGCTGAACCGGGCGGAGACGGCCTGGTGCCTGCTGAAACGCTTCGATGTCACCCCGGAGAACGCCACGCTGCAGCGGCACACCGTCTACAGCTTCCAGGCCGCCTGGGCCGACGAATGGCGGCGGGGGCGGGTGCTGCTGGCCGGGGATGCCGCCCATCTGATGCCGCCGTTCACCGGTCAGGGCATGTGCGCGGGCATCCGGGATGTGCTCAATCTGTCCTGGAAACTGGACCTGGTGCTGCGGGGCGCCGCCGGTGAGCGGCTGCTGGACAGCTATCCGCGTGAACGCGTCGACCATGTACGGGAGGCCATCGACACCGCGGTACGGCTGGGCAGGGTGCTGTGCGTGACCGACGCCGCCACCGCCGCGAGCCGGGACACCTCACTGCTCTCGGGCGTGAGCGCGGACACCGGCCGGGGCAGGCAGCAGGGCGCGGGTCCGCCGCTGCGGACCGGTCTGCTGTACACCGGGATCGGCACGGCGCCGGTGCCGCCGGCCGGGGAGGTGATGCCGCAGGGCCGAGTGCGGCACGAGGGCGTGACCGGGCTGTTCGACGAGGTGGTGGGCACCGGTCCGGTGCTGCTGGGGGCGGCGGATCCGGCCGCCGTGCTGGAGGAGTCTCAGCTCACCTTCCTCACGGGGCTCGGCACATCTCTGGTGCACATGGTGGCGGGGGACGCCGAGGTGGCACCGGGTGCCGTCGTCGACGTCGACGAGGTGTATCTGCCGCTGCTGAGAGCGGCGCGGGCGCGGTTCCTGCTGGTACGCCCGGACCACCACATCTACGGCGCGGCCCGCACCTCCCGTGAACTCACCGCCTTGGTCGGCCAGTTCAGGTCCGGGCTGCTGGAGTGACAAGGCTAGAGGAAATGCGGCAGATCCTGCCGACGCTTGACGTTGACTTTACGGAACACCCGGGTGAGGTGCTGCTCGACCGTGCTCGCGGTGATGTAGAGCTTGGCGGCGATCTCGCGGTTGGTGTAGCCCTTGGCCGCCAGTAGCGCGATCCTGCGCTCCTGTGTGGTGAGCGCGGACAGCCCGTCCTGGCGCTGTTTCGCGGCCAGCTCGGCCTCGGGGTCGATGGGGTCGAGAGCGGCCTCCCGGCACAGGTGCTCGGCCCCGGTCTGCTTCGCGAGATGCCAGGCGCGGTGGGCCACTCGGCGGGCGTTGCGCTGGTCCCCGGTGTCCTTGAAGGCGATGCTGAGGTCGATCAGGGCACGGGCCAGTTCGTAGTCGTCGCCGCTGTCCTTGAGCATGTCGACGGCCTCGGTGAGCAGTTGCGGGCGGCGGGTGACCCGGCTGACCGCCGCCAGGGTGCGCAGGCACAGCCCGCGGGCCCGGGAGGGGCCCGGGAACAGCCGGGCTATCTGTTCCCGCACCAGGCGTTTGGCCTGGTCCTGGTCGTCCTGTGCCAGCCATGCCTCGGCCGCGCTGGTCCGCCACGAGACCGTGTCGGCGCCGGGCGCGTTCCAGGTCTCGGCGAATCTGCCGCAGGCGAGGAAGTCCGCGAGCGCGGCCTGCGGGTGGTGGGTGGCCAGCCGGTAGTGGCCCCGGGCGTGCAGATAGTGTGCGCCGTGGCGGCTGTGCAGGACCGGTTCGGGTATCGGCTGTGCCACGTACTTCTCCGCCTGCTCCAGCCTGCCGGACCGGGTGGCGGCCAGGATGGCGCAGCCCAGCACCCCGGCCAGGCCGATTCCCCAGCCCTGGGGCGCTACCAGGGCCATGGCGCGGGCCGCCAGGTCGTGGGCGCGGATCAGGTCTCCCTGCCGCAGGTGGGCCTCGGCGCGGATGGCGAGGAACTTTCCCTGCCAGGCGACGGCGTGGTGGGCGACGGCCTCGGCCTCGAGCTTTTCGCACCAGGCCACGACCTCGTCCGGGCGACCCGCGTAGAGCAGCGCGCGCAGGGCGAGCGCTCCGGCCTCGGCGTTCCACAGTGAGCCGTGGTCGAGGTGGAAGGTGCGCAGCAGCAGTTCGGCGCGGTGCACCAGCTGGTCGTCGCGTCCGCGGATCAGGTCGTCGGCCAGGGTGACCGCCGAGGGCAGCCAGGGGTCGTGGCAGGGGGCGGCCTCTGGGGTGGCTGCGGCGACCGACTGGGCCAGTTTCCGCAGCCCGGTGTGGAGGGGGTACGCCATCGCCGCCCAGTTCGTCAGGGGGCGCAGGTCCTCGGTCCCGGAGCCGGCGCCCTGGTGGGCGCGGGTGCGCAGGGCGTCCAGCAGGGCGGTCAGCTCGGTGAGCGCACCGGCGTTGGCCAGGCCGAGCACCAGCTCCGAGACCTCCCGCCGGTCCAGGTGGCCTGCGGTGAAGTCGCTTAACTGGGGGCGGAGATGACGGACGGCGACCTGCGGTTTCAGCTGCCACTCCAGGCGGCTGAGCCGGGCGCGGATGCGCGCCGCGGTGGGGTCATCGGTCCGGGTGCGCTGGGCGAGGTCCAGGCAGCCGAGCGCGGTGCCCACATCGCCGGCCGCCAGCGCCTCGTCGGAGGCCGTCACCAGCACCTCGGTGGCGCAGTCGGCACGGGGGTCCCCGGCGCTCATCAACTGCCCGGCCACCGTCAGCGCGGGCGCGCCGGCCTCGTGCAGCAGCTCGGCGGCCGCGCGGTGCAGTGCGGCCCGGCTGTCGGCGGGCATGTCGTCCAGTACGGCGGTGGCGGCCACCGGATGGCGGAAGGCATGGCCCTCGGTGAGCAGTCCAGCGCTGACCAGGGCGTGCAGGGCCCAGCTGGTCACTGTGGCGTCCACCCCGGCCAGCCGGGCCACATCGGTCACCGAGGCCGCACCGCCGAGTACGGCGAGGGCGCGCACCACGCACAGCATCGACGGCCGGGAATGCGTGACGAGGTCGAGCAGTGCCCGTCCGTAGCCGTCCGGATAGCATGCGCCGCCGGCCTGCTGATCGATGATCAGGGCCTGGACGGCCAGGGGGTTGCCGCCGCTGATGCGGTGGAGCTCCGCGGTCAGCCGGGGGGAGGCGATGTGCGGTCCGAGCAGCCGGACGGCCAGGGCGTCGACCGCGCCGCGGCTCAGGGGGCCCAGGGGGATCCGGTGTGCGTTGGGGCTCTGCGAGAGCAGTCCGGCCAGTAGGGGCGAGCGTGGCCACCGCAGCGTGTGGTCATCGGTGAGCAGCACCAGGATGCGGGCGGAATGCAGCCACGGGACGATACCGGCGAGGAAGTGCAGGGAGGGCGGGTCCAGGTAGTGGGCGTTGTCGATCCAGATCACCAAGGGGGTGGTCTCGGCCAGCTGGGCCAGCTCCATGGTGAGCTTCTGAAAGACATCGACGACGTGGAACTCCCAGTCGCCCCCGGCTAATTCCCCGTCGATGACGGTGTGTTCGACCGCCGAGGTGAGCAGGGCGCGCACCCGGTCCCGGCTGGGCGGCGGTATCGTCATGCCGTGGAAGAGCTGGGTCACCACGCCGAACGGCAGCAGGTGTTCCCGGAGCGAGGCGGTGGCCCTCAGGACCAAGGCGCCGTCCGGTTCAAGGGTTTCGAGGAACTCGTGCACCAGCCGGCTCTTGCCACTGCCCAGCGGCCCGTCCACGACGGCCAGCTGCCCCTTGCCCCTGGAGGCATCGGCGAGCAGCCCGCCCAGGCCGGCCAGGATGTCGTCGCGCTCGACCAGGTCGGGGGGTCCGCCGCCGGGCCCGCGATCCCCCTCGTTTCCCTGGCCCTCCTGGTCCCTCCGGAAACCGATCGCCGGCCGACCGGCGTCGGCCGTGGAATCGTGGCATTCCATCAAGCTCACAGGCACCCCAGCTTTCTGAAATTCCTCAATCCGCGCGGCCGCTCATAGGGCATGTCCGCGCGAAAGCGCATGACGAGCAGGCAGAACTCCTCGGCGGCACAAGCGCGTCGCCCACCCCCGATGCCCGCGGCGTCCCGCCGGAGAAGAGAATGGGTGAGGGAAATGCACGAGCCGGGCCGGAGTCTTTTGTTTCAACAGCATGTAAACAGCGTGTGGCTGCGACATGCACCGGATAGGGGCACTCTCGGGTCCTATGCGTAGGTCCCGGTGCGCCGCGCTGTCAAGCGAGTGAGTCGTACATCACGAAACGATCACGCCGCGTTTTTCGGCCGCCTCGGCGTGGCCCTCGTCCCTACGGGAGGGCACCGTACGGGCGGTGTGGACGAGCGGTGGGGGCCGGTGATTGGGCCGAAAGTCGACGGTCCTCGAGGGGTCCCGCGTACATGGCTCGGCGTACCGCCGCCGAACGAGGCCGGCACGGCGAGGGGATCGCCGCCCGACGCGAAGAGGGATCAGGTCACCGCGTATGAAGTGGCCTGATCCCCTGGGTGTGTGCGCCTTACATCACCTCACTGCTGTCAGACCAGCTGTACCGCCTGCTCGTACGAGGGGCGCGGCAGCCGGTCCCGGTAGGCTTCGGCGCCCGGGTAGCCGATGTTGACCAGCAGGATCGACCGCCACCGGCCATCGGGGAAGAACTCCTTGTCCACCGTCGCGGCGTTGAAGCCCTTCATCGGGCCGGCGGCGAGCCCCGCGGCGCGGACGGCCAGCACGAAGTAGCCCGCCTGGAGCACCGCGTTGAAGTCCATGTGGGACTCGCGCAGCTCCTGGTTGGCCTCCAGCATCTGCTGTAACTGCGGGTTGGACGGCGCGAGGAACGGCACATACTCCGGGTACCGGGTGTCCGCGGCCAGCACCGCGGTGACCGGGGCCGAGGCGGTCTGCTCCTGGTTGGGCTGCGCCACCCCGGTCAGCAGCCGCTGCTTTCCTTCCTCGGTGCGCACGTACAGAATGCGCAGCGGATTGATATTCGCCGAGGTCGGGGCCCATTTGAACAGTTCGTAGATGGCCCGCAGACGGTCGTCGCCCACCGGCTTGTCGCTGAAATCATAGGCCGTCTTGGCCTCGGTGAAGAGAAGTTTCCGCCCCTCGGGGGAGAGTGCGTACAGGGCCTGATCGATATCGGGGGCCAGGGTGCTGTCCGACATGGCCGTTCCACTCCTTGCTCACGGTATGGCAATCGCGTCCACAGCGTACGCGTAGGTGATGTGCGGCGGATGAGACTTGGTCAGGTGGGCCGTGGCGTGGTCTATCGCCGCGCGGATCATGTGTGGCACGCTCTTGGCATGATGCTGGCGGCGCGTCTTTCTGGAAAGCGGGCGTTCCCTTGAGGGCCGCCGTGCTGACGGAGCCCGGTGCGCTGTCCGTGGTGTCCGTGCCGGAGCCGTCCTGCGGCCCCGGGGAGGTGCTGATCCGTATGCGGGGCACGGGGCTGTGCGGCTCCGATCTCGCGGTGCACGCGGGACACCGGCGGCCACCGCGTCTGCCCTGGATCCTGGGCCATGAGGGGACGGGGCGGATCGTCGGGCTGGGCAGCGCGGTCAGCGGTCTGCGCACCGGCCAGGACGTGGTCATCGAACCGGACTACTGCTGTCTGACGTGCGCCCCCTGCCGGGCCGGGCGGACGTCGGCCTGCGATGGCCGGGCCGCTGTGGGACTGACCGTTCCCGGCCTGCTGAGTGACTATGTCGTGGCGCCGGCCGCGTTCGTCTGGCCGGTCGCCCCGCGGCTGCCGCTCGAGGACCTGGTCTGTGTGGAACCGGCGACCGTGGCCCGGGCGGCGATGCGGCGCTCGGGCATCGCGCCGGGGCAGAGCTGCCTGGTGATCGGGGCCGGTTCCCAGGGTCTGCTGCTGTGTCAGGCGCTGGTCGACCACGGTGTGACGGTGTTCGTCCAGGAGCCCAACGAGGCCCGGCTCGACCGCGCGTGTTCCCTGGGCGCCACGCCCCTGCCACCGGACACGAACAAGCTCCCCTGTCTCTTCGAGACCTCCGGCGCCCCCGGAGTCATCGAGCAGGGGCTGCGACGGCTCGCCACACCCGGCACCGCCGTTCTGATCGGGATGAACACCTCCCCTCTCGGGGTCTCCCCCCGCGATCTGGTGGCGGGGCAGATCACCCTCATCGGCAGCATGATCTACGACCATCCGGTGGACTTCGCACAGACCGTCAGCGCCCTGGAGTCGCGGACACCGCCCCGGCTCGGGGCGGTGGTCAGCGACGGCTATGCCCTGGAGGACGTCCAGGAGGCGTTCACCGCGGCGTACACCGCGGCGGGAAAGGTGTGGGTCGACCTCTCCTGAGCGGCGGCTTTGGCGCGGCCGCCCGGCGGCGGACCTCACTCGGCGGGCCCGGTCAGACGCAGCACACTCCCCTCCCCGTTGGCCGATACGAGGAGGGCGCCATCCGGGGCGACGGCGAGCCCGGCGAACTGGCGCGGGCGGCCGGGGACTCCGGGAATCGGCTCGGGCTCGGTGCGCGTGATCCCGGGCGGCAGGCCGACCGCCAGGTTCTCGGCTTCGACCCTGCTCGCTCCCGTGGCCGGCGAGATCGCCCGCAGCCGCCGGTGCGCGACCTCCACCGTGAACAGCTCGTCACCGCGCACGGCCAGACCCTGCGGTGCGCCGAGCCCGTCCGCGACGACCACCGCCACACCGTCCTCCAGCCGGAGCACCGCGCCGCGCCGGTCGTCGCTGACGTAACAGCGCCCTTCGCGGTCGAAGGCGACGTCCAGGGGGTGGTCGAGTCCCTCGGCGAGCACGCTCACGGTGTCGGTGTCGTCGATGCGCAGGATGCGGCCCGCACCGGTCTCGGCCACCACGAGGGAGCCGTCCGGTGCGACGGCGATGCCGGTGGGCTGGTCCAGCCCGGTGGCCCGTGCCCGCGTGCTCTTGTTGACGGGGTCGTGGGTGCGCACATCGCCGTGTTGTGAGGTGAGGTGCAGCAGGCCGTCGTCGGCGGTGACATTGTGCACGGCGTACATCAGCTCGTGGGTGACGACACCGGGCTCGTCTTCGTCCTCGCGGGAGCCGGAGCCGGAGCCTGAAACCTCCGGGCTCGCCAGGCGGAAGTGGTCGGCCGCGTACACCGTGCCACCGAGGTCGACCGTGATGCCGAACGGCCCGTCGAACCCCTGGGGGACCACCACCCGGGTCCTGCCGTCCGTGTGCATCTCCGCGATCCCGCCACTGGCGAAGCTGGAGACGAACATCCGGTTCTCGTGGTCGAACGCGGCGTTGTCCAGCCCCACGATGCCGCTCGCGACGACCGTCCGGGCCCCGGTGTTCAGATCGATCCGGGTCACCTGACCGGCCATGCCACGGGACAGGACGACGAGCACACCGCCCCGGTCGAACCGCACCGCGACCGGGTCGTCCACCTCCTCGGCGACCAGTTCGGGCACCCCTCCGTCGGGCGGGATCCGCCAGACCTCGTTGCGCATCATCTGCGGGTAGTACAGGCAGCCGTCGGGGCCGAGCTGCATGGCATTGCCCAGGGCCAGCCCGTCGGTCAGCACCGCGGGGTCGCCGCCGCCGGGGAACAGCTCCATCAGGCGGCCGTTCATCTTCATCTCGTTGACGAAGAGGCGGTCGCCGACGCAGGTGATGCCATTGGGCACCGACACCTGGTCGCAGACGAGGGTGTACGCGCCCTCCGGGCCGCGCCGCCACACCCGGCCGGGGGTCAGATCGGCGATGTACATCGAGCCGTCCGCCCCGAAGGCCAGGTCGTCCGGCGCCTCCACCGGGCCGTCGAGCGGCACCACCACCTCGACGTCACCCGAGGCGGGGTCCACGGCGCTGATCTGCCCGGCGAGGAACTGCGCCACGTAAAGCCGCCCGTCGGGGCCGAAGGTGACGCCGTTGGAACCCCACAGCCGGTTCGCCCTGGTGAGTCGGCGCACCTCCATGCGGTCGCTGGTGGCCTGGCCGCGGCCGGTGCCGTCGAACCGGCTGGGGTGCATCGTCGCTCCTTGGGAATAGGTGGCATCCATCGGTGTCAGACCACCAGCACGTCGTTCATGCCGCCGTCCGCGCGCCAGCGCCTGAGCAGTTCGTGGAAGGCGATCGGCCCATCGCCGAACGACTCGCTGCGCTCCCTGGGCATGCCCTCGTTGTTGTAGTAGCCGGGGGTGCACTCGGCCTGGAAGGCGTACAGGTCCGCCGCCTTCTCACGGATGGTGGCGCGCCAGGCCGCCTCGGCCTCGGCGGTCGGCTCGACATACCGGGCCCGGCGCTTGCGCGCCTCGGCCAGCACCTCGGCGACGTGGATCGCCTGCTCGTCGAGGATGTGCACATAGTTGACGGCGCTGGCGTTCTGCAGCGGGCCGAGCTGGAAGAGGTTGGGGAAGCCGTGGCTGTAGAAGCCGTGGAGTGTCTTCGGACCGTCGCGCCAGGCTTCGGTCAGGGTGACACCGCCGCGGCCATGCACCGGGAGGAGTCCGGAGGTGATGCCGGAGACGCCGACCTCGAAGCCGGTGGCGAAGATGACGCAGTCGACCTCGTACTCGACCCCGCCGGCCACGACGGCGTTCTCGGCGATGCGCTCGACGCCCCCGTGGTCGGCCGTGTCCACGAGTGTGACGTTGGGCCGGTTGAAGGTGTCCAGATAGGTGTCGCTGAACGTGGGGCGCTTGCACATGTAGCGGTACCAGGGCTTGAGTGCCTCGGCCGTCGCGGTGTTCTCGACGATGGAGTCCACACGGTCGCGGATCCCGTTCATCTTCTGGAAGTCTGCGATTTCGTAGAGGCGTTCGCGCTCCTGGGGTGGCAGGCCCGCGTAGCTGTCGGTCGGGATGAGCTTCTGCTGCAGCCGCGCGGTGCTCGTCCAGCCGTCGTTCACCAGGTCCTCGGCCGCCTCGCCGCCGGTGACGACGGCGAGGAAGTTGTCCCTGCGGCGCCGCTGCCAGCCGGGCGTCAGCGATGCGGCCCACCCCGGATCGGTGGGGCGGTTGCCGCGCACATCGACCGAGGACGGTGTGCGCTGGAACACATACAGATGCTCGGCGTCCCGTCCCAGATGGGGCACGACCTGGATGGCGGTGGCGCCGGTGCCGATGAGGGCCACGCGCTTGTCGGCGAGTCCGTGCAGTCCGCCGCTCGCGTCGCCGCCGGTGTAGTCGTAGTCCCAGCGGCTGGTGTGGAACGTATGGCCCTTGAAGGTCTCGATGCCCGGGATGCCGGGGAGTTTCGCCCGGCTGAGTGTTCCGCTGGAGATCACCACATGGCGCGCCCGGATGCGGTCGTCCCGGTCGGTGTGGACGGTCCACTCCAACTCGGCCTCGTCCCAGCGGAGTTCGGTCACCTGGGTCCGGAAGCAGACATCGCGGTAGAGGTCGAAGTGGCGCCCGATCGCCCGTGCGTGCTGTCTGATCTCCTCGCCCGGCGCGTATCGCCACTGGGGTACGTAGCCGATCTCCTCGAGCAGGGGGAGATAGACATAGGACTCGATGTCGCACTGGACACCCGGATAGCGGTTCCAGTACCAGGTGCCGCCGAAGTCCCCGCCCTGTTCGATCATGCGGATATCCCGCACACCGGCCTGCCGCAGCCGCGCACCGGCGAGCAGACCGCCGAAGCCGCCCCCGATGATCAGTACGTCGACCCGGTCGTGAAGTGGCTCCCGGGTGAACTCCTGTTCCACGTACGGGTCCTGGGCGTAGGAACCGAAGTCGCCGGCGATGCGCCGGTACTGCTTCCTGCCGTCGGGACGGATCCGGCGGTCACGCTCGGCCCGGTACTTCGCCCGCAGGGCGTCCGGGTCGAATCCCAGCTCGTCGGCGTCCATGGAGGTGGCGGCGGTGGGCGGATGGTGGGGGGTGGACATAGGGGGTCCTCGTGCCTCTGGCGTCGGAAGGTCTGCGGGGCTCGGGCGCCGCCCGGGGTCCGTTGATCGGCGGCGCTGGCTCAGCCTCACAGAAAACGTTCCCACTGCGCAAGGTTTCCCAGTGGGCAAGAATCAGCCTTATCCCGTATGCTCACCGGCGATGACTATCGGCCTGCGCGAGCGCAAGAAGGCGGCGACCCGCCAGTCGCTGCACGATGCCGCCGTGCGCCTCGCCGCCGAGCACGGCGTCGAGCACCTCACGGTGGAGGCCATCGCCGATGCCGCCACCGTCTCCCGGCGCACCTTCTCCAACTACTTCGCCAGCAAGGAACAGGCGCTGCTGCATCACGACAGTGCGCGCACGGTCCGGCTGGTCGAGCTGATCCGCGCCCGCCCGGCCGAGGAATCCCTGATGACGGCGGTGATCCGCGCCGCCGAGCAGCACTCCACCGAGTTCGCCGCCGACCCGGCACAGGAGGAGCACTACCGGACCCTGCGACTGCATCCGGCGCTGCTCCCGGAGCTGGTCGCCACCTACGCCGCCGCCGAGCGCGATCTCGCCGAGGCCGCCGAGGAGCGCCTCCCCGCCGGACCGGACACCCCGCTGCGGGCCCAGGTCCTCGCCGCGACCCTGCTCGCCGCCTTCCGTGTCGTCGGGCAGACGGCTCTCGAACGCCGTGAGCACGATGTCGTGGACCTGCTCCGGCAGGCCATCGGCATCACCCGCGAGGGCTTCCGCTGACCGTTTTCACCCGGCCGGGGGACGGCCGGAGGGACCGTCGGCCCAAGCGTGGCCGGATCTGAGCGGCCCTCGATAGGCACTGGCTATCGAGATGATCAGAATCATATCTTGGCCCTTTCGACCCGCCCGGTTCTAACGTCGTGTTCATGGCATTGACAACGCGGCCGGAGCAGCGTCCGACGCGGGCGGAGCGACGGCCGTCCATGGCGCTCACATTCTGGCAATCGACGCTCGGCAAGAAGATCGTCATGGGCGTGACCGGTCTGATCATGATCGGTTACCTCTGCGTTCACCTGCTCGGGAACATGAAGATCTTCTTCGGTCCCGGGGAGTTCAACGGCTACGGACACTGGCTGCGCGTCATGGGGGCGCCCGTCCTGCACCATCAGTGGGGCCTGTGGATCGCCCGTATCGTCCTGGTCGCCGCGGTGGTCCTGCACGGTGTCTCCGCCTACCAGCTGAGCAAGCGCGACATCAAGGCCCGCCCGCAGAGCTACGTCCACGCCAAGCCACGGATGAGCTATGCCACCCGGACCATGCGCTGGGGCGGGGTGATCCTGGCCCTGTTCATCGTCTGGCACATCCTGGACCTCACCACCGGCACCACGCACAGTGGCGGATTCCAGGAGGGCCACCCGTACCAGAACGTGGTGGACACCTTCTCCACCTGGTACGGGAACGTCATCTACATCGTGGCGATGCTGGCCATGGGCATGCACGTCCAGCACGGCTTCTGGAGCGCCGCGCAGACCCTCGGCGCGGGCAGCCGTACCCGTGACCGCGCCCTCAAGGCCACTGCCAATGGGCTGGCGATTCTTCTCACCGCCGGGTTCATCTCGATACCCGTCGGTGTCATGACCGGAGTGGTGAGCTGACCATGACCTCGTACAGCGAATACACCGAGTACACCGTCGGCGAGCCGATCGAGGACGAGCAGGCCCCCTCCGGGCCGGTCAGCGAGCGCTGGGACACCCGCCGCTTCCAGGCCAAGCTGGTCAACCCCGCCAACCGCCGCAAGCACACCATCATCGTGGTGGGCACCGGCCTGGCGGGTGGCGCCGCCGGCGCCACCCTGGCCGAGCAGGGCTACCACGTGGTGCAGTTCTGCTACCAGGACTCGCCGCGCCGGGCCCACTCCATCGCCGCCCAGGGCGGGATCAACGCGGCGAAGAACTACCGCAACGACGGCGACTCGATCCACCGGCTGTTCTACGACACCGTCAAGGGCGGCGACTTCCGCGCCCGCGAGTCCAATGTCCACCGCCTGGCGCAGATCTCGGTGGAGATCATCGACCAGTGTGTGGCCCAGGGCGTGCCGTTCGCCCGGGAGTACGGCGGTCTGCTGGACACCCGCTCGTTCGGCGGTGTGCAGGTCTCCCGCACCTTCTACGCCCGCGGTCAGACGGGCCAGCAGCTGCTGCTCGGCGCCTACCAGGCGCTGTCCCGCCAGATCGCGGCGGGCAATGTGGAGATGCACGCCCGCACCGAGATGCTGGACCTGATCGTGGTCGACGGGCGGGCGCGTGGCATCGTCGCCCGCGATCTGGTGACCGGCAAGATCTCCACGTACTTCGCCGACGCGGTGGTGCTGGCCAGCGGTGGCTACGGCAACGTCTTCTATCTGTCGACGAACGCCATGAACTCCAACGCGACCGCCATCTGGCGTGCGCACCGGCGCGGCGCGTACTTCGCCAACCCTTGCTTCACCCAGATCCACCCGACCTGCATTCCGCGCTCCGGGGACCATCAGTCCAAGCTGACCCTGATGAGCGAGTCGCTGCGCAACGACGGCCGGATCTGGGTGCCGAAGGCGAAGGGCGACACCCGTCCGGCGGCCGAGATCCCGAGGACGAGCGCGACTACTACCTGGAGCGGATCTATCCGTCGTTCGGCAATCTGGTGCCGCGCGACATCGCCTCCCGTGCCGCGAAGAACGTCTGTGACGAGGGCCGCGGCGTCGGACCCGGCGGCCAGGGCGTCTATCTGGACTTCGCCGACGCCATCGCCCGAATGGGCCGTAAGGCGGTCGAGGAGAAGTACGGCAACCTCTTCGACATGTACGAGCGGATCACGGCGGAGAACCCGTACGAGGTCCCGATGCGCATCTACCCCGCGATCCACTACACGATGGGCGGGCTGTGGGTCGACTACGACCTGCAGACCACCGTGCCGGGGCTGTTCGCGATCGGCGAGGCGAACTTCTCCGACCACGGTGCCAACCGGCTCGGCGCCTCCGCGCTGATGCAGGGCCTGGCCGACGGCTACTTCGTCCTGCCGTCGACGATCAACGACTATCTGGCCCGCCACCCGCACAAGGAAGAGGTGGATGCCGGGCACCCCGCGGCCGTGGAGGCGGTGCGGGAGACCGAGGACCGGCTGGCCAAGCTGCTGGCCGTCGACGGCGACCGCACCCCCGACTCGTTCCACCGCGAGATCGGCGAGCTGGTGTGGGAGTTCTGCGGCATGGCCCGCACCGACGAGGGGCTGCGCAAGGCGCTGGACCGCATCCCGCAGATCCGCGAGGAGTTCTGGCGCCGGATCAAGGTGCCGGGCACCGGCGAGGAGTTCAACCAGTCGCTGGAGAAGGCCAACCGGGTCGTGGACTATCTGGAGCTGGCCGAGCTGATGTGCCTGGACGCCCTGCACCGGGCCGAGTCCTGCGGTGGCCACTTCCGCGAGGAGTCCCAGACCCCCGATGGTGAGGCCGCCCGCCGGGACGAGGAGTTCACCTATGCCGCGGCCTGGGAGTTCACCGACACCGGCGCCGCCCCCGTGCTCCACAAGGAGCAGCTGACCTTTGAGTACGTCCACCCCACTCAGCGGAGCTACGCATGAAGCTCACCCTGCGCGTCTGGCGCCAGAAGAACGCCGACACCCCCGGTGCCATGGCCACTTACCAGCTCGACGGTGTCTCCCAGGACATGTCCTTCCTGGAGATGCTCGACATCCTCAACGAGGAACTCATCGTCAAGGGTGAGGAGCCGGTGGCCTTCGACCACGACTGCCGTGAGGGCATCTGCGGTGCGTGCAGCCTGGTGATCAACGGTGACGCCCACGGCCCGGAGCGCACCACCACCTGCCAGCTCCATATGCGGTCCTTCCAGGACGGCGACACCATCGACATCGAGCCGTGGCGTGCCTCCGCCTTCCCGGTCATCAAGGACCTGGTGGTGGACCGCTCCGCCTTCGACCGGGTGATCCAGGCCGGTGGCTTCATCACCGCCCCGACCGGGGCCGCGCCGGAGGCACACGCCACTCCGGTGCCCAAGGCGGACGCGGACTTCGCGTTCGAGCACGCCGAGTGCATCGGCTGCGGCGCCTGCGTGGCGGCCTGTCCCAACGGTGCGGCGATGCTGTTCACCTCGGCCAAGATCAACCACCTCAATGTGCTGCCCCAGGGCTCTCCCGAGCGGGAGACCCGGGTGCTGGACATGGTGTCCCAGATGGACGCCGAGGGCTTCGGCGGCTGCACCCTCACCGGTGAGTGCGCCACGGCCTGCCCCAAGGGCATCCCGCTGTTCTCCATCACCGCGATGAACAAGGAGTGGCTGCGGGCGACCCGCAAGGTCAAGCGCTGACCCGCACTCCCCCGAAAACGGCACCCCTCGACAACGCTCCGTGGATGGGGTGTCCCGGCGGCGGAGGTCTCTCCGGACGCAAGACCTCCGCCGCCGCCCAACCCAGCGGCCGGGCACCGGGCAATCGGCTCATATGCCCGGCGCCCGGCCGCTAGGTTGGGCGTATGTATGCCATGCGAGTCTCCCGACGTGTGAACGCTCCGCGCTCGGCCGTCTACCGGGCGCTTCTCGACGCGAGCGCCGTCGCGGCCTGGCGGGTGCCCGACGGCATGACCTGCCGGGTGCATGAATTCGACCCCCGCGAAGGGGGCACCTTCCGCATCTCGCTCATCTACGACGACCCGGCGAGTACCGGCAAGTCGGGCGGCCATACGGACACCTATCACGGCCGCTTCAGCCGGCTGGTGCCGGACGAGCAGGTGGTCGAGGTGTCCGAGTTCGAGACCCCGGATCCCGCCCTGCGCACCACGATGACGATCACGACCACGCTCACCGACGCGGCGGGCGGCGGCACGGACGTCCACATCCTGCACGAGGGGCTCCCCGACTCCGTACCGGCCGCCGACAACGAGCTGGGCACCCGTATGAGCCTGGACAAGCTGGCCGAGCTCGTCGAGACGGGCCGGGCGCCCGGCTAGGAGGATCTCCGGCCGGGCGGGTGTCCGCTGATGCGGGCCGATTGTCGCCGCTCAGCCGGGCCCATCGTCGTCGAAGGAGTCCAGATGGGCGGTGAGGTCGTCGACGAAGCGGGCCAGAAGCCGGCCGAAGACCTCGCGATCGCGCGGGCTCCAGCCCGCGAGGGCGTCGCCGAACCATCCGAGGACGGTCCGCATATAGCGTTCGGTCGCCGCCGCTCCCTCGGCGGTCGGCTCGATGAGCCGAGCGCGCTGATCGTCCGGATCGGTGACCCGGTGGGCCAGTCCGCGCCGCGCCAGCTCGTTCACCTGCCGGGTCACATGGGGCCCGACGACCTGCATCCGTGAGGCGATCTCCCCCACGCGCAGGGGACCGCCCGCCACATGCAGGGTGATCAGCACCGACATCGCGGGCCGGTCCACGGATACACCGGCGGCCTCCATGGCGCGCTCGGTCAGGCGGCCCCGGTTCACGGCACCGCTGAGCTGCGTCAGGCGGGGCAGCATGGCCAGCAGGTCGTGTTCACCGTCGCCGTCCTGCCCGGCCTCCGGTTCCTCGGCGGTCATCCCGCACTCCACATCTACCTAAGTTAGGTATATAGTCGTTCCATCGGCCCCACACCCGGGGCTCTTTCACGCCACCAAAAAGGATACCTGAGTTAGGTATACGCCAGGCCCTCCCCGCAGGAGGGCCGGAGAGGAGTGCCCATGGGCGGCATGAACACCGCGCCGAAGCGCACGATCCTGGTCTCCGGCGCCAGCATCGCCGGCCCCGCGCTGGCCTACTGGCTCCACCGGTACGGCTTCGCGGTCACCGTCGTCGAGAAGGCAGCCGCACTACGCGGTGGCGGCTACCCCATCGACATCCGCGGCACCGCGGTCGAGGTCGTCCGGCGCATGGGGGTGCTCCCCAACTCCGGGACGCCCACGTCGGCGTCCGCCGGATCTCCTTCGTCGACGCGGAAGGCCGTCCGATAGCCGACCTCCGGCCCGAAGCCCTCTCCGGCGGCGAGGAAGGCCATGACCTCGAAATCCCCCGCGGAGAGCTGGCCGAGATCCTCTACGGCGCGATCCGCGACGACGTCGAACTCCTCTTCAACGACTCCATCGCCACCCTCCACGACCACGACGGCGGTGTGGATGTGACCTTCCGCGGCGGAGCCCGGCGCACCTTCGACCTGGTCATCGGCGCCGACGGCATCCACTCGCACACCAGGGGCCTGGCGTTCGGCCCGGAGGAGCCCTACCACCGCTATCTCGACCACAGCTTCGCCGGATTCACCATGCCCAACCACCTGGGGCTCGCCCACGAGGGTCTCACCTGGAACGTGCCGGGCAGGACCGCCGTCCTCTACGCACCCAGCGACGGCAACCGGGTGTACGCCTTCCTCAGCTTCCTGCGCCCCGACCCGCCCCTGGACGCCTTCCGCGACCCCGCCGCCCAGCGCGACCTCGTGGCCGGGACGTTCGCCGGATACGCATGGGAGATCCCGCGCATGGTCGCCGCCCTGCGCGACAGCGACGACCTCTTCTTCGACGTGGTCAGCCAGATCCATATGCCACGGTGGTCCACCGGCCGGGTCGCCCTGGTCGGCGACGCCGCCTACGCGCCGTCGTTCTTCTCCGGTCAGGGCTCGAGCCTGGCGCTGGTCGGCGCGTACGTCCTCGCCGGCGAGCTGACCGCGGGCCCCGACCATGCCGATGCCTACGAGAGGTACGAGCGCACCCTGCGGTCGTTCGTGGAGATGAACCAGGCACTCGCCACCGAAGGAAGCGCTGGCCTGTCTCCGCGTACCCCCGAGGACCTGGCCCGGCGCAACGAGGCGCTGCGCGACCCGTCCCCCGTGCTCAACAGCACGGGCCGGCACGCGCACTCGGCGCTGGCCCTCCCCGGCTACGACGCCGCGTAAGGGCAGGTCACGTCAATATCGGCGCCGACCCGGTCAGCCGGTGGTACCGATGGCCCGGGTGGGGCCCGACCCGGAGGTCACGATGGACGGCACCCGGTCGGCGGGGTCGAGGGAGTAGGAGTAATACGCCTTCGGGTCGAACGCGGTGCCGCCGCTCTCGTTGCGGCCGGTGGTGTTGACAAAGAGGTTGCCGCGCTGGACCAGGGCGGCGGTGGCGTCCTTGACAACGGGGTTCTCGAAGCCCTGGAAGTAGCTGTTCTCCAGCACCATCTTGGTGTTTCCCCGGGCGTAGTTGCCGTAGGAGGAGTTGATGTCCGTGCCGGGGTCGTCCTGCAGGTAGTTGTTGTACAGATGCGCATGGGCGATGTTGTCGGCGGACGGGTTGCGCTGCTCGCTCTCGCGGAACCAGTTGTGGTGGATCGTGATGTCGGCCGTGGTGTTCTCCGTCCAGCCGATCCCGAAGCTCTTGTTGTTCTGCTGCAGCCGGTTCCAGGACACCGTGAGGTAGGTGGTGTCCTTACGGCTGTCGATCAGCCCGTCGGCCATATGCCGTAGTTCGTTGTGATCGATCCACACATGGTGGGCACCGTCCATCTGGATGGCGTCCCAGTCGTGCTCCTTGTCGTTCCATGTGCCCTCGTAGGAGTCACGGATCGTCAGATTCCTGATGATGACGTTGTGCACGCCCTGGCCCAGGAAGAAGCCCCCGCCGATGATCTGGCCCGAGGTGCCCGAGCCCACGATGGTCTTGTCCGAGGCGACCTTGATCTCCTTGCCCTTGGGATCCATCGTGATCGCCGCGGCCACGACGATGACGTACGGCTCGGATGCCGTCGCGTACTTCTCGAGATCGGCGAGTGTCCGCACGGTGACGGTACGGCCGTCGCGGCCCCCGTACGTACCGTTCTGCCCCAGCGCGCTGACGGATGCGAACCCGTCTGCGACCTCGGCGCTCCAGGGCGTGGCGGCCGGCCCCCGCCCGTCCTCGGCGAATGCACCCTCCCCCGGCAGAGCGACCGCGCCCGCCAGCGTCAGGGCCCCGACGACCGCTGCCAGCCCACGACGCCTGCCGCGCCCCACCGCCCGACGTTCGGCTTTCATGGCCCACCACTCCCACTGCTCGACGACATCTGCCGTGCGACTGTCGCCACCGCGGGCCAGGAGGTTGCCGGGGCCGCCGATGATCCGGTGGCGGATTCTCGCCGGTCTTGCCCGGGCCATGACGCGCTGACAGACTCCGACGGAGGATGGAAAGCGCTTACCGGCAGTGCCACCCAACAGGCAGCCGTACCACCCAAACAGCCACACGCACCGCAAAGCAGGCAGCCGCACCACCCAACCGACGGACGCACCCCCATGAGTCGCCCCGGAGGGAACAGTGAGCGAACACGGTCGCAGGCAGGTATTACGGACCGGCCTCGGCGCGGTCGCCGGATCGACGGTGCTCGGCGGAGTCGGCGCCACCACCCCGGCTTCTGCGGCGCCACGGCCAGGCGGAGCGATCGAGGCAGGTGGCGTGGTGACGGCAAGTGAAGCGGCCTCGGCCCCAACACATCTGCCATGGGTGGCCGACCTGGGGGACGGCCGCTATCGGAACCCGGTGCTCAACGCCGACTGGTCCGACCCCGACGTGATCCGGGTGGGCCCGTACTTCTATCTGGTCGCCTCCACCTTCAACCGGGTTCCCGGACTGCCCGTGCTGCGGTCGGTCGACCTGGTCAACTGGAGCGTCATCGGCCACGCCCTGACCGAGCTGGAGCCCGAGGACCACTTCAGCGAACCGAGACACGGCGAAGGGGTGTGGGCCCCGGCCCTGCGCCATCACGACGGCACGTTCTGGATTTTCTATCCCGACCCCGACTTCGGGATCTTCATGGTGACCGCCACCGATCCGCGAGGGCCATGGAGCGCACCGCGTCCGGTCAAACCGGGCAAGGGGCTGATCGACCCGTGTCCGTTGTGGGACGACGACGGGCAGGCGTATCTGGTCCACGCATGGGCGAAGAGCCGCAGCGGCATCAACAACCGGCTCACGCTGCACCGTATGAGCCCGGACGGAACCGAGCTGCTCGACGCGGGCCGGATCGTGGTCAACGGCGATGACCTCCCCGGCTACACCACACTGGAGGGCCCGAAACTCTACAAGCGGGACGGCTGGTACTGGATCTTCGCGCCCGCCGGAGGTGTCACCAACGGCTGGCAGTCGGCGTTCCGCTCCCGCTCCATCTGGGGGCCGTACGAGGACCGCATCGTCCTCGCCCAGGGCGACTCCCCCGTCAACGGGCCGCACCAGGGAGCGTGGGTGACCACCGAGAGCGGCGAGGACTGGTTTCTGCACTTCCAGGACCGCGATGCCTACGGGCGGGTGGTGCACCTCCAGCCGATGCGGTGGCGCACCGATGGCTGGCCGGTGATGGGCACCGACGACGGCAGCGGCCGGGGTACGCCGGTGCTCGTGCACACCAAGCCCCGTGTGGACGGCCGGACGGAGGCCACCGCGCCGGCCAGTAGCGACGACTTCAGCGGGGCGGAGCTGGGCCGGCAGTGGATGTGGCAGGCGAACGCCGACCCGGCGTGGTGGTCGCTGCGCCACTCCCCGGGGCGGCTCGCCCTGGTCTGCCAACCGAGCCCGGTCGCCGATGACTTGCGGCTGCTGCCCCATGTGCTGACCCAGCGGTTGCCCGCCGAATCGTTCACCGCGACGACCTCGATGAGCGTGTCCACCATGACGGCGGGATCCCGGGCCGGGCTGGTGGTCCTGGGTGAGAGCTACGCCTGGGTGGGCCTGCGCCACGACGGCGACCGGATCGTCCGCGTATGCCGTACCGCGGCCCAGGACGCCGCCGAGGTGGACGTCGTCACGCCGGTGCCGTTGCGGAGGGGGCACTCTGCCGTACGGCTCCGGGTGACCGTGCGGCCGGGAGCGGTGTGCCAGTTCGCGGCCGAGGTGGACGGGCGGGGGTTCACACCGCTCGGGGCGCCGTTCCCGGCGACCGCGGGCAAGTGGATCGGGGCGACCGTGGGACTCTTCGCCACCGGTCCGGCGACCGGCGGCGGGGGCGGACTGGCGGAGTTCGACTGGTTCCGGGTGGGACCGATTTCCTCGTAGACGGCCGGGGACGGGCCTTCGGGACCAGTCCCCGCCGGTTCGTGGTGCCCTGTCGGGAGAAGGGGCGCCCAGAAGGGCGCCCCAGCGGAAGCCGGGAGGAACACCATGCACCAGCGCATCGCCGTCACGGCAGCCCTGTCCGCGGCCCTCGTCGCCGTACTCGCCAGCACGCCCACCGCATCGGCCGAGCCCAGCCCGCCCGACTGTCCCCCGGGGAACGTCTGCGTGTTCGACAGCAACGTGGGCACCGACGGGCCGGCCGTGATCAAGAGCACCGGCAACTGGAGGGGCTCCCACCCGACCGGCATCGTCGGCAGCACGATCTTCAACAACGGCACCCGTCAGCCGGGCCACGATCACATTCAGGCCACCTGGATCTTCAACGGACAGACGTTTGACAGGTGTCTCCACTTCAACCCCGGCCCCGGCGACTACAAGTTGATCATCGGGAACAAGGCCACCCTGACCAGCCTCACCTGGCGCGGCGAATGTGACGACTGAACGGGCGGACGTCCCCTGCCGGCCGGGCAGGGGACGTCGCCCAAGGCCCGGTACGGCTCAGATCACGGGGCCGACGGTCGTGGTGAGCAGGTGCGGACACCGTCCGCTCAGAGGCCGTAGCGACTCTTCAGATGGCGCCAGAAGTCGCGGAGCATCCATGTGTCGAACTCCGTGATCTGCGTGGCGCTTCCCGCCTTCATGAGGAAGCAGCACTGGCCGGTCGGCGTCCAGTCGTAGAAGTCGTCGAGGCCGAAGGTGTGGCCGACTTCATGCAGGTAGATGTGGATATTCTCCTGGTTCAGCGCACCGGTGAAGTACTCCTGCCCCACACGCTGCCCCCAGTCCCCGCCGGCACCGCCCTGGAAGCCCTTCGTCAGCCACAGTGACTGGTCGTAGTGGCGGGCCGCACCGCCCGGGCAGCGCGAGTAGTTACCGTCCTGGTGGAAGAAGCGTCCGCAGTCGGGGGAACACTGCGGGGCGCCGCCGCCGTCGAGGTTCCCGGCGTAGATGTCGACCGAGTTGTCGGTCCACTGGAGTGTGGAACGGTTCTTCACGGCCCAGCCGACGATGTTGACCGGGACGTTGGTGTAGGGCCAGGCGTTGTGTCCCGTGCCGTTCTCCACCATGGCCGCCAGCCACTTGGCGTATTGCTTCTTCACCGCGGCGTGGATCTGGTCGCGCAGCGTGGCGGTGACGGGGGCGTCGGACTCCCAGCGGACGCAGTAGTTGACGCTTCCCCTGTTGGCCATGACCTGGTCCCAGCCATAGTTGCGGAAGCCGTAGAGGTCCGGGTAGGTCGACTCGACGTGGTTCCACACCTCTTCCAGCGGCTGCACCAGGTTGGCGGGCGGGTTCCAGTCGTCGGCGACCCGCGACGGGGCGGCCGTCGCGGCACCGGGCGCGGCGACCAGCGCGGCCAGTGCGGCCAGCACGGTGGCCAGGCGCGCGAGGAATGAGCGCACTGTGAACTCCCTTGAATAGCTGACAAGTTGTCAGCCCAAGGTCGCCGCCACCGCCGCTTGGGTTGCCGCCATGTGTCCGCGATCGCCGCGTCCGCGGGGGGCCCGCTCACATCGGTCAGTGGCCAACAGTCCCGCTCAGACCGGCCGGGTGGCCACCACCAGTCGGCAGCGAGGGCTGCCGTCCGCCCGCCGGCCGAGCTCCTCCAGTGCCCGCAGTTCGACCTCGAACCCGGCCCGGAGCAGCTCTTCGCGCACCTCCGCGAGCCGGAAGGTCCGGTAGTACATCACAAAGCGCGGCCGCCACACCGCGTTGCGCACCCGCATCGCGGTGTCGAACGCCAGGAGCTCCCAGTAGTGCCGGGATCCCGGACGGGCCGGTGCCCCGATCGGGAAGGCGAACCGGCCGCCCGGGCGGAGCACGGAGTGGACCTGAGCGAAGAGCCCCGGCAGCTCCCGCGGCAGAAAGTGGCCGAACGCCCCGAAGCTCACCGCCAGGTCGAAGACCGGCCCGAACGGAAGGGTGCGTACGTCGGCGCGTACCCAGTCCGTGCGCGGGGCGTCCGGCGCCACCGGCGTACGGGCCCGGCCCGCGGCCAGCATGCCCGCGCTGAAGTCGACACCGGTGATCCGCTCCCGGCACACCTGCCGCAGCACGCCCATGCCCGCACCGGTTCCGCAGCACACGTCGAGGCCGCTGTCGAAGGGCCCGAGCTCGCGCAGGGCGCCGGTCACCGAGTCCAGCACCGACGCCGGGGTCCGGTACCCGGTGTGGTCGAACTTCGGGGCCAGCAGGTCGTAGCCGTGCTCGACGGACGACAGCGCCTGGACGACGAGCTCACGGAAGGTGGGGCCCTGGGGTGCGGACATCACCCTCAGCATAGAGCCCCACCCGGAGCAGGACGGTCGTACTCCCGGCGTGGTCACACTCGCGGCTTGTCGTACTCCCGGCCTGTCGTACTCCCGACCTGCCGTACTCCCGGCCTGTCGTACTCCCGGCCTGTCGCACTCCCGGCCTGTCGCACTCCCGGCCTGTCGTACTCCCGACCTGCCGTACTCCCGACCTGTCGTGCTCCCGCGACCTGTCATGCACCTGGACAGGGCGCCGGGGGCGTGCTGTGATGCCCGACAACGATGTCAGGCACGACGTGTCGTCCTTGACCATCCCTAGGCACTTCTTCGGCACTTCCTCGGCATCCCCACCGACAGGAGCCGCACGATGCCCCTCGACCGACGTCGCTTCCTCCGCACCAGCGCCCTCACCCTCGGTGCCCCCGCGCTCGCCGCCCGCCTGGCCCCGGCCGCCGTGGCATCCCCGGTATCCCCGGCCCAGCGGCCGAGGGCCCCGCTGGCCGACGCCTTCGACCGGCTCCCGTCCGGGAGCGTCACCCCGCGCGGATGGCTGGCCGAGCAGCTCCGTCTCCAACTCCATGGGCTCTGCGGCCGGTACGAGGAGCGCTCGCACTTCCTCGACGTCAATGTCACCGGGTGGACCCATCCGGACCAGGACGGCTGGGAGGAGGTGCCCTACTGGCTGCGCGGCTATGTCCCGCTGGCCGTGGCCACCGGTGACCAGGCAGCGCTCACGAACTCCCGCAAGTGGATCGACGCCATCCTCGCCACCCAGCAGAGCGACGGCTTCTTCGGACCGCGCTCCCTGCGGACAAAGCTGAACGGCGGCCCCGACTTCTGGCCGTTCCTCCCCCTCCTCATGGCCCTGCGCACCCATGAGGAGTTCACCGGCGACCAGCGCGTCGTCCCCTTCCTGACCCGCTTCCTGAGCTTCATGAACGCGCAGGGGCCGGGCGCCTTCGACTCCAGCTGGGTCTCCTACCGCTGGGGCGACGGGCTCGACACCGCGATGTGGCTGTACCGCCGCACGGGCGAGGCGTTCCTCCTCGACCTCGTCCACAAGATGCATACGTACGGCGCCAATTGGGTCGACAACCTCCCGAGCCCGCACAACGTCAATATCGCCCAGGGTTTCCGCGAGCCCGCCCAGTACGCGCAGGTGACCGGCTCCGCCGAGCTCAGACAGGCGACCTACCGCACCTACGCGTCGGTGCTCGGCACATACGGCCAGTTCCCGGGCGGTGGCATCGCCGGCGACGAGAACTACCGCCCGGGTTTCGCGGACCCCCGGCAGGGGTTCGAGACCTGCGGCATCGTCGAGTTCATGGCCAGCCATGAGCTGCTGACCCGGATCACCGGCGACCCCGTCTGGGCGGACCGCTGCGAAGACCTGGCCTTCAACATGCTGCCCGCCGCCCTCGACCCCCAGGGCACCGGCACCCACTACATCACCAGCGCGAACAGCATCGATCTGAACAACGCGGTGAAGTCCCAGGGGCAGTTCCAGAACGGCTTCGCCATGCAGTCGTACCAGCCGGGCGTCGACCAGTACCGCTGCTGTCCGCACAACTACGGCATGGGCTGGCCGTACTTCGCCGAGGAGCTGTGGCTGGCCACTCCCGACAAGGGGCTCGCGGCCTCCCTCTACGCCGCGTGCCAGGTGAGCGCGAAGGTGGCCGGCGGTACGACGGTCACCTTCACCGAGGACACCGACTATCCGTTCGACGAGACCATCCGGCTCACTCTGTCCACCCGCGAGAAGGTGGCTTTCCCGCTCCATCTGCGTGTCCCCGGCTGGTGCGAGAACCCCCGTATCGAGGTCAACGGCCGGGCGGTGGCCGCGGGCAGCGGTCCGGCCTTCGTCAAGGTCGACCGGAGCTGGACGGACGGCGATGTGGTGACGATCCGCCTGCCGCAGCGCACCACCCTGCGGACCTGGTCCGGGCAGCACGACGCGGTCAGCGTCGACCACGGCCCGCTGACGTACTCCCTGCGCATCGGCGAGGACTTCGTGCGCTACGCCGGCACCGACACCTTCCCCGAGTACGAAGTGCACGCCACCACGCCGTGGAACTACGGCCTCACCCCCGGAGCCGTTCCCGTCCTCACTCGTGACGACAGTCCGCTCGCCGCGAATCCCTTCACCCACGAGGGCACCCCGGTCCGCATGACCGCCCAGGCGCGTCGCATCCCCGAGTGGGTCTCCGACGACGAGCGGGTGGTCACCCCGCTGCAGCAGAGCCCGGCCCGGGCCGACACACCGGCCGAGACGGTCACCCTCATCCCCATGGGCGCGGCCCGGTTGCGCATCACCTGCTTTCCGACGGCCTCGCCGGACGGCCGGGCATGGACCCCGGAGCCGCCCTTCCGCCGCCTGCAGAACAAGCACAGCGGCAAGGTGCTCGCAGTCGACGAGATGTCCACCGCCAACAGCGCCCGCGTGGTGCAGTTCGACAACACGCCGACGGGAGACCACGCCTGGCAGTGGATCGACCGGGGCGACGGCTGGTTTCTGATCCGCAACGGCCACAGCGGCAAGGTCCTGGGCGTCGACCGGATGTCGACCGCCAACAGCGCCATCGTCGTCCAGTACGAGGACAACGGCACGGCCGATCACCTCTGGAGGAAGGTGGACAACGGCGACGGCTGGTTCCGCGTCCTCAACAAGAACAGCCAGAAGGTGCTGGGTGTCGACGGCATGTCCACTGCCAACAGCGCCCAAGTGGTGCAGTACGACGACAACGGAACCGACGACCATCTGTGGCGGCTCGTGTGATCGGGCCCTGAAGATGACGTCGCGGCGACGCTCCGTAGGAAGGTGTCGGCACGGCGTCGACGGATGAGGCCATCGGCGCCGGGCTGTCCGCCCGGCGCCGTGGCATCTGCGCACGCTCCGCTCAGCGCCGGGCGTGCACCGCTTCGGCCGACGGGCCGGTCCAGGCCCGCCACGCGGTGTACCAGCCGTCGGGACCGTTCGTACGGACGTCGGGTCCGGCCCAGGCGATATAGCCGTCGGGGCGGACGAGCAGGGCGGGGCCGGAGTCGGTGCGCTGGGCCTGGGCCATCGCGGTGTCGACGCGCGGCGCGCCCTTTTCGCGGATCAGCAGAAAGCCACCGGCCCGCTGGAGTTCGCCCCGGGTCGATCTCGCCGGCCCACCGCCGCTGCACGGCCTCGGCCTCGCCGCCTCGCGCAACGACCCACCGTCCGAGGCGGGCCGCGCGCTGCGCCGCACTCTGCTCGCCGCGCGCTGACGGCGCGGTCGTCCGCCGGAATCCCCCACCGCCCACAGGCACTCCGCTGTGACGCGTCGCAACACATTGACGGAGTGAGTACTCACTCCGTACGGTACCGGCATGCCAGAGAACTCCTCCACCCCGCCCCGGCGCCGTGCGCCGGCCATGGATCCCGACCAGCGCCGCGCGATGATCGTCGCCGCCGCGCTTCCCCTCGTCGTCGAATACGGCGCCTCCGTGACGACGGCGAAGATCGCCCGGGCCGCGGGCATCGGGGAAGGCACGATCTTCCGCGTCTTCGAGGACAAGGACGCCCTGCTCGCGGCCTGTATGGCCGAGGCCGTGCGGCCCGATGACACCGTGGCCCATCTGGAGTCGATCGCCTTGGACCAGCCGCTGGCGGACCGGCTCGCCGAGGCGGCCGATGTGGTGCGCGGGCACATGACCCGCATCGGCGCGGTCGCCGGAGCGCTCGCGGCGGCCGGGCGGCTGGAACGCACCGCTCCCAAGCCCGATAAGGACGGGCGCCTCCCGGACCGCGAGGCGAGCCTGGCCCGGCCGCGCGCGGCGCTGGCCGCGCTCTTCGAGCCCGACCGCGACAGCCTGCGGCTCGCCCCGGAACGGCTCGCGGACGCCTTCCAGCTGACGCTGATGTCGGCCGGGCGGCTGGGCGCCCCCGACCCGCTGACCACCGAGGAAGTCGTGGATCTCTTCCTGCACGGCGCGCTCGCGGCACCCGGGGAGGCCAGGTGACCGGACCCGACGCGTACGAGGAACTCCCGCCCCGCCGCCGGACCCTGATCACCCTCGCCCTGCTGGGCTGCGCCTTCCTGGCCATGCTGGACGGCACCGTGGTCGGCACCGCGCTGCCCCGCATCGTCGAGCAGATCGGCGGAGGGGACGCCTGGTATGTCTGGCTCATCACCGCCTATCTGCTGACCTCCTCCGTCAGCGTGCCGGTCTACGGCCGCTTCTCCGACCTCTACGGCCGCCGCCGGTTACTGATCGGCGGGCTCGCCGTCTTCCTGGTCGGCTCCATCGCCTGCGGCCTGTCCGCCTCCATGCCGGCGCTGATCCTCTCCCGCGCGCTCCAGGGCCTGGGCGCCGGAGCCCTGCTGACCCTCGGCATGGCGCTGGTCCGCGACCTCCACCCACCGTCCCGCCCCCAGGGCCTGATCCGGATGCAGACGGCGATGGCCACCATGATGATCGTGGGCATGGTCGGTGGCCCGCTCCTCGGCGGACTGCTCGCCGATCACGTCGGCTGGCGCTGGGCGTTCTGGCTCAATCTCCCCCTCGGGCTGGCCTCCATCGCCGTCATCGCCCTGGCCCTGCCCGACCGCCGTCCCGCCACCCCGCCGGGCGGCCGGCTCGACGCGGCGGGGATCCTCCTCCTCGCCGCCGGGCTCTCCCTGGCGCTGACCGGCCTCAGCCTCAAAGGCAACGCGACCGCCGGGCGCGCCCCCTCCTGGACGGACCCGGCCGTCATGGGCAGTCTGCTCGGCGGTCTGGCGCTGCTCGCGTCGCTCGTACCGGTCGAGCGGCGGGCCACCGTCCCCGTCCTGCCCCTGCGGCTGTTCCGGCACCGCACCTACACGGCCCTGCTGACCGCCGGTTTCTTCTTCCAGGTCGCCGCCCTGCCGGTGGGGATCTTCCTGCCGCTGTACTTCCAGCACATCCGCGGCCACTCGGCCACCGCCTCCGGTCTGCTGCTGCTCCCCCTGCTCATCGGCATGACCCTCGGCAACCGCCTCACCGCCGTCACCGTGCTGCGCAGCGGGCACGTCAAACCGGTCCTGCTGACCGGAGCGGGGCTGCTCACCGCCGGCACCGCCGCCTTCGTCGCGCTGAGTGCCACCACACCGCTCGCGCTGACCTCCGTTCTGCTGGTACTCGTCGGGCTCGGCACCGGACCGGCCATGGGCGGGCTCACCATCGCCACCCAGAACTCCGTCCCGCGCGCCGACATGGGCACCGCCACCGCGGGCTCCGCGCTCACCAAGCAGCTCGGTGGCGCGGTCGGCCTGGCCTGTGCCCAGTCCCTGATCGGCCGCTCCGGCACGGCCGCGCCCACCGCGACGGCCATCGGCTCCACCATCGCCTGGAGCGGAAGCGCCGCCGGACTCCTCGCCCTCGGGGCCCTGCTCCTGATGCGCGACATCCCCATCGCCACGCCCGGACGGCGCCCCGGCGCGCCCACTCCCGCATCCGCCGTCACCACGCCCGGGACCTCCCGGTAGCCATCGGCCGGGCGCTTGCGGCACGGCCTGTCGATCGCACTTGACCTCAAGCGCTTCAAGTGTCGGATGCTCGTCATATGACAACGACAGGGACAGAGGTCCGGGGCTCCCCGATGACCATCCAGCAGGTGTCGAGACTGAGCGGCCTCTCGGAGCCGACGCTGCGCTACTACGAGAAGATCGGCCTGATCCCCGCGGTGGACCGCGACCGGGACAGTGGCCACCGGCGCTACCACCCCACCGTGGTGGAGACGATCAAGGCGCTGGGGTGTCTGAGATCGACCGGCATGAGCGTGCAGGACATGCGTGCCTACCTTCGCCACCTCGACGAGGGCGCACAGGGCGCCGCTCCCCTGCGCGACCTCTTCCGGCGCAATGCGGAGCGCCTGGAGCGGGAGATGGAGCTCATGGCGGTCCGCCTGCGCTATCTGCGGCTCAAGGCGGAGATGTGGGACGCGCGGGAGCGCGCCGACGCCGATACGGAGCGCCGGGCGATCGACGAGATCACGGGCGTCATCGACGCGCTGTGAGAAGTGCGTTTCGGAAAGGATGCAAAGGAATTCATGGAAGGCAAGACTGTCCCCGTGTCCGCTGACGCCGACACCAACACGGACGCCGGTGGTGGCGAACTCGTCCTGGTGACCGGAGGCAACGGCTATGTCGGCACCCATGTGATCAGCGGCCTGCTGCGAAGCGGCCATCGGGTGCGCACCACGATCCGTTCGCACGGCCGGGCGGCGAGCGCCACCGCGAGCGTCCGGTCGGACGTCGCGGCATCCGGTGTCGATCCGGGTGGGCGGCTCGACATCGTCGGCGCCGACCTGACGGCGGACGACGGCTGGGACGACGCGGTGGCGGGGTGCACCCACGTCCTGCATGTCGCGTCGCCGTTCCCCTCCGTCCAGCCGGAAAACGAGGACGAGCTGATCGTCCCCGCACGGGACGGCACCCTGCGGGTGCTGCGGGCCGCCCGGGACCACGGTGTGCGCAGGGTCGTGATGACGTCCTCGTTCGCCGCGGTGGGATACAGCCCCAAGGACGGTGACACATACGACGAGAGCGACTGGACCGACCCCGCGGACGACAACCCGCCCTACATCCGGTCGAAGACCATCGCGGAGCTGGCCGCCTGGGATTTCGTGGCGAAGGAGGGAGACGGCCTGGAACTGACGGTGATCAACCCGAGCGGCATCTTCGGTCCGACGCTCGGCCCCCGGCTCTCCGCCTCGACGGAGCTCGTGAAGGCGATGCTGGAGGGGACGATGGAGGCCGCCCCTCGCATGCACTTCGGCATGGTGGACGTGCGCGATGTCGCCGACCTCCATCTGCGGGCCATGACCCATCCCGCCGCGGCCGGGCAGCGCTTCCTCGCCAGCGGCGAACGGGCCGTCAGCTTTCTGTGGATCGCCCGGGTACTGGCCGAGCACCTCGGAGAGCGCGCCGCCCGGGTACCCACGCATGAGGTGAGCGACGAAGAGCTACGGGAGGCCGCCCGCTCCGACCCGGCGCTGCGGGAAGCGGCCGGGCAAGCGGCGAAGGTACCGGTCATGCGCAACGAGAAGGCGCGTTCCGTCTTCGGCTGGACCCCGCGCGACCCGGTGACGACCATCCTCGACACCGCGGAGAGCCTGTTCCGCCTGGGCCTGGTGAAGGGCTGAACCGCCCCTGGCCCGTGCCGCACGCCCGCCATCCGCCGGTGTTCCGGCGCGCCATCCGCCGGTGTTCCGGCGCGCCATCCATCGGTGTTCCGGCGCACCGGGCTCGGGTCCCGGCGGGGGCGGTAAGGTCGGCGTCATGAAGTGATGACCCGGCGCACCGATCGCGACCCGCGTGAACGCCGTCCGAGCCTGCGCTCCGGCGTCCGGCCGGTGTGTCCGCAGCACCCGTCATCCACTTCACACGATCGGATCCGTATGACCGACATGACCGACGACATGTTCCTCGACGAGGTGGCCGAGCGGCTCGCCGCCCTGCCCGCCGTACGCGCCGTCACCCTCGGGGGCTCGCGTGCGCAAGGCACCCACACCCCGGAGAGCGACTGGGACCTGGCCGTGTACTACCGGGGCGGCTTCGACCCGACCGATCTGCGGGCCATCGGCTGGGAGGGCGAGGTCTCCGAGATCGGCGAGTGGGGCGGTGGTGTCTTCAACGGGGGCGCCTGGCTGACGATCGACGGACGGCGCGTGGACGTCCACTACCGCGACCTCGAGGTGGTGGAACACGAACTCGCCGAGTCCCGGCAGGGCCGCTTCCGCTGGGAGCCGCTGATGTTCCACCTCGCGGGCATCCCCAGCTATCTCGTGGTGGCCGAACTCGCCCTCAACCAGGTGCTGCGCGGCGCCCTGCCCCGCCCCGAGTACCCGCAGGCGCTGCGCGAGGCGGCGCCTGCGGTGTGGCGCGGGCGCGCGGCTCTGACACTGCGGTATGCCTCGGCCTCGTACGTCGGACGTGGCCAGGCCACGGAGGTCGCGGGTGCGGTGGCGACCGCCGCCGTGCAGACGGCGCACGCGGTGCTGGCGGCGCGCGGTGAGTGGGCCACCAACGAGAAACGCCTCCTCCAGCGGGCGGGCCTGCGCGGTATCGACACGATCGTGGCAGGGCTGCGGCCGGAGCCCGCCGTCCTGGCCGAGGCGGTCGCCGATGCCGAGGCGCTGCTCGAAGCCGCCGGCTGAGCGGTGTCGTCCTGGGCACGCCTCAACCGAGTCCGTGTCGGTGTGCGTAGGCGATGGCCTGGCCGCGGTCCCGGCTGCCGGTCTTGGCGAAGACGCGGTTGACATGGGTTTTGACGGTGGCTTCGCTGACGAACAGCGATCGGGCGATCTCGCGGTTGGACAGGCCCTTGGCCATGCAGATGAGCACTTCGGCCTCGCGTGCGGTCAGCCCGGCGGGCAGCTCCCGCGATCCGGCGGCGGGCTGCTGCCGGGCGAGCGCGACGAGGCGGGCGTGTACGGCGGGATCCAGGAGGGCCTGCCCGCGGGCGGCCGCCCGCAGTGCCCGATCGACGTCCTCGCGCCCGGCTTCCTTGGTGAGGTAGCCCAGGGCTCCGGCGGTGAGCGCCGCGTTGATCGATTCGTCGTCGATGAAGGTGGTCAGCACGACGACATGCGTCCCGGGATGGTCCATGGTGATGTGCCGCGTGGCTTCGATGCCGTCCATATGGGGCATGCGCAGGTCCATCAGCACCACGTCCGGGGAATGCTCGGCGACCGCGGCCAGGGCCTGCCGACCGTCGCCGACGGCGGCGACCACCTCGACCTCGGGCAGCCGCTCGCAGATGGTGACCAATCCGTCGCGGACGATGGTCTGGTCGTCCACGATGACCACCTTCACGCCGGGACCTCCGCTTCCACTCTCCAGCCACCGGCTTTGGGGCCTGCGTCTTTGGGGCCTGCGTCTTTGGGGCCTGCGGCTTTGGGGCCTGCGTCTTTGGGACCTGCGTCTTTGGGACCTGCGGCGAGTGTGCCGCCGAGCAGTTCCACGCGCTCGCGCATGCCGGTGAGGCCGAAGCCACCGCCGGTCTCGGCAAGCGCTCCGGCCGGATCGACGCCAGATCGTACCGTCGCCTCATTGGTGACCGTCAGGCGGGTGGACGCTTCGCCGAAGGCCAGGGTGACGGTGACGGCGGCGCCCGGTGCGTGCTTGCGCGTGTTGGTGAGCGCTTCCTGCGCGACTCGCAGCAGGGCTATTCCGGCCGCCGGCGGCAGCGGCCGTACGGACCCGGTGATCCGGAAGTCGGCGCCTTCGTCCGTGGCGAGGGCGGTGAGCTGTTCGTCGAGGGCGACCGGCTCCTCGCGCAGCGCCCGCACCGCCCGGCGGGTCTCGTCCAGGCCCTCCACGACCAGGCGGCGGGACCGGCCGATGGCGGCCCGCACCTCGTCGGTGCCGGCGCCGTCCTCGACGATGGAATCAAGAGCGGTGATCTGCACCGACAGCGCCGACAGCGTGTGGGCCAGCACATCGTGCACCTCCCGGGCGATCCGGTTGCGCTCGGCGAACAGCTCCGCGCGCTCGTGCTCGACGGCGCCGCGTTCCCACGCCACCGCCAGCTCGGCCTCGGACCGCAGCCGGTCCCGGCGCTGGCGGCGTACGACGCCCAGCAGCAGGCCGAACAGCGCGCCCACCCCCACGGCGGCGAGCCTCGCGACATCCTGCCCGTCGATGGCGAGGGCGATGACGGCGGCCGCGATACCCAGGCCGGCCAGAGCCGTGGCGGGGAGCAGCCCCGCCAGCATGACGGCGCACATCGCGGCCACCCCCACGACCACCGCGCCGAAAGACGCCCACGCCCCCGCCACCCCGCCACAAACCGCCACCAGGGCCACCGCGCACACGCCGACCGTCGGCCGGTCTCTCCGCAGCCCCACCAGCCAGCCGACCCAGCCCAGGCCCAGGCCCACGGTGACCACCAGCGCGACGAGGCCGTGGGCGTCGAGGCCGGGATGTGTCGCCTGCACCGCCCCGTAGATCAAGCCGCCCAAGGCGAGCAGGCCCACGGCCCATTCCCCGGTCGGCTCATTGACATCCCACCGGCCGGACGGTCCGCCGGGGCCCGAGCGGCGATCACCAGTACTCATCCGACCAGCATGCCGCGCCCGTGACCTGCCCGGCCCCAGGGGCCACCGCTCACCCCGTGGCCCGTCGCTCACTGAACACCCAGCCGGCCCCGGTCCGAGGACCCCAGGAGCGCCTCCCGTGCACGCCAGGCCACGATGACCGTGCGGGCGATCACCTCGGCAAGCGCCATCAGGAGAATCGCCGGGGCCCAGGCCGTCGGATCAAGGTGGTAGTCGGTCGAGAAGCGGCCGATCGCCTCGTCGCCACCCTGCGTGGCGAACAGCTGGAAGGCCATACGGAAGCCGCAGCCCACCACCCACAGCACGGCCGCCGTGGCCGTGGCGCGGGCGATGACCTCACCGGCGTCGTTGTGGTACACCCGGGTCAGCATCCCGGCCCCAGCGCCCAGAGCGAGCCCGATCAGCGTCGTCGCCACGATCAGAAAGAGATCGTTGCCCGACGTCGGGATCTCGTGCAGGTACTTCGTCGCCGCCCATGCGACGAGCGCCACCGGGAGCAGCAGCGTCTTCGCCGTCAACCGTCGGCCACGCAGCTGCAGCAGCACCATGCCCACGAGGGCGATATCGATCAGCCAGTCCTTGATATCCATGCCGTCATGCTCGGCCGGAGCCCCTGTCGCACACGTCAACCCACAGGTCCACCCCGGGTGGACATGAGCCTCCACCCACACCCGAGCACCGCGCGGTGAGCGGTGGCGTCATGCCAGCCGGGACGGGACCCCGTCAGCCGTGTCGCGCACCGGCCGTCGGCGGCGGTACGCGGTCCTTCAGCCGCGCCGGGTGAGGATGCTCAGTGTGTTGGCCGCGACGATGGCGCCTATGCTCGTCCACTCCGTCCAGCCCAGGTTCTGCCCCAGGCCGACCCAGCCCACCAGGGCGGCGAGGACGGGGTTGACGCTCATGAAGAGCCCGAACGCCTGGGCGGGCACACGGCGCAGGGTGAACAGGTCCGCGAGGTACGGCACGGCCGAGGAGAGAACGCCCGCGGTGACGGCGTACGCCACGGCACTCGCGGTCGGCGGCTGATGGACGGCGACGGCGATCCCGACCGGCAGGAACATCAGGGCGGAGAGCCCCGCGGCCGCGGCCGACCCCTGAGCGCCGGGGACCCGTCGGCCCACGGTGCGGTTGAGCAGGATGTACGACGCCCAGCACACGGCGGCCAGCAGCCCGAGCCCCATGCCCAGGTAGTCGGCCGAGGGCCGCGGGCGCATCAGTGTCACCACGGCGGCCGCCGCGACCAGCGCACAGCACGCGTCCGCCCGGCGCCGTGAGGTGGCCAGCGCGATGCACAGCGGGCCGAGGAACTCCAGGGTCACCGCCAGCCCGAGGCCGATGCGGTCGATGGCGGTGTACAGGGAGAGGTTCATGGTGCCGAACACCACGGCAAGACCCACCACCGGCCGCCACTGCCACCAGGTGAAGCTCCGCAGCCGGGGCCTGCCGACGGCCAGCAGGACGATCGCGGCCACGTACTGGCGGACGGCGACGACCCCGACCGGGCCGAGGACGGGGAAGGCGTGAGAGCCGATCGCGGCGCCGGTCTGGTTGGACAGACCGCTGCCGATCATCGTGGCAACACCGGCGAACCGCCGCCCGGTCGGCTGCTGCTCCGGGACTGGGTCCGGGCTCGGTCCCGGTCCCAGGTCCGCATCCATCCCGGGGCCCGGGTCGGAGTCGGCGGGAACCGAAGGGATCCGGTGTGCGGTTCCCGTCGATCGTGCGGCGGCGATACGTGACGCGGGAGCTGGTCGCATGCGTCGATCGTGCGCCGGGCCCACGCATGCACATAATGCGTTCGGTGTCTTATCTATACGCTGGGCGTATGGATGTGGAGCTGCGGCAACTGCGCTGCCTCGTGGCGATCGTCGACGAGGGCACCTTCACCGACGCCGCCATCGCGCTCGGCGTCTCCCAGGCCGCCGTGTCCCGGACCCTGGCCTCGCTCGAACGCGCCCTGGGAACACGGCTGTTGCGGCGGACCTCCCGCGAAGTGACCCCGACGGGCACCGGGCTGCGCGTGGTGGCACACGCCCGGCGGGTGCTGGCGGAGGTGGACGGCCTGATCCGGGAGGCCATATCGGGCCACGCCCATCTGCGGATCGGCTACGCCTGGTCCGCGCTCGGCCGCCACACCCCCGCCTTCCAGCGCCGCTGGGCCCAGGCGTATCCCGAGACGGATCTGCACCTCGTCCGTGTGCATTCCGCGACCGCCGGACTGGCGGAGGGCATGTGTGACCTGGCCGTCGTGCGCAGACCCCTCGACGAGCGCCGCTTCGATTCCGCCATCGTCGGGCTGGAGCGGCGGCTGTGCGCCGTGGCCGCCGACGACCCCCTCGCCAGGCGCCGCTCGGTCCGGCTGGCCGACCTCAGCGGACGCACCCTGCTGGTCGACCGGCGGACCGGGACCACCACCGCGGAGCTGTGGCCGCCCGACTCCCGCCCGGCCACGGAGGAGACCCACGACGTGGAGGACTGGCTCACGGTGATCTCCGCGGGCCGCTGCGTCGGCATGACGGCGGAGTCCACCGCCAACCAGTACCCGAGGCCCGGAATCGCCTACCGGCCGGTCCGCGACGCCGAACCGATCGCGGTACGCCTCGCCTGGTGGCGGGACGACCCACACCCCGCCACCCAAACCGCGATCGAGCTGCTCACCACCCTCTACCGCAACGGCTGACCCCGCCCGGGGATGGACTGTTCCGGATAATCCAGTACGGATCGAATTGTTACCCTGGGCCACATGACCGCGATGGCGCCCACCCAGAACGAACCGGACCTGTCCTTCCTCCTCGACCACACCAGCCACGTCCTGCGCACCCACATGTCGGCCGCGCTCGCCGAGATCGGACTGACGGCACGGATGCACTGCGTACTGGTCCACGCTCTGGAGGAGGAGCGCACCCAGGCACAGCTCGCCGAGATCGGCGACATGGACAAGACCACGATGGTGGTGACGGTGGACGCCCTGGAGAAGGCGGGTCTCGCGGAGCGGCGCGCCTCGACCCGGGATCGCCGGGCGCGGATCGTCGCGGTGACCGAGGAGGGAGCGCGGATCGCCAAGCAGAGCCAGAACATCGTGGACGGCGTCCACCGGGAGGCGCTGGCGACACTCCCCGAGACCCAACGCGCCGCCCTGCTAAGGGCCTTGACCCGGCTGACGGAGGGGCATCTGGCCGCACCCGCCGAGAGCCCCCGCCCGGCCCGGCGGGCGCGCCAGAGCGAGAAGTAGCACCGCCCCCAGAGCCACGTCCTGACCCAAACCCGGCGCCACACCTGGAGCCACGAGCAGAGCCACGAGCGGAGCCACGAGTAGAGCCACGAGTAGAGCCACGAGTAGAGCCGAAACAAATAGTCTGCAACAAAACCATCTGCTACGGTCACTCCTGTCGCGTCTACCGACAGGAGTGACCGCATGTCCGCCACCGCGTCCGAGTCCGCCCCGTCCTCTTCCCGCGTCCGCCCAACACGCCAACTGGCCCTCGGCGTCATCGCCACCGGGATGTTGATGGTCATCCTCGACGGCAGCATCGTGACGGTGGCCATGCCCGCCATCCAGAGCGATCTGGAGTTCTCCCCCGCCGGGCTGAGCTGGGTCGTCAACGCCTATCTGATCGCGTTCGGCGGTCTGCTGCTGCTCGCGGGCCGAATCGGCGATCTCATCGGCCGCAAGCGCATGTTCCTGGTCGGCACCGCGGTGTTCACCGCGGCCTCGCTTCTGGCGGCCGTGGCCACATCCCCCGCGGCGCTGATCGCCGCCCGGTTTCTGCAGGGGGTCGGCAGCGCGCTGGCGTCCGCGGTCAGCCTGGGCATCCTCGTCACGCTCTTCACCGAATCCGCCGAACGCGCGAAGGCCATCGCCGTGTTCAGCTTCACCGGCGCCGCCGGAGCCTCGATCGGCCAAGTGCTCGGGGCCTTCTCACCGACGCGCTCGGCTGGCACTGGATCTTCCTGATCAATCTGCCGATCGGACTGCTGACCCTCGCGGTCGCCATATCCGTCCTGCCCGCCGACCGCGGGCCCGGTCTCGCGGCCGGCGCCGACGTCCTCGGCGCCCTGCTCGTCACGGCCGGGCTGATGCTGGGCATCTACACCGTCGTCAAGGTGGCGGACTACGGCTGGACGGCGGCGCACACGCTCGGCCTCGGCGCCGTCTCGCTCCTCCTGCTCGCCCTGTTCCTGGTCCGCCAGGCCACCGCCCGCACCCCGCTGATGCCCCTGCGGATCCTGCGGTCGCGCGGTGTCGCGGGGGCCAACCTGGTCCAGGTCCTGATGGTGGCCGCGCTCTTCTCGTTCCAGATCCTCGTCGCCCTCTATCTGCGGAATGTGCTGGGATACGGCGCCACCAGGACCGGTCTGGCCATGCTCCCGGCCGCTCTCGCCATCGGCGCGGTGTCACTCGGCGTCTCCGCGCGGCTCAGCGCCCGCTTCGGCGACCGCGCGGTGCTACTGGCCGGGCTGGCGCTGCTGGCCGGGGTCCTCGGACTGCTCGTCCGCGTCCCCGTACACGCCCGGTACCTCCCCGACCTCCTCCCGGTCATGCTGCTCGCCGCCGGTTTCGGGCTGGCCCTCCCGGCGCTGACCAGCCTCGGGATGTCCGGTGCGAAGGAGGACGAGGCCGGGCTCGTCTCCGGGCTGTTCAACACCACTCAGCAGATCGGCATGGCGCTGGGCGTCGCCGTGCTGTCCACCCTGGCGGCCTCCCGCACCGACGCGCTGCTCGCCCGGGGCCGGGGCCGGGCCGAGGCGCTGACCGGCGGCTACCACCTGGCCTTCGCCGTCGGAGCGGGGCTCATCGTGACGGCCTTCGCCGTGGCGTTCACCGTGCTGCGAGGACCCGCGCCGAAGCGCCCCGCCGCGCCACACAAGGCCAACCCGCCCGCCGCGCCCGTCACCACCGTCTGACCCTCTCCTCTCCCCTTCCGAGCGAAAGGTGCGCCCTCATGGCGACGACCGAGACCACGAGCCCGACGAACGGCGCCGGGACGACACCGGGGGCCGGACCCGCGCCCCGGGTGCTCACCGAGGACGAGCTGTCCCTGATACTGCGGGACCAGCGGTTCGGGGTGCTCGCGACGGTCAGGCGCAGCGGCCATCCCCATCTGTCGACCGTGATCCACCACTGGAGTCCCGAGGAGCGGGTGCTGCGCATCTCCTCCACCGCCGACCGGCTCAAGGTGCGTCGGCTACGGCGCGATCCCCACGCCGCCGTGCATGTGGGCGCCCCGGACGGCTGGTCGTTCGCCGTCGCCGAGGGCGAGGCGGAGGTATCGGAGGTGACAGCCGTCGCCGGGGACGCGGTCGGGCGGGAACTGCTGTCCATGACACCCGGCTTCGGCGATCCGCGCGACGAAGCGGCCTTCCTGGGGCAGTTGGTGGCGGACCGGCGGGTGGTGATCAGGATCCGGGTGTCCCGTCTGTACGGAACGGCCCTCGACATGGCCACCACCTGACCACTCGCCGGAACTGCACCCTTCCCCAGGCCGGTGGTTTCCCTGCCCGGACACGGTGAACATCGTGTCCGGGCCGTACGTATCGGGAATGTGGCGCACCTGATGAACGCACCCGGTGCTCGGGTGCGGAGGGCTCGGGTGTCCCCCATGACGAGGAGAGATACCGTGAACCCACCTCATCTGGCGTCCCGCCCGCGGACGCCGCGGTTCGGCGCGCTGGCCAGCGCCGCGTCGGCGCTCGTCCTCGCCACGGCCTCCCCCGCCCTGGCCCATACCGGAGTTAGCGCCTCCGACTCGCACACCCTGGCGAAGAATGTGACACTGACGTTCGAGTCGGAGCCGGAGAATCCCGCCCCACTGCTGAAGCTCAAGCCCGCGGCTCCGTCCGCCTCACCCTCGGCCTCCCGGCGGGCGGAGAGCCAGGCGCCGGACTCGGACGGCACGTCGCCCTCGAAGGCGGCGACGTCGGACGACGGGTCCCCGTGGCCCGCCGTGGGAGTCATCGTCGGCGTCTGCCTGGTCGCCCTGGCCGGAGGTTTCGTGCTGGTCCAGCAGCGGCGCGGCGCGGGCACCGAATGAGCCAAGGGACGCCCCGCCACGCCGACGGCCCCGCGCCCCGGGTTTGCTGCCGGGCCGAGTGGTAACGCGGTGGACATGACCGAGAAGAAGAACGCACACACAAGTGTCAGGAGCGCCAACGCTCACGCGAAGGCCACCACCACCAAGGCCAAGGAGACGACGGCAAAGGCCAAGGACACCGCGGGCGAGGCGGAGACCACGGCGAAGACCGCCGCCGCGAGCGCCGCGACGACCGCCGCGCACACCGCTCATATCGCCGCCGACAAGGCCCATGTGGCTGCCGAGAGGGCCGTGGCCACCGGTCGTACCGTGGCGGCCGAGGCCCCCAAGAAGGCGGCCGCGGCGGCCGGTTCGGCCTGGGTCGCGCTCAAGGCCCGGAAGGTCCAGGCAGCAGTCGCCGGCGCGGGAGCCGCCGCGGCGGGCGCCACCGCGGTGGTCCTGCGCAGGCGCGCCGCCCGGCGTCGCAGCCCGCTCGCACGGCTGACCGGTGGCCGGCTCGGCGCCTGAGGTCCGCCGTCGGCGTACGCGGCCTCTTTCCCCGCGCGCCGGCCACCGCCGCCCGCCCCTGGCCTTCCGGCCACCGGCTGGGGCTACTCGGCCGCCCAGGTCACCGGCAGCTCGTGGACACCGTAGAACGAGGTGTTCTCCCGGTACCGGATCTCCTCCGGGGCCACCGCCAGACGCAGACCGGGGAACCTGGCGAGCAACCGCTGCAGGAGCACCTTCAGCTCCACCCTCGCCAACTGCTGGCCCAGGCACTGATGCACACCGTGTCCGAACGCGAGATGGGACATGTGCGGCCGGTCGAGGGCGAGGCGGTCGGGGTCGGTGAAGCGCTCGGGGTCCCGGTTGGCGGTGGACACCAGACCGGCCACCATCTCGCCCTTCGCGATGGGATGACCGTTGATCACGGCGTCCTCGGTGGCGGTCCGCACGGTGCCGAAGTTGTTGACGGGGAAGTAGCGGAGGAACTCCTCCACGGCGTCGTCGAGCAGGTCGGGGTTCTCACGCAATCGGGTCAGCTTCTCACGGTCCTCGAACAGCGCCAGCATGCCGAGGCCGATGAGGTTCTCCACGGGTTCATGACCGGCGAAAATGATGGTCATGGCGATGCCGACCACCTCCTCGTCGGTCAGTGCCCCGCCCTCGACCTCGCCGTGCAGCAGCCTGCTGATCATGTCGTCCGCGGGCTCCGCCCGCTTGGCGCGTACGAATCCCCGCATCTCGTCCCACCACGCGGTCGCCATCGCGCCGACGGCCTGGTCATCGCCGCCGGTCTCCCTGAGCGTGCGTACCTCGTGGTCGAATTTCTGGTGGTACGTGTACGGCACGCCGAGAATCTCGGAGATCACCATCGCGGGCACCGGGTTGGCATAGGCCGCCACGAGATCGGCGCTGGTGCCCATCGCCTCCATCGCGTCGAGGTGCTGGTCGGCCAGCCGCTCGATCCGGCCGGTCAGTTCGCGTGCACCGCGTACCGAGAACTCGGCGGTGAGCGTGCGGCGGTAGCGGGTGTGGTCCGGTGGGTCCATGGAGAAGAAGAAGCCCGCCGGAATCTCCGGGCTCATCGCCGGGAACGGCACCCTGGCGCCGCTGAACCGGGAGTCCGCCAGCATGGTCCTGATGTCGTCGTGCTTGGTCAGGAACCACATCACCAGGCCGCCGGGCAGCTCCAGTTTGCCCAGCTCACCCGCGTCCCGCAGGCGGCGGTGGTTCTCCGGAGGGTCGTACGGACAACGCCGTTCGGCTTTCACGGTCCCGGGAAGGGGCAAGGTCTCGCTCACTGTTGACTCCCTCGTATGTGCCTCAGGGGCGGATGGTGCGTCAGGGACGATGCGGTGTGTCCACTCGTATGTGGTCATGGATGCGTGGTCACGGATGCGTGGTCATGGATGATCCGTCCGCTCGATCCACTTCGCGGACAGGTCCTGGAGCAGGGTCGAGATCCGCACCCGTGCCGCGCTTGCCGGGTCGAGGTCGAGGATCGACTCGTCGAGTTTGTTGAGCTCTTCGAGCACGAGAATGGCGGCCGCCGCGTCGTCGGGCAGCATTTCGGTACGCAGATGGCGGGCGAGCTCGACGGCCGTGGGGTGGTCGAAGGTGAGGCTGGCCGGCAGTTCGAGCCGGGTGGCCCGGGCCAGCTGGTTTCGCAGCTTCACGGCCGCCACCGAGTCGAATCCCATATCGATGAAACCCCGGTCCGGGTCGACCATGGCGGCCTCCGGATGGCCGAGGACCATCGCGACCTGGTCGCGGACCAGCTCCAGCAGGATCTCCTCCTGCTCGTCCTCCGACCGCCCGGCCAGCCGCTCCAGCAGCGTGGTCGCGGACGCCTCGGCCGCCGCGGGTTGGTCCACCGGCTGCCGGGCCGGTTCAGTGCGTGCCGGGACCGGTGTCGCGGTGGTGACCCGGACCGCCTCCCCGGGCCCGGCGCATGCCGCGTCGAACAGGGCGAGGCCCAGGTCGGTGGAGACGGAGACCGCGGGCAGTCCGAGGGCCCGCCGGTATGCGGCCAGCGCGTCGGCGTACGCGGGGCCCGGTGTCCCGTCGGCGGAGGTGAGCAGCACAAAGCGGTCCAGCTCCCGGTCTCGCGTGGCCATGTGCACGTTCCAGGCCGCCTCCAGCCCCGACCGCAGCCGTGCCCGGAGGGTTTCCGGGGACAACGCGTGGGCCGGTGTCCGCTCCGGGTCCTCGGCCACGGTGTGCACCACGCTTCGCAGTCGCGGAATCGTCTCCAGCAGCTCTGCCAGCGCCCGACGGTCCGCCGGATCGCACGGGGCGAGCCGGACGGTCGCTCCGAGGGCTTCCAGCTCGGCCATGTCGCCGTTCCCGGCCATGTCGCCGTTCCGGACCGTGTCGCCGTCCCCGGTCAGGACCAGGTCGTTCACGCCTCGCTCGACGATCAGGTGCCGGGCCACGTCCATGGCCGACCCGCCGGTCACCAGCACCGTGCCCGGATCCCAGGCGGGCGGGTTCTGCTCGGTGACCGCCACCGCGGCCAGGTCGGGTAGCAGCACCGCCGACGCCCGGACGGCGCTCCGGCCCTTCCCCACGGCCACCGCGGCGGGCAGCAGGCGCAGATCGTACGCATCGGTGTCGACGAGTGCCATCCGTCCCGCGTGGGCCGCCTGGCTGCCCTCGACCAGCGACCACACCGCGGCCGCGGCCAGGTCCTCGACCTCCTCACCGGAGGCCACGGCGAGCGCGCGCCGGGTCACCAGGACCAGCCGCGAGGGGGTGAAGCGTTCCTCGGACAACCACGTCCGTACGGCAGCGGCGGCGCGGAGGGCCACCTCGGACGCCGTCGCGCCCTCGGACACGCAGGGGAGGAGCACGACATCCGGCACGTCCTCAATGGCCGCCAGGTCCGGATAGACCGCGACCGGCGCGCCGAGCGTGTCCGGTTTCCAGCCGTCCGGGTCGCCGACGAACCCCCACCGGACGTGGCCGAGCTCCGGTTCGGCCGGCGCAGGACATACCGTCCACGTCGTCCTGAACAGTGAGGCGTTGGCCTGCCGCAGCCGCTGCCCAGACACCGGGCGCAGCACCAGCGAGTCCACCGACAGCACGGGCGCACCGGCGGCGTCGGCCACCTGGAGCGAGACCGTGTCCGGGCCGGTGGGCGCGAGGGTGACCCGCAGTCGCGTTGCCCCCTCCGCGTGCAGGGTGATCCCCGTCCAGGAGAACGGCAGATGGGTCCGCTCGGGCTCGGTGACCAGCCCGGCCAGCGCCTCCGCTGACAAGGCCCGGTCGAGCAGGGCGGGATGCAGGGTCCACCGCCCGGCCTCGGCCCCGGACGGCTCGGGCAGCTCGATGTCGACGAAGACCTCGTCGCCGCGGCGCCACACCGGTGTTCCGGTGGACTCCAGCGAACGGGCGCCGGTGGGCGGCCAGGTCTCGGTGTGCGGCACCGGCGCGGGCGGCCGGTCCGCGCCGAGGACGGCAGTGGCGTGGCGGACCCACCGCTGGTCCCGGCGGCAGTAGACGGTGACCGGGCGGCGGCCGGACTCGTCCGCGTCACGGACGGACACCTGCACCTCGGCCCCGCCCCGTTCGGGGAGGACAAGTGGCTCATGGAGGGTGAGTTCGTCCACCGTCCGGCAGTCGAACTGCAGCCCCGCCTGGAGCACCAGCTCCAGGAAGCCGGTCGCCGGGAACAGGGGAACGCCCAGGCCACGCTGACCGGTCGGCCAGGAGTGCGCGTCGGCGGAGATACGTCCGGTGAGGAGGACACCGTCCGCGTCGGGGAGTGGCACCGTCGCACCGACCAGCGGATGGTCCAGCGCGCCGAGCCCGAGACCGGCCGCGTCGCCGGGGGTGCGGGAGGGCTCCAGCCAGAAGCGGGAGCGCTGGAAGGCGTAGGTCGGCAGCTCGACGCGCCGGGCGCCGGGGAAGACTACCGACCAGTCCAGCTCCACCCCGTGGGTGTGCAATTGGGCGAGGGCGGTGGTGACCGTGACCGGCTCGGGCCGGTCGGCGCGCAGGGTGGGGATGAACTCGGCGTCGGCCCCGGTGATCTGGGCCTGCGCCAGGGCGGTGAGGGTGCCGTCCGGTCCGAGCTCGAGGAAGGTGCCCGTGCCGAGCTTCCGCAGCCGGTCCAGCCCGTCGGAGAACCGCACCGTCTCACGCACCTGCCGCACCCAGTACGCGGGAGAGCACAGCTCCTCCCCCGCCACCGAACCCGTGAGGTTGGACACCACCGGTATCCGCGGGGTGCGGAAGTCCACGGTGCCGAGCACCTCGGCGAACGCGGTGAGCATCTCGTCCATCAGCGGCGAGTGGAAGGCGTGGCTGACCCGCAGCCACCGCGTCTTCACCCCACGTGCGGCCAGTGCGTCGGCCACACCGCTCACCGCGTCCTCGTCCCCGGACACCACGACCGACGACGGTCCGTTCACGGCCGCGAGGGCGACCCGGTCGGTCAGGAACGGCCGCACCTGGTCCTCCGGTACGGCCAGGGCCACCATCGTGCCGCCCGGGGGCAGGGCGCCCATGAGGCGGCCCCGGGCCGCGACCACCTTGGCGGCGTCCTCCAGCGACCAGAGGCCGGCCACATACGCGGCCGCCAGCTCTCCGACGGAGTGCCCCAGCAGATAGTCCGGGCGCACACCCCAGGAGGACACCAGCCGGAACAGCGCCACCTCGAGGGCGAACAGACCCGCCTGCGCATACGCGGTGGCGTCCAGTGCGCCCGTGGCGTCGGACACCACCTCGTCGAGCGGACGGTCCAGATGCGGGTCGAGCGCGGCGCAGACCTCGTCCCACGCGGCCGCGAACACCGGGAACGCCTTGTACAACCCCCGTCCCATACCGGCCCGTTGCGCGCCCTGGCCCACGAACAGCAGGCCCACCCGGCCGGGGCCGGCGGTGCCCAGGACCACGCCCGGCGTGGGCTCGCCGGCCGCCAGCGCGGCCAGTCCGTCCAGCAGCTCCGCCCGGTCCGCCCCGACCACGGCGGCGCGGTGCGAGAGCGCCGAACGGGTGGTGGCCAGCGACCAGCCCACGTCCACCGGGTCGGATCCGGGGTGCGCGGCCAGGAAGGACCGCAACCGGGCGGCCTGCGCCCGCAATCCGTGCTCGCCCCGGCCGGACAGCACCCAGGGCAGCACCGCCGGGGCGGGCTCGGGTGCCGGCTCCGGCTCGGCTCCCGGCTCCGCGGGGGGCTGTTCGAGGATCACATGGGCGTTGGTCCCGCTCACTCCGAACGAGGACACACCGGCCCGGCGGGTGCGGGAGGCGGACGGCCACTCCACGGGCTCGGTCAGCAGCTCCACCGCTCCGGTCGACCAGTCCACATGGGTCGACGGCTGGTCCAGGTGAAGGGTCCGGGGCAGCACTTCGTGCCGCATCGCCAGCACCATCTTGATCACACCGGCCACCCCCGCGGCCGACTGGGTGTGCCCGATGTTCGACTTGATCGAGCCCAGCAGCAGCGGGCGTTCGCGCTCCTGCCCGTAGGTGGCCAGCAGCGCCTGTGCCTCGATCGGGTCGCCCAGGCTGGTGCCGGTGCCGTGTGCCTCCACCGCGTCCACGTCCGTGGCGGCCAGCCCGGCACTGGCCAGCGCGGCCCGGATCACTCGCTGCTGCGAGGGTCCGTTCGGCGCGGTCAGGCCGTTCGAGGCGCCGTCCTGGTTGACGGCGGAGCCCCGTACGACCGCCAGGACCCGATGACCGTTGCGGCGGGCGTCGGACAGCCGTTCCAGCAGCAGCAGGCCCACACCTTCGCCCCAGCCGGTGCCGTCCGCCGCATCGGCGAACGCCTTGCAGCGTCCGTCGGCGGCCAGTCCGCGCTGCCGGGAGAACTCCACGAAGATGCCCGGGTTCGCCATCACCGTCACCCCACCGGCGAGGGCGAGGGAGCATTCGCCGGACCGCAGCGCCTGCGCCGCCAGGTGCAGCGCGACCAGCGACGACGAGCAGGCGGTGTCCACGGTGACCGCCGGCCCTTCCAGACCGAAGGTGTACGAGAGCCGGCCGGAGACCACGCTGCCGGCGCCACCGGTCAGGAAATAGCCCTCGGACCCCTCGGCCGCCTGGCCCGCTCCCGTTCCGTAGCCCTGCGATGCGGCGCCGACGAACACCCCGGTCTGGCTTCCCTTCAGCGACGCCGCCGGGATACCGGCCCGCTCCACCGCCTCCCAGGCCACTTCCAGCAGCAGCCGCTGCTGGGGGTCCATCGCGAGCGCCTCACGCGGCGAGATCCCGAAGAACCCGGCGTCGAACTCCCCCGCGTCGTAGACAAAGCCACCGGCGCGCACGTACGAGGTGCCCGTGCTGTCCGGATCGGCGCTGTACAGGCCGTCCAGGTCCCAGCCCCGGTCGTCGGGCAGATCCGAGACCGCGTCACGCCCGGTGTCGAGCAGCTCCCACAGCTCCTCGGGCGAGGTCACCCCGCCCGGATAGCGGCAGGCCATCCCGACGATCACGACCGGGTCGTGGCCGGTGGCAGCCGGGGCGGCGGGCGGCGGCACGGCCTCGTCGGCGGTGCCGCCGTCCAGTTCCCGGAGGAGATGACCGGCCAGGACCGCCGGTGTCGGGTAGTCGAAGATCGCGGTGGCCGGCAGCCTGACCCCGGTGGCGGTACGCAGCCGGTTGCGCAACTCGACGGCCGTGAGCGAGTCGAATCCGGTCTCCGCGAAGGTACGCGCCGTGTCGACATCGGCGGGGGTGCCATGCCCCAGCACGGTCGCCACATGCGTACGGACCAGTTCGAGCACATGCTGTTCGCGCTCGGCGACCGGCATCGCGGTCATCCGGTCGCGCAGTGACGACACGTCGTCGCCCGAGCCCACGCCGGTCGCGCGGCGAATCGGGGCGCGGACCAGACCGTGGAAGAGCGCGGGCAGCGCACCCGCGTCGGCCTGTGCCCGCAGCGCGGACGCGTCCAGCGGTGTCGCCAGCACGACCGCCTCGGTGGCCGCCCTGGCGCTGTCCAGGAGGCGGAGCCCCTGATCGGTGGCAAGCGGCGTGGCACCGGCCCTGGCCATCCGGGCGAGATCCCGGCCCGACAGATGGCCCGTCATCCCGCTGCGCTCGGCCCACAGCCCCCATGCTACGGAGAGACCCGGCAGCCCGGCGGCCCGGCGATGCGCCATCAGCGCGTCCAGCCAGGCGTTCGCCGCCGCATAGGCGCCCTGTCCCGGGCTGCCCAGAACACCCGCCGCCGAGGAGAACACCACGAATTCCGCCAGTTCACGACCGGCCGTCAGCTCGTGCAGATGCCATGCGGCGTCCACCTTCGGCCGCAGCACCTCCCGCACCCGCTCCGGGGTGAGCGACTCCACCACCCCGTCGTCGAGCACGCCCGCGGTGTGCACCACCATCCGCAGCTCGGGCACGGTGTCCAGCAGCCGGGCCAGCTCGTCCCGATCGGCCACGTCACAGGCGACCACTCGCACCCGGGCACCCGATTCCCGCAGGGCGGCGGTGAGTTCGGCCGCGCCCGGGGCGTCCGGCCCCCGCCGTCCGGCCAGGACGACGTCCCGTACCCCGTGCCGTTCGACGAGGTGACGGGCGACCAGCCCGCCCAGGGTGCCGGTGCCGCCCGTGATGAGCACGGTGTCCCGCTCCCGCAGCGGCTGCGGAACGGACAGCACCAGCTTGCCGATATGGCGTGCCTGGGAGAGGAAACGCAGCGCGTCGCCCGTCTGCCGGACATCCCAGGACCGGGTCGGCAGCGCGGTGAAGACCCCCTGCTCGAAGAGCGACACCAGCAACTGGAGCAGCTCGCCGATCCGGTCGGGGCCCGCGTCCATGAGATCGAACGCCTGGTAGCGCACCCCGTGCTCGGCGGCGACGCGCTCACCGTCGCGGATGTCGGTCTTCCCCATCTCCAGGAAACGGCCGCCGTCGGCGAGCAGACCGAGCGACGCGTCCACGTACTCGCCCGCGAGCGAGTTCAGCACCACGTCCACCCGGTCGAAGCGCTCGGCGAACTCCAGGGTGCGGGAGGAGGCGATCCGGTCGTCGGCCAGTCCGCCGGCGCGCAGTGCGTCCCACTTCCCCGGGCTCGCGGTGGCGTACACCTCCGCGCCGAGCCAGCGGGCCACCTGCGTCGCGGCCATGCCCACCCCGCCCGCGGCCGAGTGCACCAGCACCGATTCACCGGACCGGAGACCGGCCAGGTCCATCAGTCCGTACAGGGCGGTCAGGAACACGACCGGCGTGGCCGCCGCGTCGGCGAACGACCAGCCTTCCGGCAGCCGCGCCAGCAACCGGTGATCGGTCAGCGCCACAGGGCCGAACGCGCCGGAGAACAGCCCCATCACCCGGTCACCGGGCGTCAGACCGGACACACCGGGCCCGACGTCGAGCACCACCCCGGCGCCCTCGCTGCCGATGACGTCCTGGCCGGGGATCATGCCGAGGGCGACCACGACGTCCCGGAAGTTCACCCCGGCCGCGTGCATCGCCACCCGCACCTGTCCGGCGCCGAGGGCACCGGCGGCTTCCGGGCAGGGGACGGCGGCCAGATTCTCCAGCGTGCCCTGGCTGGTGACATCCATCCGCCACGGTGTCCCGTCCCCGGGGGCCGGAGTGGCGGCGGCAGGGGTGAGCGGAGCCAGCCGAGGCGTCAGGGCACGGCCACGGCGCAGCGCGAGATGCGGATGGCCGGCTGCCACCGCGGTGGCCAGCACCGCACCGGAATCCGGGTGGCCGTCGTGGTCGACGAGGAGGAAGCGGTCCGGATGCTCGGCCTGCGCGCTGCGGAGCAGGCCCCAGACCGCCGCCGCGCCGAGGTCCTCGACGTTCTCGCCGGGAGCCGCCGACACCGCGCCACGTGTCAGCACGGCCAGCCGCGACCGGGCGCAGCGCTCGTCGGCGAGCCACCGCCGTATCGCCGTCAGCGCTCGGCCGACGACAGTGGACACCGCGTCACCGGCCGACTCGCAGGGCAGCACGAGGACGTCGGGCACGGCGGTGTCCGGTCCCAGGTCGTCTCCCAGGGCGTCGAACTCCATCGGCGCCTCGGCGGCCGTGACGGTCGGCAGCGGCGTCTCGATCCAGTCCACGCGATACAGCGCGTCCTGGTCCACGCCCCGGGTGTCCGCGATCTGCCGGCCTGACAGCGGACGCAGCGCCAGCGACGCCACGGACAGCACCGGCGCGCCCGCCGGATCGGCCACCTCCAGCGAGACCGCGTCCGGACCGGCCGGGGACAGCACCACGCGGATGGCGGAGGCGCCGACCGCGTGCAATGCCACCTTGCTCCAGGAGAACGGCAGATAGGCGTGGCCGGGTTCGGTGAGGAAACGGCCGAGCCCCACTCCGTGCAGGGCCGCGTCGAGCAGGGCGGGATGCGCACCGCACCGCGCCGCCACGTCCTGTGCCGTCGGCTCCAACGTCACCTCGGCGAATATCTCGTCGTCGCGTGTCCAGGCGGCACGCAACCCTTGGAAGGCGGGGCCGTATCCATGACCGCGCTCCGCCATCGCCTCGTACATCCCCGAGACGTCGACGGGCCGCGCGCCCTCGGGCGGCCACACCTCCAGCGACCGGGCCGGCGCGGTGGCGCCCCCGGCTTCTGTGACGCCGAGCGTGCCCGAGGCGTGCAGCAGCCACTCCCCGGCGCGGCACGAGTGCACCGTGACCGGCCTGCGGCCCCACTCGTCCGCCGCGGAGACGGCCACCTGCACCTGGACGCCGCCCTGATCCGGCACCACCAGCGGGGCCTGGAGGGTCAGCTCCTCCACCACCGGGTGGCCGAAGTGCTGACCGGCCTGCAGGGCGAGCTCGACGAAGCCCGTGCCGGGGAAGACCACCGTGCCCCGCACCCTGTGGTCCGCCAGCCAGGGCTGTCCGGCCAGGGAGAGCAGTCCGGTCAGCACACCGCCCTCGGTCCCGGGCAGCGGCAGCACCGCGCCCAGCAGGGGGTGCTCGATATCGCCGAGCCCCAGACCGGACGCCTGGGTCACCGCCCGCACGGGTTCGAGCCAGAAGCGTTCGCGCTGGAAGGCGTAGGTGGGGAGGTCGACCGTCCGGGCGCCTGCGAAGAGCGGACGCCAGTCCACGTCGACGCCGTGGGTGTGGAGGTCGGCGAGGGCGGTGAGGAAACGGGCGGGACCGCCGTCGTCTCGGCGCAGCGATCCGGTCACGACGATGTCGGTGTCGACGGCGTCGGCGGTGTCCTGGATGCCGACGGTCAGCACGGGGTGCGGGCTGACCTCGACGAACACGGTGTGGCCCTGAGCCATCAGCGCTTCGAGGGCGCTCTGGAATTCCACCGTGTGCCGAAGGTTGCGGTACCAGTAGTCGGCGTCGAGCGCGCGGGGGTCGGTGAGCCGTCCGGTCACCGTCGAGTGGAACGCGATCTGCCCAACGCCCGGCTGGACTGGCGCCAGCGCCTCCGCCAGCTCCTCCCGGATGCGCTCCACCTGTGGGGAGTGCGAGGCGTAGTCCACCGGGATCCGCTTGGCCTTCGGGAACTCCGCGAGCACCGCGTCCAGCACCTCGACCGCACCGGACACCACGGTGGACGCCGGGCCGTTCACCGCCGCCACCGACAGCCCGGGGCGGTCACGGAGCCGGTCGGCGGGCACCGGGACGGACACCATCCCGCCCTGGCCCGACAAGGCGAGCAGCGCCTTGCTGCGCAAGGCCACGACCCGCGCTCCGTCCGCCAGGGACAGAGCGCCCGCCACACACGCCGCCGCGATCTCGCCTTGGGAGTGGCCCACCACCGCCGACGGCACCACACCGTACGAACGCCACAGCTCGGCCAGCGACACCATCACCGCCCACAACACCGGCTGCACCACATCGACACGGGCCAGCGCCGCCTCATCGCCCAGCACATCGAACAGCGACCACACGGCGAACGGGGCCAACATATCCGCACATTCACGCATCCGCTTCGCGAACACCGGCGAGGATGCCATCAGTTCCAACGCCATCCCTGCCCACTGCGACCCCTGCCCCGGGAAGACGAACACCACCTCACGACCGGCCTGGGCGGCGCCGCCGCTCTCGACGGCGTCCAACCCCCGTCGTAGCTCCGCGAGGTCCGCGCCCACCACCACGGCACGGTGTGACTGAAGCGAACGGCCGGACACCAGTGTCCATCCGACATCGGCGGGATCCAGCCCCGGATGCGTATCGATGAAGGACGTGAGGCGTTCGACCTGGCCCCTCAGCCCGGCCTCTCCAGCGCCTGACAGCACCCACGGCAGGGGTAGCGCCCTCCGGTGCTGGTGGGTCGTTGGCTCGGGGGCCGACTCCGGCAACGGCCCGGGCAGCGGCTCCGGTCCGTCCACCGCATCCGGCCGGGCCGCCACCGGCCCCTGTTCGACGATCACATGGGCGTTGGTGCCGCTGACCCCGAACGAGGACACGCCCGCCCGGCGCGGCGCGCCGTCCCGTGGCCACTCCTTCGCTTCGACGAGCAACGCGACCTGGCCTGCCGTCCAGTCCACATGGGGCGAGGGCTCGTCGACATGCAGGGTCCGCGGCAGCACGCCGTGCCACATGGCCATGACCATCTTGATCACACCGGCCACACCGGCGGCCGCCTGGGTGTGCCCGATGTTCGACTTCACCGAGCCGAGCCACAGTGGCTTGTCCTCGGGCCGTTCCTGACCGTACGTGGCGAGCAGCGCATGTGCCTCGATCGGGTCGCCGAGGCTGGTGCCGGTGCCGTGCGCCTCCACGACGTCGATGTCGGTGGCGGACAGGCGGGCGTTCGCCAGCGCCTGGCGGATCACCCGCTGTTGCGACGGACCGTTCGGCGCCGTCAGGCCGTTGGAGGCACCGTCCTGGTTGACGGCGGAACCACGCACCACCGCCAGCACCCGGTGGCCGTTCCGTTCGGCGTCGGACAGCCGCTCCACCAGGAGCATGCCGGCGCCCTCGCCCCAGCCGGTGCCGTCCGCCGCCGCCGCGAAGGCCTTGCAGCGTCCATCGGCCGCCAGTGCGCGCTGGCGGGAGAATTCCAGGAAGGCCGCCGGGGTGGCCATGACGGTCGCGCCACCGGCCAGGGCCAAGGAGCATTCGCCGGAGCGCAGGGCCTGCGCGGCGAGATGCAGCGCGACCAGCGACGACGAACAGGCGGTGTCCACGGTGACCGCAGGGCCCTCGAGGCCGAAGGTGTACGCCAGCCGGCCCGAGGCGACACTGGCGGCGCTGCCCGTGCCCAGATAACCCTCCGCGCTCTGCGGGGCCCCGCTCGCCAGAGCGGCGTAGTCCTGGCCATTGGTCCCGATGAACACGCCGGTCCGGCTGCCCTTGAGCGTGGCGGGGGACATATGGGCGCGCTCGAACGCCTCCCAGGCGACCTCCAGCAGCAGTCGCTGCTGCGGATCCATGGCGATCGCCTCACGCGGCGAGATCCCGAAGAACCCGGGGTCGAACGCGGCCGCGTCATCGAGGAAGCCGCCCGCCCGGACATAGGAGGAGCCAAGGTGGTCGGGATCCGGGTCGTACAGGTCGGCCAGGTTCCAGCCACGGTCCGCCGGGAACTCCGACACGGCGTCGCGGCCTTCGGCCAGCAGCCCCCACAGGTCCTCCGGCGAGCTCACCCCGCCGGGGAAGCGACAGCTCATCCCGATGATGGCGATCGGTTCGTCGTCCACCGGGCGTGGCGCCACCGGGACCGGTGTCCGGACGGCCAGGCCCAGCGCCTCCCGGCACACATGCTCGGCGAGCGCCACCGGGGTGGGGTAGTCGTAGATCACGGAAGCCGGGAAGCGTGCCCCGGTGGCCGCGGTGAGCCGATTCCGCAGCTCCACGGCGGTGAGCGAATCGAAGCCGATTTCCTGGAAGGGCCGGGCCGGGTCGATCGCCTCGGATGCCGCGTGGCCCAGTACGGCGGCCACATGTGTGCGGACGAGGTCCAGCACGGTGGCCGTCCGTTCCCGCTCGGCCATGGCCTCCAGGCGAGTGGCGAAGGCGTCGGCCGCCCCGCTGCCGGTCGGCCCGGTCGGCCCTGTCGGCATGGATACGTCCCTGAGCAACTCCCTCAGCAGCGGGCTCGGCCGTGAGGCGGTGAGCCGCGCCCCGAAGGTCGCCCAGTCGACGTCGGCCACCATCACGGTGGTTTCGTCAGCCGCCAGCACCAGCCCCAGGGCGGAGAGCGCCGACTGTGGATCCATGCCCTGCGACCGCGCCACTCCCGCAGCCATACCGGAATCGGCCCAGGCTCCCCAGGCCACCGATGTGGCCACCAGCCCCTCCGCCCGGCGCCGCTGGGCCAATCCGTCCAGAACGGCGTTGGCCGCCGCATAGCTCCCCTGGCCCGCATTGCCCACGGTCCCGGCGGCCGAGGAGAACAATACGAAGGCGTCGAGGACGGTGTCCTGGGTCAACTCGTGAAGGTGGCGTGCGCCGTCGGCCTTGGTCCGCATCACCTCCCGGATCCGCTCCGGGGTCAGCGATTCGAGCACACCGTCGTCGAGGACACCGGCCGCATGCACCACCGTACGCAGATCCGGAATCGTCCCCAGAAGAGCCGCAAGCGCCTCGCGATCGGCGACATCGCACGCCACCACGCGCACTCGGTCCCCCAGCTCGGCCACCAACTCCACAACGCCAGGTGCCTCGGCCCCCCGACGACTCGTCAGCACGATGCGCTCCACACCGCTATCCGCCAACCAGCGCGCCACATGACGACCCAGTGCCCCCGTACCACCCGTGACCAGCGCAGTGCCACGACCACGCCACGCGGCCGACACCGCAGCGGTCGGCTCCGCCTGTACCAGACGGGCAACCCACGTCCCGGCGGTACGGATCGCGTTCTGATCCTCACCCGTGTCACCGGCGAGGATGGCGGCCAATGCCTCCCCCGCCCGATCGTCCATGACCGCCGGCAGATCGATCAGCCCGCCCCAACGATCCGGATGCTCCAAACCGATCACACGGCCGAGACCCCAGACTCCAGCCTGGTCAGGCTCCACCACGTCCCCGTCGACCGCTGCGACCGCACCCCGGGTGACACACCACAACGGCGCATCGACCCCGGCCGCCAGGAGGTTCTGCAGCAGCGACACCGTCGCCTCGACCGACAGCAACGACACCACACCCGCGACCGCCACATCGCCTAGCTCCGCCACGGTCACGACCTGGACATCCGCACCGGCCGACCGCAGCGCGACGGCCACATCGGCACCGTCAGTACCGTCAGCACCCGGCTCGCCCACGACCAGCCAGGTCCCCGTCAGCACCTGCCCGGATGGCACACCCGTGACCGGCGTCCAGCCAAGCCGATACCGCCAGCCGTCGACCACCGACTGTTCCTGCTGTGCCCGCCGCCACGACGCCAAGGCAGGCAGCACAGCACTCAATGGCTGTTCCTCGTCAACGCCCAGCGCCTGCGCATCCCCGCGTTCGACCGCGTCCCAGAACGCGGCGTCCACCGCGCTGGTCGTGGACTGGCCCGAGGACGGCTCCAGCCAGAACCGCTGCCGTTGGAAGGCATAGGTGGGGAGATCGACCCGTCGACCGCCGGGGAACACCGTCGCCCAATCGATCTGGATGCCCCGGACATACAGCCCGCCCAAGGCCTCCATGGCAGTGGTCGGTTCCGGGCGATCCGGGCGGAGCACGGGCAGTCCATCGCCATCGGCCAGAGCGGTCAACGTGCCATCGGGGCCCAGCTCCAGGAAAGTACTGACGCCCAGCCCACGGAGTGTGTCGAGCCCGTCGGCGAACCGGACGGTCTCCCGCACATGACGCACCCAGTACTCCGGCGAACACAGCTCCTCGCCCGCCACCACACCGGATACGTTCGACACCACAGGCAAGTTCGGGGCCCGGAACTCCACCGACCCCAGCACCTCACCGAACTCCGCCAGCATCCCGTCCATACGCGACGAATGAAACGCATGGCTCACCCGCAACCACCGCGTCCGCACCCCCCGCCCGATGAACACCTCCTCGACGGCGCGTACCGCTTGCTCATCACCGGACAACACCACCGACTCGGGACCGTTCACCGCCGCGACAGCCACACCGCCGGTCAGCAGCGGCCGTACCTCATCCTCGGACACCGCCACAGAAACCATGGCGCCGCCCTCGGGCAGCGCCTGCATCAGACGACCGCGAGCAGCCACCACACGTGCGGCATCCTCCAACGACCACACACCCGCCACACACGCCGCAGCCAACTCGCCGATGGAGTGGCCCAGCAGATAATCCGGCTTCACACCCCACGAGACGATCAGCCGATACAACGACACCTCAAGCGCGAACAAACCCGCCTGCGTATACGCCGTCTCCCCCATCAACTCAGCATCATCACCCCACACCACCTCGCCCAAAGGCCGCTCCAGATACCGATCCAGCTCCCCACACACCTCATCCCACGCCGCGGCAAACACCGGATACGCCTCATACAAACCACGCCCCATCCCCAACCGCTGCGACCCCTGACCCGCAAACACCACACCCAACCCACCACCCACCGAAACCCCCACAACCACCGAACCCAACCCACCCAACAACTCATCACGATCCGCACCCACCACCACCGCACGATGCGACAACACAGAACGAGCAGCCACCAACGACCACCCCACATCAGCCAGATCCCATTCGGGGCTGTCTGCCACAGACGCGCGCAACCGCTCCACCTGAGCCCGCACCGCGGCCTCGCTCTGACCGGACACCACCCACGGCACAGCGGGCAGCCCCACACGCTCGTCCTCAGCCGCCTCCACCGCCACAGGCGCCTGCTCCACGATCACATGGGCATTCGTCCCACTCACCCCGAACGCCGACACACCCACCCGACGCGGCCGATCCACATCCGGCCACACCACGGACTCGGTCAGCAACTCCACCTCACCAGCCGACCAATCCACATGCGGCGACGGCTCATCCACATGCAACGTCCGCGGCAACACCCCATACCGCAACGCCATCACCATCTTGATCACACCAGCCACACCAGCCGCAGCCTGGGTATGACCGATATTCGACTTCACCGAACCCAGCCACAACGGCCGACCCGGATCCCGATCCTGACCGTAGGCGGCCAACAGAGCCTGCGCTTCGATCGGATCGCCCAGCGTCGTCCCCGTACCGTGCGCCTCCACCGCATCCACATCCGCCGCCGACAAACGGGCATTCGCCAGCGCCTGCCGGATCACCCGCTGCTGCGACGGACCATTCGGCGCCGTCAGCCCATTCGACGCGCCATCCTGATTCACTGCGGAGCCGGAGACAACGGCCAGCACCGGGTGGCCGTTCCGCTCGGCGTCCGACAACCGCTCGACCAGCAGCATGCCGACACCCTCGGACCAGCCTGTCCCATCCGCGCCGGCGGCGAAGGACTTGCAGCGGCCATCGGCGGCCAGCCCGCGCTGGCGCGAGAACTCCACGAAGGTGGCAGGTGTCGCCATCACCGTCACCCCGCCTGCCAGGGCGAGGGAGCACTCGCCCGACCGAAGGGCCCGCACCGCCCAGTGCAGCGCCACCAGCGAGGAAGAACACGCCGTGTCCACCGTGACCGCTGGGCCCTCCAACCCGAACGTGTAGGCCACCCGACCGGACACCACACTGCTCGCGTTGCCGGTCAGACGATAACCCTCGGAGCCTTCCGGAGCCTGCCCGTCTCCGCCGCCGTAGCCCTGCGCGGACGCGCCCACGAAGACACCGGTCTGGCTGCCCTTGAGCGTCGATGCCGGGATTCCGGCCCGTTCGAATGCCTCCCATGACGCCTCCAGCAGCAGCCGCTGCTGCGGATCCATCGCCAGCGCCTCACGCGGCGAGATCCCGAAGAACCCGGCGTCGAACTCGGCCGCGTCATGGAGGAAGCCACCCGAGCGGACGTACGACCGACCCGAGCGAGTGGCGTCGGCGTCGTACACACCGGCCAGATCCCAGCCACGGTCGGAGGGGAAGGGCGACACGGCGTCGTCGCCGGCGCTGACCAGCCGCCACAGTGCCTCCGGAGAGTCCACACCACCCGGGAAACGGCAGCTCATCCCGACGATCACGATCGGATCGTCATCCACGGCACTCGGCGTGTGCGGTATCTGTATCTCTTCGGCCAGCCCGAGCGCCTCCCCGCACACATGCTCGGCGAGCGCCGCCGGGGTCGGGTAGTCGAAGATCACGGAAGCCGGGAAGCGCAGCTGGGTAGCCGTACTGAGCCGGTCCCGCAGTTCCACGGCAGTCAGCGAGTCGAAGCCCAGCTCCTGGAACGTCCAGTCGAGCTCGATCGCGGTCGGGTTCCGGTGTCCCAACACCTCGGCGGCATGCGTCCGTACGAGCTGCGCGACCGCACGATCCCGCTCCTGCCGCGACAACCCGCGCAGCGTGGCGACGAATTCGCCGGCCGTCGACGCGATCGGCTCGGGCGTGTCGGCTATCAGCTCGCTCAGCAGTGGACTCGGACGCAGCGCCGTGAACCTCGCCCCGAACCGCTCCCAGTCCACATCCGCCACCACAAGCGCCGTCTCGCCATCACACAACGCCCGCCGCAACGCCACCACCGCCGACCCCGGCGCCATCCCCGACACACCACGCTCAACCAGGAACTCCTCACCTCCAACAGCCATACCGCCGCCATCCCACATACCCCACGCCACCGCAGTCGCCGCCAACCCCACACCACGACGCCGCCACGCCAAACCATCCAAAAACGCATTCGCCGCCGCGTACGCCGACTGACGACCGCTCCCCCACACCCCCGCAACCGACGAGAACAGAACAAAGGCATCCAGATCGGCGTCCGTCAGAAGTGCGTCCAGGTGCGCCGCTCCGGCAACCTTCGATCGCACGCTCTCCTCGAACTCATCGGATGTCAGGCTGTCCACCGCACCCCAACTTGGCACCCCCGCGGCGTGCACGACGACCCGAAGATCGGGAATGCCTGCCAGCAACGCCGCGACCGCGTCCCGATCGGCGACATCACACGCAGCCACAGTCACCTGGACTCCGAGCTCCTCCAGCTCGGTCACCAACTCGGACGCACCGGGCGCCTCGATCCCCCGGCGGCTCGTCAGCACGATGCGCTCCACGCCGGTCCCGGCCAGCCAGCGCGCCACATGACCGCCCAGCGCACCCGTACCCCCGGTGATCAAGGCGGCCCCCCGGCCATGCCACCCGGCGGACGTGTCCGCCGCCGGTGTCACCCGGGTCAGCCGGGCACCCCATGCCTCAGCGGCACGGATTGCCACCTGATCCTCCCCGGTGTGCCCGGCGAGAACCCCGGTCAGCAAGGAGCCCGCATGCGCATCCACCTCCGTGGGCAGGTCGATCAGTCCGCCCCAACGATCCGGATGCTCCAGCCCGATCACGCGGCCCAGCCCCCAGACCGCCGACGCGTACGGATCCACCACATCCCCGTCCGCCACGGACACCGCACCCCGGGTCACACACCACAACGGTGCGTCAATCCCGGCGGCCAAGAGGTTCTGCAGCAAGGACACCGTCGCCTCGACCGACAGCAGGGACACCACACCCGCGACCGCCACATCGCCCGGCTCCACCGCCGTCACGACCCGGACCTCGGCCCCGGCCGACCGCAGCGCGACGGCCACATCCGCACCGTCAACACCCTGCTCGACCACAACGAGCCAGGCCCCCGTCAGCACCTGCCCGGATGGCACACCCGTGACCGGCGTCCAGCCAAGCCGATACCGCCAGCCGTCGACCACCGACTGTTCCTGCTGTGCCCGCCGCCACGACGCCAAGGCAGGCAACGCGGCACTCAACGGCTGCTCAGCATCAACCCCCAGAACCTCCGCATCCCCACGCTCGACCGCCTTCCAGAACGCCGCGTCCACCGCGCTGATCGCGGGCTGGATCGGGGACGGCTCCAGCCAGAACCGCTCATGCTGGAATGCATACGTCGGCAAATCCACCTGGCGAGCCCCCGGGAACACCGCCGCCCAATCCACCTCAACGCCCCGGACAAACAGCCCACCCAAAGCCTCCATGACCGCGATCGGCTCCGGACGACCCGGACGCAGTACGGGCAGACCATCGCCATCAGCCAAAGCGGTCAACGTGGCATCGGGACCCAGCTCCAGGAAGGAACCGACACCCAGCCCACGAAGCGTCTCCAGCCCATCAGCGAACCGCACGGTCTCCCGCACATGGCGCACCCAGTACTCCGGCGAACACAGCTCCTCGCCCGCCACCACACCCGACACATTCGACACCACCGGCAAGTTCGGGGACCGGAACTCCACCCCCCGCAGCACCTCACCGAACTCCGCCAGCATCCCGTCCATACGCGACGAGTGAAACGCATGACTCACCCGCAACCACCGCGTCCGCACCCCCCGACCAGCCAACACACCCTCGATCTCAGCGACCTCGTCCTTAGCCCCCGAGATCACCACCGACTCGGGACCATTCACCGCCGCGACAGCCACACCCCCGGTCAGCAGCGGCCGTACCTCACCCTCCGACACCGCCACAGAAACCATCGCCCCACCCGACGGCAATGCCTGCATCAGACGACCGCGTGTGGCCACCACACGTGCGGCATCCTCCAACGACCACACACCCGCCACATACGCCGCAGCCAACTCGCCGATGGAGTGGCCCAGCAGGTAATCGGGCTTCACACCCCACGAGACGATCAGCCGATACAACGACACCTCAAGCGCGAACAGACCCGCCTGCGTATACGCCGTCTCCCCGAGCAACTCAGCATCATCACCCCACACCACCTCGCCCAAAGGCCGGTCCAGATACCGATCCAGCTCCCCACACACCTCATCCCACGCCGCAGCAAACACCGGATACGCCTCATACAACCCACGCCCCATCCCCAACCGCTGCGACCCCTGACCCGCAAACACCACACCCAACCCACCACCCACCGAAACCCCCACAACCACCGAACCCAACCCACCCAACAACTCATCACGATCCGCACCCACCACCACCGCACGATGCGACAACACAGAACGAGCAGCCACCAACGACCACCCGACATCCGCTACATCCAGCCCAGCATCACCCGCCACAAACTCACGCAACCGCTCCGCCTGCGCCCGCACCGCCGCCTCACCCGCACCCGACACCACCCACGGCACAGCAGGCAGCCCCACACGCTCGCTCCCAGCCTCCCCCTCCACCACCACAGGCGCCTGCTCCACAATCACAGGCGCCTGCTCCACAATCACATGGGCATTCGTCCCACTCACCCCGAACGCCGACACACCCGCCCGACGTGGCCGATCCACATCCGGCCACACCACGGACTCGGTCAGCAACTCCACCTCACCAGCCGACCAATCCACATGCGGCGACGGCTCATCCACATGCAACGTCCGCGGCAACACACCGTTGCGCAGGGCCATCACCATCTTGATGAGTCCGGCGACACCCGCGGCCGCCTGGGTGTGTCCGATGTTGGACTTCACCGAGCCCAGCAACAGCGGCCGCTCCGGATCACGACCCTGACCGTAAGTGGCCAACAACGCCTGCGCCTCAATCGGATCACCCAGCGTCGTACCCGTACCGTGCGCCTCCACCGCATCCACATCCCGAGCAGCAAGCCCGGCACTCGCCAGCGCCTGGCGGATCACCCGCTGCTGCGACGGACCGTTCGGCGCCGTCAACCCATTCGACGCACCATCCTGATTCACCGCCGAACCCCGCACCACCGCCAACACCCGATGCCCATTGCGCTCAGCATCGGACAACCGCTCCACCACCAGCATCCCCACACCCTCGGAGAATCCGGTGCCGTCCGCCGCCCCGGCGAACGCCTTGCACCGACCGTCCGCGGCGAGGCCGCGCTGACGGGAGAACTCCACGAACAGACTCGGCGTCGCCATCACCGTGACACCGCCCGCAAGCGCCAGCGAACACTCACGGTTCCGCAGCGCCTGCACCGCCAAATGCAACGCCACCAGCGACGACGAACACGCCGTATCCACCGTCAGTGCCGGTCCCTCGAGGCCCAGGACATAGGCGATCCGGCCGGACATCACCGACGCCGAATTACCCGTTCCGACATGGCCTTCGAATTCCTGCGGCTGATCTCCGCCCAAAAGGCTGACGTAGTCCTGGCCGTTGGTACCGGCGAACACTCCCGTCGTGCTGCCCCGCAGCGACCGGGGATCGATCCCCGCCCGCTCGAACGCCTCCCATGACGCCTCCAGCAGCAAACGCTGCTGCGGATCCATCGCGGTCGCCTCACGCGGGGAGATACCGAAGAACCCGGCGTCGAACGCGGTCGCGTCATGTACGAAGCCACCTGTCCGCGTGTACGAGGTCCCCGGGTGACCGGGGTCGCTGTGGAAGAGCCCGGACAGATCCCAGCCACGGTCCGCAGGGAAGGCCGACATCGCGTCCCCGCCCTCGGTGAGAAGGCGCCACAGGTCCTCCGGCGAGCTCACCCCGCCGGGGAAGCGGCAGCTCATTCCGACGATCACGATCGGATCGTCGTCCACGAGGGACCCGCTCGGCTTGGTGCGCAGGGGCTCGGCGCACAGGGGCTCTGCGGCCGTCCCCAGCAGTTCGGAGCACGCGTATTCCGCCAGGGCGAGCGGGGTCGGGTAGTCGAAAACGGCAGTGGTCGGCAGCCGCAGACCGGTCGCGGCACCCAGTCGGTTGCGGAATTCGACCGCTGTCACGGAGTCGAAGCCGAGTTCCTTGAAAGCGCGATGGGACGGCACGCTTTCCGGGTCGGTATGCCCGAGCACCACCGCGACGTTGCGGCGCACCATGTCGAGCAGCAGTCGCCGCTGCTCGGCCCCGTCGAGCCCGGCCAAACGCCCGCCGAGTCCGGACCGGTCACCACCCGTCTCCTCGACGGAAGCGGCCCCCGCGTCGACGAGTCGCCGTACTTCCGGAAGGTCGGCGAGCAGGGGACTGGGCCTGGTCGCGGTGAAGGCGGCGTAATGGCGTTCCCACTCGATGTCGGCGACGGTGACCACCGTGTCGCCCTGCTCAATGGCCGTACGGAGAGCGGCCACCGCCAGTTCGGGGGAGAGTGCCGGAACGCCATGCCGCCGGGCCACCTCACCGGCTTCGCTCTCCCCCATACCGCCACCGGCCCACAGGCCCCAGGCCACGGAGGTCGCCACCAGGCCCTCGGCCCTGCGGCACTCGGCCAGCGCATCGAGGAAGGCGTTGCCCGGTGCGTAGTTGCCCTGCCCTGGTGTACCGACGGTCCCGGACAAGGAGGAGAAGAGCACGAACGCGGACAGCTCCATGTCGCGGGTCAGCTCATGCAGATGCATCGCACCGTCGGCCTTGACGCGCAGTACCCGGTGCAGTTGCTCGGTGGTCAGGGACTCGACCGTCGCATCATCCAGCAGGGCGGCCGTGTGCACCACAGCCGTCAGCGGACCTACCTCGGCTATCAGCGCGGCCAGTTGAGCACGGTCGGCCACATCGCACTCGGCCACCGTCACCGCCGCTCCGGCCACCTCCAGGTCCGCGATGAGCTCGGACGCCCCGGGCGCGGCCATGCCGCGCCGGCTCGTCAGCACGAGGTGCTCCGCGCCCTGCTGCGCCAGCCACCGCGCGATATGGCCGCCCAGTGCTCCGGTCCCTCCGGTGACCAGTACGGTCCCGCTCGGATTCCAGGACGGCAAGTCCGTCCGCAACGCGGGGGCATGGGCGAGCCTGCGCCCGAAGGCCCCCACCGCCCGGATCGCGACCTGGTCCTCGCCCGAAGCACCTGACAGAACCCTTGCCAGCTGTGCGCATGCCCTCGCGTTCACGCCGGTCGGCAGGTCGATCAGACCACCCCAGCGCAGTGGCTGCTCGAGTGCGATCACTCGGCCGACGCCCCACACCAGCGCCGATGCCGGCGCGGGCTCGACGAGGGTGTCCCCGGGCCCGGTCGACACGGCTCCTAGGGTCAAGCTCCACAGCGGGGCCTCCACACCCGCGTCGCCCAAAGCCTGAGCCAACAGCACCGTCATCGCGAAACCGACGGGAACGGAGTCGAAGTGCGGGTGCGGCCGCTGGTCCAGGGCGACCAGCGACACCACGCCCCCGACATTCGTCACGCTGCTCGCGCCGGTCACGCTGGTCGTGCCGGTCGCGCTGGTCGAAGTGGTCATGCTCGTCAGCTGGGCGGACAGCACAGCACGATCCATGTGTCGCTCGTCCACCGGACACACCACTGGCTCGGCCCCGTGCTGCGCGAGGGCCTCGCAGACGCCGGAGACCCACTCATGCCGAGCGTCCGCCTGGGAAACCACAACCAGCCAAGAGCCCGACAACATCGCGGCCTGGTCGTCGGCGAGCGGCTTCCAGTTGACCTGGTACCGAACCGCCTCCAGCGCGGACCTTTCGTGCCGCCGGCGACGCCAGGCCGACAAGGCGGGCAGCAGGCCACCCAGCGACGCGTCATCGACCTGGAGAACGGTCGCCAGCGATACGGCGTCTTCGCGCTCGATGGCTGCCCAGAACTCGCTGTCCGCGCTGGTGTCCCCGTCTCGGACCACGTCCGCGGCAGTGGGCTCGACCCAGAAGCGCTCCCGCTGGAAAGGGTAGGTCGGCAACTCGACATGCCGGGCGCCGGTCCCTCCGAACGCCTGCCGCCAGTCTGCCGTCACCCCCCGTACGGACAGTTCGGACAGCGCGGTCAGGAAGCGGGCAGGGCCGCCGTCGTCGCGGCGCAGCGATCCGGTGGTGATGATGGGGGTGTCGGTGGCGTCGGCGGTGTCCTGGATGCCGATGGTCAGCACCGGGTGCGGACTGGCCTCCACGAACACCGTGTGCCCGAGCTCCAGCAGCCCCTCGATCGTGGACCGGAACTCCACGGTCTCGCGCAGATTCCGGTACCAGTACCCGGCATCCAGCGCCGCGGTATCCATCAGCCGCCCGGTCACCGTCGAATAGAACGGCACCCGCCCACTACACGGCTCCACGCCCGCCAGAGCCTCCGCCAGCTGCCCCCGGATCTCCTCCACCTGCGCCGAATGCGACGCGTAATCCACCGGAATCCGCTTCGCCTCCGGGAACTCCACCAACACCGCATCCAGCACGTCCTCCGGACCGGACACCACCGTGGACGCCGGACCATTCACCGCCGCCACCGACAACCCCGGACGGTCACGGAGCCGATCAGCCGCCACCGGAACGGACACCATCCCACCCCGACCGGACAGGGCCAGCAACGCCCTGCTCCGCAAGGCCACCACCCGCGCCCCATCCTCCAGCGACAAGCCACCCGCCACACACGCCGCCGCAATCTCACCCTGCGAATGACCCACCACCGCCGACGGCACCACACCGTACGAACGCCACAACTCCGCCAGCGACACCATCACCGCCCACAACACCGGCTGCACCACATCCACCCGGCCCAGCGCCACCTCATCACCCAGCACATCGAACAGCGACCACTCCACCAACGGAGCCAACGCATCCGCACACTCACCCAACCGCCCCGCGAACACCGGCGAGGACTCCATCAACTCCAACGCCATCCCGACCCACTGCGACCCCTGACCCGGGAAGACGAACACCACTCCGGTGGGCGATCCAGCCTCGCCGGTCGCCACTCCTTGGTCGGGAGTTCCGTTCGCCACCGCGTCCAGACCACGCAACAGCTCAGCGCGGTCGGCCCCCACGACCACCGCGCGGTGAGACAGCATCGCTCGGGTCGATGCCAGCGACCAGCCGACATCGACCGGCTGTACGCCACCATCGGCGCTCACGAAGGACCGAAGCCTGGCGGCATGGGCCCGCAACCCCGCCTCGCTCCGTGCCGACAGCACCCACGGAACGGCTGAGGGTTCGGTCGTTCGCACCGTCTCGGGTTCGGCCGCCACGGATGCCTGTTCGAGGATGACATGCGCATTGGTGCCACTTACGCCGAACGAGGAGACCCCAGCCCGTCGCGGCACTCCCCTCTGAGGCCAGAGGGACGGTTCCGTGAGCAGGGCGATCCGTCCGGCCGTCCAATCCACGTGGGGAGTGGGCTCGTCGATGTGGAGGCTCTGCGGCAGCACACCGTGGCGCATCGCCATCACCATCTTGATCACACCGGCCACACCCGCCGCCGCCTGCGTATGACCAATATTCGACTTCACCGAGCCCAGCAACAACGGCCGCTCCGGATCCCGGTCCTGACCGTAGGTGGCCAACAGGGCCTGCGCCTCGATCGGGTCACCCAGCGTCGTCCCGGTGCCGTGCGCCTCCACCGCATCCACATCCGCCGCCGACAAACGGGCATTCGCCAGCGCCTGCCGGATCACCCGCTGCTGCGACGGACCATTCGGCGCCGTCAGCCCATTCGACGCACCGTCTTGGTTGACGGCGGAACCACGCATGACGGCCAGCACCCGGTGGCCGTTCCGCTCGGCATCGGACAGCCGCTCCAGCAGGAGGATGCCCACGCCTTCGCCCCAGCCGGTACCGTCCGCCGCCGCCGCGAACGCCTTGCACCGGCCATCGGAAGCCAACGCCCCCTGACGGGAGAACTCAGCGAACGCGGTGGACGTGGCCATCACCGTCGCGCCGCCCGCGAGCGCCATACCGCATTCGCCTGCGCGCAGCGCCTGCGCGGCCAGGTGCATGGCGACCAGCGACGACGAACACGCCGTGTCCACGGTGACGGCCGGGCCCTCGAGCCCGAAGGTGTAGGACAGCCGGCCGGACGCCACGCTCGCCGCGCTGCCGGTGGCCAGATGGCCGTCCGTACGCTGTGGCGCGTTACCGACGAGGGCGGCGTAATCCTGACCGTTGGTGCCGACGAACACTCCGGTGGAGCTCCCCCGCAGCGCGTCCACGGCGATCCCGGCCCGCTCGAAGACCTCCCAGGCGACCTCCAGCAACAGCCGCTGCTGCGGATCCATCGCGACGGCCTCACGCGGCGAGATCCCGAAGAAGGCGGGATCGAAGTCGGCAGCCGTGTAGAGGAAACCACCCGCCCCGACGGAGACGCCATCGGCTTCACCGACCAGATCCCAGCCCCGATCCAGCGGAAAGGCGGATATGGCGTCCGTTCCCGATTCCAGGAGTCGCCACAGCTCTTCGGGCGAGTCGACCCCACCAGGAAACCGGCAGCTCATGCCGATGATCGCAATCGGATCGTCATCCACCGGAGCCGTGGCGACCGTGGCCGAGAGAGCTGCCGATCCCACCCCTAGCAGCCGCTCCCGCAGGTGGCCGGCGAGGAGTTCCGGCGTGGGGTAGTCGAACACGACCGAGGCAGGCGTCTGTACGCCTGTGGCCGTCATCAGTCGATTGCGGAGTTCGATCGCGGTCAGAGAGTCGAAACCGGCTGACTGGAATGTGGCCGCGGGGTCGATTGCCGCCGGGGTAGCATGCCCCAGAACGGCGGCCACCTGCCCACGTACGAGCTCAAGGACCGCCCGTTCCCTCTCGACCGGGGGGAGGCCCCGCAGTCGGTCGACGAACTCGTCCGCCACGGGCGCGCGGCGAGCGGCACCACCCAGCAAATCACCAAGTAGCGGGTTGGGCCGCGCCCCGGCGAACCGCGAGCCGAAGTGCTCCCAATCGATGTCCGCGATCAGCAGTGCGGTCTCATCGTCGTCCAAAGCTCCCTGAAGGGCGGCCAGTGCCAGTGGTGGCGCCATGGCCCGTGCGTGCCCGGCCCCCATGCCGCTGCCGGCCCAGGCACCCCAGGCCATCGATGTGGCCACCAGCCCCTCCGCCCGGCGCCGCCAAGCCATCCCGTCCAACACCGCATTGGCCGCCGCATAACTTCCCTGGCCCGCGTTGCCCACGGTCCCCGCAGCCGACGAGAACAACACAAAAGCATCCAGATCCCGACCCCGCGTCAACTCATCCAGATACCGCGCCCCCGCAACCTTGACCCGCATCACCTCCCGGATCCGCTCCGGGGTCAGCGATTCGAGCACACCGTCGTCGAGGACACCGGCCGCATGCACCACCGTACGCAGATCCGGAATCGTCCCCAGAAGAGCCGCAAGCGCCTCGCGATCGGCGACATCGCACGCCACCACGCGCACTCGGTCCCCCAGCTCGGCCACCAACTCCGCGACGCCAGGTGCCTTGGCCCCCGACGACTCGTCAGCACAATGCGCTCCACACCGCTATCCGCCAACCAGCGCGCCACATGACGACCCAGTGCCCCCGTACCACCCGTGACCAGCGCAGTGCCACGACCACGCCACGCGGCCGACACCGCAGCGGTCGGCTCCGCCCGTACCAGACGGGCAACCCACGTCCCGGCGGCACGGATCGCGATCTGATCCTCACCCGTGTCACCGGCGAGGATGGCGGCCAATGCCTCCCCCGCCCGATCGTCCATGACCGCCGGCAGATCGATCAGCCCGCCCCAACGATCCGGATGCTCCAAACCGATCACACGGCCGAGACCCCAGACTCCAGCCTGGTCAGGCTCCACCACGTCCCCGTCGACCGCTGCGACCGCACCCCGGGTGACACACCACAACGGCGCATCGACCCCGGCCGCCAGGAGGTTCTGCAGCAGCGACACCGTCGCCTCGACCGACAGCAACGACACCACACCCGCGACCGCCACATCGCCCGGCTCCACCGCCGTCACGACCTGGACATCCGCACCGGCCGACCGCAGCGCGATAGCAACATCGGCCCCGTCAGCGCCCACCACCAACCACGTGCCACGCAGACTCGGCTGCTCAGGAACTTCCCCGATCGGGGACCAGTCGAGGCGGTACCGCCACGAATCGACCAGTGACCTCTCCTGGCGACGGTGGCGCCATGCCGCCAGGGCGGGCAGAGCCGCGCTGAGCGGCTGCCCGGCGTCGATACCGAACGAACCGAAATCCTCACGCTCGACCGCATCCCAGAACGCCGCGTCCACGGCACTGGTCACGGGCTGGACCGGGGACGGCTCCAGCCAGAACCGCTCACGCTGGAACGCATACGTCGGCAAATCCACTTGCCGAGCACCCGGAAATACCGCCCGCCAATCCACCTCCACACCGCGGACGAACAGTCCGCCCAAAGCCTCCATGGCAGCGGTCGGCTCCGGACGGCCCGGACGCAACACCGGCACACCATCGCCACCGGTCAGTGCGGTCAACGTGCCATCCGGCCCCAGCTCCAGGAAGGAACCGACACCCAGCCCACGAAGCGTCTCCAGCCCATCAGCGAACCGCACGGTCTCCCGCACATGGCGCACCCAGTACTCCGGGGAGCACAGCTCCTCGCCCGCCACCACACCCGACACATTCGACACCACCGGCAAGTTCGGGGACCGGAACTCCACCGACCCCAGCACCTCACCGAACTCCGCCAGCATCCCGTCCATACGCGACGAGTGAAACGCATGACTCACCCGCAACCACCGCGTCCGCACCCCACGACCAGCCAACACACCCGCGACCTCGGCCACCTCATCCGCATCGCCCGAGATCACCACTGACTCGGGACCATTTACCGCCGCGACAGCCACACCCCCGGTCAGCAGCGGTCGCACCTCACTCTCCGACACCGCCACCGCCACCATCGCCGCACCCGACGGCAACGCCTGCATCAGACGACCGCGAGCAGCCACCACACCTGCGGCATCCTCCAACGACCACACACCCGCCACATACGCCGCAGCCAACTCACCGATGGAGTGGCCCAGCAGGTAATCGGGCTTCACACCCCACGAGACGATCAGCCGATACAACGACACCTCAAGCGCGAACAGACCCGCCTGCGTATACGCCGTCTCCCCCATCAGATCCGCGTCATCACCCCACACCACCTCACCCAAAGGCCGCTCCAGATACCGATCCAGCTCCCCACACACCTCATCCCACGCCGCGGCAAACACCGGATACCCCTCATACAACCCACGCCCCATCCCCAACCGCTGCGACCCCTGACCCGCAAACACCACACCCAACCCACCACCCACTGCAGCCCCCACAACCACCGAACCCAACCCACCCAACAACTCATCACGATCCGCACCCACCACCACCGCACGATGCGACAACACAGAACGAGCAGCCACCAACGACCACCCCACATCCACCACATCCAGCCCAGCATCACCCGCCACAAACTCACGCAACCGCTCCGCCTGCGCACGCACCGCCGCCTCACCCTCACCCGACACCACCCACGGCACAGCGGGCAGCCCCACACGCTCGCTCCCAGCCTCCCCCTCCACCACCACAGACGCCTGCTCCACGATTACATGGGCATTCGTCCCACTCACCCCGAACGACGACACACCCGCCCGACGCGGCCGGTCCACATCCGGCCACGCCACCTGCTCGGTCAGCAGTTCCACCGCACCGGTCGACCAGTCCACATGGGTCGACGGTTCGTCCAGGTGCAGAGTCCGGGGCAGCACGCCGTGGCGCATCGCCATCACCATCTTGATCACACCGGCCACACCCGCCGCCGCCTGCGTATGACCAATATTCGACTTCACCGAACCCAACCACAACGGCCGACCCGGATCCCGATCCTGACCGTAGGCGGCCAACAACGCCTGCGCCTCGATCGGATCACCCAGCGTGGTGCCCGTGCCGTGCGCCTCGACCGCGTCAATCTCCGAGGCCGAAAGTCCGGCGCTCGCCAGCGCCTGCCGGATCACCCGCTGCTGCGACGGACCATTCGGCGCCGTCAACCCATTCGACGCACCATCCTGATTCACCGCCGAACCCCGCACCACCGCCAACACCGGATGCCCAAGACGCTCAGCATCGGACAACCGCTCCACCAACAGCAGCCCCACACCCTCCGACCAACCCGTCCCATCCGCACCAGCGGCAAAGGACTTACACCGGCCATCGGCAGCGAGCCCGCGCTGGCGCGAGAACTCCACGAAAGCAGTGGGGGTCGCCATCACCGTCACGCCACCCGCAAGCGCCAGTGAACACTCACCGTTCCGCAGCGCCTGCACCGCCAGATGCAACGCCACCAGCGACGACGAACACGCCGTATCCACCGTCACCGCCGGACCCTCAAGCCCGAGCGTGTACGACACCCGCCCCGAAATGACGCTGCCCGAACTGCCGGTGAGGAAGTAGCCTTCCGATGCGTCGGCAGCGCCGTAGCCCTGCGGGGAGGCTCCCACGAACACTCCCGTCCGACTGCCCCGGACTGAGGCGACCGGCACACCCGCCCGTTCGAACGCCTCCCATGCCGCGTGCAGCAGCAGCCGCTGCTGCGGGTCCATCGCCAGCGCCTCACGCGGCGAGATACCGAAGAGGCCGGGATCGAACTCGCCCGCGTCGTGAACGAATCCGCCGACCCGCGCATACGACGTGTCCGACTCCCCCGCAGCCGCGTCGAAGAGGCCGGTCAGATCCCATCCACGGTCCGCCGGGAAGGCCGTGATGGCGTCGCGGTCGGAATCGACCAGCCGCCACAGGTCCTCGGGAGACTCGACATCCCCGGGGAAGCGGCAGCTCATGCCGACAATGACGATGGGGTCGTCGTCATCCGGTGCGACCACCGGCAGCGGCGGCACACTCTCCCGCGGCTCGCCGAGCAATTCCACGTTCAGATATTCGGCCAGAGCCACGGGAGTCGGATAGTCGAAGATCATCGTGGCGGGCGGTCGGATGCCGGTGGCTGTGGCAATTCGATCGCGCAGCTCCACCGCGGTCAACGAGTCAAAGCCGATTTCCTGGAACGTCCTGCCGGGGTCGATCGCCTCAGGGCCCGGGTGCCCCAGCACCGCCGCGGCAGAAACACGCACCAGCTCGACGGCCGCGCGCATACGCTCGCCCTCGGACAGGGTGTGGAGGCGGGCCGCGAATTCGCCCCCGCCAGTCCCCAAGTCGACGGTGTCGGCTATCAGCTCGCTCAGCAGTGGACTCGGACGCAGCGCCGTGAACCTCGCCCCGAACCGCTCCCAGTCCACATCCGCCACCACAAGCGCCGTCTCGCCATCACACAACGCCCGCCGCAACGCCACCACCGCCGACCCCGGCGCCATCCCCGACACACCACGCTCAACCAGGAACTCCTCACCCCCGACAGCCATACCGCCGCCATCCCACATACCCCACGCCACCGCAGTCGCCGCCAACCCCACACCACGACGCTGCCACGCCAACCCATCCAAAAACGCATTCGCCGCCGCATACGCCGACTGACGACCGCTCCCCCACACCCCCGCAACCGACGAGAACAGAACAAAGGCATCCAAGGACATGTGGCGCGTCAGCTCATCCAGGTGGATGGCACCCATGACCTTCGGCCGCATGCCGGCCTCAAGGTCCTCTGCGGTAAGGGCGCTCAACGGGCCCCAGCTCGGGACTCCCGCAGCATGGACGACCACGCGAAGATCCGGGATTGTCCCAAGCAGTTCCGCGACCGCGTCCCGATCGGCCACATCACACGCCACGATCCGGGCCGACACACCCATGGCCGATAGTTCGGCGACCAGTTCCCGAGCTCCGGGAGCGTCCGAGCCTCGCCGACTCGTCAGCACGATCTCTGCGATGCCGGTACCTGCGAGCCATCGGGCGACATGGCTCCCCAGGGCCCCCGTTCCACCGGTGATCAGCGCGGTTCCCGACGTTTCCCAGGCAGCGGACTGCCCCCGACCCGAGGTCGTCACACGGCTCAGACGACAGCCGAAGACCTCGTTGCCACGGATCGCTGTGTGATCCTCACGCGTGGCGCCTGAAAGCACCGAGCACAACAGACCGGAGGTCCGATCGTCCCATGAGGTGGGCAGGTCGATCAGCCCGCCCCAACGATCCGGATGCTCCAGCCCGATCACGCGGCCCAGCCCCCAGACCGCCGACGCGTACGGATCCACCACATCCCCGTCCGCCACGGACACCGCACCCCGGGTCACACACCACAACGGCGCATCGACCCCAGCCACCCCGAGTGCCTGCACCAGCGACACCGTCGCCTCGACCGACAGCAGCGACACCACACCCGCGACCGGTCCCGCGTCCAGCTCCTCGACCGTGACAACGCGCACCTCGGCTCCGGCGGCACGCAGCGCGGCGACAACGTCCGTCTCCGCTTCGTCAGGCTCGATCACCACCAGCCACACCCCAGAGAGTTGCGCGGAGGGACCCGCGACCGGGGTCCAGGTCACCCGATACCGCCATGCGTCGACCACCGACTCTTCCCGTCGCGCCCGCCGCCACGACGCCAAGGCGGGCAACGCGGCACTCAACGGCTGCTCAGCATCAACCCCCAGAACCTCCGCATCCCCACGCTCGACCGCGTCCCAGAACGCCGCGTCAACGGCACTGCTCGCGGGCTCAACCACCGCCGACTCCAGCCAGAACCGCTCACGCTGGAACGCATACGTCGGCAAATCCACCTGGCGAGCCCCCGGGAACACCGCCGCCCAATCCACCTCAACGCCCCGGACAAACAGCCCACCCAAAGCCTCCATGACCGCGATCGGCTCCGGACGACCCGGACGCAGTACGGGCAGACCATCGCCATCAGCCAAAGCGGTCAACCTGGCATCGGGACCCAGCTCCAGGAAGGAACCGACACCCAGCCCACGAAGCGTCTCCAGCCCGTCGGCAAAGCGCACGGTCTCCCGCACATGACGCACCCAATAATCCGGCGAACACAACTCCTCGCCCGCCACCACACCGGATACGTTCGACACCACCGGCACACTCGGGGCCCGGAACTCCACCCCCCGCAGCACCTCACCGAACTCCGCCAGCATCCCGTCCATACGCGACGAATGAAACGCATGACTCACCCGCAACCACCGCGTCCGCACCCCCCGACCAGCCAACACACCCGCGATCTCAGCGACCTCGTCCTTATCACCCGAGATCACCACCGACTCGGGACCATTCACCGCCGCAACAGCCACACCACCGGTCAACAGCGGCAGCACCTCACCCTCCGACACCGCCACAGAAACCATCGCCCCACCCGACGGCAACGCCTGCATCAAACGACCCCGAGCAGCCACCACCCGCGCCGCATCCTCCAACGACCACACACCCGCCACACACGCCGCAGCCAACTCACCAATCGAGTGGCCCAGCAGATAATCCGGCTTCACACCCCACGAGACGATCAGCCGATACAACGACACCTCAAGCGCGAACAGACCCGCCTGCGTATACGCCGTCTCCCCCATCAGATCCGCGTCATCACCCCACACCACCTCACCCAAAGGCCGGTCCAGATACCGATCCAGCTCCCCACACACCTCATCCCACGCCGCGGCAAACACCGGATACACCTCATACAAACCACGCCCCATCCCCAACCGCTGCGACCCCTGACCCGCAAACACCACACCCAACCCACCACCCACCGAAACCCCCACAACAACCGGCCCCTCCAAAGCCCCAAGGAGCCCCGCACGATCCGCACCCACCACCACCGCACGATGCGTCAACACAGAACGAGCAGCCACCAACGACCACCCCACGTCAGCCAGATCCCATTCGGGGCTGTCTGCCACAGACGCGCGCAACCGCTCCACCTGAGCCCGCACCGCGGCCTCGCTCTGACCGGACACCACCCACGGCACAGCGGGCAGCCCCACACGCTCGTCCTCAGCCGCCTCCACCGCCACAGGCGCCTGCTCCACGATCACATGGGCATTCGTCCCACTCACCCCGAACGCCGACACACCCACCCGACGCGGCCGATCCACATCCGGCCACACCACGGACTCGGTCAGCAACTCCACCTCACCAGCCGACCAATCCACATGCGGCGACGGCTCATCCACATGCAACGTCCGCGGCAACACCCCATACCGCAACGCCATCACCATCTTGATCACACCAGCCACACCAGCCGCAGCCTGCGTATGACCGATATTCGACTTCACCGAACCCAACCACAACGGCCGACCCGGATCCCGATCCTGACCGTAGGCGGCCAACAACGCCTGCGCCTCGATCGGATCACCCAGCGTCGTACCCGTACCGTGCGCCTCCACCGCATCCACATCCCGAGCAGCAAGCCCGGCACTCGCCAGCGCCTGCCGGATCACCCGCTGCTGCGACGGACCATTCGGCGCCGTCAACCCATTCGACGCACCATCCTGATTCACCGCCGAACCCCGCACCACCGCCAACACCCGATGCCCATTGCGCTCAGCATCGGACAACCGCTCCACCACCAGCATCCCCACGCCCTCGCCCCAGCCGGTGCCGTCCGCCGCCGACGCGAACGCCTTGCACCGCCCATCGGCGGCCAGGCCGCGCTGACGGGAGAACTGGACAAAGGTGCCGGGTGTCGCCATCACCGTGACGCCACCCGCAAGTGCCAGCGAACACTCACCGTTCCGCAGCGCCTGCACCGCCAAATGCAACGCCACCAGCGACGACGAACACGCCGTATCCACCGTCACCGCCGGACCTTCGAGCCCCAGCGTGTACGACACCCGGCCGGACGCGACGCTCGCCGCGCTGCCGATTCCGACGTATCCCTCGAGCTCGTCCGGAACGGCCGACAGCCGCGAGACATAGTCGGAGGACATCAGTCCGGCGAACACCCCGGTCCGGCTGCCCTTCAGGGAGTCGGTCGGAATGCCCGCCCGCTCCAGAGCCTCCCAGGATGCTTCCAGCAGCAGCCGTTGCTGCGGATCCATCGCCAGCGCCTCACGTGGCGAGATCCCGAAGAGGCCGGGGTCGAAGTGGCCGGCGTCGGGGAGGAACGCGCCCTCTCGGGCGTACGACCGGCCGGCGCGATCCGGATCCGGGTCGTACAGGCCGTCCAGGTCCCAGCCACGGTCGGTGGGGAAACCGGAGACCGCGTCCACCGCCGACTCCGTCAGCCGCCACAGGTCTTCCGGCGAGCTGACTCCACCCGGAAAACGACAGCTCATGCCAACGATCGCGATCGGCTCGCGGCTCTTGGCCTCGACATCCGCCAGGCGCTGACGCGTCTGGCGCAGATCGGCGGTGAGCTTCTTGAGGTACTCGAGTACCTTTTCGTCGTTCGACATCCCCGTGCCAGTCCCCTCGATCCCCGGTCGGACGTTCTCGCTGCTCATGACCCATCGAGTTCCTGGTCGATGATTCCGAACATGTCGTCGAGCGAGGCCGATTCCAGGTCTCCCTCAACGTTGCTCGACCGCTCCGGACGGTGCAGGTCGGCCCACATCGAAACGATGGTCTCCATCCGCGAGGACAGCTGCTCGCGCATGGTGTCGTCCTCCGCCATCACCGAAATCATGGCGGCGACCTTGTCCAGCTCCCTGAGCCGGGCCGCGACCGGGTCGGCGGTCTCCGGCGCAACCTCGGCGAGCACGTGGTCCGCCAGCGCCGCCGGGGTCGGATAGTCGAAGATCGCGGTCGCGGCCAGCCTGATTCCGGTGGTGGCACCCAGCCGGTTGCGCAGCTCCACCGCGGTCAGCGAGTCGAAGCCGATCTCCTGGAAGGTCCGCGCCGGATCGATCGCCGACGCGTCCGGGTGCCGCAGCACCGCGGCCACCTGCCTCCGTACCAGCGCCAGTACGGTCTGGGTCCGTTCCGCGTCCGCCATCTCGGCCAGGCTGTGCCGGAGCGCCACCCCACCGTCACCGGCCTCGGCGGCCCGGCGCGGCGGGGTCGGTGCCAGCGCGCTCAGCACGGGCGGCACCGTACCCGTGGCCACCACCGCCCGCAGGTGCAGCGGGGTGGCCACGAGAGTGGCTTCGCCACTCCGGCATGCGGCGTCGAACAGCTCGAGACCACGCTCGTCGGACAGGGGAACGGCACCCGTGCGGGCCATCCGGGCCATGTCCTCCTCCGACAGGTGTGCGGTCAGGCCACTGCGCTGCTGCCACAGGCCCCACGCCACCGACACCGCGGCGAGTCCCTGGGCCCGTCGGTGGGTGGCCAGCGCATCGAGGAAGGCGCTGGCCGCGGCGTAGTTGCCCTGCCCGGCGCTGCCCAGCACTCCGGTTGCGGAGGAGAACAGCACAAACGCGTCCAGGTCCAGCCGACGTGTCAGCTCGTGCAGGTGCCATGCCGCGTTCGCCTTCGGCCGGAGGACGGTCTCCATGCGTTCGGCCGTCATCGAGCCGATGACACCGTCGTCCAGCACCCCGGCGGTGTGAACGACGGCGCGCAACCCCGGAATAGTGGCAAGCAGCGCGCTCAGCTGGGCCCGATCGGCCACATCACAGGCGGCGATGCGGATTCGGGCACCGAGCGCCTCCAGTTCGGCGGCCAGGTCCGCGGCACCGGCCGCCGTGGCACCGCCGCGGCTGGCCAACACCAGGTCACTCGCGCCATGGGCGGTCACCAGGTGGCGTGCGACGAGACCGCCGAGGGTCCCCGTCCCGCCGGTGACCAGTACGGTGCCGGTGTCCCAAGCGGGGGCCTTTCCGTCCGGTACGGGCGCCTTGACCAGCCTGGGCACCAGTACCGTCCCGGTCCGAATGGCCGCTTCGGGTTCGCCTGTCGCGAGCACCGCGGGCAGAACCCCAAGGTCCGAATCGTCGTGGTCGATCACGACGAGCCGGTCGGGGTTCTCCTGCTGTGCCGTGCGCAGGAGCCCCCGAACGGAGGCTGCCGCCAGATCCTCCACGTCGTCTCCGGTGGATGTGGCCACCGCGCGGCGGGTGAGCACCACCAGACGGGTGTCGGTGAATCGCGCGTCGGCGAGCCAGTCCCGCACCACTCCCAGCACTCGGCGCAGGGCGGACGAGATCGCTTCGGGGGCCGGACCGTCATCCGCCTCGGGCAGACACGGCAGGACCAGCACATCCGGCACCTGGCCGACGGACGCGAGGTCCCGATGGCGGTGTGGCGGCACACCGGCCGTGGTCAGCGCGGCGGTCAGCCGCGGCTCGTCGTGGCCGGCCAGCAGTGCCCAGGACAGAGCCTGCGAGCCGACGGTCCCCGTGGGGAGGGGAAGCTCCGTCCAGTCCAGCCGGAACAGCGCATCGCTCCGGCCGCCACCGGCCACTTCGAGCAGCCGGCTCTCCGCCACCGGCCGCATCGCCAGCGTGTCGATGGACAGCACGGGAGCCCCGGTGGTGTCCGCCATCCGGATGGCCACCGCATCCGGACCCGCCGGGCTGATCGCCACCCGGACGGTGGTCGCACCCACCGCGTGCAGGGTCACCCCGCTCCAGGAGAAGGGGAGATGGGCCTGACCCGGCTCGCTCACGAAGGCGCCCAGGCCGATGCCCTGCAGAGCGGCGTCCAGCAACGCGGGATGCACGCCGCATCGGGCGGCGTCGCCCGCCACCTGTTCGGGCAACGCGACGTCCAGGAACACCTCGCTGTCACGGATCCATGCCGCCCGCAGACCGTGGAAAGCAGGGCCGTACTGATAGCCCCGCTCGGCCATCGCCGGGTACAGCTCGGTGACGTCGACCGGCTGGGCATCGGCCGGTGGCCAGGCCGACAGGTTCGCGGGCGGATCGCCATGCTCGCCCGCGCGCAGCGTGCCGCCGGCGTGGCGTATCCAGTCGCCCTCGCGGCGGGAGAACACCGTAAGGGGGCGGTTTCCGAGGTGGTCCGGGCCGCCGACCGACACCTGAAGCTGCACGGTCTCCTGGTCGGGCACGACGAGCGGCTCATGCAGCGCCAGCTCTTCCAGCGTGTCGCAGCCGAACCGCGCCCCCGCCTGCAATGCGAGCTCCACGAACGCGGTGCCCGGAAGAAGCACCATGCCGAGGACGGCGTGATCGGCCAGCCAGGGCTGCCCGGCCAGCGACAGCGCCCCGGTCAGCACACAGCCGTCCGCGTCCGGAAGCGGCACCGCCGCGCCCAGCAACGGATGGTCAACGGCTCCCAGACCCAATCCGGATGCGTCGCCGGTGCGTGTGGATGGCGTCAGCCAGAACCGCTCACGCTGGAAGGCATACGTGGGCAAGTCAACGTGTCGAGCACCAGTGCCGGCGAAGACCGTCTGCCAGTTGACCTCGGCGCCGTGGACGGACACCTCGGCCAGTGACGTCAGGAACCGATCCACGCCTCCCTCGTCACGGCGGAGGGAACCGGTGGCCACGATGGCGGTGCCCGTCGCATCGGCGGTGTCCTGGACGCCGATGGTCAGCACCGGGTGCGGGCTCGCCTCGACGAACACCGTGTGACCCTGGCGGACGAGGGTCTCAACAGTGCCCTGGAACTCCACGGTCTCGCGCAGGTTCCGGTACCAGTACCCGGCATCCAGCTCCGCGGTGTCCATCAGCCGCCCGGTCACCGTCGAGTAGAACGGCACCCGCCCACTACACGGCTCCACGCCCGCCAGAGCCTCCGCCAGCTGCCCCCGGATCTCCTCCACCTGCGCCGAATGCGAGGCGTAATCCACCGGAATCCGCTTGGCCTCCGAGAACTCCACCAACACCGCATCCAGCACCTCAACCACACCGGACACCACCGTGGACGCCGGACCATTCACCGCCGCCACCGACAGCCCGGGGCGGTCACGAAGCCGGTCCGCGGACACCGGAACGGACACCATCCCACCCCGACCGGACAGGGCCAGCAGCGCCTTGCTCCGCAAGGCCACCACCCGCGCCCCATCCTCCAGCGACAAGCCACCCGCCACACACGCCGCCGCAATCTCACCCTGCGAATGCCCCACCACCGCCGACGGCACCACACCGTACGAACGCCACAACTCCGCCAGCGACACCATCACCGCCCACAACACCGGCTGCACCACATCGACACGAGCCAGCGCCGCCTCATCGCCCAGCACATCGAACAGCGACCACTCAACGAACGGAGCCAACGCATCCGCACACTCACCCAACCGCCCCGCGAACACCGGCGAGGACTCCATCAACTCCAACGCCATCCCGGCCCACTGCGACCCCTGCCCCGGGAAGACGAACACCACCTCGCGACCGGGCTGGACGGCGCCGCCGCTCTCGACGGCGTCCAACTCGCGCAGCAGCTCCGCGCGGTCCGCGCCTACGACAACCGCCCGATGCGACAGGGCCGCGCGGGTCGCGACCAGGGACCATCCCACATCCACGGGATCGAGCTCGGGGTTTTGCCGCACGAAGGATGCCAACCGCCGCGCCTGCGCCCGTAGCCCGGCCGCCCCAGCCCCCGACAGCACCCACGGCACCGCGGGCAGCCCCGCCCGGCCGGTGTCCGGCTCACCACTCTCGTCGAGCTCCGGCGCCTGTTCGAGAATCACATGGGCGTTGGTGCCGCTCACTCCGAACGCGGACACCCCGGCGCGGCGTGGACGGTCCTGGTGGTCGGGCCACATGGTCTGCTCGGTCAGCAGTTCCATGACCCCGGCATTCCAGTCGACGTGCGGGGAGGGCTCATCGACGTGCAGGGTTCGTGGCAGCACACCGTTGCGCAGGGCCAGAACCATTTTGATGAGTCCGGCGGCACCCGCGGCCGCCTGGGTGTGTCCGATGTTGGACTTCACTGAGCCCAGCAGCAGCGGCCGCTCCGGATCCCGCTCCTGACCGTACGTGGCCAACAGGGCCTGCGCCTCGATCGGATCGCCCAGCGTCGTCCCCGTACCGTGCGCCTCCACCGCATCCACATCCGCCGCCGACAAACGGGCATTCGCCAGCGCCTGCCGGATCACCCGCTGCTGCGACGGACCATTCGGCGCCGTCAGGCCATTGGAGGCACCGTCCTGGTTGACGGCGGAACCACGCACCACCGCCAGCACCCGGTGGCCGTTCCGCTCGGCGTCGGACAGCCGCTCCAGGACGAGCACCCCGGCGCCTTCGGCGAACCCGGTGCCGTCGGCGGCGGCGGCGAATGCCTTGCACCGCCCGTCCGGTGCGAGTCCGCGCTGGCGGGAGAACTCGACCAGCAGGTCCGGTGTCGTCATCACGGCCACGCCACCCGCCAGCGCCAGTGTGCTTTCGCCACGGCGCAGGGACTCGCAGGCCCAGTGCACGCTGACCAGCGAGGAGGAGCACGCGGTGTCCACGGTGACGGCGGGGCCCTCGAGGCCGAGGGTGTAGGCCACGCGGCCGGAGATCACGGAGGTGGAGTTCCCGGTGAGCAGGTACCCCTCGGAGCCGTCCGGAGTGGCGGCCTGGCCCGCGCCGTACGTCGTCGAAGCCGCACCCGCGAACACCCCGGTACGAGTGCCCTTCAGGGCGAGGGGATCGATACCGGCGCGTTCGAAGGCTTCCCAGCACGCCTCGAGCCATAGACGTTGCTGAGGATCGGCGGCCAGCGCCTCTCGGGGGGAGATGGTGAAGAATCCCGCGTCGAAGTCCGCCGCGTTCTCGAGGAAGCCGCCGGTCCTGGCGTAGGTCGTGCCGGGCCGGCTCCGGTCCTGGTCGTAGAGCGCGTCAAGGTCCCAGCCGCGGTCGGCCGGGAGCTCCGATATCGCGTCCGCGCCGCTCTCCAACAGCCGCCACAGCGACTCCGGGGAGTCCACGCCGCCCGGGAGCCGACAGCTCATGCCGACGATGGCGATCGGCTCGTCGGCCGGGTGCGCAACCGTAGGTGCCGGTGCGGACGCCACCCCATCAGTGGAGCCGAACAGCTCGGCGTCGAGATGGCGGGCGAGCGCGGCCGGAGTGGGATGGTCGAAGATCAAGGTGGCCTGCAACCGTCGTCCGGTCGCCGTGCGCAGCCTGTTGCGCAGTTCCACGGCGGAGAGCGAGTCGAAGCCGAGTTCCTTGAACGGCCGCTGCGGCGTCACCGATTCCGGGCCGCCGTGGCCGAGCACGGCCGCCGCCTGCCGGCGGACCAGGTCGAGCAGAGCGTCGAGGCGTTCGTCCTCCGCCAGCCCCGCGAGACCGTCGTACCCACCGTTGTCCGCCCCGTCGGCCGGGCCCGGAAGGGCGCGGGCGAGCGGAGTGCGCACGAGGCCGCGCAGCAGGGCGGGCACCGGCTCGGTGGCCGGTGAGGACGGTTCGTACCGCATCGGCACCAGCAAGGGGTCGCCAGTCGCCAGGGCGGCGTCGAAGAGGGCCAGCCCCTCATCGGTGGACAGCGGGCGGACGCCGGATCGGGCGAACCGGTCGGTGGTCAGGTGTTCGGTCAGCCCGCTGCGCTGCTCCCAGAAGCCCCAGGCCAACGAGGTCGCGGGCAGCCCCTGTGCCCGGCGGTGTGCGGCCAGCGCGTCCAGGAAGGTGTTGGCCGCCGCATAATTGCCCTGCCCCGGGCCGCCGAGCACCCCGGCCGCCGAGGAGAACAACACGAACTCGGCCAGGTCCCGGTCCCGGGTCAGTTCATGCAGATGCCACGCGGCGTCCGCCTTGGGGCGCAACACCGTCCGCAGCCGCTCGGGGGTGAGTGACCCGATCACGGCGTCGTCGAGGACACCGGCCGTGTGCACCACGCCCCGCAGATTCGGTAGCGAGTCGACCAATGCGGCGGTGGCGTCCCGGTCCGACACATCGCATGCGACCACGCGCACGCGCGTCCCGGCGGCCTCCAGGTCGGCGACCAGCTCCGCCACGTCCGGAGCGGTGTTACCGCGACGGGTGGCCAGCACCAGCTCCGTCACTCCGTGCTCGCGCACCAGATGGCGAGCCACCAGCCCGCCCAGCGTCCCGGTGCCGCCGGTGATCAGTACGGTGCCGCCGGAGAGCGGTCGGGGGATGGTGAGGGCCAGCTTGCCGATGTGCCGCGCCTGGGAGAGATGGCGGAAGGCCTCATCCGCCTGACGTACGTCCTGGACCCGCAACGGCAGCGGGGTGAACACGCCCTGTTGGAACAGGGAGAGCAGTTCGGTGAGCAGTCGGTGGATCCGGTCGGGGCCGGCGTCGAGCAGTTCAAAGGCCCGGTACGACACGCCGTGGCGCGCCAGCACCTCCTCGGCGTCCCGGAGGTCGGTCCTGCCCATCTCGATCAGCCGCCCGCCGGGGCGCAGCAGTCCGAGTGAGGAGTCGAGGAGTTCGCCGGTCAGCGAGTTGAGTACGACATCCACTCCGTCCGGTGCGCCCGAGCGGAAGTGTTCCGCGAACTCCGTCGAGCGGGAGGACGCGATCCGCTGCGGGGCGACACCGCATGCGCGCACCGCATCCCATTTGGCCGGGCTCGCGGTGGCGAACACCTCGGCGCCCAGCCAGTGGGCCACCTGCACTGCCGCCATCCCGACGCCACCGGCCGCCGCGTGCACCAGCACCGACTCGCCGCCGCGTACATCGGCCAGGTCGACCAACGCGTACATCGCGGTGAGGAAGGCGATCGGGGTGGCGGCGGCCCGCGGGAAGGACCAGTCGGCCGGGACCGGGGCCACCAGCCGGTGATCGGTGATCGCCACCGGCCCGAAGGCCCCGGAGAACAGACCCATCACCCGGTCTCCGGGTGCCATTCCGATCACTCCGGAGCCGATCTCCAGCACCGTTCCGGCGCCTTCGCTGCCCAGTAGACCGGCCTTGTCCGGGTACATCCCCAAGGCCAGGAGGACGTCACGGAAGTTGACCCCCGCCGCGTGCATGGCCACCCGCACCTCGCCCGCGGCCAGTGGCCTGGACCCCTCCGCGCAGGGCGCGAGGACCAGATGCTCCAAGGTGCCCTCGCCGTCGGTCTCCAGCCGCCAGGTGTCCGTTTCCGCCGGGATCGGCAACGCCGGCGAGGTGGCCCGTACCAGCCTGGGGACCAGGGCCTTTCCGGCCCGGATGGCCGCCTGCGGTTCGTCGGTGGTGAGCAGCGCCGGGAGCGCGGACCCTGCGGACGGATCCTCGTCCGCCGTGTCCACGAGCACGAAGCGGCCGGGGTTCTCGGTCTGCGCGGTGCGTATGAGGCCCCAGACCGCGGCAGAGGCGAGGCTCTCCGGATTCTCACCGGCCATGGTCGCCACCGCGCCCCGCGTCACCACGACAAGGCGGGCGTCCGCGAACCGGTCGTCCGCCAGCCACGCCTGCGCGACCTCGAGGACGCGGCTGCTGAGCGCGTACACGCCCTCCGGGCCCTCCTCAGTGGCGGAAGGCCTGAACACCACCGCCCCGGCTTGGGACTGGACCGTCGCCGGCTCGGCCAGTTGCGCCGCGGACTCGATGACGGGGAAGTCCTCCTCGTCCGAGCCGGGCAGGGCCAGTTCGGTCCAGTCCACCCGGAACAGCGCATCGTCGTGGGCATCGCCCAGCCCGCCCTCGGACACCGGGCGCAGGACCAGCGAGTCCGCCGACAGCACCGGTGCCCCCGTGCCGTCCATGGCCAGGAGCGAGATGGCGTCCGGGCCGACCGGTGACAGTGCGACCCGCAAGGTGGTGGCACCGACGGCGTGCAGGGTGACACCGGTCCAGGCGAACGGAAGGTGCGGTCGGCCCGGTTCGGTCACGAACGCGCCCAGTCCAGCGCCGTGCAGGGCCGCGTCCAGCAGGGCGGGATGGACACCGAAGCGGCTGGCGTCGCTCGCGGCCGTCTCGTCCAAGGTCACCTCTGCGAACACCTCGTCGCCGCGCCGCCATGCAGTGTGCAGCCCCTGGAAGACGGGTCCGTACGCGTAACCGCGGGTGCTCATCCCGGCGTAGACATCGGTGAGGTCGACCCGTGTGGCGCCCTCCGGCGGCCACACCGTCCGGTCCCCGGTGGCCGTATCGCCACCGGGGCTGACGCTGCCGGTGGCGTGCCGTATCCAGGCCCGGTCCCGGCCCGGCCTGGAGTACACCGTGACCGACCGGCGACCGCTCTCGTCCGGTCCGCCGACCGCCACCTGGATCTGTACGTCTCGTACGTCTCCGTGCTCGGGCAGCACGAGCGGCGCCTGCAGGGTCAGCTCGTCCAGCGTGCGGCAGTCCACGTGCAACCCCGCCTGTACGGCCAGTTCCACGAATGCGGTGCCCGGCAGCAACACCTTGTCCAGCACGGCGTGATCGCGCAGCCAGGGGTGAGTGGCCGTGGAGAGCGAGCCGGTCAGCACATAGCCGCCGGATTCGGGCAGGGGCACCACCGCGCTCACCAAGGGGTGATCGAGACCGACAAGGCCCGCGCCCCCGACATCGGTCGCGCCGCGCACCGGATCCAGCCAGAACCACTCATGCTGGAAGGCATAGGTCGGGAGATCGACCCTCCGCGCCCCGGCCTCGGCGAACAGCGGCTGCCAGTCCACCGGCACACCCTCGGTGAACAGCCGGCCGACGGTGCTGAGGAAGCGGGCGGGCCCGCCGTCGTCGCGGCGCAGCGATCCGGTGGTGATGATGGGGGTGTCGGTGGCGTCGGCGGTGTCCTGGATACCGATGGTCAGCACCGGATGCGGACTGGCCTCCACGAACACCGTGTGCCCGAGCTCCAGCAGCCCCTCGATCGTGGACCGGAACTCCACGGTCTCGCGCAGATTCCGGTACCAGTACCCGGCATCCAGCTCCGCGGTATCCATCAGCCGCCCGGTCACCGTCGAGTAGAACGGCACCCGCCCGACACGCGGTTCCACGCCCGCCAGAGCCTCCGCCAGCTCTTCCCGGATCTCCTCCACCTGCGCCGAGTGCGAGGCGTAATCCACCGGAATCCGCTTCGCCTCCGGGAACTCCACCAACACCGCATCCAGCACGTCCTCCGGACCGGACACCACCGTCGAGGCCGGGCCGTTCACCGCCGCCACCGACAACCCCGGGCGATCACGGAGCCGATCAGCCGCCACCGGGACGGACACCATCCCACCCCGGCCCGACAAGGCCAGCAACGCCTTGCTCCGCAGCACCACCACCCGTGCGCCATCCGACAAGGACAGGCCACCCGCCACACACGCCGCCGCGATCTCACCCTGCGAATGACCCACCACCGCCGACGGCACCACACCAAACGAACGCCACAACTCCGCCAACGACACCATCACCGCCCACAACACCGGCTGCACCACATCCACCCGACCCAGCGCTCGTTCATCCGCCAGGGCGTCCGACAGCGACCACTCCACCAACGGAGCCAGCGCATCCGCACACTCACCCAGCCGCCGCGCAAACACCGGCGAGGACTCCATCAACTCCAACGCCATCCCGGCCCACTGCGACCCCTGCCCCGGGAAGACGAACACCACTCCGGAGTGCGTTCGGGCCTCGCCGATCGCGGCGCTGCCATTGGCCAGGGCCGCCAGCTCACGGAGGAGGTCATCGCGGTCAGCGCCGACGGCTACGGCACGGTGTGGCAGGGCGGCGCGGGTCGACGCCAGCGACCAGCCGACATCCACCGGACTCAGGTCCGGCCGGTCGCCGACAAAGGCCATGAGGCGCTCGGCTTGTGCGCGGACACCGGACTCGCTCGCACCCGACACCACCCACGGCACGACCCCCGATCCGTCGCGTTCCGGCGAGAGCTTGGGCTCGGCGGCCGGTTCGGGAGCCTGCTCCAAAATCACATGCGCGTTCGTGCCACTCACTCCGAAGGCCGACACTCCGGCGCGGCGGGGCCGTGCGGTCTCCGGCCACGCAGTCCGCGCGCTCAGGAGTTCCACCGCGCCGGTGGACCAGTCCACATGGGGTGTCGGCTCGTCGATGTGGAGGCTCTGCGGCAGCACACCGTGGCGCATCGCCATCACCATCTTGATCACACCGGCCACACCCGCCGCCGCCTGCGTATGACCAATATTCGACTTGATCGAACCCAGCAGCACCGGCCGCTCCGGATCCCGATCCTGACCGTAGGTGGCCAACAGGGCCTGCGCCTCGATCGGATCACCCAGCGTCGTCCCCGTACCGTGCGCCTCCACCGCATCCACATCCAGCGTGGACAAACGGGCGTCCGCCAGCGCTTGGCGGATCACTCGCTGCTGCGAGGGACCGTTGGGCGCCGTCAGCCCATTTGACGCACCGTCCTGGTTCACCGCCGAACCCCGCACCACCGCGAGGATCGGATGCCCATGGCGCTCGGCATCGGACAGCCGCTCCACCACCAGCATTCCGGCACCCTCACCCCAGCCGGTGCCGTCCGCCGCCGCCGCGAACGCCTTGCAGCGTCCATCGGCCGCCAGTGCGCGCTGGCGGGAGAATTCCACGAAGATACCGGCGGTCGTCATGACGCTCGCGCCACCCGCCAGGGCCAGCGAGCACTCGCCGGACCGCAGGGCCCGTACCGCCAGGTGCAGGGCCACCAGCGACGACGAGCACGCCGTGTCCACGGTCAGCGCGGGGCCTTCGAGACCGAGGACGTAGGAGACCCGGCCGGACATGACCGATGCCGAGTTACCCGTGCCCACCCGGCCCTCGAAGTCGCCCGTCTCGTCCGCCTTCAGCAGGGCCGCGTAGTCCTGGCCGTTCGTCCCCGTGAACACACCGGTCTCGCTGCCCCGCAGCGTCGTGGGGTCGATGCCGGCCCGTTCCAGCGCCTCCCACGACACCTCGAGCAGCAGCCGCTGTTGCGGGTCCATCGCCACCGCTTCACGCGGGGAGATCCCGAAGAATCCGGCGTCGAACGCACCGGCTCCGGTAACGAACGCGGCCGCTCGGGTGGAGGAGGTGCCCCGGTGGTCGGGGTCCGGGTGGAACAGGTTCGCGGTGTCCCAGCCCCGGTTCTCGGGGAACGGGCCGATGGCGTCGGAGCCGTCGGCGAGCAGCCGCCACAGATCCTCGGGAGACATCACATCCCCCGGGAATCGGCAGCTCATCCCCACGATCGCGATGGGTTCGTCGTCCACCGCGCCGATCGCCTGGACCGGGAGGGCTGGGGCCGAGCGGTCCTGGCCACCGTGCAGCAATTCGCCGCGGAGGTACTCCGCCATCGCCAGCGGGGTGGGCTGGTCGTACGTCAGGGTGGCCGGCAGCCGGAGGCCGGTGGCCCGGTTGAGCCGGTTGCGCAGTTCGACCGCGGTGACCGAGTCGAAGCCGCTCTCCTGGAAGGCCCGGCCGGGGTCGATCGCGTCCGGGCCGGTGTGCCCGAGGACGACCGCGACATGGCGCCGGACCAAGTCCAGCACCGCGCGATCCCGGTCGGCATCGGCCATCCCGGCGATCCGCTCCGCGAATTCCGAGCGCTCGTGGCCGGGATCGGTGCTCTCTTGACCGACTCCGGCGTCGATCAGCGCACGCACCTCGGGGAGTTCGGACAGCAGCGGACTGGGGCGCGTCGCGGTGAAGGCGACATAGTGCCGGTCCCAGTCGATCTCGGCCACCGTGACGACGGTGTCGTCCTGCTCGACGGCGCGGGCCATGGCCGCGACCGCCATCTCCGGCACCATCTCCGGTACGCCGTGGCGGCGGGCCACCTCGCCCACCCCGCCCTCGCCCATGCCGTCGCCGGCCCACAGACCCCAGGCGATGGAGGTGGCGACCAGGCCCTCGGCCCGGCGCTGCTCGGCCAGCGTGTCCACGAAGACGTGGCCGGGCGCGTAGTTGCCCTGTCCGGGTGCGCCCAGTGTGCCCGACAGCGAGGAGAAGAGGACGAAGGCGGACAGGTCCATGTCCCGGGTCAGTTCGTGCAGATGCACCGCGCCGTCGGTCTTGACGCGCAGCACTCGCTGGAGTTGCTCGGTGGTGAGCGAGTACAGGGTGCCGTCATCGAGCACCGCCGCGGTGTGCACCACCGCGGTCAGCGGTCCGACCTCGGCCAGCAGCTCGGCCAGGGCGTCCCGGTCCCCGACGTCACACGCCGCCACCGTCACCCGGGCGCCGAGCGCCTCCAGTTCTCCGGCCAGCCGCTCGGCGCCCGGCGCGGCCATGCCCCGGCGGCTGGTCAGCACCACATGTTCGGCACCCCGGCCGGCCAGCCACCGGGCAACATGGCCGCCCAACGCTCCGGTGCCGCCGGTGACCAGTACGGTGCCGCGAGGTTGCCAGGCCCCGCCGCGCTCGCGGGCCGGCGCATGCGCCAGCCTCCGGCCGAAGAGCCCACTCGGGCGGATCGCCACCTGATCCTCGCCCGAGGTGCCGGCCAGCACACCGGCCAAGTAGTCCTGGGTGCGCGGGTCGACGCCCTCCGGCAGATCGATCAAACCGCCCCAGCGCAGCGGCTGTTCCAGGGCGACCACCTTGCCGAGGCCCCAAGCCAGGGCCTGCTTTGGGCGGACGGCCAGGGCGCCTTCGCCACCGGTTTTGGCATCGCTTTGGGCACCGCTATTGGCACCACTTTGGGCACCGCTTTGGGTATTGCCGCCGTCGCCGTAGCCGAGCGAGACGCCACGCTGGGTGAGGCACCACATCGGCGCTTCCAGACCGGCGTCTCCGAGCGCCTGCGAAAGCAACAGCGTCATCGCGTATCCCTGGGGGACCGAGGGATACGCGGGGTGCGCGCTTTCGTCCAGCGCGGTCAGCGACACCACACCGCTGATCCGAGGGGTGTCGGCCAGGACGGCGCCCAGCCGGTCGGCCAGCGTGGCACGGTCCAGTTCGGGCTCGCCGAGAACAATCATGAGGGGCTCGACACCGTGCCGGATCAGCGCACCGGTCACCCCCGCGACCCACTCGTGCTCGGCCTCCGCATGGGAGACCACGACCAGCCAGGTGCCGGCCGGCGACGTGGCGGGTGCGGTGAGCGGCTTCCAGCGGACCTTGTACCGCCATGAGTCGATGGTGGAGACATCACGGCGTTCGCGCCGCCACTGGGACAGGGCAGGCACCACTTCGCGCAGCGACTGCCCGTCGACGCGCAGCGCCCCGGCGAGCGACTCGAGGTCCTCACGCTCGACGGTGTCCCAGAAGTCCGTGTCGACCATGCCGGCGGAGGTCTCGGGCGGCGTGGCGTCGAGCCAGTAGCGCTCCCGCTGGAAGGCGTATGTCGGCAGGTCCACCCGGCGGGCGCCGGGAAACAGCGGCAGCCAGTCGACCTCGACGCCATGTGCGTACGCCTCGGCCAACGCGTCGAGGAAGCGGACGAGGCCACCGTCGTCCCGGCGCAGCGAGGCCAGGACGAGTCCGCCGTACACGCCCGCGTCGTCGAGCGTTTCGCGCAGGCCCGTGGTCAGGACCGGGTGGGGGCTGATTTCGATGAAGGTGTGGTGGCCGCCCTCCAGCGCCGCACGGGTGACCTGCTCGAGCTCCACGGTCTCGCGCAGATTGCGATACCAGTAGTCCGCGTCCAGTTGCGCCGTGTCGATGGGCCGTCCGGTCACCGTGGAGTGGAAGGGGGTCGTTCCGGTGCGCGGCTCGATGGACGCCAGGACCTTCAGCAGTTCATCACGGATCCCGTCGATCTGGGGCGAGTGGGAGGCGTAGTCCACCGGGATCCGCTTGGCCTCCGGGAACTCCGCCAGCACCGCGTCCAGCACGTCGACCGCACCGGACACCACCGTCGTCGCGGGGCCGTTCACCGCCGCGACCGACAGCCCGGGGCGGTCCCGCAGCCGGTCGGCGGGCACCGGGACGGACACCATTCCGCCCTGGCCCGACAAGGCGAGCAGCGCCTTGCTCCGCAGCACCACCACCCGGGCGCCATCGGCCAAGGTCAGACCACCCGCCACACACGCCGCCGCGATCTCGCCCTGCGAATGGCCCACCACCGCCGACGGCACCACACCGTACGAACGCCACAGCTCCGCCAGGGACACCATCACCGCCCACAACACCGGCTGCACCACATCGACGCGAGCCAGCGCCCGCTCATCCGCCAGCACATCCGACAGCGACCACTCCACCAGCGGAGCCAGCGCATCGGCGCACTCGCCCATCCGCCCCGCGAACACCGGCGAGGACTCCATCAACTCCAGCGCCATCCCGGCCCACTGCGAACCCTGCCCCGGGAAGACGAACACCACCGAGCGTCCCGGCTCTGCCGCGTCCGCTGCCTCCACCACGCCCGGTGCCGGTTCGTCCTGTGCCAGGGCCGTCAGCCCGGCCAGCAGTGCGGTATGATCGCCGCCGAGCACCACCGCTCGATGTTCCAGCACCGCGCGGCTGGTGAACAGCGAGAAACCGATGTCCGCCGCGCTCCCGTCGGGGTGGCTCATCAGGTGGGTGCGCAGTCGTTCCGCCTGTGCGCGAATGGCACGCCGGTCCCGGCCCGAGATGATCCACGGGACCGCCGCGCCCGGTTCGGCGTCGTCGGGCGCCTCCGCGTCCGTCGGCACCGGCGCCTGCTCGATGATCAGGTGTGCGTTCGTTCCGCTGATGCCGAACGACGACACTCCGGCGCGGCGGGGCCGCCCGGCCTCCGGCCACGCCATCTGCTCGCCCAGGAGCCGCACCGCGCCGGTGGACCAGTCCACGTGGGGAGTGGGCTCATCGATGTGGAGGCTCTGCGGCAGCACACCGTGGCGCATCGCCATCACCATCTTGATCACACCGGCCACACCCGCCGCCGCCTGCGTATGACCAATATTCGACTTCAACGACCCCAACCACAGCGGCCGCTCGGGATCCCGGTCCTGACCGTACGTGGCCAACAACGCCTGCGCCTCAATCGGATCGCCCAGCGTCGTCCCCGTACCGTGCGCCTCCACCGCATCGACGTCCTGGGTGGCGAGTCCGGCGCTGGCCAGCGCCTGCCGGATCACCCGCTGCTGCGACGGACCATTCGGCGCCGTCAACCCATTCGACGCACCATCCTGATTCACCGCCGAACCCCGCACCACCGCAAGGATCGGATGCCCGTTGCGCCGCGCGTCCGACAGCCGCTCCACCAGGAGCATGCCGATGCCTTCTGCGAAGCCGGTGCCGTCCGCCGCTCCCGCGAACGCCTTGCAGGTGCCGTCCGGAGCGAGCCCACGCTGACGGGAGAATTCCACGAAGACGGTGGGGGTGGACATCACCGTCACGCCACCGGCCAGCGCGAGCGAGCACTCACCGAGGCGCAGCGCCTGTATGGCGAGGTGCAGTGCCACCAGCGACGACGAGCAGGCCGTGTCCACGGTGACCGCCGGGCCTTCGAGTCCGAAGGTGTAGGCCACGCGGCCGGAGGCGACGCCGGCCGCCGCGCCCGTGCCCAGATATCCCTCGACGCCGTCCGGGGTGGTCGACAGGCGGGTGAGGTAGTCGTGGTGCATCACGCCGGTGAACACACCGATGCTTTCGCCCTTGACGGAGGTGGCGGGGATACCCGCGCGCTCGAACACCTCCCATGATGTCTCCAGGAGCAGCCGCTGCTGCGGGTCCATGGCCGCGGCCTCGCGCGGCGAGATACCGAAGAACCCGGCGTCGAACTCGGCCGCGTCGTAGACGAATCCACCGCTGCGGGCATACGACGTACCGGGGCGATCCGGGTCCGGATCGTAGAGACCGTCCAGATCCCAGCCGCGGTCGGTCGGCAGGACCGATATCGCGTCGCCGCCCGAGCGCACCAGGTCCCACAGCGCTTCCGGTGAGGTGATCCCGCCGGGGTAGCGGCAGCTCATTCCGACGATCACGATCGGATCGTCGGCGACGAGGGCGCCCCCGGCCGGTGTGGCGACGGCGCCGCTGTCCGTGCCGAGGACTTCGGCCAACAGGTGCTCGGCGAGCGCCCGCGGTGTCGGATAGTCGAAGACGGCGGTGGCGGGCAGCCGTACGCCGGTGGCCGCGCTGATCCGGTTGCGCAGTTCCACCGCGGTCAGCGAGTCGAAGCCGATCTCCTGGAAGGTCCGCGCGGTGTCGACCGATTCCGTGGACGCGTGGCGCAGCACCGCCGCGATGTGATTGCGCACGAGGTCGAGTACGGCCTGATCCCACTCGGCGCGGTCCACGGCGGCCAGCCGGTGTCCGAGCGCGGAGGCCGAGTCGGGAGCGTCGACCGCCTGGGCAGCGCGCCGGATCCGCGGGCGGACCAGGTCGCGCAGGACGGCGGGTAGGTTGTCGACACCTGCCCATGCCTGCGGGTCCAGCGGTGCGGCCAGCACCATCGCCTCATCGGCGGCGAGCGCCGCGTCAAACAGTTCCAGTGCCTGAGAGGTGGGCATCGGCACCGCGTGGGAACGCGCCAGATCGTCGACCGACAGGTGCTCGGTCTGCTCGCTGCGTTCTTCCCAGAACCCCCACGCGATCGACACCCCCGGCAGCCCCTGCGCCCGCCGATGCGCAGCCAACGCATCCAAAAACCCATTCGCCGCCGCATAACTCCCCTGACCCGCATTCCCCAACACACCCGCCGCCGACGAAAACAACACAAACGCCGACAGATCCAACCCACACGTCACCTCATGCAAATACCAACCACCCAACGCCTTCGGCCCCAACACCCCAACCAACCGCCCCCCATCCAAAGAACCAACCACCCCGTCATCCACCACACCCGCCGCATGCACCACCACCCCCAAACCCTCAATCGACCCCACCAACTCCGCCACCGCACCCCGATCCCCCACATCACACGCCACCACCTGCACCCGCGCACCCAACCCCTCCAACTCCCCAACCAAACCCCCAACACCCGGCGCACCCCAACCCCGACGACTCACCAACACCACCTCACCCACCCCATACACCGACACCAAATGACGCGCCACCAAACCACCCAACAACCCCGTCCCACCCGTCACCAACGCCACACCACCACCCACACCCGCCACCACACCGCCACTACCCGCACCACCACTCACACCGGCACCACTCACACCCACCAACCGCGGCACCCACACCCGCCCCCCACGCACCGCAACCTCCGACTCACCCAGCCCCACCACATCCGGAACCACACCCCCAACCACACCCTCATCAACACCCTCATCAACACCCACATCCACCAGCACAAACCGCCCCGGATGCTCCGACTGCGCCGACCGCACCAACCCCCACACCGCACCACCACCCACATCCTCCACACCCTCACCACCCACCGACACCGCACCCCGCGTCACCACCACCAACCGCGAACCCCCAAACCGCTCATCCCCCACCCACAACCGCAAAACCTCCAACACACCCACCACATCAACCCCCGACAACACCACACACCCCGGCACCACCCCACCCGAAGCAACCTCACCCCACTCCACACACGACCCCACCCCACACACACCCACATCCACCCACTCCACCCGATACAACGCATCGGTCCCGTTCCCCCGCCCGTCGTGCAGCTGCTGAGCGGAGACCGGCCGCAGAGCCAGGGAGCGTGCTGACAGGACGGGCGCACCGGTGACGTCCGTGGCCCGGAGGGCGATCGCGTCGCGGCCGGCCGGGGTCAGGGTGACGCGCAGGACCGTCGCACCGACCGCGTGCAACGTGACGCCGCTCCAGGAGAACGGCACATAAGCCTGGCCGTCGTCGGTGACGAAGTCGCCGAATCGCACCCCATGGAGCGCGGCATCGAGCAGCGCGGGATGGACCGCGCACCGGGCCGCGTCCCCCCGAGCCTCCTGAGGGACGGCCACCTCGGCGAAGACCTCGTCTCCCCGCCGCCAGGCCTCCCGCAGCCCCTGGAACACCGGCCCATACGCATACCCCCGCTCCGCCAACGCCCCATAAACCCCCTCCACCCCAACCCGCTCCGCACCCACCGGCGGCCACACCTCCACAGCCGACACCTCAACATCCGCCACCCCCACCACACCCACCGCATGCCGAACCCACTCACCCTCCCGACACGAAAACACCGACACCGAACGGCGACCCCCCTCCCCGGGACCACCCACCGAAACCTGAACCTCCACCTCACCCCGCTCCGGAAAGACCAATGGCCCCTCCAACGTCAACTCCTCAACCACCCCACACCCCAACCGCAACCCCGCCTGCAACACCAACTCCACAAACCCCGTCCCCGGCAGCAACACCACACCGGAGAGGGCGTGATCAGCCAGCCAGGAGTGGGTGGCCAGGGACAGCCGACCGGTGAGCAGGCAGCCGCCGGACTCGGGCAGCGCGACCGTGGCCCCGAGGAGGGGGTGGTCGAGCGCGCCCAGTCCCAGCGCGGAGGCGTCACCGTGGCCGGGCCGGGGCGTCAGCCAGTAACGCTCCCGCTGGAACGGGTAGGTCGGCAGTTCCACCCGTCGCGCCTCACCGAAGGCCGCGGGCCAGTCCACCCGTACGCCGTGCACATGCAGCCGCGCCATGGCCGAGAAGAACTGGGCGAGCCCGCCCTGGCCACGGCGCAGCGAGCCGGTGACCACCACGGACTCACCGGAGGCATCCGCCGTGTCCTGGATGCCCATGGTCAGGGCGGGGTGGGTGCTCGATTCCACGAAGACGCGGTGGCCGTCGGAGAACAGTGCTTGGAGCGCGCCCAGGAAGTCGATGGGCTTGCGGGCGTTCCAGAACCAGTAGTCCGCGTCGAGTTCGGTGGTGTCCAGGAGTCCGCCGGTGACCGTGGAGTAGAACGGAACGGTGGACTGGCGGGGCGCCACGTCGGCCAGCAGGGCGAGCAGCCGTTCGCGCAGCGGTTCCACCTGAGGGCCGTGGGATGCCACGGTGGCGGGCACGACGCGGGCACGTACGCCGTCCGCCTCACATGCGGCCACGAACTCCTGGAGACTGTGCGGGTCACCGGCCACCGTGGCCGCCGCGGGCCCGTTCACCCCGGCCACCGCGAGGCGTTCGCCCCACGGCTCGATCAGGGTGGCCAGTTGTTCCGCCGGCAGGGCGACCGAGGCGATCGCGCCGTTGCCCACCAGCGTTTCGGCGAACAGGCGGCTGCGCAACACCACGACCTTGGCCGCGTCCTCCAGCGACAGCGCCCCGGCCACGCAGGCGGCCGCGATCTCGCCCTGGGAGTGGCCGACCACGGCGGAGGGAGTGATTCCGTAGGAAGCCCACAGCTCGGCGAGGGACACCATCACGGTGAACAGAACCGGTTGGACGACCTCGATGAGGTCGAGGGAGGGCGCACCGGGCGCGGATCGCACCACGTCCTCGATGGACCAGTCGAGATGCGTCTCCAGTGCACGGGCGCACTGGGCGAACCGGCGGGCGAAGGCCGGGGAGGAGTCGAGCAGTTCCACGGCCATACCGGCCCACTGCGAGCCCTGTCCCGGAAAGACGAACACCACGCCGGTGTCGGGACCGGCCACTCCCTCCACCACGTTCGGGGCCGGCTCGTCGGCGGCCACCGCGGCAAGGCCGTTCAGCAGTTCCTGCGGGGTGGATCCGATCACCACCGCGCGGTGTGACAGCGCCGAGCGGGTGGTGGCAAGGGTCCATCCGAGGTCGCTGGGGTCCGCTTCGGTGGCCACGGTGGCGAGCCGGGCCGCGAACGCGCGCAGACCGGCCTCGCCCTGGCCCGAGAGCACCCAAGGCACCGCCACCGGTTCGGTCCGGGGCGGATCGGTGTGCTCGGCCTCCGGTGCCTGCTCCAGGATCGCGTGGGCGTTGGTGCCGCTCACGCCGAAGGCGGAGACTCCCGCCCTGCGCGGCCGGTCGTTCTCCGGCCAGGCAGTCCGCTCCGTGAGGACTCGCACCGCTCCTGCTGACCAGTCCACATGCGGGGTCGGCTCGTCCACGTGCAGCGTGCGCGGCAGCACACCATGCCGCATGGCGAGCACCATCTTGATGACTCCGGCGACACCCGCGGCGGCCTGGGTGTGGCCCAGGTTCGACTTGACCGATCCGAGCCACAACGGCTGGTCCCGATCCTGACCGTAGGTGTCCAGCAGGGCCTGCGCCTCGATCGGGTCCCCGAGCCGGGTGCCGGTGCCGTGCGCCTCCACCACGTCGACATCGCCCGTGGACAGCTGGGCGTCGGACAGTGCCGCGCGGATGACCCGGCGCTGGGAGGGCCCGTTGGGCGCGGTCAGCCCGTTCGACGCGCCGTCCTGGTTGGCGGCGGTGCCACGCACCACCGCCAGCACCGGGTGGCCGTGCCGTTCGGCGTCGGACAGCCGCTCCACCAGCAGCATCCCGGCGCCCTCGCCCCAGCCGGTGCCGTCCGCGCCCGCCGCGAACGCCTTGGACCGGCCGTCCGGCGCCAGCCCGCCCTGTTTGGACAGCTCGACGAAGGTGTTCGTCGTCGTCATCACCGTGACGCCGCCCGCCAGCGCCAGCTCGCACTCCCCGTTGCGCAGCGCCCGGACGGCCAGATGCAGGGCGATCAGCGAGGACGAGCACGCGGTGTCCACGGTGACCGTGGGCCCTTCGAGACCGAAGGCATAGGCTACCCGTCCCGAGAGGACGCTCGCCGCGCTGCCCGTGCCGAGGTGGCCTTGCACATCGTCCCGCGCCGCGCTGAGCAGCGTCGCGTAGTCCTGGCCGTTGGTACCGATGAACACCCCGGTCAGGCTGCCTCGCACGGCGTCACGGTTGACGCCGGCCCGCTCGAACGCCTCCCAGGAAGTCTCCAGCATCAGCCGCTGCTGCGGGTCCATCGCGATGGCCTCTCGGGGGGATATCCCGAAAAGCCCCGCGTCGAAATCGGCGATGCCGTGGAGGAATCCGCCGTAGCGGGTGACCGACTTACCGGCACCGCCCTCGGGGTCGTAGAGACCCGCTGTGTCCCAGCCACGGTCGACCGGGAATTCCGACACCGCGTCGCCACCGTCACGCACCAGGTCCCACAATGCCTCCGGCGTTGCGATGCCACCGGGGAAACGGCAGCTCATGCCGATGATCGCAATGGGCTCGTGGCTCTTCGCCTCGATGTCCTGCAGGCGCTGGCGGGTCTGCCGCAGATCCTTCGTGACCTCTTTGAGGTAATGACGAAGTTTCTCTTCATTCTCCACAGAACGGCCCTCTCAACGCGGTGCTGGACTCACTCGGAGTCGAACTCGACGGCAGGTTCACGAGATACCGAATTCCTTGCCGAGGAGATCGAACATCTCCTCGTCCGTCGCGGAATCCAGTTCAATGTCACGGTCGGTGGCCGCGCCCCAGTGGGACAGCAGGCTCTTGATCTTCGCGGCGACCTCGGCACCGGCCACGTCGCTCGGGGACAGGTCGGACAACACCGCTTCGAGCCGGTTCAGCTCGTCGAGCACGGACGTCGTATCGTCCTCGGTCTCGCCCTGGAGGAGTTGGGCCCGGACATGGTCGGCGAGCGTCGCGGTGGTCGGATAGTCGAAGATGACCGACGCCGGGAACGGTACGCCGGTGGCAGTGGCCAGGCGGTTGCGCAGCTCCACCGCGGTGAGCGAGTCGAAGCCGACCTCCTGGAAGGTCCTCGAGGGGTCGACGGAAGAGGGCTTCGCATGCCCCAGCACGGCCGCCACATGGGTACGGACCAGTTCCAGCACCGCCCGGTCGCGCTCGATCCGCGACATGCCCCGCAGCCGGGTGGCGAATTCCTCGACCGGTTCCATAGGAGGGGTGGCGATCGTGAGTAGTTCGCTCAGCAGCGGGCTCGGCCGTACGGCGGTGTACCGGGAGCCAAAGCTCGACCACTCCACGTCCGCGATCATCATCGTGGTCTCGTCCGCGACCAGTGACTGCTGAAGCGCGGCGATCGCCAGATCCGGGGGCATCCCGGGGAGCTGTCGCTGAGCCGCCCCCATGCCGCTGTCCGCCCAGGCACCCCAGGCCACAGACGTGGCCACCAGCCCCTCGGCCCGGCGCCGCTGGGCCAGTCCGTCCAGAACGGCGTTGGCCGTCGCATAGCTCCCCTGGCCCGCGTTGCCCAGCGTGCCCGCAGCCGACGAGAACAACACGAAGGCATCCAGATCCCGATCCCGCGTCAACTCATCCAGATGCCGCGCCCCCGCAACCTTGACCCGCATCACCTCCCGGATCCGCTCAGACGTCAGCGACTCCAACACACCGTCATCCAGCACACCCGCCGCATGAACCACCACACGCAAATCCGCAATCCCCTCCACCAACGCCGCAACCTCTCCCCGATCAGCCACATCACACGCCACCACCGACACCACCGCACCCGATGCCTCCAACCCCGCCATCAACTCCGCGACGCCGGGTGCCTCGGCCCCCCGACGACTCGCCAACACAATCCGCTCCACGCCGGCCCCCGCCAGCCAGCGCACCACATGGCCGCCCAGCGCGCCCGTACCCCCGGTGACCAAAGCAGCCCCACGACCACGCCACTCGGCGGACGTGTCCGCCGCCGGGGCCACCCGGCGCAACCGGGCACCCCACGCTCCAGCGGCACGGACCGCCACCTGGTCCTCCCCCGTCCCCCGCTCAGAACCCGACACAGCCAAGCCCCGACACCCTCATCCACCACCGGCGGCAGATCGATCAACCCACCCCAGCGATCGGGATGCTCCAAACCGATCACCCGGCCGAGCCCCCACAGCCCCGCCTGATCCGGATCCACCACATCCCCATCGGCCACCGAGGCCGCACCCCGAGTAACACACCACAGCGGCGCAGTCGTACGAAGCGTCTGCAGCAAGAGGACGGTCTCCTCGACCGGCAGCAGCGACACCACACCCCCCACGGCAGGGACGGTCTCCGGCGCCGCGAGCTCTGCGAGCTCCGCGGCTTCTGCCACCGTCACCATCCGCACCTCGGCCCCTGCCGCGCGCATCGCACTCATCAGGTCATCGGCGCCGCCGCCCGGCTCGGTCACCAGCAGCCATGTGCCGGTGAGGATGGACTCTTCGGAGACGCCCGGAATCGGTGCCCACCCGAGTCGATAGCGCCAGCCGTCGATGACCGATTGCTCCTGCCGCACCCTTCGCCATGCCGCCAGGGCGGGCAGAGCCGCGCTGAGCGACTGCTCGGCGTCGATACCGAACGAACCGAATTCACCACGCTCGACCGCGTCCCAGAACGCCGCATCAACGGCGCTGGTCGCGGGCTGGTCCGAGGTCGGCTCCAGCCAGAACCGCTCACGCTGGAACGCATACGTCGGCAAATCAACACGCCGAGCCCCCGGAAACACCGCCGCCCAATCCACCTCCGCACCCCGGACGTACAGCCCGCCCAGAGCGGCCATCGCGGTAAGGGGCTCCGGGCGATCCGGACGTAGTACGGGCAGACCGTCACCATCAGCCAGAGCGGTCAACGTGCCGTCGGGACCCAGCTCCAGGAAAGTACTGACGCCCAGCCCACGGAGTGTGTCGAGCCCGTCGGCGAACCGGACGGTCTCCCGCACATGACGCACCCAGTACTCCGGCGAACACAACTCCTCACCCGCCACCACACCGGATACGTTCGACACCACAGGCACACTCGGGGCCCGGAACTCCACCGACCCCAGCACCTCACCGAACTCCGCCAGCATCCCGTCCATACGCGACGAATGAAACGCATGACTCACCCGCAACCACCGCGTCCGCACCCCCCGACCAGCCAACACACCCTCGATCTCAGCGACCTCGTCCTTAGCCCCCGAGATCACCACCGACTCGGGACCATTCACCGCCGCAACAGCCACACCCCCGGTCAGCAGCGGCCGCACCTCACCCTCCGACACCGCCACAGAAACCATCGCCCCACCCGACGGCAATGCCTGCATCAGACGACCGCGTGTGGCCACCACACGTGCGGCATCCTCCAACGACCACACACCCGCCACATACGCCGCAGCCAACTCGCCGATGGAGTGGCCCAGCAGGTAATCGGGCTTCACACCCCACGAGACGATCAGCCGATACAACGACACCTCAAGCGCGAACAGACCCGCCTGCGTATACGCCGTCTCCCCCATCAGATCCGCGTCATCACCCCACACCACCTCACCCAAAGACCGGTCCAGATACCGATCCAGCTCCCCACACACCTCATCCCACGCCGCGGCAAACACCGGATACCCCTCATACAACCCACGCCCCATCCCCAACCGCTGCGACCCCTGACCCGCAAACACCACACCCAACCCACCACCCACCGAAACCCCCACAACAACCGGCCCCTCCAAAGCCCCAAGCAACCCCGCACGATCCGCACCCACCACCACCGCACGATGCGACAACGCAGAACGAGCAGCCACCAACGACCACCCCACATCAGCGGAATCCAGATCCGAATTCCGCTCCGCGAAGGCCCGTAGGCGTACGGCCTGCGCCTGCAAACCCGCCTCGTCCCGGGCCGAGAGCACCCAAGGAATCGCCGGGAGTTCGATCCGCTCCGGCCCGGGCTCAGGCTCGCCCGTCGTCTCGGGGGCCTGCTCCAGAATCACATGGGCGTTGGTACCGCTCGCCCCGAACGATGAGACTCCGGCGCGGCGGAGCCGACCGGCCTCCGGCCAGGCCGTCTGCTCGTCCAGGAGCGCCACCGCGCCAGCGGACCAGTCCACGTGGGGAGTCGGCTCGTCGATATGCAGACTCTGCGGCAGCACACCGTGGCGCATCGCCATCACCATCTTGATCACACCGGCCACACCCGCTGCCGCCTGCGTATGACCAATATTCGACTTCAACGACCCCAACCACAGCGGCCGCTCCGGATCCCGGTCCTGACCGTACGTGGCCAACAACGCCTGCGCCTCGATCGGATCACCCAGCGTGGTGCCCGTGCCGTGCGCCTCGACCGCGTCGATCTCCGACGCCGAAAGTCCGGCGCTCGCCAGCGCCTGCCGGATCACCCGCTGCTGCGACGGACCATTCGGCGCCGTCAACCCATTCGACGCACCATCCTGATTCACGGCCGAGCCCCGCACCACCGCCAGAACCGGATGCCCGTTGCGCTCAGCATCAGACAACCGCTCCACCAACAGCAGCCCCACGCCCTCCGACCAACCCGTCCCATCCGCACCAGCGGCAAAGGACTTGCACCGGCCATCGGCGGCCAGCCCGCCCTGGCGCGTGAACTCCACAAAGACCTGCGGCGTCGCCAGCACGGTGACCCCGCCCGCGAGCGCCAGCGAGCACTCACCGCGCCGCAGCGACTCGCTTGCCAGATGCAGCGCCACCAGCGACGACGAACACGCCGTGTCCACCGTGAGGGCAGGCCCCTCCAAGCCGAACGTATAGGCCAGCCGCCCCGACGCCACGCTGCCCGCGATGCCCGTGCCCCGATAGCCCTCGATGTCCTCCGGGACATCGGCGAGCCACGAACCGTAGTCGTGGTACATCACGCCCGTGAAAACCCCGGTCCGGCTGCCTTTGAGCGTATCGGGGGCAATTCCGGCCCGCTCGAATACCTCCCAGGCCGCCTCCAGCAGCAGCCGCTGCTGCGGATCCATCGCCAGCGCCTCACGCGGCGAGATACCGAAGAACCCGGCGTCGAACTCAGCGGCGTCATAGAGGAATCCGCCGTCTCGGGCGTACGAGGCACCAGCGCCTTCCTTGGCTCCGGCCAAGGTCGCCAGATCCCAACCCCGGTCCGTGGGCAGCGCGGAGACCGCGTCGGTGGCCGAGTCGACCAGGCGCCACAGATCCTCGGGGACTCGACACCTCCGGGGAAGCGGCAGCTCATGCCCACGATCACAATCGGATCGTCGTCGATGGCCGGCAACGGCGTCGTCGGGGCGGCGGCGGGCAGCGAGCCCCATACCTCCGCCAGCACACGCTCGGCCAGCAGTTGCGGGGTGGGGTGATCGAAGACGGCGGTGGCGGGCAGCCGTACGCCGGTGGCCGCGCTGATCCGGTTGCGCAGTTCCACCGCGGTCAGCGAGTCGAAGCCGATTTCCTGGAAGGTCCGCGCGGTGTCGATGGACTCCGCGGAGACGTGGCCAAGGACACCGGCCACGTGTTCCCGCACCAGGCCCACGACCCGGTGTTCCCTTTCGGCGTCTGGCGCCCCGGCGAGTTCGTGCCGCAGTCCGGCCGGAGTGCCTCCGGTCCCGACTGCCCTACGGACGGGGGCGGTGACCAGACCGCTCAGGATCGACGGCAATGTGCCCGCGGCAGCCTGTTCCCGCAGCGCCGGCATGTTCAGGGGCGTGGCCAGCACCATCGCCTCATCGGCGGCGAGCGCCGCGTCGAACAGATCGAGTCCTTGTTTGCTGCTGATGCTCGTCCCCACGGACCGGGAGATCCTCGACAGTTGGACCTCGGCCAGATCGGTGGTCAGTTCGCTGCGTTCTTCCCAGAACCCCCACGCGATCGACACCCCCGGCAGCCCCTGCGCCCGCCGATGCGCAGCCAACGCATCCAAAAACCCATTCGCCGCCGCATAACTCCCCTGACCCGCATTCCCCAACACACCCGCCGCCGACGAAAACAACACAAACGCCGACAGATCCAACCCACACGTCACCTCATGCAAATACCAACCACCCAACGCCTTCGGCCCCAACACCCCAACCAACCGCCCCCCATCCAAAGAACCAACCACCCCGTCATCCACCACACCCGCCGCATGCACCACCACCCCCAAACCCTCAATCGACCCCACCAACTCCGCCACCGCACCCCGATCCCCCACATCACACGCCACCACCCGCACCCGCGCACCCAACCCCTCCAACTCCCCAACCAAACCCCCAACACCCGGAGCACCCCAACCCCGACGACTCACCAACACCACCTCACCCACCCCATACACCGACACCAAATGACGCGCCACCAAACCACCCAACAACCCCGTCCCACCCGTCACCAACGCCACACCACCACCCACACCCGCCACCACACCGCCACTACCCGCACCACCACTCACACCGGCACCACTCACACCCACCAACCGCGGCACCCACACCCGCCCCCCACGCACCGCAACCTCCGACTCACCCAGCCCCACCACATCCGGAACCACACCCCCAACACCACCCTCATCAACACCCACATCCACCAGCACAAACCGCCCCGGATGCTCCGACTGCGCCGACCGCACCAACCCCCACACCGCACCACCACCCACATCCTCCACACCCTCACCACCCACCGACACCGCACCCCGCGTCACCACCACCAACCGCGAACCCCCAAACCGCTCATCCCCCACCCACAACCGCAAAACCTCCAACACACCCACCACATCAACCCCCGACAACACCACACACCCCGGCACCACCCCACCCGAAGCAACCTCACCCCACTCCACACACGACCCCACTCCACACACACCCACATCCACCCACTCCACCCGATACAACGCATCGCGGTTGCCCACCCGGGCGTCAGCGAGCTGTCCCTCCGGGACGGGTCGGAGTACGAGGGAGTCCACCGACAGGACCGCCTCACCCGCCTCATCGGTCACCCTCAGCGACACCGCGTCCGGCCCGGCGGGCGTCAGCGCCATCCGGACAGCGGACGCGCCGACCGCGTGCAGCCGGACGCCGCTCCAGGAGAACGGGAGATACGCCCCGCCGTCGTCGGTGATCAGGCCGCCCAGTCCGACGCCGTGCAGCCCGGCATCGAGCAGAGCCGGATGTATCGCGCAGCGCGCCGCATCACCTCTCGCCTCCTCCGGTACCGCCGCCTCGACGAAGAGCTCGTCTCCCCGCCGCCAGGCCTCCCGCAGCCCCTGGAACACCGGCCCATACGCATACCCCCGCTCCGCCAACGCCCCATAAACCCCCTCCACCCCAACCCGCTCCGCACCCACCGGCGGCCACACCTCCACAGCCGACACCTCAACATCCGCCACCCCCACCACACCCACCGCATGCCGAACCCACTCACCCTCCCGACACGAAAACACCGACACCGAACGGCGACCCCCCTCCCCGGGACCACCCACCGAAACCTGAACCTCCACCTCACCCCGCTCCGGAAGCACCAACGGCCCCTCCAACGTCAACTCCTCAACCACCCCACACCCCAACCGCAACCCCGCCTGCAACACCAACTCCACAAACCCCGTCCCCGGGAACAGGACCACACCGGATACCGAGTGTTCGGCCAGCCACGGCTGACCGGCCAGCGAGAGCACACCGGTGAGCAGAGCACCTCCGGAATCGGGCAAGGGCACCACCGCACCCACGAGGGGGTGGTCGACCTCGGCCGAACCGGGTGTCGACCGGAGGGAAGCCGCCCAGAAGCGCCGACGCTGGAAGGCGTAAGTCGGCAGGTCGATGGCGTGCGCGTCCAGCCCGGCGAAGGCCGCCCGCCACTCCACCGCGACACCCCGGACATGCAACCGGGCCAGCGCGGTGAGGAAGGAGACCAGGCCGCCGTCGTCGCGGCGCAGCGATCCGGTGGTGATGATGGGGGTGTCGGTGGCGTCGGCGGTGTCCTGGATGCCGATGGTCAGCACCGGATGCGGACTGGCCTCCACGAACACCGTGTGCCCGAGCTCCAGCAGCCCCTCGATCGTGGACCGGAACTCCACGGTCTCGCGCAGATTCCGATACCAGTACCCGGCATCCAGCGCCGCGGTATCCATCAGCCGCCCGGTCACCGTCGAATAGAACGGCACCCGCCCACTACACGGCTCCACACCCGCCAGAGCCTCCGCCAGCTGCCCCCGGATCTCCTCCACCTGCGCCGAATGCGAGGCGTAATCCACCGGAATCCGCTTGGCCTCCGGGAACTCCACCAACACCGCCTCCAGCACGTCGTCCGGACCGGACACCACCGTCGAGGCCGGGCCGTTCACCGCCGCCACCGACAACCCCGGACGGTCACGAAGCCGGTCCGCGGACACCGGAACGGACACCATCCCACCCCGACCGGACAGGGCCAGCAACGCCCTGCTCCGCAAGGCCACCACCCGCGCCCCATCCTCCAGCGACAAGCCACCCGCCACACACGCCGCCGCAATCTCACCCTGCGAATGCCCCACCACCGCCGACGGCACCACACCGTACGAACGCCACAACTCCGCCAACGACACCATCACCGCCCACAACACCGGCTGCACCACATCCACCCGACCCAGCGCCACCTCATCACCCAACACATCCCACAACGACCACTCCACCAACGGAGCCAACGCATCCGCACACTCACCCAACCGCCCCGCGAACACCGGCGAGGACTCCGCCAACTCCAACGCCATCCCGACCCACTGCGACCCCTGCCCCGGGAAGACAAACACCACGCCACGATCCGCCCCGACCGCGCCGGTGAGCTCCACCGCGTCCAACCCACGTCGCAATGTGGCGAGGTCCGTGCCCACGACGACGGTGCGATGTGGCAGCAGCGCACGCGTTGATGCCAGCGACCAGCCCACGTCCACCGGGTCAAGCACGGGATGGTCGTCGACAAAGGTCCGCAATCGCTCGATCTGCGCCCGCAGACCCGCCTCGCTCGCGGCCGAGAGCACCCAGGGCACCGCCACCGGCGCCACGCGATCCTGGCTGCTCTCGGCCGCCACCTCCGGTGCCTGCTCCAGAATGACGTGGGCGTTGGTGCCGCTCACGCCGAAGGCCGACACCCCGGCTCGTCGCGGTCGGCCTTCCTCCCGCCACTCGGCCGGCTCGGTGAGCAACTCCACCGCGCCGATGGACCAATCCACCTTCGGTGTCGGCTCATCCACATGCAGCGTTCGCGGCAGCACACCGTGGCGCATCGCCATCACCATCTTGATCACACCGGCCACACCCGCCGCCGCCTGCGTATGACCAATGTTCGACTTCAACGACCCCAACCACAGCGGCCGCTCCGGATCCCGGTCCTGACCGTACGTGGCCAACAACGCCTGCGCCTCAATCGGATCGCCCAGCGTCGTCCCCGTACCGTGCGCCTCCACCGCATCCACATCCGCAGCCGACAAACGGGCATTCGCCAACGCCTGTCGGATCACCCGCTGCTGCGACGGACCATTCGGCGCCGTCAACCCATTCGACGCACCATCCTGATTCACCGCCGAACCCCGCACCACCGCCAACACCCGATGCCCAAGACGCTGAGCGTCCGACAGTCGCTCCACGAGCAGCATGCCCACGCCCTCGCCCCACCCCGTGCCGTCCGCCGCCCCGGCGAACGCCTTGCACCGACCGTCCGGGGCCAGCCCGCGCTGGCGCGAGAACTCCACGAAAGTGCTGGGCGTCGCCATCACCGTCACGCCGCCCGCGAGCGCCAGCGAACACTCGCCCCGCCGCAGCGCCTCACTCGCCAGATGCAACGCCACCAGCGAGGACGAACACGCCGTGTCCACGGTCAGGGCGGGGCCTTCCAGACCCAGCGCGTAGGCGATACGACCGGACATCACGCTGGTCGCGGCGCCGGTCAGGGCGTACCCCTCGTCCGATGCCGAGGGATAGCCCTGGGCCCAGCCGCCGATGAAGACACCGGTCCTGCTGGATCGCAGGGAGGTCGGCGCCATCCTGGCGCGCTCGAAGACCTGCCACGCCGACTCCAGCAGCAGTCGCTGCTGGGGGTCCATCGCCAGCGCCTCACGCGGGGAGATGCCGAAGAGTTCCGGGTCGAACTCCGCGGCGTCGTAGAGGAATCCGCCCGTACGCGCATAGCTGGTGCCGGGCCGGTCGGGATCCGGGTCGTACAGCGCGTCCGCGTTCCAGCCGCGGTCGTCGGGGAAGTCGCAGAGCACTTCCCGGCCCTCACTGACGACCCGCCACAAGTCCTCGGGGATTGGATGTCCCCCGGGAAACGGCAGCTCATCGCGATGATGGCGATCGGCTCGTCGAAGGCCACCGCGTCGACGGGCACAGCCTCCTCGGCGGTGGGCACCGCGAGGGAGCCCGACCGGTCGCCGCCGAGCAGTTCCGAGCACAGCAGGTCGGCAACGGCCCGACAGCTCGGATGGTCGAACAACAAGGTGGCCGGGAGACGCAGTCCCGTACTCATGTTCAGCCGGGTCCGCAGCTCGACCGCCATCAGCGAGTCGAAGCCCAGTTGCCGGAAGGGCACCGTCGGGTCGATAGCCGCCGAGTCGCGATGCCCCAGGAGTTCGGCCGCATGCTCCCGTACCAGATCCACCAGCATCCGGTCCTGATCGGCCACGGGCACCCCGGCCAGTCGCCTCCGCAATCCGGTGAGGTCGCCTGCCTCCGCCAGGGCGCCGGAGCTCTTTCGCAGCTGTGGCAGATCGCTCAGCAGGGGGCTGGGCCGCCCGGCCATGAAGGCCGGGCCGAAGGTCTCCCAGTCGACGTCCGCGATGACCGGGCAGGGCTCGTCCGATCCGACGACGTGGCGCAGTGCGGCGACGGCCGACTCCGGCCGCATCGGGCGCAGGCCGATGCGGCTCAGCCGCTCCTCTTCCTCGGGCGCGAGGCTGCTACCCCAGGTGCCCCATCCGATCGAGGTGGCCGGTAGGCCGCGTGCCCGGCGCCGCTGTGCCAAACCGTCGAGCAGGGCGTTCGCCGCCGCGTAACCGGCCTGGCCGGCGCCGCCCCAGACCGCCGCTGCCGAGGAGAAGAGGACGAACGCCTCCAGCGACGCATGGTCGAGCAGCTCGTCCAGGTGCAGGGCGCCGGTGACCTTGGCGTCGAAGACGGCGGCGTACTCGTCGAGATCCGCGTCGATCGCACCGCCGAAGCGCACGGTTCCCGCGAGATGGACCACGGCGGTGAGGTCCGGCACCGACGCCAGCACCTCGGCGAGAGCGGCCCGGTCGGTCACATCGCAGGCCATCATGGTCACTCGTACGCCGAGCGCGGTCAGTTCCTCTTCCAGCGCGGCCGCCCCTGGGGCCTGCGGGCCGCGACGGCCGAGCAGCACCAGGTGCTCCGCGCCTGCCTGTGCCAGCCACCGTGCCACCTGTGCGCCCAGCGCTCCGGTACCTCCGGTGATCAGAACCGTGCCGTGCGGGCGCCATGCGTCGGCCGGTCCGGTCGTGGCCGCCGGTTCCAGCCTTCGGCCCAGGGCCGCCGAGGGCCGCACAGCGACCTGGTCCTCGCCGACCGTCTCGGCGAGCACGGCGACGAACCTCCGCGCCACCTGCGCGTCCCACTGTGTGGGCAGGTCGATCAGGCCACCCCAGTGCGCGGATCGCTCCAGCCCGGCCACCCGTCCGAATCCCCATATCGCCGCCTGGGCGGGGCTGGGTTCCGGATCCCCCGGCAGGGCCGCGACGGCCGACCGGGTGACACACCACAGCGGCGCCTCGACCTCGGCGGCGGTGAGCGCACACAGCAGCTCGACAGTGTGCGCCATCCCCTGGGACAGGGCCCGACGCGTCGGATGCGGACGCTCGTCGAGGGCCAGGAACGAGACGACACCGGAGATGTCATCGGCTCCCACCGCATCCGTCAGCAGCCCGGTCAGGCTCTGACGCGCCGCGTCGTGCGGCACCTGGAGGGTACGGACCCGCGCGCCACCCTGCTCGGCCAGCGCCCGGGCACCGGCCATGGCCCACTCGTCCCCTTCGGGGACCACCGCCAGCCATGTGCCCGGCAGGGTCGGGGTGTCCATCCCGGGCAGTGGCTTCCAGGTGATCCGGTATCGCCACGCGGCCGCGGCGGACTCGGCAGTGTCCGCCCCAAGCCAGAACGGTTCTCGTTGGAAGGCGTACGTCGGCAGCTCGACGGGCGAGACACCGGCGAAGAGCGGTCGCCAGTCGACTCGGACACCGCGCACATGGAGCTCGGCCAGGTGGCTCAGGAAACGCTGGATCGTGCCGTCGTCGCGGCGCAGCGATCCGGTGGTGAGGATCGGGATGTCGGTGGCGTCGGCGGTGTCCTGGATACCGATGGTCAGCACCGGATGCGGGCTCGCCTCGACGAACACCGTGTGCCCGAGCTCCAGCAGCCCCTCGATCGTGGACCGGAACTCCACGGTCTCGCGCAGATTCCGGTACCAGTACCCGGCATCCAGCTCCGCGGTATCCATCAGCCGCCCGGTCACCGTCGAGTAGAACGGCACCCGCCCGACACGCGGTTCCACGCCCGCCAGAGCCTCCGCCAGCTCTTCCCGGATCTCCTCCACCTGCGCCGAGTGCGAGGCGTAATCCACCGGAATCCGCTTGGCCTCCGGGAACTCCACCAGCACCGCCTCCAGCACGTCGTCCGGACCGGACACCACCGTCGAGGCCGGGCCGTTCACCGCCGCCACCGACAACCCCGGACGGTCACGGAGCCGATCAGCCGCCACCGGAACCGATACCATCCCACCCCGACCCGACAGGGCCAGCAACGCCTTGCTGCGCAAGGCCACCACCCGCGCCCCATCCTCCAGCGACAGACCACCCGCCACACACGCCGCCGCAATCTCACCCTGCGAATGACCCACCACCGCCGACGGCACCACACCGTACGAACGCCACAACTCCGCCAACGACACCATCACCGCCCACAACACCGGCTGCACCACATCCACCCGACCCAGCGCCACCTCATCACCCAACACATCCCACAACGACCACTCCACCAACGGAGCCAACGCATCCGCACACTCACCCAACCGCCGCGCAAACACCGGCGAGGACTCCATCAACTCCAACGCCATCCCAGCCCACTGCGACCCCTGCCCCGGGAAGACGAACACCACGTCTCCGGATGCTCCGGTGCCCCGTACCACTCCGGGCACGGGCATCCCGTCGGCCACCGCGTCCAGACCGCCCAGCAACTCGTCGTAGTCAGCCCCCACGACCACCGCGCGGTGCGACAACGTCGTACGTGTCGATGCCAGCGACCATCCCACCTCTGCCGGCGTGGAACGGGGACCGCGCGCCATGAACGCGCGGAGCCGCTCGGCCTGCGCCCGTAACCCCGCCTCGCCCTGACCCGACAACACCCAGGCGACCGCCCCGGCTTCGGGGCCACCTTCCCCGATGGGATCGGTCGGCTGGGCCGTCTGGGGGCTTGCTCCAGGATGACGTGCGCGTTGGTGCCGCTCACTCCGAACGACGAGACGCCCGCTCGGCGCGGACCACCGGCCGTGGGCCACGGCATTGCCTCGGTGAGCAGCTCAACCCCGCCGCCGGACCAGTCGACGTGTGGCGACGGCGCATCCACGTGCAGTGTTCGCGGCAGCACGCCGTGGCGCATCGCCATCACCATCTTGATCACACCGGCCACACCCGCCGCCGCCTGCGTATGACCGATATTGGACTTCACCGAGCCCAGCAGCAGTGGCCGCTCCGGCGCCCGGTCCTGACCGTAGGTGGCCAGCAATGCCTGGGCCTCGATGGGATCACCCAGCGTCGTACCCGTGCCGTGCGCCTCCACGGCGTCCACATCCGACGCCACCAGCCCCGCGCCGGCCAGCGCTTGGCGGATCACTCGCTGCTGCGACGGACCATTCGGCGCCGTCAGCCCATTCGACGCACCATCCTGATTCACCGCCGAACCCCGCACCACCGCCAACACCCGATGCCCAAGACGCTCGGCGTCCGACAGTCGCTCGACCACCAGCATTCCGACGCCTTCGGCCCATCCTGTGCCGTCCGCCGCCGCCGCGAACGCCTTGCACCGCCCGTCCGCGGCCAGCCCCCGCTGACGGGAGAACTCCACGAACATCGCCGGTGTGGCCATCACCGTCACTCCGCCCGCCAAGGCCAGCGAGCACTCGCCCGCCCTCAGCGACTGCGCTGCCAGATGCAATGCCACCAGCGACGAAGAGCATGCCGTGTCCACGGTGACCGCCGGGCCTTCGAGGCCCAGGGTGTAGGACACCCGGCCCGAGGCCACGCTCGCCGCGGTGCCGGTCAGCCGATAGCCCTCGGCCGCCTCTCCGGCATCCGCCGCGTAGCCGGCCGACGAGGCTCCGATGAACACACCTGTGCCACTGCCCTTGAGGTGCCCCGCGGGGATCCCCGCCTGTTCCAACGCCTCCCACGCCGTCTCCAGCAGCAGCCGCTGCTGCGGGTCCATCGCCGCGGCCTCGCGCGGGGAGATGCCGAAGAAACCCGCGTCGAACTCGGCGGCGTCGTACAGGAATCCGCCGTCGCGTGCGTACGAGGTACCGGGGTGGTCGGGGTCGGGGTGGTAGAGGCCATCGAGATCCCAGCCCCGGTCGGACGGAAAGCCGGAGATGGCGTCTTCGCCGTCGGCCACGATCCGCCAGAGATCCTCCGGCGAGTGCACCCGGCCGGGGAACCGGCAGCCCATGCCCACGATCACCACCGGATCGCCACTGTCGGGCGTCGGCTCCGGCGCGGACACGGTCCGCTCGTCCACCCCGCCGTGGAGCCTGCGGTGCAGATGCTCGGCGAGCGCGGCGGGCGTCGGATAGTCGAACAACAAGGTGCTGGGTAGCGGGAGGGCGGTCGCCTCGCCCAGCCGTTCGCACAGCTCGACGGCGGTGATCGAGTCGAACCCCAGTTGCTTGAAGGTTCGCTCGGCGCCGATGGCCGCCACCGACTCGTATCCGAGCACGACGGCCGCGTGCGCCCGGACCATGCCGAGCACCTCGCCACCGCTCCGGCCCAGGTCCGAACCCTCAGGTCCGGAAGTGTCCTCGGGCCTTGAAGTGACCGCAGGTCCGTAAGTGTCCTCAGGCTCGGAGAGAACCGCAGGTCCGGAGGTGATCGCAGGTGCGGGCGTGGCCCCGCCCTCGGGGCCGGACACGGAAAACCAGTACGACTGCCGCTGGAAGGCGTACGTGGGCAGCGGAATCCGCCGCCCCCCGGACACCAGCGGGTCCCATACCACCTGGGCGCCCGAGACATACAGCTCGGCCAGCGCGGTGACCAGGGCCAGTGGCTCGGGCCGGTCACGGCGGAGCGTGCCCACCAGCGTCCCGGGCCTGGTCAGGCAGTCGCGGGCCAGGGTGGTGAGCGCCCTGTCCGGGCCCAGCTCCACGATGGTGGTGACGCCCTCGTCTTCCAGCGCGCGAATGCCGTCCAGGAAACGTACGGTACGGCGGACATGCCGTATCCAGTACTCCGGGGAACACAGCTCTTCCGCCGTGGCACGGCTGCCGGTCACATTCGAGATGAGCGGTATCCGCGGCGGCCGGTACGTGAGGCTCTCGGCGATATGCCGAAGCTCGTCCAGGACGGGGTCCAGATGCGGCGAATGGAAGGCGTGGCTGGTCCGGAGCCGCTTCGTTCTGCGTCCGCGGTGGGTCCACTCCGCCGCGAGGTCGAGTACGGCGCGCTCATCCCCCGAGATCACCGTGGCGGTCGGCCCGTTGACCGCGGCCACGCAGATCCGGGCGCTGTCGTCCGCTGCCTCGCCCGTCATGAGGGTCCGGGTGACCTCGTCCTCGGTCGCTTCGAGCAGGACCATGGCGCCCGGTTCCGTCACGGCCTGCATCAGTCGGCCGCGGGCGGCGACGAAGGCGGCGGCGTCCGCCAGCGACAGCACACCGGCGACATGGGCGGCGCTCACTTCGCCGAGGGAGTGACCGATCAGCACGTCCGGTACGAGCCCGAAGTCCTCGAGCAGCCGGAAGAGCGCCACCTCCACCGCGAAGAGTCCGGCCTGGGCGTACAGCGTCTGGTCGAGCAGCTGGGCGTCGTCGCCGTGGATGACGTCCCGAAGGGGACGGTCGAGGTGTGCGTCCAGCGCCGTGCACACGGCGTCGAGCGCTTCGGCGAACACGGGGAAGGCGGCGCTGAGTTCGCGTCCCATGCCGAGCCGCTGGGATCCCTGGCCGGCGAAGGCGAAGGCGAGCCTGCCCGCCCTCGCCGTGCCGGTCACCAGGCCGGGAGCCGTGCCGCCTTCGGCGAGCGTGTCCAGGCCGGGTGCCGTGGCGGTGGCCTCCCCGGCGATGAGCACCGCACGGTGTTCGAAGGTGGTTCGGGTGGTGGCGAGGGAGAAGGCGAGGTCGGTGAGGTTCGGCGACCGTTCCAGATACGGCCGTAGCCGTACCGCCTGGTCCCGGAGCGCGTCCGCGGTCGACGCCGACAGCGCGAGCGGGACCGGAAGGGAGACAGGGGCAGGGACCGGAACCGGGCTCGGGAGGACCCCGGGCTCCGGGTCCGCGGAGGCGTGGGAGGGGACCTGGGCGGGTGGTTCGGCAACCACCACATGGCAGTTGGTGCCGCCCATCCCGAACGAGCTGACGCCGGCGACCAGGCGGTGGTCCGCCTTCGGCCACTCCCCCGGTGCCAGGCGCATTTCCAGGTTGAGCTCGCCCAGGGGGATGCGGGGATTCGGCGTGCGGTGATGAAGACTGGCCGGCAGTTGACGGTGGTGGATGGCCAGTGCCGTCTTCAGCAGTCCGGCGATACCGGCGGCGGCTTCGAGGTGGCCGATGTTGGTCTTCACCGAACCCAGCTGCACCGGCCCCGTCCCGGTCCGGCCGAAGACGGCACCCAGGGCCGCCGCCTCGACCGGGTCGCCGAGCGCCGTTCCGGTGCCGTGCAGTTCCACGTACTGCACCGCGCCGGGTGAGACCGCGGCCCGCCGCTGGGCCAGCCGGAGCACCTCTTGCTGACCACGGGGGTCGGGAGCGGTGAGCGAGGTACCGCCGCCGTCGTTGTTGACCGCGCTGCCCTCGATCACGCAGTAGACGGTGTCGCCGTCGGCGAGGGCGTCGGACAGCGGTTTCAGGACGACGATGCCACCGCCCTCGCCCCGCACATAGCCATTGGCGCGGGCGTCGAAGGTGAAGCAGCGGCCGTCCGGGGAGAGCGCGCCGAACGCGGCGATGTCGGCGGCGGTTTCCGCGGAGAGGTTCAGGTTCACCCCGCCCGCCAGCGCGAGCCGCGTCTCGCCGCGACGCAGGCTCTCCACGGCCATATGCACCGCGACCAGGGAGGATGCCTGGGCCGCGTCGACGGTCACGCTGGGACCGCTCAGGCCGAGCACATGGGAGAGCCGGTTCGCGATCATGCCGCGCTGGACGCCGGTCAGCGTGTGGTGCGAGCGGCCGCGGGCGCTGATCAGCGAGGCGTAGTCGGCGGACCCGGCGCCGATGAACGCGCCGACGGTGGCTCCCCGCAGGGTGGCGGGCACGATGCCCGCGTCCTCCAGCCCCTCCCAGCCCAGCTCCAGTATCAGCCGCTGCTGGGGGTCCATCGTCACGGCTTCGCGTGGCGAGATGCCGAAGAACGCGGGGTCGAAGCGGTCGACGTCGTCGATGAAGCCGCCGTGGCGGATGGCGGGCGGCATGGACGCGTCGTCGGTCCACCGCCCGGTGGGCACCTCGCTGATCGCCGAGACGCCCTCGCTCAGCAGCCGCCAGAACGCCTCGGGGTCGGGTGCCTGCGGAAAGCGGCAGGACATTCCGACAACGGCGATGGCCTCGTCCGGTTCCATGCTGTTCCTCGGGACGGAATCGTCGTTCACTGATCGCGCCCTCGGACCTGCCAGACCTGCGAGACCGACCGTCCGGGGTCCGCGGCGGCCGTGGAGACCACGGCCGTCACGTCGTCGCAGAACCGCTCGATCGTGGCGCGGTCGAAGAGGGACGTGCTGAACAGCACGGTGCCGGCGAGGCCGCCGTCCTCCGCGTTCTCGTACAGGTCGATCTCCATGTCCACGTTGACGGTCACCGGTGGGTGGGTCATCAGGAACGGTTCGGCGGTCAGCCCGGTGAGCATCAGCGGCCGCTGTGGGGTGTTGACGATCTGGAAGATCACCTTTACCGGCGGATCGTCCGACAGCCGCTGCCCGGCATGGCCGCCGGTGGGTTCGTCCGAGTGCTTGAGTACGGAGACGAACGGCAGGTCCTGGTGCGTAAAGGCGTCGGACATCGCATCGCGCACCACCGCCAGCAGTGTGCCGAAGTCGGTGGCGCCGGAGACCTCGGTGCGCAGCGCCAGCATCTTGGAGACGAGGCCCACCACGTTCTCCAGTTCGTCCCGGCCACGATTGGCCATGGGCACGCCGACGAGGACGTCCTGGTTGTCCGAGCGGGCGGCCATCACCACCTTCAGCGCGGTGAGCAGCGTCATGTACAAGGTGGCACTGGACGATTCGCCCAGCCGCCGGGCCGCCTCCACGGCGTCCTTCGGCAGTCGCCAGTGGTGGATGCCGCTCTCGTATCGGGCCGACGTGGCGCGGGGCCGGTCGGTGGGCAGTTCGGCGGGTGTCATTCCGTCGAAGTGCCGCCGCCAGTAGTCGAGTTGGCGTCGCAGCAGATCTCCGCGCAGCCACTCGCGCTCCCAGTTCGCCACATCGGCGTACTGGACGGGCACGGGTGGCAGATCGGGTTCGGCGCCGCGCAGCAGCGCCGAGTACACGACGGACAGATCGCGGACCAGCACACCCTGGGACCAGCCGTCGGTGACCAGATGGTGCAGGGTGAGCACCAGCACATGGTCGAGCTCGGCCAGGCGCAGTACGCGCAGCCTCGCCAGCGGGCCGCTCGTGAGATCGAAGGGCCGTGCCGCCTCCTGTCCGGCCAGTACGGCGGCTTCCGCCTCGTCGTCCGCCTCGGCCACCTCCACCTGGACCGGCACATGCGGCCGGATCACCTGGACGTATCCGTCGGCCTCCTTGACGAAGGTGGTGCGCAGGGCCTCATGCCGGTCGATCAGCAGGGCCATCGCCCGCCGCAGGCAGTCGAGGTCCAGTTCGCCCGACACCCGCACGGCCATGGGGATGTTCCAGTGCCCGGCGTCGAGGACATCGCCGAAGAAGAGGTCGGTCTGCTGCTGTGCGAAGGTGAGGGGGACCGGCTGATCGCGCCGGGCGGGGACCAGCGGCGGCAGCTCGGGTTCGGGAACGGACCGGGCCGCGGCGGTGAGCGTGGCCGCCAGTTCCCTGGGTGTGCGCTGCTGGAAAACGGTCTTCAGCGGTACGTCGACGCCAAGGGCGGTCCGGAGCCTGGCGACCACCCGGGTGGCGATGAGGGAATGGCCGCCCAGTGCGAAGAAGTCGTCGTCGATACCGACCCTGGTGGCGCCGAGCAGATCCGCGTAGACCCGGCAGACGGCCTCTTCCTCGGGGGTGCGGGGGGCGATGTAGCCGACCTCGAGCACGGTGCGCAGGTCGGGGGCGGGCAGCGCCTTCCGGTCGATTTTGCCGCCGGAGGTCAGGGGCATGGTGTCCAGCAGGACGAAAGCGGAGGGCACCATGTACTCGGGCACCGCGGACTCGACGTGCCGGCGCAGGGTTTCGGTCAGCCGGTCGTGCCGGTCCGCGGCGGTGGCATCGGCCACCACATAGGCCACCAGCCGCTTGTCCCCCGGGGTGTCCTCACGCACCATCACGGCCGTGTGGAGCACGTCCTGGTGCCTGGCGAGGATCGCCTCGATCTCGCCCGGTTCGATCCGGAAGCCACGGATCTTCACCTGGTCGTCGATCCGGCCGAGGTATTCCAGGTTGCCGTCGGGCAGCCAGCGCACCAGGTCGCCGGAGCGGTACATACGCGATCCATCGCCGCCGAACGGGTTCGCCACGAACCGGGAGGCGGTCAGATCCGGGCGGCCGAGATAGCCCCTGGCCAGGCCCGCTCCGGCCACGCACAGCTCACCGGGCACTCCCACGGGGACGGGCCGGAGCCGCCGGTCCACGACATACACCCGGGTGTTGCCGATCGGGCGGCCGATGGGGGCGGTGAGCGGCCACTCGGCCACCTCGGCGGGGAGCGAGTACGAGGTCACCACATGGGCTTCGCTGGGCCCGTAGTGGTTGTGCAGCCGCAGCTCGGGGCGGCGGGCGCACAGCTCGCGCAGATCGTGGTGGAGGGACAGGGGTTCACCGGCCTGTGAGAGATGGCGCAGCGCGGCCAGCTCGGTGCCGTGCGGATCCACCTCCTCCGAGATCGCCCGCAGCATCACATTCGGAACGAAGAGCTGGTCGATCTCGTGGGTGTGGATCCATCGGGCGAACTCGACGGGGTCCATGCGCAGTTCTTCGCCGGGGATGACGATCGTCTCGCCGTACAGCAGCGCCGAGAAGATCTCCTGGAGCGAGATGTCGAAGGTGAGCGTGGCGAACTGGGCCGTCTTGGCGTCGGGGCCGATCGGCAGGGCCTTCTTCTGCCAGGCCACCAGGTTGAGCACACAGGAGGCGGGCATGAGGATGCCCTTGGGGACTCCGGTGGAGCCGGAGGTGTAGATGACGTAGGCGAGGCTCTGGGCGCTGGGCCGTGCCGTGGGCGGGGTCGGGGGCCGGCTGGTGAGCGATGCGCGCTCGGCGTCGAGCAGGACGAGCCGGATCCCGGGCGTCCCGCCCTCCGTTTCGGAGGGCGTTTCGAGCAGGCTGGTGAAGCGCTGCTGGGTGACGGCGACGGTCACCCCGGCGTCGGCCAGTACGAACTGGATGCGGTCGCGGGGGTGGTTCGGGTCGATCGGCACATAGGCCGCTCCGAGCTTGAGGATCGCGAGGATGGCCACGATCATCTCGGCGCCGCGGTCGACACACAGCCCGACCAGGGTCTCGGGGCCGATCCCCCGGCTCTCCAGGAGGTGGGCGAGCTGGTTCGACCGCTGGTCCAGCTCGGCGTAGGTGATGCGGTCGGCGCCGCTGATCACGGCCACCGCGCCGGGGCGGCGCTCGGCCTGGGCGGTGAAGAGCGCGGGCAGCGATCCGGCCGGTACGGGGCCCGCGGTGTGGTTGAACTCCTCCAGGACCTTCGCCCGCTCGGCGTCGTCGAGCGGGGAGATCTCGGAGAGGGGCCGGTCCGGCTCGGCCAGAACACCTCGCAGGACGACGGTGACATGGTGCAGCAGCCGTTCGACGGTGCTCCTGTCGAACAGGGCCTTGCTGAAGACGATGTGACCGAGCACGCCGTCCTCGGTCTCGACGAGATGGACCTCCAGGTCCATGCGCGTGAGGATCCGGCCGTGGTCGTAGGGCTCGGTCTCCGCGCCGGGCAGGGCGAGCCGCTCCGCCGGTACGTTGATCATCTGGAAGAGCACCTGTACCAGCGGGTTCCGGGACAGGTCCCGCTCGGGGTGCACCTGCTCCACCAGATACTCGAAGGGCAGGTCGCCATGGGCGAAGGCACCGGCCGCCATGTCCCGGACCCGTGCCAGCAGTTGGCGGAAGGTGGGGTCGCCGGACAGGTCTGTCCGCAGCACCACGGTATTGACGAAGAACCCGATGAGGCCCTCGACCTCGGCGCGCCCCCGGTTGGCCACGGGGGTGCCCACCGTGATGTCGTCACTGTCCACATACCGGCCCAGGACCAGCTGGAAGGCGGCCAGCAAGGTCATGTAGAGGGTCGCGTTCTCACCGGCGCCCAGCCGGCGGGCGGCCTGGATCAGTTCGGCGGGCAGCTCCCAGCGCACCGCGTCGCCTTCCTGGCGGGCGACCGAGGGCCTGGGCCGGTCGGTGGGCAGCTCCAGCGCGGGCGCCATACCGTCGAGCCGCTTCGTCCAGTAGTCCAGCTGGCGGCGCAGGGTCGGACCGGACAGCCAGTCGCGCTCCCACTCCGCGTAGTCGGCGTACTGCACGGGCAGCGGCGGCAGCACGGGCTCCCGCCCGGCGTCGAACGCCTCGTACGCGGCGGACAGCTCACCCACGAGAATGCCCTGTGACCAGGCGTCCGTGGCCACATGGTGCACCGTCAGCAGCAGCACGTGGTCGTGTTCGTCCAGCCGCAGCACCTTGGCCCGCAGCAGGGGTCCGGTGCTCAGGTCGAAGGGCTCGGTGATCTCCGCTCCGGCCAGCTGCCGGACCGCGGCAAGCCGCTCCTCCTCCGGGCCGTCGGGCACCGATGCGATCCGCACCGGGACGGGGGCGGGGGGCTGGATCCGCTGCACCGGTTGGCCGCCGGTCTCGGTGAAGGTGGTGCGCAGCGCCTCGTGCCGGGCGACCACCAGCGAAAGGGCCCGGGAGAGATGAGCGACGTCCAGGCGGCCGCGCACCCGCACCGCGAAGGGGAGGTTGTACGAGGCGTTGCCGGGCTCCAGCTGGTCCAGAAACCACAGTCGTCGCTGCGCGAATGACACCCTCAGCTCACGGTCCCTGGCGACGGGCACCACACCCGTGGATTCCTTTCGCCTGGTGCGCTCGAAGAGATTGCTCATGGCCGCGCTGAGACCTTGGGATTTGGGCGCGCCTGATTGCCCCACAACACAGCCTTCCCCGACGACTGATGGAAATGGTTTTGCGCGATTATTTCGCTGATACTGCCACTGACGCTTGCCCAGCTATGGCGCGGACGCCGTTTAAAGAGAAGTCAGCACCGGTGCACCATCGCCCCGGCCCGCGCGGGTATTCGACGTGCGGCATACAAGGATCGTGAGTCCGGCGAAGCCCGCCTGTCGGCTGAAACTCACCGGGTGGGCGGCGTCAATATCCGAGGTGAGCATCCGGCGCGCCTCGAACTCTGCGGAGTGGGCGGGCGGTTGAGTGTCAGCGCGCGCACCGGCGCCCACCAGGCTCTTGCCGGATTCATGAGGCGGCAGCCATGCGGTGACGCCAGGGCCGGACAGGGAATTTCCGCGAAATCCGCCACGCTGCGGTGAGATGTCGCTTTCCTCGCGATCCTTGCGATCCTCGCGATCCGAGACAGCATTTCCTGAGGTCAACCGGTCGGTCATCCGGTCCATTAAGACAGCATGCGTAACCGGTCGCGCGATCCTGGTGATATCGGATGCGCGCAACGCCAAAACACTCACCACAGCCCCCGTTCGCCGTCCAGCGAGTCCCCTGAGGTGAACCTAGATCGTTGGCTGATCCGCTGTCAACCCGCACCTTTTCGGCGATAAATAGCGGGAGTTGCCGACCTGCGAGAACTCACCGGCCCGCGTGATCCGCCAGTCGTCGGTGACGCGAGGTGATTTCGGTCACCATGCCCATTTGGGTGTCCAGGCGTCGGTGTCGCGGTGGCCGGGCGGCGCGGAGGCCAGGTGGTCGCGGAGCGCGCTGAGGGCGGGGTGCGGGTTGTCGCGGTGCCAGATCAGCGCATGCGGGTAGACCGGGGTCGGGTGGCGCACCGCGATGCGCCGCAGCCCGTAGTCGGCGGGCCAGACCAGGCGGGTCCGTTCGCCGACGAAGGTCGCCAGCGTCGAGGAGTCGGCGATCGTGTCGAGGAGCGGCTCGGGCCCGAAGTACGGGCCGATCGCGTCGATGGTGATCCCGAACGCGGCGGCGAGGTCGTCGTAGTAGGCGGCCCATTCGGTACCGGGCACGATGCCCGGCATCCAGATCCGGTGCCCGGCGAGCTCGGCCGGGGTGACCTCGCGGACGGCGGCGAGCTGATGGGACGGTCCGGTGAGGAGCTGGATGGGCTCGTCGTGGACCCGGGTGGCCTCGATGCCGCCGGGGAGCCGCCGCGCGGGCACGGTGACCGCCCGGAACGACGCGTCGATCGTACCGGTGCGCACGGCGGTGATGGCCGCGTCGGCGTCGAAGAGGGTCACCACATCGAGTTCGACCTCGGGGTGCGCGCGGTGGAATCCGCGGAGCAGATCGGCCGGTGCGAGCCGCCGCCCGATCACATCGACGCGCAGCGCGCGGCGGCCGGGGCATACGGAAGCGGCGGCCCGTTCCTCGGCCCGCAGCAGCTCCCGGGCGTGGGGCAGGAACGCCTGCCCGTCGATGGTGAGCCGGGCTCCGCGCGCGGTACGGGTGAAAAGCCGCACACCGAGCTCCTTCTCCAGGGCGGCGATGCGCTTGGAGACGGCCTGCTGGGTAATGGACAGCTCGGCGGCCGCCTCCTGGAACTGGCCCGCGTCCGCGACGGCGACGAAGGTGCGCACGGCCTTGAGGTCCACGTCGGCCACCTTAACCGCACAACTCATGGTTGTGGCATGTCGAGGGCGTTGTTTGAACCGCCCGCCCGGGCTCGCTTGGATATCGCCCGTTCTACGTGAGGTTCTTCGGGCGAGATGGGCGGGAGTGCGCTGCACATGGGGGCGAGGCGGAAGCTGGGGCGGCAGTTCGGATGGCTCTGGGCGGCGTACGCGGTCAGCGCGTTCGGCACCTGGCTCGCGTTCGACGCATTCCCGATGATCGCGATCATGGTGCTCCATGCCGGGGCGGCCCAGGTGTCGCTGCTGGCGGCCGCGGGGCTGGCGGTGGGGGCGGCGGTGGCGGTGCCGCTCGGGCCGTGGATGGAGTTCCGCCGCAAGCGGCCGGTGATGATCACGATGGATGTGGTCCGGTTCGCGGCCCTGATGACCGTTCCCGTCCTGTTTCTGCTCGGCCGGCTCACCTTCGTCCAGCTCGTGGTCGTGTCGGTCGTCGTCTCCGCGGCCGACATCGCCTTCACCGCGGCCAGTGGCGCCGCTCTGAAAGCGCTCGTGCCACGGGAGGACCTGCTGGTGGCGAACGCGCGGTTCGAGTCCACGTCCTGGACCGCCACCATGCTCGGACCGCAGATCGGCGGGGCCGCGATCGGGCTCTTCGGTCCGGTGATGGCCGTGGCGGCCAATGCGGTCAGCTTTCTGCTCTCCGCGGCGGGGATCCGTGCGATCGGCGGCACGGAGCCACTCCCCGAGCGCGCCGGCCCGCCTCCACGGCTGCGGGCCGGTGAGCTGCTGGAGGGCTGGCGGTGCATTCTGACCCACCCGGCACTGCGCCCGCTGTTCTTCAACCAGGTCCTGGTGGGCGGGCTGATCATGGCGACCGCGCCACTGCTCGCCGTCCTCATGCTCGGCAGCCTGGGGTTCGCGCCCTGGCAGTACGCCATGGCCTTCACACTGCCGTGCGTCGGGGGTCTGATCGGCTCCCGGCTGGCTCCCCGCCTGGCGGCACGGTTCGGGCGGCACCGGGTCATGCTGATCTCGGGGGCGCTGCGGGCGTGCTGGCTGCCGGGGTTGGCCTTCGTCCGCCCCGGTACGGCGGGGCTGGTGCTGGTCATGGCGGTCGAGCTGGGGCTGATCTGCTGCATGGGCGTGTTCACCCCGCTGTACGCCACCTATCGGCTCGACCGGACCCCGGCGGACCGGGTCGCCCGCACCCTCTCCGCGTGGTCGGTCTCCAGCAAGGCCACCATCGCGATCCTGACCGCCCTGTGGGGCCTGCTGGCCGCTGTCACCGGCCCCCGGATCGCGATCGCCACAGCCGGAGTACTCAGCCTGGCGACCCCGCTCCTCCTCCCCCGGCACGAGCACGACGCACCCCGCCCCGCCCCGAGCAGGAACCGGCGGCGAGCCACACCTGATTCGGAGTCTGCATGACCATTCTGAACGTACGTCCTGAACGATCGTTCTGAACGGACGTTCAAGACTGGGGTAGGGTGGCCGTCATGGGACATCGGGAACAGTTGATGGCCGGGGCGAAGCGGTGCCTGGAGGAGCGGGGTTTCGCCCGTACGACCTCGCGTGACATCGCCGCCGCCGCCAACGCACCGCTCGGCACGATCAATTACCACTACGGCTCGAAGGAGCGGCTGCTCAACGCGGCGCTCCTGGAATCGCTCGACGAGTGGAGCGAGCAGGTGCGGTCCGGGTCGGCGGAGGCCGCCCCGGCATCCGAAGCCGGAGCGCGAGTGGAGTCGATGTGGGCCCGGATCATCGAGTCCGAGACCACGGACCGGCCGCTGCTGGTGGCCAGCGCGGAAGCGCTCGCCCAAGCCGAACGTTCCGCCGAGGTCCGGCAGCAGCTCGCCGAGGCGTTCGAACGGTCCCGTACGGCGCTTGCGGCCGATCTGCACGGCATCGAGGACGCGGAGGAGGGCGAGGTGGCCCGTGCGGTCGGGTCGGTGCACATGGCCCTGATCGCCGGTCTGACCCAGCAGTGGCTGGTCGATCCCGAGCGCGCCCCCTCGGCGCGGGAGGTGGCCACGGGCCTGCGGAGGATCGCCCAGGCCCTCGAGTCCGACGCCTGATCCGGGGGACGGAGTGACACCGCCTTTCACCCATCTGCATGTGCACACGCAGTACTCGCTCCTGGACGGCGCGGCCCGGCTGAAGGATCTCTTCGCGGCCTGCCAGGAGATGGGCATGTCGCACCTCGCCCTGACCGACCACGGCAATCTGCACGGTGCGTACGACTTCTTCCAGCAGGCCACGGCCGCGGGCGTGACGCCGATCATCGGGATCGAGGCGTATGTCGCCCCGGAGTCGCGGCGCACCAAGCGCAAGATCCAGTGGGGGCAGCCCCATCAGAAGCGCGATGATGTCTCCGGCTCGGGCGGCTACACCCACAAGACGATCTGGGCGGCGGACGCCACCGGGCTGCACCATCTGTTCCGGCTGTCGTCGGACGCGTATGCGCACGGCTGGCTGCAGAAGTGGCCGCGGATGGACAAGGAGGTCATCGCCGAACACGCCGAGGGGCTGATCGCCTCGACCGGCTGTCCGTCCGGTGAGCTGCAGACCCGGCTGCGGCTGGGCCAGTTCGACGAGGCGCTGAAGGCCGCCTCCGAGTACCAGGACATCTTCGGCAAGGACCGGTATTTCCTGGAGCTGATGGACCACGGCATCGAGATCGAGCGCCGGGTCCGGGACGGGCTGCTGGAGATCGGCAGGAAGCTGGGCATCCCGCCGCTGGTGACGAACGACTCGCACTACACCTACGCGGACGAGGCCACCGCCCACGATGCGCTGCTGTGCATCCAGACCGGCAAGAGCCTCTCCGACCTGGACCGCTTCCGCTTCGACGGCACCGGCTACTACCTCAAGTCCGCCGCCGAGATGTACGCCATCGACACCTCGGACGCCTGGCAGGAGGGCTGCCACAACACCCTGCTGGTCGCCGAGCAGATCGACACCACCGGCATGTTCGACAAGCGCGACCTCATGCCCCGGTTCGATGTGCCCGACGGCCACACCGAGGTCACGTGGTTCCGCGAGGAGGTCCGGCGCGGGATGGCCCGGCGCTATCCGGGTGGCGTCCCCGAGGACCGCCAAAAGCTGGCCGCGTACGAGATGGACGTCATCATCCAGATGGGGTTCCCGGGCTACTTCCTCGTGGTCGCCGACTTCATCATGTGGGCCAAGCAGCAGGGCATCGCCGTCGGGCCGGGCCGAGGCTCCGCGGCCGGTTCGCTCGTCTCGTACGCGATGGGCATCACCGACCTCGACCCGGTCGAGCACGGCCTGATCTTCGAGCGGTTCCTCAACCCCGAGCGGGTGTCCATGCCGGACGTCGACATCGACTTCGACGAGCGCCGGCGGGTCGAGGTGATCCGCTATGTGACGGAGAAGTACGGCGCCGACAAGGTGGCCATGATCGGCACCTACGGCACCATCAAGGCCAAGAACGCCATCAAGGACTCGGCGCGGGTGCTGGGCTATCCGTACGCGATGGGCGACCGCATCACCAAGGCCATGCCCGCCGACGTCGGCGGCAAGGGCATCCCGCTGTCCGGCATCACCGACCCGGAACACCCGCGGTACTCCGAGGCGGGCGAGGTGCGGGCGATGTACGAGAACGAGCCGGATGCGCGGAAGGTCATCGACACCGCCAAGGGTGTCGAGGGCCTGGTGCGGCAGATGGGTGTGCACGCCGCCGGCGTGATCATGTCGAGCGAGCCGATCGTGGACCATGTCCCGGTCTGGGTGCGGCACACCGACGGGGTCACGATCACGCAGTGGGACTACCCCACCTGTGAGTCGCTGGGCCTGCTGAAGATGGACTTCCTGGGCCTGCGCAACCTGACCATCATGGACGACGCCGTCACGATGGTGCGCGCCAACAAGGGCGTCGACCTGAAGTTGCTCGATCTGCCGCTGGACGACCGCAGGACCTTCGAGATGCTCGGCGGTGGCCACACCCTCGGTGTGTTCCAGTTCGACGGCAGCGCGATGCGCTCGCTCCTGCGGCTGATGAAACCGAACCAGTTCGAGGACATCACCGCGGTCACCGCCCTGTACCGGCCGGGCCCGATGGGCATGAACTCGCATATCAACTACGCGCTGCGGAAGAACGGGCAGCAGGAGATCACCCCGATCCACCCCGAGCTGGAGGAGCCGCTCAAGGAGGTCCTCGACATCACCTACGGCCTGGTCGTCTACCAGGAGCAGGTGCAGAAGGCCGCCCAGGCCCTCGCGGGCTACTCACTCGGCCAGGCCGACCTGCTGCGCCGTGCCATGGGCAAGAAGAAGCAGGAGGTCCTGGACAAGGAGTTCGTGCCCTTCCGGGACGGCTGCCGGGAGCGCGGCTACTCCGACGAGGCCGTGCAGGCGGTCTGGGACGTCCTGGTGCCCTTCGCGGGCTACGCCTACAACAAGGCGCACGCGGCCGCCTATGCGCTCGTCTCGTACTGGACCGCGTACCTCAAGGCCAACTACCCCGCCCAGTACATGGCGGCGCTGCTCACCTCGGTCCGGGACGACAAGGACAAGTCGGCGGTCTATCTGAACGAGTGCCGTCGCATGGGCATCAAGGTGCTGCCGCCGAACGTCAATGAGTCCGAGGCCAACTTCACCGCTCAGGGTGATGATGTGATCCTCTTCGGTCTCACGGCGGTCCGGAACGTCGGTCAGAACGTGGTGGAGGCGATCATCCGTGGCCGTAAGGCCAAGGGGAAGTACGCCTCGTTCCCGGACTACCTGGACAAGGTCGAGGCGGTGGTGTGCAACAAGCGCACCACGGAATCGCTGATCAAGGCGGGCGCGTTCGACGAGATGGGCCACACCCGTAAGGGGCTCACTGCGCACTACGAGGCGCTGATCGACAATGTGGTCGCGGTCAAGCGCAAGGAGGCCGAGGGGCAGTTCGACCTCTTCGGCGGCATGGCCGGTGACGGCGGGGATGGCGAGGGGCCGGGCTTCGGCCTCGACGTCGAGTTCTCGGACGAGGAGTGGGACAAGCCGTATCTGCTCGCTCAGGAGCGGGAGATGCTCGGTCTGTACGTCTCCGACCACCCGCTCCTCGGCTTGGAGCAGTTGCTGGCCGGCACGGCGGACGCCACGGTCGCGCAGCTCACCGGCGGCGACTTCGCGGACGGCGCGATCGTCACGGTCGGCGGCATCATCTCCGGTCTGCAGCGCAAGATGACCAAGCAGGGCAACGCCTGGGCCATCGCCACCGTGGAGGACCTGGCCGGCTCCATCGAGTGCATGGTCTTCCCGGCCGCCTACCAGCTGGTGTCGGCCCAGCTCGTCGAGGACACGGTCGTCTTCGTCAAGGGCCGCCTCGACAAGCGCGAGGACGTGCCCCGGCTGGTGGCGATGGAGCTGGCGGTCCCCGACCTCAGTGCCCGCCATGCCCCCCTGCGCCTGGAGATGCTCGAAGCGCACGTGACACCGCACTCCGTCCAGCAGCTCAAGGAGATCCTCCAGGCCCATCCGGGACCGACCGAGGTACATCTGCGGGTGCGCGGCCGGACCGGGACCACCGTCTACCGGCTCGGCTACCGTATCGGCATCCGGCCCGAGTTCTGGGCCGATCTCAAGGCCGCGGTGGCCGTCACCCGGGCCACCTGAGCCGGGGCCACCACCAGGGTTCGCACGATCTACACCCGCATTACGCAAGCGACTTGCAATTCTTGCGCTACGCTTGCGTGCATGACGCGACGACTTGCTGAAGTGGCGAAGAAGGTCGGTGTCAGCGAGGCCACGGTCAGCCGGGTACTCAATGGCAAGCCCGGGGTCTCCGAAGCCACCCGGCAGGCGGTGCTGTCCGCGCTGGACGTCCTCGGCTACGAGCGGCCCACCCAGCTGCGGGGCGACCGGGCCCGGCTGGTCGGTCTGGTCCTGCCCGAGCTGCAGAACCCCATCTTCCCGGCGTTCGCCGAGGTCATCGGCGGGGCGCTGGCGCAACTGGGGCTGACTCCGGTGCTGTGCACCCAGACCAAGGGCGGGGTCTCCGAGGCCGATTACGTGGATCTGCTGCTGCAACAGCAGGTCTCCGGCGTGGTGTTCGCGGGCGGGCTGTTCGCACAGGCCGACGCGCCCCACGACCACTACCGGCTGCTCGCCGAGCGCAACATTCCGGTGGTGCTGGTCAACGCGGCGATAGAGCATCTCGGTTTCCCGGGCGTCTCCTGCGACGACGCCGTGGCCGTGGAGCAGGCGTGGCGGCATCTGGCCTCTCTCGGCCACGAGCGGATCGGGCTGGTGCTGGGGCCGAGTGACCATATGCCGTCGGCGCGCAAGCTGGCCGCCGCGCGCGCGGTCGCCGGCCGGCTGCCGGACGAGTTCGTGGCCCGGGCGATCTTCTCGATCGAGGGCGGCCACGCCGCGGCCTCCCGGCTGATCGACCGGGGGGTCACGGGCATCATCTGTGCCAGTGACCCGCTGGCGCTGGGGGCGATACGGGCGGCGCGCCGCAAGGGGTTGGGCGTGCCGTCGCAGGTGTCCGTGGTCGGCTACGACGACTCCGCGTTCATGAACTGCACCGAGCCGCCGCTGACCACCGTCCGCCAGCCCATCGAGGCCATGGGCCGGGCGGCCGTGGAACTGCTGAACGCGCAGATCGGCGGCGCGGCCGTACCGTCCGAGGAGCTGTTGTTCGAGCCGGAGCTGGTGGTGCGCGGCTCCACCGCGCAGCCGCCGCGGGAGTAAAGCGCGGGGCCCGTCGAGATGCGGTCGACAGGGGGTTGGCAGGCGGCCGCAAGGCCGTCGGCAAGCTTAATCCATCTGATCCACAGTCCAGTTGAATAATTACAGAATCTACGCGACATCTTGCGGCCCGTTGTCGACGGTGCTTGAGTGTGCGGCGCACTCACGGTTGTGTGCGCCCCGCTCGCGGCCGTGGGGCTTCCCTGCTCCTGTACAGAGGGGTCCACCCATGAGAAGCACCGGGTTCCGCCGTACGCTCATCGCGCTCAGCGCCTGCTCCCTCGCCCTCACCGCCTGCGGAGGGTCGAACGACGGCTCGGCAGACGGAAAGACGCGTATCACCGTCAACTGCATGCCGCCCAAGAGCGCCAAGGTCGACCGCCAGTTCTTCGAGGAGGACATCGCCTCCTTCGAGAAGCAGAACCCGGACATCGACGTCGTCGCGCATGACGCGTTCCCCTGCCAGGACCCGAAGACCTTCGACGCCAAGCTGGCCGGCGGCCAGATGGAGAACGTCTTCTACACGTACTTCACCGACGCCCGGCATGTCGTCGACATCAACCAGGCGGCCGATCTCACCCCGTACGTCAAGGAGTTGAAGAGCTACCCCACCCTCCAGAAGCAGCTGCGCGACATCTACACGGTCGACGGCAAGGTCTACGGCATCCCGCGCACCGGCTACTCGATGGGCCTGATCTACAACCGCAAGCTCTTCGAGAAGGCCGGACTCGACCCCGACAAGCCGCCGATGACCTGGGAAGAGGTCCGCGCCGACGCCAAGAAGATCGCCGCGCTGGGCAATGGCACCGTCGGCTACGCGGACTACAGCGCACAGAACCAGGGCGGCTGGCACTTCACGGCGGAGCTCTACGCACAGGGCGGCGACGTCGTCAGCGCCGACGGCAAGAAGGCCACCATCGACACCCCCGAGGCGCGCGCCGTCCTGCGGAATCTGCACGACATGCGCTGGGTGGACGACTCGATGGGCAGCAAGCAGCTCCTCGTCATCAACGACGCCCAGCAGATGATGGGCTCGGGCAAGCTGGGCATGTACCTCGCCGCGCCCGACAACATCCCGATCCTGGTGAAGGAGAAGGGCGGCAACTACAAGGACCTCGCCATCGCCCCCATGCCCGGCGGCAAGGGCACGCTCATCGGCGGCGACGGCTATATGTTCCAGAAGAAGGACACGCCCGCCCAGATCCGGGCCGGGCTCAAGTGGCTCGACCACATGTTCCTGACCCCGGGCAAGGGCTTCCTCGGCGACTACGTCCGCGCCAAGAAGAACGACGCCCCGGTGGGCCTGCCCGAGCCGCGGCTGTTCACCGGCGCCGCCGACGCCAAGGACCAGCAGGTCAAGAAGGCCAACGCCAATGTCCCCGTGGACAACTATCAGACCTTCCTGGACGGCAATCAGAAGCTGCGGATGAAGATCGAGCCGCCGCACGCCCAGCAGATCTACTCCGTCCTCGACGGAGCCGTCTCCGCCGTCCTGACCAAGAAGGACGCCGACATCGACCAGCTCATCGAGGACGCCTCCGGAAAGATCGACAGCATCCTGGCCCGGGGCTGACCCGATGACCAAGACGGCTGCGCGGCCGCCCGCCGAGGCGATCGCCGTCCACCCAGTGCAGGCGCCGCCCCCGGCGGGGGGTCGGGGGCGGCGCCGCCTCGCCGACCAGGCCCGGGCCTACGGCTTCCTCCTCGGCGGTCTCGTCTGCTTCGCGCTGTTCTCCTGGTATCCGGCGATCCGCGCGGTCGTGATCGCCTTCCAGAAGTACACGCCCGGCTCGTCCCCGAATGGGTCGGCACCGCCAACTTCACCCGGGTCCTGCACGATCCGGAGTTCACCGCGGCGTGGCGGAACACCCTCACCTTCACGCTGCTGGCGCTGGTCATCGGCTTCGCGATCCCGTTCCTGCTCGCCCTCGTCCTCAATGAACTCCGGCACGCCAAGGCGTTCTTCCGGGTCGTGGTGTATCTGCCGGTGATGATTCCGCCGGTGGTGAGCGCTCTGCTGTGGAAGTGGTTCTACGACCCGGGCGCCGGGCTGGCCAACGAGGCACTGCGCTTCGCGCATCTGCCCACCTCGAACTGGTCCAACGGCGCCGACACCGCCCTGGTCTCCCTCGTCATCGTCGCCACCTGGGCCAATATGGGCGGCACCGTCCTGATCTATCTGGCGGCCCTGCAGTCCATCCCCGGTGAGCTGTACGAGGCGGCCGAGCTGGACGGCGCGAGCCTGCTGCAACGCGTCCGCCATGTCACGATCCCCCAGACCCGGTTCGTCATCCTCATGCTGATGCTGCTGCAGATCATCGCGACGATGCAGGTCTTCACCGAGCCCTTCGTGATCACCGGTGGCGGCCCGGAGAACGCCACGGTCACCGTCCTCTACCTCATCTACAAATACGCCTTCCTCTACAACGACTTCGGCGGCGCCTGTGCGCTGAGCGTCATGCTGCTCGTGCTGCTCGGCGCCTTCTCCGCCCTCTATCTGCGGCTGACCCGCTCCGGGGAGGACGACGCATGAGCACCCGGACCCTCGTCTCCCCCGCCGCCCTGGCCCGCCCCCGCGGCCGGGCCGTCTACTGGACGGTCTTCACGGCCGTGGTGGTGCTCTTCGCGATCGCCTTCCTCTTCCCCGTCTACTGGATGGTGACCGGGGCGATGAAGTCGCCGGACGAGGTGGCGCAGACCCCGCCGACCCTCGTCCCGAAGCAGTGGCACTCCAGCGGCTACACCGACGCCTGGGACCTGATGCAGCTTCCGCAGCATCTGTGGAACACGGTGGTCCAGGCGGCCGGTGCCTGGCTGTTCCAGCTGGTCTTCTGTACGGCCGCCGCCTACGCCCTGTCCAAGCTGAAGCCCGCCTTCGGCAAGGTGATCCTCGGTGGCATCCTGGCCACGCTGATGGTCCCGGCCCAGGCGCTGGTCGTGCCGAAGTACCTGACCGTCGCCGATCTGCCGCTGATCCACACCAGCCTGCTCAACGACCCGCTCGCGATCTGGCTGCCGGCCGTGGCCAACGCCTTCAACCTCTATCTCCTCAAGCGGTTCTTCGACCAGATCCCGCGCGACGTCCTGGAGGCCGCCGAGATCGACGGCGCCGGAAAGCTGCGCACCCTGTGGTCGATCGTGCTGCCCATGTCGCGTCCGGTGCTCGGCGTCGTGTCGATCTTCGCGCTGGTCGCGGTGTGGCAGGACTTCCTGTGGCCGCTGATGGTCTTCTCCGACACCGGCAAGCAGCCGATCAGCGTCGCACTCGTCCAGCTGTCGCAGAACATCCAGCTGACCGTGCTCATCGCCGCGATGGTCATCGCCAGCATCCCGATGGTCGCGCTGTTCCTCGTCTTCCAGCGGCACATCATCGCCGGGATCAGCGCGGGCAGCACGAAGGGCTGACTTCGCCCCACCGACAGAAAGGCATCCACCGTGGCCCAGCCCACCCCTGCCCGGACGCCCCACGACTGGTGGCGCTCCGCCGTCATCTACCAGGTGTATGTGCGCAGCTTCGCCGACGGGGACGGCGATGGCACCGGCGACCTCGCGGGCGTCCGCGCCAGGCTGCCGTATCTCGCCGAACTCGGCGTCGACGCGCTGTGGTTCAGCCCCTGGTACCAGTCGCCCATGAAGGACGGCGGCTATGACGTCGCCGACTACCGCGCCATCGATCCGGCCTTCGGCACCCTGGCCGAGGCGGAGAAGCTCATCGCCGAGGCCCGGGAGCTGGGCATCCGCACGATCGTCGACATCGTGCCGAACCACGTCTCCGACCAGCACCCCTGGTGGCGTGCCGCCCTCGCCGGCGGCCCCGAGCGCGAGCTCTTCCACTTCCGCCCGGGCCGCGGTGACCACGGTGAACTGCCGCCCAACGACTGGAAGTCGGAGTTCGGCGGCCCGGCGTGGACCCGGCTGCCCGACGGCCACTGGTATCTGCATCTGTTCGCCCCCGAGCAGCCGGACCTCAACTGGGCGCACCCGGCCGTACGCCAGGAACACGAGGACATCCTGCGCTTCTGGTTCGAGCGGGGTGTCGCGGGCGTCCGCATCGACTCGGCCGCCCTCCTGGCCAAGGATCCCCGGCTGCCCGACTTCGTCGAGGGCCACGATCCGCATCCGTACGTGGACCGCGACGAGCTCCATGACATCTACCGCTCCTGGCGCGGGGTGGCCGACGAACACGGTGGTGTGTTCGTCGGCGAGGTGTGGCTGCCGGACAGCGAGCGCTTCGCCCGCTATCTGCGCCCCGACGAGCTGCACACCGCCTTCAACTTCTCCTTCCTGGCCTGCCCCTGGGAGGCCGGGCGGCTGCGGGCGTCGATCGACGAGACGCTCGCCGAACACGCTCCGGTGGGCGCGCCCGCCACGTGGGTGCTGTGCAACCACGATGTGACCCGCACGGTCACCCGCTACGGGCGCGAGGACACCGGTTTCGACTTCGCCACCAAGGTCTTCGGCACCCCCACCGACCTCGCCCTCGGCACCCGGCGGGCACGGGCCGCCGCCCTGCTGTCGCTGGCCCTGCCCGGCGCCGTGTACGTCTACCAGGGGGAGGAACTGGGCCTGCCCGAGGCCGACATCCCCCGCGACCGCATCCAGGACCCGATGCACTTCCGCTCCGGCGGCACCGACCCGGGCCGCGACGGCTGCCGGGTGCCGCTGCCGTGGGGGGCCAAGGCGCCGTACGCCGGTTTCGGCTCGCGCGAGGAGCCGTGGCTGCCGCAGCCCGCGTACTGGGCGGCGTACGCGGCCGATGCGCAGGAGGCGGACCCGGGGTCGATGCTCGCCCTCTACCGCGAGGCGATCCGCATCCGCCGCGCCACCCCCGGTTTCGGCGACGGGCCGCTGACCTGGCTCCCCTCGGCCGACGGTGTTCTGGCCTTCGCCCGTGACAACGGCCTGGTCTGCGTGGTCAACCTCGCGGACACCCCCGCCGAACTGGACGGCACCTCCCGGCTGCTGCTCAGCAGCGGCCCGCTGGACGACCAGGGCCGCCTTCCGCGGGACACCGCGGCCTGGCTGCTCGCCTGAGCCACCCCCACCGCACCGCGCTATCCCCACCCCCACCACGAAGGGATCAGCACATGCACAGCAGCAGCATCGCATCGGCGTCAGCCAGGCGCTTGTCGGCGATCGGCGCGACCGTCGCCCTGGCGGCCGGCATGCTCGTCACCCTGACCCCCACGGCCGCTCACGCGGCGGCGGGCGCCGCCCTGCCCTTTACCTCGGTCGAGGCCGAGTCGGCCACCACCACGGGTACGAAGATCGGCCCCGATTTCACCCAGGGCACGCTCGCCTCCGAGGCGTCCGGGCGCCAGGCCGTCCGTCTCGCCGGCGGCCAGCGCGTCGAGTTCACCGCACCGCGCGCCGCCAACGCGGTGAACGTGTCCTACAGCGTGCCCGACGGCCAGTCGGGCGCGCTCAACGTCTATGTCAACGGCACCAAGCTGGCCAAGACCCTCACGGTCACGTCCAAGTACTCGTATGTGGACACCGGCTGGATCATGGGCTCGAAGACCCACCACTTCTACGACAACGCCCGGCTGCTACTCGGGCAGAACGTCCAGTCCGGTGACAAGATCGCCTTCGAGGCGGCGAACGCACAGGTCACCGTGGATGTGGCCGATTTCGAGCAGGTCGCGGCGGCGGCGAGCCAGCCCGCCGGATCGGTCTCGGTCACCTCCAAGGGCGCCGACCCCAGCGGGCAGGGCGACTCCACCCAGGCGTTCCGGGATGCCATCGCGGCCGCCCAGGGCGGCGTGGTCTGGATCCCGCCGGGCGACTACAAGCTGACCTCCTCCCTGAGCGGTGTCCAGAACGTCACCCTCCAGGGCGCCGGCAGCTGGCACTCCGTCGTGCGCACCTCGCGGTTCATCGACCAGACCAGCTCCTCCGGCAACGTCCACATCAAGGACTTCGCGGTCATCGGCGAGGTCACCGAGCGCGTCGACTCCAACCCGGACAACTTCGTCAACGGCTCGCTCGGCCCGGGCTCCAGCGTGTCGGGCATGTGGCTCCAGCATCTGAAGGTCGGTCTCTGGCTGACCGGCAACAACGACAACCTCGTGGTCGAGAACAACCGCATCCTCGACACCACTGCCGACGGCCTCAACCTCAACGGCAGCGCCAAGGAGGTACGGGTCCGCAACAACTTCCTGCGCAACCAGGGCGACGACTCGCTCGCCATGTGGTCGCTGAACTCCCCTGATGTGAGCAGCAGCTTCGAGAACAACACCATCTCGCAGCCGAACCTCGCCAATGGCATCGCGATCTACGGCGGCAGGGACATCGCGGTCAAGAACAATCTGATCTCCGACACCAACGCGCTGGGCAGCGGCATCGCCATCTCCAACCAGAAGTTCCTGGACCCGTTCCATCCGCTGGCCGGCACGATCACGGTCGACGGCAACACGCTCGTGCGGGCGGGCGCCATGAACCCCAACTGGAACCACCCGATGGGCGCCCTGCGCGTCGACTCCTACGACAGCGCGATCGACGCCACCGTCAACATCACCAACACGACCGTCAAGGACAGCCCGTACAGCGCCTTCGAGTTCGTCTCCGGCGGCGGCCGGGGCTATGCGGTCAAGAACGTCAATGTGACCGGCGCGACCGTGACCAACCCCGGAACGGTCGTCGTCCAGGCCGAGGCGCAGGGAGCGGCGAAGTTCAGCAATGTCACCGCCTCCAGCGTCGGCGCGGCGGGCGTCTACAACTGCCCGTTCCCGGCCGGTTCGGGCACCTTCGAGGTCGCCGACGGCGGTGGCAACTCCGGCTGGAGCAGCACCTGGTCGGACTGCTCCACCTGGCCCCAGCCGGGCCAGGGCAACCCGGACCCCGACCCGGGCCGCAACCTCGCCAAGGGCCGCCCGGCCACCGCGACCGGCTCCCAGGACGTCTACACCCCCGGCAAGGCGGTCGACGGCGACGCCGGCACCTACTGGGAGTCGACCAACAATGCCTTTCCGCAGGCGCTGACCGTGGACCTGGGCTCCGGCCAGGCCATCCGCCGGCTGGTGCTGAAGCTGCCGCCCTCCTCGGCGTGGGGTGCCCGTACCCAGACCCTGTCCGTGCTGGGCAGCGCCGATGGCTCCGCGTACTCGACGGTGGTGGGGTCGCAGGGCTACCGCTTCGACCCGGCGACCGGCAACAAGGTCACCGTCGATCTGCCCGGCACCACGCAGGTGCGCTATCTGAAGCTCAATGTCACCGGCAATACGGGCTGGCCGGCGGCCCAGCTCAGTGAGGTGGAGGCGTATCTGACCTCGTGACCCTCGCCCCCGCGCTTCGCCGCCCGGAGCCACCCGGAGCCACCCGGGCGCCCCGGTTCCCGGCCCGGCGAAGCGCGGGACGAGGCGCTGGATCACGAGCATCACCAGGGGCGCTTGCATGATCATGCATAAGACTGCATACTCCTGCTGTGTCCAAAGTTCTCACCTCCCTCCCTGTCGGCGAACGCGTCGGGATCGCCTTCTCCGGCGGCCTCGACACCTCGGTAGCGGTCGCGTGGATGCGCGACAAGGGCGCGGTGCCCTGCACCTATACCGCCGACATCGGCCAGTACGACGAGCCCGACATCGCCTCGGTCCCCGGGCGCGCCACGACGTACGGCGCGGAGGTCGCCCGGCTGGTCGACTGCCGGGCGGCCCTGGTGGAGGAGGGGCTCGCGGCCCTTGCCTGCGGGGCGTTCCACATCCGCTCCGGCGGCCGCGCCTACTTCAACACCACCCCGCTCGGGCGGGCGGTCACCGGCACTCTGCTGGTGCGCGCCATGCTCGAGGACAATGTGCAGATCTGGGGCGACGGTTCCACCTTCAAGGGCAATGACATCGAGCGGTTCTACCGCTACGGCCTGCTGGCCAACCCCTCCCTGCGGATCTACAAGCCCTGGCTGGACGCCGACTTCGTGAGCGAGCTCGGCGGCCGCAAGGAGATGTCGGAGTGGCTGGTCGCCCACGACCTGCCCTACCGGGACAGCACCGAGAAGGCCTACTCCACCGACGCCAACATCTGGGGCGCGACCCACGAGGCCAAGTCGCTCGAGCACCTCGACACGGGCATCGAGCTCGTCGAGCCGATCATGGGCGTGCGGTTCTGGGACCCGACTGTCGAGATAGCGGCCGAGGACGTCACGATCGGCTTCGAGCAGGGCCGGCCGGTGACGATCAACGGCAAGGAGTTCGCCTCCGCCGTCGATCTGGTGCTGGAGGCCAACGCCATCGGCGGCCGGCACGGCATGGGCATGTCCGACCAGATCGAGAACCGCGTCATCGAGGCCAAGAGCCGGGGCATCTACGAGGCACCGGGCATGGCGCTGCTGCACGCGGCGTACGAGCGGCTGGTCAACGCGATCCACAACGAGGACACCCTCGCCACCTACCACAGCGAGGGACGGCGGCTCGGCCGGCTGATGTACGAGGGCCGCTGGCTGGACCCGCAGGCGCTGATGGTGCGCGAGTCGCTGCAGCGCTGGGTCGGTGCGGCGATCACCGGCGAGGTGACCCTGCGGCTGCGGCGCGGTGAGGACTACTCCATCCTGGACACCTCCGGACCGGCGTTCAGCTACCACCCGGACAAGCTCTCCATGGAGCGGACCGAGGACTCCGCCTTCGGGCCGGTGGACCGGATCGGCCAGCTGACCATGCGCAATCTCGACATCGCCGACTCGCGCGCCAAGCTGGAGCAGTACGCCGGGCTGGGCATGGTCGGCAACGCGCATCCGGCGCTGATCGGCGCCGCGCAGGCGGCCTCGACCGGGCTGATCGGCGCGATGCCGCAGGGCGCCTCCGAGGCGATCGCCTCGGACGGACATGTGTCCGGGCAGGACACGCTGCTCGACCGCGCCGCGATGGAGTTCGGCGCCGACTGAGTCTTCGCTCCACCGCGCACGACAACGGCCAGGGCACCCCTCGACGGGGCGTCCTGGCCGTCCGCTTTCCCTGGTGGCACGCGAGGTATTGACACCCCGAGTCCTCTATCGTCCAGGATGTCCGAAAGGCCGGGCGGCATTCGACATATCGAACGCACGCCGTACGCGCCGAGCACGACAGCACCCGCACCCCGCACCCCGCACCATCCATTCCGGTGAGGCCCTCCCCACGCGCCACCGTGCCGGATCCACGAAGGCGCCCGCGGTGCTCGACCGACTGGTCGCAGGCGGGCTCGGCCCCGCCGACCTATCCGGACACCAACCCCAACATCGGCACGCAATTCCTCTACCAGGGCATGAACCCCTCGGCCGGCGGTGACTACTCGCAACTCCCCTGGCGGCTGGGACCGCTCACCCAGACCAACACCACCTGCTGACCACTCCTCCGCACACGCCAAACGGCGCGACACCCCCGCTCGGGGGTGCCGCGCCGCCGGAGGGGCCGGGCGCGGGCCGGGTCAGCTCACGGGCTTGCCCGCCGCACCGCCGCCCAGGCCATCGACGTACGAGGCGATCCAGGCCAGCGGGGCATTCCAGTTGATGGTGATCTCGTTGGTGGAGTACGCCATCAGGCTGTCGGTGTAGCACATCGCCGGGGCGCAGCCCTTCAGCTTCTTCTTGGCGACCACGTCCTGCAGCCCGGAGTTCGGGCCACCGGCCAGCGAACCGGGCGCCGGATGCGGCAGCTTGTGGTCACGCTGGTGCGCCCAGAAGCGGTGGTGCTGGTTGTGCGAGTTCCGCTCGCCGTAGCCGGTGACATAGGACTGGTTGAGCGGATTTCCGCCCAGCACGTAGTCCATGCCACGGAGCACCGCGTCGAGATAGCGGGGCTTGCCCGTCAGGTCGTGTGCGGTGGCGAGCACGATCATGTTGTTCAGCACCTGGCTGTTGGAGCCCCACTCGTATTTGCCGTCCTTGGGCGCGTACGGAACGCCGTAGGCCGACTTCGCGGAGTCCGCGGCGTAGCGATCGGCGGCCTTCGTCACCATCGTGCGCACCTCGGCGCGCTGCTTCGCGGTGAGCTTGTTGGGCACGGTGGCCAGGTCGAGCGCGCCGAGGCCCGCGGTCGAGGCCCACGACATGCCGCCGCCGCGCGGGAAGAGCGCCTCGACGTCGCGGTGCAGCGGCGAGCCGAGCACCGCCTTGGCGTAGGTGTGATCGCCGGTGCTCAGGAACAGCTCGGCCGCTGCCCAGTAGAACTCGTCGCCCACGTTCCGGTCGCCGTAGGCGCCGCCGCCCGTGGAGTCCTTGTCGCTGGCGAAGATCTTCGGATGTGCCTTGGCCGCGTCCCACGCGGTCCGGGCCGCGTGCAGGCAGCGGGCGGCGAACTCCGGGTCGTAGGACTTGAAGACGCGGGCGCTCTGCGCGGCGGAGGCCGCCAGGTTGAGCGTGGCCGCGGTGGACGGCTTGTGCAGCTCACGCTGCTGCTTGTCCTGGTCGGGCCGGGTCGGGAACCCGGTCCACTGCTTGTCGTGCACCTTGTGGAACGCCATCCCGGCGAGCGGCTTGCCCTGGGGCACCTGCATGCGCAGCAGGAATTCCATCTCCCAGCGGGCCTCGTCCAGGATGTCCGGGACGCCGTTGCCGCGCTCGGGCACCCGGAGCCGGCCGTCGCCGAGCGGCGCGGCGTCGACACCCTTGGTGGTGTGGGTGCGCTCGTACGCGGACATCAGCTGGGCCACCGAGATACCGCCGTTGACGATGTACTTGCCCTGGTCACCGGCGTCGTACCAGCCACCGGAGACATTCCGGCGGTAGTCGCACTCGCCCTTCTGGCACGGGACGTCGGTGTCGCCCCGGTGTGGGGCGGCCTTGTCATGGCCCGCGGGACGGGCATACTTCGAGCCCACGAGGTCCGCGTCGATCTTGATGCCGCTGCGGTTGTGGTAGAAGTACGCCAGCGCGTCGCTGCGCAGCGAGCGGTAGAGGTGGTCACCGATGGTGAACGGCTCGCTCTTCTTCCCGTCGATGGTGACGGTGTACCCCTCGCCCGCGTCGGTGACCTTGCTGAAGTCGAAGGTCTGGACGTTCTGCCGGGAGCTCGGGTCGACGCCCGCGGGGTGGGTGGTCCCGCTCGCCCGCTGGGTGCCGTCGGCGGCCCGGAGCGTCCAGGTCAGTGGCTTGGTGGCAGTCGTGACGACGGTGCCCTTCTTGGGGCCGTGGGTCAGATAGCCGACCTGGTTCACCCGCACCGGCGAGCCGGTGTCGGCCTTGGGAGCGGCCGTCCCGGCGCCGTGCCGTGCGTGGTGGTCCACGGCGCCGGCCGCGGGTGCGGCCAGGGCGCCGAGGGCGAGGCCGGCCGCGATCGCCGCGCCCAGCGTGCGCCGGCGGCGGCGATCGGTCCGATCAGGGGCGGTACGTACGCGAGGAGCAGAAGACAAGTCTCAGCACTTCCGAGGGTTTCGGCGTCTTTTCCGTCCCTCAGAGGCTAAGAAAACGTCCTGGCCTGCAGCTTCGTACGCTTAGCCGAAATCCGGGTACACCAGGTGACCGAGCACGGCCTCCTTCAATCGAGGTATTCCGGCAGGTGAGCCCGGGTGGCGGCGGGCTACCAGCGGGGGGCCTACCAGCGGGCGAGGTCGGCCTGGAAGGTCGGGTCGAAGCGCCGCATGTACCCGGTGTCATCGCGGTTGCGCTGTCCGCAGTGGACGTACTGCTCATGCAGCCGCGCCAGGGCGTCGGGGTCCAGCTCCACACCGAGGCCGGGGGCGGTCGGCACGGGCACCGAGCCATCGGTGAACGTCAGCGCGCCGTCCACGATCACGTCCTCGGTCTTCCAGGGCCAGTGGGTGTCGCAGGCGTAGGTGAGGTTCGGGGTGGCCGCGGCCAGGTGGGTCATCGCGGCCAGGCTGATCCCCAGATGCGAGTTCGAGTGCATGGACAGGCCCATGCCGAAGGTGTCGCAGATACCGGAGAGCAGCTTGGACCGGCGCAGTCCGCCCCAGTAGTGGTGATCGGAGAGGACGACCTGGACGGCGTCGGCGGCCACCGCGGGGGCCAGCTCGTCGAAGGCGACCACGCACATATTGGTGGCCAGTGGCATGGGGACCTCGCGGGCGACCGCGGCCATGCCCTCGATCCCGGGGGTGGGGTCCTCCAGATACTCCAGCACGCCGTCGAGCGCGCGCCCGGCCTTCACCGACGTCTCGGTCGTCCAGACGGCATTGGGGTCCAGGCGCAGCGGATGGTCGGGGAAGGCGCGGCGCAACGCCCGTATCGCCTCGATCTCCTCCTCGGGGGCCTGACGCCGCCCTTCAGCTTGATCGCGGTGAAGCCGTAGTCGTCCACCATCCGCCGGGCCTGCGCCACGATGGCGTCGGGGTCGAGGGCCTCGCCCCAGGAGTCGGGCTCCTGGCCGGGGTGGGCGGCCCACTTGTAGAAGAGGTAGGCGCTGAACGGGACCGCGGAGCGCACGGCGCCGCCGAGCAGGTCGCTGACCGGGCGCCCGACGGCCTTGCCCTGGATGTCCAGGAGCGCCACCTCGAACGGGGAGGCGACCCGGTCGACGGTGCTGCTGGTGGTGATCATGCCGGTAAGCCCGGAGCCACCGGCGCCGCCCACGCGCTCGATGACCCGCTGGACGCGCTGGTGCAGTTCCTCGGTGGCGAAGGCGTCGAGCCCGACGATCTCGTGCCCGACGGCCGCGAGGCGCTCCAGGTGGAGCTCGTCCGCGTAGGACTCGCCGAGTCCGGTCAGGCCCGCGTCGGTGTGGATCTGCACGATCGAGCGGAGCGCGAAGGGCTCGTGGACGCCGACGGAGTTGAGCAGGGCCGGGTCGCGGAAGGCGACGGGGGTGATGGTGACATCCGTGATGCGCAGAGGTGCTCCGTCAGACATCGACGTCCATTCATATGGTTGAACAGATGATAGGTGCGTGAACCCTACCAAGGGCATGCCCGGGCGCGGAGGAGACAAACCATCGGCCACAACTCATGCGTCTTCCTGCGGAATTGTTGCTTCCGGGGTCATCGACCCGCAGGTACGGCTGATCGTAAAGTCTGCGCACACTTCATGGGTGTTCTTGTACGTGAACGCCGCGAGAGCCGGTATGGTGAATCCCCCCGCCCCCGACCCTGATCCGGCCGCCTCCTCGGAGCTCGTCGAACGGGCCTCCGCCCGCCGCCGGGCCGGCGCCCTCTTCCTCGGCGGCTCCGCGACCGCCTACATCGTCACCGGCCCCATCAGCGGCGCGCTGCTGGAAATGTACGGCCTGGGCGCATTCGCCGGCTGGCGCTGGATGTTCGCACTGGAAGGCGCCATCTCGATCACCGTGGGCCTCGTCGCCGCCTTCTTCCTCGTCTCACGGATCCAGAACGCCCGCTGGCTGACCGGGGAGGAGATGGCCGCCCTCGGCGCGGCGGTCGGCCGGGACCGCGAGGCGCGTAGCCGCGAACCGCAGGTGTCCAGGCTGCGCCTGGTGGTCCACCCCCAAGGGCCGCTGGCCCAGTCCACGCTCGACCTCAGGGTCACGGCCGCGGGGCTCGCCGTCGTCAACTCCCTCGGCAACCTCGGCGGCTTCGTCTCCCCGACACTCTTCGGCTACCTGGAGGAGACGACGGGCAGCACCAACGGCGGCCTCTACGCGCTCTCCGCGGCCTCGCTGCTCGCCACCGTCGGCGTGTACTTCCTGCGTCGCGGCAGCGGCCGGGGCGGCGCCGAAGCCGCGCCCCGTCCCCGCCCGGACCGTCTCCGGGTGACCCCGGCGCGCCCGCCCGGAACCGTGTGTTCCGGGCGGGACGGGACCGTCGAGCCTCAGCGACGGACGGCCGTGGCCGTCAGCACGCGCTCATCGGCAGGACTCGGTCAGCGAAGCCCTGAGGCAGGCGTGGGCACGGCACGCGTGACCTGGATCTTCTCCCGGAACATCAGTTCCTCGACCCGGGGGGCGATCTCCTGCTGCCACCGCTCGCTTTCGTAGACCGCCGCGTAGAGCCGCTCCCGCTCCGCCTCGTCGGCGAACCGCCGCATCCACACGTAGCCGTCGGGGTCCTCCTCGTCGATGAACGAGGCGATGACGTTCATCCCCTTCGACTCCTGGAAGGGGATGATCACCTCCTCGATGAAGGCGACCCATTCCTCCCGGCGGCCGGGCCTGATCTGGTAGCGGCGGATCTCGTAGAACATGCGCGTCTCCTTCGGGCTGATCTGATGGGTGGTGCGAGAGGGTCTCGGGCGTCCGCCGTCGCGCGGAGCGGGTCAGGCGCCGACCCGGAGGACCAGCTTGCCGCGGGTGTGGCCGTCCTCCCCCTGGCGGTGGGCGCGAGCGGCCTCCTCCAGCGGGAAGACCTCCTCGACCTCGACCGCGACCTCACCCTTGTCGATGAGTCCGGCGATCGTGGTGAGGGCGGCGCCGTCCGGCTCGACGAGGTAGGCGCTGGTGCGGATCCCACGGGCGTCCGCGGCCTGCCGCACCTCGGGGGCGACTCCACCGGGGACGGCCACCAGCAGTCCCCCCTTCCTGAGCACCTTCAGGGAACGGGTGCTGGTGGCGTCGTGGTCCTCGCCCAGAAGGTCGATCACCACATCGACGTCCTCGACCGCGTCCTCGAAGCGCTGCTCGGTGTAGTCGACCAGCTCCGCCGCTCCGAGCCGGCCGAGCCATGCGTGCCGGCTCTCCCGGGCGGTCCCCACCACTCGGGCCCCCAGGTGCCGTGCGAACTGGACGGCGAAGTGCCCGACGCCACCGGCGGCGGCGTGCACCAGGACCCGCTGCCCGGCCGTCACGTGCGCGGTGTCCACCAGGATCTGCCAGGCCGTCAGCGCCGCCAGCGGCACGGCGGCCGCCTCCTCATGGCTCAAGGTGGCCGGCTTACGGGCGAACTGGCGGGCCGGAGCCGTGACGTACTCGGCGTAGCCACCGGCCTGTCGGGGGAACCACGGCATGCCGTACACCTCGTCGCCGGGGGCCAGCGTGGTCACCCCGAATCCGACTTCCTCGACCACACCGGAGACATCCCAGCCCAGGGTGAACGGCGGCTCGCCGAGCACACCCGCCATACCGCCGCCCTGACGGGTCTTCCAGTCGACCGGGTTGATACCGGCGGCGTGCACCCGCACCAGCACCTCGGTGGGCAGCGGCTCCGGCCGCGGGACCTCCGCGACGCGCAGCACCTCCGGGCCGCCGAGCGCGTCCTGTACCACCGCACGCATCATGGACCTGGCCACGTGTGCCTCCTGAACTCATCGTTCTCCTCACGCCCGCTCTCCGGGCGCGCTCGCACGCTATCCGCGGGGGCCTGGTTACCCACAAGGGACACTGCTACCTTTTGGGTAGTACCAGCATCCGGAAGGTCCCTCCATGAGCACGCAATGTCACACAGGCCAGCACGACCATCATGATGTGTACGAGGCCCAATGCCCGTGCCGCGCCATGCTGGATCTGCTCGCGAACAAGTGGTCGGCGCTCGCCATCGGGGCTCTGGAGGACGGGCCTCTCCGGTTCGGCGCCCTGCAGCGCCGTCTTCAGGGGATCAGCCCCAAGGTGCTCACGCAGACGCTGCGCCGTCTCGAAGACGCCGGGCTCATCGAGCGGACGGTCTACCCCGCCGTCCCGCTCCACGTGGAGTACGAACTCTCTCCCCTGGGCCACAGCGCGTCCGTCCCGCTCAGGAACCTGCGCCTGTGGGTCGAGGACAACCTGGATCTCACCACCGCGCCCGCCAAGCCCATGTGACGGCGCCGGTCCCCTCCGGCGCCGCCCGCCCCCCCTCAGCACCCTCCTCGCAGCCGGAGGGCACCCTTTCCGGCTCCGGGGCTCCTCAGGCGGCGGGGACGGTGCGGATGGCGGCGATGTCGAACTGGAGGCGGACCTTCTCACTCACCAGCGCGCCGCCCTCGGCCAGTCGGGCGTTGTAGGTCAGGCCCCATTCGGAGCGGTTGATGGTGGTGGTGCCGTCGAAGCCCGCCCGCTGGTAGCCGAAGGGGTCCGTGACATACCCGATGTAGGTGAGTTCCAGGACGACGGGGCGGGTGATGTCTCTGATCGTGAGGTCCCCGATCATCCGGTAGACGTCCGGGCCCGCGAGTTCCACGGCGGTACTCGCGAACCGGATGTGGGGGTAGGTTCTGGCGTCCAGGAAGTCCCGGCCCATCAGGTGGTCGTCGCGCTGCTCGACACCGGTCTGGACACTGGCGGTGGACAGCAGGACCTCGGCCCGGGAACGGCGCGGGTCGCGGCCGTCGAAGTAGAGGCGGCTTTCGAATTCCGTGAAGGCGCCACGTACCGTGCTCACCATGGCGTGGCGGACGGAGAAACCGATCCGGCTGTGGGCCGGATCGACGATCCACTCTCCGGTGAGCGCCGCGAGGCCGGTATCCGGCACAGCGACGGCGCCGGACGTCGCCCGGGCAGGGGGTACCGCCGGTGCGGCGTTCGTGACCGCGCGACGGGAGGTACTGCGGCTGAACAGGTTCATGCCACCTGTTGTTACTTTCAACTTAGGGGGTGACGCAACCCTTGATCAAGAGCAGTTACTCAAGGATCTTGAGTAACTACGGCCGGGTACCCTCCGAGCGCGCTCACCAGTGGCCCGCACGAGGACACCCGTGCTCGACGCGGGGCGGCGTCCACACGGCTGTATACGTCATCCTGGTCAACGCCCTCTGATCACCACCAAGTTCCCGCCCGAGGAGAAGTCCCCGTTGACCACCGACAGCTACTACGAGCCGATCGATGAGCACCGCTACAAGCCCACCGCACACGTCAGTGGCGCCTGGAGCACCGACGAACAGCACTTCAGCCCGCTCGGCGGGCTGATCGTCCACGCCATCGACCGCCACCTCGCCGCCCGGCCGCACACCGGGCTGCTCCTCAGCCGCATCAGCTTCGACATCCTCGGGCGCCTGGCCCTCGACGAGTGCGAGATCCGGGTGGAGACCGTCCGGCCCGGCCGCACCATCGAACTCATCGAGGCCGTCGTGCTCATCGCCGACCGCCCCGTGGTCCGGGCCCGCGCGTGGCTCCTCGCCACTGTGGACACCGCAGCCGTCGCCGGTGGCGCCGGGGACCGGCTGACCCCTCCCGAGAAGCTCGCCCCCTGGTCGATGGCCTCCCTGTGGCCCGGCGGATACATCGCCTCCCTGGACTCCCGTCCGCTCGCGCCGCCCCAGCCGGGCCGCGCGACCGTCTGGGTCTCCACCCCGCTCGCCCTCGTGGCCGGGCAGACCAGCACCCCCCTGGCCTCGTACATCACGCTCGTCGACACCGCCAACGGGATCGCCGTACGACAGCCGCCCACCGCCTGGATGTTCCCCAACGTCGACCTGACCCTCCACCTCCACCGCCAGCCCGAGGGCGGCTGGGCCGGGCTGGACACCACGGTCACCTTCGGTCCCACCGGCCAGGGCATCACCAGCACCGTGCTGCACGACCTGCGCGGCCCGATCGGACACGCCCAGCAGATCCTCACCGTCCGCCCCCTGCCCGGCGCCTGACCTCGTACGAGACCTGCCGCCACCGGCGAGGTGGCGGCCTGCCTGTAGGATGACGCGGCAAGCAATGAACCACTCTGCCTGACGCAGAGCTGGCGCGACCGCTCGGCGGCCGCGGTCCTTCTGCCCCCTCATCGGCGCGGACCCGGTATCTACCCCGGTCCAGCGCGAGAGGACAGCTCTCGGCGCACTCCGCCATGCCGGCCCGGGTGCGCTACCAGGCGGCGGAAAGGCGTCGGCCGTGGCATCCGCGGTCTCCAGCACCACCCCTCCTCCCGCACAGCGCGCCGGCTACCGGCACCTGCTGCGCACACCGGGCGCATGGACCTTCCTGCTGCCCGGCTTCGCCGCCCGGCAGCCGTTCGCGATGCTGACGATCAGCATCGTGCTCCTGCTGCGCCACACCACCGGGTCGTACGGGCTCGCCGGGGCGGTCGCGGCCGTCACCGGCGTGTCCATGGCACTGTTCGCGCCCCAGAGCGGCAAGCTGGCCGACCGCCACGGGCAGAGCGCCGTTCTGGTGCCGGGTGTGCTGCTCCACGCGGCGGCCGCCGCCCTGCTGACGGCGCTGGCCCTGGCCCACGCGCCACTGTGGGCGCTGATCGCCGCCGCGGTGCCGACGGGCGCTTCCGTCCCGCAGGTCGGGCCCATGGTGCGGGCCCGCTGGGCGGCCGCCCTCGGGGACGGCGCTGCCGGGGACGGCGCCCCGGGCGGATCCGGGCCGCGTTCGGGACGCCATCCGCTGCTGGCGACCGCGGCCGCGTTCGAGTCCGTGACGGACGAGCTGACGTTCGTCATCGGCCCCGTGCTCGCGACCGGTTTGAGCACCGGTGTGCACCCGGCGTCCGGCCTGGTCGCTGAGGCGGTGCTGACGCTGGTGGGCGGACTGCTCTTCGCGGCCCAGCGCCGTACCGCGCCGCCGCTGGGCGCGGCGCGGGCGGACACCCGGGAGCGGCCCGCCTCGGCCCTGTCCATACCGGGCGTGCGGGTCCTGGCCGTGGCCTTCCTGGGCGTCGGCTCGGTGTTCGGCGGGATGCAGGTGGCCCTGACGGCCTTCGCGCAGGAACACGGTCAACCGGGCCTGAACGGTGTGCTGTACGGCGTCTTCGCGGCGGGCAACATGCTCGCGGGCGTGGCCTGTGGCGCCATCGCCTGGCGCACCTCCCCCGGCGGCGGCTGCTGACTTCCTACGCCGCGCTGACGCTGGTCTGCTCAACGCTGTGGGCGGTGCCCGCGCCGCTGCCGCTGGGCGGGCTGGGGCTGCTGGCGGGCCTGTGCATAGCACCGGCGCTGATCACCGGATACACCCTGGTGGAAGCCCTGGTCCCGGCCACGTCCCGGACGGAGGCGTTCACCTGGCTGACCGGTTCGGTCGCACTGGGGCAGGCCGCGGCGGTGACGGCGGCCGGACAGGTGGCGGACGGTTTCGGCGCGAGCGCCGCCTTCACGGTGCCGCTCGTCGGCACGACGCTGGCCCTGCTGACCGTGGTGTCCCTGCGCGCCCGGATCGCACCGCGCGGCGTCTCCACGGCGATACGCCATGAGCGGCGCACCGCCGAAGCGCACAACGGATCGCTCCAGACGGTGGACACCGCCTGAGCGACGCCCCGGCCGTACGGTCCCGGCACGCGCTATGCGAACGTCACCTCCGCCGTGGCGTGCCGGGCCTCCCGGTGGGTCGCGATGCGCAGGTCGGCGCCGCCGCCGGAGGGTGTGCCGGAGGCCACGAGGCGTTCCCCGGCGAACAGCGGCCGCCGCAGTCGGTAGGACAGCGAGGCCACCCGCCGCGCCGGGGCATGGCGGCGGACGAGTTCGAGCATGAGCAGGGCCAGCAGCGGACCGTGGACGACGGGGCCCGGGTAGCCCTCCTCCCCTTGCGCGTACGGCGTGTCGTAGTGGATGCGGTGGGCGTTGGCGGTGAGCGCGCTGAACCGGAACAGCAGGGTCGGATCCGGGTGCAGCGGGAGCCGCCACGTCCCTTCGGGGTCGGGGGCGGCGGACTCGTCGAGGGCGGCCGGGTGGTGGCGCACGGAGCCGCGCCCCGACCGGTAGACGATGTCCTGTTCCTCGACGAGGCAGGTCCGGCCGCGCTGGCGGAGTTCCCGGCGCTCGGTGACGAACAGCAGCTCCCCCGTGCTCCCGTGTTTGGCCGTCACCGTGCCCAGGCTGCTGATGCGCTCGGCCGGCTCGCCGAGGTGCAGCGGTTCGGCGATCTCGCATCGTCCTCCGGCGATCATCCGCTGCCGGTGCGGGATGGGCGGCAGGAAGTGTCCGTTGCGGAGGTGTCCGTCGGCTCCGAGCTCCCGCTGGGCGGGCCAGTGCAGGAAGTAGAGCCAGTGCCACAGCGGTGGCAGGGGCTCACCGTCCTTCGCCACGGCCTCGGGCAGGTCGAGGACGGCCGACAGGGCCGCGACGGGGCCGACGGGCAGCACGTCCTCGGCCTGGACCGGTCCCGGCGCCCATGACGCGACGTACGAGCTGAGCGGGGGCGGGGTGGGTTGCATGGTTCTTCTGTCCCTCCTCATGCGTGAGTAGGTGGTCAGACCAGGAAGGGCTCCTCCGCCAGGAACGACGACACGATCGTCGCGGCCGCCGGGCGGCACTCCTGGAAATAGCCATGCCGCGCGCCCTCGAAGATGTGCGTACGCGCCTGGGGGATGCGCGAGGCGAGCAGCGGTGCGTTGGCCGCCGGGGTGAGCCGGTCGTCCGCGCCGTGCAGGATCAGGGTGGGCACGGTGATCAGCGGGAGGACGTCCCAGGCGTCGTGTCGATTGCTGGCCACCAGGTGGCCTCGCCGGGCGTGCGGAGGCATACCGGGGGCGCCGAGGGTCGTATAGGGCCCGGGGTATGCGGCCCGCCAGACCGGGGTGTACATCAGGTCGATCAGCGCTTCGTTCGCCGCCCGCGCGTCGGCCTGGGCCAGGGAGCGCCGCACCGCCATGTCGCGCTCCGTCGCATGGGGCCCGCCGGGCGAGGTGCAGCCGAGGACGAGCCGGCGGATCCGGTGCGGATGGCGAGCGGCGACCCACTGGGCGACCCGTCCGCCCATGGAGGTCCCGTACAGATCGGCGCGCTCGATGCCCAGATGGTCGAGGACGGCGATCACATCGTCGGCGAAGCCCGGCGTCGAGTAGGGCTGGTCGGGCTTTCCGCTCTCCCCCGTGCCACGCCAGTCCATGGTGAGGGTGGTGTGGGTGGCATGGAAGTCCGCCCGTATGCCGTCCCACCAGTGGTGGTTGTTGGCCTGGCCCGCCAGGAGCACCAGCGGGGGCCGTCCGGTGCCGTGGTGCTGATAGGCGAGAAGGGTGCCGTCCGGCGCGCGGGCGTGACCGCTGACCTGCTGATGGACGTCGGTGCTTGCCATGGGTGTTTCTCGCCTTTCGGGCCTCAGATATCGCTTTTCGGGTTCCGGCTTCAGGTGTCGTTTTTCGGGTTTCGGGCTTCAGGTGTCGTCGGTGGGTGCCGCCCGCGTGTGCAGCTGGGCGGAAGGCCACCGCTCCTGGTCCACGGCCGAGGTGATCTGGTGGAGCAGCTCCCGGGCGACGGCCTCCACCGCCGGGGGTGTCCGCCCGGCTCTCGACATCCCAAGGACGATCGAGCGCCATACGTCGGGTTCGCACAGCGGTGCCGCGCCGAGTGTGCCATCGGCCACGTCCTCGGCGATGCCCAGCCCCGGCAGGATGGTCCAGCCGTGCCCGGCCCGGACGAGTTGCTTCTGCACCCGCATGGAGTTGGTCTGCACGGCGATGTCCATCTCGACCGCGGCCCGTCCGGCGGCCCCGTCGATCAGGCTGCGCAGGGCGTGCCCGGCCGCGGGCATGACCAGCGGATGCTCGGCGGCCCGCGCGAAGGGGACGGGCTGATCGCCACGCAGCCCCGCGGACGGCGGCGCGACCACCCACAGCCGCTCGCGCACCAGGGGCGGAGGTTCAGCGACGGTGTGTCGGCCAAGTTGTAGAGCAGCGTGAGATCCAGGTCGCCGTCGTCCAGCCATTGCTGGAGGTGCCCGGAGTACGCCGTCATCAGGCGCAGCTCGATCCCGGGGTGGTCCCGGGCCAGAGCGGACACCAGCGGCTCCGCCAGCAGATCGGTGGTGCTCTCCAGCAGGCCCACGGTGACGATGCCGGTCACCACGCCCGGGGTCGGCTGGACCTCGGCACGGGCGCGCTCCAGCTCGTTCAGGGCGCGGCGAGCGCGGTCGGCCATGATCGCGCCGGCCTCGGTGGGCCGCATGCCCTGCCGGGTCCGCTCGAAGAGGGGGACGCCCAGCTCCTCCTCCAGGGTGCGGATCTGCCGGGTGACCGCGGGCTGGACCAGATGCAGCAACTCCGCGGCCCGGGTGACGCTGCCGACCTCGGCGACCGTGACGAGTGCCTTGAGTTGTTTGACGTCCAACGCTCGCTCTCCAGCCATCCGCGCCCGGCATGGATGTATCACGCATTGCTATTTCACTGAGACCTCCATGAGTATCCATGATGACACTGAGCTCGGAAGGCAATCCCGCCTCCCCCGTCTTCCCGTCTCACAGGAGCGTCAGAGCATGAGCACCCTCGACATCGTGTCCGAGGACGAGCGGTTCATCGTCAGGACGGTGCGCGACTTCGTGGACAACGACGTCAAACCGGTCGTCCGGGAGCTGGAGCACAGCAACACCTACCCCGAGGCCCTGATCGAGAGGATGAAACAGCTCGGTGTCTTCGGGCTCGCCATCCCGGAGGAGTACGGCGGCACCCCCGTCTCCACCCCGTGTTATGTCCTGATCACCGAGGAACTGGCCCGTGGCTGGATGAGCCTGGCCGGGGCGATGGGCGGCCATACCGTGGTCTCCACTCTCCTGCTGCGCTTCGGCACCGAGGAGCAGAAGCGCCGCTATCTGCCGAAGATGGCCACCGGCGAGATCCGGGCCACCATGGCGCTGACCGAACCGGGCGGCGGCTCCGACCTCCAGGCGATGCGCACGGTCGCCCGTAGGGACGAGGACGGCTATGTGGTGGACGGCTCCAAGACCTGGATCACCAACTCCCGCCGCTCCCGGCTGATCGCCCTGCTCTGCAAGACCGACCCCGACGCCACCCCGCGCACCGGGGCATCTCCATCCTGCTGGTCGAGCACGGGCCCGGTCTGACGGTCTCCCGCGATCTGCCCAAGCTGGGCTACAAGGGCGTCGAGAGCTGCGAGTTGTCGTTCGACGGCTACCGGGCCCCGGCCGACGCCGTGCTGGGCGGGGTGGAGGGCAAGGGGTTCGCCCAGATGATGAAGGGGCTGGAGACCGGACGGCTGCAGGTCGCCTCCCGTGCGCTCGGCGTCGGCCGGGCGGCGCTGGAGGACGCGCTGGCCTACGCCCAGGAACGCGAGTCGTTCGGCAAGCCGATCTGGAAACACCAGTCGATCGGCAACTACCTCGCCAACATGGCCACCTCGCTGACCGCGGCCCGTCAGCTCACCCTGTACGCCGCGCGGGAGGCCGACGCGGGGCGGCGCGTGGACATGGAGGCGGGCATGGCGAAGCTCTTCGCCTCCGAGACCGCCATGGAGATCACGCTCAACGCCGTGCGCATCCACGGTGGTTACGGCTACTCCACCGAGTTCGACGTGGAGCGCTACTTCCGCGACGCGCCCCTGATGATCGTCGGTGAGGGCACCAACGAGATCCAGCGCAATGTGATCACGGCTCAGCTCGTGAAGCGCGGCGGACTGGAGTGATGCCCGACGGGAGTGAGACGGGTTGGAGTGAGACGGGCTGGAGCGACGTCCGCTCGCCCGCGCGCGCTCAGCCGCCTGCGATGACCTTGCCCGGGTTGAGAATCCCGTGCGGGTCGAGGGCCGCCTTGACGGCACGGTGCATCTCCAGAACGGCCGGTGTGAGCTCCCGCTCCAGACCGTCCCGCTTCAGCAGGCCCACCCCGTGTTCGCCGGTGACCGTGCCGCCGAGGTCGATGGCGTCCGCGATGATGTCGTGGAAGGCGGCCTGGGCCCGCTCCTGGGCCGCCGTGTCGCCGGGCTGGGTGATCAGCAGCGGGTGGAGGTTGCCGTCACCGGCGTGGGCGATGTTGGCGATGAGCGTGTCATGGCGGGTGGCGGCGCGTTCGATCCGCGCCAGCATCTCCGGTACGGCCGCCTTGGGCACGCAGACGTCCTCGGTGAGCACCGGGCCCAGCCGCTCCAGCGCCGGATAGGCGAGCCGCCTGGCCGAGAACAGCGCGTCCGCCTCCTCCTGGTCCGTGGACTGCGCGGCCCAGGTCGCCCCCGCCTCCTCGAAACAGGCGAGCATGCGCTCGGCCTCCTGCGCCCCGGCCGGGCCCGGGGCGTCCGTACGGCCGAGGAGCACCACGTCCGCGTCGACGGACAGGCCCATGTTCTTCCACTTGTCGACCGCCGCCAGGCAGTGCCGGTCGATCAGCTCCAGCGCGGACGGGGTGAGCCCCGCGGCCCCGATCGCGGCGACCGCCCGTCCCGCCGCCACGACCGAGGAGAAGTATCCGGCCACCGTGCGCTCGGCCTCACGCCGCGGCCGCAGCCGCACCGTGATCTCGGTGATCACTCCCAAGGTGCCTTCGGAGCCGACCATCAGTCCCGCCAGGTCGTATCCGGCGACCCCCTTGGCGGTCCTGCGGCCGAGCCGCACGAGCTCACCGGTGCCGGTCACCATCTCCAGACCGAGCACATAGTCGCGGGTGACGCCGTACTTCACACAGCACAGGCCGCCCGCGTTGGTCGCCACATTGCCGCCGATGGTGGACCAGGGCGCGCTCGCCGGGTCCGGCGGGTACCACAGGCCCTGTTCGGCGCAGGCGGCCCGCAGATCGTCGTTGACCACACCCGGTCCGACGACCGCGAGGCGCTCCACGGGGTCGATCTCGTGGATGGTGTCCATGGCCTCGGTGGAGAGCACCACACAGCCCTCGACGGCGTTGGCACCACCGGAGAGACCGGTGCCCGCGCCCCGGGTGACCAGCGGAACGCCGTGCCGCACACAGGCCCGCACCACGGCACGCACTTCCAGCGCAGTACGTGGCCGCACCACCACGAGGGGCGTGCCGTACGGCGCCCACTCCGCCTCGTCGTGGACGAAACCGGTGGCGACGCCAGGGTCCTCGACCATGCGGCCGTCCGGCAGCTCCTGCCGCAGATCATCGATCAACACGCCCGGTCCCCTGCCTTGTCGTCGAGCACGGTGCTTCCACTCGCACGGTACCCACCACCCCGAGAATGCCTGATCACCACCCCCGCCACCAGGAAGGCCGCAGGCCGGTCCTTGCGTGAGAACCATCGTTCTCCTAGGCTCGCACCCGAAGGGGAGAATGTTCGTTCTCCCTTCCCCCGCCCCGCTCCAACGGCCCACAAGGAGACGCTGTGACCGACGCCCCACGTCCTCCGTTCCCCCCGTTCACCCGGGAGACCGCCATCCAGAAGGTCCGTCTGGCCGAAGACGGCTGGAACTCCCGCGACCCCCAGAAGGTCGCCCTGGCCTACACCGTCGACTCGCGCTGGCGGAACCGCGCGGAGTTCGTCACCGGGCGCGACGAGATCGTCGCCTTCCTCACCCGCAAATGGGCGCGCGAGCTGGACTACCGGCTCATCAAGGAGCTGTGGGCCCATGACGGCAACCGCATCGCCGTGCGCTTCGCCTACGAATGCCACGACGACTCCGGCAACTGGTTCCGCTCCTACGGCAACGAGAACTGGGAATTCGACGACGCCGGTCTGATGCGGCTGCGCTACGCGTGCATCAACGACCTCCCGATCAAGGAGTCGGAGCGTCTCTACCACTGGCCGCTCGGACGCCGCCCGACGACCACCCCGGGCTGAGCGACCTCGGCCTCTGACCGACCGGCACTCTGACCGACCGGCACCAGGAGAGCGGCGAAATGATCAGTCCCGAGACCGCGGAGCTCCGGATCCTCGACGCGGCCGAGACCCTGTTCTACGGACGGGGGCTCCAGGCCGTGGGCATGGACGAGATCCGTTCCGCCTCCGGCGTCTCCCTCAAACGGCTGTACCAACTCTTCCCGTCCAAAGGGGAGCTCATACAGGCGTATCTGCGGCGGCGCGACATCCGCTGGCGTCAGAGGCTGGCCGCGTACGCCGATGCCCAGGACACACCTGAGGAACGCATCCTCGCGGTCTTCGACTGGCTCCACGAGTGGTTCGGCGAGCCGGACTTCCGGGGTTGCGCCTTCAGCAACTCCTTCGGGGAGCTCGGCGCCACCTCCTCGCCCGTGGCCGAGACGGCACGCGCCCACAAGGAGGCGTTCTTCGGCTACCTCGCCGAGCTGACGGCGGCCGCGGACAAACCGGCCTCGCTCTCCGGCCACTTGGCACTCCTCGCCGAAGGCGCCATCACCACCGCGGCCATCACCGGCAGCCCCGAACCCGCGCACCAGGCGAAGGCAGCAGCACGCGTCCTGCTGGCGGCGGCCTGACGCCACCCCCCTCATGGCGGTGCGGCGCCCCGCGCCTGTGCCGTCGCGAGCACCTCGGGCAGATCGGCCAGCCGGTCCAGGCCCCGAACCGCCCTGGCCATCCGGTGGTTGCCGGAGAGCGGGCCGCGATGGCGGTGCAGAAAGGACCAGTAGCCGGTGGTGTAGGGGCAGGCGCGCTCGCCGGTGCGGTCCCTGGGGCGGTAGGCGCAGGGGCCGCACAGGTCGCTCATCCGGTCGATGTACGCTCCGCCGGAGGTGTACGGCTTGGTGGTCATCAGGCCGCCGTCGGCGTACTGGGACATCCCCACGACGTTCGGCAGCATCACCCAGTCATAACCATCGACGAAGCAGCGGTGGAACCAGTCCGTGACCGCCGCCGGGTCCCAGCCGTCCTGGAGCGCGCGGCTGCCGAGCACCATCAGCCGGGGGATGTGATGGGTCCATCCGGTGTCCCGGACCTGTTTCAGTGCGTGGCGCAGGCAGCGGGCGGTGACCGCGTCGGCGTCGAGGTCGAGGAACCAGCGGGGCAGCGGCTGGGTGTGGCCGAGGGCGTTGTGACCACGGTAGTCGGGGCCGAACCACCAGTAGACGTGCCAGATGTACTCGCGCCATCCGGCGATCTGCCGGATGAACCCCTCGACGCTGTTCAGGGGCGCGTCGCCGGCGCGCCACGCCCGCTCGGCCCGGTCCACGCACTCGGCCGGGTGCAGCAGCCCGAGGTTCAACGGTGCCGAGAGCAGGCTGTGGCTCAGCACGGGATCCGCCGCGAGCATCGCGTCCTCGTACGGGCCGAACCACGGCAGCCGGTGTGCGATGAAGTGGCGCAGGGATGCCAATGCCTCCCGGCGGGTGGCGGGGAAGCACCGTGGGCCGTCGCGTCCGACGAAGGACACCCGGCCCTCGCGCTCCCAGCGGTCCAGATCGTGCCGGACCTCGTCGTCGATCTCGTCCTCCTCGGGGCGCCACGGGTCGGGTGCTCCGAGGGTGCGGGCGCCGCGGGGCGGGGGCTCCCGGTTCTCCCGGTCCAGGTTCCAGCGACCGCCGGCGGGCTGGTCGCCGTCCATAAGCAGCTCGTGTTCACGGCGCACCCACCGGTAGAAGTCCTCCATCCGCATCCGCCCCGGGGCGCGCTCCTCGGCCCATCTGGCAAAGGCGTCCCCCGGCGTCAGAAAGCCCCTGGCGGGCAACACATGGACCTGGGCGAGCGACTCGACCAGGCCCAGCGCGGCGCGGGACGTCGGCCGGCAGACGGTCACCGGCTCGCGCCCGGCGGCCTCGGCCAGCCCCTCGCGGTACGTCCGCGCCCGTACGTACCGCACGCGGTCGCCGAGTTCGGCCGCGCGGTGCCGCATCGCGGACAGCAGGAGATGGGCCTTGGCGCGGTGGAAGCGACGACGGCGCAGCACCGCCCAGGACTCGATCATGATGAGCGGGGCCCGTGGATCGGGGCCGTGGTGGCGGTGGTCGATGAAGTGCGGGCCGAGTTGATCGCCGAAGAGCCAGTGCGGGCGTACGGCCATCGTGCGAACTCCTGGGAGGCGGCGGAAGGACGGGCTCCTGGCGGCGGGAGAATGGCGCCCGCCGCGGGCGGCCCGGCGGACCGGGCGCGGCGGACGGCCTCAGGCTATGCGCCACTCCCGCCCGATCCGCCCGCGACGCGCCTCAGTCCGCCCTGAGGGCCGTGAGGACGTTCAGCCGGGCCGCGCGACGGGCGGGCCAGAGTCCCGCCACGACGCGGACGAGCGCGGCGCCTGCGGGGGCCATGGCGATGCGGCCCCGGAGGATGACCATCTCGTACCCCTGGATGCTGTCGGAGGCGAGCCTTCCGCAACTGGGCGAGGGGGTTCTGGGCGAGGGCGCGCTGGAGGGACCACCGTACCGTTTCGCCGTCACCGTCCCTGGTGGGCACCAGGACCGAGGTGTCCTCGATCTCCTTCAGATGGGGCTGGAGAGTGGCCGGCGGCATCATGGTGGCCGGGAGGAATTCGCCACGCGTCCTGCGGGCGGCGGCATAACGGATACCATCCTGTTTTGTGCGGGGGTGGTGGGAGCGGGGCCGGTCGCTGGGAGCAGCCCATCCTCAGGCCGTTGACCTGGGGATCGCGCTCCTGGTCCAGGCGGCCATGACGATGCCGTTCGTGGTGCCGCGGCCACCCGATGTGGAGCCGGCGACCTGGCCCGCCTACGGGCTGACCACGCTCACCGTCGTCCCCCTGATCTGGCGTCGGCGCGCTCCCCTCGCCGTGCTGATCGCCATCATCGCGACGAGCGCGCTGTACAAGCTGGCCGTGGAAGGCCCCGGACAGCCGCTGCCCTACACCGGGCTCGTCATCGTCTATACGGTCGCCGTTGTTTCACCGCCGTGGAAGCGGCTGGTCACCGCGGGGCTGCTGGCGGTTGCCGTGCCGGTGTCGGTGTGGCTGAACACCCGGACGGCGCGCGAGCTCACCTTCTCCCTCTTCGTGTTCGCGGCGGCCTATGTCTTCGGTCGGCTGACCGATGCCCGGCAGCGGGCGAACCGGATCGAGGCGGAGCGGGCCGCCGCCCGCGAACGGGCCAGGATCGCACGGGAGATGCACGACATCCTCTCCCATGCGGTGAGCCTGATGATCGTGCAGGCGGAGGCCGGTCCGGTGGCCGTGCGGACGGCTCCGGAGCGGGCCGAGGCAGCCTTCGACGCCATCTCCACGACGGGCCGGGAGGCGATGGTCCAGCTACGCCGGATGCTGGGAGTGCTGCGCACGGGCGACGAGCCGGGCCGCGCCCCGCGTGAGCCGCAGCCGGGCCTGGCCGGTCTGTCCAATCTTCTCGACCGGGTACGGGCGAGTGGCCTCGAAGTCGCGTACGAGTCGGCGGGGGCCGTACGGCCGCTGCCGGACGCCACCGGGGCGGCCGTCTTCCGGGTCGTCCAGGAAGCACTGACCAACGTGGTCAAGCACGCGGGAGCCCGTACCGTCTGCGTTCACCTCACCTACGGTGAGGGCGTCGTGGACATCCGGGTGCTGGACGACGGACGTGGACCACAGCCCGGTTCCGGTGGCGGCCACGGTCTGATCGGGGTCCGCGAGCGGGCCGCGGCGCACGGCGGCACGGCGGTCACCGGGCCGGGCCCGGACGGCCGGGGCTTCGAGGTACGGGTCCGCCTCCCCGTACTCTCCTCGGCGGAGGTGGCGCGTTGACGATCCGTGTGGTGGTGGCCGACGACCAGGAGCTGGTGCGCAGCGGCTTCTCCATGATCCTTGACGCCCAGCCGGACATCGAGGTGATCGCGGAGGCGGGCGACGGGGCCGAGGCCGTCGAGGCGGTACGGCGGCACGCACCCGATGTGGCGCTGCTCGACATCCGGATGCCGGGTATGGACGGCATCGAGGCATGCCGCGAGATCGGCGCGGACGGCGCCTGCCGGACGGTGATGCTGACGACCTTCGACTCCGACGAGTATGTGTACGAAGCGCTGCACGCGGGCGCGAGCGGCTTCCTGCTGAAGGATGTGCGCAGGGACGATCTGGTGCACGCGGTACGGGTGGTGGCGCGGGGCGACTCACTGCTCGCGCCGTCGGTGGCCCGGCGTCTGGTGGAGCAGTACACCCGGGCGACCGCCCGGCCACGGCGGCCCGATCCCGGCCTGGACATGCTGACCGCACGGGAGCGGGAGACACTGCTGCTGCTCGCGCGCGGCCTGTCGAACGCCGAGATCGCGGCTGAGCTGGTCGTCAGCGATCACACGGTCAAGACGCATGTCGGCAATGTGCTCGCCAAGCTGGGGCTGCGGGACCGGATCCAGGCGGTGATCTGCGCATACGAGACGGGCCTGATCACGGCCGGGGCTCCCCCGCCCGGGGGAGCGTCCCGGCCCGGTTCCTCCCCCGTGTCGGCGAGGGACTGACACCCGGAACACGCTCGCGCGGGCGATCCGCGACAGACCGCCGGTCACCAGGATGGAGCCATCGGGAGCAACGGCTCATACGGCGCTCATATCGCGCCCCTGTCACTGGAGTTGACCATGCAGAGCACCAGACGCACGCTGCTGGCCGCAGCGCTTGTCCTGGGCGTCGTGGCGGGCCCGGCGGTGCCGCCGGCCCTCGCGGCCATCTCGTCCGCGGCGGACCCCACGCGGTCCGGGATCCCGGCGCTGGAAGCCGCCATCGCGGGTCTGCCGACACCGGACGCGACGGCCGCGCTGGTACGGGTCGGGGGCTCCGAGGGCGTCTGGAGAGGCAGTTCGGGTGCGCATGACCTGAGGACCAACCGGCCGGCCGATCCGGCGGGCCGCTTCCGCGCCGGTTCCGTGACCAAGGTCTTCACGGCCGCGGTCGCCCTGCAGCTGGCCACCGAGGGCACGCTCGACCTGGACCGCAGCGCCCGTTCATATCTGCCGGAGCTGATCCCGGCGTCGTGCGGGAAGGTCACCGTCCGGCAGTTGCTCAATCACACGCACGGCATCCCGGCCCCTGACTTCCCCGGGGACACGGTCGAGGAGTGGTACGCCGACCGCTTCCGGATCCATGACCCCGAGGACATGGTCCGCTCGGCGACCTCGAAGAACCGCGAGTTCCGGCCCGGCGAGAAGCAGCACTATCTGAACATCGGCTACACCATCGCCGCTCTGGTCATCGAGCGGGGTTCGGGCGACTCGTACGAACACCAGGTGGCCCGCCGGATCCTGAAGCCGCTGGGGCTGCGCGACACCTATCTCCCGGGGGCCGATCCGCGCATCCTCGGCCCGCACAACCACGGCTACCAGACGATGCGGCTGGACGACGGCACGACCGGTCTGCGCGATGTGTCGGTGTGGGGGCCGACGGACGGCTGGGCGGCCGGTGACATCATCTCGACCACGGCGGACCTGGAGCGGTTCACCAAGGCCCTGTTCCGGGGACACGTGGTGCGCGGCCCGCTGCTGCGCGAGATGTTCACCCTGCCGAACGTGGCGGACTGGGGAACCGGCGACCCCGCCGCGTACTCGGCCGGCCTCTCGATGAAGAAGCTGGGCGGCCGTGAGGTGTGGGGAAAGACGGGCGGCCGCTGGGGCTACAACGCCGGCATCGCCTCCACCCGCGACGGCTCGCGCACCCTCGTCTACAGCGTCAACTCCACGGACGCCAAAGGCCAGGAGATGAACGAGGTGGCGCGGAACATCATGGTGGCCGCCTACGGCAGCCCCTGAGCATCGGGCGGGCAACCGCCGAGCGCTCGGGGGAATGCGCCGGATGGCACCCGTGGCGGCGGTGACACCGGTCCGACCGCCGCCCGGGTCCAGGCCGTCCCGCGCGCCTCAGTCCGCCTTGAGGGCCGTGAGGACGTTCAGCCGGGCCGCCCGGCGGGCGGGCCAGAGTCCCGCCACGACGCCGACGAACGCGGCGCCCGCGAGGGCCACGGCGATGCGACCCCAGGGGATGACCATCTCGTACCCCTGGATGCTGTCGGAGACGAGCCGGCCCGCGGCCCAGCCCAGGAAGATGCCCGCGCCGATGCCCAGAAGAGCCCCGAACAGCGAGATGAGGACGGACTCCAGGTGGATCATCCGCTTGGTCTGCTCGGGCTGGAGCCCTACCGCACGCAGCATCCCGATCTCACGGGTGCGCTCGAACACGGACATCGCGAGAGTGTTGACGACGCCCAGGACGGCGATCACCACGGCCATGGTCAGCAGCCCGTACAGGACGTTGAGGAGCAGGGTGATGGCCTCGCCGCCGGCGGACTCGGCCAGGTCGTCGGTGTTCCGCAGCTGGATGAGGGGGTTCTGGTCGAGGGCGCGCTGGAGGGACCGACGTACCGTCTCGCCGTCGCCGTCCTTGGTGTGCACCAGGACCGAGGTGTCCTCGATCTCCTTCAGATGGGGCTGGAGGGTGGTCAGCGGCATCATGGTGGCCGGGAGGAATTCGTCGTCGCGGTAGATGCCACCGATCCGCAGGGTGCCCCGGCTGCCGTCGCCGTAGACCACCGGCACCCGCTGTCCCATGGTCCATCCGTAGATGTCGGCCGTGGAGGTGTCGATCAGCAGGTTCTTGCCGCCGTCCGCGCCCAGTGCCGCGAGCGACCCCGACGCGAAGCTCGGGTCGAGGAGGTCGCCGATGCTCCGGGGGTCCACACCGGTCAGGTTCACCTCGTCGCCGCTGATCCGGACGGCGCTCTGGCGCTGTGGGCTGGAGGAGGTCACGGCCGTGGACTTCGCCAGGGTGTCATGGACCGACGCGGGCAGGTGGCCGCTGTTCCTCGACGAAATCTCGAAGTCGGCCGTGACGGTGTTCTCCGCCCGCTGGCGCAGCGATGTCGTGGCGGACACCGCGACCACCGTAAGGCCGGTGACCATGGACAGCCCGATCATCAGGGCCGAGGCCGTGGAGGCGGTGCGCCGGGGATTGCGCCGGGCGTTGCGCGGGGCCAGCGTGCCCGGGACACCGAAGCGGCGCACCAGGGGCCCGGCCAGGGCGATGGCCGGGCCGGAGAGCGCCGGGGTCACCACGATGATGCCGATGAGCAGCAGAACGGCCGGGAAGAGGACGGTGGTCCGGCCCTGCTCACCGCTGGACGCGGTGTACAGCACGCCGAGCACACCGATCACGATCAGGGCGACACCGATGGCGTTGCGCCTGCGGAGGCCGCGGATCGGCGGGGGTGTGTGGAGCGCGGACATGGCGGCCACGGGAGGCACGGCGGCGGCGCTGCGGGCGGGCAGATAGGCGGCGAGCATGGTGACGACGACGCCCACCAGGAACGAGACCAGTACGGTGCCCGGGGCGATGACCAGCGGCCCGTCGGGGAAACCGGATCCGGTGGACGCGAAGAGCTGCCGGAGGCCCATGGCCACGCCGATGCCGAGGAGGAATCCCGCGGCCCCCGCGCACAGCCCCAGCAGGGCGGCCTCGATGAGGACGGAGCGGGTCACCTGGCGGCGGTCGGCGCCGACGGCCCGCATCAGGGCCATCTCCTGCGAGCGCTGGGTGACCAGCATGGTGAAGGTGTTGCCGATGACGAAAATGCCGACGAACAGGGCGATGGCCGCGAAGACGAGCAGCACCTGGCTGAGCCCCTCCGCCCCCTCGGCGGCCTCGGCCTGCTGCTGCGCGCGCAGTTGGGCCCCCGTGCTGACCTCGGAGTCATCGGGCAGCAGGTCGCGTGCCTCGGCCGCGAGCCGTTCCTCGGAGGTGCCGCGCTCGGCCTCGAGGGAGACTCCGTCGTACTGGCCGGGCTTCAGCAACAGCTTCTGCGCGGTCGCGTCGTCGAAGAACACCGAGGTGCCGCCGGAGCCGGAGGTGTCGTCGGTGCGGACGATGCCGACGAGTTTCCTGTGCAGCACCGGCCCGTCGACGGCCAGCCGGACGGTGTCGCCGACCTGGTAGCCGCCCTGGTCGGCGGTGCTGGTGTCCATCAGCACCTCGTCGGGCCCGGCGGGAGCGCGTCCGGCGGTCAGCGGGTGGCGGTTGTCCTCGCCGTCGGCCTGGGGGAAGTAGTTGCCCGCCATGGTCACGTCGTCCTCGCCGAGGGGGTGGCCGTCCTTCGCGGCCACGGCGGCGAACCCTTCGACGGAGCCGGTCACGGACGCCACGCCGGGCAGCCGTTGCAGACGCCGCAGCGTGTCCTCCCCACCGTTCCGGGCTCACCGGCCTTCTCGTCGAACGGCGGTGTGGCCTGCACCGAGACATTGCGCAGAGTGGTGAGGTAGCGCTCCTTGTAGGCGTTGCCGACGGTGTCGGTGAAGACGAGGGTGCCCACGACGAAGGCGACACCGAGCAGAACGGCGAGCATGGTCATCAGCAGGCGGGCTTTGTGCGCGAGGACGTTGCGCAAGGCGGTGCGGAACACGGGCGGCCTTCCGGGAGGGTGCCGGGTGAGGGGTGCTCGGGGAGCGGGGCGCGCGTCAGGCGCGGGGCGTCTGCGTCAGACGCGGTGCGCGGACGTCAGGCGTGACGCGTCTGTGTCAGTCGCGGTGCGTCTGTGACAGTCGCGGTGCGTCTGTGTCAGTCGCGGGGCGCGGACGTCAGACCTGGTGCGCCGGCGTCAGGCGGCCCATGCGCTCCAGGACGGCCTCGGCGGTGGGCGCGTGGAGTTCGTCGACGATGCGCCCGTCGGCCAGGAAGACAACGCGGTCCGCGTAGGAGGCGGCGGCGGGGTCGTGGGTGACCATGACGACGGTCTGGCCCAGCGCGCTCGTGGAGCCGCGCAGGAACTCGAGGATCTCCGCGCCACTACGGGAGTCCAGGTTGCCCGTGGGCTCGTCGGCGAAGACGATGTCAGGCCGCCCGGCCAGCGCGCGGGCGACGGCGACGCGCTGCTGCTGGCCGCCGGAGAGCTGGCCGGGCCGGTGGTCGAGCCGGTCGGCCAGGCCGACGGTCTGGATGATGCTCTCCAGCCAGGCCCGTTCCGGCTTACGGCCGGCGATGTCCATGGGGAGGGTGATGTTCTCCACGGCGCTCAGGGTGGGCAGCAGGTTGAACGCCTGGAAGACGAAGCCGATGCGGTCGCGGCGCAGCCGGGTGAGCTGACGGTCGTTCAGGGAGCCGATCTCCGTGTCGCCGAGGCGGACCGACCCGAAGGACAGCGAGTCCAGACCGGCCATGCAGTGCATCAGGGTGGACTTCCCCGACCCGGACGGACCCATGATCGCGGTGAACTGGCTCCGGACGAAGCCGACCGTGACCCCGTCGAGGGCCACCACACGGGTGTCCCCCGTGCCGTAGACCTTGGTCAGGTCGGTGGCGTGGGCCGCGTAGCTCTCCGGGGCGGAAGGGGGCAGGTTTGCGTGCATGCCGATCCTCGGTGGACGCTCGATGGATTGCCCCTCGTGGCCGAGGGTGCCGCCGCTGATGGCGACGTCCATGAGCCTCCCGCCCGGCCGCCCTCGTGCGGATCCCCGAACATCCGGCGCCGCATCCACCGATCGGGGGAGATCGCCGCGGGACCGCCCTTCCGGCCGGACCACTCCTACGGCGGGACCGCTATTCGGCACGCCCCGTGCGGAACGCCCAGGCCGCGACCTCGACCCTGTTGCGCAGGCCCAGCTTCGCCTGGACCGACCCCAGATGGGTCTTGACCGTGCTGGGCGCGATGTACAGCTCGGCGGCGATCTCCGGGTTGGTCAGTCCGCGGGCGATGCCCTGGATGACCTCCTCCTCGCGGTCGGTCAGCGGATCGGCCGGCTCGGATGCGCCACGTCGCCGCGCCTTGGTGAAGTGCTGCAGCAGACGGAGGGTGATCTGCGGGGCGACCATGGCGTCCCCGCGGACGGCCGCGCGGACCGCCTCGGTCAGCAGTGCCGGACCGGCGTCCTTGAGGAGGAAGCCCGACGCTCCGTTCGACAGCGCGGTATACACATATTCGTCGAGGTCGAAGGTGGTGACCACGACCACTTTCGGCGCTCCGGGATGACCACCGCCGGCCAGTCGGCGGGTGACCTCCAGACCGTCGGGCGGGGGCATCCGGATGTCCACGAGGCACACGTCCGGCCGTGTCTCACGGGCCAGTGACAGGGCCGAGGCCCCGTCGGCGGCCTCGGCCACCACCTCCATGTCGGACTCGGCCGACAGCACCATGCGGAACCCGGCCCGCACCAGGTGCTGATCGTCCGCGACCAGGATGCGTATGGTCATGCCGTCCTGCCCTCCCGTAGCCGCAACCCGGATCGTACGGCGTGCCGCCCGCGCGCACGGGCGTTCCGTGAAGCCTCGTCGGGGTGCAGCGGTACGGAAGCGTGGACACGCCACCCGCCCTCGGGGCGGTGCCCTGCCTCGAAGGCGCCGCCGAGCAGCTCGATCCGCTCCCGCATGCCCATGATGCCGAAGCCGCCACCGAGCCGGCCGAGGCTGCCGCGGTGTCCGGACGGTGAGCCCTGTCCGTCGTCCTCGACGACCAGTTCGGCGTGGCGTGCCGCGACCCGGGCGGACACGTCCACCGACCGCGCCCCGCGCGCATAGCGCTGGGCGTTGGTCAGGGCTTCCTGCAGGACGCGGCTCAGTCCGCCGGTGACCTCCGCGGGGACGTCCTCCGGCAGGTCACGGCCGAGGTCCAGCCGGATCGGCAGTCCCGTCGTCCGTGCCTCGTCGACGATGCGGGTCAGGACCTCGCCGAGGTTCTCCGGATGCCGCGGCGTCTCGTCACCGCGCATCGAACCGACCAGACGCCGCATCGACGTCAGCGCCTCGCCGCCCGCGTGCTCGACGGCCTCGAGCATCTCGTTCAGCATCCGCGGGTCGGGGGTGCCCCGGCCGGTGACATGGCGCACCGCCTGCAGCTGCACCACGATCGCGGTCACCTGATGGGCCACGGTGTCGTGCAGGTCCCGGGCGAGCGCCAGCCGTTCCTCCTGTCGCACCAGCTGTCCGGTGCGTTCCTGCTGGGCGTCGTAGAGGCGCAGCACCAGCCCGCAGACGAAGGCCAGGGCGAGCACCAGCAGGGTGTTGTCGGAGAAGTCGCCGGGATTCGAGTCCCGCAGCACCGGGACGGAATACACGCTGACGCTCACCGCCGCCACGGCCACCAGGGCCCACCGGGGCGTGCAGCGGCGCACCGCCACGGCGAGGAGGAACAGCAGGCCCATGAGTTCGCTGCCGCTGCTCTCGCTGGTCACCATGTTCACCGGCAGCAGGTGATAGGCCACGGTGGCCACGAAGGTGCCGGCGCAGGCCACCAGCACGGCCCGCGGGACCCATCGGACATCGCGCACCACGGCCAGCACGGCCATCGCCCCGGCCAGGGCTCCGGAGCAGACCGGCACCCAGTCCCCGACGAAGGACTCCGTGTCGAAGGTCGGGTTGAAGACGATCCGTTCCCGCATGTCCTCATAGACGGAGAAGAGGAACAACAGCGCCAGCGCCAATTTCGGGATCCGCCCCGGCCAACGTCGGTAACCGGCGCGCCGGCCGGTGGACACAGCTATTCGCACTCGCGCCACCCTACGCACCTACGGCGGCGATTGCCGCCCGCCCGCCGCGCGCGGGTCGGTGGGCATGGGCGCGGGCCGGGCGTCGCGCACCCGCTCCGGTGTCCAGTACGAGGGGTCCGGCGGATCGGCCCGGTGGGTCCGCGGGGTGTCCGGGGCGGAGGGATCACCGGCGTCCTGGCCCCGGGCGGTGACGGCGAGGGCCGCGACGATGCCGGTTGCCGCGATCGCCGCGGTGAGGATGGCTGCAGTGAGCGGGCGCATGGCGTTCTCTCCCGATGCCGGAGGCCGGGACCCCTGGGTGCGAGGGCCCCGGCCGAGTGCGGTGTGATGCTCAGCCGTTGGCGGTGTTGTTGTAGATCGTCTGGATCTTGTTGTCGAAGTAGGGGCTGTCGATATAGGCGGGCGGATCGGTCCGGGTGCTGGTGACCCCGATCTCGGTCCCCAGGCCCGTGGTCTCGTTGTAGTCCCGCAGCCAGGGGCCGCCGCTGGCGCCCTCGACCATGGTGCACCCGTTCTGCACCCGGGAGCCGTCCTGCCAGGTGCCGATGTTCTGGCACACGTAGGGCACCTCGCCGTCGTAGCCGAAGGCGGCCGGGTAGCCCCAGACGGTCACGGTGTTGACGTACCCGTAGTTGTAGCCGAGCCCCATGCCGCCGACGGTGTTGACCAGCTTGCTGGAGCCGTTGTCCCAGACGTTGGCCACGCCGATGTCGTAGTTCAGGTCACTGCTGTTGATCCAGCCGTTGAACGAGGTGAGCGTCTTGGCGGACCAGGTTCCGTACGGCCGGGAGCCGTTGTAATAGGCGGGAACGAACACCCAGTTGGTCGCCCAGGTGCCGCCGGCGCCACCGTGGACGCAGTGCCCGGCGGTGAACACCATGTTCTTCGTGGGATTGTTGACCGCCGCGGCGGAGCAGGCGTAGTCGCCGCCGTTGGTCGGGTTGTGGAAGAAGACCTTCCCCTGCACGATCGAGGTCGCGATACGGATTCCGCGGGCCTTCTTCGACGTGGTCGCCTTCTGCGGCTTGGCGAGCTGAGAGGGTTTGGCCGCCGCGTCGACGGCCGCCTTCCGGGACGCCTTGGCGTCGGCGGGCGTATCGGCCTCGACGGCTCTGCGCATGCGCTGCGGAGTCCAGTAATTCTCGGCGGACTCAGCGGATGAGCGGGACGCCGCACTCTTGTGTGTGGACACCGCGGTATCCGCGGTACGTGTGACGGTGCTGTGCGAGTCGGCGGACGCGGCCGCCGGAATCGTCAGGGCGAACGCGAAAACCACTCCGCTCGCCGCTAAAACGACCTTGCGTATCTGCACCAGTCCCCCAAATTCTGATCGGGACAGGGAGCGGATGCCCCGGTGAATCCCGGCCGCACCGTATCGCGCGCTGAAGTGCGCACGCCAAGGACCTAGGGGTGGCGAGAACGGTATCCGGCCAGGCATTACAGCCCGGGGCGGGACGGAAAATCACTTCGCGGCTCCTGGGCTGCCCTCCCCGGCAAAAGCGGAATGGGTCTTGTACCGCATTGAACGAGGAATTCCGATGCGTCGACGCGCGTCAACGCACGACACGTCCCACCACCGCCTCTGTGGCGACGGCCGCCCCACTCCCACAGTGTCCGGAATTCGCATTCGCATTTATCCGGCTGAATTCATGGAGGGGGCATTCATATATGCACAGCAGCCCCGCACAGCGCGATATGCACCGCCTACCGCAGCGGATACGGCAGCACGACGGACCGCCCGCCACCCCACCTCGTCCACGAGCGGCCCGGCGCACCACGGGGAGCCGCCGAGGAATCGTCACCGCAGGGAAGTTGGCCTGACGCGATCACTTCGTTAGCCTCCCGGCAGCCCCGCAGATCCGCCGCTCCCGAGGAAGACAATGCAGTGACGAACCCCCAGGACGACCAGGACACGCAGGCCCCGCACCCCACACCGGACGCACCGCCCCCGGGCTGCCCCGCCCACGCCGCACGGCTGTACGGGCCGGACTTCCGGCGCCGGCCGGCCGAGACCTACCAGCGGATACGGCACGAGAGCGGACAGGTCGCCCCCGTCCTGCTCGAAGGCGACATCGACGCCTGGTTCGTCCTCGGCTACCGCGAGACGCGCCAGGTGCTGTCCGATGTCGAGACCTTCGGCCGGGACCCGCGCCGCTGGAACGGCTGGGACAGCGTGCCACCGGACTGGCCACTCCTGCCATGGGTGGCGTACAGCCCGATGATGACCTTCACGGAGGGCGAGGAGCACCGGCAGCGCGCGACGGCCGCCGGCGAGGCCCTCGCCACGATCGACCCCTTCGTGCTGCGCGGGCACTGCGAGCGCTTCGCCGACCAGCTGATCGACAAGTTCGCCGCGAGCGGCAAGGCGGACCTGGTGTACGACTACATCTACTCGGTGCCCACCCTCGCCACGGCCGAGCTGTTCGGCCTGTCCGACGACGAGGCCGGGCTGGAGGCCCTGGCGGGAGGGCTGACCATCTCGTTCCTCTCCAACGAGGAAGCCATCGCCGGCCAGCAGCAGGTCGCCGCGTACGTGGCGGAGCTGGTGAAGGCCAAGCGCGAGGCGCCGGGCCCCGACCTCACCTCGCAGTTCATCCTGAACACCCCGGACCTCACCGAGGAGCAGCAGACCGCCGACCTGATGGTGCTGATGGCGGCCGCGCTGCCGCTCACCTCGTACTGGATCGGCAACACCCTGCGGCTGATGCTCACCGACGAGCGCTTCGCCATGACCCTCTCGGGCAACCGCCGCAGCATCGGCGAGGCCATGAACGAGGTGCTGTGGGCGGACTCCCCGCTGCAGAACCTCATCGGGCGGTACGCCACCCGCGACACCGCCCTCGGGGCCGGCGCATCCGCACCGGCGACCTCGTCGTCCTTGGCCTGGCCGCCGCCAACGCCGATCCGCTGCTGTGGCCCGACACCCCCGTCGGCCAGGGCGGGAACCACGCGCATGTCAGCTTCAGCGGCGGTGACTACGGCTGCCCGGTGGGCGGTCCCGAGACGGCCAGGATCATCGCGGAGACGGCGATCGAGGTGCTGCTGGACCGCGTTCCGGACCTGACGCTGGCGGTCGCGCCCGATGAGCTGAGGTGGGCGGACTCCTTCTGGTACCGCTGCCTGGAATCGCTGCCCGTCACGTTCAGCCCCACAGCGGTCAACGCGGGCTAGCACCCGGGACTCCCCCGGCGCCGAGCGGCGCCGGGGGCCGTGGGTGTCCGCCGGTGTCAGTGGCCGGGCGGCTGCTGGAGCATGGCGAGGGTCAGGACGTTGCCGCCGATGCCCCAGCCACCGTCGGTGACCTCCTCGACCACGACCAGGGTGTTGGCACGGGCGCGCTCGCCGTAGAGCTCGACGTACAGCTCGGTGGTACGGGTGACGATCTCCTGCTTCTGCTTCTCGTCGAGGGATCCGGCGGGGACCTTGAAGTTCGCGAAGGGCATGGTCGTTCTCTCTCCTGGCGGGGAAACGGGGTGGAAAGCGGTCGTGCGGTGCGCCGTGGCGGTCAGACGATGCCGCCGTTGGCGCGGATGACCTGGCCGTTGACCCAGTGGCCGGCCGGGGAGGCGAGGAAGGCGACGACCTCGGCGATGTCGGCGGGGGTGCCGAGGCGCTCCAGCGGGGGCTGGGCCGCCATCCGGGCGATGGTCTCCTCGTCCTTGCCCTCGAGGAACAGATCAGTGGCGGTGGGGCCGGGGGCGACGGTGTTGGCGGTGACGTCCCGGCCGCGCAGCTCGCGGGCCAGGATCATCGTGAGCGCCTCGGTCGCTCCCTTGCTGGCGCTGTAGGCGCCGTAGGTGGGGAGGGCCAGGCCCACGATGGACGTGGAGAAGGTGATGAGCGTCCCGCCGCCGCGGATCCTGCGGGCGGCCTGCTGGGCGACCACGAAGGTTCCGCGGATGTTGGTGCGGTGCAGCGCGTCCAGCTCCGCCAGGTCCAGCTCGGCGATGGGGGCCAGGTACATCCGGCCGGCCGCGTGGACGACGACGTCGACCCCGCCGAACTCGGACTCCGCGGTGTCGAAGAGCGCGGCCACCTGCTGCTCGTCGGCCACATCGGCACGGACGGCGACGGCCCGGCCACCGGCGGCGGCGATGTCCTGGGCGGCGGCTTCGGCCGGCTCCCGGTGGCCCGCGTATCCGACCACGACGGCGTATCCGTCGGCGGCCAGCCGCTTCACCGCCTCGTGGCCGATACCGCGGGAGCCGCCGGTGACGATGGCGACGCGGGGCCGGTCGGTGGGGTGCTGGGGTGCGGTTGCCTGGGGTGACATGGAGACTCCTGGAACGGGGTGCTGGCGAGCGGATGCCACATGGTGTGGCCGTGGCCCGGGGCGTCGGCGGTGTCGCCGCCGGCGCCCCGTCGGTGTCTCCACTCTGGGCCCGGGTCTCCGGGTCAGCCAGGGCTGTCCCCACCCAGGGGTTGTCAGCCCCTGGCTCGGGCCACCGGCACAAGCGACCATGGGGGGCGTGAACCACTCCGAATTCGCCGCGTTCCTCAAGTCCCGGCGCGACCGCATCCGCCCGGCCGACGTCGGCCTGCCCACCGGGCCGCGGCGGCGGGTGCCCGGATTGCGCCGCGAGGAGGTCGCCCAGCTGGCCGGGCTGTCCGCGGACTACTACACCGAGCTGGAGCGCGGACGCGGCGCTCAGCCCTCGGCCCAGGTGCTGACCGCCCTCGCCCGGGCGCTGCGGCTGAACGGCGACGAGCGCGACCATCTGTTCCACCTCGCCGACCGCCGCGTTCCCCCGGTGACACACGGCCCGGCCGCACAGGTCCAGCCGGCCCTGCTCGGCCTGCTGGACCGGCTGGCCACCACCCCCGCCCAGGTCATCACCGACCTGCACCAGACCCTGGTGCAGAACGAGCTGGCCGCTGCGCTGGTCGGCCGTCCCCCGGCGGTCCGCGGGCCCGCGGCGAGCTTCGTCCACCGCTGGTTCACCGATCCGGACGCCCGTGCGCTCTACCCGCCCGAGGACCACCCCCACCACTCCCGGGTCTTCGTCGCCGACCTGCAGGCCGTCGCGGCCCGGCGTGGCGCCGACACCGAGGTACGGCGGATGGTGGCCGCGCTGCGACGCCACAGCGAGGAGTTCGCCACCCTCTGGGACACTCACGACGTCGCCCTCCGGCGGACCGACCACAAGCGCATCGTCCACCCCGCACTGGGCGTCATCGAGCTGGACTGCCACTCCCTGTTCAGCGAGGACGGCTGCCAGCGCCTGCTGTGGTTCAGCGCCCCGCCCGGCACCGAGGGCGCCGCCCAGCTGGAACTTCTCTCGGTCATCGGCACACAGGACATGACGGCCGACGAGAACAGCACATCACCGTGATCCCCTGTCCTACGGCGCCGGGGCGGCGGCCTCCGGGGCCGGGCACGGCGCTCTGATCGCGCCAACGTGGTGACGTTCGGGGTGCGGAGCGAGCACACGGCCCATCATCGGGAACCCCTGTCGCAGTACGAGCGGGCTTCACCCCGTGCCGGGGTACGGCACCGGGCGGGCCCGCCGGTCTCCGACGCACACAAGGATCCCGTATGACTGGACCAGCCCCTCTTCTGACCCTGAACAACGGCGTGCGGATGCCCACCCTGGGCCTCGGCGTGTACCAGAGCCCGCCCGACGAGACCATCCCGGCGGTGACGACCGCGATCGAGAACGGCTATCGCCTCATCGACACCGCGGCCGCCTACGGCAACGAGAAGGAGGTCGGTGAGGGCATCGCCCGCTCGGGCATCGGCCGCGAGGACATCTTCGTCATCACGAAGGTATGGATGACCGACTACGGCTACGACGCCACCCTCCGTGCCTTCGACACCAGCCTCACCAAGCTGGGCCTGGACCATCTCGACCTGTATCTGCTGCACTGGCCGGCCCCGTCCGCGTTCGACACCACGGTGGCCTCGTACAAGGCGGCCGAGAAGCTGCTGGCCGACGGCCGGGTGCGGGCCATCGGCGTGTGCAACCACACGCCCGCACACCTGACCGATCTCATGGCGCGCACCGACGTCGTGCCCGCGGTGAACCAGGTCGAACTGCATCCGTTCTTCAGCCAGCCCGAGCTGCGCGCCTTCGACGTCCGCCAGGGCATCCACACCCAGTCCTGGTCGCCCATCGGCGGCGTGAACCGCTACGGGGGCGAGAGCCCGGACAAGGTCAGGGACCCGCTCCAGGAACCCACCATCACCGGCCTGGCCGAGAAATACGGCAAGAGCCCGGCCCAGATCATCCTCCGCTGGCAGGTCGAACACGACCTGTGCGCGATCCCGAAGTCCGTCAAACCACACCGCATCGCGGAGAACATCGCGATCTTCGACTTCTCCCTCACCCCCCACGAGGTGGCCGCCATCGACGCGCTCGACACCGGAGCGCGCGGCGGTCCCGACCCCGACCATGTCGGGCCCGACACCTTCTCCTGAGACACCGCTTCTCCCGAGCACACCGCGCGGGGCGGCCACCGGGCCGCCCGCACAGCTCACGGGACACCCCCCGGGCGGGGTCAGAGCTCCAGGTCGTCGGCGAAGTGCCGGAAGCCGTGGCGATCCTGGTGCAGGGTCCACAGGGTGTCCGCCAGCACGGCCGGGTCCTTCTTGTCGTGCCCGGGAACGATCGCACCCGGGATGATCAGCTGCGCCACATGGATGCCCTCGGCGGCGAGGGTGTCGTGCAGCAGCCGGCCGTACGCGCTCTCGGCGGCGAAGGCGATGGAGGTGCCCGCGCGCTCGGGGTGCGGCACCACGGCGGTGCCTCCGTTGACGAAGAGCACCGTGCCGCGGCCCAGGGCGCGCATACCGGGGAGCACCTGCCGTACGGCGGTGACGGGGCCGTATACGGAGAACTCCAGCGGGCCCGCGAGGTCGTCGGCGGTGGTGTCCAGGACCGGCAGCATGAATTCCCGCTGCGGCACCGGGCTGTACTGCAGGACCTCGATCGGCCCCAGGGCCGTGGCCGCGGCGTCCAGGGCGGCGGCGAGGGCCTTCGGATCGCGTACGTCGGCGGCGAAGCCGCGCGCCGTCACGCCCTCGCCGGTGAGGCCGGCGGTCAGGGCGTCGAGCCGGCCCTGCTCGCGGGAGATGAGGGCGATGTCGTAGCCCTCACGGCCGAACCGGCGCGCGACGGCGGCGCCGAGACCGGGGCCGGCTCCGATGATGGCAAGGGTGGTCATGGGTTCTCCGGGTGCTCGGGCGCCTCAGGGGCCGGGGTCTCGCGGTGACGGGGTGGCGGGGTGGGGTGAAGGCGGTTGTCGGTGGCCGGTTCGCTCACCGTCACCGGGGCAGGAGCCTGAGCGTGGTGGCGCGCGCCGTGTCCGCGACCATGGGCTCCACGTAGGTTCCGCTGTAGCGGCTGTACTTGGAGCGGTACGCGTCGTCGACCCGGTCATTGACACCGGGGTCGCCCTCCTCGATCAAGGTGACGTCCCGGTCCACGCCGCCGGAGCGGATGTGGCCCTCGTGGCTCCCATGGGCGGTGCGCCACCAGACGCCGTCGGTGCCCCGGTAGGAGCGGACGTAGAGGTCGTCGCCGTCACGGACGACCCAGATCGGCACCGCCGTACGCGGTGTGCCGTCGCCCCGCAGCGGCGCCATTTCCAGCTCGTCCGTCGTCGCGATCCGGTTGAGTTCGTCGCTCGTCCATGTCGTCATCGTCTGCCTCCTTCACGAGTAACCGAAAGGGGAGAATTCCATCTCGGGAGGAAAGCAACCAGGGAGAGAACCTTCCCCCTGGGCGGCCGGCGAACGATGCCCCACCGACCAGTATGCCGAGCGGGAGGTCACCCGGCGAGGGCGGCGAACGCCTCGTCCAGGAGGGCGGTGAGGTCGGGGCGGCCGTCGGAGGCCGACCAGTGGTCGAGGGCGATGTTCAGGCAGCCCAGAGCGGCGGCGGCCTTCACCGACAGGGCCAGGGCCGTGGCACGCGGAGCGTCGCCGGGCCGCTCGGCGAGGGCCCGGGCCAGCATGGGCCGCCAGCCGTTCTGCTTCTCCAGCAGCCGGGCGCACAGGGCGGGGGTGTTCCGGACCAGGCGGGTCGTCGCGAGGGCGCTGACCGGGTCCCGGCGGTGGTACGCGATGACGACGTCCAGTGCGCGCCGCAGCGCCGTCCAGTCGTCCTCGTCGGCGGGTCTCGCCCGCAGGGCGTCGGCGGCCTGCTCGCCGTAGGCGTCGAAGGCGCTCAGGACGGCCTCTTCCTTGCTGCCGACGTAGCGCAGGAAGGTGCTGCGCGAGACACCGGCGGCCGCGGCCAGGTCGTTGATGGTGACCTGCTCGAAGCCCTTGCTCCGGAACAGGCCGGACGCCACCTCGGCGAGTTCGGCCCGGATGGCCGCTCGCGCGATGTCTCTCGTGCTCGTACGCGCCGCTCCGTTCACCCCGCGATCCTATCGCCGAGCTGAACCACGATCGCAGTGATGAGATCCGAACCCTGTTGTGACACCGAGTTCCATGCTAGGAATGCTGCTTCACGGCGATCCTTCGGTTCCAGACCTCGGTGAGCGGGAGAGCGGCATGCGGGGACTTCAGGGCAAGAGGATCGTCGTCGCGGGCGGCGCCACCGGGATCGGCGCCGCCACGGCGGAACGGCTCGCCGAGGAGGGCGCCTCGCTCGTCGTCGGCGACATCAACCTCGTGGGCGCGAAGGCCACCTCCCAGCGCATCGGCGAGGCCGGCGGCACCGCGGTCGCCGTCGCGTTCGACCTCGCCGACGAGGAGTCGATCGGTGCGCTGGTCGACCGGGCCACCGCCGAGTTCGGCGGGATCGACGGGCTCTACAACGTTGGCGCCGACCTCTCGGACGACCACCTGGGCCGGGACACCGACCTGCTGGAGATGGACCCGGCGGTGTGGCGGCGCGCCCACGAGGTGAATCTGCTCGGCTACGCCCTCACCTGCCGTGCGGTCATCCCCCGACTCCTGGCCCAGGGCGGCGGCGTCATCGTCAACACCTCCTCCGGCGCGGCCTGGGGAGGGGAGCCCCGGCGTCCCGCGTATGCCGCCTCCAAGGCCGGGATCAACGCACTGACCCGCCATATCGCCTCCCGCTGGGGCAAGGAGGGCATCCGCTGCAACGCCGTGGCGCCCGGGCTGGTCATGGGCGACACCCAGAAGCAGCGGGACGACCAGCGGCTGCAGGCCATGGCGCTGAAGATCGCCCGCAGCCCGCGGCTGGGCGAGCCCGCGGACGTGGCCGGCACCGTGGCCTTTCTCCTCTCGGACGACGCCGAGTGGGTCAACGGCCAGGTGTGGTCGGTCTGTGGCGGCATGAGCCTGCGCGACTGAGACTCCCCCGGGAGCCGGTCCCGGCCAGGGGCACTCCGCGGCGACCTACGGCGTCCAGGGCGCGGACACCCGCCAACGCACGTCATCGGCCCACGACGTGGCGCGTCGAAGGCGTTGGATCCTCCGTGGACGCGATTCCGCACCGCCTCGTCACCCGGCGTTCGGACGCCGTTGGGCGGCGATCCCGCCGCCGTCCTCGGCCTCGACATCGCTCAGCGGCCCACCGGGATCCCGGACCGGGAAAGGCATTCGGAGAGGAGTAGTCTCCTGCGCAGCGGCTCCTGCGGTTCGTTCGCCCCATACCCATACGAGGAGAGACCGGTTGTCGACGTTTGTCGTGTTCGACCTTGAGTTCACCTCATGGTCGGGATCGCTCGAGCAGGATTGGTCGGAGCCGGGGCAGCTTCGCGAAATCGTCCAGATCGGCGCGTTGCGCATCAGCACCGGTAATTCCGCTGACGACCACTCCGTTGTCGAGGAATACGAGGCGCTGGTCAGGCCGGTGGTCAATCCGCGGCTGTCCCCGTTCTTCACCGGCCTCACGGGCATCGACCAGGAAACCGTGGACCGCGAGGGAGTCGCCCCCGCCGAGGCGCTCAGTGACTTCCTGGCGTTCTGCCGGGGGCAGTCCGTGCTCTCCTACGGCAACGACATGGTCGTCCTCGGGGAGAACGTGGGGTGGGCCCGGGCGCGCGGGGAGGAGATCAAGAACGGCTTTCTCAGCGCCGGCTTCCTGAATATCCGCCCATGGCTGAATACCATCGCCCCGATCACGGCATCGGCCAACTCCGGTCGGCTATGGGAAGCGCTCGGCCTGCCCAAACCCGTGGCCGGCAGGGAGCATTCAGCGCTCTTCGACTGTTATTCGATCGCCGCGGCGATCAGACACCTCTGCGCCGGTGGGGCCGCCCTGCCCGAGGGCTGCCTCTAGCGATGGGGCGAATCGGCCATCGCGAGCGCGTCGTCCGACGCGCCGCCGGTGAGTGGCACGATGGCCCGGAGATCTTGGTCGGCGGCGCTCCTGCGCGTCGTCCGGTAGGCACGAAAGGAACCCCCTTATGACCGCAGTGCGCGGAACAGCCGTCGACATCCCCACCCGGGACGGCATCGCCGATGCCTATCTGGTCCATCCCGACGACACCGACCGCCACCCGGCCGTTCTGCTGTACACGGACGCCTTCGGCCTCCGACCCCACCTGCGGGGGATGGCCGACCGTTTGGCCGCGGCCGGTTACACCGTGCTGGTGCCCAACGTGTTCTACCGCCACGGGCGTGCTCCCGTGGTGGAGTTGCCCGACTTCCTCGACTCGGCGGCGCGTCCGGCGATCTTCGAGCACATCGCCCCGATCGCGCAGGAGCTCACTCCCGAGCGCGCGATGAGCGACGCCGGCACCTATCTCGACTGGCTGGCCTCCTGCCCGCAGGCCACCGACGGACCCGTGGGCCTCACCGGCTACTGCTTGGGCGCCGGGCTGGCCCTGCGGACCGCCGGAACGCATCCCGATCGCGTCGCCGCGGCAGCCGGTTTCCACGGTGCCTACCTGGCCACGGAGGCGCCGGACAGCCCGCACACGGTGGCCGGGCAGGTCACCGCCGAGCTGTACTTCGGACACGCGGACCAGGATCAGGCCCTTCCACCCGAGCAGATCGAGCGCCTGGACAAGGCCCTCAACGAGGCCGGTGTCCGCCACCGCACCGAGGTCTACACGGGCGCTCAGCACGGCTACACCCAGGCCGACACCTCCGCCTACAACGCCGAGGCCGCCGAACGCCACTGGGAGGCCCTGCTCGACCTCTTCGGCCGCACCCTCTGACCATGGCTGGTGACCAGCGGCCTCGGGCTGGTCACCACCCTCCGGCGACCGGGCCTAGAGCTGCCGGAGATGGTCACGCAAGGTGCGGGCCACCTGCGCCATGAGGGCGTCGGCTCCGGGCTGGGTGCTCGCGGGCACGAGTGACTCGGTGAGCACGGCGATGGCGAACGCCTGGCCGTCGGAGTGCTCGACGATGCCGACCTCATGGCGGAGGTTGAGGAGAGTGCCGGTCTTGGAGGACCAGGTGGTGGCGTCGGAGCTGAAGTCCGGGGCGAGCCGGTGCCGCAGCACGTTGTGGGCCATGAGGTCGCGCACGTGCGACGCCACGTCGGGGTGGATTTTCGACGGTGTCCACAGGGCCTGGAGCAGGTCCACCCAGGCGCGTGCGCTGCCGGTGTTGGCGCGGGTGGTGTCGAGTTGCGGCACCCGGTGGCCGCGGCCGCTGGTGCCGGCGTCGATGGCCAGCGCGTGGGCGAGATGCACCTGCTCGGCGTCGAAGCGCTCCACGGGGGTTTCGGTCAGTTCGCGCATGCCGTGCCGGACGGTGACGCCACGCAGCCCGAGTTCCTGGAGAATCTCGGCCACCTGGGCGGGCGGGGTGAGGTCGAACAGCGCGTCGGCCGCCGTTCCATCACTCACACATGTGCTCAGGTAGAGCAGGTCCTCGATCGCGATCCGGGCGGGGTGGCGGAACCGGCTCAGCCCGGTGGGGCCGGGCGTGGTGATCCGCCCCGGGGGTACGTCGAGCAGCGTCGCTGGGTCGAGTTCGCCGCGCCGGATGCGCTCCGCCGTCGCCAGCGCGAGCGGGACCTTGACCAGGGAGGCGGATGGCAGCTGGGTGTCCGGGTCGATGCCCAGCTCGTCCCCGGTGTGGAGATCCCGTACGAGCAGGCAGCCGTGCAGTCCGCCGTCGCGCAACTGCTCGCGCAGATCGCGCAGCAGTGTCTCGGTGCTCACGCTTCCGTTCCTTCCTCGGTGTCCGCCCGGGTGTCCGCGCCGAGGCAGCGGGCGATGGCGCCGCCCAGGCGCCCTTCGATGGGCTGTGGATTGCCGTCCGCGGCGGCGGCGAGAGCGAACCCCCGGCCGAGCGTGATCTCGCCGATGGGCCGCCACTTCAGGGCGAGTTCCGCGGCCTGCGCGGGAGAGCACAGCAACAGGTCGCGGGTGCACAGGACTTCGGCGGCCGCGGCCGTCAGGTCGGTGGCGGCCACGAGCTGGGCGGGCCGCAGACCGACCGCGTCGCGCAGCCGGGTCAGCGGGTCGCGGATATGCGGCACATCGTCCTCCGGCTGGATCCAGATTCGGCGGGCCGGACCCGGAGCGGCCCGGCCGACCCGCAGCGTTTCGAGATAGACCCGCCGCACACCGGGATCCTGTACTCCGGCGAGCCCGAGCGGCACGGACCATGTGGCCTCGTCCGCGGGCACCGCGAGCAGGGCGGCCCGCACCTGCTGGGCGTGGATGAGCTCCAGGCGCTGCGCCGGCGCCGCGACGCGGAGATCGAGCGTGATCCCGTGCCCACGTGCCTCGGCGACGAGGCGGGCCAGACCGGCCGTTGAGCAGATGCCGGGCACCGCGAGCCGCCACGGCTTGCGCTTGGCGGCCTCGGCCTCGTGCAGCAGCACATCGGCCGCCTGTACGAGTTGTCTGGCCACCGGCAGCATCTCCCGCCCGAAGGGGGTGAGTACGGCCCGCCGTGAGGTGCGTTCGAAGAGCTGCTCACCGAAGCGCTCCTCCAGAGCGGCCACGCGGCGGCTGGCCACCGACTGGGACATCCGGGCCGCGGCCGCACCGACGGTGAAGCTCCCACGCTCACTCACGCTGACGAACGCGCGGCACGCTCCCACCAGATCCACCCCCGCACTCTATGCCAGATCAGCATGAAGAAGCGCATGAGCGTATTGGACCGCATAGCCGCCCGGCAGCGAAGGTAATCCCGATGCCCACGGCCGCGCCCCGGTAAGGGGCCCGGTCGTTCCATCCCCTGCGCCCCCTGCGTGACAGGGGCCCAACCGGAGGTCAGGATCATGCGATTCCCCCGTGCCCGGCACACCGCCCTCGGCGCGCTCACCGCGCTCACGCTTCTCGTCCCGCTGACGGCCTGCGGCCAGGACGGATCCTCGGACTCGTCGGGGTCGTCGAGCGCATCGAGTTCGCCGTCCGCGTCCACGGATCTGGCGGCGAAGGCGGGCAAGGACGCGGCGTCGTCCACCGGCGCGTTCAAGAAGCTGGAGCGCTCCTACGACGCCCGGCTGGGTGTCTACGCCATCGACACCGGCACCGGACACGAGGTGGCCTATCGCGACGGCGAGCGGTTCGGTTACGCCTCCACGTTCAAGGCGCTGGAGGCCGGCGCCGTGCTGCAGAAGGTCAAGCTGGGCGGGCTGGACCGGGTGATCACGTACTCCAAGGACGATCTCATCGACAACTCCCCCGTGACCGAGAAGCACGTCGACACCGGGATGAGCCTGGGCGCGCTGTGTGACGCCGCCGTCCGCTACAGCGACAACACCGCGGCCAACCTGCTCTTCGATCAGCTCGGCGGGCCCAAGGGCCTCGACGCCATGCTCGAGAAGATGGGCGACGACGTCATCCGGATGGAGCGCCGCGAGCCGGAGTTGAGCCGATGGGTCCCCGGTTCCACACGGGACACGAGCACCCCGCGGGCGATGGCCAAGGATCTGCGCGCGTTCGTGCTCGGCGATGTCCTCGGCGACGGAGAGCGCACACAGCTCACGAAGTGGCTGCGGACCAACACCACCGGGGATGCGCTCATCAGGGCCGGGGTGCCCAAGGACTGGCAGGTCGGCGACAAGACCGGAAGCGGCAGCTACTACGGTGGCCGCAATGACATCGCCGTGGTGTGGCCGCCCGACTCCGCTCCCATCGTCATGGCGATCATGTCGAACCGCGGTGACAAGGACGCCACGTCCGACGACAAGCTGATCGCGGACGCGGCACATGTCGTGGCCGACCAGCTTTCGTAGCACCCCTCCCCTGCCCATCCGCTCTTCCGCGGGGCTGCGCCACCCGCTCAGCCCCGGAGGAAGTACAGGACGGTCATGGTGACGGCGGTGGTCAGCACGACGCTCCGCAGCAGCCACGCGGGGAGACGACGGGCGACATGCGCTCCGGCCACCCCGCCGGCCACCGCGCCGACCAGCATGGTGATGAGCACAGACGGTGCGCTCAGCGCGTCCGAGGCGATGAGGAACAGCCCGGTCGCGCTGAGATAGATGGCGGCGATCTGGGCGACCCGCATCGGGTTGCCGGCCGAGGTGTCGAGGCCGAGGCCGATGCTCCACACGGCCAGCATCATGATGCCTACGGCACCGCCGAAGTAGCCGCCGTACACGGCGAGGAGGAACTGGCCGATCAGGACGGTCCGGGGGCTGATGCCGACCGCATGGCCCTTGGCGTCGCTCAGCACACGGGAGACGTGGCGCCCGAAGGCGAGGATCACCGTGGCGAAGGCGAGCAGCCAGGGCAGCGCGGCGTCGAACGACACCGCGGGCAGCGTCAGCAGCAGGCCGGCGCCGAGCCCGCCGCCGATCACACTGACCACGGTCAGCGCCCGCGTGGACGTGCCCCCGACCGGGGCGAGATCGCGCCGGTACACCCAGGCGCTCGCCACGGTCCCGGGTACGAGGGCCACGGTCGAGGACGCGTTCGCCGTCACGGGGGACAGACCGGCCGCGACCAGGGCGGGGAGCGCCACGAACGTGCCCCCGCCGCCGACGGCGTTCAACGCCCCGGCGGCCACGCCCGCCAGCAGAACAATCACCATCTCCGACACCCGCCGAGCATCGCCCACGGCCCGTGGGCGCACAATGCGTGATCCACATAGCCTGCGCAAGGCTGTGCCATAGGCTCGACAGGGTGCGTTATGTGACCTGGACGACCTGCGGCTCTTCCTTCACATCGTGGCGGAGGGCTCGATCACGGCGGGCGCCCGCAGGATGCATCTGAGCCTCCCGTCGGCCGGCGCCAGGGTGCGCTCGCTCGAGCACCACGCGGGCGTGGCCCTGCTGATCCGTGGCCGGCGGGGGGGTGCGCCCCACCCCGGCGGGGACGGCGCCGGCCCGCCACACACGGGATGTGCTCGCCCAGACGGCGCGCCTCGAAAGCGCCGTGACAAGCTACGCCCGGCCGCCGACCGCGCCACTGACCCTGCTGGGCGGCGGCTCCGCGATGCATCACCTCGTACCGCGGGCCCTGGTCTCGTTCCTCCGCGCGCACCCGGACGTCGTGTGACGCGCCATCGCCCCCCGGCCGGCCACTCGATGTGTGCGCGCTCCAGGATCCCTGGTCGCGCCGCACCCATCTGCTGGCCTGGGGCGAGAAGGCGCGGGCTTCGTCCACCGCCACCGCGGCACTCGCCGAGCACCTGCGCCGGGCGGCCGTGTCCGAGCCGGAAGGGGGCACGGGCGTTCCGGCGATGTGAACGCGGGACCCGGGGGCCGGATCAGCGCTGGCGCGCGTGTCCCGCATCGAGGCGGCGCAGTTCCAGCACACTGTCCGCGAGCGTGCGGTCGCCCAGCGATTCGAGCACCGCTTCCTCGGCCTCCGCGGTGAGCGTGGCGAAGTACTCACCGGCGTGTGCGGTCACCTGGCACACCGGCTCCACCCCGGGCGAGCAGGCCCACAGGGGCTTGTCGCCGACGGCGCAGCGGTAGATCTCCGCCAGGGTGATCCGGTCGGTCGGCCGCCCCAGCCTGGCCCCACCGGTGCGGCCCTTGACGCAGACGACCAACCCCTCCTCCGTCAGCGGGACGAGGAGCTTGCGGACCAGGCTCGGGTTGGTGTTCAGCACGCGGGCCAACTCGGCGGAGCTCAGCGGCGCGGAGTCGTCCTCGGCGGCGACCGCGAGGAAGAGCATCAGCTGCAGCGCACGGGAGAACCGGATGTCCAACAAGGTCTCCACCTCCGCGCGCAGATCGTGACACAGCCTACTCGACCGTGCCGTTTCGCCGTTCCCCTAAAGTGCAATCGATACAGTTGCAGTTTACGGCATGAAAACTGTACCTTTCAGATTCACACTTTCAGGCTCCGAGGAAGCCACCCCGGAACGACACGACAGGAGAGCGACACGGTGAACACCCGCGCGGCCACGGCACTGTCCCGCCCCTTCGCACTGGGCTCCGCCAAGCTGCCGAACAGGATCGTCATGGCACCCATGACCCGCGGACACTCCCCCGATGGCATTCCCGGTGAGGACGTCGCCGCCTACTACGCGCGCCGGGCCGCGGCGGGGACCGGCCTGATCATCACCGAGGGCACCACCGTCGACCACCGGTCCGCCGGTTATCTCGACGGCGTCCCGCGGTTCCACGGCGAGGCGCAGCTCGCCGGATGGCAGAAGGTCGTTGACGCCGTACACACCCACGGTGGCGCGATCATGCCCCAGCTCTGGCACGTGGGAATACAGCGGCCCGCGGGAGCGCCGCCATTCCCCGACGCCCCGTCCGTGGGCCCGTCCGGGATCGCGCTGGACGGCACGCCCGGAGCGGGCGGGACGATGACCCTCGCCGACATCGACGACGTCATCGGCGCCTTCGCCAAGGCGGCGCGGGAGGCCGAGCGGATCGGCTTCGACGGCGTGGAACTACATGGCGCGCACGGCTATCTCATCGACCAGTTCCTCTGGGAGCGCACCAATCGGCGCACCGACGGCTACGGCGGCGACCTGGCCTCGCGCACCACGTTCGCCGCCGACCTGGTGGCCGCCATCCGCGAACAGGTCGCGCCCGACTTCCCCATCGTGCTCCGGTTCTCCCAGTGGAAGTCCGAAAACTACGACGTCCGGCTCGCCGAGAACCCCAAGGAACTGGAAGCCGTGCTCACCCCGCTGGCGGAGGCCGGGGTTGACGCGTTCCACGCGTCCGGACGCCGCCACTGGCAGGCCGAGTTCCCCGACACGGGATCGGAGCTGAACATCGCCGGGTGGGCGAAGAAGGTCACCGGTAAGCCGGTCATCACCGTCGGCTCGGTCGGTCTGGACACCGTCTTCCAGCCCGGCTCCCTCTCCGGTGCGAACGCGGCCGTGGACACCATCGAGGGTCTCCTCGACCGCCTGGAGCGGGACGAGTTCGACCTCGTGGCCGTCGGACGCGCACTGCTCGCCGACCCCCAGTGGGCCGAGAAGGTCCTGAACGACCGGATGAGCGAGCTCATTCCGTTCAGCCAGGACTCGGTGGCGTCCCTGCACTGAGCCGAGTCCCCGTTCGGGAGACGCGGCGGGAAGGGGATCGGCGCCGACCGACACGGGGGAATCCGGTCGGCGCCGAGCATGGGGTGCGGCAGGTAGTTTAACATTTCACGACCGCCTCGCATCGGGCCGGGTCGGCATGGGCGGTCCGAGCGAGTCCGGCGACCCCGAGGAGAGCGCTCCCGTCCATGGCGTCGCACACCGGGGACGCCAAGACTTCCGATGCGAACCGGAATGCGGACGGGGGCTCCGAGGTTATGACGGCATGAGCGATTCACCCCGTGATGGCGCTCTGTCTCCGGCCGAGCGCGCGTCCATCCGTGAACAGCTGGTGGCCGAGCATGCCGGCACCAGGGAGCAGATCTCGGCCCTGAACCGTGAATTCGAGGGGATCGTCGCGTCGAACGCCCTGGTGGCGGTCGACGACGAGCACGACCCGGAGGGGTCGAGCACCGCCTTCGAGCGGGCCCATGTCGCCGCCTTGCTGGCCCAGGCACGCGATCATCTGACCGCCCTGGACGAGGCGCTGGAGCGGCTGGACCGCGACGACTACGGGCGGTGCGCGGTGTGCGGCGAGCCGATCCCGGCGGAGCGCCTGGAGGTGCGCCCGGCGGCGGACACCTGCGTACGCTGCGCGGCCGCCCGCCCCCGCTGACCGACCCGGCGCCAAGCGGTACCGAGCGGCTCCGGCGATCGGACGGTGGCTTCGCGGGCGCCCGCCCCGGCCGATGGGCTCAGACCACCGACGCGCGATACGCCGAAGGATGTATGGGCGGTTTCATCAGCGGCTACGACCTTCGTGGCGATGTGGGACGTGAGGATGGCGGGAGTCACCGCGCCTCCCGGAGGACCTCCCCATGACCGAGCCGCACACCGGTATGCCCGCCCCTCGACCGCCGCCGCCCTGCTCCGGGCGCTGACCGGCGGTCTGGTGATGGCCACGGCACTCGGTGTCGGCACGGCCGTGGGTCCGGTCGGCGCCGATGCCCTCGGCCTCACCGGCTTCGCGGCCCGGGTGCTCCCGGGCGCGCTGGTCACGGCGCCGGCCGTGCCACTTGTACTCCTCCTCGTACGCCGGGGGCGCCGCTCCCCGGCGTGGCTCGGGTTGGGCGGGGCGGGCGCGAGCCTGCGTGCGCTGCTGACCGGAGTGGGGGTGACGGCGGCCGCGGCCGCCCTCGTCCTCGGTGCGGGTACCGCCGCGGGCATGCTGCGCTGGTCGCGTATCGAGCCCGCCACCCTCGCCGGGTTCATCCTCTCGAACGGGGTGGTCGCCCTTCTGCTCGAAGCCCTGCCGGAGGAGACGACCCTGCGCGGCTACGCCTGGACGTCGTTGCGCACCCGGTTCGGCGCTACCGTGTCGGCCCTCGGTACGACGGCGGTGTTCCTGCTGGTGCCGGGGGCCTCGACCGTCATCGGGGCCGCGACCGCGCATCTGGCCGGCGGCGATCCGGAACCGATCGGGTTCGCTCCGGACGGGCAGAATCCCGCCGACTATCTGATCCTCCTGACCGTGTTCGGACTGACGCTCGTGGCGGCCCGGACGGCCGTGAGCCGGGCTCCGCTGTGGGCCGCCATCGGCACCCATCTGACCTTCCTGACCGTCAACCGGATCGTGCTGGAGGGCGACCGGCGCGGCGCGGGCTGGCACACCGAGCAGACGACACCGGACGCGGTGCTGCTCGTCCCCGCCTATCTGTTGCTGGCCACCGCCGGTTTCGCGGTGTGCCGACGGGCCGCGCGACGGCGTGGCGCCGAGTCGCCGCCGGCGGTGGCAGAGCGGGCAGAACACCCGGCGCCACACGCGTGACGCCCCGTACGGCGCCAGTTCGTGGCCCTGAGAGAAGGCCAGCCGGTTCACCGCGGTCTTCACCAGGTCGTAGAAGACCGAGATGTGATACCGGTCGGCGTTGTACGCGGCGGTGCCGTCGGTCATCTCGACGAGCAGGCCACCCGGCTTGCCGATCAGCAGCGGCAGCAGGTGGTGCGAGGTGATCAGGTGGGTGTCCAGACCGAGCCGGAGAATGCGCAGCCCGTCGTCGAGGCCGTGTTCCCAGATCGGGGTGTTCCAGTCGGCGGGCCCGCCCTTGAGCCGCTCGGCGCCCCAGATGTCGTTGACCAGGACGTCGATCCCGCCGTGATCGTGGCGGATGCGCTGGGCCAGCCGCCCGACCTGCGCGGAGTCGAGATGGTCGGTGCGGATGGCGATGCCGGTGCCACCGAGCCGCGTGACGAGTTCGGCCGTCTCCTCGATCGTCTCGGGCCGGTCGTAGTTGGACCCGCCCCTGCCCGATACGCTGCTGCGGCCGGTGCAGATGACGGTGGCGCCGGCCTCGCCCAGCGCGGCCGCGATCCCGCGCCCGGCGCCGCGGGTCGCCCCGGCGACGACGGCGACACGTCCGTGCAGTGCATCGTGATCGAGTGTCCGGCTCACCCGATGAGTGTCGCAGAACAACGGGTACGCACACCGGACCGCACGGCCGTGCCGGATCAACCGTGCCGGCCCGGGGAGTAGTTGTTCCCCCGATGCCATCGCTCGGCCGATACCCCGAAGCGTGGGCGCGTTTCACCCGGTGAGACGATGCGGTCGCCCAATCTTCAACAATCGAAAAGGAGCGCGAATGCATAAACGTCGTGGAATCGTGACCCCCGCTGGAGAGTCGCGGCGGTCGCGTCCACGGTGGCCGTAGCGATCGCGGTTCCGGTGGCGATGGCCCAGGCTTCGGCCGAGCCGCCGCCGGAGGTCAGCGCCCAGGGGGCGTACCTGCTCGACACCGGTTCCAACAAGGAGCTGATGGCCAAGGACGCCAACACCAAGCGTCCGATGGCGAGCACCACCAAGATCATGACTGCCCTCGTGGTGCTCGAGACCCGAGGTCTGGACCTCAACCAGCAGGTCACCGTCAAGCAGGAATACCGCGACTATGTCACCAAGGCGGGCGCCAGCACGGCGGACCTGCAGACCGGTGACAAGCTCACCGTCAACCAGTTGCTGTACGCGCTGATGCTGCCGTCCGGCTGTGACGCGGCGATGGCGCTGGCCGACACCTTCGGCACCGGCGACACCACCGCCGAGCGCACCAAGTCCTTCATCTCCAAGATGAACGCGAAGGCGAAGGACCTGGGGCTGGCCAACACCAACTACGACTCGTTCGACGGTGTCTCGGCCGACAGCGACAACTACTCGACGCCCCATGATCTGGCGCAGCTGACCCGCCGCGCCATGGACAACGCGACGTTCGACACGGTCGTCAAGTCGGTGTCCACCGAGCAGGAGGCACCGGCGGCCAACGGCCACACCCGGTACTACTCCTGGGACAACACCAACCAGTTGCTGGGCTCGTACCAGGGCGCCATCGGCGTCAAGACCGGGACCACCACCCCCGCCGGACCCTGTCTGGTGTTCGCCGCCAAGCGCGGTGACAAGGAGGTCGTGGGAGTCGTGCTCAACGACGCGGACCGCTACCCGGACGCGAAGAAGATGCTCGACTGGACGTACGACACCACCACCGAGGTGAAGTGGCGCCAGCTTCCCAAGGGCGCCCAGCGGGACTGATCCACAAGCCCCGCAAAGGCGACAGCACGGTGCCCCGGCCGGACTCGTTCCGACCGGGGCACCGGTGCTCGGGCGCCCTCGTCCTCGGGTTCCGTGGAGTACGGGAGCGGACGCGGGGAAGGCGCCGGTCGGGAGAGCCGAGGGTCAGGGGCGGGCGCACCGAAGGGAAGGGGCGCCCGCCCCGGGGGCTCCCGCCGTGCCACGGGCGTCTTTCCGCGGCCGCCCCGGACTGCGGCCACGCTGGGCTTCCGCGGCCGCCGCCGAGCTTCTGTACCGGCTCTCAAGCGCAACTCAGCGGCGTTTGAGGACAGTTGGGATAGCCACCCCGCAGTCCTCGAACGGAGTCGACCATGGCCTTCACCCTCGACCCTGAGCTCGCCGCGGTGCTGCAGGCCCTCGCCGAGCAGGGTGGCCCCGCTCCCCCGCCCGCACGCGACGACTGGCGGACGCTGCGCGCCAGGGGCACGGCCTCGATGCGGTGGCTGGCCTCCCTGCTCCCGGCCTACCCCTCCGGCTTTCCCCTGGTGAAGGCGGACTCGCACAAGGTGCGGTCCGCGGACGGGGCGGAGATCCTCGTCCGCTGGTACGAGAAGGCCGACTCCGCGCCGGGTTCCGCGGTCGTCTACGCCCATGGCGGAGGGATGATCGCCGGCAGCGTCGACCTCTACGACTCCGTCGTCGCCGGATACGTCCAGGCGACCGGGGTGCCGTTCCTGTCCGTCGACTACCGCCTGGCTCCCGACGCGGCCACCGGCACCGGCCCCGTGGAGGACGTCTTCGCCGCGCTGACCTGGTTGGGCGGCCAGGCGGCCGAGCTGAGGGTCGACCCCCGCCGCATCGCCGTCATGGGTGACAGCGCCGGGGGCGGGCTCGCCGCGGGCACGGCGATCCTCGCCCGTGAGCGGGGAGTTCCCCTCGCCCGTCAGGCGCTGCTGTATCCCATGCTGGACGACCGCACTCTCACCCCGGACCCACGGCTGACCCCGTATGTCGCCTGGACCTGGGACGACAACTGGACCGGCTGGCACGCCCTGCTGGGCACGGCATTCGGCACCGACGCCGTGCCGCCGGAGGCGGCGCCCGCGCGCGTCGCCACCGTCGCGGGCCTGGCACCCGCCTATGTCGAGGTCGGAGAGCTCGACATCTTCCGCGCCGAGGCCGTCACCTACGCACAGCGGCTCGCCGAGGCCGATGTCTCCACCGAACTGCATGTCCACAGCGGGGCCATCCACGAGTACGACCGCCTCGCCCCCGCCTCCCGGCTCGCCCGCCGGGCCATGGAGGACCGCAGGCGGGTGATCTCCGCACTGTGAGGGCCCGTATGAGCCGGAGCCGAGATCGGGCCCCACTGGCCCGCCCGCGTCGATCGCGCCGGTCGAGCAGGATGCGTCCCGCGAACCCGTCCCCGCCATCAGCCGGCCCCACCGCCACGTGGCGATCCGCCCGGGCCGAAGCATGCGCTTCGGCCCGGCGTGTGCTCGACGGCCCCGCCGCCTTCCCTTGCACGCGGGTAACACCAGCAGTGCCGGATGTGCAATTGCCGTTCATGGATGAGGTTGCCTACCGTCGAGGCGCAGACGGCGAAGCGCGCGCCAAGCCTCCCCTCTCTTCACCATGCGCGGGAGCACCTCATGTCCATTGCCACCGGCACCACCCCGACAACGGCCTCGACGCCACCTTGCTCAACCGGGTCACCGAAGCCGTTCGCACCGCCGGCGAACTGCTGCGGAAGCGCCACACCCCACAGGCCTGCGGCGTGTCCCTGGACGAGATCGTCACGGAGATCCATGCCAATGACGACGCCGTACTCGACGTCCTGAAGGCGCCGCTGATGGCCGCGAGGCCCGGCGCTCGCTGGGCCGAGGACGAGTTGGAGGGCGGTGCGCTGCCTCCGGGCGAGTGGTGGATCGTCGACCCGGCCGAGGGCAACATCAACCATGTGCACGGCATGGACGACTGGGCCGTGACGGCCACCCTCGTCCGCGACAACCACCCGGTCCTCACCGTCGTCCACCTGCCGCTGACCGGCGACTGGTACACCGCGGTGGCCGGTCACGGCGCCCAGCTGAACGGCGCGCCGCTGCGGGTGTCGGCCAAGACGGACCTGGGCGCGGCCCTGGTCGGCACGGGCCAGGCCCGGCCCGGGGAGGACGAGCACACGTTCCACCGGATCGGCGCCTCGGTCACCCAGATGCTGATCCACGGCCTGGTCGTCCGGGTCTCGGTGCCCGCCACCCTGCAGCTGATCCATGTCGCCGCCGGACGCATGGACGCGTTCTGGCAGTTCTCCGATGTGCGCTCGGGTCTGGTGGCCGGCGCCCTGCTGGTCGCCGAGGCCGGAGGCACGGTCACCGACACCCGGGGCAATCCATGGGACCTGGCCGGCCGTGACTTCCTGGCCACCGCCCCCGGTCTCCACGCCGCGGCCGTCTCCGTCCTGTCGCCCCGCGCCTGACCACCCGCTTCCGGCAGGTTTTGTCGCGCATTGCCTGACCACCCGCACGCAGCAGGTCCTGTCGCGCACCGTCTGACCACCCGCACCCAGCAGGTCCTGTCGCGCATTGCCTGACCACCCGCACCCAGCAAGGAGCACACCCGCATGACCAGCATCGGCATCCTCGGCACCGGACGCGTCGGCAGCGGTCTCGCCCGCGCACTGGCCACCGCCGGCCACCAGATCACCCTCGGCCACCGGCAGCCGCCCCAGGAGGCCGCGGCCGACGAGACCGGCGCCGTCCCGGCGATCCGCCACGCCGACCAGCGCACCACCGCCGCCACCACCGAGGTCGTCATCAACGCCACCCCGGGTGACACCGCCCTGGAACGTCTCTCCGCCCTGCACACCGAGCTGGCGGGCAAGATCCTCATCGATGTCTCCAACGCCACCCGGCACACCTCCGACGGGCTTCCCGCGGACCTGTGCTATCCCGGCAGCAGCCTGGCCGAGCGGCTTCAGCGGGCGCTGCCCGCGACCCGGGTGGTCAAGACCCTCAACACCATGCTCTTCCCGGTCATGACCGCCCCGCCGACCTGTCCACCCCGCCCACCGCCTACCTCTCCGGAGACGACGCGGACGCCAAGGCCCTCACCACGGACCTCCTCGCCGACCTCGGCTGGAAGCCCGAGTGGATCGAGGACCTCGGCGACATCACCACCGCCCGCGCGACCGAAGCCCTCGTCCTGCTCGTGCCCCATGTGCTGCGCCGCCACGGACTCCGGCCGTTCGCCGTCTCCCTGGCCCGCTGAACCTCCGCGCACCAACCGCAGAACCTCAAGCCAACATCGTTCGTCTTCTCCTTCGAACAGCCGCCGGACGAAGGACGCGCATGACAGGCAGAGACGGGGAGACGACGGGGAGCCCCACCACGGGGCCGGCCGACCCGGGCGGGCAGCGCAAGGGGCGCCGCCCGCTGCGGATCGCTCTGCTGATCGTGGTGTCGTTCCTGGTGCTGCTCGGCGGCGGGGCCGGCTGGCTCTACTTCAAGCTGAACGGCAACATCACCACCTTCGGGGCGGACGGGCTCTCGGACAATCGGCCCGAGGGCAACGCCGCCGGCGAGAACGTGCTGGTCATCGGATCGGACACCCGGTCGGGCGACAACAGCAAGCTGGGCGGCGGCACCGGAGACGTGGGCCGTTCGGACACCGCCCTCCTGCTGCATGTCTACTCCGATGGCAAGCACGCCGTAGGGGTGTCGATACCCCGCGACACCCTGGTCGACATCCCGCCGTGCCGGCTGCCCGACGGCAAATGGACCAGGACGCAGCGGAACACCATGTTCAACTCGGCGTTCTCCGTGGGCGAGACCGCGCAGGGCAACCCGGCCTGCACCCAGAACACCGTCGAGAAGCTGACCGGCCTGCGCATGGACCACACCGTCGTCATCGACTTCGAGGGCTTCGCGCGGATGACCTCGGCGGTCGGCGGGGTGCAGGTGTGTGTGCCCCAGGACGTCTACGAACGCGATCTGAGCCCCAACCGCGGCACCCGCGGCAAGCGCATCTTCAGCAAGGGGGTGCAGACGGTCTCCGGGCAGAAGGCGCTGGACTACGTCCGCATCCGCCACGGCATCGGCGACGGCTCGGACATCGGACGCATACAGCGGCAGCAGGCCTTCATCTCCAGTCTCTTCAAGAAGGTGAAGGGCCAGGGATTCGACCCGACCACGCTGTATCCGCTGGCGGACGCGGCCACCAAGTCGATGACCGTGGACCCGGGGCTCGGATCGGCCAAGAAGCTGATGTCCTTCGCCATGTCGCTGAAGGACATCGATCTGCACAACACCAAGTTCCTCACCATCCCCTGGCGCTACCAGGGCGAACGCGTGGCCGTGGTCCAGCCGGACGCCGATGCGCTATGGGCCGACATCAGGGCCGACCGCACCATCGACGGGAAGGCGGCCGGTGGCAAGAAGGACGGGCATCGGCCCTCCGCCACCCGAGCGGCACCCCGAGCGCCACGTCCACCGTGGCGGGCGCGGGCATCAGCGTCACCGTGTACAACGGCACCACCACCCCGGGGCTCGCCGCACGCGCCGCGGACACCCTCAGGACACATGGCTTCACCGTGGCCGGCGCCACGAACGCCGACAGCCAAGACCATGCCACCACGGTGGTCGGCTACGGCCCCGGCGAGCGGGACAAGGCCCAGACCGTGGCCCGGTTCTTCCCCGGCGCCGGACTGCGGCCCGCCACCACCGCGGGCATCAGCCTCACCCTGGGACGGACGTACCTCACCGCGCCCTCTCCCGGCGCCTCCACGCCCTCCACGCCCTCCGCGCTGCCCTCGAAGGTGGCCGAGGACGCCCGCTCCGCCGACGACGACCCCTGCTCCAATCTGTCCTACGGCTGACCGGCGTTCTTCACGCACTGTTCAGGCATGGCGCACGCTCTCCCGGGCATCCGGAGATCAAGCCGCTCACCCCGGCACGGCACGACCGCACCAGAGCACAACGAAGGGGACGACAACGTGGGCATCGTCAGCTGGATCATCCTCGGCCTGCTGGCCGGAGTCATCGCCAAGATCCTTCTCCCCGGGCGTGACCCCGGCGGGCTGGTCGGCACCACGATCATCGGCATCGCGGGGGCCTTCGTGGGCGGCTGGATCTCCGCGCAGTTCTTCGACCGGGAGGTCCAGAAGGAGTTCTTCGACCCCGCCACCTGGGGCGCGGCGATCGGCGGCTCGTTCGTCCTCCTCGTCCTGTACCGCCTGCTGTTCGGCAATTCACGGGACTGACGGCGTGCGGGCCCCGCTCAGGAAGCCGCCGTGCCCGCGAGCCGGCGGATCGTGCGGGCGGAGGGCGACCCGGGGTCGGCCGTGATCAGGACCACCTCCTGGTCGTCCTCGGGTACCAGCAGGACGTCGCAGTTCACCTGGAGCGCTCCGGCCGTGGGGTGGTCGATGGTCTTGGTCCGGTGACCGGGCGCATGGACCGGTCGCTCGTCCCAGATCTGCCGGAACTCCTCGCTGCCGGTGCGCAGTTCGCCCAGCAGCGCGGTGAGCGCCGTGTCATGGGGGTAGCGGTCGGCGGCCCGGCGCAGCCGTGCGACCACGATGTGGCCGAACTCCTCGGCGCTGGAGCTCTCGTACGCGTGGCCCCGGGCCAGGAAACGGCGGCGGGCGAGGTTGCCGTGCCGGCCGAGGTCGTCGCCGAGCAGGGCCTGTGCCAGCGGGTTCCAGGCGACCACGTCGTAGGCCGCGTCGGTGACGATCGCCCCGGTGTCGGGCAGCCGCCGCAGCATCTGGGCGATATGCGGGCGGACCCGCCGCACCGCCCGCACCCCCGGGGGCGCGCTCGTCCCCGCGAGCCGGAACAGATGGCTGCGCTCGGCGGGCGCGAGCCGCAGCGCCCCCGCCAGCCCGTCCAGGATGCGCGGCGAGGGCCGAGGGCCCCGGGCCTGTTCGAGGCGGGTGTAGTAGTCGACCGACATATGGGCCAGCTCCGCCACCTCCTCCCGCCGCAGACCCGGCGTACGGCGGTGCGGGTCGGCGGGCAGACCGATGTCCTGGGGGCGCAGCCCCTCGCGGCGGTCCCGCAGGAAGCGGGCCAGTTCGTGCCTCGCCATGCTGCCTCCTTCGGCTGCCTGGTACAGGTTGTCCCTGGCAGGATGGCCGTGGCCGGGGAACCCTTGATGTCATGAACGATCGCACAGCACTGGTCACCGGTGCCAACAAGGGCATCGGCAAGGACATCGCACGTCAGCTCGGAGCCGAGGGGCTCACCGTCTACGTGGGCTCGCGCGACGCCGAGCGGGGGCGCCGGGCCGTCGAGGAGATCGGCGGCGGCGCCCGGCTGATGGTGCTCGACGTGACCGACCCCGAAAGCATCGCCTCGGCCGCCGCGCGGCTGGACCGGCTGGACATCCTGGTCAACAACGCGGGGATCATGGTGGACGGCGCCACGGCGCCCGAGGCGGACCTCAAGGGTTTCCGCCGGACCTATGAGACCAACGTCTTCGGTGTTCTCGCCGTCACCAACGCCTTTCTTCCGGCCCTGCGCCGCTCGCCCGCGCCCCGGATCGTCAATGTCTCCAGCGGCACCGGTTCGCTGACCTGGAGCGCGGACCCGGAGCAGCAGTTCGTCGTCTCCGCCGGATCGGGTGCGGCCTATCGCTCCTCCAAGACGGCCCTGAACGCCCTGACCCTCTACACCGCACAGGCTCTGGCCTCCGAAGGCTTCAAGGTCAACGCGCTGGCCCCCGGGCTGCGCCGGACCGATCTGAACGCCCGCGCCGCCGAGAGCGACGGGGATCCGGCCGAGGCCGCGGCGGGCGCGGTCCGGCTCGCCCTCCTGCCGGACACCGGGCCCACCGGCGGGTTCTTCTCCTGGGACGGCACGCCGGTGCCCTGGTAGGCCCCGGTTCGCACGGGCCCGGTAGGCCCCGGTTCGCACGGGCCGTACGGTGGCGGCTCCCGCCCGCCGCCTCGGTGTCCGCCCGCTCCCGCCGACCGATCAGTCGGCGGAGAGCTGGGTGTTCGGCACCCGCCAGGCGGCGATCATGAAGGCGATCAGGCCCACGGCGGCCCCGGTGAGGAACACCACGCGCAGGGCGCTCACATAGCCCTCCAGGAACGGCTGCGCCACGCCCGGATCGAGGTGGCGGAGGAAGGCCGAGTCCTCCAGGTTCACCCCGCCGTCGGGCCGCAGCACGCCCTTCAGCGCCTCCGCGTTCGCCGGTTCCCCGGCGAGCCGGCGGAACGACGCGTCCTGGGAGGCCACGGCCAGGCGCTCGCCGATCCGCGAACCGGCCAGGGAGAAGAGGATGGACAGGAAGGCGGCGGCGCCCACCGTGCCGCCGTTGGAGCGGAAGAAGTTCACCGACGCGGTGGCCGCTCCCATGTCCCGTCCGGGCACCTCGGACTGGGCGAGCGTGGTGATCGTCTGCATCGCCGCGCCCAGGCCCGCCCCCATGAACACCATGCCGATGGCGACGTACCACAGCGGGCTGTCGTCCCTCAGCGTGGCGAACACCAGCATCGAGACGGTGAGGGAGCCGACTCCCGCCACCAGATGGACCTTGAACCGGCCCGTCCGTGACATCAGCCGGCCCACCACCAGGGTCACCGCCACATTCGCCGCCATGGTGGGCAGCGTGGCCAGGCCCGCCTTCATCGGGCTCATGCCCTTGGCGAGCTGCAGATACAGCGGAAGGGTGGTCATGGCACCGAACATGGTGATGCCCACGGTGAAGTGCAGCACGGTGCCCAGCCGGAAGGCGCGGATGCGGAACAGCTTGACCGGCAGCAGCGCGGCGTCCGCCATCCGCCGCTCCAGCAGTACGAAGGAGACCAGCCCGACCACTCCCACCGCGTACATCACCAGCGCCCGGGGAGAGCCCCAGCCCCAGCTCCGCCCCTGTTCGGCGACGATGAGCAGGGGCACGATCCCGACCGCCAGCGTCAGCGCCCCGCCGTAGTCAAGGCGGTGTCGTACGGGCTGGTGGGGCACGTGCAGCACCCGCAGGATCACCACGATGGCGAGCGCCGCCAGCGGTATGTTGACCAGGAAGATCCAGCGCCATCCGTCGAGCCCCAGCAGAGTGGCGCGCCCGGCGAACACCCCGCCCACCAGCGGGCCGACGACACTGGAGCCGGCGAACACCGCCGTGATGTAGCCCTGGTAGCGGCCGCGCTCCCGTGGCGAGGTGATGTCGGCGATGATCGTCATGGCGAGGGACATCAGTCCGCCACCGCCGAGGCCCTGGACCGCCCGGAAGGCCGCGAGCTGGTGGATGGACGTGGCGAAACCGCACAGCAGCGACCCGAAGGTGAACAGCACGATGGCGGTCAGATAGACCGGCCGGCGGCCGTAGATGTCCGAGAGCTTCCCGTACAGCGGGGTGACGATGGTGCCGGTGACGAGATAGGCGGTGGTCACCCACGCCTGGGCGGTGAGGCCGTGCAGATCGTCGGCGATGGTGCGCAGCGCCGAGGAGACCACGGTCTGGTCGAGCGCGGCGAGGAACATGCCGAGCATCAGTCCTGACAGCACGGTGATGACCTGGCCGTGGGTCAGCCGGGCGTGGCTCTGGGGCTCGGTGGGCTCGGTGGGCTCGGTGGGCTCGGTGGGCTCGGTGGTGGTGGATGAGGACGACATACGTACCTGCGAACCTTCTCTGCCGCGCGTGGGGCCGGGGAAAGCCGGGGCTCGAAGCCCGGAGCGGGGAGTCGAAGCCGGAGGCCGGGAAGAGCGGAGCCCGGGCGCGGGGCCCGGGCTCCGGGAGCCGGGTGTTATCCGGCCATCTTCTCCAGATCGGCTACGGCACTGTCGATCTCCGGCAGCGCCAGCATCTCCAGCCGCGCCCGGCGGGCCAGGGCGCGGCAGTCGTCGTCGGCCAGCAGCTCACGGCAGACGGTGGTGATGCCGTCCGGCGTGGGGTCGGTGATGTGCCGGCCGAGGCCGAGTTCCTCGACCCGCTGTGCGTTCCCGGGCTGATCGCCGAACTGGGGCAGCACCGCCATCGGCGTGGCCGTGCGCAGCGATTCGCGGATGCTGTTGAAGCCGCCGTGGGTGAGGAAGAGGTCCACGGATTCCAGCAGCAGGGGCTGTGGCAGCCGCTTGGTGAGGTGCACATGCGGCGGCACCCCGTCGGTGTCCACGGGGAGGCCGGCGGTGGCGAGGACGACGGTGCACTCCTCCAGCCGCGACACCCCCTGGATCATGGCGCGCAGGGTGTCCACCGGGTCCGGCAACGGCATGGGTGACGCGGGGATGTCCGCCTGGCTGTTGCCGTGGAACATGGGGATCGCGGTGCCGATGGCGGCGAACATCAGGGGCCGGTCGGTGGGCAGTTCGGCGACCCAGCGCGGCAGCACGGCGCCGCGGTCCACGTCCACCGTCTGCCGGTAGGACCAGGAGGCCGGCAGATGCCGGGCGAAGGAGAAGGCCGGTGGCACGTAGTCGATGCGCCCGTGCGGGATGAGCGACAGCGGGTCCTCGGCGGTGGCCAGCCCCCGCCGTTTCCGCAGGGCGTTGAGGCCCGGCAGGATGTCGGCCGGGTCGAGGGCGTTGGAGGCCCCTGAGGGGGTGGACAGCTGGGGTATGCCGAGCGCCTCGGCGATGACGCAGGAGGCGAGGTCCATGCCGTCGCGCAGGATCAGGTCGGGGCGGAAGTCGTGTGCCACGGGGAGCAGGGTGTCCAGCAGCATCGTGGCCATGGGGCCGGACACCGCCTTGGTCATGAGGCGCAGTATGCGCGCCTGCGGCGGCTCGCCGCCCGTCTCCGGCGGACCGCCCTGGGCGTTCTCCTCGGCCAGTACGGTGCCGAGGAAGGCGGACGGGCTGAAGTCGCCGATGGCACTCGTCACCCGCACCTCCTCCCGCTCGAACACGAAGGCGAGGGCAGGAGTGGTGACGACCAGCACCTCATGGCCGGCGGCCGCGAGGGACCGGGCCAGGGGAAGCTGGGCCCGGCCGTGGGAGGGGCTGCCGAGCGTGGTGAACATAACCCGCAACGCAGGGGCCTTTCTGTGGGAAGGGTCTCGTACGGCGAGAGAGGGCCGGGGCGCTCAGCCCGCCATCGCGAGCGTGCGGCCGATGCCCTCGCAGGTCAGCCCGGCGCGGCGGAGCCGGTCCGGGTCCAGGAGGTTGCGGAAGTCGTAGACGTGCGGGGATCCGAGCAGTCCGGCGATGTGCTCCCAGTCGAGGTCGCGGAACTCCGGCCACTCGGTGAGCACGAGGCAGGCGCGCGCTCCCCTCAGAGCCTCCTCGGGGGTGTCGGCGAGGGTGAGCAGATCACTGAGGTCGGGGCGGGTCTCGCTGAGGGCGGGGTCGTAGGCGTGGAGCTCGGCGCCCCGCTCCTTGAGCAGCCGGGCGATGGCCAGGGCCGGTGAGTCGCGCAGGTCGGAGGTGCCCGCCTTGAAGGCCAGGCCCAGCACGGCCAGCCGTACGCCGCGCAGCGAGCCGTCGCCCGGTGTGCACCCGGCCACCACCCGCTCGACGAGCCGCCGCTGGTGCTCGACGTTGGTCTCGATGGTGGCGCCCAGCAGCGGGAAGTCCACGCCCGACTCCTGGCAGATGGTCAGCAGCGCGTGGGTGTCCTTGGGCAGGCAGGAGCCGCCCCAGCCGGGGCCCGGCCGCAGGAACGCCGAGCCGATGCGGGGGTCGTGGCCGATGCCCGCGAGCACATCGTCCACATCGGCGCCGAAGTGCTCGCACAGCGTGGCGAGGTTGTTGGCGAAGGAGAGCTTCATGGCCAGGAAGAAGTTGGCCGCGTACTTGGCGAGTTCGGCGCCCGCGGCGTCGGTGAGCACCAGCGGGGCGTCGAGTCCGGCGTACAGGCCCGCCACCCGCCGCGCCGCGTCCTGGTCCGCGGCGCCGACCACGATGCGGTCGGGGTGGAGGAAGTCACGCACCGCGTAACCCTCGCGGAGGAACTCCGGGTTGCTCACCACGGCCACGTCCGGACGGTTCAGCAGCGCGGCGACGCGCTCGGCGGTGCCGACGGGCACGGTGGACTTGTTGACCACCACGCTGCCGTGCGGCAGCTCGTCGCGGATCTGGTCCGCCACGGCCTCGACGGCGGCCAGGTCGGCGGCGCCGCCGACACCCATCGGGGTCGGCAGGCACAGGAACACCACATCGGCGTCGGCGACCGCGGCCCGGGTGTCCCGGATGAACTCCAGCCGCCCCGAGTCCAGTCCCTCGCGGACGAGTTCGGGTAGGCGGGGCTCGAGGATGTCGACCTCTCCCCGCCCGAGCCGCTCGACCTTGTGACGGTCGGTGTCCGCGCACACCACTCGATGGCCGAGGGCGGCCAGACAGGCGCCGGTGGTCAGTCCGACGTATCCGGTGCCCACCACGGCAACGCGTCGTATCTGCACAGGGGTTCACCACTTCTGCTGGGGGTCAGATGCGGGCACGTGGCAAGAGCCGGCCCGGCGGCCGCCCAGTCACAGACGAGCGGGCCGGACACTCTCGTCCGGCCGGGACCGCGCGAGCCGGCGACCAAAGTCACCACGCGTTGACAAAACATAACGCGTTGACCCCGATCTTGGTCAACAAGTGATGACAACGGTGGATGACTTCTGGACATGCGAGGCTGAACCGGCAGCATGTACGGCACGGTCCAGGCGGAGGTACGACAAGTGAACCGGGCAAGCGACCCGCGAGGGTGCGACGATCTCCCCCGCGCGCCCGCAGATACGACGCGGCGGGCACGCGCAGCGCACTGCTGGGGGCCGCCGCGCTGCGTTTCGCCAGGTACGGCTACGACCGCTGCAGCGTGCGCGACATCGCCAAGGACGCGGGGGTGGACGCCGCTCTGGTCTACCGCTATTTCGGCTCAAAGGAGGCGCTGTTCGACGCCGTCTCGACCAGCACCGGCCTGTTCGAACCGCTGCGCCATCTGCCACTGGACGGGGTGTCGGCGTGGATCTGCGATGTGGTCTCGATGGGGCCCACCGAGGAAGAGGCCCCGCATCCGCTGCTGACCAAGCTCCGCTCCTCCAGCCGGGAGGAGACCGTGGGGCGGCTGCGCGAGGAGGTCACCGAGGTGTTCTCGCAAGGGTTCGCGCGGCGTCTGGAGGGCGAGGACGCCGAGCTGCGGGCCGAGTTGCTGGCCGCGTGGCTGATGGGCATCACCCTGCTACGGCTGGCCATCCGCTCACCGGCGCTGGCCGCCACGCCGGACGACACGCTGCTGCGCTTCCTGCGGGCCGGTATCGATCCGCTGCTGGACGCGGACTGCCCCGGGCGCGGAAGCGAGGACCGCTGATCCTCTCCTCGCTCCGCCCCCGGGGCAGGGGAAAACCGCGCCGCGGCTAGACGTTCGGCACGCGCAGCTTGTCCCAGCTGGTCTTGCCGGGGATGCCGTCCGCGTCATCGCCGGAGTAGCCCAGTTTGCGCTGCCAGGCCGCGTAGGACTTGCGGTCCGCCTCGGTCCAGTCGGGGCTCGGGCCCTCCTCGTAGCGTCCGCAGCCCTCGGCCACCAGCCGCTTGCCCATCGCCGTGATGATCTTGCTTACCCGGCCGGAGCGGAAGAAGTCGGCGCCCGGGAACGGCTCATAGGTCGCCGGCGGCTTGGGGGCCGGGCCGTCCGGTTTGGCACCGAGCCGCTTGGCGATGCGGCCGCGCATGGAGTCCATCGTGAAGCCACGCGGGTCGATCTTGCCCGGCTGCCACTCCAGATGGCCGATCACCGACCGCTGGGTCCAGCCGTGGGCGCGGCAGATGGCCGCGGACACCTTCTCGATGGCCAGCTTCTGCGCCTCCGGCCACGGGTCCTCGCCATCGCCGAGGTTGATGCACTCGAAGCCGTAGAAGTGGCGGTTGCCGTCGGTGTCCGCCTCGTTGTCCGGCGGCAGCGCGGATTCGTCGACGACGGCTCTGAGCACGTCGCTGTCGCCGAGCCCCGCGTGGTTGGCGCGGCCGTGGCCGACCATGTGGACCGCGCCGGCCTTGTCGATGACGCCGTGGCACAGCGGCCCCGGCAGCGCGGAGTGTCCCTCGTAGCACAGCTCCACGGAGGAGTCCGTGCCCTTGGTGACGGTGTGGTGGATCATCACCCCGTTGACCGGGCCCCAGGGGCCCTTGGAGTTGCGGTTGTGAGTGCGCCAGTCGCGGTACTCATGGACTTCCAGTCCCTCGTCGCGAAGCGCCTTGAGCAGACGGTCGGCGGTGAGCGGCGTGGCCATGGATGTGCTCCTTAGGGATTCGGCATGGTGATGTACGGATGCCACGGTCACGGAACTCAATGGGCTCCGGACCGGGCCTACGCTTCCGGTTCGGCGCCCTTCCCGGCCCTGGTCTCGGCATCCGCCGCGGCCTCCGCCGCGAGCGCCTGCGCGTCCGCGGCCGGGGCGGGCGTGGCCAGCGGCCCGAACACCATCCGCAGATCCAGCTCCGCCTGTTCGGCCGTCACCCACGCCAGCGGGGCGTAGTGCACCTGGATCCCGGCCGGGGCCTGGAGCAGCGGGGTGCGGGCCGCGTTCACCGGCCACTCCACGGTGCCGGTGGCGGTGCGGGCCGGAATCAGCCAGTGGTCCCCGGAGCGGTAGGCGCCGTCGGGGGCGAAGTACACCTCGACGCCGTCCTCCAGGGGCAGCCAGCGGCCCTCCTCGACCTTGAGCGCTCCGTGCTTCAGCCGCGCGGCCGCGCCCTTGCGCGGGCGCCGGGCGCTCTCCAGGTGGTCCCAGCGGCGCAGGAACGGCCGCAGCTCCGGGCGGCGTCCGACGCCCGGCTCCGGCTCACCGGACAGCCGCACCCGCCGCCCCGGCAGGTCGACCTCCTCCACCCGCAGCAGCGGCAGCGGCTCACCCCGGCTGGTGTAGGCGGTGTCCACGAACTCCACCAGGTCCCCGACGCCCAGATCCAGCTTGTCGTCGCCGCCCAGTGACGCCAACTCCACCCAGGTGCCGTCGAGTTCATCGACCGGGAAGACCACCGAACCGTTCTCCCGGGACCATTTGAAGGTCGCCTCCTTCGCCGTACCGCCGTCGTGGATCTCCACCCGGTACAGCTGGTTCTCCGGGCCCCGGTAACGGGCGTCCGGCCGCACCAGGCAGGGGTCCTCATCCGCGTGTTCCGGCCGCTCGCCGCGGGCCGCCAGCCGGGACCCGGGCGCCGACGCCTTCCGCGCCCACGCCTCGAACGCCTTGCCGACCTGGTCCTTGTTCGCCCCTTCCGGGTTCTCCAGCTCCAGGGCCGAGCCCTCCAGCGGCAGCACCTGCCAGACCACCTTGACCCGCGCCGCGGTGTCCGGCATGGCCGAGCCGAGGGCCACCTCGCGCAGCGCCGGGTCCTCGGCGGCGGTGACCGACCGCTCCCACACCTTGAGGCAGACCAGGAACGGCCGCTGCTCCGGCAGTCGGTCGCCCGGTCGCTCCGGGTCCCGGTAGGCGTCGGGCTGGTCCCAGTAGGTCCAGGTGGCGGGCGGCTCGGCCGGCTCGGGTGCGTCGGCCTCGCCTTCCTTGGCGGTGGCCCCGTCCGTCTCCTCGTCGTCGACCGGCACACCGGGCAGCGACCGGGTCGCGTCGCACAGGATGCCGTCGACGTAGTAGCGGCCGCCCTCGATGATCAGGTCGTCCAGATCGCGGCTGCCGCCCTTGAAGGTGATGTGGAATCCGGCGTCCGCGGACGGGCCGCCGTGCTGCCCGATCAGGTCGGCGGCCAGCGTACGGCCCTGGTGGAGCTGGATCGCGGTCTGCTCGTTGGCGTCGGCGTCGAGCTGTACGCGGCCCTGCTGGGCGACGACGGCGGAGTAGCGCCGGTCGGGCCGGAAGGTGAGACGGGAGAGATCGGCGTGCATGGAAGGGGTCCCCCTCGAAAGGTTCGGAAGTCTGGCGGCGGGGGCCCGGACGAGCGGGCCGGGGTGTCGGGTCACGTCGGGTCAGGTCACGGCGATGACTCCCGCGTCCGTGCCCGCCGGGGCGTACTCCGCGAGCCGCGCCCGCAGGCTGTCCTCGCGCTGCGGCTGGTACAGATCGTGGAAGGCGCCCATCTCGGCGCCGTCCTCGGCGCCCCGGCGGATCTCCTCCGCGCAGCCGGCCGCCAACTGCCCGTACACCGGTGTGCCGTACCGCTCGCCGCTGAACAGCGGCCGCACCCGCCACGCCTCCTCGGCCCCCACCGGATCCGGCTGGCAGCGGTAGCGGCGCGGGGTGCGCGAGCCCGGCGGCACATAGCTGAAGCGCAGGCATCCGACCCCGCGCCGGGCCACGTGCATCCGCCCCGTGAAGAGGCTGTTCTCACCGATCTGGACGGCGTGGGTGTGCACTTCGCCGATGACGGTGGTGCGGTGGGCGTGCAGCACGGCGTGGGCGTGGCGGCAGTCCGGGGCGGACAGCGCCGGGCGGTCGTGTCCGGTGGCGTCCAGGATGGAGTCGCGGATGTGGAGGGCGAGCGGGTCGGTGTGCACCTCCTCGCCGATGACCTCGATGGTGCCGAGGATGCTGCGCTCGATCTGGACGCATGCGGTGGTGCGCTCCAGGACCAGGCTGGGCTCGTCGGGCGAGCGCGGTTCGCACTCCGGCTCCAGGGACCAGCCGGGGACGAGGGTGCAGTGGCGCAGCACCACGGCGCCGACCGGCCCGGTGACGTTGAGGCCGCGCCCCGCGATCAGCAGCCCGTCCAGGACGATGCGCGGCGCTTCGCCACCGGTGTGTCCGGTCTCCTCCCGCGCCCGGATGTTGAGCGCGTCGGGGCGGTTGCTGTACCAGTCCAGCAGCCGGATCACCGGCCGGGTGCCCTCGGCGGCGCGCAGTTCGAGGCGGTCGCCCGGGTCCAGGTCGAAGTCCAGTTGCTCCTGGTAGGCGCCGCTGTGGGTGATCTCGATGATGCCCTCGGGGCCGCACCGCCCGCCCCGCCGGTCGTGCTGCCACTGCCGGTAGGCGTCCATGATCCGCTGGTGGGCGCAGCCCGGCCCGACCCGGTAGACCTCCGCGGCCGGGGAGGTCTCACGGTCGTCCCGCTCGTACTCCCCGCCGCCCATGTCGTCGGGGTACGCGTAGTGGTAGGTGACCCAGACGCCGTGGCGCGGCGCCGCGCGCGAGCCGAAGGCGATCCGGCCGCGCTCGGGGTCGATGACCACCTGGCCGCGCTTCGCCCGGTAGCGCCAGTCGGTCAGATCGGCCACCACGATGTCCGACGGCGGTACGGGCTCGTCGTGGCCGTCGCGCCAGACGGTGAAGCTCTTGCCGGGTCCGTAGGAGTCGAGGAGATGGTCCGCGAGCTGCCGGCGGCCGATGTACGCGGGCACATTGTCCATAGCGGCGATGTGTGTCGCGGACGGTTCGGGTTCGGGCCGGGTCACCAGCGGGGTGTCATTGCCGAGGATCGAGAAGGTGTAGAGGTTGCGGGCCCGGTCGATGCAGTACGCGGGCGCCTTGGTCACCTGGTACGGCTTCAGCCGCCAGACGAACAGCCCGACCCCGGCCGGAGTGTGGCCGCCCTGCCTGCGGCGGGAGCCCGCGCGCCGTACGTCCACCGAGCGCGCCACCGTGCCGAACGGCCCGCCCGCCAGGTCCAGCGCCGCCCCGTCCCGCAGATCGGCGAGCCGGCCCCGGGAGAGCCTGCGTACGTCCGCCGCCGCGCCACCCGTCCCGCCGTACAGCTTGACCGGCTGCTGGTGCGCGGTGAGCCGGGAGAACTCCACGGCGCGGGCGGGCCATCCGGCCACCGACGCGGAGAGCTCCTCCAGCAGCGCGAGCGTGCCCTTGCGCCGCCGGTTGGCCACGGTGGCGGCGACGTCGCGGCGCGGCGCCAGTGCCTCGGCCAGCCGCGCCCGGGACGCGTCCGGCGGCCCGCCGTCGCGCAGTCCGGTGGCCAGGACCCGTTCGTAGCCGGGCAGCGGACGGTAGCCCACCAGATCGCCGAGGTAGGGCAGCACCCATGCGGTGGCGGTCTCCACGAACCAGTCGTCGTACTGTCGCTCGGCCCCGTCGCGTACCCGATCGACCTGCTCGGCGATCACGGCGAGCAGGGCGCGCAGGGGCTCGCCCGCCTCGGCGTCCCTGAGGCGATGCCACTGCGGAAGCAGCTCGGCGAGCCCGTCCGGCTCCCTGCTCATGAGGTGACCTCCGTAAGGATCAGCGTGTCCGGGACATCGGGTGAGAGCAGCGCGAGCCGCGCCGGGCGGATGCCGCGGAAGACGGACACCGTGCGGCCCTTGGCGAGCCGGCGGGTGTCGGTGATGTCGGGGTTGAGGCGCAGCAGTTCGGCGAGCGGGATGCCGTGGCGCCCGGCGATGTCGGTGAGCGTCTCGCCGTCCGTGGCGGCGACCCGGTAGGTGTCCTCGGCATACTCGGCGGGCCGGGCGGGGACCACGGCGCCGGGCTCGGTGAGCCGGCCGGCCAGATCGGCCAGCTCCTGCGGGGTGCTGGAGGCCGGGACGCCGGTGAAGGCGTCCACGTCCACATAGTCCACCCCGGGCACCGACTGGGCGGTGGCCAGGACCTCGGAGAGCACGGCAGGCTGCCCCAACTCCCGTACCGGATAGCCGAGTTCGCGCAGCAGGGCCTGGCGCAGCCGGGGTTCGACCAGCTCCCAGGAGTGCTCCGGCGCCACCTTCACCCGCGCCACCAGCACCAGCAGCACGAGCTCGCGCACATCCACCCGGACCGGCAGCCGGGTGTCCCCGTAGGCGGCCAGCGAGGTGCGCAGGGCGCGCAGCACCTCCGCGTCCTCACCGATCGGCGCGTCGTCCACCCCGGCCACAGTGACATGGAGCACCTTGCGCCGCCCGTCGAACAGTTCGCGGGCCAGGGCCCGGCCGATGCCCGCGCGGGATCGGGCGAAGTCCTCGTAGTCCTGGAGGGAGACCAGCCGGTCGAGCGCGGAGACCGCGAGCGGGATGGTGCGCCGGGTCATCCCCGGGCCGTCGCCGTCCGCGCCACCGGTGGCGGGCTGCGGGTTGGTGACGGCGGTGACGCCGAGCGGCCGGGTCAGGGCCTGGGTGATGCGGTCCGCGGGGACGTTGGCGGCCTCGCCGGTGCCGAAGCGGTAGCGGGCCCGTACGTTCTCGTGGCCTCTGGGCAGCCGGGCGCCGTGCACCCCGTCCCCGAAGGTCACCGTGGTCCGCCCGTCGCCGGTGGTCCCGGTGACGTAGACGCGCTCATGCGGTCCGCGTCCGGCGAGGCTGTCCACCCGGTGCCACAGCAGCCCGTCGACGCGTATGTCGAGGGCGGGGGTGGCGCCCAGCGGATTGTCCGCGGGGAGCCAGGTCAGTGGCGACTGCCACAGCTCGAAGGTCTGGTTGGCCAGGGCGGGATCGCCGCTGCCGATGGGCTCGTCACGGCTCTCGCCGTGGGTGGCGGGCACCACGTTGCCCTGGACGCGGACCGTCTCCCGGCGGTAGCGGTAGGCCAGGTCGGCGGTGAGGGCCAGGGTGGTGTGGACGTGGTCGCCGGGCAGGTCGGGGTCGACGCGCTGGTCCACGGCGGCGATCACCGCCAGCTCCGTGCCCCGGACCCCCGTCGGGCCGCCCGGCCCGGCCGGACCCGGGATGTCGGTGCGCTCGCCGGAGACGACGATCCGGCGCCCCGGCCGCAACCCGTCGTACAGTTCGGCGAGCTCGATCTCGTTGCCGTGCACATCCTCGCCCAGCGGCTCGTCCGCCGGGCGCAGCGGCTCACCGCCCGCGTGCACGGTGGTGTCGCGGATCGCGGAGAGCAGCACATCGTGTTCATCGAGCCACGGGTCGGCGAGCGTGAGCTGGGTGCCGCGGCCGGTGATGCCGTAGTTGGTGTACGCGGCGGTGCGCACGGCGACGACACGGGTGGTGACGCGGGCCAGCTTCTCGTCGCCCGGGATGCCGTCCGGCTCGCCGGAGCCCTTGCGGGGGCGCTCGATGGCCACCCAGCTGCCGACGGTGAGGGAGTCCTGGACCGAATCCAGCGGCAGGACATAGCGGTTGGCGGGCTCCGGCACGGTCGCGATGCCGATCTCCACGGCCGGGGGCTCGCTGCCGGGGGTGAACCGCAGCGTCAGCTCGTAGGTGCCGTAGGGGATCTGCTTCGGGGGTTCGCCACGGCTCAGCATCCACTGCTGGGTCTCCCCGTTGTCCACGACCACATGCACCCGGCCGTCCTCGGCGGGCCGGGACACGAACAGGGTGAGCGGCGGCAGTCCGGGCAGCAGAGTGGCGGTGACACCGGGCTCCTGCGAGTCGGTGGGACGGCTCCTGAGCCAGCCCAGGTCATGGTCCTGGCCGAGGCGGGTGGACAGCTGGACCTTCCCGGGGCCGAGGTCGAACTCGGCGCTCTGCGGCAGGTTCTCGGTGCGCTGCCACGACGTCCCGGTCTCGATGTGCTGGAACTCCGCCTTCACCGGCACCTTGCCCGCCGTGTCGTACACGATCCGTACGGCGGTCAGCTCACCGCCAGTCAGCGGCCAGTCGGTCTGCCGGATGACCCGGCCCCGGTCGTCCTGCACCGGCTTGAGCGGCGCCATCGCCCCGAAGGGCGCGGCCGTCACCCGCATCGCCAGCAGCTCGCGCAGCAGCGCGACGGTCCCCGGCGGGGCCGTGGCGGCCGGGGCGGCCCGCCGCCACGCCGCGTACATGCCGTGGGCCACCCTCGGGTCGAGGGCGGAGAGCAGCCCGGCGGCCAGGTCGGAGCCCGGCCCGAAGAGCCGTCGCGGATCGTGCGCCGCCGTGGAGCGGGCGCCGGAGGGGGGCCGTACGACGCGGGTGCGCAGGGCGGGGAGGACGGCGCCGAGCGCACGTACGGCGGTGGAGCCGTGAGCGGCGCCGGGGGACCCGGTGGCGCTGTCGGCCGCGGGCCGGTCCTCGGCGAGCTGAGACCTCAGCCGCACCTCGCCGCCGGGCCCGGAGGAGTCCAACTCACCTGCCCGTTCGCGCAGGAGGCCGATCACCGCCTCCAGCCGCTCGAACCAGGCGGCGACCTCCTCGTACGGGGCGGCCAGCACCTGCGCCTCCGCCAGCCGGTCATGCGGTTCGGTGAGCCGCCGGGCGAGCTGCGCGGGCGTGCTGATCCCGTCCAGGTCGGCTCGTAGCGGCGCCAGCACCTGCGCGTCGAACTCCTCGATCAGACGGCTGACGGGACGCGGATTGGGGTGGTCCGGCGCAGGCTCGGCGTCCCCCCAATCGTCCGGGTCCTCACCCGCCTCCGGGTCGGTGATCCACCGGCGTACCTCGTCCACCAGCTCCTTGAGGGACGGCGGGGCGGACTCCGGCAGCCCGATCGCGGTCACGTCCTCCTCGCGGTCGACGGTCACGCGCGCGACGGGCAGCAGCAGCCTCCCCCAGCTACCGCCGGGAGGTGCCCCCTGACCGCCACTCCCAGACTCCGCCGTCCCGCCGAAGACGAAGAGCAGCTTGTCGCCGACGGTCAGCCCGAGCGAGGTCCCCGAGACCAGCAGTTCCGACCTTCGTCGCAGGTCGTCGGGGCCGATCAGGGCCGGGCGACGGCGGCGCACCGCCAGTTCGTTCCAGGCCCAGCGGGCGGCCAGGTCCTCGCTCGTCTCGAAGGTCTGCGACTCCTCGTCGGAGGCCGCCGGGACGCTGTGGCTGATGGCCCCGCGCGGAATCGTCACCACCACGTCCTCGGCGCGCGGATCCCGGTCCAGGGTGTACGCGAGGTGGGTGTCGGCGGCCACGCCCGGCCGTGGCACATGACCGACCAGCCGCCCCAGGAGGGCGAGCGAGCGGTGGTCGTGGGCGGTGCGCAGATAGCCCTCGTCGGCGATGCGCTCGGAGTGGAAGGTCAGCAGGTCGCCCAGGACCGCCCAGGCGTCCAGCAGCCCGATGGCCGGGTCGTCCGGGGTGCGCACGGTCAGGCCGCGCAGCGCGGGGTAGGCGGGCGAGGCGAGCCGGTCGAGCATGGCGGCCAGGAAGGAGCCGTAGTCGCCGACGCGATAGTCCAGGGCGGTGCGGCCGGGTGGGTTGTGCGGGGCGCCGGGGCCCCGGCGCTCGTCGTGGCCGCCGCAGCCGCAGCCGCAGCCGCAGCCACCGGAGTTGACGTGGTCGGGGTGGTCGCTCATCGGGCCCCCTTCAGCTCGATGACCAGGCGGCCGTTCTCGGGCCGGTCGGGGTCGTTGTCGCATTGGGCGATCTCCAGGGGGCCGAGGCGCAGGATGCCGTCTTCCAGCGCCTCGCCGTGCGATGTCTCGTACGAGGTGCCGTCATCGGACCCCTTCGGTCCCTCCAGCCCCTCGTGCCACAGCCGTCGCAGCCGGGTGACCTCGACGCTCAGCACGCCCGGCACCGCCGCGGCGACGGCCACCAGCCGGCTGAGCCGCACCGGTTCGCCGAAGGTCAGGGCGTCGGGGTGGAAGAAGCCGAGCCGCCCGCCGGAGAACCGGCGGCTGCCCAGCGCCCGGTACAGCTCGGCGAGGATCTGCCCGTGCTGGTGCCCGGGCGCGGCGCACACCGCGAGCGCGATGTCCAACGGCACGGCGCGGGCCGGGCCGACCACCAGGTCGTGTCCGATCCGGCGGTAGCCCTCCAGGGCGTGCGCGACCGAGTCGAGGAGGGCGGGGGGCGGCGCCCCGGTCCCGTACGCGTCGATGGCGATGTGTGCCTCCTGCACACTGCCGGTCCAGCGGATCTCCGCCGCCGCGCGCTGCACACCGGGCAGCCCGGAGGCGAGCGCCGCGTAGTCCTCGGCGGTGATGGCCCGGTGCCGGGTGCGCTTCAGGTCGAGCGGGGCGAGCTGGCGGACCTGCTCGACCGGCTCGGGCTCGGTGCCGCCGACGGCGGGCAGCGGATTGCGCACCCCGGCCACGGGCAGGGGCCGCCCGGTGTCAGCCTTTCCCGGGCGTTCCGGATCCCGGCACAGCACCAGGTGGTTGATGGCCTCGGGGCCGACGTTGCCCGCCGTGCCGCCGCCGACCCGGTAGTGGACCGCGAGCCGCGCCCCGGGCTCCGGCTCGGCGCCGTACCGGCCGTCGCCGAAGCGCAGCGCGATGCGGCCGTCGTCCTCCAGTTCCCCGACGACGTGGCGGTCCCGGGGGCGGGAGCCCAGCAGGTCGCGGCGCGGTGTCCAGGTCGCGCCGCCGGCTTCGATCCGTACGGCGGGGAGCGCGGCCCGTGGATCCTGCACGAGGGCGGCTGCCGGCCCGTGCAGCACCGGGTCCTCGGGGCGCAGCCCGGCCGCGTAGGCCCGGCCCCAACTGTGCGCGATCTCCCAGGCGATGCGCCCGTCCAGGACGGTGCCGGCCCGGGCCCTGGCGGTCAGTGCGCGAAGGCGCGTCAGCTTGGCGTCGAGCAGCCGGTCGCAGCGGTGCAGCAGTTCGCGCAGCGCCCGGACGGGGTGGCGGGCCAGTTGGAGGCGCTCCAGGACGCGCGGCCCGAACAGGACGGTCAGCTCGGCGATCTCCTCGTCCGAAAGCCCGTCGCGGTCGCGGGCGCTGCGCCACAGCTCGGTGAGCCGCTGCCGCACCCGTCCCGGGATGGCGGCCAGGTGCTCGGCCTGTCCGGCGGCAATATGGCGCGGGTCGGGGAAGGGCACGGCCTGGGTGACGGGCGCTTGGTGCAGTACGGGCCTGAAGCGCGGCACGATCCCCGGGTAGACGGACTGGGCGAGAAGCGTCCGCAGGGCCTCGGCCTGGGCGTACGCGGTGCCGGGCACGACCTTCTCGCGCCGCTGCCCGGCCGACTCCAGACCGATCCCGGCCCGGCCGGTCGCCTCGAGGCCGACGCTGGTGAACAGCTCCCGTACGTCGTCGGCGGTCAGCGGCCGCCCGTGGCGGGCCCGGTCCAGCAGGGAGTCGATGAGCCGTGCGGGCGCGTTGCCGGCGTCCTTGTCGAAGCAGCCGAAGGCGGGGGACTCGCAGGAGCCGACGACGGCGGGGACCGGCGGCACGGTGAAGGTCTCCGGTGTGCCGCAGCAGAAGGTCAGCGAGCGCCCGTGGTCGACGAGCACCACATTGCCGCGCGCCACGCTGACGTCCTCGACGGGCACGCAGTCGGTACCGCCCCGGGTGGCCAGGCACAGCGGGAAGGCCAGTGCGTCCTCCGGCGCCCAGGTGACCTCCAGCACCGGCTGTTCGGCGAGCCGGTCGACGGCGGGGGTGACGGAGGTGAGGCGCACGGCCTGCCGGTGCGACGGGTCGGCGTCGCCGGGCGTCCCGGAGCGCGGCCCCCGCACCTCCTCGAACAGCAGCAGATCGCCGGGATGCAGGTCGATCGTGCGGGTTTCGCACTTCTCGTCGGCCCATGCGTCGCGCAGCGTGGCGGAGGTGGCGCCGACGGGCAGCGAGCAGACCTCGCCACCCCAGGTCCACAGGCGGATGCGGTGGTGTTCCGGCCGCAGGTGGAGGGGTTGATCGGTGACGACGGGCTCGAACACCTCCACCGACCCGCGCTCGTCGAGCACGGCCAGCTCCCGGTCGTCCAGCACCGCCCCGATGTCCGGCCGGTCCAGCGGGCCGAGGGTACGGACGTCGACGGCGGCGAAGCGGTACTCCCCCGGGTCCAGGGTCAGCGGCTCGACCGTCTCCACGGTGACGAAGGCGCGGGCGTTGCAGCCGTCGTGCATCGCGTAGTCGATGAGCCGTACGTGGCGGCGTACGGACACCCGGCGGCGGGCGGTGTCGAGATACGCCTCGGTGGCGACCGCATCCTGCTGGTAGCTGATCTGGTCGGCGGTGTAGGCGAGCAGCTCGACCAGGGTGGTGCCGAGGTCGGCGGCGTTGCGCTCGACCCAGTCGGGGGTGGTGAGGCGGAGCCGGTCCAGGACGACCTGGCGGAGAGTGTCGTAGTCGCGGGCGGTGTAGTCGATGACGGGGGCGGGCCCGGTCCGGAAGGTGGCGGGGAGGTCGTCGCCCTCTTCCTTGCAGTCGAAGGGGGCGGGGCAGTCGGGCCGGAAGGTGAAATCGGCGGAGAAATACCGCTGGTCGAAGCCGGGGAACGGCTCGGTGCCGGGCCGTCCGTAGGGATCGGTGTCCACGACGGAGAGCCGGTAGAGGGAGGTGTCCCCGGCCCGGTCCACGGTGACGTACAGCTTGTCGTCGAGCTCCGGGTCCTCCTCGCGCTCGACGGAGATCTCGAGCACCTCGATGCCGGTGATCCGGCGGCCGCCGTCGATGCGTACGTTCTCCGGGCACAGGCCGTGCGGGGCCTTGCCGAGGAAGGTGACGGTGAGGGTGGTGCCCTGTTCCGTGCTGTCCCCCACCTCGACGGCGTCGACCCCGCCCAGATGGGCGGCCCTGATGAGGTCGCGCCGTGACCCGGCGGTCTGCTGACTCACGCGGATCCCCTCCCCTCGAACACCTCGTCGCGCAGACTGGCGGTGGCGCGCACCACATACCGCAGATGGACACGCACGACGTTCTCCTCGCTGACCACGTCCAGGGACTCCACCTCGATCAGCTCGCCGAGCCGGCGCTGCAGCGACGCCTGAACGGACAGCTCCACGGCGGAGGCCAGTTCGGGGCTGTTGGGCGTGAAGACGAGGTCGAGGAGGCCGCATCCGAAGTCGGGCCGCATGACGCGCTCGCCGGGGCTGGTGAAGAGCAACTGCTCGATCAGATCGCGTATGTGGTCGTCGTGGTCCGCGTGCGCGGTGCGCCCGCGCCGGTCGATCCGGAACGGAAAGGCGATGTCGGTCCGTACCGTGCGGGTCCTGCCGGTCCGTGTCCTCATCCGCACCTCACCCCTTGCCGCGCGGCGGAGACGACGGGTGGCCCCTGTGGCACGAGCCCCGCGCTGAAGCACTGTGCCGAGGAGGTGTCGAGCAGTACGGGCACGCCGTCGATCAGCACCGTGTCGCGGTCCGGAGTCCACCGGACGGTGGTGCACGGCAGCGGGACGCGGTCGACGGCGTGCGGGCAGCCGACGACCGTGAAGACGTCGTCGGCGGATGGCATGGGCTGCCCGTCGAGCCGCACACCGGACGACGGAACGGATGCCGCCCGTACGCGTCCGCCGTGCGGGCAACTGATCACGGCGGTATGGCTGACGAGATTGCCGGAATTCCCGGACACGTCCCTTGTCCCTCCCCGTTCTCGTGCGCTGGCTGGTTATCGCTTCTTGGGCACGGTCAACCGGCCCTCGTTCAGATCGACTTGGTCTCCGACCAGGGAGACCGACGCCCCCTGGCCGTTGTCGATATGCACTCCGGTCGCGTCGATCTTTACGAACGCGCCGCCGGGTGCCTGCAGCAAAATGCCTTCGGCCGGAACGTCGGACATCACGATCTTGTGCTTCCCCGGTGTCTGGATCACCACGGGGTGCGCGGTCGCCGGATCGGTCCGCGCGTCCTCCGGGAGCTGCTCCCTGGCCCCGAACCAGCACCCCGTCCAGATGGGGAAACTGGGGTCGCCCTGCTCGAACTCCACCCACACCCCGGCCCCGACGGACGGCACGACGTACTGCCCGGCGGGCCGCAGCTGGTCCCCCGTGAAGGGAAAGCAGGGCATGGCCCAGGTCGACGGCTCATCGCCGAGGACATCGGGCACCTCGACGGTGATCCGGCCTATTCCGAGCGGGTCCTGGTTGTCCCGCACCCGGCCCCGGAATTTCCCGAGGTAGCGGTTGTTGGGCGTGGCCGCCATGGGGGCTCCTGATTCTTGTCCTTGGGGTCCTTGGGGTCCATAGGGTCCTTAGGGCCGAACGGTGTCGCTCCGGGCGATCAGCCCTTCGCGGGTGAGCGTGAAGTTCTGCTGGAAGGAGCCGGGCCGCAGATGGTGGGTGACGGACTTGACGTAGTACTCGCCGTCGTAGGTGGCCCCGGCGCCCCGGACGCCGACGAGCTGGCGCGGCTGGAGGATGTACCCGTGCCGATTGACGTCCAGCGAGCCGGAACCGGAGATGGCGTCGGCGGAGACGGCGGCCCGCGCCAGCGCTTCGGCCTCGGCCTGCGCCCGGTCCTTCTTGGCCGTGCCGGAGAGCGTCTTGCGCTTGAGGGCGGGGGTGGCTCGTTTGCCCAGCGGCGGGCGGAGCGGGCTGATGTCGGGCTGGGCGAGGAGGGTCGAGGTGCGAGTGGCCGGGTCCTGCCAGCGGGCCTGGGGCTCCTCGCGTGCGGTGCCGTCGTAGGCGAAGGTCAGCTGGTCGACGGTGGAGTTGACGTCCATGTTGACGGTGAGGGCGTGCTGCGGTGTCCCGATGCGCTTCTCGGGGCCCCAGTAGGCGGTGGAGACCCCGGCGACGGGCCCGGGGATGAGGTAGAAGACATAGCCGTTGGCCTGCGCGAGGTCGGTGACGTACTGCAGGTCGGTGCCGGTCTGGTAGTCGACGCGGCGTTGTGCGTTGGGCGGCTGGAGGATCTTCTCCTCGATGACGTCCGCCTCGATCCCGTAGTCGGTGTACTTCGAGAGGATGCGGGTGACGCGCTTGAAGGGCGGGAGGTTGGGATAGCGGTCGGTCCGCTCCTCGAGGTCCATGAGGAGGGTGAGGTCCTCGCCGGTGACGGTGAGGGTCGTCTGCCCCGGCTGATTGCTGGCCCCCACCTCGTGGCGCACGATGAGCCCGTCGAGGAGGACGATCGGCGTGCCCTTGACGGCGGCCGTGACGACCACGCGGGTGCGGGGGTCGAAGAACCCCTCCGGGAGCAGCCGGTCGATGATCGCGCCCTTTTTGGTGAGGTCGAACGCCATCTGGAAGCCGCTGCGTTCGCCCGCGGTCGTGGTGATCTGCGCGGACAGCAGCGCCTCGGTGACCTCGGGGGCACGGGGCGGGTGAGCTTGGGCCCCATCCGTAATTCGAGGTGAATGGGCCCCTGCCCGACGGGCTCATCAGCCATGGCGCCCACCACTTCCGCCCGGGAGCCCGCTCGGGAACCCGCTCGGGATCTCTATCTCCTCGCCCGGCTCGGCGGTCAGCTCGCGGGGGTCGAGGACGGGGTTGGCGTCGGCGATCCGCCACCAGGCGGCGGGGTCGCCGAAATAGCGCTGACCGAGGTGGTCGGGGCGCTCGCCACTGCTGACGGTGTGTGTCTCCGTCTCCTCGGGGTTTGCGCTCAGTGGCGGCAACAGCCGCCGCTTGATGTACCGGACGGGCGTGCCGTCGGGTTGGGTGTGGATCCCGATCTCGGCGTCGTGGTAGCGGCTGGAGCGGGGGTAAGGGTGCGACCCCGGAATCGCGTCGAGCGCGCTTTCGTACGGCTGTGGCTGTGACCCGGCCATCTGCTTCTACACCCTCCCCAGCCCGATGTCCCCACTGTTCAACCCCAGCGCGCTGAGCGCTCCCCCACGCGCGGCCGCCGCGAGCCGTTCCTTCTGCGCGAGATGCGCGAGATAGAGCTCGGCGCCCCGGTGGCCGGCGGGCAGATCGCTGACGGTGAGCACCTTCAGCCCGATGCTGAGGGATGCGCGGATGGGGTTGAGGTTGACGTCGAACGCCGATTCGTTGATGGACAGTTCGGTGATGCGGACCGGCATGACGCGCTTGCTGCCCCACGTGAAGAGGGTCAACGGCATCTCGATCGGGCTGATCTCGATGGTCCCCTTCTTGGACAGCCGCATGGCCTCCCGCAACTTGGCCGTGGTCGGCTGCACGAGCATTTCGAGCGTCGCGAGCTGCGGGTGTATCCCGTCGGGCGCGGCCACCTCGAACTGATCGGTCGCGTCGATCTCCGCCGTGAACTTCCACGTCTCCTGGGCGGGGCCCTTGAGGCGCAAGGCCTCGTTCTTGTCCCCGCTTCCGCTGCCGCCTCCGCCGCTGTCGGCTTGGTCGCCGGCGGATTGGGGGAGAGGGAGCGCTCCAGGGTGTCGGGGTTGAACTGGAGGATGATGATGCGTTGGGGGGTGCCGCGGTCGGGGTCGACGAGGACTATTCCGGAGCGGATGGGTTTGGGGATGTCGGGGTAGCGGGTCACAGGCGGGCCTCCCAACGCTCGATCAGTGGGCTGTAATCCAAATCAGGAAAGAGCTGGGCGAATACATCGAAGCCGTTGCGCAGGCTCTCGCCATACTTCTTAAAAGGACGCTTGGTGAATGAAATATCCGCAAACAGATACTGCCAACCATGCAGTCCCTTACTGAGAACGAGGGCGTCCATGTAGGTATTGTAAGTGATATCCAACTTGAAGAAGCCTGGCGGATACGGCGGAAACTGTTTGGACACTAGATCCTGAAACCAGACATCGAGCGAGGGCGATCCCGGAGCCATGTGCAGATAGGTCATGAAACCCCTGCCGGAGTTATAAGCATTGTCAATGTAACGCAGTTCTGCAACGAAGTCCTGCTGAAACTCGTCGGACAACATATCCACCATAAGGCTGGGGCCTTGACTCAGAATGTCAAGCGGCGCCGGCACCCGGTACTCCCCCGAAATTTCCGGAAGCGGCGATACGGACTCCCAATGGACGGCTATCTCAGAGAACCTGAGAGACGTTTCGAGCATTTCTGGGGCCAGCCTCAGATTACCCCAATTCGGATTGAACGCGGTCAGTGGGCGAATGTCACCGAACCCTAGGCCGACGTCGCCCAATGCCTCATCGATCACTTCGATCGAATCGGCAGAGCGCAGCTGCGCCATGGACGCTGTGTGACGCTCTTCCAGTTCATTAAGAGAGCTCATGGGTGTGCACCTTTCGCGGACGCCTACTCGATCTTGAATACGCGACCGTAGTTCGCGTCCATGCGTTCCAGGTAGTGCTGCAGACGCTTGATGTGCTTTCCTGTGCTCGGGACGATATATTTCTCGATCTTCTCCTTCATATCTGCAAGGTCCTCGAAAGGTCGCGACACGAACACTGCGAGCACGAGCTCATCACTCTGCCCCAGAACACCCCGCACGTTGATGTAGCTGCTTTCGGTGTTGATGTTGATCTTTGGATGCTTTTCCGTTGGCGGCTCCGGAAACTTGACCAACGGGGAGGTCTTCCATTTTTCAGACTTCCACTCGGTCCGACTACTGCCGTCGCCTTCTCCAGTGTGTTTGTAGGTAGCCCAGCGCGCCTGGAGTACCCGCGGGAAGCCGGGCGGGTATACGCCGTCTGCGTATTGAGAGGCCGGACCTTCATAAAGGGAAAGGTCAACCTTGTACCATCCGGGCACCTTGTCTTCTTCATCGGCTCCGTCCCCGAACGCCTGCACCGCTCCGCTCTCGAATGCGGGGAAGAATCCTCTATTGATGTAGTTGTGCGCGGGCACCATGTTCGACCCCGCACGGGGACCTCCCAGACCTTTCGGGAGCAGGTGCATTGCATTCCAGGTGAAGTCACCGCCCACATTTTGGAGATTCTTTTGCCCTGGGATCTTCCTTCCGGTGACCCCCCGGCCGTATATGTGCCGGAAGCCGATGATGTTACGCGCCCGCGCAGCTACTCCCGAATGCGGGGTTTCGCCATCTTCGGCCCAGTCCGGGTTGATGAACTCATGCTTGAAGGATACTGGTAGCTGACCATCGACGAAGTTGCTACGGGGGTCTGGCTCGGGAAGTACCAGCGGCTTGTCCCGGTCCATGGGGCCCTGTCCTCCGGTGCGCTCCGACACCCCGTCACCGGCCTCCACGGGTCCGGGGTTGAGTATGGCCTGGACCGTGAATCTATTTCCGCCTTGCTTATACAGACTGGTCAATCGGTACCAGCGTCGGAACTCGGCGAGAAGGGCGGCGTGCTCCCGCGTAGTCATACCAGCCCTGAGTTTCTTTTCGATCCGAGGCCGAATACGGCCAACGATCCTACGCAACTGCGCTTCTTTAGAGTCTCTTGAGTTCTCGTCCTTTTCCTGCCGGTCCTTGTCCGGCTTGGACTTGGGCCTGCCCGGGCCGCTCTTGTCGGGGTGGGTCTTGCGCTTGTTGGGGCCCTTCTTGTTCGGGCGCCTACCGGGGCCGTCCTTGTCGGGCTTGGGCTTTCGGGGGCCTGGCTTGTCGCCGTCCTTGTCCGGTTTGGGCTTCTTGCCGTCGCCTTCCTTCGGCCTGGTGGGTTTGTCGCCGTCCTTGTCGAGCTTGGGCTTGGTGGGGTCCTTGGGGTCCTTGGGATCCTTGGTTGAGGGCTCGTCGTCGTTCTTCGGCCGGTCCTCCGGGCCCTTGTCGTCCTTGGGGGTGCCCGGGGTTTTGTCGTCCTTATCCGGCTTGGGCCTTGTCTGCGGTTCGGGCTTGGGCTTGGCCGGGGGTTCCGGCTTGGGCTTGGGTCTCGGGGATGGGGTCGGGCGGGTGTCCGGGTGGTCTTCCTCGGGCTTGGGTTTGCCGTTCTTGTCCTTCGTCGTGGGGGCTGGGGTCTTGGTGTCGGGTGTTGTCTTGGGCCTGCCGGGGGTGTCGGCCTTCGTTGGTTTGGTCTGCGGCTGCGTTGTGGGCTTCTTGGGCGTCGGTTCGGCGCCCGGCTTCGGCTTCGTGGTGGTTGGCGTCGGACGCGTCGTCGTTTTCGGTGCAGTCGGCTCCTGCGGCTTTTCGTCGGGCTTCGGCTTGCCGCCGCGCCCGTCCGCGCCCTCCCCGTCCGCGCCGCCCTTCCCGCCTGCCCCACCCTTGCCACCCTTGCCCTGCCCCAGCTTCGCCGCGATGGCCTTGAAGCGCCGACCCACCTTCGCCACGTACTTGCCGATCCCCGACAGCAGCGCCTCATAGGCCAATTCGAGGAGGGCCACGATGCCCGCCGCGACCGCCTTCGCGAAGAGGATGCCCGCGCCGCCCATGCGGACGGCCTTCAGCCAGTCGAGGACCGCGCCCATCGCGCGCAGGATTTCGCCGAGCGCGCCGATGGCCGTGCGGATCGCGTCGATGACGGCCATCACCCAGCCCGCCCCGGGGATCAGCTTGGCGATGACCTTCGTGATGACGATCTCGCCGATGATCAAGGGCAGTTGGGGGACGATCGCGTCCCACGTCTCCTTGACGATCTGCTCCAGCGTGAAGCCGCCCTTGAACAGCTTGTCCAAGATCGCCTTGGGGACGCCGATAATCTCCTGGATCTTGGACTGGAACCACTCCTTGACGGCCGACTTCACCTCGCGGAAGAGGTGGTTCTTCGCGCCGTCCACCGCCGAGTTCTTCGCACCGCTCAGCCAGCCGCCGGGGTCGGAGAGGAAGTCGACCGCGATGAGCATGAAGTCGCCGAGCGCGCCCAGCAGCTTGGAGGCGAAGTCCAGGACCGCCTTGACCGCGTCCACGACGGCCTTGATGACGTCCTGCAGCATCTTCTTGAGGACGTCCAGGATGCTGCTCAGCAGCTTGCCGAGGGCGTTCAGCAGGTCGGTGATGGCCTGCTTGAGCATCGTGGCGAGCTTGTTGACGAGGGCAATCGCGGCGTTGATCAGGCCCGTGATGACGTTCCGGATGCGCTTGGCCAGGTCGATGACGGCCCGCACCATCGCCTTGGCGAACTCGATCAGGTCGTTGATGAAGGTCTTGATCGCGTCGACGATCGCCTTGCGGGCGTCGTTGATCCAGCGCTCGACGGTCTCCTTGAAGTTCTTGATGAACCCGATGACCGCGTCCCGCGCCTCCCTGATGACGCGGACGATCGCGTTCTTGATCTCGATGACCTTGTCCTTGATCCAGTCAAAGGCCTTGCTGACCCAGTTGCCCGATTCCTCGACGCTGTCGTCGCGCTTCTTCTCGGCATCGTGTTCGGCCTGGTCGCCCTTGTCCTGGATCTTCTTGTCGCTGTCGTCCTTCTCCTTGTCGACGTCCTTGTCGGTCTGCTCTTCCTTGTCCTTGACGTCCTTGCGGATCTTCTCGTGGCGCTCGGTCTTCTTGTCGCCGAGCGACTGGAGCTCCTTGTCCTGCTCCGTGCGCCAGTCCGCGCGCTTGGCGGTGACCTCCGTCATCGCCTTCTCGCGCTCGCTCGCCTGGCTCTTCGTATTGCCCGCGACCTCGGCGTCGACCTGCTGCTTGTGCTTCTGCTGACCGTCCCGGAAGTCGCGGTCCTTGGTCTGTCGCCCCTCCGACATGCCCTTCTGGCCGTCGGTGAACGCCGCCTGGAACTGCCGTCCGCGTTCGTGCTCGGCCACTTCCGACGCGGCCTCGGGAGGGACGGCTCCCGTCGTCGCGCCGCCGCCGGGCGCACCGCCGCCCCCGCCGCCCCCCTGCCCGGGGACCTTGGCCGCCATCTGCTCCTTGGGCGCGTCGGGATAGACCTGGTCCTCGCCCATGCCGCGGCCCGCGTCGTCGCGGCCCGTCGCGACGGTCTCCTGGCCCTTGGTGTCGACGGCGGAGCCCTGCTCACCGGCCGTCTGGTCGGCGTCGCCCTGCATCTGCACGCCCGGCGCGTTGCCCGCCTGGGCCTGCTTGAGCGCTTCGTCCTTGGTCGGCAGCCCGGCGAACTTCGCAGCCAACTCCTGCGGGTCCACTACGGGTTCGTCGGCGCCGAAGAGGCTCGCGACCCCGTTCACGATCTTGCCGCCGATGAAGCCCAGGGCCATCTTGAAGGTGTCCCAGCCGCCGGGCTCCTCGGCCTTCTCCGCCTCGATCTGCCCCTCGGGCTCCTTGGCGCCCGTGACCTCGGCATCTTCCTTCTCCGGCGCCTCGGACTTCTGGGCCGGATCCTGCGAGTACTGGGCCGCGGCGTCGGTTGCCGGTTTGTCCTGGAGGGTCTGCGGGGCGCCCGCCGGGCGCTGCATCGAGGGCGGGGCGGCGGCGAGCGCCTTGTGTTCGTCGCCGACGGTACGGTCCACCGAGCCGCTCACACCGGTCATGGCCTGCAGCGCCACATGGGGCTTGAGCTTCGAGGCGGTGGACAGGCCCGCCTCCGGGGACACCTGGGAGAGGTTCGGGGCCGGGCCGGAGTCCTTCTTCTTGCCCTTGGCCGGGGCGGAAGCCTTGCCACCACCACCGCCACCACCACCGGCTCCGCCGCCACCGCCGCCGCGCGGTGTCTTGGCGGACGGTGCCGACTTGGGCGCCGCGGCCTTTGCCCCCGGGGCGGCCTTGGGTGCCGGAGTCTCCTTCGGGGGCGCGACCGTGGGCTGAGCGGTCTGCTCGGGCTCGGCGGTCTTCTTGGGTTCCGGGGCAGGCGGTGCGGCCTCCGCAGCCGGGGCCTCCGTAGGGCCCGCCGGCGCGCTCTGCTCGCTCTGCGCTCCGCTGCTCGCCCCGCCGGGCGTATCCGCGTTGGACCCGCCCGTGACCTGGGTGTCCCTGGCGGGTGAGGGGGAATCGGCGTCCGCCGTGGGTTCGCTCTTGGCCGCCGCCGGCTCCGCGTCCGTCTTCTTCTGCTCCGCCTTGGCCGCGGGCTCCTGCGCCGCCTGACCGCCCACCGCCTGCTGGGACGCCTTCTCCTGCGCGCCGCCCGGCGCGTCACCCGCCGCAGGTGTGCCCTTCTCCTCCTTCGCGGCCTGTTCCGTGGCTTCGCTGCCGTCCTCCGACCTGCCCGCGGCCTCCTGCACCGTCGTCTGGGCGACGACGGGCCCGTCCTTGGGATCGGCGCCGCTCTTCGGGTCGCGTGTCACGGCCGGTCCCGGTCGGCTCTCGGCGGCCTGCTCCACGGCGAGATCGCCAAGCCCGCCGCCTGCCGCCGCCGCGCTGTCGTCCGCCTCCACCGACGGCTCGGCCTCGGCGCCCGCGTCCACGGTGTCCTCGTCGGGTTCGGTGTCCGCCGCCTCGTCCTCGGCGTCCTCCGCGTCCCGTTCGGCCTGCACCTTGTCGGCCTTGGTCACCGGTGGGGCGGGGAACGACGGGACGGGAGGGGTGGCGGACGAGGGGGGTCGAGCGTGTCCGCGGTCGGTACGCCGGACACATCGAGGTCCTGCTCCGGCAGGAAGTCCTCCGGCTGGAGCTTGGTGTCCCAGGCGCTCTTCTCCTCGCCCCCGACCTCGACCTCCGACTCGCTGCCGGAGCCGAACGGATCCTCCTCGGCCCGCTCCTCCGGGCCGTCCAGATCCTGGGCGCGTACGCCGTCGAGGGTGGAGAACGCGCCGGGCGGCTGGGTGTCCTTGCCCGATACCGTCGGCGAACCGGTGGGTTTGTCCGCGCCCCGCTTGTCCTGCTGCTTCAGCTGCTGGCCCGCCACGAGCGCATCGGCCGCGCCCGGACGGTTCTTGGCCGCCGACTCCTCCTTGCTCGCGGTCGCGACGCCCTGCTGCTCCTGCCCTTCCTTCCCCTCCCCCTCCTTCCCCTGCTTTTCCTTCTCGGCGCCCTCGGCCTTCTTCTCGCCACCCTGCTGCCCGTCCCCGGACTTCCCGCCCGACGGCGAGGACGACGACGGCTGCTGGGACGGGGGCGCGGCGGCCGGTGCCGCCGAGGCCGCACCGCCCGACTTCCCACCCGACGAAGCGCTTCCGCCCTCGCGCCCCGCGTCCGCGCCCGGCCTCTGTTCCTGGCTCCCTCCGTGGCCCTCCTGCTCGGGCGCGCCCCCACGGTTCTGCGGCGTACTGCCCGGCGCGCCCTCCTCCGCGTGCTCGTCCTTCTCCGGACCCGGCGCGGGCGCGGGGCGCTGCTCCTCCTCGCGCCGCTCCTCCGCCCTCCGCCGCCCCGTCTCGCGCTCGAACAGCAGCTCCTCGACCGAGTCCGGCTCGACGTCGGGGGCGGCCAGCGACTCCCGCTCCAGGTCGTCGTCCGCCTCGATCTCGTCGACGAAGTCGAGCACCCGCTCGTGCTCCGAGCTGAGGAGCCTGGTCTCCAGCCGGTCGAGGACGGCGTCCTGCACCTCGTCCGGCATCCGGGCCAGTTGCATACGGGTGCGCTTGGAGCGGTCCTCGGGGTCGCCGCGCAGGGAGCGGATCACACCGTTGGCCAGGCGGTCGACCAGCGTCGCCGGGTCCAGCTTCTCCATGCGGTTGCGGTCGGCGTCGACCGTGGCGTAGCGGAGCCAGCCCGGGGTCGCGGACGTCTGCGGCTCGGTCTCGGTGTCCGGCCGCCCACCGCGGACCAGCTCACGCGCCGCGCCCTCAGCCTCGCGCTCCATCGCGTCCTGCGGAAGGCTCACCGCGCCCAGATCGCGGCCCGCGCGCAGGGCGCCGAGGCCGTGGGGGTTCTGGACGGTGTGCAGCAGTTCGTGGGCGAGGAGCCGTTGGCCGTCCGTCGTGCCAGGGCGGTAGGTGTTCTCGCGGAAGAAGATGTCCTGGCCGACCGCCACCGCGTCCGCGCCCAGCAGTTCGGTGAGGTGGCCGGCGTCGCGGTCGGTGTGCAGGCGGACCTGGCCGAGGTCGTGGCCGAGCTGTTCCTCGAGGTCGCGCCGGACGCTCGGGTCGAGGGGCTGTCCCGCGCCGCTGACGATGTCCTTGGGCTCGGGCGCACGGGCCTTACCGGTCCGCTCCTTGCGCTTGCGGCGCTTGGCGGACTGGGACGCGCGGTCGTCCTGGGTGGCGGACGGTGTGTTGCTCATGTCCCCTCCCGCCCCCTTCCGGACAGGCCCGCGTGCACGGCCCGGGCCAGGGCCTCGCCCAGCCGGGCCGGGGAGGTGGTGGCGGGGAGCGGGGGCAGATCGGACAGGGCCTCGATGGCCGTGCCCTCCCCGGCCGCCGCCAGCGGGACGCCGCGCTCCCGCACCAGCCGGGCCAGCTCCGTCTGGAACGCCGCCGAGACCCGGTCCGGGTCGATCCCGGCGCCGAAGCCGGACAGCGCCAGCTCGCCGATGTCCACCCGGACCGCACGCGGTTGATCGTTCAGACCCATCCGTGGACCTCCGAGGGCGTGAGCGAACGGTCCAGCTTCTGGTACTCGGTGCGCGCCGCCGCCAGCATGTGGCGCATCTGGAGGCGGTCGCCCTCCTCGGCCGCGAGGAAGGCGCCCGAGAGCGCGATGTTGCGGATCGAGCCGCCCGCCACGGTGAGTTGGGCGAGGCGCTGGGGGTCGATGTCCTTCATCGGCGCCTGGGCGGGGAGCACCCGGCGCCAGATCTCGGCGCGCTCGCTCTCGCCGGGGAAGGGGAAGTCGACGACGAAACGGATCCGGCGCATGAAGGCCGGGTCGAGGGCCTTCTTCATGTTGGTGGTGAGAATGGCCAGGCCCCGGTACGCCTCCATGCGCATCAGCAGATAGCTGACCTCCAGGTTGGCGTACCGGTCGTGGCTGTCCTTGACCTCGCTGCGCTTGCCGAACAGCGCGTCCGCCTCGTCGAAGAGGAGCAGTGCGCCACCGCGCTCGGCGGCGTCGAAGACCTTGCGCAGGTTCTTCTCGGTCTCGCCGATATATTTGCTGACCACCTGGGAGAGGTCGATGATGAAGAGGTCCAGGCCCAGCTCCTTGGCCATCACCTCGGCGGCGAGGGTCTTGCCGGTGCCGGAGCCGCCCGCGAACAGGGCGGTGACGCCGAGGCCCCGGCGGAGTGTCGCGGCGAAGCCCCACTCCTGGTGGACGGTGGCGCGCTGCCGCACATGGGCGACGACCTCGCGCAGGATCCGCGACTGGTGGTCGGCGAGCACCAGATCGTCCCAGGCGGCCTCCGGTTCGATCCGCCGGCCCAGTTCGTCCAGACCGATGCGCGCCTCGATGAGCCCGGCCCGCCAGGCGAGTTCGGTGGGGTCGAGTGCGTCCGTGTCGGCGTCCGTGTCCGCGTCGGGGAGGTCACGGAGTACGGCGGCGGCCGCGGAGCGGATGACATGCGGCGGCAGCTGGAACTGGGCGACCAGCGACCGCAGATGGCTCTTCCGGATCCGCGGGATGTCGGCGAAGGCGTCCGCCCAGAGGGCGAGTTGTTCGGTGTCGTCCAGCCCGGGCACGGTGACGCGCTCACCGCGCGGGCGGCCGGTCGGGCGCGGGTCCGGGCTGGAGACGACGAGGGGCACGGCGGCGGCGTCGATGAACGCGTCGGTGGCGGCGGTCTGTTCCCGGTCCATCTCGCCGACCTCCAGCAGGAGCGCCGCGGGCAGCAGGACGGCCTCGCGCTGCCAGAGGCGGGCGAGGCGGTCGCGTTCGGCCGCGTCGGTGGGGACGTCGTCAGAGGCCATGACGTACAGGGCGAGTCCGGTGCGGCGGGCGGCCGTGGCGGCGATGTCGGTACGGGTGGTGAGGTCGCCGCCGACGAGCTCCACGCGCAGCGGGGCCTCCGGGCGGGACTCGTTCCAGCCCGCGGCCACCCGGTCCGCCGCGCGGCCGTAGGAGGCGGGCAGGGTTTGCGGGGTCTGCGCGCGGCGCAGCAGACCGTGCAGCCGGGCGTCGAGGTAGGGCGATCCGGCCAGGAAGTGCAGGATGCGCTCGTCGATCCGCAGCCGGGAGGTGGTGAGCCGGGTCTCGTCGTCGAGCTCCGTCAGGCGCCAGCGGCGGAGCGGGGAGACGGGGGTGAGCGCGCTCCAGTGCGGTTCGTCGAGCGCGGCGAGGGCGAGCGAGAAGGTGGGGTACGTACGGGTCGGGTCGCCGCTGGCGGCAGCGCACCGCGCGGCGGCGGTGGGGTCCAGTTCGGCGGCCGCAGCCAGCAGGACGAGCTGGCGCTCGAAGGTGCTGAGGCCGAAGCAGGCCACCAGCGCGTCGAGGGTGGCGGGGCCGGAGATCGCTTTCGGGGCGGGGGCGGGGTGGGTGGCGGTGCGCCGCTCGCGGGCTCCTGTGGGGGCTGCTGGGTGGCGGGGGTGGTGGGCTCGTCGGTGGTGGCGGCATCGCGGGGTGCGGCGGCTCCGTCGGAGGGGGACGCGCCGGGCCGGGAGCCGTTGGAGGAGGCGCGGCGCGCGTGGGCGTCGACGCGGGCCAGTACGGCCTGGACGGCGGCGGCCAGGGCCTGTCCGTCCTCGCCCGGGATGGAGTCCCCACCCGCGACGGGGTCCCCGCCCGCGACGGGGTCCCCGCCCGCGAGGGCGTCCCCGCCCGCGAGGGCGTCCCCGCCCGCGAGGGCGTCCCCGCCCGCGAGGGCGTCCCCGTTCGCGATGGCATCGGCGGCCGCCGATGCGTGGCCGTCCCGCGTACCCATGCTGTCGTCCACCCCCTTCTCCCCCATCGCCTGCCTCAGCTCTCCGTGTCCTCGGAGCGCCCGCCGGGGCGCCGGGGCGTGGGCTTGCGCGTACGGGCGGGCGAGGCGGCCGACTTGGCGGCGGCGGTCTTGGTGGTCTTGCTCGCGGCCGACTTGGTGGCGGCGGCTTTGGCCGTCTTGGCAGCAGCGGTCTTGGCGGCGGGCGTCTTGGCAGCGGCCGTCTTCGCGGCGGCGGAACGCTTCTGGGCGGGCTTGGCGGGGGCCGCGGTCTCGTCCTCCGCCGCCGCCTCCGCCCGGGCGGGCTCCTCGGGCCGCTGCGGATCCGCCCCCGGCAGGGTGGGTGGCTCCGGCGCTCCCGGCGCCCCGAAGGGCAGCACCCGCACCGCGGGCCGTTCCACCGGCTTCGCCGGGACCGGCTGCTCGCGCCCCTCGATCAGCACCAACGAGCCCTGGTAGCAGACCGACAGCACATACGGGGTCTGGTAGAGCATCCCCCAGAGCTTGGAGGTCTCGTCCACGTCCATCTGCGTCGGTGTGAAGCGCACCCGCTGCAGCGACTCGGCCAGGTCGCTGCCCGTCAGATACGAGCGCCGGGCGGCCTCCTCGATCACGTCCTTCGGCAGCATCGGTATCTCGTGCAGGGTGCGCACCACGCTGCCGATCAGGCGCTGCCCGACCAGCTCGGACTCCTCCCCGTACGCGCTGATCAGATAGTGCAGATCCATCGCCGCGGCCGGTCGCTTGAGCAGCGTGCCGTCCGAGGCCCGGGTGGGCAGGTCGGTGGAGCGCAGGGAGGCGTTCGGGGTGACCTGGTAGAGGAAGATGTTGATGGTCGGTTCGGTGGGCGGCTCCGTGGGAGGCCTACGGGTGTCCACCGTGACCGCGATGTCGATCTCGGGCCGCAGATTGTTCGCGATCAGCAGCGCGAGGGCCTGGGTGACGGTCGCGAACGCGAGTCCGTTGCTCATGATGTCAGTCCCTCCTCTCGCCGCGCGCCAGGTAGTCGTCCAGGCTCAGCGCGGGTGCACGCCGTCCCGTCGGTCCGGGGCGGGCGGCCGCGGGTCGGTCGGCACCGGGCGGGGCGGCGGCGGTGACCTCCAGCCGCCCGATCTGGACATGCACCGTGCGCTGGGCGGTGCGGCCACGGCGCCGCCCGGCGGGGAGCCGCGCGGCATCCCGGCCCATGGCGGCGTCGGCCGCGCGGGGCGGCAGTGGCGCGGCGGCCGCCGCGGGCCACAGGCCCCCGGACGGCGGGCCGGGCCGGGGCCCGGCGGCGGCCGGTGCGGCGTCGGGCGATGGGGTGGCCGTGTCGCCCCGCCGGGTGGCCGGGGTGTCGGGGGCGGCCGGTTGCGGCCTGACGGTGATCTGTGTGCTGGGGAGCAACAGCGGTGCCCGGGCCGGGGGTTCGGCGTACCGCTCCACGTCCTCGTACGGTGTGGGCTCGGCGCGTATGACGGTGTGCCGGTCGGTCCTGACCTCGCGCTCGTGGCGGACCACCTCCTGGTGGCGGTCGGCCGCCGGTGGCGGGGCCACCCGAGCAGCCGCGGACTCCTCCAGCAGCGGCTGGTCTCCCCCCAGCGCCTCGATCCGCTCGTACGGGCCGGGCAGCCGCGGCCGTGCCCGGACCGGGCGGTCGCCGGCGCCGCCGCCCGCCTCCGGCCCGGGCGCGGGCACGGGTGCGTGCCGCGCGAGCAACCGGTCGAAGAAGTCAGCCATCTGCGCACAGCTCCAGGTAGTAGCGGCGCCGCAGCGGGCTGAGCGCCAGGATCTGAGGCTCGCTCCAGCCGTATGCGGTGGCGAGCAGGTGGACATCGAGGAGCAGGTCCCGTGCCCAGTGGTCGAGTTCGGCCCACAGGTAGGAGGCGATATCCAGCTCGGCCCGGGTGGCCTCACCGCATTCGGGGCAGGCGACGTTGAGCGTCACATCGGCCGCCGGGTCGGCGCGTTCGGCGGCCTCGGCGAGCTTCCGCTGCACCGGCTCGGGCAGTTCGGCCACCGGGAGGCGGTCGGCCGGGACGGGCTGCCCCGCACGGTGTACGGAGACGAGGCAACGGGCGAGCAGGGCCCGCCGGGCGCGGGCTGCGGCCGTGGAGGCAACGGCGGCGTCGCCGCCCTCCGCGGCCATGAACGCTTCGGCGGCCTCGCCGCCCTCCGCGGCCACCGGCCCGCCCACACCCACGTCCTCACCCAGAAGTCCGTCCCCGGCCCCGCCCACTCCGGACGCCGCACGCCCGCCCACTCCGGCCACCGCACGCCCGTCCGCTCCGGCCACCGCGTGCGCGGCCGCGTCGAGGTCGGCGACGGTGGGCAGCCGGAACTCGACCGTCCACTCGCCCTCCTCCACCCGGAGCGGCCCGTCCCGCTCCCGCGGGCGCACCCCCAGGTCGCGGGCGTCGAGGTCGAACTCCATGGCCTCGCCGCACGCGCCGCACTCGGCCCGGATCTGCATCCGCTCGCCGAAGAGCGCGCGCCGCAGGGCGTACAGGTCCGCCTCGCGCTGGCCCACCGGCAGCGACAGCAGTTCGTCCGCGGCGGACTCCGGGCGGGCCGCCCGGTGCAGCAGCAGGGCGCGGCCGGGGCCGTGGTGCGCCAGCCCCGCCTCCCAGATGGCCAGCAGCTCCGCGGGCCCCGTGTTCCCCATCTCTCAGGCCGTCCGCTTCCCGCCTACGCGGGGTGGGTGAACGAGGGCTCTTCCGGCTCCGGCACCTCGTAGTCCCGCTCCCAGCCCTCGCACTCGAGCTTCAGGCTCTGGATGGCGACCGCGTTGGCGTTGGCGTCCAGCTCGCCGAGCACCTGGTACTCGCTCGGCCAGGTCCGGTAGAGCTTGTGCGAGACGGCGACCTGGCCCGCCTCGTTGAGGACCTGGATGACGATGTCCTTGCGGAAGTCGGCGAGCGAAACCTCGGAGCCGAGCCCCGCGCCGACCTGCCAGACCTTGTTGGCCCAGCGGTCGAACTCGGGGTCGTGGGTGACGCCGCGCTCCAGGGTGATCCCCTCGAACTCGGACCGGCCCGGGGACTTGCGGGGCGAGCTGGGATCGCCGCCGTTGCGGTGCTTGACGACCTCGGTGGTGCGCTTCAGCGGACTGATCTTGCTGATGCCCGCGACCGTACGACCGTCCCAGAGGACCAGAAACTTAAAGTTCTTGTACGGGTCGAAGCGATGGGCGTTGACCTGGAACTCAGCCATCACATTCCTAAATCTCGAACTGTCCGGCCATCTGCTGGATCTTGACGATCACGAACTCCGCGGGCTTGACCGGCGCAATACCGACCACGACATTCACGATGCCGTTGGCGATGTCCTCGTCCGTCGTCGTGTCCTTGTCGCACTTGACGAAGTACGCCTGACGCGGAGTGCCACCTTTGAACGCGCCCTTCTCGAACAGCGTGTGCAGATAGCCGGAGGCGTTCAGTCGGATCTGCTGCCACAACTGCTCGGTATTGGGTTCGAAAACGACCCATTGCAGTCCGCGGCGCAGGCTCTCCTCGATATGCAGCGCCAGCCGCCGTACCGGGACGTACTTCCATTCGCTGTCGAGCGCGTCGGCCCCCCGCAGCGTGCGGGCGCCCCAGACCAGCGGGCCGACCACCGGGAAGGTGCGCAGGCAGTTGATGCCCAGCGGGTTGAGCAGTCCGTTCTCGCGGTCGGTGAGCTGGACGCCGAGCGAGTACACCCCGGCCAGCCGCGCCTCAGTCCCGGCCGGCGCCTTCCACACGCCGCGCTCGCCGTCCGTACGGGCGATGACGCCCGCGAGCGCCCCGGAGGGCGGGAAGGCGCGCAGCCGCCCGGTGAGCGGGTCGGTGAGCCGCAACTGCGGGAAGTACAGCGCCGCGTGGTCGCTGCGGACCGGCTCGAAGGCGCCGATCCCGGCGCGGGCCGCGTCCACGCTGCCCCAGGCGGAGGGCGCGTCGACGAGCAGGAAGATCCGCCGCTCCCGGCACAGCCGGTCGGCCGCCGACAGCACGGTGACCATGTCGCCGACGGACTCGTACGCGGCGAGCTCGGGCAGCGACAGCAGGTTGACGTCCTCGATGTCGCGCAGCGCCTGCAGGCCGGTCTTGTCCGCCTCGCTGCCGATGAGGTCGCGGGGGCCGGGCGGGGCGCCGTCCTCGCCGCCGGACAGCGGGAAGACCGGCGGGTTGACCGAGGCCTCCAGGCCGAGGTCATTGGCGCATTCTCCCAGGAAGCGCACCACGTCGTCGGGGTCGATGGAGCCGGCGACGACCTGGAGGCGGCGGCCGAAGGCGGTGACCTCGGTGCCCGCGAAGGCGTGCTTGCCGGGCGCGTCGGGCAGTGCGCGGAGCTTGCGCTCCAGGAGCAGGGCCAGCTCGGTGACGTCGCACGGAGCCTCGCCGTCGCAGTCCGGGTCGTACAGGGTGAACGCGCGCTCCACCTCGCCGATCTTGACCGTCAGCTCGACGGCCAGATCGGGGAGTTCGCCCGCGAACGGCTTGGAGACCGTGCCCGAGGGGTCCGGCCGGCCCTCGCCGACGGCCTTGACCCGGATCAGCGCCGATCCGGCGTTGATCACGGTCTCGGCGTGGCGGCCGTGGGCGGGGTCCATGGACAGGTTGGTGAAGGACTCCCGGGAGGTGCCCCGGGCGTCGAGCACATGGAGGTTGAAGGTCTCCTCCGGGCACGGGGTGTCGTAGTCGACGGCCAGCCGCAGCCCCGAGCCCCAGTGGCCGGGCTCCTTGGCGTGCACCTCCAGCACGGGGCACGCGCTGTGGCCCTCGGTGGAGTCGAGGGTGACGCAGGCGGCCTTGCCGGTGCCGGCCTTGGTCACGCGGACGACGACCGCCACGGTGCCGCCGTTGCCGAAGAACTGGTGCACCGCGTAGCCGACCGCGCTCTGCGAGGTCAGCCCCCCGAAGCGGCGCTCGAAGTCGGCGAAACTGGTGATGCGCACCGGGGTGTTCAGCGGGCCCCGCCGGGTGTGGCCCACGAACGCGGTCACCGAGGTGGTGACCGAGGCGATGGTACGGACACTGCTGGGAAGCTCTTCGATGTAGACACCGGGATAGCCCGCGGGCGTCGGCATTCCCCCTCCATTCTCTTCGCGCATCAAGAGATGAGGAGGGGAAGTGAAGATCACACGCGCGGATTTGCCGCCGTGTGCACACTTTCTCCTTACACTTCCCCCGGTCGCACGCCCCCGCGAAACCGGTATCGCAGGATTCGGAACGTCGCTTGCGGCTCCTGATGCGTGAGTGCGCTTTGAGTCTCCGCGCCGGGCATGATTGCGGTCAAGGCATTGATCCGGTCATCTCTTTCCCGGTGAATTACTAGATCGTTTTGCGGTCTGCACAGAGTTGACCAAGCCATTACCGTGCGCGAACATCCCCGGCAATTCGTGATCACAAAATTCCGCCCGGAGCGCACGGACGACGAGAACGAGCCGAAAAGGCGAACCGTGCGGCGCGTCGTTTTGCGGTCCTGTGCTCCGCGCGTTATCACACCCGCGCCCGCGGGCCGCACGCTTGGTGACCAGGGCGTCTGCCGTGCGCGAGGGCCTCAGCCGTGCGCGAGGGCCTCAGTCGTGCGCGAGGGGCGACGGCGCGAGGACCGCGCGCCCGTCCAGCCAGGCCGGCCGGCTGAGCAGCGGGCGGAAGTGGGTGAACAGGGCGAGGAGCTCGGGCCCACGGCGTTCCCGCAGGGCGGGGTCCCGGCGGGCGAGGTCGAGTTCATTGGCGGCCGACAGCTCGGCGAAGTCCCGGAGCAGCCGGGGTTCCAGGGTGTACGCACGGCCGGTGAAACGGTCGTGGAAGACCACGTCGGCATCCCCGAGCGCCCGACACGTGGCCTTACGGTCGCAGCTCGCGTAGAGGTACACGATGGCCTCGGCCTCCGCGCCGATCACCGCCACGAGCTCGCCGCGACGCCCGAGGGGCAGCAGGGTCACGGGGAAGCCGTCGGTTCCGTAGAACGCGTGGCACAGCCCGGCGAGTTGGAGTTCCGGACGGGCTCCCCAGGCGGCGAGCCGGGCCCGTACGCGCTGGAGGTGGGCGAGGAGGGTGCCGCCGGGGTGGGCGATGCGCGCGGCGCCGAGCCGGCGCAGAAGTGTGACGGCCCGGTCGGCGGCGGCAGGAGGGGGAGCAGCAGGCACAGGTCGGGTCCTTTCGGTGCTGGGCAGGTCGGCACCCGTACCGCACCGGCACCCGGTCCGGATCCTCGTGCGAGCGCCGTACGGGTTGCCGCCTGAGCCCTACAACGATCGTCGCCACCACCTGCCACCCCAGTCAATCCTGGGGATTGCTCACCAACTCCAAGCTCTAACTTGGAGGTTATGACTCTGGATGATCTGCGGGTGTTCGTGGCCGTGTGCCGCGCCGGAAGCCTCAGCGCCGTCGCCCGGGAGCTGACCTGCACACAGTCGGCGGTGAGCCAGCGCGTGAAGCGGCTGGAACGCGAGACCGGCGTCAGCCTGCTGGAGCGCCAGCCGCGCGGCGTCGTACCCACCCCGGCCGGACGCATTCTGTGCGAGGCCGCCGCCGACGGGATCGCCGGGCTCGATCTGGCGCTGCGCCGCCTGAGCGACCTCGTGCACGGGGAGAGCGGTTCCGTGCGGATCACCACCGGCAGCACCACCGTGCGGCACTTCATGGCCGAGGCGATCGTCTCCTTCCGCCGTCGCTATCCGAACGTGAATCTGGAGTTCCAGACCGAGAGTTCCAGCCGCGGCTGCCTCGACGCCCTCATCGCCGGCCGGCTGGATCTGGCCTGGATCACCCTCGGCGCCCCGGTGCGCGGTGTCGAGCAGCGGCGCGTGGCCGAGCTGCCCTGGGTGCTCGCCACGCGGGCCGGGGACCCGCTCGCGGCCCACTCGCACGTGGAGGTGTCCGACCTCGCCGATGTCCGTCTCTTACGGCTGCCGCCGAACTCCACCTCCGGCGGGCGCCTCCACGCCGCCCTGGCCGAGCTGGGCATACGGGCCGGCTCCGATACCGGCGTCGCGGACTGGGACACGGCCCTGCTGCTGGCCGAACTCGGCCTGGGGCGCGCCGTGGTGCCCGCCCTGCCGGGGCTTCCGGTGCCCGGGGCGAGGGGCCGCTGCGGCTCGTCCCGATCCCCGCGCTGCCGCCACTGCCGGTCGGCTGGGCCGCACGCCGCTGGGACGCCCTGCCGCCACTGGCCCGGGCCTTCGCGGACATGGTGGCCCGCACCCTGAGCGAAGACGCCTCCCCCGAACGGCACTCCGCTCGACCCGCCGAGTGATCATTTTCAGACTTCCCCCGCCAACGCGCGGAGATGGCCATCTCGAGGTGGCGCACACCCCTATGCTTCTACATGCGTGTAGAAACACGGAGGGCGGACGCACGGAAGAAGGTGCGATGGGCCAGGAACGTTCCGCGGTCCATGGCCCGTTGTCGCGCGACCACCGTCCTCCGCCGCACGCGCCCGTAACCCCCCACGCTCACGCGTGCAGTAGGTATAGCGAAGGAGTGAACGCCCCGATGGTGTTCAAACGACTGCTCGGCTCGCTCGGTGTCGGCGGGCCCACCGTGGACACGGTGCTGGACCCCGGCCCGGTGCGCCCCGGCGGGCCGCTGACCGGTCAGGTCCATCTCCGGGGCGGCACGGCGGACTTCGAGATCGAGCAGATCACGCTGGAGCTGGTGGCCCGGGTGGAGGACGAGCACGGCGAGGAGGAGCGGGAAGGGGTCGTCCTCTTCGACCGCTTCACCGTCGGCGGCGGCTTCCGGCTCGCCGAGGGCGAGCAGCGCAGCCTCCCGTTCACGGCCCACCTCCCCTGGGAGACGCCGATCACCGAGCTGTACGGGCAGCCGCTGGGCATCATCCTCGGGGTCCGCACCGGGCTGGAGATCGCGGGCGCGAAGGACAAGGGCGACCTCGACCAGCTGACCGTGGCTCCGCTGCCGGTCCAGGAGGCCGTTCTGGAGGCGCTGGGCCAGCTCGGTTTCGGCTTCAAGTCCGCCGATCTGGAACTGGGCCATGTCGGCGGCACCGGGCAGCGGCTGCCGTTCTACCAGGAGATCGAGCTCACCCCGGCCCCTCAGTACGCCCACGCCATCAACGAGCTCGAGGTGACCTTCCTGGCGAGCCCGGGCGGTATGGACGTCGTCCTGGAGGCCGACAAGCGCGGCGGGCTCTTCTCCGCGGGAGAGGACGCCCTGACGCTCTTCACCGTCGGCCATGAGGACGTCGAGCACCGCGACTGGAACACCGAGGTCGACGGCTGGATCCGCCACCTCGTCGAACGGCGCGCCGCGTACGGCTCGTCCGGCTCCTACGACTCCTATGGCCACGGTGAGTACGGCGCGCCCGGCTACGGCCATCACGACGGTCACGGCCACGGCCATGGGGACCACCACCATGACGGGGGGCGGCGCTCCGGCCCGAGCACCGCGGCGATCGTCGGGGGCGTCGCGGCGGGTGTCGCGGTCGGCGTCGTCGGCGGAATGGTCGCCGCGGAGGTCGTCGACGAGATCGGCGACGCCTTCGAGGACGAGGAGGACGAGGACTGACGGCCTCCCCCGGGCCGGGGCCGTCCCCGGGCCGGGACCGTCCCCGGGCCGGTAAGTCCGGTCCGCGACCCGCCGTTTGGGCCTCCCCGGCGCGGCCGCGGCCCAACGGCCGTGGTCCTATGGGGCCACATCGCCAGCCGGCGACCGGACCTGCCGTCGAGGAGGACGAACCACCATGACCGCCGACAGCCGCCCAGAGCCGCCCCACCTCGGCGACGAGCGCGCGACCCTGCGCGCCTTCCTCGACTACCAGCGGGCGACGCTCGCCATGAAGTGCGAGGGGCTCGGCGACGAGGAGTTGCGGCAGCGGTCGATGCCACCCTCGACGCTGACGCTGCTGGGCCTGGTGCGGCACATGGCCGAGGTGGAACGGGCATGGTTCCGGCGGGTGTTCGAGGACCACGACGCGCCGATGGTCTGGGCGCCGACGATCGACTTCCAGGCGGCGTACGACGTGAGCGAGTCGTCCAGGGCCGAGGCGTTCGCGGCCTGGGAGGCGGAGGTCGAGACCTCCCGCCGGATCGAGCGGGAGGCGGAATCGCTCGATCTGGTGGGCTATCAGCCGCGATGGGAGGAGGAGGTGTCGCTGCGGATGGTGCTGGTGCATGTGCTGCTGGAGTACGGCCGCCACAACGGGCACGCGGACTTCCTGCGCGAGGGTGTGGACGGGGTCGTGGGGGCCTGATCGGCAGGCGCGGGCGCGGGCGCGTTGTCCGGCACACCATGCCCCGGCCTGGCCCCGGCTGATCGCACCGCCCGCGTACGCGCCCTGGGCCACGCCGGGGCGCAACGGGCGCCCTCTCCCGCCCGGTGAGGACGGCGGTGTACGCCCGCCATGGTGATCGCGCCCAGCCTGACGTCCGGCACCGGACCGGCCCTCGGCTATGAGCATGGCGGCGTCGTCCGGTGCCGCATTCGCCGTCGGCGGGCGGCCGGCGGCTGGTTCCGGACGGCGGCCGGCGGCTGGTTCCGGACGGCGACTGAGGCCGCGCGGCCCGGATGGGCCGACGAGGGCACGGGGGCTGGTTGAGGCGGCTGGGGCTGGGCACTCCGTGGGGCGCGTGGCCTGATACGACCTTGCGGAAGCCGGAAGGACGATCATGAGCGAGCCCAGGACATCCCCCCGCATGCTCGGCATCTACCTCAATGACCACCTGGCCGGAGCGACGGCCGGAATGGAGCTGGCCCGCCGCGCGGCCCGTGAGCACCGGCGGTCGCCCTTCGGCGGCGAGCTGGAGGACCTCGCCGTACAGATCATGGAGGACCGTACGGCGCTCCTGTCCCTCATGGCCGACCTCGAGGTGCCCGTACGCCGCTACAAGGTCTACGGGGGCTGGCTGGGCGAGAAGGCGGCGCGGCTGAAGCCCAACGGCCGCCTGCAGCGGCGTGCCGGGCTCAGCTCGGTCGTCGAGCTGGAGTCCTTGCGGATCGGCGTGGAGGGCAAGGCGATGCTGTGGCATTCGCTGCTGGCCGCGACCGGCGAGGACACCCGGCTGGACCCCGATCGGCTGACCGAGCTGCTGACTCGCGCGCGGCGGCAGCGCGAGCTGCTGGAGTCGCTGCACGACGGCGCGGCCGCCACGATGTTCACTCCCGATCGGGCGGAGTCGCGAGAGGCGGTGGTCGGGCCATGACGCCTCCGCCGGACGGCGCCGCCGAGTTCCTCTTCGTCGGCAACGCCACCCTCCTCATCCGCTACGGTGCGCTGACGCTGCTCACCGACCCGAACTTCCTGCACCGGGGCCAGTACGCCTATCTGGGCAAGGGGCTGATGTCCCGGCGGCTGACCGAGCCCGCCCTGGCGGTCTCCGACATACCGTCCGACCTGGACGCCGTGGTGCTCTCGCACCTGCACGGCGACCACTGGGACCGGGTGGCGCGCCGGCGGCTGGACCACTCACTGCCCATCATCACCACCCCGCACGCCTCCCGGCGGCTGCAGGGCGTCCATGGATTCAGCCGGGCGACCGGGCTGCCCACCTGGCACGATCAGGTCCTGGTGAAGGATCACAGCCAGGTCCGGGTCACCGCACTGCCGGGCAGACACGCCCCCGGCCGGTGGCAGAAGCTGCTGCCACCGGTGATGGGAAGCCTGCTGGACTTCGGCGAGCCCGGGCAGCCTCCTCGGCTGCGGGTCTACATCACCGGCGACACGCTGATGTTCCCGGGCATCCATGAGATCGCCCGGCGCTACCCGGAGGTGCATCTCGCCGTGGTCCACCTGGGCGGCACCCGGCTTCCGGGCGGGCTCATCGTGACCATGGACGCGCTCCAGGGGGCGGGGCTGGTCAAGGCCGTACGGCCGGAGCGGGTGCTGCCGGTGCACTACGACGACTACGCCGCCTTCAGCTCCCCGCTCTCCGCGTTCCTGGAGGAGAGCCGGAGCCCGGACTTCCCGTCCACGGTGGTCCACTGCCCCCGCGGGGAGCGCGTCACCGTGAACGCGCAAGGGGTGGTTGCGACGCCGTGAAGGCCGCTGTTGCCGTCATGGGGCTCAGACCGCGCTGGTGGGCGTCTGATCGTCGCTGTGCAGCCGCCGCAGACGTTCCACCAGCTGCGGACGGTGCAGGTCCACGACGAGCGCCATCAGATCCGGATGGCGCAGCAGCGGTGCGGCCCGGCAGTCGAGCGCGTCGGGGGCCGTGAGCCGCCGCCACTCCCCGGGGGACCCGTCGCCGTGCTCGCAGTCACCGAGCGCCGCCACGGCCTGGGACGCCAGCGTGGAGCAGGTGAGCAGGGCCGCCGCCCAGCTCGCCACGACCTCGTCCACCCAGGTGCGCCAGACGCCGTCGGGGCCGCTGATCTCGTACGGCTCCGCGTCCACGAGCCAGTCCAGCCGGAAGGAGCCGTCCGGTCCGGCGAGCGGCGCCAGGGGGCAGTCGGTGGGGGTCGCGTAGCGCAGCAGGGTGGCCAGCGTCACGGCCTGTCTCGCCTGGGCCTCGGCGAGCGCCGCGTTCATCGCTCCGTCGGCCGCCGGGTAGGCCCTGATCAGCCACTGCGTGGTCGCAGCGATGACGGATGACAGGTCCAGGGACAAACGACGCCGCTCCTTGTACGCGATAGATGTCAGCACCGTACCCGCGGAACGGCGGTGTCTAACATGACGTAGATCACGTTGACGGGCTCCGGCATGACACAGATCACGCCATACGTCGGCGCGCCGAGCCCCGCATAGCCGGTCGCGCACCGCATAGTGGCCGGTTGGCCGGGTACCTGGGGCCCATGAACGCGCCGGGCCCCGCCGTCGGCGTGGTCGTCGCCACCCGCGACCGCGCGGCAAGTCTTGCCACGGCTCTGGAACACCTCACCGCCCTGCCGGAGCGGCCACCGGTCGTGGTCGTGGACAACGGCTCGACGGACCACACCAGGGCCATGATCGCCGAACGGTATCCCCAAGTGCGGGTCCTTGCCCAGGGGGACGACCGCGGGCCCCTCGCGCGCAACGACGGCGTACGCGCCATCGGCACCCCCTACGTGGCCTTCAGCGACGACGACTCCTGGTGGCACCCCGGCGCCCTGGCACGGGCCGCCACCCTGCTGAACGGCCATCCGCGGCTGGGGGCGCTGGCCGGCCAGCTGCGGGTCGGCCCGGCGGAGCGGCCCGATTCGCTGAACGCCACACTGGCCGCCTCCCCCGTCGGCCGCGCCGAGGACCTTCCCGGACCGGAGGTGTACGACTTCCTCGCCTGTGCGGTCGTGGTACGCCGCGGCGCCTTCCTGGAGGCGGGCGGCTTCCATCCGCTGGCCCTCTCCGGCGGCGAGGAGACCCTGCTCGCCTACGACCTCGCGGCGATGGGCTGGGGCGTCTCGTACTGCCCCGAGGTGGTCGCCCACCACGAACCGGCCGCCTCGCCGTCCGAGGAGCGCACCGCAGCGATGCGGCGCGACGAGCTGATCGGCTGCTGGCTGCGCCGCCCGCTCCCCCTCGCGGCCCGGCGCACCGCCGCACTCCTCACCGAGGGCGGGCGGGACCCGGTGGCGCGCGCCGCGCTGCGCGGTCTGCTCGCCCGGCTGCCGGCCGCACTGTGGCTGCGCCGCCCGCTGCCGCCGTGGATCGAGGAGGCCGCCCGACGCGTGGACGGGTAGCGCGCGGACGAGGGGCTCGGGCGGGACGAGAGGCAGGTCGTCACCCATGACCGATGACGGGGCGGCCCGCCGATGCGAGCCGGCGGCGCCCTGGGTGCGGCAGGCACTGAAAGTGCGGCCCGCGCTGGAGGTGCGGCAGGCACTGGGGGCGCGGCACACGCTGGGGGGCGGAGGCACTGGGGGCGCGGCAGGCACTGGAGGTGCGGCAGGCACTGGAGGTGCGGCCCGCGCTGGAGGTGCGGCACGCACTGGAGGTGCGGCACGCACTGGAGGTGCGGCACGCACTGGAGGTGCGGCAGGCACTGGAGGTGCGGCAGGCACTGGAGGTGCGGCAGGCACTGGAGGTGCGGCAGGCACTGGAGGTGCGGCCCGCGCTGGAGGTGCGGCAGGCACTGGAGGTGCGGCCCGCGCTGGAGGTGCGGCACGCACTGGAGGTGCGGCACGCACTGGAGGTGCGGCACGCACTGGAGGTGCGGCAGGCACTGGAGGTGCGGCAGGCACTGGAGGTGCGGCAGGCACTGGAGGTGCGGCAGGCACTGGAGGTGCGGCCCGCGCTGGAGGTGCGGCACGCACTGGAGGTGCGGCACGCACTGGAGGTGCGGCACGCACTGGAGGTGCGGCACGCACTGGAGGTGCGGCACGCACCGGAAGCGGCGGCGCCGGAGCCGTGGTCCCGGAACCGCCGATGGCCGCACGACGGTCGCCATGACCACCCGCGACCGGCAGGCGTAGCCGCCGCGCACCCCGAATCGGCCGGCCGAACGTCCCAGCCGCCGCCCGTGATCGTCACCGACAGCGGACGGGGGACGCACGGGCGGCAGGCCAGCGGCCCACCGGCGGCGAAGCCGCCTACCTGGTGGTCACGCGCCGCACGCCGTAGGCCGCCGCGCCCAGGGCCAGCACCGCCGCACCGGAGACCACCGAGGAGACGGGCAGGGCGAAGGCCAGCAGCAGACAGCCGGCCAGGCCGAGGCCCGGCACGATCCGCGGTGGGCGGCCCTCGGCCTCGGTGAGGGTCCAGGCGGAGGCGTTGGCGACGGCGTAGTAGGCCAGCACCCCGAACGAGGAGAACCCGATCGCACCCCGCAGATCCGCCGTCGCCGCGAGGACCGCCACCACCGCGCCCACGGCCAGCTCGGCGCGGTGCGGCACCGCGAACCGGGGGTGCACGGCGGCCAGCGCGGGCGGAAGGTGCCGGTCGCGGGCCATGGCCAGGGTGGTCCGGGAGACGCCCAGGATCAGCGCGAGCAGCGACCCAAGCGCGGCCACCGCGGCGCCCGCCCGCACCACCGGCGCCAGCCACGCGAGCCCGGCGGCGCGCACCGCCTCGGCCAGCGGGGCGCCCGCCGCGGCCAGCCCGCCGCTGCCCAGCACGGTGAGCGCGGCGACCGCGACCGCCGCGTAGACGGCCAGGGTGATGCCGAGCGCGAGCGGGATGGCGCGCGGAATGGTGCGTGCCGGGTCGCGGACCTCCTCGCCGAGGGTGGCGATACGGGCGTATCCGGCGAAGGCGAAGAAGAGCAGGCCGCCCGCGCGCAGCACCCCGCCGAGCGTGGCGTCCCGGCCGATCTCCAGCCGTGCCGCGTCCGCCTCCCCGGAGGTCAGGAGGGCGACGACCACGGCGGCCAGGACCGCGAGCACGACGGCCACGATGGCCCGGGTCAGCCAGGCGGCCTTGTGCACCCCCACGTAGTTGACGGCGGTCAGCGCCACCACGGCCGCCACCGCCACCGCGGATGCGTGGTCGGGCCAGACATAGGAGCCGACGGTCAGGGCCATCGCCGCGCAGGAGGCGGTCTTGCCGACCACGAACCCCCAGCCGGCCAGATACCCCCAGAAGTCGCCCAGCCGCTCACGGCCGTAGACATAGGTACCGCCCGAGCGCGGATAGCGGGCGGCCAGCCGCGCGGAGGAGGTGGCGTTGCAGTACGCCACCACTCCGGCGGCCACCAGGCCGAGCAGCAGCCCCGACCCCGCCTCCCGCGCCGCGGGCGCCAGCGCCCCGAAGATGCCCGCGCCGATCATCGACCCCAAGCCGACCACGACCGCGTCGAAGACCCCCAGGCGGCGCCGCAACTCCCCCGGTCCGGCCGGGGTGTTCGCCGTGTCACCCACCGCTCAGCCCCGGTCCGTGTCGAGACCGGTCTTCGCCGGCGCCGGCAGATCGCGCGCGCCGAGCCGCAGATGCTCGATGTGGTAGACGGCCTCGTCCAGGAGCTGGGCGACATGGTTGTCGTAGAGGCTGTAGACGATCCGGCGGCCCTGCCGTGAGCCGGTGACCAGCCCGAGTGCGCGCAGCAGCCGGAGTTGGTGGGAGACCGCTGACTGCTCCATGCCCACCGCCTCGGCCAGTTCGGTGACCGCGCAGGGGTCCTGGCGGAGGCGGGTGAGGATCATCAGCCGCGAGGGGGTGGCCAGGGCCTGGAGGGTGGCGGCGATGGTGGCGGCGGAGTCCGCGTCCAGATGCGCTGCCGGGGTGGTCTGACTGTCGGCTCCGTGTCCCATGGCGTCATCCTATCCACAGCAACACTTGAAGAGCTCTTCATGTGTTCCAGTATGGTGGCGGGGTTCGACCATCGCCCCACCACCCGAGGAAGAGGTGTGCCCCGGTGCCCGCCGAGCTCATCGAGGAGCGGCCCCCCGCCGACGCTCCACCGCCCGGACGGCCACGCCGGACCCGCGTCCGCGAGCTGCCCGAGGTGCGGTGGGCCGCACTGGCCACCGCCGCGTTCCTGCCCGCCTTCCCGCTCGACCTGGCGGGCGCCCCCGCGTGGCTGTGGGGCCCGCTCTACGCGGTCTGCTACGCCGCCGGGGGCTGGGAGCCGGGCCTGGCGGGGCTGCGCGCCCTCAGAGAACGGACCCTCGATGTCGATCTGCTGATGGTCGTGGCCGCGATCGGGGCGGCGGCGATCGGGCAGTTCCTCGACGGCGCGCTGCTGATCGTCATCTTCGCCGTCTCGGGCGCGCTGGAGGCGTTCGCCACCCGGCGCACCGCCGACTCCGTGCGCGGACTGCTGGATCTGGCACCCGACACCGCCGCGCGGATCACCCCCGGCGGCGCCGAGGAGCGGGTGGACGTCAGCGCGCTGCGCGTCGGCGACACCGTGCTCGTCCGGCCCGGTGAGCGGCTGCCCGCCGACGGCACCGTGCGCGAGGGGACGAGCGACGTCCAGCAGGCCGGGATCACCGGCGAGCCGCTGCCGGTGGACAAGGGGCCGGGCGACGAGGTGTTCGCGGGCACGCTGAACGGAACGGGCGCGCTGCGCGTCACGGTGGACCGGGACGCCTCCGCGTCGGTCATCGCCCGGATCGTGGCCATGGTCGAGGAGGCGAGCGAGCGCAAGGCCCCCGGCCAGCTGCTCATCGAGAGGATCGAGCAGCGCTACGCCATCGGCGTGGTGGCCGCCACGCTCGCCCTGTTCGCGGTGCCGCTCGCCTTCGGCGCGGACCTCACCGAGACCCTGCTGCGGGCCATGACCTTCATGATCGTGGCATCCCCGTGTGCGGTGGTACTCGCCACCATGCCGCCCCTGCTGTCCGCCATCGCCACCTGCGGACGCCACGGGGTGCTGGTCAAGTCCGCCGCGGCCATGGAGCGCCTGGGAGCCGTCACCCGGATGGCGCTGGACAAGACCGGAACGCTCACCGAGGAGTCGGCGCGCCTCCGCGGGACCCAGGTGCTCCCGGGCAGTGGCCTCACCGAGGACGAGGCCCTGGCCCTGGCCGCCGCGGCCGAGCGGCCCAGCGAGCATCCGCTGGCCCGTGCGGTGGTCACCGCCGCGCGGGAACGCGGTCTGCGCCTGGAGCCCGCGGCCGACTTCGCCTCGGCACCGGGGCGGGGCGTACGGGCGGTGGTCACGGGCCACACCGTCCAGGTGGGCAGCCCCACGGCACTGCTGGACGGCGCGGCGGCGCCGCCGGAGCGCCCCGCCGACCCGGCACCGCTTACCCGCGGGGACGACTCGGTCCGTACGGCCGTCATGGACGGCTGCCCGGTCCGTGCGGCCGTCGCGGAGGTCGAGGACAGCGGCGCCACCGCCGTCGCCGTGCTCGTCGACGGCCGCCCCGTCGCCGTCCTCGCCATCGCCGCTCCGCTGCGCGCCGGGGCCGCCGAAGCCGTCGCCGCGCTGGGCCGACTCACCGGCGCACCACCGGTGTTGCTGACCGGCGACAACAAGCGTGCCGCCGCACGGCTGGGCGAGGAGGTCGGCATCACCGACGTACGGGCCGGGCTGCTGCCGCAGGACAAAGTGGCGACCGTACGGGGGTGGGAGGACGCCGGGGAGCGGGTGCTGATGGTCGGCGACGGGGTCAACGACGCCCCGGCGCTGGCGGCGGCGCACAGCGGTGTCGCCATGGGGCGGGCCGGTTCCGCGCTGACGCTGGAGACCGCCGATGCCGTGGTCGTCCGCGACGAACTGGCCGCCGTGCCCGCGGTCGTGACCCTGTCGCGGCGCGCCCGCCGCCTGGTGGCGCAGAACCTGGTCATCGCGTGTGTGTGCATCGGCGCGCTGGTGGTGTGGGATCTGTTCGGCCATCTGCCGCTGCCGCTCGGCGTGGCGGGCCATGAGGGCTCCACCGTCCTGGTGGGCCTCAACGGTCTGCGGCTGCTGCGCACCTCCGCCTGGCCGGGCGCGGCGCGGGCCGGCCGCCGGGACGCCGGGAGCTGAGCGCGGTGCGGACCGAGCGGGGTCTCCCCTCGGCCCGCCCCTCTACGATGGGGACATGCCGGTCAGCGAACCCTCCTCAACTGCGACCCGGTCGCATACGCATCACAGCGGCGCGGCGCAGTTCTCCACGGCCGCCAATGTCTTCTCGCTGCTCTCCGACCCGACCCGGCTGCATCTGGTGTGGTCCCTCGCCCGGGGCGAGGCCGATGTCAACACCCTCACCGAGGCCAGCGGGGCGGCCCGCCCGGCGGTGAGCCAGCATCTGGCGAAGCTCCGGCTGGCCGGGCTGGTCCAGGTGCGCAAGGAGGGCCGCCGCTCGGTGTACTCCCTTCACGACGGCCATCTGCGCCGACTGGTCACCGAGGCCGTCAACCACGCGGACCACATGGTCACCGGGGCCCCGCCGCACGACTGAGCGCCGGGGCACGGTGGACGCCGACCGCACCCGCTCCCCGGCGTCGCCGAACCTCCTCACCCGGTGTGATGCGCCAGCAGGTGATGCGGGTCCTGTGCGCCCGGCCCAGGGGCCGGATCGGTGTGCACCAGGGCGGCGGTCAGCCGGGGAACCGTGTGGCGGAGGGCGTGTTCGGCCTCGACCGCCACATCGTGCGCCGCGCGCAGCTCCAGGCCGCCGTCCACCTCGACCGTGACCTCGGCGCGCAGCCGGTGGCCGATCCAGCGCATCCGCAGTTCGGTCACGCGCAGCACGCCGGGGACCGCGTGCAGGGCGGCCTCGCCCGCGTCGACCACCGCCGGGTCGACGGAGTCCATCAGCCGCCGGAACACCTCGCGGGCCGCGTCCTTGAGGACGAGCAGGATCGCGGCGGTGATGGCCAGGCCGACGAGCGGATCGGCCGCCTGCCAGCCGAGCGCCACACCGCCCGCGCCCACCAGCACGGCCAGCGAGGTGAAGCCGTCGGTGCGGGCGTGCAGTCCATCGGCGACCAGGGCCGCCGAGCCGATCCGCCGCCCGACCCGGATCCGGTGGCGGGCCACCCATTCGTTGCCGAGGAACCCGAGGACCGCCGCGACCGCGACGACGCCCGGATGGGAGATGTCGCGCGGGTCCAGCAGCCGGTCCACGGCCTCGTAGGCGGCCAGGGCCGCCGAGGCGGCGATGGTCAGGACGATGACGATCCCGGCCAGGTCCTCGGCCCGGCCGTAGCCGTAGGTGAACCGGCGGTTCGCCGCACGGCGCCCCAGGACGAACGCCACGCCGAGCGGCACCGCGGTCAGCGCGTCGGCGGCGTTGTGGACGGTATCGCCCAGCAGCGCCACCGAGCCGGACAGCAGGACGACCCCGGCCTGGAGCACCGCGGTGGCACCCAGGACGGCGAGGGAGAGCCACAGGGCACGCATGCCCTCGGCCGATGACTCCAGCGCGGAGTCGACCTTCTGCGCCGACTCGTGGGAGTGCGGTTTCAGCAGATGCGCGAGCTGGTGCCGCCGATGGGACCAGCGTCCGTGATGACGGGACTCCATGACGCCATTATGTGCATACACGCGCACCCATGCACCCGTCGGGGTCCAGGGTCCTTGAGGACGTCTCGCCGGTCATGCCGGGCTCCCGGCGTCTGGCACGGCACCTCGCGGCACCTCGCTCGTCGCACGCGGCGCCGCTGCGCTCTCCGCACGCGACGTGCGATGCTCCCCCAGCTACCGCTGGGAGGTGCCCCCTGCACCAGACGCCGCTCGCCGATCCGGCCTGATCGACGAGACACCCCTAGCGCGACCCGTAAGGCAACAGCGCCATCTCCCGCGCGTTCTTGATGGCGCGGGCCAGCCGACGCTGCTGCTGCGCGCTCACCCGGGTCACCCGGCGGCTGCGTATCTTGCCGCGGTCGGAGATGAACTTCCGCAGCAGCTCGGTGTCCTTGTAGTCGATATAGGTGATCCCCGCCTTGTCCAGCGGGTTCACCCGGTTGCGCCGGGCGTCTGGGCGGGTGCGGTCGAGGCGTCGGGCCATCATCGGGTCCTTGTCTACGTGGTGCGTGCGGTGTCCGTACTCCGGTCAGGACACCTGGTCGAGCAGTTCGTCAAAGGCATGCGGCAACCGGCGCCAGGCGTCCGGCCCGGCCGCGTACTCGGCGTCGGTCAGCAGACACGAGTCGAGCAGCGCCAGCAGCCCGTCACGGTCGAGGCCGGGCGAGGTGAAGGTGAGGTACTGACAGCGGTCGCCGTGGTCGGGATGCCAGTCGAGCGCGGCGGCGACCCGCCGCTCGGCCGGGACCATCTCCCAGGCGGCGTCCGGCAGCGCGGCCAGCCACGGCCCGGCCGACTCCACGCACAGCGCCCCGCCCGCCGCGTCCCACGACAGCAGGGTGTCGCCCCGGTCCGCCAGCCAGAAGCGGCCCCGGCTGCGGGCGGCCGCGCAGGTCAGGTCCTCCAGCGCGGCGTAGAGCCGCGCCGGGTGGAAAGGCCGCTCGCGCCGCCAGACGAGGGTGGCCACCCCATGATCGTCGCCGTCCTGCGGCAGCAGCGCGCACGCCGGATGCTGACGGGCGGCCGCCGCGGCGATGTCAAAGCCCTGGAGAAGGGCGGGCCCCAGGCCCCCCTCGCCGAGCCGCTTGTGCCGTGCGCCCGGGGTGAGGTGGGCGAGCAGGGCCAGGTCCCCGTCGTCCGCGGACTCCTCGGACGACTCGTCCTCGGCGACGGCGATCACGGTGGGGTACTCCAGCTGCCGGGCAAAGGTGTCCGCGATGGTGCGCTGGTCGGTCGGGGCGGCGGCGAGACCGGCCTCGGCGAGGTCGTCGCCGTTGGCGAGGTACGGCACCATCAGGGCCGGGTCGACCGCGGTGGCCACCCCGGTCAGCTCCAGCGGCGCGCCCTCGGCCGCGATCACGGCGGCCATGGCCTGGGGCTCGACCGAGTCCCACAGTTCGACGACGGCGAGCCGGTGCCCGCCGCCCGTGGCCAGCCGCAGCAGCTCGGGGACCATGTCCTCGCGCAGCGCACAGCACGCGCAGTCGTTCACCAGCGGCGCCTCGCCACTGCCGAGCGGCCCGGAGGCATCGCGCACGGTGCGGCGCACGGCGCGGTCGGTGGCGGCGGACAGGTCGTGGTGCAGCGCCACGGAGCCGGGCACCGTGCGCAGGATCTCCTCGACGGCGGCGTGGCGGGCGTCGGCGTGCAATCCGCCCACGACCGCCACGTCCAGCCGGTTCTCGTCCGCGGTCACCGGCCCCTCCGCCCGCCTCCGTAGCGCCGCTCGAACCGTTCGACGCGGCCCGCGGTGTCCATGACTCGCTGGTTGCCGGTGTAGAAGGGGTGGCTCGCCGAGGAGATCTCGACGTCGATGACCGGGTAGGTGTTCCCGTCCTGCCACTCCACCGTCTTGTCGCTGGTGGCGGTGGAGCGGGTGAGGAAGGCGAAGTCGGCGGACCGGTCGCGGAAGACGACGGGCCGGTACGCGGGGTGAATGCCGGGCTTCATGGCGGTCAGCGCTCCTCACGGAAGTCGACGTGGCGGCCGGCGACCGGGTCGTACTTGCGGAGGGTCATCCGGTCGGGGTCGTTCCGCCGGTTCTTGCGGGTCACATACGTGTAGCCGGTGCCCGCGGTGGACCTCAGTTTGACGATCGGGCGTAGTTCATTGCGTGCCATGAGCCACAGCATACACGATAGTGGTTTTCATTTTCATCTAGCTGCTACGCTGCCGCGACATCCCCACCACACCACCGAACGGAGGAACCATGTCCGCCCACTGCCAACTCACCGGCCGGCAGCCCGGCTTCGGGCACCACGTCTCCCACTCCCACCGCCGCACCAAGCGCCGGTTCGACCCCAACGTCCAGCGCAAGCGCTACTGGCTGCCGAGCGAGGGCCGCCACATCCGGCTCACCCTCAGCGCCAAGGCCATCCGGACCGTCGACGTGATCGGCATCGAAGCGGCCGTGGCCCGTATCCGCGCCCGGGGAGGCAAGGTCTGATGGCCAAGAAGAGCAAGATCGCCAAGAATGAGCAGCGACGGGTGATCGTGGCGCGTTACGCCAAGCGCCGCGCCGAACTGAAGGCGCTCATCGCCGACCCCCGGACCCCGGAGCAGGAACGGCTCGACGCCCAGCGCGAACTGCGCCGCCAGCCCCGCGACGCCAGCGCCACCCGTGTACGCAACCGCGACTCCATCGACGGCCGCCCCCGCGGTCATCTGCGCGCCTTCGGCCTCTCCCGCATCCGGCTGCGCGAGATGGCACACGCGGGCGAACTCCCGGGGGTGACCAAGAGCAGCTGGTGATCCCCCACCGCTCCGGGCCACTCCGCCGGGGCGTGCCGCTTGGCACACTATTTATGCGGTCGGACACCGAACGGTTCGCCCATCGACGCCGACGGACTCGCCCATCGGCGCCGACAGGGCATCCGGCTACGGGGCGTCGGCGAGGCGGAGCTCACCGTCGGCGGGCGGTGCGAAGAAGCCGGCCACCTCCGCGTCGGTGACCTCGGCCAGAGCGGCCGGCGTCCAGCGGGGGCGCCGGTCCTTGTCGATCACCTGGGCGCGGACGCCCTCGACGAAGTCCGGGCGGGACAGGGCCGCGCACGAGACGCGGTACTCCTGCTCCATGACGTGCTCCAGGGAGTCGAGCGCCCGGGCCCGGCGCATGGCGGCCAGCGTGACCTTCAGCGCCGTGGGCGACTTGGCGAGAAGGGTCTCGGCGGTCTCCTTGGCGGCCGGTTCCCCGATGGCCATCAGCCGGTCCACGATCTCCTCGACGGTGTCCGCCGCGTAGCAGTGGTCGATCCACTCCCGCTGGTCGTCCAGGGTCCCGGCCGGGGCCTCGGCCGCGTACCGGGGAAGGACATCCGGCACCGGGTCCGCGGCCAGGTCCCGGGTCAGCGCGGGCAGCAGCTCGGAGGGGACGACATGGTCGGCCAGCCCGCAGCGCAGCGCGTCGGCTGCGCCCACCGACGCTCCCGTGAGCGCCAGATGCGTCCCCAGTTCGCCCGGTGCGCGGGACAGCAGATAGGTGCCGCCGACGTCCGGTACGAAGCCGATCGTGGTCTCGGGCATGGCCACCCGGGAGCGCTCGGTGACGATCCGCACGCTGCCATGGGCCGAGACCCCGACGCCCCCGCCCATCACGATGCCGTCCATCAGGGCCACATACGGCTTGGGGTAGCGGGCGATGCTGGCGTTGAGCGTGTACTCGTCGCGCCAGAACGCCCTCGAGGCCGCGCCGCCGCCCGAGGTCACATCCCGATGGATCATGCGGATGTCACCGCCCGCGCACAGCCCGCGCTCCCCCGCCCCGTCGATCACCACGGCCTGGACGGCCGGGTCCCGCTCCCAGGCGGAGAGGGCCCCGGCGATCCGGGTGACCATCGGATGGGTCAGTGCGTTGAGGGCGCGGGGCCGGTTGAGGGTGAGATGTCCGGCGCGGCCCTCGGTGCGGGTCAGCACGGCGTCGTCGTCGTTCACGGAGTCGGTCACGCGGTCGGTCACGGAGTCGCTCACGGGGTGTTCGGTCCTTCCGGCGTCTGGTGCGTTCGCGGATCACCACCGATCCGTCACCGCCGATCCTCTCAACGGGCCATCGGCCCGGGACAGCCGCGCCTCTGCTTGACTGGGCACATGCTGTCGATCGGTTCCGTGGTATTGGGAGTCTCGGACGTCCGGCGCGCGGCGGCGTTCTGGACGCGGGCCCTGGGATACGTCCCGCGCGGGGAGATCGAGGACGACTGGGTGGTGCTGGTGCCGCCGGACGGGCGCGCCGGGACCGGCCTGTCGCTCGGCCGCAGCGATACCCCGGTCCAGGGGCGCCCACGGGTCCATCTGGATCTCTACGCGGGGAACGCGGCCGATCAGGCCGCCGAGGTCGAGCGGCTGGTGTCGCTCGGCGCCCGGCGGGTCCGCTGGGAGCTGTATCCGCCGGACGCCGATTTCATCGTTCTGGCCGACCCGGACGGAAACCGCTTCTGCGTCATCGACACCGGCCGCGGCTGAGACCCGCTCCCCGCCCCGCGAGCGCCGCGGCACAACACGCTCTGGACACCCGCCGCCCCGCCGGGGAGGGTGGGCGCGGCCCATCACTGACCCCCGAGGACCCGTCTGATGACTGCTCATCCGCTGCCCACCAGCACCCCCGCCGCCGAGGGCGTGGACGCGCGGGGCGTCCACGCCTTCCTCGACGCCGTCGAGGGCGCGCCGGACATCGAGCCACACAGTCTGATGATCCTGCGCCATGGCCGGCTCATCGCCTCCGGCTGGTGGGCGCCGTACACCGCCGAGCGGCCGCATCTGCTCTACTCCCTCAGCAAGAGCTTCACCTCCACGGCGGCGGGGCTGGCCGCCGCCGAGGGGCTGCTGAACCTCGACGATCCCGTGATCTCGTACTTCCCCGAGTTCGAGGCGGAGATCACCGACCCGGGCAGCCGCGCCATGCTCGTCCGCCATGTGGCGTCCATGGCCAGCGGACATGCCGAGGAGACCGTGGAGCGGGCGTTCGGCGGCGACCCGGAGGAGCCTGTGCGCGGCTTCCTGCGGATTCCGCCGGATCACGCGCCCGGCACCGCCTTCGCCTACAACCAGCCCGCCACGTACACGCTCGCCGCGATCGTCCAGCGGGTGACCGGGCAGTCGCTGACGGAGTATCTGCGGCCGCGTCTCTTCGATCCGCTGGGCATCGGCGAGACGGCCTGGCTGCAGGTGCCGGCCGGGCGTGACCTGGGCTTCAGCGGGCTGTTCGCCGCCACCGACGCTATCGCCCGGCTGGGGCTGCTGTATCTGCGGGGCGGCGCGTGGGAGGGCGAGCGGCTGCTTCCGGAGTCCTGGGTCGCCGAGGCGACGCGGGAGCACATCGCGACCGCGGAGGCCATGGTCAATGGCTCGGGGCCGGACTGGCGGCGGGGGTACGGATTCCAGTTCTGGATGTCCCGGCACGGGTACCGGGGCGACGGGGCGTTCGGGCAGTTCTGCCTGGTGCTGCCCGAGCATGACGTGGTGATCGCCACGACGGCGGAGACGGAGCGGATGCAGGCCGTTCTGGACGCGGTGTGGGAGCATCTGCTGCCCGCGTTCGGCGAGGCGCCGCTCACCGGCCGCGAGGACGAGGACGCCGCGCTGGAGCGGCGGCTGTCCCGGCTCGCCCTGCCGCCCCTCGCGGCGAAGCCCGCGCCGCTCACGGACCCCGGCGCCTGGTCGGGCGCGGAGTTCGGCCCCGAAGGCGGCGCCTGCGCGGATCAGCCGACTCTGACGGGGGTCACCGTGGCCGAGGACGGCTCCGGCGGGTGGACCGTCTCGCTGGCCGAGGAGGCGTCCCGGCTGGACCTGGGGTTCGACGGCGCGGGGTGGCGCGTCCACGACGGACCGCGGGCGACCGTCCCCACGGCGGTGAGCGGGGGCTGGACGGATCCGGACACCCTGACCGTGGACGTGGCGTTCCTGGAGACCCCGCATCACCTGGTGGTCACCTGCTCCCTCGCGGACCGCGTCTTCACCGCCCGGTGGCGCACGGTTCCGCTGCACCGGGCCCCGCTGCACGTCATGCGCGCACCAAGGCCGCGTTGACGCGTTCCGCCGTTCTGAAAGGGTGGGGCCCTGGTCCGGGGCAGCCCCCGGGATGGACCAAGGCCCCCTTGCGGGCGGACTGCGGAACGAGACTGAGATGCGCGAGATCGATGCGACGGGCGGGGCCGAGGGCCAGGGCGTACGGAGGGATGCGCCGGGCCTGCGGGCGCACCCGGCGGCGGGTGAGGGATCCGCGGGCGCGGTGTGGGTGCTGCGCCCCGATGGGGGCCTTGAGCGGCCGGACCATCCCCTGTTCACCGGCGCGTGGCAGGTCGGCCGGGACAGACCCACCGCCGCCGTGATCGTGGATCTCTCACGGGTCCGGGAGATCACGGCGGACGGGGTGCGGGGGTTGCTGCGCTGCGCGCGGGGCCTGGCCGAAGCCGGTGCCACGCTGCTCCTCGCCGGGGCCGACGAACCCGTGGCGCGGCTGCTGCGCGTGGCGCTGGTGGACGGCACGATCCGGATCCACGACACCGTCGAGGCGGCCGTCGCCGCCTGCGGCGCGGCGGCGTCGAGGGCGGACGCCGCCGCGCGGGACGGCGGCCGAACGGCGGAGCCCGAGGTGATACGGCTGCGCCGGGAGACCGTCGATCTGCGCGCCAGACTGCGCTCGCACCCTCTGATCGCACAGGCGCAGGGCGTACTGCGGGAGCGCTATCGGCTGCCCGATCCGCAGGCGGCGTTCACCCTGCTCCAGCGCAGTTCACAGACGCACAATGTCAAACTGCGGACCCTGGCGGCCGCGCTGCTGCGCACGGACCGGCCCGATCCGGACAGCCCGCTGTGGTTTCCGGAGCGCGCCCCCGAGGAGGCCCCCGCGCTGCCGTTCCTGCCGGGTGTGCGGCCCGGCGAGGTCAATCGCGGCACGGTGGTGAAGAGGGTGCTGAGCCAAGCCCTGGAGGTGCTGGGCTCCGATATGGGCGATCTGCAGCTGGCGGACCCGGTGAGCGGGCTGCGGATGGAACAGCACCATGGGTTCGGCAGGGAGTTCCTCGACTTCTTCGCCCATGTCGGCGAGGGCGAGACCTCGTGTGCCACGGCGGCGGCCCGCGCCCGGCCGGTGATGTCGGACATCGCCACCGACCGCGTCTTCTCCGACACCGCCCGCGAGGTCATCCTGGCGACCGGCTCCCGCACCGCGCACAGCATCCCCATGACCGGCGCCTCCCACCGGGTCGTCGGGGTGTTCTCGGTCCACGTCTCCCAGGCGGGGCGCAGCCTGACCAACGCCGAGGCCGGGATACTCCACCAGCTGGCCACCCGGGCGGGGCTGTGGCTGGAGTGGCATGAGCGCACCGTCGTGCTGGACGCGCTCGAAGATCTGCATCAGCGCGCCCAGGGCTGGCGCGGCGCCGGAGGGCGCGGACCCCGAAGCGGCTCCCCGGCGCGGTAGGACCCCGAAGCGCCTCCCCGACGGCAGGACCCCCACGCGCCTCCCCGACGGCAGGACCCCGGCGCGCCTCCCCGACGGCAGGACCCCCACGCGCCTTCCCGACGGCAGGACCCCGGCGCGCCTCCCCGACGGCAGGACCCCGAAGCGGCTCCCCGACGATAGGACCCCGAAGCGGCTCCCCGACGATAGGACCCCGAAGCGGCTCCCCGACGGTAGGACCCCGGCGCGGCTCCCCGGCGGTCGTCTCTTGGGAATCCGCGCAGGGGGTACCCGGCAGGTCGTGACAGCGCTGCTCGGGGCCCGGCGTCGGGAGGACGACCATGGCTGTACCGACCGCGACCCGCTCAGGTGGCGCGCCGCCGTGGCTCGGGATCTACCTCAATGACCATCTGGTGGCCGCCACGGCAGCGGTCGGGCTGGCCCGCCGGATGAATCGCAGACACCGGCGCTCGGCCTACGGTGGCGAACTGGCGCGGCTCACGGCGGAGTTCGTCCAGGACCGCAGGTCACTGCTGTGGTGCATGGCCTCGCTCGACGTCCCCGTCCGCCGCGGCAAGCTCCACGCGTCGCGGGCGGCCGAGCGCACCGCCCGGCTGACGCCGGGCAACCGGCTGCGGCGGCGCACCGGGGTGAACACTCTGGTGGGGCTGGAGGCGCTCCGGATGGGCGTGGAGGGCAAGGCGCTGCTGTGGCGGTCGCTGCTCGCCGTGGCCGTCCATGACACCCGGCTGCAGACGGGTCGCCTCGCCGAGCTGCTGGAGCGGGCCGGGCAGCAGCTCACGGCCCTGGACTCGCTGCACTCCCGGGCCGCCTCGGCGCTGATCTCGGCCGACGACCCGGCGCAGGCCGCCTCCGGTCCGCCCGCTTCAGTCGGTCGGCGGCGGGCACTCGGGGACGATGAATGACCTTCCTGGTGTGCCCGAGTCGTACTGGCTGGACACCGCACCGCCCGGCACCCCCCACCCGGCCCTGACCTCGGACCTGGAGGTCGATGTCGCCGTCGTCGGCGCGGGCATCGCGGGGCTGAGCACCGCATGGGAGCTGGCCCGCGCCGGGCACCGGGTGGCGGTGCTGGAGGCGGATCGGATCGCCGCGGGGGTCACCGGGCACACCACCGCCAAGCTCACGGCGCTGCACGGGCTCAGCTACGACCGGCTGCGGCGCACCCGCGGCCCGGAGGGCGCACGGATGTACGCGCGGTCGCAGTCCGATGCCGTCGAGCGGGCGGTGGCGATCACGGCCGAGCTCGGTATCGACTGCGATCTGGAGAACGTCCCGGCCTTCACCTACACCGAGGACCCGGCACGCACGGACACCATCCGCGCCGAGGTGGACGCCGCCTACGAGGCGGGGCTGCCCGCCTCGTATGTGACGGAGACCGGGCTGCCCTATCCGGTCGCGGGCGCGATCCGGGTCGAGGGAGGGGCGCAGTTCCATCCGCGCGGCTACCTCCTCGCGCTCGCCGAGGATCTGCGCGCCCACGGCGGGCGGATCCACGAGCACACCCGCGCCACCGGCCTGGTGGAGGGCTCCCCCTGCCGGGTCACCACCCAGAGCGGGGCGGTGGTGAGGGCCGGGGACGTGGTGATCGCCACCCACTACCCGGTGTTCGACCGGGCGCTGCTGTTCACCCGGCTCTCGCCGCGCCGCGAACTCGTCGTGGCCGCGCCCCTCCCCGCCGAACAGGACCCCCGGGGCGCGTACATCACCCCGGAGAATCACACCCGGTCGGTGCGCACCGCGCCGTACGGCGACGGGAAGCGGCTGCTGATCGTGACCGGGGAGTCCTTCACACCCGGCACCGGGGACACCCCGGAGCGCTTCGAGCGGCTGGCCGACTGGACCCGGGAGCGCTTCCCCGGTGTGGAGATCACCTACCGCTGGGCCGCCCAGGACATCGACCCCACCGACAGCGTGCCGATGGTCGGCCCCTTCCACCCCGGCGCGCGCCACACCTACGTCGCGACGGGCTTCGCCGGCTGGGGCCTGAGCGGCGGCATCATGGCGGGCCGGCTGCTCACGGCGCTCATCGGCGGTGAGCAGCCGCCGTGGGCCGGGCTGTACGACCCCCGGCGGCTGCGGACCGCGCTGCGCGAGGCCCCGGCGCTGCTCGGCCACCAGCTCCAGGTCGGGCGGCATTTCGTCGGCGACCGGCTGCGCGCCCCGCAGGCCGCCTCGGTCGACCGGATCGCCCCGGGCACCGGGGCCCTGGTCCGCGTGAACGGGCGGCACTGCGCCGTCTACCGGGACGAGGACGGCACGGCCCACGCGCTCGCGGCCCGCTGCACCCATCTGGGCTGCCTCGTCGCGTTCAACGCCGCCGAGCGGACCTGGGAGTGCCCCTGCCACGGCTCCCGCTTCGGAACCGATGGCCAGGTGCTCCAGGGCCCGGCCAACCGGCCCCTGGAACAGCGCGACATCTGACCCCCGCCTGCCCCCGCGCGACGCCTGAACTCCGCGCCGCCCGACCCCCGCGGCATCCGCCGGCGACGCCTGATGAAAAGACGCACATGGCCTCGGGCCATGGGGGTATACGCGCTGGCGTCCCCCTCCGGCTGAGAAAGGACCACTGCCGTGCTGATGGCCCACCCGGTCGTACTTCAGAACCTCATCGAGCAGTACGAGACGCTGCGGATGCTGCACGCCGAATCGGGCGGCACCGAGGTACGACAGCGGATGGACGACCTCGCCTACACCCTGTGCGTCTCCACCGGGACGCGGGATGTGGACGCCGCCCTCATCGCCGCCCGGCACCAGCTGCCCGGCGCCCGCGTGGAGGACGACTCGGCCCTCACGGCCGGGGCGGGCACAGCGGGCGGCTGAGCCCGCCGCGCCGCCCACCGTGGAGGCGCCGCCGCCGGATCAGCCCTCGGCCCCCTGAGCCAGCTCGGCGAGGTCCATGGTCTGGTTCGCGGGCGGCGCCTTCACCGTGACCGGCTCATTGAGGCCGGAGAAGGTGATGGTCGTGTCGAGCGGGCCCTTGTCCCCCTCGCCGCGCATGCGGAACCGCTTGGTGTGGCCGTCCCGGTCGATCCACATGTCCATGGACAGCCGGTCGACCCCCATCTTCTCGTACTCCTTGAGGCTCTTCTCGCGGCGCTTGCGGGTCGCCGCGTCCTCGTCCTTGAGGCTCTCGCGCATCTGGGGAACGGTGATGGTGCCCCGGTAGTGCGTCGTGCGCACCCCGTCGATGGTCTCCTCGCCGACCCGCTTCACATCGTCGGCGCCGGAGAGGAAGGCCGAGTCGTCGGCCGGGTTCTTGTCGGCCTGGCGGGAGAGCGAACCACCGCCCAGCGCGCCGGTCGCCTTCTCGCCCAGGACCGAGAGGTCCAGCTTGAGCCAGCTCTTCCCGTTCAGCTCGCCGGCGGCCTCCTTGCCCCCGTCGAGGTACATCGCCCCGTCCACCAGCCGGATCTCCACCGCCGCGTCGGTGCCCTGGCCGAGTGCGCGCATCGTCATCCGGACCGCGACGGGCTTGGTGCTCATCGCCGCCTCGCCCTCGATCCGCCCGTCCTCGGGGGTGCGCCCGGTCATCCGGTAGCGGAACGAGGTGAGCTTCTCGCTCTTCTTCGCGGCCGCCCGCACGGCCGCCGCCGGGGCCATCCGCACCTGCTCCGAGGACTTCTCCCCCGCCTTGCCCTCCGGCTTCCCGTCCGTCCCGGACGAACCGCAGCCGACCGCACCGCCGCAGAGCAGCACGGCGGCGAGCACGGCACCGGCCGCGCGAGTGCCTCTGCCATGTCCCCCATATACGACCATGGCCATATACCCCACCCCTTGCAGAACTTCTGTTCGTTTCTCTGTGATCCGGGACAGTACCAGCAGCGGGTGACAACCCACTCCCGACGGTCATGCGCACACCGCGCAGCGTGTGCCGACCCCTCTCGGCGTGGGCATACTTGAAGGCGCGACCATTGGTTCACTCTCCGCCAAGGGCGCCACGGTGGAGCCGCCACCTCGCACACGCGCTCATGGCGGACGACCCGGGCAAGGGTGAGATGACACCATGACGCGGCCGGACACCCCGCGGGACGAGCGGTCCGTCCGGTCGGACGTTCTCCCCGGCAAGGGGGCCACCGCCAAGGCCACGGTCGACGGGCACGGCATCGTCACCCAGTGGAACGAGGCGGCCCGCGGGCTGCTCGGTTACCTCCCGGCCGAGATCGTGGGCCGGCCCGCGGCCGATCTGCTCCATGCCGCCTCGCCCGCTCGCGCCGAGGTGCCGGCCGCGCTGCGCTCCCCCTCCCCGCCCATCCGGCTGAACGGGCGGGCCACCCTGTTGCGCCGCGATGGCTCCACCGTGGAGCTGGGGCTGCTGGCGCACCGCCGTGCCTCGACCGCCGGGCCCCCCGAGTGGCTGGTCGTCTCCGCCATACCGCGCCCCGTGCACGCCGTCGAGGACGAGGAGCTGATGCGGCGTGCCCTCCTGCAGGGGCCCTGCACGATGGCGGTCTACGACTCCGGGCTACGGCTGCGCTGGGCCCATCACGACCTGCGGCGGGTGCTGGGCCTGGACCAGGAGGAGATGCGCGGGCTGCGGCTTTCGGAGTTCCTGCCCGGCCCCGACACCGAGGCGGCCGAGCGGACGATGCGGCGGGTGCTGGAGACGGGCGAGCAGCGGGAGCTGGACCTGACCACGCCCATACCCGGCCACCCCCGCCCCCTCGCCTGGTCCATCGGCATCGCCCCGCTGCTCGACGACGAGGGCCGGGTGGCGGGCGTGATCCTGTCCGCTCATGACATGACCGGCCCGCGGACCGCCCGGCAGCGGCTGACGCTGCTCAACGAGGCCAGCGTCCGGATCGGCAGCACGCTGGACATCGACCGGACCGCGCAGGAACTGGCCGATGTGGCCGCCCCGGCGCTCGCCGACTTCGTGACGGTCGATCTGCTGCCCACCGTGCACGACGGGGGCGAACCGCGCCCCGGCTCGCCGGGCGACCATGTGCTGCTGCGCCGGGTCGCCGCCCAGTCGGTCTTCCCGGGCTGCCCGGAGGCCGTGCTGCGGCCGGGGCAGGTGGCCGCCTACCCCGACTTCTCCCCCTCGGCCGAGTGCCTGAAGGCGGAGCGGGGGCTGCTGCACCGGATGATCGACGCCGCCGTCGCCCGGTGGGCCGACGAGGACCCGGCCCGGGCCGCCATGATCCGCCGGTTCGGGTTCCATTCGATGATGGCCGTTCCCCTGCGGGCGCGCGGCATCACCCTCGGCGTGGCCAACTTCTCCCGGCACCGCCGCCCCGAGCCGTTCGAGGAGGACGATCTGCTGCTCGCCGAGGAGATGACGGCCAGGGCCGCCGTCTGTGTCGACAACGCCCGGCGGTACACCCATGAGCGGCACACCGCGCTGGCCCTGCAGCGCAGTCTGCTGCCGCGCACCCTGCCCCCGAGCGCCGCGGTGGAGCTCGCGTCCAGCTATCGGCCGGCCGACTCCCGGTCCGGGGTGGGCGGCGACTGGTTCGACGTCATCCGGCTGGCGGGCGCGCGGGTCGCCCTGGTCGTCGGCGATGTGGTGGGCCATGGCGTCCGGGCGTCGGCGGCCATGGGGCGGCTGCGGACGGCGGTGCGCACCCTCGCCGACGTCGATCTGCCCCCCGATGAGCTGCTCACTCATCTGGACGATCTGATCAGCCATCTGACCGCCGAGTCGGAGAGCGGCGCCGGCGATCCGGACGCGGCGGAGGCGGCCTACGCACAGGTCGGCGCCACCTGTCTGTACGCGGTCTACGACCCGGTCTCCCGCCGCTGCTCCCTGGCCCGAGCCGGGCATCCGCCACCCGTGCTGGTCACGCCCGACGGCACCGCCACCCTCCTCGACCTGCCCGGCGGACCGCCGCTGGGGCTGGGCAGCCTGCCGTTCGAGGCGGTCGACCTCGAACTGCCGGAGGGCAGCCTGCTGGCCCTCTACACCGACGGTCTGATCGAGACCCGCTGCCAGGACGTCGACAAGGCGATCGACACGCTGCGCCGCACGCTCGCCCGGCCCGCCGACTCGCTGGACGGCCTGTGCCGGATGGTGCTGGCCAAGCTGCTTCCGGGCCATCCCGCCGACGACGTCGCCCTGCTCCTGGCCCGCACCCGGGGGCTGGGCGCGGACCAGGTGGCCACCTGGGAGCTGCCGAACGACCCCGCCGTGGTGGCCCGGGCCCGCCGGGACGCCGCCGAGCGGCTGGCCGCATGGGGCTTCGAAGAGGCCGCCTTCACCATGGAGTTGGTCGTCAGCGAGCTGGTCACCAACGCCATCCGGCACGCCACGCCGCCCATCAGGCTGCGCCTGATCCACGACCGGGCGCTGATCTGCGAGGTCTCCGACAGCAGCAGCACCTCACCGCATCTGCGCCGGGCCCGCGCCTTCGACGAGGGCGGCCGCGGACTGCTGCTGGTGGCCCAGCTGACCGAGAGCTGGGGCACCCGGCAGACCGCCACAGGCAAGACCATCTGGGCCGAGCTGGCCGTGCCGACGCCGTAGGCGCTTGGTGTACGGAGGTCCTTTAGGGGGCCCATGGCCTGAGGCTGCACGACGGCGGCCGCCACCGGTCGGCTTCACGGCAGCAGCTCCCGCCGCACGGCTTCACTACAATCGCGGAGCAACGAAGCCCCGCTCAGCAGAGGCTGAAGGCTGCCATCCATGCGTTCCCAGCACCCACGCGACGCCGGTCCCCTGGCCGCGCTGAGCCCCGCCGAATCGGCCCGTCTCATGGCGGTGATCCGCGAGGCGGCGCTGAGCCGGGGACGGCTTCCGCTGCCCGCCCGCCCCATCATCGGCGCCTCCTGGGACCGGATGCTGCGCCTGGGCCTCGACCCGGACCGCGGCCGCGCCCCGCGGCCGCTGGGTTTGGACGAGCTGGAGCTGCGGAGGCGGCAGACCCGGCTGGCCGAGGTGCTGCCCACCCTGCACAACGGGCTGCTGGAGGCGGCGGAGGCGGCAGGCCACATCATGATCATCGCCGATGCGGAGGGCCGCATCCTGTGGCTCGACGGCCATCGGGGCGTCCGCCGGCAGGCCGACGGCATCGCGCTCGTGGAGGGTTCGCACTGGGCCGAGGACGTCGCCGGGACCAGCGGAATCGGCACCGCGCTGGCCGTGAAGTCCCCCGTGCGGGTGCATTCGGCGGAGCATTTCGTGAGCGCCTTCCACACCTGGAGCTGTGCCGCCGCCCCCGTCCACGACCCGCGGGACGGACGGCTGCTGGGCGTCGTCGACGTCAGCGGCCCCGCCGGGACCGCCCATCCGACGGTGCTCTCCCTGGTCACCGCGACCGCCCGGTGGGCCGAGGGCGAACTGCTCCTCGCCCACAGCCGGGATCTGGAGGGCCTGCGCGCCGTCGCCGCCCCGCTCCTGGCGCGGATCCGCGGCAAGGCCGTCGTGGTCGATCACCACGGCTGGATCGCCGGGGTCACCGGGGTGACCCCGCGCGAGCGCCGGCTGTTGCTGCCGAAGGCGCCGTACGACGGGCCGGTCTGGCTGCCGGCGCTCGGCGCGTGCGCGGTGGAGCCGCTGCCCGGCGGCCATCTGCTGCGGGTGCTGGACGGCGGGAGCGCCGAGGAGGGCGGTCCGGCCGGCTGGGGCGATCTGCTGCTGGACGTACGCCATCCGCACCGCTGGACCCTGACCTTCTCGGGCCCGTCGGGCGCCTGGACGCATGAACTCAGCGCCCGCCAGGCCGAGGTGCTGCTGCTGCTCGCCGCGCACCCCGAGGGGCGTACGGCCGCGCAGCTGGCCGAGGACCTGTTCGGGGACCCGACGCGGACGGTGACCGTACGGGCCGCGATGTCCCGGCTGCGCGGGCGCATCGGGGCGGTGCTGGCACACCGCCCCTACCGGATCGCCGACAGCGTCCGCATCGATGTGGCGAGCCCGGACCACCCCGCCGAACTGCTCCCCTTCAGCTCGGCCCCGGCCATCGCGCGGCTACGCCGCCCCCTTTTTGAGGCTCGTTCGCCTCCGGGGCGCAAAAGTCTCCCCCAGCTACCGCTGGGAGGTCCCCCGACCAGAACCCCCAAGCGCCCGGAGGCGAACCGAGCCTCAAAGAGAAGGGCTCCCCGCGATCTCCTCCGGGCGCAGCACCTGGGCCAGCCGGTCGGCCGGCAGCAGGCCCTTCTCCAGGACGAGTTCGGCCACGCCGCGACCCGTGGCCAGCGCCTCCTTGGCGATGCTGGTGGCCGCGTTGTAGCCGATGTACGGGTTGAGCGCGGTGACCAGGCCGATGGAGTTCTCCACGGAGATGCGCAGCCGCTCGGTGTTGGCGGTGATGCCCGCGACGCACCGCTCGGCCAGCACCAGGCAGGCGGCGCGCAGATGGGTGACGCTCTCGGAGAGGGAGTGCAGGATGATCGGCTCGAAGGCGTTGAGCTGGAGCTGTCCGGCCTCGGCGGCCATGGTGATGGCCACGTCGTTGCCGATCACCTCGAAGGCGACCTGGTTGACCACCTCGGGGATCACCGGGTTGACCTTGCCGGGCATGATGCTGGAACCGGCCTGCACCGGGGGCAGGTTGATCTCGTTGAGCCCGGCCCGCGGGCCCGAGGAGAGCAGCCGCAGGTCGTTGCAGCTCTTGGAGAGCTTGACGGCGATGCGCTTGAGGACGCCCGACAGATGGACGAAGGCGCCGCAGTCCTGCGTGGCCTCGACCAGGTTGGCGGCGGTGACCAGCGGCAGTCCGGTGATGGCCTCGAGGTGGCGGCGGGCGGCCTCAGCATAGCCCTTGGGGGCGTTGAGGCCGGTGCCGATGGCGGTCGCGCCGAGGTTGATCTCGTGCACCAAAGTGGCCGCCTCCAGCAGCCGGCTCTGGTCCTCCTCCAGCATCACGGCGTACGCCGAGAACTCCTGGCCCAGCGTCATGGGCACCGCGTCCTGCAGCTGGGTGCGCCCCATCTTGAGGACGTCGCGGAACTCCTCGGCCTTGGCGGCGAACGCCTGGCGCAGCGTCTCCATGGCCGCGTGGAGCTCACGGACGGCGATGATCGTGGAGACGTTGACGGCGGTCGGGTAGACGTCGTTGGTGGACTGGCTGAGGTTGACGTCCTCGTTGGGGTGGAGGTGGGCGTAGTCGCCCTTCTCCTGGCCGAGGAGCTCCAGCGCCCGGTTGGCGATCACCTCGTTGGCGTTCATATTGGTCGAGGTCCCGGCGCCGCCCTGGATCACATCGACGGTGAACTGGTCGTGCAGGGCGCCCCGGCGTATCTCCTGGCAGGCGGCCGCGATGGCGTCGGCCTTGGCGGAGGTGAGCAGCCCGAGGTCCTCATTGGCGCGGGCGGCCGCCTCCTTGACCGCGGCCAGGGCGCTGATCAGGTGCGGATAGGCGGAGATGGAGGTGCCGGTGATGGGGAAGTTCTCGCCGGCGCGCAGGGTGTGAATGCCCCAGTAGGCGTCGGCGGGGACGTCGCGGTCGCCGAGCAGATCGTGTTCACGGCGATGGCCGGTGGCAGTCATGGCGTGCGGTCTTCCTTGGTTCCTCGGGGAGGGCGGGAGGGTCAGGCGGCGGGCGGGGCGAGGGCGTCGGTGGGGTGCACACCGCCGACGGTGACTCCGCCGCCGTACACCGGCGTGGTGGCGAATTCGGTGAGCACACCGGGGTCGATCCCGCAGTGGGCGAGGGCCGCGGCGGTCACCGGCATCCGGGCGCGGTCCGCGCCGTCGGCGATCTTCACGGCGACGGCCCGGCCGTCGGGCAGCGCCGCGATCTGTACGCCCTCGAAGCCGTCCTTGGCGATCAGACCCGGTACGGCGCGCATCAGCCGGGCCACGTCGCGGTCGGGGCCGGATGCCATGTCCGGGTGGGCGCGCAGGGCTGCCGCGACCCGGCCCTCGGGGGTGTCCATGGCGCCTGAGGCGATCCGGGCGGCGGCCGTCGCGAGCCCGCGCAGGGAGACGGAGAACAGCGGCGCGCCGCAGCCGTCGACCGAGACCTGGGCGACGCGCTGTCCGGTGAGGTCCTCCACGGTCTCGGCGATCAGCCGCTGCAGCGGATGGGCCGGGTCGAGGTAGTCCACCAGCGGCCAGCCGCGCAGCTGGGCGGTGAGCAGCATCGCGGCGTGCTTGCCGGAGCAGTTCTGGGCGAGCCGGGTGGGCTGGCCGCCGTCCCGCAGCCAGGCGTCGCGCTCGGCGGCGCCGTACGGCAGGTCGGGGACGTTGCGCAGATCGGCCTCGGTGAGCCCGGCCCGGTCGAGGATGCGGCGCGCGCCGTCCAGATGGCGCCGCAGGCCGGAGTGGCTGGCGGCGGTGAGCGACAGCAGCTCCCCGTCCAGCGGCAGCCCGGCCCGCAGCAGGGCGACGGCCTGGACGGGCTTGAGCGCGGAGCGCGGGTAGAAGGCCACATCGATGTCGCCGGCCTGGAACGCGACCCGGCCGTCGGCGGCCAGGACGACGACCGAGCCGTGGTGGACGCCCTCGATGACCCCGCCGCGTACGACATGGGCGAGCGGCACATGGCGGGGTTCGCGGAGGGCGGGGGGCTCGGCCGGGGTGCGGCGGGGCGCGTCGAGGGTCCGTCTGAGGGGGGTGTTCATGGTGGTGCTCTCGTGCTCGGGGGTGTTCACGGGGTGGGATTCCTCCAGGAGGTGGTGGAGGGACAGGGCGGCCGAGGGGTGGCCTCGGCCGCGCGGAGAAACGATTCCTCAGTGGGGATTCAACGGCGGGGGCTCACCGGCGCGGGCTCAGCGGGGGTCCTTCATCCGGCCGCGGGACGCGAACCAGCCGATGACCAGCGCCGCCAGGATCGCCGGAAGCGCCATCACGGTGAGTCGGCTGGGTCCGCCGTCCGCCCACATCAGGACGAGGACGGAGGCCAGGAAGCCGAGGGTGACGATCTCGGTGTACGGGGAGCCGGGAAGCCGGTAGCCGGGGCGGGTGAGCTGACCGGCCTGGGCGCGCCGCCAGAACAGCAGATGACAGAGCATGATCACGGCCCAGGTCGAGAGGATGCCGATCGCGGCGAAGTTGAGCACGATCTCGAACGCCTTGTCCGGCACCACATAATTCAGGCCCACGCCCAGCACACAGAAGAAGGCAGTGAGCAGGATGCCTCCGTAGGGCACCTGGGTACGGCTCATGGCGCCGGTGAACTTGGGCGCGGAGCCGGACATCGCCATCGAGCGCAGGATCCGGCCGGTGGAGTAGAGACCGGAGTTGAGGCTGGACATCGCGGCGGTGAGCACGACGAGGTTCATCACGCCGCCGGCCGCCGGGACGCCGATCTTGGACAGCACGGTGACGAACGGGCTCTGGTCGCCCGAATAGGAGTCGGAGGGCAGCAGCATCGAGAGCAGCACCACGGAGCCGACGTAGAACAGGCCCACACGCCACATGATGGAGTTGATCGCCTTGGGCATGATCTTCTCGGGGTTCTCGGTCTCACCGGCGGCCACGCCGACCAGCTCCACGGAGGCGTAGGCGAAGACGACGCCCTGGATGACCAGCAGCATCGGCAGCACACCGTGCGGGAAGACGCCGCCGTGGTCGGTGATCAGGCTGGGCCCGGTGCTGGTGCCGGCCACCTGCTCGCGGGTGACCAGCAGGAAGATGCCGATCGCCATGAAGACGACGAGCGCGCCGACCTTGATGATCGCGAACCAGAACTCCAGCTCACCGAAGATCTTCACCGAGATCAGGTTGACCGTGAGCACCACGGCGAGCGCGATCAGGGCGATCACCCACTGGGGGATGTCGGTGAACATCCCCAGTAGTGGGTGTAGGTCGCCACGGCCGTGATGTCGGCGACCCCGGTGGTGGCCCAGTTGAGGAAGTACATCCAGCCCGCGACGAAGGCGCCCTTCTCGCCGAGGAACTCACGGGCGTAGGAGACGAACGCCCCGGAGGACGGCCGGTGCAGCACCAGCTCGCCCAGGGCCCGCACCACCAGGAAGGCGAAGATGCCGCAGACCGCGTACGCCACGGCCAGTGACGGCCCGGCGTCCTTGAGCCGCCCGCCGGCGCCGAGGAAGAGGCCGGTGCCGATGGCGCCGCCGATGGCGATCATGTTGACATGCCGGGCCTTGAGGGACTTGCTGTAACCGGCGTCGCCCGCGTCCACATGCGCGGGGTGCCCGGCCTGCTGCTGTTGGCGATCTTCTTGCCGGAGGGACTGTTCGCTCACGCCTGCTGTCCGCCTTCCGTCGGTACTGTCGTCCGGTCGTCCGCCGTGGCGGGCCGCACGATGGAGGTCAGGGTGGTCTCCACGCGTTCGAGGTGGTGGGTCATCGCTTCCACCGCGTCGTGCTCGGACCCGTCGGCGAGCGCCTCGACGATCGCCCGGTGTTCTCGGTTCGACTGCTCACGGCGGCCGCCGAGCTCGTTGAGAAATGCCGACTGCCGGGCCAGGGCATCGCGGATCTCCTCGATGACCCGACGGAAGACCGGGTTCCGGGCCGCCTGGGCGACGGCGAGATGGAACAGCGTGTCCATCGCCACCCATGCGGTGGTGTCGGTCTCCCGCTCCATCCGCTCCAGCAGATGGGACAGGTGGTCGAGGTCCTCGGCGGAGCGGCGCACCGCCGCGTAGCCCGCCACCGGGATCTCGACGTGCCGGCGCACCTCCAGGAGGTCACTTGCGGCGTAGTCGCCGAAGGTGGGATCCTCCACCGGCCCGCTGGAGATGACGAAGGTGCCCTTGCCGGTGCGTGAGGCGGTCAGCCCCATGGTCTGCAGGGCCCGCAGGGCCTCGCGGAGCACCGGTCGGCTGACCTCCAGGCGACGGCACAGCTCCGCCTCGGAGGGGAGTTTGTCCCCCACCGCGTAGTCGCCGCGCTCGATCGCCTCGCGGAGGTGGCTGAGGACCGCTTCCATCGCGCTGATGCGGCGAGGGACGTCGGACCCTGAACCACCTGTCTGGCTGTCTGACAAGTTCACGCGGCGATCCTCGGGCGTACACCAGAGGGTTGTCAAGGGTCGACTTTCCCCTCGCCGCCGACCGTTCTGTGTTGATATGAGGTATTCATCCCGGACGTCGAAGACCGTCGAGCCCGCGGCCGACGACCAAGGCGCGGCGTCCGAGACCGTTCCACCGAGCCGGATTCAGGAGCCGAGAGCACCATGCGCCACCGCCTCACCACCGCCACCGCGGCCCTTCTCCTGCTGTGCGGCCCCGCCGCCGCGGGCTGCGGCGGCGGGGCGGACCCGGACCGGGTCGGCGTGGTGCTGCCGATGCTGACCTCGCCCTTCTGGGAGACGTACAACCAGGACATCCCGAAGCAGGCCGCCAAGGCGGGCGTACGGATCCTGCCGACGGTCAACTCCAATGACCAACCGGGCAAACAGATCACCGATATCGACAATCTCCTGGCCCAGGAGGTCAAGGGCCTGGTCGTCACGCCGGTCGACTCCGCCGCCGTCGGCCCCGGCCTGAACGCCGCCCAGCGCGCCCATGTGCCGGTGGTCGCCGTCGATGTGGCCCCGGACCGGGGCAAGGTCGCCATCGTGGTACGGGCCGACAACCGCGCGTACGGCGTCAAGGCGTGCCGCAGCCTCGGCGGCGCCGTGCGGCGGGGCACGGTGGTGCAGATCCAGGGCGATCTGGCCTCGGTCAACGGCCGGGACCGCACGGCCGCCTTCGACCGCTGCATGGCGCGGCACTACCCGGACATCAAGGTCCTGGACATCCCGGCGGCCTGGCAGGCGGAGCGGGCGGCAGCCGGTCTGGAGGCCCTCTACAGCGCCCGCCCCGACATCAAGGGCATCTACCTCCAGGCCGGCGGCGTCTATCTGGCCCCCACCCTGCGCACCCTCCAGAGCCACCATGCCCTGGTCCCGGTGGGCCGCCGCGGTCACATCACCATCGTCTCCAACGACGGGATCCCGCAGGAGCTGACCGCGATCCGCGAAGGTCTCATCGACGCCACCGTCTCCCAGCCGGCGAACCTCTACGCCGCCTACGCCATGCGCTACATCAAGCAGGCCATGGCCGAGAAGCCCTTCAAGGTGGGGCCGACCCGCCACGACAGCACGATCGTCCGGCTGCCCGGCGGCAATCTGGAGGATCAGCTGCCCGCCCCACTGGTGACCCGGGCCAATGTCGACAGCCGCTCCCTGTGGGGCAACCAGGTGTGACCGAAGAGCCGCCTCCGCCGGCCGAGGCGCGTGGGATCAGCGCACTCGTCGTCGCACGGCTCACCACCGGGGAGGCCCAGAAGTCATAGTATTAAGGGAAATGTATCCGCAGATGGGACGGGTGCGATGGCCATCCCCCAGGGAATCGCGCCGACCGAGACGCATGTCCCGTTCGACATGGCGGATGCGGCCTCGGCGCTGATCGACGCCACGGGGATCATCATCGGCTGGACCCCGGCGGCGGAGAGACTTCTCGGCTATCCGGCGGCCGACGCGATGAAGCAGCCGGCCAGGATGCTGCTGGTGGCACCCGAGGACGCGGCGCAGGCCGGGGCGATCGGCTCGTGGTGCCAGGCGCACGACGGCTGGGGCGGCCTGGGGCGGCTCCGGCACCGGGACGGCCGCCGGATCGAGGTGGGGCTGCGGGTCTGCGCGATGCGCAATCCGGGCGGCGACGTCTCCTGGCTGGTCTCCGGGATCGATGTGGGCTCCGCCCCGGCCTGGGCGCTCAGCGGCTCGCTGCTCCAGGCGTTCCTCACCCGGTCACCGATCGGGATGGCCGTGCTCAGCCCGGATCTGCGCTATGTGTGGATGAACGACACGCTGGAGCGCTACGGCGGGCTGCCGCGCGAGCAGCGGATGGGGCGCCGGATGGCGGAGTGCCTGCCGGGGCTGGACACCGAGGCGCTCGAAGCGCAGATGCGGCAAGTACTGAAGACGGGCAGGCCGGTGATCGACTACGAGTACCGGGGCTGGACGATGGCCCATCCGCACCGCGAGCACGCGTACTCGACCTCCTTCTTCCGGCTGGACAACGCCGAGGGCAGTCCGGTGGGCGTGTGCTACATGGGCATCGACGTCACCGACCGCTGGCTGGCCCGGGAGCGGCTGGCGCTGCTCAACGAGGCCAGTGCGAACATCGGCAGCACCCTGGACGTCATGCGCACCGCCCAGGAACTGGCCGACTTCGCGGTGCCGCGGCTCGCCGACTTCGTCACCGTCGATCTGCTGGACTCCGTACTGCGTGGCGAGGAGCCCATGGAGAGCGCCGGCGACACCCTGCCCGCCTTCCGCCGCGCCGGTCAGACATCGATCCGGGGGGGTTGTCCGGAGTCCATCGCGAGGCCGGGGGACGCGGTCGCCATCTCCGCCACGTCCCCCTTCGCCTGCTGCTTCTTCTCCGGGGAGGCCCTGCTCGACCCCGTGATGGACAGCTCCATCAGCGCCTGGTCCGGGGACGATCCGGCGCGGACGGCGAAGGTGCGCGAGTTCGGGATGCGGTCGCTGATGGTGGCGCCGATCGGGGCACGCGGCGCCCTCCTGGGCGTGGCCTCGTTCGTCCGCTCCCGCCATCCGGACCCGTTCGAGGGGGACGATCTGCTGCTCGCCGAGGAGCTGGTCGCGCGGGCCGCGCTGAACATCGACAACGCCCGCCGCTACACCCGTGAGCACGCCGCCGCGCTGGCCCTGCAGCGCAGTCTGCTGCCGCACGCCCTGAGTGGCGGCCAGGCCGTCGAGGTGGCCTCGCGCTATCTCCCCACGGACGCGCGCAACGGAGTCGGCGGCGACTGGTTCGATGTGATCCCGCTGTCCGGTGCCCGGGTGGCGCTGGTGGTCGGCGACGTGGTCGGGCACGGCATCAACGCCGCGGCCACCATGGGGCGTTTGCGCACCGCCGTGCACACGCTCGCCGATATGGACCTGCCGCCCGAGGAGTTGCTGGCCCACCTCGACGACCTGGTCATCCGGCTCACCGAGGAGGAGACCGGGCAGGAGGGCGTGGCGGCCGCGGTGCTCGGCGCCACCTGTCTGTACGCGATCTACGACCCGGTCACCCAGCGGTGCACGATGGCGCGGGCGGGACACCCGACCCCCGCGATCGTGGACCCCTCGGGCGAGGTCTCCTTTCCCGCGCTGCCCGCCGGTCCCCCGCTGGGCCTCGGATCGTTGCCGTTCGAGTCGGCGGAGCTGGCGCTGCCCGCCGGAAGCCTGATCGCCCTCTACACCGACGGACTGATCGAGACCTGCGACCAGGACATCGACGTGGGTCTCGGCCGGCTGAGCAACACCCTCGGCCAGGCCGCGCTGCCGCTGGAGGAGCTCTGCTCCCTGGTGGTCGACACCCTGCTGACGTCCCCGCAGACCGACGATGTGGCCCTGCTGCTGGCCCGTACCCGCGCGCTGGGCACCGGGCATGTCGTCTCCTGGGACCTGCCCTGCGATCCGGCCGTCGTGGCCAGCGCCCGCTCCCTGGCGATGCGCCAGCTCGCCGAGTGGTGTCTGGAGGAGGTGATGACGACCACGGAACTGATCGTCAGCGAGCTGGTCACCAACGCCATCCGCCATGGCGTCGGCCCCATCCGGCTGCGGCTGATCCGGCACGACGTGCTGATCTGCGAGGTCGCCGACACCAGCAGCACCTCACCGCGGCTGCGCCACGCCCGCACCACCGACGAGGGCGGCCGCGGGCTGTTCCTCGTCGCCCAGCTCACCCGCCGCTGGGGAACCCGCTACACCGAGGGCGGCAAGCTCATCTGGGCCGAACAAGACCTCCCGGAACCGGCATGAAGCACGCTCCGGCGCACCCCCGCCCTATTCATGATCGGCTGACTCCCGCACACTGGCCCTGGGCCAACAGGAGGGGAGCGTCGAAGGTGCGCAGGCCGGTCGACGGCGAGGATCGGTGGGGGCGGCGGCTCGCCTCCCCGTGGTGGCGCGGCGCGATGGCGCTGCTGGTGGGCGCGCTGCCCGCGCCGGCCTTTCCCGAGCCCTCGCTGTGGTGGTGGGCGTATGCCGCCCTGGTGCCCTGGCTGCTTCTGGTGCGCTCGGCGCCCACCGGCCGCCGGGCGGTGCTGGACGGCTGGCTGGGCGGCGCCGGGTTCCTGCTCGCGGCGCACCACTGGCTGATGCCGAGCCTGCATGTGTTCATCGTGGTACTGGCGCTGCTGCTGGGGCTGTTGTGGGCGCCCTGGGGGTGGCTGACGCACCGGCTGCTGCACGGCCGCCCGGGCTCCGGGCGGGTGGCGGCGGCGCTGGTGGTGCTGCCGTCCGCCTGGCTGATGGCCGAGCTGGTGCGCTCCTGGGAGTATCTCGGCGGGCCGTGGGGGCTGCTGGGCGCGAGCCAGTGGCAGGTGGCGCCCGCGCTGCGGCTGGCCTCGGTGGGCGGGGTATGGCTGCTCGGCTTTCTGCTGGTCATGGTGAACGTCGCGGTGGCCGTGCTGATCGCGGTGGCCCGGGCCCGTACGGTGGCGCTGGCCGGGCTCACCGCGTGCGGCGCGGCGGCGGCCGCGGCGTGGGCCTGGGTGCCGCAGGCCAAGGAGCCGGGGACGGCGCGGATCGCGGTGGTGCAGCCGGGGGTCATCCAGGGGCCGGGGCCGCGCTTCGAGCGCAGCGCGGAGCTGACCCGGCAACTGGCCGACCGCCACGTCGACCTGGTGGTGTGGGGTGAGAGCAGCGTGGCGCAGGATCTGACCGCCCACCCGGAGATGCGCCGGCGGCTGGCCGGGCTGTCCCGGACGGTCGGCGCGGATCTGCTGGTCAACGTGGACGCGCGCCGCAGCGATATGCCCGGGATCTACAAGAGCTCGGTGCTGATCGGGCCGAACGGCCCGACGGGCCAGCGCTACGACAAGATGCGGCTGGTCCCCTTCGGGGAGTACGTCCCGGCCCGGCCGCTGCTGGGCTGGGCCACCTCGGTGGGCAAGGCGGCCGGTGAGGACCGCCACCGGGGCACCGAGCCGGTGGTGATGAACCTCCCGGGTTCCCTGCGGATCGGGCCGCTGGTGTGCTTCGAGTCGGCGTTCCCGGACATGAGCCGGACCCTGGCGCGGGAGGGGGCGCGGATGCTCGTCGTCCAGTCCTCGACCTCGACCTTCCAGGGGAGCTGGGCGCCCGAGCAGCATGCCTCGCTGGCCGCGCTGCGCGCCGCCGAGACCTGGCGGCCGATGGTGCATGCCACGCTGACCGGGGAGAGCGCGGTGTTCGGGCCGCGCGGCGAGCCGGTGGGCCCCCGGCTGCCCACCGACGCCAGCGCGGCCACCGTCTACACGGTGCCGCTGGGACAGGGCACGAGCCCGTATGTGCGGATCGGGCCCTGGCCGGTGTACGGGGCGATGGCGGCGCTCGCCGTCTTCTGCGCCGCCGAGGGGGCCGGGCGCTCAGACGGCGGACGGACCGGCCGTCGGATCAGGGGCCGGACCGTTCGTCGGACCAGCGGACAGACCAGCCGACTCCAGGGCGTCCCTGACGACCCGTTCGCACAGCTCATGGGTGCGCAGCGCGTCCTCGGCGCCGATCCGCCGCCCGGAGCGCACCGCGTCCAGGAAGGCGTCGGTGATCTGCTCGATCCCGCGCTGCCGCGCCACCGGCACCCAGTCGCCCCGGCGGCGCACGCTCGGCTGGCCCTTGTGGTCGATGACCTCGGCGAGGTTGAGCACCTGCCGCTTGGTGTCCTGGCCGGAGACCTCGAGGACCTCCTCGGTGGAGCCGCTCATCCGGTTCATCACGCCGAGCGCGGTGAATCCGTCCCCGGACAGCTGCAGCAGCACATGGTGTATCAGCCCGCCGCGGATCCTGGCCCGCACATCGATGTGGTCCACCGGCCCGGGCGCCAGGAAACGCAGCGTGTCGACGACGTGGATGAAGTCGTCCAGCACCAGGGTGCGCGGGTCCTCGGCGAGGCCGACGCGGTTCTTCTGCAGCAGGATCAGATCGCGCGGATGGTCCAGGCACTGCGCGTAGCCGGGCGCGTAACGCCGGTTGAAGCCGACCATCAGGCTCACCCCGCGCTCCTCGGCGAGCCGCACGATCCGCTCGCTGTCGGCGAGGTGGTAAGCGAGCGGCTTGTCGACGTAGGTGGGCACCCCGGCCTCGATCAGCCGGGTGACGAGGTCGGCGTGGGCGTCGGTCGGGGCGTGCACGAAGGCCGCGTCCAGCCCGGCCGCGAGCAGCGAGTCGAGGTCGGCGTGGCGCTGGGCGTCCGGGACGCGATAGGTGTCGGCGACCCGCCGCAGGGTGGCGGGGGTACGGGTCTGCAGATGCGGCTCCAGGCCGGGGCGGGCCATGAGCACGGGCAGGTACGCCTTCTGCGCGATGTCGCCGAGCCCGACGCAGCCGACCCTCATATGTGCTCCCCGCAATCCTCGGTCATGCCTTCCGCTGTGCCCCGAAGGATACGTGCGGGTGGGCGGATGCCAGTCGGCGATGCCGTCGAAGGAGCGGAGGGCCAGACCGGGGACAAGGCGGCCGACGGCGGCGATGGCGGCGTCGCGCAGGGCGACGGCCGGGGCGCTGGTGAGGGTGATCATGCGGGCGGTGCGCGCCGAACGGCGTACCACGTCCATCGTGCGGGGCAGCCGGTCGCGGGTGTAGGCGGCCAGGGCGGCGGAGGGGTCGGCGGTGTCGGGAGCCAGATGGTGGGCGAGGACGACGGCGTCCTCGATGGCCTGGTTGCCGCCCTGTCCCATCGTGGGGGCCATCGCGTGGGCGGCGTCGCCGAGGACGGCGACCCGGCCCCGGTGGTAGGCGGGCAGGGGCTCGGCCATGTACCGGATGTCATGGCGCAGTACGTCCTGGGGCGCGGCGGCGGCGAGGACGTCGGGGACGGGCCGGTGCCAGTCGCCGTAGAGCCGCAGGAGTTCGGACCTCTCGTCGTCGGGGGCGCGGCCGCCGGGCGGGGTGACGGCCGCCGCGTAGGCGTAGACCCGGCCGTCCTTGAGCGGCTGGGTGCCCCAGATCCGGCCCCTCCCCCAGGTTTCATGGGGCTCGAACGGCCGGCCGGGGTCGGGGATGACGACACGCCAGGTGGTGAATCCGGCGTAGCGGGGCCCGGGGTGGTCGGGGAAGAGCGTGTGGCGGACGGCCGAGTCGATGCCGTCGGCGCCGATGACGAGGTCCGCCTCGAACGCGCAGTCCTCGGTGGTGACCCGCGCCGGGCGGTCGGCGCCACCCGGGTCGGCCAGCCGGGCGGCGGCCCCGGTGCGGACCACGCCCTCGGGCAGCCGGGAGACGAGCAGGTCGACGAGGGTGGCCCGGTGGAGGAGGACCAGCGGGCCGCCGAAGCGCTCGGCCGTCGCCGCGCTGTCCATCCGGGAGAGCCAGCGGCCGCCGGGGGTGCGCAGTCCACCGCCGCCCTGCCAGGCGGCGAGTGCGCGCACATCGTCACCGAGGTCGATGGCGTCCAGGGCGCGCTGGGAGTTGGGGGCGAGCGAGATACCGGCGCCGATGGGCTCGAGGCGGGCGGCCCGCTCCAGGACGGTGAGCGACCAGCCGCGGCGGTGCAGGGCCGCGGCGGCGGTGAGCCCGCCGACTCCGGCACCGATGACGACGGCACGGGGCTGCTGCATGACTCCTCCAAGGCAACTACAGGTGTAGTACTCATCACGTTACTACATTTGTAGTGTGAGCGGCGGATGGGCTTAGGTTGGCCCCATGACCGCTGATCGAACCGCCGCTTCCGCATCGGCCGCGTCCGCCTCCGCATCGGCCACGTCCGCGTCCGCCGCCCCCGTGCCGAGCTGATCGCCGACACCGCCCTGGGGCTGCTGGCCGAGCGCGGGATGCGCGGGCTGACGCACCGTGCGGTGGACGAGGCGGCCGGGCTGCCGCTCGGCTCGACCTCGAACCACGCCCGGACCCGCGCCGCCCTGCTCAAGACGGCGGTCCGGCGGCTGGCCCAGCGGGAGGCGGAGGTGCTGACGCCCGACGAGATGCCGCGCTCGGCCGGCGCGGCGCGGAACGGAGCCGATCCGGTCGCGGAGCTGGCCGACGCGCTCTCGCTCGCCCTGCACCGCTCGCTCACCGCCCAGCGCGATCTGCTGATCGCCCGCTACGAACTCGCCCTGGAGGCGACCCGCCGCCCCGAGCTGCGGGAGTTCTACGACGCGACGGGGCGCGGTTTCCGCGAGCCGCTCGAAGCGATGATGACGGCGCTCGGCTCCACCGAGCCCCGGCGGCACGCACGGTCACTGGTCGCCTGGTGCGAGGGGCTGATGTTCAGCTGCGCCGCGGGCGCCGACCACGACGCCGTACCCGACCGCGCGACGCTGCGCACCGGCTTCGCGGAGCTGCTGCGCGGGATGCTGAACGAATAACGCGTGGCGGGCCGAGTCGCCGGACCGCCATCATGACCGCCATGACAACCGCAGAACGCCGCGAAGCGCCCCGGACCGCCGATGAACGCACCAGCCTGGAGGGGTGGCTGGACTTCCACCGCGCGACCCTCGCCCTCAAATGCGAGGGGCTGGACGACAAGCAACTACGCGAGGCGTCGGCGCCGCCGTCCGAACTGACCCTGCTCGGCCTCGTACGGCATATGGCCGAGGTCGAACGCAGCTGGTTCCGGCGGGTGTTCGCCCACGAGGACACGCCGCCGATCTGGTACAGCGAGGAGGACCCGGACGGGGAGTTCCACGTCGCCGACGGGGACACCGCGGCGAGTGCCTTCGCCATCTGGCGGGACGAGATCGCCAAGGCCAAGGAGGCCGCCGCCGGCCGTTCCCTGGACGATGTCGTCACCCGTCCCGGCCGTGGGAACTACAACCTGCGCTGGATCTATCTGCACATGATCGAGGAGTACGCGCGCCACAACGGCCACGCCGACCTCATACGCGAGCGGATCGACGGCGTCACCGGCGACTAGGATCTGTCGTCAAATGTCACGCCCACATCAGCAGCGATGCGAGGGTGATGGCCGCTTGGTAGGACTCGGCGGTCTTGTCATAGCGGGTGGCGATGCCGCGCCACTGCTTGAGGCGGTTGAAGCACCGTTCGACGACGTTGCGCCGCTTGTAGACGTGCTTGTCGAAGGCCGGCGGACGTCCGCCACGGCTGCCGCGTCGGAGCCGGTTGCGGATCTGGTCGGACCGTTCCGGGATGGTGTGCCGGATGTTCCGTTGCCGCAGCCAGGTGCGTATGGCCTTGGAGCTGTAGCCCTTGTCGCCGATGACGTGGCCGGGGCGGACCCGGGGCCGCCCCGGTCCCAGCCGGGGCACCCGGATCGCCTTCATCACGGCGGTGAACTGGGTGCAGTCGTTGGTGTTCCCGCCGGTGACGGTGAAGGCGAGCGGTCGCCCCACAGCGTCGCAGGCCAGGTGGATCTTGCTGGTCAGGCCGCCTCTGGACCGGCCGAGTCCCGGGGCGCAAAGCCCCCTTTTCGCGCCCCGGCCGCGTGCTGGTGGGCCCGGACAATCGTGGAGTCGACCGACACCAGCCACTCGATGTCCCCGGCCGCGTCGGCCCTGGCCTGGGCGGCCCGGAGCATCCGCTCGAAGGTGCCGTCCTTGGCCCACCGGCGGAAGCGGGTATGCAGCGTGGCCCAGGAACCGTACCGCTCGGGCACATCCCGCCAGGCCGTACCGGTCCGGAACTTCCACACGATCCCGTTGAGGACCGTCCGGTCGTCCAGCCGCCTGCGGCCCCGCTCGGACCGGGGCAGCAACGGCTGCACGAAGGCCCACTCGGCATCGGACAGTTCATGGCGACGTATCACCCGACCATGATCCCCGACCGAAGATCATTTGACGACAGATCCTAGGGCACATGGCGAGGAAGCCCCGGGATCAGTGGGCGTGGTGGTGCTCGTGGTCGTGGCCGTCGCGGTGGTCGTGGTCCGGGGGCGTTGCGCCAGGGCAAGGGTGCGGGCGGTGACTTCGTCCGCGGAAACGGCGCACCGGCCGGCGAGCGTGTCCTCCAGGGCGGCCAGCCAGAGCCGGTAGTAGTGGTACGGCTCGTCGGGTGCCGCCGCGGCCTCCCAGGCCGCGATCCGGGCGATCAGCGCGGCCTGGAACTCCGGCCAGGTGAAGGCGCCCGCCTCGTACAGGCTGACGGCCATGCCGAAGGCGCGGCTCTCCCAGGGCTCGGCGAACACCAACTCGCCGTTGGAGCGCGGTGGTGCGGCCGGGCCCTCGATGTCCAGTGGCGCGGTCATGGTGCCGCCACCTTGGCCACGCCGACCATCGCCTCCCGGGTCACCAGCGGCACGAGCTGTTCCTCGGAGAGGTGCTCGGTGCCGGCCGGACGCTCGGGCAGCACCAGCCAGCGCACCTCGCTGGTGGAGTCGTGGACGGTGATCCGCACGTCGTCGTCGAGTTCGAGGCCCATCTCGGACAGCACCGTGCGGGGCTCCTTGACCACGCGCGCACGGTAGGCGGGGTCCTTGTACCAGCTCGGCGGCAGGCCGAGCACCGGCCATGGGTAGCAGGAGCACAGCGTGCACACCACCACATGGTGGGTGGTCGCGGTGTTCTCCACCACGACGATGTGCTCGCCCTGCGGCCCCGAGAAGCCGAACTCCTTGATGGCCGCGGTGCCGTCCTGGAGCAGCCGCCGCCGGTACTCCGGGTCGGTCCACGCCCTGGCGACGACCTTGGCGCCGTTGAGCGGGCCCACGTTGGTCTCGTAGGTGGTGATGATCTCGTTCATCACCTTCGGGTCGACCAGGCCCCGCTCGGTGAGCAGTTGCTCGAGCGCCTCGGTGCGCAGGGCCACGGGAGGGGCCTCGCCCGGTCCGCCGTCGGTGGGGGTCATGAGGTGGCCTCCAGGTAGTTCTCGAACAGGTCGGCGGTGACCGCGAAGGGCTCGGCGTCGGCGCCCCACAGCTCGCGCGCGTCGAAGCGCACCGAGTAGACGTACTGCGGGTTCTCGCCCTGGAAGTGGGCGTTGGTGTCCGGCAGTACGAAGGAGGGCTGGACGACCTCGACGATCCCGGTGTGTCCCCGTGCGTAGCCCGGCAGCCGGGTGTGCCCGGGCACCGACATGGCCTTGGTCCGCACCCGCTCGCCGACAGCGAAGGCGGGCGGGCGGTCCACCGGGCGCAGCGAGCCCTCGGCGCTCGGCGCGTAGTCGGGCACGGCGGGCTCGGGGATCGGCGGCTCCTCCACGCGTTCGCCCCGCAGGTTGCGGGCGCGGGCCCGGATCGCGCCCGGCGCGAGGACGGCACTGTCGGTGAGCATCAGCTCCGCGCCGTTGAGCCAGCGCCCGTAGTAGCCCTCGTCCAGATAGGCGGCGCGGTCCAGGCGCTCGAGCCCGTGCCGGAAGGCGTCCAGGTTGACGCCGCCGAAGGCGATACGGCCGGAGAGACTGGCCAGCGCGAAGGCCCGGCCCTGCCAGGGCTCCTCGAAGACCGGTTCATCGCGCCTCGGAGGACGGACAGGACCCCATCCCGGGGTGCCGCCCATATCAGCGATGCCATCCACGACAGGCCTCCACACATAGCCACATAACGGAACTATGGGTATGAATCATACGCGACGGGCGTCATCCGGGCCGTGACGACGGCGCCGCGTAGGCCCCGGGACCGCACCCGAACGCTGCGATCCCGGCACCTGGGCGGGTCAGACCAGGACCCGGCCGAGGAAGTCGCGGATATACGCGGTGATCGGCTGCAGATGGCTTTCGAGGGCGAAGTGCCCGGAGTCGAGCAGATGGATCTCGGCGTCGGGCAGGTCCTGGCCGAACGCCTCCGCGCCCGCCGGGCCGAAGATCTCGTCGTTGGCGCCCCAGACCGCCAGCAGCGGGACCCGGGAGTCGCGGAAGTACTGCTGGACCCGCGGGTAGAGGTCCACGTTGGTGGGGTAGTCGCGGAAGAGCTTGAGCTGGATCTCGTCGTTGCCGGGGCGGTCCAGGAGTGCCTGGTCGTGCACCCAGTTGTCGGGGCTGACCAGGGTGGGGTCGGCGACTCCGTTCAGATACTGCCAGCGCGTGATCTCGGCGGTCAGGGCGCCGCGCATGGGGGCCTCGGTCTCCGGCCCGGGGGCCTCGGCGTAGGCGAACACGCCGTCCCAGAACGGCTTGACGAAGCCGTCGACGTAGGCGTTGCCGTTCTGGGTGATGATCGCGGTGATGCGGTCCGGGTCGCGCAGCGCGAGCCGCCAGCCGATGGGGGCGCCGTAGTCCTGTACGTACATCGCGAACCGGTCGACGCCCAGGCTCCGCAGCAGGCCCGAGGTGACCTGGGTGAGGGCGTCGAAGGTGTAGGGGAAGTCCTGCGGGGAGGGCATCGCCGACTGGCCGAACCCGATGTGGTCGGGGGCGATGACGCGGTATCGGTCGGCGAGCGCCGGGATCAGGTGGCGGAACATGTGCGAGCTGGTCGGAAAGCCGTGCAGCAGCACCACGACGGGCGCCTGGGGGTCACCGGCCTCCCGGTAGAAGACCTCCAGGCCATCGACGGTGGCGGTGCGGTGCTGGACTACGGCAGTCATCACTCTAACCTTTCTACGCGGCTTCAGTGGTTACACGACCCAGTCGAGCATGCCGGATCTAACCAGTCAAGAAGTTTTAGAGGGTTAGATTGAATCCTGGGTCGCCGTCTCCGTACAGCGGCGCCCTGATTTAAGCCTCCGCCCGTCCGCGGCCGTCGGCCAATGCGGTCGGCGCCGAGGCGCCGCCGCCACATCGCCGCCCGGCACCCGGGCGGCCGACACAACCGGTTGCACGCTGCGCTAACCTGTCACACGAGGCAAAACGGTTAGGACGTGTCATGGCGACCACGCAGGAGCAGCAGGACACGCTGCTGGAACTCCTCAACAGCACACCGGTGGTCCGCGGGGTCGTCCAGGACGAGCTGGCGGATCCGGAAACGGCCAGGTCCTGGCAGCAGGCGCACGGCGGCAGCGGCACCGCGGAGGAGCACGCCTGGCTCCTGCGGGCACGGGACGCACTGCAGGACGTGGTGCGCGGCGGCCGGCCGGCCGCTTCACTGGCTCCGATCCTCGACGGGGTCACCTCCCACCCGGGGGTCTCCTCCGAGGGGGTGTTCTGGGAGCTCGACGCCCCGGAGGAGCGCCGGATGGCAGTGGAGGCGGTGATGGCCTGGAGCGCGCTGCTGGAGACGATGTCCGGGCGGCTGCGGCCGTGCGCCAACCCGGAGTGCCGGCGCTTCCTCCTCGACCGCAGCAAGACCAACAGGGCCCGCTGGTGCTCGATGGCGGTCTGCGGCAACAGGATGAAGGCCAGGCGCCACTACCAGCGCACCCGGGACGGAGCGACCGAGTAGCCGTCGCCGCGCCAGCGGTCGGACCCTCCGGCCGCTGATCGGCCTCTAGTCCCTCTAGCCCTCTAGTCCCTCTGGCCCCCTAGTCCTCGACGGCGCCCTCCAGAGCCAGCGTCAGCCGCAGGATGGCGGCCCGCACCCCGTCGCCGTACGGGTCCTCGCCGAGCGCACCGGCGGCCGTCCGCGCGAGCGCCAACTGACCCCGGGCCGCCTCCTCCTGGCCCAGCTTCAGATAGCCGGTGGCCACATTGAGGTGGAGGGAGGGGAAGAACGCGCGCGGGGCCAGGGCCCCGGTGAGCCCGTCGGCGGCGGCGAGCGCCCGCAGGTTCCAGATCAGCTCGTCGAGCGGATCGTCCTGGGTGTCGGCCAGGTAATGGGCGAGGGCGCAGCGGTGGAAGGGGGCGCCGTCCCGTTCGATCTCCTGCCACAGCGCGGCGAGGCGATTGCGCGCCTCCTCCCGGTCACCGCCCCGGTGCAGCATGACCGCCTGCCCGATCCGGGTCAGTACGGCATCGCCGTGGGGCGCCTCCCGCTGCGCTTCCGTCATCGCGGCCTCCCGTCCTTCGAGCGAAGCTAGGGGGTGTCCTGCGGATCATGCACCGTTCGCCATGGCCCGCTCGGCGTGTCGTGGTTCGGTGGGGCCCCGGGGGTGTCGTCCCTCGGCGCGCCGTAGCGGCGGGCCAGTTCGGCGACGGCGCGGGCGACGGCCGACCGCAGCTCGGGCGGCCCGAGCACCTCGGCGTCGGTGCCCAGCCGCAGCATGTCGTGGACCGCGACCGGCAGCGACTCCACGGGCAGGACCACATGCCGGCGCCCCCGGTCGTCGGGCGGGCCCGCCGCGGCCACCGCCTCCGCGCCGACCGCCCCGAACTGCATCGGGAGCAGTTGCACCCCGCGCTCGGAGAGCAGGAGTTCGGCCTCGCCGTGGAAGCGCGAGGACTCCAGGCGGCGGGACGACTCCGCCCAGTAGGCGGCGAGGTCGAACCCGGCGGGCCGGTCGAAGACCTCCTCCAGCACCTCGGCAGCGAGGATCCGGGAGACCCGGTAGCTGCGCACGGTGTCCTCGACCCTCGCCACCAGGTACCAGATGCCGCCCTTGAGGACGAGGCCCAGCGGGCACAGCTCCCGCCGCACCTCGCCGCGCCAGCGGCGGTAGTGCACCCGCAGGACCCGCAGCTCCCATACGGCCTCGGCGGCCGCCGCCAGATGGGGCACCGGCTCGGCATCGCGGAACCAGCCCGGCGCGTCGAGGTGGAAGCGCTCCTGGATGCGACGGGAGCGCTCCCCCAGCTCGGCCGGGAGCGCGGCCCGCAGCTTGAGCTGGGCCGTGGTGAGGTCGGCGCCCAGACCCAGCTCGGCGGCCGGGCCGGGCATCCCGGCGAGGAAGAGCGAGTCGGCCTCGTCGCCGGTGAGCCCGGTCAGCCGGGTGCGGTAGCCGTCGAGCAGCCGGTAGCCCCCGGCCGGGCCGCGGTCGGCGTACACCGGCACACCGGACGCGCTCAGCGCCTCCACATCGCGGTAGACGGTGCGCACCGAGACTTCCAGCTCGGCGGCGAGGTCGGGCGCGGTCATCCGGCCTCGGTTCTGCAGCAGCAGAAGCAGCGAGAGAAGGCGGTCGGCGCGCATGCGGTCCATTGTGGCCGCCGTACCTGACAAAAGATGTCAGGTACGGCCGCCAGAGTGGCTTCCACAGCCGATCCACAACAGTTCCGGCCCTTGACCGGCCCCTGACAGCCCCTGAAAGGACCCGCCATGACCACCCACACCACCGGCCACTTCACCTACGCCGACTGGAAGGAGACCGCTCTCGAAGAGGTCGAGGGCGGCGGCGCGAAGCTGGCCCAGGCCGTGGTGACGAACGCCTTCTCGGGCGGCATCGAGGCACCGCGGACCAGCTGCGATTACGCGATCACCTATCTGTCCGAGAAGACCGGCGTCTGCTGCGGCTACGAGCTGCTGACCGGCACCCTCGACGGGCTCGTCGGCAGCTTCGTCGTACTGCAGCACGGCAGCTGGGGCGAAGACGCCACCGTCCACTGCACCTTCGAGGTGGTGCCCGGATCCGGCACCGGCGAGCTGACCGGGCTCACCGGATCGGGCACCTTCGCCGCCGTACGCGGGGAGACCGAGATCCCCTACAGCTTCGACTACACGCTCTAGCTGTGCTGACCGGACAGGTTGGTGACGCGGCTGGCTGGGGTGTGGCCGCTGATTCCGGTGTGGGGTCGGTGGTAGTTGTACCAGTCCAGCCAGTCGGGGAACGCTGCCTGGCGTTCGCTTTCTGAGGTGTAGGGCTGCTGGTAGGCCCATTCGTCCAGCAGGGTGCGGTGGAAGCGTTCGACTTTGCCGTTTGTCTGTGGTCGCCAGGGGCGGGTCCAGCGGGGGCTGATGCCCAGGTCGCGGCAGGTCTGCTGCCAGGTGTTCTTGCTGTAGGCCCAGGCGTTGTCGGTCAGCACCCGCTCGATGGTCACGCCGCGGTCGGCGAACCAGGCAGCAGCTCGTCGTAGGAAGGCCGCGCAGGTGGCGGCCTTCTCGTCGGGCAGGTCTTCGGTGTAGGCGAGGCGGGTGTGGTCATCCAGTGCGGTGTGGAGGAAGGCATAGCCGGTCCCGCTCTTGTTCTTACGGCCGGCCGCCCGGCCCAGGGCTTTGTGGCCGCCGCCATCGGGGATACGGCCGAGCTTCTTCACATCGATGTGGACCAGCTCGCCCGGCCGGGAGCGTTCATAGCGGCGGACGGGTTCGCCGGTGGCCCGGTCGCAGGCGGCAAGTGGTGGCAGGCCGTGGCGTTGGAGGATGCGGTGGGCGGTGGAGGCGGCGACACAGGCACGGGCGGCCAGCCGCAGTGGGCCGATGTGGTGTTCACGGCGCATCCGCAGCACCCGCTCCTCCACGTGGGCGGGGGTCCGGTGTGGTGAGTAGTGGGGGCGGCTGGAGCGGTCGCTCATGCCTGCCGCCCCGTGGTGGCGGTAGCGCTGGGCCCAGCGGGCGGCGGTGGTGTGGCTGACCTGGAAGCGTTCAGCGGCCCGTCGCAGCGGCCAGCCGTCCTCGACGACGCACCGGGCCAGACGCAGCCTGCCGGTCGGGGTCAGCGGGGCGTTACGGTGGATCAACGAGGGCCTCCTGGGCATCGGCGGTAGGTGTCGCAATCTCCACCGAAACCAGAAGGCCCTCGCCCCGTTCAAGCACCCCTCACAGCGCGTCGCCCGTCACCAACGTGCCGGGACAGCACAACTAGCCGTGCGGTCCGGTCAGGCGCCGAGGTCCGGGATCCGCCAGTCGATCGGGGTGTGTCCCTGGGCCTTGACCGCCTCGTCGATATGGGTGAAGGGGCGCGAGCCGAAGAACTTCTTCGCCGACAGCGGGGACGGGTGCGCCCCCTTCACCACCGCATGCCGCGACTCGTCGATCAGCGGCAGCTTCTTCTGGGCGTAGTTCCCCCAGAGCACGAAGACGGCCGGATCGGGGCGCGAGGCCACCGCGCGGATCACCGCGTCGGTGAACTTCTCCCACCCCTTGCTCTTGTGGGAGTTGGCCTCGCCGCCCCGGACCGTCAGCACCGCGTTGAGCAGCAGCACACCCTGCCGGGCCCACGGCATCAGATAGCCGTTGTCCGGCACCGGGTGGCCGAGCTCCTCCTTCATCTCCTTGAAGATGTTCCGCAGCGACGGCGGGGTCTTGACGCCCGGCCGCACCGAGAAGCACAGACCGTGGCCCTGACCCTCGCCGTGGTACGGGTCCTGCCCGAGGACGAGCACCTTCACCTGGTCGAACGGCGTGGCCTCCAGGGCGGCGAACACCTCCTCGCGCGGCGGGTACACCGGCCCCTTGCCCCGCTCCTCCTCGACGAACTCGGTGAGCTCCTTGAAATAGGGCTTCTCCAGCTCCTCGCCGAGGACCCCGCGCCAGGACTCGGGCAGCATATAGGGCACGTCTACAAACCTCCGGTCGTGTTCCGTCTAGGGCACAGAACCTACCGGCGGTCACTGACAACGCCTCATGTGGACCGGACACCGGCCCGCGGTGCCCAGCCTCGTGCGGACCGGGCACCGGCCCGCGGTGCCCATGGCGCGGGGTCGGGCCGGGCCGTCGGTCAGCCGATCCCGGCGCCCAGGAGGATGCCGCCGTCCACGACGAGCGTCTGGCCGGTGACCCACGCCGCCTGGTCGGAGGTGAGGAACGCGGCCACGCCCCCGATGTCCTCCGGGGCGCCGAGCCGCTTCAGCGGATAGGCCGCGGCGGCCTCCTCCTCTCGCCCCTCGTACAGGGCGGTGGCGAACTTGGTCTTCACCACCGCCGGCGAGATGGCGTTGACGCGGACCCGCGGGGCGAACTCCTGGGCGAGCTGCACCGTGAGGTTGATCATGGCGGCCTTGCTGACGCCGTACGCCGCGATGAACGGCGAGGACGACATCCCGGCGAGCGAGGCGATGTTGACGATCGTGCCGCCGTTCTCCTGCTGCCAGGCCTTCCAGGTCCGCTGGGCGAAGCCCAGTGCCGAGACGACGTTGGTCTCGAAGACCTTACGGATCACATCGAGGTCGAGATCGGCGATGGGCGAGTACACCGGGTTGGTGCCGGCGTTGTTGACCAGGTGGTCGATCCGCCCGAACGCCTCCATCGTCCGCTCGACGGCGGCCGCCTGGTGCGCCTGGTCATGAGCCTTCCCGGCGGCGTAGATCGCACGGTCGGACCCGAGCCGCTCCACGGCCTCCTTGAGCGCGTCCTCGTTGCGCCCGGTGATGCACACCCGGTCACCGCGGGCCACCATGGCCTCGGCGATGGCGTAGCCGATTCCCCGGCTCGCCCCGGTGATGAGCGCGGCCTTGCCGCTGTCCTGTATCTGCTCGGACATCTGGTGGGTGACTCCTGATCAGTTGAGCGGGCCGCCGGCCACGTACAGGACCTGGCCGGAGACGAAACCGGCCGCCTCGCCGGTGAAGAAGGCGACCGCGTTGGCGATGTCACCGGGCTCCCCGACCCGCTGCACCGGGATCTGGCTCGCGGCGGCCTTCTGGAAGTCCTCGAAGCCCATGCCGACGCGCTGGGCGGTGGCGGCGGTCATGTCGGTGGCGATGAACCCGGGCGCCACGGCGTTGGCGGTGACGCCGAACTTGCCGAGCTCGATGGCCAGGGTCTTGGTGAAGCCCTGCATTCCGGCCTTGGCCGCGGAGTAGTTGACCTGGCCGCGGTTGCCCAGCGCCGAGCTGCTGGAGAGGTTGACGATCCGGCCGAAGCCCGCGTCCACCATGTGCTTCTGGCAGGCGCGCGACATCAGGAACGCGCCCCGCAGGTGCACGTTCATCACGGTGTCCCAGTCGGACTCGCTCATCTTGAAGAGCAGATTGTCGCGGAGCACGCCCGCGTTGTTGACCAGGATCGTCGGCGCGCCGAGCTCCTCGGCGACACGCGCGACGGCGGCCTCGACCTGCTCGGCGTCCGACACATCGCAGCCCACGGCGATGGCCTTGCCGCCCGCCTCGGTGATCTTCTCCACGGTGTCCGCGCAGGACCCCTCGTCGAGGTCGAGCACGGCGACGACGCGACCCTCCTCGGCCAGGCGCACGGCGGTCGCCGCGCCGATGCCGCGGGCCGCGCCCGTCACGATGGCAACGCGCTGCTCGGTGGTGGACATGCGGGTTCTCCCTCGCATCGATGGCGGCTCACCGTCCCGGCCCCGGGAGTGAGCAACCGCTTAGTCTCTCCTGCGCACGAGACGCTATGAGGCCCGCCACCGCCTGTCAACGACCGTCCTTATGTACTCGCTCACCTCCGGGCACTTTCACCCGGTGTGTCACCGCACCGGCAGCCGGTGTGTCACCGCACCAGCAGATCGAGCAACCGCTCGACCTCCGCCTCCGCGTCCGCCGTGAGCCCCGTGTGCACCGGCCCCGGCTGGACGACCGTGGAGCGCGGCGCGACAAGCCAGCGGAAGCGCCGTCCCGGGTCCTCCTCCGCCGCCTGACCGGCCTGCTCTCCCCCGCAGCAGACGCACTCCACCGCGCGCAGCGCGGCCATTACCGCCCGCACGTCCGCCGAGGGGTCGAGGGCACGCAGCCGGTCCTCGTCCAGATGGACCCGGGCCGCCACGAAGGACGTGGCGCGGCAGTAGACGACGACGCCCGCGTTGATCTGCTCACCGCGCTCGACCCGGGGGACGACGCGCAGCACGGCGTATTCGAAGACATCCCGGCCGTTGTGGAACCCGCTCACTTCGACGCCTTTCCCTCGACCCACACCCGCAGCCACTTCGGGGCCTTGGACGGCTCCTCACCGGCGCGCTCGCCGAGCGTGATCCTCCCCCCGACCGTGGCCGCCCGCTCCAGCAGCACCTCGACATAGGCGCGGCGCACCGCGTCCGGCCCGTCGAAGCCCGGCTCGTCGGTCAGCCACTCGTCGGGGACGTCCGCGACCACCTCGGTGAGCAGCTCCTCGGTGATCAGCGGCGCCAGGGCCTCGGCCGCCGCGGCGACGTCGGGCGCGAACGGCGCGAGAACATGCTCGGAGGCGTCGTACGGCTTGTCGGCGGCCTTGTCCAGGCCGCGCCAGCCGTGGTGCCAGATCATCGTGGCGCCGTGGTCGATGAGCCACAACTGCCCGTGCCACACCAGCATGTTGGGGTTGCGCCAGGAGCGGTCCACATTGCCGATGAGCGCGTCGAACCACACCACCCGGCCGGCCTCCTCCGCACCCACCTCGAAGGCGAGCGGGTCGAAGCCGAGCGAGCCGGGCAGGTAGTCCATGCCCAGATTGAGCCCGCCACTGGCCTTGAGCAGCTCCTGCACCTCCTGGTCGGGCTCACTCAGACCGATCACCGGGTCCAGCTGCATCCGCACCAGCTCCGGAACCCGCAGCCCCAAACGGCGGCCCAGCTGACCGCATACGACCTCGGCGACGAGGGTCTTACGGCCCTGTCCGGCGCCGGTGAACTTCATGACATAGGTGCCCAGATCATCGGCCTCGACGATGCCCGGCAGCGATCCGCCTTCACGCAGTGGCGTGACATAGCGGATCGCGGTGACTTCGGTCAACATTTTCCCAGGCTATCCGACGCACTGACCTTGCAATTCACCATTGACTCGGGGCAGGAACAAACCGGGGAATCCGCCGCCATAAGCCCTTCATCTCGCTTCGGAGCATTCGGCGGCGACGGCGCGGAGCCGGCCAATCAGGCTCAGGAAGGTGGCGGGGTCCGCGGTGCTCTGCATGGGGGGACCCATCCTGGAGCCACTGCTGCCACAAGCCACCCGAGCTCAGGAAACGCGCGGCCTCGTGGGCATGGCGCATCACAGGTCAAATCCTGACCCGCTGGTGTGCAACGCGGCCGGCCCCTTTTTACGTTGCGCCGCTCGCCCGCGGCAGGGCTGGGTCACGTTCCCCGAGTTCGAGCACTGCGACGCCACCAAGGCAACCGTGAGGTTGCGCCCCGGGCCGCGCTCTCCGGCGCGGCGGCCACGGTGGTGAGCCTGGTGCCGGAGGACGACGTTACGGCCGAGACCGCCCTGCGCGGGGCGCTGGCTCCGCGCTACAACACCGTCAGGCAATTCCTCTCGCTGGTGGGCGAGTCGAAGGCGCTGGACGCGGAGCCCGGTGGCCGGCGGATCCTTACCGGTGGCGTACGCGAACGCTGAGCTGCCCGAGGGGGCGGTGGTCCGTGACGCGTACGTGGTGTGCGTGCTGGAACAGCTCTTCCGCGCCGCGCCGCGACATCTTCGCCTCGCCCTCACACCGCTGTCCCGACCCGCGCGCCCGCCTCTTGGCGAAGATCAGCATCGAGATACAGCTAGGGCGTGTCTCCTCGGTGCTCCGAGGGACGGTGCTGTCCGCGAAGGGTGCGGGTGTTGGCCGGATCAGATCAGTCCAGTCACTCGCAGGGGTGGCAGATGCGCTGGGTATCGGCCACACCACGTGCTCTGCCCTTTCTTCATGGTGTCGGAAGGGAAGTCTGAGCGGTGCTGACCAGCGGCGAGCGTGCGAGCTGGCGCGTCCGGCGAAGGAGAAGAGGCCACGTGATCGGCACCATGATGAGGTTCCTGCGACGGCCGACAGTAGCCGTAGTCAGCGCAGCGGCAGTCCTTGCCGCCATGACCGGAGCAGCTCGGCCCGCGCAGGCATCCCCGGCTTACCACCTCGTTCAGATCAAGACGTCCACGGGCAAGTGCCTGACCATCAGGAACCAAAGCACCAGCGACGGCGCTCCGCTTGAACAGAACCGGTGCCAGGATCTTCCCGCCCAGCGCTTCAAGAGCATGAACGATGGCGTCGCGAACCCGACCCACGAGATCAGGACGTTCGCGGACAAGTGCCTGACCATCTACGGCGCATCCGGGGGTAACGGGATCACTTGGCCGATCGTCCAGCAGGAGTGCAGGGAGGGTTCTTTTCACCAGCGCTTCACGTACTTCGCCGAGTACGGTCAGTCGGGTATCGGGTTCAGGTCGTTGTCCATGGGACTCTGCTGGACCGCGACGGGCGTCAGCGACGGTGCCAGGATCGAGGGCGACGCTTGCGACGGATCTGACTCTCAGCGCTTCACACTTGTCTATGTGTGAGGCCGTGCCGCTGCTCTATGTGTGAAGCCGTGCCGCTGCTCACCCGCACCGGCACGGTCCCCCTAGATCCTGTGTGCTCAGGCCGCCGCGGGAGCGACCGGGTGCGTGATCTGGGGGGTTCGCGGCGTCCTGCTGCCCCTTTTTGAGTGCTCCGGCAGCGTGCGGGTGGGCCCGGACGATGGTGGAGTCGACCGACCCGGTTCCCCGGATGGGGCAGCGTCATCCGCTTCGCCGCGGGGACCGCCGCCCGGCATCGGCGCGGTCTCCGGCGTCCGGGCCGGCGACACCCTTCAGGGCACGCGAAGCCCAGCTCGGTGGCGCTGCCGTCCACACACGCCGATACACAACTGAGCGGTCGCCGTGGAGCGCCTGATACGCGGGTGAGCCCCGCCGGAGGACCGCTGGGTCCAGGATCAGTGGCCGGGCGGGACGGCCGGGTGCTGTTCCTCCTCCGTACGAGCCCGCCGCAGCGATGGCCGGTGGCGGACGAAAGGGGAGAGACCTATGCGCAAGTGGATCAGTCCGAGGACGGCCACCGTCCTCACGGCGGGGGTCGCCTTGACCGCGGCCGTGATGGCCGCCTTGCCCGCGCAGGCCGTCGTGGGTGGTACCGAGTCGACCCACGCCTACTCGTTCATGGGCTCGTTCCAGCCGTCCTATCCCGCGCCGCCGCGCCCGGACGGACACGGCTGTGGGGTGGAGGTCCTCGCGCCGCAGTGGGTGCTGACCGCCGGCCACTGCGCCGGCAAGAACCCGACCGGGGCCAAGGCGGGTGTCCCGCGTGGCTGGAAGGTCCGGGTCGGGTCGCTGGACACCACGTCCGGGGGCGAGGTCGCCGAGGTCGACCACTACTACCGGCTGGCGACCAATAACGATGAGGGAGGTTTCTGGGGCCGGGACATGGCATTGATGCACCTGCGCACCCCGGTCCGGGCCGAGCCCGCGCGGATCGCCTCGACAACGCCGGCGGACAACACACCCGTCCGCATCATGGGCTGGGGCATGACCTGCGACGACGGCACCAACTCGGCGTGTTACCCGACGCGGCTGCGGGAGGCTGACACCGTGGTGCAGCCGATCTCGACGTGTCCGTCACACGCGGCCAGTGGGGAGTTGTGCGTCGGTAGCGCCGACGGCAGCGTCGCCGCGTCGAACATGGACTCCGGTGGGCCCGCGCTGGTCCGCGAGGGCGGCCAGTGGGCGGTGGCCGGTGTGGTCAGTGGCCCCGACGAGAGCGGCAAGACGCTGTACACCGACGTCACCAGGCGCACCGACTGGATCAACGGCATCATCAGCGGCACCCACGTGCCGGCCGACGACGAGATCCCGAACGTGGAAGGCGCGGCGGACCTGGGCGGCTGCGTGGGCTCGGTGGTGAGCTCCCCGGCCTCCCGGCCGCAGGACCCGGCGCTGCTGCTGACCAACGGCCACTGTGTGCGGGGAAAACGGCCCGCGCCCGGAGCCGCGCTGGTGGACCGGCCCGCCGACCGCGAGGTACCGATCGCCGACCGCCAGGGCTACCCGCAGACCACCGCCCATGCGAAACGTTTGGTGTACGCGACGATGACCGGCACCGACGTCGCACTTTACCGACTGGACCAGACCTACGCGCAGTTGAGGGCCGAGGGCGTGAAAGTATTCCGGCTCACCTCCACCCCCGTGTGTGCGGGTGACCCGCTGACCATGGCCTACGCCGGCGGTCGCCTCGAGTGCACCGCCGAGGCCGTGGTCACGCACCTGCGGGAGGGCGGCTACCAGCAGGACCACTCGATCCGCTACGCCACCGGCAAGGACTGCGCCCCCTGGCACGGCACCTCCGGTTCGGCGCTGCTGGCCCCCGACGGCACCACGGTCGTGGGGATCCACAACACCCACAACGACGCCGGCGAGAAGTGCACCGACAACAACCCCTGCGAGGTGGGCCCGGACGGAACCGTGACCGCCGTGCAGGGTCGTGGCTACGGCCAGCAGGTCCACATGATCGCGTCCTGCCTGACCGAGGGGTCGAGGCTGGACCTGTCCCACCGGGGCTGCACCCTGACCGGTGCCACACCGCGTCCCGACCACCGCGGCGGCACCCCCGGTGACCAGGACCGGCACAGCGGCCCCCGGGCCCACCAACACTGATCCGATCGGCTAGGTCGGCGAAACCGGTCCCGGCGCGGGCGTGGTGGCGGCGGGATTCGGCAAGGTGGACCTCCTCGTCGCATCATGAGCCCCAGCACCCCCCACGTCCGATGGGCAGAGATGTCGGTTCCAGCCGCTGCTCGTCGAGGACGACGAGGTGATCCGCAGGTCCGTGACGATGGCGCTGGAGCGCTACGGCTACCGCGTTCATGCAGGCCGCCACTACGCGATCCAGTTCCACTACGCCTTGCCGGACGACATGTGGTGTGTGGAGCTGAGCGAAGCCGTGCCGGCGCCGGCGGCGGCTGCATGGGCTGAGACTCCCAGGGCAGAGACGCACCTGCCTGGAGCCGCCCTCTTGGTGGCTGTCATACCCGACGAGGACCCGGACCTGGAGCCGGCCGTCCACATCCACGGCCATGACGAGCACCTCACCCCTTACGAAGTCATGTGCTGCGGAACCACACGGTTGCCGAGCAAACGTAGTCGGCCGCACCGTCTTTTGGCGGTGAGAGTCGGCGCCGGTATCCGACGCCCCGTGGCGGCATGGGTCAGGAGCGTACGGGGAGCACCGGGCGCGCAGCGTCGAGACCGGGACGGTAGAAAGGGCGTATGCCCCGCCCTTCTCCAGCCTCCGAGTCCGATGCCGAGGCGATGGTCACCGCCCTGCTGACCGCGTCCCGTCTCCTGGTCGCCGTCTCCGCCCGGTCGTTGGCCGCGGTGGAGGATTCCCTGACCTTGCCGCAGTTCCGCATGTTGGTCGTCCTCGACGGCCGGGGGCCACTGAGTCTGTCCAGGCTGGCGGGGGAGCTGGGGGTGCAGCCATCGACCGCGATGCGCATGATCGACCGCCTGGTCGCGGCAGGCACGGTAGCGCGCGGTGTCACCGCGGAGGACCGGCGCACCAGCATGATTTCCCTCACTGAAGATGGTCGGCGGATTGTGCACGAGGCCACCGGCCGACGGCGACGGGAGATCGCGGGCATTGTCGACGTCATGCCACCCGGTCAGCGGCGTCATCTCATCGAGGCGCTGCAGGCGTTCACGGAAGCAGGTGGCGAACCCTCCGTGGAGGACGGTCCGCAGACGCACGCGACCTGGTGACCCCGACGGCGGCCCCAGCTCGTGTACGGAGCGCTCCGCGTCCGGCGCACCCAGCTGACCCGGCCGCAGCCAGCCTGTGCACCATTCTCATTCTTGTGCACAACGCAAAGATGGGTAGCGAAACGATCGGTCTCCGGCGACCTGCCGCCGCACACCCCGGTCACCGTCGACGGCGCCGAACTGCCCGTCCTGGACGCGGAGTCCGGCGAACCGGGTGGGCCCTCTTCACCGCGGCGTGGGCCGTTGTCCGGGGAGGACGCGTACGAAGGGGATGTGGTCACGCCCGATGCGGTGGTAGTCCTCCGCGCTGCCGTCGCCCTCCAGACCGCACATCCGCATCAGTCCCCTGGCGAGGCGTGGATGCCGCAGCGCGTAGGTGGCCATCAGGCGCCCGGACTCCTCCGGATCCAGCGGCTCGGCGATCGCCGGCATCCGGCGCCGTCCGACCTGGACGGTGACGTGCGCAGTACGCCGGATGTTGCGGTACCACTGCGCGGACGGGCCGAAACCGGAGGCGAGATGGTACGCCCCGGTCGCCGGGTCGCGACCGGTCACCTCCAGGACGACCTGCCGCGACAGGCCGCTCGTACGGCCCCTATGCGTGAGCAGCAGCATCCGGCCGCCCAGCAGCCACCCCAGGCGCCAGCGGTAGAGCAGGAGCGGCGCCCGGAACATCACCCTGCGCAGCCCGGAAGGCGGGGGTACCCGCGTGCGGCGGTTCGGCATCGACGGGTCTCCTCCTCGTACGCGTCCGGGGTCCGCACTCGCCCCGTCGGGAGGCGGAGGAGCGTAGCGAACCGGAGGGACCCCGGCCATCGGTTCCGCATGCTTTATCAAAGTGCAAATTTTGCACTGTCCAAAAGCCTAGCGTGCTGCGTGCCCACGACGCATGTGTCCGCCCCCGGCAGGCGAACACACCCCGATCCAGGAGGCACCATGACCGCGCACGCCCGGTCGGCATCCGGCCGCTCACGCAACCTCACCATCGCGGGCGGAGCCGTCGCCGTCCAGCCAGCCATGTTCCGCCGCGGCGGCGAGGAGCAACAGCGCCTCGCCGAAGCAGTCGAGCTGGAACTGCCGGTTGACGTGATTGCCGATCCGGTCGTAGCCGCCGGGATAGCCGGGCAGGTCGAGCGGCTGCGGGTCGGGGACCGGGTGGCCGTCCACGGTGTACGCGGGGCTCAGGTCCGGCCCGTCGGCGTGCAGCCTGGCCGTGGCGAAACGGACCGCGTCATCCAGCGGCGGGCCGGGGGCAGTCGCGGCCACGGCCTGGCCCGCATAGGACTGATCGCGGATCCACACGTACCGGTAGTCGTAGTTGCGGCCCTCTTCGGCGCGTTCGGGCAGGCTGGTGGTGGCCGCTGCGACCATCCCGCCATCGGCGCTCGTCATGCCGCGCAGTACCGCGTAGGCCTGGCGGGCGTCACGGACCGCCACGGTGTCGCCGAGCCCCGGGGACCGCCGAGGCCCAGGCCCGCTCGGTGGCCGCCCAGGCCCGCCCCGGATCGACGGTCGGCGTCCGCAGGGGCCCGGCTCCCCATTCCAGCACCAGATCACGCCGCTGGCCCTCCGCCAGGTCCAGCTCCAGCGTGAACCGGCAGCCGTCCCCGCCCTCGCCGGCCGGCCGGGCGTCCTCGGCGCCCGACCACCGCAACGCCAGCCCGCCCAGCCGCGCCCGCCACTCGCCCGACGCGCCGCGCCGCATCTCGCGCATCGGCTCCCGCCCGTAACCCGTTACCGGCTGCAGCACCACCTGGCCCCGGACCGGACCCTCGCGGGCCACGATGCGCCGCAGCGGGACCAGCCGCCCGGTCTCCCCGGGGAACGCCGGCGCATCGCGGCACTCGACGATGCCGCCGCGCGTCACCCACCGGCTGCGCCAGATCAACGAGCCGTCCTCGTACACGCCGCCGGGCACGAACCGTTCCGCCGGAGTGACGGCGTACGGTCCGCCGCCTCCGATGAGCGCGGCGAACACCGCGTCGTCGTGCCAGCGCGGCGCGCACAGCCAGCAGATCTCGCCGCGCGGGCCGACCAGGGCGCCGCGCTCGCCTCGGCGAGCAGCGCGTAGCTGCCCAGGTCCTGCGGCGGATAGCGGGGCGTCTCGTCCGGCCGGTGGCCTTTGGTCATCGTCGCGGTGTCCTCAGGCATGCCCGTCGTGCCTCCGGAGCGGACCTGGGCCACGACCACGGTGGTCGAGTCCCAGGCCAGCGGGCCGTCGCCCTCGGGGGCATCGGTGGGAAACCGGTAGACCGAGGTACCGACCGAGTCGACAACGGGGTCCGCGCCCCGGTCGTGGTGGCGCACCGTCAGTCCTCGCGCTGCCTGCGGCCCGGGAGGAACTCCTGGACCTTGGCCTTCAAGCCCTGTTTGACCATCGCCTCACGGTCACTGTCGCCCTTGACGATGGCCGTGGCCGCGGCCTCGATCTGGTCGAGGCCGGCGTGCGGCGGAATCGGCGGCACGGCCGGGTCGGTACGGAAGTCGATGACGAAGGGCCGGTCGGCGCCGAGCGCCTTGTGCCAGGTCGGAGCGTTCCGCTCGGTGGCCACCCCGGCCAGGGCCTTCCCGAGCCGGGCGATGCCGGGGGCGTTCAGTACGGCGTTGACCAGCCGCGGCGAGATCCGCGACAGGCGGGCCCACACCGGGAGCCAGCCCATCGAGTAGTGGGCGGCCGGACGGAGCCGCCCGGCATAGTGATGGGAGAGGAACTCGGCCTTGTAGGTGGCCATGTCCACCCCGACCGGGCAGTCTGACTTGCAGCCCTTGCAGGCCAGGCACAGGTCGAGGGCATCACGAACCTCGGTGGAACGCCAGCCGTCGGAGATCGTCGAGTCGGCGTGCCCCTCCAGCATCTCGAACAGCAACCGGGCACGGCCGCGGGTGGAGTGTTCCTCCTCGCCGGTCGCCTGGTACGAGGGGCACATCACGCCGCCGGTGTGGGTACGGCAGTTGCCGATGCCGACGCAGCGCATGGCCGCATGGGTGAAGGACCCCTGGTCGTCGGGGTAGCCGAAGTGCGGCTGGTGGGTGCGCGGCCGCCAGTGCGGGCCCAGTCGCAGATCCTCATCCACCGGATGGGGAGCCACGACCTTGCCGGGGTTCATCCGGTTGTCCGGATCGAAGAGGTCCTTCACCTCGCCGAACGCGGTGACCAGCCGGTCGCCGAACATCCGCGGCAGCAGTTCGCCGCGGGCCTGGCCGTCGCCGTGTTCCCCGGAGAGCGATCCTCCGTAGGAGGTGACCAGATCCGCGGCCCGGACGAGGAAGTCCCGGAAGGCCGCGACGCCCTCGGCGCTGGTCAGCTCGAAGGGGATGCGGGTGTGCACGCATCCCTGGCCGAAATGTCCGTACAGCGAGGAGAGACCATAACCGAACCGCTCGAACAGCCGCTTGAGGTCGCGGAGGTAGTCGCCGAGCCTCTCCGGCGGAACGGCCGAGTCCTCCCAGCCCCCCCAGGTCTCGCGCCCGTCCGGTGGGCGCGCCGTCAAGCCCAGTCCGGCCTCCCGGGCCCGGAGCATCTTCTGCTCCCGCCGGAGGTTGTCGGAGAACGTCACGGTGCCGTCGTCCTCGCCGCGGCCGATCGCCCGCAGCAGCGTTCGGCCCTGCTCATCGACACTTTCCTGGGTATCGCCGCTGAACTGCAGCAAGAGCCAGCTGTTCCCGGATGGAAACTGTTCCAGGGAATCGAGATAGGCGTTTTCCTCCCGCATGAGCTGCGCCATCCGGTCGTCCAGGGCCTCCAGCTGGGTGGGGCGGCTGTTGTCCAGGAGCCGGGGAACGTCGTCCGCTGCCGCGCAGATGTCGTCGTAACCGAGCACCAGCAGGGATTCGTACGGTGGTACCGGCACCAGATCCAGCTCGGCCCGCACAACGGTGACCAGGGTGCCCTCGCTTCCCACCAGCGTGCGGGCGAGGTCGAAGCCGTTCTCCGGGAGGAGCGACTCCAGGTTGTACCCCGATACGCGCCGAGGGATGGCGGGAAAGCCGCGCCGGATGTCCCCCAGATAGCGGTCGGCGATGTCCCGCAGCCCTTGGTAGATCTCCGCGCGGCGGCCACCGGCCGCGATGACTGCCGCGAACTCGTCGTCCGCGGTGCGACCGACCCAGCAGCGGGTTCCGTCGTAGGTCAGGACCTCCAGCCGCCGTACGTTGTCCACCGTCTTGCCGTAGGCCTGAGCGGACGCGCCACACGAGTTGTTGCCGATCATGCCGCCCAGCGAGCAGTGGCTGTGTGTCGAGGGTTTGGGCCCGAACTTCAGCTGGTGGGCGGCCAGCCGACGGTTGAGCTCGTCGAGCACGATGCCCGGCTCCACCACACAGGTCCGCCGGTCGGTGTCGACCGATACCAGCCGGTCGCAGTACTTCGTCCAGTCGATGACGACCGCCGCGTTGGTGCACTGGCCTCCGAGGCTGGTTCCGCCGCCCCGGTTGAGCACGGGAGCATCGAACCGGGCGCAGACCGCGACGGCCTCGGCTCCGGCCTCCACCGTCCGTGGCACCACCACACCGATCGGCACCTGGCGGTAGTTCGAACCGTCCGTGGAATACGCGCCCCGGCTGCCCGCGTCGAAACGCACCTCCCCGTCGACGCTCTCGCGCAACGCCTTCTCCAACGTCCCGGCCCGTGCCTTGCGCTCATCGCCGCCGCTGGCGGCCCTCCGACCATTCCCGAGCATGGGCACCTTCCCGCTGTGGCCTCCGAGGCTGTGACCGGCCCCTTGAACGAGTTCCCCTTCCTCGCTCCTCATCCCGCCCGAAGTGCCGGGCCCTCCCCGTTCGGCTCAGCACCCCCGAGCCCGCGGGCGGAGCAGGGGCCCGGCGTACGACCGGACGCCGGGGCGGGACGACGGGCGGTGGCCGCAGGCGCCGCGACCGAAGGCGAGGACATCGACGCGAAGATCGCATGGCTCAGGACCTCACGGGTCTCCGGGTCAGTGGTCCTGCCCTGATTGCGTCCGGACGGGCAAACGGCGACGACAGGCTCAGGGACGCAGCGGCGCGCCCCCTCAGCGTTTCTGGCGCGAGCGGTGGAAAAGCCAGACCGCGGGGTACGAACCAGCAGGTCACGGACCAGAGCAGGGCCGCGGCCCGGTGGTGGAGACGCGGACCCGGACGCGGGACCTGTACGAATCGCGGCGATCAGGGGCACCCGGCGATGTGCGATCGGCGAATGGGCCAAACCGTAGGGTTGGCCCGATGAGCAGGGATCTACGCATGTGCTTCATCGGCGACTCCTTTGTCCAGGGCATCGGTGATCCGGAGCACCGGGGTTGGGTCGGCCGGGTACTCCAGGCCACCTGCGGTGATGTCACGGCCTTCAATCTCGGGATCCGGCGCAACACCTCCGAGGATGTCCTGCGTCGCTGTTGGCAGGAGGTCGCACCGCGCACCCTGCCCGATGCCGACAATCGGCTGGTCGTTTCCTTCGGCAGCAATGACATGGTTGAGGAGGAAGGCACGGTCCGCGTCGCCGCCTCCCGCTGTGTGGACAACCTGGCCTCGCTCCTCGACGGGTGCGGGCAGCGGGCGATCGGTGCGCTGGTCGTAGGTCCCCCGCCCGTCGTCGACGCAGGTGAAGGCCATCTGCGACGGACCTCGCAACTGGCCGAGGAGATGGCCGCGCTCTGCCGTTCGCGGCACGTCCCGTTCATCGCCACGACCCAAGCCCTTGCCGATGATCCCGCCTGGACAAGGGAAGCGCTGGCCGGCGACGGTGCCCACCCAGGCAGCGCGGGCTACCACAGGCTCACTGACATCGTCCTCGCCGGCACGTGGCACGAATGGATCGCTCGCCCAGGCCAATAGCCGACTTCCGCCACCCGGCGTCATCCTCTGTCACATCCGCGGTCAGAGAGCTCCCCACCAACTGGCCGCGAGCGGGGAATCGGAACTGGCCACCAACACATGAAGGGCGGGCGCCGCCCATTGATGCTGTACGGCCATCGCGCCAATACCCGCGACTTGGTCGTCTACTGGCGCGGAACACTTCTTCCTGTTTTGCGCTATTCCTCACCGGATGGCGGCCGGTCGGCGAACGCTCGCAGCTGACGGCCTGAAGACGTCTCGACGAGCCGGACGATCCCAGGATCCTTGACTGCGAGGGCGTTCCTCGCCGTCTCGCACCAGTCGTCACGCTCGAGAAGTGCCAGGTAGCCGTCCCGATAGGACTGCCAACGTTGAGCAGGCCCGATCGAAACCGAGTCACCGTGCTCACCGTGCTCACCGTGCTCACCGAGGCTGCTCGCCAGCCACGCAGCGAGGCAGTAGCGAGTGGCAGTCGGCCCCGAGCGCTCGAGATGGCGCAGATGCGCAGCCAGTACCTCCTCGGCATGGGGATAGCGCGAGAGGGTCATGCCCATGCCCTGGCTGTAGGTCATCACCAGAAGCAGCCTGCCGGTGTGGTCGGTGATGTCGGCATCCACGCCAGGCCCGGTGAGGACTTCATGGAGGCCGGCGGTCCGGGCGACGCTGCCGACGAAGTACGCGTTGAGGAAATCGCCATCGCATGCCCTGCGGAGGAGCCAGGGCCGAGCAGTGGGATCGTCGAGTCGACAGAGGGCTTCCACCACGTAGACCCGTCCCCAGCCGGTGACTCGATCAGCGAGCCAGAGGAGCGCCTTGGTACCTCCAGCCCGTCTCTCCAGGCATCGGCTGCAAGCGATCCTCCGTCTCACCTCTTGATCCACCTATCGAGAGTCGATAGATTCCCATCGTAACTCGATGGAAGGATGAGGCATGGGACAGCTGGCAGTGCGTGCGCTTCGCGCCGTGCTCGTAGTGGTGCTCGCCGGCACCGTGTTCGTGCAGGCATTGATGATGTGGGTGCTGGTCAGTGGGAGCGATCCGGAGGACGGGTCGCTCCCACTGACCCCGCTGCGCGTGATCACGATCCTGGGCATGGTGTCGGCCCAGGTCGCTCTGGTCTGCGTATGGCGGCTGGTGACGATGGTGCGACGCGGAACCGTGTTCTCCCATGCCGCCTTCCGGTACGTGGACGCCGTGATCGGCGCGATCGTGGCGGCCGCCCTTCTGTGGTTCGCGGTCACGGCCCTCAATGCGCCGGGCCAGCGGGACGATCCGGGCGTCACCGTCATCATGGGTGGGGTTGGCGTGGCCATCCTCGGGGTCGCGCTCATCGTGCTCGTGCTGCGGATGCTGCTCGCCCAGGCCGTCGCGCGTGACGTCGAAGCGGCACAGATGCAGGCCGAGTTGGACGAGGTGATCTGATGCCGATCGTCGTCGACATCGACGTCATGCTGGCCAGGCGGAAGATGTCCGTGGGCGACCTCGCGGACCGCGTAGGGATCACGCCCGCCAACCTGGCGGTACTCAAGAACGGCCGCGCCAAGGCGGTGCGTTTCGCAACGCTCGCCGCGCTCTGCGAGGTGCTCAAGTGCCAGCCGGGCGACCTGCTGCGCTGGGAGGCCGAGGACGCCGCGGGCGGATGACGTGCCCCCGGGCGGGCGTGAAAACGCGCGGCACCACCGGCCCGCGACACGGCACCTGGACCGCAGCGCCGGGTTGGTCAGCCGACCACTCCGGCCCTGTGCCATGCCGCCAGGATTCGTCCAACCGCCCTATGACTCACACCCGGACCCATCTTCGTCTGCACTTCGTCTGGTCTTCGTCTGCCCATTCGCCGACTGCGCGTTGCATGGTGTCCCCCTCCAGGCCGGCGCGCACAAACACTGTTCCGTAGAGCCCGCCCGCAGACGACACAAGGCTCGCCGCCCGCTTCCCAACCCGTTCCGTTGCGGAGAGGATCCCATCCAACACGGCGTCGACCACCCCGGTCTTCCACATCCTCTGCGCTGCTGCCGTGGATCCGTCGCTATAGGGAAGGACGTGTCCCTGGTGTTCACCACACGGAATGAATGGAACACCGGCTATGCCGATGGCCGCCGCTATCGCCCGCTCGGCGACCGTGAGCGGTCACTGCTCGCCACACACCTCCCCGCCCCTGTCGACGGCAAGGCCCTCGACGTCGGGTGCGGGGTCGGTGAACTCGCCGCCCACCTGTCCTCGCTCGGCTACCACGTCGATGCCGTCGACTGGTCCGACAACGCCCTCGCCGAGGCAACCGCCCAGCACGGAAATGCCGCCCGGTGGCTGCGCCTGGACATCGAGCTCGACGACTGGGCGCCGCTGCACGCCGACGGCTACGACGTGATCACCCTACGGTTCGTATATCCCTTCCTGAAGCACCGCGACCGAACCATCCGGGCCCTCGGCCGCCGCCTGCGACCTGGCGCCGCCCTCGTGGTCATCGCGCCCCTCGCCGCCGATACCCCGGCCGGGCGGCGCGGCATCGCGCTCGACGAGGACGAACTCGCCCGGCTCCGGGCCGGCTGGTCCACCACCGAACGCCACGACGCTGATGGACTGGCCTTCGTAGTCCTGCGCGGCCCCCACCCGGCCGAGGCCACGCCGCCCTCAGGGCCATCGGCCAACCGCACACCACGCACACTCGCCGAAAGCCCAGGCGCGACGCCCACCGCGCGGCAGCACCACTTCACCCTTCAGGAGCGCTACTACGCCCAGGTGGAGTGCGGACGCAAAACAATCGAAGTACGCGTCAGGACCCCCAAGAAAGCCGCCGTCGAAACCGGGGACACGATCATCTTCCGCGAGCCGGACAGCGGGCGGGAACTCGACATCGTCGCACAGCGAATCACCCCGTACGGCTCATTCGACGAGCTTCTCGACGCGGAGGACCCAGCCCGTATCGATCCCGACTCCTCGCGCGAGGAGCAACTCGCCAACCTCCGCCGCATCTACTCGCCGGACAAGGAAGCCCTCGGCGCCCTCGCTTTCGAGTTCGACCACCGTCCGGGACGGCCCGGCCGCACCATGCCCATGACTCCCGCGGAGTACGTCCAGACGGTGCCCCATCACACGGTGTACAGCTGCCTGTACATCCGCGACGAGCACGATCGCCCGGTACAGCTGCGCTCCGTGTACGGCGACCGGCTGTGGCAGTTGCCCGGTGGCAACGCCGACGCCGGGGAAGACCCCTTGGAGACCGCACGCCGCGAAGCGGCCGAGGAGACCGGGCTCGAACTCGGCCGGGGCCAACCACGCCTGCTGCTGACGCACTACCGCCCGCCGGGTCCCCGCTGGCCACTGGGCAAGATCGGTTTCATCTTCGACGGCGGCCGACTCAGCCCCGAGCAGCTGCGCCACATCCGGCTCGACCCGGCCGAACACGACCTGTGGGCCGTCCATGATCCCGCCCAGTGGCGACAGCTCATGGGCGAGCTGCCCTTCGCCCGTCTCGAAGCCATCGAACGCGCGCGCAAGGGCCGAGGCCCGAACTTCCTCGCCACGGGGGCTTGATGCCCAAACCGGATGATGGAGCGCGCAGCTACTACTCTCTTCTCTCTGCTCTCGGGAGTTCCCGTGTCCATTGAGGACCTCAACGCCGAAGCCTGGACCGTTTACGGCCAACCTCAACTGGACCGTGGATACATGCCGCCTGTTCCCGAAGACTGGAAGGGCAGGTCGGATGCAATGCCGGCCGATCCACGACACGTCGCGGGGCTAGGTGGGGCAGCGGCGCACGCGCTGTGAACGGGACCGCGTCCTCGGCGAAAGCGGCCAGGTCCAGCGGGCGTTCGCGGACCGATGACGGGTCCACTCCGCGCCGGGTGAGAAGGGCGCTCGCGCTCACTGCGCCGCCTCCGTCAGCATCAATTCGTAGGTCATCGCCACCGGGTTGTGCCCGGGCACGAGCCGTCCGCTGTGGACGATGCCGTGGCGGTCGACGAGATGAGCCTGCAGCTGGGCGCGCATCCGGCCTTCCTCCCGGCGCACCGATCCATCGAGGAACATCACCTCCGTGGCCGGCCCGTCGACCTCGACCACGCTGCCGTCGGGCTGACCCAGGCGTCCACCGATCAGTGAGCCGATCTGCCCGCGTACATTGGCGCCGGCCCAGCCCTGTTCGTCGGCGAGGAACTCGATCACGTTCACCAGGTCCACGTTGGGGCCGATCCGGCACACCACCCCCGCGACCTCGCCGCGGCCCGTGTTGGCGATTCGGCGAGGAGTGAACAGCGACATCTTCGTCTCGGGGTCGGGGTGGACCTCGATCTGGACATCCGTGGCGATGGACAGCTGGGCCCGGACGCCTGCGCCGAGTACCACGCTCTCGGGGATGAGGTGACCAGCCCTGCGGAACCCGTTGGCATCGACGAACAGGGCGTGGCTGTGTGAGAACACCGCGCCCTCTTTCAGGCCGAGGGTCAGCCCGCCACGAACCAGCCTGCCCGGAGCCGCCCCCGACCGCGGGTCGCTGAAGGTGGCGACAGGACCACCAGGAGGCCCGAGAGCGGGTACGTAATAGGAGAACTCCGCCAACTCGCCACCGACGAGTTGCCCACAGCCCGACCTGCCGCCCGTCTCTGCGAGAAGCTGTTCCAACGCGGCCAGCAGCGGGAGCCCGGCAGGCAACTCAACATCGTGTGTCGTAAGGCGCGTCTCCACCGCCACCACCCGGTCCGCGGCAACGGGACCGGGATGGGTCAGCCTCGGCGCCCCGGGATCCGGTGCGGCCGGGCCTGTCGTCGAACCGTCCGAGTCGGTCGTCATCGGGAACCCCCCTTGGGCCAGACACCGGCGTCCTGGAGAAGCTGACGCAGGACGGGCGTGGTGACCTTGCCGTAGGCGGTGGTCGGCAACTGGTCCACGAGATGGATGCGCTTGGGTGCCTTGTAGCGAGCCATGTGTTCGCGACACCAGCCCAGCAGATCCTCCGCGGTGAGCCCGTCGTCGACCACCCCGACGGCGTAACCGACCTCGCCCCAGTCCGGGTCGGGCGCGCCGACCACGCCCGCCGCCCGCACCTTCGGGTGGGTCACGAGCTTCTCCTCGACTTCACGGGGGTCGATGTTCGACCCTCCGGAGATGTACATGTCCGAGGCTCGCCCGGTGATGTAGAGCAGCCCGCGCTCGTCAAGTACGCCCAGGTCGCCGGTGCGGAACCAACCGTCCTGGAACGCCTTGGCGTTGGCCTCGTCATTCTCGAGATAGCCGGCGAAAACAGCGGGACCCACGACGCAGATCTCGCCCCGCTCGCCGCTGGGGACCGGGTTGCCGTCGGCGTCGCGGATCGAGATGGTCATGCCGGTGCGGGGATAGCCCGCGGTGACGATGCCCTGGTACGTGGGCACGTCGTCGTGGAGAGCGGGAGGCAGGACGGTGATGGCGCCGGTGACCTCGGCCAGACCGTAATACTGCTCGATCACCGCGCCGAGCACCTCATAGGCCCGGCGCTGGTCCTGCCGGGTGATCGGCGCACCGGCGTAGATGACGTAGCGCAGCGACGAGTGGTCGGTGTCCCCGGCGACGGACTGGACCAGTCTGTTGAGGATCGTCGGTACGGTGAACATCGTCGAGATACGGTGCTCGGCCACGAGCTCCCAGGCCTGTGCCGTGTCGAGCGACCCGCCGGGCAGCAGCACGATCCGCGCACCGCGGGCAACGTGAGTGAGCACGTGCACGCCGGCTCCGTGCGAGAGCGGCGCCAACACCAGCGTGGCGTCGTCGCTCGACAGGCCCGGCATCAGGTCGGCGATGTGGTTGTTGATGATGAACGCGAGGTGGTCGTGGGTCAGCACGGCCGCCTTCGGGCGGCCGGAGCTGCCGGAGGTGAAGAAGAACCAGGCAGGATCCCCCGTCATCACCTCGGCATCGGGCACTCGAGCGCCGAGGTGTTTGTCGATGAGTCGTCCCACGTGGGGGGTGGCACCGCTGCCCGGGGCGTCGGAAATGGCCCAGGACGGTGTGGCATCCAGCGCCGCGGCGTGGTCCTCGGCGCCCGCTCCGACGATCAGCAGGGCCGGGCGTACCACCTCGGCGAGCTGGACCAGTTCCTCGGCGGTCAGCTTCGCGTTGGTCGGTGTGATGATCCCGCCGACCCGCCAGGTTGCGAACATGACACTGAGGTAGTCGCGGCTGTTGGGCGCGTGCAGCATGACCACGTCGCCACTGCCGACACCGGCATCGGTCAACGCGGCGGCCAGAGCATCCACCCTGTCGTCGAGCTCGCCCCATGTCCAGGCCACGCCGCCGCGGATCAGGGCGGTCTGGCCAGGCCGTCGGGCAGCCTGCTGGCGCAGCAGGGTGGACAGGTTGCTGGTCCTCCGAGTCACCGACGGTGTGCGGGAACCGGTCCTCGGATCGGGCGTCATCTCGGTCACCAAGCCTCCAGAACGCTGGCGTAGTTTGCGACGGCGACACCGCCCATGTTGAACACCCCGGCCAGCTCCGCCTGCGGAAGCTGCATGTCGCCTGCGGTGCCGGTCAGCTGCATCGCCGCGATGGTGTGCATCGAGACGCCGGTCGCCCCGAGGGGGTGCCCTTTCGCCTTGAGCCCTCCGGATCGGTTGACAGGCAGTTTGCCATGAGGGCCGACCAACCCCTCCTCCAGCACCCGGTGGCCCTGACCGCGCTCGGCCAGTCCGAACGCCTCGTACTGCAGCAGTTCCGCGATGGTGAAGCAGTCGTGGGTTTCCACCAGGTCCAGGTCGAGGGTGGTGAGGCCGGCCTGTTCCAGGGCCTGGCCCCAGGCGCGGCGTACGCCCGCGAACTCGAGCGGATCCCTGCGCGAGAGGGCCATGACGTCGTTGGCCTGAGCGCGTGACCGGAATCCGACGCGCTGTGGCGCGCTCCTCGCCACGTCGGCCGAGGCGACGACGAGAGCCGCCGCGCCATCAGAGATCATGGAACAATCGGTGCGACGCAGCGGAGGTGCGACGAACGGGTTCTTCTCCGACGGAGAGTTGCAGAAGTCGAAGCCGAAGTCGCGACGCATATGGGCATAGGGGTTGTCCACACCATTACGGTGGTTTTTCGCCGCGATCTGCGCCATTGCACGGCTCGGGTCGCCATAGCGCTCGGCGTATGCACTGGCCAAGGTGGCGAAGACGCCGGCGAAACCGGCTTCTCGCCCTCCCTCCTCGCGGACATAGCAGCCCGAGAGCAGAAGCTCGGAGGCACGAGCTGTCGGGACTCCGGTCATCTTCTCCGCGCCGACCACCACGGCGAGGCGTCCGCGGCCCGACTCCACGAAATCGAGCGCGGCGTACAAAGCCGCGGAGCCGGTGGCACAGGCGTTCTCCAGCCGGGTGGCCGGGATGCCGACGAGCTCGGGAACGGCGATCGACACCAATCCCGCCTGAAAGTCCTGAAGAGAGAAGCCGTTGTTATAGACGCCGACGAAGATCCCGTCGACATCACCGGCCGCCACGCCGGCATGTTCGAGCGCACCGGGCAACACCGATCCCATCAGGGTTGTCGTGTCCGGCGCTTCGAGCCGCCCAAAGGGAGAATGGCTCCACCCAATGATCGACGCCCCAGTGGTGGCCGCGCTCATGCCGGCACCTGCCCCGTGCGGATGGCGCCCCTGACCGTCGGATCGCCGGATCCTCCGGGGTCGACGGTGTGGATGACGGAACCGGCGGCGACCAGGACCGGCATCATCCTGGGAACCGTCTCGAAGCCGGCCTTGACAGGCATGGGCATGGCGCGAACCTCCTGGACATCGCATCAGGCGGGGGCGGACTCGGTGCAACAGCTCGGGCGCTTCGACGGTAACGGTCACGGAACTGTCCGCGGTGTCGGGGACGCCTCTGTGGGCCGCGCCTCGGCTGTCGGCTGGGCGTGGAATCGCCTGCCGAAGGCCAGCAGCACGATTGCCGAGGCGAACATGACCACGCCGACAACCCAAAGGCCCGCCTTTGAGGTACCGGTGAGGTCCAAGAGCCAGCCGGTGAGGTAGGGAGCCGCGAAACCCGCGGCGGCACCCATGGTGTTCACTACGGCGATGCCACTGGCCGCGGCCGGGCCGGTGAGGAAGGTCGAGGGCAGGTACCAGAATACGGGGAATGCGGCATAGATCCCGATGGCGGTGAGGCTGATGATCGCCATCGCTCCGGCGGGGGACCGCATGTACATCGCCACAGGAACGGTGATCGCGGCGAGCAGCGTGGGGAGGGCGACGTGCCAGATGCGCTCGCCGGTCCGGTCGGAGTGCCGCGACCAGATGACCAGAGCGATCGCGCCTATGGCGAAGGGGATGGCGACGATCAGCGCTGATTGGAAGGTCGAGAACTCGGTGTGGAAGCTCTCCGCGAACCCGGCCACGATGGTCGGCAGGAAGAAGGACAAGGCGAACAGGCCATAGCCCAGACCGAAGTAGACGAATCCCAGTACCCATACCCGGGCATCCCACAGGGACTGGCGTACGGAGGTATGTCCACTCTCAGCCGTGTCCCTTTGTTCGGCGGCCATTGTCGCGTGCAGCCATTCACGTTCACCGGGGGCGAGCCATTGAGCTTGGCGTGGGTAGTCGGTGAGGTAGAACCAGGCGGCGATTCCGAGTGCCACCGTGGGGACGCCCTCGATCAGGAACATGACCCGCCATCCGGCCAGGCCGAAAAAACCGTGCAGGTACTCGATAATCGCGCCCGACAAGGGAGCGCCCAGCGCGGACGAGACCGGCAATGCGATCATGAACAGGCCGATCAGCCGGACGCGGACGGTTCGTGGGAACCACCAGGTCAAATAGAGCATGACGCCGGGGAAGAAACCGGCTTCGGCGACGCCCAGCAGGATTCTTCCGATGTAGAGCGTGGTGGGGCTGTTCACGAACGCGATGCCGATCGCGACCAGTCCCCACGTGACCATGATCCGGGCGATCCAGCGTCGCGCGCCGAATCGGTGCAGCGCGAGGTTGCTCGGTACCTCGAAGAATACATAGCCGACGAAGAAGAGGCCGCTCGCCAGACCGTACGCGGTTTCGCTGAGACCGAGGTCTTTGCTCATGGTCAAGTTGGCGAACGCAATGTTGGTGCGGTCCAGATAGTTGAGCAGGTAGGCCACCGCAAGAAACGGAATCAGCCGGAGGGCAACCTTCCGGACGATGCGTGCCTGGACGGCGCCGGGTAGTGGTCGGAGATTTTCTGAATCCATTGGGCCGGCTCCTTTGCGGGCTCCATTGAAGGGTGTCCAGCGGGGGCCGCTACCCGAGCGCCGCGCCGCCGCACACACGCAGCACCTGTCCAGTGACGTACGCGGCCGCGGGCGAGGCGAGATAGGCCACGGCCGCGCCGATTTCTTCGGGCTTTCCCATGCGCGGCAGGATCTGTTGACCAAGGTCGTATGCCACGCTTTCGGTGAGCGGCGTGACGATCGGACCAGGTGCCACCGAATTGACAGTGATCCCCAGGGCGCCGACCTCTTTGGCGAGCCATTTGGTGAGGGCGATGACGCCGCCCTTGGAAGCCGCGTACGCGGGCCCGGATCGTCCCTGGTCCTTGCTGCCCGAGGAGGGACCGCCCATGAGGCCACTGATCGAGCTGATATTGATGATCGCGCCGGCACGCCGCTCGCTCATCCAGGGGCTGATGGCGGCGCGGCAGAACAGGAACGTGCCGCGAAGGTTGGTGTCGAGGTCACGGAACCATTCATCGTCGGTGATCCCGGTCAGACCTGCCCGGCCGGCCGTCCCGGCGTTGTTGACGAGGATGTCCAGGTGTCCGAGGCGTGCGGCGGTGTCGGAGACCACCTCGTCGACCTGATCACGTTCGCGCACATCGACCGTCTTGCCCTCGTGGATCCCGGCAGGGAAACCGTCCCGTAGCAGCGCCACCGTCTCGCTCGGGTCACGAAGGTCGGCGACTACGGTGTGGGCGCCTCGCCGGGCCAGTTCCACAGCGATCGACTGGCCGATTCCGCGGGCGGCTCCGGTGACCAGTGCGACCTTCCCGGTGAGGTCGAACGGGTCGGTTCCGGCTCGCGCCGCCTCGACGGTACGGCGAACGGTGCTCATCTCGCGTCCCTTGCGGTTGCGTGGTCATGTCCGGAGCAGAATGCGCCTCTGCGACCGTGTGCCACTACAGATGCCGGTTGGAATGCGGACGCCGCTTTTCCTCTTATTGTCGAACCCTGGCCCGCATGAGGTCCATCATCGTGAGACCCAGGTGGAGCACGAGCCGGGTACGGCCGTCGGCCAGGTCGAGGCCGGTGAGTTCACCGATGCGGCCGAGGCGGTAGTAGAGGGTGGTGCGGTGGATGTACAGCGCTTCCGATGTCGCGGGACCCGAGCACGCGTGGTCCAGGTAGGCACGCAGGGTCTCGGTGAGCTTCTGGCCATGGTCGATGTCGAGAAGGCGGCGTAGCTCGACCGGCAGCGCGCTCGCGCTGAGTTCGTCGGCGGGTATGCGGAGCAGCGGGCCGTAAGGCCCGACGTCGGCCCAGGTGGCGACGTCCGTGCCCAGTACTGACGAGGCGGCGCGGCGGGCCAGACGGGCCTGATCCGCTGTTTCCACGGCGCGGTCGAGACCCGCGACGGGGAACCCGACACCGGCGACCGGTGTGAAGCGGCCGGCGGCCAGATCCCGCATACGCTCGACGATCCGTTGCGCGTGTCCGCGGCTGACGTTGTCAGGAATGGGCGCGGCGCCGCCGAGCAGCAGCAACGCACCGCCGGCGGTGACCGCGTGCAATTCGGCCGTCAGGCCCGGCGGGCGACTGGACGTCACGGCGTCGCGAAGCGCCATCTCGACGTGTGACGCGCCCCCCGGCTCCGCGGTGCGTGCCACCCCCACGTCGATGGCTGTGACATGCGTGAACCGGTTGAGTTCGGCGTCCGGGCCGAGGTCGGCCAATGCCCGACGGCGCACTGTGGGTTCCGTGCTGACCAGGTCCCGGATGGCTCGTTCGCGGGCGGCCGCGTCTTCATCGCCAGGACGCTGGCCCACCAGCATCGGCGCGACGATCCGGGCCGTTTCGTTGATCGCCGCGAGCTCGGAGGTGGTGAGGGAACTGTCGGCGTCCATCACCAACAGCAGGCCGAGCAGATCGCCGCGCCACCGGATGGGGACCGCGACGCGGGCCTTCAACCCGATCTCCTCGTAGGGAGGGATGACGCCGGCGGTGGTCCAGGTCCGTACGCCTTGGGCGAGGACGTGGCCAATGGCTTTGGGGCCGGCGTCTCGGTGCAGGATCGCCTGGACGCGGACCGGGTCCTCGTCGCCGAAGTGGGCACTGTTGTAGAGCATGCGGACGGCCGGATCGTTGATCACAACGGACCGCTGCAGCTGCTGGGCGAGCTGGTCGACGAGTGGCTGGATTTCGTTGTCGGACACACGCGGATCCTACAAAGAGAGGAAAGACGGCCACGTTTCCTCGTCCGGAGACGGTGCCCGGCGGCCCGTCTCGCGCGGCATCGTGACGGTCACCTGGAGAAGGGCATAACGTGCTTGAACGATTCACGGGCAAGACCGTCATCGTCTTTGGTGCCGGTTCCGCCGGCCAAGGTTGGGGCAACGGCAAGGCGGCGGCGGTCGCTTACGCCCGAGAAGGCGCCACCGTCATCGCGGTCGACCTGCGCGAGGAGGCCGCCACCGAAACCGCCGAGGTGATCGCGGCGGAAGAAGGTCGGGCCGAGGCGTGGGAGGCCGATATCACTTCCGACGTCGAGGTCGCACACATCGTGGCAGAGGTGATGGCCGCACACGGACGTATCGACGTGCTGCACAACAATGTCGGGGTCACGCAGATGGGCCGTCTCGAGACACTCACCCCGCAGCAATGGGACCGTTCTCTGGACGTGAATCTGTCCGGCGTCTTTCGCACGATGAAGGCCGTCCTGCCGGGCATGGTCGAGCGCGGCGCCGGCGCGATCGTGAACGTCTCATCGCTGGCCGGAATGCGCTACACCGGCTATCCCTACCCCGCCTATAGTGCCGCGAAAGCCGCGGTCAACCATCTCACGGCGGTGACCGCACTCGAATACGCCCACACGGGAGTACGTATCAATGCCGTAGCGCCAGGTCTGGTCGAGACCCCGCTGATCTTCGAGCAGATCTCCAGCGAATACTCCTCGACCGAGGAGATGCTCGCCGCCCGGCACGCGGCATCGCCGACTGGGCGCATGGGCACGGCCTGGGATGTCGCCAATGCCGCCCTCTTCCTGGCGTCGGACCAAGCAGCCTATGTCACCGGCGTTACCATTCCGGTCGACGGCGGCCTGCATGTCCGCTGCCTGTGACACCGACCTCGCTCGCCACACTGGCGCCGTTTCATCCAAGCCTGCACGTGCACCGAAAGGGCCTCTACGCGGCGCCCTGGAGGGTCACGGCAGCCTGACCGACGGCGCTTCCGCTGCGACTGGCTATGGCTGCGGGAACATCGTCCCACGTGTGCTGCTCGGTCAGTGTCCGCGAGGGGCTGTTCAACGAGTCCGTCACTGGCTGGACACGCAGTGGCCGGCTCTGCTCGGGCCCTCCGTCGCCGCATCGTAGCGGCGGCACCGGCGCGACCTGCGGCAGTGACGCGATGGCGGCGGGCTCCGCCTCGTGCGCACGTCGTCGGGGGCCTCGCGCAGGCGCCGCCCGGCGAGCAGGTGCCGTGGCCTCGGACATCGATCGCGGACGTCGCCCGCAGCAGCTCTCACTCCGCATGCGCGGCCGGGTGTGCTGCACCTGACCGGGGCGCGGGCGCGCTCGTACAACGCCTCGAGGCTGGCAAGTGTCGTCCATGCCTCCGAGATCAACCGCCGGACACCGGACACCATGACCGCTGTCGCGTTCCACCCCGGCGCCGTCCGCTCCGGCCTCGACCGCAACTCCGCACTGATCAGGGCAGCGAAGGCAAGCCGGATCGGTCGGCGCCTGACGCGGTCACCGGAGGAGGGCGCCGAGCCGATCGTCAGAATCGCCACCACCGACCGCAGCACACTGAGAAACGTCTTCTACAACCGGCTCGAGCCGGAGCCACTGCGCGCCCCCGCCGCGGACGCGGATCTCGCCGCCCGGCTGAGGCAGCGGGCCCAGAGCTTACCCACGCATCGGTATAACAGCCCCTACCCAGGCCGGCGGCCCCGCCATCGTCTCGCGGTCTCGCGGTCTCGCGGTCTCGCGGTCTCGCGGTCTCGCGGTCCGATGTTGCCGGCCTCGCATCTCAGCGCAGGCTCTCGTCCCCATCTTGAGTGTTTCAGGCTCCGGCGATGCTCCGGCCCGGCATCGGCTCCGCGAGCGCGGCCCGCCAGGCCGGCACGCCGAAGGGCTCGGCGAAGTACTGCGTCTCGTGCGCCACGTACTGGTCGGCGAATTCCATGATGCTCACCGAGTACGAAGGCACACCGTCGTAGGTGATGAGGCATTCGCTCACCCACAGATTAGCATGGCCGGTGATCCGCTGGACGGTGAAGTGTCGGCCGGCCGGGTGCCCACCGCGTTGCGCCGAGATCGCCGCGCGGCCCCGGAACCGCTCACCCGACTGCGGGTAGTCCAGGATCGCGTCCGTGGCGTAGATGGCGTGCTCGGCTTCGGTGTTCCCGCGTTCGGAGGCCCGCCAATGCTCCTCGATCGCGGCCTTGGTCCGGGAGTCAGCATCCATGGCACCGCCCTTCCGTGGCGGTGACAGCCTAGGCACTCCGGGCCACAGCCGGCCCGAGGCCGGGCGGATCTGGGTTCGCCAAGTCCTCCCTCTGGGCGTATCAGAGGGTGGCAGCCGTCCACCGTGGCAACGGCGTCGAGTGTGTCCCAGGGTGCGGCCTCGCGGGTCTCTAACCGAGCTGGGCGCGTCGGCAGGTCCCGGTGAATACGCGGCCGAGGTGGTCGTCCAGCGCGGCGAGGATCGCCGGTTTCGGTGTGCCGTCGGGGTCGATGTGCGTGTGCAGGGCGAGTCCTTCGGCGAACGCGACGATGCCCAGGGCCTGGTCGGCCGCGTCGATCCCCTGAGCGACCTCGCCGCATACCGTGCCATTTTTGATGGCTTGGGCGACACGTGAGCGGATGCCCACGAGGGTCTCTCTCTGGACGCCGGCAAGGCGGGCGTTGTGCGCGGCCTGGTCTGCGAAGGCGAGACGGACCAGGAATTCGGCGCGGCGGGCGTCGTCGAGCGGTATGAGCTCGGTCAGCGCCTGCCGCAGCATCTCGGCGATGGTGCGGCCCTCGGCCTCGCCTCGGTTCACCAGCTCGTCCGAACACGAGGTACTCGACGAACTCATGGTCGTGAACCCTGATCCGCGGGTGGCTGGACAGGTCAGCGGGCAGGTGTGGGTTCGGGTGGAGACGGCCCGCCGGTGCTGGGCGGGGGCGGTGCTAGGCGGGGGCGGGCGCGGCATCCGGAGCCGACGTCTCGACGCGCACACGGGCCACGGTCGCGCCCTGGAGAGTGAGGCATGTCCCTTCGGTGCCAGGAAGGATGGTGTCGAAACGCTCCAGCCGTCGGCCGTCGAGCGCGACGATCCCGTCGAGGACCACCAGAGCGGTGGCGAACGCGGCCGAGACCGACGACTGCGCGTCGCCCCCGAGGAGGTCGAGGCTGCCGCGGATGCCGCTGCGCACCATGAGGTTGAGCGCCCGCGCCATGCCGTGAACAGCGGTCGTGGCCACTTCGGCGGTCCCGCCGAACGTGACGATCTGGGTGTACCGCAGATCGTGGACGACACCGTCGATGGACAACTGAAGGGGCACGGGGGCGGCCGACAGCAGATGGCGCTCCATCCCCGGAAAGGGTGAGAAGGGGCCGGTGTCCTCGATGTCCGCGAGGCTCAGCCGCCACGCGACCGTCTCCGGGGCATCTGCGGCGGGCTCACGGTGGATCTCGCGGGTCCAGCCTCGTCCGTTGGCCCACCGCTGTGGTTCGAGCGTGTCCATCGGGATGATGTGTGCGGTGTCCGCCGAGCCGTTTCCCGGTTCTCCGGAGGGCTTCTTCGGTGATTGCATGTCGAGTTCGTCTCCATCCCGTCCGGCCTGGCCGATCGGGTTCAGCGGCAGGAGGGTCGGGGGTGCGGCTTCGGTCGGGGGAAGTACGGGGGTGGTGCGGGTGTTCATCCTGCGCAGGGTCAGTATCCGGCAGTGCCCAGGTAGGGGTGGGTCCCGTCCAGGCCAGGGTTCGACCTGCCCATTTTCCTCGGCCGGCCGCGCGAGGCCGAAGAGTGCCGCGCACGACGGCCCCGCGTACGTCCGCCCGGCCCGGCCGAAGAAGCTCACGGGTGAGGACCGGCGCGGTCTGACCGCCCGCTTCCGCGGGGCACTTCGATATTCGATCGCGTGAGACGGAGGTGGCTGCCAGGCTGCGTCCATGGATCACGCGGAAGTGCTCCTCATCGGAGGGCGGGCCGGGGTCGGCAAGACGACGGTGGGGTGGGAGGTTTCGGCGTTGCTCCGAGGTGCGGCGGTCCCCCACGCAGTCATCGACGGTGACTTCATGGGGCAGGTGCATCCAGCTCCGGAAGCAGATCCACACCGTGCGGAGATCACTGAAAGCAATCTGACTGCGGTGTGGACGAACTACGCCCGCCGCGGCTACCGGCGTCTGATCTATACGAACACACTGAGCGTGGTGCCCGAGGCGACCGGCATGTTCGAGCGGGCCATGGGCAGCGGGGTGCGGATCGTGCGGGTTCTTCTCACGGCCACCGACACGACCACCCGGGAACGGCTGGAGCACCGGGAAATCGGCTCGGAACTGGAGACCGAGTGGGAGAGCAGTACCCGTAAGGCACGGTTGCTGGACCAGCGGGCCCCCGCGGACGCGGTGCGGGTGGCGACGGACGGGCGGGCTGTCGCGGACATCGCGCGCGACGTGGTGGCCGCCACCGGCTGGGCCGAGCGGCACTCCACGAGCAGGCCGTGATCAGATCGGCGGACCGGTGCGGCGGTGGCCGCGGCGGACTGCTGATCATCGGTGTGTGAAGGCTGCGACCCCGAGATCCAGGCGCAGGCGGCGGACCACCTCGCCCGGCAGAGGGTGCGGGTGACCGGGCAGCCGGTCGGGGCTGCCGCATGGCAGCAGGTGCCCTCGACGTACCTCGTCTGCGCCCAGGACCGGGGCACCCGCCGCGGCTGCAGCGGGAGTTCGCCCGCCGGGCCGGCAGCGTCGTCGAGTTCGACGCCGGCCACCACCCGTTCCTGTCCCAGCCTGACGCGGTCCGGGACCTGCTGCTGAGCCTGTGACGGCAGCCGCGGGCGAGCCGGGCCGGCGATCCGAGGGCCAGGAGGCCGCCGTGAAGCCCGGGCACCGGCGGCACCGCCATCCGCACCGCACCGAGGTCCGGATGGCGCTGCTGAAAGGCGCCGGGATCGGCGGCTCCGCATCACTCGCTGCTCCGCCGAGCGCCCGAAACGGGCTTCCTCAATAAGGTCCCCGTTGGAAGGAGCGGTCAGGCCGCGCGCGTCAGCTCGATCCGGCCGAACAGGAGGGCATAGCCGGAGGGAAGCTGGGCGAGGATACGGTCCACCAGGCCGTCTCCCGCGAGTTGCGTGACGACCTTGAGGACGGAGCCGGCGTCCCAGCGAGCGGTGGCAGGAGTGCCGCCCACCCGGGTGGCGAGGTCCTTGACGAAGCCCCAGCCGGTGAGGGGCTCGGGGGCGGGGATCTGGTCGGCGAGCGCCCGGGCCGCCTCCACGGGCAGCCGGGCGGCGAGGTCGACCCGCTCGTCGCCGGTGAGCTGCCGGCCCAGGCCGGCGAGCACGGCACGGACGACCGTCTCGGCCCGTTCACGGGTGGGGTAGGCCCCTTCGTAGCGGACCTTCTCCAGCATCTGGTCGAACGTCATCTCCGCTGCGGTCGGGGCGTATTCGGACTGGACCGGCATGGCTGGGTCGATTGCCTTTCTCGTCATGCTTGCTTGTCATGATGGTGTGCGCGAGTGATCGCGGAGATCGGGCGGAGGGCGGGAGAGGGTCGGGCGGAGGCCATGGAGGGCGGGGCAGAGGACGGGAAGGGAGCGCCCGGCCTTCCTGGCGTCCTCCGCCCGCGATGGTGAACCCCCTGGCCCCCTGGGTCAGCTCCTGATTTGCTTGCGCCCGGCGCCCTCGCCGATGGCGATCTTGCGGGGCTTGGCCCGCTCGGCGATGGGGATGCGCAGCGTCAGGACACCGGCTTCGTAGTCTGCCTCGATGCGTTCGGTGTCGAGGGTGTCGGCCAGCATCAGCTGGCGGGAGAAGACCCCGAGAGGCCGCTCGGACAGCTCCATCTGCACGTCGTCGGCCTTGGCGATCGGCCGCCGCTCCGCCTTGACGGTGAGCATGTTCCGCTCGACATCGATATCGATCGCATCGGTCGAGACGCCGGGGAGGTCGAGGGCGATCACATAGTCGTCGCCCTCACGGTAGGCGTCCATCGGCATGGTGGACGGCCTCGACCAAGTGCCGGACGAACCCATGAGCTGCTGAGTGAGCCGGTCAAGCTCGCGGAACGGGTCGGTGCGCATCAACATCGTGAAACACCTCCACTGTGCTTGTGTCCTTTGGGCGGTACCGCCAATGCGCTGTAACCTGCTTCCGTTGTAGCATGTCATCGGAACGATGACAAATGATTCTGTCGTCCATTCGATGACGAAGGAGGGACACGCCATGGCCAGCCCGGAGGAGACTCACGAACCCGGCCCCCACTCCGCCCCCACGTCGTTCCCTGCCACCTCGGCGGCGCTGGAGGCCATCAACGAGGTCGTGCGCACCGCCACCGCCCCACCAGGCCGAGGCCCGGAGCCACCCCGGACCAGCTCGGAGCAGGCCCTGGCCGCGCTGTTGCTGCTGCGGGAGGTCAGGGACCGGCTCGCCGGGTGGGAGCCGTGGCTGATCGAGACGGCTCGCGAGGCGGGCGCCAGCTGGGCCGAGCTCGCGCATCCCCTGGGCGTGGCGAGCCGCCAGGCGGCCGAGCGTCGATACCTGCGCGTACGGCCCGGAACCCCCGGTGCCACCGGCGAGCAGCGAGTGCAGGCCACCCGTGACCGCCGCGCCGCCGACCGCACCGTCACCTCATGGGCCCGGGGCAACGCAGCCGATCTGCGTCGGCTCGCCGGGCAAGTCACCGCCCTCACCGATCTGCCCGCCGAGGCCCGCGACCACATCGCCCGACTGGCGGACGCCCTCGCCCACGACGACGCCGCCCAGCTCGTCGCTCCGCTCGCCGAAGCCCATCAGCACCTGACAGCACGTCATGTCGACCTCGCGGACCGCGTCGACACCGTGGCCCGCCACGCCGACGAGCTGCGGCAAGCGAGCGGCGACCAGCGGCGCGGCACGGCCTGACCCCTCCCCGAGTCGGCCGATGCGCCGTCGGGACCCGCGCCGGAGGCGCTCGGCTACGCGACAACCAGAGGCGCCGTCGCGGCCTTCCAGGAGGAGCGGCTCATCGTCGCTGCCGGGAATCCGCGTCGGCGTCGGCCGCTACTTGGCGCAGCGTGCGCCGCGTCCGTACGGACCTGGCCCGGGCCGGATCGGGGGTGCGGCACCGGGAGCCATGCGTGTCGCCCTTCTTCACCAGGAGCCATGCTTCCCGCTCCGTGCCCTGACGGATGCGGGTGAGCGCGTAGCCGCCGTGAAGTTTGTGGCCGCGCAACTGGAACGAGGCGTGGCCGCGTTCCAGGGCTTCGGCGAACGGGATCTCCTTGCCCTCGCGGTCCGCCGAGGTGCTGCGATACGTCCCCTCGTCCCAAAGGATCACGGTGCCCGCTCCGTACTCGCCTTCGGCGATGGTGCCCTCGAAGTCGGCGTATTCGAGCGGATGGTCTTCGGTGGGCATGGCGAGCCTCTTGTCGTGCGGATCGCCGGAAGGCCCCTTGGGGACGGCCCACGATTTGAGGACGCCGTCCACCTCGAGCCTGAAGTCGAAGTGGGTGGTGGTGGCGTCATGGATCTGCACGACGAAGGAGGGCTGAGCGCCTCCGTGCTCGCCACGGCTCACGCCGCCCTTCGGCTCCGCCGACTTCGCGAAGTCCCGCTTGCCGCGGTATTCCTCAAGATCATCGGTGGCCGGCATGGTTCCTCCCTTCCGGCGCGGGGTCCGCCGGGCAGGTACCCACCCGATTCCACGCTACGCGGGCGCATGGGTGGAGTCGGCTCCGCGAGGGCCAAGCGATCACCGTTGTCACTGGCGGGGCGTCCAGGACCGGCACGGCGGCGAGATATCGGCGCAGGTCGGCGCCGGCGGGCTCGGGGATGATCACGGTGGCACGGCCGAGCGCGAATCGAAGTCGGGGCTGCTTCGTGTTCGTACCGGCCGTGAGGCGGTGGGCTAGTCCCCGCCGACGGGGCAACGCCGGCCGTTGTACCAGGCGTTGCGGATCGACAGCGTGGATCCGAGCTTGGTCGTGCCAGGGCCCACGCACCGGTAGTCGTCGGGCCAGTTGGGGATGTCGATCCGGATCTCGACCCAGGTGCCGGTGTCCCCGGCGCAGTGGTTGTAGTAGGCGGTTCCGGTCCGGGCGAAGAAGCCGCACGGGTCGCTTGCCGCAGCGGCGGGCTGGGCTGCCGCCAGTCCGGCTGATCCGATCAGTGCCGCAGCAAGGGCGGCGCGCAGGACACGCATCGGGTCCCCCATGGTCGTCTCGGAATGGACACGGGCAGGCTAGCCGTCGCCTGGTGCCGCGTTTACCGCAATTACCTGACGAGTCGGGAAAAGGGTCCGAATGCCACGGCGGGGCGAGGTCATGACGGCCGGTACGACCAACGCCGGGGGATTGCCGTCGTCCTGGGGAACACAGACGTCAGCGGGACGGTGACAGGCGCGGCGGCGGATCACGACGCCTGGGCCGGCTCCGGATCCGTTCCCCCGGTCCCGCGTGACCTCTTGATGTGTTGTCGGCTGGTGGTGAGGCGACGGAGGGGACCGGATGAGAGGGCGGACGATAGCGGGCGTGGCGGTATCGGGCTGTGTGGCGCTGGTGGAGTGCGGGTGCGGTCCGGAGAAGGCGAAGGAGGACACGGACGCGAAGCCTTCGCAGCCGTGCGCACACCCGACAAGATCGAAATGCCGGCCGCAGCGGTCAGAGCCTCCGCCACCTTCTCCGACAATGACCTCGGCAGCTACACCCTGGAGTACCTCAAGAACGATGGGTACATCACCGACTGAAACGATCGCCGCACGGGCCATCTGAGCATCGGCTTCACCAGCACGTGATGGAGCCGGCACTCAGTTACCGACGCCGCGGGCCGAGGACACAGAACTCGTTGCCTTCGGGGTCTGCCATGACAACCCACGGCTGGTCACCCTGACCAATATCAACACGCTGTGCGCCATGCGCCTCAAGGCGAGCCACCTCGGCGTCCTGATCATCGGGCACAAAGTCGAGATGCAGTCGGCTCTTGGCCTTCTTGGGCTCATCAAGCAGGACGAATTCCAACCCCGGCAGGCGATCCGGCTCCGGGCGGATGGCGAACTCCACGTCGGAGGAGTGGACCACAACCCAACCAAGAGCCTCGGCCCACCACTGCCCCAGGGTCGCCGGATCCGCGGAGTGAACAATTACGTGTCGCCATTCCAAGGTCATCGGCTCAGCGTAGAGCTGACAGGGCTTCGACAACAGGATGCGTGTGCCAGCACTGCTTGAGCTCGGCGGACGCGCGCCGGCTAGCGGGTCACGCGGTAGCGGAGGTAGAGGACTCTGGAGCGGAAGGTGCGGGTCTCCACGAGTTCGAGATCCACCCGGCGCTCGTGCTGGGGAAAGAATGGAATGCCGCCGCCGAGCAGCACCGGGTAGACCCTGGCCCGGTACTCGTCGATCAGACCCGACGCGGCCACCTCGGCGGCGAGAGCCGCGCCGCCGATCGCGATGTCGCCCTCCCCCGGCTCGGCTCGCAACCGCTCGATCTCCTCCGCCACGCCGCCGGAGGCCAGGCGGGCATGGCCCTGCACCGCCGACAGCGTGGTGGAGAACACCACCTTGGGGAGCGGCTTCCAGAGCGCGGCCCACTCGAGCATCGAGTCGTCGAGCGATGGATCCTGGTCGGCGGTCTCCCAGTACAGCATCGTCTCGTACAGCCGTCGTCCCAACAGGTGGACGCCGACCTCTCGAATCTCGTCGATGGAGAAGCGAAAGACCTCCTCGTCGGGCGCCGTCCAGTCGAAGCCGCCGCCCGGCCCCACGATGTAGCCGTCAAGTGAGACGCCCATCGAATAGGTCACCCTGCGCATAGGAAGTCCTCCTCGGTAAGGGGTTCGACAGTACGACCGCCGGACGCCGCAGAACTCATCGCGGCTCGCGGGTCCATCGCCGTCATCGTGCCCCTGGCAGTTATCGCCTGGGCCTGCCGGCAACTGCGCGACATCTGATCCTCCCCCGGCTCTACCTGCGGAAATCCTGTCGCTCGACAGTGCCGGTGCGCTTAGCCTGAGCGCATGCATCACGCGAAGACCCGGCGGACTCTGGGACCCGACGGCCTGAGGGGCAGGCACAGAACCGCGACGGCCGACCGTAGTGCGTAGGGTGGCCGTCATGACCGGCGAGAGTGACCTGCGGAAACTGCTGAGCGGCATGCGTCCGGAGCTGAATCCGGGCCGCTATGTGTTCACCACTGTCGAGGGCGGTATCCCCTCCGGCGTCACCCCTGTGGTCACAGTCGCCGAGGATGAGGGCTTGACCCTGGTGGTCCCTCGTGAAGAGGCGGATGCGGCAGGGCTGGCATACGACTATGTGGCCGGCTGGATCACTTTGCGTGTCCATTCCGCGCTCGAGGCGATCGGGCTGACTGCCGCGGTCTCGCGGGAGCTCGCCGACGCCGGGCTGAGCTGCAATGTCGTCGCGGCGTTCCATCACGACCACCTGTTCGTCCCGTACGAGCACGCTGATCGGGCGGTGGCCGTGCTGGAGAGTCTGGCGCGGCGCTCCGCCTGAGCTGCCGCGCGGCCACGGCCGCTCCCGCTGCGAGCGTTCGGTGTCCGATTCTCCGATTCGCAGGGTGGCGTGGGTGCGCGCAGCATGGAAGTGGCCGGCTGCCATCGCTTCGCGAAGGGACAGGCCATGACTGGTTGAGCCCGCCGGAAGCAACGGCCGCGCCCCGGGCCGAGGCCGCCCGGCCGAGGGGCGTGGACGCCGGGGCTCCGGCGCGATGTGCCGGTCGGAGGAGCCATAGGAGGTCGGCGATGGCGTCGCACGCACACGGAGATGAACCGATCGTGGTCGGCCTCGACCCCGATCCGGGCAGACGCGCGGCACTCGGCTGGGGCGCCGACGAGGCGGGCCGGCGCCGCCTGCCGCTGCTGCTGGTCCTCGCGCAGAACGTGCCGACCCCCGGGTACCGGCCGACGGGCGGGCGGCCGTCCTGGGAGGAGTGGAACGAGTCGCTGCACACGACAGGGGATCGCATGCTGAAGGAGGCGGTGGCCTTCGTCGAGTCCCGGCATCCGCAGGTGCGGGTATCGGGGCTGCTGGCCGAGGGGCATCCGGCGTGGGTGCTGCGTGAGCAGGCGCGGAACGCCACGGTGGTGGTGATCGGGTCCTGGCGTCTGAGCGCTCTTCAGGAGCTCTTCACCTCCGCCGCCGTCGCCCTGCCGCTCATCGCCCACGCGCCCTGCCCCGTGGTGGTCGTGCCGGAGCCGGGGCAGGTGCCCGAGGCGGAACACGTCCCTGGGCCGGAACCCGCTCCCGAGGCGGAACACGCCCCGAGCGGCAGCCGTATTTCGTGGTCGGGGTCGACGGCAGCCGTCATTCCGCGGCCGCCGTCGACTTCGCCTTCGACGAGGCCGCCTTGCGCGGCTCGGCCCTGCGCGCCCTGTACGTATGGCAACCTCCGCGGCTCGGAACCCCCGACGAGGAGGCCGCCGTCCAGGAGTGCCGTCGGCTGCTGTCGGAGACCGTCGCCGGGCGTACCGCCGACCATCCGGAGGTGGAGCTGCGCCAAGAGGTCGTACCGGGCCACCCGGTGCAGGTCCTGACCGAGGCGTCCGCAAACGCTCTCGGCCTGGTCGTGGGCACACGCGGACACGGCGGGTTCACCGGCCTGCTGCTGGGCTCCGTCAGCCAGGGCGTGACACAGCACGCCCGCTGTCCGGTCATCACCGTCCCGAGCGCCTGACCAGGACCGCGGCCCCGAAGGCCCGGTCCGGTTCGGTGTTCTTCAGGCCCTGGCGAGGCGGGGGGCGATCTCCCGCAGCAGCTCCATCACCGCACGGGCGCGGGCGGTCTGGGTCATGCCCTTCACCGAGGCGATCTTGACTTCGAGCGGGGGGCTCCCGTCCCGCAGCTCCAGTTCCGCGATCTCGCCGCCGCCGTAGGTCTGGCCGGTCGCCGGCCGCTGGTTCAGCACGGAGTATCCGAGCCCCCGGGCCACCAGGGAACGTACGGTTTCATAGCTCCGGGTGCGGTAGCGGACATCGGGCGCGGTGCCGGTGGCGGCGACCAGGGAGCGGAAGTAGTCACGGCTGTGGGGCAGGTCGAGCAGGACGAGGGGTTCCGCGGACAGTTCGGCCAGCTCCACGGAGCCCTGCCGGGCCAGCGGGTGATCGGCCGCGACGATGACATAGGCCGGGGCCCGCGCGATCGTCTCGCTGCGCAGGTCCATCTCGGCCGTCAGACCGAGGTCGTAGGTGAGGGCGAAGTCGATGCGCCCCGCGCCCAGGGCCTGGACGAGCTGGTCCGTCTCCCCCTCCACCACGTCGATCTCGATGCCCGGGTAGCGGTCGGTGCATTCGCTGAACAGGGGCGGCAGATAGTACGGGGCCAGAGTCACGAAGCAGCCGACGGCCACCGGCCCGGAGATCGTCTCGCCGTCTCCCCGGGCCTCCCGCTCGATCTCGCGCGCACGGGCCAGCAACTCCCGCGCATGCTGCTGAAGCCTCTCCCCCGCGGGCGTCAGGGTCAGACCCCGGCCCCTGTGGCGGATGAACAGCTGCACCCGCAGGTCGCGCTCCAGGTTGTGGATGGCCGCGGACACGGCGGACTGCGCGATATGGAGCGCCCCCGACGCCTCCGTCATCGAACCGCGCTCGGCGGCGACGAGGAAGTAGCGGAGCTGGAGGAGGGTGAAACCCACCGGTGACGTCATGCGTGACCCTCGCGCCTGGTGATCGGTGTCCGTGCCGATGCCGACCCTATGCGGTGGCCGGACCCTATGCGGGCGGTGCCTGGTGGCGCTCCGCGGGCGCGTCGGAGACGTCCTCGGGGCGCAGCAGGGCGGAACCGGCGGTCTCCTTGAGGGACAGGGCGGCGATGAGGCCGCCGACGGCGAACACCATCAGGTAGGGGCCGGGCAGCAGGGTGCTGCCGGTCGCGGAGATGAGCACGGTCATCAGGTACGGCACCGTGCCGGCGAACAGGGCCGCGGTGACGTTGTAGGCGATGGACAGGCCGCTCTGGCGGGTGCGGGTGGGGAAGATCTCCGCCGACCACACCGCGTAGGTGCCGAGGATCGCGGCGAGGATCGCGCCGAGCACCAGACCGGCGATCCAGGTTCCGGCGAGCCCGGTCCGCATGAGGAGGAACGCGGGGGTGGAGAGGACCAGGAGGGCCGCGGTGGCCCCGACGAAGACCGGTTTGCGTCCCACGCGGTCGGACAGCAGCCCGAACACCGGGACCAGCACCAGCCCCAGCAGTGAGATCACCGTGGACAGCAGGGCCGCGCTGCCGGCCGAGTGCCCCAGGTGGTCGGTCTCGTAGGTGACCAGGTACGTCAGCACCATGTAGAAGGGCACATGCATGGCCGCCATCAGGCCCGCGGCCTGGAGCAGGTGCCGCTTGTGGCGGCGGAGCAACTCCCGTACGGGGGTGCGCGGCACGGTGTCGTTGGCTTCGAGCGTCCGGTACTCGGGGGTGTCCTCGATCTTGTTGCGGATGATGAAGCCGATGACGCCGAGCGGTGCGGAGACGAGGAAGGGGACGCGCCAGCCCCAGGCGGTCAGCTGGTCCTGGTCGAGCCCTGTCGACAGCAGCAGATAGACGAACGAACCGGCGAGGAAGCCCAGCAGGGAGCCGACCTCCAGCCAGCTCACCCCGAAACCGCGGCGGCGCCGGGGCGCGCTCTCGGCCAGGAAGCTCGCCGCGCTGCCGAACTCGCCGCCCGCCGCGAATCCCTGGATCAGGCGCAGGATCACCAGGAGCACCGGGGCGGCGACCCCGATCGCCGCGTAGCCGGGCAGCAGGCCGATCGTCAGGGTCGCGCCGGACATCATGAAGATGACCAGCGACAGCGTGCGCTTGCGGCCGATCCGGTCACCGAGCGGTCCGAACACCAGGGCGCCGATGGGCCGGATGCCGAAGGACACGGCGAACACGCCGAATACGGCGAGCAGTCCGGTGGTGCTGTTCTCGTCCGGGAAGAACACGGTCGCGACGGTGCCGGCGAGATAGGCGTAGGCGGCCCAGTCGAACCAGTGCACGAACACGCCGACGGCTCCCGCGGCAACGCTTCTGCGCAGTGCGACGACGTCGGTGGCCACCTCGACCTCGGCCGTGGTGACGTCGGTGTGGGTGGTGGGCATGCGCGCCTCCTTGGGGATGGGTGGAACAAGCCGGAGCTGTGCGGGGCCGCCTCGGTCGGGAGGCCGTGCGGGGGTGCCGCCTCGGTCAGGAGCTCGCGCTCGCGTAGCGGCTCGAACTCCGGTCCACACCGGTCCAGGCCAGCGCCACCGCCCCGTCGAGCAGAGCCCGCTGGGCGTTGCCGCCCACGCAGAACGCGGCGAACTCGTGCTGGTGGTTGGTGGCGGGCAGCGAGCCGATACCGATGTACGGGTGGATGGCGGGCACCGTCTGCGAGACGTTGCCCATGTCGGTGGAGGCGCGGTTCATCCGGGCGGCCTGTCCCGGCGGCGCGAACTCCCGCCCCAGGGCGGAGGCGTTCGCGCGGTAGTGGGCAAGAGCGGTCTCGTCCGTGCGGAACTCCGCGTACGGCTTGCTCTCCGGCTCGATCTCCAGCTCGCACCCGGTCGCGAGGGCGCCCGCCTCGAAGGCCCGCATGACCCGTGGTTCCAGCTCGGCCAGTTCGGCGAGGGTCTCCGCCCTGACGTACCAGCGGCCGGTGGCCCGCTCCGGGATGGCGTTCGGGGCGTCCCCGGCGTGGGTCACCACGCCGTGCACCCGGGCGGAGGTGGGCAGTTGCTGGCGGAGCAGCCCGATCGCGACCTGGGCCACGGTGAAGGCGTCGGCCGCGTTGATCCCGGCCTCGGGGTAGGCCGCGGCGTGTGCGGACCTACCGGTGTAGGAGATCTTGGAGTGGCTGACCGCGAACGGACGGGCCTCGGCGACGTCGACCGGTGCCGGGTGCACCATCATCGCGAGGTCCATCCCGGCGAAGGCACCCCGGTCGAGCATCTCGATCTTGCCGCCGCCGCCCTCCTCCGCCGGGGTGCCGTAGACCTCGACGGTGAGGCCGGCGTCGTCGGCGACGGCGGCGAGGCCGAGCGCGGCGCCGACCGAGCTCGCCGCGATGAGGTTGTGCCCGCACGCGTGGCCGAGGCCGGGCAGCGCGTCGTACTCGGCGCACAGCGCGATCCGCACGGGCCCGCTGCCGAACCGGGCGTGGAAGGCGGTCTCCAGGCCCAGGTAGGACGTGGTGATGTCGAATCCGGCGCGGTCCAGCGGCTCGGGTACGGCGGCCGCCGCCCGGTGTTCCTCCCAGGCCGTCTCCGGGTCGGCGTGCAGCCGCTCGGACAGCCGGATCAGCTCCTCGGCATGCCGGTCGACCTCGCGCCGGGCGGCCTCTTTGAGCGCCCCCGTCGTCCCCGTCGTACCCGTCGTCCCCGTCATCCCCGGGGTCCCCTTCGTCTCCATCACCGATCGCCCGGCACGCCGTAGGAGGGGGCGGAGGCGGGATCGAGTCCACGGCGCACATAGTCGTCCCGCTGCGGCAGCCAGACGGCGAGGAGTTCGGCGAGCCGGTCGACGGGGTCGTCGGCCCAGTCCACGCGCAGGTCGGTCACCCGCCACTCCACCTCCGCGACGACCGCCAGGCCCGCGGAGTGCACCGGCCCCTCCTCGCCACCGGCCTCGACCGCGGCCTTCAGGGCGGTGACCAGCCGCTCCTCCAGCTCCCCGAGGCGGCGGAGTACGCGTCGAGGAGCACGCCCGGGATGTGCTCGCCGCAGAGCATGTTGCCCGCCGCCACCGCGCCCTCGGCGGTGGCCGAGGCATGCTTGCCCAGGGTGTGCGCGCCGCTGTAGACGAACCCGGGCCCCGAGCGGCCCAGCACGGTCAGCTGACGGTGGGCGATGGACTTCGCGTTCCGCACCGCGCCGGTGACACCGGCCAGGGCGCGTTCCGCGTCGCCGTGGTCCGCCAGTTCCGCCAGCAGGCTCGTGCCGAGCGTGGGGTCGGTGACGTTCTGCGACGCCGCCGCTCCGACCCCGGGCCGCAGATGGGCGACCCGGGCGGCGACCGCCGGACTGGACGAGCTGACCACGACGCCGAACCGCTCGCCGTCGCGGACCACCAGGGAGAACGTCATGCCCGCTCCTCCCCGGGGATCACGGCGACGGCGTCGATCTCGCACAGCCACTCCGGACGGGCCAGGGCCGACACCACCAGGCCGGTGGAGATCGGGTGGACGCCCTTGGTCCAGCGGCCCACGGTGCGGTACACCGCCTCGCGGTAACGCGGGTCGATCAGATAGATGGTCAGCTTGACCAGGTGCTCCATCCGGCTGCCCGCCTCTTCGAGCAGCATCTTGATGTTCGCCATGGCCTGTTCGGCCTGCGCCTCGGCGTCACCGATGCCCACCGACTCGCTGGTGTCGAGGTCCTGGCCGATCTGGCCCCGGACGTACACGGTGTCGCCGGCGACGACGGCCTGGCAGAGGTCGTTGTCGAGGTTCTGCTCGGGATAGGTGTCGCGGGTGTTGAACGGACGGATCCGGGTGTGCCCGCCGGCAACGACCGGGGCCTTGACGGCGTTCGCCCGGTGGCCGTCGTTCGTGGAGGTCATCAGCTGCTCCTCAGTTCTTCCAGGCCACCGGCGCGGCGCCGGGTCGGTCGGTGGTGCCGTACGCGAGATAGCCCCGCTGGGTCGTGATGTGATCGGCGACGTATCCGGCGTCGTGCCACACGCCCCAGATGAAGCTCGATCCGCGGCGGGACAGCCAGGGCAGGCCCAGGAAGTACACGCCGGGTTCGGAGGACACACCGCGTCGCTGGTTCGGCCGGCCGTTCTCGTCGAACGCGTCGACCTCGAGCCAGCTGTAGTCGGTGGCGAAGCCCGTCGCCCAGACGATCGAGGTGACACCGGCCGCGGCCAGGTCGAGCTCCAGCCGGGGGTCGGCCACGCCTGCCGGGTCCGGCCCGAGGACGTGGGCTTGTGGCTCTTCGGGGAGGTCGAGCCCATTGCGCTCGACGTACTCATCGGCCGCCCGGAGGAGTTCGAGGTACTTCGCGTCGCCGAGCGCGATATTCGTGGCGAGATCCGGCGCGAAGCGCAGCACACCGTCGTCGTAGGACGCGGTCAGACCGACGAGCTCGACGCCGTCGGCGGCCAGCGCACGGAAGTCCACGGTGTGGCCGCCGCGGGCGCCGCTCACCGCGATGGTGACGTGTTCGGCACCCTGAGGAGGCGTCTCCGCGTCCCAGCGCCCGAGCACACCGAGCCACCAGCAGAAATCGCGTCCGCGGTACTGGCGGGCGGGACGGTCGTGCGGACCGACGGAGAGAAAGACCCGGCGGCCGGAACGGCGCAGCTCATCGGCGATCTGGACCCCCGAGGAGCCGGCCCCGACCACGAGGACCGCGCCCTCGGGGAGCTGCTCCGGGTTGCGGTACCCGCTGGAGTGAATCTGCACGGGGACGGCGCCGTCCGGGACGATGGGCGGGATCACGGGCCGCTGGAACGGCCCGGTCGCGGCCACGACGAAGCGCGCGTCGATGGGGCCCCGCGAGGTCTCGACCCGGAAGCCGGGCCGACCGGTCCGCCTGCGCACCGAGGTCACCTCGACACCGCACCGGATCGGGGCACCTATCTTCTCGGCGTAGGTGACGAAGTAGTCGGCGATCTGCTCCTTCGAGGCGAAGGCGTCGGGGTGGACGTCGGGGTCGACATCGGAGAACTCCAGCCCCGGGAACCGGTCGTGCCACGCGGGCCCGTTCGCCACCAGGGAATCCCACCGCTCCGAGCGCCACCGCTCGGCGATACGGTGCCGCTCCAGGACGATATGCGGCACACCGTGGGCTCCCAGGTGCTCGCTCATCGCCACGCCAGCCTGGCCCGCGCCGACGACGACTACCTCAGTCTCTTCACTCAACGTTCAGCCTCCACTCAGGCGGTAGCGCATCCCGGTGTCGCGTCGACTGTGCTGTGGGTGCTACCGCACGAGGGATCCTTGGGCATGGCCGTAGTGCTGTCCAACAGATGTTTCCGCTGTAGGCGATCTGATTTACAGATGCGGCTGGGACTGGCGGCTGCGTGCGTGCGCAGGGCGAGGGCCGGCCTGGAGGGGAAGCCTCTTCTGAGTCGGCGAGTTCAGCGATCACTTCGGCGTGGCACCGCTGCGGGAGGCATCAGCATCCGAGGCGGCGGCCGCGAAGATCCGGGAGGAGTGCCAGGAGATCCGGTCGGCCGAGCGGATGGGCGCGGTACTTGGCCATCACTTCTTCGCGTGTGCCATCGGGCCCGGGGCGGAAGGGGCCGGCCAGCGAAGATGCCTCCAGATGCCGGCCGCCTGTGGTCATCGCCCGGCCCACGTAGACGACGTCCGCGTAGTCGGGGTCGTCTCGATGGCCTTTGAGGTTCACGACCGTCGTGGGGCTGATGGTGTTGCGATCACCTGGCTACGAGCCGGGTGGCAGGAGTCCGCGGGCCAGGGTGAAGGCGGCCGTGGCGGTGGACAGGAGGGCGTTGATCCTTCCGAGGATGCGAGCCGTCCTGTCGGGATCCTGCGCGTCGACGGCCGCGGCCAGGTCGTCGGCGTACTCCCGTGCCCTTACCGCCTCATCGGACGTCGCCGTCTCCGCGTCCGTACGCAGGGCGTCGATCAGTTGCTGATGGGGGATGTCAGGCGCGTTCGTCCGGTTGCCGTAGCCGCCGTGGACCACCGAATGATGGCTGTTGACGTTCGCCACGACGAAGCCGCCCGGTCCAGTGGAGATGTGCACCCCTTCGCCTCCCGTCCAGATGAACTTGCCCTCGTACTCGGTCCAGCCCTTGTACGTCACGCTGTAACTGCCGAACCGCCAACCCTCCACGTCGATCAGCTTGTGCTTGAGCGGCTCGGCCAGGATGCGCATGGCGTCCGCCCGATTCCATCCTCGCTGGGCGAAGTAGTCGGTCATCATCACGCGCCGGCCCGGGTTCGCCGCCCGTCGGCAGATCTCGCGGAACGCCTGCCCCTGATACGTCTCCAGCTGGCCCGGGGCGATCGACGGCTCCGGCAGCCGCCGCCGATGCACGATTCCGCGGATCCATACGAACTGGGCGTAGATCAGCCAGCAGAGCAAGGCGATCACAACTAGCTTCGGTGCCAACTCCACGCTCGTCACCCTCCCCCATCGGCCCCAAGCCAACCCATTTTAGGACCATTTGCTGCGCCGTGACACTGTCCTGGCGTGTCCCGTCCCGTCCTGTCCTGTCCTGTCCTGCAACGGGCTTCGGGACAAGCGGCTACTGGGGCAAGGGGCGGTCGTGGACGACGTTCTTCATGACGAGGGTGGAGTTCAGGCGCTGGACGCCCGGGAGTCTGGCCAGCCGCTGGTCGTAGAGCTGCTGGTAGGCGGCCAGGTCGGTGGTGGCGACGCGCAGCAGGTAGTCGGGATCGCCGAAGAGCCGCTGGGCCTGGATGACGTGCGGGATGGCCGCCACGGCCTCTTCGAAGGCGGTGACGGTGTCGGCGTCCTCCCAGCGCAGGGTGGCGAAGACCAGGGCCTCGAAGTCCAGGCCGACGGCGGCCGGGTCGACGACGGCACGGTAGCCGCGGATGGCGCCCTCGCGTTCGAGGTCCCGCAAGCGGCGGTGGCAGGGCGAAACGCTCAGCCCCACGCGGGTGGCCAGCTCGGTGATCGTCAGGCGGCCGTCCAACTGAAGCTCGGTAAGAATTTTCTGGTCCAGGGCGTCCATGGGGAAGATTCTCCCCCATCCGGCCCGTTCGCGAGGCTGGAAGGCAAACACTTTCGGGCAAATCGCACGTGATCTTCCCTCTCGGAGCGCGGAATGTGAGAGGGATCGATCGATGGACACGACGACGGTGGCGGCTTTTCTGGCAGTGGACCTGCTGCTGGTGTTCACTCCCGGCGCGGACTGGGCCTATGCGATCGCGGCCGGGCTGCGGGACCGTTCGGTCGTCCCGGCGGTCGCCGGGCTGATAGCCGGATACGCGGGGTACACGCTGCTCGCCGTGGCGGGCCTGGTGGTGATCGTGGCGAGTTCGGCCACGGTCCTCACCGTGCTGACCGTCGCCGGGGCCGCCTACCTGATGTGGCTGGGCTGGGGCGTACTGAGGCAGCCCGCCGCGTTGACCGCGTCCACGGAGACCATGGCCGCCTCACGCTGGCGGATCGCGCTCAAGGGGGCCGGTATCAACGGGCTGAACCCGAAGGCGCTGCTGCTGTACTTCTCGCTCTTCCCGCAGTTCATCCACCCCTCGGGCGGCTGGCCCGTCGCCGCGCAGACCGGGCTGCTCGGCACGGTCCACATGACGGCCTGCGCGGCCGTCTATCTCGCCGTCGGCGTCCTGGCCCGTACCGTGCTCAAGACCCGGCCCTCGGCGGCCCGGACGGTGACCCGGGTCTCCGGTGTCATGATGATCGCCATCGGCGGTCTTCTGCTGGTGGAACGCCTGGCGGGCTCGTGAACCCGCCCCGCCCGTACGAACCCTCGCGCCCGCCGCCGGTGACCACATCGAGGCGGTCGGGACCGTTCTGAAGTCCGGACGTACCCTGACCGTCTGCCCGTTGGAGGTGGCGGCGCAGGCCCTTTCCCGACGCCAACACGCTCCTGCTCCACGGGCGGCAACCCGCCCTGGCCGACAGCGGTTTCGTCGGCCACGCCGAGGAGACCGCCGCCTGGGCCCGCGCCCGTACGGGAGGCGTCACCCTGCTCGTGAACACCCTCCCCCAGACTTCGTCCGGGGGTGCCCCCAGCACTCCGGCCACATCGGCGGCAACGCCCTCCTTCAGGCCCGCGGTGCCGCCATCGCCGCCGGAGTGCCGGAAGCCGAGGCCATCGCCCGCAGGGACCCCGGCTGCTGCTCGGCCGAATACCTCGACCAGCCGGTCGCCCCATACGCGGTCGACATGCCGCTCGCCGGCGAACAGCTCCTGCGGCCGGCGACGCCGACTGGGAGGTCGTCCGCACCCCCGGGTACACCCCCGGCCACCTGGCGCTGTGGCAGCCGGAGGAGCGGCTCCTCGTGGTCGGGGACGCGCTGTCGCATTACGACGTCGGCTGGGTGAACCTCGCCCTCGACGGCCCGGACTCGGCCGCCACCGCGCTCACCTCCCTCAAGCGGATCGCCGACCTCGCCCCGCGCGTGATCCTGCCCTCCCACGGGCCCATCCCCACAGATCCCGGTGCGGCCTTCGCCACCGCTCTCCGCCGTGCCCGGCGCCTGGGGGCCGCCGACGCGACCGCGCTGACTCGCGGCCGGGTCGGCGGTGGTACACGCAGCCCCGCCTCCGGCCCGGCCCGTCAGCGTGTGTGGCGGCGGACCGCGTCGAGGAGCTGGTCGATGTCGTCGGCGCTGTGGGTGAAGGAGGTGACGAAGCGGACCGTCCCCGGCTCCCAGCGGTCGTGGTGGAAGACGTAGCCCTCCGCGAGGAGTCCTTCGGTGACGTGCTGGGGCAGGCGGCAGAAGAGGATATTGGCCTGGGGGGTGGCCAGAAGAGCGATGTCGGGGATGGCCTTGAGACCGTCGCCGAGCCGGGTGGCCATCGCGTTGGCTCGGCGGGCGTTGTGCAACCAGAGGTCGTCGGTGAGGTAGGCGTCGATCTGGGCGGCGTGGAAGCGCATCTTGGAGGCGAGCTGGCCGGCGCGCTTGGCGCGGAAGCCGAGCTCGGTGGCGAGTTCGGGGTCGAAGGAGACGATGGCGTCGGCGGTCATCGCACCGTTCTTGGTGGCGCCGAAGGACAGCACGTCGATGCCGGCCTTCCAGGTCATCTCGGCCGGGGTGGTGCCGAGGTGGTCCAGTGCGTTGGCGAAGCGCGCGCCGTCCATGTGGACGCGCAGCCCGGCGTCCTTGGCGATGGCGGACAGGCGGCGGATCTCCGCCACGGTGTAGACGCTGCCGAGCTCGGTGGCCTGGCTGATACTCACCGCGGACGGCTGCACACTGTGCACGTCACCGGCCTTGCGGCGCACCGCCGCATCCAGCGCGTCGGGGTCGATCATGCTGTTGTCGCCGGGAACGCCGACGAGCTTGGCACCGGCGGTGAAGAACTCGGGTGCGCCGCATTCGTCGTGGTGGATGTGGCTGTCGGGGTGGGCCAGCACACTGCCCCACGGCGGGGTGAGGGCGGCCAGGCTCAGACCGTTGGCGGCGGACCCGGTGGAGACCATGAAGACATCGACGTCCCGCTCGAAGATCTCGCTCAGCCTGCGGCGGGCGCTGACGGTGAAGGGGTCGTTGCCGTATGGCAGGACCTGCCCGGCAGCCGCGTCGGCGACGGCCTGGACTATCTCCGGGGATGCTCCGGCCATGTTGTCGCTGATGAAGGCACGGCTGGCGGGGGTGGTGGCGATGATGGTGCTCATGAGTGGGTTTTCCTCGGTGTCAGGTTCCGAACGGGTCAGAGGGTGATGGTGCCGCGGATATAGCTGGTGGCGGCGCCGCCGACCCAGACGGTGCCGTCCTCGTCGACGATGACCTCGATGGTCCCGGCCCGGCCCAGGCGGGCGCCCTGGGAGACTCGGTAGGCGGACGGCACCGCACCGGTGGCGGTGAGCCACTGCCCCACGGAGGCATTCATGCTGCCGCACACAGGATCCTCGGCCACGCCGACGCCGGGCGCGAAGGTGCGCATCTCGAAGTCGTGCTCGGATCCCTCGGGGTGGGCACCGATCGCGCCGATCATCGCTTCCGGGATGAGGGACAGGTCGGGTTCGAGGGCGAGCACCTCCTCGGCCGTGGCTAGCCGGACCACGGCCCAGCCGGGTCCGTTGTCGACCCACTGGTGCCCGATGACACGATCCCGCTTGATACCGAACGCGGCGACGATCCGGTTCAGGTACGCGTCGTCGAGCCCGCCGTCGCGGACAAGCGGCGGGGCGGCGAACGACAAGATGCCTTCACCGCGGCGCACGGTGACCAGGCCGGCGCCGCACTCCTGCACGATGCGGTCCGCGTGCCGTGGCGCGCCCCCGTTGTCCAGCCACGCGCGCGCGGAGCCGAGCGTGGGATGCCCGGCGAACGGCAGCTCACCTCCAGGGGTGAAGATCCGCAGCCGGTAGTCCGCCTCCGGCATGGTCGGGGGCAGGACGAACGTGGTCTCGGACAGATTCGTCCAGCGCGCCAGGCGCCGCATCTTCTCGTCGGTGATATCCGCCCCGTCGAGGACGACGGCGACCGGGTTACCGAGGCAGGGGGTCGTGGAGAACACGTCGACCTGCATGAACGAGCGTGCGCGTGGCGTGGTCATCAAGGGCCTTTCACAGTGGCGGAAGCGACGGAAGCGGTCTTCGGGCGTCCCGTGTGTCCATGGAAGCTCCATCCCAGCGGCTGCCGGCCCGGTGGAAAACAGCCAGTCACGACCGGGTGGACTGATTGCCGGGGCTGGGAGAAGGCGGGGGCAGGACCCCGCACGATGGCGTCGCATCCCGTACCGACGCGCGCACGCCCGCCTCGACACCCACGTGCCGTGATCGCGTCCGAATACCGTCGGTGACCGGGGCAAACCCCGGGCGGGGCACGATCATCTTATCGAGTTAATGCCACCGGCTCTCCGAGGCCGAATGGGCGCACCGGCCGCTACTGTTCCCCGGGTCTGGACGGATTCCCGCATGTTTGCCCCCTCCTTTCCTCTTTGCCGGTGACACGCACGCAGGCCAGCCATCGCCCTCACGAAGGAGAGCTCGCCCGATGACTGTTGGTACCAGCTCGGAAGCACCTCTGGAGCCACCTCGGCAGTCCAGCCTGAGCACGGCGGCCGCCCGCAACCTCGCCACCACGACCAAGTCCGCCCCGCAGATGCAGGGGATCACCTCGCGCTGGCTGCTGCGGACGCTCCCCTGGGTGGAGGTCAAGGGCGGCGCCTACCGGGTGAACCGCCGGCTGAGCTACACCGTCGGCGACGGACGCATCGAGTTCGTCCAGGACGGTGGCGACGTCCGGGTGATCCCCCGCGAGCTCGGCGAACTGGCCCTGCTGCGCGGCTTCGAGGACGTGGAGGTGCTGACCGCCATCGCCGACCGGTGCGTCCAGCGCGACTTCCGTGCGGGCGAAACGCTGGTGGAGCGCGGTAGGCCAGCCGAGGAGTTCCATCTGATCGCCCACGGCCGCATCAGCCAGACCTCCGTCGGCCCGTACGGCGACGAGACCGCCGTCGCCGTACTGGCCGATGGCGACCGGTTCGGCGAGGGCGCTCTGCTGAACGAGGATGCCCGGTGGGACTACACCGCCACCGCCGAGACCTCCGGCACCCTGCTCACCCTGTCCCGCGCCGACTTCGCCGCCGTACTGTCCGCGGCGCCGAGCCTTCAGGCCCACCTGCGGGAGTTCAGTTCACTCCGCGGCCAGGCGCAGAACCATCGCGGCGAGGCCGAGATCGCCATGGCGGCCGGTCACACCGGCGAACCCGCGCTCCCCGGCACGTTCGTCGACTACGAACTGAAGCCGCGCGAGTACGAACTCTCCGTCGCGCAGACCGTTCTGCGGATCCACACACGGGTCGCCGACCTCTACAACGAGCCGATGGACCAGACCGAGGAGCAGCTCAGGCTCACCATCGAGGCGCTGCGTGAGCGCCAGGAGCACGAGCTGATCAACAACCGGGAGTTCGGTCTGCTCCACAACGCCGACTTCAAGCAGCGCATCCAGCCCCACTCAGGCCCGCCCACCCCGGATGACCTGGACGAACTGCTGTGCCGCCGCCGCGGCTCCAAGTTCTTCCTCGCGCACCCCAGGACGATCGCGGCGATCGGGCGGGAGTTCAACTCCCGTGGGCTCTACCCGACCCATGTCGACCTGGGCGGGCAGCAGGTCCCGGCCTGGCGCGGCGTCCCGATCCTGCCCTGCAACAAGATCCCCATCACGAAGGAGAACACCAGCTCGGTCCTCGTCATGCGCACCGGCGAGGACAACCAGGGCGTCATCGGTCTGCGTCAGACCGGTCTGCCGGAGGAGTACGAACCGGGGCTGTCGGTGCGCTTCATGGGCATCGACGAAAAGGCGATCATCTCCTACCTCGTCAGTACGTACTACTCCGCCGCCATCCTGGTGCCGGATGCGCTCGGTGTGTTGGAGAACGTGCAGATCGCCCGCAGTCGCGACTAGAGGTCCTGCCCTGCCCGGCGGCTACGAGAGCCCGGCGCTCCCGGCCGGCCGAGCATGCCCGAGATCCGGGACAGCCACCCACCCCATCGAGGAGCTATGGATGCCCGCGCCCGAGCCTTCCCCTCCGCAGCAGAGCCCGCCCGCGGCTGGTTCGCACTCCGGGGCGTATGTCCTCGCTGAGGCCGCCGCCCGCGCCCGCGACATCAGGGCCGCCTTCGGCGGCGGCAGATCCCCCGCGCCGTCCTTGCCCGCACCGCCTCCCGCCGACGCCCCCACCGACGTTCCCGCCACCGACGCTCTTCCCGCCGAGGCGCCCACCGCGGGCGCCGGCCTGGGTCGGATCCTGAGTGGCCCCAGTGGTCTGGGCACAGTGGGCCTGCACCTGGCCCGGTGCGAGAGCGCGTCGGCGCCGGTGGAGCCGCCGGCGGCGGGTACCCCGGTCCCGGGCCTCTACCACCATCCGGTGCCGGAGCCCGACCCGGTGCGGGTGGAGGAGGTCAGCCGCAGGATCAAGACCTGGGCGCTGGACGAGGTCGATCTGTACCCGGAGGACTGGGAGGACCAGTTCGACGGCTTCTCCGTGGGGCGCTACATGGTCGCCTGCCATCCGGACGCTCCCACCGTCGACCACCTGATGCTCGCCACGCGCCTGATGGTCGCCGAGAACGCGGTGGACGACTGCTACTGCGAGGACCACGGAGGATCGCCCATCGGCCTCGGCGGACGCCTGCTGCTGGCGCACACCGCCCTCGACCCCTTGTACACGACGAAGGAGTACCAGCCGAGGTGGGCGGAGTCACTCCATTCGGACGCGCCCCGGCGCGCGTACCGCTCCGCGATGGAGTACTTCGTCCGAGCGGCGAGCGCCTCCCAGGCGGACCGGTACCGGCACGACATGGCCCGTCTGCACCTGGGGTACCTCGCCGAGGCCGCCTGGGCCCAGACGGACCACGTGCCCGAGGTGTGGGAGTACCTGGCGATGCGCCAGTTCAACAACTTCCGCCCCTGCCCCACCATCACGGACACCGTCGGCGGCTACGAGCTGCCGGCGGACCTGCACGCCACGCCCGCCATGCAGCGCGTCATCGCGCTCGCCGGGAACGCCACCACCATCGTGAACGACCTGTACTCGTACACCAAGGAACTCGCCTCCCCCGGGCATCACCTGAACCTCCCCGTGGTGATCGCCGAGCGTGAGGGCATCTCCGACCGCGAGGCCTATCTGAAGTCGGTCGAGGTCCACAACGACCTCATGCACGACTTCGAAGCCGCGGCCGCGGACCTGGCCGCCGCCTGCCCCGTCCCGAACGTGCAGCGCTTTCTGCGGGGCGTGGCCGCGTGGGTCGACGGCAACCACCACTGGCACCGGACCAACACCTATCGCTACAGCCTGCCCGACTTCTGGTAAGAAGAATGGACTTATCTGTGACCAGCACCGACCTCTCCGCCGACGCCGCCGTCTCCACCAGCGCCGCCTCCGTGTTCATCCCCGCCCCGGTGACGCCCTACCAGGGGGACATCGCCCGCTACTGGGACGGCGAGGCCAGGCCGGTGAACCTGCGTCTCGGCGATGTCGACGGCCTTTACCACCACCACTACGGCATCGGCGCCGTCGACCGCACCGCCCTCGGCGACACCGACGACAGTGCGTACGAGAAGAGGCTGATCGCCGAACTCCACCGCCTGGAATCGGCACAGGCCGAGCTCCTCCTGGACCACCTCGGCCCCGTGGAGCGCGACGACACGCTCGTGGACGCCGGCTGCGGCCGCGGCGGCTCGATGGTCATGGCCCACCAGCGCTTCGGGTGCCAGGTCGAGGGCGTCACCCTGTCGGCCAAGCAGGCGGACTTCGCCAACCAGCGTGCCCACGAGCTCGGCATCGAGGACCACGTCCACGCCCGCGTCTGCAATATGCTCGGTACGCCCTTCGAGACCGGGCAGATCGCGGCCTCGTGGAACAACGAGTCGAGCATGTACGTCGACCTGCACGACCTCTTCGCCGAACACTCCCGCATCCTCGAGGTCGGCGGTCGCTATGTGACCATCACCGGCTGCTGGAACCCCCGTTACGGCCAGCCCTCGAAGTGGGTCTCCCAGATCAACGCGCACTTCGAGTGCAACATCCACTCCCGCCGGGAGTATCTGCGCGCCATGGCCGACAATCGCCTCGTACCGCAGGCCGTCATCGACCTGACCGCCGCGACCCTGCCGTACTGGGAGCTGCGAGCCACGTCCTCGCTGGTCACCGGCATTGAGGAAGCGTTCATCAACTCCTACAAGGACGGCTCCTTCCAGTACCTCCTGATCGCGGCCGACCGCGTCTGACCGCCTCCTGGCACCTCGCCCCGTCGCCCTATGGTGGCGGGGCGAAGCGCTGTCAGCCGGCTCTCGGGTTGTCTCCGTACACTGACGGGCATGGCATGCCGCATCAGTGAACTGGTCCTCGATTGCGCCGACGCCGAGCGGCTCGCCGCATTCTGGAGCGAGGTGCTCGGCTACGTGGAGCTCGGCCGGGAAGACGACGGAAGCATCGAGATCGGGCCGCCCGACACCGGTTTCGGCGGTCTGCAGCCCACTCTCGTCCTCAGCCCCAGCAGCGACCCGCGGACCGGGAAGCTCCCGCTGCACATCGACGTCAACGCCACCGACCGCGACCAGGACGCCGAGCTGGAGCGGCTGCTCGCTCTCGGCGCCAGGCCCGCGGACGTCGGCCAGACCGGCAGCGAGAACTGGCACGTCCTGGCCGACCCGGAAGGCAACGTGTTCTGCCTCCTGCACGCCCGGCTCCAGCAGCCCTGACCAGGGACGGACGCGGCCACTGTGGGTGCCCTGGGCCGGTGTCTCACGGGGTCTGCTCGTGGCCGGTCATCATGGTGATCAGGCTGTGGGGTGCGCCTGCTCCGTAGAACATCTCGTGGACCTGGACTCCTTCGGCGGCGGCCGCGGCGCTGCGGGGGAACATGGCCTGCTCGTACGCGGTGAGCGCGGCCTCGATGTCCTCGGGGTGCGCGGCGAGGGCCTCGCCCAGTTCGGCGCCGTCGTACATGGCCAGGTTGGCGCCCTCGCCGTTCGGGAGCGAGAGGTGGGCGGCGTCGCCGAGCAGGGTCACCCCCGGCTGCCGCTCCCACCGGTGCTCGATGGGCAGGGCGTAGAGGGGCCGCAGGACCGGTGCGGTGTCACCGCCGGCGAGCAGCGCGGTGAGTTCCGGTGCCCAGCCGTCGAATTCCCGCATGATCCGGGCGGTGGCCGCGGCGGGATCGGTGAAGTCGATGTTCGCGAACCAGTCCCGCGGCCGGGCCAGCATCACGTAGGCGTGCAGAGTGCCGGCCCTCTCCCGGTGAGCCAGGAATCCCTTGCCCGGCGCGAGCGCGAACAGCGACCCGCTGCCGACCGCTTTCGCGCTGTCCGGATGCCGGGTGTCGGCGTCGAACAGGGAGGTCTCGACGTACGACATGCCGATGTACTCGGGGGTCGCAGGGGACAGCAGTGGCCGGACTCGGGACCACGCGCCGTCCGCGCCGACCAGCAGGCCGGTGGTGACGGTGGTGCCGTCCGCGAAGGTCACCTCATGGCGGCCCGCGCCGAGGGCACGGGTGCCGCTCACCTTGTGGCCCCACCGGACAGTGCCGGCCGGGAGCGAGTCGAGGAGCATCTGCCGCAGCTCGCCGCGCAGCACCTCGGGGTTGCCACCCGTACCGTCGTCGGCCTTGTCGAGCAGGACGGTCCCGGCCGGGTCGAGAACCCGTATCGCCTGGCGGCCCTCCAGGATGAGGCCACAGAACTCGTCCATCAGACCGGCCGCCCGCAAAGCGGGCTGGCCGCTGTCCTCGTGGATGTCGAGCATCCCGCCCTGCGCACGCGCCGTCGGAGAGACCTCCGCCTCGTAGACCGTGGCCGGGATGCCGTGGAGGTGCAGGACGCGGGCGAGCGTCAGGCCGCCGAGTCCGGCACCGATGATCGTGACGTCAGTGGTCATGGTGGTTCCCTGCTGTCGGACGCCTGCCGAATGGGCATCCGGCAGGATTTCCCGAACGGTTCCGGACCCCGCCGACACGCCACCGACAACGCGACCGACAGCCACCGACAGCCACCGACAGCCACCGACAGCCACCGACAGCCACCGACAGCCACCGACAAAGAGCATGTGCGTACCGGCACCGCCGTCACCCCTGACGGGCGTAATGTGTGCATATGGGTGATGTTCGGTGCGGTTGGTGCGATGCGCCGCTACCGAATCAGGCCGGCCGCAACCGGCGGTATTGCAGTCCGGCACACCGGCAGGCGGCCTGGCGGGCGCGGTCTCGATGGCCGGCGGCGGCCGAGACGCGGCAGGCGATGGTGCTCGCGAGCGCGGATCTGCTGGACCGGGTTCAGTCGGCTGCGCGGCAGGCGAGTGAGCTGTCCCCGGCGAGGGAAGCCGCGGTGGGCTCTCACTGTGCCGCGGTGGCGGAGGTTCCCGGGCTGGCCGAGCGATTGGTGCGGTATGCGGTGCTGGCCGATCGGCAGGCCGGGGTCGGCTGGGCGCGGATCGGTGCCGCCTTCGGGATCGGCGCCGAGGCGGCCAGGCGCCGCTTCGGGCCGGTGCGGCACGTCGCGGAGGAGGAGCAGGGGACGCGGGACGATGCCACGCCTGCCGCCGGCTCCGGTATGGCGCTGCTGGATGCGTTCCTGTGCACGGCGGTACGGGAAACGGGCGCGTCCACGGGCCTGGTGTATCTGCTGCCGCCCGGCGGACGGGTGCTGCGGCTGGCCATGATGACCGGGGTGCCACCGAAGATCGCCGAGCTCTGGGAACGGTTGCGGCTTCGGGCTTCGGGTCCGTTGGCGGACGCGGTGCGTGAGCGGCGCCTGGTGTGGCTCGCCAGCCAGGCAGAGCTGGCGCGCCGCTACCCGAAGGCAGCCCTGGTATGGCCCTACCCGGTGGCGCTGGCCGCCGCACCGATCACATCCGGCGCCACTGCTTGGGGCGGACTGGTGCTGCTGTGGCCCGGTCCGCGCCGGCCGCACCTGAGCGCCCATGAGCGCGCCGTGATCGACTCCACCTGCGACCGGGTGGGGGCATTCTTGCGGTATGCCGCCGAGGACGGGCACCCGATAGCGCCCGAAGAGCCGCACGTGGCGGCCCCGCCGCGGGCCTGGACCGCCGGGCCGGTCCAGGCACAGGCCGCGGTGGACTTCGCCGACCGTCTCCCGGAGGGCTGTTGCGCGCTGGACGTGGCGGGCCGGATCACTTTCCTCAGCGCCACCGCCGCCGATCTGCTCGGCGGGAGCGTCCCGGATCTGCTCGGCGCACCGCTGTGGGAGGCGCTGCCGTGGCTGGACGACCCGGTCTTCGACGACGGCTACCGGGCCGCGGTGCTCGGCCGCAGGCCCACGTCCTTCACCGCCCTGCGCCCGCCGGACCGGTGGCTGTCCTTCCAGCTCTGCCCGGATGCCTCCGGTGTCAGTGTGCGCGTCTCCCCCACCGACGACACCGCCCCGATCGACCGCCCGGCGTGCGGGGCGGACATCGCCACACCGACACGGTCCGGCAGGCTGTACGACCTGATGCACCTGGCCGGCGCGCTCACCGAGGCCGTCAGCGTTCAGGACGTGGTGGAGCTGACCGCCGACCTGATCCTGCCCGCCTTCGGCGCCCAGGGCTTCGTCCTGTCCGTGGCGGAGGGCGACCGGCTGCGTGTCGTCGGCCAGCGTGGCTACCCATCCGAGGTCATCAAGCGCTTCGATCTCCCCGCGTTCCGGGACGACTCGGCCCCTACCGTGCGCGCCGTGACCACCGGAGCACCCCTGTTCTTCGCGTCCCCGCACGAGATGAATCAGCTCGCTCCCGACATCCCGCGGCTGACCAAGAGGGCGGCCTGGGCGTTTCTGCCGCTGCTGGCCTCCGGTCGCCCGGTCGGCTGTTGCGTGGTCTCCTACGACCGGCCCCACGACTTCACCCCGGACGAACGCGCCGTCCTGACCTCTCTCGCCGGACTGATCGCCCAGGCCCTCGACCGCGCCCGGCTCTACGACGCCGAACACCAACTCGCCCACGGTCTGCAGTCCGGCCTGCTCCCCGCCGCCCTCCCCACCGTGCCCGGGCTGGAGGTGGCGGCCCGCTATCTGCCCACGGCGCGCGGCATGGACATCGGCGGCGACTTCTACGACCTCATCCGCTGCGACGCCACCACCGTCGCCGCGGCCATCGGCGACGTCCAAGGCCACAGCGTGAACGCCGCCGCCCTCATGGGACAGGTCCGCACCGCCGTCCACGCCACCGCCGGGGCACATCCCGGGGAAGTCCTCGCCCGCACCAACCGCCTGCTCACCGACCTCGACCCCGGCCTGTTCACCAGTTGCCTCTACGCCCATATCGACCTGGCACGCCACGTTGCCCACCTGGCCACCGCCGGGCACCCGCCCCCGCTCCTGCGCCACCCCGACGGGCACACCGAGGTCCTCCATCTGCCACCCGGCCTCCTGCTGGGGATCGAACCCAACGTCGACTACCCGGCCACCGAGATCCCCCTGCCGCCCGGCGCCGTGCTGGCCCTCTACACCGACGGCCTCGTCGAGAGTCCCGACGTCGATCTCGACGACGCGACCACCCACCTCGCTGACCAGCTCACCCAAGCCCGTGGCCAGTCCATGGACACCCTCGCCGACACCCTCATCCACCACGACCCGCACACCGATCCCCACAGCGATGACATCGCCCTGCTGCTGCTCCACCCGCAAGCGGTCGTCGGATGACAGGGCCATCGCCCGGCTCGAGCCATCGCCCGGCTCGCCGAGCCCGCGCCTTCAGCGTCGCGCCCGCGCCCTGTGCGGTGGGACGAGGCGCTCGCCGGACACGAGCGTGCCGGCCTGCTTGATCTGCCGCAGCACAGGAGAGACCTCCATGCTCTGGAGGCCGGACAGCGACCCGATGCGGTCCGAGGTGTACTCGAACAGTTCGTCGAGGTCGCGGCAGTGCGCGACGGCTTGGAGGTTGTAGGGCCCCGAGACGGCCGCGGCGAAGGCTATTTGGGGTTCCTGCGCGAGTGTGCGGCCGATGTCCTTGACCGCCGTCGGGTGCGCGCGGAGCCAAAGGTTCGCCCGAGCGTGATAGCCCAGTGCGGCCGGGGCGATCTCGACGTCGATGTGGACGACGCGGCGCCGGAGCAAGGCGTGAAGACGGCGTGATGCGCGCCCAGGCGTGAGGTTCGCCGCCGCGCCGAGATCGACGAGGCCGGCGCGACCGTCCACGGCGAGAAGGTCGAGCATCTTCTCGTCCTCGGGGTCGAGGTGCACGGGAACGCGAGGGACCACCGGGGATTCGGCGAAAGGGGCGCCATCGCTCCCGAGCGTCGACTCCTGCTGTGGAGTCAGCGTGCCGCGTAGCGCGGCCCAATAGTGGCCGCGGCCTCCGACGAACTGACGCAGTATGGCGGACGCGTTGATGTCGATGACGGCCGCGGTGCGCGGAAGTCGCCGGCCGAGGAGTTCCTCGCGCTGTTCCCGCGTCCGCGACCGGACCGCGCAAGTGATCTCGGAGCCCGCGGCGGCGAGGGCCACCCAGCTGACATCGTCGCGCTGCGCGAGTGCGTCGGCGATCGCCGTGACGCTGCCGGGGCGGCACCGCAGTCGCACCAGCCACCTGCTCTGTCCCAGTGCCCCCGGATCGACGACACCGGCTACGCGGATGACGCCATCGGCGAGCAACCGGCGATAGCGGCGGCCGACGGCCCCCTCGGACAGACCGAGCACAGCGGCGATCGAGGCGAACGAGGCCCGCGGAGCCACCTGGAGTGCGCGAATGACCCGCACATCATCGGGCTGCACAGCGGCGGATTCGGCCATCAGCGCTCCTGTCATGAGGGCGATCGTACAAATCCGCGCCCCGGACGTGCCCCGAGTGCGAGGGAGCGGCAAGGCTTGCAGCGCATCAGGGGTGCCCGCCCGTGGCGGTCGGCACTCCGCGACTCGAAGCAAGGGAAATAAGGGGATGACGCGGAATGTCGTCAACTGACGCGGACCGGCACCCGCCAACCGCTCTCATCGTCGGGGCGTCGCGCGGTCTCGGACACGCGATGGCGGCCGAACTCTTCGACAGGGGATGGAACGTCATCGGCACGGTACGAGACGCAACCGCTCGCACCCTGCTGCACGACCTCGCGGACCGCTCCGACGGACGCGTCAGCGTCGAGCATCTTGACATCAACGAGCCCACGCAGTTGGCGCCCCTCCATGAGCGTCTCGCCCCACGCACACTCGACGTGCTCTTCGTCAACGCGGGGACCACGAACAACGAGCCGACGCCGATCGGTGCCGTTCCGACAGCCGACTTCGTGGACGTGATGGTCACCAACGCGCTCAGCCCCATGCGCGTCATCGAAGCACTCGAAGACCTCGTCTCTCCGACCGGACTCATCGGGGCGATGTCCTCCGGGCAAGGCAGCATCACGAACAACACGACCGCATCGCGCGAGGTCTACCGGGGCAGCAAGGCAGCCCTGAACATGTTCCTGCGCGGCTTCTCGGTCCGGCAGGTCCAACAGCACGAAAGCCGACGCGCGTTCGTGCTCATGGCGCCTGGCTGGGTCGGCACCGCCCTGGGGGACCGGACGCGCCACTCACCATCGACGAGAGCGTCCCGCGGGTGGTGGACGTTCTGCTGTCGAGGCTGGGGAAGCCCGGTCTCGCGTATCTGGATCGCTTCGGTCAGACCGTCCCATGGTGAACCCCACCCCGGAGGGGACACTGGGGCACCGCTCAGTCCGCCCCGTTGGCGACGGCTCCCCGTTCGATCGCCAGCCGGGTCAGTTCGACTCGCGTGTTGATATCGAGCTTGGTGAAGATGTGCTTCATGTGGGTGTTGACGGTGTGCACGGACACATAGAGCCGGTCGGCGATCGCGCGGTTGGTGAGACCGTCCACGACGAGCGGGATCAGCTTCCGCTCGGATTCGGTCAGGGTCCCCCACCCCGGGGGGCCGGTCGTGTGGTGGCGCGGGGCGCCGGTGCGCACACCGAGCCGGCGAAGGCGCCGCCAAATCCGTTCGTGATCGCGCAGGGCTCCTGAGGCCGACACCAGCTCAGCCGCCTCTTCGAAGTGCGGGATCGCCGCCGTCGTATCGGCCGAGGTGGCCAGGAGTTCGCCGAGGTCCTCGCAGGCCGCGGCCAGGGCCAGCGGCCTGTCACCGCTCCGGTAGGCGGTGATCGCGGACGCCAGTGCGCGGGGGTCGCGGTGGAGCAGGCCGTCCACATGGGCGCGGACCGCCCCGATGATCTGCTGGCTGTCGTCCCGCGCGATCAGGGACCGCAGTGCGTCGGACACGTCCCGCGCGGCCGACGAGTCGGCGCCACGGAGCGCGATGCGCACGATCCCGGGCCAGTGGGACGGGCCCACCGTGAGCAGCCGCGTCGGCTCACCGTCCCCGAAGGCGCCCGTGAGTGCCGCCGCCGCGGCGCCGTCCTGGCCCTCCGCGTCCGCCAGGCAGGCGCGCGCGAGCACCGCCCACAGGCCGTACCGCTGCGTATGGGTGCCGGAATCGGCTTCGGCGGCGCGGAGATGGTCCCTGGCCTTGACGAGGTCACCGCGTCTGATCTCCACCAGTGCCCGTACGGAGTGGGCTCGCGGATTCGGGCGGGTGATCTCGAGTTCGTCCGCCACCATCAGGCTGGCCTCGGCCTCCACGGCCGCGTCGTCCAGCGCTCCCTGTTCGAGGAGTGCGCAGGCGCGGGCGGCATGCCAGTGGGGAAGCGACCAGCCCAGGCCCCGCGCCTCCGCTTCGCGCTGTCCGTCCCGCAGGATCCGCTCGGTGTCCGCGAGCCGGTCGGTGGCGGTCAGCGCCATGGCCAACCACAGCGCCGGAATCCGCGGGGGCCGCAGGTAGAACCCGGCGGATTCGGTGCCGGCGTGTCCGGCGGCCGCCTCCGCGAGTTCGAGGGCGCGGGCAAGGCGGCCGCGGTAGAAGGAGGTCTGCGACTGGAACACCATGGCACTGACGACGACGGCCGGATCGTCGCTGCGGTAGGCCTCCTCGACCAGCCCGGTGTCGGTCTGCTCGGCGGCGGTGATGTCCCCGAGGTACACCTGGCCCGTGGCCTTGGTCTTCAGCAGCCGGACGCGCACGTCGGGCGGCAGCTCGGGCAGGTCCAAGGCCCGCTGGAGGTGGGTCATCGCGGCGGCGTCGTCGCCCGCCGCCTGGTGGATCTCGGCGGCCGCCAGGCGCAGACATGCTTCCTGCAGCGGCTCGGGACCGTCCGACAGGGTGGCGTCGACCAAGCCGAGCGCCTCGTGAATCCGGCGGGTCCGGCCGAGGTATTCGGCGGCGTCGGTCAGCAGGGCGATACGACGCCGGTCGTGCGGGTGCAGCAGTGAGGCGATGCGCTGGGCCAGGTCCGCGGCCGCGTCGGGGGCGGACGGCGACAGTTCCTGTACGGCGGTGGTCAGCGTGGTCACGGCGTCGTCGTCGACCGGGCCGCCCGCCATGACGACGTGCCAGGCCACCTCGGCCGATCGGGCCCCGATGCCCCGCAGACTGTCGGCCGCCTCCCCGTGCAGAGCGGTCCGCACCGCCCGGGGCAGGTTCTCCTGCAGAGCCTGCCGGATGAGGTCGTGGCGAAAGGCGAGTCGCGGGCCGTCGGCCGAGAGCAGACCGGCACTCAGGGCGGCCTCGACGCCCGACAGCAGGCTGCCGACGCGCCTGCCGAGCATGCGGGCGGCCGTGCCGAGGTCGAATTCGCGGCCGAGGACGGAGCCGATCTGGAGCAGCCGCACGGCGTCCTCCGGGAGCCGGTCCAGACGCGCGGCGACACTGCGCCGGAAACCGGCGGGGATACCGGGGTGCGGGAGGGTCGCCACGCCCGCCTCCCCTGTCCCGGCGTCCGCGTCGGCGAAGGCGCGCACCAGTTCCAGCGCCAGGAACGGATTGCCCGCGACGCCACGCAGGAGCCGGGCCAGACCGGGTGACGGCCTCGTCCCGAGGACATCGGCCGCGATATGCAGCAGCTCCTGCTGTGGCAGGGGACCGAGGGTCAGCCAGCGGGCACCGAGGTGTTCGAGGTCCTCCCGCACCCGGGCCACGGTCGGCCGCTCGGCTTCCGACCGCACCGCCAGCACCCACAGGATCCGCGAGGCGGCCAGCCGTCCGGGCAGGGTACGGAGGACGAAGAGGGTGGCCGGATCCGCCCACTGCGCGTCGTCCACGACCACGGCCACCGGGGCGCGCTGGGCCCGGGACTCCAGAGCGTCCGCGATGCCGTCCAGCAGCCAGAGCCGCTGGTCATCGGTGGCCGCGACGGCTTGGTGGGCGTCGCCGGAGGACTGCAGGGCGGACTGCAGGGCGGCGCCGGCCGCGTACTGGTCGAGTTCGTCGGCCCGTACGGACACCACGTCGAACCCGAACCGCCGTGCCATCTCGTCCAGCTCCGCCAGCAGCCGGCTCTTGCCGACGCCGGGCGCGCCCTCCACGACGACGTAGGCACCCCGTCCGCCACGCACCGTCTCCAGGTCCTCACGGACAGCGGCCATCTCGTGGTCGCGTCCTCTGAGGGGCAGTCCGGCCGAGGCCCCCTTGCCGCGCCCACGCGCCCGGTCGCCCGCGGGGTCTGTGCTGCGCATGGGGCAAGCATGCCGCACGGCCACAGCGCCCTCAACGCCGGTGCCTCCGTGATCGATTCTTTCACCCGGGTGATTCCCGCTGCCGCGCCGTCCCGTCACCCCACCGCGACGCATGCTCCGAACCGTCCAGATCTCTTGCCCCTGGAGAGGAGCACGACGTGCGTACAGGCAAGGAATACCTGGCGGCGCTGAACGACGGCCGCACGGTATGGGTGGGTGACGAACTCGTCGAGAACGTGGCCACGCACCCCAAGACCCGGGCGTATGCCCGCAGGCTCGCGGACTTCTACGACCTGCACCACCGCCCGGAGCTCCAGGACGCCATGACGTTCGTGGACGAAGAGGGCGTCAGGCGGTCCATGACGTGGTTCCAACACCGCTCCAAGGAGGACCTGCAGCGCAAGCGGCGCTACATGGAGACGGTGCTGCGGGAGCTCGGCGGCGGCGCGACGCCGCGCACCCCGGACGTCAACAACTACGTCCTGCTGACCTACGTGGACGACCCGGAGCCCTGGAGCAGCCAGTCCGTCGGCACCGATGGCAGGGACCTGACCGAGGGGATCCTCGACTTCTGGCACGAGGTGCGGGAGGGCGACCTCAATACGACGCCGGCCTTCGTCGACCCGCAGACGGACCGCTCGCGCGATGCCGCACAGGCCGATTCCCCGGCCCTTCAGGTAGTCGGCACCTCGGACGAGGGCATCACCGTGCGGGGTGTGAAGGCGATCAGCACCGGCGCGGCCTTCGGCGACTGGATCCACATCGGCGTCTTCTACCGGCCGGGTATTCTGCCGGAACAGATCATCTTCGGGGCGGTGAAGCCCAACACCCCCGGGGTCACCATCGTCTGCCGGGAGAGCAACGTCCGGGACGGCGAGGACATCGAGCACCCGCTCGCCTCCCAGGGGGACGAGCTGGACAGCGTCATCGTGTTCGAGGATGTGCTCATCCCCTGGAGCCGGGTGTTCCACATCGGTAACCCCAAGCACGCTTCGCTGTACCCGCAGCGCGTCTTCGACTGGCTGCACTACCAGGCGCTGGTGCGCCAGATGGTGCGCGCCGAGCTGATGCTCGGTCTGGTGCTGCTGATCACCGAGCACATCGGCACCTACCAACTGCCGCCGGTGCAGACCCGTATCGCCCGGTTCGCCGGCTTCCACCAGACGATCAAGGCGCATGTGATCGCCTCGGAGGACGAGGGCTTCACCACGCCGGGCGGCCTCTACAAGCCGAACGTCCTGATGTTCGACTTCGGGCGGGCGTTCTACCTCGAGAACATCGCGGGCATGGTGCACGAGGTCGTCGACCTGGCCGGTCGTGCCTCGCTCATCTTCCCGACCGAGGGCCAGTGGCAGCGGCCCGAACTGCGGCCGTGGCTGGAGGCGCTGCAGACGGGACCGGTCGGCAGGCCGCACGACCGGCTGAAGATCAGCCGCGTGATCCGCGACCTGTTCCTGTCCGACTGGGGCGACCGCATCAGCACCTTCGAGAACTTCAACGGCACGCCCCTGCTGGCGATTCGCACCCTCACCATGAAGCGCGCCGAGATGTCCCCGGGCGGCAGCATGGCGGACCTCGCACGCAAGGTCTGCGGCATCGAGCTGGTGAGCGACGCCGAGGAGAAGGAGACCGCGTACACGGCTCAGGCGGACTACGCCCGGCGCCAGGACGCTTCCCGCAAGGACGCCTCCTAGCGGAATGCCAGGGCCCGGATCAGAGCACACCGCACTCCCGGGCCCTGGCGATCGCTCCGCTCCTGTCGTGCGCGTCGAGTTTGCGGAAGATCGCCCGTACCTGTGTCTTGACGGTGTTGTGGGACACATAGAGCTCGGAGGCGATCTCCCGCAGGGTCAGCGGGCCGCACAGGGCGCGGAGCACTCGGCGCTCCCCCAGCGACAGGTCCTGGGGCCGGGCACGGCGGGCGGCGCGACCGCCTCGCCGCCGACTCGCCTCAGCAGATCCGTCAGGACGCCGGGTGACTCACACCGGTCCGCCGCCCGCTCGGCCGCCTCGCGGGCCTCCCGCGAGGCGTCCGCGTCGTGCCGCGCGTTCTCCAATCGCGCCCACATGACGTGGTACAGCGCGCGTACATGGGGTTCGCTGCCGGACCGGGGCGAGCCCGCCGGCGCCGCCTCCGCGTCGGCCAGAACCCGTTCGGCCTCCTCGATCCGCCCCTCTTCGAGGAGGAGGCCGGCCCGGCAGATATGAGCGGGGACGGCAACGAAGTGCCGGCTCAGACCGGCCGTCGCGGCCGCTTCCAGGGCCTCGTCGCTCAGAATGCGCGCGGGCTCCTGCCGCCCGGCCATCAGCGCGCACAGCGCCCGCAGTCCCAGTGCGCGTACGAGCGCCAGACCGTGACCCGCGGCGTGCGCGTCACGGGTCGCCTCGCCGAGCACCACCTCCGCTTGCTCGTACCGGGCGGTCCACAGCAGCGCGGCGCCACGGGCCGTACAGCCCAGGGCGCGCCAGGAAGTGAGCGGCATGGCGCCGGCGACGGCGGATTCGCCGAGCCGGTCGGCGGTCAGCACCTCCCCCTTCAGACAGCAGGCCACGGCCTGGGCGACGGCGGCCGCGTCGGACACCGTGCTGCCTTCACCGACCGTCTCGGGTCCCGTCGCTCGGAGCTGTGCCACGTCCAGCCAGCGCCGGGCCGTCTCCGGGGCACCCCCTGACAGGGCCGCCATCGCCGCCACGACGCACAGGCGCGCGTCGGTGGCGACCGTGCGGGGCGGCAGGAGGCCCAGCCACTGCGAGACCCGCGCACTACGGCCCGCCGAGATCGTCTTCTCCCAGGCGCCGAGGATCGAGGTGACGGCCGCCGGCTCATCGCCGCCCAGCACCCAGTGCCGTACGGCCGCGGTGGTCTCTCCCTGCCGCGCGTACCACTGGGCCGCGGTCCGGTGCAGGGACACCACGGTGTCCGGCCCTTCGGAGGTGAGGGCGTCGGACAGCAGCGGAGCCAGTGCCCGGTGGTGCCGGTACGCGGACGGATCGGCGGCCACGGGCACCAGTAGTCGCACGGTCCGGGCGAGCTCGCGCAGCAGTAGGCCCGCCCGGTCCCCGGCGAGTGCCTGGCACGACCCGGTGCTCAGCTCGTCGAGCACACTGGTGCGCAGCAGGAACTGGCGCTGTTCCGTGGTGAGCCGGAAGAGCACCTCGGTGGCCAGATACTCGGCCACCGCCTGCCTGCCGTGCGCCACGTTCCCCTCCGTGTCGGCCGGGTTGGCCGAGCGGGCGAGGGTGCGGCCCATGATGCACAGTCCCGCCGCCCATCCCTCGGTGGCCTCGTACAGCGCGCCGGCGATGTCCACGGCCGGAGCGGACCCGAGCAGGCCGGTGAGCACCTCTTGTGCTTCGCCGGGGGTGAAGGCCAGGTCGTGCTGGTCGAGTTCGGCGATCAGGCCCCGGGCGCGCAGAGTGGGAACGGGCCGTCCGGGAACGTGCCGGGTCGAGAGCACGACCCGGAAGCCCTGGGGCAGCCGGGTCAGGAAGTCCGCCAGGCTGCCGACCGCGTCCGCGTCCGTGATCGCTTCCAGTCCGTCGAGGATCAGCGTGAGCGGTCCCTCGCCGCCCAGTCCGGCCACCAGGCTCGGCAGGATCTCCTCGAGCCATGCGTCGAGCGTCCACTCATCGCTGTCGAGGCGGACGGGCAGCTCCGGCCGAACGTCCCGCAGCGCCCGCAGGATGCCGGCCCAGAGCCGGCCCGGGGCGTTGTCGTACCCGTCCAGGCCGAGCCAGGCGCACTCTCCCCGGGCGGCGGGGCCACGGGACCATTCGGTCAGGAGCACCGTCTTGCCCGCCCCGGCCGGCGCGGACACCACCACCACGGGCTCGGTCATCGCGTCGAGGCGGCGCAGCAGACGCGGGCGGGTCAGCAGATGCGGGGGCTGGACCGGGGGATGCAGCTTGAAGGCCGGCACGGAGTTGGTCATGGCACCTTTGCGTGGGGTCGTCGGGACGGGCTGAGCCCCCGACGTCCCTGGCTGGCCTCGTGAGAGCCGGACATCGGGGGCGGCGGGGCCGGTCACGGGCCCCTCGGCGGCCTCCTTTCGGGCCGCTGCCATACGCGCTAGTGGGGAGCCCTGAGCGTGCCGAAGCCGCCCGCGAAGTGGAGCAGCGGCCGGCACTCCGTCCGGTGGTCGCAGTAGCGGACGTCACCCACGAAGATGGTGTGATCGCCGCCGGGGAGCGCCTCGGCGACATCGCACACGATCACCGCGATGGCGTCCTTGAGTACGGGCACACCGTGGTCGTCGAAGGTCTCGACGCCCGCGAACTTGTCCGGCTTGGAGGCGGCGAAGTTGCGTGCGAGGGCCTCGCTGTCCTCGCCGAGGACATTGACGGCGAAGCGGCCGTGCTCGGCGATCGCGGTCCGGGTGTACAGATGGTTGGCGATGCACACGAGCAGCTGGAGCGGGTCCAGGGAGAGGGCGGATACGGCGCTGGCCGTCATGCCGATGGGCGTGTCTCCTGAGCGTGTGGTGATCACGCTGACGCCCGTGGCGAGCCGGCTCATCGTGGCTCGGAAACCGACCGTGATGTCGAGGGTTTCAGTCATCGGGGGACCTCCGTGAGAGTGGGGCTGGACCCTGGTGCCTGCCATGCAGTGTGTGTCGCGGGCTGTTAACACCGGCGAAATCGGCTCGTGGGCCGCAGGCCACCGGGCGGCCACGCGGGCTGCCCGCTCATCGGCGCAGCCGGTCGACCAGGCGTCTGAGATCCGCGGACGGCGCCACGCCCAACTCCTCCATGACGCGCAGATAACCTCGGTACAGGTCGAGCAGTTCATCGTCCGAGCCGGCCGCCTCGGCGGCGCACAGGGCGACCCGCCAGGCCTGTTCCCGGTAGGGATCGCTGTCCAGCACATGGCGTGCCAGCCGACGGGCCTCCCGGACGCGGCCGAGGTGCAGCGCCACGGTCGCCGCGTCCACGCGGGCCTGCAGGAGGGCGGCGTCGAGTTCGGCGCGCCGTGTGTCCAGCCATTGCGTCGAGAGGGAGTCGAAGTAGGAGCCGCGTTCGGCGATCTCCAGGGCGCGCCCCAGGGTGTCCCACCGGTGCTCGCCGTCCTGCCGTGCGGCTTCCGCCAGCAGCCGCTGGAGGGTTCCCGAGGTGCTGATGACGGCGGATGCCGGTGTCAGCCGGTACACATCACCGTCCTGGAGGAGCTGCAGCCCGTCGGGCAGCACCTCGCGCAGCCGGTAGACGGCCTGCCGGAGGTAGCTGCGCCCGGTGGTGTCGCTCCGCCCGGGGAACAGCGCCTCCACCAGCACCCGGCGCCTGGCGCCGGCCGCGGGCTGGTGTAGCAGATAGGCGAGCAATTCGACACTCTTGGCCAGCCGCGGGTGGACCTCCCGCCCGTCGAGGGCCAGCCGCACCGGGCCGAAGTCCTCGAGCGTCAGCCGGGGTACGGCGCCCCCGGTCACCGGTCTCGCGGTGGCGAGCGCGGACACGAGCTCATGCCAGCGTGAGGAGTGTGTGGGTTCCGCGTCGGCCCGCCGCACGGCGACGGAGGGCATGTCCTCCAGCGCCTGCACCAGCAGATTGCGGGGTCCCTGGGTGGTGGCCACCTCCAGCGCCAGATCGGCGGCGGCATCCGCGCCGTCCTCGTCGCCGGTGCGCCACAGCGCCTCGCTCAAGTAGACGGCCGCGGTGGGGAGTTCCACCCGTCTGCCGCCCGTGCGCATGGTGGAGACCGCGGTGGTGAGGTGGGGCACGGCGTCGTGGTCGCGGCCGGCCAGCAGCAGCTCCAGGCCTCGCCAGGTGCCCGCCAGTTCCGCGGTGAACGCGTAGCGCGCGCACCCCCGACGCTCCGCCTCGGCCAGGGCCCGGGCCGCTCGTGGCAGATCACGGTCCAGGCGCAGGGCCAGCTTCGCCTCCAGGAGCAGGCTGAGGATCTCGTACACCCGGGATCCGGTCGAGGCGATTCGCTGTCGCCCGGCCAGCAGTGCGGGCCACGCCTCGTCCCGGCGTCCGAGGTCCGCCATCAGCTCGGCGGCCTCGAAGGCCGCCAGCCAGACGGGCCCCGGCGCGTCTCCCACCGCCGCGTACGCCTCCTCCGCCTGGGAGATACGTCCTTCGGCGCGCAGCGCCGCGACCGTCCATGACGTGCCCGCCACCTTCCGCCAGGCGCCGGACATGCTGTCCCGCAGTTCGCGCAGGTGCCCGGAGCGGTAGGCGATGCGCATCACCATGGCTTCGAGGGGGCCCGTGACCCGGTCGAGGAGGTCCGGGGCGAGCTGGGGTGTGCTGTTGTCCGCCAGGGCCAGCACGGCCGCCGCGATGTCGCGAGGGTGCCCCGGCGGCATGACGCCCAGGATCTCGCGCGCCCCGTCGATCCTCCCGGCGTGCCACAAGCACCACACCAGCAGGGCCAAGTCCTCGTCGCCGCCCGGCTGTTCGGCGAGCGCGCCCCACCACGCACGACCGTGGTGGTCGGCCAGCTGCACGCCTCGCCAGCACTGTTCGAGCCCCAAGGCGACGCGGAGCGCCGCCGGGGCCAGGCTCGGGGTGGGCGCCGGGCGCATGCGGTCGAGCCAGCTCTCGGCGGTCGTCAGGTCGAATCGCCCCAGGACTTCGGGCAGGGCCCGTTCCGCCACGTCCCGGGCGGCGGCGGTGTCGCCGCTCATGAGCAGCTCGGACACCGCGTCCTCGTGCCGCCCCCTGCCCTGGAGCAAGGTGGCGTACCCCCGGCGCAACACCCGCAGTGTGTCCGCGTCCAGGCCCTCGATCTCACGCTGGAGATAGTGGCGGAACCGCGGCAGGGCGACCATCCGGCTCCCGTCGGAGGACCAGCTCAGCGGCAGCCGCCGGCCGCGGAGGGTGGCCAACGTCCGGTCCGGCGAGGCCAGTCCGAGGGCGTTCGCCTGCTCGGCCGTCACGCCGTCGTCCAGCAGGCTGGTGCGCACGAGCAGTGCTGTCTCCGCGGGCGTGAGCTGGGTCAAAAGGTCGGCCGCGAGACACCCGTGCTGGACGGCGGAGGCCGAGGGGTCGGCGCCCCACCAGTCGTACAGGACTCCGCTGACCCACCCGCCCGTCGCCTCGACCAGCCGGGACGGGTCGTCGGCCCGGTCGACGGCCCGCAGGGCTTCGGTGGCCTCGGCCACGTCGAAGGCCAGGTCCCGGTCCTCGAGGAAGGCGACGCGATGGACATCGCCGAGACCTCCTCCGAGGCCCGGGGGCAGATCCACGCGCGAGATCAGGACCAGCCGCGGCCCGTCCGGCAGGCTCCCGGCCAGGGCGTCGAGCAGCCCCTGCGCACCGGGAAGCCCGCCGATCGTCTCCACGCGGTCGAGCACCAGCACCAGTTCCGTGCCGGCCAGCGCCCGGGCGAGCAGGACGCCGATCTCCGACGCCGGGAGTCCCCGCGCCGGCGCGTCGGTGAGTGCGGCCGCCGCGGCCGGCACATGGGGCTCGACGGCCGTCCGCAGACGGCGCGTCAGCGCCTCGGCCCCGGGATCGAGATGGCCGGGCAGCCCGGCGAGCGATACCCAGGCGACCGGCCCGGACAGCGCCTCGGCGGCCTGGACCGCGGCGGTCGTCTTGCCCGACCCCGCCGAGGCGGCCATGACGAGTACCGGGTACTGGTCCAGCAACCGATGGACGCTCCGGACCAGCCTCGGCCGGGGTATGACATGGCCGGGCAGCCGAGGCAGGCCGCCACCCGCCTCGCCCGGATCGCCACTCCTCATGGATGACCGCCTCTCGACGGTGTGCCCGCTCGTAGAAATCAGTCCGCCGGGCGGGGTTCGAGAACGAAGGTGTGCCGCAGCAGGGTGTACGGCTCGTCGGTCAGCTCGCTGCAGGGCCCGGCGCCGGCCGCATAGGTGTCATAGGACTCGACCAGCGACTCCTTGACCCCGAACACCGGATCCGCGTCCAGGTACGGGTCGTCCGACGGGAAGAGCATGGTGGTCACGCGCTGGAATCCCGGAGCCTCGATCAGCAGGTGCACATGGGCGGGACGCATGAGCGACCTGCCGGTCGCGCTCATGAGTTCGCCGACCGGGCCGTCACCGGGGATCGGGTAGCTGGACGGGCGAATGGAGCGGAAGCCGAAGTGTCCGCTCTCGTCGGTCCGGAACAGGGCGCGCATGGCGGGGTCGACCTGGCCGGGCACATCCACGTCGTAGTGGCCGTCCGCGTCACTGTGCCAGACGTCCACCGCGGCGCCCTCCACCGGCGCTCCCGTACGGTCCACGACCCGTCCCTCGAAGAACAGCGGGGTGCCGGGCAGACCGCCGGAGATGTCGGCGGCGTCGGCGTGCTGTGGCCGGTCCTCCCGGAAGAAGGGGCCCAGGACGCTGTTCTGGGTGGCTTCGGTGGGGCGCTGATTGCTCAGGGCGTCGACCAGCATGGTGATGCCCAGCACGTCGGACAGCAGGATGAACTCCTGGCGTGTGGACGTGCACTTCTGCCCGGTGCGCGTCAGGAAGTCCACTCCGCGGGCCCACTCCTCCTCCGTCAGGTCGACATCACGGACGAAGGCATGGAGGTGGCGCACCAGTGATTCCAGGATCTCGGCGACGCGGGGTCCTTGGTGTCCCGCATGGTCGAGATCATGGCCTCGGTGATGGTGTCGCTCGTCAGATCACGCATGCGCGCTCCCGTAGTGGTTGAGTGTTCGCTGACGGAGTGGGTCGCGGGGTTGTTCGTCGCCGGGTGACGTTCATGGCGCCTCGCCGGCCCAGGCGCGGGTCAGGAGGGCGCGTACCGCGTCCCGTTCCACCGGTCGCGGATTCCAGTAGCCGTCCCGCACGATGAGGTCGGCCGCCTGCTCGATCCCCGATTCCGGCATGCCGAGGTCGCGCAGCGCCCTGGGGGCGCCGAGCCTTCCGGCGAAGTCGAAGAGGCCGCTCGCGGCGTCGTCCCACGCCAGCGCCCACGCGATGCGTGCCATGGCCTGGGGGGCCGCCGACCGGTTGTAGGCGACCACATGCGGCAGGACGACCGTGTGGGTTTCGGCGTGCGAAAGCCCGAAGGTGCCGCCCAGTACGTGGCACACCTTGTGGTGCAGGGCCATGCCCACCGTGCCGAGGCAGGTGCCGGCCAGCCACGCCCCGTACAACGCATCCGCCCGCGCCTCGGCGTCGTCCGGACGCCACGCGACGACTGGAAGGGATCGCGTGAGGGAATCGAGCGCCTCGCCGGCCATCAGGAAGGCGACCGGGTCGCGGTCCTGTGCGTAGAGGGCCTCCACGGCGTGCGCCATCGCGTTGATGCCGCTGACCACCGATATCGCCGCGGGAAACGTGAGCGTCAGGTCGACGTCGTACACCACCGTCTTGACCAGCACTTCCGGCAGTCGGCGGGTGGTCTTCTTGTGGCCTTCGGTCTCTCCGAGAATCGGCGTCATCTCGGAACCCGCATAGGTCGTGGGCAGTGCCAGCTGCGGAAGACCGGTCCGTACGGCGATCGCCTTGCCGAGACCGATGGTCGACCCGCCACCGATCGCGAGCACGCAGTCCGCTCCCACGGATTCGGCGTACGCGACCGCCTTCTCGGTGACCTCGACAGGGGTGTGCGGTGCCGCTTCGGTGAACGTGCCCACCGCCGCGGCGCCGAGCAGCTCGCGGATCTCCGATGCCTGGTCCACTTGGCCAGGGGTGCACAAAACGAGCACCCGACCGCGTCCGAGGGCATCGACCTCCTCAGGGATACGGCTGCGCGTACCGCTGCCGAAAACCACCTTGGTGATCTGTCCCCGATGCACGAATGTCTTCATCAGAATTTCCTCGGTCCCGCCGCTCCTCGATTTATGGATAAAGCCTCGGCACTGGGATCTCGCACGTCAATGGATTCGGTGAGCGATAGCGGGAAGCAGCGTGGAAATACCGTGTTCACGCGACCGGTACCGACACCATGGCCGCGGCATCCTGACCGATATCACCCATCTGCGGGATGTCCGGGACCCGCCGCCCCGGCCGAATACTTGAGATTGCCTTTCGGTAGCAGCGTCCGATGGATCCATATTGGCCAAGGGTGGAGTAGAAAAGATGGATAAAGTGGTCGCCACGGCCCTGGAGGCGGTGGCGGATGTGCCCGATGGCGCGTCGTTGGCGGTGGGGGGATTCGGTTTGAGCGGTGTGCCGAACGTGTTGATCCAGGCGCTGTTCGAGCGGCGCGTCGGCGGCCTGTCGGTCGTCTCGAACAACTGCGGGGCGATGGAGTCGGGTCTGGCCGTGCTGCTGGCGGCGGGCCGGATCGGGCGGGTGACGGGCTCGTACATCGGGGCGAACAAGGAGTTCGCGCGGCAGTATCTGGCCGGGGAGCTGGAGGTGGAGATGATTCCGCAGGGCACCCTGGCCGAACGGCTGCGGGCCGGCGGTGCGGGAATCCCCGCCTTCTACACCCCGGCCGGGGTCGGCACTCAGGTCGCGGAGGGCGGACTGCCCTGGCGGTATGACGGCTCGGGCGGAGTGGCGCTGGCCTCACCGGCCAAGGAGGTGCGGACCTTCGACGGGGTCGCCTATGTGCTGGAGCGCGGAATCCGTACCGACTTCGCGCTGGTACGGGCGGCGAAGGGGGACCGGCACGGCAACCTGCTCTTCAGCAAGTCCGCCCGCAACTTCAACCCGCTGGCCGCGATGGCGGGCAAGGTGACCATCGCGGAGGTGGAGGAGCTGGTGGAGCCGGGCGCGATCGATCCCGACGCGGTGCATCTGCCGGGGATATTCGTGCAGCGGGTGGTGGCCCTCACCGCGGAGCAGGCGGCGGACAAGAAGATCGAGCGGCGCACGGTGTCCGTGCCCGCGACACGAGGGTCGGTGAGCGGCTGATGGCCTGGAACCGTGAGGAGATGGCCGCCCGGGCCGCGGGTGAGCTGGCGGACGGCCAGTACGTCAATCTCGGCATCGGGCTGCCGACGCTGATCCCCAACCATCTGCCCGAGGGCGTGGAAGTGATCCTGGAGTCGGAGAACGGGATCCTGGGCACCGGCCCCTACCCCGGCGAGGAGCAGGTCGACCCCGACCTGATCAACGCGGGCAAGGAGACCGTGACGGTGCTGCCGGGCGCCTCCTTCTTCGACTCGGCGCTGTCGTTCTCGATGATCCGCGGCGGCCATATCGATGTGGCGGTGCTGGGTGCGATGCAGGTCTCCGCGCGGGGGGACCTGGCGAACTGGGCGATCCCCGGGAAGATGATCACCGGGATCGGCGGGGCGATGGACCTGGTGCACGGCGCCCGCACGGTCATCGTCGTGATGACGCACACCGCCAAGGACGGCTCGCCGAAGATCCTTACCGAGTGCGCACTGCCGCTGACCGGGCAGCGCTGCGTGAACCGGATCATCACCGACCTCGGCGTCCTCGACATCACCGACGAGGGCCTGGTGCTGATCGAGTGCGCCCCGGGCGTCGCCGTCGAGGAGATCATCGCCAAGACCGGCGCCGAACTGACCGTCACGGAGGGCCTGAAGTGAGGAACGTATACATCGTCGACGCCGTGCGCACGCCGACCGGGCGCTACAACGGCGGCCTGGCCTCGGTACGCCCCGACGATCTGGCGGCCCACGCCATCCGTGAACTCCTCCTCCGCACACCTCAGTTGGACCCCGCGCGCATCGCGGACGTGTACCTCGGCAACGCCAACGGCGCCGGCGAGGAGAACCGCAACGTCGGCCGCATGGCCGCGCTGCTGGCCGGTCTGCCCACCTCCGTACCGGGCGTGACGGTCAACCGGCTGTGTGCCTCCGGTCTGGAGGCGGTCATTCAGGCCGCCCGTGCCATCGCCGTCGGCGACGCGTCCATCGCGGTCGCCGGTGGCGTGGAGTCGATGACCCGGGCTCCGTATGTGCTGCCCAAGAACGACCGGCCGTTCCCGGCCGGCCACGCCGAACTGCACTCGACCACCCTGGGCTGGCGCATGGTCAATCCGGAGATGCCCCCGCAGTGGACCATCCCGCTCGGGGAGTCGGCCGAACTCATCGCCGACAAGCACACGATCAGCCGCGCGCGGCAGGACGAGTTCGCCCTGGGCAGCCACCGCAAGGCCGCCCGAGCCCAGGCCCAGGGGCTGTTCGACGCCGAACTCACCCCCGTGCCGATCCGGCAGCGCAAGGGCGACCCGCGGCTGTTCGCGGCCGACGAGTGTGTCCGCCCGGATGCCTCCCTGGAGGCGATGGCCAAGCTGAAGCCGTCCTTCCGCGGCGGGAGCGAAGCGAGAGGGGGGTCCCCCGGCCGGAGGCTGGGGGAGGCACGGTGACCGCGGGCAACGCCTCACCGCTCAACGACGGGGCGGCCGCCCTGCTCCTGGCCGACGAGGAGGGCCTGAAGGCCACCGGCCGCGAACCGCTGGCCCGGGTCTCGGCCACCGGAGTGTCCGCGATCGACCCGGACTACTTCGGCCTCGCCCCCGTCGAAGCCGTCCACCGGGCCCTGGCCAAGGCCGACCGGACCTTCGCCGATCTCGATGTGCTGGAGCTGAACGAGGCCTTCGCCGCACAGGTCCTCGGATGCGTGGCCGAATGGCCCGAGTTCGACCCGGCGATCCTCAACCCACAGGGCGGCGCCATCGCCCTCGGGCACCCACTCGGCGCCTCCGGTGCCCGCCTCGCGGGAACTGTCGCCCATCAACTGGCCCGCCGCGGCTCCGGCACCGGCATAGCGACCCTGTGCATCGGCGTGGGCCAGGGCCTCGCCCTGGTCCTCGAACGCTGACCCGGATCCGCCCGCCTCTCCGTCGCCCCCGCCGCGCGTCCATGCCGCGCACGTGGCTTTCTTGACAGCGCGGCTGCGCGTCACCACGATGGAAACTATGGAAACGAATCGAGTTTCTGAAGTTTCCGAGCGCGCTTCCCAGCGCGACGAGCAGCGTGCCGAGGTGATCGTGGAGGCGGCCGGCCGGCTGTTCTTCGCGCCGGGCTTCGCGCGGGTGAGCATGGACGATCTCGCTCGTGAGCTCGGGATGAGCAAGAAGACGATCTACCGTCACTTCCCGGACAGGCGCAGCCTGGTGGCCGCGGTGCTGGATCGGCAGTTCGCGGCGGTGGAGAGCACGCTGGTGGTCGCCGAGGACTCACCGGGGCAGCCGTTCGAGGTGCGGGTACAACGGTTCCTGATCGCGGCGGGCACGGAGCTCGCCCGGATCGGAGCGGCCCAGCTCGCGACCGGGCGGGGCGACGCGATGCTGCGCCAGTACGTGGAGCAGCGGGTGGACGCGGTGATCTACCGGCGGCTCGACGAGCTGTTCCGGGACGGGCACCGGCGGGGACTGCTGGCGACGCCGCCCGAGCTGCTGAGTGAGATCACCCGCGGCGCGCTGGAACGGCTGCTCACCTCGCGATTGCCGCATGAACTCGACTGGACCGCGGGCGATCTGCTGCGGGCGACCGTCGACACCGTCCTGCATGGGGCGATCCGCTCAGCGCCCCCTGGCACCGGCGAGGAACAACCCCGGATGGTGCCCCCGACAGACCGCGACGAGAAGGAGGGTTCATGACCGAGGCGACCGGCAGGGTGGCATTGGTGACCGGAGCCAGCAGCGGAATCGGAGCGGCCACCGCGCGCCTTCTGGCCGCGCGAGGGATGCGCGTGGTGGTCAACTACCTCCGCAGCGAAACGGCGGCCGAGGAGGTCGTGGCCGACATCGAGGCATCGGGCGGCCGGGCCATGGCCGTGCGGGCCGATGTGCGCGAGGCGGCCGCCATCGAGAGCATGGTCGAGCAGGTCCAGGCGGCATGGGGCGGCATTGACGTGCTCGTGCACAACGCGCTCATCCCGTATGCGGTGAAGTCGTTCCACGACATGACGTGGGAGGAACTGGGCGGCAAGCTCGACGCCGAGATGCATGCGGCGTTCGCGGTCACCAAAGCCGTCCTGCCCGCCATGACCGAACAGGGCTGGGGACGCATCGTCTATCTCAGCACCGGCCTCAGCCGCAGGCCCCGGGAGGGCATGATCGCGCTGGGCACGTCCAAGGCCGCCCTGGAGCAGTTCGCCCGGTACCTCGCCCAGGAGTTGGGCCCGCAGGGCATTACGGTCAACATCGTCGCGCCCGGTCCGGTGGAGGACACCCGCATGGCGGATGTGTTCGACGATGCGCACAAGCGGCGGCAGGTGGCCGCCACCCCGCTGGGCCGCCTGGCACACCCGGCCGACGTCGCCCAAGCGGTCGCCTTCTACACCGGCGAGGACAACGCCTTCATGACCGGCACCACGGCCGCGGTCAATGGCGGAATGTCCATGTACTGACCGCGCCCGCGGCACGCGCCGCCGCATGGCGGTGACACGATCAAGGAAAGGCGTTCATGCACACCATCGATCTCGCCTACGTCGGGCGGGGCCTGCACGAAGAACTGGCCGCCTACATCGCCGACCAGCAGGACTACTACGCCGATGAGGGTGTCCATGTCGCGCTGCGCGACGGCTGCGCCTGGGACGAAGAGCGGCTGCGCCGCGGCGCCACCATCGGGCTCGGCCGGGCGCTGCTGTCCCGCCTGACCGACGGCACGCCCTGGGTCGCGCTCAACGTCAACACCCACCGCCCGCTGTTCTGGTTCCTGGCCCGCCCCGGCCTGACCTCCCTCGCCGACCTGGCAGGCCGACGGCTGGCGGTACACGCCCCCCGCACCGCACCCGGGTGCTTCGCCCGGATCGTGCTGCGCCAGGCGGGCCTCGACCCCGACCGCGACCTCCAGACCGTCGTCCGCCCGCCCGGCGACTACGGTCTGGACCTGCGGGCGCTGCACGACGGCAGCATCGACGCCGCCTACGTCGGCAGCACCATGGCGCCGGAGGCGGTAGCCGCCGAGCACGGCTGGCAGGTGCTGGCCTGGGTCGGCGACCACTTCCAGATCCCCACCGTCGGCGTGGCCGTCGACCCCACGCACATCCCGCCGGACGACCCCGCGGTCCAGGCCGTCGTACGAGCCCACCGGCGCGCGCTGAAGGTGATCCGCGAGGACCCCGACACCACGGTGCGGCACATGCAGACGTTCCTCGGCGGACAGACCGCGGAGGAAGCCCGAGCCCACTACGAGTCGTTCATCGCGCCGTATTTCACCACCGACGGCCAAGCCGACCTGTCCATCGGCGCCACCGCGATCACCGCGGTCGCCGCCGAACTCGGCGTCCCGGCCACCGTCACCGCGTCCGAGTTCTACCGCGCCGCGGCCACCGCAGCCTAGGAGCCGCGGACATCGGCGCGCCGCGGGCGGCGCACGGGTCTCGGGTTACCCGCCGACACCGCCACGGCCAGGGGCCATGGCGGTGTGCGGCAGCGGATCGACTCCGCTGCGGAGATATACCGCGGAGGCCCCGGCTCAGCCGAACTGGCCGACCTTGTAATCGCCGGCCGGCTGCTGGTTGATGATGTTGATGCGGTTGTAGCAGTTGATGATGGCGATGAGAGTGATCAGCGCGGCGAGCTGGTCCTCATCGAAGTGCTTGGCCGCGTTCGCCCAGGCCTCGTCCGTGACCCCACCGGCCGCGTCCGCGACCCGGGTGCCCTGCTCGGCCAGCTCCAGTGCGGCACGCTCGGCCTCGGTGAAGAGCGTCGCCTCCCGCCAGGCGGCGACCAGGTTGAGCCGTATCGAGGTCTCGCCGGCGTTGGCCGCTTCCTTGGTGTGCATGTCGGTGCAGAAGCCACAGCCGTTGATCTGGCTGGCGCGGATCTCCACCAGGCTCTGAATGGTGTGCGGCAGCGTCGAGTCCGCCAGCACCTTGCTGACCGAGGCGAAGCCCTTCATCGCCTTGGCCGCGAGGCCATTGCCGTAGTAATGGATACGGGGATCCATGGGTCCTCCTAGCAGAATTGCCGTTACGCACTCATGACCGGGCAGCCCGGCGAGGTGTGACACCCATGGCCGTGTGAGGTGGGTCTCCGCGGCCGTGTCATCGCCGTACCGTCCGGGCGACCGGAGGCGGCCGCGCAGCGGGAGCGCGAAGCGAGGAATGCGGCGATCTTGCTCGGGCTGAACACCCACATCACCTTGTGGATGCCGTCCTTCGAGGCGGCCACCGTCAGGAACGCCGCGGGCTCGCCATCCCGGTAACACACCACGCCCGTAAGGCCGTTGGCCTCGACCAACCTGGGCTCCGCGTCCCGCCAGAGCCGCGGATAGGTCGCCAGTTTGGCGATACGCGCAGGGCCCAGCACCGGGATACGCGCGCAGGCCCGCAGACCGTTGCCGTCGGACAGACTGGTGGCATCGGGGGCGAGAAGGGCCTCCAGCGATGCCACGTCCCCGGTTCGAGCCGCGGAGACGAAGGCGTTCAGCAGGCGCCGGTGCTCCGCCGTGTCCACGCTCTCCCGCTGCTCGTCCGACAGATGCTTGCGGGCACGGCTGACGATCTTCCGCACGTAGACAGGGCTGATGTGCAGCATGTCGGCGATCTCGGGGTAGCCGTAGTCGAACGCCTCACGCAGCACATACGCGGCGCGCTCGACGGGGCTCAGCTTCTCCAGCACCAGCAGCAGGGCCAGTTCCAGTGCCTCCGCGCGCTGCGCGCCCACCTCCGGATCCGCGCTGGTGTCGATGGGCTCGGGCAGCCACGGCCCGATGTAGGTCTCCCGGCGTACACGCGCCGATTGGGCCACGTTGATGGCCAACCGGGTCGTGGTGCTCGAGAGGAAGGCCACCGGGCTCAGCACCGCGGAGCGGTCCGTCTTCTGCCAGCGCAGCCACACCTCCTGGACCACGTCCTCGGCCTCGACCACGCTGCCGAGCACGCGGTAGGCGATGCCGAACAGCCGCCCCCGGTGCCGCACGAAGACAGAGACGGCCTCTTCAAGGTCCCCTGCCCAGGGACGCGGTTCGAGATCCATGATCCTGCGGTCATACCTCTGAGTAGTAAGCCGTGTGCGTTCCTACCTGGCCACACTGGATCGGGACGGTCCTGAATCGCATCGCATAAACGAGTGATTCGAGCCGGTTGCCGCTTCGCGCACCCCGCCATCACCCAGCGCGGCAGGCCGTCGCTTTGCGTACCGCCCGCCCCGTACAGCCGGCCGATGTGGCCCGCTACGAGGCCAGCGTGATGGTGGTCGCCGTTCCCTGCCGGGCCATCTTCGCGTAGGGGCTCAGCGCACCGGCCTTCTGCAGGAGCGGGGCGGCGACGGCGGGATCGATGCCCGGCCACATGACGGAGAGGTCGACGCGCAATACGTAGCCACCGTCTTCCGGGTCCCGCCCAAAGGCCACGGACGCCGCCACGGAGATCGCGGCGGGGTCGAGCGCGGCCTGTCGTGCCACCAGACTCAGCGCCCCGTGAAAACATGCGGCGAGGCCGGCGGCGAACAACTGCTCGGGATTCGTCCCCTGACCGTCTCCTCCCAGCTCCGCGGGCATGCGCAGAGGGAGATCCAGGACTCCGTCGGCCGACCGGGCTCTCCCCGAGGCCCGCCCGTGGCGCGCGATCCCACCGCTCACCGTCACGGTCGTCGTGTAGATCGGGGCGAAGGACTCTCCGTCGAAGTCATGGTCGGTGGACAGCCGGGGCAACCGGATCTGCTCGGTCATTGCGTCACTCCGTCGACGTTGCGGCATACGGCCGGGCGCGAACACCGAGTTGACCGGCGAGCCACGCGTGTTGTGACAGTCCCTGGTCAATCACCACCCACCACGGGACCGGCGGGAACGAAAGGTGTCACATATCCTGGGACGGTCTGGTCGTAGTGAGTGGCAACCTCTCGACGATCGGAGCAGACCATGGCTATCACCGAACGACGTCTTTCCACCATGGTGCTGGTGATCGGCACCGGAGGGGCCGGGCTGCGGGCGGCGATCGAACTGGCCGAGGCCGGTGTCGACGTCCTCGCGGTCGGCAAGCGCCCCAAGGAGGACGCCCATACCGCCCTCGCCGCCGGAGGGATCAACGCCGCCCTGGGCACCATGGATCCCGAGGACAGCTGGCAGCAGCACGCCGCCGACACGCTCAAAGAGAGCTATCTGCTGGCCGATCCCCGCACGGTCCAGATCGTCACCCAGGGCGCCGCCCGGGGAATCGACGACCTGGAACGCTACGGCGTGGCCTTCGCCAGGGAAGAGGACGGGCGGATCTCCCAGCGCTTCTTCGGCGCGCACAAATTCCGGCGCACCGCCTTCGCCGGTGACTACACCGGCCTGGAGATCCAGCGCACCCTCATCAGACGCGCGGAGCAGCTCGACATCCCCGTGCTCGACGGCGTGTACATCACCCGGCTCCTGGTCCATGACGGGGCCGTTTTCGGCGCGTACGGCTTCGACCTCACGCATGGAACGCGCTATCTGATCCACGCCGACGCCGTCATTCTCGCGGCGGGTGGCCATACCCGTATCTGGCGCCGCACCTCCTCACGGCGCGACGAGAACACGGGCGACTCCTTCCGCCTGGCCGTGGAGGCCGGAGCCCGGCTGCGCGACCCCGAGCTGGTGCAGTTCCATCCCTCCGGGATCATCGAGCCGGAGAACGCGGCCGGCACCCTCGTCAGCGAGGCCGCACGGGGTGAGGGCGGCACGCTGCGCAATGCGCTCGGGGAACGGTTCATGACCCGCTACGACCCGGCGCGTATGGAGCTGTCCACCCGCGATCGCGTGGCCCTGGCCTCCTACACGGAGATCAAGGAAGGGCGCGGGACTCCCAACGGCGGAGTGTGGCTCGACGTCTCCCATCTGCCACGGCACACGATCATGACGAGGCTCCCCCGCGTCTATCAGACGCTGCTGGACCTCCAGATGCTGGACATCACCCGCGATCCGATCGAGATCGCGCCCACGGCGCACTACTCGATGGGTGGGGTGTGGGTGCGTCCCGAGGACCACAGCACCGACGTCCGCGGTCTGTACGCCATCGGTGAGGCGTCGAGCGGGCTGCACGGCGCCAACCGCCTCGGCGGGAACAGCCTCATCGAGCTGCTGGTCTTCGGCCGCATCACGGGCCAGGCGGCCGCCGCCTACTCGGCGTCCCTGACCGCCCAGCCACGGTCCGCCTCGGCCGTCGCGGCGGCCCGCGCGGAGATCGACGATCTTCTCGCGGCCGACGGCCGGGAGAATGTCCGCGCCCTGCAGCGCGCCATCCGCAACACCATGACCGAGCATGCGGGAGTCGTACGCGACGAGGAAGGGCTGCGCGCCGGGCTGGTGGAGCTCGCGCTGATCGAGAAGAGGATGCAGGACGTCGGCGTGCACCCGGACATCGCCGGCTTCCAGGACCTCGCGCACGCCTTCGATCTCAAGTCCGCCGCCCTGTCGGCCCGGGCCACCCTCGAAGCGGCGCTGGAGCGGCGCGAGACCCGCGGCTGCCACAACCGCAGCGACTACCCCGACCTCGATCCCGCTCTGCGGGTCAACCTCGTGTGGTCCCCCACGACCGGTATCACCCACGAGAGCATCCCGGCCGCACCGGACGAGATCTCCTCGCTGATGGAGGAGGTCTCGACCGAGGGAAAGCTCGCCGAATGACCTCTTACAACACTGCGAATACCACTGCGAACAACGCTGCGAAACGCAGACCGGGGGCGCCGCTTCGGCGTCCGCGAGGAGCTCATCGCAGGAGCACCCCGCGCCATGAAATCCGAGAGAGGAATCCGTTATGAAGATCGTAGTGATCGGTGGAACGGGGCTCATCGGCTCGAAGCTGGTCGGCAAGCTCAACGCACAGGGGCACGAGGCGGTCGCGGCGGCCCCCAACACCGGGGTCAACACGCTGACCGGCGAGGGTCTGGCCGAGGTCCTGGAGGGCGCGTCGGTCGTGGTCGACGTGTCCAACTCCCCCTCGTTCGAGGACGAGCCCGTCATGGACTTCTTCCGCACCTCCACCACCAACCTCCTGGCGGCGGAGGCCGAGGCCGGTGTGGCGCACCATGTGGTGCTGTCCGTGGTCGGCACCGACCGGCTCCAGGGCAGTGGCTACTTCCGGGCCAAGCAGGTGCAGGAGGACCTGATCAAGGCGTCCGGGATCCCGTACTCCATCGTCCACGCCACCCAGTTCTTCGAGTTCATGAGCAGGCTGACGGATGCGGCGACCGAGGGCGACACCGTTCATCTGGCCCACGTCAAGATCCGGCCCATCTACTCCGACGACTTGGCCACGGCCGTGGACCGCGCCGCGCTCGGTACCCCGACCAACGACGTGGTGGAGGTCGCGGGCCCCGATGAGTTCGAGCTCGACCAGCTCATCCGCGACATGCTCGCCGCCAAGAACGACCCCCGCCAGGTCGTCGCGGACCCGGGCGCGAAGTACTTCGATGTCGAGCTGCAGGAAACCTCGCTGCTGCCGGGTCCAGACGCGGAGATCACCGAGACCAAGTTCAACGATTGGCTGGTGCAGCAGCGCTAGCCACCGGGCGGCCGCACGGCGCCCGTCGGCGGAAGGGACCGGCCGTCCCCCGCCACGGGCGCCTTCGCCTGCCCGGCGGAAGAGTGGCACAAAGGTGCCGCGCTACCGGTCCCCAGGTGTCACAAGTCGGAGTGCCATCTGGTCACGCAGGTAGAACAGCGAATCGTCTCACCCGTACCCGTACCTCGACGGCAGGCCGCGCCACCGGCGCGATCGCCCGAGTCGGAATGGAGATGACACAGCATGCGGCACCATACGGACTCTGATTGCGGCGGGCGTGTTGCTGCGGAGGTCGAGCGTCTTCCCTGCGGCTCCGACCTCGGACTTCATGGCAAGTGGCTGGTGGGCCTGCAGTTCCACACCGCCGACTTCCAGCGGTTTTGGCTGTACTACGTGGTGGACGGGGCCTGCGATGCGTCTCACGCGGTGTGCCGGGCCCTGCGGTGTGCCGACCGTGACCCGGACCGCGTGGCCCGCAGTGGGGTCCAGGCCGAAGCCGATCAGATCCAGGTCCAGCAGATCCTTCGGGACGCTCTCGGGTCCTTCAGCCTGACCCGTTCCTTCTGACCGTTGGGCCTTCTGACCCGTTAGGGAGGTTGCCGTATGGAGCCCGCTGACGCGGTGCCGATCGCGGAGCTGCTCGACGAGCGCCGGTATCTGCTGGACGTCGCCTACTGGATGCTGGGCGGCCTCCGTGAGGCGGAGAAGGTCGTCGATGAGACCTATCGGCGGTGGTACGGGCTGTCCGACGCGGAGCGCCGGCAGATCACCGCGGCCCGGTCCTGGCTCGCGAAGACCGCGGGCGGGATCTGTCTGAGCCGGCTCACCCACCCCGACCGGGGTGCGACCGGCCGGACGGAGGATCACCGCACGGAGACCGGAGACGCCGAGGGGGCACCGGCGAGGCTGGTGGCGGAGGTCAGCCGGGTTCTGCTGAACGCACTGGACTCTCTGCCACCGCCCGAGCGGGCGGTGTTCGTGCTCCATGACGCCTTCGGCATGGCCCCCGATACGGTCGCCGACATCGTGGGGCGCACCGAGCCGGAGTGCGCCGAACTCGCCGACCGGGCCCGCCACTGCCTCCGGATGCAGCGCCCACACCCCACGACGCCGGAAGAGCACGATGCCCTCGTCCGCGCCGTCCGCCGGGCCTGTGCGAGCGAGGACGCCGAGCTGCTGGCGTCGCTGCTGTGTCCGGACGCCACGGCGTTCTTCGACGGCGGTGGCAAGGTCCGGACGCTGATCAGGCCCGCACACGGCAGCCGACGGGTCGCCCACAGCCTGCTGACCCTCCTGGCCCACCGCCCGCGCACCACGCTGACCACCCACTCCGTCAACGGGCGCACCGGCCTCGTCGCCCGCTACGACCGCCAGGTCGCCGCCGTCATCAGCCTCGATGTCACCGACCACCGCGTCGCACAGGTCTGGGTCGTCCTCAACCCCGAGAAACTGCGCTCCTGGAACCGGCCCCCCGCCCCCGGTTTCGATCACCTGTGAGCGCCGGCGTGCCCGTCCAGCCAGTCGCCGTAGCGAGTGGGCGCGATATGAGCGTCGGCGCCGGGGAGGAGATCACCGGGCTTGAGACCGGCGCCGAAGTAGGGGCTGCGGGAGTCGATGAACACCCGGCGGTGCTCCCCGGCGTCGGTGAGGACGGCACGTACGAACGCGTCGAGCGGGATCTGGGCGGGGCCGGCGATCTCATGGACGCCGAGGAGAGGGCGGGAGCAGGCGGTGTGAGCGACCAGCGTCGCGACGTCGGCGCAGGACACCGGCTGGATCGACCGGGTAGTGCGCCCGTCTGTGACAGGTGCCGCTGACGGCAGGGCGGTCCGCTGACGGCTCGCGGGCGGCGGGGGCAGAAGGACGGCTCACCCGCACTCGTCCACGGGCGCCAAAAAAAGTTCCGCCGGCGATGTCGAGAACCCGCGACCGGCTCCGTCCCTGGGGTGAACGCGACCACAATGGGTCGCATCCGCATCAAGGAGAACCACGATGGCCAAGTACCTGCTGCTGAAGCACTACCGCAGTGCCCCGGCTCCGGTGAACAACGTGCCGATGGACCAGTGGACGCCCGAGGAGATCTCGGCGCACGTGCAGTACATGAACGACTTCGCGGCCCGGCTGGAGAAGACCGGCGAGTTCGTCGACGGTCAGGCGCTCGCCCCTGAGGGGTCGTGGGTGCGGTACGACGGTGAGGGGCGGCCGCCGGTCACCGACGGTCCGTTCGCCGAGACCAAGGACCTCATCGCGGGCTGGATGGTGATCGACGTCGACAGCCACGAGCGCGCCGTCGAGCTGGCCGGTGAGCTGTCGGCCGCACCGGGGAAGGACGGGAAGCCGATCCACGAGTGGCTGGAGGTGCGTCCGTTCCTGGCCGCCAAGCCCAGCACCACGGAGTGCACTTTCAAGTGACACAGATGAACGAGGCCCTGATCAGGAGCCTCACGCCGGGCGTGCTCGGAGTCCTCGTCCGCCGCGGAGCCGATTTCGCGGCGGCCGAGGACGCCGTGCAGGAGGCGCTCATCGAGGCGGTCCGCGTGTGGCCGGCCGATCCTTCCCCAAGCTCTTCGAGCAGGGGAGGCCCCATGAGGGACCCCAAGGGCTGGCTGGTCACCGTGGCCTGGCGCAAGTTCCTCGACGCCACCCGCTCGGATGCCGCCCGCCGCCTGCGTGAGGACCGTGTCGACCAGGAGCCGGCGCCCGGGCCCGCGCCCGCGGTGGACGACACGCTCCAGCTCTACTTCCTGTGCGCCCACCCGTCGCTGACGCCGTCGTCCGCGGTCGCGCTCACCCTGCGCGCCGTGGGCGGGCTGACCACCCGCCAGATCGCCGAGGCCTACCTGGTGCCCGAGGCGACCATGGCGCAGCGCATCAGCCGGGCCAAGCGCACCGTCTCCGATGTGCGATTCGACCAGCCCGGCGACGTCGCCACCGTGCTGCGCGTCCTCTACCTGGTCTTCAACGAGGGCTACTCCGGCGACGTCGACCTCTCCTCCGAGGCCATCCGGCTCACCCGGCAGCTCGCGGCCCAGATCGACCACCCCGAGGTGGCGGGGTTGCTCGCCCTCATGCTGCTCCACCACGCCCGGCGCGCCACCCGGACCGCGCCGGACGGCAGTCTGGTGCCGCTCGCCGAGCAGGACCGCGGCCGGTGGGACACCGCGTCGATCGCCGAGGGCGTGGTGATCCTGCAGGCGGCCCTCGCCCGCGACCGGCTGGGCGAGTTCCAGGCCCAGGCCGCCATCGCGGCACTCCACGCCGACGCGCCCACCGTCGAGGAGACCGACTGGGTGCAGATCCTGGAGTGGTACGACGAGCTCGTGCGCCTGACCGACAGCCCGGTCGTCCGGCTCAACCGCGCGGTGGCCGTCGGCGAGGCCGACGGCCCGCGGGCCGGCCTGGCGGCGCTCGCGGAGCTGGACGACGCGTCCCCGACCTCTTCGGGCAAGGGACACCCCATGCCCCGTCGTACCGCGGTGGCGGCGTACCTCCACGAACGCGACGGCGACCTGGCGACGGCGGCACGGCTGTACGCCGAGGCGGCCCACCAGGCACCCAACCTCGCCGAGCGCGACTATCTGACCCGCCAGGCCGCCCGGCTCAACACCCGTCGGCGCGGCTGACGAGTCGCGCCCGGCGGCCCGGCACCGTGCGGGCTCGGCGGCCCGGCACCGTGCGCGCCCGGCGGCCCGGCTCCGTGCGGGCTCGGCCGAGTGCGCGCGGTGCCGCGATGAGTTCCGGCCGGGACGCGAGTCTGTTCTGGTGACCGTCGTAGGACGCCGTACGACGCTGCCCGGTACGAGACACCTCGGAGGACACCATGACGACCGCACCGGACAACCCGACCACCGCGCTGCCCGGCCGCCCGCCCATCGTCGACCCGGCCACCTGGCAGGCCGCCCGTGACGAGCTGCTGGTCCGCGAGAAGGCCCACACCCGCGAGGGTGACGCCATCGCCGCGGCCCGCCGCCGGCTGCCGATGGTGGAGTTCGACGGGACGGTCGAGGTCGTCGGGCCGGATGGCCCGGTCCCGTTCCTGGACCTGTTCCAGGGCCGCGACGAGCTCGTGGTCTACAAGCACATGTGGTACGACGCCGCGCCGCACCAGGGGCAGTGCGAGGGCTGCACCACCACGGCCTGGCACCTGAAGGACGCCGTGTACCTCAACGCCCGCGGTGTCTCGTTCGCCATCGTGACCACGGGCCGGTGGGACGAGGTGGCCTCCTTCGTCGACTTCATGGGCTACACCCAGCCCTGGTACTCGGTGCGCGACGTGGCCGCGCCGGTCGGCGGAGACATGGGTTACCTCACCTGCTTCCTGCGCGACGGCGACCGCGTGTTCCTCACCTACTCCACGACCGCCCGTGGCAATGAGCCGGCCAACGGGTCCCTCGGTCTGCTCGACATGACGCCCTACGGCCGCCGCGAGGCGTGGGAGGACGACCCCGAGGGCTGGCCCGAGGCCCCTCAGGCCGGTGCGCCGGTCGGCGGGCATGGCGCGCCGATCTGCTGGTACTGGCGCACGGACGCGGACGGGAACGCCACCTGGGGCCCGACCGGCCGCCCCGTACCGCAGTGGACCCGCCCCGGCGCGACCCCGGTGGAAACCCTCGGCCGGCAGGGCCACCACTGCTGACACGCCTTCGCCGACGGCGTCGGCAAGGGCATCAGACGCCCGCGCGCTCGGTCGGTGGGCGGCCCCTGGTGAGAGACGGGCCGCCCAGGCTTGCCACTCCCCCAGGGCCGACCCGGTCTACCGCTTGTACGGATCCCCGTCGGGGAGCCATGCGTCCGGCGCGTGGATGCCGAAGTCGCCGACGCCTTCCGTCAGGGCGTCGACGGTGCTCAGTACGGCCGGGCGGAGTTCGTCCCGGCGCCAGACGAGAGACCAGGTCCAGTAGAGCTTCGGCCCGGCCACGGGGCGTGCGGCCAGATCGGGCGGCAGCGATGCGGTCTGGCCCTTGGGCGAGTTGAGAATGGGCCGCCCGCTTCGACGCACATGGTCGAAGAACACGGGACCGGTGATGCCGCCGTCCGTGATGCGCGCCACCGGGACGCCGGTCTCTTCGGCCAGTCGCCTCGCGTAGTCGTTCCAGGACAGCCATGTGGTGGTGTCGTCGTCCAGCAGGGCGACGGTGTCCTGGGCGCGGACCTCGCCGGTGTCCTGCCCGGCCGAGACGGCGTAGAGCCGCTCCGCGCCGATCAGTCTGGCGCTGAGTCCGAGCTTCTCCAGGTCGTCGTTGCGGATCCAGCACACCGCGAGGTCGAGGCCGCCGTCCGCGACGCGGGCGGCCTGGGCGTGGGAGGGCGCGACCCATGCGTCGATGTGCAGGCGCGCCACGGACGAGGCGCGGGCGGTCACGTCCGAGGGCAGCCAGTTGACGTAGCCGAGCCGGACCGGTTCCGAGCCCGCGATCCTGGCGGCGCGGTTGCGGAGGTCGTCAGCGCGCTCGAGCAGGGCCCGGGTGTGCGGGAGCAGGGCCGCTCCGGCCGGAGTGAGGGCCACCGAACGGCGGTCGCGGTCGAAGAGCCGGACGCCGAGATCCCGTTCCAGCGACTTGATCTGCTGGGAGAGGGAGGGGCCGGCGATCAGGAGCCGCTCCGCGGCCCGGCCGAAGTTCAGCTCCTCGGCTACAGCGACGAAATACCGCAACTGGCGCAGTTCCACGCCCGCAATGCTACCCGCGGCCGGAGCCCCGGCCGGTCGCGCCCTCGCCCCCCGTGCCCGCCCGCCCAGTGGCCCCGACGCGCGGGCGGGGCGGTCTCTTATAGGGGGCGTTCATGTGACCGGCTTCCTCCCATCTGATAGGCGCTGCCTCCCACCGCAGGTCACAGCGGTGCCGGGGCGGGTTGGAGGTTCTCGCCCTCCTTGGCTTTTTGTCGACCGGTCGTCTATGTTCATGGAGAGCCGGTCATGAACACCGGTCCGGACAACCCCCACTGGAGACAGTCACCATGAGCACTCCTGACCAGAAGGTCGCCATCATCACCGGTGCCTCCCAGGGCATCGGCGCGGGCCTGGTCGAGGCCTACCGGAAGCTCGGCTACGCCGTCGTCGCGACCTCGCGCGGGATCGCTCCCTCATCGGATCCGCAGGTCCTCACCGTCCAGGGCGACATCGCCGACCCCGCCACCGCCGAGCGGGTGGCCGGCGCCGCGATAGAGCGCTTCGGCCGCATCGACACGCTGGTCAACAACGCCGGCATCTTCGTCGCCAAGCCGTTCACGGAGTACACGCAGCAGGACTACGACACGGTCACCGGCGTCAACCTGAGCGGTTTCTTCCGCATCACCCAGCTCGCGGTCGAGCAGATGCTCCGTCAGGGCGGCGGGCACGTCGTCCAGATCACCACCAGCCTGGTCGACCACGCCCACTCCGCGGTCGCCTCCGTACTGGCCTCCCTGACCAAGGGCGGACTCCAGTCGGCGACCAAGGCCCTGGCCATCGAATACGCGACCCGCGGGGTGCGCAGCAACGCCGTGTCGCTGGGCATCATCAAGACGCCGATGCACCCGGCGGAGTACCACGACACCCTCGCCGCCCTCCACCCGGTCGGCCGGATGGGAGAGATCAGCGACATCGTCGACGCCGTCACCTACCTGGAGAACGCCCCCTTCGTCACCGGCGAGATCCTCCACGTCGACGGCGGCCAGAGCGCCGGCCACTGACCCCCACACCGCCCGGGCGCCGCACCCGCCGCCCGGGCACCCCCTTCTCAAACCGTGACCCTCAGGCGTCGGCTCTCCGGCAGGCGGGCGACGCCTCACCCCCCTGCTGGAGCTGACACCATGAGTACTGATTCGCTGGACGACCCCCTGCACGAGGTGCTGAGCCGCTGGCAGGCCGCTTTCGACGGCCACCAGACGGACGCGATGGCCGACCTGTTCACGCCCGATGCCCTCTTCCAGGGGTTCGGGCCCGAGACGATCTCCGGCCGGGAGGCGGTGCGCGGCTATTACGCGGCCGTTCCGGACTACCGCAGGGCCCATCTGGGGAACGTCCAGGGCTACCGGATCGGCGAACACGTGGCCGGGGGCTTCGCCGACGTCACCTTCCGGGATCCGACGGGCTGGGAGGCCGCGGTGCATCTGTCGCTGGTCCTGCAGCGCGAGGGCGGCGGTTGGCGGATCCGTCAGTACCACGTCTCCCGGATCGCCGCTGATCACTGAGGCGGTGCCCGTAAGAGGCTGTGCCTACCAGCAGTGAGGAAGCCGATCCTGGCATTCGCCCTGGTGGCGGGCGCAGCCTGGGGCCATGCAGCAGCACGTCACCGACTCCCGAGGCGGACGCCACTCACCCTGGGGCCATGTCGTACAGGCCGCCGCCGCGCTGGGAGCGGGCATGGGTGTGGGCCGTTTCGTCTACACCCCGATTCTTCCCCTGATGCACGCTCAGGCCGGGCTGTCCGCCGCGACGGGGGCGAATCTCGCCACCGCCAACTACGTCGGCTATCTGCTCGGCGCGCTCGCCGGAACCTTCCTGCCCCGGCTGGTGCGTTCCCCGGCCGTGCTGCGGGGTTGCCTGGTGGTGCTGGCGGTGTCCCTGGCAGCGATGCCCGTGACCCACTCCCCCGGTGTATGGCTGGTGCTCCGGCTGTGTGCGGGCGTGGCCAGTGCGCTGATCTTCGTCATCGCCGCCAGCTCCCTGCTCAGCCATCTGCGCGACCACCCCGCGCACTTGCCCGGGTGGGCCTTCGGCGGAGTCGGGGCCGGTATCGCCCTGTCCGGGCTGCTCGTCCTCGCCCTGCGCACCATCGCCGACTGGCAGGCCGCGTGGTGGGCCTCCGCCGCGCTGACCGCGCTGCTCGCCCTTCCGGCATGGTTCCTGCGACCGGAACCCGCGCCCCCGTCGGCGTCCGCCACGCCCGGCGCGGAGCAGCGGGCGACCGGTCCGCGCGCCCATCGGTGGTTCACCGCTCGGTGGTTCACCGCGCTCCTCGCGTCCTACACGCTGGAGGGCATCGGCTACATCATCGCGGGCACCTTCCTGGTGGCCGCGATCGAGCAGAGTTCTCCCGGCTGGATCGGCAGTGGTGCCTGGGTGCTGGTCGGCCTGGCGGCCATCCCTTCCTCCGCGCTGTGGGCGGGGCTGGGCCGGCGCTGGTCCCGCCCGGGCCTCCTGTTGGCCGCCCTGGCCGTCCAGGCCGTCGGCATCGCCCTGCCCGCGCTGATCGGTGGCGTCGCCGCCGCGCTGCTCTCCGCGGTGCTCTTCGGCGCCACGTTCATCGGCGTCAGCACGCTCGCGCTCGCGACCGGCGCGCATCTGCGCTTCCCCCGCGCGGTCGCCGTGCTGACGGCCGGATACTCGGTGGGCCAGATCCTCGGCCCGCTGGTCGCCACCCCGCTGCTGCGCCACGGGTACCACCAGGCCCTGGTCCTCGCGGCCGCCGTCGTCCTGGCGGCCGCCGTCGCGGCAGCCCTCCTCCGGATCGGTTTCCCCCACCACATGCCCACACCCGGCCACCCGGTCGCGCGCTCGGAACCCGCACCGGGCGGGCAGCCCACGGCCGTCGACACCGCGCGGGCGCAGGCGGACTGACCTCCACAGGAGCCCCGCCGTCGTGGGCGGCACGCCCCTTATCCGGATCCGGGCATCCCCGCCCCGCCGGGCCAAGCCATCTCGATGTCCGTACCCCGTGCTATCCAGGTTCGTATGACGGATGCGACGTACTCCGAATTGCTCGGCGCCATCGATGAGTTCGCCGGAAGACTGGACCCGCATGAGCAGGTGGCCTGCCTCTACGGCCTGATCGCTCCCCTGCTCGACCGGGTTGAGCAGGAGGACGAGGAGCTGAGCGATGAGCCCGTGCTCTCGACCCCGGAGGCGGTGCGGGGCATCCGCAAGGCCGCCGCGGGCGAGCCGACGACGTCGACGCGGTCCATGAGCAGCTGACCGAAGTGGGTCTGTGCTATTCCGAGGACCAGGACCCGGAGCGGCATGTCGTGTCGCAGTCGGCCTATGCGGCGGCGGCGTGGCTGCGCCTGCTGGCGGGGCGGAAGTTGCGGACGACGCGATACCTCGACGGCGAGGATGAGGGTCTGATCCCGCCGTTCGCTCCGTCGACGTTCACCCAGATCGTCGATCTCCTGGCCTGGACTCGATCGGGCCAGGTGTACGCCCACTGGGACGATGCCCTCGCCTCCCCCGAGTGGTGCGATCTTCCGGCCGCGACCGGCGAGCTGCAGGCGATACATCTGAAGATCACCGTCTGAAGGCCATCCCTCGGAAGGGGGATCGGCGGGTGCACAGTGGAAGAGATGGGTTTCGTCGGCGGCTGACGGATCTGATGAGGCCATGGCAACCGGGACACGCCTTGGTGGCGATCCCCGTCGGGCTGATTCTGGTGATCACCTGTGTGGACAGGTGACCCCGACCCAGGTCCATCTGGGCCCCCTGCTGGTGGTCGCCCCGGCCCTCACCCCCTCGTTCGCCGGGCCCCGGGTCACCGCACTGATCGGCGCGCTGGCGGTGGTCGCCCAGGTGGTCATCGCGGCGCTGCGCGGTGGCTTCACCGTCAATCACCAGGTGCAGATCGCGGCCGTCGCGGTGATCTCGCTGCTCATCGTGGCCTACGCCCAGGAGCAGCGGCGGCGCCACCATGAGCTGGCCCGGGTGCGGTCGGTGTCCGAGGCCACGCAGCGGGTCGTGCTGCGGCCGTTGCCGCACCGGCTGGGCCCGCTGCGGGTCGCCTCGCTGTACATGGCGGCCGAGGACGAGGCGCAGATCGGCGGGGCCTGTACGCGGCGACCCGGGTCAAGGACTCCACCCGGATGATCATCGGGGATGTCCGGGGCGAGGCACTGACCTCCATCAGCGACGCGTCGGTGCTGATGGGCGCCTTCCGGGAGGCCGCCCATTTCAGCCCCGGCCTGCTGGAGCTCGCCGATGTGCTGGAGCGCAGCGTCTGCCGGCATCTGGCCGAGCACACCACCATCGCGCACGGCGAGCGCGGCGGTGCCGCCGAGCCGCTCGCCGGGGAGGCGGAGCTCAGTGAGCACTTCATCACCGCCCTGCTGGTCGACATCCCGGACGAGGGCACCGTGGCGTACATGGCCAACTGCGGGCATCCGCCGCCCCTGCTGCTGCACGAGCGGGGCGAGGTGACCACTCTGCCCGCGGCCCAGCCCGCCCCGCCCTGGGCATGTGCGGACTCCCGAACGGCTCGAGCGCCGCCGGCCCGCCCGACACCTTCGCCTTCGAGGACGGCGACACGCTGCTGCTCTACACGGACGGGGTGATCGAGGCCCGCGCCCCCGACGGGTCCTTCTATCCGCTGGCCCAACGGGTCGGGCAGTGGAGGTGCTCCGGTCCCGAAGGGCTGCTGCACCACCTCCGCCGCGATCTGCTGGACCATGTCGGCGGGCGGCTGGGCGACGACGCCGCCATGGTGGTCATCCAGCGCTCGCCCGCCCTCCACCCGGTCCAGCAGCTGAAGAAGATGGTGCCGGTCAACGGCGCCCACCGTTGATCCGTGGCGTTCCGGCCCATCGTGCGGATCCGGCGGAACGCCGCCCGGCCAGCGGACCGCCCGGCTAGCGGACCCGGTCGACGCGGCGTTCGTCCCAGACCGGCTCCGCCGTCTCGCGGACGACACCGTCCGCGCCGAAGACCAGGAAGCGGTCGAAGGACCGCGCGAACCAGCGGTCATGGGTGACCGCCAGCACCGTCCCGTCATAGGCGCCGAGCCCGTCCTGCAGCGCTTCGGCCGACTCCAGGTCCAGGTTGTCCGTGGGCTCGTCCAGCAGCAGCGCGGTCGTCCCGGCCAGTTCGAGCAGCAGGATCTGGAACCGGGCCTGCTGACCGCCCGAGAGCCGGTCGAAGGTCTGGTCGCCCTGGCGGTCGAGCTCATAGCGCCGTAGCGCGCTCATCGCGCGGCCCCGGTCCCGGGCGTGCTCGGTCCACAGGATGTCGACCAGCGTGCGCCCGAAGAGCTCCGGATGGGCGTGGGTCTGGGCGAAGTGACCGGGTACGACCCGCGCGCCCAGCTTCCACTCCCCCCGGTGGTCGACGCTCTGGCCCGCCAGGAGCCGCAGGAAGTGGGACTTGCCCGAGCCGTTGGACCCCAGGACGGCCACCCGCTCACCGTAGAAGACCTCCAGGTCGAAGGGGCGCATCAGCCCCTCCAGCTCCAGCGCCCGGCAGGTCAGCGCCCGCACCCCGGTGCGTCCGCCCGCGAGCCGCATGGTGATGTCCTGTTTGCGCGGGGGCTCCGGTGGCGGGCCGGCCTCCTCGAACTTCCGCAGCCGGGTCTTGGCGGCCTGGTAGCGGGAGGCCATCTCATCGCTGCGGGCGGCGTACCGCTGCATGTCCAGCACCAGCCGTTTGAGCTGGGCATGTTTCTCGTCCCAGCGCCGCCGGAGCTCCTCGAAGCGCTCGAACCGCTCCTCGCGGGCGTCGTGGTAAGTGGCGAAACCGGCGCCGTGCACCCACACATCGCTGCCCGCCGGGCTCGGCTCGACGCTGACGATCCGGTCGGCCGCGCGGGCCAGCAGTTCCCGGTCGTGGCTGATGAACAGCACCGTCTTACGGGTCTCGCGCAGCCGCTCCTCCAGCCACTGCTTGCCCGGCACGTCGAGGTAGTTGTCCGGCTCGTCCAGCAGCAGCACATCGTCGGGCCCGCGCAGCAGCGCCTCCAGCACCAGCCGCTTCTGCTCGCCGCCGCTGAGGGTGCGCACCTGGCGCCACTGGGCCCGTTCGTACGGCACTCCGAGCGCCGCCGTGGTGCACATGTCCCATACCGTCTCGGCCTCGTAGCCACGTGCCTCGGCCCAGTCGCTCAGGCTCTGGGCGTAGGCCATCTGGGCGGCCTCGTCGTCCCGTTCCATGATCGCCAGCTCGGCCTCGTCGACCGCGCGGGCGGCCTCGCGGACCCGGGGCTGGGCCACCGACACCAGCAGGTCGCGCACCGTCCGCTCATCGCGCACGGAGCCGATGAACTGCGGCATCACCCCGAGCGAACCGCTGACCGTGACCGTGCCGCCGTGCGGCTCCACCTCGCCGGAGACCAGCCGCAGCAGCGTGGTCTTGCCCGCCCCATTGGGCCCGACCAGGGCGGCCACCGTGCCCTCCGCGACGCGGAACGACACATCGCCCAGCAGCAGCCGTCCGTCGGGCAGGAAAAAGGCGAGGTGCGCGGCCTCCAGATGTCCCATGGTCCGGCATTCTCACGGCCCGGCCGCCCCGTCGGCAAAGCGATTTCCCAAACCGGGCCCGAGGACGCCCGCATATGGCTGAACGCGGGGGCCCCGCCATCCGTATGGGAGAGAAACGTCCCCTGATCAGGAGGCACCACCATGACGCAGTCGGCAATCAACGGGCAGGGCACCACCCGCCGCGCCGTCGTCACCGCGGCGGGAGTGGCCGGGCTGGCCGCCACGCTTGCCGCATGCGGCAAGGACGACAGCGGCGATTCGGACAGCGGCAGCGCGGGCAGCGCCCAGGACGCCGGGGGTTCGCAGCCGTCGCAGAGCGCGGAGGGCGGCCAGTCGGCCGGCGGGGACGGCATGGAACTGGCCAAGACCTCCCAGATCCCCGAGGGCGGCGGCATGGTCTTCAAGGACCACAAGGTCGTGGTGACCCAGCCCAAGGCGGGCGAGTTCAAGGCGTTCTCGTCAATCTGTACGCACCAGGGCTGCTCGGTCGGCGATGTGACCGGCGGCACCATCAACTGCCCGTGCCACCAGAGCAAGTTCGACATCACCGACGGCAGCGTGAAGGGCGGACCGGCGCAGAAGCCGCTGCCGGGCGCGCAGATCAAGGTGCAGGGAAGCTCGATCTGGATGGCGTGACGGCCGTCCTCCGCCAGCAGGCGACCACCTCGTCGGCCGTGGTGACGGCGGCCACGAGGGCGAGGGTGTGGCGGACCATCGCCGGGGTGTACGAGGCGGGCACCCCGGCGATCGCGTCCTCGGGCACCACGGCCGTGTAGCCGAGGTTGACGGCGTCGAAGACGGCGGCCGGGATCGCCACATTGGCCGACACGCCGGTGATGACCAGCGTGCGGCAGCCCAGATTGCGCAGCAGCGCGTCCACCTCGGTCCCGGCGATCGGCGAGAGGCCGTGCAGCCGCCGTACGATCAGGTCCTCGGCGGCCACCGGAACCGGTTCGGCGATCTCCACCGCCGCGCTTCCGGTGAGCTGCCGGACCGGCAGCCGCTCGACGGCCCGGAACAGCGGGGCGTTGCGGTTCGCACCGCGTCCGTCGGCGCGCCGCTCGGCCACCGCGTGCAGCACCTGGACGCCCGTGTCGTGGGCGGCCGCCACCAGCTGGGCGACACGCCCGAGCGCACCGGACTCCTGGGCCACGGCCGCCAGTTCGGGCAGCGCGCTGTCCGGGCCCACCACACCGCGCTGGCATTCGACGGTGAGCAGGGCGCAGCCTTCCGGCCGGAGCAGTTCCACCAGGTCTTCGCGGGGGCTCGGGGTCACGGCGCGGGAGAGTAGCGTCCCTTGCGTCATCAAGGAAGAGCCATCATCCTGTGCCGCACATCCAGTTACCGGGAGGTACAGGGTCGGATGACCGTCACCCAGCGGCGGGGACGCCGCATCATGATGGCCCAGGACGAGCTGGACGCCTTCCTCGCCGAACAGCGCACCTGCCGGGTGGCGACCGTCGCCGCGGACGGGCGGCCGCATGTCAGCCCGTTGTGGTTCTGCTGGGACGGCGCCGCCCTGTGGCTGTACTCCCTGACCCGCAGCCGCCGCTGGGCCGAGGTGCGCCGCGATCCGCGGATCGCCGTGGTGATCGACGACGGGCACGACTACGGCGAACTGCGCGGAGTGGAGCTCTCCGGCGAGGCGGTCCTGGTCGGCGAGGCGCCACGCACCGGCGTGTCGTGCCCCGAACTCGACACGCCCGAGCGGATGTTCGCGGCGAAGTACTTCGGCCTGGACGCCATGCCGCACGACGGGCGCCATGCATGGCTGCGCCTGGCCCCCGAGGCGATCCGCTCCTGGGACTTCCGCAAGATGCCGCAGGGCTGACCCGGCCCCCGGGCGGGGGCTCCGGGTCGGTCGGCGGTCAGTCGATGATCTTCTCGCCGACAGACCGCAGCACCTCGACCGCCGCCCGGATCGAGGGCCTGCGATCGGCGTCCGCGCGCCAGATCGCGTAGATGTGCCGCCGCATCGTGGGCTGGCTGACGGGCACCATCCGCACCCCCTCGGGCACCGGGCCTCGGCCCAGCCGGGGCACCACGGCGATGCCCAGCCCGGCGGCGATCAGCGAGAGCTGGGTGTGGTGCTCATGCGCGGTGTGCCGGATCCTCGGCTCGATGCCCTTGCCGCGCAGGGTCACCATCAGCCAGTCGTAGCAGAACCCGCCCTTGGGCCAGGAGACCCACTCGTCGTCCACGAAGTCCTCCGGCTCGACCGCGTGCCGGTCGGCGAGGGGGTGGTCGGCGGGCATCGCCACATCCACCGGGTCGTCCAGCAGGGCGGCCTTCACCAGCCCGCCGGGCATCGGCAGGGGCTTGTTGTACCAGTCCAGGACCACGGCCAGATCGATGTCGCCGCGCACCACCGAGGGCACCGACTCATCGGGCTCCATCTCCTGCAGCCGCACATTCAGCTGCGGATGCTCGGTGCGCAGCCGGCCCAGCGCTTCGGGAAAGAGACCGCGGACGGCGGTCGGAAACGCGCCCAGCAGCAGCTCGCCGACGGCATGGCCACGCTGCGCCTCCAGATCCGCCTGGGCCAGCTCCACCTGGGAGAGGATGCGCGCCGCGTGGTCGGAGAGCAGCCGCCCGGCGTCGGTGAGCCGGATCCCGCGCCCGTTCTTGGCGAGCAGCTGCTGACCGGTCTCCCGCTCCAGCTTGGCGAGTTGCTGGGAGACGGCGGAGGTGGTGACGTGCAGCCCCTCGGCGGCGCCGCTCACGGAGCCGTGGCGGGCCACGGCGTGCAACGTCCGTAGGCGATCCAGGTTCAACAACATGTAAGGAATCCTACGCGATACCGCGAATGAAATCTCGCTTGTCCTAAGAGGTTGCAGCCCACATCGTAAGGGCATGACCTCAGCGACCGCCTCGGCACCCCGTGCCGCCGCCTCCACCGCGGAGACCTCCTCCTCCCCCGCCCGCAGACCGCTCCTCGACTGGCGGATCCGCTTCGGCGTGCTCTCCCTGATCTGGGGTTTCAGCTTTCTCTTCATCAAGGTGGGCAATGAGGCGTTCGCCCCCTTGTATGTCACGCTCGGGCGGATGCTGTTCGGCACCGCCGTGCTGCTCGTGACGCTGGTGGTGCAGCGGGAGCGGCTGCCGCGCGGGGCGCGGGTCTGGGGCCATCTGGCGGTCGCCGCGTTCTTCCTCAACGCGCTGCCGTTCTCGCTGTTCGCCTACGCCGAGCTGACCATCCCCTCCACCCTGGCCGGTATCTGCAATGCCGCCTCGCCGCTGTGGGGGATGCTGCTCGCGGTGGTCGTGGTCTCCGACGACCGGCCGAGCCGTCAGCGTGTCGCGGGTCTCGGGCTCGGCTTCATCGGCGTGTTGATCGTGCTGGGCGCCTGGCAGGGCTTCTCCGGCCAGGACCCGCTGGGCACGGTGCTGGCGCTGATCGCCTCGGCCAGCTACGCGGTCGGCTGGCAGTACGTCCGGCGCACGCTGAGCGACACGGGCCACTCCCATCTGTCGATGTCCGGCGGCCAGCTGCTGCTCGGCACGGTGCAACTCGCCCTCGTCGCACCGGTGTTCGCGACGACGCCCACCTCCTTCCCCCTGCTGCCCGTGCTCTCCGTGCTCGCCCTGGGCGCGCTGGGCACCGGCGTGGCGTTCCTGATCCAGTACGGGCTCGTCGACGAGGTCGGCCCGACGACGGCGATGATGGTCACCTACTTCGTCCCGGTGATCGCCACCACCGCGGGCGTGGCGATCCTCGGGGAACACCTCACCTGGAACACGCCGGTGGGCGCGGCCGTCGTCCTCGTCGGCGCGGCCCTGACCCAGCGGCGCTCCACTGCCCGATAGCCGCCCCGCCGCCCGATAGCCGGTCGGCTGCCCGTGGGCCGACCGGCCGCCCGTCGGCCGATCGAGGGCACCGGCCATCACCTCAGCTCGTCGAACACCAGGACAGGGCCGCGCCTGCCGGTTGGCGTTGAGCCCGCGCCCTCGGTGGTCGGTGTGCGGAATCCCGGGCACTAGTCCAGCCGTCCCGAGACCGTCGCCCCCGCCGCCGCGGCCACCGCGGCGGCGACCGTCTCGATCTCGTCGGAAGCCAGTGGCGAGACCGTCAGCCGGATCCCCGGTGGCGAGGCCACGCGGAAGCGCGCCCCGGGGGCGACGGCCCAGCCCGAGGCCAGCAGCCGGGCGACCGCGCCGGTCTCATCGGGGACCGGCACCCACACATTCATCCCGCTCCGCCCGTGCGCGGCGATCCCCCGCACCCGCAGCGCCCGCACCAGCGCGGCACGCCGCGTGTCGTACGACGCCGCCACCGCCGCCGCGTCGACCGCGCCCGTCCGCCACAGCCCGCCGACCGTGTCCTGCAGCAGATGGCTGACCCAGCCCGGCCCCAGCCGCTGGCGGCCGCGCACCCGGTCCAGGGTGACGGGGTCGCCGGTGAGCACGGCGAGCCGCAGATCCGGGCCGTACGCCTTGGCGGTGGAGCGGACCAGCGCCCAGTGGTCCGTACCCCCGGCCAGGGGGCGCAGCGGGAGGTCCACGATGCCGTGCCCGTGGTCGTCCTCGATCAGCAGCACGGAAGGGTGGGCGGCGAGCACGGTGCGCAGCTCGCGAGCGCGTGTCGCGCTCACCACCGCGCCGGTCGGGTTCTGCGCCCGGTCGGTGACCACCAGCGCTCGCGCCCCCTGGATCAGCGCCTGCTCCACCCGCTCGGGCAGCGGTCCGTCGTCGTCGACTCCGACCGGGACGGCACGCAGCCCGAGCGCCGGGATCAGGTCGAGCAGACTGCCCCAGCCGGGGTCCTCGACCGCGACCGCGTCACCGGGACGCAGATGCGCGGCCAGTACTCGCTCGATCGCGTCGAGCGCGCCGGAGGTGACGGCGACCGGCCCGGTCGGCACCCCGTCCGCGTCGAGCGCGGCCCGGGCGAGCTCGGCGACCTCGGGGACGACGTCCGGCGCGCCGTACAGCGTGGGGCGCTCCGCCGCCCGGGCCGCGGCCGCCGCGAGCGGCGCGCCGAGCGGGGGCAGCAGCGCGGGGTCGGGGTTGCCGCTCGACAGGTCGCGCGCCCCGGTGGCATCGACGCCGATCCACTCGCGGGGCGTACTGGAGGGGCGGGAGCGCACCCGGCTCCCCCGGCGCCCCGCCGTTTCGATCACGCCCCGTTCGCGCAGCACGCGATAGGCGGCCGCGACCGTATTGGGATTCACGCTCAGCCGCTGCGCCAACTCCCGCAAGGGTGGCAGCAGTTGACCCGGCGGCAGCTCACCGGCGCCGACCGCGCGCTCCACACTGGCCGCGATCTCGGCTGCGCGTCGGCCGACGATCGGATATTCTCCTAGCACAAACGCTATTTTGCACTAATGCAATGGAGGACGCAAATGCCCGCCCCGGACGCCACCGCCGCGACCAACGCGCCCGACAACGCCTACGCACCGACCGACCGCACCGTGCCCACCCGCTCCCGCGAGCGCGCGTCGTACGACCGGGAGGTGGTGCACGCGATCCTCGACGAGGGCTACGTCTGCCATCTGGGCTTCCTACGCGATGGCGCCCCCGTCGTCCTGCCGACCCTCTACGGCCGGGTCGGGGAGCGGCTGTACCTCCACGGCTCGACGGGCGCGCGCCCCCTGCGCATGGCGGGCGCGCCGGGCGGCGAGGAGCCGGGGCTGCCGGTGTGTCTCACCGTCACCCATGTCGACGGGCTGGTCCTGGCCCGCTCGGCGTTCCACCACTCCATCAACTACCGCTCGGTGGTGGTGCACGGCATCGCCCGCCCGGTGACCGATCCGGCCGAGCGCACCGCGGCCCTGGACGCCCTGGTGGACCATGTGGTGCCGGGCCGCGCCGCCGACTCCCGGCCCGCCAACGCCAAGGAGCTGGCCGCCACCGCCGTGCTCAGCCTCGACCTCGAAGAGGTCTCCGCGAAGATCCGCACCGGCGGGCCCAGCGACGACGCCGAGGATCTGGGGCTCCCCCACTGGAGCGGCGTGGTGCCCGTCGCCCGCGCCTACGGCGCGCCGGAGCCCGCCGAGGACCTCGCGCCCGACACGCCGGTGCCCGGCTACCTCACCCGGCTCTGACCGGGGACGCCTCGCCGCCCTCCGGGTCGTCGTACGCCGGGAACGGGGGCGGTCACCCTCCCGTCGTGTACTCCCGCTCCCCCTCGACCGGCGCCGAGGCCGCCACCGGCTCGGCGGCGGCGGCCTTCGGGGTGGAGGTCTGGGCGATCAGTGCGCCGGCCAGCACCACCACACCGCCGACGACCTGCGCCAGGCCCAGGTGCTCATCCAGCAGCACCCACGCCAGGACGGTCGCGATGACCGCCTCCAGACAGGCGAGCACCCCGGCCACCTGCGGTGAGAGCCGGCGCACCGACAGCACCCCGGTGAGATACGCGATCACCGTCGCCACCAGCACGATCCAGGCGAGCAGCACCAGGGCGGGAACGCGGGCGCCCGCCAGGTCGGCGCCGCCTGTGAGGACCGTCCAGTCCATGCCCCAGGGACGGCCGACCACGGTCAGCGCGACGGCTCCGATCAGCAGTCCGTAGGCGATGACACCGAGCGGATCCGCCGGGTCCTGGCCGTCGCTGCCGTGGTCGGAGAGGACGAAGTAGCCCACCTGGCAGAAGGCCGCGCCGAAGGCGAGCAGCAGTCCGAGGGCGTTGAAGCTCAGCCCGGACCAGACCTCCACCACACACGCGAGTCCGCCGACGGCCAGGACGACGCCGATCGCCGCGGCCCGGCTCACCGGCCGACGCTGGACGAACCGCACCCACCCCAGCACCAGCGCGGGCGCCAGGTATTCGACGAGCAGCGCGACGCCGACGGGGATCCGAGAGAGCGCCGCGAAGTAGCAGGCCTGCACTCCCGCGACGGCCAGCAGGCCGAACCCCACCAGCAGGGCGGGGCGGCGGGTCAGCAGCCGGCGATGGCGCCAGGCCAGGGGCAGCAGGATCAGGGCCGCGCCGGTCACCCGCAGCCAGGTGACCTCGAGCGGCGCGAGCCCCGCCTCGATCAGCGGTTTGGCGGCGACACCCGATCCGCCGAACGTGAGCGCCGACACCAGGGCGAGCCCCAGGCCGACCTTCCTTTGCCGTGAGTGGCCTCCGGATACCTGCACCGGGCCATCATGTCAGCTCGCGTCAGCACCGTCATCCCGTTGACTGCTGGCAGGTCTCCACGGCCAGGGCGGTGACCAGCGGTTCGACGGCGACGCCCGCGCGCCGCAGCACCTCCATGGCGCGACACTCCCGGTCGCGGACGAACGCGGCGAGGAGATCCAGGCCACCGGCCCGGGACCCGCCACGGGAGGCGGCGCGGCGGACCGCCGCATCGAGGGCGGCCGTCGCGGCGGGCGACCACCCGGCCAGCCCGCTCCCCGCCGACGGCGCCGCCCCCGAGACCTCGACGGTGCCGCTCCACCGGAGCCCGTAGCCGATGACGCGCTGCACCAGATACCCCAGCAGCCGTATCACCTGGGGCGTGCCGCCGGGAAACACCTCGCGCACATCCGGGTCGGACTCCAGGAGGCCGTGCAGCAGATGGGCGGTGTCGATCTGCGCGTCACCATCGCGTACGGCGCGCCGGCGAGCTCCCGCGATCACGGTGGCCACCACTTCGCTGACCCGGTCCTCGCATCCGGCGTCGTCCGGGCCGGCGGAAAGGGTACGACCTCGCACGCTCTCACCCCATCAGTCCCTTGAGGCCGGAGCATCCTCGCCGGGAAGCATGTGCGCATCCCACCGTGGTTGTGCGCGGATGACCGGTTCTCATCCTCGGGGAGGAGAGGAAGGGGAAACACCGGAACTGACGACTCGTCAGTATTGAATGTTCCGGACCCCGGGGCTACGTTGCCCGGCACCGTCGCACCACACACCGCAGGAACCCGCCGAAGGGACTCCTCCATGGCCGAGGTCAGCGCGCAGACACGCATCGAGGCACCGGCCGAGAAGGTCTGGGCCCGGCTGACGGACTTCTCCACATACGGCGACTGGAACGCCACCCACACCAGCTTTCCGCGGGGCGGCCCGGCCACTCTGGAAGTGGCGGCGACCTATGAGGAGAACATGAAACTGATGGGCTTTCCGGCCGAGGTGACCTGGACCGTCGAGGAGTGCGAACCCGCCCGGCTGCTGGCCACCCGGGGCAAGGGCCCGATGGGTGTGAACCTCGCCATGCGCTATTCGCTCACACCGGACGGCGATGCCACGACGGTGCGCGTGGACGGGGAGTTCACGGGGGCGGCGGTTTCCTTGATGGCCGGGAAGCTGAAGGACTCGGCGACCGGCGCGCTCAATGAGTCACTGCGCAAGCTGAGCGCGCTGGTCGTCTGACGCCCAACAGGCACCGGGCCCCCCGCCCCGCCGCCCCCGTGCGGCCGTACCCCCGTCCGATCGGGCTCAGCTCCCGCCGCCCCGCTCGGCGCCGCCCTGCTCCTCGTCCTGCTCGGCGAGGATGAGATACAGCCGCTTGCGCGACTCGTTGATGACGGAGACGGCCTTCTGCCGCTGCTCCGCGCTGCCGGTGCGCCAGACCTGGGAAAACGCCTCCATCAGCCCGAAGCCCGCCTGACGGACCTCCTGCATGGCCTCCCAGTCGATGCCGCGCCCGGCCTCCTCCCACGGGGCCGCGGGCCCCGCCTCGGCCTCGGTGCGGCCGGCGTCGGTGAGCGCGAACAGCTTCTTGCCGCCCTCGCTCTCGCTGCCGATCAGCCCCTCGTCCTCGAGCATCTGAAGCGTGGGATACACCGAGCCGGGGCTGGGCCGCCAGGCTCCCCCGCTGCGCTCGGCGATCTCCTGGATCATCTCGTAGCCGTGCATCGGGCGGTCCTTCAGCAGGGCCAGGATCGAGGCGCGCACATCGCCGCGCCGCGCCCGCCCACGCGGCCCGCGACCACCGGGGCCGCCGCGGCCTCGGCCGCCGAACGGGGGCCCACCGAAGGGCGGGCCGTCGAAACCGGGGCCGAACGGGCCGAATGCCGCGCGCCGCCCCTCACCCTCGCCCCGGCCGCGGTGGCCGGGTCCGCAGTGTTCACGTCCATGTCCATGGGAACGCATCGTGACGCTCCTTTCTATCGTCGATCCATCACGACACGTCAACGATATATCGTAACCGATCGGAAGCCAACCCCTTGGCTCGCCGGCTTGTGTGAAGCCGGTTGTCGTCCCAGGGCTCGACTACGGGGTTCTTCCTGGCCGCGCCGTTTCCTAGACTCACGGCATGAAGAACAACACGTGCACCCACTGCGGCACCGTCGGCCTGGCGGAAGGTTTCATCGAGGACGCCGGTGAGCACTCGCGCGGGTACGCGCGCTGGATCGAGGGGCGATGGAGCGGGGACTCTTCGGGGGCGCCAAGCGGATCGGCCGTCCCCGGCGGAAGATAGTGGCGTTCCGCTGCCCTGAGTGCGGGCACCTCGAGCTGTTCGCCGCCGACGAGGGGTAGCCGGCCCTCGCTCCCCGCACCACCGGCCAGGGCCGACACCACCGCCCCCAGGGGGTGCCACGGCTGGGGGATTGGCCATGGCCGCCCCGCATACCGCCGCCTACGGTCGGCGGTATGCGGATACGTATCGTCGATGCCTTCACCGAGCACCCCTTCGCCGGCAACCCGGCCGGGGTCGTCCTTCTCGACACCGACTCCTTCCCGGACGACGGCCGGCTGCAGCAGGTCGCCGCCGAGGTCAATCTCGCCGAGACCGCCTTCGCCCACCCGCTCCCGCAGACCGCGGAGGCGGACTGGGCGCTGCGCTGGTTCACCCCGGTCACCGAGGCGCCCATGTGCGGCCATGCCACGCTCGCCACCGCCCATGTCCTGAAGACCACGGGGGCCGCGACCGGCACGGTCCGCTTCGCCACCCTCAGCGGGGTCCTGTCGGCGACGGCCGACGACGGCGGCTCCATCACGCTGGACTTCCCCACGGCCTCACTGACCGCGCTGCCGGTCTCCCAGAAGACGGCCGAGGTCGCCGGAGCGCTCGGCGCCGAGATCGTGTCCGCCCATCACGCCGGCCCGCATATCGACGATCTGCTGATCGAGCTGGCCGACGAGAAGACCGTGCGCGCCCTGGCCCCCGACCTCGCCTCACTCAAGCGGATCAGCCACCGGGGCGTCATCGTGACCGCGGCCGCCGAGGACCCCACGCGCGGCTACGACTTCGTCTCGCGGATGTTCGCCCCAGCCGTCGGCATCGACGAGGACCCGGTCACCGGCAGCGCCCACACCGCGCTCGCGCCCTACTGGTCGGCCTGGTTCGGCCGCGACGAGCTGACCGGGCTGCAGGCGTCCGCGCGCACCGGCCTGGTCCGCACCGCGCTGCGCGGCGACCGTACGCTGCTGACGGGCGGCGCCGTCACCGTCATCGACGGCGAATTGCTGGCCTGAGACCCATCGGTCGCGGCGGATGGCGGGTCAGGCCGTGGGCAGCCAGTCCACCCGGCCCGCCAGCAGGGCGTATCCGACGAAGGCCACGATGTCGATCAACGCATGCGCGGCGACCAGCGGCCCGACCCGCCCCCAGCGGCGGTAGAGCACCACGAAGATCACGCCCATCGCCAGGTTGCCGAAGAAGCCGCCGATCCCCTGGTAGAGGTGGTACGAACCGCGCAGCACCGAGCTGGCCAGCAGGGCGGCCATCGGGGTCCAGCCCAACTGCCCGAGCCTGCGCAGCAGATAGCCGACCACGATCACCTCCTCCAGCACCGCGTTCTGCACGGCGGAGGCGATCAGTACGGGGATCTTCCACCACACATCGGGCAGCGACTCGGGCACCACCGTCAGATTGCCCCCGGCCGCCCGCGCCCCCAGATACAGCAGCAGCCCGGTGCCGCCGATCGCGGCCGCGACCGCGGCGCCCCACGCCAGGTCGAACCGCGGCCGGTCGCGGTCGAAGCCGATCGCCCGCAGCCCGGCGCCCTCGCGCAGCAGCAGATGGGCCACGAGCGCGACCGGCACCAGCGCGGTCGAGATGCCGAACAGCTGCCAGGCGAGATCCAGCCAGGGCCGACCCGGCGCGGCGGAGGAGTTGAGATGGGCCGCCTGGTCCTTGAGCCCGCCCGGTTTGGTCACCGAGCCGATAAAGCTGATCAGTGCGGAGAGCCCGCTCGCGCCGAGGGACAGCGCCAGCACGAGCAGCGTCTCAGTGCGCAGCATGCGCCGCGAGAGCCCGTCCTCGACCGGGGCATCCACGCCCCGCGCCTGTGACCGCACTCCTGTCCCCACTTCCGCTTGTCCGCCTCATCGGGTGCGTCCGCCCCGCTCACCGGACAATACGGTGTCATGGTCGCCGGTGTGGGCGTCACCCGGAGAGATCGGTGGGCCAGGTGTGCACCGGCGCGTCGGTCCGCATCAGGGCGCAGTAGCGGCGGGTCATGGCCGCGAGGGCGGCGTCCCGGTCCAGCCCGCCGGCCAGCGCCCGGTGGTAGGTGGCCGTCTGCCAGGACGCCCCGTTGACCCGCAGCTTGCAGCGCTCCTCGATCACGCCGAGATAGCGGTCGCGGTCGGCGGGCTCCACGCCCCAGGAGTCGAGGCCGGACGCGGCGAGCGGCAGCAGCTCCTCGCGGACCAGCCGTACGGCGGAGGTGCGGGCCAGGGAGGCCGACCGGCCGGATTTGGGCCACTGCAGGACCGCGTCGATGCCGTGCCGGCAGGCCGCGTCGAAGTTGGCGGCGGCGGCCGCGAACGGCAGCCGGGTCCACACCGGGCGGGGCTCCTCGGCGAGCGCCCTGACCAGTCCGTAGTAGAAGGCGGCGTTGGCGATGACATCGGTGACGGTGGGCCCCGCCGGAAGCACACGGTTCTCCACGCGCAGATGCGGAACACCGTCCACGACGTCGTAGACGGGCCGGTTCCAGCGGTAGATCGTGCCGTTGTGCAGCGCCAGTTCCTGGAGCTCGGGCACCCCGCCCTCGTCCAGCACCCGCAGCGGGTCCTCGTCCTCGCCGGTGGAGAGCAGGGGCGGGAAATAGCGCAGGTTCTCCTCGAACAGCTCGTAGGCGGAACCGATCCAGCGCTCGCCGAACCAGGTGCGCGGGCGCGTCCCCTGGGCGGCGATCTCCGGCGGACGCACATCGGTGGCCTGAAGGAACAGCGGCGGCCGGGATTCGCGCCATGCCTCATGGCCGAAGACGAAGGGGGAGTTGGCGCCGATCGCGATCTGTACGGCGGCCACCGCCTGCGCCGCGTTCCACGCGTCCGCGAAGCGCCCCGGGGTGACCTGGAGATGGAGCTGGACGGAGGTGCAGGCCGCCTCGGGGGCGATGGAGGCGCTGGCGTAGGTGAACCGCTCACGGCCCTCGATGTCGATGAGGAAATCCTCGCCGCGGGCGGCCAGCATCTGTTCGTTGAGGAGTTTGTAACGGTCGTCATAGGAGAGACTCGTGGATCCCAGATCGTCCGCGGCGAGGGTCGGCAGAATTCCGATCATCACGATCTCGGAGGACACTTCCCGCGCCTTGCGATCGGCATATGACAAACCGGTTCGGAGCTCTTCCGAGAGCTGATCGAGAACGCGTCCGCGCAAACGGTGGGGCACGATGTTTACTTCAAGGTTGCACTGCCCGAGTTCGGTCTGGAAATCATGACTCCCGATGCGCTCCAGAACCTCCGCGTTCATCATCCTCGGCAGTCCGTCGGCCCCGGCGAGATTCAGCTCGATCTCCAGCCCCATCAGATTCTTCGGGCGGTCGAATCGCTTGTCGGCCAGGAGCCGTCCCAGCCCGTCGAGGCACTGCCGCAACCGGACGCGCTGCCGTCGCCGGCCGGACGGGTCGAACTCACCGGCCATGAGCTTGTCCCCATCGAAGCGTCCCTCCTCGAGTGGATCATCGGTGCCAGCCGTCTGCACACCACGCTCGATGATGCCCACCAATGTGATCGATAACGCCCCGCGATCCCCACCCAGCCGGTAGGCTCTCTGGAACTCTTCATTGCGCCGGAAAAATGGACCGGCGAGATCCAGCCTACCGCGTCGGCCTCAAAATGCCAGGTCATATCCGTTCATCTGGCATGGAATCGGGGGAAATCCCCGCCTTCTCGGGGTCTGGATAACGTCTTGTCGGCAATGCGGGCAGCGGCTAGATGAAACACAACGGGAACATGTGTCGTATAAACTCGGCTAACGAGGCAGAGAGATAAGGCCCGAACGGTCTGTTCCGGTTCCCCTCTGACCCGTGTTCCACCGACAGCGCCGCCCAAACCCGGCCCGCTATCGCTTCACCGTGTCTCCAAGCGAGAGGCGACCCACCATGCCGCTGCATGTGCCCCAGGCCCCCGCGCCCGCCCTGCGCAGCGTCCTCACGGCCCTTGATTCCCCCACCGCCGTCCGCGAGGCCCGCACCCCGGTACTCTCCACGCTCACCGGCCCCTTCGAACCCGAACTTCCGCTCCCCGTCCATGTCCTGGACGACATCACCACCGCCGACGGCCCGCCACGCACCCGGCTCACCGGCTGGCGCTTCCTGATCCGCGACGGCAACCGCACGGTGGCCGCCGCCGAGGCGATGCTCACCGCCGACGGCTGGGCCTTCTCACACTTCTCCGAGGGCCCCTATGTCAGCTCGGCCGAACTGGCCCTGAGCCAGGCCGAGTCGCTGCCCTCGGCGTACCAACCGCGGCTGCTGTCCATTCCCGAGCTCTACATGGTCACGCTCTGGCTGCACGGCGACCTGACGGCGGACGGCGCCGAAGGCGGCCTCGGCGCGGGGGACCTGTTGGTGCCGCTCGCCCCGGCTCCGCCGGGGATCGCGCCCCACCGGGCGCATCGCGCAACGGATCTGCTGCCGGTTCTCACCCACCGGCTCACCCGGGCTCCCTTGCTTGGCTCACCCGCCTGACCTGGGCCTCCGTCAGGTTGGGAGCGCCCCGTGACCGCCGGGTCACGGGGCGCTCCGCAGCATCCTCGTAACAGTCCGGCGGCGATGAACCGTCCGGACGGGTGATGCGTCATTATCTAGCGAGACCGGTACCGCGAAATCCCTGCGGATTCCAGGCCGTAGGGCAACACTGGAGCAATCGACCGACTCAAACCACGGGGGGCGGCCATGAACGCCGCAGCGAGCCGCAGGACCTTCACCACTCCGCAGCGAAAGAACCCTGTCATGTGCCAGCATCAACCACCCTGCCCGTCAGCCGACTCCGCCGACCGGGAGGCCGCCCATCTGGTGGCGCACCACCCGGAGCAGGGATGGAGCCTGCTGTGCAACGGCGTCCTGCTCTTCGAGGACACCGGTGAGCTGCTGCCGGACGGGCGCGTCATCGCACCCTGCCGGCCGCGGGGTTCCGAGCACATCGTCACCGCGGCCTGACGGCCGCCCACGCCGTCACCACGGCCTGATCCGCCGTCGACGGCACGTACCCGCAGGGGCCGGCCCGGCGTATCCGCCGCACCGGCCCCATTGACGCGTCTGCGAGTCCCCGAGTTCGGAGGGGAAGCCCTCAGCCCTCGTAGGACTCCAGCGGCGGGCAGGAGCAGACGAGGTTACGGTCCCCATAGGCCCCGTCGATCCGCCGCACCGGCGGCCAGTACTTGTCGGCCGCCGAGACCCCGGCCGGGAAGACCGCTTCCTCCCGGGAGTACGGGTGGTCCCACTCCCCGGTCAGCGACGCCGCCGTATGCGGGGCGTTCCGGAGCGGGTTGTCCTCCTTGGCCCACTCGCCGGAGCCGACCTTCTCGATCTCGGCCCGGATGGCGATCATCGCCTGGCAGAAGCGGTCCAGCTCCGTCAGATCCTCGCTCTCGGTCGGCTCGATCATCAGCGTCCCGGCGACGGGGAACGACATCGTCGGCGCGTGGAAGCCGTAGTCGATCAGGCGCTTGGCCACATCGTCGACCGTCACGCCGGTGGCCTTCGTCAGCGGCCGCAGATCCACGATGCACTCATGGGCCACCAGGCCGCCGGGGCCGGTGTAGAGCACCGGGTAGTGCGGCTCGAGACGCTTGGCGACATAGTTGGCGCCGAGCACCGCGACCTGGGTCGCGCGGCGCAGCCCCTCGGCGCCCATCAGCCGGATGTACGCCCAGGAGATCGGCAGGATCCCCGCGGAGCCCCACGGCGCGGCCGAGACCGGGCCGACTCCGGTGGCCGGGCCTGCGGCGGGCTGCAGCGGATGGTTGGGGAGGTAGGGCGCCAGGTGCTCGCGCACCGCGACCGGGCCGACGCCGGGACCGCCACCGCCGTGCGGGATGCAGAAGGTCTTGTGCAGGTTCAGATGCGAGACATCGCCGCCGAACCGGCCCGGCTCGGCGAGCCCGACCAGCGCGTTGAGGTTGGCGCCGTCCACGTAGACCTGACCGCCCGCGTCGTGCACGGCCGCGCAGATCTCGGTGATGTGGCCCTCGAACACACCGTGGGTGGAGGGGTAGGTGACCATCAGCACGGCCAGTTCGGCACCATGCTTCTCGATCTTGGCGCGCAGGTCGCCGGTGTCGATCTCGCCGTCCTCACCGGTCTTGACCACGACGACCTTCATGCCGGCCATCACGGCGCTGGCGGCGTTGGTGCCGTGCGCGGAGGACGGGATCAGGCAGACGGTGCGCTGGGTGTCCCCGTTGGCGCGGTGGTAGGCGCGCACCGCGAGCAGCCCGGCGAGCTCGCCCTGGGATCCGGCGTTCGGCTGCAGGGAGACCTTGTCATAGCCGGTGACCTCGGCCAGCCGCTCCTCCAGCTCACGGATCAGGGTCAGATAGCCCTGGGCCTGCTCGGCCGGTGCGAAGGGGTGCAGCGCGCCGAACTCGGGCCAGGTGACCGGCTCCATCTCGGTGGTCGCGTTGAGCTTCATGGTGCAGGAGCCGAGCGGGATCATGCCCCGGTCCAGGGCGTAGTCCCGGTCGGCCAGCCGCCGCAGATAGCGCAGCATCGCCGTCTCGGAGCGGTGCTGGTGGAAGACCGGGTGGGCCAGATAGCCGTCGTGGCGCAGCAGGGCCGCGGGCAGCGCGTCCGGCGCAGCGGCGTCCAGTTCGTCGATGCCGGGGATCCCGGTGGCGTCGCCGTTTCCGCCGTCCACCCCGAAGGCGGACCACACGGCGGCGAGCTGCGCACGGGCGGTGGTCTCGTCGCAGGCGATGCCGACGTGGTCGGCGTCGGTCAGCCGAAGGTTGACCCCGGCCTCCCGGCCCGCGGCGACCACCTCGGCGGCCCGGCCCGGCACCCGCGCGGTGAGGGTGTCGAAGAACGTGCCGTGCACCACCTCGACACCGCCGGCCCGCAGCCCCTCGGCGAGCACCGAGGCGTAGCGGTGGGTGCGGCGGGCGATCGCGGCGAGCCCGTCCGGGCCGTGGTAGACGGCGTACATCCCGGCCATCACGGCCAGCAGCACCTGGGCGGTGCAGATATTGCTGGTGGCCTTCTCCCGGCGGATGTGCTGCTCACGGGTCTGCAGCGCCAGCCGGTACGCCTTGTCGCCGTCGGCGTCCACGGAGACCCCGACCAGCCGGCCGGGAAGGTTGCGGGCGTAGGCGTCGCGCACCGACATGAACCCGGCGTGCGGTCCGCCGAAGCCCATCGGGACGCCGAACCGCTGGCTGTTGCCCACCGCGATGTCCGCGCCCAGTTCGCCGGGCGAGGTGAGCAGGGTGAGCGCGAGCAGATCGGCGGCGACGGTGACGATGGCGCCCAGCTCATGGGCGCGCTCGATGACCGGCCGCGGATCGCGCACCACGCCGGAGGCGCCCGGGTACTGCAGCAGTACGCCGAAGACCCCGCGCTCGGCGATCTCGTCCGGAATGCCCTCGGCCAGATCGGCGACGACGACCTCGACACCGGTCGGCTCGGCGCGGGTCCGCAGGACCGCGACGGTCTGCGGCAGACACTCGGCGTCGACCAGGAAGACGCCCTCCTTGACCTTGCCGACGCGCCGCGACAGCGCCATCGCCTCGGCGGCCGCGGTGGCCTCGTCCAGCAGCGAGGAACCCGCCGTGGGCAGCCCGGTCAGATCGGCGACCACGGTCTGGAAGTTGAGCAGGGCCTCGAGCCGGCCCTGGGAGATCTCCGGCTGGTAGGGCGTGTACGCGGTGTACCAGGCGGGGTTCTCCAGCACATTGCGCAGGATCACCGGCGGGGTGTGGGTGCCGTAGTAGCCGAGACCGATCATCGACGGCAGCACCTGGTTGCGGTCGGCGAGCCCGCGCAGCTCGGCGATGACCTCCGGCTCGCTGCGGGCCGGGGGCAGGGCATTCAGCGCCTCGGTGCTCCTTATGACCTCCGGTACGGCGGCCTCGGTGAGCTCGTCCAGCGAGCCGAAGCCGACGTGGGCGAGCATCTTGGCCTGCGCCTCGCCGTCGGGGCCGATATGGCGCTGCTCGAACGGAGTACCGCGTTCCAAGTCGGAGAGTGCGATGCGATTGGCGGTCATCTGCGGGGGCCTCCTGGTCTGTAACGACCGGCGAGGGGCACCGCGGCGCGGGTGCCCGGACGGCCTCCCCCTCTGTCATCTCAACCTGAGAGCTTCACCGGTCCACATACCGCCTGACCGGTTTTCACCGTCGGTGAGGAGGGGTTCCGGAGCTCTGCTCGCCCGTGGCCCGCCCTGCTTTCCAGAGTGACCTCACCCGCACGGTACGTGTGCCTGAGAGATTCCGGGGAGGGTTTGCTCCTTCGGCGCCTCCGACAGCGTCGGCGGAGGACTCTCCCGCACGGGGTTTACAGCCACAGTCAGCGTACCAGCGGTTCTACCGTGGGGGACGGTCGCCGGCGTTCGAGTGGCCGAGCGCGGTGATGTGGCTTTTTGTAGGTATCAATGGCCACTTGCCACCTGTGGGAGAGAGCGTGCAGACCGATATCGACCCGCGGACCCTGATCGGCCGCAAGGCATTCGACCGCGAGGGCTCCAAGATCGGCACCGTGGACGAGGTCTATCTCGACGACGCGACCGGCGAGCCCGAATGGGCGGCCGTACGCACCGGGCTGTTCAGCCGGGACGTCTTCGTGCCGCTCGAACCGAGCGAGGTCGTCGGCGACACCCTGCGGGTGCCGTACGACCGAACACTGATCAAGGACGCCCCGGACTTCGGCGTCGGCCGCCACCTCTCCCCCGAGCAGGAGTTGCAGCTCTACCACCACTACGGGCTGGACGTCACGGGCTGACCTTGGGGCTGCGGCTTGCCCTGCTCGTGTCCTGAGGCCGGACCCTGCATATGGCCCAGGCCCTGCCCCCGCTCGGATCCCCCGCCCACGCCCGGGGCCAGCCCATCCGCGCCCTCCGCCAAGCCATCCGCTCCCGGGGCCCGCTCGCCGCCCAGGCCATGGCCCTGCATATGGCCCAGGCCCTGCCCCCGCTCGGATCCGCCGCCCACGCTCGGGGCCAGCCCATCCGCGCCCTCCGCCAAGCCGTCCGCTCCCGGAGCCTGCCCGCCACCCGGCCCATGGCCCTGCATATGGCCCAGGCCCTGCCCCCGCTCGGATCCCCCGCCCGGTCCCGGAGCCGGGCCATCCGCGCCCTCGACCAGGCCGCCCGGCCCCGGGGCCAGGTCATCCGGGCCCGCGGTCTGCTCTGGGCCCGGGACTATGCGCTCCCCCGGGTTCAGGCCCGTGGTCCCCTCCCGGCCCGACGTCCCGGCCGGGGCCAGGTCCGAAGCCGCCTCCGGGGCCACGTCGAGGGGCGGACCCGCGGCGTCCTCCGAGACCGGGCCCGCAGCCTCCTCCGAGGCCGAGGCCGAGGCGGGGCCCGGGTCCGTGACGACCTCCCGGGCCACGTCGGGGCGCGGGCACACGGCGTCCTCCGAGACCAGGTCCGCAGCCTCCGCCTTCCGGGCCACATCGGGGCCCGGGCTCGCGGCGTCCTCGGGGACCGGGCCCGCTACCTCCTCGGCGGTCGGGTTCGCGTCCGGGGCCGGGCTCACGGCCAGGTTCGGGGCCAGATCCGCGTCCGGGCCTGGGTCCGCGTCCGCGTCCGGGCCCAAGTGCACGTCCGGAGCCCCGTCCGCGTCCGGGGTCGCGGCCTCCCCCGGGACCGCGTCCATGCCCGGAGTCGCATCCGTGTCCGGTCGCAGCAGGGGCAGCGGTTCGGTCGGCTCCAGCGCCGGGTCGTCCACCGCGAACGTCCGCACCCGCCCCGGCCGCGACCACGGCTCCTCGAAGCGCACGGTCACCCGGCCCACCCCGCTCCCCTGCACCCAGCCCGCCCCGTACTCGGCGTGCCGCACATCGGAGCCCGGCAGCCAGCGGCGCGGCTTCTCAGCGTCCTCAGAAGCCTCTCCCACGCCCTCTCCCACACGCTCCGGCCCCTCGGGCCCCGACACGCGCCGGGCGTCCCCCAGGGCCTCATGGGCCGCCTGAGCCGCCTGCGCGAAGAGATCCTCCTGGGTGTAGTCCGCCAGACCGCTGACCCCGACCCCCAGCAGCCGCACGCCCGCCGTGGTGTCCACGCCGTCGATCAGCCGCGCGGCGGCCTCCCGCACCACCCCCGGATCGTCGGTCGGCCCGCGCAGGGTCTCCGAACGGGTCAGCGTGGAGAAGTCGTACCGCCGCACCTTGATCACGACCGTCCGCCCCGAGCGGCCCGCCTCGCGCAGCCGTCGCACACAGCGGTCGGCGAGCCGTGTGATTTCCAGCTGCACCCGGGTGCGGTCGGTGAGGTCGACGTCGAAGGTGTCCTCCACCGAGATGGACTTGGCGTCCCGCTCGGCGACGACGGGCCGCTCGTCCCGGCCCTCGGCCATCAGGAAGAGCGACGCGCCGTGGGCCCGGCCCAGCAGCCGCACCAGCTCGGCCTCGCCCGCCTCCCGCGTCTCGGCCACGGTGTGGATCCCGGCCCGGCGCAGCGTCTCCGCCGTGGCGGGGCCGACGCCCGGGAGTGTCCGCACCGACATGGGGCCGAGCAGCTCGCGCTCCGTCCCCGGGTCGATGACCACCATGCCGTCGGGCTTGGCCTGCTCCGAAGCGATCTTGGCGAGCATCTTGGATCCGGCGAGCCCCACCGAGCCGGTCAGCCCGGTGGCCGCCTTGATGTCGGCCCGCAGCCGCTCCCCCACGGCGCGCGCCGCCCCGACGGTGGGCTCGGTGCCGCCCGCCTCCAGATCGACGAACGCCTCGTCCAGACTGAGCGGCTCCACCAGCGGCGAGAGCGTATGCAGCAGGGTCATGACGGCGTCGCTCACCGTGCGGTAGAGGGTGAAGCGGGGGATGAGGAACGCCGCGTTCGGACATAGGCGGCGGGCCTGGGCCATCGCCATGGCGGAGTGCACCCCGAACACCCGGGCCTCGTAGGAGGCCGTGGCGACCACGCCACGCGGCCCCAGGCCCCCCACGATCACCGGCTTACCGCGCAGGCTCGGCTTGGATGCCTGCTCCGCCGAGGCGTAGAAGGCATCCATGTCCAGATGGAGAATCGTCGGCGCACCCCTCACACCTACGATGCTGCCGCACCCCACTGACAATGGGCGGCACGACGGCCCGGAGGCGGGCCCGGGGCGCCGCTCGGCTCACGTCCGGGGCGGCGCCTGACGAAAGGCGCCTGGCGAAAGGCGCCTGACGAAAACGCGAGCGCTCAACCGGCCCGGTTGCGACGCGCCGCGAGCTCATCGGTGGGGTTGTGCCGGATCAGCGTCTCACCGGTGTCCACCCGCTCGCCGTGCAGCTGCGACAGCGCGCTCTCGACATCCCGCCAGACGACACCCACGGCGATCCCGAAGACGCCCTGACCGCCCTGGAGGAGGTCCACGACCTCATCGGGCGAGGTGCACTCGTAGACGGTCGCGCCGTCGCTCATCAGCGTCATCTGGGCCAGGTCGTCGAGCTCCCGGGCGCGCAGATGAGTCACCGCCGCCCGGATGTTCTGCAGCGATACGCCGGTGTCCAGCAGCCGCTTCACGATTTTGAGGACGACCACGTCCCGGAAGCTGTAGAGCCGCTGGCTGCCCGAGCCGTACGCGGGCCGGACGCTCGGCTCCACCAGGCCGGTGCGGGCCCAGTAGTCGAGCTGGCGGTAGGTGATGCCCGCGGCCGCGCATGCGGTGGGTCCGCGGTACCCGACCCGCTCCGTCTCCCCCGCGGTGGGCTCACGCGGCGGTGCTGCCTGTGCCGCGACCCGAGCCTTCACTGCCGGATCGGCCGGTGCGCTCCCCTGGAGCGTATACGGACCGCCGGCTGCCGTGCCGTCGCCGGTGCTTCTCACGCCGACCTCCGTCCTCGACCTGCCATCTTGAAGGTAGGCAGTCACCCGGGGTGCGTCAACGATCGCCACACTCGGCACGCCGAGTGATAATCACCCTAAGGGTGGTTTCCCGTGTCCCTCGTCCGGGAAAGGCTACTCGAATGCGCGAGCGAGGACCGGCATACCGTTCACTGGCTGCTGGTTCCGAAGTCCTCGGGCGAGATCTGGTCGAGGAACTCGCGGAACTTCTCCACCTCGTCCTCCTGCTCGTCCGGGATCGCGATACCGGCGTCGTCCAGCACGCCGTCGCTGCCGTAGATCGGCGTTCCGGTGCGCAGCGCGAGCGCTATGGCGTCGGACGGCCGGGCGCTGACCTCCACGCCGCTGGCGAAGACCAGCTCCGCGTAGAAGACCCCCTCGCGCAGATCCGTGATCCGGACCTCCGTGAGCTGCTGGCCGACCGCTTCGAGTACGTCTTTGAAAAGATCATGAGTCAGCGGGCGCGCCGGAGCCATGCCCTGCTGAGCGAAGGCGATCGCGGTCGCCTCACCTGGTCCGATCCAGATGGGGAGGTACCGGTCGCCTCCCACTTCACGCAGGAGCACGATCGGTTGGTTGGAGGGCATTTCCACCCGGACACCCACGACGTCGAGCTCGTTCACACAGCAACCCTAGGACGTGCCCGGCCGGTTTGGATAGTCGGGGCCCGGTCGGTCACCGCTCCTGAACCCTCAGAGCCGACCGCACCAGCGCCGCGTGCAGCTGTACGGAGAGCGTGGCAAGCTCCCGCACACTGGCCTCCGCATGCGCTCTGGTCTGCGGGTTTCTATGCAACCGCAGCGGAGCGACCACCTGCTCGACCATGCCGGCCTCGCGCTCGGCGGAGGCTTTCATGATTCGCAGATGACGTGGTTCCAGGCCGAAACGACCAAGTTCGGCGATGAGCCGGGCGACGGTCACCGCCTCGATGTCGTACCCGCCGTCCGCGGTCGGCGCGAGCAGCCCGTACGACTCCCATTCGGCCAGCTGCACCTCGCTGACCTCGGCCGTTGCCAGCAGCTCGGCACGGCCCAGCCGGGCGGCCGTGCGGCCGTCCGCGGCCGCCCCGATACCGCCGTCGAGCGCACCGGGCTGCCGCGCCCCCTGCGAAACGGCAGGAAGCTGCAACGGCTCTCCTCGCTCCAAGGCGTCCAGATGCTCCCGGATGACCTTGAGCGGCAGGTAGTGGTCACGCTGCATCCGGAGGATATGACCGAGCCGCTCCACATCCCGCCGGCTGAATTTGCGATAGCCGGAGGGCGTCCGCCGCGGCTCGACCAGACCTTCCGACTCCAAGAAGCGGATCTTGGAGATGGTGACCTCGGGGAACTCGTCCCGCAACAGATTCAGCACGGTGCCGATGCTCATCGACCGGCTGCCCGTGGGGGCGGTGCCGGTACCGGCACCGCCCGACGGTGTCTGAAGCATGGACCTCCCCTGACGGGTCAGATGCCGACGCCCCGCTGGCTCGGGTAGAAGACCAGCCGGTACTTACCGATCTGCACCTCGTCGCCGCTGGCCAGCACCACCGGCGCGTCGATCTGCTCCCGGTTGAGGTACGTCCCGTTGAGGCTGCCGACGTCCGAGACGGTGAAGCTGCCGTCCTGGCCGCGCCGGAACTCCACATGGCGGCGGGAGACCGTCACATCGTCCAGGAAGATGTCGCTCTGCGGGTGACGGCCCGCCGTGGTGACATCACTGTCCAGCAGGAAGCGGCTGCCCGAGTTCGGCCCGCGGCGGACCACCAGCAGCGCCGAACCCATCGGCAGCGCCTCGACGGCGGCCTGCGCCTCCGGGCTGAGCGACGGCAGCGGCGTCTGCCCGGTCACCTCGGAGTCGTACGCCTCGAGACCCGAGATCGAAATGGTGGAGGTGGTCTCCGAGGCACGCTCGGAGGGCGCACCGCCCCGCAGCGGGGCGCCGCAATTGGAACAGAACCGGCTGGCCTCCGCGTTCCGGTGGCCGCACCGCTGACAGACAGGCAAGCCGAACCCTCCACCACTGTGAGCGGCCGATGGCTCCTGGAAACCTATGGGGCCGGTCGCGGAGGGGTCAACAGACTCGCCCTGGGAGCCGACCTGGTCCCGGAACAGCGGGCGCTCCTCGGTCCCCCCTCCGCTCTCCTCCGCAGCACGCGAGGCGCGGTGGCGAGCGGTGCTGCTGCCGCCATCCTGGCGGGCACTCTTGCCGAACAACTTCCCGAACAACTTCACGGGCGATTCCCCTTGACTGAAACAGACCCGCCCGTGGGGCAGGACAAACCCTCGATGCACACACCAGACGGTCCGGACATCCTCACAACGTCCGTGACCACCAGACAGTTTCCATCACGCGCGGATCTTCTGGTGCGTTGACCCCCCGCGTCCACATGGTCTCCCCGAGAGACCCTCATTTCGAACCGCCTCACCGTGATGACGACCGAGCGTAGTCAGGCCGCTTCGCCGATCGCAAGGCATCCACAACGATCTTCTTCTCCCGCCGCACGGACACAGTGGCCTGCTCCTTCTCCAGGCTCTGCACCACCCCGCCGGGGATGTTCAGCGCCGGCTCCAGATCTTCCGGCTTGCCGATCACCTTCACAACATACGGCTGCGTCACTTTCTGTCCATCGATCTGGACCGCGCCACCGCTGTCCGCGAAGTAGGTCCCGGCGACCACTCGCACCTTGCCGATCTGGATCGCCTCGGCGCCCGCCGCGCGCAGCTCCTGCACCGTGTCGAGCAGCATGTCCGACTCCACGGAGCCCCGGGAGTCGTCGATGGTGATCGTGATACCGGGACCCTGTGCTGCCACCGTACCCGCGAGCACGCCCAGCTGCTGCTCCTTCTGGAGCGTCTGCTTGCGGGCCTCCTCGGCCTGGTCCGAGCTGTTCTCCAGCTCGGTGCGCTGGTTCTCCAGCCGGCGCTTCTCGTCCTGGAGCCGCTGGGTGCGGGAGTCCAGCTCGTCGAGGATCCGGACCAGGTCCTCCTGCCGGGCGCCGCGCAGCACGCTGTTCTCGTTGGTCGAGCGCACCTGGATGGCGAGGCCCAGGCCGAGGCCGAAGAGCAGCAGGGCGACGATCAGCTGCGCGCGGGTCAGCCGCGGGGGCCATACGCCCTTCAGCAACCGCTGGCGGCCGGACAGGGCCTCCTCCGACCCCTTCTCGCCCCCACGGCCGCCCTGCCCGGCTCCGGGGCCTGGGGTGGGCCCCACACGCTCTCCGGGACCGCTCCTGGGCCCGCCGGGGGGCCTGGTGCCCTCGGCGGGCGGCGTGGGCGTGCCGCCCGGCTTGACAGGCCGGCCCTGGGCCTGCGGCGGCAGGGCCTCGGGCAGCACGGCCTTGGGCAGGGGCGTCCGGAGAGCGACATCCTTGAGACCACCCGGCGGCGGCCCGGCGGGCCTGCCCGACTCACCTCGCGGCGGCGCGGACGGCCTGCCCGGCTGCTCCCGTACGTCACGGTGCTCGGGCTTACGGGCGGGCGACGGGGCACCCGGCTGCGGCGTTTCGGCCACCGACTGCCGCTCCGGCCGCGCCCGCTCGCGCGGCTCCCCGGAGGGCGCGGGGTTCTCGGCCGTCTCCGGCCGTCGCGGCGGCTCGGGCGACCGCCGCGGCTGCTCAGCGGCCGGTTCGGTCTCTCCCGCCTTCGCTGTCGGCTCCGGCTTCTCGGGCCTCTCGGGCCCCTCGGTCAATCGCGGCGTTTCGGCCGACTGTCGCGACGTTTCGCCCGGCCCTCGGTTTTCAGCCGACTCTGGCCGCTCGGGCTTCTCAGGGGTGTCGTCGGTCGTCATCGGCCTCACGCCCGGAAGACATGGCGGCGGATCGCGGCCGCGTTGGAGAAGATCCGGATACCGAGCACCACCACGACTCCCGTCGACAGCTGGGCACCGACGCCCAGCTTGTCACCGAGGAAGACGATCAGTGCGGCCACCACCACATTGGACAGGAACGATACGACGAAGACCTTGTCGTCGAAGATCCCGTCCAGCATCGCCCGGAAGCCTCCGAAGACCGCGTCGAGTGCCGCCACGACGGCGATCGGCAGATAGGGCTCGACCACCGTCGGCACCACGGGTCGAACCACAAGTCCGACCACGACTCCCACGATGAGCCCCAATACGGCGATCACGATGTGCCCTTCCCTGTGTCGGCGTCACCCTTGCCGGAGCCACCGGCTATCGGTTCCGCGGTGCGTACGATCAGGCTCGGCGCGGCCGGAAGCCGGAGCGAGTCCTGGGCGGAAATGCTCGTGCGGATGTCATAGTTCTGCTGCAGCACATGCAGATACTGGCCGTCCGCGCTGTTCTGGAAAGCGGTGCTCAGCCGCTGCCCGTCCCCCACCGCGAGCACCGTATACGGGGGCGCCAGCGGCTTGTTGTCGACCAGTATGGCGTCTCCCGCCGCCCTGATCGCCGAGAGCGCCGTCAGCCGCTGCCCGTTGATCGAGATGGCCTCCGCGCCCGACTCCCACAGGCCGTTGACGACGCGCTGCATGTCGTGGTCGCGCACCCGGCCGGTATCGGAGAAGTCGGCGCTCTCCCGTGGTCCCCCGCCGCCGCCGGCCGCGCCCTTGGCGTCGTCGACCACCAGCTTCACCCCGGGGCCGGTCACTTCGTTGGCCCCCGAGAGCAGCGCCACCAGATCGGCCTTGGCTCCGCCGTGCTTCTCCAGTGCCTGCCGCTGCTTCTCCCCGACCTCGCCCCGGAGCTTGTCCACGCTCCTGGCGAGCTCGTCCGCGTTCGAGTTCCCCGTCTCGATACGGTCGATCAGTTCCCCCCGCTCCTTGGCCAGCGTGGGCGCCGATATCCGCGCCTCGGCGGCGCCGACGGTGATGACCACCGCGACCAGGACTAGGCCGAGAGCCAGCCCCAGTTTGGCCCGCATGGTGCGCGGCAGGCCCGAGCGACCGGTCTCACCGCGCCGCGCGGCGGCCTCGGCGTACCCGTCGTCGAGGCTGTGGTCCATCACATTGGTCAGCAGCGACATGGACGCGTCGAGGCGCGGACGAGGGCGCGGCGATGCTGTGCTCCGAACGGGGGGCGGCTGCGACATGCCGCACATCGTCGCACGTGGGGGCCGCCGCCACCGAATGGCCCCTCCGGCGTGCCGGATCGGGGACCTCGGGGCGGCGCCCCCCCACGCGCTCAGACGTGCGGAGACGGCCTCGGGATCAGCGCCCCGCGCTGTCCACCACGCTCGACCACTCATCCAGCAGAGCCTGCGCGGACGCGTCGTCCGGGCCCTCCGCCCACAGATGGGTGACCGCCTCGGCCGGGTCGGGCAGCACCATGACCCACCGCCCGTCGGCCTCCACGACCCGCACCCCGTCGGTGGTGTCCACGGAACGGTCGCCCGCGGCCTCCACCACATGCCGCATGACCAGGCCCTTGACCGCCCAGGGGGTGGCCAGATCGCGCCGCTGGACATGCGCCCGCGGAATCCGCGCATCGATCTGGCTCAGCGTCAGCTGAGTGCGCGCCACCAGCCCGATCAGCCGGACGAAGGCGGCCGTGCCGTCGAAGACGCTGCTGAACTCGGGGATGATGAATCCGCCGCGCCCGTCACCGCCGAAGACGGTGGTCTCCGACCGGGCGACCCGGGTCAGATCGTCCGCCGCGGTGGTCGTCCACTCCACCTGCGTGCCGTGATACGCCGCCACCTGCTCGGCGATCCGGGTCGTGGTCACCGGGAGCGCCACCCGCCCGCTGCGCCGCTCCGCGGCCACCAGGTCCAGCATCACCAGCAGCGTCCGGTCGTCCTCCACGATGCGGCCCCGCTCGTCGACGAGCGAGAACCGCTCACCGACCGGGTCGAACCGCACTCCGAACGCGGCGCGCGCCGAGGCGACGATCTCACCGAGCCGGGCCAGCCCCGACCGGCGGGCGTCGGCGGTCTCCGTCGGACGCGCCTCGTTCAGGCCGGGGTTGATGGTCAGCGCGTCCACCCCGAGCCGTCCCAGCAGGCTCGGAAGCACCAGCCCGGCGCTTCCGTTGGCGGCGTCCACGACGACCTTGAGACCGGATTCGGCGATCCCGCTGATGTCCACGGCGCGCAGCAGCGAGCCCGTGTACGAGTCGAAGACACTCGACGGGAAGCTGAGGTCACCGATCTCGCCCGGGAAGGCCCGGCGGTACTCCTGGCGGGCGTAGACGCGGTCCAGCTTCCGCTGACCGGCCGCGGACAGATCGGCGCCCCGCTCGTCGAAGAACATGATGTCCACCGAGTCCGGCACCCCGGGCGAGGTCCGGATCATGAACCCGCCGGCACTGCCGCGCGCGGTCTGCTGCCGGGCCACCGGCAGCGGTACGTTCTCCAGGTCCCGTACGTCGATGGCGCTGGTCTGCAGGGCGGAGATCATCGCCCGTTTGAGCGCCCGCGCGCCCCTGGAGTGGTCACGCGCGGTGGTGACCGTGGAGCCCTTCTTGAGGGTCGTCGCATACGCTCCGGCGAGCCGCACCGCGAGCTCCGGGGTGATCTCCACATTGAGGATGCCGGAGACGCCACGGGCGCCGAACAGATGGGCCTGCCCCCGGGACTCCCAGATCACCGAGGTGTTGACGAACGCGCCCGCCTCGATGGTCTTGAACGGATAGACCCGGACATTGCCCTGGACGATCGATTCCTCGCCGATCAGGCACTCATCGCCGATGACGGCCCCGTCCTCGATCCGGGCGGCGCGCATGATGTCGGTGTTCTTGCCGATGACACAGCCGCGCAGATTGCTCTGCTGGCCGACGTACACGTTGTCGTGCACCACGGCCTTGTGCAGAAAGGCGCCGCTCTTCACCACGACATTGGAACCGACGACGGTGTGCTCACGGATCTCGGCACCGGCCTCCACCTTGGCGTAGTCGCCGATGTAGAGCGGACCGCGGAGCACGGCCTCGGGATCCACATCGGCCCCTTCGGCGACCCATACGCCGGGCGAGATCTCGAATCCGTCGAGTTCGACGTCGACCTTGCCCTCGAGAACGTCGGCCTGAGCCTTCACATAGCTCTCGTGGGTGCCCACGTCCTCCCAGTAGCCCTCGGCGACGTACCCGAAGATGGGCTTGCCTTCCTTCATCAGCTGGGGGAAGACATCTCCGGACCAGTCGACCGGAACATCGGGCTCGACATAGTCGAAGACCTCCGGCTCCATCACATAGATACCGGTGTTGACGGTATCGGAGAAGACCTGACCCCAGGTGGGCTTCTCCAGAAAACGCTCGACCTTTCCGGCCTCGTCGACGATGGTGATACCGAATTCGAGGGGATTGGGGACGCGCGTCAGACAGACGGTGACAAGGGCTCCGTTTTCCTTATGAAAATTGATCAGATCCGTAAGGTCGAAATCCGTCAGGGCGTCACCCGAGATCACCAGGAAGGTATCGTCCTTGAGCGCTTCCTCTGCGTTCTTGACGCTACCGGCAGTGCCGAGTGGCTTCTCCTCATTCGCGTACGTGAGCTCCATACCGAGCTCCTCGCCGTCACCGAAGTAGTTCTTCACCAGGGACGCGAGGAACTGGACTGTCACCACGGTCTCGCTGAGCCCATGCCGCTTGAGCAGCCGCAGCACATGCTCCATGATCGGCCGGTTGGCCACGGGCAGCAGCGGTTTGGGCATGGTCGAGGTCATCGGGCGCAGACGAGTTCCCTCGCCCCCTGCCATCACGACGGCCTTCATGTCGGAAGCGTCCTCCTTGAAGAGACGACGGTCACGCCGACCGTGCACGCCCGATGGCCCTTACACTTACCGCGCTACGGGCCCCGGCCTCTATGGACGCCGCTACGGCGAGCTCAGTCGGCCGCGGTGTCCGCCCTGACAAGTCGGCGGACCTGAACCACGTAGAGGACTCCTGCCCACCAATAGAGTGTTGTACCCCATCCGGCGAACGCCCATCCGAAAATTGCGGCGGTCGTGTGAAGCCAGCCACTTCCCTCACTCAGAAGGAGCAAGGGGAAGGCATACATCAGGTTGAAGGTCGCCGCCTTGCCGAGGAAGTTCACCTGGGGCGGCGGATAGCCGTGGCGCCGGAGGATGCCCACCATCACCAGCAGGACCAGCTCTCGCGCGAGAAGGACCGCGGTCAGCCAGAGGGGCAGGATCTCGCGCCAGGTGAGACCGACAAGCGTTGACAGTATGTAGAGCCGGTCGGCCGCCGGGTCGAGAAGCCGGCCGAGGCTGCTGATCTGGTTCCAGCGACGGGCCAGCTTCCCGTCGAGATAGTCGCTGACACCGCTGAACGCCAGCACCAGCAGTGCCCAGCCGTCGCTGTTGGGCCCGCCGAACTCGGGCCGGAGGATCAGCCACAGGAAAAGCGGCACGCCGACGAGGCGCGCAGCGCTGAGGATGTTCGGGATGGTGAGCACACGGTCCGTCTGAACTCGTGTCTCCTGTACCTCCACCCGGGAGCCTCCCGTGAGAAACAGGCCGATGATGCTCCATGACTCTACCGGTAGGCCCGCATGGGTTCCGCACCGGGGCGTACCGGACATGGACATAAAAAAGACCCCGAGGGAAGTAGATTCCCATCGGGGTCTTTTTAAAGAATTGTTCGGCGGTGTCCTACTCTCCCACAGGGTCCCCCCTGCAGTACCATCGGCGCTGAAAGGCTTAGCTTCCGGGTTCGAAATGTAACCGGGCGTTTCCCTAACGCTATGACCACCGAAACACTATGAAACTGAACCGGAACCACACCCCAAACAAAAAGGGGGGCTCAATACGGTTCATTGCTTCAGAACCAACACAGTGGACGCGAGCATCTGAGGACAAGCCCTCGGCCTATTAGTACCAGTCAACTCCACCAGTTACCCGGCTTCCATATCTGGCCTATCAACCCAGTCGTCTACTGGGAGCCTTAACCCATCAAGTGGGTGGGAGTCCTCATCTCGAAGCAGGCTTCCCGCTTAGATGCTTTCAGCGGTTATCCCTCCCGAACGTAGCCAACCAGCCATGCCCTTGGCAGAACAACTGGCACACCAGAGGTTCGTCCGTCCCGGTCCTCTCGTACTAGGGACAGCCCTTCTCAAGACTCCTACGCGCACAGCGGATAGGGACCGAACTGTCTCACGACGTTCTAAACCCAGCTCGCGTACCGCTTTAATGGGCGAACAGCCCAACCCTTGGGACCGACTCCAGCCCCAGGATGCGACGAGCCGACATCGAGGTGCCAAACCATCCCGTCGATATGGACTCTTGGGGAAGATCAGCCTGTTATCCCCGGGGTACCTTTTATCCGTTGAGCGACGGCGCTTCCACAAGCCACCGCCGGATCACTAGTCCCGACTTTCGTCCCTGCTCGACCCGTCGGTCTCACAGTCAAGCTCCCTTGTGCACTTACACTCAACACCTGATTGCCAACCAGGCTGAGGGAACCTTTGGGCGCCTCCGTTACCCTTTAGGAGGCAACCGCCCCAGTTAAACTACCCACCAGACACTGTCCCTGATCCGGATCACGGACCCAGGTTAGACATCCAGCACGACCAGAGTGGTATTTCAACAATGACTCCACACTAACTGGCGTTAATGCTTCACAGTCTCCCACCTATCCTACACAAGCCGAACCGAACACCAATATCAAGCTATAGTAAAGGTCCCGGGGTCTTTCCGTCCTGCTGCGCGAAACGAGCATCTTTACTCGTAGTGCAATTTCACCGGGCCTATGGTTGAGACAGTCGAGAAGTCGTTACGCCATTCGTGCAGGTCGGAACTTACCCGACAAGGAATTTCGCTACCTTAGGATGGTTATAGTTACCACCGCCGTTTACTGGCGCTTAAGTTCTCAGCTTCGCCACACCGAAATGTGACTAACCGGTCCCCTTAACGTTCCAGCACCGGGCAGGCGTCAGTCCGTATACATCGCCTTACGGCTTCGCACGGACCTGTGTTTTTAGTAAACAGTCGCTTCTCGCTGGTCTCTGCGGCCACCACCAGCTCACCGAGTAAATCGGATCACCAGCAATGGCCCCCCTTCTCCCGAAGTTACGGGGGCATTTTGCCGAGTTCCTTAACCATAGTTCACCCGAACGCCTCGGTATTCTCTACCTGACCACCTGAGTCGGTTTAGGGTACGGGCCGCCATGAAACTCGCTAGAGGCTTTTCTCGACAGCATAGGATCATCCACTTCACCACAATCGGCTCGGCATCAGGTCTCACCCACAAAGAGGAACGGATTTACCTACTCCTCGGGCTACACCCTTACCCCGGGACAACCACCGCCCGGGCTGGACTACCTTCCTGCGTCACCCCATCACTCACCTACTACAGGTCTGGACCGTCGGCTCCACCACTCCCCTCAACTCCGAAGAGATCAGGGCGGCTTCACGGACTTAGCATCGCCTGGTTCGACGTTGGCGCTTCAAAGCGGGTACCGGAATATCAACCGGTTGTCCATCGACTACGCCTGTCGGCCTCGCCTTAGGTCCCGACTTACCCTGGGCAGATCAGCTTGACCCAGGAACCCTTAGTCAATCGGCGCACACGTTTCCCACGTGTGTATCGCTACTCATGCCTGCATTCTCACTCGTGAACCATCCACAACTCGCTTACACGGCTGCTTCACCCGGCACACGACGCTCCCCTACCCATCACAGCGATCGTTAGACCACATGCTGCAATGACACGACTTCGGCGGTACGCTTGAGCCCCGCTACATTGTCGGCGCGGAATCACTTGACCAGTGAGCTATTACGCACTCTTTCAAGGATGGCTGCTTCTAAGCCAACCTCCTGGTTGTCTCTGCGACTCCACATCCTTTCCCACTTAGCGTACGCTTAGGGGCCTTAGTCGATGCTCTGGGCTGTTTCCCTCTCGACCATGGAGCTTATCCCCCACAGTCTCACTGCCGCGCTCTCACTTACCGGCATTCGGAGTTTGGCTAAGGTCAGTAACCCGGTAGGGCCCATCGCCTATCCAGTGCTCTACCTCCGGCAAGAAACACACGACGCTGCACCTAAATGCATTTCGGGGAGAACCAGCTATCACGGAGTTTGATTGGCCTTTCACCCCTAACCACAGGTCATCCCCCAGGTTTTCAACCCTGGTGGGTTCGGTCCTCCACGAAGTCTTACCTCCGCTTCAACCTGCCCATGGCTAGATCACTCCGCTTCGGGTCTTGAGCGCGCTACTAAAACGCCCTATTCGGACTCGCTTTCGCTACGGCTTCCCCACACGGGTTAACCTCGCAACACACCGCAAACTCGCAGGCTCATTCTTCAAAAGGCACGCAGTCACGACCGTGCTCCGAAGAACACGGCGACGCTCCCACGGCTTGTAGGCACACGGTTTCAGGTACTATTTCACTCCGCTCCCGCGGTACTTTTCACCATTCCCTCACGGTACTATCCGCTATCGGTCACCAGGGAATATTTAGGCTTAGCGGGTGGTCCCGCCAGATTCACACGGGATTTCTCGGGCCCCGTGCTACTTGGGAAATGAACAAGCAAGCCACCACGATTTCAGCTACGGGGGTCTTACCCTCTACGCCGGACCTTTCGCATGTCCTTCGCCTATCGCAATGGTTTCTGACTCACCCAGCCGCCGGCAGACGACTGAAGTCCACTCCCACAACCCCGTACGCGCAACCCCTGCCGGGTATCACACACATACGGTTTAGCCTCATCCAGTTTCGCTCGCCACTACTCCCGGAATCACGGTTGTTTTCTCTTCCTGCGGGTACTGAGATGTTTCACTTCCCCGCGTTCCCTCCACATACCCTATGTGTTCAGGTATGGGTGACAGCCCATGACGACTGCCGGGTTTCCCCATTCGGACACCCCCGGATCAAAGCTCGGTTGACAGCTCCCCGGGGCCTATCGCGGCCTCCCACGTCCTTCATCGGTTCCTGGTGCCAAGGCATCCACCGTGCGCCCTTAAAAACTTGGCCACAGATGCTCGCGTCCACTGTGCAGTTCTCAAACAACGACCCGTACCCCGTCACCCACACACATTGATGTGGTTCACCGGGACCGGCCAGAAGGAACAGGCAACTTTCCAGCCCGTACCCTCAGACACCCAACAGCGTGCCCGGCCCGACCATCGAATCCAGCAGCCTCGTTCCACGCCCCGAAGGGCAGTACTAGAGAGAGCGGACCAGATGGCCGTGCCGAATAGTCAACGTTCCACCCATGAGCAAACCGTGCGAGACATGCGCTCGCAGTCGGCTATGTGCTCCTTAGAAAGGAGGTGATCCAGCCGCACCTTCCGGTACGGCTACCTTGTTACGACTTCGTCCCAATCGCCAGTCCCACCTTCGACGGCTCCCCCACAAGGGTTGGGCCACCGGCTTCGGGTGTTACCGACTTTCGTGACGTGACGGGCGGTGTGTACAAGGCCCGGGAACGTATTCACCGCAGCAATGCTGATCTGCGATTACTAGCGACTCCGACTTCATGGGGTCGAGTTGCAGACCCCAATCCGAACTGAGACCGGCTTTTTGAGATTCGCTCCACCTCACGGCTTCGCAGCTCATTGTACCGGCCATTGTAGCACGTGTGCAGCCCAAGACATAAGGGGCATGATGACTTGACGTCGTCCCCACCTTCCTCCGAGTTGACCCCGGCAGTCTCCTGTGAGTCCCCATCACCCCGAAAGGCATGCTGGCAACACAGAACAAGGGTTGCGCTCGTTGCGGGACTTAACCCAACATCTCACGACACGAGCTGACGACAGCCATGCACCACCTGTACACCGACCACAAGGGGGCCCCTGTCTCCAGAGGTTTCCGGTGTATGTCAAGCCTTGGTAAGGTTCTTCGCGTTGCGTCGAATTAAGCCACATGCTCCGCCGCTTGTGCGGGCCCCCGTCAATTCCTTTGAGTTTTAGCCTTGCGGCCGTACTCCCCAGGCGGGGAACTTAATGCGTTAGCTGCGGCGCGGACGACGTGGAATGTCGCCCACACCTAGTTCCCAACGTTTACGGCGTGGACTACCAGGGTATCTAATCCTGTTCGCTCCCCACGCTTTCGCTCCTCAGCGTCAGTATCGGCCCAGAGATCCGCCTTCGCCACCGGTGTTCCTCCTGATATCTGCGCATTTCACCGCTACACCAGGAATTCCGATCTCCCCTACCGAACTCTAGCCTGCCCGTATCGAATGCAGACCCGGAGTTAAGCCCCGGGCTTTCACATCCGACGCGACAAGCCGCCTACGAGCTCTTTACGCCCAATAATTCCGGACAACGCTTGCGCCCTACGTATTACCGCGGCTGCTGGCACGTAGTTAGCCGGCGCTTCTTCTGCAGGTACCGTCACTCTCGCTTCTTCCCTGCTGAAAGAGGTTTACAACCCGAAGGCCGTCATCCCTCACGCGGCGTCGCTGCATCAGGCTTTCGCCCATTGTGCAATATTCCCCACTGCTGCCTCCCGTAGGAGTCTGGGCCGTGTCTCAGTCCCAGTGTGGCCGGTCGCCCTCTCAGGCCGGCTACCCGTCGTCGCCTTGGTAGGCCATCACCCCACCAACAAGCTGATAGGCCGCGGGCTCATCCTGCACCGCCGGAGCTTTCCACACGCGTCCCATGCGGGAGCGTGTCATATCCGGTATTAGACCCCGTTTCCAGGGCTTGTCCCAGAGTGCAGGGCAGATTGCCCACGTGTTACTCACCCGTTCGCCACTAATCCCCGGCCGAAACCGGTTCATCGTTCGACTTGCATGTGTTAAGCACGCCGCCAGCGTTCGTCCTGAGCCAGGATCAAACTCTCCGTGAATGCTTCCGGGATATCCCGGCAACACATCACGAGAGCGGAGCAGACCGGAGGAATAATCCAGTCCGCTCACAGCGTCCTCGCTGTGTATTTTTCCAAAGGAACCTCGTCCGAGATGGACGGGGTATCAACATATCTGGCGTTGACTTTTGGCACGCTGTTGAGTTCTCAAGGAACGGACGCTTCCTTCGAAACCGTTTCACCGGTTTCTCCGGGCGCTTCCCTTCGGTGTTTCACACGCTATCAGACCATTTCCCGCTCTCCGAACCGGTGTCTTTCGCAAGGCATGCGAAAGCGGATCCGAGATTTGGATCAACTAGCTGATGGCGCTGCCCTGAACCTGGATGTACACGCAGATGACCGCAGTGCTTCATCCGGTGGGCAGGAGTACGACAGTACAGCGCCTCGCGAGGCCGTGGCAAATCGTTTCCAGGCCCGAGCGTCCACTCTGCCAGCGCCACGTGTGCGGAATCCGAAGTTCCTATGACTTACTCTTCTGGGCAGTGCGCTGTCCGGGACAGACGGTGACGGCGCGTGATGATTCTTCACCCCGGGAGGCCCCCATGACCAGCGTGACCTCACCGGTCACCGGCCGCGTGATCGGACTCGAAGCGGTTCCCGATCCGGTGTTCTCCGGCGCCATGGTCGGTCCGGGCACGGCGATCGACCCGGTGCTCGAGCCCTTTGTGGCCGTGGCTCCGGTCGACGGCATCGTCGTCTCTCTGCACCCGCACGCGTTCGTCGTCGTGGACGGGGAGGGGCACGGTGTGCTCACCCACCTCGGCATCGACACCGTGCAATTGAACGGTGAGGGCTTCGAGGTGCTCATCAACAAGGGAGACACGGTCAAGCGGGGCGACCCGATCGTGCGCTGGGACCCGGCCACCGCCGTGGCCGCGGGCAAGTCGCCGATCTGTCCGATCGTGGCGCTCGAGGCCACCGCCGATGCCCTGTCCGACGTCAAGCAGGACGTCGACGTGAAGCCGGGCGACACGCTCTTCAACTGGTGAGCCGCGCGTACGCTCGGCGGCCGGTGGGGACCGGGGCCGGGCGGCGCGCACTGCTGGTACGACATCCACCATGGCGGGGTTCCGCCGTATCGACCGGGGACGGGTGACATGGAGACAACGCTGCGAGGCGTCGGCGTGAGCCACGGGGTGGCCATCGGCGAGGTTCGCCATATGGGGACGGCGGTCCTGGAGCCGCCGGCGAGGCAGATTCCGGCCGATGAGGCGCCGCGTGAGCAGGGGCGGGCACGCCAGGCCGTGGAGGCTGTGGCAGCCGATCTGGTCGCGCGCGGCAATCTGGCGGGCGGCGAGGCCCAGGCCGTGCTCGAGGCGCAGGCCATGATGGCGCAGGACCCGGAGCTGATGGCCGATGTCGAGCGGCGTATCGCCGTGGGCAGCACCGCCGAGCGCGCGGTGTACGACGCCTTCGCCGCCTACCGGGCGCTGCTCGCGGGGGCCGGTGACTATCTGGCGGGCCGGGTGGCCGACCTCGATGATGTGCGGAACCGGATCGTGGCGCGGCTGCTGGGTGTGCCGATGCCGGGTGTGCCGGACAGTGATGAGCCGTATGTGCTGATCGCGCGGGACCTCGCCCCCGCCGACACCGCGCTGCTCGACCCGACGCTGGTGCTGGGGTTCGTGACCGAGGAGGGCGGGCCGACGAGCCACAGCGCGATCCTCGCCCGTGCCCTGGGGGTGCCGGCCGTGGTCGCGCTGCCCGGTGCCGGGGATCTGGTCGAGGGAACCCTGATCGCCGTGGACGGCAGCACGGGTGAGATCTTCGTGTCGCCGAGCGAGGAGAAGCGGGCCGAGCTGACGCGGGCCGCCGAGGAGCGCCGGGCCGCGCTGGCCGCCTCCTCCGGTCCAGGCGCGACGTCGGACGGGCACAAGGTGCCGCTGCTGGCCAACGTCGGCGGACCGGCCGATGTGCCGGCCGCTGTCGAGGCGGGCGCCGAGGGTGTGGGGCTGTTCCGCACCGAGTTCCTCTTCCTCGACGACAGCACTCAGGCGCCGTCGGAGGAGAAGCAGGTCGAGGCGTACCGCCAGGTGCTGGAGGCGTTCCCCGAGGGCCGGGTGGTGGTGCGGGTCCTGGACGCGGGTGCGGACAAGCCGCTGGACTTCCTCACCCCCGCCGATGAGCCCAACCCGGCGCTGGGTGTGCGCGGTCTGCGTACCCTGCTGGACCACCCCGAGGTGCTGCGGACGCAGCTCACGGCGCTGGCCAAGGCGTCGGAGGGGCTGCCGGTCTATCTCGAGGTCATGGCCCCGATGGTGGCCGACCGGCTGGACGCCAAGGCGTTCGCGGACGCGTGCCGTGAGGCGGGGCTGCGGGCCAAGTTCGGCGCGATGGTGGAGATTCCGTCCGCCGCGCTGCGGGCGCGCTCGATCCTTCAGGAGGTCGAGTTCCTGTCGCTGGGCACCAATGACCTGGCGCAGTACACCTTCGCGGCCGACCGTCAGGTGGGTGCGGTCTCGCGGCTGCAGGACCCGTGGCAGCCCGCGCTGCTCGACCTGGTGGCGGCGTCGGCGGAGGCCGCGCAGGCCGAGGGCAAGAGCTGTGGTGTCTGCGGTGAGGCCGCTTCCGATCCGCTGCTGGCGTGTGTGCTGGCCGGTCTGGGCGTCACCAGCCTCTCCATGGGTGCGGCCTCCATTCCGTATGTGCGCGCGACGCTGGCCAAGCACACGCTCGCGCAGTGCGAGCGGGCCGCCTCCGCGGCGCGCGCGGCGGACACTGCGGAGGATGCCCGCCGGGCGGCGCAGGCGGTACTGTCCGGCGAATGAGCCGGTGAGCTCCTGACCGTGATGCCGGTGAGCTCGTGACCGTGAGCCGAGGAGCTTTTGGTGAAGGCGTCCCGCCGTGTGGCGGGACGCCTTCGGTCATTCCGGGCTGCCGAGCGGGATGCCCGCCCGGTATTCGACGCCGTGCTCCGGAGGGATGGGTTCACCGGTCTCGGCGTCGGTGCAGTACGCGGTGAACACCTCCGCCTCGCTCAGCGGGCGCAGCCAGCCGTCGTGCAGCGCCCAGCCGCGGACCGTCTCGGGGGCGTCCGCGACGATGGTGCGCAGCACCAGGCCGCCGGGGCTGCGCAGGGCGAACCCGCAGGCCAAGACGGTGCGGAAGACCAGCCCCGAGGGCTCGGGCAGCTTCGGCGGGTCCGCTTCCCGGGCGTCGGCGTGGAGCACGGCGACCAGCGAGGTGCCGTCCGCCGGAACGCTGCAGACCAGATGGTGGACGCCTGGCCCGGCCGCCTCGACGACCTTGCGCAAGGCGGCCCCTGCGCGGTCGAACGCGGCGCGGGCGGTGGTGTCGTCGCGGCACTCCCCGCGGTGGCCGGCGCGGGAGAGCAGCGCCGTGGCGTACTCCCAGGTGGCCTGCTCGTCGGCCACGCCGATGAGGCGTGGGACCAGGCGGTCGATCGGCTGGCCCTCATAGGTGACGGTGCCGCCCGCGGCGGCCAGCTCCGCCGTATAGCGAGTGCGGCTCGCGGGGGTGTCCGGGTCGAGCCGGGTGTCCGCGCAGAACTCCTCGTAGGCGACGGGGTCGAACAGGGCGACGGTGGTGTGGACGCCCTTGGCCGCCAGCGCCTTCAGCAGCCCTTCCATCTGCCGTAGATACGCGCCGTGGTCGTCGAAGGCGAACGATGCGTAGTGCCGCATGGCCGCGAAGTCCCGCTCGTCAGCGAGCAGGGCCACCGTGCTGGGCACCTCTCTGCGCAGGGCGCGGCGGGCGGTCTGGCTCCTCGTCCGGTGCCGCGTCCTCGTCTTCGGCTTCGTCGTCTTCGGCTTTGCCGTCCTCGGATGTGGCTTCGGCTTCCCGTGCTTGCCCCGGTGCCTGCCGGGGCGGCCCCAGTCCTCGCTCCGCTGTCCGGTGTGCGCCATGACTCCCCTCAGCGCGGATGTTCAGTGCTCACTCACCGTAACCGGGGCCACTGACAACGCTCCGTCGCCGCGGTCCCGTACCAGGTGGCGCTGGGCGCCGCACATCGCGGCGAGCCCGGCGCCGAGGCCGAGCCAGCCGAGGGGGCCCGCCGCGATCGCCGCCGTCACCGCGAGTGGTCCCACGCTGCGCTGGACGGCCTGGGCCAGGCCGTGCACGCCGAGGTAGGCGCCCTGCGCGGTGGGCGGGGCGAGGACGACGGACAACTCCCAGGAGATCGTGGCGTGCAGCATCTCCGCGACGGTGAAGGCGGTGGCGGCCAGCACCAGCGTGACGGCCGCGAACCAGGGCGCGCCGACGGCCGAGGCGGCCAGCGCGGCCCCGCCGAGGAGGAAGGCGCCCGCCAGCGGCCACAGCGAGGTGCGTGCGGTGTTCGGGGTGGCGCCGAAGCGCGCGAACGGGACCTGGAAGAGCACCACGAGCACGTTGTTGAGGACGAGCAGCAGGGGGACGAGTTGATGCGGTGCGCTGGTGGCCGTCACGGCCCATAGCGGCAGGCCGATCTTGAAGACGGAGTCGTCGAGGAAGAGGACGGCCTCGCTGGCGGTGTAGGTGAGATAGCGGCGGTCGCGCCAGGGGGTGGGGGCGGTGGTCTTCTCGGGTGCGGGTGCGGAGTCGCTGGGTGCGGTGTCGCCGGGCGTGGGTTCGCTGGGCGCGGGAGTGGACTTGACCGCGATGCGGGCGGCCGACGGCGGTTCGGCGCAGCCGAGGGTGAACAGCGCGGAGGCGAGGAAGGAGAGTGCGTCGCCGATGAGGAGCCAGCGGTAGACGGTGACCGTGCCGCCGGTGAGTGCCGCTGCCGCCGCGAGGCCGCCGACGGCCCAGCCCACGTTCATGGCGGTGCGGCTGATGGCCTGGTAGCGGACGCGGTCGGGGCCCGCGACGCGGGTCGCGTACAGCTTGGTCAGTACGGAGGCCGCGCGGTCGCCGAGGCTGCCCACCGAGGTGATGGCGAGCAGGAGCCCGAGGTCGGTGGTGGTGAGGAGGGCGAGTGAGGCGACGGCGCGGACCAGTTGGACGGTGATCAGCAGCGGCCGCAGCGGGACGCGGTCGGCGAGGAGGCCGCCGAGGGGTGGGCCGGCGATGCCCACGCTTCCTGACACGGCGAGCAGTACGCCGATTTCGGCGGTGCTGAGCCCGGCGGCGTAGGTGAAGTAGAGCGTCGCGGTCGCGCCCCACAGGCCCGAGCCGATCCGGTCGACGAAGGTGACGGTCAGCATGCGCCGGCCGTCCCGGCCGCCGGGGATGCGGTCGCTCAGCGCGGTGCGCCACGTTGGCTTGCCCACCCTGGTCCCCCTTGACATTCGATTTTGTATTGATACAGAATATTTTCTGTGGCGACACAATATGAGATCACCGGTGCGTCGGCCAAGGGGATTGCCGCTTCCGTCGAACAGGGCGTGGTGGAGGGGGCGTTGGCGCCCGGCACCGCGCTGCCTCCGGTGCGCCGGCTGGCCGAACGGCTGAGTGTCAGCCCCGGCACCGTCGCGACCGCCTACAAGGAGCTGCGGCGGCGCGGGATCGTGGTGACCCACGGGCGGGGCGGCACGGTGGTCGCCCCGACGCCCGCGGTCGCCTCGCGGCGTCCGCCGCCGGTGCCGGAGGGGGTGCGCGACCTGGCGGGCGGCCACCCCGACCCGGCCTTCCTCCCCGCGCTGCTGCCGACCGCCCGCCTCTCCCCGGAGTCCGGTCGCACCGCGCCCAGCCCCGGCTGGCCGGTCTGGAGGACCTGGCCCGCGCCTGGTACGAGCGCGATGGCGTGCCGGCTGAGTACCTCACGTTCGCCCATGGCGCGCTGGACTGCGTGGCCCGGCTGCTGTCGGTCGAGCTCAGGCCGGGTGACGCGGTGGCGATGGAGGACCCCGGCTACCACCATCTGCTGGACCTCGTCCCGGCGCTGGGGCTGCGGACCGTGCCGGTGGCCGTGGACGACGAGGGGATCCGGCCGGACGCGCTGCGGGCGGCGCTGCGGTCCGGGGCGCGTGCGCTGATCTGCAGCCCGCGCGGGCAGAACCCTTACGGCGGCTGGTTCTCGGCGGGGCGGCGGGATGCGCTGCTGGGGGTTTTGGGTGAGGCGGCGGGTGAGGTGCTGGTGATCGAGGACGATCATGCCGCGGACGTCGCGGGAGTGCCGCTGCACAGCCTCACCACGGGTGGCCTGGCGCGCTGGGCGCAGGTGCGCACGGTCTCCAAGCACCTGGGGACGGACCTGCGGTGGGGCGCGCTCGCCTGCGACCGTACGACGCTGGCGCGGCATGACGGCCGGATGGTGCTGACCTCGGGCTGGGTCAGCCATGTGCTGCAGGAGACGGTGACCCGGCTGATGACCGACCCGGAGACCCAGGGCCTGGTGGCCGCGGCGCGGTCCGCCTACGCCCGGCGGCGTGAGGCTCTGCTGGCCGAGCTGTCGGCTCGGGAGGTCGCCGCGCATGGGGCGAGCGGGATGAATGTGTGGGTGCCGGTGCGGGACGAGGCGGCGGTCGTGAACGGGTTGCGGACGCGGGGGTGGTGGGTGGCGGCCGGTGCGCGGTTTCGGTTGAGTGCTGGGGCGGGGGTGCGGATTACGACGGCGGGGTTGGGGGTGGGGGATGCGGGGGGTTTGGCGGGGGATTTGGCGGGGGTGTTGGGGGAGGCGCAGGTGACGTATGGGGGGTAGGCGGGGGGTTTCCCCACCCCGCCCTTCCCGAACCGGGGCGCTGCCCGGGCCCCGCTGGGGCTGCGCCCCAGACCCCGTTTCGGGGGCTCCGCCCCGGACCCCCGCCGGACCCCGCCGGGGCTCCGGCCCCTGGACCCCGCTCCTCAAACGCCGGAGGGGCTGGGGGGTGCGGACGTACTGGAGGGGCCGGAGGGGACGGGGGCTGGGGGCCGGAGAAGGCTAGGAGGTCCGGAGGGTCCGGAGAGGGCTGGGGGCCGAAGAGGGCTGGGCGCTGGGGGGCCGGAGAAGGCTGGGCGTCCGAAGAGGGCTGGGCGCTGGGGGGCCGGAGAAGGCTGGGCGTCCGAAGAGGGCCGGGCGCTGCGGGCTGGAGAAGGCTGGGAGGTCCGGAGGGTTCGGAAGGGGCTGTGGGAGGGTCCGGAGAGGCTGGGAAGGTCCGGAGGAGCTGGAGGGTGCGGCTCCCCCGACCGAAGATTGCGGCTCCCCCGGGCGATCTCCCTCTCAAGCCCCAGCCGCGCCCCCGCCTGAGCCGCGCCTCGCTTCTCCTCCGCCAAGCGCTCGTAGTACCGCAGGAGCTCCACGTCGTCCACCGAGCCCGGGTTGACCGCCTTGTCCAGGGAGGTGCCCTGGAGGAGACGCTTGACCGGGACCTCGATGCGTTTGCCGGTCAGAGTGTGGGGGACGCCGGGGACCTCGATGATCTCGTCCGGGACGTGCCGTGGGGAGAGCTGGGTGCGGATGGTGGTCTTGATGCGGGTCAGGAGCTCCTCGTTCAGGGTGGCGCCGGGGGCTAGGTGGACGAAGAGTGGCATCCAGTAGCCGCCGTCGGGTTGTTCGACTCCGATGACGAGGGATTCGCGGATCTCCGGGAGCCGTTCGACCGCCTCGTAGATGTCGGCGGAGCCCATCCGGACGCCCTGCCGGTTGAGGGTGGAGTCGGAGCGGCCGTGGATGACCACGGTGCCGCGGGAGGTCAGGGTGATCCAGTCGCCGTGGCGCCACGCACCGGGGAACATCTCGAAGTAGCTGTCGCGGTAGCGGCTGCCGTCGGGGTCGTTCCAGAAGCGGACCGGCATCGACGGCATGGGGCGGGCCACGATGAGCTCGCCGACCTCGTCGACCACCGGTTCGCCCTGTGGGTCCCACGCCTGAAGGTCGGTGCCGAGGCCGGGGGCCTGCAGTTCGCCGATGTAGACGGGGAGGGTGGGCACGGCGCCCGCGAAGCAGCTGCACACATCGGTGCCGCCGCTGACGGAGGCGATCCACATGTCCTCGGCCACCTCGTCGTGGATCCACCGGAAGCCGTCGGGCGGCAGCGGGGAGCCGGTGGTGGCGACGCATGCGATCCGGGAGAGGTCGAAGTCGCGGCCCGGGTGGACATCGGCCTTGCGGCAGGCCATGACGTATGCGGCGGAGGTGCCGTAGAGCGTGGTCCCGGTGCGCTCGGCGACGCGCCACTGGGCGGCGGTGTCCGGATAGCCGGGGCTGCCGTCGTAGAGGACCACGGTGGCGCCGACCAGCAGCCCGGACACCAGGAAGTTCCACATCATCCAGCCGGTGGAGGTGTACCAGAAGAAGCGGGCGCCGGGGCCGAGGTCGCAGTGGAGGCCGAGCTGCTTGAGGTGTTCGAGCAGGATGCCGCCCTGGGACTGGACGATCGCCTTGGGCAGGCCGGTGGTGCCGGAGGAGTAGAGCACCCACAGGGGGTGGTCGAAGGGCAGCGGCTCGAAGACCGGCTCCACCGGTTCGCGCACGACGTCGTCCCAGACGAGCGCGCCCTCGGGGCGGGGGTGTCCAGCAGCGGGATGTGGACGACGGCGCGCAGGCTGGGCAGCTCGGCGCGGAGCTCGGCCACGCTCGCGGTGCGGTCGTGCGTCTTTCCGCCGTAGCGGTAACCGTCGATGGTGAAGAGCACCACCGGCTCGACCTGCTGGAAACGGTCCAGGACGCTGCGGGCGCCGAAGTCGGGGGCGCAGGAGGTCCATACGGCGCCGACGGCGGCGGTGGCCAGGAGGGCGACGGTGGCCTGGGGGATGTTGGGGACATAGCCGCTGACCCGGTCGCCCGGGCGGACGCCGAGGCGGCGCAGCTCGGCGGCGACGGCGCCGACCTGGCCGCGCAGTTCGGCCCAGCCGACCGGGCGCGGGTCATTGGTCTCGTCGACGTGGAGCAGCGCGGGCTCGTCGGCGCGGGCGGGATCCTCGGCGGCGCGCAGGGCGTGCTCGGCGTAGTTGAGGGTGGCGCCGGGGAACCAGCGGGCGCCGGGCATGGTGGCGTCGGCGAGCACCCGTTCGTACGGGGTGGTGAAGCGCACCTCGAACCATTCGGCGACGGCCTGCCAGAAGGTCTCCAGCTCCTCCACCGACCAGCGGTGCAGCGCGGCGTAGCCCGCGGCCGGGTCGTCCTCGATAGGGGCGGGCGCGCCGTGACGCTCGGCCGCCCAGGCGTGGAAGGCGGTCAGCCGGGACCGGGCGATCCGGTCCGCGCCGGGCTGCCACAGGGGCTGTGGCCGATGGTCGGAGTGGGCTGCGGTGGTCATGGCTGTCGGCTCCCGGGCTGTCCGCGTCGGATGTGTCCGTGGGTGATGCATCCGCCTCGTATGCGTCCGGTCAGGACGATGCCATGTGATCGACTCCGACACCAGGGGCGCCACTCCACATCACAGGGCAGGATCATGTGGGAGGACCACAGGTGAACGGCAGTTGAACCATATCCCTGCCGGGCGTCGGCAATGGCAGGCTGATCAGTATGGATGCGCGTGACCTGGTGCGGTCGGAAAAGCTGGTGCGGTCGGTGAAGGTGATCTGCACGGCGCAGGGGCTGCGGTCACTGCGCTCGGCGTGGCGGCGTCGGCGTTCCGACGCGGTCGGGCTGCCCCGCCGGGGCACCGAGCTGGCCCGGGTGCCGGGTGAGGTGCAGGGGGCCGATCCGGAGCCGGGTGGCGGGGTGGTGCGGTTCGCCAGGTCCTCGCTGCGGGTGCGGGTGACCACCGGTGGCGCGGTGTTCTGCGGCTGGGACGGGGCCGAGCCGGAGCCGTCGTACGCACTGGCGGGGCCCTGTCCGGAGGCGGACGAGCGCGCGGAGCTGGAGCCGGACACCGGGGGCGGCTGGCGGGTGGTGTCCGAGCGGGTCACGGTGGTGGTGTCGCGGACCGGCACGGTCGAGGTGCGTACCCCGGGCGGGGTGGTGCTGCGGCGGGATCTGCCGCCGCGCTGGTGGGAGCCGGCCGGGGCGCCGGGGCCCGCGGAGCCGGGGGCGGGGGTGAGCGGGGAGGGCGCGCGCTGGCTCCAGCGGTCCGAAGTGGCGGCGGACGCGCGGTTCTTCGGGCTCGGCGGCCGGGCGTCGGGGCCGCGGCTGCGGGACGGTGTGTACCGGCTGTGGAACACCGATCCGGGCGGCAGCTTCGGGCCGGGCGACGATCCGCTGTATCTGACCATGCCGGTGCAGCTCGTGGTGGCCGACGCGGGCACCCATCTGGTGTTCCACGACAACTCCTGGGACGGCTCGGTCACCCTGCGGGAGGGCGAGGAGGGCGCGGGTTCGGGCCACGACCGGCCCGGCGGCTGCCGGACGCGGATGGAGGGCGGCCCACTGCGCTACTGGGTGATCGTGGGCACCCCGGCGCGGGTCCTGCACGGCTGGACGGCGCTGACCGGCGCCCCGGCCGTCCCGCCGCGGTGGGCGCTCGGCCACCATCACGCGCGCTGGGGGTTCCGCGACGCGGAGGAGGTGCGGCGAGTGGTGGCGGGCTACCGGGAGCGGGATCTGCCGCTGTCCGCGCTGCATCTGGACATCGACCACTTCGTCGGCCACCGGGTGTTCACGGTGGACGGCGCGCGCTTTCCCGATCTGCCGGGGCTCGCCGCCGAGCTGCTCGAGGACGGGGTGCGGCTGGTGTCGATCGTCGACCCGGCGGTGAAGGCGGAGCCGGGCAACGCGGTGTACGCGAGCGGGACGGCGGAGGACGTCTTCGTGCGCGACACCCGGGGCCGTGAGGTGCGTGGAGTGGTGTGGCCGGGCGAATCGGTGTTCCCCGACTTCACCGATCCGCGGGTGCGCAAGTGGTGGGGCGGGCTGTACGCGGAGCGGCTGGCGCAGGGCTTCTCCGGGGTGTGGCACGACATGAACGAGCCGGTGTCGTTCGCCGCCTTCGGGGAGACCACCCTGCCGCGCTCGGCCCGGCACGCCCTGGAGGGCCGCGGCGGCGACCACCGCGAGGCGCACAACGTCTACGCGCTGGCGATGGCGCGGGCCGGCTATGAGGGGCTGTGCGAGCTGCGCCCCGACGAGCGGCCGTTCCTCTTCTCGCGCTCGGGGTGGGCGGGGCTGCAGCGGTACGGGGGCAGCTGGTCCGGCGATGTGGCCACGGGCTGGGCGGGGCTGCGGGCCTCACTGTCGCTGGTGATCGGGCTGGGCCTGTCGGGGGTGCCGTTCTCGGGGCCCGACATCGGCGGCTTCACCGGCTTCCCGTCGCCGGAACTGTATCTGCGCTGGTTCCAGCTGGGCGCGTATCTGCCGCTGTTCCGCACCCATTCGGCGATCTCGGCGGGGCGGCGGGAGCCGTGGGAGTTCGGCTCGGAGGTGCTGGAGCACGCGGCGGCGGCACTGCGCGAACGGCAGCGGCTGATGCCCTACTTCACGACACTGGCGCAGCTGGCCGCGCGCACCGGCGCCCCATACGTGCGCCCCGTGTGGTGGCGGACACCCAAGGACCGCGCGCTGCGCGACTGCGAGGACGCCTTTCTGCTGGGCGACGCCCTGCTGGTGGCGCCGGTGGTGGAGGAGGGCGCCCGCCGACGCCCGGTGCGGCTGCCGCGCGGCCGCTGGTACGACACGGTGACCGGCCGGGCGTACGACGGCCCGGGCCATGTGGTGCTGGACGCCCCGCTGTCGGGCATCCCGGTGCTGGCCCGGGCCGGTTCGGTGGTTCCGGTGGCGGGGCGGACGGCGGGGTGGAGCTGGAGGTGTGGACACCGTGTCAGGGCCGTAGGGGCGCGGGGGCGGGCACGCTGGCCGTGGAGACGGGCGACGGCTGGGAGAAGCCGGAGCTGCTGCGGTTCGCCACCCGGCTGCGGGACGGTGTGCTGACGATAGAGCGGGAGGGCGGTGGCGAGGTGGGTTATCCCGTGCGGATACGGGGTGAGGCACCGCCGGAGGACGGCAAGCCGCCGCGTCGGACGAGTTGAGGGGGCACGCGTCGCGGGTCGCCTCGCGGCGGCCGGTGTTCAGGTACCGCTCCGGCGGCAGAACTTCGCCTGGAGTAGATCGGTGAAGATACCGATGGGGTCGTCCCAACCGCCATCGCTCCAGTCGCCGTTGACGTTGGCGGTGACCATCTGTTCGCCGTCGCGGGCGCCGTAGCTGTAGGACCACGATCCGAACAGCGCACCCCCCATGCCCCAGACCGTCTTCCGGCAGGGCAGTGTCACTGAGGAAACGCCCAGGCCGTAGGCGGCGTTGGAGATCCAGTCGCGGGTGGGCACGGTGGTGAACATGTCGCGTTGCTGGTCCGGTGGCAGTATCCGGCCCCCCAGCAGGGCGCCGAAGAACCGGTTGAGGTCACCGGCGGTGGAGATCATGCCGCCGGCTGCCCAGAACATGGCTGCATCGAGCTCGGTCGCGTCGTGGACCAGCGCGCCGGGGTCGGACCGGAACAGCTTTGTGTAGTGCCGGGAGTGTGGCCCGTGGATCGTCGGGTCGCTGCCGTGCGGCAGGTACGTCCCCGTCAGGCCGAGTGGGCGGGATATCCGCGCTGTGATCTCCTCGGCGAGCGCGCGGCCGGTGGCCCGTTCGATGATCAGGCCCGCGAGGACGTAGTTGGTGTTGGAGTACGCCCAGCCCGAACCCGGTGCGAAGGCGGGCGGATGGGATACGGCGATCCGCACCAGTGACTCGGGGGTGTGAGACTCGGAACGGTTCAGCGCTTCCTGGTCATCGGTGTAGTTGAAGATCCCGCTGGTGTGGTTGAGCAGCATCCTGATGTTCACGCCGGCACCGTCGTGGTGGTGGCCGTGGACCACGCCGGGCAGCCACTGTTCCGCGGTGTCAGCCAGGCTCAGCCTGCCTTCGGCCGCCAGCTGCAGCACAACGGTGGCCACGAACGTCTTACTGATGCTGCCGATCCGGAACCGGTCCTGCTGTGAGCGCTCGCGGCCGGTGCGGGTGTCGGCCACTCCCGCGGTCCCGAACCACTGCCGGTCGCCGTCGCGAACCTCAGCGAGAATGCCGGGAAGGCCGCCTCGGGTCACGGCTTGCTGAAGTAATCGCTGGATCGCCTCGTAGCCCTCGGAGCTTGAGGTCGTCTCGGACTCGGATTGGGAGCCGACAGCCTTGGCTGATTCGGCGTCCGGTCGGGCTCTGAGCGTCTGCCGTACGTGGTCCGCCAGTTCGGTCTGATCGATACCGGCCAAGGCGAGAGCGCGTGGCACGGTGCCGATATGAGCCTGCAGGATCCCGAGCAGCAGATGCGCCGACCCCAGGTCCTTCTTGCGAGCGGAGGCGAAGCTCCGCTCCAGTGCGAGTCTGGCGGACGCACCCAACCTGGGCTGCCGGGAGGCGTGGCTCGGCCGGGGAAGGTCATAGGTGGCCGGAGACACTCCGATCAGGCTCAGGCTGTGCTCGAACTCCCGGTCCAGTGCCGCGCGGACAGCAGCGTGATCGACCCCGGCCGAGGCCAGGACCCGCTGTGCGGTGGACCCCTGATCGGCGGCGAGCGACAGCAGGAGATGGTGCGCGTCGATCGTCGCCGACCCGTCCTCGTGGGCTTCGTGCGTCGCCCGCACGATGACCGCGTGCAGATACTTGTCAAACGCGCTCATCTCCGCGCCTCCTCAGCTTGACTCCGGCGGCGATCAGCCGCTTGGCGTGCTTCTTGTGGACGGCTTGGCGGGTGACACCGAGTGCCTCGGAGACCTGCGGCCAGCTCCACCCCGCCCGCATGGCCTGCTCGACGGCGGCGTCCTCCAGTTGATCGGCGAGGCGCCGCAACGCCACGACGGCCGCCAGGCTGTCAGCGGGCTCTTGAGGAAGGGGATTCTTGGCGCCGGACATGTAAGCAACTGTAGTTGACTCATAGGGTTAGTCAACCGGAGTTGCTCATGACGGGGACAGGGCCGGGGAGTTGTGAGCGGTGGCTTGTTTCCGGTTCTGGTGGGTGGGATAAGTGATGGGCATGCCAAGACTCGCCGTCGCGCTGCGTGCGCTCGCCCTGCCCGTTGCCGCTCTGCTGGCCGTCGCCCCGTCCGCTCCGGCGCAGGCGAAGCCGGAGCCGAAGGCTCCGAAGGAGTTCGTGGCCCTCAGCGACGTCGATCCGACGATCCTGCAGGAGATCCGCTACTTCACGCCGCACAACTTCACCGGCGAACCGGTGGACGGCTACCGCCGGCCGATGTGCATCCTGACCCGCCCGGCCGCCGTGGCGCTGCACCGGGCGCAGCGGCAACTCCTGCGGCGCGGCTACACGTTGAAGGTGTACGACTGCTATCGGCCGCAGCGCGCGGTGAACGACTTCGTGGAGTGGGCCAAGGACCTCGGCGACCAGCGGATGAAGGGCGAGTTCTATCCGGAGGTCGACAAGACCCGGCTGTTCGAGGACGGCTATATCGCGGAGAAGTCGGGGCACAGCCGGGGCAGCACCATGGACCTGACGATCGTGCGGCTGCCCGCGCTGCCCACCCGGCCCTATGTGCCGGGCGAGAAGCTGGTGCCGTGCTACGCGGCCAAGAAGGACCGCTTCCCGGACAACTCGGTGGACATGGGGACCGGGTACGACTGCTTCGACACGCTCTCGCATACGCTCGATCCGCGGATCAAGGGCGTGCAGCGGGCCAACCGGCTGCTGCTCAAGGGGACGTTGGAGAAGCTCGGTTTCGTCAATCTGGCCGAGGAGTGGTGGCACTACACGTACCAGCCGGAGCTGTTCCCGGACACCTACTTCGACTTTCCGGTCTCGCGCCGCTCGCTGACCGGCTGAGCCTCACAGCCGTCCTCCCGCGGTGTCCGAGGAGAGCCGCTGGGCGATGTAGACGGGTATCACGGACGCCAGGATGAGGAGCGCGGCGACGACGTTGACGACGGGGGCCTGGTGGGGGCGGGCCAGGTTCTCGTAGATCCAGATGGGCAGGGTGCGGGTGCCGGGCCCGGCGGTGAAGGTCGTGACGACGATCTCGTCGAAGGAGAGCGCGAAGGCCAGTAGCCCGCCCGCGAAGAGCGCCGAGCGCATGGCGGGGAAGGTGACGTACCGGAAGGTCTGCCAGGGGCGCGCCCCGAGGTCCGCGGACGCCTCGGCCAGGGAGGGCGCGATACGGCGCAGCCGGGCGCCGATGTTGTTGAAGACGATGACGACGCAGAAGGTGGCGTGCCCGACGACCACCGTGAACAGGCCGAAGCCGATGCCGATCGGGTCGAGGACGGTGCGGAAGGCGGCGTTGAGGGCGATGCCGCTGACGATGCCGGGCAGCGCGATGGGCAGGACGAGCAGGAAGGACACGGTCCGCCGTCCGAAGAAGCGGTGGCGGTGGACGGCGTACGCGGCCAGGGTGCCGAGCACCAGGGCGATCGCGGTGGCGGCGAGTCCGGCCTTGAGCGAGGTGAGCAGGGCCTGGCGGGCGCCCTCGCTGTGCAGGGCGGCCCGCCACCAGCGGCCGGTCAGGCCGCTGGGCGGCCAGCCGAAGGAGCGGTCGGTGTTGACGGAGTTGAGCAGCACCAGCAGCAGCGGGACGTAGACGATCGCGAGGCCGGCCGCGGTGATACAGCCGAGGACGACGCGGGCGGTGCGCGAGATGCGCATGTGTCCACCTCCTGGAGCGACTGGAGCGACTGGAGCGACTAGAGCGAGTCGAGGGCGCCCGCACGGCGTACGGCGGCCAGATAGCAGACGATGAGGACCACGGGTACGGCGGAGAGCGCGGCGGCCATCGGCAGGTCCAGGGTGACCTGCGAGGCGATGACATTGCCCAGCAGCTGGGTCTTGCCGCCGACGATCTGCACGGTGAGGTAGTCGCCCAGGCTGAGCGAGAAGGTGAAGACGGATCCGGCGAGCACGGCGGGGCGTACGGCGGGCAGGACGACGGAGCGCAGGGTGCGCCAGGCGCCGGCGCCGAGGTCGGCGGAGGCTTCCAGCATCCGCTCGGGGAGCCGTTCGAGGGCCGCGTACACCGGCAGGATCATGTAGGGCAGCCAGAGGTAGGCGAGCACGATGACGACGGCGGTGGTGCCGTAGCCGGGTCCGTGCAGCCCGAACGGGGCGAGGGCGGCGCCCACCACGCCGTCCTCGCCGAGCATGACCCGCCAGGCGTACGCCTTGACCAGATAGCCGGCCCACAGCGGGGTGAGGACGGCGACCAGCAGCGGCCGCCGCCAGCGCCCGCCCGCGACCCGCGCCATGAAGAAGGCCATGGGCAGGGCGAGAAGCGCGTCGACGACGGTGACGGCGGCCGCGATGGACAGGGTGCGCAGGGCGATGGTGCGGTAGACGGGGGTGGTCAGCAGCTCGTGGAAGTTGTCGGTGTTCCAGGTGTGGACGACATCGGAGGTGAAGGAGTCGGTGGCCCAGAAGGCCGACAACAGCAGGATGGCGAGCGAGCCCAGATAGGCCAGGGTCAGCCAGAGCAGGGGCGGGGCGAGGAGCGCGGTCAGCCGCAGCCGCGAGCCTGGGGTGGGCGCGGCGGGCATCTCAGCCCTTGACCTCCGTCCAGGCCCTGGTCCACTGGGCGTAGTCGGTGCAGTCGGCGTCCTTACGGCCGTCAAGGCACTGCTTGATGGGCGTGGTCCAGAAGTGGACGCGCTTGAAGTACTTCTCGTCGTCCGCGTGGAAGATCGCGCAGTGGTCGGGGGCGGAGGTCTCGGCGCACGCCTTACGGTTGGACGGAGCCTCGCCGAAGTACTCGGCGACCTGGGCGTTGACCTTGGGCGAGACGATCCAGTCGAGCCACTTGTAGGCGCAGTTGGGGTGCTCGGCCTTGGCGGAGACCATCCAGGTGTCGGACCAGCCGGTGGCGCCCTCCTTGGGGAGCACCGCCTTGACGGGCGCCTTCTCGGCCTGGGTGAGGTTGGCGATGACCTGCCAGGTGGTGCCGATGACGCTGTCGCCGCCCTTGAAGGCGGTGATCTCCTTCTGGTAGTCGCTCCAGTACTCCCCCACCGCCTTGTGCTGCTTCTTCAGCAGGGCGACGGCCGCGTCGAGTTGCTTCTGGTCGAGCGCGTAGGGGTTCTTGATGCCGAGCGAGGGCTTGGCGCGCATCAGATAGAGCGCGGCGTCGGCGATGTAGATGGGTGAGTCGTAGGCGGTGACATGGCCGTCGTACCGCGCGGCGTCGTCGAAGACGGCACGCCAGGAGTCGGGCGCCGAGGTGACCTTGTCGGTGCGGTACATCAGGAGGTTGGCGCCCCGGCCGTGCGGAATGCCGTACATCCGGCCGTCCTTGGAGTTGAACGGCTGCTGTTTGAGGGCCGGGAAGATGTCCTTGTAGTTCGGGACCAGCTTGGTGTTGACGGGGGCCGCGTCGCCGGAGGCGATGAGGCGCAGGGTGGCGTCGCCGGAGGCGGAGACCGTGTCGTACTGCCCGGTCTTCATCAGCGAGACCATCTCGTCGGAGGTGCCGGCCGTCTTGGTGTTCACCTGGCAGCCGGTCTTCTTCTCGAACGGGTGGACCCAGTCGACCTTGGGGTCGTTGGAGCCGTCCTCGGCGTAGCCGGCCCAGGCGATGATGTTGACCTTGCCTTCGCCCTTACCGAGCTTGTCGGGTGCGTGGCCGCCCTTGTCGTCGTCGTTTCCGGAACCGCATCCGGCGGCGGTCAGCAGCAGCGCGCAGATGGCGGCCGCGGACCTCCACGCAGACATCTTCCGTTTCCGCATCCGGTCCTCCTCGTCCCGCTTGGCACTTGAGGCTCGGCCAGTATCAGGCGGGTCGTATGCCCCCGCCAGGGTGCCGTCGGCAATGACAAGGTCAACTCGGTACGGGGAAGGCGTCCCGCTCGTCCCAGGAAAGCCCGATCTCGCCGTCCGGGCGGGCGGATTCGGGGAGTCCGGTGAGGTTCTGGCGGAGGACGGTGAGCCGGTCGCCGTGCGGAAGCACGATGGTGAAGCGGGTGTGCGCCCCGGCGTGCACGATATCGGCGATGCGCCCCGTGACGGTCCGGCGACCGTCGGCGGACGCTTCGGCGGGCTGCCGGGCGGACGCTTCGGCGGGGTCGGTGAGCAGGATCCGCTCGGGCCGGATGGAGTAGGTGCCGGGGCGGCCCACGACGCGGATCGCGGCCTCGCCGCGCAGCAGGTTGGTGGTGCCGACGAAGCCGGCGACGAAGGCGGTGGCGGGATGTTCGTACACCTCGACCGGCGGACCGGTCTGTTCGATGCGGCCGTCGCGGACCACGGCGATGCGGTCGCTCATGGTCAGCGCCTCGTCCTGGTCGTGGGTGACCAGGACGAAGGTGATGCCGGTGGTGCGCTGGAGTTCCTTGAGTTCGGTCTGCATCTCCTGCCGGAGCGCCAGGTCGAGCGCGCCGAGCGGTTCGTCGAGCAGCAGCACGGCGGGCCGGTCGACGAGCGCGCGGGCGAGGGCGACGCGCTGGCGCTGGCCGCCGGAGAGCTCGGTGGGGCGGCGGGAGGCGAAGCCGTCCAGCCGTACGGTGGTCAGCGCCTCGCGGGCGCGGGCGAGCCGCTCGGCCTTGCGGACGCCGCGCACGGTCAGGGCGTAGGCCACGTTCTGCTCGACGCTCATCTGCGGGAAGAGCGCGTAGTCCTGGAAGACCGTGTGCGCATCGCGGCGGTTGGGGGGAGTCGCGGTGACGTCGTCTCCGGCGAGTTCGATACGGCCGCCGGTGGGCTGTTCGAACCCGGCGATCAGACGCAGCAAAGTGGTCTTCCCCGAGCCGGAGGGGCCGAGCAGGGTGAAGAACTCGCCCTCGTGGACGGTGAGGTCGACGGCGTCCACCGCGCGCACCGTCCCGAAGTCCTTGGTGACGGCCTCCAGCCGGACGGCCGTGCCGGTCCGCGTCGTGGCCCGGGCTTGCGTCTGAGTCTCCGCCATCGACCGCTCCCCTCGCCCTTCGGCTGATCAGGACCGTGATCGCGGTCACTGTACCGGGGTTACGCGCGCTACGGTCCCCGTGCCACACTTCTGACACATCGTCAGTTACCAGGTATCGGGAGGGGCCGTGTCCCCCACGCGTGTGCCCGTGGTCGACGGGTGGTTCAGCTCCGAGGGCGGGGAGTTCCGGCTGCTGGGGACGTGCTGCCGGGGCTGCGGGGCGGTGTACTTCCCGCGGGAGGACGTCTTCTGCCGCGCCCCGGGCTGCGCCGGCACCGAGCTGACGGAGATGCCGCTGTCCCGGCGCGGCCGGGTGTGGTCCTACACCGACGGCCGCTACCGCCCGCCCGCCCCCTTTCCGTCAGGGCCCGAGGGCGAGTGGCGGCCGTACACCCTGATCGCCGTGGAGCTGGCCGCCGAGCGGATGGTGGTGCTGGGGCAGGGCGCCCCCGGGGTGACCGTGGCCGATCTGGCCGTCGGGATGGAGGTCGAGGTGGTGCCCGGGGTGCTGGGCGAGGAGGGCGGGCGCACCCTCACCACCTGGCACTGGCGGCCCGTCGCTGAGGAGGCGTCATGACCGGTGAGGTGGCGGTGCTCGGCGCCGGGATGCACCCGTGGGGGAAATGGGGCCGCAGCTTCGTGGAGTACGGCACGAAGGCGGCGCGGGCCGCGCTCGCGGACGCCGGACTCCAGTGGTCCGCGATCCAGTCCGTGGTGGGCGCCAACACCGTGCGCTGCGGCTATCCCGGGCAGGTCTCGGGCGCGACCTTCGCCCGGGCGCTGGGCTGGCAGGGCGCCCGGGTCACCAGCGTGTACGCGGCCTGTGCGTCCGGTGCGCGGGCCATCGACACCGCCCGCGCCCAGATCCTGTCCGGTATGGCGGACACGGTTCTGGTGGTGGGCTCCGACGCGGCGCCCAAGGGCTTCTTCGCCCCGGCGGGCGGTGAGCGGCCGGACGATCCGGACTGGCTGCGCTTCCGGGTGCTGGGCGCCACCAACCCCGCCTATTTCGCGCTCTGGGCCCGCCGCAGGATGGCGATGTACGGCGACACGGCCGAGGACTTCGCGCGGGTGAAGGTGAAGAACGCGGCCGCCGGCGCCGCCAATCCCTACGCCCGCTACCGCTCCCCCGTCACCGCCGAGGAGGTCGCCGCGTCCCCGGTGGTCGCCGATCCGCTGCGGCTGCTGGACATCTGCGCGACCTCCGACGGGGCGGCGGCGCTGGTGCTCGGCAGCATGGAGACGGCGCGGCGGCTCGGGATGAGGCGCCCGGTGCGGATCCGCGCCGTCTCATCCGTCTCCCCCAGCCATCCGCGCACCGCGCTGGATCTGCCCGACATCGCCACCGACTCGGCCCCGCCGGGCTCCCCCGCCTCCGATCCGTTCCGGCCCTCCATCGCCCGGGCGGCGTACGAGGAGGCGGGGCTGGGGCCGGAGGATCTGTCGCTGGCCGAGGTGTACGACCTGTCCACCGCCCTGGAGCTGGAGTGGTACGAGGACCTCGGGCTGTGCGGGCCCGGGGAGGGCGCGAAGCTGCTGCGCGAGGGGGCGACGGCGCTGGGCGGGCGGATTCCGGTCAATCCGAGCGGCGGGCTGGCGTCCTTCGGGGAGGCGGTTCCGGCGCAGGCCATCGCCCAGGTATGCGAGCTGACCCAGCAGTTACGCGGGCAGGCGGGCGAGCGGCAGGTGGCGGGGGCGAGCGCCGGAATCACCGTGAACCAGGGGCTGTTCGGGCACGGCTCGTCGGTCGTCGCGGTCCGCTGAGCGGTGCCCGAGCGTCCGCCGGTGCCAGGGCGACGTCCTTACGGTTGTCACGAACACCGTTGCCGTCCATCACCTTGACGCCCCCTGACCACCGGTGAACACTGCTGCGGTGTCAGTCGGCGTCGCCGCGCGCAGGCTCTCTTGACGTTCACCCCCCATGGGCGATTCCGATGCACCCGCACGCTCGAAACGACCCAGCACGGAGGACCGGGGCCACCCGCCCCGGGCGAGGTCCTAGGAGCCGACATGAGCAATGGGGACATCTTCACCGGTGAGGTCATCGGCACCGCGATACTGATTCTCTTCGGGGCGGGCGTCTGTGCCGCCGTCACGCTGAACCACTCCAAGGCCAAGGCGTCGGGGTGGATCGTCATCGCCTTCGGCTGGGGCTTCGGCGTCATGGCCGGCGCCTACACCGCCGCCCCGCTGTCCGGAGCCCATCTGAATCCGGCGGTGACCGTGGGCGTCGCCGTGGACACCGGCGACTGGGACAAGGTGCCGCTCTACATCCTCGGGCAGCTGATCGGCGCCGTGATCGGCGCGGTGCTGGCCTGGGCGCTGTACTACGCGCAGTTCGCCGCCAACGCGGACGAGAAGACCGCCCTTCCCACGCTCGGGGTCTTCTCCACCGTTCCGGAGATCCGGAATCCGGTGGCCAACCTCGTCACCGAGACCATCGCGACGGCCGCGCTGGTGCTGCCGCTGCTCGCGTTCGGCAAGGTCGACGGCATCGGGGTCGGCCCGGTCGCCGAGGGCGGCGGCACCGTGGTCCTCGGCTCGGGCATCTCCGTCCTGCTCGTCGCGTTCCTGGTGGTCGGCATCGGCCTCTCCCTGGGCGGGCCCACCGGCTATGCCATCAACCCGGCGCGCGACCTCGGGCCCCGCCTCGCCCACGCCCTGCTGCCCATCCCCAACAAGGGGACCTCGGACTGGGGTTATGCCTGGGTCCCGGTGGTGGGCCCGCTGATCGGGGCCGTGCTGGCGGGTCTCGTCTTCAACGCAGCCTTCTGACCGAAGGAGACGCCATGCCGCAGCCGACGGACACCTACGTCGCCGCGATCGACCAGGGCACCACCTCCAGCCGCTGCATCATCTTCGACCGCGACGGCGCCATCGTCGCCGTCGACCAGCGCGAGCACCGCCAGATCTTTCCCAAGCCCGGCTGGGTCGAGCACGACGCCACCGAGATCTGGGCCAAGGTGCAGGCCGTGGTGGCCGGTGCGCTGGCCAAGGCGGGGCTGCGGGCCGACCAGCTGACCGCGCTGGGCATCACCAACCAGCGCGAGACGACGGTCCTGTGGGACCGCCGCACCGGCAAGCCGGTGCACAACGCGATCGTCTGGCAGGACACCCGCACCTCCGGCCTGTGCGCCGAACTCGGCGGCGAGGTGGGGCAGGACCGCTTCCGGGACACCACCGGGCTGCCGCTCGCCAGCTACTTCTCCGGGCCCAAGGCCGCCTGGCTGCTGGACAACGTCCCCGGGCTGCGCCACCGTGCCGAGCTGGGCGAGATCGCCTTCGGCACCATCGACTCCTGGCTGATCTGGAATCTCACCGGCGGCACCGACGGCGGAGTGCACGTCACCGATGTCACCAACGCCGGACGCACACTGCTGATGGATCTGCGGACCCTCCAGTGGGACACCTCGATCCTGGCCGCCATGGGCCTGCCCGAGGCGATGCTCCCGGAGATCCGCTCCTCCGCCGAGGTGTACGGCACGGCGGTCGGGCAGCTGGCCGGTGTGCCGGTGGCCTCCGCGCTCGGCGATCAGCAGGCCGCAGTCTTCGGCCAGACCTGCTACGGCGTCGGCGAGGCCAAGAACACCTATGGCACCGGCAGCTTCCTGCTGCTGAACACCGGTGACCGCCCGGTGCCGTCCAAGAGCGGGCTGCTGACCACGATGGGCTACCAGCTCGGCGGTGAGCGGCCCGTCTACTGCCTGGAGGGATCGATCGCGATCACCGGGGCGCTGGTGCAGTGGTTCCGCGATCAGCTGGGCATCATCCGCTCCGCCGACGAGATCGAGCCGCTCGCCGCGAGCGTGGACGACAACGGCGGGGCGTATATCGTCCCGGCCTTCTCGGGTCTGTTCGCCCCGTACTGGCGCTCGGACGCCCGTGGTGTGATCACCGGCCTCACCCGCTATGTCACCAAGGCGCATCTGGCCCGTGCCGTCCTGGAGTCGACCAGCTGGCAGACGCGCGAGGTGGTCGACGCGATGTACCAGGACTCCGGGGTGCGGATCAGCTCGCTCAAGGTCGACGGCGGAATGACGGCGAACGGCCTGCTGATGCAGCATCAGGCCGATGTGCTGGGCGTTCCGGTGATCCGGCCGGTGGTCGCCGAGACCACCTGTCTGGGCGCGGCGTACGCGGCGGGGCTGGCCACCGGCGCCTGGCAGGACCTCGACGAGCTACGGGCCCACTGGAAGCGGGACACCGAGTGGACCCCGGGGATGTCCGAGGAGGAGAGGACGCGCGAGTACGGCAACTGGCGCATGGCGGTGGAGCGCAGCTTCGGCTGGCACAAGGAAGGGCAGCCGGCCGAGGGCTCCTGAGCCGCGTACGGTGCCATCGCTCGCGAACGGCGGCCCGTACCCCGGACGGCGGGGTACGGGCCGTGCCGTCCGGTCAGCCCCGGGGCGCGGTGGCCAGCATCGCGTGCTCGACCACCGAGATCAGCACATGCTTGACCGACTCGCGCTCCCGGGCGTCGCACAGGACGACCGGGGTGCCCGGGTCGAGGTCGAGCGCGTCGCGCACCGAGTCCTCCGGATAGCGGTCGGCGTCCTGGAAGCAGTTGACCGCCACGGTGAAGGCGATGTCCCGCCGCTCGAAGTAGTCGATGGCGGCGAAGCAGTCCTCGAGACGGCGGGTGTCGGCCAGCACCACCGCGCCCAGCGCGCCGGTGGCCAGCTCGTCCCACAGGAACCAGAAGCGGTCCTGTCCCGGTGTGCCGAAGAGATACAGCACCAGGTCCTCGCGGAGCGTGATGCGCCCGAAGTCCATGGCGACGGTGGTGGTCGTCTTGGACTCCACCCCCGCGATGTCGTCGACCGGCCGGCCCGCCTCGGTGAGCAGCTCCTCGGTGCGCAGCGGCCTGATCTCGCTGACCGCCCCCACCAGGGTCGTCTTGCCCACCCCGAAGCCGCCCGCCACCAGTATCTTCAGCGTGACCGGTTCGACGATATGAGGGCGGACCAGGTCAGAGTGCCCGTAGCCCATTGATCACCTCGCGCAGAATCCTCTCGTCCGGCAGTTCCGCCGGAGGTACGGGCCGCGACACTCGGACGAGTGCGGCGTGGAGCAGATCGCCGATGAGCACACGGATCACGCCGATCGGAAGGTCGAGCTCCGCCGCCAGTTCGGCGACGGACTGCGGACTGTCCCGGCTCAGCTCGACGATGTCGATGTGCTCCGGGGACAGCATCTGGTCGGCGACGGTCCGGTGGTTCGCGCTCTCGGCGACGACGACCGCGATCAGATCCAGCTTCTCCTCCGCGGCGCTGCGGGTGCGTCCCCGCGTCATCGCATAAGGTCTGACCACCGGTCCCGCCGCGTCGTCGAACCACCGGGCGGCGCTTTCCGGGTCTCCGCTCATCTTCCCCCGGCCTCCGTCACCCGCTGGAGCGCGGAGCCGAGCCCAGATGCACGCCCACCCGCTTGACCAGGAGCGTCATCTCGTATGCTACCTGGCCCACATCGGAGTCGGCGTCGGCGAGGACGGCGAGACAGCTACCGTCGCCCGCCGCGGTGACGAACAGGAAGGCGTCGTCGAGTTCGACGATGGTCTGACGGACCCGGCCGACGTCGAAGTGGCGGCCGACGCCCTTGGCGAGGCTGTGGAAGCCGGAGGCCACGGCGGCCAGATGCTCACCGTCCTCCCGGGACAGATCGCGTGAGCCGCCGGTGGCGAGCCCGTCCCCGGAGAGCACCAGCGCCTTGCGGATGCTGCCCACTCTTCCGACCAGTTCATCGAGCAGCCAGTTGAGTTCGCCCGATCCATTCGGCGAGCCGTTGGATGCTGCGGCGTTCGATGCGGTCATCGACCGTCCCCCTCATGTGTCGTTCCCGGTGCTGTGCCCGCATCGCCGGATCCGGTGGCCGACTGCCGCCGACCGCGCTGCCAACCCCGTTGGAGCGAGGCCATGGTGGCCCTCGCCTGCTCGGCTTCGCGCTCGGGATCGATCTCGGCAGCGGTTCGGTCCGCCTCGTCCGGGGGTGCGGGGTCGTTCTTCAACTGCGGGGCCAGGCTGGCCTGCCGTACCCGCTTGGGGAGGCCGGAGGCCGCCCGCTGGGTCGGCACCGGGCCCTGCTCCGGGCCCTTGCGCTCCGGCCCCGTGCGCCGCGCGCCCTGGCTTTGGCCCTGGGCCTGGTCCTGGCCCTGGCGTTCGGAGCGGTCGGCCCAGGACGGCTGTCCCGGGCCCTGGATACGGCCGTGCCGTCCGCCGGACGTGCCCTCGACCGGTCGGCCGTGGTCGGCGACCAGGACCGGCGGGACACGGCGGGGCAGCGGCGCGGGGCCGCCGCCCGGTGCCGGGTCCGGGCCGTCCGGAGTCTGCTGATGCTGCTCCACGGTGGACGGGGCGGGCCCGGTCCGCGTGGACTGACGCGCCTTCAGGCCGCGGGCCCGGAAGATCCCGCCCACTTCCTCGTCCTCGTCGGCGCCATCGTGACCCTCGTGTGCGAAGGATGAGGTCAGGGAGGCGAGCTGCGAGGCCGGCTCGGCCTCGTCCGCGGGCCCGAGCCGGACGTCGCCCACGCCGCGGCGCGCGGTGTCGGCGAAGCGGCCGCCGGTGTCCCGGTCGCCGCTGTCGCGGTCGTCGGTCTCCCCCCGCCCGCCCTCGTCGGTGAGCAGGTTGGAGGGGATGAGCACGATGGCCGTGGTGCCGCCGTACGGAGAGGGCTGCAGTGAGACCCGCGCCCCCTGTCGCTGGGCGAGCCGGCTGACCACGAACAGTCCGAGCCGGTCGGTGTCGGAGAGCTGGAACTCGGGGGTCTCGGCGAGCCGGAGATTGGCCTCCAGCAGCGCGTCCGGCGTCATGCCCAGACCGCGGTCGTGGATTTCCAGGGTGAAGCCCTTGGCGACCCGCTCGCCGTGCACCTGGACGGCGGTGTGCGGCGGCGAGAAGACGGTCGCGTTCTCCAGGAGTTCGGCGATCAGGTGGGTGAGGTCGCCGACGGCCGGGCCGACGGCCGCGATCCGGGGCAGCCGGCGGACCTCGATCCGCTCGTAGTCCTCCACCTCGGCGACGGCGGCGCGCACGACGTCCATCAGCTGGATCGGCTTGCGCCACTGCCGGGAGGGAGCGGCGCCGGAGAGGATGACCAGGCCCTCGGCGTGCCGCCGCATACGGGTGGTCATATGGTCCAGGCGGAACAGATCAGCGAGCTCGTCGGTGTCCTCGGTGCGCCGCTCCATGGTGTCCAGGAGGGTGAGCTGACGGTGCAGCAGCACCTGGCTGCGGCGGGCGAGGTTGACGAAGACCTCGGAGACGCCCTGGCGCAGTTCGGCCTGTTTGACCGCGGCCTCGACGGCGGCCCGCTGGAGGGTGTTGAGGGCCTGGCCCACCTGGCCCATCTCATCGGGGCCGTAGTCCAGCCGGGGCGCCTCGGTCTCCACGTCGATCTGCTCGCCCGCGCCGAGGCGCCGCATCACGCTCGGCAGCCGGACGCTGGAGACCTCCTGGGCGTCCCTGCGCAGCCGGGACAGATCGCGGACCAGGCTGCGGCCGATCCGGAACGAGACGAAGACGGAGACGATGAGCGCGATCAGGCCGAGGACGCCGGCGATCCCCGCCTTGAGCAACACGCTGCTGGCCACCGGGTCGATGCGCTTCTTGAGCCGGTCGGTGGCCTCGTCGCCCAGCCGGTCGTAGTCGTTGAGGACGGGGTGGGCCGCGGCCTCCCAGTGCTCCTGGTCCAGGGCCCGGATGGCCGTGGCGGGGTCCATCGAGGAGAGCACCTTGCCCTCGGCCACCCGGAGGGCGGCGGGGGCGGCGTTGGTGCGCCGGTAGTCGGCGAAGACCTTCTGCTCGGAGTCGGGGAGGATCGGCAGGTTGATCTCGTAGAGCAGGGTGCGCTCGGCGATCAGGTCGGACATGGCCTGGAGGTCCGCCATCGTCATCTTGCGCGCCGTCAGCGCCGAGACATACAGCGCGTCCTCGCGGGAGAGCGCCTCCCGGGCGCGGATCATGGCGACCAGCGCGCGGCCCTGTTTGTCGAGGTCGGTGTCGGGCACCGCGTGAAGGGAGCTGCGGAAGGTGTAGCAGAGATCGACGAGCTTGTTGTAATAGTCATATGCCTGAGTCGAGGAAATGCCGTCGTCCTCGACCTTGCGGCGCAGGCTGTCCAGCCCGTCGGCGGCCTTGAGGATGTTGTCGAGCTGTTCCTCGGAGTCGTCGTTCATCTTGCCGTGCATATCGCCGTCCGACTCGGCGGCCCGTAGCTTGTCGATGGCCTGGTCGGTTTTGCGCTGCAGGGAGTGGAGCACGGGCAGGGCGTCCGACTGCCGCGGATCGGCCAGCAGGATGAGCGTCTGCCGGCGTTCCTTCTGGACGGCGTGCACCGCGTCCTCGGCCGGCTGGCCCGCCTTGTCGATGATGTCGGCCGCGTCCAGCAGTTGGATCGCCTCGCGACCGGTGATCACCGTGGCGAAGGCCCATATCGCCGTCAGCGACACGAGCGGCACCAGCAACAGCGCCACGATCTTCCTGCGGATGGACTTACCGCGAAAGCGCATGGCCTCCCTAACGTCAACCCCGAATTCCGGGGGCGGTGTTCCGAGTTCCGACAACGAGCGGCGCGAGCCTACTACTGCCAGTCGGACATATCGAAGGCATGTCCACTTGATGCAGGGAACTCCTTACACTGCGTGATCAGGAGTTGTCGGGCGATTCCCCGACTTACCCCCCGCGCTCGGGCTCTTCTCCCGGGCACCGCATGCGGCCATTCGGCCGCGGTTGGCTGGTTTTCCCCTCCCGGGGGAACCTCGGGTCGGTGCCATTCGTGATCCAAAGGGGCACACTAGGGGGCATACAACCCAAGTCCCGCTATCTGACTCGGCCGCACCGGGGCAGCCTTGGAAAGGGGTGGGAGCGTCATGGACGCGATGGACAAGGATCGCGACATCCCGGCACACGGGGCCCGTCCGTTGTGGACCGAGGAGCCGGCGCGCAGGCGGCGGCTGCCCGATCCCGTCCGCGCCGCGGCGGTGCGGGCCGTCATCATCATCGCCCTGACGCTGGTTCAGACGATGGTCGCCCTTCTGTGCACCCTGGCCGGCTCATGGTCCGCCTTCCCCACCGTGCTCGCCACCGTGGCGAGCACGGTGGTGGCGACCTGGGGCGTGCTGGACGTGTGGGTGACCCGGCAGGTCTGGCGCCAGCGGTACGGAGTGGTGTCCCGGCCCAGCAGCACGGCCCGGGAGATGCGCCGGCAGCGCCGCCGGGCCGGTGAGGCGGAGCCGGTCACCTCCCGGCCGGCTGCGGAGCACGGGCCAGCTCGCGGCGCAGCCGCATAAAGGGCCTGGGCCGGTCGATGCCGAGGGCGGCGGTGGAGATCCCGCCACGTTCGTAGACGGCGAGGAAGCCGCCGCCGTCGGCCGGGTCGCCCTCGACGATCCGGACGCTGTCGCCGGGTGCGCGCCGCCCGGCGTACTGGATTCGGGCGCCGTACTGGTCGGACCAGAAGTAGGGCAGCGCCTCGAAGGGTTCGACGGTGGACCCGGCGAGCAGATTGCGGGCGGCGACGGCGCCCTGCAGCATTCCGCTGGTCCAGTGCTCGGCCCGGACGGTGCGCACGGTGCCCGGCTGGGCCAGCCGGGCCACATCCCCGACGGCCACGACATTGGGCAGCGCGGTGACACAGCCGGCGTCGCACCGCACCCCGTCGTCCAGGGCCAGACCGGAGCCTTCCAGCCACCCGGTGACCGGACGCACCCCGACGCCGACGACCACCACATCGGCGGGCAGCACCCGCCCGTCGGTGAGCTCCACACCGGTGACCCGGCCGCTGCCGCGCAAGCCCTCGACGCCGGTGCCGCACAGCAGAGTGGCCCCGCCCCGCGCGTGCAGCCCGGCACACACCCGGGCCATCTCCTCGCCCAGTTGGGGCACCAGCGGCAGCGGCGCGGCCTCCACAACGGTGACATCGAGCCCGAGGGCGGCACAGGAGGAGGCCACTTCGGCACCGATGAAGCCCGCGCCGATCACCACCACCCGGGCGGCACCCGCGCGCAGCGCGGCGCGGAGCCGGGTCGCGTCGTCGAGGGTGCGCAGGGTGTGCACCCCGTCCAGCCGCGGAAGGGGCAGCGTCCTCGGGGTGGCCCCGGTGGCGATGACGACGCCGTCGGTGCGCAGGGCGCGGCCGCCGGTGAGGCGGATCTCCCCGGCGGCGGTGTCCAGCGCCTCGGCCCGGACGCCGAGCAGCCATTCGGCGTCGAGTTCGGCCTCCTCCTCGGGGTCGGTCAGGGCGAGGCCGCCCGGCCCCTCGCCGGGGTCGCCGTCGCCGGTCAGGAACTCCTTGGAGAGCGGCGGGCGGTCGTACGGGCGGTGGCGCTCCTCCCCGACGACGACCAGCCGCCCGTCGTATCCCAGGGAGCGCAGGCCGCGCGCCGCGTGCAGTCCCGCGAGCGAGGCCCCGACCACCGTGACCGTGGTAAACGTCGTCATGCCACGGCTTCTTCCGGTGCCGCGTGCACGGGTTCGCCGGGAACGGTGCGTACCGCGGGGTGGACATACAGCATTCCGTCCACGACCGTGACAGCGTGGGTCCGTACGGGCTTGCGGGCGGGCAGACAGGTCGGCTCGCCGGACCGCAGATCGAACAGCGCGGCGTGCAGCGGGCATTCGACGTAGCAGCCCTCCAGCCACCCTTCGGAGAGGGAGGCGTCCTGGTGGCTGCAGGTGTCATCGATGGCGTAGAACGCTCCGTCGGTGTGGAACACCGCGATCGCCGCGGTGGCGTCGCCGGCCTCGACACGCAGCGACTCACCCTCCGGCAAGTCCTCGATACGGCAGACGGGAATCATTGGCCCCCCTCACGTTGATCGGTATCATGCGTTGTGGATAGTGCACTGAAAAGCGCGATGCGCAACAGAATCCAGATCGGGAAGGCAGCCGTCAAGAGTTCCCCGGACCGAGGGGCCCCACGCAGAGCCACCGGATGGTGAGATCAGACCCATGACGAACACGACCGAGGATCGGGCCGAGGAGAAGCGGGGGGCCGCCGGGGCAGTGCAGTCGGTGGACAGGGCGGTGAGCGTCCTGGAGATCCTTGCCAGGCTCGGCGAGGCCGGAGTGACCGAGATCGCCGACGAGCTGGGGGTCCACAAGTCGACCGCCTTCCGGCTGCTCGGCGTTCTGGAGAACCGCGGACTCGTCGGGCAGGAACGCGACCGGGGGAAGTACTACCTGGGCGCCGGGGTGCTCAGACTCGCCGGCGCCGCCGCCATCCGCCTGGACATCTCGCAGGAGGGCGCCCCGGTGTGCCGGGCGCTGGCCGACGAGACCGGCGAGACGGCCAATATCGCCGTTCTGGACGGGGACGCGGCGGTCAACATCATGCAGGCGCGCGGCGCCGCGGCGGTGACCGCCTTCAACTGGCTGGGGCGGCGCACCGCGCTGCACGCCACCGCGAGCGGCAAGGTGCTGCTCGCACATCTGTCGGGCGAACGCCGGGAGCGGCTGGTGACACGGAAGCTGCCGCGGTTCACCGAGCACACCATCACCACCTCCGCCGAGCTGCGGCAGCAGCTGGAGACGGCGGCCGAGCGCGGCTACGCCTACTCCTGCGAGGAGTTGGAGATCGGGCTGAACGCGGTGGCGGCGCCGGTGCGCGGCCACGACGGCGCGCTCATCGGGGCGATCGGCGTCTCGGGCCCGGCGTACCGGATGGCACAGAGCCGGCTGCCCGACCTGGCCGAGTACGCCGTGAAGACCGCCGAGGAGCTGTCCCGGCGGATGGGCTTCCCCGGCTGAGCCACCACATCACCCCACCCACCCGACGAGGGGGCCGGACGACTCCGGCCCCCTCGTCGCGTCTGTGGCCAGCGGCGCCGAGGAGCGTGTGACCGACGCGAAACCCCCAGTCAGCGCCGGTTTACAGGCGGTTTTCGCGAACCCCTTGACCGCACGGGTCGGCGACTTTCAGGATGTCTCTCATCGCGCAACATGCCGCGCTATACGCAACTGGATGGTAACCGGCGGCCGTTGGAACGGCCTCGGCCTCACCCTCCATCGAGGCAGTCATGCCAGCTCCCGTGCACCGGTCCCTGCGATCGCAGGAGAACAGAGGAGTGAGCCATGCCGCAAGAAGCCCGCGCCGTCGTCGCGGTCAAAAAGGGCGCCCCCGTGGAGGTGCTCCCCGTTCTCGTGCCCGACCCCGGCCCCGGTGAGGTGCTGGTGGGAGTCCAGGCGTGCGGGGTGTGCCACACCGACCTGCACTACCGGGACGGCGCGATCGGTGACGAATTTCCGTATCTGCTCGGGCACGAGGCGGCCGGAATGGTCGAGGCCGTGGGCCCCGGCGTCACCGGGCTCGCACCCGGTGACTATGTGGTCCTGGCCTGGCGGGCGCCGTGCGGCGGCTGCCGCTCCTGCCGCCGGGGCCGCCCGTGGTACTGCTTCGACAGCCGCAACGCCGCCCAGCCGATGACCCTGACCGACGGCACCCCGCTCAACCCGGCGCTGGGCATCGGCGCGTTCGCCGAGAAGACCCTGGTGGCGGCGGGGCAGGCGGTGAAGATCGACCCCTCGGCACGCCCCGAGGCGGCGGGTCTGATCGGCTGTGGGGTGATGGCCGGCTACGGCGCGGCCGTGCACACCGGCGGGGTGTCCAACGGCGACACGGTCGCGGTCATCGGCTGCGGCGGCGTCGGCAACGCCGCGATCGCCGGGGCCTCGCTGTCCGGGGCGCGCCGGGTGATCGCCGTGGACATCGACGACGCCAAGCTGGACGCGGCGACCCGCTTCGGCGCCACCGACACCGTCAACTCCCGTGGTACGGACCCGGTCGAGGCGGTGCGCGAGCTGACCGGGGGCTTCGGCGCGAATGTGGTCATCGACGCGGTGGGCCGTCCCGAGACCTACACCCAGGGCTTCTACATGCGCGACCTGGCCGGGGTGCTGGTGCAGGTCGGGGTGCCGGATCCGGAGATGCGCATCGATCTGCCGCTGATCGATCTGTTCTCGCGGGGTGGTGCGCTCAAGTCGTCCTGGTACGGCGACTGCCTGCCCAGCCGCGACTTCCCGGTCCTGGTCGACCTCCACCTCAGCCGCAAGCTGGATCTGGACGCGTTCGTCAGCGAGACGATCACGCTGGACGAGGTCGAGACCGCGTTCGCCAAGATGCAGCGCGGCGAGGTGCTGCGGTCGGTGGTGGTCCTGTGAGCACCCACAACAAGCGCGTGGTCATCATCGGTGCCGGGATCGTCGGCTGCTCACTCGCCGATGAGCTGACCGCCCGCGGCTGGCGGGACGTCACCGTCCTGGAGCAGGGCCCGCTGCTCGCCCCCGGCGGCTCGACCTCGCACGCCCCCGGCCTGGTCTTCCGGACCAGCCCCTCCAAGACCCTGACCGACTTCGCCACCTACACCGTCGAGAAATTCTCCTCCCTCGAGGTCGACGGACTGTCCTGCTTCAACCCGGTGGGCGGCCTGGAGATCGCCACCAGCGAGGAGCGCTGGGCCGATCTGCACCGCAAGGCCGGGCTGGCGGCCTCCTGGGGCGTACGGGGCGAGCTGCTCGGCCCGGCCCAATGCGCCGAACTGTGGCCGCTGCTGGACCCGGACCGGATCCTGGGCGGTTTCCACACCCCGGACGACGGGCTGGCCCGGGCGCTGCTCGCCTCCCGCGCCCAGATGGAGCGGGCCACGGCGCACGGCGCCCGCTTCCTGGACCGGCACACCGTCACCGCCATCGAGCGGGAGGACGGCCGGGTCACCGCCGTCGTCACCGACCGGGGCACCTTCCCCGCCGACATCGTGGTCTCCGCCGCCGGGTTCTGGGGCCCGCTGATCGGCGCGATGGCGGGGGTCCCCGTCCCCCTGCAGCCGCTGGCCCACCAGTACGCCAGGACCGGGCCGCTGCCCGAGCTCGCCGGACTCAACGACCCCCGTACGGAGGCGAGTCGGCCGATCCTGCGCTTCCAGGACCGCGACCTCTACTTCCGCGAGCACACCGACCGCATCGGCATCGGCAGCTACGCCCACCGCCCGCTCCCCGTCGACCCGGCGCGGCTGCCCGCGTACGACGAGGCCCCGGTGATGCCGTCCTCGCTGCCGTTCACCGCCGAGGACTTCGCCCCCAGCTGGGACGACAGCGTCGAGCTGCTCCCCGCGCTCGGCGCGAGCCAGGTCGAGGAGGGCTTCAACGGCGTCTTCTCCTTCACCCCCGACGGTATGCCGGTCATCGGCGAGTCCCGCGAGGTGCGCGGCTTCTGGCTGGCCGAGGCGGTGTGGGTGACCCACTCCGCGGGCGTCGCCCGGGCCGTGGCCGAGTGGATGACGGACGGGCGGCCGGGCATGGACGTCCATGAATGCGATCTGTACCGCTTCGAGGACGCGCAACGCTCCCCTGCCTACGTCGCCGAGCGCGGGGCCCGGAACTTTGTCGAGGTCTATGACGTCATCCATCCGCTGCAGCCGATGGAGCAGCCGCGTCCACTGCGGGTCAGCCCCTTCCACGTCCGGCAGCGGGAGCTGGGCGGGTACTTCCTGGAGGCCGCGGGCTGGGAGCGGCCGCACTGGTACGAGGCGAACGCCCCGCTCGCCGAGTCCATCGACCTGCCCCGCGCGACGCCTGGTCGGCCCGCTACTGGTCGCCCATCGCCGCCGCCGAGGCCAGGGTCACCCGGGAGCGGGTCGCGCTGTACGACATGACCCCGCTCAAACGGCTGACGGTCACCGGCCCCGGGGCGCTGGACTTCCTTCAGCACATGACCACCAATCAGCTGGCGAAGAAGCCCGGTGCGGTCACCTACACCCTGCTGCTGGACGAGGCCGGGGGCATCCGCAGCGACCTCACCGTCGCCCGGCTGTCGGAGCACCACTTCCAGGTCGGCGCCAACGGCGGACTGGACCTGGACTGGCTGCTGCGCCACGTACCCGAGGGGGGCACCTCCCGGTCGAAGACTGGGGGAGTCCATATCGCCGACATCACGCCCGGCACCTGCTGCATCGGCGTGTGGGGCCCACTCGCCCGGGCTCTGGTCCAGCCGCTGACCCGGGACGACTTCTCGCATGAGGCGTTCGGCTACTTCAAGGCCCGGCGGACATATATCGGCCATGTCCCGGTGACCGCGATGCGGCTGTCCTACGTCGGCGAGCTCGGCTGGGAGCTGTACACCACCGCTGACATGGGGCTGCGGCTGTGGGACACCCTGTGGGAGGCGGGACAGCGCCACGGGGTGATCGCGGCCGGGCGCTCGGCCTTCAACAGCCTGCGGCTGGAGAAGGGCTATCGCGCCTGGGGCCATGACATGACCACCGAGCACGATCCCTACGAGGCCGGGGTCGGCTTCGCCGTCCGGATGGACAAGGGCGATTTCGTCGGGCGCGCGGCGCTCGAGGGCCGCGGCGCGGAGACGGCGGCGCGCAGGCTGACCTGCCTCACCCTGGACGACCCGGCCGCGGTCGTCATGGGCAAGGAGCCGGTGTACGCCGATGGCGTCCCGGCCGGCTATGTGACCAGCGCGTCCTACGGCTACACCATCGGCCGGACCGTCGCCTACGCCTGGCTGCCCGCCGCTGCCGCCGTGCCCGGCACCCCGGTCCATATCGAGTACTTCGGCGAGAAGGTCCCCGCGACCGTCGCCGCCGAGCCCCTCTTCGACCCGCGCATGGAGCGTATCCGCCGCTGACGCGAGCGCGTGCCGAGAGCGTCCGCGAGCGCGGGAATCGACCGCTTGGAGGACCCCTGATGGCCCCCATCCACGCTGTGATCGTCCCGGGCCCCGGCGGCATGGGCCCTGCCGCCGCCCACCCCCTCGAACTCTTCGACCCCCGCCGGCTGATCGCCGCACCCGCCTGAGGAGAACCCCATGACTGTGGCTCCCGAGTCCCCCGCCGCCACGACCCCCAGTCTGCTCGCCACTCTCCCCGGCCACTGGTACACCGCTCCCGGGGTCTTCCGGCGGGAGCAGGAGCACCTGTTCGAGGCCATGTGGTTCTGCGCGGTGCGCGGGGCCGATCTGGACCGGCCGGGTGCGTTCCGCACCGTGCAGGTCGGCCGGGAGAACGTGCTGGTCACCCGCAACCGGCGGGGTGAGCTGCGGGCGTTCCTCAACATCTGCCGGCACCGAGGCGCCCGGCTGTGCACCGAGGAGTCCGGGACGGTGCGGCGCTCGCTGCAGTGCCCGTACCACGCCTGGACCTACGATCTGGACGGCAGGCTCACCGCCGCCCCCAACCTTCAGAAGATGCCCGATATCGACCGGGTCGAGCGCGGACTGGTGCCGGTGCGGCTTCGCGAATGGCTCGGCTATGTCTGGGTCTGCCTGGCCGAGGAGCCACCATCGTTCGAGGAGACGGTCATCGGGGCGGTGGCCGACCGGCTCGGCGACGCGGCCTCCGTGGAGCGCTACGACGTGGCGGGGCTGGCGCTGGGCCGCCGGATTTCCTATGACGTCCGGGCCAACTGGAAGCTGATCGTCGAGAACTTCATGGAGTGCTACCACTGCGCGACGATCCATCCCGAACTCACCGATGTGCTGCCGGAGTTCGCCGACGGCCTCGCGGCGCAGTACTTCGTCGGGCACGGCGCCGAATTCGCCGAGGAGGCCCAGGGGTTCACGGTGGACGGCAGCGAAGGATTCGGCCGCATCGCCGGGATCGCCGAGGAACAGGACCGCCGCTACTACGCGATCACGGTACGGCCGCAGGTCTTCCTCAACCTGGTCCCCGACCACGTGATCATGCACCGGATGTTTCCGCTCGCCCCCGATCGCACACTGGTCGAATGCGACTGGCTCTACGCACCCGAAGTGGTGGCGTCCGAGCGGGATCTGTCGAAGTCGGTGGAGCTGTTCCACCGGGTCAACGCCCAGGACTTCGACGCCTGTGAGCGCACCCAGCCCGCCATGGACTCCCGCGCCTACCGCGACGGCGGGGTGCTGGTCCCCAGCGAGCACCACATCGGCGCCTTTCACCGATGGGTGACCGACCATGTCCCGACCCCCGACGCGGAGGAATGCCCGTGACGGACCTGTTCATCGGTGGCCAGTGGACCGAAGCGATCGACGAACGCACCCGTGAGATCCGCTGCCCGGCCGACGGATCGCTGGTGGCGGTCGTCGACGAGGGCGGCGGCAAGGACGCGGCCGAGGCGGTGGCCGCCGCCCGGCAGGCGTTCGACCAGGGGCCCTGGCCCCGAACCCCGGTCGGGGCGCGCGGCGATCTGCTGTTGCGCGTCGCCGATCTGGTGGAGCGCGACAAGGCCGGGCTCGCCCGCGCCGAATCGCTGGACACCGGGAAGCGACTGGCCGAGAGCGAGCTGGACATCGACGGTGTGGTGGCGTGCTTCCGCTACTACGGGCAGCTGGTGCGCACCGAGGCGGACCGGGTCGTGGACACCGGCACCGAGCACACCGTCAGCCGGGTGGTCTATGAACCGGTCGGGGTCTGCGCGCTGATCACCCCGTGGAACTATCCGCTGCTGCAGACCTCGTGGAAGGTCGCGCCCGCGCTCGCCGCGGGCAACACCTTCGTGCTGAAGCCCAGTGAGCTGACCCCCAGCACGGCGATCGCCCTGATGCGGCTGCTGGCGGAGGCCGGGCTGCCGGACGGGGTGGCCAATCTGGTGCTCGGCCCGGGCGCCGAGGCCGGGGCCCCGCTCACCGACAACCCCGATGTGGACATGGTGTCCTTCACCGGGGGCCTGCGGACCGGGCGCCGGATCATGGCCGCCGCCTCGGGCACGGTCAAGCGGACCTCGCTGGAGCTGGGCGGCAAGAACCCCAATATCGTCTTCGCCGACGCGGACTTCGAAACGGCCGTGGACTACGCGCTCACCGCGGTCTTCCTCCACTCCGGTCAGGTCTGCTCGGCCGGGGCCCGGCTGCTGGTGGAGGACCCTGTGCACGACGCCTTCGTCGAGGAGGTCGTGCGCCGTGCCCGCGGGATCCGGCTGGGCGGGCCGTTCGACGAGCGGGCCCAGACCGGCCCGCTGATCTCGGCCGCGCACCGGGCCAAGGTCGAGGCGTATGTGGCGACGGGGCTCGCGGAGGGCGCCCGGCTGCGCTGCGGCGGCGCCCGGCCGGACGATCCGGCCCTGGCCGACGGCTACTACTTTCTGCCGACCGTCCTCGACCGCTGCCACAGCGGTATGTCGGTGCTGGCCGACGAGTCCTTCGGGCCGGTGCTCACGGTGGAACGTTTCGCCGGTGAGGAGGAGGCGGTGCGGCTGGCCAACGACACCGTGTACGGGCTCGCCGGGGCCGTATGGTCCGGCGACGAGGGGCGGGCGCAGCGGGTTGCCTCCCTGTTGCGGCTGGGCACCGTATGGATCAACGACTACCACCCCTATCTGCCGCAGGCGGAGTGGGGCGGGTTCAAACAGTCGGGGAGCGGACGGGAGCTGGGGCCCTGCGGGCTCGCGGAGTACCGGGAGGCCAAGCACATCTGGCGCAATACGCGGCCGCGTCCGCAGGGTTGGTTCGCCTGACCGGTGGATCCGGCGCGGGCCCGGGGCGGCGCGGCGAGGCGGTGAGGGCCGCGCTGCGCCATTCGGGTGAGCTCCGGTCAAGGACATTGCCCGCGCCCCACCGGAATGGGTTACTGAATCCGTCCGATTCCGGTGGGCTGCCCATCCTTTCCGGTGGAGTGGAAGACGCCTTGCCAGATCGGAGCCGTCATGCCCTTTCGCCCGCATGGACTCATCCTCGTCACCGATCCCGGTGAGAACTGCATCGCCGTCGTCGACCCGGAGTCCCGCAGGCTCGTCCCGACGCTCAGCGCACCGATCCCGCTCCCGGCGCGGCGCATGCCCGAACGCCTGGTGGTGCACACCGCGCTCGACGGCCTCGACGCGCTGGCGGCCTTCCACCGCGGCACCCTGCTGGACAGCCTCCCCGGCGCCCCGGACGGGCCGGCACTCACCGGGGCGCGGGCGGGCGAGTGGCCCGGTATCGACATCGCCCGTCCCCTGGGCACGTTCGAGCTCTTCAACCAGTTCTCCGGGATCTTCCCCGACCAGGGCCCCTACAGCGGCGGGACGTTGGTCACCATCATCGGCAGCCACTTCTCGGGCGCCACGGCCGTGTTCTTCGGGTCCCGCCGGGCGGCGAGCTTCTCCGTCCTCGACGACCAGACCATCATCGCGGTGAGCCCCTCGGGGACCGGAGCGGTCCCGGTCAAGGTCACCACTCCGGGCGGTACGGCCCCCATCGGCTTCTTCTACTACGTCGCCTGGCCCACCCTGACCGGGCTCCTGCCCATCGCCGGACCGATCGGCGGCGGCAATATCGTCGAGCTCACCGGCGTCAATCTGAGCACCGCGCGGCTGGTGCGCTTCGGCAATGCCATCGCCTCCCCCACGGCCGTCTCCGACCAGCATCTGCTCGTGGCCGCTCCCCCGGCCTCGGGGCCCGGCACCGTCTCGCTGTACGTCATCAGCGTGGGCGGAGTGAGCAACCGGCTGCTCTACACCTACGCGCCCGTGCCGGTCGTCACCGAGGTCAGCCCGGCCACCGGGTCGGTCGCGGGCGGCGAGACCATCGTCCTGACGGGCACCGGGCTCACCTATGTCACCGGCGTCACCATCGGCGGAGTCCCCGCGGCGTCCTTCGAGTCGTACTCCGACACCCTGCTCGCCGTGGTGACGCCCCCGGGCCTCCCCGGCCCCGCCGACATCACCGTCACCACCGCCGGGGGCAGTGTGACGGTGCCGGGCGGCTTCGCCTACACGGCGTCGACCACGACGGCCATCACCTCCGCGCCCGATCCCTCCGTTGTCGGCCAGCCGGTGACCTTCACCGCCGTGGTGACGGGCGTTCCGCCCACGGCGGGCACCCCCACCGGCACCGTCACCGTCGACTTCGGCGACGGCAGCCCGAGTGTGAACGCCTCCCTCACCGACGGCACGGCCACGGTCAGCCATGTCTACACCGCACCGTCGGTCACCCCGTACGCCATCACCGCCGAGTACGGCGGCGCTGCGTACTTCACGCCCTCCACCGGGACGGACACCCAGACCGTCGAGGCGGCGGCGACCACCACCACGGTGGCCTCCACCCCCGATCCGTCCGTGCCCGGACAGTCCGTCACCTTCGTGGCCCAGGTGGCCCCCGCGCCGCCGGGGGCCGGTGCCCCGACCGGGACGGTGACGTTCGACTTCGGCGACGCCACCCCGACCGTCACCCTGCCGCTGGCGAACGGGGCGGCGACGGTGGCCCACGCCTACACGGACGTCCCCGGGAGCCCGTACGCGGCCACCGCCACCTACAACGGCGACACGAACTTCACCTCCTCCGTGGGAACGGACAGCCACACCGTCGAGCAGGCCGGGACGGCCACCGCCGTGGCCTCCGCGCCCGACCCCTCGACGGTGGGCGAGCCGGTCACCGTCACCGCCACGGTCACCACGGTCTCCCCAGGAGCGGGAACACCAACCGGCACCGTCACCCTCGACTTCGGCGACGGCACCCCACCCGTGACGCCACCCCTCACCGGCGGCTCGGTGACCGCCACCCACACCTACACCTCCGCCACCGGCAGCCCGTACGGCATCACCGCCACCTACAGCGGCGACAGCAACTTCTCGGCCTCCACGGGGACCGACCCGCAGTCGGTGGGGCAGTCCTCGACCGCGACCGCCGTGGCCTCCGCCCCCGACCCCTCGGCGGCGGGCGAGCCGGTCACCGTCACCGCCACGGTCACCACGGTCTCCCCAGGAGCGGGAACACCAACCGGCACCGTCACCCTCGACTTCGGCGACGGCACCCCACCGGTCACCGCGCCCGTGTCCGGGGGCCAGGCGACGGCCACGCACACCTACGCCTCCGCCGCGGGCAGCCCGTACCCCATCTCCGCCACCTACAACGGCGACGCGGACTTCCGGACGTCCCTCGGCACCGACTCGCAGACCGCCCAGCCGGCCGCCACCGCGACGGCCGTGACCACCGCGCCCGACCCCTCGACGGTAGGCGATCCGGTGACCTTCACCGCCACGGTCACGGCCGTTCCGCCCGGCGCGGGCGCCCCCACCGGGACGGTCACCTTCGACCCCGGGGACGGCACCCCGCCCATCACCGCGACCCTCACCGGCGACACGGCGACCGCCACCTACGCCTATACCGACACCGCCGGCAGCCCGTACACGGTCACCGCCACCTACAACGGCGACATCGACTTCACCGCGTCCAGCGGCACCGACACCCAGACCGTCGTCCCGGCCGCCACCGCCACCGCCATCGCCTCCGTGCCCGACCCCTCCACCGTGGGCCAGTCCACGACGTTCGTCGCGAAGGTCACCCCCGGCACTCCGGCGGCCGGTTCGCCCACGGGCACCGTGGCGTTCGAGTTCAGCGACAACACCCCACCCGTCACGGCGCCCGTCACCGGCGGCACGGCCTCGGTCACGCACACCAACCCGGAGAGCGCGACCCCGTACACGGTCGCGGTCACCTACAGCGGCGACCAGAACTTCCACCCGTCCTCGGCTGCGGGCACCCATCAGGTCGTCCAGGCCGTGTCGACCACGGTGCTGACCGCCTCGCCGTCCCCCTCGGTGACCGGCGAGCCGGTGACCTTCACCGCGACCGTCTCGGCCGCCCCACCCGCCTCCGGCACTCCGACCGGCACGGTCACCTTCGACTTCGGCGACGGCACCGCGCCCGTCGTCCTCCCCCTCACCGGCGGTACGGCCACCACCGATCACGCCTACACCACCGCGGCCGGCAGCCCCTACACGGTCACCCTCAGCTACGACGGCGACGCCAACTTCGTGGCATCCGTCGGCACCGGCCTCCACACCGTCGACCCGGCCGCGACCGCCACCACGGTCACCGCCACGCCCGACCCGACCGTCACGGGCGAGCTGGTCACGGTCACCGTGGCCCCCACCGGGCCCGGTGCGGGCACCCCGACCGGGCCGGTCACCATCGACTTCGGCGACGGCACCCCACCGGTCACCGCCGAGCTGGTGGCCGGCTCGGCGGCGGTCGTCCACGCCTACACCAGCACGGCCGGCAGCCCCTACACCATCTCGGCCGAGTACGGCGGCGACACCGACTTCGCCCCGTCCGAGAACAGCATCGACCACGCCGTCGCACCGGCCGCGACCACCACCGTCGTGACCTCGTCGCCGAGTCCGTCGGCGGTGGGCCAGACCGTGACGCTGATCGCGCGGGTGGCGCCGGTGCCGCCGGGCGCGGGCGCGCCGACGGGCACCGTCACCTTCGACTTCGGCGACGGCAGCGCGGCCGCCACCGCGACGATCGCGGGCGGGGTGGCCTCGACGTCACACGCCTTCATCTCCACCGCGGGCAGCCCGTACACGGTCACCGCCACCTACAGCGGCGACGACAACTTCGCCGCCTCCACCGGCATCTCCGCCCACCAGGTGGAGATGAGCGTGTCCGCCACCTCGACGACGGTGAGCTCCGCTCCGGACCCGTCCGTCGCCGGTGAGGCGGTGACCGTCTCCGCGACGGTCGCGGTCCTCCCGCCCGCCTCGGGCACCGCCACCGGGACGGTGACGTTCCAGTTCGGCGACGACAGCCCGGCCGTGACCGTCCCGCTGACCGGCGACACGGCGACGACCAGCCATGTCTACACCTCCACCGCGGGCAGCCCGTACACGATCAGCGCCGCATACAGCGGCGACGGCGACTTCACCGGGTCGACCGGGCTCGACACCCAGACGGTCACCCCGTCCTCGTCATCCACGGCGGTGAGCTCCGCGCCGGATCCGTCCGTGACGGGCGAGCCGGTCACCTTCACCGCGACCGTCACCCCGGGGCAGGTGGGTGCGGGGACCCCGACCGGCGCGGTGACCTTCGACTTCGGTGACGGCAGCCCGGCGGTCAGGGCGCCCCTGGACAACGGGACGGCGATCGCCGTCTACGCCTACCGCTCCACAGCGGGCAGCCCGTACGCCGTCACCGCCACCTACAGCGGGGACGCGAGCTTCACCGGATCCACGGACACCGACACCCAGACCGTGAACCCGGCGACCACCTCCACCACCGTCTTCTCCTCACCGGACCCGTCCCAGGCCGGCGAGCCGGTGACCATCACCGCCAGCGTCACGGTTCTCGCCCCGGGGTCGGGCACACCCGGTGGCACGGTCATCTTCGACTTCGGCGACGGCACACCGACGGTCACCGCCGCCAGCGTGGCGGGAGTGGCGACGGTCACCCATGCCTACACGGGGACGTCCGGCAGCCCGTACACCATCACCGCCACCTACGACGACGATGGCGGCTTCGCCTCCTCCACCGGCACCGACGTCCACACCGTGCAGCCGGCCTCGACCACCACCACGGTGACCGCCGATCCCGACCCGTCGGTGGTGGGCGAGCAGCTGACGGTCACGGCGACGGTCGCACCGCTGGCACCGGGGGCCGGGGTGCCGACCGGCACGGTCACCTTCGACTTCGGCGACGGCACGGCACCGGTCACCGTGCCTCTGGCCGGAGGGGCCGCCATCCTCGCGCACACGTACGCGAGCAGTCTCGGCAGCCCGTACACGATCACCACGACGTACAGCGGCAGCGACGACTTCAGGTCCTCGGTGAGCACCGAGACCCATACGGTCCTGCCGGCCGCGACGACCACCACGATGAGCTCCACGCCGCAGCCGTCCATCGTGGGCCAGCCGGTCACCTTCACGGCGACCGTGGCACCGGTGGCACCGGGCGGTGGCTCGCCGACCGGGACGGTGACGTTCGACTTCGGCGACGGCAGCGCCCCGGCCGCGGTCCCGGTCGTCGACGGCCTGGCGACGGCCGTGTACGCCTATACGAGTGCGGCGGGCAGCCCGTACACCGTCACCGCCACCTACGGTGGCGACCGCGATTTCACGGCCTCCGGTGACACCGTCACCCACTCCGTCGGCCGGGCCTCGACCGCGATGGCGGTGACCTCGACACCGGATCCGTCGGTGGCGGGCCAGCCGGTGACCGTCACCGCGACCCTCTCGGTCGTCGCCCCGGGGGCCGGAACCCCCACCGGCGCCATCACCTTCGACTTCGGCGACGGCACGGCCCCCGTCACCGCACCGGTCACGGCCGGGGTGGCGTCGGCCACACACGCCTGGACCAACACCTCGGGCAGCCCATACACCATCACGGCGGACTACAGCAGCGACGGCGACTTCACCGCCGCCAGCGGCACCGACACCCACACCGTCGCCCCGGCCGACACCCACACCGATGTGGTGTCCTCGCCCGATCCTTCGGTGACGGGCCAGCCGGTGACCATCACCGCGACCGTCTCCGCCGTGGCACCAGGGGCCGGAACCCCCACCGGCACCGTCATCGTCGACCCCGGCGACGGCACGGCCCCCGTCACCGCCTCCCTGACCGGGGGCGTGGCGACCGTCACCCACTCCTACACCGATGCCTCCGGCAGCCCGTACACCATCACGGCCACCTACAGCGGCGACGCCGACTTCACCGCCTCCAGCGGCACCGACACCCAGACCGTCGGCCTCGCCTCGACCACCACCAGCCTCAGCGGGCTCCCGGAGCCGTCGGTCACCGGCCAACCGGTGACGTTCCAGGCGAGGGTGGCGCCGGTCGCCCCGGGCGAGGGCTCGCCCACGGGCACGGTGACCTACGACTTCGGCGACGGAACCGCGCCGGTGAACGTCCCGGTGACGAACGGTGTGGCGACCGCCGTGCACACGTACGCGACCGCGGCGGGCGGCCCGTACACGGTCACCGCCGCCTACGGCGGGGACGACCACTTCATCGGCTCCGTGGACGCGGAAACGCACTTCGTGGAGCGGGCATCGTCGACCACGACCGTCGACTCGTCACCGAATCCGTCGGTCACGGGCCAGCCGGTCACCGTCACCGCGACCGTCTCGGCCATCGCCCCGGGGGCCGGAACCCCCACGGGCACCGTCACCTTCGACTTCGGCGACGGCACACCGACGGCCACCGCACCGGTCACCGGCGGAGCGGCCACCCTCACCCATGGCTATCCGACCGCCCTCAACAGTCCGTACACCATTACGGCGGACTACAGCGGCGACGCCGACTTCGCCCCGTCCAGCGGCACCGACACCCAGAACGTCACCCCGGCCGCGACCGACACCACGGTGACTTCGGCCCCCGACCCGTCGGTGCCGGGTCAGCAGGTGACCATCGCCGCCACCGTCGCACCGGCCGCGCCCGGAAGCGGAATCCCCACCGGCAGCGTCACCTTCGACCCCGGCGACGGCACACCGACCGTCACCGCGCCGCTCATCGCGGGGTCGGCGAACATCACCCACACCTACGCCGGCACCTCCGGCACCCCCTACACCATCACCGCCGCCTACAGCGGCGACGCCGACTTCACCGCCTCCACCGGCACGGACACCCAGACGGTCGGTCAGGCGGACACCGCCACCACCGTGGGCACCTCTCCGGACCCGTCCGTGGCGGGTGAAGTGGTCACCCTCACCGCCAGGGTCTCGGCCGTGGTTCCGGGGGCGGGCTCCCCCACCGGCAGTGTCACCTTCGACTTCGGCGACGGCACACCGACCGTCACCGCACCGGTCACCGGCGGGGTGGCGAGCGCCACTCACGCCTACCCCACCTCGGTCGGCAGCCCCTTCACGGTCACCGCCGCCTACGGCGGAGACCCCGACTTCGCCCCGTCCACCGCCACCGGGACCCATACGGTGCTGGTGAGCGCCGCCACCACATCGACCACCGTGACCTCCTCCCCGGACCCCTCGGTGACGGGCCTGCCGGTGACCTTCACCGCGACCGTGGCACCGACGCCACCCGGCGCCGGGGTGCCCACCGGCACGGTCACCTTCGATTTCGGCGACGGCTCGGCGCCCGCCACGGCGTCGCTGTCCGCAGGCGTGGCGAGCGCCGTCCACGCCTACTCGACCGCGGCGGGCAGCCCGTACACGGTCACCGCCGACTACAGCGGGGACGTCAACTTCAGTACCTCCGCGGGCACGGACACCCATACGGTCACCCCGGCCGCGACGACCACGACGGTGGCCTCCGCACCGGATCCCTCCGTGGTGGGCCGGCCGGTGGCCCTCACGGCGGCCGTGGCCCCCGTCTCCCCGGGCGCGGGAGTGCCCACCGGCACCGTCACCTTCGACTTCGGCGACGGCTCTCCGGTCGCGTCGGCGTCGCTGACGGGTGGGGTGGCCACGATCAATCACGCCTATGCGAGCGCCGATGGCTTCACGGTGACCGCGACCTACGCCGGCGACACCAGCTACATCTCGTCCACCGGCACCGACACCCAGACCGTGGACCAGGCGGCCACCGCGACGACGCTGGTCTCCTCGCCGAATCCCACGGTCAGCGGTCAGCCGGTCACCCTCACGGCGACGGTGGTGCCGATCGCCCCGGGGGCGGGGGTGCCGACCGGGACGGTCACCTTCGGCTTCGGCGACGGCACACCGACCGTCACCGCGCCCCTGTCCGGCGGCCTCGCGTCCGTCAGCCACTCCTTCACGGGGGCCTCCGGCGGCCCGTATACGGTCACAGCCACCTACAACGGGGACGCCAACTTCACCGCGTCCGCCGCCACCGATGTCCAGACAGTCGACAGGACGGCCACCACGACGGCGGTGACCTCCTCCCCCGATCCCAGCGTCACCGGGCAGACGGTCACCCTCACCGCGACGGTCTCCCCGCTCGCCCCCGGCGCCGGGACACCCACCGGCACCGTCACGTTCAACCCCGGCGACGGCACCCCGGCCATCACCTCAACCCTGTCCGGTGGCACGGCCACCGCCACCCACGCGTACACCGGCGCCGCCGGCAGCCCCTACACCGTCAACGCCACCTACAACGGCGACACCAACCACACCTCGTCCACCGGCACCGACACCCAGACGGTCAACAGGGCCGCCACCACCACGACCGTCGCCTCCTCACCCGACCCCACCTTGGCCGGCCAGACCGTGACCCTCACCGCCACCGTCACCCCGGTCGGGCCCGGCTCCGGCACCCCGACCGGCACCGTCACTTTCACCTATGGCGACGGCGCACCGGCCGCCACGGCACCGGTCACCGGGGGCGTGGCCACCGTGACCCACGTCTACGCGGGGACCTCGGGCAGCCCCTACGCCGTCACCGCCACCTACAACGGGGACGCCGGCTACACCTCGTCCACCGGCACCGACACCCAGACGGTCAACAGGGCGGCCAGCATCACGGCCGTCGCCTCCTCGCCCGACCCCAGTGTCACGGGCCAGACCGTGACCCTGACCGCCACCGTGGCATCCGTCTCCCCCGGCGCCGGAACCCCGACCGGCACCGTCACCTTCTCCTTCGGCGACGGCACACCGACCGTCACCGCGCCCCTGTCCGGCGGCACGGCCACCACCACCCATGCCTACACCACCCGGACCGGCAGCCCCTTCACGGTCACCGCCACCTACAACGGGGACACCAACTACACGACGTCCACCGGCACCGACACCCAGACCGTGGGCCGGGCGGCCACGACCACGGCCGTGGTCTCCGCCCCGGACCCCTCGGCGACCGGGGAGTCCGTGACCCTGACCGCCACCGTGGCATCCGTCTCCCCCGGCGCCGGAACCCCGACCGGCACCGTCACCTTCTCGTTCGGCGACGGTACGAACAACGCCACCGCGACCCTCTCCGGCGGCGTCGCGACCGTCACCCACACCTACACCACCAAGGCCGGCAGCCCCTTCCCCATCACGGCCACCTACAACGGGGACACCAACTTCAGCGCGTCCAGTGGCACCGACACCCAGACCCTCAACGCCAAGACCGTGACCACCACCACGGTGACATCGATCCCCGACCCCTCGGTGGTGGGCCAGCAGGTGACCATCAGTGCGACGGTCTCGTCCCCGACCGGTATCCCGGCCGGGGCGGTCACCTTCTCCTTCGGTGACGGCACCAACACCGCCGTGGGAATCCTGCTCAACGGTATCGCGACCGTCACCCACACCTACACGACCACCACCGGGAGCCCGTTCACCATCACGGCCACCTACAACGGGACCGATAACTTCGCCACCTCCAGCGGCACCGACACCCAGACCGTCAACAAGGCGGCCACCACGACATCCGTGGTCTCCTCCCCCAACCCCTCGACGGTGAGCGATCCGGTGACGGTCACCGCGACCGTGTCCTCCGTCGCCCCCGGCACGGGGAGGCCCACCGGGACCGTCACCCTGGCCATCACCGAGCGCACCCCCCATGTGGTGACACTGGTGAACGGCACCGCCTCCGCGACGTTCAACCCGCTGCAGAAGGGGACGCACACCGTCACCGCCAACTACAACGGCGACGTCAACTACGCGACCTCCTCGGCGACCACCACGCAGACGGTGAACACCGGTCAGGGGTAGCCCGCCGGGCTCACGACCGGTCCGCCGCCTCGGCGGGCGCATCCGCGCCCGTCTCGGGGCGGCGGTACATCCGGGTCGCGGTGATCTGGCCGTGCACCTGCTGCTCCTCCTCCGTCTCCCGGGCCGGCAGGCCGGGCCGCAGATGCTCCTCGACACTGATGTACTTCAGCCCGGCCCGCAGGTCCGCGTCATTGCGCAACCGGATCACCAGCGGGAACTCGGCCAGCGCCGTGGTGTCGAACAGCCCCGTCGTATAGAGGAGCTGGACCCCGAGCGCGTCCGCGACAGCCCGCTGAAGCTCCAGCAGATAGGTGGCGTTGGCGCGGCCGATGGGGTTGTCGAGGAAGAGGGTGCCCGCGTGGCGGTGCTTGTCGCGGCCCCGGTCGTTGCTGCGCAGGGCCGCCATCGTGCAGTACAGCGCGATGGCGGCGGTCAGCAACTGGCCGCCGGAGAACACATCGCCCATCTGTCCCACCGGCACCCGCTCGGCCCGCAGCACCGCGTCCGGTTTGAGGATCTCGACGGCCACCCCGCGCGGCTGGAGCGCGGCGTGGACCCCGCGCAGCAGCAGCGACATGCCGTCCCGCCGCAGATCGGAGTTCTTCCGGACGGCGGAGCGGGTCGCCTCGTCGATGACCTCGCCGAGCCGCTCGGCGAGCGTGGCCTGGTCGGGGTCCTCGAAGCGGATCCGCAGGAACTCCTGCCCCGACCACTCGCCGAGCCCCTCCGGGAGCCGGGAGAGCCGCTGCGCCGAACGCAGGGTGGCCAGGCAGGACTCGACCAGGCCGCGCAGCCGGTCCACGATGGAGTCGCGGTTGCGCTCCAACTGCTCGAGCTCGTCGGTGAGCACGCGCAACCGGGGCGCGAACGCGTCGGCCCAGGCGGCGGCGTGCTCGGGCAGCGCGGCCGCGGGGAGTTCGCGGATCTGCTGGCGGGCGGGGGTGCGCACCTGCTCGTAGCGGGTGGAGTTGGCGTGCCGCACCAGCACATCGCCAGCCTCCCGCACCGCCGACTCGGCCCCCGACAGATCGGCGGCGCAGCCGCGCAGTGAGCGGCGGGTCTCGGCGGCGGCCTGACGGGCCTCGGCGAGATCGCCGGCGTATGGCTCGGGCCGCTCGCCGTCGTCCTCCGCGCCGGGGCCCTCGCGCAGCAGATCCCGCAGCAGGGCCGCGGTCTCGTCGAAGCCGCCCGCCGCGTCCTCGGCGGAGCGGTGGGAGCGCACCAGGTCGGCGTGGGCGGTACGGGCGGTGTCCAGGGCGTCGGTACGGGCGGCCAGTTCGCCGTTGGCGGTGCGCAGCAGCTCCTTCGCCTGCTCGGCGTCGGCCGGGACCGTCTCCTCGGGCAGCTCGGTGTGGGCGTCGCCGTCGGCGGGGGCGAGCCGCTCGGCCTCGCCGCGCAGCCGCCCGAGCTGCTCGCTCGCCGCCGACGCGCGGCTCTCCAGCAACTGGACGAGCGATTCGGCGCGGGCGGCGGCGGCCTGCCGGGAGGGTCCGTCGGCGCCGTCGGTGCCCTCCAGGAGCTGGGCGGCGCGGGTGCGGACCTTGTTGGTGAGCCGGTCGAGGGAGGCGAGGGCGGCGCTCTCGTCGCTTTCGGCGCGGGCCTGTTCGGCGCGCAGATCGGCGCCGACGCCGACCTTCTCGTAGACCTGCGAGGCGGCGCGGTACGCCTCGCGGAGCGCGGGCAGCGAGGTGGTGGGCGGCTCGGCGTCCTCGCCGAGGTCGTCGGGGGCGCCGGCGATCTCCGCGCGCTCGGCGCGCAGGGCGCGGGCGGTACGGTGCGCGTCGTCGGCGGCGCGCTGGGCGGCGCGCCGGTCCTCGTCGGCGGAGCGGGCCCGGTCCACGCAGCCCGCGGCGCGCTCCTCGTACTCGGCGGCCTCCTCGGCCAGTTCGCGCAGCCGGGTCTGCCAGGTGGCGCGCTCCCGCAGCCGGTACGCCAGACCGGCCAGCGCGTCCGCCACCCGGCGGGCCCGCTGCGCCGCCTCCTGGCGCTCGTCCCGGACGCGGGCGGCCTCGGTGGCGGCCTCGTCGGCCTCAGCCCGTACCGTACGCGCCTCCACCAGCTCGCGCTGCGCGGTGTCGGCGGTCTCCCGGCCGGTCTCCGCCGCCGCCGCGAGCTCCGCGAGCCGCCCGGGCGGGCAGCCGGTGCGCCAGGAGGCGAGCCGCGCGGACAGCGCCCGGTCCCCGGCCAGCCGGGCGGCGAGCGCCCTGATCTCCTCGTCCCGCTCGGTGGCGCGGGCCCGCAGCTCGCGCCGCTCGTCGTCGGCGGCGCGCTCGTCGTGCATCGCCGGGTTCGGCGGCACGAGGAAGACCCCGCTGTCCTCGGTGCCGGGTGCGGGCGTCGGCGCGAGCAGCGCGGCGGACGTCCCGACGGCCACGGCGGACCGCGGCAGCAGCGACGCCTGGCCGAGCACCGCACGGGCGCGGGCGTGGGTGTCGGGGTCGGTGATGACGACGCCGTCCACCAGCTCGGGGCGGGCCGCGAGCACGGCGGCGTGGTCGACGGGGTCCACGGCCTGGGCGAGGTAACGCCAGCCGGGGAGGGCGGGGATGCCGTGCTCGCCGAGGTATTCGACGGCCGCCAGCACATCGGGGCTGGGCGGCAGCAGGCCCCCGTCACCGAGCGCGCCCAGGATCCGCGCGTCGTCGGCGGCGGCGGTCCGCAGCTCGAAGAGCTGCCGCTCGGCGGAGGCGACGCTCTCCTCGAGGAGCTCACGCAGCGCCTCGGCGTTGCGATCCAACTCCTCGGCGGTCAGCGGCCCGTCACCGAGGGGCCGCTGGGCGGGCGGGGTGCGGTGGCCGCGGTCGCGGCCGCTTTCAGGGGCGGGTTCGGGTTCGCCGCCGGGCTCGGGGCTCCAACAGTCGGAGTCGTCGGTGGTGGTGGCGGCCTGGGTTACGTCGGCCGTGTCGGTGTCGGTGTCGGCCTCCCCTTCGGTCCGACCGTCGTCACCGTCCCCGACCCGAGCCGACACCTCTCCGGACGGCCGAGATTCGGCCGCCACCACCCGGGCGCCGCCGCGCGGGGCACCCGACGGGGCCGCGTGGGTGCCGTGGGCGGAGTCCGTGGCGGCCGGGGCGCCGCCGCGCGGGTCGTCATCGCCCGACGGATCGTCATCGACCTCGTCGATCCGTACCGTCAGCCGCCCCGCGGGCCGTGACTCCGCGGCGAGCGGACGCCGCCCGGGGGCCTCCCCGGGACCCGCCTCCGCGTCCTCAGCAGACTCCCCTCCATGGCGAGTGGGGCGCGTCTCTTCCGCCTCACCCACCGGTCGGGCATCCGTCCGTGCACCGCCGACCGGGGCGGAGCCGTCCCCCGGCACCTCGCCCACCGGGCACGGCTCACCGAGCGCGCGGGAGGCGGCAACGCCGTCACCGCTCGCCGGGTCGGAGGCGGAACCCCACCCGTAGTCCTCTCCCACGAGGCGTTCGCGGGTGTCGGTGGGGGGCTCCACGGCGGCGTAGGCGTGGTCGTGGGGCGCGGGCTCGGCGTCCAGGGGGATCGTGCGGGTGGAGGCGCGGAAGGCGGCGGGGAGTTGGGAGAGGCCGATGTCGTCCGCGTCCTCCTCGTCCACGCGGACGGTGATCCACCCGGCGCGGACGGAGTCGGTCGGCAGGGTGCGGGCGCCCCGTCGGCCCACGGCGCCCGCGCCCGGAATGCGCACCGTCACCCCGCTCACCGCGCGCGCGTCCGCCGCCGAGGGGCGGGTGGCGGCGCGCGGGGCGGGGACGGCGGCGGAGGGCTGCGGCAGGCCCAGCAGTTCGATCAGGCGCTGCTCCGCGCCCAGCGCCTCCGCGGCCCGCCGCTCCGCGTCGTACGCGGACTCCGCGGCCCGCGCCGCGTCCACCGCTCGCGCCGCGGCCAGGTCGGCGCGGGCCTCCTCGGCGGCGGCCGTCTTCGCGTGGTCGGCGGTGCGCCGGGCGGTCTCGCGGGCCTCGTCGAAGGCGGCGACCGTGGTCTTCTCGGCGTCGCTCGCGGCGAGGGCGGCGCGGGCCGGGTCGGCGTCGGGGGCGGAGTCGTCGAGCCAGCCGGCGCGGACGGCCTCGGCGGTCTCCTGCTCGACCTCGGCGAGCCGCTGGCGCAGATGCTCGGCGTCGCTGCGGGCGCGCTGGGCCGCTGTGGCGGCGGAGGTGGCGTCGCGGTGGGCGGCCTCGCCGGCCTCCTGGAGGGCGGCGGAGCGCTCCTCCTCCTCGCCCGCGACCCGCTCTCCGTCCGCCGCCGCGGCGTGCAGTGCGCGGACGAGGTCGCCGGCGGCCTTGGCGCGGGCGGCGAGCGCGGGGGCCGCGTCCCGCTCGGCCTCGCGGATGGCGGCGGCCACGCGCGCGGAGCGGTCGGCGGCGGCGCGGTGGCGCAGCACCGTCTCGGCGGCCTGCCAGGCGGAGTGCAGGGTGCGGGCGTCGTTGAGCTCGCGGCGCTGCGCCGCGGCGCCCTTCTCGGCGGCGGCGAGCGCCAAGGAGGCGTGGCGGTAGGCGAGTTCGGCGGCGACGAGGTCGCTGCGGCTGCGGGCCGCCTCGGCGTCGGTGACGGCCTGGGCGGCGGAGTCGACCCGCTCGGCGAGCTCGGCGGCGCGCGCCCGCTCCTCCGCGCCGCGTGCGGACAGCCGCCGGGCGAGCGTACGGGTGCGGCGCTCGGCGCCCGCGTGCACGCCGCGGGCCTGCTCACGCCGCTCGGCGGCCTCCGCGATGCGCTGGAGCAGATCGAGCGAACCGGCAGTGAAGTCGCGCTCGGCGGTCAGCTCGGCGCGGCGGCCCAGCTTGTGGGCGAAGCCGTGGACGAGGTCGGCGAGCCCGTCGGTGTCGCGGGTGTCGGTGACGGCGCGCAGCAGGAGGTCGGTGAAGTCGGAGTCGTTCTTGACCGCGAAGAGCCCGGCCGCCTCGCCCTCGTCGGCGTTCATCTCCCGCTGGTAGCGGAAGAGTTCGGGGTCGAGGCCGAGCTCGCCGAGGTGTTCGTTCCAGCGCTCGTGGATCTCCACCCAGACCACGTCGAGATGCGGATACGCCTTGCCGGCCTCCGTAAGGGCGTCACGGAAGCCCTTCATGGTGCGGCGGCGGCCGCGTGCGGTGGAGGCCCCCTCGACGGAGGGTCGCACCGCCGCCGACTCGGCGACCGGCAGCGAGTCCAGGCTCATTCCGGGGCCGGGCCGGAAGGAGTACCACGCCTCGGCGAACTTCCGCGGGTCGTTGGAGACCTGACGGCCGCGCCATTCGCTGACCTTGCCGACGACGACGGTCTCACCGGTGACGGTGTGCTGCCACTCCAGCGCGACATGCCCGCAGTCGTCGGCGAGCAGGAACTTGCGCAGCACACCGGAGCTGGCACCGCCCAGGGTGTTGCGATGGCCGGGCAGCATCACCGAGAAGATCAGCTTGAGCAGGACGGACTTGCCGCCGCCGTTCTCCAGGAAGAGCACACCGGCGGGGGCGGGGCGGCGCGGCGGGCCGACCGGCTCCTCCTCGAAGAACTCCGCCTGGGTGGGCGCGGGGCTGGGCACCGGCTCGCCGACTCCGCGCAGGTCCAGCACGGTGTCGGCGTAACGCGCACCGGCCGGCCCGATGGAGTAGAGGCGGATCCGGGACAGCTCGTACATGGCGGCGGACTCTCGTTGTCGGAAGGGGTGGTGATGTCGGGCGGGCGGGGGCGGGGCGGGGTTCAGGAGTGGAAGGGGAGACCGGCGTCGGCCACCAGATCGAGGTCGTCGCCCTCGTCGGGGGCAGCAGGGTCGCGCTGCCGTCGCTGACGGGGACGACACCGAGCTCCAGCAGCTCGGCCATGGCGGCGGTGGCCGCCATGTCGCGCACCTGGAGCTGATAGCGGGCGGTGGTGCGGTAGGTGCCGCCGGACTCGTCCCCGGTGCGCTGCAGAAAGCCGGAGTCGACCAGGAAGGCGAGGGCCTTGCCGACGATGCCGGTGGTGGAACCGGCGAGCCTGCGCGCGTCCTTGGTGGCGCCGGTGGCGCTGCGCCGGGCGTACACCCGCCAGGCGGATTCCAGCCCGGGCGCTCCGGTGGCGGGGTCGGTGTTCTCCCCCTGCTCCTCGGCGCGCTCCTCCAGCCGACGGCACGCCTGGCGGACGAAGGCGTCGACGCCGTTGACGGTGACCCGGCCGATATAGCCGTCGTCGGCGAGGTCCTCGGGGCGGGGGAACGCCAGGGCGGCGACGGCGAGATGCGCGAGGCCGTGCAGAAAGCGGTCGGCGGAGTCGGTGGCGGCCCGGCGCGCGTAGTCGCCCATGCGGACGGCGAAGACGGAGTCCTCGGCGGCGGTGACGGCCATTCCGGCGCGGGTCGAGACCTCCAGCACGATGAGCCCGAGCCCGGCGGCGACGGCGTCGGCGAGGCGCGCGAAGGCCGGTTCATCGCGGTGGCGGCGCAGCAGCTCGGCGTATTCGACGTCGCGCGCGGGCAGCAGCTTGGGCTGGAGTCCGAAGGCCACCAGCCGTGCGGCGTCGGCCGCGTCGGCGGGCGTGATCCCGGGCGCCGCCGGGGCGGGTGCCGCGTCCGGCGTTGTGCTGTCGTCGATGTCGTACTCGGTCACGGCTGAACCTCCTCGCGCGGGGCGTCTTCACTGGTCATGGCCATCAGGCCACCTCCGCCCGGTCGGCCGCCATACCGGCCGCGTCCAGCAGGGCGGTACCCACTATCAGGTCGGCGCCGCCGAACTCGGGGTCGTCCAGCTCGGTGCCGTCGTCCACGGCGAACAGCAGCCGCTGCTCGCCCTGCCGGTAGGCGGTGCCGACCGGGGGCTGGCGGCGTGGACGGCGAGGAGGGCGATCAGATAGGGCAGTTCGGGGTCGCGGCGGCGGGCGTCGGCGAGCAGCCCGGACAGCCGGCGAGGGGCGTCGGCGGGCAGCTCGAGCAGCTCCATGGCCACCGCCAGCTGCTCCTCGCTGAAGCGGCTGTCGTCGGGGGTGGCGATGAGGTCCGGCTCGGGCATCTCGGCGCCGAGGTGCTCACGCTCCACGGGCGGGGTGAGCAGCATCTCGACCAGGTCGCCCATGCGCACCGAGGTCGGGGTGCGCAGGCCGGTGCCGCGGGCGAAGAACGCGTCGGTGACCCGGCCCGCGCGGTCGAGGGGCAGCGGGAGGACGGGGGCCAGAAGCTGGCCGTACAGGTCGTATCCGGAGCGCGGGGCGGGGGGTGCGAAGGCTTGGCGGTCCTGCTCGGCGCGGAACAGCGGACCGGCCTCCAGCAGCCGGGACTGGAGCTGGGTGTGGCGCCGGATGCAGTCCTTGACGATGTCCACGAGCTCGGCGGCGCGCCGCTTGTGCTCGGCGCTCTCCGCCTCGTCGCGCGCCTTACGGATGTTGGTGAGGATCGCGTTCTCATGGCGGTAGCGGTCGGCGACGTGGTCGAGCGCCTCGCTGATCAGCTCGGGGACGGTACTCAGCCAGTCGACGGCGCGGACGTTGCGCCGGGTGGCGTCGAGGGTGCGGCGCAGCGTCTCCGAGTACTGCACGGTGCGGTAGCGGGCCTGCTCGGCCGCGAGCTGGGCATCGGCGAGCCGGCCCCGGCTGATGAGGACCTCCAGCTTGACCTCGGCGGCGATCTGGGCGCTGGTGACATCCGTGTCCAGCGCGCCGACCAGGACGTTGACCGCCTCGTCGGTGGTGCGCAGATAGACGCTGCCGCCGGGACCGGGCACCTCTTCGATCAGCTTGAAGTCATAGTCCCTGCGGACATAGACCCCATCGGGCCCGAAGGTGCCGTAAACGGCGCGGAAGCCACGGTCCACACTGCCGACGTTGATCAGGTTCTCCAGCACCCAGCGGGCGACCCGGTCGTGCTCGGCGGCGGGGCGCCCGGGGCCTGGGCCGCGATGCGGGGCAGCAGCCTGGTCACTATCTGCTCGTGGTCGGCGCCGGTGTCGAAGTCCATGTGGAGCGTGACGAGGTCGATGGCGGCGAGGGCGACCTCCGCCATCGCGTACACCCCGTACTCCCCCGCCAGGTTGGCCTTGCGCGCGTCGAGGTCGTGCAGCGGCGCGGTGCAGGCGAGCGCGCGCAGCCGCCGGGCCAGGCCCTCGTCGGCGGCCGGGCCCGGGGCCGGCCGGGCAGCCCCTTCAGCGGTGTTGAGCTGGGGCGCGGCGGCCCCCGGGGGTGGAGATGTCACGTCGCACAGAGTAGGCGGTCGCACCGACAACGTACGAAACGGCACGGAGATCCCGGTATGACGCACCCGATCCCCCGGGCGTGCACGCGCGTACACCGGCGCGTCCCCCGCACCTCACCGATCCGTCAGTCTACGGCTCACCGGCCGGTGGTCCGTCCAGGGCGAGCGCCGCGAAGGTGGCCAGCCAGTGATCGCCGGTGAAGTCCCCGGAGTCGGTGGCCGGGAGCCCGGCGGCCAGATGGTCGCGGGCCGCCGTCCGCAGTACGTCCACCCGCGGATCGCCGTGCGGCAGGGCGGCGGCCAGGCGGCCGAGCGCGGCGGCCCGGCTGAGGATGAGGCCGAGGAGATGACCGATCTGCGGATCGGCGGGGTCGGAGACGACGGGCGGGGTGAGCACGGTGACGGGCGCGCCCCATTCGACGCCGGGCAGGAAGCGTTCCAGCCAGCGCGCGAACTCCTCTTCCGGCAGCACCCGGCTCATCGCCTCGGCCTCGGTGAGCGCGGGCGAGAGGAAGTCCTGTCCGGAGGGCTCCCAGTGGACGGGGGCGTCACGGTCGTCGGCGAACCAGCCGAGGACGGCCTCGGTGACCGGTTCGACGATCGTCTTGACGCCGGCGGCCGGCGCGCTGTCCAGGACCAGGCCGAGGGCGAAGGCGCTGTTGGTGTGGACGCCGTGCCGTACCGGGTAGGTGGCGCGCGCCAGCCATCCGCCCAGCAGTGCGCGGACGGCGTCGGCGGCCGGTTCCAGGGCCTTCGCCCAGCGCTCGCCCGCGGCTCCCGGGAGGCTCCGGCACTCGGCGGTCAACGCGAGCAGCCAGGCCCATCCGTAAGGACGCTCGAAGGAGGGATGGGCACGGAGATAGTCCGCCTCGGCGGCCAGGGCATCGACCGTAAGGTGCCCGTCCAGTACGGCGGTGACCTCGTCGGCCCGGATGCGGTCGGTGCAGCGACGCAGCAGCCGGACCAGCAGCCAGTGCATATGGACCGCGGAGTGCCAGTCGTAGGAACCGTAGAAGGCGGGGTGGTGGTGGCGCGGCTCCACCAAGTCCTCGGGGCCGCGCAGCAGATGCGCCGGGGCGTTGGGGTAGGCCCGGGTGACGTTGGCGGTGGCGAGGGCGGCGAACCGCGCCGCGTACCGGCCGAGTTCGCTCGCCGTCTCGTCCGGCCCGTCGGATTCGTGCGGCTCGTTGGGCTCATGCGGCTCGTGCGGCTCGTGCGGCTCGTGCGGCTCGTGCGGCTCGTTCAATGCGTTGCTCCCTCGGCGATGCGCAGGTCGGTCCGGGTGCGCACGGCCGCCCCGATGACCGCCCGCAGCGCGTCGGCGGACATGGCGGCGGGCAGTGCGGGTTCGGCACGGTCCACGACCTGTTCGGGCGCGTACGGGAGGTGGACGAAGCCGCCGCGCAGGGCGGGCCGCTCGGTGGCGATGAGATGGGCCAGGCCGTAGAAGACGTGGTTGCACACAAAGGTCCCGGCCGTCTGCGAGACGGCGGCCGGAATCCCGGCCTCGCGGACGGCCGCGACACACGCCTTGACGGGCAGGGAGGCGAAGTAGGCGGCGGGGCCGCCCTCGATGACCGGTTCGTCGATGGGCCGGCGTCCGGCGTTGTCGGGTATGCGGGCGTCGTCCACGTTGATCGCGACCCGCTCGACGGTGACATTGGGGCGCCCGCCGGCCTGGCCCACGCACAGCACCAGATCGGGGTCGGCCTCCGCCACGGCGGCGGCCAGCTCCTCCAGCGCGGTGCCGAAGACGCAGGCGAGCTGTATGGCCGTGACCTCGGTGCCGGGCGGCGGATCGGCGGCGACGAGGGAGACGGCCTGCCACGACGGGTTGACGTCCGAGCCCGCGAAGGGCTCGAAGCCGGTGAGAAGTACTCGGGTCACAGCGGCCCCCTTCAGAAGGCGAAGAGCGAGATGATGGCGATGTTGCAGACCAGCAGCGCACCGGCGGTGGGGATCTGGGCCTTGATGGGCCCGTACTGGTCCTTGAGTTCCAGCAGCGCGGCGGGCACCAGGTTGAAGTTGGCGGCCATGGGGGTCACGAGCGTGCCGCAGAAGCCGGCCAGCATGCCGACGGCGAGGACGACGGGCGGATCCCCGTGCATCTGCTGGATGAGCACGGGCCAGCCGATGGCGGCGGTCATCACCGGGAAGGCGGCGAAGGCGTTGCCCATGATGATGGTGAACAGGGCCATTCCGACGCAGTAGACGGCCACGGCGATGTACTTCTGGCCGTCCGGCAGCAGCTGCTCGGTGATCTTGCCGACCTGGGTGCCGACCCCGGCCACCTGGAAGATGGAGCCGAGCACGGCGAGCAGTTGGGGCAGCAGCAGCGCCCAGCCCATGGACTCCAGCAGGCTCCGGCCGGCGTGCAGGGGCACCGAGGGCCGCCGCTCGCGCACCACGACCATGGCGACCAGCAGCCCGACGATCGCGCCGAAGCCGAGGCCGAGGATGGTCTCGCTGCCCTCCTCCAGGACCGGTTGGCCCCCGATGTGCCAGTGCTTGACGGCCGAGGCGCAGACGACGGCGACCAGCGGGATGGTGAGCGCCGGGACGAACAGTTTGCTGCCGAGCCGGGCGGCCGTGGCGACGCGCTGCTCGGTCGTGGTGGTGCGTGGCACACCACGCCCGGTGAGCGGGAAGCCGCCGAGGCAGACCATGGCGAGGACGGCGACGCCCAGCGGTTCGGCCGGGGCCTTCTTCTCCACCACCCAGCTGCTGTAGAAGAAGCAGCCGCCGAGCAGCCCCCAGAAGGCGGCCGAGCCAAGGCGCTTGGGGTTGCTGCGGTCGACAGCCATCTGGGCGGCCATGGCGAGGAAGACGGCGCCGACGAGCCAGTAGAACCACTCCGCCTTGATCACTTGGCTTCCTCCGCGGTGCGGCTGCCCTCGGCAGCGGATCGGCCGCCGGGGGCGGCGAGGTCGTGGTCCAGGGAGCGGTCCAGGCGCAGCAGCCGGAAGCCGTGGATGAGGAAGGCGCAGACGGCGGTGGGGATGGCCCACAGCGCAAGCTGCAGCGGCTCCAGATGGGTGTGGTAGGTGGTGTTGACGAATCCGGTGATCAGCAGGATCGAGCCGATGGCCAGGAAGCAGTCCTCGCCGAAGAACAGCCCGACCGTGTCGGCGCTGGCGGAGTACGAGCGAACGCGCTCGCGGACCCGCTCGGGCAGCGGGCCGTGGCGGCGTTCCGCGGCGCCCTCGGCCATCGGCGCGACCATGGGCCGCACGCTCTGGGCCGGGCCGCCGATGCTGGTGAGGCCGAGCGCGGCGGTGAGCTGGCGCAACGCCAGGTAGAGGGCGAGGAACCGGCCGGTGGTGAGCTTGCCGAGCCGCCCGATGAGGGTCCGGGCCTGTTCCTGGAGGCCGTTGCGCTCCAGGAGGCCGATCACGGGCAGGGTGATGACGAAGATCGTCACCGAGCGGCTGGAGGCGAAGCCGTCGCCGAAGGCCGCCAGGATCTCCTGGGGCGAGAGCTTGGCCAGCAGTCCGGTGGCGATGCCGGCGACCCCCACCACCAGCAACGGGTTGCGTCGTGTGGCGAAGCCGAGGATCACCACGAGGACGCCAAGGAGAACGATCATGCGTCCCGCCTTCCGCGCAGAAGGACCTCACGGGGGCGTGAGGAGAGTGCACCGGAGGCTAGGCGTTCGTTCAACGATCCGACAAGAGCCTGAAACGAACTTGTTCCGGCTCCGTCGGATCGTTTACCGCTGGGAAACCTTTATCGCCGGGACATCTTCCGCCCGTAGGCATCGGCCAACTGCCCCTGGGAATCGTCCAGATAGGAGGCGAGCAGCCGCTCCGCCTCCACCGCGTCGCCGCTCTGCAGCACCTCGAGGATCTGGCGGTTGCGCACCAGATAGGGGGCGTGGAAGCGGCGGGGGTCGGCCATGACATGGAAGACCAGCCGGAGCTCGGCCAGCACCCCGCGCATGAGTTCGTCCGCGCGGGGACTTCCGGCGAGGGAGACGATCGCCTGATGGAAGCGGATATTGGCGGTGGACAGGTCCTGCCAGGCCCGGTCCCGCGCGGCACGCTCGCCCGCCAGGACCGCCGCCTCGACCGCCTGGACCGCGTAGGGCGGCTCACCCAGGCCGCGCACCGTCGCGCATTCGACGAGCCGGCGCACGCGGTAGATGTCATTGAGGTCGTCGACCGTGACGACGCGGACGAACACCCCGCGATTCAGCTCGTGCACCAGCAGCCGCTCATGGGTCAGCAGGCGGAAGGCCTCGCGGAGGGTGTTGCGCGAAACGCCGAGCGCGCCGCCCACGCTGTCCTCGGACAGCCGGGTGCCGGGTGGGAAGAATCCCTCGGCGATGCGGTCGCGCAGGATGTCCGCGACGCGCTCCGCCGTGCTGGTGCGCCCCAGCAGGGCCCGGTCGGCCTCGAGCCCGGCGGCGAGACCGGAGACCTGGGGGTACCCGGCCGCCTCCGGCACCCCCGCCGTCTCCGGCGTCTCCGGCATCCCCGGCGACTCGTCCGACGATTCCCCCGACGATTCGCCGGACTGGCGATTTACTCCTTTTGTCCCGTTCGCCACATCAGCCCCTGTTCGGTGTCTCGTTCGTCCCGTATAGCGAGAAGTCAAGCCCAGAAACCGTTACCGGACAACAGACATCTTGTCGGATCGTTCAACGATCGCTTACCTTGTGATGCCATCCATGGCCCCTCACGTATCCCCCACGCCCCGAACGGACGGATATGACCGCATCCTTGGCGAACCTGTCCATCGATCTCAACGCCGACCTCGGCGAGGGGTTCGGCCGCTGGGAGCTCACCGACGACGAGGCCCTGCTGTCCATCGTCACCAGCGCCAATGTCGCCTGTGGCTTCCACGCCGGGGACCCCTCGACCATGCGCCGGGTGTGCGAGCTGGCCGCCGAGCACGGGGTGCGCATCGGGGCCCAGGTCTCCTACCGGGACCTGGCCGGTTTCGGGCGGCGCAGCATGGACGTCCCGCCGCGGGAGCTGACCGACGAGATCGCCTATCAGATCGGCGCGCTGGAAATCTTCGCCCGCGCCGCCGGGGCGCGGGTGCACTACGTCAAGCCGCATGGCGCGCTCTACAACCGCAGCGTGCACGACGAGGCGCAGGCCGCCGCCGTGGTCGAGGGCGTCCGGCTGGCCGACGGGGGTCCGCTGCCGGTGCTGGGGCTGCCCGGGTCCCGGCTGCACGAGGCGGCCCGCGCGGCCGGGCTGCCGGTGATCGCCGAGGCGTTCGCCGACCGCGCCTACACCGCCGCCGGAACCCTCGTACCGCGCGGCGAGCCCGGTGCCGTGGTCCACGACCCGGACACGGTGGTCAAGCGCGCCCTCGGCTTCGCCCGGGACCGCGCGGTGACCTCGATCGACGGACAGCGCATCGAGGTGGACGTGCGCTCGCTGTGCGTCCACGGCGACACCCCCGGCGCCGCCGACCTCGCCCGCCGGGTGCGCAGCGAGCTGACGGCCACCGGAGTGCGCGTGGCGGCGTTCACATGACCCTGCGGTCCCTGCCTGTCGGCGAGCACGGGCTGCTCATCGAGGTCGACAGCGGCGAGGCGGCCGAGGCACTCCACGCCGAGCTGCTGCGCCGCGCCGCCGCGCGGAAGCTGCCCGCCGTACGCGAGATCGTGCCCGCCGCCCGCACCGTGTTCCTCGACGGGCTCGCCGATCCCGGGCGGCTCGCCGCCGAGCTGCCCGGCTGGCGGATACCGCCGCTGGACCGCGGCGACAGCGAGATCGTCGAGGTGTCCGTGCGCTACGACGGGCCCGATCTGGCCGAGGTCGCGAAGCGGTGGGGGGTGACGCCCGAGGAAGCCGTAAGGATTCACTCGGGCACCGAGTTCCGGGTGGCCTTCTGCGGCTTCGCGCCCGGCTTCGGCTATCTGACGGGGCTGCCCGAGCGGTTCCATGTGCCGCGCCATGCGACGCCCAGGACCCGGGTGCCGGTCGGCTCGGTGGCCCTCGCGGGCGGGTACACGGGCGTCTATCCGCGCTCGTCCCCCGGCGGCTGGCAGCTCATCGGCACCACGGACGCCGTGCTGTGGGACGCCGCGCGGGAACCGGCGGCGCTCTTCACCCCCGGCACCCGTGTCCGCTTCATCCCGGTACCGGGTACGGCGGGCCCGGCGCCGGGCCCGCCCCCGGAAGGGACGGCGCCATGACCGACAGCGCCTTCGTCGTCGTCCGGCCGGGAGCCCTGACCACCGTCCAGGACCTGGGCCGCGTCGGCCATGCCCATCTCGGGGTGCCCCGCTCGGGTGCGCTCGACCAGCCCGCCCACCGGCTCGCCAACCGCCTGGTGGGCAACACCGAAGGGGCCGCGACCCTGGAGACCACGCTGACCGGGTGTGCGGTGCGGCTGCGCCGCCCGGCGACGGTCGCGGTCACCGGCGCGCCCTGCCCGGTCACGGTCGACGGCCGCCCCGTCGCGTGGGGAGCGGCCGTACGGGTGCCGACGGGCGCGCTCCTGGAGGCCGGGACCGCCGCCCAAGGGGTCCGCAGCTATGTGGCGTTCGACGGTGGTGTCGAGGCCGAGCCGGTGCTCGGCAGCCGGGCCACGGATGTGCTCTCCGGGCTGGGCCCGGCGCCGCTCGTGGACGGCGCGGTGCTGCGGCTCGGGCCGCCGGGCGGGCCCGCGCCCGGTGTGGACGGGGTGCCGCATCGGGGCGTCGCACCGCAACTGGTGCTTCCCGTGGTGCTCGGCCCGCGCGACGACTGGTTCACCCCGGCGGGGCTGCGCACCCTCGCCACCGGGGAGTTCCGGGTCTCGGCCGCGAGCAACCGGATCGGTCTGCGCACCGAGGGCCCTTCGCTGGAACGGGCGAAGGACGGTGAGCTGGCCAGTGAGGGGATGGCGCTCGGCGCGCTCCAAGTCCCGCCGGACGGACGGCCGGTGCTCTTTCTCGCCGACCATCCGACGACCGGCGGCTACCCGGTGGTGGGCGTCGTGCCGGAGCCGTATCTGGCCGCCGCCGCGCAGGCCGTCCCCGGCACCCCGGTGCGGTTCACCCCGCTGGGCCGGGTCTCCTGGGGACCGCCTGCGCGGCGGACCGGCGTGGGCGGCCCCTAAGAGCCGCCCGGCGGGTCTTCGCGGGCCCCGCGGCGGCGGCCGCTGATGTGACCAGGCGCGAAGATTCGCCGGACAGGCCCTAGCGGGCCCGCCGAGCGCCGATCCGCTCCCTGCGCTGCACCTTGCGGCGCAGGGCGCGGCGCTCCTCCTCGCCGACGCCGCCCCAGACCCCGTGGGTCATCCCGGTCTCCAGCGCGTACTCCAGGCATTCCTGGATCACCGGACAGCGGTGGCAGACCTCCTTGGCCCGCGCCTCCTGCTGCTGGGCCGCCGGGCCCGCCACCCCCACCGGGAAGAACAGCTCCGGGTCCTCGTGCGTGCATTCGGCCTTCTGCCACCAGGCCATGGCTGCCCCTTCCGTGAACGACGGTGCTGAAAGTCGCCCGCCGTCGGGCTCACACGCATGGCTGGCGAGCGGGCGCCGCCCGGGAATCATGCGGGCGCGTCCTAGCGGGCTTTGATATGGGTCGGGTTTCCGATCGCGGCGGCGGCAAACGGATCCGAACGCGCCATGCCTCACATCGGGTTTCCTCGGTGAGCCCCTGGGCGGCCTCAGCCCGTCCCCGGGGTCGTCAGTTCCGCCGGGCCGTAACCGCCGCCGCCCGGGGTGTGGACGACCAGGACGTCCCCCACCCCGACGTCCGCCGCGTCGCGGCCCTCCAGGCGGTCCACCGAACCGTCGGCGCGCTCGATCAGATTCGCGCCCAGCGCGCCCGGTTCGCCACCCGCCATGCCGTACGGGGGCACCCGGCGGTGGCCGGTGAGGAGGGCGACGGTCATCGGCTCCAGGAAGCGGATGCGGCGGGTGACGCCGTGACCGCCGCGCCAGTGGCCGTGGCCGCCGCTGTCCCGGCGGATCGCGAAGCTCTCCACCCGCACCGGATAGCGCCACTCCAGCACCTCGGGGTCGGTCAGCCGGGAGTTGGTCATATGGGTCTGTACGGCGTCCGCGCCGTCGAAGCCGTCTCCCGCGCCGGAGCCGCCGGCGACCGTCTCGTAGTACTGGACGCGGTCATTGCCGAAGGTGACGTTGTTCATCGTGCCGGAGCCCTCGGCCTGGACACCCAGGGCCGCGTACAGGGCGCCCGTGACGGCCTGGGAGGTCTCGACGTTCCCGGCGACCGTGGCGGCCGGGAAGACGGGCGCCAGCATGGAGCCCTCGGGGATGCGGACCTCGAGGGGCTTCAGGCAGCCGCTGTTGAGCGGGATGTCCTCGGCGACCAGCGTCCGGAAGACATAGAGCACGGCCGCCATCACCACCGAGCTCGGCGCGTTGTCGTTGCCCGGCCGCTGGGGCGAGGTGCCGGTGAAGTCCAGGAGGGCGCCGCGCGCCGTGCGGTCCACCGTAAGGGTGACGTGAATGACCGCTCCGCTGTCGGTCTCGTAGCGGTACGAGCCGTCGCTGAGGCCGGTCACGATGCGGCGCACGGACTCCTCGGCGTTGTCCTGGACGTGGCCCATATAGGCGTGCACGACATCGAGACCGAACTGCCCGATCATCCGGCGCAGTTCCTGGATGCCCTTCTCGTTGGCGGCGATCTGGGCGCGCAGATCGGCGAGGTTGGCGTCCGGGGCGCGGGACGGATACGGCCCGCCGGTCAGCAGCTCACGGGTCTCCCGCTCGCGCAGCGCCCCGTCCCGTACCAGCAGCCAGTTGTCGAAGAGGACGCCCTCCTCCTGGATGGTGCGGCTGAAGGCGGGCATGGAGCCGGGGGTGATACCGCCGATCTCGGCGTGGTGGCCGCGCGAGGCGACGAGGAAGAGCAGTTCGTCCCCCGCCTCGTCGAAGACCGGGCTGACCACGGTGACATCCGGCAGGTGGGTGCCTCCGTGGTACGGGTCGTTGATCGCGTACACATCGCCGGGCCGCATCGTGTCCCCGTTGCGCCGCAGCACCTCCTTGATGGACTCGCCCATGGAGCCCAGGTGCACCGGGATATGCGGGGCGTTGGCGATGAGATTGCCCTCGGCGTCGAAGAGGGCGCAGGAGAAGTCGAGCCGTTCCTTGATGTTTACGGAGTGGGCGGTGTGTTCCAGGCGCACGCCCATCTGTTCGGCGATGGCCATGAAGAGGCTGTTGAAGACCTCCAGCATCACGGGGTCCACCTCGGTGCCGACCGCGGTGGTGCTCGGCCGCGGCCGGACGCGGGTGAGCAGCAGATGGCCGCCTTCGCCCGCGGTGGCCTGCCAGCCGGGGTCGACCACGGTGGTGGCGTCCTCCTCGGCGATGATCGCGGGCCCGGTGACCCGGTCCGACGGGCGCATACGGCCGCGCTCGTACAGCGCCGTCCGCTGCCATCGCCCTTCCGCGAACATCCTTGCGGTCGTCACGGGCGCCAGTTCGCCCTCCCTCGGCGGCCGTTCCACGGCATGGCCGCCGGTGGGCCCGGACGCGCCGACCGCCTCGACCGACACCGCCTCCACGACCAGCGGCTTGTCCATGGTGAAGGCGTAGCGCTCGCGGTGTGCCCGGACGAAGTCCTCGGTCATCGCAGGGACGGAGCCCAGTGGGACGGGGATGCTGGAGTCGGTGCCCGCGTACCGCAGATGGACCCGGGCGACGGTGTCCAGGGTGTCCTCCGGGACGCCGTCCGCGAGCAGTTCGTCGCGGGTCTGGCCGGCCAGCCGCCCGCACAGCTCGCGCACCCGCGGCAGCGTCTCCTCGCCCAGCTCCGCCTCGACGGCCTGCTCGCGCATGGCGGTGGCGTCGGCCACCCCGATGCCGTACGCGGAGAGCACCCCGGCGAGCGGCGGCACGATCACCGTGCCGATGCCGAGCGCGTCGGCGACCGCGCAGGCGTGCTGGCCGCCCGCGCCACCGAAGCTGGTGAGCGCATAGCGGGTGACATCGCGGCCGCGCTGGACGGAGATCTTCTTGACCGCGTTGGCCATATTGAGCACCGCGATGTCCAGGAAGCCCGCCGCGGCCTCCTCCGGTCCGCGCCGGTCGCCGGTCGACTCCGCGATCTCCTCGGCGAGCGCGGCGAAGCGCTCCCGGACCGTCGCCGCGTCCAGCGGCCGGTCGGCGTGCGGGCCGAAGACGGCCGGGAAGTGGTCCGGCTGGATCCGGCCGAGCATCACATTCGCGTCGGTCACGGTCAGCGGGCCGCCGCGCCGGTAGCAGGCGGGCCGGGGACGGCTCCGGCCGAGTCCGGCCCCACCCGATAGCGCCGGCCGTCGAAGTGGAGCACCGAACCGCCGCCCGCCGCCACGGTGTGGATGTTCATCATCGGGGCACGCATCCGCACCCCCGCGACCTCGGTACCGAAGACGCGCTCGAACTCGCCCGCGTAGTGCGAGACATCGGTCGAGGTGCCGCCCATGTCGAAGCCGATGACGCGGTCGTGTCCGGCCTCGCCGGAGGAGCGCGCCATGCCCACCACACCGCCCGCCGGTCCGGACAGCACCGCGTCCTTGCCCCGGAAGTGCGCGGCCTCCCGCAGCCCTCCGTTGGACTGCATGAACATCAGCCGGATATCGCGCAGTTCGGCGGCCACGTCCTCCACATAGCGGCGCAGGATGGGCGAGAGATACGCGTCGACCACGGTGGTGTCGCCGCGTGACACCAGTTTCATCAGCGGGCTGACCTCGTGGGAGCAGCTCACCTGCGGGAAGCCGATGTCGCGCGCCACCTCGGCGAGGGCCCTTTCGTGGGCGGCGTGCCGATAGCCGTGCAGCAGGACGACGGCGGCGCTGCGGAAGCCGTCGCGGTGGGCGGTGCGCAGCGCCTCGGCGGCGGCGTCGAGGTCCAGGGGGCGGACGACCTCGCCGTGGGCGTCCACCCGCTCGGGGATCTCCACCACCCGGTCATACAGCGCCTCGGGGAGCAGGATCCGGCGGTCGAAGAGGCGGGGGCGGTTCTGATACGCGATGCGCAGGGCGTCCCGGAAGCCTTCGGTGACGACGAGGACGGTCGGCTCGCCCTTGCGCTCCAGCAGGGCGTTGGTGGCGACCGTGGTGCCCATCTTGACGACGTCGATCCGGTCGGCCGGGACCGGTTCACCGGGGCCGAGCCCCAGCGTCTGCCGGATCCCGGCGACAGCGGCGTCGGTATAGCGCTCGGGGTGGTGGGAGAGCAGCTTGCGGGTGACCAGACGGCCGTCCGGACGCTTGCCGACGACGTCCGTGAAGGTTCCGCCCCGGTCGATCCAGAATTCCCAGCGACCCGTCACCCCGCCATTGTCGCAGCGGGCGGCGGTGTGTCGGCGATGAGCGGGGCGGCGGGCGGGTGGGACAGCGGCATGGTGGGGACAGGCTGCGGGGCGGCGGACGAGGGCGTGGGCCGCTCGGTGAGTGGGCTGGTGGGCGGATGAGGGAGCAGGGCCGGGGCCGGGCCGCTGGTCACCACGGTGAGCGCGGCGAGGGTCGCCCGGCGGTCCCGCTCCTCAAGCAGATGGGCGGTGCCCGGAGGCGGTGCCTCCATTCCAGGGCGGCCAGCGCGACCAGGCCGGGCAGGAGGTCGGTGCAGCGGTCCGCGATCCAGCGGGTGCCGCGGGTAGCCATCCACCACGCGGAGGCCGCACGCGAGGGCGCGGGGCCGTCGAGCTCCAGGGACGGCGGGGCGCCGGTCGCGACGGACCGGGCGCGCAGGGCGCTGTGGAACTCCCTGGCCAGCAGCCGGTGCCCGAGCTCGCTCGGGTGCAGCCGGTCCACGCTCCACGCCCGCCGCTCGGCGACCCAACTGTGGTCGCCGAGCTCCACATGGACCGCCTCGTACCGCTGGGACAGTGCGTGCACCACAGTGTTCACCGCGCGCATCCGGCGCCCCAGCGGGCGCGCGAGCGCGGACGGCAGCCCCAGCATCCGCCCTGGGTCGGGCAGGCAGGCGGTGAGCACCACGGCGCCGTCGGCGCGCAGCGCGCCGATCGTGCGGTCGAGGGCCTCGGCGACCCGGTGGATGTCGAACGAGTCGCGCAGCGTGTCGTTCCCGCCGACCACGACCGAGGCCAGATGCGGGCGGGCGCGGCGGGCTTCGGCCAATTGCTCATCCGCGACATCGGCGGCCAGCGCGCCGCTGCGGGACACATTGACGAACTCCACCGGCTCAGCGGGGTGCGGCCCGGTGGCGGCCGCCAGCAGCGCGGCCCAGCCACGCCATCCGCCGCCGGGCGCCGGGTCGCCGAGCCCCTCGGTGAGCGAGTCGCCGAGGGCGGCGAACCTCAGCCTGCGCGGCTCCGCGCCGTCGCCCGGGCCCGGCGCCGGGCCGGGCGTCCGCCCCACCGGGTGCGGGGCAGTGGTGGAACCCTGCCCCGCACCCTCCGTCTCCGTCTCCGTCTTCGTAAGGACGGCCTCCGTAAGGCTGGCCCCCTTAAGGACGGCCTCCGTAAGGATGGCCCCTTTAAGGACGGCCCCCTTAAGGACGGCCTCCGTAAGGATGGTGTCCGTAACAACGGCCTCCGTACGAGACGGTTCCGTACCAGCGCGGTCCCCCGTGTGAGCGCCGGCTGCGCTCACCGCACACCGCCGACTGCCCGATGCGCCGAGACCGCCGCGGCGGCCGGGAGCGCCACGGCCGGGACCCGGCCGCCGTCGGCGGACCGGACGCCCTCGGTGGACGCGTCATGGGCGGTCAGGAAGGAGGCGACCGCCGCGGGCCAGCCGTAGCGTTCGGCGCGTGCCCGGGCCGCCGCCCGGCGGAGGGGCTCGGAGCGGGCCAGGACGCGCTCCACGGCGTCCGCGAAGGCCGTTCCGTCGTCCGCGGCGGTCTCGCCCGCGGCGCCGACGATGTCGGGCAGCGCGGAGAGCGCGCTGACGACGACGGGCGAACCGCACGCCAGCGCCTCCAGCGCCGCGAGGCCGAAGGTCTCCGCCGGGCCCGGCGCCAGCACGACATCGGCACTGGCCTGGATGGCGGCGAGCCCCGCCCGCTCCGCCACATGACCGAGGAAGACGGCCGGAAGCCCCTCGGCGTGGGCGCGGGCCTCCAGGCGCGGCCGCAGCGGCCCGTCCCCGGCGACCACGAGCGCCGCGGAGACACCCCGCCGCCGCAGCTCGGCGAGCGCGTCGAGCGCCCGGCCCGGCCGCTTCTCGGGCGAGAGCCGCGAGCACATGGCGAGGAGAACGGCCGCCTCACCACGATGGTGGTCCCGCAGCGCGGCGTCGTGGTGGGAGGGGTGGAAGTGGCCGAGATCCACGCCCAGAGGGGCGCGTACGACATTCCGCGCGCCGATCCGTACAAACTCGCGCGCCGCCCATTCGGTGGTGCAGACGATCCGCGAGTACGCCCGCGCGGTACGGAGGTTGAGCCGGTCCGCGGCGCCCTGGGCGAACCCGTCCGGCACGCCCCACGTGCGCAATACGGCGTCCGCGCTCTCGTGGGAGACCATCACGGCCGGGACGCGGGCGCGCCGCGCCCACTCCCCCGTCCAGCGGAGGGTGGTGCGGTCCGACACTTCGAGCCGGTCCGGCGCCAGGCCGTCGAGCAGCCGGGTCAGCCTCCGCCGGTCGGTCAGGACGCGGTAGCCGCCGGTACCGGGGATGGTCGGCCCGGGGAGCGTGATCACGCGCCCCTGCCGGGTCTGCTCGTCCGAGACCCGCTCGCCCGGCACCACGAGGACGGCCTCGTGCCCGGCCGCCTGATAACCGGCCCCGAGCTCGCGCAGCGCGGTGCGGAGGCCGCCGGAGGCGGGGGTGACGAAGTTGGCCAGCCGGACGATGCGCAGGCCCTTGCCGTCGTTCATGCTGCTCTCTCCTCCCACGGCACTCATGGTGTGTGCCTTTCATTCGCTTCTCCGCCCGCACGGCATACAGGCGCGGGTATCGGCCCCGGCCGCCGTCCGGCGCTCACGCCGCGACCGCCGTACGGGCCGCCAGCACCTCGGTGTAGTGGTCGATCAGCTGGTCGCCGATCGCCTCCCAGGTGCGGCCCTCGACCGCCTCCCGGCCGGCGTGCCCCAGTGCCGCGCGCAGCCTCGCGTCGGCCGAGAGCAGCGATACAGCGTCGGTCACCTCGGTCTCGTCCCCGGGCGGCACCAGCAGCCCCGTACGCCCGTGGTCGACGAGGTCGAGCGGGCCGCCCGCCGCGGGCGCGACCACCGGGACGCCGCTGGCCTGGGCCTCCTGCACGGTCTGGCAGAAGGTCTCCTGGGGCCCCGTGTGGGCGAAGACGTCCAGCGACGCGAAGACGCGGGCCAGGTCGTTGCCGGTGCGGCGGCCGAGGAAGCGGGCCCTCGGCATGGCCGCCCGCAGCGCGGGCTCGCTCGGCCCGTCCCCGACCACGACGACCTGGACTCCGGGCAGCTGGCTCAGCGGTGCGAGCAGCTCGACGTTCTTCTCCGGGGCGAGACGGCCGATGTATCCGACGATCAGCTCACCGCCGGGGGCGAGAGACCGACGCAGCTCCGGGTCGCGGCGCGAGGGATGGAAGCGCTCGGTGTCGACCCCGCGCGGCCACAGCCGGATCCGCGGCACACCGTGCTCCTCGAGGTCGCGGGCGGAGGCGGTGGAAGGAGCCAGGGTGCGGTCGGCGGCGGTGTGCACGGCGCGGATGCGCCGCCAGGCCGCGTTCTCGCCCGCGCCGAGGTAGGTGCGGGCGTAGGAGCCGAGGTCGGTCTGGTACACGGCCACCGCCGGTATCCGCAGCCGGAGTGCGGCGGTCATCCCGCGCGCACCCAGCACGAAGGGGCTGGCGAGGTGGACGACGTCGCTGTGGTGGGAGGTGATGGCGGCGGCGAGCTTACGGCTGGGGAGGGCGACCCGGACCTGCGGATAGCCGGGCAGGGGCAGGGAGGGGATGCGTATGACGGGGTACGGATGCGACCGGTCGAGCTCCCCTTGGCTCTCGGGTGGACCGCCTGCCGTGGCGGGCGGTGGGCCTCCGGGGGGACCCGCCGGTGCGATGACCAAGGGGTGATGACCACGGCGGTGGAGATGGTCGGCCGTCTGCAGCGTGCAGTGAGCGACGCCGTTGATGTCGGGTGGGAAGGATTCAGTCACGATGGCGACACGCATACCGGTGTTGTCGGCGTACGAAGGGTGGCTCCGGCATCGTGCACGTTTCGCGCCGTAGAACGTCCCATGAGCGTTGGCCTTCGCGCTCCCCGGGCGCCGCTCAGGACCCCGGCGAGATCACGTCAAACCCGCATGTACCCGCCTCAATGAGCGACCGGTCACTCGGCGTGAAACTGTCGCCCGGGTGAACACCCTGTTCGCGCGGCGCGGAGGTACGGAGGGTGACGCACCCTTCACCCTGCCGGGGAAGACGCGTCTGTCGCCTCCGAGGTTGCGCGCCCCGGCGCGAGATCGAGCTCCGGGGCGGCCGGCGGGGTCAGAAGTCCGGGGTTTCGGGCCCGATGCGGCTGCGGACCGCCGTCTGGACCTCGGCCTCCTCCGCCGGATCGGCGGCCAGCCGGCGGAGCTGTTCGACGACGCGGGTGTCGGCGGTGGCGGCGTGGCGGGCGGCGAGTTCGCGGGTGCTCTCCTCGCAGTCCCACAGGCATTCGACGGCGAAGCCCGCCGCGAAGGACGGATCGGTGGCGGCCAGCGCGCGGGCGGCGCGGCCGCGCAGGTGGGAGGAGGCCGTCTCGCGGTAGACATGGCGCAGTACGGGCGCGGCGCAGGAGATCGTCAGGCGTCCGGCGCCGTCGACGAGCGTCCACAGGATCTGGGCGTCCGGGCCCTCGGCCCGGACCGTGCGGCGGAGGGCGGCGAGCACGAGCGGGGTGTCGTACTGACCGCCGCGGCAGGAGAGCATCGCGGCCGCCGCGTCACCGAGGGCGTCGGGGCGGTGGGCCCAGACGCGGGCCCGGTCGAGGGCGGAGATACTGCGCATGCGTTCGAAGGCGGAGAGGGCCGCTTGGGAGACCAGCTCCGAGGCGTCCGGCTCGGTCACGGCCGCCTCGATCAGGTCGAGCACCTCGGGGTCGCCGATCTCCGCGAGATGCCGCAGCGCCGCGGCGCGCGCGGCGTCGGGGGCCGACGCGGCGGCGGCGAGGAGTTCGGGTCGGTCCTCGGGACCGGCGACGGCGGCCAGGCAGCGGGCCGCCGCGTCGGGGCGGCGGGCATCCGGCTTCAGATCGTGCTCCCGCTGGGCCCACAGCAGGATGTCGTGGACGCTCCATCCGGGGCGCGGTCCCGAGGGCCGCATCTGGCGCTGCCACCGGTCGAAGGCGCCCTGCTCCGCCGCCGCGCGCACCCGCGGCCCGTGGTGCGGATCGCCGGCCCACAGCCGCCAGGGCCGGGGTTCGTAGGCGCCGCGTACGACGGCGGCCAGCTCGGCGTCGCCCTCGGTGGTCTCGGGGAAGCGGGCGAGGACCGCGGGGGCCAGGCCGCGCAGCCCGGGGTCGTCGTCGCGCAGGGCCAGCTCGTCGAGGGCCCATTCCCAGTTGCTGCCGGCCGCGGTGTAGCGGCGCAGGAGCCGCAGGGCGTCGGCCCGGCCGTAGGCGGCGAGGTGGCCGAGGACGGAGAGGGCGAGCCCGGTGCGCGCCTCGTCGTCGTTGACCAGGTCGTCGGGGTGGAACAGATGCTGTTCGATTTCGTCGAGCTCGGCGTCGAGGTCCAGACAGAGCCTGGCGTAATAGAGCGAGCGGTTCTCGACCTGCCAGTCACGGCGGGGGTCGTGCAGCACACAGTGGTGCAGTGCCGCGAGCGCCTCGGCCCGCGGCGCGGCGAGGGCATGCAGGGTCCCGTCGCCGCGGCCTCGCTGAAGGAGGCCGAGCAGGGTGCCGCTGGGCGCTATGTCTGGATCGAACATGAGGTCAGCATCCGGTGCGGGAGGTTCGCTGGCAACGGGATTTCCGTCGATCGGCATTCTTGCCGATGTCCTGGCGCCGTATGCCTGATGAACGGCGTGGGACTGAGGGACTCCCGAGCGCCGCAGCCTACCCGGAATCGCGCCCTCCGCCGATTCCCCGCGGATATGGCCCCGGAAGGCCATCGGCATATGCCGCAAGCACCACCGGATCGGGTATTGCCAAACCGCTTACGGGATGTCGCAGCCTGTGCAAGAGTCGTTACCGGTCCCTCCCCTCAAGACCCGGCCGCGCCGCGCCCGTATCGGAGAACGTCATGCCGTCCCCCCGCTCCGCGGACCATCCCGCCGTTCCACCTCCCCAGCGTGACACGGTCGACGCCCTCATCTCGCAGACCCAGCGGCTCCGCGGCGGGCTCGACGCCGTCCGCCGCGACACCGTCGCGGATCTGGGCGGTACGGACGACGCGCAGGTGCGCTGGCAGCGTGCGCTGTGCGAGCTCGCCGCCCACCAGTTGGACGATCTGGACCGGCATCTGGGCGAGCTGCGCGAGGGACTGCTCGCCGATCCCCCAGAACGGACGAGGAGACCGAAGCCGACGCGACGGAGACGGGGACGGAAGCCGACGCGCGGGCGGCGGCCGAGGCCCCGGCCGAAAGTGATGGCACCGGCCGCGGTTCGCTGCTGAGCCGGGTCGGCAGCGCCGAGTGGAACCTCCTCTCCGACGAGGTGACCTGGTCCGACGAGCTGTGCCGGATCTTCGGCCGCGACCCCGGGGACGGCGGGCTCACCCTCGACGAGCTGCCCTCCTGGGTCTTCTCCGAGGATCAGCCGATGCTGACCGCGATGGTCACGGACTGCCTGGTGGACGGAAAGCCGATCGACGGCGAGTTCCGCGTCGTGCGCGCGGACGAGGTGGTGCGCACCGTCCATATGGCGGGCGAGCCGGTGCTCGACACCGACGGCAGCACCGCCTCCATGTGGGCCGTGCTCCGGGACGTGAGCGAGCTGCGCCGCAGCGAACGGGCGGTGCGCGAAAGCCGGGACACCCTCAGCCACCAGCGGCGGATCGCGCGGACCGAGCGCCGGCTGGCGGTGGAGGTGCAGGAGGCCGTGCTGCCGCCGTGGCGCGGCTCCCTCCGGCTTCCGTCCGGTGACGGCTTTCCGGGCGCCGGCCCGGCGGCCGACGGCGCCGCCCTCGATATCGCCGCCCACTATCTCCCCTCCGAGTCCAGCGCCCAGATCGGCGGCGACTGGTACGACGCGCTCGAACTGCCGGACGGACGGACCCTGCTGAGCGTCGGCGGTCTCACCGGCCATGGCGTGACCGCGACCTGCGGTATGGCCATGCTGCTGGGCGCGGTGCGCGGCATGGCGGTGGCCGGGATCGAGCCGGGCCCGCTGATGGGGCGGCTCAACCAGCTGCTCGCCGTCTCCTCCCAGCCCGCGCTGGTCGGCGCCGCCTGCGGGCAGTACGACCCGCGCACCCGCACCCTGGTGTGGGCGCAGGCCGGACACCCCGCCCCGCTGCTCTTCCGCGACGGGACGGGACGCCCGCTGCGCTCTCCCGACGGCGTGCTGCTCGGCGCCACCACGGGCGCCACGTATACCCAGTCCGAGGAGCGGCTGGAGCCGGGCGATCTGCTGGTGCTGCACACCGGACGGCTCGCCCAGGACGCCGAGGGCGCCACCGAGCGGCTGCTCGCGCTCGCGCCACGGCTGACCGCCGCCCATGGCGCACAGGAGTGCGTACGGACCGTGGCCGAGGCGTTCGGCGACGAGCCGCGCGAGAACGACGCCTGTGTGCTGATCGCCAGGGTCACCGGTGCCCGCGCATGACGCGGCTTCCCACGTCGGCATCGATCCTCGTGAGGCACGGTGATCGGACCTCGTAAGGCGCGGTGATCGGACCTCGTGAGGCGTTGGCTTCCCGTACGGGTGACTTGTTTCGTCAGGGTTGACTCGTCGTAAGGCGTTGCCCCCTCGTCGGGCCCCTGGTGCGGCGTGGCCCGGCCGCTAGACGGCCGCGCTCCGGGCGATGGAGCCGGACCCTTTCAGCCCCGGGCCACCCTTCCCCGTGCCACCCTTCGGCATCACCTGCTGGATCTCCTCACGCAGCTCCCGGATGGCCGGTGTCGTGGAGTACCGCCCGGTGAGCCGGTACATCTCGCGCAGCCGGTCCCAGGTGCGATGCGAGGAGTTCTGCTCGATCGTCAGCAGGGCCATCCGGGCATAGCGCTCGGCCTGCTCGGGATCGTCGCCGATGAAACAGGACGAGGCGATGGAGATGTAGTCGAAGATCTGGGACCGCTGGCGCCCGCCCTCCCGCATCCGCAGCGCCTTCTTGGCATGGCTCTCGGCGATGCCCGCCGCCCCCGGCTCATGCTCGGCGAGGGTGCGGTAGACCAGCCCCTGCATCCCGTACAGATCCGCCTCGTTGAACAACTGCATCCAGCTCGGCGCCGGCCCCTCGTCCCGGTCCGAGATGAACAGCTCCTCCGCCTCGCCCAGAGCGCGGCGCACCGCCTGGCCGTTGCCCTTGGACGCCTGCGCCCATGCCTCGATGGTGCAGAACATGGCCCGGGTGCACGGCAGCGCGGCCTCGCCCGCACCGGTCTTGGCCAGCTTCATCAGATCCAGGGCGTCGTCCGGGCGGCCCAGGTGGACCATCTGCCGGGCGGCCCGGGAAAGCGCCTCGCTCGCCCGGGGGCGGTCGCCGCCCTCGCGGGCCGCGTGGGCGGCGATGACGAAGTACTTCTGGGCGGTGGGCTCCAGGCCGACGTCATGGGACATCCAGCCGGCGAGCACCGCCAGGTTGGCCGCCACCCCCCACAGCCTGCGCTGCAGATGCTCGGGGTGGCGGTAGGCGAGCATGCCGCCCACCTCGTTGAGCTGGCCGACCACGGCCTTGCGCTGGAGCCCGCCGCCGCGGGCCGCGTCCCAGGCGCGGAAGACCTCGACCGAGGTCTCCAGGGCGTCGATCTCCTGGGAGCCGACCGGGGCGGCCTCATAGCGGTCGAAGCCCACGGGCTCGACGGACAGGGGATTGTCGGTACGGGGCGCGTCGGTGGCGAGGGTGGGGTCGGAGAGCAGAAACTCGCTCATGGCACCGGTGATGGCGGATCCTGCGGCGAGCGCGGCGCCCGCACCCACCAAGCCGCGTCGGTTGAACATAAGGTCCATTCCCGTGAATTCGGTGAGGACCGCGGCCGTGGACTCGGGCGGCCAGAGCAGCCCGTCGGCGGGCTGCCCCTTTCCCGAGCGCCCCCCTCGTCCGAACCCGAGATCCTCAGTGGTCACGACTCGACCGAGACGCTCGGTGAACAGGGCCGCCAGCACCTTGGGCACGGGATCGCGCGGCGTCTCGCCGGTGTCGATCCAACGCCGCACCCGCGAGGTGTCGGTCGCCAGCTGCGGATGGCCCATGGCCGCCGCCTTCCGGTTCACGAGCCTCGCGAGCTCCCCCTTGGACCATCCGGCGAGGCCGAACAGGTCCGCAAGACGGGTGTTGGGTTCCCTCGTCACGTCAAGCCCCCAGGTTCCTCGGCTGACTTGACAGTAACGGCCCCGTCACGAGCCGTGCGACTATTCGCCAGGGTTCGCCAGGGTCCGCCAGATGGTGTGCCACCCGCACAGGGGTGTACTGTAGGAGTGCGTTACCCGGCCCCGTGGCGGATCGAGCTGAACCGACCGCATTCCCCAGGGTGCGGCCCCGCCTCGGGGCCGGGTGCGTACGCAACTCGTCGGCACACGAAGGGATCTGTATCGCCCATGTACGCAGCGTCGTCCTCCGTGTCCGTCCCGCCCCGGCCGTACCGGCGGCAGCTGCCCGGCTCCGGGCCGTACCTCGATCCCGCCCACGGCGGCCGGGCCCGGCGGACCGCCGCCCTCGGCACCGTGCCGCCTCGCGGGAGACTCGACTTGTCCGGTCCACAGGGTGCGCAGCTGCGCACCGCGATCACCTCGGTCCATCGCATCTGTCCGGAGTTCAACCCGGTGCAGGTGCTGCGGCGCAGCGGACGGTCCGTGCTCCTGATCGGGGCGACCGGGCGCAGCACCGCGGTGGCCAAGTGCCTGCTGGACCACTCCCCCGCGTGGGCCGAGCGGTTCCGCCGGGAAATAGCGATGTACCGGGCGTTCGTCCGCCAGCGCCCGCCGGTGCGGGTGCCCCGGCTGATCGCCGCCGACCCGGACAACTGCGCGCTGGTCATCGAGCGGATGCCCGGGCGGATCGCGGCCGCGCAGCGCCACCCCACCGAGCCCCCGCCGCGCGCCGATCTGGGTGCGGTGCTGGGGGCGATCCGCAGGGTCAACCAATGGCGGCCGCCTGCCGATCTGTTCGACGCCCCCATCGACTACGCCGGCCGGCTGACCCGTTATCACGAGCTCGGGCTGCTCACCGACCGGGACATGGGCGATCTGCAGAAGCTGCTGCGCGGCGTCTCGCACGCCTGGGGGCGGCAGACCCCGGCGCAGTTCTGCCATGGCGACGCCCTGTTGAACAATGTCCTGCTCTCCCCCGCGGGCCCGGTGCTCCTCGACTGGGACCACGCGGGCTGGTATCTGCCCGGCTATGACCTGGCCACGCTGTGGACCGTGCTGGGCGACGCCCCTGTCACCCGACGCCAGATCAGCCAGTTGGCGCAGGCCGCGGGCCCGGCCGCGCGGGACTCCTTCCTGGTGAATCTGATGCTGGTGCTGACGCGGGAGATCCGCCAGTACGAGACCGCGGTGCAGCGCACCATGCACGATCCCGCCCCCGTGGTGCCGGGCGCGGTCCCGGCCGGTGAGGAGCAGCGGCTGCTGCTGCGCCGGTTGCATGATGACTGCGCGCTGGCCCGGCGGGCGGTGCGGGCGGCGGTCGGCACCCGCTGAGCGGAGGCGGATGGCGGCAGGGGCGCGTCACCGGTCTGGACCGGTGACGCGCCGCGGTTGGGCTGACATGCGAACACGCGTCTGGGTGACGGCGATTGACGTCACGCCTGGCAGCGCATATCTCTAAGTGGCTCGGCCCGGCCCGCTTGAGGAGGCTGCAATGCCAGAATCCGCACAGGACAGCGCCCACGACGCGAACACAAACCCGTCCGGCCCCACCCGGAGAACCACACTGCGCACCGCGGGAGCCGCGGCGTCCGCCGCCCTTCTGCTCCCGCTGGTCTCGGCGACACCCGCCGCCCATGCCGACCAGCCGCGGGCCGACGGTCCTCCTGCCGACGGCGGCGCCCTGCAGCGCGCCTTCGCGGCCGCGGCCGCCGAGTACGGCGTTCCGCTCAGCGTGCTCCTGGGCGTCTCGTATCTCCAGTCGCGCTGGGACGGCCACCGCGGCGCGCCCAGCGTCACCGGCGGCTATGGGCCCATGCATCTCACCGACGCCCACACCGCCCTGCTCACCGCCCCGCACCACAGCCAGGGCATCGAGGACGCGCGCGGCGACCTCGCCCGGCCCCTGAGGGTCCCCAAGGCCACCGTTCCCGAGCCCCGGCAGCTGCCCGCCCGGCTGCGCACCCTCGGCCGGGCCGCGGAGCTCACGGGGCTGTCCGCGGAGGCGCTGCGCGGCGATGAGAGCGCCAATGTGCGCGGTGGCGCGGCCCTGCTGGCCGCCACCCAGAAGCGGCTGGGGCTGCCGCCGAGCGAGGACCCCGCCGGCTGGTACGCGGCGGTGGCGGCCTATTCCGGCGCCGATGACGCCACGGCCGCGGCCGCCTTCGCCGACGAGGTGTACGAGGTGATCCGCGGCGGTGCCGCGCGGACGACCGCCGACGGCGAGCGGGTCTCCCTCGACGCGGCGCCCGCACTCGCACCGGACACCCGGCAGCTGCGGACGCTCGGTCTGCCGTCCCGTGCCCGGGATCCGCATGTCGAGGCCCCCAAGGATGTGTCCTGCGAGTGGATCCCGGCGCCCTACGAGGAGTTCGGGGACAACGACTACGGCAACCACGACCTGGGCGACCGCCCCGCCTCGCAGTCCATCGACTACATCGTCATCCATGACACCGAGGGCTCCTGGGACACCACCATCAAGCTGGTCCAGGACCCCACCTATGTGTCCTGGCAATACACCCTGCGCTCCTCCGACGGGCATATCGCCCAGCATGTGCCGCTCAAGGACGTGGCCTGGCACGCGGGCAACTGGTACGTCAACGCCAAGTCCATCGGCCTGGAGCACGAGGGGTTCCTGACCGCTCCGGACGCCTGGTACACGGAGGCGATGTACCGCAGCTCGGCGCGGCTGGTGCGCTATCTCGCCAAGCGGTTCGACATTCCGCTGGACCGCCAGCACATCCTGGGCCATGACAATGTGCCGGGCACCACCACCGCCACCATCGCGGGCATGCACACCGACCCCGGCCCCTACTGGGACTGGGCGCACTACTTCACCCTGCTCGGCGCGCCCTTCCGGCGCACCGCCGGCTCCTCCGGCGGGCTGGTCACCATCCGCCCCGACTACGACACCAACCGGCCCGTCTACACCGGCTGTGAGACGGCGGGCGAGGAGTGTGCCCCGCACGGCTCGGCCGCGGTGCGGCTGCACACCGCGCCGCGTGCGGATGCCCCGCTGGTCAAGGACATCGGGCTGCGCCCCGACGGCTCCGACTCGACGGACGGTGTCAATGACACCGGTGCCCGCGCCACCACCGGGCAGCAGTTCGCGGTCGCGGGCCGTGAGGGCGACTGGACGGCGATCTGGTACCTCGGCCAGCGGGCCTGGTTCCAGGACCCCAAGCGGCGGCCGACGGCGGTGAGCGCCAAGGGGCTTGTCGTGACGCCCAAGGCCGGGGTGGCGGAGGTGCCGGTGTACGGCCGCGCCTATCCGGAGCAGGGGGCGTATCCGGAGGGTGTGCCGGTGCAGGCGGTCTCGCCGCTGCCGTACAAGCTGCTCGCCGGGCAGTCCTATCCGCTGGGGCTGAGGACGCGGGGCGAGTATCTGTGGGCGACCACCTTCGATCCGGCGGGTCACAAGGTGGTGCGCGGCCAGGACGTGTACTACCAGATCCAGTTCGGGCACCGGGTGGCGTTCGTCCGGGCCGCCGATGTGACGGTCCGGCGCTCGGGGAAGTGAGCCCGACGGGCCGTCAGTCCGCCGCGGAAGAGTGGTGGACGGGCCATCCGGGGGTCGTGAGCGACCGTGTCGGCTATGTGCCGTACGGGCGTCTCACGGCCCTCGGCGGCACTCCTCAGCGCTGCTGGAACATCTCCGCGGGCAGCGGCTTGAGCAGCCGGTACAGATCGTCGGTGATCGGCCGGTCCCAGCTGGCGATGGTGACGAGCACCCCGTCGCTGCGGTCGAACTGGGCGCAGGAGATCCGGCCCTCGGAGAGCTTGATCCGGCGGACGATGAGGAGGTTGTCCTCATGCATGACCGGGCTGTCCTCGGTGTCCACCACATGCACCGGCTCGTCGTTCCCGAGCGCCGCCAGCAGCTGGGTGACCTCGAACGGCGGCTGGCCCTCCGCGACCTCCCGGGCCGGGGACCCCTCGGGCAGATTGCCGATGATCATCGCCGGGCCGCGGCCGCCGAACAGGTCGTAGCGCAGGAAGACGCCCTGGCAGGTGCCGTCCGGAGCGGGCAGCAGCCCCGCCCCGAGGTCGCCGGGCCAGTCTCCCGGGTCCATGGCGAGGACATCGAAGTCCGGCCCGGTGGGCGTGGCGGCGCTGCGGCGGCGGAGGAAGGACATGCGGACATGGTACGTGGCCGCGTGCCGGTTACCGTGCCGGGGAGCGGGCGGGCCGCACCCCTCATCCGGGGTCGGGCGCCGGGCGCTGGGGCAGGCCGACCGTGGGGGTGATCAGCCGCTTCGCCAGACCGGCGCGGTCGGTGCCGACCTTACGGTAGACATCGGAGAGCAGCCGGGCGACCTCACGCTCCTCCAGCCCCGTCGCCTCGCTGATCCGGGCGTCCGGCCAGCCCTCGGCGGCCCGCTCGGCGACGGCCTGCTCCTGGGAGGTCAGCGGGCTGGTGTGATCGACACGCAACTGCATGGGGCGCAGCCCGGCGGCGGACAGCTCGTCGCGGGCCCGGGCCGCGAGCGCGTCGGCCCCGCAGCGCACCGCTCCCTCCAGACCGCGGTAGAGCCGGTCGCCGGCCTCCTGGGGCAGGCCGATGCGGCGCAGCGCGGCGCCGTGGTCGACCAGCGCCACGGCCAGGTCGTACGCGGCCGGTGACCGCATCAGATGGCTGACGGCCTCGGCCAGCAGCTTGATCCGGTCCGGCCCCTGGGTCACGGTCGCCGCGGCGTGCAGCGCCTTGCCGATCGCGGAGTGGGTGCCGAACTGACGGGCGCGGCGCACCGCGTCGTCGGCGACCTCGACGGCCTGCGGGGGATCGGTCAGCGCGAGGGTCTGGGCGAGGTGGAGCTGCCAGGGGCACCAGGCGGGGTTGCGCATACCGCGCCCGTCCATGCGGCGGCCGACCTCGGTGAGCTGGTGCCGGGCCTCGCGGTGCAGATTGGCGGCCAGCAACAGCTCGCCGCGGACCGCCGGTACGTCGGGGCAGAGCGTGGCCTGCGGCAGGGTCTCGCCGCGGTGCCCGGCCGCGAACTCCTGCGCCTCGCGGACCCGGCCCTGGCAGATCAGCGTTCCGATGAGGGTGCCGACCGCGGTCCAGTGCGCGGGTGTCGAGGAGCCCACCAGATCGGCGATCCGCATCCCCTCCCGGGCCAGCTCCTCCGCCTCGCCGAGCGCGCCACGGCGCAGCCGGGCGTACCCGAGAAGAGTGAAGCCGAACGCCAGATGGGAGCCGCGCCAGCCCTTGCGCTCACATTCGGCGATGCCCTTGTTGAACAGCTCCTCGGCGCGCCCGGGCTGGTCGCAGTGGAGGAAGACCAGGGCGACCAGGATGGGCACCTCGAAGCCCCAGTCGTCATCGGTCCAGCTGAGGCCGTCGCCGAGGGCCTCCTCCGCGTAGTGCAGCGCGGTGGCGACCGGTTCGCCGCGCGTCAGCGCGTCCCAGGCGCGCAGCCCCAGCAGATAGCGCTCGGCCATGCCGCGGCCGGTGAGGTGGTCCGCGAGCCGGGCGAGGCGCCGGGAGCGGGCGGGCGACTCCTTCTCGTCGGCGCGGAACATGTTCCACATCAGCTGCTCGGTCTGCATCCGCAGCCGGGCGCGGGCGCTGGTGGCCCGGCCGATCTCGGCGGCGACGACCTGGGCGGCCTCCTCCATACGGCCGCTGTGGCCGTATGCCTGGGCGAGCCGGTAGGTGATCGCCTCGCGCAGGTCGGGGCCGAGTGCGGGCTCTTCGAGCGCGGCCCGCAGATGGTTGACGGTGACGTCGGGCTCGGTGAGCTGGGCGGCGCAGCCCAACTCGTACAGCACGGCGGGGCGCTCCTCGAGGGCGGGTGGTTCGCGCAGCGCCCGGGCCAGACAGCGGCGCCCGGCGTCGGGGGCTCCGGCACGCAGATACTCCCGGGCGGCGGCCCGCAGATGGTGCACCACCCAGGGGTCGCCCTCGGGGTGCATCTCCAGCAGATGCCGGCCCGCGGCCGCGGAGCCCAGGCCCGCACCGAGCACCACGGTGGCGGCCTGGCCGTGCATGGCCACCCGCAGGGCGCCGGGGATGGCCTGGTAGACGGCGGTGGCGATGAGCGGGTGGAGGTATTCGAGGGGCTTGGTGCCGTTTCCGGGGCGCGGCGGGGCCAGGATCCGCGCGTCGACGAGCCGCGCCACCACATCGACAGCCTCGGTCTCGCTGAGCCCGGCGACATTGGCGGTCAGCGCCGGGGTGGCCTCGATGCCGAGGACGGCGACGGCCCAGGCGAGGCGGACGGCGGCGGTGCCGAGGCGGGTCAGCCGCTCGTTGAGCCCGCTGTCCTTGGCCGAGGAGACCAGTTCGCGCAGCGCGGGCAGGTTCTCCGACTGCGGTTTCAGCCGACGGTCGCGGATCTTGGCGGTGAGCTCGGTGATCTCCCAGGGGTTGCCGCCGGTCATCGCCCAGCACTCGCGGCAGAACGCGTCGTCGGCGTGGTCCCCGAGGACCTCCCGGACGATCCTGCCGACTCCGCTCGGGGTCAGCGGCGCCAGCACATGGGGACGTGATCCCTGGCGCTCGACAAGAGCCCGTATCACGGCGACGTCGGCGGTCAGGCCCTCCGGGCGGTAGCCGACGGCGAGCAGCAGGGGCAGGTCGGCGGTGCGCGAGGCGAACCGGGTCAGCCAGTCCAGCGATTCGGGGTCGGCCCAGTGGACATCGTCGAGGATCATGACGACCGGGGCGTGTTCCACGGCGAAGCGGGTCACCAGCCAGTCGAGGCCGTCGCGGACGCCCTGCGGATCGGGTGCGCCGCCGTTGCCCGAGACCACCAGGCCGACCGCGGGCGCGACGATGTCGTACCAGCCGCCGAGGATCCTGCGGTGCTCGTCCTCGCCGGTCGCCGCGAGCACCGGCTGGAAGAGCTGGCGCACCACATGGAAGGCCGCGCCCTGTTCGTGCTCACCGCCGCGGGCCCGGAGCACGGTGCAGCCGCGTGCGGCGGCCCTCCGGCGCGCCTCGCCGAGCAGCGCGGTCTTGCCGACACCGCCGGGGCCCTCGAAGGCGATCACTCCGCCGCCGCGGGTCCCGGCCCGATCGGCGGCGTCCGTCCCGCACAGCTCGGTCAGCGCGGCGTCCACCGCGCGCAGTTCCCGATCCCGCTCCAGCAGTGTCCGGCGCGTCAGGTTCTGTTGGCTCATGTCCTCCGCCACGTTCTTCCCCTCCGGCAGGTGACGCCGAGCGTAGCGCGGATGGCACGCTCCGTAGCCCTCCAATGGGGGGTTTTCCGCCGGGTATTGCCAGTGGCACACGCCATTTCACTGCCTCCTCTATCGATGCCACGTTCCGCACGCGAGGATGACCGGATTCACCGGGTTGGCCAGACGCCGCGCACGCCTGTGGTATATGCGGCCTCGGCCGCCCGACCAACGAAGGGGGCGGACACGATCATGCACGCGCACGCTTCGCGACCACAGGCCCGGCAGACGACACTGCTGCGCCGGGCGGCCCTGTTCGACTTTCCGGCCTCCGCCGACCTCAGTCCCGGCACCGAGGCAGCCAGGCAGCACACCATCCAATGGCTTTCGCGGTTCGGCGTCTTCGAGGACCCCGCGTCCGTCGCCGAGTACGACGCGCTCCGCTTCGACGTGCTGGCGGGCCTGTTCTACCCCCGGGCGACCGGCGCCGATCTGAACCTGGGCAGTGACCTCGTGGGCTGGTACTTCGTCTTCGACGATCAGTTCGACGGCGAACTGGGCTCCCGTCCGGAGGCCGTGGCACGGCTGGTGGCGGACGTCATCCGGATCACCGAGGAGGACGCGGCGCACGGCAGGACACAGGACGGCGAAGGGCCGCTCCTGGAGAGCTTCCGCGACCTGTGGCGACGGATCAGCTCCGGGCGGCCGCAGGTGTGGCGGGACCGCTTCCGCCACCACTGGCTGGAGTACCTGCACTCCTACCACCACGAGGCCCTGGAACGGACCGGCGCCCTGCCCGGGGACGGCGGGGACGCACCGCGCTCGGTGGAGGCCGTGCTGGCACTGCGGCGTCACTCGATAGGCGTACAGCCCTGTCTCGACCTGAACGAGCCGTTCGGCGGCTACACCCTGCCGCCCGCGCTGCACGGCGGCTTCCCGATGGCGCGGATGCGGGAGGCTACGGACGATGTGGTGGTCTTCACCAATGACATCGCTTCCCTGGACAAGGAACTGGCCGTCGGCGACGTCCACAACAGTGTCATCGTCCAGTGGGAGCGCGCGGGTGGTGAACTGGAGGACGCGGTAGGCCATATCGCCGACCTGGCCAACGCGCGCTATCGGTGGTTCGAGGAGACCGCGGCCAGGCTGCCGGCGCTGCTCACCGAGGCGGGGGCGGACCCGGGCACCCACCACGCCGTGCGGCGCTATGTGGACGGCATGCGGCATGTGATGACCGGCAATCTGGGCTGGTCGCTGCGTACGGCACGCTACGACGAGCGGGGCACCGAGGCGGTCAGCGGGGGACGGCAGCGGCCCTGGGCCCAGCTGACCGGCGCGGAGGAGCTGATCCGGGCGGGGCGGGGTGCGCCGCTGCCACCGCTGGGCAGCGGCTCGGGCTCCCGTTAGCCGGGGTTCAGCTCGCGTAGAGCTGCTCGATCTGTGCGGCGCAGACCTTGTAGACCGCGTCGCGCCGCAGTTTGAGCGAGGGCGTCAACAGCCCGTCCGCCACGGTGAATTCCTTCGGGAGGATACGGAAGGCCCTGATCGACTCCGCCCTGGACACCGAGAGGTTCGCCGTGGAGACCGCCTGCTGGATCTCCGCGTGCAGCGCCTTGTTCGCCGACGCGTGCTCCCGGCCGACGGGAAGCCGCGCGCCGACCACCTGGTGCCAGCGCGCCAGCATCTCGGCGTCCAGGGTGATCAGCGCCCCCACGAAGGGGCGGTTGTCGCCCACCAGGACGCACTGCGAGATCAGCGGATACGCCCGCAGCCGCTCCTCCAGCGGCAGCGGGCATACGCTCTTACCGCCGCTGGTGATGATGATGTCCTTCTTACGGCCGGTGATGGTGAGATAGCCCTCGCCGTCGAGGAAACCGACGTCTCCGGTGTGCAGCCAGCCGTCGCGCAGCGCGGCCGCGGTGGCCTTCGGATCGTCCAGATAGCCTTCGAAGACGGTGCCGCCGCGCACCCATACCTCGCCGTCCGGCGCGATACGCACCGTCGTGCCCGGCATCGGGCGGCCCACCGTGCCGTGCCGGGGACGGCCGGGCGGCTGCGCGGTGATCGCCGCCGTGGTCTCGGTGAGGCCGTAGCCGTTGTAGACGGTGATCCCGGCGCCGGCGAACGTCAGCCCCAGCTCCCGGCTGAACGGTGAGCCACCGGTGACCGCGTAGCGCACCCGGCCGCCCAGGACGGCTCTCAGGCGCCGGTAGACCATGCGGTCGAAGACGGCGTGCATGGCCCTGCGCCCCGGGCCCGGTCCCTTCCCGCCGCCCTGTGCCTGCTGCTCGACGGCCGCCGCGTAGCGCATCGCCGTGGCCATGGCCTTCTGGAAGACCACGCCCCTGCCCGCGTCCTGGGCGGCTGTCCGCGCGGCCGCGAGGATCTTCTCGAAGATGTAGGGCACCGCGAAGACACAGGTCGGGCGGAAGCTCTGGAAGGACGGCAGCAGGGCGGACGGGGTGAGCTCGGGTTCATGCCCCATGAGGATGCCGCCCCGCACACAGAGCACTTGGACCATCAGTCCGTAGATATGCGCCAGCGGGAGGAAGGCGAGGATGGCGGGCTGCACCCCGGGCTCGGCGAACAGCCCGCTCCAGCCGGCGAACAGGGTGTCGCATTCGGCGGCGAGGTTGGCATGGGTGATCATGCACCCCAGGGGCTGTCCGGTGGTGCCCGAGGTGTAGCAGATGACCGCGGTACAGCGCGGTTCCACGAGCCAGCGCCGCTCGGTGACCAGTTCCTCGTGGACGTCGGCGCCCCGCCGCCACAGCTCCGCCACGCACCCCTGGTCCATCTGCCAGATGGAGCGCAGCCAGGGAAGGGCGTCGCAGACGGCGCCGACCGTCATGGCGTGGTCCTCGCCCTCGACCACCACGGCCACGGCCCGGGTCTGGGCCAGGATCCAGCGCACCTGCTCCGCCGAGGAGGTGGGATAGACGGTCACCACCTGGGCCCCGACCGACCACAGGGCATAGCTGAACAGCGTCCACTCGTACCGCGTCCGTGCCATCAGGGCCACCCGGTCCCCGAACCGCACGCCCTCGGCCAGCAGGCCCTTCGCCAGCGCCAGCACCTCGTCCCGGAAGGTCCCGGCGGTCACCGGAGTCCACCGGCCGCGGTCGGTGGCGTCGCGCCGGGCGAGCTGGGCCCTGTCCGGTTCGCGGTCCGCGAGCTCGTAGACCGAGTCCGCGAGCCCGCCCGCGCGCAGTGGTTCCACCATGTGAGGGAGACTGAATTCGCGCACGACACCCCCTGTTTTCGGCCGACTTGCCGCCCCGCGCAACGGGGAAGTGGGAGGGAAAACTACCCGCCGGGGCCGGGGCTGCATAGAGCGGTGGACGATTCTGTTCCGGCCCGCGGAGACCTACTGCGACCTGCCACTGTTACCGTGAGTCACCCTCACGTTTCACCACGGAACATGAAGGAGCCGTGAACCTCGGGTGACCGCACGGAGAAACGGGCCTCTCGGTCGTGTCCGGCGAGGCATGGATCCATCAGGGGGCGTTCCGCGTCCTGATCCTGGCCGATAACGCACTCACCGCTGTGGGCCGGGCGCCGCGGGGCTGAGGCCGTGGCGCGCTCTTCCGAGGGGCGACACGCCAGGGGCGGGCGGGTCCGGCCGGACCCGCCCGCCCCTGATCGGCGGTCCCGGTTCAGGTGAGGTCGAACTCGCCCTCACGCGCGCCCAGGACGAAGGCGCGCCACTCGGCCGGGGTGAAGATCAGTGCCGGGCCCTCGGGACGACGGCCGTGGCGCATCGCGATGAAGCCCTCGACGAAGGCGATCTCCACATCGCCCACACCCTGGCTACTCGACTGCCACTGGGCGCCCGAGAGGTCGAGGTCGGGCTTCTCTGCGCTTCCTGTCAGTGGCTGTGCGGTGGTGGTGGTGTCGGCCACGTCAGCTCATCCTCCCGGATCGTCGTCCGCGCCCCACCCTAGCGATCGTGACCGGTGCCGCACAGGCCACGAAAGAAGGACTAAGGAGGAGACTCAATTGGCGGGCGGCGTGTCCGCGACCACCCACATCGAGAAGAACTGCGAGCCCCCGCCATAGGCGTGGCCGAGCGCCTTACGGGCGCCGTCGATCTGGTGTTCGCCCGCCCGTCCGCGCACCTGGAGTGCGGCCTCGGCGAACCGCAGCATCCCGGACGCGCCGATGGGGTTGGTGGACAGCACCCCGCCCGAGGGGTTGACCGGGAGCTCGCCGTCGATCCCGGTCACCCCCGACTCGGTGAGCTTCCAGCCCTCGCCCTCGTCCGCGAAGCCGAGGTTCTCCAGCCACATGGGTTCGTACCAGCTGAAGGGCACATACATCTCCACCGCGTCGATCTCCCGGCGCGGATCGGTGATCCCGGCCTGGCGGTAGACGTCGGCGGCGCAGTCCCGGCCCGCCCTCGGCGATACGCAGTCCTTCCCCGCGAAGAGCGTCGGCTCGCTGCGCATGGCGCCGCCGTGCATCCAGGCGGGCGGATACGGGGCACGGTCCGCCCCGGCCCGGTCGGTGAGCACCATGGCGCAGGCGCCGTCCGAGGAGGGGCAGGTCTCCGAGTAGCGGATGGGGTCCCACAGCATCGGGGAGGACCGCACCTTCTCCAGCGTCAGATCGTGCTCGTGCAGATGCGCGTAGGGGTTGCGCAGGGCGTTGCGGCGGTCCTTGTAGGCCACGAGGGCGCCGATACCGTCGGGCGCGCCGGTGCGCCGCATGTACGCCCGTACGTGCGGGGCGAAGAAGCCGCCCGCCCCGGCCAGCAGCGGCTGCTGGAACGGGATGGGCAGGGACAGCCCCCACATGGCGTTCGACTCCGACTGCTTCTCGAAGGCGAGGGTGAGTACGGTCCGATGGACACGGGAAGCGACCAGGCCCGAGGCCACCAGCGCGGTGGAGCCGCCGACCGAACCGGCGGTGTGCACGCGCAGCATCGGCTTGCCGACCGCGCCGAGCGCGTCGGCGAGGTACAGCTCGGGCATCATGACGCCCTCGAAGAAGTCGGGCGCCTTGCCGATGACGACGGCATCGATGTCCGCCCAGGTCAGCTCGGCGTCGTCCAGGGCCCGTACGGCGGCCTCCCGGACCAGCCCGGCGATGGAGACGTCCCGGCGTGCGGCGGTGTGCTTGGTCTGGCCGATCCCGACGACGGCCACCGGCTCCTTGGTCACAGGACATCCCCTTCCAGGACCGCCACCAGGTTCTGCTGCAGACACGGGCCCGAGGTGGCATGGGCGAGGGCCCGGTCGGCGGCGCCGCGGTGGATGGCGGCGGCGGCCTCGCCGAGGCGGATCAGCCCGGCGGCCATCATGGGGTTGGCGGCCAGCGCCCCGCCGGACGGATTGACACGTACGCCCTCCCCCAGCCCCAGCTCCCGGCGGAGGATCAGCTCCTGCGAGGTGAACGGCGCATGCAGCTCGGCCAGGTCGGCGGGGGCCTCGAAGGCGCCCGCGCGCTCGGCGGCGAGCCGGGTGGACGGAGAGCGGGTGAGGTCCCGTACGCCGAGGCTGTGCGCCTCCGTCCGGTGGTCCATGCCACGGATCCAGGCCGGGCGGCGGCAGAGCCGGCGCGCGGTGTCCCCGGCGGCGAGCACGACGGCGGCCGCGCCGTCGCCGACCGGCGGGCAGTCGTGGCGGCGCAGCGGCCGCACCAGATACGGGTCGTCCAGCAGGGTCTCGGGCGGGGGTGAACCGGTCACCTGAGCATGCGGGTTGTCCTCGGCCGCGGTCCGGCTGCGCGCGGCGACCGCGGCCAGCGCCCGCTCGTCGGCGCCGGTGTCTTCGGCGTCTTCCGCGTCGAGCAGCGCCTGGGCCTGGAGGGCGGCGAGGGAGACCGAGTCCGGCCACAGGGGCGCCACGTAGTACGGGTCGAGCTGGCGGGTCAGGACCTCCCGCAGATCGCCGGGCGAGGACTTGCCGTAGGAGTAGACGAGCGCGGTGTCCGCCTCGCCCGTCAGCAGCCTCGTCCATGCCTCGTACAGCGCCCAGGCGCCGTCCATCTCCACATGGGACTCCGAGATCGGCGGCCAGGCGCCGACGCCGTCGAGGGCCATGGTGAAGGAGAAGGCCCGGCCCGCCAGATAGTCGGAGGAGCCGGAGCAGGTGAAGTCGATCTCGCCCGCCCGGAGTCCGACGGCGTCGAGCACCTGGTGGAGGACGGGCATCAGCATCTCGACCTCGGAGACCTCCGCGCTGTCGCGCCGGTGGTGGCTCTGGCCGAAGGCGACGATGGCAACCTCTCGCATCTACAACAGCTCCTTGTAGGTGTCGTAGTCGGCGTCGGGTTCGCCGGTGGGGCGGTAGTGGTCGGGGTAGCGGCTGTCCTCGCTCCATACGGGCTCCACGCGCAGCCCCATGCGCACCTGGTCGTAGGGGATGCCGCCGACGCGCCCGTGGAGGGCCAGACCGGCCCCGTCCAGGGCGATATGGGCGTAGACGTAGGGCACTTCGATATCGAGGTTGCGGGCCTTGATGTTCACGATGCAGAAGGTGGTGACCGTGCCGCGCGGGCCGACCTCCACCTGCTCGTCGGTGGCGACCCCGCAGGTGGGGCAGGCGCCCCGGGGCGGGACGTACACCTTTCGGCAGGACGGGCAGCGCTCCCCCTGGGTGGTGCGGTCGCCGAGGGCCTTCAGATAGCGCGACTGGGCGCGGCCGGGTGCGTAGGTGTAGTCGAGGCGGGCGGGGGCCACGATGCCGGTGACGGGGTCGGTGAACTCCCCGCTGTGCGGCACGGCTTCGCCGCCCTCGGCGCCGTCGTACGGTTCGAAGCAGGCGATGTCGGTGATGGCGCCCACGCGCTCCTCGGCCCAGCGGATGCGCACCCGCATACCGGTGCGCACCGCGTCGGGGCCGGGCGCGTCGAGCGCGTGGAGGAGGGCGGTGTCCGCACCGTCCAGCCGCACCAGCACCCAGGCGAAGGGGGTGTCCAGGGGTTGGCCGCGGCGCGACGCGGGGTTCCAGGCCCAGGTGGTGACGGTGCCGGTGGGGGCGACCTCGACGAGGTCGGACAGCTCGTCGGCGGTGACCGGGTCGTATTCGACGGGCGGCACCAGCACCCGGCCGTCGGTGGTGCGCACGCCGAGCACGGTGCGTTCACGCAGTCCGGTGAGGAAGGCGCTCTGCACCGGGCCGAGGGAGCGGGTGAAGGGGAACTCGACGACCAGAGGGGCCTGGAGCACCTCGGGTGAGGGAGCCGGGGTCATGGGGGGTGCGTCTCCTTCCGCGCGGCCGGCGTGGGGCGGCGGCCTGAGGTGTTGGGGGATCACGCCCGGCGGTAGACCGGCGGCCGTTTCTCCGCGAAGGCTTTCGAACCCTCCTTGGCGTCGGCGGTGTCGAAGACCGGCCAGCCGCGTTCGAGTTCGGACTTCAGACCGTCGGACTCGGTCATCTCGGCGGTCTCGTAGACGGACGCCTTGACCGCCTCGACGGCGAGCGGACCGTTGGCGTTGATCAGCTCGGCGATCTCCAGGGCCTTCTCCAGCGCCGTGCCGTCCGGGACGACATGGCCGATCAGCCCGATCCGCGCCGCCTCCTCGGCCGGGTAGGGGCGCCCGGTGAGCAGCATCTCCAGGGCGTGGGTGCGGGGCAACTGGCGGGCCAGCCGTACGGTGGAGCCGCCGATGGGGAACAGCCCGCGGCGGACCTCGAAGAGCCCGAAGGTGGCGCCGCGGCCCGCGACCCGGATGTCGGTGCCCTGAAGGATCTCGGTGCCGCCCGCGACACAGGGACCCTCGACGGCGGCGATCACCGGTTTGCGCGGCCGATGGTGGCGGAGCATCGCCTTCCAGTGCAGATCGGGGTCGGCCGCGAGGCGGTCGCGGACATGCTGCCCGTCCATCCGGCCGCCGGCCGCGAGCGCCTTGAGGTCCATTCCCGCGCAGAAGGCCCCACCGGCGCCGGTGAGCACCACGGAGCGCACGGCATCGTCCTCGTCGGCCTCGGCCCAGCCGTCGTACAGCCCGACCAGCATCGGCAGCGAGAGCGCGTTCCTGGCCTCTGGCCGGTTCAAGGTGAGCACCAGGGTCGCGCCGACGCGCTCGACGATGAGGTGTTCGGTCCCGCTTGTCACGACGTCCTCCCGTCTCGAGACCTAGAACAGGTTGCAGCAGGGGAAGGCCGACTTCAAGAGAAATCTGATGCTCAGTCAGATTTCTTCGACCGGGGGCCTTCCCACCTCATCCCGGCCCGGCTCTAATGAGCGCCGAGCCGCCGGATCGAGGGGTCAGGAGGAGTCATGGAGTACAACCTTGCCGACCTGTTCGAGTCGATCGTCGACACGGTGCCAGGCAGAGAGGCGCTGGTGTACCTGGACCACCCCGGCACCGGAGCCGAGCGGCGGCTCACCTACGCCCAGCTCGACGCCGCCGCCAACCGGCTCGCCCACCATCTGCGGGACAGCGGAATCGCTGCGGGCGAGCATGTCGGGCTGCATCTGTGCAACGGCGTCGAGTACCTCCAGACCGCTCTGGCCTGCGTGAAGATCCGGGCGGTGCCGGTGAACGTCAACTACCGCTACGTGGAAGACGAGTTGGTCTACCTCTACCGCGACGCGGACTTGGCCGCGCTGGTCTACGACGCCGAGTTCGGCGAGCGGGTGGCCGCCGCGCTGCCGCACACCGACAGCCTGCGCCATCTGGTGCGGGTCGGCACCGGGGACGGCCCCCGTACGTCCGTGGCGTTCACCGACGCCGAGGCGTCCGGGTCACCCGAGCGCGGCTTCCCGGCACGGTCCGCCGACGACCGCTTCATCATCTACACCGGCGGCACCACCGGTATGCCCAAGGGCGTGATGTGGCGGCAGGAGGACCTCTTCTTCTCCGGGCTGGGCGGCGGCGCTCCGACCGGCCGGCCCGTCGGGCGCCCGGAGGAGCTGGCCGAGCGGGTGGCCGCGGGCGGCGAGGGGCTGGTCTTCTTCCCCACTCCGCCGCTGATGCACGGCACCTCCACCCTTACGGCCTTCATCGCGTTCAACTTCGGTCAGAAGGTGGTGCTGCACCGAAAGTTCGTGCCTCAGGACGTCCTGAGGACGGTCCAGAAGGAGAAGGTCACCACGGTCTCGCTGGTCGGCGACGCGATGCTGCGGCCCCTGGTGGACGCCCTGACCGGCCCCCTCAAGGGCACCGATCTCTCCTCGCTGCTCAGCGTCAGCAGCTCGGGCGCGATCCTGTCGGAGACCGTACGCGCCCAGTTCGCCGAGCTCGCCCCGCACACCCTGCTGCTGAACAACTTCGGCTCCTCGGAGTCCGGGTTCAACGGCACGGCCACCGACGACTCCGGCCCCCAGAAGGGCTTCCGGCTGCACGTCAACGCCCGTACGACGGTGGTGGACCCGGCGACCCTGGCCCCGGTGGCACCCGGTGAGCCCGGCCGGATCGCCCAGCGCGGCCATGTGCCGCTCGGCTACTACAACGACGCGAAGAAGACCGCCGAGACGTTCTTCGAGGCGGACGGCGAGCGCTGGGTGCTGCTCGGCGACATGGCCACCGTCGACGAGCAGGGCGTGATCACCGTCCTCGGGCGCGGTTCGCAGTGCATCAACACCGGGGGCGAGAAGGTCTATCCCGAAGAGGTCGAACAGGCCCTGAAGGCCCATCCGGACGTGTACGACGCGCTGGTGGCGGGCGTCCCGGACAGCCGCTGGGGCCATCGCGTCGCGGCCGTCGTCCAGCCCCGGACACAGACGTCCGGGCTCACCGCCGACGCCATCCGCGACCACTGCCGGGAGCGGCTCGCGGGCTACAAGATCCCGCGTACGGTCGTCTTCACCGACCGCATCCAGCGCTCCCCCAGCGGCAAGGCGGACTACCGATGGGCGCGCGCGGTCGCACAGGAGGCGGACCGGGACACCGCACACCGCGGAGGAACCGCCGGCGCCGACTAGGCTGACCGGGTGAACCTTCCTCCTGTGCCCCTCGCCGACGGGATCACGATGCGGATCCCCGTCCCGGATGACGCCGAGGCGCTCGCTGACGCGTACACGCGCAACCGTGAGCATCTGCACCCCACCAGCCCGCGGCGGGAGGAGAGCTTCTTCACCGCCGACGGCCAGGTCGCCCGGCTGCGGGACCAGCTGGAGCAGTGGGAGTCCGGCCGACTGGTGCCCTGGGTGCTGGCCGGTGCCGAGCGGATCCTGGGCACGGTCACGCTGTCGCATATCGTCCTCGGGCCCTGGCGCAACGCCCATCTCGCCTACTGGCTCGACGCCGGGCACCTCGGCCGCGGGCTGACCACCCTGGCCGTGCGGTCCGCCTGCCGGGTGGCCGACGAGCAGCTCGGGCTGCACCGGATCGAGGCCAGCACACTGGTGGAGAACGTCCCGTCCCAGCGCGTCCTGTTGCGCTGTGAGTTCACCCGGATCGGCATGGCGCCGGACTATCTGCACATCGCCGGCGCCTGGCGGGACCATCTGCTCTTCCAGCGCGTCCTCAACGACCGCCCCTCGGCCTGACGGGCACCTTACGGCGCCGCCCGCTCGCACACCGACGGCAGCGACCGCCCCAGCGCCACACTGTGCAGCGCGTCCAGCTGCCGCCCATGGATCACCGCCGCGACCCCGGCCGTGAGCCGCCCCACACAGGAGGGGGCCTCCCGCACGGCCGCCGAGTCCGCGATGGCACGCACGAGTTCGCCGTTGATCCGGTTGATCTCCAGCCGGATCCGACCGAGGTCGGGACGTTCGGTCGGCGCCTGTGAGGGGTCCGCGTCCCAGCGGCGGTAGAGGCCACGCTGGACGACCTTGCTGGCCTCGATCTGGTCGCGGAAGATCCTCGACGTCGCCACGGGGTCGGCACCCAGCTCCTCGGCCTGCCGCGCCACCGCCTCCAGCACCTCCCGCTCCCGCGCCGGGTCGTCGATCGGGCTGTCCGTGCCCCACTTCGCGGCGGCGACCTCATCGGCCACCAGCACCCGTTGCGCGGAGAGATCGACCAGCGGCCGCAGGGTGCCATGGACACGGGCCGGACCCGCCGGAGCGGCGAAGGCGGCGGTGGCCCCCGTGGCCAGCACGGCGGTGGTCAGCGCGGCGATCAGCGCATGACGCGGGGACAGATGCGGTCGCATGGGCGGGGGTTCCTCTCTCGCAGGACGGGCGGCCCGAGGCGTCACCCCGGCGGCCCGGGGGCCCGACGGGTTCTGGAACGATAGGACGCCGCACCCTCGGCACGCCATGGAGCCGGTCCCGCGGGACAGCGGAACCGGCCCCCTGGCGCATTGGCCGGATCAGGCGGCGCCGGCACTACTTGGCGCTACTGGCCACTACTGGCACTCAGCAGGCCGCCCCCACACCCTCACTGCGACCCCGCACCCTCCCAGTACGGTGCGCGCAGCCGCCGCTTGTAGAGCTTGCCATTGGGGTCACGCGGCATCTCGGCGATGAACTCCACCGACTTGGGGCATTTGTAGCCCGCCAGCCGGGTGGTGCAGTGAGCGAGGATCTCGGTGGCCAGATCGGGCCCCGGCGCATGCCCCTCGGCGGGTTCCACGACCGCGATGACCTGCTCGCCCCAGTCCTCGTGGGGGATCCCGAAGGCGGCGGCGTCGGCGACGGCCGGGTGGGTGAGCAGCGCGGCCTCGATCTCGGCGGGGTAGATGTTGACCCCGCCCGAGATGATCAGGTCGATCTTGCGGTCGCGGAGGTAGAGATAGCCGTCCTCGTCCAGGAGGCCGAGGTCGCCGACGGTGAAGAAGTCGCCGATGCGGTTCTTCTCGGTCTTGCTCTTGTCCTTGTGGTAGGCGAAGCCCCCGGTGCTCATCTTCATGTAGACGGTGCCGAGTTCACCGGCCGGGAGCCGGGTGCCCTCGTCGTCGAAGATGGCGAGCTCGCTGATGGGCCAGGGACGGCCGACGGTCCCCGGCTTCTTCAGCCAGTCCTCGGCAGTGGCGAACGCGCCGCCGCCCTCGCTGGCCGCGTAGTACTCCTCGATACAGCCGCCCCACCACTCGATCATCGCGCGTTTCACATGGTCGGGGCAGGGTGCGGCGCCGTGGATGGCGTGGCGCATCGAGGAGACGTCGTAGGACCGCTTGGCCTCGTCGGGGAGGGCGAGCAGCCGGTGGAACTGGGTCGGCACCATATGGGTGTGCGTACAGCGGTGGGTGTCGATGAGGCGCAGCATCTCCTGGGGCGTCCACTTGTCCATGAGCACCAGGGGATGGCCGATGTGCAGCGACGAGCTAGCGAACTGCAGTACGGCGGTGTGGTAGAGCGGTGAGCACACCAGATGGACGTGGTCGGGCTCCTCGGAGCGGGGGGTGATGCCGAAGAAGCGCAGAAAGCCGCCCAGGTGGCTCTCCTCGGGGAGCTTTCCGGTCAGCGCACGGCGGATGCCACGCGGACGGCCCGTGGTGCCGGAGGTGTAGTTCATGACCCAGCCCAGCTCGCGGTCGGCGGGCGGCGCCTCCGGCTGCCCCTCGACGAGCTCGGCGTACGGGCGGAAGCCGTCGATGGCGCCGACCGCGTAGCGGTGGGTCGCGGGCAACCCCGCCTCGTCGGCGGCCGCCGCCGCCTGCTCGCCATAGCGCTCATGGGCGATCAGCACCTTGGCGCCGGAGTCGGAGACGATCCAGGCGATCTCGGGGCCGACCAGATGGTGGTTGACCGGCACCAGATAGAGCCCGGCCTGGGTGGCGGCGAGGGCGGCGACGAAGAACTCCACCCCGTTCGGCAGGACGACCGCCAGGGCGTCGCCGCGTCGCAGCCCGGCGGCGCGCAGCCCTGCGACGAGCCGGTTGCACGCGCTGTGCAGCCGCCCGGCGGTCCACTCCTCACCGTCCGGGGCGATGAGCATGGTGCGGTCGGGCTCGAGCGCGGCCTGGGCCCAGAAGCCGTTGGGTGTAGGGGACATGGCGGTCCGGTCCTCCTTCTGACGGCGGTGTCAGGCGGTGTGGGACGAGATCAGGCGAGGTGGGGCGGGGGTCGGGCGAGGTCTGGCAGGTTGCGGCGCGCCCGGTCAGGCGAGGTCTGGCAGGTTGCGGCGCGCCCGGTCAGGCGCGCTTGGCGATGCGGATGACGCGGTCGATGGCGCGCTCGAAGCCCCGGGTCAGATCGTCGAAGACGGCCTGGACCGGGCGGACCTCGTCCATCCGGCCGACGATCTGGCCGACCGGCGTGCCGAGCAGCGGTTCCACCTCGTACTTCTGGATGCGGGAGACGGCCTCGGCGACGAGCAGCCCCTGGAGCGGCATGGGCAGCGGGCCCGGGCCGTCCGAGTCCTCCCAGGCGTCGGTCCACTCGGTGCGTAGCTGGCGGGCGGGCTTGCCGGTGAGGGCGCGGGAGCGCACGGTGTCCCCGGAGCCGGCCGCCAGCAGCTTGCGGATGAGGGCAGGCGAATGCAGTTCGGCCTCCTCGGTGGTGAGCCAGAGGGAGCCGATCCAGACGCCCTGGGCGCCCAGCGCCAGCCCGGCGGCGATCTGCTCACCGCTGCCGATACCGCCCGCGGCGAGCACGGGCAGCGGGTCCACGGCGCGCACCACCTCGGGGGTGAGCACCATGGAGGCGATCTCCCCGGTGTGGCCGCCCGCCTCGTATCCCTGGGCGACGATGACATCGAGCCCCGCCTCCTTGTGGTGGAGGGCGTGGCGGGCGCTGCCCGCGAGGGCGGCCACGAGGATGCCATGGTCATGGGCGCGGGCGACGACGTCGGCCGGGGGTGAGCCCAGGGCGTTGGCCAGGAGTTTCACGGGGTAGTCGAAGGCGACGTCGAGCTGGCTGCGGGCCACCTCCTCGAGCCAGCCGGTGATCCGCCAGCCGGACGCCTCGCCCTCGGCGAGCTCGGGGACGCCGTGCTTGGCGAGGGTGTCCCGGACGAAGGCGCGGTGGCCTTCGGGGATCATCGCCTCGATATCGGCTTCGGTGACCCCCTCCACCTTCTTCGCGGGCATCACGACGTCCACGCCATAGGGCTTGCCGTCGGCGTGCTCCTCCATCCAGTCGAGGTCGCGGGCCAGCTCCTCGCCCGCGCCGTAGCGGACCGCGCCGAGCACACCGAAGCCGCCGGCCCGGCTGATCGCCGCGGCCACGGCGGGGAACGGCGTGAAGCCGAAGACGGCGTGCTCGACACCCAGCCTTGTGCTCAGCTCCGTCTGCATGGTCGGCAGGATGCCGCAGGGGGGCGGACGAAGGAAGAGTTTTTCTGACGCTACGTCAGATTCAAGGAAAGAAAAGCGCGCCCAGGGCCCCGAAGGACTCTCCGAGGACTCTCGGGCGTCACTTCCCCAGCACCGCCATGGCCGCGTTGTGCCCGGGGATTCCGCTCACCCCGCCGCCGCGCACCGCCCCCGCGCCGCACAGCAGCACATTGGCGTGGCGCGTCTCCACGCCCCAGCGGCCGGTGCCCTCCTGGGCGTACGGGAAGGCCAGATCCCGATGGAAGATATTGCCGCCGGGCAGCCGCAGCTCGGCGTCCAGGTCCAGCGGGGTCTTGGCCTCGATGCACGGCCGGCCGTCGGCGTCGTGGGCGAGACAGTCGGTGATCGGCTCGGCGAGATGCGCGTCCAGCTCCGCGAGGGTGGCGCGCAGCAGGGCGGTGCGCGCCGCGTCATTGTCCTCGGTGAACAGCCGGGCGGGGGTGTGCAGTCCGAACAGGGTCAGGGTCTGATAGCCCTCGCGTGCCAGCTCCGGACCGAGGATCGACGGATCGGTCAGCGAGTGGCAGTAGATCTCCGACGGCGGCCGGTGCGGCAGCTCCCCCGCGGCCGCCTGGCGGTACGCGTCCTCCAGGGCGCCGTACCCCTCGGCGATGTGGAACGTCCCGGAGAACGCCTCGCGCGGGTCCACCTCGCGGTCGCGCAGCGCGGGCAGCCTGCGCAGCAGCATGTTCACCTTGAGCTGCGCCCCTTCGGCGGGCGGGGCGGGCGGCTCCTCGCCCAGCAGCCGGGCCAGCTCGCGCGGCGCGGCCCCGACGAGCACATGCCGGGCGGCCGTGGTGGACTCCCCCGCCTCGCCCTCGTACCGCACCTCGGCCGAGGTGCCGTCGGTGGCGATCGCGGTGACCTCGCACCCGGTCGCGATCCGCGCGCCCGCCGCGCGGGCGGCGTCGGCCAGGGCATCGGTGAGCGCGCCCATGCCGCCGACGGGGACGTCCCAGTCGCCGGTGCCGCCGCCGATCACGTGGTAGAGGAAGCAGCGGTTCTGACGCAGCGACGGGTCGTGGGCCCGGGCGAAGGTGCCGATGAGCGCGTCGGTGAGGACCACGCCCCGGACGAGGTCGTCGTCGAACGCCGCCTCGACCGCCTCCCCCAGCGGCCGCTCGAACAGCGCCTGCCACGCCGCGTCGTCCCCGATCCGCCCCCGCAGCTCCTCCCGGGTGGGCAGCGGCTCGGTAAGCGTGGGGAAGACGCGCTCGGCGACGCGCTGGGTCATGCCGTAGAAGCGCTGCCAGGACTCGTACTCCCGCTCCGAGCCGGTCAGCCGCGCGAACGCGGCGCGCGTCCGGGCGGAGGAGCCGGCATCCACCAGCAGCCCGGTGTGGCGCCCGCCCCGGACCTCGGGCGTATACGAGGACACCACGCGCTTGCGCACCGCGAAGCGCAGTCCGAGATCGTCGACGATCCGCCGCGGCAACAGGCTGACCAGGTAGGAGTAGCGCGAGAGCCGTGCGTCCACGCCGGGATAGGGCCGTGTGGACACGGCGGCGCCACCGGTGTGGCCGAGGCGCTCGAGCACCAGCACGCTCCGCCCGGCGCGGGCGAGATAGGCGGCGGCGACCAGACCGTTGTGACCGCCGCCGACGATGACGACGTCATACGCATCGCTGTGAGACATGCCCTCTGGTTAGCACGCGCTGATCGCCCGGGCCAGGGCGCCGCAGGTCACCCCTGCCGCGCCGCCGCCCCGACGGCTGCGCCGTCTCGCCCGGCCCTGCCGCCCCGCCGCCCGCGCCATCACCACCGCCCAAGCCACCTCGCCCAGCCCCACCACCCGACACCTACGCCATCACCACCGCCCAGGCCACCTCGCCCAGCCCACCACCCCGGCCGGCTAGGCCGTCTCGGCGCGCCGACCCAACCGCTCCAGGCAGTGGGCCTCGTCGCCGCGGCTGATGAGGGTGTCGGGATGGTCGGGGCCCAGGACGCGGGCGCGGGCGCGGGTCACCCGGCGGTAGCCGTCCAGCGCGTCGGACCAGCGGCCGAGCCAGCCCAGGGCGACGGCCACCTCGCGGCGGCTGACCAGGGTGTCCGGATGGTCGGGGCCCAGGGCGCGCTCGCGGAGGTCACAGACCTCCCGCGCCTCGGCGAGCGCCTCCTCCCAGCGGCCCAGCCGGCCGAGGCTGACGCCGAGGCCGTGCCGGGCGCGCAGGGTCTCCGGATCGGCCGGGCCGTGGGCGCGGATGCGGTCCTCGACAAGGGCGCGGTAGACCGCGAGGGCCTCCGCGCCCCGGTCCAGCCGCCCCAGTCCGACGCCGATCTCGTAGCGGGCGGCGAGGGTGTCGGGATGGTCGGGGCCAAGGGTGCGGGCGCGGTCGGCGGCCACCTCGCGGAAGATGTCCAGGGCCTCCCGCCAGCGGTCGAGGCGGCCGAGGGCGTACGCCACCTCGTAGCGGGTGACCAGCGTGTCGGGGTGGTCGGGGCCCAGCACCCGGGCGCGGTCGGCGGCCACCCCCTCCGCCATGCGGTACGCCTCCTCCAGGCGCCCCAGACAGCCCAGGTTGAAGGCGAGGTTGTGGCGGCAGCGCAGGGTGTCGGGGTGGTCGGCGCCCATGGTGCGCTCGCGGGCGGCGAGCACGGCCACATAGAGGTGCTGGGCCTCGGTGAAGCGGCCGAGGCGGCCCAGGGTGAACGCGGTCTCCTGGCGGGCGGCGAGGGTGTCCGCGTGGTCGGGGCCCAGGGCGCGCCGGCGGCCCGCCGCGACCCGCTCGTACTCGCGCAGGGCGTCGCCGGGGCGGCCCAGGATCCCGAGGGCGAAGGCGGCCTCATAGCGGCTGGCGAGGGTGTCGGGGTGGTCGGCGCCCAGCGCGCGCTCGCGCTCGGCGGCCACCGCGCGGTGGGTTGCCACGGCCTCCTCCCAGCGCCCCAGCCGCCCCAGGTCCAGCGCGGCGCGGTGCCGGTCGGCGAGCCGGGCCCGAACCGCAGGCGGCGGTGCGGGCAGCGCACTGACGCGGCGTCCGGTCCAGGCGCCGGTGAGTGCGGCCGCCGCGTCGGGCGGGGTCGCCGACAGCAGTCCCACGCCGCCGGATTGCGCCTTGGACCCGGTGGTCATGTCCTGGGCCCAGGCCGGAAGTCGGGGGGCCGGGGGTCCGGCGCCCGGGAGCGCGCCGCGCGGCTCGGGGAGCGGCGGCACCGTCGGCCACCGGGACGGGCGGGCCGGGGCTATTCGCTGGGCGAGCTCGGTGGCGTCGCGTGGACGCCCCTCCGGGGTCTTGGCCAGCAGATCGAGGACGGCGCGCTCGAAGGGCTCGGGGAGTTCGGGCCGGTGGCCGCGCGGCGGGGCGGGCTGGGTGTGGCGGTGGCCGACGAGGACCGCCCATGCGTCGTCGAGGGCGAACGGCGGCGCCCCCGTGGCCAGTTCGTAGAGCACACAGCCCAGGGAGTACAGATCGCTGCGGTGGTCGACCGGGCCGCCCGCGATCTGCTCGGGCGACATGTAGTGCGGGGTGCCCATGGCGACGCCGGTGCCGGTGAGCCGGGAGGTGAAGCCGACGTCATGGCCGAGGCGGGCGATGCCGAAGTCGCAGAGCTTCACGGTGCCGTCGGTGAGCCGCATGATGTTGGCCGGCTTCAGATCGCGGTGCACCACGCCCTGGTCATGGGTGTAGGCGAGGGCCGCGGCGACCTGCTCCGCGATGTCCAGCACCTCGGGGACCGGCAGCGGGCGGCGCTCGTTGTCCTTCAGCAGCTGGCTGAGGTTACGGCCCTCCAGCAACTCCATGACCAGGTACAGCACGCCCTCGTACTCGCCGAAGTCATGCACCACCGTGACCCCGCGGTGCTGCAGCGCGGCGGCCACCCGCGCCTCCCGGCGGAAGCGCTCGCGCACCACACCGGTGAACGAGGGGTCGTGGCGCGACCCCAGCGGTTTGAGGCATTTGACGGCGACGCGGCGGCCGAGCGACTCGTCGCGCGCCCGCCACACCTCGCCCATTCCCCCGCGCCCGATCCGGTCCAGCAGCCGGTACCGGCCCTGGATCAGCCTGATGTCCGCCATGCTCCCCCTGCCTTGGCGGAAGTCAGCTTCCGCCGCCCCCGTGGAGACCGGCCGCGTGCGGCCGCGCCCCCGTCGCATCCCCGCTGTCCAGTATGGCCGCGTTTCTGCGCAGTTTGTAGGGCGAGGGGCGGCTGCCCGGTCCGAGCCGCTCGACCGCCCGCATGATGTGCTTCGGCGGGAGCTGCCAGCGGGCCGTGGGCGGGATGCAGCGCAGCGCCCTGCCCATCGCCCGCAATCGGCGGGTGACCACGGCGGGCGGGGGCGCGGGGCGCCCGTACAGTTCGTGGGCGTACGGGGGCAGGGACCCGTAGGCGAGCGCGGCGAAGCGCCCCCAGATCGCCTCACGCGCCGGGACGAGCAGCGCATGGACCGGGGGCCGCCGCAGAAAGGCGTCCACTTCGCGGGCCTCGGGGGTGTTGGCGAGTTGGGGGCGCACCCTCGCGAAGTACGCGGCGAGCGCCGCCGTATCGGCCGGTACGTCAGCGGGGTCGAGACCGACCAGCCGGGCGGACACCACGTTCTCGGCGACATAGGCGTCCGCCTGGGCGTCGGTGAGCGGATAGCCGGAGCGGCGCATCACATGGAGGTACGAGTCGATCTCGGCGCAGTGCACCCACAGCAGCAGCTCGGGCTCGTCGACGCCGTGCCGGACACCGGTGACGGGGTCGGTCAGGGAGAGTCTGCGGTGAATGCCCCGGACCTTGGCACCGGCCCGCTCGGCGGCCTCGGTGGTGCCGTAGGTGATGGTGGCGACGAACCGCGCGGTGCGCAGCAGCCTTCCCCAGGCGTCCTTGCGGAAGTCGGAGTTCTGGGTGACGCCGCGCACCGCGAGCGGATGCAGGGCCTGGAGGTACAGGGCGCGCACCCCCGCTATCCACATCACCGGGTCGCCGTGCATCTGCCAGGTGACCGACCGGGGGCCGTAGAGCCCCGGGTCGGCGTCCGATCCGCCCTGCCGTATGGCCGCCGCCATGGCCACCACCTCCCGACGGCCAGCCTAGGCGGCACCGGACCCCTGGGCGGGCCCCGAAGGGCTCACTTCTTCAGGGGCTGGGTGAAGCGCAGCATGTTGCCGGAGGGGTCGCGGAACGCGCAGTCGCGGACGCCGTAAGGCTGGTCCATGGGCTCTTGCAGCACCTCGCCGCCCGCGGCGCTGACGCGCTCGAAGGTGGCGTCGCAGTCGTCCGTCGCGAAGATGACACCGCGCAACAGGCCCTTGGCCATCAGCTCCGCCATGACCTGTCTGTCGGCGGGCGAGGCGTTGGGGTCGGCGAGGGGCGGTTCGAGGACGATGTTCACGTCCGGCTGCGAGGGCGCCCCGACGGTCACCCAGCGCATTCCCTCGAACCCGACGTCGTTGCGGACCTCGAGGCCGAGGGCATCGCGGTAGAAGGCGAGCGCCTTGTCGTGGTCGTCGACGGCGATGAAGCAACTGGAGAGTGTGATGTCCATGCCCTCACGCTACGGCCGGTCGGCGGGGCTCGCTTCTCCGTTCCTGACCGGTCGCGTGTGGATCTTGGCCATGCAGGCCGGGATGGCGGCGCCATGGTCATGACTCCGGGCCCGGTAGCTGCTCGGGCTCTCGCCGACCAGCTCGGTGAAGCGCGAGCTGAACGACCCGAGCGACGTACAACCGACCGCCATGCAGACCTCGGTCACCGTAAGGTCGCCGCGCCGCAGCAGCGCCTTGGCCCGCTCGATGCGGCGGGTCATCAGATAGCTGTACGGCGTCTCGCCGAAGGCGGCGCGGAAGCTGCGGGAGAAGTGGCCCGGCGACATCAGGGCGCCACGCGCCAGCGCCGGGACGTCGAGCGGCTCGGCGTAGTCGCGGTCCATCCGGTCGCGGGCCCGCCGCAGCCGGACCAGGTCATCGAGATCCTGCCGTTTCACCGGCTCAGTTTCCCACAGCACCAGGGGCCGGGGAGGCGGAGCGACCGGCCGGGGAAAACGGCCGACCGGACCGGTCAGGAATGGAGAAGCCCCGGTCACGCGGGCCCGGCTAGCGTCATCGCCATGGACCTCACCATTCACTGGACCTTCCTCCCGCATGACGACCCGGACGCCTCGCTGGCCTTCTACCGCGACACCCTCGGCTTCGAGGTCCGCAAGGACGTCGGATACGACGGGATGCGCTGGATCACCGTCGGCCCCGCCGGGCAGCCCGGAACCTCCATCGTCCTGGAGCCCCCGGCCCTCGGCCCCGGCATCACCGACGACGAGCGCCGCACCGTCGTCGAAATGATGGCCAAGGGCAGCTACGCCCGCGTCACCTTGGCCACCGCCGACCTCGACGGCGTCTTCGCACGGGTGCGGACCAGCGGCGCCGAGGTCGTCCAGGAGCCGACCGAGCAGCCGTACGGCATTCGCGACTGCGCCTTCCGCGATCCCGCGGGCAACATGATCCGCATCAACGAGCTGCCCTGAGCCGTCCGGCCCCGGCAGCCACGACCTGCGAACCGGACGTATTGTTCGAAGCTGGTCAGATCGAGCCAGGCGACACCGCTGAAGATCGCGAAGGCGGCCCCGCCCGAACAGATGGAGACACGATGAGCATGGCCACGGACACGGACCAGCGGTCACCTGTGCCCCACGTCGCCGACAGCCACGATCTGATCCGGGTGCACGGCGCGCGCGAGAACAACCTCAAGGACGTCAGCATCGAGATCCCGAAGCGCCGGCTGACGGTGTTCACCGGCGTCTCCGGTTCGGGCAAGAGCTCGCTGGTGTTCACCACCATCGCCGCGGAGTCGCAGCGGCTGATCAACGAGACCTACAGCACCTTCGTGCAGGGCTTCATGCCGACGCTGGCGCGGCCCGAGGTCGATGTACTCGACGGGCTGACCAGCGCGATCATCGTCGACCAGCAGCGGATGGGATCCGACCCCCGCTCCACCGTCGGCACCGCCACCGACGCCAACGCGATGCTGCGCATCCTCTTCAGCCGGCTCGGCGAGCCGCACATCGGCCCGCCCGGCGCGTACTCCTTCAACGTCGCCTCGGTCTCGGCGAGGGGCGGGTTCACGGTCGACCGCGGTACCGAGAAGACCAAGACCGAGACGGTGAGCTTCAGCCGCACCGGCGGCATGTGCACGCACTGCGAGGGCCGGGGCTCGGTCTCCGACATCGACCTCACCGAGCTCTACGACGACTCCAAGTCGCTCGCCGAGGACCCGTTCACCATCCCCACCTACACCGGTGGCGGCTGGGTCGTGCGGGTCATCGCCGAATCGGGCTTCTTCGACAAGGACAAGCCGATCCGCGAGTACACCAAGAAGGAGCGGCACGACTTCCTCTACCGCGAGCCCACCAAGGTGAAGATCAACGGCGTCAACCTCACCTACGAAGGGCTGATCCCGAAGATCCAGAAGTCGTTCCTCGCCAAGGACCGCGAGTCGATGCAGCCGCACATCCGGGCGTTCGTGGACCGGGCGGTCACCTTCGCCGAGTGTTCCGAGTGCGGCGGCAGCCGGCTCAGCGAGCCGGCCCGCTCCTCCCGGATCGGCAAGGTCAACATCGCCGACGCCTGCGCGATGGAGATTCGCGACCTGGCCGAATGGATCCGCGGGCTGGACGAGCCGTCGGTGGCACCGCTGCTCGCCAAGGTGCAGCACACCCTCGACTCGTTCGTGGAGATCGGTCTCGGCTACCTCTCGCTCGACCGGGCCTCGGGCACGCTCTCCGGCGGCGAGGCGCAGCGCATCAAGATGATCCGCCACCTCGGCTCCTCGCTCACCGATGTCACCTACGTCTTCGACGAGCCCACCATCGGCCTGCACCCGCATGACATCCAGCGGATGAACGATCTGCTGCTGCGGCTGCGGGACAAGGGCAACACGGTGCTGGTGGTGGAGCACAAGCCGGAGACGATCGCCATCGCCGACCACGTCGTGGACCTCGGCCCCGGTGCCGGCACGGCGGGCGGCACCGTCTGCTTCGAGGGCAGCGTCGCGGGGCTGCGGGCGAGCGAGACCGTCACCGGCCGCCATCTCGACGACCGGGCCGGGCTCAAGGAGACGGTCCGCAAGGCCACCGGCGCCCTGGAGATCCGGGGCGCGACGGCGAACAACCTGCGGAACGTCGACGTCGACATCCCGCTCGGCGTGCTCTGCGTCGTCACCGGAGTCGCCGGCTCCGGCAAGAGCTCACTCCTCCACGGTTCCATCCCGGCCCCGGAGGGTGTGGTCTCGGTGGACCAGACCCCCATCCGCGGCTCGCGGCGGAGCAACCCCGCGACGTACACCGGGCTGCTCGACCCGATCCGCAAGGCGTTCGCCAAGGTCAACGGCGTCAAGCCGGCGATGTTCAGCGCCAACTCCGAGGGCGCCTGCCCCACCTGCAACGGCGCCGGCGTGATCTACACCGACCTGGCGATCATGCAGAGCACCGCCACCACCTGCGAGGAGTGCGAGGGGAAGCGGTTCGACGCGTCGGTGCTGGAGTACCACTTCGGCGGCCGTGACATCAGCGAGGTGCTCGCGATGTCGGTGGCCGAGGCCGAGGAGTTCTTCGGCAGCGGCGAGGCGCGCACACCGGCGGCCCACAAGATCCTCCAGCGGATGTCGGACGTCGGACTCGGCTACCTCACCCTCGGCCAGCCGCTCACCACGCTCTCCGGGGGCGAGCGGCAGCGGCTCAAGCTGGCCGTCCACATGGCCGACAAGGGCGGCGTCTACGTCCTCGACGAGCCGACCACCGGTCTGCACCTCGCCGACGTCGAGCAACTGCTCGGCCTGCTCGACCGGCTCGTCGACTCCGGCAAGTCGGTCATCGTCATCGAGCACCACCAGGCGGTCATGGCCCACGCCGACTGGATCATCGACCTCGGCCCCGGTGCCGGTCACGACGGCGGCCGCATCGTCTTCGAGGGCACCCCCGCCGACCTCGTCGCCGAGCGCTCCACCCTCACCGGCCAGCACCTCGCGGAGTACATCGGCGCCTGACCGAGGTGGCCAGCGCGCGCACCTGGCCGAGGCGCTGCCGGCACGACATCAGATCCGGGATGGCGGCGCCTTTCATGTGGCGCCGTCATGCCCGGATGACTTCGGACAGGTCTCCACGAACTCCGCGGCCGGTACGTGGTCTGCCCACTGTTCACGGGTGAGGCCGCCGCCCGCGACCCGGCAGGCCATGCCGATGGTGTCGGCCGCGATCTCGGGGTAGTCGCCGATGTCCACGACGTAGGCGAAGCCCGCACTCGATGTGATCATGGTCCGCCCGTGTGGTCCGCCCAGCACCACGTCGTCGACGCCCTCGCTGTGGCCGCCGAAGGTGAGCGCGAGATGCGGCCGCTCGGGGTCGGCGACGCTCCACAGGCGTACGGCGCCGTCCTCCCCCGCACCGGCCAGCAGATCGCCCTCGGGATGAAAGGCGAGCCGGTTGGTCTTCGCGGCGTCCCCTCCCATCGGTTCGGTCTCGCCCCGCATGCGTGCGCTTCCCGCGTGTTTCGCGTCCCACAGGTGCACACCAACGTCCGGGCCCGTGGTCGGGGGCAGCTGAGCGACGGCCGCCACGGTGTTCCCCCGGGGAGCGAACGCCGCCCAGGAGCCTGCCAGGTAGGAGTGGTCGCCGGACAGCAAGGTCAGCTTCCCGGAGGAGAGGTCCCAGAGGTGGACCCTCACCCCCGCCAGCAAGAGCCGGCGGCCGTCCGGGCTGAAGGCGACCTCCCTCAGCCCGCCGAGGGTGCGGGATCGGGTCACGGCGGGCCGGGCGGGGTCGGAGACGTCCCAGACGCGGACCTGTTCCAGGTCGTTGACGGCGAGCAGCGGCGCGTCGGGGGCGAAGGCCAGCGAGGGTCCGACGGCCCCTTGGTTGTCGCTGCTCAAGGAGCCGGCAATCCGTGGACGGGCCGGGTCGGAAACATCCCAGAGGGTGACCCTCCGGTCGTGGTTCAGTGTCGCGAGCAGGGCGCCGTCGGAGCTGAAGGCGACGTCGGAGATGACATCACCGGTGCCGATGACGGTAGTGCCGCCGACGCCGTCGTACGCGTCCTCCACGGGGTTGTCCAGCTGGGCCAGCCGCCGTGGTTCGGCGGGGTCGGACAGGTCCCACAGGCCGATCCGCGCACCCCGGGTGGCGGCGAGTGTCGTGCCGTCCGGCGCCAGGGCCAGGTCATTCCCGCCCGGTATCACGTCCAGGACCTCCGACTGGTCGACGTCGGCCATGTCCCAGTGGACGACCTCACCGGAGCTCACCGAGACCAGCGAGCGGCCGTCCGCACCGAACCTCGTCGCATCGACGAACGACGAGTGCCCGGCCAACCGGGACTGTCTGGTCACATCCCGCGGATCGCCGACATTCCACAGGGCAACGCTTTTGTCCCATCCTCCGCTGGCCAGACGCCGGCCGTCCGGGGAGAAGTCGAGGGAGCCGACGTGATTCGCATGGGCCGTCCATTCGTCGAGGACCTTCGGGTCCCGGAGCGAGCGAATGTCGACCATTTTGACCACGCGGTCGTCGCTCACCGCCAGCAGGTCGCCGTCCGGACTGAACGCCAACACGTCGCCGACCTCTTCCACCTTTCCACCGGGCCGGGGCTCGCGGGGGTTCGAGAGGTCCCACAAACGCATGTCCCCGTTGCTGTCCGCGGTGACAAGCAAGTGGCCGTCCGGGCTGAACGCCACCCGGTCCCTCTGCAGGTTCAGACGCGGCGTGTCCTTGACGACGGAGAGCCGTCGCGGGCTCCTCGGATCTCGGACGTCCCACAGGGTGAGCATGCCGGGACCGCCGTGCCGGGACCAACCGATGGCCGCCACCATGCTTCCGTCCGGGCTCACGGCAACCCCGGCCGGTCTGTCGGTCTCGTCCGTCACGTCCTCCGCCCGCAGCGTCGCCACCTGACGCGATCCCCCGCCCCGCCACGGGCCGGCGACGTTCCACAGCCGCACCTCGTCTTCACCGCACGTGGCCGCGAGCATCCGGTCGTCGGGGCCGCCGAAGGCCACGCTCGAGCCCGCGCCGTCCTTCGAGGGACACGCCAGTCGTGCCAGCGGGGCGCGGGGAACCGAGTGGCGGCTGGTGTCCCACAGTGCCAGATCCTCACCGCTCACCGTGGCCAGCCTCCGCCCACCGGCGGCGAGCACCCCATCGGTCTCCGACGCGGGCAGCCTGGAGGCGCCGCGGAACGCGTTCCCGGCCAGGGTGTCGAAGAGCGCACGGCGGGCGTCGGCACTGGGGCGCAGAGCGTACGCGGCGAGGCCGAGCCGCAGTGCGGTGCGCGGGTCGGTCGTATCGAGGTTGCCGGCCTCGGCCAACAGCGAGCGGGCGGTGGCCAGCCGTTGCTGGGCTTCCGCGTTCCGCTGCTGTCGCACCGCGACGACGGCGGCGACGAGCGCGAGACACAGGGCGACGGCGACAGCGGCCAGTGCTCGTTTCAGCATCCTGGTCCGGCGCTGCTCGCGATGCAGTTCGCTCGTGGCCGCCGCCTGTCCGGCCGCGAGGAACTCCGCTTCCCCGGCTGGCAGTTCGGACTGCTCGGCGAGTTCAACAGCCGCCTGGAGCCGACTTCCCCGGTAGAGGAAGGCGGCATCACGTCCCGCGGTGTCCCACTCCTCGGCAGCGGTTCCCAGCTGTTGCCGCAGCAGCAGGGTCGCGGCATCTTCCTCGATCCACCGCCGAAGCTGGGGCCAGGCCCGCAGCAGTGCCTCGTGCGCGATCTGCACCGTGTCCTTGTCCGCCGTCAAGAGACGTGCGTCGGCCAGCCGTTCGCGGATCTCTTCCGACCCGGCCGGCACGGCGGCGAGCGGAACCCGATGCCGTACGACCGGCGCTCCGCCGTCCGGGGGGAGATGGACCAGACGCAGCAGCAGCTCCCGCATCATCGCGCGTCCCTCACCGTCCAGTGAGTCGTAGAAGCGCTGGGTCGTGGTGGCCACCGAATGCCAGATGCCCTTCGTGGCCTGATATCCGGAGAGGGTGAGCCGGCTTCCGCTGCGGCGACGCCATGTCTCCCGCAACACGTGGGCCAGGAACGGCAGTGCGGCCGCCGCGTCGTGGGCCGAGCGCCCCGACCGCAGGTCGTGCAGCAGCCGGTCGGTCAGCCCCGGCTCGACGGTCAGTCCCACGGCCGCTGCCGGGCCCTCGACAGCGGCGCGCAGCTCCCGCTCGCGCAGCGGGGGAACGGTGAGCTGGGCCCGGGCCAGAGCCCTTTCGAGCCCGGGCTCCTCCAGGCAGCTTCCGTAGTGGTCGGCACGCAGGGCGAGGACGACGCGGGGTGTGGTGCGGGGCCCGTTCCGGGTGAGCACGGAGACGAACGCGGCGCGCTCATCCGGAGTCTGGCACCGTGTGAAGATCTCCTCGAACTGATCGACCACCAGCAGTCGGCAGGCGGGCTGCTCGTGCAGCGGCGGTGGGAAGCACCCACGTTCCAGTTCGGTCCGTACCTCTCGCGTGTCACGCCCGGTGGCTCGTGCCCACGCCTCGGCCAAGGTGCGCATCGGGTGCGGCCCAGGGGCCGGAACCAGCAGCGCGGGGGCAAGCGAGGTGGCACGGGCCTCGAGACCGGCGAGCAGGCCGGCGCGCAGCACGGACGACTTGCCCGCGCCGGAGGCGCCCACCAGCACCACCGGGCCGTCGCCCGGCGCGTCCTCGACCATCTCGAGGAGCCGCGTGGTGAGTTCCTCGCGTCCGAAGAAGTGCGCACTGTCCTCTGCGCGGTACGGCTGCAGCCCTGGGTACGGGCACGGCAGGTCCGCCGGCCGGTCGGCCTCCTCGGTTCGACCGGCCGGGTAGGCGCGGTTGCGGGCGAGCACGAGCGATCCCAGCGTGCCCTCGCTCTGCCGGGCCGGATTGACGCGCCCGTCATCCGCGAACTCCTCGTCGAGCGCGGCATGCAGCCGGTCGGCGGTCAGCCACAGTGGTCCGGCCGGGTCTCCCGCGTTGAGCAGTTCGAGCAGCCGCCCGCTGAACAGGGTGTGCCGTTCGCCCTCGGGGGCGAACGACAGCGCGTAGTGCGAGGCCGATGTGAGCAGGAAGCTGCCCCGGGGCCGCGAGGAGGCGAAGGCCCGACGCGCCCCGCCCTGCGCGGGCGGAGCACCCGCACGGCCGGAGAAGCAGCAGTCGAGGACGACGAGGCTGCCACTCGGCGCCTCGCCCAGCAGGTCACGGATCGTGCGGTACGAGACGGACTGTGCGACGTGCCGGGCGGATCGGCTGGCCCGGGTGGCGAGGTACAGGTCGTCGCGCGGACCGAGCAGACCGTGCCCGGCGTAGTAGAACAGCACGGGTCCGCCGTCGGCGGCTGTCGCCTCCTCGACCGCACCGACCACCTCGGCGGCATGGGCGTGAGCCGGGACGCGCACGACGTGCCCCGGCGCCATGCCGCACACGTCGAGCAGAGTGTCCCGAAGATCGTCGAGCGTGGTGTCGACGGACGGCAAATCGCCCAGTTTCGACCCGCGGATGTGGCCCCCGGTGCCGAACAGCACGGCTCGCGCGCCGGGTGCCGCGAGACCGCCGGTCATGTCGTCGGGGAGTCCGATGAGTCCTCCCCGTCCCGCGGGGGGCGTGCCAGGCGTTCAGCGAGGTCGGCCGCCTCCTGCGGGCTCAGCGCGCGGGCCTGGCGGGAGGAGATGGTGATCCGGGTGCCATCGGGCCGGGTCACACTGATCGTGTGGCTGCTGCGGCGGGTCTGCACCCAGGCCACCAGTGCCCCCGCGAAGGCCGCGGCGACCCCGCCGGGCTCCAGCACCGCCACCAACGCGTCGGCGGCCGGCCCCATCGCACCCGCCGGAACACCGTCCCGTTCCACCCGGTCGACGCGCCCTCTCAGCTGCGGTACGTCCGTCAGCCACGTTCCGAGTTCCGCGAGGCCGCCCTCCACGCCGTCCTCATCGCCACGTACCGTCACCACAAGCCGCATGGTCCCCCGGGGTCGGACGTTTTCTCCGGGCAAGGCGACGCGCCCAGCTGAGCCGCCCCTCCTCGCCCTTCCGACAGCATGCCGCACGGGAACCAGGCACGACACGCTTTTCCCCGGCAGGGTCGCCGACTCCACACCTTCCAGGGCGTTTTCGCCGGTAGCCGGCGCCGCGCGCACCGCGCTGCCGCCTGGGCTGTGCCAACGAGACATCGCACCGCAGCACGTGCCACGAGAGCCACCGGAGCCGCGGTGTCGGTGGTATCTCGGGGCTGTCGGTCCGATGCCGGTGGCTTGTCGGCGGAGGGCCGGTGGTTTGTCGGCGGAGGGCCGGAGCCTTGCCGGAGAGCCTGCCGGGTGCCCATCCGGCGGGCATGCGACAGGCAAGGAATCCGCATGACCACTCACGTCACGATCATCGGCGCCGGACTCGGCGGGCTCACGCTCGCCCGCGTCCTGCACGTCCACGGCATCCCGGCCACCGTCTACGAGGCGGAGCCCTCGCCGACGGCGCGTTCGCAGGGCGGGATGCTCGACATCCACGACTACAACGGCCAACTGGCGCTGCGGGCGGCCGGTCTGATGGATGAGTTCGGCGGCATCGTCCTGGAGGGGCGTCAGGCGGTGCGGGGTCTCGACCGGAAGGGAAACGTCCTGCTCGACGAGCCCGACGACGGTACGGGCGGACGCCCCGAGGTGCAGCGCGGGGAGTTGCGGCGGCTGCTGCTCGACTCGCTCCCGGTGGGCACCGTCCGGTGGGGGCACAAGGTCAGCGGTGTTCGTGGCCTCGGCGAGGGCCACCATGAGGTGACCTTCGCCGACGGCGGCACCGTCGTCACGAGCCTGCTGGTCGGCGCGGATGGCGCGTGGTCACGGGTCCGGCCGGTGCTTTCCGGCGCGAGCCCCGTGTACGCCGGCACATCGTTCGTCGAGACCTACCTGTTCGACGCCGACACCCGGCACCCCGCTGCCGCGAAGGCGGTCGGTGGCGGGTCGATGTTCGCGGGCGATCAGGGCACGCGGCAGATCGGGGCCCAACGGGAGAAGGGCGGGACCCTTCACGTCTACGCGATGCTGACCGAACCGCTGGACTGGTTCGGCGGTATCGACTTCGACGAGCCCACCGCGGCCACCGAACGGATCGTGCGGGCGTTCGACGGCTGGGCACCGGAACTCACCGCCCTGATCAGCGAAAGCGACACCGCACCGGTGCTGCGCCCCCTCTACTCGCTGCCGGTCGGCCACCGGTGGGACCGGGTGCCGGGGGTGACCCTGGTCGGCGACGCCGCCCACCTCATCCCCCGAACGGCGAGGGCGCCAACCTGGCCATGCTGGACGGCGCCGAACTCGGCGAGGCCCTCGCCGCACACCCCGGCGACATCGAGACCGCGCTCTCCGCATACGAGCACGTGATGTTCCCTCGCAGTGCCGAGCAGCTCGCCACGGCCGAAGACCCTGACCATCCCACCCTCCAGGACGTGATCAACATCTTCGCCCGGGACGAGCAGCCCTCATGAGCCGCCGGCTAAGACCACCGCGGTGACGGTCGCTCCCGCTCAGGTGCCCGACCGCTCCCGTGATCGCCGTTCGTGGAACGGTCACCGTGACCGTTCCACGAACGCGCGAAGCACCGTCAGGTACACGGTCCGCACCGCGGTGGTGGCCCTTCCCGTCGCCGTGCTGGCCACCGACGCCATCGCGTTCTCCCCGCGGCTGCCGAAGGTGAAGACGGAGGTCTTCACCTTCGCGCCGAGTCAGTCACGGTGAAGGGCAGGCGCAGCACAGCATCGGGGAGACGCTCCCCACGCATACGGCACTGCGGGCTTCCAGAACCCCGCACCTTCTCAGCGGCGCACCCGTGGCATCCCCAGGCCGATCCAGGAGATGATCTCCCGCTGGATCTCGTTGTTGCCGCCGCCGAAGGTGAAGACGACGCTGCTGCGGTAGCCGCGCTCCAGCTCTCCGTGGAGGACCTCGCCCGCCGAGCCCTCCTTGAGCGGACCCGCGGCGCCGACGATCTCCATCAGCCAGGCGTAGGCGTCGCGGCGCGCCTCGGAGCCGTACACCTTGACGGCGGAGGCGTCCTGCGGGGTCAGGGTGTCGCGCTGGAGGGCGTCCACCATCTGCCAGTTGAGCACCTTCATGGCGTCCAGCCGGGCGTGTGTACGGGCCAGCCGGCCGCGCACCCAGGCCAGGTCGATCACCCGGCGGCCGTCGGGGAGCTTGGTGTCGGCGGCCCACTGGCGGACGCCGCGCAGGGCGCGGATGGCCATGGTGCCGTGGGCGGCGAGGGTGACCCGCTCGTAGTTGAGCTGGGTGGTGATCATGCGCCAGCCCTCGTTCTCGGGGCCGACCCGGCGGGTGGCCGGGACGCGGATGTTCTCGTAGTAGCTGGCGGTGGTGTCGTGGGAGGCGAGGGTCTTGATGAGGGTGGCGGAGTAGCCGGGGTCGGCGGTCGGGACCAGCAGGATGCTGATGCCCTTGTGGGGTTTGGCGTCGGGGTCGGTGCGGACCGCGAGCCAGACCCAGTCGGCGGTGTCGCCGTTGGTCGTCCAGGTCTTCTGGCCGTTCACGATGTAGTCGTCGCCGTCGCGCACCGCGCGGGTCTTGAGGGAGGCGAGGTCGGTACCGGCGTCGGGCTCGCTGTAGCCGATCGCGAAGTCGATCTCGCCGGAGAGGACCTTGGGCAGGAAGTACGCCTTCTGCTCCTCGGTGCCGAACCGCATGATCGTGGGCCCGACCGTATTGAGCGCCATCAGCGGCAGCGGCACACCGGCCTGGGCCGCCTCGTCGAAGAAGATGAACTGCTCGACCGGGCCGAGCCCGCGCCCGCCGTACTCCTGGGGCCAGCCGACCCCCAGCCAGCCGTCGGTGCCGAGCCGGCGGATGGTCTCGCGGTAGAACCGCTTCTGCCCGGTGGAGTCGGCATAGCGGGCGTAGGCGTCGTCGGGGACCAGTTGGGCGAAGTACGCGCGCAGCTCATCGCGCAACCGCCGCTGATCAGGGGTGTATTCGAGGTCCACGGCCCCTCCTGGAGTCTCGCGTGCGCCGTACGGCGGTCTGGGAGCGTCCTGGGATCGAGGGGCACGGTAGAACGTGTTCCAACAATACGGAAGGGCCGTGGACCGGGCCCGTCGACCCGGTCCACGGCCCGGGCCCTCAGCCCTCCACCCGGGGCGGGCTGTCGTCGGTGCCGCGCCGTACGACCTGTACCGGCTGGCCCGGACGCCAGGTGCGCAGCACCATCTGCCCGTTCTCCAAGGCGGTGTGCACCACCTCGGTCAGCTCGGCGCGGTAGAGGTGGAAGGGCTCGGGCGGCCGGACCTCCTCGGCGAAGCGGGCGACCGTCTCGGGGTCGGTCACCTCGACCGCCCGGCCGCTCACCCGCACATCGCCCTCGGTCAGCCCATCGCCGGGGCCAGGGTTGGCCTGCACCGAGAACCTCGGATCGCGGCGCAGGTCCAGCGCCTTGCGCGAGTCGGGCATCATGCCCAGCCACAACTCGCCGGAGAGGAAGGTGACTTCGAGCGGGGTCACCCGCGGGGAGCCGTCCTGGCGCAGAGTGGCCAGCACATGGTGGCGGTAGCGGCCGAAGCGGTCCTGGGCGTAGTCGGCGAAGGCGGGCTCGGCCGCCGCGAATCCGGCCCAGCTGGTGGTCGGGTAGGTCATCGTCATGGCGCCCATGCTCGGGCCGTTTCCGGACGTCTCCTGTCGGGATTTCCCGGCTTCCCACTCCCGCGCCTGATCCGGTGGCAGATACGCGTTCCACTCGGTGCCCGGCAGCGGATAGGCGACCCAGGTCCGGGCGTAGGACGGCGGCCGGGTCTGGCCGCGCCGCAGCAGCAGCGCGGTGGGTTCACGGGCGGCGCGGCGCAGCAGCGTGGGGAGGGTGGTGGACCGGTTGTTGCCACTGGTCTGCGCGGAGGAGCAGCCCGCGTGGTACGCGACGGGCAGGGCCCGGTCGCCGGTCACCAGACAGGGCGGCCGCAGCCCCAGCCGCTGCAGCCCCTGCGCGGCGGTGCGATAGCGCCCGGTGGTGTTGTCGGACTGCTTGGCGGTGTGATTGAGGATGACGAACTGGCTGGCCAGATGGAGGGTGATGACCACCCCGAGGGCGACCGCCAGGTGCTGCGGTGAACGCGCGGCCCGCACCGCGCGGAACACCAGCCCGGCGATCGGCAGTGCCAGCAGCGCGTAGGAGGGCATCAGGAAGCGCGGTGCGGAGTAGCCGATGAGCAGCAGATACGGCAGGGCGAGGGTGGCCGCGCAGACGATGGGCAGCACGGTCAGCGGTACGGCGGGGAGCCGGGCGGCCGGTCTGCCCAGCCCCACCCGCATCCGGCGCAGCTGTTGGCGGTCGCGCAGCGCGGTATGAACGCACAGAAGGGTCAGCACGGGCAGTGCCAGCCACCATACGGTCAGCTCCGGGTGGCGCAGCGGCACCTCGCAGGGGCGGCACAGCTGAGGTCCGTTGAGGCTGCGCAGCGCGGCCCCCACACTGAAGTGGAGTCCCATGCCGCCCTCGACGTCGCTGGAGATGTTCAGCCGCTCGCCGATGCCGCCGAAGCGGTCGTACGCCTCGCCGATCCACTGGGCGGCGCCGAGCAGCGGCCCGCCGATCAGCGCGGGCAGGGCCGGCCGCCAGGTGCGCACCCCGATCGCGCCGATCAGCAGCGGCAGGGTGAGCCATCCCCCGTCGGGGGTGCGCACCAGGGTGACACCCGCGAGGACGGCGGCCAGCCACCAGCGGGCGTTGGTCTCGTGCGGCGCGCGGAGGAACCAGCCGACGGCGGCGACGGCGCCGATCGCCACCCAGAGGTTGGGCATCACCGCGGGCCCGCTGATCTGGGTGATCCACAGCCCGGAGAAGAGCAGCGCGGCCAGGGCGACCTGGGCCGGGGCAGCAGTCGGGTCCAGACCCGGAAGGCGCCGTAGAGCGCGCCCGCGGACACCAGCATGAGCAGGATCCGCAGTGCGGGAATGGAGTCGGTCGCCGCCACGACGGGCGCGACCAGGAGACTGACGCCGCGCGAGCGGGGTGCGCTGAAGTACGCGGGCGGGGTACGCGGATCGACCTGGGAGACGTACACGGACTCGTCCCAGCCCAGCGCGTGGCCGGTGTGCGGGATCACCATGGCGAGCTGGACCACGGCGTATCCGATGGCCACCAGCCCGAGCCAGGGGGCCGGGCGACGGTATCGCCGCGGCTGGGGTGGCTGGGGGCGCGGGGGCAGGACGGCGGCCGCCGGTGCGGCAGTATTCTCCATGCGCGCACCATATGATATCTATGTACCTTTTTCGTCCTATTAGGCCATCCGGCTCAGTGTCCAAGGGGTGCCATGGACGCGACGGATCCGTAGGCTGGTGCAGCGGTGCACAGCCCCCATCCGGCGGAGGACGGACACACCCATGAAGATGCTCATCAACGTCCCCGAGACGGTGGTCGCCGACGCGCTGCGCGGAATGGCCGCCTGCCACCCCGAACTGATCGTCGACGTCGAGAACCGGGTGATCGTCCGGCGGGACGCGCCGGTCGAGGGCAAGGTGGGACTGGTCTCCGGCGGCGGATCGGGACACGAGCCGCTGCACGGCGGTTTCGTGGGGAGCGGCATGCTCGACGCCGCCTGCCCCGGCGAGGTGTTCACCTCCCCCGTGCCGGATCAGATGGTGCGCGCCGCGGCGGCGGTGGACAGCGGCAAGGGCGTGCTGTTCATCATCAAGAACTACACGGGCGATGTGCTCAACTTCGACATGGCCGCCGAGCTCGCCGAGGACGAGGGCATCCAGGTCGCGAAGGTCCTGGTCAACGATGATGTGGCGGTGACCGACAGCCTCTACACGGCCGGCCGGCGCGGCACCGGGGCCACCCTGTTCGTGGAGAAGATCGCGGGCGCGGCGGCCGCCGAGGGCGCGCCGCTGGAGCAGGTGGAGTCGATCGCCCGGCGGGTGAACGAGCTCTCGCGGAGCTTCGGTGTCGCGCTCAGCCCCTGTTCCACCCCGTCCAAGGGCGGCCCCACCTTCGAACTCCCCGCCGGGGAGCTGGAGTTGGGCGTGGGCATCCATGGCGAGCCGGGGCGTGAGCGGCGAGCGATGATGACCTCCCACGAGATCGCCGACTACGCGGTGCAGGTGGTGGTCGAGGACCTGCGCCCGGAGAACCCGGTGCTGCTCCTGGTCAACGGCATGGGCGCGACCCCGCAGCTTGAGCTGTACGGCTTCGCCGCCGAGGTGCACCGGGCGCTCGGCGAGCGGCAGGTGGCGGTGGCGCGTACGCTCGTCGGCAACTACGTCACGTCACTCGACATGGCGGGCGCCTCGATCACGCTGTGCCAGGTCGACGAGGACCTCCTGCGGCTGTGGGACGCGCCCGTGCGGACCGCCGGGCTGCGCTGGGGTGCCTGAGGCCGGCCGGCCGCCGATACGTACGCTGTCGCCGTTGGCTACGACCGAGGAGGCGCCTGTGTCCAGCAGTGAACCCGCCGTCGATGACACGCTCGACACCCCTTTCTTCCTCCGATGGCTCACCACCGCGGCCACGTCCGTGAGCCATGAGGCGGCCCGCCTCACGGATCTGGACTCCGCGATCGGCGACGCCGACCACGGCACCAATATGCAGCGCGGCTTCGCCGCCGTGGCCGAGGCGCTGGAGAAGGAGCCGCCGGGCTCGCCCGGGGCCACGCTCATCCTGGCCGGGCGCCAGCTGATCTCCAAGGTCGGCGGGGCCTCCGGACCGCTGTACGGAACGCTGCTGCGCCGGGCCGGCAAGGCGCTCGGCGACGCCGAGCAGATCACCCCGCAGCAGCTGGCAGACGCGCTGCGGGCCGGGGTGGACGCGGTGGCGCAGCTCGGCGGCGCCGCGCCCGGCGACAAGACGATGCTGGACGCGCTGCTCCCCGCCGTCGAGGCGCTGGGCGGGGCCACCGGGTCGTTCGCGGCCGCGGGCGAGGCCGCCGAGAAGGGCGCGCTGGCCACCGTGCCCATGCTGGCCCGCAAGGGCAGGGCCAGCTATCTGGGTGAGCGCAGCGTCGGCCACCAGGACCCGGGCGCCACCTCGTCGGCGCTGCTCATCGCGGCACTGGCGGAGGCGGCACGATGACCGACGAGGGTGAGAAGAAGCTGGTCGGCATAGTGCTGGTGTCGCACAGCGCGGCGGTGGCGGACTCGGTGGCCGAGATGGCGAAGGGGCTGTCCGGCGGCGGCGCGGCACCGGTCCGCGCCGCGGGCGGCACCGCGGACGGCGGGTTCGGCACCAGTCCGGAACTCATAGCGGAGGCGGCCCAGGCGGTCGACCGGGGCGCCGGAGTGGCGGTCCTGGTGGACCTGGGCAGCGCGGTCCTGGCCGTCAAGGCGCTGCTGGCCGAGGGCGATGAACTGCCGGAGGGCACCCGATTGGTGGACGCGCCGCTCGTGGAGGGGGCGGTCGCGGCGCTCGTCACCGCCTCCACCGGGGCGGATGTGGACGGGGTGCTCCAGGCGGCCTCGGAGGCGTACGACTACCGCAAGGTCTGACACCGCGAGGCCTGACACCGCTACGTCCGACAGCGCGACGTCCGGCACCACAAGATCGGACAGCGCACGGCTATTGAACGGGGCTCCGCCGGCGAAGGCGGGGCCCCGTTCAGTCTTCGACGAACCCTCCGTCGCAATATTGCGGGCCGTTTATTCCGCTGATGCTCGCCGCGTACGGGGCGAGTTGCCCGTTTCGGACCGCCTCGCGCACGGCGAGACCTCATCGACCCCCGGCCGTCAAGTGATAGGCGCGATACCAGAACGGGCTTCCGAATCCGTCGATCTTGCGTCTAGACTACTGATGTCCGAGTGGGGGGACCGGCGGCACTCAGGGGGAATAAATGGGCGTAATTGAGTGTGCCCGCGCACACCTGGCATCCATCGAACCGATGATGCCGACGCGGGTGTCCCACCGGCCAGGGCCCCATTGCGGGCCGGCTTGGATTCCATGCGCGGAAATGACCCGACCGCGCCGATCTCATGGTTGCTTGAGCGTCTGATCTTCGCGCCCGTCGCGGCGCGTTCGACATATCGACCATGAGGCAGCGGTCGCGCCCCGCTTCTGCCTTCATGGTGCCGCACACAGCGCGGACGGCAATCCATCTTTTCCGGAGAAGCAAGGGTTTCCGCGTGCCTGTTTTTTCTCCTTAATCAACGGATATCGACATTTCGACGTGGAGGAGTCAGTCGCATGACCACACCCACGCTCAGCCCCGGCCGCTTGGACGCGGATACCGTCCGCGAGTCGGTGGACGTCGTACTCGAAGACTTTCTGACGGCCAAGGCCCGTACCACTCCGCAACACCATCTGCCGTATCTCTCCGGACTGCTCAAGGATTTCCTGTCCGGCGGAAAACGCATACGGCCCCTGTTGTGTGTCACCGGCTGGCAGGCCGTCGGCGGCGGTGAGGACACCGACGCGGTGTTCCGGGTGGCCGCCTGCCTGGAGATGTTCCACGCCTTCGCGCTGATCCACGACGACGTCATGGACGACAGCGACACCCGCCGCGGCCGGCCGACCATCCATCGCACCCTGGCCGCGCTGTGCGCCGCCGACCGCAGGCCGGATCAGATCGAGCGGTTCGGGGTCAGCGGGGCGGTGCTGCTCGGCGACCTCGCGCTCACCTGGTCGGACGAACTCCTGCACTCGGCCGGCCTCACCCCCGCCCAGTTCGACGCCGTGCTGCCGCTGCTGTCGGAGATGCGCACCGAGGTGATGCTGGGCCAGTACCTCGATCTGCAGGCCACCGGGGAGCTGACGGACGACGTCGAGGCCACCCTCACCGTCAACCGGTACAAGACCGCCAAGTACACCATCGAGCGCCCGCTGCACGTCGGAGCCGCCATCGCGGGTGCCGGCCCGGAGGCCATGGAGGCGTTCACCGCCTACGCGCTGCCGCTCGGCGAGGCGTTCCAGCTCCGCGACGATCTGCTGGGCGTGTACGGCGATCCGGATTCGACCGGCAAGTCCCAGCTGGACGATCTGCGGGCCGGGAAGAACACCACCCTGATCGCGCTCGCCCTGCGCGGCTCCGACAGCGCCCAGGCGGCGCGGTTGCGCAGCCTCATCGGCAATCCGCTGCTGGACGAGCGGGACGCCGTGACCATCCAGGAGATCTTCGCCGCCACCACCGCCCGGGAGGCCGTCGAGCAGATGATCGACGACCGCCGGACACAAGCCCTGCGGGCCCTCGACGACGCCCCATTCACCGCGGACGCGGTCAACGCGCTGAAGCTGATCGCCCGCATGGCCACTGTGAGGAACTCATGACGACAGGACTTTCCACGGCCGGGGCCCAGGACATCGGCCGGAGCAGCGTCCGCCCGTACCTGGAGGAATGCACCGGCCGCTTCCAGGAGATGTTCGACCGCTATGTCGTCACCCGGCCCACCAAGGTCGAATTGACCGACGCCGAACTGCGCGAGGTCATAGACGACTGCAACGCGGCGGTGGCCCCCCTCGGTAAATCGGTTTCCGATGAGCGCTGGATCTCCTATATGGGGGTGGTGCTGTGGTCCCAGAGTCCCCGTCATATCAAGGACATGGAGGCATTCAAAGCCGTCTGCGTCCTGAACTGCGTGACGTTCGTGTGGGACGACATGGATCCCGCACTGCATGACTTCGATCTCTTCCTGCCGCGGCTGCGCGCGATCTGCGAGAAGTACTACGGCCCCGAGGACGCGGAGGTCGCGTACGAGGCCGCGCGCGCCTTCGTCACCAGCGACCACATGTTCCGCAACTCGCCGATCAAGGCGGCGCTGTGCACCACGTCCCCGGAGCAGTATTTTCGATTCCGGGTCACGGACATCGGTGTCGACTTCTGGATGAAGATGTCGTACCCGATCTACCGGCATCCGGAGTTCACCGAACACGCCAAGACAAGCCTGGCCGCGCGGATGACCACCCGCGGACTCACCATCGTCAACGACTTCTACTCCTATGACCGCGAGGTCTCGCTGGGCCAGATCACCAACTGTTTCCGGCTCTGCGATGTGAGCGACGAGACGACGTTCAAGGAGTTCTTCCAGGCCCGGCTCGATGACATGATCGAGGACATCGAGTGCATCAAGGCCTTCGACCGGCTGACACAGGACGTCTTCCTCGATCTGATCTACGGCAACTTCGTCTGGACCATCAGCAACAAGCGCTACAAGACGGCCGTCAACGACGTCAACTCTCGTATTCAGTAAGGGAACGGGGAACCGTGACTCCCGCGAAGAGCTCCGCACAGCCGGAGCACTCCTGGACCACCGGCACGGCGCCCGGCTCGGTGCCGCTGCTGGGACACACTGTGGCGCTCTGGCGCCGTCCCCTGCAGTTCCTGGCCTCCCTGCCCGCCCACGGCGATCTGGTGGAGGTCAGGCTGGGGCCCAGCCGCGCCTATCTGGCCTGCCATCCCGAGCTGGTCCGCCACGTGCTGCTCAGTCCCCGCGTGTTCGACAAGGGCGGAGTCTTCGACAAGGCGCGCCAGCTGCTCGGCAACAGCCTCTCGGTCTCCCGGGGCGAGGACCACCGCACCCAGCGGCGGATGATCCAGCCCGCGTTCCACACCCCGAAGATCGCCGACTACACCGCCGCGGTCGCCGATGACACCCGCGCCGCGATCGGCTCCTGGGAGCCGGGGCGGACCCTGGACATCAGTGACACCATGCACGGCCTGCTGATGCGGGTCGCCGCGCGGACGCTGTTCTCCACCGGGATCGACGAGGCGACGATCGACGAGGCGCGCCACTGTCTGCGCATCGTCTCGCACGGCATCTACAAGCGCACCATGGCGCCTTTGGGCATCATGGAGAAGCTCCCCACCCCGGGCAACCGCCGCTATGACCGGGCCAATGCCCGGCTGCGGCAGATCGTGGACGAGATGATCCGCGACCGCCGGCGCTCCGGCGCCGACCACGGCGATCTGCTCTCCACGCTGCTGCGCGCCGAACACCCCGAGACCGGCGAGGGGCTGGACGACGGCGAGGTCCTCGACCAGGTGGTCACCTTCCTGGTCGCCGGGAGCGAGACCACCGCCTCGACGCTCGCCTTCGTCTTCCATCTCCTGGGCGCCCACCCGGAGGTGGAGAGGTGGGTGCACGCCGAGATCGACGAGGTCCTCGAGGGCCGTTCGCCCACCTTCGAGGACCTGCCGTCCCTGGAGTACACCCGCGGGGTCATCACCGAGTCGCTGCGGCTGTATCCGCCGTCCTGGATGGCGATGCGGGTCACGGCGGCCGAGACCGACCTCGGCGGCCGCACCATCCCGGCGGGCACGATGATCCTCTACAGCGCCCAGGCGCTGCACCACAACCCCGAACTGTTCCCCGAACCCGAGCGGTTCGACCCCGAACGCTGGCTCCCCGACCGGGCCAAGGACGTGCCGCGCGGGGCGCTGCTCCCCTTCGGCGCGGGCAGCCACAAGTGCATCGGGGACGTCCTGGCGCTGACCGAGACCGCCCTCATCGTGGCGACGATCGCGAGCCGGTGGCGTCTTCGCCCGGTGCCCGGGACGACGTTGCGCCCCGAGCCGAAGGCGACGCTCGAACCCGGCCCGCTGCCCATGGTGTGCGAGCCGCGCTGACCACGTCCGGTCCGGGGCCCGCCCCGGACCGGACGCCCCGTACCTTCCGTACTCCACCTCGCGAGCGAAGGACATCTTCCGCATGAGGACCGCGCAGCACCCGGCGACGCGCCACTGGCGGCACGCCCTCGCCCCCGGCGGGCTTCCGCTGGCCGGCCATGCCCTGCTGATGGGCCGCAAGCCGCTTCAGTTCCTGGCCTCCCTGCCCGCCTACGGCGATCTGGTCGAGCTCCGGCTGGGGCCCCGGCCGGTCTTTCTGCCCTGTCATCCGGAGCTGGTCCAGCAGGTGCTGGTGAACGCGCGGATCTACGACACCGGCGGGCCGGTCAAGGAGAAGGCGAAGCCCATCCTGGGCAACGGCCTGATCACCTCCGACTGGGCGGACCACCGACGGCAGCGCCGGCTGGTGCAGCCCGCCTTCCAGGCCGCCCGGATCGCCACGTACGCCGAGGTGATGGAGGAGGAGTGCGAGGCCGAGTCGACGGCGTGGACGGCGGGCCGGCCCATCGATGTCAGCCATGAGATGCTCGCGCTCACCGCGCGGGTGACGGCCCGTGCGCTCTTCTCGACCGATATGGCGCCGCATGCCGTGGCCGAGATCCAGCACTGTCTGCCCATCGTCGTGGAGGGCGCCTACCGGCAGGCGATCGACCCCACCGGGCTGCTGGCCAAGCTCCCGCTCGCGGCGAACCGGCGCTTCGACGACGCGCTCACCCGGCTCAACCAGCTCATCGACCGCATGATCGACGACTACAAGCGGGCGGACGACGGCGACCGCGGCGATGTGCTGTCCGCGCTCTTCGCCGCGCAGGACGACGAGACCGGCGGCACGATGTCAGACCAGGAGATCCACGACCAGGTCATGACCCTGCTGCTGGCCGGGATCGAGACCACCGCCTCCGCGCTGACCTGGGCCTGGTTCCTGCTCGGCCGCAATCCCCGGGCCGAGGCCGCGCTGCACGCCGAGGTCGACGAGGTGCTGGGCGGACGGGCCCCGCGCTACGCCGACGTCCCCCGGCTCGCCTACACCCAGCGGGTGTTCAGCGAGGCGCTGCGGCTCTTCCCGCCCGCGTGGCTGTTCACCCGGACCACCACCGAGGCCACCGAGCTCGGCGGACGGCGGCTGCCCCCGGCGTCGGACGTGCTGATCAGCCCGTATGTGATGCACCGCGATCCGGCCCTCTTCCCCGACCCGGAGTCCTTCGACCCCGACCGCTGGCTCCCCGAGCGGGCCAAGGACGTGGCACGCGGCGCGTATCTGCCGTTCGGCGGTGGCAGCCGGAAGTGCATCGGCGACGTCTTCGGCATGACGGAGGCGACGCTCGCCCTGGCCGCGATCGCGGGCCGCTGGCGGATGCGCCCGATTCCGCGGACGAAGATCCGGCCGAGGCCCCAGATGAGCCTCACCGCCGGTCCACTGCGCATGATTCCGGAACCACGCTGAACACCCGGCCGCTCGGACCGCGGTGAACACCCGGCCGCTCGGACCGCGGTGGGCGCCCACCGCGGTCCGCCGAGCGTGGCGGGCCGTCGAGCGTCCCCGGGCGGGGCGGTCCGTCGAGCGTCCCCGGCCGGGGCGGGCCGTCGATCACGCCCTCCAGCAGGCGCCCATTGCGGCTTCTCCCGAAGCTGGAATCGGGGGTGGTTCCCCGTTCCTTCGATGATCTGAACACCTAACCGGAGAGATTCCCCCGGTTAGTGTTAGGGTTGCGGGCCATGGGCAGCCGTGTGGAGAAAGAGACACCGTTGCGCCGAGACGCACGGCGCAACCGCGAGATGCTGATAGCTGCCGCCCGGGAGATCTACACGGATCAGGGTGTGGACGCCCCGCTCGACGACATCGCCCGTCGGGCCGGAGTCGGCAGCGCCACTCTCTACCGGCGGTTCGCCGGCCGGGCGGAACTCATCGAGGCGGTATTCGGCGATTCCCTGCGGGACATCCTGCGGGCTGCCGAGGAGGCCCGCTCGGCGCCGGACGCCTGGGTCGGCCTGACGGCCTATCTGGAGCGTATATTCGGGCTGCTCGCCGCCGACCGGGGCACCAACGACCTGATGACCACCGGCATCCAGGGCGTCCCCTCGCTCGACGCGCTCCGTAAGGAGAACCACAAGACGCTCGACGTCCTTCTGCGCCGTGCCCAGCAGCAGGGCGCGGCCCGTAAGGACACCACCGCGGAGGACCTGCTGTTCCTGCTGGCCGCGCTCGGCCGCGCGGTCCCCGGCTCGACCGTCGCCGCGCCGCTGGCCTGGCGCCGCTATCTGGCCCTGCTGCTCGACGGGCTGCGCCCCGAGGGATCCCACCCGCTCCCGGCCCCCTCGCTCACCGGGGACCAGCTCGGCGCCGCCATGCTCCAGCTCGGCAAGGTGCGACGGCCGCGTATGGGACGGGCCGACTAGGGGGCATTCGGGGCGGGAAGCGCCGACCCGGGGCATGTTGGACGGGGCCGCGCCGACTCGAGGGCGTCCTGGGCGGGGCAGTCACCACAGTGGCCGGGTGAAGTGTGTCGCCCGCCTACATATCCGAGCCGAAGTGCGCATTTCTACGGTGTGGCAACACAAAATCGTCCCCGCACCCCGCTCGGAAGTGGTGACCCATGACCACCCCGGATTCTCCGGCCTCCGCTCCCCCGACCCCACCCGGTTCGCTGCGCCGAATCGTCGCCGCGAGCCTTATCGGCACCACCATCGAGTGGTACGACTTCTTCCTCTACGGCTCGGCCGCCGCGCTCGTCTTCAACAAGCTCTTCTTCCCGGATTCCGATCCGCTCGTCGGCACGCTGCTGTCGTTCCTGACCTACGCGGTCGGCTTCGCCGCCCGGCCGGTCGGCGCCCTGGTCTTCGGCCATTACGGCGACCGGCTCGGCCGTAAGAAGCTGCTGATCCTGAGTCTGCTGCTGATGGGCGGCGCGACCTGCGCCATCGGGCTGCTGCCCACCCACGCCACGGTCGGTTCGGCGGCACCCGTACTGCTCACCGCGCTGCGCCTGATCCAGGGGTTCGCGCTCGGCGGCGAATGGGGCGGGGCAGTGCTGCTGGTGTCGGAGCACGGGGACGCGCGGCGGCGCGGGTTCTGGGCGTCGTGGCCGCAGACCGGCGCCCCGGCCGGGCAGTTGCTGGCCACGGGAGTGCTCTCCGCGCTCACCGCCCTGCTCTCCGACGACGCCTTCGAGGCGTGGGGGTGGCGGGTGCCGTTCCTGCTCTCGGGGGTGCTGGTAGTGGTCGGCCTGTGGATTCGTCTCTCTGTCGATGAATCGCCGGTGTTCAAGGCGGCGCAGGCCCGCGCCGAGGCCCGTAAGGCGGCCGCGGGTGAGGCGGCCACCGAGAAGATGCCGCTGGTGGCGGTCCTGCGCCACCACTGGCGGGATGTGCTGATCGCCATGGGCGCGCGGATGGCCGAGAACATCAGCTACTACGTCATCACCGCCTTCGTCCTCGTCTACGCGACCTCCGACCATGTGGGCCTCGGCAAACAGACCGCGCTCAACGCCGTACTGATCGCCTCGGCCGTGCACTTCGCGGTCATCCCGGCATGGGGCGCGCTGTCGGACCGGATCGGGCGCCGCCCGGTGTATCTGCTGGGCGCGGTGGGCGTGGGCGCGTGGGCCTTCCCGTTCTTCCTCCTCATCGACACCAAGGGCTTCCCCGCCCTCTTGCTCGCCGTGACGGTCGGGCTGGTCTTCCACGGGGCGATGTACGCGCCCCAGGCGGCCTTCTTCTCCGAGATGTTCGCGACCCGGATGCGGTACTCGGGGGCGTCGATCGGCGCGCAGTTCGCGTCCGTCGCGGCCGGTGCGCCCGCCCCGCTGATCGCCACCGCGCTCCTGGCCGACTACGACAGCGCCACCCCGATCGCCCTCTATGTGATCGCGGCGGCCCTGCTCACCCTGGTTGCCGTGGGCGTCGCCAAGGAGACCCGGGACCGCGATCTGGCCGCCGTCGAACCGACCTCGGCCCCGTCGCCGCGGCCGGCATCGGACGCGGCGGAGCACACGGCCCGTTCGGCCTCGGCTCAGTAGCCCACGGCCGAGGCCAGGCGGTGCAGCCGCAGGGCGAGCTGGATCTCCAGGGAGCGGGCGGGCGACTGCCAGTCGGGGCCGAGCAGCCGCCCGACCCGCTCCAGCCGCTGCGCCACCGTGTTGACGTGCACGTGGAGGGCGTCCTTCGTACGGGCCGGGCTCATACCGCCCGCGAAGTACGCGTCGAGGGTGCGGATCAGCTCGGTGCCGCGCCGCTCGTCGTAGTCGATGACCGCGCCCACGGTGCGGGTCACGAAGTCCTGGACGCCGGTGCCGTCCGGGGCGCCCTCGCGGGTACCGGCCAGCAGCAGCCCGAGAAAGCCGAAGTCCTCGGCGGCGGCGCCCTCTCCGGCCCGGCCCAGCACCCGCAGGGCGGCCAGACAGCGCCGCGCCTCGGCATAGCCCGCGGCGACCTGCCCGGGCCGTGCGGCGGGCGCGGGGACGGGCGCGGAGGCGCCGACGGTGACCGCGGCGTGTACGGCGGTGCCCAGCTGCCGGGCGGTGCGGCGGGCGAGGGCGTCGGCGGTGTCGCCGTCGGCCAGCGGCAGCAGCAGCACGGTGCCGCCGTCGCGGGTGGCGGCCAGGCCGTGGCGGGTGACCGCCAGATGGGACGCGGCGGACCACAGCCGCCGACGGCCCTCGGCGTCCTCGGCGGGCGCGCCACCGGACCCCCCGCCGTGTGCGCCGCCTGATCTGCTTCCGGGTGTGCCACCTCCGGGACCGCTTCCGTGTGCGCCGCCCGGGCCGCTTCCGTGTGCGGCGCCGGGACCGGTGGCGAGGGTGCCGGTGTCCGTGGCCTCGATGCCCGCGGCGAGCACCACATGCGGCGTGTCCAGGTCTGCCCGGAGCCGCGCGGCGCGCTCGCGCAGCAGCCGGGGCTCGCGGTCGGGGGTGTCGAGGAGGTCGTCCAGGAGCTCACCGCGCACCCGCTGTTCGGCCTCACCCGCCGAGCGGCGGGCGAGCTGCAGCAGCGAGGTGACCATCGCGGCGCGCTCCAGGGTGCGCTGGTCCATGGGGTCGAGCCGGGGGTGGCCGCGCAGCACGAGCGCGCCGAGCAGTTCGCCACCCGCCGAGACGGCGGCGACCCAGTTCTCCTCGCCGTCGCGCACCGCGTGGCCGTCGGCCCGGGACCGATCGACGGCCGCCGCGGGCGCCTCGTCGACCTCGAGGAACTCCACGGAACCGCTGAGCACCTCGGCCACGGCGTCGGCCACGTCGTGCACCCCGCCACCGCGCAGCACCAGCTCGGTGAGCCGGTCGTGGACCTCGGAGGCGCGCTCGATGACCCGGCTGCGGTCCCGGATGATCTCGTTGGCGGCCTCCAGCTCGGCGAGCGCCGTACGGGTCTCGGCGAGCAGATGGGCGGTGTCGATGGCCACGGCCGCGTGGGCGGCGAACGAACCGAGCAGGGCCGTCTGCTCGCGTTCGAACACCCGGGCCCGGCGATCGGCCGCGAACAGCACACCGATGACACCGCTGCCGAGCAGCAGCGGCACCCCGAGGATGGCGACGAGTCCCTCGTCCCTGACGCCCGCGTCGATGGTGTGGGTGTGCTCGAACCGCGGATCGTGGAAGTAGCTCTCGGTGACATAGGGGCGGGCGGTCTGGGCCACCAGGCCGCCGAGCCCCTCCCCCATGCCGAGCCGCAGCTGCTGGAAGCGGGCCGAGACCGAACCGTCGGTGACCCTCATATAGGTGTCCCCGGCCGTCGGATCGTTCAGCGTCAGATAGGCGACCTCGGTGCCCAGCAGGGAGCGGGCGCGCTGCACGATGGCCTGGAGCACCGCGTCCAGATCGCGCAGCCCCGCCAGGTCGTGGGCGGTCTCGTAGAGGGCGGACAGCTCGGCCTCGCGGCGCCGTCGCCCCTCCAGCTCGCCGCGCACCCGTAGGGCGAGCAGCTTGGCGCGCTCCAGGGCCGCCAGCCGGTCGGCCGGGGCCTTGTCGGCGCGGGCGCGCAGCACCGGGCGCTCGTACGCCTCGGCGGGTGCGCCGCGTACGAGCAGTTCCAGGTAGGGGGCCTCCGGCCGGTCGTCGGGCATGGTCACAGGCATACTCCCGCCGGGCCCGGCGGCGCCAGCCGTAAGGCGGCCCGGTACCCCTTGTCCAGGGCGGCCGGGCAATACGCGGCCCGGTTGCCGAGCCAATGGGCCACCGTCCGCCGATGGCTGAGCCAATCCGTCCGCCAATGGCTGAGCCAATTCGTCCGCCAATGGCTGAGCCAATCGGCCACTGTCCGCCAATGGCTGAGCCAATCCGTTGTCGTGGCCCGGTGGCTGAGCCAATCGGCCTTCGTCGTCCGGTGACCGATCGGATGGGCCGCTCAGTGGGCGGTCCATCCGCCATCCATGCTGAGCGAGGCACCGGTGACGAAGGACGTGTGCGGACCGCAGAGATACGCGACGGCCTCAGCGACCTCCTCGGGTTCGACCAGCCGCTTGACCGCCGTATCGGCCAGCATCACCTCGGCGACGACCCGCTCCGGCGAGATCCCGTGGGCCTCGGCCTGGTCGGCGATCTGCCGCTCGACGAGCGGGGTGCGCACATAGCCGGGGTTGACGCAGTTGGAGGTCACCCCGTGCGCCGCGCCCTCCAGGGCGGCGACCTTGGAGAGCCCCTCCAGACCGTGTTTGGCGGCCACATAGGCCGACTTGTACGGGGAGGCACGCAGCCCGTGCACCGAGGAGACGTTGACGATCCGGCCCCAGCCCTGCGCGTACATATGCGGCAGCGCGCCGCGCACCAGCCGGAACGGGGCCTCGAGCATCACGGTGAGCACCCGGGAGAAGACCTCGGGCGGAAAGTCCTCGATGGGCCGGACGAGTTGGAGTCCGGCGTTGTTGACCAGGATGTCGACGCCGGCGGCGGCCCGTTCGGCGGCGTCGAGGTCGGTGAGGTCGAGGGGGTGGGCCTCGACCGGGCCGGGCAGTCCGGAGGCCGCGGCGACCAGGTCGGTGAGGCCCTCGGCGTCCAGGTCGACGGCCCGCACCCGCGCCCCGGCGGTGGCCAGCCGCAGCGTACAGGCCCGGCCGATGCCCCCGGCGGCGCCCGTGACGAGTGCGGTACGGCGGGACAGATCGAGGCCGTCGGACAGCCGGGGGCCCGGGCCTGGTGTGGTGGACGCGCTCATGAGGGGCACATTAGGCAGGCCTGGGGCCCGGTCCGATGTGGGGGCGGCACATACTTCACTCCGCGACGGTGGGCTCGAACCATGTCGGGCCGTCCTCGAGGGCCTGCTTGATCCGGGAGAGGGAGAAGTCCTCCATCTCGGGCAGCGCGTCGAGCGGGAACCAGCCGACGTCCAGCGACTCGTCGTCGTTCACCCGTGCCTCGCCGCCGACCGCGCGGCAGCGGAAGCAGACGTCCACGAACTGGCACCGGTCGTCGTTGGGGTAGGTCACCGGCGCCAGGGTCCGTACGAGCACGATGCGTTCGGGGACACAGTGCACCGCGGTCTCCTCCGCCACCTCGCGGACCACCGCCGTGGCCGGCTGCTCACCGGGTTCGGGGATACCGCAGATGATCGTCCAGCGGCCGTTGTCGGCCCGGCGGCCCAGCAGCACCCGCCCCTGGTCGTCGAAGACCACGGCGCTCACACCCGGCAGATACAGCAGTTGGTGACCGATGGAGGCCCTGAGGTCACGAATGAAGTCGGGGGTCGGCATGGGCCGAGAGTATCGGGCGGAAAAGGGGGCGCGCACGGCGGCCGAACGGCGCCCTCCACGGCGGGTGTTTCACGACCGACTCATCGTTTCTGCGCACCATATACACATTCCTTACGACAAGCGCTACGGTTTCGGGTGTCATGGCTCGCACGACGGCCGTAAGGCGTGTCGGTGCGGTGCCCGTCACGACGGGGGGTCGACGGGATGACGTCATCAGTGGTGGAGCCTGTCGTGCAGGACCACGGCAGACCGGCTGACGGATGTGCCGGCGCATCCGATATCGCGGGAGTTCTGATCCTGGCCGGCTGCGCCGTCTGGGCCCTGATCGCGGCCATGGGGCGGCCGGCCCGCCCCGAGGGGGTGCTGCTGGCGGTGCTGGCGGTGGCCGCCGGTTACGCCTGCGGCCGGATGGCCGGATCGCTGCTGCCGGTCGCCTCGGCGGCGGCCGCCGGGCTCGCGGGGTTCGGCCTGGCCTGCGCCTCGCCGTACGGGCTCACCGGCCATGAGGGGGCGGGCGCGGGCCAGCTCGCCCTGGCCACGGGCGCGGTCTGCTGTGCGGCCTGGGCCGCCTCGCGGGCGCTCCGCCCGGCGCTGTGGCTGCTGGCGACGGCGATCACGCTGACGGCCGTGGTGGCCGGCTCGACGGCGGGCTCGGTCGCGAGCGGCGCCGTCCTGGTGTGCTCGCTCACCGCCGCCCGGCGCCGGCACCGGCTGCCGGCGCTCGCCGCGTGTGTGCTGATCGCGGCGGTCGCGGTCGCCGGCACCTGGGCGGTGGCCAAGGACGCGGTCCCGGGCGGCCTCCCGCCCGCCCTGCGCGCCCATCTCACCGAGCACCGGATCCGGCTGTGGCAGGACGCGGCCCGCATCGAGGAGACGGACCCGCTGCGCGGTGCGGGCCCGGACCGCTTCGGCGAGCTGAGTCCCGCGGCGGCCCAGCCGCAGGGCCCGGAGGCCAAGCCCCATTCGGCGCCGCTGCAGCAGGCGGCCGGTCAGGGGCTACCGGGGGTGATCCTGCTGGGCGCCGCCTTCGGCTGGATGCTCCACGCCCTGTGGCGCTCTCCGCGCCCGACTCCGGTGGTCCTTACGGCGGCCGCGACGCTCACGGCCCTGGCCGTCGTGTCCTGTCTGGGCAACGCCCTGAGCTTCTCCCAGATCACCGCGGGAGCGGGCCTCCTCGCCGGACTGGCGACCGCCCGCCTGAACGACGACCCGGGAGCGGCGCCATGAGACCCGGCACAGCGCGAGGGAACGCGCCCTCCGGCGCGTCCGACGACAGAGAATGCGGGCCGCCGATGGCCGCGACGGACAGCGCCTCCCCCGAAAGACATCCGCGTCCCCCAAAAGAGGGGAACGGGGACCGGCTAGACCTGGGAGGTGCGCGCCGCGATCAGCCGCAGCCGGTCGCGGATCACCCGGACCGCCGCCTCCGCGTCGTCCACCGTGACCGTGAAGACGCGCCCGTCCCCGAGCCGGACCACCACGCCCTCGCCCCGGCGCACGACTACCGCGGTGCCCTTGTCGGGGCGCCAGCGGTAGCCCCAGCCGCCCCACTGGCAGGGGGTGACCTTGGGGGCCACGTCGGCGTGGACCACGTCGGTGAGCGGGATGCGGCGGCGCGGGAGCCCCATATGGCCGCAGCGGATCTCCAGCACTTCGTCGTCGACCCGCACCGCCACATGGACGAAGGCGAGGGTGCCGAAGAGCATCAGCAGCCCGGCGGCGACACAGCCGATGACGGACATCAGCAGCGGAGCGAGGCCCGAGCCCCATGGTGAGTCGACGGCGAGGTCGACACCGAGGGCCAGGCACGCGGCGCCCGCCACGGCCAGCACCCACTGCCCGCGGTTGTGGGCTCGTCCGGTCCAGACCGCGGGCGGCTGCCCGGGGGCGCTCGGCGTTCCGTGGTCGTGGTGCCTCATGGTTGGCAGCGTACTCAGGTTCCGGCCACACGGCAGCGGGCAGAGTGTTTCCGCTGGTGAAGAGCGTTGCGGTCAGCTCACCGCACGAGGCGCCGCTGTCAACCGCGCGCCGGGGCGACGGGTGCCAGCAGCACTCCTTCGGCGTAGGTCAGGGCGACCTCCGGCAAGGCGGCCTCGCGGCCGCCGAGGATGACGGTCAGCCCCCCGGAGGCGACCGGGCCGTCCGGCGGGAAGGGATCGGCGCCGATCCGGCGCAGGGCCTGGGCGGCGACGGCCCCGGCCGAGCCGTGGAGGGCGATCGGCGGCGCTTCCGGCTGCTGCACCGCGGCCCGGATGCGGTCGGCGACCAGTTCGTAATGGGTGCAACCCAGGACGACGGTCGTTACCTCGCGCGGGGTGCGGGCCGCCGCGGCGGCCACCGCTGCGTCGATGCCCTCGGTGTCGGCGTGCTGCACCGCGTCCGCGAGCCCCGGGCACGGCACCTCGGTCACCTCGACGCCGTCCGCGAAGTCGCGGATCAGTCCGCGCTGGTACGGGCTGCCGGTGGTGGCCGGGGTGGCCCAGATCGCGATCGGCCCTCCCCCGGCCGCCGCGGGCTTGATGGCGGGGACGGTCCCGACGACCGGCAGCACGGGCTCCAGCGCGGCGCGCAGCGCGGGCAGGGCGTGAACGGAGGCGGTGTTGCAGGCGACGATCAGCGCGTCGGGCCGGTGCGCGGCGGCGGCCCGGGCGCAGCCCAGGGCGAGTTCGGTGACGTCCTCGGGCGTGCGCGGACCCCACGGCATGGTGGCGGGGTCGGAGGAGAGAAGGAGATCGGCGTCCGGCCGCAGTCGGCGCATCGCGGCGGCGGTGGGCAAGAGCCCGATTCCGGAGTCCATAAGCGCGATCTTCACCCGGTCACTTTAATGGATCGGTCCGGTGCGCCCGACGGCCGGGCACACCTTCGGGCAGACTTCGGCGGGTGAGCGCGCTGATGTGGATCGCCGCCGGGTCGTTGGCCGCATGGCTGTGGCTGCTGCTGGGCCAGGGCTTCTTCTGGCGTACGGACGTTCGGCTGCCCCGGAGGGGCCCGGACGGCTCCGGACCGCCGGAGCCCGCGGCATGGCCCTCGGTGGCCGTCGTGGTGCCCGCCCGGGACGAGTCCGCCGTGCTTCCGGCCGGCCTGCCCTCGCTGCTCGCCCAGGACTATCCGGGGCCGGCGGAGATCTTCCTGATCGACGACGGCAGCTCGGACGGCACCGGAAAGCTCGCCCGTGAACTGGCCGAGGAGTACGGCGGGCTGCCGCTGACCGTCGACTCCCCCGGCGATCCCGGCCCCGGCTGGACCGGCAAGCTGTGGGCGGTGCGGCACGGCATGGCGCTCGCGACGACCCGTATCGCCGCGGACCGTAAGGACAACGGCGACCATAGGGACGACGGCGGCCGTAAGGACGACGGCGGCGTCGACTACCTGTTGCTGACGGACGCGGATATCGCGCATGAACCGGACTCCCTGCGGGAGTTGGTGCGCGCGGCCGAGGCCAACGGACTGGATCTGGTCTCCCAGATGGCGCGGCTGCGGGTGGCGACCGGCTGGGAGCGGCTGATCGTGCCCGCCTTCGTCTACTTCTTCGCCCAGCTGTACCCCTTTCGATGGGTCAACCGGCCCCGGGGGCGCACCGCGGCGGCCGCGGGCGGCTGTGTGCTGCTGCGCCGGGAGGCCGCCGAGCGGGCCGGGATCCCGGAGTCGATCCGGCAGTCGGTCATCGACGACGTGGCGCTGGCCCGTACGGTGAAACGGTCCGGCGGGCGGATCTGGCTGGGGCTGGCCGACCGGGTCGACAGCGTGCGGCCGTATCCGCGGCTGGGCGAGCTGTGGCGGATGGTCTCGCGCAGCGCGTACACCCAGCTGCGCCACAATCCGCTGCTGTTGCTGATGACGGTCGCGGGGCTGGCGATGGTGTATCTCGTGCCGCCCGCGGCCGTGGTCGCCGGGGTGCTGACGGGGCGTCCCACGCTCCTGTCGCTGGGCGCCGCCGCCTGGGTGCTGATGACGGGCAGCTACATCCCGATGCTGCGCTACTACCGGCAGACCTTGTGGCTGGCACCGCTGCTGCCCCTGACGGCCCTTCTCTACCTCCTGATGACCGTGGACTCGGCGGTGCGGCACCACCTCGGACAGGGCGCGGCCTGGAAGGGGCGCACCTACGCCCGCCCCAGCGCCGCACCCTGACGGCCGCGCGCCGTGCACCGGGTCTTCACTTGCGGCCGGGTGTCCAGTTCATGCCCCAGCCGTAGGCGTGATCGAGGGTGCGCTGCGGGCTGACGCCGCGCTGCGGCACCAGATAGCGGGCCTCTCGCTGTACGACGAGATCGTTGCCGGTGTTGGTGATGAGTGCGAGCGCGCAGACCGGGGACGGGACGGTGCACTCGTCGAGCGAGAAGTCGATCGGGGCGCCGAACTGCGGTTGCAGGGTGACCGTGGCGTGGAGGTTGGCGAAGCTGCGGGCGCCCTCGTAGATGGTCACGAAGACCAGGATCCGGCGGAACGACCGCAGGTGGTCGAGGTTGATGGTGAGGTTCTCACCGGCCGCCCGGGCACCGGTCCGGTCGTCGGCGTCCAGGTGGATGAAGGGCGGCTGGTGCAGCGAGCCGAACGAGTTGCCGAGCGCCTGGACCACGCCCTTGCTGCCGTCGGAGAGTTCGAACAGCGCCCCCAGGTCGAGATCGAGCTCGTTGTGCATGGCCATGGCCTTGCCCAGCTTGGAGGCCCAGCCCGAGAACTGCTTGTGCACCTGCCAGTTGAGGTTGACCCGCATGGTGCCGGAGGTGCCGCCCTGCTTGGTGAGCGAGACCGCGGGCGCCTCCTTCGTCAGGGTGACCTTGCTGAGGCTCACCGGCGCCGTGGCGGGCGCGGGGGCCGGTGCGGTGGGCGGGGGCGGCGGAAGGGGCGTGGAGGCGGCGGTGGGCGGCGGAGGCGGGTACGCCCCGGCCGGAGGGCCGGACGGCGGCGCGGGGGCGGCGTACGGGTTCGGTGCGGCCGCGTGGGGGGTCTGTGCCGCGTACGGGTTCTGCCCGGCGTTCGGCGGCGCGGCGGGGGCGGGAACGGGGGCGGCGGGCTGAGCCGGCGTCTGCTGCGGTTCGTCGACGCTGATACCGAAGTCCGTGGCGAGCCCCGCCAGGCCGCTCTCATACCCCTGGCCCACCGCGCGGAACTTCCAGGCGCCCTGCCTGCGGTACAACTCGCCGAGGACGAAGGCGGTCTCGACGGTGGCGTCCTCGCTGTCGAAGCGGGCGAGTTCCGCGCCGCCCGCCGCGTCCAGCACCCGGATGTGCAGACCGGGGACCTGACCGAACGTTCCGCCATCGGCCGAGGCCGCGAGGACCACGGTGTCGATGGCGGACTCCACGCGGGCGAGGTCCACCGAAAGGGTGTCGGTCACGGTGTCACCCGTGGTCCGCTTCCCCTCGTGGCGCACCGCGCCGGAGGAGTGCGCCGCCTGGTTGTAGAAGACGAAGTCCCCGTCGGACCTGACCTTCCCGGACATCAGCAGCAGCGCCGAGGCGTCCACGTCCGGCGCCCCCGGTCCGGCGCGCCAGCCGAGCTCGATCCGCACCGCGCTTGCCGGTACTGGCGTGTTACCGCCCTTGCGCATCGCCATTTCCGTCCCCCTGCCTCTCTGTTCGCTCGGTCACCGGGCCGCTCGGCCGCCGCATACCGCGGACGACCGGTGGCTACCCGCTGAAAACGCGCTCTTTACACGATCTCAACGTACCCTGACGACCGATTTTCCCTGGTTCGCTCGGATTGGGGATCCACGGCCACTCCGAACACTGAAAACAACCCTCCTACCGGACTCCCCAATCAGCACATGGTGGGCTTAACTTATGGTCTATGACCTCCCCCCGCAGCACTTACGGTGGCGGCTACTACTCCTCGCCGTCCTTCCCGGACACCCCCATCTACGACAGCCTTGTCGCCGAGCGGGGCACACCACAGATCGCGCCCATCAGGGTGCCGTCCGCCTACGACACCGGAAGTCATCTTCCGGCCCTGCCCTCAGCGCTTCCCGCGCTGCCGGCCGCGCCCTCGCCGCAGCCCATGTACCAGGGCTACCAGCAGCAGCCGCAGCCCACCGGGCTGCAGCAGGCGCACGCGCCCTACATCCCGCCGCAGCCGACCGGCCCGCGGGGCTACCCGGGCGCTCAGCAGCCGCAGATGCAGCGCCCCGGCCCGGCCGCGCCGATGGGGTACGAGGCGATGCGTCCGGCCATGACGCGTCCGGCCGCGCCGCGTCCGGCGGCCCCCGCGCCGTCTCCCTACGACGACCCGTACGGGCGTCAGCAGTACCCGGGCGGCCGGTCGCCGCAGCCTGGAGGCGGCTACTGACACGTGTCGGGAGGTGATGCGACCGGGCCGGTGCCCGGTCGCGGGAAGGATCGGGCCGGATGGGGAATCCCCGTCCGGCCCCTGACTTTTTTGCGGACCGTCCGGCCCCTGGATTTGCGGAGGCCGGGACGGTGCCGACTCTCGAGGGGGCCGTTCGGCCCCTCCCCCGCGGTGGAACGCCTCGCGATGCTGGACCGAGCAATTCCGCGAGCCATCTCCATCACGGGGGCGGACCGGGCTCTCACTCCACTGCGGTGAAGGGCGACTCGACCGGCCCGCCTCGTTCGGTGTGGGGCGCGGGGCCGGCAGGGGAGCCGGTCCCGCGCCCCATGCGAAACGCGCGCCGGGCCCACCGTAAGGACGTCACCAAGCCCACCGTAAGGACGTCATCGGCTCCAGGCCGTACCGCGCACGGGCTCACCGACCCGTTTCGCGCTCCTTGATCCGCTCGGCGATCACCGCGGCCTGAATGCGCCGCCCCACGCCCAGCTTGGACAGGATCGAGGAGATGCGGTTCTTGACGGTCTTCTCGGCCAGGAACAGCCGCTCGGCGATCTGCCGGTTGGTCAGCCCGTCGCCGATGAGCTGGAGGATCTCCCGCTCCCGCGGTGACAGGTTCTCCAGTTCCACGGGCCCGCTGGGCGCGGGGCCGCGCAGCCGGGCCATCACCCGGGCGGTGGCGCCGGGGTCGAGCATGGAGCGGCCGTCGGCCACCGTACGCACCGCCGACACCAGGTCGGACCCGTTGATCTGCTTGAGCACATAGCCCGCGGCCCCGGCCATGATGGCGTCGAACAGCGCCTCGTCGTCGTCGAAGGACGTCAGCATCAGACACGCGAGATCGGGGAGCCGGGCCCGCAACTCCCGGCAGACCTCGATCCCTTCGTGGTCCCCGCCGTCGCCCGAGGAGCCGAGCCGTACGTCGAGCACCGCGACCCGTGGCCGTACGGCGGGGGCGCGGGCGATGGCCTCGCGGGCGTTGGCCGCCTCGCCGACCACCTCCAGATCGGACTCGGCGTCGAGCAGGTCACGCAGTCCGCGCCGCACCACCTCGTGGTCGTCGAGCAGAAAAACCCTGATGGGGCCGTCGGGGTCGGCGGTCTGGGGCACGGCCTCTCCTCCATGGCGCACGGGTCGCCGGTCGCGATCCGGCTGCCCAGCTTTACGTTCTGCCGCGGGGCGGCGTAAGGGGCCATTCGGCCCCCGGGCCGCTCTCCGCGCCCTCCGGTCCGATCATGGCGAGATCCCGCCCGCGTACGGCCCGTACAGATCCAGCAGCCGGGTGCGGGCGCTTTGCAGCCGGCCCCCGATCACCTGGGCGCAGGCCAGCGCGAGGGCATAGCCCAGCTCCGGGTCCTCGTCGCACAGCCGGCGCACCGCCTCCGCGTTGAATTCGTGCGCGCGCACCGGGCTGAGCGCCTCCGCGCCCAGATGCCAGGTGTCCGGCGGGAAGAGCCAGGACCAGCCGATGAGCTCTCCGGGGCCGAGGGTCTCGATCACCGCGGGCCGACGCCCCGGAACATGCAGATCGAGGGTGACCGCCCCGGTGCGGATGATCCAGAAACGGTCGGCCTTACGGCCCTCCTCGAAGATGCGGCAGCCCGCGGGGAAGGACACATCGTGGGCAAGCGCCATCACCCGTTCACGATGCTCGGTCTTCAGTGCGCTCAGAAGTCCCATCATGACCTCACCTTGCCGTCTCCTCTCCCCCTCGCCCCTCGGCCGTCACTGTGCGTACGAACTGTGCGTACGAGAGGCAGCGATCCAAAGCGATACACCGACGATCGGGTATCGCTTCACCCTTACCCATTTCCGGTCACGTTTCCGATATGACACGTCATTCGTGGTCGTGATGACCGATGAGACCCCACTCCCCGTACCCTCGGCTGCTTCACCGACCCTGCGATGTCGCTCGTACTCGTCACCAAACGGGAGGCACTGGTGCTAGCCGACCCTCGTCGGTCCGCCGATCGAGCCGGAGAACACCTGCTCCACCGCCATTTCACCGCCGACGAGCTGCCCCGGCTGCGGGTGCAGATCGAGGAGTGCGCGGCCTGGGCCGGGCTCAGCGAGGCCCGCCGCGGGGACTTCGTGCTGGCCGTCGACGAGATCGCCAACAACGCCATCGAGCATGCGGGCGGCACCGGCTCCCTGCTGCTGCGGCGGATCGGCGACGAGTTGGAGTGCCGGATCAGCGACTCCGGCCCCGGCTTCTCCGAGGACGTCATCCCCCGGATCCTGCCGGGGCTGGACGGCGCCACCAGCGGCCGCGGACTGTGGCTGACCCAGCTGGTCACCGACCGGCTGGTGATCAGCGCGGGGGCGGTGGGGGCCGTGGTGACGCTGGCCATGCGGCTGCGCTGAGTGAGCCGCCGGACTCCCTCGGCGACGGCTTCGGCGGGACAATGGGAGGGGACACACTCATGTGCCGGCAGGAGAGGCGGTGGGCACGGTGGAGCTTCCCGTGGTCGTCGGGGTCGACGGTTCGGACGCCGCCTCGGACGCACTGGACTGGGCGGCCGAGCTGGCCGGGCGCCGCGGGCTGCCGCTGCGCGTCGTCCACGCCTCCCTGTGGGAGCGGTACGAGGGCTACGTCGCCGGAACGGCCGCCGACCGCCCCGCCGAGCGGCTCCACAGCGAGGCGGTGCTGGCCACCGCGGCCGAGCGGGCCGGGCGGCGGGTGCCGGCCCTGAAGGTGATGACCGACCTGGCGGCCGACGACGCGGTCACCGCCCTGCTGCGCGCCGGGCAGAGCGCCGAGGCGCTGGTGGTCGGCTCGCGCGGCCGCGGCGAGTTCGCCTCCCTGCTGCTCGGTTCGGTCGGGCTGGGCATCGCGGCCCGCGCCCAGTGCCCGGTGGTCGTGGTGCGCGGCCGCCCGGAGAACGTGCACGGCGGGATGAACCGGGTGGTGGTGGGGATCGCCGAGCGCGAGCACCCGAGCGAGCGGGAGCCCGCGCCACCCTCGGCCGCCGTCGCGTTCGCCCTGCGCGAGGCGCGGCTGCGCGGCGGCGAGCTGGAGGCGGTGCACGCATGGCGCTGCGCGGGCCCCGAGGACCACGGAGCGCGCGAGAACCATGGAGCACACGAGGACCACACGGCACGCGAGAACCACAGAGCACCCCAGGGCCACAGGGCACGTGAGAACCACGGAGCGCGCGAGGACCACGCACGGCGCGCCGCCGAGCTGCTGGACGAGACGCTGGGCGGCGCCACGGCGGCCGGGCTGCCGCCGGTGCCGGTGGCGCACCGCCCGGTCGAGGGCTCGGCGCGCAAGGCGCTGCTGGACGCCTCCGCCCACGCCGATCTGCTGGTGGTGGGGGCCCGGCGGCGGCAGGGGCACTTCGGCATGCAGCTGGGGCTTGTCAACCACGCCGTACTGCATCACGCCAAGTGCCCGGTCGCCGTGGTGCCGGTTTCCTAGGCTCCCGTACCTCAGCGGCCCCTGACCCTGGCCGAGTTCCTTCTATCGCCGCCACCATCGACCCCTGCCCCGGCTACCCTGCTGGTGAGGGGCTCATGGGGGGATGGTGGCCAGGTGTCGGGCAGTGCGGATCAGGGGCGCCATCCGGCCCTTCCCCAACTCCGGCTCGACCAGCTTCTCGATGAGCTCCAGGCGCGGCTGGACGCCGCCCGGTCCACCCAGGACCGGATGCACAACCTCCTGGAGGCCGTGCTCAGCGTGGGCCGCGAGCTGGACCTGGAGCAGGTGCTGCGCCGGATCGTGGAGTCCGCGGTGGTGCTGGCCGACGCGGAGTACGGCGCGCTGGGCGTGATCGACCGGCATCGGCTCTCGCAGTTCCTGCCGGTGGGCATATCCGAGGAACGAGCCCACCGCATCGGCCCGTTACCCAGCGGTCACGGACTGCTCGGCGAGCTGATCCGCCACCCCCAGTCGCTGCGGCTCACCGATCTGTCGGAGCATCCGGCGAGCTACGGCTTCCCCGAGCACCATCCGCCGATGCGCTCCTTCCTGGGCGTGCCGATCCGGGTCCGTGACGAGGTCTTCGGGAATCTCTATCTGACCGAGAAGCGCGGCGGCGCCCAGTTCGACGCCGATGACGAGGCGGTGCTGACCACCCTGTCGGTCGCCGCCGGGGTGGCCATCGACAACGCCCGGCTGTACCACGAGAGCCGGCGCCGCGAGCAGTGGCTGGAGGCGCTCGGCGTCATCACCCGTACGCTGCTGGCGGGCACCGCGGCGGGCGAGGCGCTGAGCCTGATCGCCCGGCTCGCCCTGCAGGTGGCCCTCGCCGACTCGGCGGCGATCCTGCTGCCGGCCGCGGGCACCGACTCCCTGGTGGTCGAGGTGGCCGAGGGGCATGACGCGGAGGCCATCGGCGGGCTCATGGTGCCATCCGCCGGCTCGCTGGCCGGGCTCGCCGCCCGCACCGGACGCCCCGCGGTCGCCTCGGACGTACGGGTGGACTCCCGGGCCCGGTCCTGGCCGCTGCCCGCTCCGGAGAGCGAGTTCGGCCCGGTGGTGGCCGTGCCGCTGGTCGCGGGCGCGCGGGCCTCCGGTGCGCTGCGGCTGTGCCGGCTCGCCGGACGGCAGCCCTTCGACGACCATGAGGTGGAGCTGCTCTCGGGGTTCGCGGCGCAGGCGGCGCTCGCCCTGGAACTGGCCCGGCACCGCGCCGAGTCCGAGCATATGGCGCTGCTCCAGGACCGTGACCGGATCGCCCGGGACCTCCATGATCTGGCCATTCAGCGGCTCTTCGCGACCGGTCTCACCCTGCAGAGCGCGGGTCGGCTGATCGAACGCCCGGAGGCGGCCGAGCGGGTGGGGCGGGCCGTGGACGACCTGGACGAGACCATCAAGATCATCCGTTCCACCATCTTCGCCCTGCGCACGGTCGGGGACGACGGCGGCGAACCCGCCACGCTGCGGCGCCGGCTGGTCAAGGCCGTCCGGTCGGCCTCCGACACCCTGGGCTTCGCACCGTCGCTGCTGATGGACGGCCCGGTGGACACCGATGTGCCGGACACGACGGGCGACCATGTGCTGGCGGTGCTCGCCGAGGCACTCAGCAACACCGTGCGGCACGCCCATGCCCAGCGGGTGGAGGTGCGGCTGACCGTCGGCGCCGACATCACCTTGGTGGTCGCGGACAACGGGGTGGGCATCGGGGGCGCCGCCCCCAGCGGAGGGCTGGTCAACATGCGGTCAAGGGCCGAACTCCTGGGCGGCACACTGGACATCGAGGCGCCCGAGGCGGGCGGCACCCGGCTGGTCTGGTGCGTCCCTCTGAACCGCAGACGGCCCGCCGGAACGGCGAAAGGGCTGACCCCGTGATATTGCTCTCTCTTCACCGAATTCGCGCATATCCGGCCCGCCATGCGGTACCCACGGATGGGGAAGGGGGTATGTGATCCATGCGAATGATCTGGGGGCTGTGGCGCTGGCGGCGTAATCCGCTGCGCCGTAAGACGGACATCGTGGAGGCGTGCGCGGCAATGATCGCCGCGGCGCTCATCCTGCTCGTCGCCCCCGCCGCCGGCTGGGCATCGGGGTCCATGGCACACGGGGCGCTGGTGAGGGCCGCGCACGAACAGCGGGCCGAGCGCCATCCGCTCTCGGCCACCGTGCTGAAGGTGCTGCCGCATCCACCCATCGACTCCGATCCCGAGACCGCTTCCGCGAGAGACGCGCACCGCCGCGTCCTCGCCCGCTGGACGGGGCCGGACGGCAGCAGACACCAGGGCACGCTGGGGGCCCACCCCGGTGCCGACCCCGGTGAGCGGTTCCGGATCTGGACCGACGACCACGGCCGCCCGGTGGGCCGCCCGCTGGACGCCGCGACGGCCACCACCCACGCCGTGCTGGCGGGGATCGGCGCGGCCGGGGCGACGGCGGTCCTGGTGGACGGCGCCCGGCGGCTGGTCGTATGGCGGCTCATGCGCCGGCGCTACGCACAGTGGGACCTCGCCTGGGAGCGAGCCGGTCAGGACTGGGGCCGGGCGGACGCCGACAGCTAGCCCCTGCGAGTTGACCGTGCACGGGCGGGAGTTGTCATATGAACGCCAACTCCGCCCGTGGTCCACAGGCAGGTCATCTCTTGGTGCCGTGCGCACGCTACGGTGGGGCATTCCATATGCGCAGCGGCAGTCGGCAGCGGCGGTCAGGCGCGCACACCGGCAACGCACGAGGTGGGGGCACAGCAGCACCATGGCACAGGGCTCGGTCGTCCAGGTGACGCACAGCGGAACGTCGCGGTGGCGGCGCCGCACCGGAGAGTACGCCTCCCTCACGGCGGCCCTGGAGGCCGCCGGGGACGGTGATGTGCTCTCCATCTCGCCCGGCACCTACCGCGAGAATGTGGTGGTGGGCCGGGCCGTCACACTGCGCGGCCCCGAGGGCTCGGCACGCGGTTCGGTGCGCATCGCGCCGGTGGACGGAGTGGCGCTGACCATACGTGCCTCCGCCGTGGTCCAGGATCTGCATGTCGAGGGCCAGGACTCGGCCGCCCCCGCGCTGCTGATCGAGGACGCCACCCCGGAGGTGTCGGACGTACGGGTCGCCACGCGCTCGGCGGTCGGCATCGAGGTGCGCGGCGGCGCCCGTCCCACCGTGCGGCGCTGCACCGTGGACAACCCCGCGGGCGTCGGGCTCAGCGTGCTGGACGGCGCGGGCGGGGTGTTCGAGGAGTGCGAGGTGGTGGCCGCCGGGCAGTCCGGAGTGGCGGTGCGCGGCGGCGCCCGCCCGCGCCTGGAGCGCTGCCGGGTCCACCACGCGTCCGGGGCGGGCTTCTCGCTGACCGGCGAGGGCTCCTCGCTGGAGGCCGTCGGCTGCGAAGTGTACGAGATCAGGGGCGCCGGAGTGCAGGTCTCCGGGCGCGCGACCGGGCATCTCACCGACTGCCGGGTGCACCGTACGACGTCCGACGGGGTCAACCTGGACACGGACGCGGTGCTCACGCTCGCCGACTGCGAGATCCATGACATCCCGGAGAACGCGATCGACCTGAGGTCGCGTTCGGTGCTGACGCTGACCCGCTCCACGGTGCGCCGGTTCGGGCGCAACGGCCTGTCGGTGTGGGACCCGGGCACCCGGGTGGACGCCAACCAGTGCGAGCTGCACGAGAGCACCGGCGACTATCCGGCGGTGTGGGTGAGCGACGGGGCGACCGCCGTGCTCGACTCGTGCCGGGTGCGCGAGGTGCCGGACGCGCTGTTCGTGCTGGACCGCGGGTCGCGGGTCGACGTGGTCGACAGCGATCTGTCGCAGGTGCGCTCCACCGCGGTCTCGGTCAGCGACGGGGCCATCGTCCAGCTGGACGACTGCCGCATCCGGGAGGCGGCCACCGGGGCGTGGTTCCGCGACCACGGCAGCGGCGGCACGCTCGCCAACTGCACGATAGACGGGGCCGCCACCGGAGTGATCGTGACCAAGGGCGCCGATCCGACGGTCGAGCGCACCACGGTCTCCGGGCCGACGGAGGCCGGGTTCTATGTGTCCGCCGAGGGCCGCGGCACGTTCACGGGTTGCCGGGTGACCGGCAGCGGGGGCTACGGCTTCCACATCATCGACGGCTGCCGCACCACCTTGACCCGGTGCCGCACGGAGCGGTGTGCGCGCGGCGGGTACGAGTTCTCCGAGGCGGGGCCGCTCGTCGAGGACTGCACCAGCGACGAGAGCGCCACCACGGCGCTGGGCTCCCCGACCACGCCCGGCCAGCCCCCGCTCACCGCGCCCGCCGTGGAGACCGCCGCCTCGACGGGCGGGCTGCTGGGCGGCGTCCCGTCGCAGCGGTCCGTCCAGACCTCCGCGCCCGCCATCGAGCCCCCGCTCTCCGTCCGCCCGTCCTCAGCGGTGCTGGGCGAACTCGACACACTGGTCGGGCTGGAGAGCGTCAAGCGCGAGGTGCGCGCTCTCACCGACATGATCGAGGTGGGCCGGCGGCGCCAGGAGGCCGGGCTCAAGGCCGCCTCCGTCCGCCGCCATCTGGTCTTCACCGGCTCCCCGGGCACCGGCAAGACGACGGTCGCCCGGCTCTACGGGGAGATCCTGGCCTCCCTGGGGGTGCTGGAGCGCGGCCATCTGGTGGAGGTCTCCCGGGTGGACCTGGTGGGTGAGCACATCGGCTCCACGGCCATACGCACCCAGGAGGCGTTCGACCGGGCGCGCGGCGGGGTGCTGTTCATCGACGAGGCGTACGCCCTCTCGCCGGAGGACTCCGGCCGGGACTTCGGCCGGGAGGCGATAGACACCCTGGTCAAGCTGATGGAGGACCACCGGGAGGCGGTCGTGGTCATCGTCGCGGGGTACACCGCCGAGATGGAGCGCTTTCTGTCGGTCAACCCCGGTGTGGCCTCCCGCTTCTCGCGCACCATCACCTTCGGCGACTACGCCCCGGAGGAGCTGCTGCGGATCGTGGAGCAGCAGGCCGAGGAGCATGAGTACCGGATCGGCGAGGGGGCGGCGGAGGCGCTGCTGAAGTACTTCACGGCGCTTCCCAAGGGCCCGGCGTTCGGCAACGGGCGCACCGCCCGGCAGACCTTCGAGGCGATGGTGGAGCGGCATGCGGGCCGGGTCGCCCAGCTGAGCGACCCGACCACGGACGACCTCACGCTGCTCTATCCCGAGGACCTGCCGGAGCTCATCTGACCGGCGGCCCCCTCCTGCGGAGGCGGCGGCGACTGCTCCGGGAGCCGGGCCAGCAGCCCGGCCCGCTCCCGGTCGAAGACGGGGTCGGCCTGGTAGTCCCCATGCCCCAGGATCGGCGCGGGCAGCGGGTGTTCGGGCGTACGGCCGTAGACCAGCGGGTCCTTGAGCGCGCCGCAGTCGACCTCGGGCCCGCTGCCGTCGGACAGCCGGATGGGGCCGCCGATCGGGTCGGTGTAGCGCCACAGATTGCGCCAGCAGCGCACCTCGCCGTGGAGCGAGAGCAGCTGGGTAGGCCCGAAGTAGGCGGGGAACCAGCGCCCGTACAGCCGCTCCAGCGGTGAGCCGTAGGTGAGCAGCGCGACCTGGCCGCGGGTGCGGTGGTCCAGCTGCCAGACCGCAGCGGCGGCCAGCACACTGCCCTGGGAGTGGCCGGAGATGACCAGTCGGCCGCCGTGCCGGCGGGTCCAGGTCTCCATCCGCCAGGTCAGATCGGGCACCGCCCGCTCGGCGTAGCACGGGGGTGCGAAGGGGTGGGCGGCGCGCGGCCAGAAGGTGCCCACGTCCCACAGGATGCCGATGGTGCGGCGGGCGGCGGGGCTGCGGTAGGCGCGGCGGGCCCAGGTGACCAGCATCAGGAAGGCCAGCCCCATCAGCCAGGAGCCCAGCGCCTGGGCGGTCTGGGCGGCGGCGTCCACGGCCCCGGGCGCGTCGTCGGCGGCCCGCCCCGGCACCTGGTCCGTGACCCAGGCCCCGGTGACGGCGGCGGCGCCGAACAGCAGGGTCAGCAGCGCGACGGGGCCGACGATCCACGGGGCGGAGTCGGTGAGGCCGGCGCGGGCGATCGTGCGCGCGATGCGCCGGGTGCGCACCGGGTCGGGCCGCTCCCCCGGATAGCCGTCCATGATGGTCGGCAGCAGCCGGTTGCGCACCCGCCACACCCTTACGGTGAAGATCAGCAGCAGGAGGACCAGGGCGAGCAGCAGCGCGGGGATGGCCGTGGCCAGCCAGGTCAGCAGAACCGGCGGGGCGATGCCCGGCCCCTCACCGGGGGTGGCGCCGCCGTCCAGCCAGTCCGCGAAGCGCTGGGCGACACCGCCCGCGAGCACCGCGCCGAGCCCGCAGGCGAGCACCGCGACGGCGGGCCCGGCGAGCCCGTACAGCGGAGTGCGGCCGGGAGCGGACCGGTGGAGGACCAGGGCGCACACTGCCATGGTCACGATCAGCGCGCCCTCTCCTATGGCGATGGCGCAGAACGCCTGGTTGCCCGGCAGCTTGCCGGTGGAGGCCCAGCCGGAGCGGGACCACCCGGCGTACAGCACGGAGAGCGCCAGCACCGCGAGGGCCGCGCCGGGCAGCGCGGTGATGGTGATGCGGTCCAGCTCCCCGTCGACCTTGGTCTCGCTGCGGCCGCGGTGGCACACCACGGCCACCACCGCGACCGCGCCCGCGGCGAGCAGCGTCAGCAGCGCCCAGCCCGCGGCGTCCTGCAGCCCGCCGCCGCCCGGCTTGCGGTCGTAGGCGGTGGTGGGCAGGGTCAGGCCGGCCGCGATGGTGAGGAAGCCGGCGGCGGTGTGCGCGGCGCGCAGCCGGGCGACGATCCTGCGGCCGTACCAGAAGCCGGGCAGGCACAGCGCGGGGCGGTTGCCCGCCTCGGGGGCGGACTCGTCGACCGGGCGCTCCAGCGGCGGTGAGGACTCGTACGCGCTCCAGGTGCGGTTGGACAGGTACCACAGCAGTCCGGTGAGCGCGCCGGGCAGCACCGCGGCGAGCGCGAGCCTGCGGCCGGGCTGGCTCCACCAGCCGTGGTTCTCCGGGGACAGGAAGCCGAGCCAGGACTTGCCACCGGCGCAGTCGGCCGAACCGGCACACTGCCAGGCGATCAGGTCCAGGGCCACCTCGCAGGCCCCGGCGATCAGCAGCACGGTCAAGGTGAGCGCCACGAGCCGTACGAACAGGCCGTAGGTGCGCACGGTCCGCTCGCGCCGGTCGGCCGGGGGCCGCATCCAGTGGGCGAGGTTGGCGACCATGAACGGCAGTAAAAGCAGCCACAGGCCGCGGGAGCTGTTGCCCGAGGTGAGGTTGCACCATACGTACGCCTCGCGGATCGGGCCCTCACGGTCCTGGCCCTCCCGGTCCTCCGGCGGGCGCTGCTCGGCGTCGATCTCGTCCGCCCTGCGGTAGACCGCCGCGGTCTCGTCGCCGGTGACCCGGCAGGTGCGCGGATCGCGCAGCATCTCCTCGGGGGTGGTGCCGCCCACTCCGTGGACGAGGAGTTCGAGATCGGACGGTGGTGCTCCGCCCTTACGGGCTGCCGTCGCCCCTTGCGCCCCGTCGGCCGGCGTGTCCGTAGGCATGGTCGCTGGCACCGTGTTCCCCCGATTCCGGTGTGGTGCGGTCGTTCTGCTCCAGGATTGTGCCCATCGGCCACCTCCCCCGACCCTGACAGGCCGGGCGTGGCGAAATCGTAACCCCGGGTGCTGTGGCGACCGGCTGTCCTCGCCTCATGCGAAGATGAACGCGCGGGCGACGAGGGCCGACCGGAGGGAGACGAGGCAGGGTGAGCGACAACCAGAACCTCCTCGCGGAGCAGCGACGCGCCCTGATCCTCGACGAGGTCAGGCGGCGCGGCGGGGTGCGGGTCAATGAGCTGACCCGCAAGCTCAATGTCTCGGACATGACGGTTCGTCGCGATCTGGACGCGCTGGCCCGGCTGGGCGTGGTGGAGAAGGTGCACGGCGGGGCCGTGCCGGTGGCCGAGGCGAGCACATACGAGCCCGGGTTCGAGGCCAAATCGGGCCTCGAGCTGAGCGCCAAGGAGGACATCGCGAAGGCGGCGGCCGCGATGGCCGCGCCGGGCACCGCGATCGGTCTGGCCGGGGGCACCACGGCCTACGCCCTGGCCCAGCAGCTGCTGGAGGTGCCGGATCTGACCGTGGTGACGAACTCGGTCCGGGTGGCCGATGTGTTCTACAACGCCCAGCGGTCGGCGGCGCTCGGCGGGGTGGGCCCGCGCCCCGGTGCGGCCACCGTCGTGCTCACCGGCGGGGTGCGCACGCCGTCGGACACTTTGGTGGGGCCGGTCGCGGACGCGGCGGTGCGCTCGCTCCACTTCGATGTGCTCTTCCTCGGAGTGCACGGCATATCGGTGGAGGCGGGTCTGTCGACGCCGAATCTCGCGGAGGCGGAGACCAACCGCCACTTCGTCAGGGCCGCGCGGCGGGTCGTGGTGGTCGCGGACCACACCAAGTGGGGCACGGTGGGGCTGAGTTCCTTCGCCACGCTGGACCAGGTGAACGCGCTGGTCACGGACCCGGGGCTGCCGGAGGAGGCGCGGGCGGAGATCTCCGAGTATCTGCCGGAGCTGGTGGTGGCGGGCGAGCCGTCCCGCACCGCAGACATCTGACACCCCGACAGTTATCGTGTGTCCATGACACACCGGTTGCGTGCCGTCGGACTGGAGTACGTCGAGACCGCCCCGTTGCGGCTCGTCTTCGTCGCCGAGATCTCGGCCTCTCCCGAGGCGGTGTTCGAGGCGTTCACCGATGTCCAGGGCTGGCCGCGGTGGTTCCGGTCGGTGAAGGAGGCCCGCTCCACGGACGGCGGCAAGGGCAGGGCCATCCGCCTCGTGGGCGGCGGTCGCTTCCGCGAGACGGTCATGGCGGCCGATCCGCACGAGCGCTATGCCTACCGCGTCGACGAGACCAACGCACCGGGGCTGCGGGCCCTGCTGGAGGAGTGGACGCTGCGGCCCACGGCCCGCGGCGGGACCGTGGTGCGCTATGTGTTCGCGGTGGACGGCACGGCACTGCTGCGCGGTGTCGTACGGGCGATGCGGCCGGGTCTGCGGCGCGCCTTCCACCAGGCGGTGCGGAACCTGGACCGGATGGTGGCGGCGGCCTGACGGCCGTACGGGCGCTGCTCGGCCGGTCCGGCCGTGTGCGCCGTCAGTCGGTCCAGGTTCCCGTGGTGAGGAAGATGTCGAGCGTCTTCACATACGGCTCGATGTCCAGCCCCTGTTCCTCGAGCCACGCGTCCGAGTAGTACTTGTCCAGATACCGCTCCCCCGGGTCGCACAGCAGCGTCACCACGCTCCCGGTCCGCCCCGCGGCGACCATCTCCGCGACGATCCGCAGCGCGCTCCACAGCCCCGTCCCGGTGGAGCCGCCCGCCTTACGGCCGATGGCCCGCTCCAGGGCGCGCGCGGCCGCGACGCTCGCCGCGTCCGGGACCTTCATCATCCGGTCGATCGCGCCCGGTACGAAGCTGGGCTCCATCCGGGGGCGGCCGATGCCCTCGATGCGTGAACCGTGGTCGCTGGAGGCGTCGTCGTCATGGTGGACCCAGCCGTCGAAGAAGCAGGAGTTCTCCGGGTCGGCGACGCACACCCGGGTGTCGTACTGCATGTAGTGGACGTAGCGGGCGAGGGTCGCCGAGGTGCCTCCGGTGCCCGCCGTGGCGACGACCCATGCCGGTTCGGGATACCGCTCCAGACGCATCTGCTGATAGATCGACTCGGCGATGTTGTTGTTGCCGCGCCAGTCCGTGGCCCGCTCGGCGTAGGTGAACTGGTCCATGTAGTGACCCCCGGACTCCGTCGCGAGGGCGGCGGACTCCTCGTACATCGTCCGCGGGTCGTCCACGAAATGGCACTGGCCGCCATGGAATTCGATCAGGCGGCACTTCTCCCGGCTGGTCGTGCGGGGCATCACCGCGATGAAGGGCACCCCGATCAGCTTGGCGAAGTACGCCTCGGATACGGCGGTCGAGCCGCTGGACGCCTCGATCACGGGCTTGCCCGGCCGGATCCAGCCGTTGCACAGCCCATAGAGGAACAGCGAGCGTGCCAGACGGTGCTTGAGACTCCCTGTGGGGTGGGTGGACTCGTCCTTGAGGTAGAGGTCGATCCCCCAGCGCTCGGGCAGCGGGAAGCTCAGCAGATGGGTGTCCGCGGACCGCTGGGCGTCCGCCTGCACCTTTCGGACGGCCTCCTTCAGCCACTCGCGATAGCCGTGGTCGCTGCGGTCCACGTCGATCGTCTTGATGATCCCGCGCGCCGTGCCGTCCAACGCCCACTCCTCCTGCTTGTGCCCACGCCCAGCCCAGGTGGCATACTCGTGCCGTTTCGATCCTCATTGTCCCCCAGTGCGCCCTGGTGCCCGGGGCCGGTCCCGGGCACACTGCGCAGCAGGGAAAATGAGAGACGGCGGCAGAAGCGCCAGTCGGAGCCATCGGGGAGGCGGTTGTGATGGCCGATAACGAGTTCAACGCCAGGGGAGTGCGGATCGAGCGGTTCCTGCGCTCGGTCACCCGCGCCGGACAGGTCTTGATCAAGGACGGCAGGCTGGAGTTGCTCACCAGCTACGGCCGCGAGATCGACAGCGCGCCGGTGCAGTCGGTGCGCGCCAGCAAGCCCTGGTTCGTGGACGGTGACCAGGCCATGGCCACCGTGAACGGCACCCGTTACCGTCTCACTCTCGGCTCGCAGGACACCAAGTCCACCTCGGCCAAGTCCGGCTCCGGGGCCGCCAGCCGCTTCCTCGACGCCGTCCGGTCCGCTCGGGGGCACTCCCAGAAGCGGTGAGGTGGCCGAGTTGCGCATGCGCGCGGTGGGACCGACCCTGGACGAGTATCAGTATCACTGAGGGTCAACAAGCGGTGACGCAGAGAACCGTCCCACCGGTCGCGCCCAGCAGCCACCACTGCTGAACGTGTTCGTCGCCCGCATCTGAATCAGGCTAGCCCCAACTTCTTCAGGGAGTCGCAGCCGTGATCAGTCGTCCTAGCAGGCAGTGCACGGTGGAGCTGCAGGCCCTGCCGTCGCGGATCGGACAGGTCCGCAGAATCGTGTCGGCGCAGTTGCGCTACTGGCATCTGGATCCGCTCATCGACCCGGCGGCGCTCGCCGTCACCGAACTGCTCACCAATGTGCATCGGCACGCCGAGCCGGACAAGCAGTGCACGGTGGAGATCGTTCTCATGCGGGACCGGTTGACCGTTTCGGTCCGCGATCAGGATCCGCGGCTGCCCCGCCTTCGGGCCTGCGATCCCGTGGCCACGCATGGCAGGGGGCTCGCGCTGGTCGCGGCCGTCAGCCAAAGCTGGGGGATGCATGCGCGGGACGACGGCAGCGGGAAGGTCGTCTGGTTCACGCTGGCCGTGCCGCGGCCCACCGCCACCGCCAAGTCGCCCCTCACGGCGCATGGAGCGGGCCGTACCGCACCGCCCCATCGCACGGACGCCTCCCGCCCGGCGCCGGCGCCCACCACGCCCATCACCGGCCCCGCACCCACACCCGGACCCGCCACCGCCCCGACACCGGTCGCCCCGGCACCGGTGCCCGTCGCCCCGGCACCCACCCCCGCACCCGTCGCCCCCGCGCCCGTCGCCCCGGCGCCGGCACCGGCCCCCGCGCCCGTCGCCGCGGCCCAGGCGTCTGCGGTGCGCGAGCGGGCTCCCGCGGCCGCCCGGTCGGCAGCCTCCCGCTGAGCACGCAGGCGTCCCGCCTCCCGTGAGGCGGGACGGTCCGGACAGCCCCGACGGCCCCGGCAGCCCGGACAACCCCAACCGCCCTGACAGCCCTGACAGCCCGGTCGGCCTGAGCGCCCCGCGTCAGCGCCCCACCGTCAGCCACGGTCAGAGGACCCCGCCCTTCGCATGGCATCCGAACTGCTCGTCCAGGACGGACAGTCGGCGCCAGTACTCGTCCTCATCGATCTCACCGGCCGCGAAGCGACGGCCCAGCACCGCGATCGGCGAGCGCTCACCGAGGTCCGCGGGTCCCTGCCGCCAGGGGGCGCGTCCGCGCCACCCGGCGCGCCTCAACAGGAAGACCGCACCGCCGACGACCAGCGCCCACATCAGCGGGAAGAGCAGAATCCACGGTCCGGGGCCGTCGCCGTCGGCGAAGCCGTGCGCCAGGGTGTTCATGATGATCGCGCTCCTCGGGAGTGGTTGTCTCATGGCCCGTTGTTGTCATGGCCACTTCTCACGGCCCTTTCTCACGGCCACTTCGAGGATCACTCCCTTACGGCGACCGGTCGTCGTACGGCCGACGACACTCCCGGTACCTCCTGGGGAGTACGCGCGCCGGGGCCCACCCCTTCTGTACCTACTAGTGTGTACGATCGAACGCAGAGGAACGGCCGCGAACGCACGCCCCCCCGACAGGAGTTCACCGATGCTCGTCATGCAGTACCGGATCACCCTGCCCGCCGACTACGACATGAGGATCATCCGGGACCGGGTGGAGACGAAGGGGCCGCTGCTCGACGACTTCTCAGGACTGGGGCTCAAGGCGTACGGCATCCGGGAGCGGGGGGTGGACGGCTCGCCGGTCCACCAGTACGTCCCGTTCTATCTGTGGACCGCGCCCGAGGCCATGAACCGCTTCCTATGGGGCCCCGGACTCCGGGGCATCGTCCGGGACTTCGGCAGGCCCGCGGTCGAGCACTGGCAGGGGCTCGCCTTCGAACGGGGCCCGGCGGCGGGCACCGTACCGCGCGCCGCCACCCGCCACGCCGCGCCGGTCCCGGCCGCCGCCGACCCCGCCTCCGTTGTCGAGGACGCGCTGGCGCGGCTGGCCGAGCGCGCCCGTACGGACGGCGTCCACGCGACGGCCCTCGGCATCGACCCGCGCGGCTGGGAGCTGATCCACTTCACGCTCTGGGAGGACTCCGCACCGCCCCCGGAGCCCGGCGACCGTTACCAGGTGCTCCATCTGTCGACCCCGGACCTGAACGCGCTCCCCCGGGGCCGCCAGTGGTGACGGCCGTAAGGAGCTCGCGGTGCTCAGCCCACGCCCAGGGCGGCCAAGGGGTCGTCCAGCACCGGCTGCCACGCCAACTCGGCCGCGCCCACCAGGCTGTTGTGGTCCAGCGTGCACGGCAGAATCGGTACGCCCCCGCTCCGGCCCCACAGGCTCCGCTCCGCCACCACCGCGCGCAGCCGCTCCGGGTCGGCCTCCAGGAGTTCGCGGTGCAGCCCGCCGAGGATGATGCGGTCCGGGTTGAGGATGTTGACCAGACCGGCGAGCCCGAGGCCGAGGCGGTCGATGAGCTGGCTGGTGGCGGCCCGTACGGACGGCTCCGTGGCGTACTCCTCGCGCAGCAGATCGCGGGCCTGCTGCAGCAGGGACACCTCCGGGCCCGGGTCGCGCCCGGCCGCCGTGAGGAAGGCGAGCGGATCGGCCTCGATGTCCAGACAGCCGCGGCTGCCGCAGTGGCAGGGCGGGCCCTCGGGGTTGACGGTCAGATGGCCCACCTCGAGGGCGAGCCCCGCGCTGCCCGTGTGCAGCCGCCCGTCGAGCACCAGGGCGCCACCGACGCCCCGGTGCCCGGTGGCGACACAGAGCAGATGCTGAGCGCCGCCGCCCGCGCCATGGCGGTGCTCGGCGAGCGCGGCCAGGTTGACGTCATTGCCCGCGAAGCCGGTGACCGGCTCCCCGTCGTCGCCACGGATACCGGCCGCGGCCAGGCTGCGGTTGAACAGCTCGCGCACCGGAGCGCCCGCGGGCCAGGCGACGTGCAGTGGGTTCAGGGCGGTGCCCTCCGGTTCGGCGACCGCGGACGGGACGGCGAGCCCCGCGCCCACGCAGCGGCGGCCTGTCTCCCGCAGCAGCCGGGCACCGGCCTCCACGACCGCGTCGATGACATGCGCCGGGTCGGCGGGCACGGTCATGCAGCCCGGGGCCGTGGCCACGGTCCGGCCGCCGAGCCCGACGAGCGCCGCGCGGAACCCGTCGGCGTGCACCTGGGCGGCGAGCGCGACGGGCCCTCGGGCGGCGATCGACAGCCGGTGCGAGGGACGGCCCTGCGCCCCGGCGGCCCCGAGCGGCCGTGAGTCGACCTGGATCAGGCCGAGCGCCTCCAGCTCGGCGGCGACGGCGCCCGCGGTCGCACGGGTCACCCCGAGCTCGGCCGTGAGCACCGCGCGGGTGGGCGCGCGGCCGGTGTGGACGAGTGCCAGTGCCGGGCCAAGAGCGCTTCGGCCGCGCTCGAGCCTTGTCCGTGTCTGGGTCACGCCTCTATTCTCACTTTGTGCCGACTCCAAACAAAACACGGACGGCCATTCTGGGCGCGCGCCGCTCCGTCACCGCGGATCGCGACCTCGCCCGACTCCGCGCCGCCATCACCGCGTTCTTCTTCCTCGACGGCTTCGTGTTCGCCGGATGGGTCGCCCGGATCCCCGCGATCAAGGACCAGACGAGCGCCTCGGAGGGCGCGCTGGGGCTGGCCCTGCTCGGCGTGTCCGCGGGCGGGACGGCCACGATGATGGCCACCGGGCGCCTGTGCCGCCGCTTCGGCAACCACCCGACGACGGTGGCCGCCGGTGTGCTGTTCGCCGGCTCCGTGGCGCTGCCGCCGCTGACCCACTCCGCGCTCGTCCTCGGCCTGGTGCTGCTGGTCTTCGGCACCGGGTTCGGCGCGCTCAACGTGGCCATGAACAGCGCGGCGGTCGACCTCATCGCCGCCCTGCGCCGCCCGGTCATGCCCAGCTTCCACGCCGCCTTCAGCCTGGGCGGGATGGCCGGGGCAGGGCTCGGCGGGCTGATCGCCGACCACCTCTCCCCCACCCGCCATCTGTCGCTGCTCGCGGTCTTCGGGCTGCTGCTCGCGGCGGCCGCCGGCCGGACGCTGATCTCGCTGCCGGTGCCCGCGCCGCGGGATGGCGCCGGGCCCGCGGCCGAGTCCGAGAACGCCGCCGCCGAACCGTCTCCCGGCGCAGAGCGGTCGGGTCGCGCCCGGTGGCTCGTCGCCGTCTTCGGCCTGATCGCGCTCTGCACGGCGTACGGCGAGGGCGCGATGGCCGACTGGGCGGCCCTCCATCTGCACCAGGACCTCGACGCGTCCGCCGGACTGGCCGCCGCGGGATACTCCGTCTTCGCGCTGATGATGGCCGTCGGCCGGCTGACCGGCACCGCGCTGCTCGAACGGCTCGGCCAGACCAGGGCGTTGATCGCGGGCGGTGCCACGGCCGCGGCCGGCATGCTGCTGGGCTCGCTCGCGCCCACGGTCTGGCTCGCGCTCCTGGGCTTCGCGGTCACCGGGCTGGGACTGGCCAATCTCTTCCCCGTCGCCATCGCGCGGGCGGGCGCGCTGACGGGGCCGGGCGGGGTCGCCGCGGCCTCCACGCTCGGCTACGGCGGGATGCTGCTGGGCCCGCCCACGATCGGCTTCCTCGCCGACTGGTACTCGCTGCCGATCGCACTCACCACGGTCGCGGCGCTGGCGGCCGTGGCGGCGGTGGTCGCGTACGGCACGCGGAACGCCGTGCGCCCGGCCGGAAACTGACGCCCTCGCCGTCCCGGCCCCGGCCGATGTCGGAGGTGGCTGGCATGATTCCGCCATGGAGACTGCCGAGTTGATCGAAATCGTGGACCGCGAGGGCCGGCTGCTGGCCGACGCCGCGGCCGAGGCCGGAGTGGACGCCCAGATGCCCACCTGCCCCGACTGGCGCGTCCGTGACCTGCTGTCCCACCTGGGCCAGGTGTACGGCTGGGCCACCCGGATCGTCGGCGAGGGCCTGACGGAGCCGGTCCGGCCGGCGGTCGAGCCTGCACCGGCCGACGCCGAGCTCGTGTCCTGGTACCGCGAGGTCCATGGCCGGCTGGTCGGCACCCTTACCGATGCCGACCCCGAGCTGAAGTGCTTCACCTTCTTTCCCTCGGAGTTCCCGCTGGGCTTCTGGGCCCGGCGCCAGGCCCATGAAACGGCCATCCACCGGATCGACGCGGAGTCGGCGCGGGGCGGGGCCCTTTCCCCGTTCACCCCTAAGTTCGCGGCCGACGGGGTCGATGAGCTGCTGGTCGGTTTCCACGGCCTGGACCGGTCCCGGGTGCGCACGGACACCCCGCGCACGCTCCGGGTGAGGGCCACGGACCATGCCGCGGTGTGGACGATGCGGCTGTCACAGGACGCTCCGCGCACCGAGCGCGACGGCGAGGGGGCGGCCGACTGCGAGCTGAGCGGCCCGGCCGGCGACCTCTATCTCGCGCTCTGGAACCGGCAGCCGATCACCGCGCTGACCACGGAGGGGGACGAGAAGCTGGCCGAGCTGTGGCGGGAGCACTCGAGCATCTGATATGCGCGCATTGGGTTACCGGCGGGTAATATCGCGTGCTAGCTTCCTGACATGTCACGTCGATCGATGTCCGCGCGCCGCCTGCGCCGCGCGATGAACTGGTGGCCGCCCTATCTCTTCGCCGGGGTGCGGGTGGTCCACCTCGCGGAGGACTGGACCAGTGTCCGGGTCAGGCTGCGGCTGCACCGCTTCAACTCCAACTACGTGGGGACCCACTTCGGCGGTTCGCTGTTCGCGATGAGCGACCCGTTCTGGATGCTGCTGGTGATGAACCGGCTCGGCCGGGACTACATCGTCTGGGACAAGGCCGGCGAGATCGACTTCGTCTCGCCCGGCCGCGGCGATGTGTTCGCCGACTTCAAGCTCACCGAGGAGCGGCTGGAGGAGATCCGCGAGGCCACGGCGGACGGCGGCAAGGCACTGCCGTGGTTCGAGAACGACGTGGTCGCCGCGGACGGTACGGTCGTGGCACGCGTACGGAAGCAGCTGTATGTGCGCAAGAAGCAGCGTGACGGGCAGCGCGAGCCGGGGATGACCGACTCGGCGGCAGTCACCGGACAGCAGGCGGAGGGCTGATACGAGATGACCGGGCCCCGTTCCCAGGACGAGCGCGACACGCTCACCGTCGAGATGGTGTTCGCCCTGGTCACGGCCGGTCTGCTGGCGGCCGTGCTCTATGTGGCGGTCGCGAGCCCCGCGCTCTTCGGCGACCTGGGCCGGGCTCAGGAGAGGGCCTGGAAGGCAGCCGCCTTCGCGGTGGCCACCGTCGGATTCGCCGTCCGCCTGGTGCGGGCGTTGTGGCTCTTCTCCCGGCAGCGGCGCTGATGACCGAGAGCCCGCGGCCTCCACGGTGGCAGTGCGCGGGATCGCGCTGGGGCCGGCGCGGGCCCGCGCTCGTCTGGCGCCATCCGGCCCAGGGGGAACGGCTCTCCCCGCTGACGGCGGACCGCCCGCTCTCCTTCACCACCGGGCCCCGGCGCGACTGCGTCGGCGTGCGCAGGGGCTCCCGGCACACCCCGTGCCCGGCCGGGGCCGAGGTCCCGGCCGTCACCGTATCGGCGCAGTGCCCGGACTGCGCCCGGCTGGACCGCTCGTACTCCGTGGCCGCCGACACCCGTACGGACGACCCGCGCCCTTACGACGTCTACCTCGCATGGTTCGGCCCGGATCTGGTCAAGGTCGGGATCACGGCGGCCGAGCGGGAGGGGGCGCGGCTGCTGGAGCAGGCCGCGCTCTCGTACTGCCTGCTGGGCCGTGGCCCGCTGATGGCCGCGCGCCGCGCCGAGGCGGAGCTGGGCACCGCGCTCGGCATCCCGGACCGCTTCCCCTACGCCGCCAAGCGCACCGCCCGCGAGGCCGCGCCGCCCCCGGAGCGGCGGGCCGCCGACCTCGCCGCGCTCCACCAGCGGGCGCGCGCCCTGGGCGGGCTGCCGGAGTCACTGGCCCTGGCACCGTTCGAGCCGGTGCACCACGACGCGGCGTTCCATCTGGACCGGGTGCGCCCCGCGCTGGGGCTGATCCAGCTCGTCCCCGAGACCACCGTGGCCGGTCGGATCGACGCCGTGGCGGGCCCGGACATCCACCTGACCTCGACGGACGGCCGGATCCTGCTGCTGGACACCCGCCGGCTGGCGGGCTGGCCGCTGACGGCGGCCGCGGCGGACGCCCCGACGACGGCGCCGGTGACGGTGTGGGAGCGGGAGACGGAGGCTCCGGAGGGGCTGTTCTGAGCGGGCCCCGAAGCACCGCGCACCGAGCACGGGGCACCCTCGCCACCGCTCCCCGGGCCCAGGACCTTCCTCAGCCCAGCCAGCCGGGCCGGACCAGGCCCGACTCATAGGCGAGCACGACGAGTTGGGCGCGGTCCCGGACGCCCAGTTTGACCATCGTGCGGCTCACATGGGTCTTGGCGGTGAGCGGGCTTACCACAAGCCGCCGGGCGATCTCCTGGTTCGACAGCCCCATGCCGACCAGGGCCATCACCTCCCGCTCCCGGTCGGTCAACTCGGCCAGCGCGGCCGCGGGCGCGGGTTCCCTGGAACGGGCCGCGAACTCGGCGATGAGGCGGCGGGTCACCCCGGGCGACAGCAGCGCGTCGCCGCCGACGACCGCGCGCACCGCCCGCAGCAGTTCCTCCGGTTCGGTGTCCTTGACCAGGAAGCCGGAGGCGCCGGAGCGGATCGCCTCGAAGACGTACTCATCGAGCTCGAAGGTGGTCAGCATGACCACCTTCACCTCGCCCAGGGCCGGGTCCTCGGTGATCCGGCGGGTGGCGGCGAGGCCGTCGAGCACCGGCATGCGGATGTCCATGAGGACGACATCGGGGTGCTGCTCCCGCACGAGCGCCAGCGCCTGCTCCCCGTCGGCCGCCTCGCCGACCACCTCGATATCCGGCTGCGCGGCCAGCAGGGCGCGGAAGCCGGCGCGGACGAGGATCTGGTCATCGGCGAGCGCGACACGGATCACGGCGTCTTCCCTCTCCCCCTCACTCATGGCGTCTCCCTCGCGCTCCTGAACGGGATCCGGGCCCGGACGCGGAAACCGCCGTCCGGGCGGGGGCCCGCCTCCACCGTGCCGCCGAGCGCGGCGGCCCGCTCGCGCATGCCGACCAGGCCGTTGCCGCCGCCCGTCACCTCGCCCCCGGCCGCCGGACCGTCGTCGTCCACCCGCAGCTCCAACTCACCGGGGGCGTAGCACAACAGGACGTGGGCGTTCCGGGAGCTGGAGTGGCGGACGATATTGGTCAGGGCCTCCTGCACGATACGGAACGCCGCGAGGTCGGCGCCGGGCGGCAGGGCCGTCCGTACGCCCTCCACTTCCACCCGCACCGCGAGCCCCGCGTCCGCCGCCTGCCCGGTCAGCTCCTCCAGACGGTCCAGGCCGGGCGCGGGCGAGCGCGGCGCGGCGCCGGACGCGCCGGAGGTCCGCAGGGTGTCGAGGACCTGGCGGACCTCGCCCAGCGCCTCCTTGCTGGCCGCCTTGATGGTGGTCAGCGCGGTGCGGGCCTGTTCGGGGTCCTGGTCGAGGAGGGCGAGGCCGACGCCCGCCTGGACGTTGATGACCGAGATGCTGTGGGCGAGGACGTCATGCAGTTCGCGGGCGATCCGCAGTCGCTCCTCATCGGCCCGGCGCCGCGCCGCCGCCTCCCGTTCGGCCCGTTCACGGACCCACCGCTCACGCCGGACGCGGACGAGCTCGGACGCGGCGACGATCGCCATGGCCCAGGCGGTGATCCCCAGCTCCTGCCCCCATCCGACGGGCCCGTCACCGTCCGGCGGCAGCCAGCGGTAGAGCCAGTGGCCGATGAGCAGATGGCTGCCCCACAGCAGCCCGAGCGCGCTCCACGCGGCGATCCGCCTCCCGGCGGCGACGGCCGCCACACAGGCGACGACGACGCTGAGGAAGACGGGTCCGTACGGATATCCGGCGGCGATGTAGACCACGGTCACCGCCGCCGTGCCGACCACGACGGTCCCGGGGTGGCGATGGCGCAGGAGCAGCAGCGCGGGCCCGGCGAGCAGCAGCGCACCGGCCCCGGGCCCGAGGCCCACCCGGGTGGGCTGGTCATGCGCGGCGAACCCCGTGCCCATCAGCTGGACGACGGCGATGGCGAGCGAGGAGGGCCAGGGTACGGCCGAGCGCGGTGGGCCGAAGCGCATCTCGCGCCGGCGTCCGCCCGGCCGGTGCCAGGGGCCGGGCTCCCCCGTGAATCCGTGCATACGGGCAACGCTAAACCGGCCGGGCGGGCCCGGCGTCCCCCTTGCGTGGTGCCCGCACGTACTCCCGGCGGAGTACGTTACGTCGGCCGAGCCCGACCGCCGGGATGCGCTCGGTCCTCCGCATCGCCGGCGAGGAGGCGGGGCCGCCACGCGACCCACTACCGACGAAGCCTCGGGGCCGCCGCGCGACGCATCACCGTCGTATGACGCATGATCGCCGCACGACGCATCACCGACGTATGACGCATGATCGCCGCGCGACGCCCGAGCGAAGGCGGCTAGCCCCGGTCCATCGCCGCCAGGGCCCGGCGGGCGGCCGGGTGGGTGCGGACGAGGTCGCCCAGGGTGGTGGTGCCGCGGGTGATCTTCGTAAAGACGCGCCAGGCCGGGCGGAAGCCGGTGAGCGCCGCGTGGAACATCCCGGGGCGGCGGGCGAAGACCGTGTAGAGACGGCGGCCGACGCCCATCTCCACACCGAGCCCCGCCTTGATCGCGAAGGCGTAGTTCAGGGCCTGACGGCGGGCGTCCACCGCGTCATGCGCCTCGGCGACGCGCACCGCCCACTCCCCCGCGAGCCGGCCCGAGCGCAGCGCGTAGGAGATGCCCTCGCGCGTCCACGGCTCCAGCAGCCCGGCCGCGTCCCCGCACACCAGGACGCGGCCGCGGGACAGCGGCGAGTCGTCCGCGCGGCAGCGGGTCAGATGGCCGGAGGAGATGCTCGGCTCGAATCCGGCGAGGCCCAGCCGGGCGATGAAGTCCTCCAGATAGCGCTTGGTCCCAGCGCCCTCGCCGCGCGCCGAGATGACGCCGACGGTCAGGGTGTCGCCCTTGGGGAAGACCCAGCCGTAACTCCCCGGCATGGGGCCCCAGTCGATGAGCACCCGGCCCGCCCAGTCCTCCGCGACGGTCTTCGGAACGGGGATCTCCGCCTCCAGGCCGAGATCCACCTGGTCCAGCTTCACGCCGACATGCGCGCCTATGCGGCTCGCGCTGCCGTCCGCGCCGACCACGGCCCGCGCCAGCACCGTCTCACCGTCGGCGAGCACCACGGCGACCGTGCGCCGGTCGGGCACGGCCGGGCCGTGCTGTTCGACGCGGGTGACCGCGACGCCCGTACGGATCTCGGCGCCCGCGTCCTTGGCGGCCTCGACCAGGGCCGCGTCGAACTCCGGCCGGTTGATCAGCCCGAAGAGCGCGTGCTTGGAGCGGCGGGTGCGGGCCAGCTTGCCGTTGAGCGAGAAGGTCACCGCGTGCACCCGCTCCCGCAGCGGCAGTTCGAAGCCCGGCGGGAGCGCGTCGCGCGAGGGACCGATGATGCCGCCGCCACATGTCTTGTAGCGCGGCAGTTCGGCCTTCTCCAACAACAGCACCCGGCGTCCGGCGCACGCGGCGGCATGGGCCGCGGAGGCACCTGCGGGGCCCGCGCCCACCACGACGACGTCCCATACCGTCTCATTGTCCGGGGCTGCGTTGTCGCTGCTCACGTGTGGATCCGCTCCCAATCGACCGACCTGATGCGCCTTCCCGGCATCCTACGGCTCCCCGACGGATGACCCCGCTGTGGGATGATCGGCCACGCGGCATCAAGCCGTACATACGTGCCCATCGCAGCGCATCCCGCCGCCTACCCGTCGCACCCCAGGAGTGACCCCCATGGAGAAGGCACCTCTCGCCGCCACCGTAGCCGCCCTGCAGCCGCGCGCCAGGGCCGAGCTGGCCGAGCTGGTGGCCTTCAAGTCGGTCGCGGACCCGGCGCAGTTCCCGCGCGAGGAATGCGAGGCCGCCGCCCGCTGGGTCGCCGACGCCCTGCGCGCCGAGGGGTTCGAGGACGTGGCGCTGCTGGACACCCCCGACGGCACCCAGTCCGTCTACGGCTTTCTGCCCGGTCCGGCCGGTGCCCCGACCGTGCTGCTCTACGCCCATTACGACGTGCAGCCCCCGCTGGACGAGGCCGCCTGGCACACCCCGCCCTTCGAGCTGACCGAGCGCGACGGCCGCTGGTACGGGCGGGGCGCCGCGGACTGCAAGGGTGGCGTGATCATGCACCTCACCGCCCTGCGGGCGCTCAAGGAGCAGGGCGGGGTCCCGGTCAACGTCAAGATGATCGTGGAGGGTTCGGAGGAGCAGGGCACGGGCGGCCTGGAGCGCTATGCCGAGGCCCATCCCGAGCTGCTGACCGCCGACACGATCGTGATCGGCGACACGGGCAACTTTCGGGTCGGGCTGCCGACGGTCACGGCCACGCTGCGCGGAATGACGCTGCTGCGGGTCTCGGTGGAGACCCTGGAGGGCAATCTGCACTCCGGCCAGTTCGGCGGGGCGGCCCCGGACGCGCTCGCCGCGCTGATCCGCGTCCTGGACTCGCTGCGCGCCGAGGACGGCTCGACCACCGTCAAGGGCCTCGAGGCGGACGCGGAGTGGGACGGGCTGCAGTATCCGGAAGAGGCGTTCCGCAACGACGCCAAGGTGCTCGACGGGGTCGGACTGGTCGGCTCCGGTACGGTCGCCGACCGCATCTGGGCGCGCCCCGCGGTCACCGTGATCGGCATCGACTGCCCGCCGGTGGTCGGCGCCACCCCGTCCGTCCAGGCGAGTGCGCGGGCGCTGATCAGCCTGCGGGTGCCGCCGGGCGTGGACGCGGCCGAGGCCAACCGGCTGCTCGCCGAGCACCTCCGGTCCTCGGTGCCGTGGGGCGCGCGGCTCTCGCTGGAGCAGGTCGGCCAGGGCCAGCCGTTCCGCGCGGACACCACGAGCCCGGCGTACGCGGCGATGCGGGAGGCGATGCGCCTGGCGTACGACGGCCAGGAGATGGCGATCGCCGGGCAGGGCGGCTCGATCCCGCTGTGCAACACGCTGGCCTCGCTCTACCCGGAGGCGGAGATCCTGCTGATCGGGCTGAGCGAGCCGGAGGCGCAGATCCACGCGGTCAACGAGAGCGTCTCGCCGCAGGAGTTGGAGAAGCTCTCGCTGACCGAGGCGCTGTTCCTGGGGATGTACGCGGCGGGCAAGGGCTGAGCCTCCCCCGCCTGCCGACGCGGTACGGGGCGGGCCGGTGAAGTACGAGACGGGCCGGTGGGTCAGCCGGTGGGGACGCCCGCTTCGAGGTAGAGCGGGCGGCCCTGCTCGCGGGCGCGCAGCGCCCAGCGCAGTCGGCTCAGCCGCACCGGCGGCAGCAGCGCGGCGGCCTCGCTCTCGGTGACGAAGCGCCAGCCGCGCAGTTCGGAGCCGGGCAACAGCACCTCCCGGGCGGCCGCGCTGGAGAGCTTGCCGCCGTCGAAGAGCAGCCGCAGGCCCCCGTAGCCGGGCGGCTGGGGGCGCTCCCAGTCGGCGACCAGCAGCCGCAGGGGTTCGTCCAGCCGTACGCCCAGCTCCTCGGTGACCTCGCGCACCCCGGCGCACATCGGGGGTTCGCCGGGTTCGACGACGCCGCCGGGGAACTCCCAGCCGGGTTTGTAGGTGGGGTCGACGAGCAGCACACGGTCCTCCTCGTCGAAGAGCAGCACCCCGGCAGCCAGCGTCTCCGCCGTCGGCTCCGGGGTCTGCACGATGTCGCAGCTCCCGGCGCCCTCGCGGACGGCGTCGGCGATGTGCTGGGCAGTCTGGCGCGGGGTGATGCCGGTGGTGTCCACGACATGGGCATCGGCGGTCAGCCAGGGCAGGGCCGCCCGGTAGGGGGCGAGATGGGCCAGGCACCACTGGCGTACCGACTCGCTCGCGTCCGGGTCCCCGGGTATCGCCTCGCGCCCGGCTATCCGCTCGCGAAGGATCGTTTCATCGGTGTGGAGCAGAACATGCCGCACGGGGATACGACGGGCCGCGAAACCACCGAAGATCTCATCCCGGTACTCCTGTCTGAGGACCGTCATCGCCACTACGAGCGGACCGCCGACCTCCGCGATCAGCGCCGCTCCGGTGTCCACGACCAGCCGGCGCCAGGAGGGCAGATCCTGGTAGTCGGACACCTGTTCAAGACGTTTACGTGGAAGCATCATCCGCAGACCGTTACCGACCAGCTCCGGGTCGTAGAACGTGCTGCCGGGCATGAAGTCCACCAATTCACGGGCCGTGGCGGTTTTACCCGCACCGAACGCACCGTTCAGCCAGACGATCACATTTCCCCCTATTCCATCGCCTCCTGACAGTTGCCCGCATCACCCTGCCACGGAAACGCCCGAAGACGACCGAGTGACGGATCGCGTCGCTCCGGACCGTATGGGCGCATGACGCCGGGGGAGCGGTGGGGCGCGGCCGGGGGTCGTGGGGCCCTTGTGCCACAGGGGTCACCGCGGCCACATGGACCACGGTGACCCCTGTCGTATCAGCCCTTGCTGGCGCCGAGGGTGAGTCCGGCGATGAAGTGGCGCTGCAACAGCAGGAAGACCAGCACCGTGGGCAGCGCCACGATCACCGAACCCGCCGCGAGCAGGTTGTAGTCGGTGAAGAACTGGCCGCGCAGATTGTTGAGCGCGGAGGTGATGGGCAGCTTCTCGCCGTCGGAGATGAAGACGAGCGCCCACAGGAAGTCGTTGTACATCCAGGTGAATTGCAAGGTGGCGAGCGCGGCGAGGGCCGGCCGGCACAGCGGAAGCGTGATGTTCCAGTACTGCGTCCATACCCCCGCGCCATCCACCCGCGCCGCCTCCACGATCTCCTCGGGGAGGGTGCGCATGAAGTTGGCGAGGACGAAGACGCAGAAGCCCACCTGGAAGGCGACCTGGACGGCGAGCACGGCCCAGTAGGAGTCGTACATCGTCATCGAGTCCGACATCCAATAGGGCAGGTTGATCTTGGTGAAGAGCACATAGAGCGGGGTGACGATGACCTGCTGGGGCAGCAGATTGCCCGCCGTGAACACCATCAGCAGCACGAGCCCGCCGCGCATTCTCAGCCGGGTCACGCAGAAGGCGACGAACGAGGCGAGAAACAGCGTCAGCAGCACTCCGGGCACCGCGATGATGAGCGAGTTGATGAAGTACTTGCCCATTCCGGAGTCGTTGAACGCCTGCGCGTAGTAGTCGAACGACAGATGGCGCGGCAGCGAGAAATAGCCGTATTTGGCGGTTTCCTCATAGGGCCGCAGCGAGGCGTAGATGGCGAGCAGCAGCGGGGCGAGGAAAGCGAGCGACACGGTCATCAGGAACGCGTGCAGCCCGAGCCGTCCACGGCTCACCCGGCGCTTGCCGGTGCCGGTCACCGGCGCCACGGTCCGTACGGGGGCGGTCCGGGTGATGGTCATCCCTTCTTCCCCCTCGTAGCTCCTGCACCAGATAGGTCACGATGAATCCCATGGACACGGTCAGCAGGACGACGGCGATCGCGGAGCCGAAGCCGATCCGGCTGGCCTCGCCGATGATGTTGTCGGTGACCAGCACCGAGAGCAGTTCGAGCCCGTTACGGCCATGGTTGATGGCGTAGACGATGTCGAACGCGCGCAATGCCTCGATCACGGTGATGACGCCGACGATGACATTGACCGGCCGCAGGGTCGGCAGCACGACCCGGAAGAAGGTCTGGGTCTCGCTGGCGCCGTCGATCGCGGCCGCTTCCTTGAGCGAGGGATCGACGGATTTCAGCCCGGCCAGATAGAGGATCATCACATACCCGGTATGTCGCCAGGCGGCCGCCAGCAGCACCATCCAGATATTGAGCTCCGGGTCTCCCAGCCAGTCCACCGGATTGTCCTTATTGGCCAGAATCGCGTTCAGCGCGCCCTGGTCACGGGAGAAGATCAGCTGCGCGATGAAGCCGACGATGGCGAGGGAGAGCACCACCGGCATATAGAGGGTGGACTGGTAGAACCGGCTGAACCGGACGCCCTTGTCCAGTAGTACGGCCAGCAGCAGTCCGAACGGGGTCGCGACACAGCCGAGGAAGGCCACCCAGAGCAGATTGTTGCGGACGGCGGGCCAGAACGGCGGATAGTCGGTGAAGAGGGTCTTGTAGTTGTCGATCCCGACCCATTGGATATCGCCGATCCCGTCCCAGTTGGTGAAGGACAGACCGATGGAGGCGAGGGTCGGGCCCCAGATCAGGGCCAGGTCGAGCAGGATGGGTATGCCCAGCAGCACGCCGATAACGGCGAGGTCGCGGGAGGTGAACCTCCGGGGACCTCGCCGTTTGGCACGCCGCGCGTTGATGAGCGGCACGGCGCGAATCTCCTAGTTGGCGGCGAAGATGGTCTTCTTCTGGGACTCGATGTCCTTGGTCAGGGAGTCGATGTCGTCCGGCTTGTTGATGAACTGCTGAATGGCCCGGATCATCACCTGGGACGCGAAGTCCGGCCGGGTGTCGCGGTCCATGAACTGGGATATCTGCTTGGCGTTCGACACGAGGTCGACGGCCTTCTTCTGCAGCGCGTTGTACGAGGAGGTGGACGCGCCGTCGTTGACGGCGATGTTGTTCGGGTCCCGCTTCAGGTAGATCTCCTCGGCGGCAGGTGTGGCGAGGTACTTCAGCAGTTCCTTGCCCTCCTTCTGCCGCTTGGACTTCTTCGCCAGCAAAAAGCCGTCGATCGGCGCCTCGACCGCGTCCTGGCCGTAGGCGGAGTCGATCTCGGGGAAGGCGAAGAAGTCCAGATCTTCGCGGTCGGCTGCGGAGAACTGCTGTCCGGGGTGGGGAAGTCCGAAGACCGCCATACCGGACTTCTTCTGCGCCAGGCTCTGGGCGGCCTCCTGCCAGGTCCGTCCGTTGCCGCCCTTCTGGTGGTACGGCATCAGCCCGCGCCACAGATCGAAGACGTTCTTGACCCGGGGATCGGTCCAGGACTCCTTGCCGCCCATCAGGGAGATATGGAAGTCGTAGCCGTTGGCCCGCATGTTGAGATAGTCGAAGGTCCCCATCGCGGGCCAGCCGTCCTTGTCGCCGAAGGCGATGGCGTCGAGGCCGTCCTTGTCCATGCGCTTGGCAAGGGCCCGGAACTCGTCGAAGGTCTTCGGGACCTCATAGCCGCGCTGGGCGAAGACGCTCTTCCGGTAGAAGACCGCCCAGGGGTAGTAGTAGTAGGGCACGAGGTACTGCTTGCCGTCCTTGCCGCTGGACTGCGCCTTGAGCGCGTCGGAGAAGCCGTCGAAGCCCTTCCACAGATCGCTGATCTCGGCGAGCTGCCCCTGCTCGGCGAAGAACTGCATGCGGTACCCGGCGAACCACATGAAGACGTCGTCGGGGGTGCCCTTCAGATAGCGGTTGATGCCTTCCTGAAAGGCTTCGTGGTTGACGGTGTTGACCTTGACCTTCTTGTCCGACTTCTTCTCGTACGCGTTGAAGACCTCGGCGAACGCCTTCCGGGGCACGGCGTCGGAGGCGTTGGAGCCGATCTTCACTTCGTTGCCCGGACCACCGCAGGCGGTCAGCAGCGTCGGCAGGGCGACCGCGCCGGCTCCGGCCGCGGTACCTCGTAGCAGCGCACGGCGGGAGATCCGATGTCCTGACAATGACGGTGCCATGTGCCCCTCCACAGAGGTCCAATCAAACACAATCGAACGCGAGTGAGGGGATCTCACCCGGCACCCAGCCAAATCGTCAAGGGTTTTGACGAGATATCGAACAACTGTTATCGCATCTCTTCCAACAGACTCCAACAGGGTCTACCGTAAACGCTCGCATGTGATGCAGCCATGACACTGCGTCACCCCCGTTGGGAACGGAGGACTCGCATCGTGCGCCACCGCTGTTTTCGACCCTCGAAGCGAAGAGTCATCGGAGCACTGAGCGCCGGCCTGCTGGCCACGGCCGGCCTGGCCCTCCCGGCCGTGGCCCAGCCGTCGCACCCCGCCGAGGTCACCACACCGGCCTCCGCGCCAAGCGCCGCGCCCGGTGACGGGCTCGCCCTCACCCCTCCGATGGGCTTCAACAACTGGAACTCCACCCATTGCCGCGCCGAGTTCAACGAGGCGATGGTCAAGGGCATCGCCGATATCTTCGTGGCGAAGGGGCTGAAGGACGCCGGATACCAGTACGTCAACCTCGACGACTGCTGGGCGCTGCCGCAGCGCGACGCGGACGGCAAGCTGGTCCCCGACCCGGTCCGCTTTCCGAACGGCATCAAGGCCGTCGCCGACTACGTCCACTCCAAGGGTCTAAAGATCGGCATCTACACCAGCGCGGGCACCAAGACCTGCAACACCGCCGGCTTCCCCGGGGCCCTCGGCCATGAGAAGTCCGACGCCCAGCAGTTCGCCGACTGGGGCATCGACTACCTCAAGTACGACAACTGCAATAACCAGGGTGTCGACGCCAAGCAGCGCTACCGCGACATGCGCGACGCGCTGAAGGCCGCGTCCGAGTCCACCGGCCACCCCATCGTCTACAGCATCTGCGAATGGGGCGAGAACAAGCCATGGGAGTGGGCCGGCGAATTCGGCCAGCTGTGGCGGACCACGGGCGACATCAGCGACAGCTGGGGCAGCATGCTGTCGATCGCCAAGCAGAACCTGCCGCTCGCGCAGTACGCCGGACCCGGCCACTGGAACGACCCCGACATGCTGGAGGTCGGCAACGGCGGGATGACGGACACCGAGTACCGCAGCCACTTCTCGCTGTGGTCGATCATGGCCGCACCGCTGCTGATCGGCACCGATCTGCGCAAGGCCAGCGCCGAGACCTATGAGATCCTCGGCAATCACGAGGTCATCGGCGTCGATCAGGACCCGCTCGGCAAGCAGGGCACCGTGGTCTCCTCCGAAGGCGGGCGCTGGGTCATCGCCAAGGAGATGGCGGACGGCAGCCGCGCCGTCGCGCTGTTCAACGAGACCGACCGGCCGCAGCACATCGCCACCACGGCGACCGGGGTCGGGCTGCCCCAGGCGACCGCGTACCGGCTGCGCGACCTGTGGTCGCACAAGGACTACAACACCGCCGGAGCCATTTCGGCCACCGTCCCGGCCCATGGCACCGTGCTCTACCGGGTCTCGGCCGACGCGCGCTGGGCCTCCTACCCGCCCGTCGCCGAACTCGGCATCGACGGCACCGCGCTGACCGAGGCCGGGGCCACCGCCCAGGTCGCCACCACGGTCACCGACCTCGGCCGCACCCCGGCCCATCAGGTCTCGGTCCGCCTCACCGGCCCCGACGGCTGGCGGATCAAGGCGACCTCCCCGACCCGGGCCGCCTCGCTGCCCACCGGCTCGAAGCTGGTCACGCGCTGGCAGGTCACCGCGCCCGCCGGAGCCGCGCCCGGTGCCTACGATCTGACGGTCGGCGCCGACTACCGCTCGCCGAAGGGCGCCAAGGCCGCCGCGCGGCTGGTCTCGGCGGTCCATGTGGTGGTCGCACCACCCTCCGGCAGCTCGTACGCGAGCGATCTGCCCTGGCTGAGCGCGCTCAACGGCTGGGGTCCGGTGGAGAAGAACACCAGCGTCGGCGAGAGCTCGGCGGGTGACGGCCATCCGCTCACCCTCGGCGGCACCACGTACGACAAGGGGCTGGGCGTGCACGCGCCCAGCGAAGTCACGTACTACACCGGGGGCCGGTGCTCGCGCTTCACCGCACAGGTCGGCGTGGACGACGAGGAGGGCACCGAGGGCACGGTCGCCTTCGAGGTCTGGGCGGACGACACCAAGGTGGCGTCGTCCAAGACGCTGACCAACGCCGATCCGGCCACCGCCCTCGACGCCGCCATCGGCAAGGCGGACACGGTCCGGCTCGTCGTCACCGACGGCGGGGACGGGGTCACCAGCGACCACGGGGACTGGGCCGACGCGTCCTTCACCTGCTGAGACCTCTTCACCCCACGCAAACGCGCCCCTTCCCGCGGCCGCCCGGGCTCAGCACTCGGGCAGCCCGGGGAGGGGCTCGTCGTTGTTCCCGCCCTTGACGTAGACGACGCTCACATAGACATCGCGATGGCCGTTGTCGTCGTCGGTCCTGGCCCACCACACGTTCGACCACGTGCCGTAGGTCTCCCGGCGGCCCAGGTTCTCCTGGCAGAAGAAGTAATTCACGCCGTGCTTGAGGGTGCCGACCGGCTCACCGCCATGGGTGTACGAGGTCGCGTCCCGCCACACCTCGCAGTCGTACCGCCCGCCGCCGCTGCCGTGGCAGACGGGTGCGGCCCCCGGGGGCGGGGCCGATGAAGCCTCCGGGCCGCCCCCGTCGCCGCCGCCAGGGCTGCGGGACCCGGACGGTGAGGCCGTGTCACCCGGCCGCTCGCCGTCCTGCCCGGCCGTGCCGGTCGCCCTTCCGCCGCGCGATGAGGCGGTCTTCCCAGGCCCCGTCGGCTTGCTCGGCGGGTCCTTGGCCGACTCCGCCGCCGGATCCTTCGCCGACCCCGAGGCCGTGGTGTGGTCATCGCCGCCGACCAGCGCGTACGTCACCCCGCCGGCGATGAGCACGACGGTGGCGGCCGCGGCCGCGATGAGTGCTCGGCGACGGCTGCGCCCCGCGCCCCGCGCGCCGTCCCCGTCCCCCGCGCCCGGCTCCCCGCTCACCAGCGGCTCGACCGCGGGCGGCGGGCCGAAACCCGGCGGCGGGGCGGCCACCGCAGCCGGTACGGACGGGGGCCGCACGCCCTGCGGCGTCCGCCCGGCGGCCACATCCGCCAGCATCCGGCGCGCCTCGGCGGCGGACGGCCGCCCCCGCGGATCCTTGTCCATCAGCGCGTGCAACACGGGCGCCAGCGGCCCGGCCAGCCGCGGCTCGGGCAGCGGTTCGGTGACGATCGCGGTGAGCGTCGACCATACGGAGGTGCGGCGGAACGGCGACGAGCCCTCCACCGCCGCGTACAGCGTCATCCCCAGCGCCCAGATGTCCGAGGCCGGGCTCGGGTCCTGACCCTGGGCGCGCTCCGGTGCGAGATAGTCCAGGGAGCCGATCAGCTCGCCGCTGCGGGTCAGCTTGGTGGTCGCGCCGTCCTCGGGCGCCTCCAGGCTGGCGATGCCGAAGTCCGTGAGGACGACACGGCCCGCGCGGTCCAGCAGCACATTGCCGGGCTTCACATCCCGGTGCAACACCCCGGCGTCATGGGCCGCGCCGAGCGCGTCCGCGACCTCGGCGCCGATCCCCGCGGCCTCCCGGGGGTCGATGGTGCCGCGCTCGTCGATCACATCGTCGAGCGAGGGCCCGTCGATCAGCTCCATGACGATGAGCGGCAGCCCGTCCTCCTCGGCCACATCGTGGACCGTGATCACCCCGGGGTGCCGGATCCGGGCCGCCGCCCGCGCCTCCCGCTGCATCCGGGTGCGCAGATCGGCCAGTTCGGCACTGGAGGCGTCGGTATGGGCGCGCAGCACCTTGACCGCGACCTCCCGGCCGAGCACCGCGTCCACGGTCCTGCAGACCACGCCCATGCCGCCCCGGCCGAGCCGGCCCGTCACGCGGTACCGCCCGCCCAGGAGCCTGCCGGACAGATCGCCGCCCATGTCCACCGGTGCCACCGCTCCGCTCCCCCTCGCGCCGTCCTCGGCCCAGCCTGGCCGCTGCCGGGCTCAGGGCTTGGGACTTCGGGCTCAGGGCGAACAGCTTAGGGGGAGACGGTGACAGCGGGACTCAATCGCCGGTCGGATGCGTGCCCGCCGCCGGGCCGAACCCCTCCAGCCGCGCCTCCTGCGCCGCCGCGGCGGCCGCGCCCACCAGCCCCGCGTCGGTGCCCATCTGCGCCGGGACGACCTCCAGTCCCTGGACGAACGACAGGGTCGCGTAGTCGCGCAGGGCGCGCCGCAGGGGCGTGAAGAGCACGTCCCCGGCGCCCGCCACCCCGCCGCCGATGACCGCCACCTCGATCTCGACAAGGGCGGCGGTCGCGGCGATTCCCGCGGCCAGGGCCTGGGCGGCCCGTTCGAAGGAGGCCCGCGCGACCGGGTCGCCGTCCCGCGCCGAGGCGGCGACGGCCTGGGCGCTGGTGTCGCCGTCCGGACCCGGGCGCCAGCCGCCGTCCAGGGCGCGGCGGGCGATGTTGGGACCGCTGGCGATCCGCTCCACGCAGCCGCGTCCGCCACAGGGGCACAGGTCGCCGTTGAGGTCCACGCTGATGTGGCCGATGTGCCCGGCGTTGCCGGTCGGGCCCGGGTGCAGCAGGCCGCCCAGGACCAGCCCGCCGCCCACGCCGGTGGAGACCACCATGCACAGCGCGCTCTTACGGCCGCGCGCCGCGCCCTGCCAGTGCTCGGCGGCCGTCATCGCCGGCCCGTCGCCGACCAGCGACAGCGGCAGTGCGCCGGTGGTCTCCCGGACCCCGGCGACCAGCGGGAAGTCACGCCAGCCAGGGATGTTGACGGGGCTGACGGTGCCCACGGAGGCGTCCACCGGGCCCGCGCTGCCGATGCCGACGGCGGCGACCCGTGACCAGTGCGCGGTGGCCGTGAGCTCCTCGAGCACGGCGGTGACCTGCCGCATGACCGTCGCTCCGTCTTCCTGGGCACGGGTGGCGCGGCGGGCCCGTACGACCAGCTTTCCGCTCCCGTCCACCAGAGCGCCCGCGATCTTGGTCCCGCCGATGTCCAGTGCGGCGATGAGGTCACGTGGCATAGGTGTCGACTCTCCTGGTGGGCATGCTGGTGGGCATGGACGTGTTCGCTGTGCGACAACAGTCTTCCCGCCGCTGACAACGTTGTCCAGGGGCTATGCTCGTCACTCCCTCCCCCACGACGACCAGCGACGGGACGAGCGCACTGTGACCGACACCGCCCCGAGCACCGCCACACGCCGTTACGGCACCCGGCCCACTATGAAGGATGTCGCAGCACGGGCCGGGGTCGGCCTCAAAACCGTCTCCAGAGTGGTCAACGGCGAACCTGGCGTCACCCCCGACACCGAGCGCCGCGTCCAGGAGGCCATCACCGCACTCGGCTTCCGCCGCAACGACAGCGCCCGCATTCTGCGCAAGGGCCGTACGGCGAGCATCGGACTGGTCCTGGAGGATCTGGCCGATCCCTTCTACGGTCCGCTGAGCCGCGCCGTCGAGGAGGTCGCCCGGGCCCATGGCGCGCTGCTGATCAACGGGTCCAGCGCCGAGGACCCCGAGCGCGAGCAGGAGCTGGTGCTCGCCCTGTGCGCGCGCCGGGTCGACGGCCTCGTCATCATCCCGGCCGGCCACGACCACCGCTATCTGGCCCCCGAGATGGCGGCCGGGATCGCCACCGTCTTCGTCGACCGGCCCGCGGGCCGTGTCGACGCCGACGCCGTCCTCTCCGACAGCTTCGGCGGCTCCCGCGACGCCGTCGCTCATCTGATCGCCCACGGCCACCGCCGGATCGGCTTCCTCGGCGACCTGCCGGGCATCCACACCGCCGCCGAGCGGCTGCGCGGCTATCACGCGGCGATGAGCGAGGCCGGGCTGCCGGTCCATGACGCCTGGGTCTCGCCCGGCCCCACCGATCCGGAGCGGGTCCGGGCCGCGGCCACCGCGATGCTGAACGCCGCCGAGCCGGTCACCGCGCTCTTCGCGGGCAACAACCGGGTCACGGTCACGGTCGTACGGGTCCTGGCCGAGCGCCCCGCGCCCGCCGCGCCGGTGGCTCTGGTCGGCTTCGACGACTTCGAGCTCGCCGATCTGCTCTCCCCCGCGATCACCGTCATAGCCCAGGACTCGGCCCAGCTCGGCCGCACCGCCGCCGATCTGCTCTTCCGCCGCCTCGACGGCGCGGGCGGGGACCCGCAGCGGGTCGTCCTGCCGACCCGGCTGATCCCGCGCGGCTCGGGCGAAGTGCCCCCGCCCGCGACGTCCACCCCCTGACCGGCCTTCCCCGCTCGCTTTGGCCGTTCCCCGAACGGCGCAGCTTCCCCCGAACGCCTGAACGGCCCCGCTCCGGTTGCCCCGGCCCCCCACCGCCCCGAGGGTGGATGCGGAGGGCCCGGGACCCCGGCCGGCGGAACGAGGGAGACGCGATGAGCGGGCGCCGAACGCGGACGATCTGCGCGGTGAGCCTCATGGCCGTGCTGGCGCCGGCCGCCGTCGGCTGTTCGGACGACGGGGGCACCCCGTCGTCCGAAGTGTCCCGGGCCTCCGCCGCCATCGCCTCCGCGAGGTCGTCGGCCCAGGCCGAGCTGGACAAGATCAAGGGCGGCTCCCAGGCCAAGCGCGAGGTGAGGGCCGGCCGGGTGACCCGCGATGGCGCGGGACGGGCCGTGGCACCGCTGACCGTCACCAACGGGGGCAAGCACACGGCCAGCTACGCCATCGAGGTCAATTTCCGCAACGCGAGCGGGCACTTGGTCGACGCCGTCGTCCTGCACCTGTCCAAGGTGCCCCCGCACCGGCCCACCAAGGCCACCGCCCGCAGCCACCGCAAGCTCACCGGCCGCATCACGGCACAGGTGGGCACCGCGGTGCGGTACTGATCACCGCGGTGCCGATGGTCTGTTCAAGCCGCCAAGACCTTGGCCTTGGCCCGCTCGTACTCCTCGGGCGTGAGGTCGCCGTGGTTCTTGAGCTCCACGAGGTGCTCGAGCTCCTCCGCCCGGCCGGTGGTGGCGGTCGTGCGCATGAACTCCCGGAAGTCCTTCTCCGCCTGCTCGGCACGCTTCATCTCGCGCATGCCCATCCCCCGCCCCCGTGCCACCAGGTACACGAAGACCCCGAGGAAGGGCAGCAGGAGGGCGAAGACGGTCCAGCCCGCCTTGGCCCAGCCGCTCAGCGAGTCGTCACGGAAGAGGTCGGTGAAGACGCGGAACAGCAGCGCCAGCCAGAGGATCCAGAGAAAGACCCACATCGTGGTCAGGAAAACATTCAGCAGTGGGTAGTCCATCGTCAGCCTCCCGTCGGCCACGCCCGGCGCGGGCGTGAGCACCCCGCCGGGCCCCACGCCTTCAGCTTACGGCGCCACGGTCGGCGCAGCGCCGGATGCCGTGGCGGCGGGCCGTGCGTAGAAAGGGGAGTCGGAGGGTGATCGGGCGACGCGGGCTGGAAGGGCAGGCGGCCGTGAATCTCCAGATTCTCCCCCTGGCCGTCACCATGATGGCCGGCCCTCAGATCGTGGCCGCGGTCATCCTGGTGACCACCGCGCGGCCGGTGCGGGTGTCCCTGGCGTTTCTGCTCGGGCGGCGGTCGCGACCGCTGCGGGGGTCGCTCTCGCCCGGGGGCTGTGCGGGCTGCTGGGGCAGGCTGTCTCGCCGGGCAGCCCGGCCCATCGGGGATCGGCCGCGTCGGTCGTACAGCTGGTGCTGGTGGGGCTGTTGGCACTGGCCGCCGTCAAGAACGTGGTGAAGCGGCGGACGGTCGAGCCGCCGAAGTGGCTGGGCACGCTGATGGAAGCCGGTCCCCGTAAGGCGCTCACGACCGGCTTGTTGATCATCCTGCTCATGCCGTCCGACATCGTGGTCATGCTGACCGTAGGGGCGAACCTGGAGCAGCACCAGGCGGGGTTGGCGGCGGCGCTGCCGTTCATCGCCGCCACCGTACTGATCGCGGCGCTGCCGCTGCTGGTCTACCTCCTCCTCGGCGACCGGGCGCGACGCGCGATGCCCCGGCTCCGGGAGTGGCTCGCGACCCATAGCTGGGTGGTCAATGTCGCCGCATGCCTGATCTTCATCGTGCTCATCCTGACTCCCTGACGGCCTGCCCCGCTAATGGCCTGACCCCCTGACGGCCGGTGGCCCCTAACGGCCTGACTCCCTGACGGCCTGTGGCCCCTAGCGGCCCCTGCCGTGTGCCCCCGTGCGGCCCGTGGCGGCCAGCAGGGCGATCACCGCGAGGGCGGCCAGCAGGATCAGCACCAGGAAGAGGACCGTCAGCACGGTGGGGTGGTTCCACAGGGCGAACACCGCGACCGGCACCAGCAGGGCCGCCGTCGTCAGCCCCCGCCGGTGGTCCGCGGTCCAGATGCCCGCCCGGCCGGTACGCATCCCGTGGGCGGCGCCCCAGCGGGCCGCACTGTCGGCGAGGACCTCGGCCGTGCCGCGCACCCTGCTCGGCAGCCGCCCCGGGCCGACCAGATAGGCGCCGAGCGCGACCACGACGCCGAGCACCAGCGCGGTGAGCACGGTGACCCGCAGAAAGCGCACCACCGTGTCGAAGAGGACCGAGGCGGCCTCCCTGGACAGCACGCTCGCCGGCACATGGTCGAGGTAGTAGCGACGGCCCACCGCGAGGGCCAGCGCCAGGGCGAGGGAGGCGAGCGCGGTGCCCAGGGCCGCGCGGGCGAGCGCCCGGCGGCGCCGGTGGGCGAGCAGCACTCCGGTGCCGCCGAGGGTCACCGTCAGCGCGGGCAGCCAGTTGCCCGCCAGGTCGAGGAGGCGTGCCGACCGTCGGATGGTGTCGAGCCGGTCGGAGTGGAAGAGGACGAGCCGCTGGTGGATGTCGGGGATACCGGTCACCACGGGGAGCCCGGCGTCCACCAGTTGCTGTCGGACCCGCTCCACGGCGGCGCCGACATTGAGGGTGACGGTGTGACCCTCGACGCCGACCGGCCCGCCGCCCTTACCGGTGAGGGCGCCCACGACGGCGGTGTGCGCGGCCCGGTTGGCGCCGGTCCATACGGCGGGGAACTGCTCACTGCGCACGATATGGGCCGCCACCTTCCGCACCGCCTGGTCCAGGGCCGAGTCCAGTTGCGGGGCCAGCCCCTCGATGGTGTCGGCGGCCTGTTCCGGGAGGCCGTGGGCGCGCAGCCAGGAGGCGATGTCGGCGGTGACTTCCCGGCTGTTGTGGCGGATGTCGACGGCCGCGCTGACCTGGTCCACGGCGGTGTCCTGGATCGCCGGGTCCTTCGCCAGCGGGGCGACCGTCGCCACGTAGCGGTCGGTGTCCAGGACGATGTCGTGGACCCACACCGTCAGCACGGACACCGGTACGAGCAGGCAACCGAGCAGGATCAGCAGGGCCGACACGGCGCTTCTGGCCATGAACCCATCTCCCGCCTTCCCCGGCGGGGCCGCATCCCGGGTGACACGTGCGGGTGAGCGGATATGGCCAAGCGGATCAGCGGGCCCGGCGGACCGGGTGGAACTGTGGACTCCGGCGCGGTGGCCCCGGCGGACGGGCGGGCTCAGTCGGGTCTATGGGCTCCCACAGATCGACGGCTTCTTCCGATCTGCGGGCTCCAACAGACCCGCGGGCTCCGGCGGATCAGCAGGCTCCCGCCGAGCTGCGAGCCCCGGCGGACCGACCGACTGCCGAGGTCAGGATGCGGCCGGGGCCCGGCCCGCCAGCGCGTCGAGTTCGGCGCGGCCCAGGCCGGTCAGCCGCTCGACCTCGGCACGGTCGAGGGCTCCGCAGTCCAGCCCGCGCACCAGATGGCCGCTGAGCGCCTTGGCGGTGGCCGGTTCGTCGGCGATGCCGGTGCCTGTGGCCGTACGGTCCACATACGCGGCGAGCCGTTCCGCCGCGGCCTCCAGGCCCTCGCGGTAGAAGGCGTAAACGGCGGCGTAGCGGGTGGGGAGGTGGCCGGGGTGCATGTCCCAGCCCTGGTAGTACGCGCGCGCCAAGGACCGCCGGACCAGGCGGTGGTGGAGCCGCCAGGCGTCGTGGACCCGCCCGGTGGGGCCGACGGGCAGGACGTTGGTCGAGCCGTCGGAGAGCCGTACGCCGGTGCCGGCGGCGGCGACCTGCATCACGGCCTTGGCGTGGTCGGCGACGGGGTGGTCCATGGACTGGTGGGCGGCGCCCACTCCGCAGGAGGCGCTGTAGTCGAAGGTGCCGTAGTGCAGTCCGGTGGCCCGCCCCTCGGCGGCGTCGATCATCCGGGCGACGGTGGCCCGGCCGTCGGAACCGAGGATGGCCTGGGTGGTCTCGATCTGGATCTCGAAGCCGATGCGGCCCGGGGCGAGCCCGCGCGCCTTCTCGAACTCCTCGCACAGCCGGACCATCGCGGTGACCTGCTCCGCGTACGTCACCTTGGGCAGGGTGAGCACCAGGCCGTCCGGCAGTCCGCCGGCCGCCATCAGCCCGGTGAGGAAGATGTCCAGGGTGCGGATGCCCCGGTCGCGTACGGCGGCCTCCATGCACTTCATGCGGATGCCCGCATAGGGCGGCGCGCTGCCCTCCGCGCAGGCGGCCGCGAGGAGCGAGGCGGCGCGGGCGGCCGCGGCGTCCTCCTCGACGTCGGGGCGCGGGCCGTAGCCGTCCTCGAAGTCGATGCGCAGATCCTCCACGGGCTCGCGCTCCAGCTTGGCGCGCACCCGGGTGTGGACGGGTTCGGCGAGATCGTCGGGGAGGCCGAGGACGGCGGCGAAGGAGTCGGCGTCGGGGGCGTGCCGGTCGAGGGCCGCCAGCGCCTGGTCGCCCCACTCGCGCACGGTGGTGGCGGTAAGGAGGTCGGCGGGCACGTAGACGGTGTGGACGGGCTGGCGGGTGCCGGGGTCGCCGGGGTAGCGGCGGGCGAGCTCGGCGTCGACGGCGGCGAGGGAGTCGGCGATGGACGCCCGTACGGCACCGGGCAGGCTGGTCGGCACGGTCTCCTGAGGCTTCATGTCCGCTCCCCCGCCCTTCCCACCGCACCCAGCTTGTTTCCACGTTACGGAAACGATGATCCGTAGCGCGAAGTTATCCGGGCGCTCGACGGCGGGTCAACACCCCCCTTGGCAGCCGCGAGGCCCCGTACGCGCATCGCGTACGGGGCCTCGCGGAATGCCCTGCGGGGATCGCGGAGGATCAGCCCTTGCGGGTCTTGACCTCCTCGGTCAGCTGCGGGACCACCTCGAAGAGGTCACCGACCACGCCGTAGTCGACCAGATCGAAGATCGGAGCCTCGGCGTCCTTGTTGACCGCCACGATCGTCTTCGAGGTCTGCATACCGGCCCGGTGCTGGATCGCACCCGAGATACCCGCCGCCACATACAGCTGCGGCGAAACCGTCTTACCGGTCTGACCCACCTGATTGGTGTGCGGATACCAGCCCGCGTCCACCGCGGCACGCGAGGCGCCGACGGCCGCGCCGAGGGAGTCGGCGAGGGCCTCGACGACGGGGAAGTTCTCCGCGCCGCCCACACCACGGCCACCGGAGACCACGATCGCCGCCTCGGTCAGCTCCGGACGCCCCGTCGACTCACGCGGCGTACGCGAGACCACCTTCGTCCCCGTCGCCTGCTCCGAGAAGGACACCTGAAGCGCCTCGACCGCACCCGCGGCCGGGGCGGCCTCCACCGCCGCCGAATTCGGCTTCACCGTGATCACCGGCGTGCCCTTGCTGACCCGGGACCTGGTGGTGAAGGCGGCCGCGAACACCGACTGCGTGGCCACCGGACCCTCCTCACCGGCCTCCAGGTCCACCGCGTCGGTGATGATGCCCGAGCCGATACGGACCGCGAGCCGGGCCGCGATCTCCTTGCCCTCCGCGGAGGACGGGAACAGCACGGCGGCCGGCGACACCGCCTCATACGCGGCCTGCAGCGCGTCCACCTTCGGGACCACGAGGTAGTCGGCGAACTCGGGCGCGTCAGCGGTCAGCACCCGCGCGGCGCCGTGCTCGGCCAGGGCGGACGCGGTGTTCCCGGCACCGGAACCGAGGGAGACGGCGACGGGCTCGCCGATGCGGCGGGCCAGGGTCAGCAGCTCCAGGGTGGGCTTGCGGACGGCACCGTCCACGTGGTCGACATAGACAAGGACTTCAGCCATGGGAATCGCTCTCCTGCGACATGCGAAATGCGAAAGATATGGGGGCGGGGAAAGGGATCAGATGAACTTCTGACCCGCGAGGAAGGCGGCGAGCTGCTTGCCGCCCTCGCCCTCGTCCTTGACGATCATGCCCGCCGTACGGGCCGGACGCTCCGTGGCACCGTCCACCGCGGTCCAGGCACCCTCGAGACCGACCTCGTCCGCCTCGATCTCCAGGTCCTCCAGGTCCCAGGAGGTCACCGGCTTCTTCTTCGCCGCCATGATGCCCTTGAACGACGGATAACGCGCCTCACCCGACTGGTCGGTCACCGACACCACCGCCGGAAGCCGCGCCTCCAGCAACTCCGTCGCGCTGTCACCATCCCGGCGCCCCTTCACCGTGCCGTCCTCGACCGACACCTCCGACAGCAGCGACACCTGCGGCACACCCAGGCGCTCCGCCAGCATCGCCGGGAGCACACCCATCGTGCCGTCGGTGGACGCCATGCCGCAGACCACCAGGTCATAGCCGGTCTTCTCGACGGCCTTGGCCAGCACCAGCGAGGTACCCAGCGCGTCCGTGCCGTGCAGATCGTCGTCCTCGACATGCACGGCCTTGTCCGCACCCATCGACAGCGCCTTGCGCAGCGCGTCCTTGGCATCCTCCGGACCGACGGTCAGCACGGTGATCTCGGCGTCATCGGCCTCGTCGGCGATCTGGAGGGCCTGCTCGACCGCGTACTCGTCGAGCTCCGAGAGCAGGCCGTCCACATCGTCGCGATCGACGGTCAGGTCCTCGGCGAAGTGCCGGTCGCCGGTGGCGTCGGGCACGTACTTCACACAGACAACGATCCTCAAGCTCACGCCGGCTCTCCTACTGCATCGTCTCTACCGAGCTGCCTTGTTGCTGGCAGCATAGGCGCCTTCGGGGGCGGGACCCGGGCGGTACCGCGGGCGGTTTCCTGCCGGGGCGGCCCATGCACCGCAGCAAAATATTACTCGTCAGTACACCCAGCTCATTCCCCGGACGCAAGCCGCGTGAACTGTGACCTTGCCAACGCGGCGATCAGCGGGAGGAGCGCACGCCGGCGGGAGGCCGCGACTCAGTCGCGCAGCGCGTTGAAGCGCCCCTGGTGGTACAGGAGCGGACGGCCCGCCCCGGCCGCGGTGCCCGTGGTCACCTCGCCGATCACCACCCGGTGATCCCCGGCGGGTATACGGGCCACAACCCGGCACACCAGCCACGCCAGCACCCCGTCCAGCACCGGTACCCCCTCCGGTCCCGAGCGCCAGTCGGTGGCCGGTCCGAAGCGGTCGGCACCGCTGCGCGCGAAGGTCGCGGCCAGCTCCCGCTGGTGCTCGCCCAGGATGTGGACACCGACGTGCTCGGCCTCGGAGAGCACCGGCCAGCTCGAGGAGCCACTGCCCACGCCGAAGGAGAGCAGCGGCGGCTCGGCGGCGACGGAGGCGAGGGAGGTGGCGGTGAAGCCGACGGGGCGGGTGCCCTGGGCGGTGATCACGGCGACGCCGGAGGCGTGCCGGCGGAAGACGGAGCGGAAGAGGTCGGACGTCGCGAGCGAGGACGTGCCGAGGTCGTGCGTTGCCGTCATGGAGTTGTCCTTCTGCCGGAGGTACGGGCGGGGGGGGCGGTGCTTGTCGTCGTTCGCTCACCCGCCCGGACACCGTGCGCCGGCGGTCCGCACCGAGTCCTCGTGCACACGTCCGCAGAGAAGGAGTCCAGGCCGCATGATGTTCAGCCTGGCCACGTCGGGTGCGGACCGTCAAGTGCGTCCGGGGCGCGGTGGCTCACACGGCATCACCCAGAGCGGCGATGACATCCGCCCGGCGCGGCTGCCCGGAGGCCCGCCGCACGATCCGCCCGGCCCCGTCGAGCACCAGCACGGTGGGGGTACGGGCGATGCCCAGGGCCCTGACGAGCTCCAGCCGCGACTCGGCGTCGATCTCGACGTGGGCCACCCCGTCCACCATCGCGGCCACCTCGGACAGCGTCCGCCTGGTGGCCCGGCAGGGCTGGCAGAAGGCGCTGGAGAACTGGAGCAGCGTCGCCCGCTCCCCCAGGTCCGCGCCCAGCTCGGCGGCGCCCAGCCGCCGGCCTCCGTCGCCGTCTCGCACCTGTCTCCTCCCGATCGGACCTCCCCCGTGCAGCGTCGCGGACGGCCCGGAGATTCCCCGGAGGTCCCTGACGTGATGAGGATCTCTTGGCCGGGCGGCGCCGTCCGGTAGCACATCGAGACGACATCGGGCACCATCTGCCAGAAGCCGGAAACCTACGGCCGCGTAACTTCCGCCGGGAGAACCCTCCCAGGGCATACGACGAAGGGTCCTCAATGGCAGAGCTCGTCTACCCGCCGGTGATCGGCATGGCCCGCACCATGTTCAAGGCGCTCGATCTGCGCTTCGACATCAAGGGCACGGAGAACATCCCGCAGGCGGGCGGCGCGGTTCTGGTGAGCAACCACATCGGCTATCTCGACTTCGTCTTCTGCGGGCTGACCGCCCGTCCGGCGAAGCGGCTGGTGCGGTTCATGGCGAAGGAGTCGGTCTTCCGGCACAAGGTCTCCGGTCCGCTGATGCGCGCGATGAAGCACATTCCGGTGGACCGCGCGGCGGGCATGGACGCGTACAAGCACGCCCTGAGGGCGCTGCGCTCCGGCGAGATCATCGGGGTCTTCCCGGAGGCGACGATCTCGCGGTCGTTCGCCCTCAAGAACTTCAAGTCGGGCGCGGCCCGGCTGGCGCAGGAGGCGGGCGTCCCGCTGCTGCCGATGGCGCTGTGGGGCACACAGCGGCTGTGGACCAAGGGCCAGAAGCGGGCGCTGGGCCGCCATCACTTCCCGATCACGGTGCGGGTCGGCGAGCCGATGGAGGCCGACCCGACCGAGCCCTCGGACACCCTGACCGAGCGGCTGCGCGGCCGGGTGCAGGAGCTGCTGGAGGCGGCGCAGCGGGCGTATCCGGTGCGGCCCAAGGGCCCGGACGACACCTGGTGGGTCCCGGCCCATCTGGGCGGCACCGCTCCCACCCCGGCCGAGGCGCTGGCCCTGGACCGGGGCCGGTAACGAAACCCGCGCGGGCGGCGGCCCGCCCGTACCGCACCCGCGGAGGGCCTAGCGGCCCATCTCCTCCTTGACGGCGGTGATGAAGCCGTCCACGTCCTCCTCCGTGGTGTCGAAGGAGCACATCCAGCGCACATCGCCCGCGGCCTCGTCCCAGAAGTAGAAGCGGTAGCGCTTCTGGAGGCGCTCGCTCACCTCGTGCGGGAGGCGGGCGAAGACCGCGTTGGCCTGGACCGGGTGGAGGATCGTCACTCCGTCCACCGAGCGCACGCCGTCGGCCAGCCGCTGGGCCATGGTGTTGGCGTGGCGGGCGTTGCGCAGCCACAGATCGCGGGCGAGCAGGGCCTCCAGCTGGACGGAGATGAACCGCATCTTGGACGCGAGCTGCATGGACAGCTTGCGCAGATGCTTCATGGCGCCCGCCGCGTCCGGGTCGAGGACGACGACGGCCTCGCCGAAGAGCATCCCGTTCTTGGTGCCGCCGAAGGACAGGATGTCGACGCCCGCCGCGTTGGTGAACGAGCGCATCGGCACGTCCAGGGACGCGGCCGCGTTGGCTATCCGGGCGCCGTCGAGGTGGACCTTCATCCCGCGCTCGTGGGCGTGATCACAGATGGCCCGGATCTCGTCCACCGTGTAGACGGTGCCGAGCTCGGTGTTCTGGGCGATCGAGACGACCTGCGGCATCGCCCGGTGCTCGTCCTCCCAGCCCCATGCCTGGCGGTCGATGAGCTCGGGGGTGAGCTTGCCGTCCTCGGTGGGGACGGTGAGCAGCTTCAGCCCTCCGACGCGCTCGGGCGCCCCGCACTCGTCGACGTTGATATGGGCCGTCTCGGCACAGATGACCGCGCCCCATCGGTCGGTGAGCGCCTGCAGCGCGACGACATTGGCGCCGGTCCCGTTGAAGACCGGGAACGCCTGTGCGTGCGGGCCGAAGTGGCTGCGCATGACGAACTGCAGATGCGCGGTGTAGTCGTCCTCGCCGTAGGAGACCTGATGGCCTCCGTTGGCGAGCGCGAGCGCGGCGAGGATCTCCGGGTGGGCGCCGGCGTAGTTGTCGCTGGCGAAGCCGCTCACCTCGGGGTCGTGGTGGCGACGGGCGTCGGTCCTCACGGCTTGGGGGTCAGCCACAGGCGGGTTCCGTTCACTTCCTGGGCGGGCTGGTCCCAGAGTCCGGTGATGGCCTCGGCCAGCTCCTTGACGTCCGTGAAGCCCGCGAACTTCGCGTTGGGGCGCTCCGCCCGCATGGCGTCGTGCACCAGCGCCTTGACCACCAGGATGGCAGCGGCCGCCGAGGGGTCGCCCTCGCCCCCCAATTTGCGGAAGGAGTCGGCGAGCGCGAGCGTCCATGCCTCGGCGGCGGCCTTGGCGGCGGCGTACGCGGCGTTGCCCGCGGTGGGCCGGGCCGCGCCCCCCGCGCTGATCAGTACAAAGCGGCCCTTGCCGCTGCGCAGCAGGGCGTCGTGGAAGGCCAGGGAGGTGTGCTGGGCGGTCCGGATCAGCAGATTGTGCAGCATGTCCCAGTCGGCGAGCGGGGCGTCGGCGAAGGTCTTGCTGCCGCGCCAGCCGCCGACCAGGTGGATCAGCCCGTCGACCCGGCCGAACTCCTTCTCGGTGCGGTCGGCCCAGGCGCGGGCGGCGTCGAGGTCGAGCAGGTCGACCGTCTCGCCGGTGACGCTGGCGCCGCCGTGGGCGTAGCGCGCCGCGTCCACGGCCTCGGCCAGCCGCGCCGGGTCGGAGTCGCAGGCGACGACGGTGGCACCGGCCTCGGCCAGGCGGAGCAGCGTGGCCCGGCCCGCGGGGCCGGCCGCGCCGGCCACCGCCACCACCGCACCGTCCAGCGGCCGCTCGCCCGGTTCGTTCGGGCTGGGGCTCGACGTCGGTGTGGTCATGCTCGCTGCCTCCTCGTCCTTCCCCGTACGGCGGCTGTCCGCCGTCGCGGGGCTCATGCCGCCGCCGGTAGGTCGCTGCCGGCCGTGATCCCCTTGGTGGAGGCGACCACGTCACGCAGCTTCTTCGCGAGCGCCTCGTAGAACATGCTCAGCGGAAACTCGTCGGGGAGCACGTCGTCGACGAGCTTGCGCGGCGGCTGGGTCAGGTCCAGGGCTTCCGGGCCCTTGGCCCAGACCGAGCCGGGGTGAGGTGCGAGATACGTCGACACCAGCTCGTACGCCTTGAACCAGTGGACCAGTTTGGGGCGGTCGATGCCGTCGCGGTAGAGCTTCTCGATCTCGCCGCACAGCTGGTTGGTGACCTGCGAGGCGCGGGACCAGTCGATATGCAGGGTGTTGTCCGTCCAGCGTACGACGTCGTGCTGGTGGAGGTAGGCGAAGAGCAACTGGCCGCCGAGCCCGTCGTAGTTGCGGACCCGCGCGCCGGTGACGGGGAACCGGAACATCCGGTCGAAGATCACGGCGTACTGGACGTCACGGCCCTGGGCGACGCCCTCGGCCTCCAGCTTCACGGCCTCCTTGAAGGCCGTGAGGTCGCAGCGCAGCTCCTCCAGTCCGTACATCCAGAACGGCTGCCGCTGCTTGATCATGAAGGGGTCGAACGGCAGGTCGCCATGGCTGTGGGTGCGGTCGTGGACCATGTCCCACAGGGCGAACGCCTCCTGGCAGCGGCGCTGGTCGGCGAGCATGTCCCCGATGTCCTCGGGGAGTTCGAGCCCCAGAGCCTGGACCGCGGCATCGCTGACCCGGCGGAAGCGGGCCGCCTCGCGGTCACAGAAGATGCCGCCCCAGGTGAACCGCTCGGGGGCCTCGCGGACGGCGATGGTCTCCGGGAAGAGCACCGCGGAGTTGGTGTCGTAGCCGGAGGTGAAGTCCTCGAAGGCCAGGCCGCAGTAGAGCGGGTTGTCATAGCGGGTGCGCTCCAGCTCGGCCAGCCAGTCCGGCCAGACCATGCGCAGCACCACGGCTTCCAGATTGCGGTCCGGATTGCCGTTCTGCGTGTACATGGGAAAGACCACCAGGTGCTGGAGGCCGTCGGCGCGCGTGCGGGCGGGCTGGAAGGCGAGCAGCGAGTCGAGGAAGTCGGGGACGCCGAAGCCGCCCTCGGCCCAGCGGCGCAGATCCGCGACAACCGCCCGGTGGTAGTCGGCGTCGTGCGGCAGCAGCGGGGCGAGCTCCTCGATGGCCTCGATCACCCGGGCGATGGTCGCCGCGGCGGTCTCGCGGGTGGGTGCGCCCGCGGCGTCGAAGTCGATGGAGCCGTCCTTGGACTGCCACGGGCGAAACGTTTCGACGGCGTCTTTGAGGGTCGGCCAGGCCGGATGTTCGACCACACGCTCTGCAGGCAGAACGCCACCTTCAGCTATCGGGGACGAAAGAATTTCCGTCATGACCACTCCTTCACCGGAGAAACTTGCGTACAGCCACCGTATCCATCGCACACCCCCTCGCTCAAGCGACGGTACGGGAAATCATCCTGCGCCACACCCGCACCACCGCAGTTTTTCCTGCCCCCATCGGCTCGGCTCATGCCACGGCCCCGCTTGAGCAGTCCTGCCATGAGCGGCCGGTATGGTGTGCGCCGGTCCGGCGGCCCGCCCGCCGAGAGCCGACGAATCTGCCTCCCCACTGCCTTCCCCCCGACCCGACGAAGACGACCCGACGAAGGCCGTCAAGGGCCGTCAGAAGAGCGAGACAGCGTTGACTTTTCTCACCATCGGACACCGCGGAGTGATGGGCGTCGAGCCGGAGAACACCCTCCGATCCTTTGTCCGCGCCGAGCACGAGGGCATGGACGTCATCGAACTGGACCTGCACCTCAGCAAGGACGGCGCGCTCGTGGTGATGCACGACGCGGACGTCGACCGCACCACCGACGGCAAGGGCCCGATCAGCGACTTCACCCTCGCGGAGCTGCGTGAGCTGGACGCCGGGGAGGGTGAGCGGATCCCGGTCTTCGAGGAGGTCGTGGACGCCGTCAAGGCGCCGCTCCAGGCCGAGATCAAGGACACGGCGGCCGCCCGGGCGCTGGCGGAGGTGCTGACCGGCCGCGATCTGCTGGACCGGGTGGACGTCCTGTCCTTCCACGACGAGGCGCTCGCCGAGATCCGCGGCCTGCTCCCGACCGCCCGCACCGCCCTCGTGGCCAGCCGCTTCGGCCTCGATGTGATCGACCGGGCGCACGCCGTCGACGCCGGGATGCTGGTGCTCAACATCCGCAGGGTGACCCTGGAACTGGTGGAGCGGGCGCACGCCGCCGACCTCAGGGTGATCGGCTGGACCGTGAACACCCCCGACCATCTGAAGCTGGTCCGCGGCCTCCGCCTGGACGGCGCCACCACCGACTTCCCGGAGATCCGGCGGGCGGCGCGCTTCACGGCGTGACGCCCTCGCGGGCCACCATGACCCGTACGGCGTAAGCGGCGCTCAGTCGAGGGGCTTGACCAGCAGCTCGAACTCGAGGTCGGCACGGCGCGGCACGCCGACCCGCTCATCGCCGTACGGGAACGGGGACCGCTCGCCGGTACGGGCGTAGCCGCGCCGCTCGTACCAGGCGATCAGCTCCTCACGGGCGGTGATCACCGTCATATGCATCTCCGTCGCACCCCACTCCGCCCGCGCGAACCGCTCGGCCTCGGCGAGGATCGCCTTGCCCAGGCCCCCGCCCTGCAGCGTGGGCCGGACCGCGAACATGCCGAAGTACGCGAGGTCGCCGCGATGCTCGAGCTGGCAGCAGGCGATCAGCTCACCGTCCCGCTCGACGATCATCATGCGGCTGTTCTCGTCCCGCACCACGGCCGCGACGCCCTCCGGGTCGGTGCGCCGCCCGGCCAGGAGATCCGCCTCGGTGGTCCATCCGGCGCGGCTGGCGTCCCCGCGATAGGCCGACTCGATCAGGGGCACCAGCGCCTCCACATCCGCCTCGGTGGCCGGACGGAAGGCGAGCGGGGAGGCGGTGGCTCGTACGGTGGCGTCCGCGGTGTCCATGGCGTCGGAAGGGTCCCTTCGGGGGCGGGGGTGGGGAGCGATCGGCGGTGGTGGCGGCAAAGTGACCTTAACCTGCCCCAAGCGGGTCGGGTTGCGTAAGGTCGCGGCATGGTTCACGTACTGAGCAGTCGCATTCTGCTGCGGCCGACGGACCCCGAGCGCTCCCGGGCGTTCTACGGCGAGGCGCTGGGTCTGGCGGTCTTCCGGGAGTTCGGGACGGGCCCCGAGCGGGGCACGGTCTACTTCCTCGGCGGGGGCTTCCTGGAGGTCTCCGGCCGCTCCGACACCCCGCCCGCCCCGGGCCTCCAGCTGTGGCTCCAGGTCGCGGACGCGGCGGCGGCGCACAAGGAGCTCAGCGCGCAGGGGGTCGAGGTGCTGCGCCCGCCGAAGAAGGAGCCGTGGGGGCTGGTGGAGATGTGGATCGCGGATCCGGACGGACTCAAAATCGTTATCGTCGAGGTGCCAGAGGATCATCCGATTCGCTACCGGCCAGGGATCTAGCAGCGGATCGCGGATCCGGACGGCGTGCGGATCGCGGTGGAGGTCCCCGAGGACCATCCGATGCGGTACCGGCCCTGACGACCTTCCTGACCCCTTCCTAAGGCCTTTACGCACATGCCCGACGGCGGCCGGGCGCCCTGCCGCCCCGGCGCCCTCCGTCCGCCCGCCTGCCCCGGCTCGCGGTGGCCAGGGGTGGTGGGGCGGACGGCGGGCGGTACCGGGCGTCAGCCGGGCTGGCTGTTCTCCTTGTGCTCGCCCCAGCCGTGCCAGCGGTCGATCTCGATCCAGGCGCTGACCCGGCGGCGGTCCCGCTGCGGGTAGTCCTTGCCGAGGTACTGCCGGGACAGCCGGTCGATTCCGGACAGGTCCTCGTCGTCCTGGAGCTCGACGACCCGGCCGATGAGGCTGATGTGGTTGTACCAGTTCGCCTCGTCGAGCACGGTGAGCGTGACCCTGGGGTCGTTGCGGATGTGGGTGAGCCGCTTGCGGCCCTCGTCCATGTTGACCAGGATCCGGCCGTTGTCCCAGAGGTACCAGGTGGCCGTGGAGACCGGCTGGCCGTCGGACCGGATCGTCGCGATCACGGCCGGGTTGGGCTTCTCGAGCATGGCGACCGCGGCCTCGGGAAGCGGTGGATTCGACACGGGCTCTCCTCCTCGTAGAACGGCTGTTCACGTCCCGTGGTGCGGCGGGGGCCTGCATGATCCACGGGCCGCATCTCTCACGGTGCCATACCGCGCCTCGCGCCCCTCACCACTCCGCACGCCTCGCGCTCCCCCGCTGCGCTAATGCGCTCCCGTGTATGGCGCCGCGGCAGGGGATGTCTCCTGGTATTACGTCCCCCTTCGGGAGGTGTGCCGTGCACGGAGCTCCGCTCGTCGGCTGGCTGCTGGTCGCGCTGTGCGCGGCCACGGGTGCCTACTGTCTGCTGCAGATGCGCGGTGAGCCGCCCGGGCCGGGGCGGCGGGTAGCGGGCGCCGAGGCACTGATGGGGTGGGGGATGGCGGCGATGGCGGTGCCCTCCACCGTGCTGGACCCCCGTCCATGGGGCCCGCCCGCGTTCGCGGCGGTCTTCGCCGTGGCCGCCGTAAGGGCTCTGCTGCCGATGGCGAGCGGCGCGGGCTTTCCGGGGCACCGTCTGCATCACGCCATCGGAGCGCTCGCGATGGTCTATATGGCGCTCGCGATGATGACGGGCACCACGGGCGGCCACCATCACACCGGCCAGATGGCACCGGGCCGGATGGCGGGCGGGGTGCCGCTGCTGACCGGGGTACTGCTCGTGTACTTCGCGGTCTACGTCGTACGGTCCGGGCTGCGGCTCGTACCGATGACGGACGGTGCGCTGGACGGCGCGGGGCCCAGGGCCGCGGACGATGCGGGAGCCGGCGCCGGGGTCGGAGCGGGGGCGGGCGCAGGAGCGGGCTCGTCCGGTATCGGCTGGTCACGGCGGCCCGAGCTGCGGCATGCCTGCAGGCTGTCGATGGGGATAGGGATGTTCGCGATGCTGCTCACCGTGTGAACGGGCGGCGGGCCGGGCCATAGCCCCACCCGTAGCCGCACCGTGGTATGCGTCACTTCCCCGTCGTGACCGTACCCGGCCCGAGCTTCGCGATCATAGGGTGACCGCCATGTTGGTCCCGTTCGCGCTGATGGGCCTCGGCGCACTGGCGGCGGCAATGGCGCCGCGCCTGCTGTCCCGCTCCGACTGGATCGACCGCGAACCTGTGCTCGCCCTATGGGTGTGGCAGTGCGTGGTCGTCGGGGTGCTGTTGTGCTGCGCGCTGACCATGGCGCTCACCGCCGCGGCCGCCTGGGAGGCCGTGCGCGGCAATGTCTTCGCCCCCGCGCCCAAGGGCGTGGTGGAGGCGTACGCGCTCTCCGGCTACGGGCCGCTGGCCGCGCCCATCGCTCTCGTGCTCGCCCTCGGGGCCGTCTGGAGCGCGGTGATGCTCACCCGCGAGATCGGCCGCGCCCGCGCCTGGCGCAGGCAGCACCGCGCGGAACTCCTCGTCCGCTCCCCCGCCTTGCCCGGTGAGGAGCCCAGCGGGGAGCGTCTGGTCGTCCTGGAGGGCGACAAGCCGGACGCCTGGCTGCTGCCGGGCACCACGCCCCAGCTCGTCATCACCACGGCGGCGCTGCGCCGCCTCAAGGGCCGTCGACTGGACGCCGTCATCGCCCATGAGCAGGGCCACGCCCGCGCCCGCCATCACTGGCTGCTGCACTGCTCGGGCGCGCTGGCCACCGGCTTTCCGCAGGTGACCATGTTCGCGGCGTTCCGCGACGAGGTGCACCGGCTGGTCGAGCTGGCCGCCGACGACTCCGCGTCCCGGCGCTTCGGGCGGACGACCACCGCGCTCGCGCTGGTCGAACTCAACGAGGAGCGCGGGGTGTTCGGCCCCGGCCCCAGCGCGCTCGCCCAGGTCCCGAAGCGGGTGGACCGGCTGCTGGCCCCGGCCTCCCGCCTCTCGGCGGGCCGCCGCTGGCGCCTTACGGCCACCGCGGCGCTCGTCCCGGCCGTCCCGCTCCTGGTCACCCTCGTCCCGGCGCTGCGGGTGCTGGGGTAGCCGTTCACGGCACCAGGCTCCCGTTCGCGGCACAAGGCTCCTGGCCCCCGGCCGTCAGGAGAGCCTCCGGCTCCCGGCCGCCACAGGGGCCTCCTGGCTCCGAGACCCGCCCGTCGGAGATCATCGACCCATGCAGCCGGCAACCCATCACCGCCGAGCCGCCCGCACCGCGGCCGTGTTCACCGCGCTCTTCCTGGTGCTGCTCGCCCTGGTGGCCGCCCATTGGGGGCCCCTGGGGAACGTCGACCGGGAGATCGCCGTCGCCCTCCACCGCTCCGCCGTGGAGCACCACGGCTGGACCCGGACCAACAGAGTGCTCTCGGACTGGATCTGGGATCCCTGGGCGATGCGTGCGCTGCTGGCCGTGGCCGTGGGGTGGCTGCTGTGGCGCCGGGAACGGCGGCTCGCCCTCTGGGTCGCCGTCACGGCGGCGGTGGGCACGGCGCTGCAACAGGCGGTGAAGGCCGCCGTCGACCGGGAGCGCCCCCGGTGGCCCGATCCCGTGGACTCGGCGCACTACGCGGCCTTCCCCTCCGGCCACGCCCTGACCGCGATCGTCGCCTTCGGGCTGCTGCTGTGGCTGATGACACTGCACGGTGCGCCGGCGAGGTGGCTGCGGCTCATGATCGCCGTGGCCGCGGTGTCCGTGCTGGGCGTCGGCTTCACCCGCCTGTATCTGGGCGTGCACTGGCCCAGCGATGTGCTGGGCGGCTGGCTGCTGGGCGCGGCGCTGGTGTACGGGGCGATCGCCTCGTACGGCTGCGCGCAGAGCCATACGGGTGAGCGCGAGTCGTCTCCTGATGGCAGAGTGCGGTCATGAGCAATCTCGATGTGAGGCCCGCGGCGACCGTATGCGGCGGCCGCGATGACGTCACCGCCCAGCCGGTTCGCGAACTGCTGGCCGCCAAACAGGTCCCGCTGGGCGAATCCACGATGGTGCGCCGGCTGCTGCCCAACCTGGGGCGGCGCATGGTCGGCGCCTGGTGCTTCATCGATCACTACGGCCCGGACGACATCGCCCAGGAGCCGGGCATGCAGGTCCCTCCCCATCCGCACATGGGGCTGCAGACGGTCAGCTGGCTGCACGACGGCGAGGTGCTGCACCGTGACAGCGTCGGCAGTCTGCAGACGGTGCGCCCCGGCGAGCTGGGGCTGATGACCTCGGGCCGGGCCATCGCGCACTCCGAGGAGTCCCCGCGCGAGCACGCCCGCCTGCTGCACGGGGCCCAGCTGTGGGTCGCACTGCCCGACGGCGACCGCCATATCGCCCCCGGGTGGGAGCACCACGCCGAGCTGCCCCGAGTGACCGGCGGCGGAGGGCTGCGGGCGACGGTCATCCTCGGCGAACTGGACGGCGCGGCCTCGCCCGGCACCACGTTCACCCCGCTGATGGGCGCGGACGTCGCCCTCGCGGCCGACACCGACGCCCGGCTGCCGGTGCGTCCCGACTTCGAGTACGCGGCGCTCACCATGTCCGGCGAGGCCGAGGTCGACGGGGTCCGCCTCGCCCCCGGCTCCCTCCTCTACCTCGGCTGCGGGCGCACCGAACTGCCGCTGCGCGCGGATGTGGACAGCGCGTTCATGCTGCTGGGCGGGGAGCCCTTCGAGGAGAAGATCGTGATGTGGTGGAACTTCATCGGCCGCTCCCACGATGAGATCACCCAGGCGCGCGAGGACTGGGCGGCAGGCACCCGCTTCGGCACGGTGCACGGCTACGACGGCAACCCACTCCCCGCCCCGGAGCTCCCCCCGGTGCCCCTCAAGGCCCGCGGTCGCACCCGCTGACCCTCAACACGAAAGGCACTGCACCATGGCGGGCGGCAACGCTGTCGCACTCGACGATCCGGTGGGCGCGTCGCTCCGGGGGCACCACGCGCATCTCGCCCGCGGACGCGGCGGGGCCGTCAGCTACCTGCCGGGAGTCGCGACGTTCTCCGCGGTGCCCGTCGAGGCGGGATCGGCGGAGTGGGCCGACCTCGCCCGGCTGCTGGGGCCAGGCGGGTTCGCGGACATGTTCGACTGCCCGTCGATCCCGCCGTCGCACTGGGAACCCGTCTTCGTCCTCGGAGGGCGTCAGATGGTCTGGGCGGGCGCCGGCTCGCGTGTCCCTTCCCAGGCCGAGGCCCGTACTGGCGTGGTCGAACTGAGCCCGGGCGATGTGCCCGAGATGCTCGACCTGGCCGGGCGGACGGAGCCGGGACCGTTCTGGGCGCGCACCCTCGAACTCGGCACCTACCTCGGCATCCGTGACAACGGCACGCTGGTGGCGATGGCGGGGGAACGGCTGCGGCCTCCGGGATGGACCGAGATCAGCGCGGTCTGCACCGCCCCCGAGGCTCGTGGGCGAGGCTACGCCGCCCGCCTGGTCAGCGCGCTCGCCGCGCGCATCGTGTCCCGGGACGAGCGTCCTTTCCTGCATGTGGCCGACACCAACACGGCCGCCATCGCGCTGTACGAACGGCTGGGCTTCGAGACCCGCAAGCCGGTGACCTTTCGCGGGTTCCGCACCCCGGTCAGCTCGTAGCGCTCACGCCGCGGCGGCCGGTGGTACCCGGCGTCGTGGCCAGGACGTCGTGGGCCGCGCGTTCCGCGGAGGCGAGGGCGCCTTCGATGTGTCCGGCGTGCGCGGTCGCCGTCTCGGTCGACGCCCAGTGCGGTCGGCCGTCGAGGGCGGGCTGCTGGTGGCGGGGGTGGCCGAGAGCGAGTAGTCGGCAAGGCGTCGCACCGTGGACAGGGCGGTCCACCGCTCGGTGCTCCAGTTCCGCACATGCAGGATGTCGGGAGTGGCCGCGGCCGGGCCGAAGCACTGGGCGAGCTGGGCGGTGAGGGCCTCTTCGAAGTCGGGGCCGACGGCGCCGGCGTGCGCGAATCCGAAGAGCGCGGCGGGCCGGCCGCCGGGCCCCGACATGTCGTGGATCTCCTGGAGCGGGCCCAGCCTGCTGAACGCGGCACCGGCCAGCCCCGCGTCCCGCCAGAACGCGGAAGGGTACTGGGCGACGACCTTGGCGACCGCGCCCATCCAGACCGGGGTGGCCCGGGCGAGACGGACCCGTTCGGCGGGGAGCGTGTCGCCGAAGTCGATGCGCTCGAGTGCCAGGGCCGGAGGCAGGGCCAGGACTCAAAGGCGTGCCGAAACGGGGGCCGCCCGGGCGTGATCACCTGTCGCCGGGGCGCACGACGACGGCGTTGGTCTCGACACGTCCGCCGTGTTCGAAGCGGAGGGTGAAGGGCACCAGGTCTCCGGCCCGCCAGCGGGCCGTGGCCGGGACGGTCACATCGCTGGTGAACGGTGACATGTCGAGCGTGCCGCCCGCCGGAACGGGCAGGGAGTCCGCGAGTTGCCGGGAGGCGGCACCCCGCCCGGTCATCCGGTGACGGCTGAGCGAGATCCCCTCCGCGACCGCGGAGGAGGTCACCTCGACCAACCGGTCCTGCATCCCACCCGTGTTGGTGACGCGGAAGAACGCGGCGGTCCGGGGCACTCCCGGGGCGGGGAGGAAGAGCTGCGCGTCGGTGACGCCGATACGCGGGGGCCTGCCCGCGTTGCCCGAGGCGGTCCAGGTGGCGAGGCCGCCCAGTGCGAGGACACATGCGCAGAACGGAGCGGCCGCGGCCCGCAGGGAGTCGGTGAGGCGACGGCGGGTGGGCGTCCAGGAGGGGGTCGTCATCGGGCGGGTCTCCACCTCGGTGTCGGGTCGCAGCTGCGGGCGGGCAGTCCACCGGCGGCGTACATGGGCGTCACAGTGGCCTCCGGGCGGCGGGCGCGGCGGGCCGGGAGGGGCGTGGGCCGGTCGGCGACGGCTGCCAGGCACGCAGGCGCAGGCTGTTGCCGACCACGAGCAGCGAACTGACCGACATGGCGGCCGCCGCGAGCATGGGGTTGAGCAGGCCGACCATGGCCAGCGGTACGGTCACGACGTTGTAGCCGAACGCCCAGAGCAGATTGGCGCGGATCGTGCCGAGCGCACTGCGGGCGAGACGGACCGCGTCCGCCAGGGTCTCGATGTCACCGCGTACCAGCGTCACGTCGGCCGCCCCGATCGCCACATCCGTGCCCGTGCCCATGGCGATGCCGAGGTCGGCCCCGGCCAGGGCGGCCGCGTCGTTGACCCCGTCACCGACCACGGCGACCCGGTAGCCCTGCTCCCGCAGCTCGTGGACGAGGGCGGCCTTGTCCTCCGGGGTGCAACGGGCGTGCACCTCCTCGATGCGGAGGTCGGCGGCGACGGCGCGGGCGGGCGCCTCGCGATCGCCGGTGGCGAGCACCGGTCGCACGCCCAGGCGGCGGAGCCGCTCCACGGCCCGGTAGCTTCCCGGTCGCAGCACGTCTCCGACCTCGATCAGTGCCTCGGGCTCGCCGTCGACGCGGACCACGACCGGTGTGCGGGCGCCGGTCTCGGCGGCCGACAGTGCTTGAGCCAGTGTCGGGGGCAACGCGTCGGTCGGGGCCAGGACCTCGATCAGCCGTCCTTCCACCCGCCCGCGCACGCCCTTCCCCGGCAGCGCGACGAAGTCGGTCGGGGCCGGGAGCGGCTCTCCGGAAACAGTGCGCCGGGCCTGGGCGGTGATGGCACGCCCCAGCGGGTGTTCCGATCCCTGTTCGACGGCGCCCGCCAGCCGGACCAGTTCCTCCTCGCCCAGTCCGCCCGGCACGGCGGTGACCCGGGCGACGCTCATGTGCCCGGAGGTGAGGGTGCCGGTCTTGTCCAGGACGACGGCGTCGAGGTGCCGCAGGCCCTCCAGCGCTTGCGGTCCGCTGACCAGGACGCCCAGTTGGGCGCCCCGGCCCGTCGCCGCCATCAGCGCGGTGGGGGTCGCCAGGCCCAGCGCGCAGGGGCACGCCACGACCAGGACGGCCACGCTCGCGGTGATCGCGGCCTGCGGCTCGGCGCCGGCCCCGAGCCAGAATCCGAGGACCGTGACGGCCAGGGTGAGCACGACCGGGACGAAGACGCCGGCGGCCTTGTCGGCGAGCCGCTGCGCCCGCGCCTTGCCCGCCTGGGCCTCGGTCACCAGCCGGGTGATCCGGGACAGTTGGGTATCGGCGCCCACCGCGGTGGCCCGTACCAGGAGCAGGCCCCCCGCGTTGACGGCACCGCCGATCACGGGCGTGCCGGGACCGGCTTCCACCGGCTCGCTCTCCCCGGTGACCAGCGAGAGATCGACGGCCGAGCTGCCCTTCACCACCGTGCCGTCGGTGGCCAGGCGCTCCCCCGGCCGGGCGAAGAAGACCTGACCGACCCGCAGTTCCTCGATCGGGACCAGGCGCTCGCCGTCGCCATCGCGTACCGACACCTCCTTGGCGGCCAGCCGGGCCAGGGCGCGCAGTGCCGCGCCGGTCCCTCGCCGGGCCCGTGTCTCCAGGAAGCGGCCGGCGAGGACGAACAGCGGTACGCCGACGGCGGCTTCCAGATAGATGTGGGCGACGCCGTCGGAGGCGGTGGGCACCAGGCTGAAGGGCATCCGCATACCGGGATCGCCGGCCCCGCCGAAGAACAGCGCGTAGGAGGACCAGGCGAAGGAGGCCGCGACACCCAGCGAGACCAGGGTGTCCATGGTGGCCGCCGAGTGTCGCAGTCCGCGCGCCGCTCGCAGGTGGAAGGGCCAGGCTCCCCAGACGGCGACGGGGGCGGCGAGCACGAAGCACAGCCACTGCCAGGCGCGGAACTGCAGACCGGGAACCATCGACAGGACCAGCACCGGGACCGCGAGCAACGCCGTGGTCACCAGCCGGTCGCGCTCCCGCCGGGCGTCCTCCGCTTCATCCCCGTCCTCGCACCGTTCCTTTCTGGGCGGTTCGGGCAGCGCGGCGGTGTAGCCGGCCTGCTCGACGGTGGCGATGAGCTGGTCCAAGCCGATCTCGGGCGGGTGGTTCACCCGTGCCCGGCCGGTGGCGAGGTTCACTCCGGCCGTGACCCCGTCCAGCCCGGCCAGTTTCTTCTCGACACGCTTCACACAGGCGGCGCAGGTCATGCCGCCGATGGCGAGGTCGGTCACGACGGCCACCGCTGCCGGTTCGCCGGCCATCAGCGTCCACTCCCCTGGTCCATGTCGCCCATGTCCATGCCGCCACCGCCCTGCCCGTCTCCTGCGCCGCCGTCTGTCGTGCTGGTGCCGTGCATACCGGGGGCGACGGGCCCGGCGCCCGCGCCGACGGCGTAGGAAACGGCGAACACCAACACCAGCAGCAGAAGGAATCCGCACAGCGCAGGCGGGGGCAGTGACTTGGACAGAAACGCGCCCGGCGTCCGGCGGGCAGGTGGGCGGGGCTGCGTCATATGAGGAAACTCCCGATCGCTCCGTACGGCTTCAGCGAATCCGGCCGTACCGCTAGAGGAGTCGGGACGCCCGGCACCCGAGTTCCGGCGCCTTGCCGTGACGCGCGTCACGACACCAGGCTCGCCTGGCGAGCGGGTGACCTGCTCAGCCCTGTTCATAGTGGCTCGGTCTGCCGTCACGGCGGACGAGACGGCCGAGCTGTTCCGCGCGGGTGCGGGGCATGAGCGTCCAGGTGCCGTCGGTGCGGTGCACGGCGGCCGAGTGCCAAGGGGTGGTCCAGACGTCGGCGGCGTCGAGGAGGCGGATGCCGAATTTGGGGGCGCCGATGGGCTGGGGGTGGATGGACAGCCGTACGGAGCCCGGGTGGTGCTCGGCGATCAGGTCGCCCCAGGCTCGGCTGCGCTGGATGACGCCGTAGGCACGTGTGCGGCATGCGCGTTGGAGGGCGGAGCGGGTGCCGGTGAAGTCGGCGGTGTCGTCGACGAGGAACCGGGTGATGCCCCGGTACAGGGCGAGGGTGTGGTCCTCGGAGCGGACCTCGGCTCGCAGCGCCTCCAGGGTGGGGGCGTACCGCCGGCACACCTGGGCGCGCTTGGCGTCGTGGGGCAGGTCGCCCAGGACGTCGCGCAGGTCGAAGACGGAGAGGCGGTGCAGGTCCGACTCCCGGATGAGACGTCTGAGTCCGTCCGCATAGGCGTCTATGTGGTCGTCCGGGACGCGGATCAGGTCGCCGAAGACATGGCCGTCGGAGCAGATGATCACGCGGGCGCCCGGTGGGTGGACCCGCTCGATCTCCTCGCACAGGGTGTTCAGGAAGCCGAGGGAGAGGCGTTCGCCCTGGTCGGGGAGGTGGCCGAGGACCTTTGCGGGGTTCGGGGACTTGCAGGGGAAGCCGGGCAGGGTGAAGACCACGGGTTCCCCGGCACGTACGAACCCGGCGATCCGGCGCAGCTGGTGCGCGAACGCCTCCGCCGCCGCGGGCGAGGGGTCGGTCGTGCGGTGGTACGGCAGCAGCAGGTCCAGGATGGCGGCGCTCATGCTGCTCGTGGGGCGGGTGTCCGGTGCGGTCGTCAGCGGCATGAGGGGGTCCTCCGTGAAGGGATGCGCAACGCGGGGCATGCGGGCAGGGCCGTATGGCGCCTCGGCGTGGCACGCCGAACGCCGGCGGATGGGGTGCGGGCGGTCCGGCCGGGGGCGGTCCGCACACGGGTGGCGCGCGGAACCCGCCCCGTGCGCCAGATGGGGGCCTGCGATCGAAAGGCGTCGGGTCAGACGCGTCGGTCGTAGCCGACGGGCAGGTGATCGGTCCCCCGGCCGAGGACGGCCGGGATCCACTCGATGTCCCCGTCTTCGATGGCCAGGTGCACTCCGGGGAGGCGGGCCAGGAGGGTGCCCAGCGCGATCTGGAGTTCGGGGCGGGCCAGGGACGCGCCGGGGCAGAAGTGGATGCCGTGGCCGAAGGCCAGGTGGGGATTGGGCGAGCGGTCCAGGTCGAGGGAGTCGGGGTCGGGGAAGCGGCGCGGGTCGCGGTTGGCCGCGCACAGGGAGACGATCACCGAGTCCCCGGCCGGGACCTTGGTGCCGTGCAGGTCGCTGTCCCGGTCGAAGAAGCGCCAGGTGGTCAGCTCGAAGGCGCTGTCGTAGCGGAGGAGTTCGTCGACGGCGCGGGGCATCAGCTCCGGGTTGTCGCGCAGCCGGGCGAGTTGGGCGGGGTGGCGGAAGAGGGCGATCAGGGCGGTGGTGATCTGGTTGGTGACCGGTTCCTGACCCGCCACCAGGAGCTGGAAGATCATCGAGTCCAGCTCCTCTTGGGAGAGCTCGCGGCGGTCACGGGCCACGACCAGGCGGCTGAGCAGGTCGTCCTCCTCGTGTTCGCGCTTGTGGGCGACGACCTCGGCTATGTAGCTCTGCAGCCCGTGCAGGCGGGCCTCGTACAGCGGGCGCCCGGGGTCGGTCGGTCCGACCGGCTGGACGACCTTGCCCCAGTCGCGGTCGAAGCGGGCCGCCAACTCGGGCGGCAGGCCGATGACTTCGGCGAGGGCCTGGAAGGGGAAGCGGGCGGCGAAGCCGGTGACAAGGTCCGCGGGGCCGGTTTCCGGGAGGGCGTCGACGAGGGCGTCGGCCAGCTCCTGGAAACGGGGCCTCAGGCGCTCGATACGGCGCGGAGTGAAGGCGTCGGTGACAAAGCGCCGCATGCGGGTGTGGGTCGGTGGGTCCTGGTGGAGGAGGTGGACCTGGAGCTGTGAGTGCTGGGGCTCGGGCATGATCGAGGCGCGGGCGCGCCAGCGGTCGTTGCCCCGGTCGTGGTTCTTGCCGAGGCGGTCGTCGCCCAGCGCGGAGTGCGCGGCGTCGTAGCCGGTGACGAACCAGGCGTGTACGCCGCTGGGAAATAGGACGCGGTGCACCGGTCCGGTCTCGCGCATCCGCTCGTAGAGGGGGTACGGGTTGCTCTTGTAGGGGCAGCCCATCAGCGGCACGGGCTCGGGCAGGGCATCGGGGGCCGTCCCGGATTCCTGGGGTGTCATGGGAGGTGCTCCTCAAAGGGCGAGTTCGGGCTGGTAGTGGTCCAGCCACAGGGCGAGGTCGACGACGCGTTCGAGGCGGAGGCGGTGGCCCCACTCCAGTTGGCCGGGCGGGGTGTCGAGGCAGGGTTTGAGGCGGGTCTCGTCGGCGAGTGAGCGGACGGTGTCGTCGGCGAGGGTGTCGCGGGCCAGGTTCTGCAGGCCGCGGTTGTAGTCGGGGTGATGAGTGGCCGGGTAGTGGTTCTTGGGGCGGTGCAGCACCGAGTCGGGGGCCAGTCCGGTGGCCGCCGCGCGCAGCAGGCTCTTCTCCCGGCCGTCGAAGTTCTTCAGGGTCCAGGGGGTGGTGAAGGCGTACTCGACGAGCCGGTGATCGCAGTAGGGGACGCGGACCTCCAGGCCCTGCGCCATGCTCAACCGGTCCTTGCGGTGCAGGAGTTGACGCAGCCAGCGGGTGAGCGAGAAATGCTGCATCTCGCGCTGCCGGTGTTCGGTGGGCGTCTCGCCGTCGAGGTGCGGCACGGCGGCCCGAGCGCTGCGATAGGTGTCGTCACGGAACTCGCCGATGCGCAGGTCCAGTTCGGGGTTGAGTGGCATCGCGGCCTCGTCGCCGGTCACCAACAGCCAGGGGAATGTGGGCGCGGCGAGCGCCCTGGGGTTGTGGAACCAGGGGTAGCCGCCGAAGACCTCGTCGGCCGCCTCGCCGGACAGGGCGACGGTGGAGTGCTTCCGGATCTCCCCGAAGAGGAGGTAGAGCGAGGTGTCCATGTCGCCGACGCCGATCGGCGAGTCGCGGGCCATGACCACGGCCTTGCGGTGTTCGGGGTCGAGCAGGGCACGCGGGTCCAGCACCACCGTGCTGTGGTCGGTGCCGAGGAACGCGCCCGCTTCCGTGGCGTACGGGGTGTCGTGGCCGGTGCGCAGAACATCACCGGTGAAGCTCTCGGCCTGGTCGCGGTAGTCGACGGCGTAGGAGCGGATCCGGGCGCCCGGGCCCTCGCGCAGGCGCAGTTCGTCGGCGAGCAGGGCGGTCAGGACGGTGGAGTCGATGCCGCCCGACAGCAGGGAGCACAGGGGGACGTCGGCCTCCAGCTGAGCGCGGGCGGCGGTGCTCACCAGGTCGTGCACCCGGGCCACGGTCGCGTCCCGGTCGTCCGGGTGGGCCTCGGCCTCCAACTCCCAGTAGCGGCGCTCGCGGATGCCGTCCCGGTCCAGCAGGAACAGACCGCCGGGCTCGACCTCCCGCACGCCGGACCACACCGTCGGACCGGTGGTGAAGAGCAGGCTGTACGCCTCGCGCAGCCCGTCCGCGTCAACCCGGGGCCGTAGCTCCGGATGGGCGAAGAGCGCCTTGGGTTCGGAGGCGAAGGCCAGACCGCCGTCCACCTCCGCCCAGAAGAGGGGCTTGACGCCGAGCCGGTCGCGGACCAGGAGCAGCCGGTGTGCCCGCTCGTCCCAGACGGCGAACGCGAACATGCCGTCCAGGTGGTCGGCCACCTCCTCGCCCCACTCGGCGTAGGCGCGCAGCACCACCTCGGTGTCGCTGCGGGTGCGGAACTCGTGTCCCAGGCCCCTGAGTTGTGCGCGCAGTGCGTGGTGGTTGTAGATCTCGCCGCTGTAGGTGAGCACGGTGGTCGGGGCGTCGGGCCGGTCGGTCATCGGCTGGACGCCGCCGGCGATGTCGAGGACGGCCAGGCGGCGGTGGCCGATCGCGGCGCGCCGGCCGAGCCAGACTCCGCCCGCGTCGGGGCCACGCGGGGTCAGGGCGGCGGTCATGGCCTCGATGACCGGGGCCTGGGTGCGGGGGTCCTGGTGGAAGGAGACCCAGCCGGTGATTCCGCACATGGGTGCGACTCCTCGGTGACGGTGAGGCGGTGGTTCAGCGGGGTGCGGCGGGCGCCGCGTCGGCGGTTTTCTCGGTGAGGTTCGCGGGACCGCGGGCGGGCCGGCCGAGCAGCGGTACGGCGGAGCAGGCGGCGAGGGCGGCGAGGGCCAGACCCGCCCGTACGCCGTCGTCCGGACCGGCCGGCCCCCAGACCGCGGTGGCCAGGGCCGGACCGAGCGTGAAGCCGAGGCTGCGGGCGAGCTGGACGGTCGAGCCGACCGTGGCGGCGCGGCCCGGTGGGGCGGCGCCCATGACGAGGGCCTGGGCCGGGCCGCCGTTCAGGCCCATGCCGAGTCCGGCCAGGGCGAGCCGCCAGGCCACGTCAGGAGGGGACCAGCCGTCGCCCAGCGGGACGAGCAGCAACAGACCGACGGCGGCGAGCGCGGCGCCGGTGACCGCGACGGGCCTGGCCCCGTACCGGTCGGCGAGCCGTCCGCCGAGCGGGCCCGCCAGCCCCATGCCGAGGGGGAAGACGAGCACCGTCAGGCCGGTGGTGGTCGCGCTGACGTCCTCGTCGCGCTGGAGGTGCAGGGCGACCACGTAGTGCATGGCGGCGAAACCCACCGCCAGCGCCAGCACCGCGCCATGCGCCCGCAGCAGCCCCGCCGCCCGCAGCACACCGGCCACCGGCCGGCCGCCCGGTCCCCGCAGCCACCACCACAGCGGCGGTGCGGCGACGAGGGCGAGCGGCAGCCAGGCGGGGGTATCGGAGGCCAGGGTCAGAGACAGCAGCAGGATCGTTACTCCCATGGCTATCAGGGCGGTGTCGGCGAGGAAGCGCCGGTCCGCGCCGCGCAGACGGCCGTCCCCGGCCATCGCCCGCCACACCACGGCCAGCGCCAGCAGACAGAGCGGGATCTTGACCAGGAAGATCCAGCGCCAGCCCAGGTGGTCCAGGAGCAGACCGCCGACCGCCGGTCCGGTGACGGCGCCCAGGGGGCCGAGGGTCGCGGGCACGCTCATCGCCCGCCCGCGCAGCTCGGGCCGCACGGAGCGGATCGCCAGCACCGGCATCAACACGAACAGCACCGCGCCGCACATGCCCTGTCCGATCCGGGCGGCGATCAGCCAGGCGGCCCACGGCGATGCGGCGGCAAGCGCGCCGCACAGCGCGAAGCCGCCGGTCGCGGCCAGCAGCGCGGGGCGAGTGCCCACGGCGTCGAGCCAGCGGCCGACGGGCAACAGAAGAGCGACGACGGGAAGTTGATAGCCCAGGACCGCCCACTGGGCTGTCGCCGCCGGCACCCGCAAGCCCTGGGAGATGTCCGCGAGCGCCACGTTGACGATGTTCATGTCGAGCATCGCCACAAACGCCAGCGCGCCCGCCACGGCCACCAGGAGCCAGCGGTCGTGGACTTCGGGTGGATCCGCCGGCCGCTCGGGTACGTCCCCGGGCTGATCCGCACCGGACGCGTCGTCGGTCATACACCCCTCCCTCTGGTCCTTCTGGCAGACCGGCCGCCGAGCGGCGGCCTCGCTCTAGAAGTCGGGCGGACCGCGAGGTGAGTTCCCGGATGCATCAGGAAAAACCGCTGGAATTCATGATGAGCTGACAGGTTGCCCTTGATGCTCGTCTGCCGGGTCGGCCGCTTCCGGTTCCGCCCGCCCGTCCGCCGGTTCCCGGTGGTCGAAGGCGATCAGCGGGTCCCCGGTCAGCGGGTGCTCGACCACGGCCGCGCGCACGCCGAACACCTCGGCCAGCAGGGCCGGTCGCAGCACCTCGCGTGGCGTTCCGGAGGCGACCACGCGGCCTTCGTGCAGGATGTGCAGCCGGTCGCACACGGAGGCGGCGGCGTTGAGGTCATGCAGCGACACCAGGGTCGTACGGCGTCGGCCGCGCAGCAGCGCGAGGAGTTCGACCTGGTGGCGGACGTCGAGGTGGTTCGTCGGCTCGTCCAGGACCAGGACGTCCGGCCGCTGGGCGAACGCGCGGGCCAGCAAGACGCGTTGGCGCTCGCCGCCGGACAGCTCGGTGAAGCCGCGGTCGGCGTGGCCCGCCATGCCGACGTCCGCGAGAGAGCGCGCGACGATGTCCCGGTCGGCGGCGTCCTCCCCGGCGAACGCCCGCTTGTAGGGGGTGCGGCCCATGGCGACGACCTCGCGTACGGTCAGCTCGAAATCCCCGCCCCGCTCCTGCGGGAGCGCGGCGACGTGCCGGGCCGACCGCGCGGGGCTCAGCTCGCGGAGGTCGGCGCCGTCGAGCAGGACACGTCCGGCGGCGGGCTTCAGATGCCGGTACACGGTCCGCAGAAGAGTGGACTTGCCACTGCCGTTGGGCCCCACCAGTCCGGTGATCTCGCCTTCGGCCGCGATGAGGTGGGCATCGGCCACGACCGTACGTCCGGCATACGCGACCCGCAGGTCCTCGATGTCGATCCTCAACTCCCGCTCCCCAAGCGCCGGTCCAGCAGATACAGCAGCCCCGGAGCGCCGATCAGCGAGGTGACGACCCCGACCGGCAACTCCTGCGTGTCCATGGCCGTGCGGCACACGATGTCGACCACCACCAGCAGCAGCGCGCCGAAGAGCGCCGACACGGGCAGCAGACGACGGTGATCGCCGCCGACGACCAGGCGGCAGACGTGGGGGACCATGAGGGCGATGAAGGCGATGGCCCCGGAGACCGCGACGAGGACGCCGGTGAGCAGGCTGGTGACCGCGAACAGCTCACGGCGCAGCCGTACGACGTCGATGCCGAGCCCGGCCGCCGTCTCATCGCCCATCAGCAGCGCGTTCAGGCCCCGGGCCCGGGCCTGCAACAGCAGCAGGACCGCCGGAACCGCCACCGCCGGGGCGGCCAGCAGCGGCCAGCTCGCGCCGCTGAGGCTGCCCATGAGCCAGAACAGCACACTGTGGGTCTGCTGCTCGTCCCCGGCCTGCAACACCAGATAGCTGGTGAAGCCGGACAGGAACTGCCCGATGGCCACCCCGGCGAGCACCAGCCTGAGCGGCGCGAACCCCCCGCCGCGCCGGGCCACCGCCCAGACGAGCGCGAAGGTGGCCAGGGCTCCCGCGAAAGCGGCACCGGACAGACCGAGGCCCAGCACTCCCCCGGTGCCGAGGCCGAGCACGATGGCGGCGACGGCGCCGAGGGAGGCGCCGTTGGAGACACCGAGGAAGTACGGATCGGCCAGCGGATTCCGGACGAGGGCCTGCATGGCCGTACCGACCAGGCCGAGCCCGGCACCCACCAGGGCGGCCAACAGTGCGCGGGGCAGGCGCAGTTGCCACACGATCAGGTCGTTGGTGCCGGGCCGGGGGCCTCGCCGGTCAGTCTGCGCCAGACCACGCTCCACACCTCGCCCGGCGGGATCGACGTGGAACCCCAGGCGACCGCCGCCGTGAGGGCCGCGAGCAACGCGACCGCCAGGAGCAGCGCCAACGGCACGGCGGGCACGGAACGCCGCGTGCGCACACGGGCATCGGTGCTGCCCTTCGCGCTCACCGTGGCGTCGAGCACCATCAGCCGACCTTGCCCGGGTAGAGGGCCTTGGCGATCTCCCGGACGGTGTCGGCGTTCTCGACTCCGGCGATGGTGGTCCGCTCGGAGCCGATGCGCAGGAAATGGCCCTCCTTGACGGCCTTCAGGCCCTTGGTGGCGGGGTGCGACTTCAGCCACTTCCGCGCCTCGTCGAACGCCTTCTCGTTCGCCGCCTCGCTGCCCCGGTCGCGGACGCCCAGCTGGATCCAGTCCGGGTTCCTGGAAATGACGTCCTCCCAGCCGACCTGCTGGTAGTCGCCGTCGCAGTCGGCGAAGACATTGCGGGCACCGGCCAGAGTGATCACCGCGTTGGCGACCTGGCGGTCGCAGACGACGGTGGGCTGCTTGGTGCCGGCGTCGTAGTCGAAGAAGAAGTACGTCGGCCGCTCCCCCTCCGCCGTCCTGCCGACCGCTTTCCGGACGGCGTCCACCTTCTTCTTCATACCGTCGACGAGTTCCTTGGCCTTCGCGCTGGTGCCGGTGACCGCGCCGAGGGAGGTGATGTCGGCCTCCACCGCGGACAGGTCGGTCACCGGGCGTTGGTTCTGCGCCGCACAGGCGGTGGACTTGAGGTAGATGTGCTTGATCCCGGCCGCCTTGAACTCCTCCTCGGTCGGCGCGTCGCCCATGCCGCCGCCCATGTTCATCGAGGCGAAGGTGTCGATGTACAGATCCGCGCCGGAGCCGAGGAGCTTCTCCTTCGGGATCACCGACTGGCCGAGCACCTTCACCTGCCGCGCCTGCGCGTCGAGTTCACCGGGCAGTGTGCCCTTGCCGGGCGGGAAGCCGGTGCCGATGACGTTGTCACCGGCCCCGAGGCGGAGCAACAGCTCCAGGCTGGAGGCGTTACTGGTGACGATCCTCTCAGGGGCCTTGGAGAACGTGGCCTTGGCGCCCAGGCAATCGGTGACGGTGACCGGGTAGTCGCCGGTGGCGGACTTGTCGTCGGCGGGGCCCGCCTGATCACCGTCGCCACTGCCGCCTCCGTCGCCGCAGCCCGCCACGAGGAGGCCGCACAGCACCGCGGCCGTCGTACGCCACCACACACGAGAACGCATCGAAACTCTCCTGGATCCACTGGACACGCGGGTTGCCCCGGATCAGTAGTCGTGGCGGATGCGGCATGGGTTCCCGCTCGTTGGGGGGACAGCGGAGTGCCGCCTGTGGTTCTCCGTACGCGGCAGGGTCGGGGCCGAGGCGGTGCGATCGCATCTCACCGATCGTTGCGAGCGGATCTGCAGGCGTGTGAAGGCAGACGACGTACGTGGCGTCGGTGACGCCCGGCTGTCCGGGAGCGGCAGTTGATGGAGTCGACAGGAGAAGACCGTGCACCGCAAATTTCGCCTGACTCTGGGGTGACTGGCAGCCCTGGCCGGTACGTCTGTCATCGCCGTGACGGGCTGTGGCGGCGACGGCGACGAATCCGGGGCTACCCGGACCCGAAGGATGTGGCACCGCCACCGAAGCCGGGGCTGCGCTAGCGAGCGAGCCGATCGTTCTCTCACCCTGCGGCAGATGATGGCGGTTTAATCGAGTCATGATCTACCACGTCATACCGCTTGCCGAGTGGAACGCTGCTCCCGACCGTCCCTACAGCCCCGCCTCCCTCACGGAGGACGGTTTCATCCACTGCTCTCCCGACGAGGAGACAACGCTGGCCGTCGTCAACGCCTTCTACCGCACTGCGCCGAGGCCACTGCTGGCGCTGCTCCTCGACGAGGACCGGCTCACCGCGAAATGTGAATGGGAAGCCGCGAACCCCGCCCCGCCGCCCGGCGTTGCCGAGACCAGCCTGTTTCCCCATGTCTTCGGGCCGCTGAACCGCGACGCCGTGGCGCGGATCCAGGAGATCGCATGGGACTCGGAAGGCCGGGCGGTGGGGCTGACGGATGTCAGCTGACGACGAGGACCGTCACAGCGGCGCGAGGCGGGCCTTGAGCAGGCAGAACTCATTGCCTTCGGGATCGGCGAGGACGTGCCACTGCTCCTCCCCGGTCTGGCCGATGTCGGCCCGGCGCGCACCGAGCTTCAGGAGGCGTTCGAGCTCGGCGTCCTGATCGCGGTCGGTGGCGTTGACGTCGATGTGCAGCCGGGATTTCCCGGGCTCCGGCTCGTCCCTGCGGCTCAGGATGATCGTCGGCTGCGGGCCGCCGAACCCTTCGCGCGGCCCGATTTCGAGGGTTCCGTCGTCCTCGCGATCGAGCACCACGAAGTCCAGGACCTCGCACCAGAACCGCGCCAGCACCTCGGGGTCGCGGCAACCGAGCACGAGTTCACTGATACGACATGCCATTGACGAAAACCTACTCTCAGCGTGGGAACTGCCGGGGTGGCCACGCACAGATCTCACAGGCTCCCCGCAGTGAGGACTCTCGGGAACCTACCGGGCGAGGCGAGCAGGGGCGAATGGATTTCAGGCTCTCGCCTGGCTGTCTCCCTCGGGACGCTCGTCGGGGCTGGGACTGGAGCTGGGGCTGGGACTGGAGCTGGGGCTGGAGCGGATGACCTCGGCTGACGACTGGGCGCCTTCGGCGCCGTAGCGGCGCAGCAGCCACACGCCATACGCGGCCTGGAAGACGAGCACACTCGCCTGCCACCAGTCCGGGGCCGAGCCCGGGGAGCGAATCTGGAAGAAGTCGTCGAGGCCATGGACGACGACCATCGGCCAGACCGAGCCGATCGCGTAGCGCAGACCGGCACAGGTGAAGCCGAAGAGACCGGCGGACAGCATCTGCCACAGCGTGTCGTCGAGCGGGTCACCGAAGAACAGGAAGTTCTGGATATGCCCTGTTCCGAATAAGACGGCGACGCCGAGGGCCGCGCGGATCGGGCCGAGCGGGTTGAGGGCCTGCTGGACGAGGCCCCGGCTGTAGATCTCCTCGTTGATGCCGACCCACAGCAGCGACACCAGGCCGCTGACGATGACCGTCGCACTGCCGTCGAGGCCGGCCACGGCGTACGAGCAGGCAATGAGCAGCATCGGTGCGGCCGGCCACCAGCGGTGTGGACGGCCGAGCACGGCCACCGCGGAGACACGCAGCCAGCCCCACCGCCACAGGACGAGCCACACTCCCGCGGCACAGACGGCGTTGACCAGGGTGGCGCCGAGGTCCGGATACCACGAGGGCGCCAGCGGGGGCAGGATCACCTCGGCGAACAGCAGCAGCAACGCATGCCATGCGAAGGTCAACTCCACCGCGCCCCAGAGCGGATGACGGATGACGTGGCCTTTCCACCGATTCATCACGACAACGAGCGTAGCCGCAGACGCGCAAGGGGACAGGAGCCTTACACCGGCTTCCCCGCGCCGCTCGGCTCGTTCCCTCCGGGCAGCAGGGTGTCCAGCATGTACTGGCGCGAGCGCTCGATGCCTTCGAGGACGACCTGCCGGATCTCCTCCTCCGAGCCCCGCCTGATGGCCTCGACCACCCGCCCGTGGTTGACGCTTGTGTAAGGGGCCCGGCCGAGTTCGTGCATCAGCCTCGGCTCCCTCCCGGACGGCACCCCATGACGGGCCTGATCCGCGCGCGCTGACCGGCCGAGCCGCCCGGACCACGCCGACCCCGAAGTCCCCGCGCGAGCGCACCTGGAAGCACCTGTCCCCGCTGCTGCGGCTGCTGATCCTGACTCAGCTCGCCTTCAACATCGGCTTCTTCGCGGTCCTGCCCTTCCTCGCCGAACACCTCGGCACCGCGATCGGCATGGCGGGATGGATGGTCGGATTCGTCCTCGGTCTGAGGACCCTCAGCACCGGCCACCGGCACCGGGACAGGCGGATCAGCCCAGGGTGAGCAGTTCCTCGTAGAAGCCGCCGAACTCCCGTTCCCGGTCGACGAGGTGGATCTCCAGGATCCAGTGGCAGCGGCGTCCGGCCTTGTCGGCGCGCCGCAGCGGGGTGTCGTTGTCGGGCGTGATGTACGACTCCACGTGCGCGCCGTCGATCGTCTCGTGCGGGAACTCCCCGACCAGATGACCGGCGTGCCAGCCGCCCAGCTCCCATCCGGCCTCGGCGGCCAGCCGCTCCACCTCGGCGTGCAACCGCTTCCCTGTGATCTCCGGGTCGCTCTCGAAGAACCGCTTGCCCGCGTCGAAGACCGTGGGCAGATCGTCCCGCAGCCGCCGCTTGACCGGGTCCTCGCCGAGGACGAAGGTCCGGCCGAAGTCGGCCTCGTACTCTTCGAAGATCGGCCCCAGGTCGGCGAACACGATGTCGTCCGTGCCGATCACACGGTCCGGCGGGTTCTCCCGGTACGGCAGGAGCGTGTTCGGCCCCGAGCGCACGATCCGCTTGTGCCAGTGCCGGGTCGTACCGAACATCTCGTTCGCCAGATCCCGGATCCGGTCGCTGACCGCCCGCTCCCCCTCGCCCGGCGCCACCAGCCCGCGCTGCTCGATCTCCGCGAAGAGCCGCACGGCCTTCGCCTGGGCGTCCATCAACCGTGCCGCGCGCGTGGGTTCGTCGTCCGCCATGGGCCCGACGGTAGGCTGCTAGATCGTTTCTCGGCAACCGAATCGGCCACTGGGAGAGGTGCCCCGCACATGCACGAGACGATGCGCGACAGACTCAGGTCGCTTCCGGTCTTCGCGGACGTGGGCACCGCCCACGTCCAGGACCACGACGTGCCGGACAACCCCCTGCCCCTGGTCGGTGACTGGATTCTCGCGGCGGGCGCGACGGGCCAGCAGGAGCCGCACGCGATGAGCCTCTGCACGGTCGACGCGGCAGGGTTGCCGTCCAGCCGGGTCCTGATCGTCAAGGACATCGACGACGAGTCCCTGTTCTTCGCCACCCCGTCCGACAGCCGCAAGGGTCGCGACATCGCGGCGAATCCGCAGGTGGCGGCCCACTTCCACTGGCCCGTCGCCGGGCGGCAGATAAGGATCACGGGGACCGCGGCCGACCACGGCCGCGCCGCCTCCGAGGCCGACTTCGCCGAACGGGGCCGCGGCTCCCGGCTCGCCGCCCATCTGCACCGGCCGGGTCCGCTTCCCGGCCGGAAGGCGGCGCTGACCGAGTACGAGCGCCTCGACGCGCTCTACCCGGACGAGGTTCCCTGCCCGCCGACGTGGACGCTCTACGCCATCACCCCCACCGAGGTGGAGTTCTGGGAAGCGAGCGTCGACCGGGTGCACCACCGGCTGGTGTATCGCAGGGATGCGGCCCATGGTGGCTGGCGGCACGAGTTGCTGTGGCCCTGACGCATCCGGTCGGCCTCGCCCCCTGAGGATCCCCCGGGCGGTCCTCAGTCGGCGCGGCCGGTCGCCGCCACCGTCACACCCAGGCCGATCATCGCAAGGCCGCCCGCCCCGCCGACCATCGACAAGCGGCGGTCCGAGCGGGCGAACCAGGAGCGGGCCGCCGAGGCACCCAGTCCCCACAGGGTGTCCGTCACCAGGCCGATGGTGACCGGGACCAGGCCCAACACCATCATCTGGACGGGAAGATGCCCCGCCGAGTGGTCGACGAACTGCGGTAGCACCGCCGCGAAGAAGACGATGCCCTTCGGGTTGGTGACACCCACCACCATGCCGTCCAGAATCGACCGCAGATCACCGCGCCGCTCTTCGGCCGGAGCGTCCATGTTCGCCATCCGCATCTCCCCGCGGTGCCGGAACGCCTGCACCCCCAGGTAGACGAGATACGCCGCTCCCGCCAGCTTCACGCCAACGAACAGCGCCACCGAGCTCTGCACCAGCGCGCCGAGGCCCCACGCCACGGCGACCACCAAGGCGTAGCAGCCGATCACATTGCCGAGGACCGTCGCGAGCGCCGTGCGGCGGCCGTGCGCCAGGGCCCTGCCGACCACGAACAGCACACTCGGCCCCGGAATCACGATCACCAAGAGCGACATCGCCGCGAACGTGAGAACACTCTCCGTGGACACCACGTGTCCGCCACCTCCTGAATCGCGCCATCCAGGGGACATACAAACAGATGACGGGACGTCCGCTCCAGACTCGGGCACCCGGCCGGGGCCCGCAAGAAGGAGACCCCGGCCGGCGAGCGAGCTGCTTACGGCCGAGCGCCGGACACCGGCGCGTTGAGGTCCTCGTGGACCGCGCGGGCGATGCCCTCGATGTTGGCGATGCCGTCGTCCATCGTGGCGTTGTCCTGCGAGAGCACCGTGATCGTGTAGTCGTGGTCGCCGCCGGTGAAGGCGCCGAGGCTGTGCACACGCCAGCCGTTCGTGGCCCGCTCCAGCCAGCCGTTCTTCACATGCACCTGGGCGTCGCCCGGCGCACCGGCCGGGGTGCCCCAGCGCTGTGAGGGGATGACCTCGCCGGTCAGCTTCAGGATGTAGGCGCGGGAGTCATCGCTGAGCACCGGGTTGGTGTGGGTCACCAGTTGGAGGAGCTTTTCCTCGTCGTTCGCGGTGATCTGGGTGAGCCCCCAGTGGCCCTCGCTGTCGAGGACGGTGTTGGTCATCCCCGCGGCCTGCAGGAATCCGTTGATCTTGTCCGCCCCGAGCTGCTTCCACAGCGCGGTGGTGGCGTCGTTGTCGGACTCGGTGATCATGGCGGTGGCACGGTCCTTCTCCTCCTGCGTCAGGGCGCGATCGTCCTTCTGCGCGTCCCACAGCAGGGTGCTGAGCACGGTCACCTTGACCGTGCTCGCGGAGTCGAAGTGCCGGTCCGCATCCACCGTGCAGGTGGTGTTCGTGGTGCGGTCGTGGAGGCTGATCGCCGTGGTGGCGGCGGAGCCGTCCAGTGCCGAGTTGATGTCCTCGGAGAGCTTGTCGGCGAGTTCCGGCCGGTCCGAGGTGCAGATCGCCGCCTGCGGGGTGGCGGCGTGGGCCGACCCCACCGAGGCGATCGTCGGCACGAGCACCCCTGCGGCCAGCGCCGCTCTTGTCGCCAGGGTGCTCCGGGGAGGCTGGGTTATTCGTCGGTGTCGACCCATGGTGCGCTTGTCCATTCTTCGTGGGGCAGTTGGACACGCGGTGCCTTCGCTCCGTTGCGAAGACATCCGGGTGCTCCGACCCTGGATGACGAGTCGGCGGCAGGTGAGGTTCACGAACGCGTCCGAGTCTCACAAGATCGCTCCACAATAGGCACAGCCCCGGGCGGGCCGGACGCGGTGCGGCGGACGAGGTGGGCGGCGACGGCCAGGACGGCGCAGTACACCGAGCGGCCCGGCTTCCCCGCGCGACCCGGCTTCCCCGCGCGGCCCGGTCAGCGCTGAATGGCCGTGAGGAAGTCTCCGAGTGCTTTCGCGACGGCGCCGGGGGCTTCCGCGGGGAGCAGGTGGCCGGCGTCAGGGACAGTCGTCAGGGTCGCGTGCGGGATGTGGGGCAGGAGGTGTTCGCGCACGATGTGCGGCGGCTCCACCGCGTCGTTCTCCGCGGCCAGCACCGTCACCGGGACCTGGATACGGCGTGCGGCATCGGTGATGTCCCGCGCGATTCCGTGCAGGGGCCACTCCTGCCGGGCCTCGGCATCGGCGGCGAGGCTGTCGCGCTCCGCGGTGGCCCGCACCGTCTCGGGCAGCGGCGTGGCGGTCAGAACATGGTCGAGGGCGTGCGCCACCGTCTCGGCCGAGTCGTAGGCGTGTGACAGGCCCTGCCGGTACTCCTCGGTCACCATGGCGGGCGGCTGGGGCGGCGCGGGCGCGACGAGCACCAAGCCGGCCAGGCCGACCGGTCGGCGGGCCGCGACGAGCTGGCTCGCCTTGCCGCCCATCGAGTGGCCGACGAGGACGAACGGCCCCGACACACGCGCCTCGATCACCCGGACGAGATCGTCGGCGAGCTGGTCGAGGTGATAGGGCCCGGGCAGCGCCCGTGAGGTGCCCCAGCCGCGCTGGTCGAAGCGGACCGTCGCCTGCCCGGGCGGCAGGTGGCCGATCACACCGTTCCAGGTATCGGCGGAGCCGCCCCAGTAGTGGGCGAACACCAGCGTCGGGCCGGTATCGCCGCCGACTCGCACCTCGAGCGACCCGCCCGCCACTGGAACTGTCATTGTCGTTTCGGGCATCTTCACGCCTTCCCTGTCGGCCGCGGAAAGTGACTCCGTCGTCCTGCCGCAGCTCTGAACCAGTAACCTGACCTGCCGGTCAGGCTCGGAATCGACCGTAGGCGAGGGGGTGCCCACTCCCTGGCGGAAAGGAACACGTTCATTGTGGAAAACGGACACCGTGCGGTGCGGCAACTGCGCTACCTGCCTGCCGTGGGATCGGCGTACGGGGTGGAGGTCCTGGATTTCGCCGCGCTGCGTTCCATGGACACCCAGCGCCGTCGCGCCCAGCCGCAACGCCCCGACTTCCATGTGTTCGCTCTGGTCGGCTCCGGAACCGGCAGCCACGAAGCGGACTTCCACGACTACCGGCTGGGGGAAGGCAGCGCCGTGTGGATCCGGCCGGGCATGGTGCACCGCTGGAGCGACATCGACGCCTGCGACGGCCCGCTGATCCTCTTCCGGCCCGGCTTCCTTCCCGGCTTCACCGCGTCGGAGGCCAGCACGCCGGCGTGCTGGCACCTGGATCAGCAGCGCCTGTCCCTCGCCCTGCTCGCGGCCGAGCATCTCGGCCGCGAACACAGCACAGCGGTGCACACACCACGCCTGGCATCCCCCGCCCTGCTCTCCCACCTGCTGGCGGCACTGATCCTGCGCGCACTCCCCGACACACCGCCCTCGACCGGCGCGGCAAGCCGCGGCAGCCGACCTACCGAAGTGTTCCGTACCTATCGGGCCACCGTCGAAGAGCGCTTCACCGAGTGGCACCATGTGGCCGACTACGCGCGGGCACTGGGCTACGACGTACGCACCCTCACCCGGGCCACGCGTGCCGCCACCGGCACGGGCGCCAAGACCTTCCTCGACCAGCGCATCCTGCTGGAGGCGAAACGGCTGCTCGCCCACACCGATCTACCGGTCAGCGGCTGCGCCCGACGCCTCGGCTTCCGGGACGTCGGCAACTTCACCACGTTCTTCCGGCGCCAGGCCGGTCTGCCGCCCGCCGGGTGGCGCGCCGCGTACAGCACCCCCGACACACAGGGCATCTGACCTGCCCTCGGCGACCGGGGGCCTGGAGAGTCACGGCTGCGGGGGCAGCTGCCGCAATCCGTTCTCCAGCAGGGCGAAGGCGTGTTCCGCGTCGGCCACCGCACCCGCATAGCGCTCGTCGGCCGGCTCCCCGAACGCCAGGCGTTCGGCGTTGTCCTGCGCCAGCGCCCAGTGGACCGCGACGATTTGGACGGCGGCCAGCCGCGCGGTGAGTTCCGGAGTGTCCGCCGTTTCCCGCAGTGCCTCAGTCAGTGCGTGCTCGGCGCCGGTCTTGAACCGTGCCATCCGGGCCACCAGCGAAGGGGCCTCGAGGATCATGCGGTGGAGCCTGCGCACCGCGGGATGGTCGTTGAGCCCGGTGATCGGATCCCGCTCGCGCAGCCCCTTGAGGAAGTGCTCGCGCAGTGCGGTCAGCGGCGGGGTGCCGGGCGGGCTGGCCCGTACGACGCGTGCGGATTCGGTCTCGTGGTCGGCCAGGCGGTGCACCACGAGGTCTTCCTTCGTCGGGAAGTAGGCGAAGAGGGTGCGCTTGGACACCTCGGCCGCCTCGGCTACCTGGGCCACCGAGACCTGGTTGAAGCCGTGTTCGAGAAACAGCGCGATCGCCGCGTCGGAGATCGCCGCGTGGGTCCGCTGCTTCTTTCGTTCCCGTAGCCCTGGCTTGCCGTCCACGGCGTCCACCGTAGCAGAAAACTGCCCCTGGTAAATTTCTGCACCAGGTATATATTTATCCCGAGTGAGCCGAGCCGGAGCGTTGAGCTGAGATGGAGTGACGGTGTTGACGGAGAGCACGACCGAGGTCGTTGTCGCGGGCGCGGGCCCGACCGGACTGATGCTGGCGTACGAACTGGCGCTGGCCGGGGTCGAGACCCTGGTGCTGGAGAAGCTGCCCCAGCGGATCCAGCAGGTGAAAGGCGGCACGATTCAGCCCCGCACCGCCGAACTGCTGGACTCCCGCGGCCTGCTGGAGCCGCTGCTGCGGCGGGCCATCGCGCGTGATCCGGTGGGCGGCCATTTCGGGGCCCTGCCCGTGCCCTTGGACTGCGCCCCGTGGCGGACCGAGCACCCCTTCCCGATCGGGATCCCGCAGTGGGAGATCGAGGAGGTGCTCGAAGAGCGGGCGACCGCCGCCGGCGCGCGGGTACTGCGCGGCGCCGCCGTCTCGGAGGTCGCGCAGGACGACGACGGTGTGGTCGTCACGGCGGACGGCCTGCGGGCGCGGGCTCACTATCTGGTGGCGTGCGACGGCGGCCACAGTACGGTGCGGAAACTGCTCGGGCTGCCGTTCCCCGGCCGGGCCGGAACGCATCAGGCGGTGCTGGCCGATATCCGTCTGTCCGCCGTTTCCTCGCTGGTGCCGCGGCAGATGGGGCATATGAGCACCATGACCCGCCATGCGGGCGGCTACTGGTCCATGCTGGTCCCTCTCGGCGGCGACCGGTACCGGTTCACCTTCGGGCACGCGGACCAGGCGGGCACCGCCCGCGACACCTCCGTCACCCACGAGGAGATCGCGGCCGCACTGGAGGCCGTGTACGGCCCTGAGACCACCCTCGGCGCCGTGGACAACTCCTCGCGGTTCTCCGACGCCACGCGACAACTGGAGCATTACCGTACGGGCCGTGTCCTGTTCGCCGGGGACGCCGCGCATATCCACCCGCCGCTGGGCGGCCAGGGCCTCAACCTCGGCGTACAGGACGCGCTCAACCTCGGGTGGAAACTGGCCGCGGTCCTCCAGGACCGGGCGCCGAGCGGGTTGCTGGACAGCTACCACACCGAGCGGCATCCGGTCGCGGCCCAGGTCCTGCACCACACCTCGGCGCAGCGCGTCCTGGCGAGTCCGGACCCGAGCGAGGACGTGGCCGCCTTGCGCGACATCGTCACCGACCTGCTGCGGCTGCCCGACACCAACCGCCATCTCGCGGGGCTGATGTCGGGTCTCTCACTGCGCTACGACCTGCCCGGGGATCACCCGCTCACCGGACAGCGCATGCCGAACGCCGACCTGGTCACCGCAACCGGCCCCACCCGGCTGTCGACGTTGTTCGGCTCCGGGCACGCCGTCCTGCTCGATCTGGCCGGGGCCGTCCCGGCCGACCTCCCGCTCCCGCCACGCGTCGACCTCGTCCGCGCCACCTGCGCCGACGATATGGGCGCGGTCGCCCTGCTCATCCGTCCCGACGGCTATGTCCGCTGGGCCACGGACACCTCAGCCGACTGCGGCGACACCCTGCTGGCCGCGATCACCGGCGACCTCGCGAGGGTGCACTGAGCCAGGAGGCCACCATGACCTGACCACCCTCACCCGACCCCGGTAGTGTGGCGCCGCCCCTCGGGGGACCTCGGCACGGACGATGGCCCACGACACCGCCTTCCGCCACCGCGCTGGGGTGGCGGGGCTCCGCGACAAGGAGGACACGTGACCGTGGCACGAGTACTGGTGATCGGCCTCGATCCCACCAAGATCCAAGGCTGGGACCCGGAGCCCGTCCAGACGGCGATGGCACGAGGTCGGGCCCGTTTCGACGATCACGGCATCGAGGCCGACTGGTGCCTGGTGGCACTCGACGAGAACCCCGAAGAAACGATCGTGGAGACACTGCGCCGCCATGACTACGGCTGCGTGGTGATCGGGGGCGGCATCCGCAAGCACGAGCCGTTGCTCGAATTCTTCGAGAAGGTGGTCAACCTGGTCCGGCAGCACGCGCCCGACGCGGCCATCGCCTTCAACAGCAGCCCCGAGGACGGCGCCGACGCGGCTCTGCGCTGGCTGTCCTAGCCATTCTGCCGACGCCTATGCGAAGGCCCTCAGGGTGTCCTCGCCGTCGGTCCACCAGACGCCGAGCCGTTGGCGGACCAGCAGCCAGCCGTCCGGGCCCCGGCGGAATTCCCAGTCGTAGGGGCCGCCCATGGAGTAGGGAGAGGAGGTGCTGCGGTCGCTGTCATGACGGGCCTCCCTCCTCCATGGGTACGGATCTCCCGCCCGACCGAGTCTGGACCGGTCGAAGGCCGCCGACCAGGCCGTACGGCGCCCAGGAGCACCGCACCCAGGCGGCACACCGGCGGACTCCTGGATGGCGGTGGGGCCACGGCCAGGGGTGAGCCTGCCCCGGCCGGTCATGTCTCCAGCAGGTCGGGGGTGAAGATCTCCTCGATCGTCCAGCGGTGTGCGGTCAGGCCCTGCTCGTGGTGGTAGCGCAGCAGTGTGTCGAGGGCCGCGCGGTTGGCGGCCACGCCGTAGGGCCACCAGTCCTCGGTCATCAGCTCCGCGTTCTCCTCGTACAGTGCGTTCAGCCAGGGCACCATGAACGGGGCCTCGTACAGCCGCCGTCCCTGCCGGTACCGCCGGGCTCCTGCCTCCTTCGCCGCCAGAAAGCCCTCGTAGACGGCGCGGGCCACCCAGGGATGCCGCGTGAGCAGATCTCGCCTGACGACGACGGTGTGCATCATCGGGAAGATCCCGGTGCGCCGGTAGTAGTCCCGCTCGCGCGTTTCGAAGTCCGGGAACAGGCGGGTGACGTGCGGCGATCCATCGAGCACGGTCTGCGGCACATTCGCGGTGAACAGGACGTCGAGCTCCCCCGAGTCGAGCATCGGGCCCAGCGCCCTGCCCTCCGGTGCCGCGCTGATGTCGATGCCCTCCGGCCACACCTGCGGGACGAAGCCGAACGGTGGCGCAGGCGTGTCGAGACCGCCGATGACCCAGCGGTTCTCCTCGGGGCGGAAGCCATATTCGTCCATCAGGATGCCCTTGGCCCACACCCCCGAGTCCTGGCCGTAGACACCGAACTCGCCGATCGTCCTTCCCACCAGATCGGCCGGACCGCTGATGCCACTGTCCCGGTTCACGAAGACGCATGAATGCCTGAACACCCGGTTGGGGAACACCGGGAGAGCGACGACATCGGCCTCCCGCTCCAGCGCGCGCAGATAGAAGGTCATGCCGAACTCCGCGACATCCACCTCGCCGTCGAGGAGGAGCCGGAACACCTCCGGCAGCGTGGCCCCCGTCGCCATCTCCACATTCGAGACCCCGGGAATCTCGGCGGTCCCGTCGAACAGCGCCTGGGTCGTGTCGTACCGGAACGTACCGATACGCAAGTCCGGATCCGGCATGCGTGCCTCCCTCGGTCGCGGCCGGCCTCGCCGCACCGGCCATGTACGGCGCCGGTCCCCGTGCCGGTGCGAACGGGTCGCCCCACGTCGAAACGGGGGCGCCGTGGACCGAACCCGGGGCCGGACCCGCGGCATACGATGCCGGAAGTCCTGGCTCCTGGCCGCATCAGAGACGAGGGAGCGTGAACTGTGACCGTCAAGGGCGCGTTGTTCGACTTCTCCGGGACGCTGTTCCGAATCGAGTCCACCGAGTCCTGGCTCCGTACCGCGCTGGAACGGAGCGGGACCCCGGTCCCGGACGAGGAGGTCGTACGGTACGCGCGGGACCTGGAGGAGGCCGGTGCGCTGCCCGGCGGCGCCCCGCCGCTCACGGTGCCGCCGCACCTGGAGGAGGCGTGGGCCGTCCGGGACCGCAGCGCCGAGCTGCACCGGGCCGCCTTCACCGGTATGGCCCGCGAGGTGCCGCTGCCCCGCCCCGAGTTGTACGACGCCCTCTATGACCGCCATATGGAGCCCGCGGCCTGGCGGCCCTACCCGGACGCCCCCGAGGTGCTGGGCGAGTTGCGTCGGCGCGGGGTGCGGATCGCGGTGGTCAGCAACATCGGATGGGATCTGCGCCCGGTCTTCCGCGCCCACGGCCTGGACCCGCTGGTGGACGCCTATGTGCTGTCGTACGAGCACGGGGTCCAGAAGCCGGACCCGCGGCTGTTCCGGGCCGCGTGCGACGCGCTGGGAGTGGACCCGCGCGACGCGGTGATGGTGGGCGACGACCGCCGGGCGGACGCGGGAGCGGCGGCCCTGGGCTGCCGCGTCCATCTGGTGGACCATCTCCCGGTGGACCGGCGTCCGGACTCCCTGCGCGCGGTTCTCGGCCTGCTGCCGGACGCCGCCACGGCCCTCTAGGGCCCTCAGGACGAAGCCCGAAAGGGATCCCATGGGGCAAACCCACCGGTTCGGGCGATCCCCCCGTGTCGCCCGAACCGGCGGAGACATGCGGCCGCCCTCAACGATCGGCGGACAACCAAACGTCGCCTGAGTATATTGGCTGACAGCCAGCCAACGCAGGAGTTACAGCATGGTCCCCCGAAGCCCGTCGGTCAATGAGGAGTTGCGCCGCCGATCCCAGGCCCGTCTGCTGGAGGCGACGGTCGAGCTGGTCGACGAGCACGGCTACGAGGCGACCACCCTCGCCGATATCGCCGACCGGGCCGGGACGGCCCGCGGCCTGGTCTCGTACTACTTCCCGGGCAAGCGGCAGCTGCTGCAGACGGCCGTCCACCGGCTGATGCACATGGAGCTGGCCCGGGGGCTCGAGCGGGAGCCGCGTCCGGAGGGCGGGGAGACCGGGCGGGAGCTGATGGCGCGGGCGATCGACGCGATCCTGGGGCTGGCCCGGGACCGGCCGCGGCTGATGCGGACGCATATGGCGGGGATCCTCACGGCCGAGGGCTTCATCCAGTGCCCCGAGCAGCAGCGGCTGGCCGGTCTGCTGCGGGACACCGTCACCCGGTACGGCTCCGAGGACCCCGAGACCGACTACCGGCTGCTGCGCGCCCTGCTGATGGGCGCGGTGGTCGCGGTGCTGCTGCCGGGGCGCCGATGCCGCCCGAGCGGCTGCGGGCGGAGCTGTTCCACCGCTACGGACTGGACTGGGAGCTCGGCCTCCCGCCGGGCGAGGAGCCGCCCGACGGGAGCCACGCTGGGGTGAACTGACGAGCGCTCAGCGGTAGTCGGGCTGCGTCTGCGTGTTGAGCTCACGCAGCCGGACCGACGCGGCGCTGTCGGTGCGCCGGTCGTGGATCTTCAGGACGTCGAAGCCCTTGTCGATGTCGTTGGAGTAGATGTAGCCGTTGTAGTAGTACGCGGACCAGGAGCCGCCGGTGATGAGCGTGTCGCTGGAGAGCGGCCCGCGCTCGAAGTAGCCGATCTCCTTGGGCTTGTCGGAGTTGGTGAAGTCCCAGACGGAGACGCCGCCCTGGTACCACGCCTGGACCATGATGTCGCGGCCCTTGGCCGGGATCAGCGAGCCGTTGTGGGCGACGCAGTTCTCGGTGTCCGCCTGGTGGCGCGGGATCTTGTAGTAGCTCCGGAAGACCAGCTTGCGCTTGTCGCCCTTGCCGACGATGTCGTAGATGCCGTCGGCGCCGCGGTCCTGACCCACCTCGGTGTTGCAGGTCGCGGCCACGCCGCCGCCCAGCTCATCGGTGAACACGACCTTGGTGCCGCGCTCGTTGAAGGTCGCCGAGTGCCAGAAGGCGAAGTTGACGTTGTCCTCGACCCGGTCGATGACCCTCGGCTTCGCGGGGTCGGCGATGTTGAGCAGGACGCCGTCGCCCATGCACGCGCCCGCCGCCAGCTTCAGCTTGGGGAACGTGGTGAGGTCATGGCAGCCGGTGGTCTGCGAGACGCCGGGGTTGGTGGGCCCGCCGGGGTTGCCGCCGTCCGGGAAGAGCACGGGGAAGTCGATGACCGCGGCCTTCTCGGGCGCCTTACGGGGCACCTTGATGACGGAGATGCCGTCATGCGGGGGCTGGCAGTCCGGGAAGGTGGCGCTGGGCGCGTACGAGGAGACGTAGATGTACACGTCCTTGCTCTCGGGCACCAGGGTGTGGGTGTGCGAACCGCAGGAGGTCTCGACGGCGGCGACGTACTGGGGGTTCCGCTTGTCGCTGATGTCGAAGACCTTCATGCCCTCCCAGGAGGACTTCTCGGTCGCGGGCTGGGTGGTGCTGGTGCAGGAGTTGTCGCTGCGCGAGGAGTCGGTGGAGAGGAAGAGCAGGTCTCCTGAGACCGACACATCGTTCTGCGAGCCCGGGCAGAGCACCTGGCTCACGATCTTCGGGCTCTTCGGCCGGCTGATGTCGTAGATGACAAAGCCGTCGTAGTTGCCCGCGAAGGCGTAATCGCCCTGGAAGGCCAGGTCGGTGTCGATGCCCTTGAGGTCCTGCTTGGGGATGTTGGTGAGGTGGCTGACATTGTCGCTGTGAACCACCTGGTCCACTCCGGGGATGTCGCCGTTCTCGATGGCGGCCCTGGCTTCGGACTGCTGACCCTTCGTCACCCGCTCCTTGTGCGGGGCGTCACCGGGGTCGGGCGTCGCGGCCGCCGGGCCCGCGGCCAGCAAGGTGGCCACCAGACCGAAGGCGGCCGCGGCCGCGCCGAGATATCTGCGCCGCTGCGGAGGTCTTTCCCACGGCTTCACTGCGTCCTCCCTTTGTCGCCGTCCCCGTTCGGAGTTGAACGATTGACGGACCGGGGGAAGTATCGCTCTATCCATGTAGACCACAACAGGTAGCAACATGTTCGTAAAGAGAATTTCCCAACACGCCCGGCACAGTCGGGCCGCTGACGTGCTAAGACGGTCTGCGGATCCCAAGCGCCCCAGGAGGCCACGGTGTTGAACCGCCGTACGACGCTCCACACCGCATCCCTCGCGGCCGCCGTGGCGGCTGCCCTGGCACTCGTCCTGACCGGCTGTGACGCGGAGAGCGACGGCGGGGCCGACGCCGGAAAGGGCAAGGACGGGAAGCCCGCGGTGATCGCGCCGGGCAAGCCCGGCGAGGCGGCGAAGAAGCTGTCGGCCGAGGAGGCGGCGAAGGCGGGGGACGACGACTCCCCCAACACGGCCGACCGCTCCTACGTCCGCATGATGATCGAGCACCACGCACAGGCCCTGGTGATGACCGATCTCGCGAGTGACCGGGCCGAGTCGGCGAAGGTCAAGCGGCTCGCGGAGCGCATCGCGGCCGGGCAGAAGCCGGAGATCGAGGCGATGCGCGCCTGGCAGAAGACCAACGGCGGCGCGCCGAAGGGCGACGACAGCGCCCATGAGGGCCATGACGCGAGGATGCCGGGGATGGCCACCGCGGCCGAGCTCAAGCGGCTGCGCGACGCCGAGGGCGCCGACTTCGACGCGCTCTTCCTCAAGCTGATGATCGCCCATCACCGGGGCGCGGTCTCCATGGCCACGGATGTGCTGGCCCAGGGGAACAACATCCGGGTGGAGGAGATGGCGGGCGATGTGATCGCGCAGCAGAGCAGCGAGATCCGGCGGATGCTGCAGATGTCGTAGGCAGCGAGCCGTAGGCGGATCTCACACTCGTAGGCGGATCTCGTAGCGGGGCGTACGGGGCCGTGCGGGGCCGTTGGGTCCGGGTCTCGTCGAGCCGGGCTCGCGGCGCGGTCGCGGGTCCGTGGACCGGTGGCCGGAGGCGTCATCCGGGCCGGTCCCCCGGCGCGTAGTGCCGGACACGGCGCCCCGCCGGGTGGGATGCTGGAGACATCCTGCGGAAGGGGCTCCTTCGTGCTTCGTGTCGCGGTCGTCGGATCCGGGCCGAGCGGGGTGTACGCCGCCCAAGCGCTCGTCCAGCAGCAGGCTGTCCCCGAGGTGTCGGTGCATGTGCTGGACCGGCTGCCCTGTCCGTATGGGCTGGTGCGCTACGGTGTCGCGCCCGACCACGAGAAGATCAAGTCGCTGCAGCACACGCTGCGCGCGGTCCTGGAGCACCCACGCGTCAGCTTTCTCGGCCATGTGCACGTGGGCCCGCCCCCGCTGGTGCCCGAGCGGCTGCTGGAGCTCTACCACGCGGTGGTCTACTGCGTGGGGGCGGCGACCGACCGGCGGCTCGGCGTTCCCGGCGAGGAGCTGCCGGGCAGCTTCTCCGCGACCGACTTCGTCTCCTGGTACAGCGCCCATCCCGACGCGACCGGCGACGCCTTCGCGCTCGGGGCGGACTCCGCCGTCGTCGTCGGGGTGGGCAATGTCGCGGTGGACGTGGCGCGCATCCTGGCCCGCGGGGCGGAGGAGCTGCGGCCCACCGATGTGCCGCACGCCGCCCTCGGGGCGCTGTCCCAGAGCCGGGTCTCGGACATCCATATGGTCGGCAGGCGCGGGCCGTCGCAGGCGAAGTTCACCACCAAGGAGCTGCGTGAGCTGGGCTCGCTGACCGGCGCCGAGGTGCTGGTGCGCCCCGAGGAGCTGGCGCTGGACCCGGGGTACGAGGATTCGTCGGGGCTGCCGGGGGTCAACCGGCGCAATGTCGAGGTGCTGCGCGACTGGGCGCGGCGCGCGCCCGTGGGCCGGCCGCGCCGGATCCATCTGCGGTTCTTCCTGCGGCCGGTGGCGCTGCTGGGCGAGGGCGCGGTGCGCGCGGTGCGCTTCGAGCGGACCGCGCCGGACGGGCGCGGCGGGGTCGCGGGCACCGGGGTCTTCGAGGACATCGAGGCGCCGCTGGTGCTGCGGTCGGTGGGCTACCGGGGTGTGCCGCTGCCGGGGCTGCCGTTCGACGAGGAGCGCGGCACGGTTCCCAACGCGGCGGGGCGGGTGCTGCGCGGCGGCGAGCCCTCGCCCGGGGAGTACGTGGCGGGGTGGATCAAGCGCGGGCCGACCGGGGTGATCGGCACCAACCGGCCGTGTGCGAAGGAGACCGTGGCCTCGCTGCTGACCGACGCGGAGGCGCTCGCCGCCCGGCCCGTGGTGGCGGATCCGCTGCGGGCGCTGCGCGAGGCCGGGGTGGAGCCGGTGGAGTGGACCGGCTGGCTGCGGATCGAGGCGGCCGAGGAGGCGCTCGGGGCGGCGCTGGGGCGTACGAAGGTGAAGATTCCGGACTGGACGGGGCTGCTGGGCGCGGCGCGCGAGCAGGAGTGAACCGGGCGGGGCGCCGGTCGGGCTTCGCCGGCGGTCCCCGGGTCCGCGCTGTCAGAGGGGTTGACACAGGGCGGCAACACCCCTGAAATCAACAGATTGTTTAAGCCTTCTACGGTCGCGTCACCCTGATCCGTCGCCCACCCCGTCGCCCATCCCGTCACCGCGCGAGGAGCCGCCATGACGTCCGTACGCCATCCCGTGCCCATACGTCACCCCGTGGACGAGGTGCCACCGCCCGGCCGGCTCGCCGCCTTCGGACTGCAGCATGTGCTGGCCATGTACGCGGGCGCGGTGGCCGTGCCGCTGATCGTCGGTGGCGCGATGAAGCTGTCGCCCGCCGATCTGGCGTATCTCATCAACGCCGATCTGCTGCTGTGCGGTATCGCCACGGTCCTGCAGTGCGTGGGGCTGTGGCGATTCGGCGTCCGCCTGCCGATCATGCAGGGCTGCACCTTCGCGGCGGTCACCCCGATGGTGCTGATCGGCACGGAGGGCGGCGGGCTGCGCGCGATCTACGGTTCGGTGATCGTGGCCGGGGTGGCGATGATCCTGCTGGCGCCGGTCTTCGGGCGGCTGCTGCGGTTCTTCCCGCCGCTGGTGACCGGCACGGTGATACTGATCATCGGCCTTTCGCTGCTGCCGGTCGCGGGCAACTGGGCCGCGGGCGGCCAGGGCGCGGCGGACTTCGGTACGCCGAAGAACCTGGGCCTGGCCGGCGGAGTACTGGTCGTGGTCCTGGCCGTGCAGCGCTTCGCGCCCGGCTTCCTGAGCCGGGTCGCGGTGCTGGTGGGGATCGTGGCCGGGACGGCGGCCGCGATACCGCTGGGCTTCACCGACTTCTCCGGGGTGGGCGATTCCGACTGGGTCGGTGTCTCCACCCCGTTCCATTTCGGCTCCCCCACGTTCGAGACGCCCGCCGTGGTGTCCATGCTGGTCGTCGCGCTGGTGACGATGACCGAGACCACGGGCGACTTCATCGCGGTGGGCGAGATGACCGGGCGCCCGGTCGACAGGCGGCGGCTGGCGGACGGACTGCGCGCGGACGGCGCCGCGACCGTGCTCGGCGGGGTCTTCAACACCTTCCCGTACACCGCCTTCGCGCAGAACGTCGGCCTGGTGGGGATGACCCGGGTGCGCAGCCGCTGGGTGGTGGCGGCCGCGGGCGGCATGCTGGTGCTGCTGGGGCTGGCCCCGAAGCTGGGCGCGGTGGTGGCGGCGATCCCGGCCCCGGTGCTGGGCGGGGCGGGTCTGGTGATGTTCGGTACGGTCGCGGCGAGCGGGCTGCGCACGCTGGCCGCGGTGGACTTCCGGGACAACCACAACCTCACCGTGGTCGCGGTGTCGGTCGCCGTGGGGCTGCTGCCGGTCGGCGTACCGGGGATCTACAAGGAGTTCCCGAACTGGTTCCAGACGGTGATGGACAGCGGGATCAGCGCCGGGTGCGTCACCGCGATCGCGCTCAATCTGCTCTTCAACCACCTGTCGGGCGGGCGGGCTTCAGCCCCGGTCGCCGCCGAGGCGCCCCTCCTGGAGAGCCGCGGCGGCGAGGACGCTGTCGAGCAGACCGGGGAACAGCGCGTCTAGGTCCTCCCGGCGCAGCGCGTTCATCTTGGCGGTGCCCCGGTAGATCTGATGGATCACTCCGGATTCGCGCAGCACCCGGAAGTGATGGGTGGTGGTGGACTTGCTGACCGGCAGGTCGATGACCGAGCAGGTCAGCTCGGCGGACTCCTGGGCGAGCGTCCGCACCACCCGCATCCGCATGGGGTCGGAGAGCGCGTGCAGCACATCCTCGAGGCGGATCGCCTCGCGCCGTGGATGCTCCATCGAGCGCCCCGTCGCCTGTGGCTGGGGCCCGGTCGACGTCGTCTGCGTCTGCACGGCTGCTCCTCATCGCCTCGTTCCGTGACCTCCCAGTGTAGTTTGACGATCGCCGTACTACTTCAGGCCAGGAGGGAACAGTGGCGATCCGTTCTACCGGACCGCGCGGTGGTACTGGTCCGGATTGCGTACCTGGCCGCCCAGTTCGGTCGCCGCGCGGCGGGCGAAGTAGGGGTCGCGGAGCAGTTCGCGGCCCAGCAGGACGGCGTCCGCCTCACCGTTGGTGACGATCTTCTCGGCCTGCTCCGCCTCGGTGATCAGCCCGACCGCGGCCACCGGCAGCCCGGTCTCCCGGCGCACCCGCTCGGCGAACCGCACCTGGTAGCCCGGCCCCGTCGGAATGCGCACACCGGCCGCGTTGCCACCGCTGGAGACGTCGAGAAGGTCCACTCCATGGTCCTTCAGCAGGGCGGCGAGCCGGACGGTGTCCTCCGGGGTCCAGCCGTTCTCCTCCAGCCAGTCGGTGGCCGAGATGCGGAAGAACAGCGGCAGGTCCTCCGGCCAGACCTCGCGGACCGCGTCGACGACCTCCAGGGCGAAGCGGACGCGGTTCTCGAAGGAGCCGCCGTAGCCGTCGGTGCGGCGGTTGCTGTGCGGGGAGAGGAACTCGCCGATGAGGTAGCCGTGGGCGCCATGGATCTCGGCCACCTCGAAACCGGCCGCGAGCGCGCGCCGTGCGGCGTCCGCGAACTGGCGGGTGATCTCGCCGATCCGCTCCACGGACAGCTCCTCCGGCGCCGGATGGCCCTCGTCGAACGGAATCGGGCTCGGCGCCAGCGTCCGCCAGCTCCCCTGGTCGGCGGTGAGCGGCGCACCGCCCCTCCAGGGGGCGTCGGTGGACGCCTTACGGCCGGCATGGGCGAGCTGGATGCCCGGGACGGTGCCCTGCCCCTTGAGGAAGCCGACGATCTTACGGAACGCCTCGACCTGCGTGTCGTTCCAGATGCCGAGGTCTCCGGGGGTGATGCGGCCCTCGGCGGAGACGGCCGTCGCCTCGACCAGGATCAGCCCGGTACCACCGGTGGCGCGGGCGCCGTAGTGGACGAAGTGCCAGTCGTGCGGGACCCCGGCGCCCTCGGGCCCATCCGCGCTGTACTGGCACATGGGTGACATCCAGAGGCGGTTGGGGATGGTCAGCGACCGCAGGGTGAAGGGCTCGAAGAGGGCACTCATGAACGTCTCCGTTTCTCCTCGCGGGGCCCGGCCGGACCGCGCGCTAGTACGGTAACCACCGTAGTACGACGATCGTCAAATTACGAAGCCTCTCGTACGAGCGCTCCTGATCCCCGCCCGGCACGCGCACCCATGACCTGCGGCGACGCGGAACCCTCAGATATATGCGGACGCGCTCCCTCCGGTTGTCAGTGGTCGGGTGCAGACTCTGTGATGCCGGACACATCGCCCTCTCCTCCACCGATCCGCTCACCGATTCCTTCTGATCCGCTCGCCGATTCCTTCGCCGTTCGTTCCGCCGTCCTTCCCGCTTGTTCCGGCGTCCTTCCCGCACCCGCACTCCAAGGAGTGAGCCGCCATGAACGATGTCCTGCTCGCCGTCGGCACCCGCAAGGGTCTCTTCCTCGGCCGCCGCGGCGGCCGAGGGGGCTGGGACTTCACCGGCCCCCACTTCCCCATGCAGGCGGTCTACTCCGTCGGCATCGACACCCGGGGCGACCGCCCCCGGCTGCTGGCCGGTGCGGACAGTTCGCACTGGGGCCCCTCGGTCTTCCGCTCCGACGACCTCGGGGGCAGCTGGCACGAGCCCGCCAAGCCCGCGGTGAAGTTCCCCGAGGGCACCGACACCTCGCTGGAGCGGGTGTGGCAGCTTCAGCCCGCCGGGCCCGACGAACCGGAGGTGGTCTACGCGGGCACCCAGCCGGGCGCGCTGTTCCGCTCCGAGGACGGCGGGGAGACCTTCGCGTTCGTCCGCGGCCTGTGGGACCACCCGCAGCGGCCGGAGTGGGGCGAGGGGTTCGGCGGGCAGGCCGTGCACACGGTCGTCCCCGATCCGAGGGACCCGCGGGCGCTCATGGTCGCCGTGTCCTCCGGTGGGGTGTACCGCTCCACGGACGGCGGGGAGAGCTGGGCGCCGTCCAACAGCGGGCTCAAGGCGGATTTCCTGCCGGATCAGTACCCGGAGTTCGGGCAGTGCGTCCACAAGGTCGCCCGGGACCCGGTCGACCTCGACCGGCTCTATCTGCAGAACCACGGCGGGGTGTACCGCAGCGACGACGGCGGGGCGCACTGGGCCGAGATCGGTAAGGACCTCCCGGCGGACTTCGGCTTCGCGGTCGCCGTCCATCCGCGCCGCAGCGGCGTCGCGTACGTCTTCCCGGTCAACGACGGCTCGGACCGCTACCCCCCGGGCTTCCGGTGCCGGGTGTTCCGCACCGAGGACGCGGGCGCCACCTGGGAGGAGCGCTCCGCCGGGATGCCGGACGGGCTCCACTACGGGGTGGTGCTGCGGGACGCGCTGCGCACCGATGACGCCGACCCGGTCGGGGTCTACCTCGGCAATCGCAACGGCGAGGTGTACGCGAGCGCCGACGAGGGCGAGAGCTGGCGGCAGATCGCCCGCCATCTTCCCGATGTGCTGTGTGTCCGGGCCGCCGTGATCGGCTGAAGTGATCGCGAGCGTGATCGGCCGGGAGTGATCGGCTGAGACTGATCGCGAGGCGGCACGCGGCCACTCGCTGAGCCACTAGAGTGACGCGGTGTGGCAGCACGACCCTTGAATGAAATTGTGGAAGCGGGCTGGGCCAAGGCACTTGAGCCCGTCGAGGAACGCATCGCGGCGATGGGCGACTTCCTGCGGGCCGAGATCGCGGCAGGCCGTACCTATCTGCCCGCCGGGCCGAATGTGCTGCGCGCCTTCCAGCAGCCCTTCGACGAGGTGAAGGTGCTGATCGTGGGTCAGGATCCGTATCCGACGCCGGGACACGCGGTGGGGCTCAGCTTCTCGGTGGCGCCCGAGGTCCGGCCGCTTCCCGGCAGCCTGGAGAACATCTACCGCGAGCTGCACACCGACCTCGGTCTGCCGCGCCCGTCCAACGGCGATCTGACGCCCTGGACCCAGCAGGGCGTCCTGCTGCTCAACAAGGCGCTCACCACGGCCCCGCGCCGGCCCGCCGCGCACCGCGGCAAGGGCTGGGAGGACGTCACCGAGCAGGCCATCCGGGCGCTGGCCGGGCGCGGCCGCCCCCTGGTGTCCATCCTGTGGGGCCGCGACGCCCGCAACGTCCGGCCGCTGCTCGGCAGCCTTCCGGCGGTCGAGTCCGCGCACCCCTCCCCCATGTCCGCCGATCGGGGGTTCTTCGGCTCATGTCCGTTCAGCCGCGCCAACGACCTGCTCGCACAGCAGGGGGCCCAACCCGTGGACTGGCGCCTTCCCTGACCCCATCGTTCCAGGTGGGCGACGGGTAGTCTGCCCGCCATGACATCACATCCGAACACCCCTGCGGGCTGGTACGCGGACCCCCAGGGGACGCCGAACCAGCTGCGCTGGTGGGACGGCGCCCAGTGGACCGCGCATACGCACCAGGGCCAGCCCGGTCAGGCACCTCCGATGCAGGCAGCCCCGCCCAACCCCAACCCCGCCAGGGTCCAGCACCAGGTGCAGCAGCAGGCGCATGTGGGGCCGACGATGGGCGGCGGCGGCACGCTGTTCACCGAACCGGTGCTGGTGGTGAACCAGAAGGCCAAGCTGATCGAGCTCACCAATGAGTACAGCGTCTTCGACCAGCAGGGGCGCACTCTCGGTTCGGTGGTCCAGGTCGGCCAGAGCACGCTGAAGAAGGTCGCGCGGTTCGTCTCGAGCCTCGACCAGTTCATGACGCACAAGCTGGAGATCCGCGACGCCAACGGGCAGCCGCATCTGGTGCTCACCCGGCCCGCGAAGTTCATCAAGTCCAAGGTGGTGGTGACCCGCCCGGACGGACAGCCGGTCGGCGAGATCGTCCAGCAGAACGTCATCGGCAAGATCAACTTCGGTATGCTCGTCAACGGCCAGCAGGTCGGCGCCATCAAGGCGGAGAACTGGCGGGCCTGGAACTTCGCCATCGTCGACCACACGGACAGCGAGGTCGCCCGGATCACCAAGACCTGGGAGGGCCTGGCGAAGACGATGTTCACCACGGCGGACAACTATGTGCTGCAGATCCACCGCCAGTTGCCCGATCCACTGCTGAGCCTGGTGATCGCCACGGCCCTCACCGTGGACACCGCGCTCAAGCAGGACTCGCGCGGATTCGGCTGAGCCGGTGGGCGACACGGTGCCCGGCGATGCGGTGACGCATGTGCTCGGGATCGATTCGGGCGGTTCCGGCGTACGGGTGGCGGTAGCACGCGCAGTCGCTCCCGGCGGCTCCGCGGGGCAGCCACCGACCTGGTCCTCGGCGACGACTTGGTCCTCGGCGCCGACTTGGTCCTCGCCACTGACCTGGTCCTCGTCCACGCCCGCCGCCGTCGGCGACCGGGGCATCGACGCGGAGAGCCTGCTGGCGCGGGTCCTGCCCGCCGCCCAGGAGCTGCTGAGCGAGGCCGGGGCCCGGCGTCTCGGCGCGGTCTGTGTCGGCGCGGCGGGCATGGCCACACTCGGCGACGATCTGCGCGCCAGGCTTCCGGACGCGCTGGCCGACGCCTTCGGCGTACGGCGACTCGCCCTGGCGGCCGACGCGGTGACCGCCTACGCCGGGGCGTTGGGGCAGCGTCCCGGCGCGGTGGTCGCGGCGGGGACGGGCCTGATCGCGCTGGGCGCGGTGCCCGAGGGCTTCGTCGGTGGGCTGAACGGTACGGACGGCGATTCCGGCGTGCCCGGCGCGTACGGCGCATCCGGTACGGACGCCTCGGCCACGGACGCCTCGGGCGGCGACGCCCGCTGGGCCGCCGGCGGCTGGCGGCGCGCCGACGGCTGGGGCCATCTGCTGGGCGACTGCGGCGGCGGTGCCTGGATCGGCCGGGCGGGCCTGGAGGCGGCCATGCGCGCGTACGACGGGCGCGAGGGCGGCTCGAAGCCGCTGCTGGCCCGCCTGGAGGCCGTGTTCGGCCCCGCGACCGGGCTGCCGGGGCAGCTGTACCCGCGCCCCGACCGCCCCGCCGTCCTGGCCTCGTTCGCTCCCGAGGTGGGCCGGTGCGCCGACGAGGATCCGGTCGCGGAGGCGATTCTGCGGGCAGCCGCCCGCCATATCGCCGAGGCCGCGGAGGCGGTCTGCCCTCGGCTGGAGTCGAGCGAGGTGGCGCTTACCGGCGGGCTGTTCCGTATGGGCGCGCCGCTGCTGACGCCCGTGCACGAGGAACTGTCGGCGCGGCTGCCCGGGGTCGGGATCACGGAGGCGGCCGGGGATCCGCTGGACGGGGCGCTGTGCGTCGCGGCGGCGCTGGCGTCAGACGGACTGCGGCTGCCCCGGGACCCGGCGCTGCTCAGCATCGTCTGAGCGACGCCCCGTAGGGGCACGCCGCAGGGCTTCCGGCGCGGGCCTCAACCCGTGGCTCCGTCGCGAAGCCCCAACCCGTAGCCCCGCCCCCTGGCTCCCGACCCGGGTGTCCCCTATGGGTGCTCAGCATGGGCGCCCAGTATGGGATTCCATGACCGGCAATTCCGGACACATGGTCGATTCTTCGATCAAGTATGGCCGCTGAGCGCACATCACCGCACAACACCAGTCGACAAAGCGGGACAGATACCCCCAGTCAGACCCTCCCGAACAGCCGAGCCCATGGAGCGACTAACATGCGGCGCCATGAGCTCCCCCACAGGGCCCGCGTCCGGCCTGCCTGTACGAATGCCGCGTCCCCGCCAGTCCGGACGGCACCGCCGACCGGAGGCCGCCGCCGCGCCTCTCGGCGCACCTCCGTTGGTGCTGGCCGTCCCGGGTGCCCCGGGCGACGGTGCCCGGCGCCTTGCCGAGGACCTGGTGAGCATCGCCCGCTCCGAGATGCCCGGGCTCGACGCTCAGATCGGTTTCCTGGACGGGGACGGCCAGGAGTACCCGCAGCTCGAGGCCGTGCTCACCCGTGCTGCCCAGGAGAACCCCGAGCGTCTGCGACAGGCGGCCGAGGCCGCCAAGGCCCTCGCCGACGAGGCGGCGGAGGCGATCGCCGCGGCCGAGGCCGCGGGCGAGGTCGTCGACGAGGTCCCGTCCGTCCCCACGGTCCCCACGGACGGTCCGGCGGCCGTCGTGGTCCCGCTGCTCGCGGGCCCGGACAGCGCACAGTTGCGCCGGATACGCCAGGCCGTGATGAGCAGCGGCTCGGCGGCCGAACTCACCGACGTCCTCGGCCCCCATCCGCTGCTCGCCGAGGCCCTGCACGTACGTCTGTCGGAGGCGGGTCTGGCCCGCGCCGACCGCGCCCGTCTCTTCACGGTCGCGACCGCCGCGGACGGCATCATCCTCGCCACGGTCGGCGGCGAGGAGGCGGCTCAGGCCGGTGGCATCACCGGCATGCTGCTCTCCGCGCGCCTCGCGGTGCCGGTGATGGCCGCCGCGCTGGACGTGGACGGGGCCGTCCTCCGCGTCGCCGAGCAGCTGCGCTCGGCCGGCTCCGCCCGGCTCGCCCTCGCGCCGTACCTCATCGGCCCGGAGGTCTCGGCCGAGCTGATCTCGGCGGCCGCCGAGGAGGCGGGCTGCGCGGCGGCCGAGGCACTGGGCGACTACCCGGCCGTGGGCAAGCTGGTGCTGGCGAAGTACGCGGCGGCGCTGGGCATCACGCTGCAGCAGGCATCGCCGGCGATGCGCTGACACCACGCACGACGAAGCAACGCACGAGAAAGCGGGGGCGGCGACCGTCAAGGTCACCGCCCCGCTCGTATCCGAGAGGCCCCGTATCCACGGGGCCCGTATCCGCCCGGCGAACGTCAGCCCAAGACCACGCAGGACGCCGCCGGAGCCGGGACCGAACCACCACGGCGCGGCACCCCCGTCGAGGGGTCGATGTCGAACCAGGTGACATCGCCAGAGCGCTCATTGGACGCATAGAGCCGGCGGCCCGACGGGTCGAGCGTCAGATCCCGGGGCCAGTGGCCACCACAGGGCGTGGTGGTGACCAGCTCCATCCGGTCGCCGGGCGCGTCGAGGGCGAGCGTCGCGATGCTGTCGTGACCGCGGTTGGCGGCCCACAGGAAGCGGCCGTCCTCGGAGACCACGACCTCGGCGGGGTAGGTCTCGACGTCCGTACCGTCGGGGACCAGACGGGTCTCGCCCAGCGGTTCGAGAACGCCGGACGACGCGTCCCAGCGGCAGGCCGTGATCGTCGGATCGAGCTCGTTGATGACATACACGCGGTCGCCACGCGGATGGAACACCAGATGGCGCGGGCCGCTCCCCGGGCGCAGCCGGACCTCGTGGTGCGGACGCGGCCCGGGCAGCGCGTACACCTGGACCGCGTCGATCCCCAGGTCGACGGCGAGCAGCCAGCCACCCGACGGATCGGGCGCCACCGCATGGGCATGCGGCCCCTCCTGCCGCTCCGGATGCGGTCCGCTGCCCTCATGCCGCAGCACGCCCGCCGCCTCCCCGAGCCGGCCGTCCTCCAGCACCGGCAGCGCGGTGACGCTGCCGGAACCGTAGTTGGCCGTCAGCAGCTGCCCGCCGACGAGCGCGAGATGGGTGGGCGCCGCGCCCCGCACCGGCACGGGCTCACCGAGCAGCGCGGGCGGATCCTGCGTGACATCCAGCGCGGCGGCCGCCCCATCCTCGGTCTCGCTCACCGCGTACAGCACGCGCCCGCCGGGGGCGAGCACCAGATAGGACGGGTTGACGACCACGTCCGTGGAGTTCCGGATCCGCAGCGCGCCCGTCTCGTCGTCGACATCCGCGACAGTGATCCCTGCACCACCCGCCCCGGTGAAGGACCCGATATACGCCCGCAACTCACTCCCACTCGCGCCCACCGCACTACCCTTCCGCCGATTCCGGTTCCGGTACCGCTCGGGGCCGACGGTAACAGAGCGGTCTAGACCAACACGCCGTCATCTTCCGTCCCACCGGGGCCGGAGACTCCCTCGTGAGCACTACGGGCCGGACTCTTGGCATGCTGTCCCCATGAGCACCATGCCCGCCGTGATCTTCGACCTGGACGGCACTCTCGTGGACACCGAGCCCCTCTACTACGAAGCGGGGCGGCGGACCCTCGAGCGGTACGGGGTCACCGGCTTCACCTGGGAGGAGCACTCCCGGTTCATCGGGATCGGCACCCGGGAGACCCTGGAGACGCTGCGCGACCGGTATCGCATCGAGGCGCCCGTGGAGGAGCTGCTCGCCGTCAAGAACCGGCACTATCTGGAGCTGGCCGCGGCGACCGAGATCTTTCCCGCGATGCGCACCTTCGTGGAGCGGCTGAGGGCCGCCGGGCATCCGCTGGCCGTCGCCTCCGGTTCGTCCCGCTCGGCGATCGAGACCGCGCTGAAGGCCACGGGGCTGGACGCGCTGCTGCCGGTGTATGTGTCCGCGGAGGATGTCGGCCGGGGCAAGCCGGAGCCGGATGTGTTTCTGGCCGCCGCGCGGCTGCTGTCCGTCGATCCGGGGCGGTGTGTGGTGGTCGAGGACGCCGGTCCGGGGGTGGAGGCGGCGCGGCGGGCGGGGATGCGCTGTATCGCCGTTCCGTATGTGGCCGGGCCGTCGCCGGATGGTGAGCCGTTCGCCACCGCCGGGCTGCTCTTCCGGGGCGGGCAGCGGGAGTTCGACGTCCAGCGGGCCTACGAGTGGGTCGCGGCCGGTAGTTGAGGCCGTGAGACCATGCGTCGCAATGCCCGGACATTCACGGGCATGTCGTAGGAGAGACGGAGGGCGTATGGAAAGACGTGGGGGTAAGGCGATCCGCCGTTGGGGGACGGCGGTCATCGCCTCGGCGGCGGCCTTGACGGTCGCCGTTCCGGCGAACGCGGCTCAGGCCACCGAGGCCAGGAGCGGCCCGTCGGGAGTCAGCGCCAAGGGCGCGTATCTGCTGGACAACAACACCAACAAGCAGCTGTGGGCCAAGGCGGCCGACACCAAGCGGCCGATGGCGAGCACCACCAAGCTCATGACGGCGGTCGTGGTGCTCGACACCCGGGGGCTCAATCTGGGCAAGAAGGTCACCGTCAAGCAGTCGTACATCGACTACACCGCCCGCGTCGGCGGCAGCAAGGCGGACCTGAAGAAGGGCGACAAGCTCACCGTCAAGCAGCTGCTGTACGGGCTGCTGCTGCCGTCCGGCTGTGACGCGGCCATGGCGCTCGCGGACACGTTCGGCACCGGTGACACCACCGCCAAGCGCACCAAGTCGTTCATCGCGCAGATGAACAAGAAGGCGTCCGCGCTGGGGATGACCAAGTCCCACTACGACACCTTCGACGGCATCTCGCAGGGGGGACAGAACTACACCACGCCCCGCGACATGGCCAAGCTGGCCAGGCACGCGCTGAAGAACTCCACCCTCGGCACGGTCGTCAAGTCGGTCGACACCATCCAGAAGGCCCCGGCCGCCAATGGCCGGACCAGGACGTACTTCTGGAACAACACCAATCGGCTGCTGGGCTCGTACAGCGGCGCGATCGGCATCAAGACGGGCACCGGCACCGCGCCCGGCAGGTGTCTGGTCTTCGCCGCGAAGCGTGACGGACGCACCGTCGTGGGCGTGATCCTCAACGCTCCCAAGCGCTACCCGGACGCGAAGAAGATGCTGGACTGGGCCTTCCGGGCCCACACCAAGGTCACCTGGCGCCAGCTTCCCAAGGGCACACCGCAGGACTGATGGCAGGATCCATGGCCCGCCTTTCACGCGGGTGGTGCCCCGGCCGGATGGCGATCCGGCCGGGGCACCGGGCCGTAGCGGCGGTGGTCAGCCGCACTTACGCCCGGTGTTGATGCACTTCACGGCCTTCTTCATCAGCGAGTTGGACATCACGTTGATGAAGTCGCCGTGGTCGGTGACCGGCTTGTGCAGCTGCTCGGGGAAGCTGTCGACCGCGAAGAGCGAGCCGGGCGCGACCTTGTAGGTGATCCGCTGGACCAGCTGCGGGATGGCCTTGAACCCCTTGGCGCACGCGCCCTTGGCGTCCGCGAAGGCCACATGGGTGCGGTGGTTCGCACTGTCGGCGTTCTTGCCGTCCCAACAGCTCTGGAACTTGAACGTACGGACCACCTTGCTGCCCCTGGGGCAGAGCGGGTACTTGTCCTTCAGCTGCCGGTTCTCGAATCCGGTGCAGCTCCAGGAGGCGTTGGCGTTGGCCGTGCCATTGGTGAACGCCTTGGCGTCGCCGGTGATGATGCGCAGGAACTTGGGCATCTCGACGACCTTGGAGACCGCGCTGCCGCGGAAGCTGATGGACGCGGTCTCCGGGCGCAGGATCCGCCCCACATTGCCCTCGGTGCCGCCGCCGGGCTGGTCGGCGTCGGCCTCCCTCGTCCCGTCCTGCTGCCGCAGGACCGGCCAGTAGTGGGTGGAGCGGTCACCGTTGGTGCAGGTGGTCCCGGCGGCGGCGAGGCTGTCGTTGGTGGAGAAGGCGTCGGTGTCGCGGTTGCCGACGTAGTCGTGCATATGGTGGGCGCCGTTGCTCACACCGGGGGCGACGATCACGTTGTCCGAGTTGAAGTGCTTGTTCTCATTGCGGCCGCAGCGCGATGAGAAGGTGCCGCGGGAGGCGTTGGCCCGCGTACGGGGGTTCTTGACGTTCGGCCGCACCCTGCGGATGTCCACGAAGTCCGCCTTCACCGGGCCGGACTGCGCCTGGCCACCCGCGGCCGGAGCGGCGGGGGCGGCCGTTCCCGCGGCGGGAGTGGCGCCCGCCGGTGCGGAGGTGGCGCCGTCCGCCGGTGCGGAGGCCGGGGCCGCCTGCTGCACGGTGCAGGACGCCAGCGTGTCCAGGCCGGACGGGCGGCTCGCCACCCGGCCGATCTCGTTCCCGATGCGGTTCAGCGCGCCACGCCGCTGGACGTTCAGCGGCTCCAGCACCCGGGTGCGCACCCAGTCCTGGTCGGCGCCGGCGCCGCGCGCGGCCAGCTGCTGATAGGCGTCGGCGACCTGGCTGTCCATGGTCGCCAGTTCCTTGTCCACGGCGGGCCGCGCCTGCTGCGGCACATTCGACAGCCGGGTCGCGGCATCGGGACACTTGACGGTCATCGCCGCCCAGGCCGGTGCCTGCTGCCCGGCCGGTCGGCGGGCGGCGGAAGCATCGTTGTCGGTCATCAGGAGCGCCCCGCCGCCCACGGCCAGTGCGGTCACTCCGACCACGGTCAGCCCGATGACCCTGGATCGCTTGTGTCTCTTCTTGTTCCTCATCCTTCGCCCCTCATCGGCAGTCTTCATACGCCGGGGACGTCTTGCCCTCGGCCACGTCGGGCCGCGCCCCCTCACCCCCGTCCCGGGGCGGAGGGCACCGCGCGACGCCGATGGATACGGACAGCGAGGCGATCGTTCTCAACGGTGGTCGCAACATCTCGTAAATAGCCGGAGGAGTCGGCGCATCGGTACATCTCCCTAGTGGCTTCACCACATGTCCACCGCCCGGCGATATAGACCTGATCAATTCCGGTTAAAGTGTTTACTTCGCTGTACCCCCGTTACCCCTTCGCCCGCGGAGCCCCCCATGTCCAGCGCGAACTCGTCCAGTGGGCGTCATCGCAAAGCCAAGCCCATGAGCCTCGCGGTCCGCCGCGCGTTCATCATCGCCGCCGTCCCGGTCACCGGTGCGTTGCTGTCCGCTCCCTCGGCGCTCGCCGCCGACAAGAGCACCAAGACGACCACGGCGACCCAGTCCGTGGCCGCCGACGGGCTCGACCCCGCCGAGCAGAAGATCGCGGACAACCTCAACACCCGCGCCCAGAACCCGAACCTCGGCGACACCTTCAGCGGTATCGTGCTGGACTCCAAGTCCGACAAGGTGATCTGGGGGCACGACGCCGACACCGCGCTGATGCCCGCGTCCAACGCCAAGCTGGCCACCGCCACGGCGGCGCTGACCGTGCTCGGCCCCGAGCACCGGTTCACCACCAAGGTGGTCTACGGCGATGGCACGCTCACCCTCATAGGCGGCGGCGACCGCCTGCTGAGCACCGCCGACGTCACCGAGCTCGCGAAGTCCGCCGCCGCCGGGGTCAAGAGCGCGGGCCTGGGCTCGGTGAAGGTCCGTATCGACGACAGCCTCTTCGCCGAGCCGTCCCTGGCCAACGGCTGGAACGACTCGTACTACGACGACCAGGTCTCGCCGGTGCGCTCCTTGGTGGTGGACGGAAAGCTGTCCGCGGACACCTCCATCGACGCGGGGAAGATCTTCGCCAAGCAGCTCGCCGACCAGGGTGTCACCGTCGACGGTGAGGTCACCCGTGGCACGGCGTCGGCCACGGATGTGCCGGTGGGACAGCATCTGTCCCCGACGCTGGCCGAGACGGTCAAGAAGATGCTCAAGACGAGCAACAACGATATCGCCGAAACGATGCTGCGCATGACGGCGATCGCCGCCGGTAAGCCCGCCACCTTCGAGGACGGCACGGCCGTGGTGCGGGACGTCCTCAGCCGGCGCTACGGCGTCTCGATGGAGAACTTCGAGATCTACGACGGCAGCGGGCTCTCCCGCGCGGACCGCATCCCGGCCCGGACCGTCGCGGACCTCCTCGATCTGCTCACCGATCCGCGCTACGGCCATCGGCTGCGCTCCATCGACGAGGGCCTGCCGGTGGCGGGCGAGGCGGGCAGCACCCTGGGGCCCGAGTGGGGCCGCTTCGACACCCCGGACTCCCAGTGCGCCGTCGGCCAGGTCAAGGCCAAGACGGGCACCCTGACCGGCGCCATCGCGCTGAGCGGCCTGACGAAGGCGGCGGACGGCCGGTGGAAGGTCTTCTCCTTCATCGAGAACCAGTCCTCCGCCGACCCGGCCGCCACCAAGGACACCCTCGACGGCCTCGCCGCCACGGTCAACGGCTGCTGGGCATAGTCCCGGGCCCTACGGGGCGTACCGCTCGGGCCGCTGCCCGACACCCGTTGCCTCCGGCACGCTCACCGTGCCGGAGGCAGCAGTGTCAGCGGTTCATGGCCGCCCAGAACTCCTCGAAGGACATCTGGCGGTCGCCGTCGGTGTCGAGCGAGTCGATCAGCGCCTGGGCCGCCGCCGCGGTGATCTCCGTGCCCTCCAACTCCGCGACGACCTTCCGGAATTCATCCGCGGTGACCAGACCGTCCCCGTCGAGGTCGTAGCGCTCGAACACCGTGCGCGCCGCTGTCTCCATGATGTCTGTCATGTGTTCCGCCTATGTACGATCTTCGCTGACGGGCCCAGACTATCCCGGTCATCCGCGGGCCCCTTCATCCCGCCGAGGCGGCATCCGGACGGGGCCGCCTAGCCCAGGAAGCTCAGCCGGACCCGGCGGTCGGGGTTGTCGACGTTCGTGTCGACCAGGCACACCGACTGCCAGGTGCCCAGCGCCAGCCCGCCACCGATGACCGGGAGGGTGGCGTGTGGGGGTACGAGGGCGGGGAGGACGTGGTCGCGGCCATGGCCGGGGCTGCCGTGGCGGTGGCGCCAGCGGTCGTCGGCGGGGAGCAGATCGCGCAGTGCGAGGAGCAGATCGGTGTCGCTGCCGGCGCCCGTCTCCAGGATCGCGATCCCGGCCGTGGCATGCGGGACGAAGATGTTGAGCAGGCCGTCGCCGCCGCCCGCCACCTCCCGTAGATACGCCTCGCAGTCGGCGGTGAGGTCGGCGACGGTCTCGGTGGAGCCGGTGGTGACGTTGATGGTGTGGGTACGGAATGTGCTCATGGAACCATCCTGGTACGCCACCGCGTAAAACTCCCGCAACAAAGGTCCGAGGGGCAAGACACCGTTGACCGGTTCCGGACACCGTCGCTAACTTCAAGGGCATGTCTACGTCAGCCCTGCTCACCACGCGCGGTCATATCGACCTGCTGCGGGTGGCGTCCGCCGCGTGTCCCGGCCTCCGCTGACCTTTCATCTCCCTCCCCACTCCTCCCGCTCGCCGCTGTCCCGTTCCGCCGTACCGCGCTGACCGTCGTGGCGTACGGGCATCGAGGCGTACCCCCTTTGTGGAGCCCCCATGTCCCCGGTTCTCGAACCGGTCGTGCCGCTTTCCGCGCGCCGCCGCCCCGTGCCGCGCTGGCTGCGCCGCACGACCGGACCCCTTCTGCTGCTGGTGCTCTGGCAAGTGTCCAGCGCCACCGCTGTGTTGCCCTCCGACATCCTGGCCTCGCCCGGCACCATCGCCGGTACCGCCTCCGACCTGCTCCAGGACGGCACCCTCCCGCACGCCATGCTGGTGTCGGTGCAGCGGGTGCTGATCGGGCTGCTGATCGGCGGGGTGGTCGGTGTCGCGCTCGCGCTGATCTCCGGGCTCTCCCGGCTCGGCGAGGACCTCGTCGACGCGAGTGTGCAGATGCTGCGCAGCATCCCCTGGGTCGGCATGATCCCGCTGTTCATCATCTGGATGGGCATCGGCGAGGCCCCGAAGATCGCGCTCATCGCACTGGGCGTCACCTTCCATCTCTATCTGAACGTCTACGCGGGAATCCGCGGCGTGGACGCCCAGCTCATCGAGGCCGGGACCGCCCTGGGGCTCGGCCGCTGGGGGCTGATCCGCCATGTGGTGCTGCCCGGGGCGCTCCCCGGCGCGATGACCGGCCTGCGCTACTCGCTCGCCACCGCCTGGCTGGCGCTGGTCTTCGGCGAGACCATCAACGCCGATGACGGGATCGGCTTTCTGCTCAACCGCGCGCGGGAGTTCTTCCAGACCGATGTGATCGTGGTCTGCCTGATCGTCTACGCCGCCCTCGGCCTGCTCGCCGATTTCATCGTCCGCACTCTGGAGAGGCTGCTGCTGCAATGGCGACCGAACTTCACCGGCAAGTGAGCTCCCTGGAAAAGGAGTTGGAGAAGGAGAAGGTGGCGGACGAGGTCGGCGAGGCGGCGGTGCGCGTTCGCTCGCTGACCCGCTCGTTCGACGGCCGCGCGGTCATCGACAACCTCCAACTCGACGTCGAAGCGGGCGAGTTCGTGGCACTGCTCGGCCGCAGCGGCTGCGGCAAGTCCACGCTGCTGCGGGTGCTCGCCGGGCTCGACCGGGAGATCGAGGGCGAGGTGCTGGTGCCGCGCCGCAAGGCCGTCGCCTTCCAGGCGCCGCGGCTGATGCCCTGGAAGCGGGTCTGGCGCAATGTGCTGCTCGGGCTGCCCGGCCGCCCGGGGCGGGCCGTGGCCGAGCGGGCGCTGACCGAAGTCGGCCTCGGCCACCGCTTCGACGCCTGGCCCAAGACCCTCTCCGGCGGTGAGGCCCAGCGCGCCTCGCTCGCCCGTGCGCTGGTGCGCGAGCCCGATCTGCTGCTGCTGGACGAGCCGTTCGGCGCACTGGACGCACTCACCCGGATCACCGCCCAGCAGCTGGTCGCCGAGTTGTGGCAGCGGCGCGGCTGCGCGGTGCTGCTGGTCACGCATGACGTGGAGGAGGCGCTGCTGCTCGCCGATCGCGTCCTGGTGATGGACGGGGGCGTCATCGCGCATCAGCTCCGGGTGGACCGGGACCGGCCGCGCGACATCGCCGATCCGCTCCTCGCCGAGCTGCGTACCGAGCTTCTGGACCGGCTGGGTGTGAAGGCCCCCGAGCCGACCGTCCACAAGGTCGCCTGACCGCGCCTGGTTCCCCCGTACTACCCGCACCACTTCACCCGATCGCGCCCTCTCGCGATCCCACTGACCTCTCGTGCTACCCGCACTTCCCAACCTTCCCGAACGGACCCCGCTGACATGAGACGGCGCATCCTCCCCGCCCTGTCCCTCCCCTCACCCTGCTGCTGTCCGCATGTGTCAGCTCATCGCCGCACAACGGCTCCGGCTCCTCCGGCAACACCGACGGCAAGGGCGATGTGACCCTCAACGTCGGGGACCAGAAGGGCAATGACGAGGCGGTGCTGCGCGCCGCGGGGCAGCTCGACAACCTTCCCTACAAGATCAAGTGGTCGACGTTCACCTCCGGCCCGCCGATCCTGGAGGCCGTGAGCGCCAAGGCCGTGGACATCGGCGGGGTGGGCAACACCCCGCCCGTCTTCGCCGCGGCCGCCAAGTCGGACATCAAGGTCGTGGCGGCCAAGCACGGCACGGCCGACGGCGAGGCGATCCTGGTCAAGAAGGGGTCGCCGCTGAAGAAGGCCACCGACCTCAAGGGCAAGTCGGTGGCGGTCGCTCAGGGCAGCTCGGCCCACTACCAGCTGGTCGCCTCGCTCGCCAAGGCCGGGCTCTCCATCAAGGACGTACAGGTCAAGTTCCTGCAGCCCGCCGACGCCCTGGCCGCCTTCACCCGCGGCAAGGTGGACGCCTGGGCCGTCTGGGACCCGTACACCTCCCAGGCGCTGCGCCAGTCGGACGGGCGGGTGCTCACCACGGGCAAGGGCGTGGTCAACGGCCTCAACTTCCAGGTCGCCAACCCCTCCTCCCTCGAGGACGCGAAGAAGGCGAGGGCCATCAAGGACTATCTCGGGCGGCTGCGCCGGGCCCAGGACTGGGTCTACCAGCACCCCGAGGCGTGGGCCAAGGTGTGGGGCAAGGAGACCGGGCTGCCGTACCAGGTGGCGCTGGACTCCGTGAAGCGGACCAACGGCACTCGGGTGTATGTCGCGGTCGACAAGTCCGCCGTCGCCTCCGAGCAGGAGATCGCGGACGCCTTCGCGAAGCTGAAGCTCACCCCGCGCCGCTTCCGGTTCGCCGATTACGTGGACACCCGTTTCAACAGCGATCTGCCGCCGTCCAGCTCCGCACCGCGCACCTATGGAAAGCGATCCTGAGACGCCCCTTTTCGGAAGCGCCGTATCGGGTAAGCGCGTCTGCATCGTCAACCGCGCGAAACACACCCGATGAAACGAGGTGAGCGTCATGCACACCGCCACGGCCCAGCGGACGGCTACCCCGCCGTCCGCACTCCGGGCGACCCTGGAGTGCCGCCCCGAAGCGGCCTCGCACGCACGGCATCTCACCGGCACCTTCCTGGAAAGCCTGCATCCGGCCCCCGATCAGGGCGCCGCCGAGGCGGTGGTGCTGGTCGTCTCGGAGCTTGTCACCAATGCCGTACGGCACTCGGGCGGCCGGTTCTGTTCGCTGCGCCTGTCGGCCCAGCCCGACGCCATCGCCATCGCCGTGGGTGATGCCAGCCGCGTACCACCCCACCGGCGCACTCCGGATGTCCGCGGAGAGGGCGGCGGATTCGGCTGGGCGATGATCTGCGACATGGCCACGGCCACGACCGTGAACGAGGAGCCGGGCGGCAAGACCGTGAACGCGATCGTCGCCCGGCATGGGCGGGCAAGGGTGCATGCCACTGCCCCGACACCGAGTTGACCTGCTCCGCCACCCACCTGACGACGCCCCGCCCGGGCCACCGGGCCCGAGCCGCGGAGCTGCGTGAGGCTCCGCGTCACAGCGTCGTTCCCTCCCCCGTCGCCCCCGTCTCCACCGCCGTTCGCGCACGGTCGACGGCCACGGCGATCCCGTCGAGGACGCGTTCGAGACCGAAGACGAAGTCATGGTCGGTCGCCGGATCGTCATACGCGCCATCGGGCGCCGCCTCGAACAGGCCCGAGGAGAAAAGCAGCGCCACCTGCGGAAAGCGATCCGGGGTGATGAGCCGCGCGAGGGTCCTGCCGTAGGCCCGCTCGGTCTCCTCCTGACTCAGGCCCGTCTCGCTCCTGCCCTGCGCGTGTTCCTGGGCGAGCAGGGAGGCGTGGCGCACATAGCCGCTGAGCAGGGTCAGACTGCCGACCTTCGCGGCCCAGTCGAGTTCCGTGCCGCTCAGCGCGCTCAGGCCCGCTTCCATCCACGCGATCTCATGAGGTCCCATCGGCGGCCCCGCGATGGGGAGCCGGGGAAGCCAGGGACGGTCGTGGTTGACCAGGCGCTGGGCGACGGTCCACTGCCGTAGCCCCGCACGCCAGCGGTCGGGAGCGGTCTCGACCTCGGGCGGAGCGCCGAGCGCCAGGTCCCGCATGAGGACGAGGAGCTCGTCCTTGGAACCGACATGGCGGTAGAGGGACATCGGGGAGACGCCCAGCTCCTTCGCGATCTTCGGCAGCGTCGCGCCCGGCAGCCCGTCGCGGTCCGCCAGTTCCACCCCCGTACGCACCACGCGCTCGGTGTCGAGCGCGGCGGGCCGGCCGAGGCCCGAGGCCGATACCGGGAGCCTCCACAGGCGGGCCAGCTCGGCGGGCGCCTCCTCCTGGTCGGCCGACATGGTGCTTCTCCTTCTCGTACCTCGGTTGCTCACCAGGTACATCATGGCGCACGGCTACTTAGTTTTCCCCATATAGATTGTCTCTTATACTAAGCAGGCGCCGAGGGCTCGCTCATGTCCCGTTGCCCCATGGGCCCTCATGTCAGGACGGAGAGAGTTCCAGGTGACAGCCATAACGCAGTCCCATGTCACGGGCCCCGCACGGGGCCCTGTGCGCCGGACCGAACGGGCCCTGGCGCCCGACCTGGCCCGGGGCACCATGCTGTTGTTCATCGCGCTGGCGAACGCCGCGGTGTTCACCTTCGGCAACCAGCCGGGCGCCGAGGCGTCCCCCCACGGCTGGGAGCGCGGGTTCAACCTCGCCATGTTCGTCTTCGTGCACGCTCGCGCCTATCCGATGTTCGCCGTGATGTTCGGCTACGGGCTGGTGCAGCTCACCCGCAGACAGGACGCGCAGGGTGCCGGGCCCGGCGCGGCGCGCTCGGTGCTGCTGAGGCGCAACGCCTGGCTCATCGCCTTCGGCCTCGTCCACGCCGCGCTGCTCAACTTCGGTGACTTCCTCGGGGCCTACGGCATCGTCGGCATCCTCTTCACCCTGGTGCTCCTGCGCCGCGGCGAGCGGGTGCAGCGCGTCGTGCTGTGGCTGTGGGGCTGGATGGTGGTCTACGTCGCCGTTGTGGCGGGCATCGCCGTGTACCACGCCGCGAAGAGCACGTCAGGCTCCGCCGCCGTGCCGACGGACGGTGTCGATTCGCTGTCGGCACCCGACTACGCCACGTCCGTGGCCGACCGGCTCGGAGAGTGGCCGATCCACACGCTGACCGTCGTGCCGTTCATCGTGATCGTCTGGCTGGGTGCGTGGGCCGCGCGCCGGGGCGTACTGGAGGACCCGGCCCGGCACCGGCGCCTGCTGATCCGCACCGCCGTGATCGCCCTGGGCATCGCCTTCGCGGGCGGGGTGCCGATCGGCCTCGTCAGCGCGGGATTCGTGCATGTCGACGGCTCCACCGCGGACGCGTTCCTGATGCTGTACGAAGTGAGCGGCCAGTTCGGCGGCCCCGGATACGTGGCGCTCTTCGGGCTCCTCGCCCTGCGGCTGTCGAAGGCCCGCTCCGACGCGCGACCGAAGCTGCCGGTGGCGGCGCTTGCGGCCCTGGGCCAGCGGTCGCTGAGCGGCTATCTGTTCCAGTCGCTGGCATGGGTGCTGCTGCTCTCCCCCTTCGCCCTCGCGCTCGGAGAGCGCACCGGCAGCCCGACGCTCACCGCCTGCCTGAGCGCCGTCCTGGTCTGGCTCGCCACGGTGGCCGGGGCCTATCTCCTGCAGCGCCGATCCCTTCCGGGGCCCGCCGAGAAGGTGCTGCGGAGGCTTACGTACGGACCCCGGTAGCCACTGTGTGGCGCTTGGTGGCGCCCCGAACCGCTACTCGATCGTGCGCACCGCGGCCTGCGTCAAGGTGGTCGCGGTGCGCACGGCGCTGGCCACGGCGGTCTGCGGATCGAGCCCGCACAGATCCATGAGGGTGAAGAGCGCCTCGGCGCTCACGACCACCGCGAGATCCCGTTTGAGCTGGGCGAACGCTTCCGGATCAGTCGCCCCGAGGGTGCCGTCGAGCGGCCGGAGCGCATGGTCGATCAGCCCGAAACGGATTCCGGGCCGCGCGGTCGCGGTGACGGGCTTGGTGATGGTGGCCGCGATCATCGCCCGTACCGCCCCCTCGCGGGCGAGCACACCGCGGAGCAGGAACTCGCAGGCGAAGGCGGTGCGCTCGACGGGGTCGGCGGAGTCCGCGACCGGTGCGAGCGCCTCGGCGGGAGACGGCCAGACGCCCGCCAGCGCCTCGCTGATCAGCGACTGGAGGTCGGGGAAGTACCGATAGGCGGTGGCCTCGGAGACCAGCGCCGCGCGGGCCACCAGCGGCATGGTCACCTCGGCGCCCGTGCCGATGAGTTCGCGGGCCGCCGCCACGATCGCCGTGCGGGTGCGCTGCTTTTGGTTGATGCGGCCGGTGCCCGCCTGCGCAGTCATCGCAGAACCCCTCTTCCTGTTCGTTCCACCCCTCATCGTAGCAACAGACTCTCGTCATGAGAGTGGACTTGCATGACGAGGCCCGCTCTCTCTAATCTCATGAGAGTCAGCTCTCACGAAGGAGGCAGCGATGAACAGGGTTTCCGTGGTCGGCCCGGACGGCGGCGAGTCCATCCAGCTCGGCCCCACGCGGATGCGCATCCTCGAGGACGGCAGCACCACCGGGCACCGCCTCGGCATCGGAGAGATCACCATCGCCCCGCACACCCAGGGGCCGCCCCAGCACCGCCACGCCGAACACGACGAGGGCTTCTACGTCATCTCCGGCACCGTGCACTTCACTGTCGGGGAGACGACCCATGTGGCCCCGGCCGGCACGCTCGTGATGATCCCGCCCGGCGCCCCGCACACCTTCGCCAACCACGGCGACACCCACGCGGTGGTACTCAACACCTTCACGCCCGACCTGTATGTGCAGTACTTCCGCGACCTGCGGAACATGATCGCCGACGGCCGGGAACTGACCCCGGAGACGACCGCCGAGGCCATGAGCCGCTATGCCACGGTCCCCGCCACCGACTTCGCCTGACGGCCGGACCCGGCCAACTCATCCAGAAATCAACCCACTTGAGGAGCAGCACATGACCCGCACCACCCACACCCTCACCCTCGACCAGGGCACCCTCGATGTCACGGTCGACCTCCACGGCCGACGGGGACACCCCTTCCTGCTCCTGCACGGAGGCGGCGGCCCGCAGACCGTCGCCCCGTTCGCCGGCCTCCTCGCCGAGCAACGGCCGGCCAGGGTGTTCTCCCCCGTCCACCCGGGCTTCGACGGCACCACCCGCTCCGACTGGCTGACCGACGTCACCACCCTGGCCCGGGTCTACGCGCAACTGCTCGACGCACTCGATCTACGGGACGTGGCCGTCGTCGGCAACTCCATCGGCGGCTGGATCGCCGCCGAACTGGCGACCCTGGGCAGCGACCGGATCAGCAGCGTCACCCTCGTCAACGCGGTCGGGATCCACGTCCCCGGCCACCCGATCGCCGACACCTTCGGCCTGACGCCCGTCGAGCTGTCCCGCCTCTCCTTCCACGACCCCTCGAAGTTCCGCTTCGACCCCAGCGCGCTCTCCGAGGCGCAGCGCGCGGTCATGGCCGCCAACCGCGCAACCCTGCAGGTGTATTCGGGCCCACACACCATGGCCGATCCCACCCTGGCCGAGCGCCTGGCCAAGGTCGCCCATCCGACCCTGGTGGCATGGGGCGCGAGCGACCAGATCGTGGACGCCGACTACGGACGCGCGTACGCGCAGGCGGTCCCGGACGCGCAGTTCCGTCTGCTGCCCGGCACCGGCCATCTGCCCCAGTCCGAGACGCCCGGGCAACTGCTGCCGGTGGTCTGGGAGTTCGCCGATGCCCACGCCACCGGCAGGCCGCGTCCCTGAGCCGCCCGTTCCCGCCCCTGCGCATACGCCGTGCGCACGGCGAAGGCCGGCCGCCTCGGCGACGACCGGCCCGACGTTCAACCTTCTGCGTTCAATTCCCTGCGTTCAGCTGTCCGCGTTCAGCCGCCGACGTTCACATCGATGCAGGCATAGAAGGCGTTGGAGGTGTCCGCGATGTTCCAGACCGCGAGAACCTTCTGCTTGCCCTTCAGACCGCCGAAGTCGACCTGGTGGGTGACGGTCTCGCCCGGCTGCGCCCCGCCGTCGTCGATCTCCGCAATCTTCTGACCGCCGACGAAGTACTGCCAGGTGTTGGTCGCGTGACGTGCGGACAGTTTCCAGGTGAAGCTCGCCTTGGACGGGACCGGCGTGACCGCCCAGCCCTTGCTGTCGTCGTCGAGTTCGGCGAACCGCGAATTGCCACCGCTGCAGCTCGTCAGGCCCTTGGGACCTTCGACGCTCTGCGGCTCGTACTTGATGTCACCACAGGCCACGGTTCCGGCGGCACACTGTGCCTGACGGCTCGGCGGGTTCGAGATGTAACCGTGCGCGCTCGCCTCGCCCGCCGGGAGGCTCAGCGCGATCAGGGGCGCTATTCCCGCGCCGACGAAGACGGACACCCTGCGTTTCATGTTCATGCCAGCTCCTTAGCGGCGAGGGCGCCACGCCGGACGGGAAGCCCTTACCGAAGGTCAGGATGTGGGGGGATGTGGGGGGTGGCTGTGACAGAACGCTTCATGGACCGCAAAGGCGGCCACGAGACCGCTCCGCACTAGGTCTAGACCATACCGTCTGTCCGTTCACGGTCAAGACATCGAGCGGATGTGGTCTGGTCCACTGTCATCCCCGCCGACGTCACCACCCTCGCCAGCCGGGTCCGCGCCGCGATGCCCGGCGATAGGACCCGACGACAGCCGGACGCGAGGACGGTCAGAACATGAAGAGGCCCAGGACGAAAGGGAGTTCAGGACGAGAGGGCGGTCAGCCGTCGCCGGTCGTGGGGTGACGAACGGCGGTCCAGCCGCTCTTCCAGACGATCCCGGGCCGCGTCGCAACGCCCTGCGGACACCAGCGCGAACAGCAGTGTCTCCTCGACGATCTCGCGCTGCGCCGCGCTGCCACCGACACCGGGGAGCCGTGGCAGCAGCCGCTCCAAACCGCGTGCCGCCTCGGTCCAGCGCTCTTCGAGGATGTCCTCGAACGCCGTGCACAGCGGGGCGATGACGCTCCGCTGCACCTCATCGGCGCGCAGGGCATGGACCCGCAGCCGCCGCAGCCCCGGCAGGTCGCCCGCGGCGGTGAGGGCGATGGCGGCGTGCAGGGCGACGAACGCGGTGGCCGGACGCTCCAGGACGTCCACGGGAGCCGTGTCCAGGACGTCGCCGATCGGGAACGGCCCCTGCCACGCGCCCGCCAGCCGGGCTCGCCACAGCAGCGAACCGGAGTCGACCAGGGCGCGGACCCCGTCCACCTTCCCGGGGGACAGTTGCTCCGCCCACCGGCGGCGGACCGCCACCGTGTCCTCGAGGGCGAGTTCGTGCAGGGCGGCGTGCCAGGAGAAGTGGGCGCGGTGGGTACCGCCCCGGCCCTGGTGGGCCAGCCATCGCCCGAGTCGCTCACGGCCCGCCTCGTGGTCGCCGCGCTCATAGTGCACATGGGCCAGGGCGTGCATCGCGTGCCCGGAGGCTGGTTCGGCGGCCAGGGCCTGCTCGGCCAGGGCTCCGGCCTCGTCGTAACGCCCCTCCTCCTGGCGCATGAAGGCGAGCAGGGACGTGTGGAACCAGCTCTCCCCGTGCGCCGGGGCGGTCCGCTCGACCACGCGCAGCGCGGTGGTGCCGTCGAGGTCGCGCAGACCGGAGAAGGCGATGGTGGGCACCGCGACGGCGAGCCCCAGCGCATCGCCCGGGTACTCCTCCAGGTGGCGCAGGAGGGCGGCGTCGCCGTCCGCGGGCGTATGCAGGACACGGCGGGAGACGACGTCCACGAAGGAGCGCTCGTAGTCGTCGGCCCGCTCGCGCACCGCGCGCCGGGCATCGGCCAGGGCCCGGGAGACGTCCACGTCGGCCCCGCACTCATGGCCGATGAGCGCGAGCGCGGCATGGCCGAGGGCGAATCCGGGGTCGAGCGCCACGGAGCGGCGGAGCGCCTGCGGGGCCCCGGCCCGAACCTTGAGCAGCCGGTCCACCCCGAGACGGTAGGCGGTGGCGGCGGCCGCGTGCGTACTGAGGGGGAAACCGGAGGCGTCCGTGGGCCGACGTGTCCGGCGCCGGGCGGGGCCGCCACCGGCGGGGAGGGCGGGGGCCGTCCACGGGTCGAGGACGGCCTCGGCGATGGTGGCGGCCTGTGCGCGGATCTCCGGGATGGCGGTCGTCTCCCACAACTCGCCACGGCGGGGGGCGCCGAGGGTCCACAGCGGGCGGGTGGTGCTGCCGTCGGCGCCGTGCAACCGTCCGTCGTCGGTGGCGACGCCCATGCTCAGCGGGCCGGGCATCGCGGCGCCCTGGTCGAGCAGGCTCCGCCACAGCGGGTCGGCCGTGTCCGACAGCCGCAGGCCCGGCCCCGTACAGTCCACCACCCAGCCCACGGGCAGTGTTCGCGGGCCGTCGCCGGTGGTGAGGGAGACCGTCAGGGAGCCGTCGGGCCGCGCCGAGGCGGCGTCGAGCCGCCCCTGGTAGGTCCGCATCCGCCGGGTGCGGCGCATACGCCCCACCGCCTCCGCGGTGGCCGGGGGCATACGGTGGCGGTGGGTGTTCCACAAGGAGCCGTACTGTGCCACGAACTCGGCCCGCTCCTCGGTGGACATCGACGCCCAGATCTCGGCCGTGACCGGGCGCAGCCCGTCCACCGCGGGCCGCCAGTCGCCGTGCGTTTGCATGACACGGCCGATGTGCTGACGTACCGCGGCGCGCAGCGCGGGCAGGGACAGGCCGTGCAGTGGTGTCGTACACGCGGCGACGGGCAGCGGGTCCACCGCATGCGCCTGCGGCAGCAGTCCGCCACGGGAGACGGTGTGCACCGTGCGGCCGGGGCGGTCGAGCGTCATGGCGATGTCCACCGAGGTCAGCCCGGTGCCGACGAGGAGGACATCCTCCTTGTCGCCCTGGCCGAGGGCGGCGTCCAGGGCGCCCGGCGCCCAGGGGTCGGCGATGAAGCGGTCGTTGCCGCGCAGGGCCGCGGGCGCCCATTCGGCGTTGGCGCGGGACGGCCCGGTGGCCAGCACCACGCGGTGCGCATCGACGGTCCGGCCGTCGGCGAGCTCCAGCCGGGCCGTCGGGTCCCCGCCGGGGAGGGTGGTCCAGCGGCAGCCGGTGGCGCGGGTGCGCAGCCGGCGGACGGTGACGACGCCCTGCGCCGCCATGATCGCTCGCCCGAGGGTGTCGGCGAGGTAGGCGCCGTAGCGGTAGCGCTCCGCGAAGTCGCCGCCGCGCACGCCCGGTTCGCCGTGGTGGCACAGCCACCGCACGAAGTGTCCCGGGTCGTCGGGGTAGCAGCTCATCTTGCCCGCGGGCACATTGAGGCGGTGGCGCGGGTCGAGGGTGGAATAGGCGATGCCGCGCCCCGCCTCCGGGGCCGGGTCGATCAGCAGGAGTTCGAACGGGGTACGGCGGCGGGCCGCGGTCTCGCAGAGCTGGATCGCCACCAGCGCACCGGCGGCGCCCGCGCCCACGATGGCGACGGTCCTCGTACACGGCCCTGACGTCGTACACGGCTCTGGCGATGCCATGTGATACCTCCTGCTTCCCGGGAACCGGCGACCGAGCAGAACCGGTGCCCCGCTCACGCAACCGGTACCGTAGCCAGCTAAGTGCACCAATTCAATGAACTTGGTGAACTCATGGAAGAACGGCGGTGAGCCCTTGGCCGGAGGCCGGTGCCCAAGCCGGTGGTTTGGTGCCTCGGCCTATGAAACGGACGTGCGTGATAACTTGCCCAGGTGCGGATCACAGCCAAGTCGGACTATGCCGTCCGGGCGATGGCCGAACTGGCGGCCGCGGAGGGCTCACCCCTGACCGCCGAGCAGGTGGCGACCCGGCAGGACATTCCACTGCGTTTCCTCTTCGGCATCCTGCGGGAGCTGCGCCTGGCCCATCTGGTGCGCAGTGTGCGGGGCCCTGAAGGGGGATATCTGCTGGCGCGCCCGGCGAAGGAGATCACCCTCGCCGACGCGATCCGCGCCATGGACGGCCCGCTGGCCAACGTACGGGATGTGGGCCTCAGCGGTCTGGAGTACCCGGGAGCGGCGGCGGTGCTCCCCGATGTGTGGCGCGCGGTGCGGGCGAGTCTGCGGCAGGTGCTGGAGAAGACCACCTTCGCGGATCTCGCCGCCGGTGAACTGCCCCCGCTGGTCCAGGCGCGGGCCCGCGAATACCTCGACGACGTCCGCCACTACGACACGTGACCGCCCGGGGCCGACCGGCCTCGACCTCTCGCTGCTCCCGCCTTCCAGCCAAGGCAGTTCACCGACGGGTGCCCCGCCCGGAGCGGGCGGGGCGAGGCGGTTCAGCCCGGTACGGATTCGCTCTCCTCGACGGTGTCCGCCGACCGCTCGGCGACACGGCCACCGACCGCGGGAGCGACGAACACCGCCGTGGTGACACACGCGAGGACGGCGAGCATGGCGGTGCGCAGTCCGTAGTGGTCGCCGAGGAATCCCAGGCCCGGTGGCCCCACGAGGAAGGCCACGTACCCGATGGTCGCCACCAGGCCGACCCGCGCGGTCTGGTCGGGCCCGGAGCCGCCGGCCGCCGACAGGGCGACGGGAAAGCCGAGCGATGCGCCCAGCCCCCAGAAGAAGACCGCGACGCCGGCGACCACCGCGCTGTCGGAGAAGACCACCAGAGCGATGCCAAGGGCCGCCGAGATCGCACCCGCCCGCACGACCGCAGCCTTGCCGAACCGCTCCAGAAAGAAACCGCCCCCGAAGCGACCGACGGTCATGGCGGCGGCGAAGCCGGCGTAGACGAGGGATCCGAGAGCGTCGTCGAGTCCGTGGCCGTCCACCATGAGCAGCGGCAGCCAGTCGTTGGCGGCCCCTTCCGCGAGGGCCATGGCCAGGACGATCACACCGATCAGCAGGAGTTGCGGGTCCTTCCACATCTTCCGGGCGGAGGTGCGAGGTCCGGCCTTCCCGGGGCCGGGGCTCATGCGCCCGATACCCGCGGGAATGGCCCTCAGGGCCTGCAGAAGGACAAGGGCGGTGATCAAGGTGATCAGGCCGAGATGCCACGGAACGGGAAAGTTCCGGGCGGTGGCGGCGATGCCGAGCAGGGCGCCCACCACCGTGCCCAGGCTGAAGCAGCCGTGCAGCGTCGGCAGCACCACCGAGTTCGCTCGTCGCTCGACCTCGACCCCGTCGATATTGATGGCGACCTCGGCGGAGCCCATGCCCGCCCCGAAGGCGAAGAGCCCTGCCGTGACCAGCGGCGCCGAGGCCAGCAGCGCACCACCGCCGATGACGGCGGTGCTCGCCACGACGAGCAGGCTGCCCATCCCGATGACCGGCCGGGTGCCGAACCTGCCCACGAGGGTGCCCGAGCAGAGGATGCCCATCATGGAACCGGCCGACAGGCCGAAGAGCACCAGCCCCATCTGGGCGGTCGATGCCCCCAACTGGTCCCTGATGTCGGGTGTCCGCGTCACCCACGACGAGATCGAGAGCCCGGGGAGGAAGAAGAGCAGGAACAGCGATTGCCGCCATCGGCGGGTGGCGAGGCCGAGCTGAGTGGGCGCGGCTTCGGCCACCCGCATGCGCTCGGTATCGGCCACATCGGTCATGGTGCGTGTGCTCCGATCAGTTCGCTCAGGTACGCGTAGCTCTTGGTGGCCGCTTCCGGGGAGGCGCATTCCACGGAGTGCACCACAGCGTGGTCGGCCGTGGCGAGTGTGGAGACGATGCGCTCCCAGTCGACGACGCCCTCACCACAGGCGCAGCCGAGCATGCCGCGGACCTTGCCACGGTAGCGGGCGGCGTCTCGTGCGAGCTGTCCTTGGTGTGCGGGTGGGTGGCCCGGCCGACGATGGTCTCCAGCCACGCGTGCGGGTCGTTGCCGCTGAGGTAGCTGTTGCCGGTGTCGAGGTTGATGGTCAGCGCCGGACTCTCGATGAGTCCCATGAGCGGTCGAGCGCTCGGGCGTGGCGGTGTACGCGCCGTGGGTCTCGACGGCGACGGCGATGCCGCGCGGTTCCGCGACCAGGGCGGCCTCCTGGAGCGTGTACCGCATGAGGGTGCAGTTCTCCTCCTCGGTGGTCCAGGACGGCGGTGGCACGTCGTCGAGCATGATCATGGGGCGCCGCACTCGGCGGCGTGAGGCCACGACGGCCGCGACCGCCGGCCTCACCGTCACGGTGTACTCCGGTCCGGAGTGCCTCGGCCGGCTCTTCGGCGATGCCCTCGGCTATAGAGGCATGCTCGTCGGCCCGGCGGCGGTCACGTTCCTGGTGGACACGGCCGGTCCGGGCCGGCTCCCGCTGCTGCCGTTCGTCCTGATGGCCATCGTCATGATCGCCGCGCCACTCCTCATGACCTCCGCCCCGCGGTACGACGACACCGCATCGCCCGGCGCGGCGCCGCGGGGTGCGGAAGCGGAGCCCGCGCCTGTGGCGACCCGGCCCGCGGACCATCTGGTGGCGGACCACCGGAGCCGGTGATACGGACAGGGCGGCCGCTGCCGGAGGCCGCCCGGCGGAACCCCGTGACGCCGTGCTGATCCCCGTTCGCGGGCCCGGACCCGGCGTTCGTGGCCGGGGCAGAAATCGCTCGCCGGCCGGGCCGCGCACTGCTAGCTTGCGGCCGTGGATCTCTTCTCACGCGCGTGGACAGCGTTGCGCACGGCGGTCGCCGAGCTCCCGGACGAGGACTTCGCCCGGCCCTCCGGCTGTGCCGGCTGGCTCGTACGGGACCTGGTGTGCCACCTGATCATCGATGCCCAGGACGTCCTGATCACCCTCGTGACACCCGCCGAGACGGAACCCACGCGCAACGCGGTGACCTACTGGGAGGTCGCCGAAACGCCGCCGACCGGCGACGACCCGCTCGACGCGCTGACCGTCCGGATGGCCGCCGCGTACGAGGAGCCGTGGCTGCTGAAATTCCACCTCGACGACGTCGGCTCCGCCGCCGGGCGCGCGGCCGAGCTCGCCGACCCGGGGCTGTGGGTCAGCACCCGCGAGGAGGTGTTCACCGCGGGCGACTACCTCTCCGTGTACGTGCTGGAGTGGACCCTGCACCACCTCGACCTGATCGCACACCTCCCGGGCGCTGCGGGACCGTCCGCCGAGAGCCTCGCCGGGGCACGCGAGATGCTGGAGCGGATCGCCGGGGCGGCGTTCCCCGCGTCGTGGTCCGACACGGACGCACTTCTGGTCGGCACCGGCCGACGAGCCGCGACCGATGCGGAGCGGGCCGAGCTGGCCGAACTGGCCGCGAAATTCCCGGTCTTCCTCGGATAGTCCGCCGGCCGAACGGGCCGGCCGGTCAGTGTGTGGTGACTGATCGAGCCGCACGCCGCTCTCCCACGCGTCCGCGGTGTCCGCGTCGCGCGGCGAAGAGGCCCGGCGGCGTCTGGAGGCCCTGAGCGCACGGGAGTTGGAGGTGCTCGCGCTGCTCGGCGAGGGGCTGTCGAACGCCGACGCCCGTGAGCGGATCCACATCAGCGAGGCGACGGTGAAGACGTATGTCAGCCGGATCCTGACGAAGTCGCACGGTGAGAACCGGGTGCAGGCGGCGCTGCCGGCGCGGGACGCGGAGCTGGGCACCACGCGTTGACGCCGTGGGCGTCATCCCGCGCGCCGGGCCGCCGGGTTGCCCTGGTGGGTGAAGGCAGCCCAGAGGTGGATGCGGTCGAGGTCGGTGCGGACGGCTTCGTCGCAGAGTTCACCGTGGAGGGTGGGCGGTGGCTCGCGCCGCGGGTTGAGCATCCAGAGCTGGGCCGCGCGCAGGGCGTCCACCGGGGCGAGGCGCTGTCTGGTGACGAAGTCGTGGAAGACGGCCATCATCAGGGCCGTCGTGGCGTCGTGGACGGCCCAGCGCGAGCCGATGACATCGGCCGCACCGCGGGCGATCAGGGCGGTGGACAGGGTCAGGGCCTCGTCGTGGTCGCGGGTGCTCAGGTCCGTCTCGCAGGCGCTGAGCACCACCAACGGGCCCGCGGCGTCCGGCTGCCCGGTGGCCGCGCCGTCCAGGAGGCGGGCCACGGTCAGGCGTCCGGCGTCCTCGGGACCGGCCGGCGGGGCGGCGAGCCACAGTGCCGAACGCGTGGGATCCGGACCGGCCAGGGCGTGGCAGGTGATGTGCAGGACGGCGACCGGGGAGCCACCGCCGGGCAGAACGGCGAGAATGTCCTCGGGGGTGCCCGGCGCGTCGCCGGCGCCGGCCGTGGGGAACTCGCCGTAACGGAGGCCGTCGGGGTAGCAGGCCGCGTGCAGCGCCTCCGCCTCGATCTCGGCCCATACGAGGCTGAGTTCGGGGTCGGCGACCAGCACCTGCCCGGCGGTGGCGGGCAGCCGGTCCCGGGTCGCGGCCCGCAGGAACTCGGCGCCGGAGGGCGCGTAGCTGAGCACCGCGTCCTCGCAGGCGTACCGGTGCTCGCGCCCGGCAATCCCGTACGGGGTGCGGGCCGCGTGCCAGGCGACCGCGCCGAGGGGCCCGCAGGGCACCAGCACGATCCGCGGCGGCCGGTGGAGCGGGCCCACGGCTGCCAGGACGGGGCCCATCGCGGCGGGCCAGGCCCAGTCGCACAGGTCGCGCAACGCCGCTTCCCACCGCTCGTCCCGCTCCATCTGCGGGCCCGCGTCGGCCGGGGCGTCGGCGGCTGGTCGGGAGCGCCGGGCGGTGGCGTCGAGGTAGCGCTCCAGTGGCGGGCTGCCGGGGGTGAGCAGCGGCAGCTTCAGGACGGTGGGCTGCGCGTCGCCGGCGCCGGGGCGGAGGATCAGAGCGAGGCCGGGCATGCCGGGGCGCTGCCCGGGGACGAGGTAGACGAGCGCATCGGCCCCGGCGGCGGTCAGACCGGCCCTCAGTGACGGCAGATCCGGGGGGCCGAGCAGTTTCCAGGCGTCCGCGCCGCTGCCCGCGCCCAGCGCTTCCAGTGCCCTGCGCCGCAGCGTGCCCGGGATCTGCGGCCCGGTGGACTGATCGCTCGGCGTGGCCGGGGTGCCGGGCTGAAGCGGGTCCGCGGTATCGGGCTGGGGCGCGTCCGCGGCGACCTCGGCGCGCCACTGCCGGGCCAGATCCGGGTGTCCCCGGGCTTCGAGGAGTTCGGGAATGCCACGGGACGCGGCCGCGGCCCGCAACACCAGGGCCCGGCCCAGTTCCAGCGCGTCCACCGCGTCGGCCGGGCGGTCACACACGGTGGTCCAGTAGGCCAGCCACAGCGCCTGTGCCGACCCGAAGCGGGCCACGGACAGGCCGTGCTCGGAACCGAGTTGGAGGAGAACGTCGGCGGACAGCCTGACCAGCGCCTCGCTTCTGGTGGCCAGGGCGGCCTCCCGGTCCTCCTTGGTCCTGGGACCGCCGCGCTCACGGCGCAGCCAATGCGCTTCGGAGAGCTGGGTCAGGGCGTCGGCGGAGTGCGGCAAGCCGTTTCCCCGGGCGAACATCCCGCGGACCTGGGACAGCTCGGCGATGCACACGTCGAGCAGGTCCGGGTCGTCGAGGTGGCGGGCCGCGTGCAGCAGGGCCCGGCCGAGCTGATACCGCAGCCGGAGTTCCTCGCGGGTGGTGGGCTGCGGTCCTTCGAGGATCCGGTGGACCTCCGCGATGGCCTCATCGGCGGCGTCCCGGCTGGGCTCGATCATGACCAGCCGGATCAGCGCGGAGGCGCGCAGGGCGGGGAAGTACGGTCTGAGCATGGGGGCGATCCGCCGGGAGTCGGTCCCCACGACCTCCCGCAGATACCAGGCCGCGGCGCGGAATTCCTCCGGATCCTGGCTGCGGGCGGCCTGTTCCTGATGCACCTCGGCCAGGGTGCTGGCGAGGGTGAAGCGGTTCTCCTGGTCGGGCGACAGGGTGGCGTACAGGCCGGTCAGCTCCTCGACCAGGCGCGGCAGCACGGTGGGATCCCCGCTGCGGCGGGCCAGCGCCAGGTCGTTCTGGGCGGCGAACACCACCAGGGTGAGCTTGTTCGTCGGTGTCAGTGAGTCATCGCCCTCGCTGGCGGCGCGCAATTCCCTGCCCATCGTCCGGGCGGCGTCGGCGGTCCGAAGGCTGCCCCCGAGTGTCGCCGCCTCATGGACGAGCCCGGCCAGGCCGGTGGCCAGGGTACGACGGGCGGCCGTGGCCCTCTCACCGTCCCCTGGCGAGGTGGCCATCATCTCCCGAAGCCGGGCGGCGCTGGTCTCCAGGTGTGCCAGATCACCGGTCTGGGACACCCGTACGCCATCGACCAGAGCGGTCACCTGCTGCTCCAGACCGAAGTACCCCGGGCCGCCGGGACGGTCGTCGGGGTCCGGCCCCGGCTCCGACATGGCCTCGTCCACCTCGTCGAAGTCCATCGTGCCGGGCACCAGGAGGTTGGCGTGCACCAACAGGACGGCGTGCAGCTTGGCGATGCGGGCCCGTTCGGGTGTGTGGTCCGGCAGCTCCCGCAGGGCCCGCCGGGCGACGTCCGCGCCGTGACGGACACGCGGGGCCAGCGCCCGGGGGTCGCCCTCGCCCGATCTGAGCCCGGTCAGCAGCTCGCGCAGCGGCGCGAAGGCCGGTCGGTCCAGGCCGAGGGCCGCCAGTTCCCCGTCGGCCTCCTCGGGGGAGACCGCGGCGCGGTCCGCGGTCCTGTGCAGCCACACCAGGAGCTCCGTGAACCGCGCCAGGTCGTCGGAGGCCCAGCCCAGCACGGCTTGGACGGCGTCGGCCAGCGGGTCGTCGGCGCGTTCCCCGGCTTCCCCGCTCCCCTCGGCTTCCCCGATATCCGCGCGAGGGGCTGTGCCCGTCGGCTCCGGCGTGCCCTCCTCCCGCGGCGGCGCCACATCGGGCTCCTCCACGACGGCCGGGGAACTCTCCCCGGACAGGGCCGAGAAGCCGGAGGCGGACGACAGCGTCAGCTCGATCTCCGACATGAGAAGCCCGAGGACCCGACGCAGTTTCGGATTGTCCGGGCCGCCTGCGAGGCGTTCGATGACCTCCCTGGCCTCCGCCAGGTCGCCTTCCAGGGACGCGGTCAGTGGCTGCGGGCCGGAGGCCCCGGGCGGCGGCTCCTGGCGGTGGCCTCGGCGTTCCGCGCGCACGGCCCGCGCGTAGTGCGCCGGGACGAGCAACTGGAGCAGCACTCTCCGGGCGTTCGCCGCGAGCGGATCGGCCAGCGGTCTGGTGCGGTCGGCCCAGCGCAGATGGCGCAGCCCATATTCGCGTTCGCGACGGGCGGCGTCGGACTGGTCGCCCGCTTCACGGCTGAGGATCCGGGCGCCCATCAGCACGCCCAGCAAGGGGACGAAACCGTTCCGGAGCGGATCGGCCGCGGGCAACAGCCGCTCGATGGCGGCGACATGCTCGATCGCATGGGCCAGTGCGACGGTCCGCCCCGGGTCGTCACCCGCTCCGGTCACCACGTCGCGGGCCTGGCGGGCGGCGATGGCGGCCCACGCTCGCAGCGTCCGCGCACCCTCCTGGCCGTCGTCGTGGCGCCGTTGCCCGTCCTCCATGCCGCACTCCCCCCGGTGCCCGGACATGTACCCGCTGACGACCAGCCTCCCACGCGGCGCAAAAGGGCTGTAGCACCCGAGCGGCCGCGGGGAGGGTGTGTTCTCAGGCGTCCGGCAGCACTCCTGGCCGGAACTTCTCGACGCCGACGACGCGGTGGACATGGTGCGGCTCGATGTACACCGCCACGCGCACCTCGCCGGGGGCCAGCCAGGGGAACGTCTCCGTGCCCAGGTACTTCCGCGCGAGACGGTCCATGACGTGTACGCCCGGCTCTCCCTCGACGAAGCGGACGGCACGGCCCCGGATCTCCACCCGGTGATACGGATCCTCGGTGTCCATGCAGCACAGAGACACCCGGGGATCGCGCCGAAGGTTCTCCTCCTTGATGCGGCCCGCCGAGGTGTTGATCACCACCAGGCCGTCCTCGAGGTCGGCCCACATCGGGGTCAACTGCGGTGACCCGTCCGGGTTCAGGGTGGCCACTTGCCAGAACCTGGGTTCCCGAAGCCAAGCACGTGTGATCTCGTCCAGGGTGGCAGCCATGCGGTTCCGCTCCTTACTCATCGTTCAAGCGGTCCAACGCCTACCCGGCCACCAGGGTTCCGTACTGCCTGCCGCCCGCCGACCGCGAACAAACACATACCGGCCGACGCCGAGGCGGCCTGCCTCGGCGTCGGCCAGTGTGGTTCAGCCGTGCCCGGGAGGGCTGATCGGGGACGCCCGGTGCTGGTGTGTCCGGACTCCGGGGGCGGCGCGCCCCCTGCGTGGGCGACCCGGTCACCGGCCGTTGGGCGAACGGCTGCCTGAGGCTACCGGCACTCCGTATGCTCACTGCATGATCGATGTGCCGCTCTCCGCGCTGGAAGTCGCCATGGTCCAGACTGGTACGCGAGCCGTGGACACGCTCCGTGACACCACCGCCTTCGCCCAGCGTCTCGACGCCCTCGGCTACCACCGACTCTGGTATGCCGAGCACCACCACTCCCCCGCCATCGGCGCCTTCCCACCCGTGGTCCTGACCGCCCACGCGGCCGCGTCGACATCGGCCATCCGCCTGGGCTCCGGAGGCGTACTCGCCCCCAACCACGCCCCCATCATGCTGGCGGAACAGTTCGGCACCCTCGCCGCGCTGCACCCCGACCGGATCGACCTGGGCATCGGCCGCGGCCCTGGCACCTTCGACGAGTCCACGGCCCGGGCGCTGCGGCGCGGCGCCGGACCGACGACGGACGACGAGTACCGGGACGACGTGGCGGCGACGCTGCGCTTCCTGGTCGAGGAGGTCGCGCTCGGCCCGCTGCCGGAGCCATGGCTGCTGGCCTCCAGCACCGCCGGTGCGGCGCTCGCCGCGCGGCTCGGCCTGCCCATGGCGTTCGCCCATCACATCCGCCCCGACAACACCCTCGCCGCACTCGACCACTACCGTGCGCACTTCTCCCCCTCCCCGTGGTGCGAGAGCCCCCGTGTGCTGGTGTGCGTGGAAACCATCTGCGCCGAGACCGAGGACGAGGCCAGGTGGCTGGCGGGCCCGATGAACGTCGTCAAGGCCGGGCTCCTCAAGGGCCACAGCGAGTTCCCGTTCCCCTCGCCCGAAGAGGCGGCGGCGCATCCGTTCACCGCGGAGGAGCGGGCGGGGGTCGAGGCGTTCGGGGCCCATCAGGCGTACGGCACGCCCGAGACCGTCCTCCGCCGGCTGACGGAGGTGGCGAAGGCGACCGGCGCGGAGGAGCTGATGCTGGTCACACCGGTCTACGCGCTGGCCGCGCGGTTGCGCAGTTACGAACTCGTCAAACAGCACGCCGCCACGCCGTAGCCGACGGGGCAACGGCACTGATCGGACGAGCTCACGGCAGGCGCCCCGGGCCGCTCATGGCCCGGGGCGCCGGTGTCTCACAAGAATCACACAAAGCCGTCTCCTACGGTTCGCGGCGACGAAGACGCACAACTCGTAGGAGGTTGCGCCATGTTCGGCAGTCGCCGTCCACGTGTCCTCGCCGCCCTGTGTGCGGCCCTGGCCATCTCGATGTTGGCCTCGTGCGACAGAGGGGTGAACACGGCCGAAGGTGCCACCTCTGACACCGACGCCTCGGCTTCCGGCAAGAAGCCCAACATCGTGTACGTGCTCACCGACGACCTGTCATGGAACCTCGTGAAGTACATGCCGCACGTACAGGAGATGCAGAAGAAGGGGATGACCTTCAGTAACTTCTTCGCCACCGACTCGCTGTGCTGCCCGTCGCGCACATCCATTCTCACCGGTCAATTCCCGCACAACACCGGTGTCTTCACCAACAGCGGGGACGACGGCGGCTACCGCGCCTTTCTGAAGAACGGCAACGAAAAGAAGACCTTCGGGCCCGCGCTGCAACGCGCCGGCTATCGCACCGGGTTCATGGGCAAGTACCTCAACGGGTACCAGCCGGGCGACAAGAACGGCACCGACAAGCCCTATGTGCCCGCCGGCTGGGACGAGTGGGACGTCGCCGGGGAGGGCTACCATGAGTACAACTACGAGCTGAACGAGAACGGCAAGGTCGTGCCCTATGGAAAGGCCCCCCAGGACTATCTGACTGACGTCCTGTCGAAGAAGGCCACCTCGTTCATCGGCTCCTCGGCGGAAGAGAAGAAGCCGTTCATGCTGGAGGTGGCCACGTTCGCACCGCACGGCCCCTACGTACCCGCGCCGCGCGACAAGGGCAAGTTCCCAGGGCTCAAGGCTCCGCAGACCGATGCCTATGACAAGGCGACCGTTAACGCGCCGGAATGGCAGCGCTCATTGTCACCGCTGACGTCGAAGGAAAAGAAGGGGATCGACCGGAATTTCGCCAAGCGAGCGCGCTCGGTCCAGGCGGTCGACGCCATGATCGGTCAGCTGGAGAAGACGCTCGAGGACAAGGGCCTGGCGGACGACACCTATATCGTGTTCGGGTCGGACAACGGCTTCCACATGGGCGAGCACCGGCTCCGCACCGGAAAGCAGACCGCCTACGACACCGATATCAACGTGCCGCTGATGGTCACCGGACCCGATGTTCCGGCGGGTAAGAAGGTGTCCCAGCTCGCCGAGAACGTCGACCTCAACCCGACCTTCCTGGACCTCGCGGGCGTGGACCCGCCGTCGACCGTGGACGGGCGCAGCCTGAGCGACCTGATGCACGGACGCACGGAGAAGGAGTGGCGCGAGACCGTCCTGGTCGAGCACCATCGCGCGGCGTCCAAGAAGGGCGATCCCGACGCGGCGCCCAAGAACGCGGGCGACCCGCCGACCTACGCGGCGATGCGCACTGATGACTCCCTCTATGTCGAATACACCGATGGGGAGCGCGAGTTCTACGCGTTGGACTCCGACCCCGAGCAGCTGACCAACCGGGCGGCGTCGCTCTCGGCCGCGCAACAGGCCGCCCTGCACCACACCCTCACCGCGCTCCAGCGGTGCAAGGGCGCGGAAAGCTGCCAAGCCGCGTCCCGGACGCAGACGTAGCGGCGCCCTGTGGCCCGGCCCCGGCCACTAGCCGGGGCCGGGTGCCGCTTCCAGCCCGGTCGCCTCGAACTCGATGCGGACCTCGTCCGACAGCTTCAGCGCACCCAGGAACGCGCTGTACGGCTTGATGCCCCAGGTGGATTGTGTGACGGACGCCCAGCCGCGCAGCGTCCCCTGGGGATCGCCGCTCCCGTGCACCGTCACCGGGTGGGTCCGGCCCTTGATGGTGAGGTCGCCCGTGATCTCGAAGGACTCGGGAGTTCCGGTGATGTGGGTGGAGCGGAAGGTGATCGTGGGGTGCTCCGCGGTGTGCAGCAGCCCCTTGCCCTCCAGCGTCCGCTCGATCTCGGCCCGGTCGCCCTCGGAGAGCGGCTTCAGCCCGCCGGTCGCCTCCCGGACGCTCAACGAATCCGTCTCGACCGTCACGGTCACCGACGACTCCTCGGGGCGCCGCCGACCACCGTCGCCTCCCCGGACCATCGGGTGGCCTCGATCGTCAGATCGTGCCCCGCCCTCCGGCCGAGCCCGGTACGGCTGGTCTTGATCAGCAGTCGCCCGCCCGGCGGCCCGAGACGGTGGCTTCCCTCACTCAGTGTCACAGCACTCACCCTACGCGACGACTGCGGGCTTTCGCGGTATACATCACGGTACGTCTCGTGGCCACGTCGTGGCACTCAGCCGCCCAGGGCGTGGATCTGGTTGACGATGGCGCGCGCATCTGGGGCGCGGATTTCTGGGCCTAGTCACGGCCGGTGAAACCCACCACTGGCCATAGCGGGTCAGCGTGCCCGACTGCCCGGGCGCGGGCGCCTCGACCGCGGCGTCGCCGAACCAGTGGCGCGGCATCTCCCCTTGCGGGTCGTTTTCACAGTTGATCAGGGAGGCGCTGCTGGACGGGAGAGGGGCCACGACCCGGCGGTGGCTGACCGGCTGGTCGCCGGATTCGGGTGAGGCCCGGCTGGGCGCTCGCACTGCGTGCGCTGCCCGGCCTGGCCGCCGACACCGACGACCGCTCAGGCGCCGGGCCGGTGTGACGCCGACGGTCCCGCTCCAGGCGGCGGTGTCATGGCGGGGATGACGCCGCCGGCGAGAACCGCCTCCCGCTGCCGGGGGGAGAGACGGTGGCGGACGGCGTACTCCTCGTCCCGGGTCGCGTTGCGGACGCGGAGTGTCGGGGCACCGGCCGGGGAGAGGGCCTCGCGCAACCCGGACAGGTGCAGCCGGTCGTCGGTCTCGATGCGCTCGTAGTCGGCGGGATCCTCGAATTCCAGGGGCAGAACACCGAAGTTGACGAGGTTCTGCCAGTGGATGCGGGCGTAGGACTTGGCGATGACGGCTCGCAGTCCGAGGTAGCGCGGTGTGATGGCGGCGTGTTCGCGGGAGGAGCCCTGGCCGTAGTTCGCACCAGCGACGATGAGATGCCCGGTGTCCTCCCGGACCGCCTCGGCGCGCCGCGGGTAGTCGGGGTCCAGCCGGGTGAGGGTGAATCCCGCGAGCTTCGGGATGTTGGAGCGGTAGGGCAGGGCGGCCGCTCCGGCCGGGGAGATCTCGTCGGTCGAGACATCGTCACCGGCCTTGAGAAGCACGGGGCCGTGCAGGCTGTCCGGCAGCGGATCCAGCTCCGGCAGTGCGGAGATGTTGGAGCCGCGTTCCAGCGCTACGCGCGCGGCCTCGTCCGGCGGCAACGGCGGCTCCAGCATGGCGTCGTTGTTCGAGGGCGGGTCGGGCAGGTCCGGCGCGGGAGGGGTCGCCGAGAGGCGGTCGGCCCAGTCGCGCGGATCCGTGATGACGCCGGTCAGCGCGGAGGCCGTGGCGGTCTCCGGTGAGCACAGCCATACGGCATCGTCCTCGGTGCCGGAACGGCCGGGGAAGTTGCGCGGGAAGGTGCGCAGGGAATTGCGTCCCGAGGCCGGTGCCTGTCCCATGCCGATGCAGCCCAGACAGCCCGACTGGTGGATCCGGGCACCGGCGGCGATCAGGTCGAACGTCGCCCCACGGCGCGTCAGGTCCTGGAGGATCTCGCGGGATGTCGGGTTGATGTCGAAGCTCACCCCGGCCGGGACCTGCCGCCTGGCCACCATGGCGGCCGGGACGGCGAAGTCGCGGAATCCGGGGTTGGCGGAGGAGCCGACGACGACCTGGGCGACGGGCTCTCCGGCCACCTCCCTGACCGGCACGACGTTTCCCGGAGACGTGGGCCGTGCGATGAGCGGCTCCAAGGACGACAGGTCGATCTCCTCGTCGAGGTCATAGGACGCGTCCTGTTCCGCGGTGATCTCCACGAAGTCATCGCCACGCCCCACCCCGTCGAGGAAGTCGCGCACCGCCTCGTCCGAGGGGAAGACGGTGGTGGTGGCGCCCAGTTCCGCCCCCATGTTCGCGATGACGTGCCGGTCCATCGCGGTGAGGGAGGCCAGACCGGGTCCGTGGTACTCCAGGACACGTTGGACGCCTCCTTGCACCCCGTGACGGCGCAGCAGCTCCAGGATCACGTCCTTGGCGCTCACCCAGGGAGGCAGTTGCCCGGTCAGCCGGATGCCCCAGACCTTGGGCATGGTGAGGTGGAGGGGCCGTCCGGCCATGGCGAGCGCCACTTCCAGGCCGCCGGTGCCGATCGCCAGCATGCCCAGAGAGCCGCCGGCGCAGGTATGGGAGTCCGAACCGGCGAGGGTTTTCCCGGGAGCGCCGAAGTGGTGCATGTGTGTGGGGTGTGAGACGCCGTTGCCGGGCTTGGAGAACCACAGGCCGAAGCGGCGGGCGGCCGAGCGCAGGAAGAGATGGTCCTCGGCGTTGCGCTCATCCGCCTGCAGGATGTTGTGGTCCACGTACTGCACGCTGGCCTCGGTCCGGACCCGGTCCAGGTCCAGCGCCTCCAGCTCCTGCATCACCAGCGTGCCGGTGGCATCCTGCGTCAGCGTCTGGTCCACGCGCAGCGCGATCTCCTCCCCCGGCTCCATGCGGCCGGACAACAGGTGATCGCCGATCAGTCGCTGCGTCACGGTGCCGTGCGCGCGAGCACGGGGCAGATCCATAGCGCCACCGCCTTCCGGGCGGAGCGTCCGGGCCCTCCGGGCGCCCCACAGCGGGTTCCCGTCAGCTACCCCCATACTGCACCCGCCGGGGGCCACGGTCATGGCCCCGGCGGTGCGGATGCGCGGTCAGCACCCGTCTCTTACCATCCGACCCCCTCCGGATCATTTTTGTCCTGAGTCTTGACGTAAATCAGCGGACGTTCGCATGCTGTGCTCCATGCCGACCAACTCCGAGCACAGGTTGTACATCGACAGACGGACGTTGTTGACCGGAGTCGCCGGATCCCTGGGCGTTGCGGCGGGACTGCCCGCGACCGCGGCCCAGGCGTCCCCCACGGAGGGCGCGCCGATGCGGCGGCACCCGTCGAACTGGCCCCCACTCGAGCCCTACGGCCTCGCGGACACCCGCCTCGACCTGTGGCCGCGTCAGGACAACTCCTTCATCCTCCCGCTCGAACGGCGGCCCCGCGACCGGGAGCGCGGCGTGGTCTGGATGCGGGACACCTACGTCAACTGCTTTGTCGTGGACGGCCGTCCGCTGTACGTGGCCACCGGCACCACCCGCGTGCCCGGGCTCAGCGCGGCCGGCCCGTGGAACGACGGCATCTTCGTGTGGGTGTCCCCATCGCTTCGGGGGCCATGGCGGCTGGTGGACACGACCGGCATCCGGCCCGGCGCCGAGCGGGGCAAGGTGTGGTCGCCCGAGTTCGTCGGCGAGAACCGGCCCGGGCGCACGGTCGTCGCTCCGTGGCAGGAGTACTGGTACGACGACCAGTTCGGCAAGCGCGGCCAGGTCTGGGCCCCGGAGCTGCACTACTTCAACGGCACCTGGTACCTCGTCGCGTGCATGGGCGACCACTCCCGGAAGGTGGGCTCGTTCCTGCTGGTGAGCGAGGGTGGGGTCGAGGGACCGTACCGGCTCGTCGAGGGCAACCTCGACAAGCCCTTCGGCGAATCGTTCATCGGGGGCCCGGACTTCATCGAGCCCGGCGCCTACCACCACATCGACGGCAGCCTCTACACCGAGGGCGACGACGCGTGGCTGGTGCTCCACAACGACCTGTACGCGCCGTTCCGGAACGATATGGAGGACATCAACCCGACGACCAAGCTCCCCACGTTCCGGCAGATGCCGTACTCCCCCGAGCCGTATCTCGAGGGCGCGTACGTGTTCAAGTACCGGGGCAAGTACTACCTCGTCCAGGCCGCATGGGACCGTACGTCGCTCCATCCCGACGGCAGCACGCGCTACGCCTACGACCCACCGGGCCCCGGCCGGGTGCAGTACCAGTACGACGCCGTCGTGGCCGTCTCGGACACCTTCGAGGGGCCGTACTCCCAGCGGTGGACCGCGGGTGTCGGCGCCGGGCACAACAACTTCTTCGTGGATCACGGCGGCCGTCTGTGGGCGACGTTCTTCCGCAATCCGAACTTCGGCTACTGGTCGCACCCGTCGCGCATCGCCGACGCCGCCGTCCCCGGTGTCGTGCGGCTGGAATGGACCGGCCCGGAGGGCAACCGCCTCTATGTCCAGCGCCGGAAAGGGGATGGTGTCAGGGGGTGACCGGGCCGTCGAGCTCGACGATGATCCGGATGCTGTCCGGTCGGGACCAGGTGGAGCCGCACATCACCGCGCGTTTGGAGGCCGCGTCCCTGCTCAGGCTCTCCACCAGCCACACCGGCCGGTTGTGCGCCGTCTCCAGCCCCTCCGTCACCCGCCGGTCGGGCAGCACGCTGGTCACCCGGCACCAGGCGCGGACCGGGGTCACCCCGCACATCTGCCGCAGGATCGTGTCCAGCGGCTCCACTGCGTGCACGGCCGCGTCCAGCTCCGGCAGCATGTCGACCTGGATCCACTCCTGGGACCAGCCGCTGAGCAGGCCGTCGATGGATGACTGCCGCCAGATGCCGTGTCCTCGGGATGCCACCGGCGGGACGGCGCAGACCGCCGCCCGAGGCCGGCGGCCTGCGTCATCGGTCGTGCGGGGCCGGCGGCCGGGCGTCAGGCGTACACCTTGCGCACCCAGACGGCCAGTCCCTCGATGAGCAGCACCAGCGCCAGCACCATCAGGACGATGGTGGTGACCACCGGGAACTGCAGCACCCGGGCCGCGTTCAGCAGGTCGTAGCCGATGCCACCGGCGCCGACGATGCCGAGCAGGGTCGCCGAGCGCAGATTGACATCCAGCTGGTAGAGCAGGTGTCCCACCACCGCCGGCCAGGCCCGGGGCAGAACGGATCCGAAGAACACCTGGTGCCTGCGGGCACCGGTGGCGACCAGGGCCCGGGCCGGGCCCGGGTCGGTCTCCTCCAGGGAGTCGGCCACCAGCTTGCCGAGCAGGCCGACCGAACCGACGCCGAGGGCGAGCGCGCCGGAGACCGCGCCCAGGCCGGTCACGACGACGAAGACGATCGCCAGGACGAGTTCCGGGATGGCCCGCACCAGGAGGATGACCGTGCGGAAGAACCGGGCCACCCGGGGCGACCCCACCACGTTCCGCGCCGCGAGGGTTCCCAGCGGCAGCGCCAGGACCAGCCCGATGAGGGTGCCCGCGAGCGCGATCTGCAGGGTGACCCACAGATCGGCCCAGAGCTGGTCGCCGATCCCACCGGTGCCCGGCGGCAGGAAGTCGCCCAGCGTCGGGAAGAACGACTCGGCGCCGCGCCGCAGAGTGCTCCAGGACAGGCCGGAGCGGAGGGCCGAGGCCACGACCAGGGCGACGGTGAGCACCAGCCAGGTGGTGCGGCGGATCCGCCGGGCGTCCCAGCGCGGCAGGCTGCGGCGTACGGACGTGCCACCGTGTGCCACGGACGCCGCGGTGGCGATAGCGGTGGTGGCCGCGGTGGCGCCGGAGGACGGGCGGGCCGGAGCCGTGCCGCCCGGCCGCCGGTCGCGGCGCGCGCCCTTTCGCTCCGGGCGCGGGCGGCGGGGCCGCCGCACCGCGGTGACGTCCTGGAGCAGCGTGCGCCGGATGGCACCGGAGATGGACTCGGCGACGAAGCAGAGCAGCAGCAGGACCAGGGCGATCGCCATCGCCCGCTGGTAGTCCAGGGTGGTGATCGCCGTGGACAGCGCGTACCCCAGACCGTTGACGCCGACGAAGCCGAGCACGGCCGACGCGCGCAGGTTGATGTCGAGCCGGTGCAGCGCGGTCGCCACCAGGGACGGCAGCGCCTGCGGCAGCACCGCCGCGGTGATCTGCTGCAGCCGCCCGGCGCCGGTCGCGCGCAGTGCGGTGCGCGGGCCCTCGTCGGTCTGCTCCACGGCGTCGGCGTACAGCTTGCCCACCATGCCGACGGAGTGGACACCGAGCGCCACCACACCCGTCATCCCGCCCAGCCCGAACACCCGGAAGGCGGTGATGGCGAAGACCACCTCGGGGACCGCGCGGCAGAGCACGATCAGACCGCGCGAGGCGAGACGGGCGCCGGCTCCCGGGGTGGTGTTGCGGGCTGCCAGCAGGGCCAGCGGCACGCTGAGCACCACCGAGAGCACGGTGGCGGAGACCACGATGGCCAGCGTCTGCCAGATCAACGAGAGGAGTTCACCGGCCGGTGGGAAGTCCAGTGGCAACGTCCGCGACAGGAAGTCCACCGCGTTGTCCGCGCTGTCGGTGAGCGTGGCGATGTTGAGCCGGAGCGCGATGAACGCCCACACCCCGCCGCTCACACACAGCAGCAGGGCCGTGGCCGCGCTGAGCCCGGCCACGGTGGGGCGGGCCAGGGTCCGCCGGTGCGGACGCGTGGCGCCGGGGCAGGGACCGGGGGCGGCGGGGGCGCGGCCGGGGGATGATGGTCGACTACGGACACTCAGTCCCCCTTCGTGAACGCCGCCGACGCGGCCGCCGGGGCGGGGACGGATCCGGGAGCGGCGGCGGGGCGGGGAGGGACGGCCGAACCGACCGCGACGGCGGCGGCCACGCCCTCGGCGCTCCCGGCGGCCACCTCCTCGTACAGCCGCATCACCGTGGCGCGGTCGATGCCCTCGGTGGCCACGTCCATGACGACCCGGCCCGCCCGCAGGCCGATGATCCGGTGCGCCCAGGACAGCGCCAGGTCGACCTGGTGCAGGCTGCACAGCACGGTCAGTTCCCGCTCCTGGGCGACGCGCGCCAGCAGCCGCATGACCTGGGCCGAGGACTCGGGGTCGAGGGAGGCGACCGGCTCGTCGGCGAGCAGCAGGCCCGGTTCCTGCATCAGGGCGCGGGCCACGGCGACGCGCTGCTGCTGGCCGCCGGAGAGGGTGTCCGCCCGCTGGAAGGCGTGTGCGGCCAGGCCCACCTGTTCCAGCCCGTCCAGTGCGCGTTCCCGCACCGCCCGCGGGTAGCTGAGCAGCCCCAGCCGGGGTCCGCGCAGCGACCCGAGGGCGCCGGTGCACACGTTCTCCAGCACGCTGAGCCGCCCGACCAGGTGGAACTGCTGGAAGACGAAGCCGATTCGGCGGCGCAGCGCGCGCAGTTCGGACCGGTCGGCCCGGGCCAGCGCGGTGCCGAGGACGGTGCCGTCGCCGGAGGTCGGCGCCTGGAGGCCGTCGAGCAGCGAGAGCAACGTCGACTTGCCGGAGCCGGAGAGCCCCAGCAGCGCCACGACCTCGCCGGGCCGCACCTCGAAGGACACATCGTCCACGGCGAGCAGCGAGTCCGCGCCGGTGCCGAACCGCTTCGTCAGACCGTCCAGCCGGATCACCGGCTCCCCGGCGGTGACCGGGGAGCCGGTGGTGGCAGTGGCAGTGGCAGTGGCCGCGGTGGCGGTGGGGGCCGGGGCCGTCACGAGCCGTCCTTGCACTGCGCGTCCTTGGTCGCGTCGCAGACCGCGCGGACGCTGTCGTAGTCGGAGTCCTTCACCGCGGCGAAGCCCCAGTTGCCGTCGATCATGCAGCCGTCACCGGAGCAGTAGCCCTTGGACTCCATGTAGTCGGCGTTGCCCTTGGTCAGGAACGCGTCGACGATCTTCTTCTGCAGACTCGCGGTGAGGTCGGTGGAGACCGCGGCGGGCGAGCCGGGGATCTCGGAGGACTTCCAGACGGTCTTCAGCTGACCCTTCTTGAGCTTGCCCTGCTTGATCAGGTCGCTGTCCACCATGGTGTCGAAGGCGAACCCCGCGTCGCAGTCGCCGGAGGCGACCGACAGCGCCGAGGCGTCGTGACCGCCCGCCATGACCTTGGTGTAGTCGGCGGCCTTCACGCCCGCCTTCAGCAGACCGGCCTGCGGGTAGAGATAGCCGGACGTCGAGGTCGGGTCCACGAAGCACACTTTGTGGCCCTTGAAATCGGCGAGGCTGTTGATGTCCTTGGAGCCGCTGCGGGTGATGCCGTACGACTTGTAGCCCGGCTTGGCACCCTTGGCGGTGACCAGCGCGCCGGACAGCTTCACGTCCACTCCGCTGTCCTTGGCGACGACGTAGGAGAGCGGCCCGTAGAGGGCGATGTCCGCCTTGTGCGCCCGCTGCGCCTCGATGACGGCGGCGTAGCTGGTCGCCTTCTGCATCCGGACCTTCTTGCCGGTCTCGGCCTTCAGCAGCTTGACGAGCGGGGCGTACTGCTGGGCGAGGGAGGTGGAGTTCTCGGACGGGATCGCCGCGACCACCAGCGTGTCGGGATCCCGTCCCTCCGACGTGGAACCGTTGTCCGAGGCACTGGCGCCGCAGGCCGTGAGCACGAGCGGCAGCAGCGCGGCGGCGAGGGGAAGGCGGAGGTGGCGAGGCATGGGTCGTCCTTCGAGCGGTGGGGCGATTCGGGCCTCTCGGGGAGGTGAGGGCACCGGCGATAACGCCCACCTTGCGGAGAACAGGTGTGCGCGCCCCTCGCCGTCGGTTACGGCTGTCTGAACGGTGCGGGAGACAACGGGTGGCTTGACCGGACAACCCGGGGGTCCGGCACGACGGTGCCGGACCCCCGGGTTGCCTGGTTTCGCCTGGTACGCGTCAGCGCCGGTCGACGCCGCCGCTGTCGTTGGTGGCGCCGTTCGTGTCGTCGGCCGTGTCGTCGGCCGTGTCGTCGGTGTCGTCCTCGCCCGCCTCCAGCAGGCCCGCCGCCGCGCCCACGATGCGCGGGTCGGCGACGCCGACGACCGCCTCGTCCTTGTCGGTGTAGTCGAAGCGGGCGAGCACACTGCGCATGGCCTCGACGCGGGCCCGCTTCTTGTCGTTGCTCTTGACCACCGTCCAGGGCGCGTACTCCGTGTCCGTCTCCCGGAACATGGCCACCTTCGCGGCGGTGTAGTCGTCCCAGCGGTCCAGCGAGGCCAGGTCCATCGGGCTGAGCTTCCACTGCCGTACGGGATCCACCTGGCGGATGGTGAAGCGGGTGCGCTGCTCGCTCCGGGACACCGAGAACCAGAACTTCACCAGGTCGACGCCGTCGTCCACGAGCATCCGCTCGAACAGCGGCGCCTGCCGGGTGAAGCGCTGGTACTCGTCCTGCGAGCAGAAGCCCATGACCCGCTCGACGCCGGCCCGGTTGTACCAGGACCGGTCGAAGAGCACGATCTCACCAGCGGTCGGCAGATGCTCCACGTACCGCTGGAAATACCACTGGCCACGTTCGCGCTCGGTGGGCTTCTCCAGGGCGACGACCCGTGCGCCGCGCGGGTTGAGGTGCTCGGTGAAGCGCTTGATCGTGCCGCCCTTGCCGGCCGCGTCCCGACCTTCGAAGACGATGACGAGCCGGCGTCCGGTCTCCTTGATCCAGCTCTGCAACTTCAGCAGTTCGATCTGCTGCAGCCGCTTGTGCCACTCGTACTCCTTGCGCTCCATGCGGTGCGGGTACGGGTAGTTCTCCCGCCAGGTGTCGACCGGGCTTCCGTCCGGCCGGATGAGCACGGGGTCGTCGTGGTCGCTGTAGTCGACCCGCAGGTCGGACAGCTCGGACAGCAAGGGCGGCGTTGTCATCCAGTCCTTCCTTTCGGCACTCAGTGGAACTGCGGCACAATCAGGTAAATTCCGTACGCCACCACCGCGGCGCACGCCACAAAGCACAGGCCGGCCTGGGTGAGGCCGAGGGTGGAGCCGGTGCCGTTCTCCTCACGGGCTGCCTCCACACGGGCGAGGCCCAGGACGCCGAGGGCGAAGACGACGACCACGGCGACGGTGACGCCGATGCTCACCGCGGTGACCTGGCCGAGTGCACTCCAGTCGAGATGCATCGCTTTCAACTCTCCGTGATTCGGGGGACTTACGCGGCCGTGCCGATCTTGGCCGGCGGCTCGGTGCGGATGGTGACCTCGTGGGCGTCGTTGACGTTCTTCGCGTCCACCGGGTTCCGGCGGGAGAGGAGCACGATGCCCCCGGCGAGGGCCGCGCCGACCAGGGCGACGACCGCCGCGCCGATGTCTCCGCCGCTCTTGACCACGCTCGCGGAGACGCCGCCGACCAGCGCGGCGGCGGGCAGCGTGACCATCCAGGCGATCACCATGCGGCCCGCGACACCCCAGCGCACCTCTGCCAGCCGTCGGCCGAGCCCGGCACCCAGGATGCTGCCGGAGGCGACCTGCGTGGTGGACAGGGCGAAGCCCAGGTGCGCGGAGGTGAGGATGACGGTGGTGGAGGCGGTTTCGGCGGCGAAGCCCTGCGGCGACTGGATCTCGGTCAGACCCTTGCCCATGGTGCGGATGATCCGCCAGCCGCCCAGGTAGGTGCCGAGGCCGATGGCGAGCCCGGCGGAGGCGATCACCCACAGCGGCGGACCGGCGTCATGGCCGAGGGAGCCCGCCGAGATCAGGGTCAGCGTGATGACGCCCATGGTCTTCTGCGCGTCGTTCGTGCCGTGCGCGAGGGAGACGAGCGAGGCCGAGGCGATCTGGCCGATCCGGAAGCCCTTGGTCACCGACTTCTTGCGGGCGCGGTCGGTGAGCCGGTACGCGAGGTAGGTGGCCAGCAGCGCGGCGGCACCGGCCACGATCGGCGAGGCCACCGCGGGTATCAGCACCTTCTCGGCCACCTTGTCGAAGTGCACGCCATGAGAGCCCGCACCGACCCACACGGCCCCGATGAGCCCGCCGAACAGGGCGTGCGACGAACTCGACGGCAGCCCGACCAGCCAGGTCAGCAGATTCCAGAGGATCGCCCCGACCAGCTCCGCGAAGATCATGCCCGGGGTGACCAGGGTGTCGTCGACGATGCCACCGGAGATGGTCTTGGCGACCTCGGTGGAGAGGAAGGCGCCGACGATGTTGAGGATCCCGCTCACCAGAACCGCGGTTCTGGGGGTGAGCGCACCGGTGGCGATGGATGTGGCCATCGCGTTGGCCGTGTCGTGGAAGCCGTTGGTGAAGTCGAAGGCGAGGGCCGTGACGATGACGACCGCCACCAAGAAGGTGATGTGGTCCATTCCTGCATGCAAACAAGCTGAGGCCAATGCTCGGCGAACTCGAGGCAAAGGCAGTACAAGGACCACGCGCGCAGGTCGTGGGCATCGTTGTCAGTGCGGTGTCACCCCGGTGGATGACCCGTCTCACCCGGTCGGACCCTGCCACGCGGCCCGGTGCCACGGTTCCCGCGAACGTTGAGGAGGCATGCCTCTCAAGGGGGACCCAAAAGCCTGAAGGAACACCCAAAGGGAAGCGAGAACACCATGGTGGCGTCTCCGGCTCTCGGCTCCGGGCGCGGACGGACCCGCGCACGTGTCGCGGCGGCCGGATGTGCCATGGCGGTGTGCGCGACCGTGGCGGCTCCGGCCGCCGCGCAGGACGACACGTCCCGCGGAAAGCCCACGGTGGTGCTGATCCATGGCGCGTTCGCGGACGGCTCCAGCTGGAACGGTGTCATCCAGCGCCTGGAGCGCCGCGGTTACCGCGTCATCGCCCCCGCCAACCCGCTGCGCGGTCTGTACACCGACTCCACCTACATCGCCTCCGTCCTGGACAGCGTCAAGGGCCCGATCGTGCTGGTGGGCCACTCCTACGGCGGCGCGGTCATCAGCTCGGCCGCGGCGGGCCACCCCCGGGTGAAGTCGCTGGTGTACGTGTCCTCCCTGATGCCCGACAAGGGCGAGAGCGGCCAGTCGCTGGCCGCCCGGTTCCCCAGCGAACTCGCCACCGCCACCAGGGCGGTCCCCTACCGGGCCGGTGACGGCATGCGGGGCAAGGACCTGTACCTCAAGCGGGACAAGCTCCACCGGGTCTTCGCCGCGGACCTCCCGGCCAGTACGGCGAAGCTGCTGGCGGCGACCCAACGGCCCGCCACCACGGCCACGTTCTCGGAGAAGGCCAAGGTGGCGGCGTGGCGGCAGATCCCGTCCTGGGTCCTCGTGGCCAAGCAGGACAAGACCATCAACCCCCGGCAGGAGCGGTTCCAGGCCAAGCGCGCCCGCTCTCGCACTGTGGAGATCAACTCCTCCCACGTGGCCCTGATCGCGCACCCCCAGGAGGTCACCGACCTCATCATCAAGGCCGCCACGGCCACCGGCAAGGCCCGGCCGACGCCCGCCGCCAAGCCTTCCGACTCCCGCGCCGGAGCGAAGTCCCGGCCCGCCGACACGGCCGCCGCGTGGGTGACCGGGGGCGCGGCGGCCCTTCTGCTGGGCGGTGGGGCCCTCGTCCTCGGCCACCGCCGACGCCGGCGGTCGCGTTCTTCGCTCAGGTAGGACGGCTACAGCCAGCCGCGCACGCGCGCGATGCGAGCCGCCACGTGGCGGTTTTCCGCGCCGAGTTCGGCGGCGGCCGCCGACAGGTAGTTGCGCACCGTCCCGGGCGACAGCGCGGCGTGGGACGCGATCTCCGCCACCGGTGCCCCGTCCTCGGCCAGTGACAGCATTTCCGCCTCGCGGGGAGTGAGTGGCGACTCACCCGCGGCGATGGCGTCCGCCGCCAGCTCGTGGTCGACGTAGCGGCCATCCGTGTGCACCGTACGGATGATCTCCGCCAGTCGCCGCGCGGACACCGTCTTCGGCACGAAGCCGCGCACGCCCGCGCCCAACGCTTGTTTCAGCGCCCCGCCCCGGGCGTGGCTGGTGACGATCATCGATGTGCAACTCGGCACCGTGTCCCGCAGCGTCGCCGCCACCGACACCCCGTCGCATCCGGGCATCCGCAGATCCAGGACGGCCACGTCGGGGCGGTGTGCCCGGGCCATGACCAACGCCTCGTCGCCGGTTCCGGCCTCCGCCACCACGGTGATGTCGTCCTCCAGCGCGAGGAGGGAGGCGAGGGCGCCGCGGATGAGGTGTTCGTCGTCCGCGAGCAGAACCCTGATCATTCGGCCGTCTCCCAGGGAATCCGCGCGGTCAGACGGAAGATCCCGCCCGGGCGCTGTTCGGTGGTCAGCGTGCCCTCCACCTCGGCCAGGCGCTCGCGCAGCCCCGGCAGGCCGCTGCCGGTGCCGTGCCGGGGGGCCGTAACTGCCCCGTCGTTCTCCATGACGAGCGCCACCCAGCCCGAGACCGTCGCGCGCACCGACACCTCGCAGCGCGAAGCGCCCTGCGCATGGCGGAGCATGTTCGTCGTGCCCTCGCGGACCACCCAGCCGAGCGCCGCCTGCGTGTGTACGGGCAGCCGTGCCGCCGGGCCGTTCTCGATCCGGCAGTCGATCCCGGCCGCCTCCAGTACGGACCGGGCCCCGGCCAGCTCGGCGAGCAGGTCGGCGGTGCGGTAGCCGCGGACCACCGCGCGGATCTCCCGCTGCGACTCCTGCGCGATGTGCTGCACCTCCTCCATCTGGGCCACCGCCTCTTCCCGGCCCCGCCGCGCCAGCTGCACCGCGAGCTCGCTCTTCAGCGCCACCACCGCGAGGTTGCGGCCGAGCACATCGTGCAGGTCGCGGCCGAAGCGCAGCCGCTCCTCCGCGACGGCCAGCCGTGCCTGTGTCGCCCGCGCCTTGGCGAGCTCCTCGATCAGCCGCACGCTCCAGCCGGTGACCCGCATCCCCGCGGCCATGAACGGCACCATGAAGAGGATCCCGCCGAACGCGAAGGCCAGCAGCTCCCCCGACAGCCCGCTCGCCATCGCCGCGCCGAGGGCCGCCACCGGCACCGCCCCGACCAGCACCACCCCGGTGCGGGGCGGCAGTGCCAGCATCGGCGGGCCCGCGTAGAACATCATCAGCCAGATCAGATAGGTCACCAGGTCCCGGTCGCCGATGCGGCCGGCGGTCAGCAGCGCGCAGCCCACCGCGGCCATGGCCACGGTGACGGCGACGTACAGCGCGACCAGCCCGACCGGGCGGGGTCCGGCACCGAGGTAGCGGCGCAGGGCCGCACGGGAGAGCAGCAGATGGACGCCGACGTGTGCCGCGCCCACCGCCGCCACCAGGGACGACCCGAGCGCGCCGGCGTCCGACGTCTTGACCCAGAACGCCCACAGCGCGGCCTCGGCGGCGACGAAGGCGGCGAGGGTGCCGAAAGTCCAGCGGCGGTAGCGCTCGGGGCCGTCCGGGCCCCCGAGCCGCTCCACCCAGGTCTCCACGCTCATGCTCCCCGGCCCCGTCACCGCGGGCCGCGACACCTCCGGCTCCGACACCTCGGTCCCCGCCACCTCCGGCCCTGCCATCACGGGCTCCGCCACCACTGGCTCCATCACCTCGGGCTCCGCCACCTCAGGCTCCCGCCGCTCTCAACTCCGCGGTCCCCAGCGGAACCGCCGACGCACAGCGAACACTGCCAGGCCCGTCCATGCCAGCGCGAGGATCACCGCCCGGAGCTGATCCATAGCGGCCAGGTCATCCGTCCAGCCGCCCCGCAGCAGATCCATCACCGGCGAGAACGGCAGCCAGGCGGCGATGTCGGCCATGGTGTCCGGCATCACCTCACGCGGCGCGAAGACCCCGGAGCCGGCCATGGTCACCAGCAAGAACGGCAGAAACGTCATCTGGGCACTCTCCGATGTCCGGGTGAAGGCCGCCGTCAGCGCCGCCCCGGCGACCAGCATGGCCACGCCACTGAGCAGACCGAGCACCGCCAGGTGCGGTGCGGCCGGTTCGTCCGCGTCGAGGAACGCGGTCATCCCGACCGCCAGCAGCAGGGACTGCACGACCGCCAGCAGGAACGCCGGGAGCGCGCTGCCGACGAGGATCTCCCAGTCGCGTACCTCGCCACTGCGCAGCCGCTTGAGCACCAGGCCCTCGCGGCGCACCACGTACACGCCGACCAGGTAGGTGTAGACGGAGAAGAGCAGCGCCGTGGCCAGCGCGGCGGGCAGCATGACGGTGGCCACCGACAGGCCGGTGCCACCCAGGTCCAGCTCCTCGACCGTGCCGCGCATCGCGAAGGCCATCACGCTGGGCAGGACCACCGCGGTGACCAGGGACGCCTTGCTGCGCAGCAGCAGCGTCAGCTCGGCGCGGCCGAGGGCGGTCATACGGTCGGCGGCGGTGCGCCGGGTGGCCGTGGCCACGGACGTAGGTGCCGTACGGGCTGCTGACGTCGTCATCGCGCCTCCTCGCTGTCCAGGCCCTTCGCGATCTCCATGAACGCCTCCTCCAAGGTGGCGGACCGGGCGTCGAGACCACGCAACTCCACGCCCCTGTCCCGGGCCCACACCAGCAGCGCCGTGGCCGTGCGCTGCAGATCGGTGGTCTCCAGCCGGACCGTCCCCCCGGTCTCCTCGTAGCTCGACACACCCAGCGGGGCGAGCGGCGGCACATCGCCCAGGAAGTGGTCCCTGGGCAGCTCGAAGCTCATCCGCGACGGCCGCTCGGCGACCACGTCGGCGACCCGCCCCGAGGTGGCGATCCGCCCCGCGTGCATGATGGCCAGCCGGTCGGCCAGTTGCTCGGCCTCTTCCAGATAGTGGGTGGTGAGCAGCACCGTCGTGCCCTGCTGCTTCAGCTCCCGGATCAGCTCCCAGGTCTCGCGGCGGGACTGCGCGTCCAGGCCGGTCGTCGGCTCGTCCAGGAACAGCACCTCGGGCCGTCCCAGCAGGGCCAGCGCGAGATCGAGGCGTCGGCGCTCGCCACCGGAGAGCTGCTTGACCCGCACCGCCCCCGCTTGGACAGCCGGGTCAGCTCCAGTGCCTCGGCCACGGGACGGGCGCCGCTGGTGCAGCCCGCCCACATGCGCGCGGTCTCGGTGACCGTCAGCTCCGTCGGGAAGCCGCCCTCCTGGAGCATCACCCCGATACGGGGGCGGACGGCGGCGCGTTCGCGGTACGGGTCGCGGCCGAGCACCCGGACGGTTCCGGCGGTGGGGGTGGCCTGCCCCTCCAAGACCTCGAGGGTGGAGGTCTTACCGGCCCCGTTGGTTCCCAGCAGCGCGAAGAGCTCACCGCGGGCGACCGTGAGGTCGATGCCGCGCACGGCCTCGAAGCCCCGGTAGTGCCGCCGTAGGTCGGCGGTTTCGATCACAGTGTCCATGCGTTCCAGACTCCCGGCGCGGCGGGCCCGGTGGCAGTGCGGTCTGTCATGCGTCCATCTGACATCTGTCATGCGAACCCTGGAGATACGTCACCGGAGATGCCGTCAGAGGTCTTTGACGGCGTCGGTGAGCGCCTGGTCGAGGATGGCGGCACCGCGGGCGATCTCGTTGTCGCTCGCGGTCAGCGGGGGCGCGATCCGGAAGGTGCCTCCCATGCCGGGCAACTGGACGATGTTCATGTGCAGCCCGAGTTCGAAGCAGCGCCGGGTGACGGCCGCGCCCAGCCGGTCGGCGCCACCGGCGCCCAGGAGCTGGTCGCCGGCCAGTTCCATACCCAGCAGCAGCCCGCGGCCGCGGACATCGCCGACGGCGTCGTGGCGGGCGGCGAGTGCGTCGAGATGGCCGCGCAGTGCCGAGCCGAGCTCACGCGCACGCTCATCGAGGCGGTCGCGGACCAGCACCTCGAGGACGGTGTTGCCGACGGCGGCCGGCAGCGGGTCGCTGACATGGGTGGTGAAGAACAAGAACCCGCGCTCATGCGCCCGCTGCTCGATCTGCGGGCTGGTCACCACGGCGGCCAGCGGCAGCCCCGCGCCGAGCGTCTTGGACAGCGTGAGGATGTCCGGGACGACCCCCTCGTGCTCGAAGGCGTACCAGTCGCCGGTGCGGCACAGCCCGGTCTGCGCCTCGTCGAGGATCAACAGCATGTCCCGCTCCCGGCACTTCTGTGCCAGGGCCGCGAGATAGCCCGGCGGGAGTTCGATGACGCCGCCGGAGCTGAGGATCGGTTCGACCAGGCAGGCGGCGAGGCTGCCGACCGACTGGGCGTCGATCAGGTCGAAGCCCAGGTCGAGCTGGCGACGCCAGTCGAGCGCGCCCTCGGCGTCCACGAAGTCGGGGTGGAAGCGGTCCGGGACCGGCAGCGCGAAGTTGCCCGGCGCGGCGGGTCCGTAGCCCTTGCGCCCAGCGCTGTAGGTGGCGTTCGCGGCGGCCTGGGTCATCCCGTGCCAGGAGCGGGCGAACGAGACGATCTCATGGCGGCCGGTGACGAGTTTCGCCATCCGCACCGCGGCCTCGTTCGCCTCCGCCCCGGTGGTCAGGAGCAGCACCTTCTCCAGCGGATCGGGCAGGGTCTCGGCGAGCCGGCGAGTGAGGTCGACGACCGGGCGGCTGAGCATGCCGCTGTGCAGATGATCGAGGAGGGCGACCTGCTCGCGAACGGTCGCGACGATCGCCGGGTGGGAGTGGCCGAGGATCGCGCTCATCTGGCCGGAGGTGAAGTCGAGCAGCTCGCGACCGCTTTCGGTGAACACCGATGTGCCCGCGGCGCGGGCGATGATCTCGGAGGTGAAGGGGGCGTGGCCGCTGTAGCGGATGAGGTGGCGCTCCGGGGCGGCACCGGCAGTCTCGGAAGGCATGGCAACGACGGTAGGGATGCGCCGCTGCGCGCGTCCATCGCACAGATCCGACCGTTCTGTCAGGCGGAACCGTACAGCGAAACCGTACGGCCGAACCTACAATCGGGCGCATGCTCAACTCGGGGCGGCTGCGGCTGCTCAGCCTGCTGGAAACCCTGGGTACCGTCCGCGCGGTCGCCGAGACGCTGCATCTGAGCGCCTCGACGGTGTCCCAGCAACTGGCGGTCCTGGAGACCGAGACCCGCTGCCGGCTGCTGGAGCGGACCGGGCGGAAGGTGCGGCTGACCCCGGCCGGACTGCTGCTGGCCCGTCGGGGCCGGGAGATCCTGGACCAGATGGCCGAGGCCGAGGCCGAGTTGCACGCCCTGAACGACGAGCCCATCGGCACCGTACGGCTCGGGGCGTTCCAGAGCGCCATCTACCCCCTGGCGGTCCCGGCGGCGACCCGCCTGGCCACCACCCACCCGCGGCTGCACCTGGAACTGATCGAGCTGGAGCCGCATGAGAGCGGACCGGCCCTGCGCTCGGGGGAGGCGGACGTCATCGTCACCACCACCGACTACGCCGGCCTCTCCTGGGGCGCGGACCTCGAGATCATTCCCCTGGGAACCGACCCGATCGTGTTGGTGCTGCCACCCGACCACCCCCTCGCCGGCCGCACGACGGTGAACCTCGCGGCCTGCGCGGAGGAGACGTGGGCGTGTGACCGGCCGCGGTCGTACATGGCGGATCTGACCGTACGGCTGTGCCGCGAGTCGGGCTTCGAACCCCGGGTGGCCTGCCGGTTCAGCAACTACCTGATGCTGCTGCAACACGTCGAGTCGGGCCGGTCGATCACCCTGCTGCCCGCCCTCGCCATCACACCGGACCACGCCGTCGCCACCCGGGAGCTGAGCACACCGGTGCACCGCAACGTCGCCATCGCGGTGCGCCGCGGCACAACGCGGCGCGCGGCGGTGCACGCGGTCGTCGCGGCGCTGCGCGACCACCCCGAACTCCCGGCCCTGTCCGCACCGCGCCAGCGCCCGGGCCGGGAACAAGGTGGCTTCGGTGCGTGATACTTTCGGTGCCGCCGTGCGCTGCTGCGAACCGAGGAGGTGAGACCGATCAACGCTGTGACAGGTCGGGCCTCCTTCTCCCGCATGGTCCAGGGAGTGCCCGCGGAAGGCATCCCGAAAGGCTTGAAACGCCATGCGCTTCACCTCCGAGACATCGTCCGACGGTGTCCGCGAACAGCTCTTCATCCTTGGTGAGATTCCCGGTGTGCTGTGGACACCGGAAGGTGCTGCCGGTACGCGTCCCCTGATCCTGATGGGGCACGGTGGCGGTCAGCACAAGAAGGCCCCCGACATCCTGACTCGCGCGCGCCGCTCTGTGGCGGAGTGCGGTTTCGCGGTGGCGGCGGTCGACGTGCCCGGGCATGGCGACCGTCCGGTGGTCGAGGAGTACGACCGGATCGCGACCGAGAACCAGGCTCGGGTGGCGGCCGGAGAAGAACTGGCCCCGCTCATCGCCGACTTCCAGGCACTGGTGGCCCGTCGGACCGTCCCCGAATGGCGGGCGGTCCTGGACGCGGTTCAGCGACTCGAACACGTCGGCCCCGGGCCGGTGGGCTACTGGGGGATCTCGCTGGGGTGCGGACTCGGCGTTCCGTTCGTCGCCGCCGAACCCCGGGTCCGTGCGGCGGTGCTGGGCCTGGGTGGGGCTCTGGCCTCGGCCGGGGACGCCGCGCGGATCACCGTCCCGGTGGAGTTCCTGGTGCAGTGGGACGATGAACGAGTGCCGCGGGCGGAGGGCTTGGCGCTGTTCGACGCCTTGGCCTCGGCCGAGAAGACGCTGCACGCCAACCCGGGCGGGCACGGGGACGTCCCGGCCTTCGAGCTGGACAGCGCGCTGCGGTTCTTCGCCCGGCACCTCGGCTGAGAGCGCCCCCGGCCCGGCCGCGCCGATCGCGGCGCGGCCGGGCCGATCGCGGCGCGGCCGGGCCGGGGGCTCAGATGATCCGGGCGTATTCGTGGAACTCCCAGTCGGTGACGTATCGCTGGAACCTGGCCAGCTCATCACGCTTGAAGGTGAGGAAGGCATCGACGAAGGGCTTGCCGAGCACATCGGTGAGCTGGTGGTCGGCTTCGAGGGCGTCGAGTGCCTGGCCCAGGCCGGTCGGCAGCGCGGCGGCGGTGCCCCTGTCGTGGCCTTGTCCGGTCATCGGCGCCGGGGGCTCCTCGGCGGCGGCGATGCCCAGGTGGGCCGCGGCGAGCAGCCCGGCGATGGCGAGGTACGGGTTGGCGGTGGCATCGCCGAGGCGCGCTTCCAGACGGGTGGCGCCGCCGCGCTCGGGCGGGACGCGGACCAGGGCGTTGCGGTTGTCCAGGCCCCAGTTGATCAGCCAGGGGGCCGTCGTGTCCGGGCCGAAGCGCTTGTACGAGTTGACGGTGGGGTTGAGGAGCGCGGAGAGCGCGGGAGCGTGGGCGAGCGCTCCGGCCAGGGCGTGGCGAGCCGTGGCGGACAGCCCGTAGGCGTCCCGGGGCGCGTCGAAGACGTTGCGGCCGTCCGCGTCGACGAGGGAGAGGTGGAGATGGAAACCCGAGCCGCCTCCGTCGTTGAGCGGCTTGGCCATGAACGTGGCCAACCTGCCCTCCGCATGGGCGAGTTCCTTGATCGCGGCCTTGAAGCGAAAGGCCCGGTCGGCGGCGTCCAGCGCCTCGCAGTGGCTGAGGTTGATCTCGAACTGGCCGCTGTCGAACTCGCGGTTGCCGCCGCTGACGTCGAGCCCGAGGGCGTGCAGCGCGCGGACGGTCCGCAGGAGGTGGCCGTCCGGGTCGCCCTTGCGGCCGGTCGTATAGACGTGGCCCGGGGCGGGGGCGTAGCGCCGCCAGCCGACGGGCGAGGCCGGGTCGGGATCGAGCAGGACGTACTCCAGCTCCGGGCCCACGACCGCGGTCAGGTCCCCGTCGATCAGCAGGCCGATGACCTGACGCAGCAGATCCCGTGGCGATTCGGGCACGGGCAGTCCGGTGGCCGGGTCCCGGACGTCGCCGATGCACTCGGCCACACCCGGTTCCCACGGCAGCGGGACGAGCGTGGTGAGGTCGGGTCGTACGAGGATGTCCGGCATACCGGCTTCGAGGCCGCCCGCGATGTGCGAGTGATCGCCCAGTGCGCCCGTGTGATACACGGCGCGGCTGAAGGCGAGTCCATGGCCGACCGCATGGGGCAGGTGGTGCAGCAGGATGTCCCGGCTGCGGTCGGAGCCCATCATGTCGGGATAGGTGACCCGTACGACGTCGATGCCCTCGGCGGCGAGTGCCTCGGTCCGCTGGCGGACGCGGTCGGCTGTCTCGGCGCTCAATGGTCGCTCCGCAAAAGTTATTTGATGCCAAACGGGAGGGCCCACACGATACGAGGCGGCTGGGCCGTCCACAAGGGATCGCCGCGATGCTGCCAGGGCGCGAACGCCCCGGCGCCCGGCACACCCGCGGCTACATTTGATCGCGACCGAATGACACGGCGGTCCCTGCCGCCCGCAGCCGAGGAGGATGCCATCGTGCCCGGGCGCCGCCGATCCATCACCGAGACCGAACAGGCCGTCCAGGAACGGCTCGGCGGCTTCGAGTTGCAGCGCGAACAGATGGCCGCCGTCGCCAATATCCACCGCGCCGCCGCGGCCGTCCGCCAGCACCTGGAGAACTCCGTACTGCGCCCGCACGATCTGACCTGGACCGGGTTCGTGGTGCTGTGGGTGCTGTGGATCTGGGGCGAGGCCGAGACCTGGTCGGTCGCGGAGGAGGCGGGCATCTCCAAGGGGACGCTGACCGGGATCGCGCGCACTCTCGAGTCACGCCACCTGGTGGCCCGCACGCCCCACCCCGACGACGGCCGGCGTGTCCTGCTCTCGCTGACGCCCGAGGGCGAGGAGCTCATGGAGCGCCTCTTCCCCGCGTTCAACGCCGAGGAGGCGTTCGTCGCCACCCCGCTCAGCGCCGAGGACTGCCTGCGGCTCGCCAACGGGCTGCGCGCCATCGTGGCCCAGCTGGAGGAGCACGGCGAAGAGCGCCGACGGCAGCTGCTCGACGGAAGGGATCTGGCCCCGCGCCGTTCGGGGCGCCGCTCCCGTCAGTGACCACGCCCCGGCACGGCGCCGGCGACCGAAGACGGCAACCTTGACCCCGTCTTGTGGCGGAGTTAGCTTGTTTGGGGCCAAACAAGCTGGAGGATCGGGACATGCCCCAACAGCCGGACACAGCTGTGCACGAGGCGCGGATCGCCGGCGTCGCCGTCGACACCCGACACTGGATCGCCGGCCGGCGCGTGGCCTCCGCCGACACCTTCCCCGACGTCTCGCCGATCGACGGCAGCACCCTGGCGCGCATCGCCCGCGGCGGCCCCACCGAGGCCGAGGCCGCCGTGGCCGCCGCGAAGGCCGCCTTCCCCGGCTGGGCCGCCACCCCCCGGGCCGAGCGCGCCCGCATCCTCCGCGCCATCGCCGACGGGGTGGAAAAGCGCCTCGAAGAGCTGGCCATCGTCGAGACCACCGACAACGGCGCGCTCCTGCGTTCGCACCGCCGGGGTGTGATGCCGCGCGTCGCCCGCAACTTCCGCTTCTTCGCGGAGTGGCTGCTGACACTGGGCCACGAGGACTTCACCACCCACACCGGCGGCCCCGCCGCGCCCGGCCACACCAACCACGTCAGCTGGGACCCGGCGGGCCCCTGTGTGCTGATCACCCCGTGGAACGCTCCGCTGATGCTGGCCACCTGGAAGGTCGCCCCGGCCCTGGCCGCCGGGAACACGGTGATCCTCAAGCCCGCGGAGTGGTCCCCGCTGACCGCCTCGCTGCTCGCGGACATCGCGGCCGAGGCGGGACTGCCACCCGGTGTGCTCAATGTCGTCCAGGGCCACGGGGCCGAGATCGGCGACGACCTCACCTGCCACCCGGACGTCCGCCGGATCAGCTTCACCGGCTCGGTGGCGACCGCCCGGCGCATCGCCGCCTCGGCCGCATCGAACCTGACCCCGCTGAGCCTGGAACTCGGCGGCAAATCACCGCTGTTGGTCTTCGCGGACGCGGATCTGGAGCTGGCCGTCGACCTGGCCGTGGAGCAGTTCGACAACGCCGGGCAGGTGTGTCTGGCCGCCACCCGCCTCCTCGTCGAGGAGTCGATCGCGGACGAGTTCACCGAGCGCTTCGTGGCGAAGGCCTCCCGGTTGCGGCAGGGCGATCCGCGCGAGGCGGCCACCGATATCGGGCCCACCATCCACCCCCGCCAGATCGAGCGGATCGACGGCTTTGTGCGGCGGGCGGTCGCGGCCGGTGCCCGCGTGGTCTTCGGTGGCGGCTCCCACGCCCGGCTCGGCGGTCTGTACTACCGGCCCACCCTCCTCACCGATGTCGCCCAGGACTCGGAGGTCGTCCAGGAGGAGGTCTTCGGCCCGGTCCTGACCCTGCAGACCTTCGTGGACGAGGCGGAGGCGATCCACCTCGCCAATGACACCCGCTTCGGGCTGGCCGCCACCGTCGCCACCGGCGACCACCGGCGGGCCGAGCGCGTCACCGCCGAGCTGGTGGCGGGCACGGTCTGGGTCAACTGCTTCTTCGTACGCGATCTGCGGGCGCCCTTCGGCGGCTCCCGCCTCTCCGGCGTCGGCCGCGAGGGCGGCACCTGGAGCTTCGACTTCTACTGCGATCTGAAGAACCGTGTGATGGCCCCGAAGGGATTCCACGACCATGGGTGAGATCGTCGGGGCGGGTCTGCTCGCCCATGTCCCCACCATCGTGCTCCCGGAGGAGACCCGGCGCGCGCTCAACGACGGTGAGGAGATCACCCTCGTCACCGGCCTCCGGCAGCTCCGCGAGGACGTCTTCGCGCGCGAGGACTACGACACCGTCGTCGTCCTGGACTCCCACTGGGCCACCACGGTCGAGTTCGTCGTGACGGCCCAGCCGCGGCGTGCCGGGCTGTACACCTCCGAGGAGCTGCCGCGAGGCATGTGCCGGATGCCGTACGACTTCCCGGGCGATCCCGAACTCGCCCACGCCATCGCGCACTTCGCCGAGGCACACGCCACCTTCATCACCGCGATCGACGACGCCTGTCTGCCGATCCAGTACGCCACCGTCAACCTGTGGAAGTTTCTGGGCGAGGGCCTGCCCGGCAAGCGGTGGATGTCGATCGGGGTCTGTCAGACCGGCGACATGGAGGACCACCTCCGGCTGGGCCGGGCGCTCGCCGACGGCATCGCCGCCACACCCGGCCGCCGCGTCCTCCTGATCGCCTCCGGCGCCCTCTCGCACACCTTCTGGCCGCTGCGCGAGATCCGGGACCACGAGTCCAGCGACCCGCGCCATATCTTCACCCCCGAGGCGAGGGCGGCCGACGAGGAACGCATCGCCTGGTTCAAGGAGGGCCGCCACGACAAGGTCCTCGACACCATGGGCACGTTCTGGACCTACCGTCCCGAGGCGAAGTTCTTCCACTATCTGATGATGGCCGGTGCGCTCGGCGACCGGGCGTGTGTCGCCCGGGCCCGCCAGTACGGCGCGTACGAGAACGCCGTCGGCACCGGCCAGGCCCACCTCTGGTTCGACCGCCCGGCCGACGGCTGGACCGGCGCCGGCTCGCCCGCCTCCGCCACCGTGCCCACCGCGCACCGCCCCGTCTGAGGAGAGCCGATATGCCCGAGTACCGCCGCATCCTCCTCGACGGCGCCGTGGTGGAGACCGTCCGCGAGGGCGACGCACTCGTCGCCGGCGACGGTCGCCGCGTCGCGGTCCAGGAGGCCCGGCATCTGCCGCCCGTGGTCCCCTCCAAGGTGATCGCCGTCCATCTCAACCACCTCAGCCGCGTCGCCGAGTTCCAGAGCCGGCTCCCCGCGGCCCCCACGTACTTCCACAAGCCGACCTCGGCGCTCAACTCCCACCAGGGCGCCGTCGTGCGCCCCGAGGGCTGCAAGTGGCTCAACTACGAGGGCGAGGTCGCCATCGTCATCGGGAAGACCACCCGGAACATCGCGCCCCACCAGGCGGCGGAGCACATCGCCGGTTACACGATCGCCAATGACTACGGCCTGCACGACTTCCGGGACACCGACGCCGGTTCGATGCTCCGCGTCAAGGGGTCCGACACCCTGTGCCCGCTGGGCCCGGGGCTGGTCACCGACTGGGACTTCCGCGGCAAGTACCTGCGCACCTACGTCAACGGCAGGCCGGCGCAGGACGGCTCCACCGACGAGATGCAGTGGGACATGCACTACCTCGTCGCCGACATCGCCCGCACCATCACGCTCCACCCCGGCGACGTCCTGCTCTCCGGGACGCCCGCCAACTCCCGCCCCGTACAGCCCGGCGATGTCGTGGAGGTGGAGGTGGAGGGCCTGGGCCGGCTCACCAACCACATCGTCACCGGCCCGGCCCCCATCCGCACCGACGTCGGCGCGCAGCCCACCGAGTCCGAGGAGGTCCGGTCCACCGCCCTCGGCGGCGACTGGGAGTTCCGCGGCATCCGCCCGCCCAAGCGGCCCTGAACCACAGCTCGTCGTGACTTCGTGACCAAGGAGTGGACCCTATGGATCTGAACGGCTGGCTCGCCGCGGCGCTGGCGTCGAACGCCGATTGGGCGAAGACCTTCGGCCCCTACCAGGCGCATCCGGCGCTGGCGGTCGACGACGACCGGTTCGCCGCCGCGTTCGAGGTCTTCACCGAGCGACTCAAGGACAACTACCCCTTCTTCCACCCCCGTTACGCGGGCCAGATGCTCAAGCCACCGCATCCGGCGGCGGTCGTGGGCTACCTCACGGCGATGCTGATCAACCCCAACAACCACGCCCTGGACGGCGGCCCGGCCACCGCCGAGATGGAGCGGGAGGCCGTCCAGCAGCTCGCCACGATGTTCGGCTATGACACCCACCTCGGGCACCTGACCACCAGCGGCACCATCGCCAATCTCGAGGCGCTCTTCGTGGCGCGCGAACTGCACCCCGGCAAGGGCGTCGCCTACAGCACCGAGGCGCATTACACCCATGGCCGGATGTGCGGTGTCCTGGGCGTGGAGGGCCATCCGGTCCCGGTCGACGACCTCGGCCGCATCGATCTCGACGCGCTGGAGAGCCTTCTGCGGACCGGCACCGTCGGCACCGTCGTGCTCACCGCCGGGACCACCGGGCTCGGCGCCGTCGAACCGATCCACGAGGCGATGGCGCTGCGCGAGCGCTACGGTGCGCGGATCCACGTCGACGCCGCCTACGGCGGTTTCTTCACCCTGCTGGCCGGGGCGGAGGGCCCCGAGGGCCTGCCCGAGGAGCCGTGGCGGGCCATCGCCGAGGCCGATTCCATCGTCGTGGACCCGCATAAACACGGCCTCCAGCCGTACGGCTGCGGCGCCGTCCTGTTCCGTGATCCCTCGGTCGGCCGGTTCTATCTGCACGACTCGCCGTACACCTACTTCACCTCCGAGGAGCTGCACCTCGGCGAGATCAGCCTGGAGTGTTCGCGCGCGGGCGCGGCGGCCGCCGCCCTGTGGCTCACCTTCCAGCTGATACCGCCCACGCGCGAGGGGCTGGGGCAGTCGCTCGCGGCGGGCCGGCGCGCGGCACTGCGCTGGGCCGAACTCATCGAGGGCTCCGAGCACTTGGAGCTGTACCAGGCCCCGGAACTGGATATCGTCAGCTACTTCCCGGTGACCGAGGCCGGCACGCTGTCGCAGATCGACGCGTCCAGCGCCCGGATCCTTCGGGAGGGGATGACGGACGGCGACCCCGTCTTCGTGAGCACGCTCCGCCTCGGCGCCGATCGGCTGACGGCCCTCCATCCCAAGCTCGTCCGGGACGCGGACGGTGCGCGCATCCTGCGCAGTGTGCTGATGAAGCCGGAGTCCGAGAGCTACGTCGACCAGCTCCACGCGCGCCTGGAGCGGCTCGCACGTGGATGACGGTCACCCCCCAGCTCATCCGCGTCAGGAGCGTGACGGCATGACCGGCGTCCATGGCTACTTCCCGCCCAAGAGCGCCACCGGCGCCTCGTCCCTCATCCCCTCCCCGCCGTGGCACTACTCCGGCGACCTGCTCACCATCGAGTACCGCACCGACCCGGCGCGGGTGCGCGAGCTGCTGCCCGAGCCGCTGGAGCCGGCCGCCGAGGATCCCGGAGCGGTCGCGCTGATCTGGGCCGACTGGCAGTCCTGCGCGACCGGCGGGCGGGAGCTGCTGGACCCGGTGCTCTCCCAGTACAAGGAGGCCTTCGCGGTCGTCCGCTGCGCGTACCGGGGCCGGACGTACTCCCGCTGTGTCTACATCTGGGTCGACAAGGACTTCGCGATCGCCCGCGGGCTGCACCAGGGCTATCCGAAGAAGCTCGGCTCCATCCATCAGACCCGCCCCCATCCGTACGGGCCCGCCCCGCGCATCGAGGCGGGCGCCCGGTTCGGCGCGACCCTCGCCGCGGCCGACCGGCGGCTCGCCCAGGCCGTGGTGACCCTGCGCGAGCCGTCCGAGACCGGCGGCTTCGTCAACGGCCACCCCATGGCCCACCACCGCTGGCTGCCCTCGATCGAGAACGGCAGGGGGCTCGCCCTCGACGAGCTGGTCGAGTCCGGCGCCGCCTCCTTCGAGGGCGGGCGGCCGTGGGTCGGCGACGCCGAGCTGGAGCTGTTCGAGGCGCCCACCGAGGAGCTGGCCCGGCTGGAGATCCACGAGCCGATCGCCGCGTACTACCGCCAGGTCGGCGTGGTCTGGGACGGTGGCCGGCTGCTGGAGTCCGGCACCTCGCAGGCCCGGTAGAACCCCCGTCTGCGACGATCTCCGCGTGGACTACCCGAACGACCAGGCCCCCGGCGCCCCCGTCCGCTCCGGCATCCCGGAGCACGGCCGCGTGCCCAAGTACTACGCCGTCAAGGCCCAGATCGACCGGCTCGTGGACGCGTTGGGAGAGGGCTCCCCCATCCCCACCGAGCGTGATCTCTCCGAGCGGTTCGAGGTCGCCCGGGAGACGGTGCGCCAGGCGCTGCGCGAGCTGGTGCTGGAGGGCAAGCTGCGGCGGCAGGGCCGCGGCACGGTGGTCGCGGGGCCCAAGCTGGCGCAGCCGCTGTCGCTGGCCAGCTACACCGAGGGCGTACGGCGCCAGGGGCGCACCCCGGGCCGTGCGCTGGTCACCCTCGACCGTTTCCCCTGCCCCGACGCACTCGCCGCCGAGACCGGCCTGACCCGCGGTGAGCCCGTCTGGCATCTGGAACGGGTGCTGCTCGCGGATGATGAGCGGGTCGGCCTGGAGAGCACCTACGTGGCCGAGGCCCGCGTGCCCGATCTGGACACCGCCTTCGATCCGGACTCCTCCTTCTACGCCTACCTCGCCGAGCGGGGCATCGTCTTCGGCGCCGCCGACGAGCGGATCGAGACCGTGCTCGCCACACCGCGCGAGGCCCTGCTCATCGGCACCCCGCCGGCCCTGCCGATGCTGCTCATCCACCGTGTCTCGCGGGACACCGAAGGCCGTCCGCTGGAGCGGGTGCGAGCGCTGTACCGGGGCGACCGGTTCTCCTTCACGGCACATCTGAGCGGCTGAAAAATGCCCCTTTACCCCCACTTGTGCCATCACAAAAAGATAACGGGTCTAGCCCAAATATGATGCCCGGTTCACGCTCTCGTTGACAGCCGGATTCCTCCGGTTCCCCAAACCCCTGGAGCGTGACGGTCGTGAGAGTGATAGTCGTCGGAGCCGGCGTGGTGGGCACCATGCACGCCTGGCACGCAGTGGAACGCGGCCATGAGGTCGTACAGATCGAGCGCGAGACGGAGGCGCGCGGCGCCTCGCTGCGCAATTTCGGCCAGATCTGGGTGAGCGGCCGAGCGGGCGGCGAGGAGCTGGACACCGCGCTGCGGGCCCGGGAGCTGTGGGAGGACATCGGCGGCCGCGTTCCGGCGCTGGGCTTTCGTCCGAACGGCTCCCTGACCCCGGTCCGCGGCGCTCTGGAGCTGGCCGTCGCCGAGGCCGCCGTGGCCCGCGCGGACGCCGCCGCCCGCGGCTACAAGCTGCTGACCGCGGACGAGGCACGGGCCCTCAACCCCGCCCTGCGCGGGGAGTTCGACGCCGCCCTCCACTGCGAGCGGGACGCGGCCGTCGAGCCGCGCACCGCTCAGCTCGCCCTGCGCGCCGAGTTGTTGAAATCCCCGCGGTACACCTTCCTGCCCAGCCGCGAGGTCCGGGAGGTGATCGGCGAGCGGGCCGTCCGCGACGACCACGGCGAGGCGCACACCGGCGACGCCGTCGTCCTGTGCACCGGCGCCTGGCTCGGCGGCCTGGTCCGCGAGCTGGCCGGGCCGGATCTGCCGGTGCGCCGCGTCCGGCTCCAGATGATGCAGACCGACCCGCTCGGCGAGCCGCTGACCACCTCGATCGCCGACGCCGACAGCTTCCGCTACTACCCGGCGTACGCCTCCCCCGCCCTGGAGGAGCTGAACGCGCGGCAGCCGCAGGCCGACACGGCCGAGGAGCACCGCGTGCAGCTGCTGATGGTGCAGCGCGCCGACGGCGGACTGACCATCGGCGACACCCACGAGTACGAGCACCCCTTCGCCTTCGACACCCTCGAGGACCCCTACGACCACCTGACGGGTGTCGTGGAGTCCGTCCTCGGCCGCCCGCTGCCGAAGATCCGGCGCCGGTGGGCCGGGGTGTACGCACAGTGCACCGACACCAGCCGGGTCGTGCACCGCCAGCGGGTGCGCGACGGTGTCTGGCTGGTCACCGGGCCCGGCGGGCGCGGCATGACCTGCTCGCCCGCGATAGCCGAAACCACCGCGAACGAACTGGGCTGGTGACGCACATGACTCCCCCGACCGACACCACCGGCACCACCGACACCACCGACACCACCGACACCACCGGCAGCATCCGCCTGGTGGCCCTCGACATGGCCGGCACCACCGTCGCCGACGGCGGTCTGGTCGAGCGCGCCTTCGACGCCGCCTCCGGTGAGCTGGGCGCCCGGCCCGGCACCCCCGACCACGCCGAGAAGCTCGCCTATGTCCGCGCCACCATGGGCGAGTCCAAGATCTCCGTCTTCCGCCATCTGTTCGGCGCCGAGGAGTTGGCCCAGCGCGCCAACGCCGCCTTCGAGAGGGCGTACGGCGAACTCGTCGACGGCGGTCTGATCGCCCCCGTGCCCGGCGCCCGCGAGGCCATCGAGGAGCTGGCCGCAGACGGCCGTACCGTCGTCCTCACCACCGGCTTCGCCCGCGTCACCCAGGACGCCATCCTGGACGCGCTCGGCTGGCGCGGCCTGGTGCCGCTCACCCTGTGCCCCGCCGACGCGGGCGGGCGCGGGCGGCCGTATCCGGACATGGTGCTGGAGGCGTTCCTGCGGACCAAGGCCGCCGAGGACGTGGCCCAGATCGCCGTCGTCGGCGACACCTCCTACGACATGCTCAGCGGCGTCCGGGCCGGGGCGGGGCTGGTCGCCGGGGTGCGCACCGGGGCCCACGGTGACGAGGCGTTCCGCGCGGCCGGGGCGACCCATGTGCTGGACTCGGTCGCCGACCTGCCCGCCCTGCTGCGGGGAGTCGGCTGATGGGCATCCGCTTCGACGCCGTCACCGTCGCCTAGGACGGGAACGTCGTCCTGGACGCCCTCGACCTCACGGTGGCGCCCGGCGAGGTCATGGCGCTGCTCGGCCGTCCGGATCCGGCAAGACCACCGCGCTGCCGGCGGTCGCCGGGTTCGTACGGCCCGCCTCCGGGCGGGTCTTCCTCGGCGACCGCGACGTCACCGATCTGCCGCCGCACCGGCGCGGCCCCGGGACCGCGTACTGGCTCACCCCCGACTTCCAGCGGCTGAACCTGGGCCTGGCACACCTGGGCCTGAAGGAGTTCGACCTGGCGGCCGACCACATCACCGCCGGGCTGGAGGGCCTACCCGCCGACCAGCAAGGGGCGGAGTGGACGAAGGAGCATCGGGGCGCGCTGGCCCAGGCGGAGGCCAACCGCTGACACACAAAGGGCCCACTTCCCGGAGGAACCAGGGGGCCCAGGGGCCGGTCCCGTCCCACATCGACGCCTGGAAGTCGGCGACGGACAGCTGAGCCCGCGGTCAGGCGGGGACGCACCGGATACGGCCCGTGGTCAGGCGGGGCGTACCAGATACGTGGCGCCCGCGTTCGCGGTGAAGGCCGTGACACCCGGCTCCGGCCGGGTCGTGGGGACGGGCGCGTCCCCGGAGGTCACCCGCACCTCCTTCGCCGTGCGCAGCCGCGCCGGCCCGCCCGCCCGGGCCGTCAGCCGCGCCTCGCCCAGCGCGCCGCCCCGCCAGCTGATGTCCACCTCGAAACCGCCCCGCGCCAGCAGGCCCCGCACACTTCCGTCCGGCAGCTGCGACGGGAGGGCGGGCAGCAGATGCAGCTCGTCGTGCTGGCTCTGCAGCAGCCATTCGGTCACTCCGGCGCAAGCGCCGAAGTTGCCGTCGATCTGGAACGGCGGGTGCAGGTCGAAGAGGTTGGGGGCGGTGCGCTCGGGGGTGAGCAGATCGGCGAGCAGCTTGTACGAACGGTCCCCCTCCTGAAGCCGCGCCCAGAAGTTGACCTTCCACGCGAGTGACCATCCGGTGCCCGCGTCACCGCGTTGCACCAAGGTGGTGCGCGCCGCGGTGAAGAGCTCCGGGGTGCGGGTCCTGCTGATCTGGTTGCTCGGATGCAGCCCGTACAGATGGGAGACATGGCGGTGCTGCTGCTCGGGGGCGCCCGCGTCCCAGTCCTGCTGCCACTCCTGGAGCTGGCCCCGCGCGCCGACCTTCATGGGGGCGAGCCGTCCGCGCGCGGCGAGCACCTGGTCCCGGAAGGCGGCGTCGGTGCCGAGGGCGTCGGCGGACGAGGCCACGGCGCCGAACAGGTCGCGCAGCAGCTGCATGTCCATCGTCGGCCCGGCGCACAGCGAGCCGCCGCCTCCGCCGTGGTGGGCGTTCTCCGGGGAGACGGAGGGGCAGGTGACCAGCGCGCCCGTGGCCGGGTCGGTCACCAGCGCGTCGAGGAAGAACTGGGCCGCTCCCTTGAGGACGGGGTAGCGCGCCCGCAGTTTCCCCGTGTCGCGGGTGTACCGGTAGTGCTCCCAGATGGCCATGGACATCCAGGCGCCGCCCATGGGCCACATGCCCCAGAAGGCGCCGTCGACGGGGGCCGTGCCGCGCCAGGCGTCGGTGTTGTGGTGGGTGACCCAGCCGTCCGCGCCGTACTGGGTGCGCGCCGTCGACCGCCCGGCCACGGCCAGCTCGTCGAGCAGGGCGAAGACCGGCTCCCAGCACTCCAGGAGGTTGGCGGGGGCGGCCGGCCAGTAGTTCATCTCCGTATTGATGTTGATGGTGTACTTCGAGCCCCAGGGCGGGCTCGTCAGGTCGTTCCAGATGCCCTGGAGGGTGGCCGGCTGAGTGCCGGGGCGGGATGCGGCGATGAGCAGATAGCGGCCGTACTGGAAGTGCAGCTCGACCAGTTGCGGATCACCGCCGGAGCCGAAGCGGGAGACGCGCTCGTCGGTGGGCAGGGCCGCCGCGTCGCTGCTGCCCACGTCCAGCGACGTACGGCGGAACAGCGCGCGGTGGTCCTCGACATGGCGGCTGCGCAGCTGGCCGTACGGGCGGCTCGCCGCCGGGTTGAGGTGCCCGGCCGCCTGGCCCGCCGCGTCACCGTTCGCGTTCTCCCAGTTCACATAGGTGGTGCCGATGGCGACCAGGACGGTCGCCGCGTCGGCTCCCCGGACGGTGACGGTCCCGCCCGCGCTGGTGGTGGTGCCGCCCTCGGCGAGCACCCGCACCAGCGCGCGGAACCCCACCGCACCGGCCACCCCGCCCGTGGCGTCCCCCGTTCCGTCGAGCGCGGCGGTGAGGGGATCGGGCGAGGACAGGGAGGTGTGCAACGGGCTCTCGAACGTGGCGCCGAAGGACAGGGCGCCCTTCTTGGAAGCGGACAGCCGGACGACGATGACGCGGTCGGGAGCGCTGGCGAACGCCTCGCGGGTGAACGTCACGCCGTCGCGGGTGTACGTGGTGGTGGCCACCGCCGAGTCCAGGTCCAGCTCCCGCCGGTAGCCGGTCACCGTGCCGGCCGTCGGCAGGCTCAGCAGGAGGCTGCCGACGGTCTGGTACTGCGCCTGGCCGCCGGGCACCCCGAGGAAGTCGGAGTTGATCAGCGTCTCGGCCTCGGGCCACTTTCCGTCGAAGACGAGCTGCCGGATGCGGGGCAGGGCGGCCAGGCCCTTGTGGTTGTCGTAGCTGTGCGGCCCGCCGGCCCAGAGGGTGTCCGCGTTGAGCTGCAGCCGCTCGGTCTCCGTGGCCCCGAACACCATCGCGCCGAGCCGCCCGTTGCCCAGTGGCAGGGCGCTCAGCCAGTCGGCGGCGGGCTCGCGGTACCACAGCGCCAGCGGCCGGTCCGCCCTCTCGGGCCCGGCGGGCTCCGCGGCGTGGGCCGTCCCGGCGGGCAGGCCGGCGGCCGCGAGGCCCGTGGTGGTCGTGGCGGCGAGCGCCATGAACTGTCGGCGCGGGACATCAGGGGTCACTGCGACTCCAGGAAAGGGTGAGTGGGGGCCCGGGCGCCGGGTCAGCGGCCGTCACCGGTCGTGGGCAGGCCCATGGTGTACGTGATGCCACCGAGGAGGTGCTGCCGGAAGGCGGGTTCGGCGTAGGACTCCTTGGTGTGGCCGAGACCGGTGTAGAAGGCCCGGCCGCCCTTGTACTTCTGGTACCAGCTGATGGGGTGGTCCCCGTTCATGGTGCCGCCGGTGTACGAGGACTCGTCCAGCGCGGCGAGCACGTGCACGGTGGCCGTATCGCGGGGATTGGTGCGGTAGTTGTACCACTCGTCGGTGCGCACCCAGGTGTCCCCGAGATGGCCCGTCGCCGGGTGGGCGTGGTCCTCGACCTTTATCGTGGCCTGCTGGATCGCCGGGTGGGACTGGAACCACGCACCGCACAGCCCGCCGTAGAACGGCCAGTCGTACTCGGTGTCGGCGGCGGCGTGCACCCCCGCGTAGCCGCCGCCCGCCGCGATGTAGCCCTCGAAGGCAGTCTGCCCGCCGGTGTCGAGGACGTCGCCGGTGGTGGACAGGAAGACCACCGCGGCGTAGCGGGCGAGGTTGCCGGGGGTGAAGGCGGCGGCGTCCTCGGTGGCGTCGACGGCGAAGCCGCTCTGCGCGCCGAGGTCCTTGATGGTGGCGATGCCGTCGGGGATGGAGTCGTGGCGGAAGCCCGCCGTCTTGGAGAACACCAGCACCCGGCCCGCCCTCGGCCGCCTGCGGGCGGACGTGGCCCGGGCGGGCGCGGACGCCGCGCCGGTGAGCAGCAGGGCACCGGCCGCGGCCTTGACCACGGTGCGGCGCTGGGTCGGAGCGGGCAGATCGGGACGATTCCTGTGCACGGGGAACCTCCGGGGAGAAGTGTGATTCTCAAAGGGGGTTGGGCACAGGCGCGCGCCGTCGCGCCTAGGGCGCCGCACGGACACGAGCCTCGGTGAGGGGAGGGGCTGCCTCCGTGGGCGTAAGGGGACCGTACCGAGTCGGCCCCACTTTGCAAAGCCCGTTGACAAAAAGCTCTGGCCGCCATCCGGTCACCGCCTCGTGGGCGCGGGGCGGCCCGCCAGCCGGGGTGTGAACGTGGCGTGGAAGATGGTCGACGCGGCGCCGACGGCGGCGGCCTCCCGGCTGAGCACGGACCGTTCCACATCGACCCGGCGCAGCCGTCTGGCGGTCGGGAAATCGTTGACGATACGGGAGATCTCGGCCGTGTAGAGGTCGGCGACCCCATCGGTGAAGAACGGCCCGCCGAGCACGACCAGGTCGATGTCCAGCAGGTCCACCAGGGACAGGGCGCCCCTGCCGATCGCCCCGGCCACCTGGCGCACGGCCTTCTCGGCCACCGGGTCGCCGGCCCCGGCCGCCGCGCTCACCACCCGGTGGGCCTCGCGCGGGTCGTGCGCGGCGCGCGGGCCGAGGACCATGCCCAGCCGGGCGGCCGTCTCGGGGATGGACACCGGCGGATTGCATTCGGGCAGGATCTCCGGTCGGCCGTCCGCGTCGACCCGTTCCAGGGCCACGGCGCACAGCTGGCCGAACTCCCCCGCGTTGGCACTGACTCCGCGGTGGATGTCGCCGCCCAGGAACAGCCCGGCGCCGACGCCGGTGCCCAGGTACAGATACACGAAGTCGCGGGCGCGCCGGTTGCGCCCGATCCACCGCTCCCCGATGGCCGCGGCCGAGGAGTCCTTCTCCATGACGATGGGGCAGCGGAAGCGGTCCTTGAGCATGTAGAGCAGTGGCACATCCCGCCACACCGACAGCAGCGGCGGGTCGAGGACGGTGCCGGAGGCCACGTCGACGGGTCCTGGGGTGGCCACGCCGATGCCGAGGAATCCCCCGGGCCGCACCGCGCCACCGGCGGCGGACAGGACCCCGCGGCCCAGCCGGGCGATGTGGTCGACGAGCTGGTCCGGGCTGGCGGTCTGCGCGACGGGTTCCGTACGGCTGCGCACGATGGCGCCGTCCAGGTCGACCACGACCGCCGTCAGCACCTCGGGGTCGACATGGATGCCCAGGGCGTGCCCGGCGTCACCGCGCAGCCGCACCGGGGTGCGCGGCTTGCCGGAGGTGGCCTGCCGCCGGTCGTCCTCGACCAGGATGCCGCGGTGCAGCAGCGAACGGGAGATCCGGGAGACCGACTGCTGGGTGAGGCCGGTGCGGTGCGAGATCTCGCCGCGGGTGATGGTCCCGGCCAGCCGCACCGCCTCGATGACCACGCACTCGTTGAACGAGCCGAGGTCGATCTGGTTCGCGCCGCCCCAGGACTCCCGGCGCTGCTCGCCACCGGCCCGGGAGGCGCCGGCGAAGTGGGTGGCGATGGGTTCCCGGAGCCAGCGCACGGGCTGCCGCTCGCGGGCGATGCCGGGCCGGTCCGCGTAGTGCGTGAGGGCGGCGGCCAGGTCGAGGTAGACGCGGTGCGAGGACTCCGGGTGCCGGGTGCAGTCCAGGCCGACCATGGCCCGCAGGAAGGTGCGCCAGGTGGTACGCACCGGAAGGGCGTGGTGGACCACCCCGCCCCGAGCACACCGCTGGGACGACGGCCCGCCCTCCCCGGTGTCCCACAGGGTGATGGCGTGCAGCGACGCGCCCGGGTGGCGGCGCCGGGCCTCGGCCAGGTATCCGGCCAGCCGGTCCTGGCCACGCCGCTCCCCCGGCGCCGGGGACGGTGGGACCGTCAGCGCGGCCTCCACCGCCGCGTCGACGGCGGCGATGACCTCGGCACCGGGAGAGGCGCCCGGCGAGGCGCCGTGGTGGCGCTCGGGGGCGGCCGGGCGGGTGCCGACGAGCAGCAGCGCCCGGTGGGTGTCCAGATACAGGCCGAGCACCCACACCTCGGCCTGCGGGAGCGGAGGGCGGGTGGGCACGGCGGGGACGGTGGCGTTGCCGGGCGTGACCCGCCATCGCCGGCGGATCGCGGCGACGGCCGCGTGGCTGTAACCGAGTTCGCGGGCGACCGCGCGGGAGGCGCCGCCGCCGTCGGGTGCCAGGACCGTACGGGTGATGACCTCGGCCTCGTCGATGATGCTGGGCCGCCCGGGCCGTGGGCGTTCCCGCAGGCCCGCCACGCCGGAGGCGTCGAAGCGCTGCCGCCAGTTGCCCACCGTCTGCCGGGAGACCTCGAGCCGCCGGGCGATCTCGGCGTTGCGCAGCCCCTGGGCGGCGAGCAGGACGACGGCGGCGCGGACGGCGCGCGAACCGCCTTCCGCCACCCAGTACTGCAGCAGCCTGCGGTCCTCCTCGGGCAGTCCCGAGGCGTCCCGGTACGGCGGGTTCACGACGCCCCGCGCGCCAGCCGGAGGGTCAGGATCTGGAACGGGCGCAAGGTCAGGTCCAACACACCCTGGGTGGAGGCCAGTTCGGCCGTGGGATTCTCCAACAGGTCGGTGACCTGGACGCGTTCGACGGCGAATCCGGCGGCCAGGGTAGTGCGCGCCCGGCCGCCTCGCGACTCGTAGAGCCGGACCACGACATCGCCGGAGCGGTCGTCGGCCAGCTTGACCGCCTCCACCACGACGCCCGGATCGCCCACCGCGACCAGCGGAGGCCCGGCGAGCCGGGGGGTGGCGGGGCGCAGCGGGAGGCTGAACGCGTATCCCCCGGCCACGGCGTCGCCGATGTCGGCGCCGGGGTACAGCGCGTAGCGGAAGCGGTGCCGGCCCCGGTCGGCATGGGGGTCGGGGCTGTGGGAGCCGCGCAGCAGGGTGAGCCGGAGGGTCGTGGTCGTTCCGCCGTCCTCGCGGGTGAGGCGGCTGACGTCGTGCCCGTAGGTGGAGTCGGTGAGCAGTGCCGCGCCCCAGCCGTGTTCGCCGATGTGGATCCAGCGGTGTGCCCACGCCTCGAAGCGGGCGGCGTCCCAGCTGGTGTTCTCGTGGGTGGGCCGCTCGACATGGCCGAACTGGATCTCGGACGCGACGCGTTCGGCGTGCACGTCCAGGGGCCAGCCGGCCTTGAGGACGGTGTCCTCCTCCCGCCAGTCGATGTCCGTGTCGACCTCCAGGATCCGGCTGCCCGCGGCCAGGCTGAGGCGCTGTACGACGACGGACCGGCCGGTGGTGCGCTCCACGCGCACACAGGCCAGCAGCGGGCCCTCGTCGTCGAGCCGGACGGCGGTCGCGGTGTCCAGGTCGCGGTGGACGTTGCGGTACTGGGCGTCCAGGTTCCAGGCGCTCCAGCGCACCGGATCGTCGGGGTGGAGCTGCAGCAGGTTTCCGGCGCCACCGGGCGCGATGGCCTCCCTGCCGCGGTCGTGGTCGTACGCCGAGCGGACCAGCCCGTCGCGGTCGATATGGACCGTCAGCGCGCCGTTGTCCAGGACGTATCCGCCCGTGTCGGCGGGACGGGCGGTGACCGGCGCCCGGTCGGCGATGCCGGCGCCGAGGACGGCGGCGCCGAGCGCGGGGGCCTGGGCGAGCACGGCGTACCGGCCGTCGGAGAGTTTCTGCACCGGGCCGCCGGCGGCGGGCGGCGTATCGAGGCGGACCACCTCGCGCCGCGCGTGAGGGGCGGCGTTGAGGACGGCGAGTGGTTCCGTGGCGTCCGGGGTGCCCGCCGCGCGGGCCACGATCCGCTCCAGGCCGCGGTGGATGGCGCGGTACGTCTGCTCGGCCTGCTGGTGGACCCAGGAGATGGCGGTGCCGGGGAGGATGTCGTGGAACTGGTGGAGCAGCACCTGCTTCCACAGCGCGTCGAGCGTCTCGTACGGATAGGGCTCGCCGGTGCGGACGGCGGCGGTCGCCGCCCACAGCTCGGCCTCGCGCAGCAGCGCCTCGCTGCGCCGGTTGCCGCGCTTGGTGCGGGCCTGGCTGGTGTAGGTGCCGCGGTGGGTCTCCAGATACAGCTCGCCGCGCCACACGGGCGCGTCGGGGTACTCCTCGCGGGCCTCGCGGAAGAAGTCCGACGGCGACTGGACGCTGACCCGTGGCGAGCCTTCGAGGTCGGCCAGGCGCCGGGCCTTCTCCAGCATCTCGCGGGTGGGCCCGCCCCCGCCGTCGCCGAAGCCGAAGGGGGCCAGGGAGCGGGTGCCCGCGCCCTTCTCGGCGTACGTGGCGACGGCGTGGGCCAGCTCGGCGCCGGACAGCGTGGCGTTGTAGGTGTCCACGGGCGGGAAGTGGGTGAAGATCCGGGTGCCGTCGATCCCCTCCCACCAGAAGGTGTGGTGGGGCAGCTTGTTGGTCTCGTTCCAGGACAGCTTCTGGGTGAGGAACCAGCGGGCGCCCGCGAGCGCGGCCAGCTGCGGGTAGGCGGCGGTATAGCCGAAGGAGTCGGGCAGCCAGACGCCGTCGGTCTCCACACCGAGCTCCTGGGAGAAGAACCGGCGGCCGTGGACGAGCTGACGCGCCAGGGCCTCGCCGCCGGGCAGATTGCCGTCGGCCTCGACCCACATGCCGCCGACCGGCGCCCAGTTGCCGTCGGCCACCGCCTTCTTGATCCGCTCGAAGACGTACGGCTGGTGGTCGCGCATCCAGGCGTAACTCTGGGCGGAGGAGCAGGCGAAGACCAGCTCCGGGTACTCCTGGGCCAGCGAGGCCATGGTGGAGAACGTCCGGGCGCATTTGCGCACGGTCTCGCGCAGCGGCCACAGCCAGGCGGAGTCGATATGGGCGTGTCCCACGGCGGCGATGGTGTGCGCGGAGTCGTGGGCGCGCCGGTCCAGGACCGGGCGCAGGATCGCGCGGGCCGCCGCGGCGCCCGCGGCGACGCGGCGCGGGGGCACGCTGTCCACGGCCCGCTGGAGCGCGCGCAGGATCTCGTGGCGGCGCGGCAGTCCGAGGGGCAGCTCCCGCATCAGCTCGTCCAGCACCTCCATGTCGTGGAGGAGCTGCCAGACGTCCTCCTCGCGGATCACGAGGTCGGCACGGCGCAGGCGGTACAGGTCCGCCTCGCCCGCGGTGAGCCGGTGGCCGTAGTGGGTGCCGATGCCCGCGCTGCCGACGATGGGCGGATTGGCGGCGGCCTCGACGAGCAGGCACACCCGCTCGCCGCCGACGGCGCGGAGGGTCAGCGGCACCGAGCGGTTGTAGGGGTGCAGGCCCTGCAGCGGGGTGCCATCGGCGTCGTGGACCAGGCCCTCGGCCTGGCCTCCGGGGCCGCGGGAGAGATCGAAGCCGAGGTCGAAGAGGGCCTCCACCCGGCGGCCCGCCCAGCGTTCGGGGACCGTGGCGGTGGCGCGGAACCAGGTGGTCGACCACGGGCCGCCCCAGCTGTCACCGGTGAGGAACGGCCGGTACTCGGCGCGCAGCGCGTCGGCCACCGGCACCGGCTCCCCCGGGATGTGCCAGGCGGCGACCTCCAGCGGGACGCGGTCGCCGTACAGCGCCGGGCGCAGGCGCTCGGCGATGAACTTCGCGATGCGCTCTTCCACGGCGTGGCGGTCGTCGTGCATGGTCGGCCCTTCCTCCTGCCTGCCTCCGGGAAAGTGCGCGTGCCGTTTATGTAAAACCATGTGTGTTATCACGTCAACGCTTCGGCCCAATTACCGCCCCGTTGCCGTGAACAGCGCCTATGACCTGCGGATTTACTCAGCAAAGGACGCGGTCCGATGCCCTGTCAGGAGGAAAATAAGCGGCCTTCCATCGACTGTGTCAGATAAGAGAATTGACACCGGGCACAGAAATGCGGCGGGGAGGAGTCGGCGTTCTCCTCCCCGCCGCGTGGGCCGTCCGGCGATTCCCCTCGGGTTGTCCGGCGCGGCCCGGCTCGGTCCCGGCTCAGCCGGTGGTGAAGGTGAAGTCGTCCAGATCGAAGAGGTTGCCCTGGCCGGTGACGCCCTTGAAGACGAAGTAGAGCGTCGTCGTCCCCGAGGGGGCGCCGCCGAGCGTGGCGCTCACGTCCTGGAAGTTCTCCCAGCCGCCGGTGGCCGGCACGGTCGCGGTCCCCAGCAGTGTCCCGGTGGGACTGCCCGCGCGGACCTCGATGGTGCCGCCGGGTCCGCCGGAGGAGATGCGGGCCGTCAGCTTGGTGGCGTTGTTCAGGAGGTACGGCTTGAAGGAGATCCAGTCCCCGTTGTCGGTGAAGCCGACCGTCTTGCCGCCGTGCGCCGTGGAGTGGCTCGCCTGCTCGATGCCCTGGAACGCGGTGTAGTGCTCGGCCTGGCGGTGCTTCGGCTGAGCGACGTGCTGGGTGTGGGTGGTCAGCGCGGGCTGGCCGCTCGCGCCCTTGTCGGTGTATTCGGCGTCGAAGACCCCGAAGATATTGGCGTTCTCGTCGTGTTCTCCGTCCGCCAGCGTCTGCAGGGTGCCCTCACAGCCGGTGGCCGAGGTGATGGGGTGGGCGTGGCTGTCGTGCCCGAGCAGATGGGTGATCTTCACCTTGGCGCAGTCGATGGTGCCGTCCTCCGGGTCGCTGACCTTGATCCGGAAGGGCACCTTGTCGCCGAAGGTGAACAGCTGGCCGTCGCCGGGCAGTTCCAGGGTGACCGTCGGCGCGGTGTTGCCGACGGTGATGTGGACGCTCGCCGTGCCGGTCAGGCCGCCGGGGTCCCGGGCGGTCAGGGTGGCGGTGTAGGTGCCGTTGGCGGTGTAGGTGTGCGCCGGGTTGGCCTCGGTGGACTTCCCGCCGTCGCCGAAGTCCCAGCTGTAGCTGATGGCGTCGCCGTCGGGATCGCTGCTGCCGGACGAGGAGAACCTCACCTGGAGCGGGGCCTTGCCCGAGGTCTTGTCGGCCGCCGCCTGGGCGACCGGCGCCCGGCCTCCGACGACGTTCTCGATGCGGTACAGCGCCGAGTTGGCGTCACCCGCGCCCCATCCGGTGCCGTAGTCCAGGACGTACAGCGCGCCGTCCGGGCCGAAGGCCATGTCCATCACCTGGGTGCCGGTCCAGGGGAAGGCGTTGATGGAGCTGACGGTGCCGTCCGCGCCCTGGTCGATCCGCTTGATCCACTTGCGGCCGAACTCCCCCGCGAAGAAGTCGCCGTCGTACTCCTGCGGGAACTTCACCGGCGAGTTGAGGTTGGCGTTGTAGTGGTAGACCGGTCCGGCCATCGGGGATTCCGAGCCGTTGCCGAACTCGGGCGCCGACCCGCCGTCGTAGGGAATCCAGGCGGCCTGGGCCGGGGGCAGATCGGTGAGGCCGGTGTTGTTCGGCGAGGTGTTCTTCGGCGCGGCGCAGTTGAAGGCGGAGCCGGAGGTGCCGGTGGCGAAGTCGTAGTCGATGTACGGCTGGTTCTTGCCGACGCAGTAGGGCCAGCCGAAGTTGCCGGCCTTGGTGACCCGGGCGAACTCCACCATGCCCTGCGGACCGCGGGTGGAGCTGGCGTTGCCCGCGTCGGGGCCGTAGTCGCCCACGTAGACCACGCCGGTGGCCGCATCGACGCTCATCCGGAACGGGTTGCGGAATCCCATCGCGTAGATCTCGGGGCGGGTCTTGGCGGTACCGGGGGCGAAGAGGTTGCCCGCCGGGATGTCGTACGAACCGTCGGCCTTGACCTTGATGCGCAGGATCTTGCCGCGCAGGTCGTTGGTGTTGCCCGCGCTGCGCTGGGCGTCGAAGGCCGGATTGCGGCTTGCCCGCTCGTCGATGGGGGTGTAGCCGTCGGAGGCGAAGGGGTTGGAGTCGTCGCCGGTCGACAGATACAGATTGCCCTGTGCGTCGAAGTCGATGTCGCCGCCGACGTGGCAGCACATGCCGCGGGAGGTCTTCACCTCCAGCACGGTCTTCTCGCTGGCCCGGTCCAGGGTGCCGTCGGTCTTGAGCGCGAACCGGGAGAGCCGGTTGACGCCGTCGAACTTGGTGAAGTCCGCGGCCGTGCCGTTCTCCGGGGCGTCACCGCCCGGGGTGTTCAGCGGCGGCGCGTAGTAGAGGTAGATGAAGCGGTTGGTACTGAAGCCCGGGTCGACCCCGACGCCCTGCAGCCCCTCCTCGTCGTGGCTGTACACCGGCAGGGTGCCGGCGACCTTGGTGGTGCCTGCCGCGTCGGTGAGCCGCAGGGTGCCGTCGCGCGAGGTGTGCAGCACCGAGCGGTCGGGCAACACGGCCAGCGACATCGGCTCACCCGTCTCGGCCACCCCCTTGGCGAGGGTGACCTGCTGGAACACGGGGGCGGCGGCCGTCCGGTCGGGGTCGGGCTTGGCGTCCGCCGCCGGGGCCGTGAGCGTCAGGGTGGCGCCGGTGAGCAGTGTTCCGGTGAACAGCGCGAGGGATCTGCGCAGTCCGAGCCGTTTCCTGTGCACGAAGGTCCTCCGTATGCAGTGGGGATACTCGCGGAAGTGCTGAGCACAGGCGCGCGCCGTCGCGCCGCGGTACGGGCCTTCGGCAGGGTGGAGGGGACCCTTGTGCCCGTACTCGACACCGCCCTAGCCGTGGCCCGCCGACGCGGACAGCTCACCCACGAAGGGCACGGGCTCGGGACGGGAACATGTGGTGCCGACCGGGAGCGAGGTCCGCTCCCGGGCGGCGTCGAGCAGGGTGAGCATGACGTCCAGGACATGCCGGGCGAGCTCGGCGGAGGCCCGGTGCGGGCGGCCCGCCTCCAGCGCCAGCGCCAGGTCGGCCAGCCCGTAGCCCCGGGCGGAGCCCGCGTATCCGGCCGACGGCGCCAGCGGCTCCCAGGCGCCGCCGCGCCAGAGCTCCACCGGACCGTCGAAGGTGTTGGGATCCGGCACCGACAACGACCCCTCGCTGCCGTGCACTTCGATGCGCGGCAGCCGGGCCGCATGCACATCGAAGCTCATCAGCAGGGTGGTGAGCGCCCCGCCCCGATGCTCCAGGACGCCGGTGACATGGGTGTCCACCTCGACGGCGAAGCGCTCGCCCGCGCGCGGCCCGCTGCCGATGCTGCGTTGGGCGCGCGGCCGGGACGCCGCTCCGGTGACCCGGACCACCGGGCCCAGCAGGTGCACCAGGGCGGACAGGTAGTACGGGCCCATGTCCAGCAGCGGCCCGCCGCCGGGCCGGTAGTAGAACTCCGGGTCCGGATGCCACGCCTCGTGCCCGGCGGTGGTCATGAAGGCGGTGGCCGCGACCGGTGTGCCGATGAGCCCGTCGTCCACGGCCTTGCGCGCGGTCTGGGTGCCCGGGCCGAGCACCGTGTCCGGCGCGCAGCCGACCCGCAGCCCGGCCCGCTGTGCCGCGCCCATGATGGCGTCGGCTTCCTCGCGGGTGCCGGACAGCGGCTTCTCGCCGTACACATGCCTGCCCGCGGCGAGCGCGGCCAGCGCCACCTCGGCGTGCGCGGCCGGGATGGTCAGGTTGAGTACGGCATCGACGTCCTCCCGCGCCACCAGCTCCTCGGCCGACGCGGCGACGGCGACGCCCCGCGCGCCGCGGGCGGCGGACTCGGCGCTCTTCGCGGCGGCCTCCGCGGTCTTGGCGGCGGCCTCCGCGGTCTTGGCGGCGGCCTCGGCGCGGGCCCGGTTCAGGTCGGTCACGGCGGTCAGCCGCAGTCCCGGCAGACGCGGCAGCGTGTCCAGATAGGCCCGGCTGATCTTTCCCGCCCCGACCAGCCCTACCCTCAGCGGCTCGCCCACAGCGGTCTCCTCCCGGTCAGCGCCCGCGCCTCGGGCGGGGTGGCGCTCGTCGCGTTCGGTCTCACGGCCTCTGCACGCTCCCGTCGGTGGTCCGCAGCAGGGCCCAGCGGTCATGGGCCAGGGGCTCGGGGGCGGGATACCGGCGCGCGGCGCTCTCGTCGAAGTCGACGCCCAGCCCCGGGGCCTCCCGGGGCTCCATCGCCCCCAGGCGCGGCACGATCATCCCGGGGAAGACCTCCAGAACCGCCTCGCGGAAGGTCGCCGCCTCCTGGACGCCGAAGGCGGGGCTGGAGATGTCGAGGGCGACGGTGGCCGCCTGCGCGAGTGGGCTGACGTCGCCCGGCCCGTGCGGGGCGAGCCGGACGCCGTGCAGTTCGCAGACGGCGGCGAGCTTCCGGGCCGGGGTGAGGCCGCCGAGCGTGGGGATCCGGATCCGCGCGAAGTCGATCACCGGCCCGGCCAGCAACGGCAGGAACTGGGTGGGGTCGCTGAACAGCTCGCCCATCGCGAGGGGCACCGGGGACACGGCGCGCAGCCGCGCGAAGTGGGCGGCGTCCTCCGGGGCGAGCACATCCTCCACGAAGTACAGCCCGGCGTCGGCCACCCGGCACAGGAACTCCCCGGCCTGGCGCGGGTCGAGGCGCTCATGCGCGTCGTGCAGCAACTCGACGTCGTCGCCGACCAGTTCGCGGGTGCGGCGCAGCACCGGGGGCACCGCGCGCAGATAGGCGGCGCTGTCCCAGCGGCCGGAGCGGTCGTGGCGGGCCCGCGCCTCCGCGGCGCCGGCGGGCGCGGCGCCGTAGGTGTCGGAACCGGGGACGGCGGTCTGGACGCGAACGTGCCCGAAGCCCCGTTCGCGTGCGGCGGCGACCTTGTCGGCGAGTTCTTCGGCGTCCCGGCCGTCGACGTGGGTGTAGGCGGCGGCGCGGTGCCGGAAGCGGCCGCCGAGGAGGGCGTACAGCGGGGCGCCGAGCCGCTTGGCCTTCAGGTCCCACAGGGCGACGTCGACACCACCGAGGGCGTTGCCGGTGATCGAACCGCCGCGCCAATAGGCGCTGTTGAGGACCAGGCGGTGCAGGTCCTCGATGTCGCCGGGGTCGCGGCCGCGCAGCAGCGGCGCGAGGTAGTCGTCGATCACGCTGCGGACGGCCAGGGTGCGCTGAGGGTCGCTGGCACATCCGAGTCCGTACAGCCCGGGGTCGTTGGTCTCGATCCGCACGATGAGGTACGGGCAGCCCTGCGGGGCCGTCAGGAACGTGCGTACGGCGGTGATGCGGAGCTTGTCGCCGCGCCCCGCCACCCAGGGGGCCTGGGCCAACGGGAGCTGCGGCACATGGGGTGCGGACATGCGCTCCCATTCCGGTAGCCGAATGGCAATCGTCCATTCGAACGTAAAGAGGGTTCAGGAGCGCTGTCAATGACCGTACCGGGATACGGTCAGGACCGGGGTGCGCGGCGGGGTGCGGGGCTCAGTGCTCGCCGAGGCGCCTCAGCAGGGTCCGCAACGAGTGGGCCGCCTCGGTGACATGGGCGGCGATCTCGCTCAGCCGGGCGTCGTCCATCCGGCTGCGCGGCGCCGAGCAGCTGATCGCGTCACCGCCGCCATGGCCGGTACCGAGCGGGACCGCCACACAGCGGATGTCCACCGAACTCTCGCCCTCGTCCTGCGCCCAGCCGCGCTTGCGGGCGTCGGCGAGCTGGGCGAGCAGCTCGTCCGGGTCGGTGACGGTGCTCGGAGTCAGCGCCGTCAGCGGCCAGTTGAGCCGGCGCTGGATCTCGGCCGCGCCGTACTGGGACAGGATCGCCTTGCCGAGCGCGGTGGCATGCGCGGGCAGCCGACGGCCGACCGCCGAGTACATCCGCAGGGCATGGCGGGATTCGCGTTTGGCCAGGTAGACGACGTCCGTATCGTCCAGCCTGCCGAGGTGGACGGCCTCGCCGGTCTCCTCGGCCAGCAGGTCCAGCACGGGTCCGGCGATCCCGGCGAGGTCGTCGCTCTCCAGATAGGCGGTGCCGGTCAGCAGCGCCTTGAGGCCGAGGCTGTACAGCGTTCCCGACGGGTCCGTCTCCACCCAGCGGCGGGACTCCATGGTGCGCAACACGGCGTGCAGGCTGCTCTTGGGCACGGCCAGGGTGCTCGCCATGTCGGCGAGCGAGAGCCGGGCACCCTCGGCACCCAGGAGTTCGAGCACTTCCAGGACGCGCGCCGCGGACTTGACGTCCTCGTGACGCCGGACCCGCGCTGCTCCCGACACCGATTCCACGCCAGCCTCCGCTCCCCGGCCCGGCGCCCCGCTGGCCCCGGTTGCCGACACCTTACGCAGCTTGTCTTGACGCTATATCACGGCAAGCCTATGTTCCGTTACTCCAACGTCATTCGGTCTTCTGAACGCATCGGCATGAGGCAGGGGCTCGTATGCAGGTCAGATATCCGCTTTCTCCTCCCCCGGGGCGTTTCTCCCCGCCGCCACGACGCGCCCGCCTCGCGGCGCTGGGCCTCGCCGCCGCGGTGTCAGCCTCGGTCTTGAGCGGCTGCGGCAGCGCCTCGGGGCGGGCTCCGCGGACGTGACGATGTGGACGTTCAAGCAGTCGCATGTGGCGGGGTTACGGGCGGCCGCCGCGGAGTTCGGGGAGAAGACCGGCATCCAGGTCAGGATCGAGGCGTACACCCCCGATGACGCCTACAGCATCAAGGTCCAGAGCTCAGCCATGACGGGCGATCTGCCGGATGTCTTCGAAGTCCACTCCGACGGGGAGGACTTCGTCTACGGAGCCGCGGGCATCGTCGAGGACCTGCGCGGACAGATCCCGGCGAGCTGGAACAACCGCTTCAACCCGGCCGTGCGCCGGTCCGGCACGGTCACCCAGGACAAGTACGAGCAGTCGCTGCCCGCGACCTCCACCAGCCACGGTGCGAAGAAGGGCGCGCGCTACAGCCTGCCGTTCACCATCGGCACCTTCGGCATCGTCTACGCCAACAAGGCCAAGCTCGCCGCCGCCGGAATCACCCGGCCCCCCGCCACCTGGGAGGAGTTCATCGCCGACCTGAAGAAGACGAAGGCGAAGGAGCCACGGACCGGCGGGCTGAGCCTGGGCCTGAAGGTGCCGTCCACCGGCCTGAACTGGATCGGCCAGCCGCTGGCCTTCGCCCAGCTCGGCAAGGACGGCTACGAGTCGCTGTACGGACGGGAGAAGTCCGCCGACTGGGGCTCACCGAAGGGCGTCAAGGTCCTCGGGGCGTACGACAAGCTGACGCCGTACTGGATGCCCGGCACCCAGACCCTCACCATCGACGACGCCGACCAGGCGTTCGCCCAGGGCAAGTCGGCCTTCGACGTCGGCGGCACCTTCACCCTGGCCTTCCTCCAGGAGGCGGGGATGAGGGCCGACGACATCCTCGCCTTCGGCCTGCCGGCGCCCCGGGAAGGCGCCGTCAAGGACCTCGCACTGGGCCCGATCGCGCTGACCGGCCTGGCCCTGAACGACGCGAGCCCGCGCAAGGACGAGGCCAGGAAGTGGATGCGGTACCTCTCCGAACCGGATGTGGCCGCGCGATTCTCCAAGGCCGCCTCCGATCTGTCCGCGACCGAACTGGGCGCCGAGTCCGCCGACGTCCTCGGTCCGAACCTCGCCAGGCTCATGGCCACGTTCAAGGGCACCCCGGAGAACACCTACAACCCGTACGACACCAGCTTCCGGCCGCCGACCCTCGACATGGACGAGGCGGGCGCGCCCCTTATCGATATGTCGCCACTGCGCCAGACCGGCCCCGCCCAGACCGGGCTCCGGCTGCGCAAACTCATCGACTCCTACTGGAAGGAGGCGCGGTGACGGCCCTCGGCACATCATCTTCCGCCTCCACACCCCGGACAGTCGGCGCGGCGGCACGACCTTCCCACCGAAGGGGCACACCCGGCAGCCGGGGGCGCGAGGCCCTCACCGGTTATCTGTTCATCGCCCCCGCGGTGGTCCTCTTCGCCGTGATGGGCCTGTACATCGTGGGCTACGGCTTTCTGCTCGGCTTCGCCCGCTGGAACGGCTTCGCCCCGCACTGGGACTGGGTGGGTCTGGACAACTACGCCGATCTGCTGTGGCGCGATCCGGTCTACGCCCCGCGAGTGCACGAGGCCGCTCGCCACACCCTGTACGTCATGATCGCCGTGCCCGTGCTCACGGTCGCGGTGTCCTTCCCGCTGGCCGTCGCCCTGGCCAGGGTCAAGCGGGCGCAGGCGGTGCTGCGTTCGGTCTATTTCCTGCCGTACGTCACCTCCGGCATCGCCGTGTTCTACGCCTGGCAGTACATCCTCCAGCCGGACGGCGCCGTCAACTACCTGCTGGGCCTCCTCGGGCTCGGCTCGCTGCAGGAGCCGCAGGGCTTCCTCGGCAACCCCGCCACCGCCCTGCCCACCATGATCGTGGTGACGGTGTGGACCGAGGTCCCGGTGGCGATGCTGATGTATCTGACCGGGCTGCAGACCATCGACCGCGGCCTCATCGAGGCGGCCGAGCTGGACGGCGCGGGCTGGTGGCGCACCCAGGTCTCGGTGGTCTGGCCGCTGCTGCGCCCGATCACCGCGATCGTCGTGCTGCTCACCCTCAGATCGGCGCTGCACGGCTTCCAGACCTTCCTGATCATGACGAACGGCGGCCCCGGCACCCACACCGACGTCCTCGGCCTGGAGGCGTACCGACTGGCCTTCCTCTCCAAGTTCGCCCCCACCCTGGGCCTCGCCGGCGCCCTGGGCTGGATGCTGTTCGCCGTCGCCATCGTGCTGGCACTGATCAATCTGAGAGCACTGCGGAGCCGCGTATGACGACACATCCCGCCCCGGCTCCTTCGGGCGCGCCGGGCACGCCGGGCGCACCGGCCACCAAGCCCGCCGCCACCCGCCGGATCGGCGCACGCGTCCTGATCGGCGTGCTGCTGGCCGGGTACGCGCTGGTGAGTCTGTATCCGTTCCTGTGGATGGTCTCGGGCGCCTTCAAGGACCAGTTCGAGGTGGTGCGCGGCGGCCATCTCATCCCCGAGCACCCCACGCTGCACATCCTCACCGACACCTGGAACCGGCTCCACTTCCTCGACTACTTCCTCAACAGCCTCAAGGTCACCGCCCTGACCGTGGTGCTGACGCTGCTGATCTACGCCGCCGCCGGATACGCCTTCGCGGTGCTGCGCTTCCCGGGCCGTGCCTGGCTGTACCGCCTGTTCGTGGCACTGCTGTTCGTCCCGGGGGTGACGGTGCTGTTGCCGATCATCCTGCTGGAGCACAACCTCGGCATCCTCGGCACGCACTACGGGCTCGTCCTGCCGTTCGTCAACGGCACCGCGCCGCTGTCGGTGATGCTGCTGACCGGCGCCTTCACGGCCGTACCGAAGGAGCTGCGGGACTCCGCCCGAGTGGACGGGGCCGGGGAGCCGCACATCTTCGCCCGCGTCTATCTTCCGCTCGCCCGGCCGGCGCTGATCACCGTGGCGCTGCTGACGGCGATCCCGACCTGGAACGAGTATCTGCTCACCAAGGTGTCGCTCAACGACGAGTCCGCGTACACCCTCTCCCTCGGCCTGCAACAGCTCTCCGCGCAGAACGTGCCGCAGTACAACAGTCTGATGGCCGGCGCGCTGATCGTGGTGATCCCGGTGATCCTGCTCTTCCTCGCGCTGCAGCGGTACTTCGTGAACGGGCTCGTCGGGGCGGTGAAGGGATGACCCACGTCCTGGTGACCGGCGCCGCGGGCCACATCGGCCGCCATGTGGTCGAGGATCTGCTGCGGCACGGCTACCGCGTGACCGCGACCGACCGGAAACCCGTCCACGACCGGCGCCTGGAGCGGAGCCTCGCCGGGGACCTGCGCGACCGCGAGCTGGTGCGGGAGGCGCTGCGCGGGGTGGCGGCGCTCGTCCACCTCGCGGCGATCCCGCACCCCGACACCCGGGATCCGGCGGGCCAGTTCACCGCCAACTGTCACACCGCCTACCTGGCGCTGGACGAGGCCGGGCGCGCCGGGGTGCGCCGTGTGGTGGCCGCCTCCAGCATCGGCGCGCTCGGGCTGGCGTGGTCGACCCACCCGCGCTCACCCGGCTATGTACCGGTCGACGAGTCGCACGCCACGCTCGCCGAGGACCCGTACGGACTCTCCAAGCTGGTCCTCGAACAGGTGGCCGAGGGCACCCACCGGCGCTGGGGCACCGACACCGTGTGTCTGCGCTTCCCCTTCACCGGCACCGGCCCACGGCTGACCCGTCAGCTGGCCGCCGTGCGCGCGGATCCCGGACACCACGCGAGCGACCTGTGGGGATGGCTGGACACCCGCGACGCCGCCGCGGCGGTGCGAGCCGCGCTCGGCGCCGAGACGCACGGCAGCCATGTGCTGTACGTGGCGGCCCCCGACACCTCCTCGGACATCCCCACGGCCGAACTGCTCGCCCGCTACCACCCCACCGCCAGGATCCTGGCGCCGCTGTCCCGCTTCGCGGGGCTGTACGACACCTCGCGCTGCACCCGGCTGCTGGGCTTCGCCCCCGCCCACGGCCGGCGTACCGCCGACACCGTCGCCGAGGGCCCCCACCGCTCCTCCCCCACGGAAGGAACATGAGATGACACAGAGCCCCGGCACCAGTCGCCGGACCTTCCTTACGGCCGCGGCCGCGGGCGCCCTGGGCGCCGGCGCGCTCGCCGTGGCGGAAGGCCGGGCGGCCGCCGCCGCACCCGCCGACCACCCCAAAACACCCGCTGCCGCGACCCGTCTCGCCCCCTCTCGATCCGTGCACATCTTCTACTACCCCTGGTACGGCAGCCCGGTGGTCAACGGCTCCTGGCGCCACTGGCCGCAGGGCGGCCTCACCCCGCCCGACCGGATCGGCTCCGACTTCTACCCGGCGGCCGGCGCCTACGACTCCGGCGACCGCGCCGTGGTCGACCGCCATATGGGGTGGCTGGCCCAGGCCGGAACCGGTGTGCTCGTCACCAGCTGGTGGGGTCAGGGCGGTTACGAGGACCAGCGGGTGCCGCTGCTCCTGGACGCGGCGGCCGCGCGCGGGCTGAAGGTGGCCTGGCATATCGAGCCCTACGCCGGCCGCACCGCGCAGTCCGTGGTGGACGACATCGGCTATCTCATCCAGCGGTACGGCGGCCACCCGGCCTTCTACCGGGACACGGCACACGGCGACCGCGGCGCGTACTACGTCTTCGAGTCCCTGCGGATCGTCGACTGGACCCCGCTGGACCAGGTGGCCGACCGCGCCATCGTGCTGGCCCAGACCACGGATGTGTCGAAGGTCGCGCACTTCGGCGGCATGTACACCTATGACGCCATCGCCGCCGGCAACAACCCGCAGTGGGCCGGTCCGGCCGCGTACTGCCGCGACCACGGCATGGTCTGGGCACCGTCCATCGGCCCCGGCTACATCGACGACCGCGCGGTGCCCGGGAACACCACGCCCACCCTGGAGCGCGAGGACGGCGCCACCTACGACCTGGAGTGGAACAACGCCCTCTCCCCCGCCAACGGGGGCCCGCCCACCTGGGTCTCGATCACCTCGTTCAACGAGTGGCACGAAGGCAGCCAGATCGAGCCCGCGGCCTCCGCCCCGCCCACCGCGCAGAGCTACCGGACCTACAGCGGGGCCTACGGGAGGACGGGCGCCGCGGCCGAGACGGCGTATCTCGACCGCACCGCGTACTGGGTGGCCCGGTTCGAGGCGGCTCGCCACCGCTGAGACGTGGTGTGCCGGGGCCCTGGCCGGGGCCCCGGCGAACCGCGCTAGACGACCGGTTTCGTGGGCCGGTTGGGAGTCAGCGCGATCTGCTTCTTGAGCATCCGGCCGCCGTCTCCGGTGAGGCGGAGGTAGTAGTCCGAGGAACAGACGGTGCCGTCCTCGTCGAGCGCCCAGATCCCCGAACCGGCCGGGACCATCGACGCGTTCTCCGCCGTCTTGGCTATCTGATTGCCCTCGTTGTACTCGTCGAACATGGAGATGTAGATGCCCTGCGCGCCCACCCGCACCATGTTGTAGAACTGCCGCCACATGAAGTCGCCGTGTGCGCGCTGCCGCGACTGGGTGTCCCCGGGGAGCACACACGGCTGGTAGTCGATCCCGTTGGCGTCGCAGTCGGCCTGGTCCGGGGTGTTGACGCCGGAGAAGAAGCGGTCGGTGTCGGCGATGTTGCCGATGCGTCCCACCATCCACGGCGAGAGCATGTGGAAGGCGTGGTAGACACCGAGGTAGCCGGGGCGCGAGTCCTCGTTGCCGGACCGCCAGTGGGTCGGAACCCCGCCCATCACATAACAGCCCTGGGCCTTGAACCAGTTGACGACGTCCAGGCAGTCCGCGGCCGACCAGGGCTTGTTGGCCTCGTTGAAACCGAAGCCCCAGATGCCCACCACCGGCTTGCCGTTCTGTCTGGCGTAGGCGGAGGACGACGTATGGGCCCTCATCTTGTCCGTCCAGTCCTGCTTCATCTGGCTCTTCATGTCGAGCCAGCCGGTGGCGTCGTACATGATGTAGAACTTCCGGCCGTACGTCTCCGCCGCCGAGCGGACCTTGGTGGCCATGGCGTCGCGCGTCGGTCCCTCGGGGCTGAAGGGGTTGAAGCGCTGGAGGGCGGCGGTGTCGATGCCGTACTGCTGCATCCAGCGGAAGTGGGTGTCGACGGTCTGCTGGTCGTAGGAGGAGAACAAGGTGGCGGGCTGGCCGTTGTTGAGGTTGCTGTAGTTGGTCCGGTAGCCCTTGGTGTACTCCCGCATATCGGGCCAGCTGTGAATGCCCGTGTTGTCCGGCGACGGCGGCCGGGACATGTCGGCGGCCCAGTGCCACCAGCCGTTGATCGGGGCGCCGTCCCCCGCGCAGGCGAACCAGCCCTGATAGCCGACGGTGACCTTGCCGACGACGTCACCGGGCGGGCTGGCCGCGGTGGCGGTGCCCGTCGTCAGCTTGGCGGCGCCCAGGGCACCGAGCGCCGTGGCGCCGAGCGCGGAACCGATGAGATGGCGGCGTGAAATACCCATGAGGGCCTGCCTTTCCGGCAGTGAGCGGCTTGAGTGGGGATGCTCGCTGCGGCGGATCGTAATCACGCATTCATGATTCCGCAATTTAATGGACGGTTAGCCGAATTCCGGCGGAAGCGCTTTTCGTCGTTTATGCGTCATTCCCGCATCCGGAGATCAAGGATCGAGGGCCGGCGGTGGTCAGTGGCTGCGGGTGCGGACGCCGCCGTAACTCTCGTCCGTGACCTTCTCCAGCCAGGTGGTCTCGGGGCGGTCGTCGCCCGTGCCTTCCCACATCGCCAAGTGCTGCATAAACCGGTCCGGCGTGGCGCCGTGCCAGTGCTCCTCGTCGGGCGGGCAGGTCACGGTCTCGCCGGGGTGGGCCTCGAAGACCGTACCGTCGCGGGTGCCGATCAGGGCGATGCCCTCCACCACGTGCAGGGTCTGGCCGACGGCGTGGCGGTGCCAGGCGGTGTGCGCGCCCGGGGAGAAGCGCACCATGTTGGCGCGCATCCGGGAGGGCTCCTGGCCGGCGCAGATGACGTCGAACCACACATCGCCGGTGAACCAGTCCGCGGGGGCCTTCGTGGTGGGCTGGGGCGTGACGAACTTCAAGGGTTTTCCTTCTTCCGTGACTTTCTTCGGTGTCGCTTCGGTGTCGCTTCGTTCTTTTCCGTGTCGTGACTCCCAGGCTCGCACCTCTGCGCGGACTCGCGCAGAGGAGGGTTTCCTCCTGGGAGAGAAATATCCTGGGATAAAACTCTCCCCCGCAGTGCGCCGCCGCACGGTGCCACACTGGGAACCATGAGTCCCGACGCGCACCTCAACCAACTGGGCGAATTCCTCAAGGCCCGCCGGGCCGAGCTCAGCCCCCGTACCGTCGGACTGCCCGACAGCGCGGGCCCGCGTCGGGTGGCAGGTCTGCGCCGGGAAGAGGTCGCCCAGCTCGCGGCCATCTCCCCCGACTACTACACCCGCCTGGAGCAGGGCCGTATCCACGCCTCCGCACCCGTGCTGGAGGCCCTCGCCCAGGCCCTGCGCCTCGACGACGACCAGCGCGGCTATCTCTTCGGACTCGCCGGAAAGGAAATCGCCCGCCCCCGGCGCCGGGCGCGGCAGAAGGTCCAGCCGCAATTGCGGCGGCTGCTGGACGACCTCACCGCCACCCCTGCCGTCGTCATGGGGCGGCGCTTGGACGTCATCGCGTGGAATTCCCTCGCCGCGGCGCTCATCACCGACTTCGGGCAGGTCCCGGAAAAGCACCGGAACTATGTCCGCATCCTCTTCACGGACCCCGCCATGCGGACGCTGTACGCCGACTGGAAGACCGTCGCCCGTACCTGTGTCGCCCAGCTGCGCATGGAGGCGGCGAAATATCCCGACGACCCGCGGCTGTCCGCACTCGTCGGAGAACTGTCCGTCCAGGACGCGGATTTCCGCACCTGGTGGGCTTCCCATCAGGTCGCCACGCTGAGCGTGGGCACCAAGGTCCTGCACCATCCGCTCGCCGGTGAGCTCGCCCTGGACTGGGACACGCTGACCGCCAGCACCGATCCCGACCAGCAGCTGGTCATCTGGACCGCCGAGGTCGGCACATCCACACACGACGGACTGCGCATCCTCGCCTCCTGGGCCGCCGACCAGCACCTGTCGGCGTCACCGGCCGACTGACCCGGCCGCACCGCCCCGCCGAGATGTGCATAGGCTGAGCTCCTGTCAGGACAACAGCGGCACGGGGGACACCATGCGGAAAGAGGCGGTTCGATACCTTCGCTGCCCCTACTGTTCCGGCGGTTTGACGATGGCCGAGGGCGCCCTGCGGTGTTCCCAGGGGCACAGCTTCGACGTGGCGAAGCAGGGATATGTGAATCTGCTGCGCGGGGCCGCCAAGTTCAGTGCGGACACCGCCGAGATGGTGGCGGCCCGAGCGGACTTCCTGGCCGCCGGTCACTTCGCGCCGATCGCCGGGGCACTGGCCGCGCTGGCGCGCGAGACGGCACCGGCGCCGACGGGCGGGGACCCCGGCTGCGTCGTGGACATCGGCGGTGGCACGGGGTACCACCTTGCCCGGGTGATGTCGGAGTTCCCGGGCTCCGAGGGCGTCCTGCTCGACATCTCCAAGTTCGCCGCCCGCCGGGCCGCGCGGACGCATCCCCGTATCAGCGCGGTGGTGGCCGACGCCTGGGCCGAGCTGCCGTTCGCCGACGGGGCCGCGTCGGTGGTCCTCAACGTCTTCGCACCGCGCAATCCGGCCGAGCTGCGGCGGATGCTGCGCCCTGAGGGTGTGCTGCTGGTGGTGACGCCCCGGCCGGACCATCTACGCGAGCTGGTGGAGGCCCTGGGGCTGCTGCGGGTGGACGAGCAGAAGGACGAGCGGCTGGCGGACCGCTTCTCGGCGCATTTCACCGAGGTGGCCCGGGAGCGCTCGCGGAGCACCATGACGCTGGACCATCAGGCCGTGCCGCAACTGGTGGGAATGGGGCCCAACGCCTGGCACCAGCAGGGCGAGCGGCTGAAGGAGCGCGTCGCGCTGCTGCCCGAGCCCTGTGACGTGACACTGTCCGTCACGCTCACCGCATACCGTCCGCTGATCTGACACCACCGCGAAGACGCCCCGGCCCGCCGGGCTCCGCGCGGCGCCGTCAGGTCCAGACGGTGTATCCGCCGTCCACCCGGATCGCCTCGATGCCGCTGATGTACCGGGCGCCGCAGCGGTCCTGGGGCAGGACGAGCTGCGGGCCCGCACGGTCGAGCGGGGTGCCGTCGATGGTGACCGCGAGCAGGACGGGGGCACGGCCGAAGTCCGGGTCGATCTCGGCCCAGGACAGCAGCGCCCGGTGGCCGTCCGCGCCGCGTACGGCGATCAGGAAGCGCAGGCGGTCCTTGCGCCGGGCGGGGTCGAAGGCGGGACCGGCGGAGACCAGGACGTCGTGCAGGAACGGTCCGGTGAAGCGGTGCTGCTGGATGCCGCTGGTGGCGCAGTCGAAGCTGACCTGTGCCCGGTGCTGGGGCCAGGAGAGCAGTTCGGACACCGTCAGCCGGGCCGGAAGGGTCAGATCGCCCATCAGGGCGAGCTCCGCCACCGGACCGGCGGCCGTACGGGCAGCTGCGAGGGAGTCACTCACGGGCTACCACCTCCTGGAGGACCGTTACCCGACCCGCCATCCCACGCAAACGCACATGCCATGCCGAGCGATCAAAGATCAGGAAGATGCGAGGTATAGACAGCCTGTCCCCTCGCATCTGCGACTCCCTGCCCGATTCATCCGAGGTCCGGGCTCCCGGACCGCAGGCGCAGGTGCCGGCCACCGTGGACGAACGTCGCGACGCCCAGGAGGAGGAAGCCGCCGCTCGCCACCGCCAGCAGTGCCCAGACGATGATCTCCCGGCCCGGCACGTCCGCCGCGTACGTCCAGCGCACCAGGAAGTTCGTGGTGGCGGCCACCGGAAAGCTGTAGATCCACAGCCCGGTGTGGAAGGACCGCTCGCGGATGGTCGGAAGCATGAAGGCGACCAGGGCGAGGGTGAAGAACAGGATGCCGGAGAATCCGTAGCCGACCCCGTCCAGATGGCCCCCGTGGGCGGCGAGCCAGGCATTGCTGCCGACGGCGGGCGGGATGACCAGGACGGTCAGAGTGGGCCGGGCCGGCGGCGGAAGCGGACTGCCCGCGACCAGGCCGCCGAGGATGACCGTACCGAAGGTCAGCCAGTACAGAACCCCCACGGCGAAGGCCGCTGCCGCGATCTCGGGCAGATGCAGCGTCGACGCGGTGATGCTCGCGATGAACGGCGCGGAGGAGACCGGCAGCAGGTAGCCGGGATGCAGGGTGGTCTCGCTGAGCGCACCGGTGAACCAGTGGGCGAGCAGACGGGCGGCGACCAGCGCGGCCGCCACCACGAAGACGGCGTAGGCCCAGCGGGCGCCCTCCTCGCCGAAGCGCGAGAAGTGACCGGTGATCAGCATGCCGATGATGGGGACGTACGCGAGGGCGAACCCCTGGCCCGGGTGGCGCAGATCCTCGCGCAGGTTGTGCCACCGCGCTCCGCCGTGCCGCACATATGCGGCCAGGAGCACGACCCAGACCAGTGCGCTGATCACGAACAGCACATCGCTGATCTGGATCCATGCCGAGGCGACGGAGGTCGCCGCCTGCCAGGCTCCGCCCAGGCCCGCGGAGCCCAGCGAGATCGCCAGCAGGCTGATGCGCGCGCTCCGCGAGCCATGGGAGGCGGGAGCCGCGGACGGCGCGGGTCCGGCCGAGGCGGTGGGGACGGACAGGATCGGCGGGCCCTGGCCCCGCTCCGGCCGGAGGTCCGAGCCGTTCTTGGCAATCATGAACTGTGTCCTCGAGGTGTGATCTCAGAAGGTGATCTGGTCATGGGTGCTTGTAATGGGTGTTTTATTTTAGATGCTTACTTATAGCATGCACGACCACCAGGATGTAAGCCCCATTCGCCAATAGACCATGTGCTAGGATGGCTGGGTGGCCAGAGAAGAATCGGATTCAGCGCGGCGGATTCCCGCGACCGCGGCGGCGATGGTGGACTTGCTCAACTCCCGGCCGCACGGCCCCGGTTTTCCGGACACGCTCCAGACCCCGGAGACGGCGAGCGCCGTCCTGCGCCCGTTCGGCCAGCCCGCGGCGGAGGCGCCATCACCGCAGCGCATCGCCAAGATCCGCGGGCTGCGCACGACCCTGATGGACATCGCGTCCGCGCCGGACAGCACCGAGGCGGCCTCCGGTTGGGCACAGCTCGCCGAGCGAGCGTCCGCTGTCACCCTGCGGCAGGATTTCTCGGAGCCCGGGACGGTGCGGCTGCGGCAGGTGGGCGGCGACCCCGTGGTGGGTGGTATCACCCTGGCGGTGGCGGAACTCGTCTCCGACGGCACCTGGCCCCGTCTCCGCATCTGCGCCAACGAGCTCTGCAGCCATGTGTTCTACGACACCACGCGCAGCCGCACCCAGCGCTGGCACTCGTACGAGGTCTGTGGCAACAAGAGCAACGTGGCCGCGTACCGCGCCCGGAAGAAGACCCGACCCGGAAGCTGATTCCGGGCCGGGTCTCGCCAACTTCCTTACGGAGAAGGGGAGTTAGCCGGGAAGGGTCAGTTCGCCTGCCACCAGCCGGTGATCGCCGTGGCGTAGTCCTCCGCGCCTTCCTCCCAGACGAAGTGGCCCACATCGATGAGGTCGAGCCTGCTGTTCGGCAGGCGCTCGTGCAGGTACTCCGCGTTCGCCACCGGCACCACCGTGTCCTTGCGACCGGCGATGATCTGCACCGGCGTCTGGATGCCGGACAGCAGGTCACCCAGGACCGGCAGCTCGGTGGGATACGCCCGGACGTACGGCATCTGGTCGGCGAACCGCTCGCCCGTATAGGAGGCGAGGTAGTCCTCGCGGACCACCTCCGGCAGCTCGTAGCCCTCGATGGTGTCAATGGCGACGGTCACGACGTCCTTGGGACCCATCGCCCGGTACGGCGCCAGGTCCTCGGCGTGCACCCACTCGTCCAGCACACCCCCCAACTGCAGTGGGACCGCCGCCCCGCCGGAGCCCACGACGGCGCTGCGGAACCGGTCCGGGTGCCGGGCCGCGGCGAACAACACCGCGCTGGTGCCGATGTCCGGGCCCACCACATGCGGCTTCGCCAGCCCGAACGCGTCGGCGATCCGCACGATGAACTCACCCATCGCCTGGGGGGACAGCAGGTCCTCCCGGAGCTCGGACTGCCCGAACCCCGGCAGGTCCACCGCGACCAGATGAGCGTGGTCGGCCAGCCGCGACCAGGTCGCGTCGTAGGCGTACAGGCTCTCCGGCCACGGGCTCAGCAGCAGCGCCTCGCGGTCATGGGGCGTGTCACTCTCGGCGTACCGGATGGAGAGTCCGTCGATCCGCCGGAACCGGGTCTTGATCTCGCTCATGTCCTCGTCCTCCTGCGCACTGTGGATGAGTGGGTGGGTCAGCTCAGCGGGACGTCGAGGACCGCCTTGCGGTGGCTGAACGTCTCCAGCGAGTAGCGGCCGTGGTAGCTGCCCATGCCGCTCTCCCCGACGCCGCCGAACGGCAGGGTCGGCACGGTCAGATGGAAGACCGGGAAGCCGAAGTTGACGGCGCCCGAGGAGGTTTCGGCGATCAGCCGGGCCCGGGTGGTGTCGTTCTCGGTGAAGGCGTAGAGCGCGAGCGGCTTGTCGCGCTCGTTGATGAAGGCGATGGCCTCGGTGAGGTCGGGGACGGTCAGGATCGGCAGGATGGGGCCGAAGATCTCCTCCCGCATCACCGGCTCGTCGGGCTTCACGTCCAGCAGCACGGTCGGGGCGATGTACTTCTCGGCGCGGTCGCTCTGTCCGCCGGTCACGGTGCGGCCGGAGCCGAGCAGCGCGGTCAGGCGGTCGAAGTGGCGCTCGTTGACGATGCGTCCGTAGTGGTCGGCGGCTTGCGGGTCGCTTCCGTAGAGCTGCTCGATCGCCTGGGTCAGGGCGGCCGCCAGCGCCTCGGCGGTGTCCGGGTCGGTAAGGACGTAGTCGGGGGCGACGCAGGTCTGTCCGGCGTTGGAGAACTTGGTGGCCGCGATGCGGGCGGCGACCGTGGCGAGGTCGGCGTCACGGTCGACGAAAACCGGGGACTTGCCACCGAGTTCGAGGGTGACGGGGGTCAGATGCTCGGCGGCCGCGCGCATCACGATCCGGCCCACGGTGCCGTTGCCGGTGTAGAAGACGTGGTCGAAGCGCTGGGCCAGCAGCGACGTCGTCTGGTCGACACCGCCCTCGACCACGGCGGTGGCCTCGGTGTCGAGGTAGGCCGGAAGGAGCCGGGCCAGCAGCGCGGAGGTCTGCTCGGCGAGCTCGGAGGGCTTGACGACCACCGCGTTGCCCGCCGCCAGCGCGGCGGCGACGGGGGTCAGCAGCAGATAGATCGGATAGTTCCAGGCCGAGAGGACCAGGGCGACACCGAGGGGGTCGAGCTCGGTGCGGGCCGTGGTCCCCTCCGGCAGATGGGAGACGGTCACCTCCGCGGGCTGTGGGGCGAGCCACTCCTCCAGGTGTTCGAGGTAGTCGTCGATCTCGAGCACCGTGATGTCGATTTCCGCGCGGTCGACCTCCGCGGGGTTCTTGCGCAGATCGGCCCAGAGAGCGTCGGCGATGGCCGCGCGGTTGTCGGTCAGCAGCGCGCGCAGCCGGGTGAGTTGCTCGCGGCGCCAGGCGAGAGACTTGGTGCGGCCGCTGCGGTGGGTCTCCCGCAGCCGCGCCACGAGGGCGGCGGCGTCGGTCTCGGTCAAGGCGGGGTAGGTGGTGGTCATGGGGCATCCCGTGCTATGGAAAGGGGCCCGGCCCGCGGGCAGGGTGTGCTGGACATCGACGTAAGTGTCTTTCGAATTTAGACGCTTACGTTATAGCACACGCGACCACAGGCGTGTAATTTTCTATTGTTGATAGACCATGTACAGGCCCCGCCCCGACCGGGCGAGGCCCTCGCCACCACCGTCACCGCGCCCCGGGTGTCACAGCACGGCGTGGGCCGGGATCTCCTCGGGTTTCGGAGCCGGCCGGGCCGTCCAGTCCAGGGGTCCGGCCGTACGGCGGCCCTCCATGCCGTGCCGTTGCCCGCGGACCTGGACGGCCTCCCACCCATCGGGGGGTTCCGGGCCGACGCGGTAGGCGATGTCCGGCTCGCTCGCGCGGCGGGTGACCTCGCATACCCGCACCTGCCCCTGCGGGGCGAGCGCCAGCATCCGGAAACACCGGTCCGCCGCCTCCCCCATCACCCGCGGGGCGGTGTCCGGCTCTCCCGGCCGGAACAGCAGATAGGCGTCTCCGGTGACCACGGCGACATGGAGACACGCGGGGCCGGGGCCCATCGGCGCGGGTCCGGCGCCGCGGCCGGCGAAGCGGTCGCGCATCGCGAACGCCGCCCGTACCGCCCGGGCCGCGTCGTCCTCGCTCGTCTCGGGGTGGCCGAACAGCGCCGAGAGGACCGGCCCGGCCGCATGGGCCATGGTCCCGCCGAACCGTGCGGCCTCCTCGCGGACGACTCGCTCGGCCTCCCGCAGCGCCTCCTGGACGCTCGACGGATCGTGACCGTGGCCCTCCAGGGCGTGGCGCACCCATACGAGGCTGATCCGCTTGTGTTCCACCGTGGACTCGTTCAGCCGCCGCGGCCGGGTGGCCCGCCCGCCCACCGCGGTGAGCCCCGCCCTGCTCTGGGCCGCGGTCTCCCGCGCCGTATCGGCCCTGGGGAGGTCGGCCCTGGAGAGATCGGCCCTGGGGAGGTCGGTCCTCGGGAGGGGCGTCACATCGACCAGCGCGGGCGGGGACGGAGGGTCGAGCTCCGGGGCGTGGGCGAGGATCGCCCGCTCCAGCTTCTGCATCTCGCGGGTGGGCTCGAGGCCGTACCGCTCGACCAGCTCGACGCGGCGGTGGCGGTAGGCGGCAAGCGCTTCGGTCTGCCGGCCGCAGCGGTAGAGGGCCAGCATGAGCTGACAGCTCAGGCGCTCCCGCGTCGGCTCGGCGGCGGCCACCGCCTGCAGCTCCCCGAGGACCGCGTGGTGACGGCCGCACGCCAGCTCGGCCTCGAAGAGGTCCTCCAGCGCGTTGAGCCGGCTGTTCTCCCACGCGGCCGGCTCCGGCCAGACGAGGCCGTCCTCGACGAGGTCCGCGAGCGCGGGCCCGCGCCACAGCCCCAGGCCCTCCCGCAGCACCCGCGCGGCCGACGCGTAGGAGCCGGCGGCCACCTCGGTGTGTCCGCGCTCCACCGCCCGCCGGAAGCGGAGCAGATCGACGGTGTCGGGATCCACCCGCAGCCGGTACCCGGGGCATCGGTCACCAGTACCGCCCGACCTTCGGAGCCGGGTTCGCAGGACAGCGTCCGGCGCAGGTCCCGGACCGCGTTCTGCAGCATCTTCCGGGCGGTGAGCGGGGTGTCGCCGGGCCACAGGGCGGCCAGCAGCCTGCTCGTGGCCACCACGCTGTTGGCGTGGATGAGCAGATGGGCGAGCGCCCCTCGCTTGATGACTCCGCCGAGCGGCACCGGTGCCCCGTCATCGAGCACCTCAAGGGGGCCGAGCAAGTGGAAGTCCACGGAACCTCACCTTCTGTCTGGATGTGCGTGTCCCCGTGTGTCCCCCGTGTCCCCCGAGCCCGTCTGAAGGGCGTCGGCCATCGCCAGCCGCAGCAGTTGCATGCGATGGGTGGCCCCCGTCTTGGCCCGGATGCGTCGCATATACGTGTCGACGGTGTGCGGACTGAGGCCCAGGGCACGCGCCACGGAGGGGTAGGTGTGCCCCTCCAGGACGCGGTCCAGAACCTCGCGTTCGCGGTCGCTGAGCAGTTCCAGCGGTTGGCGGTCGGGCCGTCCGGCGTGCTCGGCAGCGCCGGAGGCGGCTGTGGCTTCGGACGAGCCCACCGCGCGTTCGTCGGGCCGTCTCACCCCATGGCCCCGTAAGCCGGACATGAGATACGGCACCGCCTCATCATCGGTTCGTCGGCAGAGCCCTGCCGTGAAAGCCCCAGCCGGTGTCGTCGTCCTCGGGCGAGTCGGAGCCGCCCCCCACCGCCAGGGTCGTCTCGGCGACGGCGAGCGGGTGAAGGCCCCGTGTGCCGGTTCCGGCACGGTCGTGCGCCGACTGCGCGGCCGCGCCCACGAAGAGCGAGAGGGCCGGTGCGGCGATCGCGGTCATGACGGCGGTGAGGAACAACGTGCGCATGGTGGCCTCCGGTTGAAGAGATCCGGTGCGGAAATTCGGCCCTGGGCTGGATGGTTCGATCATGGCGGGGGCCCGGCCCGCGCACCACGCGCTCCGCCGCTCACCAAGGTGTCGGGCAACAAAACGAGGGGGGATCATAAGGGGCACAACGGAACTCTTCGGATGTCCGGTTTCGCCGTGCGGGACCATCCGCGGCATCTGACCGCCCCCATGGGCGGGTGGTCATGGTGTGGCGTGGAGCACCAGCAGCAGCAGCTCGCACGGGGCGACGGCTTCGGAGAGCGTGCAGGAGTGGCGTGCGGGGACGTAGCACATCTCCCCGCGCGCAGCCGTAGTTCGACTCCCCCGCTCCGGTGGTCCGCACGGCCGTCGTTCTCGACGCGGCAGCGTGCTCCGCCACGGAGCGGGAAGAGCAGGAGATCGGCGCCGACACGCCCGAAGGGGAGCACCGTCCCGGCGGGAAGCAGCCGTTCGTACGCCTCGACGGGGTAGCCCATGACATGGCCCAGATCGGCGGCCAGTTGGTGCGCGCCGGTCCCGGGGCGCACGGGCCGCCACTCCCTGTCCGCCGGTTCCCGGCCGTCCGTGGCGTAAAGGCGCGGGAGGACGGTGTGAGCGCGTTCGGGCCATACCACCGCAGGGCCCCTGTCCTGGTAGGTCGAGAGGCACAGCGCCATGTCACGGAGGAAGAGGTCCCAGTTGGTATCGGACAACCCTTGCCCTTCGCTCTCGAAAGGTCGCATCTCGTGACCGCCACCGGCAACGGACGACACAAGCGCTCTCCGAGGCGATCGAGCACCGATCACACGGCAGGCATGGGCAGCTGACGACGTGGAGCGACCCGCCCGGGCCGCCCGAAGTCCGTGTCTGCGGAACCCCCGCGCAGGCGATGCCCATCCTCGCCCGCCGGTGGTGCGGTATGCCAGTCCCTTTTCGACGGTCCCGTGCCGACGTGACAGACACCCCTCGAAAACGGGCCCCACGGAAGCGGGCTACGCCGACACGGACTCCGCCGAAACACCTGAGGCCGCGACGGTATCCGCCGTCGCGGCCTCGCACCCCCGTTGACGCGCTGATGGCGGACAGGCGCCGGCTACCCGGCGACCTCCCGCACACCGGTGTCCGGTTCGCTCTCGTCTTCGCTCTCGTCGTGATCCAGCAGACCGGCGCGAGCGGCGAGGACTCCGGCCTGGAACCGGCTCACCGCACCGAGAGTGTCCATGATGTCGGCGACGTGCTTGCGCGTGGTGCGCAGCGACATCCCCAGTCTGCGGCCGATCGCCTCATCCTTGTAGCCTGCCGCCAGCAGGCGGAGGATCGTTCCGTCCAGCTCTTTCGCCACGGATTCGAGGCCGTCGGCAGCGGCGTCCGAGAAGGGCCGGGCATGGGCCCACGCGTTCTCGAAGACCGAGCACAGATAGCGGACGAGGGACGGCTCGCGTACCATCACCGCTCCCAGGCTCCCCTCCCGGTCGGGGACGAACGCCAGGTCCCGGTCGAAGACGATCAGGCGGCCGAACGGATCGTGGACGGTCCGGTATTCGGCTCCCAGGCCGGACATGACGGCCACGTATGCCTGACTCGGCGCGTTGAACCGGGCCGTGTGGTTGTAGAGCGTGCGCATGCGCACCCCCCGGGCGAGCAGCGCCGTGTCACGGCTGATCGCCTCCTCCAAGACCTCCGGTGCCCGCCCACCACCCGGCTGACTGCTCAGCACCTCTTCCTGGCACTCGTTGGAGGCACGGTTCAAGGCGGCGCGGACCTCGTCCAGATGCCCGATCACCTCGATGCTGCCGGTGTCGAAGCGCCTGCCTTCGAGGAAGTGTGCCCGCAGCCGCCCGAACTCGACGCTGATCTGGTCCAGTTGGCGCCGCCGCTCCTGTAGGGACTCCTGGATCGGGGCGGTAAGCGCGGCGGCGGCCAGGTCGGGGTCGACGGGCACCAGGAGCGCCGGGTCCGTGGAGTGGGAGCGCAGCAGGCCCAGTTCCCTCAGCCGGCCGACCGCCGCGTCGAGCTCTTCCTCGGACATTTCCAGCTCGGATAAGGTGCCCAGGAATTCTCGGGTCACCTGCTGGAATCTCAGGATGCAGGAATACAGCTCGGCTTCGGCATCACTCACATACGAGGAGCCGCAAGCGGTGGGCTCGAGGGGCGGGTTCACAAGCGCCCCCCTCGTCCGTCGACGAGTCGTAACGACGAGCAATCGGACGGGAATCCAACATCGGACGGCCGGTGTCTCAGCAGCATTTTGTTTCTTTTCTCTTCTACCACTGGTCCTGTCAGAAAGGCTTTGGAGAGACAGACGGCCATCGCCGCGGAGGGGTTCACCGGGGCCCCGTACCGCTGGGCAGGGCCGTGCCCAGGAGCGCGGCCACGGCCGTCGTATGGCCGTCGAAGGCCAGCGTGACCGGCGTGTCGAGGACCTGCCATCCGGCCGTCTCGGGCATCGGCGCGGGCTCGGGCAGGGTGCCGGCGTCGCGCACCGGCAGCAGGGCGAAGACCTCGAGGGTGTCCCGGGTGGAGTGCACATCGAAGAGGCGGACCTGCTCCGGATCGGCCGCCAGGCCGGTTTCCTCCCGCAGTTCCCGTACGGCTCCCTGCTGCCAGGTCTCGCCGACCTCCACATAGCCGCCGGGCAGCGCCAGTTGCCCCATGGCGGGCTCGATCGCGCGGCGCACCACGACCACTCCGAGCCGGCCGGACAACGTTGCCACGGGCTGTAGGACCACCGCGGCGGGCAGCGGGTTGCGCCATTGGGTCTCACCGCAGCCGGAGCAGTCTCGCGGCCATCCGGCGCCCTCGGCGCTGGCGGTACCGCAGTAGGGACAGTGTGTGACACGGCGTCCGCGTGTGTAACCCATGAGCCTCCCCCTCCGCTTCCTCGGCGTACGGCAGCAGGCAAGATACAACAAGCGGGGCTCCATACCGGCGGGGATGCCCGGGACCTGGCCCGCTCCGCCCGGCCCCACCGCGCCCGGAGGGACCGATGTCCCGGGAAAGCTCCGGTCATTGAGCGGTCATTTCCCCAACCGCGCCCAGCGCGTTCGCAGTTCCCTGCGAATTCCGCCCGATCCCTACAGTTGTCGGCGTGCTGAATCGACTTCTCCCCGCTTCGGGGCCGGGGCGCGTTCTGGCCTTGGCGACTCTCTTCATCACCATGGGGCACGGCGCCTTCATGACGTGTTCGGCGCTTTATTTCACCACTGTGGTCGGCATTTCCGTGGCCCAATTGGGGCTGGGGCTGACCATTGCCGGAGCGGTGGGGCTGTTCGCCGGAGTTCCCCTGGGACATATCGCCGACCGCCGCGGAGGACGCGAAACGGCGGCGCTGCTGATCGCCCTCAACGGACTGGCGGCCGCCGGCTATCTCGTCGTCGGCTCCTTCGCCCAATTCACCCTGGCGGCCGGTCTGTTCGTGGTGATGGAGCGGGGCGGCCGGGCGGCACTGCAGACGGCCATCGCGAGCACGCTGCGGGGCGAGGACCTGGTGGAGACCCGGGCCCATCTGCGGGCGATCACCAATGTGGGCGTGGCGGTGGGCGCCGGCTTCGCGGGCATCGCGCTGCAGCTGGACACCCCGGCCGCGTTCCGTACCGTCCTGGTGCTGGACGCCCTGTCCTTCCTCGTGGCCGCGGCCGTGCTGACCGCCCTGCCGAAGGTGGCGCCGGTGGCCAGGGCGGCGGACGGTCCCGGGCAGCCCCGGCTCGCCGTCCTGCGCGACCGGCCCTTCGCCTTGGTCACGGCCTTGAGCGCGGTGCTGTCCCTGCACGCGGTGCTGCTGGAGATCGTGGTGCCGCTGTGGATCGCCGGGCACACGGACGCCCCGCGCTGGATGGTGACGGCCCTGTTCCTGCTCAACACGGCGAACGTGGTGGCGTTCCAGGTGCGGATCGCCAAGCGGGTGACGGAGATTCCGCTCGCGGTACGGGCCGTCCGGCAGGCCGGTTTCGTCCTGTGCGCCGCCTGCGCGCTGTTCGCGGCGTCGGCCGCGGACGGCGTGGCCATGGCCATGGTCTTCCTGCTGCTGGCCGGCGCCGTGCATGTGTACGGCGAGATGGTGCTGTCGGCCGGCGCCTGGGTCATCGGGTTCGACCTCGCGCCACCGGACAAGCAGGGGCAGTACCAGGGGTTCTTCTTCTCCGGATACGCGGCCTCCGTCATGATCGCCCCCACCTTCCTCACCGCCACCGTCCTCCAGGGCGGTGCCCTCGGCTGGCTGCTGCTCGGCGGCCTGTTCGTCCTCGCGGGCCTGGCCATGAAGCCGGTCGTCGGCTGGGCCGAGCGCACCCGCGCCCCACAGCCGGCGCACAGCGGCTGACCCCCCAAGGAGCACTGCGATGGAACACCGAACGTCCCTGTCTCCCGTCCGGCCCACGGTGCCGAACGCCGGGGACGGGCCCGCCCACGGCGCCTTTCTGGCCGACGCGGCCGATCCCCACGTCCCGCTGCGCGAGCGGCTGCTGGGAAACGGCATCCCGCCGGCCGATGTCACCGGCCGGCCCCGCCCGGACCTGGCATCCGGGCCGTCCGACACCCTCCACGAGGAGGTGTCCGAGCAGCTGTGGAGCCGTGGCCTGGCCGCGATCCAGCTCGATGAGCCACTGCCCAACGACCGGTTCACCGCGCTCGGCGCGTTCCTGGGCACCGCCATGCCCGAGCGGGACCCGGCGGTCGCGCCGTACGTGGAGGAGGAGGTGATCCTCAATCTGCGCAGCGAGCACGCCCGCACCGACGACGTGGCCCTGCAGCCCTTCGCCGGCAACTACCTCTCGCTGCACACCGAGAGCAGCGGCGCCCCCGTCGAGCGGCAGCCGCGCTACATCGTGCTGATGTGCCTGGCCCCCGGGGACGCCTCGCAGGGCGCCAGGACGGTGCTGGTGCCGATGCGGGAGGTGGCGCGCCGGCTGGCACCGGAGACCCTGGCCGTGCTCTCCCGGACCCGGTACCGCGACCGCCCCGGCGTTCCCACGATCGCCCGGCAGGTCGGGGACCGCTGGGTGTTCTCCCTCCGCGACTTCCTCGCAGATGAGCTCCAGTGGTCCTACGAGGGGCCGGAGGAGGACGCCACGGCCGTGGGCGACGCGCTCCGCGAGCTTTTGGCGGCCATGTACGCGCCCGAGCACGCGCAAGGGCTCCAGTGGCGGCGCGGGCTTCTCGTCGTCATCGACAACACCTACTTCTTTCACGGGAGAACCAGCGGTTCGGCCACGCCCGAGGCCCGGCTCCGGCATCTCAAGCGCCTGCGCGTCGTGTAGCCCATGCCATCCGTTCACGCTCGCCCACAGGGGCGGCCCACTCGGGGAAACGCATGAAACTCTTCGAATCCGTACCGTCTCCGCGTCCGTGTCACGCCCCGCCGGACGCACGCGAGACCGCGGCGCGTCCACCGCAACCCGGTGGCATCCGCGATGTCTTCTCACCCGCCGTCGACCACCGTGTCCTGGAGGTCTACGCCCGGGCCCGCGACCCCCACGACGCCCTGGAGCTGCGGAACCTGTGGCTGGGACGGGTCGAGCACGAGCTCGGCGGCAACGCCCTGCGCCCGGCGCTCGCCGAGACCTGGCGGGCCAGCAGGCCGCGCCGGGCCGTCGAGCCCGAGGAGGTGCTCTCCTCCCGCGCCACCGTGCGGTTCGTCAAGGAGCTGTTCAACTGGTTCTTCCGTGACGACCTCTACGGCGAGCTGCGGGACAACGCCCGCTACATCCTCTCCAGCGGGTCGATCGACGAGGAGCGGTGGGGGCTGCCGCAGAGCCTGAAGGAGTGCATCCGCTACGCCCTGGACCGGGACTGGTACGGCTACTCCGACTCGCGCGGACGTGTCCCGGCCCGCGAGGCGATCGCCGCGTACGAGAACGCCCGCATCCAGGGGGCGCGCTACGGCACCGAGAACGTGGCCATCACCATGGGCGGCACCTTCGCCATCAGCACGCTCGCGGACTTCGTGCTGCACGGCGGCCCGCGCTCCCCCTCACCGGCGCTGTGCGCGATCCCCAACTACCCGCCCCTGGTGGAGACGATTGCCCGCCGGCACGACGTCCAGCTGGTGCCCCTGGTCTCCCAGGACGGCCAGACCTCCCTCGAACCGCTGATCGCCGCCCTCACCCCGGACACCCCGATGGTGATGCTGCAGACGGTGGGCAATCCGACCGGCGCCGCCGTGGCCGAGGCCGATCTCGCCCGGCTGATCCGCGCCGCCTCCCCCTCCACGGTCATCGTGCTGGACGAGTGCCATGAGTGGCTCGGGGACTACGAGAAGCGCTCCGCGGACCGCGCCGCGCCCCAGGTGGTGCGGGTGTCCAGCCTGTCCAAGACGTGGTCGGCGCCGGGGCTGAAGGCCGGGTGGTTCCTCGCCGACCCGGCGTTCATCGACGAGTACTACGAGTACGCGTCGTCCTCCTTCGGCGGCCCGCCCTCGTTCTTCTACACGACCATCGAGGTGCTGGCCCGCCTGGAGCGGTGGCTCATCACCGGCGTCGAGACACCGGGGCCGGCCGAGGCCAAGGAGTTCGAGTCCTCCTACGACATCGACCTGGCACGGCTGCGGAACGCCTACCGCGGCTACCGCGCCGAGCGGCTGCGCCGGGCCGAGGATCTGACCGTCCTGCGGGACGCGGCCACCGTACGGCTGTCGGAGATCCCCGGCCGGGTGCTTCCGCCGCGCTTTTCCATCAACACCGCGGTGGAGTTGCCAGGTTGGGACGACTCCTACCGATGTTTCCGCGACGTCCTGCGGGAGACCGGCGTCTCGGTGTTCCCCGGAATCCTCACCTTCTGCCTCTCCGGCGGCGTCGTCAGGGTCACCACGGCGCGGCCCTGGGACGAGCTGTCCGCCGCCTTCGACCGGCTGCGCTCGCACGCCGCCCCGGGATACGGAGGCTGAGCCATGGACGGATGGTTGACCGCGGGTGGCCGCAAACTGGTCCTCGGCATGGTGCATCTGTCACCGCTGCCCGGTACCCCCTTTCACGAGGACGGCTCCTTCGGCCGCACGCTCGACACCGCGGTCCGGTCCGCGCGGGCGCTGTACGAGGGCGGGGCGGACGGCTGCCTGATCCAGACGGTGGACCGGGTCTACACCGTGGACGAGGAGTCCGACCCGGCGCGCACGGTGGCGATGGGCCTGATCACGCGGGCGGTGGCCGAGGCGACCGATGAGCGGTTCCACATCGGCGTGCAGCTGATGCGCAACGCCCTCACGGCGTCCCTGGCGGTGGCGAAGGTCGCGGGCGGCGGCTACATCCGCGCGGGCGCCCTGGTGGGGCAGACCCTCACCGCACACGGCATGGTGCGGGCCGATCCGCTGCGGGTGATGGAGTACCGCCGCCGGATCGGCGCCGAACACATCAGGATCATCGCCGAGATCGACTCGATGCACTTCCGGTGGTTCGACGGGCAGAAGACCACCGCCGAGGTGGCGCGGGCGGCGCGGGCCGTCGGGGCCGACGCGGTGTCGCTGTGCCACCCGGACGAGGACACCGCGCTGGACATGATCGCGTCCGTCCGCGAGGCCGCCCCCGACCTGCCCGTGATCCTGGCCGGACACACCCGGCACGAGAACGCGGCGCGGCTGATGTCCGCGGCGGACGGGGCGTTCGTGGGCACCTGCCTGGAGCGCGACGGCTGGGGCGGCGAGATCGACCGCGACCGGGTGGCGGAGTACGTCGACATCGTACGGAGGCTGGAGCGGTGAGCGGCCGGAGCGAACCGAACACAGCGGCCGGCGCCGGAATCCAGGCGCCACCGCCACCTTTGGACCCGCGGGTGATGCTGCGTCAGGTCGACGCTCTCGCCGCGGACCTGCGCGAGCGGACCGGGCCCTTCGACGAGCAGGTGCGCACCCTGCTGCCCGCGGGGTGGGCGGCGGTGGACACCGTCAGCATCGTGGGCGACGGCGACTCGTACCACGCGGCGTGCGCCGTGCGGATGGCCTTCGCCTCGCTGGCCGGGGTGGACTGCCGCCCGGTGAACGCGCTGCGCTTCGTGGAGTACGACCACCCCGGGTCCGGCGGCCGCCCGCCCCGTACGGAACTGACGCTCACGGTCTCCGCCTCGGGCCGCACACCGCTCGTCGTACGGTCGGCCGAGCTGGCCCGTGACGGCGGGGCACATGCCATCGCGGTCACCGCGACGCCCGACAGCCCGGTGGCGCGGGCGGCCGACGGCGCGCTCCTGGTCACCCTGCCGGACACCGAGCGGTCGCCGGGCGTGCGCACGTACCAGGCCAGCCTGCTGGGCCTGCTGCTGGTCGCCGTCCGGCTGGGCGAGCTGCGCGGGCGCCTCAGCGGGCCGGAGGCCGACGCGCTGCGGGGCGAGCTGACCGCACTGGCCGGACCGGTCGAGGCGACCGCCGAGGCGGCCGGGGCCCGGTGCCGTGAGACCGCCGAGCGCATCGCCGAGGCGCCCGTGCTCAGTGTGCTCGGCGGCGGCCCCTCCCACGGCACCGCGCTCTTCGCGGCCGCCAAGGTGATCGAGACCTCCGGCGTCTTCGCCACCGGGCAGGACCTGGAGGAGTGGTGCCATGTCGAGCGGTTCGCCCGCCCGCCCGATTCGCCGGTGATCGTGGTGGCCGCGCCGGGGCGCTCGTACCGGCACGCCGCGGAGGTGGCCGCGAAGGCGGCGGCGCTCGGGCGGCGTGTCATCACCGTCGCACCCGAGGACGACGCCGCGATCGCCCGGCACGGCTGGGCCGCGCTGCCGGTGACCGGACACGTACGGGAGGAGTTCTCGCCCCTCCTCTACCACGTGTTCGCCGCCCCACTTTCCTGCCATCTCGCCCAACACCTGGGACGGGCGCCGTTCCTGGCCGACCTGCCCCGTCCGATCCCGACCACCCCCCAAGACCGCGGAGAGACACCGTGACCCGGACTACGGACGACCTGTCCACCCAGCAGATCATCTCCCTCCTGACGGAGGAGTTGCACGACCTCGACCCCGCGGAGCGCAGGGCGAAATCGCTCGAACTGCTCTCGGTGTTCGGCCGCGCCAAGGCCGACGAGCTGCCCGCCGAGGAGCGCCCGGAGGCGCCCGGGACACCGCCCGGCCCCCTGCTGATCTGCGACTGGGCCGAGGACCTCGGTCTGGACGGCACGACGCAGCAGCTCGGCATCACCGTCGAGCCCGGCCCGACGAAGGTGACGAAGACCGCCGACGCCACCGGACACTCTCTGGTGTCCAGCGGCCATGTGGGAGCCGACATCCTCCATGTCCCGGCGGGCAGTGGTTTCGCGCCCCACACCCACCCCGGGGACCATCTGCTGTTCGTGCTCGCGGGCACCGGGACGATCGCGGTGGCCGGGGAGATCGTGCAGACCCGCCCCGGCCAGGTGTACATGGTCCAGGGGGCCATCACCCACGCGGTGGGCGCGGTCAGCGACCACATGATCCTGTCCGTGGGCGCTCCGCACCGCCGCCTCGACAGCCTGGACCGGCAGGAGCTCACCGCCTATGCGGCGCTGTTGAGCGAGTTCGGGGAGATCACCTGCCGGATCTGCGACATCCGGGCGACCAGCGGCGAGGAGCTCGCGGCGAAGGGCTGCACCCACTCCCCCACCGGTTCGGGTGAGCGATGGCCTCGCCAACCAGCGCCGACGAGGTGTCCACAGCCGCGGCCACCGACGCCGCGATGGCCCACACCTACCGCGGCATCCCCTTCGAGGACCGGCTGACGCCGCACCCCACCCTGGTGTCCTGGCTCGCGCACCACGCCAGGACCCGGGGCGGGGCCCCCTTCCTGACGACCGTGGCGGACGACGGTGAGCTCACCACGCTCAGCTACGGCGAGGCCGATCTGCTGAGCCGGCGCCTGGCCCGATGGCTGCGCGCCGAACTCCAGATGGCGGCCGGGCGCACCGTGGCCCTCGCCCCGGTCAACGACCCGGCCTCGATCGTGGCCGTCCTCGCGGTGCTGCGAGCGGGCTGCCCGCTGCTGCTGCTCGGCCCGCAGGACCCCGCCGACCGGCGAGGGCAGCAGACCGAGGCGGTGCGGGCGCAGGTGGTTCTGCGGCCGCCGTCGGTGGCCGCCGAGGCGCTGCCGGAGGCGGTCGTCCTCCCCGACCCGCGCACCCTGGAGGGGCCGCAGGACGACCTCGGCGGCCCGGAGATCGACCCGGACCAGGACGCCCTATTCTTCGCCACCTCGGGGTCCACCGCGGCCTCCAAACTGGTCGCCCAGTCCCACTACAACGCCGCCGTGAACGCGGAGGCGCTCGGCCGCCACCACGGGCTGCGCCCCGGTGACCGGCTGCTCGGCTGCCTTCCCGTCCACCATGTCAACGGTCTGCACTTCACCGTCCTCGGCGTCCTGGCGGCCGGTGCCCATGTGCTGCTCGCGGACGGCTTCGATCCGCTGCGCTACCCCCGGCTGCTCCAGCGGTTCCGGCCGCGGATCGCCAGCGTCGTGCCCAGTGTGCTGGAGGCGCTGCTGGAAACGTGGCGGTCGCCCCAACTCCCGGACGATTTCGGGTACTTCGTTTCGGCCGCCGCACCGCTGACCACGCGGACCGCACGGGCGGTGTGGGACCGGTTCGGTGCCCGGGTGCTCCAGGGCTACGGGCTGACCGAGACGGTCAACTTTTCCACCACGATGCCGGCCGATCTGTCCGAGGATGCCTACCGGCGGCTGATGCTCGACACCGACATCCCGTCGATCGGCACGGCCCTGTTCGGCAACGAGGTGGCGGTGCTGACCCCGGAGGGCGAGCGGGTGGCTCCCGGGCAGGTGGGAGAGATCTGTGTGCGCGGCCACAATGTGATGTCCCGCTACGAGGCCAACCCGGCCGCGACCGGCGAGGCGTTCGCGGGCGGCTGGTTCCACACCCAGGACCTGGGGATGGAGGTCGCCGACCCGGACCGCGCCGAGCCCTTCGTCGTGATCACCGGGCGCCGCAAGAACATCGCCAAGGTCGGCGGCGAGACCGTCTCCCTGGACGAGATGGACCGGGTGCTGCGCGCCGTGCCCCGGGTGCGGGACGCCGCGTGTGTCGCGCTTCCGCACCGTTTCCTGGGCGAGGAGATCGTGGCGGCGGTCGTGCCGGCCCCCGGCGCCGACGGCCCTCCCGATGTGCTGCCCGCGCTGGCCGCGGCGTTCCGGCCCGCGGTGCTGCCACGCCGTGTGGTGCCGTTCGACGCCATCCCGAGGACCCGGACCGGCAAGGTCCTGCGCCGGGAACTGGCCGAACGGCTGGCCGCCACGGCGCGGGACGGCGCCGCGGACGGCCCCCTGCACCCGGCCCCCGCATCCCCCTGCCCAGCCCCAGGAGTACCCCATGAACACCCCCTCCGGGATGACATCCCGCGTCACGGACCTGCTGTGTACGGTCCTCCAGATCGAGCCGCCACCGCCCGGGGCCGATCTGATCGAGTCCGGTCTGCTCGACTCCATCGGCTTCATGAACCTGTTCATGGCGATGGAGAAGGAATTCGGCATCGGTGTGACGGCCGCCGACCTGTCCCAGGACCGCTTCCGCACCGTCGAGCGCATCGCCGCCTTCGTGGCGGGCAAGCTGGGTCCCGCCGTCGCCGAGACGGTGCTGACCGACCCCCGCACCGGACACGAGCGGCGGCGGATCGCGCTGGGCGGTGAGCCGGAGGTGGCGGCCGCGGTGGCCGAGTCCCGCGCCGCCGCGCCCGCCTGGGCCGCGCTCGCGCCCCGCATCCGGGCGCGCCGGCTGCTCCGCCTCGCCGATCTGATCGAGGAGCGGTCCGCCGAGTACGTGGCGGTCGAGCGGGCGGGCACCGGCAAGCCCGCCGCCGAGGCCGCGGGCGAGGTCGAGAACTGCGCCGATCTGCTGCGCTTCTACGCGGGCGCGGTGCGCGCGGACGTCGCTCCGGCGGGCGGGCACTATCTGCCCGGCCGGGAGAGCTGGGTGCGGTGGGAGCCGCTGGGTGTCATCGGGGTGATCGTGCCCTGGAACTACCCGTTGATGATGGCCGCGTGGCGTATCGGGCCCGCGCTGGCCACCGGCAACACGGTGGTCCTCAAGCCCGCGCTGACCACCCCGGACACCGCGCTGCTCCTGGCGCGGGACGCGGCGGCGACGCTGGGTCCCGGCGTCCTGCTGACGGTGCCGGGCGACCGCGACACCGGACGTCTGCTGGTGGGCAGCGACGTCGACGCGGTGGCGTTCACCGGCAGCGAGGCGGGCGGCCGCGACATCGTCACCCGTGCCGGACTGCGCCGCGTCAGCCTGGAGCTCGGCGGCAACTGCCCGGCGCTGGTGCTGCCGGACGCGCCGCCGGACACGTATGAGGCGCTGGTGCGGGCCGCCACCTACAACGCCGGGCAGAGCTGCGCCGCCCCCGCCCGCGTCATCACCCTCCGGGAGAACTACCTGGAGACCGTCGAGGGGCTGGCCAAGGCGATGGCCGACCGGCGCGCCGGTGTCCACTTCGGCCCGCTCAACAACGCGGACCAGGCGGCCCGTTACGACCGGATCATCGGGCAGAGCGCGGCGGGCATCGAGCACATCGCCCCGCTCGCGCCGCCCCCGGGCGAGGAGGGCGGCCACTGGCGGCCCGGCCGCATCCTCGCCGATCTGCCCCCGGACGATCCGGCGGTGCTGGAGGAGGTGTTCGCGCCGGTGCTCACGGTGCAGGCGGCGGACGACCACACCGAGGCCCTGGCCCTGGCCAACTCGGTGCCGCAGGCCCTCGCCGCGAGCGTCTGGGGCACCCGTACGGACACCGTCCTGGAGCTGGCCGGAGGGCTGAACGCCGGGGAGGTGTGGGTCAACTGCTGCCTGGAACAGACCGCGGAACTCCCCCACGGCGGACGTGGCGGCTCGGGGCACGGCACGGACATGAGCGTGCTGGCGCTCACCGAGTACCAGCGCCCCAAGACCGTGACCGTACGCGTGGGCAGGGGCTGAGCGATGGCGGAGACCCGGTTCCCGGCCGAGCGGACGGCGGCCACGTGGCGGTGGGAGGTGAGCCAGGACCCGCGGGAGGTGCACGCACTGCTGTGTGCGTGCGACGCCCACCAGGCGGCCGCCTCCGGCACCCCGGCGCCCCGGCGCCGCCCGGAGACCACCGAACGCCGGGTGCGGTCCGGCGCGGTGCGTCTGCTGCGCCACGGCCCACACCCCGCCGGGATGTTCACCCTGACCTGGGATCCGCCGTTCACCGTGGACGAGGGGGTGTTCCCCCGCGCCGAGCGGCCGATTCACCTCTCCCGGCTGGCCGTGGCACCCGAGTGGCTCGACGACGGGTCGCTGGTGGGGCTGCGGTGCCTGCGCCACGCCATCGAGGAGGCGGAGCGGGCCGGTGCGGACGTACTGCGCTCGGAGGCCAACCCGGACCTCACGGACACCCGGTCGCTGCTGGACGTCCTGGGGTTCCGGCAGTACGGGCCCACGCTCGGCGATGGGGGCGGCAGCCGCCGCGCCCATCTGCAGAAGACCCTCCGCGCGGCGGCCCCCGCCGCCGGCCGGGAGGGCTGATGGCGGCGACGATACGGCGGGAGAGGGTCGGCACCACCGTGGGCCACCGCGGGCAGGGGCCGGCCGACGTGGACGCCTACACCCTGGACACCGGCGCGGGCCTGGCCGTGGTGGTGTGGACCTACGGGGCGCAGCTCGTGGAGGTCCTGGTCCCCGACCGGGAGGGCCGTACCGGCAATGTGGTGGTGCGCCTTCCCGACCTCGGCGGCTATGAGAACCGGGCCACCAATCCGTATGTCGGCTCCACCGTGGGCCGTTACTGCCGGTGCGTGGCGGGCGGCCGGTTCCGGCTCGACGGCGTGGAGCACCACCTCGACCGCAATGACGGCGACCACCACATCCACGGCGGAGACCTCGGCTTCGACCGGTATGTGTGGGCGGCCGAGGCGGAGCGCTCGGGCGATGTGCTGTCGCTGCGGCTGCGCCTCGACAGCCCGGACGGCGACCAGGGCTACCCGGGCGCGCTGTCCGCCGAAGTGCTCTACCAGGTCTCCCCCGAAGGGACGTTGACCTTCGCGTACACCGCCACGACCACCGCGAGCACCATCGTGGGGTTCACCAATCACGCCTACTGGAACCTGGCCGGCACCGGACGGATCGACGGCCATCTGCTGGCGCTCAACTCCACCCGGGCGGTGGTCTTCGACGACCAGCTCATCCCCCTCCCCGGGCCGCCCGCGGACATCACCGGAGGCCCGCTGGACCACCGTGAGCCCCAGCCGGTGGGCGAGCTACGACTGGACAACTGCTTCGTCCTGGACGACCCGGACTGGGCGGCGCGGCTGCACGACCCCGCCTCGGGGCGCACCATGCGCGTGGTCACCGACCAGCCCGCGGTGGGGGTGTACTCGGCCGACGGCTTCGCCGGGCGGCGGCGGTCCGGGATCTGCCTGGAGACCGGCCCCATGCCGGACGCGCCCAACCGCGACGACTATCCCCCGGTGCGCCTCGACCCCGGCGAGACCTACCGCCATCGCACCGTTCATCACTTCTCGGCCCACTGAGCCGCACCCGCCCACCGGGCCCGATCCACAGGAGGTATACGCGTTCATGGACCCACTCATGGTTTCCGTGGCGGAGGCCGTGCGGCGCCGCGCGGAGGCGCCGCCACCGGCCGCCGCCCTGGACCCGGACGCCGAGCTGTCGTCCCTCGGTGTGAGCTCGCTGGGGGTGGCGGGCCTGGTCGTGGACCTGGAGGAGACCTTCACCTTCCGGTTCCCCGACGACGCGGTCACCCCCGAAGTGTTCCGCACCATTCGCACCCTCACCGACACGGTCCGCACGCTGTGCGGACCACAGGCCGGCTGACCATGCGGATCCATGGAGACGCGGTCCGGGTCGGTGTCCACTCGGGCCAGCAGTACACGACCTTCGCCGAGGCGCTGAAGCTGTGGCGGACGGCGGAGGAGCTCGGCTACGACTGGGTGTCCCTCTTCGACCACTTCCGTCCCCCCATGGGAGGCCCGGCGGGCCCGTGCTTCGAGGGCATGTCGCTGCTCTCGGCGCTCGCGGCACGCACCAGCCGGATCCGCTGCGCCGTGCTCGTCTCGGCGGTGACCTGGCGGCACCCGGCACTGGCCGCCGCCGCCGCGGCCACCATCGACCATGTCTCGGACGGGCGGCTGGAGTTCGGGATGGGCGCGGCCGGCGCGGATCTGGCCTACGGCCAGTACGGCATTCCCTTTCCGAGTGCCGGGGCCCGGCTGGACATGCTGGACGAGGCGTGCCGGGTGATGCGGGCACTGTGGACCGGCGGCCCCGCGACGTTCGCCGGACAACACTTCCGCCTCGAGGACGCCCATCTGCAACCGCGCCCCCTTCAGCGGCGGCTGCCGCTGGTGATCGGTGGCGAGGGCGAGCGGCGGATGCTGCGGATCGTCGCGGAACACGCCGACATCTGGAACACCCTCGCCGGAACCCCGGACACCTACCGCCACAAGGTCGGGAAACTGGCCGAACATGCCGCCGTCGTGGGCCGCGACCCCGGGACCATCCGCCAGTCGGTGACCTTCCGGGCGATCCTCGCCGAGGACGAGCGGCAGGCGCTGGAGCGCAAGGAGCGGCTGCTGGAGCGGGTGGGCCCCGATTCGCCGGTGTGGCCGGAGTATCTGGTCTTCGGCACGCCCGAACAGTGCGTGGAGCGGCTGCGGCCCTATCTGGACCTGGGCGTACGCGACTTCCTGCTCGGCGCCCGCCCGCCGGTCGACTGGCAGACCCTCGATCTCTTCGCCCGGCATGTCGCCCCGGCGCTGCGCGCCCACCCGGCCGGCTGAACAGCCGACCGCCACCGACCACCTTCCCTCACACCGCGGCCCACGGAGGCTCACCATGGAGAACTACTACTACACGGACGGCTTCGCCACCTTCTTCGACAGCCGGTACACGGGATGGGTCCACACCTTCTCGCCCCGGCTCGCCGACCACCTCGACCGGCAGGGACTGCCGGAGCGTTCGGTGATCGACCTGTGTTGCGGCACGGGCGTGACGGCGTCCGTCTTCTGTGCGGCGGGCTGGCAGGCCACCGGCGTGGACGGGTCGGCCGCGATGCTCGACATCGCGCGCAAGAAGCTCGCTCCCGCCGTGGAAAGTGGCACGCTGACGCTGATCGAGGCCGACGCCAGGACCTTCCGCACCCCGCGCCCGGCCGCCGCCTGCGTGAGCCTGGACGGAGCGCTCAACCACCTGGGGTCGGTGGCGGAGCTGACCCAGTGCTTCACCTCGGTGCGCGAGGCGCTGCTGCCCGGCGGGGAGTTCATCTTCGACCTCTACGCCGGATCACACTTCCGCCACTGGAACAACGTCACCCTGACCGACGACGCCGAAGCGGTGATCGTCAAGCGCGGTGTCTGGGACGACGGCGCGAGGACGGGGATGCTGCGCGTCTCCGGCGTCTTCGGCACGGGGATGGCCGCCGAGCGGGTGGACCAGACGCTGCGCAGCTGGGAGTACGACGACGCCGAGGTGGCCGAAGCGCTGGAGGCGGCCGGTCTCGTCCCGGCCGAGCACGACTTCGAGCAGCGTTACGTCAAATGCGATTCGGGCTCGTGCTCCCTGACCCCCGTCCCCTGCCGCACCATCTACCGCGCCCGTAAGCCCCTCGAAGAGAAGTGACCGGCCGCGCACCCACCCCCTCACCACACAAGGAGCAGCGATGACGACGACACCGCACTTCACCCCCACTCAGGCAGCCACTCCGACCACCGATTCCCTGTTCTGCTCGTCCGTGGCGGTCTCCGCCCTGTCGGCCGCCGTGGAACTCGGGCTGCTGGACGACCTCAAGGACCGTGGCGAGATCCGGTTCGACGACCGTCAGGAGGGCGCGGACCGGATCGACCCCGCCGTGGTCCGCGGCATACTCCTGCCCCTGGAATGGGCCGGCATCGTCGAGCTGGACGACCGGTCCGCCCGCCCGGGACCGGGCTTCGAGGCGGCCTACCTCGACCGTGGCTACTTCTACTGGCTGGCCGGTGGCAACGGCGAGCTGACCAGCCGGGCACCGCATGTCGCGCTGGAGCGCAACCGGCACGGCGAGTTCTACAACCGGGACATGCGGGCCGTCGCGGTGAGCTCCCGGATGATCGGCGATGTCGAGGTCGAGCTGCGCTTCGACAAGATCCTCGCCGATCAGCCGCCGCGTGCGGTGTGCGATCTGGGCTGCGGCTCCGGCCAGCGGCTCATCCGTATCGCGGGCAACCACCCCGGTGTCCGTGGTGTCGGAGTGGACATCGCGCCCGCGGCCGTGGAACTGTCCGGGGCCTCCTTCGCCGAGGCGGGGATGGCGGACCGGATCTCGGTCCACCACGGCGATGTGCACGCGCTGCCCCGGCTCTCGGAGTTCGCCGGTATCGACACGGTCACCTGTGTCTTCATGGGGCATGACTTCTGGCCGTACGACAAGTGTGTGACGGTGCTGCGCCGGATCCGCGAGGTCTTCCCCGATGTCGAGCGGTTCCTGCTGTGCGATGTGGTGCGCAGCGAGGTGGCGCCGGGGCCGCATACGCCCATCTTCACCCTGGGCTTCGAGTTCGCGCACGCACTGATGGGGGTGACGCTGCCGACGCGGTCGGACTGGATGGCGGCGTTCGACGCCTCCGGCTGGGAGTGCGAGGCGGTCCAGGAGTTCAACCGGCCGCCCGGCGGTCTGCTCTTCGAGCTGCGCCCCAGCCGCTGACGCCCGCGGCGTGCTGTTCCCCGCCCCTTCCCCCAACAGGGGCTCCGCCTCCAGACCCCAGGGTCTGGGGGCGGAGCCCCTGCCACGCGGCGGAGCCGCACATCGATGCGGCGGGAAGGGGCGGGGAGGGGGAAGCATCGATATGCGGCTCCGCCGCATGACCCTCCGGACACACCGTAGAGCTGCGACGAAAGCGCCGCTCGCCTCCTGGGAAGGGGGCGAGCGGCGCTTTCGTCCGTCGAGACGGATATGGGGTCGGCCGGTGTCAACGCCAGGCGCGGCCGGAGACTCCGCTCAGATTCCAGCCGTCCGGCCGGTCGAGGTCGCTCAGCGCGGGCGGCATCTCGGCGCCGGTCGCGCGGATCATCAGGCTGGGGAGGTACATGTCGCGGGTGAACAGGCCGGTGGGCTCGTCGAGTTCGGCACCGAGCGCGCCCAGCGCCGCCACCCGCACCGCCGGCAGATCGCGGACCCACATCAGCACCTCGGCACCGGGCAGCCGCGTCAGGGCGGCCTCCACCAGGTCCGCGAACACCTCGTCGGAGGTGGCCTCGCAGTCCACGATGGTCGTAGGGGTCTCACCGTCGTCGGTGTCGACGCCCGAGCGGTGCCCGATGAGATAGCCCTCGATGGGCCCGTCACCGGCCACCAGATGGAAGTACCGGGCCAGTGGGTTGGCGGCGCGCCAGCGGAAGTAGGCGGCGTCCCGCGCCGGGCGCGGGCCTTCGCCGCCCGGCAGCCGGGCCACCAGCCCCGCCATCGCCTCCGCGTCCACGGCGGCCAGCGGACGTAGGGTCAGGCCGGACCTGGCTCCTCGCACGGCGGGCAGCTCATGCCACGGCCATTCGGCCACCAGTGGCTTCTCGCGCTTCACCACCGCTTGCGCCCAGGGGCCGATCGGGCGCCATCCGTTCATCAGCATGGCGGGGCCGGCCCCCTGGTCACCGAAGTCCAGCAGCCAGGGCACACCGTCGGCGCGCAGCCGTGCCACCACCTCGTCGATGAGCATCCGGAACAGCGGGCTGCCCTGGTACCGGGGAGCGACCACGGTGTCGGTCAGGCAGGGCAGCATGAACCGCTCCCCCGCCACCTCCCAGCAGGCGCCGAAGACCCCCACCATGCCGACCAGCTCTCCTCCCTCGCGGGCGAGGGTGACATACCGGTCGTCGAGGTGGGGGTTGGTGGCGTACTTCCAGTCCATATAGGCGAGGTTGGCGTCCCGGCCGCCGCGCCAGAGCGAGTCCTGGAAGTCCGCGATCTCCGCTCGGTCCCGGGCCGTGCAGGCCGTGAAGGAGAACTCGCTCACGCGCCGCCACCGCCGCCGGGGACGGCCTCGTCGGCGGTGAAGCGCTGCTGGAGTGCGCGCAGGTCGGTCTTGCCGTTGGCGTTGACGGGCAGCGACTCCAGTGCGAGCCAGCGCGACGGCAGCATGTACCCGGGCACCTTGTGCGCGAGCCGTGCCTTCACCTGCGCGGTCGTCAGCGAGACACCGGCGGCGAGGGTGTAGGCGGCGCAGATCAACGGGGACCCGGCGGCGCCCGGCACCGACACCACCGCCCCGGCGGCGATCTCCGGCAGCGAGTGCAGCTCGGTCATCACCTCGTCCAGCTCCACGCGGTAGCCGTTGACCTTGACCTGGCGGTCGGCGCGGCCGTGGAAGCGCAGCAGCCCGTCCGCGTCCTTGCTGCCGAGGTCTCCGGTGCGGTACGCGCGCCGTCCGGAGCCGGGGGGCAGCTCGATGAACGAGGCCGCGGTCCGCTCCGGGTCACGCCAGTACCCCGGGCTGACCCCCGCGCCGCCGATCACCATCTCGCCCACCTCGCCGGGGGCGACCGGGCGCAACTCGTCGTCGACGGCCTCCAGCCACTCGCCGGGGATGGCCCGGCCGACCGGAAGCGTCTCGTCGGGCAGTTCGGTGAGGGTGTGGAAGGAGCTGGCGATGGTGGTTTCGGTGGTCCCGTAGAAACCGGTGAAGGTGACATGGGGCAGCCGGCGCATCCAGTACTCCACATCCGTGGGCGGGAAGACCTCACCGCCCCACAACACCCGGCGCAGATGCGGGAAGTCGTCCTTCTCCACCACGTCGTGGCGGGCCATCGCGCTGAGCACGGACGGCACCGAAAGCCACTGGGTCAGCCGTGCCTCGCGGATGAACGCGGCCAGCGTGGTCGGCAGCAGGCTCGCCGCCGGCGGGACCAGATGCAGCTCGGCCCCGCAGATCAGCGGCCCGTACACATCCCACAGCGAGCCGTCGAAGTGCATTTGGAGATGGCAGGAGATCCGGTCGTCCGGGCCGAGCCCGAAGTGTTCGTTGGCCCAGGTCACGAAGTGGACAATGCCGGAGTGGGTGAGCGGTACGCCCTTGGGCTCACCCGACGAGCCGGAGGTGAACAGCACATACGCGACACCGGACTCGCCGCTGACCGGTTCGGGCGCCGTCGTCGGTGCCGAGGCGATATCGGCCGCGGTGACCGAGGGGAGGTCGCCCGCGGCCGTCGCGTCCCCGTCGGGCAGGCACAGGCCCGCCACCGCGCCGGGCGCGGCGGCGGCCGCCACCTCGGTGGCCAGGGGGGTCCGCTGCCGGTCGGCGAGGAGCAGGCATGGGGCGGTCTGGTTCACGATGGACACCAGCCGGTCCACCGGCGACGCCGTGTCCAGGGGCACACAGACGCCGCCGGCCTTGAGCACACCGAGCAGGAACACCACCGCGTCCGCGCCCTTGGGCACCAGCACGCACACGCGGTCGTCCGGGCGCAGCCCGCCGGCCCGCAGCGCGTGGGCCAGCCGGTCGGAGCGTTCCTCCAGCTCTCGATAGGTCAGCCGGGTCGGGCCGAACACGACCGCGTCCGCTTCCGGAGTTCGCTTGGCCTGTGCGCTCACAAGCGCGTCAAGACGGGTCATCCGTTTCTCTTCCTGTGTCAGAGCTTGTCGATGTGCACCCGGACGGCGGTGCCCTCGCCGATCAGGCCCTCGTGAGCGGCGTCCGCGACGGGGCCGAACGTCAGGCGCCCGGCCAGGGTCTCGGCCTTCAGCAGCGGCTCGTAGGCGCGGATCCGTGCCGCCACCGTCTCGGGCAGATCGACGCTCAGCGCGATGTGGTCGGACACCTCGAAACCGGCCGCGCGGCGCGCCTGCTGCACCACACGCACCAGGTCACGCGCCGCGCCCTCGGCCGCCAGCTCCTCGGTCACCTCGACGTCGAGAACGACCAGTCCGGCTCCGCCGGGCAGCGCCGCGACGGCGCCCGGTCCATCGGCGACGAGCCGCAGCTCATACTCACCGGCGAGCAGTTCCCGCCCCGCCGCCACGACGTGCCCGTCCTCGTTCGTCGTCCAGTCGTCGGTGGCCGCGGCGCGGATGACCTCCTGCACCGCCCCGCCGAGGCGGGGCCCGCACTTGCGGGGGTCGACGGTCAGCCGCATCCGGCCGTGTGCGGAGACATCGGTGGTGAGCTGGACGTCCTTGACGTTGAGCTGGTCGCGCAGCAGTCCGGCGTAGGGCTCCAGCGCCGGGGCGTCGGGGTCGGCGATCACCAGCCGCGCCAGGGGCAGCCGCAGCCGCAGCTGGTGGCTCTTGCGCTGGCCGAGCGCGGTCGAGGCGACCTCCCGCACCCGGTCCATGACCCGCACCAGCTCCGGGTCGGACGGCAGTTCCCCGGGAGTGGGCCATGAGGTCAGATGCACCGACCGGCCGCCGGTCAGCCCGCGCCAGATCCGCTCGGTGATCAGCGGCAGCAGCGGTGCCATCAGTCGGCACAGCACTTCGAGCGCGGTGTGCAGGGTGTCCACCGCCGCGCGGTCTCCGGCGGCGAACCGGTCGCGCGAGCAGCGGATGTACCAGTTGGTCAGCACATCCAGGTGGTCGCGCAGGGCGGAGCACGCGCGGGAGAGGTCGTAGCCGTCCATCGCGCCGGTCGTCAGCTCGACCAGGTCACGGGTCTTGGCGAGGAGGTAGCGGTCGAGCGGATGCTCCGCCTCGGTGCGGACGTGGCCCTCGGCGTCGCCCGCGTACAGGGCCAGGAAGTGCCAGGCGTTCCACAACGGCAGCAGCACCTGGCGCAGGGCTTCCTTGCTGCCGGCCTCGGTGACCTCCAGGTCGCGGGCGCGCAGCAGAGGGGAACTCATGAGGAACCAGCGCATGGCGTCGGAGCCGTCGCGGGCGAAGATGTCGTTGACATCGAGGTAGTTGTTGCGCGCCTTGGACATGGCCTGGCCGTCGTGGCCGAGCACCACACCGAGGACGGTGCAGTTGGCGAAGGCCGGCCGGTCGAACAGCGCGGTGGACATGACGTGCATGTTGTAGAACCAGCCACGGGTCTGGGCGTAGTACTCGACCACGAAGTCACCCGGGGAGTGGCGCTCGAACCACTCGGCGTTCTCAAAGGGGTAGTGCACCTGTGCGAACGGCATGGAGCCGGTCTCGAACCAGCAGTCCAGCACCTCGGGCACCCGCCGCATCACCGCCCGGCCCGACGGATCGTCGGGGTTGGGTCGCGTCAGCTCGTCGATGTACGGACGGTGCAGATCGCTGGGCCGTACGCCGAAGTCGCGCTCGATGTCGTCCAGGGAGCCGTACACATCGACCCGGGGATGGGCCGGGTCGTCCGACACCCATACCGGGATGGGGGCACCCCAGTAGCGGTTGCGGGAGATGTTCCAGTCCTTGGCGCCGCGCACCCAGTTGCCGAACTGGCCGTCGCGCACATGCTCGGGTGTCCACTGGATCCGCTCGTTGAGTTCGAGCATGCGGGCGCGGATCCGGGTGACGGCGACGAACCAGGTGGGGATGGCCTGCTGCAGCAGCTGATTGCCGCAGCGCCAGCAGTGCGGGCGGGACCGGGTATGCGGCCGGCTGCTCAGCAGCGCGCCGCTCGCCGCCAGCAGGCCGGTCACGGTCTCGGCGGACTCCAGCACCGGGGCTCCCGCGCACGGCGGCACCTCGTCGGTGTACCGGCCGCCGGAGTCCACCGGATAGATCCGGCCGATGCCCGCGTCGGTGGCGAGGGTGTGGTCCCGCTCGTCGAAACACGGGGTCACGGCCACCGCGCCGGTGCCCTCGTCGATGTCCACGAAGCGTTCCGCCACCACGACATGGCTGTCGTCGACGGGGGCGGAGAAGTCGAACAGCGGGGTGTACGTGCGTCCCGCCAGCTCGGCGCCGCTGTACCGGGCGACCACCGGTCCGTCGCCCACCAGATCGGCATGGGCGTCGAGCCGGTCGGCCGCCACCACCAGGCGCCGCCCGGCGTGCTCCACCACGGCGTACTGAGCGTCGGGGTGCACCGCCACCGCCGTGGCGCCCGGCAGCGCCCAGGGCTGGTCGGACTCCACCAGCAGCAGCTCACCACTGTCGAGCCGTACGCCCACGACCACCGTGCTGCCCGGCACGTCGCGATGGGTGTCGCTGCCGTCGATACGGCCGCTGCTCTCGGCGTTGGCCAGCGGGGTCTCGCAGTGTGCGCAATACCAGGAAACCGAATGTCCCTGATAGATGAGCCCCTTGTCCCACATGGTTTTGAACGCCCACATGACGCTCTCCATGTAGTCGAGGTCATGGGTTTTGACGGATTCGTCGAAGTCGACCCAGCGAGCCTGCCGACTGACGTAGTCGCGCCATTCGCCGGTATAGCGCATCACCGTCGTCCGGCACACCTCGTTGAACCGCTCGACGCCCATCCGCTCGATATCGGACTTGGCGGTGATGCCGAGTTGTTTCTCGGCGTCCAGCTCCGCGGGCAACCCGTGCGAGGTCCAGCCGAACCGTCGCTCGACCCGGCGCCCGCGCATGGTCTGATAGCGCGGCACCACGTCCTTCGCGTAGCCCGCCAGCAGATGCCCGTAGTGCGGCAGGCCATTGGCGAACGGCGGCCCGTCGTAGAACACGAATTCTTCGGCGTCGTCGGATTTCCGCGCTGCCACGGACTCATGGAAGATGTCGTGCTTCTCCCAGTAATCCAGTACGTCGAGTTCGACATCCGGGAAGTGCGGTCTCGCGGGTACGCCTTCGGCCCCGGCCTTTGGATATGCCATCGCTCAGTAAACCTCGCAGGGTCGGCCCGCAGTGCAGTGAGGGCCGACTCTAACGATGGGCCGGGCAACGTCCGGTAATCGTGGAAACATCGGCTTCCACACCGACGGCGCCGCGCGATTACCCGGCGGTTCCGTTCACCCTGGCCGGGCACAGCCGCCGCGGCGCGCTGTCGTCGCGGAGCCCCGCGTCCACACAGCCACCGGGCAGGGGCGAACCCGGACCCACCCATGACCCCGTGCTGCGCCCGGTGTCGATGCTGCTCGTGGACGGTGGCGACGGCCACGGCGAAGGCACCGTGCCGGCCGCTCTGGACATCCTCACCACGACCCTCACCCATGCGGGCCGGTCCTACCGGGTCGGGGGACTGAGCACCGTGGTCACCCGGCGGGCGGTACGCGGCCGGGGGCACGGCGCGCGCCTTGTCGCCGCCGCCCACCGTGTGGTGACGACCGGCTCCCGCGCCACGGCCACGGTACGGCCCGTTAGTCCAACACCCCCGCGCACTTGTCCATGGGCGGCCGCCCCGCCGCCGTCCCAAGGTGGAGCACCATTCCCACCAGCGAGGGAGGAGCCGGCGCGTTGACCTACGCAGAGGAGGGGCGGCCGAAGGAGGGATGGCCCGGCCGCAGAGCGGTCGTGGTCACCACCACACTGGCCGGGATCGGAACGGCCATCGGCACGGGCGATGGCACCGCGCACGCCCGTGACACGGCGCCCGGCCGTGCCGCCGCACACGCCCGCACCACCGAGCGCACGCTGCGGTCGAAGCGGCTGGAAGTCCGGGTGGACCCGGAGTTTCCGCGCATCGTCGCGTACATCGACCGCGAGACCGGCGCGGTGCTGCACGGCCAGCGGGAGCCGGTCCGTTCAGTGCTCATCGACGGCGTCGAACGCACCCCGCGCACCACCGCCGTCACCAGCGGCCCGGACCACATCAGCTACACCCTCGCCTTCGGCGCGACCACCGCCACCTCGGGGGCGGACACCTCCGGGGCGGACGCCTCCGGCACGGCCACCGCCAACGCGTCCACCTCCGGCGCGGACGCCGAGATCGACATCCGGATCCGGGTCAGCGAATGGCAGGTCGACTGGCGGGTCACCCGGATCGCCGACACCGACGCGCTGCGCGTGGGCACCCTGCGCATCCCCCAGCTGGCGTTCCTCAGCGTCCGCGCCGACCAGCCGGGCGCCACCCTGCTGGCCGCCCGGATCGACCTCGACCAGGCCAAGAGCGGTGACACCACCGTCCGGCCCACGGCCGACACCCCCACCGACGGCGCACCCATCGGCTGTGCCTACGCCGTCGTCAGCACCGACCGGCTCGCGGCCGCCGTCGAGACCAACACGGTCTGGGACAAGCCCTCCTCCGCCGCGGGCACCACCTGGGAGAACGGACGGCTGTGGCGGCAGACGGTACGGGAGGACGGCCAGATCACCACCCGGCTCACCTGCGGTGAGTGGACCCACCGGGCCGCCGCCACGGCCGTCGGCGCCACCGAACCGCTCCCCTGGGCCACCGTGGTCCTCACCCGGGACCGCAACGGCGACGGCGTGGTCGACTGGCAGGACGCCGCCATCGCCTTCCGCGACATCATGGTGAACCCGCTCGGCGCCGACGAACAGCATCTGCGGGTCGTCCCGCACATCCCGTTCAACTTCGCCAGCCAGGCCACCAACCCCTTCCTCGACACCCTCGACAACGTCAAGCGGATCGCGCTGGCCACCGACGGACTGCGGCAGTACACCCTGCTCAAGGGCTACCAGTCGGAAGGCCATGACTCCGCCCATCCCGACTACGCGGGCAACTACAACACCCGCGCCGGTGGGCTGGCCGACCTCAACACCCTGCTGCGCTCCGGGCGCCACTGGAACAGCGACTTCGCGGTGCACGTCAACACCACCGAGTCCTATCCGGTGGCCAACGCCTTCTCCGAGACGCTGGTCGACAAAGACGACAAGCAGTGGGACTGGCTGGACCAGTCCTACCGCATCGACCCCCGCCGCGACCTGGTCTCCGGCGACATCATCCGGCGCTTCCAGGACCTGCGCGACGACACCGACCCGGCCCTCGCCGCCCTCTACATCGACGTCTTCCGCGAGTCCGGCTGGAACTCCGACCGGCTCCAGCGGGCCCTGTGCGACCAGGGCTGGCACCTGACCACCGAATGGGGCCACGGGCTGGAGCGCTCCTCGCTGTGGTCGCACTGGGCCACCGAGACCGACTACGGCCCGGACACCTCGCGCGGTATCAACTCACGGCTCATCCGCTTCATCCGCAACCACCAGAAGGACGTCTTCGCCGACAAGTGGCCGACCCTGCTGGGCATCCCCCGGATGGGCAACTTCGAGGGCTGGACCGGCAAGACCGACTGGACCGTCTTCTACCGCCTCATCTGGACCCACAGCCTGCCCGCCAAGTACCTCCAGGCGTATCCCATCCACACCTGGGGGGACCACGAGATCACCTTCGAGGGGCCCGGCCGCACCTCGGTCACCGACGCCGGTGGCGTCCGCCGCATCATCACCGACGGGCGGCTGGTCTACGACGGCGGCGGCTATCTGCTGCCCTGGGAGCCGCGCGAGGCCACCGACCCGGCCAAGCTCTACCACTACAACCCGGCCGGCGGCACCACCCGTTGGCCGCTGCCGCGCGGCTGGTCGGGACAGCGGTCCGTGGTGCTGTACCGCCTCACCGACCAGGGGCGCGCCGAGCCGGTCACGCTGCCGGTGCGCGATGGCCACGTCAGCATCCCCGCCGACCCCGACGTCCCGTACGTGGTGCTGCGCTCCCGAGCCCGTGCCCAGGCGGCCCCCGGCTGGGGCGAGGGCACCCCGCTGTACGACCCCGGTTTCCACTCCGGATCGCTGCGCGGCTGGCAGACCACGGGCCCGGCCACCGTCGAACGCAGCACACTCGGCGACTACGAACTGGTCATCGGCGAGGGCGCGGCCGCCACCGTCGGCCAGCGACTCGACCGGCTGGCCCCCGGCGGCTATGTGGCCTCCGTACAGGTGGAAGTGGGCGCGAAGGCCGGTGAGCGGCGGCGGGCCGCGCTGCGGGTGCACACCGCCGACGGCGTCACCGCGGAGAACTGGACCGAGACCTCGACCGCCGTCAACCACCTGGCCGCCGACCGCAAACACGGCACCCGTTTCCAGCGGATGTTCACCTCCTTCACCGTCCCCGACGGCGGCGGACCGGTCACCCTCACCCTGGCGGTGGCCGAGGGCAGCGCCCGCGTCCGCTTCGACCGGCTGCGGGTGGTGCGGGCCCGGCGCACGACGAAGCCCGGCACCCTGGTGTACGAGGACTTCGAGCGGGTGCCGCAGGGCTGGGGCCCGTTCGTCAAGGGCGACGCGGGCGGGGTGACCGACCCTCGCACCCATATCGCCCAGCGGCATGCCCCGTTCACCCAGGCCGGATGGAACGGCAAGGTGATCGACGATGTGCTCGAAGGCGGCCAGTCCCTCAAGTCACGCGGCGAGAACGCGGGCCTCGTCTACCGCACCGTGCCCCACACCGCCCGCTTCCGCCCGGGGCGGCGCTACCGGGTGAGCCTGACGTACGCCAACGAGGCGGCCGGCCAGTACGCATGGATCACGGCCGTGGACGAACTCGGGCCGCGCGAGCTGGAGCGCACCCCCCTGCCCGCCGCCACCGGGCGGGCCTCCCACCGCTACACCGTCACCGCGCCCGCGGACGGCGAGATGTGGGTGGGGCTGCGGAAGACCGGTGACAGCGGTACCGCGGAGTTCACGCTCGACTCCTTCACCGTGGAGGAGCTGGACTGACGCGGCGCAGGGAGCGGGGCGGACCCATCTTTGCCGCCCGGCTCCCTCCCTCCTCCCCCCGGTAAGCCCCCGCCAGGCTCCCCCTCCCCTTGGCGGCCGGGCCGTCCGTGGACGAAGATCGGCGAGTGATGGGACAGCCGACCGGAGGGGACCGCGGATGTATCACACCTGGATGCGGTACTTCACGCCCAGCCCGGCCCATCACCGGCTCGGTCTGGTGTGTCTGGGCGTCGGCCTCCAGCACGGCGCCCTGCCCGCGGTCGGCCCGCGTGTCCTGGACCACCATGTGGCGGTGGTCATCAGCGCGGGCCGCGGATGGTTCCGCGGCGCGGACGGCCGCCGCCGTACCGTCACCGCGCCCGCGCTGCTCTGGCTCACCCCCGGGGTCACCCACCACTACGCCCCGGACCCGGACACCGGATGGGACGAGGCGTTCGTCGACTTCACGGGACCGGCCACCGCCGCCTACGCCGACCTGGGTTATCTCGACGCGGACGGCCCCGTGGTCGCGCTCACCGACACCGCCACCGCCCGTACGGCCATCGGCCGGATCGCCCGCGCCGCGCGCCAGGGCAATCCGTTCCTGGAGGTCGAGACCGCCGCCGCCGTCCATGAACTCCTCGTCGCTCTCCGCCGCGTCCGCGCCGACACCGGCGCCGACGGACATCCGGTGCTCCAGGCCCTGGCCCGGGACGCCTTCCAGCCGCTCTCGGTGATCGAACACGCCGCCCGGCACGGCATGACACCGGCCGAACTGCGCACCGCGGTACGGCGCGGTGCGGGGTGCAGCCCCAAGGACTACCTCCTCGGAATCCGGCTGGGCCGCGCCAAGGAACTCCTCGTCGGCACCGAACTGCCGGTGGCCGCCATCGCCCGCCGCGTCGGTTACGACGATCCCGCCTACTTCAGCAGGCTGTTCGCCCGCCGCGTGGGCACGGCACCGGTCCACTTCCGCGAGCAGCAGTGCCGCTCGGTCCCCGGCGGCTTCACCGACCGCATCCCCGACCCGAGCCGTCCACCGACGATCCCGCCCTCCGCACCGGCGGACGACGGTCGGCGCGGCGGCGGATGACCGGAGGCGGATGACCGGAGGCCGATGACCGGACGCGCGCCTTGGGCCGGCCGGACGGCGGCGGGGCGGGCTTCCGCCATTGGGGGACGGTGCGCCGCGATTGCCCCGCCAAAGGGGCACCATGCATGCGAAGCCGGTCATATCCGGCGGCAGATTTCCAGCAAGGAGTTCCCATGCGTATCCGGACCGCCCTGTCCACGCTCGCCCTCACCGCCGCGTCCCCCGCCGTCGGCGCGGGCGGCGCCCTCGCGGACGACGCACCCGATATGACCGTCAACAACTCCAGCAACACGACCTTCCCCGGCGTCTGCGCCAGCAACCAGTTCTCGTTCGTCACCGTGCCGGTCAATCTGGTGGGCGGGTCGGACTCCGGCGCGTGCTGACCCGCTGATCTCACTGATGGACGGGGTGCGGCCGGTGCACGGCCCGGACGGCACCGGCCGTAGCCTCGGCCATCGCGTGTTCCACTTCACCCTCCCGAATACCGGACCGCCCCCTGCACACCGCCGGACGGCCCCGTAGGCTGGCTGGTGCAGCTGGTTCGCCCCGTCCGCCAGGCGGGACGCGTCGTAAGAGGGAACCCGGTGGGAATCCGGGACTGCCCCGCAGCGGTGAGCGGGAACGACCGCCGTCATACGCACTGGGTCCGGTAGAGGGACCTGGGAAGCGACGGCCACTAGGTGTTCTCCCCAAGAGGACGCGCCCGTGAGTCCGAAGACCTGCCATCTGCCCGCGTACGGACGACTCGTGCGCGGACACCCGGTGACCTCGAGGGCGGGTCGGCGCACATTCCGGTCGGACGACCGCGCGCGTGCCGTGCGAGGTCGTGGCGTCCGGTCTGTCACCCTTCGCGCTCTCCTCCCGTCGCCGGGATCTCAGGGATTCATCTCGCGAAGGAGATCTCCGTGACCACCAAGTCCGCAGCCGCGGCAGCACGGGCCACCGTGTACGGCTACCCCCGCCAGGGCCCGAACCGGGAACTGAAGAAGGCGATCGAGGGCTACTGGAAGGGCCGCGTCCCCGCCGACGCGCTCCGGGCCACCGCCGCCGAACTGCGCCGCACCACCTGGCGGCAGCTCGCCGGGGCGGGCATCGACGAAGTTCCCACGGGGGACTTCTCGTACTACGACCATGTGCTGGACACCACCGTCATGGTCGGCGCGATCCCCGACCGCCACCGGGACGCCGTCGCCACCGATCCGCTCGACGGCTACTTCGCGATGGCGCGGGGCACACAGGACGTGGCGCCGCTGGAGATGACCAAGTGGTTCGACACCAACTACCACTACCTGGTTCCGGAGCTGGGTCCGGACACGGTGTTCACGGCCGACTCCGCCAAGCAGGTCGCGGAGCTGACGGAAGCCCTCGGCCTCGGTCTGGCGGCGCGGCCGGTCCTGGTCGGTCCCGTCACCTACCTCCTCCTCGCCAAGCCCGCCCCCGGCGCGCCCGCGGACTTCGAGCCGCTCACCCTCCTGGACCGCCTGCTTCCGGTGTACGCCGAGGTCCTGGCCGACCTGCGGGCGGCCGGTGCCGAGTGGGTGCAGCTCGATGAGCCCGCCCTGGTCCAGGACCGCACGCCGGCCGAGCTGAACGCCGCCGGACGCGCCTACCGCGATCTCGGGGCCCTCGCCGACCGTCCGAAGCTGCTGGTCGCCTCGTACTTCGACCGCCTCGGCGAGGCCCTGCCCGTACTGGCCAAGGCCCCGGTCGAGGGGCTGGCGCTGGACTTCACGGAGGCCGCCGCCGCCAATCTGGACGCGCTGGCCGCCGTCGGCGGGCTGCCCCGCAAGCGGCTGATCGCCGGTGTCGTCAACGGCCGCAACATCTGGGTCAACGACCTGGAGAAGTCCCTGGCCAGGCTCGGCACCCTGCTGGGGCTGGCCGACCGGGTCGATGTGGCCGCCTCCTGCTCGCTGCTGCACGTCCCCCTCGACGCGACGGCCGAGCGGGACATCGCACCGCAGATCCTGCGCTGGCTGGCCTTCGCCCGGCAGAAGACCACGGAGATCGTCACCCTCGCCAAGGGCCTGGCCCGCGGCACCGACACCATTACCGCCGAACTGGCCGCGAACCGGGCCGCTCTCGCCTCCCGCGCCAACTCCCCCATCACCCGCGACCCGGCCGTCCGCGCCCGCACCGGCGCGGTCACCGAGGCCGACACCCGCCGCTCCCAGCCGTACGCCGAACGCGCCGCGGTCCAGCGCGCCCACCTCCGCCTGCCGCTGCTGCCGACCACCACCATCGGCTCCTTCCCGCAGACCGGCGAACTGCGCACCGCCCGCGCCGACCTGCGCGGCGGCCGGATCGACACGGCCGGGTACGAGGAGCGCATCAAGGCCGAGATCCAGGAGGTGATCTCCTTCCAGGAGCAGACCGGCCTGGATGTGCTGGTGCACGGCGAGGCCGAGCGCAACGACATGGTCCAGTACTTCGCCGAGCAGCTCACCGGCTATCTCGCCACCCAGCACGGCTGGGTGCAGTCCTACGGCACCCGCTACGTCCGCCCGCCGATCCTGGCCGGTGACATCTCCCGCCCCGAGCCGATGACGGTGCGCTGGACCGCCTATGCCCAGTCCCTCACCGACCGCCCGGTCAAGGGCATGCTCACCGGGCCGGTCACCATGCTCGCCTGGTCCTTCGTCCGCGACGACCAGCCCCTCGGCGACACCGCCCGCCAGGTCGCCCTCGCCCTGCGCGACGAGGTGGGCGACCTGGAGGCGGCCGGGACCTCGGTCATCCAGGTGGACGAACCCGCCCTGCGCGAGACCCTTCCGCTGCGCACCGAGGACCGGCCCGCCTATCTGTCCTGGGCGACCGAGGCCTTCCGCCTCACCACCGGCGGCGTACGGCCCGGCACCCAGATCCACACCCATATGTGCTACGCCGAGTTCGGCGACATCGTCCAGGCGATCGACGACCTCGACGCCGATGTCATCAGCCTGGAAGCCGCCCGCTCCCATATGCAGGTGGCCCGCGAGCTGGCCGCCCATGGCTATCCGCGCGAGGCCGGGCCCGGGGTGTACGACATCCACTCCCCTCGCGTGCCCAGTGCGCTGGAGGCGGCCGAACTGCTCCGCACCGGCCTCAAGGCCATCCCCGCCGAGCGGCTGTGGGTCAACCCCGACTGCGGCCTGAAGACCCGCGGCTGGCCCGAGACCCGCTCCTCACTGCGGAACCTGGTCACCGCGGCCCGTACGGTCCGCGGTGAGCTGCCCGCGTCCTGACCCGGACGACCGGCCGGGGCCGGGGCGTCCGCGAAGACGCCCCGGCCCCGGGTCGAGTCAGTGGCTGCCCGCGAATTCGCCGATCGACGACCGCGGTCACCTCGGCGAGGTGGGCGACACGCCTGGCGAAGACGACCACAGGCCGATCGCCGGGTCGACTCCGGCGATGATCGAGAACGAGATCGCCTCGGGGATCAGGGCGAGTGCGACGACGAGTCCGGCGAGGACCTCGGTGCGCCAGACCTTGGGGTCCGACAGCCAGTCGGGCTTGCGACGGAGGACGGCTGCCGCTCAGGGGCGAAGGGTCACGGCGGACAGGAGGCGGCGCGGATTCTTGTGGTCATGGGGCCGTTGCGTCCGCCATGGCACCCTGACGTGGCGCCGCGTCCATCCGCTTCCGCCAGCCCCCGGGCGTGACGCCTTCGCGGGCCGAAAAGGCACGACTCAGCGCGCTTCCGGTGTCGTAGCCGACTCTGACCGCGATCTCCTGGACACTCAGCGGCGTCTCCCGGAGCAGCACCTTCACCCGGTACATGCGCCATGAGGTGAGGTAGCCCAGCGGGGTGTCCCCCGTCTTCTCCTTGAACGAGGCGGCGAACGCCGAGCGTGACATCCCCGCCTTGCGGGCGAGTTCGTCGACCGTCCACGGATGGGCCAGGTCCGTGTGCAACTCCCGCATGGCGATGGCCAGCCGGGGGTCCCGCAGTGCGGCGATCCAGCCGACGGTGCCCCCTCCGACATCGGCGCAACAGCTCCGTAGCGCCTGGACGAAGAGCACATCGGACAGCCGGCTCATGATGAAGCCACCACCGAGCCCGCCTGCCGCGCTCTCCCTCGCGATGAGGTCGAACGTGGTGCGCAGGAGGTGGCTGGAGGTGTGGTCCAGGTTCAGCCGGAACAACGGCGGCAGCAGCGCGAAGAGCGGTTCGGCCGCCACGGCGTCGAAGGCGAACCGGCTGGACACGATCTGTGTCAGCTCACCGTCGCCCCCGACCCGCGCCGAGGTGCCGGGAGCTTGGGAGACCAGTCCGTCGCAGTCGACGACCTCGCTGCCGGTGGTGTCCTGAAGGGTGAAACTCACGCCCGCGCGGACCAGGAAGCAGTCATTCGCCTCCAGACGTTGCGGACCGGCGAGCGTGTCCGCGACGAGCCAACACGAACCACTGGAGATCAGGACCAGCCGGGCGAGGTCCCGGGGAGGGAACGAGATGCCCCACGGCGCATGGGCGTCCACCCGCACATACCGCGCGTCCTCGATCTTCATGGTGGCGAGAAGGTCGTCGATGGGATCCATCTCCACCCTCCTGGACGATCTGCGCCAAACCGTGGACGCCAGGATACATATCGTCCAGCCGGGCCGCCCTATCGTGGAGGTGATCCAAGAACAAAGGAGGGGAAATGCGCACATTCCAGATCGATACGGGCGGCAGCCTGATCGCCCCGGCCACGCGTCCGGTGCCGACTCCATCGGCGGGCGAAGTGCTGGTCCGCGTGAAGGCCAGCGCCATCAACGCGCGCGACCTGCTCATCGTCTCCGGCAGGTATCCCATCGAGGTGCCACCGGGGCGCATCCCGCTCTCCGACGGCGCGGGCGTCGTGGAGGCGGTCGGGGACGGGGTTTCGCGGTTCCGGGTGGGGGACCGCGTCGTGAGCACCTTCCATCCGACCTGGCTGTACGGTCCGTTCCCGCAGTGGGGGGAGTTCCACGGGACGCAGCGCGATGGATGGCTCACCGAGTACATCGCCCTGGACGAACAGAGCCTGGTCGCCGTGCCGGACCATCTCTCGTTCGAGGAAGCGGCCACGCTTCCATGTGCCGCGCTCACCGCATGGTCGGCGGTGAGCGGAGTCGGCCCGGGCGACGCACTCCTGGTCCAGGGCTCGGGCGGGGTGTCGGTCTTCGCGCTGCAGTTCGCCCGCCTGGCCGGCGCACGGGTGCTCGCCACGACATCCAGCGAGGAGAAGGGCCGACGGCTCGGCACGCTCGGCGCATCCGATGTCGTCAACTACCTCAGCACACCGGAGTGGGGCGCCCAGGTGCGGGCGCTCACCGGCGGCGGTGCCGACCGTGTCGTCGAGATCGGCGGCGCCGGAACGCTCGCCCAGTCCATCGAGGCCATCGCCTACGGCGGGCAGATCGCCCTCGTCGGCAATCTCGCCTCGGGCGGTGGGATGGATGTGACGCGATTCTTCCGCCGCGCCGCCACGCTCAGGTCGATCAGTGTCGGCAGCCGGAGCGACTTCGAGCGGATGAACAAGGTCATCGGCCGGCATCGGCTGCGGCCCGTCATCGACCGTGTCGTCCCCTTCGACCAGGCACCGGAGGCGTTCGCCCACTTCGAGAAGGGGCCACGCTTCGGCAAGGTCGTCATCGGTCACTGACGACGTACGGCCACGGACCACCGACGGCCACGGACGCGCGGGTCACGGACGCGGAGCGGCGGTGCGGGGGCCGGTGACGCGAAGGAGGTCGAGCTTGCCCGCGTCGCTGCTTCCGGTCGCCGCCGTGTAGGTGACCATGCGCAGGTCCGCGCCGGGGACCACGAGGACATCGCAGTCCAGGTGGATGTCGCCGGCCTCCGGATGCCGGATCGTCTTCCGGTCGCTCGTGTGCTGGGCGGCGGTCGTCCGGGTGGCCCAGTAGTGCGCGAACACCTCGGACTCCGCCCGCAGTTCCCGCACCAGGCGCTGGAGCCGGCCGTCGGCGGGGTAACGGGAGACGGCGTCCTTGAGGTCGGCGACGATCGAGGCTTCGAAGGTGTCCGGCCCGCGCGCGGGCCGGATGTGAAGCGTCGCGGCGCGGGCGGCGCCGCTGCCGAACAGGGCGCGGGCCAGGCTGCGTTCGGCGGCCGGGAGGACGGCGGGATCGCCGTGCAGGGCGCTCCACATGGCGTTCCACCACACCAGGGTCCAATCCGCGGTGAACACCCCGATCGGGACATCGCCCAGGCGCGCGGCGAGCCGTTGGATGCCCGGGGGCACATGGGCGTTGACCGTCCCGTCGCGCGGCGGCAGAAGCCCGGCGCTCCGGTAGAGCTGGTCGCGCTCGGCGCGGGAGAGCTGGAGGGCGCGGGCGAGGGCGCCGACGACCTGGTCCGAGGGGTTCTTCGCGCGTCCCTGCTCCAGGCGCAGGATGTAGTCGACGGAGAGCCCGGCCAGCTGTGCGAGCTCCTCGCGGCGCAGTCCCGGGGCGCGGCGTGTGGCCGTCGGGGCGAAGCCGGCGTCGGCCGGGGAGAGGCGGTCGCGCCAGGCGCGCAGGAGCGCGGCGAAGTCGGAGCCGGAGGAAGCCATGGGTTGATTCTCGCCGCGCGGCGCCGGATGAGCCTGGGTACTGCCAGTCCTAGTGACGCGGACGGCACTGGCCGGCGGGGGCGGAGGCGGCGAACGTGGAGCCGCCGCGCCCGAGCCGGGCGCCATCGGCCGACCAGTGAAGGACCCTTTGATGAAGCACACCCTGGTGATGACGGGCGCGAGCCGCGGGATCGGCCGGGTCGCCGCGGAGCACATCCTGCGCCAGTCGCCCCCTGCGCACCTCGTCGTCGTGGCCCGTGCGTCCTCCGGCGCCCGGCTCGCCGAGGAACTCGCCATGGGCGGACACACGGTCTCGCACGTCCCGGCGGACCTCGCCTCGCTGCGGAGTGTCCGCTCCGCGGCCGCCGAGATCCGTGACCGGCTGGAGCGCGGTGATCTGCCACCGCTGCGCGGGTTCGTGGGCAACGCGGGCATGCAGTACACCAACGCGCTGACCGAGTCCCCCGAGGGGTTCGAGGCCACGTTCGCCGTCAACGTGCTCGCCAACCACCTCTTCGTCCGCCTGCTCCAGGACCACTTCGCCGCTCCCGCCCGGATCGTGATCACCGTCAGCGACACCCACTTCGGCGACGTCAAGCACAACCTGGGCATGGTGCCGGGCCCGGTCTGGCAGTCCCCCGACGTCCTCGCCCGTCCGGGCGCCTTCCCCAAGCCGGGCAGCACGGCCGGTGGCCGCACCGCGTACTCGACGAGCAAGCTGGCCGCCATCTACCTCGTGCACGAGTACGCGCGCCGGCTTCCGGCCGGGATCGACGCCATCGCCTACAACCCGGGCTTCGTCCCCGGCACCGGCCTCGCCCGCAACGCGGGTCCCGTCTCCCGGTTCGCCATGCGGCGCGTCCTGCCGGTGATGACCCTCACGCCGTTCGCCACCGGCCGGGCCACCGCGGGCCGCCACCTCGCCGATGTCGTCCTGGGCACGACCGCCGCACCGACCGGGTCCTATGTGGACCGCGCCGAGGTGGCGCGGTCGTCGCAGGAGTCCTACGACCCGCTGCGCGAGCGCGAACTCTGGGACGTCGTCGAACGGTTCACCGTGGCGCACCCGGGCTGACCACTGGACGCCCGGGCGTTCCGCGGAAACCGGGTCCCGACCGGATCAGCCCAGCTCCGCGACGAGATCCGCCACCTGCCCGGGCATGGACAAGAACGGCGAGTGGGAGGAGTCGAGCGCCGCGACCGCGGTCGGGTTGTCCGGGAAGGCCACCGTGGCGTCGCTGATGAGCTTCTTCTGGAGCGCCGGGCGCACCGCCATGTCCCGTGCGCAGGTGATGTAGGTACGGGGGACCGAGCCCCAGCCGCCGCGGGTGAGGGTGGTGGTGCCGAGCGCGATGCCGATCGGAGCGTCGGGCGTCAGCAGTCCCACGGCGGCTTCGGCGACGGCCGGGTCGACGTCGCCGTAGAACGCGTCCAGCAACTGCCGACGGTACGCCGCGTCGCCCGAGGCGAGGTCCAGCCGCAGCGCCCCGATCGCGGCGGGATCGGCCCGGACGCAGGACTGGGCGAGGGCGCCCGCGTTCTCGGGCATCCGGGCGTAGGCGAAGGCGGGGACGTCCGAGGCCGGCATGAGCGCGCTCAGATAGACCGCGTGGGCCACCGACTCGGGTGCCTGCTCCGTGGCCCGCGTCAGCACGGTGCCGCCCTGTGGGCGATCACCGTGACCGGGCCGCCCCGGCCGACCCGCTTGATCTGCGACACCAGGAGATCACCCGCCCGGTCGAGATCCACGTCCGCCACCGGCGAGACCTCGGTGGCCAGTGCCTCGGCGTCGAAGGGGCGGCTGGTGAGGCAGGCGGGCCGGCGTGCGCGCAGCCCGTGCCCTGCCATGTCCACCGCGACAGCCGAGCGGCCGGAACCGGCCAGAGCGGCGATCACCTCGGTCCAGCACCAGGCCCCATGCCAATTACCGTGCAGGAACAGCAACGGGGTGGCTCGAACGGGCATCGTGGCTCCCTTGCGCCGGCGCGGGATCGGAGTGCGGTCCGTCACCGTAGACCGCGGAAGGCGGCCCGCACCTCCTCCACCAGCACGTCGGGGTGCTCCAGCCCCGGAAAATGACCGCCTCGGTCCAATGCGTGCCAGGAGCGCAGATCCGTGTAGCGCCGCTCGGCCCAGCGCCTGGCCGTGGGCCATGGCTCGGCCGGGAAGAGCGAGCACGCGGTCGGCACGGTCACGGGCCGGGCGTTCTCCTCTTCGGCGCTGCGCGGCGTCCAGCGCAGCGCCTCCCAGTACCAGCGGGAGGTGGATGCTCCGGTGCCGGTGAGCCAGTACAACGCGATGCCTTCGGCCTGCCGGTCGAGGCTCACCCCTCCCCCGGCCTCGGTCCGGGTGTCGGCGTAGGCGGCGAACTTCTCGCCCAGCCAGGCGGCCAGCCCGGCGGGCGAGTCGACCAGGGCGTAGCCGAGGGTCTGGGGCCGGGTGCCCATCTGGATCCCGAAGCCATAGCCGTCGGCCAGGTGCAGATCACGCCGTTCGATCATCCGCGCCTCGGCCGGGGTGGCGGTGTCGCGGTCCTGCGGGAGCGGTGAGGCTACCGGCATCGTCAGGTGCAGGCCGATCACCCGCGAGGGAAACCGGCGGGCCAGCTCGGTGCTGATGAACGCGCCCCAGTCGCCGCCGTGCGCAGCGAAGCGGTCGTACCCCAGCCGGCTCATCAGCGTGGCCCAGGCGTCGGCCGTCCGGGCGGGGTTCCACCCCGTCTCCGCGGGGCGGCCGCTGAAGCCGAACCCGGGCAGCGACGGAATGACGACGTCGAAGGCGTCGGCCCGGTCGCCGCCATGGCCGGCCGGATCGGTGAGCGGGCCGATGACCTGCTCGAACTCCAGGATCGACCCGGGCCAGCCGTGCGTCAGCAGCAGCGGCGTCGCGGCGGGCTCCGGCGACCGCACATGCCAGAAGGCCAGCTCCAGGCCGTCGATGACGGTGCGGAAGTGGCCGATCGCGTTCCAGGTCTTCTCGCGTGCCCGCCAGTCCACATCGCGCAACGCCGCGAGGAGCGCCCGCATCTGGTCCAGCGGCACGCCTTGGGACGCGTCGGCCACGGTCTCGGATTCGGGAAGGCGGACCCGGTCCAGCCGGGAGCGCAGATCGTCGAGATCGGCGTCGGGAACGCAGATGGCGAAGGGTTCGATATCGGGCGTCACCGCGCCCGCGGGGTAAGTCGGCACGCCACGAACGCTAGAACCGGCCCAGGGCCACGGGAATGCGCGCGATTGCCGTACAGGGATCATCGATTGCGGTAGGCCGACGGCCGGACCCCCGTATGCCGCAGGAACGCCGTGGACAGTGAACCGGGGCTGCCGAATCCGCATCGCGTGGCGACCTGGGCGACGGACAGCCCCCCGGCTCCGAGCAGCCGCTGCGCCTCCTCGAGCCGCAGCCGGGTGAGATAGCGGTGCGGCGTCTGGCCCGTGGCCTCCTTGAACACCCGAATGAAGTGGTAGACGCTGAAGCCGGCCTCGGAGGCCAAGTCCGCCACCGTCAACGGGCTGTGGAGCCGGTCCCGCATCATCGCCACGGCCTTGTGCACCCAGGGCCCTTCGGCGCTCTCCCGGCTCACCTTCGGTGGCCGGACGCCGCCGCTGAGCAGATGCACGGCGAGGAACGTCGCCGCGGACTCCGCGTACAGGTCCTCGGCCTCACCGGCCGCGCCCAGCGACCGCATGGTGTGTTCGACGAGCGGATCCCCCGAGGCCACCGCGGCGGCCATCCGCTCATAGTCGACGCCCGCCCCGCCCAGCTGCTCGACCGTACGGGCGAGGGTGACGTGTGGAATGTGCACCTGAAGGGTCCGCAAGGGGGCCACGGACCGGTAGCGGCGCACCGACGCCACGCCCGGAAGGGCCATATCGACCTGCCCGGGCAGCCAATGCCGCCGCTGCCAGCGCCCACCGGTGCGGGTCTCCATCGATGCGTCGCCCGCGACCGTCAGCACCAGATGCAGATCCTCGGTGGCGGGCAGTGCCACCCGCTCCACGCGCGCGGTGTGATGGAACCGCTGCAGAAGCAGCGACCGCCAGCCCAGGCTGTCCCAGCTGCTGAACGTCCGCTCGACATACGGGTTCGCGTCGAATCCGGTATACGGCTCGAGGTCGAAGTCGGGAGCGTCGCACACCACATCGAGCATACCGATGGCCGGTGCGGACCGGGCATTCCGGCGTTCGGTCCCTCAGGCGCCCAGGGAGGGGTAGTCGATGAATCCCTCGTCGGTGCCGCCGTAGTAGGTCGACGTATCGGGCGTGTTGTACGGTCCGCCCGCTCGCAGCCGGGCCGGCAGGTCGGGGTTGGCGAGGAAGAGCGCGCCGAAGGACAGCATGTCGGCCGTGCCGTCCTCGATGAGCGTCAGGTCCGCCGCGCTGGTGAATCCGTCGGTCGCGGGGTTGAGGATGAAGGTCCCGGAGAATTCCTTGCGGAGGAGGGCGCTCAGATCGCGGGAGCTTTCGACGACATGCAGATAGGCGGGGCCGGTCTCGTTCAGCCGGCGGACGAGGTGGGCGTACGTGGGCTCGAGCTCGGGCTCCTCGATTCCGTTGTAGCGAATGCCGGGCGAGATGCGTATCCCCGTGCGGTGTGCCCCGATGGCCGCCGACACCGCCGCGACCACCTCCGCCGCGAACCGGACCCGGCCTTCGACCGAGCCGCCCCACTCGTCGGTGCGCAGATTGGAGCTGGGCGCCAGGAACTGGTGGACCAAGTAGCCGTACGCGGCGTGCACTTCGACCCCGTCGAACCCCGCCTCCACGGCGTTGCGCGCGGCCTGGGCGAAATCCGCGATCGTCTCCCGCACCTCCTGGGAGGTCAGCGCGCGGGGGGTGGTGAAGTCCTTCATTCCGTGGACGGTGAACAACCGGCCGGGTGCGGCGACGGCCGACGGGGCGACGTGGACCATCCCCTCGGGCAGCAGCTCGGGGTCGCCGATCCTGCCGACGTGCGCGAGCTGGGCGAAGACCGTGCCGCCCTTGGCGTGCACCGCGTCGGTGACGCGGCGCCAGGCGGCGATCTGCTCGGCACTGTGCAGCCCCGGGGTGTGGGGGAAGCCCTGGCCGACCGGTGACGGCCACGACCCCTCCGTGATGATCAGGCCGGCGGTGGCCCGCTGTGCGTAGTACGTCGCCATCGAGTCGGTGGCCGTACCGCCGGGCCCGAAGGCACGGGCACGTCCCATGGCGGGCATGACCAGGCGGTTGCGAAGGCGCGGCCCGGCAAGGTCGATCGGATCGAAGGGTGTGGTCACAACGGCTCCCGCGGGTTGATGGACATGACGGCCGGCAACGAGGTCATTGGTTGACCAACGATCTCGCCGGAGAGCCACCATAACCCATTCGTTGGCCGACCAATGATTGGCCGGCCACGATAGTCTTGCCCCCATGACCACAGAGCTCCCGCACACCGACGCGACGCAGGGCTCGTACGGCGGCGCCGTCAGCCAGACCCTGGCGCGCGTTTCCCGCCTGCACCGCCTCGCCGGTGGCAGGCTGCTGCGCCCGACCGGTCTCTGTTCCGGTCAGGAATTCCTGATGATGGCCCTGTGGGATGCCGGACCGGTCCGTCAGTCGGAGCTGGCCAGGGCGCTCGACCTGGATCCGTCGACCGTGACCCTGACGCTGCGGCGGCTGGAGCAGGGCGGGTATGTCATCCGCGCACGCGATCCGCATGACCGGCGCGTCATGCTCGTCCGGGCCTCGGAGGAGAGCTACGCCCTGCGACCCAAGGTCTCGGAGGTCTGGGGGCAGCTGGAGGAGCACATCCTGGACGGGCTGGATGACGCGGAGCGCGAAGCCTTCGCCAGGATCCTCGCCAAGGTCGAGAAGAACCTCGCCCCCGGCGAGGAGGGCTCCCCCGACACCCCTGGCGCGTGATCAGCGGTCAGTCATTGCGTGTCCACGAGCCCAGCACCATCAGCGTCTTGGTTCCGGTGACCTGCCCGACACGGCGCAGGGCGTCGATGACCTGCTGCAGATGCTTGATATCCCGCACCGGACGTTCACCAGGGCGTCGGGGTCGCCGGCGATGGTGAAGACGGCCTGCACCTCGGGGACCGCGTAGTCGGTACGGACGATCCTTCCCCCTTCTGACGTACGGCACCTCCGACCAGCGCGGGCGCTGGGCGGAGGACATCCTCAGCGGCCGTCTCATCGGTAGCTACAGCCTGTCCGAGCCGCAGGCCGGGTCCGACGCGGCGGCCCTGACCTGCCGCGCCGACAAGGCCCCGACGGCTATCGGATCACCGGCGCCAAGGCGTGGATCACCCATGGCGGCAAGGCGGACTTCTACGCCCTGTTCGCCCGCACCGGTCCGGGCAGTGACGGCATCTCCTGCTTCTTCGCGCCCGGACACACCGACGGTCTCACCTTCGGCCGGCCCGAGGACAAGATGGGCCTGCATGCCATCCCCACCACCTCGGCCTTCTGGGACGATGCGCCGCTGGCCACCGACCGGCTCATCGGCGCCGAGGGCCAGGGGCTCCAGATCGCCTTCAGCGCCCTGGACTCCGGCCGGCTGGGCGTCGCCGCCTGCGCCACCGGGCTGGCCCAGGCCGCCCTGGACGCCGCGACCGCCTACCCCCACGAACGCACCACCTTCGGCCGCCGAATCATCGACCACCAAGGGCTCGGCTTCCTGCTGGCCGACATGGCCGCCGCCGTCGACTCCGCGCGCGCCACCTACGTGGACGCCGCCCGCCGCCGTGACCACGGGCGCCCGTACACCCGCCAGGCGAGCGTCGCCAAGCTGACGGCGACCGACGCCGCCATGAAGGTCACCACGGACGCGGTCCAGGTCTTCGGCGGCTATGGATACACCCGCGACTTCCCCGTGGAGCGCTATATGCGCGAAGCGAAGATCATGCAGATCTTCGAGGGCACCAACCAGATCCAGCGGCTGATCATCAGCCGTCAGCTCGCCCACTGACCTGCCCCGGCGGCTGCTACCAGGGCACGGTCTGGCCCTGGTAGTTGAGGTACTGCAGGCCCGGTTCGCCGCTGTGGCGGTCGATCGTGTCCACCACGCCGGGGATGGACTGGTCGATGGTCAGCGGCGCGTCCGGTCCGCCGAGTTCGGTGCGGACATGGCCGGGGCACATGAGCAGCAGCGTGTGCGCGGCGTCGGCGTAGCGGGCGGCGTAGCTGCGCATCAGCTGGTTCAGGGCGGACTTGCTGGCGCGGTAGACGTCCTGACCGCCCCTGGTGTTGAAGCCGACGCTGCCCTGGCGCGAGGACATCACGCCGATGGTCCCGGTCGGCGCGACCAGCGAGCGGAGGGACTCGACCACGCGCATCGGGCCGAGCGCGTTGGTGACCATGACCTCGACGAACATCTCGGTCGGGACGTCGCCGATCGGAATGTTGCCCCGGGTGATGCCGGCGTTGACGAACAGCAGGTCGAGCGTGCGCTCCGCCAGGCGCTCGCGCAACGCGGCGATCTGCTCGGGCGCCGTCATGTCCAGCGACTCGACGGTGACCCGGCCTCCGGACGCCTCGGCCAGGTCGTGGAGGCCGGTGCGCCGATCGCCCCGGACGGTCCCGATGACGTCCCAGCCGCGGTGTGCGTACTCGGTGGCGAGGGCGAGTCCGAGGGTGCGGGAGGCCCCGACGATCAGAGCGGTCTTGCAGCTCATGCCTGCACCTCCGGCCTGAGGACCTGCTCGCACCACTCGCGGAAGGTCGTGGGGCTGGTGATGCGAGGCGTGCGGGACACTCCGTCGTCGAGGCCGTTGTTCTTGGCGTACGCCATGTTGACGTAGCCCTCCACGAGCGCGTCCCCGAGGCCGTGTCCGGCGAGTCCGGCGCGGAACTCCTCGAGCGACTGGCGCTCGTAGCGGACCGGGCGGCCGAGCACATCGGACATGATGCGCGCCATGTCGACCGCCGAAAGGTCCTCGGGGCCCAGCACCGGGACCTCGCCCGTCCCCGTCCACGAGCGGTCGAGCAGCAGACCGGCGGCGACCGCGGCGATGTCCCGGGTGGCGGCCGTCGGTGCGGTGCGGTCGGGGGCGGCGATGTCGGTGTACACGCCGTCGTCGCGGATCGAGGCCCGCTGCCGCAGCAGGTTGTCCATGAAGGACGGGCAGGCGAGCGCCCGGTAGGCCACGCCGGTGCTCGCGATGAGGTCGTCCATGGCCAGCGACGCCGTCACATGACCGGCGCGGCCGGCGACGGGGGTGCCGCGGCCGAGCGCCGAGACGCCGACGACGTGTCCGATTCCATGGGCCGTGAACGCCTTCGCGGCGGCATGGGTGAACCCGGAGTACGCGGCGTCCATGCTCGGCGCCCGCGGGTCCGGCGGGACCAGCCAGAAGACGGCGTCCGCGCCGGCGAAGGCCCGGTCGACGACCTCGGCGTCGCCGTGCGAGCCGGTGACGACGTCGACGCGGGCGCGGACCTCGTCGGGGAGTCTCGCGGGGTCGCGCACGATGACCCGCAGCTCTTCGCCGCGGTCGGGGGCCTCGCCCAGCAGGATGTCCAGCAGCCGGCCGCCGATGTGGCCGGTGGGAGCGGTGATGACGATCATGCTTTGAGTCTCGGGGCGGCCACCTGCGGACGTCCAATACCCTTCCCGGCAATTGATACCTTCAGGGCATGGATCTCGATCTGCGCAAGCTCCGCTACTTCGTCGCGGTGGCCGAGCACCGGCACTTCGGCCGTGCGGCGGAACAGCTCTATATCGCCCAGCCGGTCCTCAGCCGCCAGATCAGGGCCTTCGAGCAGGAGATGGAGTGCACTCTGCTGGTACGGAGCACCCGCAGCGTGGAGCTGACCGATGCCGGGAAGCGGCTCTACGAGGAGGCGCAGCGGATCCTCGCGACCGTCGCCTCGGCAGTGCGGAGCGTGCACGACGTGGATCGGGGCGTCCAACGGCTCGTGGTCGCCTTCTGCTCCGGGCTGTATGTGTCGGAGGCGCTCCGGGCGTTCTCATCGCGCCACCCGGAGGTCGAGACCGATGTCGTCCCGGTGCGCTGGTGGGAGCAGGACGCGCCGCTCCGGGACGGCCGGGCCCACGTCGCCTACCTGCGGCGGCCGTTCGACCACTCGGACTTGCGCATCATCCCCATCGGCCACGAGACCAGGGTCGTCTGCATGCCCGCGGCGCACCCGCTGGCGTCCCGTCAGGAGCTCACCTCCGCGGACCTCGGCGGCGAGCGGATGCTCGACGCGCCGACGCGACGGACGTCGTCGCTCGAAGAGAAGTTCGAGCTCATCGCCTCCGGACAGGGCATCGCGCTCGTCCCGCTGAGCGTCGCGCGGTCCTACTCCCGCCCCGATCTCGTCCACATCCCCGTCACGGACGCCCCATCGGTCGAGAACTGCCTGGCCGTCCTCGCGGACCGGCGGGAGAAGGTGCTGAGCGATTTCCTGGAGATCGCCACCGCGACGCTGCGGGCCACCACCTGAGCGATCGGCGGCCACGCGCGGTGGTGGACGGGGCCTGGCGATGCCCGTCCCACAAGGAGCGCAGGCGCGGGCGGGGATCGGTCCGGACCGCCGAGACGGTGTCGAAGCGCATGGTGGTGCGGTGCCGGGTGTCGTACGCGGGCCAGCCGGGGTCTCCGTCGGTGGCGAAGGAGACCCAGGCGTGGTGCATGGCGTCGGCCACCTGCCGCGGGAGGCGGTCGCCGAGCAGCGGGGTCAGCGCCGGATCGTGAAGGTTGCCGAGGACGAAGGGGACATCGACAGCGGCGGCGGCACCGCCGGCGATGGCCTCGATCGGGGGTACCGGCAGCAGATCGCCGTCGACGACCGAGGAGCTGATCGGCAGGGGCGGGATAGGGCGCCTTCGGTGCGGTGGCCCCATGGGCCAGGGCGTCGCGAACGCCCTGCCAGGGCTGGACGGGCCGCGGCGGCAGGAAGCGGTTCGGGCCGAAGGGCGGCGCGGCGTAGGGGAGCCCTTGAACGCGGCGATTCCGCGGATGGACACACCGAGCAGGGCGCCGCTGGGCGTGGAGACGGTGACCATGGGAGTCCTTATCTCGGGGGTGGAGCACCGGCGGCCCGCTTGTCCACCCACCTGGACGAGCACGACGAAGATGACGGGGCGAAGGGGAAGAGCCTGCACGGTGATCGCGCGAGCGGAAGGTACGTTGGCACGCACCGAATGGAATACGGGGGACATCATGGCCGCGAGGACATCGGCAGGCGGGGCGCGGAGGATGCGGGCGCGTCAGGCGGGAGCGGGTCTGGGGCTGGCGGTGCTGACCGCTCTGGCCGTGGCCGGCTGCGGAGGGTCGGACGAGACCGACGGGGCGCCCTCGCGCGCCGACCAGCCGTCGGCGTCCCGTTCCGCGTCGCCGTCCACAAGCCCTTCCGGGAGTCGCAGCCCCTCGGCGAAACCCTCCGTGTCGGCGGCGGACGGGCGTGATGTCGCCGCCTGTGCGGACGGCAACTGCGAGATCGCGGTGTCCGGTCCGGTGACGGTCCGGTTCAAGAGCCCGGCCGGTCCGGCGACGCTGTCGGTGACCGAGGTCGGGCCGAACAAGGTCGAGTACACGGTGAAGTCGGGCAATGGCCGGTCCCAGGGCGGGGCGAGCGGCCCGGGCCAGGGGTGCATCACCGTGCTGCGCGACCACGGCAGCAGCAACTCGTGCGGAAGGGTGGGCACCATGCGGCCGGCCGCTCAGCCCGGCGCCGTGGTGATCCTGATGGCGGCCGGGGAGGACGGCACGGCGATCCTGCGGATCGTCTCCAGGTGACCGGCCCCGGGGGTCAGCTCTCCACCGGCGGGCTGCCGGGGGAACGGGAGTGGCGGATGCCCGCCTCGTAGGTCTCCTTGAGGTGCTGGAGGGTGTCGTCGAAGTGGCGCGCCGCGTAGGTGGCGTAGAGGATGTCGATCAGCAGGAGCTGGCCCCACTTCGAGGTGACGGACTCCCCGTACAGCCCCTCCCCCGTGACGTTCGAGGTGAACAGCGGTACATCGCTGAGCTCCGCCAGCGGGCTGTCCTGGGCCGAGGTGATGCCGATCGAGGTGGCCCCGGTCTGCCGGGCGAGCCGCATGGCGTCCACGATCGCGGTGGACTTGCCGGAGTCGCTGATGCCGATCAGCACATCCCGCGGCGTCAGGATGGTGGCCAGCATGACCTGCACACTCTGGTCACGGTAGAGCAGACACTTCTTGCCCGCCCGGGTGAACCGCATGACCCCCTCCTCCGCGGCGATGCTGGAGGAGCCCATGCAGCAGAACACCACGGCGTCCGCGTCGTGCAGCAGGTCCACGGCTCGGCTGATGGCGTCGCCGCTGACCTGCTTGGCGGTCTGTGTCAGCGTCTGGCGGCTGCTGCGCTCGATCTTGCCGACGATGGCGGGGGGCTCGTCGCCGCGGAGGATGCCCTCGTAGACGAACTCCTCGTCCCGGCCCGCGCCGGCCGACCGGGTGGCGAAGGTGGCCTCGGCGAGGCTGAGGCGGAGCGAGTGATAGCTGTCCATGCGCAGCTCGCGGACGAACCGGGAGACCGTCGACTCGGCCACTCCGCAGGCCGAGGCGAGCTGCGAAATGGTCATCGACTGCGCCTGCTGGGGGTGGGCCAGCAGATACTCGCCGATCTGGCGCAGCGCGCCCGGTAGGTAGGGCAGCTTGCTGGTGATGAGGTGCAGCACATTGCCGGCCTCATCCGCCGGGACAGCCATGACTCGCTCCGTGGTCTCAGGAAGGGACGGTAAGTACCCGTAGCAGATTCTCCACGGCCGCGCGGGTGGCGCGCTCCACACTCTCTCTGGTGTACCCCCGATATGGGGTGTGGTGATCACCTGCGGGTGGTGGAGCAGCTCCTGGGGTGCGGGCGGCTCCTGGTCGTACACATCGGTGGCGTACCCGATGAGCCTGCCCCCGGCGAGGGCTTCGAGGACCGCGCCGTCGTCGACCAGGCTCGAGCGGGCGGTGTTGACCAGATAGCCACCGGGCCGCATGGCCGCGAGGGCGCGCTTGTCGATCAGTGGCCGCTGCGCGGGAGGACAGTGCAGGGTCACCGCGTCCGAGCAGGCGAGCAGGTCCTCCATCGTGGTGTACGAGAAGTCCCCGGCGGGGGTGAACGCCGGATCGGGGAACGCGTCGAAGGCGCGTACGGACATGCCGAGCCCGAGGCCGAGCCGGACGACCCGGCGGCCGATCTGCCCGCACCCCACGACCCCGAGGGTGCGTCCCACCACCTCCCGGCCCTCGATCCGCTGCCACCGGTCGGCCTTGAGCGCCGCGTCCTGCGGTGGGATGCGGCGCAGCCCGGCGAGCAGGAGGGCGATGGCGAGTTCGGCGACGCCCTGGGCGTTGGCTCCGGCGGCGGTCTCGACGGCCACCCCCTGTTCGGCGGCGGCGGTCAGGTCGACGGAGTCGACACCGACCCCGTTGCGGCTGATGACCTTCAGGCCGGGGGCCGCGGCCAGCACCTCGCGGGTGATGGGCTCGACCCCGGCGAGATAGCCGACGCACGCGGGCAGGAACCGCAGCTGTTCCTCCCGGGTGGGCTGCCGCCCGGGGGTGGGGAAGACCACGTCGTAGCCCGCCGCCTCCAGGGCGGCCAGCGCGGGGTGGCCGCCCTGGGACAGCGAGCGGGGCGTCACGGCGATCCGGGCCGTCACTGGGCCCACTTCGGGTTGTCCACGACCGCCGGGGCGCCGTCGCGCTCCACCACGATCTTGCGGAAGCCCTTGGACTCGATGGTGCCGTAGTCGTGTCCGGCGTGGCCGGGGAAGGCGAAGAAGGTGATCAGCGGCTCATCGGGCGAGGTGTTGATGGAGCGGTGGGCGTACCGGCCGGGGACGTAGACGCCCTGGCCGGGGGTGAACTCCTCCCACTGCACATCGCCCTCGGGGTTCTCCATCATCATCAGGCCCCGGCCGCGCAGGCAGTAGTAGATCTCGGCGGTGTCGAGGACGGAGTGGAAGTGGCCCTTGGTCATGAAGTACTCGTCGCCGACCTTGCCCGGGTAGGTGATGCTGGTGCCGTAGGCCACCTCGCCCGAGCTCTGGGGGACGCCCATGTCGAAGAACTCGTAGACCAGCACGTCCTCTTCGGCCAGCCGCCGCGCGGCCTCCTGGTCGGCGTACATCCCGGCCATGGCGGAGATGCGGCGCTGGAGCGGCTTCTTGGTCTGGGAGAGCCCGGTGACGAGGCTGAAGTCGGTGACGACGGCGGGGCGGGGGGCGGTGGCGCTCATGCGGTCTCCTTGGTGACGTCGCGGGCGATGCGGGACAGCCGCTCGAAGGCGGGGCCGTGGGTGGGGATGTCGATGTGGAAGACCTCGGCCATGACGCGGGTCCAGCCGTGGATGAAGTACAGCCAGCCGTCGACGACGTTCAGCTCGCGGGCGTCCCGCTGGGCCCGTGCCTGGTCCAGGAAGACCAGGTCGCCGCGGTAGTTGAAGTCCCAGGCGATGCCGTCCTGGGGGAAGCGGGCGGCGTCGGTCAGCGGGGATCCGGGCCGGTCCTTGCCGAGTCCGGTCGCGTTGACCACGACGGAGCCGGGCGCCAGTGTCCGCAGCTGGGCGTCGTTGTCGCGTGCCTCGGGGGCGAGCTGGTACTCGATCGGGATGGTGAAGCCGAGGCGTTCGTGGACGGTACGCATCTCGCGCAGCCGGGCCTCGCGGCGGCCTGTGACCACGATGCGGGAGGGGACGTCGCCACCGGCCGCCGCGCGGTTGTGCAGGTACAGGGTGAGGGCGAGGGACGAGCCGCCCGCCCGAGCAACAGCAGCTCGCCCCCGGTGCGGGACCAGTGGCCGTCGGACACGATGGCCTCCAGCGCCAGGCCGCTGGTGAGGGGGTCCATGGCGTGGCCCCACAGTTGGCCGCCGCGCTTGGAGATGCTGCTGACCTCGTCCAGCAGCTCGGTTTCGTGGCCGACGCCGTCGAACAGCTCGTGGGCGGCCTTGTAGAGGTTGAGCTTGTGGGTGGTGACCAGCGCGCCCAGCGAGTGCGGGTCGTGCTTGATGAAGTCGACGGCCTCCCGGTAGTGGCCGGGCGTGTCGTCCAGCGGAAGGTCGATGCCCTCGATGACGGCGTCGAGGTTCAGCTCCCGCGCCCAGGCCGGAAAGACCTTCATGATGGACGACTTGGTGGTGGTGACGCCGATGAAGTACATCGTCGGGCGGGCGGCGGCGTGATACGTCCGCGGCATAGGGGTTTCTCCTTCTGAGGAGCCGTGCGGTGGTACGGGCCGGATGGGCGGCCGGGTCAGTGCTCCTCCCAGTCCCGGGCGCAGCCCACCGCCTTCTGCCAGCCCGCGTAGAGCCGGTCGGCCCGGGCGCGGTCCATCGCGCAGTCGAAGCGGCGCTCGAGCCGGAAGGTGCCGGTCAGCTCGGCCCGGTCCGTCCAGAACCCGGTGGCCAGGCCGGCGAGGAAGGCCGCGCCGCGGGCCGAGGACTCGATGACGGTGGGGCGCAGCACGGGGACGTCGAGGATGTCGGCCTGGAACTGCATGAGGAAGTTGTTGGCGGTGGCTCCGCCATCGACCTTGATCTCCCGGGTGGAGATGCCCGAGTCAGCCTCCATGCAGGTGATGACGTCGCGGATCTGGTAGGCGATGGACTCCAGCGTGGCGCGGATGACGTGCTTGCGGCTGGCGCCGCGGGTCAGGCCGAGGATGGCGCCGCGGGCGTACTGGTCCCAGTACGGGGCGGCGAGCCCGACGAAGGCCGGTACGACATAGACGCCGTTGGTGTCGGGGACGTGCCGGGCGGCGTACTCGGTGTCCTCGGCGTCGTAGACGATCTGCAGCTCGTCGCGCAGCCACTGGATGGAGGCGGCGGCCACGAAGATCAGACCTTCCAGGGCGTACTCCACGCCGCCGTCGAGGCCCCAGGCGATGGTGGTGAGCATGCCGCTGTCGCTGAAGACGGGGCTGTCGCCGGTGTTGAGGACCAGTGAGGCCCCGGTGCCGTACGTGGCCTTCACCGTGCCCACCTCGAAGCACGACTGGCCGAACAGCGCGCCCTGCTGGTCGCCGACGGCCGAGGCGACCGGGATCCGGGCGCCGAGCAGCACCGACTCCTCGGTGTGGCCGTAGACCTCGCTGGTGGGGCGCACCTCGGGCAGGATCGCGCGGGGGATGTCGAGCTCGTCGAGCAGCCGCTGGTCCCAGTCGAGTCGGGTGATGTCGAACAGCATGGTGCGCGAGGCGTTGGTGTAGTCGGTGACGTGTGCGGCGCCGCCGGTGAGGTTCCAGATCAGCCAGCTGTCGACGGTGCCGAACGCGAGCTCGCCACGGTCGGCGCGCTGCCGTGCGCCGGGGACGTTGTCGAGGATCCACTTCACCTTGGTGCCGGAGAAGTAGGCGTCGATGATCAGCCCGGTGGTGCGCTTGACGTGTTCTTCCAGGCCGCGGGCCTTGAGTTCTTCGCACAGCCCGGCGGTGCGGCGGTCCTGCCAGACGATCGCGTGGTGGATGGGCTCACCGGTGGCGCGGTCCCAGATCACCACCGTCTCGCGCTGGTTGGTGACACCGATGGCGGCGATGTCCTCGGCACCGCATTCGGCCTGGGCCAGCACCTGCTTGGCGACGGTGACCTGGGTGTTCCAGATGTCGAGCGGGTTGTGCTCGACCCAGCCGGGCTGCGGATAGATCTGGGGGAACTCCTGGCTTTCGACCGCGGCGATGTCGCCCGCCTTGTCGAAGAGGATGGCCCGGATGCTGGTGGTACCCGCGTCGAGGGCCATGACGTAGCGGTGGGTCATGGAGTCACCTGCCTTCCCCCGGCGCCACGGGGCGCGTCGTGGTGGCGTGGGGGTCGCCGTCGAACGCGACCATGGCCTTCATTCCGGCGCCGGAGGCCGCGTAGGCGAAGGCGTCGTGGATCTTCTCCAGGGGAAACACCTCACTGATCAGCGGTGACAGATCGACGCGGCGCTCGCCGACCAGCCGCAGACATCGGCCGTAGTCGCCATTGGTCGAGCCGGTCGTCCCGGTCAGGGTGAGGCCCTTGTAGTGCACCGCGTTGGTGTCGACCGGGATGGTCCGCGCGGCGCCGAGGCCCGCGAAGTAGTTGAGCCGGCCGTGCGGGGCGAGCAGTTCCGCCGCCTGGGCCTGTACCTGGGGGTCGGACACCGCCGTGATGACCACGTCCGCGCCCCGGCCGTCGGTGTGCTCGCGGACGACCTCGGCCAGGTCCTGTTCGCGAACCCCGACGCACACATCGGCGCCGAGCCGGGCGGCGAGGTCCAGCCGGGGACGGCCACGGTTGGAGATGATCACCTTACGGGCCCCGGCGAGCTTGCCGAGCAGCACATGGAAGGCGCCGATGGGGCCCGCCCCGGTGATGACCACGACGTCCTCGGGGCCCACCCGGAGCCCGCGCTGCCCGCTGTAGCAGCAGGAGAACGGCTCCACCAGGGCCGCCTCGGCGTACGAGAGGCCCTCGGGGATCTCGAAGACGTTGCCGCGCTGGACGGCGAAGCCGGGCACCCGCAGCAGCTCCTGGAAGCCGCCGTCGATGCTGATGCCGAACGCCTCGTAGTCCGGGCACATGTTGTTGTAACCGTGGCGGCACATGTCGCAGCGGCCACAGCCCACGTTCGGGGTGACGCTGACCCGCATGCCCGGGTGGAACGCGGTCACCCGCGGCCCGGCCGCCACCACGTCCCCCGCCACCTCGTGGCCCAGCACCCGCGGCTGCCCGTCGCGGATCTTGAAGTGCCCGTGCTTGAAGATGCGCAGGTCGGTGCCGCAGATGGAGGCGGCCCGGACCCGCACCAGCAGGTCGTCGCCGACGACGGTGGGCTCGGCCACGTCCTCGACCGCCAGCTCCCCGGGTCGGCGCAGAACGGCGGCCTTCATGCGACACCTCCGACGACACCGGGCCGGATGAGCTCGGTCTGGGCCTGGTCGGCGACCGCGAAGACGACCTTGTTGTACCAGGTGCGGCGCTCCAGCATGTCGGCGAACATCGCCGGTGCCTCCTCCAGGCTCGGGGTGTGGCTGATGAGTGGCGCCACCTTCAGATCGCGGCCCAGATGGTGGACCACCATGTCCCATTCGCTGCGTCCGGCCGGGGTGATCCTGGAGTTCCAGGTGCCGTAGAGGCGCAGCTCACGGCGGAGGACGGAGGAGACCAGGGCTTGCGGCAGGGTCAGATCGCCGGACAGGTCGCCCAGCAGCATGACCTGGCCGAGCGGGGCCGCCGCGGTGATGGCCTGGATCAGGGTGGCGGGCAGACCGCTCGCCTCCACCGCGCAGTCCACGCCCCGGCCGCCGGTCAGCTCTCGCACCGCGTCCACCGTGTCTGCGGCGGACGCGTCGATGACCGGGAAGCCGAGACCGGCCATGACGGCGCGCTTGCGCTCGTCGACATCGGCCACGTACACCTCGCCGGCGCCCAGGATGCGAAGCCACTGGGCGGCCAGCGCTCCGATGGGTCCGGCGCCGATCACCAGCGCGGTGGCATGGGCGGGCAGCCGGAACTTCAGCATGGCGTGCAGGGCGACCGCGGCGGGCTCCACCATGGCGGCGTGGACCAGCGGCACATCCCGCGCCACCGGCACCAGATTGGCCTCGGGCACCTGGAGGAACTCCGCCATGGCGCCGTCGCGCCGCGACCCGTAGTAGTCGTAGCCGGAGCTGAGGGCGTACTCGCCGATCTGGGTCATCGGGTCGGCCGGGTCGGGCAGAAGGGGGAAGACCGCGGCGCGGTCGCCGGGGCGGAAGCGGCTTCCCTCCGGCGCCTCCTCGACCACGGCGGAGAACTCATGGCCCAGGACGAGCGGATAGTGATACGCCTTCCCGCGGCCGTATCTCAGCACGTCCGAGCCGCACACGCCGACACCGCCGACGCGCACGAGGACGGAGCGGTCGCCCACGGGAGCGGGGGCGGGGACGTCGGTGAGGGTGAGGACGCCCTTCGATTGCAGTACTGCTGCTTTCATCGCTCGTCCGCCTCAGACTTCCATGCCATAACGGTGTGCCTTGTGCGTCGGGTAGAGCGCGATCTGGGGGATGGTGACGTCGGGCGTGCGCGTGGCCACGTAGAGGGAGACCTCGGCGACGTTGTCGACGTCGATGCAGCTGGCGTGGATGCCCTCGGCGAGTTCCTTGTCGTCCAGCCAGCCGTCGAGGTAGGCGGGGATGTCGCCGTCGTACAGGCCCTTGTCGATGATCTCGGTCATCGGGGTCTTGACGTGCGACGGGTTGATCACCGTCACACCGATGTTCTTCTCCTTGCCCTCAAGGAGAATGTTCTTGCTGAATCCCATCATCCCGTGCTTGGAGGCGCGGTAGGGGCTGTGGCCGGGGCCGGAGGCCAACCGGGCCGAGGACGATCCCATATTGATGATGCGCCCGCCGGTGGGCTGCCGCTCCATGATGCGGAACGCCTCGCGGCAGCACAGGAAGACCGCGGTCAGATTGGGGCCGATGGTCTTGTTCCACTCCTCCAGCGTCACCTCGGTCACGGGGGGTGAAAGGGAGTCGCGGCCCGCGCTGTTGACGAGCAGATCGACCCGCCCCCACTCCTCCACGGCGGTCCGGAAGAAGCTCTGGACCTGCTCCTCCTCGGTGACGTCGGCTTCGATGCCCACGCAGTCGCCGCCCTGGGACTGGATGGAGGTGACGACCTGCTGGAGTCGCTTGCCGTCGGTGTCGACCAGGAGGACCTTGGCCCGGTTGGCCGCGAAGATCCGGCCGACGGCCTCGCCGATGCCGGAGGCGCCACCGGTGATGATGGCGACCTTGCCCTCCAGCGCCGTGCCGGGAGCGGGTTCATAGGTGGTGGTCATGCTGTCCCTTTGGGGTGTGGTGGATGGGTGTTCCATTCCGCGCTGTGAGGGGGCGCGGCGGAGAGTGGCTCTAAGGGGTGGCCGCGGTGGCGATCTCGACCGCCCGGCGGGCGTTGCGCCCGATGGCCTCGTACGCGCCCTCGGCCAGCAGCGCCGTACTGGCGATCCAGGTGCCGCCGCAGGCGGCCACGTGCGGGCGGCTCAGATAGTCGGGGAGGTTGTCCGGCGTCAGGCCGCCCGTGGGCATGAACGCCATCCCGTCGTACGGAGCGGCCATGGCGTCCAGCAGCCGCAGTCCGCCCGACGCCTCGGCCGGGAAGTACTTCACCAGGGGCAGGCTCCTGGCCAGGGCCGCCTCGATGCCGGTGGGGTTGTTGATGCCGGGGACGACGGGGATCTCCCGCTCGATGCAGTGGTCCACGACGTCCGGGTGGAAGCCGGGCGCCACCACGAACTGGGCTCCGGCGTCGATGGCGTGGTCCACGGTCGCGCGGTCCAGGACCGTACCGGCGCCGACCAGCAGCCCGGGGTGGCGGGCGCGCAGTGTGGCGATCCCGTCCCGGGCGGCCGGGCTGCGGAAGGTGATCTCGGCGACCGGCAGGCCCGCCCCCAGCAGCGTCTCGCCGAGCGGGTCGGCGTGGCGTACGTGGGGCAGGGTGACGACCGGGACGACCCGGACGCGGCGCAGTTCGCCGAGGAGTTCGCTGGGGTTCATCGGTCCTCTTTCGCGGTGGTGTCGCCCGGGGTGAGGAGGTAGGCGTCGCCCACTCGCGGCACGGTCCAGGACAGTGGCGTGGCGTGGCGCCGCAGTTCGTCGCGGGCGTCCTCGGGGTCGACGGTGTTGAAGTCGAACAGGCCGAAGTGGTGGCAGAGCAGCTGCGGAATCCCGGCGGCCTCGCACAGCTCGGCCGCTTCCCGGACGGTGAAGTTGCCGGGGACGCCGTTCTCGGTGCGGTGGCGGTCGCGCCCGTTGACGGGCAGCAGCGCCACATCGGCGCGGAGTGTGCGGAGCAGTTCGGGCTGTCCGTCGTAGGGGACGCAGTCGCCGGAGTGGTAGACGCGGACACCGCCGAGCGTGAGCACGTATCCGAGGAAGCGGTGGTCTCCGTTCCCGTCCCGTTCGAGCCGTTCATGGGCTGCGGGGACCGGTTCGACGGTGATGCCGTCCGCCAGTTTCACGCGCTCCCCCGCGGTGGTGCCGGTCAGCCGGCTCGCGGGAACGCCACGCTCCAGGGCCCGTTCCCGCTCGGCGCGCGGGACGACGAAGCGCGGGTCGTTGTGCGGGAGCAGGGCGCGGATGGTGCCCGGGTCCATGTGGTCGGTGTGTCCGTGGGTGCACAGCACCGCGTCGACCCCGCGGATGGCCTCCGGCGCCACCGGGACGGGGTGCATCCGGCGGTGCGGGAAGAGCGTGCCGCGGTACTTCTCGGCGAGGGTGTCCGAGAGGTACGGGTCGATCAGGATCAGCCGGCCGCGGTGGCGCAGGGCGAATCCGGCCTGGCCGAGCCACCACAGCGTCACCTCGTCGGGTCCGGCCTCCTCGGGGGCGGCGAAGGTGCCGGTGAGGGGTCCGCCGGACACACGGCGCACGGCGGGCCGGATGACGTTCATGCCTGCTCCCGATACGTAAGGGTGTGGTCGCTGTGCGCGGTCATGGGGTGCCCGTGGGGGATCTGCCGTCGAGCTCCGCCGGGTCCAGCGCTCCGGTCATCAGCGCGACGGCGTCGGGCATCGAGATGTCGCAGGTGCGCACCAGGGCGGCACGCCGGCCCAGCCGCTGGACATGGATGCGGTCGGCGACGTCGAAGACATGGGGCATGTCGTGGCTGATCAGGATGACCGGCACGCCCCGGTCGCGGATTTCGCGGATGAGGTCGAGCACCCGCTGCGACTCCCGCACTCCGAGTGCCGCCGTCGGCTCGTCCATGATGATCACCCGGCTGCCGAAGCAGGCGGCGCGTGCGACCGCGACGCCCTGGCGCTGCCCGCCGGAGAGCGTTTCCACCGGCTGGGAGAAATTCTGGATGGTCAGCAGCCCGAGGGAGGTGAGCAGTTCCCGGGTCTCCGCCCGCATCCCCTTCTTGTCCAGCAGGCGGAAGACCCTGCCGAGCGGGCCCGACCTGCGGCGCTCACGGCCCAGGAAGAGGTTGGCGGGGATGTCCCGGGAGGGAGCTACGGCCAGATTCTGGTAGACGGTCTCCAGTCCATGGTCCCGCGCGTCCAGTGGGTTGCGGAACCGCACCGGCTCCCCGAAGAGACGGATCTCCCCGGCGTCGGGGACCTCCGCCCCGGAGAGACACTTGATGAGCGTCGACTTGCCGGCGCCGTTGTCGCCGATGACGGCGAGCACCTCGCCGGCGCGCAGCTCGACATCGGCCCCGCCGAGGGCGGTGACGTGTCCGTAGCGCTTGACCAGGCCGCGCGCCTGCAGGGCGAGCACATCGGAGCTGGTGTTCCCGGGGTTCATGCCGCCACCTTCCGGATCCACTGGTCGGCGGCGACGGCCACGATCACCAGGACGCCGACGGTGAAGACCTGCCACAGGGCGTCCACTCCGGACAGGGCGAGCCCACTGCTGAACACGCCCACGATGAGGGACCCGAGGAGGGTGCCGAGGACGTGGCCACGGCCGCCGAAGAGGCTGGTGCCGCCGATGACGACGGCGGTGATGGACTGGAGGTTGAGGTTCTCGCCGGCCTGCGGGCTGACCGAACCGATCCGTCCGATGAGGAACCACGCGGCGAGACCGCAGATCAGCCCGGCCACGACATACACGCTGAGCAGCACTCTGCCGGTGCGGATCCCGCTGAGGCGGGCCCCTTCGCGGTTGTCTCCCACCGCGTGCAGATGGGCACCCCACGCGGTGCCCCGCAGCAGATAGGCCACGGCGGCGAAAGCGCCGATCATCAGCAGCGAGCTGTAGGTCACATCGGTGCCCAGGACGTCGATGGAGCGGCCCGGCCAGCTCAGCAGGGGCGGCACGTCCTGAGCCCGGATCGTCTCGCTCCTCGAGTAGAAGAGGGTGAGGGCCGAGAAGACGCTGAGGGTGCCGAGCGTGGCGATGAACGGCGGAATGCGGAACCGGGTGACCAGCATGCCGTTGAGTCCGCCGCAGACACCGCCGATGACGACGCCGAGCATCAGGGCCAGTGGCACGGGAAGACCGTGGTCCACCGCCGCCTTGCCCATCACCACGGAGGCGAGCACGGTGATGGCGCCGACCGACAGATCGATGCCCGCGGTCAGCACGATCAACGTCTGTGCGATACCGACCATGCCGATGATCTGCACCTGCTGGACGATCAGCGAGATGTTGAGCGGATCGCTGAACCGGGACCCCACCCACACGCTGAAGAACAGCGAAGCGAGGAGGAGGACGACGAGCGGGCCGAGCAGCGGCTTGGTGTGCAGGGCCGCCTGTCCGCGGGCGAGCGGTCCGCGCTGCTCCGGCCGCGTGATGGGTGGGTCTGCGGCGTGTTGGGGGACGGTGTCGTGGGCCACGGTCAACTCCTGGAATCGGTGCGGAAGGGTGGGTGTGTCGGATGCCTGCCGGGGCTAGCCCCAGCAGTGGCGCAGGCCCCAGTCCGACTTCTTCGATTCCAGACCGGATACGGGGGTGTCCGTGATGAGGGAGACTCCGGTGTTGGTGAAGCCCTGTTCGGAGGAGGCTGCGGGCTTGTCGCCGTCCTTGGCGTGCGCGGCCGCGGCGGCGACGCCTTCGGCGGCCATCTTCACGGGGAACTGCATCGACGTCGCACCGATGGCCCCGGAGGCCACGTTCTTGACGCCGGGACAGCCGCCGTCGATGGACACGATGGTGATGTCCTTCTGCTTCCCGGCCGCCTTGATCGCCTGGTAAGCACCGGCGGCGGCCGGTTCGTTGATGGTGTAGACGAGGTTGATGGACCCGTTCTTCTGCAGCAGCTTCTCCATGGCGTCGCGCCCTCCCTCCTCGTTCGCGCCGGTCACCTCACGACCGACGATCCGGGAGTCGCGCTCGTCGCCGATCCGCTTCGGATCGCGGACATCGATTCCGAAGCCCTCCAGGAAGCCCTGGTTACGCAGGATGTCCACCTTGACCTGCTCCGAGCTGAGGTCCAGCAGGGCGATCCGCGGCCGTTTGCCCGCCATCTGCCCCTTGGCCCACGTGCCGATCATCCGGCCGGCGAGCCGGTTGTCGGTGGCGAAGGTGGCGTCCACGGCGGACGCCGGCTCCGTCGGGGAGTCCAGGGCGATGACCATGACGCCGGCCTTCCGGGCCCGGTCGATGGCGGGGATGATCGCGCCGGAGTCGGCCGGGGTGATCAGAATGCCCTTCGCGCCCGCCGCCACCAGGTTCTCGATGGCCTTGACCTGGGAGTCGTTGTCGGCCTGGCCCTTACCGGCGAAGGTCCTCAAGTCCACGCCGAGTTCGCGGGCCTTCTTCTGGGCGCCTTCGCGCATCTTCACATAGAACGGATTGTCGTCGGTCTTGGTGACGAGTCCGACGATCGGCTTGTCGTCGCCCTGGCCGCTGATGCCGTTCCCGCAGGAGGTGAGCAGCAGGGTGAGACCGATTCCCGCGGACGAGGCCGCAAGCGCTCTGTGGCGCAGCTTGACCCGATGTGCCATGAGATTGCCTTTTCTCGATGTGCGGGGGGTGGCTGGGGGAGTTCGCCGCCCGCCGGGTGCCGGTTCGCGCTCCAGCGGGGGACTGCCGGTGCCGACGCGTTCACCTGTCGGCTGCGCCCTGATCGGGCTGAGGTTCGCCCTGATCGGGCTGGGGAGGGCCGGTTCGATGTGCTCAGCGGCTCGATTCACAACGTCGCAGAGGTTTCGAGGACTGTCAATGCATCTCGAAGAAATTTCTACGACACCTGATCGACATGACCCGCACCCCTTGATTTCAGGGGAGTGGCCGGGAAGTAGAAACTTCTTCGAATGATCTTGACTGTGAAAGAAATCACTGCGAGCCTGGGAGGTGAAGCCCTCCATGACGGGATGGGCCACGAACCCTTCCGGACCACAAGGAGTCCGGAAAGGAGTACGGAAATGACAGCGAACCCAGCCGGGGCGGTCGCCACCATGTCCCCCTCGCTCCCCAACGACCCAGAGCAACATCGACGGACGGGCTCACCCGATATCCACACCACCCCGCAGGAGCTGGCCCTGCGACTGGCCACCGATCCGGCCGCCGTGGGCCGGGCCCGCCGCGCCGCCACCGGCGCGCTGCGTGGCTGGGGGTGCCCGACACCACCGCCGACGACATCGTCCTCATGGTGGACGAGCTGGTGACCAATGCGATCGAGCACGCCACCGGCCCCGTGTGGCTGCGACTGCGACTGCGCCGCGGATGCTGCGTGATCTGCAAGGTCGAGGACGGCTGCCAGGAGGCGCCCCAGCTGCGCCACAGCGACCCCGACGCCGAGAACGGCCGCGGGCTGTTCCTCGTCTCCGCGCTCGCCGATGCCTTCGGCGCCCGCATCACCACGACCGGAAAGGTCATCTGGTTCCGGCGCCGCGTGCGGGACGGCCGGATCCCGGCACCCCGCACCACCTCCCCCGCTGATTACTGACCAGTAGACCGCTTGTCCGCTGAGTGATATCTTTGCCCGCGTGGCGCATGATGGTGGTCTGGCTCTCGTCCGTAAGTCCGTTGAGGTCCTCGATCTGCTCGCGGCGCGAGGAGAGGCGACGGCCGCCCAGCTCGCGGAGGAGCTGGGCGAGCCCCGTAGCTCGGTCTACCGGCTGCTGTCGAGCCTCCAGGGCCTGGACATGGTGGAGGGTGGCAGCCGACGCGGCACCTTCCGTCTGGGGTTTCATCTGCTCAGTCTCGGCACCGCCGTGGTGGAGCGGTTCGACGAGCGGCGCTTCGCCCAGCCGGTGATGGAGCGGCTCCACGACGAGACCGGCGAGACGGTGTATCTGTGCGTCCGGCGCGGCCGTGAGGCGGTGTGCATCGAGCGGCTGGACGGCCGGCGGGTCCAGTCCCTCGCCCTGAAGCTCGGCGGTGCGCTGCCGCTGCACGCCGGGGCGGCCTCGCGTGTCCTGCTGGCCTTCCAGGACCGCTCGACCTGGTCGGACTACCTCGAGCAGGGGCCCTTGGAGCAGTTCACCCCGTCCACCCCGATCACGGCGGACGCGCTGGTGCCGGTGCTGGAGGAGACCCTCGACACCGGAATCTCGGTCAGCGACCAGGACGTCACCATCGGCGTGGCCGCGCTCGGCGTGCCGATCCTGGACTACCGGGGGCAGGTGCGTGCCGCGCTGTCCATCAGCGGGGTCCGGGAGGCGATCCTCGGCGCGGACACGGCCGCCGGCCTGCGTGAGCGGTTGGTCGAGGCCGGCCAGGAGGTTTCGCGGGCGCTGGGCTGGCAGGCGGTGGCCGGAGCCGTCGCCGACTTCGGCTGACCCGGCAAAGCCGTGTGCCCGCCCCGGTTTTTCCGCCGGGGCGGGCGGATCACGGAGCGATCGGCCGTTCCGGGGTCAACGGGCCCCGGCGAGCAGCAGATCGCGGGCCTCGGCCTCGACCCCGGCGGCGTCCAGCCGGTAGTGCCGGTACAGATGCGTGGGCGGGCCGATGAGGCTGTACTGGTCCCGGATCCCGTGGCGGTGCAGCCGGACCGGTACGCCGTGTTCGCTGATCAGCTCGGCCACGGCGCCACCGAGGCCGCCGAGCACATTGTGTTCCTCCACCGTCATCAGCAGCCGGGAGCCTCGCGCGGCCTTGAGCACCGCGCCCTCGTCCAGCGGTTTGACGGTGTGCATGTCGAGCACCCCGACGCTGTACCCGTCCGCGGTGAGCGCCGCCGCGGCCTCCAGGGCGGGGTGGACCATGGAGCCGGTGGCGATGAGAGTGAGGTCGTTTCCGGTGCCGTGCTCGATGGCCTTTCCGATCTCGAGGGTGGTGCCGGCCGGGTAGACGTCCGGGTCCCGGCCACGGCCGATGCGGAAGTAGACCGGGCCCGGATGGTCCACCGAGGCGCGCAGCGCCGCGGCCAGGGCCGCGGTGTCGGCCGGTGCGATCACGGTGAGTCCCGCGATGCTCCGGGTGATGGCGAGGTCCTCGGTCGCGTGGTGGGAGGTCCCGTAGAAGCCCAGGGTGATGCCCGCGTGGTGGCCGATCAGCCGGACGGGCTGGCGGGTGTAGGCGACGTCGGTGCGGATCTGTTCGCAGGCCAGCAGCGCCATGAAGGACGCGAAGGTGGCCACGTAGGGCCGCAGGCCGGTGGTGGCCAGGCCCGCCGCGGTGGACACCATGTGCTGCTCGGAGATCCCGAACTGGAGGTACTTGTCCGGGTGGCGGTCCTGGAAGCGCACCAGTCCGTTGGAGTACTTCAGGTCGGCGGTGCCGACGACGACGGGATGGCCCTCGTCGGCGAGGTCGGCGAGGGTGCCGCCGAGAGCCTGAAGGCCCGGGGCCTGTTCCAGCAGGCTCAGCAGATGCCAGGATTCCGGCTGCAGACCGGGGGCGACGCTCACCGTGTCCCCCGCAGTTCGGCCAGGGCGTTGGCCTCGTCCTGCTCGGCCAGCCAGCCGAGATGCCATCCGAACTCGGACTCCATGTAGGAAATCCCTTTCCCTTGACGGTGTTGGCGACGACCACGGCCGGGCGGTCGCGGCCGGTGTCCTCGGCGAGCGAGCGCAGCAGGGTCAGCAGGGCCGGGACGTCGTGTCCGTCGACCTCGTGCGCCTGCCATCCGAACGCCCGCCACTTGTCCAGCAGTGGTTCGATCCCGGTCACGCCGTCGATGCGGCCGTCGAGTGAGTGGTCGTTGCGGTCGACGATGGCGACCAGCCGTCCCAGCCGGTGGTGTGCGGCGCCCAGGGCCGCTTCCCAGACCTGTCCCTCGTGCAGCTCTCCGTCGCCGAGCAGGACGAACGTGGTGTACGGGCGCCGCTGGAGGCGGCCGCCCAGCGCCATGCCGGTCCCGGCGGACAGAGCGTGGCCGAGCGAGCCGGAGCTGAAGTCGATCCCGGGGATGCGGGTCATGTCCGGGTGGTCGCCGAAGGCGTTCCCCAGGCGGGTGTATTCGTCGAGTTCGGCCGCGTCGAAGAAGTCCCAGTCGGCCAGCAGCGGGTACAGCGTGGCCGCCGCGTGGCCCTTGCCGAAGAGGAAACGGTCGCGGTCGGGCCAGTCCGGTTCACCGCGCCGCAGCCGCATCACCCCGTAGTAGAGGGTGGCCAGGATCTCGGCGCAGGAGAATCCGGACGCGTAGTGGCCGGTCTTGGCGATCGAGATCAGCCGCACGGTCTCCAGGCGGGCGAACAGGGCCCGCTCCTCGATGTGCTTGATCAGTTCGCTGTCCGCCGGCTCGGCCGGCGTCTGTGCAGTCATTCGGTGTCTCTCCCAGTCGGTGAGCCCAGTCGGTGAGCCCGATCGGTGGCACGGCCGGGTCCGGTCCGCGTCACCATCGACATCGGAAGTTACCACTCACTGGACATGGCGTCCATGCCGTGAGAATGTCTCGGTGGTCGCCGTCACACCACCACCGAGGTGGGCTTTCGCCCGAGCCAAGGAGATGCGATGACCCTCCCCGACCACTCCGCGCCCGTGACCGAGAAGGAGTCGCGGGCCCCGGCCATCCACCAGCGTCAGATCCGTGTCACCGCGCCCCGGCGGGTCGCCCTCGTCGAGCGGGACCTCACCGGTCCCCCGCCACCCGGCGAGGTCCGGGTCCGGGTCCGCGAAGTCGGCGTGTGCGGCAGCGACCTGAAGATGTGGTCGGGCGAGCACGCCGTGCTCAAACCCCCGTTGGTCCTCGGGCACGAGGCGTGGGGAACCGTCGAAGAACACGCCGTGGCCCCCGATGCCACCGACGCCGCACCGCTCGTCCCCGGCACTCCCGTGGTCATCGTTCCCCCGGCCGGCTGCGGCACCTGCCACAACTGCGCGCGAGGGCGTGAGCAGTTGTGTGCGCGGATGCGGTTCGTCGGCGGCCAGATCGACGGCGCCATGGCCCGGTTCCTGACCGTCCCGCCACGCCATCTCCTGCGGATCGACCCCCGGGTGCCCGAGGAACTGCGGGTCCTGATCGAACCGCTGACGGTGGCCGTGCACGCGGTCAGCCGGGCCCGCGTCGCCGCCGGTGATCAGGTCCTGGTGATCGGTGCGGGGCCCATCGGCGTCTTCTGCTCGCTCGTGCTCGCCGCCCAGGGCGTCGGCCATGTGGTGGTGACCGACCGGGACCCGCAGCGGCTGGACCTCGCCCACCGGCTCGGAGTGCCGCACCACGTGCGCACGACGGCCGCCCAGCCACTTCTCGCGGCCGGGGACCACATCCGTTCCGAGGGGGCGGACGTGGTGTTCGACTGCGTCGGTGCACAGGCCACCACCACGCAGGCGCTGACGGCGACCTGCCGTGGCGGCCGAACCGTCCTGGTGGGCATCAGCCCCGCCGAACTGACCGTCGGCGGAGTGGCGCTCCAGCGCGGCGAACGCGAGCTCATCGGCGTCCAGATGTACCAGCGCGAGGACTTCACCCACGCGATGGGCCTGCTGGCCGAAGGGCTCGTCCCGGCCATCGACGGTCTCAAGCGCTCCCGGCCGCTCGACCGGGCCGGGGAGCTCCTCGACGAGCTCGCCCGGCGGCCGGGCCCGGTTCTGAAGGAAACCCTGCTCCCGGACTGAGACACACCGGGCCGCGGGACACCCGCTCCTCCCCTCCCCTCCCCGCCCCGAAGGATCCGGCCATGAATCCTCCCCCCGCCGTCACACGGCCCTCCCGTCCCCCCGCCGGCACACCCAACATCCGCACCGTGGCCTGGGCGACCATGATCGGAACGGCCATCGAGTGGTACGACTTCTTCACCTACGGCATCGCCGCGGCCCTGGTCTTCAACACGCTCTTCTTCCCCGCCGACACCTCGCCCCTGGTGGGAACGCTCCTCGCGTTCAGCACCTACGCCGTGGGGTTCGCCGCCCGGCCCATCGGCGGCGTTGTCTTCGCACACTTCGGGGACAAGATCGGCCGCAAGTCCATGCTGGTGCTCTCGCTGCTGCTCATGGGCGGCAGCACCTTCTGTATCGGGCTGCTTCCCGGCTACTCCACCTGGGGTGTCGCCGCGCCCCTGCTCCTGGTGGCCCTGCGGGTCGTCCAGGGATTCGGGGTGGGCGGCGAATGGGGCGCGGCAGCCCTGATGGCGGTCGAGCACGCACCGCCCAACCGCCGTGGTTTCTACGGCAGCTGGCCGCAGATGGGGGTTCCCGCCGGAATGCTCATCGCCAACCTGGCCTTCTTCGCCCTGTCGGGCAACATGAGCGACCACGACTTCCAGGACTGGGGCTGGCGCGTTCCCTTCCTCGGCTCCGCGGTGCTCATCGTGCTCGGGCTCGTCATCCGGCTCCGGGTGAGCGAGTCCCCGGTGTTCCGCGCGATGGAGCAGGAGGGCCGGATCGAGCGACGGCCGGTGATCGCCGTGCTCCGTACCCAGCCCGGGAACGTCCTGCGCGCCGCGGGCATCAGGTTCGCCGAGAACAGCACCTTCTACATCCACACCACCTTCGTACTCACCTACGGCACCACGGTGCTCACCCTGGTACGCGACGACCTGCTCATCGGGGTGGTCATCACGGCCGCCCTGGGGCTGATCAGCCTGCCCCTGTGGGGACGGCTGTCGGACCGGGTCGGACGCCGGCCCGTCGTGCTCTTCGGTTCCGTCCTGCTCGCCGCCCTGTCCTGGCCCTTCTTCTGGGCGCTCGACAGCGAGTCGCTGCCGATCATCTATCTCGTCACGATCCTGTGCGTCAACGTCGGCAACCACGCGGTGTACGCACCGCAATCCGCCTACTTCGCCGAGCTGTTCGAGCCCGAGGTCCGCTACAGCGGCGCCTCGATCGGCTCACAGGCGGCCAGTGTCCTCGCCGGCGGCCTGTCCCCGCTGATCGCCACCGCCCTGCTGGAGGCGGGCGACGGCTACCACCTCATCGCCCTCTATATGACGGCGATGGCGCTGATCACCGTGTGCACGGCGCTGATCAGCCCCGACCCCTACCGCCAGTCCCTGAAGCGATCCCCCACACCGGGCGTCCACGATGCCCGGCCCACCGAATCCACCACGGAGAAGTCCCATGGCTGAGCCCACCGTTCTCATCACCGGCGCCGCACAGGGGATCGGGGCCGCCACGGCCCGGGTCCTCGCCGAGCGCGGCTGGCGTGTCGTCGTCGCCGACCTCAAGAGCGACGCCGCCCAGGACCAGGTCGCGGCCCTCGACGCGGCGTCCCCGGTGGCAGGGGGACACCTGGCCGTCGCCGTCGACGTGACCGACGAGGCCAGTGTCACCGCGATGTTCGAGGACATCAGGACGCGGGCCGGTGGGCTCGACGCGCTGGTCAACGGCGCGGGGGTGATCTTCCGGCAGGCGGCCCAGGACTTCGACAGCCGGCAGTGGACCCATCAGCTCGCGGTCCATCTCACCGGCGCGATGCACTGCGCGCGCGGAGCCTACCCGCTGCTGGCCCGCAGCCGCCGGGCCAGTGTGGTCAACATCGGTTCCGTCGGGTCGACCTTCGGGCTGCCCGGCCGGCTCGGCTACGCCACCGCCAAGAGCGGAGTGCTGGGCCTCACCCGGACCCTGGCGGCCGAGTGGGGCCCGGCCGGCATCCGGGTCAACACCGTGGCACCGGGATACGTGGCCACCGAGATGGTGCGCAGTGGCCTGGAGTCGGGAGCGCTCGACCGGGAGACGCTGGTGCGGCGCACCCCGATGCGACGGCTGGCCGAGCCCGCCGAGATCGCCACCTCCATCGCCTTCCTCCTCTCCTCAGACGCCTCCTTCGTGCACGGTGCCACCCTCCGCGTCGACGGGGGCATCACGATCGACGGCACCTTCTGAGCGCCCGCGGCCGAGGACATCCCATGAACAGCCACCCTTCCGGCCGGCCCGGAGACATGAGCGGGCGCACCGCCGTGGTCAGCGGAGCGAGCAGCGGAATCGGGCTCGCGATCGTACGACGCTTCCTCGAGGCGGGCGCGACCGTTCACGGACTGGCCCGGCGTGGCCACCTGATCGAGGAACAGGCTCGGGACGCCGCGCCCGAGGCGGACCGTCTGCACCACCACGGCGTGGACGTCGGTGACTCCGAGGCGGTACGGGACTGGGCGCGGGGGATGTCCGGTCCGGTGGACACCCTGGTGTGCGCCGCCGGAACCAACATCCCCGAGCGGCGCCTGGCCCAGCTGACTCCCCGGGCCTGGGACTCCATGCTCGCCACCAATCTGAGCGGGACGTTCTACCTGCTGCACGCCCTGCTCCCCCGGCTCCGCGAGGCCCACGGCGACGTGGTCATTGTGTCGAGCGTGGCCGGGGCATGGCCCGATCACACCGGCCCGGCCTATCAGGCCGCCAAAGCCGGGCTCCTGGGCCTCGCCCGGGGAGCCGGCCGGGACGAGTACGGCAACGGCATACGGGTGTGCACCATCCTGCCGGGCATCGTGAACACGCCGATCCTCGACGACCGGCCCGAACCCCCGCCGCGGGAACTGCGCGACCTGTTCGTCCAGCCACCGGACATCGCCGAGGCGTGCCTGGCGGCCATCACCCTCCCCCGGCGGGCCTGTGTCGCCGAAATGACCATCGTGGCCACCGCGTTGCAGTCCATGGGCAACACCCAGACGGCCACTCCGACGCCACCGCGAGCGGCGCCGGGGGAACACCACTCGGCGGTGCGGCCCGGCACATCCTCCGGCCCGTCCTGACCCATCCGTCCAGGGCGCCCCTGCGGGACGCGGCCGACCTCGCCCGCCGAGGCCGGCCGCGTCCCGTGTGCCGTAGGGCCGCAACCCGCACGTCCGGGGTCAGGGATGGATGACCGCCTTGACGCAGCCGCGGTCGTCCCGGACGGCGTCGAGGGCGGCGCCGTAGGCGTCCAGCCCGAACCGATGGGTGATCATGCCGTCGGTGCGCACCCGGCCCGTGCGCAGGACCCGCAGCGCGCGGTCGAAGCTGAACGCCTGGGTGAAGGATCCGCGGATGGTCAGCTCCCGGCTGAAGATCTCGTGCGGGGAGAGTTCGATGCGCTCTCGCTCCCCGGCCATGCCGTAGAGGAAGACGGTCCCGCCATCGCGGGTGAGCGGCAGGCACTGCTCGATCACGGCGAGGGCGCCGGTCGCGTCCACAACGGTGTCGAAGCCGTCGGGTGCCAGGGTGCGCAGTGCGACGCGGGAGGCCGGGGCGTCGTGGCGGTCCATGACCACCGTCTCGTCGGCGCCGAAGTCCCGTGCCAGTTTCAGCTTGGCCTCGGTCGGCGCCGCGACGGTCACCCGCCCCGCGCCACTGGCGGCCAGCAGCTGCGCGAGCAGCAGCCCGGTGGTGCCGGCGCCGAAGACGAGGACATCGCTGCCGGGTTGCGGGGCGAGCACGTCCATGCCGTGCATGGCACACGCGACGGGCTCGGCGAAGGCCACGACGTCCAGGGGGATGTCATCGGCGGGGTGGCAGTGGGACGCGGGCACCACGATCATTTCGGCGAAGCCGCCCGGCCGTGTGACACCGTGGTCCCGCAGCCGGGTGCAGAAGGCGGGCTTGGCGCGGCGGCAGTTGGCGCATGTACCGCATGAGACACGGTTGTTGAGGGCGACGCGCTGTCCAGCGGCGAGAGTCGTCACCCCCTCCCCCATCGACTCCACCTCGCCCACCACCTCGTGTCCGGGGGTGAGCGGATAACGGGGGGAGAACTCACCGCAGTGGAGATGGGCATCCGTGCCGCAGACCCCCGCGGACAGGACGCGCAGACGTACCTCACCCGGGCCCGGCTCGGGATCCGGCAGGTCGGTGTAGCGGAACGCATACGGTCGGTCGTAGACGATGGCTTTCACGCCGTCTCCTCGGTTCTGGCGGTTTCGGTGCGTGGGTTGTGGCCGTTCCGGTGCGCCGGCGGGCCGGTCAGCCGACCGTCACCAGCACCTTCATCTGGTCCGGGCCGCCGGCGGCCCGGAACGCCTCGTCCGCTCGCTCCAGGGGGAAGGTGGCGGTGACGAACTCGTCAGCCGGTACGACGCCGGTCTCGAGAAGCGACATCGCGGCGCGCACGTCCTCCCCGACGTACATGAGGGAGCCCCGCACGGTGATCTCGCGGTCCTGGACGAGGTCCAGCGGGACACTCGACGGGCCCTGGGGCACGCCGACGACCATGACGGTGCCGCCCTTCTCGACGGACTGGACGGCCTGGGTGATCGAGGCGGACACGGAGACGCAGTCGAACACCACGTCCGCGCCGCCGCCGAGCCGCTCCCTGACCAGGTCCGGCAGACCGGGGGTGCCGGAGGCGAGCGCCGCGTCCGCCCCCAGCCGCACGGCCCGGTCCCGCTTCGCCGCCACCGGATCGGTGACGATCACGGTCCGCGCGCCCGCCGCGCGTGCGGCCAGGGCCGTGAGCAGCCCGATCGGCCCGGCGCCGAGGACCAGCACGCCACCGCCGACGAGGTCCCCGGCCTGGCGCACCGCGTGGACGGGAGTGGCCAGCGGTTCGACGAGCACGGCCTGGACATCGGTGAGCTGATCGGGCACCCGGTGCAGCCGGTCGGCGGAGACGGTGAAGCTGTCCGCCATCGCCCCGGCCGTCTGACAGCCGACCACGCGCAGCCCCCCGCAGATGTTGTAGCGGCCGGAGCGGCAGTGGCGGCACGTCCCGCACACCAGATTGGGCTCGAGCAGCACCCGGTCCCCCTCGGCCACGGATGTGACGCCGGGGCCAAGGCCGGCGACCACGCCGACGGCCTCGTGTCCCGGGTGGTACGGCCGGGAGATGAAGGGGTGTTCGCCGCGGCGGGCGTGTACGTCCGAGCCGCAGATGCCGGTCAGCAGGGTGCGTACCCGCGCCTCGCCGGCCGCGGGCCGCGCACGTGCCACCTCCTCCACGATGACCTCACCGTCCGCGGTCACGGTCACCCGCCGGTCCGTCGTTCCCCGTTGCCCTGCGCCGCCCGGTGTCGTCGATGTGCTCATCGGAGTGCGAACCCCCCGTCCATCAGCAGTTCCGTGCCCACGCAGTAGGCGGCCTCGTCACCGAGCAGCCAGGCGATGGCGGCGGCGATCTCCTCGGGTTCCGCGAACCGTCCGGCGACGGTGCCCTCCTTCCACCCCGCGTGCAGGTGCTGCTTGAGGTCGTTGAGCGCGGTGGCGACATAGCCGGGCGCGATGCTGTTGACCCGCACGCCACGCGGGCCCCACTCGACGGCCAGGGAACGGGTCAGCGCGCTCACGGCGGCCTTGGAGGCGTTGTACGCGGACTGCTTCTGCGGGTGGTTGACGATATGAGTGCCGGACATCGAGGAGACCGTGACGATCCGGCCCCCTGTCCCGTCGAGCATCCGCCGGGCGGCCGCGGCGCAGCTGAGGAACGTCCCCCTCAGATTGACGCCGAGCACCCGGTCGAACTCGGCGGCGCTCATCCGCTCCGCGGGTACATCGTCCTCGACCACCCCGGCGGCCGCCACGAGACCGTCGATCCGGCCGCCCTCGGTGACGACCCTGGCGATCGCGGCCGCCACACTGTCCTCGTCGGTGACATCGCAGAGGATGGATCGCCCGGCGGGCGATTCGGTGAGATCGAGGGCGTACACCTCGGCGCCCAGACCGGCCAGGTGCGCGCAGGTGGCCCGTCCGATGCCGCCGGCGGCTCCGGTGACCGCTATCCGGGCACCCTGATACCAGGACATGATGTCTCCTTGCGTGGACTCCGGCAGCGATAAGACGGCCTGTACGTACAGGATGTCAAGAGGACGGGCTGTTGTCTTCCTGCCTAGCGCTACGCTTGCGTCGTGGAACCCGGACGGATTGACCGCAGCGCCGCACTGCCCTTCTACGCGCAACTCAAGGAGTTGCTGCTGCCTCAGCTCGGCAGCGTCTGGAAGGTGGGTGAGCGCCTGCCCGGTGAGGTGAGCCTGTGCGAGCAGTACGGCGTCTCCCGGACCGTCGTGCGTCAGGCCCTCGACGAACTGGAGGGTGAGGGCCGCATCGTGCGGCGCAAGGGGCAGGGCACCTTCGTGGCCGCCCGCAAGGTCGACGAGTCGCTCTTCCAGTCCATGACGGGACTGCATGAGGATGTGGCCGCCCGCGGTTCCGTGCTGGTCAGCGCGGTGCGTCGGCTGGAATTCGCCCCCGCGACGGCGGACGCCGCCCGCGAGCTCGAGGTCGAGGAGGGCTCGCCGCTGCTCCATCTGGAGCGACTGCGCTACGTCAACGACGAGCCGTGGGCGCTGACCAGCACCTGGCTGCCGCACCAGGTGGCCCCCGGGCTGCTCGACGAGGACCTGACACGGCAGTCGCTCTACGCCCTTCTGGAGGACAAGTACGGCGTCAGCCTGGACCATGGCAGGCGTCTGGTGGAGGCGGTGCCCGCCGCCCCGTCGGTGGCCGAGGCGCTCGGCGTGGACGCCCACGATCCGGTGCTGCTCCTGCGCAGCACCGCCTGGGACCAGGAGGGCAGGCCGGTGGAGTACTTCACCGCCTACCACCGCGCGGACCGCAGCCGCTTCCAGGTGCATGTGCGCAGGAGGCGCCGGTCCGGAGCGCCACCGTCGATGCTGGTGAGCGACAGCTCCGACTGAAATACGCTCCCACCTGGGCGGCGGACCGATGTGAACGACGGGTCCGCCGCCCTTTTCGCGACCCCGCGGCCCGTTCGTACCTCACGCCTATCGTCCTTGACATCCTGTACGTACAGGATGACAGTTGCCTGCGCACCGTTCCAGGCCTATGCCCGGACACCAGGAAGCTGGGGAGACATCCGTGATCATCGCCCATGACCTCGGCACCACTGGGAACAAGGCGTCCCTGCACACCGATGACGGCCGACTGGTGGCGGCGGTGACCGTGCGCTACGACACCGACTTCCGCGCGGGCGGCATCGCGGAACAGGACCCCGACTCCTGGTGGCAGGCGGTCTGCCGGGCCGGCCGCGAACTGCTGGCCCGCAGCGGGACACCTAGGGAGCGGATCAGCGTCATCGGGTTCAGCGGCCAGATGATGGGGGCCGTGCTGCTCGACCGCGCGCACCGGCCCGTGCGGCCCGCGATGATCTGGGCCGACCACCGCAGCGCCGAGCAGGCGAGGACGCTGGCCGCCGGGCTCGGCGAGGAGCGCGCGTACCGGCTGCTGGGGCACCGGATCCACCCGACCTACTCGCTGTCCAAGGTCATGTGGGTGCGCGACAACGAACCGCGGACCTTCCGCCGGGTGGCCCATGTGTGCCTGGCCAAGGACTACATTGTCCAGCGCCTGACCGGCACGCTCGCCACCGATCCCTCCGACGCTTCCAGCACCAACGCCTTCGACCAGCGGGCGGGCGTCTGGTCACCAGCCGTGCTCGACGTGGCGGCCATCGACCCGGGCCTGCTGCCCGACATCGTGGAGTCCACCTCGGTCGTCGGCCGGGTCCGTGCGCACGTCGCGGAGGAGACCGGGGTGCCCGCCGGAGTCCCTGTCGTCATCGGCGCCGGAGACGGCCCCCTCGCCGCGCTCGGCGCCGGGGTTCTGACATCCGGCGACAGTGCCTACACCTACCTCGGCTCCTCCTCGTGGATCTCGATGTCGGCCCGGCGGCCGCTGTACGACCCGGCCATGCGCACCATGACGTTCAACCACGTCCTGCCCGGACACTATGTGCCGACGGCCACCATGCAGGCGGGCGGCGCCTCACTCGAGTGGATCGCCCACCTGCTGCGCCCCGATGACGGTCCGGAGCGCATCGCCCGCACCCTCACGCGGATCGACGACGCCGACACCACGGGGCTCTACTTCCTGCCCCACCTGCTCGGCGAGCGCTCGCCGTACTGGAACGCCGACGCCCGTGGCGCCTTCGTCGGACTCTCCCGGCACCATGGCCCCGCGCATCTGGCGAAGGCCGTCCTGGAGGGAGTCGCCTTCAACCTGGCGACCTGCGTCACCGCCTTCCGCGAGGCCGGGCATCCGGTCGACCGCGTCGACGCCATCGGCGGTGGCGCGGCGAGCGACACCTGGCTGCACATCCTCGCCGACGTCTGGGGGGCTCGCGTGCGCCGCCGCAGCATCGTCGAGGAGGCCAACAGCCTCGGTGCCGCCGTCACCGCCGCCGTGGGCGGCGGTCTGGTCGACGGCTTCGAGGTCGCTCGCGAACTCTCCACGGTGGAAGCGGAGTTCACGCCCTCCGCGGACCGGCACCGCGACTACACCGCGCGCCATCGGGAGTTCCTGGACGCCTATCGCAGCCTGGAGCCCTGGTTCGCGCGGGAGCGTGCGTAACCGCGCCGCACACCGGGTCGCCCCTGACGCCCAGAAATTCTCACCCACTAGACAGGTAGTCCATGTCGTGAGAATGTACCGTGGCCGCCGTGATCGCTCGTCGCGGTGCCACGACGAACAGGAGCCCTATGCGCCCATCGGTGACGACCGTCCATGCCACTCCCGTCGCCGGCGGGTTCACCTTCCTCGAGGGGCCTCGATGGCGCGACGGCGAGCTGTTCGCCGCCGACTTCTACAGCGAGCGGGTACTCGCCTTCCGCCCGGACCGCTCGCCGACCGCCCGTCATGAGGTGCGCACGGTGTGCGAGGTACCGGGTCGGCCGTCCGGGCTCGGATTCGCGCCCGACGGCTCACTGCTCGTCGTCTCGATGCTGAAGCGTGCCCTCCTGCGGTGGGACGGCCGGGCCCTCACCACCGTGGCGCGCTTCGGCCACCTCATCGAGGGCGTCGCCAACGACATGCTCGTCACCGAGTCCGGCTGGGCCCTCATCGGCAACTTCGGCAATACGGACGCCGAACCCGACTCCCTGCGCGAGACCTCCCTGGTGCGGGTCTCCCCCGACGGGAGGACCGATCCGCAGGGCCACGGCCTCAACTTCCCCAACGGCATGGTGCTCACCGCGGGCCGCCGGCGGCTGCTCGTGGCGGAGACCTTCGCCGGACGCATCTCCTCGTGGCCGGTGACCTGGGGCGGCGACGGGCGGCCCACGCTCGGGGAGCCGCGGGTGTGGAAGCAGTTCGGCAGCCCGCCCGGCCACCTCGACATCGAACGCGCCACCCGTGAGCTGCCCGTACTGCCCGACGGTCTGGCCATCGACGCACACGACCGGGTCTGGGTCGCCTCCTCGATCGGGCACGGCGCCCAGCTTCTCGCGCCGGTCGGCACCCCCCTCGCCTTCGTCGAAACCGGCGGCCTCAGCGCCTACGCGGTTGCCCTCGGCGGCGCCGACCAGTCCGTTCTCTACCTCTGCTGCTCGCCGCCACTCGGCACCGTCGACCCCGCCGTCACCACCGACTCGGTGCTGTACGCCGCGGATATCTCGGCACTGCGCCGACCCGCACCGCGCGCCTCCCGCGCCCCAGGAAAGGAGACACCATGACAACCACCACCGCGCCGACCGCCACGGTTCGTGCGCTGCGGTTCGCCGCGAAGGAGAGGGTCGCCGTCGTCGACGCCCCGCTCCCCGAGCCCGGGCCGGGCGAGCTGATCCTCGATGTGAAGGCCGCAGGGCTGTGCGGAAGCGACCTGCACTACTTCCATATGACGCACGAGGAGATGCGGCAGGCGACTCAGCCGCGCTCGCCCGAGATGACGCCCGGCCATGAGATCGCCGGAGTGGTCAAGGCGGTCGGGCCCGGCGTGAACCACCCCGAGGTGGGCGACCGTGTCGCGGTACAGCACTACTCCGGCTGCGGCCGGTGCGAGAGCTGCCGGCGCGGCTGGGACGTGCACTGCGAGCGCGGCGCACGGGTGTACTCGCTCAATCGGCCCGGTGGCTGCCAGGACGAGCTGGTCGTCACGGCCAAGGACTGCGTGGTGCTGCCCGACGAGGTGAGCTTCCCCGTCGGCGCGTTCCTCGCCTGCGGTGCCACGACCGCCTACCAGGCGCTGCTCCGCTCGGAGGTGAGGCCGGGCGAGACCGTGGTCGTCATCGGCGTCGGCCCGGTCGGTCTCGCCGTGCTCGCCTGGGCCAAGGCATTCGGGCTGCGCGCCGTCGGCACCGACCCGAGCCCCGAGCGCCGCGTCTTCGCCGAACGTCTCGGCTACTCCGAGATCCACGATTCCGCGGGCTTCGACATCGAGGCCGTGGTGCCCGGCGGCGCGAGCGCCGTCATCGACACCTCGGGGAACGTCCACGGCCGCCGTACCGCCCTCGAGGTCGTGAAGACCTGGGGCACGGTGGTGTTCGTGGGGCTCGGCCCCGACTTCGCCATCGACCCGGTGCCGGACCTGATCATGCGGCAGGTGACCCTGCGCGGCATGTTCGTCTTCAGCGTGCCGCTGATGATGGAGGCCGTGGCGGAAGCCGGCCGGCTCGGTGTCGACCTCGCTCCGATCATCACCAGCGTCTCCTCGATCGAGGAGGGTCCCGATGCCTTCGCGGACTTCGCCGCGGGCAGCGTCGGCAAGTCGGTCATCGGATGGGAGTGAGCATGGCGAGCGAAACAGCGGTCCGGCCCGTCGACGGCGGTGCGTGGACACTGGAGAACGACGCGGTCACGGTGCTGGTGAACCCGGCCCGGGGCACCGACATCCTCTCACTGGTCTGGAAGGCCACCGGCGAGGAGATCCTGTGGCGCAACCCGCGCTGGGTGGACCGGGTGCCGGCGTCCGACACGGCGGACGCCGGCGACGTGTCGTTCTTCGACAACTACGCGGGCGGCGTACAGGAGTTGTTCCCGAACGCGGGGCCACCGACCACCGTGCACGGCGCTCCGCTGCCGTTCCACGGTGAGGCGGCTCGACGCTCGTGGACGGCCGGGGCCGTGCAGACGGAGGACGGGACCGCGCTACGGTGCGTCACCCGGCTCGCCCGTTACCCGTTCCGTATGACGAAGTCCTTCTCGCTCGACGGCTCCGTGCTGCGCTTCCGAAGTGAGGTGGAGAACCTTTCGACGCGGGATCTCCCCTCGAACTGGGGTCTGCATCCCGCCTTCAACACCGCGACCGTGGCCCGCGCGGCCACCGTGTACGGCCCCTTCGAGGAGCTCACCGCACACCCTGAGGACTTCGGCGCCCGGCAGTGGATGGCACCGGGCGAGACGCGACGGGTGCCCGCCGTGGCCCCGGGCGTGGGAGGCCTCGAGCTCGCGCCGGGCGACGGCCCGACGGCCGACCTCGGTTACGCCACCGCCACCGGCGGATGGTTCGGGCTGCGCTCACCCGGCTGCGGCCTGGTGGCGACGATGAGCTGGCAGCCAGAACTGTTCCCCGAGATATGGGTGTGGCAGGAGTGCCACGCACCCGGCGATTACCCCTGGTGGGGCAGCGAACACATCGTGGCCGTCGAACCGCACACCACCTCGCCGTTCATGCCGCTCGGCGAGAGGCTGGAGCGCCCCGGCGTGCCCGTAATCGCCGGCGGATCGACGCTGAGCGCCCAGTTCACCCTCGGCGTGCACGAGATCGCCGAGGACGAGGTGCCGGTCGATGTCGACGAACGGGGCGTGCCGGTGCTGATCACCGTGCCGGACGAGGGAGAGGGCGTGGCATGAGCCGATTCACCGATCGCGTCGCGATCGTCACCGGAGCGGGGGCGGGCATCGGCCGGGCCGCGGCCGAGCGCATCGCGAGCGAGGGCGGCTCCGTCGCCGTCTTCGACATCTCGGCCGAGCGCGCCGAGGAAGCCGCGCACACGATCGCCGACGCCGGTGGCTCCGCCACGCCCTTCGCGGTGGACGTCTCCGACGGTGACCAGGTGCGGACCGCCGTGGACGAGGTGGTGGCCACGCTCGGCGTCCCGTTCTCGCTCGTCAACAGCGCGGGCATCCTGCGCATCTCCCCCGCCCTCGAGACGAGTGTGGACGACTTCGACACGGTGCTCGGCGTCAACCTGCGGGGCACGTTCCTCATGGCCACCGCGGTCGCGCGGCATATGGTGGCGGCGAAGCGGCCGGGCCGTATCGTCAACGTCTCGTCGATCCACTCGGTGATCTCGCTGCGCGATGCGGCCGCCTACGCCGCCTCCAAGGGCGGGATCGACGCGCTCACCTTCACCCTCGCGGGCGAGTGGGCCGAGTACGGCATCACGGTCAACGCGGTGCGTCCCGGAGCGACCTGGTCCGCGCTGACCACGCCGCTCTACACGGACGACGTCGTGGCCTCGCTGAACCGCCGCATCCCGCTCGGCGCGGTCGCCCGCGCGGAGCAGGTGGCCGCGGCGATCGCCTACCTGGCCTCCGAGGACGCGTCGTACTCCACCGGAGCGACGCTCTCGGTCGACGGCGGCTACACCATCAACGGCGACATGCCGGACACGGCCTACCAATGCGATTGACCGATCGCATGGCATACGGCAGGGGCCGGAATCTCACGATTCCGGCCCCTGCCGTATGAGCGCGGCCCCGGCGGTGGCCCGCCCGGGATCAGAACACGGAGTGCGGGTCGAGGAAGTCGTCCACGTTCTCGCAGTTGATGCCCGCGGCCTTGGTGTACCGCTGCTTCTTGATGTCCTTCGGCGCCACGTCGCCGGTGCCGATCCGCAGCGCGATGTCAAAGGCCAGGTCGGCGGCGAGCTTCGGCGAGTTCAGACCGGTGGAGATGTACCGGCCCTCGCACCCACCCGCCTTGATCTCCTGGAGCGCCTGCTTCTGGCCGTCCGCCGCCGCGGCCACCAGCGTCTTCTTGTTGCCCTTGTCGCGCAGTGTGCTGAGGGCCCCGAGCGTCATCGAGTCGTTGAGGCCGACGATCAGGTCGACGTTCCGGTGCGCCGCGAGGATCGACTCGGTGGCCGGTACCGCGGCGTCCTGTGAGTAGTTCGCGGAAGTCTTGGCAACGATGTGATAGCTGACGCCACCGGCGCGCAGGCCGTCGAGGAAACCCCGCTGGCGGTCGGGGCCGACGATCTCGTCGTCCGGGCCACCGTTGAGGATGGCCAGGCTGATCGTCGAGCCGTGGTGGAACCGCTTGGCCGCGAGCCGGCCGGAGAGCTTGCCGATCGCGTAGTTGTCGGAGGACACGGAGGTGACGCCGACCCCGTCGATGCCCGTGTCGACGAAGACCAGGGGCACCTCCCCCGCCACGTCCTTGAGCTGTACCTTCTGCGTCTTCGGGCTCATCGCGTCGACCACGAGCACATCAATGCCCTGAGCCACCAGGGTCTGGGCCTGGTTCAGCTGGGTGACGGCGTCACCGTCGGCGTTCTGTACCTCCAGGTGGAAACCCCGCTTCCTGGCCTGCTTCCTGGCCGCGTCGACCATGGCCGCGAAGTAGGGCGCGTCCAGCTGCCGCTGGGAGAATCCGATGGTGACCTCGGTGGTGTCCTTGGCCTCCTTGGGTCCGCTGGAGGACGCCTTGCCACCGATGGTCGAACAGCCGGCCAGGCCGATCACCGCCGCCGACAGTGCGGCGAGCGAGCCCCGTCGCATGGTTGTCATGCAGGTCTCCGTGTCGTGTCGTGTCATGCGTCGGCCTCAGGAACGTGCGGTCTGCTGCCGACGGCGCCGGGTGAACTGGACGGTGGTGAGGACCATCGCGAAGATGATCAGGGCCCCGCGGAAGGCGTCCTGCAGGAATGTGGAGACGTTGAGCAGCACCAGCAGGTTGGAGATCACGCCGAAGATGAGCGTGCCCAGGAACGCTCCGAGCACCCGCCCGCGGCCGCCCACGAGGCTGGCACCGCCGATGACCACCGCCGCGATCGAGTCGATCTCGTAGTTGTCCCCACCGGTCGGAGTGGCCGCGCCGATGCGGGCGGCGAGCAGGAAGCCGGCGAAGCCGACCAGTACGCCGGCGATCACATACACCGAGATCATGGTGGCCTTCACCGGCACACCGGCTGCGTGGGCGGCCTCCCTGCTGCTGCCCAGCGCGTACACGCGGCGCCCGAACACGGTGCGGCGGGTGAGGAAGGCCATGGCCATCGCGAGAACGATCCAGACGATGCCGAGCACGGGGACACCGGCGATCGCCGTCGTGGCGATGGTGCGGAAGTCGGCGGCGTGGGGGGCGATCGGCTGGCCCTCGGTGTAGGCGTAGACGAGTCCGCGGCCCAGCGCGAGCATGCCGAGGGTCACGATGAAGGCTTCGAGCCCGCGGTAGGCGATGAGGTAGCCGTTGAAGACGCCGATGGCGCCGCCCAGCACGATCGCCACCGCCACCGCGAGCAAGGTGTTCCCGCCGCCGAAGAGACCGGCGGAGAGCACACCGGCGAGCCCGGCGACCGCGCCGACGGAGATGTCGATGCCACCGGTGAGCACGATGAGGAACTGCGCGAGGGTGACGATGCCGATCACCGAGACCTGCAGCAGCAGGTTGGACATGTTGTACGAGGAGAAGAAGGCGTCGGAGGTGAAGCCGGCGAAGACCAGCAGGGCGATAAGGATGTAGAGGGGGTACTGCTCCTTCGCCCACTGCCCGGCGCGGCGGAGCGTCAGGCCGCCGGTGGGCGTTTCTTCCTGGGCCGCGGGTGGTGCGGCGACCGTCCTGGGCGCGGTGTCGTGGCTCACTGGACTTCTCCTCCGAGGGCGGTACGGGTCAAGTCGTCGGTGGTGCTGGTCTTCGAGACGAACTCGCCGGCGATGACGCCGTCGCGCAGCACGATCACCCGGTTGCACAGGGCCAGGGCCTCTTCGGCCTCGCTGGTGACGACGACGACCGCCTTGCGCCGCTCCGAAAGGCTCCGCACGATCTGGTAGATGTTCAACCGGGCACCGACGTCGATGCCCTTGGTCGGTTCGTCCAGCACGAGGACCTCGGGCTCGCTCTCGAGCGCCTTGGCGATGCAGACCTTCTGCTGGTTGCCACCGGAGAGCGAGCTGGTCAGCTGCTCGGCGCCGCCCTTGATGCGGAAGTCGGAGACCAGTTGGGCCACCCGGCGGCGCTCACGGCGGGAGTTCATCACTCCGCCGGTCGAGAACGCGCCGAGCGTGCTCAGCGTGAGGTTGGCGGCGTTGTCGAAGTCCTTGACGAAGCCCTCACGCCTGCGGTCCTCGCTGAGGTAGGCGATCCCCTGGCGCAGGGCTGCCCGCGGTGAGCGCGGGCTCACCTCGCGGCCACGCACCCGCACCGTGCCGGTGTCGCGGTGCTGATGACCCGAAATCGACCGGGCGAGGGAGCTGCGTCCGCTGCCGACCAGACCGTAGATACCGACGATCTCGCCTTCCCGCACCGAGAAGGAGATGCCGGACGCGGATCCCGAGGACACGTCCCGCACCTCCAGCAGGGCGGGGGCGGCGGACGCGGACACCGGCTCCGGTGGCTCGAGGGCCATCACGGCCTCGCCGATCATGAGCGTCATGATCTCGTCGGGGGTCGTGTCCGCCCTGTCGACGACGTCGACGAGGGAGCCGTTGCGCATGACCGCGATGCGGTCGGCGAGCGCGAACACCTCCGGCATGCGGTGCGAGACGAAGACAACCGTGGCACCGGCTTCGCGCTCCTTGCGCACGAGTGCCTCGACGTCCTTGAAGTGCTCCTCGGTGGTGGAGGCGGTGGTCTCGTCCAGCAGCAGCACCCGGTGCTCGTTCACCTGGGACCGGCTGAGCGCCACCATCTGACGGGGACCGGGGCCCAGCCGTCCGGCCGGCATGCCGAGGTCCACGTCACGCATCCCGACCACGCCGAGGGCCGCGCGACTGCGGTCCGCGCGGTCGCGACCCCCGACGCGTTGCCACGGCCTGCGGCGGCCGGCCGAGCTGAGGCCGGTCAGCCAGACGTTCTCCTGGACGGTGAACGTGTCCACGATGACCGGCTCCTGATGCATGAGGAGCACTCCGGCGTCCAGGGCCGCGGAGGGTGTGGTGATCTCACCGTCGTATCCGTCCACGATCACGCGCCCGCTGGTGGGGCGCTCCTGACCGGCCAGCAGCTTGGTGAGTGTCGACTTGCCGGCGCCGTTCGCACCGCAGATGGCGAGCACCTCGCCCGCATAGCCACTGAGGGTGACGCCGGAGACGGCGACGACACCCGGGTAGACCTTGCCGACCCCGTCGAGAGTGAAAGTGGTCGTCCTCGGTGGTGATGATGCGGATGCCGAGGACGCGGCCACGCCCATCCTGCTCAATTCGCCTGCTCCCTTGCGCTAGGCACGTCACTGCTCGTTCAGAAGGTCGACCACTGCTGCCCGTGGCTCCGTAGGGGCGCCGGGCTGGAACCTTTTTTCTCACGAGATGAACGTCGTGTCTACCACGTGGGACAAACGAATGTGGCGACCTACCCCGCCGCGGGCCCCTCGGCGACGACCGGTGAGGGGAAACGCGGCAGTACGTGGTCGGCGAGTTCGGCCAGTACGTCCTCGATGGGGCGGTCACCCGGTCGCAGGTTGAAGGAGACATGCGCGACGCCGAGGGCGGACATCTTCTCCAGGTGTTCCACGAGACCGTCCCGGCCGGTGCGGAGTCCGAGCCGGATGGATGTGGCGGGGGCCGCGGGGTCGGGCAGGAGGTCGAGCATCATGGGGGTCAGATAGGGCTTGGGGTGGTCGGCCGTCAGCCGTTGCCACTTCTCCGTCTTCAGTCGGAGCGCTCCGAGGTCGCGGGGGTAGTTCAGGCTCGCGTCGACGTGTTCGGCGATCCACTCCGGGCTCTGCTGGGCGTTGCCCGCGACCGCGATCGGGATGGTCCCGGCGGTGGGTTTGGGCAGCACATCGAGTTGCCGGTCGGCGGTGAGGCCGAGCCGTGGCAGTTCCATTCCCCGGCCGGGCGGCGGGGTGGACCAGGCGGTCCGCAGCACCTCGACGCCGTTGCGGAAGGTTTCGGCGCGGGTGGTGAACTCGACGTCGAAGAGGGGGTATTCGACGGGACGGTCACCGCTGGCCAGGCCGAGGATGAAGCGCCCGCCGGACAGCACGTCGACGGTGGCGGCCGCCTTGGCGACCAGGAGTGGCCGGCGCAGTGGCAGGACGACGGCCGCGGTGCCGAGGACGACGCGTTTGGTGATCGCCGCGAGGTGGCCCAGGTGGGTGAAGGTTTCGAACACCGACCCGGCGTCGCCGAAGTGCACCGGGTCGTACAGCGGGACGTCGCGGACCCACAGGGCGGCGAATCCGGACTGGTCGGCGAGGCGGGCGAGATGGGCGTGTGCTTCGAGGGAGGGCACGCCGAAGGGGCGGCCCGCCTTCCGGTCGGTGGCCAGCCGGGACTGTCCCCAGTCGTTGTCCAGGGGGAGTTCCAGGCCGAGGGTGAGGGGGCCGCCGTGGGGGTGTGTCAGGCGGCTGAGGGCAGTGGACATGACGCGAAGACGGCTTCCAGGAGAGGGGAAACGGGGGCGAGGAGGAAGGGAGACAGGGGCGAGAACGAGCCGCGCCGCCGCGGCCGGCTGATGAGCACGGCCACAGCGGCGCGGTCGAGAGGGGGTGTCGGGTCAGTTGAGGGTGTCGGGGTCCGGCCCGGTGCGCTGGCCACGGTCGAGAGCGTTGATCGCCTCGATGTCCTCAGGCGTGAGAGTGAAGTCGAAGACGTCGATGTTCTCCCGGATGCGGGCGGGGGTCACGGACTTGGGGATCACGACGTTCCCCAGCTGCAGATGCCAGCGCAGGACCACCTGCGCGGGCGTCTTGCCGTGCCGCTGCGCTATCGCGGCCAGGGCGGGGTCCTGGAGAAGGGCGCCCTGGGCCAGCGGGCTCCACGCCTCGGTGGCGATCTTGTGCTGGGCGTGGAAGTCCCGCAGCTGTCCCTGCTGGAGGTAGGGGTGCAGCTCGACCTGGTTGATGACGGGGACCACACCGCTGTGGTCGAGCAGCCGCTGCAGGTGGGCGGGCTGGAAGTTGGACACGCCGATGGCGCGGGTGCGGCCGTCGGCCAGCAGCTTCTCCAGGGCGCGCCACGTGTCCAGGTAGAGGTCGCGGGCGGGGGTGGGCCAGTGGATCAGGTAGAGGTCCACATAGTCGGTGCCCAGCTTGGCCACGCTGGCGTCGAAGGCCGCGAGGGTGGAGTCGTACCCCTGGTCGGCGTTCCACAGCTTGGTGGTGAGGAACAGCTCCTCGCGGGGGACGCCGGAGGTGGCCAGGGCACGGCCGACCCCGGCCTCGTTGCCGTAGATGGCCGCGGTGTCGATGCTGCGGTAGCCGGCCTCGATGGCGGAGAGCACCGCGTCGGTGGTCTGCGCGTCCTCCACCTGGAAGACGCCGAAGCCCAGCTGCGGGATCTCGAGGCCGGTGTGGAGGGTGAGGTTGGGTACGGAGGTCATGGTGTCCTTCTCGGTTCGCTGGTGCTTGCGGGTATGTGCTGGTCGTTCGGGGTCAGCCGAGCGTCGCGAGCGCGGTGGTGGCGATCCCGTGGTCCTGCTCGGGCGCGCCGCCGCCCACGCCGATCGCGCCGACCAGGCGGCCGTCGCGGTGGACCGGGACGCCACCGGCGAGGAACAGCAGCGGGCGGTCGAGGGCGGTGGGCAGGGTGTGGAAAGCGCCTCCGGGCTGGACCGCGTCGACCAGGTCCGCGGTGGGGGCGTCGAGCTGCAGCGCGGTGAACGCCTTGCGGGTACTGGTCTCCCCCGCGATCAGTACGGCCCGGTCGTCGCGCCGGAAGGCCAGGAGGTGGCCACCGGCGTCGAGGACGCTGATCGCGGCCGTCACACCGGCCGCCTCGGCGGCGGCGCGGGCGGCCTGGAGGAGAGCCTCGGCGTCCTGAGTGGTCAGCGGGGCGACGGCGGTCTCGGTGGTGCTCATGGCGGGTGGGTCTCCTTGATGGTGGTGGTGCTGTTGGGTGACGGGTGGTTCAGTGCCGGGCGGTGGAAACCTGGGCCGGCTCGGTGGTGGCGCCGTCGGGGACGTGGCGGGTATCGCGGCGCTCCAGGGCGGCGGAGAGGACGGCGAGGGCCAGGGCGGATCCGGCGAGGATGGCACCGACCCAGTTCGGGGCCGTGTAGCCGAGTCCGGCCGAGATCACCAGGCCGCCGAGCCAGGCCGAGAGCGCGTTGCCCAGGTTGAAGGCGCCGATGTTGACGGCGGAGGCGAGGGTGGGGGCGCCCGCCGCGTGGTCCAGTACCCGCTTCTGCAGCGGGGGCACGGTCGCGAAGCCCAGGGCGCCGACGAGAGCGATGGAGATGGCCGCCGCGATCTTGTTGTGGGCGGTGAAGGTGAACGCGGCCAGGACCACCGCGAGCGCGCCCAGCGACACGTACAGCATCGGCATCAGCGCCCGGTCGGCGAACCGGCCCCCGAGGAGGTTGCCGCCGACCATGCCGAGTCCGAAGAGGACCAGCAGCCAGGTGACGGAGGAGTCCGCGAAGCCGGCGACCTCGGTCATCATCGGCGCGATGTAGGTGATCGCGGCGAAGACACCGCCGAAGCCGAGCACGGTCATCGCCATGGCCAGCAGCACCTGCGCGTTGCGGAAGGCGGCCAGCTCATGGACCAGGTGCACACCCTCCGGCTTGGGGATGTCGGGAACGAGCTTGGCGATGCCCGCCAGGCCCACCACGCCGAGCGCCGCGACGAGGAAGAAGGTGGTCCGCCACCCCAGCGACTGGCCGATCGAGGTGCCCAGCGGCACGCCGACGACGTTGGCGACGGTCAGGCCGGTGAACATCATCGAGATGGCACCGGCCTTCTTCTCGGGGGCGACCAGGTCGGCTGCGACGACCGATCCAATGCCGAAGAACGCGCCGTGCGCGAAGGAGGCGACGATCCGTCCCACGGCCATCACACCGAAGGCGGGGGCGAGCGCGGAGAGCAGATTGCCCACCACGAACAGCCCCATCAGCAGCATCAGCATGTGCTTGCGGGAGATCTTCGTACCGAGAGCGGTCATCAGCGGTGCGCCGACCATGACGCCGAGCGCGTAGCCGGTCACCAGGAACCCGGCGGTGGGGATGGACACATCGAAGTCCCCGGCGACCTCGGGCAGCAGCCCCATGATCACGAACTCGGTGGTTCCGATCCCGAAGGCCCCGATGGCGAGGGCCAGCAGTGCGATGGGCATGAAAGTTCACTCCAAGTGATTGCTACCGCCCTTTACGAGCGTCCACGATACTTGCATACACACTAATTGCAAGCGCGCTATATTGCTCAGGCTGTGTATCACGTCACCGTCACCGCCGCGGGGCCCGGCCCCGCCCCATCCCGCCCCGCCCCGCCCAGGAGGCACCCATGACCACGCCGGACCTCGACGCCACTCCCCTCGCCCAGAGCTGGTGCGCCCTGTCACTGCTGCACAGCAGGATCGAGACGCATCTCGAGGGGGCCCTTCACACCGGCCATGGGCTCAGCGCCCGCGAGTACGCGGTTCTGGACGTGCTGAGCCGACAGCACGACGGGGAGAACGGCCATCTGCAGATGAAGCAGGTCGCCGAGGCCGTCGCCCTCAGCCAGAGCGCCACCACCCGCCTGGTCACCCGGCTCGAGGACCGCGAACTCCTCTCCCGCTACCTGTGTCCCACCGACCGGCGCGGGATCTACACCAATGTCACCGAGGCCGGTCTGACACTGCTCCGCCAGGCCCGGCCGACCTACGAAGAGGCCCTGCGCGAAGCGCTCGACCTGGCCGGCCGGGACCCGAGGCTCACCACCCTGGTCGCGGCCGTGGCGTCCTTGGAGGCATCGCCCCTTGACGCCTCGTCACTCCGGATTCCGGGGTGCGGGCTCCCCGGCTGACCTCACACTCCCGAGGCCGGCCCACCGGCCAGTGGCCCCGCACCCGGCTCCCGCTCATCGGACAGCACCGTCTCGCGGAACGAGGCGACGACCGGCCGCAGATCGATGTGGTGCCAGACCGCCCACAGGTGAACGGACGCCTCGTGCCAGGGCAGCGTGCGCACGGCCACGGCGTCCGTCGCCCCGCGCACCATGCTCTTCTGCACCAGCGCCAGCCCGAGGCCGGAGGCCACCAGGCCGAGTGCCGTCAGCGGGTCCGCGGCGTCGAGCCGGATGTCGGGCGTGAAGCCGGAGGCGACGCACGCGGCGACGAACGTGTCCCGCCACACCGGGTCGCCCGGCTCCTCGACCGCGATCCACGGCTGGCCGTCCAGGTCCCGCGCCGCGATCGTCTCGCGCGCGGCCAGCGGGTGGCCGGCCGGGAGGACGAGCAGCAACGGGTCCTCCAGCAGCGGCGCGGCCCGCAGCACGGGGTCGTCGCGGTCCGGCGGCTCCCGCACCAGGGCGATGTCGAGGCTGCGCTGGCGCAGTCCCTCGAATTGCTCGGCCGCGGGCATGCTGTACAGCGCGACATGGATGCCGGGGCTCTCCTCCTGCAGTTGGCGCAGCGCCCCCGGCAGCACCCCCGTGTGCATGGCGTCGGCGACATAGCCGATGCACAGGCCGCCCTCTTCGCCTCTGCCCAGCCGGCGGCCCAGGTTCTCCAGCCGGTCGGCGTGGCGCAGCAGGGCCCGGGCCTCGCTGAGGAAGATCGCGCCATCGCGGGTGAGCCGGATGCGCTGCTGGCTGCGCTCGAACAGGGTGAGGCCGAGGTTTTTCTCCAGTTGGGCGATCTGCCGACTGAGAGGAGACTGCGAAATGTGGAGTTGCTCGGCGGCGCGGCCGACGTGTTCGGTCTCAGCCACCGCGATGAAGTAGCGCAGTTGGCGCAGGTCAAGCACGTAAGACCTCCGAGGACTCAACTCTATCCAAGAGAGTCTTGGACAGTCTGAAGTACCGATCCTACTGTCGAAGACGAAAGAACGGCGGACCGGCCGAAGGCCCTGAGTCCGCCCCCTCCCCCTCTTCGCAAGGACCCTTCATGACCATCAAGTCCCTGCTCCCCGGTCGCCTCGGCTTCGGCACCGCACCGCTGGGCAGCATGTTCCGCGACGTCTCCACCGAGGAGGCCGCCGCCACCGTCGACGCCGCCTGGGAGCACGGCATCCGTTACTACGACACCGCCCCCTTCTACGGCGCCGGCCTGGCGGAGATTCGCCTCGGCGACGCGCTCGCCGGGCGCCCCCGCGACCAGTACGTGCTCAGCACGAAGGTGGGTCGCGTCATCCTCGACGAGGTGGAGGACCCCGCCAACCGTGACCTCGGCGAGAAGGGCGGTCTGTTCGAGCACGGCCGTCCCAACAAGATCGTGCACGAGTGGACGGCCGACGCCACCCTGCGGTCGATCGAGGACAGCCTGCGGCGCCTGCGCACCGACCGGCTCGACATCGTCTGGGTCCACGACGTCGCCCAGGACTTCCACGGCGACGAGTGGCTCGCCGTCTACGAGAGTGCCCGCACCGGCGCCTTCCGCGTCCTGCAGCGGCTGCGCGACGAGGGCGTGATCAAGGCATGGGGCCTCGGCGTCAACCGCGTCGAGCCCATTGAGCTCACCCTCGACCTGGACGAGCCGAAGCCGGACGCCTTCCTGCTCGCCGGGCGCTACACGCTGCTGGACCACGACCGCGCCTTGCAGCGCCTGCTCCCCACGGCGGCCGAGCAGGGCGTCGACCTCGTCGTCGGCGGCCCGTACAGCTCCGGCATCCTCGCGGGCGGCACCCACTTCGAGTACCAGGACGCGCCCGCGCACATCATCGAGAAGGTCACGCGCATCAAGGAACTCGCCGAGCGGCATGGCGTCAGCGTCAAGGCGGCCGCCCTGCAGTTCTCCCTCGCCCATCCGGCGGCCGCCGCCGTGATCCCGGGTGCGACCCGGCCCAGCCGCATCGCCGAGGACGTCGCGGCCCTCGACGAGACCGTCCCCGCGGCGTTCTGGACCGAGCTGCGCGACGCCGGACTGGTCTCCCCCCTGGCCCCCCTGCCCACCAACTGATCCACCCTCCCGTCCCCCGCCCCGACAGGAGCATTCCCATGGCCTCCACCACCGCCTCCCTCGACCTGCCCGTACCGCCCGAGCAGGTGTGGCAGCTCATCGGCGGCTTCGACTCGCTGCCCGACTGGCTGCCGTACATCACCGAGAGCGTCGCCGCCGAGGGCGGCCGCGTCCGCCATCTGCGCAACGAGGAGGGCGGTGTGATCGTCGAGCGGCTCGTGGCCTTCGACGACGCGGCGCGCTCGTACAGCTACGCCATCCTCGACGCGCCGTTCCCGGTGACCGACTACCTGTCCACGCTGACCGTGCGCGAGGTCCCCGGCCGGTCCGGCGCCTCGCACGTCGAGTGGTCCGGGACGTTCACCCCCACCGACGTCAGCGAGGACGAAGCGGTCGCGCTCTTCCACGGCATCTACGCCGACGGTCTCGCCGCCCTGCAGAACACCCTGGAGGGCTGACCGCCTGACGGGCCCGCCAGGTGGAAACGCCTGACAGGTCGCTGCGTGGAAACGCCTGACGGCCCGCCGAGCCGAACGCCTCGGAGACCGCCCGCCCGGGAGCACCACGCGCCCGGGCGGCGGCGTTCCCCGCCCAGGTTCAGGATGCGGTGTCAGGACGGGGGCGTATGGGCGGTGGACCGCCGGACCACCAGCTCGGCCGGGAACTCCCGGCGCCGGGCGGGCAGCGTGCGGTCCTCGATCCGCTCGATCAGCATGCGCACGGCGGGGCGTCCTGGAGCCTGATGCTCCTGGTCGCCGCGGGCGCCCTCATCGCCGCGGCGACGATGGTGGCCGCTCCCGAGACCTTCCGCGGAAGCCTGGACGCGGAGCCGGGCGGGGCCACTCAGGACGGCGCGCCGAGTCCGGAGGCGGTCACGACGTCGAACTGAAATTCCATGCGGACAGGTGGGCGGGTTTCCGGCGGGCCAGTGAGCCGGAAACCCGCCCATTTCGTTTCTCCTACGGCATGTCCTCGGCGGCCTGAAACTCCTACGGACATCTCGCCCGACCCACCGAAACGGGTTTCTGAGGGGCACACGAGCGGCCACAGGTGTTGATGCGACTTTCCCCTTGCCTTTATCGGGCAGGAGTTCGACATCCGTCCACGGCTTCGGCGTGGCCGATCCGGGCCCGTTGCGCATGTCAGTGTGATGGCCACTCAGTTCACCGCGACACGGGCGTTCTCGTATTCCCCCACCCCCTCCGCCCCTGGTAGAGCTTGCGCCCCATCCGGTCCTTGGACTTTCCCCGCAGGGAAATCCGGCAAGTCGAAATTCCGTCAGCCGCACGGTCTCCGTTTTTGGACTTTACCAATGCATTACCAAGTCGGGGAATCGATAAATCGTTTCTTCATATCTACGATCGCAAGCTATGACCGACGCTCCCCGCGACTCCTCCGCCACCCGTGCCCGCTGGCAGACGTGTCTCAAGCTGGCCCGCGAACTCCTCCTCATCGGGCCGGACAACAGCGACCTCAAACTCGAATATCTCCATACCCTGATCGACACCGGACGCCTCGGCCCCACCCGCCACCCCCGCAAGAAAATCCTCATCATCGGCGCCGGTATCACCGGCCTCGTGGCCGGCCGGCTGCTCAAGGACGCGGGCCACGACGTCACCATCCTCGAGGCCAATACCGGCCGCGTCGGCGGGCGCATCAAGACTTTCCGCACCACCAAGCACCATCAGCCGTTCGACGACCCCGCCCAGTACGCCGAGGCCGGCGCCATGCGGTTACCCGACTTCCATCCGCTCGTCCTCGCCCTCGTCGACAAACTCGGGCTCGGCCGCCGGCAGTTCTACAACGTGGATATCGACCCCACCACCGGCAGCGGCCCCGATGTCCCCGCCCTCCCGGTGACGTACACCTCCTTCACCGGCCGCACCTGGAGCTACGGCGACGACAGCCCCGACTTCCGCGATCCCGACAAGCGCGGCAACACCTGGATCCGCGCCAACCGCGTCCAGGTGCGGCGCGCCGACTACGCCACCACCCCGGAACGGATCAACGAGGGCTTCCACCTCACCGACGACGAGGTCCGCGCCCCCGCCGTGCGGATGGTCGACGACGCGCTGGAGAGCCTGCGGGACTACTACTCCGACGTGGTGGACGGGCAGCGCGTCAACAAGCCGTTCGACCAGTGGGTCGAGGGCTGGGCGCGGGTGATCCACGACTTCGACGGCTATTCGATGGGCGGCTTCCTGCGCGACTACGCCGGGCTCAGCGATGAGGCCATCGAGGCCGTCGGAACGCTGGAGAACATGTCTTCGCGGCTGCACCTCTCCTTCTTCCACAGCTTCCTGAGCCACACCGACATCAGCCCCACCGTGCGCTACTGGGAGATACCCGGCGGCAGTTGGCGGCTGCCCGACGCCCTCCACCGGGGCCTGCGCGACGAGGTGCGGTTCGGCCACCGCATGATCCGCCTCGAGTACGACGACCCCAGCCGCGACTCCGTACCCGAGGGCACCGGCGCCGTGGGACCGGGCGGCTGGGGCGTGGCCGTGCAGACGGTCGCCGAGGACAATCCGGCGGGCCCGACCCAGCTGTGGACCGCGGACCTGGCGATCGTCACCATCCCGTTCTCCACCCTGCGCTTCGTGGAGATCGTCCCCTCGATGTCGTACAAGAAGCGCCGCGCCATCATCGAGACCCACTACGACCAGGCCACCAAGGTGCTGCTGGAGTTCAGCCACCGGTGGTGGGAGTTCACCGAGGACGGCTGGCGCAACGAGCTGGAGAGCATCTCACCGGGCCTCTACGACTACTACCAGCGAGGCGGCGAGAGTGGCGCCGCGCCCGCCCCCGCGCTCGCCGAGGCGGGCATCGCCGATCTGCTCGGCGCCGCGGTCAAGGACAGCGGTGTCACCGACGAGGTGCGGCAGTTCAACAGCACCATGCCGCTGCGCGGCCCCGCCGTCCGGCCCGCCACCCACTGCTTCGGCGGGGGCTCGGCCACCGACAACCCCAACCGGTTCATGTACTACCCCTCGCACGGGGTCGAGGGCAGCACCGGTGGTGTGGTGCTCGCCTCGTACTCCTGGTCCGACGACGCGGCGCGCTGGGACTCCATGCGGGAGGCGGAGCGCTATGTCTACGCCCTGCGGAACGTCCAGGCCCTGCACGGCCGCCGCATCGAGGTGTTCTTCACCGGCCGGGGCGCCACCCAGAGCTGGGCCCGCGATCCGTACGCCTTCGGCGAGGCCGCCACGTACACCGCCCACCAGATGACCAGCTTCCACCTGGACGCCTCCCGCCCCGAAGGCCCCGTGCACTTCGCCGGGGAGCACACCTCCCTCAAGCACGCCTGGATCGAGGGCGCCCTGGAGAGCGCCGTCCGCGCCGCCATCGCCGTCCACCAGGCCCCGCCCCTCACCACCCCTGGCCCCGACCAGGGGGGCCGCTCATGACCGAGATCACCCCCGAGTGCACCGTCGCCCGCCATCTGGCCCGCCGGCTGGCCGAGTTGGGCATCACCCACCTGTTCGGCGTGCCCGGCAACCACCTCGGTCCGTTCCTCACCGTCCTGCGGGCCGAGGGCGACATCGAGTGGGTCGGCACCCCCACCGAGGGCGGCGCGGGTCAGGCCGCCGACGCCTACGCCCGCCTCCACGGCATCGGCGCGGCCGCCGTCACCTACAGCGTCGGCGCGTTCAATCTGCTGGGCGCCTGCGGCGGCGCCTATGTGGAACACGTCCCGCTCGTCGCCATCAACGCCTGCCCGCCCTACGAACAGTGGCAGAACTACCGCGCGCTGGGCCTGCTCACCTCCCATATGAGCCCCCGCCGGGAGAGCAACCTGGACGTCTACCGGCAGGTCACCGTGGAGGCGCAGGTCATCTCCAACCCGGGCCTGGCCCCCGGCCAGATCGACGCCGCGCTCACCGCCTGCCTGTCCGAGCGCAGGCCGGTCTATCTGGAGGTCATGGAGGACCTGTGGGCCGAGCCCTGCGCGGTGGCCGAGGAGCCGCTGCTGCGCCGCGAGCGGCCGTTCAGCGCGCGCAACCGGACCATGCTGGCGAGCGCCGTGGACGCGATCCTCGCCCTGATCGAGGAACACCCCGGCCCGGACGGCAGGCCCCGCCCGATCGTATGGGCGGGCGAGGAGGTCGAGCGGTTCCGCCTCGACGGGCAGCTCACCGACCTGACGCAGGCCACCGGGGTGCCGTTCTGCACCACCGTCGGCGCCAAGGCCGTCGTCGACGAGCGGGGGCCGCAGTTCCACGGCGTGTACAACGGCAAGGCCAGCCACCCGGATGTGCACTGGATCTTCAAGGACTGGGCCACCTGCCGGATCGGCCTCGGCGCCTGGTCCACATCGAAGAACCTCGACGGGGAGCAGTGTGTCGGCACGGACTGGGTGATGGCCGCCCAGGGCGGTGTCAGCGTCGGTACCCGGTACTTCCCCGACGTCCAGCTCACCCGGCTGATCCCCGCCCTCCAGGACGCGCTGGTGGCGCGCTACGGCTCCGGGGGCCTGACCGCCGACTACTACGCCGAGGCCCACGCCCACCAGGGCGCGCCCGACGACCGGCCCGCCGGCCTCCAGGACCACCGCGCCACGCTGCGCGCCGGCGGCTCGTCGTCCCGGTCCGGCGAACGGCTCACCTACGACGGCGTATTCGACCGGATCAACCACTTCCTGGGCCGGGAGACCCGGGAGGACTGGACGGTCGTCTCCGACGCCGCGTTCTCCCTCATCGGCTCGATGAACCTGACCCTGCCCGCGGGCGGGTTCCTGTCGCAGATCAGCTGGCTGTCCATCGGCTGGTCGGTCGGCGCGGCCACCGGTGCCGCGCTCGCCCCGGAGCGAGGCCACGCCCGTCCGATGGTGTTCGTCGGCGACGGCGCCTTCCAGGAGACCTGCCAGGAGATCTCCACCCACACCAGGCTCGGGCTGCGGTCGGTGGTGTTCGTCATGGACAACGGCCACTTCTACGGCATCGAGCAGATGCTGGTGCACCCGTCCTACTTCGCGGACCGGGACTCGCGCGACGCGGACACCACCAACGGCGCGGACTTCTACAACGTCCTCCACCCGTGGCACTACGACCGCCTCGCGGAGGTCTTCGCCGGCAAGAAGACCCCGGCGAACGGGGTCAGCATCGCGCACACCGCCGACCTGGACGAGCTGCTGGCCCGCCTCACCGACCCCACCGACCCGGTCAACGCCGGACCGCTGCTGGTCCGCGTCCGCCTGCAGCGGCACGACTACCCGCGGGCGATGGCATACAAGCTGAAAGAGGAGTAGGGACATGTCGGAATTCATCAACGTAATGATCGCGTTCGACGCGGTCTCGATCGCCAAGCGCTACCCCGACGCATCGAAGAACCCCGACACGCCGACGCAGGTCGACCACGCCCTGATCTATATGACGACACGTCAGGACCGCATCATCGGCACCTCCGGGGCCGAGCTGAACTTCCGGGCCAACCCCCGGGACATCATCAGGTGGCGCGAGACGACGCTGTCGCTCAACAGCGAGTACTGCGCCTTGCTCTACCGGTACCTGAGCGGCGACCAGCTCATCAGCAAGCCGCGGATCGTGATCGGCGACGGCACCTACCCGATCCCGAAGGACGGGGCCACCGACCAGCCGGATTTCGAGACCCAGGACTATCAGGACCACTACTGGGAGGCGGACGTCAAGAAGACCGGCCAGGTCACGTACCGCTTCTTCTTCCAGCTCCTGGACAGCGAGCAGAAGTTGGTGGGGTACTTCCAGTGGGACCCGTTCATCACCATCGGCAAACGCTCCTGACGGGCATCGCCGCGACCGGGTAGCGGCACGTCACGCAGGCGGTGCGGACACCCGCACCGCCTGCGAGGCATGGGCCGGTGGTGCCTTCGGGTGACGATCGGGGTCCCTGGGCCGTGTCCAGGGTGTCTTTCCGAGTCGGGTTGCGTTTGTCCTGGTAGGCCGTAGGGGACCCGGGGCCGGAAGATCCGTCCGATGTCCATGGCCAGGAGGTGCCCCCGTGAATCAGCAGGAGCAGCGTCATCCGGTGGAACAGCACCCGCAGCCGGAGTTCCCGCAGCAGGACCAGGCGCATCCCGGCGAGACGGAGGCGATGGAGCCGCGGCCCGATCATGGTGAGAACACCTACGAAGGCCATGGGCTGCTGAAGGACCGGCGCTCTGTGATCACTGGGGCCGATTCGGGAATCGGCCGTGCGGTCGCTCTCGCCTTCGCCAGGGAAGGCGCCGACGTGTTCTTCAGCTATCTGCCCGAGGAGGAGAAGGACGCCCGGGAGACGGTGCGCCTCATCGAGGCGGCCGGGCGCCGGGCAGTCCCGTTCCCCTGCGACATCCGCGAGGAAAGCGCATGTCAACGGCTGGTGGACAAGGCAGTCGAGGCGTTCGGCGGGATCGACATCCTCGTCAACAACGCCGCCTACCAGATGTCACAGCCCGAGGGGCTGGAAGAGATCACGACCGAGCAGTTCGACCGGGTGATGCACACCAACCTCTATGCCATGTTCTGGTTGTGCAAGATGGCTCTGCCGCACATCCCGGAAGGCGGCAGCATCATCAACACCACCTCGGTACAGGCGTACAAACCCAGCCCGCATCTGCTCGACTACGCCACCACCAAGGGCGCGATCGTCACGTTCACCCAGGGGCTGGCCGGCAATCTCGCCGAGCGCGGCATCCGTGTCAACGCCGTGGCCCCCGGCCCCGTGTGGACGCCCCTGATCCCCGCCACGCTGCCGGACACCTCGACCTTCGGACTCCAGAGCCCCCTGAACCGCCCGGCGCAACCCGCCGAGATGGCCCCTGCCTATGTCTTCCTGGCATCACAGCAGGCCAGCTACATCACCGCCGAGATTGTCAACGCCACCGGGGGCACGCCGCTTCCCTAGCGCGACCGGCGCCACGCCGCCTCAGGGCCGTGCGTGGAAGACCTGTGCGGCGTGCGCCGCCGCCGGGGCGCTCAGCAGGGTGTGGAGCCGGTGGAACAGTTCGCCCGCGGCCACGCCGTTCCACTCCTCCGGAAGGAGTTCCAGGGGAAGTCCCGGGTCGCGGTAGGGCATGCGGCGCCACTGGGTCAGCATCGGCGCATAGGTACGGAACGCCTCCAGCGGTGGTGGCTCGCGCCGGGTCACCGCGTCCAGGACGGGGCGGTACCGGTCCAGGAAGTCCGCGTACAGGGCGGTGAGTTCGTCGAGGTCCCACCAGGAGCGGACCTTCTCCCGCAGATCCCCGAAGCCGAAGTGGTCACCGGTGAAAATGTCGACGTACGCGGCCAGTTCCCGGCGTTCCAGGGTGCGCCGGGTCTCGGCCGCCAGGTGTCCGGGGGCGATCCAGACGCCCGACGCGGCGGTGCCGAAGCCCAGCCGGGTCAGGGTCGTGCGCAGTGCGTGCCGTTTCTCGCGCTCGGACTCGGGCACGGAGAACACGACGAGGACCCAGCCGTCCTCGCGGGACGCCCTGGCCTGCCGGAAGATGCGTACGTCCCCCTCGGCGAGGGTCTGCAGGGTGGAGTCGGCGAGCGAATAGCCGGCGAGCCCCTCGTGGCGCTCGCCGCGCAGCACATCGCGGCGTTTCATCCGGGAGACCGAGGACCGCACGGCCCGGCTCTCCACGCCGAGGTCCGCCATGAGGCTGATCACCGAGGCGACCGAGAGCCAGTTGTGCTCGCCCCGGGCGTAGAGGCCGAAGACCGTGAGGATGAGCGGGGCGTGGCGGGACTCCCGCTCGCCCGCTGCGGTGGTGGCCGTTGTCGTCTGCGCGGTCATGTACCGGCACCCTAACGCCTGGCGCGGCGGAGTGATCACCCGCTCCCGGACGAGGCCCGGTGCGCCGCCGCACCGCGCGACCGGCCCGCCGGGGCCGTACGGGAGGGGTCCTCACCCCCTGCTGCGAAGGGTCCGCCTCACCCCCCGGGGTGCGGCGCCACGAGCCGTTCCTCCGGGATCACGGCCACACCGAGGATCTCGATCATGGCCTCGGGCTGCCACAGCGCCGTGCAGCCGATGCCCGCCATGGCCGGGTAGACCGGCCCGGCGAGCTCGCGCCAGACCTTGCCGATCTCCTTGCCGTGCGCCTGGTAGTCGGGGATGTCGGTGAGGTAGATGGTCACACTCACCAGGTCTTCGGGGCGTCCGCCGACCTCGCGCAGCGTGGTGAGCAGGTTGCCGAACGCCTGCCGGAACTGTTCGACGATGCCACCCGGAACGATCTTCATATCGGCGTCGAGGGCGGTCTGTCCCCCCAGGTGGAGCGTGTTTCCGACGAGTGTTCCGTGTGAGTAGCCGCTGGGCGTCGGCAGGGTGGTCGGGTTCACGGGGACGGGGGTCATGGGGCCTCCGGCTCGGTTGCGTTCCGTCCTGTCCCACGGTCGGGCAGGTCCATCCAGGTGTATTGACTTTAAATGACGACCGTGAGAAACACGAGACATCGGATCCTGGTCCCCGACTGAACGGAGCCGACACCATGGAGCCCGACCTCAGTAAATACCGCCTCGAAGGCGACAATTCGATGTACCGGCTGCCCAGCGGCATCGTCGCCCCCGTGGTGACGCGCGGCGGCCTGGAGAGCGGCAATACCGCGGACTCGGGCGGTGCCGTCCGCGTCTCGGGCGTGAGCATCCAGCACACCCCGGCCACCCGCCTCTGGTTCGGCAAGGTCAGCAATGAACCCGGCTACCGCTCGGTGACCCACCACCACGGCGAGGCCGAGACCGGCGGCTATGTCCTCTCCGGCCGGGCCCGCATCTACTTCGGCGAGCGGTTCGAGGACTATGTCGACATGGAGGAGGGCGACTGGGTCTTCGTACCGCCCTTCATGCCGCACGTGGAGTGCAACCTCTCCCGCACCAAGCCGCTGACCTGGATGACCACCCGGACGCCGGAGAACATCGTGGTCAATCTGCCCGACGTGGCCGACGCCGAGCTGCGCGACTGGCTGGACCGCTGATGTCCGGGACGCCCCCCACCTCGGCCGTCTTCACCGCCGCCGTCACCCTGAAGCCCGCCCAGCCCGAGTACTTCGACCTCGCCTTCACCGCCACCACCCAGCCGTGCCCGTGGCCCAAGGCGTACGGCGGCGATCTGGTCGCCCAGGCCGCGGCGGCGGCCATGCGGTCGGTGACCGACGGCAAGTCGCTGCACTCGATGCACAGCTACTTCCTGCGGCCCGCCGACATCGGGGCCGAGGTGCGCTACGAGGTGGAGGTGGTGCGCGACGGGCGCGGCTACAGCACCCGGCAGGTGCGCGGCTATCAGAACGGCAAGCCGCTGTACGTGTGCCTGGCCGGCTTCGCGGCGGGCGAGGCCGGTGCTGCCTTCGACGCCGCGTTCGCCGACGATGTGCCCGACCCGGAGACCCTGCCCAGCTCGGCGGAGTACCTCGCCGAGCGCGACGGCGGGTCCATGACCAAGGAGTCCAAGGCGTACTGGTCCGGCGGCCGCAGCTTCGACATGCGGCATGTCCCCGGCCCCGTCTACCTCACCGTCGAGGGAGAACGCCTTCCGCACCAGGCGGTCTGGCTGAGGCCCTTCGACCCGCTCCGCCCGGTCGACGGGCTGACCGACGCCCAACGGGACCTGGCCGCCCTGGCGTACGTCTGCGACTACACGATCCTCGAACCTGTCCTGCGCGTACTCGACCTGCCCTGGGCCAGGCCCGGACTGGTCACCGCCAGCCTCGACCACGCGATGTGGTTCCACCGTCCGGGGCCGCTGGGCGACTGGCTGCTCTACGTCCAGGAAGCCGTCGCCGCCGACGCGGGCCGCGGTCTGGGCACGGGCCGCTTCTTCACACGCGATCACCGCCACCTGGCAACTGTCGTCCAGGAGGGCCTGATCCGTCCCACCTGACCCGCTGCGCTCCCCGGCGGGCTTACGGAAGGACTCTTCCGTGACTCTTCCGCTCCCCCTGTCACCCTCCGCACACATCGACACCTTCACGCGCGACCAGCTACCGCCCGCGCATCTGTGGCCGACGATCGAGTTCACCACGCCGGACCTGCGCTACCCGGACCGGCTCAACGCCGCGACCGAGCTCATCGACACCCCCACCGCGCTCTTCGGCCCCGGCCGCCCCGCCCTGCGCACCCCGGACGGCGGACTGTGCACCTACGGCGAACTGCGCACCCGCGCCAATCAGGTCGCCCAGGTGCTCACCGAGGACCTCGGCCTGGTGCCGGGGCAGCGCGTCCTGCTGCGCTCGCCCAACAACCCCTGGACCGTCGCGGCCTGGCTCGGCGTCCTCAAGGCCGGTGGTGTCGTGGTGACCACGATGGCCGCCCTGCGCGCCCGGGAGCTCACCCCGATCGCCGAACGCACCCGGCCCTCGATCGCCCTGGTGGACCACCGGTTCACCGACGAGGTCCGCACGGTCCGCGACACCGTGCTGCCCGGGCTGACGGTCATCGGGTACGGCGGTGGCGGCCCGGAGGATCTGGTGGCCAGAGCCACGGGCAAGTCCGGCGAGTTCACCAACGTGGACACCGCCGCCGACGATGTGGCGCTCCTCGGCCCCACCTCGGGATCCACCGGCGCCCCCAAGATCACCATGCACTTCCACCGGGACATCCTGTCCATCGACAACACCTTCGGCCGCCACACCCTGAGCCTGGTACCGGACGATCTGGTCGCCTGCACCGCTCCCCTGGCCTTCACCTTCGGCCTCGGCATGCTGGTCGTCTTCCCGCTGCGGGCCGGTGCCTGCGCCCTGCTGACGGAGTCCGCCACGCCCCCGCAGCTCGCGGAGATCGTGCGGCGGCACGGCGTCACCGTGCTGGCGACCGCGCCCACCGCCTACCGGGCGATCCTGCGCGAGGGGCGGGAACAGCAGCTCGCCGGGGTGCGGATCGGTGTCTCGGCGGGCGAGCACATACCCCGCGCCACCTGGGAGGACCTGCGGACACGCATCGGCCTGAAGGTGGTCGACGGCATCGGCGCCACCGAGCTGCTGCACATCTTCATCTCCGCCGCCGGGGACGCCATCCGGCCCGGCGCCACGGGACAGGCGGTCCCCGGCTTCCGCGCCACGATCCTCGGCCCGGACGGCACGGAACTCGGCCCCGGAGAGCCGGGCCGACTCGGTGTCATCGGCCCGGTCGGCTGCCGTTACCTCGGTGGCGAACGACAGCGGGACTACGTCCTGGAGGGCTGGAACATCACCGGTGACATCTTCCACCGGGACGAGGACGGCTACTTCCACTACCACGCCCGCAGCGACAGCATGATCGTCTCCTCCGGGTACAACATCGGCGGCCCCGAGGTCGAGTCCGCCATCGACACCCACCCCGACGTCGTGGAATCCGCCGTCGTGGCCCGCCCCGACCCGGAGCGCGGCTCGATCGTGTGCGCCTTCGTGGTGCTGCGGGACGGCGTGCCCGGCGACGCGGCCAAGGTGAAGGAGATCCAGGACCACGTCAAGCAGCTCCTGGCGCCCTACAAATACCCGCGCGATGTGCGGTTCCAGGACGCCCTGCCGCGCAACACCAGTGGCAAACTGCAGCGTTTCAAGCTGCTGCGCCAGGTGCGCCCGGCCCATGACGACGAGCGGGCCACCGAGGCCGTCGCCGAGAGTTAAGAGGAACCCCCGTGAACATCGCGATCATCGGCGGCGGTCCCGGCGGGCTGTACTTCGCGGCCCTGATGAAACAGCTCGACCCCGCCCACCAGATCACCGTCTGGGAACGCAACGCCCCCGACGACACGTTCGGCTTCGGCGTCGTCTTCTCCGACGAGACGCTCGGCGGCATCGAGAACGCCGACACCACCATCGCGGAGGCCATGGCCCGGCGCTTCGCCCGCTGGACCGACATCGACATCCACTACCGGGGCGAGAGCCACACCATCGGCGGCCAGGGCTTCGCCGCCATGAGCCGCAAGGAACTGCTCCGCCTGCTCCAGAAGCGCTGCCGCGACCTCGGCGTCACCCTGCACTTCTCGACCGTCGCGCCGGACACCGAGTGGCTGCGCTCGTCGTATGACCTGGTGGTGGGGGCCGACGGGGTCAACTCCTCGGTACGGGCGGCCCACGCGGACGTCTTCCGCCCCTCGCTGGACCGCCGGCACAGCACATACATGTGGCTCGGCACGGACCGGGTCTTCGAGGCATTCCAGTTCTTCGTGGAGCAGACGGAATGGGGGTCATGCAGGTGCACGGCTACCCCTACTCCGACACCGGCTCCACGTTCATCGTCGAGATGCACGAGGACGTCTGGCGGCGGGCCGGCTTCGACGCCACCGACCGGGCCGCTGCCGCACCGGGTGCCTCCGACGAGCGGGCCGTCGAGCGCGTCCGCGAGCTCTTCGCCGACGCGCTCGACGGCCACCGGCTGTTCGCCAACAACTCCAAGTGGCTGAACTTCACGACCGTACGCAACGAGCGCTGGCACCACGGCAACCTCGTGCTCATCGGGGACGCCGCCCACACCGCGCACTTCTCCATCGGCTCGGGCACCAAGCTGGCGATGGAGGACGCGCTCGCCCTCGCGGCCTGTCTGCACGAACACCCGGACACCGAGGGGGCATTGACCGCCTACGAGACCGAGCGGCGCCCGGTCGTGGAGTCCACCCAGCGGGCGGCGCAGGGCTCACTGGAGTGGTTCGAGAACATCGGGATGTACGCCCACCAGGAGCCGACCCAGTTCTGCTTCAACCTGCTCACCCGCTCCCGCCGCATCACCTACGACAACCTGCGCACCCGCGACCCCGACTTCGCCGACCAGGTCGACACCGCCTTCGCCACCGCGCAGGGCCTCGACACGGTGGCACCGGCGATGTTCCAGCCCTACCGGCTGGGGCGGCTGGAGCTCAAGAACCGGGTGATCGTCTCGCCGATGGACATGTACTCCGCGGTCGACGGCGTACCCGGCGACTTCCACCTCGTCCACCTCGGCTCCAAGGCCATGGGCGGCGCCGGACTGGTGATGACCGAGATGGTGTGCGTCTCGCCCGAGGGCCGCATCACGCCCGGCTGCACGGGCCTATGGAACGGCGAGCAGCGCGACTCCTGGCGGCGCATCGTGTCCTACGTCCACGAGCGGAGCACCGCCCGCATCGGCCTCCAGCTCGGCCACTCGGGCCGCAAGGGCTCGACCCGGCTGATGTGGGAGGGCATGGACGAGCCGCTGCCGGAGGGCAACTGGGAGACCGTCGGCCCGTCCGCGCTGCCGTACGGCCCCGGCTGCGCGGTGCCTCGCGAGGTCACCCGCGCCGAGATGGACCGGATCGCCGCGGAGTTCGTCGCCGCCGCCCGCCGGGGCGCCGAGGCCGGGTTCGATCTGCTCGAACTGCACTGCGCCCACGGCTACTTGCTGTCCTCCTTCCTCTCGCCGGTCGCCAACCACCGCACCGACGAATACGGCGACCCGCTGGAGAACCGGCTGCGTTTCCCCCTGGAGGTCTTCGACGCCGTGCGAGAGGCGTGGCCCGAGGATCGGCCGATGGCCGTGCGCATCTCGGCCACCGACTGGGTGCCGGACGGCAACACCGAGCATGACGCCGTCGAGATCGCCCGCGCGTTCATCGCCCACGGGGCGGACGCCATCGACGTCTCCTCCGGGCAGGTCACCAAGGACGAGCGCCCGGCCTTCGGCCGCTCCTACCAGACCCCGTTCGCCGACCGCATCCGCCATGAGGTCGCCGCCGCCACCGGCACCGCCGTCATCGCGGTGGGCGCGATCGCCTCGTACGACGACGTCAACTCCCTGCTGCTGGCGGGCCGCGCCGATCTGTGCGCCGTGGGGCGCACCCATCTGTACGACCCGCACTGGACGCTGCACGCGGCGGCCGAGCAGGAGTACCGGGGGCCGGGCGCCGAGTGGCCGGTGCCGTTCGGCGCGGGCCGCCGCAAGCCCCCGGCCGCGCGCACCGACGCCGTACGGCCCCGGCTGTCCCTGCTCCGGTCCGACCCCGCCGACCAGGCCGTCCACCTGCGCTGGATCCCGGCCCCGGAACCGGCGCCCGTCCCCTGACGCGTGGCGTGGCCGGGCGCGGCGACGGAATCCGGGCTCAGTCCGTCGCCGCCGTCCGGTAGGGGCGGAAGAAGGCGCGCAGCTCCTCCGCGTAGAGCTCGGGCTCCTCGAACGGCGCGAAGTGTCCGCCGCGCTCGGGCTCGGTCACCCGCACGGCGTTCGTCATGCGCTCCAGCCACTCCCGCGGCGGGCGCACGATGTCGCCGCGGAAGAGCGAGAAGCCGGACGGCACCTCGACCCGGCGGGCGAGCTGCGCGGGCGGGATCGCGGCGTTGGCGTGGTACATGCGCATCGACGAGCCGATCGTGCCCGTGAGCCAGTACAGCGTGACGTTCGTGAGGATCTCGTCCTTGGTGAAGCACCGCTCGATGTCACCGTCGCAGTCGCTCCACGAACGGAGCTTCTCGACGATCCACGCGGCGAGCCCGACCGGTGAATCGGTGAGCCCGAAGGCGGCGGTCTGCGGCTTGGTGCGGTGCATGGCGGCGTAGGCGCCCTCGGCCGCGCCCCAGGAGGTGACGTCCTCGAACCAGGCACGCTCCTCGGGTGTGAGGTCCGCCGGGTCGCCGGTGAAGACGGGCAGGCCGCCGTCCATGCGGTGCACGGCCACGACCCGGTCAGGGTGGTCGAGCCCGAGGTAGCGGCTCACATGGCTGCCGATGTCCCCGCCCGCCGCGCCGAACCGCTCATAGCCGAGGACGTCCATGAGCTCGGCCCACAGCCCGGCGACGGCGATGGAGTTCAGCGGCGGGCCGGTGGGCCGGTCGGAGTAGCCGAAGCCCGGGATGTCGGGGACGACCACGTCGAACGCGTCGGCGGGGTCGGCGCCGTGCGCGCCGGGGTCGGTGAGCAGCGGGATGACCTTCGCATAGCGCCAGAACGAGTCCGGCCAGCCGTGGCTGAGGACCAGCGGCAGGGCGGGCCCGGCCGGGGCGGTGGCCCGGACGTGGGCGAAGTGGATCCCGAGGCCGCCGAGCCGGACGCGGAAACGGGGCAGCCGGGCGAGCTCCGCCTCCCGGGCCGGCCAGTCGAACTCCTCCGCCCAGTAGGCGACCAGCTCGCGGAGGTAGTCGAGGTCGGTCCCCAGCGACCACCCGGCGTCCTCGGGCGCGTCCGGCCAGCGGGTCGCGCGCAGCCGCGCGCGGAGGTCCTCGAGCTCCGCGGGTGCGGTCCGCGGGGTGAACGGCTCGGGGCGGGGCGTGGCATCCGGCATGGCACGTACCCTACAAGCCGCGCCACGCCCCTGCGCCGACACGCTGAGCGACGCCTATGCCCTGCCCGGTGGATCTTCGCGGGCCCGCGACGCCTGGCACGGCGCCCCCAGCTACCGCTGGGAGGTGCCCCCGGCCGCGTTGTCGGGATCGTCCGAGTACGACCCGGTACGAGGACGACCCTCCGCCGCGCGACGCACCGCACCAGACGCCGCCGGCTGATCCGCGAAGAGCCACCGGACAGCGCCTAGTCGCCGGTCACCCCCAGTTTCCGCAACAGAGCGTTCCCGGCGCAGGGCCTCGCCCGGGTCGCGCAGGGTCTCGTAGTTCAGCTACGTCGCGGACCGACCAGCCGCCGTCGAGCGCCAACAACTCGGCAGCGTTGCAGCGGAACTCCTCGGGTTACTCGCTTCGACGCCCCGTCGCGCGTCCGCCTCCTCGGCTACTGCCAAGTGAGGAGGCGTCCGACCCGTAGGTGTCACTTCACTCCTGCGTCACCGCCGTCCGTGGCTGCCGCCGTCGGCTGCGCGGTCGGGCTATGCGCTGTATCCGCCGTCGATCCTCAGTACTGCGCCGGTGACGTAGGAGGCCTGCGGGCTGGCGAGGAAGACGACGCCTGCGGCGATCTCCTCCGGCCTGCCGTAGCGCCCCATCGCCGTTGTCGGAAGGAACATGGATGCGGCCGGGCCGTCGGCGGGGTTTCCTTCGGTGTCTACGAACCCGGGCTGGACGACGTTGACCGTGATGCCCCGGTGCGCCAGATCGCGGGCTGCGCCCCGGCTGAAGCCCTCGAGGGCCGACTTCGTTCCCGTGTAATACGCCATCCCAGGGAAACCCGCCCGCGTTCCCACACCCGAGCTGATACTGACGATCCGCCCGCCATCAGGCAGCAGCGGGAACGCCGCCCGGATCCCGGCCACCACACTGGTGTAGTTGACGGCGAGCTGCCGCTCGAGGGCGGCCTCGTCGACGAGGTCGCTGTCGACGAGGCCGCCACCACCCGTGGCCGCGTTGTTGACCAGAATGTCCAGCTTTCCGAACTGCTCGACCACGCTGTGGATCAGGTCCACCGCCTGCGTCGCGTCCGCCTGGTCGGCCCGGAAGGCCGCCGCGCGCACTCCCTTTGCCTCCAGGTCGGCGACCACGGCCTTGGCCCGATCCGCCGAGGACGAGTAGCTGATCGCGACGTCGGCTCCCTCGTCAGCCAGCGCCAGCGCCGACGCCGCCCCTATCCCCCGCGATCCGCCGGTCACGATCGCGACTTTGCTGTCCAGCTTTCCCATGTGCTTCCCACTTCCCCAGGTGCGACGGAGTTCTTGACCGTGCGGTCCACCATAGGCATGGTGGACCGCACGGTCAAGAATCCGTATCCTGGTTCGCATGGCACGTCCGCGAGCATTCGACGAGAAGCAGGTGCTGAACGCCGTCCGGGAGCAGTTCTGGAGCGCCGGTTACGCCGCGACCTCGCTGGAAGACCTGATGCGGGTCAGCGGGCTGGGCAAAGGCAGCCTGTATGCGGCGTTCGGCGACAAGCGTCAGCTCTTCCTCCGGGCGCTGCGCAGCTACACCGACGACATCCATGGCCAACTTCGGGAAGCCCTCGCCGCGGCTCCACGGGCTGTGGATGCACTACGCATGCTCCTCGAGGCACCGATCGGCGACCCGACCGGCGCCGGCACGCGGCGTGGCTGCCTGATGGCCAACAGCACCTGCGAACTCGGTAACGCCGATCCGGAAGTCCTCGCCCACGCCCACCGCACCTACGAGACGTCTACCGCGCTGATCGGTGACTGCGTCGCCCGCGCCCAACGCGAGGGCGACCTGCCGGCCGGAGCGGATCCGATCGTACTGGCGCGGGCCCTCCTGGCCGCACAACAAGGGATCGTGTTCATGGGCCGGACCGGGTTGGACACGGCCACACTCACTGCCACGGCACGATCACTCGCGGCTCAACTCCTGCCGGACCACTCCGGCGACTGAACCGACAGGGGCCAACGGACCGTTCGCACTGTCTGTCAGACGCTCGGGCACCGCGCTGTCCGGGCCGGTTGCCGACCTGGCCGCCCGTCGTGCGCGGCGACCGCTGGGGAGGAGACACCTTCGTGCCGCTCTGGAGCGCTCGTGCTCGTCGCCGCCTGTGGCACCCCGGCATCCCAAGCGGGACCACCGTCGGCACTGCCCGGCGGGCAGACCGCCCGAGTTGGCCGGCCGACCCGTCCCGAACGGCTACGGGCGGACAAGGTCTATTCCTCCCGTGCGATCCGCCATCACCCGCGTGCGCGGCGGATCGTCGCGGTCATTTCTGAACCCGCCGACCAGCAAGGACACCGCCGACGGCGTGGTCCACGAGACGGTCGCCCACCCGCGTTCGACCGTGTCGACTACCGCAACCGCAACGTCGTCGAACGCGGCTTCTGCCACGTCAAGCAGTGGCGCGGGTTGGCCACCCGCTACGACAAGCTCGCGTTGACCTTCCGCGGCGGGGCCGTGCTGATGGCGATCGTCACCTGGCTCCGCGCTTGGGGAGACACGCCCCCGTGGTAAAGCGCGCCAGAACCGTCCAGCCGCCGTCGTTCATGCAACCGCTCGGCAGGATACCGTCCGCCGCCTCACGGCTTCGGGGTGCGGCGCAGAAAGCGGATGACCGGGTGGCCCGGATCGTGGGTGACATCGGCCTGGACATCGTAGACCTGCTTGATCAGGGACGGGGTCAGCACCTGGCTGGGGGTGCCTTCGGCCACGACATGTCCCTCGCGGAGGACGAGCAGACGGTCGCAGTACATCGCCGCGAGGTTGAGGTCGTGGAGGGCGATCACGGTGGCGATCGGCAGACCGACGACGAGGTCGAGCAGGTCGAGCTGGTGCTGGATGTCGAGGTGATTGGTCGGCTCGTCGAGCAGCAGCTCGTACGGTTCCTGGGCGAGGGCCCGGGCGATCTGGGCGCGCTGGCGTTCGCCACCGGAGAGGGTGTGCCACGACTGGCCCGCCCGGTCGGTCAGCGCGGTGCGCTCCAGGGCCGCGTCGACGGCCCAGGTGTCCGTGGCGGTGGACGACGACCAGGCGCGCCGGTGCGGGATCCGGCCCAGGGCCACGACCTCGCGGACGGTCAGTTCGGTCTGGGTGTGGGCGTGCTGCTCGACGGTGGCGATACGGCGGGCCGTGGCGCGGCGGCCGACCCGCGGCAGTGTGCGGCCGTCCAGGGTGACGACTCCGGCGGAGGGGGCGAGGATGCCGGCGAGCAGCCGCAGCAGGGTGGACTTCCCGGAACCGTTGGGGCCGAGCAGGCCCAGTGTCTCGCCGGGGCGCAGGGTGAGGGTGACGCCGTCGACGATGAGCCGGCCGTCGGCGCGGCGGCTGACGCGGTCCGCGCGGAGTCCGGGTGCGGCGTCCGCGGTGGCGGGGGAAGGGAGTCGGTCATGTCTTCCTCCGGCCGTGGTAGAGCACGGCGACGAAGGCCGGCACGCCGATGAGGGACGTCACCACGCCCACCGGGACCTCCTGGGGGTCGATCACGGTGCGAGCGGCGCTGTCCACCCACACCAGGAAGATGGCTCCGGCCAGTGCGGTGACCGGCAGGAGGCGGGCGTGGCCGGACCCGGTGAGGGCGCGGGTGGCGTGCGGGAGGACCAGGCCGACGAAGCCGATGGCTCCGGCGGAGCTGACCAGGGTCGCGGTGAGCAGCGCGGTCGCGCACAGCAGGACCAGGCGGGTGCGGGCCACGCGGACACCGAGCGCCGCCGCGGCCTCCTCGCCGAAGGCGAACGCGTCCAGGGTCCGGGCGTGTCCGAGACAGACCAGGAGGACGGCGGCCAGGACGACGGCGCACAGCAGCACATCGCTCCAGCCGGCGCCGGTGAGCGAGCCGAGGAGCCAGAACAGCACGGCGCGGGTGGTGTCGGCGTCCGCGGAGGTGAGGACGGTGAACGAGGTCAGCGCGGAGAACAGTTGCATGGCCGCCACCCCGGACAGCACCACGCGGTCGGTGCTGCCGCCGAGGCTGTGGCTGAGCGCCAGGACCAGGCCGAAGGAGAGCAGCGCGCCGATGAACGCGCCCGCCGACAGGGACACCGCCCCGCCGCCCACGCCGAGGACGACCACGGCGACGGCACCTGTGGAGGCCCCGGAGGACACCCCGAGGACGAAGGGGTCGGCCAGCGGATTGCGCAGCAGGGACTGCATCACGGCCCCGCAGAGGGCCAGCCCCGCCCCGCACACCGCGGCGAGCAGGGTACGGGGCATGCGCAGGTTCCACACGATGCCGTCGCGCAGCGGTGGCAACGTGCCCTCGCCCAGGCCGAGATGGGCGGTGACCGCCGCCCAGACGTCGGCCGTGGAGATGTCGGCGGGGCCGATGGTCACGGCGAAGGCGATCGACGCGACGAGCGCGGCAAGCCCTCCCGCGATCAGCAGCAGGAGGCGGGGGCTCACTTGGCGAGTCCGAAGTGGCGCAGCCCGGCAGCGACCTGCTCGACCCCTTCGACGGTGCGGATGGACGGGTTCATGGCCTGCCCGCTCAGCAGGACGTACCGCTTCTTCTTCACGGCGGTGAGATTGCGGGTGGCGGCGTTGGTCTCCAGGAAACGCATCTTGGCCCTGGCGGTCTCCGCGGTCTGCTGCTTACGCGTGAGATCGCCGAGGACGATGACGTCCGGGTCGCGGTCGGCCACGGTCTCCCAGTTGATCTGCGGCCACTCGTCGTGGGTGTCGGAGAAGGCGTTCTTCGCTCCGACGGCCCGGGTGATGGCGCCCGGCGCGCCGCAGCAGCCGGCGAGGTAGGGCGACTGGGAGTTGGCGAACCAGTACATGAGGGAGACGCCGGGGGCGTCCAGTCCCTCGGTGGCCGTACGCACCCGCTGCTTCAACCGCGCGATGAGCTTTTCGCCACGTTCGTCGACGCCGAACGCGTGGGCCAGGTCGCGTATCTCGCCGTAGACGGTGTCCAGGGTGAGTGGCCTGCTGCGGGAGCCATCGCCACCGCTGTCGGGGTCCCGGCCCGCCGAGCAGTCGGACGGCGAGACATACGTGGGCACGCCCAGCTTCTCGAACTGCTCACGGGTGGCCACGCCGCCCTTGCCGAGGGTGGAGACGAACGAGGCGGTGACGAAGTCGGGTTCGATGTCCAGGGCCTTCTCGAAGGACGGCGCGTTGTCCGCCAGGCGCGGCACCGTCGCATTCGCCTTCTCCAGGCCCTTCATCACCGGGTCGGTCCAGGTGGCGGTGGACGCCATGCGGTCGGCGAGGCCGAGGGAGAGCAGGATCTCCGTGGTGCCCTGGTTGAGGGAGAGGGCCCGCTTCGGGGCGGACTTCACCGTGACCTTGTGGCCGCAGTTGTCGATGGTGCGCGGATAGCCCGCCCCGGCGGGCTTCGTGGCGTCCGCGCCGTCGTGGCCGGAGCCACCGCACGCGGTGAGCAGGAGGGCGGGGGCGAGCAGGAGGGCCGCGGTACGGCGGGCGGAGCAGAGCACGGGCATGCCTCGGTTGTCGGGGCTCGTACGCGGAGCCTGGCCTACGGACGTCCTCCCCGCACGCGGCGCGGAGGTGCCAGCAGGTCTTCGGACTCGGGCTCGTCCGGACGGGGCCCCTTCCCGGTGCTCGTTCGCGGCGGCCTCGCGGCCGTCACGGACTCCTCCCAGTGGTGTCACATGCCCCGCCCGTCCCCCTCACCGCTGCGCGTCAGCTCCGGATTCCCACCGGATTCCCTGGCCTCGGATGTGGCACGACTGGCTCCCCGAGACTATCAAGATCGTCGAACGATCAGGGTGTCGGACCGGTCACGGGGTGGAAGGCCACGTCCCGGGGTCAGTTCGGCCGCCGACGGGCCTGCCTCACCTCGCGGTCGACGGCCCAGGCGTCGCCGACCGGCCCGAGGTGGCCGAGCTTGTCGGGATTGATCACCGCCCGGATGGCCTGAACCTGCCCGTCGAGCACATCGAGGACCAGAGCCTGGAGCACCTTGCCGTCCCGCTCGCGGAAGACCGCGCCGGGCTGGCCGTTGACCTCATGGAGCTCGAAGGACACGTCGATCCGCAGCAGCCAGGGGAAGACCGTGCCCAGCAGCCGGGCCACGTTCTCCGCGCCCATGACGGCCTTGGCCAGCTGCGGGGCCTTGCCGCCGCCGTCCCCGACCAACTGCACATCGGCGGCCAGCAGGTTGCGCAGCGCACCCACATCGCCGTCCTTCAGCGCGTCGAAGAACCGCGTCGCCAGCTCCTGCCGCTCCTGCCGGTCCGCCTCGAACCGCGGCCGCCCGGCCTCCATATGCCGCCGCGCCCGCACCAGCAGTTGGCGGCATGCCGCCTCCGACCGTCCCACCGCCGTGGCGATCTCGTCGAACCCGAAGGCGAACACCTCCCGCAGCACGAACACCGCCCGCTCCAGCGGGCTGAGCCGCTCCAGCAGCAACAGCGCCGCCATCGACACCGAGTCGGCCAGCTCCACCGCCCGTGCCGGGTCCTGATACGGATCGCTGAGCAACGGTTCGGGGAACCACGGGCCCACGTACTCCTCCCGTCGCACGCGCGCGGAGCGCAGCACATCGATCGAGATGCGCGTCACCGTGGTCGACAGATACGCCTTGGCCGACGCGGGCCGGGCCGTCGAGCCGTCGAAGCGCAGCCATGTCTCCTGCACCGCGTCCTCGGCCTCACTCACACTGCCCAGGATCCGATAGGCGATCGAGAACAGCAGCGGCCGCAGCTCCTCGAACTCCTCGACCTTGTTCACGCCGACTCCCCTCCCCAGGGCCCGTTGCCGATGCGGTTGCCGTCACCGATGCCGGTCAGTGGAACTGCCCGGCCTCGTAGTCACCGGCCGCCGGCTGCTGGGTGATGACGTTCAGCCGGTTCACCATATTCATGAAGGAGACCAGGATCACCAGGGCGGTGAGCTGCTCCTCGTCATAGTGCTTGGCGGCATTCGCCCACGCCTCGTCGCCGACCCCACCGGCCGCGTCCGCGACCCGGGTCCCCTCCTCCGCCAGGGCCAGCGCGGCCCGCTCGGCATCGGTGAAGACGGTGGCCTCCCGCCATACCGCGACCAGGTTCAGCCGCACCGGGGTCTCACCGGCCGCGGCCGCTTCCTTGGTGTGCATGTCGATGCAGACGGCGCAGCCGTTGATCTGACTCACACGAATCGCCACCAGCTCCTGCGTCGCCGCCGGCAGCGGCGATTCCTTGACCGCTCTGCCCGCCGCCATGACGGGCCTCAGGACCTTGCCGGCGGTCTGGCTGGCGGAGTAGTTCAGTCGCGCGTCCATGATGTGCTCCTCTGGAGTCGTTCAGTGGCTACACCCCTGAGACGAGGTGGCCCGACCCCCTGTGACATGGACGCATGTGACCCGCGTCTCCCCGCCGTCGGCTCAGCTCGGCAGCCGTACGGCGTCCACCACTCGCCCTGATCCCGTCAGTTGTACGCTACGGCTCCCGCACGCTTCATGGTCAGCGGGATCCAACGGGAGACAGAGGTCATCGTGACAGAGCGCACCGGCAGAATACGTTCACCCCGTATCTACGCGATGACCTCGGGGGTGCTCACCGGGACGATCGCGCTGTACACCGCGCTCGTCGCCTTCGGGAACATCACCGACTTCGACAGCAACCAGCAGTTCGTACGGCATGTCCTGGCGATGGACACCACGTTCAAGGACGAGGACCTGATGTGGCGGGCCATCGACTCCACCGCGCTCCAGGACACCGCGTATGTCGCCATCATCGCCTGGGAGACCCTCGCCGCTCTCGTCCTCCTCGCCGCGACGGCCATGTGGTTCGCGGGCCCGCCCGGAGATCGCGTCCGCCGCGCCCGGCAGGCCGGCACCGTGGGGCTGTTGATGCTGATGCTGCTGTTCGGCGCCGGGTTCATCGGCATCGGCGGTGAGTGGTTCGCCATGTGGCAGTCGGAGAAGTGGAATGGCCTGGAGGCCGCCACACGCGTGTTCATGATCTCGGGGATCGTTCTGCTGCTCATTCACCTGCCGCCGTCGGCCGAGCGAACCGATCCGGGCTCCGAGGACTGACCCAGCGGGCGCCGCGGACAAGCTGCCGCGAGCTCTCGCCCCTCCTTGCCGCGGACTCTGGAGCCCTCCTTGTAGAGGGCTCTTGCCCCTCCTTGTAGAGGGCTCTTGCCCCTCCTTGCCGCGGACTCTTGACAGTGACGTGAGCCACCTCTAGCGTCCGCAGCATCGCTCCGAGAGAGCGCTCTCTCGGCTGCCCCGCGTGACCACACCGCTGGGCTCTCTCCCGCTCTTTTCGCTCTTCCGTGCGTGCACGGAAAGGAGAGTCATGTCCCCTACACCCCCGCGCTTCCCGCCCTTACGGCGTGCCCTCGGCCGCTGGCGAGGTCCGGGCGTCGTCCTCGCCGCCCTCGGCCTCGTCCTGTCCCTGCTCTCCATCGGCCCGGCCAGTGCGCGTGCCGATCTGCGCGCCACCGACACGGCGGGCGCGGCGTCGAGCCCGCGGAGCGCCAAGGCGCCGGTGCGCGTCGCGGAGTTCGTCGCCGAGTGCCCGTTCACCCACCGGCTGCCGGACGACCCGATCGTGTTCCCGGGGCTCCCCGGCGCGTCCCATATGCACAGCTTCTTCGGGAACGACTCGACCAACGCGCGCACCGATCTGGCCGCCCTGCAGAGGGGCCGGACCAGCTGCAGCCCGACCGTCGACCTGTCGTCGTACTGGACCCCGACCCTCTACGACAACGGCAAAGAGGTCGAGCCCACCGGCACCACCTTCTACTACCTCGGTGAAGGCGTGCGCGACGACGTGATCGCCACCATCAAGCCCCTCCCGCTGGGGCTGCGGATCGTGGCGGGCAACGCCAAGGCCACCGGGGTCGGCGACCCCACGTCCATCGCACGCTGGTCCTGCCTGCACCACGGAGAGGTCAACCCCTCCAAGGACTTCGTGAACTGCCCGGCCGGCTCGATGCTGGAGTCCTACCTCGACTTCCCGCAGTGCTGGAACGGCAAGGACCTGGACTCCCCCGACCACAAGAGCCATATGGCCTACCCGGTCGGCGGCCAGTGCCCGGCGACGCACCCGGTCGCCGTGCCGAAGCTGCGCCAGGTGCTCCGCTATCCGGTCAGCGGCGACCCCGCGCGCTTCAAGCTGGCGTCGGGTGCCGGATACACCATGCACGGTGACTTCTTCAACGCCTGGCCCGAGGACGAGATGGCCCGGCGGGTGCGTGACTGCATCAACGTGATCATCAAGTGCGGTGCCGACGGCCGTCCCTGACGGAGGCGGAAAGGGCAGGCCACGCGGCCCGGCAGGGCGACACCGCCGTGCCTGGTGGGCGGAGTCCCGTCACCGGGGCTCCGCCCATGCGAGACGAGGGGAGTCGACATGACAGCGGCAACCGTCACACGGCGCGCTGTGTCCGTGGCGGCAGTGCTCACCGCCGCCACGCTGCTCACCGCTGGATGCGGCGACGGGAAACCGCCTCGTGAGGCGCGGTCGACGTCGGCCGCGCGGCACCCGGCCACCCGGCCCCCGAGCGGGCAGGCGACATCGGGGACCTTCAACTCCACCGATATCGGCTGGATCCAGCTGATGATCGCGATGGACGACCAGGCGACACTCCTGCTGAACCTCGCCCCGGGCCACTCTTCCGACGCCGGGGTGGAGAAGTGGGCGGAACCGGTGGCCACCGCCTACCGCGACGAACTCGTCCAGCTACGAGAACTGCTCGCCCGAGCGGGCGTCCCCGACACCAACCCGCACCAGGGGCACGACATGCCCGGCATGGTGACCGACGACGAACTGCGCACCATCAAGGGAACCAAGGGCGCCGCCTTCGACGCGCTCTTCCTCGCGGCGATGCGCGAACACCTCGACCAGGCGGCGAAGATCGCCCGCGCACAGCGCTCGGCGGGCGCCGATCCGGCCGCCAAGAAGCTGGCCACGAGCGTGGAGAAGACATCGCTCACCTGGCGCGCCCGTCTTCCCTAGGCGCCGTCCGCTTGCTGCTCCCGCCGTGGACGGTCGCGGCTCAGGCGGGCGGCAGCGCGGCGGCGGCCGAGCCGGCGAGATCGGTGGCCAGTTCGCAGGGGCGGCCCTTGGCGCCCGCCCCCTTGATGACCAGGGCCACCCGCTCGGTCCCCTTCACCCGGTCCAGGCCGGTGTAGTCACGATGGACCACCTCGACGCGGCAGCTCCCTGGGCCCTCGTTCTCCGGCAGAACGATGGCCTGGCGATGGCGATCTCCCAGCCTGGTCGACCGGGCGCTCTTGTCGCGCGGCAGGTCGCCCTGGTCGAAGCGCAAGTCCACCTCGTACTCGTTGGTGGTGCTCTTCCACTGGCAGTCCCAGCGGCCGAATCCGACGTCCGGCTCCCGGGCGTCGATTCCGGGCACCTTCTCCAGCGCCTTGACGTCGAGCAACGTACATGCGTCCAGGTGCGCCAGCGAATTGGCGGGAAAATCGGGGGAACGCCGGGGAATCTCACCGCGGTTGAGCACCTTGATCGCGAGTCCCGTGGCGCGATCGGCGGTTTCGCACAGCGGCTCCTTGACGTCGGCGGGCTGTCTCGCGGCCGCGGTGACTCGGAGGCTGTTGTCGCGAGCGCCGGTCACCGCCACGACCCGCTCGCACTGATCGCCCTCGGCGGCGCGCTCCACGACGGTCACCCTGCCCGTGGTCTTCCGCGTCACGCCCTCCGGCAGCGAATCGGCGTCGAGCTCCACCCTGACGTCCACGACCTCCTCGCTTCGGTCCTTCAGGACCACGTCGCAGCGGTTGAAATTGCCGAGGTCGCGGTCCAGTTGGGCCTCCCTGTACCGCCGGAACACACTGGTGTTCAGCAAGGCGCAGGGGTCGGCCGTGCGGGGTTCGCCGATGAAGCCCGCGCTGGTCGGCCTGGCCGGCGACGGGTCGGCTTTGTCCTCGGCTTCGCCGCCCAGGCTCATCACGATGAACGGAACGGAGATGGCCAATGCCGTGACGGCGGCGGCTCCGGCCGTGAGTAACGGGCGGCGCCGGACGAGGGCGGCCGCGGTGGTCGTCGTACGCCGCCACGGTCCGCCCGCCGGGTCCTCGCTGTGCGCCATGGTGGCCGTATAGCGCGTGGTCGCCGGGGCCGGCGGGAGCGTCGGGAACTGCTCCGGCGGTCCCGCGATCTCCGTGAGGGCGCCGAGCGCCTCGGCGGCGGTGGGCCGAGCCCCGGGGTCGCGCTGGAGCATCGCGGTGAGCACCCTGCCGAGCGGCCCGACGCGGGGGCTGAGGGCCTCCATCCGGACCACCCGCCCGGCGCCGCGCAGCGGCGGAGTCCCCGTCACCAGCCAGTACATCGTGGCACCGAGGGAGAACACGTCGGACGCACGCTCGGGAGCGCCGCGGAACGCCTCTGGGGCGGCGAAGAACGGGGTCAGACTGACCGGTCCGTTGGGCGTGATCGTCTCACTGCCGTCCACCCGGTACGCGGCGCCGAAGTCGGTCAGCTTGGCGACTCTGTCGCGGGTGATCACGATATTGCCGGGCTTGACGTCGCAGTGCACGATGCCCTTGTCGTGCAGGGCCGCCAGCGCGCCCGCGATCTGCGCGCCGATATGCGCCGCGAGCTCCGGGGCCATCTTCACCGGGACGTCCAGACTGCCGCCGGTCACATGCTCCATCACCAGCCAGAACGTGGTCTTCTTGCCCTTGCCCGCCCGGACGGCGTCGTAGAGGGTGACCACGTTCGGATGGCTGAACTTCGCCAGGGCGCGGGCCTCGGCCAGCAACTCGTCGAAGTCGGCCTGGCTGTTGTCCTCGAGCAGGGCCCGCTTGAGGACGACGGACCGGCCCAGCTCCGTGTCGACGGCGAACCAGACCGCGCCCCGCCCTCCCTCGACGGGCCCCTCCGTGAGCCGGTACTTGCCCACTCGCTCCCCCCGCCGCACGACACACTCCCCCCATACGAGACCAGAACTCCAGCCGTTACGGACACGCAGATCGAACTTACTGCGTACACGTGCAGACACGTACCGTTTGCGGTGCTCGTGAGGACGACACGGGGCGCCGTGCGTGCCCGCGACGGACGGGACCTGGCCGGCTGAGAAGGGAATTCACCTACCACTCCAGAAATCTTCACCGTTGTGGAGGTTGCGGCGCCCGGAAGCGCAGGCGACGGGGGCAGACGCCTCTGCCATATGCCACCGGCCCACCGCTCACATCGGTGTCGCCGCGGTGCCGGGCCTCCCGCCACGGGAAGACCCGGCACCGCGCCCCCGGCCAGAAGTGGCTAGGAGTGGGTGACCTTGACGCTGGATATGTGGACCTCGCCGTAGTTGTCGCCGTCGCACGGGTCCGAGTTCTCGCAGTTGGCCTGCGTATAGGCCCCTGCCTTGAAGTAGTTGCTGTCGTCGTCGGAGGAGATCGTGGTCTCCCGCTCCCCGTTGTAATAGGCGTCGATCTTCCCGTCCCGCGCCACGAACTTGGCCTCGAACTCGGTGCCCAGCTCGTAGTCGTCGGTGACGAGATGGTGGTGGGTGTCGTCGCCGTCGGTGATGTAGAGCTTGCTGCCTTCGAGGCGGAAGACCGTGACGTCGTCGTCCCCGCCGTGGATCTGGGCACCGACGAGATGCGGCTTGTCGTTGGGGAGCGCGGTGAACGCCTCCTTGACCACGAGCGTGTGGGTGCCCTCGGTGGTCGACCAACTCGCCTCGTCCTCCCCGTCGTCCGTCATCTCCCGCAGCTCGGCGCGCGGGTAGCTGGAGCCACCCGTGGTCACGCCGTCGACGGGGGACCGGAACTGGACCGCGTCGCAGTCCTCATCGGCCTGGAACCAGGGCTGGGCGGAGAAGGTGGCGAGATCGGGCTGGGTGATGTCGGTCGGGTCCTCGTCCTCGCCGGTGGGCAGGGTCAGCTTCCAGTTGCCGAGGTCGAGGACATCGGCGGGGTACTCGCACTCGGCGGCGGTGCGGCCGTGGCGGGTGGGGATGTCGGCCTGCGCCGGGAGCGCGAGGGCGGCCGTCGAGGCGGCCGCGGTGATGCCCGCGAGAACGACGATGCGCATGCACCTCATGGGGATTCCTTCCGTTTCGGAGGACAGGCGGCTGCCATCCCCACGGGTCATGGAGACGTCGTCATGCCACTTCGGTGCCCTGCTGAGTGCGGGCGGGCCCGTCCTGTGGATGGTCATGGTCGGCCGCCGCTTCCGGGACGGGTCCCGTAAGCGGGCACGGCGGGAGTCCAGCTCCGGTGCTACGACTCCGGCGCGGGATCGGGCCAGAGGTCGTCGTCCTCGATCAGGTCCAGGTCGGGCGGTACGAGCGTGGTGGACTCCACCAATCCCTTGAGCAGGTTGTGCAGCAGACCGTTGTCCGCGGGGCGGCCCTGCGACTTGTCGTGCATCAGCGGGTATCTGAAGCCGGTGTTGCGCAAACGGCGGCGTACGGCCTCGATCCGGTACTCGATCTTGCGCTCGTTCCAGCCCGCGCCCGGGCGGAGGTAGCTGAGCTGCTTGGCCGCCGTGGCGTACGTCAGAGGTCTCGGATCCTCCTCGTACAGCAGATACCGCTGACCGAGGACGACCAGCAGCAGTCGTTCGTCGTCGTCCAGCGCCCAGATCTCCGGCCGGAGGGTCTCGGCGCGCCGCCGTGACACCGGCCCCTGGTCGTCATGGCCCGCCACATACAGCTCGACCAGGTGCTCCCGGTAGCCGGAGCCCTTGACGAACAGCGGGGTGTAGCCGGTGTCGAGCGGGATCGGCTCGGTGCTGAGATGCATCATCGTGCCGCGGGGCAGCCGGACGAGCTGCCGTCCGGTGTTCCGCAGCCACCACTGTCCCTGGCGGTAGGTCAGCTCGCCGTGACGTCGGCTCACCCGGAGGTCGTCCACGCCCACGCCCAGGTCCACGTCCGGCTTCTCGCCGCGCCCGAAGCAGACCGTCAGCCCCGGCCGGGGCGGGGCACTGAGGTCGCCGGTCACGGTGCGGGCGTGCAGAGTGCCGGGGGTGGTGGGCGCGACTCCGCGCGCGAGGCTGGCGGAGAGGGGCATCGGCGGTCTCCTCGGTTCGGGCGATTCTCGGCGCGTGCATGGGCACCCACCAGGATCCACCTCCTCCTCCGGGACCCGTCCCCAAAGCGAGCCCGCGCAAGAGGAGCATGCCCGGGCGGCATTGCTCATCGGCCCTGGCAAGGGTATGAGTTGAGCGGCGTGTCCGGTCCGGGACGGGTCCCGATACCCCGGACGGACGATGTCCGAACGACCCCGGCATGGCCGACCCCCGGCCCGGACCGGCGGATCAGTGGACCAGCAGACCCGCGGACCCGCGGACCCGCGGACCCGCGGACCCGCGGACCAGGAGGGCACGATGACCGGCGTACCGGATGAGGACAACTGGCTGGAGCCGGCCCCGGCTCAGCGCCCCGGCCAGATCACCGCGGCCGCGGTGCTCCTGGTCGTCTCGGCCTTCATCGGTGCCACGATCGCCGTGAACGACCCGGAGCTGACGCAGTTCGTGTATCTGCTGCTCTTCGTCACCGTCGGTGCCGCCATCCGCATCCGCAGGGGCGGACGCACGGCCTGTATCACGGCGTCGGTGACGGCCGCGCTGTTCTTCCTCTATCTGGGTCCGCATGCGCTACGAGGGCTGTCGGACCCGGGCGGGGTGTACCAGCCGGAGTACGCGGTGCGGGCCATCATCGCCATCGTCGCCTCCGGCACCGGCGTGGGCCTCCTCTACTCACCGCCCAGCCGCGCATACGTTCGCGAACGCCGCCGGACTGCCCAATGACCCCTCGCCGCCCGGCACCGCCGGGCTCGGCCGGTCAGCGCTTGTGTTCGGAGGCGGAGGGCCGTGGCTCGGTGGGCGTGGCGGTCATGTCGAGCAGGAGCATGGCGTCGTGGTCCGGGGTGCCGGGTTCGGCCGTGTAGACGCCCATGCGGTGACCGGGAGTGCCTTCGAGGGCCATGCCCTGAAAGTCGAGGGTGATCCTGCCGACGTGGGGGTGCTGGAAGGTCTTGGCGGTGTGCTTGCGGCCGGTGACCTCGTAGCGCTCCCACAGGCCCGCGAAGTCGGGGCTCTTGAGGAGCAGTTCCCCCACGAGGGTGGTGAGGTCGGGGGCGTCGGGGTCGGTGCCGGCCAGGGCGCGCAGGCGGGCGACGCAGCCGCGGATCTGGTTCTCCCAGTCGGGGAAGACCTCGTGGGCGGCGGGGTGGAGGAAGAGGTAGCGGGCGAGGTTGCGCTGCTTGACGGGCCAGTCGGTGATGCCGGCGTAGAGGGCGAGGCCGCCGGGGTTGTGCGCGAGGATGTCCATACTGCGGCTGAGGATGTACGCGGGGCTCGGGCGCACCGTTTCCAGCAGCAGCTTCAGGTGGGGGCGCACGGTGCGGCTGGGGGCCGGGGCGGGCTTGGGCGCGTAGCGGGCGGCGCGGACGGCCAGGTCGCGCAGGTGCTGGTGCTCGGCGTCGTCGAGCTGCAGGGCGCGCCCGAGGGCATCGACCACGGCGGGGCTGGGGCGGGTTTCCTTGCCGCGCTCCAGGCGGGTGTAGTAGTCGATGCTGACCCCGGCGAGGGTGGCCAGCTCCTCGCGCCGCAGGCCGGGGGTACGGCGGATCCCGGGCCCCGGGGTGAGGCCGGCGGCCTGGGGGCTGGTCTGGGTGCGGCGGGCGCGCAGGAAGCGCCCCAGTTCCTCGCCGCCGCTGTGCTGCTCGGGTGCCATAGGGCCAGTCTCTCCCCGCCTCCGCCGGAACACGCCCGGTGAGGGGGGCCCTGTCACACCCCCGCTGGCCGCTCCCCCGCACACCTCGGCCTGCCTGACGCGGGCGCGAGGCGGCAGGCTCGATGGTGTCGCGCCGGCCGGCCTCCCGGGCCCGGAGACCGTCGAGCGCTCCGGGGCCGCCACTGGCGGCTCCCCTCCACCATCCCGCCCACACATCGAGGAGCTGCGCCCATGCGCGCCACCCTGCTGTACGCGGCCGACGACGTACGCGTCGAGAACGTCGCCGACCCGAAGATCCAGAATCCCACCGACGCGGTCGTGCGGATCGTGCTCTCCTGCGTCTGCGGCAGCGACCTGTGGCCGTTCAAGTCGCTGCCGCGCACCGACACCCCCCGCCACATGGGCCATGAGTTCCTGGGCGTCGTGGAGGAGACCGGCTCCGCAGTGCGCGGCCTCGTCCCCGGTGACGTGGTGGTGGCCCCGTTCATGTGGGCCGACAACACCTGTGCGTACTGCCGCGACGGTTTGCAGACCTCCTGTGTGCACGGCGGGCAGTGGGGCGTGAACGGTGTCGACGGTGGCCAGGGGCAGATCGCGCGTGTCCCGTACGCCGACGGCACGCTGGTGAGGCTGCCGGTAGGCGAGGACTCCGAGCTGCTGCCGGATCTGCTGACCCTGTCCGACATCATGTGCACCGGCTACCACGCGGCCCGTACCGCCGGTGTCGAGCGCGGTGACAGCGTCACCGTCGTCGGCGACGGCGCCGTGGGCCTGGCGGCCGTGATCGCCGCCAAGCTGCAGGGCGCCGAGCAGATCGTCCTGATGGGCCGGCACACCGGGCGCACCGATCTGGGCCGTGACTTCGGCGCCACCGATGTGGTGGCCGAGCGCGGCGAGGAGGGCATCGCCCGGGTGCGTGAGCTGACCGGGGGCGAGGGCACCCGTAAGGTCCTGGAATGCGTGGGCCTGAGGGAGGCGCTGGTGCAGAGCCTCGGCGTGGTCCGCGACGGCGGCACGATCAGCCGGGTCGGCGCACCGCAGTACAGCGAGGTCGCGTTCGGGTTCGGCGACTTCATGCGCAACATCACCCTCACCGGCGGCGTTGCCCCGGCCCGCGCCTATATCGAGGAGCTGATGCCGCACATCCTCGACGGCTCCATCCGGCCGGGCCGTGTCTTCGACCGCACGCTGGGCCTGGAGGACATCGCCGACGGCTACCGGGCGATGAACGACCGCGAGGCCCTGAAGGTCCTCATCCGCCCGTGAACCGGCGCCGAATCGACCACACCTATCGGGAGAAGTGACCACAGATGAAGTACATCAACCTGGGTGACCTGGAGGTTTCCCGTATCGGTCTGGGTGCGATGGGCATGTCCCATGGCCTCACCGGCGCCGGCACGGACGACGCGGAGTCCATCCGCACCGTCCATCGTGCGCTGGAGCTGGGTGTCACCCTCATCGACACCGCGGAGATCTACGGCCCCTACATCAACGAGGAACTCCTCGGCCAGGCCCTGAAGGGCCGACGCGATCAGGTGGTGCTGGCCACCAAGTTCGGCATGATCGCCCACTCCGGGGCGGGCCCGTGGAACCTCGACTCCAGCCCGGCCAACATCCGCACCGCCGTGGAAGGGTCGCTGAAACGGCTGGGCACCGACCACATCGACCTGTACTACCAGCACCGCGTCGACCCCCACACCCCCATCGAGGAGACCGTCGGGGCGGTGGCCGAGCTGGTCGCCGAGGGCAAGGTGCGGCATATCGGCCTGTCCGAGGCCGGGCCGGACACGATCCGCCGCGCCCACGCGGTCCACCCCATCACCGCGGTGCAGTCCGAGTACTCGCTGTGGACCCGCGGACTGGAGGAGCGCGTCCTGCCGGTGCTGCGTGAGCTGGGCATCGGCCTGGTCCCGTTCTCACCGCTGGGACACGGCTTCCTCACCGGCACCGTCCGGGACGAGGCCGACTTCGAGGAAGGCGACTTCCGGCGCGGCAACCCGCGCTTCACCGGCGAGAACTTCCAGCGCAATCTGCGTCTCGCGGACGAGGTCCAGGCCATCGCCGCCGAGGCGGGCGCCACACCGGCCCAGGTCGCCCTCGCCTGGCTGCTCGCCCAGGGCGATGACATCGCGCCCATCCCCGGCACCAAGCGCGTGGTCCGCGTGGAGGAGAACACCGCGGCCGACCGCCTCCAGCTCAGCGCGGAGGTCCTGGCCAGGCTCTCCAGCCTGCCCCCGGCCGTCGGCGACACCCACACCGAGGCCGGGATGCGGATGCTGGAACGCTGAGCCCACCGGTGCGTGCCGTGTCAGTGCCGCGCCACCTCGGGGTACTTACGACGACACGCTCGCTCCGAGGCGCTGGGCCATCGCCCGTGCCCCATCGAGGACCAACTCGACGTAGTGCTCCTTCTCCGCGTCGCCCCACCGCGGGGTGGGCACCGAGATGCTCATGGCCGCCACGCAGTTGCCGAGCCGGTCGTACACCGGCGCGGCGACACAGGCCGCGTGGTCATTGGACTCGCAGTACTCCTCGGTCCAGCCGCGCTCGCGGGCCTCTTCGACCTCGGCCAGCAGCCGCTTCCGCGTGGAGATGCTGTTCGACGTCATCTGCTGCAGCGCCTTGTCGTTCGGGAACAGCTCATCGAGCTCCCGGGCCGGCAGGGCGCTCAGCAGCGCCTTTCCGCCCGCGGTGCAGGACGCGAGCAGCCGGCTGCCCACCTGTGACACCAGCCGGACCGAGTACTTGCTGTCGATGCGCACGATGAACACCGCGAATCTGCCGTCCCGGACGACCACCTGGACCGTTTCGCCGCAGGCTCGCGCCACCTCCCCGGCACATTCCCGGCCCACGGTGGCGAGGTCGAGCCCGCGCTCGTATCCGGCGCCGAGCCGCAGGGCGTTGAGCCCTATGGCGACGCGTCCGGTCTCCTTGGAGACGGTCACATAGCCTCGGTCGGCCAGGGTGTTGACGAGTTCGTGCGTGGTGGCACGGGGCAGGCCGAGGAGCTGGGTGATCTCCGGAACCCGCAGCCCCTCATCCTGGTCGACGAGCAGCTCCAGGATGTCCAGGCCCCGGCGCAGAGCCGGAGCGGTGAGTCGCGCCACGATGTCCTCCCAGCACACCAACCAACAGACGACGTCCAAAATATCAGACGCCAAGGTCCGCGCGACAAGGCGGCCGGTCAGTCGTTCGCGGATGCGCCCACGTGCCGTACCGACTCGGGCTCGGGACCGGACTCGGGCAGTGGCTCGGTATTGCGGGCGCGGAGGCCATCGAGGGAGATACGGAGCAGGCGGCGCCACTGGCCGGGGTGGCTGTCGTCGGTCGCCTGGACGATCTGACTCAGGGACGTGCTGAGCAGGACCAGGTCGGCGGTGGTGACGCCGGCGCGCAGGAGACCCGCGTTCAGGCAGCGGGTGCGCAGCTCGTCGATGAAGGCGTCGCGGTACTGGGCGCATGCGCGCGAGGGGGCGCCGGTGGCGGCGTAGCTCTCGACCATGGCGCGGTTGCGGGCCTGATGGGTGAGGGTCTGCTCGAAGAAGCCGGTCAGGGCCTCCCAGGGGTCTTCGGTCGCCTCTGCCGCCTGGTGGGCGGTGGTGAGCCAGCAGGTGAACTCCCGCTCCAGGACGGTGGCGAGCAGGTCGTCCTTGGTCGGGAAGTGGCGGTAGAGCGTGCCCATGCCCACGCCGCTGCGCCGGGCGATCTCCCGGACGTCGACCGTGCCGCCCCGCTCGGCGAAGACCACCCCGGCCGCCTCGATGATCGCGGCGCGGTTGCGCTCGGCGTCCGCCCGGCGGGCGCGCTTGGCCGGGGGCTGCGTGGGCGTGGACTGGTCGGCGCTGGTCACGGCATTCAGAGTACAAGCGGCCTTTGCGGAGCGCTCGCTCCGGTTGTGTTACCTTCAAGAGGAGCACTCGCTCCGGTTTGCCGGCGCGGCGACCCCGGCATCCGCTCGCCTGCTCCCGCCCGAGCCGGGCTCTCAGACAGAACCGCCGGCGGACCATCGGTCCGCCAGATGAGGAGACCTCCTTCCATGGCAACACTTGGCTTCATCGGCAGCGGTCGGATCGGCACGAAGATCGCCCGGCTCGCGATCGCGGCGGGTATCGACGTCGTCCTGTCCAATTCCCGCGGGCCCGAGACCCTGACCGAGACGGTCGCGGAACTCGGGGAGCGCGCCCGGGCCGCGACGCCCGAGGAGGCGGCCCGAGCGGGCGACTGGGTGGTGGTGAGCATCCCGCTCACCCCCTACCAGCAGCTTCCGGCGGCCGCGCTGGCGGGCAAGGTCGTGCTCGACACGATCAACTACTACCCGTTCCGCGACGGGAACTTCGAGGTGCTCGACTCGGGCGAGACCACCACGAGCGAACTCATCCAGAAGCACCTGACCGGCGCGAAGCTCGTCAAGGCGTTCAACAACATCAACGACGCGCACATCCCGGCGCTCGCCCGCCCCACGGGAGCCGCCGACCGCTCCGCCCTGCCGATCGCCGGCGACGACCCGGAGGCGAAGGCGAGCGCCGCCGCCCTCATCGATCAGCTGGGCTTCGACACCGTCGACGCGGGCCCCCTGGCCGAGAGCTCGCGCTTCGAGCCGGAGACCGCCGCCTACGTGGCGCCCTACTACGCCGACAAGGACGCGCTGAAGGACTTCGTGGCCACGATGAGCGAGGAGATCAGGGCCGGCCACCCGCTGCAGACCATGCCTCCCGAGGACCCGGGCACCCCGCTGTCCGCGCACCAACTGCGCGCTCTGCTGGCCGAGACGTCACGCGTTCTGCCCACCGACCGCGCGGTGCGCTGAGCCTGGCGGCGCTGACGGTACGTCGCACGGCGGCAAGCGGACGGACCGATCGGCTGCGGGGCGCTGCGGCGTGTCCGACGGGTCTTTCCCCTCCCCGCCCCTTCCCGATACCAGGGGCTCCGCCCCTGGACCCTGGGGCCCGGGCAGGCACGGACGGGGAGGGAGCGGCCTGTCCGCCCGGGGCCTCACCCCTGGGCCCCGAGGGGCCGGGGCGGAACCCTGCCACGCGGCGGAGCCGCATATCGACGCCGCGAGAAGGCGCGAGGAGGAGAGCAGCCCGCCCGCGCCCGTCGCCAGGGGCTTCGCCCCCCGGAGTCCGGGGTCCGGTGAGGAGCCCCGGTTCCGGGGAGGAGCCCCGGTTCCGGGGAGGAGCCCCGGTTCCGGGGAGGAGCCCCAGTTCCGGGAAGGAGCCCCAGTTCCGGGAAGGAGCCCCAGTTCCGGGAAGGGGCGGGAAGGGGCGGGGCGGGGAGCAGCCCGCCCGCCCGCGCCCGGTATCAGGGGTCGCGCCCCTGGACCCCGGGAGCCATGCCACGCGGCGGAGCCGCATATCGATGGCGGGGAGGCGAGCAGCCTGTAGGCCTCTGCCCGCCACCAGGGGCTTCGGGGTCCGGGGCAGGCCCCGGTTCCGGGAAGGGGCGGGGAGGGGAGCAGCTCGCCGCAGGCGTCACTATCCGCCGGACACCTCCGGGGGCCGACCGGATGACGGCCGGATGACGGCCCGGGCGCACCGGCCATCCGCCCGGCGGCCTTCGTCAGTTGACGTCGAGGGCGATCCGGCCCAGTTCGCCGAGGTCGGCGACCATGCGGTCACCGGCACTGATCGCCGTCGGGGCGCACAGGGTGCCACTCAGGACGATGTCCCCGGCTGCCAGCCGCCGTCCGCCGCGCAGCAGGTGGCGGGCCAGCCACGCGACCGCCTCGGCGGGGTCGCCCATGACGGCGGCCGCGCTCCCCGGCACCGTCCGGGAGCCGATCGACAGCGTGGCGGTGATCTTCGCCAGGTCCGCTGAGGCCGGTGGGGTAACCGGGGACCCCAGCAGCGCGCGGGCTGCGTTGGTGTTGTCGGCGACGAGCATGGGGAGCGTCCGCGCGCCGCCGCGCCACCTGCTGTCGACGATCTCGAAGGCCGGTACGACGGCGGCGGTGGCGTTGCGGACGTCCTGCGCGGTCACCTGTGGGTCGGACAGCGCCTCGCCCAGGATGAACGCGATCTCCACCTCTGCCATGGGGGTGAACAGCCCGGCCGTGGCGAGGGGTTCGCCGTCCTCCAGCAGCCGGTCGGCGAGCAGGTGGCCGGCGGCGGGCTCGGCGGCGCCGAAGGTGTCCCGCACGGGCTGTGCCGTGAGGCCGACCTTGTAGCCGACCACCCGACCACCGGCCGCCACCGCCAGATCGCGGGTCGCGCTCTCGACGGCATAGGCCATGTCGAGGTCATCGAGCTGATCGGCCGCGGCGGCGTCGACCGCGGCGGCGTCGTCTGCGGCGGCCGCGTTGCCGGCTTGCCACAGCCGTCGGCCCAGCTCCGCGATCAGGTCCTTCTTCATCGATCTCTCCCTACGAGCCCTATGAGCCCTATGAGGCCTACGAGCCCTACGAGCGCTGGTGACCAGGGACGATCACAGCACGGCCGGTGGCGCCCTGCGACAGCGCGGCGTACGCCTCGTTGATCGCCGACAGTTCGTATTGTTCACCGAGCAGCTTGTCGAGGGGCAGGCGGCCGGTCTTGAACAGTTCGACGAGCTTGGGGATGTCGACCGGTGTGTTGGCCGAGCCGTAGAGACTGCCGACCAGCCGCTTCTCCTGCTGCACCAAGGGGTTGATGGGCACGGCCGCGGTGGCGCCCACCTTGCCGAGGCCGACGGCGACGGCGGTCCCGCCGGTGCCCACGACCTCGACCGCCTGGGCGAGTGTCCGGGGCGTGCCGACCGCGTCCAGCGACCAGGCCATCGGTTTCGCCGAGATCCGGGTGAGTTCCTCGGCGAGGTGGTGCGTACGGACGTTGACCGCATGGGTGGCACCCAACTCGAGTGCCTTCTCCAGCTTGGCGTCCACCGTGTCGACCGCGACGATCGGATCGGCGCCGACGAGACGCAGTCCCATCACCGCACTGAGCCCGACGCCGCCGGCGCCGATGACCACGACACCCTCTCCGGTGGCGTCCTTCATGACATTCAGCGCCGCGCCGGCCCCGGTCACCACGGCGCATCCGGCGATCGCCGCGATCTCCGGCGGGATGTCCGGGTCGATCGCGAGGACCGACCGTTCCGAGACGACGCACTGCTCGGCGAAGCAGGAGACCCCCATGAGGTGGTGGACCTTCTCGCCGTTCAGATTCAGCCGCTGCGTCCCGTCGAGCAGGCCATTGGAAGCCGCCTGCACCCGGCCGAGCGGGCACAGGGCGGGGCGGCCGGTCGTGCAGAACTCGCAGTCGCCGCACCGCGGACGCCACAAGGTGATGACGGTGTCGCCGGGGCGGACCCGGGTCACCCCCTCCCCCACCCGCTCCACGATTCCGGTCCCCTCGTGCCCGAGCACCGCGGGCAGGCGGACGTTGAGATCGCCGTTCATGTAGTGCAGATCGCTGTGGCATACGCCGGCGGCGAGCACGCGGAGGGTGACCTCGCCCGGTCCGGGGTCGTCGAGGTCGACGTCCTCGACGGTCAACGGCGCACCGGGCCGGTGCAGTACTGCTGCCTTCATTGAGCCACGCCTCACTGTGTACGGATCACCGTGTACGAAACTTCAGACGCCGTCTTACGGGTTGTCTTGCGGGTTGAGTATGTGAGCCGGTCTCAGCCGCCGTCAAGCACGTTGACGAGGGCGTCGACACATGCAACCGTGTCTTGAGCTTGAGACCATGTCTCATATTTAAGACAATTAAGGGAGCGTGCTTGATGACCGATGCGACAAACGCGCAGGTCCTGGCGCATAAACTCGACGCCGCCGCAGGCGCGTTCGAGCAGTGGAGCCGCCTCCAGCCGGCCGACCGTGCCCCGTTTCTCGAAGCCATCGCCTCCGCGCTCGAAGAGGCCACGCCGAAGCTCGTGGCCATCGCGGACGAGGAGACGTCCCTCGGGCAGACCCGGCTGCAGAACGAGATGGTCCGCACGGTGTTCCAGCTGCGGCTCTTCGCCGAAGTGGTGACGCGGGGGAGTATCTCGGGGCCACCATCGACCGCGCCGACCCCGCGTGGCCGATGGGCCCGCGGCCCGATCTGCGCCGGGTGCTCGAACCACTTGGCCCCGTGGTCGTCTTCGCCGCGAGCAACTTCCCGTTCGCGTTCAGCGTGGCGGGCGGGGACACCGCGTCGGCGCTCGCGGCGGGCTGCCCGGTCGTGGTCAAGGCCCACTCCGGCCACCCCAGGCTCTCGGCCGCCACGGCGGAGGTGGTGCACCACGCACTGCGGTCCGCGGGCGCACCCGAAGGGCTCTTCGACGTGGTCTTCGGTACCGAGGCAGGCCGAGCCGCCATCGTGGACCCGCGGGTGAAGGCGGGCGCGTTCACCGGATCGATCGAGGCTGGCCGAGCGCTTTTCGACCTCGCCACGGGCCGTCCGGAGCCCATCCCGTTCTTCGGTGAACTCGGCAGCGTCAACCCGGTGTTCGTGACGGAGGCCGCCGCCGAGCGGCGCGGGCCCGAGATCGTCTCCGAGTTCGTCGGCTCGTTCACACTCGGCGCCGGACAGTTCTGCACCAAGCCCGGCATCCTGCTGGTCCCGGCCTCGGCCAAGCTGGTGGACCGGCTCCCCGGCACGGTTCCGGGCAACGCGTTGACGTTGCTCAACGATCGCATCCGGACCTCCTATGCGAGTGCGGTACGGGAGTTGCGCGACACGGCCGGGGTGCGCGTCGTGGTGAGTGGCGACCACGCCGCCACGGATCCGTCGCCGACGGTGCTGTGCACCACCTCGGCCGAACTGCTCGGTGACCCCGAGGCGCTCATCCGGGAGGTGTTCGGACCGGCCGCGCTGGTCGTCGAGTACACCCAGGAGAGCGAACTGCTCGACGTGGCGCGGCTCATCGACGGACAGCTGACCGCGTCCATCCAGGGCGAGGACGACGATGCCATCGCGGCGGAGCTGATCAGGCTCCTGGCCGCCAAGGCCGGACGTGTGCTCTGGAACCAGTGGCCCACGGGCGTATCGGTCACCTATGCCCAGCAGCACGGCGGCCCCTACCCGGCCACCACCGCGCCGGGTACGACCTCGGTGGGGACCGAGGCCATCTCCCGGTTCCTGCGGCCGGTCGCCTATCAGGGCGTACCACAGCATCTGCTGCCCCCGGCCCTGCGCGACGGGAACCCACTGGGGATTCCCCAGCGGGCCTCCTGAGGCCGGGCCGCAGCGCACGCGCGAAGGGGCCGTGCGCGCGGGAAAGGGCCCGCTTCCCCCGGCGGGCCCTTTCCCGTACCCGGACCGCTCAACGAATGCGGCCGCTCACGGCATACCCGGGTGAGGCCGCTCAAGGCATGCGGAGATGATGCCGCGCGATGGCTTCGCTCGCGTTCAGACCGAGCAGTTGCAGGCTGCGGGCGTACTCCTCGCGCAGGATCGTGACGGCGCGTTCCACGCCTCGCTCGCCACCGGCCATCAGGCCGTACAGATAGGCACGGCCGATCATGACCGCGTCCGCCCCGAGCGCCCGTGCGGCGAGAATGTCCTGACCGTGTGTGACGCCGCTGTCGAGGATCACGGTGGCGTCGGGGCCGAGCTCCTCGCGTATCTCGGGCAGCACTGTGAGGGTGGCCGGCGTGCGGTCGAGCTGCCGCCCGCCGTGGTTGGACACGATCACACCGTCCGCGCCCGCCTCGACGACCCGGCGCGCGTCGCGCGGGCTGAGGATCCCCTTGACCAGCAACCGGTGCGGCCAATGGGCGCGCAGCCATGCCAGGTGCTCGTAGCTCAGCGTCGGTTCGAAGACGACGTCGGCGACCCGCACGGCGTCGATCGTGTCGCCGGTCACGCCACTCACGCCACTCTTGCCACTCATGCCGCTCATGCCGCTCATGCCGCTCAGCGACGCGAAGGTGATCGGGGCCGTGGTCAGCTTGTTCAGCGCCCAGGACGGGTAGCGGGCCATCCCGAACAGCGTCCGCAGGGTGAGCGAGGGCGGGATGGTGAGGCCGTTGCGCATGTCCTTGGGGTGCCGGCCCGCCACCGGTGTATCGACCGTGAGGACCACGGTGGTGAACCCGGCCGCGAGCGCGCGGTCGAGAAGCTCCGTGTTGAGGCGCTCGTTCCGGGTCAGGTAGAGCTGGAACCAGTGTTCGCCGCCGGGAGCCGCCGCGGCGACGTCCTCGACGGTCGAGGTACCCACGGTGGACAGGGTGTAGGGCAGGCCATGGCGGGCGGCCACGCGCGCGACCGCCGCCTCACCCTCGTGGTGCATCATCCGGGTGTAACCGGTCGGCGCGAAGATCAGCGGCATCGCGATCTCCCGGCCGAACAGCCGCGTGGACAAGTCCGGATCGTCGACCGGGGACAGGTACTCCGGTACGAGTTCGACCGCCGCGAACGCCGCCCTGTTGCGCCGCGCGGTCAGCTCCGCGTCGGCCGCGCCGTCGACGTAGTCGAACACCGCACGCGGGGTCGTGCGCACCGCCACCGCGCGGAGATCGCGGATGGTCAGTGCGGCCCCGAGCCGCCGCTCGACCGGGTTGAGGGTCGGCCGGCGCAGTCGCAGAACCTCCCGGAGCTCGGTCCACCGGGGTCGCTGCCGCGCCACACGAGGCCGCTCGGGGCTGCGGATGCCGCTTGGGGCTGGGTGCCGGTCACTGTCATGCCTCTCGATGTGCGGGTGTCGAAGGCCGTTCGACGAACGACGAGATATCAGACGCTGTCTGAGAAATCGGAGTGTCGCTCGTGGTTTCGGCAGGCGTCAAGCCTTGACGTGCGCCGCACTCGTGGGCACCATCTGGTTTGCATATAAGACGGCGTCTTATATTTCAGACACAGGAAGGTGCCATGCAACTCGGTCTGGCAGGCAAAACCGCTCTCATCTGCGCATCCACCTCCGGGCTCGGCCGGGCGACCGCCCGGGCCCTGGCGGAGGAAGGCGTCACCGTCGTCGTCACCGGCCGCTCGGGCGAGCGAGCCAAGGAGGTGGCGAGCGAGCTGCCCAACGCGGTCGGCGTGGGCTGTGACCTGGTCGCGGACGGCGGCGCGGAACAGCTCCTCACGGCGGCCCGCGAGGCCGTCGGCGATCTCGACATCCTCGTACTGAACGGGCCGGGTCCCGCTCCCGGACCGGCCCGCGCCATCGACACCGCCGGGGTCGAGCAGGCCATCGCCACGCTGGTCACGCCCCAGCAGATCCTGGTGCAGGGCGCTCTGCCCGCCATGGTCGAAAAAGGGTGGGGCCGCATCCTGAGCATCAGCTCGACGAGCGTGCAGGCGCCCCTGCCGAACCTTTCGCTGTCCAACCTCGGGCGGGCCGCGCTCGCCGGATACCTGAAGACCCTCGCCGCCGAAGTCGCCACCCACGGCGTGACCGTCAACTCCCTGCTTCCCGGCCGCATCGCCACCCCGCGCGCCCGGCAGATCGACGAGGCCGCCGCCCAGCGCACCGGCCAGTCGCTCGACGAGGTCGAGGCCGCGTCCAAGGCCACGATCCCGGCCGGGCGCTACGGCGACCCCGATGAGTTCGGCGCCGTCGCCGCGTTTCTGTGCAGCACCCAGGCCGCGTACGTCACGGGCAGTGCCCTGCGGTGTGACGGCGGCATGGTGCCAACTCTCTGACGCGGTCAGTGAGTTCACCCGACTCCCCCAGACGAGAGCAGCGCAGCCGCATGAGCCATATTCCCGTCACCGACACAGCAACCGACGCCAGAGCCGGCCAGTCCCCCGAGGCTCCCCGGGCCGCCATCCGCCGAACGGCCCTGGCCGGCATGATCGGCACCACGATCGAGTGGTACGACTTCTACATCTACGGCCTCGCCGCGGCACTGGTCTTCGGCACGGAGTTCTTCCCCGACTTCTCACCGGCGGCCGGCACGCTGGCCGCGTTCGCCACCTTCGCGGTCGGCTTCATCGCCCGTCCGCTCGGCGGAGTGATCTTCGGTCACTTCGGGGACCGCGTGGGGCGCAAAAGCGCGCTCATGCTCACGCTGTTCCTGATGGGCGCCGCGACCGTCATCGTCGGCCTGCTGCCGGGCTACCAGACCATCGGCATCTGGGCGCCCATCCTGCTGGTCACGCTGCGCTTCCTCCAGGGCTTCGCCGTCGGTGGCGAATGGGGCGGCGCGGTGACCATGGTCGTGGAGTCCTCGCCACGGGACCGGCGCGGCTTCTACGGGAGCCTGCCGCAGATGGGTGTGCCACTGGGGCTGGTGCTCTCCTCGACCGTGTTCGCGGCGGTCTCCACACTGCCCGATGACGACCTCCTCGCCTGGGGCTGGCGCATCCCCTTCCTGCTCAGCATCGTGCTGATCGCGGTCGGGCTGTTCCTCCGCTCACGCATCACCGAGACACAGACGTTCGCCCAGGTGAAGGCGTCGGGACGGGCGCGCAAGATGCCTGCCATGGAGGCGTTCCGCCACCACGGGAAGGCGATCGCCCTCACCGTCGGCATGTACGTCTCGGCCGGTGTCCCCTTCTATATCGTCTCGGTTTTCGTGCTGTCCTACGGCTCGTCCCACCTCGGGCTGTCGCGGAGTGTGCTGCTGACCGGGATGCTCATCGCGGCGGTGGCCGAGGCGCTGACGGTGCCCTGCTTCGGCGCGCTGTCGGACCAGCGGGGCCGACGGCCCGTGTTCCTGGGCGCCGCCGCATTCACGGCCGTTCTCGCCTTCCCGTTCTTCTGGCTGCTGGCGACCGGACAGACCGGGCTCGCCTGGCTGGCCATGCTGCTCGCGCTCGCCGTGGCGCACGCGGGGATGTACGCACCCACCGCGGCGCTGTACGCGGAGCTGTTCCCCGCCAACGTCCGGTACACCGGTACGTCGATCGGCTATCAGCTCGGCGGTGTCGTGGCCGGGTTCGTGCCGCTCGTGGCGGGCGCACTCGTGGGCGCGGCCGACGGGGCCTCGTGGCCGATCGCCTCCATCTGGGCGGGAGCGGCGCTGATCGGACTGGTCTGCGCGCTGATCGTGCGGGAATCCCGGGGCCGCGATCTGCACCCCCAGCACGACACCTGAGCCGGGGAATTCCCCCTGCCCCGGACAACTACCGACCTGCCCGACGACTGACCCATGTGTTTCCCGACCGGAGGTGAAGCTCCATGACCGCCAACAAAGTCCACGTACTGAGCTGCGGAGCGATGAGCTGCGATCTGACGTGGCTGCTGCTCAAGGCCGGCCGTACGATGCGGACGCGCACCGAGCAGCAGCGGCCGCCCGAGTGGTACTCCTGCACCACCCACTGCGTGCTCGTGGAAACCCCTGGGGGGACCCTGCTGTGGGACACCAGCTGTCCCCGCGACTGGGAGACCCGCTGGGCCCCGACCGGTCTGCAGGAGTACTTCCCCTATGACCAGGTGAGCGACGAGGAGTATCTCGACGCGCGGCTCGGCCAGCTCGGCGTCCAACCGCAGGACATCGACTACCTGGTCCTGTCCCATCTGCACTTCGACCACGCCGGGAACATCGGCATGTTCACCGGCACCGGTGCGAAGCTGGTGTGCCACGAGAAGGAGAAGGAGTTCGCCTTCGGCTTCGACGGCGCCTTCAACGGTGCCCACCTCAAGGCGGACTACGCGGCGTGTGATTTCGACACCGTCAGCGGTGACACCGAGATCCTGCCCGGTGTCACCCTCATCGAGGCTCCCGGGCACACCCCCGGCACCATGGCGATGAAGGTCGAGCTGCCGGAGACCGGGACCATGCTCTTCACCTCGGACGCCGTCTATATGGGTGACTCCTACGGCCCGCCGGCCACCCCCGCCGCCATCGTCAACGATCTGACCGCCTGGTACGGCTCGGTGGAGAAGATCCGCGGCATCGCCGAGCAGTCGGACGCCACCGTCGTCTTCGGCCACGACGCCGAGCAGCTGCGCTCGATGCGGCTCGCCCCCAGCGGCTTCTACGCCTGATCGTCCGGGTCCCGGCCGGCGTTCCGGTACCGTTTCGCCGCGTCGCTGGGACCCAACCGATCCCCAGGAGGGACGCGTATGAGCACCACCGCTCCGGCCGGACCCGAATCCGTTTTCACCTACGGCGCCCCGGCGCTGAAGTTCGGGCCGGGAGCATCCGACGAGTTCGGCTACGACCTCGCCCAGCACGGGGCCCGCCGGGTCCTCGTGATCACCGACGCCGGGGTGGCCGCCACCGGCGCGCCGCACCGCATCGCCGAGCGGATGTCCGCGTTCGGCATCGAAGCGCATGTCTTCGACGGCGTACACGTGGAGCCCACCGACGTCAGCCTGCGGGAGGCGGTGGACCATGCGCTGGCGTCGGGCCCGTGGGACGCCTTCGTCGCGGTGGGCGGCGGCTCCAGCATCGACACCGCCAAGGCCGTCAACCTGCTGAGCACCAACCCCGGCGAGCTGATGGACTACATCAACGCGCCGGTGGGCAGGGCGCTGGCACCCGCGAACCCGCTGGGGCCGCTGGTCGCGGTCCCCACCACCACCGGAACCGGCGCGGAGAGCACCACCATCTGTGTGCTCGACGTCCTGGAGTTGAAGGTCAAGACCGGCATCAGCCACGCCCGCCTGCGGCCCACGCTCGCGGTCATCGACCCGGAGCTGACCTTCACCCAGCCCGCCGGGGTGACCGCCGCCAGCGGCATGGACATCCTCTGCCACGCGCTGGAGAGCTACACGGCCCGCCCGTACGACACCTACCCGCACAAGCGCCCCGAGCAGCGCGTGCCGTACTGCGGCGCCAATCCCATCTCCGACGCGTGGTCGGAACGGGCGCTGCACCTGCTCGCGCGGTCCTTCCGCACCGCGGTCCGCGACGGCGACAACCCCCAGGCGCGGTCCGACATGGCGCTGGCGGCAACCTTCGCCGGTCTCGGATTCGGCAACGCGGGCGTCCACATCCCGCATGCCAACGCCTACCCGATCGCCGGACGGGTCAAGGACTTCCACCCCGCCGGATACCCCGCACACGAGCCGATGGTGCCCCACGGCATGGCGGTCTCGCTCACCGCGCCGGAGGCGTTCCGCTTCACCTTCTCCGCCCAGCCCGAGCGGCATCTGCGGGCCGCGGAACTCCTCGCCCCGGGGATGGAACGCCCCGCCGACCCCGCCGAGTATCTGCCCACCGCGATCGAGCAGTTGATGCGCGACATCGGCATGCCCAATGGCATCGGCGGTGTCGGCTACGGCAAGGGAGACATCCCGGCGCTGGTCGAGGGCGCCATGAAGCAGCAGCGACTGCTGTCCACCGCCCCGCGCACGGTCACCGAGGACGACGTGGCCGGCATCCTCGACCGCTCTCTGACGCTCTGGTGATGTGAGGGACCCCATGGCCATCTATGAACTCGCCTGCGAGACCGGACACCGCTTCGAGGTGATCCAGTCGTACACCGCCCCGCTGCCGAGCTGCCCGGAGTGCGGCGGCGCCACCCGCAAGATACCCAGCAGCTTCGCCCTGGGTGGCACCGCCGCCGTGCCACCGCCGCCGGAGCGAATGCCGCAGACCTGGAAGGGGACGTATCGCGGGGACCGTGACTATGTGACCGACCTGCGGCGCACGGCGGAGTCCCGGCAGAAGCTGGAGGACAAGTACCCCGAACTCGCCGGCGACCGGCGGCCGATCGTCGCCCACGAAGGCAGATACGAGGCAGCGCCGCTGCGCGCGGGCGACGCGGTGCCCGCTCCCTCGGAAGGGGCCGGGCACGGCCACGGCCACTCTCATGGGCACGGGCACGGGCACGCGCATACGCACGGCCGCGGGCACGGCCATGGCCACGCTCAGGAGAGCGCCAAGAGCCGCCCCGCCACGGACGGCTGAGCCCTCGGCGGACCGATCCGGAGAGCCGACACGGATATATGGCCAGGGTCACCTCACTTCGATGCGGACCGGGTTCGATGGAGGTCTCATGGCAGCGGGAACGACGGGCTGACGCCGGTCCGTGACGTGGCCGACCACTTCGGCCTGCCGCTCTCGACGCTCCACTACTGGGAGCGGCGGAGTTGATCGCGCCGACCCGGCGGGCGGGGCAGCGGTGGTACGACACCGAGCGGCTCTACCGGGTCGCGCTGATCGAGCTGTGGCGTACGACCGGGCTGATCGGCGTGGAGCCCATCGCCGAGATGCTCGGCGATGGGCCGGGCCGGCGGGAGGCCGTGCCCGAGTCGATCGCCGAGTGCGAGCGGCGGCGGGCGGAGCTGGACGAGGCACTCGACTATCCGAACCGTGTGCGCGGCTGCCGGTATGGGGGTGGCCCCGAGCGCTGCCGGGGGTTCCGCGCCCTCGTCAGCCTGCCCGGTCAGGACACCCCGCCGGGCGATGCCACCTCCGGCGGTGGTGCGGTCGGCGGCCGTACGCAGGGTCAGGAGCCGCGCGGGATCAGGAGCGGTGCGGTGGCCGCCGCGACCGCCAGGCAGCCAGCCGATACGGCGAACACGGCGGTGTAGCCGGCCGCCAGCGCCAGTGTGCTCAGCACGGCCGGCCCGAGCGCCCCGCTCGCCAGTGTGCTCAGCACGGCCGGCCCGAGCGCCCCGCTGGTCTGCCGCACGGTGTTCAGGAGCCCGGCGGCCAGACCGCTGCGGTCGGGCGGCAGGCCGCCGGTGGCCGCCACCGTGATCGGGGTGAACGCCGCGGCCGTCCCGAACCCGAGGACCGCGCCCGGGAGCAGCACCGAGACCGGGTACGAGGCGTGCAGCCCCGTGCCTACGGCCACCCCGGCGAAGCCCGCGGCGCCCAGCGCGTAGCACAGCAGGGCGGCGCGGCGGGCTCCGACCCGTATCGACAGGGACCCGGCGCTCTGGGCGCCGGTGAACATCGCCACGCCGACCGGCAGATACGCCGGCCCCGCACGCAGCGGCGAGTAGTGGTGCACGTCCTGCGGGTAGAGCGACAGCGGTACGGGGCCGGCGAAGAAGCCAAGGCCGAGCACGAACATCACCCCATTGCCGCCGCTGACCTGGCGCAACCGGAAGATGCCCAGCGGGACGAGGGGTTCACGCGCCCAGCGGGTCTGGTGCAGGACGAAGACCGCGAGCAACGCGAGCCCCGCCACAAGGGGCAGCAGCACGGCGGGGTCGGTCCAGCCGGTGTCGGCGGGACGCATCGCCGCGTACACGATGGCGGCCCGCCCCGCGGTGGCGACGGTCGCGCCGACCACGTCCAGCCTCGGACGGGGGCGGACGTCCTGCCGGGGCGGGAGGACGGGACCGGCGGCCAGGACGGCCAGATGGGGGTCGGGGTGGGGATCCGGGGGTGGCCCGTGCGGAGCGCGATCGCATCTCTCGCTCCAAGGTGAATGCGGCGACGACGCGAGGAGTGCTGGCTCAACCGCGGTTGAGTGCAAGCGACTCCACAGGGGGTGCCTGTGGCCGCTTTCTGTGAGTTTTCTGAGAGTTCCCGGTCGGCCTGCTGCCGTGGCCTGCCGGTTTCCGCCGTACGGGGCTCCCGGTTCACATGGCGCACTCACTTTCGCGCAGGTCCGGCCCAGAAGGGCGGATCACTGTGAGGTGGTGCGCGCCACCACGGCGCGCACGCTCGCCCCCCTACGAGTCCAGAAAGTACGAGCCCAGAAAGGGCGAAGAGTGCTTCATGCAGAACAGCGGCATTGGCAGTACCAGCACCGAGCTGCTCGGCAGCACACCACATACGCGGTGGAACAGACGGCTCATCGGCCAGGTGGCCATCCTGATTTTGGTGAACACCATGGTGGACACGGTGGTCACGGCGCCGCTCCTCGTCCTCCCCGAAATGCTGGACCACTTCGGCACCGATCAGTCGGCGTGGATTGACGCCAGTTCGCTGCTGGCGGGTGCGATGTGGGCGCCGCTGCTCGGAAAGGGTGCCGACATCCACGGCAAGCGCAGGGTGCTGATCATGACGTTGATCACCGCTCTCGTGGGCGCCCTGGTGTGCCTCGTCGCGCCCAGTCTGTGGGTGTTCATCCTCGGGCGCCTGCTGCAGGGAGCGGCCGTGGGAGCCGTCTTCCTCACCGTCGCCCTCATCCGTGACATGTGCGCACCCGATATGGCGATGATCGCCACGGGCATCGTGACCTCCGGCTCCGCGCTCCTCAGCATCGTCATGCCGTCCCTCTTCGAGATAACGGCGGCGGAGTTCGGCTGGCGGAGTGTGTTCGTGGCATCGGCGGTGTTCGCGGCCATCGCCGGAGTCCTCGTGCGCGGCCTCGTTCCCCCGTCCACGCTCAAGACACCGGGCAGGCTCGACATCGCCGGGGCCGTTCTCCTCGGCGGAGGGCTGGCGGCGGTGCTCAGCTATGTGAGCCTCGGGTCGGAGTTCGGCTGGTTCGCCGTGGGCCCGCTCGTCCTCCTCGTCGGCGGTGCCGCGGCGCTGGCCAGGTGGTTCCTGGTGGCGAGCCGGGTGCCCGAGCCCGTGATCGACATCAGAAGCCTCGGCAGGCCCCTGGTACTCACACTCCTGGTGGTCGCCTTCGGAACCGGCGCGTACCAGAGCATGCTCACGCTCTTCGGCGTCATCGCCAAGGTCTCGCCGGATCAGCAGCTCGGCTACGGAGTCGCTGCCCCGGGGGCGCTGGCCATGCTGTACGGCATACCGGCGATCGGCATCGTGCTCGGCGGCACCCTGGCCGGGGCGCTCGGGACACGCCTCGGGCCGGCCGCGACACTGGCCGGTGGAATCGCACTCGGAACGGTGGGCACCGTCGGGATGTTCTTCGGGGACTCCCTGCTCCCCCTCGCGGTCGTGTGCTCCTTCCTGCTGAGTCTCACCGCGGGAACGCTCGTGACCTCCGGCTTCAACATGGCGGCGACACTCGCGCCGCCGGAACGGCAAGGCGTCGTGTCCAGCATGGTGATGGTCATGGTCGCGGCGGGGGCGGTGATTCTGAAGTTCGTGGGGTCGGCCGTACTCCAGTCCACCAACACGGTCGTCGACGGAAAGACACTCAACTCCGCTGTGGGCGTGCAGGGTTACATCGCCATGGCGACCACCGCGTTCCTGGCCGCCGCCGTCGTGGCCGTCGTCCTGCTGCGCACCCAGGGCGGCCGTGGCCGTCCGCGACGACGAAGCACATCCCGCACACCATCGGTTCTGGAGTCATGATGTTCGAAGTCCACGGACTCACCAAGCGCTACGGCGACGTCCTGGCCGTCGACGATCTGACGTTCGCCGTCCGCCCGGGAGAAGTGACCGGGGCGCGGTGATCCGCAGTACGACGGCGACGGTGACGACCCTGTTCGGCGCGCTGCTGATCGTGCAGGCGTTCGCGCCGGCTCTGCCCGGGGTGCTCGGTGACTGGGTGGCGACGTACTGGCCGCCTCTGGCGGGCGGACAGATCATCACCGGCTACCGCGATCCGGCGCCGCTGGCGCCCTGGCCCGGGCTCGCCGTCATGGCAGGGTGTGTCGCGGCCCTGCTGACCGCGGCGTTCATCGTCTTCCGCAAGCGCGATGCGTAGCGGGCCGGGAAACTGAAGGACGGACGATCGGCGGGGACGGGACGGCGGATGACGGCATCGGAGCGACTGCTGGTGGTGGAAGACGAGCCGACGCTGCGCGAGTTGCTCTCCGCGAGCCTGCGGCTGGCGGGCTTCGCCGTGGTCCCGGTCGCGACGGGTGCGGAGGCGCTGGCCGCGGTGCGGGAGCAGCGTCCCGACCTGATCGTGCTGGATGTGATGCTGCCCGACTTCGACGGCTTCGAGGTCGTCCGCCGGTTGCGCGGGCAGCATCCCCCTGTCGCGGCGGGGCACCCCCCGGTGCTGTTCCTCACCGCCCGCGACGCACCCGAGGACAGGATCAGCGGGCTCCGGGCGGGCGGTGACGACTATGTCACCAAGCCGTTCAACCTGGAGGAGCTGGTCCTGCGCATCCGGGCCATTCTGCGCCGCACCAACGGACGGCAGGCGGACGGCCGGCTGATCGTCGGTGATCTGGAGCTGGACCCCGACAGCCATCAGGTGACCCGGGGCGGGCAGCCCGTGCAGCTCTCCCCGACCGAGTTCAGCCTGCTGCGCGTGCTGATGGAGAACGCCGGGCAGGTGCTGTCGAAGTCGCAACTCCTGGAGCTGGTCTGGCAGTACGACTTCGGGGGCGACGACAGCATTGTCACCTCCTACATCAGCTATCTGCGGCGCAAGGTGGACCTGGACGAACCGAAGCTGATCCATACGGTGCGCGGCACCGGCTATGTGCTGCGCAGGCCCCGGCGGTGAGCGGAAGGACAGCGCGCGGGCTGCGGGGCAGGACTTCGCTGCTCGGTCGGTTCTCGCTGCGCGGTCGTCTGCTGGCGATCTCGCTGCTGCTGCTCGTGGTCGCCCTGCTCGGCAGTAACGCCCTGCTCATCGCGCTGTTCCAGCGAGACCTGGTGCATCAGCTGGACGGGCGGCTCCGCACCGCCGCCACGGCCACCGCGCGCCTGACCGACCTCTCCCACGTGGCGGGCGATCGGAGTCCGCAGGTGCGCGACACCGTGGAGCAGCATCTGACCGGCGATGTCCATCTCGCCTACCTCGGCTCGAACGGCCGTGTGCGACAGGTCATCCGGCACGCCGCGCACAGTGCTCCCGCCCTGCCCCGCCTCGACGCGACAGCGGTCGGCGAACGCGACCGCCACCCCTTCGAGGTCCCGGCCGTCGACGGCGGCGAGGCATGGCGGGTGATCGCCGTACCCCTCGACGTACCGCTCAAGGCGCCGCACAACGCGCCCGGCGGCAGCGTCGTCGTCGCCAGTTCGCTCTCCCAGGTCAACGGGACGATCAGACAGCTCGGCACCCGGATGTTGCTGATCGACTCCCTGGTGCTGGCGCTGCTCGGCGCGGCCGGGTGGTTCGCCGTGCGCGGCGGGCTGCGCCCGCTGCGCCGGATCGAGACCACCGCGGCGGCCATCGCGGACGGCGATCTGTCCAGCCGTGTCCCGGAGTTGGCCGCCTCCCGCACCGAGCTCGGCCGTCTGGCCGCGGCGCTCAACGGCATGCTGGATCGGATCGAGGCGAGTGACGCCGCGCGGGCGGCCGCCGCGGAGCGGATGCGCCGCTTCATCGCGGACGCCAGCCATGAGCTGCGTACGCCCCTCTTCGGCATCAAGGGGTTCACCGAGCTGTACGGGATGGGCGGCATGCCCGAGCGCACCGATGTCGACGCCGCGATGGGCCGCATCGAGCAGGAGGCGGCACGGCTGGTCCGGCTGGTCGAGGACCTGCTGCTGCTCGCCCGCCTCGACGAGCCCGCCGCCACCGCGGACCTCCCGCTCCGTCTCACCCCAATGGATCTGCGCACCCTGGCCGCCGACGCCCTGCACGACCTGCGCGCACTCGATCCCGGCCGCCCCGTCACGCTCACCGGCCCCGGTGGCGGCCCGCCGGGGCCGGCGCCGGTCCTCGGCGACGAGGCGCGGCTGCGGCAGGTGACCTCCAACCTCGTCGGCAACGCGGTGGCCCACACCCCGTCCGGCACCCCGGTCCGGATCGGCGTCGGCACCCAGGACGGCCTGGCGGTGCTGGAACTCCACGACGAGGGCCCGGGGATGTCCCAGGAGCAGGCCGCCCGCGCCTTCGACCGCTTCTACCGCGCGGACGACGCACGTGGCCGCACCGAGAGCGGCGGCGCGGGCCTCGGCCTCGCGATCGTCGACTCCCTGGTGACGGCCCACCACGGCCGGGTGGAGGTCCGTACGGCCCCGGACGAGGGCGCCACTTTCCGCATTCTGCTCCCCCTGCACACCTGAGCACGCGTCCCGCCGGTGTCCCACAAGGACTCCCTCTACATCGAGGTCAGGAGGGCTTCTCCTCCTGGTTGACGATGAAGTCGGCCGGCATCTCGGGGCTCCAGACAGCGGGCGGACAGTCCCAGTCGCCCGCCTTCCAGTTCTCGGTGATGCAGTCCATATCGCTGGAGTACTCGATCCAACTGCCCCACGGGTCCTGGATGTAGTGGAAGAAGTTGGAGCCCAGCGTGTGCCGGCCGAGGCCCCAGCCATGGCTGTGGCCCGCGGCAGCCATGGTCCGCGCGCCCAAGGCGATCTGGTCGATGTCGGCGACCTCCCAGCTGGAGTGGTGCAGGCCGGGGTGGGTGCCGGACACGAAGCCGAAGACATGGTGATCGCCGGGGCCCGAGTTCATGAAGGTCGCCATGGACCGGACGCGGTCCGAGAGCCGCAGGCCCAGGGTGCGGGCGTAGAACGCCTCGGACGCCTCCAGATCCGTACTGAAGATGAGCATGTGGCCAAGGCGTCGGGGGCGGGGCTTCTCGTCGGCGGTGAGCCAGCGGGCCTGGTCGACGCGGCGGACGCGATCGCCGAAGTTCGGCTCGTGCGCGTCCGTGGTGCCGAAGTCCCGCCAGGAGCTGATCTCCTCGTCCCGCAGATTCAGCAGATTGCCCTCGTGGTCACGGAACCACAGGCCACCCGGCAGCTCGGCGGGGGCGTCGAGCAGGCGGACACCCAGGCCCTCCAGGTGGCGCTGCCATTCGGGCAGCGACCCCGGCTCCACGGCGAACGCCACGTGGTGCAGTCGCTTCACCGGCCCTTCCACCAGCACCGTCTGATCCTGCTCACGGCCGTCACAGCGGATGGCCACGGCATTGCCCCGCTCGGCCGTGCGCAGGCCGAACGCGTCGTAGAAGCTCTGGCCCGTGTCCAGAGATGGCACCTGGAGTCCGTAGTGCAGAAGGGCTTTGACACGCAACATAGGGTGTTCTCCTCACTTCGGGGGCACCGTGCAATCGTCCCCGATGTCCGGCCCCCGACGCACGAAATGTGGTCACGCGGCGGCCCTCAGGATGGACAGCACTGCCGAGGGCCCCGGTTCGGACCTGCCGCCTCCGGCCAACCGATTGCCGGGAACGGATGGCCACCGCCTGATCCGGATGAAGCAAGCGCCCGGCCGCTTTTACCGTTCCGGTGAAATCAGCGCGCAGGAGGCGTATATGGACATCGTTCGCGGTGCGCGGACGGCCGTGATCGTGGGCGCGGGGGTGGCCGGCCTGACCGTGGCCATCGCCCTGGCACGCAAGGGGTGGCGGGTCGACGTCGCCGAGATCGATCCGCGGGGAGCTACGGCCGGGTGGGGCCTGTGCCTGACCGGGCCGTCGCTGCGGGCGCTGGACGCGTTGGGGCTGGCAGACGCGTGCCTGGCCGAGGGCTATGGCATGAACATCATCACGCATGTCGAGGTCAACGGCCGGACCGCGGACGAGGTGCGGCTGCCCCGCCTGCTCGGGGCGCATCGGCCGGCGATGGTCGGCATCGCACGCCCTGGGCTGCATCGCATCCTGTCCGAGGAGGCCGAGCGGAGTGGCGTGGTGGTGCGCAACGGCCTGACCGTCACGGCGGTGAACGAGGAGGGCGACCTGGTACGCGTACGGCTGTCGGACGGGACCATCCAGACGGCCACGCTCGTCGTGGGAGCGGACGGGATCCGCTCGTCCGTCCGGAGCCTGGCCGGCCTTGAGACCGCACTCGACTACCACGGGCAGATGGCGTGGCGGGCGCTGGTGCCGCGCCCGGCCTGGGTCACCGGAATCCATCAGTTCGCGGGAAAGGTCAACACGGCCGGGATCGTACCGATTTCTCCCGGCCAGGCGTATGTGTTCCTGACGGAGAACGGAGTGGAGCCGGGCGCCCTGCCCGACGCCGAGCTCGCCCCGCGCCTGCGGCAACTGCTGGAGGTCTTCCCAGGACGCGTGGCGGAGATCCGCCCTCTGGTGTCGGAGTCGGAGTCTGTGGTGCGCCGCCCGGTCCGTACGGCGCTCCTGGCGGGAGCCTGGAGCCGCGGAAACTGCGTCGTCATCGGCGACGCCGCGCACGCTCCGGCACCGCAGATGGCCAGCGGCGCGGCCCTGGCCATCGAGGACGGGGTCGTGCTGGCCCAGGAGTTGGAGCGCCACGAGCAGGTCCGCGCGGGCCTGGAGGCGTTCACCGCCCGGCGTGCGAAGCGGTGCCGCACGCTCGTCGAGACCTCGGTGACGATCATCGGCCTGGAGCAGGCACGGCGCCACCACGACGCATATCCGCTGACCGACGCGTGCCACCGGCAGATGGCCGAGCCCGCATAGCCATCCGCCCGCGCAACGCACGGACGCACCGTCCCGCGCGATCGACGAATCGGCGAACCGACGAGCCGACGAGCCGAGAATCGAGAATCGAGAATCGAGAATCGACGAGGAGAGCAGTTGCCTGCCGCACCGTCCCGCACTCTGCCCGAGGCGCAGCAGTGGCTGCGCGACCATCTCGAGCGGCGCGAGCATCCCTTCAACGCCATCGACCACGCCGCCGCCGCACGGCACATCGACACGCTGCCGGGCACCGATCCCCAGACCTGGGCCGAGCACTGGCTGGTGGGTGCGGAGGACTTCGCCGCCCGGGCGTGCGAGGCCGAGAGGGGCGGTGACCGCGAGGGGGCCCTGGAGAACTGGTGGCAGGCGTATCAGTTCGCCTTCCTGGGCCGTTTCCCCGCCCCGCTGCACCCGGCCAAGCTCGCTGCCTATCACCGGGCCGTGGAGTGTTTCCGCCGGGTGTCCGCACTGGAGCCCACCCCCATCGAGCATGTGGCGCTGCCCTTCGAGGGGCGCGACGGTGAGGGAGACATGGTGCGGTTCTTCGTGGCACGTCCGCCAGGAGGAGCGGCGCGCCCGCAGGTGGTCATGATGTGGGGCGGCATCGATGTGTGGAAGGAGGAGAGTTACGCCCGCGGGCGGATGCTGCGTGAACGAGGCTTCGCGACCCTCCACATCGACAAGCCCGGGGTGGGGCAGTCACCTCTGCACGCCGGCCCTGATGCCGAACGGCAGTGGGATCCGGTCTTCGCCTGGCTGCGCGACCAGGACGACCTGGACACGGACCGGGTGGCGGCCTTGGGGCTGTCGTTCGGGGGCTACTGGGCGCTGAAGCTCGCCCACACCCACCGCGAACACCTGGCCGCCGCCGTCAACTGGGGAGGCGGCGTCCATCTGACCTTCCAGCCGGAGTGGCAGGAACGGAGCCGCAACGCCTCGTCCTATCTGATGGACCTGATGCCGGCCCGGGCACGCATCTTCGGCGGTAGGACCTTCGAGGACTACGTGGCCCGCTGCCCGGAGCTGTCCCTGCTGGACCAGGGCGTTCTGGACCTGCCGTCGTGCCCGTTGCTTCTGGTCAACGGCAAGGACGACCAGCAGAACGCGTCGGCGGACATGTACCTCGCCCTTGAGCACGGCAGCCCCAAGACCGCCCGGATGTTCCCGGGCGGCCATATGGGGGTGGGACCCGTGTTGCCCTCCGTCGTCAACTGGCTTGCAGAACAGCTCAGTTGACCCCTCACACACAAGGAGTGCCTGAGATGAGCGACACCAGCTTGATCACCCACCTGCGGCATATCGATGTCGCCATGCCGAACTTCGCCGAGCAACGCCGGTTCTACACCGAACTGTGGGGACTGACCGAATCCCACGGCGACACCGGCGTCTCGTTCCTGGCCGCCGAAGGCTCCCCGGAGCAGTACGTGGTGCGACTGCGCGAGGACGCCCATAAGCGCACCGACCTCATCGCCTTCGGCGCTGCCGATGTGGCGGACGTCGACACCCTGGCCGCGCGGCTGATGGCACAGGGCGTACGGCTGGTGCACGAACCCCGGGCCATCGACACCCCCGGGGGCGGCTATGCGGTGCGCTTCTTCGACAACGAGGGCCGGGTCGTCGAGGTTTCGGCCGATGTCGCTCCGCGTCGGCACCGCACGATCGAGGCCCGCGAGTCCGTCCCCGTCCGCCTGTCGCATGTGCTGATGAACTCGCCCACGCCCGAAGCCACGGTGGCCTGGTACATCAAGTACCTCGGGTTCCGGCTGTCGGACACCCTGTGTGTTGGTGGCCGCGGTGAGATCATGTGGTTCCTGCGGTGCAACACCATCCACCACAGCTTCGGCATCGTGCGGGGGCCGCACGCGGCGTTCCACCATGCCTCCTTCGAGCTGCGCGGGGTCGACGAGTTCATGCGGGGCACCGGCCGGATGCGACGTATGGGCATTGAGCGCCTGTGGGGCCCGGGTCGGCATCGCGCCGGGGACAACTCCTTCAGCTACTTCCTCGACCGGGCCGGCAACACCGTGGAGTACACCACCGAGCTGGAGGTCCTGGACGAGGACACCTGGCATCCGCACCTCTACGACCTGCGCGACCCCGCCAACGCCGACCAGTGGGGCACCGCGAATGAGATGGACGAGTTCATCGCCGCCAAGTCCCATAACGACGTCGCCCCCGGGCTGTTCGTCGCCCCGCCCATGTGAGCGTCCGGCCGCGTGAGGGACTCACCGCCGTATCGTCACCGGAGGGCGTTGCGCGGAAGGATCCCGCGTACGCGGGGCCGAAGGGAGATGAGGCCGTGGCCTCTTTGCTGCGGGATTTCCTCATGACCCGATCCGAGAACCCCGTCGACCTGCTCAATGCCGCCACCCGGCTGTTCGGCGGTTCGATCACCACGTCACCGCTGGCCGGCCTGGGCAGCGGGGACCACGAACTGCGCGGCGTCGCCGCCCACGACTTCGCGGTCGGCTTTTTCGCCTCGCCCCTGGACGTACGTGTCGCCGCGGCGCCGGGCCGACGCTCGTATTTCGTCAACCTCGGTGTGTCCGGTGAGATCGCGGCATCCCGCGGCGCCCTGAGGGCGACCCTCGACAAGGCGACCGCGGGAGTCGTGAACCCCGGAGACACCCAGGAGCTGCGGCCACTGGGCAGCCGGACGCGATTCCTGGGGCTGCGGATCGACGCCGCGCTGGTCGACCAGGAATTCGCCGCGCTGACCGGCCACCCGCCGGTCTCCACCGTGCGCTTCGACTTCGCCCTGGATCTGGCCCGGCCCAAGGGCCGGGCGGTTCGGCTGCTGGTCCGCTCCCTCATCGAACAGCTGGACTCGGGGGATCCCCTGTTCCACCGTGCCGAGCTGCAGCGCAGCCAACTGCGGTGCATTGTCACCGCCCTGCTCCTGGCGCAGCCGCACACCCACACCGGCGAACTGTGGGACAGCCCTCGCCCCGGCCACCCGCGTTTCCTGCGCGCCGCCCTCGCCTTCATCGAATCGAACCTCACCGAGCGCATCAGTCTCGGTGGCATCGCCGACGCCGCGCAGTGCAGCCCGCGGACCATCAGCTCCGCGTTCCGTGAACGGTTCGGGCTGCCTCCGCTGGCCTACGTACGCAACCTGCGGCTGGCTCGGATCCGTGAGGACATCCTCACCTCCACCGACCCCGTCGGGGTGATCGCCTACCGATGGGGCATCACCCATCTGGGCCGCTTCGCCGGCGAGTACCGCGACCGCTTCGGCGAACTGCCCTCGGCCACTGCGGCCCGTAGGTAGCCGCGAACGGCTGCTGCGCGGTATCGAAGGACGGTGTCGACGGACGGTGTCGATGGACGCCGCTGTCCAGGCATCGGCGAGGCCCGCACGCCGATGCCGTTCCGCGCCACTTACGAAACCGCCCCGGAAGCAGAATCGCCGCCGCCCTTCCGGACGCCCACCCGGTGCCGGACCCCGTCGAGGATCCCTCCCACGCCGTCGGCGAGGCGTTCGTCGGGGCTCGCCGTCTCGAAGGCGGCCAGGCCCGCGGCGAGTCCGTGGAAGTCGCCTGCGGCCGCCACCACGCGGTCCGGGTCCCACTGCTTCGCGGCGCGCAGTCCCTCGCGCGCCTGCTCCTCGATGGTGTGACCGAGGACGAAGTGCAGCAAGCCGAAGACCGTGCCGGTCGCCCGGGCGCGCGGCAGGCCCGCGTCCGTGAGGGCGGCGAGGAGTGCGTTGCCCAGGTCGCACACACGGCTCAGCCCTGTGTGCGCCGCCGGTAGTAGTGCACGGTGACGACGGCCAGCAGCGGCCCCCACGCCACCAACGGCACGTAGCAGAGGTTCATCAGCCACTCTCCCCACCGCGTGATCTCCATGTCGGCGTGCAACGTGGTCCAGGTGAACAGCACACCGTAGATCGTGCAGCCGAGTGCGCCCAGCGCCGCGGGTACGACCGCGGCGTATACAGGGATGCGGCGGCCTCTCAGACCCGGGATCCAGCGCGGCCACACCTCGCCCCATGGCCGCACCAGCCCCAGCGTCAGGAAGGCCAGGGCCTCCTGGAACACGGACAGCAACGGCACGACGAGATACCCCCAACCGGGGATGAGCATCGAGTCGTACTCGGATTCGGCGAGCCCCAGCGGGACGCCGAGCACCACGGCGAGCCGCCAGAGTGCGGACGGCGCGGATGCCCATAAGGTCGCGGCCGCCACGCGTCTGGCCCACGAGGGGACGGGCGCGGCGGTCAGGAGGGGCGAGGGGGCGGGCGGCGACGCACTGATGGACATGACGCTGGCTCCCCTATGCGTGTTTACTCCGACATCCCGGAGATTGCCACGCACCGTCCCACGGCCACATCCACCCGGAGAACGCGACGGCGTCCACCTCCGGGCTCATGGGCGAAGGCGGGAGTCAGACCTTGGGACCACTGTCTGTGGTGAGTCAGCGTCAGTGAGCCCGGGCGGTGGCGGTTCACCCGGCCGCCTGGGAAGGAGGACAGATTCCGGCCGCATTGGCTCCTAACCTGCAGTCGAGCCATCGCTGAGAGCTGAGAGCTGAAAGCTGAGAGGGAGAAACGATGCGCATCGCTGTCACCACCCCGACCGGAAACGTCGGCCGCCATGTCGTCGCCACGCTGGTCCGCGCCGGGGTCCGGCCGCGCGTCTTGCTGCGCGACCCCGCCCGGCTGGCGCCGGAGGTGCGAGACGCGGTGGATGCCGTGCCGGTCGACCAATACGACGCCGATGCGGTGGTGGCGGCGACCACCGATATCGACGCGCTGTTCTGGGTGAACCCGGCCGGCGGCAGCGGGGACCCACTCGCCGAATACGACCGCGCCACCAGGAGCGTGGTCCGCGCCGTCACCGAGAACCGGATCGGCCGCGTCGTCTTCCAAAGCAGCGTAGGCGCCGAGAAACGTCATGGTGCCGGTGAGATCGACGGCCTGGCACAGACCGAGACCGCTTTGGACGGCACGGGCGTCGATGTCACCCACCTCCGCTGCGGCTATTTCTTCACCAATCTCGAGCTTCAACTCGGGGCCCTACGAACCGGCACCCTCCAGGTGATCCTTCCGCTCGACCAACCCATGGCCTGGGTGGCGCCGCGCGATATCGCCGAGGTCGCCGCCACCCGTCTCCTCTCCCCCACCTGGTCGGGACGCTGCGTACAGGCCGTTCATGGGCCCGCCGACCTCACCTGGCGAGAGGTCAGCGACATCCTCACCGCTGCCACCGGTCGGCGGATCGCCGTCGAACAGATCACGGACGACGCCATGCGCACCCAGCTCCACCAGGCGGGGATGGCCGAGAGCCTGGTGGAGGCCGTGATCGGAATGTCGACCGGTCTGCGCGAAGACTTCGTACCCGAACAGCGCCGCAGCCTGCGGACCACCACCCCGACCACCCTCGGCGCCTGGGCCTACGACCACCTCCGGCACCGGCTCGCCGACGCGTCGTAAGCCGTCCCGAGTCCCCGGAGCCGGAGTCGGAGTCATCCCGAGTCATCCCGAGTCATCCCGAGTCATCCGGAGTCGGAGTCATCCGGTCACTCGGCCACCACCGCGAGTGCCTCGACCTCCATGAGGAACTCCGGCCGCACCAGCGAGACGACCTGCACCGCCGAGGCGGCCGGCAGCCGGTCGTCGGGCATGTGGAGGGCGCGGGCCTCGCGGATGGCGGGCATGTGGGCCATGTCCGTGACGAAGTAGGTCAGCTTGATCACGTCGTCGAACGTCGCACCAGCGGCGCCGAGGCAGCGTCGCAGGTTCTCGAAGACCTGGCGGGCCTGGGCCGCCGGGTCGCCCTCGCCGACAATGCCACCCGCCTCGTCCAGGGCGAGCTGGCCGGAGACGGCCACGAAGTGTCCGGTGCCCTTGACGACATGGGAGTACTGGGCGGCGGCCGCGACCCCGTCCGGGGCGGGGATCCTGATCAACTCACTCATAGGTGCAGCCCTATCACGGGCCCGGCAACGCCCGCCCCCCGACATCCCTTGGTCAGGGTGTCCATGAGGAGGTCGACGAGCACGCCGCCGAATCGACCGCCCCACCGCGAGGTGGCGCTCACGCCGCGGGGAGGTGCTCCTCCGCGAAGGTCACCGCATCGGCGACGGCCTTGTCCGCGGCCGCGAGGCGAGGCCGACGTGGGGAACCTCCGGCTGTGGGACGTCCGTACTCACCAGCGGATCCGCGCGCCGCTGACCTCGGCCCTCGTCGTCTTCCAGTCCGCGGCGATCAGCCCGGACGGCGATACCCTCATCACCGGCGGTGCGGACAGGGCGCAGTTCTGGCAGCTCCCGTCGCTGCGCCAAAGCGGCAGGTCACTGGGGCTGTCGGACCATACGCTACGGCCGTTCGAGGTGGTCGCCCTCAGCCCGGACGGCAGGACGCTGGCCACGGGCGGCAACGACGGCGAGGACCTGTGGCTGTGGGACGTGGCGTCGCGCAGACAGCGGGGCGAGGTGCTGACCGGACACGAGGGTGGTGTCGATGGCCTGCTGTTCAGTCCGGACGGCAGGACCCTGGCCGTGAGCAGCCATATCGGCGACGGGGTCGTGCGGTTGTGGGACGTGGCGTCCCGCAGGCGGCGGGGCGAGGCGCTGACCGGACACCAGGGTGGTGTCGGCGCCATGGTGTTCAGCCCGGACGGCACGACCCTGGCGGTGAGCGCCAGTGTGGGCGCCGATGGCCTCGTACGGCTGTTTGACACGGCCACCGGCACCCAGCGCGGTGAGCCGCTGCGCGCCCGCACCGTGGTGTCAGCGCGCTGGCCTACAGCGGGGACGGCAAGACCATCGTCACGCTCGGCTTCTACAGCGGGCTCATCTTGCGCTTCTGGGACGCGGCCACGCATAAGGAACGCGCGAATCCCCTGGAGCTCGCCCGCCTGTCCCAGCCCACGGCCTTCACGGCGGATGGTCTGACGCTGGCGACCGGCAGCCATGAGGACCATGGCATCCGGCTCTGGCGGATCGAGTAGACCCCGTCGCCCGGTCGGCCGGTCGACGGATGGCCCGGTCTCGCGGCAAGCGCATCACACGGAGTGGAACAGGGAATGGCGGGAGCGGGCATGGACGAGCGAGAACCCTCGCCGGAGGGCGGACACGGCGCCGCATCCGGTGCGGGGCGAACCGGGCCGGACGGGAAGACGACGGAAGCGGACGCCGGGACCGGAGCCGGGGCCGGGGCCGACGCCGAAGAACTCAGCCAACTCCGCGCCGAACGCGACCGTTTGCTCGCCGAGCGCGACCGCCTCCGCCACGAGCTGAACGGACCGCCCTCACACCCACCGCGGATCCTCCCGCAGCCCCCGCCCCACTCCCCCGCGGACAAGCACCGGGCCACCCTCTCCGTCCCCGGCGGCCCCTCCATCGCCCAACTCGCCTTCAGCCCTGACGGCCGCACCCTGGCCACCCTCGGCTTCCAGGACAAGATGATCCACCTGTGGCGTCTGGAGTAGCCCGGTGTGCCGCGGGCCCCCGGCGCTCGACGGTCGGCGGCGGCCGCCGGCCGTTGCCTCACCGACCGCCACCAACTCGTGCCTCGCGAACGCGTCGTCCTAGTGCGGGACCTCGAAATTGGACCGGACCATTGACACTCACTGGTCTAGTCCTGTTTTCTCGTGGGCGCGCAGCCTCCCCCCACGCCGTCCGATCATCCCGTCCCACCTCGGTTCGGCTCCGCCTTCCCCCACACCAAGGAGCGGTTCCCATGAGCCTCCGTTTCCCCTTGAGCAAAAGGGTTCTGACCGGCATGTGCGTCTCTGTCGCCACGGCCGGACTGCTCGCCACGGTCTCCGCGACGACCGCCGACGCGGGTACCACCTCCGCCACCGCGAAGGCGGCACTCCCCGAGCACGCGCTCGTGGGCTATCTGCACTCGAGCTTCGCCAACGGCTCCGGATACACCCGCATGGCCGATGTCCCCGACAGCTGGGACATCATCGACCTGGCCTTCGGCGAACCCACCTCCACCACCTCCGGCGACATCCGCTTCAGCCTCTGCCCGCAGACCGAATGCGCGAACGTCGAGTCCGAGGACGAGTTCAAGGCCGCCATCAAGGCCAAGCAGGCCGCGGGCAAGAAGGTGCTGATATCCATCGGCGGGCAGAACGGCCAGGTGCAGCTCACCACCACCGCCGCCCGCGACAAGTTCGTCGAGTCGGTGGGCGCGATCATCGACAAGTACGGACTGGACGGCCTGGACATCGACTTCGAGGGCCACTCGCTGTCGCTGGACGACGGCGACACCGACTTCAAGAACCCGAAGACCCCCGCGATCGTCAATCTCATCTCGGCCGTGAAGTCGCTCAAGGCGAAGTACGGATCCGACTTCACCCTCACCATGGCCCCGGAAACGTTCTTCGTGCAGCTGGGCTACCAGTTCTACGGTTCGGGCCCCTTCGGCGGCCAGGACCCGCGCGCCGGGGCGTATCTCCCGGTCATTCACGCACTGCGGGACGACCTCACCCTGCTGCACGTCCAGGACTACAACTCCGGACCGATCATGGGGCTCGACAACCAGTCCCACACCATGGGCAGCGCCGACTTCCACATCGCGATGACCGACATGCTGCTCACCGGCTTCCCCGTGGCGGGCGACACCAACAACGTCTTCCCGGCGCTGGACCCGTCCCAAGTGGCGATCGGCCTGCCCGCGAGCCCCAACGCGGGCAACGGCCACACCCAGCCCAGTGAAGTGACCAAGACCCTGAACTGCCTGACGAAGAAGACCGACTGCGGCGGTTATCAGCCCCACGGCAGCTGGCCCGCCCTGCGCGGGCTGATGGCCTGGTCGATCAACTGGGACAGCTTCAACGGCGGCGAGTTCGCGAAGAACTTCGACGCCTACTACGGCGGCTGAAGCCGCGTCGGACACGCGTCGCCGGCCTCACCGGGCGGTCCCGGTGAGGCGTCCCGTGTCGATGTCAGCCGGCCATGCCGCCGGCGAACGGCATCGTCCGCCATTGGTCGACGGCCGGCTTCAAGTACTCCATCAGCGGCGGCAGTTGCGGTACGAGCGAGAGGGAGGCGATGGCCCGCAGCATCCCCACAGCGTTCACGAAGCCCAGGACGTCCTGGTTCAACGGCCTCATGCCGCTGCGCTGCGCGCCACGGTTGTAGGCGGATTCGAGGGTCGGCCCGAGAGCGGCCAGGTCCCACTCGACGGGGCCCAGCGTAACCAGCTCGAAGTCGGCGAAGAGGTCCCCGTCCGCCCCGGCGAAGATGTTCGCGGGCGGGGAGTCGCCGTGGATGGGCTGGAGGTCGATCCCCGGGAACGCCGTTTCGAACGCGGCGCGTGAGCGCACGAGAGGTTCCAGGACCTGCCACTCGCGGCGTGCGCGCTCCAGATCGGCCGGGCCGACGAGGTCGGCGCGCGTTTCGAGCAGAGCGAAGCTGTCCACGATGAACCGCGGTTCGGCCGCGGAGAGAAACGACAGTGGACCCGGGTATGCGCGCATCGCGGCATGCAGGTCAGCGGTGATCTCGGAGTTCGCCACATAGTCGGGCCCGATGTCCCGACGCTCCTCGACGAACTGCCAGAAGGTCATCGAGAATCCGTCGCGCTGAACGGGCTCCAGTGGCACGAGAGGACTGGGCGGGATCACGGGGGTTCCCCGGTCCGCGAGCCACCGTGTCACATCCAGTTCCGCCTGCTGGCGGCGTGCCTGGGAATCGAGGTCCACGTAGCGCGGCAGGACGGTGGGAACCCGCGCCACGACCGGTGCGGGCGCAAGGTGGACGACCACGGAGAACAGGTCATGGAGCACCTTGGCATCGGTCACGGTGAGTCCGAGATCACGCGCTGCTCCGACAACCGCGTCGACCGCGGCGGAGGTGCGGCGGGCGATGTGTTGTGGACTCACATGTCGGCGGAGTAGGTGGCGCGGAGTAGGTGGCGCGGAGCGAGCGAAAGAGCCGGGCCGGTTCTCCCTCCCGGGCAACGCCGTACCCGACTGATGGGATAGGGGCCGGGTGCCCCGTGCCACATGCACGTTTCCGGGGGCGGTGGGCGGGGACCCACCCTGTGTGAGCCGAGAACGCGGCAAGGCCACCGGTCCCGCGCGGCTGCGCTTCGACGGATGGATCGCGGGCACAGGCACCTCCTCCGGGACGCGCATCGTGCTGGGGCACTGGGAGCGATCGCCGTTCGGGCCGTTCAGCGACGTGATGCTCGATCGCGCTGACGGTGAACGGCTGCTGCTCGCTCCCACGCCGGAGACGGCGGACTTCATCGCCCGCACCTACACCTTCGACGCGGTGCGCATCGTGCCGGTCCGCGTGAGCGTCGGGGCGGGCACCTGGACCGTCCGGGCCGGGGCACTGGACATGCGCTTCACCACGGGCCGACGAGGGCCCCTGGGGCTTCTGCTGCGTGCGGTGCCCGGCGCACTCGCCCGCCGTCCGGCGTGGAGCGCGCTGCTGGACGTCCCCGCCCGCCTGCTGCTGGCCGGTGTGCGCACTCGCGGCAGCGCCGGGGGCGGTCGCCGTGAGTGGTACGGCGCGCGGGATCTGAGGCCGATCGTCGCGGTGTCGGCGGTCTTCGAGGGCGACGACCTCGGTGTGATGGCGCCCGTCGAACCCCCGGTGCGCTTCGGGTTCGGTTCGGTGCCCCGGAGGCCGGGCGTCACCCGGGTCACCACGACGGTGGCACTGGGCCGGGGCCGCGCGCCCTTCAGGTCCCGGGCCTGAGCCGGGCCCGAGCCGGGGGCCCGAGCCGGGGGCCCGAGCCGGGGGCCCGAGCCGGGGGCCCGAGCACGCGCCGGCCAAAAGGGTTTGAGGTCCGCGACCTTGGCTAGAAGAGTGACTGACCGAGGTGCTTCGGAAAGCAGGCACACCTGGCGGGAGCCGCGCGCCACGCGCTGCGAGCCCCAGACCGTGCCGTGCCGGCCTCCCGCTCTGCTGTACAGCGACAAGCAGGGAGGAGAGAACCTCGATGAGCGCGACGTGTGCAGGCGCCCGCCGCCGTCACGACGACACTCCTGACACCGCGGCCGACTTCGAGCGGCTTGCCGCCATGTCTGAAGGACCCGAGCGGGAGGCACTGGCCGAGAAGCTGGTCGAAGCGTGGCTGCCGATGGCCCACCGCCTCGCCCGCCGCTACCGCAACCGCGGAGAGAACCTGGAGGACCTGGAGCAGGTCGCCGCCCTGGGCCTGGTCAAGGCCGTCGACCGCTACGACCCGCACCGCGGAGGCGCGTTCCAGCCGTACGCGATCCCCACGATCGTCGGGGAGCTCAAGCGCCACTTCCGCGACTGCGCTTGGGACGTGCACGTGCCCCGGCGGGTGCAGGAGCTGCGCAACAAGGTCCGCGCCACCATCCGGGAGCTGGCCACCGCGGAAGGCGCCGATCGCTCCCCCACCGTGGCGCAGGTCGCCGAAGCCGCCGGCATGAGCGAAGAGGACGTACTCACCGGGATGGAGGCCATCGACAGCTTCCGCTCCCTGTCCCTGGACGCCGAGCTCGCCGGCGCGGACGACGGCTACTCCCTGGCCGACACCCTCGGCCGGCCCGAGGCCCGCTATGAGACGGTCATCGCCCGGGAGTCGGTCAAGCCCTGTCTGCACCGGCTGCCGGAGCGGGAGCAGCGCATCCTGTATCTGCGGTTCTTCCGCGATATGACCCAAGCCGGGATCGCCGAGGAGCTGGGCATCTCCCAGATGCATGTCTCCCGTCTCATCTCCCGCAGCTGCCACAAGATCCGCAAGCAGGTCGAGGCCGAGCCGCAGCGCGAGAACGTACCCGTGCCCGTCTGACGCCCTGCGGGTGACGAGACTCCCCGTACGTGAGGCGACACCGCCGTCCCCGCACGTATCACGCCGCATGATGATGAAGAAGAAGAAGGAGCCTGCCATGCTCATGGCCCACCCCGCGGTTCTGACCGGCCTCATCCGACAGTACGAGACCCTGCGAACCCTGCACGCCGAGGACGGCGGGCTGGAGGCGCGGCAGCGGCTCGACGACGTCGCCTACACGCTGTGCGTCGTCACCGGCACCCGCGACGTGGACGCCGCTCTGATCGCCGCCCGGCATCAGCTCCCCGGCGCCCACACCGAGGACGACTCCCTTCTCCCCTCCGTCTGAGGCACACCCCCGCGTGCCCCGGCCGCCGGCCGGGGCACGCGGCATCCCGTCGCGGCCGCACCGCACCGCACCGCACCGACCGGCCCGTATCGCCCGGCGTGCGCGGTTCGGCCAGGTGGCTACGGAGTGTCGTCCGAGGCGGTCGCGGAGGGTCCCGCGTCGAGTCCGGTGAGAAAGGCGGCGAGGACGCGGCGCAGGCGGGGTTCCACCTCGACGACCGCGTGGCCGAGCCGGGGGTCGGTCTCGTAGAGCTCCCGCAGGCGCGGGCCGGGGGTGGCCATCTGCCACAGGGCCCCGGCCATGCTGGTCGCCGCGGCGACCAGGTCGACGGTCTGCAACTCGGTCAGTCCGAGCAGTCGTCGCAGCTCGCCGTCGATCAGCTCGATCTCCTCGAGCGTCACCAGTTTGAAGGCGCGCACCGAGTCGATCGAGACATTGCGTTCGAGGTTCAACGGCGCCTGTGCCAGCAGGTCGCAGAACATCGGCCGAGCCGCCAGCGTGGCGGCGACGACCTCGGCAACCTCCGTGGGCGTGGCGTGTGCCCTCCGTGCGAGATCGCCGCGCAGGTCGGCGGACCACTGCCGCCAGCCTTCCGCGGTGAGCCGCAGGAAGATCTGCTCCCTCGTCTCGAAGTAGCGGAGCAGGGCCGACTTGTGCATCCCCACGGCCGCGGCGATGTCGGTGAGGGTGACGTCCCGGACCCCGCGCTGGTGGCCGAGCGTACGGGCCGCGTCCAGGATCGCCTCTTCCCGCGCCTGCTTGGCCTGGGCACTGCGGGCACGTTGGAAGGCAGGGGTCGTCATGCCCCACATCATAGGAACCCGTAAGGCAACGGCGTTGCATTATTAAGAGAACGGTGTTGTACTAACGGCATGAAGCAACAGGTCTGGTTCATCACCGGTTCATCGCGCGGCCTCGGCCGCGCCCTGGTCACCGCCGCCCTCGAGGCCGGCGACCATGTCGTGGCCACCGCCCGCGACCCCAAGGTCCTCGCGGAGGCATTCGGCGAGTACGGCGACCGCGTCCATCCCGTCGCGCTGGACGTCACGCGTCCAGAGGCGGCGCACGAGGCCGTCGAGGCGGCGCTCGCCCGCTTCGGGCGCATCGACGTGCTCGTGAACAACGCGGGATACGCGAATGTCTCGCCCATCGAGACATCGGACGACGACGACTTCCGCGCCCAGTTCGAGACGAACTTCTGGGGCGTCTACAACGTCACCAAGGCCGTGCTCCCCACCCTGCGCCGCCAGGGAGCCGGCACCGTCGTGCAGATCTCCTCGATCGGCGGGCGGGTGGGCGGATCGCCGGGCATCGCCTCCTACCAGGCGGCCAAGTTCGCGGTCGACGGCTTCAGCCGGGTCCTCGCCGCGGAGACCGCACCGTTCGGCGTGCGCGTCATGGTGGTCGAACCGAGCGGCTTCGCCACCGACTGGGCCGGTTCCTCCATGACGGTCCACCCCATCCCCGACGCCTACGACGAGACCGTCGGGGCGATGAACCGGCTGGTGCGGCAGAGCACAACAGGAGCGGCCGGGGACCCTCGGCGCGCCGCCGAGATCATCGTGCGCACCGTCCACCGCGACCAGGTCCCGAGCCATCTCCCGCTGGGCGTGAACGCGACGACCATGGCGCGGGACTACTCCCGGCACCAGCTCGCCGAGGCGACCGCCTGGGAAGAGGTCAGCCGCTCGGCCGACTTCGGCGAGCCCTACCCCGCACAGCTCCCGCCCGAAGGCACGGCCGAGTAGGGCCTGTTGGGAGAGCACCGGTCACACCACGCGTTGCGGGCTGCGACCGGCACGGCGGTGTCCCTCGTGGTCACCCGCCCTCGCCGACCGGGCCGAGGAGCCCCGCCACGAGTCCGCGGGCGTAGGCGGCGTCGAGTCCGGCGGGGCGGAAGAGGATGCGGTACATCAGGGGGGCGACGACGCGGTCGATGACCGTCTCGACCTCGGGGATGTCGTCCCCGCGTTCGGTCGCGCGGGCCAGGATGAGGTCGACCTGGTCGGCGGCGTAGGCCGAGCACTGGCCGGCGTTGGTGCCGTCGGGGTCGCCGAGCAGGGCGTCGCGGATATAGGCACGGCCGGCGGGGGAGGCCATCTCGTCGAGGAACTGCTCGGCCCAGGCCGCCAGGTCGGACGCCAGGGCGCCGTGGTCCTTGGGAGCGGTATCGGGCCGCAGCCGCTCGACCGCCACGTCCGAGAGCAGCTCCGCGAGGTCTCCCCAGCGGCGGTAGATCGTAGAGGGGGTGACCCCGGCGCGCTGGGCGACCAGCGGCACGGTCAGGGCGTCGCGGCCCACCTCCGCTTCGAGCTCGCGTACGGCGGTGTGCACCGACGCCTGGACCCGGGCGCTGCGCCCGCCGGGGCGCACCATCTGCCTGCTCATCCCTCCACCTTAAAGCAAATTTCTTGCTTCTAGACAGTGGTGCGCCCCCGGCCGCTGCCCCAGGCCGTCGTCAGGCCGCCGGTGCGAGCACGCGGGTCGGCTGGGACTGCTCGTAGGCGTGGCCGACCCGCAGGAGCACGTTCTCCCCGAGGGGCCGCCCCAGCAGCTGCATGCCGATCGGCAGGCCCGCCGTGTCATGGCCGACCGGGACGGACAGTGAGGGCACTCCGGTGAGGTTGGCGGGGGCCGAGAGGCGTACGTAGGCGTCGGAGACGGCTTCGACGGTGCCGTCCGCCCAGGTGATCGTCTCCTGGTCGGCCTTGGCCGCGGTCGCCGGAACCGTCGGTGCGGCGATCACGTCGACATCGGCCAGCACGCGCGCCCACTCCTGGCGCATCAGCGTCCGGGAGCGCTGGGCGCGCAGATAGTCCCCGGCGGGCATCAGTTCCCCGGCTTCGAGCAGGGTGCGCACGTCCACCTGGTACAGCTCGGGCACCGCGCGCAGGGTGCGCTCGTGGTAGGCGGTCGCCTCCGGCACCATCAGGCCCCACTGAGTGGCCTGGATATAGCGGGCCATGGGGATCTCGACCTCGACCAGGCGTGCGCCGAGGGCCTGAAGCCGGTCGACGGCCTGCCGGACCGCGGCTTCCACCTCCGTATCGACGTGCTCGAAGTAGTAGTTGCGCGGCACGCCGACGCGCAGTCCGGTCAGGTCCTCGCCCGCACCGGGCCGGTAGTCCTGCGCGGGCGCGTCCAGGGAGGCGGGGTCACGGGGGTCGTGTCCGGCGAGAGCCGCCAGGACCAGGGCCTGGTCCTCGACGGTGCGCGTCAGGGGGCCGACGTGGTCCAGCGACCAGGACAGGGACGTGACGCCGTGGCGGGGGACGAGGCCGTAGGTCGGCTTGAGGCCGACGACTCCGTTGAGCGCGGCGGGGACGCGGATGGATCCGCCCGTGTCGGTGCCCAGCGCGAAGGTCGCGGCGCCTGAGGCCACGGCCACGGCGGATCCGCCACTGGAGCCGCCGGCGACCCGGCCGGTGTCCCAGGCGTTGCGGGTCTGCGGGGTGGTGAGCCCGTAGGCGAACTCATGGGTGTGGGTCTTGCCGACCAGGACCGCGCCGGCCGCGCCGAGGCGGGCCGCGACCGTGCTGTCCGCCTGCGCGCGGTGGTCGGCGCGGACCCGGGAGCTGGCGGTGGTGGCCACGCCGACGACGTCGATCAGGTCCTTCAGCCCCATCGGGATGCCGCGCAGCGGGCCGCGTGAGCGGCCGGCCGCGATGTCGTCCGCGGCCTTGCGTGCCGCGTGGCGCGCCCGCTCGGCGGTCACCGTGGCGTAGGCGTTCAGGTGGGGTTCCAGCCGCTCGACGCGCTCCAGGACGGAGTCCACCAGCTCGACCGGGGACAGCCGCCCGGCCCGGATCGCGGCGGCGGCCGCAGTGAGGGACAGTTCATACGGCTGCAACGTGCTGCTCCTCTCGCGCACGGTAGGCGGGGGCGGGCGGGGTGTCACCGAAGTCGAGTTCGCGCAGGACGGCGACGACCGAGTGGATGTGATTGGCGGTGGCCGCCGCCGCGGCGTGGCGCTCGGGCGGCAGCGGGAGCCCGGCCCGGGCGGCCCAGCGGGCCGCTTCCGGAGGGGTGAGTTCAGCAGCGGACATGGCGTCTCCCTCATGGACCGGAGAAGCGGAGCGATTCCGAGAGGAGTGACCCCGGCGATCCCCGGCGACCCCGAAACAAAAGCTAACGGTTTGCGTTAGTCGACTGTAGGACCTACAGTCCCTTAAAGCAAATGCGTCGCTTTTAGCGGGAAGGAGTCCCATGCCCAGCGCCACCTCCGGCGCCCCCGCGCAGTGCCCCTACACAGCCGTCCCCCTCCGCGAGACCACGGCCGGCCGCACCGCGCCCCTCCGCGAGACCACGGCGAACCGCACCGCGCCCCTCGTCCTCTACGCGTCGGTCCTCACGACCCTCCTGGCCGCGTCCAGCGCCCCCACCCCGCTGTACCCGCTCTACCAGAACCAGTGGGGCCTGTCCGCGCTCACCATCACGGTGATCTTCAGCGCCTACTCCCTGACCCTCCTGCTGGCCCTGCTCACCGTCGGAGCCCTCTCCGACCACCTGGGACGGCGCCCCGTCCTGGTGGGCGCGCTGGTCCTGGAGGCCGTGTCCATGGTGCTGCTGGCCACGGCGGACGGCGCCGGAGCGCTGATCGCCGCCCGGGTCCTGCAAGGAGCGTCCACCGGCGCGGCCACCAGTGCTTCGGGAGCGGCGCTCCTCGACCTCGACGACCCGCTGCGCCCCGGCCGATCGGCCCTGACCAACAGCATCACCCCGGTGGCCGGCATGGCCGGCGGCGTGCTCGTCTCGACCCTCCTCATCCCCCTCTCCCCCGCGCCCACGGTCACCGTCTACCTGCTGCTGGCCGCACTGTTCGTGGCGCAGGCGGCCGCGGTCGCCTTCACCGCGGAGAGCGGGCACCGACGCCCCGGCGCGCTGCGGTCGCTGCTCCCGCGGCTCGGCGTGCCGCCCTCGGCCCGCCGCGCGCTGCTGACCGTGGGCACGGGTGTCGTCGCGGTCTGGGCGCTCGGCGGTCTCTACTCCTCCCTGGGACCCGCGCTCGTACGCCTTGTGGCCCCCGGCACTCCCCGTACGGCGGGCGGAATGGTGTTCTTCACCGTCAGCGCCGCCGCCGCGCTCACCGTATGGACCCTGCGGCGCACGGCGCCGACCACCGCCGCCACCGGCGGCTGCCTGGCCGTCATCCCCTCCGCCGCCCTGAGCCTGGGCGCCCTGCACGGCGCCGGACCGCTCGCCCTGTTCGGCGGCGCGGCCCTGGCGGGCATCGCCTTCGGCGCCGTCTCCCAAGGGGCGCTGCGGATGATGCTCGGCTCGCTCGACGAGCGGGACCGGGCCACCACAGTGGCCGCCTACTACGTCCTGAGCTATCTGGCGATGAGCCTGCCCGCCATCGCCGCGGGCGCCGCCACCCAGCACTACGGGCTCCGCATCGCCTCCTACGCCTACGCCGTCGGCGCCGCCGTCCTCGCGGCCGCGGCGGTGGCGGCACTCACCGCGTCACCGCGCGACGCACTCCCCCGCTAGAGACCAAGGAAACGACGGACCATGCACACAGCGCACAGCATCGAGACTCCCTTCTGGACCGTGGGCGACCTCACCGTCCACCGCATCGACGAGGTGCTCCTGCCGCCGCAGACCGGGCCGTGGCTGCTGCCCGACGCCACCACGGACGTGGTCACGCAACAGGACTGGCTGCGCCCGGACTTCGCCGATCAGGAGGGCATCCTGCGCCTCGACAGCCACAGCTTCGCCTTCGAGGTGAGCGGACTGAAGGTGCTCGTCGACACCGGCATCGGCAACGGCAAGACACGGGCCAACCCCGCCTGGCACGATCTGCACACCGACTACCTGGAGCGTCTGACCGCCGCCGGATTCCCCCCGGAATCGATCGACCTGGTGATCCTCACCCATCTGCACACCGATCACGTCGGCTGGAACACCCACGAGGTGGACGGCGCATGGGTGCCCACCTTCCCCCATGCGCGCTACCTCACCTCCCGCGCCGAACGGGAGTTCTGGGCGAGCTACGACATGGACGAGCCGCGCGCGCAGATGTTCCGTGACTCCGTGACCCCGATCGAGGAAGCGGGACTGCTCGACCTGGTCGACGTCCTGACCGAGGGCACCGAGGTCGCCCCCGGGCTGCGGCTGATCCCCACGCCCGGCCACACTCCCGGCCATATCGCCCTCCAGCTCACCAGCCGCGACAAGACGGCGCTGATCACCGGCGACTGCATCCACCACCCCGTCCAGCTCGCCCACCCCACCATCGGCTCATGCGTCGACATCGCCCCCGAGCAGTCCGAGGCCACCCGCCGCGAACTCCTCGGCTCCCTCGCCGATACGGACACACTCCTGCTCGGCACCCACTTCCCGCCGCCCACCGCCGGCCGTGTGATCACCCACGACAACACCTACCGGCTCTCGCCCGTGCGCCCGGACGCACGGTGACGACGGGACGTACATCGAGCGCGGCCCACTCCATCAGGGCACCCCATCAGCCCAGCTCCGGCCCGCGGTACTCGCTCATCGCGTCGATGAGCCAGCGCGCCAGGTAGTCGGCGAACGAGGACCGGGGAACAGCCGGTAGGTCGGGGCGCCGTCGACCTGCCAGAGCAGCACCGCGACGGGCCCCACCGTGGTCGACACCGCGTGGCCGGGCCGAAGGCCCGCGGGTGCAGGTCCAGCGGGCAGCCCTTCTCCAGCACCTGCCGAGCGGCCGGGCCGCTCAGCTCCAGCGTGGTGCGGTTCGCCGAGACGTCCACGACCGAGCCCGGATCCGCTCCGAGTGCCGCCCGCAACTCGGCGACCACGGCGGTCGCGTCGACCCTGTCGGCCGGGGAGAGCACGAGCCATTCGTCGGGTCCGAGCCAGAGAACCGTGTGCGAACCCGAGGCGGTGGTGTGGCCGCACTGCCGCGGAAGTGGCGCCCCCAGGGACTCCTCGATGCGGACGGCCGCTGCGGAGGCGGGGTCGACGCGCAGGTTCACCATGGTGCGAAACGGCCACTCGGTCAGCGTGACGCCCCGGGGGCCGGTGACGGTGGCGGTGCGCATCCGCTCCACCAGATGGGCCAGGGGGCTGGTGCGCAGCGCCACCGGGCCCGCGCCCGCGACTGCCCCTGCGCCTGCGCCTGCGGCGTTCGTCGGCTCAGCCATCTCGCCTGGTCCCTTCGGGGTCGTAGAGGACGGTGTCGGCCACCAGGACGGGCACCAGGTCCTCGCCCACCGGGGCGAGCAGGGTCTCGCCGATCCGTGCCCGCCCGTCGGCGACGAGGGCGAGGGCGAAGGGGCGGCCGAGGGCCGGGCTGTGGTAGCTGGAGGTGACGTGGCCGAGCATCGGCACCGGCCCGGCCTCGGGGGTGAGGGGCACGTTCGGCGCGATGAGCTGGGTGCCCTCGGGCAGCCGGGTCCGCCGATCGCTCGGCAGCAGGCCGACCAGCTGCTTGCGATCGGTGCGGGAGGTGTCGGCGCGGGAGTACGAGCGGTTTCCGATGAAGTCCTTGCGCCGGGAGACCACCCAGGACATGCCCGCGTCCTGCGGGGTGACGGTGCCGTCGGTGTCCTGGCCGACGATGATGTAGCCCTTCTCGGCCCGCAGCACGTGCATGGTCTCGGTGCCGTACGGGGTGATGTCGTACGGTCGGCCGATCGCGTACACCTCCTCCCAGACCGCCGGGCCGTACCACCCGGATACGTTGATCTCGTAGGCGAGTTCACCGGAGAAGGAAATCCGGCAGATGCGGGCGGGGATACCGGAGGCCAGGGTGGTCTCGCGGAAGGCCATGAACGGGAAGGTCTCGTTCGACAGGTCGACCTCGGGCGCGAGATGGGCCACGACCTCGCGCGACTGAGGGCCGACGACCGCGATCGTCGCCCACTGCTCGGTCACCGAGGTGCAGTGGACATCGAGGTCGGGCCATTCGGTCTGCAGCCACTCCTCCAGCCACTCCAGGACGGCGGCGGCGCCACCGGTCGTGGTGGTTGTGAAGTAGCGGTTCTCGTCGAGGCGCAGCGTGACACCGTCATCGAAGATCATCCCGTCGGGCTTGCACATCACGCCGTAGCGGGCCATGCCGGGCTTCAGCTTCTTGAAGGCGTTGGTGTAGACGCGGTTGAGGAACTCACCCGCGTCCGCGCCCCAGATCTCGATCTTGCCGAGGGTGGAGGCGTCCATGAACGCCACCCCCTCACGGGCCGCGCGGCACTCGCGGGCCACGGCCGTGTCCATGTCCTCACCGGGCCGGGGGTAGTACCGGGGCCGCTTCCACTGCCCGACGTCCTCGAACACCGCCCCGTGGGCGACGTGCCATGGGTGGATGGAGGTCGTACGCTCCGGATCGAACAGCTCGCCGCGCTCACGCCCGGCCAGCGCGGCGAAGGCCACCGGCGCGTACGGCGCCCGATAGCCCGTGGTGCCGATCCGCCCGGGTGACGCGCCCGCGCCGAGCGCCTCGGCGATCACGCCGATGGCATTGACGTTGGAGGTCTTGCCCTGGTCGTTCGCCGTGCCGAGCGAGGTGTAGCGCTTGATGTGCTCGACGCTGCGCATACCGGCGCCGGTGGATCGCCAGACGTCGGCGACGGTGACATCGCGCTGGAGGTCGACGAAGTGGGTGTCCCAGTCGCCGGGTTCGCTGCCGGGGCCGGGCGCGGGCACCAGCCACAGTGCGCGCACCGGGCCCGCCACGGCCCGGGGCCGCGCGTCGCCGGACGGCGGTTCGGGCGCGGCCACCGCGAACCCGGCGTCCGTCACGGCCCCCGCACCGGCCCGCGCCCCTTCGGCGAGACAGCCGTCGAGGTCGTACGTCCCCCGGGCGGCGCCGACGATGTGCTGGTTCCGTACGGTGCCGTCGGGGACGAAGGCGGCCAGGTCCTCGTCCCAGCGCAGCGTGCCCTGGCGCTGGCTGTGCAGGTGCACCACCGGGCTCCAGCCGCCGGAGACGGCCAGCAGGTCGCAGTCGAACGCCTCGCTCTCACCGATGAGTTGGCCCTCGGCGTCGAGGGCCTGGACGGTGACACCGGTGAGCCGGTTCGCGCCCGCGGTGTCGACCACCGCACTGCCCGTCAGCACCCGCACCCCGCTCGCCACGGCGACCTCGGCGGCCCGGCGGGACAGCTCGGGCCGCGCGTCCACGACGGCGGCGATGTCGATCCCGGCGGCGTGGAGATCGGCCACCGTGTCATAGGCGCTGTCATTCACCGTGCCCACCACGGCTCGCGAACCCGGCACCACCGCATACCGGTTGAGGTACGAGCGCACGGCCCCGGCGAGCATCACCCCGGGCCGGTCGTTGCCCGCGAAGACCAGCGGACGCTCGTGGGCGCCGGTGGCCAGCACCACCTGGCGGGCCCGGATGTGCCACAGCCGTTGCCGCGAGACACCCGCGGACGGCTCGGGAGCGTCGGCGCCGAGGTGGTCGGTGCGCCGCTCCAGGGCCAGTACGTAGTTGTCGTCGTAGCTGCCGAACGCCGTGGTGCGCCGCAGGACGACGACCTCCGGGGCGGCGTCGAGGGCGGCGCGCACTTCGGCGACCCACGCGAGGGCGGTCTGCCCGCCGACCCTGTCGGTGCGCCCGGAGAGCAGCGAACCGCCGGGCTTGGGCTGGTCGTCGAGGAGGATCACCCGGGCGCCGGAGCCCGCGGCAGCGGCGGCGGCCGCGAGCCCGGCCGGTCCGGCGCCGACGACCAGGACATCGGTGTGGACGTACTTCTTGTCGTAGCCGGCGGGGTCGGGGCTCGGGTCGAGCCGCCCCATCCCGGACAGCGTCGTGGCGGACAGCCCGTCGTACAGCTCTGCCGTCGTGGCGGGCACCATGCCCTCGGAGCACGGCCCGTCGATCTGCAACAGGGCATTGGGCTCCTCGACACCCGCGGCGACGATGCCGCGCGGGCGGCCGCGGTAGATCGACGGAGCGGCCTCGACGCGCCCGTTCGCCAGCATCGCCGAGGCGACGGTGTCACCGGGGTGCCCGGTCATCTCCCGGCCGTCGACGGTGAACCGCAACACGGTGCCGCGGTCGACGCGGCCCCCGTGCGGGAGCCGGAATCGCTGGTCGGTCATCGGTTGCCTCCGGCCGGTTCGGCGGGCTGGTGGACATCCGCCCGGCCGGGCAGTGCGGGGCGGGGCTCGTCGAGCCGGTAGGCGGCCAGCACTTCGTAGCTCACCGTGTCGCGCAGGACGTTGAACCAGCGGCGGCAGCCGGTCCCGTGCATCCACCGCTCGGCGAACGGCCCCTTGGGGTTGTCGCGGTAGAAGACATACGCGGCCCACTCCTCGTCGGTGAGGTCCGCGGGGTTTCCGGGGTAGGGGACGTGGGCCTGTCCCCCGTAGTGGTATTCGGTCTCGTCGCGAGGACCGCACCATGGGCAACTGATCAGCAGCACGATGTCCTCCTCAGTGGGCCACGGCCGCGGCGCCGTGTTCGTCGATCAACGCGCCCGTCGTAAAGCGTCCGAGGGCGAAGGGGGCGTTCAGCGGATGTGGCTCGCCGGTGGCGATGGTGTGGGCGAAGGTCCAGCCGGCGGCCGGGGTGGCCTTGAAACCGCCGGTGCCCCAGCCGCAGTTGACGTAGAGGTCCTCGACGGGGGTGGTGCCGATGATCGGGGAGGCGTCCGGTGTGACATCGACGATGCCGCCCCAGGTCCGCAGCACATGCGCACGGGCGAAGACCGGGAACAGCTCGACGGCGGCGGCCATCTGCCGCTCGATCACATGGAACGAGCCGCGCTGCCCATAGCCGTTGTAGGCGTCGACGCCCGCGCCCATCACCAGCTCGCCCTTGTGCGCCTGGGAGACGTACACGTGCACGTGGTTGGACATCACCACGGTGGGGTGCACCGGTTCGTGCAGTTCGGAGACGAGCGCCTGGAGCGGATGGGACTGCACCGGCAGCCGGACGCCGGCCCGCTCGGCCAGCACACTGCTGTGCCCGGCGACCGCGAGACCGACCCGGCCGGCGAGGATACGGCCGCGGCTGGTCTCGACGCCCACGACCCGGTCGCCGTCCTTGAGGAAACCGGTGACCTCGCACCCCTGGATCAGATCCACCCCCATCTCATCGGCCCGGCGGGCCAGCGCCCAGGCGACGTGGTCGTGCTTGGCGATACCGGCCCGCGGCTGGAAGGTGGCGCCGAGGACCGGATAGCGGGTGCGGGGCGAGACATTGAGGATGGGGCAGACCTTGGCGGCCTCGTCCGGCTCCAGCCAGTGGGCGTCGACTCCGTTGAGGCGGTTGGCGTTGACCCGGCGCACGCCCTCGCGGACGTCCTGGAGGGTGTGCGCCAGATTGAGGACGCCGCGCTGGCTGAACAGGAAGTCGTAGTCCAGCTCCTCCGGAAGCCGTTCCCACAGCCCCAGCGCGTGCTCGTAGATCGCCGCGCTCTCGTCCCACAGGTAGTTCGAGCGGATGATCGTGGTGTTGCGTGCCATGTTGCCACCGGCCAGCCAGCCCTTCTCCAGGACGGCGACATTGGTGATGCCGTGGTTCCGGGCGAGGTAGTAGGCGGTGGCCAGGCCGTGGCCTCCCGCGCCGACGATGACGACGTCGTAGGAGGAGCGCGGCTCGGGGGTGCGCCAGAGGAAGTCCGGGTGCTCCGGCAGCGGCGTGGCGGTCATGCCGCGTCTCCGTTCGGGTGGGGCAGGTGGGGCGGGTGGGGCAGCCGGGGGTAGAGGGGGAACGCGGCGGCGAGCTTTTCCACCCGGTCACGCAGCAGGCCGGTGCGCTCGTCGCCGAGCCGCTCGGCCGTCAGGGCCTGCGCGACGATGTCGGCGACCTCGCGGAACTCCGCCGTGCCGAAGCCCCGGGTGGCCAGGGCCGGGGTGCCGATCCGCAACCCGGAGGAGACCATCGGCGGACGGGGGTCGAAGGGCACCGCGTTGCGGTTGACGGTGATGCCTACGCGGTGCAGCCGGTCCTCGGCCTGCTGCCCGTCGAGCGCGGAGGCGCGCAGGTCGACCAGGACCAGATGCACCTCGGTGCCACCGGTCAGCACCGTGATCCCGGCCTCGGCCACATCGTCGGCCAGCAGCCGTCCGGCGAGGATGCGGGCACCGTCCAGGGTGCGCCGCTGGCGCTCCGCGAACTCCTCGCCCGCCGCCACCTTGAAGGCCACCGCCTTGGCCGCGATGACATGCTCCAGCGGGCCGCCCTGCTGCCCTGGGAAGACCGCGGAGTTGATCTTCTTCGCCAGGTCGGCCCGGCTGAGGATCACCCCGCCGCGCGGGCCGCCGAGGGTCTTGTGCGTGGTGGTCGTCACGACATCGGCGTACGGCACCGGGCTCGGGTGGAGGCCCGCGGCCACCAGCCCGGCGAAGTGCGCCATGTCCACCATCAGATACGCGCCCACCTCGTCGGCGATCCGCCGGAACGCGGCGAAGTCCAGCCGGCGGGGGTAGGCCGACCAACCCGCGACGATCATCTTGGGCCGGTGGGCGAGCGCGAGCCGCTCGACCTCGTCCATATCGATGCGCAGATCGGACTCGCGCACGTGGTACGGCACGACCTTGTACAGCTTGCCGGAGTAGTTGATCCGCATGCCGTGGGTCAGATGCCCGCCGTGCGCGAGGTCGAGGCCGAGGATCGTGTCGCCGGGCTGCAGCAGCGCGAACATCGCGGCCGCGTTGGCCTGGGCGCCCGAATGCGGCTGGACGTTCGCCGCCTCGGCGCCGAACAGCTCCTTCACCCGGGCGATGGCCAACCGCTCGATGACATCGACGTGTTCACAGCCGCCGTAGTAGCGGCGGCCGGGGTAGCCCTCGGCGTACTTGTTGGTCAGGACCGAGCCCTGGGCCTCCATGACGGCGGCCGGGGCGAAGTTCTCCGAGGCGATCATCTCGAGGGTCGACCGCTGACGGTGCAGCTCGGCGTCGACCGCGGCGGCGACCTCCGGGTCGAGCTCGCGGAGCGGGACGGAGTGAGGGGTGGTGACCTGGGTGGGCGGGTTCGCTGCCATGTGCGCACCATCCTGGGAGGCGAACTACTGGACCACTGATCGGCAACTGATATATCAGCCTCTGCGGTAAGGTATGGGAGCTCACCGGACAGGTCAAGGGGGCCTCATGCGGAACGTGGCGACCGAGCCCGGGGACGGCGGGGAGCTGTCCCTCGCCGAGCGCGCCTACCGCGCCATCCGGGACCGTCTGGTCATGCTCGAGATCCGCCCGGGCGCGCCGATCAACGAGGACCAGCTGGCACAGTCCCTCGGTGTCGGGCGGACGCCGGTGCGCGAGGCGCTCAAGCGGCTCCAGTACGAGCGCCTCATCACCACCTACCCCCGGCGCGGCACCTTCGCCACCGAGGTCAACATCACCGACCTGGCCTATATCTCGGAGGTGCGCCAGGAGCTGGAGCCCTTGGCCGCCGCCCGGGCCGCGCGGCGCGCCACCGCCACCGACCGTGCGACGCTGACAGCTCTACGGCGGGATCTGGAGAGCGTGGATCCGCGCGGACACGCCGCCGCCGACCTCATGCATCTGGATCTGCAGGTCCACCGCGCCATCTACGCCGCCACGCACAACCCGTACTTGGAGGACACCCTCGTCCGCCACGACAATCTGGCCACGCGCATCTGGTGCCTGTTCATCGACCGCCTGTCCGACGTGGCCGGCCACGTCGAAGAGCACGGACCGCTGATCGACGCGATCGTCGCCGGCGACCACGACAAGGCGGCACAGCTCGCCGGCAGCCATGTCGAGGGCTTCGAACGGGCCATTCGCGCCGCCATCTGAGACGCCGACTTCCCCATCGCGGGCGGGAGTTCTCCTTCGGTCAGTGCAGCACGCCGCGCTGATTCTCCCACCAAACACATCATGCACCACCACGAACGCTGATCCCCAACTCCCGTTGTGTCCGCCTCCCGTGGGGTGGAGGCGGACACAGCGGGGCGCGGTCCGGCGGGGTCAGACGCGCGTCGAGTGCTCCGCGTACGGCGGCTCCGCCGTGGACCCCGGCGCGGGCGCGGGCGCGGGGCCGCCCTCGCTGGACGGGGCCTTGTTCAGCGGCTGGTCGATGACCACGTGGAGGGCCGCGTCGTCGCTGCCGTTGAAGTTCTCCCGCAGGGCCGCGGCGACCTGCCGGCTCTCGGCGCCCTCGGGCAGGACACGTTCGTCCGGTGTGCCGAAGGTGATCCCCAGCAGTGGGCTCGCCGCCAGCAGCAGGACCGCGAGCACGGGCAGCGCCGTGAGCGCGGGCCGCCGCATGACGGTGCGGGCCGGCCGTCCCCACAGGGATGCCCGGGCGCCGGTGTGTCCCGGCTTCACCCATGGCGGCCGTCCGCCGTTGACCCGGTGCCCCAGCACCTTGAGCAGGGCCGGCATCACGAACAGAGTGCCGATGGCCGCGAGGGCGACCACACCGAACCCGCATAGCCGAACGAGCGCAGGAGTACTGCGGGAACACCAGGAGCGCCGCGAGCGCGGCGGCCACGGTCGCGGCGGAGAACGCGGCGGTGCGGCCCGCGGTGTTGACCATCTGCCGGACGGCGTCGTCCACGCCCGCCCCCGCCGCGAGCTGCTCCCGCAAGCGGCTGATCATCGCCACCGGCGGCCGCTCTCCTGCTGAGCGGTGGGGACATATGCACGGCCTCGTCGTGCTGGAGGTGTTCGGGCACACCGCCTTCATCGGGGAGCATCAGGCCCAGATCTTCCGCATGGCCATGCTGAAGTTGCTCGACGACATCCACCGCCGGATCCCCGCGGCCGGGGACACGCCACGTTCGGGCGACGGCTGAGGTGTTCGCCGGCGCAACGCGTTACGCGAGTTCGCTCCTTGAAGGCACGTCACTTCATTGGTGCGGACCTATTGACGGGACGCGTTCAACTCCCGAAATATATGGGCCGAGAGTCCGGCCGTGACCTTCCGGCCGAAAACCGCATGTCGCGGGCTGCGGCGGCGCCTGTCCGACGGACATGCCACTGCCGGGGCCCGTCCGCGTCTGAGGAAGGCATCCCCCCACATGAACCACCGCGAAGAATTCACCGCCCAGGACCGCGCACACCGCCGCCGCCGGCGGCGGACCGCCCTGGCCGTGGCCGCCGTGGCCGCCGTCGCGAGCACAACCGCGGCCGCCTGGGCCGCGAGCCCCGGTCAAGCCCCCGACGCGGCATCCGCCGCACCCGCCGCCGTGGCCCCCTACCTGTACAACGGATGGGGCAACCCGCCGGACCCGGGCGAGGTGATGGACGCCACCGGCGTCAGCTGGTTCACCCTCGCCTTCGTCCTCGATTCGGGCAACTGCTCCCCGCAGTGGGACGGCAGCCGCCCGCTGACCGGCGGGGCCGACGAGCAGACCGTGAAGGCCATACGGGCCAAGGGTGGCGATGTCGTGCCGTCCTTCGGCGGCGCGAGCGGCGCCAAGCTGGAGCAGTCCTGTGGCGACGCGAAGGCCCTCGCCGGGGCCTACCAGAAGGTCATCGACGCCTACGGTCTCAAGGCCATCGACATCGACATCGAAGGCGATGCCTACAACGACCCGGCCGTCCAGCAGAAGACGATCGACGCCCTGAAGCAGGTGAAGGCCGACAACCCGGGGCTGCTCACCTACGTCACCTTCCCCAGCGATCAGAACGGCCCCGACGACAGCATGATCCGCCGGGCCGCCGAATCCGACTTCGAGGCCGACAGCTGGACCATCATGCCGTTCGACTTCGGCGGCGAGGGCCAGAACATGGGCGAGCTGACCAAGCAGGCCACCGACGGTCTGAAGAACGCCGTCAAGGGTGCCTACGGCTACAGCGACGACGACGCCTACCGGCATAGCGGCCTGTCCTCGATGAACGGCATCACCGACGTCAACGAGACGGTCTCCACCGACGACTTCGAGACGATCCTGGACTACGCCTCCCAGCACCACCTGTCGCGGCTCTCCTTCTGGTCCGTCAACCGGGACCGCCCCTGCCCCGGCGCCTACCCGAACGACGACACCTGCTCCGGAGTCACCCAGGAGCCCTGGCAGTTCACCGGAATATTCGCCCGGTACCAGGGCTGAGGGAGACCCACCACCATGACGAACGACACCACCAGGCGCGGGCTTCGCGGACGCCGCCGCATCGCCGGCTGGACCGCCGCGTTCGCCGCGCTGGCCGGCGCCGCCGCGGCGGCGCTGACCGTACCGGCGGCGCACGGCGCGGACGCCGAACCGGACTTCGGTCCCAATGTGCAGGTCTTCGACCCGTCCATGTCCGCCCAGGACATCCAGGGCAAGCTCGACTCGGTCTTCGGCGAGCAGGAGAAGAACCAGTTCGGCCAGGCCCGGCACGCCCTGCTGTTCAAGCCCGGCTCCTACGATGTCAAGGCCAACGTCGGCTTCTACACCCAGGTGGCGGGCCTGGGCCTGTCGCCCGACGACACCACCATCAACGGCCAGGTGCACGCCGAGGCCGACTGGTTCGACGGCAACGCCACGCAGAACTTCTGGCGCGACGCCGAGAACCTGGCCGTCAACCCGGATGGCGGCGCGGACCGTTGGGCCGTATCGCAGGCCGCCCCGTACCGCCGCATGCATCTGAAGGGCGATCTGCAGCTCGACGACGGCGGCTGGTCCAGCGGCGGTCTGCTGGCCGACACCAAGGTCGACGGGCAGGTGAAGTCCGGATCGCAGCAGCAGTGGCTCTCCCGCAACACCGAATGGGGCAGCTGGACCGGCTCCAACTGGAACATGGTGTTCGTCGGCGCGCAGAACGCCCCGGCCGGGGATTTCCCCAAGCCGCCGTACACACGGGTCGACAAGACACCCGTGTCCCGTGAGAAGCCGTTCCTGTACGTCGACGACGACGGCGCCTACAAGGTGTTCGCGCCGGACGTGCGCAAGGACTCGACGGGCACGTCCTGGTCCTCCGGTGCGCCCAAGGGCACATCGATCCCGCTGGACGACTTCTTCATCGTCAAGCCGGGAGACACGGCCGAGGAGATGAACGCGGCGCTCGACGCGGGCAAGCACCTGCTCGTCACCCCGGGTGTCTACCACCTGGACGCGCCGTTGAAGGTGACCCGGCCCGACACCGTCGTGCTGGGCCTGGGGCTGGCCACGCTGATTCCCGACAACGGGGTCTCGGCGATGACGGTGGCCGACGTCGACGGCGTCAAGCTCGCCGGCCTGCTCATCGACGCGGGCACCGAGAACTCCGAGACGCTGATGGAGGTCGGCCCCGAGGACTCGTCGGCGAGCCACGCCGACAACCCCACCTCGCTGCACGATGTGTTCTTCCGGGTCGGCGGCGCCGGCGTGGGCAAGGCGTCCACCAGCCTGGTGGTCAACAGCTCGAACGTGATCGGCGACCACACCTGGATCTGGCGCGCCGACCACGGTGACGGCGTCGGCTGGGACTCCAACACGGCCGACCAGGGGCTCGTCGTCAACGGCGACGACGTGACCATGTACGGCCTGTTCGTGGAGCACTACCAGAAGCACCAGACCACCTGGAACGGCGAGGGCGGCCGTACGTACTTCTACCAGAACGAGATGCCCTACGACCCGCCGGACCAGGACGCCTGGATGAACGGCTCCACCAAGGGATACGCCGCCTACAAGGTGGCCGACTCGGTCAAGCGCCATGAGGCATGGGGTCTGGGCAGCTACTGCTTCTTCAACACCAACAAGTCCGTCACCGCCGAGCACGCCTTCGAGGTTCCCCAGACCCCGGATGTGAAGTTCCATGACATGGTCACCGTCTCGCTCGGCGGCACCGGCACGATCAACCACGTCATCAATGGCACGGGAGGCCCCTCGGACGCGGGCAGCAACGTCGCGAACGTGATCGACTACCCCTGATCCCCCGGCTTCCCCGACGCACTCCATCAGCTCCACCAGCTCCACCAGTTCGCCTGTGGGGCGCGGGTACCTCGCCCGCGCCCCACAGGCGGCTGAGCACACGTACGGACCGCATCTCGTTGTCGGATTCCCCTTCGTGAAGGACGGGCACTGATGAGCGTTTCCCGGCGAGCCCTGCTGACCACCGCGGCCGGTACGGCGGTGGCGGCCACCTCGATCGCTCCCCCGGCGCAGGCCGCGCAGAAGGTTCCCGGCCATGCCGCCGCCACGCTCGATGCGACGGCGGACTACGCGGTGGCCAAACTGCGCGCGGTGGCACCGGGGGTGAGTGGCTTTCCGGTCGGTACCAGGTTCGAGAAGTGGACGTACTCCCAAAACGGCGACTGGGTCGGCGGGTTCTGGCCCGGCACCCTGTGGATGGCCTGGCTCCACAGCGGCGAGGAGCGGTTCCGCACCCTGGCCCTCGCCTCCGCGGAAAAGCTCGCCCCGCGCCAGGATGACACCGGCACCCACGACCTCGGATTCCTCTTCTACCCCTCGTGGGTCACCGCATGGCGGCTCACCGGCGACGACAAGTGGCGGACGGGCGCGATCCGGGCCGCCTCCTCGCTGATCCGGCGGTACAACCCGAAGGGCCGGTTCATCCGGGCCTGGGGAGCGCTGAACGATCCGGCGAACGCGGGCCGGGTCATCATGGACACGATGATGAACCTCGATCTGCTGGCGTTCGCGAGCAGTCAGACCGGGGACGGGAAGTACCTCGACATCGCCGTGGAGCACGCGAGAACCACCCAGCGGAACTTCCTCCGCCCGGACGGCTCGACCCCGCATGTCTACGACTTCGACCCGGCCTCCGGCGCTCCCCTCGGCCCGGGCACCGTACAGGGCTACAGCCCGGCCTCCTGCTGGTCACGCGGGCAGGCATGGGGATCTACGGATTCACCACGATCTACCGCCGGACCGGCCGGCGGGAATTCCTCACCACCGCGCGCAAGCTCGCCGACTTCGCCCTGGGCGCGCTGAGCCCGGACCATGTGCCGGTGTGGGACTACCTCGCGCCGCAAGCACCCCACGACATCAAGGACGCCTCCGCGGGGGCGGTCATGGCCTGTGGTCTGCTCGACCTGTCGCGAGCGACCGGCGAACCGCGCTACCGCGAGGAGGCGCTGAAGCTGCTCACCGCGCTGTCGGAGACCTGTCTGACCAGGAAGTCGGCCCGCGCGGATGCGGTCGTGGCGCGCTGCACCCGCAATCGGCCGAGCGAGGACGGCGTCGAGATCTCGCTCCCGTACGCCGACTACTACCTGCTCGAAGGCATCCTGCGGGTGCTGCGGCCCGACGACATCGACCGGGCCATCGACCTGTCCACGGTCTGACCCGGCCCCGGTCGCCGAACCTGTCCACGGTCTGACCCGCCCCCGGTCGCCGACCGCCCCATCGCTCACTCTCCAAGCCGCCGGGGCCGCGGGTGCGCCGCTCAGGCGCCCGCGGTCACGGCCTTGAGCTCGTCCAGCGATTCGCGCATCACCTGTGCCATCCCGCGTTCCTCGGACACCAGGACCCAGCGCTCGAAGCCGACCTTGAAGACGGCGAGCCCCGCCTCCGCGGCCAGGCTCGCGGCCGGCTCCGCGACGCCGCGCCGGCGCAGGGTGTCGGCGAGCGCGGCCGACAGCGAGGCGAGCTTGATCAGCTCGCGCTCCAGGAGTTCCGCGTTCGCCGTGATCACGGCCTGGCGCTTGCGCGCGTACGCGCGGCGGTCTTCGAACAACTCGGAGACCGCGTCCAGGCCCACCCCCAGCGCGTCGATCGGCGCCGCGGACTCCGGGGCGTCGGCGACCGCCCGCACGAACAGTTCCTCCAGCTCACCGGAGCCGGCGAACAGCACCTCGCGCTTGTCCGCGTAGTGCCGGAAGAAGGTCCGCTCGGTGAGCCCCGCCCGTCTGGCGATCTCCGCCACGGTGGTCTGCTCGTATCCGCGCTCGCTGTACAGCTCGAGCGCCGCTTTCGCCATGCGTCCCCGCGCGTCCGGCTGCCACCTACCCATACGCGGATCTTACGCGATGACAGTCCATGACATCAGGTGTAGTGTCGATGACAGTAACTGACATCAACATGGTCTGAGGTTTCCCATGCGCATCTTTGTGACCGGCGCGTCCGGCTGGCTCGGCTCCGCCCTCGTTCCCGACCTCCTCGACGCGGGACACCAGGTCCTCGGCCTCGCCCGCTCCGACGCCTCCGCGGCCGCGCTCACCAGGGCCGGGGCGGAGGTCGTCCGCGGCACCGTCGACGACCTCGACGTCCTGCGGGACGCGGCCATCGCCTCGGACGGGGTGATCCACCTCGCCTTCAAGCACGACGTCGCCTTCACCGGCGACTACCAGGCCGCCGCCGAGGCCGATCGCCGCGCCGTCGACACCTTCGGCGACGCGCTGGCCGGCACCGACCGCCCCTTCGTTCTTGCCGGCGGCCTGGCGGGCCTCGCGCCCGGACGGGTGGCGACCGAGCGGACCACCCCCGCCATCGACGGTTCGCCGACCTCGATCCGATCGGCCACCGCCCAGGCGGTGCTCGCCCTCGCCGGACGCGGCGTGCGCTCCTCCGTGGTGCGGCTCGCCCCGACCTGCCACGGTGAAGGGGACCAGGGCTTCATGGCGACTCTGGTCGCCACTGCCCGGGCCAAGGGCGTCTCCGGCTACCTCGGCGACGGCGCCAACCGCTGGCCGGCGGTCCACCGGCTCGACGCCGCACGGCTGTTCCGCCTGGCGGTCGAGAAGGCCCCGGCGGGATCGGTGCTGCACGGCACCGCGGAGGAGGGCGTCACGATCCGGGACATCGCCGAGGTGATCGGCCGCCACCTCGACGTCCCGGTCACCTCCGTGGCCCCCGAGGCCGCGGCCGAGCACTTCAGCTGGCTGGGCGCCTTCCTGGGCATGGACGCCCCGGCGACCAACACCCTGACCCGTGAACTGCTGGACTGGCAGCCGACCCGCCCCGGCCTCCTCGAAGACCTCGACAAGGGCCACTACTTCCACACCCCCGCCGCCTGACGAACGGCTCGGGGACGCACACCGATCAGGACGAGGGCGACGGCCGGACAGCGCGTCAGCCGGGCAGGGTCTGCGCGATTTCCAGCGCCATGTGCAGTCCCATGGGCTCCTCCCGGGTCGACCCCGGCAGCAGTTCCTCGGCCCGCACACGGTAGGTGACGGTGTTGCGGACCACGTGGAGCCCGTCGGCGGCCCTCCGCGGGCTCCGCTCGGTCGCGAGGTAGACCCGCAGGGTCTCCCGGAGTTCGCGCATGCGGGTACCGCCGGCCGCCAAGGGGCCGAGAGTCTCGCGGACGAACCACCGGGCGTGCTCCGGGTCGGCGGTCGCCGGCGCGACCAGTCTCACCTCGCCGTAGTCGGTGAGCCAGTCCTTGCCGCCCATGCGCGCCACCCGCTCGGCCTCCCGTGCACCGTGCCGGGATCGGCGCATGCCCTCGACGCCCTGAGCACACGGGCCGAGTGCGATGTGCGGTCCGGCGGGAGGAGCGAGGGCGGCCCGGACCACGTCGGCCAGGGCACCGCTGGGCCGGTCGGGCACAGCCATCCACGACCAGACGGCGGTCTCCTCCGCCGGAATCACCAGCGAACCGCTCGCGCCCCCTCCTGGGGCTGGTCGCCGGTGAACGGCCGGCACCGCCGGGGAAAGCGCGTGTGGTTCACCTGTGCACTGGCCACGCCACGCCGATGACCTGTGGTGGCCACGTGAAGGGCACCACACCGACGGGGCTGGCCGCCGCCCGGTCGATGGGCCACACTGCTCACAGTTTTCCAAGGCCGAGCGACGCAAGGGGCGCTGATGGGCGCGTACGACGAGACTTACCACCGCAGCCTCGAGGATGTCGAAGGGTTCTGGCTGGACGCGGCGGCGGCGATCGACTGGACCCGGCCACCGACCCAGGCCCTGGACGACTCCCGTGCGCCGCTGCTGCGGTGGTTCCCCGACGGTGAACTCAACACCTCGTACAACGCGTTGGACCGCCACGTCGAGAACGGCCACGGCGACCGGACCGCGCTGATCCACGACTCCCCGGTGACCGGTGCGGTCCGGCGTTTCAGCTACGCCGAGCTGCGTGACGAGGTCGCGCTCTTCGCCGGGGCGCTGCGCTCGCTGGGTGTGGCCAAGGGCGACCGGGTCATCGTCTACATGCCGATGGTGCCCGAGGCGGTCATCGCCATGCTGGCCTGCGCCAGGATCGGCGCGGTGCACTCGGTGGTCTTCGGCGGCTTCGCGCCCAAGGAACTGGCCGCCCGTATCGAGGACGCCGAACCGGCCGTGATCGTCGCGGCGTCCTGCGGGATCGAGCCGACGCGGGTCGTGGAGTACCAGCCCATCGTCGAGGCGGCGCTCGGCCTGACCACCCATCAGCCGGACAAGGTCGTCATCCTGCAGCGCGACCGGGCGCGCGCGGAGCTCGGCGGGATGTACGTGGACTGGGCGGATCTCGTGGCCCGCGCCGAGCCGGTCGGCCCGGTCCCGGTGGCGGCGACCGACCCGCTGTATGTGCTGTACACCTCCGGGACCACCGGCAGGCCCAAGGGCGTCGTCCGCGACAACGGCGGCCATGCGGTCGCGCTGGCGTGGTCGATGGCCGCGATCTACGACATCGGGCCGGGCGACGTGTGGTGGACCGCCTCCGACGTCGGCTGGGTGGTCGGTCACTCCTACATCGTCTACGCGCCGCTGCTGATCGGTGCGACCACCGTGCTGTACGAGGGCAAGCCGGTGGGCACCCCGGATGCCGGCGCGTTCTGGCGGGTGATCAGCGACCACGGGGTGAAGGCGCTGTTCACCGCCCCCACGGCGTTGCGGGCGATCAAAAGGCTCGACTCGGAGGCCGTCGAGCCGAAGAAGTACGACCTGTCGTCGTTCCGCACCCTCTTCATGGCCGGGGAGCGGCTCGACCCCGAGACCTACCACTGGGCGCACCGGCACCTCGGCACACCGGTCATCGACCATTGGTGGCAGACCGAGACCGGCTGGCCGATCGCCGCGAACCTCCACGGGCTGGAGCCGATGCCGGTCAAGCCCGGGTCGGCCACGGTGCCGGTTCCCGGCTGGGATGTGCGCGTCCTGGACCAGGGCGGTGCCGAACTGCCCGCGGGCCAGGAGGGCGTGATCGCGATCCGGCTTCCGCTGCCTCCCGGTGCGCTTCCCACGCTGTGGGGTGACGACCAGCGGTTCATCGAGGCGTATCTGTCCCGGTACGACGGCTACTACCTGACCGGTGATTCCGGGTACCGCGACGCGGACGGCTATCTGTTCGTCATGGGACGCACCGACGACGTGATCAACGTCGCGGGGCACCGCTTGTCCACCGGTGCGATGGAAGCGGTACTCGCGGCGCACCCGGCCGTCGCCGAGTGTGCGGTGATCGGGGTGCACGACGAGCTCAAGGGCCAGTTGCCCCGGGGCTTCGTGGTGCTCAAGGCGGGCGCCGACATCAGGGACGAAGACCTCCGTGAGGAGCTGGTCGCGGCGGTACGCCGGGAGATCGGCCCGGTCGCCGCGTTCCGGGCCGTCTCGGTCGTGGAGGCGCTGCCCAAGACCCGGTCGGGAAAGATCCTGCGCAAGACGATGCGCGGAATCGCCGACGGGCGCGACGAACCGGTGCCGTCGACGATCGAGGACCCGTCGGTGCTGGACGCGCTGCGGCCGGTGCTGCGCCCTGAGTGAGCGTTCCCCGTCGGCAGCACTTGGGTCGGTGGTGGACCGCCGCCGCGGCGCACGGCTCCGGCGAGCCCTTCCGTGGCGCGCGGTCGATCACTGACCGGGCGCGTGTTCACCGGCTTCCGCCGTCCTGATGAACTCGGTGAGGACGGCCGTGTACTCCTGGGGGTGGGTGACGTGCGGGATATGCCCCGCCCCCTCGAAGATCTTGCGCTGTGCCTGCGGCAGGGCCGCGGCCAGCCGCTCCAGGACCATCGAGAACCAGGTGGGGCTCGTGCTGCCGCGGCTCAGCAGTACCGGCACCGTGCAGGCGGAGAGCCGGTCGAGGTCCAGTAGGGCCCAGGACGGATCGGACTGTTCGTCCAGCCAGGTCCGGGCGTGGGCCACGAACATCTCGCGCACCGGACCGGTCAGCTGGTCCCAGGTGCCGGGGCCCAGGGCCACCTCCTCCACGAACAGGCGTGCACCCTGCTCGGTCTCCGCCCGGCGGATGTGGTCCACCACGGCATCGATGGAGGCCATGGTCGGCTGCAGCCGTGCCATGGCCTCCGGGTCGTCGGCCACGACCCCCACCAGTGGTGGCTCGTGCACCGCGATGCTGCGGAACAGCTCGGGCCGGCGGGTGGCCAGGCCGAGGATGATCGACGCGCCGAAGGAGGCCCCGGCGACATGCGCGGGGGCGTGGCCGAGCCCTTCGATCAGCGCGGCGAGGTCGTCCTCGTCCTGCCTCCGGGTGCCCTGACCCGGCACCTCTTCGCTCCGGCCATGGCCGCGGCGGTCGTAGGAGACCACGGTGAAGGACGCGGAGAGGTCGGCCTCGATCGCGGACTGCCAGCTCGTGTGGTCGTTCCACGAAGTGTGGACGAGTACGAGCGGTGTGCCGTCACCGATGGCCTGGTAGTGGAGATTCACGCCATCGGCGCGTACCTGGGGCATGCCGTGCCTCCTCGGAGGGGTGGGGGAGGCGCTTCGCGAGCGCCGCCACGCAGGTCTTTATCAGCACCGTCCGGCGGCTCGCTCGCCGCCGCGCCGGGGCCGTCCGCCAGGGCACGGTCAGCTCCGCCCCCGCCATCCTTCCCCGCCCATGGTCGACCGGACGGGCCTCAGAGGTTCTGTCCGCCGGAGACCTCGATGTCCTGGGCGGTGATCCAGCGGCCTTCCTCGCCGACCAGGGTGGCGATCACCATGCCGATGTCGTCGGGTTCGCCGATCCGCCCGAGTGCGAAGGTGCGCGCCAGGTCCGGGATGATCTCCGGGTGCCGCTCGAAGGCATCGTCGGCGAAGCGGGTGCGGGTGGCGCCGGGAGCGACGGAGTTGACGCGGATACCCCGGGCGCTGAACTCCTTGGCCATGTAGCGGGTCAGGACGGTCAGGGCGCCCTTCAAGGACGCGTAGACGGAGTACCCGGGCGCCGTCACGGCCGGCCGTGTGGAGTTGCTGGTCGTGTTGACGATCGCCCCGCCGTCGGCCATCAGCGGCAGCAGCGTCCGGGTGAGGAAGAACGGCCCCTTGAACAGGCCACGGGTGAGCCTGTCGAAGAACTCCTCGGTGGTCTCCTCGATCATCGAATTCCCCGCGAAGCCCGCGTTGTTGACGAGGTGGTCGAAAGTGTCGCGCTGCCAGGTGGTGCGCAGCGCGTCGGCCACGGCGTCGCGGAACGCGGGAAAGCCGGCCGTGTCGCCGATGTCCAGAGGCAGGGCCACGGCGGTGCCGCCCCGCTTCTCGATCTCGGTGACGGCGTCCTGGGCGCCCTGCTGGTTGGAGCTGTAGGTGAGGATGACCCCGGCGCCCCGTTCGGCGATCTGGATCGCCGCGCTGCGGCCGATACCGGAGCTGGCGCCCGTGACCACGGCTACCTTCATGATGTGCCTCCTGCGCACGCGGTGGAGCATGCGACCTCCACGCGGAATGTGACACTCCCAGGTAATCGGTCGGCGTCACACCGGCGAAAGAAAGATCCTCCCGCGTCCTTGCCCAATCCTGCCGTGCTGGTGCGGGGGCCTCGGCCGCCACTCCCCGGCCGCCGGGACGGGCCCTGCGCCCTGTGCCCTGCGCCCTACGGCAGCGCGGCGGCCCGGGCGCGTCCGGAAGGGCTCAGGTGACCGGCGTCCTGGCTGGGCGGTGTGCCGAACTGCCGGCGGTACTCGCGGCTGAACTGCGACGGGCTCTCATAGCCGACGAGGAGGCCCACACCGGTGACGTCGGCGGATCGTGTCGTCAGCATCAGCCGCGCCTCTTGCAGGCGGATCCGCTTCTGGAACTGGATGGGGCTCATCGCCGTCACCGTCCGGAAGTTGCGGTGGAAGGCGGAGACGCTCATCCCGGTGAGCCGGGCCAGATCCTCGACCCGGAACGGCTCGGCGTAATGCTCCCGGATCCAGTGCACGGCTCGCGCGATGTGGCTGAGGCTGCTGTCGGCGAGACCGAGCTGGCGCACGATCTCGCCCTGGTCGCCGGTGATCAGCCGCCACAGGATCTCGCGCTTGATCAGCGGGGCGAGCACCGCCTGGTCGCGGGGCCGGTCCAGCAGGCGCAGCAGCCGGATCACCGCGTCGAGCAGCTCCGCCGGGGCGTCGCTGACGGCGATGGCCGAGTGCGGTCCGCCCGGGATGCGCCGGGCGTCATCGGGCCCGGCCAGCAGCAGATCGGCGACGGCGGAGGGCTCCAGAGTCAGCCCGAACCCGAGGGCGGGCTCCTCCGGGCTGGCCTCGGTGAAGTTTCCGGTGATCGGCAGGTCCACCGACGCGACGAGGTACTGGCCGGCCCGGTACTCGTACACCCGCTCGCCCAGCGCCAGCCGCTTGGTCCCCTGGGCGATCAGGGCCAGCACCGTGCCGGATGTCGTCGGCGTGGGCGGGTAGGGGCTCTCGAACTTCGACAGGCGGACACCCTCGATATCGGTGCTCCAATCCGGCCGTGCATGCCGGGTCAGCAGGTCGCGGAGTTCATCCAGGTGCATTCGACGATTGCAGCACAGCACCTCCGGCCGCCGCGGCGACGAGAGACCCGCCCGGGGCGAGGTGTCACGGTGGCCACGCGACGGCCGCCGGGGCGAGGTGTCACGGTGGCCATGCGACAGCCGCCGGAGCGAGGCGCCGCGCCGCGCCCCGGCACACCGCTCTCAGTCGTCGACCGGGCCCATCGGGAAGATGGCCAGCTCGGTCCTGCCCTCGTGGAAGCCCTTCTTGGCGAGGGGTTCCAGGGCGGCGGCGAGCCAGCGGCCGTCCGGGGACCAGCTCAGCGCGTCGACGTAGGTGCGCAACTGGCGGCCGAGGATGATCTTCTTGTCGGCCATCCGCCATACGCACAGTTCGTGCGGGCGCTCCTCGCGGAAGTCCAGATAGCCCAGCTTGCGGCTGAAGCTGCCGACGGCGAGATAGCTGCCGTCCCCGTTGGAGGCGAGGGTGAACAGCCGTTTCGAGGCATCGCCGACCTTGTCGATCACCTCGCCCGTGGCCGGGTCGACGACGTAGAGGTTCTGCTGCGCGCCGAGGAAGAGCCGCGAGGAGTCGCCGGAGAAGGCCGTGCACTGGATCGGATCCCACTCGCCGGCGTGGGATATCCGGCGGGAGGGCTCGGGCTCGTCGCCGTGCACGTCGAAGCCGCCCTCGCCCGCACCATTCGGGCTGATGCGGTACGCGCCGTCGCGGGAGCGCAGATGTCCGCGCTGGAACGGCGCGTCGACCTCCGCCCGCCGGTCGACGTCATAGGCCCACTGCTTCTCCTCCTCGATCTCACCGCCGCTGCTGTAGCCCTTGACCACGAGAATGTGCCCGCCCGGCACCCACATCATCAGCGGCACGATCCAGTCACCGGCGCGGGTGTGCACCACCTCGCTCCAGTCGGCCGTGTCATAGACCCACACCCGACCCTGATCGCTGCACAGGGCCAGGTACGTGCCGTCGTCGGAGAAGTCCATCCCGGTGATGTGGTCGTAGGTGACGCTGCCGGTCGTGGTCTGATACGGCCGCAGGGTGACGGCCGGTCGGGCCAGGTCGGGTAGGTGCGGGGAGTCCTCGGCCGTCCAGCTGTCGCCGTTGAGCGGGAAGGCCGCCGAGCCCCAGCCGTCGCCCACGCTCAGCGGCTCCAGCCACTTGCGGTCGGTGACCCGGATCTCGTACTCGGCCTGGACCAGCAGCTCCTCGTCCTTCCAGGAGCCATCGCGCTCGTAGTAGAAGTCGTACATCTTCTCCCACTGGGCTTCGGTCAGCGGGTAGTTGCGCAGCTCCACACGCTCGACCCGGGAGATGAACCGGCGGGCGTTGGTGTCGGCCCATTCGTAGTCGAGGAGCTGGTCGGTGCTCACGACCCGCCCGAGCGGGCCCGTGCGCTCGTCACCGTCGCCCAGATAGCCGGACGCGGCCTCCCAGAGGAAGTGCAGGAAGGTGTTGGGCTCCTCGTTCGGCAGCGGGATGTGGGTGCACGACGCGACGTCGTAGTAGACGGCGAACACCAGGAATCTGACGCGGAGTTCATCGGGGTCCACGGCAAGAACCCGTACGCCGTACATGTCGGTCGACATCGTCGTCTCCTCTGGAACTGATGGCGGGAACGCCACCGGACGCGCGGCCTCCCGGCCCCGTCGCGTGGTGTGCGGAACGCGTCAGATCCTTGCAGAGGGGCCTGACATCGACGGCCACGTACGCCGGGGTCAGGCGGCGGCCTCACCGGACGTGTCCTGGCTCCCTGGCAGCCCTTCGCTGGTGGTGAAGTAGAAGATGGGGAGCAGGACGAACGCGCCCAGGGCGGCCAGCGGTGTGACGAGGACGCCCAGGACTCCGGCGAGGGCGTAGGCCAGCGCTCCGATCCACGAGCGAAGGCGGCCGTGGCGTACATAGGTGGGCTCGATGGTGTTTTCCAGCAGCTCGGGGCGCCGGCGCAGGTGGTGGTAGAGGGCCGCCCAGCTCAGACACATCGCGGCGGCGAGGGCCGCGTAGAGCGCCACGGCCACCTTCGCGTCCGTGCCCCAGGCGTCGGCCTGCAGTTCGGTGGCGACAACCTCGGTGGGAAAGGCCAGCGCCGCCGTGGTGAAGAGCAAGAAGAGGTTCGCCGCGTGCAGACCCCGGTCCATGCTGCGGATCCGCAGGAAGGCCCGGTGATGGTTGAGCCAGATCACCGCGATGTAGCTGAAGGACGCGGCGTATCCCAGATAGGCGGGCCACTGGCGGGCCAGTGCGTCTCCCAGGCCGCCGGGCGGATGTGCGGGGGTGGTCAGGCCGAGCACCAGGAGGGTCAGTGCGATCGCGAAGACGCCGTCGCTGAACGCTTCGGCGCGAGCCGTGTCCGACAGAGCGAACCGCTGGGCGGGCACGCGGAAACGGGGCGGCATGCGAGGCTCCTTGTCCCGACTCACCCAGACAGGCACATATGACGCATAACGACTATATCGGGTTCCACTTCGCCGTAGCTCGGCACACGGTGGGGCGGACTCGGCTCACCCCTGAACCGCGTCCCTCACCTGGGTAAACTGTTGCTGTCCCGACAAGCCCCGAAGAGCACCAGGAGGCCGGATGCCGCCGCACGACACCTCCGCGCTCGGGGCACCGCGCGAAGGGCACGGCCGCGACCTGTCCCCCACCCGTCAGGCCCTGTCGGACAGCGTCTACGAGAACATCAAGGCCATGGTCATGGACCATGAGATCACCCCCGGCGCGCGCGTCAGCATCGAGGCGCTGGCCCGCGCGCTGAGCGTCTCACCGACCCCCATCCGGGAGGCGCTGGCCCGGCTGGAGTCCGACGGTCTGGTGGTGAAGAGGCCGCTCTCGGGGTACCGCACCACCGAGCTGCTGACCCGCCAGGGGCTCGCGGAGCTCTTCGAGATGCGGCAGTTGCTGGAGCCGAAAGCGGCCGCGCTCGCCGCGGACAACGCCAGTGAGGCTCAGCTCGACGGCATCGAGCGGATCGCGGAGGAGATGCAGTCCCATTCGGGGACCGCCGGGCGCTATGCGGCCTACCGCGACTTCGCCGCCCTCGACCAGCGCTTCCATGACGCGATCGCGCAGGCGTCCGGGCGGCCACTGCTCGCGGACGCGGTGGAGCGGCTCCATTCCCATCTGCACATCTTCAGGCTCAGCAGCGTTCTCGACGCCGAGGACCCCACCCTCGCCGAGCACCAGCGCGTGCTGCACGCGATATTGCGCCGCAACCCCGACCGAGCGGCCGAGGCGATGGCGGAGCACCTCGCCCGCAGCCTCCGGCGCCAGCTCAGCCAGGACGACAAGTCCTGACCGAGCGGCGTCCTGACCGAGCGGTGTCCTGACCGCGCGGCGTCCTCCATCGGCCCGGACGGGGTGGGGTCATCCCGGCCCGGTCACGCCTCCACCGCCCGTGGGCGCACGGCCGAGGTGGCGCGGGCGTGGATGATGCGGATGATCCGGCCGCTCATCCGCTCGTAGTCGCGGTCGTTGTCCACCTCACCGCGGATCCGGTGGTCGGCCATCACGGCCACCCGGTCCGCGAGCGTGATCATCTCCGCGAGGTCGCTGCTGATCAGCAGGATGGGCAGGCCACCGCGGGCCAGCTCCCAGATGAGTTCGTGGAAGGCGTGCTTGGTGCGCACATCGACCCCGACGGTCGGCTCGTCGACGATGAGCAGCCGCGTGTCCGCCGCCAGCCACTTCGCCAGGCTCACCTTCTGCTGGTTGCCACCGGACAGCTCACCGGCGTTCTGCCCGAGCCCGGAGATGCGGATACCGAGACGTTCGACGAGGTCGTGCGCCACCTCCTGCTCCTCGCGCGCGGAGATGAACCCGAGCGCCTTCGCCAGCCTCTTCCACACCGTCACCGTGATGTTCCGGGCGATGGGCTGCTCCAGGAAGACCCCTTCCTCCTTACGGTTCTCGGTCAGATAGCCGATGCCGAAGCGGTGCAGGGCCTGCCGGGGAGAAGTGATGCGCACCGGCTCGCCGTGCACCCGGATCTCGCCGCCGGTGACGCGGTCGAGGCCGAGCATGGCCTTGACCAGTTCGCTGCGCCCCGCGCCGACCAGTCCGTACAGACCGACGATTTCGCCGGGCCGGACGTCCAGGCTGATGTCCCGGTGCCCGGCGGCGGTGGAGACGTCGTCGAACGAGAGCACCGGCGCCGCGGAGGTGTCCACCTCCCGCGGACGCATCTCGCTGGCCGAGTGGGCGCGGCCCACCATGAGTCCGACCACGTCGTCGTGGGTGTGGTCGGCGAGCGGCGAGGACTCGAGCACGGACCTGCCGTCGCGCAGCACGGTGACGGTGTCGCAGATGGCGAACACCTCCTCCAGCTTATGACTGACGAAGACGACACACGTCCCCCGGGCCTTCAGCCGCCGGACGACCTCGAACAGGCGCTCCGCCTCCTGCGGGGAGAGGGACGCGGTCGGCTCGTCCAGGAGCAGCACCCGGCTCTCGGTGTACAGGGCCTTCGCGATCTCCACCAACTGCTGTTGTGCCACGGACAGTTCACGGACCGGCTGGTCCGGGTCGAGGTCCAGACCCAGCTCACCGAGGCACCTCAGCGCGGGGGCGGTCATCGCCGCGCGGTCGATCAGGCCACGGTGCGAGGGAGGGTTCTGCAGCGTGATGTTCTCGGCCACCGAGAAGCCCGGAATCAGATTGCGCTCCTGGTGCACCACGCCGATGCCGGTGCGGGTGGCCTCCTGCGGTGAGCGCAGGTGGACCTCGCCTCCGCACCAGGTGAGATGGCCGCCGCCCGGCGTGTGCACCCCGGTGAGGACCTTGATGAGGGTGGACTTTCCGGCGCCGTTCTCGCCGAGCAGCGCATGGATGGACCCCTCGGTCAGGCGCAGTCCGACGCCGTCCAGGGCCCGTACGCCGGGAAAGACCTTGACGATGGCGTGGCATTCGAGAAGGACATTGCTCATCCGGAACCTCCCGGGTGCGGCAGGACGGCAGTCGGTCGCGCGTCACTCGGCGGTGGTGCGGGCGGTACGCGGCCGCGCGAACCGCCCCGCTTCTCCAGCCGGGTCTGGTGAATACGGCCACCGACCACCGTGCCGAGCACGACCACGCCAATGAGGAAGTTCACCCAGCTCGGATCGAGCGAGAACTGTGCGCGAGCGGCGTCGATGAGCCGCATCACGAAGGCCGCCAGCACCGTGCCCAGCACGGCGACCGACCCTCCGGTGAGCGCCACGCCGCCGATGATGGGGGCCGCGAAGCTGGGCAGCAGCCAGTCGCCGCCGACACTGCGGTTGACTCCGGGCAGCGACGCCGTCGCGGTCAGGGCGGCCACGCCGATCAACAGCCCGGACAGGGTGTGGGCGAGCACGATCTGCCGGTCGGTGGAGATGCCCGAGAGCCTGGCCGCCAGCGGGTTGCCACCGGCCGCCAGGAGCCGCCGGCCGGCGGTACTGCGGTACAGGAAGGCGGCGAGCAGGGCCGCGGCGGCCAGAGCGGTGACGAACACCAGCGGGACGTTCAGCGGGGCCGCCCTGCCGAGGTCCTTCAGGCCCGCGGAGTATCCGTCGACGGTGCGCGTGCCCACCAGCCAATACTGCGCCCCCTGGAGGATCGTCATCGTCCCGAGGGTGACGATGAAACCGTTGATCTTCGTCGCCACGATGCACAGGCCGGTCACCAGGCCGATGGCGGTGGCCGCCAGCACACCGGCCGCCACCGCGACCCCGGCGGGCACCCCCTGGTCGGCCATCAGGACGCCCATCAGGCAGGCGGTGAAGCCGCCGAGCGCGCCGACCGCGAGGTTGAGCTGTCCGACGCACAGCGCGACCATCTGGGCCAGCCCGATGAGGACAGGGGTGGCCAGGTACCGCAGGAAGGTCCGCACCGAAGGGCCCTCGAGGAACGAGCCGGAGGAGGCCAACCCCAGCGCGAGGTAGCCGGCGAGCACCACGCACAGCAGGGTCATCGTCGTGGAGCGCGAGAAGCGGCGCAGAACCGCGGCGCCCCGCTCTCCCCGATCGCGGATCGTGTTCATGTGGATCGCACCACCTTGCGATGGGCCACCACGGTGCGCACCCGGTCGGCCGAGAGGGCCAGCAGGAGTACACAGCCGAGGTAGATGTTCAGGCTTTCGAGACCGACACCGAGCAGATCGAGCCCCTTGCGGATGACGCCGACCAGGGACGTGCCCAGCAGAGCGCCCAGTACGGAGACGACGCCGCCGGTGAGCAGGGTGCCGCCGAGCACCGAGCCGAGGAAGGACGGCAGCATGAAGTCGTCCCCGATGGAGGCGCGGAACGTGCCGGTGCCGACGGCGGCCATGAATCCGGCGAGCGCGGCGAGCAGCCCCGAGAGCGTGTGCGCCAGGATGAGGCGTCGGCCGGTGGGAATGCCGGACAACTCAGCCGCCGCGGGGTTCGCCCCGGTGAGCAGCAGCTCCCGGCCGATGCGGGTGCGGGCGTAGAGGAAACCGAGGCCGACCAGTGCCAGGACGGTGAACTGCGCCAGCTGCGGGATGACCGGGGATCCGCACACGGGCCCGACGCAGATGTCGGCCAACGAGTACGAGCGCAGTTCCGCGAGCCCGGACGGCTTGCTGGTGAAGGCGGCGTTCTCGGTCAGGGCCGAGTAGAGCAGGGAGACGAGTCCCAGCAGGGCGAAGTCCATCGCCAGGGTCACCACGAACGAACTCACCCCGGTACGGGTGATGATCCAGCCGGTCAGCGCGCCGATGGCGGCCCCGGCCAGCAGGCACAGCAGCAGGCCCAGGGGCAGTGGCAGGTCCAGCCGGTCGTAGCCGAATCCCGCGAACAGCGCTCCGAAGGCGGCCATCCGCCCGACGGCCAGGTTCATATGCCCCACCGAGAGGACGACCATCTGGGCGAGCGCCACCACCGTCAGCGTCGAGACGTCCCGCACCAGCGGGAACAGCACGAGCCGTTCGTCGAGGAACGCCGGCTGCAACACGCCGAACAGGGCACCGAGGCCGATGACGAGCACCAGCAGGCCGAGCCGCTGGTTGACCCAGAACGGCAGCCGGTGCACCGGACGCGGCGCCGTGGCCCCGGTGGAGCCGGTGTCGGTGCCCGGTGGGCGGACGGGCGTCGTCATGCCACCCTCCGGTCGTCGATGGCGTCCATGTCCCAGTCGATGCCGATCCCCGGAACGTCGGGCGCCACGGCCCGCCCGTCGCGGATCGTCAGCTCGCCGCGGGTGACGGCCCGCAGCTGTGGGATGTACTCGACGAACCTGCCGTTGGGCACGGCGGCCACGAGGCTGACATGCAGTTCCATCAGGAAGTGCGGGCACACCATGACGTTGTGGCTCTCCGCCGTGTGGGCGACCTTGAGCCACGGGGTGATCCCGCCGATGCGGGCGGCGTCGACCTGCACGATGGAAGCGGCGCCCGTCTCGAGGTAGGTGCGGAACTGCTGGGGCGAGTACAGGGACTCGCCGACGGCGACGGGAATCCGTGTCGCACGCGCCAGCCGGGCATGGCCGCTGATGTCGTCCGCCGGCAGGGGCTCCTCGATCCAGTACGGGTCGTAGGGCTCCAGCGCGGCCGCCAGTTGGAGGGCCGAGGACATCGTCTGCGACTGGTTGGCGTCGGTCATGATGTGCAGCGAGGGGCCGACTGCCTCTCGTACGGCGCGCAGGCGCTCGGCGTCCTCGGCGGCATGCGGCTTGCCCACCTTGATCTTGACACCGTCCCACCCGGACTTCTGGGCCTGGAGCGCACCCTTCACCAGGTCGTCGGCGGTCAAATGGAGCCAGCCGCCCTCGGTGTCGTAGACGGGAACGTCCTGGCGGTGGCCGCCGGCCAGCCGCCACAGCGGCTCGCCCGCGCGCTTGCAACGCACGTCCCACAGCGCGGTGTCGACGGCGGCGAGCGCGAGCGAGGTGATGGCTCCGGTGGTGGTGGCGCGGGTCAGGGCGAACAGCCGCTGCCACAGCGCCTCGACATTGCGCGCGTCCTGCCCGATGAGGGTGGGCAGCAGATGGTCCCGCAGCAGGGCCAGTACGGAGGTTCCGCCGGTGCCGATGGTGTAGGCGTAGCCGGTCCCCGTGCTGCCGTCCACCGTGGTGATGTCGACCAGGACCGTCTCCTGCTTGACGAAGGACTGCACCGCGTCGGTGCGGTCCGTCTCCACGGCGATGTCGGCCAGCTTGGCCGTGGCGGTCGTGATGATGCTCATCTCGTGATGCCCGGTTTCTCTAGAGCGTTCTGTAGTACAGGAGTGGCGGGGTCAGCCGCACGCGAGGACGTCGTCGGCGAACCTCTTCTTCAGCTGATCGGTCTTCGCCTTCCGGGCACGGTCGTAGGTCGTGAGGTTCTTCTTGGTGACGACGAACGAGCCGGAGTCGACGGACTGGCCGGGCCTGCGCATGGTGCACTGCTTCGTCTGCAGCAGCGCGAGCGCCCACGCCCCGACCTTCGCCTGTCCCACCGGGTTCTGCACGACGGTGGCGGTGACCGTGCCCTGCTTGATCGAGCTGAGGATCTTGGCGTCGTCGTCGATGGCGACGACCTTCGCCCGCGAACCGGAGCTTTTGACCGCGTCGGCGGCGGCGACGGCCGGGTTGTAGGCGGTGGAGACAATGCCCTGGATCTGCTTGCCCTTGGCCGTCAGCAGGTCGGACACCGCCTTCTGCGCGGTCTGCAGATCCTTGTCGATGTCGGTGACGGTCTGCAGCAGCTTCGCTTTGCCGCCCGACTCCTTGACGGCCCGGGCCACGCCCTTGATCCGCAGCTGGGTGTTGGCGTCCACGTTGTTGCCCGTCAGATGGACGATCGTGCCCTTGCCGCCCATCGCGTCGATGGCGGCCTTGGCCGCCTTGTACGCGGCGAGTTCGACATCCGTGGAGAGGCAGAAGTCGGCCTCGTTCCTGCCCGCCGGGCAGGAGCCGAGCGAGGCCACGACGAGGCCCTGCGACTTCAGGTCCGCGAACGTGGTGTTGATGTCGGTGGGCGAGACCCCGAAGACACCGAACGCGTTGTAGCCGCGCGCGGCGAGCGTGGACAGCAGATTGTTCTGCTTCTGCTGGTCCCACTCCGCCGTCTCGTCGAACGTCACGCCCCCGAGCCGGTACGTCTTCTTCGCGTCGGCGCCGGCGGACTTCCAGGGCTGAAAGTAGGGGTGAGCCCCGCCGGGCACGAGCGCGACCTTGGTGGCCGACCCGTCCGCGAGCACGGCCGAGCCACCACCCGCCCGCGCGGACGCGGGGCCCTGCCCGCCCGTCGGCTCACCCGAGTTCTTGAGCGTGCAGGCTGCCGAACCCGCGGCCAGCACCACGACGGCGATCACTCCCGGCAGTACAGATCCAGTCCGGAAACCCATCTCGGCACCCTCGCGAATCAAATAGGAAATTGATGCCGCGATGGTGTGCCAGCCGAGCCGCCCCGTCAAGAGCCCTGACAAACACGAGATCCGGCACCCCTGAGGATCAGATGCCGGATCTCGTCTCGCAGATTCCTATAGGAAACGCGTGTCCTGAATCGGATCAGCCCGCATACTGGGCGAAGACGCGGGTGAAGTCCCACGGCTGCTGGGAGACGCCCGAGCAGGTGTCGGCTCCGCCACCGGTGCAGGGCCGGTCACGGTTGACCGACCAGAAGGTCAGCCGCGCGAGGTGCCGCTGCTGGGCATAGCCCAGGATGGTGCGGAAGTCGTTCACGGTCACGGTCTCGCCGTTGTCGGTGATGCCGTTCATCGAGGAGATGCCGGTGTGCCGGTACGCCTGGTCATCCGTGTATCCGTAGGCGCTCTTGACCGTATTCTTGAGCCCCTCGGCGGCGCGGAGGGTGAGCTGGCCCATGTTCTGCCCGGCTCCCCCGAAGTTGAACGGCATGATGGTCCAGCTGTCCACGGTCAGACCGGAAGCGGCGGCCTTGCTGATCAGGCTGTTGTCGGGGCCGTTCTGGCCGGTGCCGAAGGTGATGTACACCTTGATACCTGGGTTGTTGGCCTTGACGGTCTTCAGCGCGTCGACCGTGCGCTGCTGGACGGTCGGGCTGTCATACGCGGCGGCCTCGATGTCGATGTCGATCGCCTTGAGACCGTAGGCGTTGATGACCTTCTGGTACGCGGCGGCCAGCTCGCCCGCACTGCCGCAGGAGCTCTCCAGCTTGTTGCCGCTCCAGCCGCCGAAGGACGGGATGACATCGCCACCGGCGGACCGCACGGTGTTGATGGTCTGCTGGTCGACGCCTCCGGTGAGCGGACGGCCACCGTCCCACTGCGGGTTGCAGTAGCCGTTGCTGAGGACGAAGGCGAGCGTGAACCACTTGACGCCGGTCGCGTTCATCACGGTGGTGGGGCTCGGCGGGCTGCCCCAGCCGTTGTAGAGGTACGGGGCCACGGCCATGGCTCCCGGCCCGGTCGGCGGAGTGCTGCCACCGTCCGGCGCCGTCCACTTCTGGTTGGCGGCACCGGTGCAGGTCCATATCTGCAGCCGGGTGCCGTTGGCCGAACTGCCACCGGTGGCATCCAGGCACTTGTCGGCCTGCGGATTGACGATGTCGCGCGCCGCCGGGAGGGACCACTGCTGCGCCGCACTGCCATTGCAGTCATAGAGCTGGACCAGGCTGCCGTCGGCCGTGCCACCCGACGCCACGTCCAGACACTTCCCCAGCGCACGGATCGTGCCATCGCCACCAACGGTCCACTGCTGCGCGGCGGACCCGTTGCAGTCGTAGAGCTGGATCGGTGTGCCGTTGGCGTTGTTGGCGCCCGCCACGTCCACACACTTGCCGCCGACACCGGTGATCTGTCCGGTAGCCGCCACGGCACCACTCGCGGGAACGCTGGTCAGCCCGGTGAGGAGGGCGGCGGCGGCCGCCACGCCCAGGATGCCGCGCACCGCGGGTCTGTGCAGGAGTCTCATGTTCATCTGTTCACCGTCCACTTCTGGTTGGCGGCGCCGGTGCAGGTCCATATCTGCAGCCGGGTGCCGTTGGCCGAACTGCCACCGGTGGCGTCCAGGCACTTGTCGGCCTGTGGATTGACGATGTCGCGGGCCGCGGGAACGGCCCATTGCTGCGCCGCGCTGCCGTTGCAGTCGTAGAGCTGGACCAGGCTGCCGTCGGCCGTGCCACCCGACGCCACGTCCAGACACTTCCCCAGCGCACGGATCGTGCCATCGCCACCAACGGTCCACTGCTGCGCGGCGGATCCATTGCAGTCGTAGAGCTGGATGGGTGTGCCGTTGGCCGTGTTGGCGCCCGCCACGTCCACACACTTGCCGCCGATGCCGGTGATGGCACCGCCGCCCGGCTGTCCGCTGTCGGTGCTGACCCGGACGTAGTCGACGAGGAGTTGCTGGGGGAAGACCGTGCTGCCGTTGGGGTCTCCGGGCCAGTAGCCGCCGACCGCGAGGTTGAGGATCAGGAAGAAGGGCTTGTTGAACGCCCACTGCCGGCCACCGAGGTCGGCGGGGGTACGCCGCTGATACACGGTGCCGTCGACGGACCAGGTGATCGCGTTGGGGCTCCAGTCGACGGCGAAGGTGTGGAAGGCGTCGGCGAACGCCTGGCCACCGGGCAGGGAGTACCCGGCGCCGATGCCGCCGGACCCCGAGTATCCGGGGCCGTGGAGGGTGCCGTGGACCGTGGACGGCTCGAAGCCCACGTTCTCCATGATGTCGATCTCACCCGAGTTGGGCCAGCCGACCTGTCCGATGTCATTGCCCAGCATCCAGAACGCCGGCCACATGCCCTGCCCGCGCGGAATCTTCATCCGCGCTTCCACCCGGCCGTAGGTGGTGGTGAACTTGCCGGACGTGTTCAGCCGGGCCGAGGTGTACTCACACCTTCCGTACCAGCACTGGTAGTTGCTCGGGTTCTCGCGGCGGGCGGTGATGGCCAGATGGCCCTGTCCGTCGAGGGCGGCGTTGCGGTTGCCCGCTGTGTAGTACTGCCGCTCATGGTTGTTGACGTTGTCGCCCGTCTCGATCTGCCACTTGCCACCGTCGACGGCGGAGCCCGCGGGCCCGTCGAACTCGTCGGAGAACGTGACGGCGGCGGCCTTGGCGGCCGCGGCCGGTGGCGCGGCGGGCTGCGCCGCGGAGGCGGGTGCGCCTTGCGCCAGTCCGGTGGACAGGGAGGCGAGGGCGAGGAACGAGACGACGGACAGCAGCAGTCGCCGGGGTAAGCGCGGGGAGTCCATGACTCTCCCTTCCAGAAACATGTGCATGACAGGTACGGAGAGACATGAGGCGCATGTGAAACCAACAGGTGGAACCAAGTGGTTACGGCGCCGACCGGGGTGCGATGAGCGATCCGAGAGGTACTTAGTTCACTACGTGATTTAAGAAGTGAAGGAAAATCCTGTCAAGGGCTTGGTATGGACCATATGTATGGACAGAAACCGCCGTGGAGGCGGCCGCACGACAGGCGGCGGCCCGCGGGGGATATCCCCCATGCCGATCCTGGGGTGCGCCGGATCGCGCCCCGTTGGGGGCGAATCTAGCGTTCAGCCATGTCTCCCACGCTGCGAAAGCACCTCGCCCTGGCACTCGGTGTGGCTACGCTGCTCGCCACCGAGGTGGCCACCGCCGTCGCCCAGCCCGCCGGTCCCTCCCCCGCGGAGCGGCTGCGCCAGGACACCGAGGCGATCCACGCCCTCGGCGTCAGCGGTGTGCAGGCCCGCGTGGTCGCGCCGGACGGTCGGCACTCGGTCGCCACCAGCGGCACCGCCGACCTGAACACCGGCCGCCCGGTCTCTTCCGACGGCTACTTCCGCATGGCCAGCACATCCAAGACACTGGTCGCCACCGTGGTCCTCCAACTGGAGGCCGAGGGCAGGCTCTCCCTGGACGACACGGTCGACCACTGGCTGCCGGGAGTGGTGCGGGGCAACGGCAACGACGGCAGTCGGATCACCGTCCGCCAACTGCTCCAGCACACCAGCGGCATCCACGACGACCTGCCCGGATACACCACGCCGGAGGAGTACTACCAGCAGCGCCACGACGTCTACGAGCCCGAGCAGTTGATCACCCGCGCCATGGCCCACGCACCGGACTTCCCGCCCGGCGAGGGCTGGGCGTACTCCAACACCGGCTACGTCCTGCTCGACATGGTCGTCAAGAGGGCCACCGGCCACCCCGCCCACCAGGAGATCGAAGACCGCATCCTGCGCCCGCTCGGCCTCGACCGGACCCGGTGGCTCGGCACCTCGCCCACCCTCCCCCGGCCGCATGCCAGGGCCTACCAGCTCTTCGGCCCCGGTTCCCGGGTGGACGTCACCGACCAGATCCCGGTGGACCACGAGAACCTTTCATGGGTCACGACCACACGGGACGAGAACGACTTCCTCCGCGCACTGCTCGCGGGCCGCCTGCTACCGACGCGGCTGCTGGCCGAGATGAAGCGGACCGTCCCCGTGAACGCGGAGGTCCAGCGGCTGTGGCCCGGCGGCCGATACGGGCTCGGCCTGGTCGAACGCCCGCTGAGCTGCGGAGGAACGTACTGGAGCCACGAGGGCGGGGACGGCGGCTACATCACCCTCAACGGCGTCACCGACGACGGCAGGCGCAGCGCCGCGGTCTCCATGTCCGAGGCGCGCGGTGACACACCGGAGCACATCCTGGACCAGGAGAACGCGGCCGGCGCCCTCATCGACCACGCACTGTGCGCCGGGGGCCATCGCGGGGGCGCGGGCGAACTGCCGCCGCCGGGAAGGTAAGTTTGGGCCCCGAGCCATCACACGCAACCTCCGCACGCCCCGTGCCCTCTTCCAAGTCGGCTACGGCCGTACGCGTCGGCGTGCCCGGTCCGGGCCGCACGCCGACTGACCGACCCCATGAGGACACACCGCCCGTGCCGGAACTTGTACTGCATGCCAATGGACGCACCTGGACCCTGGACGCGTCCCGGAGCTACACCGTGGGGCGCGATCAGCAGGCCGACATCCCGACCATCGACCGCCGAGTCTCCCGGCGGCACATCACGATCCGCTGCGTCGGCGGGACGTGGGTCATCGAGGACCTCGGCAGCGCGAATGGCACGTTCGCGGACGGACGCCGTGTCCAGCGGATCGAGATCGGCCACGGTTCGATCGTCCGGCTGGGGAACTTCTCCAGCGGCATGCGGCTGGACTTCACCGAGGCCGCGCCGGCGCCCTCGCCATCGGCGGTGAGTGGCGACCAGGCGCCCGCCGCCGCGCAGGGCCGCGCGGCGGCACACCAGGGCGAGGCCCGTCCTGAGCCTCGGCCCGAGGCCCGCCCCGAGGCCCGTCCTCAGGCTCATCCCGAGGCCCGCCCCGAGCCCCATCCCCAGCCCCGCCCCGAGGCCCATCCCCAGACCCCTCACGGGGCGCGAGGTGACGCGGGTTGGGGCACGGCGGCAGCCGCCGACTCACCTCCGGTGGCACCCTGGCCCCGGGCGGCGGAGGTTCCGGGAGCCCCGGCGGGCGCGGCAGCCTCAGCGGGGCAAGCGGCGGCCCCGACCCGTACGGCAGGCCCGACCCGTACGGCAGGCCCGGACGTCACCCGGGACCCGCACCGGCCCGCCGCCGGAGAGCCGGACGGGCCCCACGGAGCCGCCGCGACCCACTTCATCGACCGGAGCCCGTCGGGTGTCCACCGGCTCGTCCAGGGGCGGCCGATGCGCATCGGCCGGGCGCAGGACAACGAACTCGTGGTGGAGGGCCCGCACGTCTCCCGCCACCACGCGGAGTTCCGGCCGCTGCCCGGTGGCCGCTTCGAGATCGTCGACCTCGGCAGCCACAACGGCACCTATGTCAACGGGCAGCCCGTGGACCGCCGGCTCATCGGCCCACACGACATCGTCGGGGTCGGTCACTCCACCTTCCGCCTCGCCGGGGACCGGCTGGAGGAGTTCGCCGACACCGGTGAAGTCTTCTTCGCCGCCCGGAACCTGACGGTGACCGTCGGGCGCGGCAAGACCATCCTGGACGACGTCTCCTTCGGCGTCCCGGAGAAGTCGCTGGTGGCGGTGGTCGGGCCGTCGGGCTCCGGGAAGTCCACCCTCCTGCGCGCGCTGACCGGCTACCGGCCCGCCGACCACGGCCATGTCCTCTACGACCACCGCGATCTCTACACCCAGTTCGCCGAGTTGCGCCACCGTATCGGCCTCGTTCCGCAGGACGACATCCTGCACAAGGAGCTGACCGTCGACACCGCGCTGAAGTACGCCGCCAGGCTGCGCTTCCCCGGTGACACCAAGGCCGCCGAGCGCAAGGCCCGTATCGACGAGGTGCTCCAGGAGCTGAAGCTCGACGTCCACCGGGACAAGAAGGTCGCCTCGCTCTCCGGCGGTCAGCGCAAGCGGGTGTCCGTCGCCCTGGAGCTGCTGACCAAGCCCTCCCTGCTCTTCCTGGACGAGCCCACCTCCGGGCTGGACCCGGGCCTGGACCGCGATGTCATGAAGTTGCTGCGGGGGCTCGCCGACGATGGCCGTACCGTCCTGGTGGTGACCCACTCCGTCGCCGAACTGTCCCTGTGCGACCGGGTGTTGGTCATGGCGCCCGGCGGCTCCGTGGCCTACTTCGGCGCCCCGGACGAGGCCCTGGAATTCTTCGGCCACGAGAGCTGGGCCGATGTCTTCTCCGCCTTCGAGAACCATCGCGACAACGACTGGGGCGGGCGCTGGCGGACTTCCCCGCAGTACGCCCGGCGTGTCGCGGAGGTCGGCTCGGCCGTACCGCCGCAGCAGCCGGGCGCCCTTCCGGCGCAGCCGCCCGCGCGAGCCCTGCAGCCCAAACGGCGGCACTGGGTCGCCCAGTTGTGGACCCTGATACGCCGTTATCTATCGGTCATCGCCTCCGACAAGGGCTTCATGGCGCTGATGCTGCTCCTCCCGGCCGTACTGGGCGGGGTGAGCTGTCTGGTTCCGGCGAGGTACGGGCTCGTCCCGCCACCGCCCGACAGCGGTTTCCGCTACAACCAGGAGTCCGGAACCATTCTGCTGGTGCTCGTCATCGGCATGAGTTTCTCCGGCGCGGCCAACTCCGTACGCGAATTGATCAAGGAACGGGTGATCTACGAACGGGAGAGGGCCACGGGTCTGTCCCGGTCCGCGTATCTGATGTCGAAGGTGATCGTCCTCGGTCTGATCACCGCGATGCAGGGTGCCGTCCTCTGCGCGATCGGCTTCTCGGTCCGCCAACTGCCCGCCCAGGGGCTGCTCATGCCCACGGCCGTCGAGGTCTGCGTGGTGATCAGTGCGCTGGGCTTCACCTCCATGATGTTCGGCCTGGTCATCTCCGCGCTGGTGAGGACGGCCGAGAAGACCATGCCGCTGCTGGTGATGTTCGCCATCGTCCAGGTGGTCTTCACCGGCGTCCTCTTCAAGCTGTTCAGCTCTCCGGGCATCGAACAGGTCGGCTGGCTGATGCCCGCCCGCTGGGCGGTCGCGGGCGCCGGGACCACACTCGACCTCGCGCACACCATGCCGCCCTGGAATCTCGACAAGCCGAACGAAGTCGACCCGCTGTGGGCGCACACCGTCTCCCAGTGGGGCATCGACCTCGGTGTGCTGGTGGCGATCGGGCTGGTCTGCGGCTTCGTCGTGGCCCGCCTGCTGCGCCGGCACGAGCCCGACGTCATGCGCGACTAGGTGGCGACTAGCCCTTGCCGAAGTGGACCGCGGGGAAGGCGCCCGCGGCCCTGAGGGTTTCGGTGAAGCCACCGGCCAGCTCGGTGAGGCGGGCGGTGGCGGCCGGGCCGAGGTGGTCGTACGGGGCGGCGTCGAGGCGGTCGGTGAGCGCCTCGGCCTCACCGCGCAGGGTCGCGCCCGACTCCGTGAGATCCCCCGCCGCGTCCAACAGTCCGCGCTCGCGCAACCGGTCCCGGGCGGCGGCCCACTGCTCGGCCGACCATCCGCGGGTCCGCATGAACGTCGCCGACGTCACCGTGGTGCCGGTGGCGTTGTGCAGGACCAGCGGCGCCGCCTGGTCGATCGAGCAGCTCTCCGGCATCTCCGGCGTCCCCGGCGGGAAGGACGTCTCCCCGCAGCTGTTCTGGAGCGGCGCCCCGGAAGGCACCAAGAGCTACGCCGTCACCGTCTACGACCCCGACGCCCCCACCGGGTCCGGGTTCTGGCACTGGGCGGTCGCCGACATCCCCGCCACCATCACCGAGCTGCCCGAGGGACGCCGGCGACGACACCGGTTCGGGCCTGCCCGAGGGTGCCTTCCAACTGCCGGGCGACGCCCGCGCCGCCCGCTTCATCGGCGCCGGCCGGACACGGCACGCACCGCTACTTCGTCGTGGTGCACGCCCTCGATGTCGAGTCCATCGGCGTCCCGGCCGACGCCACTCCGGCCGTCCTCGGCTTCACCATGGCCGGACACATCCTGGGCCGCGCGATCCTGACCGCCACCGCCGAAACCCCCGCCTGACGCACAGCGGGTCCAGCCCTGTTGGCCACCGTCGAACACAGGAGCTGTCTATCCGCCGCCCGTCCCGGGTTGAACAATCGTGGCGTTGACTTCCGCGTCAAGGAGGACGGGATGAACGCACGTTTCACACGCTTCGCGCTCGTTGCCGGGACCGTTGTGGTGACCACGCTGGGCCCCTCCGTACAGGCCCAGGCGCTGCCCGCCTGCGCGAGCAACGCGATCTGCCTGTGGCGGTTCCAGGACGGGACGGGCGAGCTCTACACCTGGCGGGGCGGCTACGTGGACCTGCCCAGCCGGTTCACCGACCACGTGGGTTCCTTCCGGGCCAACAGGACCGGTGCCTTCATCGACTGGGCCTCGGGCAAGGAATGCCACTCGGTCCGCAGGGGCGACTACGCCAGCAACTACAGCGGCCGGTTCGGCTCGAAGATCGACGCGGTCGGCGACAACTGCTGACCCCGGCCCCGGAAGCCTGCTGGTGCCGGTGGTGAGTGCTTTCCTCCGACTCCCTCGCGCGCGTCCCCGCTGCCATGGCTCGGCCGGCGTGCGGGGGAGGTCGGTAGCATCGCGGTGAACCGACAGCGGCCCGCCACCCGTGAAGGAGCCCCGACGTGCGACTCAGCCCGCGCACCGTGCAGGAGATCGATTCGCCGATGGGGGCGACGTATGCCCTGCTGGCGGGCCGCAGCGGCGAGCGGGCACTGCTCGATCTGGCCCAGGCCGCGCCGAGCTACCCGCCCGCGCCCGAGATGATCGAACACGTCGCCAAGGTCGCCCACGAGCCGAACGGCGCCGCCTACGTACCGAGCCCCGGACTGCCCCGGCTGCGGGATGCCTTCGCCGCCGACCTCAGCCGCGGCTACCAGAGCCCGGTGGGGGCTGACCAGATGGTCGTCACCGCAGGATGCAACCAGGCGTTCTGCCTGGTGGCACAGGCGCTCACCGAGCCGGGCGACGAGGTCATCGAAGTCCTGCCGTACTACTTCAACTACGACATGTGGCTGCGCATGAACGGCGTCGTGCCGCGCTACCTGGAGCCCGGGCCCGATCTCGTGCCCGAGCCGGAAGCGGCCGAAGCGCTCATTACCCCGCGTACCAGGGCGATCGTGCTGGTCACCCCGGGCAACCCGAGCGGCGTCACCATTCCGCCGGATGTGCTCGCGGACTTCTACGCACTGGCGAAGCGGCACGATATCGCGCTGATCGTGGACGAGACCTACCGCTCGTTCCGCGACACCGTACGACCGGCACACGACCTGTTCGCCGACCCGGACTGGGCGCGGACCCTGGTGAGCCTGCACAGTTTCTCCAAGGACCTCGCGATTCCCGGCTACCGGGTGGGCGCCGTCGTCGGCTCGCCCGAGCTGAACCGCGAGGTGATGAAGTTGCTCGACTGCGTGGCGATCTGCCCTCCGCGCGTCGGGCAGGAGGCCGCCTGGGCCGGGCTGACCTCGGCCCAGGAGTGGCGGCGTGCGCGTGCCAACGAGGCCACCGAGAAGCGGCGCTGGCTGGAGACCGTACTGGCCGAGCGGCCGGGCGGTTTCGAGCTGCTGAGCTGCGGAGGGTTCTTCGGCTGGGTCCGCCACCCCTTCGCCGACCGCGGCACCGACGACGTCGTGCGCGACCTCATCACCCGCTACGACACGCTCGTCATTCCGGGCACCGCCTTCCTGCCCGACGACCGCCGGGTCTTCCGGGTCAGCTTCGGCAACGTGGACCGGGCCGGGCTCTCCGAGTTCGCCGAGCGGCTTGAGCTGATGGCCAAGGATCTCCTTGGCTGACCCTGCGGGTCGCGGCCGGCCTGACGCTTGACCCTGCCCGAAGGTCAAGGTCCAGGGTGCCGGTGGCGACCGAGCAGGGTGCTCGGCTCCGGCCGAACCGGGAGGAACCCGCAGTGGATGACGACGCTCTTCTGACCGAGCAGATGTCCTACTACAGGGCGGGCGCGGCGGAATACGACCGGCCCTATGCGGAGCGCGAGGACCTGCGGGAGTTGTTGGCTGCCGTCGATGACCTCCCGATCGCCGGTGATGTGCTGGAGCTGGCGTGTGGGACGGGGCAGTGGACCTCGTCGCTCGCCGCGCGGGCGCGTTCGGTGACGGCCGTGGACGCGGCGGCTGAGGTGCTGGCCCTCGCTCGTGCGCGTACCGCGTCCGCCACCGTCCGGTTCGTCGAGGCCGACCTGTTCGCGTGGCAGCCGTCGCGGTGCTACGACACGGTGTTCTTCGCCTTCTGGCTCTCCCACATCCCACCGGCGCGGTTGCCCGGCTTCTGGAACACCGTCGCCTGCGCACTCGCACCGGGTGGCAAGGCGGTCTTCATCGATGACGGTCCGGCCGCGGCCGCCGAAGAGGAAGTCCTCTCCGACCGGCCGACTCCGGTGGCCGTGCGCCGACTCGATGACGGCAGCCGGTACCGCATCGTGAAGGTGTTCCACGATCCCTCGTCACTCACCATCGACCTCGCGGCGCTGGGCTGGTCCGCCCATATCCGGCTGGTGGCCGGGAAGTTCATCGGCGTCGCGGAACCGCCGGCCACCTCTGCCTGAGAACCGGCCCGGGTCCCGCGAGGGTCAGATGAGTGTGGCCACCTTCTCGGAGGGCTTGTTGCGCCGCCAGCCGACGGCGAGGTAGGCGAGCATCCCGACGGGCGGAATGGCGCAGACGGTCCAGCTGATGGCCAGGGGCGGGCCCGGCTGGTCGAGCACGCCGACGTTCCGCAGAGTGCCGCGGCCGTGGCCGGCGGGGCCGTCGATGTCGAAGGTGAAGCTGAACGTCCCGGGTTCCGGCAGGGCCTGGACATCCAGGCCCCAGACATCACGCTTGCGGGGGTGCCTCCCCAGCGGGCTCTCCCGATCGTCGGCGTCCAGGCCGGGCCCGTCGAGAGTGAGCGTGCCCGACTTCCCCGCGACACCGTCGGCGGGTGCGAAGGTGAAGTCGAGGGACTGCATGGCCCGCAGTGGCCACTCGGAGAACCCCACGGTGATCGCGTAGGGCCCCGCCTGTACCCGCTCGGTATGGACGACGCCGACCGGGGCGTAGGCCGCGGCCGGCGCGGTCGACACCGCCACCAGCGCGAGCGCGGCGGCCGCGGCCAGCACCAGTTGGCGTGCGTGGCCTCGGATACGCCGGGATGCGGAGGCCACGGCGAGCAGAAGCGGTGAACGTGAGGAGCGCATGGGTGGTCATCGGCCCTTCGTGAGGGATGCGGTGGAGTGTTCGCGCAGCAGGACGGCGAGCCGGGCGGCGAGGTAGCCCGCGAGGGCGCCCGTGGCCGGCCCGACGGCCGTCATCGTCAGCAGTTCGGCCGGGTCCGGGCCGGAATCGCCGAACAGGGCACTCTGGATGGGGAGGGAGAGGCCGACCACGGCTCCCCCTCCGGCGCCCATGATCTGCGGCGCGATCCGGCCCGACCAGCCCCGCCTCCTGCTCAGCCACAGCAGTGCCGTGATGGCCGCTGCCGCGAAGAGCATGAACACCGGGATCTCAGAGGGGAGTTCGGGCGGGTTGTCGCCGAGGTTGTCGCGCAGCGGCAGACCGCTCGCATCCGCGTAGACCCGCGCCGCCCAGGGAGAGAACCACCACAGGAGGAGCTGCAGGACGCCGAGGGTCGCGGCGGTCGTCAGTGCGGTGCCGCGCCGTCCGATGGTGAGCGTCCCCGTGATCAGCAGGAGGGTGGAGAACAAGATGTTGCCGACGAGCTCGGGTTCGACGGGCAGCGGGAGTGCGCCGAATGCCTTGGTCGTGATGGGGCTGAAGATGATGAGCACGGGGATGCTGAGGATCACGCCCGCCCGGCCCCACCGGGTGTCGCGTGCTGCGGCGAAGACGATGACGCTCCCCACCATGGAAAAGGAGATCGAGAGGAACAGCCCGATGTGGGGCGGTGAGTCCAGCACGGCGTCAAAGCCGTACAGGGAGTGCCACCACAGGTCCAGAAGCCCGAAGAGCAGGAACAGGGCGGCTCCCGTACCGGTGATCAGATAGCCCAGCGGGGCCCGGAAGACCCCGCCGAAGACGCGTACGGGCTTGCCACCGGGAAACCGGTCCACCGGCTGGCCGGCGCGCTGGGCAGCGGTCGCGATCAGGACCATGGCCAGGCTGGCGAGACCGGCGAGGGCGCTGCCGGAGTACAGCATGAGGTGGGAAAGCGTGAAGAACGTGTCCGGGCCGACATCGACATGCCACTGGATGTCCCAGCTCAAGCCGAACAGGGACATCGTGGTCCCGGCCAGGACGGTGTTGGCGGCGATGGGGCCGGTGCGGCCGGCGCGGGAGATTCTTACGGCGGGGGACGGCTGGGATGGCGTGCCGGTACCGGTGATGGGCAGTGCTGTGCTCACGGGAATGCCTTTCTCGTGACGGTTCTCATGGCCGTTCTCGTGGCCGTTCTCGTGGCCGTGCAAGGGCGGTTACCGGCGCTGCGCAGCCGGTTGTTCAGCCGGAGATCGCCAGCGGGAAGTCGAACTGGTCGCTCCGTGCGCCGTAGTCGACGTCGACGTGGAAGGTCCAGCGCCCCGGCATCATCAAGTGGACGGCCGTGGAGTAGCTGCCCGGTCTCTCAACCCGCGGGTTCGCCACAGGCGTTGCGTGTCCGTGGGTGGGCATGACGGCCTGCAGGGTGATGGTGGGCGGACGTTCGCTTCGCTCCCCTTGGCGCGGAGTCAGCCGGATGTCGACGTCCGTGGTGCCGGTGCGGGGCCGGGCCACCGTCAGTGTCACTTCGGCGGTGGCACTGCCCCCGGTCAGCGAGACGGCATCGTCCGTCCAGGACGGAAGGCATCCGACGGCCACCAGGGCGAGGGACACCGTCAGCAGCGCCGCGCCGACTCCGGAGAGAAACCGGACCTTGGGGGCGCGGGAGGCGCCGAGAGGGTTCATTTCGCTCCTCCCGCCGGCGACACATGCAGGAGGTAGGGCATGGTCAGAACGGCACTGTCGCGCTCGGCCTGGATCCACACGCGGTAGTAGCCGGGCCGGGAGAAGGTGTACACGAAGGAGACGTCCGGGCCGTAGGCGGCTACCGTCTCGTCCGCGGGGCTGTCGCCGTTGAGAGGCATCAGCCCGCTCATCGAACCGCTCGTACTCGCACTCGGCTCGTCCCCCTGGTCCATGACAGCCATGTCGTGGGCCGGAGCATCCCCCATGCCATGCGCGGAGTGGCCGCTCATGTGGCCGCTCATATCGCCGCCCATGGAGTGCGCGTGTGCCCAGACGGGTGCGCCCTGCGCGGCCCGTCCCATACGCGTCGGGCTGGTGGCGTCCGCCTTGTCGAGCGGCCCGACCACGATCATGTGGCCGACCATGCCGAGCCAGGGCTGGAGCGTCGGTGTGTCGCCGACGCGCGCGGTCAGGGTGCTCGCGGCTCCCGCTGTGAGCGAGGGCGCCGACAGGCGCACCGGTACACCGTCGACCGTCCGCTCTCCCGGCCCCCGCGGGGCGAGTTCGGCGGGAAGGGCCGGGTCACCGCCGCGCGCGGAGCCGTCGGCGACCGTCAGACCGGTCGCCGAGCGCACCTGCTGGATCCCGCCGCCGCGGCGGGCGAACTCCGCGGACACGGCGTAGTGGCCGGCCGCGGGCAGTCGTAGCTGGACCTCGTAGCTGCCGGGCGCGGTGCGTATGGGGTGCAGATGCCAGAGCTCACCGGTCGGCCCGATGACCAGCAGATGCATCAGGGCACCGTCGTGCACGACGAGATCGTCCGCGGGGAGGCCGGTGGAGCCGTCGTGCACGCTCAGCCGCAGCGTGCCCCGCTCCGCCGCCCTGGCCGGGTACCGACCCGTCTCGAGTGAGACGGGCGGTCGGGAGTAGTCGTTGGTCACCGGCCGGACGACCGCGTAGGGATCGGCCACGTTGTCGTTCGTGGCATCCACCTGGCCGCCCGGCTCGGGCGGCATGGGCAGGGAGGCGGACAGCAGCGCGGCGGTGACGGCTGTCGCGAGCGCGGCCACCACGCCTCCCGCCGGCACCAGCGCCCAGGCCCCGCGCCGGGCCCGGACGGCGACGAACAGGGTCACCAGCATGAGCACACCGGCGGTGACGAAACCGCCGAACACGGTGAGTTCCGGTGGCGACGTGGCCTGGCCCGGCACCACGAAGGGGATCCGCGCGGTACGGGATCCGTCGTCGACGACGAGCTCCCAGGGCCCGGCCCGGTCGATGTCCAGGGCGGCGCTGTAGGACCCCGGCGTACTGCCGAGCCGGACCGAGGCGCTGCTGGTGGTGGTCCCCGCCGAGGAGCCTGCTGCCCGGTCGTGTGACGCGCCGGTGGGCACAGTGCCCAGGCGCAGGGTTCCCGCGGCGGTGCCCCGATGGGTGAAGACGTCCACGTGCAGGGGGCCGGGCAGCCCGGTGACGCGCCGCAGCATGAAGGTCAGGTCGCGGTCGCCGAGCGTCTGGGCCACCTTCAGGTCGCCCCCGGCGGTGGAATCCGCCCCTGCGGAGGATCCCGCGCCGACGGACAGGCCCAGGGCGCAGAGCACGGCCACCACCACGCGTGCCACGCGCGGCATGCCATGCGAGTTGCGACCGGCGGATCTGCCGCGAACCGATGCGGGGGGTGCGTTGTCGTTCACGCGGCAGACAGTAGAAACCGCCGCCACGCGGTGTCGTCACGCACCCGGGGTACGACCTGTCCCCCGCGCGGGGGACCGCGTCTCCCCCCGGCGCAGGAAACGTTTTCCGGCAGGGCTCGTGCACTATGTGTGCATGCCTGGTGCAACTGGCCGCGTACAGGGCGGCGTTCCGGCTGTGTGTTCCGCCGTCCGACGTGCCCGCGGCGCGGGCACGCAGACCCCCTGAGAGAGGGACCGTGTCCGTGTCGATCCGGGGCGCGAGTGGGTCCCTGACCCGGCAGTCCCTCATGGTGGCGGGCTTCTGCCTGCTCGCGGATACGCTCGCCTTCTCCTACGAGGGTGCGCGGGTGTATCCCGCGGTGTCCTTCTGGTGCCTGCTGGCCGGGATCGCGCTGGTGGACGCGGCGCTCGCGAGTGCGGCCCGTCTCTCGGGTGTCGTGGCGTTCGCCCAGGCGACCCTGGCCGTGGCCGGTGCGCTGGCCCTGCCCGGCGGTGGTCCGCTGCCGGACACCAACGACGCCGGAATGCTCATCGCCGCCTACCGGGCGGGGGCCTGGCTGAACGGCCGCCCGGCCGTGCTCGCCCTCCTGTATCTGGCCGCGGGGTCCATCGGGGCCAGGACACTCGGTGCGACGACCGATCTCACCGAGTGGCGCACGATTGTGCTGGGCGCGGTGAAGGAGGCCCTCCTCGCCTGGCTGGTGGGCCGCTACACCACGGCCCGGGGCGCGCACATCGCCGAACTGGAACAGCGGGCCGTACGGGAGCGGGAGAACGCCCGGCACGCCCTCGCGGATGCCATCGCCGGGGAGCGCAGTGCCATCGCCCGCGATCTGCACGATGTCATCGCCCATCATGTGAGCGCCATCGGCGTCCATGCCGGAGCCGCCCGTCTGGGGCTCTCCACCAAGGAGGTGTCACCGGTGTCGACGGCGCTCACGGCGGTGGAGACCTCCAGCCGCGCGGCCCTTCTCGACCTGCGCCGCCTGCTGGATTTCCTGCACGACAGCCCCGCGGAGGGCGCACGGCAACCGGGGTTGAGCGACCTCGACGAGCTGATTCACCTCGTGTCCGCCGCCGGTCTGGAGACGGACCTCAGCATCCGGGGCGCCCCGCAGAAACTGGACGGGTCCCTGGACATCGCCGTCTACCGCGTGGTCCAGGAGATACTGACCAATGCCCTGCGCCACGGCGACGGCCATGTGGACATCACCCTGGACTACGGGTCCTCGTCCATCACGGTCACCGCGGTCAACCCGATAGCCGTCCCGAAGCGTCCGGTGGAGGATTCCCCGCACCGGGGCCTGGAGGGCATCAACAGCCGAGCCGGCATGTTCAACGGCTTCGCCTCGTACGGACCGGTCCACGGCGGAACCGACTGGAAGACCACCGTCACCTTCTCCATGGATGGCACATGACCCTGCGTATCCTCCTGGCCGACGACCACGCCATGTTCCGCTCGGGGCTCAAGGCGGTCCTGGGCACCCAGGACGACCTGTGCTGTGTCGCCGAAGTGGCCGATGGCCAGGCAGCCGTCGAGGAGACCGGCAGGCTGGCACCCGACGTCGCCATCCTGGACGTCCGCATGCCACGCCTGGATGGACTCCATGCCGCGGAGCGCATCCTCGGCAGGCCGGGCAACACCACGAAAATCATCGTGCTCACCACCTACGACGACGACAGTTACGTCTACCGCGCCCTCCACATGGGAGCCAGCGGATTCCTCCTGAAGAGCGCCCCTCCCGAGGAGACGATCGCGGCCATCCGCATCGCCGCCCGAGGCGATGCCCTCATCGATCCCTCGGTCACCCGCCGTCTCATCTCGCGTTTCGCCGGCAGCATCGCCCCGCCCGCGTCCTCCACCGCGCTCGAGCGGCTGACGGCCCGCGAGCACGAGGTGCTGATGCTGGTGGCCCAGGCGCACAGCAACACGGAGATCGCGCAGCGGCTGGGCATCGGCGACGAGACGGTCAAGACACACGTCTCCCGGATCCTGGCGAAGCTGGGCCTGCGCGACCGCACCCAGGCCGTCATGTACGCGGCCTCGCATCGGCTCGTGGCACCGCTTCCCGCTCCGCCGCCGCCCGGTACGGAGCGCTTGGGGCGGCGCAGGGGAAGGGGCGGTCGCTAAAACTGATCCGGGGTGTGCAGCATGTCGACCACGGCGCGCGAAGCCTGCAGCGCCCGGTCACTCCTGAGGCCGGCCGCGATATGCAGCGCCTCCTCGAAGGTGAGGATCGCCCCTCGTTGCTCCGTGGGCGCGTCCGGTGCCAGTTCCTTGAGGCCGTTGAGCGCCGAGGACGCGGAATGGATCCTGGGGCAGAATCTGCTGCTGCCGCGCGAGCACGCCGCCACGCTGCATCTCGGCTACTGCGGCAATGACTGGCGGGACGTACTGCCCCGGATCACCGTGCCCACACTGGTCATCGGCGGGGCGGCCAGCTTGATCCCCGCCGATGTCGCGGAAGGTGTCGCCGAGCGGATTCCGGAATCCACGATCCGCATTCTCTCGGCGGACGAGAAAGGCAGCCACCTGATGTTCTGGGAGAATCCCGAGCTGTTCAATGCGGTGGTATCCGATTTCATCGGCACCGGAACCGTCAAATGAACGAGCGGCCCCGGTCTCAGGCGACGTGCAGCAGGGCGCTGGTCTCGGCGGACGACATCTCGGTGGCGTAGACGCGACTGCCCGGCTGATGCTTGCGGCCGCCCTCGCCCAGGTGCCCGGCGTCCACGGCGGCGAAACCGATGTCGCGGATCAGCCCGGCCACCGCGGCCTTGGCCTCCTCGTCGTTGCCGGACAGCGGGATGGCCACCCGGTCGGTGGCGCCCTGGGGGCGGGCGTGGTCACGCAGGTTCTCCCAGTAGATCGCGTTGAACGCCTTGACCAGGTTGGCGCCGGTGTGGGCCTGGATCTTCTCGCTGGAGGTGGTGGCGTCGCCGTCGAGCTCCGGGTCGTGACCGTCCCGCTCGGGGTAGTAGTTGCAGGTGTCGATCACGACCTTGCCGCGCAGCGGCTCGGTCGGCAGCTCCTGGTAGCGGCCGTAGGGGATGGACACGACCACCGCCTCGCCGAACCGCGCCGCCTCCTCGGCGGTCACCGCACGGATCGGGCCGCCGATGTCGCCCATCAGGTCGGCGAGGGTGTCCGGGCCGCGGGAATTGGCGATCGCCACGTCGTAGCCGATCGCGGCGAAGTGGCGGGCCAGCGTCGAGCCGATGCGGCCCGCTCCGATGATTCCGATGCGCACGGCGTGCTCCCCTTCCTCGACCACGGGTGGGCCACCCACCGGGTAACCCCCGCCCCGCGGGTCATGCAGCCACTTCCCCGCGTATACCGCGGACGGGAGCGGGAGCGGGCGGGCCCGGCGCGCGTCGAGTCCCGCGGGGAGGGCGGGCCGCGGTCCCGGCTGACGAGACGGGCCTAGGTCTCCGGCCCCGTCTCAACGTCCACCAACGTCATCCGGACGCCCGATGCGGCCTTCTCGGGGCGGAGCCATCATGCCAGTGGAGACCTGCTGAAAGGAGCACCTCATGTCCTACCCGGAAGACCTCGAATACCCGGAGCCTCGCTACCACGGCGACAGGGGCGAGGTGAACGCGGCCTTCCGCCCGGCCGGCACCCCGCCGGACCTCTCCTCACCCGGCGGCTCGACCCACTACCTCGCCACCAGCGAGTCGACCGGCGGCGAATTCGGCCTGTACAAGGTGGAGATGGGTCCACGGTCCGGCGGGCCCAAGACCCATTTCCACAAGGCCATCTCCGAGTCGTTCTACATCCTCTCGGGCAAGCTGGAGCTCTACAACGGCGAGAAGTGGATCACGGGCCGTGCGGGCGACTTCCTGTACGTACCGGTCGGTGGCCTGCACGCGTTCAAGAACGTGTCGGACGAGCCCACCTCCATGCTCCTGCTCTTCGCCCCGGGCGCCCCGCGCGAGGAGTACTTCGAGCGGGTCGCGGAGATGACCCAGCGCGGCGGCGAGGAACTCAAGCGATTCCGCATCCGGCACGACAGCTACTTCGTGGAGGACTTCGCCCCCGGGACGGAGTAGTCCGGGACACCGTCGCTCACTACGTCGATCAGCGTGGCCACCGGTGGCCGGGTGATGTTCAGCGAGGGCGGGGTTCCCGCCCTGGGGTGCCGTCAAGAGTTGGCGCGCGCGGGTGCCGGCACCCCGTGTATGTCTCCAATTCTGAAGTGGGGCGAGCGATACTTCCGTGAGGTCGTGGTCGAGCAACGGGCTTACGTTCAACTCGTGAACTCTGCGCGGCTCTTGACCGGCAAGGGCAGAGTCCAAGACAGTCGTTCTGTGTGAGCGCTCTCTCGACCCGTTGGCGCTCGCGCTGTCCCTGTGCCCGAGTCCCCGTAGCCCAGCCTCCGCCACACCCCACGCCAGGAGCGGGCTACGGGGGCTCGCACACCCCGTAACCGACGTTCCTTCGGACGAAAGCAGCCCCCCACATGTTCAGGATCACCTCACGTACGACGGCGGAGGCCAAGCCCCGCCGCCGACGACGCGCCCTGGCCTTCGTGGCCGCCCTGTCGCTTCCGCTGACCGGACTGCTGGCTCTCACCGTGTCCTCCCACACCGCCGCCGCGGGCGAACCCACCGCCGCGGCCGAGTGGACCACCGTCTTCCAGGACGACTTCGACGGGGCGGCCGGCACCGGCCTGAACAGAGGCGACTGGCTGTACGACATCGGCACCGGATACCCGGGCGGCGCCCCGAACTGGGGCACCGGTGAGGTCGAGTCGGTCACGGACTCCACCGAGAACGTCTACCACGACGGCGAGGGTCACATGGTGATCAAGCCGATCCGCGACGGTTCCGGGAAGTGGACCTCCGGCCGGGTGGAGACCCAGCGCACCGACTTCGAGGCCCCGGCCGGTGGGCAGTTGGAGATCAGTGCCTCGCTCAAGCAGCCCAACCCCGAGAAGGCCCTCGGCATTTGGCCCGCCTTCTGGGCCATGGGCGCCGACGCCCGTCCGACCGGAGCCACCAACTGGCCGAGCATCGGCGAGCTGGACATCATGGAGGACGTCAACGGGCTGAGCAAGCACTCGAACACCTTCCACTGCGGGGAGTGGGCCGGTGAGTGCCACGACCCGGACGGGATCACCAGCGACCTGCTGCCGTGCGACGGCTGCCAGACCGACTACCACACGTACTCCGTGATCGTGGATCGCACCGACACCTCCGCCGAGCAACTGCGCTTCTACCGCGACGGCAAGGAAACCTTCACGGTGAAGCAGAACCAGGTGTCCGCCGAGACCTGGAAGAAGGCGGTCGACCACGGGTTCTTCGCCATCTTCAATGTCGCGGTCGGCGGCTCCTACCCGAACAAGGTCTGCGGCTGCACCTCGCCGGCGGCGGACACCACCTCCGGTGAGGGAATGAGCGTGGACTGGTTCTCCGTCAAGGTGAGCCAGTAGCGACGACACGGCTTCCCGTACGTCGGGCTCCACGATCCGGTTGTGGTCGTGGAGCCCGACGTTGTCGGTCTGCCCTAGCCCTCGTAGCTCCGGATCGCGGCGACCTTCTCCGCCGACGGGGAGGTCTCGTCGAAGCTCTGCGCCAGCCAGTCGTCGGTGAGCGAACGGGCAAGCTCCAGGCCGATGACGCGCTGGCCGAAGCAGAGCACCTGGGCGTTGTTGCTGAGGACCGAGCGGCGCACGGAATAGCTGTCGTGGGCGGTGACCGCGCGGATGCCGGGGACCTTGTTGGCGCTGATGGCCACGCCGAGGCCGGTGCCACACACCAGGAGGGCGCGGTCGGCGGTGCCCTCCGCGACGCGGCGGGCCGCTTCCACCGCGACATGCGGGTAGGCGGTGTGTTCGTCGCTGCCCACGCCGACGTCGATGACCTCGGCGACCCGGGGGTCGGCCAGCAGATCCCGCTTGAGGGCTTCCTTGTAGTCGTATCCGGCGTCGTCACAGCCGACGACGATCCGGAAGGCGTTCGCGGTGGTCATACGGGATCGCTTCCTGTCGTCGTGTGGAGGGTGGCCACCGCGGTCAGCACGGCGGCGAGTGAGGTGGCCCCGGGGTCGGGGGTGCCCACGCTGCGGTCGGCCAGGGGGCGGGCGCGGCCCAGGCGGGGGCGCAGCCCTGCGGTGTCCTCGGCGGCCGTACGGGCTTCTGCCACGGCGGACGCGTACGCCTCGGCCACCGGGTCTTCGGTCCGCAGCCGCGTCGCGAAGGCGGTGGCGAACGGCGCGAGAGCGTCGACCAGGGTCTTGTCACCCACCTCGGCCCCGCCGAGCGAGGTGACGGCGGTGAGCGCGGCCGTGGCGGCGGACGCCAGCTCCTCGCGCCCCGGCGCCCGGTCGGCCGGCAGCGCGGCGCCGAGGGCGCGCAGCGCCACGCCCCACAGCGCACCCGAGGTGCCCCCGGCCTCCGCCGCCCAGGCATCACCGGCGGCGGCCAGCACCGCCGCAGGGGCGAGCCGATCGGCGTGCGCCTTTTCGGCGGCCGCCAGTGCCGCGTCGACGCCCTTGCACATGCCACGGCCGTGATCGCCGTCGCCCGCCACCGCGTCCAGCCTGCCCAGGGCCTCCGCGTCCCGGTGCAGTACGTCGCGGGCGGCGCGCAGTGCGTCGACGGCCAGCTCCGCGACCTCGACGGCCGCGCCGGACGCCGTGGCGGCGGACCGCTCCGTTCGGCGCGGGGCGGCGGCGGGCCGTTCGGCGGCGGCGTCCACCAGGGGTTCCCGCGGTGTCCCCCGGCGGAAGGCCGGGGTGTCGGCCGGTGCGCGCCACAGGCGTTCCAGCTCGTCGTCCAGCCAGCTCAGGGTCAGGGAACAACCGGCCATGTCGAGACTGGTGACGAGTTCGCCGACCTCGGGGCGTACGGGCGTGAGCCCCGCCTCGTCCAGCAGCCGGGCCACGGCGCCCCACAGCACGTACAGCTCCTCGTACTTCGTGGCGCCGAGGCCGTTGAGGACGACCGCGACACGGCCCTCGCCGTCCGTGTCCGCGGGCCGGTCCGCCAGCAGCCCGGTCACCAGGGCGCGGGCCAGGTCCTCGGCGGTGCCCAGGGTGTCCTCGCTGACCCCCGGTTCGCCGTGGATGCCGAGGCCGAGGCCCAGGCGGCCCTCGGGAACGGTGAACAGGGGCGCGTCGGAGCCCGGCAGGGTGCAGCCGTCGAAGGCCACTCCGAGCGTGCGGGTACGGGCGTTGGTGTGCTCGGCCACGCGGACGACCTCGTCCAGCGGGGCACCTTCCTCGGCAGCCGCCGACGCGGTCTTGAAGACGACGAAGCCGCCCGCGATGCCCCGCCGCCGCGCCGTCTGGTCGGCGGGGGCGGAGGCGATGTCATCGGTGACGGCGAAGCAGCGGGCGGGAGTGCCGTCGTCCGCCAACTGCCGTGCCGCGAGGCCGAAGTTCATCACGTCCCCGGCGTAGTTGCCGAACAGGAAGAGGACACCGCCGCCCGCCTCCGCCGCCTCGGCGACCGAGCGGGCGCGGGCGGCCGACGGCGAGGTGAACACATCGCCGATGACCGAGCCGTCGGCGAATCCGGGGCCGACGACACCGCAGAAGGCGGGATAGTGGCCGGAGCCGCCACCGGTGAGGACGGCCACCTTCCCCGTACGGGTGGGGCGGGCGCGCACCACACCGCCGGGCACGGCCCGTACGTGTTCCGGATGGGCGGCGGCGAACCCGGTGATCATGTCGTCGGTGAACCGGGCGGGGTCGTTGAAGAGCCTGGTCATCGGGTGCTCCAGCCTTCGCGTGCGATATCGAGGGCGTGGCGGTAGGCGGCGTAGCCCTCGGCGTAGTGGTCGATCAGCCCGCGCTCGGCGGCCACGGTACGGAGGCGGGCGCGCCAGGCGCCGGGGTCGACCGGCGTGCCCAGGGAGCGCCAGGCGACGTGGGCCGCACCGCGGATGCCCACGGCGTCGTCGCAGACCTCCAGGTCACCCCCGAGGACACCGGCGAAGATGCGCGCCCACTCCCCGGAGCGCGCGCCACCGCCGCAGGCGGTGACGGTGCGGGTGACGCCGAGGGTTTCCATGCAGTGCCGCGCCGAGTAGGCGACGGCCTCGCACAGCGCCCGTACCAGGTCGGCGCGGCCGGCCAGCGGGGACAGGCCGTCGAAGCGGCCACGGGCCCGCGGGTCGACGAAGGGTGCGCGCTCGCCGCTGGCGGACAGGAACGGCAGCGCGGTGACGCCCGAGGCGCCGGGCGGGGACTGGACGAGCAGCGCGTCCAGCGCCTCGATCTTCACATCGAGCAGTTTCAGCAGCCAGTCCAGACCCGCGGTGCCGATCATGGCGGGCATGACCCGCAGATAGCGGCCCTCGTACGGGGTCGCCAGCAGCATCCCGGCAGGGTCCTCGGCGATGGCCGGGCGCGGCTCGGTGTCGAGGACCTGGGCGGCGAGGGTGGTGCCGATGATCAGGTTGCCCTCGCCCGGTTCGGCCACTCCCGAGCCGAAGGCGCAGGCCGGGATGTCGAACGGGCCGGCGGAGACCGGCAGCCCCGCGGGCAGGCCCAGCCGACGGGCGGCGTCGGGCAGCAGCCGGTGCAGGGTGCCGGGCGGCGCCGGGTCCGGCAGCAGCCGGCGGTGTGCGGACAGTCCGCACAGCTCGAGCGCGGTCTCGTCGTAGGTGCGGGTGGCGACGTCGAGGAACGGCTGCGAGGCGTCGGAGACATCGACGGTCACGGCGCCGGTCAGCCGCTGTACGACGCCGTCCACGCAGTATCCGGCGACGTGGGCCGCCGCCAGCCGCTCCGGCTCGTGCTCGGCCAGATGCGCCAGCAGGGGTGCCGCGGAGCCGGGGAAGAGACCGACGCCGGTGCGCCGGTGCAGGGCGTGCAGGGTGCCGTCGGCGGTCCACCGGTCCAGCCGGTCCGCGGCTCGGCCGTCCATCCAGGACAGCGCGCGGCCGACGGGGGCGCCCGTGGCGTCGCGCAGCCACAGGCCGTCGCCCTGCCCGGTGAGGGCCAGGGCCTCGGCCGGTTCGTCGCCCAGCTGCGCGGCGTCGGCGAGCGCCGCCCGTACGACGGTCTCCACGGTGCCCACGACATCGTCCAGGTCCTGCTCGACGCGGTGTCCGGGCAGGGTGTAGACGGTGCTGCGGGCCTCGTGGGCGGGGGTGGTCCGGCCGTCGCGGGAGATGAGCTGGGCCTTGGTGACCGAGGTGCCGATGTCGACTCCGACGATCATGGCCGGCCCCCGGTCAGCACCTCCGGATTGGCCACGTGCCGCAGCGGTTCGCCGCGTAGGAAGCGGGCGGCCTCGGCAGCGGTGATCCGGGCGGCCCGGTCGGCGGTCTGCCGGGTGGATCCCGCCAGATGTGGCGTGGTGATGACATGGGGGCCTTGTGCAACGGCCAGTCGGCCGGGGGCGGCTCGATGTCGTAGACGTCCAGGGCGAGCGCGCCGAGCCGGCCGGACTCCAGCAGGCCGGGGAGCGGGGCGTAGTCGAGCAGCTCGCCACGGGCCGAGTTGACGAGGACGGCGCCCTCGGGCAGGAGCGCGAGGTTGCCGGCGTTCAGCAGATGCCGGGTCTCGGGGGTGACACGGGCGTGCAGGCTCACGACGGAGCTGCGCCGCAGCAGGTCGTCCAGGGAGGTGAGCTCGACACCGTCGGCCCGCGCTCGGGCCGGGTCCGTGTACGGATCGGAGACCAGGACGTGTGCGCCGAAGGCACGCAGTACACGGGCCACGATCGAGCCGATGGCCCCGTACCCGACGAGTCCGACGGCGGCGCCGTCGAGCTCCAGACCCGCGTTCTCGTACGCGTAGTAGTCACCGCGCCACGTGCCCTCCTTGAGGGCCGCGTCGGCGAAGGTGAGGTGGCGCATGGCAGCGAGCATCAGGCCGATGGTGAATTCGGCGGCAGCGGCGGCGTTGCGGCCCGGTGTGAAGGTGACGGGTATCCCGGCGGCGGTGGCGGCGGCCAGGTCCACGTTGACCGGGCCGCCACGGGCCACGCCGATGAACTTCAGATGGGGCGACTCGTGGATGACACGGGAGGTGAAGGGAGCCATCTGGGTCAGGGCGACACTCGCGTCACCGAGCGCCTCCAGCACCTGCTCCTCGGTGCCACTGGCCTCCTTCACACCGCCGTTTCCGTGCCCGTCGGCGCCCACCGGCCCGAAGGGTTCGTTCGGCCAGCGAGTGCGCAGCGTGCGGAAGCTCAGCCCGGCGGAGGGCAGGCTCTCGCTCAGAGCGGCGGAGAAGAGCTCGGGGGCGATGAAGTCATCGCCGGATACCAGGACCGCGGTCATGTCGGGTCACTCCCCTCGGGTGTCGAGCCTGCTGAGCAGGAAGTCACGTACGGCATGGTGGTCCGCAGAACGGTAGGCGGCGGCCGCGAGGGCGTCCTCGGCGGGTGGGTACTGCGGATTGGGAATGGCCACCACGGTCATCCCGGCGGCCGCGGCGGCGCGCAGTCCGTTGCTGGAGTCCTCCACCGCCAGACAGCGCTCCGGGTCCACGCCGAGGGCGCGGGCGGCGGCCAGATAGACGTCCGGGCTCGGCTTTCCGCGCTCCACCTCGGCGCTGGAGACGGTCGCCTTGAAGTGGTGGTCGACACCATGGTGGACGAGGACGGCGTCGATGACCCGGCGCGGCGCGGAGGAGGCGAGCGCGATGGGCGCGAGCTCGGCCGTGGCGGTGATCATCTCTCGCGCTCCGGGCAGCAGGCCGATGCGGCCGTCCGCCAGCGCCTGGACCATGCCGTCGACGACGACCTCCTCGGTGCCGGCCGCGGAGTCACCCGCCCCGCAGAACCGGGTGAGGTACGCGGCCCACTCGGGGCGCTCATCCCCTGGACGTCGCGCGTTTGTTCCGGACCCCACTGACGGCCGCGTGCGGCGGCGTACGCGGCCCACAGCTCTTCCCACAGATGCTCGCTCTCCACCAGTACGCCGTCCATGTCGAAGACCACTGCGTCGGCCATGCGTACCCCTGATCTCCTGGCTGATGATCTCTGGCTGTGCCGGAACACCGAGGGGTGTCCGTTGCACCGGGGGTGTCCGTTGCACCGGGGGTGTCCGTTGCACCTCGCGCTGCCCGTTGCACCCGGCGGTGTCCGTTGCACCCGGCGGTGTCCGGCACAGCGAAATTAACATTGGCTGCGTGAGTTGTCACTGGTTCTATGTGAGAAACGAACACGGCAGGATGGGGGGCATGACTACTCCCCCGTCGTCGCGCGGTGCGCGGCAGCAGCGGCACCAACTGATCGTCGACCACGTTCTGGCCCGAGGGGACGCCACCGTCGCCGAACTGGTCGAGCTGACCGGCGTCAGCCTGATGACGGTCCACCGGGACATCGCCGAGCTGGCGGACCGCGGCATCCTGCGCAAGTACCACGGCGGCGTCTCCGCGCAGCCCTCGATGGTCTTCGAGTCCAGTTCGGACTTCCGGCTGCACGCGCACACCGACGAGAAGCGGGCCCTGGCCCGCGCCGCCCTGCCGTTCGTGGCCCCGGGGATGTCGGTGATGCTGGACGACTCGACCTCGGCGCTGGCCCTGGCGCGGCTGTTGCCCGAGGTGGGGCCACTGACCGTGGTGACCAACTACCGCCAGATCACCGAGGAACTGAGGGGCGCCGAGGGCATCCGGCTGATCTGCGTGGGCGGCGAGTACTCACGCACCCATGACTCATGGATCGGCCTGCCGGCGATGGACATGATCGGCGGCATCTCCGTCGATCTGAGCGTGCTCTCCACCTCCGCGATGACCGCCGGCATGACGTTCCACCAGGAGCAGGAGATCGTCAGCATCAAGCGGGCGACCCGCCAGGCGGGCGCGACCAGCGTGCTGCTCATGGACCACAGCAAGGTGGGCCGTCGCGCGCTGCACCGGCTGGAGGGCGTGGACTCCTTCGACCATGTCCTGCTGACCGGTCCGGTGGACGAGGAGCTGGTACGGGAGATGCGGGAGCTGACGGATGTGCGGGTCATCGAGGCGGAGTAGTTACCACTCGATCCCGTTATCTTTACCAAGACTCTTGATATTTCTCTCGGCGCACTTGAGTATCTGCGGTCGTACTCCTTACGTCACCGCAGAGTGGAGGTCGAGCGATGCCGAAACCCTTGATCCTGGGCTATCTGGGCGTACTCCTGTTCATGATCGGCGATGGTGTCGAAGCCGGGTTCATCGCCCCGTACATGGCCGACCACGGTGCGTCAACGGACGTACGGGCCGGGTATGTCATCACGGTGTACGGCATCGCCGTCATGCTGGCGTCGTGGTTCTCCGGTGCGCTCTGCCAGGTGTGGGGGCCACGCCGGGTGATGTGGACGGGCCTGGCGATTTGGGCCGTCTTCGACGCCGCGTACCTGCTCTTCGCGCTGGGCACCGAGAACTACCCGCTGATGTTGCTCTTCTACGGCATCCGGGGCTTCGGCTACCCGCTCTTCGCGTTCGGCTTCCTCGTCTGGATCACCAACACTGCGCCCAAGGCCCGGCTGGGCACCGCGGTCGGATGGTTCTACTTCGCCTTCACCGGCGGCCTGCCCACCCTCGGCTCGCTGTGGTCGAGCCTGACGATCCCCTCGTTCGGCCGCCTGGGCACGCTGTGGTCGGCGCTCGCCCTCATCCTCCTCGGCGGCGCCATCGCCCTGGTCGGCGCCCGCAGGCGGCCCGGCGGCGACCGGATGGCACCGCCGGAGGTCACCACCGGCCAGAGCCTGCTCAACTCCGTCTCCATCATCTGGACCCATCCGCGCGTGCTGGTGGGCTGCCTGGTCCGGGTCATCAACACGGCCCCGGAGTTCGGCATGCTGGTGTACCTGCCGCGGATCTTCTCCGACGACATCGGCTTCGGCGAGGACAAGTGGCTCCAGCTGCTGGCGATCATCTACGGCACCAACATCTTCTTCAACCTCATCTTCGGCGTCCTCTCCGACCGCATCGGCTGGCGCACGACCATCGCCGGCTTCGGCGCGCTGGGCTGCGCGATCAGCGTCACGACGCTGTACTTCGTACCGACCTGGCTCGGCGCGGACTACTACTGGGTCGCGGTACTCGCGGGCATGTTCTACGGCGCCACCCTCGCCGGATTCGTCCCCATCTCGGCGCTCATCCCGTCGATGGCACCCGAGAACAAGGGCGGTTCGATGGCCCTGCTCAACCTGGGCGCGGGTGGTGCGGCCTTCGTCGGCCCGGCACTCGCCAGCCTGTTCTTCCCCCTCGTCGGCGCGGGCGGAGTCACCCTGATCTTCCTCGCCCTCTACCTGGTCGCCTTCGTGCTGACGCTCCTGCTGAAGCTCCCCGAGGAACGGGGTGACAAGCCCCCGGCCCTGGACACGACGACCGGCCGGCAGCCCCGTACGGACCCGGCCTCGACCACCACATCCGCCTGAACCCCGCTGCGCCGGGGCACCCGCACACCGGCCCGCCGCACCACGAGAGCGGCCGGGCCGGGCGGGTGTGGCAAAAACCCGTTGGCGGACCACAGCGGCCACTGCTACTTTTCTGGCGGCCGTGCGAGAGAACGAGGAGGTGGTACCCGTGAACACAGTATCGACATGGGTGCTCCCCTCCGGGGTCACGGTCGGGCGATAGGTCGTCCGGGAGCGCCGTTTCCGAGCCCTCCCGAAAGGCACGACCATGCAATTCACTTCCGAACAGCCCTCGACGACGGCGTCCTCGAGCGCGAATTCACCCTCGGCGACATCCCCGGCATCCTGTGGACGCCCGCATCCGCATCCACCTCCACACCGGTGCCGCTGATCCTGCTCGGCCCCGCTCCCCTCGGGCTGCGCACGATGTACCCCCGACTGGTGGCCCGGGCCCAGCACTCCGCGGCGGAAGGCTTCGCCACGGCCACCATCGAGCTCCCCGGAAGCGGCGACCGGCCCCGTTGGCCCGCCGCCGAGCAGGCCCGCGCCGACCTGCGCCGGGCGGTGGAGGCCGGCGAGACGGTCAGCGACGAGATCGTCGACGCCTTCATCCTCCCGCTGGTCGAAAAGGCGGTCCCGGAATGGCAGGCCGCCCTGGACGCCCTCCTTTCGCTGCCCGAGATCGGCGGCCCGGTCGGGTACTCGGGGGGAGTGATCTCCATCGGCGTCCGACTGGCGGTAGTCGAACCGCGCATCGTGGCCGCCGGTCTCTTCGCCGGGAGTTTCGTGCCTCGCGCCATGTTCGAGGAGGCCCGGCAGGTCACTATTCCCCTGCACGTCCTGCTGCAGTGGGACGACGAGGGCAACGACCGGCAGGCGGCCCTGGACCTGTTCGACGCCTTCAGCTCCAAGGAGAAGTCCCTGCACGCCAACATGGGCGGGCACACCGAGGTCCCGCAGTTCGCGGGAGACGCCGCGGCCCAGTTCTTCACCCGACATCTGAAGTGAGGCCGGGCCGTCAGACCGGCAGCAGACAGTAGCTGATGTCGGCCGGCACACCGCTCATCGAGGACAGGCCCCGGCCCTCTTCCATGAGCGGTGGCCGGCACACGCACCACCGCCCCGATCGCGGCGGTACCGACCATCGACGGTGCCGGCCGATCGGGGCGGCGCGGCACCCCGACCCCGCTCGCCCTCGCGCCGGATCACTGCGCGCGTGCTCATCCCCGTACCTCCCCGCACGGCGACGTGTCCGGCGAGCTGAGCGCTTTGCCCAGCACCGCGAAGCCACGGCGCGCAACACCGCGACTGCCGCGATCACACTGGCCGTGCTGTGCCTTCCAGGACTCCTGTTCATGGTCTCCAAGACCATCGACTACGTCCAAGATCACTCTGCGCCAACCGGGTTGATCGTGGTGAATATGGCGATAGGCATCGTGGAACTGGTGGTGCTCGCCACGGGCGCGCTGCTGCTGTTCCAGCACAAGATGGCCGGTCGCCGGATGATCGCGGCAACCGGTGGCGTGGTGGCTCTGCACAATCTGAGCGCCGGCGTGCAGTACAAGGTGGTGGGTGGGCCACCGGGCGTCGAGCTGATCGCCTACGTCGTCGGCCCGCTGACGGCCGCTTTGGCGATCGCCGCCGTGGTCATGGCCGCGCTTCCGTCCACAGGGCACTGGTGCCGTCGCGCGGCAGGGCACGGTGGTGTCAGCGGGCGGTCGGGACGTAGGTGAGGCCGAGGACGCCGTTGGTGAGCCGCTTGACGTCGATCAGGTCGAAGTCCGTGGTGTCGATCCCGTCGTAGAGCCGTTCGCCGCTGCCGGCGATGACCGGGAACAGCCAGAACAGATACTCGTCGACCAGCCCGTGCTCGAGCAGTGTCCGGCTGAACGAGCCGCCGGTGCCGACCTTGAGGATGTCGCCGCCCGGCTGTTCCTTCAGCTTGCGTACGGCGTCGAGGACGTCGTCCCCGAGCAGCGTGGCGTTCCACTTCACCTCGGTGAGGGTGCGCGACGCCACATGCTTGGGGATGGTGTTCATCCGGACCGCGTAGTCGCCGAACGCCTCCTCCATGGTCGGCCACACCTCGGCGTGGTTCTCGTAACTGACCCGCCCGTAGAGGAGCGCGTCGACGGAGAAGAGCAGGTCCCTGGACAGCTGCTCGAACTCGCCGGCCCACGGCGTGGGGAGCCAGTTCTGGGGCGTGCTGATCTGGCCGTCCAGGGTGATTACCGCCTGCTCGATGAGCTTCCGCACGGTCATTGCCTCCTTGCCGGTCGTGGTCGCGTGGTCGACGTGTCGTCGCGTGGTCGACGTGTCGTCGCGTGGTCGACGTGTCGTCGCGTGGTCGACGTGTCGTCGCGTGGTCGACGTGTCGAGAGTGCAGACCGGTCGGAGCGAGAGAACTCATCGGTTCGGCGAGGCCGTTGGCAACCGTGGCGCCGGTCCCCGGGGCGCCCGCCTTCCCTCCGGCTGTCCCCTGGTGTCGCTCCCTGCCAAACGGCGATCTTCGCGAGATGCTGCTGAGCCTGGCCCGGCCCGCCGGGCCAGCAGTCCCGTATGAGGAGCCCCCATGGCAGCGTCGCCATCCACCGCCACCCCGACCGATGACGCGTACCGCTTCGACGACCTGACCGCCCTGTACATCAACTGCACCCTCAAACCGTCTCCGCAGCAGAGCAACACCCAGGGGCTGATCGACAGAAGTCGCGCGATCATGGACGCGCACGGGGTCGCCACGGACGAGTTCCGGGCCGTCGACCACGACATCGCGACGGGCATCTACCCGGACATGACCGAACACGGATTCGCCACCGACGCCTGGCCGACGCTCTACGAGCGGGTGATGGCGGCGGACATCCTGGTACTGGCGGGGCCGATCTGGCTCGGTGACAACAGCTCGGTGACCAAGCGAGTGATCGAACGTCTCTACGCCTGCTCGAGTCTGCTCAACGACAAGGGCCAGTACGCCTTTTACGGACGCATCGGCGGCTGCCTGATCACAGGCAACGAGGACGGTGTGAAGCACTGCGCGATGAACGTCCTCTACAGCCTCCAGCACCTCGGCTACACCATCCCGCCCCAGGCCGACGCGGGCTGGATCGGCGCGGCGGGACCGGGGCCGTCGTATCTGGACCCGAATTCGGGCGGCCCGGAGAACGACTTCACCAACCGCAACACCGCCTTCATGACCTGGAACCTGATGCATCTGGGGGCCATGCTCAAGCGTGCCGACGGCATCCCCGCCCACGGCAACCAGCGCTCCGAATGGGAAGCGGGCTGCCGCTTCGACTACCCCAACCCCGACTACCGCTGAGGTTGCCGAGGATCTCTCCGAGAGGGCCGCCGACCGGCCCGGCCTCTCGACGAGAATCGGTGCCTCACGAGGGCGCCCGGTACTCGCCGAGGATCCCCTCCGCAGTGCGGGCATCCTCGGCCTCGACCTTCAGCGCTTCGTCGATCACCCGTCGCAGGCTTCCGCCCGGGATCACGACCGCGCCGCTGGCGTCGGCGTAGACATAGTCCCCGGGGACCACGCATACGCCACCCACTTCCACCGCAACGTTGACGGCATAGGGCATGGCGATGTCGCCGCCCCACCGAGTCGCCTCTCCCCGGCACCAGGTCGCGAAGCCGTAGGCGCCCAGTTGGTCGAAGTCGCGCAGCCGCCCGTCCGCCAGGACTCCAGCGGCATGAGTGTGTTCGAGCCTGGAGAGCTTCGTTCCACCGCCGTGGGATACGTCGGAATAGCCTCCGCTGGACAACACCAGCACGGTGCCCGCCGGGCGGTCGCCCACCGCCCGGCCGAAGAGATCGCCGAACTCGGCGTGCGGGATGTCGTCGCGGTAGGGCAGATAGGCAATCGTGGCGGCCGGGCCGAACAGCTTGCGTGGCGCGGGGCTGACGAGGCCGACGATATGCGCCCGGTGACCGTGGACCCGGCCCATGGCGTCGACCAGCGATGCGCAGGACACGCGGTCGGGCACGGGTTTCAGATCGCTGGCCATCGTCGCTTCCTCCCTCTCATCGCAACACCCGACGATCCCCCCATACCGGACACACCGCCTGGCCCATGCTAGCCACCCGTCCGCACCGCGGCAGCCCGGTGACGAGGCGCGGAGCACCGGGGACGGCCAGCCCCTCCCCGGCGCACACATTTTTGCATGGCGGTCGTAAGACTGGGAGAATTGCCAACAACCCGGACATCAGATCCGGAGGGAGTTCCGCATGGACTCGTCCGAAGCGCCGGGGATGCAATTCGGCATCTTCACGGTCGGTGACGTCACGACCGACCCCACGACCGGGACCGCCCCCACCGAGGCGGACCGCATCCGGGCCACCGTCGCCATCGCGCGCAAGGCCGAGGAGGTCGGACTCGACGTCTTCGCCACCGGCGAGCACCACAACCCGCCCTTCGTACCCTCCTCGCCGACGACGCTGCTCGGCTATATCGCCGGGCAGACCGAGCGCATCATCCTGTCGACCTCGACCACGCTGATCACGACCAATGACCCGGTCAAGATTGCCGAGGACTTCAGCGTGCTCCAGCACCTGTCCGGCGGTCGTACGGACGTCATGCTGGGACGAGGAAACACCGGGCCCGTCTATCCGTGGTTCGGGCAGGACATCCGCCAGGCCGTCCCCTTACCGTCGAGCACTACGGTCTGCTGCGCCGCCTCTGGCGCGAGGAGGTGGTGGACTGGGAGGGCGAGCTGCGTTCCGCCCTGCAGGGCTTCACTCTGGTGCCCCGGCCACTGGACGACATCCCGCCCTTCGTCTGGCACGGCTCCATCCGCACCCCCGAAGTGGCGGAGCTGGCGGCCTATTTCGGGGACGGATTCTTCGCCAACCACATCTTCTGGCCCACCTCCCATACGCAGTCGATGGTGCGGATGTACCGTCGGCGCTTCGCGCACTACGGTCACGGCGCCCCGGAACGGGCCATCGTCGGCCTGGGCGGGCAGGTGTTCATGCGCCGCAACAGCCAGGAGGCGGTCGACGAGTTCCGGCCGTACTTCGACAATGCCCCGGTCTACGGACACGGCCCCTCCCTGGAGGACTTCACGACGCTCACGCCGTTGACGGTCGGCTCACCGGCCCAGGTCGTCGAGCGCACGCTGGGTTTCCGCGACTACACCGGCGACTACCAACGCCAGCTCTTCCTCATCGACCACGCCGGTCTCCCCCTCAAAACGGTGCTCGAACAGCTCGACCTGCTCGGTGAGGAAGTGGTGCCGGTGCTCCGCAAGGAATTCGCCGTCGGCAGGCCGGCCGACGTCCCGCCGGCCCCGACGCACGAGTCCCTGCTGCGCGCCCGTAGAGCCAAGGAAAAGCCGCCGTCCGACGAGGAGGAGGGTCCGGAAGCGCGATGAAATTGGCGATCATCACCGGCGGTCTGCGCGAGCCGTCCTCGACGCGGCTCCTCGCGGACCGGCTGGTGACGGCTGTGACCAGGGAACTCGAACAACACGGCGAACAGGTCGAGGCGTCATTCGTGGAACTCCGTCCTCTGGGCCACCTCATCATGGACGCGATGCTGACGGGTTTCACCAAGGACGAACTGGAATCCGCCTTCCGCACGGTCGCCGACGCCGATGGCATCATCGCCGTCACACCCGCCTTCAACGCCTCCTTCAGCGGGCTGTTCAAGTCCTTCTTCGACGTACTGCCGGAACAGACGCTCTCGGACCTGCCCGTCCTCATCGGCGCGACGGGCGGAACCGAGCGGCACTCGCTGGTCCTCGAACACGCGCTGCGCCCGATGCTCACCTATCTGCACGCGATCGTCTCCCCCCGTGCCGTCTACGCCGCCACCAGCGATTTCGGCTCCCAGTCAGGCGCCGCCCTGGCGGAACGCATCACCGACGCCGCGGCCGACTTCTCCCGTCTGCTGCGGGCCTGCGGTCCACGGGTACGTCACGAACCGGCGGACGAAGACCTCGCCTCCATGCAGCGGCTGCTCGGCGACACGACCGGCGTGGGCCCTGGCCGGCCGACGGATCTGACATGAAGCGCACACCGCCGCCCGCCCGGATCCGATACCGCGCCACCGCGCCACCTCGGGTAGGGCGTCCGGGGACATATCCCAAGCTCGGAAAGAGTTCGTCAGCTCAGAAAGGGTTGGTCATGCGCGCTCTGCGTTTCGATCGCTTCGGTGACCCCCATATCCTGCACCTCGCCGATATGCCCGACCCGGTGGCGGAGGGTGGCGAGGCCGTCATCGCCGTCAAGGCCGCCCCGGTGGACCCCTCGGACGTGATGAATGTCGCCGGGCAGATGGGGGCAACCCCGCTCCCCCACACTCCGGGGCGCGACTTCTCCGGCGTCGTGCTCGACGGACCGGAGAACTGGGTCGGTGCGGAGGTCTGGGGTACCGGAGGAGATGTCGGCTTCGCACGCGATGGCTCGCACGCGGAATTGCTCGCGATTCCGGCAGCGGCACTGGCCCGCAAGCCCGAACGGCTGAGCTTCGAGGAGGCTTCGGTCGTAGGAATCAGCTTCATCACCGGCTGGCTCGGCGCCATCGAGGCCGCGCAGCTGGCCAAGGGCGAGAACATCGCCGTGTTCGGCGTTTCGGGGGGTGTGGGCGGCGCCGTCGCGCAGATCGCCCACGCGATCGGCGCCCGGGTGATCGGCGTGGGCCGGGTCCGGCCCGCGGACGATACCCCCGCCGCGTCGATCATCGAGGAGTTTGTCGCCTTGGACGGCAGTGCGCAGGACATCGGCTCCACGATCAAGCGGCTGACCGCGGGCCATGGGGTCGAGGTGGTGTACGACACGGTCGGTGGCGTGACGACGCAGGCGGCTCTGGCCTCGCTCGCCCCCCGCGGCCGTCTCGTGGTGATCAGCGCCATCGGCACCCGGACCGTGGAGATCGACCTCGTCGACCTGTACCGCAACGAAACCCACGTCCTGGGATGTAACAGCCTCCACTTCGATGTCGTCGAGTCGGGCGCCCGGCTCAAGCGGCTCACGCCGTTCTTCGAGTCCGGAGAGTTCCGTCCCCTCCCCATCGCCGGCCGCTACGGCCTGGAGGACGGCCAGGATGCCTACTCGGCGGTGGAGAACCGCCGGGTACGGGGCCGCGTCGTCATCTGTCCCTGAATCCCAGCTTTCGCTGGACACCTCTCCAGCGCACACGCACCCGCGGGCGCCACCGCCTCAGTCAGTACTCAGGGACCCACCAGCATGGACCAGGCCCGCGCATCAGACGGCCGACCGGCCCCACCCGCTCCGGCCGGCCCGGCCACCTGGACCTCGGTGGCCAGGAACAGCGCCTTGGAGTGCCTCCTGGCGTTCGCGCTGCTTCTCACCGTCATCACCATCGTGCGCTGGACCGTGGGGCCCTCGCCCGTGTCCGCGGCCATCCCGTATCCGCACACATGAAGCTGCTGGTCATCGGCGCGTGCGTGGGACCGCTCCTCGTCGGGTTGATCCTCAGCCCGGCCGGGAAGGCGCCGGGGGGACACATGAATCCGGCCATCTCGCCGGCCATGTGGCGGTTCGGGGTCTTCTCCGGGGTGGCCCTCGTTCCCTACATCGTCGCCCAGCTCGCCGGGTCCCTTCTCGGTGTGCTCGCGGGCCGGGCTGTATGGGGCAGGGCGGCGAGCAGACCGCCGGTGAGCGACGCGGCGTTGCAGCCCGGCCCCGGCTGGTCGGCCGGTGCGCTCTTCGTCGCGGAGACCGCCTCCATGGCCGTCATCGTCCTCCTCGTCGGGCTCTTCCTGTCAGTGCCCAGGCCGGCGCCGCTGGTGCCATGGCTCGTCGGGCTTCTGATCAGCATGGCGATCCCGTTGCTGGGGACCACGACCGGGGGTTCGGTCAATCCGGCCCGCCAGTTCGGGCCGGCGATCGCCTCCGGCCAACTCGGCTTTCTCCGGGTCTACCTGCTCGCCCCATGGTGGGGGCTGTGGCGGCGACCTCACTCCATAACAGGTTCCTGAAGCGACGCACGGTTCGCACGTATCGGCTGTGCGGAACCGACCGCGCCGACCCGCCCCCTGTGCGCCCTGTGGATCGCGTCGAAGCGTTCGAGGGCGTCGGCCTGCTCGTGGTCGCCGTGCACCGGCCGTCCGGTCGGCTCAGGCCGCGCATCGGACCCGTCGTCCACGTCGCCGTGCGACGGCTCAGTCGGCGGTGGACTCCGCGGCGTCCGTTGCCTCTGTGACCTCCGCGACCTCCGCGACCTCCGCGGCCTCTGTGGCCTCTGTGGCCTCTGTGGCCTCTGTGGTGACCGTGGCGGCGACGTCCCCGACCACGGCACATGCCTGCTTCTCGGGCACACCGGCCGCGATAAGCATGGCAACGGCGCTTCGGGTGCCGTCGTCCTCCAGTGCCCCCGTGTTGACCTGCTCCAGCAGAGCGAGCGTCAGCGCTTCCAGGCCCGCGCTCAGCACTGCGGGCGGCAGATGGGTGTGGAAGACGCCGTCCCGCTGTCCGCGCTCCAGGATGGACGTGACCTCGTCGCGCGCGGGCTTGATGATCTCGGCGACGCGTTCCGCGCCCAAGTCGTGCCGGGTCAGCGCCAGAAGCATCCGGTAGCGGTCGCCCACGGGCCACATCGACAACGCGAAGTGCGCGAGCGCCCGCTCGGCCGGGCCCGTGGACTTCACTCCGGCCACCGCCGCGTCCCGAAGGGCCTCGGAGGCTTCCTCGGCCAGCGCCTCGAGCAGCGCGACGCGTCCGGGGAAGTGGCCGAAGAGGGTGCGCCGCACGACACCGGAGGCGCGGGCCAGTTCCTCCAGTGTTATGTCCGGGTTCCGGCCGAGTTCCTTGCGGGCCGTGGCCAGGATGCGCGCCCGGTTGGAGCGCGCGTTGCGTCGCTGCGGGACGCGGGCAGCGGGCTTGGTCACGGACAACCTCGGGGGCGGTACGGCGAATACGGCGGACAGGAGCGGCACGTCCATTCTGACACGGGGCATTCCGCGCGATCCGGGATCGCTTCCGGCATGTGGACCGCCGCCACCGCACCGGGCCTGCTTCGACGATGCCGGTCGTGTGGCGTTTCGGTGTCCCGCCGGGTCGCAGCTTCCGGTGGCCGAGTCCGCGCCCGGCAGCAGGCGATTCACGCGGGGTGGCGGAGCCGGCGGACATGGGCGGCGGCGAGGTCTCCGTCGACCCCCACGGCGATCAGGGCGGCGGCGGCCGTGCGTGTGCCGTCGTCGGTCCAGGTGCCGGTGTTCACGCAGTCCAGGAGCGCCAGAACGTGTGCCTCGACGGCGCGGCTGAGCACGGGCGGCGGAAGGCGGGTGTGGAAGACGCCCTGCCGCCGGCCCTCGGTGATGATCGCCGTGGCCAGGTCGCGAACGGGGGCGAGGACATCGGCGCGCTCGGCGTCCTGGGGGGCGAGCCGAAGCAGCATGCGGTAGCGGTCGCCGACCGGCCACAGGGTGAGGACGAAGCGCGCCAGGGCGGTGGCGGCGTCGGGGGCCGGGAGCGCGACCGCGGTGAGCGCCTCCCGTAGGGCCTGCGCGGCGTCGTCCACGAGGCCCTCGACCAGCGCGGACCGCCCGGAGAAGTGGCCGTAGACGGTACGGCGCGACACCCCGGCGGCCTCGGCGATGTCACCCAGGCTGCTGTCGGGATCACGGTCCAGTTCCCGGCGGGCCGCTTCGAGGATGCGGGTCCGTGTGGTGCGCGTCCGGCGGCACCCGGGGGCCGGCAGGACTCGTGGGCTGGGCACGGCGGAACCTCCTTCACCAGGGCCGCTGCGCGGGGTCCCAAGGCCGCTGCGCGCCTGGGTCCACCTGCTTGCACATCGGCGAGCAATTAATATTTGCACACCGATGGGCAATAAACTAGTCTGCACATCCATGGGCAAGTAACTGTCCTCGGTGCCAAGGCAGCAGCCCGCACCGCTCCTGCCGACCCCGAAGCCGTCCGCTTCGCCCCCTAGGAGCTTCCGATGCCGCTCGTCGCGAACACCCCGGTCGAGAAGATGACCGGGCCCTACCCACGGCGCTGGTGGGCACTGATCGTGTTGTGCCTGAGCCTGCTGATCGTGGTCATGGCCAACACATCCCTGATCGTCGCCGCGCCCGACATGACCACGGACCTGCACCTCAGCAGCAGCGACCTGCAGTGGGTCGTCGACGGCTACACCGTCCCCTACGCCGCGCTGATGCTGGTGCTCGGCGCGATCGGCGACAAGTACAGCCGCCGCGGCGCCCTCATCACGGGACTGCTGATCTTCGCGGGCGGTTCGGTGATGGGCAGCCAGGTCGACGAGACCAACCTGGTCATCACCGCCCGGGCGATCATGGGCGTGGGCGCCGCCGTGGTCATGCCGGCCACCCTGTCCCTGCTGGTGGCGATCTTCCCCAAGCGTGAGCGGGCACGGGCCATCACGGCCTGGACCGCGACCTCCGGCCTCGCCATCGCCGTCGGCCCGGTGGTCGCCGGCCGGCTGCTGCGGGACCACGCCTGGGGTTCCACGTTCCTGATCAACGTGCCCATCGCGGTCGTCGGCGCCATCGGCGCACTCCTCCTGGTGCCGCCGTCCAAGGCGAAGGACATGGGCCGGATCGACTACATCGGCGGTCTGCTCTCGATCGTCTCCGTCGGCTCGCTCGTCTACGCCATCATCGAGGGCCCGCACTTCGGCTGGGGCGCCGGCCCGGTCACCGCGGCCGTGGTCGCGGGCGTGGGCTTCCTGGCCTTCACCCTGTGGGAGCTCAAGCACCCCCACCCCATGCTCGACGTCCGCAAGTTCACACTGCGTGCCTTCAGCGGCTCCATGCTCGCGGTGCTGTTCTTCTTCTTCGGCACCTTCGGCTCGATCTACTACGCCACCCAGTTCCTGCAGTTCGTCCTCGGCTACGACGCCCTGGAGACCGGAATCCGTCTGCTGCCGCTGGCCGGTGGCGTGTTCGTCGGTGCCGCGGTCACCGGCAAGCTGGCCCCGAAGCTCGGGGTGAAGGCCATGGTCGTGCCCGGCATGGTCATCGGCGCCGTGGGCGTGTTCCTCCTCACCCAGATCGACAAGGGCTCCGACTACACCGACTTCCTGCCGTCGCTGCTGTTGCTCGGCTTCGCGATCGGCCTGAGCGTGTCCCCCGCGACCGACACGATCATGGGCTCCTTCCCCGAGGCCGAGCTGGGCGTCGGCGGCGGCGCCAACGACACCTCGCTGGAGCTCGGCGGCTCCCTCGGCATCGCCCTCCTGGGCTCGCTGCTCAGCACGTCCTACCAGGACAAGCTGGGTGACCTGGTGGGCAACCAGCTCCCGCACAACGCCATGGGCGTCGCCAAGGAGTCGGTGGGCGGTGGCCTCGCGGTCGCCGAGCAGATCGCGAAGAGCCCGAGCGGCGGCCCCCAGAAGGCTCAGGCGCTGGTGGACGCGGTGCATGAGTCCTTCGCCCACGCTGTCGCGCACACCAGCCTCATCGGCGGCATCATCATGGCCGCCGGCGCCCTGATCGTCCTGGCCGTCCTGCCCGGCCGCAAGGCCGCCGCCCCCCAGCACGGCCAGGAGCAGGCGGAAGAGGACGTGAAGGAGCCCGCGGAGGTCGGCTGACCCTCAAACGGGCCGTGTTGTGAGCGGCACACGGCCCCGGACGGTGCCGGGAGGGGACGCCCGGCACCGTCCTTTTCCATGCCCCGGTTGGTTACGCGCGTTCCATACCCCCGGCCGGTTACGCGCGGCTCGCCTCGCCCGCCGGCCTCCGGCCGCTTCGCCTTCCCCAGCGCCGAGATCGCCCTCTCCGCACTGGGCGGCAGCCTGCTGGCGCTCCTGGATCTGCGCCTCGCCCAGCCGGACGCCAACGGCGACGAAGCCGCCGCGGCCATGGCGGAGATGATGCTGCGCATGCTGGGCGTCCCCGCCGACGAGGCCCTGGACATCGCCGACCGCCCCCTTCCCGCGCACGGCTGAAGCCACGGCGGGAGCTCGGACTCCCGTACGGCGATGCCCGGGTGAGCCCCGTCCGTGAACTACCCGGCCCGGTCCGGCAGATAGGCGCGGAGCCAGAGATCGAGCTCGGCGAAGATGCGCTCGCGCACCTCGGGGATCGACAGCACCAGGTCGTGCACCCCGTCCCGGATGCGCACGGTGGTGACCCGCGGGCCCGGCCGGGGTGCGAGGCGGGCGATGTCATCGGCGCGCAGTACGCCGTCGGTGCGGACCAGGGCGTCGTCCCATTCGGTGGTGGCGGTGCTGGCGGTCGAAGCCATCACCAGGGCCGGACAGTCGATGCCCAATCCGCGGCGCACTCGCCGGTGACCGCGTTGGATCGCCGCCAGCCACCCGGCGTAGAGGGGGAAGCCTTCGGCCGGTTTGAGTGCCAGGTCGAACTCCCAACTGCCCCGGAAGTCACAGTGAAGACTGTGGACGTAGTGCGGGTTGAGCGGGACCGGGAGCTTGCGGGTGGCCGCCAGGCGTCCGAGGCCGACCGGCGGGCCGGGCAGGGGACGATCGACGCGCTATTTCCTCAACAGCCCGTTCCTGTCCCTGCCCGTAGTCGACGAAGCCGTGCACATAGAGCACCGCTCGGCGGGAGCCTCCGGCCGCGGCGCCGGGATCCGCGGACCGGCGGCGGACCAGGGTCGCGACGACATCGCCCTCGTCGTCGGCGGTGAGCGGCAGGTCGATCGACTGGTAGGGCTCGCCCAGGATGTCGGTGAGGAAGTCCACGGCGCAGACTGTCATGGCCGGGTTCGCGCCAACACCCCCGGAACCCCGTGGGCTTGGTCACTGCCGACGTGGGCACCGATCCCGGCCCGGGCGGGGCTACCGCCCGGGCGGGGGCCACGGGACCACGACCCAGACGGCACTACGAGACGGCGACCTGCCGCGACGCCGTGAGCAGTGCCAACGGTGCCGCGGCGGCCCACGCCTGCGGCGAGCAGGAATGGGGGTAGGGCACCGGTGTGGCGGTGGCGAAGCGGTCGTAACCGGCGATGACCTCGGGGAGGCGGTATCCGTGGTGGGCCGCCGCCGCGACCAGGCCCTCGGTGACGGTGTCGACCTGGTCGGTGAGTCCGTGGCGGGCCAGGCCCAGCACGATGACGGCGTTGTCGTGCGGCCAGGCGCTGCCACGGTGGTACGACAACGGGTGGTACGGCGGCTGCCCGGCGGCCAGGGTGCGGATCGCCCAGCCGGAGAAGAAGTCCGGCTCCAGCAGACGCCGCCCCACCCGGCGGGCGCGCTCCGCGTCGAGGATGCCGGACCACAGCAGATGGCCGGCGTCCGAGGCGAGGGCGTCGACCTGCCGGCCGTCGCCGTCCAGTGCCAGCGCCGGAAAGTCGGCGTCCGGCATCCAGAAGTCCGAGGTGAAGCGGGTGCGCAGCCGGGCCGCGGCGGTACGGAGCCGGTGTGCGTAGGGCTCGTCCTTCCACAGCTCCTCGGCCAGTCGCGCGGTGCGGACGAGCGCGTCGTAGGCGTATCCCTGAGCCTCGGACACCGCCACGGGGCCCGCCGCCTGGGTGCCGTCGGCGAAGCAGATCGCGCCTGCCGAGTCCTTCCAGTTCTGGTTGACCAGGCCGCCCGTGTCGGGGCGGTAGACGAGGTAGCCGTGGCGGTCGAGGCCGCCGTCGGTGAACATCCAGTCGACGGCCTGCCGGGCGTGCTCCTCCAGCCGTACGGCGAGCGCGCCGTCGCCGGTCGTCTCGTAGTGGGCGTGGAGCAGGACGAGGAAGAGCGGAGTGGCGTCGACGGCACCGTAGTAGCGGCCGTAGGGGACTTGGCGGAAGTGGGCCAGCTCTCCGTGCCGGGTCTCGTGGACGATGCGGCCGGGCTGTTCGCCGCTGAAGGTGTCGTACCGCCGCCCCTGGGCGGCGGCGAGTGCGCTGAGCGTGGCGGCGGCCGTTCCGGGTCGGTACGGCAGCAGGAAGTAGGAGGTCAGCAGGGAGTCGCGGCCGAACAGGGTGAGGAACCACGGGATGCCCGCGGCCGGGACGTACACGTCCTCGCCGTCCACGCCGGTGGCCGCGATGGTCAGCAGATCCACGTCGGCGAGGCCCCGCTCGCAGGTGCGGGTCAGGTCGTCCACCGGTGCCGGTGCCGGTGTCCGCCGTGGCGCGGGCGGCGCGGCGGGCGGGTGGGACGGCGCTCCGTGCGGGTGGGCGTGGGCGGTGAGGTGGAGTTGGGCTTCGCCGTGTCCGTCCAGTGGCAGATGCCAGGTGAGGGCGCGCGCGGTGGGCCGCGACGCGTCCTGCGGGCTGTCGACGGCGTCGGGGGCGGGGTTGCAGACGAGGGTGGTCCGGGCGTGCCAGTCGGCGCGCCGGTAGTCGAAGAGGAGCCCGTCGTCCGTGGTGTGCGTCTCGTGCCGGCCGTCGGGCTTGGCGTAGTGGCGGTCGTCGGCGCGCAGCTCGAACAGGTCGGCGAAGTCGGCGTCGACGGTGAGCTCGATGCGTGCGGTGACCGGGCCGGGGCGGTTGTTGACCAGCCGCAGGTGTTCGGTGAAGGTGCCCGCGGTGACGCTCTGCCGGCGGAAGACGGTGTAGGCGGGCGGCTGGTCCCGGGTGCCCTGGGGGGTCAGGACACATGCGGCGGTGTGGTCCGCCTCGGCCGCGGCGGGCACCAGGGTGGTGGGGCTGGTGCCGTCGACGGTGAGCTGCCACCGGCTGAGGTGACGGGCGTCGCGCAGGAACAGACCGTCGGGTGTGGTGCCGCGGGTGCCGCTGATGCCCCCGTCGGCCTCCAGGTGGGCGAATGTGGCGTCGCGCACCAGCTGGACGCGGTGGTCCGCGGTCATGGCGTGGACTCCTCGGGGTCGGCGCACAGCAGGTCGAACGTGAGGGCCGCGGTCCACGAGAAGGGCCGCGCGCCGCGGGCGGCGCCCGTGGTGGGGTCGACGTATTCGGCGAACCCCGACCGTCCCGCCTCCGCGAGGATGCCGTGCCGCAGGCGGTCGGCGTCCGCCCACAGGCGGTGGGTGCGCAGGCCGCGCTGGATCAACCAGGCGGTGTTGAACCAGGCCGGGCCGCGCCAGTAGCGCTTGGCGTCGAAGGCCGGGCCGGTCAGGTCGTAGCTGGGGACCAGTCGCGAGGACGGTGCCCTGAAGTGCGGGCCGCCGAGCGCCTCCCGAAGGCGCTCGACCAGGTCGGGCGGCAGATGCGGAACGATGAGCGGGACCAGACCGGTGACGGCGCGCTCGTCGACGAGGGTGTCGGTGACCAGGTCGCGGACGCGGAACAGGCCGGCGGTCTCGTCCCACAGCCGGGTGACGAGCTGCCGGGTGAGCTCGTCGGCGCGTGCGGTGTGCGGTGCGTCGGCCGTACCCAGGTCGCGGGCCATCCCGGCGAGGGCCAGCTCGCTGGCGATCAGCAGGGCGTTGAAGCACGGGTCCTCGACCGCGAAGCGGTGCCGGGCCGTCCGGTCGTCGTAGTGGGCCTGACGGTAGTCGGTCGCCAGCCGCACATAGCGCCCGTAGTCCAGGTCGGTCGGCCGGTCGGCGGGGTGGCCTTGGGCCAGGTCGGCGCGTTGGAAGGCGTCGGGCGCGGCCGGGTCGACACGTTGCAGGGCCTCATCCCAGCAGGGGCTGTTGTCCATGCCGGGCTCCCACGGGTGCACGATGGCCGCAAGTCCCGCACCAGCGAGGTCGCGTCGGGTGCGGAGGTAGTCGTGCCAGGCGACGAGCCTCGGATAGACGCGGGGCAGGAAGCCCCGCCGCCGGGACTCGGCGGGATCCGCCCGGTGTACGAGCCAGGCCGCCAGGGCGTGCACCGGTGGCTGAACGATGCCCGAGGTCTCGGGTGCCGCCGGCGCTCCGGCCGACCGGCCCGCGTGGGAGGACTGCCAGAAGTCGGGGCTGGGGAAGTAGGCGTCGTGCGGCACGGCGGGGTTGAAGACGATGTGCGGGATGCGTCCGTCGGCCCACTGCCCGGCCAGCAGGGACTCGAGTTCCCGCTGGGCGCGGCGGGCCGAGAGGTGGCGCAGCCCGATGGCGATGAAGGCGGAGTCCCAGCTCCACTGGTGGGGGTAGAGGGTGCGGGAGGGAACGGTGGAGGTGCCGGTCCAGTTCTCGATGAGGACCCGCGCCGCACCGCGCCGCAGTGTCAGGGCTGCGGCCGCGGTGGGCGCGGGTCCGGCCAGAGTTACGGTCACGCGCCGGACCCCCGCAGGAACGCGGGGATGGAACGGACCGCTTCGAGGGGCTCGCCGGTGAGGCGGCATTCGGCGGCGAGATAACCGTCGTAGCCGATGGTGTGCAGGGCGCCGAGCCAGGCGGGCCAGTCGAGGTGGCCGGCGCCGGGCTGGAAGCGGTTGGAGTCGGAGACCTGGGCGTGGCCGATCAGATCGGCGTGGGCGAGGATCGCCGCGGCGGGGTCGGTCTCCTCGATGTTCATGTGGTAGCTGTCGATGCCGATCCTGAGCGAGTCCAGACCGGTGGCGCGGATCAGGTCGGCGGCCTGTTCCAGCCGGTTGACCATGTGGTCCTCGTACCGGTTGAGCGGCTCCAGGAAGAGCGTGACGCCCTCCTTGCGCGCGTGCTCGCCGAGTTCGGCAAGGCCGGCCAGCAGGACCTCGCGGTCCTCCTCCTCGGTGCGCGGGGGCTCGAAGGGGGCAGCCGGCGCGAGAACATGCCGTAGGAGGCGGGGGTCTGGGCGCCCAGGCCGCCGATCTCGGCGATCACGGTGAGCTGGGACTTCATCTGGGCGACGGCGTCGCGGCGCAGGTCCTCGTCGAAGGCGCCGAGGAAGTGGAGCATGTCGACGCAGACGGTCGGCATGACCACGCCGTCCTTGCGTGCCTGCTGCAGTTCGTCCAGGCGCGAGGCGAAGTGGAAGTCGCCCTTGGCGCGCAGTTCGATGGCGTCGTAGCCGGCCGCCTGGGCGACGTCCCACTTGGCCTGCAGGGTGTCCCCGGGCAGGAGTTGTTCCTGAACGGCGGTCTTGAGCATGCGGAGCCCTTTCAGAATTCCAGGACGATCTGCAGCGCCGCCGCGGGGCGCTCGTCCAGCAGCGCATAGGCGTCGGCGGCGTCGGCCGCGGGGATGGTGTGGCTCACCAGGGAGGTGACGTCCACCTGTCCCTCGGCGACCAGGCGCAGGAAGGTCTGCTGGAGGCGTTCGACGCTCCAGCGGTTGGACAGCTGCGGGGGGACGCCACCGATCTGGGAGCAGATGAGCTGCACGCGGTTGTGGTGGAACTCATCGCCCAGGCGCAGGCCGATGCCGTCGCCCTGGTAGAAGCCGGACGCCACCACGCGGCCACCGGCGGCGACCGAGCGCAGGGCCTCGTGCAGGGCCGGGTAGGCGCCGCTGATCTCGATGGCGAGGTCGGCGCCGAGACCGCCGGTGGCGTCGCGGATGCTCTCGGCCACCTGGTCGGTGATGGCGTTGAGGGTGTGGTGGGCGCCGTAGGCCTTGGCGGTCTCCAGCCGGCTGTCCAGCGCGTCGACGGCGGTGACGCGTGCGCCGTTGAGCTGGGCGAGGCGGGTGGTGAGCAGCCCGATGACGCCCTGGCCGAAGACGGCGACGTCCTCGCCGAGGTGGATGTCGGCGGCCAGGACGGCGTTGTACGCGATGGCGCCGACGCGGGCGAAGGCACCGGCCAGGGGCTCCAGTCCGGCGGGCAGGGTGTGGCCGATCATGCGCTCGGCCGGGACGAGGCCCTCGCTGCGGTGTCCCCAGATGCCCCACACCAGGTCGCCGGGGTGCGGCAGGCCCGGGGTTCCGGCCAGGTCCGGGGCGACCTCGATGACCTCGCCGACCTCGGAGTAGCCCCATCCGGCGACGGGGTACTGGATACCGGCCGAACCCTCGCGGAACAGTCGCGCGTCGGGGTCCCAGGTCCGTGTCAGATACGGGTTGGTGCCGCGGTAGGCGGTGAGCTCGGTGCCGGCCGAGATGCCCGAGAAGCGGGTGCGGACCCTGAGGTGTCCGGGGGGAAGTTCGGCTCGGGGGTGCTCGGCGACCTCCACCTGGCGAGGGCCGGTGAATTGAACGACGCGTTCCACGGATGGCTCCGGAAGGGGGTGCGGATGTCGGTTGCGTCGACAATAGCCGCCACTTACGTCTTGTCAATAAGCAAAAGTGATGCTGAGATGCGTGCTCAGTAGACGTAAGTCGAGACGAGGACACCAATGCACACCAGGACCCGGCGGTCGAGGATGACCGCGGTCGGCGTCACGGCAGCCCTGGGCATCGGGCTGCTCGCGGGCTGTGCCGGCAACACCGGACCCGGGAAACCGGACCGAGAGATCACGGTCTGGTCACAGGAGAACCTCCCTGACCGCACCGCGGCGACCCAGAAGATCATCGACGGGTTCGAGAAGAAGACCGGGATCAAGGTCCACCTCGTCGGGGTGGACGAGGGCCAGATGCCCCAGCTGATCATGTCGGCGGCGGCCTCCGGCACTCTGCCGGACGTCATCGGCGCGGCCCCGATGGGCCAGGTCTGGCAGATGTACGACAACGGGCTGCTCAACACCGACATCCCGAAGAAGATCATCGCCGAGCTGGGCAGGAAGACCTTCAACCCGAACGCACTGAACCTGACCTCCGACGGCGGCACCGCCCTCGGCGTGCCCTCCGACGCCTGGCTCCAGCTGCTGGTCTACCGCAAGGACCAGTTCGCCCAGAAACACCTGGGGGCTCCCGACACCTACCAGCGGACCCTGGCCGCCGCCAAGGCCCTCACCACCAAGGGCCACGACGGCATCTCGGCGTCCACCGACCCCGCCGACGTGTTCACCTCGCAGAGCTTCGAGAACCTGGCGCTCGCCAACGACTGCCAGCTCGTCGACGGCCACCACGACGTCGCGCTGGCCTCCCCGCCGTGCGAGACCGCCTTCCACACCTACGACCAGCTCGCCCGCGCCTATGGCCCGCCGGGCGCCCAGACCGTGGACTCCACCCGCGCCACCTACTTCGCGGACCGGTCATCCATGATCATCTGGTCCTCGTTCCTGCTGGACGAACTGGCCGGCCTGCGCAAGGACGCCCTGCCCAGCTGCCCCCAGTGCAAGAAGGACCCGCGGTACCTGGCGCACAACAGCGGCATCGTCACCGCGATGAAGGGCCCGGACGCCACGAAGGCGGCCCAGTTCGGCGAGATCACCTCATGGGTGACCACCAAGACGGCCGAGACGGCGGCCTCCCGCGAGTTCATCCAGTACATGATGGGCTCCGGCTACGAGTCCTGGTTCGGCATGGCGCCCGAGGGCAAGATCCCCGTCCGGCACGGCACGGCCGCGGAGCCCAACCGCTACCTCGCCGCCTGGCGCCACAGCCCCATCGGCGTCGACAGCCGTATCCCCTTCGACCAGGTCTATCCGACGCGCCTGCTCAACCAGCTCGCCGACGGCGTCAGCAACATGCGGCGCTGGGGCATCACCCAGGGCGAAGGAGCACTCGTCGGCGCCACCAACGGCGAGCTGCCCGTACCGAAGTCCATCGGCGCCATGACCAGCGGGCAGATCTCCTCCTCCGAAGCGGCCCGTGAAGCCGCCGACGAAGTCGCCGCCCTCAAGAAGTCCCTGCAGTAGCCGCCCGACATGCACCTCACAAAGGTCTCCTCATGACGACAGCCCCAACAGGCGCACCGCAGCGCCGGGACACCAGCCATCGGCCCACGGGCCGGCCCGCCGCCCCCGGGGCCGCCGCCCGATGACCGCCAGCCGCCGCGCCAACCGCGCGGGCCTCGCGTTCGTCTCCCCCACCTTCATCGTGGTCCTCGTGGTCGTCGTGCTGCCCATCGCGTGGACCGTGCTGCTGGCGTTCCAGAAGGCCAAGTTGGTCGACATCCAGGGCATGGGGCTGTTCGGCAACTGGTCCCTGGACAACTTCGCCCAGGTCTTCGACTCCGCCGGCTTCTGGTCGAGCCTGACCACCACCCTGCTGTACACCGCGGGCGCCACCCTGGGCTCCGTCGCCCTCGGACTCATCGCGGCGCTCGCGCTGCGCAAGCCCTTCCGCGGCCGCGGACTCCTGCGCGCGGCCATGCTGCTGCCCTACGTCGCCCCCGTCGTCGCCGTGGCCTTCGTCTGGGAGGTCGCGCTCAGCCCGCAGTACGGCGTCGTCAACGACTGGGGCCGGCGCCTGTTCGGCTGGGACGACCCCATCGCCTTCCTCTCCACCCGCGAGTACGAGGTCCATCTGCTCGGCATGCATGTCGACATCCCGCTGGCCCTGCTGACCGTCATCGCCTTCGAGTGCTGGCGCTACTTCCCCTTCGCCTTCCTGTTCATCCTCGCCCGGCTGCAGGCGGTCCCCGACGGCCTCGAAGAGGCCGCCCTGGTCGACGGCGCCACCATCTCCCAGCGCTTCCGGCACATCCTGCTGCCCCAACTGATGCCCGTCATCGCCCTGTTGTGCGTCCTGCGGTTCATCATGACGTTCAACAAGTTCGACGATGTCTATCTGCTGACCGGAGGCGGCGCGGGCACCAACGTCGCCGCCGTGCGGGTCTACGACTTCCTCACCGCCCGCTACGACGTGGGAGCCGCCGCCGCCCAGGCCCTCGTGCTGGCCGCCGCCCTGATGATCCTGCTGGGCTTCTACTTCAAGCTCTTCGGCAACAAGGTCCAGGAGGAATCGTGACCCGTAAGGCCGCCCTGACCCGGGCCCACGTCGAGGAGAGGATCTTCGGCGTCCTGCGCTGGTGCGTCATCGCGTTCCTCGCCGTGATCACCCTGCTGCCCTTCTACTACATGCTGCTGCTGTCGGTGAAGCCCATCGACGCACTCCTGCTCGATCCGGGGTCCCTCCTGATCTCGGCCAAGGACTTCACGCTCACCACCTACCGGGACGTGCTGCGGTCCACCGACGCCGGCGGGCAGGGCTTCCTGCGGTTCCTGCTCAACTCCGCCCTGGTGTCCCTGGGGACCGTCGTCCTCACCCTGCTGGCCGCCGTACCCGGCGCCTACGCCGTCAGCCGCCTGAAGTTCTTCGGCCACCGCCAGGTCAGCGCGCTCTTCCTGGCCGTCTATCTGTTCCCCGCGACCCTGCTGGCCGTCCCGCTCTTCGTCGTCTTCGCCAAGATGGGACTCTCCTCCAGCCTGGTCGGCCTCGCCATCGTCTACGTCGCCCAGACCGTGCCGGTGTCGATCTACATGCTGAAGAACTACCTCGTCACCATCCCCGCCTCCATCGAGGAGGCCGCGGCGCTCGACGGCTGCACCCGGCTGCAGACCGTCCGCAAGGTGATCCTGCCCCTCACCCTGCCCTCCCTCATGGCGACCGGCCTGTACGTCTTCATGATCGCCTGGAATGAATTCCTCTTCGCGCTGCTCTTCCTGGCCGCCGTCCCCGGCAAGTGGACCGTCTCCCTGGGCCTGGCCCAGCTGTCCAACGGCATCGAAGTGCCCAAGACTGTCCTCATGGCCGGGTCGGTGGTGCTGACCATCCCCGTGGTACTTCTGTTCTTCGCCGCCGAACGCCTCCTCACCGAGGGCCTCACCAGCGGCGCCGACAAGAGCTGACGCGTGGGGGAAAAGCATGATGACACCGAACCAGGTCAGCGCGGGCGAACTGCTGCAGCTGATCCGTAGCGGCCGCGCCAACACCCGAGCCGATCTGCAACGCGCCACCGGGCTGTCCCGCTCGACCGTCGGGCAGCGCCTGGACCTGCTCGACCGGGCCGGCTGGCTGCGCCACACCACCGGCACCTCCACCGGTGGCCGCCCGTCCGACCGGCTCGTCTTCGACCCCTCCCACGCCGCGGTGATCGCCGCTGACCTCGAAACCCGGCATGCCCGGGCCGCGGTCCTCGATCTGGCGGGCACCCTCCTCGCCGAGCACACCGGCCCGCTCCACATCGACCAGGGCCCGGACGAGGTCCTGGACCAACTGGCCGGCTGGTTCCCGGATCTGATCACCGCGGCGGGCATCGACGCCGCCGACGTCTGCGGCATCGGGCTCTCGGTGCCCGGCCCCGTCGACTGGGACACGGGACGGGTCGTCGAGCCGCCGATCATGCCCGGATGGGACCAGTACCCCATCCGGGAACGGCTGCAGAAGGCCTACGCCGACCATGTGGGCCCCAGCCTGGAAGGCGGTCCCGTCTCCGTCTTCGTCGACAACGACGCCAACCTCATGGCACTGGCCGAGCACCAGGCCAACCACCGCGACTGCTCGGCCTTCGTCCTGGTCAAGGTCTCCACCGGCATCGGCGCCGGCGTCGTCGTGAGCGACAGCATCTACCGCGGCATCGACGGCGGCGCCGGCGACATCGGTCATATCCGCCTCCACGACCACTCCGACGCCCTGTGCATGTGCGGTGCCCACGGCTGTCTGGCCGCCGTGGCCAGCGGCGGGGCGCTGGCCCGGGAGCTGGCCGGCCTCGGCGCCGAAACCCGCTCGGGTTCCGACGTCAAAGCGCTGCTCGCCAAGGGCGATCCCGACGCGATCCGGCTGGCCAGGGAGGCCGGACGCCGCGCGGGCGAAGTCCTGGCGACCGTGGTCACCCTCCTCAACCCGGGGGTCCTGATGCTCGCCGGGGACCTCGCCGGAGCCCCGTTCATGACCGGCGTCCGCGAGCTGCTCTACCAGCGCGCCATCCCCCGTACCACCGCCCACCTGCAGGTCGTGACATCCCGGCTCGGCGACCACGCCGGTGTCATCGGCGCCGCGGCCATGGTGGTCGAATCCCTCTACGCACCCGCCTGCGCCGACGAGCGGCTCAACCGCATCACGCAGTGACCCCGCGGGGGCCACCCCGAACCGACAGGAACACCGTGCCCGCACACCCCACCGAACCCGCCCCCCATCACCCCACCGAACCGGCCCCCTTCCCCCCACCGAAGCCGGCCCCTCTCCCTCCACCGAACCGGCCCCCTGGACGCACCGGCCCGTGGAGGTCGGCCTCGTGGGCGCCGGTCCCTGGGCCAGGGCAATGCACGCCCGCATGCTCGCCACCGGCCCCGAAACCCGGCTCGCCGCGGTCTGGGCCCGCCGCCCCGAAGCCGCCCGGCTGGCCGCCGCCCCCTACGCGGCGCATGTCGCCGCCGACTTCGAGGAACTTCTCGACCACTGCGAGGCGGTGGCCTTCGCCGTCCCGCCCGCCGTCCAGGCCGAGCTGGCCCCCCTGGCGGCCAAGCGCGGCAAGCCCCTCCTGCTGGAGAAGCCCCTCGGCCCCGACCTGGCCGCCGCACAGCGGCTCGCGGACGCCGTCGCCGAAGCCGGCGTGGTCTCCCAACTGGTCCTGACCAAGCGCTACCACCCCGCGACCCGCGCCTTCCTCGCCGCCGCCCGCACCCGCGACATCGCCGGGGCCCGCTCCTGCTACCTCCACGGCGCCTTTCTCGGCGGCGACTTCGCCACCAGCTGGCGCCTGGAACACGGCGCCCTGCTGGACCTCGGACCCCACCTCCTCGACCTCCTGGACGCCGCCGTCGGCCCCATCACCGACATCCGCGCCACCGGCGACCCCCGCCGCTGGATCGAGCTCACCTGCGAACACGCGAACGGCACCGTCAGCCAGGCGTCCTTGTCCGGCGCGGTCGACGTGCCGCGCGCGCTCACCCGCATCGAACTCTTCGGCGCCGAAGCCCCCTTGGTCTACGACACCGCCGAGATCGACCACGAGGAGTGCTGGCCGATCCTCCGCCGTGACTTCGCCACCGCCGTACGCACCCACACCCCAACCGAACTCGACGCCCACCGCGGCCTGTACCTGCAGGCCCTCATCGACCGGGCCACGGAGCGCTGAACCCAGCGGGCGGCGCCGACCGCAGCTCGGCTGTCCGGCCCCGCCCTCACTCCGCCGCGCTGACCGGACCCAGGTAGGTCCCCGGGTGGGTGGCTCCCGACTGGTCCAGCAGGGCGCCGCCGTACGGCCAGTCCAGTAGGAGGTTCCGCCGCTCGTTCGGCGGGGTGATGACCACCTGGTTCGGCTCGAACTTCCGGTCGTCGTCGTGGGTCGACGCCAGGAGCGTGATGTCGAAGCCGACCCGCTCGCCCTCGCTGAGCCGGACGGGCTTCGGCTTCGCGTGGCTGCGCGGCAGGTCCCAGGTGTCGCCGTGGGCGGTCTGGAGCTGGAGGCCGGGGAAGCCGACCATGGTGCAGTCGGCGGTGCCGGTGTTCTTCAACACCACCCGGGCGGTCTGCTGACCGTCGTAGTCCATGTCCGGGCCGCCCTCGAAGTTCGACCACGCGGCGTCGAGCTGGTCGCTGGTGCAGCGGCTCGCCGACGAGGAGCCGTCGAAGGCGTTGCCCGCCTTGGTGTCGACGGCGTCGCCGGAGGTGTCGGAGGCGTCGGAGGAGCCCCCGGACGTGGACTTCGTGCCCTTCGAGGTGGCCGAGGACGCGTTGGCTAATACGTCGCTGCCGCGCCCGAGGACGGACAGCCGCGTTCGGCGTTCGCGGCTACTCCTCGCGCTTGGCCCACTCGCTGCTGCCCAGCGGGTAGTCGTAGCCGGGGCGGCCGGTGGCGGCGCTGGTGCGGAACGGGGCGCCGTTGTTGTCGAGGTGCACGGTGCCGTGGCGGTCGCCGCTGGACCAGTCCAGGGCGAGGTCCCAGCGGACGTCATGCGCCTTGGTGTGGGCCGTGACGTAGAAGACCTCCGGATCGGACTCGCTGACCTTGTACGGGAAGTCGCCCTGGCCGTTCTTGACGGTGGCGGTGGGGCTGCCGTTGTCGAGGTCGACGTCGAACGACTTGGTTTCGACGTCGCCGCCGCAGCCGACGCCCATCGAGTAGTCGTTCCAGGCGAGCGGCGCGCCCTTCGCGACGACGCGGACGTGCAGCGCCTCCAGGACGACGGTGTCCTTCCCGGTGCCCTGCACGGTGAGGGCGACGCGCTGCTCCCCCGAGGAGACCGCGCCGTACGCGGCGGCCCAGCGGGGCGCGTCCGGCTCGCCGGCCGGCGGGCCGACCTGTTCGGGCTCGCTGTCGACGAGGAAGTGCTGGCTGCACGGGCTGTCGTAGACGTAGGGGCGGGTGGCGATGTTGACCGGTGCGCCGCCGGGGCGCTCGGCGGCGCCCCCGCCGTCGTGGGCGGCGGGCTCCGACGCCGGGGCGGAGGGTTTGCCGGTCTTCGCGCTCCGGGACGGGGACGGGGAGGCCGACGCGGACGGCCGCTTGTCGATCGCTCGGCCGGTGGCGGTGCCGGGGCCGGTGGTCGGTGTGGTGGCCCCGGTACCCGCGGCCTTCTCGTCACCGCCGTCGGATCCGGAGGACGGCAGATTCACGGCGAACGCGACGGCTCCCAGCACCGCGGCCGCGGCGACGGATGCGACGAGCGCGGTGCGGCGCCGCCGGGACCGCACGGGAGCGGGTGGGACGGTGCCGCCGACATCCGGTTCATCCGTTCCACCGGGTTCACGGAGCCGACCGCCCCCGGACACCGGCCCCGTTCCACCGGGTTCACGGAGCCGACCGCCCCCGGACGCCGGCCCCGTTCCGCCCGCCGCGTCGGGCCGGCCACCGACGGAATCGGCAGGGCGCGTCGCCGCCTCGGGTAGTCCGCTGCCCCCGGCGCCGGGCGCCGCGTCATCCGGCGTCGGCCCACCCTCGGGCTCCCCGGCCCCTGCCCCGGCCCCGGCGTCCGCACCCACACCCGCACCGCGGGCCGCCCCGCCCGGCTCCGGCCCCTTACGCGCCCGCGCCGCACTCGCCAGAATCCACCGCCGGTGCAGCTCGACCAGTTCCTCGGGGGTCGCCCGGCACACCCGCGCGACCCGCTCGACCGACGCGTAATCGGCAGGCACCACCGTGCCGTTGCAGTAGCGGTGCAGCGTGGACGTGCTCATATGCAGCCGCTTGGCGAGCGTCCCGTAGCTCAGCCCCGAGCGCTCCTTGAGCCCCCGCAGCCGCTCCGCGAACGCCTCCGCGTCCCCGGCAGCCCCCGTCGCTCCCGTGGCCCCTGTCGTCCCTGACACCGTTGCTCCTCTTCCCCTGTGGCCCGGCGCGTCCCATTCCCGCGTCCCAGGTCCCTTACGTTCCCCCTGGTCAAAGCCCGTTTCTGCGTTCCAGCGTCTCCGACTGCCCGGTTGGAGTGGCAGCTGGGACGGACCGCCCCACAAGCTCCGGTCATCCAAGCACCACATCCACCGCAGTACCGAAAGGGCTCACCCACATGTCCAGCATTCGTCGCTCCCGCACCCGCCTCCTGACCGCCGCCGCGACCGTCGCGGTCGCCGCCTTCTCCCTGACGGCGTGCAACGACGGAGAGGGCGTCCGCAATGAGGGCTCGTCGGCGGACGCCTCCTCGACCGCGTCCGCCTCCGGCTCGTCCTCCCACGAGGACGCGAAGCCGGGTGCCGCCGGTTCGAAGTCGACCGCGGACGTGCCCGCGGCGTCAGGGAACGGCAAGTCAGGCACGAGTGGCAAGAAGGGCGTCACCTGCCAGGGCTCCAACACCAAGACGGTCGCGGCTCCCCTGAACCGCCCCGTGAACCACATGCTGCTCACGGTCACCAACACCGGCAGCAGCATCTGCTACCTCTACGGCTACCCGGCCGTCCGCTTCGGCGAGGCCCAGTCGGTGCCGCCGGTGATCGAGGACTCGAAGCCGCAGGCCGTCGTCACGCTCGCCCCGGGCGAGTCCGGCTACTCCTCCGTGAACCTGTCGGCCGCCGACGGCAGCGGTACGAACGGCCACACCGAGAAGTCCCTGGCCGTCTACTTCCAGGGCCGCACCCCCGACGAGGACGTCCCCTCGGCCGCCCACCCGTCGCTGCCCGCCAAGGGCGCCTACATCGACGACTCCCTCAAGGTCACGTACTGGCAGCAGTCGATGGACAACGCCATCAGCTGGTAACGCCACCGTCAGCCGTTGACGGCGCGAAGGAAGTGGTCGGCGTCCTCGGGTTCGCCCAGCCGGCCCACCTCCAGCCAGGAGCCGTCGGCGAAGCGGAGCCGGAACGTGGCGAATCCGCGTGGCTGTCCCGCCTCGCCTTCGACGCGGACCTGATCGAGGGGAAACTCCGCGAAGGTCTGGAAGTCGTCGGCCTTGGTGGGCGACAGCCGACGGCGCGGGGAGGTGGCGACGCAGACGCGATCGCGGGCCAGCATGACCAGGCGCTTGGGGTTGGGCGAATGCCCGTACCAGCGCAGCAGCAGCTGGCCCGCGGTCAGGTTCCAGTCGCCGTCGAAGATGCCGTGGGTCGGGTCCTGTCGGCGATCGCGGGCAGGGTCGCGGCCGGAGGAAGAGGGACGGGCGTCCGGCGGAGCCTGCGGCTGCCCCGCCCGCGGTCCGCGGTCGCGTCGTGGCTGGGACGGCCGGTCAACTCGGCCGCCCAGCTTGTCGATCAGCATCATCGGGATGACGACGAAGAAGAACACGACGGCCCCGACGTACAGCAGCCAGTGGTGGCCCGGCTTCAGCCGTCCCTTGCCCGCGGCGCGGTGGACCTCTTTGGGCGGTGTGGGGATGGGCCTGTGGATCTCGCACCAGACCAGGGCCACGGGCTCCTCACCCAGGATCTTCCGGGCCCGCCGATGTACCGCGCGCTTCGCCATGCCGAAGATCCTAGAACGAGCCTCCGCCTCACCGGCCGGGGCGGGAAACCAAGCGGTCGAATGGCCGAGACCGATGAGTTCGACGACCGAGCGAGGTCTGCACATAAAGACAGCAGGCCACACACATGATCAGGGAGGGGACCATGAGTCCCAACGCACTACCGCCCGTCGTCGACGCCGACACCTGGCGGCGTCAGCTCGAAGCGCTGCGTGTTCGGGAGAAGGCCGCGACCCGGGAGCTCGACGCGATCGCCGCCGAGCGCCGCCGCCTGCCGATGGTCGAGATGCCCGACTACACCCTCGAGGGCGAGGACGGGCCGGTCCGGCTGGCGGACCTCTTCGACGGCAAGCGGCAGCTGATCGTCTACAACCACATGTGGTTCCCGGGCGAGGAGTGGCAGTGCTCCGGCTGTACGGGGTTCACCTCGCAGTTCACGCGGCTGGTTCCTGGACAACTATGACGCCCGGTTCGTCATCGTCACCCAGGGCCCGATCGACGAGGCACTCGCCTACAAGCGGCGGGTCGGGAACACGATGGCCTGGTATTCCACGGCGAACAGCCCGTTCGGTGCAGACGTCGGCGCACCGCCCGGCGGAGGGTTCGCCGTCAATGTGTTCCTGCGCGACGGCGACACCGTCTACCGCACCTGGCACACCAACGGCCGCGGCACCGAGCAGCTCAGCTACTCCTTCGCGCTGATCGATCTGTTGCCGTACGGGCGGCAGGAGGAGTGGCAGGACTCCCCCGACGGCTGGCCACAGGCGCCCACCTACAGCGGCTGGGCCGGTTCCGAGGACATCGCCGCGCTCTACGGCCGGGAGGCATGAGGGTCCGCCTGCGGGCGGACCCGCGCGCCGCCGCCCCGTCGGTCCGGAACCGACGGGGCGGCGCAGAGGTCGTCCAGCCCGGGAAACGGATTGTCCGGGCGGAGCCTGCGATACACGGCGTCGACGAACGTCATGGGCGCCCAGGCACACCGACGGTGGCGCCGTTCCGGCGGTACCGCGCGACGAACCGGCCCTGCGCCATGTCCCCGTCCACGACGGTCATCTCGGCATCGGCCGACAGCACACCATGCACGTGGATCTTGACGTCGAACTGATCGGTCCAGACATAGGGAACCGGGGTGTACGGCCGGCGCTCGCCGAGAATGGTGGCGGCCACATGACCGGCCTGCTCAGTGGCGTTGGTGCGGTTTTCCAGGCGCAGCGAGGTGTGGAGGCCGCCGTGGTGCCAGCGGGCCACATCCCCTACGGCGTAGACGCCGTCCGCCGCACGGCACCAGGAGTCGCACACCACTCCGTTGTCGACCTTGAGGCCGCTGCCCGCGAGCCAGTCCGTCGCGGGGACGGCACCGAACGCCACCACGACCACATCGGCGGGCAGCACCTCGCCGGTGGCCAGCTCCACCCCCGTCACGGCACACGCGTGACCGGGGCCTGCCACAACGCGACGATCGCGTCGATGAGGCCGGTGGCGGCCTCATGCCATGTCGCACGGGAGGTGGGAGCGTTGTCGGCGAGGGCGCGCTCCCGCTCGACGGACATCTGCGTGATCAGGTGACGCGTCATGGCCGAGCGTTCGGCGTACACCTCGGCGGGCAGGTCCGGCAGGCACCGGTTCAGACCCTCCTGCAACACCCGCATCGACGGAGCGGCGACGGAGAATTCCTCGGTCACGATCGCGTAGAGCGCGGGGTCGGCCGTGACCTGGGCGATGAACCGGGCGTACCAGCTCGGGCGGCCGAGAGCTTCCAGATGTTCGGTGGTCGGACGGACCGCACAGGCCACCCAGTCCCGCAGATCGACGGAATCGCCGATGTCGGCCAGCAGCCGCGTCCGGATCCCCTCGATCTGCTCTGCGTGCCGGCGCACGAGCGCGCGCACCAGGTCGACCTTGGTGCCGAAGTGGTAACTGACCGCGGCGTTGTTGCCCTGCCCGGCGGCCTCGCTGATCTGGCGGTTGGCCACCGCGTACACCCCACGCTCGGCGAACAGCCGCTCCGCCGCGCCCAGCAACGCCTCCCGCGTCGCGGCGACCCGCTCGTCCTGCCTCATTCTGTCTGCCATCGTCACCGCCCCATCGGGACCTCACACGCTCCGCGACGGCTGGCCCCACATGCCGCCGCGGGTCCTCGCTCTAGCCGGCGAGGTAAAACACCGGAAGCCTACGCAACGGCACGTCGCGGACGGCCTGCGGCGCCGCGCGCGCCACCCTTCACGACTCCTCACCTTGATCGAGTCACCGCCCGCCCCCGGAGATGATGCGGCTGCACGCCGCGCAGCCGCTCTCCAGGGTCCGCCTGTGGGACGGCAGCACGCCCTGGCTCGTCACCCGCTACGACGACCAGCGGGCCCTGTACGGCGATCAGCGCCTCAGCGTCGACCCCACGCGGCCGGGCTTCCCCCATATGAGCGCCGCGTTCCAGGAGGTCCTCTCCAAGAACCGGCCGTCCTTCCTCCACATGGACGACCCCGACCACGCCCGGATCCGCCGGATGGTCACCGGCCCGTTCATCATCAAGCGCATCGAGGCCATGCGGCCCGCCATCCAGAACATGACCGACGACTTCATCGACACCATGCTGGCCGGGCCGAACCCCGCCGATCCGGTGGAGGCCCTCGCGCTGCCGCTGCCGTCGCTGGTGATCTGCGAACTGCTCGGCGTCCCGTACGAGGACCACGCGCCGCCGCCGCCAACAAGGCTCTGGTCGACGCCGCCGTCTGCACCATGCTGGGCAAGCCCCTCCCCACCGAGACCGGCACCCCTTCCGGGTGACACGCCCGCCCAACGGCTACACCAACCTCAGCGACGACGCTGAAGACGGGGAAGATCACCATGACACGCGATTCCGACGAAAGACTCACCGTGCCAGACCTGAGCATGCCCGAGGCCACGGGAAGCCGAAGGATGGACTGGGCGGCACTGCCGCGCGAGGTGACGGCCGGGATCGAGCAGTTGCTCGGCAGCCCGGTGACCCACGCGATCAGCCAGTCGGGCGGGTTTTCCGAGGGCCTCGCCGCGCGCGTGCGCTTGGGGAACGGCAAGCGTGCGTTCATCAAGGCAGCAAGCTCACTGACGGCGCCGGCGGAGGCGGACTTCCACCGCCGTGAGATCGCAGTGTCCGAGCGGCTTCCCAGGGAGGTGCCGGCGCCGCGGTTGCTCGACTCCTACGACGACGGCACCTGGGTCGTGCTGGCCTTCGAAGAGATCCCGGGACAGCTGCCCGCCCAGCCCTGGCAGCGGGAGGAACTCCGCAGAGTGCTCACCACCGTCACCCAGATGGCGGACGTCCTGACGCCATCGCCCGTGGAGAGGGCAATCTTGGCCAAGCCGCGCCTTGGAGGGCTGACGGCGATGGCGGACGATGCCGCGGTCAGAGGCAAGGTCGAGGAGCTGTCGCCGTGGGCGGCCCACCATGTCGACGAACTCGCCGCCCTGGAAGAGAACGCTTCGCTGGATGGCGTCACCCTCCTGCACGGAGACCTGTACCCGTTCAACATCATGCTGACCGCGGACCGTGTCTTCGTCGTCGACTGGCCGCACGCCTGGATCGGCCCCCGTCACGGTGATGCGGTCACCCTGATGTCGAGCGCGTCCCTCAGCGGCGTGGACCCGCAGTCGCTCGCCGGGAACCACCCACTGACCCGCGATCTCGACCCCGTCCGGATCAACGAAGTGCTCGCCTTGCACGCCGGGTTTCTCCTGCGGACCGCTGCCGAGGCCGGCCCTGACGCTGATCCCCATATCGTGGCCATGATGACCGCGTTGGGCCTCGGCTCCCTGCGCTGGCTGCGAAAGCGGCTCTGAAACCCCGTCCCCGATCAGGGCGAGGATGTCAGGTCAGGCAACTGCGTATCGCGCGCACGTAGATTTCGGACCGATCGGAACCGATGATGCCCGGTGCCATCTTGTTCATCATGTAGCTGATGGTGGTGCGGGTGTCGAGGTCCATGACGATCAGCGAGCCGCCCCATCCTCCCCAGTAACAGGCCCGTCCCTGAGGCACGTACGGCACTGATTCGTTCTCGGGGAGGGCGAACCCGATACCCCATCGCAGGGGGATGCCGAGGACGAGATCGGTTCCGTGGCTCTGTTCGTCGAAGATCACCCCGATCGTGTCGGGCGACAGCAGCCGAACGCCGTCGACGGTGCCGCCCAGTGCGAGAGCCTTGAGGATTCGGGCCACGGACCGTGCGTTCCCGTGGCCGTTGAGCGCGGGCAGGTCGGCGCGTCGCCAGGCCGGTGTGTTCGCGGCTTCGGGATTGGCCGGCGGGCCGACGACGGTCTTGAACCTCGGGCCCTCGGGGTCCAGAGCCGCCACGTCGAACGGGAGTGGGGGCGGTGGGGTGATCGGTGCGATCCGGCTCCAGTCCGCCTCGGCCGCCCCGATCTGGAAGTCGGCGCCGAGTGGTCCGGCGATCTCGTCGGCGACGAATGTCTTCATGGGCTCGCCGGTCACCCGGCGCACCAGTTCACCGACGAGGTGGCCTTGGTTCTGCGCGTGGTACCCCGACGCGGTTCCCGGTTCCCACCAGGGCGCCTGGGCCGCGAGCCTCCGGGTGGCGAAGTCCCAGTCGTAGATGTCCTCGGTGCTGAACGGCGTCTCCCATCCGGAGACGCCGGAGGTGTGACTGAGGAGGTGGCGGACCTCGATGTGCTCCTTGCCGTTCGCGGCGAAGTCCGGCCAGTACTTCGCGACCGGGGCGTAGGGATCGAGTTGCCCCCGGTCGACCAGCATCAGCGCCGCGAGGTTGCACACGGTCTTGGTCGTCGACCACACATTGGTGATGGTGTCCCGGCCCCAGGGCGTACGGTGCCCCGCATCGCACCAGCCGCCCCAGATGTCCACGACGGTGTGCCCGTCGACATCCACGACCAGGCCGGCGCCCAACTCGTTACCGGTATGAATCTGCTCGGCGAGCGCGTCTCGGACGGACGTGAAGCGCGCGTCACAGCTTCCCTGCACCTCCACCACAGACCGCCCTTTCCTCGGCGAATGACATGACGTCGGCCACGACACCAGGTGGTATCACCCGGCCGACGACTCCCCGTTCGGGGAACCTTCCCACACCACCTTGGAATCAGACCCGGAGATGGCCGACATCGCATTTCGCGAAAGCTGCGGGGGTACTGACATGCAACAAGGACACGATCCCGTGCTCCCGCACAAAGACATGCCTTTCTTGCCACAGGTGCAGCCCCAAGCATCCACAGGAGCGGAAGCGAGCACAAGAGAGAGGGCATCGGACTAATGCGCTCCCTAGCCGGAACAATTGATCCCGCCGAGGGTCGAGGTGGCACCGATGAAGTCAAGCAGATCCTGGTTGACGTCATCGGCGTGGGTCATGAAGAGGCCGTGTCCCGCTCGGGGGTACTCCTTGTAGACACTGTCCGGCACCAGCTTCGCCATCCGTCGGCCGCAGAGTCCGATGGGAGCGGAGGCATCGGCGTCACCGTGGATGATCAAGACCGGCACCCGGAGTGCGGCGGCCTCCTCGCGCAGATCGGTGCGGAACCCGGTCCTGATCACCTCGATGGCCGCCTTGGCCGAGCAGTCAAGGCATCTTCGCACCGTCCACTCCACGAGCTCGGTGGAGATCGTGTTGCCCAGATGGGTCGCGAAGAACGCCTGTGCGTTCTGGGCCATCCACCGCGGGCGGTCCTTGGACCGCTCTGTCAGCAGGGCGTCGAAGGCGCCCTGGTCGATCCCGTCGTGGTTGTCCGGCGACCAGGCCATCAACGGTGCGGTGACCGACATCAGCACCACCCGGCTCACCCGGTCGTAGCCGTGGCGCGTCAGATAGCGGAGCACCTCCCCACCGCCCATCGAGTGCGCCACCAGGGTCACCTCGTGGAGGTCGAGGCATTCGAGCAGCACCGCGAGATCATCGGCGAGCGTGTCGTAGTCGAATCCGTGGCCGACCCAGTCCGAGCGGCCGTGCCCCCGCTTGTCGAAGGCGACACAGCGCAGGCCCGCCTCGGACAGCGGCAACATCTGGAACTCCCATGAACTGCTGCTGAGCCAGGCCCCGGTGACGAACACCACCGGCTTGCCCTGTCCCCAGTCGGTGTAGAACAGGCTCGTTCCACCGGAACCCTCGAAGTACGGCATCGTCGGTGAATCCTTCCTGGGCGATGAGGCGTTTACGCGTTGCGGCAACTCTCGTCCAGCCGGTTCCCGTCCGTCGATTACGCCAGAGGTAATGAGCGGCGCGAGCACACCCGGCAACACGGCTCCCGCCATCGACCGGGTCCGTTACCGACCGAGTCCCGTCACCGGCCGGCGGAAATAAATCCGAGCCGGAATCGAATAATTCCGACCGCCATCGCCTTGTGACCGCTGGTGTTTACGTGCGCATTTGAACTGGCGACGGTCAGCCGAGACCGCCGCATTCCGGCACCCCTGCCAAGGGCCAAGGGCCAAGGGCCAAGGGCCGGGAGGCTGTCCCACTCGACGCCTCCCGACCGATGGATGTGCCGTGGGTGCTGCTCGGAGTGGCCGGTCAGGGCAGGATCTCGACGTACCCGTCGGTTCCGTGCACGCGGATCCGCTGCCCGTCCCGGATCAGCCGGGTGGCCCGCTCCACGCCCACGACGGCCGGCAAGCCGTACTCCCGGGCGATCACCGCGCCATGGGTCATCAGGCCGCCCACCTCCGTCACCAGGCCCGCGATTCCGACGAACAGCGGCGACCAGCTCGGGTCCGTGAAGGCGGTGACCAGGATGTCGCCCGCCTCGAGATCGGCCTCCCCCATATCGAGGATGACGCGGGCCCGTCCCTCGATGGTCCCGGCGGAAACCGGCAGGCCGATCAGGGCGCCGGCCGGCGCGTCGTCGCGCCGGTACGCCCCGGTGACGGCCTCACCATCCGAGGTGAGCACCCGGGGCGGGGTGAGCGCGTGGTACGACCGGAACGCGTTTTTGCGCCGCTGGATGAGCCGGTCATCCACCTGGTGCGAGCGCGCGACGTCGTGGAGTTCCTGGAACGTGAGGTAGAAGATGTCCTCCCGCTCAGGAAGCACACCTGCCTCCACAAGGCGCTCGGCCTCCGCCAGCAGGGCCCGCTTGTAGACGAAGTAGCGGCTGATGATGCCGTACTTGGGGTACTCCCGGTACCCGATGAAGGTTCTGACCCGGTCGATCATCCGCTTGGCCTCGTCGGCTTTCCGGTCCCCGTCCGGCAGGGCCCGCAAGCGGGACAGCACGTCCTGTTCCTTCTCCCGCGCCTTCTGCCGCCCTTGCTCGAAGCGCCGTTCGGCGGCGCCCGGCTCGAAGTTCCTGACGTTGTCGAGAATCACGGGCACGAGCGTGGTGGGGCGCTCGCGCCACCGTGGCCTCGTGATGTCGATCTCGCCGACGCAGCGCATACCGTACCGGTCGAGGTAGGACTCGATGGCGTCGCGCGCTTCGGCCCCGCCCGCGAGCTTCGCCAGCTCGTCCAGGAAGGCTGCGTCCTCGGCGTACCCGATGTCCTCGACGCCCCGCAGGAACGCCACCACCTCCGGATGCGGGCGGATCACATCCGCGACGTCGAGCAGCGCCAGTCCCATCTCCGACGTGACGTTGTCGGGGGCGGACAGCGTGAGCGTGTCGGCCGCGTTCTTCTCGCCCAGCCACTCCCGCAGCGTGTCGTTGAGCCACCACGTGGCCTCCATCCCCGCCATGATCGCCTGCATGCTCAGCGGATCCGTGAGGACGCGCTTGTGCTCCTCGAAGGCCTCCCGCAGGAAGTCGAACAGCGCCGGTCCGGTCTTCGTCCGGATGTCGCGCTCCAGGGCGGCGATGGATGTCCGGCTGCGCTCGATCAGCCCGGGGACGATGGCCGGATCGGTCTCGATCGGGGCGGACGCGCCGCGGGCCGGGGGCCCGCCGGGGCCCGCGTCCGGGAGCGACGGGACGAAATCATCGCGTTCGAGGACGGTCTCCAGAGCGTCCCTGATCAGCGGATCGCCTCTGCCTACGACGTCCAGGAGGGCGGCGCGGCTCGCGGGCGAGGCCAGGCGCCGGGTGGCGTCGACGAACAGCCTCCCGCCGGCCTCGTGCATCGGCGCCATGGCCGTCAGCTGCCATACGGAGATCCCCAGGGGCTTCATGGGGTCGGTCATCATCTGCTGATGGCCCACGGAAAGGTAGACGTGATTCTCCTGGTCGCCGCTCTCGGGGATGGGGAACAGTGTGGTGATCGGCCGGCTCTGAACGACCTGGAAGTCGTCGTCGACCAGGCACCATTCGATGTCCTGCGGGCGGCCGAAGTGTGCTTCGATCCGCCGCCCGAGTTCCACGAGCCGCACGACCTGCGCGTCCGTCAGCGCCGGCTGCTCCTGCCGCCGCGCGTCGATCGCCACTTCCCGCGTACCGCCGTCCGGCAGGGCGTGAACGGCACGCTGTTTGGCGGAGATCGTCCTGGCGACGATTTCGCCGTGTCGCACCGTGAAGACGTCCGGGTTCACCAGGCCGGAGACCAGAGCCTCGCCGAGCCCGAAGCCGGCGTCCACGGTGGCGACCTTACGGTTGCCCGTGACGGGGTCGGCCGTGAACAGGATGCCGGCCGCATCCGGGAAGACCATCTGCTGCACGACCACGGCCATGTGGACCGTACGGTGGTCGATGCCGCCGCGCCGCCGGTAGGTCACCGCCCGCTCGGTGAACAGCGAGGCCCAGCACCGGCTGATGTGCTGGAGGACCGCCGTCGGCCCCACGACGTTCAGGTACGTGTCCTGCTGGCCGGCGAAGGAGGCCGTCGGCAGGTCCTCCGCCGTCGCGCTGGACCGGACGGCGTAGGCGGCTTGCTCGCCGTGCCGGCCGAGCGCGCGGGTGATCGCCGCCGCGAGATCGCCCGGGATGGCAATCCCTTCGATGGTCCGACGAATCCGCGCGCTGAGCGTGCGGATCGCCTCCCGGTCGTCCGGGTTCACGCGCGACAACTGATCGAGCTGATCGTCGATCGACGGCACTTCCGCCATGATCCGCCGGAAGGCGTCCGTCGTCACGCAAAAGCCATCCGGCACCCGGATGCCCTCGATCCGCGACAGCCCGCCCAGATGCGCGCCCTTGCCCCGATGACCGCGACCCGCGTCTCGGCAACCTCTCGAAGATCCAACACGTACCGCTCACTCATCGCGAGACCTCCGAGGCAGCCGTGCTCGGCCGCGCCGCGAGCCGGTCCCACCGCTGGTCCGACGTCATCGCGTCCCCCATACGTCGACAACAACACACGTACGTCGTGCCCCCATTTCCGCAGGTTGTGGCATCGGCCGACGATTGTGCGCCGTGACCCGGGGCTTGCGGCAAGCCCCCGGCGCGCTATACGTTGAAAGTGGCAAGGAGAGACAGTTCTCCTTGCCTTTGCCTTTGCCGTCCATGAGCCTTTTCCACCCTCAGCTTGAGCTGGCGTGATACAGGCAGAGGACCGCTTGGACGAGGCTGGTGATGCGGGTGGCGGGAGCGCGTTGACGATGCCGTTCTCACGCGCTGCCCGGACAATCGTGAATCGCGCCGGGCAGGGCGGGTGAGGCCCATAGCAGCCGGCCGGAAGGGTCGGCGATGACCTGGACGTTCATCCCGTGTCTCTTGTGTTTTCCGGAGGAGAAGGGCTGGTCGGCGGCTGTCCGGTCGTTCGGCAGGAGTGTGCCGTCCAGCAGGACGCAGGCCTTCGTCGACGCTGCCCGGGCTGCTTCGGCCAGGGTTGGGGCGGGCGATGCCAGCAGATGAACGGCCCCACCCGTCAGGCAGGTTGGAAAAGGCTCAATCCCTGGACAGCCACCTCATGAACGCGTGAGGTCAGCGGGGCGGGTGGATCGGTTCCGTGGCTGAGGTCTGCGATGCTGTCCAACTGGCGAGGAGTTTGAGGCGGTCCTCCGAGGGGGTGCCCGGCTCGGCCGTGTAGATGATCAGGTCGTGTATGGCCCGTTGAGGCAGGGGCAGGTCCAGGGAGCGGAAGGTCAGCTCCAGACGGCCGACTTCGGGATGGTTCAGCCGCTTGATGCCTTCGTGACGGATTCGGACGTCGTGACTGGCCCACATGGTGCGGAAGTCGGGGCTGAGCGTGGACAGTTCGCCGACAAGCTCACGCAGGGCCCGGTCGTGGGGTTCACGTCCGGCTTCGGCGCGGAGCACTGCGACCGTGGCCCTCGCGCCTTCCTCCCAGTCGACGAAGAAGTCGCGGGAGCCGGGGTCGAGGAAGAAGTAACGGGCGAAATTGGCGCAGCCGCGGTCGCCGGTGGTGTCGGTGTCGAACATCGGTGAGTACAGGGCCCTGCACAGCGCGTTGCTGGCGACGATGTCCAAACGGCCGTCGCGTACGAAGGCGGGGGCCATGGTCATGGAGTCCACCATCCATTGGACGGGAGACGGGATCTTGACGTCCTTGCGGCGGTGCGACCTGCGGCGGGTGGGGCGAGCCGCTCTGGCCAGATCGAGAAGGTAGGTGCGCTCGTCCTCATTGAGGAGCAATGCCTGCGCGACTGCTTCCAGCACGTCCTCGGAGACACCGCTGATGTGGCCCTTCTCCAGCCGTGTGTACCACTCGGTGCTCACGCCGGCGAGGGCCGCGACCTCCTCGCGCCGTAGCCCCGGAACCCGGCGGCGTCGGCTGGTGGGCAGTCCGACCCGCTCCGGGGCGAGCTTGGCGCGTCGACTGATGAGGAAGTCGCGGATTTCCGAGCGGTTTTCGGTGGGATCACCGGTGCGGTTGTCGGACGGAGGTTCCATTCGTCCAGGTTACCCATGGCCCTGCCGATAGAGAGGTTGTGTTTATACCCCCATAAACGCGACCTTGCCCGCCTCTGACGGCGCCGGTTGTCTGGGGTCGGCGGATTCGAACGGCACTTCTTTATCGCGGGCCGCCGTCCGCCGTATCCCATCCACACCTCAGGAGCATGACCATGACTGGCAAGACCGTACTGATCACCGGCGCGACCAGCGGTATCGGCGCCCACACCGCGCGGTTGCTCCTCGACCGCGGCCACCGTGTGGCGGTCACCGGCCGCAACGAGAACAAACTGAAGACTTTCCTCGACGAGGCCGGCCACCCCGACCGGCTGCTGGGTCTGGTCGCGGACGCGGCGGACTGGCAGGCCACCGAGTCGGTCGTGACCCGCACCGTGGAGCATTTCGGCGCCCTTGACGCGGCGGTGGCCAACGCCGGATTCATGTCCGGTGACTCCATCGGGGCCGGTAACCCGACGTCGTGGGCGCCGATGGTTCTCACCAACGTCCTCGGCCCCGCACTGCTGGCCCATGCCACCCTGCCCCACCTTGAGGCCACTGGCGGACGGCTGGTGCTCATCGGCAGCGTCGCCGGGCTGAAGAACTCTCCCGCCAATCTCTACTCGGCCACCAAGTGGGCTACCACCGGACTCGCCGAGAACCTGCGCCTGCAGGCCACGACCCGCGGCATCGGTGTCACTCTTGTCAACCCCGGCATGATCGACACACCCTTCTGGCAAGGCGCCAGCGTTCCCCCCTTCGCCCTGCCTCCCCAGCCCATCGCCGAGGCCATCTGCTTCGCCCTCGACCAACCGGCAGGCGTCGACCTCAACACCCTGACCATCCGGCCCATGGGCCAGCCCGTCTGACCACGCTCGGTCTCCACGTGAGCGCTCACTGAGCCTTTTCCAACCTGCCTGACGGGTGGGTCAGTTGGGCTGACAAATGAGCGAAGCCCCTGGTAGATGGGTTTTCGACCAAGAAGAAGCGGCTCCACCAGAGGCTTCGCGTGCTTGTCTACCCGTCCGGACCGGACCTGGCCAGCTCCACCCTGCGCTTCCTGACCACTCGCCTGCGAGAACACCGCCAGACACTTGGCACCCGCTGGCCAGGCCGGCGTCTGACGTTCGCCGTCCACGCCCGCATCGGACGGCGCGGCGAGCGCGACCGTGATCACGGCGGCGTACGGCCGTCCGCCCATTCCCGGCACGCCGCCATGAGCAGCCTGCCGGGTGCCCGTGCGCGGCGCTGAGACGGTGCGGGACGGGAGTGTCAGCGCCACGTGCCCCCTGTCAGCGCCGTGTGTGCCCCGTGTGAGCGGCCCGCGTCAGTCTTCCCGTGCCTGAAGACCACAGGCTTCGGAAGGGGAGTTCTGTCGTGCATGACGTAGTGATCGTGGGCGCCGGCCCGGTCGGTCTGTTCCTCGCCTGCGAGCTTGGCCTCGCGGGCTGCTCGGTCCTGGTGCTCGAACGGGAGCCGGAGCCCGGCTCCCCGTGGCGGGCGGAGCCCCTCGGGATGCGGGGCCTGTCCGCCGCGTCGGTCGAGGCGTTCTACCGCCGCGGGATGCTGCACCCGCTGCTGACGGCCTCGGGCGTCCACGACGATCCCGGCGCGGACGCCGACACCGACGAGCCGTCACCCCCGCGCACCGCTGGCCACTTCGCCGGGATAACGCTCGATCCGGCCAAGGTCGACGTCGCCGCCCTGCCGTTCCGGCTTCCCAGTCCGGCACCGGAGGGCGTGGTGACGCACCTCGAAGCGGTCGAGGCGGTGCTGGCCGAGCGGGCGTCCAAGCTCGGCGTGGACATCAGGCGCGGCGTCACGGTCTCAGCCATCGCCCAGGACGAGGAGAGCGTGGTCGCGCAAGCGGGCGAGCACGAGTACGCGGCGCGCTGGCTGGTCGGCTGCGATGGCGGACGCAGTACGGTGCGCGGGCTCGCGGGCTTCGCATTCGTCGGCACCGAGCCGCAGTTCACCGGCTACACCCTGCACGCCACCATCGCCGATCCCGAGAAGCTGCGCCCCGGGTTCACCCTGACGCCGAGCGGCATGTACATCCGGATGCCCGCGGAGGGGCATATCGGCATGATGGACTTCGACGGTGGCGCGTTCGACCGCTCACAACCGCCGACTCGCGACCATCTCCAGACGGTTCTGCGCCGAGTGTCCGGCACCGACGTGACACTCAGCGCCATCCATCTCGCCTCGACCTTCACCGATCGGGCGATGCAGACGACGACCTACCGGGCGGGACGCGTCCTGCTCGCGGGCGACGCCGCTCATATCCACTCCCCCTTGGCGGGCAGGGGCTCAACACCGGCCTCGGCGACGCCATGAACCTGGGATGGAAACTCGCCGCCACCGTGCACGGGCACGCGCCGGACGGGCTGCTCGACACCTACACCCGCGAGCGCCATCCGATCGGCGCGGCGGTGCTCGACTGGTCGCGCGCCCAAGTGGCGGCCATGCGGCCGGACGCGCATGGCCAGGCGATCCAAGGAGTGGTCCGCGACCTGCTCGGAACCCGTGACGGAACGACCTATGTGTTCCAGAAGGTGTCGGGATCGTCGATCCGCTACGACCTCGGCGGCGAGCATCCCCTGGTCGGCCGCAACGCCCCGGACCTCCGTCTTGAGGACGGCACGCGCCTCGGCGACCTGATGCGGGACGGACAAGGCATCGTGCTCGATTTCAGCGTCGACCGATGCCTGCACGGTTCAGCGTTGGGCTGGGAGAGCCGGATGCGGTACGCGGCCGGGCAGGCGAGAAACGACCTCGGGCCAGGCGCCGTGCTCGTCCGGCCGGACGGCGTCGTCGCCTGGGCAGGTGATCGCCGCCCGGACCGTGAGGCGTTCGAGCGGGCCGCGGTCCAATGGTTCGGCAGCCCCGGTGCTTAAGGTAGCCACCCCCATCGCCTTCTCGCGCGCCGTCGAAGGTGGGGTGCGCGGGTCACGGGGAGACGGTGGCGGCAGGCGGGGTCCACCGGTGGGTGCGGGGCACCGCGCCGGGGATGCCGTAGTCCTTCTTGAGCTGTTCGGGGATGGCGTAGTGCATCACGCGTCCGCGGGTGAGGGAGGACAGTTCGAGGATGGTGGTGAGGTGGCCGAGGCGGTCCAGCGCCCAGGCCCCGAGCGGGGAGCGGGCCTCGATGGTCTCCAGTACGCCGAGAAGGTGGGGCACGGCCTTGACGACGGTGTCCCAGGGGGTGCGCGACACCTGGAGCCAGTCGGCGCAGGTGTCCCCGACGAGGTGGCGGATGAGTGCGGAGACGATCGGGTCGAAGAAGGTCCCGGGCACGACCTCCTCGTAGAGGTCGATGAGCTGCCGGGTCAGCTGCGCGCCTTCCTCCGTCGGCCCCATGTGCCGGACCATGTACAGGTCGAGGAACCGGCGGGCGTCGTCGAGGGTCGTGGGGACGGCGTCCTGGTCGACGCCGAGCATGGCTCCGACCACGCGCCAGGCGTAGTAGTACGCCTCCGCGCCCTCCGTGGACATGTGGATGCCGAGGCGGTGCAGGCTGTCCAGGACCAGCAGGGAGAAGAACATCTGCCCGCCGATCATGTCCTCCTGGCAGATCGGCGTCCCGAGCGCGTCGGTGTCCCAGCGGTTCTCCCGCCTCAGGTGGTGGCGGATGGAGGCGTGCAGCAGGCGGACCTTCTGGGCGGCGGGGATGAAGCGGCTGCCGTCCTCGAAGGCGCCGGGCTGCATCAGGTAGACGGTGAACTGGCCGGTCTCCGCCATCCGTTTGGAGGGGTACTTCAGCCCGTGGGTGGCCGACAGCAGCTTGGCCACCTGCGGGACGAGGTAGCACGCGGGCATGGAGGCGAAGGACAGCGCGGTGGAGATGTGCACGTTGTTGTCGATGAAGAACAGCCGGGCCTTCTCCATCTCCCCCCAGTCCACCCAGGCCGGCGGGGCGCTGGTGGCCCGAAGGTACTCGCGGGCGACATCGGGCAGCCCGTCCGGCAAGGGAGCGCCGACGGTGGAGACATAGCGCATCAGGGTGTTGAACTTCCCCACCTCCCCGCGCTCGAAGAGGGTGGCGACGGTGGCGTCGGCGAGTTCGTCACCGGCCTGCCGCAGGGCGTCCATCGATGCCTCGGTGTAGGTCATGACGGGGCTCCTTGTCATCGACGGGTCGTCCACGACACAGGCGGGGGCGGCGGCCGTCCCGCCTGTGCGGGGGTCAGGACAGGCGGACCGCCGCCGAACGCGCCAGCGCGGTCAGGGCAGCGGCGGCGTACGGGGGTGTGTCCAGCTCGTGCAGGGCGTCGAGGGCCTCCTCGACCCGCGCGGTGATCATGGCCTCGATACGATCCGGGGCCTTCAGCCGGCACATCACCTCGCGGACCGCGTCCAGGCCATCCGCATCCAGATCGCGTCGGCCGAGGAGGGCGCTCAGCCGCTCCCGCTCACCGTCACCGGCGATGCGCCAGGTCTCCGCCAGCAGGGCCGTGGGCCGGTGGCCGCGCACATCGTCGGCGTTTGCCTTGCCGGTGCGTTCCGGGTCTCCGAACAGGCCGAGCAGGTCGTCCCGGAGCTGGAACGCCTCGCCCAGCGGCAGCCCGTACGCGGAGTAGCCCTCCCGCAGCCGCCGGCCGGCCCCGGCCAGGGCGCCACCGATCAACAGGGGCTGCTCGACGGTGTACTTGGCGGTCTTGTACCGGATCACCTTCAGCGACGTCGTGGTGTCCGGATCGGCCCCGGTCCGCAGGATCTCCAGGCACTCCCCCGCGATCAGCTCCCGGGCCAGCACCGACCACAGCGGGCGGGCCCGTGCCAGGTACGCGGCGGGCAGACCGCTGGTGGCGAACAGCTCCCCGGCCAGCGACATCAGCAGATCGCCCACCAGCATCGCCAGCGACCTGGCGGCGGCGACGGCACGCGGCCGACGGCGTACGGCGGCGCGCAGGGCGATATGCGCCGTGGGCCGGCCATGCCGCAGCGGACTGTCGTCGATGAGATCGTCATGCACCACCGCGGCGGCATGCACCAGCTCCATCGAGGCCGCCGCCCGCACGAGCGCATCGCTGTCCGGCTGCCCCACCGCGCGCCAGCCCCAGTAGCAGAACGCCGCGCGCAGCCGCTTGCCGTCCGCGACTGCCGCCTCCAACTGCCCGGCCACGGGGCCCAGGGCCGGGTCGATCGCCGATAACTGCTCGGCCTCCTGGGCGACGAAGCCGTGCAGCACCTCGTCGACGCGGGTCTTGAACGCGACCGGCCCCCAGCGGTCGGACCCCCACCGATCAGGCGCCCACCGATCGGCCCCCCACCGATCGGACCCCCGCCGGTCAGACATCGCCGGTGGCCCGCCGGGCCAGCGCGTGCCGGGCGAGAATCTCCAGGTGGGCCGGGGGGACGGCCGCGGTATGCCGATCCAGCGCCAGGCGCCCGCGTGCCATCAGGTCGTGCTCGGCCTCCGCCGCCAGCTCCGCGGCATCCGAGCGGCGCAGCAACCCCCGCGCCGCCCCCAGCACCGAACCCAGCGTGCTCACCGCCAGATCGGCCAGCCCGGCCGCCAGCAGCACCGCCCGCTCGTCCAGTCCCCCGCGTCGTCCCGTGCCTTGCGCCATCCCATCCCCCACCCTCAGCCGTCCGGGCGGCGTAGGTCACACGCCGTGCCGGCCAGCGTGGCATCACACCGGGCATATGAAGGGAACAACTCACGATCGAGTGACGGCATCGCTCGTACGTACGGACTGCTCCTTCCGCCAGGGGCGGGCGATCACGGCCCGGCGGACCCGCCTAGCCGCGGGGGCTGCTGATCCGTTCCGGCTGGATCACATAGAGCACCCGGACTTGATCGCGGCCGCCGAACCATGGGTAGGGCCCACCGAGGTACTTCTGCGCGAGCGCCTCAATGTGTTCGGCCGCTCCCTCGGTGGTCACCCGTACCACACGGCCGCGGATCTGGACGTAGGAGGCGGGTTGCGCGGGGTCGGCGACCGCGATGGCCACCCGCGGGTCGCGCGCGATGTTCCGGGTCTTCTGATGCGACTCCACACTGTTGATCAGGACGTGCTCGCCATCGGTGTCCACCCAGGTCTGGGTGAGCTGGGGCGAACCGTCGGGCATGGTGGTGGCGATGTAGCAGGTGCTGGGGAGGCGCAGCAGCGCCAGCACATCCTCGCCGAGGGGTACGGGCACGGGATCCTCCAGGGGGCGGTTCGGTGGGGTGCTGGGGCCACGGTAACCACGGCGGGGAGCCCGCCCCTCCCCGCCCCCGAGCTGCGGCTCCCACCCGTACCGCATGAGCGGCATCCGCGAGGGCGCCTCACACGGCTCACCGCCACCTCCCGGTGGCGCGTACTTCGTGACACGGCCTGGAGCGGGTCCAGGAGCCCGGAAGGGGACAGCAGCACCGCTGCGGGAACGGGCCGTGCCCCATCTGTCCAGTCAACAACTGCGTGCCTGGCGTGGTGTCCTGAAGCTGCAGGCCGTGCTCATGCCGAAGCTGGAGGCGGAGCTGCGGGAGGAGACCGGACTCACGATCAACGAGGAGGAGGGGCGACAGGCGGTCCAGCTCGCGCTCACCAGCGCCGGGGGCCACCAGATCCGTGCGGCGATGGACGTGAGGTTCCGAGGTGTGCGCAGGAGGCTCGTGGACCTGCTCGACGCCGAGGAGGTCGAGCTGCTCGCGAAGATCTGGGCGCGCCTCCAGGCCCACAACGCCGGCGAGGACTGACCGCGGCAAGGCTCCGCACCCTCGTTACGGAAATCCATCCACGACACATCGAGCCGCCGGAACGCTGGTCCATCACGCCCCGGAAAGGTGGTTCATCCGCTCTCGGCGATCACGCGTGCCGCGGCCAGGACCGCCTCCGGCTCGGCGCGCCGGGTGTAGTCGGCGGTGATGTGCGCGTAGCGAATCACACCGCCCCGGTCCGCGACATAGGTTGCGGGCAGGGGCACCTCGGGCGCGGCCGCACCGTTGAACGCGGCCACGTCGTTATCGTTGCCGAGCTGATAGGCGACGACCTCGGGCGCGATCCGGTGCACCGGCCGGAACGTCCGAGCCACGGTGTTGTCCTGGTCGGACAGCACCGGGAGGCCAGGTCATGCCGCTCCTGCGGCGACAAGGACCGGTCGGGCAGCTCGGGGCTGATCGCGACGAGCCGCGCCCCCAACCGCGTCAGCTCGGGAAGCCGGGCCTGCAGCGCACGGAGCTCGAGGTTGCGGTACGGGCACCAACTGCCCCGGTAGAACGAGACCACCACCGGCCCGGCGGCGAGCAGATCGGCGATGTCGACCGGGCACCGCGCCCGAGTCGCCACGCTCCGGGGGTCCAGTGGCCGGGGCCGGGGCCGGGGCCGGGGTCGGGGTCGGCCGCAGGGAGCCGACCCCGGTGGGCCGGGCCCGTCAGGGGGCGATCCCCACACCGTCGATCCTGCTCCACGCCCGCTCCTGCGCCGCGGTCATGGCGGGCCAGCCGAGCCCGCCCGGCCGGGGACGGACCCGCGAGGCGTAGGGCGAGGGGTGGAAGGCGGAGTCGTAGAAGCAACCGCTTCCGTAGATCTCGTCGAAGCCACCGCAGGAGGCCGCGATCGAGGACGGGGTCGGCTTACGGCCGGAGCGCACCCACGTGTCCAGCGCCGAGATCGAGTTGGCGTACTCCGAGTCGCTCAGCGCGCTGTGCTCGGTCTCCTTGGTGAACGTCTGGACGAGGTTTCCGCCCCGGCCGGCACCCTGGAGAGTGGCGCGGTAGGCCGACTCGTGCTCCACGAAGGCCGTCGGGTCGTCGATCGCGTGCAGGGTGAGGACCGGAAGGGAAACCCGGCCGGTGAGGTCGCTGTCGTAGGAGAGGTCGCGGCGGGCGGTGGGATCGGCCGAGAACCGCTCGACACCCGCGTTGAGCGCCTCGTCGTCGTGTGAACCCGAGTACCACACACCCCGGTTGCCGAACGGATTACGGCCGCCGAGCCGATTCCACACGATGTCCCGGAAGGTGAAGGTCGAGAACTGCAGATGCGATGCGAGTGAGCGCTCCGGGATGCGGGTGACGGCGAGGATGTCGTCGAGGTTGCGCTGCTGCGCCGCGGTCCGGTCCGCGGGGTCGGACGCGTAGCCGGTGCACTCCTGCAGACGGGCGCGGAGCCCGGTGTTCGTCAGGGTGGAGTCCGGGCGCAGCCCCTGCCACAGCGGGTATTGCGGCTCCGTCGGCCGGGGGTGGTTGTGGCAGTAGTACTGGTAGACCACCCGCAGGTCGACGCGGTAGTCGTAGCCGCGCGAGCCGCCGCCGAGGACACCGCTGGTCAGCAACGCCCCGTCGTAGGCCCCGGGCTGTGTGCCGTAGGTTTCCGCGACCTTCGCGGCGACGTTGCCGCCCCAGGACTGGCCGTGGATGTACGTCCGCTTCGGCTTGCCGAACCGTGCCAGGAACAGGCGGCGTACGTTCTCGGTGTCGGCGGCGGCCATCCGGGTTCCGTAGCCACCGCGGCGGTAGGAGGAGCCGGCCCAGGCATATCCCTGGTCGACCATCACCGCCCAGCGCTCCAGGTCCTCGACACTGCGGGACGGGTCGGAGGAGTCGCCGAGATCGGGTCCGCCGTGTGCGTGCACGACGAGGGATCCGTTCCAGTGCGTGGGCACCGCGATCGTGTAGTACGCCCCGTTGGTGTCCTGACCGGTGTAGCAGTTCGCCTTCCCGGCCAGCTTGGCCGGGCAGGTGGCGGCCTCGGGCTGGGTGGTCCGGGCGTGGCCGGTGGGTGCGTTGCCGAGGGCGCCGAGGGACACGGCCGCGAGCACGGCCGCCAGTACCGCTGGACGGCGTCGGCGGTGGGAGGCCCACCAGGAGGCATGTGTGGGCGCGTCAGATGTGTTCAAGGAGTGGCTCCTATCGTGCTCCGCGCGAAGCTGCGCTGCGCACGGGGATGCTAGGAACCGCAGGGGCGAGCGCCATGCCGTCGATCATTGCGTTCATATTGTTCGCCGGGAGCGCCGATGACGGCGGCGGCGATGAGGTCAGGAGGACGCGCGGACCACGAGGCGTGGCTCGATCACCGTCTCGCCCGTTCCGGCGCCGGTCATCTGGGCCGCGACCTGGCGTACCGCGGCCCGGCCGAGGAGTTCCTTGTCGACCGTCAGGGTGGTCAGCGGCGGGTCCACGAGCCGACTCAGCGTCAGCCCGTCGCAGCCGACGAACGCGCAGTCCTCCGGCACCCGCACCCCGCGGTCGCGGGCGCGGCGCATGGCACCGATGGCGATCAGGTCGTTGTACGCGAGCACGGCCGTCGCGCCGAAGGCGGTGTCCAGCACGTCGTCCATGGCCGCCGCCCCGCCGTCGAGGGAGTTGGCGGCCGGGAACACCCAGCTCTCGTCCGCGGGCAGCCCCAGTTCGGCGGCGGTGCCGAGGAACAGCGAGTGCCGGGTGCCGCGATCGCCCGCGTCCGGGCGCCCGCGGTCATCCAGCATCGCGATCCGGCGGTGGCCGCGCTCGACGAGGTGGCCGACCACCTGGCGCATCCCGCTGGCGAAGTCGATCCGGCCCCCGCTCACCGCGGGTGGCCGGTGTTCGTTGTCCAGCAGGACGAAGGGCATCCCGGAGCGCCGGATGAGCTCGATGGCGCCGGGGTCCAGCAGAAAGGCGATACACGCGTCCACGTGGTTCACCACGGTCTCCGCCACCGCGGTCTCGCGTTCCAGGGCGGATCCGGTGCTGTAGACGGCGACCTGCCAGCCGCGCTCGTCGGCCGCCGCCAGCACCCCGGAGACCACCTCGGGAAAGAAGGGGTTGAGCACGTCCGCGATGACCAGCCCCAGCGTGGTGAGCCCCGGGCCGACCATGCCACGGGCGAACCGGCTGGGCCGGTATCCCATGGACTCGGCCACCAGGAGCACCCGCGCTCGCGTGGCGGGGTCGATCTCCGGTTTGTCGTTGACCGCGCGGGACACGGTCTGCCGGGACACCCCGGCCGAGCGCGCCACGTCGTCGATGGTGATACGGCGCGACCTGCCGTTCGCGGGCATGGTCCCCACCCCTCTCCGCACCCGCGGACGTGGCATTCGGGCGCGCTCATGGATGCGGTCCCCCGATCCACTCCCGCCTTGATAATCACCGCGGCGGCGACGGGCGTCAACGGATCGCCACCGCATAACACCCCACCGTCGCACACATATTGACACGGCGGCCGGGTGGGCCGGACAGTGCTCCGTGAGCGCTCACGGGAACGTTCACGGAGGACAGGATATGCCCACGCCGAGGATCCCGCTCCGCCCCTTCCACATCTCTGCTGCCCGCGCCACACATGGCATCCGCGCCACCCGCTCCCGGTGGCGCGCCGTGTGCGCGGCGGTCGTACTCGCCCTGGCCATCGGCCTCCTCGCCGCCCCCGCCAAGGCCGAGGTCCACCACCCCCGGCAGGAGTGGCTGCGCCAGTCCACCGCCGGTCTCTTCCTGCACTGGGGCATGTTCACCCACCCCCAGCACCGCGACTGCGCCCAGTGGGAGCGCGATGTCACCGAGGGCGGCTGGAGCGCCGACTACTGGGTGGACGAGGCGCGAAAGCTCGGCGCCTCGTACATCGTGCTGGCCACCTTCCACAGCAGGCTGGGCTACGCCCGCCCGTGGCCGTCGAAGGTTCCCGGCAGCTGCGCCACCGAGCGCGATCTGCTCGGCGAGCTGGTGGCCGCCGGCAAGGCCAAGGGCGTGCACATCGTCCTCTACATGACCGACGACCCGCAGTGGCACAACGCGGACGGCGTCGAGACCCTGGATTCGGCCGCCTACTCCGCGTACAAGGGCGAGCAGGTCGACCTGACCACGCGCCAAGGCTTCGGCAGGTACAGCTACGACCTGTTCCTCGAGGCCATGGAGAAGTACCCGGATCTGTCGGGGTTCTGGATCGACAACGACAACGAGTACTGGGAGGAGCACGGCCTCTACGAGAAGATCCGCGAGCGCCGCCCGGACTGGCTGCTGAGCAACAACAACGAAGACACGCCGATCATGGACACGGTCAGCAATGAGCAGAAGACCGGCATGACCCCGGCGTACGACTACCCCGCCGCCGTGAGCGTTCCCATGCCCCGGCTGACCGAGGCCGACTACAAGCTGCCGACCACCGGCGACTGGTGGTACGACGGCGGTGACCACGAGGTCGACGCCCGGCTCAGCACCGGCCGTTACATCACCAACGCGGGCTCCTCCATCAAGTCGCTCATGGCCGAGACGCCCATGGTGAACGGCAAACTCCCGCCCCAGCAGGAGGAGTTCAACGACTTCATGGGCAAGTGGGTCGAGCCCATCAAGGAGTCGGTGTACGGCGTCGAGGGCGGCGGCTATATGTACGGCGGTATGCGGCCCGGCTTCTGGAACGACGGCGCCCACGGCGTGGTCACCGTGGGCCGGGGCGAGAACGGCGACCGCACCCAGTACGTGCACGTGGTCACCCGGCCCAGTACGGACATGGTGCGGCTGGGCGACAACGGCTACACCGTGCGCCGGGTCACCAATCTCCGCACCGGCGAGAAGATGCGCTTCAGCCAGTCGGGCGGCCGGCTGTCCATCCTCGGCATCCATGACTGGGATCCGTACGACACCGTCTTCAAGGTCGAGACCGACGGCCGCCGGCCCCTCTACCCGCAGTCCGGTGTCGGCGCCACCGCCACCTCCGCGCGGACCGGCCACCCGGCGGCCGACCTCGCCGACGGCGACTACGAGACCTACTGGGACAGCGACGGCAAGCTGCCCGTCTCCGTCACCCTCGACCTCGGCGCCCGCAAGCACACCACGGCGCTGGCGGTGAACCAGCGCGAGTGGTCACCGACCCACGCCCGGTCGTCCTTCGGGCGCCCCGAGGATTCCGCGCGCATCAAGGACTACCGCGTCTACGCCAGCGGCGACGGCAAGCGCTGGACGCGGGTGCGCTCCGGCACCCTGCCCAGCGCCCGCGGGGTGCAGACCATCGACATCGGCGGCCGCGACGCCCGCTATCTGAAGCTGGAGGTGCGCAGCCTGTGGGGCGGCCCGCAGGCACCGGAGTTCTACAACCAGTTGCGCATCGACGAGATCCAGGTGGCCTACGGCCGCTCGAAGACCACCCGCACCCAGCTGCCGCTGGAGGCCGAGGCACGGCAGAACACGTCGTCGGGCACGGTCCACTCGGTGGCATGCGGCGCCTGCTCGGGCGGCCGGCGTGTGGACGGTCTCGGCGGCGGCGCGCGCAACTCCGTGACGTACCGCGAGGTCCGCGCCGCCGAAAGCGGTGACTACCGGCTTCAGTTGGACCACACCGCGGCGGCCGCCTCCTCGCTGTCCGTGAGCGTCAACGACGCGGCGCCGGTCGAGGTCCCGGTCGTCGCGGGCAGCCCCGAGGTGCCGGAGAGCACGGCGGTGTCCGTACCGCTCAAGGCGGGCGCCAACACGGTGAAGGTCTTCAGCACCGCGCGCCGCGGCCCCGGGCTGGACCGGATCGCGGTGGCCCCGCTGCCCCCGGCCTCGTACACACCCAAGACCACGCTCACCGTCCGGCCGCACGGTCTGCAGTGGGTCGGCCCCGGCCGGCGGTCCCTCACGGTCACGGCCACGCTCCGGCTCGACGCCGACGAGCAGCTCGACAACATCAGCCTCGCCCCCCGGCTGCCGGCCGGCTGGACCGCGGACGGCGGCCCGGTCACGGCCCGGTCGCTGCGGCTCGGCCAGACGGTGCGGGCCACCTGGACGCTGACCTCCCCGCCCGGCCAGGACGCCGGTTCGGCCGACATCCCCGTCACGGCGGACTTCGGGCTGCTCGGCCGGCAGAAGTCGGTCTCCGACCAGGTCAAGGTGCGGCCACTGCCCGCCGACCGGATCTGGGCGCGCGAGGCGGAGGACTCGGCCAACCAGTTCGGCAGCACGGGCCTCACCGGCTGCGGACCCTGCTCCGGGGCCGAGAAGGTGCGCAACATCGGCGGCAGCGAGCAGGCGGCCATGGTCTTCCCCGATGTCGTCGTCGCCGACGGCGGGCAGCACACGCTCCACCTCGACTACACGGTCAACGGCACCCGCTCGTTCCAGGTGAGCGTCAACGGCGGCCCGGCGACGAAGGTGACCGTCACCGACACCGGGAACACCACCCCGCGCACGACCTCCATCCCCGTCACCCTCAAGCCCGGCGCCAACACCATCAAGATCTCCAACGACACCGAGTCCGCCCCCGACCTCGACCGGCTCTCCCTCGGCCGGACCACCTGAGGAGTCAGGCGATGCATCCGAGACCTTCCCGCCGCTCGGCGCTGCGCACCGGCGGTCTGCTGGCGGCAGGCGCGCTGCTCCCCCGGCTGCCCGCGGGGCAGGCGTACGCGGCCACGCCGCACACCGGCGGGACCACGCCGCACACCGGCGCGGCCACGTCGCACACCGGCGCGGCCACCGACTACACCGGGGCGTGGCGCGCGGTGCCGGGGATCCTGGACCGGATCAGGCCGCCCGCCTTCCCCCGCCGGAGCTTCAGGATCACCGACTACGGCGCGGTCGGCGACGGGCGGACGATGAACACCGTGGCGTTCCGGGCCGCCATCGCCGCCTGCCACCGGGCGGGCGGCGGCCAGGTCGTCGTCCCCGAGGGCCGCTTCCTCACCGGCGCGATCCATCTGCGCAGCCGGGTGGATCTGCATGTCACCGCGGGCGCCACCATCGCCTTCAGCCCCGATCCGCGCGACTTCCTGCCGGTGGTGCTCACCCGCTGGGAGGGCACCGAGTGCTACAACTACTCGCCCTTCATCTACGCGTACGGCGCACGGGACGTCGCGGTCACCGGGCCCGGCACCCTCGACGGGCAGGCGCGGCTGGGCCCGTGGGAGAGCTGGTACCGCGACAGCGGACCGCAGGGGGCCGATCAGAAACTGCTGCGCGAGATGGGCTCCACGGGAGCGCCGGTGGCAAGGCGCGTCTTCGGTGACGGCCACTATCTGCGGCCGAAGATGGTGCAGTTCTATCGCTGCCGCAATGTCCTGGTCAGCGACCTGACCATCGTCGACCCGCCGATGTGGACCGTGCATCCGGTGCTCTCCAGCAATGTCACCGTGCGCGGTGTCACCGTGGACAGCACGCTCTACAACACCGATGGCTGCGACCCGGAGTGCTGCTCCGACGTGCTCATCACCGGCTGCCGCTTCAACACCAACGACGACTGCGTGGCCGTCAAGTCCGGCCGGGACGAGGACGGCCACCGCGTCGGCGTACCGAGCAGGAACATCGTCGTGCGCGACTGCCGGTTCTCCGGCCGCTGGGGCGGGATGACCGTCGGCAGCGAGATGTCCGGCGGGGTGCGCGACATCTTCGCCGAGAACTGCGAGATCAACCCACCGGACTTCCCCGGCCGCTACCCCGTCAAGCACGCGCTGTACGTCAAGGCGAACAAGAAACGCGGCGGCTACATCGACGGTGTGCACATCCGGAACTTCACCGGACAGGGCGTGGAGCGCGACATCGCGTTCGTGACCATGGCCTACAACGGCGGCGAGGGCGGGACGCTGCCGGTGTCCGTGCGGAACATCCATATGGACCGCATGGCCATCGACGGCGCCCAGACGGTGCTGCGGCTGGTCGGCCTGGACACCGACCACCTGCGCGGCGTACACCTCTCCCGCTCCACCTTCACCGGCATCCTCAACCCCGACAGCATCGCCTACACCGACGACCTCACGTTCCGGCGGGTCATCGTCAATGGCCAGGAGGTGCCATCCCTGCCACACCCCTGATCGGTGCGCGGCCGGGAGCCGTCGGCGCGGCTACTCGAACCGTGCTGTGTCACCCGCCCCCCGGCGTACGATCTCGGCCTCGCCGCTGGAGAAGTCGATGACCGTGGTCGGCTCGGTGCCGCAGTCCCCCGAGTCGACCACGGCGTCCAGCACATGGTCGAGCCGTTCCTTGATCTCCCAGCCCTGCGTCATCGGCTCGTCCTCGTCGGGGAGCAGCAGGGTGCTGGAGAGCAGTGGCTCACCGAGCTCGGCGAGCAGGGCCTGGGTGACGACATGGTCGGGGATCCGGACTCCGACCGTCTTCTTCTTCGGATGCGGAAGCTGACGCGGTACCTCCTTCGTCGCCGGGAGGATGAAGGTGTAACTGCCGGGCGTCGCTGCCTTGATCGCGCGGAACACGTCCTTGTCGATATGCACGAACTGGCCCAGCTGCGCGAAGTTCTGGCACATCAGGGTGAAGTGGTGACGGTCGTCGAGGTTGCGAATCGACCGGATTTGATTGATTCCGTCACGATTGCCCATCTGGCATCCCAGCGCGAAGCAGGAGTCCGTCGGATAGGCGATCAGCCCGCCGGAGCGGATCCTGTCGGCCACATTGCTGATGGTGCGCTGCTGAGGGTTATCGGGATGCACATCGAAATACTTCGCCATCCACCGAGCCTACGTGCACCGAACGGTACGTCTCGACCTCGGTCGCCTGATCGGCCGCGCCGCGATGGCCGGGCGGCGCGGCGCATCGGCTTCGGCCGCCGCGGGCATGGTGCCGGTGGCGCAGGGCGGAGACGGCGGTGGCTCGATCCGGATACCGGCCGCGTTCTGCCACCTGGTCGGCCTGAAGCCCAGTGTGGGGCGCGTCAGCGCGGGTCCGGGCAAGTCCAGCAGGTGGGGACACAGCGTCCCGGCCGTTGTCACCCGGACCGTGCGCGACACGGCGGCGGGTGCTCGACGCGGTAAGCGGTGGCGCGCCCGGAGACCTGGGTGGCCCCGCGCCACTTCCGCCGGGCGGCCTGGCCGCGATGGTCGGCCGTGATCCGGGGCGGCTGCGGGTCGGTGTCCTCGCCCATGCGCCGGACCACGCGCCGCAGGTGGCGGATGAGGTGCGGGAGGCCGTTCTCGACACGGCCCGGATACTCGAACGGCTCGGCCACGAGGTCGAGGAGGCGTATCCGGCACGCATGCTCGAACCCCGGTGCCTCGAGGCGTTCTTCGACGCGCTGAGTGTCACCGCGGCACAGAGCGTCGAGGCGCTGACCAGGGAACTCGGCGAGGAGCCGGGCCCCGACGACCTCGACCCCGTCACCTGGCTCTGGGTGCGGCGCGGGCGGGAGATCACCGGGCTGGAGCTCGCCGACGCGCTGGTCTGGCAGAACGGGCTCCGGGCCGCCATGGCCCACTGGTGGCAGGGCTTCGACCTGCTGCTGAGCCCCGTGTTCGCCACACCGCCGGGGCCGGTGGGGTGGCCGTGGCGGGAGCCGGACGGCCTCCAGAAGTCGGTGGACGTGCTCACCTTCACCGCGCCGTTCAACACCACCGGCCGACCCGCGATCGCGGTACCGGCGGCGCTGACCGAGTCCGGCGAGCCATCGGCATCCAGCCGGCGGCGGCCTACGGACGGGAGGACCTGCTGGTGTCCGTGGCCGCGCTGCTGGAGGCGGAGCGCCCCTGGGCGTCACATCGGCCCCAGGTTTCCCGGCCGAGAGGATGTAGCGCTCCTCGGTGGGGTGGTTCAGTCCGCCAGGGCCCGGCGGTAGACCGCTGGATCGACGTTGCCGCCCGATGCCACGAGTGCCACGGTCCTGCCCCGTACGTCCACCTTCCCGGACAGCAGGGCCGCCAGGGACGCGGCGCCGCCCGGCTCGACCACGATCTTGAGGAGGCGGTGGGCCGTGTTCATGGCGGCCAGGGCTTCCTCGTCGGTGACGGTCAGGCCGGTCACATCGTGGTGGCGCAGGACGGCCAGCGGGCGCGCACCGGCCGCCGGGCCGGAGATGGCGTCCATGAGGCCGCCGGGCGGGTGGGGGTTGGCGCATACGCGGCCGGTCGCCAGCGACCGGGCCATCTTGTCGAAACCCGCCGGTTCGACGATGTGGTGCGCCATGCCGGGGAACGCGTGGTGAAGCGCGGTGATCACACCGGCGGCCAGCCCGCCGCCACTGCAGTTCACCAGGACCACCTCCGGCGTCAGGCCCAGCTCGCGCGCCTGCTCGGCCATCTCAAGTCCGACCGTGCCCTGCCCGGCCATGACCCCGGGGTCGTCGAAGGGCGGGATCAGCGTCATGCCACGCGCCTCAAGGATCTTCCGGGCGACCTCTTCCCGGTCCTCGGTCCGCGGGTCGTACAGGACCGTCTCGGCGCCCCACCAGCGGCAGTTGTCGACCTTGATACGCGGGGCGTCCTGCGGCATGACGATGACCGCGGGACAACCGGCGAGCCGAGCCGCGGCGGCCACGCCCTGCCCGTGGTTGCCGGCCGAGTAGGCCACGATCCCGGCCCGGCGCGCCTCCTCGTCCAGGGTGAGCAGGGCGTTGAGGGCCCCGCGCACCTTGAACGAGCCGGTCAGCTGCAGACATTCGGCCTTGACCAGGACGTGGGCGCCGACGAGCTCGTCCAGCATCGGGGAGTTCAGCAACGGCGTCCGGACCACGTGGCCGGCCAGGCGCCGCGCGGCCTCGTGGATGGCGTCCATGCCGAATCCGGGCACGATGCCGTCCGCGACGGCCGCCACGTTCACTTCCGAGGGCTCGGGCGGACGCGCCCCCTGCTCCCCGGGTCGGTTGTCGATCTCGGACAACGGTGGGTGTCCTCTCGCATGGTCGGGGCGGGGTCCTGCACCGGCAGGGTACGCGCGTTGTTCTCCTTCCGCCCGTGTCGTCGGGGTGCGAACGCGCGGCGCACGGTGGCGGCCAGGCTGTCACGGTGGCGCTGCTGGTCAGCGGCGGGATCGCCCGTTGTCGCGGCGCAGGTGAGGCCGGCCGGTGACCAGGTCATGGCCGGCCCGCCCGGTCGCCCGGGAGACGACCGGGCAAGGCCGGCCCGGCGGTTGTGTCAGGCGGGCGGCCAGTTGCGCAGGGCTAGGTCGGCCACCTGCTGCAGGTCGTCGCGGGTGGCGCCGCCGGCGGCTTGGACGGCGATGCCGTTCGCCACGGTCATGAGGTAGCGGGCGAGCAGTTCGGGATCGGCGTCCGGGGGCAGATCGCCTTCGTCGACGGCCCGCTGGAACCGGTCACGGAGGTGGGAGACGCCCTCGTCGCGCCAGGCGACGAGGGCCTCGCGGGCGTTGCGCCCAGGGGCGCCGGCGGCAAGGGAGCCTTGGACTCCGAGGCATCCGGCGGGGCAGTCGGGGTGGGTGGTGGCCCGGACGGAGCCGCCCAGGAACGCGGTGGCCACCTGCCGGGCGGTCGGCTCCCGCAGGGCCCGGGCCGCGTACGAGGCGGGGCCTTCGGTGTAGCGCTCCAGCGCCCTGCGGAACAGGTCCTCCTTGTTGCCGAAGGCCGCGTACATGCTGGTACGCGTGATGCCCATGGCGCTGGTCAGGTCGGTGAGGCTGGCGCCTTCGTAGCCCTGTTCCCAGAAGACCCGCATGGCGCGTTCGAGGGCCTCGTCGGCGTCGAATCCTCGCGGCCGGCCGATCGACGCCTTCTGGTGCGTATCCATGTCCCCCACTCTATCTCTTCCGCACCGGTCGGTACGGAAGTGCTATGGTCTTATTCAGTACCGATCGGTACCGAAATCTAGGGAGGTCATCCTCATGGGACAGCTCGAAGGCAAGACCGCCGTCGTGACCGGAGGCGGCACCGGCATCGGCCTGGCCACCGCCGTACGGCTGGCGGACGAGGGCGCGCACGTGTTCATCACCGGCCGGCGCCAGACCCAGCTGGACGTGGCCGTGGAGACCATCGGCTCGGCGAGGGCCACCGCGGTGGCGGGTGACATCTCGAACCTCGCCGACCTGGACCGGCTGTACGACACCGTCCGCGCCCGGGGCCGGGGGCTGGACGTGCTGTTCGCCAACGCCGCCGCCGCGTCGTTCGCGACACTGGAGCAAATCACCGAGGAACACTTCGACCAGACCTTCGACGTCAATGTGCGGGGCACACTGTTCACCGTGCAGAAGGCACTGCCGCTGCTCAACGACGGCGCCTCGGTGATCCTCAACTCCTCGGTGCGCGCCGATGACGGTGTCGCGGCGTTCGGCACCTATGCGGCCTCCAAGGCGGCACTCCGATCCTTCTCCCGGACCTGGGCCAACGAGCTCAAGGACCGGAACATCCGGGTCAACGTGGTCTCCCCGGGCACCATCGACACTCCTGGGCTCGACGGCGTGGTTGCCACGGCGGACACGCCCGTCACCAAGTCGCAGTTCGCCGCGGGTGTCCCGCTCGGCCGGATCGGACGCGCGGACGAGGTCGCCAACGCGGTGGCCTTCCTCGCCTCCGAGCAGAGCAGCTTCATCCTCGGCGCCAACCTGTACGTCGACGGGGGTGAGAACCAGTTCTGACCGCCGCGGGCCGCCCCCTGTCCCGCCATGTCAGCGGGTGTCCGGGGCAGCGGGTCCGACGGGCACGGACGTCGCGGCGGTGTGCACATCCTTCGGCCTGACCGACCGTATACCCCTGCGGATGTGCATCGGCCCGAGCAGCCACAGCGGCAGAAACCAGAACAGCGCCGCCGCGCCGCTGATGAGAGCGGGGACGCCCCCGATCGCCATATCCATGATCAGCGTCGTGGCGGTGCTGAGCGCCAGGGCGGGAAACGGCATCCCCGCTATCAGACAGCGATGGGCGGAATCGACCAGGGCGTCCCTGGCGTGGTCGCCCCGGACGAGCCGGTGCAGGGCGGCGGGCGCGAGGAGCGTACCGGCCGCGCCGAGCGCGCAGCCGAGAGGAGGTGTACCGCAATACGGTCCTCAACCGGCTGCGCCGCATCGAGCAGCTCTGCGGCAGCTCGCCGGCGGACCACCGCTTCCTCCTGGCCGGCTAGCTCGTCCTGCTCACGCTCGACCTGCTGCCGCGTGCGAAGCGCACACCGGCTGACAACGGCCACTCAGCCCCCGGCCCGTGACGCTTCCCTGACGCCGCCCGCGGCCGGACCCGAGGCGCGGAAGGTGCGCCGGTACGCCGACGGGGCCACCCCCGCCTCCGCCGCCAGATGCCGCCGCAGCGAGGTGGCGGTGGCGAAGCCGACCTCGTGGGCGATCCGTTCCACCGGCAGATCGCTGGACTCCAGCAGATGCCGCGCCCGCCGCAGCCGCTGCTGGGTCAGCCAGCGGCCGGGGCTCAGACCGGTCTCCTCCCGGAAGCGCCGGGCGAAGGTACGGGTGCTCATCGCCGCGTGCGCGGCCAGCTCGTCCAGCGACAGCGGCAGTTCCAGCCGCCGCAGCGCCCAGTCGCGGGTCGGCCCGGTGCCGGTTTCGCTCGCCGGTGGCAGCGGCCGCTCGATGTACTGCGCCTGCCCGCCGTCCCGGTAGGGCGGCACGACGCAGCAGCGGGCGACATGGTTGGCCACCTCGCTGCCGTGGTCCTGGCGCACCAGGTGCAGGCAGACATCGACACCGCTCGCCGCCCCCGCGGAGGTCAGCACATCACCGTGGTCGATGAAGAGCACACCGGCGTCCAGCTCGACCTGGGGAAACAGCTCCTGGAAGTGGCCGGTGAGCGCCCAGTGGGTGGTGGCCCGGCGCCCGTCCAGAAGACCGGCGGCGGCCAGCAGGAAGGCGCCGGTACAGATGGACACCAGCCGGGTGCCGGGGCGGACACGGGACAGGGCGGCGAGGGCCTGCGGGTCCGGGGCGGCGGCCGAGGCGCGGGTGATCGCGTACGGAGGGATGACCACGGTGTCCGCCTCGGCCAGCACCTCCGGGCCGTGGCCAGGGGTGACGGTCAGATCCGAGTCGGTACGCACGGGCCGCCCGTCCACGCTCGCGGACCGCACCTCGTAGCGGCCGTCGGCGGAGCCCAAAACCCGGTGCGGGATGCCGAGTTCGAAGGGATAGACGCCGTCGAGGGCGAGGACGACGACCTTGTGGGCGCCGGGCCGCGGCTCCGGGCGCATCCGGCGGTCCAGTTCGGCCGCGCGGGCGGCGAGCTCACGGGCCCGGGAGGGCGCGGCGGACGCGGCGGACGCGGGGCGGGCGGTCGCAGTGGTGCGGGCGCCGGGAACGGAGCGGGCGACAGGGTCGATGGGCATGGCAGGAATGTATCGGAGGCTGACCTTCTGGCCATCGCCCCGGGCCGGACCGTACGGCCAGGATCGAGCCATGACTTCGACGGACACCCCTACGACGGGCACCCCTTCGGCGGACACCCCTTCGGCGAACACCCCCGAGCACCTCAACTCCTCGGCCCCGGCGGCCGCCACGGACACCCCGCACCCCGCGGCCCCGGACGGCGCCCCCGTGATGCTCGCCCTGCACCAGACGGCCCTCGGCGGCCCCGAGGTCCTGCGGCTGACCGAGCTGCCGCGGCCCGCGCCCGGCCCCGGGGAGATCCTCGTCGCCGTACACGCGGCCGGGCTCAACCCCACGGACTTCAAGCACCGCGCCCTGAGCATCTTCCTGCCGCCCCCGCCGCTGACCCTCGGCTGGGACGTCTCCGGCACCGTGGTGGAGACCGGCTTCGGCGTCACCCTCTTCCAGCCCGGTGACGAGGTGTTCGGCATGCTGCCCTACCCGTACGGGGCGGGCTCCCACGCCGAGTACGTGACCGGCCCTGCCCGCGCCTTCGCCGCCAAGCCCGCCGGGATCGACCACGTCCAGGCGGCCGCGCTGCCGCTGGCCGCGCTCACCGCCTGGCAGGCCCTCGTCGAGACCGCGGAACTGCGGGCCGGGCAGCGGGTGCTGATCCACGCCGCGGCCGGCGGTGTCGGCCATCTCGCCGTACAGCTCGCCAAGGAGCGCGGCGCGCATGTCACCGGGACGGCGAGCGGCCCCAAGCACGACTTCCTGCGCGGACTCGGCGCGGATGCCTGCGTCGACCACCGCTCCGAGGACTTCACCGACACCGAGGAGCGCTACGACGTCGTCCTCGACGCGCTCGGCGGGGAGACCGCCACCCGTTCCGTGGGCGTCCTCCGCCCCGGTGGCGTGCTCGTCTCCCTGCTGCCGGGCGCCGAGGACACCCGGGCCGCGGCGGAGAAGGCGCAGGTCCGCGCCGTCACCCTGCTCGTCGAGCACGACCAGGCCGGGATGCGCGCCATCGCCGAGCTCGTTGACCGGGGCAGGCTCCGCGCCCATGTCTCCGGCACCTTCCCGCTCGCCGAGGGCGCCCGGGCCCACATCCAGGGGGAGACGGGCCGCACCACGGGCAAGCTGGTCATCACCGTGCGCTGAGTCGGGACGGCTCGGGGCCGTGCCGACGCACAGGAGGGCCGACCCACCGTGGCCGATCCGCACGGCGCCTCGCCCACTCGTTCACGATTCAGATACCGGCTCGGCTAGTTCCGCGGCACAACGCGCTGTGTCCATCCCTGTGCGTACGTCCAGCGCGTAAGCCACGGAACGGCTGCTTCCATCGCTGGACCACCCCGGTCCGCTCCCGATACAGCGTGTGGAGGCACCGTTGAGCACTGCCCCGAGCCCCCTGCCGGATCCCCGCCCGGCCCCCGCCGACCCGCCGAACCTGCCCCGGCGGAACACCCTCGCCGCCCCCGCCAGGCGCGACGCGGTCGGCACCGACTTCGACGGTTTCACCGCGGCCGTCGCCGATATCCGCCGCCATCTGCCGCCCGACCGGCGGGGCCGGGTGGCCGGACACCTTCCGGCCTCGAGCCAGGCCGGTCCCGACCGGTTCGCCGTCCTTCTACCTCAAGTGCTGCTCCATCCAGCTCGGGCTGCGCATCCTCCGGCCCGGGCGCCTTCCCCCTCCTCGAGTACACGGACGCGCCCCCATCCGTGGCGGGGAAACAGCCTTAGGGTTTGTCTCATGGCCAGTGCTCGCTCCTCCCTCTCCCGTGACCGCCGCCGCGCCGAGCTGCGGGAGTTCCTGCGCAGCCGCAGGGCGCGGGTCTCGCCGGCCGACGTCGGTATGCCGGAAGGCGGCCGGCGGCGCACCCCGGGGCTGCGGCGCGAGGAGGTCGCGGTGCTCTCCGGGGTCGGGGTGTCGTGGTACACGTGGCTGGAGCAGGGGCGCGACATCACGGTGTCCGAGGAGGTCATCGACGCCATCGCCCGCGCGCTGTTGCTGAACGCGGCCGAACGCGGGCACCTGTACCGGCTGGCCGGGCTCAACCCGCCGCGGGACGTGCCCGCGCCCGCCGTGCCCACCTCGCCGGAGCTGCGACGGCTGCTCGACTCCTGGCTGCCGCGGCCCGGCTACGTACGCGACCGCCACTGGAATTTCACGGCGGTCAACGACATGGCCCGGGAGGTGTTCGGCTACGGAGAGACCGACCACAACTGCCTGGTCTCGTTCTTCACCAACACCCGCTACCGGGCGCTGCACCGGCACTGGGCCGAGACCGCGCCCCAGGTGGCCGCCGGCTTCCGGGCCGACGCGGCACACTACCCGGACGATCCGGAATTCGATCGCATCGCCGGCGACCTGGCCGCGGTCAGCCCGGAGTTCGCGGAGCTGTGGGCGCGCCACGACGTGGCCGAGCACACCAGTGCGGTGAAGGCGGTCGACCACGCCACGACCGGGACCCTGGTCTTCGACGCCACGCTGCTGCCGCTGCCCGAGCACCCCGGGCACCATCTGATCCTGCACAACCCCCGCCCGGGCACCGACACCCAGCAGCGGCTGGAGGAGCTGATGCGGCGACGCAGCGTGGTGGTGGCACACCCAGGATGAACGGACACTGCCCCGCCCCCTGACCAAGCGGCAGCATCACTGGCATGAACAGCGATGACACGCAGATGAAGGCAGTGACCATCCCCGCGTTCGGCGACGCCGGGGTGCTCCGCGTCGGCGCGGTGCCGATCCCTGCCCCGGGGCCGGGCCAGGTCGCCATCGACGTGGCGTACGCGGGTGCGAACTTCGCCGAGGTCCTCTACCGGCGCGGCGTGGTCGATGTGCCGCTGCCCTTCGTACCGGGCATCGAGGTCGCCGGATACGTCCGTGCCGTTGGCGAGGGCGTCGAGGATCTGTGGCCCGGCCGGCCGGTCGCCGCCTTGACGATCGTCGATTCCGGCGGCTACGCCGAGGTGGCGGTCACCTCGGCGGATCTGGTCGCCCCACTGGACGGCCTGGATATCGGAATGGGCACGGCCGCGGCTCTACCGTCCAACAGCACCACCGCCTTCCTGGTGCTCGACCGGGTGGCCCGCATCGCTCCGGGCGAGAGCGTCCTGGTGCACGCCGCCGCCGGCGGCGTGGGCAGCCAACTCGGCCAGGCGGCCCGTCTGTTGGGCGCGGGCCGCGTGGTGGGCACGGTCGGGAGCGCCGCCAAGATCGACACCGCCAAGGGCTTCGGCTACGACGAGGTGATCCTCCGTGACCGGCTCGCCGACGCCGGTCAGTTCGACATCGTCGTCGACATGGTCGGCGGCCCCGCCCGCCGGGCGAGCCTGGATCGGCTGGCCTCCATGGGACGCCTGGTGATCATGGGCAATGCCTCGGGCGCCAAGGACGTCGGCGTCCCGGCCAACGAACTGTGGTTCAGCAACAAGACGGTCTCCGGGTTCAATCTGGCCGCCTTCGCCGCCGCCCACCCCGACGAGGCGGGCCGGGCGCTGCGCCGTGCGGTGGAGGCCGCGGCCAAGGGAGAGCTGCGGGTGCAGGTTGAGGCTCTGCCGCTGGAGCGAGTCGCCGAAGCGCACCGCCGGATCGAGGCGGGGGCGACCACGGGCAAGCTGGTGCTGGACGTCGCGGCGCTATGACGTGGTCGCGGTGCGCCGGAATTCGCTGGGGTTGGCGCCTCGGACCCGTTTGAACGCCGCGCTGAACCCGAACGGGTCGGAGTAGCCCACGGCGCGGGCGATATCCGCGATGGTCGCGGCCTTCCGCTCGACCAGGAGGTCTGCCGCGAGCGTCATGCGCCAGCGGGTGAGGTAGGTCAGCGGGGGTTCGCCGACCAGGTCGGCAAACCGCTTGGCGAGTGTCGAACGCGACACTCCGGTCTGCTCGGCCAGCATGGCGACCGTCCATGGTGCCGCCGGTTCGGCGTGCAGCAGACGCAGCGCGTCGCCGACCACCGGGTCCCGCTGGGCGGCCCACCAGGCCGGGGGCTCGCCGCCGGGCCGGTCGAACCACTCGCGCAGCGTGCAGACCAGCATCCAGTCCAGCAGCCGGTCGAGTACGACCTGCTGGCCCGGTGTGTCGATGGCCACCTCGGCGGCGAGGTGGTCCAGCACGGGGTCGCCCGTGCCCCCCTCGTCCACACGCAGCACGACGGGCAGCGCGTCCAGCAGCCGGCGGCTGATCTCGCCGCGCACGGGATAGGCGCCGACGATCAGGGTCGTGGCATCGCGGCCGTCGTCGGAGTTCGCGCCCGGGCCGTGACCAGTGGCCCCGCCGAGGCCGTGACCGGTGTCCCCGCCCGGGTCGTTCCAGCCGCGCCGGTGCCGGGTCCCGCCCTGCTCGGGTGCCGCGCAGTGCTCGCCGCATGCGATCGGTTCGGCCCGGGTGCCGACTTCGTCTACGAAGGTGAACGTCGCGGGGCCGCGCACGACGATCGTCTCGCGGGCGCGCAGCGGCTCGGGCGGACCGTGCTCCGGCACGATCCAGCCCGCCCCGGTGAGGACGGTGCACAGGGTCAGTGGCGCGCCGTCCACGAAGTGCAGTGCCCAGGGCGGGGACAGGGTCGAGCTGCCGAACAACGAGCCGTGGGCTCGCACCCCGCGGATCAGGTCACTGAAGGCGTCCACCTCAGCGATTTTAGACGCATACACAGGTGATCCGGCTTTTTGCCTATGGGTTCGTCCGAGTCGGCCGTGTTCAATCGGCGTTATGAGCAACGACACCACTCTCGTCCTCGGCGCGACCGGCAAGACGGGTCGGCGGATCCTCGCGCGGTTGCGGCTGCGCGGCACGCCGGTGCGGGCCGCCTCCCGATCGAGCCGGACCCGGTTCGACTGGTCCGACCCCGGCGGCTGGGACGCGGCCCTGCGGGGTATCGCCGTCGCCTATGTGGTGGCGCCGCGCGTACCGGGCCCGGTGCACGAGTTCGTGGCCCGGGCCGAGGCCGCCGGAGTGCGGCGGCTGGTCCTGCTCTCCGGGCGCGGCTCCGATACCTGGGGCGACTCCTCGTTCGGCCTTGACATGCGCTCGGCCGAGGACGCCGTACGTGGCTCGGCGCTGGAGTGGACCGTCCTGCGGCCGTCGAACTTCGCCCAGAACTTCGACGAGGACGTCTTCCACGCCCCGCTGGTCGCCGGGGAGCTGGCGCTCCCGGCCGGCAAGGTTCCCGAGCCGTTCATCGACGCGGAGGACGTCGCCGACGCCGCGGCCGCGGTGCTGACCGAGACCGGCCGGCACGGCGGACGGATCTACGAGCTGACCGGGCCGCGTGCGCTCACCTTCGGTGAGGCCGTCGAGCTGATCTCCCGGGCGTCCGGGCGGCCCATCGCCTACCGGCAGGTCTCCCCCGCCGAGTACACCGCGGCACTGGTCGACGAGGGCGTGGGCGAGGAGGACGCCCACCACGTCGCCGAGATGTTCGTGCTGATGGAACGCGGGCTGCTGGCCGGGACGACGGATGACCTCGCCACCGTCCTGGGACGGGCGCCCCGGACCTTTGAGGACTACGTCGCACGGGCCGCGGCGGCGGGAGCCTGGGGGCGATGACCGCCCGGCGGCGGCCGAGCTGCCCGGCCATCGCCCTGGCCACACGATCAGAACGAGCCGGCGCCTCGTTCCGCGACCTCGAAACCATTCCCCTCACCCATCGGAAGGGCCGTGATGAACACCGACGCCACTTCGCTGACCACTCAGGACCTCGAGTTCCTCCGGCGCCCCCTGTACGGGTTTCTGTCCGTGGCCGGGGGGCCGCTTCCGCCACAGCCCCGGCCGGTGTGGTTCGAGGCCACCGCCGAGGGCACGATCCAGCTGTTCACGGGCCCGGACACGCTCAAGGTGCGGCGCCTGCGCCGCGACCCCCGCGCCTCGATCGTGGTCGCCGCCCCGGTGGGTGAACGCGAGCGCTGGCTGTCGGTCGCCGGCCGCACCACGGTGGAAACCGACGGAGCACACGACCTGGCCGCCCGCCTGGCCGCGCGCTACTGGGACCTGGACGACGACCCGGCCCGCGCCGAAGACCTCGCCGGGATCCTGGCCGAGGACTGGGTCCGTGTCGTGATCCACCCGGAGACCGTGAGCCGCTACGCGTTCTGACCTCCGCGACACCTCTCGGCAGAGCACCGAGGAACTCGGTCCAGGGGATCTCGGGGACGAGACCCTGTAGGCGTGGAGCGCGCTGTCCGCTCCGTGGGACATCCTCGACCTCATCAAGAGTGGACGTACCGAGGATGAGGTGGCCAGCCGCCTCGTGGGCGCCCTGCGCGGCGCCCTGACCGGCTGGTCCGCCCCCAGCCCCTAATCTGGGCGCGGCAACCGCACGACCCACGGATCCACACCCGGCTCGCCCTCACCTGAACAGAGAGACACCACATGGACGTCAGTGCCCAGATCGAAGCCGTCTACGACACCCTCCGCCGCCGGAACCCCGGGGAAGCGGAGTTCCACCAGGCGGCCCACGAAGTCCTGCACGCCATAGGCCCCGTGCTCACGGCACACCCGGAGTACGCGGACGCCCGGATCGTGGAGCGGCTGTGCGAACCGGAGCGACAGCTGATGTTCCGGGTCCCATGGGTGGACGACCAGGGAACGGTGCAGGTCAACCGCGGTTTCCGGGTGGAGTTCAACAGCGCCCTGGGCCCCTACAAGGGCGGTCTGCGGTTCCACCCCAGCGTCAATCTGGGCATCGTGAAGTTCCTCGGCTTCGAGCAGATCTTCAAGAACGCGCTGACCGGACTGTCGATCGGCGGCGGCAAGGGCGGTGCGGACTTCGACCCCAAGGGCCGCTCGGAGGCCGAGGTGATGCGGTTCTGCCAGTCCTTCATGACCGAGCTGTACCGGCATCTGGGCGAGCACACCGATGTGCCGGCCGGGGACATCGGGGTGGGCGGCCGTGAGATCGGCTATCTCTTCGGACAGTACAAGCGGATCACCAACCGCTTCGAGGCCGGTGTGCTGACCGGCAAGCCGGTCGGCTGGGGCGGTTCACCCGCACGTACCGAGGCCACCGGCTACGGCACGGTCTTCTTCGCCCAGGAGATGCTCGCCACCCGCGGTCAGGACTTCGACGGACGCCGGGTGGTGGTCTCCGGGTCGGGAAACGTCGCCGTCTACGCCATCGAGAAGGTCCACGCCCTGGGCGGCCTCGTGGTGGCCTGCTCCGACTCCTCCGGCTACCTGGTCGACGAGAACGGCCTCGACCTGGCCCTGCTCAAGGAGATCAAGGAGGTGCGCCGGGAGCGGCTCTCCGCCTACGCCGAGGCGAAGCCGAGCGCGCGGTTCTCCGACCGGGGATCGGTATTCGACGTGCCGTGCGAGATCGCCCTGCCGTGCGCGACCCAGAACGAGCTGCACCAGCAGGACGCCGGCGCGCTGGTGAAGAACGGTGTGCTGGCCGTGGCCGAGGGCGCGAACATGCCGTGCACACCGGAGGCGGTCGAGGTGTTCCGCGGCGCGCGGGTCCTCTTCGGCCCGGGCAAGGCGGCCAACGCGGGCGGGGTCGCCACCTCCGCGCTGGAGATGCAGCAGAACGCCTCCCGCGACCGCTGGACCTTCGAGCGCACGGAGGACCAGCTCGCCGGCATCATGCGGCAGGTCCACGCCCAGTGCCGCGCCTCCGCCGAGATCTACGGGGGTGACGCCGACGACTATGTGCTCGGCGCCAACACCGCGGGCTTCCGCCACGTCGCGGACGCGATGATGGCCCAGGGAGTCATCTGAGGCACGGGCGCACCCGACAGCGCACACGACGTTCGCACACGAAGGCAATTTCATCAGGGCTTGCCTTCGTGTGCGCTCCAACTCCTACTGTCCCCGGGCATGGAGACCACGGCGCACAACAGAACACTGGGTCGCAGCGGCATCGAGGTGAGCGCTCTCGGCTTCGGCTGCTGGGCCATCGGCGGTGAGTGGCAGTCCGCCGACGGACAGCCACTGGGCTGGGGCAAGGTCGACGACGAGGAGTCCGTACGGGCGATTCAGCGCGCGCTCGACCTCGGCGTCACCTTCTTCGACACCGCCGACGCGTACGGCACCGGCCACAGCGAACGCCTCCTCGGCCGCGCTCTCGGCAAGCACCGCACCGACGTCGTCATCGCGACGAAATGGGGCAACCTCTTCGACGAGCGGACCCGCATCTGCGACGGGCAGGACGACTCCCCGGAACACCTACGCCGCGCCCTGACCGCCTCTCTGCGGCGCCTGAACACGGACCACGTCGACCTGTACCAGCTCCACATTTCCGACGCCGACCCCGAACGCGCCGCCCAACTCCGGGATATCTGCGAGGAGTTGGTGGGCGAGGGCCTGATCCGCGCGTACGCCTGGAGCACGGATGACCCCGCCCGGGCCGCCGTCTTCGCCCAGGGGCCGCACTGCGCGGCCGTCCAGCACCGCCTGAACATCCTCCAGGACGCGCCCGAACTCCTGGCCCTCTGCGCCGAGTCGGACCTCGCCAGCATCAACCGCAGCCCCCTCGCCATGGGACTGCTCACCGGCAAACACACCGCCGGCCGCGCCCTGGACAACGCGGACATCCGCAACGCGCCCCCCGCCTGGCTGCCGGGCTTCCTCGCGAACACGGGCGCGGACCCGGCCTGGCTCCAGCGCGTCGACGCCCTGCGGTCCATCCTCACCAGCGACGGCCGCACCCTCGCCCAGGGCGCCCTCGCCTGGATCTGGGCCCGCAGCCCGCGGACGATCCCGATCCCCGGTTTCCGTACGGTCGCCCAGGCCGAGGAGAACGCGGGCGCCATCGCGAAGGGGCCGCTCACCGCCGGGCAGATGGTCGACGTCGACCGGATCCTGGGGCGCTGAGCGGGACCCCGGCCGGGCGGCGGCAGAAGGCCCACGGCGCGACATAGGGCGCGTTCGACTTCTTCAGGCGAACCTCGCCGTGGCGCTGTTCTTGCTTCATCTCTTGACGTGTCTGGTTCAGACCTTTAGCTTCACCCATCGCCCGTCTGCGAAAAGCCGTGCCTCTGCGATGGTGGACAAACCCGCTCCGCAGCTGTGTCGGCGTTGGCCGTCGGTGTCCAGATCCCCCACCCGTGACAGCGGCAACATCCGTCAGCGAGGAGCGCACATGCAGGAGAGCAGAGACATCAGATCGCCCAGGACGGCATCCGTGGCCATACGGCTGCTGGTGCTGTTGGCCACGCTGCTGGGCCTGGCGGTCGCCCCCGTCCACGCGACGGCGCGCAGCGAGGCCGCGCCGTTCAAGGTCTTGGCCTTGTACAACGGAACGTGGGACGCCGCCCATATCAACTTCGTCCATGAAGCGAACGAGTGGTTCCCCCAGCAGGCGGAACAGAACGGCTTCACCTACACGGCGAGCAACAACTGGAACCTGCTCGCCGACGGCGGGGTCGACGAGTACAAGGTGGTGCTGTTCCTCGACGACCTGCCGCAGACCTCCGCCCAACGTGCCGGTTTCGAGCGCTATATGCGCGGGGGTGGCGCCTGGATGGGGTTCCACGTGGCGGCCTTCACCACCGAGGCGCAGAGCTGGCCCTGGTACCACAATGAGTTCCTCGGCACCGGCAACTTCAAGTCCAACACCTGGGGACCGACCACGGCCACCCTGAAGGTCGAGGACCGCACACACCCGTCCACCGAGGCCCTGCCCGCCACCTTCACCTCGTCGGTCAGCGAGTGGTACAGCTGGTCCAACGACCTGCGGCAGAACCCTGACATCAAGATCCTGGCCTCCGTCGACCCGAGCAGCTTCCCGCTCGGCACCGACCCCAACCAGACCTGGTACAGCGGCTATTACCCGATCCTGTGGACGAACAGCAAGTACAAGATGCTGTACGCGAACTTCGGCCACAACGCGATGGACTACGACACCAACACCGCCCTGTCGTCCACCTTCGCGAGCGAGACACAGAACCGCTTCCTCCTCGACGGCCTGAAGTGGCTCGGCGGCGCAGGCGGCGCCCAGTCACCGGCCGCCTCCACCTCCGAATCCGCCCGGACGGCCATGAGCCAGAAGTAGACCCGCGCCATCAAGAAACCGCGGGGACACCCCGGGAGCCCGACTCCCGCCCACCCCCGCCCAGGCCGCCCCGGAAATCCGGGGCGGCCGCCTTCGTTTCCGGCTGACACAACGGCACCTTAGCAACGCTATACATGCTGCCGAGGCTAGATCTATCGTCACCGTCATCACTAGCACCGCTAGGAATCACTGCGGGCGCTGTCACCGAGGGGGAAGCAATCTGATGGTCACGAATGTCGCCATCAGCGTGCTCCTGCTCGTCGCGTAACCGCGGGCGGCGGCGCCACGGGAACCGGGTGCGGATTCCGCGTCACCTGATACCCCAGTGATGATCACTCGGGTAGAGTCCCTGCACCTGCGGACCCCGCCAGGCCGCTACGACCTGCAGTGACGCATTGATGCACGGCACACGATCAGCCCTCATGCGCAGGAGGCCGTCATGTCCCCCCAATCCGTCCTCGCCGCCCTGACCACCGGGTTGCGAAGTGGTGCGATCGAAGTCGTCGACCTCACCTCGCCCCTGTCGTCCTCAACGCCGGTGATCCAGCTGCCCTCCGAGTTCGGCCAGACCGCGGTGTTCGAGCTGGAGGAGATCAGCAGGTACGACAACCGGGGACCGGCCTGGTACTGGAACAACTTCCGCAGTGGTGAGCACACGGGCACCCACTTCGACGCGCCGAACCACTGGGTCACCGGGAAGGACCTCACCGACGTGGCGTCGGTGCCGGCAGGCCGGCTGATCGCACCGGCGGCCGTGCTGGACTTCTCCGCCGAGGCGGGGGCGGACCCCGACTTCCTGGTCGAGGTGGAGCATGTGAAGGCATGGGAGGCCGAGAACGGGCCGCTGCCCGAGGGGGGCTGGCTGCTGGTGCGTACCGGGTGGGACGCCCGCTCGCACGCGCAGGAGCCGTTCCTCAACGCCGACGCGAGCGGGCCGCACACCCCTGGCCTGTCGCCGGAATGCGCTCGGTGGGTGGCGGAGGAGTCACCGGTGATCGGGCTGGGTGTCGAAACGGTGGGCACCGACGCCGGACAGGCGCCTTCGTTCGACCCGGCCTTCCCGTGTCACTCCTATCTCATGGGCAGTGACAAGTACGGGCTGACGCAGTTGCAGAACCTCTCGGCGCTGCCGCCGACCGGCGCGGTCATCATCGCGGGGCCGTTGCCCATCGTCACCGGGTCCGGTGCTCCGGCGCGGGTGCTCGCGCTGGTGGAGCGCTCATGAAGGTCGCGGAAGCCGTTGGCCGGGCGTTGTCCGCGGCAGGCGTCGACCATGTATTCGGCGTGGTCGGCTCGGGCAACTTCCACCTGACCAATGCCATGGTGGCGGCCGGTTCCCGGTTCGTCGCCGCACGCCATGAAGGCGGCGCGGCCACCATGGCCGATGCCTACGCGCGGATGAGCGGCACGGTGGCCGCGCTGACCGTGCATCAGGGGTGCGGACTGACGAACGCCATCACCGGTATCGGCGAGGCGGCCAAGAGCCGTACGCCCCTCCTGGTGCTGGCGGCCGAAGCCACCGAGCCGAGGTCCAACTTCTTTGTCGACCAAGAGGCGCTGGCGCATGCGGTGGGCGCGGTCGCGGCGCGTGTGACGTCGGCGGAGGACGCGGTCGAGCAGGCATGCGCCGCGGTGCGACGAGCCCTGCACGAACGGCGCACCGTGCTGCTCAACCTCCCGTTGGACGTGCAGACCCTGGACGCGTCCGACGAGGCGCCGACCGTGGCCGCGCCACCGCCCGAACGGACCGCGGTCGAGCCGGTAACGGACGACGTGGCGGCGTTGGCGCAGGTGCTCGAGCGATCACAGCGTCCGGTCTTCGTGGCCGGCCGGGGATCGCGCACATCCGGCGCCCGAGATGCCCTGACGGCGCTCGCCGAGCGCCACGGTGCGCTGCTGGCCACGTCGGCCATCGCCCGCGGACTGTTCCACGACGACCCGTGGTCGCTCGACGTGTCCGGCGGCTTCTCGTCCCCCCTCACGGCAGAGCTGATCCAGGGGGCGGACCTCATCGTGGGCTGGGGCTGCGCGCTGAATATGTGGACGATGCGCCACGGTCGGCTGATCGGCTCGGACACCACCGTCGTACAGGTCGACGACGACACCTCGGCGCTCGGTGCGCACCGGGCGGTGCACCTCGGCGTCACCGGCGATGTGGAACTCACGGCCCGGCAGGTGCTCGATACGCCCGGACGGCAACGGCAGGGCTACCGGACCGCCGACATCGGGGCGGCCATCGCCGCACGGGTGCGGTGGCGGGATGTGCCGTACGAGGACGAGAGCAGCCGTGAACGGATCGACCCGAGGACGCTGAGCATCGCGCTCGACGACATCCTCCCCGCCGAGCGGGTGATGGGCGTGGACTCCGGAAACTTCATGGGCTACCCGACCATGTACCTGGCCGTGCCGGACCACAACAGCCTGTGCTTCACCCAGGCGTTCCAGTCGATCGGCCTGGGTCTTGCGACGGCCATCGGGGCGGCGCTGGCGCGGCCGGACCGGCTGCCCGTGGCCGCGCTCGGCGACGGCGGTGCGCTGATGAGCGCCGCCGAACTCGACACGGTGCGCCGTCTCGGGCTGCCGATGGTGGTCGTCGTCTACAACGACGACGCCTACGGAGCGGAGGTGCACCACTTCAAGCCCGGTGGATATCCGCTCGATACGGTCGAGTTCCCGCCGACGGACATCGCCGCCGTGGCGCGAGGGTACGGCTTCGAAGCGGTGACCGTACGCACGCCCGCGGACCTCAAGGCCGTCGAGGACTGGGTTGCCGGACCACGATCCGCGCCCCTGCTCATCGATGCCAAGGTGGCCGGCGACCACGGGGCCTGGTGGCTGGAGGAGGCGTTCCGCGGCCACTGAGCCATCGGGACCCCGGACTCCTGGCTAGAACGGCATGCGGCCCCGGGCCCGCCGTCCGGCGGAGCCGCTGCGGCCGACCGCCTTGGAGCTGCTGCGGAAGGGCTTGCTGAGGATCCGCCCCAGGATGCCGGGGGCCTTGCCGCCGGCGCGTGAGCCGACTCCCAGGGTGCGCTGGGTGCCCCGTTCGGGGTGCCGGGACAGGCGCGGGACCAGGAAGGCCAGCACGGCCAGGAGGACACAGATGCCAACAATGCCGAAAATCATGGCGAAGTACTCCTCATACGACGTGTGCCCGCCGAGTACCCCGCCCGCCCGACCGCATGCGCCGCCGCCCGGCCGACCGCGCCCGATGCGCTTTCGGTGTCGGCGCCGACTGGGTCGGCGCCGACACCGAGGGTTCACGACATGACGGGCTGCTCGTCGCTCTCCAGCTCCTCCGGCGGGTGGCTGAGCTGTTCGCGCAGGTAGTTCCAGACCACCGCGATCAGCGCGGCAACCGGTACGGCGAGCAGACTGCCCACGATCCCGGCCAGGCTGCCGCCCAACGTCACCGCCAGCAGGATGACCGCCGCGTGCAGACCGAGCCCACGGCTTTGGATCATGGGCTGGAACACATTGCCCTCCAGTTGCTGCACCACGATGATGATCGCCAGCGCGATCAGTGCGTCCGTCGTGCCGTTGGACACCAACGCGATGAGCACCGCGACCGCACCCGCGAACAGGGCCCCCACAATGGGTACGAACGCGCAGATGAAGGTCAGGACCGCCAGCGGCAGCACCAGCGGTACTCCCAAAGCCCACAGGCCGAGTCCGATGAAGACGGCGTCGAGCAGGCCGACCAACGCCTGGGAGCGCACGAAGGCGCCCAGAGTGTCCCAACCGCGCGCGGCCACCACGGGGATGTCGGTGGCGAGCCGGCCGGGGAGCTGACGGGTGAGCCACGGCAGGAACCGCGGGCCGTCCTTGAGGAAGAAGAACATCAAGAAGAGCGCCAGGACGGCGGTGACCACGCCATCGATCACGGTGCTCACCCCCGTGACGACAGTGGTGACCAGGCTGCCGGCACTGCTCTGCAGCCGGTCGGCCGCGGTGTCGGTGGCCTTGGTGATCTGGGCATCGCTGATGTTCAGCGGTGGCCCGGCGGCCCATTCACGCACCTGCTGGATGCCTTCGGTCACACGGTCGGTCAGCTCGCCGGACTGGGACGCCACCGGCACCGCGATCAGCGCCACGATGCCCGTGGCGACCAGGAGGAACAGCACGGTCACGACCGAGGCGGCCAGCGCGGGCGGCCACCCGTGCCCCCGCAGAAAGCGCGCCAGCGGCCAGGTCAGTGTCGTAAGAAGTAGGCCGACTACTAGTGGCCAGACCACCGACCACATCTGGCCCAGGACCCACAGGACCACCGTGGTCATGACGAGAACCAGAAGCAAATCAAGGGAAATACGCGCCGATTGGCGGAGCGCGACGCGCGTTTTCGTTGAACTCAACGTGGGAGGCATGGGCCACCCGTACCCCATGGCTATTGCCGCTGTCCAGGAGCGCCCTCGCCGGGGACCCACGCCGCGCCGCGGTCCGCGAGGACTGGCCGTCGGCGGTCTTCTCCGGGTCGGTGCCGCGGGCGACTTGGGCGACGCGCGGGGCGCCGTGGGCGGTGGTCGCGGTGTCGGGACGGCGGGACCGTCGGCAGTCCCGACGCCCCGCAACTCACTCGCAGAACACCTGCACCTTGGCGTCGGGGTCGTCGACGTCGACGGTGACCTCGTCGAGCTGATCGATGAGCTCCTCGAGATGCTGCGGCTTGAGCTCGGCGAGGTCGACCGGCACCCCTGACTTGTTCAGCTCCGCGTTGATCCGGGTGAGCGCCTGCGGCGGGATGAGGCTTGTGAGCCGGACCCCGGCGCGCAGCAGTTGCAGCGGGACCCGGACGTTGACGCGGCCCGGCTCGTCACCGCCGGAGCCGTCTGCCCAGCTCATCACGACCCGCAGATACTTGGGCCGGGATTTCGGGCGGGGCGTGGCTCCCCGCGGCGACTCGGGCTGTTCTCGTTCGAGGGCGTCGATCAGCCGCTCGGCCTCGTCCGCGGTGATCTTGCCCTCGGCCAGCATCTGCAGGATCTGGCGACGCTGCTCGTTCATCGTTGCTCTCCCCCTCTGACTCATCTGACGCGCACCAGCACGGCCGTTCGGCCCTGCGCGATCTCGAACCGGGTGCCGGGCAGTGCCCACAGCAGCCGCCCCGTGCCGCGCAGCGCGCCCACCAGGCTCACCCGGAAGACGAGGCACGCGACCAGTCCGCCCAGCACGGCGAGCAGCAGCAGCGGCGACAGCACCACCAGCACCGGCAGGACAGGGACGTACAGCCGCCGCCGGCGGCCGTCGGGACGGCGATAGCGCACCGTCACCAGCTGCGGGATCACCGGGACCGCTCCAGCTCGGCCAGCGCCTCCTGGACGCTGATCTCCCCCCGCCGCAGACGGTCAACGACGTCGGCGCCGGTGGGCGCCGGGTCGGTGTCCACGAAGTCGAGGGCCTCGGCGATCCGGTTCAGCCGGGACTTGATCGTCGGGTAGCTCACCCCGAAGGTCCGCTCCATCTCCTTGATCGAACCGTGCGACCGTACGAACGCGGCGACGAACACCTGGTCGTCGACGCTGAGCTGAGCCAGCTGGGGCGCCTCGAACTGCCCCTCGACCACGACGCCGCTGCCGGCGAGGCGGACCCGCTCGACTACGAACGGCCGTCCCTGCGTCAGGTCCGTCAGCTCCTGCCAGTCCACCCTCGGCCCCCTTGCTCTCGGCTCACGTGCCCGCCATTCATTTGTACCTTGAGTTTTTTAAGCTGACAACTAGGAAACCTTGATTTCTCTCATGTGATCTTCAATGGTCCGGTGTGGGACAGCCGGGTCACGTCCTTCCTCCGTGCTCTCTCAGCCGGCGTGGAGGACCCGAAAGCGAGCGGGGTCCGCCGGATCCCGATCAACGACCTGGACGGGCGTCCAAGCCCATTGCCACACGCTGATGCCCGGCGTGCGGGAGAACTGGATCTGCCCGCGGGTGCCCTCGACCGCGACGCGCGGCCAGGCTTCGGCAGTGCGCGCCCGGTCCACGCCGTGCGAACGCAGCACCTCGGCGAGTACGGCGATCGTGTCGTAACCCTCGAAGGCGACGAAGGAGGGCGCTTCGGCCAGCCGCTCGCGGAGGGCCGTCTCGACTCGTGCACCGAGTGGGCCGAGGCGCTCGGGCAGATAGCGCAAGAACGGGATCGCGGCGCCGTCGTCGCCCAGCAACGTCGCCCATTCGGCGAACTCCGGTTGCCCGGCCGGAGCACCCATCATCACCTCGGCGAGGCGCTCGTCGCGGCGGACGGCCTTGACGATCGACACGGCCGGCTCCGGGTGGCCGACCAGAAGCAGGAGCGCTGTCGCGCCGTGTTCGACGAGTTCGTCGCACACCGCCGCGGGGGTGAGCGAGCTTATGTCGAGTTCGACGACGGTACCGCCGCGCGGCGCGAGGTGGTCCCGCAGAACGCGGGTCCCGGATGCCCAGTAGACACTCGGCTGGGCCGCTATGGCGATTCGGCTGTGGCCCGCACCGAGGAGGAAGTCCGCGAAGATCTGCCAGCCGTGGGACTGCGCCGGGGCGAGGCGCGCGACCCAGTCCGTCGGCTGTTCGGTGAGCGCGTCGAGAACCGCTGACGAGCAGAGAAACGGCAGGCCGCGGGCGTCGGCCCTGGCGGCAGCGGCGCGAGCGACGACGCTGTGATACTCCCCCGCCAAGGCGGCCACGCCGAGGCGAGCCAATTCGTCGACGGCCGCCGCGGCTTTCTGTGGATCAGCCGCGGTGTCCCGGACCACTAGCTCGAGTGGTCTTCCGGCGATCCCACCGCCGTCATTGACGTCGCGAACGGCCAACTCAAGCCCAGCGAGGAGGTGTTGGCCTGCCCCGACCCAACCAGGCCGAGTCAGCGGAACGAGAGCGCCGATCTGGACGGCTGACCCGTCAGTCCGTTCCGCTCCAGGCGACGATGGTGACGATGGTGACGATGGTGACGATGGTGACGTATTCATGTGTTGGCGTCTCCCGCGCGACGATTCGGTTGCGGTCGCCAGGATCGCAGAGTGATCGTCAGCGGCACCGAGCGTGGCCGAGCCTCACTACGCGGCCCCGCAAGCGGCCCCTTCCCCGACGGCGGCGAGAGGCTTCACGCGTGAACGATGAATTCAGGCAGCCGATCGGGTCTGCCCTGACATGACTCGCATCATCGCTGACATCTCGGTTTCCCTCGACGGCTTCGTCACCGGGCCCGACCCCGGCCCGGACAACGGTCTGGGCACCGGTGGCGAGGCCCTGCACACCTGGGCGTTCTCCGAGGACCCCGACGACCGCCGGGTCCTGCGCGAGGCCACCGCCCGCTCGGGCGCCGTCGTCCTCGGCCGCCGGCTCTTCGACATCGTCGACGGACCGAACGGCTGGGACGACACGACCGGCTACGGCGCCGGCGAGGTCGGCAAGCCCGCGTTCATCGTCGTGACGAGCTCACCGCCGGAGACGGTGCGGCTCGCCGACCTCGACTGGACGTTCGTCACCACCGGCCTGCCCGCCGCCGTCACCGCCGCGCGCGAGCGCGCCGAGGCGGCGTCGTCCACCAGCGGCAAGGACCTCGACGCCTTCCTCATGGGCGGCGGCGCCACGATCGGCTCGGCGCTCGCCGCCGGGCTGGTCGACGAGCTGACGCTGCACCTCGCACCCGTCGTACTGGGCAGCGGGACGCCACTGTTCACCGGCGGCGCGCCACGCACGCTGGTGCAGCGGAGCGTGACCTCGACATCGACCGTGACGCACCTGACCTACGACGTCCTCTGACGCCTAGGACCGGAGCTGACGGGAAGCGGGTGCCTCCCAGCCGAAGGCTTCGGCGATCAGTCGCACCGGCCGCACAGATGTCCACGCCGCAAAGCGGACTGAGAGTTGGCCAACCCCGGCACAGGCGCCCACCGGCCGCGGTGTGTCCGGTGCGGCGGCGGGCCGTACGGCGACTGCCAGGCCGGTCGATCGGTTCGGCCCGAGCCGCCCACGTCACGGCGCCGTACGAGCGGGCCCGGGAGCGGTCCGGTTACCAGACCGGGAGCGTTGTCGTGCGACACGGTCAGGAGCTCGGGTTGTACGGAACGCGACAGCGCGGGGAGCCAGGGGGTGCGGAACTCGTGGTTCGCATGGACGCGAAACGTGCCGTTCGCCCGGAAGTGCCCGGAGGCACACCTGTGGCAACTGGGGAGAACGATCGGCAGGCAGGTGGGCATGACAGCCCAGTTCTTGGACACAGAGTTACACCGCTTCCAGTGAGAAGACCGCAGCCAAAAGGAGCACGGCGCACAGGTGCGACGCGCGACGGATCAGCGCTTGGGGGGTCTCACTTGGTGTACAACGGCATGTCCTTGACAGAGTGACTGTGGGCGGGAGCACCGTACCGGCGCACGGGAGCGCGGCTCCACTGATTTTCGGGCGGGTGGCGATGCCTGGCGGCGGGCGCCCGTTGCCGTGAATGGCGTAGGCACACTTGTCGAAGCGGGTCGCTACCCCGCGGACCCGCTCCGGGGGTGCCGATGTCGGGGTGGGAGTCGATCCAGATGACGGCCAGGTCGTCGCCGTAGCGGCGGGCGCCCCGGCACCCGGCGGGGGCCGTGGCCGGCGCCAGGCCCATCGCCGGTGACGACGCGGACGCCAAGCGGACGGTCGCGGCTTTCCTCGACTCGATCGGGTACGACGCCCTGGACACCGGCGCCCTCTCCGAGGGATGACGCTTCCCACGCGACACCGCCGCCTACAGCGAGCCGTACTTCAGCCAGGGCCACAGCCTGACCGCGACCGTGCAGGGCGCCGACCCCGGCCCGGGACAGCCCGTCGGCACAGCCACGCCGCGATCCGCGCCGGCGGCGGCAAAGCGGTACCGCGACATGTAGGCCCATGCGCCAAGGGCTGCAGATAGCCGAGATCATTCTCGCGAACCGCACTGTGACGTCAGGGCGCTGGCGTCGGCTTCGTTCCGTGGACTACGTTGTGGCCATGAATCCCGGGACGGCATCGCGCCACGCACGGATTGGTGACCCGGTGCCCCTCTGAGCGCCGTAGGGGCCGGTGCGGGCCCGCTCTTCGGTCGAGGATGTTGCGCTGCCGCGCGGGCTCCGCCTCCGTCGTGTTGATCACAGGTTTCACCCATCAACCACGACAGGAGAATTCATGCCCACCAAGACGCTGCGGATTTCCACCGCGGACGGCCAGGCCGACGCTTTCGCCGCCTTCCCCGACCGGGGCGGGCGGCATCCGGGGGTGCTGATGTACTCGGACGCCTTCGGAGTACGGCCCGCACTGCAGGAGATGGCCCGCGAGCTGGCCGGGCACGGGTACTACGTGCTCGTCCCCAACTTCTACTACCGGCACGGCCCGGCACCGGTGATCGAACTTCCCGAGCACATCGGAGAAGAGGTCCGGCCCGCGGTCATCGGCCGGCTGATGCCCCTGCTCGAGGCAGACATCACCACCGAACGTGTCCTGCGCGACGCCGACGCCTACCTCACCTTCCTCACCGCCCAGCCCGAGGTCAGCGCCGGACCGGTCGCCGTGACCGGCTACTGCATCGGCGCCCTCTTGGCGCTGCGCACCGCAGCGGCCCACCCCGACCAGGTGGCCGCCGTCGCCGGATTCCACCCCGGCTTCGTGGTCACCGACGCGCCCGACAGCCCGCACCGCCTCGTGCCCAAGCTCACCGCCGAGGTCCATCTCGGCCTCGCCGAAGGCGACTTGTCGCCCGAAATCATCAGCGAGCTCAACGAGGCCCTGGATGCCGCAGGTGTCGGCCACACCTGCGAGATCTATCCCGACACCAGCCACGGCTTCACCATGTCCGACACCGATGCTTTCAGCGCCGCGGGACTGAAACGCCACTGGGACCGGCTGCTCTCCCTCCTGGACCGCACACTGGCCACCGGCTGAGGCTCCGGCGGGCACGTGTCAGTCGGCCTGGGCGAGCTGGTTCAGGGGCTGGGATCCGTCCAGAAGAGCGCGGAGTCGTGCCGATGGGCTGCCGCTCCACGGTCGCGCGGTCCAGCAGGCCGACTGGGTGGCCGCGCGGGTGCGGGTGACGCATGGCGCGGGAGGCTCGTGGTGAAGTTCGCCGCCCTGCGGTACTCATCCCGGACGGCGGCGGGCTTTGCCCGAGGCCCGCCGTTGCGGCCCAGACGAGACGCGGGTGCTCGCCTGGGCCGCGGGTCGATCGATCCCGTCAGTGGCCGTGGCCACCACCGTGGCCGCCCCCGCCGTGGTCATCGTGTTCGACGATCGTCCACGGGCGCATCAGGTCATCGTCAAGGTGTCACTTCGGAAAGCTCGGCATGAGGGCCGGGACGCCGGTCGGCCGGGGAACGAACGGCGGGCGTCCCGGCCGGTGCGATCAGGGGGCGATCAGGACGGTCTTGCCGGGCAGTCGCCCGGCGGCGGAGTCGTCATGCACGGCACGCGACTCGGCCACCGGGCGGCGGTCGGCGATGTGGAGGCGGAGCCGAGCGTCGTCGACCCTGGCCACCAGCTCGGTCAGCTGGGTGGCGTCGCCGCGGACCCACAGGCTGGCGCTGCGTACCGAGCGGGCGGGATCCTCCGGTATCGGGCCCGCTGTGCCGGCGGCCACGCCGCCGTCGGCGACGTAGCCCGACAGCCGCGCGGCCTCGTCCTCGGTGCCGCGCACATGGTTCAGCAGCACCTCGAAGGGACCACCGACCGCGGCGGGGCCGGCGGCGAGATCGAGGCGGTCGACGACCCGGGCACCGTAGCTCTGAAGGCGCTCGGCGTGCCGCGGACTGGCGGCCGCCGTCACATGCGCTCCCGCGTCCACGGCGAGCTGGACCGCGAGGCTGCCCACCGCGCCCCCTGCCCCGTTGACCAGGACGGTCTGCCCGGGCTTCAGTTCGGCGAGCTCGAACAACACCTGCCAGGCCGACAGGCCAGTAAGTGGCAGCGCCGCGGCGTCGACCAGGTCGATCGACCGGGGCGCCGCGACCAGGGCCTCGGCCGGGGCGAGCACGTACTCGGCGGCCGCGCCCACGGCGTCGAGGGGCAGCATGGCCACGATCCGGTCGCCCACCTCCACGCCGGTCACCCCCGCGCCGAGTTCGGCGACCGTGCCCGCCAGGTCGATCCCGGGCACGTGCGGGAGAGCGATGGGGAGCATCGCGTTCAGGGCTCCGGCGCGGATGTGGTCGTCCACCGGGTTGAACGACGTGGCCGCGACCCGCACCAGCACCTGTCCGGTGGCGGGGACCGGACGCTCGATGTCCTCGTAGCGCAGGACCTCGCTGCTGCCGAAGTCGTGGTAACGCACTGCCTTCATGGCATTTCCTCTTGTGTGTGTCGGTATATCGGCGTGTCGGCGTATCGGTGTTGGGCGAGAGCGTCCACGGCCCATTCGTCGAAGGCCGCGGTCTCAGCGGCGAGTTCAGGGAAAGCCAGCCGTCACCGGTTCCGAAGTCGTCCGCTGACTTGCCCAGGCAAGTCAAACGTAACCCCGATTGAGTTGCCTAGGCAAGTCATCTGGGTTGCCCAGGCAAGTAGGATGTGGGGCATGGACACCTCATCACCCTGGCTCGACGACGATCAGCAAGAGCTGTGGCAGGCCCTGCTCACCGTCGTCATCGCACTTCCGGCGGCCCTCGACCGTCAGCTGCAACGCGATGCGGGCATCTCCAACTTCGAATACGGCGTTCTGGCCCGGCTCTCCATGTCCGACGAGGCCACCATGCGACTCAGCGACCTGGCCCGGGACTGCGACAGCACGCAGCCTCGCCTGTCGAAGGTGATGGACCGCTTCGAATCCCGCGACTGGGTCGTCCGCCGCCCCGACCCCACCGACGGCCGGTACACCCTCGCCACACTGACCGACACCGGCCGGCAGAAGGTCGTGGCGAGCGCACCGGAACACGTTGCGCAGGTGAAGCGACTCGTCTTCGATCCGCTCAGCGCCGCTCAACGCCGCCACCTCAGCGCCGCACTCACCCGCATCGCCGCCACCGTGCGCCAAGAAGTCGAAGGAGGGTGAGCCTCGTCCGACGCCCTGACGCTGTCGTTCCGACGCTGTCGTTCCATGGATGGTTCGGCTCAGCCGATCGGTGCGCTCGGAAACTCGCGATTGTTCCGCCACAGGGCCGGCGGGAAGCTGATGGCATCCAAGCGGTTCCCCAGGAGAGGCCCGATGACCATCGCCGCAATCGTAGGAACTTCCCTCGTCGACGAGATCGCCGAGCGTGATCCGGACCTGATCTCCGCCGGTGGCAGCCGTACGTGGGCGGTGTGCGGCCGCAACTTCGTCGTAGCGATCACCGAACTCGAACCGGGTGACCGCCTCACCGAACACCACCTGCCCGATGAGTACATGCTGCTCGTCGCGGACGACGCGGTGGTGAGCGTGGAGCACGACGGCCGGCCCCCTGTGTCCGTGCCCGAGCCCACACTTGTCGTCGTACCGGCCGGCACGAGCACGGTGCATGCGGCGGCGTCGACCACGGTGACGCGGGTGTTCACCGCCCGCTGCGACCAGCAGATGAGGCGGGCCGTCAACCATGCTGCCGGGGCCGACCCGCGAGCCGCACCGCTGCCGGAACCCACCGAGACCGGCGGCGACGGGATCCGGATACATCGCCTGGTTGCCCTGGCGTTCCGCCGCACGCTGGACCCCAACCGCCAGGAGGAGTTCCTGATGGGGCCGTCGCTGCGCGCGGAGGACCTTCCGCCCGAACTCGCCGGCCCGTGGAACGGACGGCATCTCGCCGGCGCGGGCAGTGACAACCTCATCCTGCCTCGGATCCGGTTGACCTCGCCGAGTGCGCCCATGGCCGTGGGCGGGGCCTCTGGCTGCCGCCGCTGTCGGCGATGACGGCCAGTTCCTCGGTGCTGAGGCCGTTGGCGTGCATGAAGGTGGTACCGGGCAGCAGGGCACCGATCTCCCGCAGAGCGGTGACCAGGGCGTCGCTGTGCTCTGGCGTGTTCTGGATATCGGAGACGTCCTGAATGGTGGTGACGCCGGAGGCGAGCGTGGCGCGGGTGCTGAGGAGATCGCCGGTGTACAGGTCGTGCGGTGTCCTGGCGGGGCCGAAGTCGCCGAGGATGTTCTCCATGGATTGCGCACGGGTGTGGGCAGGATCGGCCCAGCGGCGTCCTACACCATCACGGACACCGTGCCCCGGATGCCGAACAGCGACTTCCCGTAGATCTCCGCGGCCACTTCGGGATTGAGGACGGCGTGCCGGCTCCCGGTCTCGATGTCGCGCCAGATGCGCTGCAGCGGGTTGGCCTCGCCGAAGCTCGAAGCCCCCTGGGCCGAGCACACGATGCGAACCGCCTCCCGCGCGTGGACCGCCGCCATTCCCGCGTCCATCCGCATCCGTGCCCGGGCATCGTAATCGGGGAAGACCCCGGTCCGTGCGGCCTCGTCGATGTCGGCGGCCGCGCGATAGGCGTGCAGCTGGGCGGAGTCGGCCAGCGAGGCCGCCTTCGCGGCGGCGAGTTGGATGGTGGGTGCCTCGGCCTGGGAGGCGTAGCTCGTCAGGGTCAGCGCTCGCCGCGGGGCCTTTTCCAGCAGGAGATCGACAGCGGCCGCGGCCAGTCCGAGCTGGGGCCCGGTCAACACGAGCGCGGCGGTCGGCACGAACGGTGCCCGGTAGAGCGCCTCGTCGGTGAAGGGAGTGGCGTAGCGGCCCTCGACGGCGTCGGGGACGGAGTGGAAGCGGTGTGCGGGTACGAAGGTGTCCTCGCCGACGAGCGTGTTCGACGCGGTTCCGCGCATGCCCGCCACGAACCAGGTGTCCTCGATGGCCAGCTCCGACATCGGCGCCAGCACCATGCCGACGGCGTCCGGCGTGCCCTCGGCGTCCGGCCGGGTGACCCCGAGGACCGCCCAGTCGGCGTGGGCGCACCCCGAGGCGGGGGCCCAGCGCCCGCTCACCCGATACCCGCCCTCGACCACGTGCGCGGTGCCCGAGGGGGTCACGACGCCGGCGACGCGGGCGTCGGGGGTGTGGGCCCATACGTCGTCCTGGGCCTGGGCCGGGAAGAGCCCGACGAACCACGCGTTGGCGTTGAGCAGTGAGGTCAGCCAGGCGGTGGAGCCACAGGCCCGCCCGACCTCGCGGCTGACCTCCAGCAGGGTGCGGTAGTCGCTCTGCAGGCCGCCGTAACGGGCGGGTTGCATCAGCGAGAGCAGACCGGCCTCGGCCAGGGCGGCGATGTTCTCGGCGGGAACCACGCGTTCGCGGTCGGTCCGATCGGCGCCCGCGGCGATCAGCGGTCCGAGGGTGGCGGCGCGCTCGACGAGCTCGGACCGCAGGGCGCGCGCGGGGTCGGTGGTGCGGGGAATGTCCAGGGTGATGGTCATCGTCGTCGTCATTTCGGTGTCGAAGATCAGGTGGGGGGACGGGTCAGCTCGCGACGGCGAGAGGGGTGTGCGTGCCGAAGACCCGGCGCGCGTAGATCAGCGGGGCCGCGGGGGTCGGCTCGGCCTCCTCGACGCAGACGACGAGCAGGATGTGGTCGCCACCGTCCACGTGGCGTTCGACGTGTCCCGCCGTCCAGCCCGCGGACTCGGGCAGATAGGGCAGTCCGGCGCGGAGGGTCCAGGTGACGCCGTCGAACTTCGAGCCCGATCCCCTCCGGCGGGCGAACGTCGATGCCAGTTCCCGCTGGTGGGCGCCGAGGATATTCACTCCCACCCGGTCCCCCGGCTGGAGGTGGGGCAGCAGCCGTGAGGCGCGGTCCAGGGCGAAGCTCACCAGTGGAGGGTCGAGCGAGAGCGAGGCAAGACTCGACACGGTGGTGCCGTGCGGTCGGCCGTCGGCGGTCGTCGCCGTCACCACGGTGACCGGCGAGCACACCCCGCTCATCAGCTCGACAAAGGTCTCTCGGTTGATCATCGTGCGCCTCCCGTGGGCATGGGTTGGTCTGTCGGGATGCGTGGTGTTGTGTGGCCTCGCGTCCGACAGCACACAGTGAACTCCGGCTCCCGGGGCGGGCGCTTGGTCTGTCGGGTCAGGATTCCGGCCGCCCGTTGAGCTGCGGCACCGGTCTGTTGGTCTGCCACACGGGTCCGTTGATGTGCCGCACCGGTCCGTTGGTCTGCCACACGAGCGCGTTGGTTTGCCACACCTGTCCGTTGGTCTGCCACACGAGTCCGTTGACGTGCCGCACCGGTCCGTTGGGCTGCCACACGCGCCCGTTGGGCTGCCGCACCGGTCCGGGTCGGGACCGGCACTCCGGGCTCACCGCTCTGCGTCGTCGCGGGGCACGAGGACCGCGTCCCCCAGTTCCTCGGCGAGTGCCAGTGCGGTGTGGAGGGTGAAGAGGCGGTCGTCGAGGCCGTGTCCCAGCACCTCCTGGGCCCGCTTCACGCGGTAGGTCACGGTCCCCCTGGCCACGTGCAGGCGTCGGGCGACATCCACGAGGCTGCGCTCGGCGCCGATGTAGTGGTACAGCGTGGTCCGCAGCGCCTCCATCGACGCGCTGCGGGTGGCGAGCCCGCCGAGTTCGTGTCGTACGAAGTCACCGGCCGCGTCGAGATCGGTGGCAAGCAGCGCGATGGCGGCCACGTCGGCGTAGGCGGTCGCATGCCGCGGCACCCGCCCGGCCTCGCGCCGCAGTCGCTCGACCCGCTCCGCGCGCCGGGCCTCGCGGTGAGAGCGGCGGAAGCCCTCGACACCGCGGCCCGGAGTCCCGAAGGCCGCCTGCGTCCGCTGCCGGGACAGTGCGTCCGCGATGGTCTCCCACGAACCGGTGCGGCGCGTGCCGTCCGAAGGCACCGTGCCCCACGCCCACAGCCGCCCCGAGGCCACGGGGACGACCAGCGTCGTGGTGGCGCCCCGGGCCCAGAGCGCCTCGGTGGCCGCCGCCTGCAGTGTGGAGCTGCCGTTCGGCGCGTCCGACCACACCACCACCGCCTCGTGGGTCCGCCGCAGGTCGTAGCCGAGCACACGCGACGCCTCGCCGACATCGGTCGTCGTGGCATCACTCAGCAGGGAACGCACCATGTCGGCCCGGGCCGCGGCCGCGCTGGTGCTCCACACCTCGTGCTCCACCAGGTACGCGCGGATCATGGTGTCGGAGAGGTCATCGACGTAGGAGAACAGCTCCCGGGAGATCGCCGTGACCTCATCGACCGCCGCCTCCGGGTCGACCAGCTCGGCACAGGCCCGCAGGAACGCCTCGGTCGTTGCCGCATGCCCGATCCGGACGCCGTGCAACACCCGCTCGAGCGGTACGGCCCGATGGACGAACTCGTGGATGCCCTCCAGGATCGCCTCATCGGTGGGCGGGGCGGCTGCCGGGCCTTCCACCAGGGTGAACAGCGCCCGCAGGGTGGTCGCTTCATTGCCTCGGCGGAGCAGCTCGACCGCGGCCGGGCTCCCGCCGAGGGCCGGCACCTCGCCGACGATCCGCCGCACGACCACGGAATTCAGCTCGATCGCCCAGCGCACGGGGTCCGCACCGACGCGCGCGACGGCGTCCTCGACGACCGCGCGCGGGCTCGCCGCTCGATCCACGTCGACCTCACCCCGCGGACCCAGCCGCGCGATCCAGGCCCGTCGCGGCCGCGGCCCACCGGTCTCGGTCACACTGTCTCCCTCGGGCTACGCACGCCGCGGCGCGGTCATCGATCCCGGTCGCGGTGATCGGATGTGACGCCCATACTCGGTCCAACGCGAGGGGCTGATCAACTGCGAATTGAACGCAGCCTCGGCAGCCGGCTCGTCGAGCGTACGAGCCGAAGGGTGCGACTGCCCCCTTCGGCGCCGAGTTCGCGGCCGCGATCCGGGGGCCCATCGAGGCGTTGCACCAGGCCCACCGGACCGCCCGCCTGCGCTCGGCGCGCCATCGTGACCTCGTCGTCGCCCACACCCCGGAGCTGGGGCAGCTGATCCTGCCCGGACTGGTCGACGCCTGGCCCGGCGCCACCGCCGACGACGAGCCCCGGGGCCGGTGGCGTCCGGTCCCCATGCACACCCCGAGCAACTGGCCGCCGTGGCGAACGGCGAGGTGGACGTGGGCCTGTGCTGGTCGGTCCCCGAGCAACCCGGGATCGCCAGTGCCGTGCTCGGCGAGTTCCCGCTGGTCGCCGTGGTGCAGGCGGCGGATCCGCTGGCGAGCCGCCGCGAGGTGACGCTCACCGACCTCCGCATCCGTCAGATCCTGATCACTCCGCGTGCCGACAACCCCTACCTCGAGAGCCGGCTGCAGGCGGACATCATCCGGGCCGGTATCCCCCGTACTCACATCGAGGAGGTGGGGCGCTATGACGAGCTTGCCGTGCACGTGGCCACGCGCGGACACGTGGGGGTCCACCCCGGGCCGATCGCGTTCACCAATCCCCTGTCCACGGTCGTGTTCCGGCCGATCGCCGACGCCTCCGACCGTGTCCGGATCTGTGCGATCAGCCGCGCGGAGGCCCGCGACGGTTCCATCGCGGCGCTCATCGCGAGCTTGCGGTCGATCGTCGGTTCGCTCGACATCGACGACAAGCTCATGTGAACCACCCGGCGTGTGCGGGGGCGACCGCCCGCGGCCCTGAGGCGGGGCTTCTCGTCTCCAGGCCCGGCGCATTGCCCCCTGGGGCTATCCCCCGCTGCCTCCCTGGGGCGGGCCGGATTGTCGGGACCGTGCGGGAAACGGGAGTGTGCTGAGGCATGACGAAGCCTCACGGAACGCTCAGGAACACCATCCTGCCCTCCGCGTTATCGCCTCCCGCGCCACTGTCCGCCACCCGGCGCGGTTTCCTCCGCGAAGTCGGCTTCGCCAACACCTCCGTGCTGGGCGCGGCAGGGGCGCCCGTCTCCACGGGGCAGGATCTCACCGCGTATTTCTCGGCCCAGTTGGCCGGTGAGTTGCTGCCGCCCGAGGCGCTCGCGCAGATGCGGGCGACCGTGCCGTGCGACCTCGCCCAGGGCGTCGAGTACGGCCTCGGGCCGGCCCGGTACCCGATCAGCGGGGATGCCGGGGGCTGCTGGTGCTGGGGCACGGTGGCACCGTCGAGGGAACGCGCACCCGCGGCGGCGTCACGGAGGACGACCGGGCGGTGCTCGTCGCGGTCAACGAGATCTCCCCGAACCCCGAGGGATCGCAAGCCGTCATCGACACCGTCGACCGGATCTTCCAGGCCGTCCCCCACAGGGACCACCGGACGAAAGCGCACCGGACGAAAGCGCACCGGAGGAAAGCGAGCCAGACGGAAAAGCACCGGAGCGAAACGCAGACGAAGGGCGGCTCTCCGTCATGAACCCACGCATCACACGCACCGCCGCCATCACCACACTGGCCGCGGCGCTGGCCTTCACCGGGAGCCCCACCCTCGCCCAGGCCACCGCCGCACCGAGCGTGAACCACGCGACGACCGAGGCGGAGGGGCCCGACTCGCTTCGCCCCTTCGTCGAACAGCGCCCCCACTGGACGGCATGCGACCACAAGGAGCTGGACGCGGCCGGTGCCCGCTGCGCCACCATCCGCGTGCCGCTGGACTACCGGAACCCTCAGGGGGCCACCCTGACCCTCGGGTTCTCCCGCATCAAGGCCACCGACACCGCGCACCGCATCGGGGTGATGATGCACAACTCCGGTGGCCCCGGCGGGAACACCCTCGACATGCCGCTGTACGACGCGCCTGCCATGGGCAGGCGACTGGCCGCCCGCTTCGACCTGATCGGCATGGACCCACGCGGTGTGGGCCGCAGCAGCCCGCTGCGCTGCGGCACCTCCGGCCACTGGCTGCGCTCGGCCGGATACGACGACACGGGGTTCCGGGCCCAGGCCCGGTACGAAGCGGACCTGGTGAAGAGCTGCCGGCGCGTGTACGGGAAGGGCATGTCGTATCTGCGCCACTTCACCACCCGTAACACCGCGCGGGACATGGATGTGCTCCGGGCTGTCCTGGGCGAGCGGAAGACCTCGTACTTCGGGATCTCGTACGGCACCTACCTCGGTGCCGCCTACGCGGCGATGTTCCCGGGCCGTACCGACCGGCTGCTGCTGGACAGCGCGATCGACCCGGCCCGGTGGAATGTCCGGGCGTTCCGCGACGCGGCCGTGGCGAACGAGGCGTTCCTCGACACCTGGGCGGCCTGGGCCGCCCGCCGCCACAGCGTCTACGGGTTCGGCGACACTCCGGCGAAGGTCCGGGCGACCGTCGAGGGGATTGCCCGGCAGGCGGCCCGCACACCCCTGCGGGTGGGCCCGTACACCGCAGACGGCCAGCAGGTGCCGGCCGTACTGGCGGATGTGATGGCCGACGACCGGGAGTTCGCCCGCGCGGCGAAAAACATCCGGGTGCTCCACGACGCGGCCCGGGGCCGCACCGTCGAGCCGACCGAGGAACTGCGCGCCGCGCTCGGCCTTCCGGACGACACCTCGGACATCCAGAACTCCCTCCAGCTCGCCCTGCTGTGCGGGGACCGCGCCGCGCCACGGGACCTGTCCTGGTACCGGCGCAACGTCGAACGCGGCCGGGCGACGATGCCGGTGTACGGACCGCTGTTCAACGGCGTGCACCCGTGTGCGCTCTGGCCCAACACACCACTGGAGCCGCCCGTGACCGGTGGCAACGACGCACCGGGCCTGATCGTCCAGGCCACCGGCGACCCGCGCACCAGTTATGGCAACGGGCAGGGGCTCCACCGGAAGATGCCGAACTCCCGGCTGATCACCCTGAGGGCACAGGTGCACGGCGTCTACACCGTCTACCCGAACCGATGCGTCTACCGCCAGGTCAACGACTATCTGCGAACCGGCGAACTGCCCGCGCGGAACACGGTCTGTGACAAGGACCCGGGGAACGACACGCGCTGAGGACCCGCCGGATCGGCGTGGCGGGTAACACCCCTGACCGGCTGTTCAGGCTGCTGCCCGAACAGCCGGTCAGGAATCCGACATGGAGGAGGACGACGGACGGGCCCGGCCCTGGGCCTACGCCACGGGGATGATGCCGCCGTCCACCCGGAACTGGGCTCCCGTGAGCCACTTCGCGCGGCCGGATGCGAGGAAGGCGATCATCTCCGCCACGTCCTCGGGATCGCCGGGCCGGCCCATCGGCACCTTGAGGTGATCCACGATCTGCTGCTTGACCTCCGCCACGCCGACGCCCTGCCGGTCGGCGATGTGCTGGAGGTGCTGGACGGCGCCCTCGGTGACCACGAAGCCCGGCAGCACACACACCACCCGCACTCCGTGCTCTCCCACTTCGGTCGCCAGCTCGCGGCTGTAGGCGTTGAGCGCCGCCTTGGCCGCCGCGTAGGACGCTTCGGTGCGCTGCGGCAGACGGCTCGCGATCGACGAGACATGCACGACGACGCCGGAACCCCGCTCAACCATCCCGGGAACCAGGGCCCGGTCGAGCCGGACGGCGCTGAGCAGGTTCATCTCGAGGTCCGCACGCCACGACGCGTCGGACCGCTTCAGGGTCGGCATCGGGGCGCTCGCGGCGGCCGCGTTGTTGACCAGGACATCCACCCCGCCCACGCTGTCGATGACCCGTCGGCCGAGCTCCGCCGCTCCTTCATCCGTCGCGAGGTCCGCGGGGATGAAGGTGGCCGGCAGATCCTCCGGAGGCGCGCTGCGCGAGGCGGTCAGCACCGTCGCGCCCGCGGCGGCGAATCGACGGGCGGTGGCCTCGCCCAGACCGCGGCTGCCGCCGGTGACCAGCACACGAAGGCCGCTGAGCCCCTCTTCCGGAACTGTCATGGGAGTGCCCCTCCAGTAAAGTGAACCTGACTCCGGAAACTATACATAAACGGAACCCGACTCACCTTACGGAGGCACTGTTGCCGTCGTCACGTCCGATGCGCGCCGATGCGCGCCGCAACCGCGAAGCGCTCCTGGCCACGGCGCGGGAGGCGTTCCTCACCGGCGAGGCCGACGCCCACGTGGAAGAGATCGCCCGGCGGGCCGGGGTGGCGGTCGGGACGCTCTACCGCCACTTCGAGACACGCGAAGCCCTCATCGAGGAGGTCTACCGCCAGGAGGTCGACGAGCTGTGCGCCGCACCCGCGGAACTCCTCGACCTGCATGCCCCGGACGAGGCCCTGCGCCACTTCCTGCTGCTGCTCGTGGACCACGCCGCCGTGGGCAAGGGAATGGCCGTGGCGCTGGAGAGCATCATGGCGACGGACTCACCGATCTTCGATGACGCCCGCACGCGGATGGCGCAGGCTCTCCATCAGCTGCTCGAGGCGGGCGCAGCGGCCGGCACCATCCGTAGCGGCGTCAGCGGACGCACACTGCTGCGCGCGCTGGGAGGCATCTGCGGAATGCACACCACGGAGGGCTGGCAGGAGGAGGCCGTGCAGATCACGGCGATCCTCTTCGACGGCCTGCGGTTCGGCGCGCAGAACGCGGGCTGAGCCGCCGCGCCTCGCGCCGACGAGACCTGTCCGGGAGACCGGCGCGTCGGACGCGTCAGACTCCGATGGTCACCATCACGACCAGCACGATCAGGAGCAGGACGACGTAGGCGACGGAGTGGACCCGGTCCGGGACCCGGCCGGTGACGCGCCTCGCCACGGCGATGGTGGGCAGTGATCCGATGAGCAGGGCGGCACCCGCGGTGAGATCGACGTAGCCAAGCTGTCCCGGGCCGGCGGATGTGGCGGGGGCGAGGGCGTAGACGAGGGTTCCGGCCAGGGCGACGGGGACGCTGAGGGGGTTGGCCATGGCGGTGGCCTCGGCCATGGGGAGGCCCCTGCGGCGCAGCAGCGGAACCGTCATGACGCTGCCGCCCACCCCCAGGCCCGCGGCCACCAGGCCGATGCCTACGCCGCCGAGGGTGGTGGTGCGCCGCCCCAGGGGCTCCGGACGGGTCCGGTGCGCCACGGAGAGGAAGCCCTTCCTCAGCAGGCTGTCGGCGATCGTCACCAGCAGATAGGCGGCGAACAGCAGGCGCAGCGCCGTACCACCGATCAAGGTGGCCGCGAAGGATCCGGCGACGGCGCCGACCGCGATGAACGCCGCCAGCGGCCAGACGTAGGCGCGGCGCAGCCGGCCCTGCCGCCACTGGGCCAGCGCCGCCGCGGCGGCATTGACGACCATGACCGCCGCCGAGGTCGCCACGGCGATGTGCATGGCGTCCGCGTCCTTTCCCGGAGCCGCCGTCACGGTCAGGACGCCGTAGACGACGGGGACCGTGATGAAACCGCCGCCGAAGCCGAAGAGCACCGTCGTGATGCCGGTCAGGCACCCGAGGAACAGAAGAGTGGAGAACGAGGTCAGCACTGGTCAGACGCTATTGACCGGCAGGCGTGGCGGGCAATCGACGGATTGCCATGTTCCTACGCGCAGCAGACAGGGGCGGGCGGTCCCGCGTAGCCTCGCGGTATGCGCAACATCCGGGTCGCGGAGGTGGACGACCTCGATCGTGCCGTGCTGGCGATCGGCACCGACTACCCCCAGGACCATCTGCTCGTCCGGCATGAGCACCGCCGCGCCCAGGTGCTGTACGCGGCCACCGGCGTGATGCGGGTCGAGACGGCGGACGGCAGCTGGACGATACCCACCGCCCGCGCCGTGCTGATCCCGTCCATGACCGGGCATCAGGTCACGATGACGGGCGTCAGCACCCGCAGCCTCTACATCGAGCCCGCCGCCGTGCCGTGGTTTCCCGCCCGTTGTCAGGCCGTCGATGTCTCCGTGCTGCTGCGGGCGCTGATCCTGGAGGCCGTCGAGATGGAGCCGCGCTACCCCGAGCACAGCCGCGACGCGGCGGTGGCGGCCCTCATCCTCCACGAGCTCAAGAACCTCACCCCGCTGCCGCTCGATGTGCCGCTGCCCTCCGATCCGCGGCTGCGTGGCCTGTGCGAGGCGTTCCTGCGGAAGCCGGACATCCATGACCCGCCCGCCCGCTGGTGCGCTGCCCTCAACATCAGCGAACGCACCCTCGCCCGCCTGTTCCAGCGCGGCACCGGTCTGAGCTTCTCGCAGTGGCGGCAGCGCGCCTGCGTCCTGCACTCCCTTCAGCACCTCACCGCGGGCATGCCCGTCACACGCATCGCGGCCCAGCTCGGCTACGACAACCCCGCGGCCTACACGGCCGCGTTCAAGAAGCTCCTCGGCCAACCGCCGACGGCGTATCGGAGCCCCGACGCCACGGGCCTCGGCGACCGGGGCTGACTCCCGGCGAGGCCCCGGGGCGCGTCAGCCGGGCTGGGCATCGCCGGACTGGGCATCGCCGGACCGCGTTTCGGCCTGGATATCGGCGACGAGCCTCTTCGCCGCCGCCGGCTTCGCCCCATAGCCCGCGGGATCCGTGGCGTTGAGCGCGGTGAAGATGTCCACGGCTTCCTGCGCCCGCGCGAGCGCCTGGTCCCTGCGGCCGGACTGCCGCAGATAGGGGATCGCCGGATACATCAGCCAGTCGCCCAGCCCTCCGCGAAACCTCCCGGGGTTCTCGGTGGCGAGTTGGCGGAGCAGGTCGGTGGCCTCGACGGCACGCTGTGCGCCTTGGGCGTGGTCGGGCTTGCCCCACAGAGCCTGGGCCAGATTGACCAGCGCCCACGCCTTTCGGTAGCGCAACTCCTCAGACCCGGGTTGCTCACCGATCAGCTTGTCGTAGAGGCCCAGCGCCTCCTGCATACGCGCGAGGGCGTCATCGTGACGGCCGCTGCCCATCAGATACGCGCCCGCCGGGAACACCAGCCACTGCGTGAGCGTCGCACGGAAGCCGGCGTCCAGGGCCACGACCTCGCGGGCCACCGCGATCGCGTCGGCCCCCCGGGCGTTGGCCTCCTCGCGCGCCGTACTCGGCCTGCCCGCCCGGGCGCCACCCGACTTCGGTGTGCCCCGTGTCGTAGCCGGTGATGTGGTCCACGCACCCTGTGGCGCCGGTCGGGCTACACCTGGGCGAGGATGCCTCCATCGACGCGGAACTGCGATCCGGTGAGCCAGCGCGCCCGCTCCGACACCAGGAACGCGACCAACTCTGCGGCGTCCTCAGGGGTTCCGGGCCGGTTCATCGGCACGTTCAGGCGCTCCGCGAGGCCGCGCTGCGCCTCCTGCAGCGAAACCCCCTGGCTGTCGGCGATCTTCTGATGGTGCGCGACCGCCCCCGGGGTGGCGATGAAGCCCGGCAGGACGCACACCACCCGTACCCCGGCCGGGCCGACCTCGGCCGCGAGCGAGCGGCTGTAGCTGTTCAGCGCGGCCTTGGCCGCCGCGTAGGCGGCCTGGCCAGGCTGCGGCAGATGGCTTGCGATGGACGAGACGTGCACCACGACCCCCGAGCCGCGCTCCACCATGCCCGGGACCAGCTCCTGGTCCAGCCGGACCGCGGACAGCAGATTGCTCTCGAGGTCCGCCTGCCAGGTTGCCGGTGGCCGGGTCAGCGTGTTCTCCGGGGCGCTGCCGGCGCCGGCGTTGTCGACGAGGATGTCCACCCCGCCGACGGCGTCGCGCACCCGCTCCGCCAACTGCCGCGCTCCGTCGGGGTCCGCGAGGTCAGCGGTGAAGAACCGCGCGGGCAGCGAGCCCTCGGGGGGCGCCGATCTGGCTGCCGCGAACACGGTCGCGCCCGCCGCGGCGAGTCGCCGCACGATCGCCGCGCCGAGCCCGCGGCTCCCGCCCGTGACCAGCGCGCGCCGCCCCGCAAGCCCTTCGTCGAGGATCGGCGAGGACCCGTCGATCCCGCTCCCACCAGCGGGTAGGTTGCTCTCTGTACCGTTCATGCGCTCAGAATACCTGACTTACCAGTAAGGCAGTTTCCTATGCCGGAGCAAGCCGATCGAAGGCGTACCGACACCCGTCGGCGCGTGCGGGCCATCGCGCTGAAAATGTTCACCGAGCAGGGCTACGAGCTGACCTCGTTGACCCAGGTCGCCCAGCAGGCAGGGGTCACCAGGCAGGCCGTCCTGCACCACTTCGCGAACAAGGAGGAGCTGCTCACCAGTTCCTACGAAGAACTGCTCCCGGCGCTCGACGCCGTCATCGAGTCCGCACGCGCCCACCCGCCGTCCGCCGCGACCCGTATGCGAGCCGTCGAGGAGTTCGACGCCCTGGTCCGTGGCGAGCACGGTGCCTCGCTGGTGTGCGCCCAGGTCAACGAGCACGCCCTGCGGGGCCTGGCCGCCGCGCGCACACTCCAGCAGCGGCTGGGCGACCTGACCCGCGCCCTGGCCACCGGCGAAGGGCCCGAGGGCATGATGCGCGGACGGCTGGCCCTGTCCGCTGTGATCATGGCCGCGGCACGCGGGCGCGAACTGGGCGGCCGACAGGCGGAGCGCCACGCAGCGGCGCTCGCGGTGGCCCGCTCACTGATCGCACCCGAGACCGGGTCCTAGAAAAAGTCCCCCGCCGCCGCCCGGCGGATCACGATCCGAGCCGTTCAGGGGTGCAGTCCGGTGAGGAGACTGCGGCGGGCGGAGTCGACGTGTTCTTCGGCGCGCCGGGCCAGGGTCTCGCGGTCGCCTGAGCGCAGGAGCGTCGCCAGTTCATGGTGCTCGTCCACCACCCGGGCACGGTAGTGCTCGTAGCCGAGGGCAATACGGCGGAGCTGGAAGAGATAGATCTGTGAGCGTACGGCGTGCCATGCCGCGCCGAGCCTGCGGTTGTTCGAGGCCGCGTAGATCAGGTCGTGGAAGGCGATGTCGAGCGCGAGCAGCCGCGCGCCGGACGCCTCGCCGCCGATCTCCTCCGCCATCGCCCGGACCAGGGTGTCCAACTCGGTCAGCTGATCGGCGGTCGCGTTGCCCTGCGCGCTCGTCGCCGCGAGGCGGTCGAGCGCGGCGCGCACCGCGTAGACCTCCTCGACGTCCTGCTCGGTGACGTCGATGACGGTGGTGCCACGGTGCCAGGCGCTCCGGACCAGCCCTTCGCGTTCGAGGAAGGCGAGTCCTTCGCGTACCGATCCGCGGCTGACCCCCAATGAGGCGGCGAGTTCGACCTCGCGCAGCGGCGATCCGGGCGGGAAATGGCCGGCGAAGATCGCCTCGCGGATGAGGTCGGCGGCCTCTTGTGCCAGTCCGCGGCGGCTGGCTTTGGGGAGCGGTGCGGTGGGCATGTCGAATGTTGACATTGGGATGTGCGGTGCTGCAAGGTCTGAAGCCATCCGAGCCGAGGGAGCCGCTCCATGTCTGTGCGTCCTGCCGTGCATCTGGCCATACCCGTGGATGATCTGGATGCCGCACGCCGGTTCTACGGAGGCGTCCTCGGGCTTGCGGAGGGGCGTTCCACCGGCCAATGGGTCGATTGGGATCTGCACGGCCATCAACTGGTGACCCATGTGGTCCCCGGTGGCCCCGTGTCCACCGGGACCAGCTCGGTCGACGGGCAGGAGGTGCCGATTCCGCACTTCGGGCTGCTGCTGTCGACCGGGGACTTCCACGCGCTCGCCGACCGACTCCGTGCGGCGGGCACCGACTTCGTCATCGAGCCCTGCCTTCGCTTCCGGGGCGAGCCGGCGGAGCAGTGGACGATGTTCCTCCACGATCCGGCCGGCAACGCGCTGGAGTTCAAGGCGTTCCGTGACGAGTCGAAGGTGTTCGCGCGATGAGGCGGGTGCTGGTCACAGGGGCGTCGCGGGGCATCGGCCGTGCCGTGGCCCATGCGTTCGCCGAGCGCGGCGACCGCGTGGGGGTGCACTACGCCACCGGTCTCGCGGATGCCGAGGACACCTTGCGGGGCTTGCCCGGCTCCGGCCATGGTCTGCTCGGCGGCGATCTCGGTGAGCCACAAGCGGCGCAGGACATCGTCGAGCAGGCCGTGCGGACGCTGGGCGGGGTCGATGTGCTGGTCAACAACGCGGCCATCGCGCCGTCCACCGACAACCGGCACTCCGTGGCCGATGTGTCCTACCCGGACTGGCAGCGGATCTGGCACCGCATGATCGATGTCAATCTGCTCGGCGCGGCGAACATGACCTACTGCGTCGCCCGGCATCTCATCGACCGCGGCGCGACCGGAAGCATCGTCAACATCGGTTCCCGCGGTGCCTTCCGGGGCGAGCCCGACTTCCCGGCGTACGGCGCGAGCAAGGCCGCGCTGCACGCTTTCGGGCAATCGATGGCCGTCACGCTGGCGCCGCACGGGATCGCGGTGGCGTCCGTGGCCCCCGGGTTCGTCGCGACCGAACGGCAGGCCGCCAAGATGGCCGGTCCCGCCGGGGACGAGCTACGGGGCCAGAGCCCGTTCGGGCGGGTCGGGACGCCCGAGGAGGTCGCCGCCGCCGTGCTGTACCTGGCCTCACCGGAGGCCGCGTGGTCCTCCGGAGCCGTGCTCGACCTCAACGGCGCGTCCTACCTCCGGACCTGAGACAGCACCTCGGTCATACGGCCCGGCCGAGGGCGACGGCGAGCAGCGTGAAGGCGAGCACGATGACGCCCACCCGAACGTAGTGAAACCGGTCCCACCGTCCCACCTGCTGCTTCCAGTCCGCGGGCGCGCCCTCGCGCGACCAGCTCGCGACCCGCGAATTGATCGGCACGAGCAGGAGGACCGACATCACCACGCTCAGCACGAGCAGGAGCGTGCCCGCGGCGATGAACGACGCGCCCGCGTCACCCCACGTCACCGCGGCCCACACCGCGCCGAGGACGACCGAGCCGATGTACCAGAACGGCATGACCCTGCCCAGGACGCGCGCCCCGTCGCTGCGAGCGTCGAGTCCGCCGTCGCTCGGGAGCCGGTCGAGGATCGGGTTGACGAACGCCGCGACCGCGAACTCCACGCCCACCATCACCCCGACCACGACGACCGTGCCGACTGCCAGTACGTCCTGCATGTCCCCTCCAAGGTTTTCCCGGCACTGATTTCTAGCACCGCTAGAATCTGGTGCGACGATAGACCTGTCGACGCACTATTGTCTAGCGATGCTAGGATCGGGTCATGTCGGTACACGAACGCAAGGCACGTGAGCGGGCCAACCGCCACAAACTGATCGTCTCAACGGCCCGCGAACTCGCCGAGACCCACGGCTGGGACGCGGTCACCACGCGCCGCCTCGCCGAGCGGATCGAGTACAGCCAGCCCGTGCTCTACAGCCACTTCCGGAGCAGGAACGAGATCGTGGGAGCGGTCGCGCTGGAGGGATTCGCCGAGCTGACGGCCGCGTTGCGCGCCGCGGTGCCGGAGGGGCCGGTCGACCGGGAGGCGGTGACCGCGCTGGCCCACGCCTACACCGACTTCGCCGAGCGCAACCACGCCTTGTACGACGCGATGTTCAGCCTCGACAACGGCCTGCCCTTCGCCGACGAGGCCACGCCCGCCCCCCTGCGCGAGGGGTACCAAGCCCTGCTGGACCCTCTCCAGGACCACGCGGGCTCCGATGCACCGGGGTTGTTCGTCGAGACGTTCTGGGCGGCGCTGCACGGACTGGTCACCCTCACCCGTGCCGGACGCATGCCCGCCGACCAAGTGCCCCAGCGCCTCGCCCTCCTGATCGACCGCTTCATCCCCCGCTGAGGCCCGAGGGACGCCGCCTGACACCCCCGCCACGGACGCGAAGCGTGACCGATCAGCTCGGCCCGCCCGGCGACCCCGGCCCGGGTCCCTCGGCGTGATCGTGTCCGCGATCTCGGTGTGCGTCGCCTGGCAGGTCACCTGGGCGCCCTATGTTTCCGACTACTCCCGCTACCTGCCGGAGAACACGCCCACCAGGGTCACCTTCGGCTACACCTACCTCGGTTCGGCCGTGGGCGGCGCCGCCACGATGGTCATCGGGGCGATGGCGGCGACGGTCAACACCGACGCGGTGAACTCGGACGCGATCGGCTTCCTGGCCGACCGCTTCCCGTCGTTCGGCGGGCTCGTGGTCGCGGCGCTGCTCCTCGGGCTGGTCCCGGCGGGTGCCGAGGGCCCCTACGGTGCGTTCCTCACCGCGCTCAGCGCGCTCTCCGCGGAGGGCAGGGCGCGCTCGACCGCGAGGGCCCGGGCGATCTTCGTCCTCTGCTTCGCCGCCCTCGCCAGCGTGCTGGCCACCCTGTCCAGCGGCAGCCTGCTGGAGACGTTCCAGAACATCACCCTGTTCGTGCTCTACCCGCTGGAGCCGTGGACCGCGATCAACCTCACCGACTACTACTTCGTCCGCCACGGCCACTACGACATTCCCGAACTGCTGACGAAGAACGGACGGTACGGCACCTTCACCTGGTGGGCGGTGCTCGTCTATCTGGTGTCGATCGCCGCCGAACTGCCGTTCATCAACAGCAGCGTCTACGTCGGCCCGCTGGAGCGGACGGCCGCCATGCCCGTCGGGCGTGCGGAAAGCAGCGCCAGGCAGTTCTCCCACAGGGCTTCGAGGTGCTGGGTGTTGTTGTAGAGCTTGGCGAACAGCACCTGGCCCTCGAGCTGGGCGACGACCGACCGGGCGGCGTCACGGGTGTCGCCGGCGGTGACCTCCCCGCGCTCCCGGGCTTCGGCGATGACCGTATCGACCATCTCCACCTGCGCGTCGAAGATCTGCTGAAGGCGTGCGCGGATGGGCTCGGTCTGATTGCTCAGTTCCAGGGTGAGGTTGCCGAACATGCACCCGGAGACCGTTCCACAGCTCTGCTGGCCCGCGCGCAGACCGGCCTGGGTCTGCTCGAACAGCCGGCGCAGCCGCGACAGCGGCTCCGCGTCGCCCTCCAGGGCCCGGGCCCACTCGCCGCGCTGCGTGTGCCAGTGCTCGTCGAGGACGGCCAGGGCAAGCGCCTCCTTCGACTCGAAGAAGTAGTAGAAGCTGCCCTTGGGAACGTCGGCCGCCTTGCAGATCTCGGCGACGCCCAGCGCCGAATAGCCCCGCAATTCGATGAGCGAATGCGCGGCGTTGAGGATCTTCTCCTTCGCATCACTGGTGCGTCCCATGGCGGCAAGTATACGACCGATCGTCTATACCGAGGATCCGCAGCCCCCGGGGCCCCGTCGCGAGCCCGGGGGTCGGCCTGTCCCCCGTGGATCCATGCTGGTGGTTGCCCGTAGACGACCGGTCCACTAATCTTGAGCCGACCAGTCGCCGAGCAGTCGTCGGCGAAACGGTCCGATCGACCGCCCCCGCGATCCCCTACCGCACGGAGCAGAACGTGATCACGAAAGAGTTCCTGGTCGAGCTCACCACCACCGTGCCCGAGGGCACCGACCCCGCCGAGGTCAGCCGGCGCCGCGCGGACGAATCCGTCCGGGCGAAGGAGCTCGCCGCCGCCGGCCACCTGGTCCGGCTGTGGCGCCCGGTGGGCGAGCTCCGCAGCATCGGTGTGTGGCGCGCCGACAGCGAGGCGGATCTGCGCGCAAAGGTGCTGGGGACCCTGCCCCTGTGGCCCTGGATGACCGCGGTGGTCACGGCCGTACAGCCGCACCCCAACGACCCGGGACAGCGCTAGCGCCATCTAGCGAATTCTCTGTGACGGAGAGGGCCTTGATGGGTATTTAGCCATCCATCCCGTTGCGCTGAGCGGTGTTTCGTGGCCTGTTCCAGAGGCCGTTACGGTCGGATTTATGGAGTGGAATTTTCAGACGGCCGAAAGCCTCGCGGCCGCTTTGCGTGCCGGTGAAGTGACCTCGGTGGAATTGACCGACCAGGCGATCGCCCGTATTGAGCGGGATGACAAGGCGATCAACGCGATCTGTGTGCCGGACTTCGACCGCGCGCGGGCCGCCGCCCGCGGTGCCGACGAGGCGCGCGCCCGTGGTGAGGACCGGCCGCTGCTCGGCATTCCGGTGACGGTCAAGGAGTCCTACAACATCGCCGGGCTGCCCACGACCTGGGGCATGCCGCCACACCGGAACTTCATGCCCGCCGAGGACGCGGTGCAGGTGTCGCGGCTCAAGGACGCGGGCGCGGTGGTGCTCGGCAAGACCAATGTGCCCTTGGGGCTGCAAGACATCCAAAGCTTCAACGAGATCTACGGCACCACCAACAACCCGTGGGACCACGGCCGCACGTCGGGCGGATCCTCCGGCGGATCAGCGGCGGCCCTGGCGTGCGGATTCGGCGCGCTGTCCATCGGTTCCGACCTCGCCGGTTCGTTGCGCACCCCCGCGCATTTCTGCGGTGTCTACGCACACAAGCCGACACTCGGCCTTGCGGCCAACCGCGGCATGGTCCCGCCGTCCGAACCGGCCTTGCCGGTCGACCTCGACCTCGCCGTCGTCGGTCCGATGGCGCGCACCGCCCGCGACCTCACGCTCCTGCTCGACGTCATGGCCGGACCGGATCCGTTGACGCTCGGCGTGGCGCACGAGGTGAGGTTGCCGCCCGCGCGCCACGAACTGCTCCGCGACTTCCGGGTCTTGGTCCTCGACGAACATCCGCTCATCCCAACCGGGGCGGCGGTGCGGGCGGGCGTGAACCGAGTCGCCGACGCGCTGGTCGACGGCGGCGCCCACGTCGAACGGCGCAGTCCGCTGCTGCCCGATCTGGCCGAGGCCGGGACGCTCTACAGCCAGTTGCTGGTTTCGGGCTCCGTCGCACGTTTTCCCGTCGAATCGTACGAGCGGCTGCGGACCCGTGCCGCCGGACTGGGCGCGGACGACCAGAGTCTCGACGCGGCACGGCTGCGCGCCATGGTGTTCAGCCACCGCGACTGGCTCCAGGCGATCAACCGCCGCGAACTGCACCGCCACGGCTGGCGGCAACTGTTCGCCGAGTTCGATGCCGTGGTGTGCCCGATCACGCCCACTCCGGCGTTCCCGCACGACCACGACCCCAATCCGCTGGGACGCCGGATCGACATCGACGGCGTCGAGTACCCGTACTTCGACCAGCTCGTCTGGGCCGGTCTGGCCACCATGCCCGGTCTGCCCGCCACCGCCATACCAGCGGGCCGGGCCTCCGATGGCCTGCCGGTGGGAGTGCAGCTCATCGGCCCGATGTTCGAGGACCGCACCCCGCTGCGGCTGGCCGAGCTGCTCGAGCGGAGGATCGGTGGCTTCCAGGCACCGAAGTAGGGCGTACCACCGGGCGTCCCCAACTCCGGAGCGGCGCAATCTGTGTGTGTGGGGGGTAGCCGGGTCACGGCCATGTGATCCGGCTACCCCCGCACACAGGTAACCGAGCTTGTCAGCCGCCCACCCGTAGGTGCCGTCGTTCGGCCAGTTCCTCCGGGCTGACCACGGTCAGAACCGGGGTACCGGGAGGCGCGAACATGGTCACCACCAGCTGCGACTGCGCGTCCGCAAGGTTGTTGGCACCCTGGTAGTGGATCACGTCTCCGCCGGGCTCGAACAGGGCGTCACCGGCCTTGAGCACCCGGGGCGCCTCCCCTTCCAGCTCGAAGAGGATCTCGCCCTCGGTCACGTAGCCATAAAGCGGTCCGGGGTGCCGGTGCGGCGGCGCGCCAGGGTCACCGGGCGCCAGGGTGACCCGGACGGTCCTGGCCTCGGCACCGGCCGGGATCCGGTCCGACGCGTCCGGCAGGATCGCGATCACCTCAACGCCATGTGGCAGGTGTGCGTGCTCAGCACTCATGGGTTCCTCCAAACAGGGACTGTCCATAGAAAGGACAAGACGGCCTCCCGGTTTGTGACAGCCCCGCCTCCGCTCTTCGAGAAGTCCGACGAAGGACGAGGCGACGAGGGCGACCGCGCGGTCGTCGTCGTGGGCCAGTTGGCGCAGGACCTCCCGCACGGTGGTGCCCGACAGCTCGACCAGCGCCTGGGCCAGGCGGATCCGTGTCGCGGAGTCCGCGGTGGGGGCGGCGAGTTCGTCGACCAGTGCGGTCATGACCCGGTCCGCGCACTCGGGGTCCTGGGACAGCGTTCCCAGGACCTCCGCCGCGTCGACGTCGTTGGAGCCCTCGACCACCATGCCGACCAGGGTCGGCACGGCCGCGGTCACACCACGTCTGCCCAACGCCAGAGCGGCCTGTCTGCGCACCGTCGGGTCCGGGTCCCCGAGCGCGTCCGCAAGCGCCGCGGTGGTGCCCGGGGCCTCGGGCAGTTCGGCGATCGCCAGTACCGCGCGCCGCCGGATGTCGACGTCCTCCGCGTGCACACCGGCGGCCAGCGTCGCCACGCCGTCGCCGCCGGATCGGGCGAGCGCCCAGCGCAGGGCGCCCGCGACGTTGGGGTCGGATTCGGCCAGGACCGCCCCGGCCAGCAGTTCGGCGGGAACCGACCCACCCCCCGGCCGGGCCAGGACGGCCTGCTGCCTGCGCGCGGCGCTGGTCGAGTTGAGCCCCTGCATGAGTTCGACGATGCGCAGAACGTCCTGCCAGCCGGTGGGCGCCGACGCATCGATCGCGCGGAGCCGCTCGAGCAGCTCCGCTTCCTTTGCCAAGCGGTCTTCCGTCCATTGGATGAGGTCGCTGACCAGGGCGGACGGGGTGAAGGCCGGGTCGTCCAGCGCGCGCCCGATCTGCTTGAGCGAGAGCCCGAGGGACCGCAGGCTCTCCACGTGGAAGATCCTGCGGACGTCCTCGGCGGAGTACTCGCGGTAGCCGCCGACGGTGCGACCGGTCGGGCGCACCAGCCCGAGGGCGTCGTAGTGCCGGAGCATCCGGGCGCTCACGCCCGAGTGACGGGCCACCTCGCCGATCAGCAATCCGCGATCTCCGCAGCCTTCGCGGACGCCGCAGCCTCCGCGGTCTCGGCGACTCCCGGCGCGGCCGCGGCGGCAGCGGCCTCCGCGGCGGCGGCCCCTTCCGGGCCGAGTGTGACGACTCGCTTCGCCTCGTCGATCGCCGCGTCGAAACCGGTCTCCGGGTTCTGCCGGAGCAGCTCGGTGGCACGGGCGTGCGTGGCCACCTCCGGGTCGGGGTTCGCCGCGGCCCGCTCCAGGGCGGGCTCGGTCACATCGCCGAGGTCGACCAGGGCCCGGCTCAGGCTCAGCCGCACATCGCGGTCGCCGCGGCCGAGCTGCGTGACCAGTTCCTCGACCAGGCCCTCCTTCTCGTCCTCGGGTACGAGGACGACCGCGACGCGCCACGCGGTCCGCGCCACCTCGTCGTCCGCGTCGTGCAGCAGGTCGCGTGTGATCCAGGCCCACGCGCCCTTGTCGCCGATCTTGGAGAGCGTGTGCAACGCCTGGCTGCGGGCCTGAGCGCGCTCGGAGTCGAGCTCCCGGCGGATCCGGGGCAGGGTGATCTCCGGCGGGAGCCGGGTCAGCGCCCAGGACAGCATGTCCCGTACGAAGAAGTCCGGCTCGACCGCGCACCGCTCGACGAGCGTCTCCAGGAAGCCGGGGTCGGGGTTCGAGCCGACCGCCAGGGCAGCCTGAAGCCGGACCGAGGAGTCCTCGGCGCTCAGGGCGTTGGCCACGCGGGTGTTCTGCGGGGTTCCGATGGTTGTGTTGATCGGGGCCACCTCCTGCACCCAGGGCACACGTTATCACCGTGTCAAGGTCAAGCCCGTGACCGGCGGATCAGAAGATCCGCTGGTCACGGGCCGAAACCGGTGCACCCTGGGGAACAGCGCTCAGTCGCGCGACGCGGATGCGGAGGACCGGTTCGCGGAGCCGTTGATCACGAACTGCGAGCCCGGCTCCTTCACCACGTCGCCCTCGGCCGAGTTGGTGATCGTCACGTTCGTCAGCGTGGCGCTGCCGCGCGCCCCGCCCATCGCGAGGATCCCGGACCCGTTGGTGGACTTGTCGATGGTGACGTTCTCGATCCGGACGCCGGGCATCGCGCCGCCGCCCGTCTTGAACTGGATGCCGTCGTAGGTGGAGTCGTGGATGTCGGTGTCGCGGATCGTGACTCCCGGGATGTCCTGCCCCTGGGCGAACAGGGTGATCGCGCCGAACTCCTGCGCCTCGCCCCAGAACGCGCCGCCCGTGCGGTACAGGCCGTTGTTGGCGATGAGCGTCTGCCCCGAGAAGGGCAGCGGGTCGTGGTCCGTGGCCAGCATGATCCCCGGGTAGTTCATGGTGTCGGAGATCAGGTTGTTCTCGATCGTGTTGCCGTAGCCGCCGTAGACCGCGATGCCATTGGCCCGCCAGGGCAGCTGGATCGTGTTGTTGCGGAAGTGGTTGTCGTGGCCGATGTCCGTCGACGTGTCCTTCACGTATTTGTTGGCCCAGACGGCGAGTGAGTCGTCGCCGGTGTTGCGGAAGGAGGAGTTGTAGACGGTCGAATTGCGGGTGCCGTTGGTGAAGTTGACGCCGTCGGCGTAGGTGTTGCGGATCCGTACGCCGCTGAATTCGAGGCCGTCGCCGGGCCCCCACAGCTCGGGGATGTTGGAGTAGTCGCGGCCGACCCAGGCGCCGACGTTGGCGTGTTCGAGCCACACGTTGGTGATCTTGGTGTTCTTGCCGAAGCGGCCATTGAGTCCGACGCCGCCCTCGGCGCCGCCGTCGCCACCGCGGATGGTGCCGGAGCCGAAGATGGCGATGTCGGAGATCTTGGTGTTGTCGTCGATGTCGAAGCCGAAGTTGCCCTCGTGGGGGTGGTTGATGCCGCCCGCTTCCTGGGGCGGGATGAGCGAGTAGAGCTGGGAGTGCCACATCCCGGCGCCGCGGATGGTGACGTCCCGGATGCCCATCTGGTTGTACTGGCCGTGGTTCTGGGGGTCGTCGGTCAGGATCTTCTTCTCCTGGCGCCACTGGCCCGCGGGGATCCACACACAGGGGATCTGGCCCTCCTGGTCCGCCGTGACGGCCCGCTGGATGGCGTCCGCGTCGTCGATACCGTCGCCCGGCACGGCCCCGTAGTCGGTGATGGAGGCGCAGTCGGCGGGCTTGGTGGCCGGTGCCGCGACCTGCTCCAGGTCGACCAGGTCGATGATGTAGAAGGCCGCGTCGTCACCGGCATCCCGCTGCAACCGGAACTTCGTACCCACCGGGTAGGAGTCGGTGAGCAGGGCGTGGGACTCGTCGAACAGCCGCCGGGCGTCGCCTCCGGGCCGATTGGTCAGGCCCTCCGGGTCATCGGTCGTGCCGTAGAGCCAGCTGTGCTTGGAGGAGAGGGTGAGTTTGCGGACGAACTTCCCGTCCGCGTAGAGGCTGATGGTGGCCTCCTTGCCGCCACCGGCTGCCGCGTCCGGGATGGAGTTGCGGACGACGATCGAGTTGGACGGGGTGGTGGAGGTGAACTCCACGTACTGCCCGGTGCTGTCGAGCCGGACCGATTCGCGCCCGGAGGACTCGGTGGCGAAGTTGGTGTGCCCGAAGGTGCGCTTGGCGTCCGACTTCAGCAGGGTCCCGTCGTACCGGCCGTCCTCCGCCTCGTACTCGGTGTACGGCACGGCGGCGCCGCGTCCGACGACGAGGGAGCGGGCGAAGGTGTTGTTGTCCTCGTTGGTCTCGGCGACGGTGCCGGTGGCGTCGGCCGTCGCGGTGAGTGTCGCTCCGCCGTTGGTGGCGGTCCAGTCGCCGCCGATGGCCACGGTGGCGGTGCCACCGGCCGGGATGGCGCCCGCCGTGCCGTTCAGCGTGGTCTCGCCGACGGTGAGCCGGGTGACCGATCCGGCGGACACCGCGCTCGTGCCCCTGTTGTGCACCGCGACGGTGAAGGTGACCTTGGCGCCGACGGCCGGGCTGGAGGGGTTGGTGGTGATGCCGGTGATCTCCAGGTCCGGCCCGGGGGCCTGGCCGACGACCAGCTTCGCGGCGGCGTTGCGGCTGTTGTTGCTGTTGTCGAGCTCGGCGACCGTGTCGGTCGGGTCGACGACGGCGGAGACGGTGTAGCTGCCCATGGCCCTCTTGCCGACCTTGACCGGCACCTTCACCGACGCGCCCGGCGCGAGCGCGTCGACGGCGCCGCTGCCGGCGACCGCGCCCTCGAGGCTGACGTTCACGGTGGTCGCGGGTGCGGCGACCGGCCCGGCGTTGCGGACCGTCGCCTCGACGGTGACCGCGTCCGTCTCGGAGGGCGACTGGGGCGACCAGGAGAGATCGGTGACGGTCAGATCGGGGGCGGGTGCGGCCGCGCCGACGACCTCGAACTCGGCGACCTGTCCCCCGCCGGCGCCGGTGTTTCCGAAGAACTGCAGCCGTACGTCCGCGTACCGGCCCGAGACCGGGATGGTCACCGTGTTCTTGTTCTGCGACGGGTTGAACGTGTAGTCGGCCCGGTCCTTCAGCGAGGTGAAACCGGACTCCCCGACCGGCCGCCCCAGCACCTGAATGCTCTGCGACCGGGTGCTCCAGGCGGGATCGGGGTTCAGCTTGACGACGACGCCGGTCAGATCGGCGTCGGCGCCGAGCTTCGCGGTCAGCGTCGAGGACTGCCCGCTCGCCTCCCAGTAGCTGGAGGTGCTGCCGTCGTTGGCGTTGCTCGCCACGTAGTTCTGGGTGGTCGACGACGCCTCGATCGGCTTGCGCAGAGCCAGGTTGGTGCCCGCGGGCGGGTCCCCGGGGTCCTCCCCGCCGGCCTCCCCGCGCACCTCCACCTCGGAGAGCTGGGCGGCGTTCCAGCCCGTGTTGCCGGTCACCTGCACGCGTACGTACCGCGCCTCGGCCGTGACGTCGAGCGCCACGGTGTTGCCGGACGACGGCGAGAAGTCCTTGTGCGCGTCGGCGACCACGGTGGTGAAGTTCTGGCCGTCAGCGCTGGCCTGGACCCTCACACCCTCGGTGCGGGACTCCCACGAAGCCGGGAGCTTCAGGACCACCTCGTCGATATCCGCCTTGTTCCCGAGGTCGACCTGCACCCACTGCGGGAACGAGCCCGCGGGACCCTCCCAGTAGGAGGACTGGCTGCCGTCGGTGACATTGCTCGCCGGGTAGGAGCCGTGAGCCCCACTGGCCGTCACCGGCCTGCCCAGCGCCAGGTTCGCTCCCTCTGCGGCATGGGCTGCCACGGGCAGCAGCCCGACCGTGAGCAGACCCGCCGTCACCAGCCCGGCGGCTAACCGCCGACCGTGATGTCTTCTTCTCATGAGGCCCTCTCGATCCCTTCCCCTGAGCGCCCGCAACCGGCCCCGCCACCCGCCGCCCACAGACGCGCAGGATTTCTCGGGCAGGGAGCACGCAGGCAAGAGGGAGCGGTGCGCCTGGTGGACGATGACGGTGTTCAGCGGGCCCAGACGATGTCGCGGTGAAGAGCCGAGCCAGCCGCAGTGTAAGAGTTGAGTAATTTCGTCTATCTTTTGCAGTGCCTTGACGACAGATTTCTACTGCCCATCGACTTTGTCAACGGCCTGGTACATCGCAGTACTTGGTGACGGAGCGCTGCAGCCGGCCACCGTCGCGGTGAGCGTCGCGTCGCCGGAGGCGGCGGCTACTCCTGCCACGTCCCGTCGCGCATGATGGCTCTCCCGCGTAGCTCCTGCTCGCCGCGCCAGGCGAGCACCGTCTTCGGCACCACGCGGACGTACAGAAAGGGCCCCTCCTCCGCGCGAGCGTCCCAGCCGAACTTGGCGGTGAACGCCTCGGCCGCCTCTCCGGGGACCTCCTGGTCCGGGAAGCACTCCGCCTCCCCCTGGAGCAGCACCACATCGAAGGTGTCCGGCAGCGCCAGGCGCACGCGCCGCTCCTCGCGGAGGTTCCGCGCCGTCATCGAAGTGGCGCTGGTGCACATCCACACGGCCTGCCCATCCCACAGGAACCACAGCGGCACCTGGTGGGGTCCGCGCTCAGGATGCCCCGTCGACACCCATACATCCCGCTCGGTGACGAGCCGGTCCAGTGTGTCGCGCCTTCGCTCCGCCGTCTGGCGACGAACGTTTCCCGTGGTCCGCATGGGAGCCGACGCTAGCCAGCGGACTCACCGTGCGCATGAGGCGCGGGACCTACTACCAGCGACCGGTGGACGGACCGAGCTTCGGCGAGGTCGACGCCGATGTCGGATTCCCGCCAGAAAGGACCACCCAGCAGTGTTCGGCTGGGCGCATGACCGCCACGCAGCAGGCCAAACCCCACCTCTTCCGCTCCCTGCACACCGTCGCCGGGCCCTTCGCTCTCGCCAACGCCTGGGACGTAGCGAGCGCTCGCGTCATCGAATCCGCGGGCGCCCCCGCGATCGCCACCACCAGCGCCGGTGTCGCCTGGTCGCTGGGCTGCCCGGACGGCGACGCGCTCGCCCGCGACGAGGCACTGAAGACGATCTCCCGCATCACCGCCGCGGTCGCGGTTCCGGTCACCGCCGACGTCGAGGGCGGGTACGGGCAGGACGCGGCCGACGTCGCCGAGACCATCACCGGGGTGCTCGCGGCGGGCGCCGTCGGCGTCAACATCGAAGACGGCACCAGGCCCCCGGGCGAGCTCGCGACGCGGCCGGCGGTCGCCCGGCGGACCGCTGACCGGGCGGGGGCGGACCTCTTCCTCAACGCCCGTATCGACACATACCTGTTGGGGCTCGGGAACCCGGACACCCGGCTCGGGGAAACCCTGTCCCGGGCGCACAGGTATGTCGACGCCGGTGCGGACGGCATCTTCGTCCCCGGTGTCACCGACACCGCCCCGATCGCGGCGCCGGCCAAAGACATCTCGGTGCCCGCTGAACGTCATGGCCGGCCTCCGCGCCCCGACCGTCGCCGAGGTGGGCGCCCTCGGCGTGGCCCGCGTCAGCCTGGGCTCGGACGTGGCGCAGGCCGCGTACGCTGCCGCTCGCCGCGCGGCGCGGGAGCTCTTCGACACCGGTGGCTACGGCTCCCTCGTCGGGGCGATCCCCTTCCCGGAACTCAACGCGCTGCTCTCCGAGCCCCGGTGTGCCGTCTCATGAGATGGGTTGCGCCTGCGCGATCACCGCAGGCGGCCTCCGGGGCGGCGAGGAAGCCGGCCACGCCACGTCGTCGATCGCGAGCCACGGCGCGACGGCCACGGCGGTGGGCGTGAGCCCGGTGAACGCCTTGACCTCGCGGTGGAGATGGGACTGGTCGACGTAGCCGCTCTCGGTGGCAACGTCGGCCGCGGCGTGACCCGCCGCGAGAAGGTGGGCCGCGTGGTCGAACCGCACCAATCGAGCGGCGCGTTTGGGTGTGATGCCGAGCTGGGACCGGAAGCGGGCCGACAGCCGCTTGCGGCTCCAGCCGACCTCCTCCGCCAGGCGCTCGACCCGCACCCGCCCCCGGCCGGTGAGCGTCCGCCGCCAGGCGTGGGCGACCTCCGGGTCGACCGGTGGGCGCGTACCCAGCCACCGGCCGAGGAGGTCCACCGCGATCGCGAACCGCTCGTCCCACGACGCGGCGCCACGCAACCTCTCCTCGGCTCGCCCGGCGTCGGGGCCCCAGACATCATCGAGGGACACCACCGTCCCGCTGAGCTCGGCCGACGGGCCGAGCACCGCGGCCGCCGCGACCGGCTCCAGCCGGATCTGGAGGCACTCGCCCACCCGGCCGCCTGCCCGAAGCTCGCCGGGGTGGAGCCCGACGACGACACTGCCACGCCCGTGGCTACCGTGTGCGTCGTAGACGAGGCCCTCGCCCTCGCTCAGGTCGAGCAGCAGGGTGATGGACGGGTGCGCGACCATGGCGATGTCCACCGCCGCGGGGACACGTTGGCGGAACCCGGCCATGCTGACCCCCGGCAGCCGAGCGGATGGGCGCGGGACCGCGACGTCCACCGCTGCCCAGTCGAATGGTGTCCCGGCCGACATCACGCGACCAGTCTAGGTCTCAGGGCGTCACGGGCGGGGTGTCAACGCCCGTAGCCGCGAAGCCCAGCAGCAGGGTGCCGGTCGCCTCGGGCTCCTCGTACATGGGCACATGCCCGACGCCGGGCAGCAGCTCGATGCGCGCGTTCGGCACCGCGTCGTACTGGTGCGCCGACGAGGGGTCCCAGCGGGGGTCGGCGGCGCCGAAGACCACCAGTACGGGGACGTCGAGAGCGGCGAGCCGCTCGGGCAGGCTCCGCTCGGCGATGTACGCGGAGTTTCGGCGCAGCACGGTCCTGAGCGTGGGGTAGGTGATCCTCCGTATGTCGGCGACCACGTCGTCCGGCACCTCCACCGGGCGAGCGCACGTCGCGCTGATTCCCCCGCGGATCGTCGCGTCCGAACGCCTCGGCCACAGGAGCGGGCCGAGGGGCGGGGCCAACAGCACCCGAAAGAGCAGCGGCTGCGGCAGGAGGGCGTCGAGACGCGGGCCGCTGCTGATCAGCGCGATCGATCTGACCAGGTCGGGGCGGTGTTCAGCGAGCGCGGTGGCGACGTAGCCACCGCTGGAGTGCCCGGCCACGGTCACGGAACGGAGGCCGAGGCCATCGAGCAACGCCGCCACCTGACCCGCCTGCGCGGGCACGTCATAGGACGCCGCGGGCGGGGACTGGCCGCAGCCCGGCAGGTCGACCCGAATGACGTGATGGTGGCGAGCGAGCGCCGGAACCACCGGGTTCCAGAAGCCGCCCGAGGCCCCCGATCCGTGGATGAGCAACAGGGGCGGTGCCTGCCGAGGGCCGTCGTGGACCACATGCATCCCATGCGAGAGCTCAACGCTGTGTTCACTCATGCGGGGATGGTGCAGGGGCGGCCGACCGTCGGTCTTGTACATATGTCGTCGGGGCGGTGACGTGGACCGAGGAGATGGAAGCGACCGAGGGGATGCCCGCCCGCGTGGCCGTCACCCGTCGCGGAGCCGGCGAGATACCCGTCCTCACCCACGCCGCGCGGACCATCACCGCGGCCGCCACGCGGTTGCTGCCCATGCACTGACTTCCCCGCCCGGGAAGGGGAAGGAAGCACGCCGGTGCACGCCGCGGCCGGGGAGGGTGAACTTTTTTGGATATCCGCGTGACGTAATCCGTCACGCCGCGCCTCGTCCGTTCCTGCGCGCCAGATCTGCGGGTGTTACCCCTTCGTGATGTACACGGTGCCGGATCGCCCGGCTGTGACCGGGAGCGATGCAGGATTCCCTCATTGACGAGTGGAAAAGCGCTCATTAGCGTCCGCCCCATGACCCACCAAGCCCTCGTGGACACCATTGATGACCTGGACCGTTGCGTGATCGCGGCGCTCCAGCTCAACGGTCGTGCCCCGTGGTGCGCGGTGGCCCGTTGGGTGGGTACCAGCGAGACGACCGCCCAGCGGCGCTACAAGGCCCTGCGCGAGCGGGGAGTGCTGCGGGTCGTCGGCACTCTGGAGCTGGACCGCACCCGGGAGGGCTCGTCCATGCTCGTCCGGGTGCAGGCCAAGCCCGGTCGCGGGCTGGACCTCGCGGACCAGCTCGCCGTCAGCCCGGATGTGCGCTTCCTGGCCGTCGTCACCGGTGCCGCCGATCTCATCGTCGATTTCGTTGCCCGTGACAACGAGGAGATGATGCGGATGCTCTTCACCGACCTGCCCGGGGCCGACCTGATCACCAGCACCGAGGCGGTCGCCGTCATCCGTGCGTTCACCTCCGCGTCGATGTGGGACACCGGGCTGCTGCCCGCCGAGGCGGCCGCGGACCTGCGGCCCGCTTCGCTCGCGTCGTCGTGCGACCGCGACGACTGGGACGAGGCGCCAAAAGCGCTGACCGGTCTGGAGCAGGAGGTCGCGGCGGCTCTCAAGGAGGACGGCCGGGCCCAGATCAGCGCCCTGGCCCGGCGCCTGGGCCACACCGAGGCCGGTGTCGCACGGGCCATGGAACGTCTCATATCCCGCGGCATCCTGCAGTTCCGGACGCTGGTCGAACCGGGCCTGCTCGGGTACGACGCCGAGTTCATGGTGTGGCTGTCGATCGAGCCCGACCGGCTCGAAGCCGCGGGACGCCAGCTCGCGCGGCATCCGGGAACCAAGTTCCTGTGCGCGGCGACCGGGCGTTTCAACCTCGTCGGACACATGGTGCTGCCCCGTCGCACCGACCTGCTCCACTACACCAGTGAGGTCATCGGGACGCTGCCCGGGCTGATCGCCTCGGATGTGACGTTGCACCTCGCCACCCTCAAGTACTCCTGGCACCGGATGGTCCGCACCGTCTGAGCCCCCGGCCGGCCGCCGGGCACACCGCCCGGTGGCGACCCGGCCGTACCCTCTTCCGCCCTCTTCCGCTCCGATCCTTGTGGAGATTCACCATGCCCACAGACGACTTCGGCCTGCCCTCGGAGAGCTGGCGCTGGCCCGAACACACCTGGCGCGGCCACGTCGACGCGGTCCGCGCCGGGCGGCGGCTGGTCCCGGACCGCTGGCCCGGCGGTGCCCGCGTCGCGGTCGCCCTCTCCTTCGACGCCGACCACGAGACGATCCCGCTGCGCGACGGCGGGACCAGCCCCGGTCTGCTCGCCCAGGGCGAGTACGGAGCCCGCGCCGGCTCCCCGCGGATCCTGGACCTCCTCGCCCGCTACGGCGTTCCCGCGACCTTCTTCATGCCGGCCGTATCCGCCCTCATCCACCCCGAGGAGGCCCGCGCCTACACGCGTGACGGGCACGAGCTGGCCGTCCACGGCTGGATCCACGAGCGCAACATGCTGCTGGGCCGCGAGGACGAGAAGGACCTCACGGCGCGCGCCCTGGACACCCTCACCACGCTGACCGGCCGGCGCCCGGTCGGCATCCGCACTCCGTCCTGGGACTTCTCCGACTCGACCCTCGCCATCATGCTCGAGCTGGGCTTCGCCTACGACTCCTCGCTCATGGCCGACGACGAGCCCTACGAGATCGTCGCCGACGGCCGGCCCACCGGCCTGGTGGAGATCCCCGTCGACTGGATCCGGGACGACGCCCCGTACTTCACCATGGACCGCTACGGGTCCGCCCGCCCGCACAGCCGTCCGCGCGACGTACGGGAGATCTGGACCGACGAGTTCGACGCCGCCTACCGGGACGGCGGCGTCTTCCAGCTCACCCTGCACCCGCACGTCATCGGCCACCGCTCGCGCCTGGTGGCGCTGCGGGAGCTTCTCGACCACATCGCCGCTCACCCCGGCGTCTGGTACGCCACGCACGCCCAGCTCGCCGACACGGCCCGCGACGTGCTGCACGGCCGGACCACAGCCGGCTCCGCCGCCGACACTCCGGAGCACACGCCATGAACACCGGATCCGCCACGCCCACCGGCCCCCTGCGCCAGGACGGCGCCGCCCCCGCCACGACCCGGCTGAGCGGCGCCCAGCGCAAGGCCATCGTCGCCGGCACCATCGGCAACACCGTGGAATGGGTCGACTGGGCCCTGTACTCCATCTTCGCCAAGATCATCGCCGATGAGTTCTTCCCGAAGAGCGACGGCGCGGTGGCCCTGCTGTCCACGCTCGCCGTCTTCGCCGTCGGGTTCGTGATGCGCCCGGTCGGTGCCGCCGTCCTCGGCGCCTACGCCGACCGCCATGGCCGCAAGAAGGGCATGACCCTCACGGTCGGTCTGATGGCGGCCGCCGGTTTCGTCATCGCGATCACCCCCTCCTACGAGACCATCGGCATCGTCTCGCCACTGCTCCTGCTGGTCGCCCGGCTGGTGCAGGGCTTCTCCGCCGGCGGCGAGTTCGGCTCGTCCTCCGCGTTCCTCGTCGAGTCGGCGGCCCGTGGCAGGCGCGCGTTCGCCGGGTCCTGGCAGCAGGTGTCGGTCGCCGGCGGTGTGCTCGTCGCCTCCCTCCTGGGCACCCTCGCCACCTCGGCACTGAGCGAGGACGCCCTGCACTCCTGGGGCTGGCGTGTGGCGTTCATCCTCGGCGGCCTCCTCGGGCTGGTCGGCCTGTGGCTGCGGGTCTCGGTGGCGGACACCGACTCCTTCGCCCAGGTGCAGGGCTCCGGCCGTACCCGCACCAATCCCGTCAAGGCCATGTTCGTGGAACACCCCGGGGCGGCCCTGCGCGTCGCCGGCATCACGGTGGCGGGCACCCTCACCTACTACATCTGGGTCAACTACCTTCCCACGTACGCGAATCTGACCACCGGCATCCCGCTGAAGACCGCGCTGCTGTCCCAGACGCTGTGTCTGGTCGTCTTCGTCATCGCGTTGCCGCTCGTGGGCGTGGTCTCGGACCGGCTGGGGCGCAAGCCGACCATGGCGGGGTTCGCCGGTGGCTTCGTCGTCCTGGCCTGGCCGCTGCTGCACCTGCTGAGCAACAGTTTCCTCAGCCTGTTCCTGGTCCAGCTCGTCGGCATGCTGCTGATCCTCGGCTACTCCGCCAACTGCGCCGTCATCATGGCCGAGCAGTTCCCACCGGAGGTGCGCGCCACCGGCATCGCCCTGCCGTACGCCCTGGCCGTCGCGCTCTTCGGCGGCACCGCGCCCTATCTGACGACGTGGATGCACGAGAGCGGCCACAGCGACCTGCTGTGGATCTACGTATCGGCGGCCTCACTGATCTCCCTCGTGGTCTACCTCACGATGCCGGAGACCAAGGACAAGGAGTTCAGCTGATGACCCACGTCCTCGTCACCGGTGCCGCGGGCGGCATCGGCGGGGCGATCGCCGAGGAGTTCGCCGCCCGGGGCGCGTTCCTCACCCTCGTCGACCGCGACCTCGCCGCGCTCCAGCGGGCCGGGGCGCGGGTGGGAACCCGTACCGCGGCACGGGCCGCGGACCTGACCGGCCCCGACGCGCCCACCGCCGTCGTCGAGGCGGCCTGGGCGGAGCACGGCCCCATCGACGTCCTCGTCAACGCGGCGGGCGTCTACCCCTCCCTCGACATGGCCGAGGTGGACGCGATGGCCTGGGACCGGCTGTTCGCCGTCAACCTGCGCGCCCCGGTCCTGGCCACCGCCGCCTTCGCCCGGCTCGCCATCCGCCATGGACGGCCCGGCGCGGTCGTCAACATCTCCTCCGGCTCCGCGCTGCGCGCCCGCCCCGGCGGAGGCCCGTACGCGAGCTCGAAGGCCGCCCTGGAGATGGCCACCCGCGCCGCCGCGCTGGAACTGGGCACGCACGGCATCCGCGTCAACGCGGTCAGCCCCGGTTTCATCCCGGTGGACAGCGACTGCAACCCCGTCTCCGCCCAGTACGCCGAGGCCATCGGCGCCAACCCGCTGGGCCGCCCGGGAACGCCACAGGACATCGCCCGGGCGGTGCGCTGGCTCACCGGCCCCGACGCCTCCTGGATCACCGGTGAGGTGGTGCGGGTGGACGGCGGATCCAGCACGGGCGCCCTGCACCTGCCCCGGATCTGGCAGCCCGACGACACCCGCGCCACCCCGCCCGCCCCGGTGCCGGCGACCACCGCGACCGCGACCACCGCGACCACGACCGCGACCACGGAAGAAGGACGAACAACCCGATGAAGGACGCCCAGCCGGTCAGGCCCGGATACACCGTCGTCGGCGCGGGAGCGATCGGCGGCACCCTCGCCTTCGCCCTCGCCCGGGCCGGCCACCCGGTCACCGTCGTGGACACCGACCGCACGCATGTGGACGCCATCCGCACCCGCGGACTCGTCGTCGCCCGCGGCGGCACCCGCGAGAGCGTGCCGGTCACGGCCACGACCCCGGACGAGTTCACCGGCACCCTCCATCGCGTCCTGCTGGCCGTGAAGGCGCAGGCCACCGGCACCGCGCTGGACTGGATCGCGCCCCGCCTGGCCCCGGACGGCTACGTCGTCTCCCTGCAGAACGGCTTCAACGAGTCCCTGATCGCCCAGCGGCTGGGGGCCGCCCGCACCGTCGCGGCCTTCGTGAACATCTTCGCCGACGTCATCGAACCGGGCGTCATCCTGGACGGCGGCGACGGAGCCCTCGTCATCGGCGAGCCCGACGGCGGGCCGGTCAGCCCGCGGGTCCGGGACCTGGTGGCCCATCTGCACAGCTGGGGCCCGGCCGTGGCCAGCGACAACGTCGAGGGATATCTGTGGGCCAAGGCCGGGTTCGGCGCCATGCTCGCCGCCACCGCCCTCGCGGACGCCCCCATGGCCGACCTCATCGACCGGCACCGCCCCGCCATGGCCGCACTCACCGGCGAGATCTTCGCCGTATCCGACCGCCTCGGCGTCACCCTGGAAGCCTTCGACGCCTTCGAGCCACAGCCCTTCCGGCGAGGAGCGGATCCAGCCGCCCAAGCCGCCGCCTTCGACCGTCTCACCGCATGGCTGCGCACCCAGACGAAGGACCGCAGCGGTATCTGGCGCGACCTCGCGGTGCGCCACCGGCCCGTGGAGGCCCCCACGCACTACACCGAGGTCTTCGACCACGCGGCACGCGAAGGTCTGCCCACGCCCCTGCTGCACACGGTCGTGACCGGCCTGCGCCAACTGGAGGGCGCCGCGCAGAACATGTCGGAGTCACGGCTGGACGAACTGGACCGCCTGGCGCAGCCCCCGCACCCCCGCTCCCGCTCGACGCCGAACAGGCCGACGCGGTGCGCCAGTGGCTCGACGCCCACCGCGAGGACATGGTCGCCGACCTCGCCGCCTACACCTCCCAGGGCAGCGCCAGCGACGACCTGGACGCCCTGGACAGCTGCCTCGGCTGGCTGCGCGACTGGCTCGACCGGCGCCTGGGCACACCGGACGCCGAGGAGACCCTCGCGCGCGAGCAGGCCGGAGACATCCTCGTCCGCCGCTACTCCGCTCGGGGCACCACCGCCCACGACCACCGGCCCGTCCTTCTCCTCGGGCACTACGACACCGTCTGGCCGACCGGCACCCTGGACACCTGGACCTTCCGGCGGGACGGCGACCACATCACCGGCCCCGGCGTCTTCGACATGAAGGCCGGCCTGGTCCAGGCGGTCTGGGCACTGCGCGCCCTGGACGCCCTCGATCTGCCCCGCCCGCCCTGCACCGTGATGCTCAACGGCGACGAGGAGACCGGCAGTCTCGCCTCCCGCGACGCCATCGTCGAGGAGGCACGCGACAGCCGGCTCGCCATGGTCTTCGAGGCCGCCGCCGACGGCGCGATCAAGACAGCCCGCAAGGGCGTCGGGCTCTTCACCGTCACGGTCACCGGCGTCGAGGCCCACGCCGGTCTGGACCCCACGGCCGGGTCCAGCGCCGTGGACGAACTCGCCCACCAGATCCTGCGGCTGACGGACCTGCGCGCCCCGGACGCGGGCACCTCGCTGAACGTGGGCGTGGTGCAGGGAGGCACCCGCAGCAACGTCACGGCGGGGCACGCCGTCGGCCGCATCGACATCCGCGTCGCCACCGCCGCCGAACAAAAACGCCTCGGAGACGCCCTGGCCGCTCTGCGTCCCGTCGACCCACGGACCCTTGTGGAGGTCACCGGTGGCTGGAACCGCCCGGTGTTCGAACGCACGGAAGGGGTCGCCGCACTCGCCGACCTGGCACGCCGGTGCGCCGCGCTGCTCGGACACGACCTGCCCGAGGCGTCGGTCGGCGGAGCCAGCGACGGCAACTTCGTCGTGGCCCAGGGCACGCCGGTCCTGGACGGTATCGGCGCGGTGGGCTCGGGCGCACACGCCCGCTCGGAGAACACCTCGGTGCAGGGCATGGTCACCCGCGCGGCGCTGGCCGCCACCGTGCTGGCGGCGCTGGCAAGGGAGTGACCCCCCTGCCGGGCACGACCCGGTAGGACATCGAACTGCGTGCCGTACAATTCCCCGGCCACTGGCGAAAAATGAGCGGTCGAAGGCATGGGCCGCAGGGGCGAGGAGGAATCGCGATGGCATCGGGGGGATGGGGTCTGCCGAACGACCCCGGACAGGGAGGAAACCGCTGGGGGCCTCCGCCGTCACCCGGTCCGTACGGGCCGCCGACGCCGGATCCGTACGGGCCACCACCACCGGCGCCGGATCCGTACGGGCCGCCACCGAACCCCTACGGGCCCCCGCCCCCGCCGCCCGGGCCCTACCGCCCGGCGCCCAGGAACCGGCACTGGTACCGGCGGGTGCCCTTCCTCTTCTTGATCGTCCCGCTGCTCCGCTCGGTGCACCGGGCCGCGCGCAGGGTGTTCGACCAGGACGGCGGCGGGCGTGTCCACGATCCCGTGGTCACCCGCTTCCAGATCATCCGCACGGTGCTCGGCGTCCTCGCCACGTTCGCGCTCTACTACATGTACGGGGCGGACAACGGCCTGGAGGACCAGGCCAGCGAGGGTCTCGGCCAGCTCCTCCTGACCCCGGTCCTGCTCATCATCGCCGGACCGGTGGTGATCACTGCCTTCATCCGCTACGCGCCCGCGGAGCGGCGGCGGCTGCTGCGCTCCCGGCTCGGTGTCCCGGCCAAGACCGTGGGCTGGTACGTCCTGGTCGTGGCGGCGCTCGTCGGCACGGCGTGGGTGATCTCGGGCACCACGCTGCTGCACGGGCTGCACGGGGTGTGGTTGTTCGTGGCCGCCGTCCCCGCGCTCGCGTTCGTGCTGTGGGGGCTGCCGTTCTTCTTCATGGCCTCGGCCTACGTCGCCCGCTCCGCCTTCAACACCGCCTATGTGCACGCCGCGCTACCGGCCGTGCTCACCATGGTGATGGTCTGGATCATCGCCATCCTCAACCTGACCGGGAGCGGCATGCCGAACGGTCCGATGTGGGCCCAGTTCTGCTCCCTGTTCGGCGGCCCGCTCTCGGTGACCGGGCTCTCCCTGTGGGAGCTGCGCCGACTGCGGACGCGCCACGGCGTGACCATACGCGGCTGAGACCTCCCACCCTTCCCGGTGGCGCGGCGGTCCTACCGCGGGCCATCAGGCGCTCCGCCGCGTTGCCCGGGAATCGACGGCGGACGCGGGCGGTGGCGGCCGGTTCCGTACCCTGGCGGCATGCGCATGCGCCCCACCTTGAGCTGGACCCCGGCCGAGGACCTGCCGCCGGGCAGCACGGACCTGGAGCCGGTCGCCGACGCGCTGAGCACCGGCGGTGTGCTGGTGCTCAGCGGGGCCGGCATGTCCACGGAGTCGGGCATCCCCGACTACCGGGGCGAGGGCGGGAGCCTGAGCCGGCACACCCCGATGACCTACCAGGACTTCACCGCCGGCGCCCAGGCCCGGCGCCGGTACTGGGCCCGCAGCCACCTCGGCTGGCGCACCTTCGGCCGCGCCCGCCCCAACGCCGGGCACCAGGCCGTGGCCGCGTTCGCGCGGCACGGCCTGCTCTCGGGTGTGATCACCCAGAACGTCGACGGCCTGCACCAGGCCGCCGGCAGCGAGGACGTCGTGGAACTCCACGGAAGCCTCGACCGGGTCGTCTGCCTTGCCTGCCGCGCCTCCAGCCCGCGCCGCGAACTCGCCCGGCGGCTGGAGGCGGCCAACGTGGGCTTCGCGCCGGTGGCCGCCGGAATCAATCCGGACGGTGACGCCGACCTCACCGACGAGCAGGTCGGGGACTTCCGCGTGGTGCCCTGTACGGTCTGCGGCGGCATCCTCAAACCCGACGTGGTGTTCTTCGGCGAAGCCGTTCCACCGTGGCGGGTCGAGCACTGCCGCGAGCTGGTCCGCGAAGCCACCTCACTGCTGGTCCTGGGCTCCTCACTGACGGTGATGTCCGGGCTGCGGTTCGTCCGCCAAGCGGCCAAGGCCGGGAAGCCGGTACTGATCGTCAACCTGGACCCGACCCGGGGCGACCAGCACGCCGTCACCCGGGTCGCACTCCCACTGGGAACGGCCCTCACCAGCGTGGCCGACCGACTGGGCATCCCGGGGCCGGCACAGCCCTGACGCGGATCCGGCGTGACGCGGACCGGGTCCGGCGCCTTTGCGGCCCTGGCTATTGCGCCGGGCGAATCCACGTCCGGGCGAGCTCCGCGACCCAGGTGGCCGCCGCGTCGGGAGCGGGCGGAGGAGCGCCGACGACCACGAGTTCGGTGACGCCCGCCGCGCCGAGCGCGGGAAGGTGCTCCGGGATGCCGCCGCTCAGCGCGAGGGCGACCGTGAGCTCGTCAAACCCGCGGCCGTGGCGGGCGCATTCGTCGGCGAGAACGGCGATACGCGCCGGGACGTCGGCCACCGGGACGTTGAAGCCGTACCAGCCGTCGGCGAGCGTGGCCGCCCGGCGCAAGGCGGCGTCGCTGTTGCCACGCCGCGCCCGCGCGCGGCGGGGCCTGTCATCCGGACGAGCGAAGGCTGTCCTCGATGCCCTCTGGCGGAAGCCTTGAGCATGTCTGCGGGGGGGGTACCCCCAGCCACTGCCCTGGGGACAGCACATCGGCAGGTCAGGGGGACGGCCGGATGGGCCGTCCCCCCTCCCCGCTGGTGGGATGGTGCCGACCACCGGCTCCGGGGGGTGAACAGCCGCGGGCCACAGCCTGCGCGGTCCCCGAACGCGCGGGCAACCCGAACAGATAGAGGCTCACCATGTATGTGCTGGGAAAGCGCCGCCGGGGCCGGCTCGTCCTGACCGGCCTGGCCACGGTCCTCCTCGCCGCCTCGACCGGACCGGCGGCGGCGAAGCCACGGCAGACCGATCCGCTCCAACAGCAGGTGGACACGGTCCACGACACCGGGGCAGTCGGTGTGCTCGCCGAGGTGACGTCCCCGGACAGACGTGACACCGCGCGCGCCGGGACGGCCAAGGTGGGCACCGGGCGGCCGATGCCACGGAACGGCCGTTTCCGGATCGGCAGCGCCACCAAGACCTTCACCGCCGCGGTCGTGCTGCAACTCGTCGGCGAGGGGCGCATGTCCCTGGAGGACACCGTCGAGCGGTGGTTACCGGGAGTGGTCCAGGGCAACGACAACGACGGCGGCCGGATCACCGTGCGACAGCTACTGCAGCACACCAGCGGCATCCATGACGTCCTGCCGGAGATACCCGCGTTGAACAGCGCGGAGGGCTATCGGGCCGAGCGTTTCCGCACCTACACCCCCGAGGAGTTGGTGCGGCTGGCGATGAAGCACCGGCCCAACTTCCCGCCGGGCGACGGCTGGTCGTACTCCAACACCAACTACGTGCTCGCCGCGATGATCATCCACGAGGTCACCGGCCGGAGCTGGGCACAGGAGGTGAACGACCGGATCATCCGCCCGCTGGGCCTGAAGGACACCAGCACCCCCGGCGCCTCCCCGTCCATCCCGGGCCCGCACGCCCACGGCTACGCCGCGTTCGGCACCACCCACACCAGCATCGACGTCACGGCGCTCAATCCGAGCATGGCCGTCGGCTCCGGCTCGATCATCAGCACCACGCACGACCTGAACCGGTTCTACACCGCACTGCTCGGCGGCCGCCTGCTGGCTCCGGCACAGCTCGACGAGATGACGACCACCAAGCCCGCGCCCGAGCTGGGCGTGCGGTACGGACTCGGTCTGGGCGAGATCCCGTTGTCCTGCGGCGGCAGCTACTTCGGCCACCCGGGCGAACTGCTCGGCTATCACACCTGGGGTGGCGTCACCCGGGACGGCACCCGGACCGCCGTGGTGTACGTCACCAGCGACGGCGGCGACGACACCCAGCAGGCCATGAGCACACTCGTGGACCAGGAACTCTGCCGGACCCGCTCCTGATACTCCGCTCCGCTCCGCGACCCATGTGCGGGCCCGGTCGCCGCTGCTAGTGGCCTGCGCCAATTCGACCAGTACGGCAGGGCGGCCGGACAGAGGCGTGGGCGAGCGCTACGCAGCGCGCGCCGCGAACACCACCGCGCCCAGCCGGGCCTGGTCCTCCTAGGATCTGTCGTCAAATGTCACGCCCACATCAGCAGCGATGCGAGGGTGATGGCCGCTTGGTAGGACTCGGCGGTCTTGTCATAGCGGGTGGCGATGCCGCGCCACTGCTTGAGGCGGTTGAAGCACCGTTCGACGACGTTGCGCCGCTTGTAGACGTGCTTGTCGAAGGCCGGCGGACGTCCGCCACGGCTGCCGCGTCGGAGCCGGTTGCGGATCTGGTCGGACCGTTCCGGGATGGTGTGCCGGATGTTCCGTTGCCGCAGCCAGGTGCGTATGGCCTTGGAGCTGTAGCCCTTGTCGCCGATGACGTGGCCGGGGCGGACCCGGGGCCGCCCCGGTCCCAGCCGGGGCACCCGGATCGCCTTCATCACGGCGGTGAACTGGGTGCAGTCGTTGGTGTTCCCGCCGGTGACGGTGAAGGCGAGCGGTCGCCCCACAGCGTCGCAGGCCAGGTGGATCTTGCTGGTCAGGCCGCCTCTGGACCGGCCGAGTCCCGGGGCGCAAAGCCCCCTTTTCGCGCCCCGGCCGCGTGCTGGTGGGCCCGGACAATCGTGGAGTCGACCGACACCAGCCACTCGATGTCCCCGGCCGCGTCGGCCCTGGCCTGGGCGGCCCGGAGCATCCGCTCGAAGGTGCCGTCCTTGGCCCACCGGCGGAAGCGGGTATGCAGCGTGGCCCAGGAACCGTACCGCTCGGGCACATCCCGCCAGGCCGTACCGGTCCGGAACTTCCACACGATCCCGTTGAGGACCGTCCGGTCGTCCAGCCGCCTGCGGCCCCGCTCGGACCGGGGCAGCAACGGCTGCACGAAGGCCCACTCGGCATCGGACAGTTCATGGCGACGTATCACCCGACCATGATCCCCGACCGAAGATCATTTGACGACAGATCCTAGCCCTCATGCGGTCGTCTTGGCCGCGATTCTGGCCCGCAGCGTGTCACGAACGGTGGGCCACTCATCCGCGAGCAGGCTGTAGTACAGGGAGTCGCGGCGGGTGCCGTCCTGGCGCCGCATATGGCTGCGCAGGGTCCCTTCGTAGACCAGGCCAAGGCGGGCCAGAGCCTGTTGAGAACGCACATTGAGATGGTCAGTGCGCAGTGCGAGCCTGACGAGGCACAGATCATCGAAGGCATGGCTGAACAGCAACAGCTTGGACTCGGCGTTGTATGGGCCTCCCCAGCAAGATCGGTCGAACCAGGTCGCGCCGACTTCAGCGCGGCTCTCGCCCAGATCGAGGTCGTACAAGCTGGTCGAACCGATCACAGCGCCGTCGGCACGGCGTTGCACCGCGAAGCACCGCCGGGCAGGATCCGCGATCATCTGGCTCAGCATCGTGCGCAGCTGCGCCACGGTCTCAGGACGTGGCCGCGGCATCCATCGCCATACCTCAGGGTCGGACGCGGAGGGGAAGAGCGCGTCGGCATGCTCGGTGGACAACGGGACGAGACGGACCTCACTGCCGAGGAGAATGTTGTTCTTCACCTCGCCACATTAGAACGAGCCAGTTTCCAAGAATCGCTATCAAGCACCAAGGTCGGCCGCTTCCTGGCCGGCGGCCGCTCCTGTCGCCTTCAGGACCGCGGGAGGTGGAGAGCGGCGTCAGGCCGTCACCGACGATCGGCACTGACCGCGTTCGGCGAACCACTCGGCTGTACGACCGGTGGGCCCAGCACCGGCCTGCGTTACGACGTGTGGGGCGTTTGTTCGCTGGGCGTACGTCGCTCGTCATAGTCGGATCGGGCGGCTTCCACCGCGTCGAGGTTGTCGACGACCCACCTCAACATCGCTTGCAAGGGTGACTCGAGGCTCCGGCCCAGGTCAGTGATGCGGTATTCGATCGCCACCGGGTCCGTGGACACGACCAGCCGTTCGACCACGCCATTGCGCTCGAGCCGCCGCAGGCATGTGGTCAATGACTTCGGCGTGACGGCAGGCAGGTGCTGGCGAAGCTCATTGAAGCGCCGGGGGCGGTCGCACAGTGCCTCCAACACCAGCAGGGACCACTTGTCGAAGAGCTGGTCGAGCAGACGACGACCCTCGCTGTCGAAGTCCATCCCCGTCACGCCGGTCTCCTCCGCGATACCTGGTTTCGTTGAAGTATATCGCACCTACTAGGTATACAGAAGATACTCCCTTGGTCGACCAGTGAAGGCAGGATCCATGCCCGGCGCATACTCAGCTCTCCAGGTCTCCATCAACGGCGGTGTGGCGCAAGTCGTCCTCGACCACCCGCCACTCAACTTGCTGGACGCCACCCTCATGCTCGACCTGGACCGGTTCGCGGCCTCGGTATCCGGCAACGACGACGTCCGGGTGATCGTCTTCGACAGCGCGGACCCGGACTTCTTCATCGCGCATGGCGACATGACGTTTGCCGACGATCCCGCGACGTTCTCGGCACTCCCGATCGCCCCCGAGGGGGACCAGTCCTTGAACCCGATGATGCGGCTCCATGAACGCCTCAGGTCGCTGCCGCAGATCACGATCGCCAAGGTGCGCGGGCTGGCACGCGGTGGCGGGGCGGAACTGCTGTCGGCGATGGACATGCGGTTCGCTTCCCTCGAGCACGCCGGTCTGGCGCAGCCCGAGGCTGCGGGTGGGATCATCCCGGGCGCGGGAGGCACCGCGTACCTGCCCGGTCTCGTGGGCCGCGCACGGGCTCTGGAGATCATCCTCGGTACGCGGTTGATCGATGCGGCGACCGCGGAACGGTACGGATGGGTGAACCGGGCCGTGCCCAACGCCGAGCTCGACCATGTCGTCGACACCCTCGCTGCCCGAATCGCGGCCTTGCAACCCGGTGTCGCGCGCGCCGCGGTCGAAGCGGTCGACGCCGCGTCGGACTCGATCGCTCACGGCCTGGAAAGGGGGAATGAACTTCTCGGCCAGCTCCTCGGCGGGCCCGCCGCGGCTCGTCTCACCCAGGCCGTACTGGCCGCAGGTGCACAAACCCGCGATAAGGAGCGGCACTTGGAGGGCATTTTCGACAAGGTCCAGTAGGTCCGTCTTCAAACGGGTCCCGTTCGGAGCGGAAATGGCGCGAGTGCGACTGGCACTTCGTGGCAAGAGCGTGGCCGTGCCCCGCCGCCACCCCTCGGGTGGCGGCGGGGCACGGTGCGGTGCTGACCGGTCAGGTGATGACCTGGGTGTAGGCGGGGCTGGTGGAGCCGTTGAAGTTGGCGTCACCCGAGTAGGACGCGGTGACGGTGTAGGTGCCCGCGCCCACGCCGATGCGGGAGAAGAAGAACCCGGAGGAGTCCACCGGCCCGGAGGTGGAGGCCGAGGTCGTCCCGTTGGTGAGGGTGAGGGTGACCGTTCCCGTACGGGTACCCGCGCCCGGGGCGACGGGGCCCACGAAGGCGGCGAAGGTGATGAGCGCCAGCGCCGGGGCGGGGTTGGTGTCGGAGCTGACCGCGGTGGTCGTGTCCGCCTTGTTCACCGTCTGGGTCAGCGACGCCGACGTCGACGGGGCGAAGTTGGTGTCACCGTTGTAGGTGGCCGTCACGGTGTGCGACCCCGTGCCCGGTCCGCTGGTGGTGAACGTCGCCGTGCCGCCCACCAGCGGTTGGGTGGATGTGCCCCCACCGGAGCCGCTGATCGTGAAGGTGACCGTTCCGGTCGGGGTGCCGGTCGCGGGCGGGTTCGGGGTGACCGTGGCGGTGTACGTGACCGGCTGCCCGAAGACGGACGGATTCGCGGAGGACGTCAGCGTGGTGGTCGTCGCCGCGGGGCCGGGGTTCACGGTGTGGGTGTCGGTGCCGGTGGACGGCAGGAAGTCCGTACCACCGCTGTAGAGGGCCACCACGCCGTGGGTGCCCACACCCAGGGTGCTGAGGCTGAGCGTGGCCGTGCCGCCGGAGAGCGGCTGGGTGAACGTACCGCCGCCGCTGCCGCCGATGATGAAGGTGACCGTGCCGGCCGGGGTGCCGGCGCCGGGCGCGACCGGGGTGACCGTGGCGGTGAACGTCACCGGCTGCCCCAGCGTCGAGGGATCCGGGGCCGAGGTCACCGTGGTCGTCGTCGACGCCGGGATCACCAGGACGGCCGTGGTGCCGGTGGACGCGGTGAAGTTGGCGTCGCCGTTGTAGGTGGCGGTGACGATATGAGTGCCGCCGCTCAGACCGCTCGCGGTGACCGAGGCGGTCCCGCCCGAGAGCGTCCCGTTCAGGGTGGGGCCACCGCTGACCACGAAGGTGACGGTGCCCGTGGGGGTTCCGGCGCCGAGCGGTATGACGGTGGCGGTGAGCGTGACCGACTGGCCCGCGACGGCGGGGTTGGGTGACGCCGAGACCAGGGTGACAGTGGGTGAAGCCATGACGGGCCCTCCAAAGGGGGTGGAAGGGTGGGCCGTTACTCGCCACACGCGACTGCGAGCGCGCGGGGCGGCGCATCGGAGGCTAGGGGGTGCGCACTTACGGCGATCCATACGGGGACATCCCCCGTGTCGCCGTCCCCCGGCAGATGGGAAACCCACCGGTCTGTAGCACCAGTAGGCGCGCGACACACCGCCAACGCCAGAGACAGGGGGACGAATTGCCCTGAATGGCGCAGCGCCCGGCGGCTCGCGCCATGCGCGCCGCGCGTACCGGCCGAGCGCCGGTGCGATGGCGAACCCGCGTCGCGTCGCCGACGCCCGCGGCGGCGCGGCCCACCGCACTGAAACTGCGCGGCGAGCGGCCGACGGACGAGCACGAAGCCGCTCCGCGCTTCGACGCCCCAGGCGCCATGGATGATGTGGTGGCCGGCGACGCCGCCCATGCGCCGTCCCACCTGACGGGGCAGGGCATCAGCCTGGCCCTGACCGGCGCCTACCTGCCGGCCGTCGGGAAGCCCGGCACTCCCCCCTCGTCCACCCGGGCGAACTCGCCATCGCCACCGCATGAGGCACGGGAACACCCATGGCGATTCCATGCCTCACGCGGTGTTGCGGCCCCGCCCCAGGAGCGTCGACCGCACAAGACGGTCACGGCAGTACGACCAGCTCACGGCTGGTGCGGTTGAGCCGTTCGCCGCCGTCGTCGGTACAGATGACGATGTCCTCGATGCGGGCTCCGAATCGGTCGGGAAGATAGATGCCCGGCTCGACGGAGAAGGCCATGCCGGGCTCCAGCGGCAGGGCGGAGCCCGCCACGATGTAGGGCTCCTCGTGGGTTTCCAGCCCGATGCCGTGGCCGGTGCGGTGGATGAAGTGGGGCCCGAAGCCCGCGTCCGTGATGATGTCCCGGCCGATCGCGTCCAGTTGCTCGGCGGTGATACCGGGCCGCACCGCGTCGGTCTGGGCGCGCTGGGCGGTCAACAGCACCTCGTACAGCCGTCGGTACTCCGCCGGGGGCTCGCCGACGACGTAGTCGCGGGTGGAGTCGGAGCAGTAGCCGTCTTCGGTGGTCCCGCCGATGTCGACCACCACGGGGTCACCGAGCTGGATCACCCGGTCCGACAGCTCATGGTGGGGGCTGGCGCTGTGGGGTCCGGAGCCGACGATGACGAAGTCGGTCCGCACATGGCCTTCGGCCGTGATGGCTTCCGCGATGTCCCGGCCGACCTCGCGTTCGGTGCGCCCGGCGCGCAGCCACTCGCCCATGCGGGCGTGCACCCGGTCGATGGCCGCGCCCGCCCGGCGCAGCGCCTCGGCCTCGGCCTCGGTCTTGCGGATCCGCAGCCGGCCGAGCACCTCTCCGGCGAGTGCCTGGTCGGTGTCGGGCAGCACGGCGCGGAAGGCGATCACCTTCTCGGCCCACATGTGGTTGTCGACACCGACCCGGGCCGTACCGGCGGGCAGCCTGGCCGCGACGAGGGCATACGGGTCCTCGGTCTCGGCCCATCCGGTGATCTCGATGCCGAGGTTCCCGGCCGGGGACGCGAGCGCCGCGGGCCGCTCCAGCTCCGGCACCAGGAGGAAGGGCTCGTCGTCCACGGGAAGCACCAGGCAGGTGAGCCGCTCCAGGGGCAGGGCCTGGTAACCCGTCAGGTAGCGCAGATCGGCGCCGGGGCTGATCAGCAGCGCGCCCAGGCCCGCACCGGCGGCGGCCTGCCGGGCGCGCTCCAGACGGTCGGCGGGGTAGAGATCGGTGGGGGTCACAGGGAGTTCTCCATCCTGGTATCGGGCCGGTCCGGGCCGAGACAGCGGGCCGGACCGCCCTCGACCGGCTGGGGCCCCTTCAGCCTCAGCCTCCACAGCATGCAGCACAGCGGCAACCCCAAGGGCACGGGACGCACTGCCTGGGCCAGGTCCAAGCCGACCGCGTGACCGACCCGCTCCTAGCCCAGATCCTCGAAGATCTCGCCCCAGAACGCCGATTCGTCCACGTCCGAGTCCAGGTCGATCATGCGCTCACGCAGATCGGTGATGGCGGCCGCCCGTACGGCCTCGTCCGCCGATTCCAGGGCGCTGCTCGATTCGGCGATCAGCCCGAGAAGCACGGCCAGCCGAGGCGAATCGGCCGGTCCCTGCCACCCGGCTCCGTGGTCCCACCCGTTGGGGTCGTAGTGGGTGATGCCACCGTCCGCCGCTTCGAGCATCAGGTGCTGGTCGTACCGCGTGGCCACGGCGAAGCAGAAGTTCTTGGGCGGGGAGTCGTCGTCGGGGTAGCGGTTCCCGTAGATCTCGTCGGCATCGAACGGTTCCAGCCCGTCCTCGTCCCGCACATGCCGGGTGTCGATCCCCACGACGCCGAGACGGACGGCGGGAAAACCGACCGTGAGCAATCGCATCGCGCGGCGCAGCCTTTCAGCGCCACGGGGGCGATCTCAGGCATCGTAGGTGTAGAAACCACGACCGCTCTTACGGCCGAGATGACCCGCCGCGACCATACGGCGCAGCAGCGCGGGCGGTGCGTACAGGGGCTCCTTGAACTCCTCGTACATCGACTCGGCCACCGCCTGGATGGTCTCGAGGCCGATGAGGTCGAGCAGCCGGAGCGGCCCCATGGGGTGGGCGCAGCCGAGTTCCATGCCCTGGTCGATGTCGTCCGGGCCGGCGGAGCCCGATTCCACCATGCGCACCGCGCTGAGCAGGTAGGGCACCAGGAGGGCGTTGACGACGAAGCCGGAGCGGTCGGGTGCCTGGATGGCCTGCTTGCCGAGCTGCTGGGCGATGTCGTGGGTGCGCCGCACGGTCTCCTGGCTGGTGGTGAGCGCGGGGATCACCTCGACCAGCTGTTGCACGGGCACGGGGTTGAAGAAGTGCATGCCGATGAGCTGGGCGGGCCGTTCCGTGGCGACCGCGAGGTCGACGATGGGAATCGAGGAGGTGTTGGTGGCCAGGATCGCCGCCGGGTCCTCCACCACCTTGTCCAGGGCGCGCAGGACCTCGGTCTTGATGTCACGGTTCTCGGCGACGGCCTCGATGACGAACTGGCGGTCGGACAGCTCACCGAGGTCATGGGTGAAGGAAAGCCGGGCGAGGGCCTGGTCCCGCTCCTCCTCGCTGAGCTTGCCGCGCCGTACGCCCCTGTCGAGAGATGCGGTCAGACGACGGCGGCCCGCCTCGACGGCGTCCGGGGTGGCTTCGGCGACACGCACATCGATGCCGTGCCGGGCGGCGACTTCGGCGACGCCGGAGCCCATGAGGCCGCAGCCGACGACGCCGAGACGGGTAACGGGATCCATCTGAGGTCCAATCCGGTGAGATGGTGGTGTGCCGGGGCTGGTCAGACGTTGCGGCGGTACTGGCCACCGACCTCGAAGAAGGCGTCGGTGATCTGCTGCAGCGAGCAGACCCGGGCGGCGTCCATGAGGACGGCGAAGACGTTGCGGTCACTCACCGCCGCGTCCTTGAGCGCGGCCAGCGCGGCATGGGCCGTCTCATGGTGGCGGGCCTGGAAGTCCCGCACCCGCGCCAGCTGGGACTGCTTCTCCTCCTCCGTGGCGCGGGCCAGTTCGATGGCGTCGGGCTCGGCGGTGTCCGCATGCGGGTTACGGAAGGTGTTGACGCCGATGATCGGCAGGGTGCCGTCATGCTTGCGCTGCTCGTACAGCATCGACTCGTCCTGGATACGGCCGCGCTGGTAGCCGGTCTCCATCGCCCCGAGCACACCGCCACGCTCGCTGATCCGCTCGAACTCCTCGAGGACGGCCTCCTCCACCAGGTCGGTGAGCTCGTCGATGATGAACGACCCCTGCAAGGGGTTCTCGTTCATCGCCAGACCCCACTCGCGGTTGATGATCAGCTGGATGGCGAGGGCCCGGCGGACCGAGTCCTCGGTCGGGGTGGTGACCGCCTCGTCATAGGCGTTGGTGTGCAGGCTGTTGCAGTTGTCGTAGATCGCGATGAGCGCCTGCAGAGTGGTGCGGATGTCGTTGAAGTCCATCTCCTGGGCGTGCAGCGAGCGGCCGGAGGTCTGGACGTGGTACTTCAGCTTCTGGCTGCGCTCGTTCGCACCGTACTTCTCCTTCATCGCCACCGCCCAGATGCGGCGGGCGACCCGGCCGAGGACGGAGTACTCGGGGTCCATGCCATTGGAGAAGAAGAACGACAGGTTCGGGGAGAAGTCGTCGATGTGCATGCCCCGGGCGAGGTAGGACTCGACGTAGGTGAAGCCATTGGCCAAGGTGAAGGCCAGCTGGCTGATGGGATTCGCGCCGGCTTCGGCGATGTGGTAGCCGGAGATGGACACCGAGTAGAAGTTGCGGACCTTGTTGGCGATGAACCACTCCTGGATGTCGGCCATCATCCGCAGGGAGAACTCGGTGGAGAACAGACAGGTGTTCTGGCCCTGGTCCTCCTTGAGGATGTCGGCCTGCACCGTGCCGCGCACGGATCCCAGCGCATGCGCCCGCAGTTCGGCCGCCTCCTCGGGCGACGGGTCGCGGCCCTCGGCGGTACGGAACCTCTCGATCTGCTGGTCGATCGTGGTGTTGAGGAAGAACGCCAGGATGGCCGGCGCCGGTCCGTTGATCGTCATGGAGACCGAAGTCGTCTGCGCCACCAGGTCGAAGCCGTCGAAGAGCGCCTTCATGTCCTCCAGGGTCGCCACCGACACTCCGGAGGTGCCGACCTTGCCGTAGTTGTCCGGGCGCTCGTCCGGGTCACGGCCGTAGAGGGTGACGGAGTCGAACGCGGTGGACAGCCGGGTGGCCGGCTGGCCCTCGGACAGCAGCTTGAAACGCCGGTTGGTACGGAACGGATCGCCCTCGCCCGCGAACATCCGCGCCGGGTCCTCGCCGTCACGCTTGAACGGGAACACCCCGGCGGTGAACGGGAAGTGGCCGGGCAGGTTCTCCCGGCGCCAGAACCGCACCAGTTCCCCGTGGTCGGTGAAGCGGGGCAGGGCGACCCGGGGGATCTTGTTGCCGGACAGGGACTCGCGGGTCAGCGTGGTGCGGATCTCCCGGTCCCGTATTTTCACGATCTGCTCGTCGCCGGAGTAGGAGGCCACGACGGCGGGCCAGTTCTCGATGCGTTCCGCGACCTCGTGCGGGAGTTTCCGGCGGGCGTCCTCGAGCAATGACCGCACATTCCCGGCGTCGGAGCCGACCTGGACGAGTTCGCCCTCCACCGCCTCCAGCCGCTGCACCCGACGGGCCGCCTCGGCCATCCGGTCGGTCTCGGCGTGGTACCCGCGGACCAGCTCGCTGATCTCGGCGAGGTAGCGCACCCTCTCCGCCGGAACCACCTGCCGGATACCGGAGGAGTAGCGCACATCGACGGGCGCCAGCCAGCCCTCGGACAGCGGCAGCCCCTTCTCGGCCAGCGAACTCTTCAGATGCTGGTACAGCGCGGTGACACCGTCGTCGTTGAACGTGGCCGCCGAGGAGCCGTACACCGGCATCTCCTCGGGCCGCATACCGAACGCCTCGCGGTTGCGTACCAGTTGACGGCCCACGTCGCGCAACGCGTCCTTCGCGCCGCGCCGCTCGAACTTGTTGATCGCCACGACGTCGGCGAAGTCGAGCATGTCGATCTTCTCCAGCTGCGAGGCCGCGCCGAACTCGGGTGTCATCACATACATCGAGGTGTCGACGAACGGCACGATCGCCGCGTCGCCCTGGCCGATGCCCGGCGTCTCCACGATCACCAGGTCGAACCCGGCCGCCTTCACCACGTCGATCACATCCGCCAGGTGTTCCGGCAGCTCACGGCTGTTGCGCGTGGCCAGACTCCGGAAGAACACCCGGTTCCCGTCCAGCGAGTTCATCCGGATCCGGTCACCGAGCAGCGCACCGCCACCACGACGGCGGGTCGGGTCGACCGCGATCACCGCGACCCGCAGCTTGTCCTGCTGGTCGACGCGGAACCGGCGCACCAACTCGTCGGTGAGCGACGATTTACCCGAGCCGCCGGTGCCGGTGATGCCGAGCACCGGTGTGACCCGCGCCGCCGCGGCGGCACGGAGCTGTTCCAGGAAGTCCGCGGGCAGCTTGCCGAGTTCGGCGCCGGTGATGGCGCGGGCGATCGCGAACCGGTCGCCGGCGAGTACGGCGGCGATGTCGGCCTGCCTGCCCTCCCACAGGTCGAAGTCGCAGTCCTTTATCACCGAGTTGACCATCCCGGCAAGGCCCATCCGCTGCCCGTCCTCCGGGGAGAAGATGGTCACTCCGCTGTCGCGCAGCCGGTCGATCTCCTCGGGCACGATGACGCCGCCACCACCGCCCACCACACGGACGTGCTCCGCCCCCTGCGCACGCAGCGACTCCACCAGGTACTCGAAGTACTCCACGTGACCGCCCTGGTAGGACGAGACCGCGACACCGTGTGCGTCCTCTTCCAGCGCCGCGTCCACGACCTCCCGCACCGACCGGTTGTGACCGAGGTGGATCACCTCCGCGCCCTGGGACTGGAAGATCCGCCGCATGATGTTGATCGACGCGTCATGCCCGTCGAACAGCGCCGAGGCGGTGACCAGGCGGACGGGGTGCGCAGGACGGTGCAGATCGCTCATGAGGGCCTTCCCAGACAGGTCAGGGCGCTGACTGAAGAGATAGTAGGACGTCCTAGTAAATTACTGGAGGCGGGGGCGGTGTGAAGAGCAGCACAGCAGCGGCGCGAGTGATCCCGCACCGCCGGGGCATCGCGAGGGCCGACTCATCAGCGGTAAGTGAATCGACTTCAGTTTGAAGATTAAGTGCGACACGTCGGCTCGTCAATCAGCCCACTGATGCGGAGCTGCGTGATTGACGGCAAGCCGAGGTCACCTTTAACTTTGAACCCGATTAGGTTCGCCATGCACCCTTCACGGAGCGCGCCCGCATGGCCCTTCCCCAGAACTGAGGAGCCGTGATCGCATCACACCTTCCGGCCGCGGCCGCACCACTGGCCGTCGGTTCACTGACCCTGCGGAACCGGCTGGTCGCCACCGCCCACGCCAGCGGTTTCATACGGGACGGGCTACCGCTCAGCGGCGACGCCGAGTACTGGGGCCGGCTGGCGGCCGGTGGCGCGGCGCTGCTGATCTGCGGCGGCACGACGGTGGCGCCGGAGTCCGCGCCGCGGCAGGGAAACATCCTTCAGCTCCATCGCCCGGAGGCGGTCGAGCCGCTGCGAGCGCGGGTCAACGCCATGCACGCCGAAGGCGCGATTGCCGTCTGCCAGCTTGTCCATCTCGGCCGGGAGACACTCGGCGCGCCGTCGTACTACGCACCGGTCGCCCCCTCGGCCGTACGTTCTCCCCGTGAGCCGACAGCACCGCGCCCTCTGCTCGGCAGCGAGATCGACGATGTGGTGGAGGCGTTCCGCGTATCGTCCGCCCACGCTCTGGCGGCCGGGTTCGACGGGATCGAACTCCACGCCGCCCACGGCTACCTGCTGGAGCAGTTCCTCTCGCCACGCACGAACCCGCGCCGTGACGGGCTCGAGGTGCTGGAACGTGTGATCGCCGCGATACGCGGGCTGTCCACCGCCGCACTGCTGGGCGTCCGTTTCAGCGTCGACGCGTCGGAGGAGGTGGCACTGAGCCCGGACGAGCTGGCCGAGCTGCTGCCCGCCGTCGATCCGTTGGTCGACTACGTCAACGTCACCGTCGGCGTACGCACCACATACGTCCGGGACATGGCCACCGAGCGCCCGCCGGTGCTGGCCGACCTGGCGCGTCTGCGGTCGCTCATCACCCGGCCGCTTGTGGCGTCCCACGCCTTCCGTACCCCGGCCGCGATCGATGACGCCCTGGCGGCCGGAGCCGACCTGGTGGGGATGGCGCGCGCCCTGATCGCCGACCCGGACCTGCCGCGCAAGGTGCTCACGGGACGTGCGACGGAGGTCCGGCCCTGCGTGGCCTGCAACGAGGACTGCCGGACGTTCGACCCGGTACTGCTGTGCGTGGTCAACCCGGACCTCGCACCGCCCGGCGAACCGCGTCGGCCCGCCGCACCGCTGGTGCGCGCGTGGGATCCGCCACGCGCCACCGGACAGCGCGTGGCCGTCGTGGGGGCGGGACCCGCGGGCCTGGAGTGCGCACTGAGTCTGGCCCGCGCCAAGGTGGCGGATGTCGTCCTCTTCGAGGCCGCCGACCGGTTGGGCGGACAGCTCTCCACAGCGGCCCTGGCACCTCACCGCACCGGTTGGGCGGCACTGCTCGGCTTCTACGAACGGACGCTGTCCGCCATGGGCGTCGATGTACGGCTGAGGCGGACCGCGGAGCCGGGCGGTGAGCTCGACGCCTTCGACGCCGTGGTGCTGGCCACGGGCGCGGTGGAGACGTCACCGCTGATCGAGGCCGGGGCCGTGGGGTCGTCGGCCGCGCTGGCGCGGGGAGTTACGTCGTTGACGGGTGCCGCGCATGTGCTGGTGGCCGACGATGGATTCGGCTGGTGGCCGGGGTGCGATGCCGTGGAACTGGCCGTGGCCGCGGGAGTTCCCCGCATCACCTTCGTCACGCCGGGAACGGCCTTCGCCGGAGCCATCCCGCCCGAGAGCCGCGTCCAGCTGCTGCAACGGCTGTCAGGCACCTGCGAGCTGGACATCATGCCGCTGTGCACGGCGACCGGCATCGGCCCCGAGGGCGTCACCGTCGCTCATCACACCTCCGGAGGGATGACCACGGTGGCGGCGGACCAAGTCATCGTCGTGGGGGAACGCCGCCCACGCGCCGCCCCGGACTGCACCAATCCCCTGGTACTGACAATCGGCGACGCCGTGGTGCCGCGACGTGTCGCGCACGCGATCGCCGAGGGCCGGGAAGCCGCCGCGAGAATCGCCGCTGCGCTACGACACGGTATGACGCCCACGCGGTAGGGGGCGCTCCGGATCCCCTGGCAATCAGCGCTGGGGCTTGCCATGCACGGAGACGGCATACTGCCCGCCGGTGTAAGGGTCCCGGGACCACGTCGCGTATCTGGCTTCAACGGTGAGTCCCACCGCACGGCAGTGCGCGTCGTAGTCGTCCAGCGTGTAACCGCGGTCCAGGGCGAAACCGGCGACAAGACGGCCGGCCGGACGCACATGGGCCGCCGCCCCGGCCACCAGGGCCGGTTCCGTACCCGGCGGGGTGAACAGAGGGACATTGCCCGCCAGCACCACGACATCGAATGACAACCCCAGGTCGAGGTCGACCAGATCCTGCTGATACCAACGGATCTCCGGGGCCAGCCGCCGGGCGGTGGCGAGCATCGACTCGTCGGTGTCCACGCCCACCACGTCGATCCCGTGACGGGCCAGCTCGATGGCCACCCGGCCGGTGCCGCACCCCGCATCGAGGACGGTGGCGGGCTGGAAGGAGCGGACCAGCGCGGCTTCACCGTGGATGTCCCCGCCTTCGGCGGCGATGCGGTCAAACCGCGACTGGTAGTCGTCACCGTTCCACCTCATGCTCACGCTCATGCGGCCAGAGTGTCACATCCGTGGTCGCCCAAGACGATGCGGGCAGCCAGGACCTCCGGCTGCCTCGGGAACCCGCCCCAGAAGGCTGCGGCCGGCCCGCTTCAGCTCCCCCAACGCATCGCTTGGCACACTATTTCACACTCCACAGGTCCGCCGGCCGGAGCCGGCGGACCGCTGTCGGGAGCCGGGCGGGGTCAGCTGACCACCTTCAGCTTGGCCAGCTTCGACCAGCCGACGCTGTCCACCTTCGCGAACAAGTTCTTGATGTTGGCCGGGTTCAGCTTGATGCAGCCGTTGGAGTAGTAGTCATTCGGGTTGCTGTTGGTCCACTTCTCGGACTCGATCGAGCCCTGCCTGCCGTTCGGCTTCATCTCGCTGTGGATGAACAGCGCGTCGCGCTTGGTGCCGCTGTGGCACTTCTTGTCGGAGATCTTGATGACGTAGCCGTTGATGATGCCGTCGAAGTTCTTCCGGTGGAACTCGATCTTGTAGTCGCCGTTGGGCAGCCAGCCCTTTCCGCGGGCACAGGTGTTGGTGTTGACACCCGAGCCGGCCCTGTACTTCTTGATGACCTTGTCGGGTCCGGAGACGCTCTTCATCAGATAGAGCCGGGAATTGGTCACCGAGCTCTTGTTGAACTTCAGGTAGTACTTCCCGGTCGCCGCGGAGGCCGCCGGACGGGCCTGAGCCGTGGTCGTCGCGGCGGCCGTCAGCCCGCCGACGAGGGCCATGGAGACGGCGGCGGTGGCGAGTTGTGCGCGAAACCTCATGAGCATTCCCCGTCGTGTTGTCGAAGGGCCCGGCGGTACCGCTCGGGCTGCGACAGAGCATTGCGGGGTGCGGACCGGCCGGACAACGGCCATCGCTGTCCGGGACAGGCGCCGCCCAGTCCCGACTGTTCAGGGCCTGTCCGGATTTCCTGTCCAACCCCTTGTCCGGGAAGCCGAGAGCCCCCGGATGCTGAAGGGAGAGGACGGCGGGTTCGCCAACGCCTTCCCTCCTCCCCCGCGGAATTGCTCGCCGGAATGGAGGCTCGTCCGCTCTGGCCCCGTCCGGCGCGGATTCCTGCGCGACGGAAGGTGGAACGGGATAGCTGGATGGAGTTCTGGTCTATACCAAGAACGTCCGTCCCAGTATTCTCATCCATGGCCAGTAGCACACCATCCCCCCACCCAGGTTGCGTGCTGGCGCGGGCGACACCCCCTGAACCTGCCCAAGCAGCCAGGTGACCTCCCGATTCACCGCCTCTAGGAGGATCACGGTGAAAGTTCGCACCAGAAGTTCGGCGATCATCGGCACCATCTGCCTCGTCGCTTCCCTCGCCTTGACCACGGCCTCCGCCGACCAGCCCGCCGCCCCACGGCAGGCAGCAGCCAAGGTCGCGCTCAAGAATGTGGCCACGGCCCAGAATCCGACCGCCGGCGCCGCCGGTCCCGGAGGCACGGTCTGGATTGCCGAGCGCCCGGGCACCGTAAGGGTTTTGGATGATCAGGGACTCGGCGAACCCGTCCTCGACATCTCCGACGAGACCACCACCGACGGCGAGCGCGGCCTGCTGGGCATCGCGTTCGACAAGGAATTCGCGCACTTCTACATCTCGTTCACGAACCTCGAAGGCACCAGCACCGTGGACGAGTTCGCCATGCGGGACGGCAAGATCCAGCCGGACACCCGGCGCACCGTCCTCACCCAGACGCAGCCGTACTCGAACCACAACGGCGGCGATATCAAGTTCGGCCCCGACGGCTACCTCTACATCGCCTTGGGCGACGGGGGCGCGGGCGGCGACCCGCACGGCAACGGGCAGAACCTCGACACGCTGCTCGGCAAGATCCTGCGGATCGACCCGAGCGGCGGCGAGCCGTACGCGATCCCGCCGGACAACCCGTTCGTGGGCGACCCGAACGCGAAGGACGAAATCTGGGCGTACGGGCTGCGCAACCCGTGGCGGTTCTCCTTCGACGCGGGCACGGGCGACCTGCTGATCGGTGACGTCGGCCAGAACGACTGGGAGGAGATCGACTGGGCCCCGGCGAACAGCAAGGGCGGCGAGAACTACGGCTGGTCCCAGATGGAGGGCACCCATCCCTTCCGTGACGGCACGGAACCCGCGAACCATGTGCCGCCGGTCCACGAGTACGACCGCACCAATCTGGGCTGCTCGGTGACCGGCGGCTACGTCTACCGGGGCGACGCGATCCCGGACCTCAAGGGTCAGTACGTGTACAGCGACTACTGCGACGGCACCGTCCGCTCTCTGCAGATGGAGAACGGCAAGGTGACCGGCGTGAACGACCTCGGAGTCAACGGCGGTGAGGTCATCTCGTTCGCGCAGGGCGGCAATGGCGAGCTGTACGTGCTCGCCATAGGTGGCAGCATCTCCCGCATCGACCCGGCGTAACGGCTACGGGACGACGCGGCCGAGTGGCGAGTGCCACCGGCTCACGTCGCCGCCCTTCCTCTGTACTGAAGGGCGGCGACGCGTCCGGGGCGAGTCGTCATGGATGGAGTTGCAGGTCCTCGATCACCGTGGCGACCTGCGCGCGTTCCTTCGCGTCGAGGCCGCGGAGGGGAAGCGGGAGGTTGCGGGGCGCGGTGAGGCCGAGGCGGGCGGCGGCCGCCGCGACGACACGCAGCGACCCGCCGTGCTGGGCGAAGAGGTCCCACAGGGGCTGGAGCCGCTGGGATTCCTGCTCGGCCCGCTCGGCCCGGCCGGTCTGTGCGGCCCGGGTGAGGGCGAGGGCCACCTCGGGGAAGAGGCCGCCGATCACCGAGTACCAGGCGTCGCATCCCGCGTTCAGGCCCCTGGCCGCGTCCGCGTCGCCGCTGACGCCGATCGTCACCGTGGCGGGCAGAGGTGCCGCAGGTGCTCGATGCGGGCCCGGGCCGCCGCGGGGTCGGCGGGCACCCCGGGGATCTTGATGGAAGCCACGTTGGGGAGCCGGCCCAGCCGCGCGTACAGCTCGTCGGTGAAGGTGAAGCGCGTCGTGCGGGGGTTGTCGTAGACCACCAGGGGGACGGACAGGCTCGCCGTGACGTCCTCGAAGAGGCCGAATACATCGTCGTCGGTGAGCGGCTGGTAGGACACCGGCGCCAGCAGGACTCCGGCTGCCCCGGCGTTCTGGGCGTCCTCGGCCGCTTCCAGCACGTGCCGGGTGCGCAGGGCCCCGATTCCGACGATCACCGGGACTCCGTCGGCGTGCTCCACCGCGATACGGGCGGCGCGGGCCCGCTCGGGGCGGGTCAGGTAGGCGTACGAGCCCGTGGAGCCGAGCGCCCCGATCGAGTCGACACCGGCTGTGGCGAGCCGGCGGACGAGCCGGCCGTACGCCTGCTCATCGATGCTTCCGTTGCCGGGGATCGGGGTGAGCGGGAAGGCGCTCAGACCGGTGAACACGACGGATCCTCCAACGTGATGTGCGGGGTGCAGGCGGATGGCGGGGTGGGGCTCGAGGTTCCCGGAGTTCGTCCGGGACGGTCCGGGGCGGCGGTCCGAGTGCGGGGTGCCAGGTCGCCGCTGCGGGCAGCCATCAGGAACGGCAGATTCGCCGGCGAGTCCAGCACTCCGGCCGTGGCCGACATGGCGTAGGCGGGCTTCTTCGAGCCGGGCCCGCAACGGTGAGCGAGGCCGGGGCGGCGATCATCACGGTGCACAGTACATGGGCCCTGCGGGCGCCGAGACCACCGAGGAAGTCGGCGCATCCATAAGCCGGAGAGCTGCCCAGGGCCAGCAGCAGAGCGAGCACAGTACATCCTTTGGTATCAGCGGAACGACTGGAGAGTACAACGGACCGACCGCGCGAGGTCAACCGAACGACCGCGCGGTACGGCAGACTGAACCCCGTGGAGAGAAGCGCACTGATGGCGGAGACCGAGGCGGCTCTGCGGACGCTGGCGTACAACGTCAGAACCGCTCGCACGCGCGCGGGGCTGTCCTTGGACGAACTCGGCCGACGGGCCAAGGTCAGCAAGGGCTCACTGTTCGCTCTGGAGAAGGCCCAGGGGAATCCGAACTTCGCCACCCTGGTCCGGCTGGCCGACACCCTCGGCGTCTCGGTGTCCGCCCTGATGGAGGGGGCGCCCCAGGAGCGCGTCCGGGTCGTGTCCGCCGAGGCCGTGATGCCACTGTGGGCGGGAACGCACGGCAGCGAGGCCCGGCTGATGCTGACGACCTCCGGGCCGACCACGGTCGAGGTCTGGCGCTGGAAACTCCAGCCCGGCGAGGAGTACCCCAGCCACCCCCACCAGGCCGGCGTCGTGGAGACCCTCAGTGTCACGGCCGGCCGGATGGTGCTGGTCGTCGACGGCGTCGAGCATCCCGTCGAAGCCGGGCAGACCGCCACCTTCGACGGCGACACCCCCCACACCTACCGCGGCGACGGCGGCGGGACCTGCCATCTGATCATGACCGTCCACCTGCCACCCGGCCCTGCCTGACCACGTCGACCCGTTCCGTTCCGTCCCCCACCCGCCTCGAAGATCAAGGCCAAGAGGAGGTTCATGTCCGAGCGCGCGAAAGAATCCGTCATACGGGCCCCGGGCATACCGCACCTGCTGATGGTGGTGCTCTGCTGCTTCTCCGGATTCGCCCTGCTGCTGCCGGTCTCCCCGGCATGGGCCGTCAGCGGAGGAGCCGACGAGTTCGGTGCCGGACTCGTCACCGCCGTCCTGATGGCCGCCACCGTCCTGGCCCAGCTGTGCGTCAAAACGGCGCTGCGCGTCCTCGGCTGGACCCGCACCCTCGTCCTCGGTTCCCTGCTGCTCGGCCTGCCCGCCCTGCTGCAAGCCCTCAGCGACCACCTGTTGCCCATCCTGCTGACCACAGCCTTCCGCGGAGTGGGCTTCGGCATCGTCACCGTCTGTGGATCCACCGCCGCCGCCGCGCTGGCCCCGCGCGGACGCCAGGGAGCGGCCATCGGCCTCTACGGCTTCGCGGTCGCTCTCCCCCAGGTCGCCCTCACCCCGGCGGCACCCTGGCTGGTGGACACGTTCGCCCTCCCCGCGATCATCGCGTGCGGCGCGCTCCCCGTTCTGGCGCTGCCCTGGACACGAGCCCTCGGCCGCGTCGTCGAGGACCGCATCGGCGGCCCCGCGCCAGAGGACAGCCACCCGCGGCACCCCGCCCCCGCGACCACGGTGCTCCGGCGCATCCTGCTCCCGCTCACCGTGCTGCTGCTGGTCACGGCCGCGGGCGGGGCCGTACTCACCTTCGCTCCGCAGTTCACCACCACCCCGACGCTGGCCGCCACGGCCCTTCTCGCCCTCACCGCCACCGCCGCGGTGTCCCGTTGGGGTTGCGGAGTGCTGGCCGACCGGATCGCTCTGCGGCCGATCAGCGGCGTCCTCGCCTCGGCCGCGTGTGCGGGCCTGGCGCTGATCGCCCTGGCCGTGGGCTCGGAGAGCATCCCCGTCCTCGTCCTGCCGGCCGGACTGCTCGTCCTGGGAGCGGCGTACGGAGGGCTGCAGAGCCTCACACTGGTGCAGGCGTTCACCTACGCGGGAGCGGAGAACCGGCATACGACCTCAGTCGCGTGGAACATCGGCTACGACGCGGGCACCGGACTCGGCTCCCTCATGCTGGGCCTGGCAGCCCAAGCCGCCACCTTCTCCACCGGCTTCGCCACGATGTCCGCGGTGATGGCGGTCGCGGCCCTCACGGTTCTCCTCACCGGTCACCGACCGGCCACCGGCCGCTCGGCGAACAGCCGCCGGCGTACGCACAGCCGAAAGCGCCGATCGCTCACCGACCGCTAGAAGCCAGTCCCGCGCAGGTGTGGGTCCACGGGGCCGCGCGCCGAACCGCCGTGGCTCAGCCCAGCGTGTCCATCACGGCGGTGACATAGGCATCCAGCCGCTCCTCCACGGCTCGTGTCGTCAGCTCTGTCCTGCCTGCCTCCCGCCATGGCCGCGACACCAACCGCACTTCTTCCGAGCACGCCAGCCCGTCCCGTACCTGCCAGTACAGCCGCTCGCTCGCGGTCGCGGCCAGCACCCCGCCGGCCTCCTCGTACGCCTCGGCGAACCGCAGGCCCCACGCCGGGCCGTGCAGCAGCGCGAGATGGGTGGAGCAGTGCGCCACATCGAGATCCGTCGGGCCCCAGGAGGCCCCTGCCCAGTCGACGACGCCGGTGATGCGGGCACCTGTTGGCCTCGATGGCTCCACGTCGAACAGCACGTTGCCGGGTTGGAAGTCCCGGTGCAGGAAACGCCCTTCATAGGCTGGCGCGGGCTTGCGGATCACGTCGATGGCCGCGGACCATGCCGCCGCGTCGGCGCCCTTCGGAGTCACGACGGTGTCGGCGGTCGTCAACGCCACGTACTCCCGGGGCCGAACGGCGGGTCGCACCGCGTGGATCGCCACGAGTTGACGGGCCAGCAGCGGGACGCGCGTCCGCAATCCCTCGTCGTCGAGGACCGTCCGGCCCGCCAGATGTGTCATGAGGAGGGAGGGATACGCGCACTGCGCGGCGGTCGGATCGACCGCGACCAGTCCAGGAGCCGGCACCCCGGTCCCCGTGAGCAGGGTCAGGGCGCCGGCCTCCCGGTTCAGCCAGTCCTCGGCGTGCTCCATGTTGACGAAGGTCCGCAGCACCAGGTGACGGGTGTCTCCGTCCCGCGTGCCGATGGTCAGCCTCCGCATGTCGGCAGTGATGCCGCCGTGCAGCGCCTGTGTTCCGACGACCCGTTCGCCGGCCTCCAGGTGTCGGCTCACCCAAGCCAGGGTCAACGGCCGGACAGCCGCCGTCTCATCGTGGTCGGTCACCGTGCCACCTCACCATCCGGACGGCGGCACGCGCGAACGCCCGGCCCATCACGTTTCGGTAACCTGGCTGAAACCCTTGACGTTGCTCATGGCTCGTTCTTAATCTCGCTGCACCGCGTCATCAGCAGTTTCAGCAGTTCACGCGCTGCGGCGTTTTCCGCAGTGTTTTGGCAGGCACAGACATAGACCACCTGTCGGTGGCTTCGTCGTGCCCTTTTCTGTGCTCCCCGTGCCGCCGGTAGGTCTTCCTCGAAGGCGGATTCATGGCACAACGTCCGAGCGTCAAAGGCGTCGCCGATGTCGTTGCGCTCATCGATGGGCTGGGAAAGATCACCGGCCGGGCGCAGATCATCTGGTTCCTCGTGTTCGGCGGGCTGTTCCTCGACGCCTACTCGAACGCGGCGCTGAGCGCCGGTCTGGGGCCCATGACGACCCAGATGGAGCTCACCAGCACCCAAGTCTCGATCCTCACGGCCACTGCTCCGGCGCTGGCCATCATCTTCAACCCCCTCGGTGGCTGGCTCGCCACCCGCATCGGCCGCGTCCCCCCGCTGCTCATCGCCAAGGTGTTCGCCGTCGCGGGCGCCCTGCTCGCCGCCTTCGCCGGTGACTTCACCGTCGTGTGGCTCGGCCGGGTCCTGGTGGGCGTCGCGTACGGCATCGACTTCGCGGTCGCCATGGCGCTGCTCGCCGAGTACACGCCCGCGAAGCTGGGCGGCCGGCTCAACCTGTGGCAGGCCGTCTGGTACGTCGCCACCACCAGCAACCTCGCCCTGGCCCTGCTCTTCTTCAACCTGGATGTCGGCTCGGACATCTGGCGCTGGTCGGTCGGCTCGGCCGCGGTCGTCGCCGTCGCGCTGCTGCTGAGCCAAGCGCTGATGCTCAAGGAGAGCCCCACCTGGCTGGCCGGCAAGGGCCGGCTGGACGAGTCCGTCACCAGCCTGGACCGGATCTACGGGATCAAGGCAGTCGTCGGTACGCCCGACGCGATGACCCGCATCGCGGCTGAGGCACCGGTCGTCGGGTTCCGCCAGACCGGGCTTCTGTTCAAGGGCGAGTACCTGCCGCGCACGATCCTCTCATCGGTGATCTCGCTCGGGCAGTCGATGCAGTACTTCGCGGTCGGCTGGTACCTCCCGCTGATCAGCCTGACGATCTTCGGCGAGAGCTTCGAGAAGGCCACCATCGGCTCGATGGTGTTCAACGCCTTCGGTATCGCGGGCGGGCTGCTGTCCGCGTACTTCGGCCGCCGCCTCGGGCTGCGGCTCAGCTCCGCTGCCGGCTTCGCCGGGGTCTTCGTGGCCCTGGTGGCGATGGGACTAACCTTCGAGAAGGTGCCCACGGCCGTGGCGTTCCTGCTGCCGGTGCTGTTCATCCTCTGCCACTCCGCGGGCCCCGGTGCCAACGGCAAGTCCATCGCGGCGCTCTCGTACAGCAGCGATGTCCGCGCCCTGGGCACCGGTGTCACCGGGATGGTCGGCAGCTTCGGCAGTGTCGCCGGCCTGTATGTCTTCCCGCAGATCAAGGACTCGCTCGGACTCGCCGACACCTTCTTGACGCTGTCCGTCGTGCCGCTGCTCGGCCTGATCACCTGCCTGTTGATCAAGTGGGACCCGACGAAGGCCGCCTCGCCCGACGAGGTCGCCGGGCAGGACCGTGACGCCACTGCGGCGCTCTCCGTGACCGCGGGCTGATCCGCCGCCGGACCTGGCGCATCGCACGGTGGTCCCCCTCCCCCTCCGTGTGCGCCCCTTCCCCAACCCTTTCCCGCCGCATCCGTCCCCTCCATATCCCTCCGCACGGCTCGCTCGCGGTGCTCGAACGAAAGAGCTGCCATGACCCAGACGTTCCCCGGCGCCGCCCCACGGCGTGGTGTGCTGTCCATCGACGAGGGCACCACTGGCACCAGGGCCGGAGTCGTCCTCGACTCGGGCGCCACCCACGAGGTGTTCTACCGGCCGATCAAGGTCAGCCATCCGAATGACCTCGCGGTCGAGCAGGACCCGATGGGATCTGGACGGCCACCCTCGAGGTGGCGCGCCGGGCCGTCGGCGGGGCCCGCGAGGACGGCATCGAGATCACCGCCGTCGCGCTCTCCACCCAGCGGGCCACCGCGATGCTCTGGGACCGCGTCACCGGGCAGCCGCTCCTGCCCGCGGTGGTGTGGCAGGACCGGCGCCACGCGACCGAGCTCACCGCCTACGAAGCGGAGTGGGACGCCGTCCTGCTGGCCCGGCAGGGCCGGCCGGTCGGCGCCCGCGCCCCGTTCCTCTGGGCCGCCCGGCAGATCGCCGAGCACCCCGAGGTGGCCGCCGCGCACCGCCGGGGCCGGCTGCTCTTCGGCACCGTCGACACCTGGCTGATCTGGCGCCTCACCGGCGGCGCCGTCCACGCCACTACGCCGACCAACGCCGCGTCCACCGGTGGCTATCTGCTGGAGCGGCACGCCTGGGACCAGGAGTGGATCGGCCACCTCGGTTTCCCCCTCGGCCTGCTGCCGGAGCTCCGCTCCGACGACACCGGATTCGGTACCACCGACCCGGCCGCCCTCGGGATCGCCGTCCCGCTGGCCGCCTCCATGGGCGATCAGCACGCCGCACTCGTCGCGCTCGGCGGGCTCGCCGTCGGACAGGGCATGTGCATGTACGGGACCGGCGCCTTCGTCGACGCGGCGACCGGCACCACGCCCGCCCTGCCCCGGCCGGACATCTCCGGGGTGCTCGCCCAGCCCGGCCGGCGGCAGGGCGACATCAGCCACTACAGCCTGGAGGCATACACCTCCACCGTGGGTTCGGCGCTGCGCTGGCTCTGTGACGACCTGAGCCTGTTCGCGTCGCCGAAGGAGCTCGGTGAGGAAGCGGGCCGGGTCCCCACCCGGCCGGGCCGCACCCCGCGTTTCGTCCCGGCGCTCGCCGGGGTCCGTACGCCGGTCTGGCAACCGGAGGCCACCGCGTCCCTCACCGGGCTCACTCTCGCCACCACTCGCGCCGATCTCGCCCGTGCCGTGCTCGACGGGATCGCGCACTCGGTGTGCGATCTGATCGACGGGGTCGCCGACACCATGGGCACCCCGTTCACCCGGCTCCGGGTCGGCGGCGGTGTCTCCGGCAGCGACCCGCTGTTGCGGATCCAGGCCGACCTGACCGGTCTGCCGCTGGAGCGGGTCGCCGACTCCGCGACCGCGAGCCTGCGCGGCACCGCCTATCTGGCGGGTGTCGCCCAGGGCCTGTGGCCCTCGCTCGAAGAGGTCGTCGAGGCGCAGCCGCACGGCCGGATCTTCGAGCCCGCGATCACGGCGGCCGAACGCGCCGAGCAGCGGGCCGCCTGGCGCGATGTGCTGATCGCCCATCGAGGCGACCCCGCGCTGCTCCCCCTGCGGGAGGGCCCGCCCAAGCCACCCACCCCCCGCTGACGGCCCACCGACCGTCGCACCGGCGGCCCGCCGACCACGCGGCCGCCGTACCGAAACACCAGGAGTTGATGTTGTGATCACCATGCCCGCCCGGAAACCGCGGCGCACCGCCGCGGCGACCCGTCGGACGCCGCTGCTGCTCGACCGGGCCGCCATCAAGCGCCAACTGGCCGACGAGACCTACGACGTGCTCGTCATCGGCGGTGGCATCACCGGGGCGTACGCCGTGCTCGACGCCGCCTCGCGCGGGCTGCGCGCGGCCCTGATCGAGAAGGACGACTTCGCCTCCGGCACCTCGTCGAAGTCCTCGAAGATGGTGCACGGGGGCTTGCGCTATATCGAGCAGGGCAACGTCAACCTGGTCCGCCACTCGCTCCTGGAGCGGCATCGCTTCCGCAAGAACGCCCCGCACCTGGTGCACCGGCTGCCGTTCCTCTTCCCGATCCTGGAGAAGGACGGCATCTTCGACGCCCGCCTCGCCAAGGGTTTCGAGGGGCTGCTGTGGACGTACGACCTGGTCGGCGGCTGGCGGATCGGCAAACTGCACCAGCGGCTCACCGTCCCCGAGGTCCTCGCGCAGGCGCCGACGCTGCGTGCGGAGAACCTCAGGGGCGGGCTGATGTACTTCGATGCCCGTGCCGATGACGCCCGGCTCGTCCTGACCATCGTCCGCACCGCCGCCGCGCTCGGCGCCACGATCCTCAACGGTGCCAAGGCCGAGGGTCTGCTGATGGAGACGGACCAGGTGGCCGGTGCCCGGGTCACGGCGGACGGCGACACCTTCGACATCCGCTCGCGGGCCGTCGTCAACGCCACCGGGGTGTGGACCGACGAGCTCGACGCGAAGGCGGACGACGGTCACCGGCCGCAGGTCCGGCCGGCCAAGGGTGTGCACATCGTGGTGCCCTGGGACAAGGTGCGGATCAACTGCACGGTGACCGTGCCGATCCCCGGCCGGGCCCGCCGCGCCACCTGCACCCGCTGGGGCAACAGCGTCGTGCTGGGCACCACGGACGAGGACTACCAGGGCTCCCGGGACGATGTGCACTGCACCCGTGAGGAGATGGACTTCCTGCTGGAGGGGGCCAACACCGCCTTCGAGGGGAAGCTCACCCCGGACGATGTGATCGGCTCCATCGGCGGTCTGCGTCCGCTGGTGGGCGGCGGCGAGGGCGCGACGCTCGATATGCGCCGCGACCACCACATCACCGTCGGCCGCACCGGCATGGTGACGGTGACCGGCGGCAAGCTCACCACCAGCCGGCACATGGGCGAGCTCGTCATCAACAAGGTGATGACGGTCCTCGGCCACAGGGGGAAGAGCCGTACCACCGATCTCCCGCTGCTCGGCGGCGCCGGCTACGACGCCGAAGCCGTCGCGGCGTCCGGTGGCGTGGCCGCGCACCTGGGCGAGCGCTTCGGCACCGAGGCCCGTTTCGTCGGCGACCTGATCCAGGACGACCCGTCGCTGGCCGAGCCGATCGTGGCGGGACTCCCGTACACCAGGGCCGAGGTCGTGTACGCGGCCCGCGCCGAACTGGCCCGTTCGGTCGACGATGTGCTCTCCCGCCGCACCCGCGCCCGGCTGTTCGCCCGGGACGCCTCCGTTACCGCCGCGGAGGCCGTCGGCGCGATCCTCGGCCAGGAACTGAACCTCACGGAGGCCGAGGTCGAGCGCTCGGTCGCCGAGTACCTCGCAGCCGTCCACCACGAAAAGTCCGTACTCCTCGAAGGGGCAGCAGCATGATCAGCCGCCAGACCATCACCCACCCGTTCAACCGGGGCGACTACACGATCGGCGCCCCCAGCTCCGCCAGGTGGGCGCGGAACACCCCGATCGGGGAGGGCGAGGCGGCCCTCCAGGTGAACCCGGTCGAGGTCCCCGAGTGCGTGGTCGAGGCACTGCGCGAGGCCGCGCACGCCGTCCACACCTCCCGCCACGAGGTCGTCGCCCGGACCCGTGACTGGTGGGCCGGTTCGATGATCGGTGAGACCGAGGGCCGTCCCGCCACCCCGAACGCCGTGATCGTCGAGGCGGCCGACGCCGACCAGGTCGCGGCCGTGCTGCGGATCTGCCACGAGGCCGGCGTCCCGGTCACCCCCTCGGCGGGCCGCTCCAACGTCACGGGCGCGGCCCTCCCCGTCTTCGGCGGCGTCGTCCTGGACGTCTGCGGGCTGAACCAGATCATCGACTTCGACGCCGAGTCGAACATCGTGGATGTCCAGGCGGGCATGTTCGGCGACCTCTTCGAGAAGCACCTCCAGGAGGAGTACGGCGTCACCACCGGCCACTGGCCGTCCGCCTTCGCCGTCTCCACGGTCGGCGGCTGGATCGCCTGCCGCGGCGCCGGTCAGCTCTCCACCCGTTACGGCAAGATCGAGGACATGGTCGTCGGCGTCGACGTCGTGCACGCGGACGGTACGCGCGCCACGTACGGCGACTACGCCCGCGCCGCGGTCGGCCCGGACCTGCGCCAGCTGTTCGTCGGCTCGGAGGGCACCCTCGGTGTCATCGTCTCGGCGCGCCTGCGGGTCCACCCGCTGCCGCGGTACGCCGGCGCCGTCGCGTTCGGCTTCACGACCTTCGCGGAGGGCCTGGACGCCTGCCGCAAGATCATGCAGCGCGGTGCCACCCCGGCCGTCCTGCGGCTGTACGACACCCTGGAGTCCGGCACCCACTTCGGCCACCCGGAGACCAACCTGCTGCTCATCGCCGACGAGGGGGACCCGGCCATCGTCGACGCCTCGATCAAGGTGGCGACCGAGGTCTGCGCGGCGTACGGCCCCGAGCTGGACAGCAAGGCGGTCTTCGAGCGCTGGCTGGACGAGCGGATGCTGGTCGGCAAGTCCGCCGACGGCTTCACGCCGGGTCCGGGCTTCGTCGCCGACACCCTGGAGATGGCCGCGTCCTGGACCGACCTCCCGGTGATCTACGACGAGGTGGTCGCCGCGATCCAGTCGGTGCCCGGCACCCTGGCCGCCTCGGCGCACCAGTCCCACGCGTACACCGACGGCGCCTGCGTCTACTTCTCACTGCGCGGCGATGTGGCGCCCGAGTCGCGGCGCGACTGGTACCGCTCGGTGTGGGACGCGGCCAACGCCGTACTGATCAAGCACGCGGCGGCGCTCAGCCACCACCATGGCTGCGGTCTGCTGCGCGGCCCCTACCTGGAGGAATCCCTCGGGGCGGGCTTCCCGACGTTCGTCGCGGTGAAGCAGGCCCTCGACCCGGCGGGCATTCTCAACCCTGGCAAGCTGGGCCTTCCCAGTCGCTTCGGCGCGTCCCCGCTGAACTGACCTGATCAGCCACGTCCCCCCTCCTTCCCCAGGCAGGTCTTCACCATGGCCCTTCCCTGTCCCCGTCCGGCGCCGCACTCGCGCCGCGGCTCACCTCGGCCTTCGCCGAGGTGCCGGTCGTCGCGTCGGTGATCGGCACCGAGCCGCTGCGGCAGTTCCTGACCGCACCGGCCAAGGTGTGCATCCTCGCGTCGTTCACCGTGGGACAGCTGCCCAAGGTGGTACCGGCCCTGGTCCGGGCGGGGAAGACCGTGTTCGTGAACGTGGACAGCAGCCCCGGTCTGGCTCAGGACCGGGGCGCGCTGGACTACATCAAGAGCCTGGGCACGCATGGCGTGGTCAGCACCCGGCTCTCCCTCATCGAGAAGGGCCGTCCGCTGGGTCTGCTGACGATGATGAAGGTGTTCGTCACCGACCGGTCCAATCTGCGCCGCTCCACGGACGCGATCTCGCGTGGGGCGCCGGACCTGGTCGAGATCATGCCCGCCCCGATCGTCGCCCGGATGAGCGCGCAGGCACAGCGCGCCATGTCCCCTCGATCGCGGCGGGCTTCGTGGAGACGCCCGCGGACGTGGCGCTCGCGCTGGCCCTCGGGTCCGTCGCGGCCGCCACGTCCGACCCCCGCCTCTGGCACCTGCGCCGCGAACAGCTACCGCCGGTCCCGCCCTCCGCACTGAAGCGGCCTGCCGCACCCTCCCAGGAGTAAGCCCCCATGTCCTACGTCATCGTCGCCCGCTACCGCACCAAGGAGGGCGCGGAGAACACCGTCCTCCCCCTGCTCGACACGATGGCCGCCGCGTCCCGCCAGGAGCCGGGCAACCTCGCCTACCGCGTCCACCAGGGCACCGAGGACCCGCGGGCGATCGTGCTGTACGAGGAGTACGTCTCCGAAGACGCCTTCACCGCGCACTGCGCCGCCCCGCACTTCCAGGAGATCGTGCTCGGCAAGGTCGTCCCGCTGCTGGAGAGCCGTGACGTGCTGCGCTGCGCCCCGCGTCCGCAGGTGCGGGCATGAAGACCCGTGCGGTGGTATTGCGCGGCATATCGACCGCCCGCCCCTACTCCGAGACCCGCCCGGTCGAGGTGGAGGAACTGGAGCTGGGTGCCCCGCGCGAGGGCGCGGTGCTGTTCCGGATCGCGGCCGCCTCGCTCTGCCACTCGGACCTGTCGGTGGTGGGCGGCGACCGGGTCCGCCCGCTGCCGATGGCGCTGGGGCACGAGGCGGTGGGCATCGTACGGGAGACCGGGCCGGGCGTCGCCCGGGTCCGCCCCGCTGACCACGTGGCCCCGGTCTCCGTGCCGAGCCGCGGCCTCTGCGCCGACCGCGCGGCCGGCCGGCCCGCCCTGGGTGCACAGGCCGCCGCGGCGAACGGGTCGGGAGCACCGCTGCACGGCCCGTCCCTGCCGACGCGCCGCCGTGAGCGAGAGCCCACTCTGCTCTCCCTCGCCGTCGGCGCGGTCGCGGCCGCCTTGCCCGCCCGACGGGCCGCCGCGCTCATCCCCCTGCGAGCCGTCAACGACGCCTAGAAGACTGATGAAGATCTTGGTGTGATTCTGGTTGCCGTGGTCAGGTGATAGCGGGGGTGTGCCAGGTGTCGCCGTTGTGGTTGAGTCCGAGGTTGATCAGGGTTCGCAGGTTGAGGGCTGCGGCACGGGTGTGGAGCCAGGCGTTGTTCTTGATGGTGCCGCGGTAGCGGAGTCTGCGGTTGCCGTGGGCGACGAGCCAGGCGACGGCGCGTTCGACGGGTGGTCTCCATCGTCGGTAGGCGGCTTGCCAGTCGGGGTCGGTGCTGGCCTGGTGGCGGGCAGCGGTGAGCAGGTCGTGGTGGGGGCGGATGGTGACGATCCGGCCGGTCTTGGCGGTGGTGCACTGCTTGCGCAGGGGCAGCTGGCGCACTGGTCGGTGAAGAGCGCTTTGCGTTGCATGTGCCGCCCGGACGGCTCGCTGAGCGGGACGGTGTGTCCGGCGGGGCAGGTCACCGTGCTGCCCGCGGTGTTGATGGCGAAGTCGTCGAGGCTGAACCCGCCAAGGACAGCCGTCTTCAGCGGGGCGGGCTTGAGGAAGAGTCGGTGTCCTGCTCGGTGCAGGATCTGGCAGGTGTCGCCAGTGGAGTAGGCGCTGTCGCCGAAGACGTCCACCGGGCTGTCTTCGTCGGCGAGCAAGTCGATGCCGACAGTGGCCTCGTGGTGCTCGGTTCCGGTTGCCGGCCGCAGAGCGAGGGCGGTGTATAAGCCGGTCTCGGGCTCGACGGCCAGGTGGGCCTTGAAGCCGTCCTGCCGGTGGGTGCGGGTCTTGTGGACGTGGCGGGCTTCGGGGTCGACGGTGGAGATCATCCGGTCGTAGGCGGTGCCCTGAGTGATGCGCCAACGCCCGTCACGGCCGTTGGAGTCCTCGGCGGGTTCGACGTCCTGTTCTGCGACCAGGGCCAGCAGGCCGAGCGCGTTCGCGGCTTTCTCCCCGAGCTGTTGGTCGGGCAGGTGGCCCAGCAGCCGCACCGCGTCGGTGACCAGTGCGTCGATGAGGTCGGCTCGGGCCTGCTCGTCGTTCCAGGCGATGCGGGGTTTGCCCGGGTCGGTGTAATCGTGGGCGGTGCACTGGATTGCTGCTTGTTCGGCCGCGTGTGGGACCTCACGGATGACTGTCCTGATGGCGGCGATGATCTGGGTGACCGTGTCCTGGGTGGCGACCGCGTCGTCCAGCACGGTGGAGTCCAGCGCCCGACGGTGCTTGCCTTTCAGTACTCCGGTGCTCTTCACGACTTCGCGTACGGTCTCGAAGATCCGGTTCGGACGGGCGGAGCGGGCCAGCCGGCGGCGGAAGTAGGCCAGCAGCGACGGGTCGAACGCCATGTCGTAAAGGCCCAGCCCGCACGCGGCCTTCCACCGCAGGTCACACCGCAATTCCTGCACGGTCTGGTAATCCGACAGCCCGTGCAGGGCCTGCAGAGTGATCGCAGCGGCCAGGATCTGCGGCGGCATACTCGGCCGCCCGTTCGCCGACGGATACATGTCCGCGAACATCTGAGCCGGAAACAGCCTCCCCCGATGCTCGGCCAGAAACGCGAACACACTCCCGACTGGGATCAAACCCCGACACGTCTCCCACACGTCCGGCCCGACCGTCTCCCCGACCCACTCACCCATCGCCACGACACGAGTCTGGGCCTGCCACTCACACCGCAAGGCCAGAACCTCAAGATCTTCATCAGTCTTCTAGTACGCGTCATTCCGCACCGGCGGGTGCTCGGGCAGCGGCGCGGCCCGAGCGCCCTGGGAGGTGCGGGTCAGCCGCCCTGACCGATGCCGCCGATCGGGCCGACCTTCACCGGGGAGCCGGCGCCGTCCGTGACGGGCAGGGTGCCGCCGCCCGGCCAGTCGAGGGTGACCGACTTCGTCTCGTTCGGCGGGGTCACCACCAGCCCCGTGACGCGGACGCCGGAACCGCCCGACTCGTTGATCGGGTAGTTGACGCCGAAGTACGTCGACTCCCCGTCCTTGAGGATGTGCGAGTCGGCCGGCTGACCACCGCGCTTCGCGGACAGCGCCCCCTCGCTGGTCTTCAGGTCGACGCCAGCGAACCCGGAGATCGTGCAGTCCCGGCCGCCACCGTTCTTCAGCGTCACCGCGACGGTGCCCTCGCCGTCGCCGTCGATGGTGCGGTCCACCGCGGTGATCTCCAGCTCGTCGGTGCGGCACTTGCCGACCTTGCCGTTCTCGCCGGAGCCGGTCCCGGCGGCCGTGCCCTGCCCGCCGGAGTCCTTCCCGCCGCCCTGATCCGAACCGCCCGAGCCCGAACCGCCGCCCGAGGAGGACGCACTGGACGCGGATGACGGGTCGCTCTGCCCCGAGCCGTCATCGTCGTTCTGACAGGCCGTGAGCGACAGACCCGCGGCAACGACCAGGGCCGCGAAGGTGAGCTTGTGAACGCGCATCGTTTCTTCCTCAGTATCGGTTGGGGGTGCCGCCCGCTCGGTACACGTCGGTACGAGCGAGCGTTTCTGATCAGCAGGAGCCGCCCGGCCCGCCGCACGTTCCGCCCCACCGCCCCCCTGATACACCCCTGTTACACGAACAGCCGGGCGCGGCCGTTCATCAGTGGGGACTCCCGCATGCGAGGCCGCACGACGGATCAGAGGGTGAGGACGAGCTTGCCCCGGAGGTGACCGCCGTCGAGCAGCCGGTGCGCGTCGGCGACGCGCTCGAACGGGAACGTCTCCTGCACGTGGACCCGGAGCCGGCCCTGTTCGACGAGTTCGACAAGACCTCGCAGGGCGACCGGATCGGGGTCGACCGCGATGCCGCTGAAGCGCATACCGGCCGCCTCGTACCTTGCGACGAGCTCCGTATCCTCCTCGGCGACCGCCGTCACCAGGTGACCGCCCGGGCGGAGCACGCCGAGCGACCGCTGGACGGTGTCGCCGCCGATTGTGTCGAGCACGACATCGATGTCGCGGACCGCCTCGGTGAAGTCGACCGCCGTGTAGTCGATCACCTCATCGGCGCCGAGCTCCTCGACGAACTTCCGCTTGCTCCCACTGGCGGTCGCGATCACCTGTGCGCCGAGCGCTTTCGCGATCTGGATCGCCACGTGGCCGACCCCGCCACCACCGCCGTGGACCAGGACGCGGTCGCCCTCGGTCACGCCGCCGAGGTCGGCGAGGCCCTGCCACGCCGTCAGCCCGACGACCGGCAGGGCCGATGCCTCGACATGCGAGAGCGACGCCGGCTTGCGTACCAGGTGCAACGCCGGCGCCGACACGACCTCGGCGTACGCGCTCGCCGCCCGCGGGAACATCGGCATCCCGAACACCTCGTCGCCGGGCCTGAACCGATACGTCAGCGACCCCTCCTGGACCACGCCGCTGATGTCCCAGCCGAGGATGAACGGCGGCCGGCCGAGCAGCGGGGGGAACTCGCCGGCGCGCAGGAGCGCCTCCAGCGGGTTCAGCCCGATCGCCTTGACGCGGACGAGAACCTCGGTCGGGAGGGGCTGGGGCTCGGGCGCGTCCACGATGGTGAGCACCTCGGGACCGCCGAGCATCTGCTGGGTGATGACTCGCATGACTCTCCTGGCTTCGGAAGGGAGGGAGAGAACCCAGGCTAGGTTTCCGACAGGAACCCGCAGGTACCTCTGGCACAGGTACCTTGGCGCCATGAGCGGTTTCGGTCCCGGTGGTCCCTTTCTCGCCGACTGCCCGGCGCGTCTGGCGGTCGAGCTCATCGGCGACAAGTGGACGGCGGTCGTGCTCTACGGCCTCAGCCGGGGCCCGGTGCGCCATGGCGAGCTGATCGAGCTGATCGGCGGCATCTCCCGCAAGATGCTCACCCAGACGCTCCGACGGCTCGAGGCGCACGGCCTCATCCGCCGCCACGCCTACGCCGAGGTGCCGCCCCGGGTCGAGTACGAGCTCACCCCGCTCGGGGCGACGCTGATCGATCCGATCCACATGCTGACCGAGTGGGCGAGGGCGAACGGCGACGCGGTGCTCGACGCGCTCGACGCCGATCCCGAGCCGGTCGCCCCCAGCGAACCAGGCCCCCGCTAGGGCACTGAGGCTCACCACACCCCGCCCGGGTGTGGGAGCCGATCACCTGGGGCCGGGGAGTTCCGGCAGGGCGCGGGGCGTGGAGCCAGGCGGTGAGCGGCGCGTCGAGAGGCTGCGCGGCGCGGCGCCCGGCGAGAGCGGTGAACTCCTCGGTGGGACGGTGGCGTGGCGGTAGGTGGCCGTCCATTCGCGCAGCACCGCGAAGAGGGTGTCGTCGCCGAGGACCGTACGGAGCGCGTGCAGCGTCAGTGCGCCCCGCTGGTGGACCCGGTCGTCGAACATGATCGTGTCTCCTGCTCACGCGACGTTCGGTGAAAAGGGCCCTGCGGCGAGAGACGGCCAGTCGACCTCAGTGAGGTCGGACACGACGATGTCCGCCGCTCGAAGGGCGGCGGCGGGGTGTGTGGTGGTGATCCCCACGCAGCTCAGTCCGGCCGCCTTGGCCGCCGCGATACCCGCGGGTGCGTCCTCGAAGGCAACCGCCCGGTCCGGGTCGACTCCCAGGGCCGCGCACCCGGACCGGTAGCCCTCGGGGTGGGGCTTCCCCTGACGAACGTCCTCAGCCGAGATCATCGCGGCGAACAGGTCCGCGCCCCCGACGAGTTGGAGGAGTTCGACCGCGTACTTCCGCGGACCGGAGGTCACCACCGCGATCGGGACTCCGTCCGCGTGCAATCGCCTCACCAGCGCCTCGGCTCCCCGAACCGGGTAGGCCGGGGGGCTGTCCGGCCCGTTCAGATAGCCGAGCGCCTCGTGGAAGAGCTCCTGGACGGTACAGCCGGGAAATCGGTGCACATGCTCCGCGAGCGCCTCGTCACCACGGCGCCCGACGAAGCCGGCGAGCAACGCCTCGTCGGCAGCGAGCCCATGACTCACCGAGTACTGCGCGAGCTGCGCCACGACGTAGGCGTGATCGCGGTGGTGCCGTTCGTCGCGGCGTGCTTCGCGATCCTCACCGCGGGCCCGGATCCCGCGGCACACAACTGCTGTGGCCCAAGGCGGGCAGGTTGCTCTACGGCGGGTTCCCGACCGGCGTGGTCCACCCTTCCTCGTCACGCGCCCTCGGCGTGCGGCACCACCGGACAGGCCCTGAGCGCGGCCCGGTCGGCAGTGTCGGGACGCCTCGGGGTTGCCCGGCGCCGGCGCCCGGAGAACTCCCGTCATCACAGGTCACACGGCACGCCTGCGTCATCAAGGCCCCCATGGGCAATCACCGCTCGGTGGATCCGGCTTCAAAGTTTGAGCACAAATTGCACACAACTCTTCTTCAGGCGGGCCCCGATGTTCTAGATTGACCCGTGCTTCACATGTTTGGACACGAGCGACAAATAATGATCTACAGGTCCGGCGCTACGGGCGGCCAGCAGGCGCGTCCCCGGCGCCGGACGTGGGGTTGATCAATTCTCGGAGCCCGAGAGGGGCGGCCTTGGGTGTGGGGAGCACCCGAGGTTTCGACGGGCTCCCACGCACCTCGAGAGTCTGGCAAGACACGCGAGTCCGCACCCGTCCGGGTGGGGTGTCCAAGTAGCGCTGCGATTCCGGGATGTCATTCGCGGGGGCGGGGGCCTCCGGCGGAGGAACAGCGCGATGGGGGGCGGGGGCCTCCCGAGGGGAGGAACAGTGCGGGAGGCGGGGGCGCCTCCCGAGGGGGAGGAACAGTGTTAGGCGAACACGTCGAACCACTGGGGACCTGGGGGGTTCTGTGCGGCGAGGGGGATTACTCAGCCCGTTTTCGTCAGAGCGCGGGCGTCTGGCGAACGGGGCAGTCAGCCGGCCCGCGAACAACTGGGAGCAGCGGTACCGCCGTACCGTGATCACCAGCGATACCGTGGCCACCGCCTTCGTGGTGGCGGCGATCGGCAACTTCTTCGGGGCCCGGGACGCGGCCAACTGGCACGAGAAGTGGGGAATTCTCGCATTCGGCACCGAGCTGCTGGTGCTGGGGGCGCTTGCGGTGAGCCGGTCATGGGCTCCGGCCGTGCTCGGCCAGGGCGCCGAGGAATTCCGCCGGCTCGGACGCTCACTGTTCACGGCGACCGTCGTCCTGGCGCTCGGCGGGATCGCCCTGACCTCGCGCAACATCAAGCTCTGGATCTTCGTCGCGATCCCCGCGATCGCGCTCATCACCATGACCGCGCGGTATGTGCTCCGCCTCTGGCTGCACAAACAGCGCAAGGAAGGACGGTGCCTGAGACCGGTGCTCGCTGCCGGGAGCCCGGCCACCGTGCGCGACCTGATCGCCCGAACCCGCAAGTTCCCGCACCTCGGCTGGCGGGTGGAGGCGGTGTGCACGACGGACGGTCGCGGGCTCGACAGTGACCAACTGGACGGAGTGCGGGTCGTCGGCCGACTGACGGACGTCGCCAAGCACGTCCGTCACGACGGCTACCGGGTCGTCGCGGTCACACCGGACCCGCATTGGTCACCGGACCGGCTGCAGCGGCTGGCCTGGAACCTCGAAGGCAGCGATGCCGAGATGGTCGTGGCCCCCGTGCTGATGGAGGTGGCCGGCCCGCGGCTGCACGTCGACGCGGTGCTCGGGATCCCACTGCTGCGGGTCAGCATGCCGACCTTCACCGGGGGCCGCCGGGCGATCAAGGGGGTTGTCGATCGGGTGGGCGCGGCGGTCCTCCTGCTGCTATTCGCGCCGCTGATGGTGCTCGTCGGACTGCTCGTGCTGCTGGACAGTCGGGGTGGGGCGTTCTACCGCCAGCGCAGGGTCGGCAAGGACGGCCGCGAGTTCACCATTCTCAAGTTCCGCACCATGGTCGCCGGGGCCCACGGGGCACGTACGGAGCTGGCCGACCGCAACGAGGGCGCGGGCCTGCTGTTCAAGCTCCGCCGGGATCCGCGGGTGACCCGGGTGGGAGCAGTGCTGCGCCGGTACTCGCTCGACGAGCTCCCGCAGCTCTTCAACGTGCTCACCGGATCGATGTCGCTCGTCGGACCGCGGCCTCCGCTACCGGAGGAGTCCGCCGCGTACGGCCCGGACATCCGGCGGCGGCTGCTGGTCAAGCCCGGGCTCACCGGCCTGTGGCAGATCAGTGGACGCAGCGACCTGCCGTGGGAGGAGGCGGTCCGCCTCGACCTGCGGTACGTGGAGGACTGGTCGCTCGCCCTGGACACAGTGATCTTGTGGAAGACGCTGCGTGCGGTGCTCCACGGGCAGGGGGCGTACTGATGCGCGGAGGTCGTCCGACCGGCGCGCGGACCGCAGGCCGCAAGGGCCTGCCTGGGGGGAGAGACGGGTCATGAGAGTCAGCGTTTTCGGGCTCGGCTACGTGGGCTGCGTGTCGGCCGCGTGCCTGGCCAGCATGGGGCACGAGGTCATCGGGGTGGACGTCAACCAGATGAAGGTCGACCTGGTCAACGACGGCAAGGCCCCGGTGGTCGAGGAGCGGATCGGCGAGCTCATCGCCGAGGTCGTGCGGACCGGAGCGTTACGCGCCACCGGCGACGTCCGCGAGGCGATCAAGGACAGCGAGGTGTCGCTGGTCTGCGTGGGCACACCGTCGGAGCCCAACGGCAGCCTGTGCACCACGTATCTGGAGCGGGTCACCGAGCAGATCGGCGCCGCGCTGGCCGAGGGGCCGAGCAGGGGGGCCGGCAGACCGTCGTATTCCGCAGCACCATGCTCCCGGGCACGTGTCTGAACCTGCTGGTGCCGATCCTGGAGAAGAACGTCGGCGGCACAGCCGGGGTGGACTTCGGGGTCGCGGTCAACCCGGAGTTCCTGCGCGAGGGCACGAGCGTGCGGGACTTCTTCGACCCGCCCAAGACCGTCATCGGCGAGCTCGACCCGGCAAGCGGCGACGCGGTGATGGCGCTGTACGACGGCTTGCCCGGCGAGGTGTTCCGGGTGCCGGTCCCGACAGCCGAGGCGATCAAATACGCGGACAACGCGTTCCACGGCCTCAAGATCGGCTTCGCGAACGAGCTGGGCGCGGTGTGCCAGGCGCTCGGGGTGGACTCGCACCAGGTGATGGACGTGTTCCTGGCCGACCGCAAGCTGAACATCAGCCCCGCCTACTTGCGGCCCGGCTTCGCCTTCGGTGGCTCCTGTCTGCCCAAGGACCTGCGCAGCCTGGTCCATGCGGCGCAGCGGGCCGACGTCTCGGTTCCCATTCTCGCCCACGTACTGCCCTCCAACTCCGAACATCTGCAACGCGCGGTGGACCTGGTCGAGCGCACCGGCAAGCGCCGGATAGGCATGTTCGGGCTGTCCTTCAAACCCGGCACCGACGACCTCCGCGAGAGCCCGCTCGTCGAACTGGCGGAGAGGCTCTTCGGCAAGGGCTACGACCTGCGGATCTACGACGCCAACGTCAACCTCTCCCGGCTGATCGGCGCGAACCGCGAGTACATCGAGAACCGGCTGCCGCACCTCGCGCAGCTGCTCGCGGAATCCGTCGGCGAGGTGCTCGAACACGCCGAGGTGTGCCTGGTCGGGACCAGGGATCCGGCCGTGCTGGCGGCGCTGCCCCAGGGCGACGGTCCGGTGCTTGTCGACCTCATCCGCCTTCCCGACGCCGAGGCGCGCCGGGCCGAACCGGGGTACATGGGCCTTGCTTGGTGACACGCCGTTTGATGAGACAGCCGGCGGCGACGGGTCGCACCGGCGCGCGCTGATCCTGGTGGAGAACCTGTCGGTGCCGTTCGACCGGCGGGTGTGGCAGGAGTGCACGACGCTGCGCGACGCGGGCTGGGAGGTGCACGTCATCTGTCCCCGGGGGAAAAGCGGGACACGGAGCCCGAGGCGGAGATCGACGGGGTGCGGATCCACCGCTACCCGTTGCGCGCGGCCACCGGAGGACCGGCCGGGTACCTGCGGGAGTACGGATCGGCGCTGTGGCACACGGTCCGGCTGGCCCGCAAGGTCGGCCCGGTCGACGTGGTCCACGCCTGCAACCCGCCGGATCTGCTGTTCCTGCCGGCACGGTGGCTGAAGCGGCGCGGTGCGCGGTTCGTCTTCGACCAGCACGACCTGGTACCCGAGCTGTACCTCTCCCGGTTCGACCGCGGCGAAGACCTGCTCTACCGCGCCGTGTGCGCGCTGGAACGGCGGACCTACCGGGCCGCGGACATCGTGCTCGCCACGAACGAGAGCTACCGGGACGTCGCGCTGCGCCGTGGCGGCCGGAGGGCGGAGGACGTCTTCGTGGTGCGCAGCGCGCCCCAGATCGACCGGTTCCAACCGGTGCCTCCCGAGCCGGAGTTGAAGCGCGGCAAGCCTCATCTGCTGTGCTACCTCGGCGTCATGGGGCCTCAGGACGGCGTCGACTACGCCTTGCGGGCCCTCGCGAAGCTGCGCGACGAGCTCGGACGGACCGACTGGCACGCGGTGTTCGTCGGCGCCGGCGACGCCTTCGACGCGATGGTGGACCTGTCCCGGCAGCTCGGGCTCTCCGAGCAGGTGCGGTTCACCGGACGCATCCCGGACGCCGACCTGGTGCGCTACCTGTCCACGGCGGACGTGTGCCTCTCCCCCGACCCGCGCAATCCGCTCAACGACGTGTCGACCATGAACAAGGTCCTGGAGTACATGGCGATGGGCCGGCCGATCGTCTCGTTCGACCTGAAGGAGGCGCGCGTCTCCGCCGGTGACGCCGCGGTCTACGCGCCCGCCAACGACGAGGCCGAATTCGCCGGGCTCATCGCGCTGCTCCTCGACGATCCGGAGAAACGGGCCCGGATGGGCAAGATCGGCCAGGAGCGGATCGGCGGGCCGCTCTCCTGGCGGAACTCGCAAGCGTCGCTGCTCGCCGCCTACGCCGCTGCCTGCCGCGACCGCACTCCGGTGCCGGCGGGCTACCCGGCGCGGTCAGGGAAGAGGCCGCACCGTTGAGCGATGACACAATACGCCTGGTCACGATCGGGCGGATGCTCCGTCGGCGCTGGCGGCTTCTCACCGTCGTCGCCGTGCTGGGTGCGCTCGTCGGTTACGGCACCTCCCTGCTGTTTCCGCCGCGGTACACGACGTCGGCATCGGTACTGCTGCCGGGGCAGTGGGAGGAGCGCGAGCTGCTGACTCAGGCGGAGATCGCGACCAGTTCGGTGGTGGTCGACCGCGTGGCCGCCACGCTCGGCTGGCCCGGGGTCAGCGGCAGCGAGCTGCGGGAGCGAGTGAGCGCCAAGGCCGCCGACGGGAACATCATCAAGATCTCGGGTACGGCCGACACCCCGGAACGTGCGCGGCAGCTCTCCGACCAGGTGGCCCAGCAATTCATCACCTTCGCCGCGCGGCTCGCGGGCGACAACACCGACCCCGAATCGGCGGCCGGGCCCGAGGACTTGCGGAAGATGGTGGTGCAGACCAACCGCCGCATCACCGACCTGGCCGAGGCGGCCGATCCGGGGCAGACCGTGGAGAGCGTGCAGGCCCGCACCGAGCTCGCGAAGCTGCGTACCGCGCTGCAGGAGGCCGTGAAAAAGCTGGACGAGGCCGACCCGACGACCAACAGGGCCAACATGGTCGTCATGGGGCCGGCGGCCCGGCCGACCGGCGAGGCCGCGCCGACGAGGACGCAGTTCATCGTCGCCGGGGCGCTGCTGTTCTTCCTGCTCGCGGTCATCGGCCATCTCGCCGCCGCACGGGTGAGTCGCCGACCGCGCACCGCACCGGAGATCGCCGCGGCGCTGGGCTCCACGTTGCTGGGTACCGTCGACGTACCTGGTGAACGGCGCGCGCACCGGCCGGACGGGCGTGGCCCGCGGGCCCGGATCCGCCGGCTGCTGGGCGTCGACATCCGGTGGGACCTACCGACCCCGCGGACGTCCGGCGACGAGACCGGCAGGCAGATCCGCTACCGGCGGGTGTGCGCCCGCCTCCGGGACCAGGTGCCGGCCCCCCGGCGGCTGCTGGTCGTCGTCCCGGACGGCGACGAGGTCGCCCGCCGGGCCGCCGGGCAGCTCGTCGCCGAGGCGGAGAGCGATCCTTCCCCGGCCTCTTCGAGCAGGGGATACCCCATGCTGCGGGTGGTCGGGGTTTCGGTGTCCCGGCCGATGGTGCCGGACCGCGAGAACGAGTCCGGTGCCCTGGTCGTGCTCAGCGCGGGCAGCCGGACCGCGGAGGAGCTCGCCGACGTCGCCGAGGCGTGTGCGGACGCGGGGCATGAGGTCGTCGGCACCGTCGTCGTCGGCACGGTCCGGGCCCGTCCGACACGGTCTGCCGACCCTCCTCGGGATGCCGTCACGCCGGCGCTCACGGTCCGCGGCCACGGGCCGGGAGGTTCAGTGTGACGACGAGCAAGACTTCGGAGTCGTCGGCCTCCGCTCCGCTGCTGGACCTGCAGGCGCTGGTGGTGGCGGTGCGCAGGCGCCGTCGCCTGTGGTGCTCCTTGGCGCTGCTGGGGCTGCTGGTCGGTGGGGCGGTGGCGGTCCTGCTGCCACCACCGCCGACCGCGGTGACCAAGGTGCTGGTCGCGCACAAGGAGGACCAGCCGAACGACACGGGAACGCTGATCCGCACCGACGTGGCACTGCTGCAGACCACGCGGATCGCCGACAAGGCCCTGCGGTCCCTCAAGTCCCCGGAAAAGCCCGAGGACTTCATGCAGGACTACCGGGGTACCGGCTTGACCAACAACGTGCTGCAGATCACGGTGACAGGCGACAGCGACGCGCAAGCGGTGGCCCGCGCCAAGGCGCTGGCCGACGCGTTCGTCGCGGACCATGTGCGGCGGATGCGGGAAACCGCGAAGGCCGAGTCCAAGGCCCTGCTCGACCAGCGTGACCGCATGCGGGACGAACTCACCCGGGTCAACGAGGAGATCGGAGATCGGTCGCCGGAGAGCGATCCAAAGGCGTCGGCGGGCATCGAGTCGCTCTTCGCCCGCCGCGCCGAGCTCAACTCGCGGATCGCCGAATTCGACCAGCGCGCCGCGGAGGCGCGCACCGGCACGCCCAAGGTCGTCTCCGGTACGCAGATCGTGGACGCCCCGCGCGCGGTGCGGTACTCCCTGCCCAAGGCCGCCGTCACCGACGCCGCGATCGGGCTCGTCCTCGGGCTCGTCCTCGGGCTCGCGCTGGCCGCGGTCGGCACGGTGGTGGCGGACCGCCCCGTGCTGCGCCGGGAGATCGCGGCGAACCTCGGTGCCTCGGTCATCGCGGAGCTGCCCCGCCGGTCGGGCAGGCTGTGGCAGCGCCGGCGCACCCGGGCGGCACGGATAAGGCTCACCACGTCCCTGGCCCGCACCGTGCGCGACTCCGCGGAACCGGTGTCGCTGCTGGAACTGGGCTGTGCGCGCAGCACGAGCGCGATCGCCCTGGACGTCGCCGGGGCACTGGCGGCGGACGGCCCAGTGGTCATCGTCGATGGGCTGCCCGGCCAGCAGCTCGCAGGCCGCCGCCCGAAGCCAGGAGACCCGACCGTGGTCGGCGGCGAGCGTGCCGCGGCCGTGCCGGATCAGGAGCGCCGGCTCGGAGTCGGCTCGGTCGCGCCCGGCACGGCGTGGACCGACCTCCAGTACCTCGGCACCCAGACCGTGCTCGTCGTGCGTGCCGGGCACGGCAGCGCCGCATGGCTGCACACCGTGGCGCGGCAGCTCGCGGACCAGCGCATTCCAGTGATCGGTGTGGTGTTGATCGACCCCGATCCGCGTGACCGGACCGACGGCACGTTATGGGACGGGCTGCACATCGCGCTGCGGGGCCATGGCGAACGACCGGCCCGGCAGAACGTGAAGGACCGGCTACGGACGGAGCGGCTGCCGATGTGGGCCGCACGGGTCCCGGACAGCGACCAGGAGGCGCGGTAGGACATGTGTGGCATCGCAGGCACGTACCGATGGCCGGACGGGAAGGTCGTGACCGACCGGCTCACCGACACCCTCGCCCATCGCGGTCCGGACGGGGCGGGCCGGTACGGCCATCGCGCCGGTGACGGCGAAGTGCACCTCGGGCACCGTCGGCTGGCCGTCATCGACCTGTCCGGGACCGGCGCCCAGCCGATGGTCTCGGACGGCCTCGCCCTGACGTACAACGGCGAGCTGTACAACGCGCCCGAGCTGCGTGCCGAGCTGACAGCCGCTGGGGTGCGCTTCCGCGGTACCTCCGACACCGAGGTGCTGCTCGAGGCCTGGCGGCGCTGGGGCACGGGCTGCCTGCCCCGGCTGCGCGGCATGTTCGCGTTCGGGATCTTCGACGAGCGCACCGGCGACCTGGTGCTCGCCCGCGACCAGCTCGGCATCAAGCCGCTGTTCCTGCTCCGGCGCGGTGCGGGCCTGGTGTTCGCCTCCGAGCTCAAGGCACTGGCCGCCGCCACCGGCGAGTCGCTGGAGGTGGACCATGCGGCGCTGGTGGCCTCGCTGCTGTACTACTGGGTGCCGGACTCACGGTGCGCGTTCCGCGAGGCGGAGAAGCTGCCGCCGGGGAGCTGGCTGCGATTCCGGGCCGACGGCCGGGTGGAGCGCGGCCGGTTCTGGGACCTGAAGGACGTCGCCGCCGAGGGGCGGGAGCGGGCCCGGGCCGGCGAGCAGCCGGATGTCGCTGCCGTCGTCGAGGAGTCGACTCGGCGCCATCTGCTCTCCGATGTACCCGTGGCGACCTTCCTCTCCGGCGGGCTGGACTCCAGCTACCTGACCGCGCTGGCGGCCCGCGACCGACCCGGGATCTCGGCCTACACGATCGGATTCCGTGCCGAGGACGCCAGGTTCGAGGCGATGCCGGACGACCTGCGCCATGCCCGGCGGGTGGCCGAGCGGTTCGGCGTCGACCTGCACGAGATCGAGATCGCGCCGAACGTACTCGACCTGCTGCCGGAGATGACATACCACCTGGACGAGCCGATCGGCGACCCCGCCGCGATCAACACCTTCCTGATCTGCTCGGCAGCCCGGGAGGCCGGGGTCAAGGTGATGCTCTCGGGGATGGGTGCCGACGAGCTGTTCGCCGGGTACCGCAAGCACCTGGCCAACCTGCTCGCGCTGCGCTACCAGCGCGTCCCGCGGCCCCTGCGGCGCGGGGTGTCCGCGGCCGTGGACCGGCTGCCGGTCGCCACGTCCCGCCGGGGGTATCGGTCGGTGCGCTTCGCGAAGCGGTTCCTCTCCTTCGCCGATCTGCCGGAGGAGACCGCGTTCCGGCGCAGCTACACCATGTACGACCAGGACGAGCTGCTCGCCCTGATCGACCCGGACCTGGCCGGGACGGTCGAGGACGTGCTGACCGAACATGCGGACATCTACCAGGACAATGACCTCGACGACTTCGTCAACCGCATGTGTCTGGGCGACGCCCGGATGTTCCTGCCGGGCCTGAACCTCACGTACACGGACCGCTCCAGCATGGCCGCGTCGACCGAGGTGCGGGTGCCGTACGTGGACGTCGAGGTGGTCAAGGCAGCGTTCGCCGTGCCCGGGAATCGCAAGATCGTCGGACGGCAGGGCAAGGCCGTCCTCAAGGAGGCGGCCACCTCGATCCTGCCCCGGGAGATCGTGTACCGGCCCAAGGGACTCTTCAGCGCCCCGCTGCGGGCCTGGATGAGCCGGGATCTGGCACCGCTGGTGCGCGAGGTGGTCAACGACGGGGTGCTCGTCCGTTCGGGGTTCCTGCGCCGCGACGCGCTGGCGCGGATGGTCGCCGAGGACGCCGCCGGACAGCGGGACTTCTCCAAACATCTGTGGCATGTGCTGACCCTCGAGTACTGGTATCGCGACGCGACCTCTGGGTCCGGCCAGAGCACTCGGTTAACGGCTTAGGAATGCAGAGGAGTTCGGGTGAAACAGGTTGTGCAGAACTACAAGAGCGGCGAGCTGGCGGTGCTCGACGTGCCGGTGCCGGGGTGCAAGCCCGGCGGTGTGCTGGTCCGCAGCGCCTACTCGCTGATCTCCACCGGGACCGAGCTCATGAAGGTGTCCGAGGCCGGCATGTCAATGCTGGGCAAGGCCCGCTCCCGGCCCGACCAGGTGGCCAAGGTCATGCAGAGCGTGGCCACCAACGGGGTGCCCGCCACCTACCGCAAGGTGATGGGCAAACTGGACTCCTACACGCCGCTGGGCTACTCGCTGTGCGGGGTGGTCGAGCAGGTCGGCGTCGGGATCGACGATGTGAAGGTCGGCGACCTGGTGGCCTGCGCCGGCAACGAGCACGCGCTGCACGCCGAGTTGAACTGGGTGCCGAAGAACCTCTACGCACCGGTGCCGGACGGCCTCGCGCCACGGCACGCGGCCTTCGGCACCGTCGGGTCGATCGCGATGCAGGGCGTCCGCCAGGGTGAGTCTCGGCTCGGCGAAGTGGCGCTGGTCATCGGCCTCGGCCTGATCGGGCAGTTGGTGGTGCAGCTCCTCGCCGCCTCGGGCGTCCGCGTCGTCGGGGCCGACCCCGACCCGGCGCGCTGCGAGCTCGCCGCGGGCCTGGGCGCCGCGGCCTGCGGCGATCCCGCGTCCACCACCGTGGAGGCCGCCGTCGCCGAACTCACCGGCGGGCACGGCGTGGACCAGGTGTATCTGGCCGCCGGCGGCGGCAGCAACCAGCCCGTCGAGCTGGCCGCCCGGCTCTGCCGGGACCGCGGCCGGGTCGTCGACATCGGCAAGTGCCGCCTGGACCTGCCGTGGAACGCGTACTACGAGAAGGAGCTCGACGTCCGGTTCTCCCGCAGTTACGGCCCCGGTCGCTACGACCCTGAGTACGAGCTGGAGGGGCGGGACTACCCGATCGGCTACGTGCGCTGGACCGAGCGCCGCAACCTGGCGTGCTTCCTCGATCTCCTCGCCCGCCGCAGCGTCGACGTGGAGCCGTTGGTCTCCCACGTCGCCGACTTCGACGACGCCGTCGAGACGTACCAGCGCCTGAAGGACGGCGGCCTGAAGGCCGTGACCGTGCTGTTCCGGTATCCCGGGCACCCCGACCAGGCCGTGGAATCAGGGGAAGCGGCGGCCCCGGCGGTGGCCGTGCCCGCGGTGAGGCCACGCAGCGGTGGAGCGTCCACCCCGGCCCGGGCCGTCCCGACGCCGGTGCGCCTCGCGTTCGTCGGCGCGGGGAACTACGCGACGTCGATGCTTCTGCCGCACCTGGCGCCGCGCGACGGAGTCGTGTTGTCGACCGTCGTCACCACGACGGCGCTGTCCGCGGCCAACGCGCAGCGGAAGTTCGGCTTCGCCGAGGCGACCACCGATCTGGACGCCGTGCTCGGCGACCCGTCCATCGACGCGGTGTTCGTGGTCACCCGGCACAGCTCACACGCCGAACTGACCCGAAGAGCGCTGCTGGCCGGCAAGCCCGTGTTCGTGGAGAAGCCCCTGGCCCTCACCGAGGACGAACTGGCCAACGTGGTCGCGGCGGTGGAGGAGTCCGGCAACGACCGGCTGCAGGTGGGCTTCAATCGCCGGTTCGCGCCGCTGCTGCAGGAGGCCAGGAAGCGGTTCGGCGCCCGGACCGGTCCGGCGAACCTCCGCTACCTGGTCAACGCGGGCCGCCTCGCGCACGGCAGCTGGTACCTCCAACAAGGCACCGAGGGCTCGCGGTTCGCCGGCGAGGGCGGACACTTCATCGACACGGCGAGCTGGCTGCTGGATTCCGACCCGGTCTCGGTGTACGCGGTCGCCACGTCCGGCCACGAGGACCTGCAGGTCGTGCTGCGCTACCCGGACGGGTCCACCGCCACCATCAGCTACGTCACCAGCGGCCCGGCCGACTTCCCCAAGGAGACGCTGGACCTGGTCGCCGATGGCAAGGCGTTGCGGCTCGACGACTTCGTCCGTGCCGCTGTTTACGATGGCGGCCGCAAGCGGTGGATCAGTTCGCGACTGCCCAAGGCCCGGGACAAGGGCCAGTCGGCCGAGCTGGCCGCGTTCATCAAGGCCGTGCGGACCGGCGGGCCGATGCCGGTGCCGCTGGAGTCGCTGATCGCCACCACGACGGCCACCCTCGCCGTGCGGACCGGCCTGGCCGGCGGTGCGCCGGTGACGTTGGCGAGGGCGCGATGACGGTGAACCCGGGGAGTCCGGGCTGGTACCTGCGGCGGCTGTCCCGGATGGGACCGCGGGAGGTCGCGGGCCGGGTGGGCGACGCGGCGCGCAGGCGGCGGTGGCGGTCGGCGCGGCCGGACTGCCCGAGCGTGACCGGCGCCCGGTTCACCGCGGTGCTGCCCGCCGGGACGATCGCCGCGGTGTCACCGGACGCCGCGAAACGTCTCATCGCCGAGGCGGACCGGCTGATGTACGGGCACGCCGAGTACTTCGGGGTGGTCCGCGACGACCTGGCCGACCCGGACTGGTGGTGCGACCCCAAGACCGGGCGGCGGGCTCCGTGGGGCTACGCCTTCAACCTGCCGTACCGGAACGAGGACGCGGTCGGGGACATCAAGCAGATCTGGGAGCTGTCCCGGCATCAGTACCTCACCGTGCTCGCCGCCGCCTACGCGATCACTGGGGACGAGCGGTACGCCGAGCGCGTGGCCGCGCACCTGCGGTCGTGGTGGGCGGCCAACCCACCGCTGCGCGGCGTGCACTGGATCAGCGGCATCGAGCTGGGGATCCGGTTGCTGTCCTGGGTGTGGATCCGCCGACTGCTCGACGGCTGGCCGGGCGTGGCCGGGCTGTTCGAGGGCAATCCGGTGGCGCTGAACCAGATCTGGCACCACCAGCGCTGGCTGGCCGCCTTCCCCAGCCGGGGATCCTCGGCGAACAACCACGTCATCGCCGAGGCCGCTGGGCAGTTCGCCGCGGCCTGCGCGTTCGGCTGGTTCCCCTCCTCGGCGCGCTGGCGGGCCGGCGCGCTGCGGTCGCTGGAGCGGCACCTGCGCGGCAACACCTTCGACTCCGGCCTCAACCGCGAGCTGGCCACCGAGTATCACGGACTGGTGCTGGAGCTCGGCCTGGCCGCGGTGGCCGAGGCGGATGCCGCCCGCGTGCCGGTCCCCGCGTCCATCCGGCTGGTGCTGCTGCGGATGACCGACGCGCTCGCGGCCGTCGTGGACAGCCGGTTACGTCCGCCGCGCCAGGGGGACGCGGACGACGGGCACGGTCTGGTCGTGGACGGCACGGGCACCGACCGCTGGGCCTCGCTGCTGGCCACCGGGGACGCCGTGTTCGGCCGTCTCGCCTGGTGGCCGGAAGTGACCGGTACCGATGTGCGTACCCCGCTGCTGGCCGCGCTCATCCGGCCGTACGCGACCATCGCGGCCGCACCGGTCGTGACCCGCCCGCCAAGCCGACCAGGCCACTTCGCCGACGCGGGGCTCACCGTCCTGCGCGGTCCGGGAGAGATCTGGTGCCGCTGCGACGGCGGTCCGCACGGCTTCCTGTCCATCGCCGCGCATGCCCACGCGGACGCGCTGTCCGTGGAGGTCCGGCACGACGGGGTCGACGTGCTCGCCGACCCGGGGACGTTCTGCTACCACGGGCAGCCCGAGTGGCGGCAGTACTTCCGGTCGACCCTCGGCCACAACACCCTGCAGGTGGATGGCGGTGACCAGTCGGTCTCCGGGGGCCCGTTCCTGTGGACCCGGCATGCCCGCAGCCGCGTCCTGACCGCGGACACCTCGGACACCTCGGACACCTCCGATGGGAGGACGGCCCGCTGGTGTGCCGAGCACGACGGTTACCAGCGGTCCGTGCACCGCCGCCGGGTGGAACTGGCCATTGCCAGCCGGGAGTTGACGGTGGTCGACGAGGTGCGCGGTCCGCGCCGGGACGTACGCCTGGCGTTCCACCTCGGCCCGGCCATCGCCGCGGACCTGGTGGGGAACCGGGCAGTGCTCACCTGGACCCGGGACGGCGAGGGGCGTTCCGCGGTGCTCGACCTGCCCGGGCAGCTGTCCTGGCGGGCGCATCGCGGCGAGACCGACCCGCCGCTGGGCTGGTACTCCGCCGGATTCGGGCGCAAGGAACCCGCCACCACGCTGGTCGGCACCGGCTTCGCCGACGGCACTGCGCTGTTGGGGGAGTTCACCACCGTGCTCAGGTTCCACGGCTAGGGGGGCGCGTGGGGATCAAGAGGCGGCACTGGGCGTTGGCGGCACCGCTGGCGCTCGCCCTGCTGGCGGCGACCGGCTGTGAGAGCACGCCGGGCGCCCGGGCGAAGCCGACCGCTGTGCCATCCACGTCCGTGGCCCGGGTGTGCGCCAAGCCCGCGGCCGGGCCGGCGAAGCCGCCGGCGGGCGCGGTGACGATCGACCCCGCGGTGGCCGGTGACCTGGCTGCGAAGACCAAGAGCAGCCCCCGGAACACCACGTTCTGGCTTCGACCGGGCACGCACAGGCTCGAGTCCAACCGCTACGCCCAGGTCATCCCCAAGGAGGGGGACCGCTACCTCGGTGCGCCGGGCGCGGTGCTCGATGGCCGGAAGAAGAACCAGTACGCGTTCGGCGGTACCGCCCGCAACGTCACCATCCGCTACCTGACCGTGCGGGGTTTCGTCGCGCCGCACGACGAGGGCGTGGTCAACCATGACTCGGCCGACGGGTGGGTGATCGAGCACGCGACGATCCGGAACAACTCAGGTGCCGGGCTGATGGCCGGTGCCCGCCAGCGGGTCCGCGCCAGCTGCCTGCGCGACAACGGTCAGTACGGCATGAACGCGTACAAGGCCAAAGGCCGTATCAGCGGCCTGGTGGTCGAGGGCAACGAGATCGTGGGCAACAACACCGGCGACTGGGAGCGGCGGCGGGAGGGCTGCGGCTGCACCGGAGGCATCAAGTTCTGGGCCGTCAACGGCGCCGACATACGCGGCAACTGGGTACACGACAACCGCGGAACAGGGTTGTGGGCGGACACCAACAACAACGACTTCCGCATCGAGAACAACGTGCTCGAGGCCAACGACGGTGCCGCGCTGATCTACGAGACCAGCTACAACGCGGTCATCCGGAAGAACACGATCCGGCGGAACAACTGGGTCGAGGGCCGCAAGTATGCCGACCGCGGCGACACGTTCCCGTATCCGGCCATCTACCTGTCCGAGTCCGGCGGCGAACCACGGATCCGAGCCCGCACGGACAAGATCGAGATCTACCGGAACGTGCTGGAGAACAACTGGTCGGGGATCACCCTGTGGGAAAACGCGGACCGGTTCTGCAACAGCCCGGCCAACACCTCCTCAGGTGACTGCACGTTACTGGTGAAGAACACCGGCCGCTGCGCACCGCCGGCGATCGCCACCGCACCGCTCTACGCCGACTGCCGGTGGAAGACCCAGCGGGTGGACATCCACAACAACCGCTTCGTGCTGGACAGGTCCGTCGTCGACTGCACGGGGAAGTGCGACCGCATGGCGGTGCTGGCCAACTACGGCACCTATCCGGACTGGTCGCCGTACCAGGGTGAGCGGGTGGCCGAGGCGATCACCCGCAGGCAGCACAACCGCTGGCACGACAACGTCTACCTCGGACCATGGAAATTCGTCGCCCACGACCCGAGCCGGATACTCGACTCCTGGCAGTGGCAGGGCACGCCGTACCAGCAGGACTCGGGCAGCACATTCCGCGCACGGGACGGTGGGTGAGATGAGCACCGACCACGCGTCGCACACCTCGAAGATCGTCGGGACAGTCTGGGGGCTGCTGGTCCTCAACACGCTCGGCTCCGCCGGGGCGAAGACCATCATCCCGCTGCCCCGCTCCCTCATTCAGATGGTCACCATGGGTGCGCTGGTCGCCGCGTTCGCGCTGGCGCTCGCGGTCAATCTCCGGCTGCGCATCCGAGCCAGCGCCTGCTTGTTCCTGCTCACCCTGCTGCTGGTGCCGAGCGTGATCTCCACCGCGGACCTGGAGTCCGGGTTCGGTGCGCTGTTCCGCTGCGCCCGGCTGGCTCTCTTCGTCGGCACGCTGTGGCTGCTCAGCCGCTGGTGGGACGGCAGTCTGACCTTCGTTCGATACCACATCCAGATGTACTTCGCGGTGCTCGGGTCGGTGGCCGCCGGACTGGTCGTCTCACCGGGCGCGGCCATGCCCGAGCTGTACGGCGGGCGGCTGGTCGGCGCGTTGTGGCCGCTCACCCCGCCGCAGATCGGACAGTACGCCGCGGTGATCATCGGGCTCACCGTGCTGCTCGTACTGGGCCGCCGGACCGACAAGGCCGGCGCGGCGGTGGTCATCGTGCCGTCACTCGTCCTGCTCGCGTTGACCCATACCCGGACGGCCACGCTCGGCCTGTTCATCGGGTTGGCCTTGGCGATCGGCTCGCTCATCCTGACCAGCGCCGCCGCCCGCCGGTTCTTCGCCTGGGCGGTGCTGTGCGCCGCGGTGGCCGCGGTGGCGTTCGCGTCCGCGCTGCAAGCGTGGTTCCTGCGCGGACAGAGCAAGGAGAACTTCTCCAATCTCACCGGTCGGGCCAAGGTCTGGGACGCCCTGCTGGCCGCGCCCCGGTCGACCTCGGAGAAGTTGTTCGGCGTGGGCCTGGGCGACAAGTCGTTCGGCGGGCTGCCGATCGACAACAGCTGGCTGGCCGTTTACCACGAGCAGGGTCTGATCGGCGTCACCCTCGTCTCGGCGATCATCATCGTGCTGGGCGGCGTCGCGTTGCTGCGGCCACCGTCGCTGCAGAGGGCCTGCGCGATCTTCCTGATCAGCTACTGCGCCATCGCCTCGTACACCGAGGCCGGGCTGGGCGACGCCTCGCCGTATCTGCTGCATCTGGCCCTGGCCGCCTCGCTGTTGGCGGCACCCGCCGCGGCGGCTCCCCTCTCGACGCCCGAACTCCCACGACGACACATCCCCCGTTGGGCCCGTAGATCGGAGATTCCTTGAGCATGCACGGCATGCGTGTGCTGGTAGTGCACAACCGCTACGCCTCGGCGCAACCGAGCGGGGAGAACAAGGTCGTCGACCAGGAGGTGGCACTGCTGCGCGAGGCCGGCCACCGGGTCGAGGTGTTCGAGCGGCGCAGCGACGACATCGCCGCCCGGTCCCTCCTCGGCAAGGCCGCGGTGCCGCTGCTGGTGCCGTGGAACCCGGCGGTCCGCGCGGAGCTCGCCACCCGGCTGCGCGCCGAGCGGCCGGACGTGGTGCACGTCCACAACGTCTTCCCGCTCCTGTCGCCCGCGGTGCTTGCCGCCTGCGCCGACGTCGGCGTGCCCGCCGTCGCCACGCTGCACAACTACACCCAGGTCTGCCCGCCCGGCACACTGCAGCGGGACGGCCGACCGTGCACCGAGTGCGTCGGATCGGCGCCGGTGCCCGCCGTCCGGCACGGCTGCTACCGGAACTCCCGCCTTGCGACGGTGCCGCTCGCGGTCAGCCTGTCGGTCAACCGGCGGCGGTGGTGGTCCGGCGTGGAGCGGTTCTTCTGCATCTCCGCGGCGCAGCGCGACGTCCTGGTGCGGTCCGGCATGCCGGCCGAGCGGCTGACGGTGAAGCACAACTTCGTACCGGAGCCCGGCATTCGTCGAGTAGGCGGCGGAGAGCATCTGCTCTATCTCGGCCGGCTCGCGGAGGCCAAGGGCGTGCGGCTGCTCATGGCCGCGTGGGACGAGATCGCGGCGAGCGGCGGTGTGGGCGTCCCGCTCGTGATCGCCGGCACGGGGCCACTGGAGCCAGAGGTGACCGCCTGGGCCACGGGCCGGGACGATGTGCGCTACGTCGGCCTATGGGACCCGGCGGAGTGCCGGAAGGCCATCGCGCGCTCGGTCGCCGTGGTGGCTCCCTCGACGTGGCTGGAGGCGTTCGGCCTGGTGGTCGTGGAGGCGATGGCGGCGGGGGTCCCGACCGTCGCCGCCGGTCACGGCGCCTTCGTCGAACTCGTCGAGGACGGGGTGACCGGGCTGCTGCACCGGCCGGGCGAGTCCGCCTCGCTCGCGTCCCGCATCCGCCGGATCACCACCGAGTCGGCCCTGGGCCGGGAGATGGGCCAGGCGGCCCGGCGCCGTTACGAGCAGGGTTTCAGCCCGGCCGTCGGGCTGGAGCGCCTGGTGGAGGGGTACCGCACCGCGATCGCGGGGCGGACAGCACTGGCTCACGGCGGGGACACCCGCGCGAGCAGGGGGGATGGGGACAGTAGATGACACGATGCCGACTCTGCGGCTCGGAAGCGATGAGGAGCGTCGTCGACCTCGGGGCGACGCCACCATGTGAGAGCTTTCTCGCCGCGGACCAACTGGATCAACCGGAGCCGGCGTACCCGCTGCACCTGCGGGTCTGCACCGACTGCTGGCTGGCGCAGATCCCGCCGCTGATCACGCCGGAGGAGACGTTCAAGGAGTACGCGTACTTCTCCTCCTACTCGACCTCCTGGGTGGAGCACGCGCGCACGTTCGTCGCCGACGCCGTGCGGCGGCTTCCGCTCGGCCCCGACGCCTTCGTGGTCGAAGTGGCGAGCAATGACGGGTACTTGCTGAGGCACGTGGTGGACCGCGGGATCCGCTGCCTCGGCATCGAGCCGTCGGTGAACGTCGGCGCCGCGGCGCGCGAGGCGGGTGTGCCCACGCTCACGGAGTTCCTGGACCCGGCCACCGGCTCGGGCGTCCGCGCCGACCACGGCCCGGCGGACCTGGTCGTGGCCAACAACGTGTACGCGCACATCCCCGACGTGGTCGGGTTCACCCGGGGTCTGCGCGCCCTGGTCGCCGACGACGGCTGGGTCTCCATCGAGGTGCAGCACCTGCTGACCCTGATCGAGGAGAACCAGTACGACACGATCTACCACGAGCACTTCCAGTACTACACGGTCGCTTCCGCGATCCGGGCCCTTGCCAGTGGCGGACTCGCGCTCGTGGACGTCGAGTTGCTGCCCACGCACGGCGGCTCCATCCGGCTGTGGGCCCGGCCCGCCGAAGTGGCCGGCGAGCCCACCAATGGGGTGTCCCCTGCTCCGGGGGCACCTCCCGGCCGAAGGCTGGGGGAGGAGCCGAGGGCTTGGGGAAGGGTGGCCGAGGTGCTGGCCCGGGAGGAGGCCGCCGGGCTGGGGACGTTGTCCGGATACGCCGAGTTCTCCGCCCGGATCGCCAAGGTGCGCCGCGACCTCCTCAAGTTCCTCATCGAGGCGGCCGAGCGCGGCGAGACGGTCGTCGGCTACGGCGCCCCGGGCAAGGGCAACACCCTGCTCAACCACTGTGGCATCCGGCCCGACCTGCTCGCGTACACGGTCGACCGCAACCCCTACAAGCACGGGAGGTTCACCCCGGGCACCCGCATCCCGATCCTGCCGCCCGAGCAGATAGCCGCCGACCGGCCCGACTACGTCCTCGTCCTCCCGTGGAACCTGCGGGCCGAGCTGGTCGAGCAGCTGTCCTTCGTCCACGACTGGGGCGGCCGGCTGGTCTTTCCCATCCCGGAACTGAGCATTGTCGAGGTCGCGTCGTGAAAGAGGTCACAGCATGAAGGTCGTCCTGTTCTGCGGCGGTTACGGGATGCGCATGCGGAGCGGTGCCGCGGACGACGTGCCCAAGCCGATGGCGATGGTCGGGCCCAGGCCGCTGATCTGGCACGTCATGCGCTACTACGCGCACTTCGGGCACACGGAGTTCATCCTGTGCCTCGGCTATGGGGCCCACCACATCAAGAACTTCTTCCTCAACTACGAGGAGACGACGTCCAACGACTTCGTGCTGCGGGGCGGGCGGACCGAGCTGCTGTCCACCGACATAGCCCAGTGGACGATCACGTTCGCGCAGACCGGCATCGAGTCACCGATCGGGGAGCGGCTGCGCCGGGTGCGGCACCACCTGGACGGGGACGAGATGTTCCTCGCCAACTACGCCGACGTGCTCACCGACGCCCGGCTGCCGGAGATGATCGAGAACTTCGCCCGGCGTGACGCCGGTGCCTCGATGATGGTGGTGCCGCCGCAGTCGTCGTTCCACTGTGTGGACCTGGGTGAGGACGGCCTGGTGGGGGGCATCACCGCGGTGAGCGACATGCCGCTGTGGGAGAACGGCGGCTACTTCGTGCTCCGCCAGGAGGTCTTCGACCACCTACCGGAGAACGGGGACCTGGTCGCCGACGGATGCGCCCAACTGGCCAAGCGGGGACGGCTGGTGGCGCATCAGCACCGCGGCTTCTGGAAGCCGACCGACACGGTGAAGGAGCGGGCCGCGCTCGACTCCGCCTACGCCCGGGGCGAGCGCCCGTGGGCCGTGTGGGAGCGCGACGGGGCGGGGGTGGGCGCGTGATCCGGCTCGGGGCCGGGCGCCTGGACCGGATCGTCGCGGTGGGCGCGCACTGCGACGACATCGCCATCGGCGCCGGCGGCACGCTCCTGACGCTGTGCTGCGCGCGGCCGGGCATCCGCGTCGACGCGCTGGTGCTCTCCGGCGGCGGCACCGACCGGGAGCAGGAGGAGCAGGCCGCACTCGCCGCCTTCTGCCCGGGCGCCGACCTGCGGCTGACCGTACTCAAGCTGCCGGACGGGCGGATGCCCGCGCACTGGGAGGAGGCCAAGGCCGCGGTCGAGGAGCTGCGCGCGCGGACCGACCCGGACCTGGTCCTCGCCCCGCGTACCGATGACGCGCACCAGGACCACCGCGGCCTGGCGCAGCTGCTGCCCACCGCGTTCCGCGACCACCTCGTGCTCGGCTACGAGATCGTCAAATGGGACGGCGATCTCGGCCGCCTCGCGGCGTACCAGCCGCTGTCGCCGGAGATCGCCGAAGAGAAGGTGCGGCTGCTGCAGGAGCACTACCCCTCGCAGCGGCACCGGCCCTGGTACGACCGGGAGGCCTTCCTGGGCCTTGCCCGGATCCGCGGCATCGAATGCCACGCCCGCTATGCCGAGGCGTTCGCCGTCACCAAACTCACGCTCAACCTGGGGGACTGAAACGTGCGCGTACTGCTGACCGGACACCAGGGCTATCTGGGCACCGTGATGGCCCCGGTCCTTAGCTCCGCCGGACACGAGGTCGTCGGCCTTGACGCCGGCCTGTTCGCCGACTGCGTGCTGGGCGAGCCGCCCGCGGACCCGCCGGGGCACCGGGTGGACCTGCGCGACGTCACGGCCGAACACGTGGCCGGGGTGGACGCCGTGATCCACCTGGCCGCGCTCTCCAACGATCCGCTGGGATCGCTCGCGCCGCAGCTCACCTACGACATCAACCACCACGCGTCGGTACGGCTTGCCCGGCTGGCCAAAGGCGCCGGAGTGCGGCGCTTCCTGTACGCGTCGACCTGCTCGGTCTACGGGGCGTCAGGCGGCAGTGACTTGGTGACCGAGGACGCCCCGCTGCGCCCGGTGACGCCCTACGCGGAGTCCAAGGTGCGGGTGGAGGACGACCTGCACGCGCTGGCCGACGACGACTTCAGCCCGGTGTTCATGCGCAACGCCACCGCCTTCGGCTACTCACCCCGGCTGCGCGCCGACATCGTGCTGAACAACCTGGTGGGCCACGCGCTCCTGTCCGGCGAGGTCCTTGTGCTCTCCGACGGCACCCCGTGGCGCCCACTGGTGCACGCCGCCGACATCGCACGGGCCTTCGCGGCCGCGCTGACCGCGCCGCGGGAAGCGGTGCACGACCGGGCGTTCAACATCGGCAGTGAGACCAACAACGTCACGGTCGCCGAGATCGCCGCGCAGGTCGCCGAGGCGGTGTCCGGCGCGAAGGTGGTGATCACCGGGGAGACCGGTGCCGATCCGCGGTCGTACCGGGTGGACTTCTCCCGGTTCCGCGCCGCGATACCCGGCTTCGACTGCGAGTGGACGGTGAAGCAGGGCGCGCTCGAACTCGCCGACGCCTACCGGAACCACGGGCTGACCCAGGAGGGCTTCGAGCAGCGCTTCACCCGCCTCGCCGTGCTGCGGGCCGCGTCCGACGCCGGCACCGTCGACGACACCCTCCGGTGGCGCCGGTGACCGAGGTGAGCGAGGAGATGTACACGCTGGTGGAGCGGATGTACCCGCTGTGCCGGAGCATCACCGGCGACGGTGTGCGCGCCACCCTGGACATCGTCGGGGAGTACATCCCGCTGCAGGTGCACGAAGTGCCGACCGGGACGCAGGTGCTCGACTGGACGGTGCCGCAGGAGTGGAACATCCGGGACGCGTACATCGCCGACACCGCCGGCCACCGGGTCGTCGACTTCGCCGCGTCCAGCCTGCACGTGCTCGGCTACAGCGTGCCGGTCTCGAAGACCATGCCGCTGGCCGAGCTCCGCGCGCACCTGCACACTCTGCCGGACCACCCGACCTGGGTGCCGTACCGCACCAGTTACTACCGGCCGGAATGGGGGTTCTGCCTGGCCCAGGAGACCCTGGACGCGCTGCCGGACGGCGAGTACGAGGTCCGCATCGACTCCACACTCGAAGACGGCCACCTCACCTACGCCGAGCATGTGGTCCCCGGGCAGGTCTCCGACGAGGTGATCGTCTCCTGCCACGTCTGCCACCCGTCGCTGGCCAACGACAACCTGGCCGGCATCGCGGTGGCGACGTTCCTGGCCCGGGCGCTGGCGCAGGAAAGGCCATACTACACCTACCGGTTCATCTACGCGCCCGGCACCATCGGGGCGATCACCTGGCTGGCCCGCAACGCGGAGCGAATCAATGGGGTATCCCCTGCTCGAGCGGAGCCGAGAGCTGGGGGAAGCGTCAAGCACGGGCTGGTGCTGGCCTGTGCCGGCGACCCGGGCCGGCTGACGTACAAGCGGAGCAGGCGCGGCGACGCCGAGATCGACCGGGTGCTGCGGCATGTGCTGGCCGCCTCCCAACGGCCGCACCACATCACCGAGTTCACTCCGTACGGCTACGACGAGCGGCAATACTGCTCACCCGGGTTCAATCTCGGCGTGGGCTCGCTCACCCGGACTCCGTACGCCGGCTACCCCGAGTACCACACCTCGGCGGACAACCTGGACTTCGTCTCCCCGGAGGCGATGGCGGACACCCTCGCGGTCTGCCGCGAGGCGTTCGCCGTCCTCGACCGCAATCGGCGGTACCTCAACCTCAGCCCCTACGGCGAACCGCAACTGGGCCGGCGCGGGTTGTACGACGCGCTCGGCGGCCGCAGCGACACCAAACAGGCCCAGATGGCCATGCTCTGGGTGCTCAACCTCTCCGACGGCAAGCACAGTCTGCTGGACGTCGCCGAGCGGTCCGGGCTCCCGTTCGACACCGTCGCCGACGCGGCCGGCGCTCTGCACGGCGCCGGGCTGATCAAGGCATGAGGCCGATGACCACCGAGGGGGAGAATCCGCAGAAAACGCCGCCACCGGCCCGGTCCGCCAAGCGGGCCCTCGTCGGCCGGCTGTCCTGGGGACTGGCCGACCAGGCGGCCTCGAGCGTGAGCAACTTCGTGGTGGGCATCTATGTGGCCCGCTCACTGGGGGTGACCGCGTTCGGCGTGTTCAGCCTGGCCTGGGTGACCTACGGCGTGGTGCTCAACGTCTCCCGCGGCCTTGCCACCGACCCGCTCGTGGTGCGCTTCAGCGGCGTGTCGGACGCGTCCTGGCGCGGGGCGGTGGCCCGGTCGACGGGTACCGCACTCGGCGTCGGTGCGGCCATCGGCGCGGTGTGTCTGGTGACCGGACTCGGCCTCGGCCACCGCGTGGGGCCCGCGTTCGCCGCCCTTGGCGTCATGCTGCCGGGGCTGCTGCTCCAGGACGCCTGGCGGTTCGCGTTCTTCGCCGCCGGCACCGGGCGGAAGGCGTTCGTCAACGACGTCGTGTGGGGTGTCGCGCTCATCCCGGCCATGGTGGTGGCGGCCCGGGTGGGCAGCGTGGCCGCCTACCTGCTCGCCTGGGGCGCGTCCGCCACGGTGGCCGCGGGGTACGGCTACCTCCAGTCCGGTATCCGGCCCCGGCTGACCGACGCGCGCGGCTGGCTTCGCGAGCAGCGCGATCTCGGCTACCGGTACCTGGTCGAGAACGTCAGCCTCAGCGGCGCCGGCCAGGTGCGGGCGTACGGGCTCGGCGTGATCGTCGGGGTCGGCGCGGTGGGTACGGTGCGGGGCGCCGAGCTTCTGCTCGGCCCGTTCCTGGCGGTGCTCATGGGGCTTTCGCTGGTCACCGTCCCGGAGGCGGCACGGGTGCTGCGGCAGGCCCCGCGTCAACTGGGCAGGTTCTGCTTCCTCCTCGGCGGGGGGCAGGCCGCCGGAGCGCTGCTCTGGGGCTCGGCGCTGCTGCTGATGCCGGGCCGGCTCGGCGAGCTGGTGCTCGGCGGCGTCTGGCACTCCTCCTCGCAGCTCATCGTGCAGATCACCCTCAGTGTCGCGGGAGCGGGCCTCGGCACCGGCGCGGCGGCCGGGCTGCGCGCGCTCGGCGCGGCCCGGCGCAGCCTGCGCTGCCAGCTGTTCGCCTCCGCCTGCTATGTCGGCGGCGGGCTCGGCGGGGCGGCCGTCGCCGGCACGGCCGGCTCGGCCTGGGGCGTCGCCGCCGCGACCGTCAGCGGCTCGGCCGTGTGGTGGCTGCAGCTGCGGTCCGCCCTGCGCGAGCGCCACCACTCCCCCATCCCCGAAGTGAGGACCGCATGACCGACCGACCCAGGCTGAGCATCGGCCTGCCCGTGTACAACGGCGAGGAGTACCTCGCCGAGTCGCTCGACGCCCTGCTCGGCCAGACCTACGAGGACTTCGAGCTGGTCATCTCCGACAACGCCTCGACCGACGGGACCCAGGACATCTGCCGCGAGTACGCCGCGCGCGACTCACGCATCCGGTACCTCCGCCAGCCCCGGAACATCGGCGCCACGCCGAACCACAACCAGGTGTTCGCCGAATGCCGCGGCGAGCTGTTCAAGTGGGCCTCGCACGACGACCTGTACGGCCGCGACCTGCTGCGGCGCTGCGTGGAGGCGCTGGACGAGCGGCCGGAGGTCATCCTCGCGCACGCCGACCAGGCGGTCGTCGACGGCGACGGCCAGGTGAAGGTCCCCTATGAGTACACGCTCGCCACCGACTCGCCCCACCCGCCGGAGCGCTTCCGGAGCCTGCTGTTCGAGCCGGGTGGCGACGACTTCTACGGGGTGATGCGGGCCGACATGCTGCGCCGGGTGAAGCCGATGGACAGCTACCACCACGCGGACCGCACGTTCGTCGCCGAGATCACCCTGCACGGGCGCTTCCACCAGGTGCCGGAGCTGCTGTACTTCCGCCGCGACCACCCCACCCGCGCCGAGCGGGCGAACCCGTCCAAGCGCTCCCGGTGCGTCAACCTGGACCCGCGCCGGGCGGGCCCGCTGCACCCGACGCCCCGGCTACTCGCCGAGTACATCTGGGGCTTCGCCTCGGCGATCCGGCGGGCGCCGTTGTCCCCGGCCGACCGGCGCGCGTGCTACCGCCACCTGGCCGCGTGGCTGACCAGCCGGGTCCGGCCGGGCACCGGCGAGCGGGTCGAGGACCGCGCCCCGGTCGACCCGGCCCTGCACACGGTCTCCGTCGACGCCCTCGTCGCCGGCCGCGAGGGGAGGCAGCCATGACGTCCGCGGACGGAACTCCGGTGCGCGTCGGGGTGTTCGGCCTGCTCGGCTCCGGCAACCTCGGCAACGACGGTTCGCTGGAGGCCGTCCTCGGGTACCTCCGCGCCGAGCACCCGGAGGCGGTCGTGGACGCGCTGTGCGGCGGGCCCGAGGCCGTGACGACCCGGTTCCAGATCCCCGCGACACGGCTGCACTGGTACCGCGGGGAGTACCGGACCGCGTCCCGTGCGGGCGCGATCGCGGGGAAGGGCCTGGGCAAACTCGTCGATGTCTTCCGCACCGCCGCCTGGGTGCGTCGGCACGACGTGGTGATCGTGCCGGGCATGGGTGTCCTGGAGGCCACACTGCCGCTGCGGCCGTGGGGCTTCCCGTACGCGCTGTTCCTGCTCTGCGCCAGCGGCCGGCTGCTGGGCACCCGGGTCGCGCTGGTCAGCGTCGGCGCCGCCGAGATCGGCAACCGGCCCACCCGGGCCCTGGTGCGCTGGTCGGCGCGGCTGGCCGCGTACCGCTCGTACCGGGATGCCCAGTCCCGTGACGCGATGCGGGCGATGGGCGTGGACACCGCGCGCGACGAGGTCTACCCGGACCTGGCATTCTCCCTGCCGACCCCGCCGGACTGGGGTATCCCCCGCCCGGAGCTTGTCGGAGAGCTTGGGGAAGCGCCCTCGGGCCCGCCCGGCCCGGTCTGCGTCGGTGTCATGGACTTCCACGGCGGCAACGACGACCGTGCCCGGGCCGATGAGATATACCGGCGCTACCTCGACGGGACGATCCGGTTCGTCCGTGCGCTGGTCGAGGAGGGCAGGCCGGTCCGGCTGCTCACCGGAGACGAGTGCGATGCGTCGGTGGTCGCCGCGATCCTCGACGCGGTTGACTCATCGCTGGTCACCGCTGCCCAGCCGACCTCACTGGCCGACCTGATGAAGGAGATGGCGGCCGCCGACACCGTGGTGGCGGTCCGGTACCACAACCTGATCTGCGCGCTGAAGACCGGCACGCCGGTGCTCGCCCTCAGCTATGCGGCGAAGAGCGACGCGCTCATGGACCGGATGGGCCTCGGCGCGTACTGCCACCCGGCCCGCGAGGTCGACGCCGACCGGCTGCTCGAGCAGTTCCGGGCGTTGGAGAAGCGATCGGCCGAGCTGCGGCAGACCCTCACCGAGCGGAACCTGGCCGCCGCCCGGCAACTCGAGCATCAGTTCACCGCCTTGACCGCGGCCCTGTTCCCGGCGCCCGACCATGCCCACGCCCACGCCCGCCAGGAGGCTCCATGAAAGCGATCGAAGTCCCGGCGATCACGGGTGCGTACCTGTTCGAGCCGACGCCGTACGTCGACGAACGTGGCTTCTTCTGCCGCACCTTCGACACCGACGTGGTCCGCTCGGTGGGCCTCGACCCGGACGCCTTCGTCCAGGACAGCCTGTCCCGCTCGGTCCGGGGCGTACTGCGCGGCCTGCACCTGCGCTCCGGCGCCGGCGAGGCCAAGCTGGTGCGGTGCTCGTACGGGAAGATCTTCGACGTCGTCGTGGACCTGCGGCCGGACTCGCCGACCTACCGCAACCGGGCCGTCTTCGAGCTGTCCGGCGAGACGCAGACGAGCCTGTACATCCCGGCGGGGTGCGCGCACGGTTTCCAGGCGTTGACCGAAACCGCCGACACCTCCTACCGGATCGACCGCCCGCACGACCCGGCCGAGGACGTGACGATCGCCTTCGACGACCCGGAGCTCGCCATTCCCTGGCCGCTGCCGATCACATCGATGTCCCAGCGGGACCGGGAGGCGCCGAGCCTCGCCGAGGTCCTGAAGCACCGAGAAAGTTGAGGTCCCCGTGGACGCCGAAGAGCTGCACCTGCCCCTGTCCCGGACGGCGAACGAGCGGCTGCACGCCATGATCCCCGGGGGCGCGCACACCTACGCCAAGGGCGACGACCAGTACCCCGAGAACCTGGCTCCGGTCATCAGCCACGGCCGCGGTGCCCACGTGTGGGACATCGACGGCAACCGCTACCTCGAGTACGGCTCCGGCCTGCGATCGGTCAGCCTCGGCCACGCCCACCCACGCGTGACCGAGGCGGTGCGGCGGGAACTCGACCGCGGCAGCAACTTCGTCCGGCCGTCCATCGTGGAGGTCGAGGCCGCGGAACGCTTCCTGGCCACGGTGCCGACGGCCGAGATGGTGAAGTTCGCGAAGAACGGCTCCGACGCCACCACCGCCGCGGTGCGCCTCGCTCGCGCCGCCACCGGGCGCCCGCGGGTGGGCATCTGCGCCGACCATCCGTTCTTCTCCGTCGACGATTGGTTCATCGGCACCACGCCGATGTCCGCCGGTGTTCCGGCGGCGACCACCGAGCTCACCGTGGCCTTCCCTTACGGGGACCTGGCCGCCACGGAGGAGCTGCTCACCCGGTACCAGGACGAGGTCGCCTGCCTGATCCTCGAACCCGCCACCCACACCGAGCCTTCCCCAAGCTCTCAACTTCTCCCCCAGCCCTCGGCCGGGCGGTGCCCCCAGAGCAGTGGAGACCCCACCCCCGGATACCTCGCGGGCTTGCGCGAACTGGCCGACCGGCACGGCTGCGTACTGATCTTCGATGAGATGATCACCGGCTTCCGCTGGTCCGAGGCGGGCGCCCAGGGCCTGTACGGCGTCGTCCCCGACCTCTCCACGTTCGGCAAGGCGCTGGGCAACGGATTCGCCGTCTCCGCGCTGGCCGGGCGCCGCGACCTGATGGAGCGGGGCGGACTGCGTCACTCCGGCGAGCGGGTGTTCCTGCTGTCCACCACGCATGGCGCGGAGACGCACTCCCTGGCCGCCGCGATGGCCGTGCAGACCACCTATGCCGAGGAAGCCATCACCGCCCAACTGCACGCCCTCGGCGAGCGGTTGGCGGCGGGTGTCCGGGAGGCCGCGGCCGCCATGGGCGTCGGCGACCACGTCGTCGTCCGGGGCCGAGCCAGCAACCTGGTCTTCGCCACCCTCGACGAGAACCGGCAACCGTCTCAGCAGTACCGCACCCTGTTCCTGCGCCGGCTCCTCGCGGGCGGGGTGCTGGCCCCGTCGTTCGTGGTGAGCAGTGCGCTCGGCGACGCCGACATCGACCACACCGTCGACGTGGTGGCCCAGGCGTGTGCGGTGTACCGGAAGGCACTGGAGGCCGCTGACCCCACCCCCTGGCTGGCCGGACGACCGGTGAAGCCCGTATTCCGCCGCCTGGCGTGACGTGACGTCAGTGGCGCTCCCGCCGACCGGCGTCGACCATCCGATCGACCAGCCGGTCGGCCATCCGGTCGACCAGCCACGCGGTCGCCGGTGTCACCGCCAGCGCGGTGCACCAGCCGCCGAGGACATCGGTCGGGTAGTGCGCGCCCAGGGCGACCTGCGCCCAGCCCATGGCGGCGCCGGCAACCAGCGCCGCGGCGAGCACGAGTGACGTGCCGGCCGTCCTGCCGAGGCCGAGCCGGCCGGTCGCGAGCAGCGCCACCACGAGGGCGAGCGTGGTGAGGAAGGCGGTGTGCCCGCTCGGGTAGGAAAGGTTGTCGGCGCCGTGGATGGTGCGTCCCACCAGGGACTTGAGCAGGGTCGCGGTCCCCACGGTCATACCGGCGCCGACCACGACGAGCACCGCCGCGCGAGGACGCCGAAGCAGCAAACAGCCCGTCACGGTGGCCACGACCAGCGTCGCCGCTCCCACCGGCTCCCCCAAGAAGTCCGTGGCCAGAGCGACATGCCGCCACGGCGACCCCATACCGTCCACCGCCGCCCAGATCCGCGCGTCCACCATGCCGGGCCTGCTGTCGCCGGCATACCGGACCCCGAGCACGACGACCATCAGCGCGGCGAGGGCCGCGATCGGCCCGAGCCACACGCGCAGCGATGGGGCAGCACCGCAGGCGCCGACCGGCCGGTCACCCGCCCACCACGTCCGGTCGACCCGCTCCCGCCAGGCGATCCAACGCGAGCCCCCCGTCGTGTACGACCCACCCTCAAGCCGCCGTCATCCTAACCAACCATCCGGTCGCGGCAACCGCCGTCGGATTCCGTGTCCTTGCGCCTGCCGTGAGCCGACTGCCGGGTCGCCGCCGCGGCCAGCAGCCCGATGCTGCCGCCGCCCACGACTGCCACCCGCTCCCCCGGCGTGAGCGCCGCGCTGCGGACACCGTGCCAGGCCACTGACGCCGGCTCCACGAGGCAGGCGTCGCGTACGTCCAGGCCGTCCGGAAGCGGGACAAGCATGCTCTCGGAGACCGTCACGGCATCGCACATGCCGCCGTCCCGGAATATCCCGAGCGTTCCGTGCTCCGGGGCGACGCACCGCTGGACATGGCCGGCGCGGCATTGGTCGCACCCTCCGCAGTACACCGTGGGCTCGACGGCGTAGCACCGGCCGTCGGCGGCCGTGCCGGCGAACTCGTGACCATAGGTGTAGCCCTGAACGCCACCGGTCGCGAAGTTCACGTCGGTCCCGCAGATGCCCGCCGAGGCGACGGTGAGGCGTACCCCGGGCGCTTCCGGTTCGTCGGCCTCGGTCACGAGGATGCCCTGATCGGTGTTGCGTACTGCGCGCATGGTGACCCCTTCGACCTTCCGCTATGCGAACGCCGTTAGCTTATGTTAAGTGATCGGAGTTCGCCTAACACCTATCCTTGTCCGGTGCATGAACCGATGACGAAAGCCACGGCAGGCGAGCCGCCGCCGGAGGATCCGCGGAAGAACCAGCGGGCGGAACCGAGGCCGGGCACGGCGGCCTGGTGGCTTGCCCGGGAGAACGAACCCGCGCGGCAGCGGCGGCGCAGATCACTGACCCTCGATGCCGTCCTCGACGCGGCCATGGCCCTGCTCGACACGCGTGGGGCGGCCGCGCTGACGATGCGCAACATCGCCGATGCGCTGGGCTGCACGCAGGCGTCCCTCTACCGCCATGTGCGCAACCGTGAGGAACTGGTGACTCTACTCGTCGACCGCGCCCTCGACGTGGCGAGCTCGGTTCCGCCCGACGGCGGGGACTGGGCCGAGAAGGCGGCGTGGTCCGCGCGCCTGTTCCGCGAGCACCTGCTCCGGCACCCCGGCGTGGCCTCGCTCCTTCGCGGGACCGAGCGGCTCGGTCCCAACTCGCTGGCCGGGGTGCAATACTCCCTCGAACTGTTCATCGGCGCCGGCCTCAGCCCCCGCCTCGCGTCCGCCGCCGCATCGTCGCTGGCCACCTTCATCATCGGCTCGGTGCACCTCAACCTCGGCCTGGACATGTCGGATCCCGAAGAGAGCCGTCACCGACGCCTGCTGTACCGCTCCCGAGACGCCGCGGCCTTCCCCCTGCTCGTCCAGCACGCCGACACCCTCGCGGAGGTCAGCAGCGACGACGAGTTCGAAGTCGGCCTCAACGCCTTGTTGACCGGATTCCGCACCCTGATCCATAACTCGGACCTCACACGCGACTAGGGCGCGTTTACGGGGCCTGTGAACGGCGCGCTCCCGCACCACCGCGCTGAGCCTGAGACATCGACACCAGGATCGACGACGTCACATACTGACCCTCGTCGAAATCTGACAACGGGCCCTTCTGCGTCCGGGCCTTCCAGGACAGCGACTTCTGCCGCAACCACGATGAGGAATCGCAGTGAACGCACCTACGTCACCGGCGGTTTGGGTGACCGGCGAGACCGTCGACGGCCGGTACCGGGTGATCGGCGAGCTTGGCCGGGGCGGGATGGGCGTCGTGCACCGGGTACGGCACCTCGGCTGGGGCATCGACATGGCGGTGAAGAGCTCGCGGCCCGAGCTGTTCCGGAGCCCCGGCGATCAGGAGCTGTTCGTCAGGGAGGCCGAGGCGTGGGTGTCCCTCGGGCTCCATCCCAACGTCTGCGCCTGCCATTACGTGCGGGTGATCGACGGTGTCCCCCGCGTGTTCGCCGAGTACGTCGACGGCGGCAGCCTGGCCGAGTGGATCGGCGACGGGCGCCTCCACGCCGGGGATGCGCGCCAGGCCCTCGCCCGTGTTCTCGACACGGCAGTCCAAGCGGCCCGTGGGCTCGAGCACGCCCATCGCGCAGACCTGGTGCACCAGGACGTGAAGCCGGCCAACATTCTGCTCGACGGCACGGGCGCCGCGAAGATCACCGACTTCGGTCTCGCCCGGTCCAAGGCCGCCACGGCCCCGACTGACCTCCAAGCGGCGCCGGGCGTCAGCGTGTTGGTGCCGTTCGGCGGTATGACGGTCGGCTACGCGTCCCCGGAGCAGCTCGCGGGCGAGCCCGTCGGCCGGCGCAGCGATGTCTACAGTTTCGCGGTCTCGGTCCTGGAGATGTTCACCGGCGGTGTGCATTGGGCGGCTGGTTCGGTCGCCGGTCTCGCCCTGGAGGAATACCTGGCCGACCCCTCGAATCCGGTCGCGGCGCCACCGGAAGTGGCCCACTTGCTCCGGCGCTGCCTGCGGCAGCACCCGGCCCACCGGCCGGCCTCGATGGCGGACATCGCGGATGTACTGGCCGGGATCTACGAGCAGACGACCGGCTCGGCGTATCCGCGTCCCGCGTCGCAGGCCGCCGATCTGCGCGCCGACGAGCTCAACAACCGTGGCCTGTCGCTCCTCGACCTGGACCGGACCGCCGACGCCGAGCATGCCTTCGACCAGGCGCTCGCGGTCGACCCGCACCACGTCGGGGCCGTGTACAACGGTGGCCTGTTCCGGTGGCGTACGGGGGCGATCACCGATGACGAACTCGTCGCCCGGTTGGAGGCGATCCCACGTGGGTCCGGCGCGTCCTCCTGGCAGGTGCGGCTGTTTCTGGCCCGGGTCCACCTCGAACGCGGCGACCTCGCGGCGGCACACGACCTGCTCGACGCCCTCGCGCGCGAACGGCCCGACGACACCGACGTACGGGCGGCGCTGCGGGTGGCGGCCTCCGGAACCGTGGTCGATGCCCGTCACACCGGCACCCGCATGTTTGGCGAGCCGTTCGCGCTGCCGTTCGCGCCGGTGGAACTACTCGCCCGGCACGAGGTGATGGGCTACCTGCCGATCCGGTTCACTCCCGACGGGCGCCGCGCGCTGAGCGGCCACTGGGACGGCGTGCTCCGGCTGTGGGACACGGCGACCGGCGCGCAGCGGTTGGCGGTCGAGGGCCACCGCACGCAGGTGCTCGGCGTCGACCTCACCCCTGACGGCTCGTACGCACTGTCCACGAGCCGCGACGGCACGGTGCAGTTCTGGGATCTCAGGGCAGGCAGGTGTACCCGCGTCATCCGCTCCGCCGCACGCGCCACGGGGTGCCCGGTCAGGTTGAGTGCCGACGGGCGCATCGGTGTGTGGCAGGGCGTGGACGGGCGCGTCCAGGTCTGGGAACCGCGGACCGGGAGCCACCGGTGGTCGCTCGGGGCAGCGCTCGAGGACGGCGCCCTGGACGGCTCGCAGTACGAGGTGAGCGCCGACGGGCGCCATGTGCTCACCGCCGAGGAGGACGGGGCGCGGCTGTGGAACGTGGCCGATGGCCGGTGCCGGGTGCTGGCCGCCGGCTCGGCGACGCATGCGCTGTGCTTCAGTCCCGACGGGCGGATGGTCGCGGTGGCCGGCAAGGACCGGGTGATCCGGTTGTGGGATGTGGGGAACGGCCGGCAGGTCGGTACATCGCGTACGTTGACGGGGCTGACCGCCGCGGCCGGTCACCTGGCCTTCGCCGACAGTGGGCGGCTGCTGCTGTCCGGAACCACCGGCGACCACACGGTTCAGATCTGGGAGCTGAGCAGCGGACGGTGTCTGCGGACCTTCACCGCCCACGCGTACGGGATGCACCACGTCGGGTTCCCCGACGGCGACGATCGGTTCGGCTGCTCCGTCGGGGGGCATCCCGAACTGCCCCTGCATCGCTGGCGGTTGCCCGACACCGCATACGCCGCCGAGCCGCATGTGATCAAGCCGCGCGAGTACGCGGAGGTCAGCCGGCTCGGCGGACTGGCCGAGGGACTGCTCGCCGAAGCGCGCCAGGCGATGTCGAACGGCCGACACCGGTCGGCCTTCGACCTGTTGACCCGCGCACGGGAGATACCGGGGTACGAGCGCGCGCCCCAGGTCCTGGCCGCCTGGCACGAACTGGGACGCTCGGCGCACCACGTACGGCTGCGCTCCGCCTGGTCGCGGCCCCTGGACGCCGGCCACCTGTCCTTCGGCGCCATCACGGCGATCGGTGTCGCCGCGGGCGTCCGGCTCGCCGTCAGCGGGCAGAGCGACGGCACGGTACGGATCTGGGATCTGGACAGCGGCGCGTGCACGCACGTCCTCGACGATCACCCGGGCAGGGTGGGCGGAGTGGCGTTGAGCGACGACGGTCGGCACGTCCTGTGCGAGGGCACCAAACCACTCGCGATCATCCGGCGGCGACTGGCAGACGGCGAGTGCCGTCGGCTGACTCCGGACTGGGACATGAGGCGGACCATCATGTTCACCGGCGACGGAAGGTACGCCTGGCTCGGCAGCGGCGACGGTGTCCTGCGCCGATGGGACCTGGACGACGACCGCTGCGTCACGACGATCACCGGAAACGGCCCGGTCAACGTGATCTCCACGGCCGCGGACGGGCGGCTCGCGGCGGTCGGCGACTCAGGCGGCGTGGTCCGGCTGCGAGATCTTGACACCGGAGCCTGCCTGCGGACCTGGACCGGCCCCCGGGAACCGATCCTGTCGGCGTGCCTGAGCGCCGACGGCCGCCTGGCCATGTCCACACACCAGGTCATGTCCTCGGGCGCCGAGGACGAACCGATCCGGCTGTGGGACGCCGGTTCCGGGAGATGCGTACGCGAGTTCGCGGGGCACGAGGGCTGGGTCTCCGCCGTGCGGTTCACACCCGACGCCCGGTTCGCCTTCTCGGCCGGCCACGACAGAACCGTACGGATGTGGGAGGTCGCCACCGGCCGATGCCTGCACGTGCTCGAAGGGCACCAACAACGCATCCGGCACCTCGAACTCACCCCCGACCTGCGCAACTTGGTCTCGGCGGGAGACGACGGCATCCGGCTCTGGGACCTCGACTGGGAGCTGGCGGCCGACTGAGCGGAGCGGGATGCGTACGGTCCGACGCCGCAGACAGCACGCGCACCTTCACCGTCTCGCCCCCGAAGCACTCCCCCCTCCCCCACACCCACACCCACACCCACACCCACACCCACACCCACACCCACACCCACACCCACAAGGAGACGATCCTCTGTGACGCCCTCGGCCACCATCAGGCTCACCCTTGTCGAGGGCCGGGTGAAGCCCGGCGTGTACGTCTTCGAGGAGCGCACCACCTGCGTCCTCGGCCGCTCCACCGACTGTTCGCCACAACTGCCCGACGACCCCGACCACAAGACCGTCTCCCGCCACCACTGCCTGCTCGACATCAACCCGCCGGACATCCGCATCCGCGACTTCGGCAGCCTCAACGGCACGTACGTCAACGGCGAGAAGATCGGCCAGCGGCGCCGCGGCCTCACTCCCGAGGAGGCCGTCGGGGATTCCTACCCCGAGCACGACCTCAAGGACGGCGACCGGATCCGCCTCGGTGACACGGTGTTCCGCGTCGACATCACGCGGCCGCAGGTCGCCACGCTGAGGCTCGAGCGCTGCGCCAAGTGCGAGCGCGAGCTGGGCGACGAGGCGGGCGGCCGCCCCGGCGAGTTGTTGTGCGCCGCCTGTCAGGCCCGGCCCGACGCCGTGCTCAAGCTGCTGCTCGAGCTGGCGCACGGCGGCCGCGCCGACCTCAAGGCCATCCGCGGCTACTCGATGATCCGGGAGCTCGGCCGTGGCGGCATGGGCGCGGTGTACCTGGCCCGGCACGAGGCCACCGGTGTCGAGGTGGCACTGAAGGTGATGCTGCCGAAGGTGGCGGCGAGCGAGACGGCGCGCGCCCGGTTCCTGCGCGAGGTGGCGCTCACCCGGGCAATGAAGCATCCGCACGTCGTCGCGCTGCACGACGCGGGCTTCGGATACGGAACCTTCTATCTGACAACCGAGTTCTGCACCGGCGGCAGCCTGGACCGGCTCGTCGCCGAACGCGGCGGGCGACTCCCGGTCGAGGAAGCGGTGCCCCTCGCGGTGCAGGCGCTCAAGGGCCTGGAACACGCGCACGGGCAGGGGGTCGTCCACCGCGACCTGAGCCCCTCCAACATCCTGCTGCACAGGGAGACCGACGGCTCGACGACGGCGAAGATCGCGGACTTCGGCATCGGAAAGGCCTTTGACCAGGCGGGCCTGAGCGGGCTGACACGTACCGGCACCACCGTGGGCAAACCGATGTTCATGCCGCGCCAACAGGTCATCGACTTCCGCAAGGCCACCCCTGCCGTGGACATCTGGGCATTTGCCGCCTGCCTGTACCACACGCTGACCGGAAGGACCCCGCGCGAGTTCCCGCGCGCCAAGGACCCCTGGCAGGTCGTCCTGCAGGAGCCCGCGATCCCGATCCGCCGCCGCGACCCGGCCATCCCACGACGCCTCGCGGAGGTCATCGACACGGCGCTGCGGGAGCACCCCGAGATCGGCTACGCGAGCGCGGCGGAACTGCGCGTGGCGCTGGAGCAGGCGGTCCGCTGAGCCCTGACCGCGGCAGTTACGCGGGAGAAACCGGCCGCTTGTCCGACAGGACTGTCTCAGGCGTTCTCAGACGTCCGTGATGTGAACTCGTTCGCCTTGCTGCCCGTAGAGCACGATGGTCTCCGCCGACATATCGTCCCGAGCGTTGCCGATCCAGTGAGGCGCGTTCGTATCGAACTCCGCCGCTTCGCCCGCCGTCAGTTCCGTCCGGGTACCGGTGAGGACCAGGTGGACCGCCCCATGGAGCACGTAGAACCACTCTCGGCCGGGATGCCTATGAAATTTCGGCGGCGGGAGTCGCGAAACCGGCGGATAGATCACCTTGTACGCCTGCAAGCCGCCTGTTTTCATGCCCAGCGGCACGAATGTCAGCCCATGTTTGCGAAAGGGGCGCAAGTGGACCCGCGGATCGGCAGTGGCGGGCGCGGCAACCAGTTCATCGAGCGGCACAGCGTAGGCGCGGGCCAGCGGCAATAGCTGTTCCAGAGTCGGACGAATGTGTCCGCGTTCGAGCCGAGAGATGGTGCTCGGTGTGAGCCCCGTGCGTTCCGCCAGATCGGTGAGGGTGACGCCGAGAGCCTTGCGGAAGCCCCGCAGCCTCGGACCGACGTTCTGCAATACCGCTTCGTCTTCCGTCACTGGCCGGCTCCTCCACTCGGATCCACCCGGGGCCATTTTTGCAATCCTGCAAAAAAGTCTGCAGAACCGCAAGGTCGCACCTGAGGATCGCGGCATGAACCTGACTCGCGACCACAGGCGCCCTCCCGGCCGACGCCTCCTCCTCGGAGCCGGTGCGCTGGCCCTCTCACTCGCCGTGGGCAGTACTGCCGGGTGCGATGGGCACGACGGGGCCGCCGCATCACCTCCCGCTACCGTCTCGACGGCCGGGCCGGCGGCGTCGTACGACGCCGCGACGAAGCATGACGCAGAGTTCAACGCGACGTTCAAGCACAAGTTCTCGACCATCCGCGGTGTGCGCATGCACTACGTCACCGGCGGCAAGGGCCCGGCACTGGTGCTGCTGCACGGCTGGCCGCAGACGTGGTACGAGTGGCGGAAGATCATGCCGGCTCTCGCCAAGCATCACACCGTATACGCTCTCGATCTCCCCGGCCTCGGCGACAGCAAGGGAAGCCCGGAGAGCTTCGACAAAAAGACCCTGGCGCGTTACGTCCACGGTCTCCTGCGTGACCAGATCGGACTCGGCAGGTTCGACCTGGTCGCACACGACCTCGGCGGTGGCGTCGGATTCCAGTACGTCTCGCAGTTCCCCGGACAGGTGAACTCTTATGTACACATGGACTATCCGCTCCCCGGGCGGAAGCTCCCCGCCGCGCAGTACCGGACCTTCTCCTGGCACATGGCCTTCAACAGTCAGCAGGCGATCCCCGAGAAACTCGTCGACAACCCGAGCGACGTGCGCGAGTACCTCACGGCGTTCTATCCGCAAGTCGCCTACGGCGGAACGTCATTCGGCGGCAAGAGGACACGGTCCCCCTTCACCGAGGCGGAAATCAACGAGTACGTCCGCACCTACAGCCGCCCGGACGTACTGCACGCGGGATTCGAGCTCTACCGAAGCCTGGACAAAGACGAACGTGACAACACCGCGGCCGCCGGTATCAACACCCGCACCCTCCTCCTCACGGCAACCGGCTCACTCGCCTCCACCCGCCCCACTCTGACGCCGACGCTGCGCAACATCACACGCGCAGTCGAGATTCCCACATCGGGCCACTGGCTCGCGGAGGAAAACCCCGAGGCCATCGTGCGTGAGATCCTCTCGTTCATCAGCAAGACTGGAACGAAGTAGTACTCAAACTCGGCCACGAGCACCTGAGCCGCCACGACCTGGGCCGCACCGGCCTGACCTGAATGGCAGACGCCGGAGTCCCCGTCCACGTTCTGCGAAGAATCGCCGGACACGGCTCGCCGGCCACCACCCAGCGCCACCTCCACCCGAGCAGAAGGTCGATCCACCTCGCCGGAGCAGCACTGAGCAGCTACCTGACGCGAAACGACCCGCTGACCAGGAACGTCTTCCTGGCTAGCAGGTCGTCTCGGCACCGTCGGGACGACAGGATGTGAACCTGCGGCCCCTGACCGCTCACACTCCCGCCGACGCCACTGCCCTGGCTGCGCGTGCCGTGGCAGACATCGACATCCGCGCGTCCCCTCCCAGGACCGGGGCCGCTCTCATGAACGCCGGTCCGGCCGGCCCAAGGCCACCGGATACAGTGCGCGAGACGGCAGCCTGGTCAGGGAGGGGAAGCATGACCGACACCAGCAACACCCGGCCCGCCGAGGGTGAAGCGCAAGCGCAACGGCAGAGCCGACTGCGCCGACTGACGCACTACATCCCCCTGATCGCCCCCGTCCTGCTGTGGGCCGTGCCCTGCTGGGTGCTCCTGCACACCGGCCAGCACTGGCCACTGCCCGTCACGCTGGTCGGCACCGCCCTGTTCGCCCTCGGTCTCATCGGCATGCCGCTCGCGATGGTGCGCGGCCACGGCCGGCGCCAGCAGGATCGGGCGGCGATCATCGGCGACACCCTGCTGGGCACCAGCTGGACTCTGTTCACCTGGTCCGTTCTGCTCGGCGTCCTCTTGCGGCTCGCCCTGACCGTGGCCGGCGTCGGCGAGAGCCAGGACCGGGCCCGAATCGTCACCTGGGCCGTCCTCGGCATCACCGCCGTACTGCTCGGCTGGGGGTACGCCGAGGCCCGACGCGTGCCACGCGTGCGCCAACTCGACGTGCAACTCCCACGGCTGGGAGCCGGGTTGGACGGCATCCGCGTCGTCCTCATCACCGACACCCACTACGGCCCGCTCGATCGCACTCGCTGGTCGGCGCGGGTATGCGAGACGGTGAACACTCTGGAAGCCGACCTGGTCTGCCACACCGGCGACATCGCGGACGGCACGGCCGAACGCCGCCGCGCCCAGGCCGCCCCGCTCGGTACCGTGCGGGCCACCCGGGCCCGGGTATACGTCACCGGCAACCACGAGTACTACAGCGAGGCCCAGGGCTGGGTCGACCTGATGGACGAGCTGGGCTGGGAGCCGCTGAGCAACCGCCATCTGCTACTCGAACGCGGAGGCGACACCCTCGTGGTCGCCGGAGTGGATGACGTCACCGCCGAGTCCTCCGGCCTGGCAGGCCACCGCGCCCACCTCGCCCAAGCCTTGAACGGCGCCGACCCCGACCTACCCGTCCTGCTCCTGGCACACCAGCCCAAGTTCATCGACCGGGCAGCAGCCGCCGGCATCGACCTCCAACTCTCCGGCCACACCCACGGCGGCCAGATCTGGCCCTTCCACCACCTCGTCCGCATCGACCAGCCCGCCCTCGCCGGCCTCAGCCACCACGGCCCCCGCACCCTCCTCTACACCAGCCGCGGCACCGGCTTCTGGGGCCCGCCATTCCGCGTCTTCGCCCCCAGCGAGATCACCCTGCTCGTACTCCGCTCCCCGCACCTGCTCCCCTCGACATAGCACTCGACGGGCCGACACAACCGCCTGGAGCAGTCCACGAGGCGAGGGATGCGGCGTCGACGGATGACCGGGCCCGTCTCGCTGCCGACAAGATACGGACCATTCCCGGGCCGAACTTGAGGCCGAGTGCGCACGACTGGTCGCGCTCGGGGCGGTCCACGTGCGAACGCTGTTTGCCGACGAGGACAACGAGTCGTGCATCCCGATGCTGGACATCGGGGCAACGGGCTGGTGCCCCCGGTAACCGCCGTCCGCGATGACCGTGGTCCGGCCGACGGCGGCATCCGGACTGCCCTCCTCGTCGGCGTCTCGTCCGGAAACGCCCACGACAGCGAAGGGCCGCAGCCCATGAGCGACTCGTCCGCCTCACCACATAGGAGACGGTCTGACCCCCGCCACCGCGACATCCTGGCCGTCGAAGGTAAGGACGCGCCGGTTCCCGGCCCATGACGGTCAGTCCCCAGGCGAGCGCCCGGCTGCTGGCTGAAGCTCCGAAGCTCCCATCCTTGCCGTCAGCCGTCACTGCCAAGGGGATCGCCCCCTTGCGCCTCCACGACCAGGCGTTTCCTCGTGCCTCAACCTTTGCCGTAGATACCCCATGGGGGTATTCTCCTGCTGTTCCAAGAACGCATCCCTGAGTAAACGGCAAAGTTGTCCGAGTTGCTCGGCTGACAGCTACCTGATCAGACATGGAGGCGGGTGCAATGAACGTTGAGGGCTTCGCTGAGGACGGGTATGACGCGGTGCGTCAGGTCTTCCAGCGGCTGGTGGACAGCGGCCTGGAAACAGGGGCAGGCGTCTCGGTCTGGCGGGAGGGCCGCGAGGTCGTACGGCTGAACGCGGGGTGGGTTGATGCGGGACGGAGCCGTCCCTGGCGTGGCGACACTCTGGTCCAGCCATACTCGCTGTCGAAGTCGTTCGTCACACTCGCCGCCCTGGTGGCGGTTCGCGACGGTGCGCTGGGACTGGACGAGCCGATCGCCAGGTACTGGAGCGAGTACGGGGTCCGGGGCAAGGACCGGACCACCCTCCGTCACGTGCTCACACACCGGGCGGGTCAGCCGCGCTTCGCGCCCGAAGCCGCAGGTCTTGACCTGCTGGATGACAGCGGGCTGCGGGCAAGCTTGGCACAGGCGGCGCCGGAGTACGTTCCCGGGACTTTACTCGGGGAACACGCACTGACCTACGGCCACCTAGTCGACGGCATCCTGCGCGCGGGCGCCGGGGCCACACTGGGAGAGATATTCAACGATACGGTGCGGCCCGCGCTGAACCTCGACGCCTGGTTCGGCGTGCCGGATCACGCGCTGAACCGCGTCGCCGACCTGGAGTACGCGGATGTGAGCTGGCCGCAGCTACTCCACGCGGCACCGTGGCTTCAGATCCCCGCCGGAGCCCTGGACACGGAGCGGGCCAACTCCCGGGCCTGGCGGCAATCGGTCTTCGGAGCGGTCAACCTGCACACGACCGCGACGGCAATGGCTGCGTTCTTCTCCCACCTCACCAACGAGGACGGACCAGTACGAGAACTGCTCGGGAGTCGGCTGCACACCGAGTTCCTCGCCCCCCAAGTCACTGACTACGACGAGGTCTTCGGCACCGAGATCACCTGGACACTGGGCTTCGTACGCGACAAGGGCAAGATCGCCAAAGGTGGGATCGGCGGCTCCGTGGCCTGGTGGTCACTCCGGCATCACCACGCCTGCGCCTACCTGACGCGCCGATTGGACGATCACTGCCGGGCCGCCGAAATCGCCGCAGCCTTGGGCGATGACCTGACCGTGGTGGGCGAGGATTCGGCATTTGAGCCGCGCCCGTAGGGTCCGCTGCGTGTCGAGGAGGGCCAGCGGGTGCGGCTGGACTTCGTGAGCGATCAGCGGCCCGGCCGATCGGGTCAGCTTGTCCGGAGCATCTTCCGCATCTGGGCGATTTCAGCGGTCTGGGTGATGACGATGCGGTTGGCGAGTGCCTTGGCCGGACCATAGGAACCGTGCTTTTTCTCGGCTTTCGCCATCTGGACCGCGCCTCCGTGGTGCTTGATCATCATGGTCAGGAACATGGTGTCGAAGGACTTGCCGGAGGCGCGGTTCAGTGCGTGCATCTCCTTCCTGTTCATCATGCGCGCCATGCCCGAGGGATGGCCGTGGCGCATGCCGTACATGCCTCGTGGGACCTTTTCACCCCATGCATTCAGCCAGCCGGCCATGGTCCGGATCTCTGACGCCTGCTCCTTCTTGATCTTCACCGCGAGGGCCTTGACATCACTGGAGGAGGCGCGCGTCCGGGCCATTTCCGCCATCGCGATGGCCTGGCGGTGGTGCAGGATCATCGTCTGGGCGAACGTGACGTCGGCCTGATTGTGTTTGTCGGCATGGGTTTCCACTTCGGCGGAGGCAGGGGCGCCGAGAGTGGCAGTGGCCCTGGTGGTGTGGTAGCCGCCGAAGGCGGACACGAGAAGCGCGGCCGCCGCTGTTGCAGCCACCGCTGCGGCGCGAACGGGGAGGGACCGGGCTGCGTTCATGATCGGAGACCTCCTGCTCTGGCTGACGGAAAGTGCCGGGACATGGCGAGTACCCGTGCAGCCGTTCAGCATCGTTCGCCTCCGAATCCCGCAGGCCGAGTCGTCGCCACTCGCTCCGGTGCTCGTCGGGCGCGAGAAGCTCCTGCGGCAGTGGGCGATCGAGCTGCCCCGGGAGCTGGCCGAGGCCAAGGCCGCCGCGGAGGCCGAGGGGCGTACGGCGGTCGCCGTCGCCTGGGACGGCGAGGCGCGGGGAGTGCTCACCGTCGCCGACGCGGGTGGCCGCGGACGCGATCCGGCTCGCCCGGAAAACCCTGGGCACCATCAGGGGCAACCTCTTCTGGGCCTTCGGCTACAACCTCGCCGCTCTGCCCCTGGCCGCGGCCGGCATGCTCAACCCGTTGATCGCGGGTGCCGCGATGGCGTTCTCTTCGGTCTTCGTGGTGATCAACAGCCTGCGGCTGCGGTCCTTCAAGTGAGTTGTGGCCACTACGCATACCAAGGTGCGCCTCTCTGCCGTGACGATTACTGCTAAATGACTTAGTAGATTACTCCCGTGCCCGACCTGCCCAGCATGATCCGATCCGCTTCGGTACTGTCGGAGAGCGGAGCGTCCACAGATGGAGTCACGACGTGCATGTGAGCCGATACACACGAACAGGAGGTGCCCTCGGGCACCTGCTGCTCGTCGTCGCGCTCGCATTGGGCGTCTTCGTGATGCACTCGATGGGCCATCCCGAGAGCGCCTCCGACACGAGCATGGGAGCGGCTCACGCATCGGCCACGGCCGCTCACCCAAGCGGTGGCATGTCCTCGCCGCAGGACGTTGTCGTCTCCCCGCACTCTTCGGATTCCCATCAGGACAGCAAGGCGTCCTCCCACTCCCCGGCGATGGGGATGGACATGGCCTCGCTGTGCGTGGCCGTGCTCGGCACGTGGATTCTTGCCGGTCTTCTCCGCGCGGTGCTGAGCCACAGGACCGACTGGCTGGCGCGGCTTCGCGATGGCGCCATGGCGGCCCTGCGCCCCAATCCCCCTCCGCGCAGACCGCCTGACCTCGCTCAGTTGTCAGTCCTGCGGATCTAGGCCGAACGCCACCGTGGGCGGTCTGTACTGCCCGCGCACCCCGTTCGACCCCGACTTTCCGCAGAACAGACAACCACGAGGTTTTCGACATGACTGCCATCAAACGCAGCACGCCGCGCCCGCGCGCCCGCCGCATCGCTCTCGTCAGCACCGTCGCCATCGCAGGCTTGGTCCTCGCCGCCTGTGGCAACGACGACGACATGAGCAGCATGGATCACGGGAGCAAAAGCTCCGCCTCGGCGAGTGCGACCTCCGGGGAGAACCCCGCACCGGGCACGTTCAACGACACGGACGTGAAATTCGCACAGATGATGATCCCCCACCACGAGCAGGCCGTCGAGATGTCCAAGCTCGCCGATGAGCGGGCGGAGGACGCCAAGATCAAGACCCTCGCCGGGGACATCGAGCAGGCGCAGGATCCCGAGATCAAGAAGATGAGGTCCTGGCTCAAGGCATGGGGCAAGCCCGAGTCGGGCGGCAGCATGCCCGGTATGAACCACGGTTCCGGCGGCTCCGACAACTCGGGCATGGCCGGGATGATGTCCGACAAGGACATGAAGGAGTTGAAGGCCGCCAATGGCACGGACTTCGACAAGATGTTCGCGCAGATGATGATCGGCCACCACAACGGGGCGATCGACATGGCCAAGGACGAGCAGAAGAACGGTAAGAACGCCACCGCGAAGAAGCTCGCCGACGCTGTCGTCAAGAACCAGACCGTTGAGGTCAAGGAGCTCCAGGGCATCCTCGACAAGCTCTGATCCGAGCACACGCTGACCGCTCCGGGCTCAGCCGGTCACTCCGAGGAGCCTGGGGCGGTCACCGCCCCCACACTCGTTACTTGGGCCGCGCCCGGGCATGTCGCGGCCCGCCTCCACGATTCCTGAGGGGACCAGGCAGCCACCTCCGCCGAGCGGCTCGAAGCAGTGCTCAGCGCGTATGCGTTCATCTCCCACCACCGTGGGCGCACCGGCTCCACCGAGCTGCCCGGCCTGCTGCACCGCAGCGAGCACATCGGCCCGGCGCAGCAGCAGCTCACCGAACTGTTCACGGGCCTGCCGGCCGATGCCGCGGCCGACGGGGAGGTGACCTCCCGTCCGACGAGCTGGCGGCCGCGGCGTACTGCCCGCACGCCCTCACCGTCGCTGCCGACCTGCCCTCCGCGACCGCTGTCCACCGGCTCGTTGCGGTCACCCTGGCCGGGTTGCGTCCCCCTCAGTGATGGGTGCGCCGTCGTGCGTGCCGGCCGGGTCGTTTTGCGGTCGGAGCCGGACAAGACTCCGCAGCGACCTGCCGCCTCGGCATCCGCTCGGGTCCGGGCTTGAGAGCATCAGATGCCATAGCCAAGCATTGCCGGCGGGGTTCGGCACCGAGGAGAGCTCGGCGTGTTCGCGGTGTCTCGCGGCACGGCCCCGGGCAAATTCCTCCCCCGCGGGTGGAAGCCGCCTCTTCCTCTTCAGTGGTGGTGCCCGCCGTGGGCGTCACCCGTTTAGTGCGGGTGCTGCGTGTGGCCTGGGCGGTCGTGGCCCACGTCGGGTGAGCCGCCCACCATGCGGAGCATGGACAGTCCGCCGGTCCTGCAAAAGCTCACCAGGAGGGCTGCGGCCAGGGCGAGGAAGGCGATGTTGAGCCAGTGGTGTAGTTCCGGCTGATGCCTTCCATGGGGATTTCGCGTCGGCTAGGTCGGGGATCAGCGCGCGCCATCCGTGATCTGGGGGACGGCCGCGTCGTAGGGCTGGCCGTACGATTCGAACGACCGTAGGGCGCGCTCAGTGGCTGCTCAGTGGCTTGCCGTACTTCTGAGCCGTGGACAGGTACGGGAGGCCGAGCGTGCGGGGCGAGAGGGCCGTCGAGCCGGCGGCCGAGCCGCTGCGGAAGAGCCATGCGGCGCCCAGGGAGGCGTTCTCGCCAGGGGATCCGACCGTGACATCCGGTACGCCGTCGGCGTTGCAGTCACCCGAGGCGACCGCCGCGCCGAAGGTGTCGCCCGCCTCGGCGACGCCCGGGACACCGGACGTGTCCTGGTTCCAGGCGACGGATGTGGCAGTGCCACCTGCGTCGAGCAGGCCCTGAGCGCTGCCGGAGAGCAGCCAGGCGGCGCCCGCCCCCGCTTTGCTTCCGATGGCCTCACCAGGAGCGCCCACGATCAGGTCGTCGCGGCCGTCGCGGTTGACGTCGGCGACGGCAAGGGCGGCGCCGAAGCGGTCGCCGTCCTCGGCCACGCCCGGGACACCCTCCGTGTCCTGGTTGAGAGTCTGGGCGCGGCTGCCGAACGAGCCGCTCGCGGGGCTTCCGTAGTGGAGGTGGATGCCGCCCCCCTCGGCGAGCTCTTCGGGGCCGCACGGGTCGTCGATGTTCTCGTCGGCGATCTCACGGCACTCGCCGAGGGCCAGGTCGTCGTGGCCGTCGCCGTCGAAGTCGCCGGCGGCCAGGGCGGTCACGCCGGCGTTGTCCGTGTTCCAGAAGTTGGCCATCTCGGACCGGTCGGCGTCCCACCTCCACAGGCGCACGTGAGACTGCGTATTGGGGTTGCCCGCGGTCCAGTACGCCACGGCCAGGTCCGCCGTGCCGTCGCTGTCGAAGTCGCCGGTGGTCAGGACGGGGGCGCGGCCGCCCATGGGGGCGGCGACGACGGTGGTGATCATGCTGTCTTCACCCTGGATGACACGAGCGACGACCTTGTCCGTGCCGCCGATCACGATCTCCTTGTTGTCATCGCCGGTCAGCTCGGCTGCCGCGACCGATGTGCCGTACGCGGCCGACGGCGACGGCCCGGTCAGGACTGTCGCCCCCGGTCCCGGCTCGTCCGTCGAGCCGCCTACGGCGATGACCATGCCTGCGTCCGTACCGCGGTCGATGACATCCTCGCCGGGGACACCGGCGAGCAGTTCCGCGATGCCGTCGCCGTTGAGGTCCACCAGGGCCACGGATGCGCCGAAGCGGTCACCCGCCTCCGGGGTCCCGGGAACCTCGGGAGTGGCCTGGGTGACACGGATGCTTCCGTAGGCGCCGACACCCTTCGGCCCACCCCAGACGATGTTCACGTATCCGGCCTTGGCCTGGCCGCCGACGGTCCCGTCCGGGACGCCGACGGCGAGGTCCGCGTAGCCGTCCCCGTTGAAGTCGCTCGTGGCGGTACGGGGTGCGGCAGCGGTGGCGCCAGACGGGCACACGAGCCCGGCGGTGGCCACAGCGCCGGCTGCGATGGCGTATGTCAGGATGCCGCATCTGTGTGGCACGGAGGCTCCCACTCGGTCGACGGGTGCGGGTTATCCGGTGTGACCCTCGAAGGGCGGTGCTGGTTGTACGGAGTTCACCGGTGGTTGGTGCGGGGTTAACGGTAGGCGGGCCTCGGTCCGAGCGGACACGGACGGCGTAGCCGATGGCTCTTCGGCCGCGTGGACGCGGACGGCCGCGAAGGCTTCGCGTCCGTCACTCATCTCTGTCCGCCGCCCGGGCACCGAGGCCGGCGAAGACCCGTGGCTGACCGGCGCGATCGAACAGAGCATGATCCCTACCGGTACGGGCCCTGGGACCCCGTCAAGCCAACCTGAACCTGACCGAGGAGCTCACCGACATCGCCACCGTCGCGCTGCGCTTGCGGATCAGCGAGGCGGAAGCCGAGCTCGCCCGCATCTTTGACGCCGCCGCGGCCGAGGCCGCTTCCGTCTCCCGCCTAGAAGACTGATGAAGATCTTGAGGTTCTGGCCTTGCGGTGTGAGTGGCAGGCCCAGACTCGTGTCGTGGCGATGGGTGAGTGGGTCGGGGAGACGGTCGGGCCGGACGTGTGGGAGACGTGTCGGGGTTTGATCCCAGTCGGGAGTGTGTTCGCGTTTCTGGCCGAGCATCGGGGGAGGCTGTTTCCGGCTCAGATGTTCGCGGACATGTATCCGTCGGCGAACGGGCGGCCGAGTATGCCGCCGCAGATCCTGGCCGCTGCGATCACTCTGCAGGCCCTGCACGGGCTGTCGGATTACCAGACCGTGCAGGAATTGCGGTGTGACCTGCGGTGGAAGGCCGCGTGCGGGCTGGGCCTTTACGACATGGCGTTCGACCCGTCGCTGCTGGCCTACTTCCGCCGCCGGCTGGCCCGCTCCGCCCGTCCGAACCGGATCTTCGAGACCGTACGCGAAGTCGTGAAGAGCACCGGAGTACTGAAAGGCAAGCACCGTCGGGCGCTGGACTCCACCGTGCTGGACGACGCGGTCGCCACCCAGGACACGGTCACCCAGATCATCGCCGCCATCAGGACAGTCATCCGTGAGGTCCCACACGCGGCCGAACAAGCAGCAATCCAGTGCACCGCCCACGATTACACCGACCCGGGCAAACCCCGCATCGCCTGGAACGACGAGCAGGCCCGAGCCGACCTCATCGACGCACTGGTCACCGACGCGGTGCGGCTGCTGGGCCACCTGCCCGACCAACAGCTCGGGGAGAAAGCCGCGAACGCGCTCGGCCTGCTGGCCCTGGTCGCAGGACAGGACGTCGAACCCGCCGAGGACTCCAACGGCCGTGACGGGCGTTGGCGCATCACTCAGGGCACCGCCTACGACCGGATGATCTCCACCGTCGACCCCGAAGCCCGCCACGTCCACAAGACCCGCACCCACCGGCAGGACGGCTTCAAGGCCCACCTGGCCGTCGAGCCCGAGACCGGCTTATACACCGCCCTCGCTCTGCGGCCGGCAACCGGAACCGAGCACCACGAGGCCACTGTCGGCATCGACTTGCTCGCCGACGAAGACAGCCCGGTGGACGTCTTCGGCGACAGCGCCTACTCCACTGGCGACACCTGCCAGATCCTGCACCGAGCAGGACACCGACTCTTCCTCAAGCCCGCCCCGCTGAAGACGGCTGTCCTTGGCGGGTTCAGCCTCGACGACTTCGCCATCAACACCGCGGGCAGCACGGTGACCTGCCCCGCCGGACACACCGTCCCGCTCAGCGAGCCGTCCGGGCGGCACATGCAACGCAAAGCGCTCTTCACCGACCAGTGCGCCAGCTGCCCCCTGCGCAAGCAGTGCACCACCGCCAAGACCGGCCGGATCGTCACCATCCGCCCCCACCACGACCTGCTCACCGCTGCCCGCCACCAGGCCAGCACCGACCCCGACTGGCAAGCCGCCTACCGACGATGGAGACCACCCGTCGAACGCGCCGTCGCCTGGCTCGTCGCCCACGGCAACCGCAGACTCCGCTACCGCGGCACCATCAAGAACAACGCCTGGCTCCACACCCGTGCCGCAGCCCTCAACCTGCGAACCCTGATCAACCTCGGACTCAACCACAACGGCGACACCTGGCACACCCCCGCTATCACCTGACCACGGCAACCAGAATCACACCAAGATCTTCATCAGTCTTCTAGGCCGGGTTTTGGGTAGCGGGTGAGTCTTGGGCGGATAGCTCTTCGGCCAGTTCCATACAGCGCAGGCGGGCTGGGGAGAAGTCGTAGGGCATCTTGCCGGTGGCTTCGAGCACGCTCATGGAGTCAGCCTCCCGCCCGCCAGAGCTGAGGTCGGCCTCGTCCTCGCCGTCATCGGCGGTAGCAGGGTGCACAGTGTCCCAGGCGTCGCAGAGGGCATCGTCGTCCTTGTCCAGGCCGGACTCCTCGATGACGGCCTGCAGGGCGCATTCGAAGGCGTGCCGCTCGACGGCCACTTGAGCCACCCGTGGATCATCGACGGCGACGCTGTCATCGAGTGCCTCCTCGGCGTCATCGATGCGGTCGGAATCCTCCCGCAGAGTGGGATGCGTGGCCAGGACGACGAAGCGGGTGGCCTGGACGGCCGCGCCGAGCGGGCCGAAGATCCGCTCAGTGACCAGCAGACTGTCCAAGTCCGCCTGACGCAGGGAGCCCTCGGGCAGGCTCTTGAGGCGTTCGGTGACGACGTCGGAGAGCAGGCCCATCCGGCTGCCTTCGGTGCGCATCCGCTGCACGGCGGTCCGTTGCCGCCGCAATTCCGCCTCCTGCTCTGCGAGGGTTTCCTCCAACCGCTCCAGGATGCCCGCGATGCCCTCTCCGCTGTCCGCACCGGCGGAAGCCATGTCGGTGGTAAAGGCGTCACGGATGTCGTCCAGGGCGATCCCGGCGTCGGCCATCTTGCGAATCCACAGCAGGCGGATCATGTCCTCGTACCCGTAGCGGCGGCGGTCATCGCCGCCCCGCTCAGGCTCGGGGAGCAGGCCGATCGCGTGGTAATGGCGAATCGCCCGCGGCGTGCTGCCGGCGAAGGCCGCCGCGTCACCGATCTTGACCTGGCGGGGTGGCATGAAAGACGAATGCATGAGCAGGGACCTTTACTCGAGGGATCGGGACGTAAGTCCACCGGACCACATGCCGCTACGGAAGGTGCAACCCCATACACGATCTACCTGCTCGCCTGCCAGAAGTTCGGATGGTTTGCGCTGCTCGCCCGCTCGGGTTCCTCGTAAGACATAGAGATCTTGATGCTCACACAAGCAGCATGCCCACGTTCGATACGTGTCCTGGCACCCCCTCAAGTCACCGGCCGGCCCGCGCAGGAGACCGGCGGCCGGGGTCAAAGACACGGGCCGCCATCAGCGCGTTACGGCGTCGGCTCATGAACCGGCCTATGAGTACACCGAGTTGGTTGAAGCGCCCGTCGATGACGGTCGGCCCGGGGTTGCGGCGTTCGAGGTGGCGCAGGGCGGTGGTGACGACGTCCTCGGGCCTACGCAGCTTCCCGGCGGTCAGTACCCCGGCGTCCGGTCCCATCCCGGTGGTGAAGTCGGTGGCGGTAGCACCGGGGGAGACGGCGAACGCGGTCAGGCCCGTGCCGCGCAGCTCGGTCCACAGCGATTCGGAGAAGCTGAGCACGAACGCTTTCGTGGCGCCGTAGACGGCCATCCGGGGAGACGGGAAGTAGGCGGAGACGCTGGAGAGGTTGATGATGAAGCCGTTGCCGGCGTCCACGATCTGAGGCAGGAACGCCGCGGTCAGCTGCACCGGCGCCAGGGCGTCCACGGCGATCTCGGCGGCGATCTGTTCGGGGTCCGCGCCCGGGAACAGGGCGAACGAGCCGACCCCGGCATTGTTGATCAGGCTCGTGACACGCAGGCCCCGGTCGGTGATCTCCCGGTGAAGATCGCGTGCGGCGGCCGGGTGGGAGAGGTCGGCCGGGATCGCCTCGATCCGGGCCCCGGTGGTGCGGCGCAGCGCGTCCGCCATCGAGGCCAGCCGCTCGGCGCGCCGGGCGACGAGCACGAGGTTCGCACCGCGTGCGGCCAGGGCTTCGGCGAAGGCGGCTCCGATCCCGGAGCTGGCCCCGGTGAGCAGGACGGTCTGTGCGCGGTAGTCGACGGTCATGTGACCAGCCAACGGTCTGCCGGCGGTCCCGTCCAAGACCCGTTCCGCAACCCGTCATGTGGAAAACGCATCACGGAGGGATCGGCGATGAGGTCGGCCGGGTCGGCCGGGTCGGCCGGGTCGGCCGGGTCGATCAAGTGGGGCGGACGAGCAACTTCACCGCCGACTTGACGAACTCCGCGATGAGAGGCCCGGTGTCGTCGGTACGGGTGGCGACGACGACCTGGCACGGTTCGGCCCCGTCGACGGGAACGGCGACGAGGCCGGGGCGGAGAGCGAAGCGCCGGTCACCGGCGGGGACAACGGCGATGGCGGTGCCGTCGGCGATGGCTTCGAGCTTGTCGTCGTAGGTGTCGGCAAGGGTAGGGCCGAGCGGGGCAGGACGGCCGTCCGGTCGGGGTTCGAGGCGCCAGAAGGCGGTCCAGTCGGCGCTCATTCCGGTGCAGCCGACGAGTGGTTCCGCGGCGATGTCGGCGGCGGTGACCGATTCCTTGCCGGCGAGGCGGTGGGATGCGGACACGAGCAGGACCCGGGGCTCGGTGTAGAGGACCGTCGTGTCGAGTCCGTCGTCCGGGATTGGCAGCGGTGCGCGCACGACCAGGGCGTCGACCTGTCGATCGGGCAGGGCGCCGGCGTCCTGGGAGCCGAGGTGCCGGGTGCGGACATGAGCGTCGGGATGCCGGTGGCGCAGGTCGCGTATGGCGGGGGTGACGATCAGATCGTCGACGTAGCCGATGGTGATCGTGCGTGCCGGTGCCGCGGCGCGCACGGTGGACACCGCCTGCCGGGCCTCGTGCAGCAATTGCTGCGCCCGGGGGACGAACGCCGCGCCGGCGGCGGTGAGCCGGCTGCCCTGGGTGGTGCGTTCCAGCAGGCGCACGCCGAGGATGTTCTCCAGCCGCTGGATCTGACGGCTCAAGGACGGCTGGGCGACCCGCAGCTCCTCGGCCGCACGGGCGAAGTTCAGGTGCTCGGCGACAACCGTGAAGTACCGGACCAGCCGCAGATCCAGGTCGGGAAGCATGCCCGCACTCTACGCGTCATGCAGCTCCTGCATGACGAGGTGCGCAACGGGTCTTGGACGTCCGCGTCGACCGCTGCTGTCATCCCACCATGACCTTTGTCTTCGTCAACGGCGTTCCCGTGACCTCCGCGGTGTGGACCCCGCTGATCAACGAGTTGTCCGCGTCCCAGCGGCGGGACACGGTCCTGCTCTCCCCTCCTGGCTTCGGCGCGCCGCTCCCCCCGGACTTCGGGGCCACCTTCACCGACTACCGGGACTGGCTCATCGACGAGCTGTCACGGTTCGAGGCACCCGTGGACGTCGTCGGCCACGACTTCGGCGGTGGCTACGCCCTGGAGGTGGCGATGACCCGTCCCGACCTGCTCCGCAGCTGGGCCAGCGACACCATCGGCGGTTACGAGCCGGACTTCGTCTGGCACGAGATCGCCAGGCTCTGGCAGACGCCGGGCGAGGGCGAGCGCCATATCGAGTGGATCTTCTCGGGAGACGTCGAGGAACGGGCAGCGCGCATGGTCGACTGGGGCATCCCCGAGCCGACGGCCGGCGAGGTGGCGCTCGGCCAGGGTCCGCAGATGGGCAGGGCCATCCTCGCGCTATACCGGTCCGCGCCCCCGGCGGTGCTGATCGAACGCGGCCGCGATCTGCCCGCGGCGGCCGCCAGGCCCGGTCTGGTCCCCATCGCGACAGAGGACCACACGGTCGGCAGCACCGCCCTCCGCCGTCGCGCCGCCCGGCGCGCCAGCGCCCGAACCGCCGAACTCGACGGGCTCGGCCACTGGTGGATGCTCCAGGACCCGGCACGAACGGCCCGCATGCTGTCGGACTTCTGGAGCACCCTGTGACGGGTGGGCGCTCCGGGAAGAGGAAGAGCTGCCTCTGTACGCGCACGACGACGTGCCCGAGTCCGGAGAGCGCGCAGGCGATCGCGAGGTCGACGAGGGGCAGTGGTTCCGTTCCCAACAGGGCGCGCAGGGGCGGGAGATAGACGCCGGCCGCCTGCAGTGCCAGGGCTGTGCCCACGGCGAACAGCAGAAACGGGTTGGTGAGGCTGCCCGGGCGGGCTCGGGAGCCCAGTGCGACGCCGAGTTGGGTGGCGCCGAGCACCAGGAACATCATGGACTGCCAGGGGCGGCCGGTCTCCCGCCCAGACCCCGGCCACCAGGGTGACGTGGCGACGAACGCTCCCATGGCCAGGATCCGGGGCCACAGGCCGGCGCCGAGCACGCTCTCCTCGGGAGGTCTCGGCGGGTGGCGCATCACGTCCGGGGCGCCCGGTTCGGCTCCGAGCGCCACGCCGGGGAGGCCGCGGGTGAGCCGGTTGATCCACAGGATCTGGGCCGCGCGCCGTCCGCGCACATCGGCCACCTCGCCGGCGTCGGCCTTCGGCTCGCAGCCACCGCCCGGCGAGTCTGCCCTCCCCGGTGGTCGCTGAGACGTAGGGTCATGTCAGGCCGCACTCGGGCAACGCGCCGAACAGCGCCGTGGGAGACGCGCATGGAGTGGTTGGTCTCGTTGACCGGGGCCGGGCTGGTCATGGCCGCACTGCGAGACCTGTTCCATACACTCTGGCATCCGACTCGTCGGGGAGGCTTGAGCCGCCTGATCATGTCCGGATTGTGGAGAGCGTCCCAGCGTGTCCCCGCTCGCAAGCGGGTGGCAGGGCTCGTCGGACCGCTGGCCATGGTCACGGTGGTCGTGATGTGGGCCTGCACCATCATCCTCGGATGGGCCATCATCTACTGGCCCCACATGCCGGAAGCGTTCTCCTTCGGAAGCGGCCTGAAACCTGCCCAGCATGCGGACCTGCTGGACGCCCTCTACGTCTCACTCGTCACGATCGCCACCCTCGGGCTCGGCGACATCGTGCCGACCGAGGACTGGCTGCGCATCGTAGCGCCGTTGGAAGCCCTTCTCGGCTTCGCCCTGCTGACGGCCACGGTCACCTGGGTACTCGAGATCTACCCGGCACTCGCTCGGAGGAGGGTCCTGGCGATCCGCTTGGCGCTGCTGCGCCGAGCGGACCCTTCGGCCCACCAGATGGATGGCCCTCTGGGGGCCTCGCTGCTGGAGAGTGTGGCCACCGAAGTGGTACGCGTCCGCGTCGACTTCACCCAGTACGCCGAGGCGTACTACTTCCACGACGATCAAAACCACGCGCCCCTGGCCTCCAGCGTCGGCTATGCCGCTGAGCTCGCCCAGCGCGGGCAGGCTGCAGCTCGTCCCGATGTGCGTCTGGCGGCGACCATACTCGCCGGTGCTCTGGAGGCCCTTGCCACGGTCCTGGACGAGCAGTTCCTGCACACCGGCGGAACACCGGTGGAGGTCTTCGCCGCGTACGAAGCCGACCACGGCCGCAGCCTGTCCTGACGTCTTGCGGCCGCTACCGCGTGCCCACCCTCGGCGGCTCCAGGATCCGCGACAGCTGAGGCGCCGCATGAGCCTGATCGTGACGGCGCCGTCCCGCACCGTGGCGGCACCCGACGTGGACCCGCGCGCCCGCAGGAACATCCGCCAGGACGCTCAGCCGTCCTCCGATGGCGGCGCCAGCAGCCACATGGCCAGTCAGCGCGATAGGGCCGAGCACTTCCGTGTTCCGCGGCCGGAGCAGGACCGGCGTGGGACCGTCCGGCAGGTCGTGCTCGGGGTCGGCGACCTCACACAGGACTCGGCGGCCGTACGGATCGCCTACCGCGAGGCGCAGGTGCGGGGCGGCGCGAACTCCCCCGCCTCGTGCGGCGGCGGCCGTGGCGAACGTGAACTCGATCGGGGCGGCCGACTCAGGCGGGTCCTGGATGCCCCCCACCACATCTCCCCCGGCGGCCCCGGGCGCCTCGCCGCCCCTGTGCCGCACCAGCACGACCGGGCACGTGGCCCGGCCGAGCACCTGCAACCCGATCGAGCCGAGCAGAAACCGGGCAACGGCGCCACGGCCCCGCGAGCCCAGCACCAGCATCTCCGAGCCCGCGTCGTGGGCCACCGGAGCCGGGACGGCGGTCTCCGACGCCAGCTCGGTGGAGACCGACACATCCGGGCAGCGGGCGGCGAGATCGGCTTCCGCATCGTCCAGGACCTTCTCTGCCCACTCCTTGCGGACCTCGGGAGCCTGAGCGGTCCGCGTCGTCGACAGACGCACATAAGCACGCAGACCGGGTCGCAGACCGGGTCGTCTCGCACCGGGGCGACCGGAGCCGGAAGCCCCTTGTTGCGCCCCTCCGACCGGCTGCAGTTCCGGCTCTCCATCCTGCTGCTGTTCGTACTGCTGATTGGCCTGCCGACTGCCTCGCTGGGTGCCGGATGGGCCGCGTACACGTCTGAGATGCACACGCCCGCGTCCAGGCGGCGGAACGCACCACGTGACGGCGCCTGACCGCGGACAGCGAGGGGACTGCTGCCGCCCGGCAGTGGGCGCAGGTCAGCTGGACGGATCGGGACGGGTCGAAGCGGACGGGCGCCCCCCGCGGGGCCACAGACACTCCCAAAGGCACCATCGCGCGGATCTCGGTGGACGGCGAGGGGATCTCGCTCACCGGTCACGGGACTGCCCGATGCAATCCCGAGAATGACGACGTGCCCGAGATCGGCGACGAGCTGGCGGCCGGGCGGGCACTGCACGATCCGGGTGACCAACTGCTGGGTGCCGCGGAGCGCGATATCAAGGGCGGCGGTGGGTCGCCCCGTGCCCGGACACACGCGGCGGCGTGGGGGTGGCCTGCCTGAAGCGCTTGTACCGCGGCCTCGGACCTACGTACCCCACCGCATGTCGGAGGCATCTCAGGCCGCGGTGGCGGAACCCTCCGTGTCATCGGTTCCGTAGGCGATGTGCTCGGTGACCGAGACAACCCCGTCCACGCCCCGGCACAGCCGCACGATGACCGGGACCAGGCTCCTGGCCTGGACCGATCCTTCCAGCGTGACCTCGCCCTCCCGTACCTCGACCGTCACGGCCGAGGGCGCCAGACGCAGGGTCCGACGCAGTAGATCCCCTTGGATCTCGTCGCGAATCGCGTCGTCGTGGCGCAGGAATACCCGCAGCAGATCGCCACGGCTGATAATGCCGAGCAGCTGGTCGGTCTCGTCCACCACGGGAAGCCGCTTGATGCTCCGGGCCGACATCACGCGAGCCGCCTCGACAACCGTCCACTCCGGACGCGCGCACACCGCGGGCGCCGACATCAGCTCCTCCGCCCTCGCCCCCTCCGCCTTCGCGCGCTCCCACGCCTCCAGACGCGGGAGGGGCAGCCGACCGGACGGGTCGGTCTGCCCAGACGACTTGCGCAGCAGATCGGCCTCGGACACCACGCCGATCGGGCGCCCGGAACCGTCCACGACCGGCACGGCTGTGACGTCGTACTCAGTGAGGAGCCGCACGAGTTCCTTGAATGGCAATGCGCGTGGTGCCTGGACCACCGGACGCGTCATGAGCTCTCCGACCGTTCTGTGGTGCATGTCCCGACTCCTTTCGGAGACTCGCGGCGGGGTCGGCCGGTGTTCCCTTATCGATCCTGCCAGCTCGTCCCCACCGCCGGATGAGCCTCATGGCTCCCCCTCCCGGCCGCACGGCCCCCAACGGGGCCATCCGGCCCTGGCTCAAGGGCTGGCCGTCCCAGGACACCGCTCGCCGACCGTGCCACGTTGGAGGTGAGGCAGAGAGGCGGGATGTCGATGCGTGCCCAAGTCGGCGACCAACTGATTGTCGAAAGCCCCACCACCGGTGCCACCCAGCGGGACGGTGAGATCGTCGGACTCCGCCATGACGACGGAACACCTCCCTATGACGTGCGGTGGTCGGACTCGGACCAGGTCACCCTCGTGTTCCCCGGACCGGACGCACACATTCACCACATCGAGCACGGGCCCGAAGGACACCTGGAGGAGACCGGCCATCGAGGAACGGGAACAGCGCCCAGGACCACTCAAGCGCTCTCCGAAGCGGTGGTCATGGCTCTGGTGCAGGACGCCACGGCCGCCCCGTCGATGCACAACACCCAGCCCTGGCGATTCCAGTACTCCCGCCGCAACCGCGTCTTCCATCTGCGGGCCGACCTCCGGGGCGCTCTGCCGCACAGCGACCCCGTACTCCGGTCCCTGCACATCGGCTGTGGCGCCGCCCTGATGAACCTGCGGGTCGCGGTCGCGCACGAGGGCTGGCAGGCGACCACCCGGGTACTGCCCGACCCCAACGACCCGATGCTGCTGGCCTCCGTGACACTCACCGGCCCGCTCGGCGACGAGGACGATCCGGCCACCCTGTACCCCGCCGTGCACGCCCGGCACACCAGCCGGTACCCCTTCGCCGAGACCCCGCTGCCCGATGCGGTGCTGACCGCCCTCGCCGAGGCCGCACACCGGGAGTACGTTTCGCTGTCCTTCGCCTCCGGCTTGCATTTGCAGTCCGTCATGGACCTGGCGCTGGAGGCCGAGGCTCGCAACCTCACCGACGCCGGCGCCGCAGCGGACCTGGCCCGCTTCACCCGCCGGGCGGACGATACGCGGCCGGCCACCGAAGGAGTCCCGGAATACGCCTTCGGGCCCCGCCGCCGCATCGGCAAGGCCCCCATGCGTGACTTCGCCGGCGGCAAACCGATCCCCGGCCGCCCGACCGTCGATTTCGAAACCGCACCCCACCTGGCGCTGCTGAGCACCTCACGCGACCGGCCCCTGGACTGGCTGCGCGCCGGCCAGGCGATGGAACGGGTCCTGCTGCGCGCCACCATCGAGGGAGTCTCGACCTCGTTCATCACCCAGGCCCTCGAATGGCACGACCTGCGCTGGCCGCTGCGCGACCCCATGTCGGGCAACGCGTATGTGCAGATGGTGCTTCGGCTGGGATATGGCCGACCCGGCTCCCAGACCCCCAGGCGGCCGGTCCACGATGTGCTGGACCTCGAGCCATAGCCACACCCGCACGATCAGGAGCACCCCCTTCAGAAGGTGCCCGCCGTCGTCTCCCCGCGTCCGACACCCCGGAAATGGCACTCGACATCCACCACGCCCTCCACGGCCCGGGCGAGGCGCGCGGCCACAGGGATCGGGGCGGTGTCGCGGAGCTGCCCGCTGAGCGTGACAACTCCCTCATCCACCCCGACATGGATGCCGCTGTCGCCAGGAAAGAGATAGGCCACCACCGTGCGGCGGACCTCCTCCTCGATGTCCTCGTCCGGACGAAGGAAGACCTTCAGCAGATCACCCCGGCTGACAATTCCCAGCAGCATCCCCTCGGCATCGACCACGGGAAGCCGTTTGACCCCTCTGACGGCCATAATCCGGGCCGCCTCGGCCAACGTGGCATCCGTGTGCACGCTCACCGCCGGGGAACTCATCAGCTCCTCCGCCGTCACCGCTCCCGCTTTGGCGAGGTCAGGGAGGTGCCGCAGTTGCTCGAAGCGGTCCGGGTCGCTGTCCCGGAGTTCCTCCTTGGGCAGCAGATCCGCCTCGGAAACGACGCCGATAACACGCCCATCACCCTCCAGCACCGGCATGGCGCTCACCCGCCACTGCCTCAGCGTCTGCACCATCTCCTTGAACTGCGCGTCACGCCCGACAGCCACCACCGTCCGGGTCATCACATCACTCACGATGTGCGGAGTCTCGGACACACGACCGTCCTCCTTCTGCTTCTGCCTCGTCGGCCCCACGGCCCACCACTTCCAGTCTCCGGCCGGGGAGTGTCCTCCGGCCACCGGAGAGCGCATCGTTCGGCGAATCAGTCCCTGTATGTGCGGGCGCGGCCGTTACGGTCGCCCTGAACTCAGTCTTCGAGGTCATCGCGTTCTGCCTGCTGAGCGGTTCTACGTCGACCTGCCGCCTGGCTGGCTCGGTGTCATTTGCCTCGGCATCCCGCTGCTCGCCAGGTTCTCACCCGCCGCATGGGCGAGACCGAGCTCGGCCACGAGCGGTACGAGAACGACGTCCTGCCGAAGATCTGCCCGTTCGCCCTCTACGGGCTGCTGTTCACGATCACCACCCTCTTCGCCCTGCAGGGGAAAAGGATCACCTCACAGCCGCTGGACGTCGTCCGTATCGCCATCGCGCTGCAATGGCCGCCTGGGCTGCTGTGCTGCCGAGGCAGCCTTTCGGGGTGGGAGGGTTGCGGTCGGCGGCTGGGTGTGAGTTCGCCACTGAGCTTGCCGTGGAGGTAAGCGCTGGGCCCGTTCAGACCGGTGATCTGGACGGTCTTGCCGCGCTGGGTGTACTTGGTCTCGATCGCGTCGAGGGCTGCGACGGAGGAGGCGTCCCAGATGTGGGCGGCGGACAGGTCGATGACGACCTTGTCGGGGTCGGTCGTGTAGTCGAACTGGCCGACGAGATCGTTGGAGGAAGCGAAGAACAGCTCGCCGGTGACCCGGTGGACCACGATGGCGTGGGCGGGGTCCGTGACGGCGGTGACCTGGGCGAGGTGGGCGACGCGGTTGGCGAAGACGACCATGGCGGTGATCGAGCCGACGACGACACCGATGGCCAGGTTGTGGGTGGCCACGACGACCGCGACGTTGATCGCCATGACGGTGAGCTCCCCGGCGGGCATCCGCTTGAGCGTCTTCGGGGCGATGGAGTGCCAGTCGAAGGTCACGAACGACACCATGACCATGACGGCGACCAGGGCGCCTATGGGAATATCCGAGACGGCCGGGCCGAAGACGATGCACAGCACCATCAGGAACGAGCCCGCCAGGAACGTCGAGAAGCGGGCGCGGGCACCGGAGACCCTCACGTTGATCATCGTCTGGCCGATCATGGCGCAGCCGCCCACGCCACCGAAGAAGCCGGTGACGATATTGGCGATGCCCTGACCGATGGACTCACGGGTCTTGCTGGAGCGGGTGTCGGTGATCTCATCCACCAGCTTGGCCGTCATCAGCGACTCCATCAGACCGACCGGCGCCATCGCGAAGGCGCACGGCGCGATGGTGGTCAGCGTGTCCAGGGTGAACGGCACATCGGCAGGCCGGAACCGGCAGGGAGGACGGCAACTCGCACGGTGGCGACCAGGTAGCCCAGGCCGTGTTCGCGGTTCATCGGCGCGGTCACGAGCGCGACGGCGCCGGCCGCGGCGGAGATCATCGCTCGGCGCCCGCCGACGATCGCGATGGTGGCGGCCACGGTGAAGGAGGCGAACAGGCCGATGGCCGGATCGACCCCGACGATGATCGAGAACGAGATCGCCTCGGGGATCAGCGCGAGCGCAACCGCCAGGCCGCCCAGGACCTCGGTGCGGGAGGACGGTCTGCTGCGGCTCTTCCGCTGGTGTGAGGCTTGCATGCTCTCAACGAAGTCTCCAAGTGATCGGGCAGTAGATCGAGGACGAGATCCGGCGCATGGGGTCGCAGATGAGGCTGGTTCGTAGAAGGCGGGCGGTGTCCGTGACCGGAGCTGCCATAGGGACAGTGGGTGCTCTGCTGGGATCCCCTACGTCAGCTGGCCGCGGCCCAGAGCATCACCGTGGACGAGCTGGTCACCGAACAGCTGGCCAAACTCGTCGCACCACGCCCCGTCCGGGCCTTCCGTGGTACAACGTGCTGCACGCCGACAATCGCACCCACACACCCGGCCTCAAGCCTCATGTGCGGTGAAGCCGACGACGCGTGATGCTGATTGTTGGCGCATGCCTCGTCTTCGCCTCCAGACCCGGGTCAAGCGCACCGTCGGCGCCAAGAAAGCGGCCGAGACCGGGCTCGCCCTCATCGACATCTCCACAGGCGCCATCGAGCCGAACCTGTCGAAGAGCGGACCCGGCCCCGGATCAGCGAGGTCGTCGGCCGCTACCACCACGGGCCTGCTCCGCATCGCCGACGCCTCGTGCGCGATGGCGAACCGCGACCACTACAACAGACACCGGCAGCACCGATCCCTCGGACAACTCCGCGAATACGCGCAGATCGCATAGGGTGACACAGATTCCGGCACCCACAGGCCGCGATCTGACCGGATCGGCGACCGCCCGCACGCTGCGGTCACTCACAGAGTAGAGAGCTGGGACAGCGAGGCTCGACCCCCGCGCGCGGCCGGCCAGGGTGAGCCTGCGGCGTTTGCGAGGCTGATGCGACTGCCGGCACCGGTGACCACGGCGATCGCGCTGCTCAGGACAGCGGTCACGAGAGGACTTCCCCCAGGCAGGGGTAGTCGGTGTAGCCGCGGTGGTCGCCGCGGTAGAACGTGGTCTCGTCGGCCTCGGCGAGCGGCGCGCCCAGGCGGAGGCGGTGCACGAGGTCGGGGTTGGAGATGAACAGCGTCCCGAACGAGAGGATGTCCGCCAGCCCGTCGTCGACCAGGCGCAGTTGCCGGGGGTCGGCGGGCCAGTCGTGGTGGGTCTCGTGCGGATTGAGCATGAACACTCCTGCCCAGTGCTCCCGCAGTTTCACCGTGAGGTCGCGGTGGCCCGGAAACTCGAATACGTGCAGGTAGGCCAGGCCGCGTGGCAGACCGTCGACCAGGGTCGGGTAGAGCTCGTGCAGATCCGGCTCTTCGAGGCCGAACGCGGTGCAGCCAGGGGAGATCCGCAGTGCGAGCCGCTCGGCTCCGATGCGCGCGGCGACGGCATCGACGAGGTCGAGCGGGAACCGGACGCGCCCGGCGACGCTGCCGCCGTAGCGGTCGGTGCGGCGGTTGGCGTTGCCGGAGAGGAACTGCTGAATGAGGTAACCGTAGGCTCCATGCAGTTCGACACCGTCGAACCCGGCGTCGATCGCGTTCGCGGCCGCATCGGCGAAGTCGGCGATGGTATCCGCGATGCCCTGCATGGTCAGGGCTTGCGGTATCGGGTACGGCTTGCGCACGGCCGGTTCGCCGCCGTGGACGCGCACGACGCCTTCGGCGGCACACGCGGACGGCGCGAGCGGGTGCAGCCCGCCACCGAGGAGTTCGGGGTGGCTGTTACGACCGGCGTGCATGAGCTGTGCGTAGATCCGGCCGCCCGCGTCGTGCACGGCGTCGGTGACCGGGCGCCAGGACGCGACCTGCGCCGTGTCGTGCAGGCCGGGGGTGTCGGTATAGCCCTGGCCGACACGACTGGGTTGGGCGGCTTCGGCGACGATCAGCCCGGCCGTCGCGCGCTGCCGGTAGTACTCGGCCATGAGCGGGGTCGCTGACAGGCCGTCGCCATAAGCGCGGCGGCGGGTCAGCGGGGCCATGGCGACACGGTTGGGCAGGGTAAGCGGTCCGATGGTGATCGGGTCGAATGCGTTGGGCATCGGGAGTTCTTTCTCGAAGGGATGTGTTCTCGTGCCCCGCCACAATCCCCTCGCGCTGAGCCCCGCGGCAGGAACACCGTTTCACTGGGCGCTATCCGACACGAAGGGCCTCGTACGCAGCGCTATCCGACAATCGGAGACGCCCCCTTGACCACCCGCATACTCGGCGCGGTCTCCACCGACAGCAGCCCGGGCAATGCCGCCACCGAGCCCGTCAGATACTCGTACAGCGCCGTGCCAGTGGGGCACTGCACGCTCGCGTACAGGTTGGACACACCGGTGGTGGCAGCCGCGAAGCTCACCTGCGGATGCTCCGCCAGCGCCGCACCCGCGGCCGCCAGCTCACCCGGCGCGACCGTCAGCCACAACCCCGCCGACGTCCGCGACCCCAGCAACGCCGGGTCGACATCGACATCGAAGTACACCACCCCGCCCGAGCGCAGCTCCGCCAGCCGCCGCCGCACAATCGTCTGCGACCAGCCCGTCGCCGTGGCCAGCGACCGGAACCCGGCCCGCCCGTCCAGCGCGAGCGCCTCCAGCAACGCGTTGTCCTCCGTCGACAGTTCCACCGGCCCGATCACGCGTTTCGCCGCCGGCGGCGACAACTGCGCGCACTGCTCCGCCGTGAGCGGCCCGTTCTTCGTCAGCGGACTCTCACTTCCGCCGAAGAACAGGTGCAGCGCGCGGTGCGCACTCACCCCGGTGACCCGGGGCGTGCGGGGCAGGCGAGACAGCACGGTCGACTCCGCGGCCGGCGTGTCCGTCACCGCCTGAACCATGCACAGGACCTCCGCGCCGCCCGAGGCGATCTGCACCCACGACGTCTCCGCCTGCTTCGCCAGCGCTCGCGCGAGCCCCGCCACCGCCTCCGGTACGCACCGCACCCGCACCAGCCACAACTGCCGCCCCACCGCCTCCGGCCACACCGCACCGGTCACCCGAACGCCCGCCTCGTTCCGCAGCCGCGCGTACCGGCGCGCCACTGTCTGGTCCGAAACCCCCAGCACCGCACCGACCAGCGAGAACGCGACCCGCCCATCGATCTGGAGCGCCTGCAGCAGCCCACGTTCAACCGCGTCCAACATGTGTCCCGTCCTACCGATCCGACTCATCCGGCGCGCCCCGTGGGCTCCCCGTACCGGCCACGCCTGATGGGCTCCGCTAACTACGTATCAGGGTTGATGCTCCAGTCTCGACCGCCGTTGAGACTGGCCTGGCCTTATACGACAGACCGCTGGCCGACGGGGGTGCTGTGCGTCGATGAGTTCGGCCCGCAACTCGGCCAAGGGTGGTTGACAAAGCCCAGCGACGGCGATCTTCGCGGGGGGTACGTGGGTCCGACGCGTCACGGTTACGGCCTGATCGACGGGGGCCGCATCCGAGGGTCAGGTCACCAGGGGACGACCCCGTTGTCGTCGAAGAGCTGGCCGGTCGGGCCGTCGTCCGGCAGGGTCGCCAGCCGGATGGCGATCGCCGCGCCCTGCTCGGGGTCTGGGTCCCGCTGAATCCGTTGAGGTCGGTGGCCACGTAACCAGGGCAGGCGTTGTTGATCAGGATGCCGGTGCCGCTCAGCTCCTTGGCGTACTGGATGGTGATGGCGTTGAGGTAGGTCTTCGTCGGCGCGTAGGCCCCGCTGATCCCCCCGAGGTCGACACCGGGCGTGGTCTGCAGGGTCAGGGAGCCGACATGGCTGGACTGGTTGACGATCCGCGGGTGCGCCGAACGGCGCAGCAACGGCAGCATCGCATTGGTGACCCTGATGACGCCGATGCCGTTGGTCTCCACCAGCCGCCGCACGGTGTCGAGGTCGAGGGTCGAGGGTTCCTCCGGCCAGCCGCCGGCCACGCCGGCGTTGTTGACCAGTACGTCCAGCCGCCCCGCACGCTCCTCGATCAGTTGCACCGCGGCGATCACGCTCTCGTCGTCGGTCACGTCCAGAGGCACGCCGAAGGCGTCGGCACCAGCCGCGCGCAACTTCGCCACGGCGTCCTCCCGGCGCTGCTCGTCCCGGGCGCCGACGCCGACACTCCAGCCCCGCGCACCGAGCCCGGCCGCGATCTCGTACCCGATTCCCTTGTTCGCGCCAGTGACCAGCGCGATCGTTTTCTCGTTCACGACAGCGAGCATGCCCGCGCTGCGGCCGGGCACCAACACCTACTCGGTCGTGCAGAAATACCCGAACGATATCGATCAGCCGTGAGCCGTCATTAGCCTGGGCGCATGGAAATACGCGAGCTGCGGTACTTCGTCGCCGTCGCCGAGGAGCTGCACTTCGGCAAGGCTGCCCAGCGCCTTGGGATAGCCCAGCCGCCCCTGTCCCGCACGATCACCCAGCTCGAACGGCGGCTCGGAATCGCACTGCTGGAACGCACCAGCCGCAAGGTCACGCTCACCGAGGCCGGAGCCGTGCTGCTGGCCGAAGGACACGCGATCCTCAGCGCGGTGACCGCGGCTGAGCGGCATACTCAACAGGCCGCGACAGCACACCCCAGCCTCGTCCTCGCCGTCAAAACCGGCACCGCCGGCGAGCTGCTGACCAAACTGCTCGACGCCTACGCCGCGGAACCCGGCGCAGCCACCGTCGATCTGCTGCTCTGCGAGGCACACCAGCACCAGCAGCTGCTGCAGGACGGGCAAGCCGACGTGGCGCTGCTCCACCTGCCCTTCGACTCAGCAGCCGGGCTCGACACCGAAACCCTGTACACAGAGGGACAGGTTGCGATCCTGCCGGCCGCACACCCGCTCGCCGGCCGCTCCCAGGTCCGGATGGCCGACATCACCACCCTGCCAACCCTCCCGATGGCCCGCTGGCCCGGCCCCGGCGGCAGCTACCCAGAAGGACCGGGCGCAGAGGTACGGAACCTGACGCAGCTCTTTCAGCTGATCGCGCTTGGCCGTACCACCGTGGTCATTCCCGAGTCCGCCGCCGCCGACCTGCGCCGGGACCTCGCCGCCGTGCCGGTCCTGGATGCCCCGCCCGTGACAACGGTGATCGCCTGGCCGCCGCGCAGCCGCCTTCGTGCAGTTGCCGACCTGATCCGCGTGGCAACACGTCTTTGAACCCGGACGAGGAGGGCGGGAGCCGGATTGCCCAGGATGTCCCGGGCCTGGAGGTGCGTGCGGATGGACCCGGCGAAGGTGGGGGCCTGGGCCGCGGCGTGGATCGCTCCCGGCCGGCCCTGAGATTCCGGTTCCGGCGGCGAGTTCGTCGTGGAGGGTGGTGAGGGTGTCGGCGGTAGCCCGGGCGGTTTCGATGTCGAGTAGCTCGTGGATGCCGCCGCGGCCGCGGGCTCATGGTGGAGTCGGGTATGGGAACTGTCCGAATGCCTGCTGCATCAAGGCTCACGCGTCGGCCGGTCCACGGCATAGGCGGCCCAGTCGTTGGCTGATGCTTTGTGAGCGACCGGGAAACCCATGCGACCGCTGTCGGCGGGCGGTGCGAGACTCAGCCCCATGAAGCCCAATGACCCTAAAGATGACCTGCACCGCTACCTCAAGGCAGCCCGCGAAGCCGTCGTCTGGAAGCTGGACGGACTGTCCGAGTACGACGTCCGCCGCCCCCTGACACCGACCGGCACCAACCTTCTCGGCCTCGTCAAGCACCTCGCCAGCGTCGAACTCGGGTACTTCGGCCCAACCTTCGGCCGCCCGCACAACGAATCCCTCCCCTGGCACGAGGAGAACGCCGAGCCCAACTCGGACATGTGGGCACCCGCCGACGAGTCGCGCGAGGATATCCTCAGCCTCTACCACCGCGCCTGGGCGCACGCGGACGCGACGATCGAGGCGCTGCCACTCGATGCGATGGGCCACGTCGCGTGGTGGGGCGACAACGACGGCGTGACGCTTCAGCGGATCATGCTGCATATGACGGCCGAGACGAACCGTCACGCCGGCCACGCCGACATCGTCCGCGAACTGATCGACGGCAAGGTTGGCATGCGGGAAACCAACAGCAACATGGATGGTGGCGACGCGGCCTGGTACGAGGAGTACTGGAACAAGCTGGAGGCGTCTGCCAAGGAGGCGCAGGCCAAGCCGAGCTGAACGGAGTTCGTTCGGGGAGGTGGGGGCTTGCTTTGGCAGCTCGCGTTGTTGCCACCTCCCCACCCCCATCTCATGTCGAGCATCCGGGCGAGGATCGCGGCGGGCACTTCCGTTCTCGCTGTCGATGGTGCTGAGCGGGCCGGTCCAGCGGACGGTGGCGTAGGTCAGGTCACGGGAATGCCGCTGCTGTACCGACCAGCGGACGAAGCGGCCGGTCTCGTCGCGGTAGCTGACCGTGGGGTCGGCCATCCAGCGTTCCAGGTCCGTCTGGGTGCAGGTCCCCAGTGTGAGCCCTCCGCCGCCGGGCCAGTCGAGGAGGTTTGTCGCCCCCGGCGACGCGCGCCGCTGACCCGGCTGCCACAGCCGTGCCCTGCCGTGGAACCACACCACGGCCAGACGCGTACCGCTGCCCGCCACCGCTCCGGGCGCCCACGCCGCCCGGGGCACAGTCGGTCCGCTATTATCAAGGCATGTGCTGCTGTGCTCCCATGACAACAACCGCCGCTTAGCGGCGGTACCGCGGTTCCTGTAACCGCGGCCATTGCCTGCCCCCGCATGGGGCAGTGCCAGGACGTACCGCCGGATCAGTGTCCTGCCGGCAGTCACTCGTATTCCTGTGACGCCGGGTCGTCCTGCCTGATCAGGGAAGTCATGTCTCAGTCGCAGCGTTTCGATTCACAGCATCCGCATGCAGCCGGACCCAGCGTTACGCAACACCCACGTGCTGCCATCCTGCTCCTGATGGTCGGTCTCCCCGGCGCTGGGAAAACCACCCGCGCCAAAGAGCTCGCCGCAACCCACCGGGCGCTGCGGCTGACCCCAGATCACTGGATGATCCCGCTGTTCGGCGATTCGATGGCCGACGGCAAGCGCTGGGTGCTCGAAGGGCGGCTCATCTCGGTCGCCCTACAGGCGCTGAGGCTGGGGACCAGCGTCGTGCTCGACTTCGGGCTCTGGAGCCGCGATGAACGGTCGGCGCTGCGCTGGCTGGCCCGGTCGGTCGGGGCATCATGCCAGGTGGTGTATCTGCCCGTGGACAAGGACGTCCAGCTCGCCCGCGTCGCGCACCGCCAGGACACAACACCGCATCAAACGTTCCCGATGAGCGAGGCCGACCTGGATGCCTGGCGGGAGCAGTTCCAGGTGCCTGACGCCGCCGAACTCGACGGCGGCGAGATTCCCGCCCCACCGGCGGGCTGGCCGGGCTGGCCGGAGTGGGCGGCAGACAAATGGCCCTCGTGTACCGACAGCTAACCTGGCCGGGCCGCCAATCGGTCACCGACCTTCGGTGATCACGCTCAACCCGCTGCGACTGGCCGGAGACTCGCTTCCGCCTCGCGGCTTCCGGTCCGAGAAGTACCCGATAGCGTCGCAGGCAGGCGTCACACGGTGACGCCTGCTGAACGCGAACGCCTCCGCCACACCCTCGTGCGGCTCCGGGGCGAGCAGTACCGGATGTCCGAGCGTTTCCGGTTACCGAGCGGGCTGTCGCCGGCGTACCAGACAGCCCCGTACTCCGGACAGCGGAACCGGAGCCACGGGTGCCTCCGGCCCTCGACCAGAGCCGGGTATGCCTCCCCGGTTATGTTCTTCGCGGTCCGGCAAGAGGGCCGCTGGCCTCCGGCCCGGCATGACTGTTCCCCCCTGTCGAAGGGATGACCTGGGAGCCGTCTTCGACAAGCTGGCCGCAGAGTTCGGCACCGTCCAGGTCATCGTGGACCAGCCCGCCTCGATCGGCGCCCTGCCCTGACCGTCGCCCGGGACGCGGGCTGCAAGGTCGCCTACCTACCCGGGCTCGCGATGCGGCGGATCGCCGACCTCTACCCGGGTGAGGCGAAGACCGACGCGAAGGACGCCGCGGTGATCGCGGACGCCGCCCGGACGATGCCACACACCCCGCGCTCGCTGGAACCGACCGACGAGATCACCGCCGAGCTGACTGTGCTGGTGGGCTTCGACCAGGATCTCGCGGCCGAGGCCACCCGCACCTCCAAACGGATACGAGGCCTGCTCACCCAGTTCCACCCCAGCCTGGAGCGGGTCCTCGGCCCGCGTCTGGGCCATCAGCCCGTGACCTGGCTGCTGGAACGCTACGGATCCCCGGCCGCCCTGCGAAAGGCCGGCCGACGCAGGCCGGCTGAGGTGATCCGGCCCAAGGCCCCACGCATCACACAAGCTCTTCTCCGCCTGGCCCGACACCGCATCAGCGTGCTGTTCGCCATGCTCCGCGGCGGCATCTTCTACCAACCCGGACCACCCCGCCTCATTTGACGAAAGACGGAGGGGGTGGCTGGTACCGGAGTGGTGACCCTGCACCCGCCGATCCACCGCACGGGTACCGGATCACTCCGGGCAGGGAGGCTTCGGGCATGTGTTTCTCACTCACGCCGTGATGGGTTCCTAGCTCAGAGCGCCCGCAGGCCGTGCTCCCTGAACTGCTCGCGCACCCGTTCCGTCAGGTCCGGGGGCGGCGCGGGTGTGTCGCGCAGGGGGAAGGGGATCCCCAGCGCGTCGTACTTATGGGCGCCCAGCTTGTGGAACGGCAGGATGTCCACCCGGTCGAGGTTGCCCAGACCGGCGAGGAACCCGCCGAGCCCGTCGACGGCCAACGAGTCGTCGGTCCAGCCGGGCACGAGGACATAGCGGATCCACACCGGAACGCCGAGCCGGTCCAGGCGGGTGGCGAAGCTGAGGGTCGGTCTGAAGGCCGACGATCAGCTCCCGGTCGCGGTCGATGAAGCCAGGGGCGTGCGAGATGATCGTGGACGGGGTGGCGGTGTCCACGTCGTAGACGCCCCGTCGCCGCTCCTCGGGGAACGGGGCGGCCACCTTGCCCCAGACGGCTAGCGTGCGCTCGGTCGGCCCGGCCAGGAACGTGGAATCGCCGTCGTACGGGGTGTAGTTGGCCTGGATGAAGTCACGCACGTCGACCTGGCCCCGCCAGCGCGTACCGCTGAAGCCTCGCCATGCCTCGGTCGCCGCCCGGTGCCCGTCTGTCACCGTCACCGTCATCGCCGGTCTCTCCCTCACTCCGCCCGCGGAACTTCTGCGCTTCGCATGCTCGTCGCTCGCGATGGCCGCCTGGAGGGCCTCTCGGCGCACCTGTGGCGCGCCATCCGTCCCTCTTATGCCGGGCTGCAGGTCCCTGCCGGGACGGCCCCCCTTCCCATCGCCTGCCCTCAGGACGCGCCCATGGGCTGCTCCGCAGCCTGGTCTGTGGCAGCGCAAACGGCCGGGGCACCTCCGCCAACGAGCGGAGGTGCCCCGGTCCGAGGAGCATCCGGCCCTCAGAGGAGCCAGCGGTTGCGGCTGACGAAGGGCAGCCGCGCCCACACCCCGCCCAGCCCCCAGGTTGCGCCGGCGCCCGCGGCTGCGAGTGCGATGAGGACGACGGCATAGATGAGGTGGTAGTCGGCGAATGGGTTGGTCGACGCGCTCGCCGTGCCGTCGGACAGGTGCTTGGCCGGCGGCCACTCGGCGAGCCACATCAATCCCATCATCGCGGTGCCGCCCACCGCGGCGAGCCGCAGGCCGATGCCCGCGATCAGGGCGAGGCCGACGCCGAGCATGCCGAGCATGAACAGCCAGTCCGCCCAGGCGGCCCCAGCCGCCTGGGCGGACTCCATGGGGCCGGCCAGGCGGCCCCAGCCCAATCATGAAAGGTGGACTCCATGGGGCCGGCCGCGACGCCGCTGAGGAAGCCCTTGGTGGGCGAGCCGCCGTCGATCCAGCCCTCGCCGGAGCCGGTGGCGTAGCCGAAGCCGAAAGTCTTGTCCAGGAACGCCCACAGGAAGACAAACCCGGTCAGGAAACGCAGCCCGGCGAACGCGTACGCACCGGTCGCCGTCGCGGCGGCGATCGTCTCCTCGCCGGGGGCGGGGGCAGTCCCGGCCTTGTGCAGGAAGGGGAAGCGGAATCCGCGGTACCGGTGGGGGTGGCCATGCAGTGCCATAATGCTCATCCCTTTCGAGGGCTGTGACGCGCAGGATGTCGACGACTCTCGTTGCTCCTTCAATGTCCCGCGTCGTCCACGCGCGCCGGAGGGGGCTGTGGGTCCCGGGCGACGGACCGAACGTCCCGCTCCTCGGGTCCACTTGGAGCCGCTCCACTGTCCCGGACCGCTAGTTCCAGCACGTGGTCGGCGATGCAACTGTGCGGCGGCTGGCACCCCCGGGTGAGCAGATCGCCTACGCAGGCGAGGACCACGTCCGGTTCACGGCTGCCGTCCCGGATGCCGGCCCAGCCCCAGATGCCGACGTCACACGCGCGCGGCGGACATTGGCCTGTTCCATGGACAGCCAGTCGAATCAGGGCTTCCATCCCGCCATGATCCCGGCTGCGCGGCACATGGCCGGCCACCGACAACGAGGAGATGACGCCCGGCAGACCCCGGGTCCCGGTGGGGAAGAAGCCGTTGCGGTCCCGGCGCCACACGCGCGAGGTCAGCACACATGGCTGACCATCGAGTGACGATGTGCGCGAGTGCCTCGTAGCAGGAGGACAGCCCGGGCCGGTCGAGGTGCGCGTCCAGAGCCGACCGGGCCATCCGCTCAACCGCGGTGCCCGCATCAGGCCGTCGGCACCAGGACCACCGGGCAGTGGGAGTGGTGCAACAGGGTGTGCGCGACCGGACCGAGCCGACCCGCCCGGCGGTGCGCACCGATGATCACGACACCGGCCCCGCTGCTGGCCGCCAGCAGGGCATGGGCCAGGCCGGTGCGGACCGCGCGGCTGTCGACGTCGACCTCGGGGCACTCCTCCCGCAATCGGGCGATACTGAACCGCTCGACGGCTTCCTCCGCCCGGTGATTGCGCGCCTTGCGCTGCCGGTCGGGGCTCACCACGGGTACCAGCGAGGGCGGTTCGGATGTGATGTGCCGGTGCGTTTCGGATGTGATGTGCCGGTGCGTTGCGGAGTGCAGGACGCGTAGCCGGGTCCCGCGACGCTCGGCCTCCTGGAAGGCGTAGGCGGCTGCGTCCGCGTCGGCGTTGCTTTCCAGGCCGAGCAGTACCTCGCGCCCGTTGACGCAGGGGTGGTCCCCTCGGACGACGAGCAGCGGACCGTGCGCGTGTGCGGCCAGCCGCAGACTCACCGAGCCGACCAGCAGGCCGGTGACACCGCCGAGCCCCCTGGTGCCCACGACGGTGAGGACGGCCCTCTCGCTCTCCCGCGCCATCGCCCGCACGGTGCCGCCCTCCACCGCCCGGGTCTCCACGGGAAGATCGGGATGACGCTGGTGGACCCGTGCGGCGGCCGAGGCCAGAACCGGCCCAGCCTCGTCTCGGTCGGTCACGGCGTACACGATGCGCAACGCGGTGCCGCGGCGCAACGCTTCCTCGGTGGCCCAGTCCAGCGCCCGTACAGCAACCACCGAGCCGTCGACACCGACGGCCACATGACGGAAAGTCACGGTCTTGTTCCCTTCTCTTCATACGCGGGGTATGCAGCCCTCGTGGAACGAAGGGCCGTGGGCAGGCTCGCCGTCGGCCGACTGGGCGTCGATCCCGCGGCGGCTCCACAGCGATGTTCGTCGTCCACGACTCCTCCGGGCAGGGGCCGACAGAGCCCATCGATACGCCGTACGGCCCACGTGTTGCCGGGTCGACCGGTCCGGCCGGCCGACCAGTCCAGGGCCCGGATCCGGACGGGAGGAGAGGAGACGGGAAGGATGAAAGGGGACGTTCAGACGGTGGGGTCCACTCCGTACAGGGTGCCTCCGCCGCCGAGTTCACGCCCAGTGGCCGGTCGGGGCTCGACACGGGCGAAGGCCTCCTGGGGTTGAGAGCACCCCGGAGGCCAGAACGGTGCGGGCCAGACGTTCGTCCTCGGCGGGTCGATCACCACCGTGGCCGTGCCGGTGACGACGACGCCCAAGCCGGAGTGCCGGACCGCATCGACGTCGTCGACCTCGAAGGCAACCATCGCGCCGTCGATCGCGCGGTGTCGGGACACCAGAGACGCGCGCCTTCCGCTCATCGGCCGCCGGTCGGCACCCCGCACAGAGCGGGCTCGTCAGCCGCCCGCCAAGTCAACGGCCCGCAGACTCGGCTCGGAGCCGTCCACCTCCCCGGCCAACGGGAGTTCCATAGTGCCGCGCTGTGCCTCGTTCATGATGGCTTCAGCTAGAGGGAATCGGGAGAGCGTCAGTCGTGCGCGACGACAGCGACGGGGGCGGTGGCGGTGGCGGTGGCGTGATGCAGCATGGCCTGTGTGACAGGGCCGATGTGACCGCCGAGCGGGCTGCGGCGGCCGACAACGACCAGGGACGCCTCTTGGTAGGCGTCGGCCAGGTGGACGGCGGAACTGCAGGAACGGGACTCCTCCATGACCTCGACGGCCGGGTACTTCTCCTTCCAGCGGTGCAGCACCTCGGCCAGCGTGGCAGCGTCCTGCTTGCCGAGCACAACGTCGAGCTCGGGGTCGCTGGGCACGCCGTGGGCGAAGTACGGCGGGGGGTCCAGGCGTGGATGACCCGGAGTGGTGTGACACGGCGGGCCTACCGCACCGGTGCGGTAGGCCCGCCGCACGGCGGTGTTCAGCGCAACCATCCGTTGCCACGGACGAACGGGAGCCGGGCCCAAAGCCGTCCGAGGCCGAGAGTGTCGCCGGCGGATGCGACAGCGAGGGCGAGGAGCACCGCGGCGTAGACGAGGTGGTAGTCGGCGAACGGGTTCGTCGACATGCTCGGGGAGCCGTCCGACAGGTGCTGGGCCGGTGGCCACTCGGCCATCCACATCAGCGCCATCATCACGGTGCCCGCGAATGCCGCCAGGCGCAGGGCCACCCCGGCGGTCAGCGCGAGGCCAATGCCGAGCAGACCCAGCATGAACATCCAGTCCGCCCAGGCGGCGCCGGCCCATCCGTGGAAGGTGGACTCCATCGGTCCGACTGCGACGTGTCCGAGGAAGCCCCCGGTGGGCGAGCCGCCGTCGATCCAGCCCTTGCCGGAGACGGTGGAGTAGCCGAGGCCGAAGGTCTTGTCGAGGAAGGCCCACAGGAAGACGAAGCCCATCAGCAGGCGCGCCGAGGCGAAGACGTAGGCCCGTGCGGTGCGGATGCCGCTGTGCGCCCACGCGGCGGACTCGGCCGCGGCAGCAGCCCGGTTCCCGCGGAAAAATGGCAGGTGGGAACCCGCACTACGGTGGGAGTGCTCGTGCACGGCCATGATGGTGATCCCTTCGGGGACTGTCCGGGGTAGCTCCTGACACCACTCACTCTGGTTCAGGAGCCGATCGCGCGCCGGGGGCCGACGGGCCGTGATCGCGGGGCTGAACGGGCCCTCCGTAGAGGGACGTTCGTCCACACCCGGGGAAGAGGCCGTCCGGATCCTCGTCGGGCCCTGGAGCCCCTCCCCGGCTGCCCGTCCCGGGGGTCTGAGGCGGTCATCCACCAGCCTCAGCTGCCTCGGGCGCGGGGCGGGAAGGCGGTTGCCGTGATCACCGTGCCGCTTGCCGCACCGGCGCTGAACACCTGGTCGCCGCGGCCGTGGCCGTGCCGTCCGTGCACACACCCGGCCCGGGTGCTTCCAACTCGATGCGGAGACCGCACCGCGCGGGATCCGGGCCGCGGTGGACCGTGGACTCCGTCACGCCGATCCGACAGATCGCGCCCTGCGCCTGTTGGTGAGCTACGGACGTGGCCCTCAATTTCGCGGATCGCCACGTCCCGCCACGGCCACTTCCCTGTGCCGACCGGCCACTGTTGGGGCACCTGCTCACCGAGTTGGCCGCGGCGGCCCACAAGGGAGGGGCATTCCTGTTCTTCCCCGGGCCGCGGCAGGTCGGCCTGGTGCTGTGTACCACCTGAGAGGCCGAGGACCGCGGCAGGGCGACAGCCCGAACAGCCACGTCCAGATGACGATCCGTTGGGCCACGGCCCGGGGGCCCGCCTCACCTCGCCGGACAGTTCGGGGCATCGTCGTGGAGGATGCCTGATCACGTCCCCGCCGACCGGCACAACGCGTGCGAACCGTCGACGGGTGTGCGGCTGTGAGCGAGCACCGCGGCGGAATGCGGAACCGTTCTCCACCCATGTTCCGCTGTGTTCTCCACCCCGGGGTGCGAACGTGAACGGGCCGTCAGGAGCAAGGGCGTCCGGCGCCCGTTCGCATCGCCGTGACCGGGGACGGGGGCCTGTTCACACGTCCGACGTATCCGTGTCCTGTCCCACCGGTGCGTGCCACACGATGTGCGTACCCCCGCCCTCCGGACTGCTCAACTCCATGTCCCCACCGAGTTCGCGCGCTCGTTCCGCCATGTTGCCCAGTCCGCTGCGCCGCCCTCCGGGCGGTACGCCCACGCCGTTGTCCGTAACCGTGAACCGCACTTCCCTGCCGTCGGTCGCCAGGGCCACGTCGGCGCGGTCCGCCCGGGCGTGCCGGGCGATGTTGGTCAGGGACTCGGACAGGACGGCAAGGATGTGGTCCGCTGTCTCCCTCGGGACGTGTGTGTCGAGCAGGCCCTCCATGCGGACGCTCGGCGCGAAACCCAGGACCGGCGCGGCGTCACCGACCGCCCGCACCACGCGGGCGCGCAGCCCGGAACCCGCGGTGTCCTCCCGGGACCGCAGACCGAAGATCGTCGATCTAATGATCTTGATGGTCTCGTCGAGATCATCCACCGCCCGCAGGACCCGCTCGGAGGCCCTCTCGTCCTGGATGCGCCGGCCGGCGCTCTGGAGTGTCATGCCGGTGGCGAACAGGCGCTGGATCGCCAGGTCGTGCAGATCGCGCGCGATCCGGTCGCGGTCCTCCAGCAGCGCGATCTGCTCGGCGTCCTGGCGGCGCTGCGCCAGTTCCATGGTGACGGCGGCCTGCGCGGCGAAGACCTGAAGCGGTTGTGTCTCCTTCTCGGAGAACTCATGCCGGCCCGTTTCTCGGGCCAGGAGGACCACACCGCGCACCCCGTCGCTTCCGGAGCCGACGGGGACGGCCACGGCCGGTCCCAGACCGCCGAGACGCGAGGGGCCGACCGACATCTGCTCGTCACGGGAGATGTCCGGGCTGCTCACCCAAGTCCCCTGGCGGAAAGCCTGCCCGACGAGGGTTCCCTCGACGGGCAGCACCATCCCGAGCAGCGCGTCGGACTCCTGCCCGATGGCCAGCTCCACCGCCAAAGTGTCCGTCCCGCTCACCGGCATGGCCACCACACTCAGGGCAGCCCCGGTGATCTCCCTGGCCCGTTCGGCGATCAGCCGCGGCACCCCGCCCTGGTCGGTGCCGGACATCAGGGTGTGCGTGATCTCCGCGTTCGCCTGGAGCCAGCGTTCACGGAGCCTTGACTCCTCGTAGAGGCGGGCGTTGTCGATCGCCACACCAGCCGCCACGGCGAGGGTGGCCAGCACCGACTCGTCGTCCTCATCGAACTGCTGACCGCCCCGTTTCTCGGTCAGGTACAGATTTCCGAAGACATGGTCCCGTACCCGGATCGGGACGCCCAGGAAGGTGTTCATCGGCGGGTGATGAGCCGGGAAGCCGTAGGAGGCGGAGTGCTCGGAGAGCTTCACCAGCCGCAGCGGTTCCGGATGGCGGATCAGCTCGCCCAGAATGCCGTGGCCCTCCGGGTAGGGGCCGATGCGGGCGATCTGCTCCTCGCTGACACCCACCGTGTGGAAGGCCGAGAGCCGCCTGCCGTCCGGGCCGATCACTCCGAGGGCGGCGTACTCCGCGTCGACCAGGGCCGCAGCGGCCTCGACGATGCTGTACAACGCCTGCTCCAGGTCCAGTTCCCGGCCGACCGACAGCACCGCTTCCAGCAGGCTGTGCACCCGGTCCCGGGTGCCACGAGCAGCGTCCAGACGGGCCTGCAACTCCCCCAGCAGTTCGTCCAGCCGCAACTGAGGCAGCCGTACACGAGCCTCCCGAGCCCCCTCGGCACTTCCCACAGATGCCCCTCCACGCCCCACCGGACCGCGACAACCGTGCACTCACTCGCCACGGTAGCGGCTCGGATCCGAGGACGATACGGGATCAATGTCACGGCGGGAGCGCGGACCGGCCGGGCCCGGGTCTTCAGTCCCCGGTAACCGGGACGCGACGAGGTGGTGGCCATCAGCCCCTTGCGGGAGGCGTTGGAGCTCACGTAGTGCGGTTCCGCCTCGTACGTGCCCTCGTTGACACCCATGACGATGGTGGCGTCGACGCCCTTGCCCGACACGGACGCCAGCAGCGGCCGTGGGCACCACCGTGCGCCTGGGACAGGGGTAGAGGCACCGGGCCGTCGACGCGGGCGTACGCAAACCCGACGCCCTACGTGGCACGGCGCGGCGGACTCTCATCTCGTCGCCGAAACCGTGCGCGGTTCCGGTGGGGTCGAGACGGGTGGCAAAGTTTCCCGCCGTGCACGGTCTCGCCGTGCCTACCGGCCGTACACGATGTCGTGGGCTACCGCGAGGCCATCGACAGCCGTCGGTCCCCCGGGCTTTGGACGAAGCCGGCGGCCGCCGATCCGACCATCGGCGAGCAGGCTCGGTCGTGAGGGCAGACTCAGGCGTGAGCGACGACGGCGACGGGGCAGCCGAGGTGGTGCAGGGCCGCGTGCACGACGGGACCCGCGTGGGCACCGATCCTGCGCCCGTTCGTGCGACGGCCCACCGAGCAGTCCGGCGTCCCGCGCCGCGTGCACCAGCGTGACGGCGGCCCGGCCTTCGGCGACCGTCTCGGTCACGGGGACGGTGGGATACCTCTCCCGCCAAGGGCGCAGCACCACCGTCAGGATGCCCTCCGCGACGGCAGGCGCCCGCACCGGCGGCTGCGGGTCGGATGCCGGAGCTTCGGGAGCCGCGGACCGAAGGGGCACCGACGGACCGGGCGTGGGCCGGAGCGGTGTCCGAAGGCATGGATCACTCGCAGACCGGTACCGCGCTGCCGGGCGGCATCGAAGGCATCCAGATCTCTTCGAGCATCCCCTCGAGATGAGTGAAGGCACAGGGGCCGTCCAGCTCAGGTACGGGACCGGCCGGATCCCTGGGAGGGGCTGCCGGCACCTCGCGGGGAGCACGGCCCGGCCCGACGCTGAATCCACCACGCACCGCGGATGAGGAGGGCGGCGTCCTGGCTCGTCACATGTGCGACGTCACCGAGGGCGGCCGCGTGGCCGGCTCGGCGGCAGGGGGCGCGAACCTGTCCGAGATGACCCGGCTCGGGCTGCCGATACCGCCGGGCCGGGTCGACGCCTCACCCTTCGAGCGGGACATCACCCCGCTCCAGGAGTTGCGCGGTGTCCTGCTCGCGTACATGGAGACCCTGGGGCGGGCGCTACCGGGCTGTGCGATATCGAGTGCACCATCGAGCACGGCACCCCGTGGGCGCTACAGACCCGGGTGGGCAAGCGCACCGCCCAGGTCGCCTTCACCACCGCCGCCGAACTGGCCGACCGGGGGTCTCGCCCGGGTGAGCGGCGAGAGACTGGCTGATGCTCCCACCCTTCGACTCCTCCGCGACAGGCGAGCCACTCGTCCACGGCCTCCTGACCTCGCCGGGTGCGACTTGCTTCCCCTTCCGCGAAAAATTCCGGTCGCCCGCCTGGAAGCCGGACGGCCCGCGCTGAGGAAACCGAGGTGAGCGACAGCCGGTGACCGGGCCCCGTGGCCCCGGTTCAGGGGCCGGATGGGTCCTGGAAGCAGCGGCAGTAGACGCAGCAGCCTTGAGGCATCGTCGGAACGATCACAAGGAGTCGGACACATGACCGCCGAGGACATCGACATCGAGGGTGTCGGCGCAGCCGTGCGGGTGCGGACCGAGGGCGACGTGGACGAGGTCGCTCGCGTACCTGCGGCAGAAGGCCGGCGCCGTCCTCGACCGTCCCGGACTTCCGCCCGTCAACGGTGAGGTGCACCTCACCAAGGCAGCAGCCCACCACGACGAGTTCCCCTGGGCCGCCGTCACCGAGATCCAGGTGGGCGCCGACCTCGTCGTCGTGCACGCCCACGAGGCGAGCGCCCGGGAACTCGCCGACCGGCTGCACGATCGGCTGCGCAACCGCATGGAAGGCGCCGTGCACCGCCGGAACGTGGCCCGCAGGACGGTCACGCCACCCCCGTGGCGCGGCGGCCCGCAGCAGTAGTAGAGCCACCCGGCGTCCGCACCCGATCCGGCGGGGAGCGGGGCCGGCCCGATCCCCGTTCCCCGCCGTACTGGTGAAGGAGGAACCGCCGTGACACCTCACAATGTCGGCCAGATGATGACCAGCGAAGTCGTCCAGGTCCGCCGGACGGCCCCGTTCAGGGAGGTCGTCCAGCTGCTCGACCACCACCGCATCAGCGGGATGCCCGTGGTCGACGAGGACGACAAGGTGCTCGGCGTGGTCTCCGGGACCGACCTGGTGCGGGCACAGGCGAAACGGGCGGGCCGGGGCCGCGCCCGAGCCGTCATTGCGCAGGACTTGATGTCGACGCCCGCGGTCACCGTGCATCCGGAACAATCCGTCCCGGACGCCGCCCGGCTGATGGAGCGCCGCGGAGTCGGGCGGCTGCCCGTGGTCGACGAGGAGGACCGCCTCATCGGCATCGCGACCCGCCGGGACCTGCTCCGGGTCTTCCTGCGCACGGACGATGACATCCGCCACCAGGTGACCGAGGAAGTACTCGTCGGCGGCCTCGAACTGCCTCCCGAAGCCGTCCTCGTCTCCGTCCGAGACGGTGTCGTCACCCTCGACGGCAGCGTGGAACTGCGCAGCCAGGTTCCGGAGGCCATCCACTCGGTATGGCGGCTGGACGGGGTGGTCGGCGTGGTGAACGGTCTGGCGTTCCGCTTCGACGACTACACACCGCCTCGCACATCTGGTCACGCCGAGACCACGTGACGCCCTCGACGGCGGGACACGAGGAGTTGCCGGGGGCCGAGGGCCGACAACCCCTGCCACCCCGGGCTGGACGGCCCCGCGGAGGGTGCTTCGGTGCCTGGCCCGGCGGCAGCGGGTTCGACACGACAGTGGAGTCAAGAAGCGACGCCCCCGCGGCGTCGCTCCGGCTCAGCGCCGCCCTACATTCACGGCGGTTGTTCGCGTGTGAGCACCTCACTCACGGCATAGGCCCCATGAAGACTCTCGGGGTCGGCTCAGAGTTGGGGGGACGTCGGAATACGCCTCGTCCCACAGCGGTGGGGTGCCCGAGCGGAAACCCGGTAAAGGGGCCTGGTCACCGAACCCGAATACTGTTCGTTCACAGCTCGTTCGTCGTGAGCTTCGTTCTCATCGCAGCTCATACGCGGCCGTTCCGGGCTGCCGGTGCGACGGCTGCGGTCACGTACCGCAGCGCCACGTCAGTGACCCGGATCGCGCAGTCGGTCGCGGGCCTGGGTGGCGATGACCGCGGCCTGGACGCGACGTTCCACCCCGAGCTTGGCGAGCAGACGTGAGATGTGGTTCTTCACCGTTTTCTCTGCGAGATACAACCGCTGACCGATCTGACGGTTCGTCAGGCCCTCTCCGATCAGGTCCAGGATGTCCCGCTCCCGCTCGGTCAGACCCGGCAGGACGTCCGGCTCCTCCGCCGGCTGCTGGTCTCCCCGCAGCCGCGCCATCAGCTTGGTGGTGGCACTCGCGTCCAGCAGTGACTGGCCGCCCGCCACCGTACGCACCGCCGAGACCAGGTCGGAACCCTGAATCTGCTTCAGCACATACCCGGACGCACCCGCCATGATCGAATCCAGCAGGGCCTCCTCGTCGTCGAACGACGTCAGCATCAGACAGGCCAGACCAGGCATTCCCGAACGCAGTTCCCTGCATACGGTCACCCCGTCACCGTCCGGCAGACGCACGTCGAGGACCGCCACGTCGGGACGCAGGGCCGGGACTCGTACCAGGGCCTGGCCGACCGTCGCCGCCTCTCCCACCACCGTGATGTCGGGCTCGTCGTCCAGCAGGTCGTGCACCCCGCGCCGCACCACCTCATGGTCATCGAGGAGGAAGACACGGATCGGGCTCTCCACGCTACCGCCCTGCTCACTGTGCGTCATCGGTCAACTCCCTTAGCCTCGCTCGGGACTTCACCGACCATCGTGCCCCGCCACAGGGTCCAGCCGCGAGGGCCGACCGGTCCTCTTCGCCCGCAGCGGCACTCGCGCACGTCCGAACACGGAGACTTCGAGCCGGTAGAGGCAAACACACGGTCGGCGACGACGGCTGCGGCCGTCCGGCCCACACGTCCGGTGGCTCCCAGCCGACGGCCAAGGCCCACAATGGGTTCCCGACCTCCCGCAGACGGCGCTCGCAGCGGCCGCTGGACGTTCGCCTCCTGGACGCTCGCGCCGGACGCGACCACGGCCGCACGCCTGCCCGCGCGGACACCGTCGCGGACCGCCTGCCGAAGGCCTGAAGGTGTCAATATTCCGATCATGCTGCTGAGCTGGGTATTCCCTGCGGACGATGAGGCAGCCAGGGTGGCCTCGGGTAGGACTCGTCCGGCGTTGTAGCCATGAGCAGGTTGCGGGCCAGTTGGGTGACCCGTGCGCCGGTCGGGTGGGCGGTGACGCCCAGGACATGGACGCGCCGGCTGGCGATCTCCATGACGAAGAAGACATCGAGACGCCTGAGGAAGACGGTGTCCACGTGCATGAAGTCGCAGGCGAGCAGCGTGCGGGCCTGGGCGCGGAGGAAGGAGCGCCAGGTCTGGTGGGAGGCGTCGTTGCGGTGCGGGCGGTAGACCGGAGCGGCGCGGGACGCCGGGGGCCTGGTCAGGGCGTGGGCTATTGGATTTCCGCCCATCGAGTGGTCCCGCCTTGGTGGGTCGTGGTTCCGGAGCGCGCGGACAGTGCGGCGACGATGACGCTCCCGCGGCCGCTCTCCTCGGGCTGCCGAGGACTGCCGCCGTGGTGGCGCAGCAGCGCCGGGCCCGCGTCAGTGACCTCGATGCGGACAGCGCACGCAGCCGGGACACCCTGCCGGGACAAGCAGAGCGACGCAGGGGGAAGGGCATGAACGACCGCATTGGTGATCAGTTCGGAGACGACCAGAAGCGCATCGTCGGCCAGGTCCGAGGGGATGCGCCACTGTTGCATAGCGCGGGCGGCACGGCGGCGGATGGCGGCAAGACCTTCTGGAATTTGAGGCAGAGGGAAGACCACATCTGTCCGAGCGGATGAGACTGTCTCAAGGCTGTTGCTGAGCTTCACGGGCAGGTCGTGAGTCATGGTGCTGTCCTGGGGGTGTTCCCGGTGGGGCGGGAGGCGACGAGGCCGGAGAGGAACGTGTCGGGCGCGGTGTGGCGGCGCCAGGCCACTGGGATCCGGCGGGGGTGGCCCCTCAGCCATGGCGACGATGTCCGTACCGACTCTTCCGTCGTTATTGGCGACTAACGTTATGGACGATTCACATTCAACGTATGTCCTGATATCCGGGCAGTCAAGGCATGAGCGAAAGAGAAAAAGGTTAATACGCAGTAATATGCCCGCGACGTCAGGCTTCGATCTGCCACCTCCTCGCGCGGCTGCCAGCCGACGGCACCACCAGGGAGGACGTACCGGCTGATCAAGTGCCGGAGAGGATGCGTGGGCTTCGCCTGCCTGAACGCCACAGCCGACCTACGACAGGAGGACCAAGGCGGGTGGCGACCTACATCACGTACAGATGTCAGACATTCGGTGTTAGGGTCGCCTTATGAACGAACTTCATGCGCCGCGCCGTGTCGCGAGCTTGTCGGCGCAACTGGTGGACACCCTTCGCGAGCAGATCACATCCGGCGCCTGGCCCGTAGGGATGCGGATTCCGCCCGAACATGATCTGGTCGAGCAACTCGGTGTCGGCCGTACAACGGTGCGCGAGGCGCTCGGCGCGCTGGTACATCTGGGCCTGCTGGAGGCTCGGAAGGGTGACGGGACGTACGTCCGGACATCGAGCGAAATGCACTCGGTACTGATGAGACGCGCCAACACCTCGAGGTGGAGCGACGTGCTGGAACTGCGCGCAGTGCTGGAAGAGTACGCCTCGGGCTTGGCCGCGTTGCGGCGTACCGAAGACGACCTGAATAGCCTGCGGCACCTCCTCGACGAGGCCGAGGCGACAGCGGATTCAGCGGAGATGGCCGCCAGCGCGGAGATCGATACCCGCTTCCACCAGGCCGTGGTGAGTGCCAGCGGGAACACCCTTCTCACCGAGGTGTACGACGTCCTCAGCACCGCGGTCACCGAACAGATCGGCGGCACGCTCTGGCCCAGCGCGACGGCCGCAGAGCACAGCCTTCTGCACAGGCGTCTCGTTGAGGCGATCGCTGCCCAAGACGAGGTCGGTGCACGCTACTGCGCCACCGAGATCGTGAAGCTCACCCAGACCGGAACGGAACGACAGAAGTGACCACCTCGAGGAACTCCCGCGCCGGCCTCACCACGGCCACGAAGGCCGACCGGATCACAACCTCGAAGACGCCGGTTACTACGCCCGCCCTTTCGGCCGGCCTCTTGATCGCGATCCTTTTGGTGGCGGCCAACCTACGCGTGACCTTGACGGGTGTGGGCACACTGCTGCCGGCCATCGAGCACGACACCGGGTTGACTGCGTCAGAGGGTGGCGTACTGAGCACCCTGCCGCTGTTTGTGTTTGCTGTGACTTCGCCCTTTGTCGGGCGCACCTCGCACCGGGTCGGCACCACTCGCCTCCTCGTAGCTGCCCTCGCAGTGCTGGCAGCGGGCACCGTGGTCCGGTCCTTGCCTTCGCTTGCCTGTTTGTTCGCCGGAACCGTGATCCTCTCGGTGGCGATCGCGGTTGGCAACGTCCTGCTGCCCACGGTGATTCGCACCCACGTGCCCGGCTCGCGGGTTCATACCGTCAGCGCTCTCTACGTCACCGCTATGGGAGTGGTCGCCGCTCTGTCGTCCGGCATCTCCGTCCCGCTTGCCGAGGTCCTACCCGGAACCTGGCATTCCGCCCTGGCCTGGGGAGTAGTCGTCGCCGTCGCCGCTCTCGCCGTGTGGCTGCCTCGGCTACGCGGGTCCCGCCCGGACGGCGGCGTACGGTCTCGTGGGACACACGCTCGAACCCCATGGCGATCCTGGCTGGCGTGGCAGGTGTCCTTCTTCATGGGCCTGCAATCCCTTGCCTTCTACACCGCCGTCGCTTGGCTGCCCAGCATCCTCAGTCAGCAGGGCATGTCCACCACAGCTGCCGGCTGGATGCTGTTCTATTACCAGCTCGTCGCACTGGTCACGAGCATGTTGCTGCCTTTGATCACTCGAGGCCGCCACGACCAGCGCTTCGCTGCGGCCGCGGGCTCAGCGATCGTCGCCGCAGGCTTCGGGCTTCTGCTCCTCTTTCCAGCGCGCGCACTCGCGGCGTGCACTCTTCTCGGGTTGGGCGCCGGTGTCTGTCTTGTGCTCGCCCTGAGCTTCCAAAGCCAACGTGCCACTGGTCCCAGCGAGACCACAGCCCTGGCCGGGATGGCTCAGTCCATCGGCTATCTCGTCGCCGCGGCCGGACCCCTTCTTCTGGGCGTCCTCCACGACACCACCGGCAGCTGGACTGGTGCTCTCCTTCTCCTCACCGCATTGAGCCTGGTCATGGCCGCTGCCGGTTATGGCGCTGGACGCGACCGCCACGTTCGCACCCGACCTGACCGCCAGGCAGACTAACGCCGTCCAGAACGCATCGGACCGGTGCAGAGAACGCGGAGTCGGCCTCCCTGAGCCGCTGCGGGAAAGCTGCGGCTCAGCAGGCACCCCTCCTCCCGCGGTGGACGGGTCTCAGACGCCGCCGCGGTGGGCGAGGAGGCCCGCTTCCCGCAGGAGGCCCTCGAGGCCCTCGTCGCGAATGACCTGCACGCGGTGCACATGCCCGAGGAGTACGGCGGGGCGGGCGCGGACGCCCTCGCCACCGTGATCGTGGACGCCGGCTCCGGTCTACCTGGACGACGTCCGCATCCCCGCGGACCGCATGATCGATGAGGAGGGCACCGGCTTCGCCGCCGCGATGAAGACGCTGGACCACACCCGGTCCTCCATCTGGTGGAACCGGTCCCCTCCCAGGTGAGACTTGCGGGAAGGCCCAGATGCCGTTGGCGGAGCCGGGTGCGCCCAGCCATCCCTCGATGGATGCTTTGCGACGTTCTTGCCGGTCAGGTCTCCTCGGACGGCAAAGGGCACTCCGCTCTGGGCATACGCCCGCCGCCGCCATTTTTGGTGGTGGAAGACGTGCTGGCGGCTACTTGCCGTCGTCCTCGCGCTCGAGGGCTTCCAGCGCCCGCCGCGTGACCTCGTCCACCGGGCCCAGGGAAGGGATCGTGACCGCCAGGCCCTGCGTCTTGTAGTACTCGATGATCGGCTCGGTCTGTGTGTGGTAGACCTCGAGCCGCTTGCGGACGGTCTCCTCGGAGTCGTCGTCGCGCTGGTAGAGCTCACCGCCGCAGACGTCGCACACGCCCTGTTTCTTCGGCGGGCTGTACGACACGTGGAACACGTGTGCCGACCCGCTGCGGCAGATGCGCCGGCCGGCGATGCGCTTGATGACCTCTCCCTCGGGGACTTCGAGGTCAAGAACCGCGTCCAGCGTGATGGCCTCGGTCTTCAGCAGCTCGTCGAGCGCCTCGGCCTGCGAGACGTTGCGCGGGAAACCGTCGAGCAGGAAGCCGCTCTCGGCATCCGGCTGTTGCATGCGGTCCTTCGCCATCGCGATGGTGAGCTCGTCGGGGAGGAGGTTGCCGGCGTCCATGGAGACCTTCGCAAGTTTCCCGAGCTCGGTCTGCCGGCTGATGTTGGCCCGGAACAGATCGCCCGTAGAGATGTGCGGGATCGACAGCTTCCCGGCCAGGCGTGTGGCCTGAGTGCCCTTTCCAGCACCCGGCGGCCCGACGAGGACGATGCGCATCAGCGGAGGAACCCTTCGTCCTCGCGCTGCTGGAGCTCATCGGCGGCGGAGGCGCTTGCCGACGGCTTGGAGACGACCTCGCCGATCCTGCCACCCACGGCCAGATACGGACGACTGGCTGACGGTGCGGCTGGTCGGGGAATGGCCGGAGCCCCGGACCACTTTCGTTCGATTCCGCTCAGAGCCTTCATCACATGTCCAATCGTCTGGGTGGTGCGTCCGCTCGGCTCGCCGTGGGAAGGGCCGACAGGTTGGTTGACCGTCCAGCGGCACGGCGCGGCTTGTCAGCGCGGGTGCCGCGCCGTGCCGCCGGACGGAGTGGGTGGGGAGCTGTTGCCCCATGGGGTGGTGGTACGGGTCGGCTGCGGTGGGACCGTCCGGCGGTACGTCTTTTCGGCAGGACAGGGGCGTGCCGCCGGACGGGGTATGAGAGGCGAATCCCCGCGAGGGGACGGTGCGGCGGACCGGTTGTGCATGGTGGCTGCCGCGGTCAACTCCTGGTGCGATCCAGCACGGTGTTGTCGAGGGGCGACGTCGATGGTGTGGGACGCGGTCGGCGCGGACGGTGAGTGCGGTTGGCTCTTGTACCGGCCCCTGCACGCGGAGGCTGCACGCGGAGGCTGCCGGGTTCTTCCTCAATCGATGAGGTCGAGGGCGGTGGCGACGATGCTGTCTGTGTCGATGCCGTGGTAGCGGTAGACATCCTCGATCGCCCCGGACTGGCCGAACCGGGTCACGCCGAGGGTGCTGACGGGAACGTTCTGGATCGTGCTCAGGAAAGCCAAGGTGTGGGGATGTCCGTCCAGGACGGTGACCAGCGGGGTGGCCCGGTCGAGGGGGAAGACCTGGTCGAGAATCCAGGCCGGGTCGTCCGACAGGCCGCGACGGGCCTGGAGCGCGCGGAAGAGTAGGTCCGGGCTGGTCACGCACACAACGTCGGCGCCATGCCCGAGGGCGGCGAGCCGGTCGGCGGCGGCCAGTGCCTCCGGGACCAAAGCGCCCATCGCGGCGAATGTCACTACGGGCTTCTCGTGCTGCCGCAGCCGGTAGGCCCCGGCGGTCACATGTCGGCGACGGCGTTCGCGAGCGGCCGGGTCGCTGGGCACGGCCGCTGTCGACTGGTCGATGGGTCGGGTCGACAGCCGCAGATAGGCCGACCTGCCCCCTGGACTGGCCAAGTTGCCGAGTGCGGCGAGCAGGCACCATTCGGTGTCGATGGCGAACGCCGGCTCATAGGTGACGCAGCCGGGCTGTTCAATGCCCAGCGAGGGGGTGGTGATCGACTGATGTGCACCGCCTTCCGGGGCGAGCGTGACACCGGAAGGGGTGCCGACCAGGATCGACTGGCCACCGGCATAGATGCCGAACGACCAAGGCTCCAGTGCCCGGTTGACGAAGGGATCGTAGACGACGCCGATCGGCAGCAGCGGCTGGCCCCACCGGCTCCAGGTGGCGCCCAGCTCGCCGAGGAGACCGACCAGGTTGGTCTCCGCGATGCCCAGCTCCACGTGCTGACCGGCCGGCTGCTCGCGCCAGTGCAGGATGGTCTCGGCGTCGTCGGCAAACCAGTCGGTGCGCTCGGTGGGCGACCACACGCCCACCTTGTTGAGCCAGCCGCCCAGGTTGGTGGAGGAGCTGACGTCCGGGCTGACGGTGACGATCCGGGCGGCCGCCTCCGGCGCCCGCCGGGTGAGATCCAGCAGGACGCGGCCGAGAGCCTGCTGGGTGTTCCCGATGCCGGTGGGGGCCGGGCGCACTAGGTCGGCGGGGACCGCAGGGGGCTTTTGGGGCGCCTGTTCGGGGCGGCGCAGCCGCTGGGCGGCCGCCGCGCACAGGGCCGCTTCCGCCGAGCCCTCGCCGAAACGCGTCCACGGGTGGTCGAGATCGGTTCCCAGGCGGTCGGCCAGTGCACTCATCTGGTCGGCCGTCAGGAGCGAGGAGTGGTTTTGCGGGTGGCCCTCGACAGGGAGCCCGTAGCCCTTGACCGTGTAGGCGAAGATCACGGTCGGGCGGGTGTCGTCGACACCGGCGAACGCATCCGACAGCGCGCCGATGTCGTGGCCGCCCAGGTTGCGCAGCGCCGCCAGGAGCGAGGCGTCGTCCAGGGGGGCGATGAGGTCGGCGATCGGCCCGGCGGTCGAGCCGGTGCCGGGCAAGCGCTCGCGCAGTTCGTCGGCGGCGCAGCGCAGCAGGCGCTGGTATTCGGGGTTGCCCATGGCATCGATACGAGCGCGCAGGGCCTCGCCGCCGGGCCGGGTGAACAACTCCTGTAGGAGACGCCCGTACTTGAGGGAGATCACCTGCCAGCCGGCCGCGGCGAACATGCCCTGCAGCTTGTCCGCGGCGATGCCGGGGATGACTCGGTCGAGAGACTGCCGGTTGAGGTCGACGACCCACACCACTTCGCCCAGACCCGGCACCATCGGATCCTGGAGGGCTTCCCAGATCGCGCCTTCGTCCAGCTCGGCGTCGCCGAGCAGGGAGTACTGGCGCCCCCTCCCGGCGCCGCCGAAGCGCCCCTCCACGTAGCGCCGGGCGAGAGCGCCCCACAGGGGAGCGGTGGCGCCGATACCGACCGAACCGGTGGAGTAGTCGACCGGGTCGGGGTCCTTGGAACGACTGGGGTAACTCTGCAGACCGCCGAAGGCACGCAGCGTGGTCAGATAGGACTCGTCCAGCTCGCCCAGCAAGTAGTTGATCGCATGCAACACCGGTGAGGCGTGAGGCTTGACCGACACCCGGTCCTCGGCAGTCAGTGCATGAAACCACAGCGCCGTCATGATCGAGGTCATCGAGGCACTGGACGCCTGGTGACCGCCCACCTTCAACCCCGAAGGGTTCGGCCGCACCCGGTTGGCGTGGTGGATGATCGCGGTGGACAGCCACAGCACCCGCTGTTCGACCGACTCCAGCGCGGCAAGCTCCTCCGCCTGGGCAGGACCGCCGTTGCCGCCGGCCGACCTCAGTTCCGCGACCATCACAGACCACCTCCGCATTCGGCACCATGCCTTAGGAATTTCGCGTTATGCTCCGCCAGACGACGGGTAACTCTGCGACTGCACAAGATGTTTCTTATAGATCGAGCATTCTGCTCGGATTCGGGCCACCTGATCGGCTGGCTCGGGGCGATGGACCGGTTCGCACCGGCCTTAAGACGCGACACCGTCACGCGCCTTGGCTGACGGCAGAGAGTCGACTGCGCGCAGGACATCTGTCAGCCATGCGACCTGCCCGTCGAACTGTGCCAGCTTCCAAGGCCGTACCCACCGGTATGCCTTGTGCTCCCAGTTGAGAGTGAGCCGGCGTTGACTGGTGCAGGCCAAAAAAGTGTGCACGATCCAGTCCGGCCCGCCACGAGGGTCGGCCAGACGCAGCGTGGGGCCCGCAGTCAGCTGCTCCAGAGCGCGGACGGGGAGCAGAGTCTCCTCCCAGATCTCCTGGATGGCTTGCCGTACCGGGTCGCTGTCAGCGTCCAGGTATCCGGTGATGCAGTGCCACAAGCCCGCATCATGCTGGACAGATTCACTGCGCTTGAACAACCCGATGCGGCCCCGCCACATGAGGATGACAGCGACTACCTGCCGCGGGCCCTGAGACCTGGGGCGACCGGACTCATTCAGGGAGTGGGCCCCTGGTGAAGCCCGGGAGACCACCCCGCGACCACCGCCTTCGGTACGGACACCCGGGGAGGACCCGACGCGCTTCTTCATCTGGTGCCTCCTTCATGTGACGGCCTGGCCGAGGAAAAGTCCCCTTGCGGGCAGGAGCTCTTCGTGTTCCCGAACACCCGCCGGACGCCCTGCCGTGTGGAAGCACGAGGTTTGGCACTCCCTGACGACGACGTCGCGTGCCGCCGGTCCGTTCACGTCGTTCACCGGATGCGGCTCTCGCTCCCGGCCCATGCCGTGTCCCGCAACACAAACTTCTGGATCTTCCCGGTGGAGGTCTTCGGCAACTCGGTGAACGTGACCGTCTTCGGCGCTTTGAACCGGGCCAGCCTGCCCCGCACATGCTCGATGATCTCCGCCTCGGTGGCTGTAGCGCCTTCCCGCAGGCTCACATAGGCGGCAGGGACCTCACCCCAGCGCTCGTCCGGTACCGCGATCACCGCCACCTCCAGTACCGCCGGATGATCCATGATCGCCTGCTCCACCTCGACCGACGCGATGTTCTCCCCACCCGAGACGATCACGTCCTTCGAGCGGTCACGCAGCTCCACGTACCCGTCGGGGTGCAGGATGCCGATGTCCCCGGTCCGGAACCATCCGTCCGGCACCGCTGCCAGGGTGGCCTCCGGATCGTCGAGGTAGCCGAGCATGAGGTTGTTGCCGCGCAACGCGATCTGCCCCGTGGTGACACCGTCCGCGGGGACGTCCGTGCCGTCGTCCGCGATCACCCGCGGCACGCACGAGATCATGTTCCCGACGCCCTGGCGCGCCTTGAGCCGCGCTTGTGCCGCGGCGTCGCGGTCGTTCCACTCCGGGCGCCAGTCGCACAGCATCGCTGGGCCGTAAGTCTCGGTCAGCCCGTACAGGTGCGTGACCTCGAACCCCAGCTCCGCCGTCCGCCGCAGGATCGCCGGCGACGGCGGCGCCCCACCGGTGGCGATCCGCACCGTGCGGTCCAGTGGTGCGGCTTCCTGGGCGTAGGCGATCATCGACAGCACCGTCGGCGCCCCGTTGAGGTGCGTGACGCCCTCCTCCCGGAGCAGTCGCCAGATCTCCGCCGGATTCACCTTCGGCAGGCAGACGTGCGTCCCAGCCGCCGCGGTCACCGCCCACGGGAACGTCCATCCATTGCAGTGGAACATCGGCAGCGTCCACAGGTGCACGCTCGACGGCGTCAGTCCGGTGTGCCCCACCATCGCCACGGCCTGGAGGAACGCGCCCCGGTGGTGGTACATCACGCCCTTCGGGCGGCCCGTGGTCCCCGAGGTGTAGTTGATCGACAGCAGCGCCCGTTCGTCGGTCGGGGTCAGATGCAGCGGCTCCGCCGCGGCCAGCAGATCCTCGTATTCCCGCCCCGCCCTGATCCGGTGCGGTGGGGCGTCCAGCCGGGCGAGGGCCTCGTCCACCAAGGCGTCGAACGACGGGTCCTGGATCAGCACGGACGCCTTGGAGTGCTCCAGGATGTAGGCGACCTCGCCCACCGACAGCCGGGTGTTCACCGCGACCAGCGGCACCCCCGCCCACGGCACCCCGTAGTGCGCCTCCAGCGACACATGCGTGTTCGGCGCCAGCACCGCCACCGGACGCCCCCCGGCCAACGAGGCCAGCCCGCCCGCCAACCGCTGACACCGATCACGCAGCTCCGCATAGGTCCACCGGGACCGCCCATCCACCACCGCGACCCGATCCCCGTGCGCCGCCGCGGCACGATCCAGATACGACGTCGGGGTCAACGGCTCGAAGGACAAGGAGCCCGGGTCGCGGGTCATCGCACCGCTCCGCGCGCCGGGACGCCGGTCGTGATCAGGAGGGTGCCGTGGTTGTAGAGGTCGGTCATCGGCTGGTCTCCTTGTGGTGTGTGGGGTTGTGCTGGGAGTGGAACTGGTGGAGTGCTTCTTGGTGGGCGGGGCGTGCGGCGCGGATGTCGGCGAGTACGTCGGTGGCGGGGCGGATGACGTTGCGGGGGTTTTTGAAGTGGGGGATGACGTATTTGCCGAAGAGTTCGATCGAGCGCAGGAGCTGGTGGTGGGGGAGGCTGTCGACGCGTAGGACGAGTGCGTCGACGCCCATGTCGGCGTATCGCTGTACGTGTTCGATGCAGTGGTCGGGGTCGCCGACCATGAAGCCTTGGGAGCGTTCGAACATGTACTCCTGGTCGTCGAAGTCGATGTCTTTGACGGCGCCCATGTAGGCGTAGTCCTGTGAGAGCTTGGACAGGCGTTCGTAGGCGTCGGTGGAGAGTTTGGCCATCTCGAAGAGGGGTTTGGCTTCGGTGCGGGCCTGTGCTGTTGTCTCGGCGCAGTGCATGCCGCCTGAGATGGCGACCATCTTGCGTGGTGTGATCGGGTGGGGGTGGTCGGTGGCGGCGAGTGTTTTGTCGTAGAGCTTGACCATGTTCTCGACGAGGTCGAATCCGAGGTAGAGGCCGCCCATGATGGCGCCGATGCCCATGGTGGCCGCGGTCTCGACCGAGCTGGGGCTGCCGGCGGCGGCTGAGATGGGCGGGTAGGGCGTTTGGAGGGGCTTGGGGACCAGGCTGCGGGGTGGGATCTTGTAGTGCTCGCCCACGTAGGAGAACGGGTCGTCGAGGAAGGCGCGGCGGATGAGTTCGACGCCTTCTCGCCACTGGGACTTGTTCTCGGACGGGTCGACTTCGAAGGCGCGCAGGGCGAGGGTGGTGTTGCCGCGTCCGGTGCCGAGTTCGACGCGGCCGTTGGAGAGGATGTCCTCGGTCGCGACGCGCTCGGCCACGCGCAGTGCGTGGTTCATCCGTGTCGGCAGCAGTGTCACGAGGTGGATGAAGCGGATCCGGCTGGTGAGAGCCATCAGGTACGGGTAGAGCACCTCCGGAGCGGAGACCGAGGCCGTCCCGAGGGCGACGTGCTGCTCGGAACTGCCGAAGGCATCGAAGCCGACGCGCTCGGCGAGCAGTACCTCCTCGACCAGTTCCCGGTAGCGGTGCTCATGCGTGAGCCCGACCGGGGTGTCCCCCTCGGTCATGAGGATGAAGTCCATACCGACCCTTCCGTCGAATGTTATTCGCCGATAACGTAGGGCGTGGCTCACCCCAGGTCAAGGCCCGAGGAAGAGCGACAGGCGTTACTTTGCGATAACAACATAGGTCGACCGTGCGCGCGGGAGGGGGCGCAACCAGAGCGACCTCGGCCACGCCGCGACCGACGGCCGCACAGGCGGCCGCGGACTGACTTGGCTCCCCTTCGTTACTGTGCACTAACGGCTTAGCCTCTCCATGCAGGGACTTGACCGCACCTAAGCCAAGCCATACGTTATTGCTCAATAACATTCGAGGAAGGATCGGTATGGACGTCATCGTCATGGCTGAGGGGGACATCCCGACCGGGCTCGCACGTAAGCACCGCTACCGAGAGCCGGTCGAGGAGGCGCTACTCGCAGAGCATGTCGACGTTGATGCCTTCGGTAGCTACCACGACCCTGCCGCCCGAGCTGCCCGCGAGGTGTGGAATGGCTGACCAAGTCCAAGGGCTGGACGCGGCTGCCTTCCGTTCGGCGTTGGCCCGCTTCCCTTCCGGCGTGACGATCGTGACGACCCGAAGCGCCGGGGGCACGCCGCATGGGTTCACCGCGAGTTCCTTCGCGGCGCTGTCGCTTGATCCACCACTTGTTCTCGTTTGTCTGGACCAAGGAGCGGACTGCTTCCCAGCTTTCATAGCGGCTGAGCAGTTCGTCGTGAACATCGTGACGCCCGCGCATGCGAAGTTGGCCATGAGGTTCGCCACCAAGGGCGAGGACAAGTTCGCACACGGGAGCTTCGAGTCCGACGAGGGCGGACACCCGATACTGCCCGACGCCGCAGCGGTCATCCGCTGCGAGCTGGAGCAAGCCGTACCCGGCGGAGATCACGTCATTCTCATCGGCCGTGTGCACGACGCACGCATAGGTAGCGGCAAGCCGGTGATGTGGTACCGCGGTGATTTCCTCTACCTCGGGCAGAGCGTTACATGAATGACATCGGGCCCGGCTCGTCAGCTCCGGTGGATCGCACGAGTGGTTCATCCACGCGCGGCGCGCGGTGTGGTGGAACCCCCCCGCTCGGGCCGTGCTGCGGGGCCGTCCGGTGAGTGATTCCGTGGAGTTCGACCTCGTGAAGATCGGGAACGTGCTGCACCCGGTGGCCGACATCGACGCCGCCGTGCGCTTCTACACCGACACCTTCGGCCTGGCCACCAAGTTCGTCGACGGCGACCGCTACGCCGCCCTCGACGCCGGCAGCACCACGTTGGCCCTGACCGGCCCGGCCGAGGACGTCACCGGTGGGGTGCCCGCGGCGTCGTTCAAGGTCCCCGATGTGACCTCGGCGCTCACCGCCCTCGTACAAGGCGGCGGATCCGTGGTCCGGGAGCCCGAGCAGGGCCCGCACGAGGTCCGGGCCGTGGCCCGGGACCCATGGGGCAACACCGTAGTGATCTACGGACCGCGGTAGCGGTCAGTCCGGTAGCGGGTCGGCCTCCGCCGTGCCCCAGACCGAGACGTCGGATGCCATTGACATTCCTGTTCGTGTCCCTCCCCCGGCCGTCGGCCAGCTCCCAGACCTTTTGCGCGCCGGAACGACCTGCGCGTCCGAGGCACCAACACTCGCCGACCGAGTCACCCGCCCTCGAAGCCCGGAAGGTTTCCGTGCACCCCGTCTCCTCCTCCCCTCACCCGATCGCCCGCCGGCACCGGACCCATCGCTCGATGCCCCCGACTGCGACACGGTGAAAGTCTCCGCGAAACCACGCGTCGTGCCCGGCGTGCATTCGTTGCCGCCAACACCGTCCCTCTTGCCGTCGGCATCGCGCTGTCCTTGCTGACCGCCGTTCCCGCAGTTCATGTGTACGGGCACATCACCTTCGGCCTTGTCTGGGGCGTCCTTCAATGCGGCCTCTTCGTCGCCACCGTGTGGGTGTACGAGACGCGATGCACAGCCTGCGATCCCGTCGAGCGGCCCCGGACCTCCGGCATGCCCCAGGCCGAGACGTCGGGTGCGTCCACCGTCGATGATTCCTGGCGGTGAAGCGGTGACCGTGCACATCTTGAGCGCAGCTGTACTCGACCCGATCGGTTCCGACGCCAGAGGCCCCGTGATCGTCGCCTTCCTGGTATTCATCGGGCTGTCTCTCCTGTGGCTTTTCACGCTTGCCTCGAGTCAGGAACACGAGCCGGAAAGGCTCTACATCGCGGACCGGTCACTCTCTCCGGTCTTCAACGGGTTCGCCATGGCGGGCGAGCAGATCACGGTCGTCACCCTGTTGGTGACGTCCGGGTTTATCGCTCTGTACGGCTACGACGGGTTCAGCATCGCCATCGACCTCATGCTCGCCCTCGGCGTACTGCTGCTCCTTGCGCAAAAAATACGCGACAGCGGATTTTACACTCTCGGTGACCTCTTCTCCCTGCGTGCCGCGGGGCGCACGTCGCGGACTGCCGCGGCCCTGGTGACACTTGCGATCACCATTCCCCTCCTCATGGTCCAACTGCGGGCTACCGGCATCAGCGTGGCCCTCCTGATCGGCCGGTCGACCCATGGAACCCAAGTGGTCTGCACGGTGCTGATGGGGCTTCTCGTCGGCTTTTTCGCCGTCGTGGCAGATCTGCGAGGCACCAGCTTCATGCAGGTCGTCAAGGTGGTCGTCACCCTGATCACGCTTTCGCTGATCACGCTGCTGGCCCTCAGCAGATTCGGGTGGAACCCTGGGTATCTGCTCTCCGCGGCGGCGGAGAAGAGTACGTCGCCGAACGGATATCTGCGCCCCGGGCTCTGGCCGCGCACCGCGAACCTCGGATCGCTCAACGTGATCGGCGAACACATCGTCGTCATCCTCGGTACGGCCGTGCTGCCGAACCTGATCCTGCGTGTCAGTGCCTCCCGCACCGGGCGCTCGGCACGACGATCCATGAGCATTGCCTCGGGACTGGGCGCTGCCTTTGTCGTCCTCCTGAGCGCGGCGGGCTTCGCGGCCGCGGCCGTGGTGGGAGGCGACGTCATTCGAGCGGTTGACGACGTTGGGCAGGGGTCCCCGATTCTGCTGGCATCGGAAGTACTCCCGCACGGCTCAGTGGCGCGCGTCGCGCTCATCACGGCCATGGCGGCCGTGGCTTTCCTCGCCGCACTCACGACCGTGTCAAGTGTGGCCTTCGCTGCCGCTGTCACCTTCGCGCGTGATGTGTTCGCTCAGGGCAAGGGCCCGCGCACCCGAACCGGAGAAGCGCGAGTACTGCGCCTGGCCCTCGTCGTCCTGGTCGCCGTGAGCCTGTCGCTGTCCACAGCCATCAGCCGGTATCCGGTCGAGTCCCTGGTCATCTTCGCTCTCTGCGTTGCGGCCTCGGGTGTATTCCCGGCGCTGATCTACACTTTCTTCTGGCCCAAGTTCAATCGCCGGGGCTTCTCTGGTCCGTCTATGGGGGACTGCTGCTGTCCCTCGTGCTCACGGTCTCCTCACCCGTCGTCACCGGTACCAAGAACTCACTATGGCCGGAATTGAGTTTCAACTGGTATCCGTACTACAACGCGGGCATGGTGTCCGTGCCAGCGGCACTCTTCCTCGGGTGGATCGGCAGCCTCACCTCACCAAAGAGTTCTCAACCGGTTGCCGGTGCGGTGAATACGACGGGAAAGGAAGTCGGACGGAGGAGCACAGCCCGCCCTCGGACAGCGCACGGTCGACATGCAAGCTGATTCTCGCCACGGTTGTGGTATCCGCAGGCTCGACGATCTCCTGCACCCGGGCGGCTTCCGCGCAGGTTGCAGGAGATCGTGGACCTGGCCGTCCGCTTAGGCGGGTAGCGGCTTCGACGCGGTCTTCGGCAGTCGCACGACGGTGATCACTCCGATGAGCGCTACGGCGAGGATCCAGTAGACGGGGCTGGTTCTGCTTCCGGTGCCGGCCACGAGGGCAGCGGCGACGAGTGGCGTGATGCCGCCGATGATCACGCCCAGGTTGTAGCCGATCGCGATGCCTGAGTAGCGCACGCTTGCCGGAAACAGCTCCGTGGCCAACGGCCACGTAGGTACCTGCGCCCACCCGGTGAAGAACATGAAGACCAGATAGACGGCCCCGACGGCCCAGAGGTTGGTTGCCGCGATGAGGAGTGCGAAGACCGGCCAAGCGATGACGGCGAAGATGATGTAGGACGCCAGCAGGATGGGCTTGCGGTCGTAGCGATCCGTCAACTTGCCCGCCCATGGATAGGTGAAGGTGGCCAGGGCGATGCACAACGCTGAGGTCCAGGCGACGCCTGTGGCGGAGAATCCTTCCTCCTGCAGGAAGATGGCGAAGTAGGCAACGCCGAAGTAGCCGGTGCCGTTGAACGCGATAGCCAGGCCCGCCACGCGGGCAACCGACAGCGGGTGGCTACGCAGAGCGGCCAGCATCGGACTGCGTACGATCGCGGCCTTCTCCTTCAGCTCTTGGAATTGAGGCGACTCCTCGACCCGCAGCCGAGCCTGCAGACACACCACAGTGAGGACCAACGAGAGGAGGAACGGAATCCGCCAGCCCCACGTTGCCATCTGGTCGGCCGGAACCAGCAGACGGACCAGTCCTACGACGCCAGCGGCCACGGCGAACCCGAGAGTGGACCCCATGGAGACCGTCGACCCGTAGAAACCCCGCTTGCCGGGCGGCGCCAGCTCGGCGATGTAGGTGGCAGCGCCACCGATCTCACCACCGGCAGCGAACCCTTGGGCGAGTCGCACGACGATGATAGCGATCGTCGCGACGACTCCCATCTGTCCGTAGGTGGGCAGCAGACCCATCACGCCGCACGCCGCCCCCATCATCACAATCGTCGCGACGAGGGCTGTCCGGCGGCCGCGGCGGTCGCCGAGGCGACTGAAGAACCAGCCACCGAGCGGACGGATGAGGTAGGACGACGCGAACACCGCGAGCGCGGACAGGGTTGAGGTCGTCGGATTGTCGCTGGGGAAGAACAACGGTCCGATAGTGAGCGTCAGAAACCCATAGACACTGAAGTCGTAGTACTCGATCAGTGTCCCGACGCCGCCGGCCAGCGATGCACGCCGGGCGGACCTCAAGCTGATCGTCTTTTCGGAGTGTTGTGCCGTCGTCATTGACTCTCCTTGTCACACCAGGATGGGAGGTGCGCCGTTCGGCCGCCCTCGCCGCGCGAGGTCGGCGCCGTCACGTTGTTCGGCGCGATCAGAGGGTTCAGAAGGTGGGTACTGACTGGGACCCGTCCGTCGGGTCAGGCTCCGAGGCACTATGGCGAGGTCGATAGTTGCCGGTGCCCGGTGCTGCCTCAGGGGGCTGAAGCCCCCATCTCTCTGGGTTCGAGCGGCGCAGGCGTCAGGGCTACCTCGTCGGTGACTGCTGATTCGACGACTGCGGGATGGCCATCGGATGAGAGGGCGCATTGATGGAGCGCCATCGATCGCATGCCATACCTCATGCGTCAGCAAGAACTGCGTACACGCACACTCGCTGCACTTCTCATGTGCTGACTCTGACCCGTCGTGCACAGACGCGCAATGCACTGATACGAGTGGACTAATTCAAATTCCACAAGCATGGATGCAGAAGAGACATGGTCCGGGAGTGGCGCGCAGGAATGGAATTAGGTCAGCATTGCCGACGACTCAAGCCGCAGGGCGATCCGGGGAACCGAGCTGCTCGGCCCAGGGCGGGAGCCCGAGATGATCTGTGGTCGTCGCGCTCGTAGCGCGCTCACCGAGTCTGCGTCGCGGCGCCGCCTTGCGCTGCTCGGATCTGTTGCCGTGTCAGGTCGGGAGCTGCATGAGTCCACCCATTGCTGTATACGCGTCAGCAGACGTAGGAGCCATGGCCAACCCAACAAGGCTCTTCGCTCATGCGACCGCTACCTTAGGTGGTTCGCGATCACTGTGTCGTCATTCCCGCCGTACATTTCATCGATCAACGTGGCGAATGAACTCACTACCGCGTTCCGCTTGACCTTGCCGTTCGCGGTCCGCTCACCGCGTTCGGCCTCGAGGGGCCGAGGCAGCACACGGAAGTCCTTCAGCTGTTGGGCGCGTGCGAGGTCCGTGTTGACTCGCCCGAGCTCAGCTCGCAGGCGTTCGGACAGCGCCGTCGTAGTCAGCGCCTTGGCCTGTGCGCTCGGCTCGAGTAGCACGGTGAGGCACTTGCGCGCGTCGCCCACGACGATCGCTTCGCTGATCAGCGAGCTCTCCGTCAGCCGGGTTTCGATCGGCTGCGGATTGATCGTTTTGCCGCCGCTGGTGATGATCAGGTCCTTCTTTCGGCCGATGAGGCGGATCTCACCGTGCGCGGTACGCTCAATCAGGTCGCCGGTACGGAACCGACCGTCCCGCAGAACGGCATCAGTCTCTTCCGGGTTGCGCCAGTATTCGCGGAACAGCAGTGGTGCGCGGACCAGCATCTCACCATCATGTGCGACCTCGACCTGGAAGCGTGGGTCCGAGAATTCGCGACCGATATATCCCGGGCGAGGAAACTTCTGGTCGAAATGAGCGACGGGGCAGCCGGCTGTTTCGGTGAGGCCATAGCTTTCGCGTAGATCCAGCCCCCAGATCTGCCACAGCGCAATGACGTTCTCGGGCGTCGCGGCAGAGGCGGTGAAAGCGACGCGAAGGCGGTCCAATCCGACGCTTGCCCGCAACGGCAGGAAGACGCGGTGGAGCACAGTGGTGTATGCGATCCGCAGCAATACCGAGGGCTGACCACTGGACCAACGGCGCTCGGCCATTCGGCGACCGACCCACATCGCGCCTTTGTAGGCGTACCGGCGCACCCGGGGCCAAGCCTGCGTTCGTGCGATCAGATCGCCGGCGACCTTCTCGTAGAAGCGCGGGGGCCACAGCAGTGCCGTCGGTCGCACGGTGCGCAACGCGTCCTCGTAGTCCTCGATGCGGCAGTACGTCACCACGAGACGTGAGAGCAGCGGAGTGAAGATCAGCAGCAGCGCCGGCGCCACGTGGGCCAGCGGCAGGAAGCCGACGATGTCGTGCTCACGGCTGTCGAGTTCCGGATAGAGGCCGACGACGGTCTGGACCGAGTGCTGAAGCGTACGGTGCGAGTGCGTGACGCCTTTCGGAGCCCCTGTGGAGCCCGACGTGTAGAAGAGAACGGCGGGGTCGTCGAGTGTCGTGGCAGCGACCATCTCGACCAGACGGTCGGATACGACGCTTGGATGCCGCGCTCCTTCTGTGCGCAGCTCCTCCCACGTTGTCCCGGTGGTTGCCTCAGGTAGCGCCGGCGGGGCGGTGTCCATGCCGACGACGAGCCGCAGCTTCGGTGCGCGGGCTGCGATCTCCGCCACCTTGTTGAGCTCCGTGGCTGTCTCGCCCATAAAGGCCACTGCCTCGCTGTGCGCCAGGATCTGTTCGATCTCGGCAGGCGAGTTGGTCGGGTAGACGCCGACCACCACGCCGCCGACACTCTGCACGGCCAGTGCGGCGAAGGCCCATTCCGGGCGTGCGCTGCTCATCACCGCGACGCGATCACCGTGCTGCACGCCGTGCTCGACAAGGCCGAGCGCGATCTCGCGTACTCGGTCTCGGTACGTCCGCCACGTGATCGCGTGCACAACCCCATCGCGCCAGTGGCGCAGCGCAACGATGTTGGGCTCGGAGCGCGCACGATCAAGCAACAGCTGCGGATGCGTCCGGATCGGTTCAAAATTCATCAGATCCATCACACGGCCTCTCCGCGGATCCACGAGAGCTGACGAGCCGGGCCCGATGTCATCCATGTAACACCCTGCCAAGGTGGAGGAATCACCGCGATACCACGTCATCGGCTCGCAGAGTTCAACAACGGCCTTGATCCCGATATCGTCGCGACGACCATCCGCACCGCCGCGATCAACGCGCTGCTCGTCCCCGCGGACGCGAGCTGACAAGAAGAGTAGTGGCTCGATCGCCCTCCGCAGCGCGCACCGGATCCTTCGACATCCGGCCGAGTCTGCCCAGGCCTGGACGGTCAAGGACATCACCTCACCCACGACACTGCGCGAGCGTTGGCTTGGGGAGATGCTGTTCGCGGTCCTGGACGACTTCTCCCTGCATCGGCACGCGGTCCACCCTGGACCGCCGCCGACGACGCGGTGCCAACGCTCGCCGCCGGCGGTGCGCCGGCATCCGGGCCACCCCGAAGCGCCGGGTCACCTCCCGGCCACCAGCCCCGGCCTGGATCAGGTCAGCGGCTACGAGCCGCGCCCTTGAAGACCGCTCTTCTTGTCAGATCGCGTCCGCGGGGATGAGCAGCGCGTTGATCGCGGCGGTGCGGATGGTCGTCGCGACGATGTCGGGATCGAGGCCGCTGTTGAACTGGGGTACCGAGTTGATCATCGAGAAGACGGCGTGTGTGAGAACGCGGGTCTGCGCGTCTGACAGGTCGGGCCGCAGCCGGGTGACCAGTCCGCTCCACTCTTCGGCGTAGAGGCGCATCATGCGTCGCATACGATGGCGTTCGTCCTCGGGGACGTTGTGTTCGTTCTTCAGGAACACCAGCGTGGACGGAACGTTCTGGAGACTGCGTTTGACGTGGTAATCGATCATCTCCTCGAGTGCCTTGCGTGGATCCGTCACCTCGGCTGCCGTCTTGCGGGCATGAGCCAGCAGTTCGTCCAGCGGATCCTCGAGCACGGCGATCAGCAACGCCTGCTTGCTCGGGAAGTGCCGGTAGAGCGCGGGGCCGGTCACACCGGCACGCGCGCCGATCATCTCAGTGGTGACCGCATCGAAGGCACGCTCGTTGAACAACTCTCCGGCAACCTTGATCAGCACCTGCCGACGGGTGGCGCGGGGAGACGCGGTACGGGGGGTAGGTGAGCTCGACACACGTAAAGTCTAGTCTAGGTGAGCGGCCGATAACGTGCCCTTGCGTGCTCCGCAAGCAGGTCGGCCACCGCGGTCAGACAGGCGAAGCCAAGCTCAGACGACATGCCGCGCGGATCACCGAGCACCCCGCTGGGGGCGACTGCCTTGACACCGTCAGTGAATACGCGGGCCAGCAACGCGTCATCCATGGACCCGGTGAAACCCGCGGCGGCGCGATCGTTCCTCACGGCGTCCGGCCGCACGGCTAGCATGATCGAACTTTCGGCGACGTCGGCATGTCCTCCGACGTGGTCGGCGAGGCCGGCGACGCGTTGAGCAGTATCGCGCCACGCGCGGAGGACCGCTGCCGAGTCCGCGAACGCGATGACATCCAGGTCGGAGGGGAGCCGCGCGGCCAGCTTCGGCTCGATGTCACCGAGCACCGGGTAGTTGCCGATATGCGCCGAAAAGATCAGCACCCGGCGGAAGCCGTGCGCAGCAAGGCTCGCGCAGCAGTCGGCGCAGATCGCCTCGAGTGTCTCGGCCTGCACCGAAAGCGTTCCGGCGAAGCCGAGGTGGTGCGACGAGCAGCCGATCCGCACCGTCGGTAGCACGAGCGCGTCGCCAAGCCGCTCGGCGACAAGAACACCTAGTCGATCGGCGTGATCACTGTCGACCGACATCGGCAGGTGCGCGCCGTGCTGCTCCGTGGCGCCCAGCGGCAAGACCGCCGTACGCATACCGCTCGCGATGGCGCTCGCGATGTCGGGCGAGGTCAAACGCTCAATCCGCAACTCGCTCACGTGTGGTCACTCCTCCTTCTGCGCCTGCTCGGCCAGTGCCTCGCGGATGCGTCACTACTCGACGGATGGGGAGAGGCCCGCGGTCCAGGCCCGCGCACGTTAATCAGAACTAACGCCTGTTGCTCTCCCTGGGGCCTTGACCTGGGGTGAGCCACGCCCTACGTTATCGGCGAATAACATTCGACGGAAGGGTCGGTATGGACTTCATCCTCATGACCGAGGGGGACACCCCGGTCGGGCTCACGCATGAGCACCGCTACCGGGAACTGGTCGAGGAGGTACTGCTCGCCGAGCGCGTCGGCTTCGATGCCTTCGGCAGTTCCGAGCAGCACGTCGCCCTCGGGACGGCCTCGGTCTCCGCTCCGGAGGTGCTCTACCCGTACCTGATGGCTCTCACCAGCCGGATCCGCTTCATCCACCTCGTGACACTGCTGCCGACACGGATGAACCACGCACTGCGCGTGGCCGAGCGCGTCGCGACCGAGGACATCCTCTCCAACGGCCGCGTCGAACTCGGCACCGGACGCGGCAACACCACCCTCGCCCTGCGCGCCTTCGAAGTCGACCCGTCCGAGAACAAGTCCCAGTGGCGAGAAGGCGTCGAACTCATCCGCCGCGCCTTCCTCGACGACCCGTTCTCCTACGTGGGCGAGCACTACAAGATCCCACCCCGCAGCCTGGTCCCCAAGCCCCTCCAAACGCCCTACCCGCCCATCTCAGCCGCCGCCGGCAGCCCCAGCTCGGTCGAGACCGCGGCCACCATGGGCATCGGCGCCATCATGGGCGGCCTCTACCTCGGATTCGACCTCGTCGAGAACATGGTCAAGCTCTACGACAAAACACTCGCCGCCACCGACCACCCCCACCCGATCACACCACGCAAGATGGTCGCCATCTCAGGCGGCATGCACTGCGCCGAGACAACAGCACAGGCCCGCACCGAAGCCAAACCCCTCTTCGAGATGGCCAAACTCTCCACCGACGCCTACGAACGCCTGTCCAAGCTCTCACAGGACTACGCCTACATGGGCGCCGTCAAAGACATCGACTTCGACGACCAGGAGTACATGTTCGAACGCTCCCAAGGCTTCATGGTCGGCGACCCCGACCACTGCATCGAACACGTACAGCGATACGCCGACATGGGCGTCGACGCACTCGTCCTACGCGTCGACAGCCTCCCCCACCACCAGCTCCTGCGCTCGATCGAACTCTTCGGCAAATACGTCATCCCCCACTTCAAAAACCCCCGCAACGTCATCCGCCCCGCCACCGACGTACTCGCCGACATCCGCGCCGCACGCCCCGCCCACCAAGAAGCACTCCACCAGTTCCACTCCCAGCACAACCCCACACACCACAAGGAGACCAGCCGATGACCGACCTCTACAACCACGGCACCGGCGACATCCTCACCGAACGCCACGACAACGGCACCCTCCTGATCACGATCAACCGGCCCGACCGGTACAACGCGCTCACTTTGCCGATGTTCGAGGAGATGAACCAGATCTGGGCCGACGTCGAGCGCGACGATCAGACCCGGGTCGTCGTCATCACCGGGGCCGGCAAAGCCTTCTGTACCGGGATGGACGTCGCTCAGCCCGATCCCACGCCCGAGGAAGCGCTCGCGATGCTGGAGACCGAACGCAAGCGGGTGGCAACGGTATTGCGCATCGAGAAGCCGATCATCTCCGCGATCAACGGCCCCGCGGTCGGCTACGGGCTGTCGACCGCGCTTCTCGCCGACATCAGCATCGCCGCGGACGACGCGGTGCTGATGGAGGGCCACACCAAGGTCGGCGTGACCGCCGGCGACCACGCCGCACTCATCTGGCCGTTGCTTGTCGGCATGGCCAAGACCAAGTACTACGTGCTCACCTCCGAGAAGCTGACGGGCGCCGAGGCCGAGCGGATCGGGCTCGTGAGCATGTCCGTTCCCCGCGAGCAGGTGCTGCCCCGCGCCCTCGAGGTCGCATCCCAGCTGGCCCGCGGTTCCCAGCAGGCGCTCCGTTTCACCAAGCGTGCGCTCAATGCCTGGCTCACCAACGCGGTGCCTCAGCACGAGCTGTCCGCGGCACTCGAGATCCTCGACTTCGCCGGTGCCGACTACGCCGAAGCACGCCAGGCATTCCGGGAGAAGCGCCCCGTGGACTTCCCCTCCGCTCGCACCGCCGGCGGACCGGCGAATTAAGGGAAGACGAGCATGAGCATTGCCTCGCACAACACAGCGCCCAGCGCTGTGCACGCGTCCGACGAAGTGGACGGCGTGGTTGTACTCACCCTGAACCACCCGCCGGCGAACGCGCTCAGCAATTCGCTCGTCAGCGAGCTGACAACGACGCTGGAAACCCTTGCCGACGGCCCCGGCACCCCCGCAGTGGTCTTGACGGGAGCTGGTGAGCGCTTCTTCTGCGCGGGTGGCGACATCAAGGAAGCCATCGGCTTCGGCGCCGATTCGATGGTCGAACGGATGGCGTCGTTTCACGCGCTGCTCTGCGCACTGGAGGACTTTGCCCGGCCGCTGGTGTGTGCGGTCAACGGCTGGTGCGTCGGTGGTGGCATCGAAATGGCACTGTTCGCTGACATGGTGTACGCGTCGACTGAGGCGCGTTTCGTCTTCCCGGAGATCAACCACGGGATGCTGCCGGCCGTGAAGGGGATCACTCGAGTGCGCGGGGTCCTGGGTGACCGCGCGGCTCGGCGCCTCCTGCTGAGCGGAGAGCCCCTCGACGCGTTCGACGCGGAGACGATGGGCATCGTCGACCAGGTGGTCGAGCAGGACGACCTGCTCACGATCGCGATGGCGTACGCGCGGGCGGCAGCGGCGAAACCACCTGCCGTGTTCGCGGCGCTGAAACGGGCCCTTCACTCAGGGACTTCCCGTTGGCCGGTCGAAGAGCAGCTCCGCGTCACGGTTGCCGACGCGCGCACGGTCTTCAACGACCCTGCCGCCCGAGCTGCCCGCGAGGGATATCATGGTTGATCAATTTCAAGGGCTGGACCCGGCCGCCTTCCGCTCGACGTTGGCCCGCTTCCCTTCAGGCGTGACGATCGTGACGACGCGAAGCGCGTCAGGCACGCTCCACGGGTTCACCGCGAGTTCCTTCGCGGCGCTGTCGCTCGATCCGCCGCTCGTCCTGGTGTGCCTGGACCGAGGAGCGAACTGCTCTCCCGCCTTCATGGCAGCTGAGCGGTTCATCGTCAACATCGTGACACCCGCACACGCCGAGTTGGCGATCAAGTTCGCGACAAAAGGTGAAAACAAGTTCGCGTACGGAGCCTTCGAATTCGATGAGAGGGGTCACCCGCTACTGCCCGATGCAGCGGCAGTCATCCGTTGCGAACTGGAGCAAGCCGTACCCGGCGGAGATCACGTGATCCTCATCGGCCGTGTACACGACGCGCGGACAGGTAGCGGCAAGCCGGTGACGTGGTACCGAGGTGACTTCCTGCACCTCGGGGAGAGTGCCGCATGAATCTCATCGGGCCCGGGCTTGTCGGCTCTGGAAGAGAGGCCGTGTCATGGATCTGACCAATTTCGAGCCAACCCGGACGCTACCGGGGCTGCTGCTCGATCGCGCGAACAGGGAACCCGACGCCGTCGCGCTGCGTTACTGGCGTGATGGGGTCATGCAGGCGATCACATGGCGGACGTACCGGGATCGCGTGCAAGATCTCGCGCTCGGCCTTATCGCACAAGGTGTGCAGCACGGCGATCGCGTCGCGGTGATGAGCAGCGCGCGCCCGGAGTGGGTGTTCGCCGCGCTGGCCGTGCAGAGTGTCGGCGGCGCCGTGATCGGCGTCTATCCGACCAACTCACCTGCCGAGATCAAGCAACTCCTCGCACACAGCGAGGCCGTCGCCTTCATCGGCGAGACGACGACGGAGCTCAACAAGGTGGCGGAGGTCGCCGCACACACACCGAAGCTGCGGCTCGTGGTCGGAATCGACACCACTCCGCCGGAGCTACCCGAGGTGATCAAGAGGACAACGTGGGAGGCGCTGTGCGAAGAAGGAACACAGTACGCCGACGACAGCGCCGATCCGCTGTCCGAGTTGGTCGCCGGCGGATCCCTCGACGATGCCGCCGTGCTGTTTTACACGTCGGGATCCACGGGAGTTCCCAAAGGCGTCACACACTCGCACCGCACGCTTCAGCACTCGGTTCAGACCTTCGTCGGCCTCTACCCGCAGATCCTCAGTCACGAGCACGACGTGGTGGGCTTCCTGCCGTTGGCCCACGTGGCGCCGGCGTTGGTGTCGGTGTTCGCGCCGCTGCTCTCACGGCTGGTGGTCACATACTGCCGCATTGGTGACTACGAAGACGTGTTGCGCTCGGTGCGGCCGACGGCAGTGCTCTGGCCGCCGCGGTTCTACGAGAAGATCGCCGGCGAACTGATCGCACAGACGGAGGTCTGGCCGCGACTTCGTCGCTACGCCTATGACGCCGCCATGTGGGCCGGCCGCGCGGTAGCCGAACGCCGCTGGTCCCATCGCCGGCCCTCGGTACTGTTGCGGATCGCATACGCTGCCGCACTTCGTTGGGTGTTCTTGCCACTGCGGGCAACCGTCGGAATGGATCGCATCCGGGTTGCCTACACCGCATCTGCCGCGATGCCCGAAAGCGTCATCGCGATTTGGCAGATCTGGGGGCTCGATCTCCGCGAGAACTACGGTCTCACCGAGACCGCCGGGTGTCCCATAGCTCATTTCAACCAGCCGTTCCCCCGTCCGGGCTTCATCGGCAGGGAATTCCCGGACCCACGGTTCCAGGTGAAGGTCGCGGACGATGGCGAAATGCTGCTCCGCGCGCCGTTGCTCTTCGACGGATACTGGCGCAACCCGGCGGAGACCGAGGCTGTTTTCCAGGATGGCTGGTTCCGCACCGGTGACCTGATGGAGCGCACACCCCACGGCGACATCCGGCTCATCGGCCGGAAGAAGGACGTGATCATCACCCGAGGCGGCAAAACGATCAATCCTCAGCCCATCGAAACCCGGTTGAAGGAGAGCTCGCTGATCAGCGAAGCGATCGTCGTCGGCGATGCCCGCAAATACCTCACCGTCCTGCTCGAGCCGAGCACAACCGCAGACGCCCGGTCGGCCGAGGTGCTGGCCGAACACCTGCGAGCGGAGGTCGCTCGGGTCAACGCGGACCTCGCGCGCGTAGAGCAGTTGAAGGACTTTCGCGTTCTGCCGCGGTCACTGGAAGTCGAACGCGGCGAACGGACCGCGAACGGCAAGATCAAGCGCAATGCCGTCGTGAGCTCGTTCGCAACGTTGATCGACGACATGTACGGCGCGAACGACGACGCGGCGATCGCGAACCACGTGCGCTCAAGGTCGAACTAGGCGGTTGTTCGCGTGAAGACCGCGTGAACTGAGGTCGGTCCGCAGGCGTGGGAGGAGGGCGTTCAAAGTTGACGTGTGAACGAAGACCTGAACACCCTTCTCGTGCACTCCACGTGTTGGTCAACGATCACGTCGTCCTGTCCCGTGCCTGCCGTGACCGTCAGCTGTTGTTGTCCGCCCCCCTGTGCCCTGCGGCATGTCGCGGGAAACGGTCAAGCGCTCTGAGCTGGCAGGGCACACCGAGAACGGCTACTGCGCCGCCGGACCGCAGGCTCCGTCGTGAATGCAACGTCCACCCCAGTGTGCGGCAATAGGTGGAGCCATGCCGATCCCTGACCTGACGCTGCAGCAGCTTCGCGCAGTCCGGGCACTCGCCGCATCCGGCAGTTTCACGAAAGCAGCCGCGGCGGAGCACATCTCTCAGTCAGTCCTCAGCAGAAGGATCAAGGAAGTCGAGCGTCTCCTGCGAGTGCGGTTGTTCGACCGCACCACTCGGCAACTCGACATCACGGCCGAAGGGCAGGCTTTTCTGCTCATGACGGGCGCCGTCCTCGACGACATGGACATGCGACTGAGCCGCTTCATGTCATACGTAGCGGCTCAGTCCGGAACCATCGCCGTAGCCGCGCTTCCGTCGCTCGCGGCGGCTGTGCTGCCGGACATGATGCGCGGCTTCATGCTGGATCACCCCGAGGTGGAGTTCGAGATCATCGACAGGGCTGCGGATGAAGTTGTCGAACACCTCGAAAGTGGGACTGTCGAACTGGGCTTGACCGCCCATGGTGACCTGCCGGACGGCTTCCGCTTCACACCACTGCTGCAGGAACAGTTCTACGGCGTCGCGCACCACAGCCATCCTTGGTCGGCGCGGAGCTCCATCTCGTGGTCGGACTTCAACAGTGAGACCGTGGTCGCGACGCGGCCCGGAACCAGCATCCGAGCGATCACTGATGCCGCGTTCAGCAAGTACTCGATCTCGGTGAGCCACCACTTCAATGCCTGTAGCGCGGCGACGATCCGTGGGCTGCTACGGGCCGGCGTGGGCGTGGCAGCGTTGCCGGCCTTGGAGTTGCAGGGTTTCGGCCTGGATGATCTCGTGGCGGTACCCGTGGATTCTCCGGGAGCAACCAGGGTCATCGGCGTGATGTACCACTGCTCTCAGGACCTCTCGCCCGTCGCGGCTCGCTTTTTGGATTTCATGCGCGCCTCCGAGATCGATCCCCCGCGAGGAGTCTCCCGCGTTCACGGGGGCTACACCGGCGAACCAGACACATCGAGCCACGCGGGGGCGCAGCCCGCAGGATGAGGTCGGCGATCGTCTCGGGCAGGATGGTGCTTCCGGGTGGCCTTCGGCAGGCCACCGGTCTTGCCGTACCGGCCCAGCCACCGCCGTCCCACGGTCGCGGTCGCCGGGGGCCGGGGTGACGCTCGGGTGTCGTCTGGGGTGTGTAGGTCGAGGGTGCGGTGGGCCGTGCGTTTTCCTGCACCGCCGGATGTTCGGCGGTGCAGGATGCGTGAGCAGCTGCGCGTATCCCAGGCGGATCAGAGGTCGGCACCCTACGCCAGGTGTGGGTAGTCGGTGTAGCCGCGGTGGTCGCCGCCGTAGAAGGTGGTTGCGTCGGGCTGGTTGAGCGGGGCTCCGGTCTGCCAGCGCTGTACCAGGTCGGGGTTGGCGATGAAGGCACGCCCGACCGCGACAAGGTCGGCCTGTCCGGTGGTGACCAGTTCCTGTGCGGCGGTGACGTCGGTGACGGGGTCCCAGCCGTTGCTGACGATGTGGGAACCGCCGAAGCGCTCCGCGAGATCGGTGAGCAGCGGGGAAGCGGAATCGCCGATGGTGTGCAGGTAGGCCAGGCCCATCCCGGACAGCGCGTCGACGAGGGTGCGGTACGTGGCCGCGGTGAGGTGGGGGTCGGTCTCCAGTGCGCCGTGGAGGTTGATGACCGGGGAGATGCGGATGCCGACGCGTTCGCTGCCGATGGCGTCGCTGACGGCCTGCGCCACTTCGATGACGAAGCGGGCACGGGCCTGGGCCGAATCGCCGTAGTGGTCGGTGCGCTGGTTGGTGGAGGGGGCGAGGAATTGGTGCAGGAGGTAGCCGTTGGCGCTGTGCAGTTCGATGCCGTCCAGGCCGGCGTCGGTGGCGGCGCGGGCGGCGCTGGCGAATTCGTCGATGACGGCAGGGATCTCGCCGGTGGTCAAAGCGCGTGGGGTGGGGTGGGGCTGGGGGCCGGCGGCGGTGAACATCTCGCCCGGTGCGGCGATCGCGCTGGGGGCGACGGTTTCGGCCTGGTGCTTGTTGTCGGGGTGGGAGATGCGCCCGGCGTGCATGAGCTGGGCCACGATTCGGCCGCCCGCCTGGTGCACGCCGGCGGCGACGGTGCGCCAGGCTTCGACCTGTTCGCTGGTGTGCAGGCCAGGCGAGTTCATGTAGCCCTGTCCGACCGCGCTGGGCTGCACCCCTTCGGTGACGATCAGTCCGGCGGTGGCCCGCTGGGTGTAGTAGGTCGCCATGAGGCTGGTGGGGACGCCGTCGGGGGTGGCCCGGTTGCGGGTCATGGGGGCCATGACGATGCGGTTGTTCAGCGTCCACTTGCCCACCGTGACCGGCGCGAAGAGATCAGTCATGAAGTTAACTCCTGAAGCGGGGTTGTGCAGCGTGCGTGGGGTGCGGAAGGTCAGTCGACGCGGCGTACGGCAATGACCGTGTCGGTGACGGTCGCGGTCTGTCCGCCGGGGCCGGTGGCCACCCGTTGCGGGGTGGCCAGGCGCTGGGGTGTCCACCGCGCAGCGTCGAGGGCGAGTTCGTCGTAGATGTCTTCCGGGCTGGGGAAGCGGGTGTCGGGATCGGTGTTCCAGGCCCAGGGGCGTACCGAGCCGTGGTCGACGATCAGGAGGATCCCGCCGGGAGTGAGCGCGTGTGCGGCGCGGCGCAGGACGCTGGCACGCGGGAAGGCGTAGGGGGTCTGCAGGTACTGGGCCGAGATGAGGTCGAAAGTGCCGGCGGGGAAGGTCTCCGCCAGGTCGTGCTGTTCGGTGCGCACGCTGCTCTCGAAGCCGTTCCGGGCGGCGAGCCGGCTGGTGCGCTGCAAGGCGGTGGGGGCGATATCGACCGCGGTGACGTGCCATTGGTGGGTGGCGAGCCAGAGGGTGTCTCCGCCCTCGCCGCAGCCCAGGTCGAGGGCGCGGCCGGGTGCGAGGTGCCGGGCCGTCTCAGCGAGCAGAGGGTTCGCGGTGTCCTTCCAGACGCTCTCCTTGCCGCGATAGAGCTGCTCCCAGAAGCCGGCAGCATCGTCGGCGGCGTGGACTTCGTGTACGGACTCGTCCATCTCGGTGCCTCTCCTTCGGATAACTTCGGGGGATTCGGGTTGGAGGCTGGGTGGGCTCAGTGGCTGGGGAGGGGTAGGGCCGCATCGCTGGCCGTGCTCCTGGGGCTCTTCACCAGGGCGAGTAGTGCGATGAGGGCGGCGGCCAGCAGAGCGGCCGCCACGATGAACGCGATGCGGTAACCGTGGAGGTATGCCTCCAACTGCATGGCCTGGGGGGCCTGCCCGGGGCTTTCGCCGCGGGAGGTGAGGTAGCCGGTGACGGCGGAGACGTAGAGGGTGTTGAGCAGGGCGGGGCCCAGGGCTGCGCCGATCTGCTGGCTGGTGCTCAGGGCGGCGCTGGCGACACCGGCGTCGTGTGGATCAACGCCGGACAGGGCCATGTTGGGGCCGGCCAGGAAGAACAGGCCGACGCCGACACTGACGAGGATCTGGGTCGGCAGGACTTCGCCCGCGTAGCCGGACGCGGTGTCGAGTCGGGTGAGCCAGATCAGTCCCACCGTGGCCAGTGTGGTTCCTGCCGCCATCAGGGTCATGGGGCCACGACGGGTGACCAGCGGGGCACCGAGGGTGGTGGTGGCGATGATGCCGGCGCTGAAGGGCAGGAAGGCGCATCCGGCCTGCAGGGGGGTGTAGCGGAGGTTGACCTGCAGGAAGTAGGTCATGAAGAGGTTCATGCCGAACATGCCGGCACCGATGAGGAGGTTGGCCAGGAAGACGCCGGCACGGGAGCGGTCGAGGATCACGCGCAGCGGGAGGAGCGGGTGGGCGCTGCGGTGCTCGACCACGACGAACACGGCCAGGAGAACCACGGCGGCGGCCAGGAGCAGCAGTGTTGCCGGGGCGGTCCAGCCCCCGCCGTCGGCGGCCTGGGCGAAGCCGTAGACGAGGGCGACGAGTCCACCGGTCACCAGCATGGCTCCGGGACGTCGTAGTGACGGTCACCCGCGGCGCGGCTCTCACGGATGCAGGGGCGGGCGGCGAGGGCCGCGACCAGGGCGATGGGGATGTTGATGTACATGCACCAGCGCCAGCCCGCGTATTGCGTCAGGACACCGCCCAGCATCAGTCCGACGGCACCGCCCCGCCCTGGAACGCGCCGAAGATACCAAAGGCCCTCGCGCGTTCCTTGGGGTCGGTGAAGGCCACGGTGATCAGGGAGAGGGCGGCCGGGGCGAGGAGGGCGGCGAAGGCTCCCTGCAGGGCGCGGGCTGCGAACAGGATGCCCGGGTCGGGGGCGAGACCGCCGAGCATGGAGGCGGCGGCGAAGCCGAGCAGGCCGATCAGGAGGATCTTCTTGCGGCCGGCGAAGTCGGCGATGCGGCCACCGAGCAGGAGCAGGCCGCCGAAGGCCAGCGCGTAGGCGGTGATCATCCACTGGCGGCTGGCGTCACTCATGCCGAGATCGCTCTGGGCCTGGGGCAGAGCGATGTTCACGATGGACACGTCGAGGACGACCATCAGGGTCGCAACGGACGCCACGATGAGCGTCATCCACCGACGGGGATCCGGCGCGGCGGGGCCGGGCGCCTTGGGGGCGCGGTGGGCGGGGCTGGTCATTGAAGTCTCTCCTGAGCCGGAACCGAAGATGGGGCGACGAGGCGGCGTGCGCCGTTGCATGGCCAGGAGGCTGGAACACGACGTGCCGAAGGTGCAAACTCTCATGCTCTTTTGGCAAGGTGGGTGCATGACGCATATCGATCGGGTCCTGACGGCGATCGGACCGAGGCTGCGGGCGCTGCGCCTGCAGCGCGGTATCACGCTGGCCGCCCTCTCTCAGACCACAGGGATCTCCGAAAGCACGCTCTCCCGGCTCGAGAGCGGCGGCCGCAAAGCGAACCTGGAGCTCCTGCTCCCCCTGGCCCACGTCTACCGGGTCCCCCTGGACGAGCTGGTCGGGGCGCCCGAGACGGGCGATCCGCGCGTGCACCTGCGGCCCGTAACCCACGACGGCATGACCTACGTGCCACTGAGCCGCCGGCCCGGCGGGCTGCACGCCCACAAACTCGTCATCAGTCCCAGCAGTGGCGAGCCTGAGCTGAACATCCACGAAGGCTACGAGTGGATCTACGTGCTGGACGGCCGACTGCGCCTGCTCCTCGGTGAGCGCTCCCTGCTCCTCACGCCAGGTGAAGTGGCGGAATTCGACACCCATGTGCCGCACTGGCTCGGCGCCGACGACGATCAGCCGGTGGAGCTGTTGGTCATCTTCGGCAAGCAGGGCGAGCGGGCCCACCTCAGGGCTCGCCCCGCCTGACCGCATCGCGGTCACTCCGTACCGGGCAGCAGGGAGTCGAGGCCGTGCCGCCGTTCGCCCAGCACATGCCCGATGGCCTGCGCCTCGATTGCGGCGCTGAAGTCCTCAGGCGGGGCGAGCCGGCTCAGCTCGGGCACCGGGTCGGTGCTTCCACAGTCTGGGAGATCTTGACCGCTGCCGGCGTAGGCCCTGCGCCTGGCAGAGCCGGCCGACATGGCGTGAGTTCCTCATGATGCAGGCCGACACCATCATCGCCTGCGACTTCCTGCACATCGATCTGGTGGATCTCCGCCGGGCTACACGCTGGTCTTCCTCGATCACGGCACGCGCCGCGATGTCTACGCCCGGCACTACAACGGCCATCGCCCCCATCAAGCCCGAGGGCAACTGCCGCCTGACACCAAGGACCTGGTCACGCCGCAGGACGATCCGAGCACCCCGCGACGACTACCGCGGACTCGCGTCCTTGGCGGCCTGATCAACGAGTACAGATATACGGCCTGACCAGCCGCGATGAGTTTCTGAACGGCACACGATGTCCGAGAGCGGGAACCCTCCGACGCGCAAGGCACGTGGCTGACGCCGGAGTACCGTGCGTGGACCTCCGGCTCTGGGAGCTCTGTCGTCCGCGGCCCGGTCTTGTACTTGGCCAAGGGGTCATGCCGGCCCGAAAACTTTGCCAGGGTTGAGAATCCCGGCCGGGTCGAGAGCACGCTTCACCGCGCGATGCATCTCCAGGACGGCCGGGCCGAGTTCACGGGTGAGGCCGGGCCGCTTGAGCAGTCCCACACCGTGCTCACCAGTCACCGTTCCACCCAATTCAAGGGCGTCCGCGATGATGTCGTCGAACGCCGCGCGGGCCCGGACCTGAGCCGCCGCGTCACCGTGTTCCGTCACGAGCAGCGGATGCAAGTTGCCGTCGCCGACGTGCGCGATGTTAGCGATGGTGATCCGGTGCCTCTCCGCGGTCCGGTCGATGCGGGCCAGCATCTCCGCCACCGCGCCGATGGGCACACAGACGTCCTCCGTGAGTACCGGCCCCAGCCGCTCGAGCGCGGGGAAGGCCAGCCGGCGGGCCGCGAAGAGCATCTCGGCCTCTTCCTCTGTCTCCGATCGGTCCGCCCAAGTAGAGCCAGCCCCGCGGAAGCAGTCGACCATCCGGCGGGCGCCCTCCTCGGCGGCGCGGCCATCATCGTCGAAACGGGCCAGGAGGACCACGTCCGCCTCGGCGGAGAGCCCCATGTTCTTCCAGGCATCGACCGCGCGCAGACAGTGCCGGTCGACGAGTTCCAGCGCGGCCGGCCGCAGCCCGGCGGCAGCCGTCGCACGCACCGCGTCACCGGCCTGCCCGACGCTGTCGAAGTAGCCGACGACGGTCACGCCGACCGGAGGCAGGCGTCGCAGCCGGACCGTGATCTCGGTGACGACACCAAGAGTGCCCTCGGCACCCACCATGAGGCCCACAAGGTCGTAGCCGGCGACCCCCTTCGACGTACGGCGCCCGAGCCGGACCACCGCGCCCGTGCCGGTCACGACCTCCAAACCGAGGACATAGTCGCGAGTGACGCCGTACTTGACGCAGCACACTCCGCCAGCGTTCGTCGCGACATTTCCTCCCATGGTCGACCAGGGAGAACTAGCGGGGTCAGGCGGGTACCACAGGCCGAGCGCCGCTACATGGGCGCGCAGGTCGTCGTTGACCACACCGGGCTGCACGACGGCGAGGCGCTCCAGCTCGTCGACCTCCAGCACCCGATCCATGCCGTCCAGCGCGAGGATCACGCCGCCTTCGACGGCATTGGCGCCCCCGACAATCCAGTTCCGGCGCCGCGTGCAACCAACGGGACTCCTTGCTCCAGGCACGCACGAACCACGGTCCGGACCTCGTCGGTGCTCTTGGCGCGCACGACGGCCACCGCTCGGCCAACAGGCGCCCACACCGCCTGGTCGTGGGAGAGACCGGCGACGATGTCCGGATCAGTCACTACCCGGCCAGCGGGCAGCCGTCGCCTGAGTACTTCGGCGATACCCACGGCAGGGGGCGTCGTGCTGACGAAGTCCCGCTCAGCCACCCGCACACCTCCAGAGAAGTTGACTCACATATGAATGCAACACAGATGGCACCACGCCGCCGGGCAGCCGGTTCATGGACGATATGCGCGAAAGACCGATGGAAGTCCTGGGGCGCCTCTTGCTCCGTTCCGCTCCTCCCCCTGGGTGGCGCGCTTCCCGGCGCGACCGGCTCGGGCTCGAAACGCGTACCGGTCGGGTGTGGCGAGTCGTGCAAGGCACTCGGGGCGGCGGCACTGGCCAGGAGCGCCGCCGCCCAGCGCTGCGGTCAGGCAGAGCCGCGGCGTCCAGGCTTACTGGGCACGGCAGGTCCTGAGGTAGCTGAGGAACGATGCCTGCAGCCCCGTCACGTGCGTTTCGTGCATGAGTGCGCTGGTGACGGATCCGCTGCGTGAGGTGAGGCGGTGAAGGAACGTGGCCGCGTTCTTCGCGAGACTCTGGTAGACCGCCACGTCTCCGAGGATCTCCCGGTCGTTGAAGGTCACGTGAAGCTTGGTAGCAGGCAGGGTGTCACCCATCGCTTGAAGACGAGCGAAGACCTGACTGTCTGCGTTGACAATGCCGGGGCTGCCCGCGCCGATGCTCTCGAAGAAGGTGCTATTGGTGAGCCAGGCGTAGAGACTGAAGAGTCCGCCGTAGGAATAGCCGAAGAGGCCGTGACCGCTCGGGGCTGTGCCGTAGTCGCGTTCGATCCGCGGGTGCAAGTCGTCGGTAAGGAAGTTCAGGAACATATCCCCGCGGCTGTCGCTCAATGCAGCGAGGTAGGCGTCGGCTTGCTCGCGAGTCGTCGTGCCCGCTTCGACGCCCATCTCCACCGCATCGATGTACTCCTTCGCGATGGGTTCGCCGGGGGCACGAGGTCGCGGTTGCGCAACCGCTCCCAGTGTTCTGCTTCCTCGCCTGCGTAACCCACGCTGACTTGGACGTAGGGCTGAATCGACTGCATGGGGTCCAGTTGCGTGACGATGAGTGGGGCGGTCATGCCCACCGCCCAGTTGCCGTCGAGCACGTACACGACAGGCGCTTGCGCCGCGGCAGGGTCGTAGCGAGGTGGCGTGGTGACCCAGACGCCGTAGTCGTGCCCACCGCTGGAGCGCATCTCGAAGTAGTCGGTGTGGGCGAGGCAGCCCTGCCACATGGCGCTCATCTGAGGTCCTTTACGATTTGGCCAGCCTGGATTACGAGGACGGCGTTGGTGGGGTCGGAGAACAGTTCCGGGTCTTCGAGCGGGTTGCCGTTCCAAAGAACGAGGTCTGCCTGCGCGCCGGGAGTGATGACACCCACCTGGCCGGACAGGCCGAGGATCTCGGCGTTGGTCTGGGTCGCCGCCACGAGAGCTTCCATCGGCGTCTCGAGGGCTGCGCGCAGGCTGAGTTCTTTGCCGCGACGGTCCTGGGCCGGACCGATGAGATCGGAACCCAGCCCGATCCGTACTCCGGCGTGCTTGGCCACAGCGAGCGCCTTCGTCATCTGCTCGCGTGTGCCCTTGACTCGGTCGCGGGTCGACTCGGCGAGTCCGGCTCCGGCGGTGTCGTGCAGCAGTTGCTCGACGACAGCGAACGTGGGCACGAGGGCTACCTCGCGAGCGGCCATCAGGGTCGCTGTGGATTCGTCGAGGCTAGTGCCGTGCTCGACACAGCGCACCCCGGCCTCGACCGCATTTCGTATGCCCTCGTTGTTGTGGGCGTGAACTGTCACATAGGTGTTCCGTGCCGCAGCTTCTTGAACTGCAACAGCGATCTCTTCGACGGTGAACTGGGTGTCGGTCAGTCGATCATGTGCGCCCACCACGCCGCCGGTCACGCAGAGCTTCAGGAAGGAGGCTCCGCGACGGAAGGCTTCGCGGACGTTGTGTCGCAGCTCGTCCGCGTTGCCCGCCATCATGGAGAGGGCGCACAGGCCCGGGATGTGGTGGCTGCTCCACAGCTCGGTGGGTTCCCATTCGGCTCCGTAGTAGCCGTGCCCGCCGATCTGGCACTGAACAGGTCCGCACGACAGCACGCGCGGCCCTCTGACCTTGCCCTTCGCGATCGCGGTGACGACACCGCCGTCGATCCCGCCGGTGTCGCGAACGGTGGTGAAGCCGGCGTCGAGCGTCGCGCCGGCCGTGGCGAAGATGTCCGCCGCGATCTCGGCGGCGCTTATCCGAAACGAGAAGTGCGGCTGGATCGGGCTCGACAGGCCCAGGTGGACGTGAGCGTCGATCAGGCCGGGCGTCATCGTCAATCCCTCGGCATCGAGACGCTCGCCGTGCGCGCTGGCGGCACCGAGTTGGGTGATACGGCCGTTCTCGATAGTGATGTCGAGGTTGCTGGGATCGCGCCCCGATCCGTCGATGACCGCCGCGCCGACTACATGAGCAGGTCCCATAGTCGATCCTCCGCTGTTGCGAGCTGACTGCGACCATGTGCGAAGCAACACGGAACCGCCAATCTTTCTTTTCCAATGGATAAACTGTGGGAGTGATCCTGTCAACCTCGGAACGCAAGGGCAGCGCGCGCGAGCGACTCCTGGCACGGCTTCTCGACGCCTTCGGCGAGGCCCTTCCCCCGCCGGAGATGTCGCTCCGTGAGATCGCCGCCCGGATCGAGACCAGCCACGCCCTGTTGCGATACCACTTCGGGTCACTCTCGGGCGTCTTGGCCGCCATGCTCAAGGCGCAGCGATCCCGTGACAACGAGGTACTTTTGGAGGCCGCTCAGCAGGGCACCTTCGACGATTTCGTTGTGGCGATCTGGCGTACTTACACCCGGCCGGAGCAGCTGTCGCGTGCCCGCGGCTTCTTCTACGTCGTCGGCCTGGCCGCGTACGGCCCCGAGGACTTCCGTGGGTTCGTAGAGTCGATCGGCGACCTGACCGTGATGCTGTCCTCACTCGCGGAACGCGAAGGGCTCGACACGAAGGAAGCGCGGGATGTGGCCACCGTCACCATTGCCGCGATTCGCGGCCTCCTCTTGCAGGAAGTCCTGACTCCCGGAACCCGCTCGGAGGACGCGGTCACCTTGATCCTGCGCATGAGAGAGGGCCGATCCGTTCCACGATCAGGTCCGGAGCGTTAAGCAGGCCCCTCGGCCCTTGCCGCCGCCTCACCTGATCCCTCGGACCCTGTCTGCGGACGCGCTGACAAGCAGCCTCGACCATCGATTGCCCGACCTTTCCACGCGCCAACCGAATGTTCGGTCTGCGCGAAGGAAGGGCTGCTCGTCATAGCGGCAGGGGGCAGTATGTGCGACGAGGACCGTGCTTCGCGACTGCTCGGAATTGACATGCCGGACGTGGGTAAGGCCAGCGCAACCTACGACGGGGATGTCCTCACGGCGACCGCCGAGGAGCGCGGCGACCGCCGAGGAGCGCGCGACCCCGTTCTCGAACCATCCGGGGTCGCCGCGGGATACGACCTCACCAGCCAGTCCTTCCCCGCCTCTGCCAGGCTCATGGTGGGTTCTGACAGCTGAGCATCGGCGCACAAGGGCGACAACTGTTGGGCACGACGGCAGAAAGTGGCGACAGCAGTCGCCGGAACATGGCCTTTGACCTGCGTAATGTGCGGACAACGGGCGGAGCGGCGACCCTCCGCGCCGCCAGCGGAACCGTCTGGTCCGGCAACGAGAAGGTGGGTTGGAACGTGGCTGAGAGCACAGACGCTGTCGTCGTCGGGGCCGGGGTAATCGGATCCTCTATCGCCCTCGAACTGGTGCGGAGCGGTCTGCGGGTCGTCGTGGTCGACAAGTTCGGGGGCGCAGGCAACGGCTCCACCAGCGCCTCGAGCGCCGTCGTCCGCTTCACCTATCCCACGATCGCGGGCGTCAGCGCTGCTTGGGAGTCCCGTCACTGCTGGGAAGCATGGCGCGACCATCTCCAAGCACCCGCCAGCGAACCCCTCGCAGCGTTCAACCGCTGTGGCGTCACCATGCTGGACGTGGACTTCGCACCCTGCGGCATGTTCACGCGACACTTCGACAAGGTCGGTGTCCCGTACGAAAAATGGGGTGCACGAGAGCTGTCCAAGCGGTTGCCCGCCGTGGACACCGGCCGGTACTTCCCGCCCCGACCCGTGGATGACGACGAGTTCTTCGCCGACGCGTCCGCTCGGCTCGGTGCTCTCCACACACCCGACGGGGGCTTTGTCGACGACCCGCAACTCGCCGCGCACAACCTTGCTACGGCGGCCCAGCGGCACGGAGCCGCCTTCCGGTGGAAGACCCCCGTCACCGCGGTGATGCGGCGCGGGGGACGCGTGCGCGGGGTGCGCCTCAAGGATGGAACCGAACTGTCCGCCGGGGTGGTCGTCAACGCGGCCGGCCCATGGTCGGGACAGCTGAACCGGCTCGCCGAAGTGGGCGGAGACTTCACCGTCGGTCTGCGGCCGCTGCGCCAGGAGGTGCACCACGTAGCGGCACCCGCCGGCTACCACGACGCCGGCGGCGACGGGCACGCACCGGTGCTGGCCGATATGGACCTCGGCACGTATATACGGCCCGAGGGCAGGGAGTTCCTGCTCGTCGGCGGCACGGAACCCGAGTGCGACCCGTTGGAATGGCTCGACGATCCGGACGACGGGAGTCCCACTCCGACCGTGTCGCAGTTCAGGACGCAGGTGACGCGGGCGGCTCGCCGACTGCCCGGCCTGCGCGTTCCCAACAAGCCTCGTGGTGTGGCAGGTGTATACGACGTGACCGACGACTGGACCCCCGTATACGACCGAACCGAACTTGCCGGCTTCTACGTGGCCATAGGCACCAGCGGCAATCAGTTCAAGAACGCCCCTCTGGTAGGCCGCCTCATGACCACCCTGATCCACGGTGTCGAAGGCGGGCACGACCACGACCGGAGTGCGCTCACGCACACCTGCGAACACACCGACCAAACCATCGACCTCGGTGCGTTCTCACGCCGACGTCGGCCGGCCCCATCCACGGGCACAGTCCTCGGCTGACACCGGCCGCTGAGCCGGGTTCCCCGTCGAGGACGGATGGCTCGCACCCGGCGGTCGACCACCTGTGCAAACCTGGCGAGCCGGAGCTGGGCAACCCCACGCACTGTGCGAAGCGCACATCAGCGTCACCAGCGACGTCTTCGACGAGCTAGCGGATCCTGCTCGCCGTTGCCGCCCCGAAAGCGTCAACAGCACTTCTCTTCTCTGCTGGAGTCACCGACCGGTGTGGTGGGGGTGTCACCTGCTCCCCCGGTCGCGGTCCGGGCCGCCGGGGGCCGGTCAGGCGCGCTCGCGGCCATCCGGCAGCGCATCAGCCGCCTGACGGGCGAGAAAGCACACCCAGCTGAAGGAGCCCACCTGCATGGACCACTACATCGTCTCGGCCGACCTGGTGCCGGGTAACCGGTCAACGTTGCTGCGCATCATGGCGACTTTGCACAGCCGCAACGCCGACATCCACGAGGTGAGCTTCCGGCGCAGGCCCGCATGCACGTCCGTCTTCAGCGCCGTAGTATGCGCAGATCCCGAGCGCCTTGACCATCTCGTTGCGGCACTGGGCAGGCTCGTGCACGTCACGGGGGTGACGGCACGGAGAACGCCGCAGGTTCTGCGGCAACCGTAGCAACGTTGCCCAGCTGCTGCCCGTGCTCAGAACACCACGTCCGGCGCATTCATCGATGTCGGCAAGCAGGGGTGCAAATCTGCCATCTTCAGGCCGAGATGCGCGGCCAGTCGGTCATCGCCGACGTCCAGTTGCAGTCCAGTGAGCTGCTCAACGCGATGCAGCCGTTTGTAGAGTGTGGAGCGGTGGATATGTAGGGCGGTGGCGACATGCTGGGCATCGCCGGCGTGATCGAGATACACCCGCAGGGTTTCAACCAGCTCACGGCGCACGGGGTTTGAAAGCAGGGAGCGCAGCCCCGGGTGGATGCCCTCGGCAAGCTCGTCGGGGGTGAGCTTGCCCAATAGCGCGTACACGCCCAGCTGTGTATGAGCCACCACTTGACCCAGGGTGCCCGTGATGCGGGCGACCTCGGCAGCGCGGCGGGCTTCCTCGTAGGAAGAGTGGGCCTCCGTGAGGCGTGGGCGTGGCCCGCCTACGCCTACCCAGCACAGGGCGGCCCGTCCCAGGCCGAGTTCTGCGACCAGCTTTTCGCGCAGCACCTCGGCAAGCTCGGCGACATTGCGCTCGATGACCTGGGAACGTGCCCCAGGCCAGATCGTCAGCAGAAGCGCGTGATCCGGACGCGTCAGGGCCAATCCGCGCGAGGGGGGAAGCCGTCGTCGACAGCGGTCGACGGCGAGCTCCAGGGCCAGACGGCGTTCTTCAGCCAGAGGCTCGCCCTCTTCGCGCGCCACCATGGCTACCAGGACGGTGACCGGGCCGGCCACGGCGTGTTCCTCCTCGACGAGCGCGGCACCCGCCTCCGTCCGGAGTGCCTGGTCCGGGGCGATCAGGTCGCGGAGTAGCTCCCTGGCGTGGCTGCGAGTCACTTCGACGCCAAGGTAGCCGCGGTGCAGGACCAGGGCGGCTTGCGCAGCCGCCTCGCGCAGCAACTCGACGGCCCGCTCACCGATAGGGCCATCGGAGCCGATCAGCCATACGTAGCCGAGCAGGGCATCGTCGTAGCGGATCGGCATGCCGACCCGTTCCATCGTGATGCCGATCTGGGGGCACGGCGGAAGAGTGAAGACATCGGAAGCCTGGGCAGCGCCCTGCTCGCAGACGTGCGCGACCAGCGCGGTCGACACACCACGATGCATGACCGATTCGATCCTGGCGTCGTCCACGTCGCCAGTGTGCGCGTTGTACGCGAGGAGCTTGAGTCGCGTGTCGTCGATGGCGATCGACCGACCAAGGCGGGCACCGAACGCGTCGACAAGTCGCTGCAGCTCCGAAACCATCTCGGCACTGTATAGGGGGCATGGGCTTTCCACAGATCGACATACGGCGCCGGCCATCCATCAGGGACGCGACATACGAAGCGGGGCATCAGGACCGCGTGCTCCTAAAGTCTTGAACGACAGCTCGCCGATCGGTGGAGGCGGGCCCTCCTGAGCTCTGAGTGTCACCCAGGGCTGCTGCACTCGCAGCCATGCCCAGTACTCCCGCTCCTTACCGGAGGCCACTGCGCTCAGAGATCATCATTCGGTCAGTCTGTGGTGGCAGATCAGGGTGCAGGCGATGCTCGTGAAGGCCAGAAGGTGATCGGCCATGCGCTCATAGCGGCGGTGGAGGCGACGACATCCGAACGACGCCGATGGCAGCTGCTGCCACGTACAGCCCGACGTCGCCACGAACACGATCGCGGCCAGCACCTCGCGATCCCCGTGCCGACGCCGACCACCGCCCTGTGGTCGCGAAGGCACCTCCGGCACCACCCGCTGGAGCAGCTCCCACAACTCATCCGGAACCAGCCGCTCAACGATGGTCCCCACGACCCACAGCCTACCGAGCCAATTGAGATGACCTCTTAGATGTGCTGACCGGACAGGTTGGTGACGCGGCTGGCTGGGGTGTGGCCGAACGCTGCCTGGCGTTCGCTTTCTGAGGTGTAGGGCTGCTGGTAGGCCCATTCGTCCAGCAGGGTGCGGTGGAAGCGTTCGACTTTGCCGTTTGTCTGTGGTCGCCAGGGGCGGGTCCAGCGGGGGCTGATGCCCAGGTCGCGGCAGGTCTGCTGCCAGGTGTTCCTGCTGTAGGCCCAGGCGTTGTCGGTCAGCACCCTGAAGGGTGTCGATATCCCGATCAGGCTGCTGAGCTGGGCCGTTCCTGTCGATGGTGAGGCCGTCGGGGTGGATTCCTCTCAGCGATCCAGATCCGACCGCAGCGCTGCGAGGTGGTCGAGGGCTTCTTGGCCGAATTCGTTCTCTACGGAGTGGACGACGTCGCGCGCACGGTCACGCAATGCAGAGCTGGCGATCACGATGTCGTCTGACGTTGTGTACGCGCGAAGATGCTCGACCGCGGCATACAGCGCGTCACGCAATGGCGCTACGTCGCGGGCGATCTGCGCGAGCAGGCTGCCTCCCTGGTAAGCGGCGATCAGCATGTGTGCGAGTCGCGCCGGATCCGACGACGCGTCGAGTCGTCCGTCATATTGCATCCGCCCGAGTCCCGCTCGGAAGATGTCCCGCCATTCGGCGAAGACGCGGGTGAGGTCGTCGCGGACATCCAGATCTGTCTTGACGATCTCGCTCGCGAGGGATCCGAGGCTGCAGCCGTTCTCGAACGGGCGACCGGAGACGACGAAGAAGTCCGCCCACTCCTGGTACGCCTCGACCGTGTCGAAGCCGGCGAACCGTTCGCTTCGGTGGAAGCCGAGCACGCTCTGGGCCTGCCAGTCGATGACGGCGCGCAGCAGGCTCTCCTTGTTCGGGAAGTAGTGGCTCAGCTGCGAGCCGCTGACCCCCGCTGCTCTTCGCACCAGCTCGTTGTTCGTCGCGTGGACCCCCCGCGTGTAGATCAAGTCCGCGGCGTGCTCGAGGATGCGGCCTCGCGCCGCCAGCCCCCTGCCCGTGAGCCCGCGAAGGCCACGCGATCCATCGTTCATCTGCATGTCACTACCCTATCCACAGATTGGGTTGAGTGGCCCAATCCGAGTCCGATTGGGCTTGACAGCCCATTCCGCGTCGTGTTCACTGCAAGTGGGCCAAGCAGCCCAGACTGATACCGACCGGAGGACGACCACCATGTCTCGTCTCAGCACGCCCGAGCTCACCGACATCGACGCCAAGACGCAGGGCACGCTCGACGCCATCGCCAAGCAGTTCGGCTTCGCTCCGGGCATGTTCACCACGCTCGCCGCCAACCCGGCCGTCCTCGAGATCGTGATGGGCCTGCAGGGCAGCATCGCCAAGCTCCTCGACGCGAAGACCCGCCACACGATCGCGCTGGCCACGTCCCACTCCAACGACTGCGACTATTGCTCGGCGCTGCACGGATACATCTCCGCGAACCTCGGAGGCATGTCCACCGAGGAGATCGAGCTGGCCCGCACCGGCGGCTCCACCGATCCCAAGCGTGCCGCCGTCGCCCGCTTCTCCCAGCAGGTGATCGAGACCCGCGGTCAGGTAGGCGACGAGGACATCGCCGCGGTCCGCGAGGCCGGGTACACGGACCCCGAGATCCAGGCGATCGTCACCGTCGTGGTCGTCACGCTGCTCACGAACTACCTCAACAACGTCAACGACACCGTCGTCGACATCCCCGGTGCGGGCGCGTAACCAGCGACGTCGAAACCGCGTCGACTGGCACGGAGGTCGCCCCGATGAAAGCGATGTTCACCACGTACTGACGTGACTCCAACGCCCAGAAACCGCCTCCTGACCCGATCTCTTCGACAACGAAACGAAAACCAGGCATGGATCTCAATAACCTGATCACCAAGCACCTCACCCGCTACTTCGACCCGAACAAGAAGATCCCGGAGGAGACCTTCCAGCTCCTGCTGCGCTACCTACGCACCTCGCCGACGACGCTCAACATCCAGCCGAACCACTTCCATGTGCTGGAGACGCAGGCCGGCAAGGACAAGCTTGCGAACGCTCTCGTCGGCCGCTTCGCGGACAACGAGGAGAAGGTGCGGAACGCGTCGCACGCGATCGTGTTCACGACCCGCAAGACGATTCCCGACGAGCACTTGCAGGAGATCTTCGCGAAGGAGCGCGCGGACAGTCGCTTCGCGGACCCGGAGATCCAGAAGGGATGGGAGGCTGGAGCGTCCAACTTCGTGGAGATCCAGTCGGAGAACTATGGCGGCGACGTGCTCCACTGGCTGGAGAAGAACACCTACCTCGTGGTCGGCGCGACCATGATGGCCGCCGCTTCTCTCGGAGTCGACGCCACCCCGATGGAAGGGTTCGACCGCGCGGCGATCGACGAAGCGTTCGGCCTCACCGACACCGACTTCACCACGACGCTGCTCATGGTGCTCGGGTACCCGGACGAGACACGCGTCTCTCGCCAGCCGATCTCGCGCTTCGACGCCGAAAAGATCTTCACCCACATGTGACGAACTGAGCGGGTGCGCGATCGGCGCGCCCGCTCGGTTCTGGGGGAAAGGATCCGCCCGGAGGAGCTGGCCGAAGAGACGGGCTCGCCTAGCTGGCTGCGCTGTCGGGGCTGATACCCCGCCACCGGTGGCGTGAAGTCTTCCCGGTCACGCCCGGCACTCTGCTGGCCTGGCATCGCAGGTTCATCGCGGCGAAATGGGACGACAGCGTGCGACGCGCTCGGACTCGGGCGACCACCGACCAGGGTGGCGCTCAGGGAGCTGATTCTGCGGCTCGCCCGGGAAACGCAGGGTGGGGCCACAGACGGATCCAGGGCGAGTTAATCGGCCTCGGGCATCCGATCGCCGCATCCACCGTATGGGAGATCCTGAACGCTGCGGGTATCGATCCGGCCCCACGCCGCGCCGGCCCAACCTGGCGCGAGTTCCTCACGAACCAAGCCGAGGGCATCATCGCTGCAGATGTCTTTCATCTTGACACCGTGGTCGGACGCAGACTCTACGCGCTGGCCTTCCTCGAACACGGCACCCGGCGCCTCCACATCTCAGGCCTCACGGCACATCCCTCCCGGGACTGGGCCGTGCAGCAGGCCCGGAACGTAGCCGCCGACTTGGACACACGTATGGAAGCCCTGCGGTTCCTGCCCCGTGACCGTGATGGCAAGTACGGCCAGTCCTTCGACGCCGTCTTCGAGGCCGACGGCATAGACGTGATCAAGAGCGCGCCACGAGCGCCGAGGATGAACGCCCACCGTGAACGGGTTATCGGCAGCATCCGGCGCGAGGCCATCGACCACATCCTGATCACGAACGAGTCCCACGCCCGACATGTCCTTGCCGCCTACCAACGGCACTACAACACACACCGTCCTCATCGAAGCCGAGGCCAGCTACCTCCTGACACCCACCGACAGCCCACCACCCCGCACGACCGCGACGCACGCAGACTCCTGCGTACACGCGTCCTCGGCGGCGTCATCAACGAGTACCGCTATGCCGCCACTGTTTGAGAACAGCAACGAGGAGGACCATGAGCGGCGAAGAAGGTCATCCGCGACGGTGGGCGATCCTGGTGGCGCTGTGTGCCGCACTCCTCGTGATCGTCATCGACAACACGGTTCTGCATGTCGCGGTGCCCGCCATCGGAGGACGCCTTCGAGGCGTCGACGGGCCGGCTCCAGGCGGTGATCGACGCCTATGTCGTGGTCTTCGCCGGACTCCTCATCACGGCGGGGGTGGTCTCCGACCGGTACGGCAGGCGGCGCACCGTGGTCGCGGGGCTGCTGGTGTTCGGCGTGGCGTCGGCGCTGGCCGCGGCGGCCCCCTCGGTGGAGTGGCTGATCGCGATGCGGGCCCTGATGGGCGTGGGCGCGGCGCTGGTGATGCCCGCGACGCTCGCGGTGCTCGTCGCGGTGTTCCCCGAGAAGGAGCGTCCGCGGGCCTTCGCGGTGTGGAGCGCGGTCGCGTCCGTGGGCATGGCCGCCGGGCCCCTGCTCGGGGGTGCGCTGGTCGACGTGTGGAGCTGGGCCGGGGTCTTCCTGATCAACGTCCCCGTGGTGACGGTGGCCCTGGTGGGCATCGTCCGGCTGGTGCCCGAGACGCGGGCCGGGGACGGCCGGGGGCTGGATCTGCTCGGCACCGTCCTGGTGACGGCGGGGATGACCGGCCTGGTGTGGGCGCTGATCGAGGCCCCGGCGTACGGGTACACCTCCCCCGCGGTGCTGGGCGGGGCGCTGGTGGCGGTGGTGGCACTCGTGGCCTTCGGCGTACGGCAGACCCGCTCCGCGGTGCCGATGGTCGATCTGCGGCTGTACCGGGACCGGAGGTTCTCCGGGGCGAGTTTCGCGGTGGCGGTGATGACGGTCGCGACGGGCAGCACGCTCTTCATCCTGAGCCAGTATCTGCAACTGGTACTGGGCTACAGCGCGTTCGAGACCGGGCTCGCGGCCATACCGCTGGCGGCGGGGGGTCGTCGCGGGCTCCACGGTGGGCGGCCGGGCACCGGCCAGGTTCGGGCCGCGGGCCTGCATCGTGGCGGGATTCGCCGTCACCGCGGCTGGTTTCGCGGTGCTGGCCTCGCTGTCCGAGGGCAGCGGCTACGTGGCGGTGTCCGCCGGGCTGGCGCCGGCCGGTGTGGGCTCCGGCGTCGCGGGGCCGTCGGCCACCAGCACCGTGCTGGGCGCGGTGCCGCCGGAGCGGGCCGGTATGGGCTCCGCGCTCAACGACACCCATCAGCAGCTCGGCATCGCGCTGGGGGTGGCCGGTCTGGGCAGTCTGCTCGCCACCGCCTACCGGGGCGACCTGCCGGACGGACTGCCCGATCACGCGGTGTCCTCGCTTGGGGCGACGCTGTCGTACGCGAAGGACCATGCGGGCGGAAGTGCCCTGGCCGAGTCGGCCCGTTCGGCCTTCACCGACGCCCAGTCCCTCACCATGACCATCGGGGTGGCGGCCGCCCTGGCCGGTACGGCCGTGGCGTTCTTCGCCCTGCCGGGCCGCGCCGCCCGGTCCGCGGCTCCCGAGCCGGAGGCCAAGGAGGCGGGACAGCCAGGCTGAGCGGGGGTACGGCGTCCGGGCGCGCGGCGTCCGGACGCCACCTCGTGGGCGCCCACCGATCAGGTGTGCTCCGGCAGCGGCGGGTGCAGCAGCAGGGCCGAGGGCACCTGATCGGGGTGGGCGAACCGCAGCAACTGGTGTCCCGCGCCCGCCAGGCCGGTCATCAGACCGGGGGTCTCGCTCCTGGTCGGCGGGCCGCACACCCAGTCCCCCGCCGCGGCGGCGTCGAGCTTCTCCCCGAGCGAGCGCATCAGACGGCCGGCCCGGATCCGTCCGGTTCGCTCAGCGAGCAGGACGAGTTCGAGGTTGCCGAGGTCGCCGTGGCACATGCTGTCGCTGCCCCGACCGGTGAGCCGGTGGGCGTCGGTGTCCGCCTCGTGGCCGGGACCGTCGGGGCGCAGCGCCACCATGGCGTCGGCGGCCAGCTCCCCCTCCCGGCCGTCCGTACCCCGGGCCTGCCGATCAGGTCGAGCCGGGACATGCCGATGCCCGCGGCCCCGTGACACCACAGCGACCGGAACGGCGAGGGCGCCTCGCCGCGGAAGTCGGGCCAGTTGCCCTCCCCGGCGTCGAACACCTCGGTGTCATACGCCAGTCCGCCGGCCACCGCCTCGGCGCAGCCCTCGTCGGGGGCCACGGAGGCCAGCCGGGCCAGGGCGGTCACGATCCCCGCCGTGCCATGGGCGAAACCGGTGAGCGGGCGGGCGCTGTCGATCCGGTGGTGCGGCCACGCCAGGCCCCGGCCGGTGCCGCCGGGAACGGCGCCGGTGACCAGGTGCCGGGCGGCGCGGCACGCGAGGGCCGTCGCCCGTCCGTCGCGGTCGAGCGCGGCGTCGACCAGGGCGAGCAGCTGAACCGCCCCGGGTTCGGTAGAGATCTCACAAGCGGTCCCGGTGCTCGTCGATGAAGGCTACGAGCGTGTGTGTGGCCGGTCGGGCTCGGCCGCGAAGAAACTCGCCGCGGCCTACCGGATCTCGTTGGCCCGCTTGAGTTCGGCGTTCTCCTTCTTCAACGCCTTGAGCTGGGCGGACTCCTCCGTCGTCGTCCCCGGACGCGTCCCCGCGTCGATCTCGTGCTGCTTCACCCAGTTCCGGAGCGTCTCGCGGGAGCCGATGCCGAGCTGGTCGGCCACCGCCTGCAGGGCGGCCGTCTCGTTCGGGTGGTCGTCGCGCACACGGCCACCGGTAAGACCCGATGGACACACCGGGGCCAGGTGGCCCACCTTACGCGCTCCGCAACCGTCGTCTTCGTCATCGGCGACGACCGACTGAAGGTCCTGGACGCGCACGGCGGCCGGACCCTGTGGTCCGTACCCGTCGGGCACCCCGTCATTGGCTCCGAGGGCATGGGCCTCGCCGTCGCGGGCGACGCCGTGGTCACCGCTGTCGCGCAGTACACCGCCGACGCCTCCAGCCATGCGGTGGTCGCGGCGCGGGGAGCGGCCGACGGCAAGCAGCGGTGGAGCACCGCGCTTCCCACCCTGCTGGCGCAGGGCACCGTCTCGACGCTCACCCTGGCGGCCTCCGCGAAGGTGGTCCTCGTGACCGCGTACGCGACCTCGGGGCAGGCGCCGTCGGCGAGCGCACCGCATGGGAGCGTATTCGCGCTCGCGGCAGACACCGGCAAGGAACTGTGGCGCACCCGTCTGAACGTCGCTAGCGCCTTCGGCGGCCATGCCGTGGCCGGCGACACCGTCGTGGTCGGCTGGGCCGACGTCAACGCGTACTTCTACGCCTTCGACGCAGCGACCGGCAAGCAGCGCTGGCGCGCCCCACTCGTCGAGGACGGCACGCGCTCCCTCGGCGTCGGCGCGGACACCGTCTACTTCTGCGGCGCGCACCGCGCGGAGCCGGGCGGCAGCAACACCGACCAGGCCGTGTACGCCCTCGAGCTGGCCACTGGCAAACAGCGGTGGAGGGCGCACGAGCAGGTGTACGGCGAAGCGTGGGGCCCGGTTGGTGGCGGCCTGGTGCTGGTCACCGATGCGTCCCACGGAGGCGTCTGGGCGCTCGACAGCCGCACCGGCAAGACGGTCTGGTCCATCGCCGACATGCCCAAACCCACAGTGCTCGCCGCCAATAGCACCACCGCGTTCCTGGTGGCCGGGGGCGACGACAACGGCAAGAACCAGACGGTTCACGCCTTGCGTATCGCCGACTGAGCCTGTGCCGCTCGAAAAGTCATCTGTGGGGCTCGAATAATCATTGCTCCTGGTCAAGAGGCATACCTGTACTCGTTGACCACGCCGCCGAGGACGCGGGTGCGCAGGACTTTGCGGCTGGCCGGCTCCAGGACTGGAGGTGGTTGTTCCTGGGCTTGGGGAGGTAGTTGACATCGGGCCCGGTGGGGGCGGTGTGCGTTGTAGTGCAGCGGGCCTGCTGGGTGGCCCAGCCCGCGGTCGGGTGTGCGGTGATGCCGGCCATGTGCAGGCGCCGGGTGTGGTGCTCGAGGAAGATCAGGGCGTACAGGCGTTGCAGGCCGATGGTGTCGATGTGGAGGACGTCGCAGGCGATCAGGCGGGTGGCCTGTGCGGAGAGGAACGCGCGCCAGGTTGGGCCAGTGCGGCGTGGTGCGGGATCGATTCCTGCGGCGCGGAGGATCTGCCAGACGGCCGAGGCGGCGTTCGGGTGTCCGAGCCGGGCCAGTTCGCCCTGGATCCGGCGATGGCCCCATCGGCTGTTCTCCCTGGCGAGGCGCAGCACGAGCTTCTTGACGGCGGTCTGTGTGGGCGGCCGTCCGGGACCGCGGCGTCGTCGGGAGTAGTCCCATCGACGGGCGATGAGCTTGCGGTGCCAGGCCAACAGCGTGCTCGGTGTGATGGGGAAGACCCTGGCCCACTGGTATCGGGGGATCAGCGAGGACAGGGACGCGAACCACAGGCGGTCGGCGGGTTCGTACCGTACTCGACCTTGTATCTGGCGTCGTAACACGGCGTTTTCGTGACGCAGGACGAGAAGCTCAGCCTCCTTCGAGGTGTCCCGCCGCACAAGCACCGACCGGACGGAGAGAAGACGTCGAGTCACCTGGTACAGAAGCGACACGATCATCCACACATGGCTGCAGCTCTCTGCGCGCCAGTGGTGGCGTTTGACCAGCAGCGATGAATAACCGAGCCCCACACGCTTCCTGCCCCGAGAGCTGCGTATGGTCGGCCACCGTCTGGAAGAACTCTCTTTCGTCCATGCGGGCCTCCTTGCCGGAGTCGAGGACGTCACCCTCCGCCTTGCCCCGCGGCCACCCGCCACGCGCGGTACCACAAGCCCCGCCGAGCGGGCCCCGCTCACACGCTCAGGCCGTACGGCATCATGCAGACGACGACATCGGTGCGCGCCCTGAGGACCGTGGCCAGCAGCAGGCCGCGCTGGTTCTGGAGCATCTTGTAGCGCCGGTGCCGGGGCTCGACCTCGGGGATGAGAACGGCGATCTCCCGGCCGCCCCCGGCCTCGCGCCGCACATACGCGACCATCGGCTGCACCAGGGAGCGGTGCGGGCTGTCGATGATCTCCAGGCGCACCCCGGGATTCCAGCGCTCCCAGGTGTCCTGCAGCGCCCGCGCCTTCTCGGGCTCGGCCTGGACGCTGACCGCCACGACCTCGTCGCCCAGGGCGAGCGCCGCCGTCAGCGCGCGCTGCGCGAGCCTGCTGACCTCGCCGAGCGGGACGATGACCAGGCTCATGGTGCGCACCGGTGGCGGTGGGATCCGTCCGAGCCCGAGTTCCTCGCCGGCCGTCGCGTAATAGCGCTGGACGCGGGTGAACAGCAGCATCAGCAGCGGCACCGCGACGAGGACCACCCAGGCCCCTTCGAGGAACTTGGTGGTCAGCAGGACCAGACCGGCCCCAGTGGTCAGTACGGCCCCCAGACCGTTGATCATCGCCCGGCGCAGCCACCCTTCCGGCTGCTCGGTCGCCCAGTGCCGTACCAGCCCGACCTGGCTGATGGTGAAGCCGGTGAACACCCCGATGGCGAACAGCGGGATCAACCGATGGGTCTCGCCCCCCACCGCGTTGAGCAGCAGGGCCGACAGCAGCGCCAGCGCTACCACGCCGTACCGGTACACCGGCCGCTCCGCGCGCAGCCCGAACAGGTGGGGCAGCCGGTCGTCCCGCGCCAGCAGGCTCATCAGGACCGGGAGGCCGCCGAAGCTGGTGTTGGCGGCGAGCGCGAGAACAAGGGTGATGATGAGGTTGGTCGCGTAGTACTCCCATCCGGTTCCGTACGACCCGGCGGCGAGCTGGGCGAGGACCGTCACACCGTCGCGCGGCGCCACATGGTCGCGGCGGATCAGATACGCCATCCCGAGCAGCATCATTCCGAGGAGCATGCCGAGCATCAGCTCGGTGTGCTGGGCCCGCTTGATGCGCGGCTCGCGGAACATCGGCACGCCGTTGGCGATGGCCTCCACTCCGGTCAGGGCGGAGCAGCCCGAGGAGAACGCTTTCAGGATCAGCAGAACGCCCAGCGCCTCGGTGGTCCGGACGGGATGGGCGGCGCCGACGACGGCGGCGGGGTGCGAGCGCAGGATCCCCATGACGACGATGCCGAGCATGCTGATGATGAACAGCACCGTCGGCAACATCAGCGCCCGGGCGCTCTCGGCCACTCCCCAGAGGTTCACGGCCGTGAGCAGGGCGAGCAGCACCAGGCAGACGGCGAGCAGATGCGAGGAGAGGATCGGGAAGGCGGAGGCGAGGCTGGCGGCGCCGGCGGCCAGGCTGACGGCGACGGTGAGGACGTAGTCGATGGTCAGGCTCGCCGCGGCGAGCAGGCTCACCCGTTGCCCGAGGCTCTTCTTCGCCACCGCGTAGGCGCCGCCGCCGTCCGGATGGACGGCGATCACCTGGCGGTAGGAGATCACCAGCACGGTGAGCAGGATGGTGATGACGACAGTGATGGGCAGCGTGGCGGTCAGGGCCCCGGTGCCGGCGGCGACCAGGACGACCACGATGGCCTCGGGGCCGTACGCGACCGAGCTCAGCGCGTCCAGGGAGAGCGCGGCCAGTCCCTCGATGCTGGTGAGATGGTGCTTGTCGCCCTCCCCGTGGCGCAAAGGTACCCGTGGCCGCAACGCGCGGTGTGCCAGTCCGAACGCCATGGGGAACCTCGGGGCGGGGTTGTCGGGGGGCCGTTCTGCGACAGTGTGCCCTGCCGTGGCGCCCGGCCGCCTGAGGCATGCCCGAGCAGCCGCCACGTGTCCGCCGCCTCCGTGGCTCCGCTGACCTGACCGAGTACTCCTCACGGCGCTCCCCGAGTGTCGCCGCGGCGGTGGGAGCCGCGCCCATAGCATGACCTGGCGCGGTCACCGACCTGTCGGCAGCAGGCCGGGCCGTTCGATTGGTTCCTGGGGGCCCATGCGGTCGCGCATCCGGCGAGCGAGGGTGGCGCTGACGAGGCGCGCCGGGTTACGCCCAGCGCCGGACGACTGGAGGTTGGTGACCATGACGGTGATGTCCGTGCCCAGGTTCGAGCGGTTCTTCCGGGTGGCGGCGGGACTTGATGTCGACAAGAACGACCTCAAGCGCTACAGCGACTTCGTGGACGCCAAAGTCTACGATCTGCTGCTCATCGCCGAGGCGGTCGCGAAGGCCAATGCCCGGGACGTGATCGTGCCGTGGGATCTGCCGATCACCAAGGGGCTACAGGAGAGCATCCACCGCTTCCGGGACCTCGACCACGAGATCGAGTTGAAGCCCATCCTCGATCAGCTCGTCAGGCACCCGCCGCTGGACCGCGCACCCGACGACGCGACGGAGGCGAGGTTGCCGGAAATCGTCGGCGGGCTCAGTCTGGCGCTCGCCAAAGCATTCAAGATCATCTACCCGGACCTGAAGAACCCGCAGACCAAGCACTGGGAGACGGTCTGGCCGCTCTTCAATCTCCTGCTGTGACGCCGGGGTTGTGAATGCCGGGAGCGATGCGGTAGCCGCCGGACCGGCTAGGAGGGCATGACCGCGGACATCGAGGCGGGCATACGGGCCTTGAGGTCCTTCCACTCGCCCTCGCTGATGTGGCTCTCGAGGACATGCAGGACCGTGCGCACCAGTTGCTCGGTGTCGCCCTCGATCGCGTACGGAAAGTCGTGCCGGACCCGCCGGAAGAATTCCTCGCTGTTCAGTTTCACGGGCGTCTCCGCGGGCTTCCACCCGTCGTAGTAGACGCCGCGCAGCAAGGTCGGAAGCTGCGCTCCGAAGTGCACGGCCTCTTCGACCGACAGCCGGTCCCGCAGGTGGTGCAGGACCGCGCGCAGGGCGGCGTACGACTGCTTCCGGCGCTCCTTGGGCCACCCATAGGCGTGCTCGATCTCCTTCAGGACGTGGTTGGCCTTGTCGACCATGGTGTCGAACGAGGAAAAGCCTGCCGCAACCATCATGTAGTCCTTCCGATGCCCGCGGCGGCACCCGGCGGAGCGGGGCCGCCGCGGGAGAGAGCCGGATCCCGGCGGTCTCAGCCGCCCTGGCGTTCGCTGCTCTCGGTTATCTCGATGTGACGGGGCTTGGCCGTCGCCGCCTTGGGGACGGTGATCGTGAGCACGCCGCCGGACATGCTCGCCGCGACGTCTTCGGTGTTCACTTCGCTCGGAAGCAGCAACCGGTACTCGAAGCGACCGGTACGGCGACTGCTGTGCCGCATGATGCCTTTGCGCTCCCGTTCCTTGATCTCCCCCGTGACGGCCAGCTCCTGACCATTGACCTCGATGTCGACGTCCTTGCGGTCCACGCCGGGGAGCTCGAGCTCTATGTGATAAGCGTCGTCGGCTTCGGTCACATCGGCGGACGGCGTCCACGCCGTTATGGCGGGAGCCGTGCTTCCGAACGTGGATTCGAGCAGACCGCCCATCTGGTTGATGAGGTCGTCGAATTCCAGAAGCGGATTGCGCGCCCAGGCCCTGGGACGCTCCACCGTTCCCTGGCCTCGCTGCTGTCGGCGAACCGGCATGTTCATCGTCCGTCACCTCCGGTGTCGGTTAGTTGGCAGGGGATGTGTTGCGACCACCGCCCGGCTCGGCGAACCGACCGGACGGAGCTTCTGGGTCATCGGGGTGGCGCGCGACGTCGACGGTGGTGTGGCCGAGGTGCTCATGGACCTGGTGGACGGCCATCGCCCCTTCGCCGGCGGCGGAGGCCACCCGCTTGACGGAGCCACTGCGCACGTCGCCCGCGGCGAAGACCCCGGGCAGGCTGGTCTCCAGCCCCAGACAGGTACGGCCCTGGCCCTCCCAGACCGTGCCACTCGCGCGGGCCTGCGCCGAGGCGCCGGTGAGCACGAAGCCCCGGTCGTCCAGGGCGACCACGTCGCCGAGCCACGCCGTACGGGGCCGGGTCCCGATGAAGACGAACATCGCGCGCACGACCAGATTGCGGCGCTCCCCCGTGCGGTTGTTCTCCACCACGATGGCCCGCAGGACATCGTCGCCCTCCACCACCCCGCGCACCTCGCTGTTCAGCAGCACATTCACCCGTGGATGACGTTCGATCTGGTCGACGAGGTAACGGGACATCTTGGCGCCGAGGTCCGGGCCCCGGATCAGCAGATGCACGCGCGGGACGCGCTGTGCGAGGAAGAGGACGGCCTGGCCCGCGGAGTTACCGCCGCCGACCACCGCGACCGGATCCGCGCTGCACTGCTGCGCCTCGTACACGGTCGCCGCATAGTAGACGCTCGTCCGCTCCACCCGTTCGATGCCGGGCACTTCGAGCCTGCGGTACCAGGCGCCCGTTGCCAGCACGACGGTGTGGGCCACCACATCGCCGCGCTCGGCGAAGGTGATGCGGTAGGCACCCTCCTCGGGCTTGAGCGAGGTGGCCTCCGCGGGAACCCAGACCCGGGCCTCGAACTTGCGCGCCTGGAGCTCGCCTCGTGCGGCGAGGTCGGAACCGGAGATCCCGGTCGGAAAGCCGAAGTAGTTCTCGATGAGGGACGTGGTGCCGGCCTGGCCGCCCGTGGCGATCGCGTCCATGAGGTCGGTGGTCAGTCCTTCAGAGGCGCTGTAGACGGCGGCCGCGAGCCCGGCGGGTCCGGAGCCGACGATGATCAGATCGCTGCGCGTCTCCTCGGTGAACGGAGGGGAGAGACCGATGAGCCGCGCCAGTTCTGCGTTGCTGGGGTTGCGCAGCACCCGCTGATCGCGCCAGATGACGATCGGTGTCTCCTCCGGGGGGATGGAGAAGCGGCGCAGCAGTGCCTCGGCCTCCTGGTCGGCCTCCAGGTCGATCCAGCGGTGCGGCAGCCGGTTGCGGGCCGCGAACTCGCGCAGCCGCCGGGTGTCGGGTGAGTAGCGCGAGCCGAGGATCCGGAAGCCCGCGCCGGCGCCGACGAGCAGCGCGCGGCGGCCCAGGTAAGCGCGGAGGATGAGGTCGCCGAGGATCGGATCGCGGTCGACCAGCACCCGCAGCCGGTCGATCGGGAGGGACAGCACCTCCCCGGGCTCACGGACCCGGGCGGTGTAGAAAGCCACCTGTCCCTGGAGCAGCCCCAGCTCGCCGAGGAAGCGCCCCGGCCCGTGCACCCTCAAGACCCGCTCGTCGGGGGTGCCGTGGGCCTCTACGACCTCGATGGAGCCGCTGAGGATGACCAGGAACTCCGCACACCCCTCCCCCTCCCGGACCAGCACCTGGCCCGGCTCGACCCGGAACTGCTCCCCGTGTTCAGCGAGGAACGCGATCTGGGCTTGCGACAGCCGGGGGTAGGCGCCGTACAGATCCGGGGTCTCGAACGACACCGCCTCGTCGGGAGCGGCCTCGGGGGGCCGGTCGTCGCCTGCCATCAGGCCGGCGCCTCGTGGGCGTAGCACCAGCGCCAGTTCTCGCCCGGCTCCATGGGTTCCACGATGGGGTGCTGCTCGGCGTAGGCGTGGGCGCGCGCGTGCTTGAGCGGCGAGGAGTCGCAGCATCCCACGTGCCCGCAGGTCAGACAGAGCCGCAGATGCACCCAGGGGGACCCCAGACGCAGGCACTCCTCACACCCCTCGGGGCTGCGCGGGGAGACCGGGCGCACCATCGACAGGTGCGGATCGGGCTCGATGGCCATGGACGTCACCCTCTCTTGCTGTCCCGCCGGCCCGCCGTCACCTGCTCGACCCACGAACGCAGGGTGCCCGCCGGGGCGGCACCCGCACGGCGGGCGACCGGCTCCCCCTTGTCCAGGATGAGCAGGGTCGGCACGGCCTGCACCTCGAACCGCTGGGCGAGGTGCGGATTGCGGTCGATGTCGACCTTGACGAGTTTGACCTTGCCCGCCAGCTCCGTGGCGACCTGCTCAAGTGCGGGGCTGACCATCCGGCAGGGCCCGCACCAAGTCGCCCACAGAAGCACGACGACGAGGGGCGTCGCCTTCTCGGCGACCTCGGCGAACTCGTTCTCGTCCGCGTCCACGATCCACGGCAGCGGCGACTTGCAGTTGCCGCACCGAGGGGCGCCCTCGGCCGCCGCGGGGATCTTGTTCGCGCGTCCGCAGGTGGGGCACTTGATGGTCCGGGCTTTGATCGTTGGGCTTGGCATGGCCGGTCACGCCGCCTCTCCGACTTCCTGCCGGGCTCGCTCCTCGAGGTGCTCGCCCGATGGCTGTTCGTAGGTGACCACGAGTTCGCCGTGTTGGGCGTCGACCTTGACGGTGGCGCCCTCTTCGACATCGCCGCGCAGCAGGGCGCGTCCGATGAGGGTCTCCACCTCGTGGGAGATGAAGCGGCGCAGTGGGCGGGCGCCGTAGACGGGGTCGTAGCCTTCGTGGGCGATGACCTCGCGGCCGGCGGGGGTCAGTTCGATGGCGATCAGGCGCTCGGCCAGCCGCTTGCGCAGTTCGTCGAACTGCAGTTCCACGATCCGTTCGATCTGGGGCTCGCCGAGCGGTTTGAACAGCACGATGTCATCGACCCGGTTGAGGAACTCGGGGCGGAAGTGCCCGCGCAGTTCGCTCATCACCAGGCCCCGGGCGTCCGGCTTGAGCTCGCCGTCGGAGGTGACGCCGTCCAGCAGATGCATCGAGCCGATGTTGGAGGTCATGATGATCACGGTGTTGCGGAAGTCCACCAGCCGCCCCTGGGCGTCGGTGATCCGGCCGTCGTCCAGAACCTGCAGCAGGGTGTTGAAGACATCGGCGTGCGCCTTCTCGATCTCGTCGAAGAGCACCACCGAGTACGGCTTGCGCCGTACCGCCTCGGTGAGCTGGCCGCCCTCCTCGTAGCCGATGTATCCGGGAGGGGCGCCGACCAGCCGGCTGACGGTGTGCCGTTCCTGGTACTCGCTCATGTCCAGGCGGATCATGTTCTCCTCGGTGTCGAAGAGCGCGGCGGCCAGCGTCTTGGCCAGCTCGGTCTTTCCGACGCCGGTGGGGCCGAGGAAGATGAACGAGCCGATCGGGCGGCGCGGGTCCCGGATGCCCGAGCGGGCCCGGATGATGGCGTCGGTGACCAGCTTGACCGCCTCGTCCTGGCCGATGACCCGCTCCTGCAGGATCTCGTCCAGGCGCAGCAGCTTGTCCCGTTCGCCCTCCTGCAGACGGGAGACGGGGATGCCGGTCCAGGCGGAGACGATGTCGGCGATCTCCTCCTCGGTGACCACCTCGCGCAGCAGCCGGTGCGCCCCCTGCTTGGCGGCCAGCTGCTCCTCCTCGGCGGCCAGCTTGCGCTGCAGCTCCTGGAGCCTGCCGTAGCGCAGTTCGGCGGCGCGGTTGAGGTCGTAGGCGCGCTCGGCTTCCTCGGCCTCGCGGCGTACCTCCTCCAGCTCCCGGCGCAGCTCCTGCACCCGGCGGATGGACTGCCGCTCGGCCTCCCACTGGGCGTGCTTGGCGTCGGCCTGGGCGCGCAGATCGGCCAGTTCGCGGCGGAGTTCCTCCAGCCGCTGCGCGCTGGCGGGGTCGGTCTCCTTGGAGAGCGCGGCCTCCTCGATCTCCAGCCGGGTGACCCGGCGGGTGGTCTCGTCCAGTTCGGCGGGCATGGAGTCGATCTCGGTACGCAGCCGGGCGCATGCCTCGTCCACCAGGTCGATGGCCTTGTCGGGCAGGAACCGGTCGCTGATGTAGCGGTGGCTGAGGGCGGCGGCGGAGACCAGGGCGGTGTCCTGGATCTTGACGCCGTGGAAGACCTCAAGACGCTCGCGCAGGCCCCGCAGGATGGAGATGGTGTCCTCCACGCTCGGCTCGTCCACGAGCACCATCTGGAAGCGGCGCTCCAGCGCGGCGTCCTTCTCGATGTGCTTGCGGTATTCGTCGAGGGTGGTCGCGCCGATCATGTGCAGCTCACCGCGGGCCAGCATCGGCTTGAGCATGTTCCCGGCGTCCATGGCGCCCTCGGCGGCCCCGGCGCCGACCACGGTGTGCAGCTCGTCGACGAACAGCAGGATCCGCCCCTGAGCGGACTTGACCTCGGTGAGCACCGCCTTGAGCCGCTCCTCGAACTCCCCGCGGTACTTCGCGCCGGCCACCAGGGAGCCCATGTCCAGGGCGAAGATGGTCTTGTCGCGCAGCCCCTCGGGCACGTCGCCGCGGACGATGCGCTGGGCCAGACCCTCGACGATGGCGGTCTTGCCGACACCGGGGTCGCCGATGAGCACCGGGTTGTTCTTCGTCTTACGGCTGAGGATCTGAGTCACCCGGCGGATCTCCGCGTCCCGGCCGATCACCGGATCCAGCTTGCCCGCACGGGCCTCCAGCACCAGATCCCGCCCGTACTTCTCCAGCGCCTCATACGCCACCTCGGGGTTGGCGGAGGTGACCCGCTGACTGCCACGCACCTGGGTGAGGGCATTGAGGAACGCCTCCGGGGTGATGCCGTGCTCCCCCAGCACCCGCCCGGCCGCGGTGGCCGGCCCCTCCCGGGCCAGCGCCAGCACCAGGTGCTCCACCGACACGTACTCATCCTTCAGGCGCTTGGCCTCCTGCTCGGCGGCATCCAGCAGATGGGACAGCCGCTGGGTGACGAAGACCTGCCCCGGCGTCGCCCCCGGGCCCGTGACCCTGGGCTTGCGCGCCACCTCCGCCTCCAGCATGGTGCGCACCGCCTCCGGATCGGCGCCCACCTGGCCGACCAGCCGGGGCACCAGCCCCTCGGGCTGGTCCAGGAGGGCCAACAGCAGATGCTCGCCGTCGACCTCGGTATGCCCGAACCGCTGGGCCCTGGTCTGGGCGTCCTGGAGAGCTTCCTGAGACTTCTGAGTGAGGCGATTCATGTCCATGACGGTTCTTCACTCCTCGCGCCACTGCGGCGCAGTGCGGCTTCGAGCCGGTCGATGCGGTCGAGCAGATCGAGCACCAGACCGATGGAGGCGTAGTTGAGGCAGAGCCCGGTGTGCAGGCGCTCGACGCGGCCCAGCGCCGCCGGGGCGCCCGGGGCGAATACCAGCCGCCCCGCGTGGTCGCGCTCGGCGTCGACCAGGCCGAGGGCCACGAAGCGCCGGATCAGTTCGGGGTGCAGCCCGGTGCGACGGGCCACGGACTCAAGCGAGAGCCTGCGGGCGGGCACCAGGTCGTAGTGGACGGACGGGACGGGCGCGTACCGGGTGGCCGTGACGGTCCCTCGTGCGTGGGTGCTCATCGCTCCCTCCTGGGGTCGAAGGAGGAGGTGCGGCCCAGCTCCTCGAACAGCTCCCGCTCCCGGTCGGTGAGTTCGGGCGGCACCATGACGCGGATCTCGGCGTAGAAGTCGCCGTTCGGCCCGCGGGGGTTGGGCATGCCCTCACCGCGCAGCCGCAGCCGGCGGCCGCTGGAGGACCCGGGCGGAACCGTCACCTTGGCGGTACCGCCAGGCGTGGGCACAGGGACGGTCGCGCCGAGCGCGGCCTCCCACGGCGCCACCGGAAGGTGGACGTGGACGTTCCGGCCATCCAGCCGGAACCGCGGATGCGGCAGGATCCGCACCCGTAGATACAGATCCCCGGCCGGTGCGTCACCAGTGCCCCGGCCGCCCTGCCCGGCCAGCCGGATGCGCTGCCCGTCGACGACGCCCGGCGGGACGTTCACCTCAAAGCCGCGCTGCTGCCCCGAGGCCCCGGCCAGGGTGACGGTGCGGCGGCCGCCGCGATACGCGTCCTCGACGGTGAGCGGCAGCTCCGCCTCCTGGTCGGCCCCGGCGATGTCCACCCGGCCTCCGCCCCGGCCCCCGTACCGCCGCCGAAGAACGCGCCGAACAGGTCCTCGAAGTCCACTCCGCCGCCCCCGGCATCCTCGCCGAAGCCACGGACGAACCGGACCCGGTCCCCGTCCCCGGAGGTCGTCCAGCCGCGGAATCCGCCGCCTCCGCCGCCGACACCGGCGCCGACCCGCTCCTCCCAGTCCTCGGGGATCTTGCGGAAATCCTCACCGAACCGGTCGTAGCGGGCACGGGTCTTCGGATCGGAGAGCACACTGTAGGCGTCGTTGAGCTCCTTGAACCGCTCCTCCGCGTTCGGATCCTTGTTCACATCCGGGTGGTACTTGCGGGCCCGGGTGCGGAACGCCTGCTGGATCTCGTCCTGACTCGCACCCCGTGAGACCCCGAGCACCTCGTAGTAGTCCCGTGCCATGGCCCGCTCACTCCCGCTTCGCCACGGCCACGGCCACCGGCCTCAGCTGGTTGCCCGGGTCCCCGTAGCCGGGGCGCAGGACCTGGACCACAGTGCCCGGCTCCGCCTCGGCGTCCTCGACCACGCCCACCACCTCGTGCCGGGCCGGGTCGAACGGCACCCCCGTCTCGCCCCGCCGCTCGTAGCCCAGCTGGGCCAGGGCATTCACGGCCTGGTCGCGGATGGCCTTCACGCCCTCCACGATCGAGCCCGGATCGGCCTCGGCATGGGAGAGAGCGAGTTCGAGATTGTCGATGACGGGCAGCAGCGCCGCCGCCGTACTGGCCCGCTCCGCAGCCCGCTCCCGCTCCACCTCCCTGGCATGACGCTTGCGCAGATTCTCCAGATCGGCCAGAGCACGCCGCCAGCGGTCCTCCAGCTCCGCCAACGCGGCAGCCTGCTCGACGGAGGCCTCGACGGATTCGGCGACGGCGGGGCCGCCGGCCGCGTCCGGGCCGGGCCCCTCCCCGACCGCCCCGCGCGCCTCCACGGCGCCCGGCGCGGGCAGGCCCTGCCCCCGCTCCTGCCCCTGCTCCTGCCCCTGCTCCTGCTCCTGCTCCGTCACGGCGCCTTCCGGCGCCGGTTCGGGCTGCTGCGGTTGAGTGGACATCGCGGCCTCTCCGTCAGCCTTCCTCTGGGCCTACCGGTCGTACCGGTCAGCCCTTGTCGAACTCGGCGTCGATGACGTCCTCATCACCTCCGCCACCCCCGGCCCCGGCGTCCTGCACGCCGCCCGCCCCAGCCCCACCCGCCGCGCCCGCACCCGCACCCGCGCCCGCACCGGCACCCGCACCGGCACCGGCACCGGCACCGGCACCGGCCCCGGCCGTCTCATGCGCGGCCAGACCCGCATAGACCTGCTGGAGCTCGGAGACCAACGGCCTGGTCCGGTCGACACCAGCCCCGTTCCTGACCGCCTCACGGGCATCATTCACCAGCATCTCGGCACGCGACCGCTCATGCGAAGGCACCGCATCACCCAGCTCGGAAAGGCGCTTCTCGACCTGGTAAGCAACGGCATCCAGCTCATTACGCGCGTCCACAGCCTCACGCAGCGCCTGGTCCTCGCCACGGTTGCGCTCAGCCTCCTGGACCATGCGCTCGACCTCACCACGGTCCAGATTGCCGGTCTCGCTGATCTGAACGGACTGCTCCTTGCCGGTGTCCTGATCCCGCGCCGTCACATTCAAAATCCCATTGGCATCGATATCGAAGGTCACCTCCACCTGCGGCTCGCCCCGCGGCGCCGGACGGATACCCGTCAGCTGGAAACGCCCGAGCACCCGGTTGTCAGCAGCCCGCTCACGCTCACCCTGCAGGATCACGATGTCCACGGCCTGCTGATTGTCCTCAGCCGTGGAGAACGTCTCCGTACGCCGCACCGGAATGGTGGTGTTCCGGTCAATGATCTTCGTCATGACGCCGCCGCGGGTCTCGACACCCAGCGACAGCGGGGTGACATCCAGCAGCAGAACATCCTTGACCTCGCCCTTGAGCACCCCGGCCTGGATCGCGGCACCCAAGGCCACGACCTCGTCGGGATTGACACTCATATTGGGCTCCTTGCCACCGGTCAGCCGCCGCACCAGAGCCTGCACCGCCGGGATCCGGGTCGACCCGCCGACCAGGATCACCTCGTCGATATCGTTCTCCCCGGCCTTCGCATCACCCATGGCCTGCCGCACCGGGCCCAGACAGCGCTCCACCAGATCAGCGGTGAGATGCTCGAAAGTCGACCGCATCACCGTCTCGGTCAAATGCTTGGGACCAGCGGCATCCGCCGTGATGAACGGCAGACTCACCTGAGTCTGAGTCACCGAACTCAGCTCCGTCTTGGCCTTCTCCGCCGCCTCGAACAACCGCTGCAACGCCTGCGGATCCTGACGCAGATCGATGCCGTTCTCCTGATGGAACTTATCCGCGAGATGATCCACCAGCCGGCGGTCGAAATCGTCGCCGCCCAGATGGCTGTCACCCGCAGTGGAACGGACCTCCACCACCCCGTCCCCGACATCCAGGATCGACACATCGAAAGTGCCGCCGCCGAGATCGAAAACCAGAACGGTCTCATGACCCTTCTTGTCCAGACCATAAGCGAGAGCGGCCGCGGTCGGCTCGTTGATGATCCGCAACACCTTCAGACCGGCGATCTCACCCGCGTCCTTGGTAGCGCTGCGCTGAGCGTCATTGAAGTACGCGGGCACCGTGATAACCGCCTCGGTCACCCGCTCACCGAGCTGCTTCCCGGCATCATCAGCCAGCTTGCGCAGCACCTGGGCACTGATCTCCTCCGGCGAATACAACTTCCCCCGCACGCTGAAACGGGCCAGACCCTGCTCATCCGGGACCACGTCGTAGGCCACCGCCCTGGCCTCACCGGACACCTCGTCGTAATGCCGGCCAATGAACCGCTTGGCCGAATAGATCGTGCCCTTGGGATTGAGAATCGCCTGGCGCCGGGCCAACTGCCCCACCAGCCGTTCACCAGTGTCCGTGAAGGCCACCACCGACGGCGTGGTCCGGCTCCCCTCGGAGTTCGGAACCACCGACGACTCACCGCCCTCCCACACGGCAATCACCGAATTAGTGGTGCCCAGGTCGATACCGACTGCCTTGGCCATGGCAACTCCTTCCAGGACGACCGCCGGCCGCACTCAGCGCCCGGTCGGCCGCGGAGCGCGATCGGTGAGCAAGCTCTCGTTCAAGGGTGACAAATCGGACGCATGAACGCCCAAGCCTGTGGGGTCTAATTTCGGCGCCCCAGACCGCCACCGAGGACAGGTACGAGCGGGCGCGACCGGGCGACCCGCACCCGGGCAGACCCGCTCGCCGCTTCCCGGGCCGACCCGGGCAAGGATGGCCGCCCCGCGCGGCCAGGATGCGCCCCGGCCTCGTGGGCCTGGGCACCAGGACAGCGGCGCCCGGCCGCCGGGTCAGCCGGAACCGTCCGGGTGCAGGATGACCTTGGTCCAGCCCTCGTCCCGGCGGTCGAAGTGGTCATAGCCGTCGGGGGCCTGGTCCAGCGGAAGCTCATGGGAGACCACCCAACTGGGCTTGGCCTTGCCCCCGGCGATCAGGTCGCGCAGACGGCGGTTGTACCTCTTCACCGGTGCCTGGCCGGTGCCGATCTTCTGGCCCTTGAACCACAGCTTGCCCCAGTCGATGGGCACCTTGCCCTTGGCCTCGAAGTCGCCGATCTGGAGCTGGGCTTCCCTGCCGCCCGGATCCTCGGGGACGAACACGCCCACCACGCCGATGCAGCCGGTGAAGCGGACGTTCTCGATCAGGCCGTTCACCGTGCGGGAGGCGTCTTCGTGGCCCGATGGGTCATGGGCCTGGTAGCCGACGCACTCGCAGCCGTTGTCGGCGCCGAGCCCCAAAGTGGCTTCCTTGATGACCTCGCCCGGGTCCTGCTCGCGCATGTCGATCGGCATGGCGCCGATCTCCTCGGCCTTGCGCAGCCGATCGGTGTGGAAGTCGCACACCCACACCCGTCCAGCACCCTTGATCACCGCCGAGTAGGCCGCCATCAGCCCCACGGGACCCGCACCGTAGATGACGGTCTGGTCCCCGGGCTTGACGCCCGCCATCTCGGTGGCGTGGTAGCCGGTGGGGAAGATGTCGGCCAGCATCACGTAGTCCGTCTGGCGCTCTTCGGCGTCCTCACCCAGCCGCAGCGCGTTGAAGTCCGCGTACGGCACGCGCAGGAACTCGGCCTGGCCGCCCTGGTACGGCCCCATGTCCGCGAAGCCGTAAGCGGCTCCGGCGGCCGAGGGCTCGGGCTGCATGGTCAGGCAGTAGTTGGTCAGGCCGCGCTCGCACTGTTTGCAGAAACCGCAGGCGATGTTGAACGGCAGCACCACATACATGCCGACCTTGAGCTTTCTGACCGCCGAGCCGACCTCGACGACCTGCCCCAGGTTCTCGTGCCCGAAGATGCGGCCCTTCTCGAACGACGTACGCCCTTCGTACATGTGCAGATCGGAGCCACAGATATTGGTGGTGGTGATTTTGACGATCGCGTCGCAGGGGTGCTCGATCCTCGGGTCGGGCTTCTCCTCGACCGTGACGTTCCGCGGTCCTTCGTATACAGCTGCTTTCATGATCACTCCTCGTCTCACCACCACACGCATGCGCCCACTGCCGTCACCCGGCCCGAGACCGCGAGTGATGGTGGATGGATGGTGGCGCGGCCGTCATGTCCTGCGGCCCCGCTGCGAGGGCGGCACGTGCCGCCTGCTGTGGGAGACGAGTCACCCTGTCCTCCACGGTCTCATCCGGGCACTCCGAACGCGACCGCGGCCGACGGGGTGGGGCGGCGCCCTCGGCCCCGGTCAGTCGTCGGAGAGACCCTGCTCGGCCCAGATGGTCTTGCCATGGACCTCCAGGCGAGTGCCCCAGCGCTGGGCGAGTTGGGCCACCAGGAAGAGGCCGCGGCCGCCCTCGTCGAGCGCGCGGGCCCGGCGCAGATGCGGTGCCGTGCTGCTGAAGTCGGAGACCTCGCAGATGAGCGCGCGGTCGCGGATCAGGCGCAGCCGGATGGGCGGGCGGCCGTAGCGGATCGCGTTGGTGACCAGTTCGCTGACGACCAGCTCGGTGGTGAAGACCCGCTTCTCCAGTCCCCACTCCATCAGTCGGGCGGTGACCTCCCGCCGGATCCGGGGGACGACGGCGGGTTCCGGGGGGATCTCCCAGGTGGCGACCCGGTCGGGGCCGAGCGCCCGGGCGCGGGCGAGGAGCAGGGCGACATCGTCGTCGGGGCGGGCCGGGAGCAGAGTCCGCAGGACGGTGTCGCCGAGGGCGTCCAGGGACGGGCCCGGCTGGGCCAGGGCCTCGCACAGCGCCTCCAGTCCCTCGTCGATCGCTCGGTCGCTGCCCTCGACCAGACCGTCGGTGTAGAGGGCGAGGAGGCTGCCCTCGGACAGTTCGGTCTCGACCGCCTCGAAGGGCAGGGTGCCGAGGCCGAGGGGCGGGCCGTTGGGGACGTCGAGGATGTCGGCGCTGCCGTCCGGGGTGACCACGGCGGGCGGGGGGTGGCCGGCGCTGGCGAGCGTGCAATGGCGGGAGACCGGGTCGTAGACCGCGTACAGGCAGGTGGCGCCGGTGGCCTCGGGGGGTTCGGAATCGTCCTCGGCCGCCATCCGGGTCACGAGATCGTCGAGGTGGGTGAGCAGCTCGCCCGGCGGCAGATCGATATCGGCCAGGGTGCGTATGGCGCTGCGCAGCCGCCCCATGGTGGCGGACGCCTCGACGCCACGGCCCACGGTATCGCCGACCACCAGGGCGGCGCGGGCGCCGGAGAGCGGGATCACGTCGAACCAGTCGCCGCCAACGCCGGCCCAGGTTTCCGAGGGCAGATAGCGCGAGGTGACCTCCATCGCGGCCAGGTCGGGCAGGCGCCGCGGCAGCAGATTGCGCTGCAGAGCCCTGGCCGTCATGCGCTCGCGCTTGTAGCGGCGTGCGTTGTCCACGCATACGGCCGCCCGGGCCGTGATTTCCTCGGCCAGCAGCAGGTCGTCCTCGTCGAAGGGCACCGGCGTCCGGTGGCGCGCGAAGAACACCACGCCAAGGGTGACACCGCGGGTGCGCATCGGCACCACCAGCTCCGAGTGGATTCCGTACTCCCGGATCCGGGCGGCCCGTACCGGGTCGAGGGCGTCCCACCGGACCATGAGCTCGTCGCTCACCTGGTAGAGGATGGCCCGGCCCTCGGCCAGGCATTCGGCCGACGGTGAGGACTCCGGGTGGGTATCCAGTTCGCCCACGCCGACCACGGCCTCCGGGGTTCCGGGGAGGACGGAGCGATGGGCTGCGCGGCGCATGGTGATGGGACCGGACAGCGGGTCCGAGGGGGGTTCCTCACCCTGGTCGAGAAAGGTGAGCAGGTCGACGCCGACGAAATCGGCGACCCGGGGGACGGCCACGTCGGCAAGTTCATGGGCGACATGCGCGAGGTCCAGGGTGGACCCGATGCGCTTCCCCGCCTCGTTCAGCAGCAGCAACCGTTCCTGGGCCTGGTGCGCGCGGGTCGTGTCGTACGCGGCGAAGCACACGCCGTACACGCGGCCCGTCCGGTCCTTGAGCGGCGCGAGCGAGATCGTCCAGGCGTGCTCACGGCTCTCCCCCGGCACCCGCAGATAAGCCTCCAGGACCTGCCGTTCGCCGCTTTCCAGCACGCGGCGCATGCCCTCCTCCGTCTTCTCGCTCTCCGGGTGCGGCAGGAGCTCGACCAGGCGCATACCGCGCATCCGATCCTCGGTGGCGGCCGCCGCCGCCTCCATTTCGGCGTTCGCCCGCACCAGCCGCAGGTCCGTGTCGAAGACCGCGAGCACGCACGGGGCCTGGGTGAACGCCCCCACAGCCGCGTCGGCCTCGGGCGAACGCGGTTCCCGCGCGACGGCGGACACCAGGAGCCACCCGGTGGCACCGCCGTCCGCCACCACGCGGTGCGCCAGCGCCTCCGCCTCCACCCGATGGCCGTCACGGTGGCACAGCCCCGCCCATCCGCTCCACTTCGACCGGCCGGCCAGGCAGCGCCCGACCGCCTCGGCGGCGGTCTCCCCGGCCCACAGCTCGGTCACCGCTCGCCCCACGATCTCCTCGGGCCGGTAGCCGAGCAGCCGCTGGGCGCCCTCGCTCCACCCGGTCACGACGCAATGCGAATCCATCGTGGCCGTGGCCAGGTACACCATGTCGAGAGGCTCGTTCACCACGGAGGACATCGTCTTACGGTCCCGGCGGCCACCATTCGATCATCAGAATCGTGGCGTCGTCGCTGAGTTCGCTGCACCGACGGTCGACGATGGCATGAATAAGCAGGCGGAGCACCTCCGTGGCGTTCTGCCCGGCGGCCGTCGACCGGATGATGTGGTCGGTGAAGCGGTCCAGGCCGAATTGTTCGCCTCCCTCATCGCGCGATTCCACGACACCGTCGGTGTACAGCAGAATCCGGTCACCTCGTTCCAGGGATGCCTCGTGCATCTGCCGGGGACCAGCGGCCAGGCCGGCGGGCAGCCCCAGCGGAAGCTCGGAAGGCCGCTCCAGTGCCTCCTCCAGCAGCCGGTGGCGGCGGATGAGCAAGGGGGACGGATGGCCGCAGTTTGACCAGCGCAGCACCCCCGTGGGCATGTGCAACTGAGTGAAGATGCCGGTGCAGAACTGATCCGGGAGCCAGGTCGACAGCGCCGAGTCCACGGCGCCGACGAGCGAGGCCAGGTCGGCGCCCGTACGCCGGGCGTTGCGTGACCCCGCCATTGCCACGGAGGTGGCGAGGCCGGACGCCAGATCGTGGCCCATGGCGTCGAGGATCGTGGCATGCAGCACGTCCTCGGTGAACGAATGGTCGAAGGCATCGCCGCCCAGCTCGTACGCGGGCTCCAGGACCGCGGTGGAGACCACCCGGCCAGTGCCGATCGAACGTGGCGGCAAAAAGGCCCGCACCATCTCCGTGGACAGCTGCATGGGCCGGGTCCGGGTTCGCTGCGCGAACGTGTCGATGTAGGTGCGCTTGGAGGTGATCGCCAAGCCGAGGATCGAGGCCAGCGCCCGCGAGCGCCACAGCCGCAGCCCGTCCAGGGACTCCATCCGCAGTCGCAGGACTCCCAGCCGCTCGGCCCCGTTGGCCAGCGGCAGCCATACGACCAGCCCGCCCGAGCCATCCTCCTCCACCCGCAGGGCGTCCGTGCGGTACGCCCATCCGGCGAGGGAGGCGTCCACCGGGAGTTCCATCTCGTCCTCGGCCAGCGGCAACAGCAGCCTCTGCTGGAGATCGATCAGATGGACGACGGCACGGCCCAGGCCCATGGCCCCGGCATAGCGGTTCAGGACCTCCGGGAACTCCGCAGGGGAAGCTTGCTGGACGGCGCTGACCAGCTCCTCGAGCAGCTGTTCGGCGGCCCCGGCCGAGGTCGACACATCCGCGTCCACCATACGAGCAACTGTACGGCGGGCTCTCTTCCGGCGTCGTCCGCGGCCACCGTCCCGGCCTCCCCGCGGGGCCGGCCCAGCCCTCCTCCGTCGGTCGGCCTCGCGACGCTGGCGTTCCCGTTTGCCGTAGGCCGCGCGGCGGACCGCTTCGTCGCTCTCGAATTCGGATCCGAGAGCTCCGCCCACGATGGCCGCCGCGCTCGCCAGCGACGCCAGACGCGCGTAGTCGCCCAGTCCGACCGAGCGGCCCACCTGCTTGGCCAGCACTCCGCCGTCAACGAGGAACAAGGACACCGCGAAGTCCACGACGTAGAGCCCGACGAGACCGCACAGGACGCCCAGGGACAGGGGCAGGGTCAGGACCGTGGAGAGGTTGTACAGCGCCGCCTTCTCCCTGTCCTGGGGGGGAGGGAGAATCGGGCCGCTCCCACAGACGCCGGTGGACGATGAGCCAGGTCACCATGGCCGCCACCGAGAAGAGGTGCTCTCGCGTAGCCGGTGGTCCACACGTGATGATGATCGATCGTGCGGCCGCGACTGGCCTACCTCGGCGTGACGAATGCCTTCGCGCTGCTGCGTCTGCTGCCGTTGGCCGCCCAGCGGCGTCTGAGACGTTCGGCACGCGGTTGTACGTACTCGTGGTGATCGGGCACAGCAGCCGCCGTATGAAGTTCTCGGCAAGGACACCGTTCCGCGGGCTTCGCGAGCGGGGAGAGCGGACACGGCCTGGGTGCGGACATCCTCATGCCAGCGACAACAGCCGACGCAGAGCGTACGGGCTGCCCCCGCTGCGCTTGTGCAGGGCCAGCGTCGCCTCGGCGTCGACGTCGGCGTCGACGTGAGTGGCCACCAGGGCGGCGACCGCCTGCTCGGAGAGGCCGCCCAGCCGCAGGGTCAACGTCCGGGCGCTGCCCAGCAGATGGTCCAGCGCCGTCTGCGGTGTGCTCTCGGACGCCGGGCGCGGGTCGGCGCTGGTCACCAGGACGCCCAGCGGCACCTCGGGCAGCCGGCATGTGAGCAGGTGCAGCAGGTTCAGGGAGGAGTAGTCGGCCGACTGCAGATCGTCCAGCACCAGCAGGAACGGCTTCTGCCGGGCCAGCGCCACGAGGATGGCGCACACGGCGTCCTCGACAAGGAAGGGCGCCTGCAGCGGCGGTTGCACGTCCTCCACCGCGCCTGACGGCACGTCGGACAGGAGGCCGCCGAGCAGACGGCTGTACCGTGCGCTGACCATACGGAAGGCCTCGGGGCGTGTGTGGGAGAGCTGCCGCAGTATCCGGGCCCACACCCCGTACGCCGGACCGTCCTTCCCGCGGCAGGAGACGCCGATCACTTCGTGCCCGGCTTCCCGCGCCCCACGCGTGACTTCCATCGTCAACTCGGTCTTGCCGATCCCGGGTTGACCCGTCACCGCGGCCAGACCGCCCTCGCCGGAGAGGGCCGCGTCCGCCCAGGCGCCGAGCACGGCCAGCTCATAGGTGCGGCCGACGAATGGCAACGATGTCAGGGGGTGGGGAACCCCCGCACTGTTCGGAACCCCCGCACTGTTCGGAACCCCGGCACTGTGCGGGACGCCGGTAGTGTGCGGAACCGCAGCCACGGCACCCGGCTCCGCCCGCTCATCGGAGAGGGCCGACCGGGCCGACCGCGTGCCGCACGTCACCACGTCCTCGTGGCCGCCACCCGTAGGGTGTTCGGCCTGCCGTGAGGCCGCCGCGTCAGCCCGGTCCTCGCCCGCGGTCACCTCCACACGCGTGGCGGCACGGTCGCCGAACGGCAGCTCCTGCCGCAGTATGGCGGCGTGGATCCGCTGGAGCTCGGCGCCGGCGTCCACACCAAGCTCCTCCGCCAGGTGCGCACGCGTCCGCTCGAACAGCCGCAGCGCGTCGGCCTGCCGGCCCAGCCGGTACAGACCGGTCATCAGATACGCGATCAGGCATTCGCGCGTCGGGTACCGCTGGGCCTCCGGATGAAGCCGCGCCACGACGGCGTCGTTCTCCCCGAGCGCGAGGGACGTCTCGGCGTGCAACTCCACGGCGGTCAACCGCGCCTGCTCCAGCCGGGCGCTCTCCTCGGCCATCGGCGCGTAGTCGACGAGCTCCAGGTAGGGGACGCCCCGCCATAACGCCAGGGCGGCCCCGAGCCGGTCCTGCGCCACCCGGTAGTCCTGGACCGCTATGTCGCGCCGTGCCTGGATCACCAAGCGCTCGAACCGGTGGGCGTCGACCTCGTCCGGGTCGAGGGCGAGGACGTAGCCGGGCGCCTGGTGGCGCACCAGCATCGACGGGCCTCCCGGCCTCGCGCCGAAGCTGAGCGCACGGCGCAGATGACAGATGTACGTGTGCAGGGCGGCCGTTGGGCGCCGGGGCGGACGGCCACCCCACAACTCCTCGATGAGCTGGGGGACGGGGACGACCTGGTTCAACCGCACCACCAGGAGTCCCAGCAGCGCCCGATGGCGCGGAGCGCCTAACGACAGTTCCCGCGTCCCGTGTAAGGCGACCATCGTCCCGAAGACCCGCATACTCAAGCCCTGAGCGGAACGCGCACGTCGCTGATCACTCATAACTCTCCCGCCGTGCTTTGTCGTTACGGTGGTTTGTTACCCTTCCCGCCAGGTCCTTATCCGCTCGCCCCACGTCCTTGGCCGGCATGGTGGCGATCAGCGTTCGGGGTCCGACGGACCGTCAGACCGGCAAGATATGGTCGAACTTGTCTTGTTCTGCCTCGGTTTGGATAGCTCCGTATGTCCCCTGCCCATGGGCCCATATCCACACGCGCGTCATTGCCCGGCTACGGGGGTTCCTGACCGGCTGGAGCGCCACCGCGTTCGGCAGCGGTATGGTGCTGCCCCTCATCGTGGCCTACCTGCGGGAGACGCTCGGCGTATCCACCTCGGGCGTCTCCTTATACTTCGCGCTGTTCGCGCTCTCCGGGCTCGTGGTCAATCCGTTCGCCGCCTGGATCGGCCGCGTCCGGGGACCCGGCCCGACCGCGGTCGCCGCCACCGTCCTCCAGGCCGCGGGCGCGACCTGGCTCACGGCGGCGGACTCGATGGCGGCCACGGTGCCCGCCGCCTGCCTGTCCGGTGCGGGCACGGGCATCTACTACGCGGTCCAGACCCCGTTGCTGACCAGGGCGTTCGGCGACGCGGCGTTCAGCCGTGTGCTGTCCGGCCAACACCGCGCGTCCGCACTGATGATGACGGTCGGTTCGCTGCTGGGCGGCCAGGCCGTCCAGCGGCTCGGTGACGACGGCTACACCGTGTGCCTGGCGGCCAACGCCGCCAGCTACCTGGTGTACGGGGTGATGCTGGTCCGCCTCAGGCGGACACGCGTGGAGCCACGGGGCACGGTGTCCAGCGCCACCGACACCGACACCGAGGCCGCCGCCGCACCGGGCAGGCGCTCCGCCGCCCTGCGCGATCCCGTGTTCCTGCGTCTGCTGGTGCTCCAGTCGGCCCTCGTGATCTTCGGACTCGGCCAGTTCGAGTCCGTGGTGCCCGCCGTACTGCGCGACGCGCACCTCTCCGTGGTGGCGATCAGCGTCGTCATCGCGTGCAACACCGCCGGAATCATCGTCTTTCAGGGGCTCGCCCTGCGCGTCGTCGAACGCGTCGGCTACACGAGTGCCCTGCGGGTGGCGATCGTGGCCTGGATGGCGGCGCTGGCCTTCCTGGCGGGCGCCCTGCTGGTCCCCATGCCGCGTGGACGACTGCTGCTGGGAGTCCTGTTCGGCCTCGTGTTCTCCATCGGGCAGTGCCTCATCGCGCCCAGCGTCCAACCGCTCGTCACCCGGACCGCTCCGCCGGGCGCGGTGGAGGGCTATGCCGCCGCCACGTCGCTCGCGCACGGCCTCGGCATGTTCGTCGCGCCCTTGGTGCTGCTTCCCGTCGTGGAGAGCGGCGGGACCGGGAGCTATCTCTCCGTCCAACTCCTCGGCTACTGCCTGGCCCTGTACGCACTGTGGTCCTTCCGCACCCGGAGGACCACCCCGCGCGAGGACACCGTCCAGCCCGCCGGCAAGGCGTGGGTGTCGCGGTGACCCAAGGCCCGTCGTGTGCTGCGCCGAAGCGGGCGTTCAGCGGGGCGTGGTCCGCGAAGGCCCCCGTGGAGCGGAGACCTCGCTCCCGTACGGGCCCATGACCCGGCCCCGAACCGGCGCATGGGCGCGGTCACTTGTGCCAGTCGGTGGTCCGCGCCGGCCGTACGGTGATGCGGTGCGGTCGCTCGTTGCGGAGCAGAAGGCGGTAGAGGGTCCGCTTGATGTCAGCGGCCAGCGCCGGACTCGGGTGGTCCACGTACACGTCGAGCTCGTAGTGGTGCTCGCCGTTCTCCGCGTGCACCCGGCTCGTCGACCGGCGCACGCCCGGGATGGCCTCGGCGGCGGCGCGGACCGAGGGAAGCCAGACCTTCTCGCCGTTGACGATGACGGAGTCGGAGAGCCTGCCCTGGATGTAGTGGTATCCGTCCTCGTCGATGGTGAAGAGGTCGCCGGTGGCGATGGTCCCCGGTGCGACCAGCGGACTGCTCTGGTCGTCCGGCACCCTGCGGCGGAGCACCGTGCTGGATTCCACCAGGAGTTCCTGGGAGCCGTCGGCGAGACCGGACGGCCGCAGCCGCGTACGGACTCCGTGCAGCGGAAGGCCGCTGGACGCGTACCGGCGGGGCGGCTCGCGGTGCGCCGCCAGAGTGGTGACCCGCGGGCCGGCCTCGGTGAGGCCGTACGTGAGGTAGAGCTCGAGTCCAGACCTGGACGCCAGCAGCCTCCGCACGTGGGCCGGTGGCAGTCGGTCTCCGCCCACGGTCAGGGTGCGCAGTGTGCCCGGCAGGGCGAGGTCCTGCTCGATGAACCGTGCGACCGCGGCCGGGGTCAGGGACGAGAGGGCGACCTGGTGGGTGCGCAGCGCCTCGACGTAGGTCCGCGGGGTGAACGGCGGACCCGTGATGACGAGGCGTGAGCCGCGGACCAGTGCGGCGAGGGCCTGCGCCACGAGAGCGTACGAGTAGTGCAGCGGAAGGTTGAGCAGCACCGTGTCGCCCTCCCGCTGGCCGACGGCGTTCGCGTGCCGTGCCGCGTTCTCCAGCAGCGAGTCGAAGGCGTGCAGGCACCCGCTGGCGATACCGGAGGTGCCCGAGGTCATCAGGATGACCTCACCACGGGAGTGGTGCCGCCGTTCGCTCCACGGCAGGAGCAGCAGATCGGCGTCCCCGAACGGGCGCGGGGGCGCCGCGCCGTAGCGCCGTGCGTCAACTCTCGGCGCGATCAGGGCACTTGCGCCGAGCCGGCGGGCCACTTCGGTGATACGGGCGGAACTCGACGCCGGTGCCAGGGGAACGGGCACGCCACCGTGGAGGAGCACCGCGAACAAGGCCGTCAGGAGGGACGTACCGTTGGGCATGGCGATCAGGACGGGCTCCCCCGCGCCCACGGCCGTCCCGGCGAGGTCGTCGAGCGCGGCCGCCAGAGTTCGGGGCGGGCCGTGCCCGTGCACGTCCACCGTGCTGCCGAGGAACGTCTCGATCACGTCCGCGTCCGGAAGGGAGTCCGTCGGCATGGCGCTCACTCCCGGCCTGCCGTGGCACGGCCCACGTCCCCGGCGTGTGCGACGCTGACCGCGGGGGCCAGCACGGCACAGCGCACCGAGTGCCCCTGTCCCTCGTGCATCTGGTGGGCGCAGAGCACCACGTAGGGGGCGGCACCGGAGCGCAGCCATGAACGGGCGACCGTACGCGCGGCGGGCAGACCGTCCTCGGGTGTCATCGAGAACGTCAGGGACGATCCCTTGAAGCCGTGCAGCAGGCAGAGCAGACTCCCCGCGCTGCCCGGGCTCGCGCCCGCGAAGCGCAGCGGGGACACGCGTGGGGCGGGAAGCGAACGCGCCACCGCGTCCATGGTGTGCAGCGTGCAGTGCGCGCTCACCAGGATCACGGCGACGTCTTCGCGGCAGGCCAGGACATCGGCGGGGCACTCCGGCAGCGCGTTCTCGACCGCGTCCGCGACCAGCCAGGCCAGCGGGTCGGCGTACAGGGACGGGATACGGCTGCGGACAGCAGTCAACTGCTCCCGGGAGGCGTCCCCGTGGCCCACGACGGCGACGTCCGCCGTGTCCGGCGGACAGATGGCGTACGACCCGAAGGCCGGGAAGGCGTTCATGGTGTCCCCTCAAAGGCCAGGCAGGTGTTGAAGCCGCCGAAGCCGAGGGTCACGCTCAGCCCGAGTCGGCCGGTGAACGCGGCGGGCCGGCCTTTCGGCACCGGCAGCGGGAAGTCCGGACGGAGCGTGGTGAGGCCGTGGACCGGTGGCACCGTGCGGTCACGGAGAGCCAGCAGTACGGTGATGGCCTCGATCGCACCGGTCGCCCCGAGGGTGTGGCCGAACGCCCCCTTGGTGGCGAACACCGTAGGGGCGCCTGGCGCCTGGTCGCCGGTGCCGAACAGCCTTGTGTAACTGACGGATTCGACCGCGTCGTTCGCGGGAGTGCCGGAGCCGTGGGCGTTGATCACGTTCACGTCGGCCGCACCACGGGCCGCGTCGCGCAGCGCCTTGCTGACGGCCCGTACGACGCTGTCACCGGTCGCGTCGGGGGCCGCGGGGCTCACCGCGTCATTGGCCGAGCCGGTGCCGACGAGGAAACCGTGCGCCCGGGCCCCGCGCGTACGGGCCGACCGGCCGGATTCCAGGACGAGGAACGCCGCGCCTTCCCCAGGATCGTGCCGTCGTTGTCGGCGTCGAAGGCGCGGAGCGAGGTGGGCGACATGGTGCCGAGCACCGAGTGCCCGAGTCTCTTGGCCGCGGTGAGGACGTCCGCTCCTCCGCAGACGCAGAGGTCCTCCGCACCGCTGCGGATGAGCTCCGCGCCGACCATGAGGCTGTCGGAGCCGGAGGAGCAGGCGGTCGTCACCGAGAGCGGGGCCTTCACGATGCCGAGTGCCCGTACGGCATCGGCGGCCCAGCGGTCGAGGGCCGGTACGCCGACCGTGTCCAGGTGCGGTCCGTAGCTGGTGCCCAGCACGGGCCGCAGGCGCGCGTCGGTGAGTTCGAGTCCGGCGTCGCGCACCGCGGCGGCCAGGGTGTCCCGGGTGAGGAGGTGCTGGCGCTCGACCGGGGTCATGGACAGCGGAAGGTCGCGGACGACCGCGGCGTCGCCGTTGCGCAACCGGTGCTCGGAGGGGACCGCGTCGACACCGGTACGGCCCTGCAGCAGAGCGCTCCAGACCTCCTCCAGCCCGCATCCGAGGGCGGTCGCCCACCCCAAGCCCGTGACCCACACGTCCGCGTTCTCCCCTGCCGACGCGGGAGTTGACGTCGGTGCCGGACGTGGGCTGGACGTCACCACAACTGCTCGCCCAAGTCCGCGATCTTGGACCGCACCAGCGTGCCCTTGAACGCCGCGACGACGTGGTCGTCCACGGTCGCCCTGCAGGAGAAGCTGAAGGTGTTGCCCCTGATGCGGTCACTCCGCACATCGAAGATCACGCGGTCGCCCGGGACCACGACGCGGGTGAAGCGCGCCTTCACCGAGCCGATGACGGTGATCTCGTCGTCGGTGAGGCGGGAGGTGCTGAGCTGGTAGAGGATGATGCCCGACTGGGCGAACGCCTGGGTCAGATGGCTGGCGGGGAAGACGGCCCGCTCCGGGAAGTGTCCCGCGATCACGTCCATGGTCCCGGAGACCGACAGGCTGCTCCGGAGCCGGACCCCGGGCTCGTAGTCGAGGATCCGGTCCAGATACACCATCGGGTGGCGGTGGCGAAGCCAGCTCTTGAGCTCCGTGAAGCCCATGGTCCGCGTCGCCGTCGGCTCTGTCGTCTGGGCGGAATCAACCCTCTGCACGGGCAGTGCACTCCTTCAGTGTGGTTCTGACGTTTTCGGGGAGCAGGGAGGGTGCTCCGGTCGAGCGGTCCACCGCGCCGAGCAGCAGGCTCCCGGACGCGCACCGCGGCACGTCGTCGGGGTTCTCCCGCGAGATCTCCCCGGAGACCTGGACGCGCGCGGGCCCGACTCGTTCGACACGGGCTCTGACGCGGACGTGGTCCAGGAAGCGGGCCGGTGCGTGGTAGACCATGCGCAGTTCCACGACGGCCAATTCGAGGTTCGCGCGAGCCAGGGCGTCGAGCCCGGCGCCGAGGCGATCCAGATTCTCCAGGACGGCGGTTTCGAGCCAGGAGGAGTATCGGGAGAAGTGCACGACACCGGACGCGTCGGTGTCGACGTGCTCCACGCGTCGACGGACCTCCGCCCATTCCCGCGGTACGGGTTCTACGGCGGTCACGCGGATACCTCGAGAAAGGAGCGGGAACCGGCCGCCAGACGCTCCACGATCGCGTCCGCGTCCGCGAGGGTGGAGATGATGGGAGGGGCGACCCGCATGGTCGGGAAGACGTAGCGCAGGCCGCCCGAACGCCGACCCGCGCCGCCCATGAATTCGACGAACACACCGCTGCGGATCATCGTCTCGCGGAATTCGCCCAATCGGTCGGCCACGCGTTGCGTCAGCTCGACGCCGTGCATGACGCCGGATCCTCGGCTCTCCGTGTAGAGCTCCGGGAAGACGGTGACGAGTTCCTCGTCCAGCCGCTTGGCCACGTGCTCGCCCAGGGCCCGTGACTTCTCCAGCATTCCCTCGGCCTGGATGTGTTCGAGGCCCGCCCGGATCACCGCGCAGGTGAGGGGGCGAAGGTCCGAGGTGGAAATGGCGCCGGTGGCCCGTACGGTCAGGTTTCGGCGGGCGATGACCATGGACGTGGACAGCACGCCCATGCCGAGGCTCTTGCCCACCACGGAGACGTCGGTCGGAATCGGCCCGTTCTCGTCGGCCATACCGAAGAACTGGCCCGTCTTGGCGAAGGTGAGGACCTCGTCCGCCACGAGGAGGGCCCCGCTGTCCGTGCACAACCGGGCGACTTCGCGCAGATAGCCGGCGGGCGGCACGATGATTCCGGCGTCGCCCTGAACGGGTTCGATCACCACCGCGAGTACGCGGTCACCGTGTCGTGCGAAGAATTCGCGGGCCGCGTCGAACTGCCCGAACGGGATGTGCCGGACGGTGAAGCCGTACGGCTCCGGTGCCACGGAGGGCAGTCCGATCCGGTAGTGCCTCTTGTTCAGCAGCGGGAGCAACCCACCGGTCCAGCCGTGCCACGCCCCCTCGAAGGCGAGAACGATGTCCCGATGTCCCCGCCCTTCCGCGGGCCGTAGGCGACGGTGGTCGAAGCGGGATTCCAGCGCCAGCCGCAGCGCCATCTCCATTCCCTCCGACCCGGAATTGCGACCGGCGACGTGGTACTCGTCGGCCGGAAACTGCTCGGCCCACAACCCGTCCTCGCGGAAGAGGAGTTCGAGCAGTTTCGAGCGTTCCCACGAGTGGATCTCGTCGGTGACATAGCCCGCCTCCTCCACGGCGCGGGAGAGAGCCGCGCCGACCACCGGTGAGCCGGCCCCCAGACACGCGCTGGCATAACCTCCGCTCGCATCGAGGACGTTCAGCTCCCGCCCCCGGTCGGCACCGCTCAGCTCCACGAAGCGGTGAGTCAGCCCCTTGGCGCCGAGGCTGCCGAACGGAAGCCGCGTTCCGTACTGGTCCATGTGCATCGTGCGGTCGAACCAGGACTCGATCGTTTCGCTGTCATGTCCGTGAGTCATATCAGGCAGCTCGCTTCGCGGGAGGTCCTCTGCGGACGCCATAGGCTCAGGTCGTTTCGAGCTGGGTCTCACGCAGGCGGAGAACCAGGTCGGAGATGGATCGGATGCTGGTGAAGTTCTCGGGAGTGAAGTCGTCCTCGGAGATCTCGATGTCGAACTGCTGCTCGCAGATGACACGCAACTCGAGGAAGCCGAGTGAGTCGAGTGCCAGTACGTTCCGCAATCCGTCGTCGACTCCTATCTCGGATTCGGGGATCTCGCAGAACAAGTCGTTCACGATGATCGACCTGATGGCAGCCTGAATTTCCTTCATCGCGCACTCCCTTCGTAGGTCACACATAGGGCCCCTGGACGGTCAGGGCGCGTTCGGCCTCGGTGAGGCGTTCGTGGACCTGATCGGCGTGGGTGCCCTCCGCGATCACCCACCCGGCCCGGCCGAAGAAGTCCTCGGGCGGAGGCTCCACCACGGCGCCGCGTTCGGGCAGTTCACCGACCTCGTGGAGCCACGGCTGTGCCCTCAACTCCGGTGCCTCGGCCAGCCCTTCGAAGCGCTGCCGGCGGGCGGGGTAGAGAAACTTGATGCCGGCGGCGCGGTTGAGAACGGGCTCGGCGCGCAGCGGGCGCCCGAGAGCCGCGTCCGCCAGCAGGCCGCCGACGCTCAGACCGGTGCCGAGGTGGGCGATCACGGAGGCCAGGTCCCCGGCGGGGCGCCCGTTGATCTCCATGACGCGGGGGCCGTGGGGCGTCAGCACGACGTCCAGGTTGGCGATCGTGCGGTCGATGCCGGCGGCCAGGACGGCGTCCCGGGCCAGGGCGAGGCCGGCGGCGTACTCCGCTGCCGGGAGCGCGCCCTCGCCCATGATGTGCCCGGTGTCGATCGGGTACGGGTCGTGCGCCATGTACTTCCGGCCGCAGTAGACGACCTCGGCGCTTCCCCCGCTGCTCCAGACGTCGACCAGGAACTCGGTCCCCGTCACACACTCCTCGACGAGGACGCCGTCGCTGGCCAAATCCATCTTGTCGACTCCCGCGGCCAGTTCGAAGAACCGGGTGAAGTCCGCCGGGTCGGCGACGCGGCCGACACCGAGGCTTCCGGACAGGCCGCGCGGCTTGACCACGACGGGGTAGCCGATGTCGGCGGCGGACCGCAGCCCCTCGTGGACGTCGTGTACGAGGACGGACGCGGTGGGCGACAGACCCGTGCGGTTGAGCAGCTCGCGCTGCCGGTGCTTGTCCCTGCTGATCCGCGCCGCCTCGACGGGCAGGCCGGGCAGCCCGAGCGTCGCGGCGAGTTCTGCCGCCAGGAGGATTTCCGACTCGTTGTAGGCGACGACAGCCCGCACGTCGTGGTCCCGGCACAGCCGGCGGGCCTGCTCCACGGGGAACGGCGTGTCCCGGGGGTCGTACGCCTCCGCGCCCTTGAGCCAGGGCTTCTGCCAGGTCGGTGCCACGGTGTCGAGGAGGACCACGTCAGCGGCGGCGGCCAGATGGGACAGCAGGTGTCCCTGACGGAGGCGGGAACCGGATCCGACCAGAAGGAGGGTGGACGAGGTCGCGGGTGGTTCGGACGGAGGCAGCTTCAAGGCGCGAACTCCTTGCCGAGGGCGGGACGGTGTCCGGGCGTTTCCACGGTGAGATGTGTCTCGATACGTCGCGTGCGGCCGAGGATCCCCCACATCTCAAAGGAATAAGCGGCGATGGGATTCAGGGCCAGGGAAACAGATTCCGTCGCCATGGTCGATACGGCGTGGTCGATCCGTGCGTGGTGCCAGTTCCGGAAGTCTCCACCATGCTCCTTGCGGTTGTCTTGTCCGCGGGCTTGTCCAACTCCTTACGGGGCTCTTGCGGCCGGCTTGATTCCCGCGGCCGCTGCTGTTCGACCGGCCGATTACATAAACGCCGGAGAGCTGACTGCGTGATCCCTACAAGGAGTTGGACAAGGCGGTGAACAAGGTGTTGGACAAGCCGACGGACAAGACGGCCGTAAGCCGCGTCGTGGAGACTTCAGGAATTCAGCGCGACGCTGTGTGCCGCGGAAGTGATGGCGTGAGGGGAATGGCGAATGAGGGCGTTCACCGACCGTTGGGTCGACAAGTTCTCCACCACCTGCTCGGACTCACCGTGGCGCGGCTGTCCTGGTTCACCGCCTCGCCGGGGATCGAGCTGGTGGTCGACGGGGTGATCAAGCGGGGTGACCGCGTCGTCGGCTTCGGCTGCGTGGCCCGGTGTCGGCCCGGCACGAACTGATCCGTCCTGCGGTCACCGCGCCCGTAGACGTGGCAGATGGCCGGCGCGTCAGGGCGGAGCCAATTGCCTACGTCCACGGCCAGCACGATCCGTCCGTCGGCCGCCCGGTACCGCCGTGCGGGGAGTCGACGGGATCCCGCGCCACCGCAACGACACCGGCGAGGACCCGAGGAGACTTCATGCCGGAACGCACCCCCGGCCCTGCGTCGATCCCGGAGGAGCGTGAACCATGACCCACGACTTGCGCTTCGAGATCCTCGGTCCACCCCGCCTCGTCGTCGACGGTCGCCCCCACGCGATCCGGTCGCGAAACCTGTCAGTGATCCTGACCACCCTGCTGGTCCGGAGTGGCCGCGTGGTCAGCGTCGAGGAGTTGATCGGCGAGGTATGGCACCAGCCGCCACGGCGCGCCCGGGATGCCATCTACGTCTACATCTCCAAGCTGAGGGACCAGATCGGGAATGGGGTCGTCGACAGCCAGTTCCCCGGCTACACCATGCTTGTCCGCGGTCAGCAGCTGGACGTGCAGCGGTTCGGCCGGTATCGGGCCGACGGCCATCTCAGCATGGCCAACGGTGACCACGAGGGGGCGGCGCGGGCGTGGCGCAACGCGCTCGCCCTGCACCGGGGCAGCCTGGTGGGGGGCGTGTGTTCGGGACCGATCCTCAGCTCGTTCGATTCATGGCTGCGGCAGTCGCGCACCGAATGCGTGGAACTCACCGCATGGGCACAGCTCAGCGCCGGCCTGTACCACGAGGCAATAGGCTTCCTCACGCAGCAAGTGCCGCGGAATCCGCTCAACGAGATCCTGCACCAACAGCTGATGCTGGCGTTTCTCCTGGCTCGTCATCGTGCCCAGGCGCTACGGGTGTTCGGCAACGCCCGTCGGACGTTCTCGGACAGGCTCGACCTGGAGCCCGGCGGCGACCTGGTGAAGGTGCACGACATCGTGCGGTCCGACGACGTCGGCCGGGCCAAACGGGCCATCTCGAGCGCCGTCGCCTCGCGACTGCGCTCGCACCGGTCGCCGGTGGAGTCCTGACACCCGGACGTGCGGGGAGCACAGATGGGCTCCTCGCACCGCCCAGGTGCTGTCCGGAGTTCGGATCGGGAGCTCGGTAGATCGCCTGCGTCACGGGGACGCAATGGTGTTGGCCCGGACCGCGACGCGGCGGCCTCAAACCACGGGCGAGGCCCCGCCGTCCATATTGATCGCCGTCCCGGCGGTGAAGCCCGCATGATCCGAGCACAGGAAGCAGGCCATGGCGGCGAACTCCTCGGCCTTGCCCATGCGGCCGACCGGGATATTGGCGCCGGCCTTGGCCACATAGTCCTCGAATGAAACGTTCGTGCCCTCGGCCCTGTAACGACGCGCGATCTGATCCGACACGATCTGGCCGACAAGCATGGCGTTGACCAGGATGCCATGCGGGGCGCCCTCACCGGCGAGGACCTTCATCAGCGCCATGCCGGCCGCCCGCGACACCACCGTGGGGGCACCATTGGCCTGCGGTGTCTTGGCCCCGGTGTTGAGCACGTTGATGATCCGGCCCCATGCGCGTTGCTTCATGCCCGGCCAGACAAGCCGGGTAAAGCGGATCGCCGCGAAAACCTTCAGATCCAGGTCTTCCTGCCAGATGTCATCGGTAATCTGGTCCGACGGCATGGACCGGGTCCGGCCGGCATTGTTGATCAGGATATCGACCTGCCCGAACGCGCCGACGACCGCATCATAGGCATTCTGGATGTCGGCGGCCTTGGAAACGTCGCAGCTGAAGGTTTCGACCCGTCCCTGGGCACCGGCCGATGTAACAGCCTTGGCTTCGGCCAGCGTATCGGGATTGCGGGCCAGGATCGCCACATTGGCGCCGGAGGCAGCGAATTCCTTGGCCATCGCGAGTCCAAGACCCTTGCTGGCACCTGTGATGATGGCGCTGCGGCCGTCCAGACGGACGTCCATCGGTTTCCTCCCGGGTTCCTCAACCGTCCTGGGCCGCTCCAAGGGCGACAGTGTGCCGTGACGCGTCGCGGTGGGCGGCAAGGAGGTCGTCGCCGAAGTCACCCGAATGGCGACGCCAGACGGTGTGGATGTGGTTGGCCTCGTTGAATGTGTTGTCGTACTCGATGAGCAGTTCCGGGCCCTGGACGCGGTAATAGTGGCCTTCGCCGCGCCGCAGCGAGCCCTCCCACGAGAAGTGCAGGCGTTCCTGGTCGATCCGCGTGAACTCCTCGTCGGCGAGTTCGTGCCTGAGCCGGTCGAGGTAGAAGCGGACGATGTCGAGCAGTAGCTGGCCGGCGGGCTTGCTGAGTTGCGCCGGTGTCACGCCGACCGGTTCCGATGGGTTGACGCGCGGGGAATCGCTGCTGCGGATGTCGTGTGGCGTGAGGTCCGACACGACGGCGAGGCGGCGGGCGGTCGGGTCCATGCGGTCGAGGAGTTCGCGGGCGAGTTCCTCTTCGAACAGCAACGGTTGGCCGACGACGCGGCCGCGGTAGGTGACGCGGGCCGGGTTCGCGCCGAGGAAGAACGGTGTCGCCGAGACGCGGCCGTCGGCGACGAGGACGTTCACCGACAGGTGGTGGCCTTCGATTCGCCATCCCCACGGTTCGTCGCCGTCCGGGGTGCCGAAGAGGATTGTCCAGTAGTCGCCGCTGTGACGGTCGCGGTGCCCGCCCTCTCGGTGGTCGAGGACGTCTTCCAGCGCCATGACCGCCGCGGCCTGCGTGTAGGTGTGAGGACTGAGCACTGTCGCGAGCATGCCGTGCACCGCCTTGCGCTGGTCTCGCCGCAGATCGCCGAGGACCAGGCCAGGTCGTATGCCGGGTGCGTACCCCCAGCGGTGCCTGAGATCGTCGTCGGTGACCGAGCGCATCGCGTGTTCGCGTTGGTCGGCGTCCAGCAAACCGATAAACCGGCGCGTGGCATCGGTGACGTCGTGCAGCATGCTTCGGACTCCCCTTCACTCGCTTCCAGAAACCGCTTGACGAGTCGAATTCCTCCGCCGTCGCCGGTTCAGCACGCTGGGCAGGCCGCCGGCCATCTCGGCGCCGACCGCAGCCACGATCTCCGCCACCGGTGACTCAGCTCCTGAGCGCTGAGAGGACGGGAGCGGCCACCTCGTGCCGGGCCGCACGGTAGATGTCCTGGAGCAGGATCAGGGTCTCCAGCCCGGCCCGGTCGTCGGCGATCATCTTGTGCCCGTCCCGCACGGCCGCCGCGAAGTCCGCGATCTGCCGGCGGTGGGAGATGCCGTAGTAGCCGATCCCCGGCGGAGCCTGCTCCACCTCCGCTGAGGCGAGCTCTGCCGCCGCCGCGCGCAGCTCCTCGTTGCCTTCCGCCACGTGCAGGGTCCCGGGGTGGTCGAGGTCGAACAGGACCGACCCTCCGGTGCCGATGATCTCGACGCGGGTGCGCCAGGTGATGCTGCTGGCCACGGTGACCTGGTAGGTCACGAGCGCGCCCTGCGGGCCGCGCAGCAGAGCCGCGAGGGTGTCCTCGGTCTCCATGCCGCCCCGCGGCGCGGTGTGCCCGGCGGCCGCGCCGACCACCGCGAGCCCGCCGGTCAGCCAGTGGGTCACGTCGAGCGCGTGGTAGCCCTGGTTGACCAGCGCCGAGCCGCCCTCACCCGCGTAGGTGCCGCGCCAGTCACTGCCCGCGTAGTACGCGTCGTCGCGGCCGCACTGCAGGCTGACCACGCCCGAGACGAGGCTGCCCAGCAGGCCGGCCCCGATCCAGTCCCGGATGGCGGTGACGACGCGGTCGTAGCGGTGCTGGGAGACGACCGACAGCACCCGTCCGGCGTGCTCGGCGAGGGACGTCAGGGCCGCGCCGTCCTCGGCACTGAGGGCGAGCGGCTTCTCCACGAGCACGTGCTTGCCCGCTTCGAGCGCCGCCGCGACCAGCCCGTGGTGCGTGGCGTGCCCGGTCGCGACGGAGACGCTGTCCACCTCCGGGTCGGCCAGCACCTCGTGCACGTCCGTCGTGACGCGCGGCAGGCCGTGCGCGCGAGCCAGCGACTCCGCGGTCGTGAGATCGCGGTCGCAGGCCCAGCGCACCTCCACGTCGGGCAGGGCGGAGAAGCCGTCGACGTGGTTGGGGGCGACACGGCCGCAGCCCACGACGGCATGGACGAGACGCTTCACTTCGAACTCCCGGCATCGCTCGAACCAGTGAGGGAGAGGACCGACGGCGCGCCAGGAGCTCGGTCCAGGTGCACCGGGGTCAGCCATTCGTCGTGCTTGCCGGTCACGGCTCGCACGGTGTCGTGGTAGCAGGCCTCGATCGCCTGCGTGATCTCACCCGCGGTCTTGCCGTCGCCGACCGGGAAGCCGTCCACCTCGACGGCGGGCAGCACCTCGGCCGAGGTGCCCATGAGGAAGATCTCGTCGGCGAGGTACAGCTCGGTGCGCTCCACCGGCCTGGTCTCCACGTCGAGGCCGAGCTCCTCCTGGACCAGCTGGATGAGCGTGCGTCGGGTGATGCTGTCCAGCACACCGTCGGACAGGGTCGGGGTGACCAGCCGGCCGCGTTTGACCAGGGCGATGCACGACCCCGACGACTCGGTGACGTGGCCGCCTGTGTTGAGGAAGATCGGCCAGTCGGCCCCGCGTGCTCTGGCGTCGATGTTGCCCAGTCGGCCGTTGTGGTAGTTGGAGAACACCTTCATCGACGCCGGTGAGGCACCGTGGTTGAACCGCGGCCACGAGCTGACCGCGAGCGTGCAGGTGCGGCCTTGGCGCAGCTTGCTCTCGAACTCCCAGGTCTCGATGGCGATCTCGGCGGGGGTGCCGCGCGGCACCATCTGTTGGCGATGCGTTCCGGCGGCGAAACCCCACGGGCGGATGTGCAGGTCCTTGCCCGTGGTCTGCCAGGACGCGAGGAGTTCGACCGTCGCGGTGACGAGGGCGTCCGCGTCGAACTCGGGCTCCATCCAGCTCATCCGCAGCGATTCGAGCAGGCGTTGCATGTGGTCGCGCAACCGGAAGCCGTGGAGCGTCTCCCGCGTGCTGCTCCAGTACGCGTGCACGCCTTCGAACGCGGCTGAGACCGAGGCGTGGCCCACTGAGCTGATGTGGACGGTGGCCTCCTCCCACGGCAAGAGGACGCCGTTGCGCCAGATCAGCCGCCCGTAGCCAGCAGACATGAATGGTCCTTTCCGGAAAAGGATGGGGCAGAGAACGGAGATGTCCATGCGCGCAAAGCCGTATTGGCCGGCAGGGTCAGCTGTCGGGGCCGGTCGAACGGGGCGTCGATGTGCCTGAGTGCACGCCGATTGACATCCGCACCCTGTCGTTCGTGCCGTGCCGGAAACCAGTGCCGGGCGTCATCCGCACCCCGCACACGGTCAGAACCCGTTCGCACAGCCGCTCGGGTCGGCCGGTTTGAGCCATGCAGTACCGTATGGGACTGGCGCTCTGTCAGAGACGCTCTCGTACCACGGGCGACGCATCGAAATCATGGTGCCCCCTCGAAGCGAATTTCTGGTACATGCAGCTCGATTCGCAGCCGACCTGTGGTGATCACGGACGCCGTGGCTCCCATCACAACACGGCAACCAGCGGCTGTCCAAGTTTTCAAGGCGTCGACGATACTTCATTTAGACGAGGTATAGGCGGGCGTTTAGGTGGCATTTAGATTACTGGCAACCGGGCGATCCAGGCTGATACAAAAAAGCGATACGTTTCTTTCGGGCCCACCCGGAGCGGCAGAGACGACCTTCTCGACCGCAGGTGGGCATCTGCCCCGGTCTCGATCAGGAGGTGGAGGGCTGGCTGAGACTGGCGAGAAGCCGTTCAGGCGGAATCCGGACTCCGGTGGCCGTGTCGTTCGCGGGCGCGGCCGTCGCTCTCTACAACAGTCCCGCCTTCTCGAGGCGTTGAGCGACGTCGCGGGTGAACAGGTGTTGGAGTCGCACGATCATCGGCATGGCTTACGCGGCCGAACGGGATCTGAGCGAGGAAGTTTCGCACGAAATCATGGAAGACCTTTCTGCGTCTAGAAGCCAGACGGCTTTGTCCTGCGCTTATCCGGCTCATTCCAACCCCGTTCTCGCGAGGAGTGTTCCTTATGTCGAACGTGGACGAACTGGCCAGGCGGGCCCGACTCCGCGTCGTCGAACTGGCGGCGCGCAAGGCCATCCACTTGGGCCCCGCGCTTTCGCTGATCGACGTGCTGGTCGCGCTCTACACCAGCATCCTGCGTCGCGACCCGGCCCGCCCCGACTGGCCGGACCGCGATCTGCTCGTCCTCAGCAAGGGCCACGGCGTCTACGGCCTGTACGCCGTGCTCGCCGAACTGGGCGTGCTGACCCAGGACCTGAACGAGCTGCCAGGACACCCGTCGGACGGTATTCCCGGGATCGAGGCGGCCACCGGGGCGCTGGGCCACGGCCTGTCCCTCGCAAGCGGCCTGGCGCTGGGCGCACGGCTCGCGGGCAAGGACCGCCGGGTCTACGTGATCACGGGCGACGGCGAGCTCGACGAGGGCAGCAACTGGGAGGCGGCGCAGTTCGCCGCCCACCACCGGCTCGGCAACCTCGTGGCCGTCGTCGACCGCAACCGCCTTCAGCAGGAGGGTGACACGGAAGAGGTCTGCGCGCTGGAACCCCTGGCGGACAAGTGGCGTGCCTTCGGCTGGCGGGTCGGCGAGAGCGACGGCCACGACATCACGGCTGTCGCCGACGCCGTCACCGCGCTGGAAGCCGGTGACGGCCCGGCGGTGCTGATCGCCCACACCACCAAGGGCAGAGGCGTTCCCTTCGCCGAGGGTGATCCCGCCTGGCACATGGGAGAGCTGGACGCCGCCCAACGCCGGATCGCCGTCGCGGCGCTGACCGCGACGGCGTGAGGAGACTACCTTGACCACCACATCCATCCCGCCGCACCACACATCCATCCCGCCGCAGAGCATGCGAGCCGCGCTCGCCCCGGTGCTGGCCGCCGCCGTGGACGCCGACCCCAGCCTGATCGCCCTGGGTGCGGACGGACGGGCCTTGTTCACCCAGGTCCTCGAGCAGGATCCGCGTCGCTATGTGGACGCGGGCATCGCCGAGGCCAACCTGGTCGGCGTCGCCGCGGGACTGGCCCGCGCCGGCCTGCGTCCGGTGGCCGCCGCCATGGCGCCGTTCCTGGTCCGCCGGGCCAACGAACAGATCCGGCTGGACGTATGCGTGCCCGGCCTGCCGGTCGTACTGCTCGGCGTGGGCGGCGGCTTCGGCTATGGCCCGCTCGGCCCCACCCACCACGCCCCGGACGACATCACCCTGATGTCGGCCATGCCCGGCATGAGGGTGTACTGCCCGGCCGATGCCGCCGACGCCGTCTCCGTGGTGCGAACGCTGCTGGCCGACCCCTCGGGACCGGCCTACGTGCGGCTCTCCGCGCGTCCTGATCCCGTGCTGCCGGCCGCGGCTTCCGAGAGTGATCCCCGCGGACCCCGGCTGCTGCGGGACGGCGACGACGTCCTGGTCCTGGCAACCGGGCGATGCGTGGCCGAGGCACTCGACGCCGCGGACGGGCTGGCCGCGGACGGGGTGGCGGCGGCCGTCGCCTCGGTGACCACCCTGCACCCCTTTCCCGCCACCGCGATCCGAGAGCTCGCCGGCCGCCGGCCGCTCGTCGTGACCGCGGCGGAATCCCTGGCGCCCGGCGGTCTCGGTCCGTCCACCGCGGAGGCACTCGGCCGCCGAGGTCCGGCGGTGATCAGCCTGCACACCGACCACCGGTACCCGCCGGTCGCCGCCCACCAGGACCTTCTCCGTTTCTACGGCGTCGACGGCCAGAGCATCCGGTCCGCCGTACTCAGCTACCGCAACCGGAAGACGAGGGAAGCGTGACGATGAGGATCCTCTCCAGCGCCCAGGCCTGCGGCTTCGGACCCATCTCCAAACTGACCGCCATATCGCCGCTGTTCGAGGGCGCCACGATCGACTTCACCGGTCGCGACGTCGCGTTGGACTTCGCGCGGCGCCACGTGCACCGCTTCACCAACATCAGCGAGGGCGACACCCAGCGGTACGAGGACGTCGCGGCCGGCTTGGCCGAGGCCGACTTCGTGGTCAGCGTGATGGACGCGGAGCTCGTGTTCTGGGCGGTGCGCGCCAACGTGCCGGTGCTGTTCTTCGACAGTCTGCTGAGCTTCTGGCTCACCGAGCGCAGCATTGAGGAACTGGCCGCCCGCGCTCAGCTCGTGCGCTGGTCCGACGACGAGACCGCGCGGTTCGTCTTCGACACGCTGACGCCGCACGAGCGCATCCTGCTGGCCCACCTGCTGGCCACCCGGTCCTACGCGCAGAACTTCCCCGGTGTCGCGGCGCGCATCGACTCCCTGACCAGGGCGGGCGCGAGCCACATACAGCTGTGCGGCCCCATCGTGGACCGAGGTGCGCTGGATGCCGCGTTGTCCGCTCCCGCACCGGACCGCATTCCCGACCTACTGATCAACTTGGGTGGCTTCCAGAACTTCTTCCTGAATTACGAGTCCCACAACGCCTATCTCGACCTGCTGCGCCGGTGGGTCGCCGAACTCGCCGCGGCGCAACCCGAGCTGCGCCGCGTCCTGGTGTGCGGTGGTGCGTTCCGCGAATCGGTGACCGAGACCCACGGAGACGTCGAGATCGAGTACACCATGTTGCCGCACAAGGACTTCCTGCGGCACCTGGCCCACACCCCGTTGTACGCGGTGCCGCCCAGCCTCACTTCCTTACACGAGGCGGTCATCCTGCGCAAGCTCCCGCTGCTGCTGCCCGAACAGCACTACGGGCACGTCACCAACCTGCGGGCCCTGCGCGGTACCGCGATCGGTGACAACGCGGCCAGCCTCATCGACCTCGGCACCCGGTTCAAGGTACCGGAGGACGACCTGGAGGGCACCCGGGCGCTGGACCGGCTCACCCGCGAACTCCTCTCGGACGAGGCGGAGTACCGCTCCTTCGCCGACTATCTGGACAAGCGGCTGGCCGACTACCGGCAGCTGACGAACCAGGAACGCGACGCCGCCGTCGACGAGCTCGGCGGGCTTCTCGGCGGCCCCGCCCTGGCCGACCTGCTGGCCTACGTCAGTGACCGCCTCACTCCCGCCGGGAAGACGTCGTGACCGCCGCCGACCTCGCGGAGCGCACCGTCGACACCGACGAGATCACCCAACTCATGCTGGCCGCCCACCGGGAACGCACCGGGCAGGGCGAGGTGTCACCGGAGCGCGTGCACACCAGCACCTGGACGCCTGCCAGCGCCCGCAAGGTCCGCCGTCGGACGTTCGTCCGTCTCGACATCGACGGAGAGGCCGTGGCGGTGGCCAAGATCCCGCTGTCGCACAGCGACCCAAAGCTCGCCGGCGAGCTCGAGGTCCTGCGCTCCTTCCAGCCTCCGTCGCCCCTGGGCTGTCCGGCTCCGCTCGACGCGCTGGGGGGCGGGTTCACCATGAGCTACCTGCCCGGCGTCGACCTGCCCACCGCCGTCGCGGGCGTGGACACCCCTGACGGCCTGTGGCAGGTGCTGCGCCCGGCAGTGGACCGCGTCGTCGAACTGCACCGGTCGCATCCCGCGGTCTCCAGCACGCCCGAGCTCGCGCTGGAGACGGCCGCCCACTACGTCCGCACGCCGGAGTTCGGCGTTCAGCAGGCCGACGAGGCACTGCGCACGGCACTGCTGGCGCCGACCCACGGCGACCTCGGCCCGTGGAACGTCCGCTGCGACCCGCGTGACGGCACCGCCAGGGTGCTGGACTTCGAGGACTACCGCGCCACCGGCATCGCCGCCATGGACGTCGTCAACCTGCTCATCACGACGGCGCTCGCGGTCTTCCCCGACTACCAGGAGCGCGGCTTCGACTGGCTCTACGACCAGGTCTTCGACGGCGAGCACTGGTTCGGCTCCGTCCTGGCCCGCGGTCTCGACCACTACGCCGCCCACACCGGCCAGCGGCCCGGCCGCGTGCTCGACCTGCTGCCGTTCACCTGCCAGTGGCTGATCGAACGCATCGAGGCCGAAGGCCGCGACACCAGCCGTCTCTTCTACCGCCCCTTCCGCGAGCGCTACCTCGAACGGCGCCCAACGGTCAACGGGAGGATCCATGTCTGACCCCAACGCCACGCCGGTCCGCAACGGCGCCGTGGTCATCGGTGGCGGCCCCGCCGGACTGTTCGCGGCCCTGACCCTGGTGCGGGCCGGCCGCCGCGTCACCCTGCTGGAGGCCGGCGGCGACATGCGGGAGAGCCTGTGCTCCCGCCTGGTGGCCCGCATGGACGGGCGGTCCGTGCGGGACGCCGAGAAGTTCCGCCTGCAGTGCCCCCGCTGCACCTGCCTGACGGGGCTGGGCGGCGCCGCCTTCCACTTCGACACCAACCTCGGCTACATCTCCTCGCTCACCCGCTCCAAGATCGAGTCGGCCCCGGACGGCACGGTCCGCTCCTACAGCGGGCTGGAGCGCGCCCTCGGTTCGTTCCACCGCGCCCAGGAGCTGATTTCCAAGGCGTACCGCATCTTCTACGAACTGGGCTTGCCGCCCGCCGAGCCCGTCCACGCCGAACAAGACGACTCCTTCGGTGCGATGTTCCAGCACGTCGACACCGCGTTCTCGCAGAGCGTCACCGTGGACGACTCCCTGGTCGTCATCGCCCGTCTCAAGGCCGAACTGGAGGAGAGCGGCGGCCGCGTCCTGCTGCACCATCGCGCCGAGGACATCGAGCCGCTGGACGGCGGCGGGTTCGAGGTGCGCGCGGCCACTCCTGGCGGGCCGGCCGCCTTCCACGCCGATGACGTCGTGGTGGGGGTGGGCAAGCTCGGCCTGCCGTGGGTGCGCGAGCTCATCGGCCGGATCGGCGTGCGCCACCGGCCCAGCCGCCGCGTCGATCTCGGCGTGCGCCTGGAGACACGGCGGGAGGACCTCGACCGCCTGCTGGACGGCTGCCACAACCCGAAGCTGTCCTTCCTCAACGAGGAGGGCCACTCCGTGCGGACGTTCTGCGTCTGCGGGGGCGGCCGGGTCATGCAGTACGGCTTCCTGGACGCCGTCGCCCTGGACGGACAGCACTGCCTCAACCAGCCCACCAGCAAGTCCAACATGGGTGTTCTCACCACCGTCGACCTGCCGGAGGGGACCGACGGCACCGAGCACGCCGCCGCGTTCGCGGCCAGGGTCGCGGCCTACGGCCGAGGTCTTCCGGTCGTGTCCACCGTGGACGAGTTGGCGCAGCGCCCTGTCCTGGAGGGGCCGCTGACCACCAGCCTGATCAACTACCACCACGGCGACCTGCGCGAGTGCCTGCCCCCGTCGCTGGTCCGCGACGTGCTGGCCATGGTCGAGCGGCTCAACGCCCTGCACCCGGGACTCGTGCCCGGCACGGCCACCGTCGCCGCCCCCGTTGTCGAGCGGATCTTCCCCGATATCGAGCTCTCCGACGACCTGGAGTCCTCCATCCCCGGGCTGTACTTCGTCGGCGACAGCTCCTCGAAGATCATCGGCATCACCTACGGCGCCGCGACCGGCATGGCGGCGGCCCGCTCCGTGCTGCGCCGCAGGGCCGGCCTGGCGACCGTGACGGGCGGGGATCGGTGATGATCACTCTCCCGCGGCGCATTCCCGATCACGGCGAGCCGCGGCCCCGGCACGCCACGGCACGGTTGAGCACCCCGGCGGCAGCTCTGCTGCAGGGGCCCGGCGGGGTGGTCCGGCTGGCCGCCCTGAGCCGTCTGCTGCTGCACCGCTACGGCGCCGGCTGGGATGTCGTCGGAGTCGCCGACGACGGCCGCACCGTCGTGTGCCACGACAGCGATGCGGACCAGGAGACCACCCCGCTGGGCGAACTCGCCTACGCCATCCGGCCGCGGCCCGCCGCGCCGCCTGCCGAGGGCGAGCTGTACGCGGCCGTGCTCTCGGCCCCCGCCGAGGTGCCACCGGCCGTACTCGGCCGGCCCGTCTGGACGCTTTCCGCCGACGGTGACGTACTGGACCTGGCGCACGACGCCGCCCTATTCGACGACGGCAGTGCGGATCGGGTCGCGGAACACCTGGCGCTGCTCGCCCACGAGGTGGCCGAGCACCCGGACCGGGCCGCCGGCGACGCCGAGTTGCTGCTGCCGGCGGAGCGCACGCTCCTGCTGGAAACCTGGAACGCCCCGCACGCCCCGCACGCCCCGCACGCCGACGTCACCTTGCACCGCCTCTTCCGCGAGCAGAGCGCCCGCACCCCGGATGCCGTCGCCCTGCGGTACGGCGACACCGAACTGACCTACGGCCGGCTGGACGCGGCCTCCGACCGGTTCGCGCACGCCCTGCTCCCGTACCTCGAGGCACCCGGCGACCTCGTGGTGCTGACCGGTGAGCGGGACCTCGTCCTGTTCACCGCCGTCCTGGGCATCTGGAAGGCGGGCGGCGCGTTCGTCTACCTCGACCCGGCACTGCCCGCACCGCGGGCCGCGGACATCCTCGGCCTCACCGACCCGGCGGCCGTGCTCACCACCGCCAGTGGCCACACCGCCGTCGGCGGGCAGGCCCGGAAGGTCGAGGCCCTGCTCGCCCTCGACCAGCCGTCCGGTCCGCCGCCGGACACCGCACAGCCCGACACCACGGCCTACGTCCTCTTCACCTCGGGCAGCAGCGGCACCCCCAAGGCCGTGCTGCGCCCGCACCGGATGCACACCTCTCGCATCCGGCTTGAACAGGACCTCTACGGCCCCGGCCCGGCGGACCGGCACTTGCTCAAGTCGCCCATCAGTTTCCGGGAGTTCGTCTGGCCGCTGGCCGGCGGTGGCACCGCGGTGCTGGCCGAGCCCGGCCGCGACCGGGACGACCGCTACCTCGCCCGGCTCATCCACGACGAGGGCATCACCACCGTCAGCTTCGTGCCGTCAATGCTGCGGCTCCTGCTGACCCAGCCCGCGTTCCGCACGGCGCCCGCGTTGCGGCACGTGTTCGTCGGGGGCGAGGCGCTGAGCCAGGACCTGGAGGGCGAACTGCGCTCGCTGGGCTTCGAGGTGCACAACACCTACACCCTCAGCGAGGCCGACTACGTCTGCCACCGCACCGCGGCCCCGGCCACACCCGGGACCGGCGGCCCCGGCACCAACGTCGGCGTCCCACTCGACATGCGCGTGTACCTGTGCGACTCAGCGGGCCGGCTGGTGCCGCCCGGCATCCCCGGCGAAATCCATACCGGAGGCCCCGGGCTGTCCGACGGCTACCTCGGGCGGCCCGACCTGACCGCCGAGCGGTTCCTGCCCAACCGGCACGATCCCGGCCGCCCGCCGGTCGTGTTCCGGACCGGGGACCTGGCCCGGTACCTGCCCAGCGGCGAGCTGGAGTACCTGGGCCGGGCCGACGACCAGGTCAAGGTGCGCGGGCAGCGGGTGGAGCCGGCGGAGGTCGAGACCGTGCTGCGGGGGCACCCGGGCGTGGCCGACGCCGCCGTCGTCAGCGCGCCGGATCCCGACCAGGGGGCCGCCCTGGTCGCCTACGTCGTGCCCGCGGGCGAGGAGATCCCTGTCCAGCGGCTGCGTGAGTACCTGGCCGGGCGGTTGCCGGACTTCATGGTGCCGGCGCGGCTGGCTTCGGTGCCCGCCCTGCCCCTGCTGGGCAGCGGCAAAGTCGACCGCAAGGCACTGCGGGTCGTGCCCCGTGGCCGTCCGGAACTCGACGTGCCCTACGCCGAACCGGCCACTCCCGGGCAGCGCAGGGCCGCCGAGCTCGTGGCCCGCGTCCTGGGGCTGGACGAGGTCGGCCTCGACGACGACTTCTTCGCCCTCGGCGGCGACTCGCTGCGTCTGATGCTGCTGCGCGGTGCCCTGGAGACCGCGGCGGGCAGGCAGTTCGCGCTGGCCGAGGTGTTCGCCGCCGGCACCCCGCGCGGCTACGCCCGTCTGCTGGACGCCCAGGAGCCCGCCCGCCCAGCCGCCCGGCGGCCGTCCGACCGCCGCCGGCGCGTCCACTCGCGGACCGCCACCCACGTCGAAGGAGGTGATTCGGGGTGAACGCGCTCGACCACGAGGACGCCGTCGCGGTCGTCGGCCTGTCCGTGCGGCTGCCCGGATGTGACAGCGTGGCGCGGTACTGGTCCATCCTCGAAGCCGGCGAAGACAGCATCACCCGGCGGGAGGCCGCCACGGCTGCCACGTTCGTGCCTGCCTACGGATCGGTGCCGAGTCCCGGTCACTTCGACCGCGACCGCTTCGGGATCGCCTCGTCCGAGGCACTGCTGACCGATCCGCAGCAGCGGCTGCTGCTGGAGGCCGTCGACGAGGCCCTGACCACGGCCAACGTGGACCGGGCCGAGACGGTGGCGGTCAGCGTCTACGCCGGGGTCGGCCACAGCGACTACGAGCGGTGGGTCGGCAGTGCGCTGGCCGGCCGCCCCGGCGTCGACGCCCAGTCCCTGGAGGTGACCAACCGCGGCGACTACGCCGCCACCCGGGTCGCCTACCGGCTCGGCCTCCAGGGCGCCGCCGTCACCGTGCAGTCGGCCTGCTCCACCGCGCTGACCGCCGTCCACCTGGCCGTGCAGGACCTGCTCGGCCACGGCAGCGACCTGGCCGTGGCCGCCGTGTCCTCGGTCCGCGTCCCCGCTCCCGGCGGCTACGACGCCCCGCTCGGCGGCATCGGCTCCCCGGACGGGGTGTGCCGCCCCTTCGACGCGGCGGCGGGCGGGTCCGTACCCGGCGACGGCGTCGGCGCCGTCGTCTTCAAGCGGCTGGCCGACGCGGTGAGCGACGGCGACGAGATCTGGGCCGTGGTGCGGGGCAGTGCCATGAACAACGACGGCTCCGGCAAGTCGGGTTTCGCCGGGGTCGACGCCGCCGCCCAGACCGAGGTGATCCGGGCCGCACTGGACGTGGCCGGGCTCGGGCCCGGGGACATCGACTACGTGGAGGCGCACGGCAGCGGAACCCGGATCGGGGACTCCACCGAGTGGTCGGCGCTGGCCGAGGTGTTCGCCGAGGCCGGCCACCCGGTCCACGTCGGGGCGGTCAAGGGCGGTCTCGGGCATCTGCGGGAAGCGGCGGGCCTGGCCGGCTTCGCCAAGGCGGTGCTCTCGCTGCGCCACCGGCGTCTGGCCGCCACCCCGCACTTCGAGCGGCTGCCCGCCGACCTGGCCGCCCCGTCCGGCCCGCTGCAGCCACTGGGCGAGGCCCTGGACTGGCCCGCGGTGCCCGGCCGGCCCCGGCGGGCCGGGGTGAGTGCCTTCGGCCTGGGCGGCACGAACTGCCACGTGGTACTGGAGGAAGCGCCCGCCGCACCGGTGACGCCGCCTTCGCGGGATCCCGAGTTGCTGCTGCTGTCCAGCCACCACCCGGACGCCCTGGACATCGACCTGGCCGCTCTGCGCGACCACTTGGGCGAGAACCCTTCGCGGATCGCTGACGCGGCGTGGACGACCCAGACCGCACGCCACCGCTATCCGCATCGTGCCTACGCCGTGGTGCGCTCCCCGGACGAGGTGGCCGCGGCGTTCGGCGGCGACCGGCTGCGAATCCAGCGCGGCCACGCCACAGCCGACGCCCCCGAGGTCGTGTTCGTGCTGCCGGGCATCGGCAGTCACTACCCGGGCATGGGCGCCGAACTGGCCCGCACGGACCCGCTGTTCGCCCGCCACCTCCAGGCCGTCGTGGCCGTGGCGGACACGCTGACCGACGGTGCCGTGGGCCGGTCGTTCGCCACCGAGCCGGCCCGGCCGGACCGCCAGGGCGACCGCGTGGACCTGCGGGCCCTGCTGCGGCGCGGCGGCTCGGCGCCCGCGCCCCGGGAACTGCGCGAGGTGCACCTGTCGCTGTTCTGCATGGAACACGCCATGGCCCGCACACTCATGGACCTCGGGATCCGCCCGGCCGCGCTGCTGGGCCACAGCCTGGGGGAATGGGTGGCGGCCGTACTAGCCGGGGTCGTCGGGCCAAAGGACGCGATGGCCGCCGTCGCCCGCCGGGCCGACCTGGTCGAGACCGCCGGGCCGGGCGCCATGCTCAGCGTGCTCGCCGCCGCGGAGGAGGTGGAGCGCTACGCCGAGGAGGACACCTGGATCGCGGCCGAGAACGGGCCGGGCCACTGCGTGTTCTCCGGCCGGCCCGAAGCCGTGTCGACGCTGGCCGGCCGACTGCGTGCCGCGGGGTTCACCACGTTGCCCGTGGACACCAAGCATCCCTTCCACACACCGCAGTTGGCGGGCGCCGCCGCCCTGCTCGGCGAGGATCTGCGCCACGTGGACCTGGCGCCGGCCCGTATCCCCATCGCTTCGAGCGTGCTCGGCGCGTGGCTGGACGGGGAGGTACCCGAACCCGGCTACTGGCGTGACCACATGGTCAGCCGGGTGCGGTTCCGCACGGCGGCCGGGCTGGTCCTGTCCCGGCACCGGGTCCTGGTCGAGGTGGGACCGGGCACCGCCCGTCCCTGGATCGCCCAGGCCGACCCGGACGCCGTGTGCGTGCGCACCGTGCGGCAGTCCTACGAGAACGCCGGCGACCGGCAGATCCTGCTGGAGGCACTGGGAGCACTGTGGGCCCACGGGATCGAGGCCGACTGGCCACGCCTGCGCCGTGATCCGGCGCGTCGGGCCGGCCTGCCCCGCGCGCCCTGCTGCGCCGCCGGTACCTGCCCGACACCGAGCCGCCTGCCGGTCCCTGGCCGGCGCCTGCCACGGCGCGGCAGGCCGAGCCGGCACCCGAGACCCCCGCGCCGGCGCCGCCGGAAGAGGCACCCGGATCCACCGTCGGGCAGTTCCTGGCCCACCGCTTCCGGGTCCTGCTCGGACTGCGCCAAGTGCACCCCGACGACCACTTCTTCCACCTCGGTGGCGACTCCCTGATGGGCGTGCACCTGATCGCGGGCCTCAAGGAACTCACCGGACAGGCCGTGCCCTCCTCCGTCGTCTTCGCCTCCGCGACCCTCGGCGGCATGACGCGCGAGATCCAGGACTGGCTCGCCGCCACCGAGCACGAACCGGAACCCCTCGACCACGGGAGCCCAGTGTCATGAGCGCACCCACGCTGGGAGTGATCGGAGCCGGTGTCATCGGCTCCAGCGTCGCCCACGCCGCCGCGACGGCAGGCTACGCCGTCACCCTCGTCGACACCGATACCGCCGCACTGGACGCGGCCCGCGCGGCCGTCCGGCGGCACGAGCGGCTGGCCGCGCTGCTGGGCGGCCGGGGACCGCGGCCGCTGGACATCCGCTTCAGCACCGACCTGGCCGACGTGGCCGGCGCCGGATTCGTGGTGGAGAACACCACCGAATCGGAACCGGGCAAGCGCGAGCTGTACCCGTTGCTGGACAAGGCACTGGCGCCCGGTGTGACCATCGCCGCCAACACCTCCGCCATCCCCATCGCCCGGCTGGCGGAGTGCCTTGCCGACCCCGGCCGCGTGGTCGGCGTGCACTTCATGAACCCGGTCGACCGCATCGACATGGTCGAGGTCGTCCGCGCCCCGTCCACTTCGGACACCGCGCTGGCCGCGGTCGAGGACCTGCTGGGCCGCATGGGCAAGCGCTCCGTCGTGGTCAACGACGCCCCCGGCTTCGTCATCAACCGCGTGCTGATGCCGGTGGTCAACCTCGCGGCCGCCGTCGTCGCGGACGGTGTCGCCACCCCGAACCAGGTCGACGAGCTGTTCAAGGGCTGCCTCGGCCACACCTCCGGGCCGCTGCGCACCGCCGACCTGATCGGCCTCGACACGGTCGTGCGCACGCTCGAGGTCCTGCACGAGCACTACGGGACCACCGAGTTCGCCACCCACCCGCACCTGCGCCGGATGGTCGACGAGGGCCGGACCGGGGCCAAGAGCGGCCGCGGTTTCTACTCCTACGACGGGAGCTGACACGATGACTGCTCAGAGCACGCCCACGAACGAGGAAATCGCCGCCGTGGTACGGGAATTCATCGCCCGGCTCAGCGGCCACCCGGACATCGAGGACGACTGGCCGCTGATCTCCGGGGGCGTCCTGGACTCGATCGCCGCGGTCCAGATGGTCGACTTCGTCGAGCGCACCTTCCACGTCGAGGTGGCCGACGAGGACCTGGAACTGCTCAACTTCGACTCCGTGCGGGGGCTGGCCGCCCTGGTCACCCGCCGGGTGGCGGCGTGAGCACCACTGTGCCGGTAGCGGTCCTCGACGTGCTGCGGGGCGAGCAGTTCGCCGACCGGGCCACGACCTGGGAACGGGCGGGCGCCGTCCCGCGCGAGGACGTCGAGTGCCTGGCCGGGCACGGACTGCTCGGCATGACCGTCGGCACCGCGCACCACGGCAGCGATCTCCCGCTGGTGGACGTGACCGAGGCGCACCGGCTGGTGGCCGCCGCCTCGCCCAGCCTGCACAGCCTGCTGGTGGTCCACGCCATGGTCTGTCACGCCCTGCGCCGCTGGGCGGTGCGGGAGACCCGCGACGCGTTCCTGCCCGAGCTGGCCACCGGCCGGGTGCTCGCCGCCTTCGCCCTCACCGAGACCACCGGCGGAGCCGACGCCGGGGCACTGACCACCAGGATCGACCGGGAGGGCGACACCCTGCGCGTCACCGGGGTCAAGCGCTGGCTGTCCTTCGGCCAGATCGCCGACGCCTACCTCGTCTTCGGCCTCACCGACGGCCTGGACAGTTGCGCGCTGGTGGACGCGGGCAGTGCGGTGCGGGTTGAGCCCGAACCCCGCACCGCGGGCCTGCGGGCCGCGCGGCTGGCCCGCGTCACCTTCGACGGGGCGACCGCCCCCGCCGCCCGTGTGGTGGGGCGACCGGGCACCGGCATCCCGTTCGTCGCGACGTCGTGCCTGACCCTGGGCCGGCTCTGCGTCGCGGCGGGTGCGGCGGGCATTGCACAGGCCGCGCTCGACCTGGCCGTCGGCCACGCGGCCACCCGCTCCACGGGGGACCGCGTGCTCGGGGACCACCAGCTGGTGCGCGGGCTGCTCGCCGACGCCGCCCTCGCCACCGAGTCCGCGACCCACTACGTGCGGTCGGCGGCGCAGGAGGTCGAGAACCGCACACCGACGGCGGCGGTGACCGCCGCCCGCGCCAAGCTGCTGGCCTCCCGGGCGGCCAGCAGCGTGACCGCCACTGCCTCGCGTCTGCTGGGCGCCGAGGGCCAGACCGAGAACCATCCGCTGGCCCGGCTGGCCGCCGCGGCCCGGGTGCACGAGGTGATCGAGGGACCCACCGAGGTGCTCCAGGACGTCGTGGCCACCGCGCTGCTGCGCGACCAGGGCGCCACGGGGAAAGGAAAGCAGCGATGACCCCGGCCACGGCCGAGAACACCGTCAAGTGCGTGGTCTGGGACCTGGACGACACCCTCTGGGACGGCACGCTTCTGGAGGGCGACGAACTCCACGTTCCCGACGCCAACCGCACCCTCGTGCGCGTCCTGGACGAGCACGGCATCCTCCAGTCCGTCGCCAGCCGCAACGAGCCCGGCCCCGTCGAGGACCGGCTCCGCGGCTTCGGGCTCGACAAGTACTTCCTGCATCCGCAGGTCGGCTGGTCGGCCAAGTCCGCTTCGCTGCGCACGCTGCTGGAAGTGCTCAACATCAGCGCCGACAGCGTGCTGTTCATCGACGACTCGGAGTTCGAACGTGCCGAGGTGGCCAGGGAACTGCCCGAAGTCCGCTGCGTGACGCGGGAGAAGCTGCACGAACTGGTCGCCGGCGGCCGGGTCCTGCCGCGGCAGGTGACCGCCGACGCCGCCCGCCGCCGGGATATGTACCAGGCCGAGGACCGCCGCCGCGGGCACGAGGAGACGTTCCAGGGCCCGGCCGAGGAGTTCCTGTCCTCGCTGGGCATGACGTTGCGGGTGCGCAACGCGACCGAGGGCGATCTGGACCGCGCGGCGGAGCTGACCCGGCGCACCCACCAGCTCAACACCACCGGCATCACCTTCGACCGGGACGAGCTGGCCGAGCTGGTGCGGGACCCCGGCCACCGGGTGATCGTCGCCGAACTCGACGACCGCTTCGGCACCTATGGCACCATCGGGCTGGCCGTGCTGTCCACCGGTCCCGAGTGGACGATCCGGCTGCTGCTGATGTCCTGCCGGGTCATGGGCCGCAACGTCGGCACCGCGCTCATCGCGGCGCTGGCCCGCACCGCCGCCGCGCACGGTGCCCGCACCGTCGCCCACTTCCGGCCCACCGACCGGAACCGGCAGATGCTCGTCACCTACCGATTCGCGGGATTCGCCGTCGTGTCCCGTTCCGAGGACCGCGTCGTCCTCACCATGCCGGAGGACCGGATCCCGGCCGTACCCGGTTACGTCCGCCTCGTCACCGAGGACACCGCCACTGTGCTGAGCTGCCCGACCCAGGAGGTCACCCGATGACTGCCTTCACACAGAGCTGGACCGACACGTTTTCCTCCGTCTACGCCAACGAGTCGCTGGCCAAGCTCTCCTGGTTCAACGCCTCCCCCGGCCTGGAGCTGATCAAGCGGGTGATCGACGGCACGCTCAAACCGGGTCAGCGCCTGATCGATCTGGGCAGCGGCCCTGGCGTCGATGCCGTCTTCCTGTCCGTGCAGGGCCTGGACGTCACCGGCGTCGACCTGTCCCCGGACGCCGTCGCCCAGGCCACCCGCTGGGCCGAACTGGCTGGCGCCGACGCCGAGTTCATCCAGGGCGACGTGCTCGACGTCCCGCTGCCGGACTCCTCGGCCGACGTCGTCACCGACTCCTTCGTGTTCCACAACATGCGTGACGACGCCAGGTCACGCTACGCCGACGAGGTGCACCGCCTGCTCAAGCCCGGCGGCCTGTTCCTGCTGAACTCCTTCTCCGACAAGATGGTGGCCGGTACCGGCCCGCGCCGGATCACCAGCGAGGAGATCCTCACCACCTTCACCGCCGACCGGTTCGAGTGCGTGGCGCTGTACGTGTACCGCAACGTGCCCACCCGCTCCAAGCCGGACCAGCTGCACTGGTTCGGCGAATTCCGGGCGCGCTGATGCGGGTCGTGGTCACCGGCGGCGGCCGGGGCATCGGGCGCGCCGTCGCCCTCGGCTTCGCGGCCCGCGGTGCGCGGGTCGCGGTGCTGGCCCGCACCGGGTCCCAGGTGGAGTCGGTGGCAGGCGAGATCGAGGAACTCCGCGCCGAGAGCCTGGCCGTGGCCGTGGATGTCGCGGACGAGGCGGCGCTGGGCGAGGCGGCCGAGCGGGTGGTCCAGAGGTTCGGCGGCGTGGACGTCCTCGTCAACGCCGCAGGCGTCTTCAATCTCGGGCCCACTGCCGGGTTTCCAGCGGAATCCGCGCGGACCCTGCTGGAAACCAATGTCATGGGCACGTTCCTGGCCTGCAAGATCTTCGGCAGGCACCTGCTCGAGCAGGGCCACGGCAAGGTCGTCAACTTCTGCTCGCTGTTGTCCTACACCGCTTTCCCGGAACGGGCGCTGTACGCCGCGAGCAAGGGCGGCGTACTCCAGCTGACCCGCAGCCTGGGGGTGGAGTGGGCGGCGCGCAACGTCAACGTCAACGCGGTCGCCCCCGGCATGATCCGCATCGAGACCCCGCATCCGGCCGCGCTCGACGAGGACGCCATCGTCGGGCGCATCCCCTCCGGCCGGCGCGGCCGGCCGGACGACATCGTCGGACCCGTCCTGTTCCTGGCCTCCTCTGCGGCCGACTACATAAACGGCCAGACCTTGGTCGTCGACGGAGGCTGGCTCAGTTATGGATACCTCTGAAAGCTCCCTGGCGCTCGGAGTCTTCTGTGGCTTCTCCACGGGACCGTCGGACCGGTACGTCCAGGCCGCCACCGAGCTCGGCGCCGGCTTGGCCGCCCGCGGCCACCAGCTGGTCTACGGGGCGGGCGGGGCCGGCCTGATGGGCGCGGTGGCGCGCGGTGCCGCCGAGGGCGGTGCGCCGATCCTCGGGGTCATCCCGGAGTTCTTGCGCGCCAAGGAGATGAACGACCACCTGCCGCCGCAGCAGATAGTACTCACGGAGGACCTCCTGGAACGCAAGCGCGTCATGATCGACCGCGCGGACGCCTTCGTCGCGCTTCCGGGCGGCTACGGCACGCTCGACGAGGTGCTCGAAGTGGTGTCCATGGCCGCACTCGGGCAGGACGTCGGCCCCCTCGTGCTCTTGGACGTGGACGACGACTGGCTGCCCTTGCTCAACTACGTCGAGCGGCTGCAGGGACGGGGTTTCGTGCGCGACGCAGGCATCCTGCGCGTGGCCCGGACACCGGAGCAGGCGCTCGACATGGTGGCACCGACCTCGGCCGGTGCGCTTGCGCTGGCGGGCGATCCGCAGGGCAAGCAGGCGGCTTCATGAACTCCGCGATGTCCCGGGCACGACTGGCCGATTACCGGGCTTTCCTGACCGGCTGCGGTGCCACCAGGGTCGGCAGCGGGCTGGTGGGAACTGCTGCGGCGTGTCTGTCGCAGGCGAACCTGCCGGCAAGATGATGTACCCGCTCGTCCGCGAGCCGGCTGCCGCCGGTGCTGTGCCGCTCGAAAAGTCATCGCCGCAGCTGAGCGGGGTGCGGTCAGTTCGCTGGGATTATGCCTTGCATGATCGTGTCCTTGTTGTACAAGGTGACCCGGAGGCTGCTCACTGTTCCATCGGTACTGCTCCGCCGTGGGACGGCGAAGGACGCGGAACTGCTGGTGCTGCGGCACGAGAACACGGTCCTGCGCCGCCAGTTCGCCCGAGTCCGCTACGAGCCCGCCGACCGAATCTGGCTCGCCGTCCTTTTCCATCTGGTCCCACGACAACGCTGGCGCCACGTATTCGCAGTCACCCCCAGCACACTGCTGGCCTGGCACCGGCGACTCCTGGCGCGGAGGTAGACGTTCCCCCAGCACCTTCGACGCCGTCTTCCAGGCCGACGTCATGAGGATCTTACTCAGCCCGCCTCGCGCACCAAAGGCGAACGCAATCTGCGAGCGAGCCGTGGGCACCCTACGCCGCGAAGTCCTCGACCGAATCCTGATCTACATCATCATGACCGTCACCGTGACGTGCCCCTCCGGGCCGAACGCTCAGTTTCCGGTGGCTGTCACCCCAAAGTGGATGTGCGGCACCTGGACTCCATCTGTCCATACGGCGCTCGGGGTACGGGACATAGTTGGTCCTCGGCGAGCCGCGTTTCCCGCGCGGGAGGCACCACGCGGACCGGAGGACTTGCCAGCCGCAGTCGTTGCGGTTGATACCCGGGGATCGGGTCTGGTCGTTGAGGTTGTAGCCGCGCAGGTCGTGGATCGAACCGCCGCTCATGGTGACGCACACCCACCGACCAGAGAAATTCCGCTTCTCGTAGACGCGTGCCGTGCGGTCAGAGTTCTTCCCCACTGGGCTGCCGTGATCGCGGATGGCGGAGGGCAGGTCCTTCACGCTGCCGTCGACGGCCCGCCGAAGTTGATCTCGGGTGCACACGTAGCCGCCAGGGCAGTCGATCCCCGCCGGCATGGCGACCGCCGGTGCGGCAGCGGGAGCCGCGGCGGTCAGGAGGGGCACGGTCAGCGCGGCGGCCGCCATGCCGCGGGAGAGATGGTTCACGCCCACATTGAAAGACCACCGCTCCTCTCGGGCGAGCGCCGGTGGACGAAACCACACGATCGGGGAACGGTACTTGCTCCTGGAAGAGCAGGGATGCAATGAAGGGCGAGAAGAGCCGAGCCCTCACTCCTCGACGCCGGGTCACCTGACGTGGCCGCCATTGGCGTAATCGACGGGCTGTGCCAACGGTTGCGGCACCCTGCCGCTATGGCTGAAGGTGAGCGCGAGCCCGGCAGGGACATGGTGGACCGGTCGGAGGGATTCGGCGAGCGCCTGCTGGGGGTGTTACTGGACCGGGCCCACGAGATGCCGCCGCAGCTGATCGCTCCGCTGATCGCGGAAGAGGTGGCCAAAGTCGGTGGCCGGGACGTCTCCATCCTCCTGCAGGACTACGCGCAGCTGGTGCTCGCTCCGCTGCCGGGCCGGCGACTGATGGTCGCAGGCCCCGAGCCGATCAGCGACTCCCACGCCGGAACGGCCTTCCTGACGGCGGTTCCCGTCGAGGTAGCGCACGACGACGGCAGCGTCCGGATGTACCTGCCGTTGCTGGACGGCAGCGACCAGGTCGGGGTGATGGCCCTCACTCTGGACACCGTCGACGACGATGACCGGCGGCTGCTGCGCAGGCTGGCCAGCCTGGTCGCCGACATCCTGGTCACCAAGCACACCTACACCGACCAGTTCTTCCAGGCCCGCCGCCGCGAACCGATGAGCGTGGCCGCCGAGATCCAGTGGTCCCTCCTACCCCCGCTGGCCATGTCCGTTCCGCAGGTCACGGTGGCCGGGATCCTTGAACCGGCCTACCGCATCGCCGGCGACAGCTTCGACTACGCCCTCAACGAAAGCATCCTGCACGTGGCCATGATCGACGCGATGGGCCACGACCTCGGAGCCGCCGCGATGGCCACCATCGCCATCGGCGCCTACCGCCACGCCAGACGCGCCGACGTCGACCTGACCGAGATCTACGCGTTCATGGACCGGGCGATCGCCGCGCAGTTCGGTCCCGATCGCTTCGTCACCGCGCAGATGATGCGCCTGGACACCACAACGGGCCGCCTGCAATGGGTCAACGCGGGCCACCCGGCACCACTGCTGATCCGCGACGGCCGGGTGCTCCGCCCTCTGGAGGGCCCGACCACCCTGCCGGTCGGCTTCGGCGGCGAGCAGCCCCGGATGAGCGAGCACCAGCTCCAACGCGGCGACCGGCTGCTGTGCTACACCGACGGCGTCATCGAGGAGCACGTAGCCGGACAGGAACCGTTCGGCGAGGAACAGCTCATCCGCTGCGTCGACCGCATGATCAACCAGGCCGGCGGGGTACGCGCCGAGGTGCGCTGGCTCTCCAAGAGACTGCTGGAGGAGCGGGGCGGGCTCACCAGCGACGACGCGACCCTGTTCCTGATCGAATGGCGCGGGGGTGACGCCGACCACCTCGCCATTCCGCGGTAGGCCAGCCTCAGAACCGTTTCGCTGAAATCCGCACGGGCAGCATCCCGGCGGGCGTGCTCCGCGGCGGCTTGCCCGTGCCGCCCTCGAAGTCCTCAGCCGTCGCTGCCGTCGCTGCCGTCGCTGCCGTCGCTGCCGTCGCTGCCGTCGCTGCCGTCGCTGCCGTCGCTGCCGTCGCTGCCGTCGCTGCCGTCGCTGCCGTCGACCGGGGACTATCAGATGCATGACACGCCCGACACGCACTCAGCCGCCCCGGTCGTGGACGGTGACGCCTGCTCGCTATGACAACCCCGATGTACAGCAGCTCCTCCTGCAATTGCACGCCACCCAGCTGGAGATGTACGGCTACGCCGACGATCCCACCGATACCCCGGCCGAGGACTACACCCCGCCCCAAGGCCTCTTCCTCCTCGCCCGGGAGGCCACCGCCCGCCCGACCGGCTGCGGCGGATGGCGCAACCTGGACGCGAGCACCGCCGAAGTCAAACGCATGTACGTACACCCCGATACCCGCGGCCAGTCACTCGGCCGAGAACTCCTGCTTCGCCTCGAGACCGATGCCCGTCTCCGCGGATACACGCACATGCAACTGGAGACCGGGGTGGCCAACGTGGCAGCCCTCGCGCTCTACCGACAAAGCGGCTACCTCCCCATCACCCCGTACCGCCCAGGACGAAACCCCCAGATCAACCGGGCATTACGCAAGGCGCTGTAGCTGTAAAGGAGTGCTGGCCGAACTTCGCCGACCGCGACGCGGCAGCATCCCGCGGGACACCGGCGCCATCCTGCCCGCCGGCATCACACTCGCCCAACCGCCGCCGACCGCCCCTTCCCCAGCCCGGCACGCACCGCTCCCGGCACCGCCGACACCAGCATCGGCTTCACCGCCCGACAAGGCCGTCCCCGCCCGGCCGCCACAGCGGCGCATGCCCGCCGCCGCAGTCCCGCACCGGACGCCACCGGCTCCGCGGCCCGCGCCCGGCGCGCAGCAGGACCGGCTGACCGCCGCCGCACAGCTGGGCTGGTGTTTCGGCCGCGGTGTCGAGAACGGGGCGACGGCTCCGTCCCAGGGACATGAGCGGCCACGAGGGGCCGTGTGGCGGAGAAGGGCGACGATCATGGACCCCAGACAGATCGAGCAGGAGCTGGCCGACGCCCGCGAGCTGTTGAACCAGGCGTCCATGGCGCGGCTGGCATACAACGGACTCGACGGGCTGCCGCGCGTCATCCCGATCGGGATCTTCTGGACCGGCGAGGAGATCGTCATGTCCACCGCGGCCACGGCGCCCAAGGTAAAAGCGCTCTCCGCCCGCCCCGAGGTCGCCCTGACCATCGACGCCGGCGACAGCCCAGGCTCGGCCAAGACGCTGTCGGTGCGCGGCGTGGTGCATCTGACCATCGTCGACGGGGTGGTGCCGGAGTACCTCGCGGCCGCGCGGAAGAACTTCGACGCCGAGTACGCGGCCGAGTTCGAGCGGAACTGCCGGGCCATGTACGACCAGATGGCGCGTATCGCGGTCGAGCCGCAGTGGGCGCGGTTCTACGACTTCGGCGCCGGCCGAATGCCGCGGTTCCTCACCGAACTCGCCAAGAAGTCGAGCTGACCATCCGGCCCGCGGAGATTTCTGACCGCGTGACCCTTACGGGTATGGCACCAACGCCATGGGACAGCACAGCCAGAGGGTCCGGGCACGTCGGTCAGCCGGTTCGGCCGATGTGGATGACCACGATGGTGACGGTGGTTTCTGTGATCTCGTACCGCTCCAGAATTGCTTCACCGCACCTGACCTGGGACAACGTACCTGGCCACTGGGTGTCCAGCATGCAGTCCTTGTACTGGTACGACTCACCTACCTGACCGCCACACGGACCTTCGCGTGGCTGTTCCTGATGACTCGATCCTCTGCGGCCAAGAATGCGGAGATGGAGATACTGATCCTGCGACACGAGCTCACGGTTCTACGCCGACAGGTCACCACGCCCAGGCCCGGCTGGCAGGACCGCGCACTGCTCGCCACTGTGCTTGCCGAGAATGTCATCCGCCCTGGTCGGAGGCCTGCTGTCGGATTAGCGGTCGTTGACCTCGTCGCTCGAGCCGGGCGCTCTCGCGGAGTCGGTGGTTCACGCGTCATGATGATCGACCGTGCTGCGACTGGCCTACCTGAGCGTGACTCACATGTTCGCGCTGCTGCGCCTGCTGCCGATGAGCGACCGGCACAAGGATGCGGAGATCCTGGCTCTCGGTCATCAGATCACGGTGCTCGAACGCCAACTCAGTGGTGCTCGAGTACGGTTCACTGCGAGCGATCGGGCGTTCCTGGCGGCGCTGCTGCACCGGATGCCGTTGCCCACCCTGCGGCGTCTGCGGCCGCTCGTGCGTCCCCACACGGTGCTGCGCCGGCATCGTGACCTTGCCAGGCGTCGGCATGCCGCCTTATCGCGGTCCAAGCGCCCCGGTCGGCCTCGTACCGTGCGCTCCATCCGGACTCTGGTACTGCGTCTGGCGAGGGAGAATCCGAACTGGGGCTACAGGCGTCCGCACGGCGAATCGCTCGTGCTGGGAGTGAAGGTGGCCGCGTCGCCTGTTCGACGCCGTCCTCAAGGACGCGGGGATTGAAGTCGTCCTCACCGGCATCCAGATGCCGAGAATGAACTCGGTCATGGAACGGTGGGTGCAGACCTGCCGACATGAGCTCCTGGACCGGACCTTGATCTGGAACCAGCGCCACCTCCTGGAGCGGCAACGCTGAGGAAACTCAGTGAGCGGGGCGAGGCAGTACAGCAAGGGCTGTCCAGGCTATATCGGTCAGCGTCTCCTCGCTCGCTCCGGCCTTGCCCAGCGCTTCAATGCCGCGCAGTACGGCGAGCACCAGCGCAGCCAACTTTCCCGGATCCGCGTCCGCGGCAATATCGCCATTGCGCTGACAGGCTGCGATGTCGCCCTCCAGCAGCGCCTGCAGCGCCTCGATGGCCGCGCGCGCCCGCTTGGCCACCGTCTCGTCGTGTTCGGCCAGCTCGGCGGCACCCTTGGCCAACAGACATCCACGGCGGGCGGTGTCTGCGGCAGTCGCCGCAGACACCGCGTACACGTGGGCGGACAGCCGCGCGTAGGCGTCCGCGTCGTTGCCGCGCAGCTGCCGGCTCACAGCATTGACGACGGAGCCGCAGTAATCGTCGAACACGCGGTGGAACAGTTCCTGCTTTCCGCCGAACGCGCCGTACAGGCTGCCTTTGCCGAGCCCCGTTGCCTCGGCAATGTCCTCCATTCGCGTGCCGGCGTACCCACCCGACCAGAACCGCTCCCGGGCAGTGTCCAGTACCTGCTGCTCGTCGAACTTCCTAGGTCGTGCCATGGGGACAGCTTTGCGGGTGCCGAAAGGTCCATCCGCGCAGGTGAAAGAACGGATCACGTTGTCTTGCCGACGGCGGGTGGGCGGTGTTCCAGCACGTCGGCGTTGACCGACATAATGATCAGTTGTGTTACTCCGCCTGGCCTATCTAAGGTAACGAACGCCTTCGCCGCACTACGGCTGCTGCCGCTGAGCGACCGGGACAAAGACGTGGAGATCCTGGCGCTGCGGCACCAACTCGCCGTGGTGGAGCGACAGCTCGAAGGAGCCCGCCCCCGGTTCGCGCCCGAGGACCGCACTTCCTCGCTGCCTTGCTCCATCGTCTTCCCAAGCAGCGCCTCCGTCGGCTTCGACTGCTGGTGACGCCGGACACCGCGCTTCGCTGGCACCGCGACCTCCTGCGCCGCAGGCACGCCGTGCGGTCACGACCGAATCGCACGGGTCGGCCGCGAACGGTCCGGTCCATCCGGCTACTCGTGATCCGGCTGGCGAAGGAGAACCCGACCTGGGGATATCGCCGGATACACGGCGAGCTCACAGTGCTCGGGATCAAGGTCGCAGCCTCGACGGTCTGGGAGATCCTCGCGCCGCAGGAATCGACCCGGCGCCGCAGCGCACGGACACGACATGGGCCGCCTTCTTGCGCTCACAGGCCGACGCCCTGCTGGCGCGCCACTTCTTCGAGACCGTCACACTCACCGGCGCGAGACTATACGTGCTGACGGTGATCGAGCACGCCAGCCGTCGCATTCGGGTCCTGGGCGCGACCACGCACCCGACTGCGGTATGGGTTGCCCAGGCGGCGCGCAATCTGGTCATGGACCTGGAGGACGCCAGGTGCCGGGCACGGTTCATGATCCGCGTGCGAGTTCGAGATTCATTACAACACCCATCGCCCGCACCGCGCCCTCGGCCAGGGCTCACCTCTGGGATCACGGCCCACGCCGATCAACGATCCGGACTGGATCGTTCAACTGGACGTACGCCGACGCGACCGACCCCGCGGAACCATCCACGAGTACCGACATGCCGCCTGACCAGCGTGGACATACTTTCCGGCACCGACAGGGTTCGAAGCTGCCCTTGATCACCAGCCTGCCGATCAGAATCCACAGGTCAGTTGGGTCATCCTTCTGTGTGGTGCCCTGTCAGGTAGAGGCCGCAGCACTCCCGACCGCCTTGCCCACCGCACCAGAGTGGAGCGCAGGCCGCCGTTCCACCACTCCTGTGTAAAACGTTTGCGCGAAAGATTTTACAGGATTCCGCGTCGGAGGACGTGGCGTGTCAACGAGTCTGCTTGGGGAAACTTTGCGGCGGGGCAGGAGGGAGGAAGGGCCCGGGACTGACTCCACCGCGGTGGCGGGAAGCATACGGTCCCTGGCCCCCTCAGCGCGGGCAGTGCCGGGCGGACGCGCATCGGCAGCCTTCAGCGGCCGTCCAAGGACGTCAGGGTCGCTCCGACCGGACCTGACCGATCTTGGTGACGGCTGCCTCTGGCATCAAGTGGTGACGGCGTCCGGCGCCCGCAGGGCGTGTGCCTCTACGGCTGCATGGACCACGTCAGTCGCGATGCCGCGGGATATCAAGGTCCAGGTATCGCACGCTGCCGGATAGAAGCGAACGGTCAGAGCCTCTCCGGCCCCGCTGAAGACCTCGGCGATGGAGTGGTCCAGGATGATCCGAAGCTCGACCTCTCCGCCTGGGACGAGCTCGGGCAGCGGCATCCGGTAGGCACCGATGTGGGCTCGGTTATCGGCGGAGGCGTGTCCACGGTCGACCGTCAACGCGCCGTCGCGGATCTCCAGGTCCAGGTACTCTGCGTTTCCCGTCATCCCCAGCATGATCCTCAGCCCCCACGCAGGGTCCTTCCCCAGGCCGAGGCGGACGCGGACGTCGGCGGCGGCGCTCACGCTGCCGAGTACGGACATCGTGTCCGGCTGCGTCGTACAGGCCTTCTGCCACGTGTTCGTGTGCAGCTCGGCCAACTCGCGAGCCGGCGCCTGGTGCGGGCTTCCGTCGGGCCGCAGGGTGATCTCCCGAGGGACGGTCAGGATTCCTGCCCATCCCGCCTCCTTGCTGCACGAGGGATCGCGGGCTTCCCACGACCAGCCCCACAGGAGCCATCGCCCCTCCGGGGCGCGCAACAGTGCGGGGGCGTAGAAGTCCGGTCCGTGGTCGAAGCGGGCCGCGTCCTGGAACCGGAAGCCGCCCCCCTCTCGCCGACCGGTCCATGCCACTACATGGGACGGGCCGGTGCGCTGGTACCAGGCGCTCGTCAGAAGGAGGACGCGTCCGTCGTCGTACAGCGCCAGCTGGGGGCACTCCCACGCCTCCCCGGTGCGGATTTCGCCCTCTCCCGGCATCATGTCCGCCCGTCGATGGAGGGGACCTTCGTAGGTCCAGGAGGAGAGGTCCGGGGACGCGTACAGCACAGCGCCGCCGCGGCCGTCGGACCAGCCCGCGCCGACGAGCATGCGCCAGCGGTCACGGTCCTGCCAGACATAGGGGTCGCGGAAGGTCGTCACGCCGTACGGTGCTTCCGGTATCAGCAGTTCCGGCCGCTTGGCGAAGCGGCTGCCGTCCGGAGTGGAATCGGCCGCGGCGACGGGTTGCCAGGGGTGGCCGGTGCGGTAGGCCGAATAGAAGGCGGTGATCCGGCCGGCATGCGAGACGGCATTGCCGGAGAAGCAGCCGTCTTCGTCGTGCTCGCCCAGGGCGGGAGTGAGCGCGAGCGGCTGGGGCTCCCACCGCAGCAGGTCCCGGCTGCGGTAGTGGCCCCAGTGGACATGCTCATGTGTGGGCGCATGCGGGTTGTGCTGGAAGAAGACGTGGTACCAACCGTCGTGGTGGACCAGCCCGTTGGGGTCGTTGATCCAGTTGGCAGGCGGGCGGAGGTGCACCTCGGGGAGGTGGGGGTCCCGTATGCGGTCGCGCATGGGCCGCCTTTCGCGGTGAGAGGGAGGGCAGAACGGGACATCGCCCGGTATGGCGGCGGCCGGGCTCTCGCGTGGGGTCATTCCTTGACCGCCTGCGCGGCCACGCCCTGGACGAAGGCGCGCTGGAAGATGAGGAAGACCACGAGGGTCGGGACGGTCATCATGGTGGCGAACGCCATGGTGTCCCCCCACTGCAGCGGCGGCAGCGTCTGGAAGACGGCCATGCCCACCGGCAACGGTCGTACGTCCTCGCTGCGTGTGGCCATGACGGGCCACAGCAGTTGTCCCCAGGTCGTCAGGAAACTCAGGATCGCCACCGACGCGTAAGCAGGCTTCGACAGCGGCACGATGACGCTGCGGAAGGTGCGCAGGGGCCCGGCTCCGTCCACGCGTGCCGCCTCCTCCAGCTCGCGTGGCAGCGCCAGGAAGAACGAGTAGAAGAGGTAGATGAAGAACGGGTTGGCGATGAAGGGCACGATCTGGGCCTGGTAGGTGTCCAGCCACCCCAACTCCGTCATCATCAGCAGCAGGGGGATGGCGAGGGCCTCGAACGGAATGATGATGAGGGCGACGACGGCCGCGAGGACGACGTTCCTGCCGGTCCAGCGCAGCCGGGCGAGCGCGTAGCCGAACATGCTGTTGACGATGAGTCCCAGTCCGACGGTGGCGCCGCACACGACCAGGGAGTTGAGCAGCAGCCGGCCGAAGTTCGAGCGCTCCCAGGCGCTGCTGAAGTTGTCGAGTGTGGGATGGAGCGGAATCAGAGCGCGCCAGTTGTCGCCGTCGGCGAGGACGTCGGCGTTGGGTTTGAAGGCGCCGGCGAACATGAAGGCCAGCGGCACCAACATGACCAGCGCGATGAGTCCGCAGATGAGGTAGTGGAGCGGCCGGTTGTGGGTGCTGCGGCGGGAGCGTTCCGGGTGGAGTGTCGCGGAGCGCCCTCGGGAAGCGGTGAAGAGAGTCATCGGACGGCGCGCTCCTCACGGCCAAGCCGTCGCTGGACCAGGGTGACGACGAGAACGAACAGGAAGAAGACGACGGCGATGGCCGACGCTTGGCCGATCATGCGCCGGGTGTATCCGGTCTGGAGCAGTTGCAGCATCATCGTGCGGGTCGAGTCCGTCGGCCCGCCCGGGAACTGCGGCATCATGTACACCTGGTCGAAAAGCCGGAAGGCGAAGATCGCCGTCACGTTGATCACGAACACCAGGGTGTTGCGCAGGCCCGGCAGGGTGACGTGGCGGAACTGCTGCCAGGCGTTCGCTCCGTCGACCCGGGCCGCCTCGTACAGCGAGGCGGGGATGGCCTGGAGACCGGCCAGGAAGATCACCATCTGGAATCCCACGCCCTGCCACACCGAGGTCAGGACGATCGCGGGCATCGCCCAACTGGTGCTGGACAGCCATCCTGGCTGGAGATGGCCGAAGGACAAGGTACCCAGTACTCCGTTGACCAGACCGGAGTCGGGCAGGAGCAACACCTTCCACACGACGGCGGCGACGGCCATCACGGTGACGGTGGGCAGAAAGTAGACCGTGCGGAAGAAGAGCCGCAGTGGCAGGCGCCGGTTGACCAGGACGGCCAGGGCCAGGGCGGCGGCTGTCTGTACGGGCACGACGATGACCGCGAAAAGGGTGTTGTTGCCGAAGGACCGCCAGAACTCCGGGTCGGTGAAGATGCGCTGGTAATTCTCCAGGCCGGTGAACTCCACGGGGAGCGGCGAGGACAACCGCTGGTTGGTCAAGGACAGGACCACGGCGGAGACGAACGGGAAGATCAGGAAGAGGGCCAGCAGGAGCACGGCCGGAGCGGAGAACAGGGCTGCGGCCAGGCGTCCGCGCCGGCTCGCCTTGGTGGTGGTGCGAGGTGGAACCGCTGTGGTCGGCGGCGGTTCCGCCCCCTGAGCGGGTGAGGCCAGGGTGGTGTGGGACATGGTGGATCACCTCACGGCACAAGACGGGTGGTGGAGCGTGGAACGTCCGGTGCGGCGGCCGGCCGAGGGGCACCGCCGCAGCGCACGGGTCTCACTGAGTGGGATAGCCGTCGTTGTCCTTGATGTCCTGGTCAATGGTGTCAACCGCCTTCTTCAGGGCGGCGGAGACGTCCCTGCCCAGGCTGATGTCGTCGATCGCCTGCGAGAACGCCTGCGTGATCGCGGGATATGCCGGCGTCTGGGGACGGGGCACCGCGACCTTGGGCGCCTTGTTGAGGCTGTCGGTCACCAGGCTCATCGGGCCGCCGGCGGCGTAGATGTCCGTTGCCTTGAGAGCCGTCGTGGTGGAAGGCGGCGCGCCGACGGCCTGGTACATGGTGAGCTGACTCTTCTTGGTGAGCAGGTACTCCAGGAACGCGGCGGCGGCGTCGGGGTCCTCGGCCTTGCGCGTGATGCCGAACTGCCAGGAGCCCATGCCCGTCTTCGAGCCGGTGCCGAAGTCGGGAAGGGGTATGACGGCGAGGTCGTCACCGGCAGCTTTCTTGTAGCCGTTCTTGTAGGCCCACATGCCGTTCCAGGCGATCGGGCTCGTCCTCTTCAGGAACGGGGTGTCGTCCTGGGCTTCGGTGTCCACGTACTTCTGCGCGTACCAGGACTGGAAGGTCTTCATGGCCTTGACGACTTCGGGCTTGTCCAGTGCTCCGGCGGCCGTCTTGTATCCGTCCCGGTTGATGAGGTCGCCGCCGGCGGACTGGACGATGGGGCTGAAGGCGTACGAGAACCACTCTCCCTGGCGCCCATACCACATGTGCATGTCCAGCGGCCGGGCGTAGCCGGCCTTCTGCAACTTGCCGAGGATGTCGGTGAATTCCCCTGCCGTCCAGGCGTTGTCGGTGCCGGTGGGTATGCGGGCTCCGACCTTCTTGAGTGCGGACTTGTACGCGTACAGGACGATGCCGGAGTCAAACGCACCGACGCCGTACAGCTTGTCGTTGTAAGTGCCCTGCTCGACGATCGAGGGGAGCAGGTCCTTGCGCGTGCTGTCCTTCAGGCACTCCTGGAGCGGGATGAGGTCCCCGTTCCAGGCGTAGTTGTAGAGGTTGGGCCCGTCGAAGTCGAGTACGTCGGGCAGTTTGTCGGACGCGGCGGCGGCCTGGACGGCGTCGTTGTACGTGCCTTCGGGCACGCTCTGGACCTTCACGGTGACCTGGTCCTGGCTCGCGTTGAAGTCCTTGACCACGTTGAGGAACGTCTTCTTCTCCGCACCTCCACCGTGGTAGAAGGTGCTGATCGTCCGCTTGCCGTCGATCTTTCCGTCGCACGACGAGCCCGCGGAGGCGGCGCCGCCCGTTCCCGAGCACCCGCTGCCCGTCAGGGCCAAGGCGGCGCAGGCCGCGACTACGATGGTCTTGCGCATATGGTTCGTCCGTTCCTGTTGGTAAGAGCACGGATGGCCTTGCGGTGGGGCCGGGTGGCAGCCCGGCCCCACCGGATGTTCTGATCAGTCCGCCGGGCGAGAAGGCGCGATGGACTCCCGCTCCCTCAGCGGCATGGGAACGCGGTGCGTTGACGCGCCCAGTGGCTCTTCACCGAGAATCAACTCGACGGCACGGCGGCCCAGTTCGTGGTGAGGCAGGGCAACAGTGGTGAGAGCGGGCTTCAGCCAGCCAGCGATGTCCTGGTCGTCGAAGGAGACCACTGAAACGTCCTGAGGTACGGACAGACCGGCTTCGGCCAGAGCCTGGTAGGCGCCGAAGGACACCCTGTCGGTGGAGCACACCAGCGCGTGGGGACGGTGCCCTTCGGCGAGCAGCCGGCGCACTTCCCGGTAGCCGTCTTCGGCTCCCCAGTCGCATTCGACCACGCCGTCCAGCCCGACACCGCCATCCCGCAGGACTTCCTGCAGGCCGCGCATGCGCTCAAGCCCGGCGAACACGCCGTCCGGGGTGGCGGGGACGGTCTGGTGGCCGCCGATGGCCCAGATTCCGGTGGCATGCCCCGCTGCCAGAAGTGCGCGCCCCGCCGTCCGCCCGGCCTCGATCTCGTCCGGGATCACGGACGGAGCGTCGAAGCCTGGAGCCAGGCAGTTGAGCAGAACCACGCGCCGACCGTGCAGCTCCGGGGCGGGGTGACGTAGTGGGTGTACATCGCGGCGTAGATCACCGCGTCGACCTGGCGGTCCAACAGAGCGTTGACCAGGTCGGATTCGACAGCCCGATCGCCACCCGTCTCCGTGATGAAGAGCAGGTGCTCCTTCTCCCTCGCCACATTCAGCGCCCCGCGGATCACCTCTCCCGCGAAGGGTGTGGTGGTGATGGTGTCGGAGACGAATCCGATGGTCTGGCTGGACTTGGTGCGCAGACTACGCGCCGTGACATTGGGGCGATACCCCAGATCCCTGGCCGCCTCCAGCACTTTGTCCCGCGCCGCCTCCGAGATCCGCATGTCGGTACGGCCGGACAGGACGAAGGACGCTGTCGTCGGGGAGACGCCGGCACGTCGGGCCACATCGGCCATGGTCACGCGGTTCCCGGGCATCGACTTCCTCAACCTTTGTTAAATCGGATTAGCAAGCGTCGATGAGAATGCTGGTCGACTCGCGACGTGTCAACATCCCTGACGTCCCAGGCGAAGCCATCCGGTCAACATAGGTAGAGATTTCCCTTTTATGACGCAGAGATCTCGCCCAGATTGCGTTAGCACTTGCGTTAGCAGCTCCAGTCGCCGAACGATGCCTGCGATCCGCAGAGTTAAAACGATTTTGCAGAACCGGCTGCCCAGGAGTCGCCATGAAGAGAAGAACAGTCCTGCGCGTCCTGTCCGCCATCGCCGGGAGCCCGCTCATCCCGCTCGCCCAGTCCGGCAGCGCCTCGGCCGCCCCGGCTCACCGGCGTGCCGCGGGCCTCACCGCCTGCTGGAACTTCCCCGAGGGCAAGGGCGCGACGACCGAGGAGCAGATCACCCACACCACGAACCCCATCAGTTACGTCTTCAATGACGCCGCCTACAAGCCCGACAGTGACCCGCTGTGGAGCCAGAAGAACCAAGCCGACGGGGTACTCTCCGGGGCGCTGCTCTTCGACGGCTACTCCACCTGGATCGCACGCGGCGCCGCGGAGACCACCCTCCCCACCGACGGGCTGACCGTCGAAGCGTGGGTCGCACCCCGTGCCTTCGAGTGGGGGGACGAGGGCAAGCCCTCCGTCATCATCAACCAGCAGGACAAGGGAGCGCGGCGCGGGTTCTGCCTGGGCGTCGGCCGACATGGAAGATGGCAGTTCGGGGTCGGCACGGGAGACGCCTGGTACGAGGTGACCGCCCCGGAAGCCGCCGCCCTGACCGCAGGCAAGTGGGCTCATGTCGCCGCGGTGTTCGCCCCTGGCGATGGTGCGATCCGGCTCTATCTCAACGGTCAACCGGTCGCCCGGTCAGCGATCCCGGCGACGGCCAGGCTGAGCAAGGCTGACGTTCCCCTGCTCGTCGGACGGCACAACCAACCCGTCATCATCAACGGCACATTCGCCGTGAACATGTTCAACGGTCTGATCGACGAGCTGAAGCTCCACGGAGGCGCCCTCACTGACAGCGAAATCGCCGCCGGCCACGACAAGGACCTCGCAACCTTCACCGACGGCACGATTCCGAAGGCCGCCATGGCCATGAACCGTTCACGCTACGACGGCGACCGCTACCGTCCGGCCTACCACTTCACCGCGCCCAACCACTGGATGAACGAACCGCACGCGCCCATCCAGGTCAACGGCAGGTACCACCTGTTCTACCAGCACAATTCCCACGGCCCGTACTGGCACAACATCTGCTGGGGTCACGCGGTCAGCGAGGACCTGGTGCACTGGCGCGACCTGCCCGTAGCACTCGCCCCAACCGCTGGCAGTGTGGCTCCGGACGGCGTCTGGTCCGGAGACTCGACCCTCGACGAGAACGGCGTCCCCGTCCTGCTGTTCACCGCCGGCAACGACTCCCAGCGCCCCAACCAGGCGGTCGGCCTCGCACGCCCCGTCGACCCGCGCGATCCGGACTTCGTGGAGTGGAAGATGCACCCCACCCTCGTGATCAGCCAACGCGCCGACCTCGATGTCGGCGTGGGCCGCAAGGTCCGCTTCGGAGACTTCCGGGACCCCTTCGCCTGGAAGGAAGGAGACACCTGGTTCCAACTCGTGGGCTCCGGCGTCCAGAGCTCCTCGGGCACCGATGTCGGAGGTACGGCTCTTCTCTACACCTCCAAGAACCTCACCGACTGGACGTACTCAGGGCCGCTGATGGTCGGGGACGTGGCCGCGTATCCCAAGACGGGCCAGGTGTGGGAACTGCCCACCTTCCTACCGATCGGAGAGGACGCGCAGGGCCGCGAGCGTCGCGCACTGCTGATCAACCCGGCTTTCCCAGCAGGCCCCGGCGAGTACAGCAGCAAGTACGTCTTCTACTGGGTCGGCACCTGGGACGCCCAGACACACACCTGGACCCCCGACACCACGGAACCGAAGCTCCTCGACTACGGCGACCACTTCACCGGCCCCAGCGGAACAGTGGACGACAAGGGGCGCTCCCTGCTCTTCACCATCGCGCAGGACCGGCGTTCGGAGCAGGCGCACTACGACGCGGGCTGGGCACACAACGCTGGTCTGCCGGTCGAACTCGCCATGCGCCCCGACGGGGACCTCAGCTTCAGACCGGTCGCCGAAGTCGCCCAGCTCCACGTCGGTGCTCCCCTGCTGACGGTCAGCCAGAAGACATCCATCGCCGATGCCAACGTCCTCCTCTCCCCCATCAAGGGAGATGTGCTGCACATCAAGGCAACGCTGGAGGCCGGCAGCGCTGACAGGTTCGGCCTCGATGTGCTGCACAGCCCGCAGGACGAGGAGAGGACCCGACTGTTCTTCGACACCGCCGCCTCGCAACTGGGCGTGGACCGCACGCGGTCCGGCAACAACTCCAGCGCCCAGGGGGACCTGGGGATCCAGCAGGGCCCTTTGACGCTCACGAACGGCACGCTGTCCCTGGAGGTGTTCGTCGACCGCTCGATCATCGAGGCGTACGCGAACGAATACCGTTCCATCACCACCCGCGCCTACCCCTTCCGAGACGACTCACTGGGAGTGCGACTCTTCGGAGAAGGCAGTGCCGTCACATCTCTGACGGTATGGAAAATGGGCAGCCTCACTGACTCAACGATCCAACGAGCACGGTCTCAGGGCATGCATGCCTACAGCCGATGAGCGGCAGGGCTCAGACGATTGTGCCGATGCCCTTGTCGCCCAGTGCGGCGTGCTCGTAGCGTCAGATGACGCGTCCCGTGGCGCGGTCCAGGTGCGGATGCGCCGCTCAGTGCGGCCGGTGTGCGGAGTGGGTTGAGGTGCGGGCGGCTGGAGCGGTCAGTCAGCCCCGCGAGGCCGCTCTCCCGGTATCGGTCAGCCCACCGCTGGACTGTGGTGGGTGTGCGGTGAACTATACGGGCCTTTCTGGCTCTGAGGATGACGATGGCCGGGGGCACCGGTGATGTCTCGTGCCCCCGGCCGCGGCGTCGGCGTCAGCCAACAGTGAGGTCGGGAGTGCCCGCCGTTCTGTGAGATCTCACTCCGGCCTGGTTAGTGCCGCTCGGGGCGCAGGGCACTTGCCGGGCGGAGGTTGCCATGGTCGTCGGGGTCGTTCAGCACCGCGGGAAGGCCCTTGGTGAGCATCTTGGTGCGGACGGTGCCGTGTGCAACGATCAGTCAGTCGCCGAGGACCCGCTCCCACAGCAGCGCGTCCCGCCAGTTCCCGTCGAGAAAGATCGAGGAGTGCGCGACGCCGTACGGGCTGAACCCGTTGCGGCGCAGCACCCGTTGCGACGGCAGATTCTCGAGATTGGTGGACGCCTCGGCGCGGTGCAACCCGAGTTCGTCCGTCATCACCCGGAGTACGAGCCCGACGGCGTGCCCGGCGTGCCCTTGATTCTGGGCGACGCTGGCGATCCAGTATCCGACGGAGCCGCGGCGCAGGTGCGGCTGCGGCAGGATGCCTCCGACGGAGACCTGCCCGATCACCTGGTCGTCGGCGAGTACGACGCCCGGCCAGACCGTGCCGGCCCGGTATCCGGCCAGCAGCCTCTCGATCCGCTCAGCCTGGCCCTCCGGGGTGAAGAAGTCGGCTGGCTGGTCCGGTTCCCACGGCCGGAAAGCCTCGAAGTCCCGCACCCGGTGCGCGGCGATCGGGGCAGCATCGGTGGGCTCTATCAGGCGGATCCTGGTGCTGTTGCGCATGGGCTGGCCCTCGTCGCGGTGCGTCGGATGAGACCGGTCAGCCTATGCGAGCCGCAGGAGCCGACCCTTCTGGCCAAACGCTTCATTCTGAAACGATCAGTAAGTACTGCCACTCGAATTACTTGCACCAGACGAAGTGGCACTCGTCCACAGTGAAGATCGCCAGCATGAAGAAGTGTGCCACTCAGGAGCTGTACCGTCGCCCGCGCAGCCTCGAAGTGGCGCCACCTCCCACTCGCAGCAAGTACGTCACCGCCGTCCGTCCAAGAGGGCTCGAGCGCTCCTTGTGGCGGAGGGCTTCAGTGACCAACTCACGGCACGCCTGGATCAGCTCATGTGGTTGGCCACGTACGCCTCCCAGGCGGACGGTATGCTCCACGACCGTCGTGTCATCCTGTGCCGCTCGAAAAGTCATCGCCGCAGCTGAGCGGGGTGCGGTCAGTTCGCTGAGATTATGCCTTGCGTGATCGTTTCCTGGTTGTACAAGGTGACCCGGAAGCTGCTGACGGTTCCATCGGTACTCCTCCGCCGTGGGACGGCGAAGGACTCCGAACTGTTGGTGCTGCGGCACGAGAACGCGGTCCTGCGCCGCCAGTTGACCGGACCGGTCCGCTATGAGCCCGCCGACCGGTTCTGATTCGCCGCCCCGTCCGGGCTGATACCCCGGCGCCACTGGCGTGAGGTCTTCCCTGTCACCCCCAGAACCGTGCTCGCCCGGCATCGCAGGTTCGTCGCCGCGAAGTGGGACTACACCGCGCGCCGTGGCACCGGACGCCCGCCCCCCGCAGCGGTCAAGAAGTTCGTCCTGCGGTTGCCCAGGGAGAATCCGAGGTGGGGGCACCGACGGATCCAAGGGAAGTTGACCCGACTCGGGCATCGGATGGCCGCGTCGACGGTCTGGGAGATCCTGCATGCCGCGGGCGTCGATCCGGCGCCGCGCCGCGCAGGCCCCACCTGGCGCGAGTTCCTGACCGCGCAAGCCGAGAGCATCATCGCGGCAGACTTCTTCCACATCGACACCGCGCTCGGCAAGCGGCTGTACGCGCTGGTGTTCCTCGAACACGGCACACCGCGACTGCACATCACCGGGGTCACCGCCCGCCCGACACAGGACTGGGCCGTGCAGCAGGCGCGCAATCTCACCTTCGACCTGGGCCCACGTATCGACTCCCTGCGCTTCTTGCTGCGCGACCGCGATGGCAAGTACGGCGAGACATACGACGCCGTCTTCCAGGCCGAGGACATGGAGATCCTCAAAAGTGCGCCACAAGCTCCCCGTATGAACGCACACTGCGAACGCATCATCGGCAGCATCCGACGCGAAGTCCTCGACCACCTCTTGATCACGAACGAGGCCCACGCCCGCCACATCCTTGCAGCCTATGAGCGGCACTACAACCAGCACCGACCCCATCGAGCCCGCAACCAGTTACCGCCCGACGCTGACCACCAATCGGCCACGGGGCACGACATCAGCCCCGATCTTCCCCGGATCATGCACCGCCCGAGGACGCCGCCACGGTGCGAGCGCCGCCGATATCGCGGTGTCCAGGCCGCTCTTGCGGATCATCTCGACCATGAGCACCCCTCTGGCCTGGGAGACTACCGCCCTCGATGCCGACACGTGGATAGGACCCGATACGCTTCTTCACCTGAGGAGTGCTTCTTTCATGCGACGACCTGGACTCTAGACAAGCCCTATCGTTGCGGGTCAGGAGCACTCTTCATGTTTCTGATCATGCATCGGACACCCAGCCACGCGAAAGCTCGAGGCTAGCGTCGGCCCCGCGTAGGTGGGGTGTTCCCCCGGGACGTGTCACCGGCTCCCCGTGCGGAGGCATTCCATCAACTGCCCATCCCCAGCCGGGCACCACCGGCGACATCCAGGCTCAGACCGGTCAGGTAACGGTTTGCCGGGTCGCTGAGGAAGGCGATGGTCGCCGCCACCTCCTCCGGCTCGGCGAACCGGCCCATCGGGATCTGCGCGGCTCGGGCTTGGCGGGCGCGCTGGTCCCCCTCGGGGTCGCCGCCGCCGGCGCGGGTCGCGAGCTGGTCCCACATGGCGGTGTTGACCGGACCGGGGCACACACAGTTGACCGACACGTTGTCCGGGCCGAGTTCCAGAGCGAGCGACCAGCAGATGTTCAACACGGCTGCCTTGCTGGCGTTGTACGGCACGTACGCGCGACGGGCCTCCTTCGCGGCGACCGAGGCGACCGCGACCATGGAGCCGGAGCGCTGGGCCTGCATGATCAGCCCGACTTCGCGCAGTACGGAGAAGGCGCCCGTGGCGTTGATCGCCATCACTCGGGCGAACTCGGAGCTCGGGGTGGTGAGCAGGTCCGGCTCGTTGCCGAGGACTCCGGCGGCGTGGACCAGGACGTCGATCGCCCCGAATTCCGCCCGGATCCCGGTCACGGTGTCGCGCACCGCCTGCTCGTCGGTGATGTCGAGCTCACGGAAGTCCGCGAGCCATGGCGGCCGGCTGTCCGGTGCCGTGCGGTCGCAGCCGATGACCACCGCGCCCGATGCGTGCAGACGTTCCGCGGTAGCGGCTCCGATGCCTCCGCTGGAGCCGGTGACCAAGGCAATCTGGGACGGGGCGGTCATGGGGTGTCCTCCGTGGATCGCGTGGTTGTAGAGCTGTGCTCGGCGTCGGATGCCGCAGCGGGGGGCGTGGTGGTAATGGTGTGCGTACCTGCGCTGCCCGTCTCCGGCAGGGTCAGGTAGACGATGAGGCAGAGCAGGACGATGACCGTCATGTACACCGCTACGCCCATGGGGTGGCCCGCCTCGATGAAGGCGCTGGCGATGAGTGGGGCCGTCCCGCCGAGGGCCGCGATGACGATCTGGTGGGCCACACCGATGCCGGACACACGTACGGAAGCAGGGAACAGCTCGGCCTGGATCGTCGGGTAGACCCCCTGCCAGATCGCCAGGACCACCCAGCCGGAGGCGGTCACCGTCACGTATACGCCGAATCCGGGTTGCTGCAGCAACAACAGCAGCGGGTAGAAGAGCACCACCATGCCGATGGCCCCGATGATGGGGAACGGCTTGCGCCGGCCGATGCGGTCGGACAGGGCGCCGCACAGCGGCACGATGATCACCAGCAGGCCCAGCCCGATGGCGTTCCCGGCCAAGGCGGAGTCCAGGTCACGGCCGGTGGTCAGGTGCGCGTAGGTGGGCAGGAAGGTGGCCCACGTGTAGTAGGCGACTGCCGGGGCCGACAGAGCCGCGGTCTGCAGCAGTGCCTTGGGGTGCCTGCGCAACAGTTCCCGCAGGCGCAGGTTCTCGGGTTGCCGGCCGGCGGCGGACTCCTCGACGGCGGCCTCGAATTCCGGGGATTCGTCGGCGCGCGAGCGCAGCAACAGACCGACCACGCCAAGGACACCGCCGATGGCGAACGGGATGCGCCAGCCCCACGTCTCCAGGTCATGGGTGTTCAGGGTCGAGGTGACGATCGCCCCCATGCCGGTGGCGGCCAGCGTCGCCAGGCCGCTGGCCACATTCGACAGCGAGCCGAACAGCCCTCGCCGGTCGGTCGAGCCGTTCTCCACCATGTAGGCGATGGCGCTCTGCATCTCGCTGCCGGCCGAGATGCCCTGCAATACGCGGGCGAGCAGGAACAGCAGCGGCGCCGCGTAGCCGATGGCGGAAAACGGTGGGGTGAGCGCGAGGATCAGGCTGCCCGCGGCCATGCCGCCGATGGTGGTGGCCATGACGACGCGGCGGCCGTAGCGGTCGGCCAGGGGGGAGATGATGATGCCGCTCAGCGGCCGCACCACGAACCCGACCGCGTAGGTCAGCAGGGCGCTGATCAGCGACATCGCCGGGCTGCCCCGGGAAAGATCTGGCTCGAGAAGACAGCGGCCAGCAGGCCGTAGATGTACCAGTCGTACCACTCGATGAAGTGGCCGATGGTGCCCGCCAGGACGTTCAACGGCCTCCCGCGGGGTGGGGCTTCCGGGTGGCCGGTGGCGGAGGGGACTTCGGTGAGGCTGTTCTTGGTGCGTTCGCCATTGAGCGCTCCTCAGTGCAGTGAGGGATGGGGGCTGTGCGAACAGTCGGCGGTCTGGGGCGCCGCGGACCAGGTGGTTCCGGTCGACGCTGCCGGCGGTTCCGGAAGCCTTCTTCGAAAGGTGATGTCGCCGATGCCGGCCGCGATGAGGGGGCCCGGCCGGGGCTCGCGGAGGGTCAGCGCGTCGCGTGAGAGGACCAGGTGCGGCCCTCCTGCTCCTTCACGGGGAGGCCGGCGGCCAGCAGGATCCTGTCGAGGAGCGCCTGCGTGCGGGCGGCTTCCCGCCCCGACGTCAGCGGCGCGCCACGGTCTCGTACGCGGTCGAGGAAGTGGTGAACGGCGGCGGCGAACCCGAAGGTGTTCGTCGCCGTGGCCCAGCCGAATGCCTCGGGGCTCATCGAGCGCACGGTGCTGACGCCGTCCCGGGTGAGGGTCACCGTGTCCGGAGCCACCACCTCGGCCGAACGCTCGGCGCCGTAGGCATCAAGTTTCTCCGCCCACGAACCCGCGTTCCGCGCCGCTGTCAGGACGCCGGTGCCACCACCGGCGAATCGCACCAGGGCGGCGACGCCGTCCTCCTGCCAGGGGTCGTCACCGGCGGCGTGGGAGGAGACGTCGACCGGTTCGCCCGGGCAGAACCAGCGCAGCAGGTCCACCATGTGGATGGCGTTCTCGAACGTCGCGCGGTACTCACTGCCGCGGCGGTTCTTCTGCGCGATGCAGAAGGCGGCACCGGTGTCCCCGAACTGGTCACGAGCGGCGACGTAGGTCGGCGCGAACCTGCGGTTGAACCCGACCATCAGCACGCGGTCGCGCTCGTCGGCGAGGTCGGCGAGCCGCTCGGCGTCACTGGTCGCGGTCGCGAGTGGTTTCTCGCAGAAGACGTCGACGTTCGCCTCCAGCGCGCGGCTCACTCCGGCCAAATGCTCCGACCTCGGGGTCAGCACGAACAGGGCGTCCAGGTCACGCTCGAGTGCCTGGTCAACCGAAGGTACCGCGGTGGAGAACCCCCATCGACGGACCAGTTCGGACGGGTCCTCGCGCCGGGACACCAGGACGTCGAGGACGATGTCGTCTCGCGCCACCAGGGTGGGCAACTGCGCGATGTGCGCGATGTTCCCGGCGCCGACCACACCGACACGCAGCGGGCGCCGGCTCATCGGGACACCTCCGCGGGCGCGAGGCCGGCGGCCTCTTCGAGGAGTGAACGGAGCGCGCGGGCGGACCGGGCGAAGCCCTCCGCCGGAGCCGGGAGATCCTGTGGGTGCCAGCGGTACTCGTATTCGAGGCTGAGGACGTCGTCGTATCCATGCTGCTTGACCGCGTGAAGGATGTCCCGCCAGGGCACGATGCCCTCACCGACGACGCGGGAGCGCACGGCTCGCTCGTCCGCCTTCACCCGGGCCGTCTCGGAAGCGACGAAGGGTGCGTTCGGATCGGTGAAGACGAGGTCCTTCACGTGGACGTGCCCGATCAGGCCGCCCTGCTCACGCAGCGCCTCCGGCCATGCCTCGTCGTGTGTGAAGGTGAGATTCGCCTGGTCGTAGAGCACCCGGACGGCAGGCGAGTCCACCTCACGTATCAGCCGAGCGGTCTCCTTGGCCGATTGCGTCATGGTTCCGAAGTGGTTCTCCACGCACAGGCGCACTCCGGCGTCAGCGGCGAGCGGCGCCAGCTCCGAAAGGCTCACGCGCAGGCGCTCCCAATGTCCGGCGTGATCGATTCGATCCGCTCCCCAGGAACCCGCGTACACCCGGATCCGGGTCGCGCCCACGCGATGGGCGCAGTCCACCGTCGCCCGCAGCTCGTCGAGCGCGGCCCGGCGCTGCGCCGGGTCCTCATGGTTGATCCCCGTGGTGTACGGAGCGAGCCCCACCACCGGTACGCCGAGATCGTCCGCCACACGGGCCGCCTCGGCCGCGGCGGCGTCGTCCCCGACCGGCAGTCCGCTGCGGTAGTCGTTCTGGTAGATGACCTCCGCTCCCTCCAGACCGGCGGCGGCGAAGAGCTCCAGTGCCTCGGGAAGGGTCTGTTCGGGTGTGCCGAGGGTGTGGCCAATGATGCGCACTACAGGTCCTTTCCAGTTCGGGAGGGGGCGGACCAGTCGGCGGGGCCGACCAACGGTGGTGGGTCGTGGACGCGGGACCGGTCGACCAGCTCGATCAACAGGCCCCAGGGCGCCCGGATATAGGTCCACCGATTGCCCGCGACGCGAGGGCTGTCCGGGCCGACCTCCTTGGTTCCGCCCAGAACACTGGCGCCGTGCGACCGGAGATGCTCGACGGCCGCGTCGACGTCCTCCACGGTGAAGCACAAGTGGTGGCCACCGGGGTCGCAGTGGCGTGGGTAGTCGTGCCGCTGGTCGGTGCTCCACCACTGGAACAGCTCCACGTTGAGGTTGGGTGGCATGCGCAACATGGCGAGTTCCAGCCGGGCATCGGCCGGGACCTCGAAATGTGCGGGCATGAAGTGGGCGTCGGGCCCGCGCGTCGAGCGGTAGAGCTCCTCGGCGCCCAGGGCGCCGGCGAAGAAGGTGACCGCTTCGCTCAGGTCGGGCACCGTGAAGGCGACGTGGTCGACGTACCGGAACCCGGCGGGGAGGCTCATCGGGGCACCTCCGCGGTCGACTCACGGATCAGCAGATCCGGGGTGAGAACGACATGTCCCGTCTCCCCGTCCTTGAGGAGTTTCTCGGCGAGGTCGATGGCGATCACTCCCATGTCGGCTATGGGCTGGCGGACCGTGGTCAGTCGCGGATTGAACCGGGCGCCGAACTCCAGGCCGTCGAAACCCATCACCGACACCTCGTCCGGGACGGACACACCTCGCACACCGAGCGCGGAGATGAGGTCGAACGCGACCATGTCGTTGGCCGCGATGACCGCTGTCGGACGCTCGTCGCGTGCCATGTCCACAAGACGCTCGGCGGCCCGCTCACCCACGTCGGGCCCGGTGCCCGCGTCCAAGATCATCGCTGGCATGTCCAGCTCCGCGGCCAGCCCCTCGTAGGCGGCCAAGCGGTCCCTGGACGTGTACGCCCCGGAGATGCCGGACACGTACGCGATGCGCCGGTGCCCCAGGCCCCGCAGATGGTCCACGGCGAGAGCGATCCCCTCGGCGCTGTCCACCGTCACGGTCGGCACCTGTGCCTGTTCGACGCGGTCGACGACAACGACCTTGCTGCCAAGCGCGACGTTCTGCAGCTCGTCGAGATCCACGCTGGTCGACGGTGCGACGATCCCGAAGGGTGCGTACATCTCTTGCAGGGAGGTCAGATACGCGTTGGTCTGGGCCACCTCGCCACCGGTCACGCACAACACCAACTGATAACCCCGGTCGGCCGCCGCGGCAGCCATGGTCCTCGCCAGCTCACCGTAGAAGGGGTTGGTGATGTCCGGGACGATCAGCGGGACAAGCTTGCTCGCCCGGCGGCGCAGGGCCTGCGCCAGCGGATTCACCCGGTAACCGAGACTCTCCGCCACCTCCAGGACATGTTGCCGGGTCGCCGCGTTCACGGCTTCCGGCCGGGAGAACGCGCGGGAAACCGTGGAGCGATGGACACCCGCTCGGGCGGCGACGTCGTCGATACTCACCTCAGCCAAGGCTGACCTCCGTGGACGCGATGGGAGACCGCTGGTACGCGGCCCAGATGAGGCTCATTGTGTCGGCGAGGTCAGTCAAGGCGGGCAGCCCGGCGAAGCCGTCCGCCCAGGTGTCGGCAACCTGCCGGACGAACGCGTCGTACAGCGGGTCGCTGTCCACATCGATGGTGCTCGACTCGGTGGCACCGTCCGACGCGCGTGTGAAAGAGACTTCGCCGGAGGTGCCTACGTCGACGTATCCGCTGTCGCCTGCGCTGGTGAAGGAGCAGTACCGCTTGGCGGGGCTCGCCGGGAAGGCATAGCCGACCTCGATGATCGCCTCGCTGCCGTCGTCGCCGGCGAGCACCAGGGTGGCGTGGTCCTCGACGCCCTCGCCGTGCAGGCTCGCGGAAAGGGTGGCCGCCACAAGTTCAACGCGCCGGGCGCGACTTCGCCGCAGGAAAAGGTCGATGAAGTGCGGGGCCAGGTTCACCAGACACCCCCGCCGGAGCGGGCGGGCTGGAGCATCCAGGAGCAGCCTGCCTCCCGATAGCGTTCCGGCGGGCCGGCCACGAAGCTCGACCGTTGGTACGTGGGCGCGCCGGCCAGAGACAGCGCGTGATCCACGGGGCCGCCACGCTGAACGAACGGGACGGTCGCCGCGACGCCTGCCGAGGCGGCGGCATCCCGAATCCGCTCCACGTCCTCGGGTCCCAGGCCGCCCGGCTTCTCGACCACGAAGGGGATACCGCGCTCGACCAGGGACAGGCAGGTGTCCACCATGCGGTCGTGCGGCCCGAAGACGTAGGCCAGGTCCAATGGCCCGGCGTCCAGAGCGGCCTCGACCTCCCCGTACACGGACGCGTCGAGGCGTCGGGCGATGTCGACGATCTGGTCGGGCTCCTCGTCCTGGATCAGCACGACGTCGTGAGTGTCCGCCCAGGCGCTGACATACAGGGGTACGTGCCAGTGGCGGGCACCTAGAACTGCTGTGAGCGGACGTCTCACCACGCGCCTCCCAACTTCGGTATGGGGCAACTTCTGCCGATCTTCCTGTCCGGGGCCGATCACTGCAATCGGTTGCTGCAATCGGTTGCTGAGATCGGTTGCATAACCGAAACAGAGGGCCATAAGCTCTGTCAACACCCCCCGCCATCCGATTTCATTTGAGGTGACTCGATGCGCAAGCTGCGCACCCTGAATGCCGTGTGCGAGACCGGGACGGTGCTGATCGTGCGCCTGCCCACCGCCGAGGCGTCGTACGAAGTGGCTTGCGAGGCCATCGCAGGAGGGATACGAACGGTCGAGGTGACACTCACGACGCCGGGTGCCCTGGACGTGATTCGCCGGCTGAGTTCGGAGTATCCCGAGGCCGACATCGGCGCCGGCAGCGTGCTCGACGCGGCGTCGGCGTACGCGAGCATCCAGGCCGGCGCGCGTTTCCTGGTCAGCCCCCAGGTCGATCCCGGCATGCTGGAGACCGCCGGCCGCTACCAGGCCGTCAGCATCTGCGGAGCCGCGACACCCACCGAGATCGTCCAAGCGGCCACGGCAGGAGCCGATCTCGTCAAGCTGTTCCCCTCGTCGGTCCTCAACCGCGACTACGCCCGTGCAGTACTCGAACCACTCGGCCACATCCCCCTGGTCCCGGCCGGAGGTGTGTCCCCGGACAACGTGGCCGAGTGGTTCGATGCCGGAGTCGCAGCAGTTGGCGTCGGAAGCTTCATCAGCAAGGCGGCACAGCGAGAAAGCACCGAGCGGCACCCTGTACGCGCGGCGGCCCGGACATTCCTCGAGGCGGTGGCCGATGCCCGCGCCTGACCCACTGTCCCCCGCCTCCGGGATGCCACCGGTATTCGTCGCCATCGGACCTGCGGGATCGGGAAAGTCTCATGTCGCCCGGCAGCTCGCTCAACGGCTCCGCGCGGTCTACCTCGACAAGGACTCTCTGACCGGTGACCTCGTGGACGCCGCGCTCGAACTGGTCGGCCGACGGACCGGAGGCCGTGAAGACGACCCGACCTACATCGAACGGTTGATGCCGGCCGAGTACGCGGCCCTGTTCGCCACGGCGGCGGACAACCTGCGGCTGGGCCTCCCTGTCGTCCTGGACGCACCCTTCGCCGCGTACCTCGCCAACCCCGACTTCTTGACCGCCTCGGTCGACCAAGCTTCTTGGCCCACCGGGACACCCGTTGTCGTGGTCGAGGTACGGGCCTCCGCGGAGACCGTTCGCACACGACTGACGCAACGAGGCCTGCCCCGCGACCGGGCCAAGCTTGCCGACTGGTCGGCATTCTGGCAACGACTGGGGACCCAGGGCTGCGCCTGGACCGGCGCTCGGCACATCGTCGTGGACAACGACGCCGAACCGGACCTCGACGCCGTTGTGGGGCTCGCGGGCGATACCGGGCAGGTGCCCCTTCACGCCTTCTGAGCTTGGTCTTTGACCTCGGGCGTCACTCGAGACCAAAGATCAAGCCAAGGCCGTGGCCCCAACTTGCTTATCTGGCACCGGATATGGGTGGACGCGTATACAGTGCCGATGCCATCGTGAATCACGCATCCGAGTGTCGGTCCGCACCGGCCGTGGGCCATGTCGAGGCGTCCACGACGAGTTCAGCGCCATGGTGGTCGGCCAGACCGTTCAGACGTTCAGGCGGAGCTCGGCAAGGCGTTGAGCCGGTCGATTGCCCGGGTGATCTCGTTGGTCCAGGGCCATCGGGTGGTGAAGCGAAGCCGGCGGCGGCCGGTGGTGACGAGCTGGGCGGCGGCGGAGAACAGTCGCAGGCGGAGCTTCTTGGGATCCCAGCGGCGGGGTTGGCCGGTCAAGGCGAGCATGGGCATCCTGTGGTAAGTGGCGCTGATCGTCCTGGTGGTGTGGCTGCTCGGCTTCGTGATGCGCTCCACCAACGCAGGTGGCGGCCGCGGCCGCTGGTACCGATGGTGACCTGACGCCGAACACACCCCCGGATAGGGCCCGGCCGAGACCTCGGCCGGGCCCTGTCGGCTTGTTCGACGAATTGCCAGGGGCCGCATCGGGCGAACGCGTCCGGAGGTAATTCTGGGTAGGTGTGGTGCAGTCGGGGCGGGGCCGGACACGCGCGCCAGGAACCCGCGCAACCTCCACGTCGCGTCTGCGCCCCCGACCTCACCCGCGCTGCGACCGGGACGCCACTGTCCTCTGGGACGACGATCTGACGCCCGCCGTCCTGCAGGATGGCGACGGTGCCTCCATCACGACACTGCTGCGTGTTCTGCGTTTCTCCGCGGAGTGCTGGGGTGTCACGGCCGATGACGCCTGGTGGGCGTACGGCGCCGGTGTTGCCACGCTCGACGTCCCGCGCGTCACCGCCGAGTTCCTCGCCCGGCTGCTGGCTGTCCACCAGCGGCGGTTGCGCACCCCATGACCTCTGACCCCCGGTGGCCGCCGGCCCAGCCGTCCTCTGACCCCCGCTGATGCCTTCGAGGCATGCCGTCGAACCCAAATTGGTCTTCGACGGCAGCACCGCGCGTCCCCAGAATGCGGGCACCACCCCTTCGCGTTCCCGAGGAGTTCGCCGTGTCTCTCTTGTACGCCCGGCGCCGCTGTGCCGTATTGACCGTCCTCGTGCTGGCCCTGGCCCTCGTGCCGTTTTCACCGCTGGCGGCGAGACCCGCGTCCGCCGCGTCCGCCGTACCCGGTGATCCGCTCACCGGCAGCGGTGCCGTGACCAGGTCGGTGCTGACCGCTGCCGACCTGACCAGTGGCGCGGCCACCGGCACCGTCACCAACAACGCCTTCGCGCTGCCCGCGGCGGCCGCCGCCCCGACGCACACCTTCGAGGGCCGTCTGACGCTCAACGGCGTTGCCACCGCAGGCGGTTTCCGCACCATCAAGGACCCCTACCACTACGCGGCCACCGCCGCGCTCAAGCACCTGCCGCCGGTGAGCATCGACCTCGTGCAGAACGGCAGCCACGTCATCCCTGCCGTCCGCGGCCTGCAGATCACCGGGAGCGCGTACTGGAACCTGATCGTCGAGGGCGGCCGCGCCTGGAACGAGAACGGCGACGGCGGCCGCACCCGCGTCTCGCTGCCCTTCGCGCTGGTCGAGCGCAACGCCAACTGCGTGCACAACGGCCTGCTGAGCTTCCTCTTCGACGACAGCAAGATCTCCCAGGTCCGCTACCAGATCACGCACGAGACGTGCGAGTACTTCCAGTTCGACATGTGGGGCCAGATCGGCGCGACCTACTCCCGGCACACGGTGACCGGAGACACTAACCTGAAGAACGCGTACGCCGCCGAGGTCGCCGACCGCATGCCGACCAAGCCGATCAGCGCGCTGAGCACCGACCACCCGAACGCCGGCATCGACACCAGCGCGTTCGGCAGCGGCATCACCGCCTCGGCACTGAGTACGTACGGCGTGTCCTACGGCGGGGTGAACTACGTCGGCGCGTGTAGAACCCGGCAGGGCGCGTACCCGTACTGCAACCAGATGGTGCTGCCGTCGTACTCGCTGGCCAAGACGATGTTCGCGGGCGTCGTGCTGATGCGGCTGACGCAGGTCTACGGTTCGTCCGTGCCGTCGCAGCTGATCCGCGACTGGGTCGGCGAGGCGGACACCTCCGACTGGACCGGCGTCACGTTCCAGGACACCGCGAACATGGCCACCGGCAACTACTCCTCCAGCGCCTTCGAGGCCGACGAGGCCGGCAGCGGCATGCTGGCGTTCTTCGACGCCGAGGCGTACGGGCCGAAGATGACCGCCGCGCTGGCCTTCCCGCACTCCGCCGCGCCCGGCACGAAGTGGGTCTACCACTCCTCCGACACCTTCCTGCTGGCCCGGGCGATGCAGAACTACCTGGTGTCCAAGGCCGGCCCCGGCAGCGACATCTACCGCTGGATCCGCGACCAGGTCCTTGTCCCGCTGCACCTGAGCCCGGACGTGCTCACCACCGAGCGCACCGACAACAGCGCCACCGGGCAGCCGTTCGGCGGGTACGGCCTGTTCTACACGCAGGACGACATCGCCAAGGTCAGCCGGTTCCTCAACGCCGACGGCGGGAAGATCGGCAGCGTGCAGATGCTCGACCCGACGATGCTCGCCGACGCGATGCAGCAGAACCCGGCGAACCGCGGCATCACCACGACCGCCGACACGACCGGCAAGACCTACCACTACCAGGACGGCCTGTGGGCCCGGCAGTTCACCTCGGCGGACGACCCGGTGTTCACCAGCCCGGTGCACGTGCCGTTCATGTCCGGCTTCGGCGGCATCACCGCGGCGATGCTGCCCAACGGCGCCACCTACTACTACTTCAGCGACAACAACGAGTTCGACTGGTCGGCGGCGGCCGCGCAGGCGTACAAGCTGCCCGCCACCGGCGGAGGCGACGGGGCGGCGGGACGTGCACGGCCGGCCAGCTGCTCGGCAACGGCGGCTTCGAGACCGGGACGGCGTCGCCGTGGACGGCGGGCGACAAGGTCGTGTCCAACCCGGGGAAGTGCCGTACAACGGCACATGGTTCGCCTGGATCGACGGCTTCGGCACCACGCACACCGACAAGCTCGCGCAGAAGGTGACGATCCCGGCCGACTGTACCCACGCCCACCTGGCCTTCTACCTGCACATCGACACCGCGGAGACGCAAGCCGGCGCCCACGACACGATGACCACCGTCGTGCTGGACTCCTCCGGCACCGCGCATCCGCTGGCCACCTGGTCCAACACCGACGCCGCGCCCGGCTTCACCTTGCGTACCTTCGACCTGTCGGCGTACGCCGGGAAGACCGTCACGCTGCGCTTCTCCGGGACGGAGGACTCCTCGTTCCAGACGTCGTTCGTCATCGACGACGCGTCGCTGAGCACCAGCTGAGCACCCCCTCGCGTACCTGCTGGGCCGCCGGCACGGCCCCCGCCGTCACAGGCGCCCCGCCTCCGGGCGTCCGGGGCGGGGGCCGCGCCGGCCCCGTAGCGCTGCACGACGTACGCCCGCAGCTCGTGCACCAGCACCCTCGACATCGATTGCGTCATGGCAACACCGCAGTATCGGCCGGTGCAGGGGAGAACGGCGCCGGGTGTCTCCCAGCAACGGAAAATTCCGCTGCTCAACTCCTGCCGGTACCCCCGGCGAGATGGAAGGACACAGGGCGGCCAGCGGCACCGTGACGTCACGTTCGACGTCACCCGTGGCCAGAAGGACCTCCAAGGCCGGGCAGATCACCCGCGGTTGACGTCCCCCGCTGGCGACTCATGGGAGGGGGCCCGGCATCTGCCCGGCTCCCTCCCACGTTTCTCTGCCGTCAAGAGCTGTCTGCCCGCCTTGCCGAGGGGTGGGGGTCCCCGCAATTCACACGCCGGTCCCGCTCCTGATCCGCGCCTTCTCGAACTCGGACACTGGGTCGCCTCCGACGTTCCAGGGCCAGGCCGTGACCGTACCGTTGATCGCCTCGAAGACCGGACGGGCCTCGCCGCGCCGCTCGGCGGCCACCAGCGCGTAGGCCAGCAGGTTCAGGTCGGCGAGGGCCGCCGCGTGGTGGAAGAACCCGGGCCGGGCCCAGGAGTGTGCCGCACGGTCGAGGGCCTGGGCGGCCGATGCGTGGGACCAGTGGTTGCGTGCCATCAGCGCCTCGACTCCGCCCAGGGCGAGGACGGAGTGGTACTGCAGAACCTGGGCGGTGAGCTCGGTGGCCGCGCAGGGCGCGTCCGCGGGTGTGCGGGCGCGGACCGCGTCGACGAAGTCCAGTACCTGGATGCGCGATCCCATCTCCTCCGGCCCCAGATGGCGCAGCATGCTGAGGTACGCCTCGCGGTTCCAGCGGTCGCGGGTCAGTACCTCGTTCCACACGCCGAACACCTCCGGCTGACTGCGGCGCTCCAGCCGTGACAGACCCAACAGGACTACCCAGGGAGTGGGGTCCTCCGGCGCCAGTTCGGCGGCGCGCAGACAGCTGTCGGCGATGCCGGCCGCGTCCTCCAGACGCCCCCGGGAGCGTCCGCGTTCGAGCTGTGTCCATGCGGAGAGGACGAGCGCGCTCGCGTTGCGCGGCTCACGAGTGGCCCAGGCACGGGGCCCGGCGCGGCGCAGGGCCTCCGGACGTGCCGACGGTCGCGACGTCATCGTGTCCGGTGGGAGGCCTGGCCAGCCACCAGCCACCACCAGCCACAGCGACGTCACCTACGCATTCCACGCGGCGTGCAGCGGGTCGGCGGGGTCTGAGCGCGGGGGTGATCCGGCCGTACGTCATGGCGGCCGGTGACTCTCAGTCCGGCCTCGTCGAACACTCGAGCACCCCGGTCCGAGAGCGGAGACCGAGGTGCTCGGCGAGGCCGGACAGGATCAGCCATCCCTCACCGCCGGGCTCGAGATGCGCGGCGAGACCGTCCGATGCAGCAGGCATCTGGATCTTGGGCGGCCAGGACTGCGGCCGCGCCTTGGTCGGGGGCTGCGCTTCCGGCGTCGAAGCCCTCGCCGCGGGTCCAGATCTTGACAGCCGCTCCCCAAGGCCGGCGACCCGAGTCCGTCTCATGCCTCTTGACGTCGATCGCAGCGGCTTGGCCGTGTGGAGGGCGGCGGCGTGATGGTGCGGTCCTGATCGCCACCTCGGCCGTCGCCGCCGTCCTGTGGAACGGGGTCGGATTGCGCCCGCCCGCAGCACAGCCCGGACGGCGCGCTCATCGGCACCGGCCGCGGATCCAGCGCCCGCCGCAGCACCGCTTCCGACCCTGAAGGCCAGGTCGACGCAACCTCTGCCCGCGTGGGTGACGTGGCCCAGGCGCCGCCCATCAGCCGTGTCGTGAGCGCTCACGCCCCGGTCGCCGTCGCCACGTCATGACAGGCACATGTTGCGGCCCGCGAGGTGCTGCGCCAGTCGTCTCGGGCTGGCAGCTGATGCGGGATATCGCCGCATGGTGGGACGCACCGGGGCCACTGTCCCATGCCTGCCCGGTCGGGTCAGGCCTGCCAGGCATACCTCCAGCTCTCCTTGGCCTGTCGGCCGTCGGGTCGGCGTGCGGTCACGCCTCGCGTCGTGGTGAGGACCGTTGTCTGTAGTCGTCGCTGCAGTTCATAGGCGGGCGGCGACCTGTGACCCGTACCGCTCGACACAAAAGCGTGACAACCCGGCCGCGAATGCCTCGATGCTGCGCAGCGCATAGTGGCCGGCGTCCCACGCCGCGTGCAGGTGGATCTGCAGCGGTTCGCCCGTGCTGTCGAGGATCAGCAGCGGGTGCAGGTCGAAGCGGGGATCGTCGGAGACCACCGCGACACCATGGCCCGAAGCCGCCATGGCCTGTGCGACGTGCGGGGTGTCGCATTCGAGCATGATGTCGTACAGGGCGTCCGCATCCTGCACGGCATGGTCCAGGATGCGGCGGGTGCCGTGCGCCGAGGTGAGGACGATGAGGGGCTCCGCGGCAAGTTCCCTGATGGTGACGCGGTCCCGGTCCGCCCAGGCATGGTCGGCACGGACGTAGGCCCACAGCGGCAGTCGGGCCACCGGGAGCCCGGCGAAACGGCGCCTCGAAGGTGCCGAGGAGATGGCCACATCGGCGCCCCCCGCAAGGGCCTGGTACGCATGTGCCGGACTCTCCGCCTGCACGGTGACGAGCGGATCCTCCGGCCCCCAGGTGGCCAGGAACGGCGCGATCACGTCGGTGATGGTGGTGGGCGGCGCCGCCACGGTGATCCGCATGACACAACCGGCAGCCAGCGCACCGACTGCGGCCTCGGCGGTGTCCGCGCGGGCGACCAGGTCGCGGGCCAGGGGAAGGAAGCGCCGGCCGGCCGCCGTCAGGACCATCTGCTTGCCGCCGCGGTCGAAGAGCCTCAGCCCCAAGGTCCCTTCCAGGCCGCGCAGTTGGCGCGACAGCGAGGGCTGGGCGACGCGGACCACCTCGGCAGCCTTGGTGACGGAACCGGTCTCCACGATGGTCAGGAAGTAGCGCAGCACTCGGAGTTCCATGGCGGTGATCCTTCGGGAGACGGAGGGGGCATGACACCTTCATGCCTCGAAGGCATGGTAGTCACCCCTGCCAAGTATTTGAGGCTATGGCTGACTGGCCGCATTCTTGTCCCACCGGAATTTGCGGTTATCGACACCCGAATCTCCGTCGACTTCTCCTACAACAATCCTTTCGATTGGCTGGTTCCCGCATGGCCCGCCCCCTGCCCCTGATCCTCGCCCAGGCGCCTGGTCGCCCGGCCGACGACCTCGCAGGCTTTGCCACCGACGTGGAGCGGCGCGTGAAACTGCACGCACCCGGCGCCCTCGTCGTCTACCCCGAACTGCACCTCGGCGAGAGCGCCCCCGGCGTCCCGGCCGCCCCGGAGGAGGGGGCCGAGCCGCTCGACGGCAAACGCGATGCGGCCCTCGCCGAGCTCGCGGGTGATCTGGGCATCTGGCTGGTACCCGGCAGCGTCTACGAGCGAGGCACCGGCGACCGCGTCCACAACACGACACCGGTCTATTCACCACAGGGTGAGCGCCTCGCCGCGTACCGCAAGATCTGCCCGTGGCGCCCGTACGAGACGACCACGCCCGGCAACCGGTTCGAGGTCGTCGACCTCGCCGGGGTCGGCCGCATCGGACTGTCCATCTGCTACGACACCTGGTTCCCGGAGATCTCCCGCCATCTGGCCTGGATGGGCGCAGAGCTGATCGTCAACGTGGTCCGCACGTCGACGAGCGACCGCGCGCAGGAAGTCGTCCTCAACCGCGCCAACGCCATCACCAATCAGGTCTTCGTCGCCAGCGTCAATTCCGCTGCCCCATCCGGGACCGGCCGCAGCCTCGTCATCGATCCACAGGGCACAGTGCGCGCCGAAACCGTCGATGCCGGCAACTCCACCCTCACCGACGTGATCGACCTCGACGAGGTCAGCAACGTCCGCCACTACGGCACCGCCGGCCTCAACCGGATCTGGGACCAATTCCGCCCCGGCGACCCAGCCCTCGAACTCCCGCTCTACGGGGGCCGCATCGACCCCGCCACCTGGAACCCCGCCCACACCACCGAGGAGCCACCACGATGAACAGCGAGACCACGGGGAACACCATGAGACTGAAGGGAGACCTGAGCCTCCTCTCCGTCGTCCTGTTCGGCCTGGCCTACATCTCCCCCGGCATCGTCGTCACGATCTTCGGCGTGGTCACCGCCACCAGCGGCGGCGCGGCCCCGACCGCGTTCGCCATCGCCACCCTCGCGATGCTGCTCACCGGGCTGAGTTACGCGAAGATGGCACGCGCCGTGCCCGGCGCGGGGTCGGTCTACACCTACGCCCGCAAGATGCTCGACAGCCGCATCGGTTTCCTGTCCGGCTGGGCGATGCTGCTCGACTACTTCTTCATCCCGATGGTGGGCTGGTTGATCACGGCGATCTACTTCAACGCCCAGTTCCCTGAGATACCCAAGTGGGTCTGGCTGATCGTCTCGGTGGGCATCACCACCGCCATCAACGTCTTCGGCATGAAGCTCGCGGACCGCGTCAACAAGGTCCTGATGTTCATCGCTCTGGGGTCGCTGGTCCTCTTCGCCACCCTGTGTGTCGTCTTCCTCGGCAAGCACGGCTCCTCCGCTCCCGCCACGGACGCCCTGTGGAACTCCGGGACTTCGATCGGCGCGGTCACTGCGGCCGCTGCCATCGCCGCGTACTCCTTCCTCGGCTTCGACGCCGTCTCCACGCTGGGTGAGGAGGCCAGGGGCGGGGCGAGGACGATCGGCCGCGGCATCATCGGCTGCGTCATTGCCGCCGGAGCGATCTTCATCGTGCTGTCCTTCGTGATGCAACTGGTCCACCCCGGCGCGACGTTCGCCGACGTCGACGCGGCCGCCTACCACCTGAAGGTCCAGGTCGGCGGCGAGACGTACGCCGAGATCATCAACTTCGTCACCATCGCCGGATCCATCGCCTCCTGCATCGCCCTGCAAGCCTCCGCCGCCCGCCTCATGTACGTCATGGGACGCGACGGCGCACTGCCCAAGGCCGTCTTCGGCAAACTGTCGGGGAAGACCGGCACGCCCGTCTTGAACCTGCTGCTGACCGCGGCCGCAGGTGTCATCGCCATAAAACTCGACCTGACCACAGCCACCTCATTCATCAACTTCGGCGCCTTCCTCGGCTTCACCCTGGTGAACGTCTGCGTGATCGCCCACCTGGTCCAAGAGCGCAGACACGGCCGCACCCGCAACCTCTTCTCGTACCTGGTGATGCCGGCCATCGGCGCCGGCGTTTCCCTCTACCTGCTCACAAAGCTCGGTCACGTCGCACTCCAGATCGGCGGCGTCTGGCTGGCGATCGGCGTCGTCTACCTGGCCGTCCTGACCAAGGGCTTCCGTCGGCCCGCACCTGAGATGACCTTCGACGACGACACCGCGGCCACGGACGCTGTCGCCGCGTAGCTCCCCTCCCGATGCGAGGAGACGAGGATGCCCCCGACAACTGCTGAACTGGTGCACGACCGGAGCCTCGGAGACCTGCTGATCCACCGTGATGTGGTCCTCGACGGACTCGATGCTCCGCAGCGCGCCGCCCGTACCGTCCTGGCCGACATCCTGGACGGCAAGGCGGAGGATCAGCTCTTCGACGCCATGCTGGTGGCCAGCGAACTCATCGCCAACGTCATCCAGCACAGCAGCGGTGCGGTCCATAAGGGGTGAGGTCTACGAGTTCGGTGCGGCGTTGGGCGTCGTTGACCCCGGGGCCGACATCACCGCCGTCCCTGTCCGACCTCCGAACTCATCGGTTGACGAAGGGACGGCGGCTGCAAGCGGGCGGGGCCTGTTCATCGTGGACAGCCTCGCCGGCCATGTGGCGCGGATTCTGCAGGGCGCGGTGGGAATCCCGGAGACGGGCGGGATGTACCGCGTGGCGATCGAGGACGTCAGCGCCTGGACCATGGGCGACTTCAGCTACTCCGACCACTGACCCACCATCGCGCCGAGAAACCCTCGGGACGCGTGTGAGGGTCCGACCGGCGCATCCCGGTCGGACCCTCACCGCTGATCTGGTGGCGGCTCGCGCCTGCCCGTCGGTCAGACGGCCGCAGGGGCGCCGAGCATCGCGGAAGCCTGTTGCGACGGGTCGAGGACGCGCGCGGGCGCGGCGGCCTGGGGAAGGCCGCGGCAGGTGAAGCCGAGCTGGGTCATGGCCCGGAGGACTTCGCCGGCGCTGAAATCGCGGCGGTCCTGGCGCGTGATGACCTGGCCGACCTGCTTGACGGGGTAGGTGCGGCGGCCGATGATCACAGACTCTCCGGTGACCTGTTCGGGCTTGACGCTCTTCATGGATTCCAGGACGCCGCTTTTGGTGAGGTCGAACGGGAAGCGGGCGATGACACAGCGCATGATGCCTCACAAGGAGAAGAACGAATAGGGATGGTTGTGCCGCGTGAGGTCGTTCAGCGGCCGAGGGCGAGGACGCCCGGAGCGCTGCCTTGTTTGTCGACGACAGGCAGGGCATCGTGCTGGCGGTAGCGCATCGCGTGTTCGGCTTCGGTCATCGTGGTCACGGGCGAGGTGAACGGCCCTCGGTCGCCGAGGATGTCGCGCAGCTGGACCCGGTCCGTGTACGTGGACCTGTCGCGGACTGCGGCGAGCTGGACCTGGGTGACCAGTCCGGTGCACAGGCCGTCGTTGTCGCAGACGAGCAGATGCCCGGTGCGGGCGCTTGCCATGAGGGACAGGGCGACCTCGATGGTCATGTCGTCGCAGACCTGCGGTCCGGGTGTGTCCATGGCGTCGGCCTCCGTCCTGAGCGCGGGGGTGGCATTCGCCGAGCGGGGCCGCATCTGAACCAGCGTCAAAACGTACCTCCTACAGAGATGGGTCAGTTTTCTGATCACGAAGGTCCTAGGCCGCCTTCGCATCGAAGGAGGACTGCCGCACGGTCACGCGCCGGGCAGCCGAAGCGGGGCTGCGTCGGCCGCGTGAGGCCGCGCTGCGCTTACGCCGCTCGGCCACCGGCGCGGTGATCGTCACGGGGATGCCGGAGGGGGTCTGGGCACCGGTGATCTGGCTGAGCGCCGCTTCGCCGGAGCGGACCTGGGTGGTCTGGGGCACGATGCCGGCGGCCGTCATGAGGCGGGTCATGTCGCGGCGCTGGTTGGGGGTGACCAGGGTGACGACGGTGCCGGTCTCGCCGGCCCGCGCGGTACGGCCACCGCGGTGGAGGTAGTCCTTGTGGTCGGTCGGCGGGTCGACGTTGACGACGAGGTCGAGGTTGTCGACGTGGATGCCGCGCGCCGCGACGTTCGTCGCCACGAGCACGGTGACGTGCCCGGTCTTGAACTGGGCCAGGGTCCGGGTGCGCTGCGGCTGCGACTTCCCGCCATGCAGGGCGGCGGCCCGGACACCGCTGTTCAGCAAATCCTGCGTCAGCCGGTCGACGGCGTGCTTGGTGTCCAGGAACATGATCACCCGGCCCTCGCGCGCCGCGATCTCCGTCGTCGTCCGGTGCTTGTCGGCGCCGTGGACGTGCAGCACGTGGTGCTCCATCGTGGTGACCGCGCCTGCGGACGGGTCAACGGAGTGGACGACCGGGTCCGTGAGGTAGCGGCGGACCAGGCGGTCGACGTTGCGGTCGAGCGTGGCGGAGAACAGCATCCGCTGGCCCTCGGGGCGTACCTGGTCCAGGAGTGCGGTGACCTGGGGCATGAAGCCCATGTCGGCCATCTGATCGGCCTCGTCCAGGACGGTGATCGCGACCTGGTTCAGCCGGCAGTCACCCCGGTTGATGAGGTCCTTGAGGCGGCCCGGCGTAGCGACGACGACCTCGGCGCCACCGCGCAGCGCACTGGCCTGACGGCCGATCGACATTCCGCCGACGACGGTGGCAAGCCGCAGCTTCACCGAGCGGGCGTAGGGGGTGAGTGCGTCGGTCACCTGCTGGGCCAGCTCACGCGTCGGCACGAGGATCAGGGCCAGCGGCTGGCGGGGCTCGGCGCGCTGTCCGACGGTGCGGGCCAGCAGGGCCAGGCCGAAGGCAAGGGTCTTGCCGGAGCCGGTGCGTCCGCGACCGAGGACGTCGCGGCCCGCGAGGGTGTTGGGCAGGGTCGCGCCCTGGATCGGGAACGGGACGTTCACGTCTTGTGCGGTGAGCGCGGCCAGCAACTGCTCGGGCAGGTCGAGGTCGGCGAACGCCTCGACGGCAGGCAGCGCGGGAGTGATCGTCTTCGGCAGGGCGAACTCGCCCTGGGCCGCTGCGGGCCGCCGGCCGTGGCCGCCCGAGCGGCGCGGACCCCCTGAACGGCTCGGGGCGGGCGAGCCGAAACGGCTACCCCGGCCCGAACCGGCGCCGGAGCGGAAAGCGGGGCCGTCGGTACGGGTGCGGGTACGGGAGGAGCGGCCGTTCGTACGGGCGGGGTTCATTGAGAACCTTCCTTGATACGGCACGTATCAAGGAATTCCCGCAGCGGAAGAGCAGCGCAGGGAATCACAAGAACGGGCCGAATAGAATGCGAAAGTCAATCTGGCTTGCAGTGAATCTGGTGCGGGCGCAGGCGATGAAATGGGTAACGTCATGTGGACGTGAAATCCGCGACGTCGACGGGTGTAGCTCCGAAGTGACGCGCATCCCTGGGCAAGGGTCTGCGGGCGGTGTTGTCCCACAGGTGATACCACTGCGGGAAATGCCCGTAGCTGGGGCCCGCGCACCCGAGGGATGCGGGCCCCAGCTACAAAGTGCGCGTCAGCATCAGACGGGAACGATGTTCTCGGCCGTCGGGCCCTTCTGCCCCTGCGCGATGTCGAAGGTGACCCTCTGGCCTTCGAGCAGCTCACGGAAGCCCTGGGCGGCGATGTTCGAGAAGTGGGCGAACACGTCAGCGCCGCCACCGTCCTGCTCGATGAAGCCGAAACCCTTGGCCGCGTTGAACCACTTCACGGTGCCAGACGCCATGTCATATCTCCTTTGGGGCAGTACGCCGGGATCCGCAATGCGCGGATACCGGGTCGCCGCAATGATGCCCCACCCGGAAAATGACCGGAAATACAAAATGCTTCCAGCGGCTGAAAATGCCGACGAAGACGCTTCAAGTTTGGGAATCAAGCTGCAACTGAGATCGACACTAGCATGCCGTAAGCGGTCTGTGCACGTTAAATGATTCCACTCCGTTCGTTTCAGTAAAAACATTCTCCGCATGGCGCGTTAAACTCTCACGTCGCGGTCATAGATATTGATCCGCCCGGAGCGCAAGGTTTCAGGAAGAGCGGTCGCCGTTCACGGCTCGGAGGGCACGACTATCCCGGTGGCACGATCCGTACCGTTCAGCCCGGCGTCGGCCTCATCGGCCCGTATGCCGGTCCCAACACGCATCAGGGCCGGCGGCTGTTGTGCTGCGCGGCCCTGATCCCGTGTGCCGCCCAGATCCCGCCACCGTCGACTGAAGGCCGACGCCGGCTGTTCGGGTGAACCCGTCGGACAGCAGGGCCTGCCCGGGGGCAGCCGTACGCTCCGAGTGCGGGCGGGAAGGTCAGGCGGGGTTGATGTTCTCGGCCTGGGGGCCCTTCTGGCCTTGGGTGATGTCGAACGTCACGGCCTGGCCTTCCTGGAGCTCACGGAAGCCCGAGGAGTTGATCGCGGAGTAGCGGGCGAGACGTCCGCGCCGCCGCCGTCCTGGGCGATGAAGCCGAAGCCTTTCCCCGCGTTGAACCACTTCATAGTTCCCGTAGCCAGTCTCATGCCTTCCAGTCGATGAACGCCTCGCACGACGTGTCGAAGGCGGAGGTGATCGCCCTGGTTCCTGCGGCACAGCACAGCAGAACGCCCACGCCGAGGACATGGGCGAAGGGGAACGTCCGAACCATGACAGCGGACTCAGACGCTACAGTCCGCGCACCCTGCCACCACAGGAAACGACCCATGCGCCACGCCCCGCATGTGCGGGGCCGCCGGTACCCGGCGGGCGTGCATCACCTCAGACCTCGGGCGGTGAATTCACAGATTCAGCGGCACGGCGGTATTCGGCGTTGATGCGCTGGGCTTCTTCGAGCTGGTCTTCGAGGATGATGATGCGGCAGGCGGCCTCGATGGGGGTGCCCTGGTCGACGAGTTCTCGGGCGCGGGCGGCGATGCGCAGCTGGTAGCGGGAGTAGCGGCGGTGGCCGCCCTCGGAGCGGAGCGGGGTGATCAGGCGGGCTTCGCCGACGGCGCGGAGGAAGCCCTGGGTGGTGCCGAGCATCTCGGCGGCCCGGCCCATGGTGTAGGCGGGGTAGTCGTCGTCGTCGAGACGGCTGTACGAGCCCTCTGCTGTCATTGCACCTCTCTGTGGAACGCGTGGAGGGGCCCTGGTGCCATATGGCACCAGGGCCCCGAAGGAACTACTACACCATCCGCCGGTCCTGGTACTGCGCCGGCCTTCTGCTTCCGCATACCCGACCGAGATGCTGTCGGGGGTGCGGGGATCGCGGTTGCTTGACCGGAGACCACCTCACTATCGATGTCCTGCGGTACCCGGGCTCAAGACTTCCGCCCGGGCGATCCTGATGGCGCTTGGCTCCTCCGTCCTTTCCCTCTGGATGAACTACTTACCAAACGGGAACTATGTACTGCTGGTACTGCTGGTACTGCGAACTGCACTTACTGAACTGCTACTGCGGTACTGCTCACGGCGGCCCCTGATCACCGCGGGCCACCCGGTCCGGTCGTCAGCCTCGTCGCCGTCCTGCAACAGCTCTGGCTTCGAAACTCCACCACCGCACCGTCCTACGAACTGCACTTGCGTGTACTGCTGCCCGGCAGTTCGTCTCTGCCGGGCCCTGCTTGATCTCGGCTACGAGAGAAACCATAACCAAGCCACCGCCCAATGTCTACTCCGGCCGACACAGATTTCCGTGTGCTAGTCAGAGAGATAGTCGTCCTCGACCACAGAAGGGCGTGCGGTGGCCCCACTCCAGCCGGGGACTCGATGGAACAGCACGGCCCACCAAACTTTTCTGATGGACATCGCTGACCAGTTCGAGGGAGCGTCACCGCAGTCCACCGCATGGCTGCAGAGCTTGCGTGCCGCCGACGGACCGACTGAGCGCGACTGAGGTTCGGCACAGGACGGAAAGTGGCCTTACCGTGACGTGGTTGGCATCGCCGGCGTTGGGGGTGATCGCCGGCTTGCGGCGTGGAGGATCCGCGGCCCAGGGTCGGGGGATCAGCGAGGAGAGGAAGGCGAACCACATGCCGTCCGCAGGCTCGTACCGTACTCGTTCCGCAGGACGGCACGGACTCCTTCGTCGCCGAGGAGAAGTGCGTGCCGTCCCGCGGCGTGTTGCCGGGAAGGGACGGCCCGTGCCCTCCAGGAGGGCATGGGCGTGTCCGAGCGGCCTGCCGTGCGGGGCACCGGCCTTCCCGGTCGGTCCCCTTCCGGCCCGCCTCGAGGTCCGCCAGACACCGATGGTCTCGAGGAGGAGAGCCCGGAGCCCTCTCACCAGGTCCTGCCGGAGCGCGGCACCCGTGACAGACCGAGGGCTGCCGTAGGTACGGCGGGTGCAGGTGCCAACTGGGCCGGGCGGAAACGGGCCAGCGGTACGTTCTGTGACGCCGCGTGGGGTCCGGATGCTGCAGCGTTTACGACAGGGCGTTCTCCATGTGTGCCGAGGCATCGTCCGCCTGGGCGGGCTTGTAGTAGCGGCCCTTGGTCGCGGCGGTGAAGGCAACATGCAGGATGGGGCCGAGCACCATCGAGATGAACGACGCGTAGTACTCCGGGTACATGCCACCGATGCCCAGCGCGCCGACCAGCACCGCCAGTCCGAGCGAGGCCAGTCCGCAGGGGTTCCAGGACCGCACCTCGTGCCGCTCGAACTCGATGTTCTCCCCCGGCCGAGCTTCATCCAGCGGCGGCATACGAAGTAGTCGGCGAGGATGATCAGCACCCAGGTGTTGGTGAGGACACCCGCGATCGCCAGGAACGTGTCCAGGTGGTTGATGACGTTGAACGCGTAGAAGACCACGCCCAAAATCCACACCAAGTACGCCCAGTACTGGCGGCCGGGGCGGAAGTTGGCGGCGACATCGAAGCCGGAGGAGAGCGCGATGGAGCCGCCGTACAGGTTCATGACATTGATGCGGATCTGGGTGATGACAGCGAAGACAACACCCACACCACCCATGAGGGTCACGAACATGAAGCCCGGGTCCTGGGCGTTGGATTGCGCGTTTGGTCCGTGCAGTTCGGTCAGCAGAGTGAAACCGATGAAGGCGCCGAGGAAGATCACGGCGAACATCGGGATGAGTTCACCGAGCATGATGGCGGCGGTGCCGCGGTAGCGGACGTCGCGGGAGGCGAATCGCCCGTAGTCGGTCGCCATCAGGCCCTGGAAGATCATCTGGCCGTTGGCGAGGCTGAACGCGCTCCACATCGCCACGCTGCCCGTGGCGCCCGTGGCGTGCAAGCCGCCCACGCCGACCGGCGTGTGCTCCGTGAACATCTTGTACAGGCCCCAGCCGAGCAGGATCAGGAACACTGGGAAGCCCCAGGACTGGAGGTACGACATGGCGTGCATGCCGCGTCGGACCACCAGCAGGGTGACCAGGCCCACCAGGGCGAAGATGCCGATGCCGGTGATGGAGTTGATGTCGACCTTGAAATACTGGGCGATCGCGTGCGAGACGATCGTTCCCTCGAAGAGGAAGTAGAAGATGTAGTTGACGGCGTAGATAAATGAGGTGACCGCCGCGCCCCGACTGCCGAAGCCAAGACCCCGGCTGAGCAGGTTCTGCGACAGGCCTTCCCGGCTCGCCATGCGCATGGTGAGCATGCCGATCACCACGGAGCCGATGAAGAAGTACGCGATCGGACCGAGCATTCCGGGCCATCCCACGAGGAACGCCTGCTGGGCACCGAAGGAGAAGAAGAACATCGCGGTGGCGTTGCCGAGAAGCACGAGGCTGATGGCGGGTATGGGCCACCGCAGATGCGCGGGGACGCGGTTGATCGCGAAGCTCTCGATCTGGTCGTCGATCGATGTCGTCGGTCCTCTGAATTTTTGCAGTGCGCTCATGGTGCACCTTCCTTGGCCACGGGTCACTGAAGAGAAATCCGGCGTGATGTTCCGGTTCCACCTCACGTCCGTCTGGTCCCGCTCAGGATGTGGCGACCGGTTTCCCGATGGGACGGGGACCGTCCCATACGAGGCGGAGATTGCCGAGCGTGCGATAGACGTGAAGACTCATCTCGTTGTCGACCAGTTCGGCCGACGAGTGGTACTGCTGAAGGGTGCCGACGAACCTGTTGAGAACGCCGTTCTCCTTCCACGCCTCGTGGTCCACCGCGATGTGGGGCGGCAGGAAGTTGCGCCTCAGAGAGCGCCGTGTGGCGCTGTCGATCACCTTAGGGTCGATGTGGGGGAATTCCAGCTGAGCCACCCGGACCGCTTCGTCCGGGAAGGCATGGGCATACTGACAGGCTTTTTCCAGCGCGGTGATCACCGCTTTGTGCTGTGCGGGCTTGTCCTGCACGGTGCCACGCCGGGTGGCAAGAGCCGACAGCAGATACGGGCCGAAGAAGGTGGAGAAGTCGAAGACCTCTCGCAGGCCCTGCGACATGGCCACGTCCGCCTGCGGCGGAAACGCGAGGCAGATGTCGGCCTGCCCGGCCAGGACGGGGGCCGGTTCGGTGCCGATCGGCACCTGGAGGCCGCGGTAGGAAGACCTGGGGCCCGCCTGGTAAAGGAACTGAAGGTAGCGCAGCAGGGCCCACTGCGAGTCGGGCTGGGGCTGGGTGGCGACGGTGCGTCCGGCGACAGTCCGCGTGCTGAAAATGTGTGGGTCGTCAGTGGCCTCCACGTCCGAGTCCGCGGCCAGGGCCAAGATGGCCTGCCCGTTGCAGATGCTGCCGACCACGACCGCATCCTCGATCCCTTGTTCGAAAGCGCGGACGGTGAACACGGGATCGTGGATGGAATAGTCGGCGATGTCCGCCTCCACCGCGGACCAGGCCTCGCTGCCTCCGCCTGCGGTGGTGATCTCGGCCCGCACTCCTTCGTCTGCGAAGAAACCCACGTCATGGGCGATATACAGCGGCAAATACAACAGCGAGTGGTACGCCTGGGCGATCCGTACGGCCGCCTGTGGCGCCTCCTCGGCCACGGTGGGCGCGGGAGGCGCCTCGGTCGGGGCGGGCTCGGTGCCGGCCAGCAGCGCCGTGATCGACGCCGAGGGCAGGCCCAGCATCAGTGACTCGCTGATGAACGCCCGCTGCGTCACGTCACCGCGCTGGTAGCGCTGTACCAGTGCGTCAAGCGCGCGCCCGGTGGTGACCGGAAGCCGGCGGCGTCGGACCAGTTCGCGGGCCCGTTCTCCTATGTCGTCCTCGGTGAGCTCCGGCGCGGACCGATCCCCGACCCGGTAGACCAGGTCCGCCTGCAAGCGGTCAAGGACCGCGACCGGACGCAGCAGAATCGTTCCGTCATCCTGGAGGACGACCTCGACCACGTCACCCTCGTGCAGTTCGGCCGCACGGCGCACCGGCATGGGCAGGGTGATCTGCCCATTACTGCGGATATGAATAGTTTCCGGACGGTCCATGGCCCCTCGATCTTGCTTCTTGAGATCTCAGATCCGACTTCTTTAAGCCGGTAGCCTGCATACCTTGCGTGGGCTTGTCAAGGCTTCTTCAGTGGTGACAAGACGTCTCTCAGCCGGAAAGCTGCGCGACGAGGTGGTCGAGGACCTCCAGTGCCTGCTGCGCGCAGGACTCGGTGTAGCCGGCCAGGAAGTCGGTCATCGCCGTGTGACCGCTCCGCTCGCGCAGCACGAGCGCATCCTTCTCCACCTGCGGGAGCTCGGCCGCCCACTGCCGTTCCAGGGCGTCGAAGGCCCGCCGCACTATGGGCTGGTTCTCGTTGAAGGTCCATGCCGACTCGCCGCCCTTGACGAGCTCAAGCAGCCGACGGAACCGCCACCAGTACGACCCTTCGTCATACGTGTCCACCGGTGCGTGCTCGGGGGGACACTCCCGGACACCCGCCGTCCCCGCCGCGGAAAAGGTCTTGGGTACCCTCCCGGCATCCACGAACACCGGCACGTACACACCGGTGCACGGCGTCACCGGCGTCCACCACAGGTAAGCCAGCCCCTCCTCGCTCTTCGGCAGCACGAACACCGCCGAGGAGGCAGTGTTGCCCCAGGTGAAGTCCGACGGATGGGAGTGCATGCACAGGCTCAGAAAGTCGGGCACTGCCGCATTGAAGTACGGGCCGCCCAGAAAGGTGTCCTCGTAGTGGTCACGCAGCACCCGCTGGGCCTGGCCGAGCCCCACCCCACCGGCCCCCGCCGCCTCGCCGAGCAGCTGTCGTGAGCGCTGGAGCCGGATGTGCGACAACTGAAGCGGCGTACCAGGGTCGACATAGGCGCGCGCGAAGTCGAACGGTCGCCCAGGCGCGGGCTCCCACCAGCCGGAATCCACCGCGTGCTCCACCAGGTCGCCGCTGGCGCGGTCCCACTGGGTACGGATCGTCGGCTGGTTGGAGATGGCGTACGTCCCCGTGGTGACCTGCAGAGCGGCCCAGCGGTGACCGCTGGTCTCCAGCACCCACGCTTCCCGGGCGTCGGCGATGAGGAAGGAGTTGTCATAGCCACCCGTGACGGCCGGCTGCCCCACGACGCCGGAGCCCCACTGCCCGTACCGCTCCACCAGCGAGCTGATGACGTCGAGCGCCTCCCGAGCCGTGCGGCCCCGCTCCAGACCCAGGCGCAGCAGCTCCATGCCGAGGATGCCGCCGTCCCGGTCGGCGCCCTCCTTGACCGCGGACACCGTGGCCGCCCAGTCCCTGGTGAACATGGCCTCGTTGCCGATGGCCACACCCCATTCGTTCAGGCCCTCTTCGTGTCCCCAGCACCAGTAGGGCGAACCGCCCAGGTGTGCGTAGGACTCCTCGACGTCGTCGATCTCGACATGGGCCAGCCGCAGGGGGGCACCCGCCTCCGCGGTGCGCCGCGGCAGGAAACACAGCGGCTGTGTGTCGTCCACAGGGCGATCGCTGTTCTTGGCCAGCAGCACGTGCCCGCCGGGCACACTGTCGGCCATGGCCACGAATGTGTCGCAGCTCCATGGAATCACGGTCGTTTCTCCCACTCCGGCGAGAGCCGGCACTCGACTCATGGGTACGGGCTTGAGATCTCAGAATACTCCCCTGTATGACCCATTTGTCGACTCCCTGCTTCCAGGGCCTCCCTCCACACGCCGGCCGACCCTTGGGAACCCGGGCCGGAGGGGCGACAGTCTCCGTAATTGATCCCAGCCTTTGAGCGCATCCGGGTCGAGCCCCTGGGGGGGGCGTTTACCCACCGTGACGGACCTTTGCGCCACGTGGCATCCTCGCGAGATCATCCCGGTCGTCACCCTCACCATGAACTGAACGGTGGCGCCTACTGGTCGAAGATCCGCGACTGGAGGCTGTCGCCACCCACCCCACAAGGGCAGCTGCGGTCGGTCGATCTGCCGACGCAGCACCGCGACCTCGTGGCGGAGAATGAAAATCTCGGCGTTGCTCGCGGCGGTCGATTGGCCCAGCAAAAGGAAGCAGCCCAGCAGTCGACAGACGATCAGGTAGAGCAGTCGCAGGCCCACGATCAGTGATCACGCCCATACCTGGGCGATCACAAAGCCCCAGGTCAACCACCGTACGGCAATAAAGACGCCCTTCAGACCTACGAGCGCATGACCAGGTGCAGGAACCCTGCCAGCGCAATAGCGACCGTCACGCCGGCCCCCAGCCCCTCCGCGCGGCCGACCGCCGCCCCGCCGATCAAGCTCGCCAGCAGGATGACCACCCACCGCAGCGGCAGCCCTTCGCTGCCGGAGCCGTTCTCTCCTGCACCCGCGGCGAGTTCAGCCTGGATACGGTCGGCCTCCTCCCGCAGTCCGTCCACGCGGCGGCGAGCGGCGCGCTCGTGCTGCTCCAGCAGGCCAACGATCGAGGGCATCTGTGGCCTCCCCAGAAGCAACGACACGACACGCCACCACTCCCACAGGACCGCCACCCCTATGCCCGACCAGCGAAAACTCCGTCCTCAAGCCCGGAAAGACAACGGCTTCTCAGCTTCGCTTCCGCCTGAACTCAGCGGTACCCCGTGCGGTGTTCGGCGCGGGCCACCAGGCTGCGTTCGAGATCGGGGTCGCCGGTGAGCCGATGAGCCGGGGAACCACGTCGGTGACCACGGAAACCTCGCCCCTCTCGATCGCCTGGTACCACGAGATCCATGTCTCGATCTGTTCCCCGCTCATGCCCAGTCGCCATCGCCGTGCGAAGGCTTCCTCGAGGGTCTCGGGTTCGTAGCGGTAGGGCCGACCGGTGGCTGCGGCGATCCGGGTGACCGCTTCGTCGAGAGTCAGGGCCTCGGGCCCGGTGATCTCAAGGGTCGCGCCGTCGTGCTCCGAGCGGGGACCCTCGTCGAGGGCGACGGCCGCGATCACGGCGGCGATGTCCTCGTGGGTGACGAAGGCGGCCCGGCCTGTCGTCGCAGGGCCGCTCACAACGAATTCCTCGTTGGCGAGGGCGGCAGGCGTCGACGCGTAGAAGCCCGCCCGGAGCACTGTGTGGCGGATCCCGGCCCCTGCCAGGAACTGTTCGGTCAGCCATTGGTCGCGGGCGTTGAGGTAGGTGGCGGTGGGCGCCGCGCTGACGAGGGACACATACAGGACCCGGTCCACGCCGACCGCGATCGCGGCCTCGACCGCGGTGGCGTGTTCCTCCAGCCGGCGACCCGTACGGTGTCCGGAGACCAGGATGAGGGTCGACGCGCCCTCGAGCGCCCTGCGCATGTCCGCGGCGTCGGCGTAGGCGGCCGGACCGCGTCGCTGGGCGCCTGGCAGTTCGGGCATCTGGTCGGGACTACGTCCGACGAGGAGTTGCGGGACGCCGTGGCCGGCGAGTCGGGCCGCGATCCGGCTGCCGAGCGCACCGGTCACCCCGGTGACCGCCACCGTGGCGTGATTCTTGTCAGGCATGTGTTTCCCTCCAGCCCGGGCCGCTGCCGATCCCGGCGTTCTTGTTTTCCGCCCATGTCCAGCAAAGAGAGCGATGGTTTCGCCATATCCTCGGGCTGTGGGATGGCGCCGGGGTCCACCGCCACTCAGGCCCGGCGGCCTTTCCGAAGACCGAGATCGTCGCGGTGCACGTCGAGCAAGGCGCACCCACCTCGTCGGCGCCGGCCAACGCCGTCTGCGTGGTCTCAAGATCCGTGTCTCGCGTGTCCGGGATCGAGGCGTTGAGCGCCCGCGCGGACTGACGTCGCGTTGCGCCGGTCATGCAGGGTGAAGTCGGCCCGGACGGCCACTCCGGACTGCAGCAGCTTCTGGTGGACCAGGGGGCCCCGGCCGGGGTGCGAGACGACGATGCTGATGTATCCCTCGGGCAGTCCGGTCACGGCGTACTCGCCGCGCGCGTTCGTCGTGGTGCGCACCAACTGCCGGCCGCCGGTGTCCATGACGGTCACCGCGACATGGCGGATGGGCTGCTGTTCGCCGTCGCGGACGGTGCCCTCCAGCATCGGCAACAGCTCGCCGAAGTGGTGGGGATGGACCGGTAGCGCGGTGGGTGTGGGCGCTTCCACGGAGGGGTCCTCCACCGGCGGTTCGGGAACGTCCTCGGGCTCGTCCTGCGCTTCCCGTCGTAGGGCCATGCGGTGGTGGTGCCAGGCGTCGAGGCCCAGCAGCGCCATACCCGCGGTGATCCACACGCACAGCACGAGGACCGGCTTCAGCACCCCGGCACCGTCGAAGTACAGCACTCCTCTCAGGGCGTCGACCGCGTTGCCCAGCGGCATGACGGCGTGCAGGGCTTGGAAGAACCCCGGCAGCAGCTGGACGGGGACCAGGCCGCTGGAGGGAACGCTCAGCACGACGTACAGGCCCAGACCCGCCAGTGGGAAGAAGTGCTTGACGAAGGGCGCCATGCCGAGGGAGAACGTGGCCACGGCGGTGGTGAGCAGGAAGGCGATCGCCAGGGCCGTGGGGTCGTTGGGGAAGAAGCCCAGTCCCGCGCCGACGAGGAAACCCACGACGCTGAACAGGCCGGCGACGCCTGCGACCGTGATCAGCTTCTTGCGCCGGTTGAAGGTCACCGCTCGCAGCAGGGTCGTGGCGAGTATGTAGCCGGGGACGTTCCAGGCGATCCCGAAGTAGACCACGGTGGTGCCGGGCCCGTCCTTGCTGACCGTGGGGGCTACGTCCGTGACGGTGAGCTTCTGGTGGTTGCGCGCCGCAAGTTGGGTGAAGCCCTTGGTCAGCGCCTGCTCCAGGGTCGCGCCGTTGGCCTTGGCCACATACAGCACGGCATGTCTGCCCTTGGCGGCGAAGCCTGCCACGCCGTCCCGGTCCAGCACCGCCCGGCGGGCTTCTCGGGCGTCTGCGACGGCGGTGACCTCGAACCCGCCGGGATGATGCCGCTGCAGGGCGGTGTCGACATCGCGTTCCACTGCGGGATCGGCGATCACGAGCTTGGCGTGGTGGGGCTGAGGCTGGTGAAAGGCCATGGGGAAGCAGAAGAGCAGGCCGAGGAAGAGTACTGCCGGCATCGTGAGGGTCTCGACGAGGACTCTGGCCACGGATATGCCCCGGGGACGCTCGATCCGGTGTTTCACAGGACCACCCCTTGGCCGCGGCGAGCCATGCCGCGGAGCCCGCGGGGCACACGACCGACCGGATGCCCGGTAACCCCATGGCCGCCCCTCCGGTACCGGTGGTCCTTCGCCATTCGCGGTCCAATCAGTTTCACGGCCCCCCCTCTCGGCTGCCCCGCGCCTGACCGTCGCCACGGCGCCACTCGATTAACGTACCGATCGGCACATCTACGTCTGCTGGACCTTACGTGTACCGGTCGGTACAGTCAAAGCGTGCCTCGCCCCGTCAACGCCGAAAAGCGCGCTGAGCTGCTGAAGCAGGTGGTGCACCACCTCCAGTACCACGGCGTCGCGCAGATGTCGCTGAGTCCACTCGCCGAGTCGATCGGCACCACCAAGCGCATGCTTCTGTACTACTTCGGCAGCCGCGAGAACCTGCTGGCCCAGGCGCTGGCCGTCAGCCGTCCCGACGCGCACGCGATGTTCGACGGCGTCCGCGACAGCGCGGGACTGCGCAAGGCGGCCCATACCCTGTGGGAGGCGATGACCGTCGGGGAGCAGGCCGGTCCGGTCCGCATGCTGCTGCAGCTACTCAGCCTGGCCGCCACCGATTCCGAGCAGTACGGCGACATCGCGGCCGAGACCGTCGAGGTCATGATCGGCCCCATCGCCGGGGCCTACGTCCGGCTGGGTCATCCGCCACAGCAGGCGCGGACACGGGCCACGCTTCTCGTCTCCGGCCTGCGCGGTCTGTGTCAGGACCGCTTGGTGACCCTTGACGTCGCCCGTACCGACGCGGCCGCCCGCCGCCTCATCAGGGACGCAGTCACGGCGGCCGACTGAGCTTGTAACCCCTCCCCGCTTGGTGGCATAACCGATCAAGGCCAGGGCGTACGTCCGGCAGACCACTGCCCTGGCCGCACCCGGGCCCACCCGGCCCCGCCGGTGCAGGGCCACAGCAGGGCGTCGTCGGCCAGCCAGCCTCGCCGATTGTCTCGCCTGGTCGGGGGGCTTCTATCTGTGAGTAATTGTCAATAGTTGTGGATCAACGGATCAGAACGCTTCATGGGCCAGTGCTTCGAGCCCTTCGATGGAGGTCAGGGTGCCGTTGAGCACGCTGTCCAATGCCGGTGCAGTGACCAGCACGAGGGTCTGGAATGCTGCGTGCTCCGAAGCGTAGAGATCGCCTTCTTCGTCGTCTCCAGGGATTGCGTGGGGCTGGATCTCGATCTCAGCGCCCCCTGCCTCGGCCTTGAGGTATTCGCCGCGGAAGTAGCTGTCGTGCTCGGCGAAGGTCAGGTTGAGGAGGGGCGAGCAGCCCGGCCAGCTCCTTGACCGTGTGGGTCTTGGTCCCGTAGGTGTCGTGAATGGTCATCGTGGGGTCACCCTAGGCCGCGAGGGGATCGGGGCGTTCGACGAGGTGGTCGCGTTCGAAGCGGGCGCCGGCTCGGACGAGGGCGACCAGGTGGGGTGCATTGACCGCCCGCCACCGTTGCTGGGCGGACTCGACGAGTTTGAAGACCATGGCCAGGGCAGCGGCCGCACTGCCGGCCCCGCGGGTGACCTTGGTCCGCAGCCGGACGGTGGCGAAGGTCGACTCAATGGGATTCGTGGTCCGCAGGTGGATCCAGTGCTCGGCCGGGAAGTCGTAGAACGCCAGCAGCTCGTCCGAGTCGTCAGCTTGCCCGTCCTGCAGCAGCTGCTGGTGCTGGTGTGCCTCGCAGAGCAGCAGATCGACGGTGGCTGCGCCGGGTTCCGCGGCGTAGGCGTCGAGCAGTTTGGTCAGCAGCTCGCCGGCGGTGCCGGTTTTGACGGCGAGGACGAGGCTGGGGTGTGCTGTCGCGGCCTGTTGAGTATGCCGCTCAGCCGCGGTCACCGCGCTGAGGATCGCGTGTCCTTCGGCCAGCAGCACGGCTCCGGCCTCGGTGAGCGTGACCTTGCGGCTGGTGCGTTCCAGCAGTGCGATTCCGAGCCGCCGTTCGAGCTGGGTGATCGTGCGGGACAGGGGCGGCTGGGCTATCCCAAGGCGCTGGGCAGCCTTGCCGAAGTGCAGCTCCTCGGCGACGGCGACGAAGTACCGCAGCTCGCGTATTTCCATGCGCCCAGGCTAATGACGGCTCACGGCTGATCGATATCGTTCGGGTATTTCTGCACGACCGAGTAGGTGTTGGTGCCCGGCCGCAGCGCGGGCATGCTCGCTGTCGTGAACGAGAAAACGATCGCGCTGGTCACTGGCGCGAACAAGGGAATCGGGTACGAGATCGCGGCCGGGCTCGGTGCGCGGGCTGGAGTGTCGGCGTCGGCGCCCGGGACGAGCAGCGCCGGGAGGACGCCGTGGCGAAGTTGCGCGCGGCTGGTGCCGACGCCTTCGGCGTGCCCCTGGACGTGACCGACGACGAGAGCGTGATCGCCGCGGTGCAACTGATCGAGGAGCGTGCGGGGCGACTGGACGTACTGGTCAACAACGCCGGCGTGGCCGGCGGCTGGCCGGAGGAACCCTCGACCCTCGACCTCGACACCGTGCGGCGGCTGGTGGAGACCAACGGCATCGGCGTCATCAGGGTCACCAATGCGATGCTGCCGTTGCTGCGCCGTTCGGCGCACCCGCGGATCGTCAACCAGTCCAGCCATGTCGGCTCCCTGACCCTGCAGACCACGCCCGGTGTCGACCTCGGGGGATCAGCGGGGCCTACGCGCCGACGAAGACCTACCTCAACGCCATCACCATCCAGTACGCCAAGGAGCTGAGCGGCACCGGCATCCTGATCAACAACGCCTGCCCTGGTTACGTGGCCACCGACCTCAACGGATTCAGCGGGACCCAGACCCCCGAGCAGGGCGCGGCGATCGCCATCCGGCTGGCGACCCTGCCGGACGACGGCCCGACCGGCCAGCTCTTCGACGACAACGGGGTCGTCCCCTGGTGACCTGACCCTCGGATGCGGCCCCCGTCGATCAGGCCGTAACCGTGACGCGTCGGACCCACGTACCCCCCGCGAAGATCGCCGTCGCTGGGCTTTGTCACGCACCCTTGGCCGGGTACTCGGTCCACTGCCGGATGGGTGACTCGGGTGCGGGGCGGTTCTTCGGCTCGGCGCGGGCGTTGTACCAGCGGATGTGGGCGGCGATGGCGGCGTCCTGCTCATCGTGCGTTTGGTGGTCCATGCCCTTGAGAGCGCAGCAGCGCAGCGCGGCAAACTCGGACTCGATCCAGTTCAGCCAGGAGCCGTAGGCAGGTACGAAGACCAGCTTGATGTCGCTGTCGGCGGCCCAGGTGCGGACCTCGGCGTGGCTGTGCGGGGAGAAGTTGTCCAGCACGACGTACACAGCTTCTCCCCGGGCCAGCGTTCCCGCAGTGTCTTGAGCAGGCCGAGGAACTCGCGCCACTATTTGCGTTTGCGTATCCGGTAGGAGATCTGGCCGATGGCCAGGTCGAGGGCTGTGAGCATGCGCATCACCCCTGAGGGGTGTGGGATTCCAGAACTCAGCCCGGCCCCGTGGGCAGCGGAAATCGATGAGGCACCACAGTGGCCGGGCGGCCGGGGCTGACGGAAAGGCGGGCGCCTCCGGTCCGGAAGCGCCCGCGGTGCGGTCATGTCAGCCCGTGTTGTCGGCGCGCCAAGTGACCGTGTGCACGGTGGTCGGGTTGTAGAAGAACCCGTCTGCTCGCCTTGCTCGTCGTGACGTACACCGTGCCGTCCACCGGGACGGTCCCGTCGTTCGTGTACGTGGTGTATTCCACGTACACGGCGCGGGACCCGGTGTTCTGGAACACGAGCCCGTCGGCGTCTCCGGACCAGTCACCGCTGGTCACCAGGACCGGGGTTTCGACGGGTGTGGGGTAGGACGCGAAGGTGTGGCATGTGGTCGGTGCGGCGGGCGTCGTGGGGAAGCGTCGTGGGGAAGGACGTGGGCTCGGAAACGACGGTGACCCTATCGAGGGGTTTCCCCGGAAGTCGACACCACGTTCTGCCCCGAGGAGGAGTGCCGCCGGGTGAACCGCGACGGCCGCGGCCGCGACGCCTTCCGGGGCGGGTGCAGCTCGATGGTGAGTGAGGCGGCGGTGAAGACGGAGGAGTAGGTGCCGGCCGCCAGGCCGATGAGCAGGGCGAGGGCGAAGTCGGCGAGGGTGTCGTCGGCGAGGACGGCGAGGACGGTGAGGATGAGTGCCGCGCCCATGCCCGTGTTGACGGTACGGGGCAGGGTCTGCAGGATCGCCCGGTTCGTCAGGCGGGGAAGCGGTGTGGTGCGGTCGCGGTCGAGCAGTTCGCGTACGCGGTCGAAGAGGACGACGGAGTCGTTGACCGAGTAGCCGATGACGGTCAGCAGGGCGGCCAGGAAGACCCCGTCGATGGGCTTGCCGAGCCAGGCGAAGGCGCCGATGACGATCACCACGTCGTGGGCGAGCGCGACGACGGCCGCGGTCCCGAAGAACCAGCGGAAGCGCACCGCGAGGTACAGCAGTTGGGCGCCCAGTGCGAGGGAGAGCGCGATGAGGGCGTTGCGGCGCAGTTCGCCGCCCATGCTGGGGCCGATCAGCTCGTCGCGGATCTTCTTCGTCTCGCCGCCGAGGTTGCTGATGGTTTCGGTGACGGTGGCCTCGTCGGCGTTGGTCAGGTTCTCGGCGCGCACCGTGAGCCCGGTGTCACCGGAGGACTGCACCACCGCGCGGGGGAACCCGGCGTCGGTGAGGGCGGTGCGGGCCCGGTCGGGGTCGACGGAGGTGCTGGTGGCGTACTCGATCAGCCGGCCGCCGGTGAACTCGATGCCGAAGTCCAGGCCGCGGACGAGGATGCCCGACGCGGCCATGACGGCGAGTGCGGCGGAGGCGGCCAGCCAGCGGCGCGGACGGCGCATCAGGAACGGGTCGCGGCGCAGCAGCCGGTCGCGGACCCAGCCGGTGCTCGCGATGCCGGTGACGCGGGTTCGGCGGAAGACCGCAGGGCGGTTGGCCGCGTACTCGGCGAGCATCCGGCTGATCACCAGGGCGCTGACCATCGAGGCGAGGACGCCGACGGCGAGGGTGATGCCGAAGCCGCGCACCGGGCCGGAGGCGAAGGCGAACAGGAGAGCCGCGGCGATCAATGTGGTGATGTTGGAGTCGGCGATCGCGCTGAGGGCTCCGCGGAACCCGGCCGTCAGTGCCGATCGGGGGGTGGGGCGGCTGCGGGCCGCGTACTCTTCGCGGGTCCGTTCGAAGACCAGGACGTTGGCGTCCACGGCCATGCCGATCGCCAGGACGAACCCGGCGAGGCCCGGCAGGGTCAGTGTGGCGCCGAGCGCGGCCAGCGCGGCGTAGGAGACGAGGGCGTAGCAGGCCAGGGCCGCGGTCGCGAGCAGGCCCATGAGCCGGTAGACGGCGATGATGAACAGCGCGGTCAGCGCGGTGCCGATGCCGGCGGCCCAGGCCGCGGCCTCGATGGCCGCATCGCCGAGCGTGGCGCCGATGGTGCGCTGTTCCACGGTCTCGACCGGTACGGGCAGGGCTCCGCCGGAGATGAGCAGGGCCAGTTCGCGCGCTTCGGTGTCGTCGAAGGAGCCGGTGATCTGGGTGGTGCCGCCCGGGATGCCGGTCCCGCACGGTACGGAGGGGTCGACCTGCGGCGAGGAGATGATCTTGTTGTCGAGGACGATGGCGACCCGGCGCTGCGGGTCACCGGCCGGGTGACAGGCGGCCCGTGCGGTGATCTGCCGCCATTGGTCCTGGCCGGTCTTGGAGAAGTCGACCGCGACGTGCCATCCGGCACCGCCCTGCTGGTCGAAGCGGGCGTCGGCGCCTTCGACGTCCCGTCCGGTCAGATCGGCGGCCCGCAGGCGCAGGCGCTGTCCGGACTCGTCCGACAGAACGCGCTCCTTGGCCGGATCGGTCGCCGGGGCGGTGGCGCCGTCGGCGGTCCGGGCCGGGCCGAGGACCGCGTGGACGGTGAGCTGCGCGGTGCGGCCCAGCACGTCGGCGGCTTTCTTCGGGTCAGACACGCCGGGCAGCTCGACGAGGATGCGGTGGTCGCCGGAGCGGACGAGGGTCGGTTCGGCGACGCCGAGCGCGTCGATGCGGCCGCGCAGCACTTCCACGGTGCGGTCGGTGGCCGCGGCGTCGGCGTCGGTGGTGGGGGTGGAGCGGGTTTCCAGCATGATCTGGGTGCCGCCGCGCAGGTCGAGGCCGAGGCGGACGGGCGTGGTGAGGGCGATGGCCAGCGATCCGGCGATCACGGCGAGGGCGAGTAGCGCACGCACGCGCAAGGGCTTGGTGCGGTTGTTCTGGCGGTTGTTCCGGCGGTTGTTCCGGCGTTTCAACACGAGCCTCCGGCAGGCACGCCGCGGCAGCGGCCCGCGCGGCCGCGACGGAGGAAAGGGTGATGGGTCGCGTCAGGTACCTGCGGGTGGCGTGGTGATCCGGTGGGCACGGGCGCTCGCCGAGGTGGTCGTGGCGGACCCTGGCCTGGGCCGCGCAGCCGACGGCACACGGGTCGTCCGCGTGGGGACCGGTGTCGGGGCGCTCGGCGCCCGTGGCCGCCGGGGCCGGATCGAGCACCGGAACGGAAGCCGCGGGCACCGGAACGGAAGCCGCGCGCGCGGCATCGGCGGGCAACGCCAGCAGGACGGCGAGGAGCGCGATGAGCGTCCCCGCGAGCGGGTGAACTGCGGTCGGGGTGCTGCGGGGTGCTGGGCGCATGCACCGTCCCCTTCCTGCGGGGTGCTCGACTCCTGCCGTGTGCTCGGCGTGGGGTGCCGGTCCGGGGCTCCGGCCGGGGAGTGGACGACCAGCCCCGGACGTCGGTGCGGGGCGGGCGTCAGGGTTCGATGAGACCTGCGCGGATGGCGTAGCGGGTCAGCTCCAGCCGGTCGTGCAGACCGAGCTTGTGCAGGAGGTTGGCCCGGTGGCGGTGCACGGTCTTGACGCTGATGAACAGGATCTCGGCGATCTCCTTGGAGGAGTGCCCTTCGGCGACGAGCTTGAGGACCTCCTCTTCACGAGGGGTGAGGAACTGGTCGGGGTCTTCCTCGCCGTGGCGGACGCGCTCCAGGTAGTTGCGGATGAGAGCGGTGACCGCGCCGGGGTAGAGGAACGGCTCGTTGCGCATCGCGGCCCGGCAGGCGGCGACCAGGTCGCGGTCGGCAACCGACTTCAGCACATAGCCACAAGCCCCGGCCTTGAGTGCCTGGAACAGGTACTGCTCGTTGTCGTGCATCGTCAGCATCAGGATGCGCAGACCCGGCTTGAGCGCCACCAGCTCCCGGGTGGCCTGAAGACCGGTCAGGCGCGGCATGGCGATGTCCAGCACGGCCAGGTCGATCTCCTGGCTCCGGGCCGCCTCGATGGCCTCGGCACCGTCCCCGGCCTCGGCGACGACCTCCAGGTCGGGTTCCCTGTCGAGGATCAGGCGTACGCCGCGGCGTACGAGAGCGTGGTCGTCGGCGAGCAGGATGCGGATCGGCTTCCCGGCCGTGGCGGACGGTGCCGAGGCCGTGGTGGGTCCGGGCGGGGTCGGATCGGGCATGGTCAAAGCTGCTTCCTGGGGGCGGGTGTGATGAGGCGGATCCGGGTACCGGTGCCAGGCGTCGAGGTGATGTCGAGGGTGGCCCCGGCGAGCAGGGCCCGTTCGCGCATGCCGCGGATCCCGGCGCCTTCGCAGGCGGCCTCGATGCCGCGGCCGTCGTCGGCGATCTCCAGCACCACCGCCTCGCCCACCCGGTGCAGGCTCACCTCGACCTGCCGCGCGTCCGCATGGCGGGCCGCGTTGGTCAGGCTCTCCTGAGCCACCCGGTACAGCACGAGCTCGCTCTCCCGGTCGAGGGTGGGCGGATCGGAATCGAGGCGGCGCACAACCCGCAGCCCGGTGTGGGTGGCGAAGTCCTGCGTGAGCGAGGTCAGTGCGCTGACCAGGCCCAGGTCGTCCAGGACGCCGGGCCGCAGGCGGCGCACCAGGCGGCGGACCTCGTCCAGGCTCTCCCTGGTGATCTCCTGGGCCTGCTGGAGGTCCTCGCGCAGCGGTTCGGGGGCGTCGTCCGCGGCGCGCTTGAGCACCAGCAGGATCGCGGTCATGCTCTGCCCGACCTCGTCGTGCAGTTCCTGGGCGATGCGGCGGCGTTCCGCCTCCTGGGCCAGCAGCGCCCGGGCGCTGGACGTGGCGCGTTCGTGCTCCAGCCGGTCGAGCATGGCGTTGAAGGTGCGGATCAGCTCGGACACCTCGCTACCGCCGCCGGCGCCGGGCACGGACAGCCGCTGGCCCGGGCGCAGCAGGTCGACGGTGGTCATCAGCCTGGTCAGCCGGTCCAGCGGGGCCAGGCCCCAGCGCAGCAGGGTGCCGTTGGCGACCAGCATGACGGCGAGACCGCCGACCAGGATGATCGCCTCGGTCAGCAGCACCGGCACGGAGACGGTCACCGGCGCCCACAGCAGCAGCGCCGTAGCGGTGCCCAGCACCAGGGCGTTGAGCCCGAAGATCCGCCAGAACAGCGACACCGGGGAAGTTCCTCCTTCTGCGCTCCGCGAGTGATCAGCTCTACTGCCGCCCATCGGACCCAGGCGGAGCCGCCACAACTGATCACGACCGAGCCTGACACAGCCTGCCTCCCGCACCGCGCGCGGTCGATGGGGCCCGTCACCCATATCCGAGGTCATCGGGTACCCACGCGCCCTTCCCCGCCATCGCCCCGTGGTCACCGCTGCCCCGGGCAAATGGGGTCCGCGCCCGATGGGCTTCCGACGCCGGGTCGAGCAGAGTCGAAGGTGCTCGAGCCGTCCGGTACGGCCAGTGCGCGCGGTCCTGGAGACCGCGGTCGGCGGAACCGGGCGGCTGCTGCCGCGCCTGGCGCGCTTTCACGAAAGGACCTCATCGTGCCGCTCGACACCACCCAGACCGGCCGCCGCCCCGGGCGGCTGACCTCTCATGAAACCCGTCAGCGCCTCGAACACGCCCGCAACAGCCGCCTGGCTCAGCTGCGTGCCCTCGACGAGAGCGCCCAGAGCACGGACGCCCATCTGGTGTCCGCGCAGACGGAGGCGATCCAGCGAGTCCTCACCGAGATCGACGAGGCGTTCGCCCGCGTGGAGGACGACACCTACGGCATCTGCCAGGGCTGTGCCAAGCCCGTCCCCGCGGAACGCCTGGAGATCCTCCCCTACACCCGGTACTGCGTCGCCTGCCAGGGCCGCGCCACCGCCTGACCCGCCCCGTCCGCCTCCTGTTTTCGTCTCCGCCCTGCTCAAAGGGGTGAAGTGGTGAACCACCAGACCATCGGCGACCGTGCCGCGCACCTGTCGCCCGAGGACCTCGCCGCGCTGCGGGAGAACCTCCACGAACAGCGCCTGTTCCGCCGGGAACAGCTGCGGCAGATCGCCGCGGCGCCCCGCGTCGAGGACCTGCTCCGGCGCCGCTCCGCGGCACAGGCCGAAGTGCACGTCAAAGTCGCCGCCTCCGCGCGCATGGTCCTCGCCGACGTGGAGGCGGCGCTGCGACGCATCGCCGAGGGCCGCTACGGCGCGTGCCATCTGTGCCGTCGCCCTGTCGAGCGCGACCGGCTGATGATCGTTCCGCAGGCCCGCTACTGCGCACGGTGCCAGCAGGTGCGGGAGGCCGGACGATGACCGTCCGCCGCCGCTTTCGGTCCGGCTCCCCCGCCGGGCACCGGCACCGGCCCTGGCCGTTGTGCCGGCACTGCTGCGGCCTCGCCCTGGACCTGGGCAGCGCCCGCACCCGCGCCTGGATAGCCGGCCGCGGGATGGTCCTCGACGTACCCACCATCACCTTCCCCGGTGCTGGGGCGGTGTATCCGGTCCAGCGCGGCGCCATCGTCGACGTTCCGGGAACGGCCCGGATGCTCGACCGGCTCCTCAGCCCCCGCCTGCCCCGCCTCACCCGCCCGCTGGTGGTGGTCACCGCGCCGGTGCTGGACGGCCCCGCCTACCGGGAACGGGCCCGCGCCGCCGTGGAAGTGCTCCGCCCCCGCGCGGTCCTGACCGTCCCCACCGCGCGCGCCATCGCCCTGGCCGCGGGCGCCGACCTCTCCCTGCCGCTGCTCGTGGTGGACATCGGCGCCCATCTCACCGAGGTGGTCCTCCTCGTCGACGGCCTGGTCTTCGACGCCCGCCGCACCGCCCTGGGCACCACCGACCTCGCCGGCACCACCGACCTCGCAGACGCCGACGCCACGGCGGAGATCAGCGAAGCCATCAGCACCATGTTCACCTCCATGCTCCGGCAGGACCGCACGTCCCTCACCGCCGAGGCCCTGAGCCGGGGTGCCCTCCTGGCCGGTGGCGGCGCACTGCGCCCCGACCTCACTCACCGGCTCGCCGGCGGCACGCACGCGCCCCTGCGGGCGGTTCCCACACCGCATACCGCGGCGATCCGCGGCGCCGCCACGATGTTGCGGGCCGCGCACGGACATCCGTCGGCCAGGGGCACGTCCCCACCCGGGCCTGGCCCGCTCTTCCGCTGACCTCGCTGACCTCGCTGCCCCCTGACCCCGCCACCTCACCGGCCGGGGTCTGCTGTACGCCACCTCCGCCCCGGAAAGGAGAACCTGTGTCCGGCGTGCCACCACCCGCACAGCCCCCGGATCCCCCGCACCACGGGCTCGTGCACCCCCTGTCGCTGTGGCGCTGGCGGCACAATCCGCTGTACCGGCGCACCGACCGCCTCCAGGGCCGGATCGCCCTGGCGATGTTGCTGCTCGTACCGATCCTGGGGCTCGGTGCCATGTTCGCCATCGGTGACGCCGCCCACCGGCACTACCGCGCGGCCGCCGAGCACCAGAGGCAGACCCTGCGCCTCACCACCGCCGTCCTCACCCACGACGCCCCGGACCATCCGGAGCCCGGATCGGCGGAGGCGAGAGAGAACCGCTATCCGGCCACGGTCCGCTACACCGACCCGGACGGACGGATCCGCACCGTCGAGACCGACGTCCTGCCCGGGCTCAGCGCGGGCAGCGCCGTCGACGTGTGGGTCGACGTGGACGGAGCCATCGCCGAGCCGCCCATGCCCGCCGAGCAGATCCGCAGCCGGACCATGGGCTGGGCGCTCGTCGGCTTCCTGACCGTGACCCTCGCCGGTGCCGCCGCCTACCGCGGCGTCGTCGTGGTCCTGCGTCGGCGCAATCTCGCCCAGTGGGACGCCAAGTGGGCCGAGACCGCGCCACGCTGGACCACGTCCCCCTGAGCCTGCGCAAACGCTCACGCCTGCCCGGACCGACCACCTGGACGAGCGCGGCCGAACCATGTCGTCGCCGGCCGCGGGGCGGACGGCCGGGCAGGTCGTCGACGGGCCGCCGGGCCGCGGCCGCTACGTGCGCCTCATGGCGGAGAACACCGCCTCCGACACCGAGCGCCGCGGATGCCTGTTGGCCAAGGGCGCGGCGGAACTGGCCCAGCATGATCCGACGCTCGCCGGACGGTCGGCCGAGACCATGAAGGGCGCTGCTGACCCTGCTGTGGACGGAGATCAGCGCCGCCCAGCGCCACGGCGACATCGATAGCGCTGCGGATCCGGAGCGGTTGGCGGCACTGCTGTTGACGGTGGTCCGCGGTATCGAGGCGGTAGGCAAGGCCGGCCTGGACCCGGAGACGCCGCGGAACATCGCAGACACCGCACTGGCGGTCCTGCCCATGCCCGAGGGGCAGAAGCGCCTCGCAACCGGGCGCAGTCCGGCCCGCGAGAACTCACTTGGTTGGTGCCATCACGGCCACATGTCCGCCGGACAGTGCCTAGCCAGCAGCGCCTGCACCGTGCGCAGGTACTGGTGCCGAAACCCCCGAGCAGCAACCCTGAAGGGTGTCAATATTCCGATCAGGCAGCTGAGCTGGGCCTCTCCTGTGGATGGTGAGGCGGACTGGCTGACGTGGTGTGGTACTCGTTGATCAGTCCGCCAAGTACTTGGCGGCGCCTGACCATGTCAGCAGGCAGGAGGATGACGTTTGGGTCGTCGTCAGGTGCTCGTAGGCCGAGGCCGCGGTGAGCTCGTCCCGCGTTGTAGTGCTTGGCGTACGTGGTGAGGACCGCGCGGAGGTGTCGTTCGCCGGTGATGAGGAGGCGATCGGTGCACTCGGCGCGGGCTGTGCGTATCCATCGTTCGGCGAACGCGTTGGACCGCGGGCTCTGCGGCGGAGTCGGGATGACGGCTGTGCCGTTGCCCGCGAAGACGGCGTCGAACGCGGCGGTGAACTTGTTGTCCCGGTCCCGGATGAGGAACCGGAAGCACCCAGCCCTCTCCTCGAGATCCATGAGCAGGTTGCGGACGAGTTGGGCGACCCAAGCACCGGTCGGGTCGGCTGTGACACCCAGGACATGGACGCGCCGCGTGGCGATCTCCATGACGAAGAAGACATAGAAACGTCTGAGGAAGACGGTCTCTACGTGCATGAAGTCCCAGGCGAGCAGCGTGTGGGCCTGTGAACGGAGGAAGGAGCGCCAGGTCTGCTGGGAGGCGCGCTGTGGTGCGGGCAGCAGGCCGGAGCGGCGCAGGACGCGCCGGATCGTGGCGGCGGCGACCCGATGGCCAAGCCGTCGAAGCTCACCTTGGATCCTGACGTATCCCCAGGTCGGGTTCTCTCTCGCCAGGCGCTGGATGAACGCGACTGTCTCTTCCGGCAACGGTGGTCGGCCGGGTCCGGTGGGGGTTTGGCGCCATTTCCAGCGCACCAGACGACGGTGCCAGGCCAGCAGCGCGCCCGGAGTGACCAGCCGATGGCGACGTACGACAGGTGGCAGGTGCCGGGCGAGAGCGGAGAGCACGGCACGATCAGCCCATGAAAGCCGCGGCCGCTCCACCTGCCGGCGAAGCACAGCGACCTCATGCCGAAGCACAAGGATCTCGGCGTTGTTCGCGGCGGTCGATCGGCCCAGCACAAGGAGGCAACCCAGTAGTCGGCAGAAGATCGGGTAAAGCAGTCGCAGACCCACGATCAGGGATCATGCCCATATGTAGGCGATCGCAAAGCCCCAGGTCAACCACCGTACGGCAATAAAGACACCCTTCAACATCCTCGATGTCTACGCCCGGCACTACAACGGCCATCGCCCCCATCAAGCTCGAGAGCAACTGCCGCCTGACGACAACGACCTGGTCACGCCGCAGGATGACCCGAGCATCCCGCGACGACTACTGCAGACTCACGTCCTTGGCGGCCTGATCAACGAGTACAGATATGCGGCCTGACCAGCCGCGATGAGTTGCTGAACGGCACAGGATTCCGCGGGCCAGGACCATTTCGGGACCAGCGGGTCGACGGCCGTGCCGAGCCGTTCGAGCAGGGCCGGCGGTGCGTCGGCTACCCATTCACTCACCGCGAGCAGGGGTCGCGCTCCGGCGAGGACCGCGCAGGCCGTCAGTGCCAGGAGCGTCACGAGAGGGTGCCGTACTCCCGCGGATCCCGCGGGTCCGGGACCTGTGCGAGGCGTTCCAGCAGATCCGGAAGATCGCTCCCGGACACTTCCGGATGCGGTCTGAGCTGTTCAAAGGCAGGGGAGGTCAGAGAGGATGCGTCGGCAGGCACGGGCAGTCCAAGGTCACAGAGCGTAGAGAACTTCATGATCGCGGACGTTCGTGCCTGCTGTGCACCGAACTCCGCCCAACATGACGAGACGTCAGCAACCGGGCGTCAGCCGACTACGCCGAAGTCCTGACCGAAGAGGGCGCGGTAGTACGCGACTTCCGGTTCGCGCTCCATCCAGATGTTGCCGGTGGGGGTCTCCGTTGTTGCGCTGTCGGACCATCCGGATGGTTTCCGCTGCGCTCTTCGAGATGCACGACGAATGGATCGCCTTACCTCGCCGCCACCTCCCCGAAGGTGATATGGGTGATATCTGTCGTAAACTCTCTTTTAGTTCCTCCGTGCTATCCAACGCACCGAAATGCAACCGCCAGTTGATCCCCAACAGCATGACGAGGGACACTACCTGGCGGATGCGTGTTCCCGACCGAGTGGCACTCGCTTCGGCATCCTCCCGCGCAGGTCATCGGAGGCCATTTACCCAAAGATTACTGGGCAGTTGACCTCAGGGTTTCGTGGTAGCGTCCTTGTTCGGAGGGACAGTGCAACCTGAAAGGGAAATCGTGAACACGGAGAAGATCACCGCTCGCCGCCTCTCGCTGGAAGAGGTGACGAAGCTCGGCGTGAAGGACAGGCTCTTCATTTCCGCCGACACGGCAGAACTCAAGCTTCCCGACTGCTATGTCCCTGCTTTTCTGACCAAGTCCGGTGAGAATTTCGAGGGCGGCTCGATCACGGCGAGAACCGTATTCCAGGAAGAGGTCTCCTGCCTTCCCGACGACGAGAATGAAGCCGGAATCTACTTGGCTGACGAGAACGGCTCGGTGACCATCGAGGTCCTCCAGTCCGCCGGTGTCGTGCTGGACCTGGCACTTTTCGTCCCTGGTGGGGACAAGGGAGCCCTCACGGCCCTTTACGCTGCGGCCCGGCAGGCCTTCGGCGCCGACACCGTACAGATCTGGCGCCAGGGCCTCAAGGAGGTTCCCGACGTGAAGGTCGACATCTTCGAGGAGCAGATTCCCCGGGGGCGCAAGGGGACCGACAGCCCCAAACGTGACCGTCGCGCGTTCGACACCTACCCCACCCGTGCAGACTTCATCGAGTTCTCCGCGGGGTGGAAGCCGGTCATTGAGATTCACAGGCCGATTGTTGACGACACCCCGACCATCTGAGGCGGCTTTACCTCTCGTTCCCGGCCTGAGAGAACGCCGAGAACGCATGCGCCGGACCCGGTCGACCCCTGAGCGGCCCAGGGAGCCGTCGGAAAATATCTCACGAACGACGAAGCGCCGTTCCACTCGATGACCTCGCGAGACAGACCGCCTGACCAAAATCAAAGCCTGAAGTTATTCTGCGACAGCCCTCAGGGCTTCGCCGTAGTCGAGTGACGTCCACTTCGTGCTCAGGCGAGGCCGATGAACATGAGGGGTCAGGGCTTCGGCGTAGTGCCGTGACGTCTGGTTCGTGATCATCCGAGGCCGAGTAGCGCGAGGGGGCGCCGAGGGGCGCGGGCATTGTGGCGGAGGCCGGCCGCGATGTTCTTCACTCCGGCCGTGCGGAGGGCTCCGATGGCGAGGTTGCGCCAGGTGGCCATCGCGCGGGGCGCGTTGCCGGTCCGCAGCTGGGGGGCGTCCTCGGCGAAGGTGGTGTCGCGGATGCGGTGCAGGGCCTCGATCTGCCAGTGGTCGCGGACGAGTTGGGTGATCTGGGCTGGGGTGGCCTGCTCGGCGGTCAGGCTGGTGACGGCGTAGACCGTCTTGACGGTGGTCTTGCCGGTCTTGCGGTCGGTGCGCCGGCGCTTGATCTGGACGGCCTGGCAGGCTCCGGGGAAGAGGGGGCTGTTGACGGTGGCAACCTTGATCCGGCGGATCTCCGAGTGGGCGTGGCCGATGCCCCGGGTGCGTCCCTGAAGCGGGATGTCTTTCCAGGGAAGGGACTTGAGCCGGCGGCGCAACTTCTTGATCGTCATCCAGCCCTCCGCCGAGGGCCGCAAAGCCGGTGGACGCCCTGTCTGGCTCGGCCTGGTGAACGACCCGGACGCGTCGCGGGACATCACCGCCTGGGTCGAAGCCGGCGGCCCCCGGCCCCAGACAGGACAAAAGCCCGCCCCTCGATCTGAAGGCTACTGGCGGGTTACTTGTCACCTGGTTCGCCGCTCGTTAAAGGCACCCCGAAGGGGCCGAGGGCCACAGGTCCGGTGATGCCGCTCGGGTGCCCAAGGGTCGCCGCAGCCGTCGCCGGAGTCGGGGAACGGGCGGACGAGTCAACCACGGTCACGCGATGGCTCTCACCGGTCCACGCCTCCCATCACCGGGTCGATACCGGCCACGGCGACGATGACGTCCGCGACCTGCCCGCCCTCGCACATCGCGGCCATCGTCTGCAGGTTGGTGAAGCTCGGGTCGCGGAAGTGCACCCGGTAGGGGCGCGTGCCGCCGTCGGAGACTACATGCACGCCCAGCTCGCCCCTGGGGGACTCGACCGCCGTGTAGGTCTGCCCCGGCGGGACGTGGAAGCCCTCCGTCACCAGCTTGAAGTGGTAGATCAGCGCCTCCATGGACTCGCCCATGATCTTGCGAATGTGGTCCAGCGAGTTGCCGAGCCCGTCCGCGCCGAGCGCCAGCTGGGCCGGCCACGCGATCTTCTTGTCCGCGACCATTACCTCGCCGCCGCCGCCCGTGAGCTGTTCCAGGCACTGCTCGACGATCCGCAGCGACTGCTCCATCTCGTGCAGCCGGATCAGGAACCGCCCGTAGGAGTCGCAGGTGTCGGCGGTCTCGACCTCGAAGTCGTAGCCCTCGTAGCCACAGTACGGCTGCGACTTGCGCAGGTCGTGCGGCAGGCCGGTGGCCCGCAGGATCGGGCCGGTCGCGCCCAGCGCCATGCAGCCCGCCAGGTTCAGATAGCCGACGTCCATCAGCCGGGCCTTGAAGACCGGGTTGTTGGTGGCGAGCTTGTCGTACTCGGGCAGCCGCGAGCGCAGCAGCCTCACGCCCTCACGGATATCGTCCAGCGCGCGGGGCGGCAGGTCCTGCGCCAGCCCGCCGGGCCGCACGTAGCCGTGGTTCATGCGCAGGCCGGTGACCAGCTCGAAGATGTCGAGGATGACCTCGCGATCACGGAAGCCGTAGACCATCAGCGTGGTGGAGCCGATCTCCATCCCGCCTGCGGCCACGGCGACCAGATGGGAGGAGATCCGGTTGAGCTCCATCATCATCACGCGGATGACGCTCGCCCGCTCCGGGATGTGGTCGGTGATGCCCAGCAGCTTCTCCACCGCCAGGCAGTAGGCCGTCTCGTTGAACAGCGGCATCAGGTAGTCCATGCGGGTCACGAACGTCGTGCCCTGGACCCAGTTGCGGAACTCCATGTTCTTCTCGATGCCGGTGTGCAGGTAGCCGATGCCGCAGCGGGCCTCCTTCACCGTCTCGCCGTCGATCTCCAGGATCAGCCGCAGCACACCGTGCGTGGACGGGTGCTGCGGACCCATGTTGACGATGATCCGCTCGTCGTCCGGCTTCTCCGCCGCGGAGAAGATCTCGTCCCAGTCGCCGCCGGTGATCGTGTAGGTGTGACCCTCGGTGGTGTCGCGGGCGCCTGCCGGTTCATGCTCGGGGCTGCTCATCGGCTGTAGAACCTCCGGTGTGGTCGCCGATCGCGTCCGCGTGTGCGGGCTGCGCGCGACCAGACACATCATCCAGAATTGCGCATCTTCGGCAGGAATGCCCACCCGTCCTGGACCTGGCCCACAATGCCGCCCCCGGCACCCTGTACGCGATCTTCCAGCTCCTCACCGCGCTGCTGCTGCTCTCGGCCGCGTCCTCCTCCTTCCAGGTCGGGCCCGGCCTGCTGAAAGCACTGGCCCGCCACCACGGCCATGGCGGCACCGATGCCGGAATCCTGCCCGCCGTGTGGGGACGTACCAACTGCACCACGCCCCGTACTGGGGCGTGCTGCTCTGGCCGTCTCCGCGGTCGTGATCATCACGGCCGGCGGTGACGACCAGCGGCTGGTCCTGTTGCGCGAACGCCGCTTCGGACACGCGGCGGTCAACCTCGTGGGCGCGGTCGCCGTCGCCTTCGTGCTGGTGGTCAACCTCTCCCGGGGCGAGCCGATCGCCTCCCTGGTCGCCGCGGTCGCGATCGCCGCGGTCCTGCACCGGAGGTGGGTCAAGGCCGGACGCCCGCGCGGCATCCGCGACGTCACGGCCGAGGCCGAAGCCGGCCACTGAGCCCGCCCGGTCGCGTCAGGTCAGGGGATTCGGAGCGAATACCGAGCCGCACATGACGGGGTGCAGCATCGGGCCTTGGCGCCACTCCTCCGCCTGTCCCACACGCACGGCGCGTTCACGATCGAAGCAATCCACTGACACTTCCTGGCAGTACCACTGACGTTCTCGTGGCAGACGACAGCCGGTGGGCCACCGGCCACCGGCGGCGCATGCGCGAGATCCTGGGGCCCGACACGATCCCGGTGTACGACGCCGAGTGGGAGATGTGGGAGCTGGTCCCGGTGCCCGGCCCCGAGGAGCAGACCGTCTCCGGGAGACGCTGGGCATCATCCTGGCGCAGGCGTCGATGGAGGAGCGCGCGGTCTGCGAGGCGATGCTCACCACCGGGGCACCCAGGAGGTGATCGCGCAGCAGCTCGGAACGACGCGGAAGTCGGTCGAGCGGCGCCTGAGCCGGGTCCGGCGCCGCGCCGAGAAGCTCGCCGCGGCTGGCGTCATCATGGTCCCCTCGGTCAGTTCGGCGGTGACCCGGTGAACGGCCCTCTCGATCTGCGCGCTCTTGTCCTTCTCCTCGCCGGAGCGTTCACGGGATACGTCGCGTACGCGCACCCTGCCGTCGGCGTCGCCCTGCTCGTCGCCGTCGGGGTCGTGACCCTGCTCTACCTGATGATGGGCTCCGGCGGCAGCGGGCCGACACCCGGCTGATCGGTGGCGCCGTTCCCACGTGACCGGTACGTCCTGACCGGACCGCCGGTGTCGACCGCCTGAGCAACGGCCGGGCGCCCCGGCGCGCACCGTTGTCCGGCAGGCCCCGCCAGAAAGGTGGGGCCTGCCGCGTGTCAGGGATCGGGATGACACGCGTCGCAGGCAGTGATTTCGGGCATCTCCAACAGCTTCCGGGCCTGGTCCTGTGCCAGAGGCCGGCCGCGTATGAAGCAGCTCGCGTGGTGGAGGTACCCGCGGCAGGTTCCCTCCGGGCTGGGCATGAGCTGAAGTGTCCACCCGGTGTCCCCGTCCGCCTGTCCGTTCTCCAGGTCCGCGATGCGGGCCTGGACGGCACCGAGCTGGATGCGCAGGTAGACCTCGATTCTGTGGAATCTGATGTGTCAATTAGTTCAGTCTTTGCCAAGCGTGGGATGCCGTTAACGAACGGCAGATGTAGCTGAGAGTGACGCTGAGGCGGAGCCCTGGTCGGACGGGTGAAGGGTGGACGAGGCCGCTGGCCTGGAGTTTCCTTGAGTACAAGCCCGTGGGGACTGCCTCGCGAAGGGGGCTCACCGGTGCACGAGACGATCAGGGTGGACCGGAAGGCCACCGGACCCGACAGCTGCCGGGTCGCGGTGTCGGGGGAGCTTGACCTTGTCACCGCTGGGGAGGTGCGCGAAGCACTCCAGAGGGCCGTCGGCGAGAACCGTGTCGTGGTCATCGACCTCGGCGGGCTGACGTTCTGCGACTGCACGGGGCTGAGCGCGCTCCTGACCACTGCCCGCACCGCTCACGCCGGTGACGCCGAGCTGCGGCTCTGTGCCGTCCCGCATTTTCTCGCCCGCATCCTCCGGCTGTCCGGCACACGCGGTGCGTTCACCATTGAAGAGAGGCACGACCAGGCATAGTGCCTGGCCTGGAACATCGCCTTCAGCAAACGATCAGGGCGTGGGCTCAGCGCCGGAATGCCCGATCCGGGCGACACACGTCGCATATATCTACGCTCTGCTGGGCGAGCAGGCCGATCGCGTCCTCGGTGGTGATCCGCGCGTGCTCTGCGGGTGCCGATAAATCATCCACGCAGGTCGGGAGCCTGATCACGGATCTTCGGTTCTCCTCGACATTCGCCCAAGTGTCTTCACCTGCGCAGGGACCCGGCGGCATCATCGTCTGTCGTGCTGCTGCGCCTGGCCTACCTCGCCGCGACCAACGCCCTGGCGTTCCTACGCCTCCTGCCGATGAGCGACAGAGACAAGGACATCGAGATCCTCGTACTCCGGCACCAACTGCTGGTCCTACTGCGTCAGGTTGGCAAGCCGACCCCTCACCGACAGCGACCGTGCCATCCTCGCCGGCCTGCTCCACCACCTCCCCAAAGGCAGACTGCGGCACCTTCTGCCGCTGGTCCGCCCCGACACGGTGTTGCGCTGGCATCGCGACCTGCTCAAGCGGCGCCATGCCGCATCCTGCGTACCCAGGCGACGCGGACGCCCACGCACCATCCGATCGATACGCCCTGGTCCTGCGCCTGACCAGGGAGAACACCTCATGGGGATACCGACGGATCCACGGCGAACTCACAGCGCTGGGAATCAAGATCGCCGCCTCCACGGTCTGGGAGTCTCAATGGCCGTTGAGTGCTGGAGTCGTACGATGGGATAGTGGGCAACCGGCTACCGTGCGACTGCCGTGCGATCGGGCGCGTTCACACCAGGAGCGAAAGGAGCCCCGTCGGGGCAGGGTGACCAAATGGGTCCCCTGCCCCGCCGGAGCTCGGCCGGCCGGGCGGCGGGTTACCGGCGCCCGGCAGAGACCGGTGCCGTGTGCGGCGCTCCCCTGCTCAGCCGAAGTTCACGTCGCTGCACCACATGTAGGCCTGGTCGAGGTGCGAGGCCTGCCAGATCACGAACAGGATGTGGTGTCCGGTGTAGCCGGAGGTGCTGACGTTGAACGTGTAGTCCGTCGCCGGGCCGAAGCGGCCGGTCTGCGTGTTGAAGTCGAGGTTGCCCCAGCCCAGGGTCTGGGTCTTGGGGTCGAAGCCCTGCTTGCTCACGTAAGCCGTGAAGTAGTCGGCACCATGGGACGCCTGGTCGTGCACGTGAACCGAGAAGTTGTTGCCGACGGTGGTCGTCTTCCACTGCCCAGGCTTGTTCAGACTGGCGTTCCTCGAGAGGTTGTTGCTGCAGAGCGTCCCGTTGGGGGTCTGCGGCTGGAACTGGCCACCGAGGCCGTCACGGAGCGCGCTCATCCAGTTCCACATGGTGTCGGGGTTGGCCTGGAAGGCCTGCCAACACATGGGGTCTTCGGTCTGCATGGCCGGGTTCATGTGGTCGTTACCCCACCTTTCCCAGCAGTGGTACGCGCGGGAGGCGGGGCCGACGACGGAGCCGTGAGCCTGGGCGGGGGCCGACCAGGTCAGTGCGCCGACAACCACGGCGAACAGCATGGCGAGCGCCTGGAGAGGCCGGCGGAGGGCCGACCGGGAACGCCCGGTTAAAGGGCTCTGTTTGCGCATGTGGGAGGGAACTCCTTCCAGTTGAAAGGCACCGTGGGAGCGCTCCCAACGTACGACTTCTGAGTGAAAAGTCAATGAAACAAACGGAGTTGATTACAGGGGTGGGCGGCGATCAGGGAATCTTGAAGGGTGTCAATATTCCGATCAGGCTGCTGAGCCGGGTGTTTCCTGCGGACGGCAAGGCGGCCGGGGTGGCGTCGAGTGGTAGTCGTTGAGCAGTCCGCCGAGTACCTGGCGGCGCCTGACCGTGGCGGCGGGCAGGGGGATGACGTTCGGGTCGTCGTCTGGGGCACGTAGGTCCAGGCCGCGGTGGGCTCGTCCGGCGTTGTAGTGCTCGGCGTACTGGTCGAGGACCGTCCGCAGGTGTCGTTCACCGGTGATGAGGAGTCGGTCGGTGCACTCGGCGCGGGCTGTGCGTATCCATCGTTCCGCGTAGGCGTTGGACCGTGGGCTTTGCGGCGGAGTCGGGATGACGGCAGTACCATTGCCGGCGAAGACGGCGTCGAATGCCGCGGTGAACTTGCTGTCCCGGTCCCGGATGAGGAACCGGAAGCACCCAGCCCTGCCCTCGAGATCCATGAGCAGGTTGCGGACGAGTTGCGTGACCCATGCACCGGTCGGGTCGGCTGTGACACCCAGGACATGGACGCGCCGCGTGGCGATCTCCATGACGAAGAAGACGTAGAGACGTCTGAGGAAGACGGTCTCCACGTGCATGAAGTCACAGGCGAGCAGCGTGTGGGCCTGGGCGCGGATGAACGAGCGCCAGGTCTGCCGGGAGGTGCGCTGCGGTGCGGGCGGCAGGCCGGAGCGGCGCAGAACGCGCCGGATCGTGGCGGCGGCAACCCGATGGCCAAGCCGTCGCAGTTCGCCTTGGATCCTGACGTACCCCCAGGTCGGGTTCTCTGTCGTCAGACGCTGGATGAGCGCGACTGTCTCTTGCGGTAACGGTGGCCGACCGGGCCTGACCGCCGTCTGGCGCCACTTCCAGCGTACGAGACGCCGGTGCCAGATCAGCAGCGTCCCCGGGGTGACCAGCCGATGACGGCGCAAGACGGGTGGCAGATGCTTGGCGAGAGCGGAGAGCACGGCACGATCAGCCCTAGGATCTGTCGTCAAATGTCACGCCCACATCAGCAGCGATGCGAGGGTGATGGCCGCTTGGTAGGACTCGGCGGTCTTGTCATAGCGGGTGGCGATGCCGCGCCACTGCTTGAGGCGGTTGAAGCACCGTTCGACGACGTTGCGCCGCTTGTAGACGTGCTTGTCGAAGGCCGGCGGACGTCCGCCACGGCTGCCGCGTCGGAGCCGGTTGCGGATCTGGTCGGACCGTTCCGGGATGGTGTGCCGGATGTTCCGTTGCCGCAGCCAGGTGCGTATGGCCTTGGAGCTGTAGCCCTTGTCGCCGATGACGTGGCCGGGGCGGACCCGGGGCCGCCCCGGTCCCAGCCGGGGCACCCGGATCGCCTTCATCACGGCGGTGAACTGGGTGCAGTCGTTGGTGTTCCCGCCGGTGACGGTGAAGGCGAGCGGTCGCCCCACAGCGTCGCAGGCCAGGTGGATCTTGCTGGTCAGGCCGCCTCTGGACCGGCCGAGTCCCGGGGCGCAAAGCCCCCTTTTCGCGCCCCGGCCGCGTGCTGGTGGGCCCGGACAATCGTGGAGTCGACCGACACCAGCCACTCGATGTCCCCGGCCGCGTCGGCCCTGGCCTGGGCGGCCCGGAGCATCCGCTCGAAGGTGCCGTCCTTGGCCCACCGGCGGAAGCGGGTGTGCAGCGTGGCCCAGGAACCGTACCGCTCGGGCACATCCCGCCAGGCCGTACCGGTCCGGAACTTCCACACGATCCCGTTGAGGACCGTCCGGTCGTCCAGCCGCCTGCGGCCCCGCTCGGACCGGGGCAGCAACGGCTGCACGAAGGCCCACTCGGCATCGGACAGTTCATGGCGACGTATCACCCGACCATGATCCCCGACCGAAGATCATTTGACGACAGATCCTAGAGAGCCGCGGCCGCTCAACCTGCCGACGCAGTACAGCGACCTCATGACGAAGGGCAAGGATCTCGGCGTTTCGCGGCGGTCGAGCGGCCCACCAAGAAGAGGCAGCCCAGTAGTCGGCAGAAGATCAGGTAGAGCAGTCACATACCCACGATCACCGATCATGCCCGTACTCGGGCGATCGTAAAGCCGCAAGTCAACCACCGTAGGGCAATAAAGACACCCTTCAGGCCTGGAGATCGTGCCGTTGTCAGCTCTGGACGAGATTCTTCCCGGCGAGAAGGCCCCGACCTTGCCGTACGTCGCGGCTCAGACCGTCGCGGTCAACGACCTCGTCAGGGCCAAGTGGCCGTGACGTTGTTCAGCGGCTCCACCATGACGACTTCACGTGACCCCGTTTTGTGGATGTTCTGTATATGTCGGACGTCCCGAAGTGGCCCCGAAGCAGTGCCGTCCGTCGGCCTGATCGGATGCAGCGTCATGGGTTTTCTCGTTACTCCACAGCGCGGCCGATGAGTTTGCGGCTCCCGGCCGGTCCAAGCTCGTGACACCCTGGGAAAGGACACCGCCATGTCGGAGCTTCTCGTCGACTTCATCACCTCCCTCGACGGCCACGCATCGGGAGAGGGATGGCCCGGGTTCTGGGGCCTCGAGGGCCCGGAGTACCTCGCATGGCTCGGCGAGCAGCCCGGGGCCACCTACCTGATGGGAGCGAACACCTACCGCCTGATGTCGGGCTTCGCCGCAGGCGAGGTCCCCAATGGCCAAGACGAGTTCAGGCCCGAGGAAGAGGCGTCCGTCGACGAGCTCACGCAAGCATCCAAGGTGGTGTTCTCCTCCTCACTCGAGGAGCCACTGAAGTGGGCCAACTCCACGCTCGTCCGCGACGACGCCGTCGAGGCGGTCCGCGCCATGAAGTCGAGTGGCTCGGGGCTCCTCAGCACGATCGGCAGCCTCAGCCTGTGCCGGTCCCTGCTACGAGCCGGACTCGTCGACCGCTTCCGGGTCGTGATGTTCCCGGTGATCACCGGGGCCACTGGCGAAGAACGCATCTACGACGGCTATCCGGACATTGCCCTCGAGATGATCGAGCACCGCACCTTCGACGGCCGCATCCAGCTGGTCGAGTACAAGCCCCGCGTGCTCGAGCACCCCCCGCTCGACGTCCCCGCATGACATCGCCCCGTCCGCCGGTCTGGACGGCCGCCAGGCCGGCGCCGGCGGGCGCGGAGCAAGACCTTGATAGGGGGCGAACGGCCAACGTCAGGACGCCCGATCCAGGTCGTGGCCGCGTGAGGGTGTCGGCATGATGGCCGACATGCCGCCCATCGACGCTGAGGACACCCTCGACGACGAGATGTGCGCCCCGGTCGTCAACGAGGCGACTGGCGAGGTGCGGGTGCTGGCCGAGCGGTGTGCGACGTTGTGGGTGCCGGAAAATATGTCACCCGAGGTGACCTGCGGCTTCGGATCTGCCAGAGCGCTGGAGCTGACGGGTGCTGCGGCATCATGCCGGGTCGTGGCGATACGCCTGATCTATCAGCTCGCGTGTCAGCTCTTCCGATGGCTTGCGCTGCTGGCCCGGTCGAGTGCGGCGAAAGACGTCGAGATCTTGATGCTCCGGCACCAGCTCGGTGTCGCCCAACGCATCCAGCCACGACCTCAACTTTCCTGGAGCGATCGGGCTGTCATGGCAGCGCTGCTCCGGATGGTGAACAAGCAGCAGCGTGCACGGCTGGCGTTGCTGGTCACTCCACGGTCGGTCCTGCGCCGGCACCCACGCCTCGTGGCCCGGAAGTGGACCTATGCACACCGCCGTCCGGGCCGACCACCGACGCCGGAAGCACTGCGGCAGCTGGTCCTGCGCCTCGCGCGGTAGAACCCGGGGGTGGGGATATCAACGGATCCACGGCGAACTGCTCGGCCTGGGACGCAAACTCGGCGCCTCGACCGTCTGGGAGATCTTGCAGAAGGCCGGGATCGACCCCGCACCCCAGCGCACCAACCAGTCCTGGCCCGCCTTCCTCAAAGCCCAGGCCTCCGCCATCATGGCCACCGACCTCTTCCACATCGACACGGTCTTCCTGCGGCGCTGGTTCGTGCTGTTCTTCATCGACCACGGCACCCGACACGTGCACATCGCCGGCATCACCCGGCACCCGACCGGCCCCTGGATCACCCAGCAAGCACGGAACTACCTCATGGACCTCGGTGACCGCGCAGAGTCGATCAGCCTCCTCATCCGGGACCGCGGCACCTACTTCACCGACAGCTTCGACGCCGTCTTCCGGGCGATCGGCGTGCACGTCATTCCGACACCGTCCCGGGTGCCCCGAATGAACGCCATCGCGGAACGCTGGATCGCATCATGCCGACGCGAGGCAACCGACCGCGTCCTGATCACCGGAGAGCACCACCTGTGCCTTGTCGTCAGCGAGCACGCGGAGCACTACAACAGACACCGACCGCATCGATTCCTCGGACAACAGGCACCAGACCGACTCACCGACCCCGAGCCGCCCATCGCCAAGGACCACACTCGCATCAGTCGACACGATCGACTCGGCGGCCTCATCCACGAACACTCGCAGGTCGCATAGGGTGACACAGATTCCGGCGCCCACAGGCGCATTGCGAACGCGCAATGGTCTGACGCGTCAAACGCAACGCAACGCGTCAGGCCGGGGAGTCCTCCTCCATGGGCGGCATGAAGGCGCGCAGCCATCGCTCCGTCTGGGCGACATGGGCCTCGGCCGCTCCGGCGGCGGCGCGCGGATCGCGGTCGGCGATCGCGGTGGCCAGCACGCGGTGATCCTCGTCGCTCTTGCGCCGCATCTGCTCGCCCTCGGGGAGGGTGAAGATCTGGTACTTGCGGGAGCGGGCGCGGAAGACCGAGAGCAGGGAGCCGAGGGCGGGGTTTCCGGCCGCGGTGGCGATCTCGGCATGGAAGCGGTGGTCGAGGTCCGATGCCTCGGTGGGGTCGTCGGTGGCGTCCATGGCCTCGATGAGCGCGAAGAGTTCCCGCACCGTCTCCGGGGTGCTGCGGGCCGCAGCCTGCGCCGCGACGTGGGACTCCAGGACACGCCGGATCTCGTACACCTCCAGCAGACCGGAGAGCGGCAGCAGTTCCAGGGTGAGCGACAGGCTACCTATGATGTCCTCCGGCCTGAGCTGGGAGACATAAGTACCGGAGCCGTGCCGCGGCTCGATCACCCCCAGGGCCGCGAGCATCCGTACGGCCTCGCGCAACGACCCCCGGGACACGCCGAGTTCCTCGCACAGCTCGCCCTCGGGCGGAATGCGCCCTCCGGCGCTGAGGCGCCCGGTGGCGATCATGTGGCGTAGGCCGTGGAACGCCTTGTCGACTGCGGACATCCGATTCCTCCCGAACGGGCGGGGCGCGGTCCCGCGCCCTTCGTCGCACTGTACCGATTCATCAGATATGTCAGAGGTATCGATCGGAAGTCATCTGATGATCCACGCTGCTACCCCCCTTGATTGCATGGAATCCATCATGCAGGATGCCGAGTCATCATACGTGTTCTGGTTGCGATCAGATCTCTCTCGTTTCTGACGCCCCTCGGAACACCCGGACCCCGGCAGATCGGGACTCATGTGAGCGAGACCGATGTCATCGCGGCGCCACGCCCCCTGTTGCTGGCCGACGGCCGTCCCGCCGACCGGGCGTGGACGCTGGACCCCGCCATGAGACACCTGAACCACGGTTCCTTCGGCGCGGTTCCCCTGGTGGCACAGGAGCGGCAGAAGCAGCTGCGGGTGGAGATGGAGTGCTCCCCGGTGGTGTGGTTCCCGGCGCTGCCTCAGCGGATCGCCGACACCAGGGTCGAGATCGCCGACTTCTTGGCGGTGGCCGCCGACGACCTGGCCCTGGTGCCGAACGCGAGCGCGGGCATCAGTACCGTGTACGCCGCCCTCGACCGCCGCCGCGGCGGGGAGATCGTCGTCACCGACCACGGTTACGGCGCCGTGACCATGGGCGCCGAGCGGCTGGCGCGCGACCGCTGGGATGGCGGGGTCCGCACCGCGCGGGTACCCCTCGACGCAGATGAGGAGCAAGCGTGCGAGGCCGTGTTCGCCGAACTGTCCGAGGCGACGGACCTCATCGTGGTGGACCAGATCACCTCGGCGACCGCCCGCCGGCTGCCGGTGGAGCGGATCGGAGCGGAGGCCCGGCGGCGCGGGATCCCGCTGCTCGTGGACGGTGCGCACGCACCTGGTCTGCTCCCCGCCCCGCTCTCGGGGCTGACCTGTGATTTCTGGGTCGGAAACCTGCACAAGTGGGGATGCGCGCCCCGGGGCACCGCAGCGCTCGTCGCCCGCGGTCCACTGCGTGAACGGCTCTACCCACCGATCGACTCATGGGGTGCAGAGGACCCGTACCCCGACCGCTTCGACCAGCAGGGCACGGTGGATGCCACCTGCTATCTGGCGGCACCGACGGCGCTCGGCTTCATCGAGCACACCTGGGGCTGGAGGCACGCCCGCCGCTATATGGACCACCTGGCCGGTTACGCCGCGCAGGTCATCGGTGCCGCGTTCACCGAGCTGACCGGCGCCGACAGCAGCGTCGACGTCGGCATGCCGGTCCCCGGGATGCGTCTGGTGCGGCTGCCCGAGGGGCTCGGCGCCACCCGCGTCGAGGCCGACGCGCTGCGCGACCGGGTCGCCGGGGAGCTGGGTGTCGAGGCGGCCTTCACCAGCTTCGGCGGCATCGGCTATCTGCGGGTGTCCGCCCACGTCTACAACACCGCCGCCGACTACGAGCACTTCGCCGAGACCTGCGTCCCCGTCCTCGCTGAGTGGGCCCGCGCGGCTCGCGGGCGGCACGGCGCGCCATAGCGGCGCGACACCGTACTCCCCTCCCCACCCCCGACTCCCCAAGCCGCTCCGAGCGCGGCCCGCACCCAAGAAAGAGGTCAGCACGATGAGGAGAAGGACGGCAGCCCTCGCCCTCGGCACCGCCGCAGCGATGGTCCTGACCGGCTGTTCCGCCATGAGTCCGAACGCGAACGGCACGGTCACGCTCAACATGGTCGAGAGCCTGACCAACCCCTCCCGCACCGATCTGCTCAAGGGGCTCATAGCCGACTTCGAGAAGCAGAACCCCAAGATCAAGGTCAACCTGATCTCGCCGCCCACCGAACAGGCCGATCAGAAGATCCGGCAGATGCTCCAGTCCGGCAGCGGCGTGGACGCACTCGAGGTACGGGACATCACGGTCGGCCCGTGGTCGAACAACGGCTGGCTGTACGACATGGCGAAGGACCTCAAGGGCTGGCAGGGCTGGAATGCCATGACGGAGAACGCCGTCAAGGCGTCCGAGGACGCCAAGGGCCGTACCTTCTTCGTCCCCTACGGCTTCTACGGGCTGAGCCTCTTCTACCGCAAGGACCTGATCAAGGACGCCGGGTTCAGCAAGCCCCCGGCCTCCTGGGACCAGCTGCTGAAGCAGGCATCCGCCATCAACGACCCGGCGAAGCGCCGCTACGGCTACGCGTTCCGCGGCGGGGCCAACGCCAACAGCAACGCCACCGCCATCATCGAGGCGTACGTGGCCGACAAGGTCGACCTCGCCAACGGCTACAAGCTGAAGAACGGGCGCACGATCTTCTCCGCGCCCGAGGCCCTGGACGCCCTCAAGACCTACCTCACACTCTTCAAGAAGGCGTCGCCCAAGTCATCCGTGTCCTGGGGCTATCCGGAGATGGTCGAGGCGTTCTCCAACGGCTCCACGGCCTTCCTGCTCCAGGATCCGGAAGTCATCGCCACGGTCTCCGAGTCCAAGTCGATCTCGAAGGAGCAGTGGGACACCGCTCCGCTGGTGGCCGGACCCAGCGGGAAGACCGTCCAGCCGCTGGCCACCGCCGGGTGGGGCATCGCGAAGGGCAGCAAACACAAGGCCGAGACCGTCAAGCTGATCAAGTTCCTGTCCCAGGGCAAGGCGTCGACGGACTTCACCAAGAAGAACAGCCTGGTGCCGATCCTCAAGTCGGCGACCGAGGACCCGTTCTACAAGACCGGCCCGTGGTCGTCCTACGTCACCATGACCAAGCACCCCGACACCTATCTCAACGTCAGCCAGCCGCGCGGCGTGACCTGGTGGAGCGAGTGGGAGCAGAAGTCCGACGCCGATGTGCAGAAGATGGTGACCGGCAAGATGTCGCCCAAGGAGCTGCTGACGGGCTGGGACGCGTACTGGACCAAGAAGTGGGAGCAGGAGAAGTAGGGATGCCCGCCACGTCAGCAACGACGACCGGGCCGAAGACTTCGCGCCCCGTCCGGAAGCAAGCCGCCCCGCGGGCCCGGAACGGACCGCGGGGCGGCCGGAAGCGGGAGTTCACGACCCGCCGGGGCCTGCTCATCGCCGCCTTCATGGCGCCTGCCGCGATCTTCGTGGCGGTGTTCACGTACTACCCCATGATCGCGGGCAGCCAGATGGCCTTCCGCCACTGGGATCTGAACGATCTCACGGACACCTCCTGGGTGGGCCTGGACAACTTCCACCGTGTCTTCTCCGACCCCAACTGGGGCACCGTGCTGGGCAATACGGGCGCCTGGGTCATCGGATCGATCGTGCCCCAGCTCGTGATCGGTTTCGCGCTCGCCCTGTGGCTGCGCCGCCGGTTCCGCTTCCGCGGCGTCTACCAGGCGCTGATCTTCTTCCCCTGGGCGATCTCCGGATTCCTCATCGGCATCCTGTTCCGCTGGATGTTCAACAGCGAGTTCGGCGTCGTGAACGATCTGCTCCAGAAGGCGGGGCTGATCGACCAGCCCGTGGCGTGGCTGGCCGATCCGCACAAGGCGATGATCGCCGTACTGATCGCCAATATCTGGTACGGCGTCACCTTCTTCGCCATCATGATCCTGGCCGCGCTCCAGTCGGTCCCCGACGAGCTGTACGAGGCCGCGGCGCTGGACGGGGCCGGGAAGGCACGCACGCTCTTCCAGATCACCATCCCCTATATCCGGGTCACGCTGGTGCTCACGGTGCTGCTGCGGGTCATCTGGATCTTCAACTTCCCCGATCTGATCTTCGGGATGACCGGTGGCGGGCCGAACAACCAGACACACATCGTGACCACCTGGATGATCAAGATCACTCAGCAGGGCGACTACGGCAAGGCCTCGGCGCTCGGTCTCCTCGTGGTCGCGGGGCTGCTGCTTTTCACGGTGTTCTTCCTGCTGGCCACGCGTGAGAAGCGAGAGGTGAGGTCGTGATCGGCAAAGAGACCGCGGTCGGCCGGGCCGTCCGGATCGTCTTCCTGGTGCTGTGGCTGGCCTTCACCGTGTTCCCGCTGTACTGGATCGCCATCACCTCGCTAAAGGCGCCGGGCGACATCTTCTCCTTCCCCCTCGCCTACTGGCCCGAGCACTTCTCGCTGGAGAACTACAGTGAGCTGTTCAACAAGGCCGACTTCGGGACCTATCTCACCAACAGCCTCATCGTCGCGACCGTCGCGGGCGCGGTCGCCACCGCCATCTCGATGCTGTCGGCGTATGTGCTGGCGCGCTTCGAGTTCCGCACCAAGTCCGCGTTGCTGACGGCCGCCCTGGTCACCCAGATGATCCCGGCCTTCATCGCGCTGGGCCCGCTGTATCTGCTGATGACCGACCTGAAACTGGTCGACAACCGGCTCGGGCTCATCCTCGTCTACATCGCCGTGTGTATCCCCTTCTGCACGGTGATGCTCCGCGGCTTCTTCGAGAACATCCCTGACGCACTGGAGGAGGCCGCGATGATCGACGGCCTCTCCCGGTTCGCGGCGCTGTTCCGGGTGCTGCTCCCGGTGATGCGCCCGGGGATCGTGGCGGCGTTCATCTTCAACTTCGTCAACTGCTGGAACGAGCTGTTCCTGTCGGTGACCCTGATGAACAGCGACGCCAACAAGACGACCCCCACGGCCCTCAACGGATTCATCTCCAGCTTCAACATCGACTGGGGCTCGATGTCCGCAGCGGCCGTGTTCACGATCCTGCCAACCATGGTGCTCTTCGCCTTCGCGAGCCGCCACATCGTGCAGGGGCTCACCTCCGGCGCCGTGAAGGGGTGAGGCCGATGGCCGCGATCGACGTTCCGCTGCCCGACTCCGTCCATGTGATCACCGATCCGTCCGGGGACCCGCGCACCGCCGCACCGGCGGGGGCGGGCCGCTGGACCGTGCCCGGCGCCGAGGTGACGGCGCGACACGATTCATACGGCGCCCTGCGGCTGGTGCTCGCCGCGCCGGGTCCGGAGGGCCTGTCGACGGTGGCGCTGCGCTGGCGCCACCACCCCGGCGGTCACCGCCCCGCCCTGGTGCTCGGCGATGCGTGGGAGCGCTCGTACGGCGAGTTGCAGTGGCGCAGCGTCCAGCCGGAACGCCCCCTGCCCTGGTACTGGCTGAGCACCGACCCGGCGACCGGTGGCTGCGCCGGGCTAGGCGTACGGACCCGCGCCGGGGCGCTGTGCTGCTGGACGGTGGACGAGGACGGCACCACGCTGTGGCTGGACGTACGCTCCGGCGGCCTGCCTGTGCTGCCGGGCGACCGGGAGATCGCCGCCGCCACGGTGGTCGGGGTGGCGACGGGTGCGGACACCACCCCGTACGCGGCGCTCCAGGAGCTGTGCGCCGCCATGTCCCCCGATCCGCTGGTGCCCGCGCAGCCGGTGGTCGGCTGCAACAACTGGTACTACGCCTACGGCCAGGACTTCGGCCCGGACGCCGTACTGCGCGACGCGGCCACCATCGCCGAGTTCGCCGGGGACCATCCAGTGCGGCCGTTCTGTGTCGTCGACGACGGCTGGACGGAGGGCGGGGGAAGCGCCCCGGGAGGGCCGTGGGACACCGGCCTGCCCGGGCTGTTCGACGACATGGCGGGCCTGGCCGCGGGCATCGCCGACCGTGGCGCCCGGCCAGGCCTGTGGTTCCGGCCGCTGCTGTCCCGGGTGCCGACGGAGGGGATGCGCACGGACACCGGCGCTCCCGGTCGGATCCCCCTGGACCCGTCGCTGGACGCGACGCTGGCGACCGTCGCCGCCGATGTCGCCCGCTTCCGCTCCTGGGGTTTCGAGCTGATCAAGCACGACTTCAGCACGTACGACGTCTTCGGCCGCTTCCACCCGGACACACCGCACGAAATGGCCGGTGCCGGATGGCGGCTCGCCGACCGCACCCGCACCACCGCCGAAGTGCTGGTGGGCCTCTACCGGACCATCGCCGAGGCGGCCGGGGACGCCGTGGTGCTCGGCTGCAACACCGTCGGACATCTGGCGGCGGGTCTGGTGCAGGTGCAGCGAACCGGTGACGACACCTCGGGCCGTCACTGGGAGCGCACCCGACGAATGGGCATCAACACCCTCGCCTTCCGGCTGGCCCAGCACAGCCGCTTCTACGCGGTGGATGCCGACTGCGTGCCCTGTACCCCGGCCACCGAGTGGCGGCTGAACCGTCAGTTCCTGGACCTGGTGGCCCGTTCCGGCACCGCGCTGTTCGTCTCCGTCGCCCCGGCCGCCCGTACCCCGCAGACCGATGCCGACCTCGGCGCGGCCGTCCGGCTCGCGCTGGACGGCGGGTCGCCCGGCGGCGTCGAACCGCTGGACTGGCTCGGGACCACGGCCCCGCGCCGCTGGCGGACGGGCAACGCGGAACGCACGTACACGTGGTCCCAGCCCTGGGGTGCGTGGCCGCCGCTTCCGCTCTAGACAGCTGAGACGGCCCTGGCCATTGGTCAGGCGCGGGTGGATTCGCGACACCTGTGCCGCTCGAAAAGTCATCGCTGCATGTCATGCAACATATCTGTACTCATTGATGAGGCCCGCCGAGGATCCGGGTGCGCAGGACTTTGCCGATGCTGAGGCTATGCGCCGCAACGCTCCATCTCCTCGGCCTGGAAGACGGCGTCGAAGGCTTCGCCGTACTTGCCATCGCGGTCGCGTAACACGAAGTGCAGGGAGTCGATGCGTATGCCCAAGTCGGCGGTGAGATTCCGCGCCTGCTGCACCGCCCAGTCCCGGGTCGGGTGGGCGGTGACCCCGGTGATGTGCAGCCGCCGGGTGGCGTGCTCGAGGAACACCAGCGCGTACAAACGCCTGCCGAGGGCGGTGTCGATGTGAAAGAAGTCTGCCGCGATGATTCCCTCGGCTTGCGCGGTCAGGAACTCGTGCCACGTGGGGCCTGAGCGACGTGGCGCGGGGTCGATGCCGGCCGCGTGGAGGATCTCCCAGACCGTCGAGGCGGCGATCCGATGCCCGAGTCGGGCCAGTTCCCCTTGGATCCGCCGGTGCCCCCACGTCGGATTCTCCCTCGCCAGCCGCACGACGAGCTTCTTGATCGCTGCCGTGGTGGGTGGGCGGCCAATGCCCCGGCGCGCGGCGTAATCCCATTTCGCGGCGATGAACCTGCGGTGCCAGGCAAGCAGGGTGCCGGGGGCGACAGGGAAGATCTCGCGCCAGTGGCGCCGGGGTATCAGCCCGGACAAGGCGGCGAACCAGAACCGGTCGGCGGGCTCATAGCGGACCGATCCGGCCAACTGGCGGCGCAGGACAGCGTTCTCGTGCCGCAGCACCAGCAGTTCCGCGTCCTTCGCCGTCCCGCGACGCAGGAGCACCGATGGAACCCTCAGCAGCTTCCGGGTCACCTTGTACAACAAGGACTCGATCACGGAGGACATGATCCCAGCAGACTGACCGCACCCCGCTCACCTGTGGCGATGACTTTTCGAGCGGCACACGACCGTCTCGTTACTGCGCCACAGAGCCCGATACGGCGCTCACTCCCTGGGAGTGCCCGGTCTGCCGGCAGACGCCAAGGGGCTTTGCCTCGCCTTGACACGGCAGGCACCTTGCGGCCGCAACGCCCGAGCGTCGGCCGCCTGCGGAAACACGTCGGCCAAGGTCATCAGCCGGCAGCTCCCCTCCTGTCGCATGGGGAGCACGGCACCGTGCTCCCACCCCGAAAGGGGGTCGAGGGCCGACAAGGGGTCCTTATGCTTCTCGATGCCGAGAGCATCCATAGCGGCGGGGTGACCTTGGTGGCCTGTGGTTGACAACGGCACACAGGGGCTCGGTACGGCGCCGTAGGTCTACCGGATCCGGTGACGGATGAATCGGGCGCCGTTGACACGTCTGCGAGTTGGGAGCACGAGGGCTCCCAGAGGGCTCCCACTCGCTCCCAGCCCGGACATGGCTAAGGCCGCCTCCGCTACCCGCGGAAATGGCCTCCGACCTGCGAAAACGCTGGTCGGGACGACAGGATTTGAACCTGCGACCCCTTGACCCCCAGCGGTGTGGCAACTTTCTGTTACTTTCCGTATCGCACCGTAGTGCGCTCCTGGGCGTCTTCCACAGTTCGCACCGCGCTCTGACGCCCCCCCAAAAAAAAGAAAGCCGCCTGTCATGTTCTAGCCAGGAACAGCCCATACAAGACTCGAAGGATATCCTCCCGCAGGACATCCCATTCCTGCCCAGCAGCCTGCGGTCATGATTCCCCAATGCCGTGGCGCCCACCACGCACCCGCGTGCCCACACGCCCACGCCGATCGACACCCGCACGGTATGGTACGAACAGCAATCCCCGCATTGGAGGTCATCGTGAGCGCGCAGCCAGACAGCCCACATGGACCGCTGATCCCCATGCCCGACCTCACCCCCGATGCACTGCGCGCGGCTGTGGCCCGGATCACTCCCAGCAGGATCCCTGCACTCACCCAGCATCTGTTCGAAGCAACTACAAACGCACAACAGGCACAGAGCCTCGCTCCCCTTCGGGCTTTCATCCACTCGTGGGCTGTGTTCATCGCCATCGAGCGACACCCGGAACGTGCAGCCCGCCTCCGTGAACTCGAACGAATCGTAGATACGGCCGAAGAAGACCCCACAACGGCCATCGATGAAATTCAGCAGATCCGCAAGACAGCGGAGGCCGAGGCCGGGCTGTGACCGACTGGACCTGGGAGTACAACCCCAGCGAGGAGCACGTCGCTGGCGGACTTGCACCAGGCGTCATGGCAGAGGTTGAGCGGCTGGCAACCGAGCTCGCAGCCCTCGGAGTTGACGCGGCAAAGGTGGGCCGCCCCTTGGACAGAGAAGGCGGACTCCGGGAATTCGACATTCTCGGCGGACGCGGCTTTATCAGCTTCCTCGCAGTAGCGCGCCACCACTGCGTCTACGTCTGCAATATAGGTGGTCGAGGACTTCTCGGCGGAGAGTACCGATCATTCGTTCGCAGTGGGCGTTGGCCCTTGGCGCGCGGATCGGCGTCTTGATGATCTCGATGTCCTCGGTCTGGAACACTGCCCTTGCCGGAAACCTCATCCGTCCTGGTGGGGGCGGTTCTTCGGGTTTCCCGAAATCTGGCCGCGGTCGCTTGAGCTCGCGCTCTCGCGCAGTTGCCGTCAGCGCGTCATGATGATCGATCGTGCTGCTGCGACTGGCTTACCTGGGTGTGACGAACGCGTTCGCGATGCTGCGCCTGCTGCCGATGGCCGATCGGGACAAGGACGCGGAGATCCTCGCCCTGCGCCACCAGATCACCGTGCTGGAACGCCAACTCGGCAAGGACAAGTTCCGGTTCACGCCGAGCGATCGGGCATTCCTGGCTGCGCTGTTGCACCGGCTGCCACCGCACGTCCTGCGACAGTTACGGCTGCTCGTACGCCCCGACACGGTGCTGCGTTGGCACCGCGACCTCGTCGCACGCCGCCATGCCGTCTCTTGCCGACCCAAACGCCCGGGAAGACCGCGTACCGTGCGCTCGATCCGCATCCTGGTACTGCGGCTGGCGAAGGAGAACCCGAGCTGGGGGTACAGGCGCCTGCACGGCGAGTTGCTCGTGCTGGGGCTGAGAGTGGGCGCGTCCACCGTCTGGGAAATCCTGAAGGAGGCCGGCATCGATCCTGCGCCCGAGCGGAACTCCAGTACCTGGGCCAGTTTTCTGCGTTCCCAGGCTGAGGCGCTTCTGGCCTGCGACTTCATGGAAACAGTCACCCTGTCGGGGGTACGGATATACGTGCTCGTGGTGATCGAACACGGCAGTCGCCGGATCCGCGTCCTGGGCGCCACGACGCATCCGATCGCCTCCTGGGTAGCCCAAGCGGCGAAGAACCTCGTCATGGACCTCAAAGACCTCGGCTGCCGGGCACGGTTCATGATCCGGGACCGGGACGGGAAGTTCCCCGACCTCTTCGATGCCGTCCTCAAGGACGCGGGGATCGACGTCGTGCTCAGCGGCATCCAGATGCCACGAATGAACTCGAACATGGAGCGCTGGATACAGACCTGTCGCCGCGAGCTCCTGGACCGGATGTTGATCTGGAACCAGCGACACCTCCTCCACACCCTGCGCGAGTTCGAGCACTTCTACAACGGACACCGACCACACCAGGGCATCGCCAACGCCAGACCGCTGTACTCCTTGCCCCCGCCGATCGACGATCCGGACACGTTAGCCCGCCTCGCCATACGTCGACGCGATCGCCTCGGCGGCATCCTCCACGAGTACCGACATGCAGCGTGACCTGCACGGATGAAGTTTCCGGCAAGGGCAATCTCCATTAGGAATCGTGGGCCCGATGTCGGCAGCATCCCGGAAGGGTTCGCGGTCGGCCGTTCATCAGAGTGGGTATGTCGGTGCCCTTCCGGACGTCGGCGGGCTGAGGCTGCGGCGGCTATGGTCGCGCCGGAACGAGGCGTCAGGACGTGCCGCGGCCCGGGCCTGTCTGCGGGCCTACCTCGGTGATCGGGCGGGCTCGGCCGGTGCCGGTGTCGATGAGGATCTGCTTTGCCGGGGCGAGGTTGTCGACGCGGACGGACCGGGCCATCGCGGTGCGTGCCGCGTCGGGCGTCGCGTGCGGGGGGACCACCAACAGGGAGAAGAGGTCTCGATCGCCTCGGGTGATGAGGATGGTGCCGTCGCCCACAGGGAACGAGTCGATATGCACGATGCGGTCGTCGATGATCAGTCGTGTCGGCAGTTCTTCCCAGGCGTCGGCGTCCAGGCCGACGCGCGTGACGGGTCCGAGGTGCTCGGTCAGTGCGGTGATCAGGGCGGGAAGTTCGGCGCCTATGTCGCGGGAACGCGGCCACCACGCACCGTCGAGAATGCCCTCGCGGGTATGTGTCGTCGCCAACCGCAGCAGGGCTGTCCCAGGTTTCACGGCATGGTGGATCGCGTCTGGCAGAAGTTTCACTTCACGCGGGGTGTCGGCGTCGGACATGGTCTGCTCGCCCTCTTACGAGGTTCGGTGGCCCGCCGGTTTCACCGTACTCCGAGAGCCCACGCCCAGGCCCATCGGCGCCCTGTGGACCCGGACCCGGCTCTGAAGAAGTGGCTGATCATACGGGGGCTCAGCGGGGCAACGCCCCGGAGTACAGTGAAAGCACCGGGAGCACTTCGCACACCGGCTTCCACGCGGGTGTCGTTCTCGGGGAGCGACAACGCCGGGACGTTGAAGACGCGTCCGGGGACAGGTCTGCGCCATGACCGTGACCATCGACCGTACGACCGCCCATGAGCGCGTGGCCTCGCCACCGATTCGCCCGGTTCGCTTGTCACTGACCCCGGTCGGCCCGGTTCCGGGTCTTCTGGACGGTGCGTGGTGGCCTCGCTCCCGCGATCTCCTCCATGAGCTGCCCGCCCTGACGGACGTACTGGACGCGCGCTGGGGCCGGATCACTCGCGTCTCCGTGAATCCGGCCCACTGGCTCGTGATCCCGCGCAAGGTGCCCGCGACCGGGCACACGGTGCACGTCGGCTGGTTCACCGACGAGCAGGACCCACACAAGCTGATTCTGCTCTCCTACACCGCAGGCCGGTGGGACCTTCTGGTGGTCCCACCGGAGACGAGTGCGGCAGCTGCCTCCCGGCTGATGGCCGCCGCGGCCACCCCCGGCAGCCTTCTCACCGCCCGCAGTCTGATGGCGAACGAGACCGCCACCCGTGATGCCCGGGAGGATCTCATCCAGGAGGAGGAGTGGGAGACCGATGGCGGGTCTGCCTCTATGGCAGCCGGAAAGCCGAACCCGACCGGACTCCTGAGTTCCGCCCAAGAGAGGTGAGGATGTGGAGACCGTCATCACCGTGTCCGCGATCATCTGTGTGATCGTGATGGGAGTACTGCTGATCCGTCTGCTCAATGGCCAGCACAACGAGCGGATCGCAGCAGTTCACTACAGCGACGCCCTGGCGGAAGTCGGCCGGCGGAGCCGGAAGAGCCGACAGCCGGCAATCCCGCCCGATCGCCCGCCGCCCCCTCCTCACCCCGAACACCGCGACGGGCCGCGAATGACGCACGGCCCTCTCCTGGCCCGGGCCGGTGGGCGCGAAGCGAGGCCCCACGCCCACCGCCACGTCCTCCTAATGAACGAGGCCACCATGCAGCCACCGGAATCACCCTCGGCAGGGCGCGCCGAGATACGCATCGTCGCCACGTCCCCCGAAGCAGCCCGTCAGGTCGCAGAGGTACTCCGTCGTTGCTTCGCCGGCACCGAACAGCGGAGCTACCCCGCCGGCGCCGAAGGCGGAACGCGCCTCCACCTGGCCGTGGACACCACGCACACGGCAGAGCCAGCGCGGTCCTGGCTGGCAGCAAGTCGGCCCTCCGGGCAAGACCCCACGCAGATGGACGAAGTCTGAAGGGATGCTTCTCAGCGAGGTGGCCGCCAGGCACCGCGACTGTGTCCGCGTCGACGGAAGAGCTCCCGAGGTGCCTGAAAAGTCTCTTATGACGGAAAGGCGCGCCAGGCATAGCATGGTGAGCGGGCCGGTTCACTCTCACGTGCAACCGCCCCGAAAGGGCGGCCCCGGTGTTTCCGCGCCGGGGCCGTTGTGCCGACACCGGCGCGACGGCCGGGAGCAGAGCATGATCGGCAGCGTCGCCGGTCGCGCCACCGGCGCGCTGGAAGCGATCTCACGGCGATCTTCAGAGTGTGTCGCGGGGGTGCCGGGGAGCCCCCGATGCCGGGGTGGAGGAGGCAACAGGACCACAGTGCGGCGAACAGCGCAGGCGCGCCGCAGTGCGAGGGCCGGTGTGGCGAAAAGGAGGTGGCCCCATGGCGGGTGGTGATGAGAGCTTCCGGAAAGTCGCCGTGGACCGGTCGGAAGGATTCGGTGAACGGCTGCTGGGCTTCCTGCTGGACCGGGCTCACGAGATGCCGCCCCAGCTGATCGCCCCGTTGGTCGCGGAGGAAGTGGAGCGCATCGGAGGGCGGGACGTCTCGATCCTCCTCCAGGACTATGACCAGCTGACGCTGGCACCGCTGCCGGGCCGAGGACTCATGACCGGCGAGCCCGAGCGGATCGACGAATCGCAGGCCGGCAGGGCCTTCCTCAGCGCGACAACGGTGGAACACCCGCGGGCCGACGAGATCCGGATGTTCCTGCCACTGCTGGACGGCAGCGACGAGGTGGGAGTGCTGGCCGTCACCCTGAGCAGTATCGATGATGACGACCGGCGGCTGCTGCGGCGCCTCGCCGGCCTGGTCGCCGACATGCTGGTCACCAAGAACAGCTATACCGACCAGTTCTTCCAGGCCCGGCGCCGCGAGCCAATGAGCCTGACCGCGGAAATCCAGTGGTCGCTGCTGCCCCCGCTCACCATGGTCACACCGCAGGTCGCGGTGGCCGGAATCCTCGAACCGGCCTATGACGTCGCGGGGGACAGCTTCGACTACGCCCTCAATGACAACATCCTGCACACGGCCGTCATCGACGCCATGGGCCATGGGCTGGACGCCGCCGTGCTGGCCACCGTCGCCGTCGGCGCCTACCGGCATGCCAGACGCGCCGACGTCGGGCTCGACGAGCTGTACATGTTCATGGACAGGGCCATCGACCAGCAATTCGGACCCGACCACTTCGTCACGGCACAGATGATGCGCCTGGACATCGGGACCGGCCACCTGCAATGGGTCAACGCCGGCCATCCGGCGCCCCTGCTGGTCCGCGAGCACCGCGTCATCCAGACGTTGGAGGGGCCGAGCACCCTGCCCGTCGGCTTCGGAGGCGCCATCCCGCAGATCAACGAGCAGGCCCTGTCCCGCGGCGACCGGATCCTCTCCTTCACCGACGGTCTCGTCGAGGAGCACCGCACCGGCGAAGAGCAGTTCGGCGAGGAGCGACTGCTCGGCTTCGTCGACCGCGCGGGGTGCGCGGGAGAAGGTGTGCAGGAGATGGTGCGCAGCCTGTCCCACACCCTGATGCGGGAACGCGGCGGAGTCACCACCGACGACGCGACTCTCTTCCTGGTCGAGTGGTGCGGAGGCACCGCCGACCACCTCGGCACGGCAGAAGCGTGACCAGCCCACCGGAAGCCGATACGGCCGCCGGCGCACGGCTGCCGTCCGCCGCCGCCACGGGGAACCGGAGCGCTCCCCAGCGTTGGTCTCAGCGGCTGCCGGAGCGTTCACCGGTGGGCCCCGGCGCGCGGTGAGTCAATCTGCTGCGACGTGGCGTGAGCTCCGTCTCGCTGATGCGGTACGTGCTTTATGGCTAAAGGGGCTCACAGAGGGGCCTGTTGGAGCGCCAGTCAGCAAAGGACCCACCCCGTGAACGGACGCCGGTGAGATCTCCGTGGAACAGCACCGCTGCCTCTGGTCTGTGCGCAGGACGATCCGTTAAGTAGGCGTTGGCGTGATCCCAGTGTCGGCGACGGGTGAATCGTAGTTCTGGATCACTTTCCGTGCAGCGTTGACGGACAGTCACGGACCCGACCCGGCCGCTGGACGGTCACACGGCCAGAAGGACGCGCTTGCGTAGCAGGGCCAGGCCGGCCCGGCCGAACATCTGCCGCTTCAGCATCTTGATCCGGTTCACCTGCCCCTCCACCGCCCCCGAGCTGAACGGCAACGTCAGCCCCGCCTCCACCGCCCGAAGATCACACCCGATCCCGTTCACGAACGACACCAGTTCGGGCAGGTTGCCTGCCTTCACGCTGTCGATCCAGGCCGCGAGCTTGTGACCGGCTCGCGTGTTCATAATCTCGGCGAAGGCCCGGACGTGCTCGGCGGTGGCGTCGAGCTGCGGACAGCGGGCGAGGATGGCCTTGAGCTGCAGAGTCTCGTCCTGGGTGAGGCTGTCGGGGTGGCGGGTGATCCAGCCGGTGACGTCCCGGACCGACGGAGGCCGACGTGCCCGGTCGGCGGGCTTGGCTCCCGCACGCAGTGGCTGGAGGTAGTCGCGGACCACCGAGTAGCCGCCGCGGAATCCGGCGGCCTTGATCTCTTCGAAGAGCTGCTTGGCGCTGGTGCAGCCCTCCCGCCACCGCTGATGCAGGTAGGGCTTGTAGTCGTCGAGGACACTCGCGCGGCCCTGCCACTTGCCCGCGCTCAGCTCCTCGGCGGTGGCGGCGCGGGCGAACTTGCGCACGGTGTTGCGGGCCAGGCCGAGCTCGCGGCTGATCTCGCGCAGGGTGAGCCCCTTGTCGATCAGGGCGTGTATCTCCTGGTGCCGGTCGCGGGTGCGGTCGGCGCACCAGTGGGCGGCGCGTTCTGCCTTCGCGGCCTCCGTGATCTTCTCCAGTTCAGCGGCCGCGGCGGCGGAGGCCTCCGTGTTGGGCGGCGGTTCCGGGGTGCGCAGGTGGGTGGAGTGCTTGGTCACGCAGCGGTCCACGGCTTCGGTGAGGTTGTGGAACAGGTGCCAGCGGTCCGCGACTTGCACGGCATCCGGGGCGCCGAGGCGGGCGCCTTCGGCGTAGCCGCTGGCGCGGTCGCGGCAGATGATCTCGACGCCGGGGTGCTCGGACAGCCAGCGGGCCAGGGTCGCCGACTCCCGATCGGGCAGCAGGTCGATCGGGCGGTGGGTCTCGACATCGATCAGCACGGTGCCGTAGACGTGGCCCTTGCGCAGCGCGAAGTCGTCGACGCCGAGCACGCGCGGCGTCACAGCCGGTGGGTCCGGCAGGGCGTGGATCAGCCGCAGCAGCGTGGAGCGGCTGACGGCCGCGCTGAGCACGGCGGCCAGGCGGCCTCCGGCTCGCCCGGCCAGCATCAGCGCGACCATCTGCAAGACGACGTTCAGCCGCTGGCTTCTGCGCCCGTGCCGGAAGGTGAGCCCGTCGATCTGCTCGACGAACGTCGTCCGGGGGCACGACGCCGCCGGGCAGCGGAACCGCCGGACCTGCAGGTGTACGACCACCGGCCGGCCGCCCACCGCGGCATCCGCCAGGCGGCGCTGGTAGCAGCTGTGGACTCGCCGGGATCTCGTCCGCAGGCCGGGCAGACAGCCTCGCCCGCGCACGCGCGGGCGGTCACGGTGACCGAGTCCTCGCTGAGTTCGACCCGTCGACCTGCAGGCTGTCCAGGTCAGCGAACAGGACGTCCTCTATCTCCACATCGCTCACGGGCCTGGATCATCAGGCACGCACACGCGGCGGCGCCGGGAAGAACCGAAAGTGATCGTAAGAGGCTGGTGTCGTTCGTGAACGGGATCGGGTGTGATCTTCGGGCGGTGGAGGCGGGGCTGACGTTGCCGTTCAGCTCGGGGGCGGTGGAGGGGCAGGTGAACCGGATCAAGATGCTGAAGCGGCAGATGTTCGGCCGGGCCGACCTGGCCCTGCTACGCAAGCGCGTCCTTCTGGCCGTGTGACCGTCCAGCGGCCGGGTCGGGTCCGTGACCGTCCGTCAACACTGCACGGAAAGTGATCCAGAACCAGACTTCGACCGACGCCGAGACCCAGGTTTGCAAGTCGGCAGTGAGACTCTCGTACCAAGCCAAGCCGCGAGTGTTGCAGTCCTTGCACAGCAGTCCTCGTACGCACTGTCCGCAAGAGGTTGGACCGGAACAGCAGCGATGGTCATGATCAATGTGCCACCACGACGGCCCTTCCATTGAGGAGTCGCCTCCCAGGCTGCCGCAGAGGGGCAGGTGTCATCCTGAACTCTGAGGATTGCATTGACACGAGCACGCGTCAGGTTGTGTCGCCGTGCCTGCCGTTCGGCGTTGCGGCACCGCGCACATATCCTCCCCTTGGGTCCCGCATCGACCCGCCAAAGCTTGTCGAAGCACTGCGGGTGCCGATAAATCATCCACGCAGGTCGGGAGACTGATCGCGGATCTCCAGTTCTCCTCGACCTTCACGCCGGGTGCCTTCACCCGCTCAGGGTCCTGGCGGCATCATGATCTGTCGTGCTGCTGCGCCTGGCCTACCTCACCGCGACCAACGCCCTTGCCTTCCTACGCCTCCTGCCGATGAGCGACAGAGACAAGGACATCGAGATCCTCGTACTCCGGCACCAACTGCTCGTCCTCCAGCGCCAGGTCGGCAAACCGACCCTCACCGACAGCGACCGCGCCATCCTCGCCGGCCTGCTCCACCACCTCCCCAAAGACAGACTGCGGCACCTTCTGCCGCTGGTCCGCCCCGACACAGTGTTGCGCTGGCATCGCAATCTGCTCAGGCGACGCCATGCCACGACCTGCGTACCCAAGCGACGCGGACGCCCACGCACCATCCGATCGATCCGCGCCCTGACCCTGCGCCTGGCCAGGGAAAATGCCTCGTGGGGATATCGCCGGATCCACGGCGAACTCGCCGCACTGGGGATCAGGGTAGCCGCCTCCACTGTCTGGGAGATCCTCCGCGAGCATGGCGTCCCGCCCGCACCCGCACGGCAGAGCACCACCTGGGCCGATTTTCTGCGCAGCCAGGCCAAGGCTCTTCTCGCCTGCGATCCGTTCGAAGTCCGCACTCTGACGGGGGCGCGCCTCTACGTCTTCGCTGTCATCGAGCACACCACCCGTCGCATCCGGATCCTCGGCGCCACGGCACACCCCACCGCGGAGTGGATCGTGCAGCTCGGACGCAACCTGCTGATGGATCTCGAGGACGCGGGTGCGAGGGCACGGTTCCTGATCCGCGACCGGGACTCGAAGTTCACAACTGCCTTCGACGTCCTCATGGCCGATGCCGGTCTCAAGGTCGTCACCACCGGTATTCGGATACCACGGATGAACTCGGTCATGGAGCGCTGGATACAGACCTGCCGCACCGAACTCCTGGACCGGACCTTGATCTGGAACCAGAGCCACCTCCTCCACGCACTGCGCGAGTACGAATCCTTCTACAACGAGCACCGCCCGCACAGGGCCCTGGAACAAGCCGCTCCATGCCGCCCACTACCCGCACCCATCACCCAACAAGCCCAACTCGCCCACCTGAAAATCGACCGACGAGACCGACTCGGCGGAACCCTCCACGAGTACGGACGTGCCGCATGACCAGGCCGGATGTTCTATCGGCACCCGCACTGTCTCGCTGCGGCGCCACAGAGCCGGATACGGCGCTCATGCCCTGGGAGTGCCCCATCTGCCGGCAAACGCCAAGGGGCTTTACCTCGCCTTGACGTAGGCCACCTACAGCGACCAGGATGCCCGCGTGCCCACCGCCTACCGAAACCGACCCGGAGAGATCACCAGCCCCCCGTTCCCCTGTCGCATGGGGAGCGCGGCTCCGTGCTCCCCATGCGACAGGGGGTCGGGAGCCGACAAGGGGCCTTATGCCTCTCGATGCACAGAGCATCCGAAATCAATAGGGTGACGCCAGGGGCCTACGGTTGACGACGGCGCACAGGGGCGCGGTACGCGCTGTAGGTGTACCGGATCGGGTGACGGACGAATCGGGCACCGTTGACACGTCTGCGAGTTGGGAGCACGAGGGCTCCCCATCGCTCCCAGCCGGGAAACGGTTAAGGCCGCTCCCGCTACCCGCGGAAACGGCCTCCGACCTGCGAAAACGCTGGTCGGGACGACAGGATTTGAACCTGCGACCCCTTGACCCCCAGCCGCGCGGCAACTCTCCGCAACGATCGGTATCGGTCTATAGCAGACCGCCTCGAAGCCGTACACCGCCGTACAGAGCAAGAGAACACCGCTCCCAACGCCCGACCCCCGAACACGTCCCTCCTGCCGCCGCAACGCTTCACTCCAACACCATGACCATCCGCCGACCCGGATGCCGTCATGAACCGCACACCTTCACTCCACACAACGCCCCCGGGGAACTTACAGCCGCCCCGAATCCGAGCGCCCCTCTTCCGACATCACCAGCCTGGAATCACACCCGCCCAACATCCTCAGCGCCTCGCGGGAGTCGTCCCACGCGCTCCCGGAGCAGGAGTCGAGGAAACCGAACCCCTGGACGATCTACGGGGTGCGGCGCACTCAACGAACACCGTTAGTGCCAGCCATTCATACGCCCAGGCCGCAGGCTTGATCATCAAACGGAGCCCGCTATGCGGCTTTGCGCGCGCGCAAGACCGCAGCGACACCCGCACGACCATCAATCCTCAAACGACACCACTTCAACGCCTCATACTGCTATCATTTTGAAGGTCGCCATCCCCGACGAAAGGAGTTTTCGATGTCGCGCACCATGATCGATCTCGACGATGAGATGGTGGAACACGCCATGCGCCTGTACGGCGTGAAGACGAAGGCCAAGGCTGTGCGCATGGCCATGGAGGAAGCTGTCAAGCGTCGGCTGCGACAGGAGGGCATCGACGCGATCAAGTCCGGTGACCTGGACCTGACCTACGACAGCCGGACGGAGCCCGACAGCAGGAACGTGGCGTGAGTGAGCGCTTCCTGATCGACAACTCCGCCCTCCAGCGATGGCGTAAGCCGAAGGTGGCCGAGGTCCTCGACCCACTCCACGAGGATGGCGTACTGGCTGTGTGCGGACCGGTCGAGATGGAGGTGATGTACTCCGCACGCAACGACAACGACGCGAAGCGCCTGCACTGGTTCCTGTCCGGCTTCGACTACCTGCCGATGCCCGACGAAGTGTGGGACCGGGCCAAAGACATCCAGCGACAGGCCATCACCAAAGGCAACCACCGCGCACTGTCCATGCCTGACCTGCTGATCGCCGCAGCAGCCGAACGACATGCGGTGACCGTGCTGCACTACGACCAGGACTACGACATGATCGCCGCCATAACAGGCCAGCCCATGAAGTGGGTCACGGAGGCAGGCACAGCGGACCACTGACTTCACTGCCCAGGACGCTGCGGGTGCCGAATAATCATCCTGAAGGGTGTCTTTATTGCCCTACGGTGGTTGACCTGGGGCTTTACGATCGTCCGAGTATGGGCATGATCACTGATCGTGGGTCTGCGACTGCTCTACCTGATCTTCTGCCGTCTGCTGGGCTGCTTCCTTTTGCTGGGCCGCTCGACCGCCGCGAACAACGCCGAGATCCTCGCGCTTCGCCATGAGGTCGCCGTCCTGCGCCGGCAGATCGAGCGCCCGCGGCTCTCATGGGCCGATCGTGCAGTGCTCTCCGCTCTCGCACGGCACCTGCCACCCGCCTTACGCCTGAAGGGTGTCAATGTTCCGATCAGGAGGCTGAGCTGGGCGTCTCCTGCGGGTGATGAGGCAACCGGGGTGACGTGGTGAGGTACTCGTTGAGTAGTCCGCCAAGTACCTGGTGGCGCCTGACCGTGGCAGCGGGAAGAGGAATGACGTTCGGGTCGTCGTCGGGGGCACGTAGGCCGATGCTGCGGTGGGCCCGCCCCGCGTTGTAGTGCTCGGCGTACTGGTTGAGGACAGTACGCAGATGCCGTTCACCGGTGATCAGGAGGCGGTCGGTGCACTCGGTACGGACTGTGCGTATCCATCGTTCGGCGAACGCGTTGGACCGGGGACTTTGCGGCGGAGTCGGGATGACGGCTGTGCCATTGCCGGCGAAGACGGCGTCGAATGCCGCGGTGAACTTGCTGTCCCGGTCACGGATGAGGAACCGGAAGCGCCCGGCTCTGTCCTCGAGGTCCATGAGCAGGTTGCGGGCGAGTTGGGTGACCCATGTGCCGGTCGGGCGGGCGGTGACGCCCAGGACGTGGACGCGCCGGGTGGCGATCTCCATGACGAAGAAGACATAGAGGCGCTTGAGGAAGACGGTCTCCACGTGCATGAAGTCGCAGGCGAGCAGCGTGTGTGCCTGTGAGCGCAGGAAGGAACGCCAGGTCTGCTCGGAGGCGCGCTGCGGGGCGGGCGGTAGACCGAGGCGGCGCAGGACGCGCCGGATCGTGGCGGCCGCGGCCCGATGACCGAGCCGCCGTAGCTCGCCTTGGATCCTGACGTAGCCCCAGGTCGGGTTCTCTCGCGCCAAGCGCTGGATGAGCGCGACCGTCTCTTCCGCCAGCGGTGGTCGCCCGGGTCCGGTCGGGGGTTGGCGCCATTTCCAGCGCACCAGACGCCGGTGCCAGGTCAGCAGCGTGCCCGGGGTGACCAGCCGATGGCGACGGAAGACCGGGGGAAGGTGCCGCGCGAGAGCGGAGAGCACGGCACGATCAGCCCACGAAAACCGCGGCCGCTCGACCTGCCGGCGAAGCACAGCGACCTCATGACGAAGCACGAGGATCTCAGCATTGTTCGCTGCGGCCGACCGGCCCAGCAAGAGCAAGCAGCCCAATAGTCGACACAAGATCAGGTAGAGCAGTCGCAGACCCACAATCATTGATCTGCCCACACGCAGGCGATCGCAAAGCACCAGGTCAACCACCGTACGGCAATAAAGACACCCTTCAGGGTCGGCCATCGCACTGCGGAGGGGGCCGTGCTGTGCCGGGCTTGCTTCGCCACCCACCCCGACTCCCGCCGCCCATGTCGACGCTGCGCGGACGTGACGCGGCTGCACCACCGGGGCCTATGCCCCTCGTGCGCGCTCGCCGACCTTCTCGACCACCTCCTGGCCGGCCCCGACGGCACGGTCCCCTCCCGCCTCGGCCCGGTCGCCGCGTGCCTGATGCGCGGCGAGCCCACCCCCATGCTGCGCTGGCTGCAGACGCACCCCGGCCCTCCGGCCGCCCTGAAAGCCATGGCCGCCTCCGGCGAGCCGGTCACCCACCGGCTCCTGGACGGCCTGCGCCCCGCGGCCACGGTCGCTTACCTGCGAGCAGCCCTCGTGGCTGACGGCGTTCTGCCCCCGCGCGACGAACAACTTGCCACGCTGGAACGGTGGCTGCCGCGAGAACTGGCTCGCCTGGAGACGGCAGTGGACCGGCAAGCGGTCCACTCGTTCGCGACCTGGCACCACTTCAAACGCCTGCGGCGCCTTCCCTCCACAACGCCCACCACCTACTACCAGGCCCTGTCAGCCCGCCGCGACATCCAGGCCGCCACCGCCCTGGCCCGGTGGCTGCGAGACCGCGGCACTAGCCTCGCCGATGCAACCCAGCACGACATCGACGCCTGGCTCACCGGCACCTACTACCTGCGCTACGTCGCCAGCACCTTCGTCTCCTGGGCCGTCGCCCACCGCCGCGCCCAGACCATCGCCATCCCGCGTACCAGCGGAGACGGCCCCATGCCCGTGATCGGCCACGACCGCCGCTGGGCCCTGGTACGCCGCCTCCTGCACGGCGCGGACCTGCCCGCCGCCACCCGCGTCGCGGGCCTGCTCCTCCTGCTGTACGCCCAGCCTGTCAGCCGCGCCGCCCGGCTCCGCCTGGGCCAGGTCACCCGCACCGGTGACGCCGTCTACCTCGCCCTCGGCTCCGTGCCGACCGCGCTGCCCGCCCCCCTGGCCAAGCTCGTCCTGGACCTCGTCGGGCGCCGTCACGGCCACGGCACCCTGGGCCGCTCACCCGATCACCCCTGGCTGATCCCCGGACTCAGCGCCGGAGAACCGATTTCCGCGGCCCGCCTGACCATCTCCCTCAACAAGCTCGGCATCCGCGCCCGGCCCGCCCGCAACACGACCCTGATCGAGCTCACTGTGGACCTCCCGCCTGTCGTCCTCGCCCGTCTCCTCGGCCTGAACATCAACTCAGCCGAACGCTGGGCCGCCGAAGCAGCCGCCAGCCGCACCACCTACGCCACCGCCCTGGCCCGTCGCCCTGACCCCCGACCCTGAGCCCGGCTTGACGTACCGAGCCGACCGCCCCGGCGGGACATCCGTCCTTACGCCTCCTTCCGCCCAACTGCCGACGGCGGTCCTCACCGAACTGCTGGGCATCAGCCCCGAGACCGCCACCGCCTGGACCCAGTCTGGCGGCCACTGGGCTCGATACGCCGCAGAACTCCACGGTCGGCCCCGCCCCCAGCTTCGCTGAGCCGCACAGCGGGCGCTAGCCTCGGGCTTTCATGAAGTGGGCTGTCCGACGGGTGGTCAGGCAAACGAAAAGTGCCTCTGACCAGCAAGAATGAGGATTGTAGAGGTCCTTGTTCCTGCCACCGTCGGAGACACTTCCCAGGTGAAGAAGCGGGTCCTATCCCGCGTCCGCGTTGAGGGCGGTGGCCGGGCGGTGGTGTCCCAGGCCGGGGCCGTATTGCTGGTCGAGACGGTCCGCAAGGCCGGGCTTGACAAGGCGATATTGGCGGCCCTGACGCCATGGCGACGTCCGAGGGCGGTGCACGATCCGGGCAAGATCCTGCTGGACGTGGCCCTGGCGGTCGCTCTGGGCGGGGACTGTCGCGGATGTCGGAACGCTGCGGGCCGAGCCGGCCGTGTTCGACCCGGTGGCCTCCGACCCGACCCTCTCCCGCCTCGTCGACGCTCTGGCCGCGGCGGGCCCGAAAGCCCTGACCGCGATCCGGTCGGCACGAGCCGAAACGCGCGAGCGCGTCTGGAGCCTGGCCGGAGCCTCATCGCCGGACAGCAACGTGCAGGTGATCGTGGACCTGGACGGGGTGCTGGTGCTGGCCCACTCCGAAAAGCAGGACGCCACCGCGACCTGGAAGAAGACCTTCGGACACCACCCGCTGCTGGGCTTCGTCGATCACGGAAGCGGCGGGAGCGGAGAGCCGGTGGCCGGCCTGCTGCGGACGGGGCAACGCAGGCAGCAACACCGCCGCCGACCACATCACCGCCACCCAACTCGCCCTGGCCCAAATGCCGAAGAAGTACCGGCGCGGGCGCCATCCCTGATCCGCACCGACTCCGCGGGCTGGACCCACGAGTTCGTCGCCTGGCTCGCGAAGCGCGGCCGGTGGCTGTCCTACTCGGTAGGCATGACCACCACCGACGCCATCCACCACGCCGTCCTCAAGATCCCGCCCGCCGCGTGGACAGTGGCCGTCGAACCGGGCGGCGAGATCCGCGACGGAGCCTGGGTCGCCGAACTCGACGGTGACTGCCTGACCGGCTGGCCGAAAGGGATGCGGCTGATCGTCCGCAAGGAACGCCCTCACCCTGGAGCGCAGCTGCGCTTCACCGACACTGACGGCCTGCGGCTCACCGCGTTCGCCACCAACACCACCGGCGATCCGATCGCCGCACTCGAACTGCGGCACCGTCGGCGCGCGAGGGCCGAGGACCGCATCCGAGCCGCCCGCGCCACCGGCCTGCGCAACCTGCCCCTGCACGACACCGCCCAGAACCACATCTGGCTGGAGATCGTCCAGATCGCCCTCGACCTGCTGGCCTGGATGCCCATGCTCGCCCTGACCGGCGAAACCCGCAGGTGGGAGCCCCGTCGCCTACGGCTCCGTCTCTTCTCCGCCGCCGCCCAGATCGTCACGACCGCCCGCCGCCGGCACCTGAGATTCACAACCCACTGGCCCTGGACCGGCGTGATCACCAAAGCCCTGGCACGACTGGAAGCCCTCCCGAACCCTGGCTGACCAGCGCGTTCCCGTCCCTACGAGCATCACCACCCCGACCGGAACCGTGGAACCCGGCGCCCCACCCCGCGCGACAGCCGGGCCATCACGCTGCCCACCACCAGCCCGAACAACTGAAACGGCCCGCCGAAGAAACCGCCAGACCGTCACGAAAGATGGAGGCTAAGCAGCAAGTGGATCAAGTATCCGATCCATTTCCGGCGCGATTTCACGGGCCATTCTGCAGGGGCGGGCCGGCGGCGCACGCGAGTGCCCTCGTCAGCTGCTCGGCGACATACTGGGCGGCCTCACTCGGCCACCGCACGCGTGAGCGGTCATCCGGGCAGAGGCCAGCATCGGCCCGGCATCGCTCGGCGGGCCACGGCGGATCTCGTATAGCCCACGGTCTGGGCGCCGAAATGGCCCCGAATCCAGGACCACGACATGCCTAGGCTGGGTACTGAACGGGCTATACCCCATGAATCGGGTGGCTCGGGTGAATCGAGGAGGTCTTGATCATGCGCATCTTCGTTGCCGGCGCCACCGGCGTAGTCGGCCGGGTGCTGATTCCCCAACTGATCGCCGCCGGGCACCAGGTGAGCGGCATCTCCCGCTCTTCCGCGGGCATGGCCGGTCTACGCCACCAAGGCGCCACCGCCTTCCAAGGGGATGTCTTTGACCGCGACGCGCTCAAGCAGATCGTGGTCGAAGCTGCTCCGGACGTAGTCATGCAGCAGCTCACCGACCTTTCCACTGCGGACAGTGAGGCCACCGACACCGTCCGTCGCCTCGGAACGCGCAACCTGGTGGAGGCTGCCAAGAACGCCGGCGTCCAAAGGATCGTCGCCCAGTCCCTTGCCTTCGGTTACGCACCGGGAGATGCCCCGGCGGACGAGTCCGCCCCACTCGATCGCGATGCCGAAGAGCAGCGCCGAGGCATGGTCGAAGGGGTCGAGGCATTGGAGGAGACGGCTGCCGAACTGCGCGACGCCGTCCTCCTGCGCTACGGCGTCCTCTACGGCCCCGGCACCTGGTACGCACCCGACGGCCCTGCCGCCGCGGCGCTCGCCGGCGATCCTGCCGCCTCCTTCCTCGGCAGCGTGGAGGCGAACGACTCCGTGGTGTCCTTCGTCCACGTGCGCGACGCGGCGCGCGCGGCTGTCGACGCTCTCGAATGGCCGTCCGGCCCGGTGAACATCACCGACGACGAACCCGCCGCGGCCCGCGAGTGGGTACCGGTCTACGCCGCCTCCCTCGGACTGCCCGCTCCCCGACCGACGTCGGGCAAGCTCGACTGGGCCCGGGGTGCCACCAACACCCTCGCCCGCAGCCGCGGCTGGCAGCCGGAGTTCCCCAGCTGGCGCACGGGGTTCGCCGCACAACTCTCCTGACGGAAGGGGGCCCGGTTCGGGATCTCCCCGGACCGGGCCCTCGGCCCACCTGCCGCGCGGCGCGAGCGAGCCCGTCGATGCCCGTCGCGCGTGCGCTGTTCAGGTGCGGGGACCGCCGAAGACCAGGACGAGGCTGCGGGCGGCGAGGGCGGCGATGCTCACGGTCGCCAGCGAGGTGAGGAGCCATGCCCACGCCTCACTATCGGCGATGTGGAGGCCGTTGAGCCAGCGCACGCCGAAATTCGTGGTCAAGGCGATGGGAAAAGCGAAGGCCCAGAACCCCAGAGTGAAGCCGACGCGGCGGTAGTCGGGCAGGAGGTGCACCTGGACCAATATCAGGAGAAGGATGACGCCGGCCAGTGCGTCGATGACGGGGTCGATGCGGTTCTCGTGGGCGGCGAACCACGCGATTCCCGCGGTGGCGGGTGAGGCGAGCAGGACGGAGAGCAGAGGTGTCGCAGCCGCTGGCAGAGCTTCCTGTGTGGCGAGCCGGGTGAAGAAGAGGGCGCTGAGCACGACCCAGAGGAAGAGTCCCGCGCCGACGGCGGTCAGGGCGGCAGTGCGGGCGCCGATGCCGTCGAGCGCGATGCTGGTGATGGACGCGCCTGCCGCATAGGGAAGGAAGTAGCCGGGGTGTACGGCGGCGAGCGGCACGTCACCGCGGAAGAGATTGGTGAGCATGGCAGCGACCAGCAGCATCAGAGTGGCGACGAACACTCCGCATATCCATTCGGCCGCCGTGTGCGCGTAAAGGCCCAGGTGGGGCACCATGAGCATCCCGACAACCGGTGGGTAGGCCGTCAAGGGACCGGTCACGGGATTTCTGAGATCTGCCCCGAGCATTCCGGGGCGTCGAAGACCCTGCGCCAGATAGGCGACCGTCAGGATCAGCCAGGCGACCGCTGCCCCTGCGTACGCGGCATCTCCCGCCCACGCCGGGGCGCTCGCAACAGCCTGGGCCTCCACCCACACCCCTCCCAGGCCCGCGAGGCCGAGGGGCACGGCGAACAGCGTGATCACGCCCGTCGGCATACCGCCCGGCGGTGGCGGCGCGGCCCGCATCTCCGAGCGTCGACACCGTCGTGGGCCATGTGGCCTCCTGCCTCGCGGGTTCGAGCACGGTGCATGCGCGCCGCTCGACCGTTCTCGTGGAGCGGAAGAGCAAGCGATCGACGAAGGACGGCTGAGCCCCTCCCTCCAGGGTGTGGGTCGCCTGACGGCGCCGCATCCCAGGTCGCGCAGGCGGGGGACCCCGATCACGGGGAGCCGCGCCATGGCGCCGGCCACCTTTGTGTGCGGGGGCGCGCTCCCTAGGGGCGGGGAGCGCGCCCAGCCGGCCCATCGCTCGTGTCCGATGGTGGGACGGGCGACGAAGGGCCGGAGCGATCAGGCGATCGTCGGGTCGGCCGTGATGGAGGCGACCTCCTCGGCCTGCCGGCGTGCCTGGGTGTGGGCGTCTTCCAGCGAGGCGTGATGCTGTGGGAGCAGGTGCCGGAGCGCGTCCATCGTCGGTGCGTAGGTCAGCTCGGGCGTGATGGTGCGGACGTCCAGCGCCATCAGAATCGGATCGCCGAGGATGGTCTCCAGCGCGGGGACCAGGAAGTCCTTGCCGTGCTGGGGTGTGCCGGGGCCGTAGCCGCCGCCGCGGGCGGAGACGACGACAGCGGGCCGTCCCGCACTGGGCGCGGGCCGGCCGAGGCCGATGGTCCTGCCGACCACCATGGTGTGGTCAAGCCACGCTTTGAAGACCGAGGGGATCGAGTAGTTGTAGAGCGGCACCGCGAAGAGGTAGGCGTCGGCGCCGAGGAACTCCTCGATCAGCTCATCCTGGAGCAGGGCTGCGGCTTTCTGCTCGGGTGTGTGCTCGCCGGCGGGGGTGGTGCGGGCGGTGATGCCGGCCGCACCGAGGTGGCCGACGGGGTCGAGTGCGAGGTCGCGCCGGACGACGGTGCCGCTCCAGGCAGCGGTGAAGGAGTCGGCGACCTGGCGTGAGATCGAGGTGGCACCGGAGGCGGAGGCGTCGATGCGCAGCAGGTAGGACATGAGGGGCGGTTCTTTCCTTGGGTCGGTTGGTCGGCGCTGTGGTGGGAGCGGGAGATTCAAGAGCCGGGGCGGGGCGGGACGGCGCAGCCGTCCGGTCCGCAAAGGCCCTCGCTCTCGCCATCGCCGAGGGCCGGCAACGGCCGGGGTTCGGGGTGGGCGGATTCCCAGGCCGTGGTCATCGCCGCCAGGAGTGTGTCGGTGCTGACCGCGCCGCGCAGGGCGTAGCGCCCGTCGAGGACGGTGAAAGGTGCTCCGCGGGCGCCCAGCCGCTCGGCCTCGCGCTGGTCGGCGGCCACCTGGTCGCGGTAGGAGCGTGTGCGCAGGGCGTGCGCTGCCTCGGCCCGGTCCAGGCCGATCTCGGCGGCGAAGCCGAGGACGTCGCTCTCGGTCCACAGGCGGCGGCCCTGGCCGAAGTGGGCGCGGAACATCGCCGTCCATGCCTCCGCGCCCCGCCCTTGGTCGGTGGCGTAGGCGAGCAGCTCGTGGGCGAGGTCGGTCGGGCCCAGGGTCCGATCCAGTGCCCTGTAGGGCCGAAGTCCGTCCGCGCCGGCGGCAGCCTCTAGCGAGGAGAAGAGGCGCTCGCCGTCGGAGGCGGGAATGCCGTGCATCTTCAGCAGCTTGCGCTGGGTGACGCCTTCGCGTGGCAGGTCGGGATGGACCTGGAAGGAGCGATGGGTGACCTCCACGTCCGGGGCGTGCTCGAAGCGCTCCAGCGCCAGCTGGAGCCGGTGGTCCATCAGCCCGCAGTACGGGCAGATGATGTCCGACCAGAACTCGATCTTCACGAGGAGCTCCTCGAAACTTACTATCTGTTCGTAACCGCACTGTGCATTAGGATGACGAGCGATACAAAAGGCACATTCATGTGCGCGGAGTCGAAGAAGGAGCCGGTCGCCGTGGCCGTCGAGAGCGAACTGCGCCGGGGGCGCACGAACGTGCGGTCGAACGTGCGCAAGGCCCCCGGGCCGTGCGAGCACTGGAACGACGACAGCGCCGATTTCATCCGCGAGATCCTCGACCTGGTCGGCGACAAGTGGAGCGTCCTGATCATCGGCACCCTCGCCGACGGCTCCGTGCGCTACTCCGACCTGGCGGACGCCATCCCGGGCATCTCGCAGCGGATGCTCACCCTCACCCTCAAGCAGCTCCAGCGCAGCGGTCTCGTCGACCGCACCGCGTACGCCGAGGTCCCGCCTCGTGTCGAGTACTCACTGACCGCTCTGGGAAGCTCGCTGCTGGCCACCGTGCTGGAGCTGGCGGCCTGGTCCGCCGACCGGCACGTGGAGATCCGCCGTCACCAGCACGCCTACGACACGCGAGAAGCGTAGCCGCCGTTCAGCCGCGCAGGGCCCGGAGGACAGGCCTCCTGAATGCTCCTCACCGGCTTTTCGACCGTGCGCGGGCCCGCCACACCCGGATTCGGCCGGGCGACTGGTATCCCGGAATTCCGATCCGCGGACAGGTCGCGCTAGGAGCTCATGGTGAGTGCCGTTCCCTCCCTCCCACGCCAGCTTCCTTTGATGCGAGCCATCGACGAGTTCCTGCTCACGACGGTTCTGCTCTTTCTCGCGGTGACGGTGGTGCGGTGGCTGCGCGATCCGGGTTCCGCCCTCTACCTCGCCGATCTGAAGGTCGCGCTCGCCGTCATCGGCGTGATCAGCGGGGCCATCCTCACCGCCCTGATCCTCAGCCCTCCCGGGCGGCGCAGCGGCGGGCACATGAACCCTTCCGTGACCGTAGCCCTGTGGCTGATGGACGCCTTCCCCGGCCGCAGCGTCCTCCCCTACGCCCTCGCCCAGCTCGCCGGCTCGGTGACCGGCACCGCACTCGCGCGCCTGGTGTGGGGGCCCGCGGTCTCCCAGCCCTCGGTCGCGTACGGCGCGATCAGACCGGCCGAAACCTGGCAGGCGTCAGACGTCTTCCTCGCCGAAGGGGGCGCCATGATGGCCCTCATCCTTCTGGTCGGCGTCATCCTGGCCTACCCCCGCTACATCCGCTCACTGCCGTACGTCATCGGGGCGTCGGTCGCCCTGGTGATCGCCCTGCTGGGTCCCCGTAGCGGCGGCTCGATCAACCCGGCCCGCCAGTTCGGCCCGGCCGCGCTCTCCGGCGAGACCACCGACTTGTGGATTTACCTGGTCGTGCCCGTGCTGGGTGCTGTCATCGGCTCGTCCATCTACCACCTGTTCATCTGGCGCTTCAACGCCTGCCGCCCCCTCACCTACAAGCTGGCGGGCGACCACAGCCAGGAGGAGTGAGGGGCGACGCCCAGCGGTGTGTCGCTGCCCGCGCAGGCCCGGCGGCCGCGGTGACGCGGACGGTGTAGCCCTGGCCGCAGCGGATGGTGCGGCCGGCCGCTAGAGCCTCGCGGACGGACGGGTCCTCAACCTCCCGCACATAGTCGGCGAGCAGGCCGGGCACGTCGGCGGTCAGCGGCCCTGACGGACAGGCGAAATTGGTCCTGTCGTTCGCCCCCGAAATGGCTCCCGAATCCGGGCCGTCCTGCGCCTAGGGTCGCGATCATGAGGGAAACAACGCCCACCGGAGTGAACATCTGCGTCTTCCTGTCCGCGGCGGACCTCGACGAGCGGTACACCCGGCCGGCCCGCGGGTTCGCTGAGCTGATCGGGAAGGGAGGCCACACTCTGGTCTGGGGCGGTTCCGACACCGGACTGATGAAGGTCGTCGCGGACGGAGTACGGAAAAGCGGCGGCCGGTTGGCCGGGGTCACGGTCGGCTTCCTCCGGCAGTGGGCCAGGGATGACGCCGACGAGATGGTGGTGACCGGCAGTCTCGCCGAGCGGAAGGCGTCGCTGCTTGCCGCAGCCGACGCGATAGTGGTGATGGCCGGTGGCCTCGGGACACTGGACGAGGTGACCGAGATCCTGGAGCTGAGGAAGCACGGGCTGCACCGCAAACCGGTGGTGCTGCTGAACTCGGCGGGCTTCTATGACGGCCTGATACTGCAGCTCCGGCGGATGGAGGCGGACGGTTTCCTGCCGATGCCGCTGTCCGACCTGGTCTTCGTGGCGAACGAGGAGGCCCGCGCGATGGCGTACCTGGAGGACCGCGTCGCCGAGCGGTGAGGCGCTGGCACCACACGGGACCGCCGGTGAGCCAGCCACCTTGGGGCGCCGGCCGCGAACGGCCGGTCAGGGCATCACCGCGCACAGTGTGTCCAGTGCACCTGTCCACGCACTGTCGGAGGGAGCCGCGTAGTTCACGACCAGCCCGTCCAGCACGGGCACCTGGCAGTCGTGGCCCTCCTCCTGGTGGAGGAACTGCGAGATCCCGCTGACCGCGAGGCCCTTACGGGCGGCCGACCGGACCACCGAGCGTTCGGTCCCGCGGGGGAGCTCAACGAGCGCTTGCAGACCTGCGGCCATACCCGTTACCCGGACGGCAGGGGCCCTACGCTCCAGGGCGCTGACCAGCTGTTCGCGGCGGCGCCGGTAGTGCTGCCGCATCGCCCGCACATGCCGGTCGTAGGCGCCCGAGGTGATGAACTCCGCGAGAGTCCTTTGTTCCAAAAAACTGGACATGTAGTCGCCGTGCCCCTTGGCCGCCACGATCTCCGGGACGAGCTCCTCGGGCAGCACCATCCATCCCAGTCGCAGGCCCGGCGCGAGCGACTTGCTCACCGAACCGAAGTAGACCACTCGGTCCGCGTCGAGACCCTGCAGGGCGCCCACCGGCTGACGGTCGTATCGGAACTCGCCGTCGTAGTCGTCCTCCAGGATCAGCCCCCCGGTCTCGCGTGCCCAGTCGACAGCCGTCACCCGGCGGTCCGCGCGCAGCGCCACCCCGGTCGGGTACTGATGCGCCGGTGTCAGCAGCACCGCGGCGGCCTCCCGCACGGCTGACAGGTCGTCGGTCCGTGCCCCGAACGCGTCGACGCCCAGGGGCGGGGTCCCAAGGCCGGCGTCGGTCAGCAGATTGCGATATAGGTCGAGCCCGTACGCCTCGACGGCCACCGCCCGCGCCCCACGCGCCTTGAGGATCCGCGCCATCAGCGCCAGCCCGTGATGAAATCCGGAGCAGATGACGATGCGCTGCGGATGCGCGTAGACACCGCGAGCCCGCGCAAGGTAGTCGGCGAGGGCTGTGCGCAGCGTCTCCTGGCCGAGGGCGTCACCGTAACCGAATGCCTCGTCGGGCGCCGCGTTGAGCGCTCGGCGGTAGGCGGTGAGCCACTGCGCGCGGGGGAAGTGCGCGAGGTCCGGCGAACCCGGCTCCATGCCGTACGTGGCCCGGCGCCGCGCTGCCTTCGTACGTGGAGGGGAAGACTCTGCCGGTACCGCAGTGCGGTCAGCGACGCGGGTCGCGGAACCCTGCTGGGCGGTGAGCCAGCCCTCGGCCACGAGCTCGGCGTACGCGTGGGTCACGGTGTTGCGCGAGACCCCGAGATCGGCGGCGAGAGAGCGCGACGGCGGCAGCCGCGTGCCGGGACTCAGTCTCCCGGTCCGTACCGCCTCGCGAAGCGCCTGAGTGAGTCCCTCACGCAACCTGGGGCCACGCAGTTCCACATGTAGGTCGGCGCCGGGTTCGGTGCCGGAGTCGCCGGGCGACCCGGCGGAGAAATTGGTCTGCGATTTCACCATGAAAATGGATCCTAGCTCAGTACCATTTTGGATCTAGCGTTGCAGGTATGACGACGAACGAAGCACCTGCGAACATCGACCGCCTTCACGAGCACGCGCCGCGCCTGGACTGGGCGGCGCTGGCCCCCGAGGCCTTCAAGGCCATGATCCGCCTGGACACCGCCGCCAGGCACGGCGTCGATCCCACCCTGCTCAACCTTGTCAAGATCCGCGCCTCGCAGATCAACCACTGCGCCTACTGCCTGGACATGCACAGCAAGGACGCGCTGACGGCGGGTGAGTCTGCGGAACGGATCATCCAGCTCGACGCGTGGCGGGAGTCGCAGCACTTCTACACCGCCCGGGAAGTCGCGGCGATCGAACTGACCGAGGCGATCACCGTCCTCACGGACGGCTTCGTGCCGGACGAGGTGTACACCAGGGCCGCGCACGCCTTCGACGAGGGCGAGCTGGCCCGGCTCATCGTCGCGATCACGACGATCAACGCATGGAACCGCTTCGGCGTGTCCACTCGGCTCGTTCCGGGCCACTACACGCCGTCCGCCTGACCGGACAACCCGACCCCTGGAATCCGTTATGAGTACCGCGCTACCACTGCGGAAACGGCCGACCCTGGCACCGGCTGCCGAGGAGTTCGTCCTCGCCACCGTCATGCTGTTCCTCGCGGTGACGATCGTCCGATGGCTGCGTGAACCGGGATCCCGCCTCTACATCGCAGACCTCGACACCGCCCTGGGCGTCATCGGCGTTCTCAGCGGAGCCATCCTCACCGGGCTGATCCTGTCGCCGCTCGGCAAGCGCAGCGGCGGGCACCTGAATCCCGCCGTGACGGTGTCCCTCTGGCTGCTGGGCGCGTTCCCGGGGCGTTCGGTCGCCCCCTACACCGTCGCCCAACTCGCGGGTTCCGCTGCGGGAACCGCCCTGGCGCGGGGGGCGTGGGGAAGCCCGGTTTCCGCCCCGTCCGTCGGCTACGCGGCCATCGTCCCCGCCCCCGGCTGGCAGCCGACGGCCGTTTTCCTCGCCGAGGCCGGAAGCATAGCGGCGATCATGCTCGCCGTCGCCTGCGTGGCCCAGCCTCGCCACGCCCGCTTGGTGCCGTACCTCATCGGCGCGGCGGTTGCGCTGGTGATCGCCCTCCTCGGCCCACGCAGCGGAGGTTCGATCAATCCTGCCCGGCAGTTGGGTCCTGCCGTACTCTCCGGCCGGACGGCGGATCTGTGGATCTACCTGCTCGCCCCCATTCTGGGCGCTGCCCTGGGAGTCGGGATGCACCGCACGCTCGGTCGGCTCCCGCTGTTCACGCGAAAGGCGGGATCCACTGCATCGGAACATCCCGAGAACGCCTTCTTCTCCCCGTCCGATGCGCTGGAAGGCGAACAGCTTACCTCGGCCATCAGGGAGCGTGACAGAAAATTCTGAACACGGCGAACCCATTCACCACCCGAATTCATGTCGATTCTCGATCGACTCAAGGAGAGGTTTCATTATGGATGTATTGATTGCCGGCGCGACAGGTGCTGTCGGCCGGGTCCTCGTGCCGTTGCTGCTGGACGCGGGACACCAGGTCACAGCCATTTCACGCAATTCCGCCGGACTCGAGCGCATACGCCGCCTGGGGGCATCAGCCGTTCCGGCAGATGCCTTCGACCCGGCCGGCCTGCGAGAAGCGGTCTCCGCCGCGGCGCCCGACGCAGTGATCCATCAGCTCACCGCGCTCGCGGACGCGGACGCGGAAGCCACCAACCGGCTGCGGCGCGAAGGAACGCGCAATCTGGTGGACGCGGCCAAGGCCGCCGGAGTGCGCCGGATCGTCGCCCAGTCGATCTCCTGGGCGTACACGCCAGGTGACGATCCGGCTGATGAGACCGTCCCGCTCGACACCGGGGCGGACCAGCCGCGACGAGGGATGGTGGACGGCATCCAGGCGCTGGAGGACACGGCGGCCGAGATCGAGACAGCCGTGGCGCTGCGGTACGGCATCCTCTACGGCCCCGGCACCTGGTATGCGCCAGGCGGTGCCGTAGCTGCAGCGCTTGCCGGCGACCCCGCCGCGCGTCTCCTCGCGTACCTGAAAGCGGATCTTTCGGTGACGTCGTTCGTCCATGTCGCCGATGCGGCGCGGGCGGCGGTCGCCGCCCTGGACTGGCCGGCGGGACCGGTTAACATCGTGGACGACGAGCCTGCGCCAGGACGCCAGTGGCTGCCCGTGCTCGCCGACGCCCTGGGGGTACCCGCACCCCAAGCCGCGGCAGGGCGCCAGGACTGGGCGCGGGGCGCGTCCAACCGGACAGCCCACTCCCGAGGGTGGCACCCGGAACAGTCGACGTGGCGTGAGGGATTCCTCCACGCGCAACACGGATGACCGGGTTCACCACCTCCCGCCCGAAGGCGTGCCGCATCAGCCAACCCTCGCCCTGTTTACGAGGAGGGCGTGCTCCTTGATCGTCACGCTTGGCTGCGGGGCAGAGGCCGCCGCCGCAACGGATCGGTCGTCGCAATGGAGCATCAGGCATGGGTCGGGTTAGCTTCGGGCTTTCACGGGGTGGTCTGTCCGAGTCTTGATCACAAACGCGAGAAGTGCTCCTGACCTGCAATGATAGGACTTGTCGAGGGTCCAGATCGTGCGTGGAAAGAAGCACTTCTCAGGTGAAGAAGCGTATCGGGTCGTACCCGTGTGTCCGCGTTGAGGGCAGCGGTCGTGGAGTGGTCTCGCAGGCCGGGGCTGTGCTGTTGGTGGGGACGGTCCGTAAGACGGGCCTGGATACTGCGATATCGACGGCTCTGTCGCCCTGACGTAAGCCACGGGCGGTGCATGATCCCGGCAAGATCCTGCTGGATGTGGCGCTCGCTGTCGCCCTGGGCGGGGACTGCCTGGCCGACGTCGGCATGCTGCGGGCCGAGCCTGCGCTGTTCGGGCCGGTGGCCTCGGACCCGACGGTCTCCCGGCTGATCGACACCCTCGCCGACGGCGGGCAAAAAGCGTTGAACGCGATCCGAAGCGCCCGGTCCCACGTGCGCCGGCACGTATGGAAACTGGCCGGGCAGGACGCGACCGGTTCTGTGACCGTGGACCTGGACGGCGTCCTGGTGATCGCGCACTCCGACAAGGAAGACACGGCTGCGACCTGGAAGAAGACCTTCGGCCATCACCCGCTGATGGGCTTCGTCGACCACGGCATTGGCGGGTCCGGCGAGCCGGTGGCCGGCCTGCTGCGACCGGGCAACGCGGGCAGCAACACCGCCGCCGATCACATCACCGCCGCCCAACTGGCCCTGGCCCAGCTGCCCACGTCCTACCGGCGCGGGCGCTCGACGTTGATCCGCACCGACTCCGCTGGCGGCACCCACGAGTTCGTGACCTGGCTGGCCCAACGCGGCCGGTGGCTGTCGTATTCGGTCGGCATGACCATCACCGCAGCAATCCACCAAGCCGTACTCAAAGTGCCAAGCGCGGCATGGACGCCGGCTGTCGAGCCCGACCGGCAGATCCGCGACGGGGCCTGGGTCGCCGAACTCACCGGCAGCATGCTCGACGGCTGGCCCAAGGGCATGCGGCTGGTCGTCCGAAAGGAACGACCGCACCTCGGTGCCCAGCTGAGGATCACCGACGCCGACGGAATGCGGATCACCTGCTTCGCCACCAACACCACCGGCAGGCCCGTCGCCGAACTCGAACTCCGCCACCGCCTGCGGGCCAGGGCCGAGGACCGCATCCGGGCTGCCCGCGCGACCGGCCTGCGCAACCTGCCCCTGCACGACACCGCACAAAACAGGGTCTGGCTGGAGATCGTCCAGATCGCGCTGGACCTGCTGGCCTGGATGCCGATGCTCGCACTGCAGGGGAAGGCCCGGCTCTGGGAACCCCGCCGCCTACGGCTCCGCCTGCTCGGCGCAGCCGGCCAACTCGTCACCGCCGGCCGCCGTCAGATCCTCCGCCTCGCCCGCCACTGGCCCTGGACTCACCTCCTCACCAGCGCCCTCGAACGGCTCGACCAACTGCCCAATCCCGGCTGACCAGCTGCTTTCCCGTCCCTGCGAGCACCAGCACCGTGTCCGGACCAGTGGAACCCGGCGCCCACCCGACGCGACAGCCGGGCCGCAGCCCTACCCGCAACCAGCCACGGAACGCGAAACAGTCCACCGGTTCCATTGGCAGACCGTCACGAAAGATCGAGGCTAGTGAAACTCCGAGCGCCTGACGATCCAGCGGTCCTATCGTCTCGGCTATGGATTCAGAGCAGTTGAAAGGTTCATCCCACAGATGGATCAGTGCCGCACTGGCGGCCTTCGTCGAGGGCCCCGAGAGCTACGACTTCGCCGTTCACCACGCTGGAGTGGCTACGGAACACCTGCTCAAGGCATACCTCGCCACGCTTCATCCAGCTCTGATTGTCGACGGTCGGCACTTCGACTCGTTGCTCCATGCCACAGGTCTGGGTTCCCACGCAGGCCCGCTGACCAAGGTCAAGACCATCGGCCTTGTTGAGGCCCATGAGCGAGTGGTCAAGCTCCTTCCCAGAAAGATCCCGATCGACAGGAAGGCTCTTGAGCCCCTGGCGGATGCCCGCAATGGAGTTGCCCACAGCGCGATACACGACTCCTCGCAAGCCGAAGCAGTGTTCACGGTCTGTCTGCGCTTGGTCGACCCGGTTCTCGAAGAACTGAAAGTTGATCCGAAGAGCTACTGGGGCCCCTATCTGGTTCTGCACAACAAGCTGGTCGATGAACAGGTCCGACAGGAACGCGTCGCGGCAGAAGCCCTACTGGTCAAGGCTCGCTCAGTGTTTGAACAGCGCTTCGGACACATGTCACGCAAAGAGCGTGAGGTGGTTCTGGCCGCAATCACCAGTCAGCCGATGATCACCATGAGTAAGGAAGTGCCAACAGAGTGCCCTGCCTGCGGTTCTCAGGGGTGGGTAGCTGGCGAGGTGAGCGTCCAGGGCTTCGCCGAACACGCCAGTGTCTACCTCGTCCCTTATGCGTTCCACTGCGCGGCATGTGACCTCGAAATCGGGACCAACATGCTCAGACACTTCGGTGACCTGGATTACGACATACACCTCTTGGACGAGGACCCTTACGACTACCTCAGCGACGAACCGCCGGTGGACGAAGACTTCTACAGAGGCCGATGAGTCAGCTCGCCCAACGGCATTCCGCAGGTTCTGTAAGCCGCAGCTACCAATTAACCGCGCCAGGGCCGCCGCGAAAGCGGCTCTCCTTCAGGGGCAACGCCGCCAATCAGCGTGCTGGCCTGGTGTGCGGACCACTCATGCACAGCCAACTACTCCTGGTCGCGCCGTCGAACAGTTTCGCTGATCCGAATCCATAGAGTGCGCGAGGCAACCGCGAGGGAGCTGCCGGCGACCGTGACCATGCTCAGCATTCCCAGCAGGGCGGCGACACGAACGGCAAGACCGTGCACTCCCACGTCGAGAAAGCCGCCAGTGGACGCGATTCCGAAGGATAGAAGGAAGACGTCAACCAAGTGCGGCTGTTGGCCTACCACGACGGACGGAGCGTTCCCTCGAGCAAAGAATCCGTAGAAGATCGCGAATCCGATAATCAGAAGTGCTGGACCAATTCCGAGCAGCGTCCGCGAGATACTGGCACCCTGCCGCCGCGCGAACGAAAGGGTGCCAACCACGATGGCGAACGCTGCGGCAGCCGCGGCGACGAGCCAACCGATCGTCACGGGCGCGATCGACAGCACGATGGCGATCACCGCAAGCGCAAGACTTCCACCACCCCAATAAAGAGCGGAGCCTGGTGGCCACGTGTCGATGACTCGCCGAGAAGTCCGAAGCCCCTCTGGAGCACCGAGCAGAGCTCGAATGCCTTCGAGAACCAGCGGGTCAGGGCCGCCGATCCGACAAGACCCGCTCTCAGGCATCGCCGTTTCTAGCCCCAACGGGTCCGGCGTTGTTCGCCCCAGCCGGGCATTGCGATCGATCAGGGCGTAGTAGGCGAGGTGATGCAGGCGATCAGGATGGCGGCCCACCGCCGCGACGGGGCGGCATACGGGAAATGTCACGATACACGCCTCGGCGCTGCATGACGGGTACTGGAAGATGTGATCCTCCTTCGTCAACCAAATGTCCCATAGCCCGCAATTGAGATACACGCAGTTATGCCGTTCGCACTCATCCGCTTCCGCCAAACGGCGTGCCGCCGAGGTGATTTCCCGACCAAATTCTGCAAGGATCTCCTCCGTCTCACGGCGTACCGCCTGGACGAGGTGAATGGTGACTTGCTGCGGGTCGAGGATGCGTTCGGTAGCGCAAACCGCCACCGTCAGCCGACCGGCCGCGATCTTCTCGGCCACTGCCCCCGTCTGAAGACCGGACTGAGCTTCACGCAGGACACGAAGTCGGGCGTCTCTAATCTGCTCGCGTGTCCAGTGCATATCCTTTCGCGGCGCGAGCAACTCGACCGAGAAGGTGCGTTCGACTCGAAGTTCCAGCATCATCCCAGTGTCGTGAATGCTGGCGGGAAGATGCAGGTGAACGCGCCGAAGCAACCAACCCGGTACTGGTGAGCTCTCCAATGCAGCTTCGTCAGTTCGTCGGGGTATCCAGCTAGATAGTGACCGTAGGTGATCCCCGGCGGCGTACCGGCTCCAGGTTCCGCCCCGCCCTGGACGGCGAGCTTGGCCGTGGTGACCTGGTGGTAGCCGAGGGCGTCGGCGACGACCGGGCATCTCCAGGACGTGCTGGCGGATAGCCGCCGCGCGGCTGGCGGTGGTCGGGATGCCGATGTCGTTGATCAATTAGGAGAGGGTGCGGGGGTTCATCGGTTGTCCGGCCTGGCGGCCAGGGAAGAGCCAGCGGGAGTCGCGGTTCGTGGCGGTGGTCATGTTGTCGCGGCTGCTGGCCCAGGCCAGCAGCAGGTGTGCGAGGGGGCAGTGACCGGTGAGGGCGGCTCGCCGAGTCGGAGGAGCGCTGGATTGCCGTGGATCACGCCATCTACGGTCAGCCGCGTGACGCAGGTGAGCGGCTGCGCGTAGCGCGTGACGGGTCGGTGCGACCCCCATTCCGCAAGTCCCAATAGCCGGACTTACCGATAGCGTCGCCGACGACCCTGAGCGCGCCGAGGCGCTCGCGTCCGTGGAAGGCGAACTTCGCCACGGCCACCTTGTCGCTCCTTTTGAGCGCCTCGCGCAGCAGTACATACGGTTTGGTGGCGACGACCCCGTCTCGCTCGAGGTAGTAGGGCTTGCCGTAGCGAATGGCGTCGAGCCGCTCCTCGGGCACGAAGGCCTGCACATCGATCGCCTTCGCGGTCGGCAGGGGCAGTTGGTCGAGGTCTTCGTCGGTGATGGGGACGAGCTGGTCGCGCGAGACCTCGTAGGCGCGGCCGATCTCTTCTGGGGCGAGTTCGCGGTCTTCGATCTCGCACACCTTGCGGTTTCGGACGAGGCCGTGGTCGGGCATGTGGATCTGCCGGAACCGGATCGAATGATCTTCGGTTGCCGAATACATCTTGATCGGAATCGTCACCAGACCAAACGACACCGCACCGCTCCAAACGGGGCGCATGGCTACCTCCACAGGCACCCCCCTGGGGTCTCCCAGCGTATGCGAGGTATGGCGGTGATGCCCTGGTCAGCCCGCACCCCTGTATTCGAACTAGAATCGAACGGTGGGTGTTGAGGAGGAGTGGCGGTCGAAGGCCGGGCCATGGGCCAGGGCGACGATGCCGGACGGTCAGGAACTGGACGTCGTGGTCACTGCCCGCCATCGATCGAGGGACGGCCGCTGGTGGTATGAGTGCGAGGCCATCCTCCCCGCGCGGCACGAAGCGGCTGATGGCACCACGAAGATGATGGGAGCCCCCACCCCGATCAGCGTCGACTCCGAGCGGATCGCCAAAATCCCGGGCGAGGACTACTCGCTCCTGCCGACGGACGGGGCGATCGCGGGTCGCCAGTGGGTGATCGAGCGACTCCACCAGTACACCGAGGATGCCCCCTCCCGCCGCCTTCACCGCCGCGACTGCTGGCAGGTCCGCAACGAGCACACACTCATTCCCACCCGCGAAGCGGCCGAGAGTCAGGCCCATCCGGACATCGCGATATGCGACATCTGCCGCCCGGACAAGGCGCTGCCACGCTAAGCCCCAGCAGTCTCCTCTGATTGCCGTGCGGCCTTCTTCACCGCCCGCCCCACCTCGAACCTGTTCAACCCGGCCGATGTGGCGTGTCTGGTCACCGCCGCCTGCACCCGCTCGGCCGCTACGCGCCACTGCTCCCAGCGGGCCCGATGCTCGTCGCCGTCGAGCCCGGCGAGCCCCGCGTACGCAGCATCTGCGGATTTTTGCAGGTCAATCAACTCATCGGTCGTCAGATCAGACATGTGCGCGATTCTATGTGTACAGGGCAATGGACGGCTCGGTCCTCCGTAGGCGCGGCGTCGCGGCAGGGCCGGGGCCGGAAAGTCGCGCGGTCGAGGCCCGCGGCGGGAACCCGGGTTGGGGTCGAGGGTGGACCGCGGCGGCGGCTGACGGGGCTCGATCGGCGGTTCGGGCGGGCGCGTTACGGCGGCGACGTGGCCGGGCGTGCCGTTCCGCGGGGCGGTGGCCGCCGCGATTCACCCGCACGAGGGGTATCAGGGGGCGCGCGCCACTTCGTACGCGCCCCTTCAAACTGTGACGTGCAACACGACGGTGGCTGCGAGTGAGAGCTCCCGACGAGCCCTCGCGCGGGTAAACGCTCAGCTCATCGACGGTTACTTAGCGGTATCGAATATCACCTTCCGCATTCGTAGTGCTTCGCGTAGTGATTTTCCTTGGGTCGCTCATGCGTCTCTACGCGTCAATACGACTTAGGTGGTGTCCAGGCCCCTCCGGCCTGCGGCACCCGCGTACCCGGATGCCGCACCCCCGCCATGTCTTCAAAGAAGAGGACCTTCGTGACCGCAAACGACGACCTGTTCGAGGACGACAGCCCGTCGCTCGGGGCACCCCACGCACTCCCCTTGGAGTTTGAGGCGCACTACATCACCAACCAGGAGGCGTACCACCAGTACGCGCTGGTCCACCTGAAGACCTTCGAGGCCGCCGAGCAAGCTGTGCACCGGGCCTTCATCGAGATCCTGCGGCACTGGAACGCCCTGCTGACGGAGAGCAATCTCCAACAGCAGACCTGGGCCATCGTGCGGCGGGTCGTCATATCCCAGGCTCTGCTCGACGCGCAGGCCCGGCTCACCACCAGCGACCACCCGGTCCACAAGGCGCTCGCCAAACTGCCGCCCAAGCAGTTCGACGCCGTCGTGCTGCGCGGCTGGATGAACAAGAGCGCCGAGGACATCGCCTGGTACATGGGCATCACCCCCAGCACCGTCGACTACCACTGCCGCAAGGCCCGCGAGCGCCTGGCCCCGGCACTGGGCAGGACCAGCAGGACGAAGAGGCCCGGCACGACCACACGCAAGACCAAGAACCAGGGGGAGTAGCCCATGACCACGATTGACCAACTGCTTGCCGACGCGGCTCCGTCTGTCCGCGAGCACCACTTCGACGTGGCCGCGGGCCTCCGGCGCCTGGCGCGGGAGGCCGGCTACGTCCTCCCCGGCCTGGAGACACAGCGGGCGCCGGAGGCCGGGCAGCGGCTGAAGGCCGTCGCCCGCTGGTGGCTCACTAGCCCCCAGGCCGCCGCCCACGTCGACCAGCTCGTCACCGAGCTGGACGAGAACGCCCCCTCCCCTCTCCTTAACGGCGCCGCGCCGGTGGACGTCCACGGCGTCCAGGTCTTCGCCTGCCTGCTCCACCTCACCGGCCATCCCGAAAGCGCTCAGTTCTGGTGGGAACTGGCCGCCAGCGCGGACGTCCGCGGCGCGGCCTACTGCCTCCACCTGCACCACCTCAGCCGTGGCGAGGAACGCGAAGCAGCCCACTGGCTGCTGCAGGCAAAACGGGAACGCGACCAGGACGCCGGGGACGACGGAAACTCCGAGGACATCGACGTCCTGGACGACCGGTTCTTCAAGACCTTCGAGCACTACGTCCGTCACCACGACGCCGCCACCACGGCCCCGACCGCCGACCTCGACGCGGAAGTCGACCGCCTCGCACGCGAAGACGACGGCCTCGTCGGCCGCCCCGACCAGCAGCTCGCCGAGCGCCTCCACGCCTTCGCCAGCCGCCACTGACACGCCCCAAAAAGCGCAAGGAGCCCGGCCCCGACCCCCGGTTCCGAGGCCAACGGATCGGACAGGCCCCTCGCGACGATGCACCCCCGCAGAGAGAGGAACACCTCCCGTGAACAATAGCCTCAATACCGAACTATCGGTAAGTAAACGGCGAATCAGCCGACTACGGTCCTGGTTCGCCCGACGCCGACGCACCATCGCCGCCCACATGCTGCACGGCGCCTGCTACGGCCTCGGCACCGGCGCCGTCGGCCTCGGCTTCTGGTGGATCGAATGGTGGGCCGAGCACCACTAACCGACCACCTCCAACGACCCTCGGCTCACTCGCGGATGAGGATGGCGTGAGTGCCGATCCGGTGCCACACGATGTGACGGGCGCCGTCGGACCTGCTCCCGGCCGTAGGACCAGGTGGCGCGCCCGTCCGGTGCCCAGGTGAGCTCGTAGACCCCGGGCGCGACGCGCAGGCTGTGGAGGCTGATCACCTCCAGCGTCAAATCACAGATCACACGGGCGATTGCGGATTCGCCGGGCAGCTGTGTGTGCTGCCGTTCCGCGGCGTCGACGGCAGTGCCGGCCAGGAGCTTCGCGCTGCGGACCTTGCGGTTGCGCAGCCATGTCATCAGCCGTTTGCGGCCCAACCGCCGCAGCGCAGCCGGCGTCTGGTAGCCGGACAGCAGCACCAGCGGCCCGATGTTCGTCAGGTCCAGAGCGCGCACCAGAGCTGGGAAGATACTCAGCACCTGCGCGTGCAGCCGGTTGCTCTTCCGCGTTCGCTCCTGCACCAGATCGGCCCGCCGGTCGGTCATGACCCGCACTTCGGCGGCCAGGTCACTTTCGGGAGCGAGAAGGTGCAGGTCACGGCGCATACGTGCCTGATCTGCGATGACCCGGGCGTCCTTCGCATCCGTCTTGCCCAGGCCGCGGTAGCCGGCGGCGGCCCGGTTCACCGCGAAGCCGGGCAGATAGACGATCGTCTGCCCATGGTTGAGCAGGAAATTGACCAGCAGGCAAGCCATGCCGTCGGCGACATCGACGGCCCACACCACATCCTCACCGAGCTCGAGCACGTCGCTGATAAGGCTCAGCAGTTCCGGCTCGTCGTTGACCACTTTCCGCGACAGCAGCACTTCGCCGTCGCTGTTCAGCACGACGGTGTGGTGGTGAGCCTTGCCGATATCGGTCCCCGCCCAGTTCCAGGCCATGCGTGCCTCCGGTCGTTCGACGTGCTCCATTGCATCCGGACGACTCCGCCAGCATGGTCCTACTCAGCGATACTCGTGGGCCCGCAGCGCCTCATCATGAACGAGGCCCACGCCCGCCACGTCCTCGCGGCCTACGAACGGCACTACAACGAACACCGACCCCACCAGGCCCCGCAACCAGTTACCACCCGACGCTCACAAACAACCCGCCGCGGCGGATGACCTCCACACCCACAGAGTCGAGCGTATCCGGATCCTCGGCGGCCTCATCAACGAGTACCGATATACGGCATGACGTGCAGCGATGACTTTTCGAGCGGCACAGGCGAGCAGCGAACCGACGTCTCATGATGTTCCCCTGGGGGCGGTCCAACCGGCGCGGTTGAACTTCTTGGTCCCTGGGAGGGCCATGGCGGGCCGCGGCTTTCCTTCGACTTGCTGCGCGGCACGGAGGGTCGCAGCGGAGCTCATCTTCCAGTCGTTCCCATCCCACTCGGCGGCCAGGAGAGTGCGGGTGTAGGAGCTGTGCGTCTTCTCGATCGCCCCGGCTTTCATGGTGACGCGGGCGAGAATGTAGACGCTGACCTCGTCCTTCAACTTTTTGATGACCTTGAAGCCGATGGTGCGAACTCGTGAATATGCGCGCGGCGGCATGTCGCCCTTGGCCGGGATTCCGAACTTTTCACGCAAGGCGGCGTCCGTCTGGATCGCCCGCTGCTTGACCTTCTCCTTGTTCGTCGGCGTCTGGTCGGCTGCGGCCAGGTATGAGTCGTAGACGCCCATCTGCTCGTCCACCATGTCCCGACTGCCCTGTGCGGTCGTCGAGTTCGCGGCGGACAGCATGCTGACGGCCCCTTCGGCGGTGTGCGGGAACAGAACCTCATTGCCGTTGCTGTCGGTGCGCTTGCCGCGCGGCAGCGCCGCCCACTGCTTCGACTGGGCCCACTCGTCCGGGACGCTGGAGCCCGGCTTAGTCTGGTGTCGGGGCGCAGTGGCGGCTCCGCTTTTCTCGCCTTTGCCAGCCCCCTCGGTGTCGTCGTCTCCACTGGACGCCGAACAAGCGGTCAGGGCGAGCACGGCAGCGGCAACGCCGCTGGTGCCCCATATCATCGCTCGATTCCACCCGTTCATACGCAACATCAGCCCAACACTCCATCACCATCGAAATTGCCGAAACGATCAACACGATGGCAGGTGGACCGCCGCGCATCCAATGGAACGGTTCACTTCCGCCGTCTCTGGGCTTCCACCGACGGCCCATCGCGCGCGCGGCGGAGACCCGTAGCGCTCCATAATGGCTTCACCGGGTTTGACTTGAGGCAACGCACCTGACCAGCAGGTCCCCGGCATGATCAGTCCTCGTACTGGTTCGACTTGTCTACCTCATCGGCACGCGAATCTTCGCGTGGCTGTTCCTGATGTCTCGATCTTCTGCGGCCAAGGATACGGAGATACTGATCCTGCGACACGAGCTCGCGGTTCTGCGTCGACAGGTCACCGCGCCCAAGCCCGGATGGCCGGACCGCGCGCTGCTCGCCGTTGTGACCCGACTGATCCCCCAAGCCCTGCGCGAACGCCGGATCGTCTCCCCACGCACCCTGCTGGCCTGGCACCAGCGTCTGGTGAAGCAGAAGTGGACGCAGCCGCCGCCTACCGGGCGACCGCCCCTGCCGGAGGAAATCCGCAACCTGATCATCCGACTCGGCACCGAGAATCCCCGATGGGGCTTCCGACGCGTACACGGCGAACTGCGCCTCATCGGGCACAAGGTCAGCCCCGCCACCGCCCGGCGTGTGCGTGCAGCCGGTCCCGGTCCCACGCCGCGCCGCCAGCCAGCGCGCGGTGAGTGGGCTGCCTTCCTCAAAGCCCAGGCCAACGGCCTGCTCGCCACCGATCTCTTCCATGTCGACACCATCAGCCTGCAGCGGCTCTACGCGCTATTCATCATGGAGGTGCGCACCCGCACCATCCGCATCCCCGGCGCCACCGCCCACCCCACCACCGCATAGGTCACCCAGCAGGCCCGGCAGTTCCTGTGGCAACTCGGCGATCGGGCCGCCGAATTCACTCACATCATCCGCGACCGGGACGCGAAATTCACGGCCGCCTTCGACGCCGTGTTCGCCAGCGACGACATCACTGCGGCCAAGGCCCAGAACGCTTCATCCGCTCAGCACGGGAAGAGTGCACCGATCGTGTCCTGCTCTTCGACCGTGGCCACGCCGAGAAAATCCTCCACGACTACGCACACCACTTCAACAGCCACCGACCACACCAAGGCCGTGACCAACTAGCGCCCAGCGACAATCCGAACGTCATCCCCCTGCCTGCAGCCCGGATCAAACGCCGACAAGCCGTCGCAGGCCTCATCAACGAGTACCACCGAGCCAGCTGACCATAAGGAAAATCCCAGCTCACAACCAGTGAAGCCGTTCTAAACCGCTACGCGGCTGGTCACCCCCGGAACGCTGCTGCGCTGGCATCGCCGTCTGGTGACACGGAAGTGGACCTACGGGAGCTGGTCTGCTTGGCACACTATTATTCACACCGAAGCCCCCAGCCGACCGTCTCGCTACTGCGCCACAGAGCCCGATACGGCGCTCACTCCCTGGGAGTGCCCGGTCTGCCGGCAGACGCCAAGGGGCTTTGCCTCGCCTTGACCCGGCAGGCACCTTGCGGCCGCAACGCCCGAGCGTCGGCCGCCTGCGGAAGCACGTCGGCCAAGGTCATCAGCCGGCAGCTCCCCTCCTGTCGCATGGGGAGCACGGCACCGTGCTCCCACCCCGAAAGGGGGTCGAGGGCCGACAAGGGGTCCTTATGCTTCTCGATGCCGAGAGCATCCATAGCGGTGGGGTGACCTTGGTGGCCTGTGGTTGACAACGGCACATAGGAGCCCGGTACGGCGCCGTAGGTCTACCGGATCGGGTGACGGACGAATCAGGCACCGTTGACACGTCTGCGAGTTGGGAGCACGAGGGCTCCCCATTGCTCCCAGCCCGGAAACGGTTAAGGCCGCTCCCGCTACCCGCGGAAACGGCCTCCGACCTGCGAAAACGCTGGTCGGGACGACAGGATTTGAACCTGCGACCCCTTGACCCCCAGTCAAGTGCGCTACCAAGCTGCGCCACGTCCCGGTGCTCGCTCGGCTTGGGCTTTCCCCTCGCCGACCGCGCATGAAGAACAATACCGCACCTCAGGGGGTGGCTGCTGCCACCCCCGGGTGAAGATCGGGAGTCCGGCGGGACCAGCCGGGGTGTTCGCTCTGTGGGATGGGGTGGTTGCTCAGCGTTAGTGGACGGGGCTGGGGCTGCGGCGTTGGTGGGGAGGGTGGGGGCTTGACTTGAAGTTTGGTTTAAGTTGCACGCTCGGTCCATGACCTTCACCGACGTTCACACCGCGCAGGGGTACGACGATCTTCCTCGGCTGATGAGTCTGATGACCGGGGACGAGAAGCACGGGCCGGCCGCGACCTCGACGCTTGACGCGGTCTGGGTGCTCTACGACCGGGTGCTGCGGGTCTCGCCGGAGGCCGTGGATGCTCCGGACCGGGATCGGTTTCTGCTGTCCAAGGGGCACGGGCCGATGGCGTACTACGCCGTGCTCGCCGCCAAGGGGTTCCTGCCCGAGTCGTTGCTGCCGGGGTTCGGGGCGTACGAGTCACCGCTGGGGCACCATCCGGATCGGGTGCTCGTACCGGGTGCCGAGATCAGCAGTGGCTCGCTCGGGCATGGGTTGCCGTTGGCCGTGGGGAGTGCGCTCGGGTTGCGGGCGCAGGGGCTCTCCGGGGCGGCGGTGTGGGTGCTCGTCGGCGACGCCGAGCTGGACGAGGGCAGCAATCACGAGGCGATCGCCTATGCGGGGGCCGTCGGGCTGGAGCGGTTGCACACGGTCGTGGTCGACAACGCCTCCGCCACCCATGGCCGGCCCGGGGGCATCGCCGCGCGCTTCGAGGCCGCGGGGTGGTCCACGGCGACGGTGGACGGGCGTGATCACCAGGCGCTGTACGAGGCGTACACCGCACCGCACCCGGGGCGGCCGCATGCCGTGGTGGCCCGGGTCGAGGCCAAGGTCTGAATTCTTTCTCCAGGGTGAGAGGAACTGTCTTCATGGACACCATGCGTGAGCGTTTCGCCTCCGTCGTCTCCCGTCTTCTCGACGACGACCCCCGGCTGGCCGTCGTGCTGGCGGAGATCGGTAAGGACGGCTTCATGGACGCGGCCCGGGCGCATCCCGACCGGGTGATCAATGTCGGCATCCGCGAGCAGTTGCTGGTCGGCGTCGGCGGTGGACTGGCCCTGACCGGGATGCGGCCGATTCTGCACACCTTCGCCAGCTTTCTGGTCGAGCGGCCCTTTGAGCAGGTCAAGCTGGACTTCGGACATCAGGGCGTGGGCGGGGTGCTGGTGAGCGCGGCCGGTTCGTACGACTGGCCCGCGGGCGGCTACACCCATATGGCCCCCGGCGATGTAGCTCTGCTGGACACGCTCGACGGCTGGACGGTCCATGTGCCCGGCCATCCGGACGAGGCCGAAACCCTGCTACGGGACGCGACAGCGGCCGGTGACGACTCGGTGTACGTACGGCTGTCGGCGCACTCCAACTCCGCCCCGCGGGACATCGTCCCCGGCCGCTTCCTGACCGTACGGGAGGGGCGCGGCGGCGTGGTGATCGCGGTCGGGCCGATGCTCGACAGCGTACTCACGGCCGTCGAGGGGCTGGATGTGACCGTGCTGTACGCCACGACGGTGCGGCCCTTCGACGAACGGGCGTTGCGTGCGACGGCCGGGGCGGCAGCGGGCGCCGGGGCGGCAGTCGATGTCGTGCTGGTCGAGCCGTATCTCGCGGGCACCTCGACCGCCGCCGTCAACGACGCGCTCGCCGATCGTCCGCATCGGGTGCTCGGCCTGGGCATCCCCCGGCGTGAGCTGCGACGCTACGGCACGATCGACGAGCATCTCGCGGGTCAGGGGCTGGACCCGGCGTCGTTGCGCGAGCGCATCTCCGGCTTCCTGGGCTGAGGCGGTGGCTCCGCCGGGGCCGTGCGGCCCGCGGCTCAGAGGTGCTTTTCCAGCCAGGTCAGCAGGTCCTGCTGGACTTCATCCCGGTTGGTCTCGTTGAGGATCTCGTGCCGGGCCCCCTGGTATCCCTTCCAGCTCAGCTCCCGCGTGCCGCCGTAGCGGAAGTCCTCCAGGAGTTCGTAGACGAGTGTCATCCCCTGGTTGCACGGGTCCTCGGTGCCGACCGCCAGATGCACCGGCAGCGCTGCCGGGATACGGGCCTGGTGGCGCGGGTCGTTGATCTTACGGACGCCATGGACCCAGTCCAGGGACAGCCCGGCGCTGAACGCGAAACCGCACCGCTCGTCCGCCGCGTACGCGGCCACCTCCGCGGGGTCTCGCGAGAGCCACTCGAAGCCCGTCCGGTCCTGAAATGACTCGTACGGGTCGTTGAACGAGGCGAAGAGGGTCGAGGTGAAGGTGGACGGGGCGGTCCGACCGCGTTCCGCGATCTCCTGGGCGATGCCCTCCAGCGCCGCCTCGGTCTCGGTCCCCGGGAGGGAGCGGAAAGTCCCGGAGAGGATCAGCCCGGCCAGTTCCTCGCCGTACTCCTGGGCGCAGTCGCGGGCCAGCATCGAACCCATGCTGTGGCCGAGCAGGACCAGCGGCGCATGGGGGTGCGCGGTCCGGGCGCGGTCACCGATGGCGCGCAGGTCCGAGACGATCGCCCGCCAGCTGTCGCCCTCCTCGCCCACGACGCCGAAGCCGCCCGTCGACTCGGCGGTGGCTCCGTGACCGCGGTGGTCCGAGGCGACCACCGCATAGCCGTGCGCGGCGAGGAAGCGGGCGAACCGGTCGTAGCGCCGGGCGTGTTCGGCGGCGCCATGCGCGATCTGGACGATCGCGCGCGGGGCGCCGTTCTCCGGCAGCCAGGTGTAGGTCGCGACCCGCACACCGTCGGGCATGGGCAGATGGTCGGTGCGGTGGGTGATACCGCCGTCGGGCATGCCGTCTCACTCTCCTGGTGCTCATCGATCTGGTGCACATCGATCTGGTGCACATCGATGTGGTGCTGGGCGGTGTGGTGTTGGCCGATCTCGTGCTGGTCGGTCTGTGTCCGTGCTGGTCAGTCTGTGGCTGTGCTGGTCAGTCTGTGGCTGTGCTGGTCGGTCTCGTGCGGTCGGTCTGCGCGAGTCGGTCTGGTCGGTCTGCGCGAGTCGGTCTGGTCGGTCCGGTGTGAGTCGGTCTGGCGTGCAGGGGTGCGGACGGAAGCCCACTCTCCCTTTGCCGGGCCCGCAAGCCAAGGGCATCGACGCGCTCTTGTCCTCCGGGGCGTGGGGGGTGTAACGATCAAGGGCTTGGTACCGCGTATCGACTCCTGATCCATGCAACTCCCTTGCTCCAGGAGGACCGTTGGACACGCACGACGCTTCGCTCTCCCCCGCCTCCGCAGTTGCCTCCGCCCTGTCGCGGCGGCGTTTTCTGCAGGCCGCCGCCGCGGGCACCGCCGCCGCCACCGCGGCCACCCTGCCCTTCGAGACCGCCGCCGCCGCACCGGCCCGACCGGGCTCGCTCTCCTTCACCGCCGCCACCAACGGCGCCGCGACCCTCTCGCCGTCCGGCGACCGCATGATCGCCGAGGTTCAGAACGTCCTGTGGTCGGTCGCCCGTAAGGGTGGCGAGGCCATATCGCTCACACCGGCCGATCTGGAGCCGACCCGGCCGGTCTACTCCCCCGATGGAAAGCTGCTGGCCGTCTGCGCCTACCGGGGCGGCGGATTCCATATCTGGACACTGCGCCCCGACGGCTCTGGTTTGCGGCAGCGAACGGACGGCCCGTGGGACGATCGCGGCCCGGCCTGGTCGCCCGACGGCACCCGGATCGCCTTCGCCTCCGAGCGCGGCGGCGACCCCGTGGCGGGCAGCCCGTACCGGATCTGGGTGCTGGAGGTGGCCAGCGGTGAGCTCACGCGGCTCACGGGCGCGGACGGCCAGGACGGGCCGCTCCAGGACGGCGCCTGGGAGGACTTCGACCCCACCTGGTCCGCGGACGGCGAGCGGGTGCTGTTCGTGCGCGGTGCGCTCGCCGGGACGACGCTGAACGCCCGTACGGTCGCCTCCGTACGGGCCGACGGCACCGGGTCGGTCACGGCCGAGCACACCGATCCCACCGCCGATGCCCAGGTGATGACGCCGTCCGTGTCGGCGGACGGCCATCTCGCCTATCTGCGGACCACGGCCGCTCCCGCCGCCTCCTGCACGCTGGTCGTGGCCGGGGAGCCGGTGGCGATCACGGGGGATGTGCAGCCCGTGCCGCCCCGTTGGGTGTCGCGGGACGAGCTGCTGCTCACCGTCGACGGGCGGTTCCGGGTGTTCCGGGTGTCCCCGGCGGTACGCTCCGGCGCGGCCGGAGCCGGTGAGGAATCCGACCGTAAGGACGTCGCGTACGAGGAGATCCCCTTCTCCGCCACCCTCCCGGTGAACCGGCCCCGGTATCGCGTCAAGCGGTACGACTTCGACGGTGGCGGGGTGCGGCCGGTGCGCGGGCTGCATCTGCCCGCGCTCTCTCCTGACGGCCGTAAGGTGGCCTTCGCCGCCCTCAACTCCCTCTGGGTCGCCGATGTCTCCGGCGGCCGCGCCCCGCGCCGGGTCGTACGGGCGGCCCCCACCCGGTATCTGCTGGCCCCCACCTGGACGCCCGATGGGCGCGCCCTGGTGTACGCCGACGACCGGGACGGGCTGCTGGCCGCGCGCCGCCGGGACCTCGCCTCGGGCGAGGAGACCGTGCTGGCCTCCGGCGGCAGGGTGCATCCGGCGCTCTCCCCCGATGGCAAGCGGCTCGCCTGTGTCGACATGTCGGGAAACCTGGTTCTGCGCGATCTCGACACCGGTACGGAACGGGTGCTCGCCGCGCCGATGGGCGCCGGCGGACTGCCCGGCCGGCCGAGCTGGTCGCCCGACGGGGGCTATGTCGCCCTGTGCGATCGCAACCGGCTGAACCAGCGGTTCCGCGAGGGCTACAACCTGATCCGGGTGATCGACACCGACACCGGTACGGCCAGGCAGCATGCCGTCGCACCGCACACCTCCCTCTCCGACCGCTATGACTCCGGACCCGTCTGGTCCCCCGATGGCCGCCATATGGCGCTCATCGTCGAGTCCGCCCTGTGGCTGCTGCCGGTAAGGGCGGACGGCACCCCCGACGGCGCGCCGCGCCGGCTGACCGACGAGGCCGCCGACCATCCCTCCTGGTCCGGCGACTCCCGCCACATCCTGTATCTGTCGGCGGGCCGACTGCGGCTGCTGGACGTCGAGCGCGGCACCGCCCGCACGGTCCGCGTCCCACTGGACCACCGGCGGCCGCGCCCCGCGGACACCGTCGTCCACGCCGGACGGTTCTGGGACGGCACCGGAGGCGAGGGTGACGGCGCCGGTCATGACGGCCGTAAGGGCGGCACGGTCCGCGAGGACGTGGACATCGTGGTCCGCGGCGGACGCATCGCGGCCGTGGAGGCCCACCGGGCCGGGCGGCCCGCGAAGCGGCGCGTCGACGCCTCCGAACGCACCGTCGTCCCGGGGCTGTGGGATGCCCACACCCACCCCTGGCAGTACACCTATGGCGGCCGTCAGACCGCTCTGCAGCTCGCCTACGGCATCACGACGGCCGTTTCCCTCGGCGGCTTCGCCTATGAGCAGGCGCGCCTCAGGGAGGCCGTCGCGGCGGGCGCCCTGGCCGGGCCGCGACTGCTGGCCACCGGCGAGCTGCTGGACGGACCGCGCGTCGCGTACAGCATGGGCCGGGCGCATCGCACCCGGGACGGTCTGCGGCGCTCTTTGGAGCGCGGTGCCGCGCTCGACTGGGACTTCGTCAAGACGTATGTACGCGCGCCGGGATGGATCATGGAAGAGGCGGCCCGGTTCGCGCATGAGCGGCTCGGAGTGCGCACCGGCAGCCATCTGTGCTCACCGGGCATACAGCTCGGACAGGACCTGACGACGCATCTGCAGGCCACCCAGCGGCTGGAGTACGGCCACGCCACGACGGCGTCCGGGCACTCCCAGCAGGACGTGACGGAGATCTACACCGCGACCTCCGACTTCCGGCTCATCGCCACGCCGTTCACGGCCTCGCCCCTGGTGGGCGCGGACCCCTCGCTGGCGGAGGACGAGCGGGTCACCCGGCTGATGCCGCCGTGGGACACCGCGCTCGTACGGCAGCTCGCCGGGACACCCCCGACGTCGGACCAACTCACCACGCTGGGCACCGAGATCGGGGTCTACCGGCGGATTCTGGCCGAGGGCGGGGTGGTGGCCCTGGGGACGGACCAGCCGCTGGTGCCGGTGGGCCTCCATCTGCATCTGGCCCTGCGCGCCCTGCACCGGTTCGGGCTGTCGCCGCAGGAGGCGCTGCGCACGGCGACGATCCTCCCGGCGCGGGCCTTCGGCGCCGATCGCGACCTGGGGACCCTGGAGGTCGGCAAGCTGGCGGATCTGACGGTCGTGGACGGCGATCCCTTCACGGACTTCGACACGCTGGTAAGGACGGTGTCAGTGCTGCGGGGCGGGGTGCCGTACGAGCAGCGCGAGCTGGTCGAATCCTTCCCGGGGGCCGGTGCCGCGGCGGCACCGCACGGGCGGTCGGCGGATGAGTGGCTCGAGGTGGGGCGGCTGTTGCGGCGCGACTCCTGCTGCTCTGTGGAGGGCTGAGGGTGCTGAGCGGGGTGGGGCGGGGGCTCGGGCCCCGGCCCACCCCGACTGGTTCCAGCACGCGGTTTCGGGGATCGGAGCCGGGGGCCGAGACGGTCACCGGGGGACGTCGAGCCTGGCCAGGGAGCCCGTTTCCAGGGCGCACCACAGCGCGCCGTCGTACGGGGCGATGCCATGCGGTTCGCAGTCGGCTCGGGGCAGGTCGTACGCCGTGATCCGGCCGTCGGTGGTGATGCGTCCGATCCGGCCGCGGCCCCATTCGGTGAACCACAGCGCCCCGTCGGGGCCAGGGGTGATGGCGTGCGGCCGCGCCTCGCGGTCGGGCAGCGGGTACTCGGTGACGGTGCCGTCCACCGTGATGCGGCCGATCTGCCCCGCGCCGATCTCGGTGAACCACAGGGCGCCGTCCGGCCCTTGGGCGATGCCCACCGGCGCGGCGGCCTCGGTCGGCAGCGGGTGGGCGGTCGTCACGCCGTCCATGGCGATCCGGCCGATGGCGTTGCCCTGGTTGAGGGTGCACCACATCGCGCCGTCAGGACCGGCCACCAGAGCGGACGGGAAGGCTCCGGGCGCGGGGTACTCGGTGATGTCGCCGTCCATGGTGATCCGCCCGATGCGGTCGGCGCCCGACAGCGTGAACCATATGGCCCCGTCCGGGCCCGCGGCGATCCCGTACGGGCCGCCGTCGGCGGTCGGCGGTTCGTAGGAGGAGATCGCGCCGTCCAGGGTGATCCGGCCGATGCGGTGGGTGCCGTACTCGGTGAACCACAGGGCGCCATTGGGCCCTTGGGCGATCACCGTCGGCTTGGCTCCCACGGGGTGGACGGTGATCCTGCCGTCCGCGTCCCTGCGGCCGATCGCGCCCAGGTGGACCAGGGTGAACCACAGGGCGCCGTCGGGGCCACCGGTGAGCGCGTAGGGCCCCGCGTCCGGCTCACTGACGGTGAAGACGCGGACCGGGTCGGCGAGCCACCGGCCGATCCGGTCCAGCAGCACCTCCCCCGGCTCGGACAGGTGGAAGGCGTGCGGCATGTCCGCGTACTCCTCCAGGCGCACGCTCACCCCGGCGGCGTCGGCCGCCTCGGCGAAGCGGCGGGCGTCGTCCAGGAGCACCTCATCCGCGCCGACGGCGATCAGCAGCGGCGGCAGCCCGCGCGGATCCCCGTACAGCGGCGACTGCGGGGCCTGGTCGGCGGGCGCGCCGGCCAGGTACTGGGCGCGTATGGAGTCGAGCGCGGCCCGGCTCATGACGTCCTTACCGTCGTTGGCGGCGAGCGAGGCACCGGTAAGGGCGAAGTCGGTGACGGGTGAGACCACGACCGCGGCACCGGGCCGCGGACCGCCGGTCCGCTCGATCTCCAGCAGGGCGGACAGCACCAGCGTGGCCCCGGCCGACTCGCCGGCGAATACGACCTCGGCGGCGGGGACGCCCTCGTCCAGCACGCTTCGCCAGGCGGCCAGAACGTCCTCGAGCGCCGCGGGATAGGGGTGTTCGGGCACCAATCGGTAGTCCACCCGCAGGGCGGGGCGTCCGGTGGCCTTCGACAGCCGATAGGCCATCACCCGCTCGGCCTCGGGCATGGTGTGGGCGAACCCGCCGCCGTGCACATAGATCACCGCGCCGCCCCGGACGCCGGGCGCGCGGACCCAGTCGCCACGCACCTCGGCGTCGTCCGGGAGCGGGGCGGCGATCAGCGCGTCGGCGCGGTCACGGACCGCTCGGGCCGCCTCGGGCGCCGCAGGTACGGCGATGACGTTCAGCAAGGGTCCTCCGTCGTGGGGTGGTCCGGACTCGCGGGGGTCGAGATCGACTCCCGTAAAAAATTACTCGCGCGACCAGCACGAGGAGGCCCATGGGCGTCGCCCTCAGCCCCGCTCGGACGTGAGTCCGCCGTCAGCGCGCCGCCGCCAATGCGGCCGTAAGGGCGGCGGGCGCCTCGGCCAGCGAGGGGCCGTACCAGGTGAGGTGACGACCGCTGACCAGGGCCGCCGGGATGCCGGGGAACGCCTCGGGGCCGTCGTCGGCCGTGAAGCGGTATGGCTCGTCGGGCAGCACCACCAGATCCGCGTCGCGCGCCGTCAACTCCTCGATCGGGATGCGGGGATAGCGCTCGGGATGCGCGCTGTAGAGGTGCCGTACGCCCAGCCGGGCCAGGACGTCACCGGCGAAGGTGTCCCGGCCCAGCACCATCCACGGACGCCGCCACACCGGTACGACGGCCTGCCGCGCCGGGCCACTGGCCCGTACGTCCGCCCAGGCGGCCTCGGCCGCGTCCAGCCAGCCGGGCCGGGCCAGTCCGCAGCCGCGCACCAGGACCCGCTCCAGCTCGGTGAACGCCTGGTCCAGGGTGCGTACTTCGGTCACCAGGACCTCGAGACCGGCGGCGCGCAGCGCGGCGAGGTCGGAGGGGCGGTTCTCCTCCTCGTTGGCGATCACGAGATCCGGTGCGAGGGCGGCGATCCGGGCGGTGTCGGGGTTCTTGGTGCCGCCGATGCGCTCCGCCGCGAGGCCGGGCGGATGGGTGCACCAGTCGGTCACTCCGGCCAGCAGCTCCGGCGCCGTGGCGGCGACGGCCTCGGTGAGCGAGGGGACGAGGGACACCACGCTTCGTACGGGGGTGCGAGAGCTCATCGCTCCACCGTACGGCGCGACCGGTCTCGCGGTTCGGCCATGCCGGACACGGGCCGTAAGGCCCCCGCATGAGCCGTAAGGCCGGGATGCCACTCGTAAGGCGTCCACCTACGCCGCCTCCCCCAGTCGCTCCCACGGCCAGGCGACCCGGCCACCGCGGTCGCTCTCCGACAGCAGCCCGACCATCGTGAACAGCTTGTCGCTGAAACCGCCGATCTCGTAGCGGTTCGGCCGGCCGGTGTCGATGGACGTGGCCGCGTAGCCGGTGGTGTTGACGCCGAACACCGGCACCCGCGCCTGAACGGCCTCCGAGACCGGCACGGACCGGCCGCCGCGCGCATCGGCGAACGCCTGCATATCCGAGACGATCACCACCCGGTCGTGGCCGCGGTAGGCCGCCCGCAGCGCCGCCCCGTCTCCGTGCCATGGCCGACCTCCCCGATCCGCGCGCAGAATCCCTCGATGTCGCGGAGCACCGAGCCACCCGGGGTCAGCCGGTGGCCGAAGTGCCCGGAGGCGAAGCCGACCAGGTCCACCTGGCAGCCGCGGTGCGCGAGCGCGACCCCGAAGAGCGCGCCGATGTCCACATGGCGCACCTGGGAGCGGCCCGAGACCGGCGCCTGCATGGAGCCGGAGGTGTCCACGAGCACGAGGGTGCGGCCCGGCAGCGCCGGGACGGCCGCCGTTGCCGCGGTCAGCGCCCGGTCCAGGGCGTGGCCCCAGCGCAGCGACGGCGCGGCCCGGTACGCGGACAGGAAGCGGTACGGGAACTGGCGGGAGCGGGCCACCTCCGCCGGGTCGGCCAGCCGTGCCGCGATCCGCTCGGCGACCGCGTCCGGCAGCCCGGCCTCGTCGAGGTTGCGCAGATTGCGCAGCAGCGCCATGTAGCCCATCGAGGGCAGCACGGCCTGCCAGGCCACCGCGTCCATCGGCCCCTGCAGCCAGCCCGCGAGCGCCTCCCAGGTCATCCCGGCGGTGCGGAGCGCTTCGGCGGCGTCCGGCCGCTCCAGCACGGCGCGCCGCTCCCACTGCGGCAGGGCGGTCAGCCGGGCGCGGGCGCGCAGGGTGCGCAGCGAGACCGGGGGCGCCGCGTCCCGGTGGTGGCGGCGGTCGATGGCGTGCCGGAACAGCTCGCTCTGCCACGGCTTTTCGGGGTCCGGGGCGGCGTGCACCAGCTCCAGGACGTCGGCGAAGCGGAAGCCGTGGCTTTCGGTGTCGTGCTTGAGCAGCGAGCGCTCGGTGTAGAGGCGGCGGGCGGCGTCGGCGAGGCCGCGCTTGACCGGCTTGGGCAGGGCGCGGCCGTGGTGGGCGGTCCAGTAGGCGAGGAACTCACCGGGCTCGTCGGCGCGCAGACACGCGGCGTCGACGATGCGGCGGTTGCCGCCGTGCAGCCCGGCCGCGAGACGTGCCGCGACGGCCTCGGCCGCGGCGACCAGCGAGGCGGTGCGCATCTGGGCCTCACCGCGCAGCCAGGTGATGAAGCGCGCGGTCCAGTCGGCGTCCTCGACGGCGACGGTGCGGACGAGGGTGCGGAAGCGGTCGTCGCGGTCGCCGGAGGACTCGTAGAAGGTCTGCTCGCCGACCATGTTCACCACGGCCTGGAGCACCAGTTCGGACCTGCTGTCGCGGGTGACGGCGGCACCGCCCTCATAGGTGGTCGTCGGGGCCGTGGTGGTCGTCGGGGCCGTGGTGGTCGTCGTGGCCGTGGCGCGCCGGATGGCGCGGTTGAACTTCGTCATGCGGTCATGCCTCTCCCCCGAGTGGGCATAGGAGGGAGGCGGCGCACCGGTGCGTCGGCAGCGCCTGAGGTCGAAAAGTGGGCGGCGGACTGCTCTGGGAAAGGAAGTAACCGCGGCCCGCGCACCAGGCGCTCCGATGCCGTGCGCGCGCCTCCCGAGATCAAAGTCGACGACGGTACGTTTCCCACCCCGCGCCGGCGGGGTGTTTCAGGAATCGAACCCAAATCGACCGAAGTAACCGTCGTCTTCGCACCGGGAGGTGCGTTCACGGATACGACAGTAGGGGCCGCTTCCTTCGCCGTCATCCGGTTTTCTCCGCCCGGAGGACCGCGGACCACAACACCGCGGCCCGGAGCGGGTGCTCCGGGCCGCGGTGTGTGCGTGGTGTCCGCCGTGGGTCAGCAGACCCCCTGGTGGCAGGTCAGGAAGCCACCGGCGCCATCTTGTCGACGATGCCGGGGTGGGCGTCCATCCACTTCTGGACGCCCTTCTCCTCGTTGCCCTTACCGGCGTCCTGGATCGCCGCCTCCAGGCTCGCGAGTTCCTTCTCGGTCATGTGCCACTTCTTCAGCCACCCGTTGAACTCGGGGAACTTCTTCGGGAAGGACTTGTTGGCGAGCGTGTGGAGCTGGTTGCTGGCCCCGAACGCCTGCTTCGGGTCGGCGAGCTTGGTCAGCTTGTACTTGCTGTAGGCCCAGTGCGGGGTCCACAAGACGACCGCGACCGGCTCCTTCTTGGCGTACGAGCGCTCCAGCTCGGCCAGCATCGCCGGCGAGGAGCCGTCGCTGACCTTGTACTCCTTGTCCAGGCCGTACTGCTTGAGCACCTGGCCCTTCAGGAGCTTCATCTCGCCGGTCCCGGGCTCGATACCGACGATCTTGCCGCCGAAGGTGCCGGACTTCCCCTTGAGGTCGGCGAGCGACTTCACGTCCTTGACGTAGGACGGCACCGCGATCTCCAGGGAGGTCTTGTCGTACCACGACCCGACGTCGACCAGGTTCTTCTTGTATCTGTCCCAATACTGCTTCTGGGCGACCGGTAGCCAGCCGTCGAACTCGACATCGACCTGTCCGGTGCTCATACCGGTGAACATCGAGCCGACGTCGTACTGCTTGATCTCCGGCTTGTAGCCACGCCGCTCGAGGACGTTCTTCCACAGGTAGGTGGTGGCGATGTCCTCGTCCCACGGGAAGTAGCCGATCATCGGCGCGGCTCCGGCGTCCTTGCCCTTCTGCTCGCCGCCGGGCACCGGGGCCAGCTTGTTGACCAGGCCCGGGTTCTTCTTGAGCCAGGCGCGCACGCCCTCCTGCTCCTTGCCCTTACCGGCGTCCTGGATCGCCGCCTCCAGGCTGGTGAGCTGCTCCTCGTCCAGCTTGAAGTCCTTGATCCACTTGGCGACCTGCGGGTTGTCCTTGGAGAAGCCCTTGCGCGCGAGGGAGTCGATGCGGTCGCCCTTGCCGAAGGCGCCCTTGGGGTCCTTCAGCTTGACGAGGTCGTACTTGTTGTACGCCCAGTGCGGGGACCACAGGGTGACCGCGATCGGCTCCTTCTTGGCGTAGGAGCGGTCCAGCTGGGAGAGCATGGCCGCGGTGGAGCCCTTGACCAGGGAGAAGTTCTTGTTCAGGCCGTAGCCCGGCATGACCTTGTCCTGCATCAGCTTCATCTCACCGGCACCGGGCTCGATGCCGACGATCTTCTTCTTGAAGGTGCTGGACTTCTTCTCGAGGTCTTCCAGGGTCTTGACGCCCTTGACGTACGAGGGCACCGCGACCTCCAGGGAGGTGGGGCCGTACCAGGAGCCGAGGTTCTCCAGCTTGCTCTTGTACTTCGCCCAGTACGAGGCGTGCGTGGTGGGCAGCCAGGAGTCCGTCTCGAAGTCGATGTTGCCCGCGGCCATACCGGTGTACAGCGCGCCGACGTCGTACGACTGGACCTTGGGCTTGAAGCCGCGCTGCTCCAGGAGCTCCTTCCACAGGAAGGTGGAGGCGACGCCCTCGTCCCAGTTGATGTAGCCGATGTTGACCGACTGGCCCTTGCCGACGTTGGCGGAGACCTCGGGTCCCTTTTCGTCGCCGCCGAACATGCTCATGCCGCCGGCGACCAGCGCCAGGACGACGACGCCGACCATGGCGACGGAGGTCGCCGGGCGCCAGTGCAGCACCTTGAGGCCGCTGAGCGCCTTGGCCTTCTCCTTGGCCAGCGCACGGCGGGCCAGCGGGGAGACGCGCTGGTTGAGCGCGCTGGTCATCCGGTCCAGGTACATGGCCAGGATGACCACCGCGATACCGCCCTCGAAGCCCATGGCGACGTCGACGGAGCTGATCGCCTGGAAGACGGTGGAGCCCAGGCCCTCGGCGCCGACCATGCCGGCGATGACGACCATGGACAGCGCCAGCATGATCACCTGGTTGACGCCCGCCATGATGGTGGGCAGGGCCAGCGGGAGCTGGACGCGCAGGAGGGTACGGCGTGGATGGGTGCCGAAGGCGTCGGCCGCCTCGACCAGCTCCGCATCCACCTGCCGGATGCCCAGTTCCGTCATGCGGACGCCCGGGGGCATCGAGAAGATGACGGTGGCGACGACGCCGGGGACCACCCCGAGGCCGAAGAAGAAGATGCCGGGGATCAGGTAGACGAAGGCGGGCATCGTCTGCATGAAGTCCAGCACCGGACGGATCACGGCGCTCACCGCGCGGTTGCGCGAGGCCCAGATGCCCAGCGGCACCGCGAACACGATGGTGATCACACCGGCGACCAGCACCAGTGCGAGGGTGTTCATCGCCTCGCCCCACAACTCGATCGAGTCGATGAGGGCGAATCCCAGGAAGGCGAGCACCGCGGGCAGCAGTCCGCGCAGCCACCAGGCGAGCAGCGCCAGGATGCCCGCGAACAGCAGCGGCTCGGGGCCGCTGAGCACGGTGTTCAGCCCGTCGTACATGCCCTGTACGACGCTGGAGATGAAGTCGAAGAGCCAGCTCAGATTGTCTCGGAGCCAGTTGACGCCGGAGTTGATCCAGTCGCCGAGCTGAAGCCTAGGCACCGGTGATCACCTTCTTGGCGGCCTCGGGCGCGTCCGGGGTGCCACCGGCCGGCGGCTGTGCGCCGTCGGGTCCGGCGTCCGGCTCGCCGAGGACGGCGAGCAGCCGGGCACGGGTGACGACGCCGACGAGCGCACCGTCGTCGTCGGTGACGGCGACCGCGACCCCGCTGCGCGAACAGGGCCGGAACAGCTCGATGATCGGCGTGGACTCGGGGACGGTGGCAGGGGCGGCCGCCAGCACGTCCTGCTCGGTACGGAGCGTGGTCCCGTCGTCGGTCTTGCTGCCCAGCGCCTCGCTCGGTTCGGCCATGATCGCGCCGGCGGTGAGCACCCGGCTGCGGTCGACGTCCTGGGTGAAGGAGGCGACGTAGTCGTTGGCCGGGGTGACCAGGATGTCCTCGGCGGTGCCGATCTGGACGATCTGGCCGTCGCGCATCACGGCGATACGGTCGCCGAGCCGCATGGCCTCGTTCAGGTCGTGGGTGATGAAGACGATGGTCTTCTTGAGCCGCTTCTGCAGCTGGAGCAGCTGGTCCTGCATATCGCGCCGGATCAGCGGGTCGAGCGCGCTGAAGGACTCGTCCATCAGCAGCATGTCGGCGTCGGTGGCCAGGGCGCGGGCGAGCCCGACGCGCTGCTGCATACCACCGGAGAGCTCATCGGGCCAGGACTTCTCCCAGCCGGCCAGGCCCACCATCTCCAGCGCCTCGGTGGCGCGCCGGACGCGCTCCTCGCGCGGCACACCCTGCACCTCGAGGCCGTAGGCGGCGTTCTCCAGCACGCTGCGGTGCGGGAAGAGGGCGAAGTGCTGGAAGACCATGCTGATCTTGCGGGACCGTACCTCGCGCAGGTCCTTGGGGCTGAGCACGGTCAGGTCGTCGTCGTCGAAGAGCACGCGTCCCGCGGTCGGCTCCAGCAGCCCGTTCAGCATGCGCAGCAGCGTGGACTTACCGGATCCGGACAGACCCATGACGACGAAGATCTGACCCTCCTCGACGGTGAAGGAGGCATCGATGACCGCTGCTGTCGTCCCGCTCGCGCGGAGCTCTTCACGGTCCGCGCCGCTCTCGAGCTGCGCCACCGCCTCATCGGGTCGTCTGCCGAACACTTTGTACAGGCGTTCGGCTCGCAATGTGGCCACATGCACCTCTCAGATCGCACCAAAAAACGACCCGCCACCCCCGCCGGCGGGTCGTGGAGCGGCACGGCATCGGACCGCGGACCGCCGCAATAGTTGAAGTACTGAACGGGTTCGCTCCGGGGGCGCGCCTGCCCTGATCGGTATGGCGTAAACCAAACGGTGATCCACGTCACATTATCCCAGCAGTTCTGTCCGTCGGGTAGTGCATGATCAGGGGTGTGACGCTACGCCTGATGCTCCTCGACACCGCCTCCCTCTACTTCCGAGCCTATTTCGGAGTGCCGGATTCGGTCCGGGCCCCCGACGGCACGCCGGTGAACGCCGTGCGCGGGCTCCTCGACTTCATCGCCCGGCTCGTCCAGGACCACCGCCCGGACGACCTGGTGGCCTGCATGGACTTCGACTGGCGCCCGGCCTGGCGGGTCGCGCTGATCCCCACCTACAAGGCCCATCGGGTCGCCGAGGAGGCCCCGGACGGCGCCGGGGTGGACCAGGAGGAGGTGCCGGACACCCTCTCCCCGCAGGTCCCGGTGATCGACGAGGTGCTCGACGCGATCGGCATCGCGCGGGTGGGCGCCGTGGACTACGAGGCCGACGATGTGATCGGCACGCTCACGGGCCGGGCGAGCGGGCCGGTCGACATCGTCACCGGCGACCGCGATCTGTTCCAGCTGGTGGACGACGAGCGCGGGGTGCGGGTCCTCTACCCCGTCAAGGGCGTGGGCACCCTGCAGCTGATCGACGAGTCCTACGTACGCGAGAAGTACGGGGTCGACGGCCGGGGGTACGCGGATCTGGCGCTGCTGCGCGGCGACCCCAGCGACGGGCTGCCGGGGGTGCCCGGCGTCGGCGAGAAGACCGCCGCCAAACTGCTGGCCGCCTACGGCGACCTGGCCGGGATCATGGCCGCCGTCGACGACCCCGCCGCCAAGCTGACCCCCACCCAGCGCAAGCGGCTGGTCGAGGCGCGGCCGTATGTCGAGGTCGCCCCGAAGGTGGTGCGGGTCGCCTCGGATGTGGCGCTGCCGGCCTTCGACCCGGCGCTGCCGCGGTCACCGCGCGACCCCGGCGCCGTGGAGGCGCTGGCTGAACGGTGGGGATTGGGCGGATCTTTGCGCAGATTGCTGTCCACTCTCGAGGGGTGAGCTGTTAGGTTAGGTATACCTAACTCTAGTTGATCAGGGAGGTGCCATGGCGGACCGTCCGGCCCGTAAGACGCGCACGCCGCATCGCGCACAGGTGGTGCGCGCCGACCGGCTGACCCCACACATGGTGCGGGTCGTCCTGGGCGGCGACGGCCTCGCCGACTTCCACGCGGGCGAGTGGACCGATCACTACATCAAGCTGCTCTTCCCGACCGGGGGCGCCACCTACCCCGAGCCGTTCGACCTGGAGCGGATCCGCGCCGAGTTCCCGCGCGAGCAGTGGCCGGTCACGCGGACGTACACGGTCCGGGCCTGGGATCCGGCGGCCCGCGAGCTGACGGTGGACTTCGTGACCCATGGCGACGAGGGGCTGGCCGGGCCATGGGCCTCGCAGGTCCAGCCGGGCGAGGAGATCCACTTCATGGGGCCGGGTGGCGCCTATGCCCCGGGCGCCGAGGCCGACTGGCATCTGCTCGCGGGGGACGAGAGCGCGCTGCCCGCGATCGCCGCCGCGCTGGAGCGGCTCACCGACAGCCGGGCGGGCGGCGCGGCCGCGGTGCCGGTGCACGCGTTCATCGAGGTGGCGGACGAGGCGGAGGAGCTCAAGCTCACCGTGCCCGAGGGGGCCCGGGTGAGCTGGCTGCACCGGGGCGCCGCACCGGTCGGCGAGGCGCTGGTGGCGGCCGTCCGGGAGCTGGAGTTCCCGCCCGGGCAGGTGCACGCCTTCGTCCACGGCGAGGCGGGCTTCGTGAAGGAGATCCGCCGCCATCTGCGCCTCGAGCACCAGATCCCGCGCGAATGGCTGTCCATCTCCGGTTACTGGCGGCGCGGCCATGACGAGGACGGCTGGCAGGCGTCGAAGCGCGAGTGGAACCAGCAGGTCGAAGCGGAGCAGGAGAAGTCGGGGCCCGAGGAGGCCGCGGCGTAGCGGACGCGACGCGTACGACCATCAGGCCCCGGCCGGGAGCATCCGGCCGGGGCCGTTGTGTGTTCCGGCCTCAGCCGGCACGGGGAAGTACCGGCGTCGATCCGGCGGCGGAGAGCGCACTCCGGCTCACAGGAGATGACGGAGAAGCCTTGACATATGGTCATATGAGCTCCGCACACGCCTCTTTCGCACCTTCCGCATCTATCGCTCTTTTGGTTCACTCACATCGAGCGAGAGTTCCGGCACCGCAGTAGATCTCGGCGCCGACCAGTTCTCGGCACGGCTCGCCCTACTGCGGCCGGCATCCAGGCACGAGTCACTCTCAAGTCGCCATCACCGGTCATGCCGTCTCCGCCGAAGGCCGTGGCGTCCCGGGCCCGTGGGGTCCATCTCCCTCCCACCCCTCTGCACAGCGGAACCCGGTGCGGTCAACAGTCGCGTTGCCCATCCCTCCCGCTCCCGGCACACCACCCACACACCAGAGCAAGACGATCAAAGAGGAGAAAACTCATGCCCATCACCTCTCTCACCCCCAGCCAGGGCACGGTCGGCACTACCGTCAGCATCAACGGCACGTCACTGGGCACCACCGTCTCGGTGAACTTCGGCGGCGCCGTCGTCAGCCCGGCGTCGGTCTCCGCCACCCTGGTCACCTTCGTGGTTCCTTCCAGCGCACCGTGCTCGGGTCAGGTCTCGGTCAGCACCAACCTGTCGAACGGGACCAGGACGAACGCGGTGCCGTTCTTCGTCATCGTGAGGCCGACGACCACGGGGCTGAGCGAGCAATGCCTGCCCGCCGCCGGTGGTGCCGTCACGGTCTTCGGCACCGGCTTCGCATCCGGGGGCACCGTCAACGTGGGCGCCCTCACCCCAGTCGCGTTCGCCGCCGGCGGCAGCAACACCCAGGTCACCGTCACTGCTCCGGCCCACACCCCGGCCGGCTGCTTCGACACCCAGCAGGTCACGGTCACCACGGCCGGCGGCACGGGCACCGCGGGCACCGCCCTGATCGACTACTACAACGCGCCGGATCTGACCGCCGCCACACTGGCCCCTGCCACGGGCCCGGCGGGGACCGAGACCACCATCTCCGACGCCACCTGCCTCATCGGCGTCACCGACGTCACGTTCACCGACTCGGCAGCCACCGTCTTCGCGGGCCTGCCCTTCACGCCCATCGACGACACCTCCCTCGTCACCGCGGTGCCCGCCGCGGCGGCCGCGGGCGCCGGAGCCTTCACGGTCACCACATGTGGTGGCACATCCGGCCCCGCTGCCTTCACGGTCACCTGATCCACCGACCGTGGCCGGGTGGGAACGCCCCCCCGCACGGTCCCCGCTCGGGTCAACGCCGCATGGCACACGCTGAGCGCCGATCCCCCGCGCCCTGGCCGACAGCCGCCGGTCAGGGCGCGGTCGTCCTCATGGCACAAGAAGGAGAACGAGCATCATGGCTCCCGTAGTGACCAGCGTGACTCCCTCTCAGGGCAATCCATCGGGGGAACCCCCGTCACGATCAACGGTTCCGGATTCACCGGCGCCACCGTGGTCAGGTTCGGCTCCAACCTGGCCACCAATGTGGTCGTCGTGAGCAGTACGCAGATCACTGCCAGAACCCCGGCGGGAAGCGGCACGGTGAAGGTGACCGTCACGGGACCGACGGGGACCAGTACCCAGAACGTGTTCTTCACCTATACGACGGTCGCGGCTCCAGTGCTCACCTCGCTCAGTCCGGCCTCGGGGCCGACCTCCGGCGGCAACACCATCACCATCACCGGCACGAACCTCACCGGCGCCACCCAAGTCCTCTTCGGCGCCACCCCCGCCACCATCCTCACCAACACCCCCACCCAAATCACCGCCACCGCCCCCGCAGGCACCGGCACCACCAACGTCACCGTCACCACCCCAAACGGCACCAGCAACCCCCTCCCCTACACCTACACCCCCACCCCCGCACCCACCATCACCACCCTCAACCCCACCTCAGGACCCACCTCCGGCGGCAACACCATCACCATCAACGGCACGAACCTCACCGGCGCCACCCAAGTCCTCTTCGGCGCCACCCCCGCCACCATCCTCACCAACACCCCCACCCAAATCACCGCCACCGCCCCCGCAGGCACCGGCACCACCAACGTCACCGTCACCACCCCAAACGGCACCAGCAACCCCCTCCCCTACACCTACACCCCCACCCCCGCACCCACCATCACCACCCTCAACCCCACCTCAGGACCCACCTCCGGCGGCAACACCATCACCATCAACGGGACCGGACTCTCGGGTGCCATCCAGGTGCTCTTCGGCGCCACCCCCGCCACCATCCTCACCAACACCCCCACCCAGATCACCGCCACCGCGCCGGCGGGGCCGGCGTCCGTGGTGAACGTGACCGTCACCACGGCGGGGGGCACCAGCAATCCGCTGCCGTATGTCTATGTCGCCGCCCCGGTCGTCATCGGTGTGAGCCCACAGTTCGGTTCGGACGCCGGCGGTAACACCGTCACCATCATCGGCAGCAACCTGGCCCTGGCCAGCGCTGTCCACTTCGGCCCCAACCTCGCCACCGGCCTCACGGTGATCTCCGACAATCAGCTGACGGTGACCGCTCCCCCCGGAACCGGCACGGTCGTGGTCACCGTGACCACACCGGGCGGCACCAGCACGTTGGGCCCCGGGAGCCCGTACTACACGTACCTCGGCGCTCCGGTCATCACGTCGCTCGTCCCCAACCAGGGCTCGGAGTTGGGCGGTGACTCCGTCACGATCAACGGCTCCAACCTCACGTACACCGACTCCGTGACCTTCGGCGGAACCCCGGCCTCCTTCAGCGTGCTCTCGGACGCCCTGGTCGTGGCGACGACGCCGGCCCACGCGGCCGGAACGGTCAATGTCCAGCTCCACACCCCCGCGGGCAACAGCAACACCCTCCCCTTCACCTACGATCCGGCCTGAGCCCGCCGAAGTGAGTGACCGGCTCAGCCGACCGAGGAGTACGCCACGACCCCGCGCAGCAGCCCGTCGACCGCGCGGCGGGCACTGCGCGCCACCGAGCCCTCCGGGGCCGCCGCGGCGATCTGGCCGAGCACATCGATCAGTTGCTTGGTCCAGCGCACGAAGTCACCGGCGGGCATGTCGATTTCCCGGAGCACCTCGTCGAGCCCATGGCCGGACGCCCAGCGGTAGGCGGCCCAGGCGAAGCCCAGATCCGGCTCGCGCTGACCGACGCCCTCCGCCTGGTTGATCTTGTGCTCCTCCTCGAGGGCGTCCAGCCGCCCCCATATGTGGACCATCTCGCCGAGCGCGTCCTTGGCCCGGCCCGGGGGCAGTTTGGGCGGCAGCGCGTCATCGGCCGTCCGCGCCTCGTAGACGAGCGCGGAGGCGCAGGCCGCGAGCTCGGCGGGGGCAGCCCCTCCCAGACGCCCTCGCGCAGGCATTCGCTGGCCAGCAGGTCCAACTCGCCGTACAGCCGCGCCAGCCGCTTCCCCACGTCCGTGACCTCGTCGCCGCGCAGATAGCCGAGCTCGCTCAGCAGGGAGCAGATCCGGTCGAAGGTGCGGGCGATGGTGTTCGTACGGCCCTCGATGCGCCGCTCCAGCTGCCGGGTGTCGCGCAGCAGCCGCTGGTAGCGCTCGCCCCAGCGGGCGTGGTCCTCGCGGTCGCTGCAGCCGTGGCAGGGGTGGGCGCGGATGGCGGCGCGCAGCCGGGCGATCTCGGTGTCGTCGGCGGCGGCCGAGCGCTCCTTGCGGCGGCGCCCCACATCGTGGTGACCGGCCTTGCTGCGCAGCGCGGAGGCCAGATCGCGGCGGGACTGGGGGCTGCGCGGATTGAACGACTTGGGGATCCGCATCCGGTCCAGCGGCTCGACCGGGACGGGGAAGTCGATCGAGGCCAGCCGCTTGACCTGCCGCTCGGCGGTGAGCACCAGGGGCCGCGGCCCGTCGTGGTACTCCATGCCGCGGTGGCCGCCGACCCGCCCGGCGGGCAGCCCGGGGTCCAGCACCAGCGCGAGCCCGGCGAACTTGCCGGTGGGCACATGGATGACATCGCCCGGGCGGAGCTTCTCCAGAGCGACCGCGGCGGCCGCGCGCCGCTGGGCCGCGCCCTGCTTGGCCAGCTCGGTCTCGCGGTCCTTGAGCTCACGGCGCAGCCGGGCGTACTCGTCGAAATCGCCGAGATGGCAGGTCATGGAGGCGCGATAGCCCTCCAACCCCTCCTCGTTGCGCTGCACCTGACGGGAGATGCCGACGACCGCCTTGTCGGCCTGGAACTGCGCGAAGGAGGTCTCCAGCAGCTCACGCGAGCGATGCCGCCCGAACTGGGAGACGAGGTTGACCGCCATGTTGTACGACGGCTTGAAGGAGGAGCGCAGCGGATACGTCCGGGTGCCGGCCAGCCCGGCGAGCGCCGCGGGGTCCATGGTGCGCTGCCACAGCACCACCGCATGGCCCTCGACATCGATACCGCGCCGCCCGGCCCGGCCGGTCAACTGGGTGTACTCACCGGGGGTGATGTCCGCGTGCTGCTCGCCGTTCCACTTGACGAGCTTCTCCAACACCACCGAGCGGGCGGGCATGTTGATGCCCAGCGCGAGGGTCTCGGTGGCGAAGACGGCCTTGACCAGGCCGCGGACGAAGAGCTCCTCGACAACTTCCTTGAAGGTGGGGAGCATTCCGGCGTGGTGGGCCGCGATGCCCCGCTCCAGCCCCTCCAGCCATTCGAAGTACCCCAGCACATGGAGGTCTTCGTCGGGGATCCCGGCGGTGCGCTCCTCGACGAGGGCCCGCACCCGGGCGCGCGCCGCCTCGTCGTTGAGCCGCAGCCCCGCGTGGAGACACTGCTGGACGGCGGCCTGGCAGCCGGCCCGGCTGAAGATGAAGGTGATGGCGGGAAGCAGCCCCTCGGAGTCGAGCCGGTCGATCACCTCGGCCCGGCCGGGGGTCCAGATGCGGCTGCGCTGACGGCGCTCGCGCTCCCGGTCGGCCTCGCGCATATTGCGGCCGCGGCGCTTGTCGCGGCCGAAGGTGGGGCGGCTGCTCTCCATCCGGGCCAGCCGGACGAGGTCGGGGTTGACCTCGCGGCGCCCGCTCTGGTCGCCGTCCGGGCCGCTCTTCTCCTCGAACAGGTCGTACATCCGGCGCCCGGCCAGCACGTGCTGCCACAGCGGCACGGGGCGGTGCTCGGAGACGATGACCTCGGTGTCACCGCGGACGGTGTCGAGCCAGTCGCCGAACTCCTCGGCATTGGAAACCGTCGCGGAGAGTGACACCAGCGTCACCGACTCGGGGAGGTGGATGATGACCTCCTCCCAGACGGCGCCGCGGAACCGGTCGGAGAGATAGTGGACCTCGTCCATCACCACATGGCCGAGGCCGAGCAGCGACTGGGAGCCGGCATAGAGCATGTTCCGCAGCACCTCGGTGGTCATCACGACCACCGGGGCATCGGAATTGACGCTGTTGTCCCCGGTGAGAAGGCCGACCTTGTCGGCGCCGTAGCGCTTCACCAGGTCGGTGTACTTCTGGTTGGACAGCGCCTTGATGGGCGTGGTGTAGAAGCACTTGCGGCCCTGGGTCAGCGCCAGGTGGACGGCGAACTCGCCCACGATGGTCTTGCCCGAGCCGGTGGGTGCGGCGACCAGCACGCCCTTGCCGGACTCCAGGGCCTTGCACGCCTCGATCTGGAAGGGATCCAGCTCGAAGTCGTACATCTCGCGGAAGGGGGCCAGCGCGGTGGCCTGCTCGGCGGCCCGGGTGCGGGACGCCGCATAGCGCTCGGCGGGAGATAGCTCGTCGGTCATCGTATCTACGAGCCTACCGGCCACCTCCGACAGCGCACGCGATCTTTATCGGGGCTTTGTTCGGTCCGCCGGGCCGGGCGGGGCCGTGGGCGGCTGCCCCGCCCCCGTCGGGAGCGGTTACGGACGGCTAGGTGACGTCGTCGTAGCCGTTGCGCCGGGGGGTGCCGGAGTCGTCCCCGTCGGTGAGCTCCGGCCTGGCGCTGGGCGCGGCGACGGCCTCGGGGGTGAGATCCAGCGCGGACGCCTCGTCGTCGCTCAGGCCGAAGTCCGGGTCGGCGGCCCGGCGGCGCGCCCTGCGCCGGTCGTTGGCCAGGGAGACGCCGACGGCGCCGAAGTAGAGCACGACGACCGGCCCGGCCAGGGCGAACATGCCGATCGGGTCGGTGCTGGGGGTGGCGATGGCGCCGAAGACCGTGATGCCCATGATCATGGCGCGCCACCAGCCGAGCATCCGGCGTCCGGTGAGGACTCCGGTGAAGTTCAGCAGGATCAGCAGCAGCGGAAGCTCGAAGGCGAGCCCGAAGACGACGATCATCCGGGCGAGCAGATCGAGGAAGTCGTCCAGTGGGAGGAGGTTGTTGGCCCCCTCCGGGGTGAAGCCGATGAGGACCTTGGCGCTGGTCGGAAGGATCAGGTACGCGAAGTACGCGCCGGCGACGAAGAGCGGTACGCCGAGCCCGACGAAGAACAGGCCGTACTTCTTCTCGTTGCGGTGCAGCCCGGGTGCGAGGAAGGCCCAGAGCTGGTAGAGCCAGATCGGGGTGGCGACCACCAGCCCGGTCGTGAAGGAGACCTTCAGCATGATCGTGAACGGCGACAGCAGACCGTTCACGGTGAAGTAGGCGCAGTCGTGCCCCTTGCTCCCCTTGCCCGAGAGATCGGACAGCGAGACCCCGTCACAGCCGACGGCGTCCAGCACCGGCTGCATCAGGAATTTGGCGATGTCCATGTAGAAGAACATCGCGACGATCGTGACCACGCAGATCGCCAGGACCGACTTGAGCAACCGGTTGCGCAGCTCACGCAGGTGCTCGGCCAGGGGCATCCGCCCCTCAGGGTCCTTCTCCTTCTTGCGGGCAGACTTGAGCAACCCACGTCCTCATCTCGTGCGTCCGGTGGCGGCCTTCCACTGCCGCCTTCAAGTGGCCCTGGGTCAGCGCTTGGTGGTGTCGCTCGGCTCCGACACCGGGCGCGAGCTGGTCACGTCACCGGGCGCGGCCTGGATCGTACGGTGGGACTCGTCCTGGCCGGGCTGGGGCGGGTCGGTCGGCGCGGTCTGCTGCTGACCATCCGACTTCATGGCCTTCGCCTCGCTCTTGAGGATCCGGGCCGACTTGCCCAGCGAGCGGGCCATGTCCGGAAGCTTCTTGGCACCGAACAGCAGCAGCACGACGACAAGGATGAGGAGAATCTCGGGAACGCCGATCTTTCCGAACAGCATAAGCGTCTTCCTTCTCACCGAGGCGGCTGGGGGTGGGGCTGCCCGACCGGTCGGACAGGTGTCCGGCAGCCGTGCTGTCAGCGATCGTAGCGCGCGGGGGTAAACCGGAAGCAATCCCCGTGCGGACTCCGGGTTGCGACCCTCCGCCTCGCTACCAGGGCCGCGAAATCTCAGCGTACCCCGCTTGGCTGTGGCACAGCAGAGCGCCCATCGGCCGCGGCCCCCACTCCTGGCACCCGGCGGGCGCTCACTCCCGGCACAGAGCGGCTCTCACTCGCGACGCAGAGCGGCGCTCACTCGCGACGCAGAGCGTCCACCGTTGACCCCAGCGGAGCCGAGGCCCGCTCCAGGTCCTCGGCGGCCCGGGTGATCCGCTGCGAGCTGTCCGACACTTGCCGGGCCAGCCTGCGGACCTCCGCGTAGACCCGCACCGAGAGCACGGCGAGTACGGCGACTCCACAGAAGGCGAGGGCGAGGGCGAGCATCGGCCAGAGCATGCGCCAGAGCCTAGACGGTGGAGTGCAGCCGCAGCGTACGCACCCCGCCACCGGTGAGCAGCTCCACGATCCGCTCCCCCGCCGGTTTGCGCACCATGGTTCCGCAGTCGGGGCAGGTGAAGGAGTAGAAAGTGGTGCGGTCGCTGGCCCCGATCGCCAGCCGCAGCGCGCCCGCGGCCAGCTCGAACCGGCCCCGGCACTCCGGACAGGCTGCCTTGAAGACAACCGAAGCGGCACTCCCCCGTGCGGTCACTGTGTGCGTCCCTTCACTCACCGTACGCCGCGAGCGCCTGCCGCGCCGCGTCCCGGGCACTGTCCGCCAGACCCTGCGGCGAGACGATCCGGCCGTCCCTGCCGAGCCGCAGCGCCAGGCGCCGCAGCGAGCCGGGGTCGGGCGCGCGCAGGGTGATCCGGAGGCCGCCGTCGGGCAGCTCATCCGCGCTGTCGTGCGGGTAGTACTCGGCGACCCAGCGCCCGCCGGGGCCGACCTCGACGACCACCTCGGGGTCCTCGGCACCGGTCTGCACCAGCGCGGAGGACAGCTCCGACAGGTCGCGCAGCTCGATGGGCGGCGGATCGGACGCCTCGTCGAGCAGCTTGATCTCGACGACCCGGTCGAGCCGGAAGGTCCGCCGCGCCTCGGAGAGGCGGCACCACGCCTCCATATAGGTGCGGCCGACGGCGAAGAGCCGGATCGGGTCGACCTCGCGCTCGGTGATCTCGTCGCGCGCCGGTGAGTAGTAGCGCAGCCACAGCCTGCGGCGCTCGGAGATGGCACGGTCGACGTCGGCGAAGACGCCGCCCTCCGACTCGAAGATCACCGAGAGCCGGGAGCTGGCGCTCGCCACCTCGCCCGCCGCGGCCTCCAGCTTGGCGGTGGCCCGCAGCAGCGCCTCCCGGTCCCCTTCGCGCAGCCCGGGGAGGGTGGCGACGGCGCGGGCGGCGACCAGCAGCGCGGTGGCCTCGTCGGCCGCCAGCCGCAGCGGCTCGGCTGTGCTGGTGCCGGAGGCATTCGGGTTGTGCCACCAGATCCGCTCCCCGTCGGTGTCGATGTCCAGCAGATCGCCCCCGCGGAAGCTGGTGCCGCACAGCGGCAGCACATCGAGGTCGGCGATCAGCTCGTCCTCGCTGATGCCGAAGGCCCGGGCGACATCGGCGACGCGGGCGCCGGGGCGCTCGCGCAGATAGGTGACCAGGGAGAGCATCCGCCGGGTCTGGTCAATGGCGTTTCCGGCCATGATGAAGTGATCCGTCCCCTCAGCCCTTGGCGACCGCGCGCAGCCGGTCCACAACATCCGCCCGCAGTTCATCGGGCCCCAGTACGACCACGTCCGGGCCGAACTCCACGAGCCAGGCGTCCAGGCCGTGCCCGTAGGGAATCTCCAGCTCGTCCCAGCCGTCGTCGGCCGCGCGGGTGGACAGCGCCTTCGCCCGCAGCGGATAGCCGTGGCCCGCGCGCAGCCTGATCCGGGCGGTGCCGGTGGCGGTCTCGCCCGCCCAGGTCTCCACGGTCTCCCGGACGGTGACGTGGTCGGGCACCTCGGCGGTGAACGCGTCGGACCGCAGCCGGACCCGGCCGGTGATCCGGGAGAGCCGGAAGACCCGCTCGGCGGCGCGCTCGCGGTCCCATCCGGCGAGATACCAGTGGCCGCGCCAGGACTCCAGGGTCCAGGGCTCGACCTGCCGCTGCTCGGGGCGCGCGGCGTTCGACTTGCGGTAGTCGAAGAGCACGGGGCGGCGGTCGCGGCAGGCGAGCATCAGCGGCTCGAAGGCGGCCTCGTGGACCGGGATGCGCGGCTCCAGCGCGCTGTGCCCCGGTGTGTCGTACGGATCCTCGGCGACCGGCATCCCGGCGGCGCGCAGCTTCTGCAGCGCGCCGCTGGCGGCGCCCGCGAGCCGGGCCTGCTGCCAGACCTTGGCGGCCAGGCCCAGGGCGGCGGCCTCCTCGGCGTCGAGGGTGATCGGCGGGAGGCGGTTGCTGTCCCGGCGGGCGAGATAGCCGATCTCGCCGTCGAGGCCCTCCACCGTCTCGATGATCAGGCCGAGTTCGCGCAGATCGTCCTTGTCGCGCTCGAACATGCGGTTGAACGCATCGTCGTTCGCCGCGTCGGTCTGGAGGTACGCCTCTATGGAGCCCCGCAACTCCCGTTTGGTCAGCGGACGCCGCGTTCCCAGCAGGCACAGGGCCAGATTCATCAGCCGCTCGGCCTTGGCAATCGCCATCGACGCCCTTTCTTCGTGACCTTACGCACGTGACCGTACCGCTACCGGGACGCGCGGCAAAAGCCGAGGGCCCCTGCCCATTGGCAGGAGCCCTCGGCGCGACGGACCGCCGTCTCAGACGGAGACCAGATCGCAGACGAAGATCAGCGTCTCGCCCGGCTTGATCCGGCCACCGCCGGCGCCCCGGTCCCCGTAACCGAGGTGCGGCGGGACGATGAGCTGCCGGCGTCCGCCGACCTTCATCCCCTGGAGGCCCTGGTCCCAGCCGGTGATGACCTGGCCGACCCCGAGCTGGATCCGCAGCGGGGTGCCACGGTTGTAGCTCGCGTCGAACTCCTCACCCGTGCTGAAGGAGACGCCCACATAGTGCACGGCGATGTTGTCGCCGGCCTTGGCCGTGGGCCCGTCGCCCTCCCAGATGTCCTTGATCTCCAGCTCGGCCGGCGGCTCGCCGCCCGGGAAGTCGACCTCGGGCTTCTCGATGCTCACGAAATTGCTCCTTGTGACGTTGTGGGCAACCCGCACAGGCTACAGAACGGCCAGGATGTCCACGGAGAACACCAGCGTGGAGTTGGCGGGGATGCCCTTCTGGGCCGCCTTGCCGTAGCCCAGGTCCGGGGGCACGACGACCAGCACCCGGCTGCCGACCTTCTTGCCGGTGAGCCCCTGCGACCAGCCCTTGACGACCTGCTGCAGCGAGAACTGGGCGAGCTCACCGCGCTTGTAGGTGGAGTCGAACTCCTTGCCGCCGTCCCACAGCACGCCCTTGTACTGGACGAGCAGCGCGTCGGTCTTCTTGACCTCCTGGCCGTCGCCCTCGATGACGTATTCGGAGACCAGCTTCTTCGGCGCGGCCTTCTTGGGGACGGTGATGGTGGGCGCCTTGCCGTCGGTGTTGGCGGACACCTTGGGCAGGTCGGCGTTGGTCTGGTCCACCTTGCTGCCCTTGGCGGAGCTCTTGGCGTTGAAGGCATCCACGAGGTCGATGACGAAGACCAGCGTGTCGGTCCCCTTGATACCGGCCTGCGGCTGGCCCTGCTTGCCGTAGGCGTACGCGGGCGGGACGGCCAGCTCCAGCCGGCTGCCGAGGTTCCGGCCCAGCAGTCCCTGGTCCCAGCCCGGGAGGACCTGGCCCTTGCCGATCGGGAAGGCGGCGGTCTTCTTCTTGTCGAAGGTGTTGTCGATGGCCTTACCGGTGTCCCAGATCTGCGCCAGGTAGTTGATCTGGACCCAATCTCCCTTGACCGTCTTCCTGCCGTCCCCTTGGCTGATCGTCTTGACCGCGAGATCGTGCGGCGGCTTACCCGTGCCCTTGGCGACCTTCGGCTTCTCACCGAACTTCTTACCCGCGGTAATCGGCGGCACCGGTCCGGAGACGATCTTGCCGGTGGGGGCCGGTGAGGGACTCTGGTCCGTGGGCTCCTGTGACGGCTTGGTCTTGTCAGACCCTGATTCGTCGTCACCACAGCCCGCGAGTGTCAGCAGGCCCGCGGGCACGGCAAGGAGTACGGAGCGTCGGCGCACGGAGTCCTCGTTAGGTAGATCTTGCGATGGCCAATGCGCGCCACTCTACGACGTGACTCAGGCCCCGTCCGGAGAACGCACGGGGCCCGAGGGCAAGGTAAGCCGTACGCCGGTCACATACCGGCGATGAGTTTCTCCACCCGGTCGTCGACCGAACGGAACGGGTCCTTGCACAGCACGGTGCGCTGTGCCTGGTCATTGAGCTTCAGATGTACCCAGTCGACGGTGAAGTCGCGGCGCTGCTCCTGGGCCCGGCGGATGAAGTCGCCGCGCAGCCGGGCGCGGGTGGTCTGCGGTGGCACCGACTTGCCCTCGAAGATTTTCAAGTCGTTGCAGACCCGGGCCGCCTGGCCGCGCTTCTCCAGCAGGTAGTAGAGGCCGCGGCGGCGGTGGATGTCGTGGTAGGCGAGGTCTATCTGGGCGATCCGCGGATGGGACATGGTGATGTTGTTCTTGGCCCGGTACCGCTCGATGAGCTTGTACTTCATCACCCAGTCGATTTCGGTGCCGATCCGGTCGAGCTCCTCGGTGCGGATCGCGTCCAGGGTGCGGCCCCACAGCTCGAGGACGCGCTCGACCATGCCGGTGCGGATGCCACGGCGCTCGCAGAAGTCCACGGCCTTCTCGTAGTACTCCTGCTGCACTTCCAGGGCGGACGCCTCGCGCCCGCTGGCGAGCCGCACCTTGCGCTGCCCGGTGATGTCGTGGCTGACCTCGCGGATGGCCCGGATGGGGTTCTCCAGGGTCAGGTCACGCATCACGGTGCCCGCCTCGATCATACGGAGCACCAGATCGGTGGCGCCGACCTTGAGCAGCATGGTGGTCTCGGACATGTTGGAGTCGCCCACGATGACATGCAGCCGGCGGTAACGCTCGGCGTCGGCGTGGGGTTCGTCGCGGGTGTTGATGATCGGCCGGGAGCGGGTCGTCGCGGAGCTGACGCCCTCCCAGATGTGCTCGGCGCGCTGGCTGACGCAGTAGACCGCGCCACGCGGGGTCTGGAGCACCTTGCCCGCACCGCACAGCAGCTGCCGCGTCACCAGGAACGGGATGAGAATGTCGGCGAGCCGGGAGAACTCGCCGTGCCGTGCCACCAGATAGTTCTCGTGGCAGCCGTAGGAGTTGCCCGCGGAGTCGGTGTTGTTCTTGAAGAGATAGACGTCGCCCGCGATTCCCTCCTCGTGCAGGCGACGCTCCGCGTCCACGAGCAGACCCTCGAGAATGCGCTCGCCTGCCTTGTCGTGGGTGACCAGCTCGGTCACGTTGTCACACTCGGGGGTTGCGTATTCCGGGTGCGAACCCACGTCGAGATAGAGGCGGGCGCCGTTGCGCAGGAAGACATTGCTGCTGCGGCCCCAGGAGACGACACGGCGGAAGAGGTAGCGCGCCACTTCGTCAGGAGACAACCGGCGCTGTCCCCTGAATGTGCACGTGACGCCGTACTCGTTCTCCAGCCCGAAAATGCGGCGGTCCATGCCTGAACATTACGCCTGATGGCGTGCTCTGAAACCGGGTTCGACGGCACGGTTGCGATCATTTTCCGCACAGGGTTCATCCGGTGTTGGGGGAACGGCCGGCCGGACGACGGGGCGTGGCCGGTCCAGGAGGAAGCGCTGGGCCGCCAGCAGCACCGCCAGCGCGGCCACTCCACCGGCCGCGGGCACCGCGAATCCGGGGGCCACTCCGCCAAGCTGGACCGCGGGCCCCGCCACGGCGGTGCCGACCGCGTTGCCCACCACGAACGTGGTCACCAGCCAGGAGAACGCCTCGGTGACCGTGCCGGTGGGCGCGTGGCGGTCCACGACGACGAAAGCGCAGGCCAGCGCCGGGGCCAGGAACACTCCCGCCACCCCGGCGAGGACGGTCATCATGACGACGCCCGGCACCAGCATGAGCGGCAGATAGCCGAGTGCCAGCGCGGCCACCAGCAGTCGCAGCCGCCGTTCGGGCGCGCCGGGCCAGGTGCGGCCGCCGTAGACGATGCCGCCGACCAGCGCGCCCACGCCGAGGGCGGAGAGCAGCGCGCTGGAGACCACGCCACCACCGTGCTCGTCGGCGTAGGCCACCGCGGCCACCGCGATCGCGCCGAGGGCGAGCCCGATGAAGAAGAACGACCCGAGCAGCACCAGCAGCCCGGGCGAGCGCAGCGCGCCCAGCCAGTGCGCCTCGCGCGGCGCCGAGCGCCACTGCCGCGACGGACGCGAGACCACGACCCAGAGCGCGCCCGCGACCCCGATGGCGTTGATGACCAGCAGCGCGGCCGCCTCGGACCACACGGCCACGCTCAGGGTGACCAGCAGCGGGCCGACGGCGAACATCACCTCCTGGGCCACGGCGTCCAGCGCGTACGCCGCGTGCACCTGGTCCTCGCGCCGCAGCACCGAGGGCCACAGCGCCCGCAGCCCGCCCTCCAGCGGCGGCGTGAACAGGCCGGCGATCAGCATGGCGGCGTACGCCACGGGCAGCGGATCGAGCCCGACGACGGCGAACAGGACCATCCCGAGCGCGGAGGTCACGGCGGCGGGGAGCATCACCCAGGTCTGGCCGAAGCGGTCCACGGCCCGGCCCAGCAGCGGCTGGCCCACCGCGTTGGCCACGCCGTAGACGGCCGACAGCCCCCGGCGAGGGCGTAGCTGCCGCCCTCGGCGCGGGCGAAGAGCAGCACGGCCAGGGCGGCGGTGGCGTTCGGAAGCCGTCCCAGCAGCGTGCCGATGAGCAGCCGTGCCGCGTGCGGGGTGCGCAGCAGTTCCCCGTAGCCAGCCGCCATTTGCCTGCCCCTTCCTTGCCAGGTCCTGCTTCAGGTCCTGCTTCAGGTCCTGTTCCAGGTCCCCGCGGATTTCTGTGGGTTGTCACGAATGCGTCGCGGGTGCGGCGCGGGTCGTGTGTGACGTTGTACGTATAACTGCCAGCGTCATACGTACCATGGCCGCCACCGCGGGTCCACTCGCGGGCAGAAATGAGCAGCCACGCGGCGGGACGCGTGGCGGCGGAGGGAGCGAAGGCGATGGTGGCGAGCGCGGACCGCGCCCACGCGGCGGAGGGGGCCGCCGGGAAAGGTCCCCGGGGAACCGGCCGGACGGGTGAGTCCGCACGCCGCGAGGGCCCGGGCGGGGGCGGGACGGCCGCTCGCTCAGAGAACGCGGCGGGCGCCGGTCCCGGTGGCGCGGCGGCCACGGGGCGGCCGGTCGCGGGACGGGCGACGAGCCGGGATGTGGCGCGGCTGGCGGGCGTGTCCCAGGCGACGGTGTCCCTGGTGCTCGGCGAGAAGTGGCCCGGACGGGTCTCCGAGCGCACCGTGGAGGCCGTGCGGGCCGCCGCGCGCGATCTCGGCTACCGCCCCAACCTCGCGGCCCGCAGCCTCCGCCTGGGCCGCACCAGGACCGTCCTCCTGGTGGTGCCCGCCCTGACGACCGAGTTCTTCGCCCGCGTCTACACCGGGGCCGAGCGGGTCGCCGCCGACCATGGCTTCGGGGTGGTGCTCTATCCGTCCCCCGAGGGCGTGGGCCCGGCCCGGGACCCGTTCGACTCGGCCCGCGCCTCGCTCGACGGGGTGATCGCCTCCTCCATGGCGGCCGACGCGCTGGCCGCGGTGCGCGGCGGCGGGCTGCCGCTGGTGATGCTGGACAGCGATCCGGAGGACGTGGCCGCGGCGGCCACCGTCAACCTCGACATCGCGGATGGGGCACGGCAGGCGGCGGGCATCTGCTGGCGCTCGGGCACCGCCGGGTGGCCCATCTCGCGGCGGCGGTGGACTCCTGGACCTTCCAGGTCCGCGCCCGGGCCCTGGCGGAGGCGATGGACGAGGTCCCGGGCACCGCGTTGGGCATCGAACCGGCGGGGCTGACCGTCGAGGAGGGCCGCCGGGCCGCCGAACGCGTCCTGGCCCGCCCCGGGCCCCGGCCGACCGCGCTCGTCTGCGACGACGACATCCTGGCCGCGGGCGCCTGCAAGGCGGCCCGCCGGCTGGGGCTGCGGATCCCGGACGACATCTCGGTGACCGGCTTCGACGATCTGGCGCTGGCCACGGCGGTGGAACCGGAGCTGACCACGGTGCGGCTCCCGGCGGAGGCGGTGGGCGCGGCCGGTATGCGGGCCCTGATGACGCTCATGGACGGCGGGACGCCCCGGGACACCGTGCTGCCCGTCGAACTGATCCCACGGGGCTCCACGGCCCCTCCCCCACGGTCCTGACCGGCCTCGGGGCCACCATTGCGGTCGTTGCGCGGGGCCCGGGGGCGGTGTGGGGCCGTGGGGGCTCCTCAACGCGCCCCGTGGCGCCGTACACGACGTCGCCGTCGCCCCGGGTGGGCCCGGGGCGACGGCGACGGAGAAACGAACGGCAGCGGCCGGGTCAGTCCTCGGACTCCGAGGTGGATTCCTCGGTCCCTTCGGAGTCGGACGACTCCTCCGAGCCCGCCGCGCTCTCCCCCGACTCCAGGAGCCGGGAGAGCTGACCGCCCAGGACGCGCTTGAACTTGCGCTTCTGGGGGCGGTTGCGGTCCAGGACCGCCACCTCGAGCTGCTCGGCGGTGAGACTGCGCTCACCGCCGTTGTTGTCACGGGAGAGCGAGTCGACGGCCAGCTTGAGGGCCTCGGCGAGGGTCATGCCGTCCCGGTGGCGCTGGTCGAGATAGCTGCTGATCTGGTCGGCGTTGCCACCGACGGCGACCGAGCCATGCTCGTCCACGATGGAGCCGTCATGCGGGAGGCGGTAGATCTGGTCGTCCTCGGGGCCCTCCCCGACCTCGGCGACGATCAGCTCGACCTCGTACGGCTTCTCGGCGGCGCTGGAGAAGATCGTGCCCAGGGTCTGGGCGTAGACATTCGCCAGCCCACGGGCCGTGACATCCTCACGGTCATAGGTATAGCCGCGCAGATCGGCGTAACGGACACCGCCGATGCGCAGATTCTCGAATTCGTTGTACTTACCGACCGCCGCGAAGGCGATCCGGTCATAGATCTCGCTGACCTTGTGCAGCGCGCGGGACGGGTTCTCCGCAACGAAGACGATGCCGTCGGCGTACTGCAGCACGACCACGCTGCGGCCGCGGGCGATGCCCTTACGGGCGTATTCGGCGCGGTCGGCCATGGCCTGCTGAGGAGAAACATAGAACGGCGTCGTCACCGGCTGTCCGTCCCTTCTGTCAATGGCGAATGCATTCCGGCTGGACCGTCCTCTCAGAGAAGGGCGGCGCGGGGGCCGTCCGGCTCTTCGAGGCGCCGTTCATGGATGGCACGGGCGAGCTCGGACACCTCGTCCTCGCCGAACCTCTTGAAACCGTCCTCGGTGATGGAGGTGATGATCGGGTAAATGCGGCGGGCGAGATCCGGCCCGCCGGTCGCCGAATCGTCGTCGGCCGCGTCATAGAGCGCCTGGAGCACGGCGGTGGCGGCCTGCTCCTCGGTCAGGTCCTGGCGATAGAGCTTCTTGAGCGCGCCCCGGGCGAACATCGAGCCCGAGCCGGTGGCGGCGAAGCCGCGCTCCTCCGAACGCCCTCCGGTCACGTCGTAGGAGAAGATGCGGCCCTTCTCCCGGTCGACGTCCCACCCCGCGAAGAGCGGGACCACGGCGAGGCCCTGCATCGCCATGCCGAGGTTGCCGCGGATCATGGTCGACAGCCTGTTCGCCTTGCCCTCGAGCGAGAGGACGGTGCCCTCGACCTTCTCGAAGTGCTCCAGCTCGAGCTGGAAGAGCTTGACCATCTCCACGGCGATACCCGCGGTCCCCGCGATCCCGACGGCCGAATACTCGTCGGCGGGGAAGACCTTCTCGATGTCACGCTGCGCGATGACATTGCCCATGGTGGCGCGGCGGTCACCGGCGAGCACCACGCCGCCGGGGAAGCTCACCGCCACGATGGTGGTGCCATGGGGGGCCTCGATGGCGCCTTGCACCGGGGGCAGCGGACGGTTCCCCGGAAGCAGCTCGGGCGAGTGCTCGCCCAGGAAGTCCATGAACGACGAGGAGCCGGGCGTCAGGAAGGCAGCCGGCAGACGCCCTGTGCTACGAGTGTTGGCTTCCACACGTTTCCTTCCACCAGATCTTGAAATACTGCACGGACCATACCCCTGGCCATGGAAGTCATCCGTCCTGCGCCCCCTTCGCGGGGACGCAGGACGGAGAAGACGCGCTCTACTGCCCGCCCTTCTGGACGAACGACCTCACGAAGTCCTCCGCGTTCTCCTCGAGCACGTCGTCGATCTCGTCCAGCACGGAGTCGACGTCGTCGGAGAGCTTCTCCTGCCGCTCCTTCAGGTCCTCCGCGGCCTGCGCGTCCTGCGCCTGCTCCTCGACCTCTTCGGTCGAGCGCGACGCCTTCTGCTGACCGCCGCCGGTGTCCTTGGTCGCCATATCCCTCACCCCGCTCGGTTCGCCCGCTGATTCGATCGGTCTCAAGATCAGACCCTACAAGCCGGGTCCGACATCGGCCTCCCACTCGCTACAACGTACGGAGGCCACCTCGATGATTCCCGGCTCAAGGGCATTTCAGCCGCCGGACAGCACCCGGACCAGGTCCTCGGCCGTGCGGCAGCGGTCCAGCAGCTCCTTGACGTGGTTGCGGGTGCCGCGCAGCGGCTCCAGCGTGGGGACCCGTTGCAGAGAGTCACGGCCCGGCAGATCGAAGATCACCGAGTCCCAGGAGGCCGCGGCGACGTCGTCCGCGTACTGCTCCAGGCAGCGGCCGCGGAAGTAGGCGCGGGTGTCCTCCGGGGGCTTGTTCTGGGCGCGGGCGACCTCCTGGTCGTCCAGCAGCCGCTTCATCTTGCCGCGGGCCGCCAGCCGGTTGTACAGGCCCTTGTCGGGGCGTACATCGGCGTACTGCAGGTCCACCAGGTGAAGCCGGGCCGCGTCCCACTCCAGGGTGTCGCGCCGGCGGTAGCCCTCCAGCAGCTCCCGCTTGGCGATCCAGTCCAGCTCGCCGGACAGGCTCATGGGATCGCGCTCCAGCCGGTTCAGCACGTCCTCCCAGCGGGTCAGGACGTCCCGGGTCTGCTCGTCGGCGTCCGCGCCGTAGCGGTCCTCGACGTATTTGCGGGCGAGCTCGAAGTACTCCATCTGAAGCTGCACCGCGGTCAGCGTGCGGCCGCTGCGCAGCGTGATCAGACGGCGCAGTGTCGGGTCGTGCGAGACCTGGTGCAGGGTGCGCACCGGCTGGTCCACCGCGAGGTCCACGGCGATGAAGCCGTCCTCGATCATCGACAGCACCAGGGCGGTGGTGCCCAGCTTGAGGTAGGTCGAGAGCTCGGAGAGGTTGGCGTCCCCGATGATCACGTGGAGCCGGCGGTACTTCTCGGCGTCGGCGTGCGGCTCGTCGCGGGTGTTGATGATCGGGCGCTTGAGCGTGGTCTCCAGGCCGACCTCGACCTCGAAGTAGTCGGCCCGCTGGCTGATCTGGAAGCCGTGCTCATGGCCGTCCTGGCCGATGCCGACGCGGCCGGCGCCGGTGACGACCTGGCGGGAGACGAAGAAGGGCGTCAGGTGGCGCACGATGTCCGAGAAGGCGGTCTCCCGCTTCATCAGGTAGTTCTCATGCGTGCCGTAGGAGGCGCCCTTGTTGTCGGTGTTGTTCTTGTAGAGGTGGATCTGCTGTCCGCCGGGCAGCTCGGCGGCGCGGAGCGCGGCCTCGGCCATGATGCGCTCGCCCGCCTTGTCCCAGAGCACCGCGTCCCGGGGATTGGTGACCTCGGGGGCCGAGTACTCGGGGTGGGCGTGGTCCACATAGAGCCGCGCGCCGTTGGTGAGGATCACATTGGCCAGGCCGATGTCCTCGTCCGTGAGCTGGCTGGCGTCGGCGGTCTCGCGCGCGAGGTCGAAGCCGCGGGCGTCCCGCAGCGGGTTCTCCTCCTCGAAGTCCCAGCGGGCGCGACGCGCCCGGTGCATCGCCGCCGCGTAGGCGTTGACGACCTGGGATGAGGTGAGCATGGCATTGGCGTTCGGGTGCCCCGGGACGGAGATCCCGTACTCCGTCTCGATTCCCATTACGCGCCGTACGGTCATGCGGCCCTCCTTGCCCGGCGCCGCCCCCGGCTGAGGTCGGCGCTCAAGTACCGCTGCGCTCCCGGTCCATATGCGGCCCCCGATCCCCCGTGCCGCGATCGTGCGGTACCGAAGAGCCTAGAACGGCCAAGCGGTGCTGCGGAGATCATTTCAGTCATTGCTCCGGTCGGGCTCGTAGGACTCATACGAAGAATGCGGTCCGAAAAGCGCATCCGGCTGCGGATGCCCCGTCCAGGACATCCGCAGCCGGACTGCGGTGTTACAGGTACTGACCGGTGTTCGCCACCGTGTCGATGGAGCGTCCCGTGTCCGCGCCCTGCTTTCCGGTGACCAGGGTGCGGATGTAGACGATCCGCTCGCCCTTCTTGCCGGAGATCCGGGCCCAGTCGTCCGGGTTCGTGGTGTTCGGCAGGTCCTCGTTCTCCTTGAACTCGTCCACGCAGGCGGCGAGCAGATGGGAGACGCGAAGGCCCTTCTGGTTGTGGTCCAGGAAGTCCTTGATCGCCATCTTCTTGGCGCGGTCCACAATGTTCTGGATCATGGCGCCGGAGTTGAAGTCCTTGAAGTAGAGGACTTCCTTGTCGCCATTGGCGTAGGTGACCTCCAGGAAGCGGTTCTCCTCGGACTCGGTGTACATCTGCTCGACCACCGACTGGATCATCCCGCCGATCGCGGCCTTGGGCGACTGGCCGTGCTCGGTGAGGTCGTCCGTGTGGATCGGCAGGGACTCCGTGAGGTACTTCGAGAAGATGTCCTTGGCGGCCTCGGCGTCCGGACGCTCGATCTTGATCTTCACATCGAGACGGCCGGGGCGCAGGATCGCCGGGTCGATCATGTCCTCGCGGTTGGAGGCACCGATCACGATCACGTTCTCCAGGCCCTCCACGCCGTCGATCTCGGAGAGCAGCTGGGGGACGATGGTGTTCTCCACGTCCGAGCTGACCCCGGAGCCACGGGTGCGGAAGAGGGAGTCCATCTCGTCGAAGAAGACGATGACGGGCGTGCCCTCGCTGGCCTTCTCCCGAGCCCGCTGGAAGACCAGCCGGATGTGCCGCTCCGTCTCACCGACGTACTTGTTGAGCAGCTCGGGACCCTTGATGTTGAGGAAGAAGCTCTTCCCCGCGGGCTTGCCGGTCACCTCGGCGACCTTCTTGGCAAGGGAGTTGGCCACCGCCTTGGCGATCAGCGTCTTGCCGCAGCCGGGCGGGCCGTACAGCAGCACACCCTTGGGCGGCCGCAGTTCGTGCTCCTTGAAGAGGTCGGGGTAGAGGTAGGGGAGCTCGACCGCGTCGCGGATCAGCTCGATCTGGTTTCCCAGACCGCCGATCTTGTTGTAGTCGATGTCCGGAACCTCTTCGAGGACGAGCTCCTCGACCTCGCTCTTCGGAACGACCTCGTAGACATAGCCGGACCGGGACTCGAGCAGCAGGGCGTCACCGGGGCGGATGGTGGTGTGCAGCAGCGGCTCTGCCAGCCGCACCACCCGCTCCTCGTCGGTGTGCCCGATCACCAGGGCGCGCTCGCCGTCCTCAAGGACTTCCTTGAGGGTGACGATGTCCCCGGCGCGCTCGAACTCCATGGCCTCGACCACATTGAGCGCCTCGTTGAGCATGACCTCCTGGCCGCGCTTGAGGTCGTCGAGCTCGACGCTTGGGCTGACATTCACCCGGAGTTTACGGCCCCCGGTAAAGATGTCGGCCGTACCGTCCTCGTTCGCCTGCAGAAAGGCTCCGAAACCGGCCGGCGGCTGGGCAAGCCGGTCGACCTCCTCCTTGAGGGCCACGATCTGGTCGCGGGCCTCACGGAGTGTGTTTGCGAGCCGCTCGTTCTGTGCGGAGACTCCCGCCAGATTGGTCTGCAGCTCGACGATCCGCTCTTCGAGAATCCTCGTATGACGCGGAGAGTCGGCGAGCTTGCGGCGCAGGACGGCGATTTCCTGCTCGAGATAGGCAACCTGGCCGGCAGGGTCATCAGACCCCCGCCCCGGCCGGATGCCGCGGTTGATGTCGTCGTCGTGGGCTGCCACGGTCCTCACCTCCTCCAAGGGGAGCTGGACGCTTCCTGACCCTACCTGGGCCGGTGCGGGTTGAAACCCCTAGATCACAAACCCGGTCGGCGTGTGTCCGATCTTCACCCTTGCGCACTCCCTCACACCAGCCGAATACCCACCCAACAACATCGGAAAGCGACCGGTTGTATCGTCGACACGGTCAACACCCGTCAGGGCTGGCGATATTTAGACACTGTTGAATGGCGTATCGAAGGAACAGCAGGGGGCACACCGTGCGGAACGAGGAGCTCGGCGATCTTGAAGTGTGGATTGACCAGGACTTGTGCACCGGCGACGGCATCTGCGCCCAGTACGCTCCCGAGGTCTTCGAACTCGACATCGACGGTCTAGCCTACGTCAAGAGCGCCGACGATGAGCTGCTACAAGAGAAGGGTGCCACCACTCCGGTGCCCCTGACCCTGCTCACCGAGGTCAAGGATTCGGCCAAGGAATGCCCCGGCGACTGCATCCATGTACGCCGCGTCACGGACCGGGTCGAGGTCTACGGCCCCGAGGCGGAGTGACACTCCGCGAGCGACCGCTCACACACTCCCCGGAACCGGCAGCGCCTTCAGAACGAACCTGCCGTCCCGCCACTGCCAGTTGACCTTGCGCTGCTGATCCGGACAGCACCGCGGCACCTTGGCCGACGAGTATCCGAGCAAGGTGGCCGAAACCGTCTTTCCGCGCACCGCGAAATCGCTGATGCTCATCCCTTCCTTCGGGTCCACGAAGGTGGCCACCACGCGGGGCGCGGCGCCCACGCGAGTCGGCTGGGAGAGCACATACACGCCACTGGGCGGGGTGCCGAACGCCGTCCGGCAGCGCACCACGACAGCGGTCTCCGGCCGCCCGTCGCCGTCCAGGTCCGCCGAGGCCCGGTCGATGACGTCGGGCTTGGCCCGTCCGCACTCCATCGGATAGTCCGCGGCGCGGGGATCGGGCGCCTTGGCCGCCGGAAGCCCCCCGGCACGCGGGGCGGAAGCCGCGGTGGACGTGGTGGCCTTGGCGTCGGAGGGCTGGAAGAACGACCCCCCGGCGATGACGGCGGCCACGGCGGCCGCGGTCGCGACCCAGTGCACCGGACGGGGATGGGTATGCGCGAGATCCGGGCCCAGAGGCTGCACGCGGGATGACTCCATGTAAGGGCTGAGGCGGGAGATGCCCCGCATCGTGCCACATCTCACAGGGGCGCGGCCACCGCCCGCACACGGGGAATTCGGTGGCCGCGCCGAGCCGTTGTGGCGCCGGTGTCCGTCAGGCGGCTCTCAGGCGTCGCCGGACGGGGCGTCCTGGCCGCCGGAAGCGCTCCGGCCGCCTCCTGAGGAGTCCGCGGCACCGGAGTCCTTCGCGGTGCCCCAGCCCACGTAGTCCTCGCCGTAGGCGCCCTTGGCGGGCCTGCGGCGGCGCATCGGGGGCTCCACACCGTCCGCGAGCCGGCGGGCGGTGAGCAGGAAGCCGGTGTGGCCGATCATGCGGTGGTCGGGCCGTACGGCCAGGCCCTCGACGTGCCAGGTGCGCACCATGGTTTCCCAGGCCGACGGCTCGTTGAAGGTGCCGTGCTCGCGGATGCACTCCACGGTGCGGGCGAGCTGGGTGGTGGTGGCGACGTACGCGCACAGGATGCCACCGGGGACGAGCGCCTTGGACACCGGCTCCAGGCACTCCCAGGGGGCGAGCATGTCCAGGATCACGCGGTCGACCTCGGTGTCGCTGAGGTTGTCCTGGAGGTCGCCGACGGTGAGCCGCCAGGCGGGGTGCGGGGCGCCGAAGTAGCGCTCGACGTTCTGGGCGGCGATCTCGGCGAAGTCGGCCCGGCGCTCGTAGGAGTGCAGCATGCCCTGGTCGCCGATGGCCCGCAGCAGAAACATGGAGAGCGAGCCGGAGCCGACGCCCGCCTCGACGACACGTGCGCCGGGGAAGATATCGGCCATCGCCAGGATCTGCCCCGCGTCCTTGGGGTAGACCACGGCGGCACCGCGTGGCATGGACAGGACATAGTCGGGGAGCAGGGGGCGCAGCGCGAGATACGCGACGTTTCCCGTGGTACGCACGACGGTTCCCTCAGGGGCACCGATCAGCTCGTCATGGGGGAAGGATCCCTTGTGGGTGTGGAAGTTCTTCCCGGCCTCGAGCGTGAAGGTGTAGTGGCGTCCCTTGGGGTCGGTGAGCTGGACCTGGTCCCCGACCTGGAAGGGCCCGCGACGGCGGGCGGCACCGGTCGGTTCGGACATGTGAACAGCCTACCGGGCACTTCACCCTGCCCGGACCACACCGGGGGCCTCAGGAGGGGCCCGCGGGCGTCCTGGCCATGGCCGCCACGAAGGCACGCTCGACATCCGCCGTGGAGAGCACCCCGTAGATCTCGCCGCTCTCCTCCACCACCAGGTACTCGGTGGCGGGGGTGGCCCGCAGGGTGTCCAGCAGCTCCTCGCCGGTGAGCTCGGCGGAGACCCGCATACCGTCCTTGAGGTCCTGGGCGAGACCGCTGACCGCGACCCAGGGGCGGCGGTGCTCGGGGATGCCCACGATGGCGGCCTCGCGCACCACGGCGGTCGGGGTGCCATGGCCGTCCACCACGACCAGGGCGCGGGCCCCCGCCTCGTTCGCCCGGCGCAGCGCCTCTGAGAGCGGGGTGTCGGCCGCCACGGGGACGGCACGCCGGGTGAGCGTACGGGCGCGCAGGTCCGGCAGCCGCTCCCGCAGCCGGGCCATCCGCAGGCTGTTGCCCGCGCCGGTCCAGATGATCGCGGCGAGTATGGCGGCCAGCAGCGCGTCGGTGAGCGAGTCGACGCTGCCGAAGCTCTCGGGCTCCTCGCCGAGCCCGCCCGCCTGGGTGAGCAGCGGCAGTCCGACGAGCACCGCGACGGCGAGCGCGCGGCCGCTCCAGGCGGCGGCGACGGTGCCGGTCATGGGCCTGCCGCTGATCTTCCAGACCACCGCGCGCAGCATCCGCCCGCCATCCAGCGGCAGCCCGGGCAGCAGGTTGAACGCGGCCACGATCAGGTTGGAGATCATCAGCCCGGCGAGCAGCACCCCGGGCACCGTGCCGGGCTCCACGACCATCATGCCCAGGTAGAACACGCCCGAGAGGACCAGGGAGAGCAGCGGACCGACGAAGGCGAGCACGAACTCCCGGCCGGGGGTCTCGGTCTCCTTCTCGATCTCCGAGACACCGCCGAAGAACTGCAGCTGGATCCGGCGCACCGGCAGCTTGAAGCGGAGCGCGGCCACGGTGTGGGCGAGCTCGTGCACCAGCACCGAGGCGTAGAAGGCCACCGCGAAGAAGAGCGAGACCAGATAGCGGGCGGCGCCGAGCTCGGGCAGCACCCGGTCGAGCTGACCACCGAAGACCCAGGTGATGAGGGCGGCGACCAGGAACCAGCTGGGCGAGACATACACGGGCACGCCGAACGGGCGGCCCATGAGAATGCCGCCGCCCGCCTCGCGTGGGCGCGGCTGTTTGCCACCCTCGGGCTCGGTCGTGCGGTCCGATTCCCCGTTGTCGGACTGCCGCTGCCCGCTGTTGTCCACGGTGTCCCCTCGTCGGATGCTCGGTCGCACCCCTCTTTTGATACGGTCCCCACGATCATGCAGTGCGAGGGGCTCGGACGTCGATGGTATGCGTCCGGCTGTCAGTGGCGGGTCGTAGGGTCTTCGCCATGGGAACCACCACGGGAACCACCACCGGGAAGGCCGAACCGTCGGACGGGCCGCCGAAGTCCCGCCCCGCCGCCTCGTTGTCACCGTCACGGGCGGCCGATTTCATGCGGTGCCCGCTGCTGTACCGCTTCCGAGTGATCGACAAATTGCCGGAGAAGCCCAGCGCGGCGGCCACCCGCGGCACGGTGGTCCACGCGGTGCTGGAGCGGCTCTTCGACGCCCCGGCCGCCGAGCGCACCTCGCCGCGGGCCCGGGCGATGGTGCCGGGCGAGTGGGATCGGCTGCTGGCGGCCAAGCCGGAGCTGGCCGAGCTGTTCCAGGAGGAGGACGGCGCCCCGGCGCCGGACCGGCTGGCCGAGTGGCTGACAGGGGCTCAGACGCTGGTGGACCAGTGGTTCTCGCTGGAGGATCCGACCCGTCTGGAGCCCGCGGAGCGGGAGCTGTTCGTGGAGACGGAGCTTGAGTCCGGGCTGCGGCTGCGCGGCATCATCGACCGGATCGACATCGCTCCCACGGGTGATGTGCGGATCGTGGACTACAAGACGGGCAAGGCCCCCGCGCCGCAGTACGCGGGCGAGGCCCTGTTCCAGATGAAGTTCTACGCGCTGGTGCTGTGGCGGCTGCGCGGGGTGATCCCGCGGCGGCTGCAGCTGGTGTATCTGGGCAGCGGCGATGTGCTGACCTACGACCCGGACGAGCGGGATCTGCTGGCGGTGGAGCGCAAGGTGCTGGCCCTGTGGGAGGCGATCCGGCTGGCCACGGAGACCGGTGCCTTTGTCCCCCGCCAGACCAGGCTGTGCGGCTGGTGCGACCACCAGGCCCACTGTCCGGAGTTCGGGGGTACGCCGCCGCCGTATCCCCTGGCGGTGGTGCCGCCCCAGAATCGAGGGTCCGCGTAGCGCCCCCTGAGGGTGGCGGTGGGCGACGGGCAAGAAGGAGATGCCGCGTAGCGCCCCCTGAGGGTGGCGGTGGGCGACGGGCGGGCAGAATGGACGCGGTCTAGTGAAGGAGTTCCCGTGGCGATCCGCGTCCTACTGGTCGATGACCAACCGCTGCTGCGCACCGGCTTCCGGATGATCCTCGAGGCGGAGCAGGATCTGGCGGTCGTCGGCGAGGCAGGGGACGGTCTGCAGGCCCTCGACCAGGTGCGGGCGTTGCAGCCCGATGTGGTCCTGATGGACATCCGGATGCCGCGGATGGACGGCGTGGAGGCGACCCGCCAGATCACCGGTCCGGGGCGGGACGGCCCGGCCAAGGTGCTGGTGCTGACCACCTTCGACCTGGACGAGTACGTGGTGGAGGCGCTGCGCGCCGGGGCCAGCGGCTTTCTGCTGAAGGACGCGCCCGCGACCGAGCTGGTGCAGGCCATCCGCGTGGTGGCGGCGGGCGAGGCGATGCTGGCGCCCAGCATCACGCGCAGGCTGCTCGACAAGTACGCCGGTCACCTCCCGTCTGGTGAGGAGCCGGTGCCGGACACCCTGCACACCCTCACCGAGCGCGAGGTCGAGGTGCTGAAGCTGGTGGCCCGGGGGCTGTCCAACGCGGAGATCGCCGCGGATCTGTTCGTCAGCGAGACCACGGTCAAGACGCATGTGGGCCATGTGCTGACCAAGCTGGGGCTGCGCGACCGAGTGCAGGCCGCCGTCTACGCCTACGAGAGCGGTCTGGTCCGCCCCGGCGCGCAGTAGCCGCATCGCGGGACGGTGGCGGTACGGCGGGAGGCCCGGGGCCGCGTGCCCCGGGCCTCCCGCCGTACCGCCGTAAAGCCACGCGTCCCCGTCAGCTGTCGGACGACTTGCCGATCTCCCAGAAGCGGAAGACCGTCGAGGAGTCGAGGGTCCACTGCAGCCCGGAGATATCGTCCTGGGCCACCGCGTACTGCTTGCCCTGCCACAGCGGGAGCATCGGCACCTCGTCGGCGACGATGTCCTGGATCCGCTGGAAGTCGCCGACCGTGGCCTCGCGGCTGGGCTGCTCGGCGGTGGCCGGGATGAGCTGCGCGGACAGCCGCGGCGAGGTGTAGTGGTTGGCCAGGACGTTGCCGGCGCCGAAGAACGGGGCGACGAAGTTGTCCGGGTCCGGGTAGTCGGGCACCCAGCCCTTCACATAGACGCCGTACTTCCCGCCGGCGACGCCCTTCTCGTACGCGGCGACGTCCGCGCTCTTCACGTCGACGTCGAACAGCCCGCTGGCGTTGAGCTGTTGGGCGATCTGGCGCAGGCCCGGGACGGTGCCGGGGCCGTAGCGGATCGGGGTGCCCCACAGCGTCAGCTTGACCTTGCCGGAGATGCCCTCGTCCCGCAGCGCCTGCTTGGCCTTCTCGGGCTGGGGGCGGTCACCGTACTTGTCGTAGAAGGCGGTGTTGTGGCCGGTGATCCCGGCCGGGACCACCGAGTACAGCGGCTCGGCGGTGCGCTTGTAGACGTCCCGCACCAGGGTGGAGCGGTCGATGAGGTACGCCATGGCCTTGCGCACGCCGAGCTTGCCCGCCACCGGGTCCTTCATGTTGAAGACCAGGTGCTGGACCTCGGCGCCGGTGCCGTCGACCACGTTCAGGCTCTTGCCGCCGCCGAGGCTCTGCGCCTGGAGGTCGGCAAGGTCGCGCATGGCCAGCCCGCGGTAGGCGAGGTCCACATCGCCCTTCTGCACGGCGGACTTCAGCCGCGCCTGCCCGCCGTGGAAGAACTTCAGGTTCAGCCCGGAGTTCTTCGGCCGGGCGGGCCCCTGGTAGCCGTCGTTGACGGAGAAGTCGGCCTCGTCCTTGGTGAAGGAGTCCAGCTTGTAGACGCCGGAGCCGACCGCCTTGTGGTCCGTGCGCAGCTTGTCGGCGGGGTATTCCCGGTGGTCGACGATGGACCCGGCGCCGGAGGCGATCTTCTGCGGGAAGGTCGCGTCGGAGCTCTTCAGATGGAAGACGACGGTCCGCTTGTCCGGGGTGTCGATGCTCCCGATGGAGCTGAGCATCAGCGCCGGACCGTTGGCGTCATTGATCCGCTTGGTGCGCTCGAAGGAGAACTTGACGTCCTCGGAGGTGAGGCCGTGACCGTTGGAGAACTTCAGGTCGTTCTGCAGGGTGCAGGAGTAGACCCGGCTGGCGTTGTCCTTGAAGGAGCACTTCTCAGCCGCCTCCGGCTGCGGTGTGGTGCTGCCCTTCGGGAAGCTCAGCAGGGACTGGAAGACGTTGTTGAACAGCAGCCAGGAGCCCGGGTCGTAGCCGGATGCCGGGTCGGTGGCGAGCACCTCGTCCGACATCCCCATGACCACGTGCCCGCCGCTGCCCGCCGCGTCCCCGTCCTCACTGCCGCATCCGGTGAGCAGGGCGGCGGCCAGTCCCGCGCCGAGGGGAGCTGCGAGCCACTGATCACGTTTCCTCAACGGTCTTCCTCACACCTTCGTCGTTTCGTGCCTGACCCCCGTGGGTCGTTCTCAGTCGCCCTTGCCGAGCTCCCACAGCTGCAGCATGGTCGAGGAGTCGAAGGCGTACTCGGCGCCGATGACGTTCTCGCGGGCGGCCACGTAGGTGTTGCCCTGCCACAGCGGGAGATAGGGCACGTCGCCGGCGACGGCGTTCTGGATCGACTGGAAGTCCTTGTCGGCGAGGCTGCGCTGGGCCTCCTGCCGGGTCTTGGGGATCAGCTCGTCCTGGATGGTGCTGTTGCGGTAGGGCGAGTTGAGGAAGTTGTCCGTGGTGAGGAACGGCGCGGTGTAGCTGTCGGGGTCCGGGAAGTCGGGCAGCCAGCCCATCCCGGAGGCGGAGAACTGGCGCTTGATGAGCGCGGGGCGGAAGTCCCGCCACGGGTAGCCCTTGATCGTGACGGAGAAGAGCCCGCTGGCGTTGAGCTGCTTCTTCAGCTCCTTGAACTCCCCGGCCGTCTCCGGACCGTAGTGGTCCGTGGTGTAGGTCAGCGTCAGCTTCACCGGGGTGCTGATACCGGCGTCGCGCAGCACGCTCTTGGCGGCCGCGGGGTCCGGGTCGCCGTACTCGTTGTGGAACGAGTTGATATGCGAGGAGATGCTGGTGGGGATCATCGAGTAGAGCGGCTCGGCGGTCCGTTTGTACACATCGCGCACCAGCGCCTGGCGGTCCACGAGATGGGCGATGGCCTGCCGGACCGCCTTGTTCTTGACCGCCGGGTCCGAGGTGTTGAAGACCAGATAGCGGATGCCCTGCCCGGAGGACTCGAAGAGCCGGACGCCCTTGATGTCGCCCTTGTTGAGCTTGTCGATCTGATCGGGCGAGAAGCCGCGGTGGACCACGTCGAGGTCGCCCTTGACCAGCGCCTTCTCCATGGTCGCGGCGGAGTCGTAGAAACGCATCTCCGCCTTGTCGGCCTTCAGCTCGACATCGCCCTTGTAGTTGCTGTTCTTGGTGAAGACGACCTTGACCAGCCGGTTGTCGCGCACCTGGGTCTTCGCGGTGTACGGGCCCGAGCCCGTCATCTCGAACCCGTTGCGCAGCGCGTCGGGCTTGTAGACCTCGCTGTCCAGGATCGCGGCGGCCGGGGTGGTGAGCTTGGACGGGAAGGTCGCGTCCGGCTGCGAGAGGTGGATGACGATCTCGCGGTCGCTGGGGGTTTCGATCTTGTCCACGTTGGACAGCAGCGACTTGGTGCCGTTGGGGTCGTCGATGCGCAGCACGCGCTCGAGGGAGAACTTGACGTCCTCGGAGGTCAGGTCGTGACCGTTGGAGAACTTCAGACCGCTGCGCAGCGTGCAGCGGTACTGCTCGCTCTGCCGGTCCTGGAAGCCGCACTTCTCGGCGGCGTCGGGTATCGGCTCGGTTCCCGAGCGGGGCAGTCTCATCAGCGTCTGGAAGGCGTTGTGCAGCACGCTCCAGGAGGCGAAGTCGTAGGCCAGGGCCGGGTCCAGCGGAGCGGGCGCCTCCTTCGACGCCTCGATGCGGTCCGTGCTGCCCAGGACGATCGCCTTATCGTCCGAGCCCGAGCCGTCGGTACCACCGCACGCGGCGAGCGTGGAGATCAGGAGGCCGGCCACAGCCGGCAGCACCAGCGACTTGCGCGTCATTGTCGGGAGTCTCCCTGCCATCGATCAACTACTCGCGACGAGATTAGTCCGCGGCGCCGACCATGCTCAGACACAACGAAGTTGAGGCGATATCACGCCCCGATAACGAGCGGCCATTGACCGATATCCGGACGCTGCCACGATTCGTACGGCATGCCACCAATCCGGACACATGGGCTCACCCAAATCGCACCAGACAGGACGCGCGACAGACAACCATCCCATCCGCTCACCGCCTGGACAGTGATAAACATCACGTTCCATTGTCGCCAACGGAACGTGAAAAATGCGCCCGCGCTATTCAGTTTGCAATTTACAGAAATACGCTCGGTGCGCGTTCAGTGCATTGCAGTGACCAGAGTACGCAAAAATGAAAGATCGACTTCTTCGAGCGAGCCGACGACCGTACGCCCCGCGGCGGGCTCGATCGGCACCACGGACGGCACCGCGACCACCCGGCACCCGGCCGCCTCGGCGGCCCGTACGCCCGTGTCGGTGTCCTCGATGACCACGCACCGCCCCGGCTCGGCGGCCAGTCCGGCCGCGGCGAACAGATACGGGTCCGGATGCGGCTTGGTCCGCCCGACCTCGTCGCCCGCGACCGTCAGGGCGAAGTGCTCGGGGCCGAGCGAGCGCAGGACCCGGTCCATCACCCGCCGGTGGGAGGCGGAGACCAGGGCGGTGGGGATGCCCTGCGCGGCCAGCTCGGTGAGCAGCCGGCGGGCGCCGGGCAGCATCGGCACACTGCCGTCGATCAGCTCGGTGAAGCGGCTGTTGAGCAGGCCGGTGAGCTCGGCGAGGGCGATCTCGGCGCCGGTGGCCTCGATCAGGAACTGGGCGCTGCGCGACATCGGGCCGCCGACGACGACCTGGCGGTACTCCTCGGCGAGCGCATGACCGAGCTCGGCGAAGATGGCGACCTCCGCGTCCCACCAGATGCCCTCGGTGTCGACCAGGGTGCCGTCCATGTCGAGCAGAACGGCTTGCAGTGCCGAGCCTTCGGCCGTACGGGTATCGACGGCGGGGATGCTGCTGGTCATCCAAACACCTCCGGATAAGGGGCACGAAGGCCGGCCCCCTTCCACTGACGGGAAGGCGACCGGCCTCTACCGGATCGACCAGTCTACGTCGCGTCGCGCCGACGCGCCTCGTGAGCACCGTAAGACGGTCACGAACCGCCGCTGCGGGACTACCGCGCGTTGAAGTACTTGGCCTCCGGGTGGTGGATCACGATGGCGTCCGTGGACTGCTCGGGGTGGAGCTGGAACTCCTCCGAGAGCTTCACCCCGATCCGCTCGGGCCGCAGCAGATCGGCGATCTTCGCGCGGTCCTCCAGGTCGGGGCAGGCGCCGTAACCCAGCGAGAAGCGCGCGCCGCGGTACTTCAGCGCGAACATGTCCTCCATCTCGCTCGGGTCCTCACCGGCGAAGCCCAGCTCGCCGCGGACCCGGGCGTGCCAGTACTCGGCCAGCGCCTCCGCCAGCTGGACGGACAGGCCGTGCAGCTCCAGATAGTCGCGGTAGGAGTCGGCGGCGAACAGCTCGGCGGTGGCCTCGCCGATCTTCGAGCCGACGGTCACCACCTGCAGCCCGACGACATCGGTCTCACCGGACTCCTCGGGCCGGAAGAAGTCGGCCAGACACAGCCGGCGGCCGCGGCGCTGGCGCGGGAAGGTGAAGCGGGTCCGCTCGCTGCCGTCCTCGTTCAGCAGGACCAGGTCGTCGCCCTTGGAGACGCACGGGAAGTAGCCGTAGACGACGGCCGCCTCCAGCAGGTTCCCGGTGTGCAGCCGGTCCAGCCAGCCGCGCAGCCGGGGCCGCCCCTCGCTCTCCACCAGCTCCTCGTAGCCGGGCCCGTCGCCGGTGCGCGCCTGCTTGAGCCCCCACTGGCCCTTGAACAGCGCGCCCTCGTCCAGCCAGGAGGCGTAGTCGGCCTGCTGGATGCCCTTGACGACGCGGGTGCCCCAGAAGGGCGGGGTGGGCAGGGGGTTGTCGGTGGCCACGTCCGAGCGCGCGGGGCCCTCGTCCGGCTCCGGCTCCCGCACCTGGGCCGCGCGCTGGGGGACGCGGCGCTGCCGGAGCTCGGGGAGCGCCGCGCCGGGCACACCGCGCTTGACGGCGATCAGGGCGTCCATCAGGCGCAGTCCCTCGAAGGCGTCGCGGGCGTAGCGCACCTCGCCCTCGTAGATCTCGTGCAGATCCTGCTCGACGTAGGCGCGGGTGAGGGCGGCGCCGCCGAGGATGACGGGGAACCGGGCGGCCAGCTTGCGCTGGTTGAGCTCCTCCAGGTTCTCCTTCATGATCACCGTGGACTTCACCAGCAGCCCGGACATGCCGATCACATCGGCGCGGTGCTCCTCGGCGGCCTCCAGGATCGCCGAGACCGGCTGCTTGATGCCCAGGTTGACCACGTTGTAGCCGTTGTTGGACAGGATGATGTCCACGAGGTTCTTACCGATGTCATGGACGTCGCCGCGGACGGTGGCGAGCACGATGGTGCCCTTGCCCTCGTCGTCGGACTTCTCCATGTGCGGCTCCAGATGCGCCACCGCGGTCTTCATGACCTCGGCGGACTGGAGCACGAACGGGAGCTGCATCTGGCCGGAGCCGAAGAGCTCGCCGACCACCTTCATGCCGTCCAGCAGCGTCTCGTTGACGATCTCCAGGGCGGGGCGCTCCTGGAGCGCCTCATCGAGGTCGGCCTCCAGACCATTGCGCTCACCGTCGATGATGCGCCGCTTGAGGCGCTCGTCCAGGGGCAGCGCGGCCAGCTCCTCGGCCTTGCCCGCCTTGAGGGACTTGGCCGTGGCGCCCTCGAAGAGCCCCATCAGCTTCTGCAGCGGGTCATAGCCCTCGGCGCGGCGGTCGTAGATCAGGTCCAGGGCGGTCTTGACCTGCTCCTCCTCGAACCGCGCGATCGGCAGGATCTTGGAGGCGTGCACGATCGCCGAGTCCAGGCCCGCTTTGACGCATTCGTCGAGGAAGACGGAGTTGAGCACGATCCTGGCGGCCGGGTTGAGGCCGAAGGAGATGTTCGACAGGCCCAGCGTGGTCTGGACGTCCGGGTGGCGCCGCTTGAGCTCGCGGATCGCCTCGATGGTGGCGATGCCGTCCTTACGGGACTCCTCCTGACCCGTGCAGATGGTGAAGGTCAGGGTGTCGATGAGGATGTCCGACTCGTGGATGCCCCAGTTGCCGGTCAGGTCGGCGATCAGCCGCTCGGCGATCTCCACCTTGTGCTCCGGCGTGCGGGCCTGGCCCTCCTCGTCGATGGTCAGCGCGATCAGGGCGGCGCCGTGCTCCTGGGCGAGCCGGGTGACCTTGGCGAACCGCGAGTCGGGGCCGTCCCCGTCCTCGTAGTTGACGGAGTTGATGACCGCGCGTCCGCCGAGCTTCTCCAGCCCGGCCCGGATGACGTCGACCTCGGTGGAGTCCAGGACGATGGGGAGGGTGGAGGCGGTGGCGAACCGCCCGGCCAGCTCCTCCATGTCCGCGACGCCGTCCCGGCCGACGTAGTCCACGCACAGGTCGAGCAGATGGGCGCCCTCGCGGATCTGCTCCCGGGCGATCTCCACACAGTCGTCCCAGCGGGCCTCCAGCATGGCCTCGCGGAACTTCTTGGAGCCGTTGGCGTTGGTGCGCTCGCCGATCGCCAGATACGAGGTGTCCTGGCGGAACGGCACCGTCTGGTAGAGCGAGGCGGCGCCGGGCTCGGGGCGCGGGGAGCGCTCGGTGGGCGTCAGATCGCGGACCCGCTCGACGACCTGGCGCAGATGCTCGGGCGTGGTGCCGCAGCAGCCGCCGACCAGGGAGAGCCCGTACTCGCGGACGAAGGTCTCCTGGGCGTCGGCCAGCTCGCCGGGGGTGAGGGGGTAGTGGGCGCCGTCCTTGCCCAGCACCGGAAGGCCGGCGTTGGGCATGCAGGACAGCGGGATGCGGGAGTGGCGGGCGAGATGGCGCAGATGCTCGCTCATCTCGGCGGGGCCGGTGGCGCAGTTGAGGCCGATCATGTCGATGCCGAGCGGCTCGAGGGCGGTGAGCGCCGCGCCGATCTCGGAGCCGAGCAGCATGGTGCCGGTGGTCTCGACGGTGACCGAGCAGATCAGGGGGAGGTTGGTGCCCGTGGCGTCCAGGGCGCGGCGGGCGCCGAGGACCGCGGCCTTGGTCTGCAGCAGGTCCTGGGTGGTCTCCACCAGGAGGGCGTCCGCGCCACCGGCGATCATGCCTTCGGCATTGGCCTGGTAGGCGTCGCGGAGGGTGACATAGGGCGCGTGGCCGAGGGTGGGCAGCTTGGTGCCGGGGCCCATGGAGCCCAGCACCCAGCGCTGGCGTCCGTCGGCGGCGAACTCGTCGGCGACCTCACGGGCGATCCGGGCGCCGGCCTCGGAGAGCTCGTGGACGCGTTCGGGGATGTCGTACTCACCGAGCGCCGCGTGGTTGGCGCCGAAGGTGTTGGTCTCGACGCAGTCCACCCCGGCGGCGTAGTACTCCGCGTGGACCGAGCGGACGATGTCCGGCCGGGTGATGTTGAGGATCTCGTTGCAGCCCTCGAGCTGCTGGAAGTCGTCGAGACTGGGGTCCTGCGCCTGGAGCATCGTCCCCATCGCGCCGTCGGCGACCACCACGCGGGTGGCCAGTGCTTCGCGGAGCGCGTCGGCTCGGGCGGCGGATGTGGGCGATGGCGTATGCGAGGCCATGGATGTGCTCCCTGGAGTGCGACGGCTGTCGGCTTTGCGCCCTCCCTGGGGACGGCGCACCACGCCAGGGTAGCTGCCAGTGGTCATTTCACGATGGTCGTTCCATCAGCCGGGATGGACGCGGGCGGCCGGCCCTCGGCGGGCCCTTGATCGTCGACAGATGGCCTTGCGGTACCGCGGGGTCGACATGGACCGATAGTGTTCAGCATTGTCGAACCGCAGTCAGGAGGTTGGCGATGGCCCGGAACATCCAGTCGTTGGAGCGCGCCGCCGCGATGCTACGCCTGCTCGCCGGTGGTGAGCGACGTCTGGGACTGTCCGACATCGCCTCCACTCTGGGGCTGGCCAAGGGCACCGCGCACGGCATATTGCGCACGCTGCAGCAGGAGGGCTTCGTCGAGCAGGACGAGGCATCCGGCCGCTATCAGCTCGGCGCGGAGCTGCTGCGCCTGGGCAACAGCTATCTGGACGTGCACGAGCTGCGCGCCCGCGCCCTGGTCTGGACGGACGACCTGGCCCGCTCCAGCGGCGAGAGCGTGTACCTGGGCGTGGTGCACCAGCAGGGTGTGCTGATCGTCCACCACGTCTTCCGGCCGGACGACAGCCGCCAGGTGCTGGAGGTCGGCGCGATGCACCCGCTGCACTCCTCGGCCCTGGGCAAGGTGCTCTCCGCCTACGACCCGGTGGCCCACAGCGAGGTGACCGAGGCCGACCGTAAGGCGTTCACGCCCCGCACGGTGACCGGGGAACGGGAGTTCGAGGACGTGCTGGACCTGATCCGGGCGCGCGGCTGGGCCTCCGATGTGGAGGAGACCTGGGAGGGCGTGGCGTCGGTCGCGGCCCCCATCCACGACCGGCGCCGACTGCCGGTGGGCGCGGTGGGGATCACGGGCGCGGTCGAGCGGGTGTGCGACGACGGAGAGCTGCGCTCGGAGCTCGTGGCCGCCGTACGGGACTGCGCCCGCGCCGTCTCCCGGGACCTGGGCGCCCTCCGTTTCTGAATCGCGGCAACCCGCGCGGATCTGCCCCCATATCCCGGCATGACCTGCTTCATCACGGTTTCACATACGCGCGATTTTTCCTTCACACGACCCTTGACGGGGTCTTCGCCGTGAAGAAAACTGCCGTTCATCGGTCGGCATTGTCGAACACCTGACGACAATATTCGCTATGGTGGACTCGCCGCGGGCCGACCAACGCCCTCCCACGAGGGCGCGGACCACCGGTGAGAACCCGGGGGTTCGCCTTCCCCTGGACGAAGGACAAAGGAGTCGCGGGTGTCCAGCTCCGACATCTTCATCGGCGAGACCATCGGTACCGCCGTACTCATTCTGCTCGGCTGCGGTGTCGTCGCCGGCGTGATCTTGAAGCGATCCAAGGCGTTCGAGGCGGGGTGGGTCGCCATCACCCTCGGGTGGGGCTTCGCCGTACTCACCGGCGCGTATATCTCGGCGCCTCTCTCGGGGGCCCATCTCAACCCGGCGGTGACGCTCGGCCTCGCCATCAAGGGCGGCATCGAGTGGAGCGATGTGCCGGTCTACTTCCTCGGCCAGATGCTCGGCGCGGTGATCGGCGCGGCGCTGGTGTGGCTCGCCTACCTGGGCCACTTCCACGCCCATCTCACCGACCGCGAGATCGTCGGCGGCCCGGGCGCGCAGGACACGGTTGCGGCGGACAAGCAGCAGGCCACCGACGCCGGCCCGGTGCTGGGCGTCTTCTCCACCGGCCCCGAGATCCGGAACGTCGCGCAGAACCTGGCCACCGAGATCATCGCCACGGCCGTGCTGGTGCTCGCCATCCTCACTCAGGGGCTCAACGGCGACGGCAAGGGCCTGGGCGTCATCGGCGTCATGATCACCGCCTTCGTGGTGGTCGGCATCGGCCTCTCGCTCGGCGGCCCGACCGGTTACGCCATCAACCCGGCGCGTGACCTCGGCCCCCGTATCGCCCACGCCCTCCTGCCGCTGCCCAACAAGGGCGGCTCGGACTGGGGCTATGCCTGGATCCCCGTCGTCGGCCCGCTCATCGGCGGCGCCATCGCCGGCGGGATCTACGAGATCGCCTTCGCCTAGCCCACCCCACCACCCGCAGGAGAGCAGCAGATCATGACCGACACCCACACCACGAGCGCCTCGTCCCACGGCCAGGGCCCGTTCATCGCGGCCATCGACCAGGGCACCACCTCCAGCCGCTGCATCGTCTTCGACCGCGACGGCCGCATCGTCTCGGTGGACCAGAAGGAACACGAGCAGATCTTCCCCAAGCCCGGCTGGGTGGAGCACAACGCCACCGAGATCTGGGAGAACGTCAAGGAGGTCGTCGCCGGCGCCATCAGCAAGGCCGGCATCACCGCCATCGACGTCAAGGCGATCGGCATCACCAACCAGCGCGAGACCACCCTGCTGTGGGACCGCAAGACCGGTGAGCCGGTGCACAACGCCATCGTCTGGCAGGACACCCGCACCGACGCCCTCTGCCGCGAGCTCGGCCGCAACGTCGGCCAGGACCGCTTCCGCCGCGAGACCGGCCTCCCGCTGGCCTCCTACTTCGCCGGTCCCAAGATCCGCTGGCTGCTCGACAACGTCGAGGGGCTGCGCGAGCGGGCCGAGGCGGGCGACATCCTCTTCGGCACCATGGACTCCTGGGTCATCTGGAACCTGACCGGCGGCGTCAACGGCGGTGTGCACGTCACCGACGTCACCAACGCCTCCCGCACCCTCCTGATGAACCTCCACACCCTCGACTGGGACGAGAAGATCCTCACGTCGATGGACATCCCGGCCGCCGTGCTGCCGCGGATACGCTCCTCCGCCGAGGTCTACGGCCACACGGCCGAGGGCATCCTGGCGGGCGTGCCGGTCGCCTCGGCGCTCGGCGACCAGCAGGCGGCCCTCTTCGGCCAGACCTGCTACGCCGAGGGCGAGGCCAAGTCGACCTACGGCACCGGCACCTTCCTGCTGATGAACACCGGCGAGAAGCCGGTCAACTCCTACAACGGGCTGCTGACCACGGTCGGCTACCGGATCGGCGACGAGAAGCCGGTCTACGCCCTGGAGGGCTCGATCGCGGTCACCGGTTCGCTGGTGCAGTGGATGCGGGACCAGATGGGCCTGATCAACAGCGCCGCCGAGATCGAGACCCTCGCCAGCTCCGTCGAGGACAACGGCGGCGCGTACTTCGTGCCCGCCTTCTCGGGCCTGTTCGCCCCGTACTGGCGGGACGACGCGCGTGGCGTGATCGCGGGCCTGACCCGCTATGTCACCAAGGCGCACATCGCGCGCGCCGTGCTCGAGGCCACCGCCTGGCAGACCCGCGAGATCGTCGACGCGATGACCAAGGACTCCGGGGTCGAGCTCACCGCGCTCAAGGTCGACGGCGGCATGACCTCCAACAACCTTCTGATGCAGACCCTCTCGGACGCCCTGGACGCACCCGTGGTGCGCCCGATGGTCGCCGAGACCACCTGCCTCGGCGCGGCCTACGCCGCCGGTCTGGCCGTGGGCTTCTGGCCGGACACCGACGCCCTGCGCGCCAACTGGCGCCGGGCGGCCGAATGGACCCCCGAATGGACGCGGACGTCCGCGACCGCGAGTACAAGAACTGGCTCAAGGCCGTGCAGCGGACCATGGGCTGGATCGAAGACGAGGAGTAATCAATGACCACCCTGCAGAGCGTTCCGTCCCTCGGAACGCACCCGGCTGCCGGTTCGAACCCGAGCCGAGCCGAAACCCGGGAACAGCTCTCCAAGGCGACGTACGACCTCCTGGTGATCGGCGGCGGCATTCTGGGCATCACCACTGCCTGGCACGCCGCGCAGTCCGGGCTGCGGGTGGCGATGGTGGACGCCGGTGACTTCGCCGGCGCCACCTCCTCCGCCTCCTCCAAGCTGCTCCACGGCGGCCTGCGCTATCTCCAGACCGGCGCGGTCAAGCTGGTCGCCGAGAACCACTTCGAGCGGCGCGCGGTCTCCCGTACCGTCGCCCCGCACCTGGCCAACCCGCTCACCTTCTACCTGCCGGTCTACAAGGGCGGCCCGCACGGCGCGACCAAGCTGGGCGCGGGTGTCTTCGCCTACTCGGCGCTCTCCGCGTTCCGCGACGGCGTCGGCCATGTGATCGGCGCCGAGCGGGCCGCGCGCGACGTCCCGGAGCTGCGCACCGAGAACCTCAAGGCGGTCGCGGTCTACGGCGACGGCCAGATGAACGACAGCCGCATGGCCCTGATGACCGTCCGGGCGGCCGTGGAGGCGGGCGCCACCGTCCTCAACCACGCCGAGGTCGTGGGCCTGCGCAAGAGCGACGGCCGGGTCACCGGCGCCGAGCTCAAGGACCGCACCGACGGCACCGAGTTCGGGGTGAACGCCCGTCTGGTGCTCAACGCCACCGGCCCCTGGGTCGACCATCTGCGCCGGATGGAGGACCCGAACGCGGCGCCGTCGATCCGGCTGTCCAAGGGCGCGCATCTGGTCCTCAAGCGCACCTCCCCCTGGCGGGCGGCGCTGGCGACCCCGATCGACAAGTACCGCATCACCTTCGCCCTCCCCTGGGAGGACATGCTGCTGCTGGGCACCACGGACGAGGAGTTCGAGGGCGACCCGGCCGATGTCGCGGTCAACGAGGCGGACATCACCCAGATCCTGGACGAGGCGGCCTTCTCCATCCGCGACCAGCAGCTCTCCCGCGACCTGATCACCTACTCCTTCGCGGGGCTCCGGGTGCTGCCCGGCGGCCCCGGCGACACCGCCAAGGCCAAGCGCGAGACCGTGGTCACCGAGGGCAGGGGCGGGATGCTCTCCATAGCCGGCGGCAAGTGGACCACCTTCCGCCACATCGGCCGCACCGTGATGCACAAGCTGGCCCAGCTGCCGGGCCGCCCGCTCGCCGACGACATGGAACCGGTCAAGCTGCTGCCCAAGCACATGCCGCTGCCGGGCCTGGCCAATCCGCACGCCGTCGAGCACCGGCTGCTGGTGGACGGCGGCACCCCCGGCCCGCGCATGGCCGCCGACACCGCCCGTCACCTGGCGACCCACTACGGCTCGCTCTCCTTCGACATCGCCCGGCTGGCCAGCGGCGACGCGGCGCTCGCCGAGCGGATCCACCCGGACGCCCCGGAGATCTGGGCACAGGTCGTCTACGCCCGGGACTACGAGTGGGCGCGCACGGCGGACGACGTACTGCGCCGCCGCACCACCCTGACCATCCGCGGCCTGGACTCCGAGGACATCCGGAGCCGGGTCGAGGATCTGCTGGCCAAGCGACCCTGACCCCCGCGGGGCCGCCTTCCCAGGTCCGGGCGGCCGGGTGAGAGGAAACGTCTTCTCACCCGGCCGCCCGGACTCGGTTCGGGCCCCGACCGGATCGCCCCGGTGGTGCGCCAGGGCGGCGCGCAGCACGCGCGGAGCTGACCTGAGGCTTCCCCAAGTTCCGTCGTCTGTACGGCAGTTGGCGGTGATCCTCGGTGCGGGCCGCGGACTTACTCGCGCGTTAAAAATCTGCTGAATCGCTCTTGCCTTCTTCGGCGGTGCGCGCATCAATGACATCGCCCGTGGATGACGGGCGGGAACCCCCCACACATCAGCGCACTCCCCCACTCCGGAAGGCAGTCCCATGAGACGCTTCAAGCTCGGGATCAGCACGGCAATGGGAACAGCAGCACTGGCCGCCGGCGCGCTGGCGCTGGCGCCGACCGCGTCCGCGGTCGACCCCACGACCGCGACCCTGACCGCCGACTGCGGGGCCTACGGGTCGGGCCTGGCCACCCTCACGGCCACGCAGAGCGGGACGGCCGCGACCATCACCCTGTCCTCGGGAGCGATCAAGGCTCCGATCGACGTTCCGGCGGGCTCGGTGAGCTCGACGCTGACCCTGTCGAAGAACGGTTCCGGGACCGCCACCTTCACCGGCAACGCCAACCCGGCGATCCCGACCGGCTCCGATGTGACCACCGGCCCGCTCAAGGGCACGGTGGCCGCGGGCGACGTCCTGGAGGCCAAGTCGCTCAAGCTGGTCATCTTCGGCCTGATCACGGTGAACTGCACCGCCACCTCGCCTCAGAACCCCGGGCCGTTCACCTTCTGAGCCCTCCGATGAACCGGCTCTGAGCCCATCTTCGGGCCCTCCCGGCAGCAGGTCACAGCGGACCGGCGGCGTCCCCGGCAGACGCCGCCGGTTTCGCGCGCGCCATAAGTCATAATGGACCCCTGATACATCGGATGTTTGGCTCCGGGGAGGTCCACCATGGCGGTCACCGACGAGGCGATCGAGAAAATCAAGGGCATGATCGTCTCGGGCGCGCTGCGCCCCGGTGACCGGCTCCCCAAGGAGAGTGAGCTGGCCGCCGATCTCGGGCTGTCCCGCAACTCGCTGCGCGAGGCCGTGCGGGCCCTGTCGCTGATCCGGATCCTCGACGTACGCCAGGGCGACGGCACCTATGTGACCAGCCTCGACCCCCAGTTGCTGCTGGAGGCGCTGAGCTTCGTCGTGGACTTCCACCGCGATGACACCGTACTGGAGTTCCTGGCCGTACGGCGGATCCTGGAGCCCGCGGCCACGGCGCTGGCCTCCACCCGGATCAGCGAGGCCGAGCTGGACCGGCTCCAGGCGCAGCTGGACGCGCTCGGGCAGGAACCCTCGGTGGAGGAACTGGTCGCCTGCGACCTGGAATTCCATCGCGGCATCGTCCAGTGCTCGGGCAACTCGGTGCTCTGCTCACTGCTCGACGGGCTCTCCGGGCCCACCACCCGGGCCCGGGTGTGGCGCGGTCTTACCCAGGAGGACGCGGTCAGCCGCACCCTCCATGAGCACCGGGCGATCCTCTCCGCCCTGCGGGACCGCGACGCGGAGGCGGCGCGGTCCTGGGCGACGGTGCACATCGCGAGCGTGGAGCAGTGGCTGCGCTCCACGCTGTGAGCCCCGGCGGGCGGCGCGCGCCTTACGGCCGGAGGCCGTAGGCGCGGGCCGCGTTGCCGCCGAAGACGGCGGCGCGCTCGTCCTCGCCGAGCTGGAGGGCGGCCCGCTCCGCGAGGGCCACCACCTCGTCGTAGGTCGCGGCCAGGATGCACACCGGCCAGTCGGAGCCGAACAGCACCCGGCCGGGCCCGAAGGCGTCCAGGACGTGCTGCGCGTACGGCAGCACCTGCTCCGGCTTCCAGCCGTCCCAGTCCGCCTCGGTGACCAGTCCGGACAGCTTGCAGTCGATGTTGGGCAGGGCCGCGAGCGAGGTGAGCTGCCGGGCCCAGAGGTCGCGCTCACCGCTCGCCACGGGCGGCTTGGCGGCGTGGTCGAGAACGAAGCGCACCTGCGGCAGCTCGCGGACGGCGTCGATGGCCGCGGGAAGTTCGCGCGGGGTGACCAGCAGGTCGTAGACCAGCCCGCGTCAGCCACGGCGGCGAGCCCCCGGCGGGCGTCCTCGCGGTCCAGCCAGCGCGGATCCGGCTCGTCCTGCACCTGGTGGCGCAGGCCCACCAGCCGGTCGCCGCCGGGTCCGGCGGCCAGCTCCGCGAGCACCTCGCCCACCCCGGGATCGGTGAGGTCGGCCCAGCCGACGACGCCCGCGATCCGGTCCGATCCGCCGGCCAGGGCCAGGAGTTCCCGGGTCTCCTCGACGGAGGAGCTGGACTGGACGACGACGGTGGCGCCGATCCCATGGGCGTCCAGATGCGGGGCGAGATCGTCCGGGGTGAAGGTGCGGCGGATGGGTTCGGCCCAGGGGCCGTCCATCCAGGGCTGCTCACGGCGGGTCAGGTCCCACAGATGGTGGTGGGCGTCGATACGGCGAGGCAAGGTCACTCCTCGGGGGTGGGGACCGGCAGCGGGATGTCCTCGTCGAGCAGCCCGCGCGCCACCAGAGCCTGCCACAGCTCATCGGGGATGTCGTGGGTGAACAACTCGGCGTTGTCCCGGACTTCGGCCGGGGTGGCGCAGCCGACCACCGCCGCGGCCACCGCGGGATGGCCGAAGGGGAAGCGCAGCGCGGCGGCCCGCAGCGGCACCTCGTACTCGGCGCACACCTCGGCCAGCCGCTGGGCCCGCGCCAGGAGCTCGGGCGGCGCCTGCCGGTAGTCGTAGCGGGCCCCGGGGGCGGGGTCGGCGAGCAGCCCGGAGTTGTAGACCCCGCCGACCACCACGGAGGTGCCGCGCCGCTCGCAGACCGGCAGCAGATCGTCGTGGGCGGTGCGGTCCAGCAGCGTCCAGCGCCCGGCGCACAGCACGACGTCCACATCGAAGTCGGCGACGAACCGGGCGAGGAGGTCGCTGTGGTTCATGCCGAAGCCGATGGCGCGGACGAGCTTCTCCTGCTTCAGCTCGGCCAGCGCCGCGAAGCCCGTCTCATAGACCTCACGGATGTGGTCTTCCGGATCGTGAACGTAGACGATGTCCAGGGCGTCGACCCCGAGCCGCTCCAGGGAGGACTCGAGGGTGGCGCGGATGCCATCCCGGGTGAAGTCCCACTCCCGGACCCGGTCGGGGGTGTCGGCGAACCCGTCCGACTGGACGGGCTCCCCGGGGGCCCGCGGCCGCAGCCGCCGCCCCACCTTGGTGGAGAGGGTGTACGAGGCGCGCTCGCGCCCGGCCAGCACCCGCCCCAGCCGCTCCTCGGAGAGACCCACGCCGTAGTGCGGCGCGGTGTCCATATAGGTGAGGCCGGTGTCGAACGCCGCCCTTACGGTGTCCCGCGCGCGCTCCTCCGGCACCGCCTCGTAGAGATTGCCCAGCGGCGCGCAGCCAAGGCCTAGGGGTGGTACGCGCACCCCCGAGCGCCCCAGTTCGCGCGGACCGCTCGGGGCCCGTCCTCCGTCGCCCACCATGGCTTCCTCCCGACCGGCTCTCAGTCCTGCTTCTCGCCGCTGGCGTAGCGGGAGATGATCAGCGCGACGATGATGATCGAGCCGTTGATGAACTGGTTCCACAGGGGCGGCACCCCGCCCAGGGTCATCACATTGACGACCAGTTGCAGCGTCAGCACGCCCGTGAGCGCGCCGAAGAGCGTGCCGCGGCCGCCCTTGAGACTGATTCCGCCGATGACCGCCGCGGCGAACACCTGGAAGATCCAGCCGTTGCCCTGGGTCGCGGCGACCGAGCCGTAGTGGCCGGTGTAGAGGATGCCCGCGAAGGCGGCGAGGAGCCCGCCGACGCTCAGCACGATCCAGGTGATCCGGTCCACCCGGATGCCCGCCGCCCGCGCGGCCTCGGGGTTGCCGCCGATCGCGTACAGCGCGCGCCCGTGCCGCAGATAGCCGAGCGCCAGGCCGCCGAGGGCGTACAGCCCCAGGCAGATCCACACGGCGGCGGGCACGCCCAGCCAGTCGGCCTTGCCGAGGTAGCGGAAGGACTCGGGGACGTTGACGATCGACTGGCCCTCGGCGACGCCGACCTGCAGTCCGCGCAGCATGGTGAGCATGCCCAGGGTCGCGATGAAGCCGTTGACACGCAGCTTGAGCATCAGGAAGCCGTTGGCCGCGCCGATCAGCGCCCCGACCGCCAGGCACAGCGGTATGGCGGTCCACACCGGCAGCAGCCCCAGGCCCTCGAACCGCGCCCCGTGATCGGGCAGGACGAGCCATAGGGCGATCACCGGCGCCACGGCGATGGTCGACTCCAGGGAGAGGTCCATCCGCCCGCTGATCAGGATCAGCGCCTCGCCCAGCACCAGCAGCCCCAGCTCGGTGGACTGCTGGACGACGCCGATCAGGTTGTCCTCGGTGAGGAAGGCGGGCGAGACGATGAAGCCGATGACCCCGAGGACGAAGATCACGGGGACCAGTGACAGATCGCGCCAGCGCGCGATGTCGATCCGCGACCGGCCCCGCCCCGCCGGGCCGTCAGCCACCGCCTCGGCGGTTTGCTGGCGTGCCGTATCGGTCATGACTGCCTTCCTTCTGTGCGGTCTTCTGCGTCCCCCGCCGTGCCGTTGGTGCCCGGCTCCGTCATGCCCTCCATGGCGGCGACGAGCTGACGGTCACTCCAGCCGCTGTCGAACTCCGCGACCACCCGCCCGTGGAAGAAGGCCAGGATCCGGTCGCAGACCCGCAGATCGTCCAGTTCGTCGGAGACGATGACCGCGCCGCTCCCGGCCGCGGCGACGTCCCGTACGACGCCGAGCAGGGCGTCCTTGGACTTCACGTCCACCCCGGCGGTCGGGCGGATCGCGACCAGGACGCTGGGCTCACGGGCCAGGGCCCGCGCGATGACGACCTTCTGCTGATTTCCGCCGGACAAACCCGAAACGGGCTGCGAGGGGCCCGAGGTCTTGATGTCCAGGGAGGTGATCATCCGCTGGGCGAAGGCGCGGGTCCGGGAGGGCAGCACCGTGCCGTAGGGCCCGAGTTGGTCGGTGACGGTCAAGGTGGCGTTCTCGGCGACGCTGCGGCCCAGGACCAGGCCCTGGTCGTGCCGGTCCTCCGGGACGTAGCCGATGCCGGCGTCGATGGCGTGCGGCACGCTCCCGGGGCGCACCGGGCGGCCGCGCACCGAAAGCTGCCCGCCGGCCGGTTTGCGCAGGCCCACCAGGGTCTCGCCGACCGCCGTGTTGCCGCTGGCCGTGGCCCCGGCCAGGCCGAGCACCTCGCCGGGGCGCACCACCAGGTCCAGCGGGTCGAACTCGCCCTCCAGGGTGAGCCCTTCGGTGCGCAGCACCGGCTCCCCGCCCGGGTCGGCCTCCTTACGGGCGACGGGGGCGCGGACGACCGCCCGGGAGTCGCCTCCGGGCGCCGCGCCGTCGTCCCCGGTCATCGCCGCCACCAGCTCCTCCTTGGGGAGGTCGGCGACCGGGGCGGTGAGCACATGTCGGGCGTCGCGGAAGACGGTGACGGTGTCGCAGAGTTCGTAGACCTCCTGCAGATGGTGCGAGATGAACAGGAAGGCCACCCCCTGCCGCCGCAGCTCCAGCAGCTTGGCGAAGAGCCGGTCGATACCGCCCGCGTCGAGCTGGGCGGTGGGCTCGTCGAGGATGATCAGCCGGGCGCCGAAGGAGAGGGCGCGGGCGATCTCCACGAACTGCCGCTGCTCGACGCTGAGATCCTTCGCCCGCGTCTGCGGATCCACCTCCACGCCGTACTCGGCCAGCAGCGCGCGGGCGTCCTCGCGCAGGGCGCGCCAGCGGATGTGGCGCGCCCCCGGGAAGCGGTTGAGGTAGAGGTTCTCGGCGACCGTCAGGTCCGGGACCACCATCGACTTCTGGTAGACACAGGCCACCCGGCGCTGCCAGGCGGCCGTGTCGCCGTAGCCGGGGCGGGCTCGCCCCCGAAGGTCACCTCGCCCTCGTCCGGGCGCTCCATCCCGGTCAGGACGGACACCAGCGTGGACTTGCCCGCCCCGTTGCGCCCGACGAGCGCATGGGCCTCCCCGGGCCGTACGGCCAGCCGGGCCTGGTCCAGGGCGACGGTGGGACCGAACCGTTTGACGACGCCCTGGGCCCGCACGACGGCGGGCTGCTCGACCGTGCCCATGGTCACTTCTTCTCGAGCTGGTTGGCCCACAGCTTCTTGTCGTCGACGTTCTCCTTGGTGACCAGCGGCGCCGGGAGCTGGTCCTCCAGACCGTTCTCGATCTTCACGATGGTGGAACCGTGATCGGTGGGGCCGGGTTTGAACGTCTTGCCGTCCAGAGCGGCCTTCGCGTAGTTCAGGGCCCACTGGGCGTAGAGGTCGGCGGGCTGGGAGAGCGTGGCGTCGATCTTCCCGGAGCGGATCGCGTCCAGCTCCTCGGGTATCCCGTCGTTGGAGATGATCGTGATGTGCTTGTCCGAACCGGCCGGCTTCAGCAGCCGCTTCTGCTCCAGCAGCGCGAGCGTGGGCTGCAGGAAGGCGCCGCCCGCCTGCATGTAGATGCCGTTGATGTCCTTGTGCTGGGCCAGCAGGCTCTGCAGCTTGGCGGAGGCCACATCGCCCTTCCAGTCGGTGGGCAGCTCATGCACCTTGATGCCGGGGTACTTCTTCTTCATGCAGGAGGCGAACGCCTGCGAGCGGTCCCGGCCGTTGATGGAGCTGAGGTCGCCCTGGAGCTCGGCGACCCGGCCCTTGCCGCCCAGCTTCTCGCCGAGGTACTCGCACGCCTTGGTGCCGTACGCCCTGTTGTCGGCCCGGACCACCATGTAGATCTTGCCGGAGTCGGGCCGGGTGTCCACGCTCACCACGGGGATCTTCTTCTCCTCCAGCTGTTCCAGGGTGGAGGAGATGGCGCCGGTGTCCTGGGGGGCCATGATGATCGCCTTGGCGCCCTGGTCGGTGAAGGCCTGGACGTTGGCGACCAGCTTGGAGATGTCGTTCTGCGAGTTGGACAGCGGCAGCGCGGAGACGGTGCCCTTGTCGACACCCTTCTCCAGGTACTGCTGGTAGGAGTTCCAGAAGTCGGTGTCCGTCCGCGGCATGTCGATGCCGACCTTGCCGCCGCCGGCGCCATTGCTCTCTCGGTTGCAGCCGGTGAGCGCTGCGACGGCCAGCAGCACGGCGCAGGCGGCGGTGCCGGTGGTGCGGAGTCTCGTCATCGAGTCCCGTCCTTGGTCGTTCTGGGTCGAGTGGTGCGGGTGGAGCTGGTCTCGGGCCTAGCGTCGGGCGAAGCCGTTGTCCACAGTGGCGGCGTTGTCCGGGTGGAGACGGTGTCTCAGGAGGAGGCGGGACGCAGCCGCAGTCCCTGCATTCCTCCGTCGACGGCCAGCGCGGTGCCGGTGACGGCCGCGGCGGCGGGGCTGGCGAGATACGCGACGGCGGCGGCCACCTCGTCGGCGGAGACCAGCCGTCCGGTGGGCTGACGGGCCTCCAGGGCGGCGCGCTCGGCCGCCGGATCGGGGGCCTGGTCGAGCAGCCGGCCGACCCACGGGGTGTCCGCGGTGCCGGGGTTGACGCAGTTGACGCGGACCCCCTCGCGGATGTGGTCCGCGGCCATGGCCAGGGTCAGCGAGAGCACCGCGCCCTTGCTGGCGCTGTAGGCGGCGCGCTGCGGCAGTCCGGCGGTGGCGGCGATCGAGCAGGTGTGGGTGATGGAGACGGCGCCGGGCCGGTCGGCCGCGGCGGCGCGCAGATGGGGCAGGGCGGCCCGCGCGGTGCGGACCAGGCCCAGCACATTGATGTCCAGCAGCCGGTGCCACTCCTCGTCGGAGTTGTCCTCGACGCTGCCGATGGCGCCGATGCCCGCGTTGCCGACGAGGGTGTGCAGGGCGCCGAACTCGCTCACCGCCGCGTCCACCGCGGTCCTGATCGCCTCGTCGGAGGTGACGTCGGCCTTGAGCGCCAGCGTGCCGTCCGGGGCGCCCGACGGATCGCGGTCGAGCACGGCGACCCGCGCTCCCCGATCGCGCAGCGTGGCGGCGATGGCGGCGCCGATACCGGAGGCGCCGCCGGTGACGAGCGCGGCCAGCCCTTCGAAGTCGCCGGTGGTCACTGGTGGTCCTCCTGTCGTACGGGCTGTGCGGGTGCGTGCGGTGCGGATGCGGGCGGGGCCGGTTCGGGCCCCGCGAGGCGGGCCCGCCATTCGGGCCCGTCCGGATAGCGGTAGGCGGCGATCGACTCGGGGTACATACGGGCGGAGAAGCCCGGCGCGGTCGGGGTGCGGTAGCGGCCCGACTCGATGACCACGGGATCGGCGAAGTGCTCGTGGAGGTGGTCGACATACTCGATGACCCGGTCGTCCCAGCTGCCCGATACGGCCACGAAGTCGAACATGGCCAGATGCTGGACGAGTTCGCACAGCCCGACGCCGCCCGCGTGCGGGCACACCGGCAGTCCGTACTTGGCGGCGAGCAGCAGGATCGTGAGGTTCTCATTGACCCCGGCGACCCGCGCCGCGTCGATCTGGACGAAGTCGACCGCCTCCGCCTGGAGCAGCTGCTTGAAGACCACGCGGTTGGCGACATGCTCGCCGGTGGCGACCTTGACCGGCTGTCCGGCGCGGATGGCGGCGTGGGCGAGGACGTCGTCCGGGCTGGTGGGCTCCTCGATCCAGTGCGGGTCGTACGGCGCCAGGGCGCTCATCCAGCGCACCGCCTCCGCCACGTCCCAGCGCTGGTTGGCGTCCACGGCGATGCGCACATCGGGGCCGACCGCCTCGCGCGCGATCCGCATCCGCCTGAGGTCCTCGTCGAGATCGGCGCCGACCTTGAGCTTGATCTGGCCGAAGCCGTCGGCGACGGCCTCCTGCGCCAGCTTGATCATTTTCTCGTCGGAGTAGCCGAGCCAGCCGGGCGAGGTGGTGTAGGCGGGGTAGCCCCGCTCGCGCAGCAGCGCGGCGCGCTCGGCGCGGCCGGGCTCGGCGGCGCGCAGGATGGCCAGTGCCTCGTCACGGGTGAGCGCGTCGGTGAGGTAGCGGAAGTCGACCAAGTCGACCAGCTCCTCGGGCGACATCTCGGCGAGGAACTGCCACAGCGGCTTTCCTGCCCGCCGGGCGGCGAGGTCCCAGGCGGCGTTGACCACCGCGCCCACCGCCATATGCATGACGCCCTTCTCCGGCCCGAGCCAGCGCAGCTGCGAGTCATGGGTCAGCTCATGGTGCAGGGCGGCCAGATCGGCCGCCGTCAGCGGCGCGGGGCGGCCCACCACATGGGGGCGGAGAGAGCGGATGGCGGCCGCGGTGACATCGTTGCCGCGGCCGATGGTGAAGACGAAGCCGTGTCCCTCGGACGCCGCCCCCTCCCCCGCGTCCGTGCGCAGCACGACATAGGCGGCGGAGTAGTCGGGGTCCGGGTTCATGGCGTCCGAGCCGTCGAGCTGCTCCGAGGTGGGAAATCGGATGTCATGGACCTCGAGCTCGGTGACGGATGGACGCAGACTCAATGGGGGCTCCCTGAAACGATGCGCGAGAGAGAACATCGGACCTTTCGCGATGATCCGATGTATAGCGCTGCACGAAGGGTTTCGTCCAGAGGTACGCCGGAACTTTCCAAGGACAGATCGGATGAATCTCTTAGTGGTCCTGGACAGGGGCTGCGGCCGGAGCACCGGAAAGCCGTAGGCTTGGGTGGCACGCAATGGGAACTGCAGCCGGTGGCGGCACCGATCCGTCCGCCCCGGTCGGAAGGAGGCGCTGGGTGATCGAGCTTGAGGGGGTTCCCGAGCTGATCGACCCGGTCATGATCTGTGCCTTCGAGGGCTGGAACGACGCCGGAGACGCGGCCTCGACCGCGGTCGGGCACCTGGACCGGGAGTGGAAGGGCGAGGTCTTCGCCTCGCTCGACGCCGAGGACTACTACGACTTCCAGGTGAACCGGCCCACCGTTGCCCTGGAGGGCGGCGTGCGCAAGATCACTTGGCCGACGACCCGGCTCTCGGTGGTCCGGGCGGACACCGGGGAGAAGTCCCGGGACCTGGTGCTGGTGCGCGGTATCGAGCCGAGCATGCGCTGGCGGTCGTTCTGCAACGAGATCCTCGGCTACGCCCATGAGTTGGGCGTGGAGATGGTCGTCATCCTCGGCGCACTGCTCGGCGACACCCCGCACACCCGGCCGGTGCCGGTCAGCGGGGTCACCTCCGACGCGGACCTGGCCCGCAGCCTCGATCTGGAGGAGACCCGCTACGAGGGCCCGACCGGGATCGTCGGAGTCCTCCAGGAGGCATGCGCCCACGCCGGCGTCCCGGCGGTGAGCCTGTGGGCGGCCGTGCCGCACTACGTCTCGCAGCCGCCGAACCCGAAGGCCACCCTGGCGCTGCTCAACCGCCTCGAGGACCTGATCTCGGTGCGCATCCCCCTCGGCGAGCTGACCGAGGACTCACGGGCCTGGCAGCTGGGCGTGGACCAGCTGGCCGCCGAGGACAGCGAGGTCGCCGAGTACGTCCAGTCGCTGGAGGAGGCGCGGGACACCGCCGAGCTGCCGGAGGCGTCGGGCGAGGCCATCGCCCGCGAATTCGAGCGCTATCTGCGGCGGCGCGACGGCCAGCCCGGCCCCGGCGGCCATGCGACCGAGAGCGGCGGTCTCGCGGAGGGCGGCACGGGCGGCCCCGGCGCCCCCTATCTGCGGGATCCCTCCACCGGCCACGGGCGGCCGCGTAAGCCGTCCCCCAAGGACGAGGTGGCCAACGACGCCGAGGACACCGGCGGCGCCGAGGACGACGCCAAGGGTCCGGACGACGCCCAGGGCGCCCAGGGTGGCGAGGGCCAGGACGCCTCCCGCCGCGACGAGGGCGGCACGGACCGGGGCGGCGACGGGGACGAGGGGTCCGGCTCCGGCCGGTAGCCACGGCCGCGCCACCGCGCGCGTACGCCACGCTCGGTACGGTGCACGGGCCCACATGACGCCCGGCGTCACACGCCCCCACGTCAGCCCGCGGCGCGGCACACGGGACGCGGCGACGAGCCCGCGCCGGGAGGACCCCGGCGCGGGCTCATGCGTTCACCGTCATCACGGTGCGGCGATACGACGCCGCGTCAGAGGGCCACGCCCAGCAGCGCGTCCACGGCGCGCGAGACCAGCCCGGGCGCCCCCTCGTCCGTACCGCCGGTGGCCGTCTGCGCGGCGGCCCAGCGGTCGACGGCGGCCAGGGCGGCCGGGGAGTCCAGGTCGTTCGCGAGCGCCTCGCGGATCTCCTCCACCAGCGCGGCGGCCGAGGGCCCGTCCGGCCGCGAGACGGCCGCACGCCAGCGCCCGAGGCGCTCCTCGGCCTCGCTCAGCACCCCGTCCGTCCACTCCCAGTCCGCGCGGTAGTGGTGGGCCAGCAGCGCGAGCCGTATGGCCGCCGGGTCCACACCGTCGCGGCGCAGCGCCGAGACGAAGACCAGATTGCCCTTGGACTTGGACATCTTCTCGCCGTCCAGGGCCACCATCCCGGCGTGCACATACGTTTTGGCGAACGGCCGCTCACCGGTGAGCACCTGGGCGTGCGAGGCGCCCATCTCATGGTGCGGGAAGGCGAGATCGGATCCGCCACCCTGCACATCGAAGCCCATGCCGAGGTGGTCCAGGGCGATGGCCACACACTCGATGTGCCAGCCGGGGCGGCCGGCGCCGAGCGATCCGCCGTCCCAACTCGGCTCGCCGTCACGGGCGGCCATCCACAGCATCGGGTCGAGGGGGTTCTTCTTGCCGGGGCGCTCCGGGTCGCCGCCGCGCTCGGCGGACAGCAGCCGCATGGCCTCGGCGTCGAGCCGGCTGACCGACCCGAAGGAGGGGTCGGACTCCACGGAGAAGTAGATGTCGCCTTCGAGTTCATAGGCGGCGCCCAGGTCGCGCAGCCGCTCCACGAGCGGCACGATGCCCGGTATCGACTCGACGGCGCCGATGTAGTGGCGCGGGGGCAGCATCCGCAGGGCCGTCATGTCCTCACGGAAGAGGGCGGTCTCGCGCTCGGCGAGGGCCGTCCAGTCGTCGCCGTTCCGCTGGGCCCGCTCCAGCAGGGGGTCGTCGACGTCCGTGACGTTCTGGACGTAGTGAACCTGGCGCTTGGTGTCGAGCCATACGCGCTGAACGAGGTCGAACGCGTTGTAAGTCGCGGCATGACCCATGTGGGTCGCGTCGTACGGAGTGATCCCGCAGACGTAGATGCGCGCGACGGGACCGGGGGTCAGAGTGATCCGTCCCCCGGTCGCGGTGTCGTGAATGCTCAGGTCCCGGCCACTGCCGGGCAGGGCGGGAACCTCAGAAGCGGGCCAGGCATACATGCAATGAGCGTAACCGGATGCAGCGTCCGTATACGAACCGGACCAGCGGTGTTGGCCGGAAGGGCGGTCTTGTGGATGCGCCCGTGAGCTGCATGGGCCCCCTGAGCTGCGCTCCACGGCTGCCGGGCGGGGACGCGACGGAGCACCACCCGGAGGCGGAACGGGCCAGTCCGCTCAGACCGGCGGCCAGGGGACCCGGAGCGGACGTGGCCGCCGGGCCCGGCGGCCACTGGGCCCGGCGGCCTCAGACCGGCCGCCTCAGACCGGCGGCCTCAGACCGGCGGCCTCAGACCGGCGGCCAGGGGATGGCGGGCCACTGGCCGCTGGGCTCGGGGTGCTTCCCGGTCCGCAACAGCGTGGCCACACGGGCCCTGAGAGCCTCGATCTCGGCCCCGGTGATCAGCTCCGCCAGCCGGGCGCAGAGCGCGCCGCCGTCGGCCAGCTGGTCCGCCAACCGGCGCAGCACCTCCAGCACATCGTCCGGCAGCGGCTCCCCGGCCCAGCCCCACAGCAGCGTGCGCAGCTTGTCGTCGGCGTTGAAGGTCACTCCGTGATCAATCGCATAGAGCCGGCCACCGGCCGCGGGCAGCAGATGGCCGCCCTTGCGGTCGCCGTTGTTGATCACCGCGTCGAGGACGGCCAGCCGGCGCAGCCGTACGTCGTCGGCGTGGACCAGCAGCGCCGTACGGCCCTCGCCCACCTCGGCGTAGCCGATCGCCTTCCAGCCGGGGCCCGGTTCGTCGCCCTCGACGAGCGCGAGCAGCTCCGCTCCCCCGATCTCCCCGGGTCCCTCGCCGTCGCCGTCCGCGGATCCGTCGCCGTCCGCCCCGTCGGGGGCCGCCTCGACCTCTATCCAGAGCTGGCACATCCCCTGCCCGTACGGCCCGTCGCGCAGCACGGTGGGCGGCACCAGGCCCCAGCCGGTGGCCTCGGAGATCTCGTACGCCGCGACCTCGCGCTGGGCGAGCGTGCCGTCCGGGAAGTCCCACAGCGGCCGCTCCCCGGCCACTGGCTTGTAGACGCAGGGGGCGCTGTGGCCGTCGTACTCGACCGTGCAGTACAGCACCGCGTTGGACGCCTCCCGGACCTGTCCGCGCACCGTCAGCTCACCGAGAGCCAGCAGCTCGGCCGGGGGCAACAGGCGCGAAGCCTCCGTTGAGGGTGGTGGGAGACGGGTGGGCGGCGTCAGGCTCCGCGGCGGTATCCGTTCTGGCGCGGACATACGTGTCCCTCCGGGTCGAGCGGCAGACTGCACAGCGGGCAAGGCGGCCGGCCGGCGTTGACGACCTCCAGGGCGCGCTTGGCGAACGCCCTCGCCTGCGTCCCGGTGAGCCGCACCCGCAGCATGGGCGGGCCGTTCACATCGTCCTGGAGCAGCCGCTCCTCGGCCTCGGCCAAGTCCTCCTCGGACTCGGCCTCCAGCTCGACCAGCGCCTGTGCCTCGACGATCATCCGCTGTTCCTCGCCGTCCCAGGCGAGTGCCATGGTGCCGACCCGGAACTCCTCCTCCACGGGGGCTTCCAGCGGTGCGGTGTCGGTGAGTTCGGTCGGTGCGACGGCGGGGACCGGGGCGTTTCCGCCGGTGCGCCGCACCACCTCGTCCAGCAGCTCGTCTATCCGCTCGGCCAACGCGGCGACCTGCGTCTTCTCCAAGGCGACACTGGTGGTCCGGCCACTGGCGGACGCCTGCAGGAAAAAGGTACGGCGACCAGGCAGCCCGACCGTACCGGCGACGAAACGGTCCGGCGGGTCATAGAGGAACACCTGACGGGACAACGTCCTGCTCCATTTTGGTTCGACTGCTCGGCTGACTGACTGCTGACCGCTGGGTGCCACGACCGCCCGGTCAGGGCTGTCACGGCGCCCTCGCACCGCGGCACCACCCTACTGCGCACGGAGATCACGGTGCTCCCGCGTCGCCGCCCACCGCCGCGTCCCCGCCCCGGTCGCCGGTGGTCTCCTCGCGCGGGGCCAGCCCCGCGAAGTCGCCGGTGTCGCCGAGCCGGACGACGAAGGGCCGGGTCGGGGTGTACCGGATCGCGGTGACCGAGCAGGGCTCGACCGAGATCCGCTGAAAGAGATCGAGATGCAGTCCGAGGGCGTCCGCGACGATCGCCTTGATGACGTCCCCGTGGGAGCACATCAGATAGACCGCGTCGGCGCCGTGCTCCCGCTCGATCCGGGCGTTCCAGTCGCGCACCGCCTCGACCGCCCGCGTGTGCATGGCGCGCATGGACTCGCCACCGGGGAAGGCGGCGGCCGACGGATGCTGCTGGACGATGTTCATCAGTGGTTCATCGGCGAGCTCGGCGAGCTTACGGCCCGACCAGTCGCCGTAGTGGCACTCCCCGATCCGGTCGTCGGGGTGCAGCGGCAGTTCGGGGCGGGCGGCGAGCAGCGGGGCCAGCGTCTCCCGGCAGCGCTGCAGGGGGCTGGTGACGGCGGCGGCCAGGGGCAGCCCGGCCAGCCTGCCGGGCAGCGCCGCGGCCTGGGCCGCACCGCGCTCGTCGAGGGCGACACCGGGAGTCCAGCCCGCGAGGACGCCCGCCGTGTTGGCGGTGGACCGGCCGTGCCGTACGAGGATCAGCATGGGCATGCCTGCCACCCTACGACCCCTCCGGCGCCGCTCAGCGGGCCTGCGCACCGATCCCGGACGAGGGCCCCCTGTGCCTACCGCCATCACGCGAGGCAGAATGCGCTGCGTGATCGTGGATTGTGCCATCTACCGGGACGGGTGCCGCACCGAGGGACCCGCCGACTTCTCCGACGCCCTCGACGAGGCGCGCGCGAGAGGGGACGCCTTCTTGTGGATCGGCCTGCATGAGCCGACCGAGAAGGAGTTCGAGCTGGTCACCAGCGAGTTCGGACTTCATCCGCTGGCCGTGGAGGACGCCCTGTGCGCCCACCAGAGGCCGAAGCTGGAGGTCTATGACGATTCGCTGTTCCTGGTGCTCAAGCCGATCCAGTACGACGACAAGGCCGGCACCGTCACAGCGGGTGAGCTGATGGTCTTCGTCGGTGACTCCTTCGTGGTGACCGTAAGGCACGGCGAAGCCAATCCGCTCGGCGCGGTGCGGGACCGGCTGGAGAAGATGCCCGAGGTGCTGCAGCACGGTCCGACCGCGGTGATGTACGCGGTCTCCGACGCGGTCGTGGACCACTACCTGGACGTGGCCGACGCGCTGCACGGGGACCTGGAGGGGCTGGAGACGGAGGTGTTCGCCCCGAACGCGGGCGCCGGGCAGAACACCGCCGGACGGATCTACGCCTTCAAGCGCGAGGTGATGGAATTCCGCCGGTCGGCCGGGCCGTTGGGGGAGCCGATGGAGCGGCTCACCGGCGCCGGGGTGCCGTTCGTGCACGAGGGCTCCCGGCCGTTCTTCCGCGATGTCAGCGACCATCTGACCCGGGTGAACGAGCATGTGGAGGGGCTGGACCGGCTGCTGTCGGACATCCTCTCCGCCCATCTCGCGCAGATGGGCGTGCGGCAGAACGACGACATGCGGAAGATCTCGGCGTGGGCGGCGATGGCCGCGGTGCCGACGATGATCGCCGGGATCTACGGCATGAATTTCGAGCATATGCCCGAGCTGAAGCAGCCCTGGGGATACCCGGGGTGGTCGCGCTCATGGCGGGTGTGATCGCCGTGCTGTACCGCTGGTTCAAGCGCCGCGGCTGGCTCTGATCGGGCGACCGCGGTCCGGCGGCTGACCGTCCTGGCGGCACCTGCCAGCGGGCGCGCCCGCTGGCCCGTCGTCGGGCTCAGACGAACTCGGGCGCCTCGGATGCCCCGGAAGCGCTCTGCGCGGGCCCGCCGAGCGCGTTGCGCCGCTCGGGCATGCGCAAGGACACCATGCGCCGCCAGCCGCCCAGCCGCTCATACACGTGCAGGGCGTGGATCCCGGCCGCGAACAGCGCGGACTTCGGCTTGGGCCAGCCGAGGATGCGCCCCATGTGGGCCATCACGGCCAGGCTGACGTCCCGGTAGACCTCCATCTCGACGAGTGCGCTCTCCCGCAGGGCCCGCTGGATGGTCCGGCCGTATCCGGCGGCGGCCAGGCGCAGCAGCTCCTCGTGGCAGTAGGCAAGGTGGTTGTCCTCGTCCTCGGCGATCATGCGTACGGCGCGGCCGAGGTCGGGGTGGTCGCCGAAGCACCTGCGCAACATCACCATCTGCGCGGAGGCACGCTGTTCGGTGACCCGGCTGTGGGTGAGGTAGATCACGATGTCGTGCTCGGTGAGCGGCTCGTCGCGGCGCAGCTTGTCATGGGCGAGGCCGATGCCGCGCGCCTCCAGGAGCATCGTGTAGTCGGCCGCGCGCGGCACCTCCATGGGCTCCAGATCGCGCTTGCTCAGCAGGGCGCTGAAGATCCGGCCGTGTTTGTCCTCGTCGGCGCCATGGCGGGCGATCTTGGGGGCGAGGTCGCGCAGGCTCTCGGGCACGAGGGCGGCGATCCGGCCGTTCTCCCAGCCTCCCTGGGCCTCCCCGCTGGCCGCGACGGAGCAGAAGAGCCGGAACGACTCGTCGTTGTCGAGGATCTCCTGGAACACGCTTTTCGCCGAGAGCATCGCCGCCACCTCCGTGCGCTTGTCGTGCGCAGCCGTGCGCTTCCGTGCCGACATCAACGCAGGGGCCGCGCAGAAAAAGTCAACGGCCCGGTGGGCGCGGCGGCAACAGCTCAGCCTCACGGCTCGGCCGAACGGAGGACGGTGTGGGTGCCGCGCCCCCGTAACTCCTGGGCGGCACAGGCGTTGTGCTGGATGACGGCCGTGGCGGGGAAGACCCCCGAGCCCCCACCACGGCCGCAGAAATCTCCCGGCGCGGCGCCGGAGCCGGCTCCCCAGCAGAGCCGACTCTTCAGCCGGGAGCCGACTCCCCAAGGGCCTTCGACGGCCGCTGTGCGGCTTGTCACGGCGCTGCGAGCGGCATCGCGACTCCTCGCCGCCTTACCGCGAGCAGGGCCGTCCCTGGCGCTCGTCGCCCTCTCAGCGCCCGATGGCGGCCCTTTGCGCTCGTCGCCGCCCTTTGTGCTCGTCGCCGCCCTTTGCGCTCGTCGCCGCCCGTTAGGCGACTCCGGCCCGATCCAGGGCCTCCACGCCCGCCCGCAGCCCGGCGAGGCGCTCCTCCAGCGTGAAGCCCGCGGGGGTGAGCGACAGGGTGGTGACCCCGGCCTCCGCGTACGCCTGCATACGGTCCGCGATGCGCTCCACGGGGCCGAGCAGCGAGGTGGAGTCGATCAGCTCGTGGGGGACGGCCGCGGCGGCGCCCTCCTTGTCCCCGGAGAGGTACTTCTCCTGGATCTCGGCGGCCTCCTTCTCGTACCCCATGCGCTGCGCGAGCTTGTTGTAGAAGTTCTGCTTGGCGCTGCCCATACCGCCCACGTAGAGCGCCGTGTACGGGCGGAACTGGTCGGCGAGGGCACGCACATCCTCGCCGAGGGCCATGGGGACGGTGGGCACCACGTCGAAGCCCTCGAGGTCCTTGCCCGCCTTCTCCCGGCCCGCGCGAAGCGAGCTGAGGGTGGTCGCCTCGGCGTGCTCGGGGGCGTAGAAGAGGACCAGGGCGCCGTCGGCGATCTCGCCGGTCTGCTCCAGGTTCTTAGGGCCGATCGCGGCGATGTACAGCGGGATGTACTCCCGCACCGGGTGCACGGTCAGCTTGAGGGGCTTGCCGGGGCCGTCGGGCAGCGGCAGCGTCCAGTTCTGGCCCTCGTGCGTCAGCCGCTCGCGTGACATCGCCTTGCGGATGATCTCCACGTACTCGCGGGTGCGGGCGAGCGGCTTGTCGAACCGCGTCCCGTACCAGCCCTCGGACACCTGCGGCCCCGAGACGCCGAGCCCGAGCCGGAAGCGGCCACCGGAGAGGGTGTCGAGGGTGGCAGCGGTCATGGCCGTCATGGCGGGGGTACGGGCCGGAATCTGGAAGATGGCGGAGCCGACGTCGATGCGCTCGGTCTGCGCGGCGACCCATGCGAGGACCGTGGCCGCGTCCGAACCGTAGGCTTCGGCGGCCCAGCAGACGGCATACCCGAGCCGGTCGGCCTCGCGGGCGACCTCGAGGTTGTCCGCGTCCATTCCGGCGCCCCAGTAGCCGAGGTTGATCCCGAGCCTCATACCGCACCCCTTACTGATCAGTAACGTCGCTGTTCCGGGGACTCTAGCGCGCATGGCCGCGATACGTCAGGGGTGGGTTATCCACAGGCTGCCACAGGGCGCTATCCGGACAGTAATCTCGACGTTCATGGAGCTAAGGCACCTCGGCCGCACGGGCCTGCGCGTCTCCCGGCTCGGCCTCGGCACGCTCACTTGGGGACGGGACACAGACGAACACGACGCCGCGGATCAGCTCAAGGCGTTCTGGGAGGCGGGCGGGACGCTGGTCGACACCGCGGATGTCTACGCGGACGGCGGCGCCGAATACCTCCTGGGGCAGCTGCTGGAGGGGCTGCTGCCGCGGCGCGATCTGCAGATCGCCACCAAGGCCGGCAGCGTGCCCGATCCCGACCGCCGCTTCGACGGCTCGCGCGGCCATCTGCTGGGCGCGCTGGACGCCTCCCTGGAGCGGCTGGGCACGGACTATGTCGACCTGTGGCAGGTGCACGCCTTCGACCCGTTCACCCCGCTCGAGGAGACCCTGCAGGCGCTCGACATCGCGGTCAGCAGCGGCCGGGCCCGCTATGTGGGGGTGTCCAACTTCAGCGGCTGGCAGCTCGCGAAGGCCGCCACCTGGCAGCTGGCCTCCTCCGGTGCGCACACCCGGCTGGCCAGCACGCAGATGGAGTATTCACTGCTCCAGCGCGGTGTGGAGCGCGAGGTGCTGCCCGCCGCCCTCGACCTCGGCGTCGGGCTGCTGCCGTCCTCGCCGCTCGGCCGCGGTGTGCTCACCGGCAAGTACCGCCACACGACACCCGCCGACTCGCGCGGCGCCTCCGAGCTCGCGGCCTTCGTCGCCCCGTATCTGGACGAGGAGGCGAGCCGGATCGTCGAGGCGGTCGCCATAGCCGCCGACGGCCTGGCGACCACCGCGCTCAATGTGGCGCTCGCCTGGGTCCGCGACCGCCCGGGTGTCACCGCGCCGATCGTCGGCGCGCGCAACGCCCAACAGCTCAGAGCGGCGTTGTCGGCGGAGAGCCTTAGTCTTCCGGACGAGATCTGCCAGGCGCTCGACGATGTGTCGGCGCCCGTGCACCGATATCCCGATCAGGACTGGAGCACGCTGTGAGTACCGACCGCCTCGCCGGCGAGGCCGCATCCGCGCCCGAGGAGGCCGAGCCCCATCCCGCCGTGCCGGCGGAGCCGGGCGGCACCGGGACCCCGGCCCCGGGCGGTCCCGGAGGCCCCGCCACCGCCGGGACGGAGCCGGACCACACCCCGGACGTCCACAGCGGGCCCGGCGGCGCGGGCGCCTCCTCGGGGGCGGACCGGAGCGACGCGGGGGCGGCGGCCGCCGGACAGGGCGGGGCCGACGCCACCGGGGCTCCCACCGCCGGAACGGGCCGCACCCACGGCGGAAGCGCCGACCGCGAGCCGACCCCGCCCGGCGGGCACGGCACATCCGGCGGCCCGGAGGCGGGCCAGGACTCCGGAGGCACGCAGGCGCCGGGCCCAGCCGAGGCGAGCACTGACGCGGCCCCGGGCGCGGGCGCCGGTGCTTCCGCAGCCGCCGGACAGGGCGGGCCCGGCGGCGCGGGCGCTCCTGCGGGGGCAGGCCAGAACGACGCGGGGGCGGCGGCCGCCGGACAGGGCCGGGCCGACGCCACCGAGGCTCCCACCGCCGGAACGGGCTCTCACTCCCCCCGAGACGCCGACGGCGAACAGCCCCCGGCAGGCGAGGCCGACGGTCCCGCTACGGAAGCGGGCGCCCACAGCGGGAGCGGCGACCGTGAGCAGGCCGCGGCCGCCCCCGGGGACGGGGCGGGCGGGAAGGGGCGGCGGTCGGCGGCGGCTGAGGCGTTGGCCGCTGCCGTACGGGCCGTGGAGAGCGGTGAGCGGTCGGCGGCGTCGTTCTTCAACGACGCCCCCGCGCGCCGTCCGGCGGCGCCCACCGCCCCCACTGCCCCCGCCGCGCCCGTGCGCGAGCGGCCCCGTGCGGCGGCCCCCGCACCCGCGCCCGCTCCCGTGCGGCCGCCATCGGCCCGTCCGGCGCCCGGGCCGGGGGGCGAGATCCCCGGCAGCGGGGACGTTCGGCAGGTGCTCGCGGCGGGCGGAGCCCCCGAGAGCCTGGCCGGGCCGGTCGCCGAAACGCTCGGGGAGCGCGCCGCCGAGGCGCTGCGCGAGGACCCCTGGCAGCTGCTGGCCGTGCCCGGTGTGCGCCCCGACCAGGCGGACGGCTTCGCCCGCGCCCTCCTCGGTCCGGCCTGTGAGCCCGGCGACGAGCGTCGTGCGCTGGCGCTCACCGGCTGGCTGCTGGAGCGCGCCGCCCTCGAAGGACACACCGCGCTGGAGTCGTCCACGCTGCGCGACGCGCTCGCCAAGGTGTCCGTGCCGGACCCGGACGAGGCACTGCGCACCGCGATCGCGGAAGGTGCGGTGCTGGTCTTCCAGGACGCGCTCGACGCCCCGCCGGGGGCCCGTCCGCAGGCGGCCGACGACGAGGAGGCCGAGCAGCCGGTGCGGGTGCTGCTGGGGCTGGACCGCTATGCCCTGGCGGAGGAGAGCCTGGCCGACGCTCTCGCCCGGATGGCGAGCACCTTCGTTCCACCGCAAGACGGCGGGGCCCCCGCGGACGGCCCGGGCGCGCCCGAGTGGGAGAGCGCGGCCACCGCCGCGCCGACCGCCTCCGCCGCGGAGCTGATCCGTACGGTCGCGGCCCACGGCCTGGTCACCCACAGCGGTGGCGAGGCGGCACGCGACGAACCGGCGGCGCTGGTCGCCGCCGCCCGCGCCCTGGGCCTACGGGCCTACGCGGCGGCGCACAGCGAGGACGGCAGGCGGCGGCTGGCCGCCTCCCTGAGCGAGGCCCCGGGCGCCGTCCCGGAGGCCGCTTCCGCGGCCGTCACCGTCGCCGGGCTGCTGGCCGACGCCGAGGGCCCCGGACGCGACGAGGAGGGCGCGCTCGCGCTCGATCTGCTCGCCGTGCTGGACGCCCCACAGCTCGATGTGGAAACGGCCGCGATGCTCGTCGAGTCGCTGCCGGACGGCGCCCGTCTCGTGCTGAGCGGGGACCCCGGGGTGCTGTGGTCGGCCGGCCCCGGCCGGGTCTTCGCGGATCTGGTGGCGGCCCGCCGCTGCCCGCAGGTCGTCTCCCGCACCCCCGACCCGGGCCCGATCGGCGAGCTGGTCTCGGGGATCGGGATCGGCGAGCTCAACCAGGTGGAGGCGCCCGGTAAGGAGGTCGTGATCGTGCCCGTGCGGGACGCGGGCGAGGCGGTGCACCGCACGGTGCAGCTCGTCGCCGACTCGGTGCCCCGTGCGATCGGCATCCCGGCGGAGCAGACCCAGGTGATCACCCCGGGCCACGGTGGCGCGGCCGGCACCCGCGCGCTCAACGCCGCCCTGAAGACCCGGCTCAACCCCGGCCCCGGCCAGTTCGGCGGCTTCGACCCGGGCGACCGCGTGGCATACACCCCGGCCCCGGGCCGTACGGTGCCGGGCACGGTGGTCTCGGCGGACGCCGAGGGGCTGCGGCTGGACTGCGCGGGCAGCCCCGTCGTGGTGCCGCCCACCGAGGTCGGCGAGCTGGTGCGGCACGGCTGGGCCCTCACCGCGCACCAGGCTGCCGGAGCGCGCTGGCCCGCGGCCGTGGTGGTGCTGCCGGGCGACGCCACGGCGGGGCTGACCCGGGCCTGGATCTACACGGCCTTCAGCCGCGGTGAGCGCCATCTGTCGGTGGTCCACGGCGCGGAGGGGGCGCTGCCCCGGGCGGTGGCGGAGATCCCCTTCAAGGAGCGCACCACACGGCTGCGCGCCCTGCTCCAGGCCCAGGTCCCGGCCGGGCCCACCGGCTGACCGGCGGCCCGGCCCCGGCCCGCGACAGGGCCCCGGAAACACCATGGCCCCGGATCACCCCACCGTGAGGCGGGGCGATCCGGGGCCGGGCGATCAGTCCGGAGCTGCGGTGCTCAGCTACCCGGCTCCAGCACCTCCAGCTCGTCCTCGTCCTCGAGCTCTTCGTCCTCGAGCTCCTCGTCGAAGACCGAGCTCATGTCGAAGCGGCACACGACCATATGCGGATCCGCCTGGTCGAAGGGGGCCGAAAGCCACTCCCCCGGCTCCGGGGGCTCCTCGGCCGCCACCACCCAGAGCGTGGAGTCGCCCTCCTCCAGACCGAACTCCTTGTGGCGAGAGGCGATCTCATCGGCCTCGAACTCGCCGAAGACCACGCCCAAGGCGGTGTGCACACTCTCCCCGGCGGCCGCGCCGCCCTGCCGGTCGTTCCCTGTGTCGATGTCCGGATCCAGGTCAGCGATCCGCTGCGCCTGCGAGAGCAGCCGCTGCGGTTCGACGACGACGTAGTCCCTGCGGATCAGCACGCTCAGCGCGCTCGGCTCCTCCGGCCCGGCATAGGCGGGGAGGCGGTCGTCACCAGGGATCTCGAAGGGCGTCACCTCGTCGTAGGCGTCATAGAGCAGCTCGTCGTAGACCTCGGCTGCCGCGGCCAGTTCGTTGAACGCGGCGTAGACGGCCGGATCGCCTTCCCCCGACCGGCGTTCGACAGCGTCGAGGTGACGATCCAGTGCGGCTTTCACCGCTTCGGCAGCGGCGCGTACCTCGGCAGCGGATGGCTGCGCAGCATCAGACATAGTGCAGACGCTATCCGTAGCAGGGCAGTTCCCGCACAATAGATGCGATGCCGGAATACGAATTCTGTGATGTGTATGTGCCGCGCGGGGTTTCCCGCAAGGCCACTACCCGCCTGCTCACCGACCATGCCGAGTACGGACACTGGGAGTTGGATCGCCTCAGACTCAACCCCGACGGCAGCCGCAGAGTGCGATTGCGGCGCCGGATCATCCGCCAGCTTCGGGCCACCTGGTAGCGGGCCGGGACAAGGCGGAGCGGGCCCCGCTTGGTGCGGGGCCCGCCGAGAGTGACGCCACGGTCACCCGGCTAGGAGATCCGGTGTGTGATGCGTGGCGTGCGAGGTGCGGTGCGCGGTGTGCGGTGCACGGCGGGTGATGCGTGACGACCACCGCATGGCACGGTCAGCGCCTGTCCCACCTGTCCCGCACCTACCTGGCAGCGCGATGTGTGATCAGCGCTGAGCGGCGCGGGCCCGACGGTAGAGCACCGTGCCCGCCAGCAGCAGGCCCGCGGCGGCCGGAATGGCCAGCTCGACGGGGCCGGCACCGGTGTGCGCGAGCTGTTCCTTGCCGCCGAGGTTGGCGGACGGGTCGAGGCCGTGGTTTCCGGCCTGCTCAGCGGGGTCATCCGAGTCACCGCCGGGGTTCGAGCCTCCGGGGTTACCGGGGTTGCCCGGATTGCCGGGGTTCCCAGGCTCACCCGGGTTGCCAGGGTTCCCGGGGTTGCCGGGCTCACCAGGGTTTCCGGGGTTGCCCGGATTCCCAGGGTTACCGGGGTTACCGGGGTTCCCAGGATTGCCCGGGTTTCCGGGGTTGCCCGGATTCCCAGGGTTACCGGGGTTGCCCGGCTCACCCGGCTCACCCGGCTCCCCAGGCTCACCCGGGTTCTCCGGCACCGCCGGGACCGTCTCGGCGCAGTCCCCGCCGTCGCTGGTGTTGCCGAACCCGACCGCGCTGATGTTGTTCCCGCACACATTGACCGGAACGCCGATCGGGGCCTGGATGTTGTTGCCGGAACCGATCCCCGACGAGTCACTGGCGCTGCCCTGCGCCTGCGGACCGCCGGCCTGGGTACCGCCACCGCCGGACGAGTCGTGCGAACCGCCGCCGCACCGCCCCCCACCGGCACCGTTGAAGACGCCGATGACGCTCACCGTGTTTCCGCACAGATTCACCGGCACATGCACCGGGACCTGGATGTTGTTGCCCGAGACGACACCCGGCGAGTACGCGGCGCCACCGTCGGCCCCCGGACCCGCCGCCTGGGCGTAGCCGCCGGTCACGGCGAGAACGCCGCTCGCCGCGGCTACGGTGATCAGGCCCTTTTTCGCAACCTGTCGCATAACTGTCTGCTCCCCTAGCCTTCCGTCCCGGCCGGAGTGCGCGCGGGCGATCTCGCCCGCACCCCCATCCCCGGGCGTCCCGGAGCACGCACACTCCGAAACCGCCCGGGGCTCACACCCCGGTGGACCGTGACCCGATGTCACGTGATCGATGCGGTAGTTGCCGAAGGCGGGGTACAGCACCACCCCTTGTCGGCACCGCGGCCCGGTTACGGGCCGCACACACCATGTAACGAGGAGGGAGCAATCAAGCTATCAAGCTACGACACCATTCACCCTTTTTGGTTCCTTCGGTATGTGTGATCGATTAGGCCGTTCGTGCAGCCCTCAGCAGGCGTCCAGGAACCGGTCCAGCACCCGCACGCCGAACTTGAGCCCGTCCACCGGCACCCGCTCGTCGACCCCGTGGAACATCCCGGCGAAGTCCAGCTCGGGGGCAGCCGCAGCGGCGCGAATCCGAAGCAGCGGATGCCGAGGTCGTCGAAGGACTTCGCGTCCGTACCGCCGGAGAGGCAGTACGGCACGGCGCGGGCGATCGGGTCCTCGGCCTTCAGCGCCGACTGCATGGCCTCGACCAGCGCCCCGTCGAAGTTGGTCTCCAGCGCCTTGTCCGCGTGCACGTCCTCCCGCTTGACCCTAGGGCCGAGGATGCGGTCGAGGTCGGCCAGGAACTCCTCCTCGAACCCCGGCAGGAAGCGCCCGTCCACATGTGCCGTGGCCTGACCCGGAATGACGTTGACCTTGTAGCCGGCGCTGAGCATGGTCGGGGCGGCGGTGTTCTGGAGCGTGGCCCCGATGATCTTCGCGATGCCGCCCAGCTTGGCCAGCGTCTCGTCCATGTTCTCCGGGTCGAGCGGGGTGCCGAGCGCATCGGACAGCTCGTCCAGGAAGGACCGTACGGTCTTGGTGACCCGCACCGGGAACTTGTGCCGCCCGAGCCGCCCGACCGCCTCGGTCAGCTCCGTGATGGCGTTGTCGTTGTTGGTCATCGAGCCGTGCCCCGCGGTGCCGTCCACCGTGAGCCGCATCCAGTGCATGCCCTTCTGCGCGGTCTCGATCAGATAGAGCCGCAGATCCTCGTTGACGGTGAAGGAGAAGCCGCCGACCTCGCCGATCGCCTCCGTCACGCCCTCGAAGAGGTCGGGGTGGTTGTTGACCAGGTGCTTGGCCCCGTAGACCCCGCCCGCCTCCTCATCGGCGAGGAAGGCCAGCACGATGTCGCGCGGGGGCTTGCGGCCGCTGCGCAGCCGGTCCCGGACGACCGCGAGCGTCATCGCGTCCATGTCCTTCATGTCCACCGCGCCCCGGCCCCAGACGCAGTCGTCCACGATCTCGCCGGAGAAGGGGTGGTGGGTCCAGTCCTCGGCGTTGGCCGGTACGACGTCGGTGTGGCCGTGGATGAGCAGCGCCGGACGGGACGGATCCTCCCCCTCGATCCGTGCCACGGTCGACGCCCTGCCCTTGTGCGACTCGAAGATCTTCGGCTCGAGCCCCACCTCGGCGAGCTTCTCGGCGACGTACTCGGCGGCCGCGCGCTCACCGGGGCCGGAGTGGTCGCCATAGTTACTGGTGTCGATCCGGATCAGGTCACGGCAGAGGTCGACCACCTCGTCCTCGCCCCTGACCGTTCCGGTCGTCGTCGCGCCCGAAAGCGACTCACTCACGATGCCTCCTCGTCGTTGCGCTGCCACGGGACGCCCAGGTACGGACCCCCGCGGCAGGGGTCACCCGCCCATCCTCCTCCGCTCGCCCGCCCAGCCCAAGGCTGCAATACCGCCGTCACGCCCCCGTCACACAGCGCTGCCGCGGAGGCCCGACCGGCTGTGATCGAGCACGTCCCGATGTTTGCTATGGTTTTCCACGTCGGAACGGCCACGGGCCGGTCGGCAGACACCTGGTCCGGGTGGCGGAATGGCAGACGCGCTAGCTTGAGGTGCTAGTGCCCTTTATCGGGCGTGGGGGTTCAAGTCCCCCCTCGGACACCAGCTGATACCCCACTTCACGTGGGGTTTTCTGCTTTCCAGGACTGTGGCGTGGCCCTTTCGAGGACTGTGGCGTGACCAACGGTCCGGCATACCCCCATGTTCAGGCGCCGGCGCCCCGGCGACCGGCACGATCGCACCGGTCACCATCGTCGAGATCCGGCGTCGTGTCATGAAGTGATCATGGCCCGTTCCTCGATGCCCACCCGGGGACCTCGGCACGGACACGGCGGACATCCGCGCCCCTCGCCCCAGCGCCCGTATGGGTCGCGTCAAGGGGGTGCGGATCGGCGTATGGGACCCGTCAACAACGCTCGGATCCGGCCATGGGCGGGGTTTTCTTCTCTCGACAACCCGTCCGATCCGCCGCTTGCGGATTCCCCCGACCTCTTTCCAGGAGTTCGCGATGGCCGATGTGGCCTTCGTCGTCACCACGCTCGCGGTGTTCGCGCTGGTGGCCTTTGTCGCCAAAGGGGTGACGAAGCTGTGACCGTCGAAAACGTCGTCGGCCTCGTCGTCGCCGTCGCCCTGCTGGGCTACCTCGTCCTCGCCCTGATCTTCCCGGAGAGGTTCTGACGGTGACATCAGCTGCTACCGCGGCGGGAGGCATGGGCCCCGTACTCGCGGGCGTGCTCCAGCTGCTCGCCCTCATAGGGGCGCTGGCGCTCGCCTACGTTCCCCTCGGCAACTACATGGCCAAGGTCTTCTCGTCCGAGAGGCACTGGCGCGTGGAGAAGTGGATCTACAAGGGCATCGGTGCCAACCCCGACACCGAGATGCGCTGGGCCTCGTATCTGCGCGGGGTGCTGGCCTTCTCGGTGGCCGGTGTGCTCTTCCTGTATCTGCTGCAGCGGCTGCAGGGCAGCCTGCCCGGTTCCCTCGGGTTCTCCTCGATCGAGCCGGCGCAGGCGTTCAACACGGCCGCGTCCTTCGTGTCGAACACCAACTGGCAGTCGTACTCCGGCGAGCAGGCCATGGGCCACGTCGTGCAGACCGCCGGACTCGCCGTGCAGAACTTCGTGTCGGGCGCGGTCGGCATCGCCGTCGCGGTGGCGCTGGTGCGCGGTTTCGCGCGCTCGCGCACCGGTGAACTCGGCAACTTCTGGGCCGATCTGGTGCGCGGCACGGTCCGCGTCCTGGTGCCGGTCGCGGCGATCGCCGCCCTCGTGCTGGTCGCCTGCGGTGCCCTGCAGAACTTCTCGGGCATCCACGAGGTGGGCCAGTTCATGGGCGGCTCGCAGCAGTGGAACGGCGGGGCGGTGGCCTCGCAGGAGGCCATCAAGGAGCTGGGCACCAACGGCGGCGGTTACTTCAACGCCAACAGCGCCCACCCGTTCGAGAACCCGACCCCGTTCACCAACCTCTTCGAGATCTTCCTGATCCTGGTCATCCCGCTGGCGCTGACCCGCACCTTCGGCATCATGGTCGGCTCGGTCAAGCAGGGCTACGCGATCCTGGGGACCATGGTCACCATCTGGGTCGGCTTCGTGGCCCTGATGATGTGGACCGAGTTCGCCCACCACGGCCCGGCCCTGCAGGCCGCCGGTGGCGCGATGGAGGGCAAGGAGGCCCGCTTCGGTGTCGGCGGCTCGGCGCTCTTCGGGGTGTCGACCACGCTTACCTCGACCGGAGCGGTGGACTCCTTCCACTCCTCCTTCACGGGCCTGGGCGGCGGCATCACCATGCTCGGCATGATGCTGGGCGAGATCGCGCCCGGTGGTGTGGGCTCCGGCCTCTACGGCATGCTGATCATGGCGATCATCGCGGTGTTCATCGCCGGGCTGATGGTCGGCCGCACCCCCGAGTATCTGGGCAAGAAGATCGGTGCCCGCGAGATGAAGCTGGCGGCCTGCTACATCCTGGTCACCCCGGCGCTGGTGCTGATCTTCACCTCCGCCTCCATGGCCCTGCGGACGCCGCCGAACTCGATGCTCAACTCCGGTGCGCACGGCTTCTCCGAGGTGCTGTACGCGTTCACCTCCGCCTCGAACAACAACGGCTCCGCCTTCGCGGGCCTGAACGCGAACACCGACTGGTTCAACACCACGACCGGTCTCGCGATGCTGCTCGGCCGCTTCGTGCCCATGGTCTTCGTCCTGGCGCTCGCGGGCTCGCTCGCCGAGCAGAAGCCGGTGCCGGCCACCGCGGGCACGCTGCGCACCGAGAAGCCGCTGTTCACGGGATTGCTGGTGGGCGCGATCCTGATCATCACCGGTCTGACGTACTTCCCGGCGCTGGCGCTGGGGCCGCTGGCCGAGGGGCTGGCGTGATGACCACCCGCACAGAAAACCACGAGGACTCCATGTCCACTGCCACTCCGACCAGGGCGCCGCAGAACGGCGTTCCCACCGGGCACAGCTCGGCCGAGGACCGTGTCGGCGCGGGCCTCTTCGATCCCGGGCAGCTGCTGAAGTCGCTGCCGGACGCCTTCCGCAAGCTGGACCCGCGGGTGATGGTGAAGTCGCCCGTGATGTTCGTCGTGCTGGTCGGGTCCGTGCTGACCACGGTGTTCTCCTTCAAGGATCCGGGCGACTGGTTCGGCTGGGCGATCAGCGCCTGGCTGTGGCTGACCGTGATCTTCGCCAATCTGGCGGAGGCGGTCGCCGAGGGCCGTGGCAAGGCGCAGGCCGACACCCTGCGCAAGGCCAAGACCGACACGGTGGCCCGGCGGCTGGCCGCGGACGGCACGGCCGAGGAGCGGATCCCCGGCACCGGGCTGAAGATCGGTGACCTGGTGGTCTGCGAGGCCGGCGATGTCATCCCCGGTGACGGCGATGTGGCCGAGGGCGTCGCCTCGGTCGACGAGTCGGCGATCACCGGCGAATCGGCGCCGGTCATCCGCGAGTCCGGCGGCGACCGTTCGGCCGTGACGGGTGGCACCAAGGTGCTGTCCGACCGCATCGTCATCAGGATCACCACCAAGCCGGGCGAGACCTTCATCGACCGGATGATCAACCTGGTGGAGGGCGCCGCCCGCCAGAAGACGCCGAACGAGATCGCGCTGAACATCCTGCTCGCCTCGCTGACGATCGTGTTCCTGCTCGCCTGCGTCACGCTGCCGCCGTTCGCCGATTACGCGGGCACGCAGTTGACGATGGTGGTGCTGGTGGCGCTGCTGGTCTGCCTGATCCCGACGACGATCGGCGCGCTGCTGTCGGCGATCGGCATCGCGGGCATGGACCGGCTGGTGCAGCGGAACGTGCTGGCGATGTCGGGCCGGGCGGTCGAGGCCGCCGGTGACGTCTCCACACTGCTGCTGGACAAGACCGGCACGATCACCCTGGGCAACCGCCAGGCAGCCCAGTTCGCGCCGGTGCGCGGCACCACCGAGGCCGAGGTCGCCGACGCCGCCCAGCTCTCCTCGCTGGCCGACGAGACCCCCGAGGGCCGGTCCATCGTCGTCCTGGCGAAGGAGAGGTACGGACTGCGCGAGCGCCACCAGGGCGAACTGGTGGGCGCAGAGTGGATCGAGTTCACCGCGCAGACCCGGATGTCGGGTGTGGACGTCGGCGAGCGGAAGATCCGTAAGGGTGCGGCCGGTTCGGTCATCGCCTGGGTCCGGGAGCGGGGCGGCACGGTCGCCGAGGACGCGGACCGGATCGTCCACCGGATCTCCGAGGCCGGCGGCACCCCGCTGCTGGTGGCGGTCCAGGACGCCGACGGGGCGCGGGTGCTGGGGGTCATCCACCTCAAGGACGTCGTCAAGGAGGGCATGCGGGAGCGGTTCGACGAGCTGCGCCGCATGGGCATCAAGACCGTCATGATCACGGGTGACAACCCGCTGACGGCCAAGGCGATCGCCGAGGAGGCGGGCGTCGACGACTTCCTCGCCGAGGCCACTCCCGAGGACAAGATGGCCCTGATCAAGCGGGAGCAGGCGGGCGGCAAGCTGGTCGCGATGACCGGCGACGGCACCAACGACGCCCCGGCGCTGGCCCAGGCGGACGTCGGCGTGGCCATGAACACCGGTACGTCGGCCGCCAAGGAGGCCGGCAACATGGTCGACCTCGACTCCAACCCGACCAAGCTCATCGAGATCGTGGAGATCGGCAAGCAGTTGCTGATCACCCGTGGCGCGCTGACCACCTTCTCCATCGCCAACGACGTCGCGAAGTACTTCGCGATCATCCCGGCGCTGTTCGCGGCGGTCTATCCGGGCCTGGACAAGCTGAACATCATGCAGCTGTCCTCGCCGGACTCGGCGATCCTGTCCGCGGTGATCTTCAACGCGCTGATCATCATCACGCTGGTGCCGCTGGCCCTGCGGGGGGTGCGCTACCGGCCGATGAGCGCGGACAAGATGCTGCGGCGCAACCTCGGGATCTACGGCCTCGGCGGCCTGATAGCGCCCTTCATCGGCATCAAGATCATCGACCTGCTCATCTCCCTCATTCCCGGGATCGGCTGACCGCCATGAACCATTCCGTCATGAACACCGCCCGGCTGTTCGGGCCGGCCTGCGGGCCCTCCTCGTACTGACCCTGGTCACGGGCGTCATCTATCCGCTGGTGGTCACCGGCATCGCCCAGGGGCTGTTCCACGACAAGGCGAACGGCTCCGAGATCAAGGCCGACGGCAAGGTCGTCGGCTCCTCGCTGATCGGGCAGCCGTACAACCTGCCGCTGAAGAAGGGTCAGGAGACCCCGGATCCCGATCTGAAGTGGTTCCAGGGACGCCCGGCGAACGGCCTCGGCGCCAACAGCGTCAACACCCAGTACACGCTGCTGCTGTCCGGAGCCACCAACCTCTCCGCCGACAGCAAGGACCTCCTCCAGCAGGTCAAGGACGCCAAGGCCGCGGTCGTCAAGAACAACTCGGTGCCCGGCTACACCGTCCGGCCGTCCCAGGTCCCCGCCGACGCGGTGACGTCCTCCGGATCCGGCCTGGACCCGGACATCTCCCCGCGCTACGCCGAGATCCAGGTCCACCGGGTCGCGGAGCGCAACGGACTGTCCGTCGCCCAGGTGGAGAAGCTGGTCGAGGACAAGACCGAGGGCCGCATCATCGGCTTCATCGGCGAGCCGCGGGTGAACGTCCTCGAACTCAACATCGCGCTCAAGGATCTCGTGGCCCAGCACTGACGGCGGCACACGCCCCGAGAAGCGGGAGCCGGCGGCCGGAGACATTCTCCGGCCGCCGGCTCCCGTCGTCATGTCCCGGGGGCCGAAGCCGCCCGGCTCATCCGTCGCTCTCCGGCCGCTTCATCTCCCGCAGTTCGTTCTCGACGACGAGCGCGGCCCGGCGCAGATGCTGGTCGGCCGCCGCGATGTCGTCCGGGCCGAGCGTGGCGTTCAGAGTGTCGCTGATCTTGAGTACCTCGGCACCCATCTCCGTCAGCGCGGCCTGACCCGCGTCGGTGACCTTCAGCGACAGCGCCCGTTCGCTCTCCGGATGCGAGCCGCGGGCCACGAAGCCGCGGTTCTCCAGCTGGGTGACGATGCGGGTCATGGTCTGCGGGCGGGCGTAGCAGCGCCGGGCCAGCTGGGCGAGGGTGAGCTGGGGCTGGTCGGCGATGATCCGCAGCGCCGTATAGCTCGACAGCGTCATGTTCCACGGCCGCAGCCGGCTGTTTCCGATCCTGGTGACCGCTCGCTCGAGCCGGAAGGCCGCGTCGATCAGCGAGGACGCCTCGTCCATGCCCGTGGCCGCCCGCGGCGGGGTCCGGTCGTCGTTCAGGGGACTGATGTACGGCAGCGGGTCTGTCACGTCTGCAGCGTAATGGCACGGCCCCCGACCAAGTGCGTCAGCTCTCTTGCAATATGCACGCATGCTTATATCATGTCAGCATGCTTACGACTCGCTTCTCTCAGTCCGCGCGGCAGGGCCCCGATCCCACCCGGTTCCGGTCCGTTCTGGGGCACTTCGCCAGCGGCATCACCGCGATCACCTCACGTGACGCGCACGGCAATCCGGTGGGTATGGCCGTCTCGTCGTTCACCTCCGTCTCGCTCGACCCGCCGCTGGTGGCATTCCTGCCGGGCAAGAGCTCATCGACGTTCCCGGCCATCGCCGACCGCGGCACCTTCTGTGTGAACGTCCTCGCCGCCGGCCAGGAGGAGATCTGCCGCGCGCTGTCGGCGTCCGGCGGGGACAAGTTCGCGAGCGTGGCCTGGCGGCCGGGGCCGCACGGGGATCCGGTCATCGAGGACGTGGTGGCGTGGATCGGCTGCACGATCCAGGCCGTCCACGACGCCGGTGACCACCACATCGTCATCGGCCACGTCGACGATCTCGACGCCCGCACCGAGGCGTCCCCGCTGCTGTTCTTCCGGAGCGGCTACCGCCACCTCGCGGCCGCCTGAGCGGCGAACCCCCCGATCTCACCGCTGACGGAAGGCCCCTTGATGACCCGACAGCACCCACCCATGACCACACTGACGCCCTCCGACGCCCACGCGCTCGTCTCCGCGGCGATGACCCGCGCCGGGCACACCGCGGCCGAGGCCGGAATCATCGCCGACCACCTGCTCGACCGCGAACTGCGCGGCCTGTCCTTCGGCGGGCTCGCCCGCGCGCTGTCCGTGGTGGAGCGCATCCGCGCCACCCCCGAGCCCCCGGGCCCGATCCGGGTCGCCGCCGAGACCGCGGTGTCCGCGACCCTCGACGGGGGCGACCAGGTCGGCTATCTCGTCGGCATGCGCGCGCTGGACCTGGCCGTGGCCAAGGCCCGCGCGCACGGCATCGCGGTCGTCTGCGCCCGCAACACCTGGTGCACCGGCGTGTTCTCGTACTACCTGGAGAAGGCGGCGGACGCCGGGCTCGCCGGGATGATCGCGGGCAGCGGGTACACGGTGGTGGCACCGCACGGCGGCGCCGAGGGCCGGTTCGGCACCAACCCGATCGCCTTCGGCTTCCCGTCCACCCCGGCGCCGGTCATCTGGGACATCGGCACCGCGTCGGTCATGTACGGGGAGGTGCTGCGCAAGGCCCGGCTCGGCGCGGAGTCCGCGCCCGGCCAGGCGTACGACGCCACCGGTGTCCCGACGCTCGACCCGGCCGCCGCGCTGGAGGGCGCGTTCGGGGTGTGGGGCGGGCACAAGGGCTCGGGGCCGGCGATCGTCGTCCAGCGGCTGGGCATGATGGCCGGCGCGGCCGCCGACCCGCCGGGGGTCTCGGACCGCGGCTTCTTCGTCGTGCTGGTCGACCCCGGTGTGCTGGCCGACCCGGAGGACTACCGCCGAACGGTCGCCGCCTTCGCCGACGCGGTCCGGGCGACCCGTCCCACCGACGGCGGCGGCGCCGTACGGGTGCCGTTCGACCGCTCGGCCGCCTGCCGCGACGCGGCGCTCCGGCGCGGCACGATCGAGGTGTCCGCCGCGGTGGTCGAGGCCATGTGCCGGGAGGCGGGCCTCGCCGCCCACGCCGGGGGGACGGCCCATGGCTGACGCCCGCGATGCCGACGCGTTCGCGATCGAGCCGTCCGCGTCGGGCCGGCTGCTGTGCGGCGGCTGCGCCCCGGACAAGGTCTGCCGGCTGGGTGTGGAGGCCGCCGGTGCGCGCGACGGCGACCTGCGGTTCGACGTCGTCTGCGCACGCTCCTGGCACGGCGGACCGGACGTGGCGCACGGCGGCTGGATCGCCGCGGTCTTCGACGACGTGCTCGCCATGGCCGCCCTGCGCACCGAGCCGCGGCTGGTCACCAAATCCCTGGCGGTCGAGTACCTGCGCCCGGTGCCCGTCGAGCGGCCGCTCACGGTCCTGGCGCGGATCGACGCCCACCACGGCAGACGCTGGGAGGTCTCGGCGCGGATGACGCTCGCCCCCACCGGGCCGCCGCTGGCCACCGCCCGCGCGGAGCTGCGCACCCGCCGTCCCGACCACTTCGCCCGGCACCGCGACTGGCTCGTCCGCCAGCCCCTCCCCCAGCAGGCACTCCCCCAGAAAGCTGAGGACCCGCACCACGGTCGGCTTCTTCACCGGGCCGCAGCCCCTCCAGGCCGACGAGACCGACCCCGACCGGCTGCTCGCGAGGGTCCAGGAGCTGGACCGCTCGCAGGTCATCGCCCGGGTCCTGGTCGGATACTCCGCCACCTGGCCGCACAACCAGGATCGTCTACCGGCCGCGGCTGCCGCACATCATGTTCTCGGGCTACCACCGGAATCCGGGCGCGACACCGGCGACCGTGCGGGACCTGTGGTGGCACACCGGGGACCTCGGCTGCACCGACGACGACGGCTCCCTCTACTTCATCGACCGCGAGCTACTTCATCGACCGCGAGAGGCCAACTGGCCGGCGGAGGAGGTCGGCGCGCCCGGCAAGGATGCGTCCGGCACACCGGCCCGGTGCCGGCCCCCGGCCGACCGGGGAAGCCACTCGCCTTCACCTGGTGATACGGGGGCGAGCCGCTACGCGGGGGAACCGCTGCGCGGCCGCTCGGGCAGTACGGCCCGGTCGGGCGAGGGCGCGCCGGCCGTGGTGGTCTCGGTGGCGGTGAGGTCTTCGATGCGGTCGGCGAACCCCGGTTCGGGCAGGGGGAGATCGATGTCGGGGTCGTCGGTGAAGTCGACGGCCCGGGCGACGTAGTGGATGACGGCCGTGGTGGCGGGCGGCACCTCTTGTTCCCGTTTCAGGCCGTGCAGGATGCGGAGGGCGGCGGCCATCTCATGGTCGGTGGCGGCCCAGTCCTCCACGGTGTCGGTGACCGGCGGGATGTCGTGGCCCGCCTGCTCGTGCCACCACTCCAGCCAGGCGTGCGCCTGGCCGTCCTCGCCCAGGGCCATGTGGTGGAGGTAGAGGCAGTACGCGGCGGCGGGGTCACCGGCGCCGGCGGCGAACTGCCACCAGAACTGGGCGTGGTCCTCGTGGCCGGCCAGTTGCAGGACGCATCCGAGGACCCGGGAGCCGGGCGGTTCGAGGATGCGGCGGGTGAGGAAGTCCCGTAGCTGGGTCAGGGCATCGGGGCGGGCGATGATCGCCTCGCACAGGGTGTGCAGGTCCTGCGCCATCCGTTCGTCCACGCCCGGCGCCGCGGCCCCCGCGGCCGCGGATGTCCGCTGCGCGTGCCGCGGAGGGCGCTCCTGGGGTGGGGCGCCACCGGGGTCGGCGTGGCGGATGGCGAGCCGGGCCTCGGCGGCCTCGAAGTCGACGGGAGGGGTGGGGTTGAGCAAGGCCCGCGCGAGGATGCGGTCAATGGCTGAGGTCATCGGTCCTCCTTGGCCAGGAGTTGTTGCAGACGGCGGCGTGCGTAGCGGGCGGTGGAGCGGACGCCGGCCTCGGTGATGCCGAGGTGGGTGGCGGTCTCGGCGACGCTGTAGCCGCGGCAGTGGAGCAGGATGACCACGTCCTGCTGGCGCTCGGGGAGTTTCTTGATGGCCTGGTAGAGGTTCAGGCTCTCCTCGAGTACGGCGATGGGGTCGACCGCGTCCCTGAGCAGCGCGGTCTCGAAGGTCGCGTTGTCCAGGAGGGCGGGGCCGCGGTTGCGGGCGCGGGCGAGGTCGACGGCCCGGTTCTTCATGACCTTCCAGGCGTAGGCGGCCGGGTTCTCCATGGTCAGCACCTTGGGCCAGCAGCGCAGGAGTTGTTCGAAGGCGGCGTCGACGGCCTCCTCGGCGTCCGCGTGGTTGCCGAGGTAGACCACGGCCCGGTCGATGTACGCCTTCCGGTGGAGCTGGTGGAAGGCGCGGAAGTCCGCGGGGAGTCCGGGTGTCATCGAGGTGGTCTCGCGCGAGCGCAGGAATTCGTTGGTCACCGCTCCCCTCCCTCCCGGTCGCTGCGATGCAGTTCCGATACGCCGACGCGGACTCCCATCGCGGCCGCACGGCGCAGGAGGGCGATGGCGTCACTGCCGAATACCCGCGCCACGAGTACGGCGGTGACGACGTTCACCACGGTTTGAAGATTCACGGACTTCGTTGTCCTTCTGTTCGTTGTACGAGGGGTGGCCCCCACACGCCCCGCGAGTGCGCGGTGTTGCGCTCTCTGTTTCAGATAGCGCTCACGGACGCCGGTTCGTGCATCGGATGAGCTTAAAATCTTACGGAACGCAGCGATCCAATTACGCAAATATGAAAAACATATGGACCTGGTTCGCGGATCCGGCCCTGCTCGCACCGCCGTCCGAGGGACGGGCTAGCCGGTGAGCGTCTGCGTGCCGAGCACGGTGAGCAGGGCGAGGCGTTCGGCGTCCTCGGTGCCGGGCTCGGCGGTGTACACCACGATGCGCAGATCGCTGCCCGCCACCGTGAGCACATCGCAGTCCAACGTCAGCGTGCCCACCCGCGGATGGTCGATGGTCTTGCGCGACGCCTCGTGGTGGCCGACGGTGCCGGAGTCCCACAGCTCGGCGAACCGCTCGCTGTTGGCGCGCAGCTCCGCGACCAGCCGCCGCAGCCGCTGGTCGGCCGGGTAGCGGGCGGCGGCCGTGCGGAGATCGGCGACCAGCGCGGCCTGGAACTCGCTGCGGTCCTCATGCGTCTGCCGGGATCCGCTGTCCTCGCCGACGAAGTGGCGCCACACTCCGTTGCGCTCATTGCCGCGCCACCGGGACGGATCGCCCCTCAGGGCCACATACGGCGGATTGGCCATGAGCAGCGTCCAGGACGCGTCGCTCACGGCGACGGGTGTACCGGTCAGCCGGTCCAGCAGCCGCTGGACGCTCGGGGTGATGTACGCCGGCACCGTCTCCGGCCCCGGTGGCGCCAGCCCGGCCAGCCGGAAGAGATGGGCGCGCTCGGTCCCCGACAGCCGCAGCGCCCTGGCCAGGGCCTCGACGATCTGAGTCGAGGGATGGGAGGCCCGGCCCTGTTCGAGGCGGGTGACGTAGTCGACGGAGATCCCGGCCAGCATCGCCAGCTCCTCGCGGCGCAGCCCGGCCGCGCGCCGCTGCCCGCCGGACGGCAGCCCGGCGGCCTCCGGCGGGACCCGGTCCCGCCAGCGCCGTACCGCCTGCCCGAACTCCGTGGTCGCCATGACCACCAGTGTGCACCGCCGACCGGGGCCCTTCCTGGTACTCGCGGTCCCAGGAAGACAGGGCACCTGGCTGCCCGCTCGCCCCGGGCGCAGCCTGAAGACATGACGACAACACTTATCACCGGAGCCAACAAGGGTCTCGGCTTCGAGACCGCCCGCCGACTGATCGCCGCGGGACACACCGTCTACATCGGCAGCCGGGACGCCGAGCGCGGCCGCCGGGCCGCCGAGCGGCTGGGGGCGCGGCTGGTCGTCCTCGATGTCACCGATGACGCGTCCGTGGCCGCCGCCGCCAAGACCATCGAGGCCGACGGCGGACTGGATGTGCTGATCAACAACGCCGGTATCGAGGCACGGACGCCGGACGGCGGGGTGATCGGCGCCGCCGAGGTCACCGCCGACATGATGCGGACGGTGTTCGAGACGAACGTCTTCGGCGTGGTGCGGGTCACCCACGCCTTCCTGCCACTGCTGCGGCGGTCCGCCGCCCCGGTCGTGGTCAATGTCAGCAGCGGGCTGGCCTCGCTGGAGCGGGTCTCCACCCCCGACACCCCGACGCACACCTATCCGGGGGTCACCTATCCGGCGTCGAAGGTCACGGTCAACATGCTCACCGTGCAGTACGCGAAGGCGTTCCCGCAGATGCGGATCAACGCCGTCGAGCCCGGCTACACCGCGACGGACCTCAACGCGCACACCGGCCACCAGACGGTCGAGGAGGGCGCCGAGATCATCGTCCGGATGGCCCAGGTGGGGCCCGACGGCCCGACGGGTGGGTACTTCGACATCGAGGGCACTCTCCCCTGGTAGAGCGGCGGGCCGGTCGGCGACGCCGCTCTCACCGGGCCCCCGCGGTCACCTCGGCCCGGCTGTCCCGGGTGCGCCACAGCCACCTGATGTCGCGGGCGAAGGACCAGCTGAGCAGGGTCAGGGCGAGCAGGGCGGCACCGAACGCCGACGCGTAGGGCAGGACGTCGGCGCCGACGATCAGCAGCAGCACACCCTGGAGCGCGGCCACCGTCTTGCGGGCCGTGCTCGCAGGGAGCTGTCCGTTCAGCCAGGGCAGCACCCGGGCCGCGGCGACGAAGGCGTAGCGCATGGCGCCGATCAGCAGCACCCAGGGGCCGAGCGAGGTGGCCACGTAGACGCTGAGCACCAGGATGAGGACGGCGTCGACCTCCATGTCGAACCGCGCGCCCAGCGAGGACGAGGTGCCGGTGCGGCGGGCCACCTGGCCGTCGACCGCGTCCAGGAGCAGCGCGACCGCGGTGAGGGCCACCAGGACGGTGACCGGCGGCGGGCTCTCGAAGGAGTCCGCGACCAGCGCGGTCACCCCGCCCACGAGCGTGGCCCGCGCCAGGGTGACGCGGTTGGCCGCGCCGAAGGAGACAAGCCAGGACCGCGATAGGGCCCGGGTGAGCACCGCCCAGGTGGCGACCGCGAAGGCCAGGCCGGTCAGCCAGCCCACGGGTCCCAGGTCGATCGCCGTGCCGAGCAGCACGAGCAGCAGCAGCTGCGCGGCCGCGCCCGCGGCCGTCTCGTTCCGCACCAGCGTCGTGTTGTAGGGATTGTTCAGGGCCACCGTGCACCCTCCGGGCTGTGTGGCGGAGTGGATGGGTGCCGCGTACCGTGTTCGCGGCTTCATGGTCACCGGTACGTGAGCCACCGCCCGATTGTTCAGCCCCTTTGGAGAACGTCGTATGACGCGCACCGCCCGCGCCTTCTGGCTCCGCTCCCCCGGCCGTGGCGAGATACGGGAGGTGGCCCTGCCCGACCCCGGGCCCGAGGACGTGGTGGTGCGCACGCTGTGCTCGGGGGTGAGCCGCGGTACGGAGACCCTGGTCTTCCGCGGTGGCGTACCGCTGAGTCAGCACACCGCGATGCGCGCGCCGTTCCAGGACGGCGAGTTCCCCGGGCCGGTCAAGTACGGCTATCTCAACGTGGGTCTGGTCGAGGAGGGACCGGCGTCCCTGCTGGGTCGCACCGTCTTCTGTCTGTATCCGCATCAGACCCGCTATGTGGTCCCGGCGAGCGCGGTGACCCCGGTGCCGGAGGGCGTGCCCGCCCCGCGCGCCGTGCTGGCGGGCACGGTGGAGACCGCGGTGAACGCGGCGTGGGACGCCGCGCCCCTGCTGGGCGACCGGATCGCCGTGGTGGGGGCCGGGATGGTGGGTGCCTCCGTGGCGGCGGTGCTGGCGCGGTTTCCCGCCGTACGGGTGCAACTGGTGGACGCCGAGCCGGCGCGTGCGGAGGTCGCGCGGGCGCTCGGAGTGGACTTCGCGCTCCCCGAGGAGGCGGCGGGCGACCTCGATCTGGTCGTGCACGCCAGCGCCACCGAACAGGGGCTCGCGCGCTCGCTGGAGCTCCTCGCCCCCGAGGGCACCGTGCTGGAGCTGAGCTGGTACGGCGACCGGCGGATCAGCCTGCCGCTGGGGGAAGCCTTCCACTCCCGCCGGCTGACGGTGCGCGCCAGCCAGGTGGGGACGGTCTCCCCGGCCCGGGGCACCCGCCGCGGCTACGGCGACCGGATGGCGCTGGCGCTCGAACTGCTCGCCGATCCGGCCTTCGACGCCCTCGTCACCGGCGAATGCGGTTTCGAGGAGCTTCCCCAGGTGCTGCCGGGGCTCGCCTCCGGGGAGATTCCGGGGCTGTGCCACCGGGTTCGCTACGACGCGGAATCTGCCGTGTCATCCGTCTGAACACGGGGAACGTGACGGCCGTACTAGAGGGCGTGCCCCGGCTGAGGGCCCGACGCGCCGTATCTGGAGGGTCATCCGTTGTTCAGCATCACCGTCCGCGATCACATCATGATCGCTCACAGTTTCCGCGGGGACGTCTTCGGACCCGCACAGCGGTTGCACGGGGCGACGTTCCTCGTGGACGCCACTTTCCGCCGTGCCGAGTTGGACGACGACAACATCGTCGTGGACATCGGCCTGGCCACCCGTGAGCTGGGGGAGGTGTGCGGCGCGCTCAGCTATCGCAATCTCGACGACGAACCCGATTTCGAGGGGATCAACACCTCCACCGAGTTCCTCGCCAAGGTGATCGCCGACCGCCTCGCCGAACGGGTGGCCTCCGGGGCGCTGGGCGAGGGCGCCCGCGGGCTGTCCGGGATCGTGGTCACCCTGCATGAGTCGCATGTCGCCTGGGCGAGTTACGAGCGCGGCCTATGAGCCCGGCCGCACCGCGCACGGTGCACATCGTGATGCCCGGCGCCGTGGCCGACCCGGCCGCGCCGAGCGGCGGCAACGTCTACGACCGGCGGATCTGCCGGGATCTGCCCGGCGTCGGCTGGCGGGTCGAGGAGCATGCCGTCGAGGGTGACTGGCCCCGGCCGGACCCCGCCGCCCGCGCCGAGCTGACCCGGATCCTGGCCGGGCTGGCGGACGGCACGGCCGTCCTGCTCGACGGGCTGGTCGCCTGTGCGCTCCCCGCCATCGTCGTCCCGCAGGCCCAGCGGCTGCGGCTGGCGGTGCTGGTGCATCTGCCGCTGGGCGACGAGACGGGGCTTACCCCCGGCAGGGCCGCGGAGCTGACGGCGCTGGAGGGCCGGACGCTGCGCTCGGCGCGGGCGGTGGTGGCCACCAGCGCCTGGGCGGCCGGGCGGCTGGTGGATCTGCACGGGCTGGTGCCCGACCGGGTCCATGTGGCGGCGCCCGGCGCCGATATCGCCCCGCTCGCCGCCTCGGGCGGCGCGGGCTCACGGCTGTTGTGCGTGGCCTCGGTGACCCCGCGCAAGGGGCAGCTGCGGCTGGTGGAGGCGCTCGCGGAGATCCCGGATCTGCCCTGGGCTTGCGACTGTGCGGGAGCCCTGGACCAGGACCCGGAGTACACCGCCCGGCTCCGGGAGCTGATCGAGAAGCTGGGCGTGGCCGACCGGGTGCGTCTGCTCGGCCCGAAGACCGGCGCCGAGCTGGACGCCGGTTACGCCGGTGCCGACGCGGTGGTGCTCGCCTCGTACGCCGAGACCTACGGCATGGCGGTGACCGAGGCACTCGCCCGGGGGATCCCGGTGCTGGCCACGGCCGTCGGCGGGGTGCCCGAGGCCATCGGGCAGGCACCCGACGGCAGGGTGCCGGGCATGCTCATCGACCCGGACGACCCCGGGGCGCTCACGGCGGCGCTGCGCCGCTGGCTGGGCGACCCCGGTATCCGCCGCCGGCTGACCGCCGCCGCGCACGAGCGGCGCACCGCGCTGGCCGGGTGGGAGAACACCACCCGGAACCTGGCCGGTGCGCTGGAAGAGCTCCGAGACGAACCGCGGAGGGCCGCGTGAAGACGACCGACGTACCGCGTTACACCCCCGACTGGCTGGAGCTGCGGGAGAGCGCCGACGCGGCGGCCCGCTCCCCCGAACTCATCGAGGAGCTCCGCCCCCGGCTGTCCGGCCCGCCGCTGGTGATCCACGATCTGGGCTGCGGCACCGGCTCCATGGGTCGCTGGCTGGCACCCCGGCTGAGCGGTCCGCAGCTGTGGATCCTGCACGACCGCGACCCCGATCTGCTGGACCGGGCGGCCCTGCGGATGCCCCGGGCGGCCGGCGACGGCAGCCGCATCACCATCGCCACGGCGCGTGGCGACCTCGCCCGGCTGACCGCGAGCACGCTGGACGGCGCCTCGCTGGTGACGGCGTCCGCGCTGCTGGACGTGCTCACCGCCGAGGAGGTGGACGGGATCGCCGCGGCCTGCGCCGCGGCCCAGTGCCCGGCGCTGCTCGCGCTGTCCGTGGTGGGGCGGGTCGAGATCACCCCGGCCGATCCGCTGGACGCGGAGATCGCCGAGGCGTTCAACGCCCATCAGCGGCGCGGCTCTCTGGTGGGCCCCGACGCGATGGCGGTGGCCTCCGAGACGTTCGCCCGGTACGGCGCGACGGTACGGACCCATGCCAGCCCCTGGACGCTCGGCGCCGAACGGGCCGCGCTGACGGCCGAGTGGCTGCGGGGCTGGGTGGGCGCGGCCGTGGAGCACCGGCCGGAGCTGGCCGGGCGCGCCGAGGCGTATCTGCGCCGCCGGCTGGCGATCGCCGCGACGGGCGCGCTGCGGGTAGTGGTGCACCACCGCGATCTGCTGGCGCTGCCCGCGTCCCGCACGATGGGGGCGGCCGCGTGACCGCCGCGCTGCGGGCCCGGCTCGGGGCGGCCGCGGGCGTCGCCATCCTCGGGCTGGTGCTGTGGCGGCTGGGCACCGGGGCCTTTGTGGACGGTCTGCGTACCATCGACGGCCTCACCCTGCTGGCGGCGCTCGGCCTCGGCCTGCTCACCACGGTCTTCAGCGCATGGCGCTGGTGTCTGGTGGCGCGGGGGCTGCGGATCCGGCTGCCGCTGGGTCCGGCCGTCGCCGACTACTACCGCGCGCTGTTCCTCAACGCCGCGCTGCCCGGTGGGGTCCTCGGCGATGTGCATCGGGCGGTGCGGCACGGGCGGGACGCGGGGGATGTCGGCCGGGGCGTACGCGCGGTGGTGCTGGAACGGGTCGCGGGCCAGGTGGTGCTGATCGCGGTGGGGGTGGCGATACTGCTGGCGCACCCCTCCCTGGCCCTGGAGCAGTTGGGCCGGCCGGCCGGCGGCCTCGGCGGCCGGACGGTGTGGGCGGCGGTGCTCGCGGGGTGCGTCGCACTGCTCGTGACCGTGGCCGTCCGGCGCCGCCGCACGGCGCCGGTGACCGCGCGGCGGCGGGGCGCGGTCCGCGGCGCGCTGGCCGAGGCGCGCCGCGGGCTGCTGGCCCGGGGAAGCTGGCCGGGGGTGGTGGTCTCCTCGGTCGTGGTGCTGGCCGGGCATCTGACGACGTTCGTCCTCGCCGCCCGGGCCGCGGGGTCAGACGCTCCGCTGACCGAGCTGCTGCCCCTGATGGTGCTCGCCCTGATCGCCATGGCGCTGCCGCTGAACGTCGGCGGCTGGGGCCCCCGCGAGGGCGTCACCGCCTGGGCCTTCGGCGCCGCGGGCCTCGGCGCGAGTCAGGGGCTGACCGTGGCCGTGGTCTACGGGGTGCTCACCTTCGCCGCGAGCCTCCCCGGTGTCGCGGTGCTGGCCGTCCAGTGGGGCGCCCGGCTGCGGGGCCGTCAGGTCGAGTTCGAAGAGGGTGTCCTCACCGAGGGTGGAGCGGCGGACGGGCGGGCGCAGCGCGTCCCGCATGACCGGCGTCCCGTCGAAGCGCAGCCCGGGGATGCCGTCGCCGAGCAGCACCGGGGCCACGGTGACATAGAGCCGGTGCAGCGCCCCCGCGTGCAGGAAGCGGGACACGGTGACGCCGCCGCCCTCGATGAGCACCCGGCCCAGTCCGCGCCGCGCGAGCGCCCGCACCAGCTGGTGGGGGGCAAAGGCGTCGGGCTCCGTGAGCGTCAGCAGCTCCACCCCGTCCGGTGGCGCCGGCCGGCGCTCGCCGGTGGCTCCCACCACCCACAGGGTCGGAGCTGAGCCATCGGTGAACGCGCGTCGGTCGAGCGGCACCCGTCCGCGGGGATCGAGGACGACCCGTACCGGGTGGGTGCCCGCGCAGGCGCGGACGGTCAGCTGGGGGTCGTCCGCGACGGCGGTGCCGGCCCCGACGACCACCGCGTCGGCCAGGGCGCGCAGCCGGTGGAGATGGCGGCGGTCCTCCTCGCCGGTGACATAGTCGGCGTCGCCGGTGCGGGTGGCGATGAATCCGTCCAGGCTCTGACCGAGCTGAGCGATCGTCAGCCGCGGCCCGGCCAGGCACAGCGGGAGATAGCGGTCGACCAGGAGCCGGGCCTCCGGCGAGGCGGGCTCACTCCACCGCCGTCTGCCGTCCGGGCCCCGGACCAGACCGGCGTCCCCGGCATCCGCCTCGCTCCGGACGGAGCACAGCCGCTCCCAGGCCTCTTCCGTCTCCAGAAAGGTCATCACGCCTCCTTCTCGGCACCGACCAGGGAAAGATACTCGGCGAAGGAATCGACAAGCCCGGCCAGCACTTCCTTTCCCTTATCCGCGGACGCCCTGGACGGCCGGCCGATGACGCCGGACTCCGTATAGGCGGACATACCGAGGGTGAGCAGATGTTTCCGATCGTCGGATATCCAGTCGGAGGTTTCATGACCGGGCCGGACGAGTTCTGGATGGGCATGCAGGAGTATGGATGTCTCCAGTTCCCCCGCATGCATATCGCTGTTGGACGGGGTGCGTACTCCGGCGCGGGTCCTGGCGGCACCCCAGTCCGCCGATCCGGGGAATAGCGCCATACCGAAGTCACCCCTGGCGGATTCCTGAACGATGTTGCGCAGTACGTAATTTCCGCCGTGTCCGTTCACCAGAATCAGACCGCGTATACCCGAGCGCCGGAGCGAGTCCGCGATATCGCGGACCACGGCGTAGAGGGTGGCCGCGGACAGGGATATCGTGCCTGGCCAGGCGGCATGTTCATGGGAGCAGGAGATCGTCACCGGGGGCAGGTGAAGCACCGGATAGACGGCCGCGATCTCGCCTGCGATCGTGCCGGCGATGACCGTGTCGGTCGCCAGTGGGAGAAATGCGCCGTGTTGTTCGAAGCTGCCTACGGGAAGCACGGCGACTTCGGCCCGGTCGGCCCGCACTTCCTCCGTCGTCTGTGTCGGCAACACCATGCCGACCTGCGGGCGCGTTCCCGAACCGCTCATATCTCGTGGACCTTTCCTGTGTCGGCCGGACAGCTTGTTGCCCCGGCTTTGTCATTCTCCTGTACAAGGGCGGTGGTTTTCCAGATAAGATCGGGACATGACAGAAAGTGATGGCGTGTTCGATGTCGACGCCCGCCCCTCGGGTGTCGAACGAGTGGTGAATGTCCGGCTGTCCACGAAGCATGGCGACTTTCTCGCGATCGGCTATCGGGACCTCGTTCGCGGTGATGAACAAATGGCGCTGGTATACGGCGATGTCACCGGCGAGGAAGCGCTTACCCGCCTGCATTCGGAGTGCCTCACCGGAGACGCGTTCGGCTCCCGTCACTGCGAGTGCGGCGACCAGCTCTCCGCGGCGCTGAAGGCGATCGTGGCCGAAGGCCGGGGCATTCTCGTCTATCTGAGGGGTCATGAGGGACGCGGGATCGGGCTGCTCGCCAAGCTCCAGGCGATGAAGCTCCAGGCGGAGGGGCTCGACACCGTCGAGGCCAACCTCGCCCTCGGCCTGCCGGCGGACGCCCGGGACTACAAGGTGGCGGCGGATGTCCTGCACGACCTCGAGGTGCGCTCCGTGCGGCTGCTGTCCAACAACCCCCAGAAGCGGGACGCGCTGCTGCGGCACGGCGTCAGGGTCAGCGAGCAAGTGCCGCTGCTGATGACTCCGCACAAGGAGAACCTCCCGTATCTGCTCACCAAGCGGGATCGCATGGACCACTATCTGCCCCATCTGGAAGCCGTGATCCAGCGCACCTGAAGAAGACCCTGACCCGGGGGCCGCGGCCCCGTCCACCGGCGTCGGCCGGGCGCGAGCCGCGGCCCGCTATCGGTGTGGCCATACCGCCGAACGGGCGGTCAGTGCCCATATGTCCGAGAATGGGGGTACCGCGTGACGTTCCGACGGACGACGATCAAGGGTAGGGACCATGGACCTGGAGATCGAGCTCCGGGTGGACGGGACCGAGCACCGCCTCACCGTCGACACCCGTACGACGCTGCTGGACGCCCTGCGCGAGCAGCTGGGGAACACCAGCCCCAAAAAGGGCTGCGACCACGGACAGTGCGGCGCCTGCACCCTGCTGCTCGACGGCCGCCGGATCCTCGGCTGCCTCGCGCTGGCCGTCGCCCACCAGGGCGCGGACATCGTCACGGCGGCGGGGCTCACCAACGGTGAGCTGCATCCGCTCCAGCAGTCCTTCATCGCCCATGACGCCTTCCAGTGCGGCTACTGCACACCCGGCCAGATCGTCTCGGCGGCCGGCATGCTGCAGGAGGCCGGGGAGGGCTGGCCGAGTGCCGCGAGCAAGGATCTGGGCGCCACCGATGTGGTGCTCGACGACGAGGAGATCGCCGAGCGGATGAGCGGCAACCTGTGCCGCTGCGCCGCGTACGCGAACATCGTCCCGGCGATCGCGGAGGTGGCGCACCGATGAGGCCCTTTCGCTACGAGCGCGCCGATGAGGTGTCGGCGGCCGTCACCACCCTGGTCGAGGAGCCCGAGGCGGCCTATCTGGCCGGCGGGACCAATCTGGTCGATCTGATGCGGCTGGAGGTGGCGACCCCGGAGCTGCTGATCGACGTCCGGCGGCTCACCTCCGACCGGATCGAGGAGCTGCCCGACGGCGGGCTGCGGATCGGCGCGGCCGTGCCCAACAGCGATCTGGCCGCCGACTCCCGGGTCCGGCGGCGCTATCCGGTGCTCTCCCAGGCGCTGCTCTCGGGCGCCTCGGGCCAGCTGCGCAACCTCGCCACCACCGGCGGGAATCTGCTGCAGCGCACCCGCTGCCCGTACTTCCAGAACGTCACCACCGCCTGCAACAAGCGCACACCGGGCGCGGGCTGTTCGGCCATGGAGGGCTATCAGCGCGATATGGCGATCCTGGGCGCCTCCCCCACCTGCGTGGCCACCCACCCCTCGGACATGGCCGTCGCGCTGGCCGCGCTGGACGCGGTCGTGACGGTGGCCGGCCCGGCGTCCGAGCGGCGGATCCCGCTGACCGACCTGCACCGGCTGCCGGAGGCCAACCCCGAGCGGGACACCGTCCTGGAGCGCGGTGAGCTGATCACCGGGGTGGAGCTGCCGCCCCCGCACGCCGCGCTCCGCTCGCGCTACCGCAAGGTTCGCGACCGCGCCTCGTACGCCTTCGCGCTGGTCTCGGTCGCCGCCGCGCTGGAGGTCACCGACGGGGCGGTACGGGACGCGCGCATCGCGCTGGGCGGGGTGGCGCACAAGCCCTGGCGGGCCATCACGGCCGAGGCGGTGCTGCGCGGCGCGCCCGCGACCCGGGAGAGCTTCGTGGACGCGGCGGCGGCCGAGCTGTCCGCGGCGCGGCCGCTGCCGGGCAACGCCTTCAAGGTTCCGCTCGCCCGCAACACGATGGTCGCCACCCTGCTGGAGCTGCTGGAGGAGGCGCGATGAGCCACGTCACAGCCCGCCCCCACGCCATCGGCATCCCGATGGACCGCATCGACGGCGCGCAGAAGGTCACCGGCACCGCCACCTACGCCTATGAATGGCCCCTCGACCAGCCCGTCTATCTGTATCCGCTGCAGTCCACGATCGCCTCCGGGCGGGTCACCGGGGTGGACAGCGCGCTCGCGGAGGCGGAGCCGGGAGTGCTGGCCGTGCTCAGCCATCTCAACGCCCCCACGCTGACCCGGCCCGACGATCCGGAGCTCGCGGTCCTGCAGTCCGACGAGGTCGCCTGGCGCGGCCAGTTCATCGGGGCGATCGTCGCCGAGTCCCTGGAGACCGCGCGCCGCGCGGCGGGGCTCGTCCGCGTCGACTACGAGAGCCGGCCCCCCGATGTGGTGCTGCGCGCCGACCGCGACGACCTCTACTCCCCGGTGCACGCCGCCACCTTCGGCACCGGCGGCGGAGAGCTGCAGGACGGCTCGCCGGCCGACAGTGTGCTGGGGGACGTCGATACGGCTCTGGCGGCGTCGCCGACCATGGTGGACACCACGTACTCCACGCCGATGTACCACAACAACCCGATGGAGCCGCACACCGCCGTGGTCACCTGGCTGAACGGCGAGCTGCTGGTGCGCTGCTCCACCCAGGGCGTCTCCCTGAGCCAGGCCCTGATCTCCGGGGTGCTGGGGCTGGAGCCGGGACGGGTGCGGGTGGTCTCCCCGCATGTGGGGGCGCGTTCGGCTCGAAGGTCTACCCCCACGCGTATGCCGTCCTCGCCGCGATGGCCGCCCGGATCGTGCGGAGGCCGGTCAAGTTCACCCTCACCCGGCAGCAGATGTTCGCCCTGGTCGGCTACCGTCCGGCGTCGATCCAGCGGATCCGGCTGGGCGCCGGACGGGACGGCAGGCTCACCGCGCTGGCCCACGATGTGATCGAGCAGACCGCCAAGGCCAAGGGGTATGCGGAACAGGTGGGCGTCTGCTCCCGGATGATGTACGCGGCGCCGCACCGGCGCACCACCCACCGGCTGGCCCCGCTGGATGTCCCGGTTCCGACGATCATGCGGGCGCCGGGCGAGGCGCAGGGGATGTACGCGCTGGAGTCGGCCATGGACGAGATGGCGATCGCCTGCGGTCTTGACCCGGTGGAGTTCCGGATCCGCAATGAGCCGGAGGTGGCCCCGGAGTCCGGACTGCCGTTCTCCAGCCGCCATCTGACCGACTGTCTGCGCGAGGGCGCCCGCCGGGCCGGATGGGAGCACCGCGACCCGACCCCCGGGCGCGCCGCGAGGGGCGCTGGCTGGTGGGCACCGGCGTGGCCGTCTCGACGTATCCCTCCCCCCGCTTCCCCGGCAACGCGGCCACCATCCGGATCGGCCCGGACGGCCGCTACACGGTGCGGATCGCCGCCGCCGACATGGGCACCGGCACCTGGACGGCGCTCACCCAGATCGCCGCGGACGCGCTGAGCGTCCCGGTCGGGCAGGTGGAGATGCGGATCGGGGACACGGCGCTGCCGGCCGCGTCGGTCGCCGGGTTCTCGGCCGGGATCAACAGCTGGGGCACCGCGATCTGGGAGGCGGCGGACCAGTTGCGGGCCCGGCTGCGGTCCGAACACGGCGGTATCGCGCCGCCGGAGGGGCTGGAGGTCACCGCGGAGATGCCCGGCGGCAACCCGGACGCCGAGCGCTATGCGATGCACAGCTTCGGCGCCCAGTTCGCCGAGGTGCGGGTCGACGAGGACACCGGTGAGCTGCGGGTGACGCGGCTGCTGGGGATGTTCGACGTGGGCCGGGTCATCAACCCCAAGACGGCCCGCTCCCAGCTCATCGGCGGGATGACCCAGGGGATGTCGATGGCGCTGTACGAACACAGTGTGCTCGACCCGCGGTTCGGCCATGTGGTCAACCACGACTTCGCCCAGTACCACATCGCCTCCCACGCCGATGTCCACGCGGTCGAGGCCCACTGGCTGGACGAGCCCGATCCGTACACCAACCCCATGGGGCCAAGGGCCTCGGCGAGGTGGGCATCGTGGGCACCGCCGCGGCCATCGGCAACGCCGTGCACCACGCCACCGGTGTCCGGGTCCGCGAACTGCCCATCACCCTCGACAAGCTGGTGTCCTAGCCATGGCCCCGGCACCGATCCTGGTGACCGGCGCCGCGGGGAGCGTCGGAGGCATCGGCCGCACCGTGGTGGAGGAGCTGCGCCGACGCGATCTGCCGGTACGGGCCATGGTCCACCGGGAGGACGAGCGGGCCGACGCCCTGCGGACGACGGGCGCGGAGGTGGTGGCGGGCGATCTGACCCGCGCCCCGGATGTGGTCCGGGCGCTGGACGGCTGCGGACGGATGTACTTCGGCATGAGCGTGTCGCCGGGGTATCTGGAGGCCACGGTGACGACGGCGGCGGTCGCGCGCGCATACGCGCGGCTGGAAGTGCTGGTCAACATGTCGCAGATGACGGTCTCCCAGATGGACTTCACCAGCACCGCGGAGTCCGATCAGCACCGGCTGCAGTGGCTGGGCGAACAGGCCCTCGACTGGTCCGGGCTGCCCGTCACCCACCTCAGGCCCACCGTCTTCATGGAGAATCCGCTCTTCTCGGTCTTCGTCTACTCCTCCATCGCACAGGAGGGCACGATCCGGCTGCCGTTCGGCACCGGGCGCACCTCCCCGGTCGCGGCCGGGGACGTCGCCGCGGTGGTGACGGAGATCCTGGTGGACCCCACCTCGCACATCGGCAAGACCTACCATCTGACCGGCCCGGCCTCCGTCGGCATGACCACCATGGCCGCGGAGTTCGCCGACGCGCTCGGCCGGCCGATCAGCTATGTCGACGTCTCCTACGAAGCCTGGGTCAACCACGATCTGCGGGCCCTGGGCCTGCCCGACCACGTCTTCCAGCATCTGGCGACCATGGCCCGGCTGCACGCGGAGAACCGCTACGATCGCCGGACCGACGACATCGAGACGATCACGGGGAGGCCCGCGACCGGGGTGCGGGAATTCGTCGGCACCCATCCCGAGATGTTCACGGCCTGAGAGCGGATGGGACGAGAGGGTACGCACGTAGGAACGGAATCGCGGTGCGAGTACTGCTGGGCATCATCGGCGCCGTCATCGTGCTGGGCATCTTCGCCTCGGTGCTGCGCACCCTGGTCATTCCCCGGCCCACCCCCGCCGGTTTCACCGGCTTCGTCCAGCGCTCGGTGAACCGGCCGTTCCGGTTCATGGCCGACCGGTTGCAGGGCGTCGAGGCGAAGGACCGGGTGCTGGCCCCGGTGGCGCCGGTGTCCATCGTGATCACACTGCTGGGCTGGCTGCTCTCCTTCATGCTCGGCTACGGGCTGCTGGAGGCCGCGGTGAGCGGGCTGGACGTCCATGACGCGCTGTACGAGGCCGGGTCCTCGCTCTTCACCCTCGGCTTCGCCAGCAGCCGCCGGGCCAGCCTGACCGCCATCGACTTCTGCGCGGCGGCCACCGGCCCCATCGTGGTCGGCCTGCAGATCGGCTATCTGCCCACCCTCTACAACGCCTATCAGCGCCGCGAGACCGAGGTCACCCTGCTGCAGACCCGGGCCGGCGCGCCGCCCTGGGGTCCGCAGATCCTCGCCCGCTACGCCCAGGTCGAGCTGCTGGACGACATCGGCGACCTCTTCCGCGGCTGGGAGCGGTGGTGCGCCGTGGTGAGCGAGACCCACACCACCTATCCGATCCTCATCCACTTCCGCTCCCCCAAGGCCGACCGCAACTGGCTGATCGCCCTGCTGGCGGTGCTGGACGCGGGCGCGCTGCGGCTGGCCTTCAACCCCTCCCAGCCCCAGGCCGAAACCCGGCTGGCGCTGCGCGCGGGCTACGTCTGCCTGCGCGACATCGCCGATATCCGCGGCATCCCGTACGACGCGGACCCGCACCCGGAGGATCCGGTGCGGCTCGGCTACGCGGACTTCCTGCGCGGGGTGGAACAGATGCGCGCCTACGGCTATCCGATGGAGCGCACCGCGGAGCAGGCGTGGCCGCACTTCCGCGGCTGGCGGGTGAACTACGAGACGCTCGCCTACCGACTGGCCCAGGACATCGACGCGGTCCCGGCCCCCTGGTCGGGCCCGCGCCGCACCCCCCTGTCGGTCCGGTCCCCGGTGACCCCGATCGACCGGCGTCCGACGGGGTAGGCCCGATGCGGCGGACGGTCCGCGGTCCCGTGGCGCCCGGCCCCGGGGCGGCCGGTCTCAGTCGGCCCAGGCACCGCTCCCGGCGGTCTCGCGGACGTAGTCGGCGAAGTCCCGGGGCGCACGGCCCAGGACGCGGTGGACGCCGTCCCCCAGACGCGCGTTGCGCCCGTCCAGCAAGGTGGCGAACAGGTCGGTCAGAAACGCCCCCAGCTCGTCCGGCAGCCCGTGGTCGCGCACCAGCGCGGCCCCGTACTCCTCGGCGGGGACCGGCACATAGCGCACCGCGCGGCCCGTCGCCCCGGCGATCTCCGCGGCCGCCTCGGCGAAGGTCAGCAGCCTCGGCCCGGTGATCTCGTAGCTCCGGCCCGCGTGTCCGTCCCCGGTCAGCGCCGCGACCGCGACCTCGGCGATGTCGTCGGCGTCCACGAAGGGCTCCTTCACGTCCCCGGCCGGGAAGACGATCTCGCCGTCGAGCACACCGCTGCGCAGGATGCCCTCGTCGAAGTTCTGGAAGAACCAACTCGCCCGCAGCACGGTCCACTCCACACCCGGCACCCGCACCGCCTCCTCGGCGGGCAGCGCGGCCTCCACGCCCCGGGCGGAGAGCAGCACCAGCCGCCGGGTGCCGCTCCCGGCCGCCCGTTCGGCGAAGGCGCGGAGGGTGGCGGCGGCGCCCGGGTCGCAGACGTCGGGGTAGTAGGCGAGGTACGCCGCGGCGGCGCCGTCCAGCGCGGGTTCCCAGGTGCGCGGGTCCTCCCAGTCGAAGGGCGTCTCGCCGGACCGGGAGCCGATCCGCACCGGGTGCCCGGCCCGGATCAGCCGGTCCGCGACCCGGCGGCCGGTCTTGCCGGTGCCGCCGAGCACCAGGACGGTCGTCGGGTCGGCGGGCTGTGCCGGCGCGTGCTGTGTTTCCGTGTGGTGTGTCGTCATACGGCCAGTCAACTCGCGGGCGGTGAGACGGGCCATGGCCGAGAGGCTCGGCCGCATAAGCGAGCGTCTACGCTGTGCGCCATGGACGCGCTGGCGAGTCTGCTGGACGGCCCGCGGGCCCGGGGGGCCTTTCTGCTGCGGGTCGTGATGGAGCCGCCCTGGGCGGTACGGATCGAGGACCGGGCCCCGCTGTGCGTGATGACCATGGCGCGCGGCGAGGCCTGGGTGGTGCCGGACGAGGGCGAGGCGGTGCGGCTGCGCCCGGGGGACGTGGCCATCGCGCGCGGCCCGGCTCCGTACACGGTCGCCGACGACCCCGCCACCGCGCCGCAGGCGTGGATCCTCCCCGGTGAGGTGTGCCGCACGGCGGACGGCGCGGATCTGGCCGAGGCGATGGCGCTGGGGGTGCGCACCTGGGGCAACAGCCCGGACGGCTCGGCCACCATGCTCATCGGCACCTATCAGCTCGACGGGGAGATCAGCGGGCGGCTGCTGGACGCGCTGCCCCCGCTGCTGGCGCTGGACGGCGAGGTGTGGGACTGCCCCCTGATGCCCTGGCTCGGCGAGGAGATCGTCAAGGACGAGGCCGGGCAGGAGGCGGTCCTGGACCGGCTGCTGGATCTGCTGCTGATCTCCGTGCTGCGGGCCTGGTTCGACCGGCCGGAGGCCCGGGCGCCGGGGTGGTACCGGGCGCTGGGCGACCCGGTGGTGGGCCGTGCCCTGCGGCTGCTGCAGAACAACCCGGCCCATCCGTGGACCGTGGCCGGGCTCGCCGCCGAGGCGGGCGTCTCGCGTGCGGCGCTGGCCCGCCGCTTCACCGCGCTGGTGGGCGAGCCGCCCATGGCGTATCTGACCGGCTGGCGGCTGGCGCTCGCGGCGGATCTGCTCCGGGACCCGGCGAGCACCCTGGCGGCGGTGGCCCGGCGGGTCGGCTACGGCAGCGCGTTCGCCCTCAGCGCCGCCTTCACCCGCGAGCGCGGCCTCAGCCCGCGGGCGTACCGCGAGGCGGCAGTAAGCGCGGCCAACGCTTTCGGCAACAAAAGCTAACTCGATTTCTGCTTTTGCGGCGGGGACGCTGAAGGCATGTTCCCGCGCATCGCCTCTCCCCGTCTTCTCGCCCTGGCCGGCACCGTCGTGCTGTGGGCCTCGGCCTTTCCCGGCCATCCGGGTCGGTATCGAGGGGCTGGGGGTGGCCGGGCTGTCGTTTCTGCGGTTGAGCAGCACCTGATAGGCGGTCATGCCGGTGGCCCCGCACGGGGCGATCATCGGCAGATCATGTCGGCGCGGCAGACGTACCTTTGTGAACGGCGCCACCAGCAGCAGCGCGAGAGCCGCGACCCCGAGCAGCGCGCATGCGGTGCCGCCGGGTTCGTCCCGGACATCCGGGCGCGCAGCAGCGATTTCGCCGTGCTGACGGCCCTGGTCGCGGCGGGAGCCGGTGCCGCCCTGGTGCCCCGTATGGCGCTGCCGGACACCACCGCGCCCGTCAGCCTGCACCCACTGGTCGATCCCGTCTCCCGGACCGTCTTCACCGTCAGCCGGGCGGGCACCGGCAACCGCCCCGGCCTGCGGCATGTGCTGGAACTGCTCCGCGACCTGGCCCCGGGGCCCGATGACGACCGCGGGAAGGCCGCGCGGCGCGATTGATGGCGCGCGAGCCCTCTCAGCCCGCGGGCGCGCCGCGCCGCGGCATGCGGCGGCTGATGGGGGAGACCCGCAGACAGCCGTCCGGCCCGCAGGTGGTGGCGCGGTCGTAGAGGTCCATCAGGCGGCGGGCGCCGCGGGCGATGTCGTAGCGGTCGATGGCGTCCGGGACCGGGAAGCGCAGCGGGCCCGCGGCGGCCTGCCGGCGCAGGGCGTCGGCGAGGGCGGCCGGGCCGGGGGCGATACGGCGGGCGCCGGGGACGGTGCCGGTGGGGAGCTCGTCGAGGGCGGGGCAGACGGTGTGCAGCACCGGCAGCCCGGCCGCCAGCCCCTCCAGCGACGCGAGGCCGAACGCCTCCTCGGTGGACGGCGAGACCAGCACGTCCATGGCGGCCAGCAGTCCGGGCAGCCCCGCGGGCCGGTCGTCCGGCGGGGCCACGGCGCCGTCGCGCTCGCCCAGCAGCCGCACCCGGTCGGCCACGCCCAGCCGGGCGGCCAGGTCCTCCAGGGCGGGACGCTCGGGGCCCTCGCCGACCAGCAGCAGCCGGGTGTCCGGCACCTCGGCGACGGCCCGCACCGCCGTGTCGAACCGCTTGTCCGCCACCAGGCGGCCGACCCCGCCGACCACGAAGGCCCGGTCGGGGAGGCCGAGACGGGCGCGGGCGGCCGCCCGGGCGGCCGGTTCGAAGCGGAAGTGGCGGGCGTCGATCCCGTTCGGCACCAGATGGATCCGGGGGTTGGGCACGCCCCAGTCGCGCAGCCGGTCGGCGACGGCGGCCGAGACGGCGACGGTGGCCGAGCCCAGCCGCTCGGCGGCGAGATAGCGGGCGCGGAGGGCGGCCGTGAGCGGTCGGCCGTCGATCCGCCGCTCGCCCAGGCTGTGTTCGGTGGCGATGACCGCCCGCACCCCGGCCAGCCGGGCGGCGATCCGGCCGAGCACACACGCCCGGTACAGATGGGTGTGCACCAGGTCGTAGCCGCCGGAGCGGATGATCCGCACCAGCCTGGGCACCGTGGTGAGCTGGCGCTCGCGCCCGGCGCCCAGGGGCACATGGGTGACCGGGATACCGTCCGCGCGAATGCCGTGCGCGGTGGCGCCGGGGCCCGAGAGGGCGATGACGTCACAGCGCACCGGCAAATGGCGCAGCAGCAGCCTCAGTTGCTGTTCGGCTCCTCCGGCCCCGAGGCGGGAGATGATGTGCAGGACTCTCATCGGGCGACTGCGCCCCATCCTCCGTATTCCGATGGGCTTCGATCGGTGCCGACCCTGCCAGACGGCGGGATGTAAATCACGTAAGACGCGCACCGCTGGGCCGTCGGAGTGGATGTCTTACGGGCCCTCAACAAGGGCGCGCCGAATATTCGATGTGCACGGCCAGCCCCCATGGGATTGTTACCTTCTCATCTCGCGCGATGACCTGAAGAATATGGCCCGTATGGGTCATCGCGGCGCGCCATTCGGTTCGAGCCAGCCCCGCGGGAGTGCCCAGATGTCTGCACCGACCCCCGTCAGAGATTCCCCCCGGAAAGCCACCGCACACGCCGTATCCGCCGGGCCGCCGCCCGCGCGTACCGCGTCGGACTCCCGCGTCCCGCACCGCCGTTCCGCCTCGGTGTACGAGTACAAGCGGTACAGCGAGCTGGCGGGCCCGTTGACCAGCGCTCCCACGGACCGCCCCTACCGGGTGCGCTGCCGGAGTCTGCTGGCGCAGGAGCCGCACCGGATCCGGGCCGCGCTGCTGCTGTGCGCGGCGCCGGTGTGCTCGGCGCTGCTGCTGCTGTGGCTGCTGCACCCCGATCACTGGCTGGAGCGCGCCTACGCGCCGTGGTGGCAGCGGGCGGCGGACCTCGCGATGCTGGTCTCGATCGCGCTGATCGAGGGCTTTCGCCTGTTCACGGTCGTCTCCAACGCCCATGCGACGCTGGTGGCGCGGGATCCGGTGCCGGTGGTGGCCGAGCCGGGGACGCGGGTGGCGTTCCTGACCAGCTTTGTGCCCGGCAAGGAGCCGATCGCGATGGTCCGGGCCACGCTGGAGGGGCGGTGCGGATCCGGCACACCGGGCCGCTGGACGTATGGCTGCTGGACGAGGGGGACGACGAGGAGGTCAAGGCGCTGTGCGCACGGCTGGGCGTACGGCATTTCTCCCGCAAGGGCATCGAGAAGTGGAATCAGCCGAAGGGCGCTTTCCGGGCGAGGACCAAGCACGGGAATTACAACGCCTGGCTGGACGCGCATGGTGACGCGTATGAATTCATGGCGTGTGTGGATACCGACCATGTGCCGCTGCCCAACTTCCTGGAGCGCATGCTGGGTTACTTCCGGGATCCGGATATCGCCTTCGTGGTCGGTCCGCAGGTCTACGGGAATTACGACACCCCGGTCACCAAGGCCGCCGAAAGCCAGCAGTTCCTTTTCCACGCGCTGATCCAGCGGGCCGGAAACGCCTATGGCGGCCCGATGTTCGTGGGCACCAACAACGCGGTGCGGATCAGTGCGCTGCGCTCGATCGGCGGGCTGTACGACTCGATCACCGAGGACATGGCCACCGGCTTCGAGCTGCACCGCCACCGCAACCCCGCCACGAGGAAGAAGTGGCGCTCGGTCTACACCCCCGATGTGCTCGCGGTCGGCGAGGGGCCGAGCACCTGGACGGACTTCTTCACCCAGCAGATGCGGTGGAGCCGCGGCACCTACGAGACGGTGCTCAAGCAGTTCTGGAAGGGCCCGTTCACCCTGTCGCCGGGCAAGCTGCTCAACTACTCGCTGATGATCGCGTACTACCCGATGACCGCGCTCAACTGGATCCTCTCCGCGCTGTCGTGCGCGCTGTTCCTGGTGCTGGGCGCGGCCGGGATCCACATCCCCGCCGAGATGTGGATGATGCTCTACAGCGACGCGGCGATGCTGCAGATCGGGCTGTACATCTGGAACCGGCGGCACAACGTCTCCCCGCATGAGCCGGAGGGCTCCGGCGGGCTGGCCGGGATGCTGCTCTCGGCGCTGTCGGCCCCGATCTACGCCAAGTCGCTGTGCGACGCGGCGCTGCGCCGCACCAGCCGGTTCGTGGTCACACCCAAGGGCGACTCGTCCAGCCCCGACCGGCTCTCCACGTTCCGTATCCATCTGCTGTGGGCCGCGGTGTTCGGCTCCTCTCTGGTCGCCTCCTTCTTCCTGGGCCACGCCCATGCGGTGATGCGGACCTGGGCGGCGCTCGCCCTCGCGCTGTGTCTGGCGCCGGTGGCGATCTGGTCGGTGGGGCTGGTGCGCCGCGGCCGGAAGCGCCCGGCGCGCGGAACGGTGCCGACGGCGCGCGACGCCGCCAGCCCCTGTGCGGTCCCGAAAGCGAAGAACAAGAAGAACAAGAGCGAGAACAGCGAGAACGGGGACAAGGAAAAGGCGCCGGTCTGCGCGCTGTGACCGGCGGCCGGGCGGCTAGTGGCGGCGGGGCGCGTTACGGGCCAGATCGAGCGCGTACGCGGTCCACCAGCGGCCCGCCGGGGGGCCGCCGTTGCAGGTCCCGTCGGACTCTCCCGGCCGCTTGATCCACAGATAGGCGTCCACGAGGCGATCCCCGGTGGTGGTGCTGGGCCGCTCGCCCAGCGCCCGCCCCGGCGGATTGCACCAGGAGTCCCGGGCCCGGACACCGTGCCGGGCCGCGCCGCGGAGCCGCAGCGGACCGTTGCCGTTCCGGCTGGTGTCGATGACGAAGTGGGCGCCGTCGAGGGCGGCGGAGAGCCGGCGGCCGTACGCCACGGTCCGCCGGGTCGGCTGGAAGTTGGAGACGTTCAGCGCGAAGCCGTCCGCCTGCTCGATACCGCCCTCGCGCAGCGGCCGCACCAGCCGGTGGGGATTCTTGATCCAGCCCGGGTTCCCCGCGTCCACATACACCTGGACGTGCGGCAGGGCGGCGAACATGGCGACCGCGTCGCGCAGCATCGCCAGCCGGGCGGTGCGCAGCCTGGCCGGTACGCAGCCGTCGACGAGCTGGGCCACCGCGTCGGGTTCCAGGACGACGATCGCCTTGCGGTCGCCGATGCCCAGGGTGATCTGCTCGATCCAACGCCGGTACGCATGGGCGCTCCGGGCCCCGCCCGCCGAGTACCGTCCGCAGTCCCGGTACGGGATGTGATAGGCGACCAGGACCGGGGTGGACCCGGCCCGCGCCGCGGATTCGGTGATGAAGCGGACCCGTTCACGGGGCGGCGCGGGGCCGAGCCACTCCGCGACCGGCTGCTGGGCGATCTGCCGGATGAGCGCGGCGTCGCGGTTCTTTCCCTCGTTCTGCCGGTCACGGACCTGCCGGGCGGCCGGGCTGTCCGGGTTCACCCAGAGCCCGCCACGCCGCAGCGGGGCGTCGAACATGCGGCAGCCGCTCAGCGGCAGCATCGCCACGGCGCATAGGGCGACATGCACCCCAAGCCGCATAACGGTCTTTGTTGCACCTTTCTCGCGCATGCGACGCATCATGGCACCGGGTGTCATGGGTTCGGCGGACGTGGCGCGCGTGGCCACTGGTTCAGCGGATGCGGTGTTCGTGGTCTCCGGTGTCGTGCCCCGCGTCCCGGTGGCCGTCCGCGGTGTCCTCGTCCGCACGCCACAGCGGATGCTCACGGGCCGCCCACGCCCGCTCGACCCGGCCCGTGCGCATCCCGCGCCGGGCCTCCGGATCGGCGAACGCCTTGCCGATGTGGCCGAGCAGGACGATGCCGATGGCCAGCGCCAGCCAGTCGTGGACGAAGGTGGCGCTGGTGCGCCACACCAGCGGGGCCAGATCGGTGAACCACATCAGCAGCCCGGTGCCCGCCATCACCATCACGGCGCCCGCGATATACCCCGCGTACAGCTTCTGCCCGGCTTTGAACTTCCCCGCCGGGCGCTCCTGTCGCCGGTGGTCGCGGCGCAGCGCCGCGCGCAGCCAGCGGCGGTCGTGCGGGCCGAAGCGGTTGAGGCGAGTGAGATCGGCGCGGAAGGCGCGGGAGGCGAGTCCGAGCAGGGCCGGGAGGGGCGTCAGGATGCCGCTCCACTCATGGACGGTGACGACGAGGGCGCGCCGCCCGACGAGTTCGGCGAGCTCGGGCAGATAGAGACAGCCCGCGCTGAGCACACACACGCCCAGCAGGAGTGCCGTGGTGCGGTGGATCCAGCGCTCGGCGGGGCTGAACCGGCGCACCCGCGACCCGTCCCGGTCCCGGGCTTCGGCTCGCGACGTTGCGGTCTTCGTCCGCTCAGGCGGTGGGGTCATCGTCGCGTCCGTTCGATCTGCCGACCCAGGCGTCGACGTCATAGCCCCGGTCCTCCCAATAGCCGGGCCGCACCTCATCGGTGACGGTGATACCGGAGAGCCATTTCGCCGACTTGTAGAAGTACATGGGCGCCACATACAGCCGCACCGGCCCGCCGTGGGAGTGTCCCAGCGGCTTGTCCCGCAGCTTCAGCGCGACCAGGACGTCCGCGCGCCGCGCCTGATCGAGGGTCAGGCTCTCGCTGTACGCGCCGTCGAAGCAGGTGAAGCGGACGGCCTTGGCCTGCGAACGCACCCCGGCGGCGTCGAGCAGCGTCGACAGCCGCACCCCCTCGAACGGGGTCTCGGGCACCCGCCAGCCGGTGACGCACTGGACATCGCGCACGAGGCGGGTCTGCGGGAGCGCGCGCAGATCGGCGAGGCGGTACTCGGCGGGCTTGTCGACGAGTCCGTCGACGGTGAGGCGGTAGCTGTCGGCGTCCCTGTGGGGCACGGAGGAGGTGACGGAGTAGTAGCGGAATCCCCCGCCGTTGGGGAGGAGTCCGGTCACCCCCGTCGGGTCCTTGTCGGCCACCGCGCCCAGGGCGGCCTCCAGGCGGCCCTGCAGCCAGGGGGCCGCGGCCATCGCGCCGGCCCCGAGGCCGAGCATGCCGAGGACGAGGCGCCGGCCGACGGGGGCGCCGTGGCCGTCGGATCCGGCACCGGTGTTGGGGTCCATGGGTCGATAAGAGCACCGGGCGGGGGTGGTGCGCCATATCCGCCGGGGATTCGTCAGACTTCGGTAAGACTCCGGGACCCGGGAGCCCGGGAGGCACGCCCCGGGTCTACCCCACCGCCTTGGCCGCCGCGCGGCCCGCCGTACGGCCCGAGAAGAGACAGCCGCCCAGGAAGGTGCCCTCCAGGGAGCGGTAGCCGTGCACTCCCCCGCCGCCGAAGCCCGCCGCTTCCCCGGCCGCGTAGACACCGGGCAGCGGTTCGCCGCCCTCGGTCAGGACGCGGGACGAGAGGTCCGTCTCGAGGCCGCCGAGCGTCTTGCGGGTCAGGATGTTCAGGCGCACGGCGATCAGCGGACCCGCCTTGGGGTCGAGGATGCGGTGCGGGGCCGCGGTGCGGATCAGCCGGTCGGCCACATATTTGCGGGTGCCGCGCAGGGCGGTGACCTGGAGGTCCTTGGTGTAGGGGTTGGCGATCTCGCGGTCGCGGGCGACGATCTCCCGCCGCAGCCCCTCCTCGTCGATGAGCGGCTCCTTGGTGAGCTCGTTCATCCGCCGGACCAGCGCCGGCAGCGACCGCTCCACGATGAAGTCCGCGCCGTGGTCCATGAACGCCTGGACCGGGCCCGGGGCCCCGGCCCGGCCGCGGCCGATCACATCGCGGACGCTCTTGCCGGTGAGGTCGGGGTTCTGCTCGGAGCCGGAGAGCGCGAACTCCTTCTCGATGATCTTCCGGGTGAGCACGAACCAGGTGTAGTCGTAGCCGGTCCGCATGATGTGCTCGAGCGTGCCGAGGGTGTCGAAGCCGGGGAACAGCGGCACCGGCAAGCGCTTGCCGCGCGCGTCGAACCACAGCGAGGACGGGCCGGGCAGGATGCGGATGCCGTGCCGGGGCCAGATGGGGTTCCAGTTCTCGATGCCCTCGGTGTAGTGCCACATCCGGTCGCGGTTGATGATGCGGCCGCCGGTCGCCTCGGTGATGCCGAGCATATGGCCGTCCACATGGGCCGGGACTCCGGAGATCATCCGCTCGGGCGGGGAGCCCAGCCGCTCGGGCCAGTTTGCGCGGACCAGGTCGTGGTTGCCGCCGATGCCGCCGGAGGTGATGATCACGGCTTGGGCGCGCAGTTCGAAGGCGCCGGCCACCTCGCGGCCGCTGGGGGTGCCGCGCTCGGCGTCGCTGGGCTCCAGGATGTCGCCGGTGACGGTGTCGACCGTGCCCGCGCTGCGGGCCAGCCCCGTCACCCGGTGCCGGAAGCGCAGCTCGACCAGGCCACGGGCGGCCGCCTCCCGCACCCGCCGCTCGAAGGGGGCGACCACACCGGGGCCGGTGCCCCAGGTGATGTGAAAGCGGGGCACGGAGTTGCCATGGCCGGTGGCGTCATAGCCGCCGCGCTCGGCCCAGCCGACGAGCGGGAACAGCCGCAGCCCCTGGGCGTGCAGCCAGGACCGCTTCTCGCCGGCGGCGAAGTCGACGTACGCCTCGGCCCAGCGGCGCGGCCAGTGGTCCTCCTCGCGGTCGAACCCGGCCGTGCCCAGCCAGTCCTGCCAGGCGAGTTCATGGCTGTCGCGGATGCGCAGCCGGCGCTGCTCGGGCGAGTCGACGAGGAAGAGACCGCCGAAGGACCAGTGGGCCTGGCCGCCGAGCGACTGCTCGGGCTCCTGGTCGAGCAGGATCACCTTACGGCCGGCGTCGGCCAGTTCGGCGGTGGCGGCGAGGCCCGCGAGCCCCGCGCCGACCACGATCACGTCCGCGTCGTACGCCATGGTGTGGTGTCCGTTCTCGTGAGCCCGCCGACGCCCGCCGACGGCGCCATGACCGCGATCCTGCCTACCGCCCAGTACGGCGTCAACCCGGGGTGTGGGAGCGGTTTCCGGCCGCTTCCGGCCCGCCGACTTCCCCCGCGAAACCTCGACGTAGAACAAAAGGTCACAATCGTTCACCGAGATTGGACACGGTTAGGCCAACCGTGCATCATCAACGACCATGGCTGACCGCTCCGTTGAGCATTCAGGGCCGACGCCCGAGGTGGAACGTCGCGTGGTGAACCCGACGCTCGTCACCCCCGGCCCGCAGCCCCTCCAAGCCGGGCCGCCCGTGGACGAGGCGCAGGTGCTCCGCAGCGAGGTGATCGGGCCCCGGCACGCCCGCCGCCGCCCGGTGGACAACCGCCGTAAGGCGGCCGCCGGGGCGATTCTGCTGTCGGCCACCGGCGCCGCCACCGCCCTCTTCATGCTCATGGGCAAGGACGCCCGTGAGGCGACGGCCGCCTCCGGACACGACACCTCGACGGCCGTCCCGGACGAGCCGGAGAGCCATACCGTCCCGTATGTCGAGGCGGCGGTGGGCGACACCCCGCTGCGCGGTGCGCGCGCCGAGAAGCCCAAGCCGCAGCAGCCCGCCGCCCAGCCCGTGGCCCAGGCCCCGGCGGCCGACCCCACGCCGGACAAGCCCCGGACCCCGTCCGCCGGCAAGGGCCGCTCCACGCCGTCCTGGCCGGGCTGGTCCTCCCGGGGCCGGGACAGTACGACGACTGGCAGGACGCGGTGGAGGCGTTCGACCGCTGGGCCGAGCAGCAGCAGGAGCGGCAGCGCGACGAGGGCGGCGGCTACGGCGGTGGCTATGGGGGCGGCCAGGGCGGCGGGTACGACGGCGGCTATGGCGGTGGAACCGGCTATGGGGGCGACTACGGCGGCGGATACGGCGGTGGCCACCGGCGCTGACCGGTCCCGCGATCTGCTTGTATGGCGGTATGCCTGATCAGGAACCGCTTTCCGCCAACGAACTACTCGACATCGTGGACGAGCGGGACCGCGTGGTCGGCCAGGCCCGACGCGGTGACGCCATGGCCCACCGGCTCCGGCACCGCTGCGTCTTCATCCAGGCCCGGGACGCCCAGGGCCGCGTCTTCGTCCATCGCCGCACCGCCGAGAAGCTGGTCTTCCCCTCGCTCTACGACATGTTCGTCGGCGGGGTGGTCGGCGCGGGCGAGGGCTATGACGAGGCGGCGCTGCGCGAGGCGGAGGAGGAGCTGGGGGTGCGGGGGCTGCCCGCGCCCGTACCGCTGTTCTCGTTCCTCTACGAGACGCCCGAGCACACCTGGTGGAGCCGGGTCTACGAGGTGCGCTGCGAGCTGCCGGTCGATCCGCAGGCCGAGGAGGTCGCCTGGCACGCCTTTCTCACCGAGGACGAGCTGACCCGGCGGCTGCCCGAGTGGGAGTGGGTGCCGGACGGGCGGGAGGCGTACCGGCGGCTGATGGAGTGGCGCCGTGAGAGGGTCGAAGCGTGACCGAATCCTCCGGGCCCGGGCCTTCGGAGCCTCCGCAGCCTTCGGAGCCTGCACAGCCTGCCCAGCCGCGTGGCGGCGGTCTCGCCTCGGCGGCGTCGGACGTACGGCTGTGGTTCGCGCCCGAGCGGCTGCGGGAGGAGGGCGGCACCCCCGACTACCGCTTCTCACTCGCCAACGAACGCACCTTCCTCGCCTGGCTGCGCACCGCGATGGCGCTGGTGGGCGGCGGCTTCGCGGTCGACCAGTTCCTCCCGGAGACGGCCCGGCCGCTGCGGCTCGCGCTGGCGCTCGTCCTGCTGGCGGGCGGCGCGCTGTGCGCCCTGCGGGCCATCAGCCACTGGGTGCGCTGCGAGCGGGCCATGCGGCGGGGCGAGGACCTGCCGATGTCCCGTTTCCCGGTGGTGCTCGGGCTCGCGGTCGGAGTGGTCGCGCTGCTGATGGTGATCGTGGCCGCCTTCGGGTGGGGCGGGTGACCCGGGAGGTGTGAGGCGATGCCGGAGGGGAAAGGGACGCACGGACCACGAACGCGGGACCGGGACCCCGGGCTCCAGCCGGAGCGGACGCGGCTGGCCTGGCGCCGTACGACGCTGGCGTGCGCGGTGGCCGCCTCGCTCGCGGGCCGGCAGACCCTGCACGGCGGTATCGACCCGGCCTCGCTGGTGGTCCTGGCCCTGGTGGTGGTGGTCTGGCTCGCCTTCCTGGCGCTGGCCCACCGCCGCATCCGGGCCATGCGCATGCCACGTCCGCCCGCTCTGTCCCCGCGGGCGGCCGTGGCCGCGGTGGCCTGCACCCTCGCCCTGGCCGTCCTGGGAGCGGCCATGCTGCGCTGAGACCGCGCCCGGGACCGCACTCCCCCGGCGGTCCCGGGCGGGGACCCCGGGGCCGCGGGGACCGACCCCGCCGCGGGCCCCCGCCCATGGGCGTCGCGCCTACTGGACGAAGCGCACGTCGGGGTAGGAGGCGGACGGCCCGTCCAGCAGGTCGCGCGGGCGGCCCCGCAGGTGCTGGTCGAAGAAGGCGGTGAGGTAGGCGCGCTGGGCGGCGGTGCTGCGCCCGGGATCCACGGTCCCGATGACCTGCTCGCGCTGCCGCGCCGGGATGTCCAGGCGTTCGTCGAGCGCGGGCACGATCGTCTGGGCGTCGGTGTAGCTGAAGTGGCCGCCCCGTTCCAGGCTCAGATCGCGCTTCCAGCCGGTGGACTGGTCCCAGAGCGACTGCCAGGACGGCTCGTTCAGATGGGTCTGATTGGCCTTCCCCAGGAGCATGAAGGGCCGGTTCAGCCCTTCCACCGCGGCCGGGATGAATTCGGTGCCGCTGTATTTGAGCGTGCCGTCCATGTCGATGCCCGCGTCGATGCGGCCATCGACGCGCATGGCCTCGGCCGCGGTGATCCCGCCGGCCGAGTGGCCGTACATGCCGACCCGGGTCAGATCCAGCGCCGTGCCCAGGCCACGGGGCAGCCGACGCCCCGCGGCATCGGGATTTCCGCCGTCCCGCAGGACGGCCAACTGGTCGAGCACGAAGCGGGTGTCGCCCACCCGGGTCTCGATGGCCTGCTTGCGCTTCCCCGGATCGGTCAACGGGTCCTTTTGAAGCTCGACCCGGCCGCCGGGGAACTCGACCGGGGACGTCTCATGCGTGTGGTCCATGGTGACCACCACATAGCCGCGGCTGGCGAGTTCCTCGGCCGTGGACGTTCCCAGCGCGCGGGTGCTCCCAAGGCCCGGCGAGTACAGCACGACCGGCCGGGGCGCATGGTCGTCCGCCGGGGCGGCGGTGGCGGCGTCGGTCCGCGTGGCGGCCCAGTCCACCTCCCCGGGAGCCGCCAGGCCGAACGAGCCCGCCTCGTCCACGGCACGGGCGGTGCCGGGCGGCATATGGGGCTGGCGGGGGTACCCGTTCACCGACCGCGCCGGATACCAGACGCTGACCATCAGCTCCCTTTTGCCGCCGGTCACCCAGGGGTCGGTCCGGGCCCGGTCGACGAGATGGAGTTCGGTCACCCCGACCGACTGCCGCCCCGTCGGTGCGGGCAGTTCGAAGCGCACGGGGTCGGCCGGACCGGCGGCGGAGGCGGCCGTCCCCACGCCGACGATCAGCGAGAGGGCGAGGGCCGCCGTGGTGGTGAGACCTGTATGGATTCGCATGGCGCCGACTCTGCCCGGGCGTCCGCGAGCCCGCCTCCGCCCGGGGCGGAGGCGCCCCCTGGCATTCCATGGGGTGTTCGGGCCGGTTTCTCAGGGCCACCACGAGGGTGATCCCTGTCGCTCAGTCCACCGCGATGGCGATCTTGCCCCTGGCGTGGCCCTCCATGCTGAGCCGCTGGGCGTCCGCCGTCTTCTGGAGGGGGAAGACCGCCGCGACCTCGACGCCGAGGGCGCCGCGCTCGGCGAGGTCGGTGAGGTCCTGGAGGTCGTCGTGGTCGGGGCGCACGAAGATGTAGTGGCCGCCGAGGCCGAGGACGGCGGGGTCGGCGATGGAGGCCAGGCGGCCTTCGGGGGTGAGGAGTTCGGCGGAGACGGTGAGCGCGTCGCCGCCGACCAGGTCGAGCACGGCGTCCACCCCGTTCGCGGCGAGGGCGCGGACCCGTTCGGCGAGGCCCTCCCCGTATGTGGTCGGCTCCGCGCCGAGCGCGCGCAGATACTCATGGTTGCGCTCACCCGCGGTGCCGATCACGCGGGCACCCATGTGCCGGGCCAGCTGGACCGCCATCGAGCCGACCCCGCCCGCCGCCGCGTGGACCAGGACGGTGTCGCCCTCGCCGACCCTCAGCGCCCGCACCAGCGACTGGTAGGCCGTCAGCCCCGCCAGCGGGATGCCCGCGGCCTGGGTGAAGGAGAGGTTCCGCGGTTTGCGGGCGAGGGTGCGGATGGGCGCCGCCACGTACTCGGCGCAGGTGCCCCGGGAGAGGAAGTCCTCCCGTACGTAGCCGATCACCTCGTCGCCGGGCCGGAACTCCGTCACCGCGGGGCCCGGCCGCTCCACGACCCCGGAGACGTCCCAGCCGGGGATCACCGGGAAGACCGCGTCCAGGAACGGTTCGAGGTATCCGGCCTGCGCCTTCCAGTCGACGGGGTTCACGCTGGCGGCCCGGACCCTGATCAGGACGGAGTCGGGGCCGGTCTTCGGCTCCGGGCGCTCCCCGTACTCCAGGATCTCGGGGCCGCCGTAGCGGCGGTAGGTGATGGCCTTCATGGTGACGCTCCTCGCGGCTCTCATATTCTCGCGGTTCTCACAGCTCCTCGCGGCTCTTCGGGGCTCCTCGCGGCTCTCGCGTTCTCCTTGCCGCGCTCCTCCTCTTCGACGCTCCTGCTCCCCCACCAGCGGCGCAAATCCGCACCGCCCCGGCCGCCGCCCCGGCGCTACGCCGGGCTCTGCGCCGCCAGCGGCGGCAGCGCGGCCCGTGGCTCCACCCCGCCGAACCAGAAGCCGAGCAGAAACGCGACGGTGGACTCCAGCAGGCGGGCCCGCTCCAGGCCCCCGGCGTCCAGCGGTACGCAGCCCATATCGCGGACCAGCGTGCGTACGGCCGCCAGGGCCTTCTCGTCGTCCCCGCACAGCGGGACCGCCAGCGGTCCGTCGGCGAAGACCGGCGGGGTCATCCGCCACACCGCGTCCGAGCAGTGGCAGAACGCCTTCACGACCCGCGCCCCGACGGCCCGTGCGGCGATCCGCTCGGCCATGCCCGGTCCGCCGTCGGTGGCGAGGGTGAAGCGCCCGGGGACGACCGCGTTGGTGCAATCGATCAGCGCCCGGCCGCTCAGCGTGCCCTTCGCCGCGCCCGCCGCCTCCAGGGTCGCCTCCACGCCGTCGTACGCCACCGCCAGCAGCGTCACCGCACCGAATCCGGCGGCCTCGCGCAGACTCCCCGCCCGCGCGCCGTGGCCGATCCGGGCGGCCAGCGCCGCCGCCTTCGGCCGCGAACGGCCGCCGATGAACAGCTCGTGCCCCGCGCGCGCCCACTGGGTCCCCAGCGCGTCCGCCATCGTGCCCGTGCCCAGCACTCCGATCCGCATCGCGGTCTCCTCCTCGTTCTCGCCTGCCGATGGGGAAGGACACTAGGAAGTCCGTCGCACACCGCGCGGTGTGCGACGGATGCGCTAGGGCGGACGGCGGTCAGCAGGTCAGGAGGTCATCAGTGAGTGAACCGGCGACGACATCGCGGCCCCTCGCACCGGAGGGATTCATCGCCGACTGCCGGGCGCGGCTGGGCTTCGATCTGCTGGCCCGCACCTGGACCGCCGTCGTGATCTTCGGGCTGCGGGAGGGGCCGCGCCGACCAGGCGAACTGCGCGAGGCGATCGGCGGCATCAGTCCGAAGGTGCTCAACGACACTCTGCGCCGCCTGGAGGACGACGGGCTGGTGGAGCGGCGCCGGTACGCGGAGGCGCCGCCCCGGGTCGAGTACGCGCTGACCCCGCTCGGGGAGACCTTGCTGGGGCCGGTCGAGGCGCTCGGTGCCTGGTCGGTGGAGTACGGGGAGGCGGTGGTCGAGGCCCAGGAGCGGGCCGAAGAACGGGCCGAGGAACGGGCCGGGCGGGGGCGGGGGCGGTAGTTCCGAGCCCTCCGGGCAGCGGTCCCGATGTGCCCGGCGACGGACCCGCACTGGACTACATACCGACTGGTCGGCATCATGTTGCGGAACGGTTCGTCCGCTCCCCTGACCGAGCGGCTGTGCGTAGTACCGAGAAGTACCGAGGAAACCCAGGAAGAGGTTCGATGAACGCAGGCAATCCCCCAGGGCTCGACCTCGATCGGCTCCGCGCCCACCTCGACCGCGAACGCGCGGGACTGGTGCGCGGGCCGCTGAGCGCCGAGCTGATCGAAGGCGGCCGTTCGAATCTCACCTACACGGTCACCGACGGCACCTCCCGCTGGGTCGTCCGCCGGCCGCCGCTGGGCCATGTCCTCGCCACCGCCCATGACATGGCGCGGGAACACCGGGTGATCAGCGCCCTGCACCCGACGGCCGTGCCGGTGCCGGAGCCGGTGCTGCTGTGCGAGGACGAGACGGTGGTCGGATCGCCCTTCTACGTCATGGAGTTCGTCGAGGGCACCCCGTACCGCACCGCCGAGCAGCTCGCCGGCATCGGCCCGGAGCGCACCCGGGAGGTCGTCCTCTCCCTCGTCGACACGCTCGTGGCGCTGCACTCCGTGGACCCGGCCGAGGTCGGGCTCGGCGACTTCGGGCGCCCGGAGGGGTTCCTGGAGCGGCAGCTTCGCCGCTGGGGCAAGCAGCTGGCGGCCTCGCGCAGCCGTGAGCTGTCCGGGATCGACGAGCTGCACACCCGGCTCGCCAAGGCGCTGCCGGCCTCCCCCACGCCCACGGTCGTCCACGGCGACTACCGCCTGGACAACGTCCTGGTGAACGCCGACGACCGGATCACGGCGATCCTCGACTGGGAGATGTCCACGCTCGGCGATCCGCTGACCGACCTCGGGCTGATCGTGATGTACAGCGGTCATCCGAATCTCGCCGACTCCCCCATCTCCTCCACCCAGGGCGCCCCCGGCCACCCCGCCACGGACGAGCTGATCCAGCGCTATGCCGAGGGTTCGGGGCGCGATGTGAGCGGCGTGTCCTGGTACACCGCCTTCGCCTACTTCAAGCTCGCGGTGATCCTCGAGGGCATCCACTACCGCTACACCCTCGGCCAGACCGTCGGCGCGGGCTTCGACCGCATCGGCGACATCGTCCCCGCCTTCATCGACCACGGCCTCACCACCCTCGAGGAGAGCTGATCCCGTCATGGACTTCGCATTCGACGCCCGGACCGAAGAGCTGCGCGCCAAGCTGCTCGCCTTCATGGACGAGCATGTCCATCCGGCGGAGGCGGTCGCGGAGGAGCAGCGCGCGGCCCTGGACTCGCCGTGGCTGACCCCGGCGGTCGTCGGGGAGCTCAAGGCCGAGGCCCGCCGGCAGGGGCTGTGGAACCTCTTCCTGCCCGACGAGGAGTACGGCGCGGGGCTGACCAATCTGCAGTACGCCCCGCTCGCGGAGATCACCGGCCGCAGCCCCCAGCTGGCCCCCACGGCCCTGAACTGTGCCGCCCCCGACACCGGCAACATGGAGGTGCTCGCCCAGTTCGGCGACGAGCGGCAGCGCAAGCAGTGGCTGGAGCCGCTGCTCGCGGGGGAGATCCGGTCGGCCTTCGCGATGACCGAGCCGGAGGTCGCCTCGTCCGACGCGACCAATATCGAGACCCGGATCGAGCGCGACGGCGACGACTACGTCATCACCGGGCGCAAGTGGTACATCTCCGGGGCGATGAACCCCGACTGCAAGATCTTCATCGTGATGGGCAAGACCGACCCGGAGGGCGCCGATGTGCGCCGTCAGCAGTCGATGGTGCTGGTGCCGCGCGACACCCCGGGCGTCGAGGTGCGGCGGGCGATGCGGGTGTACGGCTACGAGGACCACTACCACGGCGGCCACGCCGAGGTGGTCTTCGACCGGGCGCGAGTGCCGGTGAGCAACCTCATCGGCGAGGAGGGCGGCGGTTTCGCCATCGCCCAGGCCCGTCTCGGCCCCGGCCGGATCCACCACTGCATGCGGCTGATCGGCATGGCCGAGCGCGGTATCGAGCTGATGTGCCGGCGGGCGGTGGACCGTACGGCCTTCGGCAAGGCGCTCGCCCAGCAGGGCCAGGTCCATGAGTGGATCGCGGACGCGCGGGTGGCGGTCGAGCAGCTGCGGCTGCTGGTGCTGAAGACGGCCTGGCTGATGGACACGGTGGGCAACCGCGAGGCACACACCGAGATCCAGGCCATCAAGATCGCGACGCCGCGTACGGTGGTTCAGATTCTGGACCGGGCGGTGCAGTTGCATGGCGCGGGCGGGGTGAGCCAGGACTTCCCGCTGGCCGAGCTGTGGGCGGCCGCGCGGACGCTGCAGCTTGCGGATGGGCCGGACGAGGTGCATCAACGGTCGCTGGCGCGGCGCGAGTTGAAGCGGTACGTGTAGCTGGAGCGGTACGTGTAGCTGAAGCGGTACGGGTGGGGGCGGGGCGGGGTTTGTTTCCCCACCCCGCCCCTTCCCGGCAGCATCCGATATGCGGCTCCGCCGCGTGGGGGGCTCCGCCCCCGGGGCCCGGTCCGCACACTCCCCCAGCTACCGCTGGGAGGTGCCCCCTGGACGGGCTGAACTACGGCCGCAGCGCGCGCAGCAGTAGGTCGGCCAAGTGGTCGGCGACCTCCTGGGGGCCCAGCGGGCCGCCGGGCCGGTACCAGGTGCCCAGGTGGTGCACGGAGCCGAAGTGGTAGTCCACCACCAGATCGGCCGGGGTCCGGGAGCTGAACACCCCGGTCCGCTGCCCCTCCTCGATCAGCGCGCGGAACCGCTCGTGGTAGCGGCGCCGCTCGGCGCGCACCTGCTTGTGCTTCTCCGGGCTGAGTTGGTGCATCGACCGGAAGAAGATGGTGGCGTCGTCGAGGTTCTCGATGGTGGTCACCACGACATCGGCCGCCGCGTCCCGCAGCCGCGTCTCCACCGGTGCGTCGGCGTCCGCGAAGGCGTCCAGGCGCTCCTGCTGGAGCCGGAGCACCCGGCCGTAGATCTCATGGAGCAGATCGTCCTTGGAGCCGAAGTAGTGGTAGAGCGCGCCCTTGGTGACGCCCGCCGCCTCGACGATCTCCTGTACGGACGTCCGGTCGTATCCGCGCTCCGCGAACAGGCGGGTGGCAGCCGCCAGCAGCCGCTGTGGCACCGGCTGTCCGTCACCGTCCGTCGTTTTGGCCATGGTCGCCACCCGTTCTCTTCCGCCCTTCTGACTTTCTCTTTCATCCTCGCAGTTCCCGCCGGAGGATCTTGCCACTCGTCGTCTTGGGCAGCTCGGGCAGGATCTCCACCTCGCGCGGGTACTTGTACGCGGCGAGCCGCTCCGCACAGTACGCGGACAGCTCGTCCGGTGTGGCCTCGGCCTCCGGTCGGAGGCTCACATACGCCTTGACCGTCTCGCCGCGGTACGCGTCGGGTTTGCCGACGACGGCCGCCTCCCGCACGGCGGGGTGAGTGTAGAGCACGTCCTCGACCTCGCGCGGCCACACCTTGAACCCCGAGGCGTTGATCATGTCCTTCTTGCGGTCGACCACGTACAGCCAGCCGCCCTCGTCCATGAAGCCGATGTCGCCGGTGCGCAGCTCCCCGTCCGGGAGGGCGACCGCGGTGGCCTCCGGGCGCCGCCAGTAGCCGGGCACCACCATCGGGCCGCGGACGACGATCTCGCCCTGCTCGCCGAACGGCACGTCCTGTCCGGCGTCGTCCACGATGCGCACGACCGTGTCGGCGCCGGGGACGCCGACGGCGAGGGTGCCGGAGACCGGGTCGACGGGGGCGCGGACACCGGGCGGGACGCTGGCGCAGGGCGCGGTGCACTCGGTGAGCCCGTAGCCGTTGTGCAGATACGGGCCGAGGGCCGACTGGAACCGCTCGACCAGCGCGGGCGGCAGCGGGGCGCCGCCGGAGGAGATGATCCGGAAGGACGAGAAGTGGTCGCGGCCGGCCTGGGGGTGGGCCATCAGCGCCATGAAGGCGGTGGAGGGGCCCACCGTGTAGGCGGGGCGGTGCTCGGCGAAGGCGTCGAGGACGACGCCGGTCTCGAAGCGGTAGGCCAGGGCCAGGGTGCCCGCTCCGGATATGCACGCACACAGCTGGCAGACCATGCCGGTGATGTGGAACAGCGGGGCCAGCGCGAAGAGCGTCGAGCCTTCGGGCAGCTCGTGGAGGAGGTGCTGCCGGTCGGCGTTGTAGGAGATGTTGCCGTGGGTGTTGGTGGCCCCCTTGGGGGTGCCGCTGGTCCCGGAGGTGTAGCTGATCAGCGCGATGTCCTCGGCGCTGGGCGCGGGGACGGACGGCGGGCGGGCTCCGGCGCGGGCGACGGCGAGGAGGTCCTCGGTGTCCTCGGGGACCGGGAGGGGCTCCTCGCGCAGCACCCGCTCGTCGTCGCGGGTCTGGAGCTCACGGGCGTCGGCGGTGAACGCGATGCGCACCGGGGACGCGGCGGCCGTCTCGCGGATGTAGTCCTCCCAGGCGTGGCGGGAGCAGACCAGGGCGCTCACCTCGGCGTCGCCGAGGATGTGTGCGAGCTCGGCGCCCTTGTACATGGGGTTGACCGGGACGACCGTACCGCCCGCCTTCCACGCGCCCAGCAGCGCGATCACGAAGTGCGGGGTGTTCTGGAGCATGATCGCCATCCGGTCGCCGGGCCCGAAGCCGCGCTCGGCGAGATGGCCGGCTATGCCGTCGGAGAGCTCATCGACCTCGCGGTAGGTCAGCCGTCCGTCGAAGTAGGCGAGCGCCGGATGGCCGGGGGCGGTGCGCACGGCGTCCCGGAAGGCGTGCAGCGGACTCGGCCGCGGGGTGATCTTCCGGCGCTGTGCCTCGGTGAGCTGGGCGAGCCATGGCTGGTCCTGGTACGTGGTCATGGGTGCGGCCCTGTCTGGACGGGGGTGAGGGTGGTGGTGCGGAGAGTACGGGAGCGGCGGACCCGCGGGGTCAGCCCGAGGTCCCGGATGCCGCCTCGAGATCCTCGAGCTTGCGCTGCAGCTTGTTGATGCCGCCCAGCCAGCGGTCGGTGTCGCCGGCGCGGGCCGCGTAGTGGCGGGCCACCTCGGGGTGCGGAAGGATCAGGAAGCGCTCCTCCTCGATGCCCGCGAGGACGGCGTCGGCGACCTGCTCGGGCTCGATCGCGGTGGGCGCCAGCACCAGGTCCCCGGCGGTCCCGGTGGCGGTCAGCATGTCGGTGCGCACCCCCTGCGGGCAGACGGCGTGGACGCCGATGCCGCGGTGGCGGTAGGTGGCGGAAAGCCATTCGGCGAAGGCGAGCGCGGCGTGCTTGGAGACGGCGTAGGGCGCCGAGCCGATCATGGTGAGTATCCCGGCGGCGGAGACGGTGGCGACGAAGCGGCCGCTGCCGCGCTCCAGCCACTCGGGCAGCAGCTCCCGGGCGGCCCGCACATGGGCCATCACATTGACGTCCCAGGACTGCTGCCACAGCTCCTCGTCGGCCTCGGGGCCGCCGTCGTGGCCGACGCCCGCGTTGGCGCAGAAGATGTCGATGGCGCCGCCGAGCGCTTCACGGGCCGCGGGCACGATGCCGGAGGCGTCGCCGGGGACGGCGGTCGCGCCGATCTCCTCGGCGACGGCGGCGGCCTTGGCGGCGTCGAGGTCGTTCACCACGACCTGGGCGCCCTCGGCGGCGAAGCGCCGGGCGAGCGCGGCGCCGATGCCACCTCCCGCCCCGGTGACCACAACACGCGCCCCACGCACGGTACCCACGATTCGCAGCTCCTCGGATCGACTCGGATCGGCTCCTGTCCGCAGCGCAGACTAACCAGTCGGTATGTGCAAACGGAAGAGGCACACCCGGCCTCCCGGCGCACGGCCGGCGGGTTACCGGCCGGGGCGCTTCTTGCGCATCACCCCGCGCCAGCGGGCGTTCTCCCCGGCGAGCGCGTCCCACAGCACATTGAGCGGATGACCGGAGTCCTGCGCGGTGCGCTCCCCGGCCCGTACGAACACCCCGATCAGCACTTCCAGCTCCGGCCCCACGCCGTCGGTCAGCTCCAGGGTGCGCAGCCCGGCACCTGCGCGGATCCGCCCGTCGGCCACCGCGTCGCCGATGCCCTCGGTGACCAGCACACAGCCGCGCAGCACCCCCGAGGAGAGCAGCTCCAGGCCGTACTGCACGGTGTCGATCTCGGCCGCGATATGCAGCTCCTGGCGGTAGCGGGCGCCGAACCAACCACGCAGAAAGCCGGGTATGAGGCCGTCGGCCGAGACCGCGAGCGGGAGCCGGGGCAGCTCGCTCACCGGGACCGAGGGCCCGGGCAGCTCCTCGGCATCCAGGTTGGTGACCAGGGACAGCCCGCTGCGCCGCCACTCCATCACCTCGAAGCCGTCGAGCCGACTGTCGTGGCCCGCCGTGGTGAGGACGCTGCCGCAGACCAGGTCGAGCTCCTTGGCGTCGAGCCGCTCCAGCAGATCCCGGGTGCGCACATGCTCGACCTTGAGCTCGACACCCCGGCGGTCGAATTCCCCGGTGACCAACTCCACGGCATTCAGCAGAAAGCCGAGGGTGTAACGGGTGGAGCCGACACAGAGCCGGCTGCCGAGACGGCGGCGGCTGTCGTGCAGCCCCTCCAGCCAGTCCTCCAGGGTGCCGCGCGCGAGTCCGGCGAGCGACTCCCCGGTCGCGGTGAAGAGCACATTCTGACTGCGTCCCCGTTTGACCACCAGCGGCTCTCCGCACAGTGCGCCGAAGTTCCGGTTCAGGGTGTCCAGTTGTTTCTGCACACTGGACTGCTCCCGCCCCAGCAGCCGGGCGGCGCCCAGTGCGGTGCCCGCCTCATGGACCGCGAGCAACGTCCTGAGCTGGTCCATCGTGGTGTCCAGCAGCGCCGTCGGGTACTGCCATCGATCCTTTAAGGGCATTCCGGCCTTCCGCTCGAAGAGTATTCGGCACCCCAATGACGTTTCCGTTCGCAGCATAGTGCAGCGCCTTCCGGGTGAACTGATCCCGAGAACAGCGGGGATATTCTCCCGATGGATATTCGGGAATTCCCTATCTCCGGACGGTCCCGGAGTCGGGCATTCCAGGTTCCGGCCGCATCATTCCGGGTAAGTCGAACGGCTGGCCGATTGTCCGACGGCGACCGTATGCGTGTCGTATGGCCAGCGGACGGGGCAGTTGGGACGATGCACGCACATCGGGCCATCCAAGGGGGAGCAGCGATGACGGGGATGAGCGTACGGCCGTACTGGGAGCTGAGATTCGACGCCTACGGGGACGTCGACTTACGGCAGCGGGACCGGCTGCTGGAACAGGCCGCCCAGCGGGACCTCACGGATCTGGTGGTATTCGCGCACGGCTGGCACAACACCCGGACGATGGCCACACGGCTGTACGACCGCTTCTTCGCGCCCTTTCCGGAGCTGCTCGGCGAGGCGGGCCCGGCGCGGCTCGGCTATGTGGGGGTGGTGTGGCCGTCGATGCGGTTCGCGGACGAGCCGCTCGCGGGCTCACCCCCGGAGCCGGCGCCCGGTGCGCCCCCGGGCCTCGACGCGGACGTCCAGCGCCCGGGGCTCGATGCGGACAGCCCGCGCCCGGGGCTCGACGCGGAGACCCACCGGGCGCTGGAGGTGGTCTTCCCGGGGCGGCGGCAGATCGTGGCGCGGCTGGCCGAGTTGCTGGCCGAGCGGTCCGAACGGCTCGCGCCGCTGGATGAGTTCGGGGTGCTGGTGCGCGGGCTGGTCCGGGTCCGGGGGGAGTACGGCACGGCCGGGGACACGGCGGACGCGGACGGAGACACGGACGGAGACACGGACGCCGGTGTACCGGCGATGTTCGGGGAGGACGTGGCGGAGGTCTGCGAGCGGTTCGCCGCCGCGCTCACCGAGGCGCGCGGCAAGTCCGACGCCGAGGACCGCGCCTTTCCCGACAGCGGGCTCGGCGGGCTCTGGGACGGGGCGCACGAGCTGCTCCGCCAGGCGACGTACTACGTGATGAGGCGGCGGGCCGGCGCGGTCGGGCGCGAGGGCCTGGGACCGGTGCTGGGCGCCCTCGCGGCCCTTTGGCCCGCCCCGCGGCTCCATCTGGTGGGCCACAGCTTCGGCGGCCGGCTGGTGTCGTACGCGCTGGGCGGGCTGCCCGAGGGCGCCACGGTGGCATCGGTGACCCTGCTCCAGGGGGCGTTCTCGCACTACGCGTTCGCCGAGCGGCTGCCGCACGCCGCCGACCGCCGCGGCGCCCTGTACTCCGCCGCCCACCGGGTCCGCGGGCCCGTGGTGTCCTGCCATTCGCGCCATGACACCGCGCTCGGGCTGCTGTACCCGGTGGCGTCGCGGGTCTTGGGGGACGATGATGCCTCACCGCTGCCGGACGACACCCGCTGGGGGCGATCGGGTACGACGGCGTCCAGGCGGTGGCGGGGTGCCCGCGCCTGGACCTGGCCAAGGCGCTGGAGGGCCCGTTCCCGGCGGAGGGCTGTGTGAGCGTCGATGTCTCGGAGGTCGTACGGCACGGTGTGCCGCCGGCCGGGGCACACAGCGACATCTGCCATGAGGAGCTGGCCCGGCTGGTGCTGCGCGCGGGCCGCATCGGAGAAAGGTAGCGGGCCGGGGGCGGGGCCTCGCCGGGTGCGAGGCCCCGCCCCGGTGGCCTCAGCGGTGGGCCGGGAACTCCACGACCTGCTGGAAGGTGGGCCGGTTCTGCCAGCTGATCTTGTCGTGGGTCAGCCCGCCGACCGGCCGGTGGATGATGGCGTCGGCGCACCACTGGTCGCCCGCGGAGCAGTTGTCGTCCCCCGGGTAGACCTGGGCGGCGGTCTTGCCCACGGCCGTCTTCAGGCTGGTCAGCAGGGCGTCACGGCAGGCGCTGAGCTGTCCGCCGCCGCAGTACGGCCGGGCCAGCGGCCCCTTGACGTCCTCGCCGAGGACCGAGCGCAGATCCTTGTCGACATAGGACCACCAGCCGTACTGGAAGGAGGATCCGGCGTGCGAGCCGGTGGGGCCGTGTCCGGCCGAGGGCGCCTCGTCGACCGTGAGATTGGCGCGCAGGGCGTCGTAGAGGCCGTCTCCCAGTCCGGATTTGAACTCGGCCTCGACCAGCAGCGGCCACCAGGCGTCCATGATCCGTACCGCGTCGGCGTGCCCGTAGGTGTGCGAGCCGGCGCTGGTCTCATGGCGCTGTGAGCCCGCCGACTGCCAGGACTCGAGCTGCTGTGCGGCCGTGGCGAGCTGGGGGTCGTCGATGGGCCCCGAGCGCAGCACCTTCAGCAGCTCCGGCAGCACGTCCTCGCCGCGCAGATCGGTGACGGCGGCCTCGGCCATGGCGCGGGTGAGCGCGGAGCGGGTGACGCCGCCCTTGCGGACCAGGGCGCGCACCCGGTCGTCGAGGAGGTTGCCGCGGTGCACCGAGCCGTTGCCGAAGCCGGCCGCGCTGTAGTCCTTGGCCAGCTTGTTGTTCCAGCTGATGTAGTAGTCCTGGTCGATGGACTGGGGGTGTTCGGCGGGCGGTGTGGCGGCGGCGGTGTTGTCCTTCGGGTCGAAGTCCCGCCATTCGTAGGCGGTTTCACCCTTCACCGGCAGCGAGGCGTCGACGTCCGCGGCGCGCACCGGGTTGAGCCCGCTGTTGTAGTAGCCGGTCTGCCGGGAGTCGGCGTAGAACCAGTTGAAGGTGTAGTTGATGCTCTGCGCCGCGCTCTGGAAGGACTTGGCGTCGGTCACATAGCCCGGGTCATTGAGCATCTGGAAGCCGATGATGGAGTCGGCCTCGTGGCGGTAGGTGGAGCGCAGCATGGTGTAGGCCACCGGTTTGCCGTCGACGGTCGCGCGATGGGTCACCAGCCCGTACTTGGTGCGGTAGACCTGCATCCGGTACGAGCCCGCGGCGGTGGAGTCGGCGAGGGTGGGCTTCCAGGCGTTGCGCCGCTCCAGCTTGTCCATCGCCACGCAGTCGCCGTGGTAGCGGTAGTACGTGGAGTCCTTGGACGGGGTGGAGCCGTCCGGGGAGCACAGCTCGACCGCGTAGGTGTCGGTGATGTCCTGGCCGGAGGTGGTGGCGCTCCAGGCGTAGTCCTGGCCCCGGCCGAGCTGGATGTACATCCCGACCCCCGCGAAGGAGGCGCCGCGGGCGCTGATCCCCGGGCCCTGGAGCTCCTGGAGCATCAGCAGCTGCGGGGCGAAGTAGCCGGTCTGCGGGCCGAAGACGGCCACCGGGTGGCCGCTGGCGGTGTACTTGCCGGAGACCACGAGCGCGTTGGACATGCCCTTCTTGCGGCTGAACAGATCGCGGGGCAGCACCCCGTCGTCGTAGATGCCGCGCAGCGGCTCCAGTGCTGCCTTCGGGGCCTTGACCTTGGTGCGAGCCGTGGCGCCGGACGTGGCGGTGGCGCCGCCCTCGCGGTCGTAGACGAGCTGTTCGGGGGTGACCGAGCCGGCGTCGGGCAGCGCGGCGCCCTTGGGCGCGGCGGGCTTGCCGGCGTACGGGAAGCTGCCGTCGCGTACGGTCAGCGCCGCCTCCGGGTCGTTGCGCTCGCGGAAGGACTCCCACACCTTCGCGCCCTCGGCCAGGCCGTACTTCTGCTGGGCGGCGAGCAGCGAGAGCGCGCCCTCCACCTCGCCGCCCCCGCCGTTGCCGAAGAGTGCGCCGACCACGGAGGCGAGGGCGATCAGGTCGGTGAGCTTGAACGGCTGGATCTCACCGGCGTTGGTGATCGCGTCGATATGGCCGGTGAGCACGTACTCACCGGGGAAGTACCGGCCGTCCTTGGCCTTCTTGGCGTAGGCGTTGATGCCGTCGACGTACGCCTGGGCGTCGGCCAGCGCCTGGCGGCCGCGCTCTCCGCCGTGGGCGAGGATGTAGTCGACCTGCGCCTGGTAGTCGGCCTCGGTGTACGGCGCCTGGCGGAAGAAGTCCTGTTCCAGGCCCTGGTTGGCGGGGGCGCCGCCGGCGAAGGAGGTCAGCTCGCCGCGGCCCACGTGGCGGAAGAGGTCCATCAGCCACAGCCGGTCCTGGGCGGCGGCGTATCCGGCGCCGTACTCGGTGCCCTCGCGGGTGGTGCCCTGGATGTGCGGGACGCCGGTCTTCTTGTCGCGGGTGATCGTGACGTCGCCGCGCGGCTTGGTCACGGAGGCCACCTGATCGGCGGGGACTCCGAAGGAGGAGTCGTTGAAGAAATTCGTCAGCTTGTCGTCGGTGAGGGTGGGGTAGCCGCTCGCCAGGTCGCCGTACGGGCCGAGCTGGTCGGCGCTGTGCTCGGGGTGGGTGCCCAGCACCCGGTTGGCGAGGATGTCGGCGAGGGTGGCGTTGCCGGTCGCGCCCGGCGGGAGGATGTCGGAGCACTGGCCCCGGCAGTAGTCGGTGGCGGCCGCCGCGGGGGGCTCGGCCCGGGCCGGCTGTGGCACCGGCGCCGCGAGGGCGACGCCGAGGCCCAGCGCGGCGGCTGCGGCGAGCACGGTACTGGTGAACGTGCGGGTTCTGGTGGGCCTGGGGGTTCGTCGTCGCATGTGCGCTCCTCCCGATTGCCGTCGCGACGGAGGTTACCGGCGGTATTAGCAGCCCGGAAGATGAGCGGACGTCAACTTCGTTGCGCGAGAGGACCAATGAGGACTGTCGGCGAAAGTCCGGGGAATTCGATGGATCCGGATCGCACTGCGTTACGTCCATTCGACAACGAGTCGGGTCCGCACTCGCGGAGGTGGTATGAAGTGGCCGGTTTCAGAGCACTGGCACGAGAAGTTCGCAATCCACGCAGACACATCACTGCTCGGCGCACATCGCTGCGCAAATGCCTTGAACGGTTCGCGCCGTACGGGCACCGGGCGACCTGGCACCATCTGTGCACCCGCTCCGGGATCCCCCCGGAGGACCGCAGGCCGGACCCCCTACGACTGCTCACCGCACTGGAAGAGCTCGAGGAGGCCCGCACGCTGTGGCTCGCGTACGAGGCGGACTTCGCCGCCCGGCGCAGGCAGGAGAAACTTCTCGGCATCCGGCAGCCGAGCACCGTCGACGACTGGCATCTGCGCACCTGGGGCGGATGCGACATCATTCCCTGCGAGAGCCCCTCGACCCATCCCGGCGACCGCCTCGCGGACGTGCTGCGACGGCTGATCGCCGCGATGGAGTCGGGACCGGGGTCGGCCTGCCCCGTGTGTGCGCAACGGGGCCTGGTCTGGCGCGAGGACCTGGACCGCTATCCATCGGCCGGGCCGGTCTGCGCGGACTGCGGCATCGTGGTGCCGCTGCCGCTGCTGACCACCGAGGCGCTGGCGGCGTCCCGGGGCACGGTCCGGCTGGGCCGTTACGCCACCGTATGAGGCGCCACCGTACGGCGCCCGGCCGCCCCTGGCCGGGAGCGCGCTCGCCCAAGTCCCCGCACCGGGCGGCCGGCGAGCGCGCGGAAACCCCTTGACGAGGACCGGCGAACGCTGAGGTCCGCCGGTGGCCGCGTCGGCGCGGAGCCCGCGTGCGGGGGCGCGGCGCGCGTTGACAGGGCCCGGGTCGGCCAACCATGCTGAGCAGTCGCTTAGTGAGTGGTTGCCCGGGAGGCACGCATGGCAGAGCCCAGGATCTTCACCTCGCCCGATGAACTGCGGTCCGCGGTCGGCGAGGAACTCGGCCCCAGTGACTGGCTGGAGATCGACCAGAAGCGCATCGATCTGTTCGCCGACGCGACCGGCGACCACCAGTGGATCCATGTGGACCCGGACAAGGCCGCCGCCGGTCCGTTCGGCACCACGATCGCGCACGGCTATCTGACGCTGTCCCTGCTGCCGTCGTTCACCCCGCAGCTGCTGCGGGTCGAGGGCGTGCGGATGGGCATCAACTACGGCGTGAACAAGGTCCGCTTCCCCTCCCCCGTCCCGGTCGGCTCCCGGCTGCGCGCCACCGGCCGGATCGTGGAGGTGTCCGAGGTCAAGGACGGGCTGCAGATGACGCTGGGGGTCACCCTCGAGCGGGAGGGCGGGACCAAGCCGGTGTGCGTGGCGGAGTGCGTCGTCCGCTACTACGCCTGACGACGGCCGTCGCTCCTACGGCAGGTCCTGACCGGCCGTCGTCCTTACGGCCGCCGGTCCTGACCGCCGTCGGCGCCCACCATGCGCAGCACCAGACCCGCGTAGAGGTCGCCGACCTCGTCGGGGGTGCTGCGCCCGCGGGCGTTGAACCAGCGGGCGACGTCGATGCACAGGGACAGCACCGCGACCGTGGCGCCGCGCACCTCCGGGACGTCGAAGGCGCCCGCCTTCACCCCGTCCTCGATGATCGAGCGCACCGCCCCGTCCGTGGCCTTGCGGACGGCGATGACCTCGGCGTGGTGCTCCTCGGCGAGCGCGCCGAGCTCGTACTGCACCACCCGCGCGGTCATATGGTGCTCCGCGTGCCAGCGGACGAAGGCGCGCACGGCGCGGGCCAGCCGCTCGGCGGGCGTGCCCGCGCTGTCCCGCTCCCGCTCCACGATCTCCAGGGCCCGCTCATGGCCGACCTTGCTGATCTGGTAGAGCAGCTCTTCCTTGGTCTTGTAGTGGATGTAGAGGGCGGCCGGGCTCATTCCGGCGCGGCTCGCGATGTCCCGGGTGGTGGTGGCGTGGTAGCCGCGCTCCGCGAAGGCGTGCACGGCGGCGCTCACCAGCCGCCGGGCGGCGTCGGGGGTGATGTCGCCCCAGGGCTCGATCCCGCCCCCGCTGTTCTTCGGCTCCGCGTCCATGGCGGACACCCTACACGGAGAGTGAGCAAGCGCTTAGAGGTCCCCGGGGGTCCCCACGGGGCCACCACGGAGGGCCGTGCCCGCTCGACGCCGGTGCCCGCTCAGCGGGCGGCCGCCGTCTCCGTGCCCACCCGGCCGGGGAACTCCGCGCCCAGCAGCCGCAGCAGCGGGGTCGCCTTCACGGCCGTCTCCTCGAACTCCTCGTCCGGGTCGGACAGCGCCACGATCGCGCCGCCCACCCCGTACCGGATCCGGTCCGGGGTCACCACCAGGGTGCGGATCACGATGCTCAGATCGCAGGCCCCGGACAGCGAGAAGTAGCCGATGGCGCCCGAGTACACGCCGCGCGGGCCCGCCTCCAGCTCATCGATGATCTGCATGGTGCGGATCTTGGGCGCGCCGGTCATCGATCCGCCGGGGAAGGCGGCGCGCACGCTCTCGACCGCGGAGCTGGACGGCCGCAGGGTGGCACGCACGGTGCTGACCAGCTGATGCACCGTCGCATACGTCTCCACGTCGAAGATCTTGGGCACCCGCACCGACCCCACCTCGGCGGTGCGGCCGAGGTCATTGCGTACCAGGTCGACGATCATCAGGTTCTCGGAGCGGTCCTTCTCACTGGTCGCCAGGTCGACGCGGAGCAGCTCGTCCTCGGCCGGGGAGCCTCCGCGCGGCCGGGTGCCCTTGATCGGCTGGGACTCGACGGCGCCGTCCCCGAAGACCCGCAGAAAGCGCTCGGGCGAGGTGCTCAGCACGGACAGCGGGCCGAAGCGGAGCAGGGCGGCGAACGGGGCGGGGCTGAACCGGCGCAGGTACTGGTAGGCGGCCCACGGGTCCACCGGCCCTTCGGCCTCGGCCATGTTCGTCAGGCACACCTCATAGGTCTCCCCCGCGGCGATCAGCGCCTGGCAGGTGGCGATCATCTCCAGATAGCGCTCGCGGCCGTGGCGCAGCCGCAGCCGGCCCGGGCCGTCGGTGAGCGGGGTGCGGCGGGGATCCTGGCCTGCCAGCTCCGCCAGCCGGGCGGCGGTCTCACGCAGCCATGCCCGGGCCGGTTCCGCACCGCCCCGGTCCGCGCCCTCCTCCGCGAGGGCGAGGAGATAGGTGACCGAGGTCTCGTGGTCGAAGACCACGGCGCGGTCCGCGAAGATCATCGCGGCGTCGGGCTCCGGACAGCGGTGGGTCCGCTCACCGCCGCACTCGGCCTTGAGCTCGTACCCGAGGTATCCGGTCCAGCCGAGGGCGAAGTCGAAGGGCAGCGCGGGCAGTTCGACCCGGGCGGCGCGCAGATCGCGCTCCAGCCAGGACAGGAACTCCTCGTGCAGGACCTCGTGGGAGCCGTCCGAGGTAACGGTGACCGTGCCCGCCCAGGTGTCGGCGGTGGCGACCCGGGCCAGCGGCCCCGAGGCGTCCCCCATCATCGAGAACCGCCCGCGCTCGCCCCCGATGGCACTGCTGTCCAGCCAGAAGGCGTGCCGGTCGGCGCGGAAGAGCCGGTCGAAGACGACCTCGTCCGACCAGCGGGTGGACAGGGTCTCCACCAGCACCCGCAGGGACCGCGGCGTGGCACGCGGCGCGGCGGTGGGCGCGGCGGCGCCGCGCGGGGTGTGCGGGGTGTGCGGGGTGTGCGGGGTGTGCGGGGTGTGCGGGGTGTGCGGGGAGCGCGAGGTGCGCCGCCGCACCGGTCGCACCCCGTGCCCGGTCTGCCAGGAGCGGGTCAGGTCGGCGAAGTTGCCCAGCAGCAGCCGGCCGTGCTCGGTGCAGATGGATTCGGGGTGGAACTGGACGCCCCACAGGGGCCGTTCCCGGTGGGCGATCCCCATCAGCACACCGTCCTCGGTCCATGCGGTGGCCCGTAGCTCCTCGGGCAGGTCGGTGACGGTCAGCGAGTGGTAGCGGACGACGTCGAAGGGGCTGGGCAGCCCGGTGAAGAGGCCGGAGCCGTCGTGCGCCACCCGGGACAGCCGGCCATGCCGGGGCTCCGGGGCCCGGACCACCCGAGCGCCGCTGAGCAGGCCCACCCCCTGGTGGCCCAGGCAGACGCCGAGCAGCGGCAGGGCGCCGTCGAGGATGATGTCGCGGCAGACGCCGAAGTCGGCCGGGCGCTCGGGGCTGCCGGGCCCGGGAGAGATGACGACGTTGTCGAAGTCCCGCAGCATCTCGGGCTTCCAGCCGGGGTCGTCGTGCCGGATCACCTCGGGCTCCTGACCGTTGACCTCGGCCAGGTAGTGGAACAGGTTGTAGGTGAACGAGTCGTAGTTGTCTACCAGCAGCGTGCGCATCGAAACCTCGAACCTATCGGAACTTAAGGATGACGGGCACGGTTCACGCCGCGCGGAGCAAGGCGGTGAACGCGTGGACCGTTTCGGCGGCCTGCTCGGGGTTCAGCCGGGGGTCACAGGGAGACCGGTACCGGGGGAAGGCGGCGGTCCCGGCGTCCGCGGGATGGGCGACGCACTCGGTGACCGGTTCCGGTGTCATCTCCAGGTGCAGCCCGCCGGGCCACTGACGGCGGTCCCGCAGGATCCGGTGGAACGCGGCGACCTCGTCGAGGATCGCCCGCAGGGATCTGGTCTTGTGACCGCTGCCGGAGCGCATCGTGTTGCCGTGCATGGGGTCGGTCAGCCAGACCACCGGGATCCCGGTCTCCGCGACCGCCTCGACCAGCGGCGGCAGCAGCCGCTCGGTCCGGTCCGCGCCCATACGCACGATGAAGGTCAGCCGGCCGGGCAGGCGTTCGGGGTTGAGCAGACGCGCCGGCTCCACCAGGTCCGCGGGGGTCGCGGACGGCCCGACCTTGACGCCGACCGGGTTGCGGATCGAGGCGGCCAGCCGGATGTGCGCGCCCTCGCTTGGTGTACTGGCCCGCGATACGCCCCATCGTCACCACCGGAAGGCCCAGCCCGGTCCGGATCTCCGCGGACAGCTCGCGCAGCTGCCCCAGCTTGCGCCGCACCACGCGGGGCGTGGCATCGGCGAACAGTTCGGCGCAGTCCCCGCCCTGCAGGACCACCGCCTCCCCGCGCTGCGCCCCGGCCATCCGCCGGGTCAGCTCCCCGGCCTCCTCGGGGGAATCAGCGGGGGGCGGCCGCCGAGGGCGTGCCGGACCTCCTCGAGCCGGTCCGGGTCGGGCCACGGCGGCTGCTGAGCGGTCACCTTCTCCGCGGTCGGGCCGGGAGCGGTCATGTAAGGAAGCCTCCACTGGTCGAGCCGGACACATCCCGCTGAAGCGCCGCGACTTCCGCTGAAGCGCCGCGACGGCGCGGGACACCTGTGGGGACCCCCGAACCGGCGGGCCGGACGGGTCGACGGAACCGAGGAAACAGACGAACCCGCTCCCGGCCGCAAAACCGCGGCCGACGAAGATTGAAAAGCTGGATATACGTCCGTCACGCCTTCGCGTGGATTTCTCCATCCACCCGGAAGGGTTTACCAGCGGTTACTACCGGAATTTCCGGCTCAGAGCCCCCGTTGCGCAAGCTGACGACACGTCGAATCAGCGCGGCAGGGAGCCTAGCAATCGCCCGCAACCGTAAGCGACAGTTCCGCCCGCATTTCGGAACGTGACGAAGGTCACATGCGTAAGTCTTGCACTCGGTCGCGCCTTCTATAGTGTTTTCGGCCTGCGCATATCCGACGGGGGAACTGCTTCGGATGGCGCAGCTGTCAAATGACACTTACGGGGGTAAGTGAATGTCTCTTCGATCGAATCGTCTCCGCGCACCGGCTTCCGGAGAACGTCCATAGCGCCGCGCCTCCTGGCAGTGGCTTTTTCGGCATCTCCCCAGTTCAGATGGGCCTTCATGCCCGTGTGAGCATGTGCTGACCCATAGGCCGCCGACCCTTCGACAGCCATCCGCAAACGCCAGGGCAAAGCCATGCCCGCCCGCTGCGGCATGGCCACACAGCGACGCGCCCATTCACATCCGAGCCGCATGCCGGCGTTGGAGCAATACGTCATGCCCTTAAGCACGAAGTCCTCGCACTCCGATACGAGTGCGCCCCGCAAACGCGTCATCCTCGCCGAACCCCGCGGTTTCTGCGCGGGTGTCCGCCGCGCCATTGCCATGGTGGAGCGGGCGCTCGAGGTATACGGCCCGCCTATTTATGTTCGAAAACAGATCGTCCACAACCACTACGTCGTCCGCCTCCTGGAGCGCAAGGGCGCACGCTTTGTGGAATCGGAATTGGACGTTCCCGAAGGGGCGGTGTGCCTCTTTTCCGCACACGGTGTCTCGCCCGCGGTCCGCGCCGGTGCGGCCGACAGGAACCTGCAGGTCATCGACGCCACCTGCCCACTGGTGGCCAAGGTCCACCAGCAGGCGCGCCGGGTGGTCAGGGACGGCCGGGTGCTGCTGCTGGTGGGGCACCAGGAACACGAGGAAACGGAAGGCACGCGGGGGGAAGCACCACGCGAGACCCTGGTCGTCGAAACCGTCGAGGACGTCGAACGGCTGGACCTGCCCCGGGACACCCCGGTGGCCTATCTGACCCAGACCACCTTGTCGGTGGACGAGACGGCCGACATCGTCCGCGCCCTCACGCAGCGGTTCGACGACATCGTCGGCCCCGGGACCGACACCATCTGCTACGCCAGCCAGAACCGGCAGAACGGCATCAAGTCCCTTGCCCGGCAGGCCGATCTGGTGCTGGTCGTCGGCTCGGAGAACTCCAGCAACTCCCAGCGGATGGTCGATGTCGCCCGCGAGGCCGGCACCGCCGCCCGGCTGGTCCCGGACGTCTCCCGGCTGGACGGCGGCTGGCTGGAGGGCGTGACCACCGTCGGCGTCAGCTCCGGGGCCAGCGTCCCGGACGCCCTCGTCCACCAACTCCTCGACCGGCTGGCCGAGTTCGGCCATGACGAGGTCGAGGTCGAGTCCACGGCCGTCGAGGACGTGGTCTTCTCCATGCCCCTGCAGCTCGCCGACGGCATCCGGTCCGACGACCGGGAACGGCTCGATGACGCCTGGTCGAAGGTCCCACCGGACGCACCGGCCGGAACCCCTAGGAGGACGATGTGACTGCCCATGTGATGGCGACCCCCCGCCCCGCCTCGGCCCCGGCCACCACCGCCCGCCAGGCGCTGATGAGCCTGCTGCCCCGGGTCGAGGAGCGGCTGCGCACCTTCCTGTCCGCGGAATACGACCGGTGGCACGCGCTGGACCCGCGCTCCAGCGTCCCCATCGACGGGATCGCCGACCTGGTCAATGCGGGCGGCAAGCGCATGCGCCCGGCGTTCTGCCTGAGCGGCTATCTGGCCGCCGGCGGCGATCCGGAGGACCACCGCGTCATCCCCGTCGCCGCCGCGCTGGAACTGCTCCACGCCTGCGCGCTGATCCATGACGATGTGATGGACGAGTCCCCGGTGCGCCGTGGCGCGCCGACCGTGCACACCAGCCAGGCCGCGCTGCACCGCGAGCGCGGATGGCGAGGCGCGGCGGGCCGCTACGGGGAGAACGTCGCGATCCTCGCGGGCGATCTGGCCCTGGTCTACTCCGACGAGATCATGGCCGAGGTGGAGCCCGCGGTCGCCGCCGAGTGGCACCTGCTGCGCTCGGAGCTGATCATCGGCCAGTACATGGACGTCGCGGCGTCCGTCCAGTTCGAGCCCGACCCGGAGACCTCGCGGTGGATCGCCATCGCCAAGTCCGGCCGGTACACCATCCACCGCCCGCTGGTCCTGGGCGCCGCGGTGGCCGGCCGCGCCGACGCGGCGCCGGCCTTCGAGGAGTACGGGGCCGCGCTCGGGGAGGCGTTCCAGCTGCGCGACGACCTCCTGGACGCCTTCGGGGACTCCGAGGTCACCGGCAAGCCGAGCGGTCTGGACTTCGAGCAGCACAAGATGACGCTGCTGATGGCCCTGGCCATCCAGCGCAACGCACACATCCGGGAGCTGGTGCCCGCTCGGCTGCGGGGCGCCGACCACCTGCGGGAGCTGCTGATCGAGACGGGTGTGCGCGACGACGTCGAGAAGCACATCGACGGGCTCGTGGAGCGGGCCTGCCGCGCCATCGCCGCCGCCCCGCTGGAGCCGGAGTGGCGGGAGGAACTCGCCGCCATGGCCCACGAGGTCGCCTACCGGAACGCGTGAGGACGGCCGATGCGCAGCGACAGCGACCGCACCCGGTGGCGGCACCGACGCGGAGGGAAGGAGCCCGGATGACACTGCTGGAGACCATCCACGGTCCCGCCGACATCAAGCACCTGGACGCCGGCCAACTGACCTGTCTGGCCAGTGAGATCAGGCATTTCCTCATCGACAAGGTGCTGCGGACCGGCGGGCACCTGGGGCCCAATCTGGGCACCGTCGAACTCACCATCGCCCTGCACCGCGTCTTCGACTCCCCGCGGGACCGCATCCTGTGGGACACCGGGCACCAGGCGTACGTACACAAGATGCTCACCGGCCGCCGGGAGGGGTTCGACCGGCTCCGGCAGAAGGGCGGCCTGTCCGGCTACCCCTGCCGGGCGGAGTCCGAGCACGACACCATCGAGAACAGCCACGCTTCCACCGTCCTGTCCTACGCGGACGGCCTGGCCAAGGGGTTCCGGCTGCGCGGCGAAAGCGACCGCGCGGTGGTGGCCGTCATCGGGGACGGGGCGCTGACCGGCGGCATGGCCTGGGAGGCGCTGAACAACATCTCGGGCGCCCCGGACCGTCCCGTCGTCATCGTGGTGAATGACAACGGCCGTTCCTACGCACCGACCACGGGCGGCCTCGCCACCTATCTGGCCGGCCTGCGCACCTCCCCGACTACGAGCGGTTCCTGGAGTGGTCCAAGCACCGGCTGCGGCAGACCCCCAAGCTCTACGAGGCGCTGCACGCGGTCAAGACGGGGCTCAAGGACATGCTCGCCCCGCAGGGACTCTTCGCCGACCTGGGCCTGAAGTACCTCGGGCCGGTCGACGGACACGACATCGCGGCGGTGGAGGCCGCCCTGCGGCAGGCCGCGGGGTTCGGCGGGCCGGTCGTGGTGCACTGTCTGACCCGTAAAGGCCACGGCTACCGGCGCGCGGAGGCCGACGAGCACGACCACCACCACGCGGTCGCCGCCGGCGACCCCGCGACCGGCGAACCGCTGGGCTCCCCCGGCCCGTCCTGGACCTCGGTCTTCGGCGCGGAGCTGGTCGAGATCGGCCGTGAGCGCCCCGAGGTGGTGGCGGTGACGGCGGCGATGCTGCGGCCCACGGGGCTCGCGGCGTACGCCGAGGAGTTCCCCGACCGGGTCTTCGACGTCGGCATCGCCGAACAGCACGCGGTCACCTCGGCCGCCGGGCTCGCCATGGCCGGGATGGTGCCGGTGGTGGCCGTGTACTCCACGTTCCTGGGCCGCGGCTTCGACCAGCTGCTGATGGACGTGGCGATGCACTCCTGTCCCGTGGTGTTCGTCCTCGACCGGGCCGGGGTCACCGGCGACGACGGGGCCTCACACAACGGCATGTGGGATCTGTCGGTGCTCGGGATCGTGCCCGGCCTCAGGATCGCGGCGCCCCGCGACGGGGCCACGTTGCGCGGCGCGCTGCGCGAGGCGGTGGCGGTCACCGACGGCCCCAGCGCCATCCGGTTCCCCAAGGGGCCGGTGGGGCCCGACATCCCCGCCGTCGACCAGCACGACGGCATCGATGTGCTGCACCGCTCCCCGGGTGACGACGTCCTGCTGGTGTCCGTGGGCGCCATGGCCGCGGCGGCCTGCGAGGCGGCGCGCCGGCTCACCGAGGAGGGCCTGGGCGTCACGGTGGTGGATCCCGGCTGGATCAAACCGGTCAGCCCGTCCCTGATCAAGCTGGCGGAGCAGTACCGGCTCGTCGTCACCGTCGAGGACAACCTGCGCGTCGGGGGCTACGGCTCCCTGCTCGCCCAGGAGTTGCGCGACGCCGGTGTCCCGGCCCCGGTGTCCGGTTTCGGGATTCCGCAGCGCTTCCTGGACCACGGCAAACGCGCCGAGATCCTCGCCGATTGCGGCCTGGGCCCCGAAGACCTGGCCCGTTCCATCCGGTCGCGGATCGCGGCCGACCGTGCGCCGGGTGTCCGGGCGCTCAAGGAGGATTCCCGATGACCGTCGATCTCGGCCTGCCCGCCGCGCCGCCACCGGTGCTCGGCAAACGCCGCGTCACCCGTCAGCTCGGCGTGGGCGCGGTGGGGGTCGGCAGTGACTTCCCCGTCTCCGTACAGTCCATGACGACCACCGTCACCGCCGATGTCAACGCCACCCTGCAGCAGATCGCCGAGCTGACCGCGACGGGCTGTGACATCGTCCGGGTGGCCTGCCCCAGCCAGGACGACGCCGACGCCCTGCCGCAGATCGCCCGCAAGTCCAAGATTCCGGTGATCGCCGACATCCACTTCCAGCCCAAGTACGTGTTCGCCGCCATCGAGGCGGGATGTGCGGCGGTGCGGGTGAACCCGGGGAACATCAAGAAGTTCGACGACAAGGTCAAGGAGATCGCCCGGGCGGCGAAGGACCACGGCACCCCGATCCGTATCGGGGTGAACGCCGGCTCGCTGGACGCGCGGCTGATGGCCAAGCACGGCAAGGCCACCCCCGAGGCGCTGGTGGAATCGGCGCTGTGGGAGGCGGAGCTCTTCGCCGAGCACGACTTCCACGACCTGAAGATCTCGGTGAAGCACAACGATCCGGTGGTCATGGTGCGCGCCTATGAGCTGCTCGCCGAGTCCTGCGACTATCCGCTGCACCTGGGGGTGACCGAGGCGGGCCCCGCGTTCCAGGGCACCATCAAGTCCGCGGTGGCCTTCGGCGCGCTGCTGCGGCAGGGCATCGGCGACACCATCCGGGTGTCGCTGTCGGCGCCTCCGATGGAGGAGGTGAAGGTCGGCACGCAGATCCTGCAGTCGCTCAATCTGCGGCCGCGCAAGCTGGAGATCGTCTCCTGTCCCTCCTGCGGCCGGGCCCAGGTGGATGTGTACAAGCTGGCCGACCAGGTCACCGCGGGGCTCGAGGGCATGGAAGTGCCGCTGCGGGTCGCGGTGATGGGGTGTGTGGTCAACGGCCCCGGCGAGGCCCGGGAGGCCGATCTCGGTGTCGCCTCGGGCAATGGCAAGGGCCAGATCTTCGTCAAGGGGAAGGTCATCAAGACCGTCCCCGAAAGCAAGATCGTGGAGACCCTCATCGAGGAGGCCATGCGCCTGGCCGAGGAGGCCGGCCCGCAGGGCGCCGCCGAGTCCCCCACCGTCAGCATGCTGTGAGGGGGACATCCGTGAAACGCCTGAACACGCAGGTCGCGATCGTCGGGGCGGGACCCGGCGGACTGCTGCTCTCCCATCTGCTCCAGCGGTCCGGCGTGGACTCGATCGTGCTGGAGCGGCGGAGCCGGGAGTACGTGGAGAAGCGGGTGCGGGCCGGGTTGCTGGAGGGCGGCACCGTGGACTTCCTGCGCGAGGCCGGTCTGGCGGACCGGCTGGAGCGCGAGGGACTGGTCCACGAGGGCTTCGTCTTCCGGTTCGGCTCGCGCGCCCACCGGATGCCCTTCACCGAGCTGACCGGCCGGACCGTCCACATGTACGGCCAGCAGGAGCTGGTGAAGGACCTGATCGGGGCCAGGACGGCGGCCGGGGCGCGGCTGTGGTTCGACGTCCCCGATGCCGAACCGATGGGTCTGGACACGGACACGCCGACCGTGCGGTGCACGGTGGCGGGCGAACCGGTGGAGATCGGCTGCGACTTCGTCGCGGGCTGCGACGGATTCCACGGGGTCTCCCGCCGGTCCGTGCCACCCGGAACGTTCTCCACCTACGAGCGCACCTATCCCTACGCCTGGCTCGGCGTGCTGGCCGAGGCCCCGCCCGCCGCCGAGGAGCTGATCTACGCGGTGCACAGCCGGGGCTTCGCGCTGCACAGCATGCGCTCGCCTTCGGTGAGCCGGCTCTATCTGCAGGTGGAGGCCGGTGAGCGGGTGGAGAACTGGCCCGATGAGCGGATCTGGAAGGAGCTGCACACCCGGCTGGACATCGACGGCGCCCCCGAACTGGCCGAGGGGCCGGTCCTGGAGAAGAGCTGTGTGGCGCTCCGCGGCTTCGTCACCGAGCCGATGAGTTACGGGCGGCTGTTCCTGGCCGGTGACGCCGCGCATATCGTGCCGCCGACCGCGGCCAAGGGGCTCAACCTCGCCGTGGCGGACATCAAGGTGCTCGCCACGGCCTTCGGGGAGTTCTACACGAGCGGCGACCGCACCGCGCTGGACGGCTATTCGGCCGCCTGTCTGCCCGGGGTCTGGCAGGCACAGGAGTTCTCCGACTGGATGTCGGGACTGCTGCACCGGCCCCCGGAGGGACGGGTGTTCGACGGGCGGCTGCAGGACGCCCGGCTCGAGGCCGTGGTGAACTCCCCCGCCGCGGCGCGGAGGTTCGCCGAGAACTATGTGGGCCTGGCGCGGGAGCGGACCCCGGCCCGGGGAGGCCGTCCATGACCTCACTGACCAGCGGCAGCCGCAGGACGGCGCGCACCCGCGGCGGCGGGGACGTGGCGCGCGGTCTGTTCCGGCTGTCGAAGATCTTCGTGTACCAGAACTACTTCGGCTGGGGCATGGCGTGGCTGACCCTGAGCCCGCAGACGCGCGACCGCCCGGGGACCACCGCCGCCATGCTGTTGTTCCTGCTCGGCTCCATGGGCATCGTCACCTGCACCTGCGCCACCGACGACCTGGTCGGCTTCCGCAACGGCAGCGACGCCCGCAACTACAAGGCCGGTGACACCAAGCGCGATATCCGTGGCAAACCGCTGCTCAGCGGGGCGGTCACCGAGCGCGAGGCGGTGCGGTTCATCGCCTGCGCGGCCTCGGTCGCGGTGCTCGCGGGGATCGGCGCGTTCTGGGCGCTGGACTGGCGGGCTCCGGCGGTGGCGTACGTCCTCTACGGGGTCGGGTTCTTCTTCAGCGTGCAGTACTCGGCCGGGCTGCGGCTGAGCTACCACCGGGGCGGTGCGGAGACGCTGCTGTGCCTGGCCACCACCGCCGGGCTGCTGGCCCCCTATCTGGCGGTGGAGCGGCACTGGTCCTCTCCCGCAGTGCTGGTGGGGCTGTTGCTGGGGCTCTGGCTGGTCATGGTGAGCAGCTACTCCAACGTCAACGACGCCGACGGAGACCGCTCGGTGGGCCGCAGAACGCTGGCCGCCTCGACCGGGCCGCGGGTCTACAAGACCGCCATGGTCGTCTTCGTCCTGGTGTCCGCCACGCTGATCGGCGTCCTGGCCCTCGCCACGCCGTGGCCGTGGTGGACCCTGCTGACTCTGCTGCCCGCCACCCTCCTCCATACGGCCCAGCTGCGCGAGGGCCCGGTGCGGGGGCGCTGGCTGACCGCCCGCAAGCTCGGGCTGTACGGCTACGACCTGGGCTTTCTGGGTCTGCTGGCGCCCGCGCTGTTCCTTTTGACCTAGCCGTTCGTTCGGTCCCAGTCGTTCGTTCGGTCCCAGTCGTTTCGCACCCCCTAGACGAGGAGATGAGGCATGGCGGCGCGTTCCCAACGGCCCGTCAACGTCGGCCGGTTGTTCCACTGGGCCGCCGAGCGGGGCAGGCCGACGGTCATGCACCTGGACCGGCCCTTCGACATCGCCCCCGATGCCGGCACTCGCTTCGATGTGCCCGCCCTGGCGGCGACGGTGGAGGACGCCGCGAGCTGGCTCCACGGGGCGGGGCTGCGCCACGGCGACCGGCTCGCCATCGTCAAGGAGAACCACTACGACTTCATCCTGCTCGCCGCGGCCGCCGCCCGGCTCGGGGCGCTGCCGGTGATGATCGCGCCCATCAGGTCGACCGCGCATATCCGCACCCTGCTCACCAGGATCTCCCCGAAGGTGCTGGTGATGGGCACGACGGTGCTGGAGCGGATGACCGCCGCCGGTATCGCGCCGGACGATCCCGGGATGACCCTGGTGGCCGTCGGCGCCGACCGCTCGGGGCTGCCCCGCGGAACGCTGCGGATCGACGATGTGCGCGACGGCTCCCGGCCGCCGGTGCGGTTCCGCGGCCTCCATGAACCCATGCTGGTCACCCACACCTCGGGCACCACGGGCGTGCCGAAGCTGGTGGTGCACTCGCCTGCCACCACCCTGGCGGCCGTGCCGTTCCGCATCGAGTCCTACCGGCTGCCGCTCATGACCTCCCGTCCGGTGGACGTGGTGGCCAGCGGGATCTCCTTCGCCCACAACCGCAATCTGTCCTGGACCAACGGGACGCTCTTCCGCGGGCCGCGGAAGATGGTGATCCTCTCCGATCCGGCGCTGGACAGTGTGGCTCGCATGCTGGCCGCGCACCCTCCCACCTCGCTGGAGGCATGTCCGAACGTCTTCCAGTACTGGGAGGAGCTGGCCGACACCCGGCCCGAGCTGTTCGCGGGCGTACGGCGCTACATCAGCACCTTCGACGCGGTGCACCCGAGGACGGTCCGCAAGTTCCTCGGCGCCTCCCGGGCCCGGCTCCCGCTGTGGGCCTGGGGCGTGGGGCAGTCGGAGATCGCGGGCATCGCCGCCGGGGTGGCCACCCGCTCCATGGTCCGCCCGGACAGGCCACGGGCGCATGACGCCACCAACGTCGGGTTCCCGCCCCTGGTCCGGGTCAAGGTCGTGGACCCGGAGACCGGCCGCAAACGGCCCCGGGGAAAAGCGGGGCTGCTGATGGTCAGGACCAAGTCGCGGTGTCTGACCTACCTGGGCGAGGACGACCGGCACCGCGCCAAGGACCGGGGCCGCTGGTGGAACACCGGCGACCTGGGCGAGTACGCGGGCTACGGTCGAATCCGGCTGATCGACCGCGAGGTCGACATGATCCCCGGGATGAGCTGCATCGAGCTGGAGTCCACCCTGCTCGACCGGCTGGACCGGGCCTCCGAGGTGATCGTGCTGGGGGTCCCCGGGCAGCTCCCGATCCCGGTGCTGTGCATGCGCGACGACGCCCTCGACCCCCAGGAGTGGGACCGGGCCTGCCGGGGCCTGCCCGAGCTGGACAAGCCACGGCTCGTCCCCTGGGACGAGATGCCGCGCACCGCCACTTGGAAGGTGCGCCGGGGGAGCTGCGCGAACAGCTACTGGGCTCCAGCGACACCTATGGCACCGGGCAGTGGACCTGACCCTCGGCACACCACGCCGCACCACGCAACGCCACGCAATAGCAACGAGACGACCGTATCCACCGTGAACGAGGGGTAATTAGCCGTGTGGTTCCCGCCCGCTCTCTTCGATCTCCCGGACATCGCTCCGGTGACCCTGCCGGAGGCGGACCGGCCGAGTTGGCTGTTCTGGATCCTGATGGGCCCGTGCGCGTCCGGTTGGCTGGTGGCCTACGGGCTCGCCATCTACCGCGCCAAACTGGACAAGCGGGTGGGGATTCCCGTCTTCGTGGTCGAGGTCAACCTCGCCTGGGAGTTCACCCTCTCCCTGATCCTGGACCAGGCCGATGTGCAGCGCCCGATCAATCTCAGCTGGTTCCTGGTCGACTGCTTCATCCTCCGGCAGACGCTGCGCTACGGGTGGAAGGACTACCCGTCGATGAGCCGGCGGACCTTCCGGTGGATGGTCTTCGGCGTCATCGCGTGGTCCGCGGTCTTCCACATCATGACGACCTATGAGCTCAAGGACGCCACCGGCATCTACACCGGCACCGGGCTGAACGTGTTCCTGAGCCTGTCCTTCATCTTCATGCTGGGCCGCCGCGGATCCTCGCTCGGGCAGTCGATGTACGTGGCACTCGCCAAGGGCATCGGATCGTTCTTCGCGGGGTGGACGGTGCTGGTGATGTACCCGGGCCACCACCTGTTCATCTTCCTCTTCCTGACCGTCTGGACCATCGACGCGACCTACTGCGTGCTGCTGTACCGGAAGGTCCGCGAGGAGGGCCGCTCGCCGTGGGCCTGGAACCGGGGTCCGGCCGAGGTTCCCGACGACCCCGGCGTTCTGACAGCCGTTCGGTGAACGACGCGGCCCGCCGATGTCACATCCGGGCGGGGCTGGGCGTCTGGGATGCCGAGACGGAAATCCAGACGCCGTGCGCTTGAGGAAGGAAGAGGGAATGCTGGACAGACTGGCCGGTTTCGTCGTGCGGAAACGCCTGGCGGTGTTGGTCGTCGGCCTGCTGCTCGCCGTGATCGGCGGGGTGGCGAGTACGACATTGTTCGACAAGCTGACGGCGGGCGGTTTCGACGATCCGACGTCGGAGTCCTCGCGGGCGATCACCGCGCTGGACGACAGGTTCGGGCAGGGGCTGCCCAATCTCACGCTGCTGGTGACCTCGAAGGGGCGGGTCGACGACCCGTCGGTGACGGCGGCGGGCACCGAACTCACCCGCAAGCTGAGCGGGGAAGCCGGAGTGGCGAACGTCAGCTCCTACTGGACCACCGGGAAGGCCCCGCAACTGCGCGGCAAGAGCGGTCACAAGGCCCTGATCATGGGGACGGTCACCGGGGACGACACCGCGTCGCAAAAGCGCGTCGCCGAGCTGGCGGACCGTTACCAGGGCTCGCGGGACGGGCTGGAGGTGACGTTCGGCGGCTATACGAAGTTCCAGCGGGAGCTGCTGGAGCAGGGTCAGAAGGACGCCACCACCGGCGAGACGGTCGCCATCCCGATCACCCTGGTCGCGCTGGTGTTCATCTTCGGCAGCGTGGTGGCCGCGGCGCTGCCGCTGGCCGTCGCCCTGGTGGCGATGATGCTGACGATGGGGCTGACCTGGATCCTGGCGAGCGTCACGACGGTCGGCTCGCTCGCGGCGAGCGTGGTGACCCTGCTGGGGCTGGGCCTGGCCATCGACTACAGCCTGCTGATGGTCAGCCGCTACCGCGAGGAGCTGCGGTCGGGGCTCGCCCCGCCGGACGCCATCCGGGCGATGCTGACCTCCGCGGGGCGCACGGTGACCTTCTCGGCGCTGACCGTCGCCGTCTCGTCCCTGGCCATGGCCTGGTTCCCGCTGCAGGCCGTCCGGTCCATGGGCTATGCGGGGGCGCTCACGGCGCTGTTGTCCGGCGCGGCCTCGCTCATCGTGCTGCCGGCCCTGCTCGCCCTGCTCGGCGACCGGATCGAGAAGGGGCGGGTGTTCCGCCGGCGGCGGACCGCGGCCACCGGCGGGACGGGCACCGACGCCGCCGGCCGGAGCGTGGAGAGCGGCTTCTGGCACCGGCTGGCCACCACCGTGATGCGGCGCCCGGTGCCGATCGTCACCATCGTGACCGCGTTCCTGCTGCTGCTCGGCGCGCCGTTCCTCGGCATCAACCTCGGCATGCCGGACGAGCGGGTGATGCCCTCGTCCTCGTCGGCCCGTCAGGTCGCCGACACCGTGCGCGCCGAGTTCGACAGCAGTGAGCAGAACGCGCTGCAGGTCGTGGCGCCCGAGGGGGGCGCCGACCGGGCGGCCGTCGGCGCGTATGCCAAGCGGCTCTCCCAGTTGCCGCACGTGGCCGCGGTCCGCACCGCCACCGGCGCCTATGCCGAGGGCCGGCAGGCCGCTCCGCCCGATCAGCGCTATGCGCGCTTCGCCTCGGGCGACGCCGTCTACTTCTCCGTGGTCCCGGAGACGGCCAGCGCGGACGACGCGGACCGGCTCGTCGGCGAGATCCGGTCGCAGAAGGCGCCGTTCGAGGCGCTGGTGGGCGGGGCCGCGGCCACCAACCACGACGCCGCCGCGGCATTGGAGAAGTGGCTTCCGTACGCGCTGGGCACGGTGCTGCTGACCATGCTGGTGCTGCTGTTCCTGGTGACCGGCAGCGTCATGCTGCCGTTCCTGGCGCTGGTGCTCAGCGCGCTGAGCCTGACGGCCACCTTCGGCGCGCTGGTGTGGGTCTTCCAGGACGGCCATCTCGCGGGGCTGTTCGGCGACTTCACCCCGACCGGCAATATCGCGGCGACGATCCCGGTGATGCTCTTCGGCCTCGCCTTCGGGCTCGCGATGGACTATCAGGTCTTCCTGCTGTCCCGGATGCGGGAGGAGTACGAGCTGACCGGTTCGCCGACGGCCGCGGTGGCCCGGGGGCTGGAGCGCACCGGGCGCATCGTGACGGCGGCGGCGGTGGCGATCTCGGTGGTCTTCCTGGCGTTCACCGTCTCCGGCATCTCGCTGGTGAAGGCGTACGGGATCGGGCTGCCGCTGGCCGTCCTGATGGACGCGACGCTCATCCGGGGGGCCGTGCTGCCCGCCGCGATGCGGCTGGGCGGGCGCGCCACCTGGTGGGCCCCGGCCCCGCTGCGCCGGCTGCACAGCCGGTACGGCCTGCGGGAGGAGCCCGCAGCGGCGCCGCGGCGCGACGGCGACCGGGCCCTGACCGGCTGACCGGCCCGCCGCCCCAGGCGGCTCACGACGGCCCAAGTCGGTTCACGACGCCTCACGACGGCTCACGGGTCCGCCGCCCGGCACACCGGGCGGCGGACCCACCTCATGTGCCGGCGGCTTTACAGCGGTTCGGCGTCCGTCGCGGCGTACTCCTCGCGCAGCACATCCAGGACGGGGTGGCCGGGGTCGAACTCCACCCCGTCGATCGACCGAATCGCCCGCACCCCCACCCCCGCGTTGAGGGCGAAGGCCGCCTCCAGCTCGCCGAACCGGTCCCGGCCGATCGGCTCGGTGTGCTGCGGTCCGGCATGGCCGCGGCGGAGCAGTTCCTGGGTGACGCCGGGCAGGCACCCGGCCTCCGGCCACAGCAGACGGTGGCCGTCGAAGAATCCCACGTTCCAGGTCGCGCCCTCGGACACCGCACCCCGGTCGTCCGTCAGCAGCACATCGTCATAGCCGTCGAGCTGGGCGAGGCGGCGCAGCCGCAACAGCCCGAACAGCCCGACGTGTTTGACCTCCGGAAGGTCCCGGTGGTGCGGTGCGGTGCGCACGCTCAGCGGCGGCAGCGAGGCGGCGGCGGCCGGCCGGGTGGTGACCAGGACCCCCGGCCGGGCCTCGGCCCCGGGCCGCTCCAGCCCGAGGTCGGGGTCGTACACGGTCACCCGGACGGTGAGCGGCCCCGTGGCGTCCGCGACGGCGCGCCGGGCCAGTTCGCGGATCCGGTCCCGGTCCGGTGCGGTGCCGAACAGCACCCCGCAGTCCCGTACCAGCCGGTCCAGATGGAGGGACAGCCCCCGTACCCGGCCGTCCTCCACGCGCATGGTGGTGAAGTGGCCGTAGTTGGTCATGGCCAGCGCCGTCAGCTCGCGGATTCCCGCCGGTTCCCCGTTCAGCTCTGTCATGGGGCCAGTCTTTCAGCCGGGCCGGACGGCCTCGGCGAGTTGGGCCAGCTTGTCCGGGTTGACCAGACCGTAGATGCCGCGCACCCGGTCGCCGCCCGGCGCGGGGTCGAGCGCGGCGGCCGCGTAGAGCGTCCCGCCGACGAACAGGACCACCCCCGGGCCGCCGTTGAGCTGCACCGGCCGCATGGCGAAGGTGCGCAGTTGCGCGCTGACGGCGGCCACCAGGCGGGCCACCTTCTCCCGGCCCTCGACCACGCGGAGGGCGGCACGGCGCTTGCCCCCGCCGTCGCTCCACATGACCACCTCCGGGGCCAGGACGTCCATCAGGGCGTCGAGGTCGCCGCCGAGCGCCGCGTCGAGGAACCGCTCGGTGACGATCCGCTGGGTCCCGCGGTCGAGGTCGTAGCGCGGCCGCCGGGCCTCGACGCGCTCCTTGGCGCGGTGGGCGAGCTGGCGGACGGCGGCGGAGCTGCGGCCCAGGATCGCGCCGATCTCCGCATGGTCGTAGGCGAACGCCTCGCGCAGCACGAACACCGCGCGCTGCAAGGGGGTCAGGGTCTCCAGGACCACCAGCATCGCCAGGGACACCGATTCGGTGCGGATCGCGGTGTCGGGGGTGTCCGGTTCGGTCAGCACGGGCTCGGGCAGCCAGGGGCCGATATAGCTCTCCCGGCTCCGGCGGGCGCGGCGCATCTGGGTGAGCGCGTGGTTGACGGCGATCCGCACCAGATAGGCCCGGGGGTGGGCGATCTCCCTGTCCTTTACCGCGGCCCAGGACAGCCAGGTCTCCTGGACCACGTCCTCGGTGTCGGTGACCGTGCCGAGCATGTTGTAGACGATGGAGAAGAGCAGTTCACGGTGGACGAGGAAGTCCTCGCTCCCCGCATCCGGCACCGGCCTGTGCTGCGGTCCCGCGCGGTCCTTCCACGGCGATACGGGGGTGTTCATGCACCGATGGTAGGCGGCACGCCCCTCCGGCACCGCTTAGGATCGCCTCATGGCCGATCTCGTATCCGTGAACTACACCAAGTACGACGGCACTTTGCACTGGAACCTGCGGATGCGCAGGCTGGGCGAGGACGACCACGGCGTCTGGCTGGGGCTGCCCGGCGGGACGTTCATGCGCAAGGGATACGGCCCGATGGTGCCGCTCGCCTGCGCGCATGTGGTCCTCTTCCCGCGCGAGGCGTGGTGGACCGCGGTGTTCAACGCCCCGCCCCGGGACACCGAGATCTACTGCGATATCGCCACGCCTCCGAAGTGGGTCTCCTCCCACGAGGTCACGATGGTGGACCTGGACCTCGATGTGATCCGCAAGCGGGACGGCAGGACGCTGCTGGACGACGAGGACGAGTTCGCCGAGCACCAGGTGCGGTACGGCTATCCGACGGACGTCATCGCGGAGGCCGAGGCGGCGGCGCGGTGGCTGATGGACGCGGTCGGCGGGCGCACCGAGCCGTTCGGGAAGGCCTGTGAGCCATGGCTGGGCATGGTCGACGGCGAGCGGCCCTGACGCGGCTCACCTCATCCCACCGCCGTCTCACCGGGGCGGGTGTTCCGCGCCCCGCGAGGCCGAAGTGCCCTCCGTACGTCGCTCCCTGGGCGCGGGCCGGGCCTCGCCGGGATCGGTGGCCGGGCGCCCGCGCAGCGGACGGACGGCTATGCCCGCCGATATCAGAAGCAGCCCGCCCAGCATGACGAAGGGGGCGGCCGTGCCCGCGAGCCCCGCGAGCACACCGGCGGAGGCGGGCGCGGCGACCTGGCCGAGCCGGTTGCCGGTCAGCCGCAGCGCGAGGGCCGTGCTGCGCGCCCCCTCCGGGGCGGCCTGGACGACGGTCGTCATCGACAGCGGCTGTCCGACGCCGAGGCAGAAGCCGAGCCCGGCCAGCAGCACCCCGAGCGCCCAGGCGGGCACCGGCAGGGCGATGCCCGCGCACAGCAGCGCGGCGCCCAGACAGCTCACGGCCATCAGCACGGTGCGGCCCATCAGCCGGATCATCGGGGTCATGGCGAGCCGGCAGGCCACGGTGGCGGCGGCGCGCAGGCTGAGCAGCACCCCGACGACCGCGGGCGAGATACCGCGCTGTTCGCCGACGACCGGCAGATAGGCGGTGAGGATGTCGGTGGCGGAGAGCACGGCGAGGCTGATGAACATGCCGGAGGCGACCCCGCGGGTGGTCAGGATGGACCGTACGGAGGCCTTCCGGGCGGGGGCCTCCTTGGCGGGCGCGGCCGCCGTCCCGGCCGGGCGGCGCTCGATGCGCCACAGCGAGGTGCAGGAGAACGCGGCGAGGGCGGCGGAGACGAACAGCGCGACGGCACTGGTGCGGGCCATCGCCCCGTCGTGTTCGGAGACCACCAGACCGGCCGCGATGGGCCCGATGAGCTGGCCGAGCGAGGCGCCGATGGTGAAGTGGCCGAAGTTGCGGTCCTGTTCGTCGGGGGCACTCTGGCGGGCCACGATGGACTGGGCGCCGATGACGAACGACAGATGGCCGAGCCCCATCACCCCGCTCCACGCGGCCATCGCGGGCAGCGATCCGGCCGTACCGCTGAACGCGCAGCCGGTGGCGATGAGGGCGACCCCGATGGGCAGCAGCGGGGCGCATCGGCCGTGGTCGGTGCGCCGCCCCAGCGGTACGGCGGCGAACAGCGGCAGCAGGGCGTAGATACCGGCGATCACACCGACCGCGCGGGCGTCGGCACCGAGCGCGAGGGCCCGGTAGGAGACGGCGGGCCGTGCCATGCTCACCGCCCCCTGGGTGAACGAGAAGGCGATGACCAGGCGCAGCAACCAGCCCCTACCGGGCTCTGAACTCTTCACGGGTCAGATGATGCCGAAGAGGAGACCGGCGCCGAGCACCACCAGGGAGGTGAGCACCGCCCATTTCACGGTGAACCGGGTGTGGTCGCCGAATTCGACCTTGGCCATGCCGACGAGCACGTAGACCGCGGGGACCAGCGGGCTCGACATGTGCAGGGCCTGTCCGACGAGCGAGGCGCGGGCGATCTCCAGCGTGGAGACCCCGTGGGCGGCTCCGGCCTCGGCGAGGATCGGCACGATGCCGAAGTAGAAGCCGTCGTTGGACATGAAGTAGGTGAGCGGGATGGACAGCACGCCGGTGACGATGCCCATCTGCGGGCCCATGCCCTCGGGGACGCCGTCGACCAGCCAGCGGGCCATGTGCTCGACCATGCCGGTGCCGGTGAGGACGCCGGTGAAGACGGCGGCGGCGAAGACCATTCCGGAGACGTTGACGACGTTCTCGGCGTGTGCGGCGACACGGGCCTTCTGGTCGGTCATCTGCGGGAAGTTGACGGTGAGCGCGACGGCCGCGGCGAGCAGGAAGAGGACCGGGATCGGCATGGTCTCGGTCACCATCAGGGCGAGGAGAGCGATGGTGAGGGCCGCGTTGAACCAGTAGAGCTTGGGGCGCAGGGTGGCGCGGTTGGGGTCGAGGCCCTTGAACTCGTCGCCGTCCGAGGAGTCGGGGGCGTCCGAGGCGCCGGAGCCGTTCGGGGACGGGGCCTCCGCGTCGGCGCCGGAGCCCGCGCCGCCGGTCATGGCGGCCTTGCCGCCCTTGGCCCCCTTGCCGCCGGAGCCCGCGCCGACCAGCACCTGCTCGGGGTCGCCCGCGGTGACCTCGTCCAGCGTCAGCACGCCCAGCCGCTTGCGCTCCCGCAGACCGAGGCCGTAGGAGAGGGCGATCACGAAGAGCAGACCGGCGGCGAGGGCCGGGATCATCGGCACGAAGATGTCGCTGGCGTCGACCTTGAGCGCGGCGGCGGCGCGGGCGGTGGGGCCGCCCCAGGGCAGCGTGTTCATCACGCCGTTGGCCATGGCCGCGACACCGGTCATCACCACCAGGCTCATCTTCAGCCGCCGGTAGAGCGGCACCATCGCCGACACGGTGATCATGAAGGTGGTGGAGCCGTCGCCGTCGAGCGAGACGATCGCCGCGAGGATCGCGGTGCCGACCACCACCCGCATCGGGTCGGCCTTGCAGAACCGCAGGATGACCCGGACGATCGGGTCGAAGAGGCCGACGTCGATCATCACCCCGAAGTAGATGATGGCGAACATCAGCATGGCGGCCGTGGGTGCCAGTTCGCCGACGCCCTTGAGGACGTAGTCCCCGAGGTGCGCCCCCTTCCCGACAAGCACACAGAACAGCGCGGGGATGAGCACCAGGGCGCCCATCGGGGACATCTTCTTCATCATGATCAGGACAAGGAATGTCCCGATCATGACGAAGCCGAGGATGGTCAGCATATTTTGGCTACCTCACGTTCGCCTTTGAACTCCCCCAGATTTGGCGGTCGAGGTGACGTTAGGTGCCGCAACTTTCCGTTAACAAGGTCTTGACGCGTGAGCAATAAGCGCAAAACCCCAGGTCAGTGCTATAGCGAGGGCGAAACGTGCACGGGGTGGGCATTGAGCACCGCCGTACCCGAGAGCGGATCCAGCCGTGAGCCGTCGAAGAGCTGGTTGACATTGACCCCGGGGCTGGCCCCGGCCACGGACAGCCGGACACCCGCCCGGGCATGGCCCCAGCCGTGCGGCAGGCTCACCACTCCGGCCCGTACCGCGTCGGTCACCTCGACCGGCACCTCCAGCTCCCCGCCGTCGCCCTTGACCCGCGCCAGGCCGCCGTCGGCCAGGCCCAGCCGGGTGGCGTCCTCGGGGTGCACCTGGAGCGTGCAGCGGTTGGTGCCGCCCATCAGGGCCGGGACGTTGTGCATCCAGCTGTTGTTGGAGCGCAGATGGCGGCGGCCGACCAGCAGCAGCCCCGAGGGCCGGTCGATCAGCGACCGGCGCAACCGCTCCACATCGGCGGCCAGCGGCTCCGGGCACAGCTCCACCGTGCCGCTGCGGGTCTTGAGCAGCCCGGGGACGCGCGGGCGCAGCGGGCCGAGGTCGATGCCGTGCGGATGGGCGAGCAGCTTCTCCAGGCTCAGCCCGTCGGGGTCGGCGCCGAACCCGTCGCCGTACGGGCCCAGCCGCAGCATCATGTCCAGCCGCCGCTCGGGGCCGTCCACCCCGGTCAGCCGCGCGGCCAGCTCGGCGGGCTCGCGTCCGTACACCGGGGACGCCGGGTCGGCGACCTCCTTGCCGAGGGTCCCCTCGATCGCCATCGCGTCCACCGCCGCCGGATCGTCGCCGCCGTGCCCGCTCACGCACAGCACCAGCCGTGCCAGGATGGCGCTCTCGCTCAGCCGGTCCGCCTCCAGCGGGATCACCGGGCGGGTGTAGCGGACCTGGTTGCGTACGGACAGGCTGTTGAAGGCGTAGTCGAAGTGGGGGCTGCGGCTGGGCGGCGGCGGGGGCAGCACCACATGGGCGTGGCGCGAGGTCTCGTTGAGGTACGGATCGACGCTGACCATGAAGTCGAGCCCGGCCAGCGCCCGGTCGAGGCGGTCGCCGTCCGGTGCGGAGAGCACGGGGTTGGCCGCGAGCGCCAGCACCGCCCGTATCCGCCCCTCGCCCGGGGTCTCGATCTCCTCGGCGAGCGCGACGGTCGGCAGTTCGCCCTTGGCCTCGGGGTATCCGCTGACCCGGCTGTGCCAGCGGCCGAGCGCGAAGCCCCTACCGGGCCGCGCCGGGCGCTCCCGCCGGCCCGTGGCGGCGAGCGGAAACATCATGCCGCCGGGCCGGTCGAGCTGTCCGATGAGCGCGTTGACCACATCGACCAGCCAGCTGGTGAGGGTGCCGAACTCGACGGTGGTGGAGCCGACCCGCCCGTACACCACGCCCTTGGGCGCGGCGGCCAGCTCACGGGCGAGGGTGCGGATCTCCTCGGCGGGCACATCGCACGCCTCGGCCACCGCCTCCGGCGGGAAGTCCGCGGCCAGCCGCCGCACCTCCGCCACCCCGCTGAGGTGCTCGGCGAGCGGGCCCGGTGTCACCAGGTCCTCGGCGAACAGCACCTGCACCATGGCGAAGAGCAGCAGGGCATCGGTGCCGGGCCGGATCGCCACATGACGGTCGGCCAGCTTGGCGGTCCGGGTGCGCCGGGGGTCGATCACCACCAGCCGCCCGCCGCGCCGCCGCAGCGCCCGCAGCCGCCCGGGGAAGTCGGGGGCGGTGCACAGACTCCCGTTCGAGTCCAGCGGGTTGGCGCCGAGCATCAGCAGATGGTCCGTACGGTCCAGATCGGGCACCGGAATGGCGTTGGCGTCGCCGTACAGCAGCCCGCTGGAGACATGCTTGGGCATCTGGTCGAGGGTGCTGGCGCTGAAGACGTTACGGGTGCGCAGCGCGCCGAGCAGCAGCTGCGGATAGAGCCCGCCGGCCACGGTGTGGACGTTGGGGTTGCCGAGCACGACCCCCACGGACTGCGGTCCGTGCTCGGCCAGCAGCGGGGCCAGCCCCTCCCGCACGGCGGCGAACGCCTCGTCCCAACTGGCCTCCTCGAGGCGCCCGGCACGGCGCACCAGGGGGCGCCGCAGCCGGTCGGGGTCGGCGTCGAGCTCGCCGATCGCGGCGCCCTTGGGGCAGATGAAGCCACGGCTGAAGATGTCCTCGTGATCGCCGCGCGCCCCGGTCACCCTCCCCTCGTCGATGGTGAGGGTCAGCCCGCAAGTGGCCTCGCAGAGCGGGCAGATACGCAGGGCAGTGCTGCTCATCGGTCTCTCCCAGGGACGGCGGCGAGGCCGCGATGACGCGCCGGACCCGGCCACCATACCGACTGGTAGGCATGTCGGGGAGGTGTCGACGGGAAGTACCCAGGAGGGGCGGGAAGTGCCGAGGTCCCCGGATCAGTCCAGAACCCGGGCCAGATAGGCGCGCAGCAGCTCCTTCGTCTCCGCCACGATCGCCGGATCGCCCTCCGGGTCCACCCGGAACGCCAGCCGCAGCAGCGCGTCCGCCGTCTCGACCGCGACCAGGAAGGCCACCCGCAGCCGCTCCTCGGCCGCCTCGTCCCCGGCGGCGTCCCCGGCCCCGGCGGGGGCGCCGCTCGCGAGCCGGTCGGCGAGCAGCATCCGCAGCCGGTCGGCGACCAGATGGTTGGGCTGCTGCGGCTGTGCGGTGGCCGGGACCGGATTCCCGAACTCGATGAGCGCGAACCCGGGCGCCCCGCGCTTCATCGCCAGATACTCGTCGACGACGACGTCCATCGCCTCCCGCCAGCCGCCGCCCCCGTTCGGCCCGGAGCCCGGCCCGTGGTCCGGCCCGGACTCCGAGGCGGCCAGCCGCCGGGTGATCCGCGCCGCGTACTCGTCCAGATTGCGGTGGGCCAGCGCCTCGGCCATCGCCCGCTTGTTGGAGAAGAAGCGGTAGACCGAGCCGATGGGGACATCGGCGCGCTCGGCGACGGCCCGGGTGCTCAGCTCTTCGTAGCTGATCTCGTCGAGCAGCTCGGCACAGGCGTCGAGGATCCGGCCGAGGCGCTCGGCGCTGCGGCGCTGGACCGGCTGGCGGCGGAGGGGCGGTATGGGCACGCCCCCATCCTGCCCGATCATTGACTCACCCGGGTTTCGATTCCTATCGTCTGACAGAGGAATCCAGCGGTGCGGCGGAGCGGTGGGAGCGCGCGATGGGCGATGGCACGGGCATGGAGCAGGGGATCGAGCAGGCGCGGAAGACGGCCGAAGGGCTGGCGTACGCCTCCGGCTTCGGCAATGAGCACAGCAGCGAGGCTGTGCCCGGCGCGCTGCCCATCGGCCGCAACTCCCCCCAGCGCGCACCGCTCGGGCTCTACGCGGAGCAGCTGAGCGGCAGCGCCTTCACCGAGCCGCGCGCCACCAACCGGCGCTCCTGGCTGTACCGCATCCGGCCCTCCGCCGCGCATCCGCCGTTCACTCGCATCGCGGGCGGCGCGCTGCGCGGGGCGCCCTTCACCGAGGCCGCGCCCGACCCCAACCGGCTGCGCTGGGACCCGCTGCCGGAGCCGCCGGAGGGCACCGACTTCCTGTCCGGGCTGTGGACGCTGGGCGGCAACGGCGACGCCACCCAGCGCGCGGGGATGGCCATCCACCTCTACGCCGCCAACGCGCCCATGACCGACCGGGTGTTCAGCGACGCGGACGGCGAGCTGCTGATCGTCCCCGAGCGGGGCGGGCTGCTGCTGCGCACCGAGTTCGGCCTGCTGCGCGCCGAGCCGGGGCATGTCGCGCTGATCCCGCGCGGGGTGCGGTTCCGGGTGGAGCCGCTGGAGCCGTCCGTGCGCGGCTATGTGTGCGAGAACTACGGCCGCCCCTTCACCCTGCCCGACCTCGGCCCGATCGGCGCCAACGGGCTGGCGAACCCCCGCGACTTCCTCGCCCCGGTCGCGGCGTACGAAGACGTGGAGGGGGCTCGCCCGGTGGAGGTGGTCAACAAGTTCTGCGGCAACCTGTGGGCCGCCACCTACGACCACTCGCCGCTGGATGTGGTCGCCTGGCACGGCAACCATGTGCCGTACGTGTACGACCTGCGCCGGTTCAATGTGCTCGGCACCATCAGCTACGACCACCCGGACCCGTCCATCTTCACGGTGCTCACCTCGCCCTCCGACACCCCCGGGCTCGCGGGCGTGGACTTCGTGGTCTTCGCCCCGCGCTGGCTGGTCGGGGAGGACACCTTCCGGCCGCCGTACTTCCACCGCAATGTGATGAGCGAGTACATGGGGCTGATCGAGGGCGCCTACGACGCGAAGACCGGCGGCGCGGGGGCTTCGTACCGGGCGGTGGCTCGCTGCACAACATGATGTCCGCGCACGGCCCGGACCATGAGACCTTCGAACGGGCGAGCGCGGCCGAGCTGGCGCCGCACCGGCTGGACGACGGGCTGGCCTTCATGTTCGAGACCCGCTGGCCGGTCACGGCCACCCGGCAGGCGCTGGAGGCGGACCATCTCCAGGGGCGCTATGACGACGTATGGCAGGGTCTGGAACGCCATTTCCGCCCTTGACCGCCGCCGTTGGACGCGGTTGGACGGCGCCGCTGACGCGGTTGACCGCCACCGTGCGGCCGCTGCCGTGACTCGTGACCGGAGACCGCGTGACCACCTTCGCCCCCGACTCCCTCGCCCTCAACCGCAAGTTGCCGCTCTGGTACCAGGTCTCGCAGTCGCTGCGGGCCTCGATACTCGGGCGGGCCCCGCACGATCCGCTCCGGCTGCCGACCGAGGACCGGCTCGCCGAGCACTACGGGGTCAGCGTGCTCACCATGCGGCAGGCGCTCAAGGAGCTGGAGACGGAGGGGCTCATCAGCCGCCACCGCCGCCGCGGCACCTTCATCGAGCCGAGCGCGCGGCGCGCCGCGCCGGTGCGGCTGCTGGGGTCGGTGGACGCCATCGTGGCCCAGCAGTCGGGTGAGCGGACGACGGTGCTGGAGCACGGCCCGGCGCCGGTGCCGGCGGAGCTCGCGGAGTACTTCCCCGGCCTGGACGAGGCGACCGCCTACCGCCGGCTGCGCCGCGACGGCCACAGCGGTGAGCCCACCAACTGGGCGGAGAACCTGGTCCGCCCCGAACTGGCCGACCGCATCGACCTCGCGGACCTCGCCCGGTGGCCGATGACGAAGGTGCTGCGGGACGCGGTGGGGGTGCGGATCAGCCGGATCACGGACACGGTGGAGGCCCGCCTCGCCGACCCCGAGACCGCCCGCCTGCTGCAGGTCCCCCTGCTCAGCCCGATCCTGCACTACACGGGCGTGACCTACGACGAGAGCGGCCGCGTGGTCGACGTGGCCCGCATCCACTACCGGGGCGACCGCTTCTCCTTCTCGGTCACGGTCGAGGCGGACTAGGGGTCTCGCCAGCCCCTCCGGCCTTCCAGCCCCTCCGGCGTTTGAGGAGCGAGGCCCAGGACGGAGCCCCGGCGGGGTCCGGGGCCGGGCCCCGGTTGTGGGAAGGGGCGGGGAGGGGAAAGACCCGCCGGGCCGCACCCTCCCACGTGCCGCGGCCCCGCACACCCCGCCCGCCCACGGATGCGCCATCGCAGCAGGCGGCCCCCTGAAAGGCCAGGGCAGGATCGATAGCATGCCGACCGTGGGAGAACGTGACGCGCCACCGCTGGGCGACCTGATGCCGTGGGCCGTCGGGCCCCTACGGCTCGGCCGGTCGTGGGTCATGGCGCCGGACCCCGCCTCGCTCCAGGCGCGCTGGGAGCGGCTGACGGGAGCCGGAGACGAGGCCGGGCGGGTCGCACTGTTCCGGCCAACCCGCGGCCGTACGCTGCACAGCTCCGTACCCCAGCTACCCGGCCAGCCCACCTCCACCGCCCGCCTGGCACGCGAGGACGGGCCGTGCCCCGAACCGGTACGGATCACACACGGCCCCTTCGACCAGCTCTGGCTGATACCGGATCACCGCCTGATCGACGCCGCCCGCCCCGAGCTGTGGCGGGTGGCGGACGACCGGCAGATCCATGTCATCGAGGCCGCCGGACCCGACCCGGACCCGGTGCTCGGCTTCTCCGCGCTGCTGCCGGACGGCCACTCCCCCGCGGGTCGCCCCGGCCGTATCCGTCCGCTCTACCGCCGCCCCGGCGGCCAGGAGCCCAATCTCGCGCCGGGGCTGCTGGACCACCTCGCCACACGGCTCGGCCGCCCGGTGGCCGCCGAGGACTTCCTGGCGTGGACCGCCGCCACGGCGCGCGGCGCACCGTGCGCCGTACCCCTGACCGCCGACCCCGAGGTGTGGGAGTCGGGCGTGGAGCTGGGCCGCCGTGCGCTGTGGCTCCATACGCGCGGGGCGCACAGTGGTGAACGCCCGCGCATGCCGGGTGGCCAGCGCCCCTACGTTCGCGCCGCGCTTCCGTCGAACGGGCTGCCGGACTCCCTGGACTACGCCCCGGACGAGGAGGCCCTGCTGCTGGGCGAGGGCCGTATCTCGCCGGTGCCACGGGCGGCATGGGAGTTCCGGGCGGGCGGGGTGCGAGTGCTGGAGACGTGGTTCGAGCAGCGCACCGCCGCGCGGGAGCCGGGCACGCTGGAGGCGATCGGCCCGGCGGGCTGGCCGCCCGCGTGGACCTCGGAGCTGCTGGAGCTGATCACCGTGCTGGCGCTGCTCGCCGAGCTGCGCCCGGAGCTGCGGGCCCTCGCCGACCGGCTGGCGGACGGCGCGCTGATCGACGCGGCGGAGCTGCGGGAGGCGGGGGTGCTGCCGGTGCCCGGAGCGGCCCGGCGCCCGGCGTCCGTACTGGATCACCATGAGGAGGGCCCGGAGGGGCAGTTCGCCCTCCTCTGAGCCCGCCGACCAGACCTGGGTCCGGCTGCTCTGAGCACACCTGCTCTGGGGCTCTCCGGCTACATACGGGAGGCGCGCCCGCCTCCGGGCGCGCCTCCCACTGTCCACGGCCTCACAACGACCGCACGGCCGACCGGGCGGCCTCTTCGTCGGCATCCCACAGCGGCAGCCGCGTGGGGTGGATCACAGCACGGACTCACCGGCTGGAGCGAACCGGTTGACCCCGTGCCTGCCCGGGATGACGAACGAAGACGCCTGCGGGCCGGCCGGGTCAGCCGTGGTTGCCGAACAACGTGCGGCGCAGCCGGCGCAGCGGCGCGAACAGCGACACCCGCGCACCCCGGCTGTTCTTCGCACGCGTGTGATCGCGTGCGATCAGCTCCTGCATCAGCACCGTCGCGCCCTCCGCCTCCCGCTGGGGGACGGCAGGGCCGCCCATCACCGCGAGATGGCGCTCGAGCCGCGCGCTGGACGCACCGCTTCCGCAATTGATCGCAGGCACTCGTGGCCTGCTCCGTACCGTTATCTGCTCCATGACACTCCCCACCCGTACGAGGGCACCCGCCCCGGGCAGAGTAACCCTACCTCCCCGAGCCGTCACCCACGCATCCCAGGTTCCGGATTCACCACCGCGTCAAGGGTGTTGACGATACCTATCACGCGCAAACAAATTCCCGAGCCGACCAATCCATCCGTTCGCCAGGCCCGAATAGCCGCTTGAAGGACTGCTCCGACAAGCGTGCGAAGGACCTACAGGATGACCGCAATCACCAAGAGCTTGGCCGCGCTGGTCAGCTGCGCACTGGCCGCCGGCGGGCTCACGGCCGCCGGTGTGGCCGTACTGCAGCCCGGGACGGCGCAGGCTTCGAGCCACCGCGAGGCGCCGCTGATCTCCGGTCAGCCGCAGTACGACGCCACGGACGTCTACGCGTTCGTCAGCCCGGACAAGCCGGACACGACCACCATGGTCGTCAATGTGCTGCCGTTCCAGGACCCGGCGGGCGGCCCCAATTTCTACAAGTTCGCCCATGACGCCCGCTACGACCTGCACGTCGACAACAACGGCGACGGCCAGGGCGATCTGCTGTTCCGGTGGACCTTCAAGGACCACCTCAAGAACGGCGACACGTTCCTCTACAACACCGGCCCGGTGAACTCGCTCGAGGACGCGACCCTCAACTTCACCCAGACATACGACCTCGAGGTCATCAAGCTGAAGCACCAGAAGGCCGTCGCCCGCGCCAAGCTCGGCAGCGATCTGCCGGTCGCCCCGTCGAACGTCGGCAAGGCGTCCATGCCCGACTACCAGAAGCTCCGCGACCAGGCGGTGCAGAAGATCGGCTACAGCGGGGGCTCGACGGCCTTCGCCGGTCAGTCCGACGACCCGTTCTTCCTCGATCTGCGCGTCTTCGACCTGCTGTACGGCGGGGACATGTCCGAGGTCGGCAATGACACCCTCAAGGGCTACAACGTCCAGTCGATGTCCCTTCAGGTGCCGACGTCGGCGCTGACCGAGTCCAAGGACCAGCCGGTGATCGGCGTATGGGCCACCACCCACCGCCAGACCTCCGACGGCGACTGGACGCAGGTCTCCCGGCTCGGCAGCCCCCTGGTCAACGAGGTGGTCATCCCGCGCAAGGACAAGGACAAGTTCAACGCCTCGGCGCCGTGGGACGACGGGCAGTTCCTGAAGTTCGTCCAGGAACCCGAACTCCCCAAGCTGGTCGAGCAGATCTACAAGATCAAGGCGCCGGACACCCCGCGCGACGACCTGGTGCAGGCGTTCCTGACCGGTGTGCCCAAGCTCAACCAGCCGCCGAACGTCCGCCCCGCCGAGGAGCTCCGGCTCAACACCTCCATCCCGCCCACGGGCAGCCCCAAGCGGCTGGGTGTCCTGGACGGTGACAACGCGGGCTTCCCCAACGGCCGCAGGCTCTCCGACGACGTCCTGGACATCGCGCTGCAGGCCATGGAGGGCGAACTGCTCGGCAAGAAGAACGACCTGGGCGACGCGGTGGACGCGAACGACCAGAAGTTCGGCGGCTCCTTCCCGTATCTGGCGCTGCCCAGCTCCGGTTCGGACGCCAAGGCCGTCCAGAAGAGCGCCGGGCAGTCGCTGCTGAACGGCGGTTCGGGCATCGGTTCCTCCTCCGACGACAACATGGTGCTGGCCGGGTCCGCGGCGGCCGGTGGCGGGGCCGTGCTGCTGCTGGGCCTCGGATTCCTCTGGATGCGGTCGCGCCGTCGGGCTCCCCGCATGCGCCGGCACTGAACCACGGGCGCGCACTGAACCACGGGCGCCCTCGGGCCCGTATCACCGGGCGCGGCCCCGCCGACACCCGCGCGGCGGCCGCGCCCACGCCCCGCCCCTCCGTTCCCCTCCCCTCCGTTCCCCTCCCCTTCCGTTCGCCCGTCCCGCCACACGGTCGTGCTCATGCTCATGCGAAAGGCAGCTGTCACCATGGCTCTTCGGCCATTCCTTCCCCATACGGCCCGGACCGCGGCCGTGGTGTTCGCGCTCGCGGCCGGGCTGACCGCCACCTCGGTCGTGATCGGCGCCTCGGACGGGTCGGGCGGGTCCGGCGGCGGCCAGGACGCCGCCCGCGCGCTGCGCCCGGCCGCCGCGCGGTACGAGCAGCTCAGCGGCGACGGCCTCGCCCGGCAGATCGGCGCCATGCAGACCCATCTGCGTGGCGAGCCGAAGGACGCGGAGAGCTGGGCCGGTCTCGGCTCGGCCTATGTCGAACAGGCCAGGACCAGCGGCGATCCCACCCGCTACCCGCAGGCGGAGAAGGCGTTCGCCCGGTCCCTGTCCCTCCAGGCGCGCGACAACGACGTGGCGCTCGCCGGGCGCGCCTCGCTCGCCGCCGCCCGCCATGACTTCCGGGGCGCGCTGCGCGACGCCGACCGGGCCCTGAAGGTGAACTCCTACAGCCAGGGGGCGCTGGCCGTGCGGGTGGACGCCCTCGTCGAGCTGGGCCGCTACCAGGACGCGTACACGGCCGCCAAGAAGGCCGACTCGCTGCGCCCCGGCATCCCGGTTTTCACCCGCCTCGGCTACGTCCTCGAACTGCGCGGCGATCCGGCCGGGGCGCGCCGGGTGCTGCTGCGCGCGCAGGACTCCGCGACCTCGCCCAGCGATATCGCCTACGTCTCGACGGCGCTCGGCCAACTGGCGTGGAACCAGGGCGAGTACGACACCGCGCGGCGGGCGTACGCCACCGCGCTGCGCGCCGTGCCCGGCTATCTCCCGGCGCTGGAGGGCCGTGGCCGTACCTCGGTGGCGGACGGTCGGCAGATGGCGGGGATCCGCGATCTGGAGGCGGTCGTACGGCGCTATCCGCTGCCCGCCGAGCTCGCGGCGCTGGGCGAGGCGTACGAGGCGCGGGGCGACCGCTCCCTGGCGAGGCGGCAGTACGCGGTGGTCGACACCTGGATCACGCTCGCACGGGCCAACGGTGTGGCCACCGACCTGGACAGCGCGCTGGTCGCCGCCGACCACGGCGAGGGGAAGGAGGCGCTGAAGGCGGCCCGCGCCGAGTGGGACCGGCGGCGGACCGTGCACACGGCCGACGCGCTGGCCTGGGCCCTGCACCGCAACGGCGAGGACGAGAAGGCCCTGGAGTACGCCGAGCGCGCCGCCGGACCCGGCTACCGCAACGCGGCGTTCCTCTACCACCGCGGCGTCATCGAGAAGTCCCTCGGCGACGACAAGTCGGCGCGCCACCACCTGAAGGCCGCGCTCGACCTCAATCCGGGCTTCTCCCCGACCGGCGCGCGGGCGGCGAAGGCGGCGCTCACGGCGCTGGGGGGTGCTCGATGACCTTTCCGCACTCCGCCCCCTCCCGAGCGGCCTCCCGCCCCGGAATCCCCTTTGGCGAATCCCGGGGCACGCCCCCCGAGCGGCGCACCCGTTGGCGGCTGACGGCCGCCGGTGTGCTGCTGGCGGCCGTCGCGCTGGTGGCGCTCCCCACCGGCAGCGCCGAGGCGCATCCGCTCGGCAACTTCACCGTCAACCGGTACGACGGGCTGGTGGTCACCCCCGGGACGCTGCGGGTCGACCATGTCGAGGACCTCGCCGAGATCCCCTCCGCGCAGGCGAAGCCGGAGATCGACCGCGATGGCGACGACGCACTGTCCGGGCGGGAGTTGAACGCGTGGGCGGCACGGCGGTGCGCGAGCGCGGCGAAGGGGGCGCGGCTGACCGTCGACGGACGCCGGGTGCCCGTACGCGACGGGCGCGCCCGGGCGCGTCAGCGCCCCGGCCAGGCCGGGCTGCCGACGCTGCGGGTGGAGTGCCGGCTGACGGCCGCGCTGGGGCACGGCGAACGGGCGACGGTCGCGTATCGCCCAGGGGACATCGGTACGGGCCCCGGCTGGCGGGAGGTGACGGCGCAGGGTGACCGTATGACGCTCGCCGACGCCGACGTCCCCAAGACCTCGGCCTCCCACCGGCTGACCCGCTATCCGGCGGGGCAGCTCTCCTCGCCGCGCGATCAGCGGTCGGCCGCGCTGCGCGTCACAGCGGGCGGCCCCGCGCTCGCCGCCACGGCGGAGTCCGGCCGGGACGATGCGGTCGGCTCGTCGGTGCTGCCACGTGGTGTGGATCGCTGGACGCAGGCGCTCACCTCTATGGTGGCGCGCCATGACATCACCCTCGGCTTCGCCCTTACGGCCTTCGCCACCGCCGTACTGCTGGGCGCGATGCACGCCCTGGCCCCCGGCCACGGCAAGACGATGATGGCGGCGGCCGCCGCGGCGGGCGGGCGCGGCGCGCTGCGCGATGTGCTGGCGCTGGGCACGTCGGTGACGGTCACGCACACCTTGGGGGTCTTCGCGCTGGGGCTGCTGGTCACGGCGGGTTCGGCGGCCGCCCCGTCGGTGATCTCATGGCTGGGCATCGCGAGCGGCGTGCTGGTGGCGGTGGCCGGGGCGGGGCTGCTGCGCAAGGCACTGCGCCGCCACCGGCAGGCGCGCGCCCATCACCACGGCCACGATCACGGTCATGACCACACGCACGGCCACGACCACGGCCCTGCGCATACGCACACCCACGACCACGGCGACGGTCACACCCACACCCATGAGGTGCGGCCCACTCTGCGCGGCACGCTGCTGCTCGGCTTCGCCGGGGGCATGGTGCCCAGCCCCTCCGCCGTCATCGTGCTCGTCGGCGCGGCCGCGCTGGGCCAGGCGTGGTTCGGTTTCGTCCTGGTGGTGGCGTACGGGCTCGGGTTGGCGCTGACGCTCACGCTGGCCGGGTTCGCCGCGGTGCGCCTGGGCGTGCGGGCCGCGGAGCGGCTGGCGGCCCGCAAGGCGTCGGGGGGCCGGATCGACCGGATGCTGGCGGCGGTGCGCCGCGCCTCGCCCGTCGGAACCGCCGCGGTCGTACTCGCGCTGGGGTGTGGACTGGTGCTGAGGGGGGCGGCCACCACGCTCGGCTGAGGTGGCTCCGGCCCTGGTCGCCCGGTGACCACAGAGTGCGAGGAGGCCCCGACGGCCGGGGCCTCCTCCTGTGCGTGTGGTGGCGGGTGACGGTCAGGCGGCGGAGCTGAAGACCGGGAGGTAGCCACCGGACTGGCCGGCGGGGGTGGGGTGGTAGGACTCGTCGATGGGGAAGGTGACGCTGTTCAGCCAGGCGTCGCCGGAGCAGATCTCATGTCCGGTGAAGGTCGTGGTGACGTCGCCGAAGCTGAAGCCGTGGTCGGCGGCGCGCTTGGCGGTGACGGAGTTGAGCAGATCGGCACCGCTGTTGATCGCGGCCCGCTCGGTCTCGCTGAGCCCCACGATGCAGGAGCCGCCCAGCTTGTAGAACCGCGGGTAGCCGAGGACGACGACATGCGCGGAGGGGGCCTTGGCGCTGATGGCGTTATAGACCTGGTCCAGCTTGCCGGGCAGGATGTTCTGGACGAACGTCTTGGCGCTGTTGACCGCGTTGACGCAGGTGGACTCGGACTGCAGCACGCAGGTGGTCATGATGTCGGCGAAGCCGGCGTCGTTGCCGCCGATGGAGATGGAGACGAGACCGGTGCCGGAGCCCAGCGGACCGAGCTGGTTGTTGAGCACATCGCCGGTCTTGGCGCCCGAGCAGGCGGTGAAGTTGAAGCTCGAGGGGGCGTGCGCGGCGGCCCAGAGCGCGGGGTACGCCTTGCTGCTGCGCTTACAGCTGCCGCTGGCGCTGTCGTAGCTGCCCGAGCCGAGGCCGGATGAGTAGGAGTCGCCCAGCGCCACATAGGCGGGGCCCGCGCTGTTCTCGGTGGCATGGGCTGCGCCGGCCCCGGTGAGGGCGAGGACGGCACCGACGACGAACGCACCCATCGTCGCCGTGAGTCTGGACAGTTTCATTCGATCTCCCTAGCAGGATCACTGCTGTGCCGATATGAGGCGCGATAGCCCGAGAAAAGGGCAATCGCGTTCGAAACCGTCAGTCACGCCGCCAGGGATCGGTTTCAGCGGTGTGACATGGATATGTCATCCCGCGCAAACGGCCGATCTATGCGGGTAGTTGGCAAAAATCTTTCGATACGCGGCCGATACGTCCATGGGTCGGACGGAATAGGGATGAGTCACCACGCCCGCCCCGACTCCCCCGGCGCACGACCGGCGCACAGGGCGCGACCAGCCCTGATGAGCGCTCAACCCCCGCGCCCGCCAATGGACCGTTCGTACACTTTCTCCGTCTTGACGCCATCCGTCGACTGCGCGACATTGAAGCCCGGCATCCGGCGCTTCGGGGGGCAAAGACGCCAATGCATACCATCACCGACAAGAGACCGGCGGGTGGCGATCCGCTGCCGGTGATCGCGGGCGCCGCGGTCGGCATCGCGGCCATCGGCGCGGCACTCGCGCTGGCCGACGTCCACTCGCCGCTGCGGGCGCCGTTCACGCTGTTCTTCCTGCTCGCCGCGCCCGCGCTGGCCATCGGCAGCGCCCTGCGCGGACTGGACGCGCTGATCCGCCCGGTGCTGGCAGTGGCGGGGGCGCTCGCGCTGGATCTGCTGGTGGCGCAGGCGATGCTCGCGCTGCGGCTGTGGTCGGCGCGCGGCGGGGTGGCGGCGGTCGGGTGCCTGAGCCTGCTGATCCTGGTGCCGGCGCTGCTCACCCGCCTCACGCGGCGACGACGTATGACCCACAGTCAGGAATAGATACCGTGTCCGAGGGGTGGGTGACACGCCGCCATCCGGTGGCGCTCGGTCACCGGGCACGGCGCGCCCCGGTGCGCGCACTGCGCAATACCGTGGTTTCCCGGCCGGAGCTCTTCGGGCCGGCCGACCGGGTGCTCAAAAGCATGGGCAGCCTTCGGAAAAAGAACCCACAGGACTGACGCTGCCGCTGCTGTGCGGGGTGATGGTGGCCGTGTGGGTGGGGTTCCTGGCGGAGCCGTACTGGTCGGGCCACTGGGACGAGCTGTTCGGCGGGGTCGGCGGGGTGGGCGGGGTCGGCGGGGTGGGCGGCAATGTGTCCTCGTCCGTCTCGGGCCGGATCGAGGGCGGCAGCAGCGTGCACCGGCTGGTGCTCTACGTCCGGGTGACGCTGGCGGGCGGGGTGCTGGCGCTGGCCTGCTGGGGGGTGCTGCGGCGGCGCGCCGCCGGGTTCACCGAGCGGTCGCTGCTGGTGCTGACCTTCGTGCCGTTCCTGGGTTTCGGCATGCAGAGTTACGGCGGTGAGATGGCGCTGCGCGTCTTCATGTTCGCGCTGCCGGGCGCCTGTGTGCTCGGTGCGCTGGCGGTCTTCCCCCGAGTGGGCGCGGACCGCGCGCGGCTGGGTCCGGTGGCCGCGCTGCTGGCCGGGCTGGCCCTGATGTCCGGGTTCCTGGTGGCGCGCTGGGGCAATGAGACGTTCGAGAGGGTGCGGCCGGGCGAGGTGGCGGCGATGGAGTACGTCTACGCCCATGACCAGCCGACCGTCCGGGTGCTGTGGATGAGCAACGACCCCATCGACAACGTCACCCCCGCGATGCCCTGGGGCGCCCGCGACATGGAGCGGGTCCGCTACGAGCCCACCCTGGCCCCGCGCGATCCGGTGCTGGTCGGCAGCCTGGTCACGGCGCTGCGCCAGGCCGGGCCGCACTCCTGTCTGATGGTGGGCCGCGGCCAGTCCGTGTATCTCACCCTCGACTCCGGCTATGACGAGCACTGGCAGGAGCGGCTGCGGCGCTCCCTGGACCAGCGCGCGGAGCTGCGCCGGGTGTTCGGCAACGACGACGCGGCGCTGTACGAGCTGATGCGGCAGCCGAGCGGGCCGGTCGCGGAGCCCGCGCCGGGGCCGGCCGGTCCGCTGGTCACCTGGACGCCCTGGTCGGTGGTGGGGGCGGTGGCGCTGATGCTGCTGCTGGCTGTCGGGGTTCTGCTTCTTCAGCTCCCGGTAGACCAGGTTGTAGAGCCGGGGTGTAGCCCTCGTAGTTCCAGCGCTTCTTGCCGTCGTCGTAGAAGCCCTTGAACTCGTTCCACACGATGAAGTGGCGCACCTGCGGATAGCGCCGGGCGATCTTCCCCGCGAGCGCGGCGAAGTCCTTGTAGTGCTCGGGGGTGGGCGCGGTCTCCAGGGACTCCTGCGACCAGTCCGTACGTCCCGGCTCGCCGCCCTTCATCCAGTCGGGCGCACAGCACAGGGTGAGCACGGGCGCGGTGCCGGTCTTGCGCATCAGGGCGATGCGGCGGTCGAGGTCGGCGAAGTCGTAGCGGCCCGGGGACGGCTCGGGATTGCCCGCGCCCCACCCCATGATGTGCTGGTTCTGCGGCATCGGGTGGCGCGACAGCAGCGCGCCCGCGGCCTTGCGGCCGCTCTCCGTGCCCTGGTCGGCGCTGTACTGGGTATGGGTGAATCCCCAGCCCAGGCCCCTGGCGCCGGCCTTCCCGCGCGCCGGCTCCGATCCGGGCCGCCCCTCCCCCGGGCCGGGCCCGCCGGAGCAGGTGGTCGCCACCAGTGCCATGGTGGCCATGCCGACACCGAGCAGTGCGCCGGTCCGCCGGCGCCTCTTTTGCCATAACCTGGCCAACCCGCCCCGTTCCCTTCCCCGACGCCCCACAACGGGTAAGAGTATCCGTGAACGCCCCCATTCCAGTGGGGTTCCGTGGAACAGCTCGGTAAACGGCCACAAACCTTGGTGCGCCCTCGCCCCCGGTCCTGGATCATGGGGCCGGGTGCGCTGACCGACGCACCGGCCCCCCGTTCTCAGGAGGCAGACCCTGCCTACGACACCCGCCGAAGAGTCCCTTCCCATCCGGCTCAACGTCGACGACAGCGATTCGCCGTCCGATGTCGTCGACGCGCTCTTCCTGGGGCGCTTCGCGACCGGCGAGCAACCGTATGCCCGCAGTCACTCCGTCGACCGGGTGCGGTCGGGCGCGACGCTGCTGCCGCCGTCCGCGACCGTGCTGCGCGCGGCCTGCGACGACGACCGCAGCGCGACGCTCGCCGAGGGCGACGGCTGGACCCTGCTGATCTCCCGGTGGAACCGGGGGGCCGATGTGACCGTGACCGCCGTCGACGACGCCCTCGCCGAGAAGGTGCTCCACCAGGCCGTCGACGGTGCGGAGGACGAGCCGGAACCCCAGCCGGAGAACGTGTCGATGGGCTTCTGGTACGTCTCGCCGCGCCGCGGGCCGCATCGCACCTCGCGGCAGATCTCGGCCGGCACCTGGGAGGAGATCCGCGACAACTACACGGCGCCGGTCGCGGAGGCCATGGACGGGCTGATGAAGGTCACCCCGGACGACATCGCCGGCCGCCTCCTGCTGCTGCACGGCCCGCCCGGCACCGGCAAGACCTCGGCGCTGCGCACCCTGGCCCGGTCCTGGCGGGAGTGGTGCCAGGTGGACTGCGTCCTGGACCCCGAGCGGCTCTTCACCGACGTCGGCTATCTGATGGACATCGCGATCGGCGAGGACGACGGCACGGCCAAGGGGCGCTGGCGGCTGCTGCTCCTGGAGGACTGCGACGAGCTGATCCGCGGCGAGGCCAAGCACACCGCGGGGCAGGCGCTGTCCCGGCTGCTGAACCTGACGGACGGTCTGCTCGGCCAGGGGCGCAATGTGCTGGTCGGGGTGACCACCAACGAGGATCTGGAACGGCTGCATCCGGCGGTGGTCCGCCCCGGCCGGTGTCTGGCCCGGATCGAGGTCGGCAAGCTGACGCGCACGGAGGCGGTGAGCTGGCTCGGCGGCGAGGTCGACGACCGGGAAGGCGTGATCGGACGGGACGGGGCGACGCTCGCGGAGCTGTACGCGCTGCGGCGCGGCACCCGGCCGCCCGCCGTGCCGTCGCAGCCGGGGGACGCGAACGCGGGGCTGTATCTGTGAACCGGGACCCGGGGGCCTGCGCGATGCCCCCGGAGTCCGGGCCCCGGGGGCCCGGCGCTCAGGCGTACAGCTCCCGGAGCCGGACCGACAGGCAGGTCACACAGCCCTCCATCTTCTCGAACTCGCTGATGTCCACCGGCACCGGCTCATAGCCGAGATCGGCGAAGAGCTCGGCGCTGCGCGGCGCGCTCCGAGCCATCAGCAGCTTGCCGCCGCCGAGCAGCACCACATGGGCGCCGGACTCCTCGGGGACGGGGAGGAAACGGTCAAACGCGTCCGGGTCGTCGACCAGCGGCGGATAGCCGATGACGGTGCCGTCCGGCAGCGCGGTGACCGCCGACTTGAGGTGGAGCACCTTGCTGATCGGTACGGCCACCACCCGCGCGCCCAGCGGCTCCAGCGCGGCGCGCAGCTGGCGGATGCCGTCGCCGTTGGTGCGTCCGCCGCGTCCCACATAGACGGTGTCGCCGATCTTCAGGACGTCGCCGCCCTCCAGCGTGCCCGGCTCGCGGATCCGGTTCAGCGAGCAGCCGAGCCCGGTCACGGCCTCCTCCGTCGTCACGGTCTCGGGCCTGCGGGACTCGGCTCCGGGGCGGGCGATCACCGCGACGTTCCGGTGGACGACCATGGTGTCCTCGACGAACACCCCGTCCGGGCAGTCGTCCAGCGGCGGCAGCTCCACCGTCTCCCAGCCGTGTGCGCGCAGCGCCACGACATAGACCTCCCACTGCCGCAGCGCCAGCGCGGCGTCGACCGGCGTGCGGTCGATATGGGTGACGAGCCCGTCGGCGAGGCGGGGGCTGGGGCGTCGGACGAGGGCTTTGCGGCTGGTCATGGGGACAGCATGGCAGGCGGGTCACCGGCGCTGTGAGCGGTGGAGGTTCAGGCGGAGTCTCCGTAGCCGGCCCGCAGGGCGTCCTCGACGGCGGCGAGGGCGGCCGCACGGTCCAGACCCAGGCGGCGTGCCCGCTGGACATAGGTCTGGGCGGCCTCGGCGGCCTGGCGCCGGGCCGCGTCACCCGCCGCCGCGATGAAGGTGCCGTGGCGGCCGCGGGTCTCGATCACACCGTCCGCCTCCAGGGCGCGGTACGCCTTGGCGACGGTGTTCGCCGCCAGCCCCAGCTCCTCGGCGAAGCCGCGCACGGTGGGCAGTTTGTAGCCCACGGGAAGCGCGCCGGAGCGGGCCAGGTCGGCGATCCGCGCGCGGATCTGCTCGAAGGGGGCGGTCGCCGCGTCCTGGTCGACGGTGATCTGCAAGGCCACGTGGGGCTCCTGGGGCGTGGGTGGGGTGGTGTCCGGCCCCCATTGTGTGCCAGGGCGGCGTGCCAGGGCGGGCGCCGCCCGGCCGATGGTCAGTGCGCTCGGCGCAGCCCCGCGATGAGCAGCTCGACCAGGTGACGTGTGTCGTAGCGGGGGTCGGTGCCGGCGCCCGCGCAGAGGCTGCCGACGCCGCGCATGAGCTCGTAGGCGTCCTGGCCGGTGCGGATCTCGCCCGCGGCGGCCGCGGCGTCGAGGAGCTGGGTGCAGACGGGCAGGAGCCGGTCGAGGAAGTAGGAGTGCAGGGGGTCGAAGCAGGGGTCGTCGGACTGCAGCACGGCCGCGAGCCCGTGCTTGGTGACCAGGAAGTCGACAAAGAGATCGATCCAGCGCCCCAGGGCGGCGTGCGGAGTCTCGCTGGTCGCCCGCAGGGCCGGACCGGCCTCGGCGAGGGCCTCGACCTGGTGCCGGTAGACGGCGACGATGAGATCCGCCCGCGTCGGGAAGTGGCGGTAGATCGTGGCCGTGCCGACCCCGGCCTTGGCCGCGATATCGCGTATCGGCGCTTCGACACCCGAGGTGACGAAGACCGCGGCGGCCGCTTCGAGCAGGGCCTTCTCGTTGCGCCGCGCGTCCGCCCGCTTGGGCCGGGCCGCGCGCCCCGCGTCTCGATCGTTGTCGTCCACCGCACCCTTCCCTTCGCCGCCGAGTCTAACGAAACGGGACAGCGTCCCATAACCTCCGATGGTCAGAGCCGGGTCAACCGGTCGGGCCCCTCCGGGGCATACCCGATCGGGTCGTCCGGCTCATGCCAGTGGAGGGCGAAGCGGTGGCCCGCGCGGTACGCCTCGAGGCCGGCGCGGCAGTACGCCACCATGTCGTCCGGCAGCGCGTCCAGCGGGAACCAGCCGAGCTCGGAGCACTTCTCCGGCTCCCGATTGACGGGCTCGAGCCCGCTCTCCCGTCCTGCCTCCGCCTCGAAGAACCACCCCGTACGGGCCGCCCCCGTGGGCGCCTTGTGCTGCAGCACAAGGACGACCCGCACCTCGTTTGGGCCCAGGGTGAGGCCGATCTCCTCGGCCGTCTCGCGGAGCATCGCGGCGCGGACGTCCTCGCCGTCCTCGACATGTCCGGACGGGGCGTGCAGCAGCCCATCCGCATAGCCGGTGTTGGCACGGCGGGCGAGCAGAACCTCATCGCCGCGGCGCAGGATCAGATGGACGTCCACGATCTCGGTATGGCGCCGGGCCGGCGCGAGGTCGGCCACCAGGGCATACCGCTCGTCGCGCACGACCCGCCCCCACAGCGCCGCGTCCGGCGCGAGCTGCTCGACCGACAGCCGCTCCGTCACCGGCCCGACCAGCGCGGACAGCTCGGCGGCCGGCAGCCCGACGGGGTCGGACTCGCCCCACCGCCCCTCGATCAGCACCAGCCGCCCACCCGGCCGCAGCAGCCGGACCCACCGGCGCAGCACCGCCTGCCGGTCCGGCAGCATCCACAGCAGATGCCGGACCAGGACGACATCGAAGCTCCCCTCCCCCACGGGCGGCTCCGCCGCGTCCCCGACGAGCACGGTGGCCCCCGTCCCGCCCAGCTTCGCCCGCGCCAGCTCGACCATCCGGGGCGAGCGATCGACCCCCGTCACCCGGTGCCCCCACTCGGCCGCGAGCAGCGCGAGGCTCCCCGTGCCACAGCCCAGGTCCAGCACATCCCCGGCCCGCTCGGGCAGCCACCCCCGCAGCCGCGCGGCCCACGCCTCCCGCACGGCCGGATCGCGCAGCCCATGATCCGGCTCATTGTCGAAGTCCGCGGCGGCGGCGTCCCAGTAAGCGGTGGTCGAGGTATCGGCGCACATGCCGCGATGGTCGCACCCACCGCTAACAACGCCCAGCCTTCGGACAGGTACCCCGCTTTACCCATGTCGTGCACGACATATATCGCGCACGACATGAACGACGCGTTGTACCTGACCGTGTTTCACAAGACCAGGGCGCATGAGGAAGCCCAGATCAACAGGGCTGTATTGGCGAAGAAGGAGTGCGAGGCCGAACACGGCCCGGCGCATACTGATTTCACTCGCGAAGAAGGGGACCAGTGATGGAGCACAGCCGCTGGAAGCGGGCGAGCGAACGCGAGCTCGCGGAGGGGTACCAGGAGTCCGCCGAGATCGAGCAGGAGCGCCAGGAGCACCGTCTGTCCATGGCGCTGGCCAAAGTCGTCTACGACCGCCGCACGCAGCTGGGCCTGTCCCAGACCGAACTGGCCGCCCGGTCCGGGCTGACCCAGGCCAAGGTCTCCCGGATCGAGGGGTCCGACTCCGTGCCCACACTGCCCCTTCTCGCAAAGCTGGCCAAGGGGCTGAACGCGTCGCTGAACATCGCCATCGACGAGGCCGACGCACACGTGACACTCACCGCCCACGAAGCCGCCTAGGCCAACGTCACCGTGGCGCTCAGGGGCTCCGCCGCAGTACGAGGGTGACGAAGCCGAGGGTGCCGCGGTAGCCGTGCAGCCAGCCCGTGCGGTGTTCGGCGGCGGCCTTGTACGTGTCCAGGGCGTCGGGTTCGTCGCGGTGGTCCAGGGCCCAGCGGGACAGTGAGCCGGTCCAGGACCACTCGTAGTCGTCCCACTCCCCCGCCGTGCTGACGTGGCCGTAGACGGGTGTCCAGCCCTCGGCGGTGACGCGGTCCACCGTGGTGGCGAGATCGGCGTAGTCGTCCCAGGTGGCGCCCAGGGCCGAGAGGGCGGCGGCGTCGGGTTCGCGCTCCCAGAAGCCGTCGCCCACCAGGAGATGGCCGCCCGGGGCGAGGAGTTCACGCGCCGCCGCGAGGGTGGGCAGCAGCCCGCCGAAGGCGTGCGCGGCGCCGACGCTCAGCACCACGTCGAAGCGGTGCGCCGAGGCGAAGACCGAGGCGTCCATCTCGTGGAGGACCAGCCGGTCCGCGACGCCGGCTTCCTCCGCGCCCTCGCGTGCCTGCTCCAGGGCCGCGGTGTGGATGTCGACCCCCTCGGCGTGCATCCACGGATAGCGGACCAGGAGCCGCCGCAGCCAGGCGCCGCCTCCGCAGCCGAGGTCGAGGGCGCGGTCGGCCTCGTCCGCCACCGCCCGGTCGAGCAGTCGGGCCACCGATTCGTCGGCGAGCGGGGCGGCGATCGGGTGGTCGGCGTGCGCGAGCTGGGATCTGCGTTGACGGTCCATCCGCTCAGCGTGCCAAGGTCCGTCCTCCACCGCAGCCGCTTTATCGCTGAACGGCTCGGTTGGTCGGTCTGTGGTGCGTAGGCACCAGGACAGGTGCGTGGCTGGTCCGGGTGCACCAGGGGAAGACGGCGGCGGGAGACGATGCCCGGCGGGGCGCCGGAAGGAAGGGTGGGAATGCGCGTGAATCCCGCGCATTCCCCCTGCCTGACGGTGTCTGGAAGGACGTCCATGTCCCTAGCTGTAGCTTCCCCGGTCCGCATCGGGAGGCTGTCGATCGGTGCCCTCGGCATCTTGGCGCTCGCCCTCGGCACTCTGCAGTCGGTGGTGGAGCCAGCGCTCCCGCAGCTCCAACGTGAGCTGGGGGTCAGCCCTTCCGAAGGGGCATTGATCGGCAACACCCTGCTCATCACCGGCGCGGTCATCACACCCGTCGCGGGCAAACTCGGCGACCGCTACGGCGGAAAGCGGGTGCTGATATGGCTGATGGCCGTGGTCTCGGCCGGTGGTGTGCTGGCGAGCCTCGCGCCGGACCTGCCGGTGCTGTTGCTCGGTCAGATATTGCAGGGCGTCATGGTGGGCGCGCTGCCCCTCTCCTTCATCCTGGTGCGCAAAAACCTCCCCGCACGCGAGTCACAGGTGGCGATCGGGGTGGTCATGGCGCTGTTCACGGGTGGCGGCATGGTGGGAACGCTGATCGCCGGACCGCTCTCGGAAGAGCTGTCCTGGCATTGGATGTTCGCGCTGCCGACCATCGCGATCATCGCGACGACGTTGGTCCTGATGCGGCTGATGCCGCATGATCCGCCGATCGCATCGGACGAGAGGATCGACTGGCCGGGCGTGGCTCTGCTGAGCGGCGCGTTGCTCGCGTTCATGATCGGGCTCGTGCGGGTGACGGGCGACGGTCTGCCGCCCCTCGCGGTCGTCGCCCTCACCCTTCTCGTGGCCGCCCTCGCGACCGCATGGGTCGTCGTCGAGCGCCGGGCGGCCTCGCCGATGGTCGATCTGCGCATGCTGGCCAAGCCCGCGATGTGGCATTCGTGCGTGCTCACCTTGGTCGTCACCACCAGCTTCGGGATGGTGGCCTTTCTGCTGCCGCAGATGTTCGCGATATCGGCCCACGGGTACGGCTTTGGACTCAGCACCACCGACATCGGACTGTTCCTGCTGCCGGGTGCCATCGCCGGGGCGGTCAGCGATTCGGTCGGCGGGGTCGTGGCGCGGCGTTTTGGTCTGCGTGCCGTGCTCGTCGGGGGTGCCGTCGTCACTGCGGCCACCACGATCACCCTGGCGTCGCTGCACACCGCGGCCTGGCAGCTCGTCCTCGCGAAGGCGCTGACCGCGATCGCCGCGGGCGTGGCCGGCACGGCGTTGCTCACCCGCGCCGCCGCCGCCGTCGACACCGGGGACACCGGCATCGCCACCAGCCTGCTCGTGGTGACGCGCGTGATCGGTGTCGCCCTGGGCTCTCAGGTCGGCGGCGCGATTCTCGACTCCGGGGCCGACTCGAAGACGGGCCTGCCGACCGAATCGGCCTTCGTCACGGGTTTCGTCACCGCCGGTCTCGTCGCCGCGGTGTCACTGCTCATTGTCCGCATCACGAAGATCCGCAGCACGCAGATCCGCAGCACGCAGAATGGAGCCCAGGCATGACATCTACCGGTCTGTCGAAGGACGCGCGTACCCCCGCCAAGCGCACGGTCCTGATCTCCGGGGCCAGTATCGCCGGGCCCGCGCTGGCGTACTGGCTGCACCGGTCCGGATGCGCGGTCACCGTGGTGGAGAAGGCGGACGCGTTGCGCGCCGGTGGTTACCCGATCGACATCCGCGGTACCGCGATCGAGGTGGTCCGGCGGATGGGGATACTGCCGCGACTGCGGGACGCGCACATCGACTCGCGCCGCTGCACCTTTCTCGACGCCGATGGCGGCGAAGTGGCCTCGCTCAGCCCGAGCGCCGTTGCCGGCGGTGTCGAGGGACAGGACCTCGAAGTGCGGCGCGGGGATCTGGCGGCGAGCCTGTACGCGCTGGTCCGCGACGATGTGGAATTCCTGTTCGGCGACTCCATCGACACCCTCGACCAGTACGGGCAAGGGTTCGACGTGACGTTCCGCAGTGGGCAACGGCGCACGTTCGACTTGGTGGTCGGCGCCGACGGGATGCACTCCCAGACCCGGGAGACCCTGTTCGGCCCCGAGGAACGGTTCCACCGCTACCTCGGCTACTGCTTCGCCATCTTCACCATGCCGAACACCTTCGGGCTCTCCCGCGAGGTCATGATGTGGAACACCCCGGGGAAGGCCGCGGCCCTCTACGCCGTCGGGGAAAACGACGAGCTGCACGCCTTCCTGAACTTTCACCAATCGGAGCCGCCGCTCGACGCCCTCCGGAACCCCGACGCCCAGCGGGACCTGGTGGCCACGGTCTTCGCGGACGCGGGATGGGAGGTCCCTCGCGTGGTCGACGCCCTGCGCGACGCGGATGACCTGTTCTTCGACACGGCCGGTCAGATCCGCATGCCCCACTGGTCCAGCGGCCGCGTCGCGCTCGTCGGCGACGCCGCGTACGCACCCTCGTTCCTGACCGGACAGGGCTCGAGCCTCGCGCTGGTCGGTGCGTACATGCTGGCCGACGCCGTGGCCTCGCACCGGGATCACACCGCGGCCTTCGCCGCCTACGAGCACGGCGTTCGCGAGTTCGTCGCCATGAATCAGGCACTGGTCGACAAGGGTGGGGCCACGCTCTTCCCCACCACCGCGGAGGCGCTGGAGCAGCGCAACACCCGGCTGCGTGGCCTCGTCACCCTGCCCTCCGCGCCGGCCCGGCCGGCCCACTCGGCCCTTACGCTGCCCGCATTCGCCCCGGTGCCGTGACCTCGGACTACGACAGGGGGTCGGCCCCGCCGTCGGGGCGGCGTGGGCCAGGCCCGTCCGGTAGGCGATGACGACGAGTTGGGCCCGGTCACGGGCCTCCAGCTTCGTCATGGCGCGCTGCACATGGGCGCGGACGGTGAAGGGGCTGAGGAACATCTGCTCGGCGATCTCCTGGTTGGACAGACCGGTCGCGACCAGTGCCACCATCTCGCGTTCGCGCGGGGTGAGCACGGCGAGCTGTTCGGCGTGGCGGGGCGGGGCGCCGGCCGGTGTGGCCAGGAAGCGGGCGACCAAGGAGCGGGTCGCGGCGGGGGACAGCAGCGTGTCGCCGTCGGCGATCGTCCGCACGGCGTCCAGCAGGTCCGCGGCCCCGATGCCCTTGCCGATGAAGCCACCGGCCCCCGCGCGCAGCGCCTGAGCGACGTATTCGTCGGTCTCGTACGTGGTGAGGATCAGGATGCGGCTGGCACGCAGTTCCGGGTCCGCGCAGATCTCCGACGTGGCGGCGAGACCATCCACTTCCGGCATGCGGATGTCCATGAGCACCACGTCCGGGCGCAGTTGCCGGGTGAGTCTCACCGCCTCCCTGCCGTCGGCGGCCTCGCCGACCACGGTGATGTCGTCGGCGGAGTCGAGGAGCAGCCGGAAGGCCCCGCGCAGCAGGGCCTGATCGTCGGCGAGCAGCACTCGGAGCGTCACGGCGCATCCCCGGCCTCTCCGTCGCCCGTCCGTACGTCGCCCGTCCGTCCGTCGCCTGTCGCCGCGTCGGCCATCTGCCCCTCGGGGTGGTCGCTCCGTCGGTGCTCCGCGTCGTGTCCTTGGCGGGCGGGAGGGGCAGGTCGGTGGAGACGAGGAAGCCGCCCTCCGGGCGCTTGCCCGCGGAGAGCTGTCCCCCGACCGCGGTGGCGCGTTCCCGCATCCCGATCAGACCGTAACCGGGCGGACGTTCCGGCATCGTGGGCGCACTCCGTCCCGTGGTCGCATTCGGTCCCGTACGGCCGCCCCTTCCGTCGTCGGCGACGGTGATGGTCACGCGATCGCGGTTCCAGGCGAGGCCCACCCGGGCGCTACCGGTACCGGCGTGCTTGGTCACGTTGGTCAGGGCCTCCTGGACGATGCGGTAGGCGGTGAGGTCCACTCCCGGCGACAGCGGCCTGGCCGTGCCCTCGTGGTGTACCGACACCTCCAGACCCGCGCGGCGGAAGGACTCGAGGAGCGTGGGAAGCCGGGACAGCCCGGGCGCCGGATCGCCGGGCGTGGGCGCGTCCCCGGACTGACGCAACAGACCGACCGTGGCCCGCAGTTCGTCGAGTGCGTGGCCGGTGGTCTCGACAAGCTCCGTCAGGCTCTTGCGGGTCTGCTCCGGGCGGGCGTCGAAGAGGTGGGCGGCGACCGAGGCCTGCGCGTTGGCCAGGGTGATCTGATGGGCCACGAGGTCGTGCAGTTCCCGGGCGATGCGCACCCGTTCCTCGGCCACTCTCCGGCGCGCCTCGCTCTCCCGGCTCTTCTCGGCCCGCTGGGCCCGCTCCTCCACGGCCGCCAGATAGGCCCGCCGGTTGTGCACCGCGTGCCCGAGTACGGCGGCCACCAGCGGGAACGCCGCCACCGCCGCCACCCTGCTCGCGTCCTTCCACGAGAGGGCCCCGAACAAGGGGGTGGAGGCGACCAGCAGCGCCACGGAGGTGAGCGACACCGCGCTCGTCGCGTGCCGTTCGGTGCGCGCGGTGAGCGAGTAGGCGGTGATCACGGCGGGGGCCACGATGAGCGGGCTCAGCAGGAGGTCCGAGAACGGCACCAGCACACCGCTCGTGGTGGTGACCGCCATGGCCGCCAGGGGCGCCCGGTGCCGCACCGGCAGCACGGCACAGGACGTCACGGCGATGAGGTAGGCGGCGGCGGGCGGCAGTGACAGCGTGCTGCCGTCCTCCTTCAGCGCGCCGCCGAGCAGACAGAGCGCGAACGCCGTCGCGGTGATCGCTGCCTCCCGCCACCACGTGCCGCGTGATCGCGGGCCACCGCCACCTGTGTTCGTCATGGCCGGCTCAGCCCCGGTGCCGGCCGGCGGGGAGCGGCGCGACCGCCGCGTCCGGCACGGTCGCGGCGGCCGGGACATGCCTGGTCAGTGCCTCACCCTCGATATCCACATTCGGCAGCACACGGTCGAGGATACGGGGCAGCCACCAGGCCCGGTGGCCGAGCAGCGCCAGGACCGCGGGCACGATCGCCATCCGGACCACGAAGGCGTCGAAGAGGACGGCGGCGGCCAGGCCGACGCCCATCGTCTGGATGGTCGGGCTGCTCATCCCGACGAATCCGGCGAACACGCTGATCATGATGATCGCCGCCGCGGCCACCACCCGTCCGCTGTGCCGGAAGCCGCTCACGATCGCCTCGCCGGGGGACGCCCCATGGACGTGGGCCTCCCGCATCCGGGTGAGGAGGAAGACCTCGTAGTCCATGGCGAGGCCGAAGACGATGCCGATGATGAGAATCGGCATCAGCGACATGACCGGTCCGGTCTGCTCGATGCCGAGCAGATCCGCCGCCCAGCCCCACTGGAAGACGGCGACGAGGACACCGAAGGCGGCACCCACCGACAGCAGGAAGCCGAGCGCGGCCTTGACCGGGACCAGGACCGAGCGGAAGACCACCAGCAGCAGGAGCAGCGCCAGGCCGATGACCACGGTGAGATAGGGGATGAGGGCGTCGGACATGGCTTCGGAGATGTCGATGTTCATCGCGGTGGTGCCGGTCACCAGGATCGCGGCGCCCGTGTCGGCCTCGACGCCGGAGACCGCGCCCCGGATCGCGTGCACCAGGTCCTTGGTCTCGCCGCTGTTCGGCGCGGTCTTGGGGACAGCGGTGAGGATGGCCGTGTCCTTGGTCCGGCTGAGCGCCGGATCACCGACCGAGGCGATCCCGTCCACTCCCCGTAGGGTCGTGACGACCTGGTTTGTGGCGGCCCGGGTGTCCGCGGACTTCGAGGCGTCCACAACCACGGTCAACGGGCCGTTGAAGCCGGGGCCGAAGCCTTCGGACAGCAGGTCGTAGGCGCGGCGCTGGGTGGTCTCCACCGACTTGGACTCGTCTCCGGGCAGCCCGAGTTCGAGGCTCAGCGCCGGCACGGCGACGGCGCCGAGGCCGAGTCCGGCGATCATCAGCACGGCCACCGGCCGGCGCAGCACGAACCGCGCCCAGCGGGTGCCTATGCGCTTCGCCGGCTTTGTCGCGATGGGTTGCCGGTCGCCTGCGGGTTCGTCGTGGCTGGTCGCGTAGTTCTCCGCGCCCCTTCGGGGCGCTCCGGCAGCCTTGCGGACGGCACGGGGCAGGACCCGGCGGCCGAAGAGGCCGAACAGCGCGGGGACCAGGGTCAGTGCGACGAGCACGGCGAGGGCCACGGCGCCCGCGCCGCCCATGCCCATCTTGGTGAGTTCGGGGATTCCGACGACCCCCAGCCCGACCAGGGCGATGAAGACGGTGGCGCCGGCGAAGACGACGGCGGATCCGGCCGTGCCCACCGCCCGTCCGGCGGCCTCCTCCGGCTCGCTGCCCTGGGCGCACTCGTCACGGAAGCGGGAGGTGATGAAGAGGGCGTAGTCGATGCCAACCGCCAGCCCCAGCATCAGCGCCAGGATGGCGACGGTGGATGTCAGGCCCAGCGGCACGGCCAGCGCGGAGACCAGCCCGAAGGCGATGGCCACGCCCAACAGGGCGGTCAGCAGCGACAGTCCGGCCGCGACCAGCGACCCGAGGGCGAGGACCAGCACCACGGCCGCCACCGCCACGCCGATGAGCTCCGTCGTACCGCCCGGTTCCTCTTCCGAATCCAGGGCCGAGCCGCCGACCTCCACGGTCAGCCCCGCGTCCCGGGCCTGGTTCGCGGCGTCCTCGAGGGCGCTCTTCGTCGACTCGGTCAGGTCGACGGCGCCCTCGGTGTAGGTGATCGTGGAGTAGGCGATGGTGCCGTCCTCGCTGACCGCGCCGCTCTCATAGGGGTCGGTGGTCGACGCGACCTGATCGCCCCCGTCCAGCGAGCCGAGCGCGTCCTGGACGGCCGCCTTGTTCTCCCTGGCCGTCACCCGCTGCCCGTCCGGTGCCTGGAACACCAAACGGGCCTCGGCGCCCTGGGAGTTGCTCTCGGGGAAGCGCTCGTCCAGCAGGTCGAACGCCTTCTGCGATTCGGTGCCGGGCATGGAGAGGTCCTCTTCCTCCCCGGCCGGTGCCATGGCGGCGGCGGCCAGGGCCAGCACCAGGGCGCCCAGCCACAGACCACCCACGAGCCGGCGCCGCCGGAAGGCCCACCGTCCGATCCGGTAAAGAAATGTCGCCACCTGTAGATCACTCCAGACGCCGTCAGGCAAGGGGAATGCGCGGGATTCACGCGCATTCCCACCCTTCCTTCCGGCGCCCCGCCGGGCATCGTCTCCCGCCGCCGTCTTCCCCTGGTGCACCCGGACCAGCCACCCACCTGTCCTGGTGCGTACGCACCACAGGCGGGGACGGGGCCATCCCCCGTCCCCGCCCGGAGGAGCTGTTCACCCCAGCTCGGTGAGCCAGTCGGTGATGTGGCCGGCGGCGGCGGGGGCGTGCTGGTTGACGAGGGTGAAGTGGTTGCCCGCAGTGGTGCGGGTGGTGGTGATGTGGGGAAGGTCCGTCTGCCAGTCGTGCGGCACCGGGTCCGCCCCGTGTGCTGCGGGGAGCGGGTCCGAGGCGCGCAGGAGCAGGGTCGGGAAGGGCGTGGGTGCGGGGGTCCAGGTGTGGATGAGCCGTTCCATCCAGGCGTAGGCGGACAGGTCGGTGGCGGTGAAGCCGTCGGTGTGGTGCTCGCGCTCGTACAGGCCGTGCCACAGGTGGGGTTGGAGGGCGCGGGCGGCGCGGGATTCCAGGATGTAGGTGTCCAGGAGGACGACGGCCCGTACGGGCACCCCGTGGTCGGCGAGATGGCGGGCGGTCTCATGGGCGAGGATGCCGCCGGACGAGGTGCCCAGCAGGATCACCGGGTCGGTGGTCTCACCGCCGGTGCTCGCGGCCACGGCGTGGGCCAGCCCTTCGACGAGGGCTTCGCGGGTGGCGGGCAGTGGCTCGTCGGCGCCGAAGCCGGGGGCGTCAGGCAGGAGACGTCCCAGGTGTCGGGGAGCGCCCGGCCAGGGCGAAGTAGGTGTCGGGTCCGGTCAGGGGCACGATGGGGGCCACGCAGACCAGCCGGGTGCCTGTGATGCCGGTAGTGAGCCGGTCCAGGGTGGACGGCACCGGCCCGGTGCTCTTCGGCCGCAGGGCGGCGAGGTCGAGAAGCAGGGTTTCGGCCTCGTTCCTGCGGCCCGTCCGCACGGCGTCGCGGTGGAGGCGGGCGACCAGGTCTCTCGTCGGGTTCGCGACGGGGCCATGGTCCTCGGCCCGCGGCGTGGCGAGGTGGTCGAGGAGATGACCGGCCAGGTCGGCGGGGGTGGGGTGGGTGAGGACGACGGTGCTGGGCAGTGTCGTGCCCATCGCGGCGGCGAGCCGGTTGCGCAGGTCGATGGCGGCGAGCGAGTCCATGCCGTGGTCGCGGAAGGCGGAGTGTTCCTCGATGGCCTCGCCGGATGAGTGGCCGAGGGCGACCGCGGCCTCGCTCCGCACCAGGTCGATGAGGAGTCGCCGCGCCTCCGCGGGTGGCAGGCTCCGCAGCCGTGCCGTGAAGTCGCCGTGTCCGCTTGTGGATTCGGGCTCGGCGAGCCCCGCTGCCTCCGGCAGCTCGCTGAAGAACGGGCGGGGCGCGGCCTCGGTGATGACGGGGAGATGGCGGTCCCAGTCGATGTCGGCGACCGTCAGCGCGGTCTCCTGTTCATGCAGCGCCTGGGCGAGCGCGGCCAGGGCCAGGTCGGCGTCGAGGAAGGACATTCCGCTGCGCAGGAGTTGCTCGCGGTCGTGCTCGCTCATCCGCCCGCGCGCCTCCTCCCAGGGGCTGTAGGCGATCGCCGTCGCACGGGCGCCGCGGGCGCGGCGCTGGGAGGCCAGCGCTTCCAGATACGCGTTGGCCGCCGCCTGGGCGGCGTGGTGGCCGATGCCCCAGACGCCGGAGATCGAGGAGAACAGCACGAAGGCGTCCAGGCCGGTGTCATCGAGCAGTTGGTCGAGGTGCGCGGCGCCGGCCACCTTGGTGTGCAGCGCCTCGGCGAAGTGGTCGGGGCCGGCCGTGGAGAGCGGGCCCAGCGGGCTCGTCCCGGCCGTGTGCACCACGGCGCGCACCGGATGGCCGTCCGCCGAGAGCCGGTCGAGCACTTCGGCCACGGCCTCCCTGTCGGTCAGCTCGCACGGCACCACCTCGGCGGTCGTCCCCTGGGCGGTCAGCTCCGCCACCAGCTCCGCCGCGCCCGGTGCCTCCGGGCCACGCCGGTTCATCAACACCAGGTGCTCCGCGCCCTGGTGGGCCAGCCATCGGGCGACCCGGCCGCCCAGCGCCCCGGTGCCGCCGGTGACCAGGGTCGTGCCGCGGGGCGTCCAGGTGCCGGGCGAGTCGGCTCGTGCCGGTGCCCGCACCAGTCGCCGGACGAGGACGCCCGAGGGACGCACCGCCGCCTGGTCCTCCCCCAGGTCCGCCGAGAGCAGCGCGGCGAACCGCCCGGCCGCCTCGGGGTCGAGGCGCTCCGGGAGGTCGGCGGGACCGCCGCGCAGCGAGGGTGCCTCCAGGGCCGCGGTCCTGGCGAGTCCGAGGACCATCGCCTGCCGCGGGTCGCGGACCGGGTCGGCCGGGCCGGTGGAGACCGCGCCGCGGGTCACCGTCCACAGCGGCACCTCGGCCCCGGCCGCCATCAGCGCCTGGACCAGAGACACGCTGAGGGCCAGACCGGCGGGCAGCGCGGGTTCGCCGCTGTCCGTGTCCTCGGCGGCCGCGAGCAGCGACACCACTCCGGCCACCCGGTCGAGGCCGACGTCGGCGAGCTGTGCGGCCAGCGCCTCCGGGCCGGTGCGGGTCCCGTCGAGGACCACACGGCGCGCCTGGGCGCCGTGTGCGGTCAGCGCGGCCACCACGTCCGTGTCGTCGATGGAGCCGGTGGTGAGGACCAGCCAGGTTCCGGTCAGTGCGGGACCGGCGGGGACGCGCAGGGGTGTCCACACCGTCCGGTAGCGCCGTCGGCCGGCCAGCGTGTGCTCGTCCTGCCGCCGGCGCCACGCCGACAGCGCGGGGAGCACCGAGTCGAGCGCGCCCTTGCTCTCGGGTTCGAGACCGATCAGCGTGGCGACCGCGGCGCTGTCTCCCTGGTCCACGGCGGTCCACAGCGGCTCGTCGGCGCCTTCGGCGGTGCCGGTCGGCGAGGTGGGCGGGGCGGGCGGGGCGATCCAGTACGACTCGTGCTGGAAGGCGTAGGTGGGCAGGTCGACCGTGCGGCCGCCGGGGAGCGCCCTGGTCCAGTCGACGGGCACGCCGTGGGCGTACGCCTCCCCGAGCGAGCGCAGGACCCGGTCCCATCCGCCGTCGTCCCGGCGCAGGGTGCCCAGCGTGACCGCCGGGCTGCCCGCGTCCTCGATGAGCTCGCTGGTGCCGACCGCGAGCACCGGATGCGGGCCGACCTCGATCATGACCCCGTAGCCCTCGCGCAGGAGACCGGTCATCGTCTCGGCGTAGGACACGGTCTGCCGCAGGTTCCGGCACCAGTACCGGGCGTCCAGCTCCTCGGTGTCGAGACGGCCCCCGGTCACCGTGGAGTGGAACGGCACCTCCGACGGCCGGGGCCGCACCGGAGCCAGCAGTTCCAGCAACTCGGCCTCGATCTCGTCGATATGCGCCGAGTGGGCGGCGAAGTCCACTCCGGCCAGCCGCCAGCGCATGATCCTGGCGGTGGACAGACCGCGCTCGACCTGGTCGAGGGCGGCCGAATCGCCGGAGAGGGTCACCGTCTTCGGTCCGTTGACCGCCGCGATGGACACCGCGCCGGACACCTCGTCCAGCAGCTCCCGGATCCGCTCCGGCGATGCCATCGCCGACATCATCGCGCCGCGTCCGGACAGGCGCTCGTGGATGAGCCGGCTGCGCAGCGCCACCACGCGGGCGCCGTCGTCCAGCGACAGGCCGCCGCTGACGCAGGCGGCGGCCACTTCGCCCTGGGAGTGGCCGACGACGGCGGCGGGCTCGACGCCGAACGAGCGCCACAGCGCGGCGAGCGAGACCATGACCGTCCACAGCACGGGCTGCAGCACATCGGGGCGCTTCTCGATCGGCGGCGCGCCGGGCTCACCGCGGAGCACATCGGTGGGCGACCAGTCGAGGTACGGGGCCAGGGCCGCCTCGCAGTCGGCGACGCGCGCGGCGAAGACGGGCGAGACATCGAGCAGTTCGGCCGCCATCCCGGCCCACGCCGCGTCCTGACCGGGGAAGACGAAGACCACCGGGCCGCGCTCGGACGCCGTGCCGCGCACCGCCGCGGGATCCGAGGTGCCCTCGGCCAGGGCTGCCAGGCTTCCGCGCAGCGCCACGGAGTCCTCGCCGACCAGCACCGCCCGATGTTCGAAGGCGGCACGGGTCGTGGCCAGGGAATGCCCGATGTCCACCGGATGCGCCCCCGGATGGGCATCCAGATGTGCGAACAGTTTCGCGGCCTGGGCGCGCAGCGCTCCGGCCGACTTGCCCGCCAGCGGCCATGCCACCGGCCCGTCCCATACCGGATCCGGGACCGGGCCGGTGGGCGCCGGGGCCTGCTCCAGTACGGCGTGGGCGTTGGTCCCGCTCATGCCGAACGCGGAGACCGCGGCCCGCCGCGGACGGCCGAGGTCGGGCCACGGTGCCGCCTCGGTCAGCAGCTCGACCGCGCCCGAGTCCCAGGCGATACGGGAGGACGGCTCGGCGGCGTGCAGCGTCTTGGGCAGGACGCCGTGCCGCATGGCCATCACCATCTTGATGACCCCCGCGACACCGGCGGCCACCTGGGTGTGTCCGATGTTGGACTTGACCGAGCCGACCAGCAGCGGCGGGTTGTCGCCCCGGTCCTGGCCGTAGGTGGCCAGCAGCGCGTGTGCTTCGATCGGATCGCCCAGTGCGGTGCCGGTGCCGTGTGCCTCGACCACATCGACGTCGGACGGCGCGAGACCGCTGTTGGCGAGGGCCTGGCGGATGACCCGCTGCTGCGCGGGCCCGCTCGGCGCGGTCAGCCCGTTGGAGGCGCCGTCGGAGTTCACCGCCGACCCGCGCACGACCGCCAGCACCTGGTGGCCGTTGCGGACCGCGTCCGAGAGCCGCTCCAGCACCAGGAGACCGGCGCCTTCGGCGATGCCCATGCCGTCCGCCGACTCGGCGAACGCCTTACTCCGTCCGTCGGGCGCCATGACCCGGTGCCTGCTCAGCGAGACCAGCAGGTCCGGTCCGGTCAGCACGGTGGCACCGCCCGCGAGGGCCAGGGTGCTCTCCCCCGAGCGCAGCGACTGGCACGCCATGTGCAGCGCGACCAGGGACGCCGAGCAGGCGGTGTCCACCGTCACGGTCGGCCCGTGGAGGTCGAACAGATAGGCCAGGCGGCCCGAGAGCACGCTGGGGAGCGTGCCGGTGAGCTGGTAGCCGTCGGAGTCCGCCGACACCCCCGTGCCGTAACTCTGGGCGGTCGCCGAGACGAAGGTGCCGGTCAGGCTGGACCGCAGGGACGCGGGGTCGATCCCGGCGCGTTCGAACGCCTCCCAGGTGAGCTCCAGCAGCATCCGCTGCTGCGGGTCCATCGAGACCGCCTCCCGCGGGGAGATGCCGAAGAACGCCGCGTCGAACTCGCCCGCGCCGTCGACGAAGCCACCCGCCGCCGAGTAGGTCGTGCCCGTCCGCTCCGGGTCGGGGTGGTACGCGCTCGCGTCCCAGCCGCGGTCGGCGGGCAGCGGGGAGATGGCGTCCGTGCCCTCGGTCAGCAACTCCCACAGGTGCTCGGGCGAGCGCACCCCGCCGGGGAAACGGCAGCTCATTCCGATGATCGCGATCGGCTCCGCGTCGGCCGCCCCGGCTCCCGTACCACCGGCCGTGATCGCGGCCGGTACGGCGCTCCCCCGCCGCTCGTCGGCCTCGCCGCCGAGCTCGGTCCACAGATGACCGGCCAGGGCTTCCGGTGTCGGATGGTCGTAGATCAGGGTCGAGGGCAGGCTCAGGCCCGTCCGTTTGCGAAGGCCATTGCGCAACTGACCGGCGGTCAGGGAGTCGAAGCCCATGTCCTTGAACGTCCGCCCGCCCCCGGCCGCCGCCGGACCGGCGAGCCCGAGCACCGAACCCACCTGCTCACGGACGAGCTGGAGCAGGGTGTCCCGGGCCCGGTCGGCCGTCAGCCCGGTCAGCAGGCCGGAGCCGCCACCGGTGGCGGCGGCCCGGCGGACGGAGCCGACCGGGACCAGGCCGCGGAGGACGGCGGGCACGGTGCCACGCGCCCGCAGGGCGGCCTGGTCGACGCGGGTGGCGAGGACGGACGCCTCGCCCACCGCGCCCGCGGCGTCGAAGCAGGCCAGTCCCTGGTCGACGGTGAGCGTCGGCAGCCCGGCCGCGGCGATCCTGCGGAGCTGAGCGGCGCTCAGCCCGGCGGACATACCGCCGCTCTGCGGCCAGAGCCCCCAGCCGATGGACAGGCCCGCGAGCCCCGCGGCGGTCCGCCGCTGCGCCAGCGCGTCCAGGAACGCGTTGGCCGCGGTGTAACCGGCCTGCCCCGCGTTGCCGAGGACACCGAACACCGACGAGAACATCACGAACGCGGTCAGACCGTGGTCGCGGGTCAGTTCATGCAGATGCCAGGCGCCGTCCAGCTTCGGACGGAACACCGTGTCCAGCCGATCGGGGGTCAGCGCCCCGACCAACCCGTCGTCGAGCACACCGGCGGCGTGCACCACACCGGTCAGCGGATGCTCGGCCGGGATCGCCGCCAGCAGGGCGGCCACGGCCGCGCGGTCGGAGACGTCGCAGGCGGCGGCGGTCACCCGCGCGCCCTGCCCGGTCAGTTCGGCCACCAGTGCGTCGGCGCCCTCGGTGTCGGCGCCGCGACGGCCGGCCAGCACCAGGTGGCGCACCCCGTGCGCGGTGACCAGGTGCCGGGCCACCAGCGCGCCGAGACCGCCCAGCCCGCCGGTGACCAGCACGGTGCCGTCACCACCCCATACGGTGCCCGGCGCCGACGGGTCCGGGGCGTCGACGGAAGCCAGACGGGGTATCAGCAACGCACCGGCGCGCAAGGCCAGTTCGGGCTCGTCGCAGTCCAGCGCCGCACGCAGTGTCCCGGTGGCGGCCGCCACCGGATCCCCGGTCTCGGCGGGGTCGAGGTCGAGCAGGACGAACCGGTCGGGGCTCTCCTGCCGGGCCGACCGCACCAGCCCCCACACCGCGGCCGCCACCACGTCCGGGGCCGTACCGGGGGTGGTGGCCACCGCGCCACGGGTCACGAACACCACGCGAGCGGGCCGACTCCCGCCGGTCTCGTCCATGTCGTCGGCGTCGCCTGAGTCGTCGGCGTCGTCGGCGTTCAGGTGGTGCCGCAGCGTGTCGAGCACGGACGCGGTGACCGCACGGACCGCCTCCGGCACCGGCACACCGGCCGGTGCGGCGACCGGGACCAGCACCGCCTCCCCGGCGCTCACCGGGTCGTGCCCACCGGCCTCCGGTACCGGGGCGGGCAGCCAGTCCAGGCGCAGCAGCGGCCGCGCCGCCATGGTCTGTGTGGTGTGGACGTCCGGCGTACGCAGCGTCAGCGTGCGCGCCGACACCACCGGATGGCCCTCGGTGTCCACCGCGCTCAGCGTGACCGTGTCCTCGCCCGTCGCGCGCAGCCGCACCCGCAGCACCGACGCGCCCACGGCGTGCAGGGACACCCCGGACCAGGTCGACACCTCGGAGCGAGCCGAGGCCCGCGCCCCGCCGTCGGGCCCGGCCGACGACGCGAGGTGCAGCGCCGCGTCCAGCAACGCCGGATGGAGGCGGAAGGCATCGGCATCCTCGGCGATGTGCTCGGGGAGGACGACCTCGGCCAGCACCTCGTCTCCGGACCGCCAGACCGCCCGGACGGCCCGGAACGCCGGTCCGTAGGCGAGCCCGGCCTCGCGCCGCCGCTCGTAGAAGTCATCGAGGTCGACGGGTACGGCATCCGCGGGCGGCCACGCGGACCCGGCAGCGGCACCTTCGCCGGCGCCGGGCGTGCCCGGCGCGAGCGTGCCGGTGGCGTGCCGCGTCCAGGGCGCGTCCGGCGTGTCGGCGGGCCGTGCGTAGATGGCCAGGGTGCGTCGGCCGCCGTCGCCGGGGCCGCCGAGCGCGACCTGGATCCGCACACCGTCGTCGTCCCGCCCGGGCAGCACCAGCGGGGCGGCCAGGGTGAGTTCCTCGATAAGACCACAGCCGACCTCGTCGCCCGCGCGCACCGCCAGCTCGATGAATCCGGCGCCGGGGAAGGTCTTGTGACCGGCCACCACATGGTCGGCCAGCCACGGCCGCGCCGCCACCGACAGCAGTCCGGTGCACAGCACACCGCCGGTCTCGGGCAGCTCCACGACCGCGCCGAGCAGCGGATGTTCCACACCGCCGAGCCCGGCCGGGACCGCGCCCGCCGAGGCGCTGCCGACGGGCGCGGTCCAGTACCGCTCCCGCTGGAACGCGTAGGTGGGCAGCGCGACCCGGCGCGCTCCGGTCCCGGTGAACAGCTCGGCCCACCGCACCTGTACGCCCCGCACATACAGCCGGGCGGCCGCCGCCAGCGCGGTGGACTCCTCGTCGCGGTCCTTGCCCAGCAGCGGCACGGCCTCCACGCGCGCCACATCGGGCAGGGCGTCCTGCGCCAGCACCGACAGCGTGGCGTCCGGGCCCAGTTCGAGGAAGGTGTGCGCACCGGCCCGCGCCGCGGCGCCGACCGCGTCGGCGAACCGCACCGTCATCCTGACGTGGCGCACCCAGTAGTCGGGGGTACGGATCCGCTCCGCGGCGATCCGCTCACCGGTGACGGTCGAGACGATCGGGATGCGCGGCTCGCCGAAGGCCAGGCCCTCGACGACCGCGCGGAAGCCGTCCAGCATCGGCGTCATCAGCGGGGAGTGGAACGCGTGGCTGACCCGCAGCCGGGTGGCCTTGCGACCGTCGGCCGCGAACCGGTCCGCGATGGCCCAGGCCGCGTCGGCCTCCCCGGACACCACCACCGCCTCGGGGCCGTTGACCGCGGCGAGTCCCACACGGTCCTCGGAGCCGGTGAGCAGCGCGGCCACCTCGTCCTCGGTGGCCCGCAGCGCGACCATGGCGCCGCCTTCGGGCAGCGCCTGCATCAGCCGTCCGCGGGCGGCGACGAGGGTGCACGCGTCGGGCAGGGACAGCACCCCGGCCACATGGGCCGCCGCGATCTCGCCGACCGAGTGCCCGACCAGCAGATCCGGCGCCGTCCCCCATGATTCCACCAGCCGGTAGAGGGCCACTTCGAGGGCGAACAGCGCGGGCTGGGCGTATTCGGTGCGGTTCAACAGCTCCGCGTCGTCGCCGAACACCGCCTCCCGCAGCGGCCGTTCCAGCTCGCCGTCCAGCAACGCGCAGACCTCGTCCCACGCCGCCGCGAACACGGGGAACCGACCGTGCAGTTCGCGCCCCATGCCCAGCCGCTGGGCGCCCTGACCGGCGAACAGCAGCACCAGCGGGCCGGGGTCCCCCGCCATGCCCTCGGCCACCTTCATGGGCACCGGCCGCGCGTCGCCGTCTCCCGTACGGTCCGTCGCGGCCAGGAGGACCGCTCGATGCTCCAGCTCGGAACGGGTCGTCGCGAGCGAGTAGCCGATGTCGGCCGCCGCCGCGCCGGTGTCGGCCACGAACGCGGCCAGCCGGTCCAGTTGCGCCTCCAGTGCCGCCTCGCTACGAGCCGACACCGGCCACGGCACCACGTCCGGCCCGGTCTGCGACCGCGGCGCGCCCGAGGGCCGCTCGGCGGTCTCATCGGTACGGTCCCGTGGCGGCTGCTCGATGATCACATGCGCGTTGGTGCCGCTGATCCCGAACGACGACACGCCCGCGCGGCGCGGCCGCTCGGCCGGTGGCCACAGGGTGGCCCCGGTGAGCAGCTCCACCGCCCCCGCCTCCCAGTCCACCTGCGACGACGGCGCGTCCACATGCAACGTGCGCGGCAGTACGCCGTGCCGCATCGCCAGGATCATCTTGATGACGCCCGCGACACCGGCGGCGGCCTGCGTATGCCCGATGTTGGACTTGAGCGACCCCAGCAGCAGCGGGCGGTCCGGGTCCCGGTCCTGCCCGTAGGCGGCGAGCAGCGCCTGGGCCTCGATCGGGTCGCCCAGCCGGGTGCCGGTGCCGTGCCCCTCCACCGCGTCCACATCCGACGGGAGCAGTCCGGCACCGGCCAGGGCCTGGCCGATCACCTGCCGCTGCGAGACTCCGTTGGGCGCGGTCAGGCCGTTCGACGCGCCGTCGGAGTTGACCGCGGAGCCGCGCAGGACGGCCAGCACCCGGTGGCCGGCCCGGGTCGCGTCGGAGAGCCGTTCCAGCACCAGGACGCCCACGCCCTCGGACCAGCCGGTGCCGTCCGCGGCCTCCGCGTACGCCTTGCAGCGGCCATCGGGCGACAGGCCGCCCTGCCGGGCGAACTCCACGAAGATGCCGGGCTCCGACATGATGGTGACACCGCCGGCCAGCGCCAGGGAGCACTCGCCATTGCGCAGCGCCTGCGCCGCCAGATGCAGCGCCACCAGCGACGATGAGCAGGCCGTGTCGACGGTCAGCGCGGGCCCGCGCAGCCCCAGGGCGTAGGCGATCCGGCCGGACAGCACGCTCGGCGAGGTGCCGGTGAGCAGATATCCCTCCGCGGCGCCGGAGCTGTCCTTGAGGCGCGGACCGTAGTCCTGGGCCATCGCGCCCATGAACACGCCGGTCCGGCTGCTGTGCAGGGACGACGGGGCGATCTCGGCCCGTTCGACCGCCTCCCAGCTCATCTCCAGCGCCAGCCGCTGCTGGGGGTCCATGGCTTCCGCCTCACGCGGCGAGATCCCGAACAGCGTCGCGTCGAAACGGTCCGCGTCGTAGAGGAATCCGCCCGCCCTGCCGGTCGCCGTCGGCTCCGGCGCCCATCCCCGGTTGGCGGGCAGGTCGGAGATGGCGTCAACTTCGCCCGACACCAGGTCCCACAGCCCCTCGGGCGAGTTCACCCCGCCCGGGTAGCGGCAGGCCATGCCCACGATGACCACCGGGTCGTCCGCCGGGACGGCGCGGGGTGCCGGGGACGCGTCGCCGGTCGGCGGGGCGGTGAGCTCCGTGGCCAGATGGTCCGCGCAGGCGTCGGGCGTGGGATGGTCGAACAGCACGGTGTTGGGCACCCGCAGCCCGGTCGCGGCCTTCAGCCGGGTCGCCAGCTCCACCGTCATCGCCGAGTCGAAGCCCAGCTCCTTGAAGGACCGCGCGGGTTCACCCGCTCCGCGGAGGCGAACCCCAGCACCACGGCGGTCTCCGTGCGCACCAGCCGCGCCAGGTCGGGGCGGGTCCACGAAGTGCCGGGTTCCGCACGCTCCGGCTCCGGTTCCGGTTCCAGGTCGGCGGCGTGTCCTGTTACGGCTGCAACGGCGTCCGGCACCCCGGCGGGCTCCGGGAGCCAGTACCGCTCCCGCTGGAATCCGTACGTCGGCAGGGCCACCCGCCGGGCGTCGGTCCCGGCGAACGGCCGCGCCCAGTCGACCGGCACCCCTCGGACGTACATCTCGGCCAGAGCGCTCAGGAACCGGTCCATCCCGCCCAGTTCGCGCCGCAGTGTGCCGACGGCGAGCGCCCGGACGTCGGCCGCGTCGATGGCGTCGTGCACCGCGGGGGTCAGCACCGGGTGGGAGCTGACCTCGACGAAGACCCGGTGGCCCTGGCCGAGCAGTGCCCGGACGGCCGGTTCGAAGGCGACGGTCTGCCGCAGATTGCGGTACCAGTACCCGGCGTCCATACCGGTGGTGTCCAGCCACTCGCCGGTCACCGTGGAGAAGAACGGCACCTCGGCCCGGCGCGGGGCGATGCCCTCCAGCGCGGCCGACAGCTCCTCGCGCACCCGCTCCACCTGCGCCGAATGCGAGGCGTAGTCCACCGCGATCCGCCGCACCCGCACATCCGCGCCCGCGAGTTCCTCGAACAGCTCGTCCAGCGCCTCCAGTTCACCGGAGACCACCACCGAGCCGGGCCCGTTCACGGCCGCGATCGACACCCGGCCGTCCCAGCGGCCCAGCCGTGACTCGGCCTCGGCGCGCGGCAGTGCCACCGACAGCATGCCGCCCGCTCCCGAGAGGCGGCGGGCGATGGCCTGGCTGCGCAGCGCCACCACGCGGGCCGCGTCCTCCAGCGAGAGCGCACCGGCCACGCAGGCCGCCGCGATCTCGCCCTGGGAATGGCCGAGCACCGCGTCCGGGACCACCCCGTGCGCCTGCCACACCGCCGCGAGGGAGACCATCACCGCCCAGGAGGCGGGCTGGACCACATCCACCCGTTCCAGCGACGGGGCGCCCTCGGCCTGGCGCAGCACCTCCGGCAGCGACCAGTCCACATGGGGCGCGAGCGCGGCGGCGCAGTCGGCCAGCCGCTCGGCGAAGACCGGGGACTCCGCCATCAACTGGACGCCCATGCCCGCCCATTGGGAACCCTGGCCGGGGAAGACGAACACCGTCCGGCCCTCGATGTCGGCCACCCCCCGCACCACGCCCGGCGCGGGCTCGCCCTCGGCCAGCGCCGCCAGCGCGTCCAGGGCCTCCGGCCGGTCCGGCGCGAGGACGACGGCACGGTGGTCGAACGCGGTGCGCGTGGTGGCCAGCGAGAAGCCCACGTCCACCGGATCGAGCCGGTCGTTCTCCGCCAGCTGGGAGGCGAGGCGGGCGGCCTGCGCGCGCAGCGCGTCCCGGGTCCGGCCCGACAGCGGCCACGGCACGGTGCCACCCGCCACACGGGCACCGTCCGCCGGGCCCGGGCCCATGTCAGTCGGCTCGGTGGCGGACACCACCAGATGGCAGTTGGTGCCGCCCATGCCGAACGACGAGACTCCGGCCAGGGCGCGGCCGTCGCGGTAGGGCCACGGGCGGGTCGCCGACACCACGTCCAGGTGCCACTCGTCGAAGCGGATCCGCGGATTGGGCCGCTGGAAGTTGAGGCTGGCCGGCAGCTCACCGTTCCGCAGCGACAGCACGACCTTCAGGAGGCCCACGATGCCCGCGGCGCCCTCCAGGTGCCCCACGTTCGTCTTCGCCGAGCCGACCAGCAGCGGGCTGTCCGCGGCACGGTCGGCTCCGTACACCGCGCCGAGCGCCGCCGCCTCCACCGGATCGCCCACCCGGGTGCCGGTGCCGTGCAGCTCCACATACTGGACCGCCGCCGGGTCGACCCCCGCACGCCGGCACGCCGCCGCCAGCACCGCCCCCTGCCCCTCGGGGTCGGGGGTGGTCAGGCCCGCGCCGGGGCCGTCGTTGCCGACCGCGCTGCCCTCGATGACGCAAGTGATCTCGTCCCCGTCGGCCAGCGCCCTCGCCAGTGGCTTGAGCAGCACCATCCCCGCGCCCTCGCCGCGGACGTATCCGTTGGCGCGCTCGTCGAAGGTGAAGCAGCGGCCGTCCGGGGACAGCGCGCCGAGCCGGGCCGCCGCCAGCGCGCTGTCGCGCACCAGGTTGAGGTGCACCCCGCCGGCCAGTGCCGTGGCCGACTCCCCGCGCCGCAGGCTCTCGCAGGCCAGATGCACCGCGACCAGCGACGACGACTGCCCGGTGTCCACCACCAGGCTCGGTCCCCGCAGACCCAGGAAGTGGGAGACCCGGTTCGCGATCACGCTGCGGTTCAGTCCGGTCAGGGTGTGATGGGCGATGGCCGCGGGTCCCCTGCGCCGGTCCAGTACGCCGTAGTCGTCCGCGGTCACACCGATGAAGACGCCGGTGTCCTCGCCCCGGACCTCGGCCGGCAGGATGCCCGCGTCCTCCAGGACCTCCCAGCCCAGCTCCAGCGCGAGCCGCTGCTGTGGGTCCATCGCCCGCGCCTCACGCGGCGAGATTCCGAAGAACTCGGAGTCGAAACGGTCGACTTCGTCCAGGAAGGCGCCCCACCCGGTCTCGCCGGAGTCCGCCGCCTCGTCGTCGTTCCAGCGGCCCGGCGGCACCTGTGACACCGCGCTCATCCCGCCGGTCAGCAACTGCCAGAACCGCGCGGGATCCTGCGCGGACGGCAGTCGGCAGGACACCCCCACCACCGCGATGGCGGTGTCCTGCTGCTGGATTCGGCCAGCGGATATGGACTCAGGTCGGCTCATGGTGCCGCTCCCCACTCGTCGTCCTCACAGGCTCGGCAGGAGAGGCAAGTGCTGGCACACGCCGGGGCCCCCAGAATCCGGCGACACCGGACTGCCGTTCAGGTCGTGATCAACAATGTGCGAAATAGTACATCTATGGTCGGCAGAAATCCCTGAGCCGCCAACGGAGTGGCGTGGCCCTCCCTTTGGGTCTATTCGTCGCCTCTTTCCCCTGTCATGGATGCATTCCGTATCATTGCCGTCACCTTAGGCACGCGAAGGTTGCTGAGAATTCACCTAGACCTTCGGTGTTTGAAAGACCGGGCGATCGCCTATCGTTGGGCGGGGTCGGCCGAAAAGAGCTGCCGAACGTCAAGCTGCCCGCTGCCCGACAGCCGACAGCGCGTCCGTCGAGACGCCGACGTGACAACACAAGCGCGAGGGTGAGGAAATGCGGCCCAGGATCGATCCGCAGGACGCGGACGACTTCGCCGTCACACCGGCCGGCCAGGTCTACCTCCAGGAGGTCAGCCAGTCCTTGAACGGGATCCTCGCGGACCGGCCGCCGCCGAACGTCCACCGGACCATCGCCAACCACCCGACGCTGCTGCCCGCGATGCAGCCGCTGATGTCTCATGTGGCGGGCGATATCCTCCCGCCGCGCGAGCGCGAGCTCGTCATCCTGCGGACGGCGTGGCGTTCACAGGCGTCGTACGTCTGGGCGCATCACCATGCGGCGGGGCTCTTCGTCGGGCTGACCGAGACGGAGATCGCCCGAGCCGCCTCGGAGGACGCCACCGGCTGGACGCCGTTCGAAGCCGCCCTGCTCACAGCGGTCGACGAACTCCACACCAAGTCGGCGATCTCGGACGGCACGTGGAAGCAGCTCGCCGAGCGCTACAGCGAGGAGCAGATCCTCGAACTGCTGGCCCTCGCCGGCACGTACAAGACCCTGGCGTTCATCCTGAATTCCTGCCTGGTCCCGGTCGACAGCTGGATGGAGCGTCCGGCGCTGCTGCCGGTGGACCCGGGGCAGCTCACCTCCGGCAGACATGCCCGCCCGCGCGAGTCGCTTCCCGGATCGGGCGCCGAGACATGGAACCGACGCATCGTGTTGCAGAACGACACCGGGCTCTCGCAGCTCACACCCTCGGCGGCCCAACCCGAGCCGCCACTTCATGAGATTCTCGTCCGCTATCCGGACCTGATGTCCACGGCCACGCAGGCCCGCGAGACCGGCTCGCCGCTCCTGCTGATCCGCAGGAACTCCTCGGACATCATGCCGGACACGGACGGCTACTCCTTCAGCGCCACCCATCTGTTCGCCGATTCCACGGGTGTCCCGATTCTCGCCGAAGTGGTGGAACCGCACGACACCTGGAACGCGCACAGCGCGCTGTCCAAAATTCTCGACTACGCGGGCAGCGGGGCCCGGCACTGGCCGCTCCACATACTCCAGCGCTCGCTCGAGTACACCGCGCAATTGCAGGACACCACCGCGGACGGTTTGCTGGCGGAGATGGGCTATCCGATCGACCAGGGCTCGTTCCTGCGCACGATCGAGGGGAATCTGGCCCTGGGCAGGCTCCGTATGGTCATTGTGGCCAGCCAATTCCCGCCCGAATTCAACCGGGTCATCTCGTTCCTCGGCCAGCAGCTCCGCCCTGCCGAGGTGTACGGCGTCGAACTGCGCCGCTTCTCCGACGGGTCGCACGCGGCATACATACCGCGGGTGGTCACCTGAGCGGGGAAGCAGCCTCCGCGGACGGCCGAGGCGGGCCGGGGCCGAGCCCCGGCCCGCCGTCAGTCATCCGTCGGCCGATTCACTCACTCACCAGCCCGTTCACTCACCCGCGGGCGATTTCTTGCGGATCAGCGTGATGCCGTCCGCCATGGGGACCAGCGACATCTCGACCCGCGGATCGTCGTGGACCAGCTTGTTGAACGCGCGGATCCCGGCGGTGTCGACGTCCTGCGCCTCGGGGTCCACGACCTTGCCGAAGAACAGCGTGTTGTCGACCACGATCAGGCCGCGGTCGCCGAGGAGCGTCAGCGCCATCTCGTAGTAGTGCGGGTAGCCCTGCTTGTCGGCGTCGATGAACACGAAGTCGAATGTGCCGGGGCCCTCCTCCGCGAGGATCGCCTCGAGGGTGTCGGCCGCGTCGCCGACGCGCAGGTCGATCCGCCCCTCGACACCGGCCTTGGCCCAGTAGTCGGCGCCGATGCTCGCCCAGCGGTCGGTGATGTCACACGTGACGAGCTGTCCGCCGGGCGCGAGCGCCCGGGCCAGGCACAGGGTGCTGTACCCGGTGAACGTGCCGATCTCCAGGATCCTTCTCGCCGGGGTGAGACCGGCCAGCAGCGTCAGGAGCTGGCCCTCCTCGGGCATGACCTGCATCGCGGTGCCCGCGGGAAGCTCCGCCGTCGTCTCGCGCAGCTGCCGCAGGACCTCGTCCTCGCGCAGGGAGAACTCCCGGATGTACTCCGAGAGCGCGGCCGGGAGACCTACCTGGTTCGCCATGCGTCATCCATCTTCTCTGGCTTCTCTGGCTTCTCTGGCTTCTGGCTTTTCTGGCTTTCTCACATCGGAACCGGCCGGGAGGTGGGCCTCCCGGCCGGCGCGGGCTCAGACGCCCTGGAGGCTGACGGCGTGCAGCTCCATCGTGGGCGGCGGGTCGGACGGCGCCGGGGACAGATGCAGCCGTTGGATCTCCTCCTGTGCGGGCGCGGGCAGTTCGGCCCGGCAGGCGCACGGCTCGTCGGTGAAACCGGCGAAGCGGTAGGCGATCTCCATCATCCGGTTGCGCTCGGTCTGCCGGAAGTCGGCGGCCAGATGGACCCCCGCCTGGGCGGCCTGGTCGCCGAGCCAGCGCAGGATCGCCGAACCGGCGCCGAACGACACCACACGACACGACGTGGCCAGCAGCTTCAGGTGCCAGACGCCTTCGTGCTTCTCCAGCAGTTGGAGACCGACCGCGCCATGCGGCCCGAACCGGTCGGTGAGCGTGGTCACCAGCACCTCATGGCGTGGATCGGCCAGCAGCGCCCGCAGATCGGTGATGGAGTAGTGCACACCGGTGGCGTTCATCTGGCTGGTGCGCAGCGTCAGCTCCTCCACCCGGGAGAGCTCCTCCTCGGTGGCGCGTCCGATGCTCATCACCAGTTCCAGCGAGCGCAGGAAGTCCTCGCTCGGCCCCTGGAACTGGGCCTCGGCCGCCTTCCGCTCGAATCCGGCCTGGTACATCTGGCGACGGCGGCGCGCGTCCACGGTCACCGTCGCCGGGTTGAACTCCGGCAGGGCGGAGAGCTCGGAGAGCCGCTCGGCGTCATAGCAGCGGACCTCCGGCAGATGGAACTGGACCTCGGCCCGCTCCGTCGGCTGGTCGTCGATGAAGGCGATCGTGCCGAGTGCGAAGTTGAGCTCGGTGGCGATCTCCCGCACCGAATCGGACTTCGGACCCCAGCCGATGCGCGGCAGCACGAAGTACTCGGCGACGCCCAGCGCCTCGAGCTGCTTCCACGCCAGGTCGTGATCGTTCTTGCTGGCCACCGACTGCAGGATGCCGCGGCTGTCCAGTTCGGCGATGAGTTCTCTGACCGGGGCGGGGAGCGTCACTGTCCCGTCCTCCAGCAACGTGCCCTGCCACAGGGTGTTGTCGAGGTCCCACACCAGACACTTCACGATCGAGCTCTGTTCAGCCACGGCTCTTCCTTGTCTCGGGACGCCGACTCATGTCGCGGGCATCGACACGGCGTGGTCGGCGAGGATCAGCTGACAGATCTCCGTACTGCCCTCGATGAGTTCCATGAGCTTCGCGTCGCGGTACGCACGCTCGACCACATGGCCCTCGTGTGCCGCCGCCGAACCCAGCACCTGCACCGCCGTGGCGGCGCCCTGCGCGGCCTGGACGGCGCTCACCTGCTTGGCGAGGACGGTGGCGACGACCATCTCGGGAGAGCCGTCGTCCCAGCACCGGCTGGCGTGTTCGCACACCCGGGTGGCGATCTGCTCGGAGGTCAGCAGAGTCGCCAGGTGGCGGGCGACGAGCTGGTGGTCCGCGAGCCGCTTTCCGAACTGCGTCCGGGTGCGGGCATGGCCGCGGGCGGCGTCGAGACAGGCCCGGAGGATGCCGACACAGCCCCAGGCGACCGAGATCCGCCCGTACGCCAGCGCGGTGGTCACCAGCAGCATCAGGGGCTGTCCGCCGCCGAGCACGGCGGTGGCGGGCAGCCGCACCGCGTCGAGCGTCACGTTCGCATGGCCCGCGGCCCGGCAGCCGGACGGCTGCGCCACCCTGGTCACGGTGACGCCCGGAGCCGAGGCGGGCACCACGACGGCGGCCGCGCCGGAGCCATAGCGGCCGACGACAACGATCATGTCGGCGTAGTGGGCCGCGGTCGTCCACACCTTCTGGCCGCGGACGATGACGGTGTTGTCGTCCCGCTCGATGGTCGTGGTCATCGCCGACAGATCGCTGCCCGCCTCCGGCTCGCTGAACGCGACGGCGGCGAGCTGACCCCCGGCCAGCTTCGGCAGGTACTCGGCGTGCTGTTGCGCGCTGCCCAGGCGCTGAATGGTCCACGCGGCCATGCCCTGCGAGGTCATCACGCTCCGCAGGGAGCTGCACCGGCTGCCCACGAACGCGGTGAACTCGCCGTTCGCCGCGCTGCTCGCGCCGAGTCCGCCGGACGCCTCCGGCACCCCGGCGCACAGCAGGCCGCGAGCGGACAGCGTGCGCAGGACGTCGTCGGGGATCAGACCGATCCGGTCCCACTCAGCGGCCCGGTCGCCGACGAGGTCGTCGACGAGGTCCCGGGCGCCGGCGAGCGGCTCAGTCATCGGCGGGCTTCTCGCCGCCGCGCAACCGCACCACCAGAGCGGTCATGGCCGCGATGGTCCGGAAGTTGTCCCGCTTGAGGTCGTCCCCCAGGATCTGCACGGAGAAGGCCTGTTCCAGATGGACGACGAGCTCCATCGCGAACATCGACGACACCAGCCCGGACCCGAAGAGGTCCTGGTCGGCAGGGACCTCCGCCTTCACCCGCTCCGAGACGAACGCTGTGATCGCCTGCTCGGTCGCCTCGGCGGTGACTGCCTGGTCCATACTCACGAAAGCACCTCTCCATAGTTGTAGAACCCGCGCCCTGTCTTACGCCCCAGGTCACCGGCGCGCACCTTCTCCATCAGAAGTTCACAGGGCTCGAAGGTGGAATTTCCGGTCCGCTCGGCAAGTAGCCGAAGAGCGTCCGCGAGATTGTCGAGTCCGATCAGGTCGGCGGTGCGCAGCGGGCCGGTCGGATGACCGAGGCAGCCGTGCATGAGCTGGTCCACGTCCTCGACGCTCGCGGTGCCCTCGGCCACGATGCGCGCCGCTTCATTGATCATGGGGTGCAGCAGCCTGCTGGTGACGAAGCCCGGCGCGTCCCGCACGACGACCGTCTTCCGCCCCAGCCGCTCCAGCAGGGACAGGACCGCGGCCATGGCGTCCTCGCCGGTCTGCGGGCCGCGCACCACTTCCACCATCTCGATGAGATAGGACGGATTCATGAAGTGCACGCCGGCCAGTTCCGCGGGCCGCTGCACCGACTTCGCCAGTTCGGCGATGGGTATTCCCGAGGTGTTGGTGATCAGCGGGATCCCGGCGGGGACCGTGCCGGAGAGCTCCGCCATGACCCGCGCCTTGAGCGCGGCGTCCTCGGTGATCGCCTCGATCACCACATCGGCGTCCGCGACATCGCCGCTGGAGAGCGTCGTGGCGAGTGTCCCGGTGGCCTGGGAGGCGGGGAAGGCGCCCATGAACTGCCCGTGCCGCAACAGCTGGGCGATTTCCGCTCGGGCGCTCTCCAGCACCTCGCCCGAGACATCGACCAGCACGACATCGACCCCATGGCCCAGCGCGAGTGCGGTGATGTTGCGTCCCATTACCCCGGCGCCGACGACAGCGATCGTGTCCGATGCGGAACTCGCCATCCCCTGCCTCCAATCGTCACTCAGATGAGCGCGCCCCCGGTAGGGCACACAACAAGTGAATGCCAACAGGAACGGCAGGCCCCTGTCTCTATGGCACTTTCAGGTGAAAATACTAGGAGAGCGCGGCCGGTGTCGATGGTGCGCAACCACCGCCGCCATCTCGGCATCTTCGCCTGATCCAGGGCGATTTGGACCATCCGCCGACCGTCGAGGACGGCGATCACCAGCCTACGGGACCGTTCACGCCGAAGAGGCCGCCACTGGGACCGTGCGCCGGGAGCGTGGCCGCGCGCACGACGACCTTCGCGACCGGCTACACATCCGAGAGCGCGTTCAGCACCGCATTCCGCCGCGTGGTCGGCTCCTCACCGAAACAATGCGCGACACCGCACCTACCGCGGTGAACAGCGGGCCGAGACAGGAGGGTTCAGGCGCGCGGCAGCACGCCCAGGAGTGCCGAGGTGAAGGAGATCCGCAGAGCGTCACGCAGCTCCAGGTGGAGCACGCCGAGGGCAGGCTCGTCCGCGTAGGCGGCAAGGACGCTGGGCGGCGGCGGGACGTACGCCGACAGGGCACCCGCCGAGACCAGGCTCATCAGGCAGAACAGCTGCGCGCTGTCGCCGAGTTCGGGCACATGGCGGCGCACGAGCTCGGTCATGGCCGCGAGCCGCGCGAGGGAGGACCGCTTGTGCCGCTTGACCACCTCGACCGAGACGTTGTGCTCAAGGACGCCGCCCTGCGCGCCGAAGAGGTCGCACAGCACCGCCCGGCCCGCCAGCGACCGACTGAGGATCTCGGCCAACTGGCCCGCCCGCACTTCCGGCGCCGCATGCGCCTCGATGCCCGCGGCCAGCTCGTCCGCCAGCTCGGCGAGCCAGCTCTCCAGAAAAACGTCCAGCAGTTCGAGCAGCACCGCCTCGCGTGACTCGAAATACCGCAGGACGTTCGACTTGGCCAGGCCCACCCGTCGGCTGAGCTCGTTGAGGCTCACCTCGGCCACGGGCATCTCGTCGAGCATCGCCGCCGCCGTGTCCAGGATCGCCCGGCGGCGGATCTCCCGCTGCTCCTCGCTTCGCGCTCGCTGAAATGTCACGCCCTCAGCCTAACTTAAAGACCGCCGGTCTCTTGACAGAAGACCGGCGGTCTTTTATGTTCCTCCTCATAACAGACCGATGGTTCTTTAGGAGTGCGTCATGAGCGGCAACTGGACAGAGCAGCACATCCCTGATCAGCACGGCCGGGTGGCGATCGTGACCGGCGCCAACACCGGGCTGGGCTTCGAGACCGCCCGGATGCTCGCGGAGCGCGGGGCGGCGGTGGTCCTGGCGGTCCGCGACGTGGAGAAGGGCAAGCAGGCAGCCGCCCGCATCACCGGCGACGTCACGGTCCAGGCCCTCGACCTGGCCTCCTTGGACTCGATCCGGTCCGCGGCGGCCGACCTGCGCGCGGCCCACCCGCGCATCGACCTTCTGATCAACAACGCGGGCGTGATGTACACCCCGCGGCAGACCACCGCCGACGGCTTCGAGCTGCAGTTCGGCACCAACCACCTCGGCCACTTCGCCCTGACCGGCCTGCTGCTGGACCGGCTCCTGCCCGTCCCCGGCTCCCGCGTCGTGACGGTCAGCAGCACCGGTCACCGCATCCGGGCCGCCATCCACTTCGACGACCTGCAGTGGGAGCGCTCGTACAGCCGCGTCGCCGCCTACGGCCAGGCCAAGCTCGCCAACCTGATGTTCACGTACGAACTGCAGCGCCGGCTCGCACCGCACGGCACCACGGTCGCGGTGGCCGCCCATCCCGGCGTGTCCAACACCGAGCTCGCCCGCAACACGCCCGCCGCGCTTCGCGCGCCCATCACCTGGCTCGCACCGCTGCTCACCCAGAAGGCCGAGATGGGCGCCCTGCCCACCCTGCGCGCCGCCACCGATCCGGCCGTCACCGGCGGCCAGTACTACGGTCCCGGCAACCGGGGGAGATCCGCGGCTACCCGAAGCTGGTCGCCTCCAGCCCCGACTCCCACGACCAGACCGCCCAGCAGCGCCTGTGGACCGTCTCCGAGGAGCTCACCGGCGTGACATTCTCGGCGGTGACTCCCCAGCGGAGGGATTCCTGAGGCCGCGACCGGATTCGAACCGGTGTGGACCGGCCCCGGCAGACCTCGCCGGGACCACCAAGCCGACTGTTCACCGAGGTCATAGGTCCGCACGGTCGCGGTGGCGCGGGCAGCGGCAGGGCGGGAACTGGCTGGACCGCAGGGGTTCGAGCTTGTCCTTGACGACGACGACCACCCTGCCGAGCTCCTGCGTCACGACCGCTCCGTCCGGCGAGACGCGGTAGACGCGCATCGTCATCCGCGGAGCGGTGGATTCGGTGTGTGAGAACACGTTGACCCGTCTTTCCGGTTCGGCCAATTACGTTGTGTGCACATACCGTTGCGCTCCGGCGCGTAGGCTGGAAAGAGGCGACACGTCCCAGCCAAGATCGCGGGACAAGAGGGGATACACGATGCCGTTCCAGCCACGCGAACTCTTTCCCGACCGCTCCGCACGCGACCTCTTCGGCGCGGAGATCCGCCGCCACCGCGAGAAGGCGGACATGTCCTTACGGCGGCTGTCCGAGGTGCTGAACTACAGCAAATCGCACCTGGCACGGATCGAGGCGGCGGAATCCCTGCCGTACGACGACCTTCCGGCGAAGTTGGACGCGTGTTTCGGGACGGACGGGATGTTCGCGCGTATCTATGCGCTGGCGAAGAACGAGCCGTTCCCGGGGAAGTACCGGCGGGCCGTTGAGGTCGAGAACCGGGCGATGTTGATCGAGGACTACTCGTGCGCCACCATCCCTGGGCTGTTACAGACCTCCGAACTCGCGAGGGAGTCACTGCGGATCGGCCACCGCCATGCTCCGGAAGCCGAAATCGAGGCACTGGTCAAGGCTCGCCTCGACCGGCAAGCACGGCTTGACCAACCTCATCCGCCAGAATGCTGGTTCATCGTGGATGAAGCGGCGTTGCGCCGCCCGGCGGGAGGGCCGGAGGTGATGCAGCGCCAGATGGAGTTCCTGCTTGAGCGCGGGACACATCCGTACGTAACCCTTCAGGTGCTGCCGTTCAGTGCGGGCCACCATGTGGAAGCGGGCAACTCCCTTATGCTCTTCACTCTGCCGGACAAGCCGATGCTGGCCTACAGGGAAGGCAGTCGTTTCGGGACGGTCATCGAAGACAAGGACGTAGTTGCGAAGCTCCGGAAGAACTACGATCTGTTGCGGGCCATGGCCCTCTCGCCCCGTGACTCCGAGGCGATGATCCGAGCCGTGATGAAGGAGTGGACCTTATGGGGATCACCCCGGACTTGAGCACCGTTACCTGGCGTAAGAGCAGCTACAGCAACAACGATGGAGGGCTGTGCGTCGAGGTCGCCGACAACCTCCCCGGCATCGTTCCCGTACGCGACTCCAAGAACCCCGACGGCCCCACCCTCATATTCCCGAACAGCTCGTGGAGCGCCTTCATAGCCAGCCTCAAGAAGAAGGCAGGGATGTGAGCCGCCTCCTCGTCGTCCGCAACGCGGAGCGCAGTGGTCCGGGGCGGTTCCGGCCGTGGTGGGAGGAGATGGGGCTGACGGTCGTCGAAACCGATGGCGCGTCGGCCCCCGCGTCCCCGCAGGGTTTCGACGCGGTGGTCCTGCTCGGTGGTGGTTTCCTGCCGGATGCCGACGCATACGCGCCCTGGCTACCGGCCGAACGGGAACTCGCCAGGCGTGCCATCGCCGAGGACGTCCCGTTGCTGGGGATCTGTCTGGGAGCCCAGGTGCTCGCCGTCGCGGCGGGTGGGACAGTGCGCGGCGATCACGGTCGGCCCGAACGGGGCTCATGTGCCGTCCGGTTGAGGCCCGAAGCCGACACCGATTCCCTGTTCGCCGGGATACCGCGTGAGTTCCGCGCCATTCAGAACCATCGTGACCAGATCACCGCGCTTCCCCCCACCGCCGTCTGGCTCGCATCGAGCGACGCCTGTCCGGTGCAGGCGTTCCGGATGGGCGAGCGGGCCTGGGGCGTGCAGTTTCATCCGGAGGTGGGGGCGGACCGCCTCGACGGCTGGGACGAAGCCGCCCTGGCCGACGCGGGCCTGGACCTGCGCGCGCTCCGGGCCGAGGCCGAGCGGGTCGAGCCGGGGTCCGTGCGTACGGCACGGCGGCTGGCGGCGAACTTCGCCGATGTGGTCCGCCAGGCCGCCGACGCACCGCCGACCCGGGCCTCGTAGGTCCGTAGGGCTCAGCGCAGCAGCAACTGAAGTCCGCCCAGCACCGTAGCCCCGATCACCAGCCGCTCGAAGAGCCGCTGATTGATCCGGTCCACGCACGCCTTACCGATGTACGCACCGGGCAGCACGAAGAGCGCCAGTAGCGCGTCCAGAAGCAGGGAGCGGGCGTCGATCAAGCCGAGGCCGACGCTGAAGGGCACCTTGGCGACGTTCACGATCAGGAAGAACCAGGCCGAGGTGCCCAGGAAGCCCAGCTTCCGGAAACCGGCGGAGAGTAGGTAGAGCGACATCACGGGGCCGCCCGCGTTGGCCACCATCGTGGTGAAGCCGCCGAGCACACCGTACGAACCGGCCTTGAGCCGGGCGCCCGCCCCGTCCGCGTCGGGCGTCGTCGCGGGGGTCTCCGCACGGGCCGCCGCACGCCGCCGCCACACCGTGACCCCGGCCATCAGCAGCAGGATCGCCCCGATGGACGTGCGCACCTCCGCGTCCCCGGCCCAGAGCAAGAACACCGTGCCCACCACGACCCCGGCCGCGACCGCCGGAAACAGCCGCACCAGGGTCCCCCAGTGGGCGTGCCGCCGATAGGTGCGCACGGCGAGCAGATCGCCGACGATCAGCAGGGGCAGCAGCACACCGGTCGACTCCCGGGCCGGAAGCACCGCCGCGAAGATCGCGAGGCTGACGGTATTGGCGCCGCTGACGGCGGTCTTCGAGAAGCCGACGAGTATGGATGCCGCCGCGAGCGCGGCGAACTCCCAGAGGGTAACGGTGTACATGCCACCGGATGATTCCAGGCCACCGCGCGCCTGCCGGAGGCAGGGACCTATGGGGTGTCCGGCGGACCACGCGGCGGAGCCGCATGGCAAGGGCTCCGCCCCTGGACCCCGGGGTCTGGGGCGGAGCCCCAGTTGAGGGAAGGGGCGGGGAGGGGAACAGCCCGCCGCAGGCGTCAAGACCCGCCGGACCCCCTCAGCGCACCCAACCCTGGAGCGGTTCGGTGTCCAGCGTGACGCTGACCGGCGCGGGCAGCGTGAGCGGCTTGCCGAACGGCACGGTCTTGGTGCTCTCGTACCGGACCCCGTCGGGCTCGCTGAACACGGTGACCTCACCGGCCTCCCGGTCGACCAGCAGATACACCGGGATACCCGTCTCGGCGTAGGCGCGTGGCTTCTCCACCCGGTCCCTGCGGTCGGTGTCGGAGTCGTAGGAGGTGACCTCCACGACCATCAGGACGGGATCGGCATCGGCCCACTCCCCCTGGCCAACAAACGCGTCACCGTGGGCAAGGGTCCCGTCCGGGCGGGCATGGCCATTGCGGTAGGTCTCGACCTTGAGTCCCTGGTCATGCAGCCACAACTCGGGATGGGCCTGGATGCAGATCCGCGCCAGCCACTGGATGATCCGCCCGTGATCGCCGTCCGGCACCGGCGTGACCCCGATCTTTCCGTTGATGAACTCCCACCGCACTCCCTCCGCCACGCGGGCCGCCAGCCGCGCGTACTCCTCGAACTCCTCCGGCAGCATCTGCGGACGATCGTGGGTCGCGGTCATGACCGGGAGCCTCCTTCGGGTGCGGTGCGCTCTCAGCGTAGTCGTTCTCAGGGGCCACCATCGGTGAGATAAAGGTGCACGCATGGTGACTAAGCAAACTCGGGACGGGCTGTTGGAGCTGGTGGACTGGCTCCAAGAGGAGTATGAGCCGGTTACCGAGGAGGAGCGCGCCGCCGCTTGAGCAGAGCTGTGCGAGATCGACGCGGAACATAGCCGCCGTCTGCGGACGAGCCCATCCGCAGGGTGATACTGGCCGCATGAGCAGCCACGAGTTCGTGCGGGCCCGGGCCGGGCTCGAGAACGGACTCGGGGGATGGTGGTGACCGCCGTCGGCTACCGGTCCGAGGGGATACCGCCGACGCTGCACCGGGGGCTGCCCTCCCCCTACCTGACGCTGATCTTCTCCCTGGAGGGCCCCGTCGTCGGCGGCGTCACGCCCGAGCAGGCGCGGGGGCCCGGTGCCTCGCGGACCGAGATCGTCGTCGGCGGTCTGCACCAGCGGCCCGCGTATATCGCCCAGGCCGGAAGCGAGGCCGGGGTGCAGCTCGCGGTGCATCCGCTGGCGGCGCGCACGCTGCTGGGGCTTCCGGCCGGGGCGCTCACCTCCGAGCTGGTCACCTCCGGGGCGGAGGTGCTGGGCAAGCGGGCCGCCGAGGTGCGGGAGCGGCTGTGCGAGCAGCGGTCGTGGGCGGACCGGTTCGCCACGCTGGGCACGTATCTGCGGGAGCGCGCGGCCGAGGGCGGGGACCGAACCCCGGTGCGCAGCGAGGTCACCGAGGCGTGGACGTGGCTGGCCCGGCATCGCGGGGCCGGGACGCTGACGGGTCTGGCCGAGCATGTGGCGCTCAGTCCACGCCGTCTGACCAGCGTGTTCCGGGCCGAGACGGGGCTGAGCCCCAAGCAGGCGGCGCGGCTGATGCGCTTCCAGCACGCCAGAAACACGGTGGTGCGGTCCGTGGCGGTGGGCCGGGCGCCGGACCTGGCCCGGGTCGCCGCCGAGTGCGGCTATTTCGACCACTCCCACCTGGTGCGCGACTTCCGCCAGTACACCGGGGTGAGCCCGACCGCCTGGTTGGCCGAAGAGTGCCGGAATATCCAAGCCGGCGGGCAGCTCTACGGCGAAGAGTAGGTGCCATGAACACCGCACCGAATCAGCAGCAGGAGCATCGGAAACAGCCGCGTGATCCGGCCGTCTGGCCCACGCTCCAGGCCCATGACGCCGTCGCCCTGATCGACTTCCTGGTCGAGACGGTCGGCTTTCTGCGCACGGCCGTCTACCAGGACGAAGACCGCGTCGCCCATGCCCAGCTCGACTGGCCGGAGGGCGGCGGCATCATGCTCGGCTCGTACGACCCGACCACCAAGAGCTGGTGCCTGGAGCCGGGCACCTTCGGGGGTACGTCGTCACCGACCACGTCGACGCGCTGTACGAACGGCTCACGGCGGCCGGAGTGCGGGTGCTCCGGCCGATCGAGGACCAGCCGTACGGCAGCCGTGAGTTCGCCATCGCCGACCCGGAGGGCAACAAGTGGTCCTTCGGCACCTACCGGGGCGAGCCCCGGCCCGCCGAGTGATCGTTTTCCACCCTCATTCCTCCAGGTAGTGAAAGCCCGGCCGGGGGTGCATCAGGAAGTCGTGGTGCGAGATGTTCCACGCGTACGCACCCGCCATCGCGAAGGCGACGCGGTCCCCCACCCGTAGCTCCGGGACCGGGATCCGGCGGGCCAGCACGTCCTTGGGGGTGCAGAGCTGGCCGACCAGCGTGACCGGCTCCGCCCGTACGGCCGGGCGCGCCCACGGCCGGGTCCAGGTGTCCCCGGTGTCCCCGGTGTCCATGGAGAGCACCTGGAACGGCTGGTCGTGCTGTTTGGTGGCGGGGGTGCGGAGGTGGTGGGTGCCGCCGCGCACCACCGCGAATGCCTCGCCCCCGCTGTGCTTGATGTCCAGCACCTCGGTGACGTACCAGCCGCAGTAGACGGTCAGCGCCCGGCCGGGCTCGATCCGCAGGGTCAGGCCAGGGTGGCGGAGGGCGAGGTCCGCCATGCCCTGGCCGTAGGCGGCCCAGTCGAAGCGGCGGTCGGGATGGGCGTAGTCCACGCCCATCCCGCCGCCGACGTTCACCTCGGTGAGGCCCAGGCCGTGGCGTTCGGACAGCTTCGCCGCCCAGTCGGCGATCGCGGCGGCCACGGCGACCTGCGCGGGGGCGTCGAGGCCGCTGGCGAGATGGGCATGGATGCCGCGCAGCCGGAGCGGGCCGCCGTCCGACAGCCCGGGCGGGTCGTCGCCCGGGCTCGCTTCGGCGAACAGCGGAAGGCAGCGCTCCACGGCCTCGGGGTCGAGGCCGAAGGGGCTCGGGCGGCCGCCCATGGCGAGGGCCGCGCCGCCCAGCTCGTCACCGGCCACCGGGAGATTGACGCGCAGGAGGACGTCCACGTCAGGGATCGCCGCGTCCTGCGCCGCCCCGGCCAGCAGCCGCAGCTCCTGCTCGCTCTCCACATGGAACCGCTCCACGCCCAGCGTCAGCGCCCGCCGTAGCTCCCCCTCGGTCTTGCCCGGCCCGCCGAAGGCCAGCGGCGCCCCGGGCACGGCCGCGCGGACATGCTCCACCTCACCGCCGGAGGCGACCTCGTACCCGGTGACGTGGGGCGCGAGGGCCCGGAGGACGGCGGGCGCCGGATTGGCCTTCGCGGCGTAGTACAGCTCGAGGCCCGGCGGCAGCGCGTCCCGCACGGCCCGCGCGTGGGCCCGGAGCGCGGTCAGGTCATAGACGTAGGCGGGAAGGTCGTCGCCGGTCAGCTCCGTGGCGAGGGTACGGACGGCGGGGGTGATCAACGGCTGCTCCCGGGGTGGTGGATGACGTGGGCTTCGGACACGTGCGCCGCTTCCGACACATGCGCCGCCTCGGACAGCAGGGTGGAGGCGAGCGGGCTGGCGATGCGGACATAGCCCGCGTGGCGGTCGGCCCGACGAGCCCAGCGGGTCAGGAGGTTGGCCTTGGCGGGCAGCGGCACGCCCGCCACGAGGGCGCGCAGCGCGGGCGGGTGGTCATGGGCCGCCGAGCGCTCGCACAGCACCCGGCGGACCGCCGACCACAGCGCGGGTTCCAGACGCGGACAGCGGTCGGCGAGGGCGGCCACCATCTCGGCGATGTGGTTGACCAGCAGGCAGTACACCACCCGGTCCCAGCCGCGTTCGCGCTCGTACGTCAGCGGGCGGGCCACCGCCTCGGGCAGCGCGGCGAGCGCGGCGGTGTGGCGCTCGGGCACCAGCTTGGTGCCCTCCAGATCGCGGAAGAGCGCCTGCCGGGGGGTGCCGTCGGCGGGGTCGACGCCGATGACGACGTTCTGGAGGTGGGGTTCGAGGACCACGCCGTGGTCGAAGTAGGCGGCCAGCACGGGTGGTACGAGAAGGTCGAGATACGCCTGCCACCACGCGGAGAGCCGGTCGGGGCCGACGTCGGGGAGGAGCCGGGAGATCTGGGCGCCGCTGGTCGGGTACTCATCGGCGACGGCCGCCGCGAGCAGCGCGGTCAGTCCCGGCCGCAGCCGGGCGGCCAGCCCCTCGCGGACGATCACTCCGAAGCCCTCGATGAGCTGCTGGTCGCCGCCGAGGTCCAGCGTCCGGTAGGCGGGTTCGCGCAGCAGCTCACAGCCGGGGAAGCGGGCGGCGAGGTCGGCGGCGACCGGCTCCAGCAGCCGGGTCAGGGCGACCGCGCCGGACAGCTCGTAGTCGGCGTTCTTCCGCAGGCAGTTGGTGATCCGCACATTGAGGCTGAACTTGAGGAAGTCCCGGCCGTCGTAGAGCGTGCGGACCGACGCGGTCGGCGCGAACTCCGCGCCGCCGGGCCCGAGGTCCAGCACGTCGCCCCGGGCGATGGCCGCCCGCAGCAGACGGTGCTCGCGCAGCATCGCGTACTGCCAGGGGTGCGCGGGCAGCAGCCGGTAGCCCTCGGGGACGGCGGCCTGCCGGTCGAGCGCGGCGAGGGCTCCGGGCTCTTGGCCGACCCGTTCCTCGCGTACGTACTCCTCGCGGACATGCTCCTGGCGTACGGCGAGGTGGTGCAGCGCGAAGCGCGCCCCTGCCTCGGGGGCGAACCGCGCCCAGGAGTCGGCGCTGCCGGTGCGGGCCTTGGGGGTGGGGTGGAAGCGGTGGCCGAAGAGCAGGGACTGCTCGGAGGCGAGGTAAGGGTCCGGGGCGCCGCCGCTCACGGGCGGTGTGTCCCGGTCCTCCAGAGCCTCCCGGTCCTCCAGAGCCGCCAGGGCCGCCGTCATGCCCGCGTGGCTGGAGGCCACCTGGTCCAGGAACTCATCGTTGTGCACCCCCGTGCGCAGTTGCAGCTCCCGGCGGATGCGCTCGGCCAGCTCGCGCCAGGACACCTCGGTCCAGCCGCCCTCGCGCTGCTCGCTGACCGGCCCGGTGAAGCGGTGCGCCCCGATGAGGGAGGTGCGCCGCAGCCCGACGCGCAACAGCACCCCGCAGCGCGGCAGCCTCAGCCGCAGCCACCCATCGGCCACGACGGTCTGATGCTCCGGCCCCGACACCTCACGGAGCAGACAGTTGAGCAGGGTGTGGGCGGTGGCGTGGTCGGCGGAGGCCACGGTCGCGGCGGGCGAGGAGGTCATGGGCATGGGGCGGCTCCAGCGGGTGCGGAGGAGAGAGGGGCAGGAGGGGCCTGGCGGTAACGGCAGGAGGGGCGCGGCGGTCATCTGCCGCTTCCCCGCAGCAGATAGTTGGGCCCGGTGACGTAGTGCTTGTTGATGTCCGCGGCACCGGAGCGCTCCTTGGTGAACAAGGTGCCGGCGGTGACCATCGCCTTGACCGGCAGCCGATCCGCGTCCAGCACCCGCCGCCGCAGCAGTGCGGCGGCGGCACCGGGCCGGGTGACGGCGAGCCGGTCGACGGCGTCGGTGAGCCGGTCGCGCAGCCGCCGCAGCAGGGTGTCGAGCGGGGCCCGGCCGAGGCGGGCGAGTTCGAAGACGGGGGCGGCGGCGCACAGATGGACGGTGATGGTGGTGAACACATCGGCCACCGGCCCGTCGCCGGACGTCAGGATTCTGCGGTCGTCGAATCCGCACAGGTCGGCGGCCGGTCCTCCGCCGACCATGGCGGCGAGCCGTATCGCGTGGACGCGGGGGCCGTCGTGGTCCTTGATGAGCAGCCGCAGCCGGGGCACGGCACCACCGTTGGCACCCCCGCTCTCGAAGACCAGGGAGATGTTCTGCTGGTGGGACTCCAGCGCGATGCCGTACGCGAAGAGGGCGGTGTGGAAGTCGAACAGCAGGGTGAGGTAGTCGTCGAGCAGGGCGAGGACATCCCCGCTGTAGTGGCGCTCGGCGAGCCCGTCGATGACGAGCGTGCCGTCCGGGGCGGGGGCGAGCAGCCCGGCCAGCGGCACGACCGTGGCGTTCTCCAGGCCGGGCGGGTAGCGGCGGACGAGCGTGGCCAGCAGCTCGTGTCCGGCGTGGAGATGGGTGGTCTCGTCGGCGAGCAGTACGGTCGCGCCGAACCGCGGCTCGCGCGCGATCACCGCCTCCACCAGGCGCTGGGCCACCTCCCCGTCGATCAGCGTGCCGGGTTTGACCGAGCGCCGGTTGCGCATCCCCAGCGTGGAGGTGGTGAGCGGCAGCTTGAGGTGGACGAGGGGGTCATCGGCGACGGCCACGGTCCGCATGGAGAGGGTGGGCCGGACGTCCAGCAGAGGGCGGTCGGCGAGCCGGGCCTCGCCGTCGAGCCCGGCCGCGCGGAGCGCGGCCTCCAGCGGGCGGCCGACGGTGAGCGGATGCACGGGGAAGGCCAGCCGCCGCTCGTCGGAGGGCCGCCGCCCGCTTGCGAGGCCGAGTTGAGCGGGCGTCGGCCACCAGGCGGGCAGCCGCGCCGGGTCACCGCCCACCGCCTCGCGGGGAGGACGAGCCAGCGCAGCGGGAAGGTGGGGTGGAACTCGGGTGCGTGGGCGCGTAATTGGTCCTCGGTGAAGACGGCCCGGCCGCGGCTGGTGGGGTAGACCGGGTGGTCCCGGAAGGCGGCGAGCGTGTCGTACGCGACCGCCCCGGGCATCCCCGTCCACCGCCCCTCGCCGTGACGTGCGGCCAGCTCGGCGACGACGGCGGGGCGGATGCGGGTGTGCAGCCGCATGGCGTCGAGGGCCTGTCGGCACTCGGTCACGAAGACGTCGTACAGCGGCCGGTCCTCGTCCGGCACGGCGGACCGGAGGCGCGTGAGGACGGGGGCGAGGCCGGTGAGCGGCCGTTCGGCCGGGGTCCAGTCAGATGTCGCGGGAGCGCACAGCCGCAGGGGGCGGCGACGGGCACGGATATCGCACTGGAAGCCCTCGGGTTCCACCGGCAGCAGCACACTTTCGCCCCCCTCGAGCGCGATGCGCAGCCAGTCACCGTCGCTGCGCCGTTCCGGGGTGGCGCGGCTGCGCAGCTTGTAGGCGTCCTCTCGGAGGAGCGTGTCGAGCACCCGTCCGAGAAGCTCCTCTTCCTCTGTCACACGATCTCCCATCGGTGAGCCGCGAGGAACTGCGCCACCGCCGCGTCGATCCGCCCCTGGTCGGTGCCGGTGGCCCGGAGTACGCCGAGGAAGTCCCGATTGGTGCGGTGGAGCGGGTGTTCCTCGCCGACCCCGCGCAGCGGCCGGTAGTCCAGTCGTACGCCGTCGCGCTCGGTCACGCTCGCCGGAGGGGCGGAGGCGAGCCGCCCGGCGCGGTCGGCCAGGACGTACTCCATGCGAACCCTGCCGTCGGTGCGCGCGCCGAGGTCGTCCGGCAGCGGCTCGCCCAGGTGCGTACGGAGGATGTGCTCGAAAAGGGGGATGCCGAGGAGTTCGGCGAGGACGAGGTCGCACTGGTCGCCTATGGCGCGGTAGTTGACCTCGATGAGGCGGGCCCGGTCACCCTGGACGACGTACTCGGTGTGGCACACGCCGAAGCCGACGCCCAGCGCGCGCAACTGCGCCAGCACCTGATCGGTGTGCGGCTGCGGGGGCGGGGCGGGCAGCAGGTGCAGCCGTTCCTCGATGAAGTGCGGGGGTGGCGAGAGCTCGGTGCGGAAGCCGCCGAGGACGTGGAGGGTGCGGCCGTCGCCGAGGGTTTCGAGGGTGCGCAGCTCGCCGTCCAGGAACTCCTCGACGACCAGGGCCGCTCCGGGCCGCCGGGCCCGTATCTCGACGCAGCGCCAGACGAGTTCGTCCGCGTCGGCGACGAGGACGACGTCCTCGCTGGCCACGCCCTCGCGCGGTTTGACCACGCAGGGGTAGGGCGCGTCGAGTCCGGCGAGGGTGGCGGGTTCCTGTCCGGTGGCGAGTTCGGTGGACCAGACGGGGTCGGCGGGCCAGAGAGGGTCGGCGGCGTCCGGGCCCGCGGCGGCGACGGCGCGGCGCAGCTCGGCCTTGTTCTTGGTGCGCAGCGCGGCGCGCCAGTCCTTGCCCGGGAGGCCGAAGTACGCGGCGGCGAGGGCGGCCTGGGTCTGGAGGTGGTCGCTGTTGGTGAAGACGGCGTCGGGGCGGCCGTCGGTGGCGATACGGCCGATGACCTCGGCGAAGTCCCGTACGTCGCAGGGGACGATGTCGAGCGCGGGGAACGCGTGGTCCTGCCGTCCGTTGCCGTAGGCGCGTTCATGGGCCTCGGGCTGGTCGGTGAGCAGGGTGACCGCCAGGCCGAGCCGGGCCGCCGCGGGGAGGAAGCCCTCGGAGACGGAGTCGGTGGGGTTGCGGGCCAGGAGGTGGAGCCGGGGCGGCGGCGCGGAGGCCGCTTGGGCGGCCGAGGGGGCCGGGACCGGGGCGGCCGAGGAGCCCCGGAGGGCAGGGGAGGAGGACGGCCGTGACGCCGCGTCGAGATCATTCTCGTTCACGGCCCGAGATTAGGTTAGGCATGCCTAAGACCGCTAATTCGACGTGCCGGTCTGCCCGTTTGGCCCTGATTAGCCGTCAACAACCGTCAACGGACGTCGTCAACGGGGCAGCCCGATACGGCGATGACGGACGCGGCGCGCGGCGAGCCGCTCGTCCGGGTCCTGGGCGCGGAGGGCGGCGAGTTCGGCACCGAGGAGATGGCCGAGGCGGCTGAGAAAGGCGTCGGGAGCGCGGGAGGCGTCTCCAGCCCGGGAGCCGTCCCCGGAGTCGGAGGCATCCTCTTCCACAACGCGGTCGACGATGCCCTGGGCGAGAAGATCGGCGGAGCGCACGCCCTGGCGGGCGGCGACCTCGTACGCCCGCTCCGTCGTGCGGTGGAGAATCGCGGACGCGCCCTCCGGCGGCAGCGGGGACAGCCAGGCGTGGCGCGCGGCCACGACCCGGTCGGCGGGCAGCAGCGCGAGCGCGGCGCCGCCGGCGCCCTGGCCGAGCAGCAGGCAGAGGGTGGGCGCGGGCAGGGTCACCATGTCGGCGAGGCACCGCGCTATCTCCGCCGCGAGCCCGCCCTCCTCGGCCTCACGGCTGAGCGCGGCGCCCGCGGTGTCGATGACGGTGAGCAGCGGCAGCCCGAGCTCGGCGGCGATGTGCATCCCGCGCCGCGCGGTCCGCAACCCCGCCGGGCCCAGCGCCTGCCCCTCCCCCGGCCCCTCGGCCGTATCGCCTTTGCGGGCGCTGCGCCGGTTGTGGCCGAGGACGACGCAGGGCGTCCCGCCGACCCGGGCGAGTGCGAGCAACAACCCGGGATCGTGCTCCCCGGCCCCCGTACCGCTGAGCGGACTCACGTCTTCGGCGGCGACCCGCAACAGATCCCGCACCCCGGGCCGCTCGGCCCGCCGCGAAGCCCGTATCGACACCTCCGCCGACGGCACAACGGCCTCCGGCCCCGTGCCGTCGGACGCCGCGTCGGCCCGTTCCGTCTCGGCGAAGGGGGCGGGCCCGGCCTGATCGTGGGCGGACCCCACGCCCCCGGCCGCCTCCGGCGTGGCGGCGCCGTCCACGCCGCCAGGCGCCATGGACGGGCTGCCCCCGGCCGCGGCATTTCCACGCCGCCCGCGTTCCTCCCCCTCCGCCGCATCGGCGCCACCTGCGCCCCGCTCAGCACTGCGCCCGCCAGGCGCGACGTACCCGTGGACGGCGGACGAGGGGCCGGCCTCCGCGTCCTGCCGACCCTCGACACCCCCGTCCTCGGTCGTCTCGCCGCGTGCGGCAGTTCCCTTCGGCTCCGTGGCGTCGGCGCCACCCGCACCGCCACGCCGACTGCGGGACACGGCTGACGGGCCGCCCCCGGCCGACGAACCCCCGCGCCGCTCCGGTGTCCCGCTGGGCGCGTCGCCCGGCACGCCGGGCTTCGCCTCGGCGGCGGGCCCGGCTGCGCCCCAGCCGGCCGCATCGGCAGCCGCCCGTGCTCCGCCCGGCGCACCAGGGTCGGGCGTGGGCTCAGTGGAGGCCCCGCCCGCATCTCCCGGCTGACCGGGGACGGTCGCCGCCGGGGCCGCCCCGAGCCCGGCGGCCGGGGCGGGGGCGGGCGCGGGGTCCCCCGCGCAGAGGACCCTCAATACTCGGGCGGCCACGCCCGACAGGCGGCTCAGCGGGAGGACGGCGTCGATCAGGCCGTGGTTCATCAGGTTCTCGGCGTTCTGCACACCGGGCGGAAACTCCTCCCCGTACAGGGCCTCATGCACCCGCGGGCCCATGAAGCCGATCAGGGCGCCCGGCTCGGCGGCGGTGACATGGCCGAGGGAGCCCCAGGAGGCGAGGACGCCGCCGGTCGTGGGGTGGCGGAGGTGGACGAGATACGGCAGGCCCGCCGCCTTGTGGTCCGTGATCGCCGCGGCCACCTTCACCATCTGCAGAAACGCGACCGTGCCCTCCTGCATCCGGGTGCCGCCCGAGGCCGGGGCCGCGAGCAGGGGCAGCCGTTCCGCCGTGGCCCGCTCCACGGCCCGTACCAGCCGCTCCCCCGCGGCGACCCCTATCGAGCCGGCCAGGAAGCGGAACTCGCAGGCGACCAGCGCCACCCTGCGCCCCTCGATACGGCCCTCACCGGTGATGACCGACTCGTCCAGCCCGGTGCGCTCGCGTGCCCGCTCCAGGTCGGCCCGGTAGTCGGGGTCGTCCGTGGTGATCGCCACCGGTTCGTCCCAGCCGTGCCAGCTACCGGGGTCGACGATGGCCTCGATCAGCTCACGGGCCGATGCGCGGGAGTTCATTGCGGTCATACGTGTCACCCTTCCACGCCATCGACCCCCCGCAATCATCGGCGAGCGATCACCTCGGGTACCCCCGGAACCGGCCCAGTCTCAGCTCTGCCTGAGCTGCTCCTTAACGGCGCCATAAGACCGGCGGGAGAGCCGTTGGGCGGGGCTAGCGTGCTGCGCGTCACCCCCCAACCGCGTGACCTCCCGACCACGTGCCCTCAACCGCGTGACCTCCCAGCACGTCCCCCACCGAAGGAGTCCCCGACGATGACCGCTCGTGCGACCGCTCACCGCAGAACCGCCCGGCTCGCCGTGCTCGGCGTGGTACCGCTCGCCCTCACCGCGCTGAACGCCGACCCGGCCACCGCGCACGGTTCGATGCAGGACCCGGTCAGCCGGGTGTCGGCGTGTTTCGCGGAGGGGCCGGAGAGCCCGGACTCGGCGGCCTGCAAGGCGGCCGTCCAGGCAGGCGGCACCCAGGCGCTCTACGACTGGAACGAGGTCAACATCCCGGACGCCGCCGGGCGCCACAAGGAGATCATCCCGGACGGAAAGCTGTGCAGCGCGGGCCGCGACAAGTACAAGGGCCTGGACCTGCCGCGCGCCGACTGGCCCGCCACCGCCATGACGGCCGGTGAGCACACCTTCACCTACCGGGCCACCGCGCCCCACCGGGGCAGCTTCGAGCTGCACGTCACCAAGGACGGCTACGACCCGACGAAGCCGCTGACCTGGGCGGACCTGGAGTCGGAGCCGTTCGCCAAGGTCACCGATCCCACGCTGAAGGACGGGAGTTACGTCTTTACGGGCAACGTCCCCAACAAGTCGGGCCGCCATCTGATCTACAGCGTCTGGCAGCGCTCGGACAGCCCGGAGGCGTTCTACACCTGCTCGGACGTGACCTTCGGCGGAGGCGGAAGCGGAGGCGGAGCCGCGGCGGCCAAGGGAGCCGGGACGAGCGCGAGTTCCGCACCCACCGCCGCCGCGCCCAATGACGCACAGATAGCGAAGGGCGCCGAGAAGTCGACCGTCGATCACCACGGCCACGGCGGTGACGACGGCGCCGAGGCCGGCCATCAGCCGAAGGCCGCGGACGAGAAGGGCACGGCGGCGAACCAGCCCGAGGCCAAGAGCGCCAAGGTCATGGCCGCGAACGACGAACCGCAGGACGGGAGCGCCGCCGACGGGCAGCGTCTCGCCGAGACCGGGGGCGACGGATCCACCGCCCCCATGGCCATCGGCGGCGCCGCGGTCCTCGCCGCCGGCGCGGCGGTGCTGTTCGCCGCCGCCAACCGCCGCAAGGCCGTACGCCGCGGCCGCGGCTGAGGCGTAGGCCGCCGCTGAGGCGTAGGCCGCCGCTGAGGCCGTAACCGCGGCCGATCGAAGCGAGCCGGTTCCGGGGAGGTTGACGGCACCCCCGGGGCCGGCTCTTCCCCTTTCCCCCGCCTCGTTCTCCTCCGCCTACGCGTCCTCGTCGGCCAGCGCCGCGTCGAGGGCCGCCGTCAGCCGCTGCACCCGGGCCTGCAGGTCCACCGCCTCCGCCAGGCCGAGGCCGCTGGCCTCGATCGCCTTCAGGGGTACGCCCTGGGCGCGCTCCTTCAGCGCCGTCCCCTCCGCCGTCAGCCGGACCGTGACCGAGCGCTCGTCGTGTGCGCTGCGCTCGCGCTGGACGAGTCCGGCCGTCTGCATCCGCTTGAGCAGCGGCGAGAGGGTACCCGAGTCCAGCCGCAGGAACTCCCCCAGCCGCTTGACCGGCATCTCCCCGTACTCCCAGAGCACCAGCATGGCCAGGTACTGCGGATAGGTCAGCCCCGTGTCGCTCAGCACCCGGCGGTAGAGGCCGTCGAAGGCGCGGGAGGCGGCGTGCAGGGAGAAGCAGAGCTGCCGATCGAGCCGGAGCAGTTCATCGGCGGACGGCGGCTCGGGGTCGGTGCTCCCGGTCGTGGGGTCGGTGGTGCGGTCGGACTGGTGTGACATGTGTCCAGCGTACCCTTTAGTTGTGCACAACTTAATTGTGTGCTGTACTTCTGCTCGAAGGCGGGGCCACCCCGAGCCCCCGCCTCACCGACTGCCTGAACACGAGAGGGATGGTCTTCATGGACGCGATCTACACCGCGGTGGCCACTGCCAACGGACGCGACGGCCGGGCCGTGAGCTCCGACGGACAGCTCGATCTGCCGCTCGCCATGCCGCCCGCCCTCGGCGGCAGCGGCCAGGGCACCAACCCCGAGCAGCTCTTCGCCGCGGGCTACGCCGCCTGCTTCGCGTCCGCGCTCGGCCTCGTCGGCCGCCAGACCAAGGTCGACACCAAGGACATCTCCGTCACCGCCGAGGTCGGCATCGGCAAGGACGAGGCGGACGGCGGCTTCGGCCTCAAGGTGACGCTGCGCGTCGAGCTGCCGAGCGACCTGGAGAACGAGACCGGCCGCAAGCTGGTCGAGCAGGCGCACCAGGTGTGCCCGTACTCCAAGGCGACGAGGGGCAACCTCGAGGTCGAGCTCGTCGCCGAGTAATTCGGACGACGGCCGGACCGGCCGACACCCTCACGGGGCGCCGGTCACGCCAAGGCGCCTTCGAGGTTCGCGGCCATGCGGCTCAGCACCCGTACCGTCTCCAGGTACTGGTCGTCCGTCAGCCCGCCCATGAGCCGCCGCCGGGTGGCGCCGACCCGCTCCGCCACGGCGGCGTGGCCGTCGGCGCCGGGCGGGGTGAGGGAGTAAGGGCCGCGGTCGGCGGCGCGGGTCACCCAGCCCCGGGAATGGAGCGCCTCCAGCGCCTCCTCCAGGGTGATCGCGCCCTCGCCCCAAAAGGGCCGCAGCGCCTCGGCGAGCTCATCGGCGCTTCTGGGGCCCGCGGCGTCGCCCGGGGCTGGTCGACGGCCAGGGCGCCGGCGATGTCGGAGACGGTGGGCGGCGTCCCGCTCTGCTCCACCGCTTCGATGGCGTCGAGTACGTCGAACGAGGCGGCCCCGAGGGCGGGTCGGCCCTGGCGGGAGGCGGACCAGTCCGACGGGCGGCGCGCCCTGCTCGTACGGACCGAGGCAGGGCGCGCCATGACGGAGCAGGTGCACCGCTTCCGGCGATCCGTATTCGCGGAGGCGATGGAGGAGTGGCCGGAGGCGGACCGGGCGGAGTTCGCACGGCTGCTGACGCGCTTCGTGGACGCGCTCGGGAGCCGTCCGCCGCGCTGAACCCCACCCTGCCGTCCGGCGAAGGGCGACCCCGCCGCCCGGCTCAGGGCGGCGGGGTCTCCCCCTTGTCAAGCGTCAGTCGTCCGACGCACAGGTGGTCGGGGTGGCGTGATCCGGATCGAGGGCATTGACGGCCTCATGGAAGGCCAGACCGTCGGTCAGGCCGATGGCCAGATGCTCGGAGATATCGGTCGCGCACAGATCCTGGATCACCACGTTCTTGACGTTCGGACCGGAGAGGAACTGTGCCCGGTAGGGGGTGGCGACCTCGTCGTACTTGGTCGCGATGACGGTGTAGCGCACTCCGGGGACGGTGTCGCCGCCCTCGTTGAGGCGCCGCAGGAAGTCCGAGCCGACCACCTGGTCCATCAGCCCCGGGGCGCCCTTGGCGATGAGATCGCCGACCCCGGGGAAGTAGTCCAGCAGCTTCGTCAGTCCGGACAGGGTGGTGCCGTGGTTGGTGGGGGCGATGCCGACCAGGGCGTTCACCTTCGGCGCGCCACCGAGGAACTTGAGGTAGTAGCGGGGCATCATCCCGCCCTGCGAATGCCCGACCATGTCGACCTTGGCGGCGCCGGTGGCGGCGAGCACCCGGTCCACATGGGTGGAGAGCTGTTTCGCTGACTGGTCGACCGCCCCGAGACCGTGGAAGAACGGCACGGCGGGCAGTTGACCGTAGTCGAGGGAGAAGACGCAGTAACCCCGCTTGACCAGGTAGGGCGCGAAGCCGAGCCAGTTGTCGACGGAGTTGCCGAGGGTGCCGTGCACCAGGACGACGGGGCGGGGGTGTTGGGCCGAGGGCTTGCAGGAGTAGTCGTTCCAGCCGCTGCTCACCCCCTGCGACGCGGCGTCCGTGGCGAGCGCGGCGGTGGGGGTCGCCGCGGTCGCCGCGACCGCGAGGGCCATGGCGGGCAATAACGTACGGGGCTTGGTCTTCGTGGTCTTCCGGAATCGCCGGATACGCCTCCGGGGCAGCATCACATGAACTCCTCGCTGGTGGGGGAGAGAGTCGCGCTGAGGGTGCGCTGACCGTGCGCTTGCGCTGCGCCCTGCGATCCGGATCACAAGAAGTGGTGCGCTCAATCGAAATTACGCGCGAGTAGCAAAGGCATCCAGCCATGTGCCGGTGAAGGAACGTTTACACCCTTTTCACGCGACGTCCAGGAATCCGGCGGGTTACGTGACAACCAGGAAACTGGTGGGGTTACCCGACATCCGTGGTGCTGGTGAGATTACGCGACGCCGAGGAATCCCGCGGGGCATGCGACGCCCAACAAACTGGTGAATTACGCGGGTTACGCGACGTCGAGGAATCCGGCGGGCCGGACCGCGGAGATGCCGAAGCGGGCCCGGGCCCGGTCGGCGGCGGCCTCCAGACGGCGTGACTTCTCGTCCGCGGGGTCGAACGTGAGCTGATGGGAGGCGAGTTCGGCGTCCATCAGCCCCTCGACGCGCAGCGCCACGGACCGCACCCGGGCCCGCTGCAGCCCGAGCGCGTCATGCAGCGCGTACGCGGCCGCGGTCAGCGCCGGGGTGTGCGCGGTCGGCTCGGTCAGGGTGCGGGAGCGGGTGGTCGTGGAGCGGTCGGCGTAGCGCACGGTGACGCTGATCGCGGCCGCGACCTGCCCGCTCGTCCGCAGCCGGACACCGAGCCCGTCGGCGAGGGTGAGCAGCGCGCGGCGCCTGCGGACGGGGTCCAACTCGTCGTGGCGGAAGCGGTGTTCCGCGCCCATCGCACGGGCGGGGGCGTTCGGGGTGACCGGCGCCGGATCGATACCGCGCGCCCACGCGTGGACGCGGCGCGCGGTCGTCGCGCCGAGGATCCGCTGCAGGGTGGACAGCGGCGCGGCAGCGATCCGCGCGGCGCTGTCCAGCCCGTACGCGCTCAGGGTGCGCGCGGTCGCGGGTCCCACCCCGGGCAGGGCGATGGGCGGCTTGCGCGCCAGGAACGCGGCGACGGCGTCCGGATCGCCGGGAACGGTACGGACGGACCCGGCCGCTTGGCCGGACCCGCCGCCGGACCTGCCACCGGACCTGCCACCGGACCTGCCACCGGACCGGCCGCCCCTGGACGCGGGGGCGCCGGACTCCTGGGCCTCGTAGGCGGCCATGCGGGCGAGCAGGGGGTTGGCGGCGACGCCGACGGTGCAGTCCACGCCGTACCGGGCCAGCGCCCGGACCCGTACGATCTCGGCCAGCCCCGCCGCGTCCCGCCCGAAGTACCGCAGCGCACCCCGCACATCCGCGAACGCGGCATCGGGCGGCAGCGCCTCGACGACGGGCGTCAGCTCGCCGAGCAGGGTGAGCAGACCCTGGTAGACGTCCTCCCCGGGCGTGGGATGGAACCGCACGTACAACACATGCGGCACCTCGCCCTCTTGACCCGGCTCGTCCGGGACCCGGCCCCCGCCGCCCCCGCCCGCTTCAGCTGAACCCCCGCCCACTTCAGCCGAACCCCCGCCCGCTTCAGCCGAACCCCCGCCCGCTTCAGCCGAACCCCCGCCGCCCGAGCCTCCGGCCCGGGACCCGGCGGACGAACCCTCGGCCACTTCGCCGCCACTGCCGACGCCACCCGAGGCCCAGTCCCGGTCCCGGTCCTCGGCCGACGGCCCCTCGGCCGTCGCGTCTCCCAACTCGGCAGCGCCACAAGGGAGTTCACTGGCAGCCGAGCCCACCTCCCGATCACGGTCGCCTGCCGCGGCGGCACCCCAGCGCGCGGCGGCCCGAACGCCGGGCGCGGCCACGACGCCCGGCAGGGCGGTGCCCAACGGGTGGACCGGGAGGAGGTGCTCGGACGTCATCCCGCGCTCCCCGGGCTCGCATGCCACAGCTTGCGGCCGGTGGCGGCCTGGTCGCCCGCGGGCTGGAGGTCGGCCCAGGGGTGCATGGCGTAACCGGTGGGCATCTCGATACGGCGACCGGAGTCGGAGTCGCGACCGGAGTCGGAGCCCGCCTCGGCCGTCTCCGGGCTCGCCCCCGCCAGCTCTGCGGCGACCGCTTCGAGGCCGCCCTCCTTCCTGAGCTGGGCCAGTTCGGCGAGGTTCCACACGGCCGAGCCGACGACGCTGAGGCTGCGCGGGCCGCGCCGCTGGACCACGCCGCGCACGAGCAGCAGCCAGGAGTGGAAGACGGTGTGCGCGCACGCCGCGTGGCTGTCGTCGAAGAAGGCGCAGTCGACCAGCCCCGTACCGTCGTCGAGCGTGGTGAAGATGACCCGGCGCCCCGAGCGGATCGGCGGGGTCTGGGTGGCGGCCTTGGCGCCGGCGACGAGCACGACCTCCCCGTGCGACGCGTCGCGCAGCCGCTTCGCGGGAATCGCGCCCAGCTCCTCCAGGAAGTCCCGGTGGTCGCCCATCAGATGGCGGGAGACGTCCATGCCGAGAATGCCGAGTTCGGCGCCGAGGCGTTCGTCCGCGTCGAGGTCGGGGAGCCCGGCGGGGGCGGCGGGGCCGGTTTCGGCCAGCGGAAGCTGGCCCTCGGCGTCGCGCCGGGCGGCGCCCCGCTGCTGCCGGTGCAGTTCGGCGATCTGCAGCAGCAGATCGCGGCGGCTGGTGCCGAACGCGTCCAACGCGCCGACCTGGGCCAGCCGTTCGGCGACCGGCCGCCCGGGGTGGGCGCGCAGCCACAGGTCCTGGAGCGAGGAGTAGGGCTGTCCGGCCGCGATCCGCTCGGTCTCGGCCTCGCTGATGCCGTGGACGTCGCTCAGCGCCAGCCGGACACCGATGTGGTCTCCGCTCCCCCTGTCGTGCCTGTCCTCCTTGTCGGGTCCGCCCCGAGAATCACCAGACGTCAGTTCGATTCGATAGGCGGCGCCCGACCGGTTCACATCCAGCGGCAGGATCGGCACCCCGCGCCGCCGCGCGTCCGCCAGCAGCAGCCGCTTCGGGTACATCCCGGGGTCATGAGTGAGCAGCCCGGCGTAGAAGGCGGCCGGATGGTGCGCCTTGAGCCAGGCGGACTGATACGTCGGAACCGCGAAGGCGACGGCATGCGCCTTGCAGAAGCCGTACGAGCCGAACGCCTCGACGATCTCCCAGGTGCGCGCCAGCACCTCCGGCGCATAGCCCCGCTTCTCCGCCTCCGCGTGGAACCAGGCCCGCACCCGCCCCTGACGCTCGGGGTTGGACAGCGCGCGCCGCGCCTCGTCGGCGAGGTCCCGTTCACATCCGGTCATGATCGACACGATCTTGATGATCTGCTCATGGAAGACCACGACCCCGTGGGTCTCGCGCAGCGCGTCCTCCAGGTCCGGATGCGGATAGCGGGCGGACTTGCGGCCGTGCCGGGCGTCGATGAAGGGCCGGACCATGTCGGCGGCGACCGGGCCCGGCCGGAAGAGCGATATGTCGACCACGAGGTCGTGGAAGGAGGTGGGCTGCAACCGGCCGAGGAGATCGCGCTGACCGGGCGATTCGATCTGGAAGCAGCCGAGCGTCTCGGTGGAGCGGATCAGGTCGTAGGTGGCCGGATCGCCGGGCCGGACCTGCCCGGGGTCGTCGATGTCCACGACCCGCCCGGTGGTCCGCCGGATCTCCGCGACCGCGTGCGCCATCGCGGACTGCATCCGCACCCCGAGGACATCGAGCTTGAGCAGTCCGAGCTCCTCCACGTCGTCCTTGTCGAACTGCGACATGGGAAAGCCCTCACCGCTGGTCGGCACGATGGGCGTACGGGCCAGCAGCCCGGCGTCCGAGAGCAGCACGCCGCAGGGGTGCATGGCGATGCCGCGGGGCAGCCCGTCGAGCGCCTCGACCAGGTCCCAGAGTTTGCCGAAACGTTCCTGCTCGGCAGCGACCGCTCGCAGCTCGGGCAGTTCCGCGAGCGCCGCGCGGGCATCGCGGGCGCGGATGTGCGGGAAGGACTTGGCGAGCCGGTCCACCTCGGCCGGGTCCATGCCGAGCGCCGCGCCCACGTCCCGTACGGCATGGCGCACCCGGTAGGTCTCGGGCATCGAGACGGTCGCGACCCGCTCCGCCCCGAACCGCTCGAAGATCGCGCGATAGACGTCGAGCCGGCGCGCGGACTCCACATCGATGTCGATATCGGGCAGTGCGGCGCGCCGCACCGACAGGAAGCGCTCCATCAGCAGGCCGTTGGCCACCGGGTCGGCGTGGGTGATGCCCAGCAGATGGTTGACGAACGATCCGGCGCCGGAGCCACGGGCGGCCACCCGGATGCCGAGCTCCCGGGTGTCGTCGACGACCTGCGCGACGGTGAGGAAGTACGAGGCGAAGCCGAGCCGTTCGATGGTGCGCAGCTCGTCCTCGAGCCGCTCCCAGCGCACCCGGTCCCGGTCGTACCCCCGCAGCACCATGGCGGCGGCGCAGTGCGACCGCAGCACCCGCTCGGCGCTCCGCCGCCCGGCCCCGACCAGCCGGGGCTCGGGGAAGTGGACACTGCCCAGGCCGATGTGGTCCTCGGGGTCGACCAGACACGCGGCGGCGGTGCGCCGGGTCTCCTCCAGCAGGCGGTGCGCGGCGTCCCGCCGCATCCCGGCCGCCTCCACGATCCGCTCGGCCGCCTTCGCCATGTCCCGGGGCCCCTTGAGCCAGCGCTCACCGCTGTCGAGCGCCCCGGGGGTGCGCGGGTCGATGGGGACGAGCCGGCGGGCCGCGTCCAGGACATCGGCGACCGGCCCCTCCCCGGATCGGCGTAGCGGGCGGCGTTGCTCAGCACGGCCGGGATGCCCTGGTCGGCGGCGAAGCCGACGGTACGGGCGGCGAGCCGCAGCGAGCCCGGGCCGGTGCCGGTGCGGCCGTGCCATACGGCTTCCAGCCGCAGCGCGTCGCCGAAGAGTTCACGCCAGGGGGTGATCAGCCGCGCGGCCCGGTCGGGGCGCCCGGCGGCCAGGGCCCGGCCGACGTCGGAGTCCGGGCCGAGCAGCACGGTCAGCGGGGCGAGCGCGCCGGGGTCGCTCACCAGGTCGCGCCAGTGCAGCAGGGGCGGCCCGTCGCCGTTCGTCCGGGCGGAGCCGGAGTGGGTGAGCCCCGCGTGGGCGGCGGAGACCAGCCCGCACAGCGCGGCCCAGCCGGCCGCGCCGTCCCGGGCGAGGAAGACCGCCCGGGGCGTGGACTCGTCGATGAACGCACCGCCGCGCACCGGCGTACGGCGCCGAACGGTGCGCCCCGGCTCCGGGTCCTCCCTCCGTACGGCGAGGTCCACCCCGAAGAGCGGCCGCACCCCCGCGCGCTCACACGCCCGGGCGAACCGCACCGCGCCGGCGAGGCTGTCGCGGTCGGTCAGCGCGATCGCGTCCATCCCGCGCTCGGCGGCACGCTGCGCCAGCCGCTCCGGGTGCGCGGCCCCGTACCGCATGGAGAACCCGGACGCGGTGTGCAGATGCGTGAAGCCTGGCATCCGCACCTCCCGCTGCTCACACCCCCTGACCGACCCTGCTTGTCCCACGCCCCACCATAACCCCATTCTCGAACAAGCGTGCGAGTCGGTTCGATCGCGCTTCCCCCCTCCACCATAAGCACCTAAAACACCCTTTAGTCCCGCGTGTCGCCTTGTGAACGCGCCGCGCGGAAGCCGGTCGGTCGAATCCATGGGCCGGCCACCGGCCCGCGCGTATGCTGATCACCATGACGGAGGGATCCCTGCTCGATCTGCTACGGGAGCAGCGCACCGGCGCGCTCGTCACCCTCAAGCGCGATGGACGGCCGCAGTTGTCCAATGTCGCCTTCACCTATGACCCCGCGACGCGCCTCATCCGGATCTCGGTCACCGATGACCGCGCCAAGACCCGCAATCTGCGCCGCGATCCGCGTGCGAGCTTCTATGTCACCAGCGGGGACCACTCCTCCTATCTGGTCGCCGAGGGCGACGCCGAGCTGACGCCGGTCGCCGCCGACCCCCATGACGCCACCGTCGATGAGCTGGTGGAGGTCTACCGCGCGATCCAGGGCGACCATCCGGACTGGGAGGAGTTCCGCACCGCGATGGTGGCCGAGCGGCGGCTGGTGCTGCGGTTGCGCGTGGGGCGCGGCTACGGCTGGGGCCGGCAGTCCGGACCCCTGAGCGGAGAGCTGGACTAGAGGCCACCACCGGTCAGCTTGCCCTGGCAGGTTCTCGCTCCAGCGGGGCATGCGGCAGCCCTCGCCCCAGAGGCATCATGGACATCACCCGGGATTGCTCACCTGAGCGTCCTTGAATCGATTTGAGCACCTCGGGCACCTCGCTGAGCACGCCCTCCACCGGGGGCGCGAAACGGCACCGGGTCCCCTGAGGGGCGCAATCCGCACGCCGTCGCGCACCCGGTCGCCACGCGGCGTTCCGCGCCCGGCCATCTCCCGCACGCGACAATAAGCCACCGAACGACTACTTGTAGCGACCGGAAGTGCTCGATCGACGTGCGTTCCTGACGCGCACCGCGTAAGACTCCGTCCGGTATCTGCAACGACGAGCAAGGGAGTGTTCGAAATGCGGAAGACTACTGGGGCGATCGGGCTCGGAGCCGCTCTGGCCGTAAGCGCCGTGCTGGGGATCGGCACGAGCGGCACGGCCAGCGCCCAGCCCGCCAAGCCGCAGAGCCTGTACCCGCCCTCCGCGCTGGTCCTCACCGTCGGCTGGGGGGCCGACGGGGCCACGACCGAGGTCCAGCGAGCGGTGACACTGAGCTGTCGCCCCACCGCCACCGGCACCCACCCGGCCCCCGCCAAGGCATGCGCCGAACTCCGCTCCGTGGGCGGCACGTTCGGCCAGCTGCGCACCGGCGCGGAGCCCGGCCGGGTGTGCACCAAGGAGTGGCACCCCATCACGGTCACCGCCGAGGGGATCTGGGACGGCCGCCGGGTGTCGTACGAGCACACCTTCGCGAACAACTGCTTCAAGAGCGCGGCCCCGACGATGGTCTTCGAGTTCTGACCGTCCGACCTCGGGCTCTGACCGGCTGAACGACCGCCGAGCACAGCGATGAGCACAACAGGCTGACAGGCTGAGCGCGGCAAAGGGAAAGCCCCCGGACACCGTCCACGGGTGTCCGGGGGCCTGCTCTTGTTCACACGGAGCGGACCGCGGGAGCGAAACGCCTCCCAGGTCAGCCGATCTCGGCGCCGAACGCCTGCAGCGCCTCCGGCACCGGCTGGAAGAAGGTCTCGCCGCCCGAGGAGCAGTCACCGCTGCCGCCGGAGGTCAGACCCAGGGCCGTGTCGCCCGCGAAGAGCGCGCCGCCGCTGTCGCCGGGCTCGGCGCAGACCGTGGTCTGGATCAGCCCCTCGACCGTCCCCTCCTGGTAGTTGACGGTCGCGTTGAGGCCGGTGACCTCGCCGTCGTGCACCTGGGTGGTGGAGCCGCTGCGCGTCACCTTCTGGCCGACCGTGGCGTCACCGGCCTTGGAGATGGCCTGGGTGCTGCCGTTGTAGAGGTCGACCGCGCTCGGGTGGTCGGTGTCCTTGGTGTACTTGACCAGCCCGTAGTCGTTACCGGGGAAGTCGCTGCCCTCGTTGGTGCCGATCTCCTCGCCGCCCTGCGAGTCCGACCAGCTGCTGATGGCCTCGGTGCAGTGACCGGCGGTCAGGAAGTACGGCTGGCCGCCCTTGACCACGTTGAAGCCCAGCGAGCAGCGCCCGCCGTCGCCCCAGATGGCGTCGCCACCGGCGATGAAGGTGGAGAACTTACCGGCCGAGCGCTTCACCTCGACCTTGTCGCCCAGCGCGTCGGCGACCTTGTCGAGGGTGGCCATCCGGGCGCCCTTGACGGAGCTGTCCGCGGTGACGACGACCTTGTTGCTTCTGGGGTCCACCGACCAGGAGGTGCCGGGGATGGTGGCCTTCTCCTTGAGCGTCTGACGCGCCTTGCTCAGCTCGGCCAGGGTGTGCTTGACGACCTTGACCTCGGCCCCGGCGTCCCGGACCTTGTCCACGACGCCCTTGTTGACCACGTTGACGACGAGCTTCTTGGACTTGGCGTCGTAGTACGCGCCCGCCGTGTCGCTCTTGAGCGAGGAGGTGAGGGTGTTGGCGAGCTTTCCGGCGGCGCCGACCGAGAGGGTGTCGGGCTGGGTCTCACCGGGGGCGGCGTTGGCGCTCTGCAGGGTGATGCCCGTGGCGACCAGGGCCGCGATGCCGGCTCCGGCTATGGCGACACGACGCTTGGGTATGCGGCGGTGCTTCAAGTCTCTGCCTTCCAGTGGGGGGTTGGGCCCGACGGCAGTGGGGTGCCAGGGCCCGGAGGGCGTAGTGACATGGCGCTTCTCCCCACTCAGGGGCGCGTCCATGCCAAATTGCGCCGCCGAGTATTCCCACCACCACCGGCCGCGCACAAGGGTGCGTTCACGTCATGGGCGTGAAATTTACCCGGCGACCTCATGTCCGGACATGGCGGTGCCCGCACACCTTCTGGGTGTACGGGCACCGAATCAGGTATCCGGACAGGACATCAAACCGGACGAATCAACCCCGCGTGGATCCCTTGCCGAAGTCCCTCCGGCGAGAGCCCTCTTGGCGGATCCTCTTGGCGGATCAGATCACCTCCGGCGGGAGCGGCGGGCTTCACTTCACCGGTCCACGGCACGCGGCTCCGGCTCGCGCTCGGTGAGCGTCGGCATCGCCTGCCGGGCGGGCTGAGCCGGCTGCGCGGGCGCGGCCTCGCGCTCCGGGGCGGTGGCCGGGGCGCCGCCCTCCGTCTCGCCCTCCGCCCGGGCCGCGGCCGGGATCTCCTGTGCGCCACGCTCCAGGAAGCGCAGCAGCTCGACCGGGATGGGCAGCACCAGCGTGGAGTTCTTCTCGGCGGCGACCGCCATCACCGTCTGCAGCAGCCGCAGCTGGAGGGCCGAGGGGGTGTCGGCCATCTGGGCGGCGGCATCGGCCAGCTTCCGCGACGCCTGCAGCTCCGCGTCCGCATTGATGACCCGGGCGCGGCGCTCCCGGTCGGCCTCCGCCTGGCGGGCCATCGACCGCTTCATGGTCTCCGGCAGCGAGACATCCTTGATCTCCACCCGGTCGATATGGACGCCCCAGCCGACGGCCGGGCTGTCGATCATGAGCTCGAGGCCCTGGTTGAGCTTCTCCCGGTTGGAGAGCAGATCGTCCAGATCGCTCTTTCCGATGATCGACCGCAGCGAGGTCTGGGCCATCTGGGAGACGGCGAAGCGGTAGTCCTCGACCGCGATGAGCGCTTCGGCCGGGTCCACGACCTTGAAGTAGACGACGGCGTCGACCCGCACGGTCACATTGTCCCGGGTGATGCCCTCCTGGGCGGGCACGGGCATCGTCACGATCTGCATATTGACCTTCTGGAGCCGGTCGACCATCGGAGTGATCATGGTGAACCCGGGCCCCCGGATATCCGAGCGCAGCCTCCCGAGCCGGAAGACCACACCCCGCTCGTACTGCTTGACCACCCGGGCCGCGGCCAGCGCGCCAAGGGCGCCGAGGCAAGCCAGTACCACTATCAATGTCACGAGCGCATCGACCATCACGGCCACCTGCCGTCCGTATCGCGAACAATGCCCCTCATGGAGTACATGTCCACGATAGTCCGCCCGTCGGACAGTGGGGAGGGCCGCGGAATAGCCCCTTCCGGCAGCACGGAAAGGCCCCCAGGGGCCCTGTCCGGGGACGCGGAGAACCCCCGTCCGGTGGCCCGGACGGGGGCTCTCGTTCAGCCTGGTACGGAGATGATCAGCGAAGGAACGGCGCCGATCAGTAGACGCTCACGCCGTACGCGTTCAGCGCCTCGACGACCGGCTGGAAGAACGTGGTGCCACCGGAGGTGCAGTTGCCGCTGCCGCCGGAGGTGAGGCCGAGGGCGGTGGAGCCGGCGTAGAGCGGGCCGCCGCTGTCGCCGGGCTCGGCGCAGACCGTGGTCTGGATCATGCCGTAGACGATGTCGCCATTGCCGTAGTTGACCGTGGCGTTCAGCGCGGTGACCCGGCCGCTGTGGATGCCGGTGGTGGAGCCGCGCCGGGTGACCGTCTGGCCCACGGTCGGGTTGGCGGCCGAGGTGATGTCCTGGCTGCCGACGGTGCCCTGGGGGGTGACCGAGCCGCTGTACCGGACCAGACCGTAGTCGTTGGTCGGGAAGCTGGAGCCGGACGTCGGGCCGATGGTGGTGGTGTGGCCGGAGTTCGACCACCAGGTGCCCGCACCGTCGGTGCAGTGACCGGCGGTGACGAAGTAGTTGGCCCCACTGCTGTTGCGCACGTTGAAGCCGAGGGAGCAGCGCCAGCTACTCGCGTAGATCGCGTCTCCGCCCGAGATCAGCTTCTGAATCTTGCCGGGGGTCCGCTTGATCTCGATCGCGTCGGCGCTCGCACCGGCGGTGTTCTTGATCTTGGCTATCTCACTCTGGGACACCGTGCTGTCGGCGGTGACCGTGAGCTTGTTGGTCGCCTTGTCGACATACCAGGCGGTGCCCGCGACATCGGCCTCGAGGACGGCGTTGCTCGCCGACTTGGCCTCCGCCGCACTGACGGTGGGGGTGCCGTCGCTTCCGGCGTAGGCGGCGGGGGCGGCGAGTGCCGCTCCGGCCACCAGGGCGGAGGTCGCGGCGATCAGGGCGATGCGTCTCGCCTGCTTGCCGTGGGGGGCGTTGCGCTTGATCCTCAACTCTTCCTCCGGGGAATCGGGGGTCCGCCTGGGTGGGCAGGCCCGTGAGGCGCAGTCAATGAGCACACCGACGACCGATACGACCCGATTCGGCGTGCCCCTGACAAGCGCTTCCGGAAGTATTCGTGGCCGCGGGCAGACCGCGCAAGAGGACAATTCGGAACAGCCGTCGGGCACATGCCACATAGCCCCGGCGGGTTCAGGCCGCCGGGGCTTGTGCTCCCATCCCCTGGGTAACCTCTGAGACGGACGCGCGGGCGATCGGGTTCCGCTATGGCGCCGACCGGTCACCTCCCCGCGGCCGGGCCGGTGCGAAGCCGCTCAGCCCCGCTCCCCCGGAAAGGGAAGCCCCAGGTGGTCACGGAGTGTCGTACCGGTGTACGCGGTGCGGAACACCCCCCGCTCCTGGAGCAGCGGCACCACCCGGTCCACGAAGTCATCGAGCCCGCCGGGGGTCAGATGGGGTACGAGGATGAAGCCGTCGGCGGCGTCGGCGGCGACGAATTCCGCCATCTGCGCGGCGACCGCCTCCGGGGTGCCGATGAACGACTGCCGCCCGTTCGCCTCGATGACGGTCTGCCGGATGGACAGCCCTTTCTCCTCCGACAGCGCCCGCCACTTGGCGGCGACGGCCAGCGGATCGCCATGCCGCACCCGGCCCTGGGTCAACTGCGAGTCGGGGTCGGGGTCGATATCCGGAAGTGGCCCGTCCGGGTCGTAGCCGGACAGGTCCACACCCCAGATCTGTTCCAGGGTGAGCAGCGCGGTCTGCGGGGAGACCTGCTGGAGCCGGATCTCGGCGGCCTTCTCCTGGGCGTCGGCCGCGGTGTCGCCGAGGACCAGGGTCACCCCGGGCATGATCTTCAGCTCCTCCGGGGCGCGCCCGTACCGCGCGAGCCGCCGCTTGACGTCGGCGTAGAAGGCGCGCCCGGCCTCCAGCGAGCCGTGCCGGGTGAAGATGATGTCGGCGGCGGAGGCGGCGAACTCCCGGCCCTCGTCGGAGTCCCCGGCCTGGATCACCACCGGATGGCCCTGCGGTGAGCGTGGCACGCCGAACTCGCCGTCGATGGTGAAGTGCCGGCCGGTGTGGGCGAACGGGCGGGGGGTGCCGTCCGGCGTCCAGGAGTCCCACAGCTCACGGGCGGTGGCGACGAACTCGGCGGCCCGGGTGTAGCGGTCGGCCCGGTCCAGGAAGCCGCCGCGCCGGAAGTTCTCGCCGGTGAAGGCGTCGGAGGAGGTGACCACGTTCCAGGCGGCGCGGCCCCCGCTGAGATGGTCCAGGGAGGCCAGCCGGCGGGCCAGTTCGTACGGTTCGTTGAACGTGGCGTTGACAGTGGCGGCCAGCCCCAGCCGTTCGGTGACGGCCGCGAGTGCGTTCAGCACGGTGATCGACTCGGGCCTGCCGACCACGTCGAGGTCGTGGATCCGGCCGTTGTGCTCACGCAGCCGCAGCCCCTCGGCGAGGAAGAAGAAGTCGAACAGCCCGCGTTCGGCGGTGCGCGCGAGATGTGCGAAGGAGTCGAAGTCGATCTGGCTTCCGAGAGCGGGGCTGCGCGGAGCGCATCGGCCAGGGGTGGTGGTCGGGCCGGCGGGCGGGACGGTCCAGACGGTGGTGTTGTTGACGCCCGGGAAGTGGGCGGCGAGATGGATCTGCTGGTGCTGCCTGCTCATCGGGCGGCCTCCCGCTCCAGGGCGTAGCGGCTGGCCGGACGGGAAAGCCCCAGGTGGCCGCGGAGTGTCGCACCGGGATAGAAGGTGCGGAACAGCCCTCGGTGCTGGAGCAGCGCCACGGTGCCGTTGACGAAACGTTCCAGGTCATGGCGTGGGGCGACGGGGGTGATGTGGAAGCCGTCCACCGCGTCGGCGGTGTGCCAGCCGGTGATCAGCTCGGCGAGCCCGGCCGGTCCCCCGCGGTACAGCGGAGGTCCGCCCGGCGTGTCGGTGAGCGCGACCGGCGCGTTCACGGCCGGGCCGGTCCCGGGCGCGCCCTCCCCGTCGGCCAGGTCCACCGCGACGGAGGCGAGCACGGTGAGCGCGCGGGCCTCCCGGCCGTGCGCCACCGCGCGGCGCCGCAGCTCGTCGCGGATGCGGCCCGCCTCCTCCGGGGAGGTGGCGCGAAGGTACACCACATCGGCGTGTCGGGCCGCGGTCTGCCAGGTCACCGGGTCGGTGGCGGCGACGGCCACCACCGGGTGGCCCTGCGGCGGCCGGGGCACGATGGCCGGGCCGCGCACCGAGAAGTGCGCGCCCTCGAAGTCCACGTAGTGCAGCTTGTCGCGGTCGATGAAGCGGCCGGTGGCGGTGTCACGGATCTCGGCGTCGTCCTCCCAGCTGTCCCACAGCCGGGCCACCACATCGGCGACCTCCCCCGCCTCGGCCCACAGCTCCCCGGCGGGCGCGGCGGGGCGGCGGCCCACCAGCCGGGCCTCCGCCTCCGTCGCCGACACCTCGACCCGCCAGCCCGCCCGGCCGCGGCTGACCCAGTCCAAGGTGGCCACGGCGGAGGAGACATGGAACGGCTCGGTGTGGGTGGTGGTGACGGTCGGCACCAGTCCGATCCGCCCGGTGGCGGGCGCGACACGCGCGAGGGCGGCGAGCGCGTCGAGCCTGCCCCGGCCCGGCCCCGGAGGGCCGAAGGTGTCGTCCAGGGTGATGAAGTCGAGCATGCCCTCCTCGGCGAGGCGGGCGAGCTCCACGTAGTACGGCGCCTGGTACCGCCCGTCGCCGTCGATGGCGGCGGCCAGGTGCAGGGTGCCGGTCGGTACGGACATGGTCAGGGCCTTCCTGGGTCGGGGGTGGAGGGCACGGTCACGGCGTGGGCAGACCGGGCGGGTTGATCTCGGACTTCTTCACCGCCTCGCCGGCGAGCCCCCAGCGCTTGAGGACCTTGGCGTACGAGCCGTCCTCGATCACGTGGTCCAGGGCCGCGGCGTAGGCGTCGACCAGCCCGCTGCCCTTCCTGGTGGTGGCCGCGATCTTGCCCTGCACCTGCTCGCCACCTCCCGAGAAGCGGCCGATGACCTGGGTCTGACCGGCCGAGGCGACGTGGTAGGCGGAGGTGGGGTGGGGGCCGAAGTAGGCGTCGATACGGCCCGATTGAAGGGCGAGGTAGTAGTCGGTGTCCTTCTGGAAGTACTTGATGTCCACGGGCTTGCGGCCCGCCTTCTGGTTCTGCTTGCTCCAGTCGACCAGGATCTTCTCCTGGTTGGTGCCGGAGGCGACCGAAACGGTCTTGCCCGCCACGTCCCCCGGGCCCTTGACCCGCCAGGAGGTGCCCTTCTTGGCCTCGAAGGCGAGGTCGTCCAGCCGGTAGGTGGCGAAGTCGTACTTCTGCTTGCGCTCCTCGGTGACCGTCACATTGGAGAAGACGCCGTCGAACTTGGAGCTGTCGAGGCCGACGAAGAGGTTCTCCCAGGAGACCGCCTGAAAGTCGACCTTGAGCCCGAGGGTGTCGGCGACCAGCGTGGCGAGGTCGATCTCGGAGCCGATCCGGGTCTTGTCGTCGGTCGCGTAGAAGCCGAGCGGCGGGGAGGCGTCGGCGCTGCCGCCGATGCGCAGGGTGCCGCGCGCGCGGATCGCGGCCGGCACCTTCGCCGCGATCGAGGCGACCTTCTTCCCTCTGACGCGGTGCTGGTCGGGGCCGATATTGATGGTGCTGGCGCCCTTCGTGCCCTTGGAGCCCACCGTCTCCCGGACATCGCCGTCGCCGCAGCCACCGAGCAGGGCGGCGGCGGTGAGGGCGGCGACGGCGGCGACGAGGGTGCGGCGGGTCTTCACGGGGGTGCTCCTTGCGTGGGTGAACATCGGTGGCCTGGTGGACATCGGCCGTCTCGCGGACCTCGGTGATCTCGCGGGCCTCGGTGATCTCGCGGGCCTCGGTGATCTCGTGAACATCGGTGATCTCGCGGGCCTAGGTGATCTCGTGAACATCGGTGGCCTCAGAGGACCTTGGAGAGAAACGCCTTGGTACGTTCCTGGCGTGGGGCGTCCAGCACCTCGCCGGGTGGGCCCTGCTCGACGATCCGGCCGCCGTCCATGAAGACGACGGTGTCGGCGACCTCCCGCGCGAAGCCGATCTCATGGGTGACGACGATCATCGTGGTGCCCTGGTGGGCCAGGTCCTTGATGACGTCCAGGACCTCGCCGACCAGTTCGGGATCGAGGGCGGAGGTCGGCTCGTCGAAGAGCAGCAGCTCGGGTTCCAGGGCGAGGGCGCGGGCGATCGCCACCCGCTGCTGCTGTCCGCCGGAGAGCTGCCGGGGGTACGCGGCCGCCTTGTCGGCCAGACCGACCCGGGCGAGCAGCGTCTCGGCGCTGTGGACCGCCTCTTTCCTGGGGCGGCGCAGGGCCGAGACCGGGGCCTCGACGATGTTCTCCAGCACCGTCAGATGCGGGAAGAGGTTGAAGTTCTGGAAGACGAAGCCGATCCGGGTGCGCTGCTTGAGGATCTCGCGTTCGCGCAGCTCGTAGAGGCGGTCGCCCTGGCGGCGGTAGCCGACCAGCGAGCCGCCGACGCTGATCCAGCCGCTGTCCACCTTCTCCAGATGGTTGATGGCGCGCAGCAGGGTGGACTTGCCGGAGCCCGACGGCCCGAGGACGACGGCCACCTCCCCGGAGCGCACCTCCAGGTCGATGCCGCGCAGCACCTCCAGCGACCCGAAGCTCTTGTGGACGGAACGGATGTCGACCATGGCGGTCATCGGGTGGCTCCCCGTGAGAAGCGGCGCTCGACGTAGTACTGCGCGATCGAGAGCACGGTGGTCAGGATGATGTACCAGACGGTCGCGACCATCAGCAGCGGCACGACCCGGCCGTTGCGTCCGTAGACGACCTGCACCTGGTAGAAGAGCTCGCCGATCGCCATGACGGAGACGATCGAGGTGCCCTTGAAGAGCGAGATGACCTCGTTGGCGGCGTTCGGCAGGATCGACCGCATCGCCTGCGGGAGCACGATCTTGCGCAGTTGCCGCAGCCGGGGGATGCCGAGCGCGGCCGCCGCCTCCAGCTGTCCGCCGTCGACGGCGAGGACTCCGCCGCGCACGATCTCCGCCGCATAGGCCGCCTGGTGGAGGGCGAGTCCGAGCACCGCCGCGCTCATCGCGCCGACCAGCCCCGCGGTGTCGAAGGAGAAGAAGCCGGGGCCGAAGGGGATGCCGAAGTCGAGCCGCTTGTAGAGATAGGTGAGGTTGAACCAGAAGAGGAGCTGGACGATGAGCGGGATGGAGCGGAACGCCCAGATGTAGGTGAAGGCGACCGACTTCAGGAACGGGCTCTGGGACAGCCGCATAAAGGCGAGGACGATCCCGAGGGCGAAGCCGAGCGCGGTGCCGTAGAAGGTGAGCTGGATGGTGATCCAGACCGCCTTGAGGATGGTCCGGGTGGTGAAGAAGTCGGCGAAGACGTCCCACTCCCAGCCGGGGTTGGTGATCAGGCCGTGGGCGAACTGGGCCACCAGGACGGCGGTGACGGCAACGGCGGCCCAGCGCAAGGGGTTGCGTACCGGGACGACCTTGAGGGCGGAGTAGTCCTCGCGTTCTGCGCCGCTTTCGGCGGCTTTGTCGAGGGGCGGATCGGACGTCAGCGACATGGAGGGTCCTTCGAAGGGAGCGACGGGTTTCCCGGGGGATGCTCAGGCGGTGAGCGAGGCGCGACAGGACAGGTCGCGCAGACACAGCAGCAGGGCCCGCGCGGTGGCGTCGTTCTGCCGGAACGCGGGGGCGTTGGTACGGGGCCGGGCGAAGGCGCCCGACGCACGGGCGTCGGTGTGCGGCCCGAGCGCGAAGCGGCGCGGATGCGGGCGGCCGGCCCGGTCCAGGATCCGGCCGTCGGTGGGGCTGACGGCGAGCAGTCCGGCCGGGGTGGCGGCGGCGCCGTCGCGGTGCAGGGAGCGCAGCAGGGTGTCGCGGGAGCGGTCCACGGTCGGCTCCGGCAGCCGGGCCTCGACCAGCGCACGGGCCTCGACGACATGGCCCGGCACACTGGCCGAGCTCGCCCGGAACACCCCGCGCAGCGGATCGGCGGTCACGGTCGTCTCGGCGCCGAGGAAGCGGACCACTCCGGCGCGGGAGAGCGCGAGCAACTGCTCGAGCCGTGGGCCGGGCGGGCCGGAGGCGAGGTAGCTGAAGAAGCCGTGCCACCAGCCGCCGATGTCGCCGAGCCGGATCAGCTGGCCGTAGACGGAGAGCAGGGCGAGGAAGACGGCCAGGTCAGGGCTGTGCGCGGGGTTGTGCCGGCGGGCGAGGTCGGCCTCGATATGGGCGCGCAGCCCCTGCTGCAGCGCCTCGTGGTCGGGGAACCGCAGCCCGGCCAGGGGGTGGTCGAGGGCGTCGAGATCGAGCCGGTCGGCCGGGTCGGGGACGGCCGCGGCGACCAGGGCGTCCAGTTCGGGGCTGCCGGGCGGGCAGGCGGCGTACTTCTCCTCGAACGCGGGCCACTCCCCGGCCGTCCGCTCCGGATGGGCGGTGAACAGCCGGTGATAGTGGGCGAATCCCAGCTCCTTGGCGATCAGCGGCCAGATGTCGCGCCGGAAGTCCGGACGTCCGGGAAGCGAGCGCAACGCGTCGACCTGGGCGGGGCCGAAGAAGCGCGGCACCGGGGGCCGCTCACCGCTCAGCGAGTAGCCGATCTTGGCGTGATACGGAACGCCGCGCCGCGAACCGGCGTACAGCACGGGCTCGCGGCCCGAAGGCAGGTACGCCAACTCCCCGTCCGGGCCGCGCTGATAGCGTCCGCCGCGCCCCTCGGTGAGCAGCACCATCAGATCGACGAAGGCGAGGCCGAGGCCGCGCACGAGCACCGGCTCACCGGGGCGCAGCACGCTCAGCTCGCTGTCGGCGGAGAACTCCGGCGGCAGGTGGACGAGTCCGTGCTCGGCGGCGAAGGCGGTGAGCGCCCGCTGCTCGGCGTCGGGTTCGGCATCGAGGTGGCCGAGGGCGAGGACCACGGCGTCGGCGGTGAGCGGGGCGGTCCGCCCCTCCAGCCACACCTGCTGACGTCCGTCGCGCGGCCCGGTGACGCGGACGGCCCGGTCCCGGTGCTCATGGACGGTGGTCCCGGGCGGCAGGCCGGCCACCGACCGCTCGTACACCCAGCGCAGATAGGCGCTCTGGAGGCGTCGGGTGGCGAAGCTCTGCCCGGTCAGGGCGACGGCCTCGGCCGCGAGTTCGGGCGGCAGGGCGGGGCTGCCGGGCGGCGCTCCCTCGCGGACCTGGACGGCCCATTCGGCGAGGGAGGGACCGGGGCGTATGGGTCCTTCGCGCTCCACCGACTCGTCGGTGAACATGGTGACGTCCTCGGCCATGGAGTTCATCCACAGCAGCGGGGACTGGTCCGGGCGCCAGATGCGGCCGCCACCGGGCGGATGCGGATCGACCAGGTGCAGCTCCAACGGGACGCCGTCGCCGTGGAGTTCGGGGGCGTTGGCGGCGAGGCGCTCGATCAGACCGGTGGCACGCGGGCCCGCGCCGACGATGACGATCGTGGCGGGTGATCGGGAAGGCTGGTCCGGGTTCGCGGACATGCGGAGGCTCCGTGAATTCAGAAGTGAACACACGCATGGCCTTCACACACGGCCGAGCCCCTCAGCCCGGCAGCCGAGCCCCTCAGCTCGACATGGGGCCGAGGTTAAGGCGTCCCCACGGTGCGCTGTCAAGGCTGTCCGAACTGTGAACAGCGCGTCTCACCGCGGTTGACGCGGAAGCGGATGGCTGCTCCACTTGGCCCATGGACTCAAGGCAGCGACTGGTCACACGCGACCACATCGACTTCGGTCGAGTGTGGTCGTCGTCCTGTTCGGGCTGACCGCCCGCCTCCGCTGCCATAGGGGATTTCCGTCCCTCAGCGCTTTGAGGCTTCGCCCGCGCCCGCCGAATTCCCTCCCCCGGCGTGGCCGCAGCACTTCCGCGTCGTCACGCGCCTTCGGCCTTCCCACACGCACACACGCTTCCGCGTTCCACCCTCCCCTCGGGCGCCCCTCCCCTCAGGCGCTCCGGCACCACCTGCCCCGCTCCCCCGCTCCTCATAGCTCGGTGTCCTGAAGGGGCGCGGGGAACCGCGCGATCAGCCACGATGCCGCCGTAGACAATCGACGGCATTTCAGGGCACCTCCAGTGGAGCGCTCAGCAGTCGCAGCCGCAGTCACAACCATCACAGCAGTCGCAGCTACAGCAGTCGCCGCAGTTGCTGCAGCAGTCACAACAGTCGCAGCAGTCACCGCACTTATGGCACAGGCCCTCGCGCGGCTGCCCGCTCCACGGGTCGTGGTACGGATCCCGGCAGCACACCTGGCAGGTGCAGCAGAGCCCGGTCCACACCAGGCAGCCCGCGAGCAGCCCCGGCGGCGCCCCGGCGGCTCCGGCGGGGCGCCGCCGGGGCCTCCCGGGGTGATCCACGGCGACTGCGGCGGCCCGTAGGAGGACTCCGGGGTGCCGGAGCCATGGCCGGGGTGGGCACAGCCGGTGGTGCCGAAGGTGCGGTCGACCGCCCGCTCCAGCTCATGGGCCAGCAGCACATGGGCGAGCCGGCCGGAGCCCTTGCTCGCGAATGCGGTGTCCTTGAGCGCCAGCCGTACCCCGTGCACCGCGTCGTCGCACAGCCTGCGGACCTCGGCGAGGTCGGCTCCGGTGGCCGCGATCGGGTTCCAGGCACCGGTCTCGGCGTCCTGGGCCAGGTCCTCCACGGCGTCCAGCAGATGCGCGAGCCGCCCGAAGAGCCGGCCCGCCTCCTCCAGCGGGGCCCGGTTGCCGGGCCGCCCGGCCAGGACGGCGGTGTGCCCGAAGGCCGCGGCGGTAGCGGTCTCGGTGGGCTCGGTGATGGTCAGCAGCGGGGTGCCGGGGCCCGCGTGGGACTCCAGCTCCGCCTGCCGGCCGACCGCGTCGAGCAGCAGGGCGGTGTCGAAGCCGAGCGCGGCGCCGCTGCGCTCTCCCGCCCGGTCCCACCGCCCGGCCACCCGGCGGGCGGCCGCGGCGACCGGCCGCCGGGCCAACGCCCCGTCGCCGTCCGCGACATGGTCCCGTACCTTCGCCGAGGCCAGCACCAGCGAGACGGTGGCCGCCAGCCGCGCCCCCTCGCCCTGGGCGACCGACGCCGTCCGCATCCCGCGCAGCGGACAGGGCCCGGCGGTGCGCCGCCAGCCGTCCGACCGTCCGGCCTGGGCCTCCACCAGCACCGATATCACCAGGCCGTCGTAATTGGTGGCGACGCGGGCGAACTGCCCGTGATCACCCCGCAACGCGAGGCACAGCCCGCACAAATGCGCCATCCACTCCGTGCGCAGGTTTTCCGACAGCCGATGCCGGCAAGGCCGGATAATGCCAAACACCACGAACCCCGTTCACCCGTACGTCCCCGACGTCACCCGTCCGGCCGCGGCGGAGTCTACCCATCGCTCCGTCAGCCTCCATAAGCAGGTGGAACTCTGATATGGCGCCAGCCGTTGTGCACCAGTAACGTCACGAATCCCCTGTGCGGCCGCAATCCACGTGGCAGACCATCCGCATCATGGACGACCATAGAGGGGCGGACGGTACACACCATCAGGGAGAGGAGGCGTCTATGGGATCGGTACGCAAGGCAAGTGCCTGGCTTGGCCTCGTCGACGACAGCGATGACGAGCGCTACTACGACGACGACTACGCCGAGGGGTCCGAGCCCGGCGACTCCTGGATGACCGACCCGCGGGCGCGGGCGGCCGACGAGACCTCGCAGGACCACGGCACCCGGATCGCCACGGTCACCCCGGACGGGTTCCGGGATGCCCGCGGCATCGGCGAGATGTTCCGGGAGGGCGTTCCGGTCATCGTCAACCTCACGACGATGGAGTCGGCCGACGCCAAGCGCGTGGTGGACTTCATGGCCGGGCTGATCTTCGGGCTGCGGGGCTCGATCGACCGGGTGGCCAACCGCGTCTTCCTCCTCACCCCCGCGGACTACCAGATCGTCAGCGGCCCGGCCGGCCACGCCACGGGCTTTTTCAACCAGAGCTAGGCCCGGACAGGGCCTGGCGCCCGGGGCCGCTCACCGGAAGGCGTCGATTCCGGTGAGCGCCTTGCCCAGCACCAGTTGATGCATTTCGACGGTGCCCTCATAGGTGAGCACGGACTCCAGATTCGTGGCGTGCCGCATCACCGGATACTCCAGCGAGACCCCGTTGGCGCCCAGAATCGTCCGGGACGTGCGGCAGATCTCGATCGCCTCGCGCACATTGTTCAGCTTGCCGAAACTGACCTGCTCCGGGCGGAGCCGTCCCGCCGCCATGCGCCGCCCCAGATGGTGGGCGAGCAGGATCCCCTTGTGGAGTTCCAGCGCCATATCGGCCAGCTTGGCCTGGGTGAGCTGGAAGCCCCCGATCGGCCGGCCGAACTGCTCGCGGTCGCGCGCGTAGTCCAGCGCCGCCTCGAAGGCGGAGCGGGCGGCCCCCATCGAGCCCCAGATGATGCCGTAGCGAGCGTGGCCCAGACAGCTCAGCGGCCCCCGCAACCCGGTGACCTCGGGCAGGACCGCGTCGGCCGGCAGCCGCACCTCGTCCAGGACCAGCTCGCTGGTGACCGAGGCGCGCAGCGACCACTTGTGCTTGATGTCGGGGGCCGAGAAGCCGGGCGCGTCGGTGGGGACGATGAAGCCGCGGATGCCCTCGTCGGTGCGGGCCCACACCACCGCGACCCCGGCCACCGAGCCATTGGTGATCCACATCTTGCGGCCGGTGAGCACCCAGTCCGAGCCGTCCCGCTTGGCGTAGGTGCGCATGCCCGCCGGGTCGGAGCCGTGGTCGGGCTCGGTCAGCCCGAAGCAGCCGATGACCTCGCCAGAGGCCATCCGGGGCAGCCACTGCTGCTTCTGCTCCTCGGAGCCGAAGCGGTGGATGGCGTACATGGACAAGGAGCCCTGCACCGACATCAGGGAGCGGATCCCGGAGTCGGCGGCCTCCAGCTCCAGACAGGCCAGGCCGTACTGGATCGGGCTCGCGCCCGCGCAGCCGTAGCCGGTGAGCGACATCCCGAGCGCGCCGAGGGAGCCGAGCTCCCGGGCCAGCTCCCGGATGCCGGGCACCTCGCCGCGCTCGAACCAGTCGGCGACATGCGGCAGCACACGGTCGGCGGCCCACTGCCGCATGGTGTCGCGGACCGCGAGGTCCTCGGGGTCGAGAAGATCGTCGAGCCCCAGCGGGTCACGCGGATCGAACGACGGCAGGGTGCCAGCGGACATGGGTGGCGGCCTCCGGTGGATGCGGGTCCGGGTCGCCGGGCGGATACCGGTCGCCGGGGCGCGTCCTTCGCCCGGCGGCCGGGGTGATCAGCCCGGTCGATCCGACGCTACGGCCGGGTAACCCCTGACGTCCAGACCCGCACGCACCGCGCCACCAGGACACGGGCAGCACGCGGGCAGGCCCGGAGCCGGACTCGGGCAGGCCGCAGCGGGGCGCGGGCAGGGCTGGGGCTGGGGCTGGAGAGTCGCGCGGGACTCGGGCGGGGTCGGTCAGGACTCGGCGGCGACGGTGGCGCGGTCGCGCCGGGCCGGGGTGTCCGTACCGCCCTGTGCGCGCTGGTCGGGGCCCTGGGCGGGCTCCTCGTCGTCGGTGGCGCACTCCATGGCCTTGGGCAGCCGCAGGGCGGCGAGCGCGCCGACCAGCAGCAGACCGGCGCTGACCGCGAGCGTGACATGCAGACCGTGGACGAAGGCGCCGCGGGCGGCCGAGCGCAGGGCCTCTCCGGCGTGGCCGCCGAGCCGGTCGGAGACCTTGTACGCGGCGCCCAGCGACTGGCTCGCGTCGGAGCTGGCCGAGGCGGGGACGCCGGGCACCGCGGAGACGCCGGGCTTGTAGGCGGCGTTCATCACGCTGCCGAGGAGGGCTATGCCGATACCGGCGCCGAGCTGGTACGAGGTCTCGCCGATGGCGGCCGCGCCGCCCGCCGAACCGACCGACGCCTCGTTGAGCATCGACTCGTACGCGCTGAAGAGGGTGGTCTCCAGGCCGAAACCCAGGACGATGAAGCCGCCGACGAGCACGGCGGGCCGGTCGGACTGGCCCATGGCGGTGAGCGAGAGAACGGCGAGCGCGGTGAGCGCGAAGCCGATCGCGACCATGACCCGCGGGCCGAGCCACTGGAGCATCCGGGAGCCCACGAGCCCGGCGGCCATGGCGGCGAAGGTGAGCGGCAGCAGCCGCAGACCCGTCTCGAGCGGGGTGAGCCCGAGCACGAGCTGGAGGTACTGGGCGGCTATGAGCTCCAGGCCGACGAGCGCCAGCAGGGCGAGCACGATACAGCCGACGGAGATCGAGAACGCGGGCCGGGCGAACAGCTTGAGGTCGACCAGCGGATGCGTACGGCGGCGCTGGCGGCGCACGAAGAGCACCAGCAGGACCACCCCGAACAGCAGCGGGACGGTGGTCACGGCGTCCAGCGGATCCGCGCCGCTGCCCATCCGCTTGACGCCGAAGACGACGCAGAACAGCCCGCACGCGGCCATGACCGCGCCCAGCACGTCCCAGGGCCCGTTCCGGTCGCCGGTGGACTCCGGCAGCAGCCAGCGGCCGACGGGCAGCGCCACGATCATCAGGGGCAGGTTGACCAGGAAGACCGAGCCCCACCAGAAGTTCTCCACCAGGAAGCCGCCGAGCAGCGGACCGACCGCCGCGCCCACGGCGGCGACCGCGCTCCAGACGCCGATGGCCAGCGCCCGCTCCCGGCGGTCCGGGAAGACCTGGCGCAGGATCGACAGCGTCGCGGGCATGATCATCGCGCCGCCGACGCCCAGCAGGGCGCGGGCCACGATGAGGATCTGGGGGGAGGGAGCGAAGGCGGCGAGCGCGGAGGCGGCGCCGAAGAGCCCGTAGCCGAGCAGCAGGACGCGTCGTCTGCCGACACGGTCGCCGAGGGTGCCGAAGAGGATCAGCAGCGAGGCGCAGACCAGTGGGTAGATGTCCACGATCCACAGCAGTTCCATCGCGCCGGGGCGCAGATCCTCGGTCACGGCGGGGACCGCGACATGCAGCACGGTCGCGTCCACGGCGACAAGCAGCAGGCTGACGCAGAGCACGAGGAGTACGACCCAGCGGTTCGCCCCGCCGCCCGCCTCGGTGCCGCGCCATTGCCGGGGAACGCCCGCCGTCCGCCGAGTGCGGGCCGTGGTCGTCCCGGACATGTACGCACCTCCCTGGGTCTTGCGCTCGCGGTCCGCCGCGGAGGGGCGGTACGTCACGTCATAGGGACGTCCGGGTGACCCCGGTGGCGAAGGCGCGAGTGAGAGGTCAGGGTACGCGAGTCCCCGCGCGGGCCGTGTGCCGCAGGTCATGTTGGAAGCACACCGCGGAGGGTTACGGAGGCGTACGTTCCGGACTTCCCCTTTTGTCCCCCGTCCCTCTGCCGTCCCTCCTGTGGCCCCCCGGCGGCCGTCTCGCGTTCGTCCTCCGTTGTCCACAGCCCCCACAGCCCCTCCACCGGGGGTTGTCCACAACCCCCCGCGGGCGGTCCTGGCCATCCCTGATAATCGTCGCCGTGACTGATCTCGCCCAGGCCGGCACCGCGCCGCTCAGCGACGACGGCCGACCGGGCCGCGCCGCTCGGGCCGCGCTGCGCCGGGCCGCTCCAGCGTTGCTCGCCTACGCGGGGACGCGCCTGCTCGGGCTCGTGGTTCTCGCGATCTGGGGCGCCTTCGCGGACAAGAGCCCGCACCAGCTCCTCTCGGCGCGCTGGGATTCGCTGTGGTACACCCGCATCGCCGAGGAGGGGTACGGCTACACGGTCCATCTGCCCGACGGAGCGGTCCACTCCAACCTGGCGTTCTTCCCCCTGCTCCCCGCGCTGGAGCGAGTGATATCGGCCATAGCCCCGCTGGACGCGGCCGACGCCGGTCTGCTGGTGAGCTGGGTCACGTCCCTGTTCGCCGCCTGGGGGATCTTCGCGATCGGCGATCTGCTGTACGGACGGCGGGTGGGCCTCACGCTGGCCGTGCTGTGGGGCGTGCTGCCGGTCGGGATCGTCCAGTCGATGGCGTACTCGGAGTCGCTCTTCACGGCGCTGGCCGCCTGGGGGGTCTACGCGGCGCTCACCCGGCGGTGGCTGTGGGCGGGGCTGCTCGCGGCGCTGGCGGGGCTGACCCGGCCGGTGGGGGCGGCGGTGGTCGCGGCGCTCTGGGTGGCGGCCGCGGTGGAGCTCCTGCCCGAAGGGCGCCGGCGCCAGGCGTGGCGCACCCATCGGGGCCTGCTCGCCGGCGTCGTGCTGGCACCGCTGGGCTGGCTGGGCTATGTGGCGTGGGTCGCCGTCCGAACCGGCAGCGTCACCGGCTACTTCGACGTCCAGAACGGCTGGGGGAACGGCTTCGACGGCGGCCTGGCCTTCGCGGGCTTCATCGGAGGGCTGCTCATCAAGCCGCCCTTCGTGGGCGGGCTCGGGCTGCTGCTCGGCGTCGGGGCGCTGATCTGGCTCGCGATCCGCTGTGTGCGGCAGCGCCAGCCGCTGCCGCTGCTGGCCTACGGCGGGGCGGTGCTCGTCCTGGCGCTGGCCGCGAAGGGCTACTTCGGCTCGAAACCCCGGCTGCTGATACCGGCCTTCCCGCTGCTGCTGCCGATCGCCGTCGCCCTGGCCCGGCTGCGCCCGGTCCGCACCGCGCTGGTCCTGGGGTCGGCCGGGCTCGCCTCGGCGGTGTACGGGGCCTTCTGGCTGCATGGCTCCGGACCGCCATGATCCGGCCACCCCTTCCGACCGGGCCGGACCCCGCGGACGATCACCCCCGACCGCCCCGCGACGCCTGGGGAAACTTCCGGGAACGGCCCGGCTAATAAGCGATAAACACGCCCTGTAAGAATTCCATAAAGTCCCTGAGACACGCCCATTGGAAGACCGGGAGCAGAAAAGTTCCCGGAGCTCACGCATTCCTTGGAAAGGGCGCGGCCAAAAGCCGTGGACGAGACGCACTCCACATCACATCGTCATCACAAAGCGACCTGATCGACTGAACCCGCCTGTCACGCAATGTAACGTCGATTAGGTGCGTACCGAAGACAAGCTCCCCGCGTCCGAGGAGCGAAGGCCCGATCTCGCGCGACCGCGCATGACCCGAACACGCTTCTGGCTGCTCGGGACCACGCTGGCGGTCTACGCGGCGACCGTGATCGGCGTGCTCACCACCTCATGGCTGGTGAAGCTCGACTGGCAGATCATGCTCTTCCGGCCCTACAAGCAGTGGCCCGAGTTCCACACCTTCCTGGACTACTTCGTGGTCATGGGCCAGCGCGGACCCACCGCGGTGGCCGTCGCCGCCTGGCTGGGATGGTGCTGCTACCGGCAGCGGACCCTGCGCCCGCTGCTGGCGCTGGGCACCTCCCTGCTGCTGCTGAACGCCACCGTGGGCGCGGTGAAGATCGGCTTCGGCCGGCTCGGTCCGCACTACGCGACCACCGTCGGCTCCAATGAGATGTGGGGCACCGGCGATATATTTCCTTCGGGTCACACCGCGAACGCCGTGGTCACCTGGGGGATTCTGGCCTATCTGGCGACCACCCCCGTCGCGCGCCGGGTCGCCTCGCTGATCGCCGCGGGCTTCGCCTTCGGGGTCGGCATGACCACCGTCTACCTCGGCACCCACTGGCTGAGCGATGTGGTGCTGGGCTGGGCCGCCGGAGTGCTGGTGCTGCTGGCGCTGCCGTGGCTGGAGCCGGCCATGGCCCGCGCCGAGGTGCTGCTGCTGACCCTGTGGCGCCGGATGCGCGAGGGCTGGGCGCCCGCGCCGGTGCCGTCCGGCCGGACGGTCACAGGGACCCCGCTGGCCACCCCGCGCGCCGCCCGCGACGACGAGCTGCCCGCCCGCGAGCCGGTGGCCGTGATCCGGCCCGGCGTCGCCACCGGCCGTGGCCCCGACACGCGGCCCCACCACCCGGTCCGCCAGCACACGGTGCGCTCCGAGCGCACCCCGGTCACCCCGGTCGGCAGCCGCCGGCCGCCGCACGCCGACCGGGTGGCACGCGCCACGACGCCCTTCGGCCCGTCCGGCGCCTCCCGCGGCCGGACCGCCGCCGGAGGCTGAGCCACCCACCACGCCGCGGGCGGTACGCACCCCCTCCCCCGCGCCGACCGGCCACACCACGGCCCCGGACGCTCCGACGAGAGCGTCCGGGGCCCTGGTCGTGTCCGCGCCCGGCGCACCGGCCCACCGGCCCGGATCCGGCCCGGATCCGGCCCGGTCAGCCGCGCCAGCAGCGCTTCACGGTGCCGTCGTCCACCTCGAAGTCGATCCGCCCGCGCAGGTATTCCATCGTGATGATCGCGCCCGGCGGAAGCGTCCGTACGGTGCTCCAGCCGCGTGCGCGCGCCCTCTCCTCGGCGGTCCGGGCATCGAGGCCCACATAGCTGTCGAGGTCGTCGTCGGGTTCGGCCGGATGGTTCGGTACAGGTCCCATGACGCCACCGTAGGTCGCTCCCTACGCGGGGCAAACCCAGAGTGGCGAAGGACTGCCACTGCCTCATACCTCTCACGGCCGCCATTCGTCACACTTGTGTCACAGAAAACACGCCCGGGTTTGTTGGCGACTTCATCACTCTTCCGGGGCTTGTGTTGACCCCTCGAAGATGATTGCGAGTTTTCGTCGATATCCCGCGCCAAACGACCGGCTCGGGTATGGGTGGCGGGAGACCGCCGAGATCTTTCGAGCAATTCGCACAGCGGCCGGAAAAGCGCTACCCGGACCCCTCCGGAGCGCACAATTCCACCACAAATCGCCGGGACCTCGGGGCCGAACGTCGAGGTTTACGCCCACCGGGACGCGGTACCCGCCGCCACCGGAGCCAACATGACTGACAGATCAGATGAAAACCCCGAGAAGACGGCGGCCGGCGGTCCGAGCCCGCTGGCACTCCTGCGTGCCGCCCGTGAACAGCTCGTCGAGCTGACGGGCCTGTACCCCGAGTCCCTCCCCCGTCTGGAGCGGACCGACGAGGGGTGGCTGCTGGAGGCCGAGGTGGTGGAGCTGGCCCGGGTGCCGGAGACGATGAGCCTGATGGCCCTGTACGAGGTGACTCTCGACCCGGACGGCCTGCTCACCGGATACCGCCGCCTCCGCCGCTACGAGCGCGGCCGGAGCGACCGCCGCTGACGGCGGCGAACCGGACGCCCACCGACACGAGAGGAAACACCCGACATGACCACCGTTGTCCCGGCACAGCAATCCAAGGGCGGAGGCGGCACCAGCGGCCTGTACGACGTCCTGGAGCTCATCCTCGACCGAGGCCTGGTGATCGACGCGTTCATCCGCGTCTCCCTGGTCGGCATCGAGATACTCAAGATCGACATCCGGATCGTGGTGGCGAGCGTCGACACGTATCTGCGCTTCGCCGAGGCGTGCAACCGGCTCGACCTGGAGTCCGGCCCGAACAAGTCCCCCGGCCTGCCCGAGGTCGTCGAGGGCATCACCGAGAACGGGGCACGGAGCAAGACCAAGGGCGCCCTGTCCGGCGCCGGCGACACCGTCTCCAAGGCCGCCCAGTCGGTGGCCGACGCGATCCGGCCGTCGGATGAGGACGAGGAGGAGGAGCCTCGCCGCCGGCGTCCGGCCCGTAAGGCGGCGGCGAGGAAGTCCGAGGAGTCCGCATGACCACGTATGTCTACGGCATCGCGCGCGGTGAGGTCCGGGACCTGGGCGATCGGCTGCTGGGCATCGGCGACCCCCCGCTGCCGGTCCGGGCGCTGAACCAGGGCGAGCTGGCGGCGATCGTCAGCGACTGCCCGCCCGAGCTCAAGCCCCGCCGTCGCGATCTGCTGGCCCATCAGCATGTGCTGGCCGAGGTGAGCGACTCCCGCCCGGTGCTGCCGATGCGCTTCGGCAGCGTCTCCTCCAGCGACGACGACGTCCGCAGCGTGCTGGCCGAGCACGCCGACCGCTACCAGGACCAGCTGAGCCGGCTGTCCGACCGGGTCGAGTACAACGTCAAGGTCGTACACGACGAGGACGCGGTGCTCCACCAAGTGCTCGCCGAGGAGCCGGAGCTGCGGGTGATGGCGGAGGCCAACCGGGCGGCCGGCGGCGGCACCTACGAGGAACGGGTGCGCTTCGGCGAGCTGATGGCGAGCGCCGTGCGGGCCCGTGAGGTGCGGGACGCCAAGCTGGTGGAGGAGGCGCTGGCCCCGGCCGCCGAGGACGTGCGCCCCGGCCCGGAGAGCGGCGGCTGGTTCCTCAGCCTGTCCCTGCTGCTCGCCAAGGACGGCGCCGATCCGCTGCTGACGGCGGCGGCCGACGTGGAGCAGGCCCACCCCTGGCTGAAGCTGCGGATCAACGGTCCGCTACCGCCGTACAGCTTCGTCGAGTCCTGATGCTGATGATCGGCTGGGTGCTGAGGCAGGTCGTCGCCGCCGCGGAGCGGGAGTACTACGACCCGGCCAACATCCAGCGCGCCCTGGCCGAGCTGGAGACCCAGCTCGACCAGGGCGTGATCGACGAGAAGGAGTTCGAGCGGCAGGAGGACGCGCTGCTCGACCGGTTGGAGGAGGCACGCCAGTGGGCGAACGGGACTCTGTGACCACCCGGGGCGGTGTGGCCCCGACGGCCGGTGCGTATGGCTCACCGGCGTCGTCGTTCGGCTCCTCGGGGTCGTACGGGCTGGCAAGCCGTGGCGAGGGCGGGGCCAACCTCGCCGACATCCTGGAGCGGGTGCTCGACAAGGGTGTGGTGATCGCGGGCGATATCCGCATCAACCTGCTCGACATCGAACTTCTCACGATCAAGCTGCGGCTGATCGTGGCCTCGGTCGACAAGGCGAAGGAGATGGGCATCGACTGGTGGGAGCACGACCCGTCGCTCTCGTCACGTGCCCGGTCCGAGGTGAACGGCCAGGAGAAGACCGAGGTGACCAGCGGGGAGAACCGGGAGAGCGCCGAATGACCGAAGGACTGCGGTACGCCTACGCGGTCGTGCGCGACACCGCCGCGCCGGAGGCCGCCCTGGACGCCCTCACCGTCCTGGAGGACGTGCCCGGTGTCGCGGGCGAACCGGTGGTGGCCGTGCGCCATCAGGGGCTCGCCGTGCTGGCGGGCGCCGTACCGGCCGAGGATTTCGACGAGGGCCCGCTGCGGGAGCGGCTGGAGGACATGGCCTGGCTGGAGATGGTGGCCCGGACCCATCAGCGGGTGGTCGACACCGTCGGCGCCGAATCCTGTGTCATACCGGTCCGGCTGGCCACCGTCTGCCAGGGCGAGGAGGGGCTGCGGCGGATGCTCGCCACCGGCCGGGAGCGGTTCGCCTCGGCGCTGGACCGGCTGGAGGGCCGGGTCGAATGGGGCGTCAAGGCGTACGCCGCGACGCCCGCGCCTCCGGAGCCACCCGCGCCGGAGCCACCCGCGCCCCAGGAACCGCCCGCGCCCAACCGGCCGCCCGCCGGAACCCCGAACACCCCGGGCGGCATGTCCGGCCGCGACTATCTGCGCCGCCGCAAGGCACAGCGGCAGGCGGCCGAGCGGCGCTGGGGCGATACGGAGGAGGGCGCGCGGCTGGTGCACGACACCCTCAGCGGGCTGGCCGAGCGGGCCCGGCTGCATCCGCCGCAGGACCCCCGGCTGTCGGGGGTCTCCGACCGCAATGTGCTGAACGCCGCGTATCTGGTGCGGCGCGAGGACAGCGCCGCCTTCGCCGAGCGGGTTGGTGAGCTGGCCGGGCGCACGGCCGCGCTGCGGGTGGAGCTGACCGGCCCCTGGGCGCCGTACTCCTTCACCGCACCGGACGAGAACGCCGCGACCGGCGAGAACACCGCACCGGACAGGGCCGAGAGCGCGGGGGCCGAGGGATGACGATGGCCCCGGAGGGCCCGTTGGCCCATCAGCAGATCGCCCTGGTGGACGTGCTGGACCGGCTGCTCGCCGGCGGCGTGGTGATCACCGGTGATCTGACCCTGCGCATCGCCGACGTCGATCTGGTCCGCATCGATCTGCGCGCCCTCATCAGCTCGGTCAACGCCAATGTCCCGTCCCCCTGGGAGGAACCGTGAGCCGCAAGGTGGAGCTGGACCAGGACACCGTCGAACGCGACCTGATGAAGCTGGTCCTGACCGTCGTGGAGCTGCTGCGCCAGCTCATGGAGCGGCAGGCGCTGCGCCGGGTGGACGAGGGCGATCTGACCGAGGACCAGGAAGAGCGGATCGGGGTCACGCTGATGCTGCTGGAGGACCGGATGGGCACGCTCTGCGAGCGCTACGGCATCGCGCCCTCGGATCTCAATCTGGACCTTGGGCCACTCGGGCCGCTGCTGTCCCCGAGGGAGTGACGCTCCGGGCAGCTCCGCGGGTCGCGGCGACCACCGCGCGATCATGGCGATACCCGCCCAGGACGCAGAGGAGCCCCGATGGCGACAGACACCGCGCGGGCCGCCGGTCCGGCAGGGGTGACGCGGCAGGGCAGCGTGCTCGTGGACTGGCTCACCACCACCGACCACAAGAAGATCGGGCATCTGTATCTGATCTCGTCGTTCGGCTTCTTCCTGGTCGGCGGCGTGCTGGCGCTGGTGATGCGCGCCGAGCTGGCCCGTCCGGGCCTGCAGGTCGTCTCGCAGGAGCAGTTCAACCAAGCGTTCACCCTGCATGGCACGATCATGCTGCTGCTCTTCGCGACCCCGGCCTTCGCGGGGTTCGCCAACGAGATCATGCCGCTGCAGATCGGCGCGCCCGATGTGGCCTTCCCGCGCCTCAACATGCTGTCGTACTGGCTGTATCTGTTCGGCGGGCTGATGGTGCTGACCAGTCTGGTGGTGCCGCAGGGCGCCGCGGCCTTCGGCTGGACCGCCTATGCCCCGCTCAACAGCGCGATCCGCTCGCCCGGTGTCGGCGCCGACCTGTGGATCATGGGGCTGGCGCTGTCGGGCTTCGGGACGATCCTGGGCGCGGTGAACTTCCTGACCACCATCATGGCGATGCGCGCGCCGGGCATGACGATGTTCCGGATGCCGATCTTCACCTGGAACACCCTCTTCACCTCGATCATGATCCTGATGGCGTTCCCGGTGCTGGCGGCGGCGCTGCTGGCGCTGGAGACGGACCGGCGGTTCGGGGCGGTGGTCTTCGACGCCCCGTACGGCGGCCCGCTGCTGTGGCAGCACCTCTTCTGGTTCTTCGGCCATCCCGAGGTCTACATCATCGCGCTGCCGTTCTTCGGCATCATCACCGAGATCATCCCGGTCTTCTCGCGTAAGCCGATCTTCGGCTATGTGACGCTGATCGGCGCGACCATGGCCATCACCGGGCTGTCGATGGTCGTCTGGGCCCACCATATGTTCGCCACGGGATCGGTGCTGCTGCCCTTCTTCTCCCTGATGTCGTTTCTGATCGCGGTGCCGACCGGGGTGAAGTTCTTCAACTGGATCGGCACCATGCTGGGCGGCTCGGTGTCCCTGGAGGCGCCGATGCTGTGGGCGGTCGGCTTCCTGGTGAGCTTTCTCTTCGGTGGGCTCACCGGCGTCATCCTGGCCTCGCCGCCCATGGACTTCCATGTCACCGACACCTACTTCGTCGTGGGCCACTTCCACTACGTGGTCTTCGGGACGGTCGTCTTCGCGATGTTCGCGGGGTTCTACTTCTGGTGGCCCAAGTTCACGGGCAAGCTGCTGGACGAGCGGCTGGCCCGGATCCACTTCTGGACCCTGTTCACCGGCTTCCACACCACCTTCCTGGTGCAGCACTGGCTGGGGGTGGAGGGGATGCCGCGCCGCTACGCCGACTATCTGGCGGCGGACGGCTTCACCGCGCTCAACACCGTCTCCACGATCGGCTCCTTCCTGCTGGGCCTGTCGACCCTGCCGTTCCTCTACAACGTCTGGCGGACGGCCAAGTACGGAAAGAAGGTGGAGGTCGACGACCCCTGGGGGTTCGGCCGCTCCCTGGAGTGGGTGACCTCCTGTCCCCCGCCCCGGCACAACTTCACCACGCTGCCCCGGATCCGCTCCGAGTCCCCGGCCTTCGATCTGCACCATCCGGAGGTGGCGAGCCTGGAGCAGGAGAAGGACCAGCAGCTCAAGGCGCGGGGCTCGATCAGCCCAGGGCCCGATCCAAGCGGTCCCTGATCTCCCGGATGTAGTCGTTCAGCTCCACCGGGTCGCGCACCTCGAAGTCGAAGCCGCTCAGCGCGATATGGAGCACCAGCAGATCGGGGCTGGAAGCGCCGGTGTGCAGCAGACAGCTGTGCTCGTCGACGGCCTCCAGCACCCCCACCAAGGGCGAGAACCGCTCGGCCGCCCGCTCGGCGGGCACCCGCAGCAGCACGGTGGCCCGCTGGGAGTAGACCGAGGTGGTGATGCCCCGGGCCACATAGGCGGCGATGTCCTCGGCGGGCGGCCGGCGCGGGGTGAACCGGGGGCCGTGCGGCGGGGTCGGGGCGATCCGGTCGACCCGGTACGTACGCCAGTCGGCGCGGTCGACGTCCCAGGCCACCAGGTACCAGCGGCGCTGCGCGGCGACCAGCCGATGCGGTTCGGCGGTACGGCGGGTGAGGGCACCGCCGTGGTCGCGGTACTCGAAGCGCAGCTGATGGCAGTCCCGGCAGGCGGCGGCCAGCTCGGTCAGCACCCCGGGGTCCACCCCGGGCCCGGGGCTCCAGCCGGACAGCGGCACGGTGAAGGCGCTGAGCGCGCCCACCCGGCGGCGCAGCCGGTCCGGCAGCACCTGCTCCAGCTTGGCCAGGGCCCGTACCGAGGTCTCCTCGATGCCCTCGACCCCGCCGCCCGCGGCCTGGCGCAGCCGCACCGCGACCGCCACCGCCTCCTCGTCGTCGAGCAGCAGCGGCGGCAACTGGGCGCCCGCGCCCAGCTGATAGCCGCCGCCGGTGCCCGGCGTGGAGTGCACGGGATAGCCGAGCTCGCGCAGCCGGTCCACATCGCGGCGCACGGTGCGCGGGGTGACCCCGAGCCGGTCGGCGAGATCCGCGCCGGACCATTCGCGGTGGGCCTGCAACAGGGAGAGCAGGCGGAGCAGTCGGGCCGAGGTCTCCAGCATGCGGCCGAGTCTGCCACTGCTTGAGGACAGTCCCGGTCCGCAAAGCTCCCCTGCTCGCCTGGCTGCTCTGCTGGGATCAGGCGGGCGCCTCGATCCGCACCGCCAGGTCGTTGTCCCGGGTGTAGTACGGCTGGGCCTGCGCCTCCCCGTGCCGACCGGTCACCGTGCGCGGCGGGTAGGTGAAGATCTCCTTCTTGTCCGCGACATCGTCCAGGATCCGGGCGAGCCGGGCCGGGGCCATGGTCTCGTCCGCCGGGCGCAACCACAGGTCCCAGACGTGGGCGCCGCCGTCCCAGCTCCGCGCGAGCTCCGGGTAGGAGAGCGTGAAGGAGAAGTCCGGGCCGTCCACCACCAGCGGCGCCGTCCACACCGGGGCGGCGCCCCGGCGGCAGCGGGCCTCGACGACCGCCTCGGCCAGCCACTCGGACGGGTACGCGACACGGTAGAGCCGCCCCCGGACGGCCATCGCGTCGTCCTCCAGCCGTATCTCCCCGGCCTCGGCGTGGGGCGCCCGCCGCCAGCTCCGCAGCGAGAGATTGCCGTGCTTGGTGGCGTAGGGGATGCGGACGGACAGCGGGGAGGTGCTCGGCCCCGGCCGGCGGTCGACGAGCGAGCGCAGATCGTTCAGGCCCGGGGCGAGCCGCTGCGGCTCGGTGTCCCGGTAGGCCACATGGACGTCCCAGCGGCCCTCGGGCAGGGCGACATTGCTGGGCAGGGCGGCCTGCAGCCGGCCGTCCGCGGTGGGACCCAGCGGCAGCCGCACCTCCCCGTCGAGGGTGTCCGCCGCGCCCCGGCGGACCAGCACCAGCGCACCGCTCCAGTCGTCGTGGCCGCCCGGGCCGGACCGGGCCCCGCCGGCGATGTGGAAGGTGAGCCCTCCGGCGGAGTCCGCCACGCAGTCGGCGCGGACAGAGGCGGCCTCGGGGGCCTCACTCATCCTGTCCTCCTCGACGTGCTGCGCTGCCTGTGCCGTTGCACTCATGCGACACGCACCTTCCGCAGGGAGTCCTTGGTGGCGAACGCGCCGCTGAGCAGGGAGCCGCGGGCGCGGTGCAGGGAGCCCCGCAGCCCGCTGCGGCCGATCAGACCGGAGAACAGCGTCTCGTAGCGCCCGGCCACCCGGGAGGGGTCGAAGCGGGCCGAGTCCTTCAGCGCCGCCTGTCCCATCTGCTGGCGCAGCTCGTCGTTGTTGATGAGGTCGAGCAGCGCGGCGGCGATGGCGTCGGTGTCGCCGGTGGGCACGAGCCGGCCGTCCACCCCGTTGTCGATGATCTCCGCGGGCCCGTGCGGGCAGTCGGTGGACACCACGGGAAGGCCGCAGCGCATCGCCTCCACGATGGTCATGCCGAACGACTCCAGGCTGGAGGTGACGGCGGCTATGGAGCCCTTGGCCCACTCGGGGTCGAGCGGATTGGCCGGGCCCATCAGGAAGACGTGGTTGTAGAGGCCGAGTTGGTCGATGAGGGCGCGCAGCTTGGCGTGCTGGACGCCGCCTCCGTAGATCCGCAGCCGCCAGTCGGGGCGGGCCGCGCTGACCTTCGCGAAGGCGTGTATCAGCAGGTCGTAGCGTTTCACCGGGGCCAGCCGACCGGCCGCGACGACCCACTTTCCGGTGCCGTCGGCGGGCTCGAGACCGGGCTCGGGCACGCTGTTGGGGACCGCCTCGACCCGGACGCCGGGCAGCCGCATCTGGTCGCGGTAGGTCCGTGCGTCGGCCTCGGTCACGGTGGTCACCGCGTCCAGCCGGGGATAGACGGCGCGCAGGGCCCGCTTCAGCCCCTTGGAGTGAGTGCCGAGCGTCAGATGCTCCTGGCCGACTCGTACCGGACCGCGGCGGGCCTCTCGGGCGATGTGGACATTGAGCCCGGGGCGGGTTCCGACAACGATATCGGCCTCGAGGCCGCGGAGATGGTCCCCGATACGGCGGTCGGTGAGGGCGCTGTACTGCTTGTAGCGGCCCTCGGACGCGGGGAAGACCTCCGCCGGGCGGCTGTGGTCCGGGTCGGCGCCGTCGTAGGAGGGGCTGTTCTTCCGGATGTCCACGAGATGGCTGAGCCGCACCCGCGGACCGGGGTCGAAGATCGGCTGGTCACGGTGGCGGAACACCGACACGATCTCCACATCGTGCTGCTCTCCCAGGGAACGGGCGAGGTTGTACGTGGTCCGGATCGTCCCGCCGATCCCGTACGCGTTGTGAATAAGGAAAGAGATGTGCATCCGGCCCCGTATCCCATGGCTTCCCCGCGGACGGGTGTGTCGTCCGCCTACCACGGTGTAAGACCGGGAAAGGTGGCACAGGGTTGGGTTTCATCACCTTTTTGTGCCCCAACAGATGTGCAATCGGTAGGAAGTCTGGGGAACTTTCCGGCCCGACGGCGCATCAGACCCCGCGGCGGCCGGGCCGCGTGACCCCCGCCCCGCATGGCCCGTTGTCTACGTATGAGCCGGGGACCCACCCCGCGCACCCACCGAGACCGAGGAGCCACCCGTGCCGCGCATGCTCGACGTCAGCAATGACGTACGCGCCGAGATCGGCGACGAAGAAGCCGACCGGCTGCTCGCCGGGGACAACGCCCCGGGCGCTTACGACTGCACGTCCTGCCGCACCCCCGGCAACACCGAGCAGGAGCGGACCAGCACCGTGCTCTTCGTGGGGCAGGAGACGGCGGTGCTGGCCTTCGCGCACGCCACCTGCGTCCCCTCCCAGGTCGTCCCGGTCTCCGAGGACCAGTTGCGCGGTGCGGTGCGGTCCATCACGGGTGAGGACACCGCGCCGTCGTACGCGCCGCCGGTGCCGGCCGCCGCGCATGCCGCGGCGCCGCACTTCCCCGCCCCGGCCGCCCCACCCGCCTACCCCGCCCCGGCTCCGTCGCCCGCGTCTCCCACCACCGCCTCCCACACCTCAGCGCCGTCCGGTCACGCGCCGTCCGGCCACGCACCGGTGCCCCAGCAGGCGGTGCTCGGGGTGACCAGCGGGGTGGTGCTGGTGGGTCAGGAGGCGTGCCCGGCACTGGTGGTGGAGCCGACCGCGCCGATCATCCGCCCCGGTTCACCCGGGCACGGCGACGAGTTCCTCCAGCTCCTCAGCGAGCAGGGGTTCGCCCCGGTGGTCGACCTGAGCCGACCGCCCGCGCCCAACCCCGGCTGGTCGGTGCTGCTGGCCATGGGGCGGCTGCACGCGGTGCTGATGCCGGCGCCGGGCGGTGGCCGCCCGGTGGCCTGGTGGCAGGCGCACAGCCCGATGCCGCTCAGCGAGGGCTGGCGCAGCGCCGTCGGCCGCACCCGGAAGGTGCTGATCTACGCCGCGGCCGCGGGCACGATCGGCACCCAGCCGCGCGAGGACCAGCTGCGCGCGGCGCTGGACCGGGCCGCGGCGCGCGGGGCGCTGGTCGGTGCCTCGATGCCGCTCGCGGGCACATGACCGCCGCCGTCCCGGACCTCCCACCGGACCTCGGCGACCCTTGGTGGGCAGCCCATTCGCCACCGATGCCGCATCCGACGGGCGGCCGGGTCGTTGGCACATACGTGCACGCATACGACCTCTCCTACCGATCCCCGTCATACGGCTGTATTCCGGCCATGCGCCCCGCCCTGGAGGCAGCGCACGATCCCTGGCGCCACTCCGCCACGCCGATCTACGACGCGTTGTACGCGGAGTACCGCAGGCTGTTCCGGGCGCTGCCCGGCGACCGCTCGGACGAGGAGAACATGGAGTTCGTGGCGTTCGCCGCCATCGGCCAGCCCCGGGGCCTCGTCAGCGGCGGCCACGGCCGCCCGGACAGCCACAGCGGGGCCTGGCACACCGACGAGCTGTACTACCGCGGCTATCTCCCCGCCCTGCCGCCCGGCCGGGGCGAGGAGCGGGGCCACACCTACTGACGTGGACACCTACTGACGTGGTGCAGTCATGCGCGCCCGGCGGGCCGGGACCGACCCGCCGCTGAGCGCGCCGAGCGCCGCCGCCCCGCCGCCGGACGGTGCGTCCGGGGCCGGGATGGCGTCAACCGCGCGCCGCCGCCGTTACCTCTTGCGACCGCGCTTTTCGCGCACCCGCACCGAGATCTGCAGGGGCGTCCCCTCGAAGCCGAACTCCTCGCGCAGCCGCCGCTCGATGAAGCGGCGGTAGCCCGCCTCCAGGAAGCCCGAGGCGAAGAGCACGAACCGCGGCGGCCGGGTGCCGGCCTGCGTCCCGAACAGGATCCGCGGCTGCTTGCCGCCACGGATCGGATGCGGATGGGAGGCGACGATCTCGCCGAGGAAGGAATTGAGCCGCCCGGTGGGGACCCGGGTCTCCCAACCGGCCAGCGCCGTCTCGATCGCCGGGACCAGCTTCTCCATATGGCGGCCGGTGCGCGCCGAGACATTGACCCGCGGCGCCCACTGGATCTGTCCCAGCTCCGTCTCGATCTCGCGCTCGAGGTAGTAGCGGCGCTCCTCGTCGAGGGTGTCCCACTTGTTGTACGCGATGACGAGCGCGCGCCCGGCCTCGACGGCCATCGTGATGATCCGCTGGTCCTGGACGCTGATGGACTCACTGGCGTCGATCAGCACCACCGCGACCTCCGCCTTCTCCACGGCGGCCGCGGTGCGCAGCGAGGCGTAGTAGTCGGCGCCCTCCTGGAGGTGGACCCGGCGGCGGATACCGGCGGTGTCGACGAACTTCCAGGTGATGCCGCCGAGTTCGATGATCTCGTCGACCGGGTCGCGGGTGGTGCCCGCCAACTCGTTGACGACCACCCGCTCCTCGTTCGCGACCTTGTTGAGCAGCGAGGACTTGCCCACGTTCGGGCGGCCGACCAGGGCGATCCGGCGCGGTCCGCCGAGCGTCGCACCGAAGGTCTGGGCCGGGGCCTCGGGCAGCGCCTCCAGGACCGCGTCGAGCATGTCGCCGGTGCCCCGGCCGTGCAGCGCGGAGACCGGATACGGCTCACCGAGGCCGAGCGACCACAGCATCGCGGCGTCCGCCTCGCCGCTGGGCCCGTCGACCTTGTTGGCGCACAGCACCACGGGCTTCCCGGCCCGGCGCAGCAGCTTGACCACGGCCTCGTCGGTGTCGGTGGCGCCCACCGTCGCGTCCACGACGAAGACCACCGCGTCGGCGGCCTCGATCGCGAACTCGGCCTGGGCCGCCACGGACGCGTCGAGACCGAGCACGTCCTGCTCCCAGCCGCCGGTGTCGACCACCTTGAAGCGGCGGCCGGACCATTCGGCCTCGTAGGTCACCCGGTCGCGGGTGACGCCGGGGCGGTCCTCCACGACCGCCTCACGGCGGCCGAGGATCCGGTTCACCAGGGTGGACTTGCCGACATTGGGGCGGCCGACGACGGCCAGCACCGGCAGCGGGCCGTGTCCCGCCGCGGCGAGGTCGCCCTCGACCTCCTCCAGGTCGAAGCCCTCTTGCACGGCGAGCTCCATGAACTCCGCGTACTCGGCGTCGCCAAGCTCCCCGTGCTCGTCGCCGCCGCTGTGGATCTGGTCGTTCATGAAGATTTCCTCGTCGTCCCTCAATACCGCGGCCGCCCCTGAGGGCTCGCGGATCTCATGTCTGGTCTGGGCGGCCGGTCAGCCGCCGGGCGGTGCCCAGATGTGCGCCCAGCCGCTTCTGGATGCGCTCGGTGGCCTGGTCCAGGGCCGCCCGCGTCCGCCTGCCGCTTCCGTCTCCCGCCTCGAAGGGGTCACCGAACACCACGTCGACCCTGCTGCGCAGCCGGGGCAGCGCCCTGGCCCGCCCGTCGCCGCCGCGCGGGGTGGCGGTGCCGAGCACCGCCACCGGCACGATCGGCGCACCGGAGCGCACGGCGAAGTACGCGAGCCCCGAGCGCAGCGACGCGAAGTCGCCCTCGCCGCGGCTGCCCTCCGGGAAGATCCCGAGGACCCCGCCGCGCTCCAGCACGCCCAGGGCCTGGCCGATCGCGCCGCGGTCGGCGCTCGAACGGTCCACCTTGAGCTGCCCGATACCGCGCAGGAACGGGTCCAGCGGGCCGACGAACGCCTCCTTCTTGACCAGGAAGTGCACCGGCCGCGGCGAGGTGCCGATCAGCATCGGGCCGTCGATGTTGTGGGAGTGGTTCCCCGCGAGGATGACGGGCCCGGCGGACGGGATCCGCCATGCGCCCAGCACCCGGGGCCGCCACAGCCCGTACATCAGGCCGATGCCGATCCGCCGCGCCACGACGGCCCCGGCCGCGCTGGGAAGCGTCGCGTCGGTGGCGCTCACGCGACCGTCCGCTTCTCCTCGACGAGAGTGACGACGCACTCGATGACCTGGTCGAGGGTGAGGTCGGAGGTGTCCACCTCGACCGCGTCGTCCGCCTTGGCGAGCGGCGAGGTCTTACGGCCGGAGTCCAGGGCGTCCCGCTTGGCCAGGGCTGCCTGGGTGGCCGCCAGGTCGGCGGCCTCCTTGCCCTTCAGCTCACCGCTGCGGCGGGCCGCCCGGACCTCCGGGGAGGCGGTCAGGAAGATCTTGATGTCGGCGTCCGGGAGGACCGTGGTGCCGATGTCCCGGCCCTCGACCACGATGCCGCGCGGCGCCTCGGCGGCGATGGTCCGCTGCAGCTCGGTGATCACGGCCCGCACCTCGGGCACCGCGCTGACCGCGCTGACCCGTGAGGTGACCTCCTGGGTGCGGATCGGCCCGGAGACATCGGTGCCGTCGACGCTGATCGTCGGGGCGGCCGGGTCGATCCCGGAGACGATGTGGGGCTTGGCGGCGGCGTCGGCCACGGCGACGGCGTCATCCACGTCGATGCCGTTGGTCACCATCCACCAGGTGATCGCCCGGTACTGGGCGCCGGTGTCCAGGTAGCCCAGGCCCAGCTTGGCGGCGACGGCCTTCGAGGTACTGGACTTACCCGTGCCTGCGGGGCCGTCGATCGCGACAATCACTGCTGCCGGGGCGGTCCGGGCGGCGGTTTCCACGGTGACAGACACCTTTCGTGTGCACGGGGCTGAGTTGAACGGGCCATGTGAGCCTCGGACAAGGTTACTGGCTTCCCACGGGCGGCTTCGCACCCCTGTGGACGGCCCCGGTCCTCCCGGGGCACCCGGCGGCCGGCTCCGCCGCTACTGGCGGATGGACCATCCCCGCTCCCGCAGGGCCTTGGTGAGCCCCGGGGCCGCCGAGGGCTCGACCATCAGCTGGATCAGACCGGACTGCTGACCGGTGGCGTGCTCGATCCGGACGTCCTCGATGTTGACACCCGCCCGGCCCGCGTCGGCGAAGATCCGGGCCAGCTCGCCCGGCTGGTCGCCGATGAGCACCGTCACGGTCTCATAGACGGCCGAGGCGGCGCCGTGCTTGCCCGGCACCCGCTCGCGCCCGGCGTTGCCCCGGCGCAGCACGTCCTCGATACCGGCCGTGCCGTCGCCGCGCTTGGCCTCGTCGGCGGACTGGAGCGCGCGCAGCGCCCGCACCGTCTCGTCGAGGTCGGAGGCGACGGCGGCGAGCACATCGGCGACCGGGCCGGGGTTGGCGGAGAGGATGTCGATCCACATGGCGGGGTCGGAGGCCGCGATCCGGGTCACATCGCGGATGCCCTGTCCGCACAGCCGCACCGCCGTCTCATCGGCGTCCTGCAGCCGCGCGGCGACCATGCTGGACAGCAGGTGCGGGGTGTGCGAGACGAGCGCCACCGCCCGGTCGTGGGCCTCGTCCTCCATCACCACGGGCACGGCCCGGCACAGCGCGACGAGCTCGAGCGCGAGGTTGAGCACCTCGGTGTCGGTGCCGCCGGTGGGCGTGAGCACCCAGGGCCGCCCCTCGAAGAGGTCGGCGGTGGCGGCCAGCGGCCCGGAGCGCTCCCGGCCCGCCATCGGATGCGTGCCGATGTAGCGGGTCAGATCGCAGCCGAGGGCCTCCAGCTCGCGGCGCGGGCCGCCCTTGACGCTCGCGACGTCCAGCACGCCGCGGGCCATGTCGCGGCGCAGCACATCGGCCACCGTCCCGGCCACGTACGCCGGCGGCACGGCGACGATCGCCAGGTCCACGGGCCCCTCGGGCTCGCCCTGTGTCCCGGCGCCGAGCGCCTCGGCGGTGCGGGCCTGGTCCGCGTCATGGTCGGCGAGGTGCACCTGGACGCCGCGGCCGGCCAGGGCCAGCGCGGCGGAGGTGCCGATCAGGCCGGTGCCGATGACGAGCGCGGTTCTCATTGGGCGATGTCCTTGCGGAGGGCGGCGGCGGCGCCGAGGTAGACATGGGCGATCTCGGACTTGGGCAGGGAGGTCTCGATATGCGCCAGGATGCGGACGACACGGGGCATGGCCCCGCGATGTCCAGCTCCTGGGCGCAGATCAGCGGCACGTCGGTGATGCCCAGCTTGCGGGCGGCGGCCGCGGGGAAGTCGCTGTGCAGATCGGGGGTGGCCGTGAACCACACGCTGATCAGATCGTCGGGGTCGAGGGCATTGCGCCCCAGGACGGCCGTCAGCAGCGCGGAGACCTGCTCCTGCATGTGCTCCGGCTCGTCCCGCTCCAGCTGGACCGCCCCGCGGACCGCTCGTACCGCCACGTCTCGCTCCCTGTGCGCGCTGTGCCTGTCGTGCGTCGGGTGCGGCCGCGTCATCGGCCGCACTCCCGATCAGCGTAACGAGCGGGTCCGACAGGCTCCCGGGGCGACCGCTGGGCGAGACGCGGCGGGCCGCCGACGGCCGGGGCCGTCAGCGGTGCCGGGCCTCAAAGGGGCCCGCAGTCCTCAGAGGTCGACCTCGCGCATCAGCATGCCGACCTCGGTGTTGGTCATCCGGCGCAGCCAGCCGGACTTCTGGTCGCCGAGCGCGATCGGGCCGAAGGCCGTCCGCACCAGCTTGTCGACCGGGAAGCCGGCCTCGGCGAGCATCCGCCGCACGATGTGCTTGCGGCCCTCGTGCAGGCTCACCTCGACCAGATAGTTCTTGCCGGTGTTCTGCACCACACGGAAGTGGTCGGCGCGGGCGTAGCCGTCCTCCAGCTCGATGCCGCTCTTGAGCCGCTTGCCGAGGTCCCGCGGGAGCGGGCCCTGGATGGCGGCGAGATAGGTCTTCTTCACGCCGTAGCGGGGGTGGGTGAGGCGGTGGGCCAGCTCACCGTGGTTGGTGAGCAGGATGATGCCCTCGGTCTCGGTGTCGAGCCGGCCGACGTGGAAGAGCCGGGTCTCGCGGTTGGTCACATAGTCGCCCAGGCACTGGCGGCCGTCGGGGTCCTCCATGGTGGAGACGACACCGGCGGGCTTGTTCAGCGCGAAGAAGAGGTACGACTGGGTGGCCACGGTCAGCCCGTCGACCTTGATCTCGTCCTTCTCGGGGTCGACGCGCAGCCCCTGCTCGGTCACGATCTTGCCGTTGACCTCGACCCGGGCCTGGTCGATCAGCTCCTCACAGGCGCGGCGCGAGCCCATCCCGGCGCGGGCGAGGACCTTCTGCAGCCGCTCGCCCTCCACCTCGCCGAAGGTCTTGGGCAGCGCGACCCGCGGCTTGTCGTGGCGGGCGCGGTTGCGCTCCTCCATCTGCGCCTCGTACTCGCGCGGGCGGGCCGGGGCGTTCGGCTTGCGGCCGCGGCCGCCGACGCCCTTGGGGGCACCGCTCTTGGCCGCGCCGCCCTTGGGGCCGCCCTGGGAGCCTCCCTTGGGACCCGCCTTGGGGCCGGGGCCCGCCTGGGAGCCGCCGCCCACGTCGTAGCGGCGCTCCTCGGGGCGGGGGCGGCCGGCGCGCTGCTGCTGCTCGTCGCGCCGGTTCCCCGCGCCCCGGTAGTTGTTGCCGCCGCTACCGCTGCCGCTGCCCCTGCTGTTCCTGCCGCTGCTTCGCATCAAGTTTCCGTCTGAGAGTGGCCGCTACGGGCTCGGTGTTCTACGTCGTCGTGCGCGTCATCGCTGTCGATGGCGTCCGGATCGAACGACGGCACGCCCTCCTGGGACTCGCCCTCGACCGCGTCCGCCTCGGGGAGGAACGGTGCGAGCTCCGGAAGCTCGTCCAGCCCTCGCAGGCCCATCCGCTCCAGGAAGTAGTTCGTCGTCCTGTACAGGATCGCACCTGTTTCGGGTTCCGTGCCCGCCTCCTCGACCAGTCCCCGCTGCAGGAGGGTCCGCATCACGCCGTCGCAGTTGACACCGCGGACGGCCGAGACACGGGAACGGCTGACCGGCTGACGGTACGCGACCACCGCGAGGGTTTCCAAAGCGGCCTGGGTGAGCCGGGCCTGCTGGCCGTCCAGGACGAACCCCTCGACGGCGGCGGCGTAGGCCGGGCGCGTGTAGTAGCGCCAGCCGCCCGCGACCAGCCGCAGCTCGAAGCCCCGGCCCTGCGTCGCGTACTCGTCGGCCAGCTCGCGCAGCGCGTCCGCGACGGCGCGGCGCGGCCGCGCCAGCACCTTGGCGAGGTGTTCCTCGGTGGCGGGCTCGTCGACGACCATGAGGACGGCCTCCAGGGCGGGCTTGAGGTCCAGCTCGGCGACCTCGGAGAGCCCGGCGGGTGTCCGCTGCTCGCTCAACTCGGTACCTCCTCTTTCTCCTTCTCCTTCTCCGGCTCCGGCTCCGGCTCCGGCGTGGCCGTCTCCTTACGGGGCTTGTCCTGGGACTCCGCCTGGGGTTTGGCCTGGGCCTCCTGGTCGAACTCGTCGGTGACCAGCGGCTCCCGCCCCGCCTCGCCCGTCCAGCGGACCATGAGCGACCCGAGCGCCTCCGGCTGGTCGAGCAGGACCGCGCGCTCGCGGTAGAGCTCCAGGAGCGCCAGGAACCGCGCGACGACCGTAAGGACGTCGGGAGCGTCCTCGGTGAGCGTGCTGAAGGTGGCCTCCCCCAGCTCCCGCAGCCGCGCGACCACCACCTCGGCCTGCTCCCGGACGCTGACCAGCGGGGCGTGGATGTGGTCGATGTAGACCTGCGGCTTGGGCTTGGCCTGCATCGCCTTGACGGCCAGCTTGGCGAAGCCCTCGGGGCCGATGCTGATGACGACGTCGGGGAGCAGCTCGGCGTGGTGCGGCTCCAGGCCGACCGTACGGGGGTAACGGGCGGCCTCGGCGATCAGCCGGTCGTTGAAGATGTCCGCGATCTGCTTGTACGCGCGGTACTGGAGCAGCCGCGCGAAGAGCAGGTCGCGCGCCTCCAGCAGTGCCAGGTCCGCCTCGTCCTCGACCTCGGCGGCCGGCAGCAGCCGGGCCGCCTTGAGGTCCAGCAGGGTCGCCGCGACGACGAGGAACTCGGTGGTCTGGTCGAGGTCCCAGTCCGGCCCCATGGCGCGGATATAGGCCATGAACTCGTCGGTGACCTTGGACAGGGCGACCTCGGTGACGTCCAGCTTGTGCTTGGAGATCAGCTGGAGGAGGAGGTCGAAGGGCCCCTCGAAGTTGTCCAGCCGCACGGTGAACCGATTGCCGCCGTCCTCGGCCTGCGCCTCGCCACCTTGCGCCTCACCCCGGCCGGTCCCGCCGCCGGTGCCACTCCCGCCGCTCGCCTCCGTCCCGTCACCCGCGTCGCTCCCGGCCCCGGACCCGGCCGCGTCGCCACCGTGCCCGCCCCCGGAGGGCGCCACATCGAGGTCGGCCCGCGCATGCACCGGCTCCGGCTCGCCCCTCGGCACGGCCTGCTCTTCCGGGACGGCGGGCTCAGCGGCCGCTGGGGCCGGGGCAGCGGGCTCGGTGACCGCTGGGGCCGGGGCAGCGGGCTCAGTAGCCGCCGGGGCCAGGGCAGCGGGCTCAGTAGCCGTTGAGATCAGGGCAGCGGGCTCGGTGACCGCCGGGGGCGGCTCGGGCTCGGCGTCCGGCGCGGCGCTTCGCTCCGGTGCCGCCTCATGTGCCCCGTGCTCCGCGTCCGGCGCGGCGCGTCTCTCACGAGCCGTCTCGTCTGCCTCCGGCTCGGCCTCCGGCTCAGCGGTGCCCGGCGCCGCCTCGCGTGCCCCAGGCTCGACGGACGGCTCAGCAGTAGCCTCACGCGCCGCGTGAGCGCCTTCCTGCGGCTCTCCGGGCGTCAGGGGCGAGGTCGGCTCGGGCGGCGGCGGCGCGGGACGCTGAGAGGCCGTCTGTGGCCGCGGGGGCGCGGTGGGACGCTCCGAGGGACGGTCCGGGCCCGCGTCGGGGGGCGCCGCGCCGGGGCCTCGGCCGAGGGTGCGGCGAGGAGGGCGGGGCGGCGGGGCGGAGTCGTCGTTCGTCGGCATCGCGGTCCAGGGTGCTCAGGGCCAGGCGGGACAGCCCGTACGACCGGGCAGGCTATCGCCCGGCCCGGTCAACGGCCGCGGAGGCGGCGCACCAGGATGCTCGCGTCGCCGCGCGACTCGAGGTCGGCGAGGACGACCGCGACCGCCTCGCGGACGATCCGGCCGCGGTCGACGGCGAGCCCGTGCTCACCGCGGAGCACCAGCCGGGCGTGCTCGAGGTCCATCAGCTCCTCGGCGGAGACATAGACCGTGATCTTCTCGTCGTGGCGCTCGCGCCCGCTGGGCCGACGGTTCGCCGCCCGGGCGCGGCGGCGGGCCTGGCCGCTCTGCTCGACCGCGGCCGAACCGCCCTGCGCCTGGCGGCCCTTGGGCCGGTCCCCGGCCCCGGGGCGCCGCTCGCCCACCGCGTCCTGGGAGGCCGCCGTCTCGCGTCCCGTGTGTTCGCCCGAGCCGGACTGCTCACCGTCCGGGCGCTGCTCCTGCCCTTCCCGAGGCTCGGCGTCGGGGTCGGCGGCGGGCGGCGGCACCCGGGGGCCCTCGCCGTTCGCCTGGCGGCGCCCGGAGGCGGGAGCGGAGGACTGGAGCCCCATCCCTCCGGTGGTGCGGAACAGTTCGTCGGCTCCCGGCAGACTCACTCGGCGTGACACCGGGCGAGCACCTCCCTGGCGAGCTGGCGATAGGCGGCGGCACCGACGGAGTTGGACGCGTACGTGGTGATCGGCTCGCCCGCGACCGTGGTCTCGGGGAAGCGGACCGTGCGGCCGATGACCGTGTGGTAGACGTGATCGTCGAACGCCTCGACCACACGGGCGAGGACCTCACGGCTGTGCACGGTGCGCGAGTCGTACATCGTGGCGAGGATGCCGTCCAGCTCCAGGTCGGGGTTGAGCCGCTCCTGGACCTTCTCGATCGTCTCCGTGAGCAACGCCACACCGCGCAGCGCGAAGAACTCGCACTCCAGCGGCACGATCACCTTGTGCGCCGCGGTGAGCGCGTTGACGGTGAGCAGACCGAGCGAGGGCTGGCAGTCGATGACGATGTAGTCGTAGTCGGCCATCAGCGGCTTGAGGGCGCGCTGCAGGGTCGACTCCCGGGCGACCTCGCTCACCAGCTGCACCTCGGCGGCCGACAAGTCGATATTGCTGGGGAGCAGATCCATGTTGGGCACGGCCGTCTTCAGCAGCACCTCGTCGGCCGACATGCCCCGCTCCATGAGCAGGTTGTAGACCGTGAGGTCGAGCTCCATCGGGTTGACCCCGAGGCCGACCGACAGGGCGCCCTGCGGGTCGAAGTCGACGAGCAGCACCCGGCGGCCGTATTCGGCCAGGGCCGCGCCCAGGTTGATGGTGGAGGTGGTCTTACCGACCCCGCCCTTCTGGTTGCACATCGCGATGATCTTCGCTGGACCATGATCGGTCAGCGGCCCCGGGATCGGGAAGTACGGCAGCGGGCGCCCGGTGGGGCCGATCCGCTCGCGGCGCTGGCGGGCAGCGTCGGGCGCGAGCGTGGCCGCGTATTCGGGGTCTGGCTCGTACTCCGCGTCCGGGTCGTAGAAGTGCCCGTCGGGGAGGTCGTCGTAGTCGGCGAAGCGGGCGGGATCCGTGCCCCCCTGGTCGCCGGCCATGGCGTTCACGTGATGGCCGTCCATGCTGTGGCTCTGGTGGGCTGTCGTCGGGCTCTGGTGGGTTGCGAAGGTACGGACAGCGACGGAGCCGACAGCCTCGAGCCCCGAGGGGCCCTGGCCCCGCGCAGCCGGTCCTGGTTGACCACCCCCGGGAGAAAATGTCGACTCATTCACAAGTCGTCCTACCTCCTTGGTGACCAGGAAATTTCTCTATAGGTCAGCGTGACACCATGCCGACGGTTGGCGACTCTATGGCGTGTCGGCGGTCCTCAGCAACACAATCCACCGGACACGGCATGATGTGTCGGCAATCGAACACCCCGATGTCAAGGGCGTGTGAACGGTGCCGCGGAGATTTCACCGCCGCATAAAGCGTCTGAATAGTTGCATTTAGGGCGAGTTGGCCGAGCCATGGGTCGCGCGCGATACGGGGCACAGCGGACACACCTTCGGCCGGGCCTCATCCTTCGACAAGACCCGGCCGGATGCCCATTGTTGACATGTGGTTGACGGTTCGGGTTGACCGTCCGGCAACCGGAGTTCACCCGCTCCGGCGGCCGGGCCGGTGAACTCCGAGCGTCATTCAGCCGATCAGCGAGCTCAGTTCGACCGTGGGCAGGTCGTGCGCCTCGGCGACCGGGCCGTAGACGACCTGTCCCTCATGAGTGTTGAGCCCCTTGGCCAGCGCGGCGTCCCGGCGCAGCGCGTCCCGCCAGCCGCGGTTGGCCAGCTCCACGATGTACGGGAGCGTCGCGTTGGTGAGCGCGTGGGTGGAGGTGTTCGGCACCGCGCCGGGCATGTTCGCGACGCAGTAGAAGACCGAGTCGTGGACCGCGAAGGTCGGCTCGGCGTGGGTGGTGGGCCGGGAGTCCTCGAAGCAGCCGCCCTGGTCGATCGCGATGTCGACAAGGACACTTCCCGGCTTCATCCGGGACACCAGCTCGTTGGTGACCAGCTTGGGCGCCTTGGCGCCCGGGATCAGCACCGCGCCGATGACCAGGTCGGCCTCGAGGACGGCCTTCTCCAGCTCGAAGGCGTTGGAGGCGATGGTCTGCACCCGGGTGCCGAAGATCCGGTCGGCCTCGCGCAGCTTGTTGATGTCCTTGTCCAGCAGGGTGACGTGGAAGCCCATGCCGATGGCGATCTGGGCGGCGTTCCACCCGGAGACGCCACCGCCGATGACCACGGCACGCGCGGCGGCCACACCCGGCACCCCGGCGGGCAGGACACCCCGGCCGCCGGCCGAGCGCATCAGGTGGTACGCGCCGACCTGCGGCGCGATCCGGCCCGCGACCTCGGACATCGGCGCGAGCAGCGGCAGGGCGCGGTTCGCGGTCTCCACGGTCTCGTAGGCGATGGCGGTGGTGCCGGACTCCAGCAGCGCGTCCGTGCAGGCCCGGGAGGCGGCCAGATGCAGATAGGTGAAGAGCGTCTGGCCCTTGCGCATCCGGTGGTATTCCTCCGCGACGGGCTCCTTGACCTTCAGCAGCAGGTCGGCGGTGGCCCAGACCTCGTCGGCGGTGCCGAGGATGCGCGCACCGGCGGCGGTGTACTCCTCATCCGTGATGGAGGAGCCGAGGCCCGCGCTCTGCTCCACGACGACCTCATGGCCGCCTCGGACCAGCTCGTGCACACCGGCGGGGGTGATGGCCACACGGAACTCGTTGTTCTTGACCTCGCGGGGGATACCGACCTTCACGTCGATCACGGTCCTTGAATGGGGGGAAAGGAACATATCGCCATAGCCGGTCACGGTCGCTACACCATCGACCATAGACAGGCAAACCGGAATGCGTCCGCATGCCGGAGACGACCGCAACAATCGCGGTACGGCCAGTCTAATGAAGGACGTCGCGCTGTCTAGCCTTGCAATGCATCAATCTTTTGGAAGACCACTACTGATTTCGTAGGTCGGCCGGGTTTCCTTCGCCACTCCGAGGTGTCGGACCCGTGTCCTCCGCCCCCTCCGTGGCGCCCTTACGGGCGGTGCGCCGCAGCGACCGAGCCACTGCCGGGTCCCCACCGAGCCGGTCCATCGCGTCCGCCGCGTGGTGCGCCAGATCGGCGTGCAGCCCGGTGTCACCGCAGGTCCGTGCGGCCGCGGCGGCCTCCGCCCAGGTGCGCAGCGCATCCCTCGGCCGCCCGGTGCGCTCCTGGGCGCCCGCGGCGCCGCTGAGTGCCCGTGCGTACCCCGGCCGGTCCCCCGCCCGGCGGCAGGCGGCCGCGGCGGCGCGCCAGTCGCGCAGGGCCTCGCCCCACTGCCCGGCGTAGCCGTGGACGGTGCCGAGCCGTGCGTACATCCGGGCGGCCGCGGACAGATCGCGGCGGCTCAGCCGCAGCTCCAGGGCGCGTCCGTACCAGTCGGCCGCCCGGTGCCAGTCCTCCAGCTCCTGGTACATGCCGCCGATCGACTCCAGCGCCCGCCCGGTCGTATACGGATCGCCCGACGCGCGGGCGGCTTCCAGGGCGCTCTTGTACCGCGCGAGGGCCTGGTCCACCCGGCCCGCCCCGCCGTCCAGATCGCCGAGGTTCAGCAGCGCGGCCGCCCGCTCCACCGGCAGGTCGCGGCGCCGGGCCACGTCCAGCACCAGCTCATGCAGCCCGTACAGCTCCACCGCGGCACCCTCGGCACCCCGGTGAGCGGTGAGGGCGTGGGTGAGCGCGGCCACCAACCGCCGTGCCAGGGTGTCGAGTTCACCGGTCTCCACGGCCAGCCGGGCGGCCTCGATCAGCGTGGGCAGCCGGGCCTCGAGCCACTCCGCCGCCTGGGCCGACGACGAAAAGCGCAGCGGCTTCGGCATCCCGGCCAGCTTCTTGCGGCCCGGCGAACCGGCGGGCTCGGCGGCCAGTCGGCACGCGTGCAGCTGCCGTACGGCGCGCTCCAGCATCCGCGCCCGCGCCAGCTCCACCTCCGCCGGGCGCTCCTCGGCAGCCAGCCGCTCCCGCAGCAGCGGATCGAGACAGCCGGGCACCTGGTAGTCGCCCGGCCCGCGCGGACGCAGCATCCCGTACGCGGTGAAGCCCTCCAGCGCCGCCTCGCCGTCCGCCACCGAGCATCCGGCCAGCGCGGAGGCGGTCTGGGCGTCGGTCGATCCGCCGGGCGCCAGCACCAGCAGCCGCAGCATCCGGGCGGCGGCGGACGGCAGCGCGGCATAGGCCAGCCGGAAGGCGCGGATCAGCGGGCGGGCGCCATGGTCGAGATCACCGTCGTCCGGCGGCAGCTCGCGCAGCCGGGCGAGCGCGTCGGCGACCGATGCCTGGGGGCGGGCGGCGAGCCAGCCGCCGACCAGGACAAGCGCGGCGGGCTGGCCCGCGCACTCCTCGACGAGGGATTGCGCGGCCACCGGATCGCAGGTGATCCGGGTGGGCCGGTGTACTGCGCCAACAGCCCGACCGCCGCGCTCACATCCAGCCCGCCCACCGTGCACGGCCGCACATCCGGCACCCCGGTCAGCGGGCCGCGCGAGACGGCGACCACCAGGCAGTCGGGCTCGTCGGGCAGTAAGGCGTCCACCTGCTCGGCACCGGCCACGTCGTCGAGCAGCAACAGCACCCGCTTGCCGTCCAGCGCCGTGCGCAGCGCCTCGCTCAGATCGTCCTCGTCCGCGCCCGGCGGGGCGCTCACGCCGAGCCGTCCGAGCAGCTCACGGGCGGTGCGCTCGGTGGGTACGGGGTCTCCGGCGGAGGTCGTCAGCCGGGCGCTCAGCACGCCGTCGGGGTAGTCGCCGGCGAGCCGCCGGGCGAGCTCCTCGGCCAGCGCCGTACGGCCCCAGCCGGGGCGGCCCGCGATCAGCAGCACCCGGCTGCGGGCGGCCTTACGTCCTGCGAGGGTGTCCAGGCCGGCGCGCTCGATATCGGCCCGCAGCGACAGCAGCTCCCGCCGCCGCCCGGCGAACCCCCGCCCCACGGTCGCCGCCGCCGCGAACAGCACGGCCCGGGTCGCCCCGCTCCACACCCCGCCGTCCTGGGCCTCCGCGCGCCCGGCCGCGGAGCGCTGCCGCGGCGGGGTGTCGGACGAGGGCGCCGGGTCCTCCGGCGAACGGTGGGGGCGGTCCTCCGGTGAACGATCGGAACGGGCCTCCGACGGACGGCCGGAAGCGGACGAAGCGGGCGTGGCGGACGGCGGTTGCCGCTTCCTTGGGGCCGCCGGCTCCCCCTCGGTGTCGACCGCCTGCTCCGCCACGGGCCCACTCCCGTCCACCTGCGCTTACGAGCCCGCCGCGCCACTGCGGCCGGGGCCACTATGAGCGTAGTTCACTCCGCGTCAGGTACCCGGCACTCCAGGCCCATGGCAGGTACCGAAAATCACTCCATCGGATCTTCTCCGGGACCGGGCGGGGCGTATGCGTCACATCAGTGGGTCTGCGCCGTTCAATGGGCACGCGCCGTTCAGCGGGTCTACGCCGCGAAGGGGCGGGCCGGCCAGGAGGCGTCGGCCGGGCGGAGGGCGTCGATACCGTCGCCGGAGAGCGCGGCCTGCAGCGCCAGTGCGCCCAGCGCGAGGCAGGTGTTGTGCAGCTCGCCCGCGAGCGCGCCGCGCACCAGCTCCTCCAGGGACACCCGGGCCAGCTCCATGTCGGCCTCCTCCTCGGAGACCTCGAACCGCTCGCCCTCGGCCGCGGAGATCTCCCGGGCCAGGAAGATCCGTACGGCCTCGTCGGAGCCGCCGGGCGAGGTGTAGACGTCGATCAGGACACGCCAGTCCTCGGCCTTGACGTGCGCCTCCTCGTACAACTCCCGCTGGGCGGCGTGCAGCGGGTTCTCACCCGGGATGTCCAGGAGACCGGCCGGGATCTCCCACAGCCGCTGACGGACCGGGTGCCGGTACTGCCGCAGCACGATCACGCGGCCGTCCTCGTCCAGGGCGAGGATGGCGACGGAGCCGGGGTGGACCTGGTAGTCGCGGTTGACCCGGCTGCCGTCGGGCATCTCCACCTCGTCGGTGCGCACGCTCGTCTTGTTGCCGGTGAACGGCGTGGCGGTGGCGGTGACCGGCCATTCCTCGGGAGTGTCCTGGATACGCATGCTTGCCTCAGCGTCCTTTCCGCGTGCGGTTGGCGGGGGCGGGCCGCGCCGGCCGCCCGCCCCGTCAACCGTAGCGGTCAGGCCCCGGCGGTACGCGTCTGACCAGCGGTCTGTCGCTCGACCGCCGCCTTCACCAGGCCCGCGAAGAGCGGGTGCGGACGGGTCGGGCGGGAGCGCAGCTCGGGGTGCGCCTGGGTGCCGACCAGATAGGGGTGGACCTCGCGCGGGTACTCCACGTACTCGACGAGCTTGTTGTCCGGAGAGGTGCCGGAGAAGACGATCCCGGCCTTCTTCTCCAGCTCACCGCGGTAGGAGTTGTTGACCTCGTAGCGGTGGCGGTGGCGCTCCTCGACGTACGGCTGGTTGTCGTAGACCTCGCGGACGATCGAGCCCTCGGCCAGCTTGGCCGGGTACATGCCCAGCCGCATGGTCCCGCCCATGTCGCCCTCGCCCGCGACGATGTCGAGCTGCTCGGCCATGGTGGAGATCACCGGGTCGGTGGTGGCGGGCTCGAACTCGGTGGAGTTGGCGCCTTCGATGCCCGCGAGGTTGCGCGCGGCCTCGATGACGATGCACTGCAGCCCGAGACAGAGGCCCAGCAGCGGGAGCTTGTTCTCCCGGGCGTAGGTGATCGCGCCGACCTTGCCGATCACTCCGCGGTCGCCGAAGCCGCCGGGGATGCAGACCGCGTCCACGCCGTCGAGCTGGTCCCGGGCGCCGGCGGCCGTCTTGCAGTCGTCGGAGGTGACCCACTTGATCTTGACGCGGGCGTTGTTGGCGAAGCCGCCGGCGCGCAGCGCCTCGGTGACCGAGAGGTAGGCGTCGGGCAGGTCGATGTACTTGCCGACCAGCGCCACGGTGACCTCGTGGTCGGGCTGGTGGACGCGCCGCAGCAGATCGTCCCACTGGGTCCAGTCCACGTCGCGGAAGGGCAGGTCCAGCTTGCGGACGACATAGGCGTCCAGGCCCTCGGAGTGCAGCACCTTCGGGATGTCGTAGATCGACTTGGCGTCGATGGCGGCGACGACGGCCGCGTCGTCCACGTCACACATCAGCGAGACCTTGCGCTTGATGGAGGTCGGGACCTCGCGGTCGGCTCGCAGCACGATCGCGTCCGGCTGGATACCGATGTTGCGCAGTGCGGCCACCGAGTGCTGGGTGGGCTTGGTCTTCAGCTCACCGGACGGGCCGATGTAGGGCAGCAGCGAGATGTGCACCACGAAGACGTTGTCCCGGCCGACCTCGTGCCGGACCTGGCGGACGGCCTCCAGGAAGGGCAGCGACTCGATGTCGCCGACGGTGCCGCCGACCTCGGTGATGACGACGTCCACATCATCGGTGGCCATGCGCCGGATCCGGTGCTTGATCTCGTTGGTGATGTGCGGGATGACCTGCACGGTGTCACCGAGGTACTCACCGCGCCGCTCCTTGGCGATTACGGTGGAATACACCTGTCCGGTGGTCACATTGGCCGAGCCGTCGAGGTCGACGTCCAGGAAGCGCTCGTAGTGGCCGATGTCCAGGTCGGTCTCGGCGCCGTCGTTGGTGACGAACACCTCACCGTGCTGGAAGGGGTTCATCGTGCCCGGGTCGACGTTCAGATACGGATCGAGCTTCTGCATGGTGACGCGCAGACCGCGCGCCTTCAGCAAGGCCCCCAGACTGGAGGCGGTAAGACCCTTGCCGAGTGAGGAGGCGACACCCCCGGTGACGAAGAGGTGCTTGGTCGTCATGGGCTTAGCGGCAATGGCCAAGAGGGGGCTCCCGTGGTCGCGTGGTGAGGGTGCGTACGGCAGCCACTCCGGATTCGGGGGGTGCCGTCGCTGATGGTTCGGGGGTTTTGTGCCCGCCGCTCCACGGGCTACCAGGGTATCAGCGCCTCGGAGCGGCCGGTGATGACCTGGTTCCCGCGTTCGGTCTGCGCAACCGCCCGAACACCATGCGTGACCTGGCCACCCGATCGGCCGCGAGATGCGAGCCACGATGTGGACGGGCTCAAGCGGATCACCGTTGTCCGTCGTATCCTCATCGGACGCACGCATGCGAGCCACCCGGCACGGCACCACCAGCACGCCCCCGGAACAAGAGCTCGTCAGAATTTCCGAGACCGTAAGAAGCGCCCTCCGGGGTGGTACGGCCGTTCGAATGGGGAATGCACGTGGCCGGGCGTATCGAGGATTACGCACTGATTGGTGATATGCAGACCGCCGCCCTCGTCTGCAGGGACGGCACGGTCGACTGGCTGTGCCTGCCGCGGTTCGACTCCCATGCCGTCTTCGCCGGTCTGCTGGGCACTGAGGAACACGGTTTCTGGCGCCTCGGGCCCGCCTTCCCCTCGGGGAGCCAGCCGCCCGCCGCCGACCGCCGCCGCTACCGCGGCGACTCGCTGGTGCTGGAATCGGAGTGGGACACTCCGCGCGGCACGGTCCGTGTGATCGACTTCATGCCGCCCCGTGACGGCGCCCCGCAACTGGTGCGGATCGTCGAGGGGGTCAGCGGCCGGGTGCCGATGCGCTCCGCGCTGCGGATGCGGTTCTCCTACGGCTGGGTCGTGCCGTGGGTGCACCGGGTGGACACCCGCACCGTCGCCGTCGCCGGCCCGGACTCCGTCTGGCTGGACACCGAGGCCGACACCTACGGCAAGGACCTCACCACCTACTCCGACTTCACGGTGGGCCCCGGCGACCGGATCGCCTTCACCATCAGCTGGCAGCCCTCGCACAACGAGCCGCCGGCGCTGCCCGAGCCGGAGGTCGCCCTGGAGGCCACCGAGGCGTTCTGGCGGGAGTGGGTCGAGCACTGCACGTACCACGGCCCCTACCGGGACGCGGTGGTCCGCTCGCTGATCACGCTCAAGGCGCTGACCTACGCCCCCACCGGCGGCATCGTCGCGGCGCCCACCACCTCGCTCCCCGAGGAGATCGGCGGTGTCCGGAACTGGGACTACCGCTTCACCTGGCTGCGGGACGCCGCGATCACCCTCTCCTCGCTGCTGCGCACCGGCTACCGCGAGGAAGCGCGCGCCTGGCGCGAATGGCTGCTGCGCGCGGTCGCGGGCGACCCGGAGAACCTGCAGATCATGTACGGCATCGCGGGCGAGCGGGAGTTGGCCGAGGCCGAGCTGACCTGGCTGCCCGGCTATGAGAACTCCCAGCCGGTCCGGGTCGGCAACGGCGCGGCGGGCCAGCTCCAGCTCGACGTCTACGGCGAGGTCACCGAGGCGCTGCACCTGGCCCATATGACGGGCCTGGCGCGCAACGACTACGCGAGCGTGCTGCAGCTCAAGCTGATCCGCTACCTCGAGGAGCACTGGGACGAGCCGGACGAGGGCATCTGGGAGGTGCGCGGGCCGCGCCGCCACTTCGTGCACTCCAAGGTGATGGCCTGGGTCGCGGTCGACCGCACCGTCAAGCTCATCGAATCCGGCGATGTGGACGGGCCGTTGGAGCGCTGGCGGGAGCTGCGCGACGAGATCCACCGGGACGTCTGCGAGCGGGGCTACGACGCCGAGCGCAACACCTTCACCCAGTCCTACGGCTCCAAGGAGCTGGACGCCTCGCTGCTGCTCATCCCGCAGATGGGCTTTCTGCCGCCGGACGACAAGCGGGTCATCGGCACCATCGAGGCGATCCAGCGGGAGCTGTCGACCGAGGACGGCTTCGTCATGCGCTACCCCACGGCGGGCGAGGACGCCGGGGTGGACGGTCTCGAGGGCGACGAAGGGGCCTTCCTGGCCTGCTCGTTCTGGCTCGCCGACGACCTGGCGATGATCGGCCGGGTGGACGAGGCCCGGAAGCTCTTCGAGAAGCTGCTCGGGCTCCGCAACGACCTCGGGCTGCTGGCCGAGGAGTGGGACCCGAAGAACCAGCGCCAGGTGGGCAACTTCCCGCAGGCGTTCAGCCATGTGCCGCTGATCGACACCGCGCTGCGGCTGACGGCGTCGGGCGCGTACGGAGGCTAGCGCGCTGACCGGCGAAGAGGGCCCCGCCCGGGGAGCGTCCTGACCATGGTGCCGCAGGAACCGCACGAGCCGCAGGAGTCGCGGGAACCGCAGGAGTCGCGGGAACCGCAGGAGTCGCGGGTGCCCGGCGAACCGCAGGAGCAGCGGGTGCCTCGGGAGCCGCATGGGACGATCACCGTGGCGCGGGCCCTCGGCCTGCCCGCCTTGCGCCGCGGGCTCCCCGAGGTGGTGGCCGGGGAAGAGCTGCTGGAGCGCCCGGTGCGCTGGGTGCACGCGGGCGAGGTGCCCAATATCGCCGCGCTGCTCAAGGGCGGCGAACTGCTGCTGACCACCGGCCTCGGGGTCGGCTCGCGCCCCGCCGAGCAGCGCGCCTTCGTCCGCCGGCTCGCCGAGCGGGGCATCGCGGCGCTGGTGGTGGAGCTGGGGGCCCGGTTCCGCACGCTGCCGGGACCGGTCGTGGACACGGCGCGCTCGTGCGGGCTGCCGCTGGTGCAACTCCATCGCGAGGTGCCGTTCGTGACGGTCACCGAGGAGATCCACACCGAGATCGTCAATGCGCACTACGCCCTGCTGCGCCAGGCCGATGTGGTGCACCGGCAGGCCACCGAGGTGCTGCTGCGCGGCGGCGGGGTGCCGGAGATCCTGTGTCACTTCGCCGCCTTCGCGGCCAATCCGGTCTTCCTGGAGACCCCCGACGGGCAACTGCTGTACGCGGCGGGGCCCGGCGGTACGCCCCCGGCGGGCGCGGCCGATCCGCTGCAGGTGTGGGAGGGGCTGCGGGCGCGGCGCGCGGCCGAGCGGCCCGAACCGCCGGCGGGCAGTGTGATGGCGGACATCCCGGGCGGCGGGCCCGGTCCCGGCTCCGTACGGGCGCGGCTGACCGTCCTTCCGGTGGCCGGGCCGCTGGGGCCGGTGCACAGGATCGCTGCCGAGCGGACGGCGGATCTGCTGGCGGTGGTGCTGCTGCGGACGCGTCAGGAGGAGGAGCTGGCGGCGCGCGGGCGCGGGGACTTCCTCACCGATCTCGCGGAGGGCCGCATCGAGGCCTCGGACGCCCCCGCCCAGGCCCGGGTGCTGGGGTTCCGGCCGGGCGCGGACGGGCCGCTGCTGCCGGTGGTGATGCGGCTGGAGGAGGATCCGCGTCCGCTGGCCGGGGCGGGGAGAGCTGGGCGGCGCTGGCCCACGCCCTGCAGGAGGAGCTGGCGGCGGTCGGGGTGCCGGTGCTGCTCGGCGTACGACTTCCGGAGGGCCGGATTCCGCTGCTGGCGGGGCTGCGCGGCGCGACCGAGCGCGGCGCGGTCGCCGAGCGGATCGCGGCGGCGCTGCGGGCCGGGGCGGAGCGGGCCTGGCCGGACCGGGCCGGTGCCCGGCCGCCGGTGGTGATCGCCGGGCTCGCGGTCGGCTGGGACGCGGCCGGCACCGAACTGCGGCATGCGGCGGAGGCGGCGAACGCGGCGCGCGGGCTGACCGACCGGGACTGGTACGACGTACGGAGCCTGGATGTCGACCTGTTGCTGTGGCGACTGCGGGAGCACGGCGATCTGGCCGCCTTTGTCGACCGGGTGATCGGTCCGCTGCTCGCTCATGACCGCACCGCCCGTCCACCGCTGCTGCCGACACTGGAGACGTATCTGCGCCATGCGGGCCGTAAGGCGGAGACGGCCCGCGCGCTGCACCTCAACCGCCAGACGCTGTACGACCGGCTGGCCCGGATCTCCCGGCTGCTGGGCAGCGATCTGGAGGATCCCCAGACGGTTCTGGCCCTGGGGGTGGCCCTCCAGGCCCGCCGCCATGTGCGGTGATGCGTTCGCGGGCCGCCCCGCCGTGCCCGGGCTTCCCGCCCGGCGTCCCCCCGTGCCGCCGGGCGGGTCGCCAGACGGGTAGCCGGGCGGGGAGAGGCTCCCTCACCGTCCGCCGCGCCGCCCCGCCGTGCGCCGCGGACGCCTCCCCGCCCGGCCGCTTGTGCCGAACCTCAGCCGGCCCCTGCCCCCCCGCGGATCTTTCCCCTCCCCGCCCCTTCCCGTTACCAGGGGCCTCGCCCCTGGACCCCGGTCCGGGGCGCAGCCCCGCCACCCGGCGGAGCCGCACACCGATGCTGCGGGAAGGGGCGGGACGGGAACAAGCCCGCCGCGGGCATCACGGTCCGCCGCACGCCCCTAGAACGGCGTCAGGGTGAGCGTGATCCCCTTGGGGGCGGTGTCCTGGATGTAGGACGCGAACTCGGCCACGTCATCGAAGGCGAAGCCGTACGCCTTGCCGTCCACGGTCGCCGCGTGCATGGCCTTGGCGTAGTGGTTGGTGACCTCCTCGCCGTAGAAGGCGGCCGGGTCGGTGGTCGGCTGGGCGTCGGTGTTGTGCAGCGTGGTGCGGTTGAAGCCCGCGCCGAGGATCGCCGCGACCGGGCCCGTCGTCCCGTCGTTGGGCGCGGCCAGCGCGCCGTCGCAGAACAGCACGTCCTTGGTGGAGGGCTTGTCGAAGGAGACCGACGCCGGGCCGATGAAGGCGAACTTCCCGCCGCTCACCCGGCCGGTGAAGGTGCCCGCGTTGGTGGTGACCTTGAGGTCCTTCGATCCGTAGGCGTCCCAGACCTGGTCGATGTAGGACGCGAAGTAGTCCTCCGCGAACAGCCCCGCGCCCATGCCATGGCCCGGAGCGATCACCCGCAGATTGTCGCCGACGATCAGCTTCTTGTAGGCGTCGACGCCGGCGAGGTCGGAGAAGACCTTGGCGCGGGCGCCGTCCTTGAGGGTGCCGGTCGTCTGGTCCTGGGCGCCGGTGAGGTGGATCGACAGCGGGACGCTGAACATGTCCACCATGGTGGTGTTGCAGAACATCCCGGAGTCGTTGTACGTGAACTCCGCGCAGTCGTGCATGATGTCGAAGTTCGGGTCGCCGGACACCCAGCCGGCCGGGTACTGCAGTGCGGCCTTGCCCGCCCCGTCCTCGACCACCTTCAGTTTGAGCTTCGAGCCGAGCGCGACATAGATCCGGCCCGACATCTGCGGCAGGTTCAGCTTGGTGTCACCGCTTCCGGCCAGCGGGATCGCGTAGTCGGTGAAGCCGTCCGAGCCGTTGTCGGACATCGCGACGGGGGCGATGGTGCCGTCGGGGGTGACGTGCACCTGCCGGTCGCCCTCGTTGCCGACGATGTAGAGCCAGACCGATGCGTTGTCGTACTGCCCCGTCTTGTTGACGACAGTCAGGGGCAGGGAGGCGGCGGCCTTCGCGCTCGGCGCACCGCTTGCGCGGCCGCCGGCGAAGGCCAGGCCGGTTCCCGCGGCAGCGGCGGAGGCGGCTATGCCACCCAGCAGCTTCCTGCGACTGATCATGATGATGGTGCTCCTCGGCGTAGTGGGGGTTGCCGGGAAAATGGCGTGGGGGGTAACGGGAGGAGCGAATTGAGAGCGCTCTCTCGTTCCTCTGCCCAGCACCCTGCCGATCAACGACCGGGCCCGTCAACCCCTTCACGCAGAAAGGTCTGCACCAACTCATCGTAGACGCTGAGGACATGGGCGACGGTGTCGTCCTCGGTCGGCCAGCCGGCCGTCCGCGCCCGCCCCGCCGCGGCGAGCTCCACCCGGCGCATCGGATCGGCGAGCAGCCCGGTCACCGCCTCTGCCAGGGCCTCCGGGTCGCCGTAGGGGACGAGTTCGGCGGCGTCCCCGACCAGCTCCGGCACCCCGCCCACCGCCGTCGCCACCAGCGGCACCCCCGCGTGCAGCGCCTCCTGGGCCAGCAGCGAGCGCGCCTCCCAGCGGCTGGAAAGCACCGCTACATCGGCCGCGGAGAGCAGCCCCGGCACATCCTCACGTCGGCCGAGCAGCCGTACCGGCAGCCCTTCCAGGTCGATCCGGCGCTGCAGCACCGCACGGTCCGGCCCCTCCCCCGCCACCACCAGCAGCGGCTGCGGATCCAGCCCGCGCCAGCGCCGCGCCGCGTCCAACAGCGGGCCGTGTCCGGCCACCGCCTCCAGCCGGCCCGCCGTGACCAGCAACGGCCGCTCCACCACGCCCAGTTCGGCCCGCGCCTTCTGGCGGTGGCCATCGCCCGGCTCCGGCGCCCGGCGCGGGGCGGGCACCGCGACCGGGGCCAGCCGCGCGTCGCGGGCGCCACGGGCCCGGGCCCGCTCCACCAGATCCGAGGAGGCCCCCAGCACGATCGCGGCGGCCCGCGCCACCCGGCGCTCCATCAGCGCGACGAGGCGGGCCCGCGCCCCCTCGGCGTCCACACGGGTGTGCCAGGTGACGATCAGCGGCACATTCCGGCCACGCAGCGCCACCGCGGCCAGCAGCCCCGAACGCAGCCCGTGGGCGTGCACCAGGGCCGCCCCGTGGGTGGCCCTGCGCAGCGACGCCATGCTTCCGGCGCCCGTCAGGGCGTCGAGCCCGGTGAACCGCGCTCCCGTCTGGGCGAAGCCGTAGCCCCGCTCGGCGCTCCAGGGCCCGCAGACGGTCACCCGCAGCCCGCGCGCCACCAGCCCGGCCGACAGCGACCGCACATGCACCCCGCTGCCCGAACTCCCCCCTCCCAGCACCTGAACGGCGTGCAGCGACGGCTGCCCGTGCGGCGGGACCGGGGTGCTACTCGCGGTACTGCTCACGCGGGCGGAGCTCCTGAGACGGTGTCGGGACGAAAAGGAGGGACCGCCCAAGGATGCCAGCACTCGCCGAACCCTCGTCGCAACGCTCCCCGGCGACGTCTACCCCGAGCTCGCCCGTACGTCCGCGGTACCACCCTTTCGGGTGAAGGTCAGCGTCCCGTGCGTGCCGCCTCCAGGAGCTCTTCCGCATGCGCCCGCGCGAGTTCGGAGTCCTCCTGGCCCGCGAGCATCCGCGACAGCTCCCGTACGCGGTCCTCGCCCTCCATGGCCTTCACCCCGCTGCGTGTCACCGACCCGTCGTTGGTCTTCTCGACCACCAGATGCCGGTCGGCGAACGCCGCGACCTGCGGCAGATGGGTGACCACCACGACCTGCGCGGAGCGCGCGAGCCGGGCCAGCCGGCGGCCCACCTCGACCGCCGCCTTACCGCCGACACCCGCGTCCACCTCGTCGAAGAGATACGTCGGCACGGGGTCGGAGCCCGCGAACACGACCTCCACCGCGAGCATCACCCGGGACAGCTCACCCCCGGAGGCGCCCTTGGCGATCGGCCGGGGCGGAGCGCCCGGATGCGGGGCGAGCAGCAGCTCGACCTCGTCGGCGCCATGCGGCCCGAAAACGACCGTGCGGCCGCCCACCTCGATGCCGTCCGCCTCCGTCTCGGTCTGGCTGATCGCGAACGTGACCCGGGCATGCGGCATCGCCAGCGAGGCCAGCTCGGCGGTGACCGCCTCCGCGAAACGCCCCGCCGCCTCCGTACGGGCGTCGGTGAGCGTCTGCGCCAGCTCGCCCAGCTCGGCGCGGAGCGCGTCGCGCTCGGCGGCCAGCTCGCCGATGCGGTCGTCGTCGCCGTCGAGTTCGGCCAGCCGGGCGGCGCCCTGCTCCGCCCAGGCCAGCACGTCCGCGATGGTCTCGCCGTACTTACGGGTCAACTGCGCCAGCGCGGCGCGGCGCTCCTCGACGGCCCCCAGGCGGATCGGGTCGGCGTCGAGGTTGTCGGCGTACCCCGCGAGGTCCCCGGCCACATCGGACACCAGGATGCCGATCTCACCGATCCGGTCGGCGAGCCCGGCCAGCGCCGAGTCATGGGAGCGCACGGCCTCCACGGCGCGATGGGCGCCCGCGACCAGGGTGGCCGCGTCCACGCCCTCCGGGTCCTCCGGGTTCCCGGCGAGGGCGGCGTGCGCGAGGGCGGCGGCGGACGCCAGGGCCTCGGCGTGCCCCAGCCGTTCGGCCTCGGCCGCCAGCTCGGCGTCCTCTCCGGGCCGGGGCTCGGCGTCCGCGACCTCTTCGAGCCCGAACCGCAGCAGATCCGCCTCCTGCGCGCGCTCGCGGGCCCGCGTGGTCAATTCCTCCCACTCGGCCGAGACGGCGCGCAGCCGGCGATAGGCCCCCGCGTACTTCTCCAGGGGCCCGGCCACCGCGGCCCCCGCGTACCGGTCCAGCGCCTGCCGCTGCCGGGCGGGCCGCAGCAGGCCCTGCTGATCGGTCTGGCCGTGCACGGCCACCAGATCGTCGGCCAGCTCGCCCAGCAGCCCCACGGGCACCGACCGGCCGCCCACATGCGCGCGCGACCGCCCCTCGGCGGAGAGCGTACGGCTGATCAGCAGCACGCCGTCCTCGAGCTCGGCCCCCGCTTCCTCGGCCCTTACGGCCGCCGCCGAACGGGCGTCGACCGTAATGCGCCCCTCGACGACCGCCGCCTTGGCCCCGATCCGCACCAGGGCGGCATCGGCCCGGCCGCCCAGCAGCAGCCCGAGGCTGGTGACGACCATGGTCTTGCCCGCGCCGGTCTCACCGGTCACCGCGGTGAAGCCGGGCGACAGCTCGACGACCGCGTCGTCGATGACGCCCAGCGCACGTATCCGCATCTCCTCCAGCACGTGCACGACCATACGAGGTTTGGCCGGTGCGATGCGACGAAGGGGCGCCACTTGTGGGGTCGACCCGCACATATGCCCGGTGCGGACCGCAGCCGCCTCCGGCGGACAGCCCCCACCCCGCCCCTTCCCGCAAGAGGGGGCTCCGCCCCCTCACCCCCACCGGGGCTCCGCCCCGGACCCCGCTCCTCACACGCCGGAGGGGCTGAATTCAGGCGGGAGGGGGCGGCAGGCGGGAGGGGCGGGGTCGGAGGGATGGGGTCCTGGACGCTTACGTGTAGGTGTGGCGCCCATCCCCGACCAACCCAACGCCCCCGGTCAATAGCGCCGAAAATGCACGGTCCAGGGCGCCGCCCCGGAGGCCCCGCACCCGCCACCCACCACGAACAGCAGGCGCACCCCAGCAGCCACCAAACTAGTGCGGCGCCCCCCGCCACCCCGCCACCGGCAGCGCGAACTTGGCGACCAAGCGGTCCGTGAACGACGCATGGTGGAGCCGGGCCAGCCGCACCGGTACCGCGCCCCGCCGTACCTCCACCCGCGCCCCCGCCGGCAGCTCCACCGTGCGGCGGCCGTCGCACCACAGCACCCCATGCGGAGTCTGCGGCTGCACCTCCACCGCGAGCACCGACTTCGGCGACGTCACCAGCGGCTTGGCGAACAGCGCATGGGCGCTGATCGGCACCATCAGCAGCGCCTCCACCTCGGGCCACACCACCGGCCCGCCCGCCGAGAACGCGTAGGCCGTCGAGCCGGTCGGGGTCGCGCAGACCACGCCGTCGCCGCCGAAGCGCGAGACCGGCCGGTTGTCGACCTCCGTGACGACCTCGAGCAGCCGCTCACGCGCCGCCTTCTCGACCGACGCCTCGTTCAGCGCCCAGTCCGTGTGCACGATGTGCCCGTCGTTGCGGACGAGCACATCGATCGTCATCCGCTCCTCGACCTCGTACTGCCGGGTCACCACCCGGTCCACGACCTTGTCGAGGTCGTCCCGCTCGGCCTCGGCCAGGAAGCCCACCCGGCCGAGGTTCACGCCGAGCATCGGCACGCCCGAGACCCGGGCGAACTCCGCTCCGCGCAGCAGCGTCCCGTCCCCGCCGAGCACGATCAGCAGCTCACAGCCGTTCAGCACGTCACGGCCCGCGTCGACGCGCTCGACAGCGGGTGGCAGCGGCAGGTCCGCGGCCTCGGCGGCGAGCACCCGTACCCCGATACCGCTGCGCAGCAGCCCCTGAACGACCAGTTCGGCGCTGCGGATGGCCGCCGGGCGGCCGGTGTGCGCAAGCAGGAAGACAGTGCGGTCCGCCGTCGGCTCGGCCGTCGGCATCGACGGCACATGCTCCGTTACAGGCATAGCCGCCCCGGCCACGCCCGCACCGGCCACGCCCGCACCGACCGCACCCGCCCCGGGCACAGCCGTCTCGGACACGGGCGCTGCTTCCTTCTCCTGCGCTGCTTCTGAAGTGGTCAACTGGGCCCCTCCGCCACTGCACGGTCAACATCCGCCGGGTCCAGTGCCGGCGCCCCGGCGCGCATCCACAAAAAGTACTCGACATTGCCCGACGGCCCCGGGAGCGGGCTGGCGGTCACGCCCAGCACGCCCAGTCCGAGTTCCGCCGCCCGCCCGGCCACTGTGCGCACCGCTTCGGCGCGCAGGTCGGCGCTGCGGACCACTCCCCCGCTGCCCAGCCGCTCCTTGCCGACCTCGAACTGTGGTTTGACCATCAGCACCAGATCGGCGTCGGGCGCCGCGCACCGCACGAGGGCGGGCAGTACCAGCCCGAGCGGGATGAAGGAGAGGTCACCGACCACCAGATCCACCGGTTCCCCACCAATCCCCTCAAGTGTCAGCTCGCGTACGTTTGTACGGTCATAAACACTGACGCGTTCATCGTTCTGCAGCGACCAGGCGAGCTGGCCGTAGCCGACGTCGACGGCGAGCACCTGCGCGACACCCGCGCGCAGCAGGACGTCCGTGAAGCCTCCGGTCGACGCGCCCGCGTCCAGCGCCCGCCGCCCGACGACCTTCAACCCGGCTCCGGCACCAGTGCCCGCTCCCGGGGCCGGGCGGACCCCGGAGTTCTGCCCCGCGCCCGCGCCCTCCCGGTACTCCTCGCTGAACGCGTACAGCGCGCCCGCGAGCTTGTGGCCACCGCGCGAGACGTAATCCGGATCGCTGTCGTCCTCGATCACGACGACGGCCGCGCTGGTCTCCACCTGCGTGGCCGGTTTGGTCGCCACCGCCCCGCCGACGGTGACCCGGCCCGCGGCGATCAGCTGGCTCGCATGCTCACGCGAACGCGCCAGCTTGCGGCGCACCAGCTCCGCGTCGAGTCGTACGCGTCGTGGGCGGGTCACTGCCACGGGTGGTTCAGCTCCTGAGGTCGTTCATGTAGCGAATGAGGTCTTTGCGTAGCGGACGACGTCGTTTGCGTAACGGACGGGGTCACTTGCCCAGCCGACGGTGTCGTCTACGTAACGGTGTCGTCTACGTAGCGGACGGGGGCCGTGGGCCGGGCGCGGGGGGGCCCGGGCCGCCGGTCGAGTGCTGCCAGCGTGTCGCGAAGCCCCCCGTGGACATCCTCGTACACCTCCAGATGCCCGCTCGTCTCCAGGTGGTCGGCGTCGGCCAGCCGGTCGAGCCGGGCATCCACCTCGGGGACGCCGGTGGGCGTACGGTCCACGCCGAGCGGGACCGGTTCAGCGGGGCCGGGCGGCTCCGGCACGGACTCGGGCACCGGCGCCGGTACCTCCTCCGGCACGGGCCCCGATACGCCCTCCGACACCGGCTCCGGCGCCTCTTCCCGCCCCGCCCCGGGCCCGGGACCAACCCCCGCGACCCCACCCGGAACCGTGGACGGTCCCGCCTCCGCACCTGGCTCCACACCAGCCCCCGGAAACGGCTCGACCGCGGCTTCCTGGGCCCGCTCGGCCGCCGTATCGGGCTGTGGGCCGGGCCATCCGGCCGACATCGGCTCGCTCATGGCCCCGACGCTACCCCGAATCCCTCGTTCTCCGACGTACGAGACCTGGGGTAACGTCGTCCGCGATGGCGACCTTGGAACAGTGCCGCAGTGCACTCGACAAACTGGCGGAGAACCTCGCGAGCGCGAACGGGGACCTGCGCAGCGCTGCCGCGCTCGATCGCTCCGTCAGCTGCTGGATCACCGACCTGGACACCACCTTCGCCGGCCGTCTCGCGGACAGCCGGATCGAGGATGTGACGACCGAGCCGGGGCCGCCCGCCGAGCGTGCGCAGATCCGGCTGGCGATGACCGGCGACGACCTGGTGGCCCTGGTCGACGGTGAGCTGCACTTCGCACGGGCGTGGGGCAGCGGACGGATCAAGCTCGAGGCTGGGCTGCGCGACCTGCTGCGACTGCGGAAGCTGCTCTAGTCCGCGACATCGCACCCCACCGCGCCCCCGCCGCGAGGCACACGCCCCTCAGGGCTCGCTCACCGCACCCGCCAGCGGCGAAGGCGCCTCGACCCGTGCCGTACGGGACCGGCGGGCGGCCGGGATGACCAGCGGGGTCCCCGTCTCCGGGTCGTCGATCACCTGGCACGGCAGCCCGAAGACCCGCTCCACCAGCTCCGCCGTGACCACGTCCCCCGGCGCCCCCTCGGCGACGACCTCGCCGCCGCGCATCGCGATCAGATGGGTGGCGTAGCGGGCGGCGTGGTTCAGGTCGTGCAGAACGGCGACGAGGGTGCGGCCCTGCTCCTCGTGGAGCTGGGCGCACAGGTCCAGCACATCGATCTGGTGCTGGATGTCCAGATAGGTCGTGGGCTCGTCGAGGAGCAGCAGCGGGGTCTGCTGGGCGATGGCCATCGCGATCCATACCCGCTGGCGCTGACCGCCGGACAATTCGTCGACATAGCGATCCGCGAGCTCCGCCACCCCGGTCGCCGCCATCGACTCGTCGACGATCCGCTCGTCCGTCTCCGACCACTGCCGCAGCAGCCCCTGGTGCGGATAGCGGCCGCGGGCGACCAGATCGGCGACGGTGATCCCGTCCGGGGCGATCGAGGACTGGGGCAGCAGCCCGAGGGTGCGGGCGACCTTCTTGGCGGGCATCGCGCCGATCGCCTGCCCGTCCAGCAGCACCGATCCGGCCACCGGCTTCAGCATCCGGGACAGGGCGCGCAGCAGGGTCGACTTGCCGCAGGCGTTCGGCCCGACGATCACCGTGAACGAGTGGTCGGGGATGGTCACGGACAGCTCCTCGGCCACGGTGCGCCGGTCGTAGGCGAGGGTCAGCCCCTCCGCCATGAGCCGCTGCCGCCCTCGAGCGCTACCGTCCTCGCTGCCACTCCCGCTGCCGCCGTCGGCCACGGTCTGCCGGGTGTCCTTGTCCATGTCGCCTTCCGTCCGGGTCGTGCCCACAGTCGTCATATCCGCCCAGCGTCATACCGGGCCCCAGCATCGCCCTGTCCCTCCAAGCGCCCTCATATCCGCCCCGCCCTGCGCTCAGTCACCAGCAGCCACAGCAGATACGCCCCGCCCAGCATCCCCGTCAGCACCCCGACCGGAAGCTGGTCGGCGCCAAAGGCCCGCTGGGCCGCCCAGTCGGCGGTGACCAGCAGGGCGGCGCCCATCCAGGCCGCGGGGAGCAGGTTGGGCCCGGACGAGCGGGTGAGCCTGCGGGCGAGTTGCGGGGCGACGAGCGCCACGAAGGCGACGGGACCGGCGGCGGCCGTGGCGGCGGCGGTGAGCACGACGGCCGCGAACATGAGCACCAGCCGGGTCCGCTCGACCCGCACCCCGAGGGCGTACGCGCTGTCGTCGCCCATCTCCAGCATCCGCAGGTTCCGCGCCTGCCCGAGGGCCACGGGCAGGAGCACCGCGCAGACGCACGCCAGCGGCCACACCTGGGCGCAGTCCCGACCGTTGAGCGATCCGGCGATCCACACCACCGCGCGGGTCGCGTCCGGGAGGTCGGCCCTGGTGAGCAGATAGCCGTTGACGGCGGTGAGCATCGCGGACGTGCCGATGCCCACCAGCACCAGCCGGTATCCGTGCACGCCCCGCCGCCAGGCCAGGGTGTAGACCGCGAGCCCGGTCAGCAGGCCGCCGCCGAGCGCGCCGATGGCGACCTCGGTCGGATCGCCCTGGAGGAGGACGATCACGGCGAGCGCCCCGGCCGCCGACCCCTGGCCGAGGCCGATCACGTCCGGACTGCCCAGCGGATTGCGGGAGATGGACTGGAAGATCGCCCCTGCCATCCCGAGGGCCGCCCCCACCAGCAGCCCCACCAGGATCCGCGGCAGCCGCAGTTCGTTGACGATGAAGTCCTGGGCCACGGTGCCGTTTCCGGCCAGGGTGCGCAGGACATCGGCGGGGGCGAGGGGGAAGTCGCCGGTGCCGATCAGGACCACGCTCATCGCCAGCGCCACGACGAGCAGCAGCAGCCCCACGACCGCGCCGCGGACGTCCAGGCGCAGCGAGAGGCCGGCGGTGCGCAGCGTGACCGCGCGCGTCCCGCGCTTGCTGATGCGCTTGCTCGCGTTCACAGTTGGGCCATCCTTCGGCGGCGTACGAGGTAGATGAACAGGGGCCCGCCGATGAACGTGGTGACGATGCCGACCTGCAGTTCGGCGGGCCGGGTGACCAGCCGCCCCAGCACATCGGAGCCCAGCAGGAGAACGGGCGAGAGCACGGCGGCGTACGGCAGGATCCAGCGCATGTCGGGCCCGGTGATCGCGCGGACCAGATGCGGCACGATCAGCCCGACGAACGCGATCGGCCCGCACGCGGCGGTCGCGGCCCCGCACAGCAGGGTGACGGCGGCCATCGAGAGTGCCCGGGTGCGGTTGAGGTTGGTGCCGAGCGCGCGGGCCGTGTCGTCGCCGAGCGCCACGGCGTTGAGCGAACGGCCGAGCGCGAGCGCGAGCACCGCGCCGATCAGGAGGAACGGGGTCACCTGCCGGACCACGGTCATATTGGCGGAGGCGAGCGAACCGACCGTCCAGAAGCGCATCTTGTCGAGCGCCGCGCTGTCCAGCAGCTGAACGGCGTTGATGTAGCCGTAGAGCGCCGCGTAGACCGCCGTACCGGCGAGCGCGAGCCGCACCGGGGTGGCGCTCCGGCTGCCGCCGAGGGCGTACACCAGCACGGAGACGACGGCGGTGCCGAGGAAGGCGAACCACACATAGCCGGTCAGGGAGGTGACGCCGAGAAAGCTGATGGCCGAGACCACGGCGGCGGACGCGCCCGCGTTCAGCCCCAGCAGCCCGGGGTCGGCGAGCGGGTTGCGGGTGAGGGCCTGGATGACCGCGCCCGCGAGGCCGAGGCCGACGCCGACGAGCAGCCCGAGGATGGTACGCGGCAGCCGTACGTCCCGGATCACCACATCGGTGTCGCTGCCGGTGTAGTGGAAGAGCCCGTGCCACACCTGGTCCAGCGGAATCGGCTTGGCACCGATCGCGATGGACGCCGCGGCGATCGCCAGCAGCACGCCCAGGGAGGCGATCAGTCCGGTCGCACGGCGCGCGGTGCGCCGCCGGGGCGGCGCGCTCGCTGTCTCGGTCCCGGCTTTCGCCGGACTGACCACGGTCACGCGGAACTCCACCTCACAGCACGGCCGATCAGGACTCAGGTTAAGTTAGGTTACCCTAAGTCCCGCTGGTCGCCTGCGCGCGGGTTCCCTGGAGCGCGAGCCCGGCTCACAACCCCAGCCGCGCCAGCGCCTTCCCCGCATCCGCCTCGCTCACACCGTCCCCCGCCTCGGACCACGCCGCCGCGCACAGCGCCCGCAGACCGTCCAGCGGCTCCTTGCCCTCGCTCTCCAGCACCAGCGCGCGCTGGGCGACCCGCGCCGTCCAACCCCCGCACCGGAAACCGCCGGACGCCTCGTCGAGCGCCACCTCCGGCTGCGGGGCGAGCAGCCCCCGCAGGTCGCGGTCCACATACGCCGGCCGGTGCCCGGGCTCGGCGGCCAGCAGCTGTGCGGGCGTGGTCACCCCGGTCAGCACCAGCAGCGAGTCCACCCCGCCCGCGTACGCGCCCTCGATATCGGTGTCCAGCCGGTCCCCGACCACCAGCGGCCGCTGGGCGCCGGTCCGCAGCACCGTCTCCCGGTGCATCGGCGGCAGCGGCTTCCCCGCGGCCTGCGGGGTCTTGCCCGTGACGATGCGCACGACCTCCACCGCCGCGCCGTTGCCCGGGGCGATACCCCGCCCGCTGGGAATCGTCAGATCCAGGTTGGAGGCGAACCACGGCACCCCGCGCGCCACCGCGTACCCCGCCTCCGCCAGCCGCGCCCACGGCATGTCCGGCCCCCCGTACCCCTGCACCACCGCCGCCGGGTCGTCGTCCGCCGAGTCCACCGGCGTCAGCCCGCGCTCGCGCAGCGCCACCCGCAGCCCCTCCCCGCCGATCACCAGCACCCGCGCCCCCTTGGGCAGCTGCTCGGAGATCAGCCGGGCGACCGCCTGCGCGGAGGTGATCACATCGTCGGGGGCGGCGGGCATCCCCAGCCGCGTCAGATGCTCGGCCACCGCCTCCGGCGTCCGCAGCGCGTTATTGGTCACATACGCCAGCCGCATCCCGGCGTCCCGCGCGGTGACCAGCGACTCCACGGCATGATCAATGGCCTCGCCGCCCGCGTACACCACCCCGTCGAGGTCCAGCAGGGCCGTGTCGTACGCCTCGTTCAGCGACTGCCGGCTGGACTCGGGCCGGGTGCGGACGGGCTGGTTCATGGGGGCAACTCCTCGGTGATCTGTGCGCTTCTCCCCCGATCATCGCGTATCGCCGCGCGGGGCATAACATTCACTGATGAGCATTCCAGGGCCTGGCGGACAAGGTCTGCAGCTCACCCCTTTTCGGGGGCTGCGCTACGTCGCGGAGCGCGTCGGCAGTCTCGCCGCCGTCACCTCACCCCCCTATGACGTGGTCGTACGGCCCGATGGCCTGCGCGAGCTGGAGACGGCGGACCCCTACAACATCGTCCGGCTGATCCTGCCGCAGGCCGACTCCCCGGAGGCCCGCCACCGTCAGGCCGCCGAGACGCTGCGCCGCTGGCAGGCGGACGGCGTGCTCGCCCCGGACCCCGAACCCGCGCTCTACGTCTACGAACAGCGCGACGGCCCCACCCTCCAGCGCGGGCTGATCGGCGCACTGCGGCTGAGCTCCCGTGAGGAGGGCATCGTCCTCCCCCACGAGGAGGTCATGCCGCATGTCGTCGAGGACCGAGCCGATCTGATGCGCGCCACCGCCGCCCATCTGGAGCCGCTGCTCCTCGCCTACCGCGGCAACGGGAACGGGCCTTCGGGGACTTCGGGGAACGGAGCCACCGGGCCGGGGACCGGCGAGCCGGACACCGGCGGGGCGGGCACCGGCGGGGCCGCGCGGGTCATCGAAAGCGCCATCCGGCGCGAGCCGTTGCTCTCCACGACCACCGAGGACGGCGTCGACCACCATCTGTGGCGGGTCACGGACCCCGCCGACCTCGTGGCGGTCTCCGCCGACCTCCGCCACCACCAGGCCCTCATCGCCGACGGCCACCACCGCTGGGCCACCTATCTGCGGCTGCGCGAGGAGCGCCGCGAGCCCGGCCCCTGGGACTTCGGGCTCGTCCTGCTCGTCGACACCACCCGCTATCCCCTCCGCGTCCGGGCCATCCACCGGCTGCTCCGCCAACTGTCACCGGACGACGCTCTTACGGCGGCGCGGCATGCCTTCCGGGTACGGACGATCGACGGCCCGCTCCCGCGCGCCCTGGAGACACTCGCCGAGGCCGCCGAGGCGGCCCGCGCCGAGCCCGGCGCGCCGAACGCCTTCCTGCTGGCCGGGGGCGGCCGCTTCCACCTCCTGGACCGGCCGGATCCGGAACTGCTGGCCCGTACGGTCCCCGAGGGACGACCCGAAGCATGGCGGACGCTGGACGCGACGGTGCTCCACCACGCCCTGCTGGACCATCTGTGGAACGTCCCGGACACGCCCGAGCGCATCGGCTACATCCACGACTCGGCAGCGGCCGTCGAACAGGCGGAGCGGCTGGGCGGTACGGCGGTGCTGATGCATGCGGTGGGCGAGGACATCGTGCACGAGCTGGCGCGGCAGGGCATCGCGATGCCGCACAAGTCGACGTCCTTCGGGCCGAAGCCGGCGACGGGGCTGGTGCTACGGAGCCTGACGCTGGGCTGAGCCCTTGCCCTTGGGCCGCGGACATACGAGTGGGGCGGAACCCCGGGCACCGGGATCCCGCCCCACTCATGACTTCAGCTGTCGTCGCCGTCCTTCTCGGGCAGCCCGGCCCGGTCCTCGGACCTCGCCTCCGCCCTCGGCGCGGCGTCGTCGGCCAAGTCTTCGGCGTCGTCGTCCTGGACCTCGGCCTCGACGAGCTCGGGCTCGACGGCCTCGGGCTCGGCGTCCTCGGGCTCGACGGCCTCGGGCTCGACGGCCTCGGGCTCCTCGTCGTTCTCGGGCTCGGCGTCCTCGTCGTCCTCGATCTCGACCTCTTCGACCTCGGCCTCTTCGACCTTGGACTCGTCGGCCCTGGACTCCTCAACCGTGGACTCCGCGACCGGCTTGAGGGCGTCGTCCGCCTCCTGCTCGGGGTCGAGGGCGTCCACGAACTCGACCCCGTCCAGCTCGGCGAGCCGGTCCGACGCGTCCGTGGTCCCGCCCTGATCCGCCTCGAGCGCCTTGGCGAACCACTCGCGGGCCTCGTCCTCGCGGCCGACCGCCAGCAGCGCGTCGGCGTACGCATAGCGCAGCCGGGCGGTCCACGGCTGGATGGAATGCGAGGCCAACTCCGGGCTCTGCAGGGTGACCACGGCGGCGTCCGCCTGGCCCATATCCCGCCGGGCACCGGCGGCCACCATCCGCATCTCGACCTGACCGGCCCGGTCCAGCTTCTGCACCTCCGGCTCACCGGCCATGGCCAGCGCCCGCTCGGGACGGCCCATGCCGCGCTCGCAGTCGGCCATCACCGGCCACAGGTCGGAGTTGCCGGTCATCCGGCGCGCGGCGCGGAACTCCGCGAGCGCCTCGGAGTACTTCCCGACGGCGTACGAGGCGAAGCCCGCGGCCTCGCGCACGGCGGCCACCCGGGAGGCGAGCCGCAGGGCGACGCGCGCGTACTGGTACGCCTGCTCGGGCTCGTCGTCCAGCAACTTGGCGACCATGACGAGGTTCCTGGCGACGTCCTCGGCGAGGGTCTTCGGCAGGCTCATCAGCTCCTGCCGCACGCTCTTGTCGATCTCCTCGCCGGTGACGTCATCGGGGATCGGCAGCCGCTTGATCGGCTCGCGGTCGCGGTCCCTGCCGCGCTCATCCCGGCGCCCGTAGCCGCCCGTGCGGTCGTCACGGCGTCCGTAGCCCCCGCCGCGGTCGTCACGGCGCTTGAAACCACCGCCGCCGGAGCGACGGTCGTCACGGCCCCCGCCCTGACCGTAAGGACGACGCGGCCCGCGGTCGTCCCGACCACCCCGGAAGCCACCGTCCCGGTCGTCGCGCCGCGGCCCACGGGGCCGCTCATCACGCCGGTCGTCCCGACGATCGTCACGGCGGTCATCGCGGCGGAAACCACCGCGATCGTCGTCGCGGCGCGGCCCGCTAGGCCGCTCGTCGCGACGGTCATCCCGGCGGAACCCACCACGATCGTCCGTACGACGGTCTCCACCACGGAACCCGCCGCGGTCGTCGTCACGGCGGTACGAAGGCCGCTCGTCCCGACGGTCGTCACGGCGGTCGTCACGACGGTCGTCACGGCGGAACCCGCCGCGGTCGTCCTCACGGCGGTACGAAGGCCGGTCGTCCCGGCGCTCGTAGCCGCCGCGCCGACCACCACGGTCACGGTCATCGCGGCGGAACCCACCACGGTCGTCATCCCGACGCGGGCCACCCGGCCGCTCATCCCGGCGGTCGTCACGGCGGAAACCACCGCGGTCGTCGTCACGGCGCGGGCCACCCGGCCGCTCATCCCGGCGGTCATCGCGCCGGAAACCACCGCGGTCGTCGTCACGGCGGAAGCCAGGTCGATCGTCACGGTCCCGGCGGAAACCGCCCTGCCCCTGGCGGAACCCACCACGGTCGTCACGGCGGAACCCGCCGCGGTCGTCGTCCCTGCGCGGGCCGCCCGGCCGCTCGTCACGCCGGTCATCACGCCGGTCGTCCCGGCGCTCGTAACGGCCGGTGGGGCGGCCGCCCCCGCCCCGGTCGTCGCGGCGCACATAGCCGCCGGGGCGGCCTCCGCGGTCATCGTCCCGACGCGGCCCACGCGGCCGGTCGTCCCTGCGATCATCGCGGCGATCGTCGCGTCGATCGCCTCGGCGGTCATCGCGTCGGTCATCGCGGCGGAACCCACCACGGTCATCATCGCGGCGCGGCCCGCTCGGACGGTCATCACGCCGCTCGTCACGGCGGTCATCACGCCGGAAACCACCGCGATCGCCATCGCGGCGCGGTCCCGAGCCGCGAACGTCCCGCCGGTCGCCGGCATCCCGGCGCCGCGGCTCGCGGCCCGACCGGTCGTCGGGAGAGTTGGTGGACATCGGCGTGACTCCTGTCTTCATGTACTGCAGCCATTCTCCCGCATCAGTCACACCGATGCGGGCCCAGCAAAAACAAAAAGGACCCTTGGTCCCAGCATGCACGCTGGGACCAAGGGTCCTTGAAAGATTGTTCGGCGGCGTCCTACTCTCCCACAGGGTCCCCCTGCAGTACCATCGGCGCTGAAAGGCTTAGCTTCCGGGTTCGGAATGTAACCGGGCGTTTCCCTAACGCAATGACCACCGAAACCCTATCGGGTTCTAGCGAACAAGCACACTCTTCAATTAAGTCAAGTGGAACTGATTCACCGGTGCGACTGTTCGCAACCCGGGAACCACACAGTGGACGCGAGCATCTGAGGACAAGCCCTCGGCCTATTAGTACCAGTCAACTCCACCAGTTACCCGGCTTCCATATCTGGCCTATCAACCCAGTCGTCTACTGGGAGCCTTAACCCATCAAGTGGGTGGGAGTCCTCATCTCGAAGCAGGCTTCCCGCTTAGATGCTTTCAGCGGTTATCCCTCCCGAACGTAGCCAACCAGCCATGCCCTTGGCAGAACAACTGGCACACCAGAGGTTCGTCCGTCCCGGTCCTCTCGTACTAGGGACAGCCCTTCTCAAGACTCCTACGCGCACAGCGGATAGGGACCGAACTGTCTCACGACGTTCTAAACCCAGCTCGCGTACCGCTTTAATGGGCGAACAGCCCAACCCTTGGGACCGACTCCAGCCCCAGGATGCGACGAGCCGACATCGAGGTGCCAAACCATCCCGTCGATATGGACTCTTGGGGAAGATCAGCCTGTTATCCCCGGGGTACCTTTTATCCGTTGAGCGACGGCGCTTCCACAAGCCACCGCCGGATCACTAGTCCCGACTTTCGTCCCTGCTCGACCCGTCGGTCTCACAGTCAAGCTCCCTTGTGCACTTACACTCAACACCTGATTGCCAACCAGGCTGAGGGAACCTTTGGGCGCCTCCGTTACCCTTTAGGAGGCAACCGCCCCAGTTAAACTACCCACCAGACACTGTCCCTGATCCGGATCACGGACCCAGGTTAGACATCCAGCACGACCAGAGTGGTATTTCAACAATGACTCCACACTAACTGGCGTTAATGCTTCACAGTCTCCCACCTATCCTACACAAGCCGAACCGAACACCAATATCAAGCTATAGTAAAGGTCCCGGGGTCTTTCCGTCCTGCTGCGCGAAACGAGCATCTTTACTCGTAGTGCAATTTCACCGGGCCTATGGTTGAGACAGTCGAGAAGTCGTTACGCCATTCGTGCAGGTCGGAACTTACCCGACAAGGAATTTCGCTACCTTAGGATGGTTATAGTTACCACCGCCGTTTACTGGCGCTTAAGTTCTCAGCTTCGCCACACCGAAATGTGACTAACCGGTCCCCTTAACGTTCCAGCACCGGGCAGGCGTCAGTCCGTATACATCGCCTTACGGCTTCGCACGGACCTGTGTTTTTAGTAAACAGTCGCTTCTCGCTGGTCTCTGCGGCCACCACCAGCTCACCGAGTAAATCGGATCACCAGCAATGGCCCCCCTTCTCCCGAAGTTACGGGGGCATTTTGCCGAGTTCCTTAACCATAGTTCACCCGAACGCCTCGGTATTCTCTACCTGACCACCTGAGTCGGTTTAGGGTACGGGCCGCCATGAAACTCGCTAGAGGCTTTTCTCGACAGCATAGGATCATCCACTTCACCACAATCGGCTCGGCATCAGGTCTCACCCACAAAGAGGAACGGATTTACCTACTCCTCGGGCTACACCCTTACCCCGGGACAACCACCGCCCGGGCTGGACTACCTTCCTGCGTCACCCCATCACTCACCTACTACAGGTCTGGACCGTCGGCTCCACCACTCCCCTTTGCCCGAAGGCTCCGGGGCGGCTTCACGGACTTAGCATCGCCTGGTTCGACGTTGGCGCTTCAAAGCGGGTACCGGAATATCAACCGGTTGTCCATCGACTACGCCTGTCGGCCTCGCCTTAGGTCCCGACTTACCCTGGGCAGATCAGCTTGACCCAGGAACCCTTAGTCAATCGGCGCACACGTTTCCCACGTGTGTATCGCTACTCATGCCTGCATTCTCACTCGTGAACCATCCACAACTCGCTTACACGGCTGCTTCACCCGGCACACGACGCTCCCCTACCCATCACAGCGATCGTTAGACCACATGCTGCAATGACACGACTTCGGCGGTACGCTTGAGCCCCGCTACATTGTCGGCGCGGAATCACTTGACCAGTGAGCTATTACGCACTCTTTCAAGGATGGCTGCTTCTAAGCCAACCTCCTGGTTGTCTCTGCGACTCCACATCCTTTCCCACTTAGCGTACGCTTAGGGGCCTTAGTCGATGCTCTGGGCTGTTTCCCTCTCGACCATGGAGCTTATCCCCCACAGTCTCACTGCCGCGCTCTCACTTACCGGCATTCGGAGTTTGGCTAAGGTCAGTAACCCGGTAGGGCCCATCGCCTATCCAGTGCTCTACCTCCGGCAAGAAACACACGACGCTGCACCTAAATGCATTTCGGGGAGAACCAGCTATCACGGAGTTTGATTGGCCTTTCACCCCTAACCACAGGTCATCCCCAGGTTTTCAACCCTGGTGGGTTCGGTCCTCCACGAAGTCTTACCTCCGCTTCAACCTGCCCATGGCTAGATCACTCCGCTTCGGGTCTTGAGCGCGCTACTAAAACGCCCTATTCGGACTCGCTTTCGCTACGGCTTCCCCACACGGGTTAACCTCGCAACACACCGCAAACTCGCAGGCTCATTCTTCAAAAGGCACGCAGTCACGACCGTGCTCCGAAGAACACGGCGACGCTCCCACGGCTTGTAGGCACACGGTTTCAGGTACTATTTCACTCCGCTCCCGCGGTACTTTTCACCATTCCCTCACGGTACTATCCGCTATCGGTCACCAGGGAATATTTAGGCTTAGCGGGTGGTCCCGCCAGATTCACACGGGATTTCTCGGGCCCCGTGCTACTTGGGAAATGAACAAGCAAGCCACCACGATTTCAGCTACGGGGGTCTTACCCTCTACGCCGGACCTTTCGCATGTCCTTCGCCTATCGCAATGGTTTCTGACTCACCCAGCCGCCGGCAGACGACTGAAGTTCACTCCCACAACCCCGTACGCGCAACCCCTGCCGGGTATCACACACATACGGTTTAGCCTCATCCAGTTTCGCTCGCCACTACTCCCGGAATCACGGTTGTTTTCTCTTCCTGCGGGTACTGAGATGTTTCACTTCCCCGCGTTCCCTCCACATACCCTATGTGTTCAGGTATGGGTGACAGCCCATGACGACTGCCGGGTTTCCCCATTCGGACACCCCCGGATCAAAGCTCGGTTGACAGCTCCCCGGGGCCTATCGCGGCCTCCCACGTCCTTCATCGGTTCCTGGTGCCAAGGCATCCACCGTGCGCCCTTAAAAACTTGGCCACAGATGCTCGCGTCCACTGTGCAGTTCTCAAGCAACGACCAGTCATCCACAACCTGCATGGACTCCGGCCTGTCGAGGGTTCATTCCCTCAGACACCCAACAGCGTGCCCGACACCGTCCCCCTGCTCCGAGCCGCGTTCCACGCCCCGAAGGGCAGTACTAGCGGTCATCACACGAAGGACTGTGCCGAATAGTCAACGTTCCACCCATGAGCAAACCGTGCGAGACATGCGCTCGCAGTCGGCTATGTGCTCCTTAGAAAGGAGGTGATCCAGCCGCACCTTCCGGTACGGCTACCTTGTTACGACTTCGTCCCAATCGCCAGTCCCACCTTCGACGGCTCCCCCCACATAGGGTTGGGCCACCGGCTTCGGGTGTTACCGACTTTCGTGACGTGACGGGCGGTGTGTACAAGGCCCGGGAACGTATTCACCGCAGCAATGCTGATCTGCGATTACTAGCGACTCCGACTTCATGGGGTCGAGTTGCAGACCCCAATCCGAACTGAGACCGGCTTTTTGAGATTCGCTCCACCTCACGGCTTCGCAGCTCATTGTACCGGCCATTGTAGCACGTGTGCAGCCCAAGACATAAGGGGCATGATGACTTGACGTCGTCCCCACCTTCCTCCGAGTTGACCCCGGCAGTCTCCTGTGAGTCCCCATCACCCCGAAAGGCATGCTGGCAACACAGAACAAGGGTTGCGCTCGTTGCGGGACTTAACCCAACATCTCACGACACGAGCTGACGACAGCCATGCACCACCTGTACACCGACCACAAGGGGGCACCCATCTCTGGATGTTTCCGGTGTATGTCAAGCCTTGGTAAGGTTCTTCGCGTTGCGTCGAATTAAGCCACATGCTCCGCCGCTTGTGCGGGCCCCCGTCAATTCCTTTGAGTTTTAGCCTTGCGGCCGTACTCCCCAGGCGGGGAACTTAATGCGTTAGCTGCGGCGCGGACGACGTGGAATGTCGCCCACACCTAGTTCCCAACGTTTACGGCGTGGACTACCAGGGTATCTAATCCTGTTCGCTCCCCACGCTTTCGCTCCTCAGCGTCAGTATCGGCCCAGAGATCCGCCTTCGCCACCGGTGTTCCTCCTGATATCTGCGCATTTCACCGCTACACCAGGAATTCCGATCTCCCCTACCGAACTCTAGCCTGCCCGTATCGAATGCAGACCCGGAGTTAAGCCCCGGGCTTTCACATCCGACGCGACAAGCCGCCTACGAGCTCTTTACGCCCAATAATTCCGGACAACGCTTGCGCCCTACGTATTACCGCGGCTGCTGGCACGTAGTTAGCCGGCGCTTCTTCTGCAGGTACCGTCACTCTCGCTTCTTCCCTGCTGAAAGAGGTTTACAACCCGAAGGCCGTCATCCCTCACGCGGCGTCGCTGCATCAGGCTTTCGCCCATTGTGCAATATTCCCCACTGCTGCCTCCCGTAGGAGTCTGGGCCGTGTCTCAGTCCCAGTGTGGCCGGTCGCCCTCTCAGGCCGGCTACCCGTCGTCGCCTTGGTAGGCCATCACCCCACCAACAAGCTGATAGGCCGCGGGCTCATCCTGCACCGCCGGAGCTTTCCACACGCATCCCATGCGGGAGCGTGTCATATCCGGTATTAGACCCCGTTTCCAGGGCTTGTCCCAGAGTGCAGGGCAGATTGCCCACGTGTTACTCACCCGTTCGCCACTAATCCCCGGCCGAAACCGGTTCATCGTTCGACTTGCATGTGTTAAGCACGCCGCCAGCGTTCGTCCTGAGCCAGGATCAAACTCTCCGTGAATGCTTCCGGGATATCCCGGTGACACATCACGAGAGCGGAGCAGACCGGAGGAATAATCCAGTCCGCTCACAGCGTCCTCGCTGTGTATTTTTCCAAAGGAACCTCGTCCGAGATGGACGGGATATCAACATATCTGGCGTTGACTTTTGGCACGCTGTTGAGTTCTCAAGGAACGGACGCTTCCTTCGAAACCGTTTCACCGGTTTCTCCGGGCGCTTCCCTTCGGTGTTTCCAACCTTACCAGATCCGTTTTCCGTTCCGTTTCCGGTCCGAATTCCGTTTCCGGCCCCCTGCTGGAGCGGGGTCTTTCGCGCCTTCCGGCGCGTCCACTACTTTAACCAATTTCCCGCTCAGCTCCTAATCGGAGCCCCGGGTCCTGATTTCGCGCAGCGAAATAGGACCCTGTTCGGGAGTTATCGTTAGTGGTTGGCCGCTCTGGGGCCGCGGTGACTCGATCTTGCGATCGTGCCGACAGCGGTGCCCGTCTCAAGCGGCTCGGGCTACGTTAGGCGTCCCGTCCAGCAGAGTCAAGTTCCGACCTGACGGCGCGTCGAATTCCGGCGACGCGGGGTGTGCGCCCGGTAGGGGCTGACCGAGGGCTCGCCGTCGATCCAGAAGCGCCAGGGGTGAGTTGCGCCCTCGCCGCCCACACCGGTGCGCGGGCCGCTGAGGATCTGCTCGGGCCGGGCGGGGTGGCCGGTGAGTATGGACAGCGGGGCATCGGCGCCCGCGCAGACATCGCTGCCGTCCAGCCGGCGGTCCACGCCCAGGGCCGTGGCCAGCCGGGCCGGGCCCTTGGCCAGCTCATGGTCGTTACGCGCCTTCGGCCTGCGCTGATGGGCCCACTCATGGCCGTGCCGTACCTCGCCCGCGCGCAGCAGCACCCCGCTGGGATAGTTCTGCGGTCCGCAGACCAGGTTGAGGCAGTGCCACATGCCGTAGGTGAAGTAGACATACGCATGACCCGGGGGGCCGAACATCACGGCGTTGCGCTCGGTGCGGCCACGGTAGGCATGCGAGCCGGGGTCGACCGGGCCCGCGTATGCCTCGACCTCGGTCAGGCGCAATTCGATCGGACCGTCCGGAGTGCGCCGCACCAGGAGGCGGCCCAGGAGGTCGGGCGCGACCTCCAGAACGGGTCGGTCGAAGAAGGAGCGGTCGAGGGGCTCGCGGTCAGATCCAGCTGTCACGCGGCCCGAGCGTAGTGGAAGAGATATGAACCGGTGGTTGGAGGCGGCACCGGTCCGCTGGAAGGGTATGAGCTGCGGAACCGCCCACGGCTGTTTCGCGTTCCTAGGTGTCAACAGTGATCGAGTGCGATCAAGTCAAGACGCAGTCGCGTCCTTGAGAGGGAGAACATGGGCTTCAAGAAGCTGCTCGCGAGTCTGGGTGCCGGTGGCGCTTCGGTGGAGACGGTACTGACCGAGGAGAATGTCGTCCCGGGCGGCATTGTGCAAGGCGAGGTCCGGATCCAGGGCGGCTCGGTCGCGCAGCAGATCGAGGCGCTCTCGGTCGGCCTGCAGGCGCGGGTCGAGGTGGAGCGGGACGACCAGGAGTACAAGCAGAACGTGGAGTTCACCCGGCAGCAGCTGGGCGGCGCGTTCGAGGTGCAGCCGGGTGCGGTGCACGCGGTGCAGTTCGGCCTGGAGATCCCGTGGGAGACCCCGATCACCATGTTCATCGGCCGGCACCTGACCGGTATGAACGTGGGGGTGACCACGGAGCTGGCGATCGCGCGCGCGGTGGACTCGGGCGATCTGGACCCGGTCAATGTGCATCCGCTCCCCGCCCAGCAGGCGATCCTGGACGCCTTCGGCTCGCTCGGCTTCCGGTTCAAGGGCGCCGACCTGGAGCAGGGGCACATCCGTGGGACCCGGCAGCGGCTGCCCTTCTACCAGGAGATCGAGTTCTACGCCCCGGAGCAGTACCGGGGGCTGAACCAGGTGGAGTTGTCCTTCGTCGCGGACGACCGCGAGATGGACGTGGTGCTGGAGATGGACAAGAAGCCGGGGCTGTTCACCGAGGGCAGTGACACCTACCGGTCGTTCACGATGAACCTGGCGACCTTCCAGGACACCGACTGGGCCGCGTATCTGAACCAGTGGCTCGCCCAGGTCGGCGGCAAGCGCAACTGGTTCTGAGGTTCCCCCTCCCCTGGGCCGGACTTCCGCGCGGGGCGTGCACCGACGGCATGTCGGCGCACGCCCCGCGTCGTATGTCGGCGTGTGGTGCGTCGTGCGTCAGGGGCCCTCGTCGTAGCGCACCACCAGGGGCCGTCCCTGCGTCGCCCAGTACGCCTCCGCGTCGGCCAGGATGTCCGCCGCGATCGCGGCGGCGTCGGGGTCCGCGTCGCGGAAGGCAAGCCAGCCCTGGATGTCCAGCAGACAGCCGCTGGGCTCGCGGCCCTCGGCCCACCAGGACAGATCCGTGAGGCAGTCGGCTAGAGCGTCCCAGTTGCGCCCGTACCAGTCGGGAAAGCGCAGGTCCCGGGCGCAGCGGTCGAGGAAGCCGTCCTTGTCCGTCACGCCGTCGAGGCGCAGGTGGAGGGCGAGGGTGGGGCCGGTCATGGGCGCCATGGTGCCAGCCCGCCGTCTGGCGGTCTCGTTAGGCTGGCCGCGGAGATGATCCACCGCAACCTCAGGAGGTTCTCGACGTGTCCGAGCAGAACCGGCCGCCGCTCCCCCATGACTTCCATCCGCCGGTGCCGTCGTTCACGGTGGTGAGCGACGATGTGCAACCGGGCGGCACGCTCAAGTCCGCCCAGGTGCAGGCGGAGGGGAACACCTCTCCGCAGCTGCGCTGGGAGGGATTCCCGGAGGGTACGAAGAGCTTCGCCGTCACCTGCTTCGACCCGGACGCGCCGACCGGCAGTGGCTTCTGGCACTGGGTGTTGTTCGACATCCCGGCCACGGTCACCGAGCTTCCGGTGGGTGCGGGCAACGGCGGCTTCGCGGGCCTGCCCGAGGGGGCCGTGCAGGCGCGCAACGACTACGGGACCCGTGATTTCGGCGGGGCCGCGCCGCCGCCCGGCGACGGTCCGCACCGCTATGTGTTCACCGTGTACGCGGTGGACGCGGAGAAGCTGGGCCCGGACGCGGACGCCTCGCCCGCGGTGGTCGGCTTCAATCTGCGGTTCCACACGCTGGGGCGTGCCCAGTTGATCGCGGAGTACGAGGTGCCGGCCGCGGGCTGACGCGGCGAAATTGCGTTGTTCTGGGCCAGGCTCCCGGCCAGAGTTGATCCCGGTCCCGCCCATTCCAGGCGCGGGGCCGGGACACCGGGATGCGGGGGTGGTCGGGATGCGCGAGACGCTGGTTCTGAACGCGAGCTTCGAGCCGCTGGCGACGGTGACGCTGCGGCGCGCCGTGGTGCTGGTCCTCCAGGACAAGGCCGTCGTCGAACACGCCCACCCGGGGCTGCGGGTGCGGGCCGCTGACGTCGATCTGCCGCTGCCACGGGTGATCCGGCTGTGCCGCTATGTGCGGGTGCCGTTCCGAAGACGTGCCCCGTGGTCGCGGCGCGGGGTGCTGGTCCGGGACCAGCACCGGTGCGGGTACTGCGGCCGCCTGGCGACGACCGTGGACCATGTGGTGCCGCGGTCGCGCGGGGGCGGGGACACCTGGCTGAATACGGTGGCCTCCTGTGCGGAGGACAACCACCGTAAGGCGGACCGGACTCCGGAGCAGGCGGGGATGCGGCTGCTCAAGGCGCCGTTCGAGCCGACGCCTTCGGATGCGCTGCTGCTGGCCCTGGGGGCGGTGGAGCGGGACGCTCTGCCGGAGTGGCTGGCGCTTCCTGCCTAGCCCCGGGTTCGTCCCGCAGGGGCCCGGCAGGGAGCGCCGGCGGGCCGCCCCAGGCGCTGCGGGGCCCGTCCCGCCGCCGTCCGTCAGTCGATCGTGGGCTGTTCGCGGCGCGGGGCGGGCTCCTTACCGGTGGCGGCGGGGGTGCCGCCGCCGTTTCCGCCGCCGGTCAGCGGGCCGAAGTTGCCCATGGCCCCGCCGAGGCCCTTGAGGGCGTCGCCGATCTCGCTGGGCACGATCCAGAGCTTGTTGGCGTCGCCCTCGGCGATCTTCGGCAGCATCTGGAGGTACTGGTACGAGAGCAGCTTCTGGTCCGGGTCTCCGGCGTGGATGGACTCGAAGACCGTACGGATCGCCTGGGCCTCGCCCTCGGCGCGCAGCGCGGCGGCCTTGGACTCACCCTCGGCCCGCAGGATCGCGGACTGCTTCTCGCCCTCCGCCCGCAGGATCTCGGACTGCCGGACACCTTCGGCCTGGAGGATCGCGGCGCGCTTGTCACGGTCGGCGCGCATCTGCTTCTCCATCGAGTCCTGGATGGAGGTGGGCGGCTCGATGGCCTTGAGCTCGACGCGGTTGACGCGGATGCCCCACTTGCCGGTGGCCTCGTCGAGGACGCCGCGCAGCGCCGCGTTGATCTCCTCGCGGGAGGTCAGGGTGCGCTCGAGGTCCATGCCACCGATGATGTTCCGCAGGGTGGTGACGGTGAGCTGCTCGATCGCCTGGATGTAGCTGGCGACTTCGTAGGTGGCGGCGCGGGCGTCGGTCACCTGGTAGTAGATGACGGTGTCGATGTTCACGACCAGGTTGTCCTGGGTGATCACCGGCTGCGGGGGAAGGGCACGACCTGTTCACGGAGGTCGACGCGGTTGCGGATCGAGTCGATGAACGGGACGACGATGTTGAGGCCCGCGTTGAGGGTGCGGGTGTAGCGCCCGAAGCGCTCCACGATGGCGGCACTGGCCTGTGGGATGACCTGGATCGTCTTGATCAGTGCGATGAACACCAGCACCACGAGGATGATCAGGACGATGATGATCGGTTCCACAGCGGCTCCCCGTGCCCTTCATGCGGTGATTCGGATGGTCGGGATGATCAGGTCTGGCGGTTCCCGAGGGTGGAGTCTGTCAGATCCATGGTCGACTCCGCAGCTCAACCGGGGCGCCCTCAACTCTTGGTAGGACACTCCCGGTACGGCGTCTACATGACGACGGCCGTCGCACCGTCGATCTCCACCACGTCGACCTGCTGCCCGGGTTCGTACGCCTGGCCGGGGTCGAGCGAGCGCGCGGACCATACTTCGCCCGCGAGTTTGATGCGGCCACCACCGCTGTCGTCGACGCGTGCGAGGACGACGGCCTGACGCCCCTTCAGCGCCTCGATGCCGCTGCGCAGCTCGGGTTGCTGACGGCGGCTGCGGACCGCCATCGGACGTACGACCGCGACCAGCGCGACCGAGACGGCGCAGAAGACGACGACCTGGAGCACGATGCCGCCGCCGAGCGCGTCGGTGATGGCACCGGCCACGGCACCGACGGCGACCATCCCGAATTCGGGCATCGCGGTCAGTACGAGCGGGATACCCAGTCCTACGGCGGCGATCAGCCACCACACCCATGGATCCACATGGTCATGGTAGTTGTCACCGGCCCCCAGGGACAGTGCGCGGATCACCTGCCGGTGGCACGGCGGGCGCAGGGGGCGGACATCAGGCCAGCGGCAGGCCCTGGGCGGTCCAGCGCTCGCCGTAACGCTCGACGACCAGCGGGAGTCCGAAGCAGTGGGAGAGGTTACGGGAGGTCAGTTCGGTCTCGACCGGGCCGGCGGTGAGCACCTTGCCCTGGCGGATCATCAGAACATGGGTGAAGCCGGGGGGGATTTCCTCGACATGATGTGTCACCATGATCATCGACGGGGCGAGCGGGTCGCGGGCGAGCCGTCCGAGGCGGCGGACGAGGTCCTCGCGGCCGCCGAGGTCGAGTCCGGCCGCGGGCTCGTCGAGGAGCAGCAGCTCGGGGTCGGTCATCATGGCGCGGGCGATGAGCGTGCGCTTGCGCTCGCCCTCGGAGAGGGTGCCGAACTTCCGGTGGAGGTAGTCGGTCATGCCGAGGCGGTCGAGGAAGGCGCGGGCGCGGGTCTCGTCGACCGCGTCGTAGTCCTCCTGCCAGTGGGCCGTCATGCCGTACGCGGCGGTGAGGACGGTCTGCAGGACGGTCTGGCTGCGCGGCAGTTTCTCGGCCATGGCGATGCCCGCCACGCCGATGCGCGGGCGCAGTTCGAAGACGTCGACGCGGCCGAGTTGCTCGCCCAGGATCCGGGCGTTTCCGGCGCTCGGGAAGAGGTAGCTCGAGGCGAGGTTGAGGAGGGTGGTCTTACCGGCGCCGTTGGGACCGAGGATGACCCAGCGCTCGCCTTCTTTGATCGACCAGGAGACCTCGTCCACCAGAGCCCGCCCATCGCGGACCACCGATACGTCCAGCAGCTCCAGAACCTCGCTCATGAGCGCGTTGTCTCCCATTGCAGTCTCGAGTCGTGCGTGCGCCTGTGGGCGCAGCCCCCTGAGGAAAACCTACGCCACACGTTGTCGGTGCCAGTCCTTAGGCTGGTGCCATGCTCGATGAACCACGTTCAGGGCGCCTCGCAGCTTGGGGAAATGCCCTTATCGCCGGACTTGTCTCTCCGGACGAGGCGGCGCATCGCATCGCGGATGAGGATGCGTCGCACCGGGTGGCCGGGCTTCCGGGGGAGTCCGGGCCGGTGGGGCTCACGCTGGCGCTGGGGCGGCTGCGGGCGCTCGGGGCCAAGGGGCTGCGGGTGGCGCTGCCCATAGCGGGGCATCCCCTGGGGCTGAGCGGTCCGCCGGAGTTCAACGCCCATGCCCTCGAGGCGGGTGAGGCGGTGATCGCGACGGGCGCGGCGCTCGGCCTGGTGCCCGAGGTGTCGGCGGCCGGGCCCGAGGGCGATCAGCACATCGAGGTGGTGTGGCGGTGCCAGAGCGTGCGGGAGGCGCCGCCGGCCGATGTGCCGTCGCTGGGCGAGGCCGAGCGGGAGCTGGCCGAGGCGCTGCGGGATGCCACGGAGGTGCTCTCGCGGCTGAATGTGGCCGGATCGGGCCCGGCGGCCGAGGCGGCCCTGGAGGCGTATCGGGCGCGGGCCGAGCGGGGGCGCGAGGTGCTGGCCCCGGGCTATCCGCCGCGGGCCATCCGGGTGCTGGAGCTGGCGCAGCGGGTGGGTGCGCTGGTGGACATCGCCTATATGGCGGGCGGGGACGGCCGGGAGCACGGCGGTGCGGTGAGTGCGTCGGAAATCACAGCGCGGGCCGAGGCGCTGCGGCCGGTGGAGCGCACCTCGCGGCGGGCGCAGGTGGCGGCGTACAACGCGTATGTGGAGGAGCGGGAGCGGGGCGGCCTCTGATTCCCCGGGAAGGTCTCTTTCCCCGGGAAGGTCTCTGAGCTTCCCGGGGGCCTGGCGTTCCCGGGGAGATCTCTGAGCCTCCCCGGGGAGGGCCCTGGCGTTCCCGGGAAGGTTTCTGACGCTGCCCGGAGGGCCGCTGCGCTTCCCTGGCGGTCTCTGGCTTTCCCGGGATGTCATGGAGCCGGCCCCGGAGGCGGGTGCCTCCGGGGCCGGTCGGTGGTACGTCGCGTATGCGCCAGGGTGGCGGTCAGCCGCCGCAGGGGGTGCCGAGCGCCGGGTTCATGGACCCGATGACCGAGACGGTGTTGCCGCAGAAGTTCACGGGCACGTGGATGGGCGCCTGAATGTTGTTGCCGGAGACGACACCCGGGGACATCGTGGCCCCACCGTCGGCCCAGGGGCCCTGGGCGGTGGCGACACCGGCACCGGCGACGGCGAGTCCGCCGGCCGTGATGGTGATGGCAGCGAACCTCTTGATGTTCTTCACTTGGCAAGACCCTTCATTCATCAGCGCGTCACCGCGGCGGTCCGCCGCGGTACGCCGTGAAAAACGGCCCGGCTGATGGCGAGTTGCGCTGTTCGAGTGATAGCCACCCGTTGGTGTGATTTCACGGAGAAACGCTGTTCATGCCCCAATCCCGTGCCGTACGGCCCAGAGTGCGGCCTGAGTGCGGTCGGCGAGGTCCAATTTCATAAGAATATTGGATACATGGGTCTTCACCGTCTTTTCGGACAGTACCAGCGCTCGGGCGATCTCCCGGTTGGACCGGCCGTCCGCGATCAGCGCGAGCACCTCGCGCTCCCGCTCGGTGAGTGAACCGCCGCGCCCCTGGCCGCCGCCCTCGTCCTGGGAGAGCAGCGCGAGGGCCACCTCGGGCTGGAGCAGCACATGTCCGGAGTGGACGGACCGGATGGCGCGGGCGAGCGCCTCGGGGTCCACGTCCTTGTAGACATAGCCCGCGGCGCCCGCACGCAGGGCCGGGACCACAGTGCGCTTCTCGGTGAAGCTGGTCACGATCAGCACCCGGGCGGGGTTGTCGAGGTCGCGCAGGGTACGCAGCGCCTCGATGCCGTCGAGGCCGGGCATCTTCACGTCCATGAGGACGACGTCCGGGCGCAGCTCCTCGGCGCGGGCGACGCCCTCCTCGCCGTCCGACGCCTCGCCGACCACCTCGATGTCGTCCTGGACCTGGAGAAAGGTCCGCAGGCCGCGCCGGACCACCTGGTGGTCGTCGACGAGCAGCACCCGAATCCGTCCGGGGTCAGCCACCGGGCACCTCCATCTCGATCACGGTGCCCTTGCCTGGCGCCGACTCCACGGTCAGACGGCCACCGACGCCGCCGGCCCGGTCCCGCATCGACACCAGCCCGAGGTGGCGCCCGGCGCGCCGTACGGCCGAGGGGTCGAATCCCGTGCCGTCGTCGGCGACGCGCAGCCGGGCGCCCTGGCCGTGCCGGGTGAGGGTGACGTCGACCTGCCGCGCGTCGGCGTGACGCAGCGCGTTGTGCAGGGCCTCCTGGGCCACCCGCAGCACCGCCCCCTCCTGGGCGGCGGGCAGCGCCCGTACGCCGTGGCAGGCGAAGGTGACCTGGGCGGAGTGGGCTCGGTCGAGCACCTGCACCTGCGTCCTCAGGGTCGCCACGAGGCCGTCCTCGTCGAGGGCGGCGGGGCGCAGTTCCACGACGGCGGAGCGCAGCTCGTCGGTGGCCTCGGCGGCGAGGAGGGCGATCTGCTGGAGCTCGTCCTTGGCCCGGTCGGGGTCGCGGTCCACCAGGGCCGTGGCCGCCTGGGCGGTCAGCCGCAGCGAGAAGAGCTTCTGGGAGACCGCGTCGTGCAGCTCATGGGCGAGCCTGGCCCGCTCCCCGGCGATGGTGAGCTCGCGGCTGCGCTCGTAGAGGCGGGCGTTGGTCAGGGCGATGGCGGCGTGCTGGGCCAGGATGGACAGCAACTCCTCGTCCTCGGCGGTGAAACCGCAGCCGCCCTCGGGCTTGGGGCATCGTTTGTTGGCGAGGAATACCGCGCCGAGAACTTCATCGCCATCGGCAATGGGAAGACCCAGGAAATCCGACATTTCCGGATGAGCTGATGGCCATCCCTCAAAACGGACATCGTGTCGCACATCGGCGAGTCGTTGTGGGGTGGCGTCCTTGAGCATGGCGGCGAGAATGCCGTGCTGCCGGGGCAGCGGCCCGATGGCCTTCCACTGCTCGTCGCTCACCCCATCTACTACGAACTGGGCGAAACCTCCGTGATCATCGGAGACCCCCAGAGCGGCATACTCCGCATCGAGCAGCTCACGGGCGGACACAACGATGGTCTTTAGGACATCACGGACTTCCAGATGTCGGCTCATGGCGAGCAGCGCACCGCTCACCCGAATCAGCCCGGCCCCGGGTCCACCGCCCCGTCCTTTCGTCATGGCCATTACCGTACCTACCCGCCATCCGGCGGGTATATCGGCCGGTCGGCGGCCACCTGATAAGACCTGAGCCCTAGGTCGAACGGCGCACACAGGACCCCCAAAGGGGCTGTTACAGGGGTGGAAAAAACAAACACCCTGAGCATTTGCGTGGGCACAGCGCGCAATATGAGAGGCTCCGCGATGTGAGCCCGGACACACGACCTAAATCACTTACGAACGTGCTTAGTGGACGTTTCATAGGCGACTGAGCGGGGATGACGGCCGTTCGCGTGGGCATGAGCGGCCTACTTATCCACTAAGCAGCATCGTATGTCACGCCTTTGCGACAGCTTTTTGCGGCAGCTAAGAATTTCCCCCAGTCGCACGGCGCCGTAGATCCAGGAACGGCGCTCTGCGCGCCGATTTGGCCTGCGACTCAAGCGATTGGAAGAGGTCTACTCCGCCATGCCCCTGCCCAACATCCCCGGCTACGCCCGTCTCAACAAGACGCACAAGTACTCCGCCGCCGGAATCGCTGCCGCCGGTGCGGCCGCCATAGCCTTCGCAGTCGTCCCCGGTGGCAGCGCGGACGCCAAGACGACGGCCCAGGACCTGCCGAACAAGCCCGTCGCCCTCACGTCCCAGAAGGCCGACGCCCAGGCCCACCACGAGGCCCTGGTGAAGCAGTCCGCGCTCGCCGACAAGCAGGCCAAGCAAGAGGCGGCCGCGAAGAAGGCCGCGGCGGAGGCCGCGAAGAAGAAGGCCGCGGAAGAGGCCGCGAAGAAGAAGGCTGCGGAAGAGGCCGCCGCGAAGAAGGCCGCCGAGGCCAAGGCCGCCAAGGAGCGCGCCGTCAAGCAGGCTGCGAGCCGCTCCGCCGCGCGTATCGAGACGGTCGCCGCCGAGAAGAAGACCTACCCGGACAACCTCGACGGCTGGATCCGGGAGTCCCTCGACATCATGAAGAAGAAGGGCATCCCCGGCACCTACGAGGGCATTCACCGCAACATCATCCGGGAGTCCGGCGGCGACCCGCGCGCCATCAACAACTGGGACATCAACGCCCGGAACGGCGTGCCCTCCAAGGGCCTGCTCCAGGTGATAGCCCCGACCTTCAAGGCCTACCACGTCGAGGGCACCGCCTGGGACGCCTACGACCCGGTCGCGAACATCACCGCGGCCTGCAACTACGCGGCCGACCGGTACGGCTCGATGGACAACGTGAACGGCCCGTACTGAGCCTGAACGGCCCGTCCCGAACCAGGCGTTGCGACGCCGAAGGGCGACGGCACCCCCTGTGTGCGAGGGGTGCCGTCGCCCTTGTGCCTGACGGTGACGGCGGCTGCTTGCGCCTGACCACCGGGGGCCGCGACTACGTGCGCATGACCACCGGGAGCGCGGCTACTTGCGCATGACCTCCGGCTCATGGCGGCGCAGCAGCCGCGCGACCACGAAGCCACAGGCGATGCCGAGGACAATCAGCACGATGATGTCGATGCCCCACTGGGTCGTGGTGTGCTCCCACAGCGGGTCGGTGTCCAGGGGCTTCTTGCTGTCCCACGGCGCCATCATGTGGCCGACGCCCGGGCCCAGGTCCAGCGTGGCACCGGCCGCGCCGACCGCCCAGCGGGACGGCATCAGCCAGGCGAACTGCTCCACACCGAGCGATCCATAGATCTTGAACAGGACGCCGGTGAAGACGACCTGGACGATCGCGAACATGACCAGCAGCGGCATGGTCTTCTCAGCGGTCTTCACCAGGGACGAGATGACCAGGCCGACCATCATCGAGGTGAAGCCGATCGCGATGACGGCCAGGCAGAGCTCGGCGGCCGGCGGCATCAGCAGACCCTCCGCGGGCAGCTTGCGCGTCGAGAGACCGATGGCGGAGATGATGACGCCCTGGCAGGCGGTGATCACGCCGAGCACGATCACCTTGGACATCAGATACGCGGAGCGGGACAGGCCGACCGCCCGTTCCCGTTCGTAGATGACCCGTTCCTTGATCAATTCTCGTACGGAATTGGCCGCGCCGGTGAAGCACATACCGACCACGAGAATCAGCAGAACCGTCCCGGCGGCCTGGTTGAAACTGCCCTTCGGGGCCAGCTGAAGGCCGAACTTCGCCGGGATGACGACGCTCACCGAGCCCAGCACGGCGGGCAGGATCACCATCAGCCCCATGAAGCCCTTGTCGGAGCCGATCACCGACAGGTAGCGGCGGATCAGCGTCCACAGCTGCGAGCCCCAGCTCTGTGGCTTCTGCATCCGGGTCGGCGGGGCCTGGACATGGACGGACTGCGGGGCGACGGAGTCGAGGTCCGCCGCGTACATCTGGTAGTGCTGCGAACCGCGCCAGCGGCCCGCCCAGTCGTAGTCGCGGTAGTTCTCGAACGACGAGAAGACATCCGCCCAGCTGTCGTAGCCGAAGAAGTTGAGCGCCTCGTCCGGCGGGCCGAAGTAGGCCACCGAGCCGCCCGGCGCCATCACCAGGAGCTTGTCGCACAGCGCCAGCTCGGCGACCGAGTGGGTGACCACCAGCACGGTGCGGCCGTCGTCGGCGAGACCGCGCAGCAGCTGCATGACATCGCGGTCCATGCCCGGGTCGAGACCGGAGGTCGGCTCGTCCAGGAAGATCAGCGACGGCTTGGTGAGCAGCTCCAGCGCGACGGAGACCCGCTTGCGCTGACCGCCGGAGAGGGCGGTGACCTTCTTCTCCCGGTGGATGTCCAGCTTGAGCTCGCGCAGCACCTCGTCGATCCGGGCCTCGCGCTCGGCCTCGGCGGTGTCACCGGGGAAGCGGAGCTTGGCGGCGTAGCGCAGGGCCTTCTGGACGGTCAGCTCCTTGTGCAGGATGTCGTCCTGGGGCACCAGACCGATGCGCTGGCGCAGCTCGGCGAACTGCTTGTAGAGGTTCCGGTTGTCGTAGAGGACATCGCCCTGGTTGGCCGGGCGGTAGCCGGTGAGCGCCTTCAGCAGCGTGGACTTACCGGAGCCGGACGGGCCGATGACCGCGACGAGGGACTTCTCCGGGACGCCGAAGGAGACATCCTTGAGGATCTGCTTGCCGCCGTCGACCGTCACCGTCAGATGGCGGGCCGAGAAGGAGACCTCACCGGTGTCGACGAACTCCTCGAGGCGGTCGCCGACCAGCCGGAAGGTGGAGTGACCGACGCCGACGGTGTCGGTGGGGCCGATGATCTGCTGCCGGACCGGCTGACCGTTGACATAGGTGCCGTTGTGGCTGCCGAGGTCACGTATCTCGAAACGGCCGTCGGGCAGCGCCCGGAACTCGGCGTGGTGGCGCGAGACCTGCAGATCGGAGACGACCAGCTCGTTCTCCAGCGCACGACCGATGCGCATCACCCGGCCGGCGGCGAGCTGATGGAAGGTGGTCGGGCTGCGGTCGCCCTGGGCGGGCGCGCCGCCGGCCGGGCCGGAGGGGCCGGTGCCGGGAACGTTCTGCGCGAGGTTGTTCTGCGGGGCCTGGGGCTGCTGCTGCGGCGGCTGGGGTGCCTGCTGGTGCTGCGGCTGCTGATGGGGCGCCTGCTGCTGCGGGATGAACGGCTGCTGCTGGTGCGGGGCCTGGGGCTGCTGCTGGGGCTGAGGCCAGCCTTGGGGCTGCGGCGCACCCTGCTGCGGCCCGCCCTGCGGCGCACCCTGCTGCGGCCAGCCGGCGCCGGGCTGCTGCGGCTGCTGCTGGGCGGGGGGCTGCTGGGGCTGCTGGGGCTGCTGAGCCGGCTGGGGCATGCCCATCGCCGCCTGCTGGCCGTACGCGCCCGCGGCGCCCATCGAGGCACCGCCGCCGGAGACGCTGAGCCGAGGGCCATCGGTGGCATTGCCGAGATGGACGGCCGAACCAGGGCCGATTTCCACCTGTTGGATTCTCCGGCCCTGCACATAGGTGCCGTTGGTGGAGCCCTGATCCTCGATGACCCAACTGCGCCCACCCCAGCGCACCGTGGCATGCCGCCAGGAGACCCTGGCGTCGTCCAGCACCATGTCGCCCTGTGGGTCGCGCCCCAGGCTGTACGACCTGGACGGATCAAGTGTCCAGGTCTGTCCGTTCAATTCCAGTACGAGTTCCGGCACTCCATGCCCCACTAGTTGTCCCCCGAGTTACCCCCCTGACAGAGGGAGTCTAGGGATGGCGAACATCCTGAGGAACTATTTCAGGCTCAGTCCCTTCACCGGAAGTCGGGCTTTGACAAGACCGCAACTCGGGCGTCATTGACTCATCCGAAAGGCCCTCGGAAAGTGGTAAGCACTGACGGATAGTGCGGATCATGGTTAATCCGGGCAACTCGCGACGATCGGGAGTCGGCGATATGAGCGCGAGCGGTGGCGGACGGGTGCCCTGGGGGTCCGCGCTGCTCGCCGCGATCGCGACGGTGAGCTGGGCGTTTCTGGCCATGGTGGGGATCGCCGCGCTCGGCCTGCATCTGATCGGCGCCGACCGCGCGGGGGCGCTCGGGCCGATGACCGCCGCGGTGACGGTGCTGGCGGTCGGCGGTTCCGTCACCCCCTCCGGCGATGTGGGCGTCTTCGGGCTGGAGGGCGCCCAGGCCCGCGCCGCCATCGATATCGCGCCACTCGGGGTGAGCCTGGTCGGCGCGCTGCTGCTGGGGTGGCTGTTCGTACGGTCGCTGCGGGCCGCGGGGGCGGTGATCGGCCGGGCCGAACTCGCCGTGCGCGCGGGCCTCGTGGCCGTGCTCTTCCTGCTGCTGCTCGCCGGGCTGACCTGGGTGGGCAACGATACGGTCACGATCGACGGCGCCACGCTCGTCCTGCCCGGCCTCAGCAGACAGCGCACCGAGCACGATCTGCTGAGCCGGCTCCCCGAGCAGCTGGGCGATATCGCGGACATCGGCGCCGGGCTGCTGCCGGACCGGCTGGCCGAGCTCGTCGACGCCAAGGCGTCCGTCGGCTTCACCGTGGCGGCCGGCCGCTCGCTGCTGGGCGGCGCGGTGTGGGTCGTCGCCGTCCTGCTGCTCGCGCTGCTGGCCTCGCGCCGTGCCCCGCTGCCGCCCGGCGGGCAGGCGCTGCACCGCACGGTCCGGCCGGCGGTGTCCGCGCTGTGCGGGGTGCTGGTGCTCGCGGTCGGCGCGGGTCTGGTGGCCGGGATCTACGCGGCGGTCGGGGACGACCATCCGGGGCTGGTGCTCGGGTCGGCGCTGCTCGGCGCCCCCAACGGGGTGTGGATCGGCGTACCGCTGGGGCTGTTCGTGCCCTGGTACGGCAGGGCGAGCGGGGCGCTGCGGCAGGTGCTGCCCGACCCCGTGGACGATCTGCTCGCCGGGCCGGGCGGGGAGCCGCTCACGGTGGGGCGGCTGGCCGAGTTCGACGGCCGGGTCTGGCTGCTGGTGGTCGCGAGTGTGCTGCTGATGCTCGCCGCCGGGGTGCTCACCGCGGCCCGTACGCCCGTGGGGAGCTCCCGGCCGTTCACCTTCGCGGGGTGGTGTGCGCTGCGGCTGGGCGTGGTGACCGCGCTCGCGCTGCCGCTGCTGGTGTGGCTGACCCGGGTCTCGGCGGGGGCGAGCCTGTCCGTGCTCGGCTTCGACGCCTTCGGGGCGGGTCTCGAGCTGTACGGATACGCTCCGCCGGCGTGTGCGCTGGGCGCGGGGTGGGGCGCGGTGGCGGGGGCCGCCGGGGCGCTCGCGGCATGGGCCACGGGCGCGGCGGGCCGCCGGGCCGCGGCGCTCGCGCGGCGGGACGACCGGGAGGCGGGAGGCGAGGGAGGCGCGGGTCACGGCGGGGGCGAAGGGCGCGACGGCGGACGTGGCGCATGAAGCCGCCGATCATGCGAGGGGTGACGCCGCGGCGACCGGGACATGAACGTTCCACCTCAGGCGGCCGTCCACGGTGCGGGCTGCCGCGCGCGCCGCGGGAAGGGCCGGATACGGTGGGAAGACCATGAGCACATCGCGGATCCCCCCTGTCACCGCCGTCCCGGACGACGACGATGTCCCGACCCTCCTTGTCAAGATCTTCGGCAAGGACCGCCCCGGTATCACCGCCGGGCTCTGCGACACCCTCGCCGCCTACGGCGTGCACATAGTGGATATAGAGCAGGTCGTCACCCGGGGCCGCATCGTGCTGTGCGTCCTGGTCACGGCCCCGAAGGCCGACGGCGCCGAGGGCGATCTGCGGGCCACCGTGCACAGCTGGGCGGAGTCGATGCGGCTCCAGGCCGAGATCATCTCCGGCCGGGGCGACAACCGCCCGCGTGGCACCGGCCGGTCGCATGTGACCGTGCTGGGGAATCCGCTGACCGCCGAGTCGACCGCCGCCATCGCCTCCCGGATCACCGGCACCGGCGGCAACATCGACCGGATCTTCCGGCTGGCGAAGTATCCGGTGACGGCCGTGGAGTTCGAGGTGTCCGGCGCCGAGACGGAGCCGCTGCGCACCGCGCTGGCCATCGAGGCCGCCGATATCGGCGTCGATGTGGCCGTGGTGGCGTCGGGGCTGCAGCGCCGGGCGCAGCGCCTGGTGGTCATGGATGTGGACTCCACCCTGATCCAGGACGAGGTGATCGAGCTCTTCGCCGCCCATGCGGGCTGTGAGGCCGAGGTCGCCGAGGTCACGGCGCGGGCGATGCGCGGTGAGCTGGACTTCGAGCAGTCGCTGCACGCGCGGGTCGCGCTGCTGGCGGGAATCGACGCGTCCGTGGTGGAGAAGGTGCGCGCCGAGGTCCGGCTCACGCCCGGCGCCCGTACGCTGATCCGCACCCTGAAGCGTCTCGGCTATCAGGTGGGCGTGGTCTCCGGTGGCTTTACGCAGGTCACCGACGATCTCAAGGAGCGGCTGGGGCTGGACTTCGCCTCCGCCAACACCCTGGAGGTCGTGGACGGCAAGCTGACCGGCCGGGTGATCGGCGAGGTGGTGGACCGGGCGGGCAAGGCCCGGCTGCTGCGGCGCTTCGCGGCCGAGGCCGGGGTGCCGCTGGTGCAGACCGTCGCGATCGGCGACGGGGCCAACGACCTGGACATGCTGAACGCGGCCGGGCTGGGCGTCGCCTTCAACGCCAAGCCGGTGGTCCGGGAGGCCGCGCACACCGCCGTGAACGTGCCGTTCCTCGACACGGTGCTGTATCTGCTGGGCGTGACCCGCGAAGAGGTCGAGGCGGCGGACGCGCACGTGGACTGACGGACCCAGGGCTGACGGATCCCGGCCCGGAACGCGCACCGGCCCCCACTCCCCGTACGACGGCGGAGCGGGGGCCGGTGCGCTGAGATCACGCCCGGGGGATCACCCGGGAATCCGGGAATCCCGGGAATCGGCAGTCACTCGTGGGGCGCCCAGAAGCTGGCGAGACGCCCGCAGCCGATCTCCACCGACTTCCACGAGCCGCTGAAGGTCACGACGGCGAACGCGGAGGTGGGGAAGGCACCACGCTCCATTCGCTCCCTGGCGCCCTCGTCGGCCTCGCCCGCCAATGCGTCGGCGAGGCCGTGCATCCCGGGGTTGTGGCCGACGACCAGCAGATCGGTAACGTCGTCCGCGGTCTCATTGATCACCTCGATGAGCTGACCGACCGGGGCGTCGTACAACCGCTCCTCGTAGACGGTCTTGGGGCGGTGCGGCAACTCGTGAACCACCAGCTTCCAGGTCTCACGGGTGCGCAGCGCGGTGGAGCAGAGGGTGAGTTCGGGGGTGAGACCGGCCTCCGCGATCCGGCGCCCGGCGAGCGGGGCGTCATTGCGGCCGCGGTCCGCGAGCGGGCGCTCATGGTCGGCCACCTGGGGCCAGTCGGCCTTGGCGTGTCGAAGGAGGACAATCCTGCGGGGCACATCGACGCTCATGCGTCCCAGCTTCGCATGAATCGGTGCACGAGGCGCAGGGTGTTGGAACGACCTTGTCAAACGTGAGCACACCCGCGATATGGCGGACACGGCTGATCACCGCCGCCTACGGTGGTCACGGTGCCGCGTCCCCGAAGGTCCGGTGCAGCAACTCCACGACCTGCGAGACCGGTCCGGAGACGCCGCTCTCGGCATGGGCGTCGGTGGGCCCGGTGAGCAGAAGCAGCAGCGCCGCGAAGGCCACGGTCGGGAGAACGACGGCCCACCACGGCAGCCGGACGTCCATGCCACTGTCCACCGGATGTGCGGGCCGGGTACGGGTGCGGGCGGACATGGGATCGCCTCCGGGTCGCCGAACGTGTCGATGGTTCGACGGTACGGAGCGGGCGGGGCGGCTCCCATCCGGTGAGCCACCCACTTACCCCTGAGCCCAGCCCCCTAGGGGATGGTGGGGCCTGCCCCACCATCCGGTCCCCCGCCCCGGGTCAGGGCGAGGCGAGGGTGGCGATCACGCCGACGACCACGGTGATGCCGAGCATCACGCCGAGGATGATGAGGAGCTTCTTCTGGCCGTCCGGGGGGTTCTCATCGAGCACTGGCATGGCACCAGTCTCCCATCCCCCGTACGCGACCCCGAGCAGCCCTCGTACCCGACCCGGACCAGCCCGCGCGGAGACGGATCAGCGCTCGTACGCGACGCCGATCAGCGCTCGTCCTCGAGGGTGCGGTCGCGTCCGGCCAGCACGCCCGCGATGATCTGCGGCACCATGAACCCGGCCATCAGCGCGATGGGCTGTCCCCAGCCGCCGCTGTGCTGGTAGAGCACGCCGACCAGCAGCGGGCCCGGGATGGACAGCAGATAGCCGACAGACTGCGCGAAGGCCGACAGCCGGACCACTCCCGCATGGGTCCTCGTCCGCATGCCGATCATGGTGAGGGCGAGCGGGAAGGCGCAGTTGGCGATGCCGAGCAGCAGGGCCCAGGCCCAGGCGCCGCCGGCCGGGGCCAGCCACAGCCCGGCGTAACCGGTGAGGCCGAAGACGCCGAGGATGACGACCAGGACGCCCTGGTGCCGCAGCCGGGCGGCGATCCGCGGCAGGACGAAGGCGAGCGGCACGCCCATCGCCATCATCACGGCCAGCAGCAATCCGGAGGTGGAGGCGGAGACCCCCGCGTCCCGGAAGATCTGCGGCATCCAGCCCATGGAGATGTACGCGGCGGTGGCCTGGAAGCCGAAGAAGACGGCCATGGCCCAGGCGAGCGGGCTGCGGGTGATGCGGATCGCGGGCCCGTCGGCCGGGGCGTCGGCCTCGGCCGCGGCGGCGCTCTCGTCCGTGGCCGATGCGTCCGCGCCTGTACGGCCCGCGCCTGTACGGCCCGCGTCGGTACCGGCCGCCGCGGCACCGGCCGTCCCGGTACCGGTCGCCTCCGTACGAGTCGCCTCGGCGCCGTCCGCCCTCGCACCGCTCGTACGGTCGCGGGCGAGGAACAGCCACGCCACCAGCGCCACCGCGGCGAGCAGCGCCCACGCCCCGAGCCCGGTCCGCCAGGAGCCGCCCAGCGCGTTTGTCATCGGCACGGTGACCGCCGCGGAGGCGGCGGTGCCCAGCGACAGGCCCATCGAGTACAGCCCGGTCATCGAGCCGACCCGGTCGGGGAACCAGCGCTTGACGATCACCGGCATCAGGACGTTGCTCACCGCGATCCCGGCCAGGGCGAGCGCGCTGGCCGCCAGGAACGCCACGGTCCCGCCGGCCAGGGGGCGCAGCAGCAGGCCGGCGGCGATGGCGGCGAGCCCGGCGCAGACGATGGCCACCGGCCCCCAGCGCCGGGCCAGCCGGGGTGCGGTGAACCCGAAGAGCGCGAAACACGCCGCGGGCACGGAGGTGAGCACGCCGGCGACGGTGCCGCTCATCCCGAGGTCGGCGCGGACCTCTTCGAGCAGCGGGCCGAGACTGGTGACGGCGGGGCGGAGATTGAGCGCGGCGAGGATGAGCCCTGCCGCCATGACGCGGCCTCGCCAGGGCGAGGCAGCGCGGCGCGGGCCTCCCGGTTCCGCCGGGCGGGGCGCGGAGTCGGCGGTGTCGAGCGTCGCGAGATCGTCAGACGGGGGCGTGTGCATGCCGACCATCATAGAATGATGGGATGAATGCCGGTCCAGTGGTGAGCGACCGCCCGGTAACGGACTGACGGCATCATGGAAGGGCCCGTTCAACGCGTTCGTTCACCTCGGGCCACATCCGCCCCACGCACAGGAGAGTCATGCCGCTGACCTCGCCCCGGCGCTCCGCCCTCGCCGACCAGGTGATCGCCCAGCTGCGCGCCCAGATCACCTCGGGCGAATGGCCGGTGGGCTCGCGGATCCCCACCGAGCCCGAGCTGGTCGAGCAGCTGGGGGTCGCGCGCAACACCGTGCGGGAGGCCGTACGCGCCCTCGCGCACAACGGGCTGCTGGACATCCGCCAGGGCTCGGGCACCTATGTGCTGGCGACCAGCGAACTGGCCGGAGTGATGCACCGCCGCTTCGCCGCCGCCGACCCGCGCCACGTGGCCGAGCTGCGCAGCGCCCTGGAGACCAAGGCCGCCCAGCTGGCCGCGGAGCGCCGCACCGAGCAGGACCTCAAGCAGCTGGACGCACAGCTGGACCGGCGCGAGCGGGCCTGGGAGGCGGGCGATCCGGACGCGTTCGTCGAGGCGGACGCCACCTTGCACATGGCGGTCGTCGCCGCCTCGCACAACGATGTGCTGGCGGAGCTGTACGCGGATCTGGGCGCGGTCGTACGGGACTTCCTGCGCGCGGACGTGGGCAGCGGGATGGGCCCGGACACGTATGTGGACCACGGACGGCTGGTGGAGGCGATCCGGGAGGGCGACGGGGAACAAGCGGCGGCCGAGGCCAGCACCCACCCGTTCGGCTGCCGCTTCCGCGCGCGCTGAGCGAACGGCGGCCGCTGAGCGAACGGCGGCCGACCAAGGCGCCCGCCAAAGGCAGGCGGCAGCCTTCGGGTGAGTGGGCCCGGCGCTCAGCGGTGGTGGCTCACCCACGCCTTCCGTATCTCCTTCCAGCAGCGCTCGGCGAGGTCCACGTGCTGGGCCGGGCCGACCTCCACCGGGCGGGCGTCCATGTCCGGGTCCCACCAGCGGGCGCATTCGACATGGAGCTGCACCCGGTCCGCGTTGGGGTTGGGGTTGAAGCAGCTGGCCGTGGCGTGCGAGCCGCGCACCGAGGTGCTGCAGGCGGCCTCGCGCCTCTTGGGCCGTTCCTGCGCGGCGGAGCTGGAGGCGGCGATGACCAGACCCACCGTGGCGAGGAGCAGCAGCGCGGCCGCGACACGGCGGGTCGTACGCATGCGGGACCTCCTCGGCCGTGCCGCTGGCGCTGGCGCTCCGGTGAGTCGGTTCGTCGTATGACTCCACAGTGCGGGTGCCCACCACCCGGACGCGCGTCCTGTTCCCCCGAACGGGTGAACGCGCACGCGGAACGGCCGCCGCCCCGGCCCCCCGGTGCGCGGGGGCGGGACGGCGGCCGTCGCGCGGAAACGCCGTGGGCTCAGGCACCCATCATGTGCACACCGCCGTCGACATGCACGATCTCGCCCGTGGTGCGCGGGAACCAGTCGGACAGCAGGGCGACGACGCCACGGCCGGCCGGCTCCGGGTCGGTCAGGTCCCAGCCGATCGGGGCCCGGTGGTTCCACACGTCCGCGAGCTCCTCGAAGCCGGGGATGGACTTCGCGGCCATGGACTTGATCGGCCCGGCGGAGACCAGGTTGCAGCGCACGTTCTTCTCGCCGAGGTCGCGGGCGAGGTAGCGGCTGGTGGACTCCAGCGCGGCCTTGGCCACGCCCATCCAGTCGTACTTCGGCCAGGCGAACTGGGCGTCGAAGGTCAGGCCGACGATCGAGCCGCCGCGCGGCATCACCGGCAGGCACGCCATGGTGAGCGCCTTGAGGGAGTAGGCCGAGACGTGCACGGCGGTGCCCACGTCCTCCCAGCTGCCCTCGAGGAAGTTGAACGCGCCCTGCGGGCCGAAGGCGATGGAGTGCACCACGCCGTCGAGGTCGACACCCTCGCCCAGGTGCTCGCGCACCTTGTCGGCCAGGCCGTCCAGCTGCTCCTGGTTCTGCACGTCCAGCTCGATGACCGGGGCGGGCTTGGGCAGCCGCTTGGCGATCCGCTCGACGAGGGAGACCCGGCCGAAGCCGGTGAGGATGACCTCGGCGCCCTCCTCCTGGGCCAGCCTGGCGGCGTGGAAGGCGATGGACGCCTCGGTGATGACGCCCGTGACCAGGATGCGCTTGCCGGCGAGAATTCCACTCATGACGTTCAGTGACCCATGCCCAATCCGCCGTCGACAGGGATGACGGCTCCAGTGATGTACGCGGCCTCGTCGGAGGCCAGGAAGCGGACCGAGGCGGCGATCTCCTCGGGCTGCGCGTAACGCGCGAGCGGTACCTGCTTCACGATGTTCTCGCGCTGATCGTCGTTGAGCGCGCGCGTCATGTCCGTGTCGACGAAACCGGGCGCGACCACATTGACGGTGATGTTGCGCGAGCCCAGCTCACGGGCGAGGGAGCGGGCGAAGCCCACCAGGCCCGCCTTGGACGCGGCATAGTTCGCCTGACCGGCCGAACCCATCAGCCCGACGACCGACGAGATCAGCACCACGCGCCCCTTACGGGCCCGCAGCATCCCCCGGTTGGCCCGCTTGACCACGCGGAACGTGCCGGTGAGGTTGGTCTCGAGGACGGTGGCGAAGTCCTCCTCGGACATCCGCATCAGCAGCTGGTCGCGGGTGACCCCGGCGTTGGCCACCAGGACCTCGACCGCGCCGTGCTTCTCCTCGATCTCCTTGTACGCCTGCTCGACCTGCTCCGGCTCGGTGATGTCGCACTTGACCGCGAGCAGGTCGGCCGGCGGCTCGCCGGACCGGTAGGTGATGGCGACCTTGTCGCCAGCATCGGCGAAGGCACGGGCGATGGCGAGGCCGATGCCGCGGTTGCCTCCGGTGACGAGAACCGAGCGGCTCAAGGGACCACCTTCTCTTGTCGATCTTTGTCGACGGCTGTCGATGTCTGTCGGCGTCCGTCGATGTGACGTGCCGGGACGATGCACAGCGCGCGCCGACCCCTACCCCCGCAAACTATCGGTCCGAGGCCCCCGAGGAGGAATCGGGCGCCCACAGGGGCGTGTGTCCCTCCCTGTCGACTTCCTACAGAAACCCGGTGACCGCGGGCCCTCACGGCGCGCCACCCCCGGACCGGCCACCCCGGGTCCGCCGGGGTGGCCGGAGCCCTGGGGCTACTGCGCGGCGGGGGCGCTCCATGACCGGCGGGTCCAGGTCTCCAGGGCGGTCAGCTCGGGGTGCCGAGCGCGCGGGGCGGGGCACGGACGACCCCGCGGGCGCGGAAACGGAGGGCTAGCGCACAGCGGGCGGAAGCCGTCGACGCCCTGGAACGCATCGGGTCGGCGACCGCGAGGAGCGGCGCGTCGATTACGGAAGGTGTCGGTCACCCATGCGAAGATGACCCTCATGTTTGGGGGAGGGGACGGAAAGCCGCCTGGTCAGGGCGGCAAGATGACGCTGGCAGACCTCGTCCGCCAGGAGACCGCCGCGCGGATGACGGAGCACGAGAAGTGGGCCGCGCTGCGGACGGCGCGGCTGTACTTCCAGCGCCCGGAGGACCCGGGCTTCCTGGTCTCGGAGACCACCGACGGCGGCCCGCTCGTGCCGGTCTTCACCTCGCTCGAAGGGCTCGCGCTCTTCGCGGGGGCATGCGGCTGGGCGTCCACGACGGCCGAGGACCTGGTGGACCTGCTGCCCGAGGGCGTACGGGCGTTGGTGGATCCGCTGGGTGAGCGCCCCTTCCTGCTGGACGCGCGGACGCTGCGCGACGCGGAGGACCAGGAAGCGGAAGGCCGGGAAGCGGACGGCCGCGGCGAGGGCGAGGGGGCTGACGGTGGCGGATCCTGACGCGCGGAATGTGAACCGCGCCCCCAGCGAGGGCGGCGAACACGGCAAATACGGCGGAAACGAAGGCGCCGACGGCTACAAGATCGAGATCGAGTCGGTAAAGGGCCTGATCGCCCCGCTGGAGGAGTCGGTCGTCGGGGCCCGGGCGGTGAAGAACGGCCAGGAGAAGCTCGCGGCCTACCTCCAGCACTGCGGCGCGCCCGAACTCCTGGAATCCGGCAAGGGATTCCTCAAGGAGTGGGGCTTCGGCATGGGGGAACTGGCCGATCACGCGGACGCGGTGGTGGAGCGGCTGTACGAGGCGATAGCCGGGTACATGCTGGCGGATCTGATGCGGATCAAGGACTTCTGGCCCTCGGACGAGAACATGGCCAAGCTCCCCTCGGGCGCGGCGGCCAAGTGGTCCTGGGAGCACGTGGGCGCGCCGGAGATGGAGAAGCGCCCGGAGGACACGGCGTTGTCGAAGTTCGCGCGCAAACTGCAGAGTGAGTACGGGGACGAGTCCTGATGGGCGATCCGGACGCGGGGCGGCCCCCGCAGATACGGATACCGCAGGACGCGGGGCCCAAGGATCTGATCCCCGGCAATCCGGACGACATCGACGACCTGGTGCTGGAGCTGCGCGCGTACGCGGGTGCCTTCCAGGACGGCAAGGACAAGCTGCGGCCGCTGGAGCTGGCGGACTGGTCGGGCAAGGGCGCGAGCGAGTTCCGGAAGTCGGTCGACCGGCTGCCGAAGGAACTGACCTCGGGCCACGACCAGTTCACCCATGCGGCGAGCGCTCTGGCGGCGTACGCCACCAAGCTGCGGTCGGTGCAGAAGCGGTGTGAGGCGATCATCGAGGACGCGGACGCGGCGCGGGCGGCGTCCAAGGCGTACGGCAAGAAGGTCGAGTCGTACAACGACGCGGTGACGCGCGGCGACGAGCAGTTGCCGGAGAAGCCCTCGGAGACCGATCCGGGCATCGCGGCGATGGAGTCGTGCGTCGGTCGGCTGGACAAGCTGATCGAGGAGTTGCAGCTGGTCGTCGACGCGTCGAAGAAGAAGATCGACACGGCGGCGGAGAAGGCCCCCAACAAGCCGAGCAATTGGCAGAAGGTCGGGGACAGCTTCAAGGACGGGCTGTGGAAGGTCCACCACGGCATCCTCGGCCTGGGCGAGATCCCCGCCTCGATCGCCAAGGGCGACGGCAAGGGCCTGGCGATGCAGCTGGCCGGCATGGCGGACGGCGCGGCGTACGCGGCCCAGCACCCCAAGGAGTTCGCCAAGGCGGTCACGAACTGGGACCTGTGGTCCAAGGACCCGCTGCGCGCGGCGGGCGAGATCACCCCGTCGCTGCTGCTGGCCCTGGCCACGGGCGGCGCGAGCACGCTGCGCAAGGAGCTCCGGACGGGCCAGACCGCCGCCCAGCGGCTGGCGCTCCGTAAGAGGGCCCTGGGCCGGGACGGCGAGGCGTCCGGCCGGGCGGACAGCGAGGGGACGCACGACCGGCATACGCACGACAGGGACTGCGAGGACGACCCGGTCGACGTCGCCACCGGCGAGATGGTCATGCCGGCCACGGACGTGTCCCTGCCCGGGGCGCTCCCCCTGGTCCTGGAGCGCACCTTCGTCTCCGGACACACCTGCGGCGGCTGGTTCGGCCGCACCTGGGCGGCCACGCTCGACCAGCGGCTGGAGCTGGACGCGGACGGGATCGTGTTCGTCACGGCCGACGGCATGGTGCTGCGCTACGGGGTGCCGATGCCCGGGGAGGACACGTTTCCGGCGCGGGGCCCGCGCTGGCCCCTGCGCTGGGACGGCGCGGCGGGCGGCACGATGCGGGTCGAGATACCGGAGCGGGGCCGCACACTGCACTTCGCCCCGCTGGGTGGCAACGGCAATGAGCTCCCTCTCGAGGTGATCGAGGACCGCAATGGGCGGTCCATCACGTTCACCTACGACGAGGACGGCACCCCGCACGAGGTGGCGCACTCCGGCGGGTACCGCATCGCGATCGACACCGATCCGGAGCTGATGCGCGTCACCGGGCTGCGGCTCCTGGGCGTGGGTGACGCCGCGGAAGGGACCTTACTGGTCTCCTTCGGCTACAACGGCGCGGGCGACCTGACCGAGGTCTTCAACTCCACGGGCGAGCCGATGCGGTTCACCTACGACGACCAGCACCGCGTCACGTCGTGGACCGACCGCAACGGCACCAGCTTCGGGTACGTCTATGACCACCGGGGCCGGGTGCTGCGCACCATCGGCTCGGACGACATGATGACCGGCCGCTTCCACTACGACGAGGCGTCCCGCACCACCGTCTACACGGACTCGCTCGGCCACCGCGTCACGTACGTCTTCGACGAGGCGTACCGGGCGGTGGCCCGCACCGATGCCCTGGGGCACACCACCCGCACCGAGTGGGACCCGGAGACCCGCCGCCTGCCGCTGTCGGTGACGGACCCGCTGGGCCACACCACGCGCTACGCGTACGACGACTCCGGCAACCTGATACGCGTCGACCGCCCGGACGGCACGGCGGCCACGGCCACGTACGACGCGTACGGCAGGCCGCTGGAGGTCCGGGAGCCGGACGGGGCCGTGTGGCGCCACGCCTACGACGACCGGGGCAACCGCGTCCGGACGACGGACCCCGCAGGCGCGGAGACGCGCTACACGTACGACGAGTCGGGGAACCTGACCTCGGTCGTCGACCCGCTGGGCCATACCACGCATGTCCTATGCGACGCGGCGGGCCTGCCGGTGGAAATCACCGACGGGTTGGGCAACACGACACGGGTCCGCCGGGGCACCCATGGCCGCATCACCCGCGTCACCGATCCCCTGGGCCATGTCACCCGCCAAGGCTGGACGATCGAGGGCAAGCCCGCCTGGCGCACCCGGCCGGACGGCAGCCGCGAGACCTGGACCTGGGACGCCGAGGGCAACCTCACCGAACACACCGACCCGGCGGGCAACACCACCCGCCACACCCACACCCACTTCGACCTCCCGGCGACGCGGACGGAGCCGGACGGGGCGGCGTACGCCTTCCGTTACGACACCGAGCTGCGCCTGACCGGGGTCACGAACCCGCAGGGCCTGACGTGGACGTACACGTACGACGGGGCCGGGCAGGTCGTCTCGGAGACGGACTTCAACGGCCGCACGCTCAGCTACCAGCACGACGCGGCGGGCCGCCTGATATCCCGGGAGAACGGCGCGGGCGAGGCACTGGCCTACACGCGCGACGCGCTGGGCCGCACGGTCGCCACGCGCACGGCGGACGGCACGGAGACGACGTTCGCGTACGACACGGCGAGCCGCCTGACGCGGGCGGCGAACCCGGACACGGAGCTGAGCCGCACGTATGACGTGCGGGGCCGGGTTCTGACGGAGACGGTGGGCGGTCGTACGACGTCGTACGCGTACGACGCGGCGGGCAACCGCACCGAGCGGATCACCCCGAGCGGCCTGCGGTCGGCGTGGACGTACGACGCGGCAGGCCGCCCGCTGTCCCTCACCACGGCGGACAACGCGCTGCACTTCGCGTACGACGCGGCGGGCGGGAGACGGCACGGACGTTCGGCGACGATGTGACCCTGACCCAGGCGTGGGACGCCGTGGACCGCATGACGGGCCAGACCGTCACCGGCCCGGCCAACGCCCTAATCCAGCACCGGGCATACGCCTACCGCCCGGACGACCACCTCACCGAAATCCGCGAACTGACGTCCGGCACCCGCCGCTTCGACCTGGACCCGGTCGGCCGCGTCACCGCCATCCACGCCCACGGCTGGACCGAGACCTACGCCTACGACGCGGCGGGCAACCTGACGCGGGCCACGGCCCCGGGCCATGAGGCCACCGGCGACCGCGAGTTCACCGGCACGTTGATCCATCGCGCGGGCCGCACGATGTACGAGCACGACGCCCAGGGCCGTCTGATCCGCCGCACCCGCAAACTCCTCAACGGCCAGACGCGGACGTGGACCTACACCTGGAATCCAGAAGACCGCCTGACGGACGCGACAACCCCGGACGGCGACCGCTGGCGCTACACGTATGACCCGCTGGGCCGCCGCACCGCCAAGTACCGCCTCGCGGCGGATGACACGGTCGCCGAGCAGATCGACTTCACCTGGGACGGCACGCGCCTGGCCGAACAGACCACGGCCGACGGTCTCATCACGGCGTGGGACTACGCCCCCGGCACCCACCGTCCGATATCCCAGACGACGTCGAAGCTGGCCGGAACCGAGTACGACACGCGCTTCCATGCGATCGTCACGGACCTGGTGGGTACGCCCGCCGAGCTCATCGCCCCCGACGGCACCCTCGCCTGGCAACTCCGCACCACCCTCTGGGGCACCCCTCTCCCCACCCCGCCGGAAACCTCAGAGGTGGACTGCCCGCTCCGCTTCCCCGGCCAGTACGCAGACCCCGAGACGGGCCTGCACTACAACTTCTTCCGCCACTACGACCCCGAGACGGCGCGCTATACGTGCCCCGATCCGTTGGGCCTGCAGCCAGCCCCTAACCCGAGAACTTACGTTCACAATCCAGGTGCGCAGACTGACCCGCTGGGGCTCGCACCGGATTGCCCGCAAGAAAGCAAGAATCATCGATACCGGAAAGATTCGAGAGGAGTGGAAGAGATATTCGAAAACGGCTTCTCCCCGAAAGGGGACAATATGAGCCTGGAGGAGCACGTTTACGGAATCTCGGGGGTACATACAGCAGAATCCGGGTATGTGGCAACCTCCCTATCAAAATCTCACGCATTCAGTCGCTTCGGATCAAGTAGCGATGGTCATGTGTATATAGTCGACACCGCCAACGATGGCATCGACGTGAATAAGGCACTACCCGGAAATCCCAGCGCCCACGAAAAGGAGGTCGCCTTCCCGAGGAAAATCGACTCCTCTGATATCGTTGGAGCTTGGGATAGATTCCACAATTGGATTCCAAACCCCCACTACAAAGGACCAGAGTGACAACGGTAAGTACGCTCGTCGCACAAAACAGGTCCGGCGCGACAGAATCTGTTCAGGTAGAACTGCTCGGGACACATCCGCACAGAATCGCCTGCACGAGAGAGAGTGGCATCAGAAAGGAATTCGAGGCCGGGAATTTCTTTCGGTGCCTTTCACTCTTCAGGGAAGAGCTGGAGAAGGAAGGACTTCTGCTCTGCTGCCAAGGCGCACGGCTGGACATCACGTTGAGCGGCATGCAAGCACAGATGTCGGACGGACTGTACGCCTACACGTTCGACCCCAGGAATCGCACCGTGAACCAAACAGAGGTGTACATTCTCGATCCAGCACCCTGCTCAGAGGTTGGCACCCTGGAGGAGCAGCGTCAGGCAATCTACGCTCTCCATGGTTTGCCGGAACCGAAAGACCAGCGCTGACGATTCCGGTCTGAGTTCGCGGCAAAACGGTGTCCTGTTCGTGCAGCCATGGCTCACTGCCGACGGAACGCTGACCGCAGACCACGACGAAGAGTGTGGGCTTCGTCGTACGAGATGCCCCGTTCGAGATGCCGACGCCGACAAGACCGGACTGCTCGCCGAGTGGGGCGAGCGGCTGCTGGCCGCCGACGGCGGTCAGCGGGTCAGCGGTCCTCGGGATAGGTCCGCAGGTCCGTGGTGGCGAGGGTCCAGTCACCGATGGTCACCTCGTCGCCAAAGGCGTAATCACTGCGGGTGCGGTAACGCGGGCCCTCACCGCCGAGCCCGGGACCTGGATCGGACAGGGCCGCGATGGTGCCCTTCCGTGGATCGACGAGAAGGTAGAGAGGGATGCCCATCGCCGGGTAGTCGTGCATCTTCTCGACGTAGTCGGTGGAGTGATTCGACGGCGAGACGACCTCGGCGACCAGGGCGACATCGCGAGGATGGAACGGCGCCATCGTATTCTCGGCGAACACCGCGTCCGGAACGACGATCAGATCAGGGCGCCGAAGTTTCCCGAGAGAGGCATCTTCCACCTCACCGCCCGTGTGGGCGACCAGGAAAGGCGGGATCTGCCGGTCGAGCTGCTGGCGGATACGCAGAGCGATGAACTCGTGCGGACGCGAGGGCGACATCATCATGACGATCTCGTCACCACTGATTTCATAGCCCCGGAACGGGTCCGGCGCGTGCTCGGCGAGCCGCTCCGCGATTTCCCGTAGACGCCCGTACTCCACGGCCGACGCTCCTTCACCACGGTGAACCTGCTCGTCTGTGCCTCCATCATCCCGCATCGCCAGCTCCGGTGTCTCCCGTGACGACCTGCTGCGACCCGCACCCCTCGGGAACGATGACGTATTCGCACCACACCGTCTTGCCGACGCCCCGCTCCGCCACCCCCCACTTCGACGCGAGCGCGTCCACGAGCAGCAGCCCGCGCCCGCACTCCGCCTCGTCGTCCCGGTCCCGGAGCACCGGGCGCCGCTCGTCGCGGGCGTCGGACACCTCGATACGGGCCGAGGCGGAGGCCCAACGGCCATCGGGACCGGGCGGCGGCTGCACGCTGAGCCGCAGATGGAAGCGGCGGCCGGGCACGTGCCCGTGGCTCACGGCGTTCGCCGCGAGTTCCCCCGCGATCAGCGCGAGGCTCTGCGAGGCATCACTGTCGCGGGGGATGCCCCACTCCGCCAGTCTGCGGACGACGATGCGCCGGGCGAGCCGGGCACCGCGCCGGGAAGAGGTGAAGAACATCTCGAACGTACCGCTAGGGAGATTTTCGCCATTCACGTCACCGAGCGTGGCGAAGCGCGCCTAGCCTGACCAGACGGACGGCGGGTACGCAGGGTCGCGGTACGGGCACGATCGGTACCCGTACGGGAGGACCGCCGTGACACCGAGGGGAAGGGGCGCGTTCTCGCGCAAGGAGGTGGGTGGGTCATGGCGGGTGACATCGTCAAGTGCATCGGCAGGCAGGTGAAGCTCTTCCGCGAACGGGCAGGGCTCACACAGGCGCAGCTGGGTGAGGCGATCGGGTACAGCGAGGAGCAGGTCTCCTCGGTCGAACAGGGACGTCGGGTGCCCCAGCCGGATTTCCTGGACGCGGCGGACGAGGCACTGGAGGCGTTCGGGGTGCTGCGGGCGACCAAGGAGGAAGTCGCCAACGTCCAGCTCCCGGCGTTCTTCCGGGGCGCGGCACGGCTGGAGGCGCAGGCGGTCGAGTTCCATGCATACGAGAACCAGGTGATCAACGGGTTGCTCCAGACCGGCGATTACGCCCGTGCTGTCTTCACGATGCAACGCCCGATGCTGGGCGAGGAGACCATCGAGCAGCGGGTCACCGCCCGGTTGGCCCGGCAGGAACTCATCACTCGGCAACCCCCGCCCATCATGAGCTTCGTGACCGAGGAAGCGGTGTTACGCCGACCGTGCGGCGGAACACGGGTGATGCGCGCGCAGTTGGAACACCTGCTGCACCTCGGCCAGATGCGGAACGTAGACCTCCAGGTCATGCCGACGAGGGTGGATGAACATGCCGGAGCGGGCGGCCCATTTGCCTTGCTGGAGCCCAAGGGGCGCCAGATGATGGCCTACGTAGAGATCCAGGACATCAGCAGATTGCTGACGGATCACAAAGCGGTCCGCACGCTTGAACAGCGCTACGGGATCATCAGGGCCCAGGCTCTCACTCCACGGGAGTCGCTGGAATTCATCGAGAAACTGCGGGGAGAAACGTGAACAACAACGACATCGAACTGTCGTGGTTCAAGAGCAGCTACAGCAGCGGTGAGGGCGGCATGTGCGTCGAGGTGGCCGCCACCGCCGACACCGTCCACGTACGGGACTCCAAGAACCTCCACGGATCACGACTCGCCTTCTCCATACGCCAGTGGGACGCGTTCATCGACCGTCTCACGGCTGAAGAGTTCGGCGCGTAACCAGCCCGTTCGGCCGCCCTGGGCAACCGGGGCGGCCGTTGTTCGCCGGTCCGTGCGCGCTGCTGCCGGACCTGAGCGGCGAGCGGCGCGGCCGGAGAGGCCGAGGGCGGCGACCCCAGGCCCGGTGGTCCAGCGGCAATTACCGCACCCCACCCCCCAGCCGCATGGTTCACTGCCGACGGACAACACCATCGACAGAACCGACGAAGGGGAGTCGCCCGTGGCGCACGAGATCGATCCATCCTTCCTCGCGCTGCCCCTGAGGGCGCTCGCCGATGCGGCTCTCGCTCGGGCTCGCGCGCTGGGGGCCGCGCATGCCGACTTCCGGTTGGAGCGGGTGCGCAGTGCCGCCTGGCGGTTGCGGGATGGCAGGCCGTCCGGGGCCTCGGACACCACCGACCTGGGGTATGCGGTACGGGTGGTGCACGGTGGGGCGTGGGGGTTCGCCTCGGGGGTGGACCTGAGCATGGACGCCGCCGCCCGCGTCGCCTCGCAGGCGGTGGCGATGGCGAAGCTGTCGGCCAAGGTGATCGAGGCGGCCGGGTCCGATGAGCGCGTGGAGCTCGCGCCGGAGCCGGTGCATGCCGACAAGACCTGGGTTTCGTCGTACGAGGTCAACCCGTTCGAGGTGCCGGACGCCGACAAGACCGGGCTGCTCGCCGAGTGGAGCGAGCGGCTGCTGCGGGCCGAGGGGGTCGCGCACGCGGACGCGTCGCTCCTCACCGTCCACGAGAACAAGTTCTACGCGGACACGGCGGGCACCACGACCACCCAGCAGCGCATCCGGCTCCATCCACAGCTGACCGCCGTCGCGGTGGACCCGGCGAGCGGGGAGTTCGACTCGATGCGCACGCTGGCCCCGCCGGTCGGGCGCGGTTGGGAGTATCTGACCGGCGGGCCCGGGGCGGGCGGCTGGGACTGGGACGCGGAGTTGGCGGAGATCCCGGAACTGCTGGCCGAGAAGATGCGTGCGCCATCCGTCGAGGCCGGGTCGTACGACCTGGTGGTGCACCCGTCCAATCTATGGCTGACCATCCACGAGTCGATCGGCCACGCCACCGAGCTGGACCGCGCGCTCGGTTACGAGGCGGCGTACGCGGGCACCTCCTTCGCCACCTTCGATCAGCTCGGGTCGCTGAAGTACGGCTCCCAGGTCATGAACGTGACCGGGGACCGGACGGCCGAGCATGGGCTGGCCACCATCGGCTACGACGACGAGGGCGTGGCAGCGCAGTCCTGGGATCTGGTGAAGGACGGCACGCTCGTCGGGTATCAGCTGGACCGCAGGATCGCCCGGCTGACCGGCTTCGAGCGGTCGAACGGCTGCGCGTTCGCCGACTCGCCGGGCCATGTGCCGGTGCAGCGGATGGCGAACGTATCGCTCCAGCCCGCCCCCGGCGGCCCCTCGACGGAGGCGCTGATCGGGGACGTCGAGAACGGTCTGTATCTGGTCGGCGACCGCTCCTGGTCGATCGATATGCAGCGGTACAACTTCCAGTTCACGGCGCAAAGGGCGTTCCGCATCAGGAACGGCGCTCTGGCCGGGCAGGTACGCGACTTCGCCTACCAGGCCACCACCACCGACTTCTGGGGTTCGATGGCGGCCGTCGGCGGCCCGCAGACGTATGTCCTGGGCGGCGCCTTCAACTGCGGCAAGGCCCAGCCCGGGCAGATCGCGGCCGTCTCGCACGGCTGCCCGTCGGCGCTGTTCCGCGGCGTCAACATCCTCAACACCACCCAGGAGGCCGGACGATGAGCAGCAAGCCGTATGAAATCGTCGAGCGCGCCCTGGAGCTGTCCCGCGCGGACGGCTGTGTGGTGATCGCCAACGAGACCTCGACGGCCAATCTGCGCTGGGCGCGCAACGCCCTGACGACCAACGGGGTCACCCGCGGCCGCACCCTGACCGTCGTGGCCACCGTGAACGGCGGACAGGGCACCGCCTCGGGTGTGGTGTCCCGGTCCGCGGTCACCGCCGACGAGCTGGAGCCGCTGGTCCGGGCCGCCGAGGCGGCCGCGCGGGAGGCGGAGCCGGCCGAGGACGCCCAGCCGCTGGTGGAGCGGGATGCGGGTACGGCCGTCTCCTCCGGGTTCACCGACTCCCCCGCCGTGACCTCCTCCGAGGTGTTCGCCGACTTCGCCCCCGCCCTCGGCGAGTCCTTCGCCCGGGCCCGCGCGGGTGGCCGGGAGCTGTACGGCTTCGCCCACCATGAGCTGGTCTCCAGCTATCTGGGCACTTCCACCGGGCTGCGGCTGCGCCATGACCAGCCGACCGGCACGCTCGAGGTCAACGCGAAGTCCGCTGGTACCGGCAAGGCCGCACCGCGTTCGGCCTGGGCCGGGCGGGCCACCCGCGACTTCACCGATGTGGACCCGGCCGCGATCGACGCGGAGCTCGCCCGGCGGCTCGGCTGGGCCGAGCGGAGGATCGAGCTGCCGGCCGGCCGCTATGAGACGCTGCTGCCCCCGAGCGCCGTGGCCGATCTGCTGATCGACCAGCTGTGGTCCTCCTCAGCCCGGGACGCGGCGGAGGGCCGTACGGTCTTCAGCAAGCCGGGCGGTGGCACCCGGGTCGGCGAGAAGCTGTCCGAGCTGCCCCTCACGCTGCGCAGCGACCCGGCCGAGCCGGGGCTCGAGGCGGCGCCGTTCGTGATCACGCACTCGTCCGGGGACGACGCCTCGGTCTTCGACAACGGTCTGCCGCTGTCCGCCACCGACTGGATCCGCGACGGCGTACTCCAGCAGCTGATCACCACCCGGCACACGGCCAGTCTCACCGGGCTGCCCCTCGCTCCCCCCGTCGACAACCTGATCGCGGACGCGGGCGGCACCCGCTCGCTGGCGGAGATGGTCGCCTCGACCGAACGGGGGCTGCTGCTGACCTGCCTGTGGTACATCCGCGAGGTCGACCCGGCGACGCTGCTGCTCACCGGCCTGACCAGGGACGGCGTCTATCTCGTGGAGAACGGCGAGGTGGTCGGCGAGGTGAACAATTTCCGGTTCAATGAATCGCCGGTGGATCTGCTCGCCCGCGCCACCGAGGCGGGCCGCACCGAGCGGACGCTGGCGCGGGAGTGGAGCGACTACTTCAACCGCGCCGCGGTGCCCGCGCTGCGCATCCCGGACTTCAATATGAGCTCGGTCAGCAAGGGGGTGTGAACGAGCCGAATAGACTGGTCCACGCCCGATCTGATCCGTATCCGTTTCGTCTATCCCCAGGAACGCCATGACACGCCTCGGCGAATCCGTCGCCCGCGCCACCGAGCTCCTCTCCCAGGACCTCTCCTCCGACAAGACCGTCGAGCAGCTGCTCGAGGAGACGGGCTCGCGGCGCTCTATCGATCTGACGGACCTGTCGCCGACGGAGCAGGCCGAGCTGATCGCGTCCCGTACGGTCGAGATCCTGCCCGGCGTGGCGGAGCTGGCCAAGCGGATCGAGGAGCGCCGCGGCGCGGGCCAGGGCCTGGCCATCAAGCTGGGCATCGACCCGACGGCCGCCGATGTGCATCTCGGCCATGTGGTGCCGATGATCATCCTCAGCCGCTTCCAGCGCATGGGGCATGACGTCACCCTGCTGATCGGCGACTTCACGGCCAAGATCGGCGACCCGTCGGGCCGTACCGCGGAGCGCCCGCCGCTGACCGACGAGGACATCGCCCGGAACCTCGCGGGCTACCAGGACCAGGTCCGGCCCTTCTTCGACTTCGAGAAGGTCAGCTTCCGGCAGAACAGCGAGTGGCTGGCGCCGTACACCTTCCCCGAGCTGCTGGGGCTGCTCTCCCAGGTGCCGGTCTCCCAGCTGCTGCAGCGCGAGGACTTCCGCAGCCGGCTGGCCGCCGGCTCGGGGCTCACCATGTCCGAGCTGCTCTACCCGATCGCGCAGGCCCTCGACTCGGTGGCGCTGGAGTGCGATGTGGAGCTGGGCGGCGCGGATCAGCTGCTCAATCTGCAGATGGGCCGCAAGCTGATGGAGCTGCGCGGGCAGCGGCCGCAGCTGGTGGTCACGATGCCGCTGATCGAGGGCACGGACGGCACCGGCGCCAAGATGTCCAAGTCCAAGGGCAACTACGTCGCGCTGTCCGCGACCGCCGACGATGTCTTCGGCAAGATCATGTCGATTCCGGACCGGCTGATGAAGCCGTACCTGGAGGCATGGACCGAGTGGACGGACGCGGAGATCGCCGCCACGACCGCCCGGGTGGAGGAGCGGTCGCTGCACCCGATGGATCTGAAGAAGGTCCTGGCCGGTGAGGTCGTGGCGGCGCTGTACGGCGTCGAGAAGGCGATGGCGGCCCGTGCGGGCTTCGTCGCCCAGTTCTCCAAGAAGAGCTTCACCGACGTCGAGACCCTGCCGGTGGTCGACGCCGGGGAGCACGGCGCCGAGTCCATCGCGACCGTGCTGAGCAAGGTGCTGGAGTTCCAGCCCAGCGCCTCGGCCGCCCGCCGGGTCGCCAAGCAGAACGGTCTGCGGTTGGTGATCGAGACCGAGGGCGGCCAGGAGTCGGTGGTGCTGCCCGAGGCCCAGGCGGTGCGCCCGCTGGCCGAGGTGGTCGCGGAGACCCTGGAGTCGGCCGGGGTGACGGCGGGCTCCGGCACGGTCTACCTCAAGGCCGGGCGGAAGATCGCCCAGGTGAGCGGGGTATAACTCGCGCGCCCCGGTGGGCGGAGTGTAGTAACCCGCCCACCTCACCGCTGGACGCTGGACGAAAGCGGCGGCCGGTGCGCGTCCACCACGCGCACCGCGCCGCCGTCGCATCGGCACCCGGGCGGCCCGCCATCGGCGCCGTATCGGCACCCCGGAACCCGGGCACCCGGGCACCGCCGTCGCGTCGGCACTCCCGGGCGCGGCCCGCCGCGTTGCCGGAGGCCACCGCTCATGGTCCGCTCAGGTCCTCGTCACACCACGTCTGTGCCCGCCGCCGCGGATGGAGTGCCACAGCGGGGTGCCCAGGGCCACGATCGCCACCGCAAACCCCAGCTGCAGCAGATGCCGGATCCAGTCGAAGCCCCCGGTGGTCCTGACCCCGATCCAGCCGGCCACCGCGTTCCCCAGCATGCCGCCGAGGATGCCGTAAATGCAGGTCAGCCAGAGCGGAATGGCCTGTTTGCCGGGCAGAATCGCCCTGGCGATCACACCTAGGATCAAACCCACGACGATCGCCCATAGCCAGTTCATGTCGCCTCCCTGACACGCGGCGAAGGGATGCACGGGAGATGCACATCTCCTCCAGTGTTCGGCCACTTCGGATACGGCGCACGCCGGAGGGGCGGTACGCCTTCCGGCGCACCTCGGACGGCACCCGTCAGGGCGCCCCGGTCTCGAACCGACAGCAGACGCGGCGTAACGTTGAGTACGTCCCAGAGCGGGGGAAGCCTGCTCGGCGATCAGGTGGTGGAACGTGATGCGGAAGCATGGCGATGCGGAGGTCTTCCGGATCACCGGAGCCCGGCAGGGGCTGGCCGATGACGTCCGCGGCCGACAGCGCCGCTATGTGATCTCGATGTCGGTGCGGACCCTCGCGGTCGTGCTGGCGGCGGTGTTGTGGAACGTGGAGCGCCACGTGGCCATGGTCGCCCTGGTGCTGGGCGTGGTGCTGCCCTACGTCGCGGTGGTGATCGCCAACGCGGGCCGGGAGAACACCACTTCGCTGCCCACCACCTTCATCCCGACCCCGCCCCGCCCGATGCTGATCGCCGGGCGCGGTGAGGAGCCGACCGATTCCCGCCGGGCGGAATCCGTCCCGGAGGACGTCGGACATATCAGCGAGCCTGGACGGGGCGAGCGTGGCTGACCTGCCACGTTTCCGTAAGCTCAAGAAAACCTCAGATCAATAGTGCAGTACCGGTGCACCGGGCCCTATCCCTCGTGACATACTGCGTACGCGCTCCGCATCCCCCGTCGGAGCGACGGACCGACGCCGGGCGGCTCCCCCCGTGGCTGCCCGGCGTCGCCATGTCCGCCGGGCCTTCCGTAGAGTCTGCGGTGTGAACACCCGCGAGACCACCGCCGAGACCGACACCGTGATCTGCTCCGCCAAGGGCTGCCGCGCGCCCGCCGTATGGGTGCTGGCCTGGAACAATCCCAAGCTTCACACCCCGGAGCGGCGCAAGACCTGGCTGGCCTGCGAGGAACACCGCGAGTATCTGTCGGAGTTCCTCGGGATGCGGGGCTTCCTCAAGGACGTGGTGACGCTGGCGGAGTGGTCGGCCACCGAAGACTGATCACGACCCCTCGCCCCCGCGACCCCCGACCCCCGACCCCCGACCCCCGCGAACCGTCAGCCGCCGATCGCCGACATCGGGCGGTCGGGCTGGAGGAACGACGGGTCGTCGAGCCCGGATCCGGCCTTCTTGCCCCACATCGCCAGCCGCCACAGCCGGGCGATCTCCTCGTCCGGAGCCCCGGAGCGCAGCGCTCCGCGCAGATCGGACTCCTCGCGCGCGAACAGACAGGTGCGCACCTGTCCGTCGGCGGTGAGCCGGGTGCGGTCGCAGGCGCGGCAGAAGGGGCGGGTGACCGAGGCGATGACGCCGACCCGGGCCGGGCCGCCGTCGACCAGCCAGCGCTCGGCGGGCGCGGAGCCGCGCTCGTCCTCGCCTTCGGCGGTGAGGGTGAAGCGGGTGCGCAGGCTCGTCAGGATGTCCCCGGCGGTGATCATGCCGTCGCGCTTCCAGCCGTGCTGGGCGTCGAGCGGCATCTGCTCGATGAAGCGGAGCTCATAGTCGTTTTCCAGGGCCCAGGCGAGCAGATCGGGCGCCTCGTCGTCGTTGAGCCCGGGCATCAGCACGGTGTTGACCTTCACCGGGGTCAGCCCGGCGGTGCGCGCCGCGTCGAGGCCGCGCAGCACATCGTCATGGCGCTTGCGCCGGGTCAGGGCCTGGAAGACCTCCGGGCGCAGGGTGTCGAGCGAGACATTGACCCGGTCCAGGCCGGCGTCGCGCAGGGCCTGGGCGGTGCGCTCCAGCCCGATGCCGTTGGTGGTGAGCGACATCTGGGGGCGCGGGGTGAGGGCCGCGCAGCGCTCGACGATGCCCACCAGACCGGGGCGCAGCAGTGGCTCACCGCCCGTGAAGCGGACCTCGGTGACCCCGAGGTCGGTGACGGCGATCCCGATCAGCCGCACTATCTCGTCGTCGGTGAGCAGATCGGGTTTGGCGAGCCACTGCAGGCCCTCTTCCGGCATGCAATAGGTGCAGCGCAGATTGCAGCGGTCGGTCAAGGAGACCCGAAGGTCGGTGGCTACGCGACCATAGGTGTCGATCAGCATGGTGGCGGCCCCTCCACGGTTGATGTCGCGTGCACTGTGGTCAATTGTCCCGCAGCGTACGCGACGGGTGTGACAGGGAGGGGCCGCGCGGGTGGTTGGGGCAGGTCAGTGGGCGCCGTGGCCGGTGAGCGAGCGGACCTCCAGCTCGGCGTACTTGTCCTTGTCCGGCTGCTCCTTGGAGACGAGGGTGCCCAGCCAGCCGAGCAGGAAGCCCAGCGGGATGGAGATCAGTCCGGGGTTCTCCAGCGGGAACCAGTGGAAGTCCACGTCCGGGAACATCGAGGTCTCCTTGCCCGAGACGACGGGCGAGAAGAGCACCAGGAAGACCGAGGAGATCAGTCCGCCGTAGATGGACCACAGCGCCCCCTGGGTGGTGAAGCGCTTCCAGAACAGGCTGTAGAGGATGGTCGGGAGGTTGGCGGAGGCGGCGACCGCGAAGGCGAGCGCCACGAGTCCGGCGACGTTGAGATCTCGTGCGAACACCCCGAGCACGACGGCGACGGTGCCGATGCCGACGGTGGCCCAGCGCGCCGCCGAGATCTCCTCCTTCTGGGTCGCCTTGCCCTTACGGATGACATTGGCGTACAGGTCGTGGGCGAAGGAGGACGAGGAGGCGAGGGTGAGCCCGGCGACCACGGCGAGGATCGTCGCGAACGCCACCGCGGAGATCACCGCGAGCAGGATGGCGCCGCCCGTGGAGTCCGCTCCGCCGCCGATCTCCTCGGCGAGCAGCGGGGCCGCGGTGTTGCCGGATTTGTTGGAGGCGATGATGGCGTCGTGGTCGAGCAGGGCGGCGGCGCCGAAGCCCAGCGCGATGGTCATCAGGTAGAAGACGCCGATGATGCCGATGGCCCAGTTGACCGACTTACGGGCGGCCTGGGCGGTGGGCACGGTGTAGAAGCGGATCAGGATGTGCGGCAGCCCCGCGGTGCCCAGGACCAGGGCGATGCCGAGGGAGATGAAGTCGAGCTTGGTGGTGGCGTTGAGCCCGTACTTCAGCCCCGGCTCCAGGAACGACTCTCCGATTCCGCTGTTCTTGGCCGCCTCGCCCAGCAGGTCGGAGATGTTGAAGTTGAACTTCAGCAGCACCAGGAAGGTGATCAGCAGGGTGCCCGCGATCAGCAGCACGGCCTTGACCATCTGCACCCAGGTGGTGCCCTTCATGCCGCCGATGGTGACGTAGAGCATCATCACGACGCCCACGAGGACGACGATGAGGATCTTCCCGGCCTCGCTGGTGATGCCCAGCAGCAGGGAGACCAGCACACCGGCGCCCGCCATCTGGGCCAGCAGATAGAAGATCGAGACGACGATGGTGGAGACGCCCGCGGCGGTGCGCACCGGGCGCTGGCGCATCCGGTAGGCGAGGACGTCGCCCATTGTGTAGCGCCCGGAGTTGCGCAGCGGCTCGGCGACCAGCAGCAGGGCGACCAGCCAGGCGACGAGGAATCCGATCGAGTACAGGAAGCCGTCGTAGCCGGAGAGCGCGATGGCGCCGGCGATGCCGAGGAAGGACGCGGCGGACATGTAGTCGCCGGAGATGGCGAGGCCGTTCTGGAAGCCGGAGAACTGGCGGCCGCCGGCGTAGAAGTCGTTGGCGTCCTTGGTCTGCCGGCCCGCCCAGATGGTGATGCCGAGGGTCGCCAGGACGAAGACCGCGAAGAGCGTGATGATCAGTGGCCGGTTGTCCGAGGCGCTCTCGGCCGCGAGCAGATGGGGGCTCATGAACGCTCCTCCATACGGGACTTGATCGCCTCGGCACGGGGGTCGAGCTTGGCGGCGGCGTGCCGGGAGTACCACCAGGCGATGAGGAAGGTCGTCAGGAACTGGGCGAGCCCGAACACCAGGGCCACGTTGACATGGCCGACGACCTTGGTGCCCATGAAGTCGCCCGCGTAGTTGGACAGCAGCACATAGAGCAGGTACCAGCTGACGAAGGCGATGGTGAGCGGGAAGGCGAACGAGCGGTGGGCACCGCGCAGTTCGCCGAACTCCGCGCTCGCTTGCACCTCGGCGTAGGAAGAACGGTCTCGTTGCCGCTGATCGTCGGGGCGATCATTGGCCGGTGCGGTATCCACGGTCTCTCCTGGTGAGTGGGTCCGACGGGGATGAATACGGCGGCGGAGGTGATCCAGATCACGCATGGTAGGGCGACGCCGACCCGCTACGACAGGGGCAGGTTGGTTGAGAGACGGATACGACTTCGAAGGAAGGATCGGCTCCGGGTACTGTGGCGGGTTTTCTTCCGGAATGCATTGATGCCCGAGCTTGATCAGCGATAGCTTCCTTCGTCATGTACCCGCCCAGACGCTGACGGCGTTCGGGCGGCCCGTACGGATGAAGTGGAGACCCCATGGCTCATCTGAGATCGGCTCCTCCAAGACCCGGACGGCGGGCTGTTGACGGCCCGTCGGCTTCGCACCACCCCATCGCCACTCCCCGCCGCCTCTGCCCCGGTCTCGCGGCGTCCTGGGGCATCGAGACGGCGTGCGGGATCCGCGCCCCGAGGGCGCGCACATTCGCTTTGTGCGGATGACCCCGGCCGTACCGCGGCCGTTGACGCGGCCCACCGGGCCGCCGCCCGCGCCCGGGGGCTCCGCGTCCCCGAGTGGCGCGCTGAGCGCGCGTCCGCGCCCCCGGTCCGGAACGCTGTCCATCCAGCCCGGTCCGTCCGCACAGAGCCTCCTCACCCATTCGAGAGAACCGGAGTACCCATGACGCCGCGCCGCACCTCCCTGCCGCTGCGCACCGCCGCGATACCCGCCGCCATGGCGCTCACCACCGCGCTGGCCTTCCTGCCCACCACCGCCACCGCTCTCGGAAGGGACGGCCACGCCTCCGCGGCCACCGCGGCCGACGGTCCGTCCCTGAGCTATGTCGTCAACACCCGCCCGGGGCAGGACCCGTCCCGGATCCGCGAGGCCATCGCTCAGGCCGGCGGCACGGTCGTCGTGTCGTACGACCGGATCGGCGTCATCGTCGTCCACTCCGCCAACGCGGACTTCGCCAAGAACATCCGTAAGGTCCGCGGCGTCTCCTCCGCCGGTAACACCCGCACCGCCCCGCTGCCCGCCCAGTCCACCGACGACATCGACACGCCGAAGCTGCTGAGCGAGAAGGAGCGGCAGGCGGTGGCGGCGAAGGCCACGGCCGGGCAGGACCCGCTGGAGCCGCTGCAGTGGGATCTGCCGGCGATCAAGGCGGACAAGGCACATGAGAAGAGCCTGGGCAGCCGGAATGTCACCGTCGGGGTCATCGACACCGGTGTGGACGACACCCACCCCGACCTGGCGCCGAACTTCGACCGTAAGGCGTCCGTCAACTGTGTGACGGGCAAGCCGGACACCACCGACGGCGCCTGGCGGCCGACCGCGGAGGAGTCCCCGCACGGCACCCATGTCGCGGGGGAGATCGCCGCCGCGAAGAACGGCATCGGCGTCACCGGCGTGGCCCCGGGGGTCAAGGTCTCCGGTATCAAGGTGTCCACGACGGCCGGGTTCTTCTACACCGAGGCGGTCGTCTGCGGCTTCATCTGGGCCGCCGAGCACGGCGTGGACGTCACCAACAACAGCTATTACACCGACCCGTGGTACTTCAACTGCACCACCGACCCGGACCAGAAGGCCCTGGTCGAGGCGGTGCGCCGGGCCTCGTCGTACGCGGAGCGCAAGGGCGTGGTCAATGTGGCCGCGGCGGGCAACGAGAACTACGACCTGACCTCGGACACCATCACCGACCCCTCCAGCCCCAACGACACCACCCCGGTGAGCGGGAGGTGGACCCGAGCGTCTGCCTGGACATCCCGACCCAGCTTCCGGGTGTCGTCACGGTCGCCTCGACCGGCGCCAAGACGCTCAAGTCCTCGTTCTCCAACTACGGCCTCGGGATCATCGACATCGCGGCCCCCGGCGGCGACAGCACCGTCTACCAGAAGCCGGAGCCCCCGGCGACCAGTGGCCTGATCTACAACACGCTGCCGGGCGGGCAGTACGGCTACATGGCGGGCACCTCGATGGCCTCGCCGCATGTCGCCGGTGTCGCGGCGCTCGTGAAGAGCACCCATCCGCACGCCTCCCCCTGGATGGTGAAGGCGCTGCTGAAGGCCGAGGCCGATGACCTCGCCTGCCCGACGCCGTACGACATCGACGGCGACGGCACGGTCGACGCGGTGTGCGAGGGCGGCAAGCGCTACAACGGCTTCTACGGCGCCGGGCTCGCGGACGCCCTGGACGCCGTCGAGAAGTGACCGGCTGACACAATGCACGGGCCGCCGGGGCGGAACAGCCCTCGGCGGCCCGTACGCGTTCCCCCATGTAGCGGCGAGAGGACCCCATTCCCGTGCACCACGACGCCTCCTGGGGACCGCTGCCCCCGCGGCCGGCCTTCTGGCTGCTGATCCGGTTCGTGCTGACCGTGCTGCTGCTGCCGCTGTGGTGGGCGCTGATCGTGGTGATCTTCCTCGGCTTCATCGCCTTCGGGATCGTGGCCGAAATCCTTACGGTCATCCCCGGGTTCGAGAAGGGCTTCCTCGGCCTGATCGACAAGTTCGGGGACAGCGTGGCGGTGTGGCCCGCCTGGTGCGTGACGCTCCCGGAGCTTCGGCACGAGGGCGACGCGGCCTTCTACCGGGCCCGGGTCGACAAGCGCATCGCCACCTGGACCAGCAAGGAACTGGCGGCCCAGAAGGCGAAGAAGGCCCCGCCGCCGGGCCCGCACGACGTCTCCGTGCGCGCGTACCGCGGGGTGGGCGCGGGCTATGTCCTGGAGGCGGCGCGGGCCCGGGGCTGGGAGCTGAGCCATGACCGCCCCTCGGACCCGCTGCGGGTGGTCCGGCTGAGGCGGCTGCCCGTCACGGTCTGACGAGCGCCGGTTCCGGCCCGGGGCGCGGGGCCGCCTCGCGTGTCGCTCCCGCCATCAGCAGCCACTGGGCGGCGATATAGGTGGCCATGATCCAGAACTGGGGCACCGGCGGCCGTGGCCAGTCGGCGAGCCCGGCGGCGATCAGGGTGTCGGAGAGCATGAACAGCGCCCCGCCGAGCCCGGTCCGCGGGCCCGCCCGAGCGCGGCCAGCGCCATGACCGTCAGCAGCAGGCTGTAGCCCGCGACGGGAAGCCGCAGATCCGCTTCGAGGCCGGGCCACAGCAGCGCCACCGTGCCCAGCCACGCGGCCCCGTACCCGGCGGCCACCCAGGGCGCCGTACGAGGCCGCCCGGCGCGGGTGAGCAGGACGCCCCGCCCGATGCGGGTGAACACCGTCAGATAGCAGAGGTGCCCGGCCGCGAAGCACCCCATTCCGGCCAGGAAGGCGGTCTCGCCGCCGATCTGCAGCAGCACGTCGCCGCCACAGCCGCACACCAGCGCGGCGGGGAGCGGCCACGGCCCGCCGCGCACCAGGGCCCAGGCGGCGAGGACGGGCATCAGGGCGGGCTTGGTGAGGTGGACGACGGTGGTGGCGTCCGCGAGCAGCGCGCCCAGGTGAACGGCGGTCAGCAGCGCGAAGAGGGCGGGCAAGGCCCTCGTCGCGCGCCCGGCGGCGGCCGTCACCGCGCGTTCTCGCCGACCGGCTCCCGCGGCCCGGCCTCCGTAGCCGGCCCGGCCTCCGGGACCGACCCCGCCTCCGGCGCCAGCCTGGCCTCCGGCGCCGGCCCGGGCTCCGTAGCCGATCCGGCCTCCGTAGCCGACCCGGCCTCCGGGACCGACCCCGCCTCCGGCGCCGGCCCGGGCTGCCAGCCCGGCCCCATGAAGACCCGGCCCGCCCGCTCGCGCCAGCCCCGCGCCGCCGCGATGTCGCGGGCGATGGCCGCGTACTCGTGCGTGGCCACCCGCAGCGGGTTGTAGGTGCCGATGTTCTTCGTCAGGCCGTAGACGGGCCGCTCGATCTCGGGGACGAAGGACCCGAAGAGCCGGTCCCAGACGATGAGGATGCCCCCGAAGTTGCGGTCCAGATAGCCGCCTTGGGAGGCGTGGTGGACGCGGTGGTGCGAGGGGGTGTTGAAGACGAACTCGATGGGGCGCGGCAGGGTGCCGATCCGCTCGGTGTGGATCCAGAACTGGTAGACGAGGTTCACCGACGAGCAGAACGCCACCGCCGCGGGGTGCACCCCGAGCGCGATCATCGGCACATAGAACGGCCACACGGTCCAGGTGGTCCAGGGCTGCCGCAGGGCGGTGGTGAGGTTGAACTTCTCGCTGGAGTGGTGCACCACATGGCACGCCCACAGGATGCGGATGACATGGTGCCCGCGGTGCGACCAGTAGTAGAAGAAGTCCTGGGCGAGCAGCATCAGCGGCAGTGTCCACCACAGCACCGGGACGCGTAGCGGGGTGAGTTCGTAGATGGCGGCGTAGATCGCCACAATCGGGATCTTCCACACCAGGTCGAAGACGAGGCTCCCGAGCCCCATGGTGACGCTGGTCGCGGCGTCCTTCGCCGCGTAGCCCTCGGCGTCGTCGTCGGGATGGAAGCGGTAGCTCACCATCTCCACGACGGTGAGCAGGACGAAGGCCGGTATCGACCACAGCACGGCATTGGGCAGGTGCGGCATGTCCGCAACATAGAACCGCTCGTAAGGCCGCGGCTAGGGGTAGTTACCAACAAGTATGGTAGATGAGATGTCAACAACAGGGGTCGCCCAGGAGCGCATGGCCGATTAAGCTCCCCGCCTGTGCGTAGAGCCAGAGAACGGTTCCGGACCGGCGGCATAGCCCTCGCCTGCTTGCTGTCGGCGCTCACCGCGGGGTGTTCCTCCGGGTCGGGCGGCGATGACTCCCCCTCACCCCTGATGGCCGCGGTCGGGCATGTATCGGTCGCGGGCGCGACGGGAGCCCAGGTCTCCTATCTCGACGCCGATCGGGTGCGCTCGCTGGAGAAGGGCGACTCCCAGCGGTTCCGCACCATCGGCCGGCCGGGCAACCCGCTGCTGAGCGGCTACCGCTTCAACGCCCATGCCTACGGCCTCGATCCGGCCATGATCGACACCGATGTGACCAATGGCTACGCCGGGCACTGGGACGGCTCCTTCGACGCGGACCGCATCACCGCCAAGCTCAAGGCGGGCGGATTCGCCCGGAGCACCTGGCACGGCGAGACCATCTGGAAGAAGGAGGGCATAACCCTCCGGGTCGGCCAGGACGAGCTCTCCTTCGGCTTCGCCGGCAAAGACCTGTCCTCGGTGCGCCCGGCCAAGGGCAAGTCCCTGGCGGACGACCCGGATTACCAGGCCCTGGACCGCTGCCTGGGCGATGTCTACCGCGTCGATTTCGGGGGAAGAACGCCAAGAGCGCGGTGCGCCTGTCGGCCACCGGACAGCTCGCGAAGTCCGCGAAGGGGACATCCGGGGTCATCTGCGCCCTCACCGACGGCAAACGGACCGCCGAGCGCGCCGCCGACCGGCTGAAGTCCGTCATCGGGCAGCGAGCCCCGCGCTTCGACGGCGCCAAGGTGACCGTTCTCACCGGGGATTCGCCCGGGGTGAAGGTGACGGTGCCCGACCGCCCGGAGGACAAGCGCGCCGGCCGCCTCCTCACCAGCAACATCGATCTGCAGCTGGCCCTCTCCGACCTCTGACCCACCGCCCGGCCCCGACGCCCCGTCAACCCCGGGGCTCCGCCTGCCCCGACCGGCCCACCGGTCAGGGTTGTCGGCGGCGGCCCGTATCCTCATTGACCATGCTCGAAGACCCGACGACAGCCGCGCCGCACCCCGCACCGCCGTCCTCCTGGCCGGCCACCTATCCGCAGGGTTACGCGGTCGTCGACGTGGAGACCACCGGCCTGGCCCGCGACGACCGGATCGTCTCCGCGGCGGTCTATCAGCTCGACGCCCAGGGCTCAGTGCAGGACCACTGGTACACACTGGTCAATCCGCAGCGCGACCCGGGCCCGGTGTGGATCCACGGCCTCACCGAGGAGGTGCTCGAGGGCGCCCCGCGCTTCCCCGAGATCGCCGGGGAGCTCGCCGAGCGCCTGGCCGACCGCGTCCTGGTCGCGCACAACGCCGCCTTCGACTGGTCGATGCTCGCCCGGGAGTACGCCCGCTCCAAGAGCGCCGCGCCGGTGCGGCAGCGGCTGTGCACCATCGCCCTCTCCAAGGAGCTGGGCCTGCCGCTGCCCAACCACAAGCTGGAGACCCTCGCCGCGCACTACGGAGTGGTCCAGCGGCGCGCCCACCACGCCCTGGACGACGCGCGGGTGCTCGCCGAGACCTTCCGGCCCAGCCTCCACCGGGCCGCCGAGACCGGGCTGCGCCTGCCGCTGCTGGCCTGCCAGCCGCTCACCGAGTGGTCCGACGGCCCGGCGATCGGCCGCCAGCGGTCGTACCGGCAGACCTGGCGCCCCAGCCGCAAGCGCCCCGCCTGCCCCTACCCCAACCCCGGGCGGTACGAGCCGGGCGGGCAGCTCGTCCAGGGCATGCGGGTGGCGTTCTCCGGGGACACCTCCGTCGACCGCGAGCTGCTGGAGGACCGGGCGATCGAGGCCGGGCTGCACGTGGCCACCAGCGTCTCCCGGCTCACCAGCGTGCTGGTCACCAATGACCCCGACTCGCCCACGTCCAAGACCGCCAAGGCCCGCTCCTTCGGCACGCCCGTCATCGACGAGGCGGCCTTCATGCAACTCCTTCAGGACGTCACCCCCGCGCCGCCGACAAACAGGTGAAGTCGGCGCGACGCGCCCGCCCGCCGCTCGCCCGCCACCGCGCGGGCCCGCAATCTGAGGCACATGGCACGTTGCGAGGTATGCGGAAACGATTACCGGATGACATTCGAGGTGCACGCGCAGGGCAATGTGCACGTCTTCGACTGTTTCCAGTGCGCCATCCACCGCATGGCGCCCATCTGCGAACACTGCCGCGCCCAGATCATCGGGCAGGGCGTGGAGGCGGACGGCCAGTTCTACTGCTGTGCGCACTGCGCGCGGGCGGAAGGGAAGGTGGGCATCGTCGACCATGTGTGAACCCGGCCACCTGCGTGGATTGTGCCTGGGCCGCCCCCAGCGGCCGAGGGACAATCCACGCCGAGTAGGGTCAAGGACGTGTACCGCTTCCTGTTGACCCGGCAGTGGGTGATCCTCACACTTGTCGCCCTGGCGCTGATCCCGACGATGATCAGGCTGGGCTTCTGGCAGCTGCACCGCCATGAGCACCGGGTCGCGCAGAATCAGCTGATCGGGGACAGCCTCGACGCCCCGGCCGTGGCCGTCGGCAAGCTCACCTCCCCCGGCCGTACGGTGGCCCGCGACGACACCTGGCGCACGGTGACCGCCACCGGCACCTATGACACCGCCCATGAGGTCGTCGTCCGCCAGCGCACCGGCTCCGACGAGCAGTCCATCGGCTACTTCGTCCTCACCCCGCTGCTGCTCCCGGACGACCGTGCGGTCCTGGTCAACCGGGGCTGGATCCCGGCCGGTACCGACCTCACCGCGTTCCCCAAGGTTCCCGCCGCCCCCTCCGGCAAGGTCACCGTCACCGGCCGGCTCAAGGCCGACGAGACCACCGGCAACAGCGGCATCAAGGACAAGCAGGGGCTGCCGCCCCGCCAGGTCTCGCTGATCAACAGCGAGCAGCAGGCGAAGGCGCTGTCCCGGCCCGTCCTCGGCGGCTACATCGAGCTCACCTCCTCCTCCCCCAAGGGCGACAAGCAGCCCCAGCCGGTCCCCGAGCCCAACCACAGCGACATCGGCCCGCATATGGCGTACGCCGTCCAGTGGTGGCTGTTCTCCGCCGGTGTGCCCATCGGCTGGGTGGTTCTGGCCCGCCGCGAGCGCCGGGACCGCGCCGCCGAGGCCGCGAAGGCGTTGGACACCCCGGAGAAGATCCCCGCCGCGGCCACGGCGGACTGAGCGCCGTCCGGGCCTAGGATCCGGCTTCCGGGGGAAGGCGCCCGGACATGGCCCAGCACATCGACGACTACGCCCTCATCGGTGACCACCAGACGGCGGCCCTGATCAGCCGCCATGGCTCGATCGACTGGCTGTGCCTGCCCCGCTTCGACTCACCGGCCTGTTTCGCCGCGCTCCTCGGCGGCCCTGACAACGGCCACTGGCGGCTCGCCCCAAGGGCGCGGGCGCCTGCACCCGCCGCGGCTACCTCGACGACTCCCTCGTCCTGGAGTCGGTCTGGGAGACGGAGACCGGCACCGTCAAGGTCATCGACTTCATGCCGCAGCGCGATCGCGCTCCCGACGTCGTCCGCATCGTCGAGGGCGTCTCCGGCAGCGTCGAGATGCTCGGCGTCCTCCGGCTGCGCTTCGACTACGGCCGGATCGTCCCCTGGATGCGCCGCACCGACGGCCACCGGATCGCGGTCGCCGGGCCGGACTCCGTATGGCTGCGCTCGAAGCCCGAGGTCCACACCTACGGCATGGACTTCAGCACCCGCTCCGAGTTCACCGTCTCGGCCGGGGACCGGGTGGCCTTCGTGCTCACCTGGCACCCCTCCCATGAGCCCCGCCCCCGGCTCGTCGACCCGTACGACTCCCTCCGCTCCAGCCTCGCGGACTGGCGCGACTGGGCCGCCCGCTGCCGCTACGAGGGCCCCCACCGGGACGCCGTCATCCGCTCCCTGATCACCCTCAAGGCGCTCACCTACGCCCCGAGCGGCGGCATCGTCGCGGCCCCCACGACCTCACTGCCCGAGCAGCTCGGCGGGGTCCGCAACTGGGACTACCGCTACTGCTGGCTGCGCGACTCCACCCTCACCCTGAACTCCCTGCTCCGCGCCGGCTACCACGAGGAGGCCGCCGCCTGGCGCGACTGGCTGCTGCGCGCGATCGCCGGCGACCCGGCCGAGCTGCAGATCATGTACGGCCTCAGGGGCGAGCGCCGGCTCCATGAGCACGAGCTGCCCTGGCTGGAGGGGTACGAGCGCTCCACCCCCGTCCGGGTCGGCAACGGCGCGGTCGACCAGCGCCAGCTCGACGTCTACGGCGAGGTGCTCGACACCCTCCACCTCGCCCGCTCCGCCGGGCTGCCCGCCGAACCGCACGCCTGGAAGATCCAGACCGCGCTCATGGATTTCCTGGAGTCCGCCTGGCGCGACCCGGACGAGGGGCTGTGGGAGGTCCGCGGACCCCGCCGCCACTTCGTCCACTCCAAGGTCATGGCCTGGGTGGCCGCCGACCGCGCCGTCCGCGCCATGGAGGCCGCCCCCGAGCTGAGCGGCGACGTGAACCGCTGGCGGGACATGCGCGACGCCGTCCACCGCGAGGTCTGCGAAAAGGGCTACGACCCCGAGCGGTCCACCTTCACCCAGTCCTACGGCTCCTCCGAGCTGGACGCCGCGACCCTGCTCATCCCCCGCGTCGGCTTCCTCCCCGCCACCGACCCCCGCGTCATCGGCACCATCGACGCCGTGCGCCGCGAACTCAGCGAGGACGGCCTGATCCGCCGCTACACCGCCGTCGACCGCGTGGACGGCCTCCCCGGCTCCGAGGGCGCCTTCCTCGCCTGCTCCTTCTGGCTCGCCGACGCCCTCCACCTGGCCGGCCGCCACAAGGACGCCCGCGCGCTCTTCGAACGCCTCCTCGCGCTCCGCAACGACGTCGGACTGCTCGCCGAGGAGTACGATCCGGCGACCGGCCGGCAGCTGGGCAACTTCCCCCAGGCGTTCAGCCATATCGGCCTTGTGGGGACCGCCCTCACCCTCGCGGAGCGGCCCAGGGCAGACTGACTCCATGGATCTTGGACTCAAAGACCGGGTGTACATCGTCACCGGAGCCACCCGCGGGCTGGGCCTCGCCGCCGCCCGTGAGCTGATCACCGACGGTGCGAAGGCCGTCATCACCGGCCGCGACGCCGATACGGCGGCCGCCGTCGCCGCCGACCTCGGCCCGAACGCCGTCGGCGTCGCCGCCGACAACGCCGACCCCGAGACCGCGGCCCGGCTCGTCGCCACCGCCCGCGAGCGCTTCGGCGGCTTCGACGGCGTCCTCATCAGCGTCGGCGGCCCGCCGGCCGGGCTGACGGCCGACATCACCGACGCCCAGTGGCAGGCCGCCTTCGACTCCGTCTTCCTCGGCGCCGTCCGCTTCGCCCGTACGGCCGCCGAGCAGCTCCCCTCCGGCGGCGTGATCGGCTTCGTCCTCTCCGGTTCCGTCCGCGAGCCGATCCCCGGCCTCACCGTCTCCAACGGCCTGCGGCCCGGCCTCGCCGGTTTCGCCAAGTCCCTCTCCCTCGAGGTCGGCCCCCGCGGCATCCGCGTCGTGGGCCTCCTCCCGGCCCGCATCGACACCGACCGCGTCCGCGAACTCGACGCCCTCTCCGGCGACGCGGAGGCCTCGCGGGAGCGGAACGCGGCGGCGATTCCGCTGCGGCGGTATGGGACGCCCGAGGAATTCGGCAAGGCCGCCGCGTTTCTGCTGTCGCCGGCGGCGTCGTACCTCACGGGGCTGATGCTGCCGGTGGATGGTGGGGCTCTGCACAACTTCTGAGGGGCTTGGGCGGGCCCTCCGGCAACCCGCGCAACACCGATGTGCGGCTCCCCCGCGCGGGGTGGGGCTCCGGCCCCTCGACCCCGCCGGGGCTCCGCCCAGACCTGGGCCCGGCCGCACGCCGAGTGCGGACCGTGGACGCCTCCGGCGGACGGCCCCACCCCATCCCTTCCTGAAGCAATGGGGCTCCGCCCCGGACCCCCACCGGGGCTCCGCCCCGGACCCCCACCGGGGCTCCGCCCCGGACCCCGCTCCTCAACGCCGGAGGGGCTGAAATGCAGACCTACCGCGCCCGCTCCGCCCCGTGCCGGGCCACCCGCAGGCGCACCTCCGCCGGGAGTTGTTCCAGGCCCGCCGAGCTCCGTGCGCGCTCCAGGGCCTCCGCCCGCAGCGCGTCCAGTGTCAGCGTCGGTTCCGCGCGCGGCTCCAGTACCAGACCCATCCGCGCCTCCGGCGTGGTCCGTCGGCCTCGTAGCAGGACGTGGGCCCGCTCCACGCCGTCCAGGGACTCCGCGTCCGCCAGGAGCGCCGCCTCCAGGGCCCGCCCCCTCAGCAGGGCGCCCTCGCCGTCGCCCGTCTCCACCAGCACCTCCTGCAGCCGGCGCCGCCGCAGCTGGGCCAGGAACCAGCACAGCGCGAGCACGAACAGCACCGCCAGCGCCGCGATGACGGCCGGCCACCACCACCCGGCATCCCGCCACCGCGTCCGATCCGCCCGGCTCAGCAGCACGTCACCCCGCCCGTCGAACGGCGGCCACCCGGCCAGGACCACCGCGCCCACCCCCGCCAGCACCAGACCGACGACGCCCAGCAGCACCCGGTTGACGACACTCAGCATGGCGCGCTCACCCCTTCGACTTCGCCGACCGCCGGACACGGACGGACAGGGCGGGCCGCCGGGCCAGGCCCAGTTGCCGGATGCCCTCGTGGAGGGCGGCGTCCAGATCCGCCCGTACCTCGTCGAGATCACGGAAGTGGGCCAGCGCACGGGCCCTGACCCGCCGACGGCCGACCTCCACGCGGGCGGACCGCACACCGGGCACCTCCATCGCCCGGTCCCGCAGCACCAGACCCGCCGAGGTCCGGTCGATCCCCGCCCGTACGGCGACCCCGGCGCCCGCCCCGGCCCCGGCGCCCGCCTCCACGCCCTTCCCCGACCCCGCCTCAGCCCCGGCTCCGCCTCCGGCGGACGCATCGGGAGCAGCCCACGCAGCCCCGGCGCCAACGCAAGGACCACCATCCACACCCCCAGCGCGGCCAACAGCGCCGCCCCGCCCATGACCCACGCGTCGTCCAGCGGCCGCGAGGCGAGTTCGTCGGCGAGCCATTCCCGCCACCGCATGGCGGGCCTGCCCGAGCGCACGGCCGCCACGTCGTACAGCAGCAGCCCGCTGATGGCGGCGATGACCAGGGCGACGATCCCGGCCGGTACCCGCCGCACGGACCAGAATCGCCTGATGCGCCCGGGCGGCGGATCGCCGTCCCCGGCACCCGTCCGAGCCCTCCCGCCGTACGCCGACGCCGAGGTGGACTGACGCATCTTCTGGTCCGCGTTCATCGCACCCTGTCCCTCCCCCGACGCACCCTCCGCTCCGGGTGCTCCCACTGCGGCACATGCAGCCGTTCGACGGTCACCACGACCTCGGGCACCTCCATGCCCGTCAACTCGCCTACCCGTTCGATCACATAACGACGCACCGCACCGCAGTGCGCGCCGATGTCGGAGGGATAGCCCAGCTCGACGGCGACCCGGACGCGCGCGACGTCCCCGCGCACCACGGCGACCGCGTGTGGCCGCGCGGCGGCGAGACCGGTAAGGCCGACATTCGCAGCATCCGCAATATCCGCGTCCGCGGTATCCACGACGCCCGCCACGTCCGCCCCGTCCGCTACATCCGCCGCAGCGGCACCCGCATCCACCCGCAGCGCCTCCCGCGCCGCCTGCGAGGCGATCTTCGCGACGACCCGGTCCGCGATCCGCGTCGCACCCCGCTCACCCGGCTCGACCACGGCGCGTCCTTACTGTCGTCATGGCCTCAGCTGCCGCCACGACCCCTGTCGTCGCCATGGCCCCTGCCGTCGTCATCACACGTGTCGTCGTCACAGTGTTCACCGTGGCCGTCCGTCATCACGGCCACGGGAACGGAAGAAGTCGCCCGGTTCCAGATCACCGTCCAGGAACCGGCCGACGATAAACCCGACGGCGCCCAACGCCGCCACTAGCAGAAAGGCCCCGAAACCACCGAAGTAACCGGCGAACGCCAGCGCCATCCCCGCGATCATCCCGACCACGGCCATGCTCATCGTGTGCTCCCCTGCTGGAGCCAACCGGAACCACTGCCGGCCTACTGGAGCCGCGGCTCCGGCGATTCCTCTTCCTCGTCCGGCAACTTCACATCGCTGACCGCGATATTGACCTCGACCACTTCGAGGCCGGTCATCCGCTCGACCGCCGCGATCACGTTCTCTCGCACGGCCCGTGCGACATCGGCGATGGAGACGCCGTAGTCCACCACGATCTCCAGGTCGAGGGCCGTCTGTACCTCTCCCACCTCCGCCTTCACCCCACGGGCCACCGACCGGGTGCCGGGCACCCGGTCGCGTACGACTCCGAAGGTGCGCGCGAGGCCGCCGCCCATCGCATGGACGCCGACCACATCGCGGGCCGCCATACCCGCGATCTTCTCGACGACGCCATCGGCGATGGTGGTGCGCCCCCGCGAGCCGGGGTCGCCTCCGCCGCGCCGGGGCCGGTCGGTGGCGGCCGGGGCGCCCAGCGTCCTGGGGGTACCTGCGGCGGGCTCTGTGGCGGGGTTCTCGGGTCGGTTCCGTGGTGCGGTCTCGGACATCACCGATCGTCCCTTCCGAGGCGAAGAGCGGTCGAAGAGGTTTCCGCTCGCTCTACTGCCAACCTTAAAGGGGCCTTCCCCGAACCGCCTCGGAGATGCGGCACTCGCGCGACCGATACGGCAGGCTGTGAGCACACGGCAGGCCGAGACCAGTAGGGCTCGGTCCCGTCCGGCGCCAAGGGGTGACACGGTGGTCACAGACCGGCTCGCGCAGACCGTAAGGGAGCAGCTTCTGCTCGGACGGCTGCTGCCCCTGGGTGGGCGGGAGGACGGCTCCTGGATCACCGAACACGCGGCGGGCGAGGTGCTCCGGCGGGCCGCCGACCAAGTCTCCGCCGCACACCTGGGAGCGCTTCGGATCGCGCCCGCCGACCCCGACACCGCCGCGACGCCCGCGGTACCGCCCCCGCCGAGCGCGCTGCCGCCGGGAACGCTGCGCATCGCGGCGGAGTGCGGGGCGACGCTGGAGGAACCGCTTCCGGTGACGGCGGACCGGCTGCGCGACGTACTCCTCGACGCGGCGACGGACCGGCTGGGCCTCCTGGTGGAGGCGGTCGACGTACGGGTGACGGACGTGCTGGACGAACTCCCGCCACCGCCCCCAGCGACCCCGCGCCCCCACCAACCCCAACCACCACCACGGCCGACGTCGGGGAACGCCCCGACCCGGACCCCGCCGCGACTGCCGCCCGCACCGCCACCTCCGTCCCCGGCGTCGCCCGGCTCGCGCCGGTGCTGGGATCGCCCCGGCCCGTGCGGATCGAGGGTGCGCACATCCGGATCGAACTGGCCGTGGCGGCGGATCACCGCGCCGTGGATGTGGCGCGGGCGGTGCGAACGGCGGTGGCACACGCCGTCTCGATCCCGGCGCCCGGAGACCAGCCGCCCACCGTGGCCGTCCTGGTCACCGCCGTGGACCCCTGACCAGCCCTGGTCGGCCCGGGCCGGCAACCGCCACCGCCGGCCGGCCCGGGCCGATCAGCCCTCGGGGCTGTACTTCCGCAGCCCCTCGACCGTGCGCTCCAGCTCCGCGACCCGGTCGGCCAGCTGCTCGCTCCGCGCCTCGAGCCGGCAGTTCTTGCGGTGCATCTCCAGGAACACATTGACCTTCGTCCGCAGCAGCCAGGGATCGAAGGGTTTGGTGAGGAAGTCGGCGGCGCCGATCGCATAGCCCCGGTAGGCGTAGTCGGAGTCGGCGTCGGTCCCGGTCAGCAGGATGATCGGAACGTCCTTGGTCTGGTCGAGCCGTTTGATGTTGGCGGCGGTCTCGAAGCCGTCCATGCCCGGCATCAGCACATCGAGCAGAACGACGGCGAAGTCCTGCCGCAGCATCGCCTTCAGGGCCTCCTCGCCGGAGCGAGCGCGGACGAGCTCCTGATCGAGCGGGCCGAGGACGGCCTCCAGCGCGATCAGGTTCTCTTCCATGTCGTCGACGATGAGGATTCCGGCCTTCTCGCATGCGCTCGTCATCACTCCCCCTGCCTCGGCCTCGGCGGACCGGTCTCGTCGGGCGCGCTCCCGTCCCGGCCGGCGCCCTCACCGTCCTGGCCACGGCCCTCGTCGACACCGCCCGGCACTCCGAGCGACGCATCGTCAAAGGCGTCACCACCAGACGTGACGGCGTCATCGCCACCCACGGCAGGGTCACCACCGGACGCGGCAGCGTCACCGCCAACCACAGCAGCGTCGCCGCCCTCGCTCCCCGCCTCCCCCACCGGATCGAGCAGTTCGATGATGGCCGACATCAGCCGGTCGACGTCCACGGGTTTGGGGACATAGCCGTTCGCACCGCTGTCGATGGCCTTCTCCCGGTCGCCGGGCATGACCTTCGCGGTCAGGGCGAGGATCGGCATATCGGCGAGCCGGGGTGTACTCCGGATGGCCCGGATCGTCTCGTATCCGTCCATCTCGGGCATCATCACGTCCATCAGGACCAGCGAGACGTCGGGGTTGCGATGGAGGACCTCCAGCCCCTCGCGGCCGTTCTCCGCGTACTTCACCGTCATGCCGACCCGGCCCAGCACATGGGTGAGCGCGAAGACGTTCCGTATGTCGTCGTCGACGATCAGGATGCGGCGGCCGTCCAGCACTCGGCCGGGGCGTCCGCGCTGCCACTCATTGAGCTGGGTGGCCCCCGGCCAGCCGTCGTCGTGGTCCCCGGCCTCGTCTCCGGCACCGGTCTCGGCCCCGCCGCTCAGGGCCCGGGCGGCGACCAGGCTGTCCGCCTCGCCGAAGACCCCGCTGGGGGCGTGGTCGGTGGTGTCCGGCAGCGCCTCGTCCGGGGCGGGGGCCGCCGCCGGGACGGTCGAGCCGGTGGCCCTGGGGTCCGAGGGGTCGGGCACCGGGGCGACGCCGCTGTAGTGCACGGGGACGTAGAGGGTGAAGCGCGAGCCGACACCCAGTTCGCTCTTGGCCACGATCCGGCCGCCGAGCATTCCGGCGATCTCCCGGCTGATGGACAGGCCGAGGCCGGTGCCGCCGTACTTGCGGCTGGTCGTGCCGTCGGACTGCTGGAACGCCTCGAAGATCACCGGCAGCTTCTCCGGCGGGATGCCGATACCGGTGTCGGTGACGGCGAAGGCGATCACGGCGTCCGCGGACCGCAGCGCCTCCTCCTCGAACTCCGCTCCGGGGGTGCGCTCGACGCGCAGCGTCACCCCGCCCGAGGAGGTGAACTTCACGGCGTTGGAGAGCAGATTGCGCAGAATCTGCTGGAGCCGCTGCTCATCGGAGAACATCTCGCGCGGTACGTCCTCGCCCACCGCGATCTCGAACGACAGCCCGCGGTCGACGGCCAGCGGCCGGAACGTGGCGTTCACATAGTCCAGGATCTTGACCAGCGGCAGCTTCTTCGGACGGACGTCCATCCGGCCCGCCTCGATCTTCGACAGATCCAGGACATCGTTGATCAGTTGGAGCAGATCGGAGCCGGAGCGGTGGATGGTGGCGGCGAACTGCACCTCCTGCGGAGACAGCCGCCCTTCGGGGTTGTCGGCGAGCAGCCGGGCCAGGATGAGCAGCGAGTTCAGCGGGGTGCGCAGCTCATGCGACATATTGGCGAGGAACTCGGACTTGTACTGGGAGGCGGTCGCCAACAGCGCGGCCTTCTCCTCCATCTCCGCGTTGGAGCGCTGCAGCTCGTTCGAGCGCTGGCGCAGCTCGGTGGTGAGCCGCTGGGACTCGGAGAGCAGCGACTCGGTGCGGGCGTTGGCGATGATGGTGTTGATCGAGACGCCGATGGTGTTCACGAACTGGTCGACGAAGGCCAGGTGGACCTCGCTGAACCGGCTGAACGAGGCCAGTTCGATCACTCCGAGCACCTGGTCCTCGTAGAGGATCGGCAGGATGACCACGCTGGCCGGGAGCGCGGAGCCCAGCCCGGAGTTGATGGCGAGGTAGTCGGGCGGGACGTCGTTGATGAGGATCCGCTTCTTCCCGACCGCCGCCTGGGCGACCAGCCCGCGGCCCGGGGGCCGGTCCGCGGGGTCTGGCCGTCGCCCCCGACCGCGTCCTGATCGGTGCCGTATCCGGCGATGAACTCGAGCCCCTCACCGGGCTTGGCACCGGCCGCGCTGAGGAAGAACGCCCCGAACTGCGCGTTGACCAGCGGGGTCAGCTCGCTCAGGATCAGATCGGCGACCTCGACCAGATCGCGGTGGCCCTGCATCAGGGAGGCGATACGGGCCAGGTTGGACTCCAGCCAGTCCTTGGCGCGGGTGGTCTCGCGGAGGTTGGCGACCATCAGGTTGACGTTGTTCTTCAGCTCGGCGACCTCGCCCTGTGCCTCGACCGAGATGGACCCGGACATATCGCCCTGGGCGACGGCGGAGGCGACCTCGGCGATCGCGCGCACCTGGGTGGTCAGGTTGAGGGCGAGCTCATTGACGCCGGTGGTCAGCCGCTTCCAGGTGCCGTAGACGCCCTCGACCCGGGCCTGGCCGCCCAGCCGGCCCTCGCTGCCGACCTCGCGGGCCACCCGGGTCACCTCGACGGAGAACGAGGAGAGCGTGTCGACCATGGTGTTGATGGTGGTCTTCAGCTCGAGGATCTCGCCGCGCGCGTCCACGTCGATCTTCTTGCTCAGATCGCCCTCGGCCACGGCGGTGGCGACCTGGGCGATGTTGCGGACCTGCGAGGTCAGGTTGGACGCCATGAAGTTGACGTTGTCCGTAAGGTCCTTCCAGACCCCGGAGACGCCCGGCACTCCGGCCCGGCCGCCCAGCTGGCCCTCGGTGCCGACGTCGCGGGCCACCCGGGTGACCTCGTTGGCGAACGAGCGCAGCTGCTGGACCATGGTGTTCACGGTCTCCTTGAGCTCCAGGATCTCGCCCCGGGCATCGACCGTGATCTGCTTCGACAGATCTCCGTTGGCGACCGCCGTGGTGACCTGGGCGATGTTGCGGACCTGCGAGGTCAGGTTCAGGGCCATGGAGTTGACGTTCTCCGTAAGGTCCTTCCAGACCCCGGACACGTCGCGGACCTGGGCCTGGCCGCCGAGGTTGCCCTCGGTGCCCACCTCGCGGGCCACCCGCGTCACCTCGTCGGCGAAGGACGACAGCCGGTCCACCATGGTGTTGATCGTCGACTTCAGCTCCAGGATCTCGCCCTTCGCCTCCACCGTGATCGTCTTGCTCAGATCGCCCTCCGCCACGGCGGTGGCGACCTGGGCGATATTGCGGACCTGCGAGGTCAGATTGTCGGCCATGAAGTTGACGTTCTCCGTAAGGTCCTTCCAGACCCCGGAGACGCCCCTGACCTGGGCCCGGCCGCCGAGCTCGCCCTCGGTGCCCACCTCGCGCGCCACCCGCGTCACCTCGTCGGCGAAGGCGGAGAGCTGGTCGACCATGGTGTTGATCGTCGACTTGAGCTGCAGGATCTCGCCCCTGGCATCCACGGTGATCTTCTGCGAGAGATCGCCGTTGGCGACGGCGGTGGTGACCTGGGCGATATTGCGGACCTGCGAGGTCAGGTTGGACGCCATGAAGTTGACGCTGTCCGTAAGGTCCTTCCAGACCCCGGACACGCCCCTGACCTGGGCCCGGCCACCCAGCTCACCCTCGGTGCCCACCTCGCGCGCCACCCGCGTCACCTCGTCGGCGAACGCCCCGAGCTGGTCGACCATGGTGTTCACGGTGAGCTTGAGTTCCAGCAGCTCACCGGTGGCCTCGACGGTGACCTGGCGGGTGAGGTCACCGCGGGCGACCGCCGTGGTCACCTCGGCGATGTCGCGGACCTGCGCGGTCAGCCGGGAGGCCATGGTGTTGACGGCCTCCGTCACGATGCGCCAGTCACCGGAGAGCCCCTGCACCTTGGCGCGGCCGCCCAGCCGGCCCTCGGTGCCGACCTCGCGGGCGATCCGGGTCAGCTCGCCGGTGAACAGCGACAGCTGGTCCACCGTGCGGTTCACCCCGCGCCCCAGCCGCCGCAGATCGCCGCGGAGCTGGCGGTTGCCGTCGTGCAGATCCACCCGCTGGGTCAGGTCGCCCGACGCGATCGCGTCGAGCACCCGCGTGGCGTTGGACACCGGGCCGACCAGGGAGTCCAGCAGGTGATTGGCCGCGTCCACGCTGGTCGTCCAGGCCCCCTGACCGGGGCTCGCGGTGATCCGCTCGTCCAGCCTGCCCTGGCGCACCACCTCTCGGCGCACCCGCTGCAGTTCCTCGGCCAGATGCGCATTGCGCAGCACGAGCTGGTTGAAGACCCCGGCCATCTCGCCGACCACACCCCGGCCGACGGGTCGGCACGGACGGTGAAGTCACCGTCGCACAGTGCGTTCATCGCCGCGAGCAGAGAGCGCAGCTCGGACGCGGCCTCCGCACCGCACGCCGGGCCGGGCGGCCCAGCGGGATCCGCGCGTTCCGCGGGCCGCGCCGGGGAAGTGTCGGTCGTGATCGGGTCGAGTGCCATGGGGTCGTCCCTTAAAGATCATTCAATTCCCCCTGTCTGTCATAATATGGCACCTAGATGGCCTAAACCGCCCATATCGCCCTGGAGCCGCACGTGGGAGCTCTGTTTCCCCTCGCGCGTGAGTCCGTCTCACGGACAACGCTGCCCGGAAGCGTGCGCGCACCCGGCGCAGCGCGCACCTTCGTCCGTACGGCACTGACGGGACGGAGCGCCGCGGAGGCGTTCGCGCCGGTCGCTTTCGACGAGCGGTCGATCGACGACGCGGTGCTGCTGGTGAGCGAGCTGGTCACCAATGCGGTCCTGCACGCGGGCACCCGGGTCGAAGTGGTCTGCCGGCTCCAGCCCGGTGACGCCACCGCCGACGAGGGCGACACCATGGGGCAGCCCGACGAGCCGTCCCTCCCGGCCGATGCGCCCAGGCGGCCGGGGATCGTCGTGGAGGTGGCGGACCTCCACCCCGCCAGCACCGTGTACGGAGGGCCCGAGACCCAGCGCCGGGGCCGCGGCCGCGGGCTCCAGCTGATCGGGGCGCTCGCCGAATCCTGGGGCGTGACCTATCAGCGCACCCGTAAGGCGGTCTGGTTCCGGCTGGACGCCGAGCGGGCGGTGCCCGAGTCCGACGCCGTCCCCACCAGCGCGCTCGGGCGTGAGCTGCGGTTCGCCGAGACCCTCGCCCCCGTGACGCCGCGCGAGCAGCGCGATCCGACCGCCGATTGGGTCGACCGCGGCGGGCCGTCCTTCCTCGCCGAGGCCAGCGAACTGCTCACCGGCCAGCTCGACGAGAACATGGTCGCCGCCCTCGCCGGGCAGCTTCTGGTGCCCCGGCTGGCCGACTGGTGCGCGGTCTGGCTGACCACCCCGAGCGGCGGGCTCCAACTCGCCCGCGTCTGGCACAGCGATGAGCGCCGTATCGGCGCGCTCCGCCTGTCGCTGGAGCGACATCCGCCGCCCACCGGGCTCGGCTCGGCGGGCACCTCCTGGCCCTGGCCCGGGATCGCGGACAGCCAGGGCGGATCGGCGGTGTGCTTCCCGCTGATCGCGCACGGCCGCAGCCATGGCGCCCTGCTCATCGGCCGGGCGGGCGTGCCGCGGATGGCAGAGGGCGTGGTGCGGCTCTCGGAGGACGTGGCGCGGCGGGTGGCCCAGGCGGTGGCCATGGCCCGGCAGTACACCCGGCAGGCGACGATCAGCCGGGCGCTGCAGCGTCGGCAGCTGCCCATGTCGCTCGCCCACATCCCGGGCGTGGACTCGGCGATCGTCTACGAGCCGCACGGCGAGGGACAGACCGTCGGCGGCGACTTCTACGACCTGTTCCCCATGGGCGACCGCCGCTGGTGCTTCCTGCTGGGCGACGTCCAGGGCAGCGATCCGGAGGCGATGTCGGTCACGGGGCTGGCCCGCCATCTGGTCCGGCTGCTGGCCCGCGAGGGCCATGGCGTCGAGTCGGTGCTCAACCGGCTCAACCAGGCGCTGGTGGAGGAGGACGCGGAGGCGGCGGAGATCGACGGCGAGCAGTCCCGGCCGCGCTTCCTGAGCCTGCTCTACGGGGAGCTGGAGCCCGACCCGGAAGGGGGCAGCGCCCGCTGCACCCTGGCGAGCGCCGGCCATCCGCTGCCGCTGCGGCTGACCACCGACGGTGCGGTGGCGCCCGCCGCCAGCCCCCAGATGCTGCTCGGCATCGACGAGAACCCGGACTTCCACGCCGACACGCTGGACCTGGCGCCCGGCGAGACGCTGCTGTGCGTCACCGACGGGGTCACCGAGCGGCGCAACGGCGTCCGTCAGCTCGATGACGACGACGGCCTCTCGGACATCCTGCGGGACTGCGTCGGACTCGGTGCCAAGGCGGTCGCGGAGCGGGTGCGGCGCGCCACGTATGACTTCAGCCCCGAGCCGATCGACGACGACCTCGCGGTGCTGGTGCTGGAGGCGGTACCGACGGTGGAGCCGCCGCGGGTGCCGTGACGGCGCGTACGCCATGGCGGCGCGGGCGGCCCCACCGGGAAGCTGCGCCGGCGGTCCACACCAGCGCAACGTTGGTCGTAACGGCGCCGTCTAGTCCGTCAGCCCCGCCAGGTCGCGCAGCCGGCGGGCCTGGGCGGCGCGCTCGGCGACGCGCTGGTCCTCGTAGGTGCGGTCCACGGCCCCCCGCAGCAGCGCCTTGGTCTCGATCACGGCGTCGCGGGGCGCGGCGAGAAGGGCCGCCGCCAGGTCCTGGACCGCGCCGTCGAGCTCGGCGGCGGGCACCACGAGATTGGCGAGCCCGGTCCGCACGGCCTCGTCGGCATGGACGAAGCGCCCGGTCGCGCAGATCTCCAGCGCCCGGGCGTATCCCACGAGCCCGACCAGCGGATGGGTGCCGGTGAGGTCCGGCACCAGCCCGAGGCTGGTCTCGCGCATGGCGAACTGTGCGTTCTCCGCGCAGACCCGCAGATCACAGGCGAGCGCGAGCTGGAAACCGGCCCCGATGGCATGCCCCTGGACGGCGGCGATCGACACGATGTCGTTCCGCCGCCACCAGGTGAACGCCTCCTGGTACTCGGCAATGGCGGCGTCCAGTTCGCTGTCGGAGCCGCGCCCCAGCTCGAGGAACGACGGCTCGCCGTCGAACCCCTCGGGCGTGAACGCCTGACGGTCCAGGCCCGCCGAGAAGGACTTGCCCTCGGCGCGCAGCACCACGATGCGCACGGTGCCCGGCACCAGCTTCCCCGCCTCGGCCAGCGCCCGCCACAAGGCGGGCGACTGGGCGTTGCGCTTCGCCGGGTTGGTCAGGGTCACCGTGGCGACCGTGTCATCGACGGTGAGCTGAACGCCGTCCTTGTCGAGCAGGGTCACAGGGGCCTCCGGTCGAGTGCGGTCAGTACAAGTGACTGCACAGTAACCACCCGGCCGAACCGACGATCAGCCGGGTGGCACCCCTGTCCATACCTGCTGATGATGACGGAGCACAGCGCGTGCGATCAGGCCGTGGCGGCCTTCTTGCCTCGCGTCGCGCCGCCGCGTCCCCGTAGGGAAACTCCGGATTCACTGAGCATCCGGTGAACGAATCCATAGGAACGGCCGGTCTCCTCGGCCAGCGCCCGGATGCTCGCCCCGGAGTCGTACTTCTTCTTCAGGTCTGCCGCGAGCTTTTCGCGCGCGGCGCCGGTCACCCGGCTGCCCTTCTTCAGAGTCTCGGCCACCCGTGCCTCCTCATGGGAAGTGCGCTCTGGACTCTCATGATCACCCCTACAGAGCTTCCTGGCCACCCATTCGGCAAGGTCTGTGGATGAAGGATTGCGGGAGATCGCGGCGCGACGGCCTTCGGAATCAAGGATTCCGGCGCTGTTCAACCTGACACTCTTTCGTGTTCATCGACGAAGAGGCAGGTCAGGGCATACGTGAGCAACGTCGCAGAGGTCCGGACCGGCGCACGGCAGGTCGCGTGCGCCGGTGCCCCGCGACGCGCCGCGATACCAGCCGCTCTCACTCAGATGATGGATCACGCCTAGGCCGAATGATCTATGAGAAGAGCCTCGGAGCGGACGAACCGGACTCTTGGGGCGGCGGGCGGAGCACCGCCCCGGCGCCGCCATCGGCCCTCGTCAGGCGAGCGCGACGAGGTCGGCGTAGGCCTCGCCCCACAGATCCTCGACACCGTCCGGAAGCAGAATGATCCGCTCCGGCTGCAGTGCGTCGACGGCGCCCTCGTCGTGGGTCACCAGCACCACCGCACCGGCGAAGGTGCGCAGCGCGCCGAGGATCTCCTCGCGGCTGGCCGGGTCCAGGTTGTTGGTGGGCTCGTCCAGGAGCAGCACATTGGCCGAGGAGACCACCAGGGTGGCCAGCGCGAGCCGGGTCTTCTCACCGCCGGAGAGCACTCCGGCCGGCTTGTCCACGTCGTCGCCGGAGAACAGGAACGAGCCGAGCGTCTTACGGATGTCGACCAGGTCGAGATCCGGGGCGGCGGAGCGCATGTTCTCCAGGACGGTGCGGTCCGGGTCGAGCGTCTCGTGCTCCTGCGCGTAGTAGCCCAGCTTCAGCCCGTGGCCGGGGGTGACCTGGCCGGTGTCGGGCTTCTCGACCCCGGCCAGCAGCCGCAGCAGGGTCGTCTTACCGGCGCCGTTCAGCCCCAGGATGACGACCCGGGACCCCTTGTCGACGGCCAGGTTCACATCGGTGAAGATCTCCAGCGAGCCGTACGACTTCGACAGCCCCTCCGCGGTCAGCGGAGTCTTGCCGCACGGGGCCGGGTCGGGGAAGCGGAGCTTGGCGACCTTGTCGCTCTGCCGGACCTCGTCCAGTCCGGCCAGCAGCCGCTCGGCGCGGCGGGCCATGTTCTGCGCGGCCACGGTCTTGGTCGCCTTGGCGCGCATCTTGTCGGCCTGCGAGTTGAGCGCCGCGGCCTTCTTCTCCGCATTGGCGCGCTCGCGCTTGCGGCGCTTCTCGTCCGCCTCGCGCTGGGCCTGGTAGAGCTTCCAGCCCATGTTGTAGATGTCGATCACCGAACGGTTGGCGTCCAGGTAGAAGACCTTGTTGACGACCGTCTCGACGAGGTCGACATCGTGGGAGATCACGATGAAGCCGCCGCTGTAGGTCTTGAGGTAGTCCCGCAGCCAGGTGATCGAGTCGGCGTCGAGGTGGTTGGTGGGCTCGTCCAGCAGCATGATGTCGGAGTCCGAGAAGAGGATCCGGGCCAGCTCGACCCGGCGCCGCTGACCGCCGGAGAGCGTGTGGAGCGGCTGGCCGAGCACCCGGTCGGGCAGGCCGAGGCTGGCGGCGAAGGTCGCGGCCTCCGCCTCGGCGGCGTATCCGCCCTTGGTGAGGAACTCGGTCTCCAGGCGCTCGTACTTCTTCATCGCGCGCTCGCGGGTGGCGCCCTTGCCGTTGGCCATCCGGTCCTCGTTCTCGCGCATCTTGCGGAGCACGGAGTCCAGGTCGCGGGCCGAGAGGATGCGGTCGCGGGCGAGGACGTCGAGATCGCCGGTGCGCGGGTCCTGTGGGAGGTAGCCGACCTGACCGGAGCGGGTGATGGTGCCGGCGGTCGGGATGCCCTCACCGGCCAGGCACTTGGTGAGCGTGGTCTTGCCCGCGCCGTTACGGCCGACCAGGCCGATGCGGTCGCCCTTGGCGATGCGGAAGGAAGCGGACTCGATGAGGACGCGAGCGCCGGCACGCAGCTCGACGCCGGAGGCGGTGATCACGGGAATTACTCCTGGGCAGGGTGGACGGCGGACGGGACGGACGAGAGCGGCCGACGCCGTCTAATGCACGAGGAGAATTGCCATGCGGCTAGTTTAGCGGTGCGGGCAAGTCGTTTTCCCCCGGCCTTACGGCCCTCGCCGCGACCTTACGGCCTTCCCCATGGTCTCCCGCGGCGGCCGCTCTCCTCTCCCCCGCGGCCGCTCCCCCTCGGGCCCGGCCCGTGTGCACCTGTCAAGCCCCGCCCGTGTGCACCTGGAAGGCCGCCCGGCGCACCGCCTTGGCCAGGGCCGGATCGGGGTGGGCGGCGGCCAGCGCCACCAGGACCTGCACGGTGCGGGGGTGCCCCACGGCCCGTACCTCCTCCAGCAGCGCGGGCACGGTGCCCTGCACGGCGGACTCCAGGTGGCGGACGAGCAGCGGGCTCTCCCCGTGGTCGGAGATGGCCGCGGCGGTGTCCACCCACAGCCAGGTGGCCTCCTCGCGGGTGAGCGCGTCCAGGGCCTCGTCCGGGTCGGCGCCCTCGTGCTCGGCGAGCCACAGAAGCGCGTACGGCCGCAGGCACGATTCGTCGACGACGGCCCGTACGGCGGGCTCGGCGGGCGCCCCGACGACGCGCAGCGCCTCGAAGGCGAGCCCGCGCAGCAGCGCGTCGTCGCCGCGCGCCGCCCCGATCAGCTCGGTGACGGCGCTGCCGACGGGGCGGGCGGCCAGCCAGGCCCGGTACTCGGCGCGGGCCGGGCCCGGGGTCAGGCCCGCACAGCCGCGCAGCATGTCGGGGGCGGGCTGCTCGATGTTCCCGGCCGGGCTCTGGGCGGCGACGCAGATCTGCTCCAGCTTGACCCACACCGCCCAGTTGCCGAGCGCGGACAGCTCGGCCTCCCGGCGGTCGCCCTTGGCCTCGTCCGCCGCGCTCCCGGCGTTCTCCGGCCCGTCCGGCCCCTCTTGGGGCTCCTCCCGCACCGTGAGCGCCCCGACGGACGAGAGTGCGTCCAGGACCCAGTCGAGCAGCCCCTCCAGCGTCGCGGTGTCCTCGGCGTCGTCGGGGCTCCCCGCGCTCCCGGCGCCCTGCGCGGTCTCCTGGGGTTCCGTGGCGTCCTGGAGCTCCGCGGCGTCCTGGGGGACCTCGCACCGCTCGGTGCGCAGCTCGGCGACCCGCTGCCGGAGCATGTCCAGCAGGGCGGAGATCTGCATGGGGCCGGCCGAGAGCTGCAGCAGCGAGAGCAGCTGCGGTACGGCCTCGACGACCTCCGCGACCGCCGTCGGCTCGGCCGCCGCCGGGGCGGGGCAGGCCAGGGACCATGCGTCGAGGAGCGCGACCCAGCCCCGCAGCACGGCGCTGTCGTCCCGGTCCCACGCCTGCAGCCGCCAGCCGGGGCGGGTGGTGCCCGCGTGGTGCTCGATGAGGCCGATGAGGCGGGCGCGGTCCCAGTCGCTCCGCACCTCCGGTTCGCTCAGCCCGAGCGCGGCGGCGGCGCGGGCGGCGGCCTCGTCGGACAGCGCGCCGGGGGCGCCGTGCTCGGCCGCGGCCCAGTGGGCGATCGCCACGGCCCCGGTGAGCCCCGCCCTGGCCCGCCGGGCCAGCTCCGCCGGGGGCGGAGTGCCCTCCGGCGGGCGGGGCGCCGGTCTTGAGCCGCGGTTCACCGCGGGCCGGCGGGCGGTGGCCATCGGCCGGTTGCGGACGAGTCGGAGCCGGGAGTCGCGCGGAGTACGGGACGTCACGGAAGCAGTCTCGCCGTTGACGGCCCGAAAGCCCAATCGGCACCCGTCCGGCGGTCGCCGCGAACGGTTCGCGCCATCTTACGGACGCTTGCGCCACCGCCCCGCGGACGCTTCCCGCGCCGTCTCGCACGCGCTTCCGCGATCCCCTTACGGGCGCTACAGGAGCGGTACCAAAAAGCGCCGCAGAGCCTCCTCGTACGCCTTGGGGTCCGCGTTCCACATGGCCGCATGGGGGGCCCGCCGCACCGTGTGAAGGGTGACCAGGTCGCGTCTGCGGTCGGCGAATTCGCGCGAGACGTGCCAGGGCGCGAGGGTGTCGTCGGGGCCGTGGGCGACGAGCGTGGGCACCGACAACCGCTCGGGATCGGCCACCTCCGGAAGCACGCTGTCGTGGAGCCCGGTGCGCCCCTCGGCGGCCCGGACGGCGAGGGGGAGCAGCGGCGCGGGGATGCCGCGGGCGGCGGCGAGGGCGCGCAGGGTGGCCTGCCAGTCGAGCACCGGTGAGTCCAGGACGAGGCCGAGGACGCGGTGGCGCAGCGCGGAGTTCGCGGCGGTGTGGAGGGCCATCGAGGCGCCGATGGACCAGCCGTGGAGGACGATCCCGGTCGCCCCGTACGCCATCGCGTAGCGGAGGGCCGCGTCCAGGTCGCGCCATTCGGTGTCGCCCAGGTGGGATATGCCGTCCTTGGGCCGGGGGGCGCCGGGGTCCCCGCGGTAGGCGAGGTCGAGCACGGGCACCCGCAGCTGCCGCAGGAAGGGCATGACGACCATAGGGTGCTCACGGGTGGTGCCGAGGCCATGGGTGGTGATCACCCATGTGGAGCGTTCGCCGGGGACGAACCAGGCGGGCAGCGGGCCGAGTTCGCCGGGCACGTCGACCTCTGCGTGCTCGATGCCGAGCGCGTCCCGCGGATTGCCGATGTACACCTGGGGGGTCAGCCGTACCCGGGTGCCGGGAGTGAGGTCGCCGTGAGTGACCCGCTCCAGGCGGCGCACCACGCAGTCGGCGGGGTGCGGGACGTCCTCGATGACGGGGCCGACGACGGCGTGGCAGGAGCGGCCGGTGAGGCCGTAGACGCCGGGGCGCAGCGAGGCGAGCGAGCGGGTCAGGGTGATCTGGCCGGCCGCGGTCGCGTGCACGGTGAGCGGGGGCTCGTTCGGCAGCGGACGGTCGGGGGCCGGTTTCAGCGCAGCGTCGGTGGCGTACCGTCCGGCCGCCACCGCGGCCACGCCGGCACCGAGCAAGGTGGTGGCGGCCGCGGCCGCCGTTGTCCGCAGGCGCATCTCTCCCAGTGTGGGCGGGGAGGCGGCCCCCGGCCAGCGGGCGTGCCCGGCCGGGTGACCGTCCGGCCGGGCCCGGGCGTGTGCGGCGCGGGTTCGGGCGCGGGCCCGGCGGGCTCAGCCCCGCTGGCCGTAGCCGCTGAGCTTGTCCGCTGCGCGCCGCAGCTCGTCCGGCGGGATCAGGGCGGGGGTGCGGCCGGGGACGGAGACCGCGGTGAGCCAGACCCGGCACATCCATTCGAGCTGGGCGGTGCGGTCAAACGCCTGGTCCAGGGTGGCGCCGTGCACGACGGTGCCGTGGTTGCGCAGCAGACAGCCGCTGCGGTCGCGCAGCGCCTCGATCATGGCGTCGGCCAGTTCGTCCGTTCCGTAGAGCGCGTAGGCCGCGACGCGGACCGGTCCGCCGAGGGCGGCGGTCATGTAGTGGATCGCGGGGAGCTCGTCGACGAGCGTGGAGACGGCCGTGGCGTGGACGGCGTGGGTATGGACCACGGCCTCGGCGTCGGTCTCCCGGTAGACGGCCAGGTGCATGGGCAGCTCGCTGGTGGGCTTGAGCGTGCCGAGGACCTGTTGTCCGTCGAGGTCGACGGCGACGGCGTCCCGGGGGCCGAGCCGGTCGTAGGGGACGCCGCTCGGGGTCACCAGGACGGTGTCGCCCACCCGGGCCGAGACATTGCCCGAGGTGCCGACGACCAGGCCGTCGGCGGTGGTTCTGCGGGCCGTTCTCACCACCTGCGTCCATGCCTGGCGCAGGGGGTGGGTCAGCCGCGGCTGCGGCTGCCGCGTGGATCGCGACTGGGTCACCTGCCCTCACCTCCGGGGCCCGATCCTTCCAGGCGTCCGGCGGCCGGGCGATGGCGGGACCGGAACGGGCGCGGCCACGTCTACGACCGGGCCTCGTGGGCAGCCGCCCCCGCGCGGGTGAACGAGGGTGAACGGCGGGGGGGCGCGGGGCCCGTCCCGGGGCCTCCTCCGGCAGTCCTCGACCGAGGCTCAACCCCCGTACGACATAGGAAAGTAGGCTTGAATTCATCAGGCTGTGGCACTCCCGCAACCACGTCACCCTGATGCCCTGCTCAGTTCACCTTCCGTTCACCCTGTTTCCTTACGTTCACCGTGCCACTAACGACCTTCGAACTGATTGACCGGGTGTATGGAACACATCACGCTTCTCATCGGGATCGTGATCGTCACGGCCTTGGTGTTCGACTTCACGAATGGCTTCCACGACACGGCTAACGCCATGGCCACCACCATCTCCACGGGAGCACTCGGTCCCAGGGTGGCGGTGGCGATGTCGGCCGTCCTCAATCTCGTCGGCGCTTTCCTGTCCGTGGAGGTGGCCAAGACCATCTCCGGCGGGATCATCGACGAGGACTCCGGTATCCGACCAGAAGTGATCTTCGCGGGGCTGGTCGGCGCGATCCTGTGGAATCTGGTGACCTGGCTCGCCGGGCTCCCCTCCAGCTCCTCGCACGCCCTGTTCGGCGGCCTGATCGGCGCCACCGTGGTCTCCGTCGGGCTGGACGGGGTCAACGGCGACGCGATCGTCATGAAGGTCCTGATCCCCGCCGTCGCCGCACCGGTCGTGGCCGGCATCGCCACGGTGGCCGCCACCCGGCTCACCTACCGGCTCGGCCGCGGCCGCTCCTCGGAGGACACCGCGAAGGGGTACCGCGCGGGGCAGATCGCCTCGGCCGCCCTCGTCTCCCTGGCCCACGGCACCAACGACGCCCAGAAGACGATGGGCGTGATCACCCTGGCGCTGGTCACCGGGGGCGTGGTGGCGCCCGACTCCGACCCGCCGCTGTGGGTCATCGTCTCGGCGGGCCTGGCCATCGCGCTCGGCACCTACCTGGGCGGCTGGCGCATCATCCGCACCATGGGCAAGGGCATCACCGACATCCAGCCGCCGCAGGGCTTCGCCGCCCAGACCGGTGCCGCGACCGTCATCCTCGCCTCCTCCCACATCGGCTTCGCGCTGTCCACCACCCAGGTCTGCTCCGGCGCCGTCATGGGCGCGGGTGTCGGCCGTAAGGGCGCGGTGGTGCGCTGGTCGACCGCCGGCCGCATGGTGGTCGCCTGGGTGCTGACCCTCCCGGCCGCGGGCCTGGTGGCGGGCGCCGCCGCGCTGCTGGCCGACCAGGGAAACGCGGGGATCACGGCGGTGGCCGTGCTCGCCGTCCTGGCCTGCGGAGCGATCTGGGCGCTGTCGCGCCGTAAGCCCGTGGACCACACCAACGTCAACGAGGTCGGCGTACACGAGCCGGTGGGGGCCGTCACGGCCGCCCTGCGGTCCGTGGCCCCGCCGCCCGTGGGTGCGAAGCCCTCCGCCCCCGAGAGCGCGGTCGAGGCCGCCCCCGAGAGCGGCATCGCCGAGCACACACCCGAGCAGACCCCCACCCCCGCCGCCGCGAGCAGCACCACCCGCTAAGGAGCCACGGAACATGAGCATCGACTGGGCGGCACTCGGCCAGGTCTTCGGCGTCAGCCTCGTGGTGACGGTCGGCATGGTGGGCGTCTTCACCCTGGGCATCCTCGGTACGTCCCGTAAGGCGGCGCCGGAGCAGGGCGGCGCGGCCGCCGTGTCCGGTGGCGCGGTCGGCGCCTCGGCGCTCGCGCGCACCGGCGCGTACACCTGCTTCGCGCTGTGCGCCGCGGCCGTGGCGTACGGCATCTATCTGATCGTCGCCTGAGGCTCGCGTCCTCATCGACCCACCGGCCGCCGGATGGTGGCGCTGACCAGCGCCGACCGTCCGGCGGCCGCCTCGTGTGCGGCCGCCGTCTGTGGGGCTCGGCACACTCGGGCGACATGGGTCATATGCGAGTTGACGGCCATTCGCGGCCCATGGTGGACTTCCCGAGCCAAACGGCGGCAGGAGAGGAAGCCGGTGAGAATCCGGCGCGGTCCCGCCACTGTCACCGGGGAGCACTCTCCCATCGCCTGTATGGGGTCACGGCTCGACCGTACGGTTCGCTTCGTACGCGGGGCTGGAAGACCGGGAGGGGCGCGGATCCGGGAGCCAGGAGACTTTCACCGCCGGTCAGTCGAACCAGGGCGCGGACCCTGAGTGAGGACATACCGCCATGCCCGGCACCGCCACGCCGTCAGCCTCCTCTGTCCCCACTGGCTCTTCCGGCCCCTTCGGCCCCCCTGGCCCCTTTGGTTATGTGTCGTCGCGCCGAGGCGTGACGGCGGCCTGACGGATGCGTGCCGATCACGCCTCGTTCGCGTGCGGTGCGGCCCTCGGCTTCCTCGGTGATCTCGCCACGGGCGATCCGCGCCGCGGCCATCCGGTCGCCGCGTTCGGGCGCGCCGCCGCGGCCGCCGAGCGCCGGCTGTGGCGTGACCACCGCGGTTACGGGGCCCTGCACACCGTGTTGTGCGCGGGCGGCGCGGCCGCCGGTGCCGCGCTGCTGACCCGTGTCGTACGGGCCCTCGGCGGGCGCGGCGGCGCGGAGGCCGCGCTGACCGCCGCCGCCACCTGGGCCGTGCTGGGCGGGACGACGCTGGGCCGTGAGGCACGGGCCGTCGGCGGGGCCCTTGCCGCGGGTGACCTCGACGTCGCCCGGGAGCGGCTGCCGCATCTGTGCGGCCGCGATCCGCAGGCGCTGGACGGGCCGCAGATCGCCCGCGCGGTCGTCGAATCGGTCGCCGAGAACACCTCCGACGCCGTCGTGGGCGCGCTGGTGTGGGGCGCCGTGGGCGGCGTGCCGGGGCTCATCGGCTTCCGCGCCATCAACACCCTGGACGCCATGGTGGGCCACAAGTCGCCGCGCTACCGGCGGTTCGGCTGGGCGGCGGCCCGTCTGGACGATGTGGCCGGCTGGCCCGGTGCGCGCCTTACGGCGGCCCTGGCGACACTCGCGGGCCCCGATCCGCGCGGTGCGCGGCGCGCCTGGCGGCACGACGGCCGGCGCCATCCGAGCCCGAACGCGGGCCCCGTGGAAGCGTCGTTCGCGGGCGCGCTCGGGATACGGCTGGGCGGCACCCTCACGTACGGCGGCCGGGTCGAGCACCGGCCGGTGCTCAACTCCGGCGGGCGGCCGGTGGAGTCGGCCGACATCGAGCGGGCGATACGGCTGTCGCGGCGCGTCGGCGTCCTGGCGCTCGGGGTGTCCGTGGCGGCCCGGCCGGTCCTGAGGGCGTTGACGGGGCGGCCCCGGGCCTTGGGAAGGGGCGGTGGATGAGCGGGATACGCGGTAAGGGCGGCACGGACGGTTCCGGGGCGCGGGGCGGGGCCTGCTCGTCGCGGGCACCACCTCCGACGCGGGCAAGAGCGTCGTGACGGCCGGGATCTGCCGGTGGCTCGCCCGTAAGGGCGTCAGCGTGGCCCCCTTCAAGGCGCAGAACATGTCGCTCAACTCCTTCGTCACCCGGGAGGGGGCGGAGATCGGGCGGGCGCAGGCCATGCAGGCCGCCGCCGCGCGCGTCGAGCCGAGCGCGCTGATGAACCCGGTCCTGCTGAAGCCGGGCAGCGACCGCAGCAGCCAAGTGGTGCTGCTGGGCAAGCCGGTGGGTGAGCTGAGCGCGCGCGGGTACTTCGGGCGATCGGGTCCCGCGGCGAACCCGCCGTCGGACGCGGACTCCCCCGGGCGGACGCGGTCATTGGGGCGGGAGGCGCTGCTGGGGACCGTCACGGAGTGCCTGGAGGAGCTGCGGCGCACCCATGACGCGGTGATCTGCGAGGGCGCGGGCAGTCCGGCCGAGATCAATCTGCGCCGCACCGACATCGTCAACATGGGGCTGGCGCGCGCCGCCGGGCTTCCGGTCGTGGTGGTCGGGGACATCGACCGCGGTGGCGTCTTCGCGTCCTTCTTCGGCACCACCGCGCTGCTGTCGGCGGCGGACCAACGGCATGTGGCCGCCTATCTGGTGAACAAGTTCCGCGGCGATGTGAGCCTTCTGGAGCCCGGTCTGGACATGCTGCGCGACCTCACCGGGCGCCCGACCGTCGGTGTGCTCCCGTTCGCCCACGGGCTGGGGATCGACGAGGAGGACGGGCTGCGGGTGTCGCTGCGCGGCACGGTGCGGGAGAGCGTCGTCGCGCCCCCTTACGGCGCGGACGTCCTGCGGATCGCGGTGGCCGCCGTGCCGCTGATGTCCAACTTCACGGACGTGGACGCGCTGGCGGCCGAACCGGGCGTGGTCGTGCGGTTCGTGGACCGGCCTGAGGAGCTGGCCGACGCGGATCTGGTGGTGCTGCCGGGCACCCGGGGCACCGTAAGGGCGCTGGAGTGGCTGCGCGAGCGCGGGCTCGCCGACGCGATCGCCCGGCGGGCCGCCGAGGGCCGCCCGGTGCTGGGCGTCTGCGGCGGCTTCCAGGTGCTCGGGGAGCGCATCGAGGACAAGATCGAGTCGAAGGCCGGGACGGTCGCCGGGCTCGGGCTGCTGCCGGTGCGGGTACGGTTCGCGGCGGAGAAGACCCTGGCCCGGCCGGTGGGCGAGGCGCTCGGTGAGCGGGTTGAGGGATACGAGATCCACCACGGGGTCGCCGAGCTGCTCGACGGGGCCGAGGAGCCCTTCCTGGACGGCTGCCGGGTGGGCTCGGTGTGGGGCACCCACTGGCACGGCTCGCTGGAGAGCGACGGCTTCCGGCGGGCGTTTCTGCGCCGGGTGGCCGCCGCGGCGGGCCGGGCGTTCGTACCGGCGCCGGACACCCGCTTCGGCGAGCTGCGCGAGGAGCAACTGGACCGCCTCGGCGACCTGATCGAGGAGCACGCCGACACCGACGCACTGCTGCGGCTCATCGAGAAGGGCGTCCCGGAGGGGCTGCCGTTCGTCCCTCCGGGGGCGCCAGGGGGGACGTCGTGATGAACCCCGACACCCACACCGACACCGGACCGCGCCGCCCACGCACACCAGGAGGTACCGCCGCGTGACCACCACCTACCCCTTCAGCGCGATCGTCGGCATGGACGGTCTGCGGCTCGCCCTGCTCCTCAACGCCGTCTCACCCGCCGTGGGCGGCGTCCTGGTGCGCGGGGAGAAGGGCACGGCCAAGAGCACCGCCGTAAGAGCGATCGCGGCGCTGCTGCCGCCGGTCGACGTGGTGGCCGGGTGCCGGTTTTCCTGCGATCCGGCCGCACCCGACCCGTCCTGCCCGGACGGGCCCCATGAGCCGGACACCGGCGAGGCGCGCCCCGCGCGGATGGTCGAACTGCCCGTGGGCGCCTCCGAGGACCGCCTGGTCGGCGCCCTCGACATCGAGCGGGCGCTGTCGGACGGGGTGAAGGCGTTCGAGCCCGGACTGCTCGCGGACGCCCACCGCGGGGTGCTCTACGTCGACGAGGTCAACCTGCTCCACGACCATCTGATCGACCTGCTGCTCGACGCGGCCGCCATGGGCGCCTCCTACGTGGAGCGCGAGGGGGTCTCCGTACGGCATGCGGCGCGCTTCCTCCTTGTCGGCACCATGAACCCGGAAGAGGGCGAGCTGCGGCCGCAGTTGCTGGACCGCTTCGGTCTCACAGTGGAGGTCGCGGCGTCCCGGGACACCGATGAGCGGGTCGAGGTGGTGCGGCGGCGGCTGGCGTACGACGAGGACCCCGAGGGGTTCGCGGCGCGCTGGGCGGCGGACGAGGACGCCCTGCGGGAGCGCATCGCGGCGGCGCGCGCCCTGCTGCCACGGGTGGGGCTGGGCGACCGTGCGCTGCGACAGATCGCGGCGGTGTGCGCCGGGTTCGAGGTGGACGGGATGCGCGCGGACATCGTGACCGCCCGTACGGCGACCGCGCTGGCCGCCTGGGCCGGGCGCACCGACGTGCGGACCGAGGACGTCCGGGGGGCGGCGCTGCTGTCGCTCCCCCACCGCCGGCGGCGGGCCCCGTTCGACGCGCCGGGGCTCGACGAGGACAAACTCGACGAGATCCTGCGGCAGTTCGAGGAGGACGAGCCGGAGCCGGATCCGGACCAGGGCCCGGAGGGCCCCGACAGCTCCGACGACGGGCCGGACGGCCCGGGCGGCCCCGAGAACCCCGGCGGCGGGCCCCAGGAGGACGCGGGCGACGGAGCGGGGGAGCAGGCGCCGCCCACCGCACCCGAGCCGTCCGTCCCCGACCAGCGCACGGGTGAGCACGAGACGGCCGACCGCGAGACCGACTCTCCCCAGGCCGATGGCGACGGCGGGGCGGGAGAAGCGGACGGTGGTAGTGGTGGAGCCGGCGGTGACCGGGCGGCCGTGGGCGCCGCCGAACCGTTCCGGACCCGGCGGCTCGACGTCCCCGGTCTGGGCGAGGGCGCGGCCGGACGTCGGTCGCGCGCCCGCAGCGAGCACGGCCGCGCCACCGGGGCGCGCCGCCCGCGAGGGACGCTCTCCGCGCTGCATCTGACGGCGACCGTCCGGGCCGCCGCCCCGCACCAGCGGTCGCGCGGGCGGCGCGGTCCCGGGCTCCTGGTGCGCCGGGACGATCTGCGCGAGGCGGTGCGCGAGGGCCGGGAGGGCAATCTCGTGCTGTTCGTGGTGGACGCGTCGGGCTCGATGGCCGCGCGGACGCGGATGAGCGCGATCAAGGGCGCGGTGCTGTCGCTGCTGCTGGACGCCTACCAGCGGCGGGACAAGGTCGGGTTGATCACCTTCCGGGGCGCGGACGCCGAGCTGGCGCTGCCGCCCACCTCGTCGGTGGATGCGGCGGCCGTGCGGCTGGAGCGGCTGCCGACGGGCGGCCGTACACCGCTGGCGGCCGGGCTGTTGAAGGCGCGGGAGGTGCTGCGGGTGGAGCGGCTGCGGGATCCCTCACGCCGTCCGCTGCTGGTCGTGGTGACCGACGGACGGGCCACGGAGGCGCGGCGGTCCGGCGGGCCCACGCCGGTCGAGCGGGCCGGGCGCGCGGCGCGGATGCTCGCGGGCGACGGGGTCGCCTCGGTGGTGGTGGACTGCGAGTCCGGGCTGGTGCGGCTGGGGCTGGCGGGCGCGCTCGCCCGCGAACTGCGGGCCACGCCGGTGACACTCGACGAGCTGCGCGCGGACAGCGTGACCGCGCTGGTGCGCGATGTACGAACCGTATCGAACCCTCGGAGGGCCGCCTGATGCCGCAAGGACAACCGACCGTCGTCCCGGACGACGGGCTGACCACCCGCCAGCGCCGCAACCGCCCGCTCGTGTTCGTCCACACAGGTCAGGGCAAGGGCAAGTCGACCGCGGCGTTCGGGCTGGCGCTGCGGGCATGGAACCAAAACTGGCCGGTCGGTGTATTCCAATTTGTAAAGTCCGCGAAATGGCGGGTCGGTGAGGAGCGTGCGCTGCGCGTCCTCGGCGACTCGGGCGAAGGGGGGACCGTCGCATGGCACAAGATGGGCGAGGGCTGGTCGTGGGTCCAGCGCGACATGGCTTCCAGCGAGGAGGCCGCACGCGAGGGCTGGGAGCAGGTCAAGCGCGATCTCGCGGCGGAGACATACCGGCTCTATGTGCTGGACGAATTCGCGTATCCGATGCACTGGGGCTGGGTGGACCCCGACGAGGTGGTGTCGGTGCTGCGGGACCGGCCCGGGACGCAGCACGTCGTCATCACGGGGCGTAACGCACCGGCGCAGTTGGTGGACTTCGCCGACCTGGTCACCGACATGTCCAAGGTCAAACATCCGATGGACACCGGTCAGAAGGGCCAGCGAGGCATCGAGTGGTGAGTGTCCCGCGTCTCGTGATCGCGGCGCCCGCCTCGGGCAGCGGGAAGACGACGGTCACCGCGGGGCTCATGGCCGCCTTCGCGGAGCGCGGTCTGGACGTGTCCCCGCACAAGGTCGGCCCGGACTACATCGACCCTGGCTATCACGCGCTCGCGATCTCCTCGGCCGCCTCCTCGGCCGGGCGGTCCCGGGCCGGGGGCGCCCGCCCGGGCCGGAATCTGGATGCCTATCTGTGCGGTCCGCAGCGGATCGCCCCGCTGTTCCTGCATGGGGCGGCGGGCTGCGATCTGGCCCTGGTCGAAGGGGTGATGGGGCTGTTCGACGGGGCGGCCGGGCAGGGCGAGCTGGCCTCGACGGCGCATGTGGCCAAGCTGCTGCGGGCGCCGGTGGTGCTGGTGGTGGACGCGTCGTCGCAGTCGCGGTCGGTGGCCGCGCTGGTGCATGGCTTCGCCTCCTGGGACCCCGAGGTGCGGGTCGCGGGGGTGATCCTCAACAAGGTCGGTTCGGACCGTCACGAGGCGATGCTGCGCGAGGCGCTGGAGGGGTGCGGAGTGCCGGTGTTCGGCGCGCTGCGCCGGACGCGGGAGGTGCGGGCACCGAGCCGCCATCTGGGTCTGGTGCCGGTGGCCGAGCGCCGGGCCGAGGCGGTCGATTCGGCGGCCGCGCTGGCAGCGCGGGTGCGGGAGGGCTGCGATCTCGAGGGGCTGCTGGCGCTGGCGCGCAGCGCACCGCCCCTGTCCGAGGCGGCCTGGGATCCGGAGGAGGAGATGCGCCGGGCGGTGGAGGCCGTCCCCGGTGCCGCGGGCCGGGACCGCGCGGCGCGGCCGGTGGTCGCCGTGGCGGGCGGGGCCGCGTTCACCTTCTCGTACGCGGAGCACACCGAGCTGCTCACGGCGGCCGGGGCGCGGGTCGTCCCCTTCGATCCGCTGCGGGACGAGCGCCTCCCGGAAGGCACCGGCGGTCTGGTGATCGGCGGCGGGTTCCCGGAGGTGTACGCCCCCGAGCTGTCCGCGAACGAGCCGCTGCGGGCAGCCGTCGCCGAGCTCGCCGCGTCCGGCGCGCCCATCGCCGCCGAATGTGCCGGACTGCTGTATCTGGCGGGCTCGCTGGACGGGGAGCCGATGTGCGGGGTGCTGGCCGCCGAGGCACGGATGTCGGAACGTCTGACGCTGGGCTACCGTGAGGCCGTGGCCATCTCCGACACCGCACTCGCCGCTGCGGGGACGCGGGTGCGCGGCCATGAGTTCCACCGCACGACCATCGTGCCCGGAGCGGGGGCGGAGCCCGCCTGGGGGCTCGTCCACCCGGAGCGTCGTACCGAAGGGTTCGCACAGGGAAATGTGCATGCCTCCTATCTGCATGTGCACTGGGCCTCGGCCCCAGGCGCGGCGGCCCGGTTCGCCGACAGATGTGTGTCCCCTGCCCGTTGAGCCGAGGCGGTGAGCTGACGTGGAGGTCATCGGCCGGGGCACGGCGTGTCCCCTGCCCGAGACACCGCTTGTCGTCGGGGTCGGGGCCAGCCGGGGGGTGTCCGACGGCGAGGTGATCGGGCTGGTCGAGACGGTCCTGGCGGAGGCGGGCCTTTCGCCGAGCGGCGTGGCCGAGTTGGCGACCGTGGAGGCCAAGGCCGGGGAGACCGGACTGCTGATGGCGGCCGAGCGGCTGGGGGTGCCGCTGTGCGGATACCCGGCGGCGGCGCTGGCCGCGGTGGAGGTGCCGAACCCGTCCGCGGTGCCGCTCGCGGCCGTGGGCACGGCCGGGGTCGCCGAGGCGGCCGCGCTGCTGGCCGCCGGACCTGGCGGCGAACTGCTGGTCGCCAAGCGGAAGTCCGCGCCGCACGGCCGCCCCGGAATGGCCACCTGCGCCGTCGCTCGCCGCCCGGCTGCGGCCAAATCCGGGCAGGCCGGGCAGCGAAGACCTGCCGTCGACCGTCCCGACGCAGGTCAGTAACGTCTCGGGGCGGAACAGCCCGCCGCCCCCTGCTGACCGTGACACCCGCACCACCTGCACCAAGGAGACCTCGTGACGACCCCGCCCGCCCTGCTCCTCGCAGGCATCGGCACGCGAGACGAAGGGCATGCCACCGCCTTTCACGCATTCGTAAGGGAGTTGGCCGCACGCCACCCGGACCTGCCCGTGGCGGGTGGCCTCACCGGACCGGGCAGCCACCCGCTGTCCGATGCGGTCACCCGGCTCGTCGGCGAGGGGGTGAGCCGCTTCGCGGTCGTCCCGCTGACGCTGATCCCGGCGGCTCCCCCGAGAGACGGCATCGCCGCCGCGCTGGCCCAGGAGGCGGAGCGGCATGCCGACGCCTCGTTCGCCTCCGCCCGGCCGCTCGGCCCGCACCGCACGCTGCTCAGCGTGCTGGAGCGGCGGCTCGACGAGGCGCTGGGCAACCGGCCCCGGCTGCCCTCGGACCGCGCGGAGACCACCGTGCTGCTGGTGGGCGACGGCTCGCCGCTCCCCGAGGCCAACGCCGAGGTGCACCGCGCCGCCCGGCTGCTGTGGGAGGGCCGTGGCTTCGCGGGCGTCGAGGTGGCCTTCTCCTCGCTCGCCGCACCGGATGTGGCCTCGGGCCTGGACCGCTGCGCCAAGCTGGGGGCCAGCCGGGTCGTGGTGCTGCCGTACTTCCTGTTCGCCGGTGACACCCTGGAGCGCGTGCGGCAGCAGGCGGAGGGCTGGGGGCTCGCCTACCCCGAGGTCGAGGTGGTCTCCGCCGATGTCATCGGCCCGGCAAAGGAGTTGGCCGACCTCGTCATGGAGCGCTATGAGGAGGTGGCCGACACCGCCGGGCGCGCCGGATTCGGCGATGAGGCCCATGCGTTCGCGCATCCCGATACCCACGCCGATGTCCACTGATCCATCGGCGGGCCTGCCCACGAGCGGGTCCGCCGCCCCGGCCGCCGATGGCGTCTCCACCGGGTTCGATCTGCGGCATCACGGGGACGCGGAGGTGCGGGGAGCCGATGCCGACCTGACGGACCTCGCGGTCAATGTCCGGGCCGGTACGCCGCCGGACTGGCTCAAGGCCCGAATCGCCGACTCCCTCGACGGGCTGGCCGCCTATCCGGACGGGCGGACGGCGCGGGAGGCGGTCGCCGCGCGCCATGGGCTTCCGGTCGGCCGGGTGCTGCTGACGGCGGGTGCCGCGGAGGCGTTCGTCCTGCTCGCCCGTGCCATCCCGGCTCAGCGGCCGGTGGTGGTGCATCCGCAGTTCACCGAACCGGAGGCGGCGCTGCGGGACGCGGGGCACACCGTGGAGCGAGTGATCCTCGATGAGCGGAACGGCTTCCGGCTGGCTCCGGACGCGGTGCCGGAGGACGCCGATCTGGTGGTGATCGGCAACCCCACCAACCCCACATCCGTACTGCACCCGGCCGATGCCCTGGCCGGTCTCGCCCGGCCGGGACGGACGCTGGTGGTGGACGAGGCGTTCATGGACGCCGTCCCGGGCGAGCGCGAGTCGCTGGCGGACCGCACCGATGTGCCCGGGCTCGTGGTGCTGCGCAGCCTCACCAAGACCTGGGGTCTGGCGGGGCTGCGGATCGGCTATGTGCTGGCGGAGCCGGACACCGTCACGGCGCTGGAGCGGGTCCAGCCGCTGTGGCCGGTGTCCAGCCCGGCCCTGACGGCGGCCGAGGCGTGCTGCGCCCCGCCCGCCCTCGCCGAGGCCGCTCGGGCCGCCGACCGTACGGCCGCCGACCGGGCCCATCTGGCCGACCGGCTGGCCCAGTTGGCGGAGGTGCGGGTATGCGGCCCGGCGGCAGGACCCTTTCTGCTGATCCGGCTGCCGGGCGCGATGGCGATCCGCACCCGGCTGCGCGAGCTGGGCTTCGCCGTCCGCCGCGGTGACACGTTCCCGGGCCTCGGCCCGGACTGGCTCCGGCTCGCCGTCCGCGACCGCGCCACGACGGACCGCTTCGTCATCGCCCTGGCGAAGGCCATCGCCGAATCGGACGCCTGACCGCGCTGCCACACCGCGCACCACACTGCCTGATCGCGCCGCCAGACCGCGCACCGCGTGGAGCGGTGCGCGGTCACGCACGGCTTGCCCGAGCCGCGGGCGCGGGCCCAGCGCTCGCGCCCGATGCCGAGCCCCGGCCCAACGCCCGAGCCCCGGCCCGGCATCGGAGCCCCAGCCCCTATGCCGTACCCCGGCCCGGCACCCGCGGCCGAGCCCGACGGCACGCCCCGGCCCAGCACCCGCGACCCGGCCCTATGCCGCACCCCGGGCACCCGCCCCAGATCCGGCACCCGAACCGTTGGGCACGGCACGGGCACCGGACCCAACAGGCCGGGCCAGGTCAAGCGTCAGCCCCAGCCCCTATGCCGTACCCCGGCCCGGCACCCACGGCCGAGCCCGACGGCACGCCCCGGCCCAGCACCCGCGGCCCGGCCCTATGCCGCACCCTGGGCACCCGCCCCAGATCCGGCACCCGAACCGTTGGGCACGGCACAGGCACCGGACCCAACAGGCCGGGCCAGGTCAGGCGTCAGGCCCAGCCGTCAGGCATCAGGCATCAGGCATCAGGCATCAGGCATCAGGCATCAGCCGTCAGGCGTCAGCCGGCGTCGCCGTTGGCGCCGGCACGCCGGCGGCGGGCCAGGACGACGGCCCCGCCGCCCACGGCGAGCAGCAGGGCTCCGCCGCCCACCAGATACGGCGTGGCCGAGCTGCCACCGGTCTCGGCCAGGTGCTCCGGCTTCGGCTCGGGCGTGGTCTGCGGGCCCACGCTCGGGCTGGGCTGGACCGCCGCGGCGACGGGCGCCTCGCAGGTCGCCCGGGCGAGGGTGACCTGACCCTCGACCTCGGAGACGTTCAGCTTGAGCGGGTTCACGGAGACCTTCAGGTTGAGGGCCGTGGCCGCCGCCGTGCGCGAGGTGGTGGCCGTCCGCGACAGATCGAGCCGGACCTGGCCGAGCGTCGGCACATCGACCGTGGTGGTGCCGCTCGTGCTCAAGGTGACCTTCCTGCCGAGCACGCTGACGCTGCCGAGCAGGTTGGACTGGGCGGTCGGCCGCTTCCCGGCGGCACACACCGCCTTCGAGGTCACCTGCTCGACCGAGATCAGCGGCACCCCGGCCAGACCCGGTACGTGGACCTTGGCGTTGACGAGGTTGGAGTACCCCTCGGCGCGCTGCTTGTCCGCGGCGGCCCGGGCGGTGGCCACATCGGCCCGCAGCACACTGAACGGCCGGCCCCCGTCCACGCCGTCCAGGGTCGCGGTGAGTGCCGTCTTGCTGGCCGTCGCGGGTGCGTGCACCTCGTTCAGCACCACCGAGAGCGGAGCCGTGACGGTCTTGTTGAGCAGGGAGACATCGAGATCGGTGCGGAGCACGACCGCACCCGCCTTACCGGTGGTCGCACCGGTGTCGGCCTGCGCGGTCGCCGCGGGCAGCAGACCCAGGACGGAGACCGCGGCAGCGGCAGTGGCGGCCGCCAGACGGCGGGTGGGCATGCCGAAGTAGGTGTTGCTGGAACAGGACACGTGAGTTGACCCCCACAGGAGACATGGAGCCGCCGGCGCCTGCCGCGGGGGACTCCACGGGCGCCGACGGCCTCGACCACGCCATATTTGCGCACTGAGGGTAAACAGGCAGACACATGATGTCCGTTCATCCCAAAGGGTGTGGTTCGCCGCCGCGTTCGAGCCGCGTTCCCTTCAGGAGCCCCCTAAGGACCCCCTGCCCCACCCGTTCCCGCGTCCAATAAGCCTGCGCCCGCGCCCAGTCAGCCTGCGCCCCGTGCCTGTCAGCCCCGTGCCTGTCAGCCCCGTCCCCGCGCCCCGTCAGCCGACCACGCGGCCTCGCAGCACCACCCGCCGCGGCGTCGTCAGCACCCGCACATCGGCGCGCGGATCCGCGTCGTAGACGACGAGATCGGCGGAGGCCCCCTCGGTGAGCCCCGGCCGTCCGAGCCAGGACTGCGCCCCCCAGGTCGCCGCCGAGAGTGCGTCCCGCGCCGGGATGCCCGCCTTCACCAGCTCGGCGACCTCCTGTCCGACCAGCCCATGGGCCAGTCCGCCGCCCGCGTCGGTGCCGGTGTAGATCGGGATGCCCGCGTCGTAGGCCGCCCGCACCGTCTCGTACCGGCGCGCGTGCAGCCGCCGCATATGGTCGGCCCAGCGCGGGAACCTCACCTCGCCGCCCAGCGCCAGCCGGGGGAAGGTGGCGATGTTGACCAGGGTCGGGACGATCGCCACGCCCCGCTCGGCGAACAGCGGGATGGTCTCCTCGGTGAGCCCGGTGGCGTGCTCGATGCAGTCGATCCCCGCCTCGACCAGCGGCGCGAGGCTCTCCTCGGCGAAACAGTGGGCCGTGACCCGCGCGCCCAGCCGGTGCGCCTCGGCGATGGCCGCCTCGACCGCGCCGCGCGGCCAGCAGGCCCCCAGATCGCCGGTCTCCCGGTCGATCCAGTCGCCGACCAGCTTCACCCAGCCATCGCCCCGCCGCGCCTCCGCGGCCACGTAGGCGACCAGGTCCTCCGGCTCGATCTCATGCGCGTAGTTGCGGATGTACCGCTTGGTGCGGGCGATATGGCGGCCGGCCCGGATGATGCGGGGCAGATCCTCGCGGTCGTCGATCCAGCGGGTGTCGGCCGGCGATCCGGCGTCCCGCAGCAGCAGCGCCCCGGCGTCGCGGTCGGTCAGCGCCTGTTTCTCGCTCGTCGAATCGTCCACCGCCCCATGGGCGTCGAGTCCGACATGGCAGTGGGCGTCGACGAGGCCGGGCAGCACCCAGCCCTCGACCAGCCGGATGTCCCTGGCCCCGGCCGGCCGCTCGAACGTGATCCTGCCGTCGACCACCCACAGCTCGTCCCGGACGTCGCCGGCAGCGTCGCCGGTGTCCGGTCCGACCAGGACCCGGCCCTTGATGTGGAGCACCGCGCTATCCCTCATGCATCGCACTGTACGAGACCGGGGCAGGGCGTTGACCGGCCAATTCCCAGGAGCTGGAACGGCGCCACTCGAACAACATGCGCAGCGCTGCTACGCTCACGCAACCCACCGGAGGAGCGGCAGTGAGGAGGTCCTCGTGAACGCTCCCGCCGATGACGCGGCCGCCGCGGGCACCGCGCGAGCGCCCGGCACACCGGAGGACCCCGACGGCTTATCGGCCGGTGTGCACGCCGACGCCGAGGTGCACACCGGCCCACAGCCCAACCCGCACACCGCCGACCCACAGGCCGAATTCCGGGACTTCTTCGAGCGGCACCACGCCGAACTGGCCCGCCTCGCCCATCTGTTGCTCGGCAGCTCCGACGGGGCGGACGACCTGGCGGCCGACGCGCTGGTGGCGGTCTGGCACCAGTGGGACCGGGTGCGGGTCGCCGACCATCCGGCCGCGTACGCCCGGGGCGTGGTCGCCAACCTGGCCCGCTCCCGGATCCGCAGTCTGGTGCGTGAGCGGCGGCGGGTGGCGCTCTTCTCCTCGCAGCGCTCCGACCACGTGGACGACCCGGATGTGTCCGCCGTGGTGGATGTGCAGGCCGCGCTGGTCCGGCTGCCGTTCCGCAAGCGCGCATGCGTCGTGCTGCGGCACGCCTTCGACCTCTCCGAGCGGGAGACGGCCCGTACGCTGGGCATTTCGGTGGGCACGGTCAAGAGTCAGACCTCCCGCGGAATCGCCGAGCTGGAGCGGCTGCTCGGCCCTCCGGACGGCGAGGGCGAGCTGCCCGGGGCGACGGAGGCCGAGCAGACGGTACGCACGCTCCGCTCTGGGAACACAGGCCACACGGGCCACACTGGGCCCGCTCGCCACTCGGGTCACATGGGCCACGCCGGGCATGCAGGAGGGGGCAGTTGATGATCGAGCATCGCGAGCGCCCCGAAGGCCGCGATGTCGTCGCCGAGCTGCGTACGGCCGCCGCCTCCCATGAGCCGGACCGGACCCGGATGCTGGCCCGGGTCACGGCGGGCATGACGGCCGACGGCCGGAGCCGGGGCGCGCGGACGAGCCCGCGCCGGACCTGGGCGCCGCGGCTGGTGGGCCCGGTCGCCGGGCTGGCCGCGGCGGTCGCGGCGACGGGGATCGCGGTGGTGGCCACGGACGGTGCCGAGCGGCCGCAGACGGTGCGCACCTCGAGCGAGCCTGCCGCGCCTCCGGCGGGCGCGGGCGTGGACAGGCGGCCCGGGGAGAAGCCGGGCGCCGGATCGCAGAGCGATGCTGAGCGGCACACGCCGAGCGCCTATCCCACCGCGGCCGGTCCAAACCATCTCGCCGAGCCGACCGTTCGATCCAAGGGCGTCATCAACGCGCATTCCAATCCATACTGGGCGCAGAGTGACATCACGCTCACCATTGGTAGGTCACTGACCTCGCTGACGGTGGAGCTGCGAGTCGCGGACACCGGGGATGTGCTGTCCACCGGGTCCTGGAGCTCGCTGCCGACCGGCGATGTGACCACCGCCACCCGCGTCGAGGACGGTGTGCTGGTCTACCGCTGGACGCTCCGGAAGGGCGCGACCGTGCCCGCGGGCCGGTATGTCTTCGCGGGGCAGTACAACCACGCCGAGGGGGACCGGGACACCGGCCGGGATGCGTACTCGGCCTCGGGCAACGGCGCCTCCGGGGCCTTCGCGGTGCGGGGCGACTTCCCTCGGTTCACCGTGGGGGATTGAATTCATGGCAGCGTGGCCAGAAATTCTTCGCGTTTTTCCGCTACTACTTCCACATTCGTCTGCCCGCCATTGCGATTCCTAAACAAAAAATTTTTCGCGGGTTCCTGATCCCGTAATTCAAGACGGTCATCGGCCGGTTACATATATGTGACGGACCCCACACGCGATCCGCTTTGCCCGAGTAACTCCCTTACAAATTACCGCCTTTCGGCCAACGGCCGCGCGCACGCGCGCTCGCGCGTGATAACACATGGACCCCCCTCCACGTAACCCCCCACCGCGATGCATTTTCTGATTCTGCTGGGTAAATTGAATTTGCATGACCGCCGCACAAGCAGACCTAGTCCGTAGCGAATTGGATTTGCCGGAGGGCCTCACCCTCGACACACCGCGCGTCGAGGATGGAGCCGCGATCTGGCGAATCGCCCGCGACTCCAAAACCCTGGACCTCAACTCCTCCTACAGCTACCTTCTGTGGTGCCGCGACTTCGCCGCCACATCCGTAGTGGCGCGCGACGCCGACGGCGGACCGGTCGGCTTCATCACCGGCTACATCCGTCCCGAGCGCCCAGAGACCCTCGTCGTCTGGCAGGTCGCCGTCGACCACGCCTGGCGTGGCCGCAAGCTGGCCGCCACCCTGCTGGACGGGCTGGTCGCCCGGGTCGCCACGGCGGGCGTCCGCGGCATCGAGACGACGATCACCCCTGACAACACCGCCTCGAACCGGCTGTTCACCTCATTCGCCGAGCGGCATGAAGCACCGCTCGAGCGTGAGGTGCTCTTCCACGGCGGTCTCTTCCCCGATGGTGGGCACGAGCCCGAGGTGCTCTACCGCATCGGCCCGCTCGGGCCGCGCTCGGACCGGACCTGATCTCCCCTGATCACACCCCGATCACCCCGATCCTCCCCCTCACCCCCCTCACACCCCTCTCCCAGGAGAACGCTGTGACCATCACCCCGCCCGCCCTGAGCGTCTTCGAGGCCCTGGAGTCGGAGGTGCGCAGCTACTGCCGTGGCTGGCCCGCCGTCTTCGACCGTGCGCAGGGCAGCCACATGTTCGACGAGGACGGCCACACCTACCTCGACTTCTTCGCCGGAGCCGGGTCGCTCAACTACGGCCACAACAACCCGGTACTGAAACGGGCGCTGATCGACTACATCGAGCGTGACGGCGTCACCCACGGCCTGGACATGTCCACCACGGCCAAGCGCGCGTTCCTCGAGTCGTTCCAGAACAACATCCTGCGCCCGCGCGATCTGCCCTACAAGGTCATGTTCCCGGGCCCGACCGGCACCAACGCCGTCGAGGCCGCGCTGAAGCTGGCCCGTAAGGTCAAGGGCCGCGAGTCCATCGTCTCCTTCACCAATGCCTTCCACGGCATGTCGCTGGGCTCGCTGGCCGTGACCGGCAACGCCTTCAAGCGCGCCGGCGCGGGCATCCCGCTGGTCCACGGCACCCCGATGCCGTTCGACAACTACTTCGACGGCACGATCCCGGACTTCCTGTGGTTCGAGCGGCTGCTGGAGGACCAGGGTTCCGGCCTCAACCAGCCCGCCGCCGTGATCGTCGAGACCGTGCAGGGCGAGGGCGGTATCAACGTGGCCCGGCCCGAGTGGCTGCGCGCCCTGGCCGAGCTGTGCGAGCGCCAGGACATGCTGCTGATCGTCGACGACATCCAGATGGGCTGCGGCCGCACCGGCGCCTTCTTCTCCTTCGAGGAGTCGGGCATCACCCCGGACATCGTGACCGTGTCGAAGTCCATCAGCGGCTACGGCATGCCGATGTCGCTCGCGCTCTTCAAGCCCGAGCTGGACGTCTGGGAGCCCGGCGAGCACAACGGCACCTTCCGCGGCAACAACCCCGCCTTCGTCACCGCCGCCGCGACCCTGGACACCTACTGGGCCGACAGCCAGATGGAGAAGCAGACCCTGGCCCGCGGCGAGCAGGTCGAGCAGGCCCTGCGCGCCATCTGCGAGGAGCAGTCCGGCACCCACTTCCGCGGCCGCGGCCTGGTGTGGGGTCTGGAGTTCGAGGACAAGCCGCGCGCCTCGGCGGTCTGCCGCCGCGCCTTCGAGCTGGGGCTGCTGGTGGAGACGTCCGGCCCCGAGAGCGAGGTCGTCAAGCTGCTGCCCGCGCTGACCATCTCCCCCGATGACCTGGACGAGGGGCTGCGGACCCTCGCCCGCGCGGTCCGCGAGACCGCATGACCCTCCCGTACCGCAGAGAAGAGAAAGGCAAGAACTCACCGTGATCGTCCGATCCTTCAAGGACATCGAGGACACCGAGAGGCATGTGAAGGCCAAGACCGGCACCTGGGAGAGCAAGCGCATTGTGCTCGCCCGTGAAGGCGTCGGCTTCTCGCTGCACGAGACCATCCTCTACGCGGGCACCGAGACCTCGATGTGGTACGCCAACCACATCGAGGCGGTGCTGTGCGTCGAGGGTGAGGCCGAGCTCACCAACGACGAGACCGGTGAGAAGCACTGGATCACGCCCGGCACCATGTACCTGCTGAACGGGCATGAGAAGCACACGATACGCCCCAAAACGGACTTCCGGTGCGTCTGTGTATTCAACCCGCCGATCACGGGACGGGAGGACCATGATGAGAACGGCGTATACCCGCTGATCACCGAGACCGAGGAGGCATGATCCGATGACCGCGGTCACTGACCTGTACCCGACCCGTGGGGCCATGGAGGTCGCTACGCCGCGCGTGGACCCCGTGGTGTGGTCCGACCCCGGCGCCCCCGGGCCGCTGCAACCGTCCGAGCTGAGCGATTTCGATCGCGACGGCTTCCTGGCAATTGACGAGCTGATCACTCCGGACGAGGTCGCGGTCTACCGCGCCGAGCTGGACCGGCTGGTCGCCGACCCGGACGTGCGCGCCGACGAACGCTCGATCATCGAGCCGAAGTCGCAGGACGTACGGTCGGTGTTCGAGGTGCACCGGATCAGCGAGGTCTTCGCGAACCTGGTGCGCGACCCGCGTGTGGTGGGCCGCGCTCGTCAGATCCTCGGCTCGGACGTCTACGTCCACCAGAGCCGGATCAACGTCAAACCGGGTTTCGGCGCCTCGGGCTTCTACTGGCACTCGGACTTCGAGACCTGGCACGCCGAGGACGGACTGCCGAACATGCGGACCGTGTCGGTCTCGATCGCGCTGACCGAGAACTACGACACCAACGGCGGCCTCATGATCATGCCGGGGTCGCACCGTACGTTCCTCGGCTGCTCGGGCGAGACACCGAAGGACAACTACAAGAAGTCGCTGCAGATGCAGGACGCGGGCACCCCGTCCGACGAGGCGCTCACCGGTTTCGCCGACAAGCACGGCATCAAGCTGTTCACCGGCAAGGCCGGTTCGGCGACGTGGTTCGACTGCAACTGCATGCACGGCTCGGGCGACAACATCACGCCCTACTCGCGCAGCAACGTCTTCATCGTGTTCAACAGCGTGGAGAACACCGCGGTGGAGCCGTTCGCGGCACCGGTCCCCCGGCCGGAGTTCATCGGGGCCAGGGACTTCACGCCCGTACGGTGATCGCCGCCGTGCGCTGAGCTGACGTCCGTGATCTGAGGGAAGCCGGGGTGCCCCGGCTTCCCTCAGATTTTTTATGGCCGCGTGCTGGCCCCGGTCCGGCCGCGTGCTGGCCCCGGTCCGGCCCCGTGCTGGCCCCCGGTCCGGCCCCGGTCTCAGCGGGACAGCTCCTCCAGCAGCCGGTCCACATCGGCCGCCGTGTTGTACAGGTGGAAGGAGGCGCGGAGGTTGCCGGCCCGCGCCGAGACATGCACATCCGCCTCCGCCAGCCGGGACGCGGCGTCCCCCAGCCCCGGTACGGAGACGATGGCCGAGCCGGGGGCGGCGACGGGCTGGTGGCCGAGCCCGATGACCCCGGCCCGGAAGCGGTCGGCGAGCGCGCGGTCGTGGGCGGCGATGGCCTCGGTGCCCAGCTCCTCGATCAGCGCGAGGGAGTGCCGGGCCGCCACGTAGGAGTACACGCTCGGGCTCTCGTCGAAGCGGCGGGCGGAGTGGGCGAGTTCCGCCACCGGTCCGTAGCAGCTGTCCCAGGGCTTCTCGCCCGCGACCCAGCCCGCGAAGACGGGGGTGAGCTCGCCCAGGTCCTCGGGGACGGTCAGGAAGGCGGCCCCGCGTGGGCACATCAGCCACTTGTACGCCACGCAGACGGTGTAGTCGGCCTCGTCGGCGTTCACCGGGAACCAGCCGGCCGCCTGGCTGGTGTCCACCAGGGTGCGGGCCCCGTGGGTCCGGGCCGCCTCCGCGATGGCGTCGAGATCGGCGATCCGCCCGTCCGCGGACTGGACCGCGCTCACGGCCACCAGCGCCGTACCGGGCCGTACCGCCTCCGCGATCTCCTCCAGCGGCACGATGCGCAGCTTGAGGTCGCCGCGGACGGCGAAGGGGTTGACCAGGGAGCTGAAGTCGCCGTCGGCGAAGATGACTTCGGCTCCGGACGGCAGCGAGGTGGCGATCATCCCCGCGTAGACGGCGACCGAGCTGCCGGCCGCGACCCGCCGCGCCGGTACGCCGACGAGCCGGGCATAGGCGGCCCGGCTCTCCTCAACCGCCTCGAAGGCCGCGTCGACGATGGGCCGTCCGGCGGCCGAGCCGTCGAGGACCGCCTTCACGGCGGCCACGGAGCGTGCGGGGATCAGACCGCTGGACGCGGTGGTGAGATACGTCGTGTGTGGCGCGAATTCGGCGCCTGCCAGGCTCTCCATGTCCATCCACTATGGAACCGGCTCACCCCGGCGTCCATCGCGTTTCCCTGTCGGGTGCCTTCAAGGGAACCTTATGGATCCCCGCTGACCTGCGGCGATCCCCATGCCTGGCGCGGCGCCCGGGTGAAAGCGCCGGCGGATCGGCCGAAAAAGACCCCGGGGGCCGCAGGCGGCCGCGGGCATGCCGACACGGCCGCCGGAACCGCGGGTCAGGTCCGCGGGTCCGGCGGCCGCGCCGTCGGTCCAGGGCTTCAGCGGTGCTGCTCCCGGAGGGCCTTCCGGGGCTTCAGCGGTGCTGCTCCCGGAGGGTCTTCCGGGGGTTCAGCCGCGCTGCTCCCGGACGCCGTTGATCCGCCGGGGCAGCTCCAGCGGGTTCTCGTCCCGCAGCTCCGGCGGCAGCAGGGCGGCCGGGGTGTCCTGGTAGGCGACCGGCCGCAGCCAGCGCTCGATGGCGGTGCCGCCGACCGAGGTGGAGGTGGAGGTGGTGGCCGGGTAGGGGCCGCCGTGGTGCTGGGCCGGGGCGACGGCGACACCGGTCGGCCAGCCGTTGACCAGGACCCGGCCGGCCAGCGGGGTGAGCTCGGCGATCAGCGCGCCGGCCCGGCCCTCGGTGCCCTCGCCCTCGGCGGCGGAGATCTGGACGGTGGCGGTGAGGTTGCCCGGGAGCCGGCCGAGCACCGCGCTGATCTCCTCGTCGCTCTCGTAGCGCGCCACGACGGTCACCGGGCCGAAGCACTCCTCCAGCAGCACATCGTGCGGGCCGTCCTCGGCGAGCCGCCGCGCCGGGACGGTGAGGAAGCCCGCGCTGACCGTGTGCTCACCGCCGGAGCCGGGGGTGACCGGGGCCTCCACATCCGCCAGTTCGGCGCGCTCCTTGACCCCGGCGACGAAGTTGTCCCGCATCCGGTGGTCGAGCAGGACGCCCGCGTCGGTGTTGCTGACCGCGTCGGTGAGGGACTTCACCAGGCCGTCGCCCGCCGGTCCTGCCGGGGCCAGCACAAAGCCGGGCTTGGTGCAGAACTGGCCCACGCCCAGCGTCATGGAGCCCGCGAGCCCCGCGCCGATCTGGTCGCCGCGCTCGGCGGCCGCGGCCTCGGTGACCACGACCGGGTTGAGGCTGCCCAGCTCGCCGTGGAAGGGGATCGGCACCGGCCGGGAGGCCGCCGCGTCGTGCAGGGCGCGGCCGCCGCGGACCGATCCGGTGAAGCCGGCGGCGGCGATCAGCGGATGCTTGACCAGCTCGATACCCGCGTCGAAACCGTGCACCACCGCGATCACCTCGGCGGGCACCCCGACCCGCTCGGCGGCGCGGCGCAGCGCGGAGGCGGCCACCTCGGAGGTGGCGGGGTGGTCGGGGTGGGCCTTGACGACGACCGGGCAGCCCGCGGCGAGGGCGCTGGCGGTGTCGCCGCCGGGCACGGAGAAGGCGAGCGGGAAGTTGCTGGCGGCGTAGACGGCGACGACGCCGAGCGGCAGCTTGTAGCGGCGCAGATCGGGCCAGGGCGGGGTCTGGGTGGCGTCGGCGTGGTCGATGCGGACGTCGAGGAAGGCACCCTCGTCCACGATGGTCGCGAAGGCCCGCAGCTGGTAGGTGGTGCGCGCGAGTTCGCCGGTGAGCCGGGCGGGGCCGAGCGCGGTCTCCGCGTCGGCGGCCTCGACCAGCTGGTCACGGGCCTCGTCGAGGAGATCGGCGGCGGTGCGCAGCAGGGCGGCGCGCACCGTACGGTCGGCCAGGGAGCCGCGGGCGGCGTGGGCCGCGCGCACCACGCGGTCGACCTCCTCCGCCGTGGCTTCGACCGCTACCTGCTCCCGCTGCTTTCCGGTTCGGGGGTCGACGCTCCACACTGGTGCTGACACCGCGGATTCCTCCTGCTGTGGTGTTACCGCTGCTTGCGTCCCACACATCGACGGTGTTCGATATGCTGAACGCTGTCCCGGGTGATGAATTTCCCCTCGGGACTCTATGGCTGGTCGAACAGAGGGGTCAAGGCGATGTCAGCTGCCGAGACGGGCGGGGCCCAGGTCAAATCGGCTGTCCGCACGGTCGAACTGCTGGAGTTCTTCGCCGGGCGGCCCGGAATGCACAGCCTCGCCGCGGTCCAGGAGGCCGTGGGCTATCCCAAGTCGAGCCTCTACATGCTGCTGCGCACCCTGGTGGAGCTCGGCTGGGTGGAGACGGACGCCACCGGCACCCGCTACGGCATCGGGGTGCGCGCCCTGCTCGTCGGCACCTCCTACATCGACGGCGACGAGGTCGTGGCCGCCGCCCGCCCCACCCTGGACCGGCTCTCGGACGACACCACCGAGACCATCCACCTCGCCCGACTCGACGGCACCAACGTCGTCTATCTCGCCACCCGGCAGTCGCAGCACTATCTGCGCCCCTTCACCCGCGTCGGCCGCCGGCTGCCCGCCCACTCCACCTCACTGGGGAAGGCGCTACTGGCCACGTACTCCGACGAGCAGGTGCGCAAGCTGCTGCCGGAGACGCTGGGCCAGCTCACCGAGCACACCATCACCGACCGCGAGAAGCTGATCGAGGAGCTGCACCTGATCCGGGAGCAGGGGTACGCGGTGGACCGCGAGGAGAACACCCTGGGCCTGCGCTGCTTCGGCATCGCCATCCCGTACCGCACCCCCTCGCGCGACGCCATCAGCTGCTCGGTGCCGGTCGCCCGGCTCACCCCCACCCATGAGCAGATGATCAAGGACGCCCTGTTCGACGCCCGGGACCGGCTCACCCTCGCGACGCGACGTCTTTGACCCACGGGAGGACGGCCCCTCCGCCGCGCGGCGGAGGCGGATCGTCGGGCAGGGTGAGGCGCGGCGCCCGCCGCGCCGCGAGGCTGGTCCCCGTGACCCACACCCTTTCCGGCTCCCGGACGCGTCCCGCGCCCGCCCGCTCCCCCGGTGACGCCGCCGGGCGGATCCTGCGGGCCGTCGCGATCCTCGCCTGTCTGCCGTACATCGGCCTCATGGTCGCCTTCCGCGCCGGGCGTCCGGTGCGCTTCGCCCTGCCGCTGAGTCTGGCCTGTGTCGGCTCCGCGGCGCTCGCCTGCTGGGGCGGCTGGCTCCTCCTGACCGGGCTGACCGCCCAGAACGCCGCCAAGGAGCCGACCGCGCTGATGAATCTGACCTACGCTGTGCAGATGACCGTCGGATTGCTCGTCCTCACGGCCGGCGGGCGCTTCTTCCGCGAGCGCGGCTTTGCCGGGGGCGCGGCAGCGTACCGAGCTTCGTGACCGGGGCGTGGTGGCGGCGGGCGGTCCGTGCGGTGGCCGGCCGCCGGGCCCAGCTGCGCTGGGTCCATCTGGTGCTCGGCGGCGCCCTGTTGATGCCGTATTACCTGCTGACCGGCGTCGTCTTCTCGATGCTCCTCCAGGACGCCGTGCCCTTCACCTCCCTGCCGTGGCAGCTGGGCACCTTCGCCACGGCCCTGCCGCTGGCCGTGCCGACCGCGCTGCTCCCGCTGGTACGGCCCCTGGAGGCCACCGCCGCCCGCTCGCTGTGCGGGCTTCCGGAGTCCGCGGAGCTCGCGGCCGGGCCCGCCGGGTCGTGGGACGCGCGCGCCCGCACCTTGCTCTGGTACGGGCTGCATCTGGCCATCGGCGGGCTGGTCAGCGGGCTCACCCTGTCCCTGCTGCCCGCCTCGGCACTGCTGGTCGCCCTGCCGTTCACCGACGGTTCGTACGCCGACGAGGGCTGGCCGCACGCCTTCGCCTCGGCCCCCACGCGCTGGCGCCCTTGGCCGGGGTGCTGCTGCTGGGCGTGATCATGGGGATCGCCGCGGCCGCCGGGGCGCTGCTGGCCCGCTGTGCGCCCGAGCTGCTCGGCCCGGCCCCCGCCGAGCGGCTCGCCGCCGCCGAGCAGCGGGCCACCCGGCTGGCCGCCCGCAACCGGCTCGCCCGCGAGCTGCACGACTCGGTCGGCCATGCGCTGAGCGCGGTGACCCTCCAGGCGAGCGCGGCCCGTAAGGTCCTCGACACCGATCCGGACTTCGCCCGGGAGGCGCTGGCGGCCATCGAGGAGACCACCCGGGACGCGGTCGGCGAACTCGACAGCGTGCTCGGCCTGTTACGCGAAGGGGAGGACCGTCCGGCCACCGCCCCCTCCCCCACCCTGATGGATCTGGACGGGCTGCTGGCCCGCACCCGGGCCGCGGGCGTCGCCGTCGAGCTGACGGCCCCGGGCTCGCTGGACCGGCTGCCGCCCGTCGTCTCCCGCGAGGCGTACCGCATCGTCCAGGAGGGGCTCAGCAACGCGCTGCGCCACGCGGGCCGGGTGCCGGTGCGGCTCCGGATCGCCGAGGACCCGAAGAAGGTGGAGATCACGATGGAGAACCCGGTGAACGGAGCCGCCCGGGCACGGCCCACCGGCGGCGGCCGCGGGCTGCGCGGCATCGCCGAGCGGGCCACCCTGCTGCGCGGCACCTGTGCGTGGGACACCGTGGACGGCGTCTGGCGGCTGACGGTCCGGCTCCCGCTGGAGGCGTCCCGATGAGCACCCCGCCGTCCCCGGTGAACGCCCCGCCGTCCCCGCTGCGCATCGTGCTCGTCGACGACGAGCGGATGGTGCGCACCGCGCTGCGCGCGATCCTCTCCAGCGAACCGGACCTTCAGGTCGTCGGCGAGGCCGGAAGCGGCGCCGAGGCCGTGCCGGTGGTCCGTGAACTGCGCCCGGACGTCGTGCTGATGGACGTCCGGATGCCCGATGTCGACGGCATCCGCGCCACCGAGCGGATCCTGAGCACCATGGCGGACCCGCCGCGGGTCATCGTGGTGACGACGTTCGAGAACGACAGCTATGTGTACGACGCGCTGCGCGCCGGGGCCAGCGGCTTTCTGCTCAAGCGGGCCCGTGCGGAGGATCTGGTGCAGGCGGTGCGGCTGGTGGCGCGCAGCGATTCGCTGCTGTTCCCGGCCGCGGTGCGGGCGCTGGCCGCCGAGCACGCCACCGCCCGGGGCCCGGACCGTGAGGCGAGCGCGCGGGCGCTGAGCGAGCGGCTCTCCGAGCGGGAGGCCGTGGTGCTGCGGCTGATGACTGACGGGCTGTCCAACTCCGAGATCGCGGCCCGGATGGCGGTGGGACCGGCCACGGTCAAGACGCATGTGGGGGCGGTGCTCACCAAGTTGGGGGTGCGGGACCGCACCCAGGCGGTGATCGCCGCGTACGAGAGCGGTTTCGTCACGCCGGGCTGACATCCGGCGGCCGGGGTGGTCTGCTGTGACGGGTCGGCCGAACGGGCGGATGGGCGGGAGGAGCAGGCGCATGGAGTACGCACGGCTGGGCGCGTCGGGCATCAAGGTGTCGCGGATCTGCCTGGGCATGATGAGCTACGGCAGCCCCGAACACCGGCCCTGGCAGCTGGACATCGAGGATGCGCGGCCGATCGTGCGGCGTGCGGTCGAGGAGGGGGTGACCTTCTTCGACACCGCCGACATGTACGCGTTGGGCCGGAGCGAGGAGATCACCGGCGAGCTGCTGCGGGAGCTCTTCCCCAGCCGCGACGACTATGTCCTCGCCACGAAGGTCTACTCGCCGATGGGAGAGGGCCCCAACGACCGCGGGCTGTCCCGGAAGCACATCCTGGCGGGCATCGACGCCTCGCTGCGGCGGCTGGGCACCGACCATGTGGATCTCTACCAGATCCACCGCTTCGACCCCGGAACACCCATCGAGGAGACGATGGAGGCGCTCCACGATGTGGTGCGGGCCGGAAAGGCCCGGTACATCGGCGCCTCCTCCATGTACGCCTGGCAGTTCGCCAAGGCCCAGCACACGGCCGAGGCGCACGGCTGGACCCGGTTCGTCTCCATGCAGAACCACTACAACCTGCTCTACCGGGAGGAGGAGCGGGAGATGAACCCGCTCTGCCTGGACCAGGGCGTCGGCGTCATCCCCTGGAGCCCGCTGGCGCGCGGGCTGCTGGCGGGCACCCGCGACCGGGACCGCACCGGGACCACCGTCCGGGCGGGCAGCGATCCGCTGGTGGAGAAGTGGTACGCGGACGCGGAGTACTCCATAGTGGACGCCACCCGCGATATCGCCGAGAAGCGCGAGGTCTCCCCCGCGCGGGTGGCGCTGGCGTGGCTGCTCGGCAGGCCCGCGGTCACCGCGCCGATCGTCGGGGCCACGAAGATCGGCCATCTGGAGGACGCGGTCGCTGCGGTCGGGCTGACGCTCGAGGAGGCGGAGGTGGCCCGCCTGGAGGACCCCTACCGCCCGCGCCCCATCATGGGCCATAGCTGACGGGACGGGGCGGCTCCCGGGGGAGCCCCGGATCTCCCGGGGCTTCAGTTCATCGTCGAGCCGATCTCGGTGCGGTCCATGACGACGAGGAAGCTGGTGACCGGAAGGGAGCCGTCCTGCCGCCGGGGGCCGAGTGCCGTGGTGGGGTCGGTGGTGACCAGCGGCGGGGTGGCCGGGCCGCCCGGCGTCCAGCTGTTCTCCCGGGAGACGGCGAGGCGCCCGGTGTCGGCGCTGCCGCGGCCGTTGGAGACCGCGAGGTTGCGGGTCAGGAGGGCGCGGGAGCCGGCGAAGGAGTAGCCCTTGCCCCAGTTGTCGAAGGCGGTGGTGCGCTGGAGTCGGAGGGCTCCGGTGTTGCCGCCCGCCTCGAAGCCGCTCTTGGTGTTGGCCCAGGCGGCGGAGGTCCGTACGACATGGGCGGGCGAGGGGGCACCGGGGCGCTCGGCGCCGAGCTGGAAGCCGCTGCCGTCGCCCTTGAAGTAGGGGATGTGCCAGCGGTTCCGGCCGTTTCCGAAGGCCCAGGAGTGCTCGATGGTGACGGGGCTCGCCCACATCCACAGGTCGAGGCCGTCGTCGCTGTTGCGGAACAGCCGGGATCCGGTGACCACGTTGCCGCTGCCGGAGCCGTGGGTGAGGGCCATGCCGTCGGCTCTCTGGCCACCGGTGGCGTCGTCGTGGTTGCCGTAGGAGTCCAGGTTCCGGATGACGTTGCCGTTGGTGTCATCGCCGCGGAGGGTGAGTCCGGTGTCGCCGTTGCCGTGGGTGCTGAGGTTCTGGAAGACGTTCTTCGCACAGGAGGTGCAGACCAGACCGCCGCCCGGGGCGTTGCGCAGCTCGATCCCGGAGACCGTCCAGTAGTCGGCGCTGAGGGAGACCAGGGAGGAGCCCTCGCCCAGTCGGGAGCCGTCGAGCCGGACCTTCTCCGCCCGGTAGGACCGGAGTCGGACGCGCTCGCGGGGCGTGCCGCTGACGGAGCTGCGCAGCGTCCTGGCGGGGTAGTACGTGCCGCCGCGCACCTCGATGGTGGTGCCCGCCTTGGCGGCCGATATCGCCTTTTCGAGGCTTCGGAAGGGGGACTTGAGGGTGCCGCTGTCGCGGTCGCTGCCATTGGTGGCCACGTACACCGTGGTGGGCACGGCGCTCGCGCCCTCCGGCGAAGCCGTCAGATACACCCCGGCCACGGCCGACGCCACGATCACGGCGCTGCCCAGCGGCAGCGTGCGGTCCTTACGGCGGCGGTGGCGGCCCCGCTTGCGCCTCAGCCTCATGGCAACTCCTGTTCCGCGTCGAGAGAACGGGCCGGAGGATCCGGACCGGCCCGTCCCATGTCGTAGTTGCCGCCAGTCCAGATTAGGTTGCCGGGCACCCGAGGATTCTTAGATTACGAAATTCCGATCGCCTCGCGATAGCTTGCGACAAGACTTGATCGTTTTGTGGCCAAGGATGTTCGGAAACGGAAGGTCCTGTTGGTCTGTTGCCTCATGGGCGATACACCTTGCCCGGTTCCGGTGCGGCCGGGGCCATCAGCTGGGAGACCGTCACCACCGTATAGCCGTCCTTCTTCAGCTTCGCCAGGATCCCCGGCACCGCCGGCACCGTGCCCTTGTAGATGTCGTGCAGCAGGATGACCCCGTCGCGGTCCGTCTGCTCCAGCACCCGCTTCTCGATCAGCGCGGAGTCGGTCGTCTGGTAGTCCTTCGCCGTCACGCTCCACAGCACCTGCGCCACGCCCAGCTTCCGGCAGATCTTGGAGACCCGCTCGTCGGTACGCCCCTGCGGCGGCCGCATCAGCAGCGGCGTACGGCCGGTGAGCTTCTTGACGGCGCTCTGGACCCGGTTGATCTCCGAGCGGACCTCGTCGTCGTCGCTCTTGGTCAGGATCTTGTGCGACCAGGTGTGGTTGGCCAGCTCATGCCCCTCGTCCGCGATGCGGCGCACCAGGTCGGGGTGTTTGTCGATGTGCTTCTTGCCGAGCATGAAGAAGGTCGCGTGGACCTTCTCGCGCTTGAGGATCTTCAGCAGCCGGGGCGTGTTCTCACTGGGGCCCGCGTCGAAGGTGAGGGCGACGCATTTGGCGCGGGAGCAGTCGACCGAGCCGTTCGTCCCGTCGCCCTTCTTCGGCACGTCCGGCTTCGAGGCGGCCGGTGTCGCGTGCCCCGCGTCCTTCAGCGCGCGCTCCCGCGCGCTGCGCGGTGAGGTGGTGTCGTAGGACGCGCCGCAGGCGGTGAGGCCCAGCGTCAGACAGACGGCACTCACGAGCAGTCCTGATATTCGACCTTTTCGCCCCATTGATATCCCCGAAGTCCTCTTGTTGCCAGTAGTGGTCGCAATGCCGCCAACAGGCATACAAATAGGTACCGTTGGCGGCATAAACTGCGAGCACTATACACGCGACGTATACACGTGGTTCATAGAGGTCCCCGGTCCGGGGCCCGTGGAGCGACGTGATGATCGAGCGCGGCTAACCCTGGTGCTTCTGCCAGTCCGCCTGTGCCGCGTTGAGCTCGTCCGCGACCTTGTCGCAGAACGCCTTGGCGGTCATCTCGCCGAGCAGCACCTTCTGGAAGCCGGGCTCGTTGTCGGCCTTGCTGATGTTGTTCCAGTCCGGGAGGTAGTACGGCAGCTGGACGACCTTGGTCCGCGGGTCGTTGAGCGACTCCAGCGCGGCCTTGGTCGGCGGGGCCGCGGCGATCCAGTCGTCGTCCGCGGCGCCGACGTTGGCGGGGATCGCTCCGACGTCCTCGTTCCAGAGGCTGTTCATCTCCGGGGAGGCCGCGAACGCGATGAACTTCCAGGCCGCCGCCTTGTTCTTGCTCGCCTTGAACAGCCCGAGGCCGTCGACCGGGTTGGAGACGATGGTGCGCGGTGCCCCGGCCCGGGAGGGCGGCAGCGGTATGCCCGCGATCTTCTCCTTGCCGAGCAGCCGTACGTGGTCGACATAGCTGCCGAGGTTGTGCTGCAGCATCCCGATGTCGCCCTGGTCGAACTGGGCGACCATCTTGGCGAAGTCGTTGTTGAGGTCCGCGGCGGGCGTGACCTTCTTGAAGAGGGCGATGTACTTCTCGAGCGCCGCGACGTTCCTGGGGTCGTTGAGGGTGGTCTTGTCGCCGTCCCAGAAGGACGCGATGCCGGACTGGGCGTACATCATGTCCAGCGCCTGGGCGATCGAGCCCGCGCCGCCGCGCAGGGTGAAGCCGAACTTGTTCCCGCCCTTGTCGGTCAGCTCATCGGCAGCCTTGTAGAACCTCTCCCAGCTGTCCGGCGCCGGCAGCTTCGCCGCCGCGAAGAGGTCGGTGCGGTACCAGAGGGTGCCCTGGTTGGCGGAGGTCGGGACGGAGTACAGCTCCTGGTCCTCACCGCCGGCCGCGCGGACGCTGTCGACCATGTTCTTGATCAGCTTGCCCTTGAGGGCACTGTCGTCGATGCGGTCGGTCACGGGGTCGAGGGCGCCCTGGGCGACCAGATTGGCCAGATACGCGGTGCCCACGCCGCCGACGTCGGGCAGGCTGTCGCCGCCGCTCTGGATGGCGGTGTCGTACTTCGACTGCACATTGGTGATCGGGATCGGGACGTACTTGACCGTGATGTCGGGGTACTTGTCCTCGAACTTGGCGATGATCCGCTTCCAGACCTTGGTGCGGGGGGCGCCGTTGTTGTCCCAGAAGGTGATGGTGCCCTTGCCGGCGCCCTCCTCACCGGTGGTCGAGCCGTCGTCGCCGCAAGCCGTGGCGGTCAGGGCGAGCAATGCCGCTAGGGCGGTTGCGGTGCGGGTCGTTCTGCGGGTGCGTGGGTTCATGGTGTGCGTCCGTCTCCTTGTGGGTTCCCTTGCGGTTGCTGGTCTTGAGGTCGCGCCGTTGCGGCTGGGGGCGGTGGCCCTGCGCGGGTCGGTTGTGCCCACCCGTCCCGCCCCGCAGGACGATTGCCCACAACCCTGCTCATACGGCCGCGCCCTTGTCCGAGAGGTGGCTCGCTATGCGGGCGGCCTCCGGGCGGGGGAGGCGGCCGTCGGTTATCGCGGTGACTATGCGTCGGGTGACCGTGTCCGCCGGGGCCAGGGGCAGCGGGCGATCGGAGGCGAGGGCCGAACCGACGCCGGGGTGTTCCCCGGTGCGCACCCACCACGGGTCGGCCCGGGTGTCGCCGGTCGCGCCGGCGAAGACCAGCGTCCACTCGTCGGTGGCCAGTGCCAGCCAGTCCGCGGGCCGTCCGTGCACCGCCGCCGCGCCCTCGCCCTCGGCGCTGAAGACCTGCGCGGGCTCGGGGCGCCGCGGGACACGCCAGAAGAAGCCGCCTCCGTGGCCCGCCCCGCCGAGGGCGAGCTCCTGGCCCGTCACATTGGTGAGGGCGGAGGTGAAGTCCAGCGCCCAGCACGCCGTTCCCAGGGACCGTACGGCCACCGTGCGCCGCTCCAGCAGCAGTTGTCGCCCGCCGGCCGCCCACGACAGCTCCTCCACGAACCCGTCGGGGTCGCGCAGTAGCCAGCTGAGATGGCGCTGGCTCCCCTGGCGGTCCAGGCGGCCCTGGCCGCCCCGGAAGTCGTGTCCCGCCACCTCCGGGATGGCCATGGACACCCCCAGGTGGGCCGGATCCTCGGCCGGCCGCAGCCCGGTGACGGTGACGCCGCCGAGGGTGCGCACGGGGTGCAGATACGGCCGCGGCGCGACCGTGCCGGGCAGTTGGGGGCGGTGCGCATACGACCCGACGACCCGGTTCTCATGGCGCAGCACGGTGCAGGGGGGACGGCGGGTGAGGGAGGGGGTCTGCGGGTTCGAGGGGGTCAGGGGTGTCATGGGTGCGGGACCTCCGCGGGGCGTGCGGCCCAGGGGGCGCGCAGTTCCGAGTACAGGGCGAGGCGCTCGGCGCCGGCGGTGACCAGTCGGTCGATGCCGGTCACCACGCGCCGGTTGGCGGCTCGCGAGGTGGCGCCCGCACCGGGCTCGGTGCGCCAGGCGTCGGCGGGCAGCGGGACCGGTGCGGGGGCGGTGCGGACCGCCTCGACGACGCGCATGAACGCGCCCGTGCGGTCCGGTGGGGCGAGCAGTTCGGTGCCGTCGCGCAGATGCGATACGAGGTTGTCCAGCAGATCGGTGCGCGCGTGGTCGGTGGTCTCGGGCGGCGCTCCGTCGCGTTCGACACGGACCCGGTCCAGCTTGTACCAGAAGGTGATCCGGCCCCGGTCGCCGTGGACGACGACGTACGGTTCACCGGGCTCCTCCGCGCACAGGGTGACGGCGGCGGCGACGGTGGTGCCGCGGCTGGTGTGGATCCGTACGCAGGAGGTGTCGTCCGACTCGATGGCGTTGGCCCGGTACAGCTCCAGCTCGATACCGGCCACGTCCTCGGCCCGGTCGGCGCCGCCGAGGTGCAGGGCGGTGGCGACGGCGTGGGCGAGGGGGTTGGTGAGGACGCCGTCGACGACGTCGCGGCCGTCGAGGGTGCGGTGTCCGGCCCAGGGGGCGCGGGCGTAGTAGTCCTCGTCGCGGACCCATGCCCCGGCCGCGCCGATGCCGCGGATCGCCCCTATGCGGCCGTCGGCGACGAGGTTCCGGATGGCGGGCAGGGCGTGGGAGCCGTGCGACTGGAAGCCGATCTGGCAGGCGGTTCCGTAGCCGCGCAGTCCGTCGCTCATCCGGACGAATTCGGCGTACGAGGGTGTGGGCGGCTTCTCCAGCAGAAGGTGCGCACCGCGTTCGGCGGCGGCGAGGGCGAGATCGGCGTGGGTGTGGATCGGGGTGCAGATGACGGCGATCCGGGCGCCGGTCCGGGCCACGAGTCCGGCCAGGTCGGCGGACTGCTCGGGCTCGCCGAGCCCGTCGCCCAGCTCCTTACGGGTGAGCGGCCGAAGTTCGCACACCCCGGCGAGCCGGACCGTCCCCTCGGCGGCCAGTCGGCGGATGTTGTCCAGATGCCAGCGCCCATGCCCTCGGGCGCCCGCGAGGACGACGGGTATCGGTTCCTCGGCCGGGGCTTCCCCTCGTCCCCGGGGGTGCGCCATGCCCATGCTCGGACCTCCTTGTCCGCATACGTTGCGCCGCCGAATACGGTGTGCCGCCGACCGTTTCGGTCAGCCCTTGACCGCTCCCGCGCTGAAGCCGGTGATCAGCCATTTCTGGATGAAGGCGAAGACGATGACGACGGGCACCGCGGCGATCACCCCGCCCGCCGCGAGCGCGCCCAGGTCGACGCTGTCCGCGCCGATGAGGGTGTTGAGGCCGACCGGGATGGTCTGTTTGTCCTGGGAGCTGAGGAACATCAGCGCGAACAGGAAGTGGTTCCAGCTGTGCACGAAGGCGAAGGAGCCGACCGCGATCAGCCCGGGGCGCAGCAGCGGCAGCACCACCGCGCAGAAGGCCCGGAAGCGGCCGCAGCCGTCGACCCACGCCTGTTCCTCGAGCGACACCGGCACGTTCTTGATGAAGCCGCTGATGAGGATGATCGACAGGGGGAGTTGGAAGACCGTCTCCGCGATGACCACGCTTCCCAGCGAGTTGATCATCTGCAGGTTCTTGAAGATCTCGAAGAGCGGCACCAGCATCAGCGCGCCCGGGATGAACTGCGAGGCCAGCAGCGCCAGCATGAAGCCCTTTTTGATCCGGAAGTCGAAGCGCGCGAGGGCGTAGCCGCCGGCCAGCGCGACCGCCGTCGTCATCACCAGCGAGGCGACGCCGACGATCATGCTGTTCTGGAAGAAGATCCCGAAGCTGCGCTCGTTCCACACCTTCTGGAAGTGCTCACCGGTGATCGGCCAGGGCACCAGCGCGTTCGAGCCCGCGGGGCGCAGCGCGAACAGCAGCATCCAGTAGAAGGGGACGAGGGTGAACAGCAGATACAGGCACAGCGGCAGATAGATCTGCCAGCGCGGTACGCCCTGGTCGAGCCCGCGCCGGCGGCTCCCGCGGGCGGCGGGCGGCGGGGTGGCCGCGGGGGCGGGCCGGGTGCCCTGCTCGGCGAGTGCGGCGGTCACTTGGCGTCGCCTCCGAACTTGCTCAGGCGCAGATAGAGGATCGAGCAGAAGAGGAGGATCACGAAGGCGACGGTGGTCAGCGCGGAGGCGTAGCCGAAGTCATGGCCGTTGATCCCAGTGTTGGCGACGTACAGCGGAAGGGTGGTGGTCTGCCCGGCCGGTCCGCCGCCGGTGAGGGTGTAGAGCAGATCGACGTTGTTGAACTCCCAGACGCCGCGCAGCAGCGTGGAGAGGATGATCGCGTCCTTCAGATGCGGCAGGGTGATGTGGAAGAACCGCCGCGCCCGGCCCGCTCCGTCGACCGAGGCCGCCTCGTAGAGGTCCTGGGGGATGGACTGGAGGTCGGCGAGGATGAGGATCGCGAAGAACGGCACGCCGCGCCAGAGTTCGGCGACGACGGCGGCCCAGAAGACGGTGCCGGTGTCGGAGAGCACCGAGGTGCCGTAGCTGCCGATCCCGGCGTCCGCGAGATAGCGGCTGATGCCGGTCGAGGGGTTGTAGAGCAGCATCCAGATGGTGGTGGTCAGTACCCCGGACACGGCCCAGGGCGAGAAGACCAGGGCGCGGGCGAGGCCGCGCCCGAGGAAGGTCTGGTGGACCAGCAGGGCGAGCGCGAGGCCGAGCAGGAGCTGCAGCAGCACCTCGGTGACGACCCACTTGCCGCTGAAGACGAGCGTGTCCCAGAACTGCGGGTCGTCGGTGAGGATCCGGGTGAAGTTGTCGAAGCCCGCGTAGCCGTTCCGCCAGGGCTTGGTGACGTTGTAGTTCCGCAGGCTGTAGTAGAGGACGCTGAGCATCGGATAGGCGATGAAGCCCAGCATCAGCAGCCCGGCGGGGGCGATCAGCAGATACGGGAGGCGGCGGGCCGGTCCTCCGGTACGGCGCCGGGTGACCCGGGGCGGTTTCGCCACGGCGTCGGCCATGACTGCTTCTCCGTTCTCGGAGTCGACGGGGTACGGGTCGGTGAAGCGCTTCCGTGAAGCGCTTACCGAATGTCGTTCGGTATCTCGATCAAAAAAATTTGGCGCCGAAGAGGAGGCGTCAACCCGCGTAGGGTTCGGGCACCGCCCCGGGGCGGGCCAGGAAGCGGAAGTCGCAGCCGGTGTCGGCCTGGGTCATCTGCTCCTGGTAGAGCGCGCCGTAGCCGCGCTCGTAGCGGGGCGGCGGGGCCGTCCACCGCGCCCGGCGCCGCGCCAGTTCGGCGTCGTCCACCTCCAGCCGCAGCACCCGCGCCGCCACGTCGAGGGTGATCTGATCTCCGTCGCGGACGAGCGCGAGCGGGCCGCCCACATACGACTCGGGCGCGATGTGCAGCACACAGGCCCCGTAACTGGTGCCGCTCATCCGGGCGTCGGAGATCCGCACCATGTCCCGCACCCCCTGCTTGAGCAGATGGTCGGGGATCGGCAGCATCCCGTACTCGGGCATGCCGGGGCCGCCGAGCGGACCGGCGTTGCGCAGCACCAGCACACTGTCCTCGGTGATGCCGAGGGCGGGGTCGTTGATGGTGGCCTGCATCGTCCTGTAGTCGTCGAAGACCACGGCGGGGCCGGTGTGCTCGAGCAGCCGGGGCTCGGCCGCGATGTGCTTGATGACCGCGCCGTCGGGGCACAGATTGCCGCGCAGCACCGCCACTCCGCCCTCCCCGGCCAGCGGGTGGTCGCGGGGCCGAATCACCTCGGGGTTGTGCACCAGGGCGCCGTCGAGCTGTTCGCGCAGTGTGGGGTGGGCGACGGTGGGGCGGTCCAGGTGCAGAACGTCCGTCAGCCGGGAGAGGAAGCCCGGGAGCCCGCCGGCGAAGTGGAAGTCCTCCATCAGATACCGGCCGCCGGGCCGCAGATCGGCGAGCACGGGGACGGTACGGGCGATGCGGTCGAAGTCGTCGAGGGTGAGCCGCACCCCGGACCGGCCCGCCATGGCGATCAGATGGATCACCGCGTTGGTGGAGCCGCCGAGGGCGAGCACGGTCGCGACCGCGTCCTCGTACGCCTCCCGGGTGAGGATCTCCGAGAGCCTGAGGTCCTGCCAGACCAGCTCGACCACGCGTAACCCGGAGGCGGCGGCCATCCGGTCGTGCCCGGAGTCCACGGCCGGGATGGACGAGGCGCCGGGCACGGTCACGCCCAGCGCCTCGGCGGCGGCCGTCAGCGTGGAGGCGGTGCCCATCGTCATGCAGTGGCCGGGCGAGCGGGCCAGCCCCCGCTCCAGCTCGGACAGCTCGCAGTCGCCGATCAGTCCGGCCCGCTTGTCGTCCCAGTACTTCCACATGTCGGTGCCCGAGCCCAGCACCTCATTGCGCCAGTGCCCCGGCAGCATCGGCCCGGCCGGGACGAAGACCGCCGGAAGGTCGGCGCTGGCCGCGCCCATCAGCAGCGCCGGGGTGGACTTGTCGCAGCCGCCCAGCAGCACGGCGCCGTCGACCGGATAGGAGCGGCAGAGCTCCTCGGTCTCCATGGCGAGCAGGTTGCGGTAGAGCATGGGGGTGGGCTTCTGGAAGGTCTCGGAGAGCGTGGAGACCGGGAATTCCAGGGGGAAGCCGCCCGCCTGCCAGACCCCGCGCTTGACCGCCTGGGCGCGGTCGCGCAGGTGCACATGGCAGGGGTTGATATCGCTCCAGGTGTTGAGGATCGCGATGACCGGCTTGCCCTGGTGCTCCTCGGGGAGATAGCCGAGCTGGCGGGTGCGGGCCCGGTGGCTGAAGGAGCGCAGGCCCTCGGTGCCGTACCACTGGTGGCTGCGCAGCTCCTCGGGGCGCTTGCGCGGTCTCGGCGGGGTGCCCGCATCGATGGGACGGGCGCTCATACCGACTCGCGGGGCGCTCATACCGACCACCCCTCGACGATCGCGGCGACTTCCGCGCGCCTCGGCTCGGGCAGGGGCTTGCTCGGGGCACGGACATCGCGGCGACACAGACCCATCGCGGCCAGCGCCTCCTTGACGACCGTGACGTTGTTGGCGGACTGCCGCTCGGCTCTGAGGTCCTCGAACCGCCGGATCTGTTCCCACACCTTCATCGCGCCCGGATAGTCACCCGCGCGCAGCGCGCCCAGCATGTTGAGCGAGACGTTGGGGGCCACGTTGACCAGGCCCGAGGTGAAGCCGGTGGCGCCGACCGCCCAGTACGAGGGCGCGTACAGCTCGGCGAGCCCGGCGACCCAGACGAACCGGTCCAGCCCGGCGTCACGCGCCACGGCGGCGAAGCGGGTGGCGTCGTGGACCGCGTACTTGACCCCGATGACCTGGGGGCACTCCTCGCCGAGCCGGGCAATGGCCGCGCCCTCGATGAGCGGATTGCGCAGATACGGCACCACGCCCAGCTCGGGGACGGCCTCGGCGATGGTGCGGTGGTAGTCGATCCAGCCGTCCTGGGCGACGTAGGGATGCACCGGCTGATGGACCATCACCATGTCGGCCCCGGCCGCGCGGGCGTGGCGGGCGGCCTCGACCGCGGTGGCCGCGTCATGGCCGACGCCGACGAGAACGGCGGCCCGCCCGGCGGCCTCCTCGACGGTCAGTTCGGTGACCAGCCGCCGCTCTTCGAGGGTGAGGGCGTAGAACTCCCCGGTGTTGCCGTTCGGGGTCACGGCCTTGACCCCGCCGTCGAGGAGCCGGCGCAGCAGGGCGCGGTAGGCGGCGCCGTCCACGGCGCCGTCGGCGTCGTACGGAGTCACCGGGATCGCCACGACATCCGCGAGCGCCGTCCTCAGCGGTGAGTAGTCCATACGAACCCTTTCTCTCGATGTTCGGCATCGGGCGAGCTGTTCGGATGGTGCTGGGGTCGGCGACCGGGGCCGCCGGGCGCTACTCCCGGTCCGGGGACTCCCCGCCGGGGGACTCCACGCCGGAGGACTCCACGCCGGAGGACTCCACGCCGGGGAGCTCCCCGTCCGGAGACTCCCGGTCCGGGAAGGCGCGCCGGACGAAGGAGGCGATGTGGTCGTGCAGGGCGCGGCCCGCCCCGTCGGCGTCGCCGTCGAGCGCGCGGGCCAGGATCTCCCGGTGCTCAAGCGCCTCCTGCTCCCAGGAGGGCACCGCCTGCCAGGCGACGGCGGACACCAGCGCGGCCTGGTCCCGCAGTTCGTCGAGCATCCGGGTCAGCAGGGGGTTGCCGCAGGGCAGATAGAGCGCCCGGTGGAAGTCGCGGTTGGCCAGCGACCGCCCGGCCGGATCGTCGGCCGCGTCCGACCGCTCCAGCGCGGCACCGGCGGCCTCCAGTTCGGCCCGCGCGGTGACGGTCCGGCGCAGCGCCTCGGGCTCCAGGAGCAGCCGCACATCGTAGACGGCGTGCGCCATCGCGGTGTCGACGGTCCTGACGGTGGCCCCCTTGTACTCGCTCATCACCACGAGCCCCCGCCCCGCGAGAGTCTTGAGCGCCTCCCTTACGGGCGTCTTGGAGACCCCGAACTGCGCGGCCAACTCGGCCTCCACCAGCGCCTGTCCGGGGCGCAGCCGCCCGGTGAGGATCGCGTGCTTGACCGCCTCCTGCACGTACTGGGTGCGGGAGGGGATCGGGCTCGGGGCGATGTCCATGGCTGCTCTCAGATCTCACATAGCGCGTCTCATATATGACGTATGAAGTACGACGCGATGAAGTTAGGGCGGCCCCAGAGGTTCGTCAACGGTTCCGGCAGAAATTCGCACACGGCGGGCAATCGCCCGCACACGCCCCGCGACTCGCCGCCGACGCCGCTAGCGTGGCCCGGATGAGGGTGGGTTCCGCGACGACGCGGCTGATCGTGCTGCGCGGCAACTCCGCGTCCGGCAAGTCCTCCGTCGCCGCCGAGCTGCGCGCCCGCTACGGACGCGGCCTCGCGCTGGTGGGCCAGGACAATCTGCGCCGGGTGGTGCTGCGGGAGCGGGACACCCCGGACGCGGCGAACATCGGCCTCATCGACACCGTGGCCCGCTATGCCCTCGACCACGGCTTCCACGTCGTCGTCGAGGGCATCCTCTGCGCCGCGCACTACGGCCCGATGCTGGACGCCCTGCGCCGCGACCACCTGGGCCGTACCCACGGCTACTACCTCGACGTCCCGTTCGCCGAGACGCTGCGGCGGCATGCCACGAAGCCGCAGGCGGACGAGTACGGCGAGCCGGAGATGCGCGGCTGGTACCGGCCGCTTGAACTGCTGCCGGGCGGGGGCGAGACGGTGATCCCGGCGACGAGCGCGCTGGCCGGGACGGTGGAACGGGTGATGCGGGACGCGGGGTGGGCGGCGCCGCCCGAGACCGACGGCGCCGAGGTCCGAGGACCGTCTGCCGCCCCTAGGCGCGCTCGGGCGCCTCGGCTTCCGCCGGGCGAGGGCGGCCGGTGAGGGCTTCGGGGAGGGCGGGCTCGTGCAGGGTGCGCAGGAGGAGCCGGCCGAGGGCGGGGAGGGCGATCAGGGGGACGAGGGCGGTGCGCAGGGTCGTGGCGTCGGCGAGGGCGCCGATGAGGGGGCTCGCGAGGCCGCCGACGCTGACGGTGAGCCCCAGGGTGACACCGCTCGCGGTGCCCACACGGCGGGGCAGATAGTCCTGGCCGAGCGTGATGTGCAGGGAGAAGGGCACGTACAGCCCGGCCGAGGCGAGCGCCACGCAGAGGTAGAGCGCCGGGCCGGGAACGAGGACGACGCCCGCGACGGCGAGGACGGTCAGGGCGTACGACCACTGGACGACCGGGATACGGCCGTAGCGGGCGGCGAGTCCGCCCCCGGCCACCGTGCCCGCCGCGCCGCCGACGTAGAGCACGAACAGGGCGGCCGTACCGGCCAGGTCCCCTCCGCCGACGCGCTCGCGCACATACAGCGAGATGAACGCGCTCAGCCCGACGAAGACGATCGAACGGCACATGATGGCCCCGGACAGCCGGAGGAAGGAGGGCCAGTCGTCCCTTCCCTCTCCCCCACGGCCGGCCCGCGCGGGCCCGGTTGCCGCGCCCGGGGCCCTGAGCGCCCGTAGCGTGGCCGCGCACAGGGCGGCACCGGCGACGGCGGGGACGGCCAGCAGCGGGGAGGCGCGCAGACCGCCGGTGGCGATGACGGCGGCGACCGCGAGCGGTGCGGCGGCGAAGCCGATGTTGCCGCCGAGGGAGAACCAGCTCATCGCGGTGTGGCTGCCCCGGCTGGCGAGCCGGGCCACCCGGGCGGCCTCGGGGTGATACGCGGCGACGCCGATCCCGGAGACGGCGACCACCGCCAGGGTCAGCGTGTAGGAGCCGGTGATCCCGCTCAGCGCCACGCCCGCACCGCCCACCAGCGTGCTCACCGGCAGCAGCCACGGCATGGCCCACCGGTCGGTGAGCGCCCCGAACAGCGGCTGCACCACGGACGACAGCAGCGAGGCCGCCAGCACGACACCGGAGGCGGCGGCGTAGCTGTAGGCCCGCTCGGAGACGAAGAACGGCACCAGCGCGGCCACCGCTCCCTGGTAGATGTCCACGCAGGCGTGGCCCAGGGACATCAGCGTGATGGCTCTGCGGTGTGGGGTGGTCCGTTGCGTCGACACCCTTCGATCGTGGCGATGCCGGCGGGTGTCGCGCTTCCGATAATCCGCCGGCCCGTCCCGGAAACCCGCCACCTGGCCGGGCACCGGGCCGGGTCTCACAGCTCAGCTCAGTTCAGTGCTCGGTTCAGGGCAGCTTGGGCCCAGGCTCAGCCCTGGCTCAGCTCAGCTCGGCAAGCGCCGTGCGGACGGCCGCGAGGTCCTGGTCCGAGGCCAGACCCGCGTGATACAGGCGGAGTTCGTCGGCGCCCAGCTCCACCGCGTGGGCCGCGTCCTGGGCCAACGTCGCCGGGCTGCCGCCCATCCCCGCCACCACCGTGAAGTTGGCGGCGAGCACGGTCCGTTCGGTCCGGTGCGGAACGAACGGGGGCAGGACCGCGGAGCGCGCTGCCTCGCCCCCTGTGCAGGGCAGCACGACTCCGTCGGCCTGGGCCAGCACATCGGCCGGGTCCACGCCGACGTTGGCGCCGAGCCGGTGCGGGGCCGGGTCGGCGTGCAGCAGAACCCGGAAGTCCGCTTCCGCCGCGCTCCTTACGGCGGCCACGGCCTCACCCCGCAGACTGCTGGCGACCCGGTTGCGCCAGGTCGCGAAGACGGCGGCGTGGTCGGCACCGAGCAGCTTCTCGACCTCGGCCCACTCCCCCGCGCGGTCACCACCGTCCGCGGTCGTCTCGCCCGCCCACACCGGCCGCAGGGCGCGCACGACCGCCTGGCGCAGCTCCTCGGCGTCGGCCCCGAGTTCCGCATAGCCCGCGCCGCAGCTCTCGCAGAAGCACAGGGACATCAGATACTGGCCGGCGCCGCCCAGCGGCACCCCGCCGATCTTGTCGTGGGCGTGCAGATGGGCCAGCCCGTACCAACCGCAGGACTCCAGCTCGGTGCCGCGGGTGCCCGGCCGTACGGCCGCCTCGGCGGCCAGGTCCACCAGATAGGCGCGCACCTCGGGGCGGGCGATGCACGGTGCCCACGGGTAGCGGTCGCCATAGGCGTTGCGCACGGAGATCCGCGGATGCTCCTCGCCCAGCCGGGTGTTGTGCGCGAGCACCACCCAGGCGTGGACCTCGAGACCGGCGTCGGCCAGGGCGGCTGCCGCCTCGCCGTACGGGTCGTCGCCCGGCACCCACGACTGCTCGTACGGGCGCAGCTCGCGCCCCTGCCAGCGCTCGGCGTCCGGCGGGTAGAGCACGGCCGCGTGGCGGGCGGTGACGATGCGGTGGTCGGGGTGGCGCGGGGTCAGGGCCCGGGTGGAGTGGTAGGCGGAGGCCAGCGTCACCTGCTGGACGCCGAGATCGGCGATGCGGCGCGCGGCGTCCGGGTCTCCGACGACGTCCCAGGGATAGACGAAGGCGGAGGCCCTCACCGCGCCTCCCCGTCCCCGTCCCCGACCAGCGCCATGCCCCGCTCGATCAGGTCGGCCAGCTCCTTGACGTGGGCGGGGCTGGGCTCGCTCAGCGGCGGGCGCACCTCGCCCACGTCCAGCCCGCGCAGCCGGACGCCCGCCTTGACCAACGACACCGCATAGCCGCGGCCCTGGTTGCGGAGCTCGACCAGCGGCCGGTAGAAGCCGTCGAGCAGCTTGTTGACGGTCTCGTCGTCACCCGTCATGAGCGCCTTGTGGAAGGCGAGGGCGAGCTCGGGAACGAAGCAGAAGACGGCGGAGGAGTAGAGCGTCACGCCGATGCCGCGGTAGGCGAGACCGGTCAGCTCGGCCGTCGGCAGCCCGTTGAAGTAGCGGAAGTCCTCGTCGGGGGCGCCCGCCCGCACCGCGCTGACGATGCGCTGCATCAGGTCGAGGTCGCCGAGGCCGTCCTTGAGGCCGATGATGCCGGGCACCTTGGCGAGCCGGGCCACGGACTCGGGGGCCAGGACGGCGTTGTCCCGCTGATAGACGATGATGTCGAGGTCGGTCGCGTCGGCGAGGGCGCTGTAGTGGCGGATCAGCCCCTCCTGATCGGCCACGACCAGATACGGCGGCATGGCGAGCAGCCCGTCCGCACCGGCCCGCTCGGCCAGCTTGGCGTACTGGATCGCCAGCGCGGTTCCGTACCCGGCGCCCGCGACCACCGGGACCCGCCCGGCGGACTCCTCCACGGCGGCCACGACGCAGTCGTGGAACTCCTCGGGCGTCAGGGCGTGGAACTCGCCCGTGCCGCAGCACGCGAAGACGGCGCCCGCCCCCGCTTCGATCCCGGCGCGGACATGCGCGCGGTAGATCTCCAGGTCCAGGGCGCCATCGGGACCGTAGGCGGTCACGGGGAAGAACAGCAGTCCGTCAAGGCGCTCGGCGAGTGAAGCTGAGGTCACGGGCTTCTCCCTGTCGTGTACACCGACCCGCCGTCACCCACCGACGCAGTGTGCACGTTTCTGATCGTCATCTACATTCGTGAACACGCTTACCGTAAGGCAGCTATCGGTCACCGGTCAAGGGCGCCAACGGGGTGACACCCCTCACCCGGCGGTGAATTCCGCGCCGCCGCCCCACCCTTGACGGCTCCTGCGCCGATCCTTACGGTGGCCATGAATCTGAATCGCATACATGAATAAAAACCACATATAAAAACCCCATACGTGATTCCCCCATGGAGGAGATCCGCCCATGCCCGCTCCCCGCACCGTCCTCCTCACCGGCGCCGCAGGCGGCATGGGCACATTGATGCGCGAGCTGCTGCCGCCGTACGGATACCAGCTACGGCTCCTCGACCAGCTCCCCATCGACGGCGAGCCCGACGCGATCACCGCGGATCTGTCCGACCGGGACGCCCTGCGCGAGGCCGTGCGGGGCGTCGACGCGATCATCCATCTCGCGGGCATCTCCCTGGAAGCCTCATTCGAGAAGATCCTGCGGGCCAATATCGAGGGCACGTACAACCTGTACGAGGCGGCCCGCGAGGCGGGCGTCCACCGCGTCGTCTTCGCCTCCAGCAACCACGCCGTGGGCTTCACCCCGCGTCCGGTCGGGGACGACCCGCTCATCCCGCTCGACACCCCGCGCCGCCCCGACACCTTCTACGGGCTGTCGAAGTCGTTCGGTGAGGACCTGGCCTCGTTCTACTGGGACAAGTACGGCATCGAGACGGTCGCCATCCGCATCGGCTCCTGCTTCCCCGAGCCGACGACGGTCCGCATGCTGTCGATCTGGATGAGCCCGGCGGACGGCGCCCGGCTGCTCCACGCCGCCCTTACGGCGGAGAACGTGGGCTACACCGCGGTCTACGGCAGCTCGGCCAACACCCGCCTGTGGTGGGACCTCTCCTCGGCCCGCGCCCTGGGGTACGAGCCCCAGGACGACTCCGAGCCGTACGCCGCGAAGCTGATCGCCGAACAGGGCGAGCTGGAGCCGGGCAACCCCGACCACGAGAACCTCGGCGGCGCGTTCTGCACCAACCCGCCCATCTGGCCCCGCTGACGCCGCCCGGCGGCCCCGGACCCGAACTCAAAGTCACCTCACCCGGCTCAGCTCACGGGTGAGGCGCCCGCCGCTCCGCCGGACAGGTGGCGGGCGGTGATGCCGGTAAGGACAAGATCGATCCCGGCGAGGAACTGCTCGCGGTCGTCGTGCTCGCGCATCTGCTCCGCGACGGCCCGGGTGAACGGATAGTCGTCGGGGTCGAGCTCCTGCCATGCCCTCGACGCGGCGTCGAGGAACTCGCCGCGGTCCACGTCGGGCCCCGGACCGCGGCCGTTCGCGGCGTTCTGGCCGGCCGCGCCGAGGATGTAGTGCACCAAGGCGGAGGCCGCCGTGAACTGACTGCCCTCGGTCCCGCCCAGCGCACGGACCTGCCGGCCGATGCTTTCGAAGATCCGCGGCGTCACCGACCCCCAGGGACTGCGGGAGAGCTGCGCGGTGAGCTGTGCGGCGAGCCACGGGTGTTCGTCGATCGCGTCGAACAGGCCGAGCGCGACAGCGCGGATCTTCTCCTGCGGCGAATCCGCGGACTCGGAGGGCTCGGCGGGCTCGACGGACTCGGAGGGCTCAGCGGACTCGGCGGACTCGGCGGACTCGGCGGACTCGGCGGGCTCGGCGGGCTCAATGGCCAGAGCGGCGGCCACGACCGCGTCGGTCACGGCGTCGAGCAGCTCGCTCTTGTTCGCCACATGCCAATAGATCGCCCCGGGCCCGGTGGCGAGGCGCTCGGTCAGCGCCCGGAACGTCAGCCCGCCCTCACCGGCCGCGTCGAGCAGTTCGACGGCGGCCTCGACGATGCGCTCTCGGGAGAGCGCCTCCGTGCGCCGCTGTGACCGGCGCGTCCGCGTTGCCATGCCGCGATTTTGACATGCCTGGAGCGTTGTTCCAACATTGGAACGCCATACCAACTTGGAACGGCGTACCAGAGAGGCCTGCCCGAGGACGCCCGCACCGGGCGGGCGGCGGCCTCGATCCGAAGGAGCCACGATGCGCACTCCCGTCACGATCATCGGCGCCGGACTCGGCGGCCTCACCCTGGCCCGCGTGCTGCACGTCCACGGCATCCCGGCCACCGTCTACGAGGCGGAGCCCTCACCGATGGCCCGCGCACAGGGCGGGATGCTCGACATCCACGACTACAACGGCCAACTGGCGCTGCGCGCGGCCGGTCTGATGGACGAGTTCCGCGCCATCGTCCTGGAGGGCCGCCAGGCCATGCGGGTCCTCGACCGGGACGGGACCGTCCTGCTCGACAAGGCCGACGACGGCACGGGCGGACGCCCCGAGGTGCAGCGCGGCGAGCTGCGGCAGATCCTGCTCGACTCCCTCCCGACCGGCACCGTCCGGTGGGACCGCAAGGTCAGCGGCACCCGCGCCCTCGGCGAGGGCCGCCACGAGGTGACCTTCGCCGACGGCAGCACCGTTGCCACCAGCCTGCTGGTCGGCGCGGACGGCGCGTGGTCTCGCGTCCGGCCGCTGCTCTCCGACGCCACACCGGAATACGCCGGCCGGTCGTTCGTCGAGACCTACCTGTTCGACGCCGAAACCCGGCACCCGGCCGCCGCGAAGGCGGTCGGCGGCGGGTCGATGTTCGCGATCGAACCGGGCGGGAACGGGAAGTGGATCGGGGCTCACCGGGAGAGCGGCGAGACCCTCCACACCTACCTGGTGCTGCCCATGCCGCTGGACTGGTTCGCCGCCATCGACTTCACCGACCCCGCCGCGGCCACCGCGCGGATAGCGCGAGAGTTGGACGGCTGGGCGCCGGAACTCACCGCGCTGATCACCGACAGCGACACCGCGCCCGTCCTGCGCCCCCACCACACGCTGCCGGTCGGGCACCGCTGGGACCGGGTGCCAGGGGTAACCCTGGTCGGCGACGCCGCCCACCTCGCGGCCCCGAATGGCGAAGGCGCCAACCTGGCCATGCAGGACGGCGCCGAACTCGGTACGGCCCTTGCCTCGCACCCCGACGACATCGAGGCCGCGCTCATCGCATACGAGCAGGCCATGTTCCCCCGCAGCGCCGGGGAGGCCACCGAAGCCGACCGCCTCCACGAGCTCATGTCCGGCGAGAACGCGCCCCACACCCTGCTCGCCATGCTGGCCGCAGACGAACCGACCTCATGAGCCCCCTGCGCGAGACGGCGCCGCTCAGCCCCTTCGCTCAGCTCAGCCCGTCGTCTTCGCCCACTCCCCCACCGTCGTGACCTCGGCCTGCGACGGGAACACCTTCTCGATGAGCAGCCGGTGGATCTCCGGGTCCGGGTCGTAGCAGGCGTCGGACAGCACCGTGAGCCGGAAGTCGAGATCGGAGGCCTGCCGCAGCGTGGACAGGACGACGCCGCTGGTCGCGACGCCGGTCAGGACGAGGTGGGTGATGTCACCGGACCGCAGCACCACATCCAGGTCGCTGCCGGCGAACGCGCTGACCCGCCGCTTGGTGACCACGACCTCGCCCGGCCGGGGCGTGACACCGTCATGGATGGCGATCTTGGGGTCGTCCTCGGTGTAGAGGCCCGGTGGCAGGGTGGTGAACACCTTGTTGCGGGCCGACGCTTCGGGACGGCCGGACCGGAAGCCGATGACGACGTACACGACGGGGATTCCGGCACCGCGGGCGGCGTCGATCGCCCGGCTCACACGCGGCACGTAGTCGGGGCCTGGACCCGGGCCACGATGCCCTCTTGGACGTCCATCACGAGCAGAGCCGTGTTGTTCACGTTCATCAAGCCTTTCGCTGCTGCGGTTGTCGAGCGGAGGAGGAAGCGCCGGGGGAGGAAGCGTCGGATCCGATACGGCCCAGCGAACGGTCCACGGCCGTCAGCGCCAGGAACAGACCGGCGACGGCGAGCATGAACCAGGCCAGGCCGTGCAGCCCGCCGGTGTCGGCGCGGGCGCCGAAGAAGGCGCCGTTGGCGCTGGAGGCGACCATCGCGCCGAGGTAGAGGAAGGTACGGAGCAGCCCCGCCGAGGAGCCCATCCGTTCCGGATCGGCCTGGTGGTACACCGCGTTCTGCAGGGCGAGGCTGATCAGCCCCTGCGGTACGCCGAAGACGAGCGCGACGGTGATCAGCAGCCCCACCGCGCTGTGCGGCTGGAGCAGAAGCAGCAGGGAGCAGCCGGCGATCTGCCCCACGGCGCCCACGAGCAGCTTGCCGCGCACGGCGGTGCGGCGGCCGGTGAGGGTGGACACCGCGATCCCGGTGAGGAACATCGGCAGTTGGGCGAGGCCCGCCTGTGAGGCCGTCAGCCCCCGGCCGTCCTGGAGCCACTGGGTGTAGCCGTACAGGAAGACGTAGGAGACGACGGAGACGAGGAGGGCGCGGGCGTAGGTGAGCAGCAGGGGTGCGTTGCCGCCGAACACCCGCAGATCGATGAACGGCTCCGCCACCCGCAGCTCCCGCACCGCGAACCCGGCCGCCGCCACCGCCATCAGCACGGGCAGATACCAGCGGTCGGCCCGGGGCTCCATCAGGAAGAGCAGCAGCGAGACGAGCATCGCGGCGAACAGCGCCATGCCCGGCAGGTCCAGCCGGATCTCCTTCGCGGCGCGCGCCTCGCGGGGCGCCTTGGGCAGCCGCCGGGCGCCGAGGAGCAGACCGGCCACCGCGAGGGGGATGTTGACGGCGAACGTGGAGCGCCAGCCGCCCAGCCCGATCAGCACTCCGCCCAGGGGTGGTCCGATGACCGCGACGGTCTGGCCGGCGACCGCGAGTATGGCGAGGATCCCGGCGGGGCTGTCCTGGCCGGTCCGCCGGGCCTCGCTGCGGATGAGGGACATAGCCGCCGGATAGCCTGCGCAGGTGCCGAAGCCGAGCACCACCCGCGAGACGATCAGCGCCCCCATGTTCGGGGCCAGCAGTCCGATCAGCCCCGCGATCCCGGTCAGCGTGGCCCCGGCGAGGAAGAGACGGCGCGGCCCGTAGAGATCGATCAGCCGGCCCACAACTGGCTGGCCTATCGCGGTGGCCAGATAGAGCGCGGAGACCAGCCAGGCCGTCTGCGCCGGCGGCGCCCCGAACGCGGCGCCGATGGGCACCAACGACACGGAGATGATGGAGGAGTTGACCGGGTTCAGGATCGAACCCAGCATCATCGGCGCGAGGAGCTTACGGTCGAAGGCGCCCCGCGCCGCGGTTTTGGTCTTGCGTCGAGTGAGCCGCTCGATCATGCGCGGCTGAGCTGGTCCAGCAGGGCCAGCGCCTCGAGGATGGTCTTCCGTTCCGCTTCCGTATAGCCGGTCTCCAGGGCCTGGGCGAGCCATTCCTCGCCCGCCCGCCGCTTGTCATCCAGGTACGCACTGCCGGTGTCGCTCGTCGAGACCAGCTGCCGCCGCCCGTCATGGGGATCGGGGCGCCGCTGGATCAGCCCGCGCTCCTCCAGCACGGCGAGCGTGGCCGCCATCGACTGCGGCCGCACCCGCTCGGCCGCCGCCAGGGCGCTGGTCGAGGCGGGGCCCTCCTTGCTGAGCCTGCTGAGCACGGACGTCTGCGAGGGGGTGAGCCCCTCGTTGTCGTACGTCTCCCTGAACCGCCGCCGCAGCCGGCCGATCACCACACGGATCTCGTGCGCGGCGCGCACGGCGGACGCGGACATGCCGCCAGGGGTCTCTGTCATGCCCGTCACGGTAATTTCTTCAGTCCAGCCTGTCCAGTTCAAACTGGGCAGGCTGGACTGCTCAATTCGGCTGCGCCATTACCTGGCCCGCTCCAGCGCCCGCACGGCCAGCCGCCGCGCGATGCGGACCGCGTCCGCGACCACCGACAGCCCGTTCAGGACCGTGGCGCCCTCGTGGAGCAGCAGCAGTTCGTCCGCCAGCTCGTCGGGGGCCGTCACGCCCGCCTCCTCGCACAGCTGCCGCAGATATCCACGCAGCCATCGCTTCTGGTCGGCGATCACCCGCCGGGCCGGATGCCCGGCGTCCGGCAGTTCGGCCGCCGCGTTCACGAAACCGCAGCCGCGGGAGTTCTCGCGGGCCACCCACAGCGCGAGCGCGTCGAACGTGGCCAGCGCGCGGTCCGCCGGGGGTGACTTCTCGACCTCGGCGGTGAGCCATGCCCGCCACCGCTCATCGCGCTCCCGTAGATACGCGGCGACCAGGGCCTCCTTGGAGCCGAAGCGGTCGTACAGCGTCTTCTTGGTGACGCCGGAGCGCTTGGCGATCAGATCCACGCCGACCGCGTTGATCCCCTGCCCGTAGAACAGCTCGGCAGCGGTGTCGAGGATGCGGCGCGCGGCGGGGGTGAGCACTCCCGTAGGCGCTTCCATGCCGTGATCACCTCCGGGTCGGGGTTGACGTGTATACCGATCTGTTTAGTCTAGTGGATGAGGGAGTAAACAGATCGGTATACCCGGAACAGACCCCAAACCCCAGACCCCCGACCCCAGATCCCAACCAGCACGAGGACATCCCATGCCCGTCAGCGCCGCCGTCACCTCCATCGGCCTCGTCGTGATGTGGAGTTCCGGCTTCATCGGAGCCGAGCTCGGCACCCGGGAGGCCCCCGCCGACACCCTGCTGATGTGGCGCTTCCTCGCCGCGGCGGCGATCTTGGGGGGCGCCTGGGCGCTGTTCAGGCGCCGCCGACTGCGCCCACGCGCCCTGGCCGAGCAGGCGGCGATCGGGGCGCTCTCGCAGGGCGGCTATCTCGGCGGGATCGTCTGGGCGGTCGGGCTCGGCGTGCCGTCCGGCACCGCCGCGCTGATCGCCGCGTTGCAGCCGCTCGCGGCGGGCGCGCTGGCCGGGCGGCTGCTCGGGGAGACGGTCAGCCCGCGCCAGTGGGCGGGGCTGGCGATCGGGCTCGGCGGGGTCGCGCTCGTCGTCCAGGGCGATCTGTCGGCGGGTCCGGCCGCCGCGCCGGCCTGGGCGTACGGGCTGCCCTTCGCCGCCATGGCGGCACTGCTGGCCGCGAGCTTCCTCGAACGCAGGGCGCGGGCGTCGCTCGCCCCCGTGGACGCCATACCGCTCCACTGCCTCGTCAGCGCCGTCCTGTTCACCGGGGTCGCCCTCGTCGGGGGCCATGCCGCGCCGCCGTCGGGCGGTGGCTTCTGGGCCGCGGTGGTCTGGACGGTGCTGCTCTCCACCGTCGGCGGCTACGGCTTCTACTGGCTGAGCCTGCGCCGCAACGGCGTCACCGGCACCAGCGCACTGATCTACCTCACGCCCCCGACCACGCTGGTGTGGGCCTACGCGATGTTCGGGGACGCGCCCGGGTGGACCGCCCTCGCGGGCATGGCGGTGTGCGTGATCGGCGTGACGGCCGCCACCGTGCGCCGCCGTCCGGATCGGTCAGCGCAGCTCGCGGAGGATCCAGTCCGTGATCGAGCGGTGTCGCGGGTCCCAGCCGAGTAGGTCGCGGGCGCGGCGCGCCCGTACGCGGCTGTTGGAGCCCAGGGCGTGCCGGGCGAACTGGGGGTCCCAGACGTTGTCCGGCGCGTCGGGGTCCCAGGGACGGGGGCCGGGCAGGCCGAGGGAGCGGGCGATGGCCTCGGCGATCGCGCCGAACGACTCCTCACCGTTCTCCACGAAGTAGAAGGCGCCCGGGGGCGTCTTCTCCAGCGCGAGGAGGTAGAGGTCGGCGACGTCGTCGACATGGACGGTGGACCAGATGTTGCGGCCGGGGCCGACATGGCGGACCACTCCACCGGCGCGGGCCTGCCGCACCAGTGCGGCGATCAGGACGCTGTCCCGGCCCGGGCCCCGCCCCTGCCCGTAGATCAGGCTGTCGCACAGCACCGCCGACCGCACCTCCCGCTCGGCCGCGCCGAGCACCAGGCGGTCGATGGCGACCCGGGCCGCCCGGACGGGATGGTCGGGCTCCCAGGCCGATCCCGGGTCCAGGACGTCCTCGTCGTGAACCGCCTCCGACGCCTCGCCCTCCGTGCCGATGCCGACCGTGCTGGAGCCGCTGGTGTGGATCAGCGCCTTGCCCGATCCGGCCAGGGCGGCGATGAGCGTCTCCACGGCCGCGCGGTGGTCGCTGTCGGCCGCGTTGACCACGGCGTCGGCGCGGCGGGCCCGCGCGGCGAGGAGGTCCGCGTCGTCGAGCGAACCCACCACCGGCTCGATGCCCAGCCGGGTGAGCTGCCCGGCCTTGGCCGGATCGCGGGTCAGCCCACTGACGTGGTGGCCTGCTCGGAGCAGGCGGACGGCGACGGTGCCGCCGATGTAGCCGCTCGCGCCGGTGACGAAGATATGCATGGGCGGGTGCCTTTCTGACGGGTCGGCCTCCCTGACGGGATCAGTCCGCAGAATCGGTCGGCACCCGACGGATCCCCAACGGGTTTTGCCGGGGCGGCAAAGGCCGTCAGCAGCACTGCCAGGCGAACATGGCCTCCTCGAAGCGGCCCGCGGCGAGGTCGTCGGGGCGGATCAGCCAGTACAGCGCGCCGCAGTCGCCCCACATCATGTCCGCGTCCTCGTCGGAGTCGAACTGCGCGAGGAGCACCCAGCGCCCCGCCTCCTCGTCGAGCCGTGGGTCCTCCCACGACACATCCCGCCCGCCCAGCGCGCCATGGGCCACCACGATCTCCACCGCGCCCTGAACGGCCTGGGCATGACCGCCGATCTGATGGGCCGCGCCGCTCTGGTGGTCCCATATCGCCCTCTCGAACGCGTCCGGAAACGCGTCCTCGCCGCACGCGGCGGTCAGCGCGGGCAGATCGAAGTCGGGGGCGCTCGGGGCCATATGGACGGTCAGCGGCAGCTCCGGGTAGGGGGTGAGACCGGGCGGCGCGGGCCGTACGGGCGCGTCGGCGGACGCGGGCGGGAGGTGGAGCACGCGGGCACCGGCCCAGGTGTCCGGGTCGGCGGTGTCGACCAGCGCGTCGTCGTCCTCGTCGCCGTAGTAGAAGAAGGCCAGGCGGCCGTCGGCGGGCAGCGGTATGTCCAGCTCCTCGCCAGGCAGCGCGGCGCAGTCCAGATCCGCGACGAAACCCAACGGCCCGTGCCCCTCCCACACCGGCCAGTCCGTGCCCTCGGGCAGCCGGGGCAGCCCACCGAGCCGGCCGACGACCGGATCGGCCGCCCCGGCCGGGCGGAGGTGGGCGGCCGGGCGCAGCAGCCCGGTCCAGCGGGCGGCGAGGTCGGCGGGCAGGTGGGTGCGGGCCAGGGTGTGCAGCGCGTCGGGCTCGGTCGTCATGCGGACCATGATGGCGGGGGCCACCGACAGCCGGACCGGGGCGACCGGGGCACGACCGCGGCGGGGGTACCGCCCGGCCGCGTCCAGGCAGCTCACGGGCGACCTCAGGCCGACCCCCGCGGGGCGGGTCTTGCGGAAGTCGGACGCAGGTCAAGGAACCGTAAAGCGGGGACGTTCGTTACCCCGGGCATGACCGCTATGACACCCGGCTCGAACCTCCCCCTCTCCGTCGCGCGCGTGGCGGTTGACGTCACCGCTCCGGTGCGGCTCGACGTATCGGGCCTGCTGCTCACCGCCAACGGCAAGGTGCGCTCCGACGACGACTTCGTCTTCTACAACCAGCCCGCCGGACCCGGGGTGACCCATCGCGCCGGTGCCGCGGGCGCCGGCGACACCATCACCGTGGACACCGCCGCCGTCCCCGCCGATATCGAGAAGATCGTGGTGACCGCGAGTCTGGACGCGCCCGGGGCGACGTTCGCGGGCACCGAGCCGACCGCCACCGTGCGCGGCGCCGACGACGGCGCGGTGATCGCCTCCTTCACCCCGCCGCAGCTGGGCAGCGAGACCGCGCTGGTGATCGTGGAGGTCTACCGGCGCAATGGGGCATGGAAGGTGCGCGCGGTCGGGCAGGGGTATGCCAACGGTCTGGCGGGCATCGCCACCGACTTCGGGGTGTCGGTCGAGGAGCCCGCCGCACCGGCCGCCCCCGCCGCCCAGGCGCCGGCCCCGCCGAGCGGTCCGCCCGCCGGTTTCCAGCCCCCGCCGCCCATGCCGACCGCCCCGCCGGCCGCCGCCCCGGCCGCGCCGCCCGCCGCCGCACCGGCCCCGGCCGGCGGGAAGATCAACCTGGACAAGGGCCGCGTCAGCCTGCAGAAGAACCAGACGGTGTCGCTGGTCAAGGGCGGCCGCCCGTTGCTCAGCTCCGTGAAGATGGGTCTGGGCTGGGAGCCCGCCTTCCGCGGCAAGGACATCGACCTGGACGCGTCCGTGATCGCCTTCGGTGTCGACCGTAAGAAGATCGACGCCTGCTTCTTCGGCAAGCTGGCCATCCTCAACGGCGCCATTCAGCACTCGGGCGACAACCTCACCGGTGAGGGCGGAGGCGACGACGAGTCCATCACCGTCCACCTCGGCGGCCTCCCGCCCGAGGTCACCGGCCTGGTCTTCACGGTCAACTCCTTCTCCGGCCAGAAGTTCACCGATGTGGCCAAGGCGTACTGCCGCCTGCTCGACGCCCAGTCCGGCGAGGAGCTGGTCCGCTTCGACCTCACCCACGCCGAGCCGCGCACGGGCGTGATGATGGCGAAGTTGATCAAGCAGTTCTCGGGCGAGTGGGAGATGACCGCGATGGGTGAGTACGTGGATTCACGCACCGTGCGCGGCATGGCCAAGCCCGCCGGGAAGGCCCTCTGACACCCGGCCGGGGCCGGAGCCAGGGACAGAGCCGGGGTCGAGGTCGCCCGACAGCTCCGCCACGCGGGCCAGGCGCCGGTATGAATCCAGCAGGGCCTCGCGGTCGTATGTGCTCGTGGTGACCAGCACCTCGTCGGCGTCGCTGCGCTCGATCAGCTCGTCGAGCGCGGCGGCGACCTCGTCCTCCGTGCCGTACAACTGGCCGCGCAGGCCCCGCTCGTAGAAGCCGCGCTCCTTCTCGGTCATCTCCCGGGCCTCGATCTCCGCAGCCGGAGCCAGCGGCGGGAAGACGCCGTGGGTGCGGGAGTAGGCCATCGCCCATGCCTCGGGGAGCAGCAGCCTGCGGGCCTCCTCCGCCGTGCCGGCGACCGCGATATTGCCCGAGACGACGACGTACGGGGCGGAGGACCACGCCGAGGGGCGGAAGCCCGCGCGGTAGCGGTCGATCGCGCGCAGCATCTCGTCCCGGCCCCGCAGATCGCCGATCACCAGGGACAGCCCGGCCTCCGCCGCCAGATCCGCGCCCGCGCCGGTGGCCAGCACGAAGACGGGCGGCCGCAGCCCCTCCGCCGGATGGGCGTGGACCTGGGGGTAGGCGCCCTGCTCGCCGGTGAACCAGCCGAGCAGCTCGTCGAGTTGGGCGCCGAAGCCCTGCGCGGCGTCCTTCTCGGTGCCCAGGGCGCGGCGGATGCCGTCCGTGAAGCCGACGGAGCGGCCCAGGCCCATGTCGATCCGGCCCGGGAAGAGGGATTCGAGCACCCCGAACTGCTCCGCCACGACCAGCGGGCGGTGGTTCGGCAGCATCACCCCGCCCGTGCCCACCCGGATGCGGACCGTCGCCGCCGCGACGGCGGATGCCAGCACCGTGGGCGCCGAACCGGCGACGCCGGGCACGCTGTGGTGCTCGGAGACCCAGAAACGGTGGTAGCCCAGGGCCTCGGCCTGCTGGGCGAACCGTACGGTGTCGCGCAGCGCCTGCGACCGCTCCCGGCCCTGGCGGGTACGGGAGCGGTCCAGGATCGACAAGGGGGTGGTGCGCAGGCGTGAGGTCACCCTCACGTCAACGCATCCCCCGACCGGGAGGATTCCCCCTCCCGGCCCATCGTCACTTCGGCCTGACCGACCTGCGTCAGCGCTGGCGGCGCCAGGGGCCGGTGATCGCGAGCATGATGCCCGGCACCTGGATGTTGGCGTAGAGCGTCGATCCGTCGGGCGAGAAGACCACGCCGGTGAACTCGCTGAACTCCGGCTCCTCCGCCGTGCCGATGTTCAGGTCGTTGCGCGCGATCGGGTACGTCCGGCCGTCCTCGGTGGCGCCGAAGAGGTGCTGGATGCCCTCGCCGTCCTCGGCGATGACCAGACCGCCGTACGGCGAGACGGTGATGTTGTCCGGGCCGTCGAAGGCGCCGTCCTTCGACGGGTCGGGGTTGACGCCGAGCAGCACCTTGAGGGTGAGGGTGCGGCGCTTGGGGTCGTAGAACCAGACCTGGCCGTCGTGCTGGACCGGGCTCTCCTCACGGGCGAACGAGGAGACGATGTACGCGCCGCCGTCGGCCCACCACATGCCCTCGAGCTTGCGCGCCCGGGTGATCTCGCCGTCCTTGAACTGCTTGCGCACCGACACGGTCTTCGCGTCGCGGTCCGGCACCGGCTCCCAGTCCACGCCGTAGACCGTGCCGGTCTTGGTGGCGCGGGACAGGTCGTCCACGAAGTTGCCGCCCGAGTCGTAGCACTTGGGCGCCTGGAGCACGCCCGCGTCGTCCTTGAGCCGGTCGAGCTTGCCGCGGCCGTGCTCGAAGCCGTGCGGCGGCACCCAGCGGTAGAGGAGGCCGTTCGGGCCGGAGGCGTCCTCGGTGAGGTAGAGGTGACCGCGCTTGGGGTCCACGACGACAGCCTCGTGGGCGTACCGGCCCAGGGCCTTGATCGGCTTCGGGTCGCGGTTGGCGTTACGGTCGTGCGGGTCCACCTCGAAGACGTAGCCGTGGTCCTTGGTCATGCCGTTCTGGCCGGCCTTGTCCTCGGTCTCCTCGCAGGTCAGCCAGGTGCCCCAGGGGGTGCGGCCACCGGCGCAGTTGGTGGCGGTGCCCGCGATGCCGACCCACTCGGTGACATGGTCGCCGTACTTGGAGACCTCGACGACGGTGCAGCCGCCGGAGGCCGCCGGGTCGTAGACCAGCCCCTCGATCAGCGGGACCGGGTGCGGCCAGTCGCTGCGGGGACCGGCCAGCTCGTGATTGTTGACCAGCAACGTCGCACCGCGCGAGCCCTCGAAGGTGGCGGTGCCGTCGTGGTTGGACGGGGTGGACTCGCCGGACTCCAGCTTCGTCTCACCGGTGCGGGTGATGATCTTGTAGCGGAACCCCTTGGGCAGCGCCAGGATGCCCTTGGGGTCCTCGACGAGCGGACCGTAGCCGAGCGACGCGCCGCCGCCATCGTGGCCCGCGGTGCCCGCGGCGCCCGCGTCGGTCGCCTCAGCGGCGAGCGCGCCGGGGGCGGTGGCGAGCACCCCCGCGCTTCCGACCAGGGCGACCCCGGCCCCCGTATACGCGGAACGCTTCGCGAAGTCTCTTCGGCTGAGCGACATGTTTTCTCCTGAACGCGGGATGGTGGCCTCCGACTGCGGCCATACGTTCCCGCCCCAGGCCGAACATCAGTTGAACGGAGCGCGACATCAAGGGACGAATGACCGCCGACCCCTTATACGGAGCGTAGGCCGATACGGCTCTGGGCAGCGCTCAACTTTCGGCCGGGGGACGCCGCGGGCCCCGCGCGTGGCCTCCGGCGCGGCGGAGGGGCGTGCCCGCACGGCGGCAGGCCCGCCCAGCGACACGCCCGCACGGTGGCACGCCCGCCCAGCGACACGCCCGCCCAGCGGGCGGAGGCCCGCACCGGGCCGCGACACGCAAGCGCCACGCGGGCCCCGGGACGGGGCCAGCCCCCTGCGCACACGCCCGCGCCAGGGGGTGCCCGACGGATCTTTCCCCTCCCCGCCCCTTCCCGATACCAGGGGCTCCGCCCCTGGACCCCGGGTCCAGGGGCGGAGCCCCACCAGGCAGCGGAGCCGCATACCGACGCTGCGGGAAGGCGCAGGGATGAAAGCCGCCCCCGACCACACCCCTCACCACAGCTCCGCCCCCACGCCCCACGATCCGGGGCAAAGCCCCACCACACGACGCAGCCGCACACCGATGCCACGAAAAGGCGCGGACACGGGAACAGCCTGCCCAACCACGCCCCTCACCAGCGCCCCGCCGCGGACCCCGCGATTCGGGGCGGAGCCCCACCACACGACGGAGCCGCACACCGATGCCACGAAAAGGCGTAGGCACGGGAGCAGCCTGCCCGACCACACCCCTCACCAGCGCCCCGCCCCCGAACCCCGGGGTCTGGGGCGGAGCCCCAGTTTCGGGAAGGGGCGGGGAGGGGAACAGCCCGCCGCAGGCGGCAAGATCCGGCGGCTGCGGCCACGGTGAAGCCCCGCGCGGCTATGCCCTTGAGCGGGCCTTGAAGGCCGCCTTGCGGGCCTCCTTGGCGGCCTGCTTGTCCGGGTGCAGCCGGCCCATCGCCTCCAGGACCTCCGCGGTCGCCGGGTGGTCCACCCGCCAGGCCGAGTCGAAGAAGCTCCCGGACTGGTCGACCAGGCCGCGCACCAGGTCCCGCAGTTCCGCCGAGTCGCCCTCGGTGGCGAGCTGGGCCGCGAGGGTGTCCACGGTCAGCCAGAAGACCATCGCCTCCGACGGCTCCGGGACGCCCGCCACCCCGTGCTCGGCCAGCCAGACCCGGGCCAGCCCGCCCAGGTGGCGGTCGTCGAGCACCTCGCGCAGCGCGGGCTCGGCCTCGGTACCGACCAGCGAGAGCGTCTGCTGGCAGGTGAGGCGGCGCAGCGGTGCGCCCTCGTCGTCGCCGCGCGCGGCGGCGAGCAGCTCGCGGGCGGCCTCCTCGGGCGTACGGCGGGCCAGCCACTGCTCGGCCTCGGCCTGCGCGGCGGGCTCGGGGTGGCCGGGGAGGGCGTCGAGCAGGATGTCGGCGCCCTTGTCGGCCAGGTCGCCGACGGCCGGGGCGTCGATGCCCGCCTCGATCATCCGGGCCCGTACGGCGTAGATGCCGAGTGGGGTGAGCCGCACCATGCCGTAGCGGGAGACGTCCTCGTCCTCCAGCTCCTCGGCGGTCTCGGGCTCCTGGATCCGGCCCTCGCCGTCGACCTCCTGGATCAGCGCCTCGTCCACCGGCTGGTAGTCGATGAGACCGGTCGGGGCGAGCAGCCGGAACTGGTCGTCCAGTCGCACCATCGCCTCGGAGACCTCTTCGAGGATGTCGTCGGTGGGCTCGTCCATGTCCTCGGGGACGATCATGGAGGCGGCCAGCGCGGGCAGCGGTACGGAGGCCGCGGCGGCCTCCTCGTCGAGGGCGGTCAGCAGATAGAGGTTGCCCAGCACCCCGTCGAGGAACTCGGCCTCCTCCTCCGGGTTCCAGTCGATCGCGTCGAGGTCGAGCTCACCGCCCTCGCTGATCTGGGCGGCGATGTCGCCCAGGTCGGGGGCGGCGGCGTCGGCCAGCACCGTCTCGAAGCCGTCGAGCCAGATGTCCAGGATGTCGCGGGGGCCGCCCTCGGTGATCAGGCGCAGCTCCTCGCCGCTGATCGCGAGGGCGGAGAACTCGTCCCCGAGCGGCGCGGCGCCGTCCGCGCCGTCGCCGTCACCCTTACCGTCGCCATCGCCATCGCCATCAGACCTCGCGGCCGCCGCGGCGCCCGACGCCTCCTCGGACTCGTCGATCTCGACCAGCCCGGTGTCGACGGCGAGCTGCCACGCCTGCGCCGTGTGCTCGGGCCCGTCCTCGTCCCCCGACAGCCCCAGCAGCTCGATCGCCGCCCGCAGCTCGCTCTCCGGCAGCACCCCGCCCGACGCCACCGGCTTCCCCGGCTCGGCCCAGCGGGCGAGCCGGACCGCGCGGGCGAGGAGCGGCGCGGCGAGTGCGTCCCGCGCGAGTTCCGCGTCGGTGCGAAGCCGCACGGGCGGCATGGTGGGGCGCTCTTCTGGCATGGGCGGACGTCACTCCTCGGGGCGCGGAAGTCGCGGGGGCTATGGGGCTGTGGGGGCTATGGGGCTGTGGGGGCTGTGGAACTGTGCGGGGGCTGTGGAGCTATGAGGCTATGGGTCTCAGGACCCCGCTGTGGAGCCATGGGGGTACGGATATGCGGGTGTACGGGCACGGGCGCCACGGCACGGCCCGGACCCCAGCGTAGACGGAACGGGACGGCACTTTCGTCCCGATGTGGTCCCGCGCCCGATCCCGCACCGCGACAGGCGGTGAATTCGGCCGACGGGCCGCGGGAACCGGCCGGGGCGAGGGGGCGGGCGGCGCCCCCTCGTTCATGCTCCCGCCCCGCTTCCGCCATCCGCACGCCACCCGTCCTGTCTTGACAACTTCCGCACCCAGGAAAGAGATTGACGCGCGTAGAGGCGATTTCCTCGCCGTTCACTCCTTTCCGGAGGCCACCACCATGTCCCTTCGCGCCCCGCGCGGACCCGTCGCCGTCACCGCCGTCGCCGCCTCCGCCCTCGCGGCCGGGCTGCTCGTCGTGCCCTCGTCGGCCTCCGCCGCCGAGATCCGCATCCATGACATCCAGGGCAGCACCCGGATATCCCCGCTCGCCGGACAGCAGGTGACCGAGGTCCCCGGCACGGTCACGGCGATACGCGCCTTCGGCTCGTCCCGCGGCTTCTGGATCCAGGACACCGAGCCCGACCGGGACGCGGCCACCAGCGAAGCGATCTTCGTCTTCACCGGATCGACCACGCCCTCGGTCGCCGTGGGCGACTCGGTGCTGGTCTCCGGGACGGTGTCCGAGTACTACCCGGGCGGCAAGGACGCCGGTCTGCAGTCGCTCACCGAGATCTCCAAGGCCACCTGGACGGTCCGGTCCTCCGGCAATGCGCTGCCCGCCGCCTACCGGCTCAACCCCGCCACGATCCCCGACCGCTACACCCCGGACGCGGGCGGCGACTCCATCGAGGGGCTGACGCTGCGGCCGCGCTCGTACGCCCTGGACCGCTACGAGTCGCTGGAAGGCATGCGGGTCTCGGTCGAGAACGCCCCCGTGGTCGGCGCGACCAACACCTACAAGGAGGTGTGGGTCACCGCCGAGCCCCGCCACCGGCGGACCGCGCGCGGCGGCGCCCTCTACGGCTCGTACCGCGACCCCAACGCGGGCCGGGTGAAGGTGGTCTCCCTCCTCCCCTACGCCGAGCACCCCTTCCCCGTCGCGGACGTCGGCGACGCGCTGACCGGCACCACGGCCGGGCCGCTGGACTACGACAACTTCGGCGGCTACACGCTCGCGGCCACCACGATGGGCGACCTGGCCGACCACGGCCCGGAGCGGGAGAGCACCCGCAAGCAGAAGGCGGACGAACTCTCCATCGCCACCTACAACGTGGAGAACCTCTCCCCCAAGACCGCCCAGGCGAAGTTCGACCGGCTGGCCACCGGGCTGGTGGAGCACCTCGCCTCGCCGGACATCGTCGCGCTGGAGGAGGTCCAGGACGACAACGGCGCCACGAACGACTCGGTGGTGGGCGCCGACGCCACGCTGACGAAGCTCACCGACGCGATCAAGGCGGCGGGCGGCCCCTCGTACGAGTGGCGCCAGATCGACCCGGTTGACGACCAGGACGGCGGCGAGCCGGGCGGCAACATCCGTGTGGCGTTCCTCTACAACCCGGAGCGGGTCTCCTTCACCGACATCCCCGGCGGCGACTCCACCACCCCGGTGACGGTCGAGAAGAAGGGCGGCAAGGCCACGCTGTCGGCCTCCCCCGGCCGTATCGACCCGGCGAACGGCGTCTGGAAGGCCAGCCGCAAGCCGCTGGTCGGGCAGTTCTCCTTCCGCGGCCGCCCGGTGTTCGTGGTCGCGAACCACTTCAACTCCAAGGGCGGCGACCAGGGTCTGGACAGCCGCTTCCAGCCCCCGGCCCGCTCCTCGGAGACCCAGCGCACCGGACAGGCCACGGCGGTCAACACCTTCGTCAAGGCGCTGCTGAACGCCGACCCGAAGGCGGCCGTGGTCGTCGCGGGCGACCTCAACGACTACCAGTTCTCGCCCGCGCTGGCCGACCTCACCCAGGGCGGTGTGCTGACCGACCTGGTGACCCGGCTGCCGAGGGACGAGCGCTACGGCTATGTCTACAACGGCAATTCGCAGGTGCTGGACCACATCCTGACCAGCCGCGCGCTGCGCCGTGCCGACTACGACATCGTGCACATCAACGCCGAGTTCGCGGACCAGTCCAGCGACCACGACCCGCAGGTGGTGCGGGTGCGCCCCTGAGGCGTCACCTGACGGACACGCGGCGGCCCGGTGGGGAAGGTAGTCCCCCACCGGGCCGCCGCCGTACCAGCGTTGATCAGTTGCGGCTGTCCGCCGTTGATCAGTTGTGGCTGTGCAGCGCCTCGTTCAGCCCGCCCCAGGAACCGGTGCGGGGCAGCGCCTCGACCGCGCCGGTGATGGAGTTGCGGCGGAAGAGGAGGTTGTCGGCGCCGGAGAGCTCCAGGGCCTTGGCGATCTTGCCGTCCGGGAGGGTGACGCGGGTGCCCGCCGTCACATACAGCCCCGCCTCGACGATGCAGTCGTCGCCGAGCGGGATGCCCAGGCCCGCCTCGGCGCCGAGCAGGCAGCGCTCGCCGATGGTGATCGTCTGCTTGCCGCCGCCGGAGAGGGTACCCATGATCGAGGCGCCGCCGCCGATGTCGGAGCCGTCGCCGACCACGACGCCCGCGCTGATCCGGCCCTCGACCATGGAGGTGCCCAGCGTGCCGGCGTTGAAGTTGACGAAGCCCTCGTGCATGACCGTGGTCCCGGGGGCGAGGTGCGCGCCGAGGCGGACCCGGTCGGCGTCGCCGATGCGGACGCCGGCGGGGACGACGTAGTCGGTCATCCGGGGGAACTTGTCGACACTGGTCACCGACAGGTGCAGCCCCTCGGCGCGGGCGGCCAGCCGGGCCCGCTCCACCTGGTCGGCGGCGACGGGGCCGAGCGAGGTCCAGGCGACGTTGGCCAGCAGGCCGAACTGGCCGTCCAGGCTCAGGCCGTGCGGCTTGACGAGCCGGTGGCTGAGCAGATGCAGCCGCAGATAGACGTCGTGCGCGTCCAGCGGCTTCTCGTCCAGCGAGGCGATGACCGTGCGGACGGCGACGACCTCGACGCCGCGCCGGGGGTCCGGCCCGACCGCCTTGAGGGCGGTCTCGCCCAGCAGTTGCGCGGTCCGCTCGGCGTCGAGCCGCTCGGTCCCGGCCGGGCCGGGCTCGGCGGCCAGCTCGGGGGCCGGGAACCAGGTGTCCAGAACGGTGCCGTCCTCGGTGAGGGTGGCGAGACCGGCGGCGACGGCGCCGGTGGGGGCGGTGGTGGATGCATCGGTCATGGTCAGAACGCTAACCGGAGGCGGGGCCGGGAGGCGAACCGGTCTCAGCGGGCGAGCCCGGGGGGCTCGTCATACGGTTTCGGCGAGCGGTCCCCGGCTCCCCGTCATCGCCGTCCCCACGCATGAGCCGCTCCAGCGCCGCGCGGGTGCCCTCCCGGTCGTACGGGCGGTCCGCCAGCAGCACCTGCAGGGTCAGTCCGTCGATCAGAGCCACCACCGCGCGCGCCGTGGCCGCTTCGGGCACCAGTCGCGTCAGCATCCGGGCCATCTCGTCCAGGCACTCGGCGGCGAGCGGACGCAGCCCCTCATCGCGCAACGCGGCGAAGTACAGCTCGTACTCCAGCTCCATCCGCGCCCGTTCGCCCGTGAGCTGATCCTCCAGCCACCGGGCCAGTTCGTCCGCGGGCGGCGCGGCCGGATCGACGCCCTCCACCCAGCTCTCCACCTCCGCCAGCCACTCCCCGTTGATCTGGCGGAGCGCCGCGATCAGCAGGTCGTCGAGGGTCGCGAAGTGGTAGGTCGTCGAGCCCAGCGGCACATCGGCCGCGGCCGCCACGGCCCGGTGGCCGAGCCCCGCGATGCCACGCTCGCGGACCACGGCGGCCGCGGCGTCGATGATCCGCTGCCGCCGGTCGGGGTCGTAGCGGCGCCCCATCAGTGGGCCCCGCCGAGGTTGAGCACGATCACCCCGGCGACCACCAGCAGCACCCCGATCACCTTGGCGGCGGTGGCCGCCTCCCCCAGGAAGAGCATGCCGATCACCGCGATGAGGGCCGTACCGGCTCCGGCCCATATGGCGTACGCGGTGCCGACGGACACCGTCTTGAGGGTCTGGGCGAGCAGGGCGAAGGCGATCAGATAGCCCGCTCCGGTGGCCAGCGAGGGCCATAGCTTGCTGAAGCCATCGCTGTACTTCATCGAGGTGGTGGCGAGGATCTCGGCCAGGATCGCTCCGGAGAGCATCACATATCCCATGCGTACAAGCGTACACAACGATGTGTACGGTCGTACGTAACGCGAGTCCCACCAGCCCCGGAACATGCGAACGGCCCCCGCGCCGAAGCGCGGGGGCCGCTCACACAAGCCCAGGAGGCGAGACGTCAGACGTTGAAGCCGAGGGCGCGCAGCTGCTCACGTCCCTCGTCGGTGATCTTGTCCGGGCCCCACGGCGGCATCCAGACCCAGTTGATCCGGAGCTCGTTGACGATGCCGTCGGTAGCGGACTTGGCCTGGTCCTCGATGACGTCGGTCAGCGGACACGCCGCCGAGGTCAGCGTCATGTCGATCGTCGCGATGTTGGCGTCGTCGATGTGAATGCCGTAGATCAGCCCGAGGTTGACCACGTCGATGCCCAGCTCGGGGTCCACGACGTCGTACAGGGCCTCGCGGACCTCTTCCTCGCTGGCGGGCTTGGTGGTGGTCACGTTGTCACTCATGCGGTCTTCCCTCCGGCGGTCTCACCCAGTGCCTGTGCCGTGGCGTCCTTCCAGGCCATCCAGCTCAGCAGGGCGCATTTCACACGGGCCGGGTACTTGGAGACACCGGCGAACGCGATCGCGTCCTCCAGCACCTCCTCCATGGCGTCGTCCGGCTCGGCCTTGCCCTTGGACTGCATCAGGTGCAGGAAGGTCTCCTGGATCCTGCGGGCCTCGGCCAGCTCCTTGCCCACCAGCAGCTCATTGAGCACGGAGGCGCTGGCCTGGCTGATGGAACAGCCCTGGCCCTCGTAGCTCACGTCCTCGATGGTCTCGCCGTCAAGCCGCACCCGGAGCGTGATCTCGTCACCGCAGGTCGGATTGACATGGTGTACCTCTGCGTCGCCGTCCCTCAGGCCCCGTCCATGGGGGTTCTTGTAGTGGTCCAGGATCACGTCCTGGTACATCGAATCCAGCTTCACGCGGCACGCCCCTACCCGAAGAAGTTCCGTACGTGCTCCAGGCCCTCCACCAAGGCGTCAACCTCGGCCGGAGTGGAGTACAGATAGAACGACGCTCGGGTGGTCGCCGGAATTCCATAGCGCAGGCATACGGGGCGGGCGCAGTGGTGGCCGACCCGGACCGCGATCCCCTGCTCGTCGAGCACCTGGCCCACATCGTGGGGGTGGATGTCGCCGAGCGTGAAGGAGATCGTGGCGCCGCGCTCCTCGGCCGTGGTGGGGCCGATGATGCGCAGGTCCGGCACCTCCAGGAGCCTGCCGACCGCGTAGTGCGTGAGGGCGTGCTCATGACGGGTGATGTTGTCCATGCCGATCGAGGTGAGGTAGTCCACGGCCGCGCCGAGGCCGACGGCCTGGGCGATCGGGGGCGTACCGGCCTCGAACTTGTGCGGCGCCGGGGCGTAGGTGGATGAGTGCATCGAGACGGTCTCGATCATCTCGCCGCCGCCGAGGAACGGAGGCAGGTCCTCCAGCAGCTCCTGGCGGCCCCACAGCACACCGATGCCGGTCGGGCCGCACATCTTGTGGCCGGTGAAGGCCACGAAGTCGGCCTGGAGCGCCTGCACGTCCAGCAGCATGTGCGGGGCGGCCTGGGAGGCGTCGATCACCACGAGGGCGCCGACGTCCTGGGCGCGGCGGACGATCGCCTCGACCGGGTTGACCGTGCCGAGGATGTTGGAGACCAGCACGAACGAGACGACCTTGGTCTTCTCGGTGATGACCTGCTCTATCTCCGACAGGTCGAGCCGGCCGTCCTCGGTGAGGCCGAACCACTTCAGCTTCGCGCCGGTGCGCTGCGAGAGCAGCTGCCACGGAACGATGTTGGAGTGGTGCTCCATCTCGGTGATGACGATCTCGGTTTCCTGGTCCACGCGGTAGGGCTCGTCGGCCCAGCCGAGCATGTTGGCGACCAGGTTCAGCGACTCCGAGGCGTTCTTGGTGAAGATCACCTCGTCGCGGCTGGGAGCGTTGATGAAGGCGGCGACCTTGTCGCGGGCGCCCTCGTACAGCTCCGTGGCCTCCTCGGCGAGCATATGGACGCCGCGGTGCACATTGGCGTTGGAGCGCTCGTAGTAGTCGTTGAGCACGTCCAGCACCTGGCGCGGCTTCTGCGACGTCGCCGCGTTGTCCAGGTAGACGAGCTTCTGGCCGTCATGGACGACACGGTCCAGGATCGGGAAGTCCTTGCGGATCGCCTCGGTGTCGAGGAGGCCCGGCAGCTGTGTCACTCGGATGCGCCTCCCTTCACGTACGCCTCGTAGCCCTCTTCTTCCAGCTTGTCGGCCAGCTCCGGGCCGCCGGACTCGGCGATCCGGCCCGCCGCGAAGACGTGGACGTGGTCGGGCTTGATGTACCGCAGGATGCGGGTGTAGTGGGTGATCAGCAGGGTGCCGACCTGGCCCGCCTCACGGACCCGGTTGACGCCCTCGGAGACCACCCGCAGTGCGTCGACGTCGAGGCCGGAGTCGGTCTCGTCGAGGATCGCGATGGCCGGCTTCAGCAGCTCCAGCTGGAGGATCTCGTGGCGCTTCTTCTCTCCGCCGGAGAAGCCCTCGTTCACATTCCGCTCGGCGAAGGACGGGTCGATGTTGAGGCGCTCCATGGCCTCCTTGACCTCCTTCACCCAGGTGCGCAGCTTGGGCGCCTCGCCGCGGATCGCGGTCGCGGAGGTGCGCAGGAAGTTGGAGACGGAGACGCCGGGCACCTCGACCGGGTACTGCATGGCGAGGAAGACACCGGCGCGGGCGCGCTCGTCGACGGACATCGCGAGCACGTCCTCGCCGTCCAGCGTCACGGTGCCGCCGGTGATCGTGTACTTCGGGTGCCCGGCGAGCGAGTAGGCGAGGGTGGACTTGCCGGAGCCGTTGGGGCCCATGATGGCGTGCGTCTCGCCCTGCTTCACGGTCAGGTCGACACCGCGCAGGATCTCGCGGGGACCGCCCTCGGCGTCGACGGAAACGTGCAGGTCGTGGATCTCAAGCGTGGCCATGGGTGCCTCAGGACTCCTGGGTGACGGAGACGAGCACATCGTCCCCTTCGATCTTTACGGGGTATACGGGGACCGGGCGCGTCGCGGGGAGGCCGGACGGCTTGCCGGTGCGCAGGTCGAAGCTGGAGCCGTGCAGCCAGCACTCGATCTGGCAGTCCTCCACCTCGCCCTCGGACAGCGAGACGTTCGCATGCGAGCAGATGTCGTTGACCGCGAACACCTCGCCCTCGGTGCGCACCAGTGCCACGGGCACGCCCTCGAGCTCGACCCGCTTGGGGGTGTCGTCCTCGAGTTCGTCCAGCGCACAGGCGCGTACGAAGGTGTTGGTCATCCTACGGACGCCTCCAGCTCGGCCTCGATCTTGGCGATGAGCCGCTCCTCCAGGTCGGGGATCCCGATCTGCTGGACGAGCTCGGCGAAGAAGCCGCGGACCACCAGACGGCGGGCCTCGTCGGCCGGGATGCCGCGCGCCATCAGGTAGAAGAGCTGCTCGTCCTCGAAGCGGCCGGTCGCGCTCGCGTGACCGGCGCCGACGATCTCACCGGTCTCGATCTCCAGGTTCGGCACCGAGTCGACCCGGGCGCCGTCGGTGAGGACCAGGTTCCGGTTGAGCTCGTAGGTGTCGGTGCCCTCCGCGGCGGCCCGGATCAGCACATCGCCGATCCACACCGCGTGCGCCTCGGCGCCCTGCAGCGCGCCCTTGTAGGCCACGTTGCTCCGGCAGTGCGGGGTGTCGTGGTCGATGAAGAGCCGGTGCTCCTGGTGCTGGCCGTTGTCGGTGAAGTACACGCCGTACAGCTCGGCCTCACCGCCCGGGGCGCCGTAGACGACGCGCGGGTGGAGCCGCACCAGATCGCCGCCGAAGGTGACGACCACGGACTTGAAGGAGGCGTCCCGGCCGACCAGCGCGGTGTGCTGACCGGCGTGGACCGCGGTGTCGTCCCAGTCCTGGATCGAGACCACGGTGAGCTTGGCGCCGTCGCCGATCAGGTACTCCACATTGGCGGCGAGCGTGGCGTCACCGGTGTGGTCCATGACCACGACCGCCTCGGCGAAGGCGCCGACCTCGACCACCTGGTGGCCGAAGGCGGTGCCGCCCTCGCCGTGCACGGCGATCCGCACCGGCTCGGTGAGCACCGTCTCCTTGGGCACCGAGACGACCGACGCCTTCTCGAAGGAGCTGTACGCCTGGGCCGCCACCCGGTCCACCGGCTTGCCGGCCTTCCCCAGGCGTGCGTCGTCACGGCCCACGGTCTCGACCGTGACGCCCTCGGGGGCGGTCACCTCGACCTTGACGCCGCCGTCGGCGACAGCCGTGCCGTCATGGAGACCGCGCAGCCGCTCCAGGGGGGTGAACCGCCAGTCCTCCTCGCGGCCATGGGGCACCGGGAAGTCGGCCACGTCGTACGACGCGGGCGCGCTCACCCGGGCATCGGTGGGCTGGCCCACCTGGATGACGCCGTCCGTGGTGGATCCGGCCGGGATGGTTTCAGCCATGGCTGTCGTACTGCTCTCTTTCTGCCTGATGGGCCTGAACGGGATGCCCGGGCGGAGGACGGCGCCCCCGCCGGGGCCGGAAGGGGGTGGCGTCAGCCGACCGCGCCCTCCATCTGCAGCTCGATCAGCCGGTTGAGCTCCAGCGCGTACTCCATGGGCAGCTCGCGCGCGATCGGCTCGACGAAGCCGCGCACGATCATCGCCATGGCCTCGTCCTCGGACAGACCACGGCTCATCAGGTAGAAGAGCTGGTCGTCGCTGACCTTGGAGACGGTCGCCTCATGGCCCATGGACACGTCGTCCTCGCGGACGTCCACATACGGGTAGGTGTCCGAGCGGGAGATCGTGTCGACGAGCAGGGCGTCACAGAGCACATTGGACTTGGAGCCCTCGGCGCCCTCGCCGATCTCGATCAGACCGCGGTAGGAGGTGCGGCCGCCGCCGCGCGCCACCGACTTGGAGACGATGTTCGACGAGGTGCGGGGGGCCATGTGGACCATCTTGGCGCCCGCGTCCTGGTGCTGGCCCTCGCCCGCGAAGGCGATGGACAGGGTCTCGCCCTTGGCGTGCTCACCCATCAGGTAGACGGCGGGGTACTTCATGGTCACCTTGGAGCCGATGTTGCCGTCGACCCACTCCATGGTCGCGCCCTCGTAGGCCACGGCGCGCTTGGTGACCAGGTTGTAGACGTTGTTCGACCAGTTCTGGATGGTCGTGTAGCGGCAGCGGGCGCCCTTCTTCACGATGATCTCGACGACCGCGGAGTGCAGCGAGTCCGACTTGTAGATCGGCGCGGTGCAGCCCTCGACGTAGTGGACGTAGGCGTCCTCGTCGACGATGATCAGCGTCCGCTCGAACTGGCCCATGTTCTCGGTGTTGATCCGGAAGTACGCCTGCAGCGGGATCTCCACGTGCACGCCCTTCGGCACGTAGATGAACGAGCCGCCGGACCAGACCGCCGTGTTCAGCGAGGCGAACTTGTTGTCGCCCGCCGGGATCACGGTGCCGAAGTACTCCTGGAACAGCTCCGGGTGCTCCTTGAGCGCGGTGTCGGTGTCCAGGAAGATGACGCCCTGCTCCTCCAGGTCCTCACGGATCTGGTGGTAGACGACCTCGGACTCGTACTGGGCCGCGACACCCGCGACGAGGCGCTGCTTCTCGGCCTCCGGGATGCCCAGCTTGTCGTACGTGTTCTTGATGTCCTCGGGCAGGTCGTCCCACGAGGCGGCCTGCTGCTCGGTGGAGCGGACGAAGTACTTGATGTTGTCGAAGTCGATGCCCGACAGGTCCGAGCCCCAGGTGGGCATGGGCTTCTTGCCGAAGAGCTTCAGGCCCTTGAGGCGGAGCTTGAGCATCCACTCCGGCTCGGACTTCTTCCCCGAGATGTCGCGTACGACCTCCTCGGAGAGGCCGCGCTTGGCCGAGGCGCCGGCCACGTCGGAGTCGGCCCAGCCGTACTCGTAGTTGCCCAGGCCTTCAAGCTCGGGGTGAGCGGTCTCCGTGGGGAGAGTCATTCGGGGTTCCTCCCGGCCGTGCTGGCAGATGCGGTGGTGGTCTTGGTGGTGCTGGTGTCGGTCTTCTCGACCTTGCCGGTCTTCGGAATGAACGTCGTGCACACTCCGTCGCCATGGGCGATGGTGGCCAGACGCTGCACATGAGTTCCGAGCAGCTGGGAGAAGACCTCGGTCTCCGCCTCACACAGCTGCGGATATCGCTCGGCTGCGTGGGCGACCGGGCAGTGGTGCTGGCAGAGCTGTTCGCCGACCGGCGCGCTGCGCGCCGTAGCAGCGTACCCGTCCGCGGAGAGCGCGTCGGCGAGGGCTTCGGTGCGGCGGCCGGGGGCGGCGGCCTCGACGGTGCCGCGGTATCCGTCCGCCTGGGCGGCGAGCCTGGCGCGGGCGAACGCGGCGACCGCGGCACGGCCCGCCTCGCCGCCTCCGGCGCTCTGCTCGATCCAGTGCAGGGCGTCGACGGCGAGCTTGTCGTAAGCCTGGTCGAAGGCGTCGCGGCCGCAGTCGGTGAGCGCGAAGACCTTGGCCGGGCGGCCGCGCCCCCGCGCCCCGTACACCCTCTTCTCTCGGGGCTCGACGACGCCGTCGGCGACGAGGGTGTCCAGGTGGCGGCGGACGGCCGCCTGGGTCAGCTCCAGCCGCAGGGCGAGCTCCGCCGCGGTGGAGGGACCATGGTCGAGGATGGAGCGCGCGACCCGGTTGCGGGTGCCGTGCTGCTCTTCCGGCGCGGATGCGGGCGCGCCGGACCGCGCGGCCAGTTCGGCCGCGCGTTCGTTCGGAGCCTCGCTCGCGTATTTCACAACGCCATTGTTGCGTAATTCCCCGGCGCGACACAAGCGGGGAGATCTGCAGGTCCGGTGGGGTACGTCACTTAGGTGTACCTAAGTCCGAGAGGGTCCCGCGCCCCGGTTTCACCTGCGGCGACGCCTTCGCGGCCGGGCGGCGGGCACCGCGGCTTCCGGCCCTGCCGCCCACAGGGGGCCCGGCGATTCGTAGACTGCCGGACATGCGAGAAGAGCCCGCGGTCGACATCGTCGGCCTGGTCAAGCGGTACGGCCCGAAGACCGCGGTCGACGGGCTCGACCTGTCCGTGGACCGGGGCGCCGTGACCGCCGTTCTCGGCCCCAACGGAGCCGGTAAGACCACCACCGTCGAGACCTGCGAGGGATACCGCCGCCCCGACGCCGGCACGGTCCGGATATTCGGGCTCGACCCGGTCGCGGACGCCCCCGCGCTGCGCCCCGGGTCGGGGTGATGCTGCAGTCCGGAGGCGTTTATTCCGGCGCGCGCGCAGAAGAGATGCTGCGCCACACCGCCTCCCTGCACGCGCATCCGGTCGACGTCGACCTGCTGATCGACCGGCTCGGCCTCGCCTCCTGCGGCCGGACCACCTACCGGCGGCTCTCCGGCGGCCAGCAGCAGCGGCTCGCGCTCGCCATGGCCGTCGTCGGCCGCCCCGAGCTGGTCTTCCTCGACGAGCCGACCGCCGGACTCGACCCACAGGCCCGCCGCGCCACCTGGGACCTCATCCGCGATCTGCGGGACGACGGGGTCACCGTGCTGCTGACCACCCACTACATGGACGAGGCCGAGCAGCTCGCCGACGATGTGGCGATCATCGACGGCGGCAAGGTGATCGCCCGGGGCAGCCCCGAGGAGCTGTGCCGGGGCGGCGCCGAGAACACCCTGCGCTTCGGCGGCCGCCCCGCACTCGACCTGGCCTCGCTCCTCAAGGCGCTGCCCGCCGACTCCACGGCCGCCGAGCTGACCCCCGGCTCGTACCGCGTCACCGGCAAGGTCAACCCCCAGATGCTGGCCACCGTCACCTCCTGGTGCGCGCAGAACGGTGTGCTGCCGGACCGGATCTCGGTCGAGCGGCACACCCTCGAGGACGTCTTCCTGGAGCTCACCGGTAAGGAGCTGCGAGCGTGACCGCCACGGGCACTTTTCTCCCCAAGCCGGGGGCGGCCCCGCTGATGAGGATGATCCGGGCGCAGGCCGCGCTGGAGACCCGGATGCTGCTGCGCAACGGCGAGCAGCTGCTGCTGACCGTCGTCATCCCGTCCCTGCTGCTGGTGCTCTTCAGCACCGTCGACATCGTCGACACGGGCGCCGACGGCAGCACCGTGGACTTCCTGACGCCCGGTGTGCTGGCGCTCGCCGTGCTGTCCACGGCGTTCACCGGACAGGCCATCGCCACCGGCTTCGAGCGGCGCTACGGCGTGCTCAAGCGGCTCGCCGTCTCACCGCTGCCGCGGTGGGGGCTGATGACCGCCAAGACCCTCGCGGTGCTGGTCACCGAGGTCCTGCAGATCGTGCTGCTGACCGCGATCGCGCTGGCGCTGGGCTGGTCGCCGCACGGCGACCCGCTCTCCGTGGCGCTGCTGCTGATCCTCGGCACCGCGGCGTTCTCCGGCCTCGGGCTGCTGATGGCGGGCACCCTCAAGGCCGAGGCGACCCTGGCCGCCGCCAACCTGGTCTTCCTGCTGCTGCTCGTGGCCGGCGGGGTGATCGTGTCGCTCGACAAGTTCCCGGGCGCGGTGCGCGGCGCGCTGGAGCTGCTGCCGATCTCGGCGCTCTCGGGCGGGTTGCGGGACGTCCTCCAGGAGGGGGGCGGGATGCCGTGGCGGGATCTGGGGATCCTGGCGGTGTGGGCGGTGCTGGGGCTGGGTGCGGCGGCGCGCTTCTTCCGCTGGGAGTAGCTTCCGCCGGGAGCAGCCTCCGCTGGAGCAGCCTCCACTGGGAATAGCCCGAACACCTCTGCGAGCTGGGGCTTTACCGAAGCACTACCCCTCGTGAAAAGCTGCACAAGCGGCGGCCTACGATGGGCGCGTGCCGAATTCGCTGAATCCGTTCGAGCTGATCGCCCGGCGCTGGCAGCCCTCCGCGCGCTTCGTGGAGCGGGCCGCGCTGGCCACCGTGGTGATGGCCGTGGTCATCGTCGTGACCGGTGGCGCGGTCCGGCTCACCCAGTCCGGGCTGGGCTGTGACACCTGGCCCAAGTGCACCTCCGGGAGCCTGACGCCGACCGCCGAAATGGGGATCAACGGCGTCATCGAGTTCAGCAATCGCATGCTGACGTACGTCCTCTGCGTGGTCGTGGGGCTGTTGATCATCGCCGCCCGCGCCCGTACGCCCGTGCGCACCTCGCTGACCCGGCTCGGCTGGGCCCAGTTCTGGATCGTCATGGGCAACGCCGTGGTCGGCGGCATCACGGTGCTCACCGGCCTCAACCCGTACATCGTCAGCTCGCACTTCCTGCTGTCCTCCGTGCTGCTCACGGTCGCCGTGGTGACCTGGTGGCGGGCGCGCGAGGGCGACGCCGAGCCGCGCGGTCTCGTGGCCGTGCCGGTGCGCCAGCTGACCCGGTTGCTGATCGCCGCCACCGGCGCGCTCATCGTCATCGGCACCGTGGTCACCGGCGCGGGTCCGCACGCCGGTGACGCCCGTAAGGTGCACCGCATCCCGCTGAACTGGCAGGAGATCACCCAGCTCCACGTGGACTTCGTCTACATCGTGCTGGGCCTCACCGTGGCCCTGTGGTTCACGCTGCGGGCCGTGAAGGCCCCGGCCGCCCAGCGCCGTACGGTCCTGGAGCTGCTCGTCGTCCTGCTCCTGCAGGGCGTGGTCGGGTACGTGCAGTACTTCACCCATCTGCCCGAGGTCGTCGTCGGCATCCATATGCTCGGCTCCTGCCTGGTGTGGATCGCGGTGCTGCGGGTGCTGCTCGCCCAGCGCGAGCGCCCCGCGCTTCCGGCGGCCGTCCCCGCCCCCACCGGCGACCACGAGACCGTTCAGCCCGAGCCGGCCGCGTCCAGCCGGTAGACGCGGCGCGCGGTCCCGGCCGCGACCAGCCCGGCGATCCGCTGGGCCTCGGCCCGGGTGCAGATCTCCTCGCCGACCCACTCGTCCGCCAGCCGGGCCATGGCCTGGCCGAAGAGCCGGGACGCGGTCACATACAGCTCGGGCAGCCCCCGCGCGCCCGTCGAGAAGAGCAGCTTGCCGAACGGCGCCTCGCCCAGGGTCTCCCCGGGCCGCGGCCCGGCGTCCGCGTAGACATGCGGGAAGGCTGCGGCGAGCTGGGCCGCCCGCCGGTGGTGCGGCCGGTCGGGCAGCAGCACCAGATCGGTGCCGAAGCCCGCCGTGGCGCGCAGGAAGCCGACGAGCGACTGTGGATCGGCGCAGTGCAGCTGCACCGGTAGGCCGGTGGCGACGGCGCTCCACAGCAGATGCTGGGCGAGCGCGGGGTCGGGGGCGCGGTCCCGCGCCGGGCGTACGGTGAGCGCGAGCCAGCGGGCGGCGGCCCGCCGGACCTCGCGCGGGTCGGGCGGCAGCTCGTCGCAGAAGGCGATCCCCATGGCGAAGGCGGTCGCGTGCTGGGCCGCCGCGTACAGCGCCTCGGCGGTGTTGCCGATGAAGGCGTCGACCGTGCCGGAGGTGTCGGCGACCTGCTCGGCCAGCGGCTCCAGGCGGACCACCTCATGGACCGCGCCGTCGGCGGTCGCGGCCAGTTCCTCGGCGGTGCTGAGGCCGTCCCGGGCGCCGGACTCCAGCAGGAAGGTGCCGATACCGGCGCCGCGCAGCAGCAGCCGCGCGGCGCGGTAGGCGCCCAGTTCACGGCGGCGGGCGAGATAGCTGACGGGCGCGCAGTGGGGCTCCATGCCCAGCAGCGGCGGGCACCAGCGGCGCACGGCCAGACCGGTCCAGCTGTCGAAGAAGGTGGTGCCGGCCGGGGCCGCGCCCGACCCGGCGGCCGCCGCCAGATGGGTTTCGAACGAGCCGACGCCGAGCTCGCCGTCGACCGTGCCGTGGCTGTGCTGGTCGACCAGCGGGGGCAGCGTGATCGGTCCCGCCACCGCACCCGGCCCGTCCCGGGGGACCGGGCCGGTCGGCGGGCCCAGGGTGTTCGGGGAGTCCGTCGCCTCGTGCATCGCCGCCGCCTCTCGCCCTCCGGCATCGACGGGCTTAACGGACGGAAGGGGCGCGAGGTGTCGCCGGACCCGTTCTCAGGCGTTCTACGAGGCGGGTGCCGGAGGGTTGCCGGGTCCGCCGAGCTGGCTGCCCGCCATGCGCGCCCACTCGTACGGACCGGTGCGGACCTTGGCGGCGAGCTCGCCGTCGAAGGCGTCCTGGAGGGTCAGCCCGGCGATCTCGGCCGCGCGCCGCGCGCTCTCCTGCGAGGGGGCGACGAGAACACCCCATTCGCCGTCGGCGCCGACGAGGGCGATCCGGACGGAGCCGCGCCCGATGTGGGCGATCTGCCCCTCGGCGCTGCCGCCGTGACCGGTGGCGAAGGCCGTGATCTGGCGGGCGAGCCGCTCGGCCCGCTTCTCGTCCTTCGAGGGCTTGGAGGGCTTGGAGGGCTTCGACGCTGTTTCCGGCGCGGAGGCCTGTGCGGCCGACTCGCCGCCCTCGGAAGGCTTGGACGGCTCGGACGCTGCGGCCGGCGCGGAAGGCTGTGCGGCCGACTCGCCGCTCTCCGTCGGCTCCGGCTGGGTGGTGTCTGCCATACAGCCGATGCTACCCGCCGGTAATCACCGCAGGAAAGGGTCCACGGCCACGGCGACGAACAGCAGCGACACATAGGTGATCGACCAGTGGAACAGCCGCATCTCCTTGAGCTTCGCGCCCGTGATCTCCGCCTTGGCACGCCCCTGGAGCGCATGCGCCTCCATGAGCCAGAACCCGCCGAGCACCGTCGCGACCACCGGGTAGAACCAGCCGGTGTAGCCCAGCGGCCACAGCAGCAGGGAGACGCCGACCATGGCCCAGCTGTAGAGGACGATCTGCTTGGCGACCACCTTGTTGCCCGCGACGACGGGCAGCATCGGCACGCCCACCCGCTCGTAGTCGTCCTTGACCTTCATCGACAGCGGCCAGTAGTGCGGCGGCGTCCAGAAGAACATCACGAGGAAGAGGATGACGGCGGCCCAGGAGACCTCATTGGTCACCGAGGACCAGCCGATGAAGACGGGCATACAGCCCGCGATGCCGCCCCACACGATGTTCTGCGAGGTACGTCGCTTGAGCCACATCGTGTAGACGACGACGTAGAAGACCAGCGCACCGAGCGACAGCATCGCGGACAGCGGGTTGACCAGCGCCCAGAACCAGGCCGTCGACCCCGCCGCGAGCGCGAAGGCGAAGACGAGGCATTCGCGCGGCGAGACCATGCCGGTCACGAGCGGGCGCTGCGCGGTGCGCTCCATCAGCGCGTCGATGTCCCGGTCGTAATACATGTTGAACGCGGCCGCGCCACCGGCCGACAGATAACCGCCGACACAGGTCGCGACCACCAGCCACAGATCCGGGACGCCCTGGGCGGCCAGGAACATGACCGGCACGGTCGTCATCAGCAGCAATTCGATGACGCGCGGCTTGGTCAGCGCCACGAACGCCATGACACGGGCCCCGAACGGCCGGTGACCGGAGCTCGTTTCGCTCGTCTCGAGCACCCCCGCAGGACGGGATTCGACGGCCGTCACGCACACCCCTGGTGGAAGCAAGAACCAGCAAGCACCGGACATGAAGAGCCGGTAAAGACTTGCGCGTACCACGCCACTCTAGACGTAGCGGATACGCCGCCCGCCGCCGGGGTCCCTCGTGTTGAAGGGGCACCGCAAGGCGCCCCTAAGGCAGCCACGCCCGGCGGACGACGGGCCGGGCACGCCCCAGAAGGGCCCCTTCCGTAGGGCCCGGGACGCCATCCCGACGGACCCCGGAGGGAATGCGGCCACCTCGGAATTCGTTCCTTATCCCGTTGAGTGGAACTCGAAAAGATGACCGTTGTTCCAGGGGTAGGCTCGACATCGCCGGTGCACATACGGTCACCGGATTTCGACATTGTGGAGAGGAGCCCTGACTCAGGGTGAGCACCAAGCCGACTACCACAGACCTCGAGTGGACCGATCTGGACCGGCAGGCCGTCGACACGGCCCGGGTCCTGGCCATGGACTCCGTACAGAAGGTCGGTAACGGCCACCCTGGCACGGCCATGAGCCTCGCACCCGCCGCCTACCTGCTCTTCCAGAAGCTGATGCGGCACGACCCCTCCGACGCGGACTGGACAGGCCGCGACCGCTTCGTGCTGTCTCCGGGGCACACCAGCCTGACCCTCTACGTCCAGTTGTACCTGGCGGGCTTCGGGCTGGAGCTCGATGATCTGCGGTCGTTCCGCACCTGGGGCAGCAAGACCCCGGGCCACCCGGAGCACGGCCACACCACCGGTGTCGAGACCACCACCGGCCCCCTGGGCCAGGGCATCGCCAACGCGGTGGGCATGGCGATGGCCGCCCGCTACGAGCGTGGCCTGTTCGACCCGGAGGCGCCCGAGGGCGCCTCTCCGTTCGACCACACCATCTGGGCGATCGTCTCCGACGGCGACCTGGAGGAGGGCATCTCCGCCGAGGCGTCCTCGCTGGCCGGCCACCAGAAGCTGGGCAACATCGTCGCCCTGTACGACGACAACCACATCTCGATCGAGGGCGACACCGCGACCGCGCTCTCCGAGGACGTGCTGAAGCGCTACGAGGCGTACGGCTGGCACGTCCAGCGCATCGAGCAGGCCGAGAGCGGCGACTTCGACATCCACGCGCTGTACGCGGCGCTCAAGGCGGCGCAGGCCGAGACCGAGCGCCCCTCGATCATCGCGGCCCGCACGATCATCGCCTGGCCCGCCCCGAACGCGCAGAACACCGAGGCGTCGCACGGCTCGGCGCTGGGCGCCGACGAGGTCGCCGCCACCAAGCGCGTCCTCGGCTTCGACCCCGAGCAGCACTTCGCGGTCGAGACGGACGTCATCAACCACACCCGCGCCCTGGTCGACCGCGGCCGCGAGGCGCACGCCGCCTGGGACAAGAAGGTCCAGGAGTGGCGGAACGCCAACCCCGAGCGGGCCGCCCTCTTCGACCGGATCGCCGCGGGCGAGCTGCCCGAGGGCTGGGAGTCCGCGCTGCCGGTCTTCGAGCCGGGCAAGGACGTCGCCACCCGTAAGGCGTCCGGCCAGGTGCTCAAGGCGCTCGGCGGGGTGCTGCCCGAGCTGTGGGGCGGCTCCGCCGACCTCGCGGGCTCGAACAACACCACGATCGACGCGTCCTCGTCCTTCCTCCCGAAGGGCAACCCGCTGCCGGAGGCCGACCCGTACGGCCGCACCGTGCACTTCGGCATCCGCGAGCACGCCATGGGCTCGACCATGAACGGCATCGCACTGCACGGCAACACCCGTGTCTACGGGGGCACCTTCCTGGTCTTCTCCGACTACATGCGCCCGGCCGTCCGGCTCGCCGCGCTGATGAAGCTGCCGGTCACCTACGTGTGGACGCACGACTCCATCGGCCTCGGCGAGGACGGCCCGACCCACCAGCCGGTGGAGCACCTCTCGGTGCTGCGCGCCATCCCGGGCCTGAACGTGGTCCGCCCGGCCGACGCCAACGAGACGGCCATCGCCTGGCGCGAGATCACCCGCCGCCACAGCGAGAACCCGGCTCCGCACGGCCTCGCGCTGACCCGGCAGAACGTGCCGACCTACGAGGCCAGCGAGGACGCCGCCAAGGGCGGTTATGTCCTCTTCGAGGCGGAGGGCGGCGAGCCGCAGGTCATCCTCATCGGCACCGGTTCGGAGGTGCAGCTCGCCGTGGAGGCGCGTGAGCAGCTCCAGGCGGCCGGGGTTCCGACCCGCGTCGTGTCAATGCCCTCGGTCGAGTGGTTCGAGGAGCAGGACAGGGGGTACCGGGAGACAGTGCTGCCGCCGTCCGTCAAGGCCCGCGTGGCCGTCGAGGCGGGTATCGGCCTCACCTGGCACCGCTACGTCGGCGATGCCGGCCGCATCGTCTCGCTGGAGCACTTCGGCGCCTCCGCCGATTACAAGGTGCTCTTCCGGGAGTTCGGCCTCACCGCCGAGGCCGTGGTCACCGCCGCCCGCGAATCTCTCGACGCCGCAGGGCGCTGACACCCCGCAGACGACTTAGCGACGAGTAGGAGAACACACCCCATGACAGACGCACTCAAGCGGCTGGCCGACGAAGGCGTCGCGATCTGGCTCGACGACCTCTCCCGCAAGAGGATCACCTCCGGCAACCTGGCCGAGCTGATCGACCAGCAGCATGTCGTAGGCGTCACCACCAACCCGTCGATCTTCCAGAAGGCGATCTCCGGCGGTGAGGGCTACCAACAGCAGGTGGCCGACCTCGCGGTCCGCAAGCTCACCGTCGAGGAAGCCGTCCGCATGATCACCACGGCGGACGTCCGCGACGCGGCCGACATCCTCCGGCCGGTCTACGACGCGACGGGCGGCCAGGACGGCCGGGTCTCCATCGAGGTCGACCCGCGCCTGGCCCACAACACGGCCGCCACCATCGCCGAGGCCAAGCAGCTGGCCTGGCTGGTGGACCGGCCCAACACCTTCATCAAGATCCCGGCGACCGAGGCGGGGCTGCCCGCGATCACCGAGGTGATCGGCCTGGGCATCAGCGTCAATGTCACGCTGATCTTCTCCCTGGAGCGGTACCGCGCGGTCATGGACGCCTTCCTGGCCGGTCTGGAGAAGGCCAAGGCCGCGGGCCTGGACCTGCAGAAGATCCACTCGGTGGCGTCCTTCTTCGTCTCCCGCGTGGACACCGAGATCGACAAGCGCATCGACAAGCTCGGCACCGATGAGGCCAAGGCGCTGCGCGGCAAGGCCGCCGTCGCCAACGCCCGCCTCGCGTACCAGGCGTACGAGGAGGTCTTCAGCTCCGACCGCTGGGCCGCCCTGGACCGGGCGAACGCCAACAAGCAGCGTCCGCTGTGGGCCTCGACCGGCGTCAAGGACCCGGCGTACAAGGACACCATGTACGTCACGGACCTGGTCGCCCCCGGCACCGTCAACACCATGCCGGAGGCCACCTTGGAGGCGGTCGCCGACCACGGCGAGATCAGCGGCGACACCGTGCGCGGCACCTACGAGCAGGCCAAGGCCGACATCGACGCGCTGGCCGGGATCGGGATCTCCTACGACGACGTCGTCCAGGTCCTGGAGGACGAGGGCGTCGAGAAGTTCGAGTCCTCCTGGAACGACCTGCTGAAGTCCACCGAGGCGGAGCTCAAGCGCCTCGCACCCTCGGAGGCGTGAAAACCGTGACCAGCAGCAATCCGCTGCGTGACCCACGAGACCGACGGCTCCCGCGCATCGCGGGGCCGTCCGGCCTCGTGATCTTCGGCGTCACGGGCGACCTGTCCCGTAAGAAGCTGATGCCGGCCATCTACGACCTGGCCAACCGCGGGCTGCTGCCGCCGGGCTTCTCGCTGGTCGGCTTCGCCCGCCGCGACTGGGAGGACGAGGACTTCTCCCAGGTCGTGCACGACGCGGTCAAGGAGTACGCGCGGACCCCGTTCCGCGAGGAGGTCTGGCAGCAGCTGGCCGAGGGGTTCCGCTTCGTACCCGGCGCGTTCTCCGACGACGAGGCGTTCACGACCCTGCGGGCGACCATAGAGGAGCTCGACAAGGCGCGCGGCACCGGCGGAAACTTCGCCTTCTATCTGTCGGTCCCGCCGAAGTTCTTCCCCACCGTCGTCCAGCAGCTCAAGAAGCACGGGCTGTCGCAGGGCCAGGGCGACTCCTGGCGGCGCGCGGTCATCGAGAAGCCCTTCGGCCACGACCTGAAGAGCGCCCAGGAGCTCAACCAGGTCGTCCACGAGGTCTTCCGGCCCGGTGATGTCTTCCGGATCGACCACTACCTGGGCAAGGAAACGGTCCAGAACATCATGGCGCTGCGCTTCGCCAACACGATGTTCGAGCCGATCTGGAACCGGTCGTACGTGGACCATGTGCAGATCACCATGGCCGAGGACATCGGCATCGGCGGGCGCGCGGGCTACTACGACGGCATCGGCGCGGCCCGTGACGTCATCCAGAACCACCTGCTGCAGCTCCTCGCGCTGACCGCCATGGAGGAGCCCGCCTCCTTCGAGGCGTCCTCCCTGGTCACCGAGAAGCTGAAGGCGCTGCGGGCGGTCAAGCTGCCCAAGGAGCTGGGCAAGCACACGGTCCGCGGGCAGTACGCCCCCGGCTGGCAGGGCGGCCAGGAGGTGCACGGCTATCTCGAGGAGGAGGGCATCGACCCCCACTCGAAGACCGACACCTACGCCGCGATCAAGCTGGAGATCGACAACCGCCGCTGGGCGGGTGTCCCCTTCTACCTGCGCGCCGGCAAGCGGCTGGGGCGGCGGGTCACCGAGATCGCGGTGGTCTTCCAGCGCGCCCCACACTCCCCCTTCGACGCCACCGACACCCAGGAGCTCGGGCAGAACGCCCTGGTCATCCGGGTGCAGCCGGACGAGGGCGTCACCATCCGGTTCGGCTCCAAGGTGCCCGGCACCTCCATGGAGATCCGGGACGTGACGATGGACTTCCAGTACGGCGAGTCCTTCACCGAGTCCAGCCCCGAGGCGTACGAGCGGCTGCTGCTCGATGTCCTGCTGGGCGAGGCGAATCTCTTCCCCCGCCATGAGGAGGTCGAGCAGTCCTGGCGGATCCTCGACCCGATCGAGGAGTATTGGGAGAAGCACGGCAGGCCCGAGCAGTACACGTCGGGGACCTGGGGGCCGAAAGCCGCGGACGAGATGCTCGCACGAGACGGACGGAGCTGGCGGCGGCCATGAACATCGATCTCACGGACACCACGTCCAGCCGGATCAACTCCGCTCTGATCCAGGCGCGCCGGTCCACCGGCACGCCGGCCGTGGGCATGGTGCTGACCCTCGTCATCGTCACCGACGAGGGCAATCACTACGACGCGCTGAGGGCGGCGAGCGAGGCGTCCAAGGAACACCCCTCGCGCATCCTGGTCGTCATCAAGCGTCCGGGCCGGTCGCCGCGCGACCGCAAGATGGCCCGGATGGACGCCGAGGTGCGGGTCGGCGGCGAGACCGGTACCGGCGAGACGGTGCTGCTGCGGCTGCACGGCGAACTCGCCAACCACGCCTACTCGGTGGTCCTGCCCCTGCTGCTGCCGGACGCCCCGGTGGTGGTGTGGTGGCCGGAGGACGCCCCTGAGCACCCCAGCGAGGACCTGCTCGGACAGCTGGCCCAGCGCCGGATCACCGACGCCCAGGCCACCGAGGACCCGGTCGCGGCCCTCGGGCTGCGGGCCGCGACCTACACCCCGGGCGACACCGATCTGGCCTGGACCCGGATCACCCCGTGGCGCAGCGTCCTGGCCGCCGCGCTGGACCAGCGGCACTCCCCGATCACCTCCGCGATCGTCGAGGGCGAGGCGTACAACCCGAGCAGCGAGCTGCTGGCGCTGTGGCTCGCCGAGCGGCTGGGGGTGCCGGTGAACCGGCAGGTCTCGGAGGGCCCCGGGCTCACCGCGGTGCGGCTGGAGACGGCCGACGGCGTGATCTGCCTGGACCGGGCGAACGGCTCGCTGGCCGAGCTGGCGATGCCGGGCCAGCCCGACCGGCATGTGGCGCTGCAGCGGCGTGAGGTCTCGGAGCTGATCGCCGAGGAGCTGCGCCGGCTGGACCCCGACGAGATCTACGCGTCGTCGGTGAAGTTCGGCGTGAACAAGCTGGGCAAGGGCGGCGTGGGCACGCTGGAGCGGGACGCCAAGGCCGCCCCGGCGACTCAGGTGGCACCGGGGTCCGACCGGCCGCCGCTGCCGACCCGGGACCCGGAGGCGCCGCCGGAGCACGCCCCCGGCTCGCCGAAGAACCCACCGCAGGCACCGGCACAGCCGCCGGCTCCCAAGCCTCACCCCCCGGCGAAGGCCCAGGAGCGGAAGGCGGACGGGAAGGCGGACAAGTGACCGCACCCCAGGTGGTCGTCCACCGCGACAAGGAGCTGATGGCCCAGGCCGCGGCGGCCCGGCTGATCACGAAGATCGTGGACGCCCAGGCCGCCCGTGGCTCCGCCTCGGTCGTTCTGACCGGCGGGCGCAACGGCAACGGCCTGCTGGCCGCGCTCGCCGCCTCCCCGGCGCGCGACGCGGTCGACTGGTCGCGGCTGGACCTGTGGTGGGGCGATGAGCGATTCCTGCCGGAGGGCCACGCCGACCGCAATGTCACCCAGGCCCGCGAGGCGCTGCTGGACACGGTGGAGCTGGACCCGGCGCGGGTGCACGCGATGCCCGCGTCCGACGGGGTGAACGGTGGCGACGTGGACGCCGCGGCCGAGGCGTACGCCGCCGAGCTGGCCCGGGCCGCGCGGCCGGAGAACCACGGCGCGGTGCCGTCGTTCGACGTGCTGCTGCTGGGCGTCGGCCCGGACACCCATGTGGCCTCGCTCTTCCCCGAGCTGCCCGCCGTCCGGGAGACCGAGCGGATGGTGGTCGGGGTGCGCGGCGCGCCCAAGCCGCCGCCCGTGCGGATCTCGCTGACCCTGCCCGCGATTCGCGCGGCACGGGAGGTGTGGCTGCTGGCGGCCGGTGAGGACAAGGCGAGGGCGGTCACGATAGCCCTGTCGGGTGCCGGGGAGCTGCAGGCTCCGGCGGCGGGTGCGTACGGCCGCAGCCGCACGCTGTGGCTGCTGGACCGGGCCGCGGCGGCGGGGCTGCCGCGCGAGCTGTATCCCCCGGCGTCGCCGTAACCCTCGTACCGCAGACGATCCCCCGTGCGCCTCTGGCGCCCGGGGGATCGTCGCGTTTTCCCCGCTGTTCCTGCTCTCCGTGCTCTTCCGTGCCTCGGGACCTCAGCGGCCGCGCAGCGAACGGTAGGTGGCCACCAGATGCTCGGTGGAGGTGTCCAGGCCCGGCACCTCGGCGCCCTCGGTCAGGGCGGGCTCGACACGCTTGGCGAGCACCTTGCCCAGCTCCACTCCCCACTGGTCGAAGGAGTCGATGTTCCAGACGGCGCCCTGGACGAAGACCTTGTGCTCATAGAGGGCGACCAGTTGGCCCAGCACCGACGGGGTCAGCTCGGAGGCGAGGATGGTGGTGGTGGGGCGGTTGCCGGGGAAGGTCTTGTGCGGAACCAGCTCCTCGGCCACCCCCTCGGCGGCGACCTCCTCGGAGGTCTTGCCGAAGGCCAGCGCCTGGCCCTGGGCGAAGAGGTTGGCCATCAGCAGGTCGTGATGGGACTCCAGCCCGGGAGGCAGATCCTTCACCGGCCGGGCGAAGCCGATCAGATCGGCCGGGACCAGCTTGGTGCCCTGGTGGAGCAGCTGGTAGTAGGCGTGCTGGCCATTGGTGCCGGGGGTGCCCCAGACGATCGGGCCGGTCTGCCAGTCGACGCGGTTGCCGTCCCGGTCCACGGACTTGCCGTTGGACTCCATGTCCAGCTGCTGCAGATAATCGGTGAACTTCGACAGATAGTGGCTGTACGGCAGGACGGCATGCGCCTGGGCGTCATGGAAATTGTCGTACCAGATGCCCAACAGGCCCATCAGCAGGGGGACGTTCTCCTCCGGCGGGGCGGTGGCGAAGTGCTCGTCGACCAGGTGGAAGCCGGCCAGCATCTCGCGGAAGCAGTCCGGGCCGATGGCGACCATCAGGGAAAGGCCGATGGCCGAGTCATAGGAATAGCGCCCGCCGACCCAGTCCCAGAACCCGAACATGTTGTCGGTGTCGATGCCGAACTCGGCGACCTTCTCGGCATTGGTCGAGACCGCCACGAAGTGCTTGGCGACGGCCTCCTCACCGGCCCCCAGCCCGGTCAGCAGCCAGTCGCGGGCGGAGAGGGCGTTGGTAATGGTCTCGATGGTGGTGAAGGTCTTGGAGGCGACGATGAACAGCGTCTCGGCCGGGTCCAGGTCGCGCACCGCCTCATGCATATCCGCGCCGTCCACATTGGAGACGAACCGGAATGTCATCGAGCGGTCGGAATAGGCGCGCAGCGCCTCGTACGCCATCTTCGGGCCCAGATCGGAGCCGCCGATGCCGACGTTGACCACGTTCTTGATCCGCTTGCCGGTGTGGCCGGTCCAGTCGCCGGACCTGACACGGTCGGCGAAGACGGCCATCTTGGCGAGCACGGCGTGTACTTCGCCGACGACGTCCTCGCCGTCCAGCTTGATCTCCGCGGAGCGCGGTGCGCGCAGCGCGATATGCAGCACCGCGCGGTCCTCGGTGGTGTTGATCCGCTGGCCGCGGAACATGGCGTCCCGCAGCTCGGCCACCTTGGTGGCCCGCGCCAGCTCGCGCAGCAGTCGCAGGGTCTCGTCGGTCACCAGGTGCTTGGAGTAGTCGACGTGGAGATCGCCGACCTGAAGGGTGAGGCGGCGCCCGCGCTCCGGGTCGCCCTCGAACAGGTCGCGCAGATGCGCATCGCCCAGATCCTTGCGGTGTGCGGCCAGCGCATGCCACTCCGGCAGCTGGTCCAGCCTGGTGCGGCCTTCCATGGTCATCTCGGACATCAGCCCACTTCTCGTCGGTGCCTGGCCCCCGTGGCCACCAACCTAATTGATGACGGACCGCATTCCCGGAACGAGGGCCGCCACCCCGCAGACGAAGAGCGCCGCGGCCCCCAGCGCGGGTGTGTTGAGCCCCCACGCCTCGGCCATCACCCCGCCCAGCAGCGCGCCGAGCGGGGCGCCCGCGGTCGACAGGGTGCGGAAGGCTGAACTCACCCGCCCCAGCGCCCCGTCGGGGCTGCTCTGCTGCATCATCGTCACCTCGGTCACGTTCCAGACGATCCCCGCGAAGCCGAAGAGGCCCATGGCGGCGACCGCGACCGGCAGGCTCCGTATCGCCCCCAGGACGACCAGGGCACCGATCTGCGCGGTGCCGCACACCACGAGGGCACGGGTGCGGCCCAGCTTCTCGGTGAGCCGGGCGGCCACCAGCCCCCCGATCACACTCCCGATGCCGTACACGGTGATGACCGCCGCATAGCCGGAGTTCCCGGCGCCCAGCCAGCCGGTGATGTGCAGCACCAGGGTGGCGATGAGCGCGCCGATGCCGATATTGCACAGCGTGGTGGAGGCGCACAGCGCCCGCAGCGTCCGGTCCCGCCACAGCACGGCCAGGCCCTCGGCGATATCGCGCCGCAGCGATCCGCCCGGCGGGCGCGGGGCCCGCTGAGGGGGCGTCACCCCCAGCGAGGCGACCAGCACGGCGGCGGCGAGATAGGTGACCGCGTCCGCCGCGAACGGCATCGCGGCGCCGAGGCCCAGCAGCACCGGCACCAGCGGGGCGCCCACGAACCGGCCCATGACCTCCTGCCCGGTCATCAGCCGGGCGTTGGCCCTGCTCAGCGCCTCCTGCCCGACCACCGAGGGCAGCAGCGCCGTGGCGGCGTTGTCGAACAGGGTCTGCAGCGTGGTCAGGGCGAAGGCGAGGGCGAGCAGCAGCCCGATGGTGGCCTGGTCCAGCCAGACCGCGACGGCGAACCCCGCCATCAGGACGGCCCGCGCGCCGTCCACCGCCCACATCGCCCGCCGCTGGTCCACCCGGTCCGCGATCGCCCCGCCGATCAGCCCGAACAGCAGCCAGGGCAGAAAGCCGCAGGCGGTCACGAGCGAGACCAGCACCGGCGAATCGGTCAGCGAGACGGCCAGCAGCGGCAGCGCCGCACCCCGCAGGGCGTCTCCGAACCGGGAGACGACCGCGGCCGCCCACAGCCGCCCGAACCCCCCGCGCCACGCGGGCACCGCCGGTTTTCCGGCGCCCAGCTCACCGGCGTCCACCGCGGCCATGACATCCCCCTCTGCCTCCGCCCCGCCCGGCGGGACGGCTCCGACGGCTCCCCCCCGTGATGGAGCACCCCCTGACCGTAGCCCGCACCACTGACAACGGCCCGGCCGCGCACCCCTCACAGGAGGTGCCCGGCCGGGCCGTCGTACCGCGTGCTGTGTCTAGATCTCGCCCCGGAGCTTGGCGAGTGCCTCGGCGAGGATCGCCTCGCCGTCGGCGTCGCTGCGCCGCTCCCGTACGTACGCCAGATGCGTCTTGTACGGCTCGGTGCGCGGCGGGTCCGGCGGGTTGTCCCGGTCCTTGCCGGCCGGGAAGCCGCAGCGGGGGCAGTCCCACGTGTCAGGGATCTGCGCATCGCTGGCGAAGCTCGGCACGGTCTCATGTCCGTTCGAGCACCAGAAGGAGATGCGCAGGCGCGGCGCCGATTCGCCTCGCTCGGCCTCTCCCATCGGCCCCGCTCCGACCCGGCTTCCACGGATCGCGTTGCCACTTGCCACGGTCGTAACTCCCTGCGTGATGGTGCCGCGAAGCCTCGATTGGCAGCTTCGCCGCCCGGCGCCCCAGTCTACGTAAGGCCCAACGCGCGTCCAGTGAGAGGAGTTACACCCGTCCCCGAGGACGCCATGCCATCATAGGCCGCATATGGGCCCCGCTGACGACGGTACGTCAGTTATCGGGCGTCGGCCGGGCCCTGAGCGGGCCCCGCCGGAGCCTCAGTCGAGCTTCATCAGCAGCCCGAGCACGACGATGCAGACGAACCACAGCAGCCCGACCACCACGGTGATGCGGTCCAGGTTGCGCTCGGCGACCGAGGAGCCGCCCACCGAGGACTGCATGCCGCCACCGAACATGTCGGACAGGCCGCCGCCCTTCCCCTTGTGCATGAGCACCAACATCATCAGCAGCAGGCTGAAGATGATGAGGGCGATCGAAAACCCCATGATCACAGCTGGACCAACCTTCTCGGGCTTGTACGGACGTCGGGGGCCGGACGGTGCGATTCCCACCGCCTCGACCCCCGACAGGGTACGACGACGCGCGCGCTAGGGCCTACTCACTGGTCGCGGAAACGAACGATCTTGACGAATTCGTCCGCGTCCAGCGCCGCACCGCCGATCAGGGCGCCGTCCACATCCGGCTGGGCCATGATCGCGGCGACGTTCCCGGACTTCACCGAGCCGCCGTACTGGATCCGGACCTTGTCGGCGACCTCCTGGCCGTAGAGCTCGGCCAGCCGGCCGCGGATGGCCCGCAGACCTCCTGGGCGTCCTCGGGGGTCGCGACCTCACCGGTGCCGATCGCCCAGACCGGCTCGTAGGCGATCACGATGGTCTCGGCCTGCTCGGCGGGGATGTCCTTGAGACCGCCGTCCACCTGCGCGAGGGTGTGGGCGACCTGGTTGCCCGCCTTACGGACCTCGAGGCCCTCGCCGACGCACAGGATCGGGGTGAGGTCATGGCGGAACGCCGCCTTGACCTTGGCGTTGCACAGCTCGTCGGACTCGCAGTGGTACTGGCGCCGCTCCGAGTGCCCGACGACGGCGAAGGTGCACTTGAGCTTGGACAGCATCGGGCCGGAGATCTCGCCGGTGTAGGCGCCGGAGTCCTGCGCGGAGATGTCCTGGGCGCCGTACTTGATCTTCAACTTGTCGCCATCGACCAGGGTCTGCACCGACCGCAGATCGGTGAAGGGCGGCAGCACCGCGACCTCCACGGCCTCGTAGTCCTTGTCGGCGAGTGCGAAGGCGAGCTTCTGGACGTGGGCGATGGCCTCGAGGTGGTTGAGGTTCATCTTCCAGTTGCCCGCCATCAGCGGCGTACGGTCACTCACAGTGTTCAGTCCTCCAGTGCGGCGAGGCCGGGGAGCGTCTTGCCCTCGAGGTATTCGAGGCTTGCTCCACCGCCGGTCGAGATGTGGCCGAAAGCGTTCTCGTCGAAGCCCAGGATGCGTACGGCCGCGGCGGAGTCGCCGCCGCCGACCACGGTGAAGGCCGGGCTGTCCAGGAGTGCCTGGGCCACGGCCCGGGTGCCCTCGGCGAAATCGGGGTGCTCGAAGACGCCCATCGGGCCGTTCCAGAAGACGGTGGCCGCGTCGGCCAGCTTCGAGGCGTACAGCTTGCGGGTCTCCGGGCCGATGTCCAGCCCCTGAAGATCGGCCGGAATCGCGTCCGCGGCGATGACCTGCGGGTTCGCGGGGGCCTTGGTCTTCAGATCCGGGAATTCGGACGCGGCCGTGACATCGACCGGGAGCACGAACTCCACCCCGCGCTCCTTGGCCCGGCGCAGATAGTCCTGGACCGCCGGGACCTGGTCCTCCTGCAGCAGCGAGCCCCCGACCTCATGGCCCTGGGCCTTGAGGAAGGTGTAGGCCATGCCGCCGCCGATCAGGATGCGGTCGGCCTTCTCCAGGAGGTGGTCGATGACACCGAGCTTGTCGGAGACCTTGGCGCCGCCGAGGACGACCGCATAGGGCCGCTTGACGTCCTCGGTGAGCTTCTTCAGCACCGAGAGCTCGGCGGCGATCAGTTCACCCGCGGCGTGCGGCAGCCGGGCCGGGAGGTCGTACACAGAGGCGTGCTTACGGTGGACCGCGCCGAAGCCGTCGCCCACGTAGAGGTCGGCGAGGGCGGCGAGCCGGTCGGCGAAGGCGCCGCGCTCGGCGTCGTCCTTACTGGTCTCGCCGGCGTTGAAGCGCAGGTTCTCCAGCAGCGCGACCTCGCCGTCGCCGAGCGCCGCCACGGTCGCCTGAGCGCTCTCGTCCACGGTGTCGGTCGCGAAGGCGACCTGCTTGCCGAGGAGTTCACCGAGCCGCCGGGCGACCGGGGCGAGCGAGTACTGGGGGTCCGGGGCGCCCTTGGGGCGGCCCAGGTGCGAGGCGACGATCACCTTGGCGCCCCGGTCCAGGAGCTTGTTGATCGTCGGGACGGCGGCGCGGATCCGGCCGTCGTCGGTGATCGTCTCGCCGTCGAGCGGGACGTTCAGATCGACGCGGACGAAGACCCGCTGCCCGGCGACCTGAAGATCGTCAATCGTCTTCACAGGGATGACTCCTTGATCATGGATCGGGGCCCGCTACGACGCCGTCGTAGCGGGCCCCATTCCTAGCTCATCGGGACAGCGGTCAGAGCCGCTCGCCGACGAAGACGGTCAGGTCGACGAGGCGGTTGGAGTAGCCCCACTCGTTGTCGTACCAGCCGACGACCTTGACCTGCTTGCCCTGGACCATGGTCAGGGAGGAGTCGAAGGTGCAGGACGCGGGCCAGTTGACGATGTCCGAGGAGACGATCGGGTCCTCGGTGTACTCCAGGATGCCCTTGAGCTGACCCTCGGCGGCCTTCTGGAAGGCGGTGTTGATCTCGTCCTTGGTGACCTCGCGGTCGAGCTCCAGGACGAGGTCGGTGACCGAGCCGGTCGGAACCGGGACACGCATCGCGATGCCGTCCAGCTTGCCCTTGAGCTGCGGGAGGACCAGCGCGGTGGCCTTGGCGGCACCGGTGGAGGTCGGAATGATGTTCTCCGCCGCCGCGCGGGCGCGACGCAGGTCCTTGTGCGGGAAGTCCAGGATGCGCTGGTCGTTGGTGTACGCGTGGACCGTCGTCATCATGCCCTTGACGATGCCGAAGTTCTCGTCGAGGACCTTGGCCATCGGCGCCACACAGTTGGTGGTGCAGGAGGCGTTGGAGATGACGTGCTGGTTCGCCGGGTCGTACTTGTCGTTGTTGACGCCCATCACGATCGTGATGTCCTCGTCCTTGGCGGGCGCGGAGATCAGGACCTTCTTGGCGCCGGCGGCGAGGTGCTTGGCGGCGTCCTCGCGCTTGGTGAAGATGCCGGTGGACTCCACCACGATGTCGGCGCCGAGCTCGCCCCACGGAAGGGCCGCCGGGTCGCGCTCGGCCATCGTCTTGAAGGTCTGGTTGCCCACCGTGATGGTGTCCTCAGTGTGGCTGACCTCGTGCTTCAGCCGGCCGAGGATGGTGTCGTACTTCAGCAGGTGCACCAGGGTGGCGTTATCGGTCAGGTCGTTGACACCGACGATCTCGATGTCCGCGCCCTGCTCAAGGAGCGCGCGGAAGTAGTTACGACCGATGCGGCCAAAGCCGTTGATGCCTACGCGGATCGTCACGAACCGATCTCCTCGTTGGTGTGCCGGTCTGGACGCCGGCGAACGTATATGGGATGTCCCCGACCGCCTCCGACCCTACCGCTATCACGGGACGTACGTGACATTGGCATCGGCGGCCCATGACCACCGGAAAGTGGTACGGACCGCCGATTCAGTCACGATTTGTCACGCGCTGTCAACGACGCAGCGCACGTAGCGCGTCGGCCACCAGCCGGGCCCTCTGGGCGGCGTCCGGGACATGTTCCAGGCCGAAGCCCAGCAGCACGGTGTCCCGGGTGGTGACGCCCGCGACGGTGTGGAAGAGTTCCCGGGAGCGGGACCAGTCACCCGAGTTCGCCGGGCTGCCCTCCGGCGCCCCCGAGACCGTCCAGGGGCCGAGCGCGGTCTCGAAGCCCTCGGAGTCCTTGGCGGTGCCGCCGACGGTGAACTCGGTGCCGTCCACGAAGGCGCCCCGGCCGCCGGTGCCCGGGTCGGTGACGTACGAGAGGGCCAGCTCGACCTTCTTGCCCGCGTAACCGCTGAGGTCCACGGAGACCGGCCGCCACCCCTCGGAGGAGCCGGTCAGGCTGTTCCAGGCTCCGGTGCTGCCCTGTGCGCTGCAGCCGTCGTCGCCGGGGTCAGGTAGTGCTTCAGGAACGGGTGCAGATTGAGCAGGAAGCCCGCCTCGCACTCGGTGGGCACCTCGCTGGAGGAACCGCCGTTCGCGTCGGGGAGGGTGGTCCAGTCGTCCTGGCCCGCGGTGTGCGCCTCGATGACCACATGGTCGTAGCCGGGCTCGGTGTCATAGCTGAGTTGGAAGCCCAGGGCCGGTTTGTCGGCGGCGGCCACACCGGTCAGGTCGACCGTACGGGACAGCCGCATCCAGGAGTTGTCACGGTGGCCCGCGGCCGCCATCCAGTCGCCCTCATAGGGCTGGTACGGGGTGCGCGTGCCCGGGTACTCCCCCGCGCCCGCGCTGCGGAACTGGGGGAAGTCCTTCGGCGGCAGCACATCGGAGGTGACCGTGTAGGCACCCGCGGCGTCCAGGGGGTTGCCGGGGCGTCGCCGAGGTTGGCGCCGGTGCCCGCCAGCGCGCCGGTGCCCTGGAAGGCGGTGGGCGACTTCAGGGTGAGCCGGCTGTCGGCGCCCAGGTAGTACTGGCTGAAGTCGTCGGTGTCGGCCGGTCCCACCTCGGAGCTGCCGCCCGCCCGCTCACCGGTGGTGATCAGCTTGCCGCCCTCGTTGAGGAAGTCGCGCACCGCCAGCAGGGTCGGGCCGCCGGGCCGTTCGGCGCCGGTGTACCAGAGCACGGTCTTGAAGTGGCTCAGCACCCCGAGCGCGGACGGTGCCCCTTGGGTGGCCACGTCCCAGACGGCGGCCTTACGGCCGTTGTCGGCCAGTGCCCTGGTGTACGCGGCGGTGTGCCGGGCCGGGGAGCTGCCGCCCTCCTCGGCGAGCACCAGCGTGTCGGCGCGGGGCCGCTTGGCCACGGTGTAGGTGAACGGCTCGCTGACGGTTCGCTTGCCGCTTTTCGTACGGCCGGTGAACCAGACCTTGACCTGCTGCCCGGGGTCCGCATCCTTGACGGCGGCGCGGTACTGGTCGAAGAGGACGTTGTCCTCGCCGCCGTAGGTCTCGCCGCCCTTCCACGCCTTCAGCGAGGCGGTGCGGGTGCGCCCGCCGTCCACGCGGTAGTTGAGCTTCTTGTCGCGAACACTCTTGCGGACGGTGACGGCGACGTCCTGGTCGCCGCCGCGGGCGTAGGACGTGGTGAAGGTGTCCGGGGTGAAGTCGGGCGCGGTCAGGCCGACGGACGAGGCCGGCCGGTCGGGGTGCTCGGCGGTCTCGGCGACGGAGAGCGCGAAGGGGATGTTCTTGGTGAACTCCTGCGCGATCAGCTTCTCGTCGTCGGGGAAGGTGAAGACGGACGCGCAGTCACGCGGCTGCCAGGCGTCGTTCGGGTCGACGCCGGAGGCGGTCTGACACGTCGACATCTCCGGGGTGAACATCATCATCCCGTTGACGTTCGCCGCATGGCCGTCGGCCTCGCCGTTGGTGGTGTACAGCTCCGAGGAGACCTGCGGGTGGTAGCCGGGGATCGCGGAGTGCTCCGGGGTGCCGGCCAGGGACTTGTAGAGGACGTCGTCGGGGGTCGGGGTGGCGACCTGCCAGCCGACGCCGTAGAGCAGCAGTTCGGCGGCCGAGTGGTAGTTGATGCCGTAGGTGAAGCCGACGCGCTTCTCGAAGGCGTCCAGCGCCTTGGTCTCCGGCTCGGAGCCCGGGGCGGGGCCGCGGTAGGTCTCGTCGGCCAGATCGGCGGACGAACCCTCGTTGTCGTAGCCCCACTTGTAGGCGAAGTTGCGGTTGAGGTCGACGCCGTCGCCCGCGGTGATCTTGCCGTCGCCGTTGTTGTCGCGCAGATTCTTGCGCCACTGGCGGTTGTCCGGGCTCTGATGCGTGTAGTCGTAGCCGTCCGGGTTGGCGGACAGGACGAACCACAGTTCGGTACGGTCCACGATCCGGGTGACGCGGTCGTCCTTGCCGTAGTTGTCGAGGTAATAGTGCATCAGCCGGCGGGTCATCTCCGGCGTGATCCACTCACGGGCGTGCTGATTGGACATGTACAGCACCGACGGCTTGCTGCCGTCGCGGGTCTTCCCCGCGCCCTTGCTCAGCTTGAGGGCGAGGATGTCCTTGCCGCGGCCGGTCTTGCCGATGCTGACGACCTTGGTGAGGCCGGGGTGGGCCCGGCCGGTCTCGACGATCTCCTGCTGGAGCCCGCCCTCGCCGCTGTAGGGCGGAAGACGCCGTCGCCCGCGGCCTTCAGGCGGTTGCCGGTCTGAGCGGAGATCTTCTTCTCGGTGAGCCTTACGCCCTTGCCGCGCAGTGCGGCGGCCTGCTTCCCGGTGAGGTAGAGCTCGACCGGGCCGGTGCCCTTCTCGGGCACCTGCCGCCCCAGTTCGGTGCCGTCCGCTCCGGCGCGCAGCAGCAGCGGAATCTGACCCTTGGTGACCTGGGCGGTCCATACGGACAGCCCGTCGCCGGCGGGGGTCGCCGGCTGTTGTGCGGGGGCCGCGGGTGTCGCGGCCAGTCCCCCAGGAGCAACGCGGCCAGTGCCACCACCGCGCCGCTCGATCTCACCGTGCGTCTGAGCTTCATCAGCCCCCCTGGCTGTCGTGTGAAGACCCGCGGGTGCGCAGGCGCACCAGACTTGTCAGGACACATGGTCATGTCAACAGCGGCGCGCGGAACCGGTCCGAACACCACCCTGGGGACGCATACGCCCCCGGATCGCTGGCGTGATCCGGGGGCGCGGGGTGCGGCTTCGGTGCCCCTCTGGGGAGGCCGCTCTCGGGCGGTCGTTCTCGGGGCGGTCGCTCTCGGGCTGGTCGCTCTCGGGGCGGTCGTTCTCGGGGCAGCCGCTCTTGGGACAGCCGCTCTCGGAGTGGTCGTTCTCGGGGCAGCCGCTCTTGGGACAGCCGCTCTCGGAGTGGTCGCTCTCGGGGCAGCCGCTCTTGGGACAGCCGCTCTCGGGACAGCCGCTCTCGGAGTGGTCGCTCTTGGGACAGCCGCTCTCAGGACAGCCGCTCTCGGGGCGGTCAGCCGACCATGCCCTCGGCCATCTCCTCGGTGAGGCTGGACTCGGTGCCGGGGATGCCCAGGTCCTGGGCCCGCTTGTCGGCCATGGCCAGCAGCCGGCGGATACGGCCCGCGACAGCGTCCTTGGTCAGCGGCGGGTCGGCGAGGGCGCCCAGCTCCTCCAGGGACGCCTGCTTGTGCTCCATGCGCAGCCGGCCGGCCGCGGCGAGGTGCTCGGGCACCTCGTCGGCCAGGATCTCCAGGGCGCGCTGCACCCGGGCCCCGGCGGCGACGGCGGCACGGGCCGAGCGGCGCAGATTGGCGTCGTCGAAGTTGGCGAGGCGGTTGGCGGTCGCCCGCACCTCGCGCCGCATCCGCCGCTCCTCCCAGGCGAGGACCGACTCATGCGCCCCCAGCCGCGTCAACAGCGCGCCGATGGCGTCACCGTCCCGGACGACCACCCGGTCCACCCCGCGCACCTCGCGCGCCTTGGCGGCGATTTGCAGCCGGCGGGCGGCGCCGACCAGCGCGAGCGCGGCCTCCGGGCCGGGGCAGGTCACCTCCAGGGAGGACGAGCGGCCGGGCTCGGTGAGCGAGCCATGGGCGAGGAAGGCCCCGCGCCAGGCGGCCTCGGCGTCGCAGGTGGCGCCGGAGACGACCTGCGGCGGCAGTCCGCGGATCGGCCGGCCGCGGCCGTCGACCAGGCCGGTCTGCCGCGCCAGCTGGTCACCGCCCGCCACCACCCGCACCACGTACCTGCTGCCGCGGCGCAGCCCGCCGGGGGCCATCACCACCAGATCCGAGGAGTGGCCGAAGATCTCCAGGATGTCCTTGCGCACCCTGCGGGCCGCGATCCCGGTGTCCAGCTCCGCCTCGATCACGATGCGCCCGCTGACCAGGTGCAGCCCGCCCGCGAACCGCAGGATCGCCGAGACCTCCGCTTTCCGGCAGCAGGTCCGGGTGACGGGGAGCCGGGAGATTTCGTCCTTCACCGCTGCCGTCATCGCCATGGGCCGATCCTTCCATGCATCCGAAAAATACGGTCGTACGCGGCCGCCAGAAGCTCCGGGTCGTGCTTCGGGGCACCGTCGGTCGCGGCCACCGGCGCCAGCTCGACCGTGCCGCCCAGCCGCTTGGCCGCGTCGCACAGACTGCTCTGGTCGGGGACGGCGGCCTCGTCGGCCAGCACCACGTCGAAGGCGAGTTTAGGGGCGTGTCGGGCCAAAACCTCCAAATGACGCTGCGGAGAGAACCCATCGGTTTCTCCCGGCTGAGGGGCGAGGTTCAGTGACAGCACCCGCCGGGCCTTGGTCTCGGTGAGGGCCTGGAGCAGATCGGGGACCAGCAGATGCGGGATCACCGAGGAGAACCAGGAGCCGGGCCCCAGCACCACCCAGTCGGCGTCCATGACCGCCTCGACGGCCTCGGGGACGGCCGGCGGATCGTGCGGCACGAGATGGACCGACTGCACCTCGCCGCGGGTCAGCGCCACGGTGGCCTGCCCGGCGACGGTGGAGACCTCGTCCGGGCGCGCCGGGTCATGGCCCCGGACATACGCCTGGAGCTCCAGGGGGACGGCCGACATGGGCAGCACCCGGCCATGGGCGCCCAGCAGCTTGCCGACCAGGTCGAGTGCCTTCACATGGTCGCCCAGCTGTTCCCACAGGGCGACGATCAGCACATTGCCGACCGCGTGGCCATGCAGCTCGCCCTCGCTGATGAAGCGGTGCTGGATGACCCGCGCCCAGGTCTGGCCCCAGTCGTCGTCGCCGCAGAGCGCGGCCAGGGCCTTGCGCAGATCGCCGGGCGGCAGCACGCCCAGCTCGTCGCGGAGCCGTCCGCTGGAGCCTCCGTCGTCGGCCACGGTGACGACGGCGGTGAGGTCGCCGGTGATCCGACGCAGTGCGGCGAGCGACGCGGACAGGCCCATGCCGCCGCCGAGTGCGACGACCTTGGGCTGCGCGCTCCGGCTGGCCCGTGTTCCGACCAGCCGTCGCAGCCGCTTGGTACGAATGGTCACTCGCGCCCCATGTCCCGGTGGACGATGACGGTCTCCACTCCCTCGGCGGCCAGCCGCGGGGCGAGCCGCTCGGACATCGCCACACTGCGGTGCTTGCCGCCGGTGCAGCCGATGGCGATGGTCACATAGCGCTTGCCCTCGCGGCGGTAGCCCGCGGCGATGAGCTGGAGCAGCTCCGCGTAGCGGTCGAGGAACTCCTTGGCGCCGGGCTGGTTGAAGACATAGCTGGAGACCTCCTCGTTGAGCCCGGTGAAGGGGCGCAGCTCGGGGACCCAGTGCGGATTGGGCAGGAAGCGGCAGTCCACCACCAGATCGGCGTCGACCGGCAGCCCGTACTTGTAGCCGAACGACATCACGGTGGCCCGCAGCTCGGGCTCCTCCTCGCCCGCGAACTGGGCGTCCATCTTGGCGCGCAGCTCATGCACGTTGAGGCTGGAGGTGTCGATCACCAGGTCGGCGTCGCCGCGCAGCTCGCGCAGCAGATCGCGCTCGGCTGCGATGCCGTCCACGATCCGGCCGTCGCCCTGGAGCGGGTGCGGGCGGCGCACCGACTCGAAGCGGCGCACCAGGGCCTCGTCGGACGCCTCCAGGAACAGCACGCGCCGCTTGACGCTCTTGGCGGCGAGATCGGCGAGGGACTCGCGGAGGTTGTCGAAGAAGCGGCGGCCGCGGACGTCCACCACCACGGCGATCCGGGCCACATTGCCCTGGGAGCGGGCGCCCAGGTCGACCATGGTGGGGATCAGCGCGGGCGGCAGGTTGTCCACGACGAACCAGCCGAGGTCCTCCAGACATTTGGCGGCGGTGCTGCGGCCCGCGCCCGACATTCCAGAGATGATCACCAGCTCGGGGATGGCCGCCGCCTCGGCGGGCTCGCCCGACGTGCCCGTATTCACCTGCGCTCCGTCTCCATGGTTCTCGTGTTCGGTCATGGTCTGGTCCCCCCGTTCGACGAGGACGCCGCACCGGCGGTCTCGTCCTCAATGATCTCTCCTGTGGCGGTGTTCACGGCGGGCGCGGCCGGGGCGGACCCGGCGAGCGCCGCGGCGACCGTCTCGGCCGTCTTACGGCCGACGCCCGGGACCTCACAGATCTGCTCGACCGTGGCGGCGCGCAGCCGCTTGACCGAGCCGAAGTGCTTCAGCAGGGCCTGCTTACGGCTGTCACCGAGGCCCGGAACGGTGTCCAGCGGCCCGGCCTTCATCGACTTGGCGCGCTTGCTGCGCTGGTAGGTGATGGCGAAGCGGTGGGCCTCGTCGCGAACCCGCTGGAGGAGGTAGAGCCCCTCGCTGCTGCGGGGCAGCACCACCGGGTCCTCCTCGTCCGGCAGCCACACCTCCTCGAGCCGCTTGGCGAGGCCGCAGACGGCGACATCGTCGACGCCGAGCTCGTCCAGGGCCCGCTGGGCTGCGGCCACCTGCGGCTTTCCACCGTCGACCACGACGAGCTGGGGCGGGTAGGCGAACCGCTTCGGCCTGCCCTCCTCGTCGATCGGGCCGGAGGGCCCCTCGGAGGGACTGTCGGCGGGCCCCTCGGAGGGACTGGCGGAGGGGCTGTCGAGGGCCTGCCCGGCGGGACCGCCGAGCGCCTGCCCGGCGGGTGCGGCGATGCCGGTGGTCCCTGTGTCCTCGGTGGCCCCGGCGGACTCCTGGGCCCCGGCGACTCCCGGAGTCACGGTGGCCTCCGGACCCCCACCGGCCCCGGTGGCCTGCTCCTCCCACTCCCCCGTCTTCTGCTTCTCCAGCAGATAGCGGCGGAAGCGGCGGCTGACGACCTCATGCATGGAGCGGACATCGTCCTGCCCGGCGAAGCTCTTGATCTGGAAGCGGCGGTACTCACTCTTACGGGGGAGCCCGTCCTCGAAAACCACCATGGAGGCCACCACGTCATCTCCCTGCAGATGGGAGATGTCGAAGCACTCGACGCGCAGCGGGGCGGAGTCCAGCCCCAGGGCCTCGGCGATCTCCTCCAGCGCCCGGGAGCGCGTGGTGAGGTCGGAGGCGCGCTTGGTCTTGTGCAGCGCGAGTGCCTGCTGGGCGTTGCGCTGGACGGTCTGCATCAGGTCCTTCTTGTCGCCGCGCTGCGGGATGCGCAGATCGACCAGGGAGCCCCGGCGCTCGGTGAGCCACTGGGTGACCGGCTCGGCCGGGTCCGGCACGGCGGGCACCAGGACCTCCTTGGGGACGGCATCGCCGCGCTCCTCCCCGTAGAGCTGCTGCAGGGCGTGCTCGACCAGCCCGGCGGTGTCGACGGCCTCGACCTTGTCGGTCACCCAGCCGCGCTGACCGCGCACCCGGCCGCCGCGCACATGGAAGATCTGGACGGCGGCCTCCAGCTCGTCCTCGGCGACCGCTATCAGATCGGCGTCGGTGGCGTCGGCGAGAACCACCGCGTTCTTCTCCATGGCGCGCTTGAGCGCCCCTATGTCGTCGCGGAGCCGGGCCGCCTTCTCGTACTCCATGTCCTCGGCGGCCTCGTGCATCCGCTGCTCCAGGCGGCGCAGATAGGTGCCGGTGCGGCCGGCCATGAAGTCGCAGAACTCCTCGGCGAGTTCGCGGTGCTCCTCGGCGGTGACACGGCCGACACAGGGGGCCGAGCATTTGCCGATATAGCCGAGCAGACAGGGGCGGCCGATCTGGGCGGAGCGCTTGAACACCCCGGCGGAGCAGGTCCGGACGGGGAACACGCGCAGCATCAGGTCGACGGTCTCGCGGATGGCCCAGGCGTGGCCGTAAGGGCCGAAGTAACGCACGCCCTTCTTCTTGGCGCCGCGCATCACCTGGACCCGGGGGAACTCCTCGTTCATGGTCACGGCGAGGGAGGGGTAGCTCTTGTCGTCGCGGTATTTGACGTTGAACCGGGGGTCGAACTCCTTGATCCAGGAGTACTCGAGCTGCAGGGCCTCGACCTCGGTGGAGACCACGGTCCACTCCACGGCGGCGGCCGTGGTGACCATGGTCCGGGTGCGCGGGTGGAGGTTCGTCAGGTCCTGGAAGTACGACGAGAGCCGCGGGCGCAGGCTCTTCGCCTTTCCTACGTAGATCACCCGGCCGTGCTCATCACGGAACTTGTAGACCCCCGGCGACTCGGGGATCTGTCCCGGCTTGGGGCGGTAGCTGCTCGGGTCGGCCATGGTCACCACCCTACTTGCGGGAAGTGACACATCCGGGCCCTCCGGAGGTGGTCGGCTGAGGTCCAGTGGATTTGGGGATTCCGCGGCCGCTCGGGCGCGCGCCGGGCGCCCGCTGAGGCGCCGGGCCCGCCCGCCCGCTGAGGCGCCGGGCCCGCCCAGGCGGTCCGGCTTCGCTCAGGCATCAGGGCCCGCCCAGGCGTCCCGCTCCGCTCAGGCGTCGGGGCCCGCCACGAGCCGTCCGCCCTTGGCGGTGACCGGGATCGACGGCAGCGGCTTCTCCGCGGGCCCCTGGAGGACCTTGCCGGTGCGGGCGTCGAACTGGCTGCCGTGGCAGGGGCAGTTGATCTTGCCGTCCTCGACGCTGTCGACAACGCATCCGGCGTGGGTGCACACCGCGCTGAACGCCGTGAACTCGCCCTTGGCGGGCTGGGCGACCACCACCCGCTGCTCGCGGTAGATCTTGGCGCCGCCGACCGGGACGGCACCGGCCGAGCCGAGCTCGACGGGGGCGGTGGGCGTCGAGGGCGTTTTCTGGCCCGTACCGTCCGGGGAGCAGGCCGCCGCCCCGAGCCCGGCGGCTCCGGCCAGCGCGGCACAGCACAGCACGGTTCGGCGGGAGGCGGGCTGGCTGGACATATACGGCTCCTGGAGGTGTGAAGGCCCTCCGACCATACCGACACAGATCCCTCCGCTCGCCGCCGCCTCCCGGGGAGGACGTAAGCGCTTGCGCAAACGTTTACGTCGGACCGTGGATGCGATACGTTACGTGCCCCCAGGACCCGGTGGCCCCCATGAATCCGGTGGCCCCGGGAATCCTGTGCCCCGACGACCCGACGACACGACCCGACGACCCGACGACCCTCGACGCGGAGGACCGCAGCGGATGGCAACCATGGTCGATGTCGCCCGGCGTGCCGGGGTGTCCGTGGCCACCGTCTCGCATGTGCTCAACGAGACCCGGCCGGTCCGTCCGGACACCCGTAAGGCCGTGCTGGACGCCATCGACGACCTCGGGTACATCCCCAATACGCTGGCGCGCTCCCTGGTGACCGCGCGCACCCGCTCGATCGGTCTCGCCGTCTCGGCGATCAGCAATCCGTACTTCACCGAGATCCTCCAGGGCGTCGAGTCCAGCGCCCTGGAGCACGGGTACGGGCTGCTGATCGCCGATCCGCATGACGATCCCGAGCATGAGCGCAAGGTCGTCCGGCTGCTCCATGAGCGGCGGGTGGACGGCGTGATCGTCGCCCCGTCGGCCGAGCCCGCCGGGCTGCTGGAGTATCTGGCCGGCCGCAAGATCCCCGCCGTCTTCCTCGATCGGCTGGTGGGCGACGCCCATGATCAGGTGTGCGCCGAGAGCACCCGCCCCGTCGAACAGCTGGTCCAGCACCTCGCCGGCCTCGGCCACACCCGTATCGGACTGGTCGCGGGGCTGCCGGGGCTGAGCACCACCACCGAGCGGATCGCGGGCTACCGGGCCGGGCTGGAGCGGCACGGGCTGCCGTTCCGCCCCGGGCTGCTGGCCGAGGGCCACTCCGAGGCACGGGGCGCGGAGGACGCCGTCCACCGGCTGCTGGCCTCCCCCGAGCCGCCCACCGCGATCATCACCGCGAACAACGCGATGACCATCGGCGCGCTGCGCGCCCTGCGCACTGCGGGCCTGAGCGTGCCGGACGATCTCGCGCTCGTCTGCTTCGACGACTTCTCCTGGGCGGATGTCTTCTCCCCCGGGCTCACCGCGATCTCCCAGCCCAGCCGGGAGGTCGGCGCCACCGCCGTCCGGCTGCTGCTCGACCGGCTGGAGAACCCGGGGCGGCCGCCGCGCACCGTCCGGCTGCCCTGCGCCTTCGTCCACCGCACCTCCTGCGGCTGTGTGGCCGAAGCCCCCGACCGACCGCTCGACCGCCCGCTCCCCGGAACCCCCGGACTCGCCGGAAAGGACCCCGTCTCGTGATCGTCGTCGCCGGAGAAGCCCTGATCGACCTCGTGCCCGAGCGCACGTCGAGCGCCGCGGCGGGCGACCGGCTGCCCGCGCTGCGTCCGGCGCGTGGCGGCGGCCCGTACAACACCGCGCTGGCGCTGGGGCGGCTCGGCTCGCCCAGCGCGTTCTGCTCGCGGGTCTCCACGGACGGCTTCGGGGAAGCGCTGCTGGAAGGGTTGCGGAAGGACGGCGTGGACACCGCGCTGGTGCAGCGCGGCCAGGAGCCCACGACCCTCGCCGTCGCCTCCATCGGGGCCGATGGCTCGGCCGGATACGGCTTCTATGTGCAGGGCACCGCGGACCGGCTCTTCACCCTGCCGCCGTCCCTTCCCGAGGGGGTGAGCGCGCTGTCGCTGGGCACCTGCTCGCTGGTGCTGGAGCCGGGCGCGAGCGCGTATGAGGAGCTGCTGCGGCGCGAGGCCGCGCGCGGTGTCTTCACCACACTGGACCCCAATATCCGCACCGGTCTGATCCCCGACGCCAACGCCTACCGGGCCCGTTTTCAGGGCTGGCTGCCCCATATCGGCCTGCTGAAGCTGTCCATAGAGGACGCGCGGTGGCTGGCCGACTCGGAGGACGCGGACGATGTCGAGACGGCCGTGGGCGAGTGGCTGGCGGCAGGTCCGGCGGCCGTGGTGCTCACCCATGGCGGGGAGGGGCTGAGCGTACGGCGCCAGGACGGCTCCGTGCTCTCGGTGCCGGGCGAGCGGGTGGACATCGTGGACACCATCGGGGCGGGCGACACCGTGAACGCCGCGCTGCTGCACCGGCTGGCGGGCCACCAGGCGCTGTCGGCGCCCGCCCTGGCCAAGCTGGACGAGGCGGCCTGGCGGGATGTGCTGGGCTTCGCCGCCCGCGCCGCCGCGATCACCTGCTCCCGCGCGGGCGCGGAGCCCCCCTACGCGTCCGAGCTCGCCTGACCCGCTCCGCGGCACGCATACGCCACGCCGCGCCCGGATCGACCGGGCGCGGCGTGGCGTATGGCAAGCGCGGAGGCCGGGGGCTACTTAGCGGCCGTCCGCCTGGACGCGGCCGTGGACTTGGCCGCCGCCTTCTTGGCCACGGTCTTCTTCGCCGCGGTCTTCTTGGCCGCCGCGCTCTTGGCGGCGGCCTTCTTGGCGGGCGCCTTCTTGGCGGCCGCGCCGCCATTGCGCGCGGCGGGCACCGTCGCGTCGCTCACCCAGTCGCCCAGCATGTCGCGCAGGAACTTCCCGGTGTGGCTGGCCGGGACCGAGGCCACCTCCTCCGGGGTGCCCTCGGCGATTACCAGACCGCCGCCGCTGCCGCCCTCGGGGCCCATGTCCACGACCCAGTCGGCCGTCTTGATCACATCGAGGTTGTGCTCGATGACGATCACGGTGTTGCCCTTGTCGACCAGACCGGAGAGCACGCTGATCAGCTTGCTGATGTCCTCGAAGTGCAGACCGGTGGTCGGCTCGTCCAGGACGTACACCGTGCGGCCGGTGGAGCGCTTCTGCAGCTCGCTCGCCAGCTTGACGCGCTGGGCCTCACCGCCGGACAGGGTCGGCGCGGGCTGCCCGAGCCGGACATAGCCCAGCCCGACCTCGTTGAGCGTGCGCAGATGGCGGGCGATGGTGGGCACCGCCTCGAAGAAGTCCAGGGCCTCCTCGATGGGCATGTCCAGCACCTCGGCGATGGACTTGCCCTTGTAGTGCACCTCCAGGGTCTCCCGGTTGTAGCGCGCGCCGTGGCAGACCTCGCACGGCACATACACATCCGGCAGGAAGTTCATCTCGATCTTGATGGTGCCGTCACCGGAGCAGTTCTCGCAGCGGCCGCCCTTGACGTTGAAGGAGAACCGCCCGGGCTGGTACCCGCGGACCTTGGCCTCCATCGTCTCCGCGAACAGCTTGCGCACATGGTCGAAGACGCCGGTGTACGTCGCCGGGTTGGACCGCGGGGTGCGGCCGATGGGCGACTGGTCGACATGGACCACCTTGTCGACCAGATCGTCGCCGGCGACCCGGGTGTGCCGCCCCGGCACCGCCCGCGCGCCGTTCAGCTCGCGGGCCAGATGGGTGTAGAGGATGTCGTTGACCAGCGTGGACTTACCCGATCCGGAGACACCGGTGACGGCGGTGAGCACCCCCAGCGGGAAGGACACATCGATGTCCTGGAGGTTGTTCTCCCGGGCGCCGTGGACCGTCAGATGCCGCTTGGGGTCCACGGCCCGACGCGCCGACGGCAGCGGGATGGCCCTCTTGCCGGACAGATAGTGACCGGTCACCGAATCCTCGTTGACCAGCAGCTCGCTCAGCGGTCCGCTGTGCACCACCTTGCCGCCGTGCTCGCCCGCGCCCGGGCCGATGTCCACCACCCAGTCCGAGGTCTTGATGGTGTCCTCGTCGTGCTCCACGACGATCAGGGTGTTACCGAGGTCGCGCAGCCGCACCAGCGTCTCGATCAGCCGGTGGTTGTCGCGCTGGTGCAGGCCGATGGACGGCTCGTCCAGCACATACAGCACGCCGACCAGACCGGAGCCGATCTGGGTGGCCAGCCGGATGCGCTGGGCCTCGCCGCCGGAGAGGGTGCCCGCGGCGCGGTTGAGCGAGAGGTAGTCCAGGCCGACGTCGACCAGGAACCTCAGCCGCTCGTTGACCTCCTTGAGGACCCGCTCGGCGATGGTCTTCTCGCGCGGGCTCAGCTCCATGGCGCGCAGGAACTCGGCGCATTCGCTGATCGACATCGCCGAGACATCCGCGATGGACTTGTCCTGCACGGTGACCGCGAGAACGATCGGCTTGAGGCGGGTGCCCTCACACGTGGGGCAGGGCACCTCGCGCATATAGCCCTCGAACCGCTCCCGGCTGGCGTCGCTCTCCGCCTCCGAGTGGCGCCGCTTCACATAGGGCACCGCGCCCTCGAAGGCCGTGGTGTACGCCCGCTGGCGGCCGTAGCGATTGCGGTAGCGGACCTCGATCTGGGTCCGGTGGCCGTTGAGGAGCGCCTTCTTGGCACGCTGCGGCAGCCCGGCCCAGGGGATGTCCGTACGGAAGCCGAGCGCATCGGCGAGCGCGCCGACCAGCCGCCCGAAGTAGTCCTTGGTGTGGCCGTGGGACCAGGGGTGGATGGCGCCCTCGTCGAGCGACTTCTCCTCGTCCGGGATGATCAGCTCGGGGTCGACCTCCATCCGGGTGCCGATGCCGGTGCAGTCCGGGCAGGCGCCGAAGGGCGAGTTGAAGGAGAAGGTGCGCGGCTCCAGCTCCTCGAAGGACAGGTCGTCGTACGGGCAGTACAGATGCTCGGAGAACATCCGCTCCCGCTGCGGGTCGTCCTCGTCGAGGTCGACGAAGTCGAGGATCACCATGCCGCCGGAGAGGCCCAGCGCGGTCTCCACCGAGTCGGTCAGCCGGCGCTTGGCGCTCTCCTTGACGGTGAGGCGGTCGATGACCACCTCGATGGTGTGCTTCTCCTGCTTCTTCAGCTTCGGCGGGTCGGACAGCTGGATCGTGGCGCCGTCCACCCGGGCGCGGCTGTAGCCCTTGGTCTGGAGATCGGAGAAGAGGTCGACGAACTCCCCCTTGCGCTCGCGCACCAGCGGGGAGAGCACCTGGAAGCGGCTGCCCTCCGGGAGCTCCAGCACCCGGTCCACGATCGCCTGCGGCGACTGGCGGGCGATCGGACGGCCGCACTCGGGGCAGTGCGGCTTGCCGATGCGGGCGAACAGCAGCCGGAGGTAGTCATAGACCTCGGTGATGGTGCCGACCGTCGAGCGCGGATTCCGCGAGGTCGATTTCTGGTCGATCGACACCGCGGGGGACAGACCCTCGATGAAGTCCACATCGGGCTTGTCCATCTGCCCCAGGAACTGGCGGGCGTAGGAGGAGAGCGACTCGACGTAGCGGCGCTGCCCCTCGGCGAAGATCGTGTCGAACGCGAGGGACGACTTGCCCGACCCGGACAGCCCGGTGAAGACGATGAGCGAGTCGCGAGGAAGGTCGAGTGAGACGTTCTTGAGGTTGTGCTCGCGAGCCCCACGAACGATGAGACGGTCGGCCACGCCGGTCGGCACCTTTCTTGAGAGAGATGGGGTGCGCCGAGCCCGCTCGCCGGGGCGGCCCTGCCGGACGGAGCAGAGGCGGAGCGGAGCGAAACCCCCAACCCAGGGTATGGGGGCACGACGACGATGTCTTAAGGATGCAGCACACCGAGCCTATAGCACGCACATTCGATTTGCGGGCGACGGGAGCCGACTTCACCCGATCGTGTGGTGCGGACTACGGTCGGGTCATGACCGACTACATCAGGGACGCCCTCGCCGTACAGGAGGCGACGGACCGGCTGCTGACCGCCGTCGCCGCTCTCGACGACGCGTCCCTCGCGAGCCCTTCGGAGCTCCCCGGCTGGAGCCGCGGCCATGTCCTGGCCCACCTGGCCCGCAACGCGGACGCCCTGGTGAACCTGCTCACCTGGGCCCGGACCGGCCAGGAGACTCCGATGTACGCCGACGCCCAGACGCGCGACGCCGAGATCCTGCGCGACGCCGCCCGGCCGCTCACCGTCCACCTGGACGACCTGCGCACCAGCGCGACCCGCTTCGACGCGGCGGTCACCGCACTGCCCCCGGAAAGCCTGCCGTACGAGGTGACCCTGCGCGGCGGGATCCGGGAGTCGGCGGCCGGGCTGCCACTGCGCCGCCTCGCCGAGGTCGAGCTGCATCATGTCGATCTCGGTATCGGCTACACCGTGGCGGATCTGCCCGCCACCTTCGTCGAGAGCCAGCTCTCCGTGCTCATCCGTACAAGGTTCGCCGGGCGCCCGGATATTCCCCCGCTGCGGCTGGCCACCGGGCCCGGTGAAGGGGACGTCCGGCACACCGGCCGCCCCGCCGCCCCCGGGGAGTCCCCGGTCACCGTCACCGGCTCCCCCGCCGCCCTGCTGGGCTGGCTCACCGGCCGTACGGACGGCTCCGGCCTCTCCTGCCCGAACGGCCCCTTGCCCGTCCTCCCCGCACTAGGCTGAGGCCATGACCTACAGCGGAGTAGTGACGGTCGGTGGACCGGCGGACGTGCACGAACTGCCCGATCTGATGATCTCGAAGGTCGCGGTCGGCCCCATGAACAACAACGCGTACCTGCTGCGCTGCCGGGCCACCGACGAGCAGCTCCTGATCGACGCCGCCGCCGAGCCGCACACCCTGCTCTCCCTGATCGGCGAGAGCGGCATCGCCTCCGTCGTCACCACCCACCGCCACCAGGACCACTGGAGCGCGCTGCGCGAGGTGGTGGAGGCCACCGGCGCCCGCACCTACGCGGGCCAGTACGACGCCGAGGGCATCCCGGTGCCGACCGATGTGCCGGTCGCGGACGGCGACACGGTGCGGGTCGGCCGGGTCGAGCTGACCGCACGCCATCTGGTCGGCCACACTCCCGGCAGCATCGCCCTGGTGTACAACGACCCGCACGGCCATGCGCATGTGTTCACCGGCGACTGCCTCTTCCCGGGCGGCGTGGGCAACACATGGAAGGACTCCAAGGCGTTCGAGAGCCTGATCAACGACGTCGAGACCAAGCTCTTCGACCAGCTTTCGGACGAGACCTGGGTCTATCCCGGCCACGGCGACGACACCACGCTCGGCGCCGAGCGCCCGCACCTCGGGGAGTGGCGCGAGCGCGGCTGGTAGCAGCGCCGGAGGTACGCGCGGCTCGTAGCGGCGCACACACCGCCCCAGAGCGCCGCGCACCTCCGTACGCCCCGTGACCCCCGGCGGGCCATGGCGGTTGTCGCGTCATGCACCATGACCGCTCCCCGTCCATGGCCCGCCTCGCCGCCGCGTCCCTGGCCGGCACCGCGATCGAGTTCTACGACTTCTTCGTCTACGGCACGGCCGCCGCGCTCGTCCTCGGCCCGCTGTTCTTTCCCACCTTCTCGCCGCTGGCCGGCACCCTCGCGGCCTTCGGCACCTTCGCCGTCGGCTTCGTCTCCCGGCCCCTGGGCTCGATGCTCTTCGGGCCCATCGGCGACCGCCACGGGCGCCGGCCGGTGCTCATCGCCTCCCTGCTGCTCACCGGCGTCGCGACCGTCGCCGTGGGCTTCGTCCCGACCTACGACTCGATCGGCGTCGCCGCCCCCGTCCTGCTGCTCGTGCTGCGCTTTCTGCAGGGGCTGGGGCTCGGCGGCGAATGGGGCGGCGCGGTGCTGCTGACCGCCGAGCATGCGCCCGCGGAGCGGCGCGGGCTGTGGTCGGGCTTTCCGCAAGTCGGCCCGGCCATCGGCTTTCTGCTGGCCAACGGCACGATGCTGGCCCTGTCGGCCACGCTGAGCGATGCCGAGTTCCGGTCCTGGGGGTGGCGGGTGCCGTTCTGGGGCGCGGGGCTGCTGGCGGGGGCCGGGCTGCTGCTGCGGGCCCAGCTCACCGAGTCCCCGCGGTTCCAGGAGCTGGCCGAGCTCGGCGAACGGGCCACCGCGCCGCTGGCCGAGGTGGTGCGCGGCCACTGGCGGCTGGTCCTGCTGACCGCGGGCGGGCTCGCGGTGGGCTATGCCGTCTTCTACGCGGTCACGACCTGGTCCCTGGCATACGGCACGGAGCGGCTCGGTGTCGCCCGCACCACCCTGCTGGGCTGCATCATGGCGGCCGTGGCGGTCATGGGCGCCCTGACGCCGCTGGCGGCCCATTTCGGCGACCGCTTCGGGCGGCGGCCGCTGTGCCTGGTGGGCTGCGTGGCCACCGTGGTGTGGATGTTTCCGCTGGTCGCGCTGTTGCGCACCGGTGAGCCGCCGTTGATGTTCCTGGGCTTCCTGGGCGCGCTGCTCGCCTTCATCACCATGTTCGCCGTGACCTCGGCGTATCTGCCCGAGCTGTTCGAGGCGCGGGTGCGCTGCACGGGAGCGGCGCTCGGCTACAACCTCGCGGGCGTCCTGGGCGGGGCGCTCACACCGATCGTCGCGACGGCGATGTCGCACGGGGACGGCCCGCCCTGGGGCGTCGCCGCGTATCTGACCGCCGCCGCGCTGCTGAGCCTGGGCTGCTTCGTGCTGCTGCCGGAGACACGGCCGACGGCCGACCGTCCGGATGGTGGACGATCGGCCGTACGGCCTCTGGAGGCCGGGGAGGCGGCTGTATGAGCCGTCTCCCGGATCCGGGACGCGGACAGTCGCCGCGCGCCTTCTGACGCTGTCGGGCGTGTCAGGGCGGTGACGCCGCGGAAGACACCGTCAGACGTCGACGCTGTCCTTGTCCCGGGCCCGGTCCTCCCCGCTCCCCGCCTCCGCCAGGGCCTGTTTCTTCGAGGCGTAGAGACTGGTGACCGTCGTGACGGCGAGCACCGCGCAGATGACGCCGAGCGAGACGGGGATGCTGATCTCCGGGACATGCACTCCGGCCTCGTGCAGGGCATGCAGCACCAGCTTGACGCCGATGAAGCCGAGGATGATCGACAGCCCGTACGAGAGGTGGACCAGCTTCTTGAGCAGGCCACCGATCAGGAAGTACAGCTGGCGCAGACCCATCAGCGCGAAGGCGTTGGCGGTGAAGACGATGTACGGGTCCTGGGTGAGGCCGAAGATCGCGGGTATCGAGTCCAGCGCGAACAGGACGTCCGTGGTGCCGATCGCCAGCATGACGATCAGCATCGGGGTCATCAGCCGCTTGCCGTTCTCCATGATGAACAGCTTGGTGCCGTGGTACTGGTCGGTGGACGGGAACCGCTTCTCGACCGCCTTGAGCAGCCGGTTCTCCTCGAACTCCGCTTCCTCCTCATCGGCCCGCGCCTCCTGGACGAGCTTCCACGCCGTCCAGATGAGGAAGGCGCCGAAGATGAAGAAGACCCAGGAGAAGGTCGAGACGATCGCGGCGCCGGCGGCGATGAAGACCGCACGCAGCACGAGGGCGATGAGCACGCCCACCATGAGCACGCGCTGCTGGTAGATCGTCGGCACGGCGAACTTCGCCATGATCAGGACGAAGACGAAGAGGTTGTCGACGCTCAGCGACTTCTCGGTGATGAAGCCCGCGAAGAACTCACCGGAGGGCTGGCCGCCCGCGAAGACCAGCAGCCCGAGCCCGAAGAGCGCGGCGAGCGCGACCCAGACGGCGGTCCAGATCCCGGCCTCCTTGATGGAGACCTCATGCGGTTTGCGGCCGCCTATGAAGAAGTCGGCGGCGATGAGGGCGCAGAGACCGACGATGGTCAGGCTCCACATGGTCACGGAAACGTCCACAGTTCCTCCGGCATTCGTACGGCAATCTCAGCGTCGTCGCTGCCGGAGGTCTCTTCCGCCCGTGGACCGCGCCACGGACCGGCGCCCCGGGATTCCGTCCGGCCTCCTGGGGCCGGACGGAATCCGTGGTGACGGGAACACCGCTACAGGAGTACTCCCCTCCGCGTATACGAGGGTACAGGAATTCCCATGGAAGAGTAAAGAGATGGATAAAAGCGCAGGTCAATTGCCGTATGACGGGCGGGCCCTGGCAGCCTTCAGAGCCTTCGCGGCCCGCCCCGCCTCCCCGAGCACCTGATCCAGCACCCGGCTGCCCCGCGGCACCATCGACGGCTCGTACGTCCACGCATGGCCCACCCAGGGGTCGGCGAGGTGGTCGTCGGCGACCGGGGTGAGCCGCAGCAGCGACCGCCACAGCGGGTCCAGCACCGGACCGTAGGCCCGCGCGTCCTCACGGTCGGCGACCATCATCAGATGCACGCCCACGGCGGGCCCCTCGTCCGCCAGATAGCGCAGCTGGGTAACGGCCCGGTCGTCGAAGCCGTGCGGGAAGTCGTGGACGATCAGCAGCTGCTCGGCGGTGTCCAGATCGGGCGGCAGCGCGTCCGTGGCACCACTGCGGACCGCCATCTGCACCAGGTCCACGCGCCGGGTCAGGGCGGCCAGCACCGAGGAGACCCCCTGGGCTCCGGCCGCCGGCGGCTCGGCCAGCGCGCCCGACCCCACCAGCGGGGCGAACGAGCCCGCGGCCGAACCCGCCGGGTCGATCACCTGCACCGCGATCTCCCCCGCCGGATAGACGGCCAGCAGCCGCGCGGCGATGGCGACCGCCGCGTCCGCGGCCAGCCTGCGCAGCTCACCTGAGTCGGCCGGCCCCTCGTCGAACCCGCCCGAACGCCCCGCGTCGATCCACAGCCCCCGCTCCAGCGGCAGCCGCACCAGCATGGGGATGCGCAGGTCGGTGCGTTCCGGGAGGTGCAGATCGCCCACGCGCAGGGCCATCGGGATCTCCATCGGCACCTGGTACGCCTGCCACACCGGGCTGTCCCAGCGGGCGTAGGCGGGCGGCAGCGCGGGCTCCACCACCTCGGCCTCGGCGGTGAGCTGCGCCAGATCGCGGTCGAGGGCGGCGCGGGCCTGCTCGACGAGGTCGGCGTGCTTGGCGCGCGCGTCGGCGCGGGCGGAGTCGGCGGCCGGGCCCACCCTGGTGCGCGGGTCGGAGAGCACCCGGTCCAGCTCCTGCTCCATCCGGGACTCGGCGAAGTCCACGGCGCTGCGGTAGGCCGCGGTCGTCCGGGCCAGGTCCTCGAACATCCCCCAGACCTGGTTGTAGAGCCGCTCGTCCATGGTCCAGCCGGAGGCGTCGCCCGCGACCGGCTGGGCGGGCTGTCCGGGTGCGGCGGGCGGCGCGGTGGGCGCGGGGGTGGGCGGCGCGGCCGTACGGCGGGCCGGGTGCTCGTAGTTGACCGGCCCTCCGGTGGCGGGCGCGCCCTGGGGTTGCTGCGAGGTCTGCGGCTGGGCGGGAGCCGGGTCGGCGCCGCCGCTCGTAGTGGCCGCCGGGTCGGCGCCGACGCCCGCGGCGGACGTGCGCACCCGGCCGTCGCCCTCGGAGCGGGGCGGGGGCTGGGCGACCGAGCGGGCCATGCCCCGCGCCACCGCCTCGTTGATCCGCGCCGCGAGGTCGGTGGCCTCCGCCAGCCCCTGGTCGTGCAGCATGGCGGCCAGCCCGCCCGCGTATCCCTGGCCGACGGCGCGCACCTTCCAGGCGCCCTGCCTGCGGTAGAGCTCCAGGGCGGTCACCGCGGACTCCGAGTCCAGATCGGTGATGGTGTAGCCGGCGATCTCGGTGCCGTCGAGGCCGGTGACGGCGACGAACGGCGCGGCCATGACGCCGAATCGGGCCGGGCCGCCGACGCCGGCCGGCAGCGCGAGCAGCACGGTGACCCGGTGGATGTGGTCGGGCATCGCGTCGAGGTCGACGGCGAGCCGGTGGTCGGCCGCCGCCTGTTTGGGCACCTCTATCCCGGCCAGCTGGGGCGAGGCGGGGTGCGCGACCCATTCGGCGCCGTGCACCGTGCCCCGCTCATCGCCGAGTGTCGCCCCGGCCACGATCGGATTGCCCGCAGAGATCCGGATCTCCAAACGGGTCTGGGGCAGGGGGTGGTTCTGCCCTCGGACCAGCTCGGCCGTCATGGCTGCGTCCCCTCGTTGTATTCCGCTGATGCCGTATGGGTGCGGTGAGCGCGTCGGCCCGGCGAGCTGTGCTCCACCGGGCCGACGCGCTCATCCGGGCGGTTCGCCTCCGGGGCGGATCCGCCGGTCGACGTGTCCGCCGCTCGTCCGAGCGGCGGTGACAGCCGTTTTACAGATGCGGCACGATGTGCGGCATCAGGTCCTGGAAGGTGCGGCCGTTGGCCGGCTCGCCGACCGCCTTCATCTGCCAGGCGCCGCCCGCGCGCTGGACCGTGGCCATGATCTGGGCGGTGTACTGCCCGCCGCCGGTGAGGGTGTAGCGGGCGAGTTCCTGCCCGTTGGTCTCGTCCACCAGCCTGCAGAACGCGTTCTGCACCTCGGCGAAGGTCTGGCCGGTGAAGGAGTTCACCGTGAAGACGATCTGGTCGATGTGGACGGGCACCCGCTGCAGATCGACCAGGATCGCCTCGTCGTCGCCGCCCTGACCGGCACCGCCCACGAGATTGTCACCGGTGTGGCGGACCGAGCCGTCGTCGCTGACCAGGTGGCGGAAGAAGACGACATCGGTCGGCTGCTTGTCGGCGAAGAGGACGGCCGACGCATCGAGGTCGATCTCCCTCGTACGGGAGCCGAACAGTCCGCGGCGGGGCGCCGCCTGCCAGCCCAGCCCCATCCGCACCGCGGTCAGGGCGCCCCCGTCGGCCTTCTGCAGGCTGATGGCCTGTCCCTTGGACATGTTGACCGTCACGCGCTGTCCCTACTCTCGTCTCTCGATTCCCCGTGGCCGCCGTGGGTGTGCGGCCGTGGCCGCGCCGTATGCACGGCCCTCCGAAAACCCTATGCACTGCCGCCAGGGCTCCGGCCGGACGAGCGGGCTTTTGTGTCGGTCTTGCAACACAGCGAAGGTGCGGGCGCCCCGGCGAAGACCCGGGGCGCCCGGCCGTCAGGAGACTCCCGCCTCCCTCATCTGCCGCAGCTCCTTCTTCAACTCCGACACCTCGTCGCGCAGTCGCGCCGCCACCTCGAACTGGAGCTCCGCCGCCGCGGCCCGCATGCGGTCGGTCATCTCCTCGATCTGCTCGGCGAGCTCGGCCGCGGGCCGGTCGGTCAGCACTTCTTCCTTGGCCTTGCCCTTGGCGGCCTTGCCGCCCTTGGCCGCCTTACCGCCGGCCGCCGGGACGGGGGTCTTCGCGTCCTTGCCGTCCTTCAGCTTGCGGTAGCCGGTGCCGAGCAGCTGCTCGGTGTCGACGTCCTCGCGGGCGATCTGGGCCACGATGTCGTTGATCTTCTTGCGCAGCGGCTGCGGATCGATCTTGTTCGCCTTGTTGTACGCGATCTGCTTCTCGCGGCGGCGATTGGTCTCGTCGATGGCCTTCTCCATCGCCGGGGTGACCTTGTCGGCGTACATATGCACCTGGCCCGACACGTTACGAGCGGCACGGCCGATGGTCTGGATCAACGAGGTGCCCGAGCGCAGGAAGCCCTCCTTGTCGGCGTCGAGGATGGCGACCAAGGAGACCTCCGGAAGGTCGAGGCCCTCGCGCAGCAGGTTGATGCCGACCAGCACGTCGAACTCACCGGCGCGCAGCTCGCGCAGCAGCTCGACCCGGCGCAGGGTGTCCACATCGCTGTGCAGATAGCGCACCTGGATGCCGAGCTCGAGCATGTAGTCGGTCAGGTCCTCGGCCATCTTCTTGGTGAGGGTGGTGACCAGGACGCGCTCGTCCTTCTCGGTGCGGGTGCGGATCTCATGGATGAGATCGTCGATCTGGCCCTCGGTCGGCTTGACGACGACCTCGGGGTCGATCAGGCCGGTCGGGCGGATGATCTGCTCCACGAAGCCATCGCCCCGGGAGAGCTCGAACGGGCCCGGGGTCGCGGAGAGATAGACCGTCTGGCCGACGCGCTTCAAGAACTCCTCCCACTTCAGCGGGCGGTTGTCGAGCGCGGAGGGCAGCCGGAAGCCGTGCTCGATCAGGGTCCGCTTGCGGGAGGCGTCGCCCTCGTACATCGCGCCGATCTGCGGCACCGTGACATGCGACTCGTCGATGACCAGGAGGAAGTCCTCCGGGAAGTAGTCCAGCAGGGTGTGCGGCGGGGAGCCGGTCTCACGGCCGTCGATGTGCAGCGAGTAGTTCTCGATGCCCGAGCAGGTGCCGATCTGGCGCATCATCTCGATGTCGTAGGTGGTGCGCATCCGCAGCCGCTGGGCCTCCAGCAGCTTGCCCTGCTTCTCCAGCCGGGCCAGGGTCTCCGTGAGCTCGGCCTCGATCCCGGCGATGGCCTTCTCCATGCGCTCGGGCCCGGCCACATAGTGGCTGGCCGGGAAGACATACAGCTCCCGGTCCTCGCTGATCACCTCGCCGGTGAGCGGGTGGAGCGTGGAGAGCGCCTCGATCTCGTCGCCGAACATCTCGATGCGGACCGCGAGCTCCTCGTAGACCGGGAAGATCTCGATGGTGTCGCCGCGGACCCGGAAGGTGCCCCGGGTGAACGCCATGTCATTACGGGCGTACTGAATGTCGACAAAACGACGCAGCAGCTGATCGCGGTCGATCTCCTCGCCGACCTTCAGCGGCACCATGCGGTCCACGTACTCCTGCGGCGTACCGAGGCCGTAGATGCAGGAGACGGATGCCACCACGACCACGTCACGCCGGGTGAGCAGCGAATTCGTGGCCGAGTGGCGCAGCCGCTCCACCTCCTCGTTGATCGAGGAGTCCTTCTCGATATAGGTGTCCGACTGCGGGACGTACGCCTCGGGCTGGTAGTAGTCGTAGTACGAGACGAAGTACTCGACCGCGTTGTTCGGCAGCAGCTCGCGGAACTCATTGGCGAGCTGGGCGGCCAGCGTCTTGTTCGGAGCCATGACCAGCGTGGGCCGCTGAAGCTTCTCGATCATCCAGGCGGTGGTCGCCGACTTACCGGTGCCGGTCGCGCCGAGCAGCACGACATCCTTCTCACCAGCGCGGACGCGCCGATCGAGGTCGGCGATGGCGGTGGGCTGGTCACCGCTGGGCTGATAGGAGCTGACGACCTCGAAGGGCGCCACCTTGCGTTCGAGCTGAGTTACGGGCCGCATGAGACCAACCGTACGACTCGCCACTGACAACGGCGGGGCGCTCCCGTGCGCGACCCGCCCCCGGCCCTCCGGCCGGATTCAGACGATCATGCGCATGATGTCGCCCGCGGCACGAATTTTCCGCCCATCCGATATCTATCCTCCGCTACCACGCATCTGGGACCCTCTGCCCGTCCATGAGTCAGACGAGAGTCAGACGACGCGAGGAGTCCGTATGCAGATCCGCCCGGCCGCCGCGTTAACCGGCGCGCTCATCGGGATGTCCGCGCTCTTCCTCCCCACGGCCACGGCGACCGCCCAGCCCACCGGCCAGACGCACCACCACACGGTCACCGTGGCCCATCGCGGTGCCTCCGCCTACGCCCCCGAGAACACCCTGGCCGCCGTCGACGCCGCCGACGACCTGGGCATCGACTGGGTGGAGAACGACGTCCAGCGCACCAGGGACGGCGAGCTGATCGTGATGCACGACACCACGCTGAGCCGGACCACCGACGTCGAGCAGCTGTTCCCGGACCGGGCGCCCTGGAACATCTCCGACTTCACCCTCGACGAGATCGAGAAGCTGGACGCCGGAAGCTGGTTCGGCGCCGAGTTCCAGGGCGAGACGGTGCCGACCCTGGAGGAGTACATGGACCGGGTTTCGGACAATCATCAAAAGCTCCTGATGGAGCTCAAGGCCCCTGAGCGCTATCCCGGGATCGAACGCCAGACGCTGCGGGAGCTGCGCAGAGAGGGCTGGCTGGACCATCGGCACAAGCCCCGGCTGATCATCCAGAGCTTCAGCGCCGACTCCGTGCGGACGGTCCACGGGCTGCGGCCGGACGTCAAGACCGGCTTCCTCGGCACCCCGGCCGTCGCCGACCTGCCGGAGTACGCCGAGTTCACCGACCAGATCAACCCCAGCTACACCACCATCGACGCCGGCTATGTGGCCGCGGTGCGGTCGGTGGACGGGGCGCACGGCAAGCCGCTGGAGGTCTACACCTGGACCGTCAACGACGGCCCGTCGGCGGTCTCGGTCGCGGGCATGGGCGTGAACGGCATCATCACCAACAAGCCCGATGTGATCCGGGACGCCCTCGACGACGCCTCGTGATCCACGGCTCCTGAACGAGGCGCCCCGCCGGCCGACCGGCGGGGCGCTGTCGGTGGTGGGTTCTACGCTGAGGGCGTGACGATCGCGCAGCGGCAGACACAGCGGGACCCGCACGAGGGGCCGGAGCGGCGGGACGCGCGCGCCTGGGCCTGGGCGGTCCCGGCCACGCCCATCGGCCCGCTGCTGCTCGCGGCCACGGACGAGGGGCTGGTCCAGGTGGTCTTCCACGCTGAGGAGAAGACGGCGGCCGAGGCCGTCGCCAGGCTCATCCGCCGCCTGGGCACCGAGCCCACGCCCGTGCCCTCCCCGGCCTCCGGCACCGCGGCCGCCCCGGCGGCGCCTCGCTGCGCCGAGCATCTCGCCGAGGCGATCCGGCAGGTGGGGAGCTATTTCGCCGAGGACACCACGGCGTTCACCCTCGCCCTGGACTGGTCCCTGACCACCGGCTTCAACCGCCGGGTGCTGCGCGAGCTGGCCGCCCATGTTCCCTACGGCACGGTCGTCGGCTATCAGGACCTCGCCGACCGGGTGGGCGAGCCGGGCGCGGCCCGTGCCGTCGGCGTGGCCATGGGGAGCAATCCGCTGCCGGTCGTGGTGCCCTGCCACCGGGTGGTCGAGAGCGGCGGGGGCATCGGCGGCTTCGGCGGCGGGCTGGAGACCAAGCGCTCCCTGCTCGCGCTGGAAGGCGTTCTTCCGCAACCGCTCTTCTGAATCGTTCTTCCCGGCCGGGACGGAAATATCTTGTTCCGGAATTCCTCGGCTGTCTTGTGGCGCTTGCCTATCACCCCTATCTTAGGAGCGCCCATCGCCCTGGCATTCCGTCACCTGCCGGGCATGGGGCTCTCATTGCGTTCGGCCGTACGAACCGTACCGCGCGATAACGCTCTTCCCCGCTCTTCTGCTCTTCAGCTCTTGCGCTCTTCCTCGTTCCATCGATCTTCCGCTCCACCCGCTCCTGCGGTTCCCCCTGCCCTACCCGCACGCCCCGTTCTTCCCGCTCCTTGGAAATTCACCGCTCAACTACGTCCCCACAAGTGATCGAATTGGAGAGCCATGTCCGGTGTTCTGCTCGCGGGCGGCGCGGCCGCGGCGCTATTCGCCTCGGCCCTTTCCACCCAAGGTGTTTCCTCGGCTCCTGACGCGCCGCCGGAAAAGATCCAGATAAGCGTCAAGACGGTGAACGGCTCGGGCTGCCCCAAGGGCACCGCCGCCGTGGCCACCGCCGCCGACAACTCGGCCTTCACCGTGACCTACAGCGACTATCTCGCCCAGGTGGGCCCCGGCGCGGATCCGACCGACATCCGTAAGAACTGCCAGCTCAGCCTCGGCGTGCATGTGCCGCAGGGATTCACGTACGCCATCGCCCAGGTCGACTACCGGGGTTATGGCTACCTCGAAAAGGGCGCCAAGGGCACCGAGAAGGCGAGCTACTACTTCCAGGGCTCGGCGGACACCGCGTCACGGACCCATGAATTCAGCGGTCCGTACAACGACAACTGGCAGACCACCGACAGCACGGACTACAGCGCCCTGGTGTGGGCCCCCTGCGGCCAGGACCGCAACTTCAACGTCAACACCGAGCTGCGGGTCAGCGCCGGCACCTCCTCTTCGGGCAGCACCAGCTTCATGGCCATGGACTCGACGGACGGCGGCGTCAGCACCATTTACCACCTCGCCTGGAAGGAATGCCCCTCCGCCGTCCAGTAGCACGGTAAATCCACCATCGAATGGAGAATCATGCCCGGTGTTCTGTACGCAGGCGGCGTGGTCGCGGCGTTATTCGCCTCGACGCTCACTTCCCAGGCATATGCGCAACCCCCGTTCGACACCGTGCCACCCGACAAGATCGTGATCACGGTCGCCACCGTGAATGGATCAGGCTGCCCGGCGGGTACCGCGGCGATCGCCGTCTCCCCCGACAACACCGCCTTCACCGTGACCTACAGCGAGTATCTCGCCCAGGTGGGCAAGGGAGCCAAGCCGACGGACTTCAGAAAGAACTGTCAGCTGAGTCTGGTCACGCATGTGCCACAGGGCTTCTCCTACGCCATCGCCAGTGTCGACTACCGTGGTTTCGCCCATCTGGAAAAGGGCGCGTCCGCGACGCAGAAAGCCTCGTACTACTTCCAGGGGCAGTCGCAGACCTCGTCCAACACGCATGAGTTCGCCGGTTCCTACGACGACAACTGGCAGGTCACCGACACGGCCGATATCGCGACCGTGGTGTGGTCGCCCTGCGGTGAACTCCGCAACTTCAACATCAACACCGAGTTGCGAGCCAACGCCGGAACGTCCAACACCAAGGAAACGACCAGCTTCATCGCGATGGACTCGACCGACGGCGATGTGAGCACCACCTATCACTTCGCCTGGAAGGAATGCCCGCCGGGCAAGAAGTGACCTTCCACGTACCACCCCGGACATGACGTCCTGCGCACCGCCCCGAGACGTACCCGGTTACGGCTCGGGGCGGTGCCAGGCCGGATGCCGGGGGTCGTCCATCCGCACCACCACATCCGCCGCCTCACCTGGCCCCACCTCGTCCTCGTAGCGCGCGAAGGCCGGCAGGGTCCAGTGGTCGTCCTCCTGCGTGCGGCGGGCGAGGGCGGCCGGGGACAGCCGCAGATGCACCGACAGATCGAACGGGAACCAGTGCCCCAGCAGCAGCGCGCCGTGCAGCAGCAGCACCCCGCCCCGCGGAAGTTCGGCGTACGGGCTGCGCGTGGCCCGGTCGGTCACCGGATCCCACAGGTCGGGCAGCACCCGCCCGGTGCCGCCCACCCCCGGGTCCAGCGGATCGAAGACCTCGCGCCACAGGGCACCGGTGTCCAGCCAGCGGTCGTAGTACGCGTCGGGGTCCCGCTTCCCGTACTCGTAGCGCAGCGAGGCGGGCCGCCAGAACCCCGCCGACCCGACCACCAGCACCGGACGCCCCCGGATCCGCAGCGCCTCCGACAGGTCCCGCGCCAGTTCGGCGGTGGGCGCCGCCGGAGCCCCGTCGACGGCCACTCTCAGCCAGGGGCCGCCGTCCGCCGCCGTCAGCCCGGCGATGCGGTCGGCGGTCGCGTCGGTCAGCCGTTCCCAGGTGATCGCTTCGAGCCGCACGCCCCCATCATGCCGTGGGCTTCCGGGCCCGGGCCGCGGGGGCCCGGCTCCGCGGCCCGGGGAGCGGTACTCTCCGCCCATGGCATTTCAGATAGCGCTGCTGCGCGGCATCAATGTGGGCGGGAACAGGAAGTTCCCCATGGCCCGGCAGCGTGAGCTGATGGCCGAGCTGGGCTTCAAGGACGTCACCGTCCACCTCCAGACCGGCAATATCGTCTTCGCCGACCCCGGCACCCCGCCCGAGCGGACGGCCCGCACCCTCGAGGACGGCTTCGCCGCCGACCTCGGCTTTCCCGTGCCCGTCATGGTCCGTACGCGCGATGAGCTGGCCGCGGCGATCGAGGCCAACCCCTATCCGGAGGCCGCGGCCGAGCCCAAGACCCTCCATGTGGTCTTCCTGGCGGACATGCCCACGGACACGGCCGCGCTGGACACGGTGGATCCGGCCGCCTACGCCCCGGACGAATTCCGCCTCATCGGCCGCGAGATCTTCCTGCGCTGCCCGGACGGGATCGGCCGCTCCAAGCTGGCGGCGAAGGTCACCAACGCCCGGCTCGGCGTGCCGACCACCGCCCGCAACTGGAACACGGTCACCAAGCTGCTGGCGCTGGCCGACGCCTGAGACATCTCCTCGACGGTTGAGGGACGTCCCTCAACCCCGAAGCACGCTCCTCAACCCCGAGGCGCGTCCCCCGGTGTGAGGCTTTCTCAGCTCCAGCCGTACCGCTGCCGCAGCCGCATCACGACCAGGTCGAAGCGCGGCCGGTCGAGTGCGCACGCCTCGCGCCGCATCCCGTCCGGGTGCACCCGCAGCACCCGGTCCAGATCGACCCAGGAGTCCCGCCCGGCCCGGTCCCAGGGCCCGGAGCCGATCGGCACCCACTCGCGGTCGGCGTCATGCCGCTTGCTCGACAGCTGCACGGCGAGCAGCGTCCCGCCCCGCTCCCGCGCGACCACCAGCACCGGCCGGTCCTTGCCGCGGCCGTCGTTCTCCTCGTACGGCACCCATGTCCAGACGATCTCCCCGGGGTCCGGGTCCCCGTCCGGATCGGGTGCGTACTCCGTCCGTACCCGCCCGACCTGGCGCGGATGAGCCTCGACGGTGGCGGCGGGACCGGTGCTTCCGGGAAGCGCCGCGCCGTCCTCCGTCCCCTGCGTTCCGTTGAATGGCCTGATCACGCGCGACACGTTAACCCGTACGCGGCGGCCGATGACATGGCGGCCCCCTCCACGTGGAAGGGGCATGTACGTGCCTGATGTTCCCGACCCGGTGGCAGAGCTCGTCAAACGGCGCCACGATCCGGTCGTCGTCCAGACAGTGCGTTCCACGGCGGCCGCGACCATCGCGTACGTCGTCGCCCTCCAGCTCAGCAAGGAACCCGCCCCGCTCACCGCCCCGCTGACCGCCCTCCTCGTCGTCCAGGTCACCCTCTACGCGACTCTGACCCGGAGCCTGCGCAGGGTCGAGGCCGTGATCGTGGGCGTCCTGATCGCCGTCGCCTTCAGCGTGCTGGTGGGGCTGACCTGGTGGAGTCTGTGCCTGATCATCCTCGCCGCCCAGACCGCCGGCTATCTCACGCGGGTGGGCGACTGGGTCCAGGAGGTGGCGATCAGCGCCATGCTGGTCCTCGGCGTGACGCAGGTGACCACCTACGCCTGGGACCGGGTGCTGGAGACCCTCATCGGGGCCGGTGTCGGGATGGCCTTCAACTTCTTCCTCGCCCCTCCGGTGTGGGTCGAGACGGCCGGCAACTCGATCGAGGACCTGGCCCGCCGGATGCGCCAGCTGATGCTGCACATCGGCCAGGAGCTGGGCAGCCAGATGGCCGTCGACCGCGCCGCCGCCCGTCTCTACGAGGCCCGGCGGCTCGACCACGACATCACCCAGGTCGACGCCGCGCTCCGCCAGGCGGAGGACAGCGTGCGGCTCAACCCCCGCGTCAAGGAGGGCCTGCTCTACCGCGTGGTGCTCCGCACCGGCCTGGACACGCTCGAGATCTGCACCGTCATCCTGCGCGTGATGTCCCGGACTCTGACCGACCTCGCCAAGGCGCGGACGGAGGAGCCGCTCTTCCCCCCGGAGGTGGCGGAGGCCCTCAAGGACCTCTTCGTCCATCTCGCCGCCGCCGTCGAGAGCTTCGCCGTCCTGGTCACCACGCAGGTCAGCGCCAACGCCGAAGAAGCCGAATCCCGCCTCTCCAGCGAGCTCGTGAAGGCCCATGCCAGCCGCGACCGCGGCGCCGATCTCCTGCTGCGCCGCGTCCAGGAGCACCCTCGCCAGTGGCAGCTCCACGGTGCCCTGCTCGCGGAGATCGACCGCATCCTCGACGAACTCGACATGGAGCAGCGCTCCAAGCGCCTCATGGAAGAGCTCGACCGCAGCACCCGCGAGAAGCGCGAGCGCTTTCTCTTCCTCCACAAGATCCAGCGCCGGATCCGGCGCTGGATCCGGCGCGACCGTAAGGACGGCTCCACGGCCGGCTGAGCGGGGTCCGGGGCCGCGCACCCCGGCTCCCGGGCGCGGTCAGCTGAGCGGGTAGCGGTCGCGCGGGAAGACCACGTCGTCGTAGGGCTCGTACAGCTCCACGGAGCGGTGGAACTCGGAGGCGAAGTCGTCGGCGAGTTCTGCGATCGTGCCGCGGCCCTCGGTCAGGGCCAGCCAGGACGGGGGAAGGCGAAGGTCGCCGTGGTGGGCTCCGAGGAGGTTGCCGCAGATCGAGCCGGTCGAGTCGCTGTCGCCCGAGTGGTTGACGGAGAGCAGAAGGGCCGCCTGGACGGGGGTGCGCGGGGGCGCCGGATCATAGCTGATCTTGCCGCCGGGGCCGTAGAGGATCTGCTGGGCGGGGGTACGGGCCAGGGCGCTGTAGACCGCGATGGCCAGCGCCTCCTCGGCGACCCAGCCGCCGCCGAGCGATTCGGCCTTCTCGGCGGTCGGATCGCCCTCGGCCGCAAGGTCGACCGCCTTACGGAGGGCGGCGGTGGTCTCCTCGTGGCGGGGATAGCGGGCGAGGAGTTCCAGGGCGCGCAGGGCCGCGCCTTCGAGGGACTCGCCGTCGAGCAGGCACGCGATCATGGCGGCCAGGGCGCCGGCCGCGTAGGAGCCGGTCGGATGGCCATGGGTGATCGTGGCACAGCGGGCGGCGAGTTCGAAGCAATCGCGGGGGTCGAGCCCGGTGAGGCCGAACGGCGCCGAGCGCATCACGGTGCCGCAGCCCTTGGAGCCGGGGTTCACCGGGCCGGGGGTGCCGTCCAGGGGCGCCCGAGGGGCGGGGACATGCTGCGCGGTGAGGCCGGAGAGGCAGGCGTTGCCGGGGGCGCGGCGGGCGTACAGCCAGGGCTGGGTGCGCAGCCAGCCGGAGCGGACCAGGTCGCCGGTGCCCTCGGCGGGCGGCGGCCCGGGGTGGTTCTGGGTGTCCAGCCAGCGCAGATAGGCATGGCGGACGACGGCGGTCTCGGACCCTTCGATGCCCTTGGACGAGGATCTGGCGTGGGCCCGTATCAGGCCCTCCGCCGTGAAGAGCGTCATCTGGGTGTCATCGGTGACCCGGCCCACGACTCCGCTGCCGTCCGGGACGAGGGTGGTGATGCCCGTGCCGCCATAGGTCTCGCGGATCGACCGCAGGGAGAGGAACTCGATCGGATTGCCGAGGGCGTCCCCGATCGCCCCGCCCAGCAGGCAACCGCGGATACGGGCCCGCTTGGCGGCCGATTCGTCCCATGACTGGCGGATCACTGGCAGCTCCTCATCGTCCTGGTCCCATGCCGTCCCCTGTGGATGCTCACGACATGATCTCAGGTATCGGAGGGCGCCCTCCGGCGGTAGATTCGAGGAGGAACGAAGCGGGAGAAAGTAGAAGAAATCTGTCGAAAACGGGAGATACGATGCCCATGCCGACGCGGCTGATCCGAACGGGTGACGAACCGGTACACGCGCGCAGCCCGCTGCGGATGCGGCTGGGGCTGGCCACGTGGGGGCTGCTCTGGACGCTCGGCGGCGCGGTGGCCTTCGCGGTCGTGGGCCGACCGGGATGGGCAGCCGCGTGTGGGGTGCTCGCCGTCGTCACCCTGGTCGATCTGGTCCTGGTGATCCGGCACATCCGGCAGGGGCCGCACTATCAGCCCGGCCCGGATGTGCCGCCGTACGCACCGCTCGGCGAGCGCAGGCGCGGCCGCGGATGGCGCCGGGCCCCGTAAGGCGTGCACGGCGTGGCCGCCGTAAGGCATGGCCGCCGTAAGGCGTGCACGGCGCTCCGGGGGTGACGGGATATCGACGGCCGGGAGTCCCGCATTCCGGGAGATACTGGCGAGTACCTGCTGGGTACCTGCCGCGACAGGGGGCCGTCATGGGGGTGCTGGCGATCGGCATCGCGCTCTGTGCGCTCGGGCTGATGCTCTCCGGAACCGGAGAGCCGTACGAGCGGCGGGAGCCGCGGCCGGGCCGGGAGGCCGATCCGTACGACCTCGTCCGGCAGCGCGGCGTGGCGCTGGGGCTCGGCGGGGTGGTGCTGCTGGGCGCGGTGGTCCTCGGCGGATTCGCCCTCTGGCGCTGACCTGGGACGGGCCGCCTGGCGCTCACTTGGAGCAAGCCCCTGGCGCTGACCGGAGACGAGCCGCCTGGCGCTCACCTGGAGCAAGCCCCTGGCGCTGACCGGAGACGAGCCGCCTGGCGCTCACCTGGAGCAAGCCCCTGGCGCTGACCGGAGACGAGCCGCCTGGCGCTGACCGGGGACCGGCCGCCCACAGCGGCCCGGCATGGGCCGCCGGGTACGCGGGCGACAGTTCGCCCGGGCCTGCCGCGGGCCGAAACCGGCGGAGGGGGCGGAGTCCGGGCCCGGCAATCGCCGCGGCCCAGCCCACGCCCCGCCTGTCCGGTCCTTCAGTCCCGCTCGCCGAACCGGGCCGCCTCGACGAAGTCCGGGCGCGGATCGAGCGCCGCGGCCAGCCGGAAGTGGCGGGTGGCCTCGGCCGAGCGGTTGGCCCGCTCCAGGGTGCGGGCCAGGGCGAAGTGGGCGAACGCGTTGTCCGGCTCGCGCTCGATGACGAGCTGGAACTCCAGCTCCGCCGAGCGCAGCTGCGCCGCGAGGAAGAACGCGCGCGCCCGCAGCAGCCGGGCGGCGGTGTTCTCGGGGTGGGCGCTGATGACGGAGTCGAGCAGCTTCACGGCGCCCCGTGGGTCTCGGGCGGCGAGCAGTTGCTCCGCGGCGCGGTAGTCGATGACATGGGTCTCGGGCGTGGGCTCGGGCACAGCCGTTTCCTTCCCCGGGTACGTGCTCGGTGATGAGGCGGTGGATCGGGTGAGGGGATGGGATGAACCGTCACGGATGATCGTTCGCTACGAGGAGCACAACAATCACCCCGCACGCCGCATTCCCCGCCACGGGCGCGCGCACGCTCCGCGCCGCGCCCCGGCTCAGCCCCGCACGCTCCGCGCCGCGCCCCCGCTCAGCCCTCCGCGCCGGCCGCCCGCGCCACCAGATCCGCCCAGACCTTGGTGACCTGCGGCTCCAACGCCTCGATCGGGCCATTGTTGTCGATCACGACATCGGCGATCGCCAGCCGGTCGGCGCGGGTGGCCTGCGCCGCCATCCGGGCCCGCGCCTCGGCCTCGGCCATGCCGCGCAGCCGTACCAGCCGGTCGAGCTGGGTCTCGGGCGTGGCGTCCACGACCATCACCAGGTCGTAGAGCGGGGCCAGCTTGTTCTCGGCCAGGAGCGGGACGTCATGGACCACAACGGCATCGGGGGCGGCCGCCGCCTGAAGCTCCGCGGAGCGGTCCCGGACCAGCGGGTGGATGATCGCGTTCAGCGCGCTCAGCCGCTCCGGGTCGTTGAAGACGATCGCGCCGAGCCCGGGCCGGTCCAGATGGCCGTCGGCGGTCAGCACCTCGGGGCCGAATTCGGTGACGACGGCGGTCAGTCCCGGCGTTCCCGGCTCGACCACCTCGCGAGCGATCCGATCGGAGTCGATCAGCACTGCTCCCAATGAGGTCAGGATCCGTGAGACCTCGCTCTTGCCCGCGCCGATTCCGCCCGTGAGCCCCAGCTTCAGCATGGGGCCCACGCTATATGGCGCACCGGCGGGGTCCTCGCTCAGGCTCCACCCTCGCCCTCCCGCTCGGCCAGGAACCGCTCGAACTCCGCGGCCAATTCGTCCGCCGAGGGCAGCTCGGCCGGCTCCGCGACCAGATTGCCGCGGCTCTCGGCCCCGGCCACCGCGTCGTACTGGTGCTCAAGGCCCCGTACGAGCGCGACCAGCTCCTCGTCCCCCTCCGAGATCTGCCGCTCGATCTCCTCCTGCGTCTTGAGGGCGTCGTTGCGCAGGGCGTGCGTGGGCCCCGGCAGGACCAGGCCGGTGGCCGCGGTGATGGCCTCCAGCGCGGTGAGCGCCGCGTCCGGATAGGCCGACCGGGCCAGATAGTGCGGCACATGCGCGGCGACGCCGAGCACATCGCGGCCCGCCTCGGCCAGTCGGTACTCGATCAGGGATTCGGCGCTGCCGGGCACTTGGGCCTCGTCGAAGAAGCCGCGATGACCAGGCGTCAGGTCGGTGCGGTTTCCATGCGGGGTGATGCCGACCGGCCGGGTGTGCGGAACGCCCATCGGGATGCCGTGGAAGTTCACCGCGAGCCGTACGCTCAGGCGCTCGACCATCTGGCGCACGGCCGCCGCGAACCGCTCCCACTCCACGTCCGGCTCCGGCCCGGCGAGCAGCAGGAACGGGGCCGCGGTCGCGTCGCGCACCAGATACAGCTCGAGCTTCGGGGTCTCGTACGCGGTCCAGCGGTCGCGCTGGAAGGTGAGCAGGGGGCGCCGGGCCCGGTAGTCGACCAGCCGGTCATGGTCGAAGCGCGCGACGACCTTGCGTGGCAGGCCGTCGAGCAGCCGCTCGACGATCTGGTCCCCCGTCTCGCCGGCGTCGATATAGCCGTCGAAGTGGTACAGCAGCACCAGCCCGGCCGAGTCCCGCGAGGCTATCGCGTCGACCTCCGCCAGCCCGCTCGGTTCCCATGCGTACAACTCCTGCGGATCTTGCACTGTGACCGCTCCTCCTTGTGTCCGTTCCGAAGAACACCGAACAAGGGCGGGGGCATTCCCCGGGCGGTATCCGCGATGGCCCGGCGTCCGGGAACCGCGTTGCGAAGGAGCCCACTTGGGCTCACGGGAGCGGCCCGAACTCGACGTCGGCGCATTTCGCGGGGTTGACGCGCATATGCGGCACGCCTATCTTCGCCAGCCGTCAGCGGTTCATCATGTCATCCGGCGTTCACTGACCAGAACCCAGCGTGTTCACCTCTGGCCACGGCACAGGAAGGCAGCCTCCTATGCACTCCCCCGGCCGCACTCCCACCCGATTACGCACCTTCGTCACCGCCTCCGCCGCCGGGCTGGTCGCCGCCGGTGGGCTGATCGCGGCCGGCACGACCGCGCGGGAGGCCCCCGCCGCCACCGCCGTCCCGATCTCCGTGCACGACGCGGACGGGCTCAGGAAGGCCCTCGCCGGGGCCCGGCCCGGCGATACGATCCGGCTCGCCGACGGCAGGTATCGCGGCAGCTTCGAGATCACCGCCTCCGGCACCTCCGGCTCGCGGATCACCCTCACCGGCTCGCCGAAGGCGGTGCTCACCGCGAGCGGCGGCTACGGGCTGCGGCTGAACGGCGCCTCGTACTGGACCGTCAGGGGCATCACGGTCCGCGGCGGCCGGGAGGGCATCAGGATCGACGCCGCCCGGAGCGTGACCGTGGACTCCGTTTCGGTCAGTGTGCGGCGACCCGGGCATGGGTAAGGCCCGCTCCCCAGGGGGAGCGGGCCTTACCCATTCAGCTGGTGCCGACTAGCGGCCGGTGATCAGCTCTGGCCGCCGGCCAGCTTCTCGCGAAGCGCGGCCAGCGCCTCGTCCGAGGCCAGGGCGCCGGAGTTGTCGGCCGACTCCGAGGAGTACGAACCGCCGCCGCCGGACGCCTGCCCGCCGGGCGCCGGAGCGGCACCGCTGCCCGCCTCGGCAGCGGCCTGCTCGTCGGCCTCGCGGGACTTGATGACCTGAGCCTGGTGCTGCTCGAACCGCTGCTGCGCCTCGGCGTACTGGGTCTCCCACGCCTCCCGCTGGGTCTCGAAGCCCTCGAGCCAGTCGTTGGTCTCGGGGTCGAAGCCCTCGGGGTAGATGTAGTTGCCCTGGTCGTCGTAGGACGCGGCCATGCCGTACAGGGTCGGGTCGAACTCGACCACGGACGGGTCGGCACCGAACGCCTCGTTGGCCTGCTTCAGCGAGAGGCTGATGCGGCGGCGCTCGAGGTCGATGTCGATGACCTTGACGAAGATCTCGTCGTTGACCTGGACGACCTGCTCCGGGATCTCCACGTGGCGCTCGGCCAGCTCGGAGATGTGGACCAGACCCTCGATGCCCTCGTCCACACGGACGAACGCACCGAACGGAACAAGCTTGGTGACCTTACCCGGGACGACCTGGCCGATCTGGTGGGTCCGGGCGAACTGCTGCCACGGGTCTTCCTGGGTCGCCTTGAGCGACAGGGAGACGCGCTCGCGGTCCATGTCGACGTCCAGGACCTCGACCGTGACCTCCTGGCCGACCTCGACAACCTCGGAGGGGTGGTCGATGTGCTTCCAGGACAGCTCCGAGACGTGGACGAGACCGTCGACGCCGCCGAGGTCCACGAACGCACCGAAGTTGACGATGGAGGAGACGACGCCGGAGCGCACCTGGCCCTTCTGGAGGGTGGTGAGGAAGGTCTGGCGGACCTCGCTCTGGGTCTGCTCCAGCCAGGCGCGGCGGGACAGGACCACGTTGTTGCGGTTCTTGTCGAGCTCGATGATCTTCGCCTCGAGCTCCTTGCCCACGTAGGGCTGGAGGTCGCGAACGCGGCGCATCTCCACCAGGGAGGCGGGAAGGAAGCCACGGAGGCCGATGTCGAGGATGAGACCACCCTTGACGACCTCGATGACGGTACCGGTGACGATCCCGTCCTCTTCCTTGATCTTCTCGATGGTGCCCCAAGCGCGCTCGTACTGCGCGCGCTTCTTCGAGAGGATCAGCCGGCCTTCCTTGTCCTCCTTCTGGAGGACCAGGGCCTCGATCTCATCGCCGACGGCGACGACCTCATTGGGGTCGACGTCGTGCTTGATCGACAGTTCGCGGGAGGGGATGACGCCTTCGGTCTTGTAACCAATGTCGAGCAGGACCTCGTCCCGGTCGACCTTCACGATGACGCCGTCGACGATGTCGCCGTCGTTGAAGTACTTGATCGTCTCGTCGATCGCGGCGAGGAAGGCTTCCTCGGAACCGATGTCGTTTACCGCCACCTGCGGGGTGGTGCGGGTTGCCTCGGTGCTGCTCGTCATGTGGAAAAGGGCTCCGGTACGGACATGAAGTCGTAGGTACTGCTACGCCGGGGGCCCTTATCGCACTGCCGAAGCCGGACAGCCTTGGAGGCACCGAATCTTTCCGATTTCGAATGATCGAAAAGCCCATGTACCTCGACAACCGAGGGGACATACAACAGATGCGAGTGCGGCCTGCTCGGTCCGAGGCGCACAGGCCCGCAGCGCAACTTGTAGCATACGGGGGCAGCCGGGCATGGTCAATGCACGAAGAGCACACGTGGGGATTAACTCCCCGAACCCGGCAAATTGCATGGTCCGTACTGCGACGCGGTCTTCACCGTGCCCCGCAGCCACAGGTCGATACAGAGAGTACGACGACGCGCGCGATGCTCCAAGAACACGAGCCCAGCACCCCTGCGGAGGCGGCCGAGCCGACGGCCACCCGCCGGACCGCCGACGAGGCGGAGAGCAGCCGGGCCAGCCGGGGATGGTGGGACCGCAACGCGGACGAGTACCAGGAGGAACACGGCGCCTTCCTGGGCGACGACCGGTTCATATGGGGCCCGGAGGGGCTGGACGAGGCGGCAGCCGGGCTGCTGGGCCCGGTGGAGGCGCTCAAGGGGCGCGATGTGCTGGAGGTGGGCGCGGGCGCCGCACAGTGCGCCCGCTGGCTGGCCGCCCAGGGGGCGCGGCCGGTGGCCCTGGACCTCTCCCACCGGCAGCTGCGGCACGCGCGGCGGATCGACACGGAGGCCGCCGCCGGGGGCGGCGACGGGGCGGGCGAGCGGGCCGGGGTCGCCCTGGTGCAGGCCGACGCCACGGCCCTGCCCTTCCGGGACGGCTCGTTCGACCTGGCGTGCTCGGCGTACGGGGCGGTGCCGTTCGTGGCCGAGCCGGTACGGGTGATGCGCGAGGTGTGCCGGGTGCTGCGGCCGGGCGGACGGTGGGTCTTCTCGGTGACGCATCCGATCCGCTGGGCGTTTCCCGACGAACCGGGGCCCGAGGGGCTGTCCGTCGCCGGCTCCTACTTCGACCGCACGCCCTATGTGGAGCAGGACGAGTCGGGCCGGGCCGTCTACGTGGAGCACCACCGGACGCTGGGCGACCGGGTGCGGGACGTGGTGGCCGGGGGCTTCCGGCTGGTCGACCTGATCGAACCGGAATGGCCCGCGTGGAACCACCAGGAGTGGGGCGGCTGGTCCCCCCTGCGGGGGAACCTCATCCCGGGCACGGCGATCTTCGTATGCGAGCGGGACTGAGCGGGATCGGGGCAGAGCCGTTGACCACTCCTGGGGACCCGCGCGCCGAGGCCCTCGACCGCCTTCCCGTACGCGAGGCCGTGCCGGCGCTGCTGCGCGCGCTCGACGACCGCGGGGTCGCCGTGCTGTGCGGGCCCCCGGGGACCGGTAAGACGACGCTGGTGCCACTGGTCCTCGCCGGGCTGGTGGGCGGCGGGCCGGTGCGGCGGGTGCTGGTCGCCGAGCCGCGGCGGATCGCGGCACGGGCCGCCGCGCGGCGGATGGCGTGGCTGCTGGGCGAGCGGCCGGGCGGGAAGGTCGGCTTCACCGTGCGCGGGGAGCGGCAGGCCGGCCGGGGGACCGTGGTCGAGGTGGTCACCACCGGCGTGCTGCTTGCAACGGCTGCAACGCGACCAGGAGCTGGCCGGGGTCGACGTGGTCGTTCTCGACGAATGCCATGAGCGCCATCTGGACGCGGACACGGCCGCCGCCTTCCTGCTGGACGTCCGGGCCGTCCTGCGCCCCGACCTCCGGCTGATCGCCGCCTCGGCGACCACGGACGCGGAGGGCTGGGCGCGGCTGCTCGGCGACGGCGGGATGGACGGCGGGGAAGGGGCGACGGGCGGCGGAGGCGGCCCTGAGGGGCCCGCGCCGGTCGTCTCGGCACCGGGTGTGTCCCATCCGGTGGAGGTGGTGTGGGCGCCGCCCGAGCGCCCCGTACGGCCGCCGCACGGGATGCGCGTTGACCCCGCCCTGCTGGACCATGTCGCGGCCGTGGTGCGGCGGGCGCTGCGCGAGCGGGAGGGCGATGTGCTGTGCTTCCTGCCGGGCGTGGGCGAGATCGCCCGGGTGGCCGGGAAGCTGGGCGGGCTCGCCGAGGCGGAGGTCCTGCAGGTGCACGGGCGGGCGCCGGCCGCCGTACAGGAGGCGGTGCTGGCCGGTGCGGACGGCGGACGGCGGCGGGTGGTGCTGGCCACCTCGCTCGCCGAGTCGAGCCTGACCGTGCCGGGCGTGAGGATCGTCGTGGACTGCGGGCTGGCGCGTGAGCCCCGGATGGACCACGCACGCGGGCTGAGCGCGCTGACGACCGTAAGGGCGTCACGGGCGGCCGCCCGGCAGCGCGCGGGCCGGGCGGGGCGTGAGGCGCCCGGGGTGGTCTACCGCTGCTGGCCGGAGGCGGAGGACGCCCGGCTGCCGCGTTTCCCGTCCCCGGAGATCGCCGGCGCGGACCTTACGGCCTTCGCGCTGCAGACGGCGTGCTGGGGCGATCCGGACGCCTCGGGGCTGGCCCTGCTCGATCCGCCGCCCACCGGGGCGATGACGGCCGCCCGCGAGACGCTGACCGCGATCGGTGCCGTGGACGCCGCCGGACGGGCCACCGAGCGCGGCACCCGGATGGCCCGCCTCGGCCTCCACCCCCGCCTCGCGCGGGCGCTCATCGACGGCGCGAAGGAGGTCGGCGCACGCCGGGCCGCCGAGGTGGTGGCCCTGCTGAGCGAGGAGCCCCCGAGGGAGTACGGCGACGACCTCGCCGCCGCCTGGCGCACCGCACGCCACGGCGGTGACCCCTACGCCGCCCGCTGGCGCCAGGAGGCCCGGCGACTCGAACAGGCCCTCACCGGCACGGGCGACGCGCGGCCCGATGGCGCACCTGGCGCGCAGCGGGCGGCGCGCGGCGATGACGCCGTGGCGGGGCTGATGGCCGCGCTGGCGTTCCCGGAGCGGGTGGCCCGACGGCGCGGCGAGCGGGCGTACCTCATGGCCGCCGGGACGGGCGCGGAACTGAGCGAGGGCTCGCGGCTGGGCGGGTCGCCGTGGCTCGCGGTGGCCGTCGCGGACCGGCCGGTGACCGCCGCGTCGGCGCGGGTGCGGCTCGCGGCCGTGACCGACGAGGACACCGCCCGGGCGGCGGCCGCGGCCCTGGCCTCGGAGGGTGCGGAGGTGCGCTGGGCCGACGGGGACGTCGTGGCGCGCCGGGTGGCCCGGCTCGGCGCGATCGAGCTGGTGTCCCGGCCGCTGGCCAAGCCCGATCCGGAGCTGGTGCGGCAGGCGCTGCTGGAGGGGCTGCGCCGCGAGGGGACGGGGCTGCTGCGCTGGTCGGCGCAGGCCACGGCGGTCCGGCAGCGGATGGCGTTTCTCCACCGGGAGCTGGGCGGGGCCTGGCCGGATGTCTCCGACGCGGCGCTGCTGGACCGCGCGGACGACTGGCTCGGCGTGGAGCTGGCGCGGGCCCGCGGGCGGGCCGATCTGGGGCGGGTGGACGCGGGAGGGGCGCTGGCCCGGCTGATGCCGTGGGCCACGGGCGAGGCCGCGCGGTTCGAGGAGCTGGCTCCGGAGCGGATCGAGGTGCCGAGCGGCTCGCGGGTGCGGGTGGACTACGGCGCGGACCGGCCCGTGCTGGCGGTGAAGCTGCAGGAGCTGTTCGGCTGGCAGGAGGCGCCCCGGATCGCGGGCGGGCGGGTGCCGCCGCTGGTGCATCTGCTGTCCCCGGCGGGGCGTCCGGCCGCGGTCACCGCCGATCTGGCGTCGTTCTGGAAGGACGGCTACCGCTCGGTGCGGGCCGAGTTGCGCGGCCGGTACCCCAAGCATCCGTGGCCGGAGGATCCGTCGACGGTCGAGCCGACCCGGCGGACCAACACCCGCCGCTGAGCCCCGCGGCCGCTGAGCCCCGCCGCCGCTGAGTCCGCCCAGCGCCCGTGACTGAACCCCGCGGCCGCTGAGCCCGCCAACCGCCCGCCCGCTCAACCCACGGCCGACGGGGGCCGCTCAGCGGGCCGCGTCAGACATCAGCCGACCCCACCGGGCATCAGCGGGCCGCGTCAGACATCAGCCGACCCCACCGGGCATCAGCGGGCCGCGTCGGACATCAGCCGACCCCACCGGGCATCAGCGGGCCGCGTCGGACATCAGTCGGCCCAGTCGCGCAGCCGACGCGCGGTCTCGCCGAGCCGGAATCCGCTGATCTCCCGTATCTCGCGGACGAGTTTGACCATGCCGCCCGGCGGCGGCGTGATCGGCTCTCCCGACTCCTCCATGTACATCCGCGCGCAGGCCGCGCCGATCGTGGCGTTGTAGTCGGAGAACGGCTCGAGGATCAGTGAGGTGTGCAGAAAGGTCGCGGCGCGGGCGGCGGCCTCTTCGTAATAGGGCTCGCCCGAGAATCGCTCATAGCGGTGGCGTTCGGTCATGCAGTGCAGCGCACCCCAGTCCCGGACCGGGGTGTTCACCGGGGAGACCTCGACCTGGACGTTCAGTACCCAACCGGCGTCGACATACAGGATCACCGCATGCCGTGCGGGAACTCCCGCTCGAACTCGGGCTTGTACTCCAGGGCGAACTTCACGGCGCCCTCGACGAAACGCTGCTTCTGACGCCGCCGGACCACGTCCTCGGTCAGTATGTCGTGCGCCAGGCGCTTGATCGCGACGCCCTTCTCCCTCGCCTCGGCACGCAGCTCGGCCAGCTCCTGCTCGGTGAACTCAATCGTGATGCCAGGCATGGGCGGCATGCTAGCCACGCTCCCGCCCTGATCACTACCGGCTTGGCCACCACGAGCGAATCGCGGGGACGCAGGTTGACGCGGCGATTGACGCGACGGCCGCGCCGCTCAGCACTCCAGCCTCAGGGCGAACTGCTCCCCCGTCGGGAACGGTTCGTCCACGGGGTGCGGCCCGACCCATATGAGCGCCTGCTCGAAGGTCATATACGAGCCGTTGTCGACGCACTGGCCGACCACCACCGCATTGCCGCCGCAGCGCCACGCGGCGTAGTTCCAGGGGTGGTCACCCTTCTCGTCCCGCACGACGGTCTCCGGCTCGCCCAGCCGCTCGCCGAAGGCGTCCACGGCGGCGCGCCACCGGTCGTCGAAGACGGAGCGGTCGGCGTCGCGGTGGAAGACCCATGCGGGGTCCTCGGAGTGGTACTCGGCGAGCCAGTCGACATTGCCGCTGAGCCCGTCGGCCTGCAACTCCGCGTCGAAGTCGTCCGGCTCGTAGTAGTAGCAGAACGGGATCAGGCATTCGGTGTCCGCGTCATCGGGCCCGCCGAACCACTCCGGGCGCACATAGTGCCCGGTGTTGGTGGCGTGGGAGGACGTGTGGGAGCGGTCGGGCACCCAGCCGAAGCGCTCGGCGGCGGCCGCCGTGGCGCCCGGCGTCCATTCCAGGCGCGCCAATTCGACGATGTGGCCGACGAGTTCGGGCCCGGGGACGCAGCTGTTCACTGGCATGGTCATACGCTATGGCCCGCCACTGACATCGGGGTCGGCGCCGCCGGGGCCGCCGGCGGGCGCGCCGCGCGCCCGCGGGCCTCCAGCAGCAGGGCGAGCGCGAGCAGGGCCAGGCCGAGGATCAGAAAGCCCCACGGCAGATAGGCCGTGAGCAGCAGGACGAGCTGGCGCTGGGACTTCACCATGTCGACCGTGTGCCGGATGTAGTCCTCGCGCATCTTCACATGGCCGGAGAAGACGGTCACCCGGTCGCGGTCGCCCAGCAGCGTGCCACCGCGCAGCTCCTCCTTGTGGATCTCCTGCCCGTTGACCGGGGCGCCGGTGGTGGGCTCGACCCAGAACATCCGCTTGGTGCTGTACCAGCGGGAGGTGCCGGCCTTGCGGACGGTCTCGGGGGTGACGCCCTCGACCGGCATGGTCTTGGGCAGCGCCACCTTGGTCCAGGGGATGGTCTGTTCGAAGTAGTAGACCTTCAGGCCGCGGAAGTTCTGGGTGCCCTTGTAGTGGATGGGGGCGGAGGTGCGGGTCTGTGCGTCGAAGTAGCGGTAGTCGCGCTTCTCGGTGAGGAACGGCCATTTGAACTCGATGCCGTCGCGGCGCACCGCGTCCCCGTCGACATGTTCCCCGCCCGCGTGCACCGGGTCCTGGGAGTGGGCGTCGAAGACATAGCGCTCGGGGATCTTGGAGACCATCTTGCCGTCGGGCCCGGCCACATACGACAGGGCGTCCCAGACGACGACATCGCGCCCGGTCGCCTTCCCGGTCTTCTCGGCGGCGGGCACATTGCCGCGCAGGGTCTGCACGATGCTGACCTTGGAGACCTTGCGGGGTTGCATGGTGCCGTAGTCGAGCAGGGTGGCCGGACTGGCCTCCAGGACCGCCGTCTGGTACTCGCTGGGCGGGATCTTGGCCAGCCGGGGATAGGCGTACCAGCGCAGCAGCGGCGCGAGGGCGGCGAAGAAGACGGCGAAGGCCAGCAACACCAGGCTTGCTCTGCGGCGCATGGCGGATGTCCCTCCCTCAGGGGTGCTTGGGGACGGTGGTGAGCAGGGGCTCCGGGGAGGTCTTACCGCTGGGCGCGCCGATGGCCGTCATCGTGAGGACGATGGCGAGGGCGGCGACGAGTCCGATCGCGGCGGCGGCGAGGGCGCGCATACGGGCCTCCTCGTGGTCCGGTACGAGGCGCTGCCTGACGGTTCGTCAGGGATGGGGCACCGTAGCAACGGGGGCCGCAGATGAGAACACGAAGACGCGAAAGCGTCGCGCCGCCCCTGGCCCGGTGGGGGCTCAGGGGCGGCGCGAGGAACCGCATGATCCGTGGCGGTGTTCGGCCGCCGGGCGGCTTACGAGGCGGGGGCCTCGGCCTGGGTGACCGTCAGCTCGATGTCCAGGACGGCGCCGCCTTCGGCGGTGAGGCGGAGCAGGAAGGTGCCCGCGTGGTCATCGGTGAGGATCTTCGGCAGGGTGAGCTGCCCGAGGGCGTTGGTCTTCAGGGCGGTCAGGGTACGCACCGGCTTGCCCTGGTCGTCCAGGAAGTAGGGCCCCTTGTCGCCCGGCTCGGGGTCCTTCGCCGAGGTGATCATGGTGGCGGTCACCGGCACATCCGCCGTGGTCTTGCCCTTGCTGGTGGCCGTGACGGTGAGCGCGTCGGCGAAGGAGGCGCCGGTCTGGGCTGTGAGCTCCTTGTCGCCGAGGCGGGCCAGCGCATCGGCCTGCGGTACGGGACGGGCCTTGACGGTCGCGGCGAACTCGACCGGGGCGGCCTCCCGCCCCACGGCGGTGGCGCGCACGGTGAAGGTGCCGGTCTTCTCGCCCGCGAGCAGCTTCGGCGCGGTGGCGGTGCCGTCGATGCCGGTCAGCATGGTGGCGGACTTGACGAGGCCGAGGAAGCGCGCGTCGGTCTCGCCGAGGATCTCGTACCTCACCCGCGCACCGGCCACCGGCTTGCCCGCGGCGTCCACGGCCTTGACGCGCGGCGACTGGGCGAACCCGGTGCCCGCGATGGCGGACAGCTCCTTCGCACCGACCGTGGTGAGCTTGCTGGTGCCGCTCGGGGTGGACGGCGGAGTGGTCGGGGGCTTGGGGGTCGGGGTCCCGGTGCCGGGGGTCCCGCCGTGCTCGCCGGCCGGGGGGGTCGGGGTGGAGGTGTCGGGCTCGTCGTCGGGCTTGGGCAGGGTGTGGGCGTTCTCCGGACCCTTCCCGGTGTCCTTGCCGTTTCCACCGCCCTTGCCCGAGTCCTTGCCCTTGTCGCCCGAGCCCGAGCCGCCGGAGCCGTCCCCCGAGGGCAGCACGCCGGTGCCGTCGGGGACCTCGTGGGTGCCGCGCTTGTAGTACTCGAACCACGACAGGACGGTGTTCAGATACTCCTGCGAGTGGTTGTAGCCGAGGATCGCGCGGTCCAGATCGGCCTTGACGGACAGATCGCGGCCGTCCGCGCAGAGGTAGTTGCCCGCGGCGAGGGCGGCGTCATAGACGTTGTTGGGGTCCTTCTCGCCGTCACCGTTGCCGTCCCGCCCCCAGTTGGCCCAGGTGGACGGGATGAACTGCATGGGGCCGACCGCGCGGTCATGCGTACTGTCGCCGTCGTAGGCACCGCCGTCGGTGTCCTTGATCAGGGCGAAGCCGTCGCCATTGAGGACCGGGCCGAGGATGGGGGAGACGGTGGTGCCGTCGGCCTCCACATTGCCGCCGCGGGCCTGGCCGGACTCGACCTTGCCGATCGCGGCGAGCAGCTGCCAGGGCAGATTGCAGCCGGGGTTGGACTCCCTCAGGGCCGCTTCCGCCTTCTTGTAGGCGTCCAGCACGCTGGCGGGTATGCCCGCCTCGGGCTTGGTGTTGCCGCTACCGGGGAGCCCGGGCAGATCGATCGAGGAGCCCGGCTTGTCCGGGGTGACCAGCGGTGGCAGATCGGTGTGGTACGACGAACCACCGTCAATGGGGGTGTCTTCGGGCGCCGGTGCCTCCCCCGCCCGCTGCTCCCGGTGCCGGTCGCCCTGGTCGGAGTCGGCGAAGCCGGGTGCCTGAGACGCGGTGAGGGCGGCCATCGCAGCCGCCGCCACCGCCGTCGTGGCGGCCCCCTTGCGCAGTCGTCGGCCGATTAGCGGTGCCATCCGTGTGTCCCTCCCGTCGAACACAGTGCGCTCCCCCGGCGCGTCAACTCTGGTGACACTACGACAACTTATGGCCCGCAGCTACCGGTGCAAACACCGCATCGGTGGAACCCTCAGTGAGCCGCCGATTCCCAGTCCGACCCGGATCCTACCGATACATCCAGCGGAGCGCTCAAGTTGAAGGCGCCCGTCATCTCCCGGCGGACCAGCTCCTCGACCCGCTCCCGCTCACCGGACGCGATCTCCAGCACGATTTCGTCGTGGACCTGCAACAGCATCCGCGACGAGAGTTTCTCCCTCGTCAACGCCGCGTCCACCTTGAGCATCGCGATCTTCACGATATCGGCGGCGGTGCCCTGGATCGGGGCGTTGAGCGCCATCCGCTCGGCCATCTCGCGGCGCTGGCGGTTGTCGCTGGTGAGGTCCGGGAGATAGCGGCGGCGGCCGAGCATGGTCTCCGTATAGCCGGTGGCGCGTGCCTCCTCGACGACCCGCTGCAGATAGTCGCGCACCCCGCCGAACCGCTCGAAGAAGTTCTCCATCAGCTTGCGGGCCTCATCGGGGGTGATGCCGAGCTGCTGGGAGAGGCCGAACGCCGAGAGGCCGTACGCCAGCCCGTAGGACATGGCCTTGATCTTGCGGCGCATCTCCGGGTCGACCGCCGACTTGTCGACGGAGAAGACCTGGGAGGCGACCGTGGTGTGCAGGTCCTCACCGGAGGTGAACGCCTCGATCAGGCCCTCGTCCTCGGAGAGATGGGCCATCACGCGCAGCTCGATCTGGCTGTAGTCGGCGGTCATCAGCGACTCGAAGCCGTCACCGACGACGAAGCCGCGCCGGATCGCCCGGCCCTCGTCCGTGCGCACCGGGATGTTCTGCAGATTGGGGTCGGTGGAGGAGAGCCGGCCGGTGGCCGCCACGGTCTGGTTGAAGGTGGTGTGGATGCGGCCGCCGGGGGCGATGGTCTTGATCAGGCCCTCGACGGTGGAGCGCAGCCGCGCCTGCTCCCGGTGGCGCAGCATGATCACCGGGAGCTCGTGGTCGGTCTGCGCGGCCAGCCACGCCAGCGCGTCGGCGTCCGTGGTGTATCCGGTCTTGGTCTTCTTGGTCTTGGGCAGGCCCAGCTCGCCGAAGAGCACCTCCTGGAGCTGCTTGGGCGAGCCGAGGTTGAACTCATGGCCCACCGCGGCGTGCGCCTCCTGCACGGCGTGCTGCACGGCGGCCGCGAACTGCTGCTCCATGCGCTCCAGCCAGCCGCGGTCGGCGGCGATGCCCGACCGCTCCATCCGGGCCAGCAGCTCGGAGACGGGCAGCTCCATGTCGTGCAGCAGCCCGGCGGCGCCCACGTCCTTCAGGCGGCCGCCGAACGCCTCGCCCAGGTCCAGGATCGTCCGCGCCTTGATCATCAGGGCGTCCCGCTCGGCCTCGTCATCGGCGCCGAAGGCCAGCTGTCCGCTGTCCGCGGCGACCGCCGGGGACAGCTCACGGCCCAGGTACTCCACCGACAGGGCGTCCAGCTCGAAGGAGCGGCGGCCGGGCTTGACCAGATAGGCCGCGAGGGCGGTGTCCATGGTGACGCCCGCGACCGACCAGCCGTGCTCGGCGAAGACCCGCATGATGCCCTTGGCGTTGTGCAGCACCTTGGGGCGGTCCGGGTCCGCGATCCACTCGGCGAACGCCCGCTCATCGGCCTCGTCCAGCTGCGAGGGGTCGAAGAACGCGGCGGGGCCGGAGCCGGTGGCCAGCGCGATCTCGCTGACACTGCCGCTGCCCAGCGCCCAGGTGTCGACCGTGGCCAGGCCCAGCGGGGCGTCGCGGTGGCTCTCCAGCCAGGGGGCGAGCTCGCCCGCGCCCAGCACCACGCCGTCGACCGCGATACCCGGCTCCGCGGCCGCGGGCTCGTCCGCCGCCGCGCCCGGGTCGACGGCCATGATCCGGTCGCGGAAGTTCTGGTGGCGGAACTCCAGCGCGTCCAGGATCACCGAGAGCGCCTCCCGGTCGTACGGAGTGCGCCCCAGCCCCTCGGGGCCGGCGGCCAGCTCCACATCCCGCACCAGCTCGGTCAGCTGGCGGTTGAGCTTGACGGACTCCAGGTGGTCGCGGAGCTTCTCGCCGACCTTCCCCTTGACCTCGTCGACCCGCTCCACCAGCTCCTTGAACGAGCCGAACTGGTTGATCCACTTCGCCGCGGTCTTCTCGCCGACGCCCGGGATGCCGGGGAGGTTGTCCGACGGGTCGCCGCGCAGGGCCGCGAAGTCGGGGTACTGGGCCGGGGTGAGGCCGTACTTCTCGTGCACCTTCCCGGGGGTGAACCGGGTCAGCTCGGAGACGCCCTTGGTGGGGTAGAGCACCGTGACATGGTCGGTGACCAGCTGGAACGAATCCCGGTCGCCGGTGACGATCAGTACGTCGAAGCCCTGCTCCTCGGCCTGGGTGGCGAGGGTGGCGATCACGTCGTCGGCCTCGAAGCCGTCCACCGCGAAGCGCGTGATGTTCATGGCGTCGAGCAGCTCGCCGATCAGCTCGACCTGACCCTTGAACTCGTCGGGGGACTTGGAGCGGTTCGCCTTGTACTCCGTGAACTGCTCGGAGCGCCAGGTCTTGCGCGAGACGTCGAACGCCACGGCGAGGTGCGTGGGCTGCTCATCACGGAGCGTGTTCGCCAGCATCGAGGTGAAGCCGTAGATCGCGTTGGTGGTCTGGCCGGTGGTCGTGTTGAAGTTCTCCGCCGGCAGCGCGAAGAACGCCCGGTATGCCAGGGAATGCCCGTCCAGCAGGAGCAGGCGGGGACGGTCCTCCCCCGTGCGGTCGGGCGCGGGCGCTGCGGTCTTCTTCGATGCTTTCTCTGCCACGCCCCCGATCCTGCCACGGCCCACCGACAATGCCTCCCGCCCGGCCACCGGACCGGACCGCCCCCGGCCACCGGACCGGACCGCCCCCGGCCACCGGACCGGACCGGGCACAAGACCGGACCGGGCCCCGTACAAGATCGGAGCAGACGGCACTCAAGATCGCGCCCCCGCACAGCCGGACCGGGCCGCCGCCTCGGCTGTCGTAGGCCCGTGACAGGATTTGACCCACAGGTCCACGCACAGGTCCCGCAACGCTCGAGCCCGAGGGGAACGACGATGGCAGCCAAGCCGCCCGCAGGCGATCCGATCCAGGACGCGCCCGAGGTCACACCCCCGCAACATGCCGCCGCCGGGCTGCCGGCCGTGGGGCATTCACTGCGCATCGCCCAGCAGCAGATGGGGGTGCGCCGCACCGCGCTCACCCTCCTGCGCGTCAACCAGAAGAACGGCTTCGACTGCCCCGGCTGCGCCTGGCCCGAGCCGGACAAGCGCCATGCGGCCGAGTTCTGCGAGAACGGGGCGAAGGCCGTCGCCGAGGAGGCCACCCTTCGCCGGGTGACCCCCGACTTCTTCGCCGCCCACCCGGTGGCCGACCTCGCCACCCGCAGCGGCTACTGGCTCGGTCAGCAGGGCCGGCTCACCCAGCCGATGTATCTGGACGAGGGCGCCGAGCGGTACGAGCCGGTGTCCTGGGACCGGGCCTTCGACATCATCGGCGACGAGCTGACCGCGCTCGACTCCCCCGACGAGGCGGTCTTCTACACCTCGGGCCGCACCAGCAACGAGGCGGCCTTCCTCTACCAGCTCTTCGCCCGCGAATTCGGCACCAACAACCTGCCCGACTGCTCCAACATGTGCCATGAGTCCTCCGGCTCGGCACTCACCGAGACCCTCGGCGTCGGTAAGGGCAGTGTGCTGCTCGAGGACCTCTACCAGGCCGACCTGATCATCGTGGCCGGGCAGAACCCCGGCACCAACCACCCGCGCATGCTCTCGGCCCTGGAGAAGGCCAAGGCCGGCGGCGCGAAGATCATCTCCATCAACCCGCTGCCCGAGGCCGGGCTGGAGCGGTTCAAGAACCCGCAGAACGCACGCGGCATCGCCGGCGGCGGCACCGCGCTCACCGACCTCTTCCTGCAGATCCGGCTCGGCGGCGACCAGGCCCTCTTCCGCCTCCTCAACAAGCTCATCCTGGAGACAGAGGGAGCCACCGACGAGGAGTTCATCGGCGAGCACACCCATGGCTTCGAGGAGTTCGCCAAGGCCGCCCGCGACGCCGACTGGGACGAGACGCTGCGCGCCACCGGCCTCGACCGCGCCGACATCGACAGCGCGCTGCGCATGGTCCTGGACTCCCAGCGCACCATCGTGTGCTGGGCGATGGGCCTGACCCAGCACAAGCACTCGGTGCCCACCATCCGGGAGGTCGTCAACTTCCTGCTGCTGCGCGGCAACGTCGGCCGCCCCGGCGCCGGGGTCTGCCCGGTGCGCGGCCACAGCAATGTGCAGGGCGACCGCACCATGGGCATCTTCGAGCGCCCCGCCCCGGCCTTCCTGGACGCCCTGGAGCGCGAGTTCGGCTTCGCCCCGCCCCGCGAGCACGGCTTCGACGTCGTACGGGCCATCCGCGCGCTGCGCGACGGCCAGGCGAAGGTCTTCTTCGCCATGGGCGGCAACTTCGTGGCGGCCTCCCCCGACACCGAGGTCACCGAGGACGCGATGCGCGCCGCGCGGCTGACCGTCCATGTCTCCACCAAGCTCAACCGCTCCCATGTGGTCACCGGGGCGCGGGCGCTGATCCTGCCCACCCTCGGCCGCACCGAGGCCGATCTGCAGGGCGGCGGCCCGCAGTTCGTCACCGTCGAGGACTCCATGGGCATGGTGCACGCCTCCCGCGGGCGCCTGGAGCCCGCGAGCTCCCATCTGCTCTCCGAACCGGCCATCGTCTGCCGGCTGGCCCGCCGGGTGCTCGGCCCCGAAAGCCACACCCCCTGGGAGGAGTTCGAGAAGGACTACGCGCGGATCCGCGACCGTATCGCCGCCGTCATCCCCGGCTTCGAGGACTTCAACGCCCGGGTGAGCGACCCCTCCGGTTTCGCCCTGCCGCACGCCCCGCGCGACAGCCGCAGCTTCCCCACCACCACCGGTAAGGCCAACTTCACCGCGGCCCCCGTCGAGTACCCCAAGGCGCCCGAGGGCCGGCTGCTTCTGCAGACCCTCCGCTCCCACGACCAGTACAACACCACCATCTACGGCCTGGACGACCGCTACCGCGGCATCAAGAACGGCCGCCGGGTGGTGCTGGTGCACCCCGAGGACGCCCAGGAGCTCGGGTTCGCCGACGGGAGCTACGCCGACCTGGTCAGCGAGTGGACGGACGGCACCGAGCGGCGCGCCACCGGCTTCCGCGTGATCCACTACCCGACCGCGCGCGGCTGCGCCGCCTCGTACTACCCGGAGACCAACGTCCTGGTCCCGCTGGACGCCACCGCCGACACCAGCAACACCCCGGCGAGCAAGTCCGTGGTGGTCCGCCTGGAACAGACACCCCCGGCCTAAGCGTTTGCTCAGTCACCTGGTAAGAAGGTGGCCACCACAAGCAATCGAACGGAGCCGGTCCGATGGGCGAGCAGACCAGCGTGAAGTTCCCGCAGGAGGTCATCGACGAGTACGCGGCGCTCGGCGTGGACCTTCCCGCGCTGTTCTCCGCCGGGCACCTGGGCACCCGCATGGGCGTGCAGATCCTGGAAGCCTCCGCGGACCGCGTCGTGGCCACGATGCCCGTGGAGGGCAACACCCAGCCGTACGGACTGCTGCACGGCGGGGCCTCCGCCGTGCTGGCCGAGACTCTCGGTTCGGTCGGCTCGATGCTCCACGGCGGCAGCGGGCGGATCGCGGTCGGCGTCGACCTCAACTGCACCCACCACCGCGGAGTGCGCTCCGGCCTGGTCACCGGTGTCGCCACCCCCGTCCACCGGGGCCGCTCCACCGCCACCTACGAGATCGTCATCAGCGATGAGCAGGACCGGCGGGTGTGCACCGCCCGCCTCACCTGCCTGCTGCGCGAGGTCGACGAGGCCGGCCAGGCCAAGACGGTCGCCGAGGTCACCGAGGCCAAGGAGCGCGGCGAAGCGTGACGCCCGGCGGGCCGGACGCCCCGGGGCGGCGTCCGGTGCCCCGCTTCCGGCCCCGGGCGGCGCATGGTGCCCCGGCGGTCCGGCCCTCGCGTAACGGCCGGCGTCATCGCCGTTGTCCCCCCCGGGAGGCCGGGTCTAGCGTGACTCCCCATGGGGGCAACGACCCGGGCGGGCTCCTGGCCCGCCACCGCTTGTGGCTGCGCTCTCGTACTCGCCGTGACACTGACCGGATGCGGCGGATCCGGTTCCGGCGGCTCCGACGACTCTCGCGGCTCGGGTGACAGCTCCGCCTCCGCGTCCGGCCCCGGCCCCAACAGCCCCACGCCACAGGCGCCTTCGCCCGTACGGCTGTGCACCGATCTCATCTCCTACTGGGCCGAACAGGACCTTGCGGGCAGCCGCTGGGCCGGGCTCGACTGGGAGCAGAAGGGGCTCTCCAACCAACAGTACGAGATCTACGACGACATCGTCCACGCCGCGCGCGCCGAGCGGCGGCGGCATGGCACCCCGGCCGCCAAAGCGCTGATCAAACGCCTGGCCGAGCGCCGCTGCGCGGCCGCGAACGGCGCCACCCACAGCTCCGAGAACTGGCGCCCGCCCACCTGAGCCCCGCCCGTCCGGCACCCCCGCCGGGGCACCGGACCGACGTCGGCAGTCGTAACACTCCGTAACACTGACGCAATATAAGATCGCATTTTCGCCACTCACCGCGCCCCTGAACTCGATCTTTCTCCGCTCGCCCGCACACGGCCGTTCGCGCATCGCTCACCAGTCCCCCGCACTCCTTAGCGGAACTGCATCTTCTCAGGATCCGGACCTAATGGTTGGATCAGATTCGCCCTATTCATCCCTTACGTTCCGCTACACGGACATCCCGGGGTGACGCGCGTCATAACAAGACAGTCACATCATCGTCTGGACCTCTGCCACCGGTCGCGCCCCGCGCTTAGAGTCACAGCCAGTCACGGCCCTGTGGGGTGTACGCCGCACCCGCACGGCCATTCCAGGTTCATCCGGCGAGGACACGGCACCCCATGAACCCGGGGTGCCGGGCCAGCGAAAGGATTCCTCGTGCGACACCGTTCCTTGCTCATCATCACGACCGCGATCACCGCGGGCGCCCTCACGCTCAGCGCCTGCGGGTCGCGCGACGACAAAGACGACAGTGGCGGCAAGGACAGCAAGACGACCGTGGTCATCGGTGTCGACGCCCCGCTCACCGGCTCGCTGTCCGCCCTCGGCCAGGGCATCAAGAACTCCGTCGACCTCGCGGCCAAGGTGGCCAACAAGAACAACGAGGTCGACGGGGTCACCTTCAAGGTCAAGTCCTTCGACGACCAGGCCGTGCCCTCCTCCGGCAAGGCGAACGCGACCTCGATGGTCGACGACGAGGACATCCTCGGCGCCGTCGGGCCGCTCAACTCGGGCGTCGCCCAGTCCATGCAGGGCGTCTTCGACCGGGCCGACCTCGCCCAGGTCTCCCCCGCCAACACCAACCCGGCCCTCAGCCAGGGTGACGACTGGGCGTCGGGCAAGAAGTCGCGCCCGTTCAAGACCTACTTCCGCACCGCGACCACCGACATCATCCAGGGCCGCTTCGCCGCGCAGTACTACTACAAGGACGCGAAGAAGCGGAAGGTGTTCGTCATCGACGACAAGCAGGCGTACGGCAACGGCCTCGCGACCATCTTCGCCGAGGAGTTCAAGCGCCTCGGCGGCAAGGTCGTCGGCCGGGACCACCTGACCGTCAAGGAGACCGACTTCTCCGGCATCTCCAGCAAGGTCAAGTCCACCGGCGCCGACTCCGTCTACTTCGGCGGTCAGTACCCCGAGGGCGGACTGCTGTCCGACCAGGTCAAGCAGGCCGGCGCGCAGGTCCCGATCATGGGCGGCGACGGCATCTACGACCCCGCCTTCATCAAGGCGTCGGGCACCAACAACGACGGTGACCTCGCCACCTCCGTCGGCTACCCGGTCGAGCAGCTCGACTCCGCCAAGACCTTCGTGAAGAACTACGGGGAGCAGCACTACAAGGACCCGTACGCGGCCTACGGCGGCTACTCCTACGACGCCGGCTGGGCCATCATCCAGGCCGTCAAGGCCGTCGTCGAGGACAACGACGGCAAGCTCCCGGACGACGCCCGCGCCAAGATCACCGAGGCGCTCGGCAAGGTCTCCTTCGACGGCGTCACCGGCAAGGTCTCCTTCGACCAGTACGGCGACACCACCAACAAGCAGCTGACCGTCTACAAGGTCACCAAGGGCGCCTGGAAGTCCGTGAAGAGCGAGACCTTCAAGGACTGACTCCCGGCGGCGATCCGCACACCCACGAAACGAATCCGCGCGAGGGCGTACACCATCGCCCTCGCGCGGCGTCATATCCGACACGCTCATCGGAGGCCCTGCGGTGCACGAACTGCCGCAAACGCTGGTCAACGGCCTGACCCTTGGCGCCCTCTACGGCTTGATCGCCATCGGGTACACCATGGTCTACGGCATCGTCCAGCTCATCAACTTCGCCCACGGCGAGATCTTCATGATCGGGGGCTTCGGGGCCCTCACCATCTACATCTGGCTGCCCAGCGGCACCGCGCTCTCCCTCGCCCTGCCCCTCATGCTGATCGGCGGCGTCATCGCCTCGGTCGCCATCGCCACCGCGGCGGAACGCTTCGCCTACCGGCCCCTGCGCGGCGGACCCCGGCTCGCCCCCCTGATCACCGCGATCGGTCTGTCCATCGCGCTGCAGCAGGCCGTCTGGGCCTTCTACCCCGACGCCAAGAAGCCCCGCAGCTTCCCGCAGTTCGAAGGCTCCTCGTTCGAGATCTTCAGCAATCTCCACATCCAGCGCGGCGACGCCTTCCTCCTCATAGCCGCCCCGGTGTGCATGCTCGCCCTCGGGCTGTTCGTCTCCAAGAGCCGCGCCGGCCGCGCCATGCAGGCCACCGCACAGGACCCCGACACCGCCAAGCTCATGGGCATCAACACCGACCGCATCATCGTGATGGCCTTCGCCATCGGCGGTGCGTTCGCCGCCGTCGCCGCCCTCTCCCACGGGCTCAAGTACGGCCAGATCAACTTCGAGATGGGCTTCATCGCCGGCCTCAAGGCGTTCACCGCCGCCGTGCTCGGCGGCATCGGCAACATCTACGGCGCCATGCTCGGCGGCGTCGTCCTCGGCATCGTCGAGGCGCTGGCCATCAAGTACATCCAGGACATCCCCGGGATGGACCAACTCGGCGGCGGCGCCTGGAAGGACGTATGGGCCTTCACCCTGCTCATCGTCGTCCTGCTGGTCAGGCCACAGGGCCTGCTCGGCGAACGCGTCGCGGACCGGGCGTGAGGGAGTGAACCGATGACCACCGACAAGACCCAGCCCACCCCCGTGAACGAGGCCGAGGCCGGCGCCACCGTGCCGCGCACCACCCTGCTCCGCGCCCTCACCGCGGCAGGCGGCGCCGCCGCCGTCGTCTCCACCTTCCTCGCCTGGACCTGGACCGCCGAATTCCCCGGCGACCTGACCGTCTACGGGTACCCGGGCGGACTCCAGCTCCTCACCCTCGTCCTCGGCATCGCCACCGCCGTCTTCGCGCTGGCCGCCCTCGACCTGAAGGGCCTGCGCTGGCTCACCCCCAGCGGCTCCACCCAAGCCCTGCGGATGCTGGCCCTCGGCACCTTCGCCGTCACCTGGTTCACCGTCATCTCCATCGCCGTGGACCTGGACGGCCTGGTCAACCTCGAACCCGGCGGCTGGATCGCCGCGGTGGTGACCGCCGCCCCCGTGGCCACCACCTTCCTGCTCCCGGACGACACCCGCCCCCTGTGCCGCCCCAAGGAGCTGCCCTCCTGGGCCGACATCCTGATCATCGCGGGCGTCTTCGCCCTCGGCCTCTACGTGGTCAACTACGGCATCCAGACCGACGCCGACCACCCCGAGCCGTTCATCGGCTACCTCATCGCCGTCGCGTTCGCCGCCGTCGCCCTCGTCAAGGCCGGGCTCGTCAACCGGATCAGCGAGCTCACCAGCGCCTACCGCTCCACCACCCTGGTCGCGGCACTGATCACCGCGATCGTCTTCCCCTTCTTCCAGGACAAGTCCAGCTTCACCGAACTCGGCGTCAACATCGCGATCTTCGCGACCGTCGCCCTCGGCCTGAACATCGTCGTCGGCCTCGCCGGCCTCCTGGACCTCGGATACGTCGCCTTCCTCGGCGTCGGCGCCTACACCGCCGCCCTGGTCTCCGGATCCACCGCCTCGACCATCGACGTCAGGTTCCCCTTCTGGGCCGCCGTCATCACCGGCGGTGTGGTCTCGCTGATCTTCGGTGTGGTCATCGGCGCCCCCACCCTGCGGCTGCGCGGCGACTACCTCGCCATCGTCACCCTCGGCTTCGGAGAGATCTTCCGTCTCGCCATGCTGAACCTCGACGGCACCTCAGGACCCTCCGTCACCAACGGCCCCGACGGCATCCCCAACATCCCGCCGCTGGAGATCTTCGGGTTCAACTTCAACGACGACCACAACATCGCCGGCCTCAGCCTCGACTCCAACGGCAACTACTACCTGCTGATGCTGCTGGTCACCATCGTCGTCGTGCTGATCTTCAGCCGCGCGGGCAACTCCCGCATCGGCCGCGCCTGGGTCGCCATCCGCGAGGACGAGACCGCCGCCACCGCCATGGGCATCAACGGATTCCGGGTCAAGCTGGTCGCCTTCGCGCTCGGCGCCACCCTCGCCGGAGTCGCCGGCGCCGTCTGGGCCCACTTCCAGTCCACCGTCGTCCCCGAGCAGTACGTCTTCGCCGGCCCCGTCCCGCCCAACTCCACCTTCCTGGTCGCCGCCGTCATCCTCGGCGGCATGGGCACCATCGGCGGCCCCCTGCTCGGCGCCACCCTGCTCTACCTGATCCCCAAGAAGCTGGAATTCCTCCAGGACTACCAGCTCCTCGCCTTCGGTATCGCGCTCATCCTGCTGATGCGCTTCCGCCCCGAAGGGATCGTCCCCAACCGGCGGCAGCAGCTCGAATACCACGAGACCGGCCAGCTCGACGTCCCCGGCGCGACCGGACTCAAGGACGGTGCCATCGGCGTCACCAAGGCGGAGGCATGACACAGATGACCACCACCACGACCTCCCCCGTGCTCACCGCCACCGGCGTCACCATGCGCTTCGGCGGACTCACGGCCGTACAGTCCGTCGACCTCAACGTCCACCCCGGCGAGATCGTCGGCCTCATCGGCCCCAACGGCGCGGGCAAGACCACCTTCTTCAACTGCCTCACCGGCCTCTACGTCCCCACCGAGGGCAGCGTCGCCTACGAGGGCACCGTCCTGCCGCCCAAACCCCACCTCGTCACCCAGGCCGGCATCGCCCGCACCTTCCAGAACATCCGGCTCTTCGCCAACATGACGGTCCTCGAAAACGTCCTCGTCGGCCGCCACACCCGCACCAAGGAAGGCCTGTGGTCGGCCCTCCTGCGCGGCCCCGGCTTCAAACGCGCCGAGGCCGCCTCCAAGGCCCGCGCCATGGAACTCCTGGAGTTCACCGGCCTCGCCGGCAAGGCCGACCACCTCTCCCGCAACCTCCCCTACGGCGAACAGCGCAAGCTGGAGATCGCACGCGCCCTCGCCAGCGACCCCGGACTGCTGCTCCTCGACGAGCCCACCGCCGGAATGAACCCCCAGGAGACCCGCGCCACCGAGGAACTGGTCTTCGCCATCCGGGACCTGGGCACCGCCGTACTCGTCATCGAGCACGACATGCGCTTCATCTTCAACCTCTGCGACCGGGTCGCCGTGCTCGTCCAGGGCCAGAAGCTCGTCGAGGGCACCTCCGAGGTCGTCCAGAGCGATGAGCGCGTCATCGCCGCCTACCTCGGCACCCCCTTCGAAGGCGCACCCGGCGCGGAGGAGGCCGCCGAGGTCGAGGCCGCGGAGGCCGGAGCCACCACCGGCGCCACGACCGGCGCCCCGCAGGACGAGACCCAGCGGGGCACCACAGCACGTACGGAGGACGGACAGTGACCGCACTGCTCGAGGTCGAGGACCTGCGGGTCGCCTACGGCAAGATCGAGGCCGTCAAGGGCATCTCGTTCAGCGTCGAGGCCGGCCAGGTCGTCACCCTCATCGGTACCAACGGCGCGGGCAAGACCACCACGCTGCGCACCCTGTCCGGCCTGCTCGAACCCCTCGGCGGGGAGATCCGCTTCGACGGCCAACCGCTGAAGGGCGTCCCCGCGCACAAGATCGTCGCCCTGGGGCTGGCCCACTCGCCCGAGGGCCGGCATATCTTCCCGCGGCTGTCGATCGCCGAGAACCTCCAGCTCGGAGCGTTTCTCCGGAAGGACGCGGACGGCATAGCCGCCGACATCCGCCACGCGTACGAGCTCTTCCCCATCCTCGGCGAACGCCGCGCCCAGGCGGCCGGCACCCTCTCCGGCGGTGAGCAGCAGATGCTCGCGATGGGGCGGGCGCTGATGTCCCGCCCCAAGCTGCTGATGCTCGACGAGCCCTCAATGGGCCTCTCGCCGATCATGATGCAGAAGATCATGCACACCATCGCCGAGCTCAAGTCCCAGGGCACGACGATCCTGCTGGTCGAACAGAACGCCCAGGCGGCCCTGTCGCTGGCCGATGAGGGCCATGTGATGGAGATCGGCAAGATCGTGCTGTCGGGGACGGGGGATGCGCTGCTGCACGACGAGTCGGTGCGGAAGGCGTACCTCGGCGAGGACTGAGGACTGAGGACTGACAGACACGGTGAGGGGCCCGTACCGCCGACACGTTCGGCACAACGGGCCCCTTCCGCTCGTCCCCTACTGCTCCTTGGCCTTCTTCTCCGCCGCGTCCTCGATAACGGCCTCGGCCACCTGCTGCATCGACAGCCGGCGGTCCATCGAGGTCTTCTGGATCCAGCGGAAGGCGGCGGGCTCGGTCAGCCCGTACTGCGTCTGCAGAATGCTCTTGGCCCGGTCGACCAGCTTGCGGGTCTCCAGCCGCTGGGAGAGATCGGCGACCTCCTGCTCCAGGGTCTTCAGCTCGGTGAAGCGGGAGACGGCCATCTCGATGGCCGGGACCACATCGCTCTTGCTGAACGGCTTCACGAGATACGCCATCGCCCCCGCGTCCCGGGCCCGCTCGACCAGCTCGCGCTGGGAGAAGGCGGTCAGCATCAGGACGGGGGCGATACGGTCGGCCGCGATCCGCTCGGCGGCGGAGATGCCGTCGAGAACCGGCATCTTCACATCGAGGATGACGAGGTCGGGGCGGTGCTCCTGGGCAAGCGCGACAGCCGTCTCACCATCACCCGCCTCGCCGACGACGGAGTACCCCTCCTCCTCGAGCATCTCCTTCAGGTCGAGGCGGATGAGTGCCTCGTCCTCGGCGATGACGACGCGGGTTGTCAGCGGTGGGACGTGCGACTGCGCGTCGGGGGCGTCAGCGGTGCTCACTGTGCTCCTCGTTTTCCTGGCAGGTGGGCACCACGAGCCTACCTAGCTGCGGTAAGGTGGACGCGCAGCGGGTCATTGGTGACCTTCGAAACTGCAAGCCCCGGTAGCCCAATTGGCAGCAGGCAATGGATTCAAAACCCATACAGTGTCGGTTCGAGTCCGACCCGGGGCACTTTTCCTTCGATTCCAAGGTCGCAAGGGAATGGGTCTTCTTCACTCGATGAAGTGAACAATGCTTCGAGCGCTCGCAGGATGACCACCCTACGGCCAGGCTCGCATTCGTGTACGACCTCGAAACGCGTGAGCGCACACTCGCGCTCGTCCGCCAGGGCCGAAGTCTGAATTCCGTGAGCAAGCAGACCGGGATATCACGGTCCGCCATCCGCGAATGGCAGGTCCGTCCGCAACCCGCCTCCACCGTGGCCCACTGCTCAAGATGTGCCCCCGAGCCCCGACCGCCAGAGGACACCTGCGCCTACGCATATCTGCTCGGGCTCTATCTCGGCGACGGCTGCGTCAGCCGCCTGCCGAACGGCTCGTACTTCCTGCGCATCGCATGCGCGGATGCCTGGCCGGGCCTCATCGACGCCTGCGCGGCAGCGATGCGCGCGGTACGCCCGTACAACCGGGTCTACCGCGTCCAGCGACAGGGGTGCGTCGCGGTGACCGGCTACAGCAAACACTGGCCCTGCCTGCTTCCCCAGCACGGTCCCGGAAAGAAGCACCACCGCACCATCGCCCTCGATGCCTGGCAGCAGCGGATCGTGGACAGCCACCCTTGGCACTTCATCTGTGGACTGTTCCACTCGGACGGCTGTCGGATCACCAACTGGACCACCAAGATCATCGCGGGCGAGCGGAAGCGCTACGAATATCCCGATACTTCTTCACCAACAAGTCCGACGACATCCGCAAGCTCTGCTCCGAGACCCTCACCAAGGTCGGCGTCGAGTGGACCACGCTCGCGCGCGGGAGCGAGCCGTTCAACATCTCCGTCGCCCGCCGGGCCTCCGTCTCCCTCATGGACAAGCACGTCGGGCCGAAGTACTGAGCCCAGCACTTCGGCCCCGGGGAGCGAGGGTCGGCTACCTCAGGTCGTCCGCGCCGATGTGGTGGACGCGCACGAGGTTGGTGGAGCCGGAGACGCCGGGCGGGGAGCCGGCGGTGATGATGACGAGGTCGCCCTTGCGGCAGCGGCCGAGGCGCAGCAGTTCCTCGTCGACCTGGGCCACCATCTCGTCCGTGGAGTTGACCATCGGGCCGAGGAAGGTTTCGACGCCCCAGGTCAGATTGAGCTGGGAGCGGGTGCCCGGTTCGGGGGTGAAGGCCAGGAGGGGGATCGGGGAGCGGTAGCGGGAGAGGCGGCGGACGGTGTCGCCGGACTGGGTGAAGGCGACGAGGAACTTCGCGCCGAGGAAGTCGCCCATCTCGGCCGCCGCGCGGGCCACGGCGCCGCCCTGAGTGCGGGGCTTGTTGCGCTCGGTGAGCGGGGGAGGCCCTTGGCGAGGATGTCCTCCTCGGCGGCCTCGACGATGCGGCCCATCGTCTTGACCGTGACGATCGGGTATTTGCCGACGCTGGTCTCGCCGGAGAGCATCACCGCGTCCGTGCCGTCGATGATCGCGTTGGCGACGTCGGACGCCTCGGCGCGGGTGGGGCGGGAGTTCTCGATCATCGAGTCGAGCATCTGGGTCGCGACGATCACCGGCTTGGCGTTCCGCTTGGCCAGCTTGATCGCGCGCTTCTGGACCATCGGCACCTGCTCCAGCGGCATCTCCACGCCGAGGTCGCCGCGGGCGACCATGATGCCGTCGAAGGCGTCGACGATGCTCTCGAGGTTCTCGACCGCCTGCGGCTTCTCGACCTTGGCGATGACGGGGAGCCGGCGGTCCTCCTCGTCCATCACCCGGTGGACGTCCACGACGTCGTTGCCGTTGCGGACGAAGGAGAGGGCGATGACGTCGGCGCCGGTGCGCAGTGCCCAGCGCAGGTCCTCGATGTCCTTCTTGGACAGCGCGGGGACGGAGACGGCCACACCGGGGAGGTTGAGCCCCTTGTGGTCGGAGATCATGCCGCCCTCGATGCAGATGGTGTGCACCCGGGGTCCGTCGATGTCGACGACCTCGAGGGTGACCCGGCCGTCGTCGACGAGGATCCGCTCACCCTTGCTGACGTCGCCGGCCAGCCCCTCGTAGGTGGTGCCGCAGCGGAACCGGTCGCCCTCGATGGGTTCGACGGTGATCGTGAACTCGTCTCCGCGTTCAAGGAGTACGGGTCCTTCATGGAAGCGGCCGAGCCGAATCTTCGGACCTTGAAGGTCGGCGAGGATGCCGACGCTGCGGCCGGTTTCCAGCGAGGCTTTGCGCACTCGCCGATAACGCTCCTCATGCTCGGCATAGGTGCCGTGGCTGAGGTTGAGGCGGGCCACATCCATTCCGGCTTCGATGAGTGCCTTGATCTGCTCGTACGAGTCGGTGGCGGGTCCCAAAGTACAGACGATTTTTGCTCGGCGCATGATGCCGAGCCTATGACTTACCGGCGAGTAAAGAGCCCGGAACTTCACACTCCTCCATGGCCTTTGGATGGCGGGCTATTGACAACTAATGAAACGTGCAGCGGGGTGCTCCGATGAGCGTTTCGGAGGGTGGTTTCAAGACTCGGAAGAAGGGCCCTCAGAGCTCGGGAGGGGTGATCGTGAAGCGCGCGTTGACATGCGCATACACCGTCTGGCGCTGCGGTTCGAGGTCGAGCGCGGCGACGGCGTCCCGGTCCGCGGGGCCGCCGAAGGCGGACCGGCCGCGCGTGGCGGCGGCCACGGGCTGGAGCGGGCCCTGCTCCGCCTCGAGGTCGGCCAGCTCGGTGAGCGCGACCAGCCGGGAGCCGAGCGCTCCGGCGTACTCGCGGGCCCGCTGCACCGCCTCCCGCACCGCCTGCTGCCGGGCCCGGCCGTAGGCGGGCGAGTCGGGGCGCAGCCCCCACCAGGGGCCGTCGACGCGGGTGAGGTCGAGGTCGGCGAGGCGGGTGGTGAGCTCGCCGAGGGCGGTGAAGTCGGTGAGGGTCGCGGTGAGGTGCACCCGGCCGTGGTAGGCCCGTACGCGCTCATGGCGGCTCTTGGGGTTGATCTCGGGGGTGACCGAGAAGGCGCCGGTCTCCAGCTTCTCGACCGCTTCGCCGTAGGGCTTCACCAGCGCGAGGACCTGGTTGTTGCGGCGGGTGAGGTCGTCGAGCGCGGTGCGCCGGTCGGCGCCGCGGGCGCTGACGGTGATGGTGAGCCGGGCGATCTCGGGGTCGACCTCCAGCGTCGCCTCGCCGCGGACGGCGACGTGCGGGGTGTCGGGGGTGCCGTAGGGCACGGGGGCGGCGGGTACGGGGGCGGCGGGCTGCGGCGGCTGGGTGGGGTGGGCCGGCTGGTCCATGGCGGCTCCTGGTCGGGGGTGCGCGGAGTGGTGTCCGGAGCGTACGACGCCCGGGCCCTCGGCGGGGTGGGGCGACCCGGCCGTGGTTTTCCGGCCTGACCACCCCTCAAGGGGCGTCGGCAGCAACCTGATCGCAATCTGCCGGGGGTGGTGCGGAGTGGTGCGGCTGGGCCAGAATCTACGCGCGTTGTGCTCGTTTCGCAGGTATCTCGGAGGAGATCAGCCATGCCGCTCAACCGTCGGAAGTTCCTGGGCCGCACCGCGGCGACCAGTGCGGGGGCCGCCCTCGGCTCGGCCGCGGCCGCCGTCCCGGCCGAGGCGCGGGGTCACGGGCGCCCCCGGCGGCGGTACGCCTTCACCGTGATGGGCACGACCGATCTGCACGGCAACGTCTTCAACTGGGACTACTTCACCGACGCCGAGTTCGACGACACGGCGCACAACGATGTGGGCCTGGCGAAGATCTCCACACTGGTCGACCAGGTCCGTAAGGAGAAGGGGCGCCGCAATACGCTGCTGATCGACGCGGGCGACACCATCCAGGGCACCCAGCTCTCGTACTACTACGCCAGGGTGGACCCGATCACCGGAGGAGACGGCCCGGTGCATCCCATGGCGCAGGCGATGAACGCGATCGGCTATGACGCGGCGGCGCTGGGCAACCATGAGTTCAACTACGGCATCCCGGTGCTGCGGAAGTTCGAGGAGCAGTGTGAGTTCCCGCTGCTGGGGGCGAACGCGCTGGACGCGAAGACGCTGCGGCCCGCCTTCGCACCGTACTGGATGACGCGGCTGCGCACCCCGTGCGGGCGGGATGTGAAGGTGGCGGTGCTGGGGCTGACCAACCCGGGCATCGCGATCTGGGACAAGGTCAATGTGCAGGGGAAGATGACCTTCCCGGGTCTGGAGGAGCAGGCCGCGAAGTGGGTGCCGCGGCTGCGGTCGATGGGCGCGGACGTGGTGATCGTTTCGGCGCATTCGGGGACCAGCGGCACCTCCAGCTACGGCGACCAGGTGCCGTATGTGGAGAACGCGGCGGCGCTGGTGGCCGAGAAGGTGGCGGGGATCGACGCGATCCTGGTGGGCCACGCGCATGTGGAGATCCCGGAGTCACGGGTGGTCAACAAGGAGACCGGGCGCGAGGTCGTGCTGTCGGAGCCGCTCAAGTGGGGTCAGCGGCTGACTCTCTTCGACTTCGAGCTGGAGTGGGAGCGGGGCCGCTGGCAGGTGGCGTCGGTGTCGGCGAAGGTGCTGAATTCCCATACGGCCGAGGAGGACCCGCGGATCGTGGGGCTGCTCGGTGATGAGCACAAGAAGGTCGTCGGCTATGTGAACCAGACCATCGGCACCTGCTCGGCGGCGATGACGGCGACCGAGGCGCCGTACAAGGATGTGCCGATCCTCGACTTCATCAACCATGTGCAGTCGGAGACGGTGAAGGCGGCGCTGGCGGGGACGGAGTACGCGGCGCTGCCGGTGCTCTCGCAGGCGTCCTGCTTCTCCCGTACGGCGGCGATTCCGGCCGGGGAGGTCACGATCCGGCAGGTGGCGGGGTTGTATCCGTTCGAGAACACCCTGGAGGCACGGGTGCTGACGGGCGCCCAGCTCAAGGAGTATCTGGAGTTCTCGGCGCGGTACTACGTACAGACTCCGGCGGGCGGCGATGTGGACCCGTCGAAGCTGACGAACGCCGACAACACGCCCGACTACAACTACGACGCGGTCGGCGGCCTTACGTACGAGATCGACATCGCGAAGGCGCCGGGCTCACGGATCGCGAAGCTGAGCTTCGGGGGCAAGCCGATCGATGAGAAGGCGCAGTTCGTGCTGGCGGTCAACAACTACCGGGCGAGCGGGGGCGGCAACTTCCCGCATGTGGCCTCCGCGAAGCAGGTGTGGGCCAACTCGGAGGAGATTCGGAACACGATCATCGCCTGGGTGCAGGCGGAGAGGTCGATCGAGGTGTCGCGGTTCGCGTCGGTGGACTGGAAGCTGACCCGGGACGGCGTTCCGGTGTTCTAGTCCTTCCGGTGTTCCAGTCCGGTCCGGTGTTCCAGTCCGGTCCGGTGTTCCGGGCCGGGCACAGGTTTCGGGGCACGGGATGCGGGGCCCCGCGCGGTCAGGTGCGCGTAGGGGCGAGGGGTGCGCGCTGGTCGGGGAGGTGCGGGCCGCCGATGACGGTGCCGCATCGCCCCGACGGCTGGAGGCCGAAGGCGGTGAACGCGGTGCGGGACGGCAGCCGATAGGCGGGTTCCGCGAGCAGTGAGTTGAGGATGACGGCGGAGCGCCAGGCGGCGAGGCCGAGGTCGGGGGTGCCGACGCCGTGGGTGTGGCGCTCGGCGTTCTGGACGTACACCGAGCCCTTGATCATGGGGTCGAGGACCAGGCGGTGGTCGGCGTCGACGCGGGGGCGCTCGGAGGCGTCCCGGCGGACGTAGGGGTCGAGGGCGGCGAGGAGGGTGTCGACGCGGCGCTCGCGGTAGCCGGTGGCGAGGACGACGGCCTCGGTGGTGTGGCGGGCGCGGGTGCCCTGCTCGGTGTGTTCCAGGTGGAGTTCGAGGCGGGCGGCGGCGATACGGCCTGCGGTGCGGACGGTGACGCCGGGGGTGAGGACGACGCCGGGCCAGCCGTCGGCGTGGAGGGCGCGCCGGTAGAGCTCGTGGTGGATGGCGTCGAGGGTCTCGTGGGCGATGCCCTTGTAGAGCTGCCACTGGCGGGGCAGCAGCTGGTCGCGGACGGGCTCGGGGAGGGTGTGGAAGTAGCGGGTGTAGTCGGGGCTGAACTGCTCCAGGCCGAGTTTGCTGTATTCCATGGGCGCGAAGGCGGGGGTGCGGGCCATCCAGTGGAGCCCTTCGGCGCCGAGCGGCCGGTTGCGCAGCAGGTCGAGGAAGACCTCGGCGCCGGACTGGCCGGAGCCGACGACGGTGACGTGGCCGGTGGCCAGGAGCCGCTCGCGGTGTTCGAGGTAGTCGCAGGAGTGGAGGACGGGGACGTTGGGTGCGTCGGCGAGGGGGCGCAGGGGTTCGGGGACGTACGGTTCGGTGCCGACGCCGAGGACGATGTTGCGGGCGTAGGCGCGGCCGAGGGCCCTGCCGTCCTCGTCGGCCCCGGTGGGGCGGGGCGCGTGGGCGTCGTCGGCCGGGCCGCCGAGTCGGGTGAAGTCGATTTCGAAGAGCTCGTATTCGTGGTCCCAGCGGACGGCGTCGACGCGGTGGTCGAAGTGGAGGCCGGGGAGCTGTTCGCTGACCCAGCGGCAGTAGGCGTCGTATTCGGCGCGCTCGATGTGGAAGCGCTCGGCGACGTAGAAGGGGAAGAGCCGCTCATGGGCCTTGAGGTATTGGAGGAAGGTCCAGGGGCTGCCGGGGTCGGCGAGGGTGACCAGGTCGGCGAGGAAGGGGACTTGGATGGTGGCGCCGTCGATGAGCAGGCCGGGGTGCCAGTGGAAGGCGGGCCGCTGTTCGTAGAAGGCGGTGCGCAGGGTGGGGACGCCGTGGGCGAGGGCGGCGAGGGAGAGGTTGAACGGGCCGATGCCGATACCGGCCAGGTCCAGGGGCCGGTCGACGCCGGGGGCGGTCCCGGCGGCGGTGGCGGGATCGGCGGCGGGGGTGGGGGGTTGTTCGGTGCTCATGGGGTGGTGTGGCCTTCCACGAGTTCGAGCAGCCCGCGCAGATCGTCGGGCTGGGTGTGCGGGTTGAGAAGGGTGGCCTTGAGCCACAGCCCCTCGGGGGTGGCGGCGCGGCCGAGGACGGCCGTGCCGCGGTGGAGGAGGCGGCGGCGCAGCGCGGCGACGGCGGCGGGCGGTGCCCCGGTGGGGCGGAAGAGGACGGTGCTGATGGTGGGGCGGGCGTAGAGCTCGAGCCCGGGGCGGGCCTCGATGAGGTCGGCGAGCTGCTGGGCGGCCGCGCAGACGTGGTCGACGAGGTCGCCGAGGCCGCGCCGGCCGAGTGCCCGCAGGGTGACGGCGATCTTGAAGATGTCGGGGCGGCGGGTGGTACGGAAGGAGCGGCCGAGCAGGTCGGGCAGCCCCGCTTCGGTGTCGTCGTCGGCGTTGAGGTACTCGGCGTGGTGGGCCAGGGGGGCGAGGGCGGCGCTGTCGGGGACGGCGAGCAGGCCCGCGGCCACCGGCTGCCAGCCGAGTTTGTGCAGGTCGAGGGCGACGGTAGGGGCGCGGTCGAGCCCGTGGAGCCGTTTGTGGAGGGTGTCGCTGAAGAGGAGGGGCGCGCCGTAGGCGGCGTCGATGTGGAGGGTGGCGGCGTGGTGGTCGCAGACGTCGGCGATGTCGGGGAGCGGGTCGATGGCTCCGGTGTCGGTGGTGCCGGCGGTGGCGACGACGAGGGTGGGGGCGTCGGCGTCGGGCAGCCGGTCCAGGGCGGTGTGGAGGGCGGCCGGGTCGAGGACGCCGGTGGGGGTGGGGAGGGTGTGGGGTGCGGGCAGCCCGAGGAACCAGGCGGCGCGGTGGATGCTGTGGTGGGCGTTGCCGCCGCAGATGATCCGCAGGGGGCTGCCGATGCCGCCCGCGGCTTCGCGGGCGAGGAGCAGCGCGAGCTGGTTGGACTCGGTGCCGCCGGTGGTGACGAGCGCGTCGGGCGCGGGGCCGTCGGGGTGGACGAGCTCCGCCAGGGCGCGGCAGGTCAGCGCCTCCAGTGCGCAGGCGGCGGGGGCCTGGTCCCAGGAGTCGAGGGAGGGGTTGAGCGCGGACACCGCGAAGTCCGCGGCGGTGGCCACGGCGAGCGGCGGGCAGTGCAGATGGGCGGCGCAGCGCGGGTCCGCGGGGTCGGCCGCGCCGTGGGTGAGGGCGCGGACGAGGGTGCGCAGCGCGTGGTGGGGCCCCTCCCCCTCGTCGGGGATGAGGGGCCGGGCCGCACCGCGTATCCGCCGGTCCACCGCGGCCGGTCCCCCGGCCGGGAGTGGCCCGCCGCGGTCGGCGGCCCCGTGGGCGAGGGCGTCGAGGACGGTGTCGACCATCGGGCGGAGTACGCCCGGTCCGCCATGGCCTCCGGCGAGGAGGCGGGCGGTTCCGGATGCGGGCACGGGCATGGGTGTGCCCCTAGGGGGTGTCTGGGAGTCGGGCAGGTGGAAGCGGTCGGGCGGCGGTCAGGGTTGCCCAAACTACTTCGCGCACCCGCGGTCCGGTCCGGGGTCGGCGGGAAGTGCACCCGTACGTGGTACGGCCCGGTCACACGGATTGATTCGCCCGCCCGGCTACTCGATATGCCCGGTGCCGGGGTCCACCTGGCCGAGGAACTCCCGCGCGGAGTCCTCCAGTTGCTGTGTGCTGAGGGAGTCGGCGCCATGGACACGGGTGGTGAAGCCGTATCCGGGGTTCGGCCCGGTCACCCAGGTGAAGTCGTAGGTCCCGGGCTCGTCGGGACGCTCGGCGACGTCGAACCTCTCCCCGTCGACTGTCAACGTCCGCTCAAGAGTTTCTCGATCCATGCCTGTCAGTCTGCCCCGTCCGTGCCGTGGCCCGGACGGGGCGGGGGCGGCCGCGTCGGAGGTGGCTATTCGCTCTGCTTCTCTCGTACGCGCAGGGCACGGCGCAGGTCGTCGAGTTGGTCGGCGAGGCGGCGGCGGAGGGCGGGGAGGGCGTCGGGGTTCGCGAGGCATTCCTCGCCCTGTCGCAGGGTTTCGGCGTCCACGGTGCTCGGGAAGCCGAAGCGGGCGACGGTGTCGGCGATGGCGGGGCCGCGGCGGGTGCCCAGGGTGACGGCGGCCGGGAAGTAGCGCGGCACGTAGTCGGCCAGGACGTCGTGGTGCTCGGGCTGCCAGAAGCCGGCGAGGGTCGCGGTGACCAGGTAGTTGGAGAGTTCGGTTCCCTGGTCGTCCCGTTCAGGGTCGAAGAGGGTCTTCCACGCGGCCTCCTTGGCGGCGGCGTCGGGCAGGGCGGCCCGGCAGCGGGCCGCGCCCTCCTGGCCGGTGGCGCTGGAGTCGCGGGCGAGTTCGGCGTCGATGTGGGCGGGGCCGACGGCGCCGAGGACGGCCAGCCGGCCGAGGGTCTGCCAGCGCAGCTCGGGGTCGAGGGCGGGGCCGCCGGGGACGCTGTCGCCGTCGAGCCAGTCGGTGAGCTCGGCCGGGTCGGTGGCGCTGCTGATGAACGTGCGCACGGCGGCGAGCCGCAGCCCGGCGCCGGTGCCGTCCTCGGTGCGGCGCAGCAGATCGCGGCAGGTGGCGCGGATGGCGGCCAGGGCGGCGGGGCGCCCGTCGGCGGGGAGGTAGCGGTCGGCGATCTGGGTGCGGGCGAAGGCGAGGACGCCCTGGACGATCGCTATGTCGGTCTCGTGCGGCAGATGGGCGCGGGCGGCCTCGAGGAAATCGGCGGGCGGGAGGTCGCCGTCGCGCACCATGTCGCGGGCGGCGTTCCAGACCACGGCGCGGCTGACGGCGTCGGGGAGGCCGGACAGGGCGCGGTGGACGGCCTTCCAGGAGCCGGGGTCGAGCCGGATCTTGGTGTAGGTGAGGTCGCCGTCGTTGAGGAGCAGCAGATCGGGGCGGGGCCCGGTGAAGGAGAGGCTGAGGGCGGGCTCGGCGCCGTCGAGCTCGGCCTCGACGCGTTCGCGCAGGACCAGCTGGTGCGGGGCGGCGGGCGCGTGGTCGTAGAGGCCGATGGCGATGCGGTGGGGGCGCCTGGTGGGGGCGTCGCCGTCCGGGCCGCCGCCCTGGTGGCGGATCTCGGCGCTCCACCGGTCGCCGTTGGCGGTGACGACGGGGGCCAGGGTGTCGACACCGGTGGTGCGCAGCCAGCGGTCGGCCCAGGCGTGGACGTCGCGGCCGGAGGAGCGGGCGAGGGAGTCGATGAAGTCGGCGAGGGTGGCGTTGCCGAAGCGGTGCCGGGTGAAGTGGTCGTTGATGCCGTCGAGGAACGTTTTCTCACCGAGCCAGGTGACGAGCTGGCGCAGCGCGGAGGCGCCCTTGGCGTAGGAGATGCCGTCGAAGTTGAGGCGGGCGGCGGCGGTGTCGGGGACCAGCTCGGGCTCGGGGGCGACCGGGTGGGTGGAGGGGCGCTGGTCGGCGTCGTAGCCCCAGTTCTTGCGGCGGACGCCGAAGTCGGCCCAGGTGTCGGTGTAGCGGGTGGTCTCGGTGAGGATCTGGTAGCCCATGTACTCCGCGAAGGACTCGTTCAGCCAGATGTCGTCCCACCACTTCATGGTGACGAGGTCGCCGAACCACATATGGGCCATCTCATGGGCGATGACCATGGCGCGGGTCTGGCGCTCGGCGTCGGTGACGGCGGAGCGGAAGACGAATTCGTCACGGAAGGTGACCAGGCCCGGGTTCTCCATGGCGCCGGAGTTGAATTCGGGGACGAACGCCTGGTCGTAGGAGTCGAAGGGGTACGGCTCCTCGAAGATCTCGTGGTAGCGGTCGAAGCAGCGCCGGGTGATGTCGAAGAGCTCGTCGGCGTCGGCCTCGAGGTAGGGCGCGAGGGAGCGGCGGACGTGCAGCCCGAAGGGCAGCCCGGCGTGCTCGGTGCGCACCGAGTGGTACGGGCCGGCGGCCAGGGCCATCAGATAGGTGCTGATGGGCGGGGTGGGCGCGAGCTGCCAGCGGCCCTCCTCGGGGGCGCCGACGCGGGTGGCGATGCCGTTGCCGAGCACGGTCCACTGGGGCGGGGCGGTGACGCGGACGTCGAAGACGGCCTTGAGGTCGGGCTGGTCGAAGGCGGCGAAGACGTCGTTCGCGTCCGCCATGCAGCACATGGTGTAGAGGTACGTCTCGCCGTCGGCGGGGTCGGTGAAGCGGTGCATGCCCTCGCCGGTGTGGGAGTAGCGCATGTCCGTCTCGACGCGCAGCTCGTGCTCGCCCTCGGTGAGGCCGGTGAGCGGAAGCCGGCCGTCCGCGAGCGCCTCGGCGGTGTCGCCGGTCAGGTCGAGTTCGCGGCCGTCGAGTACGGCACGGTGGACCGCGGCCGGCGCGAGCTCGGCGAAGGTGTCCGCGCCCGCCTGGCGCGCGCTGAAGCGGATGGTCGTGGTGGAGCCGAAGAGCTCCTCCCCGCGGGTGAGGTCGAGGTCGATGGTGTAGCGGTGGACCTCGATCAGGCGGGCTCGGATCTGCGCTTCCTCGCGCGTCAGTACGGACATGGGGACATGCTGCCCTACGTGCGGCGGGCCGCACACGGGTGGGAAGTGGTTGCCCGGGGCGGACAGCCGTACGGGCGCACCACCGGAGTGCGCCCTGGGGGCCGGTGTCAGGTGCGGGCGATGGTCTCGTGGTGCCGGATGACCTCGGCGATGATGAAGTTGAGCAGCTTCTCGGCGAAGCCGGGATCGAGCTTGGCGCTCTCGGCGAGCTGCCGCAGCCGGGTGATCTGGCGCGCCTCACGGGCCGGGTCGGCCGGGGGGAGCCGGTGGGCGGCCTTGAGGTGGCCGACCTGCTGGGTGCATTTGAAGCGCTCGGCGAGCATATGGACCACGGCCGCGTCGATGTTGTCGATGCTGTCACGCAACCTGGTCAGCTCGTCGAGGACGGACGGGTCGATCCCCTCGGGGTCTCCCGGCGTCGCCGGCTGCGCGGCGGTGTGGTCGCTCATGCTGTGCGTCATGCCTCCCGAGACTACTTTTTCTCGGGGCTCGGTTCCTCGCCGGGGCGTCCACGGCCCGCGCTCCGAAGCGCTATGGCCTGCGCTCCGAGCCGCTTGGCCTGCGCCTGCCGCCGCCGGGAGGTGGTCCAAGCCCCCGCGGCGCCCTGTGCCCGGGCCGGTCGCGGCCCTGGGCCCCGGACCGCCCCGACCCCTGTGGGGGGTTTCGGAACCGGCCCTCGAGGGGCCGGAAGGGGGCGGGGCGGTCATGGTGGAGGGCCGCTCCCGAGGCGGTGTCTCCACCGTGGAGGAGTCGCCTGGGCGGGGGAAGGTTCCACTTCCGGGCCGACTTTCCCGCGGCTGGTGCCGGGCGGAGCCGCTCCGGTCTGAGCAGTTCCGGGCAGGGCCGTTCCGGGCAGGGCCGTTCCGGGCTAGGGTCCGCAGCATGATCGCGACGCTTCAGTGCACCGTCATCGACTGTCCCGACCCCGCCGCGCTGGCCGCCTTCTACGGCCGGATCCTGGGTTGGCGGGTGGACGACAGCGATCCCGAGTGGGCGAACCTGACGGCCGAGGACGGCCGGCGGCTGGCCTTCCAGCTCGCGCCGGATCATCAGCCGCCGCGCTGGCCGGACCCGGCGTATCCGCAGCAGCTCCATCTGGACTTCGACGTGGACACGATCGAGGACGCGGAGCGGGCGCAGCAGGAGCTGATCGAGCTCGGGGCGACGTTCCTGCACGACAGCGGCGGGGTGCGGTCCGGGTTCCGGGTCTTCAACGATCCGGCCGGGCACCCGTTCTGCATCTGCTACGGACAGAGCTGACAGAGCTGACAGAGCTGAGGGCGCAGACGCAGCTCGGAGAACCGACAGAGCCGACCGGGGCCGGCCCGATGGCCGGACCCCGGTCAGCTCTTGGCGGAGGCGAGGCTGAGGAGGCGTCAGCCGCCGAGCTCGCTCGCGGCCGCCTTGATGTCCTTGGCGAAGGTGCTCACCTCGGTGTAGACGCCGGGCTTGCCGGGCCGCGCGCAGCCCTCGCCCCAGCTGACGATGCCGACCTGGATCCACTGGCCGCTGTCGTCCTTGCGGAACATCGGGCCGCCGGAGTCGCCCTGGCAGGTGTCCACGCCGCCCTGGGCCATCCGGCCGGCGCAGATCTCCTCGCCCGGCACGAGCTCGTCGTACGCGGACTTGCAGGTGGCGTCGTCGACGAACGGCACGGTGGCCTTGAGCAGGTAGCGCTGCTGGCCGCCGCCCTCGACGGCCGCGCCCCAGCCGGCGACCGTGAAGTCGCCCTTGTTGTACGCCGTGGTGTCGGCGATCTTCAGGGTGGGCTGGTTGATCGGCTTGGCGAGCTTGATGAGCGCCCAGTCCTTGCCGGTGCCGTTGTAGCCGGGGGCCTGGAGCACCTCGGTGGACTTGACCTTGATGGCGCTCGAGCTCTGGAGGTCGACGACGCCCGCGGTCGCGGTGATGGAGGTGTTGGCGCCGCTGCCGTCCACACAGTGGGCGGCGGTGAGCACGATGTCCTGGGTGTAGAGGGCGCCGCCACAGCCCATGGACAGCCGGACCATGAAGGGGAATTCGCCCTGGGCGGCACGGGTGCCGCCGACGACGGAGGGGCTCGGCTCGGGGCCGGTGGGCGCGGCGGTGGCGCTGCCGGGGGTGAGGCTGAAAGCGGCGAGGGCGACCGCGCCGGCGGCCGAGGCTCTCTTGAGGTGCTTCAGGGTCTTCCGCAACGGACTGTCCTTTCGTGGGGGGTTCGGCGCGCATGTCAGGCTCATGCCAAGCAAAAATCCGGAAACCTCTCCGAAAGCCCCTGGATGAGCCGGTAAAACGCCCTGTGATTATGTGGAGCGGGTGAACGGGGTGACAAGGGTCGGTTTTCAGCCAGCGCGGCCTACCCGCCGGCCCGCCGAACGACCGTAAGGTTGAGATGAGACAGGGCGCACGGCTGGCGACGGGCACGGGGTGACGGCGTGGCGGCACCGGGCAGCGACATCGAGCACGGCTATCCCCACCTGGACACCGTCCGGGCCTCGATCACCGCGCTTTACCACAGGCTGTCCCGCGACACGGTGGACACCTTCGGGCTCAGCGTGCTCCCCGGCGATGTGGCCTTCTCCGACCAGGACGACCTCTACCTGGGCGTTCAGCGGGTGGCCGGGGTGATGGTGCGGCATCTGCGGCTGCCCGACGCCCGGATGATCGTGAGCTTCCGGGAGATGCGGCATGCGGGAAACGTGGAGCTCGCCGCGGGCCCGGAGTACTTCATCGAGCTCAACTCCCGCTTCAAGACCCACCGTCGGGACATCGGCGCGGCCCTCGCCCATGAGGTCACGCATGTGTATCTGCACCGCCTCGACCTGTCGTTCCCCGGCACACGCGACAACGAAATCCTCACCGACACCACCGCCGCCTATCTCGGCACGGGCTGGTTGCTGCTCGACGCCTACCGCCAGGACTCGCTTTCCAGCCAGAAACTGGGCTATCTGACGCCGGAGGAGTTCGGCTACGTACTGGCCAAGCGGGCGCTGCTCTTCGATGAGGACCCCTCCCCCTGGTTCACCTCTCCGCAGGCGTACGAGGCATACGCGAAGGGGCTGGAGCTGGCGCGCCACGACCAGGCCCGGCCGCCGCTCGCCGCCGCCGGCTGGACCGGCCGCCGCCGCTACGCCAAGGACCGCCGGTCGGCCCAGTCCGGCGACCCCTCCCCCGCCGGAGGCGACTACGCCTTCGACAGCGGCCCTCCGCTCAGCGTCTCCTTCCCCTGCCCGACCTGCCGTCAGCGCATCCGGGTCCCGGTACGCGGCCGGGTGCGGGCCCGCTGCGGGCTGTGCCGCACGGTGCTGGAGTGCGATACCTGACGGGACACTTGACGCGCCAGGTGACGGGACATGTGACGCGGCACCTCACGCCACATCCGACGCGGCGCCGGTCCGGTCCGTGGCCCTGCGGGCTTGGAGCGCGCTCGACGTCGTACGCTCGCCTGCATGAGCCCCTCCATCGCCACCAACACCCGTGTCGGCCTCGACGAACTGCTGGAGTTCGTACGCCCGCGCCACCGTGCGCTGCTGATGACCCGCCGGGCGGACGGCTCGCCCCAGGCGTCCCCGCTGACCTGCGGAGTCGACGACTCCGGCCGTATCGTCATGTCCACCTACCCCGAGCGCGCCAAGGTGCGCAACGTGAAGCGTGAAGCGGCCGTGAGCCTCGTCGTGCTGTCCGACGAATGGAACGGCCCCTGGGTGCAGATCGACGGCACCGCCGAGGTGGTCGACACCCCGGAGTCCGTCGAGCCGCTGGTCGAGTACTACCGCAATATCGCGGGCGAGCACCCGGACTGGGACGAGTACCGCGAGGCCATGCGCAAGCAGGGCAAGTCGCTGATCCGGGTCACCCCCGAGCGCTGGGGCCCGATCGCCACGGGCGGCTTCCCGGCCCGGCTGGTCGAGAACGAGGCGTGAGCACGCCCCACGAGGCGTGAGCACGCCCCGCGAGACCTAAAGCACGCCCGGCGAGACCTAAGCACGCCCCGCGAGGCGCGAGCGCTCAACCCGCCCTACGAGCCCCGGGCGCTCAGCACCGCCCCGCGCGCCCGTAGAGCACGATCCGCATCCCGGTGACGTCCCTGACGGCGCATCGGTGGAAGTGCTCCGCGAGCACCTCCCGTTTCACCCGCTCCTGAGGGGTGTCGTCCAGCGGCTGGCCGGGCGGGTCGTTCACCGTGACGATCCGCCCGGCCGTCAGCATCCGGGCCCGGATCCGCGGTGCGGGCAGCTCGATGCCGTGCAGCGTGCCCGAGGGGATCGCGTGCTGGGCCAGCGCCAGCTCCCGCAGGCCCCGGAAGTCCTCCGGGCTGGACATGATCGGCTCCCGGCGCCGCGCGGGCAGGAAGAGCACCCCGTCGCCGGGCCGCCCCAGTTCCCGTACGGCGCGCGCGGCCGCGATGGTGTCGTCGAGCCGGCTCCGCGGGGTCCGCAGCTGGAGCGAGTACGGCAGCAGGGCCGCCACGGCGGCCACCGCCAGTCCCCCGGCCAGCGCCCGCGGGACGACGACGGTGCGCGAGAGCGCGTCCAGCCGGGCGCCGATCAGCAGCGCGAGACCGACGTAGGCATAGAGCACATAGCGGTCGACGTAGAGCGGATGGAGATACGACACCGCCATCAGCACGGCCGGGGGCAGGATCAGCAGCGCCAGAGCGAGGTCGCGCAGCGGGACGGGGCCCCGGGCGGGCAGCGGCCCCCGGGCGCAGACGAGTCCGTTCAGGGCGAGCGCGCCGAAGCCGAGCAGTTCGGGCGGGCCCGGCGCGGAGATCCAGCCGACCAGCGCCGCCTGTTGCTGACTGACGATCACCAGCGGTGCCAGCACCACGGCCACCACGGAGGCCGCCTGCGCCCATGCCCAGCCGGGCCGCGCCCCCACCCGGGCCCCGTACAGCGCGACGCCGTGCGCGGCGACGGCCAGGATCGCGAACTCGTGCAGCAGACAGGCCAGCGAGGCGACGGCGGCGTATCCGGCCCAGGTGCGCTTGCGGGGCCTGGCCACGGCGCTCAGCAGCAGATGCGTGGCCGCCACGACGGCGGCGCTGACCAGGGCGTACGACCGCCCCTCCGGTGCGTACCGCTGCACCGCCGGGGCCAGTGGGAAGACCAGCCCGGCGATGAGTCCGGCGCGGGGTCCGGCGAGCCGGTGGCCGAGCAGGCCGACCCCGGCCGCGGTGGCGGCCATGGCCAGCACCGAGGGGAGCCGCAGGGCGAGCAGTCCGCCGTCCCAGAGGGCGAAGACGGCGTGCATCAGCAGGTAGTAGAGGCCGTGCGCCACGTCCGCGTTGCCGAGGAGATGGCCGATCTCGCCGACGCTACGGTGCGCGACCTGGTACGTCGTCGACTCGTCCCGCCACATGCTGTTCTCCCGGCGGATCCCCCACAGCCCGAGCGCCAGCGCCAGCCCGGCCGGGGCGAGCGCGACGACGGCCGGGCCGGGGCGGCGGCGCACCGGGGGCGCCGGGTGGACGCGTGGGGCGCCCCGGGCGGTGTCGAGGGCGGGCGAGATGGCCATGGGAAAGGGGACTCCGATCGGAGCGGAAGGGTGAGGAGCCGCGGACGGGTGATGTGTCGCGGAAGGTGACGATCCGTGGAAGGCGCCGAGCCTGGAAGGGGGCGCCGATCAGGCCCGTCTGCGCCCGATCCACCACACGCAGAACGCGGCGAGCGCGACGGCCACGGCCAGGCAGATCCCGGCCTGCATCCACTGCATCGGCCAGAAGTGGCCGATGGGGTGGTAGTCCTCATACTCCTCGGCCAGGTGGCGGCGGTCGAGGCAGCGGAAGATGGCCGGCCACCCGCCGAGCCCCGTGCAGACCGACCCGTCGACCCTGGCACCGGTCCCGTCGAGATACCCCGAGCCGACGTACCACCCTCCGAACGGCGCCTCCGCGTGGACGTGGACGCCCGCTGTCACGGTGAGCCGGGGCATCAGATGCGGGCGCAGCTGCTGGAGGCCGTACACCACGCCGGCGGTGACGGCGAGGGTGCAGGCCATGGCGGGCAGCGTCCGCCGGAGCAGCAGGCCGAAGGCCGTGCCGAGCAAGAGGGACAGCAGGGACAGCGCCACGAAGGCCGGACCCATCACGTCGAAGGGCAGGGTGTCGCCCCAGTGGACGTCCGGGAAGGTGCCGCGCACCGGCCACCACCACCAGGTGAACAGCCCGGCCAGCAGGGTGGTGGCCGCCAGGGTGGCGACGACGGGGAGGGCGAGCGTGGCGATGAGCCAGCGCACCCTGCCGACCGACTGGGTCCAGACGAGCGCGGCGGTGCCGCTCTCGAATTCGCGCGCGATCAGCGGGGCGCCGACGAAGGCCCCGATGACGGCCGGGATCGCGAGCATCAGCCGTGCGGTGTCGAGCAGCGCCACACGGTAGGTCTCCAGCCGGACGAACGCCTCGGAGAGCCTGTCCGAGGACTCCAGGGGCGCCCCGTTGCAGTCGCGCCACAGCCGGCAGTCGGCGACGTCCCGGTCGTGGATCAGGGCGGCCATGCCGGTGCGCTGGTACACGAGATATCCGGCGAGGGCGAGGATCAGCACGCCGCCCGTCACCAGAACGGTCCGCTGGCGGCGCCAGGCCAGCCAGAGCGGACCGCGCGGGCTCAGCGGGGAGCCGGTGTGCCGCGGCCTCGGCGGGGAGCCGGTCTGCGGCGGGCCCGGGCGCTGGGCGGTCCCGGTCTTCATGCCGCCTCCTTCACCGCGGGCCGCCGACGGATCCACCACACGCAGAACGCGGCGAGCGCGACGGCCACGGCCAGGCAGATCCCGGCCTGCATCCACTGCATCGGCCAGTAGTGGCTCGCCGGGTGCAGCTCCTCGTACTGCCTCTCGGTGGCGCCGAATCGGGCGAGGCAGCGGTTCCAGCCGTCCTGGCCGATGGCGGACGAGCAGCGGTCCGAGGGGATCTTCGCCCCGGAGCGGGCCAGATAGCCGTCGCCGATGCCGCGCCAGGAGGTGAAGAAGACCTCAAGGGGGGTGTGCACGAAGTCGCCACTGGCGTCGGAGACGATCGTCCGCGGGGTCATCAGATGGGGGCGCAGGGCGGCGAGCCCGTACTGGACACCGGCGGTGACCCCCAGGGTGACGGCCATCGCGGGCACGGTGCGCCGCAGCAGCAGCCCGGCCGCCGCGCCGAGGAAGAAGGCCAGCGGGGCGAGGGCGACGGCGGCCGGGCCGGTCGCGTCGAACGGCACGGCGGTGCCCCAGGCGATGTCCTGGAACTGGGTCCGGGCCGCCCGCCACCACCAGGTGTAGAGGGCCGCGAGGACCGCGGTGCCGGCCGTGACGGCGACCAGGGGCAGGGCGAGTTTGGCGATGACCCAGCGGGTGCGGCTGACGGACTGGGTCCACACCAACTGGTGGGTGCCCATCTCCAGTTCCCGGGCGAACAGGGGCGCGCCGATGAAGACGCCGATCAGCGCGGGCAGCGCGATGAGCAGCCGTCCGGTATGGAGCAGCGGCGTGCGGTAGGTGTCGGTGAGGTGGCGGAGCGCGTCGATCGTGGGGTCGGATCCCCGCTCCAGATGGGTGCGCCTGCCGTGGCAGAACCGCTTCCAGTCCGCGCAGTCCTGGATGTCGTGCGCCCGCAGATAGCCGACCATCCCGGCGCGCTGCCAGACGATGTACGCGGCGATCGCCGCGACGGCGGCGAGGCCCGCCCAGAGGGCGGCCCGGTGCTGCCGCGCCACCAGCCACACCAGCCCTCGGGTGCGGGGCCGGGCGCCGGGGGCGCCGAGCCGTATGCCGACCGAGCTCATGCCCCCACCTCCGTATCGGGCGTCCGCGTGCCGTCCGCGAGCAGCGGCGGGGCGTCGGGAGCGCGCAGATAGCCGAGCAGGACCTCTTCGAGGGAGGGTTCGGTGACGATCCAGCCGTCTCCGCTCGGGGTGCCCTCCGGGCGTATCAGCGCGGTGAGCTGACGGCCCGTGGTGCGGGTATCGACCACCGTGTGGCGGGCGAGCGCGGCCGGTGTGCCGCCGCCGGTCGCGCTCGGGCCGGTGACGACGCGGTGGGCGGCCTGGATCTCGTCCGCCTCGCCCGCCAGGCGGATCCGGCCGCCGCCCATCAGCAGCAGGTAGTCGCAGACTCCGTCGAGTTCGGCGAGCACATGGGTGGAGATGACCACGCCGGTGCCGCGCTCGGCGGCCTCGGCCATCAGCACGCCCATCATCCGGTGGCGGCGCAGCGGGTCCTGATCGGACATCGGCTCGTCCAGCAGGAGCAGATCGGCGCGTTTGCCGAGGGCGAGGGCGAGGGCCACACAGGTGCGCTGGCCGCCGGAGAGCGAGCCGACGCGGGCGGACAGCGGCACCTCGGCCTCCTCCACCACCCGTTCGGCGGCCTTCTGGTCCCAGCGGGGGTTGAGCTCCCGGCCCAGGCGCAGGGTGTCGGCGACGGAGAAGCGTGGGTAGAGCGGCTTGTCCTGGGCGACGAAGGCGACGCGCTCGCGGGCGGCGGGCGCGGAGGGCTCCTGGCCGAAGACCCGCAGCGTGCCGGTGGTCGGGGTCAGCAGGCCGGCGGCGAGGGACAGCAGGGTGCTCTTGCCGGACCCGTTGGGGCCCACCAGCGCGCAGATCCGCCCGGCGGGCAGGTGGAAGGCGACATCTCTCAGGGCCCAGCCGCGCCGGTACGTCTTGCCCAGCCCAAACGCCTCCAGCGCGCCGGCCGCGTCGATCTCGTCGGTCACCGGTTCTCACCGTCTTCCTCGTGGCCACGCTCGCTGAGGGTGGCGGTCTCGCCAAAGCGCTCTTCGAGGACCGAGGCGACCAGCGCCGTCACGTCCTCCCGGTCGAGCCCGGCGGCGCGGGCCCGGTCGGTCCAGTCGGCGAGCTCCGCGCGCAGCGGCGAGTCCGCGGCGGCACCGGGCCGGGCCAGCGACCGGCGGACGAAGGTGCCCAGGCCCGGCCGGGGTTCGACCAGGCCCTCGCGCTCCAGCTCGCGGTATGCCTTCAGGACGGTATTGGGGTTGATGGCGGTGGCCGCGACAACCTCCTTGGCCGTGGGCAGCCGGTCCCCGGGCTGCAGCAGTCCGAGGCGGAGCGCCTGTTTGGTCTGCTGGACGATCTGCAGATAGGTGGCGATGCCGCTGCGCCGGTCGATGCGGTACTCGACCATCCGTCCACCACCCTTTCACTAATGAGTTAGTGGAATGATGGTGGAGCGCGCCCGAGCCAATGTCAACTCCTGAGCCACCGTCGACCAGTGAGCGAAGGCCGACCGCAAACGCCACGCGGCGCCTGCCCCTGGTCGGGTAGGGGGAAGGCGCCGCGCGGCCGGTCCGTACGCCGTTGTACGGGCGGAGATCCGGGAAGACCGGAGACCGGGTCAGACCATGAGGGCCCGGTCGGTGGGGCGGATCGGGGCGGGCAGTTCGCTGGCCCCGGCCAGGTAGCGGTCCACCCCGCGCGCCGCGGAGCGGCCCTCGGCGATGGCCCAGACGATCAGCGACTGGCCGCGGCCCGCGTCACCGGCCACGAAGACGCCCGGCACATTGGTGGCGAAGTCGGCGTCGCGGGCGATGTTGCCGCGCTCGTCCAGTTCCAGGCCGAACTGCTCGACCAGGCCGTTCTTCTGGTCGGTGCCGGTGAAGCCCATGGCGAGGGTGACCAGCTGGGCCGGGATCTTCCGCTCGGTGCCCGGCTTCTGCTCCAGCTTGCCGTCCTTGAACTCCACCTCGATCAGGTGCAGCCACTGGACGTTGCCGTCCTCGTCGCCCTCGAAGTGGGTGGTGGAGACGGAGTAGATCCGCTCACCGCCCTCCTCGTGCGCCGAGGTGACCTTGTAGAGCATCGGGAAGGTCGGCCAGGGCTGGTTGGCGTTCCGCTCGTCGCCGGGCTTGGGCATGATCTCCAGCTGGGTGACGGAGGCGGCGCCCTGGCGGTGGGCGGTGCCGACGCAGTCCGCGCCGGTGTCGCCGCCGCCGATGACCACGACATGCTTGCCCTCGGCGGTGATGGGGGCGGTGGTGAGGTCGCCCTCCTGCACCTTGTTGGCGAGCGGCAGGTACTCCATCGCGAAGTGGATGCCGTTCAGCTCCCGGCCGGGGGCCGGCAGGTCGCGCGAGGTGGTGGCGCCTGCCGCGATGACCACGGCGTCGTACCGCTTGCGCAGCTTGGCGGCGTCGATGTCGCGGCCGATCTCGGTCTCGGTGCGGAACTTGGTGCCCTCCGCGCGCATCTGCTCGATACGGCGGTTGATGTGCCGCTTCTCCATCTTGAACTCGGGGATGCCGTAGCGCAGCAGCCCGCCGATGCGGTCGGCCCGCTCATAGACGGCGACCGTGTGGCCGGCCCGGGTGAGCTGCTGGGCGGCGGCCAGGCCCGCGGGGCCCGAGCCGATGACGGCGACGGTCTTGCCGCTGAGCCGCTCGGGCGGCTGCGGGGTGACATCGCCCGCGTCCCACGCCTTGTCGATGATGGTGACCTCGACGTTCTTGATGGTCACCGCGGGCTGGTTGATGCCGAGCACACAGGCCGACTCGCACGGGGCCGGGCACAGCCGCCCGGTGAACTCCGGGAAGTTGTTGGTCGCGTGCAGCCGCTCGCTGGCCTCGCGCCAGTCCTGCCGGTAGGCGTAGTCGTTCCACTCGGGGATGAGGTTTCCCAGCGGACAGCCGTTGTGACAGAACGGGATGCCGCAGTCCATGCACCGTCCGGCCTGCTTGCTGATGATCGGCAGCAGCGAACCGGGGACGTAGACCTCGTTCCAGTCCTTGACGCGCTCGTCCACCGGGCGGGTCTGGGCGACCTCGCGGCCAGTGGTCAGGAAGCCCTTGGGGTCAGCCATTGATCGCCGCCTCCATCATCTTCTCGGTGGTCTCGGACTCGGAGAGTCCGGCACGCTCGGCGGCGTCCTTGGCGGCGAGCACGGCCTGGTACGTAGCGGGGATGATCTTGCTGAAGCGGGTGAGGGCGGTCTCCCAGTCGTCGAGCAGCGCACTCGCGACGGTGGAGCCGGTCTCCTCGTGGTGGCGGCGCACCGCGTCGTGCAGCCACTGCTTGTCGGTGTCGTCCAGCGCGCCGAGGGCGCCCCGCAGATCGACGTTGACGTTGTCCGGGTCGAGGTCGATGACATACGCGATACCGCCGGACATACCGGCCGCGAAGTTACGGCCGGTGGGCCCGAGGACGAGCGCATGGCCGCCGGTCATGTACTCACAGCCGTGGTCGCCCACGCCCTCGGAGACGACGGTGGCGCCGGAGTTGCGCACGCAGAACCGCTCGCCGACCCGGCCGCGCAGGAACATCTCACCGCCGGTCGCGCCGTACGCGAGGGTGTTGCCCGCGATGGTGGAGTACTCGGCGAGGTGGTCCGCGCCCCGGTCCGGGCGGACGACGATCCGGCCGCCGGAGAGGCCCTTGCCCACGTAGTCGTTGGCATCGCCTTCGAGCCGCAGGGTGACGCCCCTGGGCACGAACGCGCCGAAGGACTGGCCGGCCGAGCCGGTGAAGGTGATGTCGATGGTGTCGTCGGGCAGGCCCGCGCCACCGAACGTCCGGGTCACCTCATGGCCGAGCATGGTGCCGACGGTCCGGTTGATGTTGCGGATCGCGACCTGGGCGCGGACCGGCTGGGCGGCCTCGGCGCTCTCGGCGTTCAGCGCGTCGGCGGCCAGCTTGATCAGCTGGTTGTCGAGCGCCTTGGCCAGGCCGTGGTCCTGCGCGATCGCCTGGTGACGGACGGCGCCCTCGGGCAGCTCGGGCACGTACAGCAGCGGGGCGAGGTCCAGGCCCTGCGCCTTCCAGTGCTGGACGGCACGGGCGGTGTCCAGCAGCTCGGCGTGGCCGATGGCCTCGTCCAGGGTGCGGAAGCCCAGCTCGGCGAGGAGCTCGCGGACCTCCTCCGCGATGAACTCGAAGAAGTTCACCACGAACTCGGCCTTGCCGCTGTAGCGCTCGCGCAGCACCGGGTTCTGGGTGGCGATGCCGACCGGGCAGGTGTCCAGGTGGCAGACGCGCATCATGACGCAGCCGGAGACCACCAGCGGCGCGGTGGCGAAGCCGAACTCCTCGGCACCGAGCAGCGCGGCGATCACCACGTCACGGCCGGTCTTGAGCTGGCCGTCGGTCTGCACCACGATGCGGTCGCGCAACCCGTTGAGCAGCAGCGTCTGCTGGGTCTCGGCGAGGCCGAGCTCCCAGGGGCCGCCCGCGTGCTTGAGCGAGGTGAGCGGCGAGGCGCCGGTGCCGCCGTCGTGGCCGGAGATCAGCACCACATCGGCGTGGGCCTTGGAGACGCCCGCGGCCACCGTGCCGACGCCGACCTCGGAGACCAGCTTGACGTGGATCCGGGCCTGCGGGTTGGCGTTCTTCAGGTCGTGGATCAGCTGGGCGAGATCCTCGATCGAGTAGATGTCGTGGTGCGGCGGCGGGGAGATCAGGCCGACGCCCGGGGTGGAGTGCCGGGTCTTGGCGACCCAGGGGTAGACCTTGTGGCCGGGCAGCTGACCGCCCTCGCCGGGCTTGGCACCCTGCGCCATCTTGATCTGGATGTCATCGGAGTTGACCAGGTATTCGCTGGTCACGCCGAAACGGCCGGAGGCCACCTGCTTGATCGACGAGCGCCGGGCGGGGTCGTGCAGCCGGTCGGAGTCCTCGCCGCCCTCACCGGTGTTGGACTTGCCGCCCAGCTGGTTCATGGCGATGGCGAGGGTCTCGTGCGCCTCCTGGGAGATGGAGCCGTACGACATGGCGCCGGTGGAGAACCGCTTGACGATCTCGCTGACCGACTCGACCTCGTCGATCGGGATCGAGGGGCGCTCGCCCTTGAAGGAGAACAGACCGCGCAGCGTCATCAGCCGCTCGGACTGCTCGTTCACCCGCTCGGTGTACTTCTTGAAGATGTCGTAGCGGCGCGACCGGGTGGAGTGCTGCAGCCGGAAGATCGTCTCGGGGTCGAAGAGGTGCGGCTCGCCCTCGCGGCGCCACTGGTACTCGCCGCCGATCTCCAGCGTGCGGTGGGCGGAGGGGACGCCGGAGGCGGGGTACGCCTTGGCGTGACGGGCGGCGACCTCCTTGGCGACGACGTCCAGGCCCGCGCCGCCGATCTTGGTGGCGGTGCCGTGGAAGTAGGTGTCCACGAAGGACTCGTCCAGGCCGACGGCCTCGAAGACCTGCGCGCCCCGGTAGGAGGCCACGGTCGAGATGCCCATCTTGGACATGACCTTCAGGACGCCCTTGCCGAGCGCCTTGATGAGGTTCTTGATCGCGGTCTCGGCCTCGACACCGGGCAGGAACGTCCCTGCCCGGACCAGGTCCTCGACCGACTCCATCGCGAGATACGGGTTGACGGCCGCGGCGCCGTAACCGATCAGCAGCGCGACATGGTGCACCTCGCGGACGTCGCCCGCCTCGACCAGCAGCCCCACCTGGGTGCGCTGCTTGGTGCCGATGAGGTGGTGGTGGACCGCGGAGGTGAGCAGCAGGGAGGGGATCGGGGCGTGCTCGGCGTCCGAATGGCGGTCGGAGAGCACGATCAGCCGGGCGCCGTCCTCGATGGCGCGGTCGGCCTCGGCGCAGATCTCGTCCAGCCGGGCGGCGAGCGCCTGACCGCCGCCACCGACCCGGTACAGGCCCGAGAGATTCGCCGCCTTGAGGCCCGGCATGTCCCCGTCGGCGTTGATGTGGATGAGCTTGGCCAGCTCATCGTTGTCGATCACCGGGAAGGGCAGGCTGACGCTGCGGCAGGAGGCCGCGGTCGGCTCCAGCAGATTGCCCTGCGGGCCCAGCGAGGAGATCAGCGAGGTGACCAGCTCCTCGCGGATCGCGTCCAGCGGCGGGTTGGTGACCTGCGCGAAGAGCTGGGTGAAGTAGTCGAACAGCAGCCGCGGCCGCTCGGAGAGGGCGGCGATCGGCGAGTCGGTGCCCATCGAGCCGATCGGCTCGGCGCCGGCCTTGGCCATCGGCGCGAGCAGGACGCGCAGCTCCTCCTCGGTGTAGCCGAAGGTCTGCTGGCGGCGGGTGACCGAGGCGTGGGTGTGCACGATGTGCTCACGCTCGGGAAGGTCGGCCAGGTCGATCAGACCGGCCTCGAGCCACTCGCCGTACGGCTGCTCGGCGGCCAGCTCGGCCTTGATCTCGTCGTCCTCGATGATGCGGTGCTCGGCGGTGTCGACCAGGAACATCCGGCCCGGCTGCAGCCGGCCCTTGCGGACCACCTTGGCCGGGTCGATGTCCAGGACGCCGACCTCGGAGGAGAGCACGACCAGGCCCTCGTCGGTGACCCAGTAGCGCCCGGGTCGCAGACCGTTACGGTCCAGCACGGCGCCGACCTGGGTGCCGTCGGTGAAGGTGACACAGGCCGGGCCGTCCCAGGGCTCCATCATCGTGGAGTGGTACTGGTAGAAGGCGCGCCGGGCCGGGTCCATGGAGGGGTGGTTCTCCCACGCCTCGGGGACCATCATCAGCACCGAGTGCGGCAGCGAGCGGCCGCCGAGGTGGAGCAGCTCCAGGACCTCGTCGAAGGTCGCCGAGTCGGAGGCGTCGGGGGTGCAGAGGGGGAAGATCCGCTCCAGCCCCTTCTCCCCGAACAGGTCGCTGACCAGCTGGGACTCCCGGGCGCGCATCCAGTTGCGGTTGCCCTGGACGGTGTTGATCTCACCGTTGTGGGCGACGAAGCGGTACGGGTGGGCCAGCGGCCAGCTCGGGAAGGTGTTGGTGGAGAACCGGGAGTGGACCAGCGCGATGGCGGTGGCGAAGCGGCGGTCGGAGAGGTCCGGGAAGAACGGCTCCAGCTGGCCGGTGGTCAGCATGCCCTTGTAGACCAGGGTGCGGGCGGACAGCGAGGGGAAGTAGACCCCCGCCTCGCGCTCGGCGCGCTTGCGCAGCACGAACGCCGTGCGGTCCAGGGCCACGCCGGTGCTGGTGCCGTCGGCGACGAAGAGCTGGCGGAAGGCGGGCATGGTGGCACGGGCCCCGTTGCCCAGCAGCTCGGGGGCGACGGGCACCTCGCGCCAGCCGAGGACGGTCAGGCCCTCCTCGGCGGCGAGCCGCTCGATGTGCTCGGCGGCGGCGACGCTCTCGGTCTCGCCCTCCGGGAGGAATGCGATGCCCACCGCGTAGGCACCGGCCTCGGGCAGCTCGAAGCCGGTCACACTGGCCCGCAGGAAGGCGTCCGGAACCTGGACCAGGATGCCCGCGCCATCGCCCGAGTCGGGCTCGGAACCGGTGGCGCCGCGGTGCTCGAGGTTCCTCAGCACGGTGAGAGCCTGTTCCACGAGCTCATGGCTGGCCTCGCCGGTGAGGGTCGCCACGAAGCCGACGCCACAGGCGTCGTGCTCATTGCGCGGGTCGTACATCCCCTGGCGGGCGGGGTGGGATGCGGAACGCATCGGCTCTCCCGTCGTCGTCATGGCATTTTGCGTGTGCCGAGGGACGACGTTGGCCCTCCGCGAGAATTTCGTGCAGGTTACATGATGGGTCGAATCTCGGGAAGCGGAAATTCCGTTCCATCATGCGGACACCCCAGGGGTGGGGCGATATCAGGCAATACGGGCAGTAGTGGATGGGGCGACCGACGTCGCCATAGCGCGGACCGGGCGACTCTGCCCAAGCGCTTCCGGCTTATGCCCGCCCGCAAAAGGATCGAAACCGAGGAGTAACGGCGTAGTTATGCGGCTCACCGTATGCCTGTCATCCTACGGCCGTTCCGAACAAAGCGCCCAGGGCATAGGTCACACCCGCCGCCGCGCCGCCCAGCGCCAGCTGCCGCAGCCCGCTGTACCACCAGGAACGGGCGGTCACCCGCGCCACCGCCGCACCACAGCCGAACAGCCCGATCAGCGCCAGCACCACGGCCGGCCACAGCGCCGTGGCGCCCAGCAGATACGGCAGCACCGGCAGCAGCGCGCCCAGCGCGAAGGAGCCGAACGAGGACACCGCCGCGACCAGCGGTGAGGGCAGATCGTCCGGGTCCACGCCCAGCTCCTCGCGGGCATGTATCTCCAGCGCCTGCTCGGGGTCACGGGAGAGCTGCTCGGCCACCTCACGGGCCAGCGCCGGCTCCACACCGCGCGACACATAGAGCGCCGCCAGCTCCTCCAGCTCGTCCACCGGGTGCTTGCGCAGCTCGCGCCGCTCCACCTCCAGCTCGGCCTGGACCAGCTCGCGCTGGGAGGCGACGGAGGTGTACTCACCGGCGGCCATGGAGAAGGCACCGGCCGCGAGGCCCGCCAGACCGGTGATCACGATGGTCTGCCGGTCCATGGCGCCACCGGCCACACCGGTCATCAGGGCGAGGTTGGAGACCAGTCCGTCCATGGCTCCGAAGACGGCGGGGCGCAGCCAGCCGCCGGTCACATCACGGTGGGTGTGGTTGTCGCGGTGGGCGATGTGCGGGGGCTCGGCGGTATCGATGACGGACATATGAAGATGTGCTCCCTTCGAGAAGGGTGTGGCGATGCGGCCTCACCCCAACGGTTCGAAGGTACGCACGAGTTACCCCCCTCCGCCAGCAAGGAAGGCCGAACTTACCTCGCTGACCTGCGGAAACGTAAAAAGGCCGCCGAATCCCGAGGGGTCCGGCGGCCTGTTGGACGCGACGCGACGCGCGTCAGAGCTTCTTGGAGGACTCCGCCTCGGCGGCCACCGCACCGGTCTCGTCCGCGCCACCGCTCCCGGCCGGAGCGCCGTCGCCCACCTCTGTGGCGGCAGCCGGGGCCGGTCCGCCGCTCGCGTCCGCGCCGTCCTCGACCGCGGCGGGCTCGACGACCTCCTCGCGGCCGGGGGACTTCTTCGCGGAGATCACCAGATAGGCCACCGCGGCCAGGAAGACCACGACGGACGTCCAGTTGTTGAGCCGCAGCCCGAGCACATGGTGGGCGTCGTCCACCCGGAGGTACTCGATCCAGAAGCGGCCCACGGTGTACGACGCGACGTAGAGGGCAAACGCACGGCCATGCCCCAGCTTGAAGCGGCGGTCCGCCCAGATCACCAGGAGGGCCACGCCGATGCACCACAGCGACTCGTACAGGAAGGTCGGGTGGTAGGTGCCGGCCACCCGGCCCGCGTCGGCGTCGCCGTCGATCTTCAGCGCCCACGGCAGGGTGGTCTCCTTGCCGTACAGCTCCTGGTTGAACCAGTTGCCCCAGCGGCCGATCGCCTGGGCGAAGGCGATGCCGGGCGCGATGGCGTCCGCGTAGGCCGGGAGCGGGATGCCCCGGCGGCGGCAGCCGATCCAGGCGCCCAGCGCGCCCAGCGCGATGGCCCCCCAGATCCCGAGGCCGCCCTGCCAGATCTTGAAGGCGTCCACCCAGTCACGGCCGTCGGTGAAGTACAGCTCGTAATCGGTGATGACGTGGTAGAGGCGGCCTCCGACCAGGCCGAAGGGCACCGCCCAGACGGCGATGTCGGCAACGGTGCCGACGCGGCCGCCCCGGGCGACCCAGCGCCGCCCGCCGAGCCAGACCGCGACGAAGACGCCGATGATGATGCAGAAGGCATAGCCGCGCAGCGGGACCGGACCGAGATAGATCACGCCGGACGACGGGCTGGGGATGTAAGCGAGGAGGTCCATGACAGGACCGACGCTACCGTGCCGGGCGGGAGATGCGGCAACCCACCCGGCAACGGCTGCGTAACAAGGATCAGTCCCGGGCCGCCGCGAGGACCATGCGCTTGAGCTTGTTGGGGCTCAGCGGCTTGTCGGGGTCGCCGTACACGGACTTCCCGCCCAGCAGCACCGTCGGCGTGGACGCATAGCCGGAGTGGGCGAAGACATCGTTGGACTTGCGCACCCAGGCGTCGTGCCGGCCCTCCTCGACACACTTCCGGAAGGCGGCGGTGACCAGCCCGGGGACCTGGTCCGCGAGCTTGATCAGCCGGGCGTTCTTCGCGTAGCTGTCCCGGGTCTCCGCGGGCTGATGGCGGTAGAGCACATCGTGGTACGCCCGGAACTTCCCGGCGCCCTGGTCCTGGGCACAGGCCGCCGCGTTCGCCGCGCGGACCGAACCGGTGCCGCCGAGGTTTCCGTCGATGATCGTCACCAGGTGGTACTCGACCTTCATCCGGCCCTGGTCCTGCAGCTCATGGACGGTCTTGCGGAAGACGTCCTCGAACTGCTTGCACCCCGGGCAGCGGAAGTCCTCGTACACCGTCAGGGTCACCGGGGCCGGCTTCCCGGCCTTGTCCGCCCGCCCGGCCTTCCCCGCCTTGCCCACCGTCCCCGAGGGGATCACCAGGCGCCCCTTGCCGACCGCTCCGCGCGGTGGCACCACGGAGCTGCCCGACTTGCCCGAGTCGTCTTCGGTCCTGGAGGCGACCATGCCGACCCCCACGGCCCCGGCGAGGACGGCCACCACCGCCCCCAGGACGCCCAGCGTCCGCTTCCGCTTCGCACGCGACCGCTCCCGCTCGCGCTGTTCCCTCAGGCGCTCTCGGGCGCCGCGCTTTCCCTCACGGTTTCTCTGACTCACGCCCTCGCCAACGAGGCGGAGGAGCACCGCTGAGCTCCTCCGCCCCGTTCTTCCCTCTAACGAGCGACCCTCCAACGGGCGAGTCGCTAGCGGGCGGCGCGCACGCCTTCCGCCAGCTCACCCGCGAGCTCGCGCAGCCCCGCCAGACCGGCCTCGGTGTCACCCTCGGCGTCCAGCAGCCGCTTGACGAAGGCCGAGCCCACGATGACCCCGTCGGCGAACGCCGCTACCTCGGTGGCCTGAGTGGCGTTGGAGACGCCGAGCCCCACGCACACCGGGAGCGTGGTGGTGCGGCGGGTGCGCTCCACCAGCTCGCGCGCCTCCTGGCCCACCGATTCCCTCGTTCCGGTGACGCCCATCAGGGACGCCGCGTAGACGAAACCGCTGCCCGCCGCCGTGATCTTCGCCAGCCGCTCATCACGGCTGCTGGGCGCGACCACGAACACGGTCGCCAGACCGTGCTGCCCGGCGGCCTTCCGCCAGATCTCCGACTCCTGGACCGGCAGATCGGGCAGGATGCAGCCCGCGCCGCCCGCTTCGGCGAGATCGGCGGCGAACCGCTCGACGCCGTACCGGTCCACCGGGTTCCAGTACGTCATGCACAGGATCGGGGCGCCCGTCCGGGCGTGCACCTCCCCCACCGTGCAGATCACATCGCGGATCTTGACCCCGCCGCGCAGCGCGATGTCGTCGGCGGTCTGGATCACGGGCCCGTCGAGGACCGGGTCGCTGTGCGGCAGCCCGACCTCGATGATGTCGCAGCCGCCCTCGATCATGGCGGTCATCGCGTCCACCCCGCCGTCGACGGAGGGGAAACCGGCGGGCAGATAGCCGACGAGCGCGGCGCGCCCCTCGTCCTTGGCGGCCGCCAGGACGGATCCCAGCAGTTCCAGATTCCCGGCCATCACTTCGCTCCCTGGTCGCTCTGCTGGTCGTAGAGCCCGAAGTACCGAGCCGCCGTGTCCATGTCCTTGTCGCCGCGCCCGGAGAGGTTGACCAGCACCAGGCCGTCGCTCCCCAGCTCACGGCCGAGGTCCAGGGCGCCCGCCAGCGCGTGGGCGCTCTCGATCGCCGGGATGATGCCCTCGGTCTCCGAGAGCAGCCGCAGCGCCCGCATCGCCTCGTCGTCGGTGACCGCCCGGTACTCGGCGCGGCCGATGTCCTTCAGATACGCGTGCTCCGGCCCGACGCCGGGGTAGTCGAGACCGGCCGAGATCGAGTACGGCTCGGTGATCTGGCCGTCCTCGTCCTGGAGCACGAACGACCGGGAGCCGTGCAGGATCCCGGGCTCGCCCTGGCTCAGCGTGGCCGCGTGCTCCCCGGTCTCCACACCGTGTCCGGCGGGCTCGAAGCCGACGATGCGCACGCTCTCGTCCGGCAGGAAGGCGTGGAACAGCCCGATCGCGTTGGATCCGCCGCCCACACAGGCCGCGACCGCGTCCGGCAGCCGCCCGGTCCGCTCCAGGATCTGCCGCCGCGCCTCCACGCCGATCACCCGGTGGAAGTCGCGCACCAGCGCCGGGAAGGGGTGGGGGCCGGCCACCGTACCGAAGAGGTAGTGGGTGCGGTCCACATTGGCGACCCAGTCCCGGAACGCCTCGTTGATGGCGTCCTTCAGCGTGCGGCTGCCGGACGTCACGGAGATGACCTCGGCGCCCAGCATCCGCATCCGCGCCACATTGAGCGCCTGCCGCTGGGTGTCGACCTCGCCCATGTAGATGGTGCATTCGAGCCCGAACAGCGCACATGCGGTGGCCGTGGCCACGCCGTGCTGACCGGCGCCGGTCTCGGCGATGACCCGGGACTTGCCCATGCGCCTGGTGAGCAGGGCCTGCCCCAGCACATTGTTGATCTTGTGGGAGCCGGTGTGGTTGAGGTCCTCCCGCTTGAGGAAGACCCGGGCGCCCCCGGCGTGCTCGGCGAACCGCTGCACCTCGGTCAGCGCACTGGGCCGGCCGGTGTAGTTGACCAGCAGATCCTCGAGCTCGGCCGCGAAGGCGGGATCCGTCTTGGCCTTCTCGTACTCGGCCGCGACCTCGTCGACGGCGGCGACGAGCGCCTCGGGGATGAACTTGCCGCCGAAGGCGCCGAAATAGCCCTCGGCGCTGGGCACTCGACCCTCCGGGTCGGGGATGAAGAAATCAGAGGACATGGGTGGTACTCCTCGATCGGGGCAGCGCCCCGCAACGGATGTGATGGGTGGAAAAGCCATGGCCCGCCGGGCAGAACGCCCCGGATACGGCCCACGGCTACGGCCTGCAGCGCACTCTCAGCGCGTTGCCGTCCGACGCCATCGCCGCCCGTTGATCTGCCCCGGCTCACATCCGATGTGGTAACGCACGCGCCGCCCCCGCACCCGCCTCGCGGGCGCGCGGCAGCCCCGGGGCCGACAGCCCCGGGCCAGGCGCGCGTACGTCTCCACGGTCCGCCGGTCCCGTCTCGTCAGTCCCGGCCGTGGCGCAGCGCCGGGTGGGCGCCCGCCGCCACCAGATCGGCCACCGCGGCCTTGGGGTCGCGCCCGGTCACCAGGGACTCGCCGACCAGCACCGCGTCCGCGCCGTCGTTCGCGTAGGCGATCAGGTCGTGCGGACCGCGCACCCCCGACTCCGCGATCTTGACGATGTGGTCCGGGATCTCCGGTGCGACGCGTGCGAAGGTCGAGCGGTCCACCTGGAGGGTCTTGAGGTCGCGCGCGTTGACGCCGATCACCCGGGCCCCGGCGTCGACCGCCCGGCCGACCTCGTCCTCGTCGTGCACCTCGACCAGCGGCGTCAGCCCGATCGACACGGCCCGCTCGATGAGCGAGACCAGCGCCTCCTGCTCCAGCGCGGAGACGATCAGCAGGATGACGTCGGCGCCGTACGCCCGCGCCTCCCACAGCTGGTAGGAGGTGACGATGAAGTCCTTACGGAGCACCGGAATGTCGACCTTGGCCCTTACGGCTTCCAGGTCGGCCAGCGAGCCGCCGAAGCGCCGCTGCTCGGTCAGCACACTGATGACGGATGCGCCGCCCGCCTCGTAATCGGCGGCGAGCCCCGCGGGGTCGGCGATCGCGGCGAGCGCGCCCTTGGACGGGCTGGACCGCTTGACCTCGCAGATCACCTTGACGCTGTCGCCCTTGAGCGCCGCGACACCGTCCTTCGCCGGCCGGGCCTTGGCCGCCCGCTCCTTGAGCTCGTCGAGGGTGACGCGCGCCTGCCGCTCCGTGAGGTCGGCACGGACTCCGTCGATGATCTCGTCGAGCACACTCATCGAGCGGGCCCCCTTCCGTGACGGGGATGAAGCTGGCTTTGAATCCGCCGGATGAGGCGGCATGCCGCCTCACCTGGCACTGCGATGGTAGCCGCCAGGAGGCCGAGGTCTCGCATCCGGTTGACGCGGACGGCCCCCACATGCACATACACAACAGCGGTCACGGCGTCAGTAGTCCCCGGAACGGGAAATTCCGGATGAGGGTGAAGATCAGGGCCACCGCGCCGAGCGCCGCCGCATGCCACGGCCGCGCCGCCGGGAAGCGTCCGCGCACACACCACACCACCCAGCAGACGGCGAAGAGCGCGTAACAGCCGACGGCGAGGGCGTTGTCACGCAGCGCGGCCGCCAGATCGCCGTGGGCCAGGGCGTGGGCGCCGCGCAGCCCGCCGCAGCCGGGGCAGTACAGCCCGGTGAACCGCAGCAACGGGCAGACGGGGTAGTGACCGGGCTCCCGGGGGTCGACGACGCCGACGTAGCCGAAGGCGGCGAGAACGCCCGCGAGCACCCCGAAAGGTGCCGCGAGACGCCGCGCCACGGGGGCCGGGGCGGCCGGCAGTGGTTCGGTCACACCGCCAAGTCTCCCCCGGGATCCACGAAGGCGCAGCTCAGGGCCGATGCGCCGGCCTCCGTACGGCTCAGTGCCGAGCGCGGTGGAGGCGGGCGCGGCCCCGGGCCGCGCCCGGGCTCACTGCTGGGTCTGTGCCTGCGCCTGCGCCGTGGGCTGCGGCTGCGGGAGCGAGTGCTGCGCCTTGGGCAGGCCCAGCCCGGCCGCGCGCATCGCCGCGCCGACGACACCGCCGAGGACGATGATCACCATGCCGACCCAGAAGCCGAGCGGGTTGGCCGCCACGGTGAACGCGCCGGCGACGCAGAAGCCGATGAAGGCGATGGTGACACCGGTCCAGGCGGCCGGGGTGTGTCCGTGGTTGTGACCCGCCATGAATTCTCCTCGTAGCTGTACTGCGCCTGGTCCGGGCGCTCGGGGGCGAACGCTCCCAGGCCATTGTCCCCGACGCGCGAAATGCCCTTGAGCGGGGGTGGACATTGCGGTCCGAGACCGGACGGGGGCGCGAAGAAGCTGCTAGGCGCCCCGCTCGGCGTCCTGCCGCGCCGGGGCCTGGGTCGGGTCCTCGCCCCGGTCCAGGGCCTTCCACAGCTCCTCGGGGCGGTCCGGGTCGGGGGCGGGGCCGCCGCGCCGGGTGCGGGCCCGGCCCGCGGTGCCCGCGGTGCCCGCGCGCTCGTACCGGCCGGACATGGCCGGCCAGTGGCGGCCGTAGCCCAGGGCGAGCACGCCCGCGAGCAGCAGCAGCACGCCGCCGGCCGCGGCGACCCACGGCCAGGGGGTGTACGCCACGTCGTGGATGGGGCTGTGGGTCAGACCGCTCACCTTGGACGCCTTCTCCTCCAGCGCCGCCTTGTCGGTCGCGCCGAGGGCCGAGCTGACGACGATGCCCGCGCCACTGAGGGCGAGCAGCGCCGAGACGGCGCCACGGCCGAGGCCGCGCACGGCGAAGATCGCGACCAGCGCGGCGAGGCCGACGATCGCCAGCGCACCGGGCAGCCCGGTGATGTCATCGCCGTTGGCGCTCTGCGGGAGAGAGCCCTGGGCGACGGAGGCGGTGCCCTCGGCCCACTTGCGGCTGGTGGCCAGCAGGACGAGGGCGGCGCCGAGCGCACCGGCGAGCAGGGCGATGGCAAGGCTGCTTCGGCGGCCGCGCGCGGCGGGGGCGGAGGGCTCGTTCTCGGCCCTTGGCTGGGGTACGGCTGCTGCAGTCACGCCTACCACTATCCCCCACCCGGGTACGGGACCGTCCTCGGGTGGGGATATGGGAACTACCGGGAACTACCGCCCCAGCCGGCCCGCCGCATGCACCGCCCGCAGCACCGCCGCCGCCTTGTTGCGGCACTCCGCGTCCTCGGCGGCCGGCTCGGAGTCGGCGACGATCCCCGCGCCCGCCTGGACATAGGCCGTGCCCTCGCGCAGCAGCGCGGTACGGATGGCGATCGCGGTGTCGGAGTCGCCCGCGAAGTCGAGATAGCCGACACAGCCGCCGTAGAGCCCGCGGCGGCTCGGCTCCAGCTCCTCGATGATCTGCAGCGCCCGCGGCTTGGGGGCGCCGGAGAGGGTGCCCGCGGGGAAGCAGGCGGTGAGCACGTCGAAGGCCGTACGGCCCTCGGCGAGGCTGCCGGTGACCGTCGAGACGATGTGCATGACATGGCTGTAGCGCTCGACCGACATGAAGTCGACGACCTCCACGCTGCCGGGCTCGCAGACCCGCCCGAGGTCATTGCGCCCGAGGTCGACGAGCATCAGATGCTCGGCCCGCTCCTTGGGGTCGGCCAGCAGCTCCTCGGCGAGGGCCGCGTCCTCCTGCGGGGTGGCCCCCCGGTGGCGGGTGCCGGCGATGGGGTGCAGCATCGCCCGGCCGTCCTCGACCTTGACCAGGGCCTCCGGGCTGGAGCCCACCACATCGAAGCCCTCGAACCGGAAGAGGTACATATAGGGGCTCGGGTTGGTGGCGCGCAGCACCCGGTAGACGTCGAGGGCGCTGGCCGAGCACGGCGTCTCGAACCGCTGCGAGGGGACGACCTGGAACGCCTCGCCCGCGCGGATGCGCTCCTTGATGTCGTCCACGGCCGCCATGAAGTCCTCGCCGCCCCACAGCGCGGTGTACTCGGGCAGCTCGGACTCGGGCAGCGCGGTGGGGTCGGTCGGCACGGGGCGCACCAGGTCGGCGGCCATCGCGTCGAGCCGGGCCACGGCGTCCGCGTACGCCTCGTCCACCCCCGTGTCGAGGTCGTTGTGGTTGATCGCGTTGGCGATCAGCAGCACGGTGCCGTCCCAGTGGTCCAGCACCGCGAGGTCCGAGGTGAGCAGCATGGTCAGCTCGGGCAGGCGCAGATCGTCCCGCCCGTGCTCGCCGACCTTCTCCAGGCGGCGGACGATGTCATAGCCGAGGTAGCCGACCATGCCGCCGGTGAACGGCGGCAGCTGGACCAGACCCCCGAGGTCGCGGGGGGTGTGCAGGGTCTCGACGGTGGCGCGCAGCGCCTGCAGGGGGTCGCCCTCGGTGGGCACGCCGACCGGCGGGGTGCCCAGCCAGTGGGTGCGGCCGTCGCGTTCGGTCAGGGTGGCGGAGCTGCGGACGCCGATGAAGGAGTAGCGGGACCAGGAGCGGCCGTTCTCGGCGGATTCGAGGAGGAAGGTGCCGGGGCGCTCGGCGGCCAGCTTGCGGTAGAGGCCCACGGGGGTGTCGCCGTCCGCGAGCAGCTTGCGGCTGACGGGGATGACACGGCGGTCGGCCGCCAGCTTGCGGAAGGTCTCGAGATCCATCGTGACAACGTCCTGGGTCAAGGGCTGGGGAGCCCGGCGGGCGGGTGCTGTGATGGGGCGGGTGCGGGGTCGGCCGGTCCGGCGGCCGGCCTGCCGGCCGGTCTACGGGCCGAGCGGGAGGTCGTCGGCGTCGAAGCAGGTGCGGTCGCCGGTGTGGCACGCGGCGCCGACCTGGTCGACCTTGACGAGGATGGTGTCGGCGTCGCAGTCGAGGGCGACGGACTTGACCAGCTGGATATGGCCGGAGGTGTCGCCCTTGACCCAGTACTCCTGGCGGCTGCGGCTCCAGTAGGTGCAGCGGCCGGTGGTGAGGGTGCGGTGCAGCGCCTCGTCGTCCATCCAGCCGAGCATCAGCACCTCACCGGTGTCGTACTGCTGGGCGATGGCGGGAAGCAGCCCGTCGGCGCCGCGCTTGAGGCGGGCGGCGAGGGCCGGGTCGAGGGCGGAGGGGCGGTCGGAGCCGGTCATGCGACCATTCTGCACGCCCGGAGGGGGGTCTCCGCGAATGATCTCCGCCGGGCCGGTATCCCGGGCCCGATGGTCGGGTTGTCGGTGGAATGGGGCATGCTTCGGGCATGACGTTTCCGCCGCCGTCGAATGACCCCAACCGGCCTGGAAACGGTGGGGGGTTCGGTCCACCGCCGCAGCCGCAGCAGCAACCACCGTCTCAGCCCCCGCAGGCTCCGCAGCAGCCGCAGCAGGGCTTCGGGCCGCCGCCCGCGGCGGACCAGCCCGCGCAGCCGGGCGGGCCCGGGCCGCAGGCCCAGCCCGGTCCGTACGCCCAGCCGGGGCCGCCCGGGCAGCCGAGCGGCGGTTTCGGCCCGCCCGCCCCACCGGCCCTGCTGCCCGGCGGGCCACCTCCGGGCGCGCTGCCGCCGGGGGCCATACCCCCGGGCGCGCTGCCGCCGCCTCCCCCGCCGCCCGGCCCCGGCGGTTCCAAGGTCGCGGCGATCGTCATCGCGGCGGTGGTGGCCGTGGCGGTGGTGGTCGGCGCGATCGTCATCGGGACGAAGGACGACGGGGACAAGAAGACCTCGGCCGACGCCGGCCCGTCCGCCTCCGCCTCGGACCACCCCCTCTCCTCGCCCTCGGACGGCGGGGTATCCGCCGCCCCGCCGGGCTCGGAGGACCCCGGCCAGGGCGCGCCGCTGGGCGGTGGAAGCGATGCCCTCGACGCGGATCCGGACACCTCGGATTCGGCGGCCCCGGACGCGTCGGAGTCCGGTGAGCCCGGTGACAAGGTGCCGTATGTGGTGCTCGACCCCGGCCAGTGCTTCGACCACCCGGCGATGGACAGCAGCGTCACCAAGGTCGAGAAGCGCTCCTGCCACGGTCCGCACGACGGCGAGGTGATCGCCAACGAGAAGCTGAGCGGCGACTTCTCCTCCGAGAAGGCGATTCAGACCAAGGCGCTGTCGCTGTGCGGTACGGACGCCAAGAAGCGGCTCAAGACCATCCCCAACGACGGCCGGATGTATTACTACTACGCGCTGTATCCCGCCCTGGGCACCTACTCCATCCAGGGCGAGGACCAGGTCTCCTGCGCGCTCACGCTGAGCGCCGCGCGCGACGGCAAGAAGCTGAGCAAGCCCCTGCCGGGATAGGCCCGGGCAGGGCGGCCTCGGCGCGGCGCGCGCGGCGGCGCTTCTCATGGCAGCGGGCGGGCCCCGGTCGTAGGGTGGACGTATGTCCACTCACGCGAAGCGCGAACGCCTGCTCCTCGCCGACCTCTTGGACGGCGCGGGCCCCGGGGCCCCGACGCTGTGCGAGGGCTGGAACACCCGCGATCTGGCGGCCCATCTGGTGGTCCGCGAGCGCCGCCCCGACGCGGCCGCCGGGGTGCTGGTCAAGCCGCTGGCCGCGCGGCTGGCCCGGGTCCAGGAGGAGTTCGCGGCGAAGCCGTACGAAGAACTGCTCCAGCTCTTCCGCACCGGTCCGCCGCGGATGTCGCCGTTCGCGCTGAAGCAGGTGGACGAGGCGGCCAACAGCTTCGAGTTCTACGTCCACGCCGAGGATGTGCGCCGCGCCCGCCCGGAGTGGACACCGCGCGAGCTGGACCCGGTCTTCGCCGACACGCTGTGGTCCCGTATCGAGCGCGGCGCCCGGATCTTCGGCCGCCGCTCCCCCGTCGGCCTGGTGCTGCGGCGTCCGGACGGCCGTACGGCGGTGGCCCACCGCGGCGTCCCGGTCGTCACGGTCACCGGCGAACCGGGCGAGCTGGCGCTCTTCCTCAGCGGCCGCCAGGAGGCCGCCCGGGTCGAGCTGGAGGGCGACAAGGAGGCCGTGGCCGCGGCGCGTGAGGCCAAGCTGGGCGTCTGAGACCGAGGCGCATCCCCGCCGCCCGGCCGGGATGCGGTGATGCGCCGGGATTCCCTAACAGGTCTCGCGGACGTAATCCTCACCGTCGTCGGTCGAGACGTCCTCGTCCCGCAGGACGATGCTGAGCCGGTCGCCCCAGCCCGCGCAGGCCTTGGCGAAGCCGTCCTCGCCGTACTCGACGACCACCACATGGTCGTCGTAGGCCTTGGCGAACTCACCGCACTCGTCGTACTGGCCGCACTCCTCGACCACCGCGAAGTCCAGCCCGGCCGCCTTACGGTCGGAGAGGAGCTCCGCGGCGTTCTTCTGCGCGATGGCCAGCCCCTGGGCGTGCGCGTGCTCCGACAGCAGGGCCATGAACTCCTTGGCGTGAGTGGTGGTCAGCAGCTTCTGGGAGCGCTCGTAGCTGTCGTAGTTGTCGGGTTCGACGGCGTCGAAGCCGTCCTCGGCGCAGCCGTCGATCCAGCCGTTGACCTTCTCCGCCACGCGCTCGCGCTTCTTGGCGGTGCTGATGTCGAGCAGCGGTTCCTTCCAGTGGGTGTCGATGACGAGATCGCCGTCGCGGTCCCGCAGCAGCAGGTCGTCGGGCCACTGGTCGCGCTCGCCCGGCTGGACCTGGAAGGCGTTGACGTAGCAGATGTTGTAGAGCCCGTCCGCCGGGGAGTCCGCGCGGTCGCGGCTGACGATGTCGACGCCCTTCGGCGGGGTGTACTCCCCGCCGATCTGGTAGTCGAAGCCGCCGTGGACGGGCGGCAGCGCCACCTCGGACGCGCTGGCCCCCGAGGACATGGACACGGCCACGACGGCGGCCGCGGCGGCCGCGGCCGTCGCCACCGACGCGAGGACCCAGCGGCGACGAAGGCGGGCGGCATGGCTGGCTGGCATGAAAGCTCCAACACTCGCGGGTAACGGCCCCGCCTCGGATGGCATCCGCCGTCCTGGCGACTGTGTCCGGGTTCGGGACCGGAACCGGACCCCCTACCGGCTGGGCGTACCTCTTGGGCGGCACGGGGGCGGTACACCCGTGCGGCTGTGGTGATCAAAGCGGCCCCCGGCAGCGGCGTCAAGTCGACAGCCCACGGGGCCGGACCGCTGCCGCGGCCGTCATCCGACCGCCACGACGCCCGCCTCCCGCGGCAGTTCGCGCGCCCGCGCGGGCCCCTACTGGGCGCTCGCGACCGGGCGCACCACGATCTCGTTGACGTCGACCTCGGCCGGCCGGCTGATGGCGTACGCGATGGCATCGGCGATCGCGGAGGCGGGGAGGGCCACCGAGCGGTAGGTCTTCATGGCCTCACGGGCTGCCGGATCGGAGATGGAGTCGGCGAGTTCGGACTCGGTCACGCCCGGGGAGACCAGGCTGACCCGGATGTCACCGGCCGATTCCTGGCGCAGCCCCTCCGAGATGGCGCGTACGGCGAACTTGGTGGCGCAGTACACCGCGGCCGTGGGCGACACCTCGTACGCGCCGACCGAGGCGATGTTCACGACGTGCCCGCCGCCCTGCTCCTTCATCACCGGCAGCGCCGCGGCGATGCCGTACAGCACACCGCGCACATTCACATCGAGCATCCGGTCCCATTCGTCGACCTTCAGCGCCTCGAGCGGCGACAGGGGCATCACCCCGGCGTTGTTGACCATCACATCCACCCGCCCGAACCGCTCCCGGGCGGCCGCCACAAAGGCCCGCATGTCCCCGGCCGCGGTGACATCCAGCCGCTGGTACGCCGCGCTGCCGCCCTCGGCGGTGATCTGCCCGGCCAGCTCCCCCAGCCGCTCGGTCCGCCGCGCCCCCAGATACACCCGGTGCCCCTCGGCGGCGAGCCGACGCGCGGTCGCCTCACCGATCCCGCTGCTGGCCCCGGTGATGAGCACGACCTTGCCCGTCTCGGTGATGGCGTTCATGGCGATATCCCTTTCGCTCCTGATCCCGTTCTGCCCTGCCCCACCGAGTCTGGGCAGGTCAGCGGCCCTGTACCAGGACGCGCTTCTCCTGGGTGCGGGACACCCCGTCAGCGCCGACGCTGCCGTGCGCACTGCGGACTGCATCGGGAAGCCGACGACCGTGCCGCTGGGCCCGCGGCACCGACTCGTGGACCGGGCACAAGACCAGCGGACACCTAGGGTGTCTCTGGAGGAGATCGGAGGGTGCTCGGTGACAGCGGTGCAGGGCAGCGGCGGAGAGCGCAAGTACCAGCGGATCGCCAACGAACTCAAGGCGGCGATCACTGCTGGGGAGTACCGGCCGGTTGATCGTCGGTTTGACGCCTGAGCGCGTGGGAGAGCCCATGGACGACTGCGTTTTCTGCCGCATCGTGGAAGGGGTCGAGCCCGCGCGCATCGTCCACTCCGATCAGGAAACGGTCGCCTTCCTCCCGCTCACCCCGGCCGTCGCGGGCCATGTCCTGGTCATCCCACGGCAGCATGTGCGGGATGCCTGGGAGCTGGACGAGCCGACGAGTTTGGCGCTCACGCGTGCCGTACGGCAGGTCATGCACGCGGTGCGAAGCGCGTTCGAGCCCGAAGGGATGAACATCATCACCTCGGTCGGCTCCGTGGCGACACAGAGCGTCATGCACGTACACGTGCACATCGTTCCCCGCAACGAGAACGATCGCATGGGCCGCGTCTGGCCGCCGCCGCGGAGTTCGGCACCCGAACACCTGGACCAACTGGCCGAGCGTCTGCGCGTTGCTCTGCGGAGTTCAGCCGAGAACGACGGCGAGCAGCACGGCGAGGTGCGCGACCCCGATCCCGCCGTAGAAGAGCGAGAGAGTGACTGAGAAGGCGGCCTGCCGCCACCGCACCTGCCCCGCGTAGGGGTACGGATTCATGGAGAAGAGCTCCACCTCCGCACCTGGCTTCCGCGCTTGATCGTAGAGCTTGCGGAACAGCCGTTCCTGCCACAGGAAGTAGCCGTCGAGAAACCAGAACGCCACCAGGGGAACGAAGGCCGTCGCGGCCACCGACAAGCGCGAGCCTTCGGCGGCGAATACCAGCAGCCCTGCGGCCAGCGTCAGGCACCAGCCCTTGACCAGGAAGGAATTGGTGCCGAGCCGGGTGATGACGGCCTGGATGAACTCCAGGTGCTTGACCTGGTCCTGGCTGAGCGTCGGCCGGCTGCCGAGTATCCCTGTCGGTTCCGCTTCGCTTGTCACCCGACGAGAGTGTAATTCCTCGCCAATAGGCATACTGGAGGACCGTTGGCCTGGTGCAGGGGGTACATGGAGACGGTGTCGGGCGCTTCGGAGAAGGTCGATTTCTTCATCAGCTACGCCGGAGTGGAGCGGGCCTGGGCCGAATGGGTCGCCTGGCACCTCCAGCAGCACGGCTTCAGCGTGGAGTTCGATCACTGGCACTGGCAGGCGGGGGACAACACCACGCTGCGCATGAGTGACGCACTGGCCCGCGCCGACCGTTTCCTCGCGTTGCTGTCACGGTCGTACTTCGAGCGCCCCCGGTACACCCGGGACGAGTGGACCGCCGCGTTCGACGACCGTGAGCGGGGGACGGGCGGCTTCATCCCCTTGCATGTGGCCGAGCTGGAGAAGAGCGAGATCCCCGATCTGCTCCGCCCGATCAAGGCCGGCATCTTGTACGGGAAGAGCGAGGAGGAGGCGCTCACGGAGCTGCTGAGCGCCGTCGGTCGGCCCGCCGGGCCGCAGGGTAAGCCCGGCTTCCCCGGTTCGGCGGCCACGCTCCCGGACCGGGACGAAGCGGCCCCCCGGTTACCCGCGTCCACGCCGAAGGCATCGAACGTCCCGCCACGGCTTCCCCTGTTCACCGGCCGGGACGAGGTACTCGACCGCATTCGTACGACGTTTCAGTCCCGGTCCCCCGTCCAGGCGTTGCACGGCATGGGCGGCGTGGGCAAGACACAGACCGCGGCGGAGTACTGCCATCGCTTCGCCTCGCAGTACGACACGGTCTGGTGGCTGGATGCCGAGCAGACCGTCACGCTCGACAGCCAGCTCGCGGACCTGGCTCATGCGCTCAAGACGGTGCCCGCCACCATGCCGGTGGCGGACGCGGCCCAGAGCGCCCGCCAGTATCTGCGCACGAACGGTCGGTGGCTGCTGGTCTTCGACAACGCGGAGGACCCCGGCACCTTCAGGAGCCTCCTCCCCGAGGGCGGCGGTCATGTGCTGATCACCTCGCGCGACCCGGGCTGGCACAGCGCCGCCACCCCCATGGACATCGGCCTCTTCGCCCGCGCCGAGTCCCGGTCCCTGCTGGCCGCGTATGTGCCCAAGCTCCCGCAGACCGAGGCCGATCGGCTAGCCGAGGCTCTTGGGGATCTGCCGCTCGCCCTCGCCCAGGCGGGTGGCCTCATCGCCACCTCAGGCTTCTCCGTGGATACCTACCTCAAGGACCTCACTGCCACCAGCCGCCTCCTCGACCGCAGTGCCCCGATCACCTACCGGCACAAGACACTCGGCGCGGCGGTACGGCTCTCCTCGGCTCACCTCGCCCGCACCGATCCCGTGGCATCGGAGCTCCTCCGGATCTGTGCCTTCCTCGCCCCCGAGCCCATCCCTCTTGACACATGGCTCACCAAAGTGGGCGTCGAGCTGCCGCCCTCGTTGAACGGCCTGGTCGGAGACCCGGTAGCGGTCGCCGACTCCATTGCCGCGATGGCCAGGCTTGGGCTGGTGCGGCCCCAACACGGCGGGCTGACGATCCACCGCCTCACCGCCGCGGTCCTGAGGGACCGTACGGGTGCGAATGCGACCAGCGCCGCCCAGGAAAGCGCACACGAACACGCCAAGAACCTAGTGATCAGCGTGAGGCCCGATGACGAGGGGAGAGACCCAGCCACCTGGCAGGAGTGGGCCGGCCTTTTGCCGCATGTGATGACGCTGAGCGAGACCTGGACGCAAGATGACAACATGCGTGAGCTGTCGCTCGATGCCACGCAGTATCTGCTGATGCGAGGGACGACCTCCGCGGCACACGATGCGGCGCGCGCACTGCACCAGCGGTGGTCAGCCGAGTTTCCCCCGGATCACCCGCATTTGCTGACCGCCGAAACTCTTCTCACCGACAGTCTGAACATCCTGGGTCGGTACCGTCAGGCACTCGCGGTGATCGAGAACGTGGTGGAACTCAGCCGCAACGCCCTGGGTGACGATCACGAGACAACGCTCGCCGCCAACACAGCACTCGCCACCGCATTCACCAACCTGGGTCAGTACCACGAGGCCCAAGTGATCGAGGAAGACGTCCTGCGGCGACGTCGAAGCACACTGGGCGAAGATCATCGCGACACCCTCACCTCAGGCAACAACCTCGCCGTCACCCTCGATACGCTCGGCGATCACCACGCCTCACGAGCACTCAAGGACGACGTTCTCAAGCGTCAACGCAGAGTCTTGGGAGAAAACCACCCCGACACGCTGATCAGCGCCACTAACCTCGCCGTCACTCTGATGGATCTCGGCGAGTTCGTCCAGGCCCGTGCGCTGCTCGAGGGCACCGTCGACCGCAGTCGCAAAACCCTCGGCGACAACCACCCCAACACCCTCAACGCCGCCAGCGGCCTGGCCGCTTCGTTGAAAGATCTGGGTCACCATCACAAAGCGCAGACGCTCAGAGAGGACGTCCTCACTCGGCGACGCAAGGTCCTGGGCGAGGATCACCCCCACACTCTGGACTCCTACCGGGACCTCGCGTCCAGTCTGACCTACCTCGGTCACCATGCACGCGCTCGCTCAATTCTCGATGACACGCTCAACCGAAGCCGCGCCATGCTCGGCGACACACATCCCGACACTCTTACTATCGCTCATAACCTTGCAACGGTCCTGATGCGCGTCAACCAGCACGTCCAAGCTCGCGCGCTGCTCCAGAGCACGCTCGACAAACACCGCGCGACCCTGGGCCCGGAGCACCCGAACACGCTCACCACCGCTGCCAATCTGGCCTCCGTGCTGAGCCATCTCGGGCGGCGCAAAGAAGCGCGCGTGCTTCTGCAGAACAGCCTCGAGGGATTTCGCAGAACACTCGGCGAAGAGCATCCCAAGACCAAAGCCGTCGCCGAACAACTCGCCGGTTACAAGAAGGTCTTCGGGAAACGCAAGAAAAAGATCCGCCGCCCGTAGACACGACAGGGAGCACACAGCCGATGGGTCGACAGCACTCCTACCGCGCCACCGTCCGGTGGACCGGCAATACCGGTTCGGGGACGAGTGGTTACCGGGGCTACGAGCGGTCGCACGACATTCTCGGGGACGGCAAGCCGACCCTGCGGGGCAGCGCCGATCCGGCGTTTCTGGGGGATCCGGGGTGCTGGAATCCGGAGGAGTTCCTGCTGGTCTCACTCTCGCAGTGCCACATGCTGACGTACCTGTCCGTATGCGCCCGGGACGGGGTGAGGATCACGGCGTACGAGGACGTGGCCACCGGGGTCATGGAGGAGGCGGCCGGGCACAGTGGGCGCTTTACCGAGGTGGTGCTGAACCCGGTGGTCACCGTCGCGGACGAGGCGATGGTGGAGCGGGCGCGTTCGGCGCACCATGACGCCCATCAGGCGTGCTTCATCGCCAATTCGGTCAACTTTCCCGTCCGTCACGAGCCGACCATCCGGGTCGGCTGAGCCGGGTCGGCCGAGCTCAGGCCGCCGTCAGCGTGGGGTAGTCCGTGTAGCCGGTCTCGCCGCCCACGTACATCAGATACGCGTCCCGGATGGGGTTGAGCGGGGCGCCGGTGCGCAGGCGGGTCACCAGGTCGGGATTGGCCAGGAAGGTGCGGCCAAGGGCGATCAGGTCGGCTCCGGCGGTCAGCAGCCGCTCGGCCTGGCGCATGCCGCCGTCGGCGGGGACGCCGTCGCCGGGCAGTGACGGGTTGGCGATCAGCGTGGCGGGCCAGGCGGTGCGCAGTTCCCGGAAGAGGGGGTGGTCCGGTTCGGCGCGGACGATGTGGAGGTAGGTGAGGCCGGGGGTGTGGCGCAGGTCACGGGAACTACCTCCGCCGTGCGGAGAGGCACGGGTGTGAGGTGTAAACAACATGAGCGATGACCTGCGAGCGCGGGTACGAGCGGGTGACCGCGAGGCGTTCGCAGAGCTCTACGCAGAGTACGCGCGTGCGGTCTACAACCATGCCTACCGGCTGACCGGCGACTGGTCGGTGGCCGAAGAGGTGATGGGGGACACGTTCCTCGACGCCTGGCGTACCCGAGCGCAACTGGAGCCGGGCGACGGCACGCTGAAACCGTGGCTGCTGGGCGTGGCGACGAACAAGGCCCGCAACGCCAACCGCGGCATCGGCCGGCGCCTGGCCTTCCTGGCCCGCCGCCCGGCGCCCGCCCCGGTGGCGGACTTCGCCGACGAGACCGCCGGGCGGATCGACGACGCCCGCCGGCTCGCCGCCGTGCGCACGGTGTACGGCCGGCTGCGGCGCGGCGAGCGGGAGGTGCTGGCGCTGTGCGTGTGGTCCGGGCTGGACTACGCGCAGGCCGCCCAGGCGCTGGGGATTCCGGTGGGCACCGTGCGCTCGCGGCTGTCCCGGGCCCGCGCCCGGCTGCGCAAGCTCGCCGATCAGCGGCTCGCGGAAGAAAAGACGGAACCGCCACGCCGTCGCGGAGAGGTACAGCGTGAGGCCGCGTTCGCGGCCCTGCCCTATCAGGAGTTTCAGGAGGAACCCCGATGAACGCCGCTGGCTCCGGGCCCGACCGGGCCGAGCACGAGAAAGCGGAGCACGAGGAAGCGGAGCGCGAGGAACTGGCCCGGCTGCTTCCCGCCCCGGCCGAGCGGGACGTTCCTTCCGAGCCCTACCTCCACCACAAGGACCGTTTGATGCAGCACATCGATGACGACCAGAACCGCACCCCCGCCCTCGCCCGGAAGGCCCGGCCGCGGCTGCTGCGCCCCGCGCTGGTGATGCCCGCCGCCGCCCTGGCGCTGGTCGGCGCGCTGGCCGTCACCTTCACCGGGGGCGGCGGGTCCGGCGACAGCGCCGCCCAGCCCCGCGAGACCGCCACCGTCCTGCTCGACCGGATCGCGGGGACCGCGGAGAAGTCGGACGTCCAGCCGGTGCGCCAGGATCAGTTCGTCTACGTCAAGAGCGTCGGGCCGGGGCCGAGATGAAGGAGAACGGCGCCTCCGAGCTGGAGCCGCGGAGCGAGCGCGAGGTCTGGAAGTCGCAGCGGGTGAAGCGGATCAACAAGACCGGCGAGATACACGATGACGAGGGCTACTCCCCCATGTACGAACTGGGAGGGTCTCCGGCGGGCATCGACCGCCCCACGTACCAGTGGCTGGCGTCCCTGCCGACCGACCCGGACGTCCTGCTCAAGGAGCTGTACCGGATGACCGAGGCGGAAGACGGCCAGGAGAAGGCGCAGGCCGTCTTCGAGCAGATCGGTCGGTTGCTGGGCGATGTGATGCCGCCGGAGAACGCCGCCGCCCTGTACAAGGCCGTCGCGAAGATCCCCGGTGTGACGCGGCAGGAGGACGCGGTGGACGCGGCGGGCCGCCACGGGTTCGCCATCGTCCGCGTCGACAAGCGGACGTGGGTCGCGAACGAGTGGATCTTCGACCGGGACAGCCTCGCCTACCTCGGTGAGCGCGAATACCGGACGAAGGACTTCGCGGCGGGCAAGAAGGGCGACGTCCTGTCGGAGTACGCCCTTTTGGAGCACGGGATCGTCGACCACTACCGCGAGCGGCCGCAGGGCGACGGCACCACGAAGTGACGCCCGTGACGTCCTGAAAGCCGACGCGGCGGGGGTCACCGTACGGTGGCCCCCGCCGCAGGCGTGGATTCCTCAGCGGACCGGGTGCCCCGCGTCCCGCAGCGCGCCCTTGACCTGGCCGATCCGCAGATCGCCGAAGTGGAAGACGGACGCCGCCAGCACCGCGTCGGCACCCGCGGCGACCGCCGGCGGGAAGTCCGCGAGCTTCCCGGCGCCGCCGCTGGCGATGACCGGGATGGTCACATGCTTGCGGACGGCCTCGATCATGGCCGTGTCATAGCCATCCTTGGTGCCGTCCGCGTCCATGGAGTTCAGCAGGATCTCCCCCGCGCCCAGCTCCGCCGCGCGGTGGGCCCATTCGACGGCGTCGATGCCGGTGCCCCGGCGGCCGCCATGCGTGGTGACCTCGTAGCCGGAGGACGTCACCGTGCCTTCGGGACAGCGGCGGGCGTCGACCGAGAGGACGAGCACCTGGCTGCCGAAGCGCTGGGAGATCTCGCGGATGAGCTCGGGGCGGGCGATGGCGGCGGTGTTGACGCCGACCTTGTCCGCCCCGGCGCGCAGCAGCTTGTCGACGTCCTCCGGGGTGCGGACGCCCCCGCCGACCGTCAGCGGGATGAAGACCTGCTCGGCGGTGCGGCGGACCACGTCGTAGGTGGTCTCGCGGTCGCCGGAGGAGGCGGTGATGTCGAGGAAGGTCAGCTCGTCCGCGCCCTCCTCGCCGTAGACCTTGGCCATCTCGACCGGGTCGCCCGCGTCACGCAGATTCTGGAAGTTGACGCCCTTGACGACCCGGCCGTTGTCCACGTCCAGGCAGGGGATGACTCGGACCGCCAGGGTCATGACTGTCGTGCTCCTCGGAATGCTTCCAGTTCGACTTCCACCAGGACGCGCGAGTCGACGAAACCGGACACCACGACCAGCGTCGCGGCCGGGCGCACGGCGTCGAAGAGCTCCTTATGGGCGCGGCCCACTTCGTCCACGTCACGGGCGTGGGTGAGATACATACGGGTGCGGACCACCGATTCGACGCCCAGGTCGAACTTCGTCAGCGCGTCCAGCGCATGGCGGAAGGCGGCGAGCGTCTGCTCGTACGGATCACCCTCGCCCTCCAGTACGCCGCGCTCCGCCAGCGGCATCGTCCCGGCGACGAGCACCAGGTCACCGACCTCGACGGCCCGGGCGAACCCGATGGTCTCCTCCCAGGGGCTTTCGGTCTGGACCCGCCGCGCGGACTCGGGTGAGGTCATACGGATACCGCCTCCAACGCCTCTTCCAAGGTGAACGCCTTGGCGTAGAGTGCCTTGCCCACGATGGCGCCCTCGACACCTTCCGGTACCAGAGTCGCAAGGGCACGCAGGTCGTCAAGCGAGGAAACGCCGCCGGAGGCGATGACGGGCTTTTCGGTCGCGGCGCAGACATTGCGCAGCAGCTCCAGGTTGGGGCCCTGGAGGGTGCCGTCCTTGGCGATGTCGGTGACGACGTAGCGGGCGCAGCCCTCGGAGTCCAGACGGGCCAGCGTCTCGTACAGATCGCCGCCGTCCCGGGTCCAGCCGCGGCCGCGCAGCGTGGTGCCGCGCACATCGAGGCCCACCGCGATGAGGTCGCCGTGCTCGGCGATGACCTTGGCGACCCACTCCGGGGACTCCAGGGCGGCCGTGCCGAGGTTCACCCGGGCGCAGCCGGTGGCCAGGGCGGCGGACAGCGAGGCGTCGTCACGGATGCCGCCGGACAGCTCGACCCTGAGGTTCATGGCGCGGGCCACCTCGGCGATCTGCTCGCGGTTGTCCCCGGTGCCGAAGGCGGCGTCGAGGTCCACCAGATGCAGCCATTCGGCGCCCGCCCGCTGCCAGGCCAGGGCGGCCTCCATCGGGTCGCCGTACGACGTCTCGGAGCCGGACTCGCCGTGGACGAGGCGGACGGCCTGGCCGTCGCGGACATCGACGGCGGGGAGGAGTTCGAGGCGGTTCGAGCGCATTGCGGACAACCTTCGGTGAGAGCGTGAGGGCGGTGCGGGCGGTGCGGGCGGTGCGGGTGGGTGCGGACCGGGGCCGGCGCGGGCCGGTCAGAGCGTGTCGAGCCAGTTGCGGAGCAGCCGCGCTCCGGCGTCGCCCGACTTCTCGGGGTGGAACTGGGTGGCCCACAGCGGGCCGTTCTCCACGGCGGCGACGAACGGCTCGCCATGGGTGGCCCAGCCGACCTTGGGGGAGGGCATATGCGGGTTGGTGACCTCGAGCTCCCAGGTGCGGACCGCGTAGGAGTGGACGAAGTAGTACCGCTCGTCCTCGTCCAGGCCCGCGAAGAGCTGTGAGTCCTCGGGCGCCTTGACCGTGTTCCAGCCCATGTGGGGGACGACGGGGGCGCGCAGCGGCTCGACCGTGCCGGGCCATTCGTCCAGGCCCTCGGCCTCGACTCCGTGCTCGATACCGCGCCCGAAGAGGATCTGCATGCCGACGCAGATGCCCATGACCGGGCGGCCGCCGGACAGCCGGCGCCCCACGATCCAGTCGCCGCGCGCATCGCGCAGCCCGTTCATGCAGGCGGCGAAGGCGCCGACACCGGGGACGAGGAGGCCGTCGGCGGCCATGGCCTTGTCGTAGTCGCGGGTGATCTCGACCCGCGCGCCGACATGGGCGAGGGCCCGCTCGGCGGAGCGTACGTTGCCGAATCCGTAGTCGAAGACGACGACGTTCTTCGTGGTCGTGCTGTGCGTCAGGTCGCTCAATTCCATACCTCAAGCCGCAGGATCCCGGCGAGCAGCGCCATCGTGGCACCGATCCCGAGCAGCGTGACGATGCTCTTGGAGATGCCCTGCTTGACGAAGGAGATGACCCCGCCGAGCAGAAACAGCCCCACGAGGATGAACACGGTCGACAAGCCGTTCAAGACGCTACCTCGTTCGCTTCTCCGCCCGCGCGGCGAAAGCGCGGGTCGAGTGCCGTCTGCGGCCCGGCGGCCGCGCGCGCGACGCTCACAGGGCCCCCTTCGTGGAGGGTAGGATCCCGGCGGCGCGGGGGTCGCGCTCGCTGGCGTAGCGCAGGGCCCGCGCCAGGGCCTTGAACTGGCACTCCACGATGTGGTGCGCGTTGCGCCCGTAGGGGACGTGGACATGCAGGGCGATCTGCGCCTGGGCCACGAAGGACTCCAGGATGTGCCGGGTCATCGTGGTGTCATAGGTGCCGATCATCGGCGCGATGTTCTCCGGCTCGGTGTGCACCAGGTACGGGCGGCCGGAGAGGTCGACCGTCACCTGGGCCAGCGACTCGTCGAGCGGCACCGTGCAGTTGCCGAACCGGTAGATGCCCACCTTGTCGCCGAGCGCCTGCTTGAAGGCGGCGCCGAGCGCGAGGGCGGTGTCCTCGATGGTGTGGTGGGTGTCGATGTGCAGGTCGCCCTCGGTCTTGACCGTGAGGTCGAAGAGGCCGTGGCGGCCGAGCTGGTCGAGCATGTGGTCGTAGAAGCCGACACCTGTTGATACCGCCACATCGCCCTTACCGTCGAGATCGATCTCGACGACGACCGAGGTCTCCTTGGTCGTGCGCTCCACACGTCCCACGCGGGTCATGCGCTCTTCTCCTTCATCAGCTCGCGTACCGCGTCGAGGAACGCGTCGTTCTCGGCCGGTGTGCCCGCGGTGACCCGCAGCCGGCCCGGTACGCCGTTGTCACGGACCAGGACGCCCCGGTCCAGCAGGCCCTGCCACGCCGCATGGGCGTCCTCGAAGCGGCCGAACTGGACGAAGTTGGCGTCGGAGTCGGTCACCTCGCAGCCGAGGGTGCGCAGCTCGCTCACCAGCCGGTCGCGCTCGGCCTTCAGCGCCTCGACGTACCCCAGCAGCGTATCGGTGTGCTCCAGGGCGGCCAGCGCGGTGGCCTGGGTGACGGCGGACAGGTGGTACGGCAGGCGGACCAGTTGGACGGCGTCGACGACCGCCGGATCGGCGGCGAGATAGCCGAGCCGCAGCCCGGCCGCGCCGAACGCCTTGGACATGGTGCGCGAGAGCACCAGCCGCGGCCGCCCCTCGATCAGCGGCAGCAGCGAGGGGCGGTGGCTGAACTCCCCGTACGCCTCGTCCACGACGACCAGCGCCCCGGCGGCATCCGCCCTGGCGGCCTGCGCCGCCTCGTAGAGCGCCAGCACCGTCTCGGCCGCGACGGCGGTGCCCGTCGGATTGTTCGGCGAGGTGATGAAGACGACATCGGGGCGGTGCTCGGCGATGGCCTTACGGGCGGCATCGGCATCGATGGTGAAATCGGCGTTCCGCGGACCGGAAATCCAGCCGGTGCCGGTGCCGCGGGAGATCAGCGCGTGCATCGAGTACGAGGGCTCGAAGCCGATCGCGGTGCGCCCCGGCCCGCCGAAGGTCTGCAGCAGCTGCTGCAGCACCTCATTGGACCCGTTGGCCGCCCAGACCTGCGCGACGCCGACCTCCAGACCGGCCGTACGGCTGAGATAGCGGGCCAGCTCGGTGCGGAGCTCGACCGCGTCACGGTCCGGGTAGCGGTTGAGGTTCCGGGCCGCCTCGGTGACCCGCTCGGCGATGCGGGCGATCAGCGGCTCGGGCAGCGGATAGGGGTTCTCGTTGGTGTTCAGCCGTACGGGCACCTCGAGCTGCGGGGCGCCGTACGGGGATTTGCCACGGAGCTCTTCCCGGATCGGGAGATCGTCAATGCCGGTCACTTGCTCGGTGGCACCTTCCAGTCGAACCTTGCCTTCACCGCGGCGCCGTGGGCGGGCAGATCCTCCGCCTCGGCCAGCGTCACCACATGGCCGGCGATCTCGGCCAGCGCCTCCCGGCTGTAGTCCACCACATGGATGCCGCGCAGGAACGACTGCACGGACAGCCCGAGGAGTGGCAGGCGCAGCCGCCCGTGGGCAGCACATGGTTGGAGCCCGCCGCATAGTCGCCGAGCGACACCGGAGCGAACGCCCCGACGAAGATCGCCCCGGCGTTGCGCACCCGGGCCGCGACCGCCGCCGCGTCCTCGGTCTGGATCTCCAGGTGCTCGGCCGCGTACGCGTCCACGACGGCCAGGCCCTGCTTCAGACCGTCGACCAGCACGATGCCGGACTGCCGCCCGGACAGCGCCGGACGGATCCGGTCCTCGACGTGCTTGGTGGCCTCCAGCTGGACGTCCAGCTCCTTCTCGACCGCTGCGGCCAGCTCCTCGGAGTCGGTGACCAGCACGGAGGCGGCCAGCGGGTCGTGCTCGGCCTGGCTGATCAGGTCCGCGGCCACATGCACCGGGTCGGCGGTGGCGTCGGCGAGGATGGCGATCTCGGTCGGCCCGGCCTCGGCATCGATGCCGATCCGGCCCTTGAGCAGCCGCTTGGCCGCGGCCACGTAGATATTGCCGGGACCGGTCACCATCGCGACCGGGCGGCAGTCCTCGGTGCCGTAGGCGAACATGGCGACGGCCTGGGCGCCGCCCGCCGCGTAGACCTCGTCCACGCCCAGCAGCGCGCACGCCGCGAGGATCGTGGGGTGCGGCAGCCCGCCGAACTCCGCCTGCGGCGGGGAGGCGACGGCCATCGAGCCGACCCCGGCCTCCTGCGCGGGCACCACGTTCATCACCACGGAGGAGGGGTAGACCGAGCGCCCGCCCGGTACGTACAGCCCGACGCGCTCGACCGGCACCCAGCGCTCGGTGACCGTGCCGCCCGGCACCACCTGGGTGGTGTGGTCGGTGCGCCGCTGGTCGCGGTGGACCAGCCGGGCCCGCCGGATGGACTCCTCCAGGGCGGCGCGCACGGCCGGGTCCAGCTCCGCGAGGGCGCGCTCCAGCGCCTCCGCGGGGACCCGCACCCGCTCTATGGCGACGCCGTCGAACCGATGGGCATAGTCGATCAGCGCAGCGGTACCACGATGGCGCACGTCGTCACAGATGGGCCGCACCTTCTCCAGGGCGGCCTCGACGTCGAGCTCGGCACGGGGCAGCAGGTCGCGGTCGATCCCGCCTTCCGGGAAGGCGGCACCGCGCAGATCGATACGGGAGATCACGCGATCAATTGTCTCAGACCCGCCACGACGCCCCTCCCCCCGTATCAGTCAGTGATACGGACGCCCTAAGTTGACCCTGACCGTTGGCGTTCAACCGGTTACTCAGCGGGAATGTGCTCCGTACGGGGACACGGAGAATCAGGAGGGGACACGGCTGTGACCGAGCCGCACGATGGCGACCCACCCCCGGGCCTCGATCTGACCACCGCCGAATGGGGCATGTGGCAGGCGTTCCGCAATGGCAGCACCCATGATCTGCGCACCTCGCACCCCCAGCGGAACGACCCCTCCGGCCCGTACGCCTGGGGCCCGGAGCGCAGTGTCCGTGCGCGTGTCGTGGCCCTCCTGCTGCTGGACGGACCGCCCGCGCAGCCGGGCCGGGTCGCCGCGCTCAAGCTCAACGGGGTGCACATCACCGGCACGCTCGACCTGGCCGGCGGAAACATCGAGCCCTATGTGGAGCTGAAGAACTGCCGCTTCGAGCGGGAGGTGCTGCTTCCCGAGGCGCAGTTCACCACCCTGCGCCTGGTGGGCTGCGCCCTTCCCCGGCTGGAGGCGGCCCGGCTGCGCACCGAGGGCGATCTGCACTTGCCGCGCTGTGTGGTCGAACACGGGATCCGGCTCACCGACGCCCATATCGGCACGGATTTACTGCTCAACCAGCTCATCGTGCGCCGCGACCGCCGGGGCATGTCGATCAGCGCCGACGGGCTGACCGTCGCCCAGGACTTCCAGGCCGACATGATCGAGTCCTATGGCGAGCTGAGCCTGCGCGGGGCGCAGATCGGGGTGTCGCTCAGCCTGCGCGGCAGCCGGCTGCGCAACCCTTACGGCCGCCGCGCGCTCAACGCACCGCAGCTCACCGTGGAGCGCAGCCTCTATCTCACCGCGGGCGGGGTGAGCACGTACTCCAGCGGCTCCACCCCGCCGTACGGCACCGCCTCCACCCCCACCCGGGGCACCCGGATCCAGCGCTTCGAATGCGAGGGCGGGATCCGGCTGGACGACGGGCGGATCGGCGACGCCATCGACTTCGACCAGGCCCGCTTCATCATGGAGAACGACCAGGAGCTGTCGCTGCGCCGGGTCCAGACGCCCGAGCTGCGCTTCCTCGGGGAGCGGCCGCAGCGCGGACGGGTGATCCTCTCCGGCGCCCGAGTGGTCAATCTTGTCGACAAGTCGGTGAGCTGGCCGGGGCCGGGCGGGCTGACCATGGCCGGGTTCAGCTATGAGTGCCTGATCCCACGCGGCCACTTCCCGCTGGCCCGGCGGCTGGAGTGGGTGGCCGCGGCGACCCCCGAGTACGCGCCCGAGCCGTACGAGATGCTGGCCAACACGATGCGGGCCAGCGGCGAGGACGCCGACGCGCGCGAGGTGCAGCTCGCCAAGCAGCGCCGCCGCCGGGAGACGCTGCCGGTCGCCGGGAAGGTGTGGGGCTATCTCCAGGACTGGACGGTGGCCTACGGCTATCGCCCGGGCCGGGCCGCGGTGTGGATGGCGGTGCTGTGGGCGGTCGGCTCGGTGTTCTTCGCCCACAACCGGCCGGAGGCGCTGAAGCCGGGTGAATCCCCGAACTGGAACGCCTCGCTGTACACGCTCGATCTGCTGATCCCGGTGATCGATCTGGGCATGGACGGCTACTGGAGACCGGACGGCGCCGTCCAATGGGCGTCCATCGTCATGATCCTGCTGGGCTGGGTGTTGGCCACCGCGGTAGCCGCCGGCGCGTCCCGGCTGCTGCGGCGCCAGTGACCGGCTGCCGCGGGCCAGTGAAAGGAAACGCGCGGGGCCATTAGGCTTACGCCCCGTGACCTCCGCGCGCCTTCCGCTCTTCCCGCTGAACACGGTGCTGTTCCCGGGGCTCGTCATGCCCCTGAACGTCTTCGAGCAGCGGTACCGCTCCCTGATGCGCGATTTGTCGGCGCTTCCCGAGGACGCGCCGCGCCGGTTCGGGGTGATCGCGATCCGGGACGGCCATGAGGTCGCCCGAGCGCGGTCGGCCTCCCGGACTCCGTCACGCGGCCGGACCCCGGCCCCACGGCCGGGTTCGGACCGGATCCCGCCAAGTCCTTCTACGCCGTGGGGTGCGTGGCGGACGCGGCCACCATCCGGGAGCAGGAGGACGGCACCTTCGAGGTGCTGGCCACCGGCACCACCCGCTTCGAGCTGGTCTCCGTGGACTCCTCCGGCCCCTATCTGACGGCCGAGGTCAAGGAGCTGGAGGAGGAGCAGGGCGAGGGGGCCGGGGCGCTGGCCTCGGGGGTGGTACGGGCCTTCCGCATGTACCAGAAGCGGCTCGCGGGCGCCCGTGAGCGGACCCTGGCGAACGAGCAGGACCTGCCGGGGGAACCGTCCGTGCTCTCCTACCTGGTGGCGGCCGCGGCCGTGCTCGACACGCCCGCGAAGCAGCGGCTGCTGCAGGCGCCGGACACCGCGAGCCGGCTGGCCGACGAGCTGAAACTCCTTCGCGCCGAGAGCGCCGTGATCGGTAAGCTCCCGTCGCTCCCGGCCGTCGATCTGACCCGCGGTCCCACCAGCCCCAACTGACGCGGACGAATATGCCCAAGAAGACCAAGAAGACCTCGGCGGGCACCCCCGCCACGACCGCCCTCACCGCTGCGGGCACGGATTTCACCCTGCACTCCTACGAGCACGACCCGGCAGCCCCCTCCTACGGTGAGGAGGCCGCCCAGGCTCTCGGCGTCGAGCCGGGCCGGGTCTTCAAGACCCTTGTCGCGAGCGTCGATGACCGCCTTACGGTCGCCATCGTGCCGGTCTCGGCCACGCTCGACCTCAAGGCGCTCGCCTCGGCGGTGGGCGGCAAGCGCGCCACGATGGCGGACCCCGCGGCGGCCGAGCGCACCACGGGCTATGTGCGGGGCGGGATCTCCCCGCTCGGTCAGCGCAAGCGCCTTCCCACGGCCCTGGACGAGTCGGCCACGGGCTACGAGACGATCTGTGTCTCGGCCGGCCGCCGGGGGCTGGAGGTCGAGCTGTCGCCGGGGGACCTGGCATCGCTGACGGACGCGGTACTGGCGCCGATCGCCCGCGTATAGCGCTCACAGCGCTCTTGCGGGGCCGCTGGCGCCCGGCTCGTGCCGCCGGGGCTCCGCCCCGGACCCCGGTCCTCAAGCGCCGGACGGGCTGAAATCAGCCCGTCCGGCGCTTGAGGACACGTCCGAAGGGCGTCCAGGGGCAACAGGGGCAAGGGCGGGGCGGGGAACAGCCCCCGCAGGCGTCACGAACCGCCGGACGTCTCCCCTAGCCGCTTTGAGGCGGGCCGAACGCTCTAGCGCGCTTCCGGGTTCGCCACCGGCGGCAGGGCGGGCTCCGGGTCGCGGGGCCGAACAGCCCCGTCAGCGCCAGATGGATCACCATCGCCGCCACCGACCACGCCAGCAGCGCCCCCTTCGCGCCCAGCTTGAGCGGGCCGTCGAAGGTGACGCCCTTGCCGGCCTCCTTGGCGTGCGCCACGACGTCCGAGGTGGGCCCCATCCAGAGGCCCAGCCGCCAGGCGATCACCGAGGCGAGCACCCCGCCGATCGCCAGGCCGATGACCAGCGCGATACCGCCGTGACGGAAGAGCAGAAAGACGATGAGGGCCGAGACGGCCCGAAGGCGAGCCCGAGCAGCGTGAACACACCGTCCGCGCCGATCGCGTCCTCCCCTTCCGAGTTCTTCAGATAGACGGCGGTGCCGTCCGAGACCAGGGGAACCTTGGGCGCCAACCACAGCCACAGCAGCCCCAGAAGCACCCCGGAGACCGCCACCGCGATGGCGACCACCGACGCCTGCACCAGTTCGGCGCGCAACTCGGGCCCCGGCTCGGAGTGCTCCGAGTGCCCCGCGTCCTCCGGATGCCCGGAAGGGGGCTCGGGGTGCTGCGGGTACCCCGAGGGATTCGGCACGGAGGAGTCCCCGGCAGGCTGCCCGTGGGCCGGGGGGCGGCCCTCGGCGGGATCCTCGTGCGGCGGAGGCGGATCATGTGGCGTCAACGGTGCGGTCACCCCGTCATCGTGCCAGGCGGACGGCGTACTTCGGTCGGCGGGACGTTCGCTGCGGCGCGTCACCGCACGGCCGCCCGCCGATAGGCCCAGGTCGCGGCGGCGAGGGACACCACGGCCACCCCGGCGCACACCCCGAGGTCGGCGCAGACCACCCACCAGTCGGGCTGCCCGTCGAAGGTCCGGGCCAGGGCCTCCACACCGTACGTCGACGGCAGCAGATCGCGCGCGTACGACACCACCTGCGGCATCCGGTCCGCGGGCAACACCCCCAGCAGCAGCGCGGCGGACATCCCCAACTGTCCGCACAGTGTGGCGAGTTCCTGACGCGGGGCGAGCAGCCCCAGCACGGCGCCGAGTCCGGCGAGGGCGGCGCCGGAGAGGGGGATCACGGCGAGGAGGATCCACAGATGCGTCATGGGCAGTTGGAAGAGCACGCTGCCCATGACCGCGGTGACGATGGTTCCGGGCACCGTGAAGGAGGCGTAGGCGGCGGCCGCCCGAGCACCACGGCCGAGGGGGGCACCGGCAGGGTCGCGTAGTGGTCGAGCCCGCCGCTGGCCCGGAGCTGGCCGAAGTACTGGGCGAGCAGGTTGAGCGCCACGAAGGCGACGACCAGCACGCTCGACCCGGCCACCACCGACCGCGCCTCGCTCCCGCCGTCCACCACTCCGCGCATCAGGATCATGATCCCGATGGACTGGAAGGTCGCCACGAAGAGCAGCGGTATCCGGGCCACCCGGGCCCGGGAGAGCTGGGCGCGGTAGACCGCGGCGAGCGCGGGGAAGAGCCGCGCCCGCGCCGCCAGCGGCGCGGGGATGTCCCCGGCCTCACCGGACGCCCCCGACGTACCGGAGGCACCGGGCGAGACACCGGGCGCACCGGGCAGCCCAGCGGAAGCACCGGACACACCAGGCACACCGGTGGTCCCGGACACACCGGACACGGCGGGCATGACACTCACGTTGTGCGGCTCCTCTTCGCCTCTACGGCTCTTACGGTCACGGTCACCGACGTGTTCACCGGCTCGCCCCGGCGGTCACGCCTTCACCAGCCCCTCCGCGCCCTCCACACGGCCGCCCAGGGCGATGTACACATCCTCCAGGCTCGGCGTGGCAAGGGTGAAATCGTCCAGCGCCGCGAAGGCGGGGCCACCGGTCACGGTGGCGATGGCGGCGCGCGCCTCGTCCGGCGGGAGCCGGAGCGTCCAGCGCCGCCCGGAGACGCCGTCGGCGGCCCGGGCCGCCTCGGCGGCCTTCCGCAGGGCGGCGACCTCGGGCACGTCCAGCGGCGGCTCGGTGCGCCACACCAGCTCCAGCCGCACCTCGTCGGCGACCAGCGCCTTCAGCCCGGCGGGCGTGTCGCAGGCGATGACCTTGCCGCGGTCCAGCACGGCGACCCGGTCCAGAACCGTTTCCGCCTCGATCACATTGTGGGTGACCAGCACCACGGTCACGCCCCGCTCGGCCCGCCGCCGGTCCACGGCCGCCCATACGGCGCGCCGGGCGACGGGGTCCATTCCGCTGGTGGGCTCGTCCAGCACCAGCAGCGGCCGCTCCCCCACCAGTGCGGCGGCGACGCAGGCCAGCCGCCGCTGGCCGCCGGAAAGCTTCTTGAGCGGGCGCCCGGCGATCTCCCCGAGCCCCAGCTCCTCGATCACCGCGTCCCGCTCGGCACGGGCCGCGCGGGCCTCCAGCCCGCGCAACCGCGCGGTGGTCTCGGCGGCGAGGGCGACGGTCAGCTCGTCCAGCGCGGTCGAGTCCTGGCCGAGGTAGCACAGCAGCCGGGCAGCGCGTTCGGGGTGGCGTACGAGATCGTGGCCGAGCACCCGCACGCTGCCCTCGTCGGGCCGCAGCAGGCCGGTGAGCTGCCGTACGAGGGTGGATTTGCCGGCGCCGTTGGGCCCGAGCAGCCCGAAGACCTCGCCGCGCACCACATCGAGGTCGATGCCGTCGCTGGCCCGGACGGCGGGCGTGGCGGGGGCGCCGCGGCGGCCGCGCGCCGCGGGATAGGTCTTGACCAGGCCGCGCACGGTGCACACCACATCGCCGCTCGTCGCCTGTTTCGCGCCCGTCCTCACGAGCTATGAGGGTACGCGCCCAAACACCCGCTCCCGTCCTCGGGGCCCTCGGGGACGGATCGGAGGATCACAGGACGAGCAGGGTCGGCGGCGCGGTCGTGTCGGTGCCACCGGGGGTTGTGACGAGGACGGAGTACGTCCCGGGGAGCACCGCGGGCACGACGGCGAGGATCTGGGTCGGGGAGAGGTTCACAAAGGTGGCGGGGGCCTGGGTGAGCCCGTTGCCGAGGACCACCGCGGCGGCGTCGAGCAGACAGGTGCCGCCGATCGTGACGCGTTCTGGCCGGAAAGCTGCGCCGCCGGGGTGACGGAGTCGGCGCTGGGGGCGTCGTGGAAGGTGTACGCGCAGCCGCTCCCCCTGGGGACGCGGGTTCCGCCGAGGGAGGTGACGGTGACGTCCACCGTGTCGGTGCAGCCCGCGATGGGGGCGGTGTGGGCGGGCGTGGTGACCGTGAGCCGGCCGTCGGTCGACGGCGGGAACGTTCCGGTGGCCGCGCCGACGGATCCGAAGGTGACGCCGGTGGCGGTCAGGAACCCCGTGCCGAGGAGCGTGACCGTGGTGGGCCCGGCCGGTCCGGCATTGCTGCTCAGGCCGTGGCACGGGTGATGTCCGCCAGGCCCGAGCCGCTCAGCGTGACCTTTCCCCGGCCCTGCCCTGGTCGGTGCCGGTGGCGGGGTTCACCAATGACGTGAGAATCGCCATGGTCATCCTCCTTGGCGCATACGGCCGGTGACCGCGCCGGGCCCTCGGCGAGCCGTCCCTGAAAGCCGATTGCCTCCCGGTTGCAGTCGATTGAAGCAATCAGATAAGAGGAACAACAGACGCAAGAGGCGCATTATCGGCGGGCGCGGAGCGGCGCACCGCGCCCACAGCGAGCCCCCTCTTGACCACGGGGCTACCGCGTGTCCGGCGGGCTGCTCCCTTCCCGTTACCAGGTGCGCAGCCCGCCGCAGGCGTCAGATCCGCCGGATATCCCCTAGCCGCCCGTCTGGGCGTGCTCCGCGGCCGAGCGGAGGTCGATTTCGCGCCAGAAGCCCGCCCGGATCGCATAGCGGTCGTGCTCGTCGATCTGGTCGTCCTTGTGGGCCAGCAGCCCGAAGCGGGCCGCGTAGCGCAGCAGTTCACCGTCGATGCGGTGCGGGATGCGGGGGTACTCCGTGGAGATCTGGCGCAAGGGCCCCGGATCCCCGAGCCGGTCGGTCCAGCGGCGGGCGAAGACCTGGCCGACCTCGAACGGGTCGCCGCTGACGGCCGTGATGTCCTCCTCGCGGTCGGCCCAGCGCTGCTCGGCACTGGTGAGCTGGGCCAGCATGGGGAGGTTGGCGGTCTCCGGCGGCTCTCCCACGGCGCCGGGGCCCCGGTCGATCCAGCCCTTGTCGGAGGACCAGCGCAGGGTGGCGCCGGCGGCCTGCTGCCGCTCCGTCTGGCCGCCGGGCGCGGCCGGGCCACGGCCCAGGTCGGCGAGGTCCTTGGGGGTGGGCACCCCCTTGCCGGCGCCCGCCGCCACGCCGTCCGCGCCCGCCTCGGGGGCCGCGGCGGGACGGCCGGGGGCGGCGGCCGGGCCGGTCACGTCGGCGCCGGGCCGGGCGGCGCCGTTACGGCCACCGGGGCCTCCGCCGTGCCGGGCGACCCGGTCGCGGCCGCGGCGGCAGCGGCGGCCGTCTCCGGGAGCGGGGCGGAGAGAATGGCCGCGATCTCCGGGCGCGGCTCGGAGACGGGCGCACAGGGCCCGGGAAGCTCCTTGGCGCGCACCGCCCTGGTGATCCAGGCGCGGTCGAGGACGCGCCGCTCATCGGCCTCGGCGACGAGGTCCTCGGACTGGTTGTAGTCGCCGTCGGCGGCCTGGACCGCCCAGAGGTGGACGGCGACGCCGTGCTCCTTGGCCGACATCAGCCCGGGCAGCAGGTCTCCGTCGCCGGTGACGAGGACGATGTCGGCGCAGGCCCGGTTGCGGGCGAGCTCGGTGAGCTCGGCGTGCATGGCGGCGTCCACGCCCTTCTGGGCCCAGCGGCCGTCACTGCGGGTGAGCGCGCCCAGCCGTACGGTCACCCGGGGCATCACGCGCAGCCGCCGGTGCTCGGGCTGGGGCACACGGTCGGGGGCGCCGTCGAACCAGTAGATGCGCAGCAGCGGGCACTCCGTCTCGGCCTCGGCCCGCTCCCGCAAGCCCTGGATGAGGGTCGCGTGGTCGACGGAGATACGCGATCGGGCGGGCTCCCCGGCCAGCAGGCTCGCGGCGGCGCCCAGCAGATACCCGGCGTCCACCAGGACGACGCAGCGGTCCACGTTCCACCCTCTTTCCTGACGGTCCAGTCCTCGGTCGCCCCCGCGCACAGCCGTACCCCGGATGTGGTTTTCGGCTTTCCTTCGAGTCTGCCCGACCGTGCGGGGGTTATCAGTCCGAACTGGATCACCGGCGTGGCGGATACGGCTTACCCGCCAATACTCTCCTTCTCACTCACCGTAATTGCCCGAAATGCACGGGTCACCGCGGCATGTCACTGTTTCTTCCCGAAGGGCTTCTCCCGGCAGGGCCCTTCGCCAGGGGCTGATCCCAACCGGAGGAACACCACCATGGGCAAGAACAAGAACCGCGATCGCAAGCAGCAGCAGGAACAGCGCCAGGAGCGCGGCACCGCCGACCGCGGCGCCGAGCAGCAGCCGTCGATGGAGGGGCAGTCGCAGGCGATGCGGTCGGAGGGCAGCCCCTCGACGGCCCGCAAGGGCCGGCAGAAGAGCTTCGGCCACAACTGACGCACCGCGCACCGGCGCTGGGCCACCGCGGTGGCAGGCCGCGTGACCGTGGCCCCCAGGGGCGCGCCCGATGCGGGCGCGCCCCTGGTGCGCTTCGCCGACGTCAAGGACGCCGGGCGGTCATCCGGCCAGGCAGGACGCCCCCAACAGCACCTTGAGATCGCCGAAGAGCGCCGGGTCGGCGGTGACGCGGTGCCGGTCGAGCCGCAGCACGGTCGTCTTCCGCGCCCCCTGGAGCTTGATCCGCACCTCGGTGGCGCCGCGGTGGTGGGTGAGCACCTCGCCCAGCTTCTCGACCAGCGGCGGGGTGACCTTGACCGTGGGAATGGTGATCGTCACGGGCGCGTTGGCCGATGCCTCGGACAGATCGGGGACCATCAGCTCCATGGCGACCAGCCGGGGCACGTCCTCGCGCTTGTCGAGGCGGCCCTTGACGAAGACGACCGCGTCCTCGACGAGCTGGGTGGAGACCAGCTGGTAGGTGGCCGGGAAGAACATGCACTCGATGGAGCCGGCCAGGTCCTCCACGGTGGCGATGGCCCAGGCGTTGCCCTGTTTGGTCATCTTGCGCTGCAGACCGGAGATGATGCCGCCGATGGTGACGATCGCGCCGTCCGCGTGCTCACCCCCGGTGAGTGCGGAGATCGCGGCATCCGCCTTCTCGTTCAGCACATGCTCGATGCCGAACAGCGGATGGTCGGAGACATACAGGCCCAGCATCTCCCGCTCCTGGGCCAGCAGATAGGTCTTCTCCCATTCGACGTCCGAGAACTCGACGTCGAGGCCGAAGCCCGGCCCCTCGCCGTCCCCGCCGTCACCGGCCATGCCGCCGAAGAGGTCGAACTGCCCCTCGGCCTCCTTGCGCTTGACCGCGACCACATTGTCGATCAGCGCCTCGTAGTGCGCCGTGAGCCCCTTACGGGTGTGGCCCATCTCGTCGAACGCGCCCGCCTTGATCAGCGATTCCGTGGTGCGCTTGTTGCACACCACCGCCTCGACCTTGTCCAGGTAGTCCGGGAACGAGGCGTACTTCCCCTTGGCCTTACGGCCACGGATGATCGCCTCCACCACGTTCTGACCGACGTTCCGGACCGCCGTGAGACCGAAGAGGATCACATCATCACCCTGAGCGGTGAAGTTGGCCTCGGACTCATTGACGTTCGGCGGCAGCACCTTGATGCCCATGCGACGGCACTCGTTCAGATAGACCGCCGACTTGTCCTTGTCGTCCCGGACCGAGGTGAGCAGCGCCGCCATGTACTCGGCGGGGTAGTTGGCCTTGAGGTACGCGGTCCAGTAGGTGACCAGGCCGTACGCGGAGGAGTGCGCCTTGTTGAACGCGTATCCGGCGAACGGGACCAGGACGTCCCACACCGCCTGGATGGCCTCGTCGGAATACCCCTTGTCCCGGGCGCCCTTCTGGAAGGGCACGAACTCCTTGTCCAGGACCTCCTGCTTCTTCTTGCCCATGGCACGGCGGAGCAGGTCGGCCTGGCCGAGCGAATAGCCGGCGAGCACCTGGGCGGCCTTCTGCACCTGCTCCTGGTACACGATGAGGCCGTAGGTGATGCCCAGGACCTCCTTGAGCGGCTCCTCCAGCTCGGGGTGGATCGGGGTGATCTCCTGCTGCCCGTTCTTCCGCAGCGCGTAGTTGATATGCGAGTTCATGCCCATCGGGCCCGGCCGGTAGAGGGCCGAGACGGCGGAAATGTCCTCGAAGTTGTCGGGCTTCATCATGCGCAGCAGGGAACGCATGGGGCCGCCGTCGAACTGGAAGACGCCGAGGGTGTCACCGCGGCAGAGCAGTTCGAAGGTCTTGGGGTCGTCCAGGGACAGATCGAGCAGCTTCAGATCGATGCCCTTGTTGGCGCGCACCATCTTGACGGCGTCGTCCATGATGGTCAGGTTGCGCAGGCCCAGGAAGTCCATCTTCAGCAGGCCCAGCGACTCACAGGTGGGATAGTCCCACTGGGTCACGACCTGGCCGTCGTTCTTCGGCGAGAAGACCGGGACGTGGTCGGTCACCGTCTCGCTCGACATGATCACGCCGGCGGCGTGCACACCCATCTGGCGCACCAGGCCCTCGATACCGCGCGCGGTGTCGATGACTTTCTTCACATCCGGCTCGTTCTCATACATCCCGCGCACCTCGCCCGCCTCGCTGTAGCGGGGGTGCTTCTCATCGGTGATGCCGGAGAGCGGGATGCCCTTACCGAGGACGTCGGCGGGCATGGCCTTGGTGATGCGGTCGCCCATCGCGTACGGATAGCCCAGCACCCGCGCCGAGTCCTTGATGGCGTTCTTGGCCTTGATGGTGCCGTAGGTACCGATCTGGGCGACCTTGTCGTGGCCGTATTTCTCGGTGACGTACCGGATGACCTCACCGCGCCGACGCTCGTCGAAGTCGATGTCGACATCGGGCATGGACACCCGCTCGGGGTTGAGGAACCGCTCGAAGATCAGCCCGTGCTCGACCGGGTCGAGGTCGGTGATGCCCATCGCGTAGGAGACGATCGAACCGGCCGCGGAGCCTCGGCCGGGGCCGACCGCGATGCCGTTGTTCTTGGCCCACATGATGAAGTCGGCGACCACGAGGAAGTAGCCCGGGAACCCCATCTGGATGATGACGTCCATCTCGTACTCGGCGAGCTTCTGACGGTCCTCGGGGACGCCGCCGGGGAAGCGGCGGGCCATCCCCTTCTTGACCTCCTCCTGGAACCAGGTGACCTCGGTGTACCCCTCGGGGACGTCGAACCGCGGCATCAGGTCGCGCTTCTCGAACCAGCCGGTGGCGTCGATCTGCTCGGCGACCAGCAGGGTGTTGGCGCACCCCTGCTGCCAGGCGTCGGAGGAGTCGATGGCGTACATCTCCTCCGTGGACTTCAGGTAATAGCCGGTGCCGTCGAAGCGGAAGCGGTCCGGGTCGGAGAGGTTCTTGCCGGTCTGGACGCACAGCAGGGCGTCATGGGCCGTCGCCTCGCGGGAGTACGTGTAGTGCGAGTCGTTGGTGACCAGCGGCGGGATGTCCAGCTTCTTGCCGATCTCCAGCAGCCCGTCCCGGACCCGGCGCTCGATCTCGATGCCGTGGTCCATCAGCTCCAGGAAATACCGGTCCTTGCCGAAGATGTCCTGGTACTCGGAGGCGGCCTTCAGCGCCTCGTCGAACTGGCCCAGCCGCAGCCGGGTCTGCAGCTCGCCCGAGGGGCAGCCGGTGGAGGCGATCAGGCCCTCGGACCACTGGGCGATGGTCTCCTTGTCCATCCGCGGCCACTTGACGAAATAGCCCTCCATATAGGCGTCCGAGGAGAGCCGGAAGAGGTTGTGCAGACCGGTCTTGTTCGACGCCCAGATGGTCTTGTGGGTGTAACCACCGGAACCGGAGACGTCATCGCGCTTCTGATGCGGCTGGCCCCACTGGACACGCCGCTTGTAGCGCCGCGACTCGGGCGCCACATACGCCTCGATCCCGATGATCGGCGTGATCCCGGCGCCCGTCGCCTGCTGGTAGAAGTCGTACGCACCGTGGAGGTTGCCATGGTCGGTCATGGCGATGTGGGTCATGCCCATCTCGTTGCACGCGTTGAACATGTCCTTGAGCCGCGCCGCACCGTCCAGCAGCGAGTACTGGGTATGGACATGCAGGTGCGTGAAGGGCGGCTTGGTCACGGTGGAAGACCTCCGGCGAACAATCGATGACGGCAGGGCGAGACAGCTCCGAAGGTTACCCCTCCGCACTGACACGAGCCGGGCACTCGCGAGTAGCCTCAGGCGTTGATCCCGACGGGTCATCCGGTCTTCCCGCGCACCTGGCGCGACGGAACATACCCTGTCGTATCTGCCATACCGATCACATCCCTCATGCCCCAGGAGGCGTTCCGCGATGTCGAACCAGCAGACCCAGGCGGAACAGCGCGGCGAGCACATCCTCGCCGTATTCGACACCGCCTTCGGCGAGCTGCTCGCCGCCGACCCGGCCGCCTTCCGCGTCAAGTTCCGGAAGATGGCCGCCTCGGCGTTCGCGTTCTACCGCGGCACCGCCTGCCTGTTCTATTCCGATGTGGAGCGGGAGCGCGCCGGCGGGCCGTACCTGGACGACCGCACCAGCCGGGTGTGGATCCACGGTGACCTCCACGCCGAGAACTTCGGCACCTACATGGACGCCAACGGCCGGCTGATCTTCAATGTGAACGACTTCGACGAGGCGTACGTCGGCCCCTTCACCTGGGACCTGAAGCGTTTCGCCGCCTCCGTGGCGCTCATCGGCTACACCAAGGCGCTCAGCGACGAGAAGATCACCGAGCTGGTGCGGACGTACGCGGGTGCCTACCGGGAGCGCATTCACGCCCTGGCCACCGGCGCCAAGAACGACGAGGTGCCGCCCTTCACCCTGGAGACCGCCGAGGGTCCGCTGCTGGACGCGCTGCGTGACGCCCGCTCGCTGACCCGCTTCGGGCTGCTGGACTCGATGACCGAGATCCGCGACTTCGAGCGCCGCTTCACGGCCGGCGGCGGGTCCATCGAGCTGGACGCGGCCACCCGCTACAAGGTCCTGGCCGCCTTCGACGGCTATCTGGAGACGCTCCCCGAGTCCAGTCTCTCGCGCCCGGACTCCTACCGCGTCAAGGACGTCGTGGGCCGCCGGGGCATCGGCATCGGCAGCGCCGGGCTCCCCTCGTACAACATCCTCCTGGAGGGCAACAGCGACGCCCTGGAGAACGATGTGGTGATCTACATGAAGCAGGGGCAGACCCCGGCGGTCTCCCGGCACATCACCGACGAGCAGGTGCGGTCGTACTTCCACCACGAGGGCCACCGCACGGTGATCTCCCAGCGCGCGCTGCAGGCCCACGCCGACCCGTGGCTGGGCTGGACCGAGCTGGACGGGTCGGGACAGCTGGTCGCCGAGGTGTCGCCGTACGCGGTGGACCTCGACTGGTCCGACATCGACGACCCGGCCGAGATCGCGGCGGTCGTGGCCGACCTGGGACGGGCCACGGCCACCATGCACGCGGCCGCCGACGACCAGAGCGGCCACTCGCTGGTGCCGTTCTCCACCGAGCGCGCCATCGACGCGGTGATCGCCGCCGACGAGAACGGCTTCGCCGACCTCCTGGTGGACTTCGCGCACTCTTACGGTGCCCGCGCCCGGGCCGACCATCAGATTTTCGTGGACCTCTTCCGCAACGGCCGCATCCCCGGCCTCTGATCGCCACGCCGGGCTCTGATCGCCACCCCGGCCCCTGATCGTCCCCCGGCCATGGCCGCCGTCTGCCCGTCCCCTTATGGTTACCGGTCATGTGGCCTGGACAGCAGCCGCCGGGGGGCGAGCAAAACCCGCAGCAGAACCCGTACCAGCAGCCGGAGCACCCGCAGCCGGGTCATCCGCCGCCTCCGGCCCAGCCGCCGGGCTTCCCGTCCGCTCCCCCGCCGCCCGGCCCGGGCGGCGGGCCCTGGGGCGGTGCTCCCGCCCCGGCGGACCCGCAGCGCAAGGGCGGACTCACGGCCGTGGTGGCGGTGACGGTGGCCGCCGCGGTGGTCGCGGGCGTCCTCCTGATCACGGATGACGACAAGGACTCCCGGGCCGGATCCGTGGACGATGTCGTCCAGGGCCCGGCGGGCTCCGGCGGTGCGGGCGGTTCCGAGGACCCGGACGGCTCAGGGGGCTCGCAGAAGCTCATCCTGCCCGCCCACAGCTCCGGTCCCAGCGGCACCACCGTGGTGATCGGCGAGGCCGATGCCGGGCACACCCTCGACGTCTACGAGGACCTGCGCTGCCCGCCGTGTGCCTCCTTCGACCAGGCAGTCGGGCCGACCATCGCCAAGGACATCAAGGCCGGCAAGTACAAGGTTTCGTTCCACTTCGCCGCCATCCTCGACAAGAGCATGGGCGGCAACGGCTCCGCGAACGCCCTGAGCGCCCTCGGGGCGGCGCTGGACGTGAGCACCGACACCTTCCTCGACTACAAGGCCGCCCTGATGTCGCCGAAGAACCACCCCGAGGAGAGCAAGGACTCCTACGCCGACGACAACCAGCTGCTGACCGTCTCCCAGGAGGTGTACGCGCTCAAGACGAACGCCTCCTTCCGGGAGGCTCTGCGCGAGGGCACCTACGACCCCTGGGCGAAGAAGATGATCGCCGACTTCGACGCCTCCGGGGTGAACGGCACCCCGGCCGTCAAGCTCGACGGCTCCCAGCTGACCGGAAGCGGCGGCTCCACCCCGCTGACCGCGACGGAGTTCACGGAAGCGGTGAACAAGCAGCTCAAGGACGGTTAGCCGGACGCCGGCGCCGATTCTTCACATGGTCCCTACAGCCGTTCATGGCAGAATTCGAAGTCATGGACGGCACCGGACCGCAGCTGAGGGCAGTGCGCGCGGCGCTCTTCACCGCGCTGTGCGTCATGCTGTCCTCGGCTTCGCATGTCCTGCTGTCGGCCGCCCCGCTGCCGCTGGGCACCGTCGCCGCGCTCTCGGTGGCCGTCTTCGCCGTCGCCTACGCCCTCGCGAGGCGGGAGCGGGGCTTCTGGTCCATAGCGGCCCTGCTGATCCCTCTGGAGCTGGCCGCCGACACGATCTTCACCACCGGCCAGCAGGCGTGTTACGGCCAGTCCGGCGGCCCCGTGGCCGGCTCCCTGCGCTCCATGGGGGTCACCGTGCTGTGCGGCGGCGGCGATCTCGGCAGTCCGCTGCCCGGGGTCTCCCAGCACGGCGTCGGCACCCCGCTGGCGGCCGCCGTGAGCTCCGCCACCCCCTGGCTGCTGCTCGCCGCGCATGTCGCGGTGGGTCTGCTCGCCTCGGCCTGGCTGCGGCGCGGCGAGGCCGCCCTGAGCCGTCTGCTGGCCTCCGTGGCCGCCTTCGCCTTCCGGCCGCTCCTGCTGGCCGTCGCGGCCCACGCCGCGACCCTGCGGCCCCGTCGTCGCCCGGCCCCGCGATCCGTACGGCCGGTGTGCCCGGCGCCGGCGCTCCCTCTCCTCGTGCACTCCGTGGTGCGTCGCGGACCGCCCCGCTCGGCCGCTGCCTGAGCACAGCGATCCACACCCCCGTACGCATCACTGACGACGCACACCCACGGAGATCGATCCATCATGAGCAACCGCAACAACCAGCAGAACAAGCAGGCCGCGCGCGAGCGGCTGCGCGCCGAGCGTGAGCGCCAGGCCAAGAGGGACCGCACGCGGCGCCAGCTGTTCGTCGGCGGCGCGGTCGTCGCGGTCCTCGCGATAGCCGGCGGCATCGGCTACGCCGTCACCAACATGGACTCGTCGGACGACGCCAACCAGAAGTGGCGGGCGGCGGCCGAGAAGAAGACGTTCGCGAAGCCCGCCAACACCACCGGCTCCCAGGGCACGACAGTCGTCATCGGCGACAAGAAGGCCAAGAACACCCTGCACGTCTACGAGGACATGCGCTGCCCGGTCTGTGCCCAGTTCGAGAAGTTCACTGGCCCGACCGTGCTCAAGGACATCAAGGACGGCACCTACAAGGCGCAGTTCACCATGGGCACCTTCCTCGACGACAACAAGCAGATGCCCGGCGCCGGCTCGAAGAACGCGCTGAGCGCGCTCGGCGCGGCCCTCAACGTCAGTCCGCAGGCCTTCCTGGACTACAAGGAGGCGCTGTACGCGCCGAAGAACCACCCGCAGGAGACCGATGACGCCTTCGCGAACGACCAGAAGCTGATCGACGTCGCCCAGCAGGTCAAGGAACTGAAGGGCAACACGGCCTTCGAGAAGGCCGTGAAGAACGGCACCTACGACCGGTGGGCGCTGGCCATGTCCAAGTCGTTCAACGACACCAAGGACGTCGACGCCACCCCGACCTTCAAGCTGAACGGGAAGAAGCTGGAGGTGGGCGAGAACCCGCCGATGACCCCGGACCAGTTCACCCCGCTCGTCAAGCAGAACCTCGAGAAGTAGCGTCCGGCCCTTCCCGGCCGAGTCGGCGGGCGTGCCCCAGGGGCGCGCCCGCCGACGGCGTTGTGGCGCGGCAGCGACGGCGGCGGCAGCGGTGGTGACGTCGCGCCCACGTCGGCGGTGACCTGGCGGCGACGGATGGGCGAACATCCCCCAAGCCCCCTGTCCGCGCACGCTACTTGTCAGTAATGTCCTCGGCCGTGACCGACCTCCACATCTCGCGCCGCAGCGCCGTCACGGCCGCGGCGGCTGCCGCCGCCCTGCTGCCCCTCGTCCCCGGACCCGCCGCCCACGCCGGCTCCGGGCCCGCCTTCCTGCACGGCATCGCCTCGGGTGACCCGCTGCCCGACGGGATTCTGCTGTGGACCCGTATCACGCCCGCCCCCGACGCCGTGCCCGGTTCGGGGCTCGGCCCGGCCATCGAGGTGACCTGGGAGGTCGCCGAGGACCGGGACTTCCGCTCGGTCGTCGCCCGCGGCACCGTCAAGGCCGCCGCCGGCACCGACCACACCGTCAAGGCCGATGTGCGCGGGCTGCGCCCCGCCACCGACTACTTCTACCGCTTCGGCGTGGACGGCGGCGTCCGCTCCCCCGCCGGGCGCACCCGCACCACCCCCGCGCACGACGCCGCGGCCGACGGGGTCCGCTTCGGCGTGGTCTCCTGCGCTAACTGGGAGGCGGGCTGGTTCTCCCCGTACCGCCATCTGGCCGCCCGTACCGACCTGGACGCGGTGCTCCATCTCGGCGACTACATCTACGAGTACAAGAGCGGTGAATACCCGGAGGCGAAGGATGTCGTCCGCCCGCACGCCCCCACCCATGAGATCGTCACGCTCGCCGACTACCGCGTCCGGCACGGGAACTACAAGACCGACCCCGACGCCCAGGCGCTGCACGCCGCGCTCCCCCTGATCGCGATATGGGACGACCACGAGTTCGCCAACGACGCCTGGTCCGGCGGGGCGGAGAACCACACGCCCGGCACCGAGGGGGCGTGGGCCCAGCGGGTGGCCGCCGCCAAGCAGGCGTACTTCGAGTGGATGCCGGTGCGCTCCTCCACCCAGGGCACCACCTACCGGCGGCTGCGCTACGGCACCCTCGCCGATCTCCATCTGCTCGATCTGCGCTCGTTCCGCTCCCAGCAGGCGGCCACCGGCAGCGGCGACGTGGACGACCCGGAGCGCACCCTGACCGGCCGCGCCCAGCTCGACTGGCTGAAGTCGGGCCTGACCGCCTCGGACACCACCTGGCGGCTGGTGGGCAACTCGGTGATGATCTCACCGGTCGCCTTCGGGGCCCTCCCCGCCGAGCTGCTGGGCCCGCTCGCCGAGCTGCTGGGGCTGCCCAAGGGCGGCCTGGCCATCAACACCGACCAGTGGGACGGCTATACGCACGACCGGCGCGAGCTGCTCGCCCACCTCACCGACCACGCGATCGGCAACACGGTCTTCCTCACCGGTGACATCCATATGGCGTGGGCCAACGACGTACCGGTGAAGGCCGCCACCTATCCGCTCTCCCGGTCGGCCGCGACCGAGTTCGTGGTCACCTCGGTGACCTCGGACAACCTCGACGATCTGCTCCATGTGGCACCGCAGACGGTGTCCTTGGCCGCGTCCGCCGCGATCCGGGCCGCCAACCGCCATGTGAAGTGGGTGGACATGGACTCGCATGGCTACGGCGTGCTGGATGTCACTCCCCAGCGGGCCCAGATGGACTACTACACCGTCTCCGACAAGACCGATCGCAACGCCACGACCGCCTGGGCACGGTCGTACCGCACCCAGGCGGGCAGCCAGCGGGTCGAGCGCGCCGACGCACCCGTGCGCTGACGCATCGGTTCACCGAAACGGTTCACGGGCTCGGACGGTTCACGGGCTCAGAGGTCGGCCAGGAAGCCGAGCGCCACCCGCCAGGTGGCCTCGGCGGCCTCCTTGTCGTGGTCCGGCAGCTCGGGGTCGGTGAAGATGTGGCCGGCCCCGGCGTAGCGGAAGACCTCCACATCGGCGCCGGCCCGCCGCATCCGCAGATACCAGGCATTGAGCCAGTCGTGTGGCTCGAACGGGTCGGGGTCGGCCACATGGAGCTGCACCGGCAGCTCATCGACCGTGGTGTCGTCGGCGATGTCCGAAGTGCCGTGCAGCAGAAGCAGTCCGCGCGCCTTGTCGTCGGCCAGCGCCAGGTTCTGCGCCAGGGCGCCGCCGAGCGAGAAACCGGCGTAGACCAGCCCGCGGTCCGAGTACGGCGCGGCGGCGGTGATGGCCCGTTTCAGCAGCTCGTCGCGGCCGATCCGCTCCTTGATCACCATGCCGTCCTCGACGGTTTCGGCGGTCTGCCCCTCATACAGGTCCGGCACGACCACCTCATGCCCGGCCGCGCGCAGTCGGTCGGCCGCCTCCTGTACGGCGGGCCGCAGCCCGTACGCGGAGTGGAACAGAACAATCGTCGAGGTATCGGCCACCGCTGTCACTTTCCTTTCCGTGGATCGCCCCCTCCCATCGTGCCAGCCCCGGTCTGAGGACACCGGATCCGGGGAAGGCGGGACAGGACACCCGGAGTCTCCCTGAGGGAAGGATGAGGTAGGTGTCCATGGAGGACGTGCTGCGTCCGCTCGTCGTCATCGGCGGCTCACTGGCCATCACGCTGTTCATCGGCTGGGCCGTCGACTGGCTGCTGCGGAGGGTCGACGCCCGGCACCCCGAGACCCCCTTGTGGGGCCATCTGCGCCGCTGCCGGCTTCCGCTGCAGGTGACCGTGTGCACGGCGCTGCTGAGCGGTTCGTACGACAAGACGCAGGCGAGGGTTGTCCAGGAGCATGAGTCGGCGATCGGCAGGCTGCTCGCGCTGGTGCTGATCGCGGCGACGGCGTGGCTCGTGGTGCGGGTTTCGTCGGCCGTCGTGGAGTCCTCCTACTTCCGCTACGCCTCCAGCGCGCACGACGCCGCGCGGGTGCGCCGGGTGCGCACCCAGGTGACGCTGATCCAGCGGGTGGTGGCCGCGATCGTCGGTGTGGTGGCGGTCTCCGCCATGCTGCTGACCTTCCCGGCGATGCGCACGGTCGGCACCTCCATGCTGGCCTCCGCCGGGATCCTCGGTGTGGTCGCCGGTGTCGCCGCCCAGTCCACGCTGGGGAACCTCTTCGCGGGGCTGCAGATCGCCTTCGGCGACATGGTGCGGATCGGCGACACGGTGGTCGTGGACGGTGAGTGGGGCACGGTCGAGGAGATCACGCTGACCTTCCTGTCCGTACGGACCTGGGACGAGCGCCGGATCACCATGCCGGTGTCGTACTTCACCAACAAGCCGTTCGAGAACTGGTCGCGGGGCGGCACCCAGAAGGTGGCCACCGTCCTCTTCCACCTCGACCACACGGCGCCGATCGAGGAGATGCGGGAGCGGCTGCGCGAGATCGTGCAGAAGTCCCCGGCCTGGGACGGCCGGGACTGGAACCTGGTGGTGACGGACACCACCCCGAGCACCATCGTGGTGCGGGCGCTGATCACGGCGCGGGACCCGGACGACGCCTGGGCCGCGCGCTGTGAGGTGCGCGAGAAGATGATCACATGGCTGCGGGATGCCCATCCCCACGCCCTCCCGCGCATCGCCACCGCCCCGGCGGCCCAGCCCCCGCCGGCACGGCTGGAGCGCGAGCGGAGCCGTGAGCTCCACGACCGCCACGGCGGTCACGACCGTCTCGCCCGCTTCGAGGACGGGCTCCGTAAGGACACCCCGCGCACACGGTGAGGGCGGCGGGGCGCCGGAGGGCCGCTACAGCGCCCGTCGCATCGCGCGGTGCGGGATGCCGCTGCCCTCGTCGAACTCGGGGCCGAACGCCTCGTAGCCCAACCGCTCGTAGAAGCCGAGCGCATGGGTCTGGGCCTCCAGATAGACCTCGGCCAGACCGCGCCGGTGGGCCTCCGCCTCGACGGCCCGGACCAGGTCGGCCCCCAGCCCCGTGCCCCGCGCCGCCTTGGCCACCGCGAGGCGGCCGAGAACGGCGGTGGTGGCGCCGTCGACACCGGCGTGGGCGTACTTCTTGTCCGCGGCGGCGCCATGGAGAAAGCGCACGGTGCCTGTTGGGCGGCCCTCGCCGTCGGTGGCCAGGAGGTGGACGGCGTGCGCGTCGTACGCGTCCATCTCCTCCTCCTCGGGGATCCGCTGCTCCACCACGAAGACCTCCCGGCGGACCGCGAAGCAGCCGGACAGGTCCCCGTCGGTCACGACCTCGATCACGCGCTCTCGGCCCTCACGATGTCCAGCGCCCCGCGCAGATCGTCCGGGTAGGCGCTCTCGAACTCGACCCACTGGCCGTGCGCGGGGTGCTCGAAGCCGAGCCGCATGGCGTGCAGCCACTGCCGGGTCAACTTCAGCCGCTTGGCGAGCGTCGGGTCCGCGCCGTAGGTGAGGTCGCCGACGCAGGGTGGCGGTGGGCCGCCATATGCACCCGGATCTGATGGGTGCGGCCGGTCTCCAGCTTGATGTCCAGCAGGCTCGCGGCCCGGAACGCCTCGATGAGGTCGTAGTGGGTGACGCTCGGCTTGCCGTCCGCCGTCACCGCCCACTTGTAGTCGTGCTGCGGATGGCGCCCGATCGGGGCGTCGATGGTGCCGCTCAGCGGGTCCGGGTGGCCCTGGACCAGCGCGTGGTAGCGCTTGTCCACGGTGCGCTCGCGGAAGGCCTGCTTGAGCACGGAGTACGCGAGCTCGGACTTGGCGACGACCATGAGCCCGGAGGTGCCGACGTCCAGCCGGTGCACGATCCCCTGGCGCTCGGCGGCGCCCGAGGTGGAGACGCGGAAACCGGCGGCCGCGAGCCCGCCGATCACGGTGGGTCCGGTCCAGCCGGGGCTGGGGTGGGCGGCGACGCCGACCGGCTTGGAGACGACCACGATGTCCTCGTCGTCGTGCACGATCTCCATGCCCTCGACGGGCTCGGCGACGACCCGCACCGGCGGCGCGGCCTGCGGCATCTCGACCTCGAGCCAGGCACCCCCGGAGACCCGGTCGGACTTCCCGGCGACGCTGCCGTCGAGCTGCACCTTTCCGGCGGCGGCCAGCTCGGCCGCCTTGGTCCGGGAGAAGCCGAACATGCGGGCGATCGCGGCGTCGACGCGCTCGCCCTCCAGACCGTCCGGTACGGGCAGGGTGCGGATCTCGGGAATCGTACTCACCCGACGAGTATGCCGGACCGGAAGCACCGGTTCGTACGCCCGTCGGATACCGGCCGCCGGGCGCTGGTCAGTCCCTGTGGACCGTGCCGTCCGGGTCCAGCCCGCGGAAGGACAGGATCACGATCAGGAAGCCGCCGCAGACGATGGCCGAGTCGGCGAGATTGAAGACCGCGAAGTGGGAGGGGGCGATGAAGTCCACGACCGCCCCCTGGAAGTCCCCGGGCGCCCGGAAGATCCGGTCGGTGAGATTGCCGAAGGCCCCGCCGAGCAGCAGACCGAGCGCGATGGCCCAGGGCAGGCTGTGGAGCTTGCGGGCCAGCCGCGCGATCACCACGATGACGCCGACCGCGATCACTGTGAAGACGATGGTCATGGCCTCGCCGAAGCCGAAGGCCGCCCCCCGGTTGCGGATCACCTCGAACTGCAGCCAGGTGCCGATGACCTCGACCGGAGCGTGGTGCTCCAGCTTCGCGACCACGGCCAGCTTGCTGACCAGATCGATCACATAGGCCAGCGCCGCGACCGTAAGGAGCACGCCGACGCGCCGCTTCCCCCTGCCCGCCGCGGCCTCATCGGCTCCGGCAGCGCTGGTCCCGGCACCCTCCTCTGCCTTCCCCGCATCCGGCGTACCGATGGCCTGCTCCGCCTCTGTCACGTGAGTCCCTCAACTCGTCCGGGCCAGTCTCCCCCTGTGAGGGACGAGGGTACGGCACATGCGTACGGGCGTCAGCGCCGCTCCTGGCGCTGCTTGCACTCGACGCACAGCGTGGCCCTGGGGAACGCCTGCATCCGGGCCTTGCCGATCGCATTGCCGCAGTTCTCGCACAGCCCGTAGGTGCCGGTGTCCAGCCGATCCAGGGCCCGCTCGGTCTGCAGCAGCATCTCGCGGGCGTTTCCGGCCAGGGCCATCTCGTGCTCGCGGGTGATGTTCTTGGTGCCGGTGTCGGCCTGGTCGTCACCGGCACCGTCGCCGGAGTCGCGCATCAGCCCGGTGATCGCCTGCTCGGAGGCGACGATCTCGGTGCGCAGCCGGCCGGCCTCGGTCAGCAGCCCGGCGCGCGCCTCGTCCACCTCCTCGGCGGACCAGGGGTCCTCGCCCGGGCGGACCGCGAGCTCGCTGGGGTCGACCGGCGCGCCCGCCGCACGGGCCTTGGGCAAGGGGGGTGCCGTCGTCGTGGCCTTCTTGTCGGTCGGCGCACCACCCGGAGTCTTCTTCGCAACCACTTTCCTGGCTCCCGTCTTCTTCGCGGGCACCGCCTTGTCGGCGGGCGCGGCCTTCCTGGCCGTGGTCTTACCGGCCGTGGCCCCGGCCACGGTCTCCCCGGCCACGCCCTCCTCGGTCGGCGCGACCGTCTTGGCGGATGCGTGCTTCCTGGTGGGCGTCTCCGAGTTCTTCCCCGGAGCGCTCCTCTTGGCCGCCTTGGCGGCGCCTTGCGCGGCGGCTCCGGCGGGGGCCGCGGTCTTGTTGTTGACGGCCTTCTTGCCCGAGGCGCTCTTCTTGCCGGGCGCGGCCTTCGTCGCCTTCGCCGTGCTCTTCTGCACGGCGGTCTTTCTCGCCACCATGGCCGCGGCCCCTTCACATATTGTGATCTTGCGCGCGAATCGTTCCGGAACGATAAATCGACTCCGGGCGGGCGGCAACGGGGCACGCCGCCCGATTCGCCCGGCTTATCCGTACGACAACCCGGTCCCCACCTTTGTGCCCCACTCCACGTCCGGTAATCCGTCCGGAATCCGGTACCCACCGGTGACCCAGCGTGACGACCGCGGCCACGACACCCGGCGTCTCGCCATTCGGGTCAATCCCCGGCGCCTGCCGTCCCCCACTCGGCGCAGTGCGGTATTCGGTCGGCCCCGGTCCCCTCGGCCCCGTACACTGGGGCGCAGCGAGAGGCATGGATGGGGACGAGTAGCGTCGTAGGCGGCCCAGAGCGACCCGGGGACGGTGTGAGCCCGGTGGCGAGCGCGATGTGAAGAATCACCCCGGAGCCGCCGGAAGAACGCCCGCACTGGGTCAGTAGAACCGGCATCGCGATCCCAATGAGGGGGCCGGGAGCCGACCAGCTGCCGGTCAAGGAGGGTGGTACCGCGGGAGCGCACGGCTCTCGTCCCTCCGACGGAAACGGAAGAGCACGTGTCCGCCGGAGGAAGAAGAGCCCCGATGACGCCGCAGTACCGCCAGGTGCCCGCCCAGGTCGACCTGCCCGCCCTCGAGCACGCCGTGCTCGACTTCTGGCGGGAGAACAAGATCTTCTCCCGTAGCCTCGAGCAGTCCGAGGGACGGCCCGAGTGGGTCTTCTACGAGGGCCCCCCGACCGCGAACGGCATGCCGGGCGCCCACCACATCGAGGCCCGCGTCTTCAAGGACGTCTTCCCGCGCTTCCGCACCATGCGGGGCTACCACGTCGACCGTAAGGCGGGCTGGGACTGCCACGGCCTGCCGGTCGAGCTGGCGGTCGAGAAGGAGCTGGGCTTCAACGGCAAGAAGGACATCGAGGCGTACGGCATCGCCGAGTTCAACGCCAAGTGCCGGGAGTCCGTCACCCGGCACACCGACGCCTTCGCCGAGCTCACCACACGGATGGGCTTCTGGACCGACCTCGACGGCGCGTACTGGACCATGAACCCCGGCTACATCGAGTCGGTGTGGTGGTCCCTGAAGGAGATCTTCAACAAGGGGCTGCTGGTCCAGGACCACCGGGTCGCCCCCTGGTGCCCGCGCTGCGGCACCGGGCTGTCCGACCACGAGCTGGCCCAGGGCTATGAGACGGTCGTCGACCCCTCGGTCTTCGTCCGCTTCCCGCTGACCTCGGGCCCGCTGGCGGGCGAGGCGGCGCTGCTGGTGTGGACGACCACGCCGTGGACCCTGGTCTCCAACACCGCGGTGGCCGCGCACCCGGAGGTGCGCTATGTGGTCGCCACCAACGGTGAGGAGAAGCTGGTCGTCGCCGAGCCGCTGGTCGGGCAGGCGCTCGGCGAGGGCTGGACCGTCACCGGGGAGTCCTTCACCGGGGCCGAGATGGAGCGCTGGACCTATCGGCGCCCCTTCGAGCTGGTGGAGATCCCCGACGCGCACTACGTCGTCAACGCCGAGTATGTGACGACCGAGGACGGCACCGGTCTGGTCCACCAGTCCCCCGCCTTCGGCGAGGACGACCTGCTGACCTGCCGTGCCTACGGTCTGCCGGTGGTCAACCCGGTCCGCCCCGACGGCACCTTCGAAGAGGGCCTTGAACTGATCGGCGGCCAGTTCTTCAAGAAGGCCGACGAGGCGCTCACGGCGGACTTGAAGGAGCGCGGGCTGCTGTTCCGGCATGTGCCGTACGAGCACAGCTACCCGCACTGCTGGCGCTGCCACACCGCGCTGCTCTACTACGCCCAGCCGTCCTGGTACATCCGCACCACCGCGATCAAGGACGCGCTGCTGCGGGAGAACGAGAAGACCAACTGGTATCCCGAGTCGGTCAAGACCGGTCGCTATGGCGACTGGCTCAATAACAACATCGACTGGGCGCTGTCGCGCAATCGCTACTGGGGCACCCCGCTGCCCATCTGGCGCTGCGCCGAGTCCCATCTCACCTGCGTCGGCTCCCTCGCCGAGCTCTCCGAGCTGACCGGCACCGACCAGAGCGGTCTGGACCCGCACCGGCCGTACATCGACGACATCACCTTCACCTGCACCGCCGACGGCTGCTCGCTGACGGCCGAGCGGGTGCCCGAGGTCATCGACGCCTGGTACGACTCGGGCTCGATGCCGTTCGCGCAGTACGGCTACCCGTACCGGAACAAGGAGCTCTTCGAGAGCCGCTACCCGGCGCAGTTCATCTCCGAGGCCATCGACCAGACCCGCGGCTGGTTCTACACGCTGATGGCGGTCGGCACGCTCGTCTTCGACAAGTCCTCGTACGAGAACGTGGTCTGCCTCGGTCACATCCTGGCCGAGGACGGCCGCAAGATGTCCAAGCACCTGGGCAACATCCTTCAGCCGATCCCGCTGATGGATCAGCACGGCGCGGACGCGGTGCGCTGGTTCATGGCCGCGGGCGGCTCGCCGTGGGCGGCCCGGCGGGTGGGCCACGGCACCATCCAGGAGGTCGTGCGCAAGACGCTGCTCACCTACTGGAACACGGTCGCCTTCCAGGCGCTGTACGCCCGCACCTCCGGCTGGGCGCCGTCCGCGGCCGACCCGGCCCCGGCCGAGCGGCCGCTGCTGGACCGCTGGCTGCTGGGCGAGCTGGGCACGCTCACCGAGCAGGTCACCGAGGCCCTGGAGGCGTACGACACCCAGCGCGCCGGAAAGCTGCTGTCGGCCTTCGTCGACGATCTGTCCAACTGGTACGTGCGCCGCTCCCGCCGCCGCTTCTGGCAGGGCGACGCCGCCGCGCTGCGCACCCTGCACGATGTCATCGAGACGGTCACCCGGCTGATGGCGCCCCTGGTCCCCTTCATCACCGAGCGGGTCTGGCAGGACCTGGTCGTCCCGGTGGTCCCCGAGGCCCCCGCCTCCGTGCACCTGACCACCTGGCCGGAGCCGGACCAGTCGATGATCGACCCGGCCCTCTCGGCCCAGATGACACTGGTGCGGCGCCTGGTGGAGCTGGGGCGCGCGACCCGCGCGGAGTCCGGTGTGAAGACGCGCCAGCCGCTCTCGCGCGCGCTGGTCGCCGCGGCCGGCTTCGAAACCCTGGGCGCCGAACTGCGCGCCCAGATCGAGGAGGAGCTGAACGTCTCCTCGCTCGCGTCGCTGAGCGAGGTCGGCGGCTCGCTGGTCGACACGACCGCGAAGGCCAACTTCCGCGCCCTGGGCAAGCGATTCGGCAAGGGCACCCAGCCGGTCGCCAAGGCGATCGCGGAGGCGGAGGCGGCCGCGCTGTCGGTCGCGCTGCGCGAGGGGAACGCGTCGGTCGTGGTGGACGGCGAGACGGTAGCCCTCTCCCCCGACGAGGTCATCATCACCGAGACCCCGCGCGAGGGCTGGTCGGTCGCCTCCGACGCGGGCGCCACGGTCGCCCTCGACCTGGAGATCACCCCGGAGCTGCGCCGCGCGGGTCTCGCCCGTGACGCGATCCGGCTGATCCAGGAGGCCCGTAAGAACAGCGGGCTGGACGTCGCCGACCGGATCGCGCTGCGGTGGGAGACGGCGGACGAGGAGCTGCGGCAGGCGCTCACGGATCACGCGGGGCTGATCGCGGATGAGGTCCTCGCGACCGACTTCGCCACGGGCGAGGCCGACGCCGCGTACGGCACCCCCTTCGAGGACGCCCCCCTGGGCCTCACCTTCCGCCTCCGCAAGGCGTAACCCCGTCCGGGGGTTTGTTCCCCCACCCGCCCCTTCCCGTAACCGGGGCTCCGCCCCGGACCCCGGTCCTCAATCGCCGGACGGGCTGATTTCAGCCCGTCCGGCGATTGAGGACACGTCCGAAGGGCGTCCGGGGTTCAGGGGCGAAGCCTCTGGTTCGGGAAGGGGCGGGTAGGGGAAATGCCCCCGCCCCCACCGCCCGCACGCGTGGCACGCAAAGGGCCGGGTCCCAGGAGAAGGCTCCTGGAACCCGGCCCTTGTGATTGCCGAACGCTCCGCGCTAGACGGCCCGCGTCAGTTGTCGTCCTCGTCGATGAGGAAGCCCCGCATCGGGCTGGGCGCCTGCTGCATCGGCTGCGGACTCTGCGGCCGCACCGGTGCCATCGGCTGGGTCATCGCGGGAGACATCTGCTGCTGCCCACCGTAGGACGGCGCTCCGCCGTTCTGGTTGTGGCCGCCCATGGTCTGGTTGCCACCCATGGTGTGGCCGCCCATCGAGCCGGCGCCGGCCGAGGCCATGGAGCCGCTCATCGACGGGGACGGCGGCAGCGAGGCGGTCGCCGGGGTGCGCGGCGGGGCGAGCGAGTCGTCGGCCTGGTTCTCCAGCTGGCGCAGCTGGCTCTCCAGGTACGACTTCAGCCGCGTGCGGTACTCGCGCTCGAAGCCGCGCAGGTCCTCGACCTTGCGCTCGAGCGTGGCACGAGCGGACTCCAAGGAGCCCATCGCGACACGGTGCTTCTCCTGCGCGTCCCGCTCCAGCGCGTCGGCCTTGGCGCGGGCGTCCCGCTCCAGGCCCTCGGCGCGGCTACGGGCCTCGCCGACGATCTTGTTGGCCTCGGAACGGGCCTCCGCGATCGCCTGGTCGGCGGTCTGCTGCGCGAGCGAGAGCACGCGCGCGGCGCTGTCGCCGCCCGGGCCCTGGCCCGGCTGGGGCAGCTGCGGGCCACCGGGGCCACCAGGACCACCGGGACCGCCCATCGGGCCACCCATGGGACCGCCGGGACCCATGGGGCCGTTCTGGCCCATCGGACCGTTCTGGCCCATCGGACCGTTCTGGCCCATGGGGCCGGGTCCGCCCTGCTGCATCGGGCCAGGCCCGCCCTGCTGCATCGGACCGGGTCCGCCCTGCTGCATCGGTCCGGGGCCGTTCTGGCCCATCGGACCCGCCGGCAGCTGCGGGGCTCCGCCCGGGAGTTGGGGCGGACCACCCATCTGCTGCTGGCCGGGCGGCACCGGCTGCGGTCCGGATATGGCGGCGGGCACAGGTGCGCCGGGCCTCTCCTGCTGTTCGGGAGGCTTGCGCATACCTTGTTGCTGACTCTGGGCGGCGGCACGGGTCGCTGCGGCCAGCTTGGCGCGCAGGTCCTCGTTCTCCCGTAGCAGCCGGGTCAGTTCGGCTTCGACCTCGTCGAGGAAGGCATCGACCTCGTCCTCGTCATAGCCTTCTCGGAGGCGGACGGTCGTGAACTGCTTGTTCCGCACGTCCTCGGGGGTCAACGGCATCTCTACTTCACCTCAACGTAGTCGTCGGCAATCGGCAAGACCGTATCGTTCACACCCTGCTCGCAAAATTGCTCACGACGGTGATCAGGATCCAGACGATGATCATCAGCACGAAGAAGGACAGGTCGAGCGCCACACCCCCGAGACGCAGCGGTGGAATGAACCGCCGCAGCAGCTTGAGTGGCGGATCGGTGACAGTGTAGGTGGCCTCGAGGATGACCACCATCGCCCTACCGGGTTGCCACGAGCGCGCGAACTGGAAGACATAGTCCATCACGAGCCTGAAGATCAGCACGATCAGGTAGCAGTAGAGCGCGATGTAGATCACCTGTAGTGCGATGCCCATCCCGCGCGTCCCTCTCCCCTGGTTCGTACCCGGCCTTTCGGCCTCGGATGACTCGGTGTTGCCGGTTTGCCGTTTTTGCGTCTCAGCTCTGGTTGAAGAACCCGCCCTCTGCGATACGGGCCTTGTCCTCCGCCGTGACATCGACGTTAGCAGGAGACAACAGGAACACCTTCTGCGTCACCCGCTCAATGCTCCCATGGAGACCGAACACCAGACCGGCGGCAAAGTCGACAAGTCGCTTCGCATCCGTGTCGTCCATCTCCGTCAGATTCATGATCACGGGAGTGCCCTCACGGAAGTGTTCCCCGATAGTACGGGCCTCGTTGTAGGTCCGGGGGTGCAGTGTGGTGATGCGGTACGGCTCCCGCTCGGACACAACCTTGGGCATGATCACTGGCGCGTTCTTCTCCAAGTTCTGACGTTCAGGTGTGATGGACGCCACGGGGGCAATTCGCGCGGGTCGCCCGGTTTCCACCGCAAGAGGAGCCGGTTCACGTTGTGCGGGAGGGTGGACGACTCGCACAGATTCGCCCCTTTCCGGCCGCGGTTCGGTCTCCACTACCTGATGCCGCCGACGGTCCCGCTCCCGCTCGGGCTCCGGCTCGGGCTCGAAGTCGTCGTCGGGGTCGAATCCCCGGCCGTCGTACCCATCGTCCTCCACGAGGCCGAGGTAGACCGCCATCTTGCGCATCGCGCCGGCCATTCTCTGCGTCCTCCGCTCTGTGGTGGATCGGCTCCGCCACCGGATGCCATGGATCCACGTGGCCAGCCCGCCTTTTGACGGGAATGACCATATTTTCTGCTGTGGTCCGACTTCTTCGCGACGTTACCGGAGGCTGGGTCGGACTCCGAGTACCGCAGTGCCGACGCGCACATGTGTCGCCCCCGCCGCCACGGCCTCCTCGAGGTCCGAGCTCATCCCCGCCGAGACCATGTTCGCAGCCGGATGAGCCACGCGCAGGCGGGATGAGATTTCCATCAGCCGGTCGAAAGCCGCCCGCGGCCGCCCCTCGTAGGGGCCCGCCAGCGGGGCGACGGTCATCAGTCCGTCGAGCCGGAGTCCTTCGGCCTCGGCCACGGACTCCGCGAGCCGTTCCACTCCGCCCGGTCCCACGCCCCCGCGCGCTCCCCGTTCATCGGAGTCCGCGTCGAGCGCGACCTGAATCAGGACGCCCATCTCCCGCGCGGCCCCCACAGCCGCCCGGGAGAGCGCGTCAACCAATCGCTTACGATCGACAGATTGCACCACATCGGCATAACTAGATACGGAACGCGCCTTATTGGTCTGCAATTGCCCGACAAAGTGCCAGATCAACGGCAGATCCGCGCATTCCGCGGCTTTGGGGGCGGCTTCCTGATCGCGGTTCTCGGCGACATGCCGTACGCCGAGTTCCGCGAGCAAACGGACATCGCTCGCCGGATAGGTCTTGGTGACCACGATCAGGGTCACCTCTTCGCGCTTGCGACCGGCCTCGGCACAGGCGGCAGAGATACGTTCCGTCACCCGGGCCAGATTCGCGGCCAGTTCCGTCTTGCGATCCATCACAGCTCAGCCGCCCAACCAGACGTAGCTCGCGAGCCGCCCCGTGGTGTGCTCGCGCCGGTACGAGAAGTGGTCCGCCGACTCCAGGGTGCAGATGTGAGATTGTCCATCCTTCTCGTCCATCCGCACACCGGCACGGGCCAGTTGGGCCCGCACACCGGCCGCCACATCCACCGCCGGGGTACCCCACCGGGTCTCGGCCCACGCCTCCGGCACCGTCTGCGCGACATCGGCGCGCATCTCCGCGGGAACCTCGTAACAGCGGCCGCAGACCGCGGGGCCGGTGCGGGCGACGATCCGGGCGGTCTCGGCGCCCTGTTCGGTCATCGCCCTGACCACCGCCGGGACCACTCCGGCGACCAGTCCCGGCCGGCCCGCGTGGGCGGCGCCGACGACCCCGGCCACCGGATCGGCCAGCAGTACCGGAGTGCAGTCGGCGGTGAGGACGGCCAGGGCGAGCCCCGGACGCCGCGTCACCACCGCGTCCACCGCCGGAATCTCATCGTCCGACCACGGTCCGTCGACCACCGCGACGTCCCGGCCGTGCACCTGGTTCATCCATACGACGGCCACCGGGTCCAGGCCCATCGCCTTGGCGGCCAGTTCGCGGTTGGTCCGTACGGCCTGGGGGTCGTCGCCGACCGCCCCGCCGAGATTGAGCTCGTCATACGGAGCGGCGCTCACCCCGCCCCACCGATCGGTGAAGGCGAAGTGCGCGCCGCTCGCGTCGTGCTGTTGCGCTATCACGTCTGATTCACTTCAAGGTCGCCGTCGAGCCATGCCGGACGGCTCACTTCAGGAAGTCCGGGACGTCCAGCTCCTCGGCCTGGCTCTCCGGGTACGGACGGGCCGGCGGGACCTGGGGGTGCGGGGTGGGCACCGGGGCGGCGGCACCTCGGCGACCGGAGCCGGGTCCGCCGGGGCGGACTCCTCCTCGCGCGGGGTGACGCTGCCGAGCCCGCCGAAGGACGGGCGGCTGTTCTCCTGGCCGGACGGGCGGCTCGAGGAGCTGCCCGATCCCTCCTCGCGGCCGCCGCTGTAGGAACCCAGCACCTTGTCGCGGTTCTTGGCGGGCGGCTGACCGCCATCGAAGCCGGCCGCGATCACGGTGACCCGGACCTCGTCGCCGAGCGCGTCGTCGATCACCGCGCCGAAGATGATGTTGGCCTCGGGGTGGGCGGCCTCGCTCACCAGCTGGGCGGCCTCGTTGATCTCGAACAGACCGAGGTCGGAACCGCCGGAGATGGAGAGCAGCACGCCCCGGGCGCCGTCGATGGACGCCTCCAGCAGCGGCGAGGAGATCGCCATCTCGGCCGCGGCCACCGCGCGGTCGTCACCGCGGGCCGAGCCGATACCCATGAGCGCCGATCCGGCCTCGGACATCACGGACTTGACGTCCGCGAAGTCGAGGTTGATCAGACCCGGAGTGGTGATCAGATCGGTGATGCCCTGAACACCCGACAGCAGCACTTGGTCGGCCGACTTGAACGCGTCGAGCACGCTCACCTGACGGTCCGAAATGGACAGCAGCCGGTCGTTCGGGATCACGATGAGGGTGTCGACCTCGTCCCGCAGACCCGCGATGCCGTCCTCGGCCTGATTGGCGCGGCGGCGGCCCTCGAAGGTGAACGGGCGGGTGACCACACCGATCGTCAGGGCGCCCAGCGAACGCGCGATATTGGCGACCACCGGCGCACCGCCGGTGCCCGTGCCACCGCCCTCGCCCGCGGTCACGAAGACCATGTCGGCCCCCTTGAGGACCTCCTCGATCTCCTCACGGTGGTCCTCGGCGGCCTTACGGCCGACATCCGGGTTGGCGCCGGCTCCAAGGCCCCGGGTGAGCTCACGGCCGACGTCCAGTTTGACGTCCGCGTCACTCATCAGCAGGGCCTGCGCATCGGTGTTGATCGCGATGAACTCGACGCCCTTGAGCCCGACCTCGATCATCCGGTTGATGGCATTCACGCCACCGCCGCCGATGCCGACGACCTTGATGACTGCGAGGTAGTTCTGCGGTGCTGCCACGTCGAAGGCCTCTCGCCTCGAGTTACGTGTCGCCACCCCGTCGTTGCCGCGGTGTGCCGACTGATGCCGAATGGGACGGTTCCGATTGCCGACCCCAACCCTAACGCTGAAGTTTAGGGTTACCAGTGCCTCTGTTTCCCGGACTCTTCGGAACAGGACACTAAGTCGACAAGTGGCGCGCGTTCAATGAACACGCCGAACCTCCCGCTTTTCTTTTCACCCTATGTGATCACCCAGTGGGCTAGCCAACCAGGGTGCTGGCCTGCCGCTATCAGGTCAACTGCGAGACACCGCGGGGGCGCTCGGCGCACTGACGTCGAAGTGGTCCGCGTCCGGCTGCGCTTTCATCAGTGCGGTGAGCGTCTTCGCCTTCTCCTCGCCTCGCTCTCCGCTCCCCCAGGTGATGGTACGGCCTCCGGTCAGCTCCAGGGTGATCGAATCGTACGAGCGGACCCGGAGGGAACGGGTGTCCTGGCGGACCTTCTCGGGGAGTTGGGTGACCACCCGGACCGCCTCGCGGCGCAGTCCGGCGGGGCCGAAATGGCGCGAACTCGGCGACCGGTCCGGCTCCATTTCCAGCACCGGAACCCCCTTCGGACGCTTGTTCACGGTGGAGAACCGGACTCCCGCGGCGTCCACTTCATGGAACTTCCCGCCCTCTTCGACAATGGCTTCGGGCCTGCGTTCCGTCACTACCAGACTGATGGTGTGCGGCCATGACCGGGATACGTCCACTTTTGCAATCCGCGGCAGCCGCTCGCGCAACCGGTGTTCGATCGCGGCCGTGTCCACCGCGACCATCGGGGTGTTCAGCGGAACGTCGGCGGCGGAGCGCACCTCCTCGGCGGTGAGGACGCCGGCGCCGGCGACCCGCACCCGCTCGGCTCGCAGCCAGCTCGAGCCGTACAGCAGCCAGACCGCGCCGGCGCCGAGCAGGGTCACCGCCACCGCCGTCACCACCAGGGGGCGGCGGCCGGGCAGCCGGAACCCGCGGCGCGCCCGGAGGAAGCGTGGGGGCGGGCCGGACGGAGTCGTCCCTCGTGCACCGCGCTCGGCGGTCGACGGTCCGGCCACGCTCCCTGCCTTCTCACGCCTGGCGGCGTGCGCTGATCGCCTCGTACACCATGCCGACCAGCAGCTCGTCGGCGTCCCTGCGGCCGAACTCGGCGGCCCGCCGGGACATCTCGTACAGCCGGTGCGGGTCGCCGAGCACCGGGAGCACATTGCCCTGCACCCACTCGGGACTCAGCTCGGCGTCGTCGACCAGCAGTCCGCCGCCCTCCTTGACCAGCGGCTGGGCGTTGAGCCGCTGTTCGCCGTTGCCGATCGGCAGGGGGACGTAGGCGGCCGGGAGCCCGACGGCGGACAGTTCGGCGACGGTCATCGCGCCCGCGCGGCAGAGCATCATGTCGGCCGCGGCATACGCGAGGTCCATCCGGTCCAGGTACGATACCGGGATGTACGGCGGCATTCCGGGCATGTTGTCCACATGCGGCAATTCGTTTTTCGGACCGACCGCGTGCAGCACCTGGATCCCGGCGCGCTGCAGGAACGGCGCCACCGCCTGGACCACCTCGTTGAGCCGTCGCGCACCCTGCGAACCGCCGGAGACCAGCAGCGTCGGCAGGTTCTGGTCGAGCCCGAAGGCCGCGCGGGCCTCGGGGCGGACCGCCGCCCGGTCGAGGGTGGCGATGGAGCGGCGCAGCGGGATGCCCACGTAGCGGGCGTTGCGGAGCTTGCTGTCGGGGGTGGAGACCGCCACGTACTTGGCGTAGCGCGAGCCGATCTTGTTGGCGAGCCCGGGGCGGGCGTTGGCCTCGTGGACGACGATCGGCACTCCGAGCCGCTTGGCCGCCAGGTATCCGGGCAGGGCCACATAGCCGCCGAAGCCGACGACACAGTCGGCCTTGGTGCGCTCCAGGATCTGCTCGGCGGCCTTGATGGTGCCGCGCAGCCGCCCGGGGACGGTGATCAGTTCGGGGGTGGGCTTACGCGGCAGCGGTACGGCCGGGATGAGCCCGAGTTCATAACCACGCTCCGGTACGAGCCGGGTCTCGAGCCCACGCTCCGTTCCGAGCGCCGTGATCCCCACGGTCGGGTCCTGCCTGCGCAGGGCGTCCGCGAGGGCGAGCGCTGGCTCGATGTGGCCGGCGGTCCCCCCACCGGCGAGTACGACATGCACCGAAATTCACCGCTCTCCGGACGGCCGCCTCTTGACGGGCCGTCGCATCGTCTTCCGTCTCACCCGAGCCAGCTTCTTCCGCAAAGCAGGCTGCCGCATGGCCAGCGCCGCTCGCGCACCGGGCTCAGCCCGTGCGAAGGCGATCAGCAGGCCGACGGCGAACATGGTCGGCAGCAGGGCGGACCCTCCGTAGGAGAACAGCGGGAGCGGTACACCGGCGATCGGCAGCAGACCGAGCACCGCACCGATATTGACCACGGCCTGGGCCGTGATCCAGGTGGTCACGCCTCCCGCGGCGTACCTCACGAAGGGGTCCTCCGTGCGTCCGGCCACGCGGATACCCGCATAGCCTAGAGCCGCGAAGAGAACGAGAACCGACAGCGTCCCCGCCAGGCCGAGTTCCTCCCCGGTAATGGCGAAGATGAAGTCGGTATGCGGTTCGGGTAGTTCGCCCCATTTCTCCATACTCGCCCCGAGTCCGGATCCGAACCAGCCGCCGTTGGCGAGCGCGTAGATCCCGTGGACGGCCTGCCAGCACTGATCGTGGGCACCGGGCTCGGTGGCGCCGATACAGGCGAGCCGGGACATCCGGTTGGCACTGGTCTTGATCAGCAGCATGCCGATGGCCCCGGCGAAGGCGAGGACGCCCACAAAGAGCCGGGTGGGGGCTCCGGCCAGCCACAGCAGACCGAAAAGGATCGCCGTGAGAATGATCGCGGTGCCCATGTCCCCGCCCAGCATGATCAGGCCGAGCAGCATGCCGGTCGCGGGCACCAGCGGGACCAGCAGGTGCTTCCACTGGGCCAGCAGCCGCTTGTCCTGTTTGCGGGCGAGAAGATCGGCGCCCCACAGGACGAGCGCCAGCTTGCCGAACTCACTGGGCTGGAGCAGGAACGGGCCGCCGAAGGAGATCCAGTTCTGGTTGCCGTTGACCGCGATGCCCATGCCCGGGACCTGCACCAGACACATCAGGAAGACCGAGACCGCGAGCAGCGGATAGGCGAAGGCGCGGTGCAGTTTGATGGGCATCCGCACGGCGAGCAGCATCAGCGCGCCGCCGAGCACGGCGGCGAAAAGTTGTTTGCGGAAGAAGTACGACGGTGAGAGCCCGGACTGCAGCGCCTTGATCTGGGAGGCGGAGTAGACCATGACCAGACCGAGCACCAGGATCAGCAGCGAGCCGCCGAGCAGCAGGTAGTACGCGGTCAGCGGCCGGTCCCAGGCCCTCCGGAGGCGCTGCTGCAGCCCGCGCAGCGCGTCCAAGGCGTTTCCCCTCGACGGGCGGCGCGGAGGGCGGGAGGCGCCCGCTGTGGCGCGCGGGCGGGCCGGGGACGCCGCCCTGCCCTTCGCCCGTACGGCCTCCCGCAGCCGGGGGCGCCGCCCGAGCGCGGCGCGGGGCGGCCGGTGCCGGGGCGGGCCGGCCGGGAGCGCGGGGCGGCGGGCTGGTCAGGCGTCATGGTCTTATCCCCTCCGGTTTCCCCGCGCGGGCGGTCCTCGCCGGGGGACCGGCGGGCTACTGATCGTCCGGCACCCGGCCGGAGGCCAGGTCCCGAACCGCCGCGGCGAAGGCGTCGCCCCGCTTGTTGTAGTTGATGAACATGTCCATCGAGGCACAGGCCGGGGCCATCAGGACGGTATCGCCCGGCCGGGCGAGCCGCGCCGCTTCGCGCACAGCCGCCGCCATCGCCCCAGTGTCGGTCCGGTCGAGGTCCACGACCGGGACATCTGCCGCGTGTCGCGCGAGCGCTTCGCGGATCAGGGCGCGGTCGGCGCCGATCAGCACGACGCCGCGCAGCCGCTTGGCCGCCGTAAGGACGAGCTCGTCGAAGGTGGCCCCCTTGGCGAGGCCGCCCGCGATCCACACGATGTGCTCATAGGCGCCCAACGACGCCTCCGCGGCATGGGTGTTGGTCGCCTTGGAGTCGTCGATATAGGCCACACCGTCGACGTCGGCCACATGCTCCACCCGGTGCGGATCCGGCCGGAAGGCGCGCAGGCCGTCCCGTACGGCCTTCGGCGGCACGCCGAAGGAGCGGGCCAGCGCCGCCGCCGCGAGGGCGTTGGCGATGTTGTGCGGGGCCGGCGGGTTCACATCGGAGACCTCGGCGAGCTCCTGCGCCTGCTTCTGCCGGTCCGCCACGAAGGCCCGGTCGACGAGAATGTTCTCCACGACGCCGAGTTGGGAGGGGCCGGGGGTGCCGAGGGTGAAGCCGATCGCCCGGCAGCCCTCCTCGACATCGGCCGCGCGCACCAGGTCCTCGGTGGCGGGGTCGGCCACGTTGTAGACGCAGGCCACCTGGTTGCCCTCGTAGATCCGGCCCTTGTCGGCCGCGTACGCCGCCATGGAGCCGTGCCAGTCGAGGTGGTCCGGGGCGAGGTTGAGCACCGCCCCGGAATGGGCGCGCAGCGAGGGCGCCCAGTGCAGCTGGTAGCTGGAGAGCTCGACGGCGAGCACGTCGTACGGCTCGTCGCCCAGCACGATGTCCAGGAGCGAGACGCCGATGTTGCCGACGGCGGCGGTGCGCAGCCCGGCCGCATCCAGGATGGCGGCCAGCATCCTTACGGTGGTCGTCTTGCCGTTGGTGCCGGTCACCGCGAGCCACGGCGGGGCGTCCTCCCCGCGCAGCCGCCACGCCAGCTCCACATCGCCCCAGATGGGCACGTTCGCCTCGGCGGCGGCCAGGAAGAGCGGGCTGGTGGGCTTCCACCCGGGGGTGGTCACGATCAGCTCGGTGCCCTTGGGTAGCGTCTCGCCGTCCCCGAGGCGGACCGTGATGCCCAGCGGCTCCAGTTCGGCCGCCTGGGCGCGCTGCGCTTCGCCGTCGCTGCCGTTGACCACGGTCACCGAGGCCCCGAGGCCCCGCAGCGCACGCGCCGCGGGGACCCCGGAGACGCCGAGTCCGGCGACGGTGACCTGCCGCCCGGCGAGGTCGGACACGTCGAGGGCGACGGCGTCGGACGTCACGAAGCTCGCCACCCCGCGTAGAACAGGCCGAGGCCGACGATCACGCACATGCCCTGGATGATCCAGAACCGGACCACCACAAGGACTTCGCTCCACCCCTTGAGTTCGAAGTGGTGCTGGAGTGGCGCCATCCGGAAGACCCGTCGTCCGGTCGTCCGGAAGGAGCCGACCTGGATGACCACGGACATGGTGATCAGCACGAACAGGCCGCCGAGGAGGGCTACCAGCAGCTCCGTACGCGAGCAGATGGCGAGGCCCGCGAGCGCGCCCCCGAGCGCGAGCGAACCGGTGTCACCCATGAAGATCTTGGCGGGTGAGGTGTTCCACCACAGGAAGCCGAAGCACGCGCCCATCAGGGCGGAGGCGACGACGGCCAGATCGAGCGGATCGCGGACCTCGAAACAGGACGCCGGGTTGGTGAGCGTCTGCGCGTTGGCGCAGGACTCCTGGTACTGCCAGACGCCGATGAAGGTGTAGGCGCCGAAGACCATCACGGAGGCGCCGGTGGCCAGACCGTCGAGACCGTCGGTGAGGTTCACGCCGTTCGACATCGCGAGAATCATGAACAGCGCCCAGATCGCGAAGATCACCGGGCCGAAGGACCAGCCGAAGTCCTGGACGAAGGAGAGCCGGTCGGAGGCGGGGGTCTGCTGGCGCGCGTCGGCGAAGTTCAGCGCGAGGATCGCGAAGGCGATACCGACGATCAGCTGACCGGCCATCTTGGCCTTGGCCCGCAGGCCCAGGCTGCGCTGCTTGACGATCTTGATGTAGTCGTCGAGGAAGCCGACCAGACCCATGCCGGCGAACAGGAAGAGCACCAGCACGCCGGAGAAGGTCGGCTGACTGCCCGTGATCACCTTCGCCAGGGCGTAGGCGATCAGTGTGGCCAGGATGAAGGAGATTCCGCCCATCGTGGGCGTGCCCTTCTTGCTGCCGTGGGTGCGCGGGCCGTCGTCCCGGATGAACTGGCCGTAGCCCTTGCGCGCCAACAGCTTGATCAGCAGCGGGGTGCCGATCAGGGTCAGAAAGAGCCCGATGGCTCCCGAGAAGAGGATCTGCCTCATGCCACCCATTAGCGGACGCCCTCACCCTCGCCCTCGAGCAACGCCTGCGCGACCCGCTCCAGCCCCACCGACCTGGATGCCTTCACCAACACGACGTCCCCCGGTCGCAGCTCGCTGCGCAGCAGATCGACCGCTGCCCGCACGTCGGACACGTGCACCGACTCCTCACCCCACGAACCCTCGTTCTTGGCGCCCATGTCCAGCCAGGCGGCCTCCTGGCCGCCGACCGCCACGAGCTTGCTGACGTTGAGCCGGACGGCCAGCCGTCCGATCGCGTCGTGCTCGGCCAGTGACTCCTCGCCCAGCTCGGCCATCGGGCCGAGCACCGCCCACGTGCGACGCCCCGGTGTGACAGTGCCCATGGCGACCAGCGCGCGCAGCGCTGCTCGCATGGACTCGGGGTTCGCGTTGTAGGCGTCGTTGACGACCGTCACGCCGTCCGAGCGCTCGGTGACCTCCATCCGCCAGCGGGAGAGCTGCCCCGCCTCGGAGAGCGACACGGCGATCTCGTCGACGGACATGCCCAACTCATGGGCGACGGCGGCCGCGGCGAGCGCGTTCGACACGTGGTGCTCACCGTACAGGCGCATGGTCACTTCGCTGCACCCGGTAGGGGTGTGAAGCGTGAAGGCGGGGCGGCCGCCGTCGGCGAGCCGGACATTCCCGGCACGCACATCGGCGTCCTCGGCCTCGCCGAACAGGACGGTACGGGCCTTGGTGCGCGACGCCATGGCGCGCACCAGGGGGTCGTCGGCATTGAGCAGCGCCACCCCGCCCTCCTCGGCGGGGGCAGGGCTTCCACGAGCTCGCCCTTGGCCTCGGCGATCTGCTCCCGGCCGCCGAACTCTCCGATATGGGCGGTGCCGACGTTGAGCACGAGTCCGATACGGGGCGGGGTGAGGGTGGCCAGATACTGGATGTGGCCCTTCCCGCGGGCGCCCATCTCCAGCACCAGGTGCAGGGTGGCCTCGTCGGCGCTGAGCGCGGCCACGGGCAGCCCGATTTCGTTGTTGAAGTTGCCCGGCGTCCATACGGTGGGGCCGCGGCGCTGGAGGAGCTGGGCGATGAGGTCCTTGGTGCTGGTCTTGCCCGCGGAGCCGGTGAGCGCGACCACGGTGGCGTCCAGGCGCTCCACGACGGCGCGCGCGAGCGCTCCCATGGCGGCGATGACATCGGGCACGACGATCGCCGGTACGGGGGCGTCCGCGGTGCCGACGGGGCGCGCGGCCAGGACCGCCGTGGCGCCGGCCTCGATCGCCCTGCGGGCGAAGTCGTGGCCGTCCACGCGCTCCCCGGGGAGCGCGGCGAAGAGGCTGCCGGGCCGCACCTCACGGGAGTCGATCACCACAGGGCCCGTGACCTTCAGGTCCGGGTCCGGTATGTCGTGCGGCTGTCCACCGACTAGGCCGGCGATCTCGGTGAGGGACAGTGCGATCACTGATCACCTCCGGCCGTGCGGGAGAGCTGCCTTGAGGGGGCTGGTGCGCGCATGGCGGTCTGTCATCCCTGGTCGTCTTGGTGATTGTCCCGGTGTTGTGAGCTTGTCTCGGGGCGCGTGGCATCGCGCCTGTGGGCTCGCTCACTGAGCTCGATGGCCTCGCGGAGTACCTGGCGGTCGTCGAAGGCACGGATCACGCCGGCGATGTCCTGGCCCAGTTCGTGGCCCTTGCCGGCCACGATGACGGTGTCACCCGGCTCGGCGCGGGCGACGGCGGCCGCGATGGCGTTGGCGCGGTCCTCCTCGACCAGCACATCGCCGCGCTCGTGAGCGGGCACCTCGGCTGCGCCCGCGAGCATGGCGGCGAGGATCGCGAGCGGGTCCTCGGAGCGCGGGTTGTCGGAGGTGAGGACGGCCGTGTCGGAGTACCGGGCCACCGCGGCGCCCATGGGGCCGCGCTTGAGCCGGTCGCGGTCCCCGCCGCAGCCGAGGACGGCGTGCAGCTTGCCGTCGGTCACCTTACGGAGCGCACGCAGCACCGACTCCACGGCGTCGGTCTTGTGGGCGTAGTCGACGACCGCGAGGTAGGGCTGGCCCACGTCGACCCGCTCCAGCCGGCCCGGTACGCCGGGGACGGCGGCGATGCCGTCGGCGGCCGTCTGCGGGTCGATCCCGGCGACGGCGAGGGCGACGACGGCGGCGAGCGCGTTGGCCACGTTGAAGGGGCCCGGGAGGGGCGCGGCGGCCCGTACGGACTCACCGTCCGGGCCGACGGCGGTGAAGGTCGAGCCGAGCGGGCCGACCTCGACGTCAGCGGCGCGCCAGTGGGCGTCGGGGTGGCCCTCGGCGGAGAAGGTGGTGACGGGTACCTCGGACTGCTCGATCAGCCGCCGGCCGTACTCGTCGTCGTAGTTGATCACTCCGGCGCGGCTGCGGGCCTTGGTGAACAGCTGGGCCTTGGCCTGGAAGTAGTCCTCCATGCCGGAGTGGAACTCCATGTGCTCCGGGCTGAGGTTGTTGAACACCGCGACGTCGAAGACGCAGCCGTCGACGCGGCCGAGGACCAGGGCGTGGCTGGAGACCTCCATGACGACCGAGTGGACGTCGCGCTCCCGCATCACCGCGAACAGGGCCTGCAGATCGGTGGCCTCGGGGGTGGTGCGCTCGGACTTGATGCGCTCGTCACCGATCCGCGTCTCCACGGTGCCGATGAGACCCGTAAGGCCGCCATCGTGCTTCGCTGCGGCCTTGAGGCCGCCCTCGATGAGATACGCGGTCGTGGTCTTGCCGGAGGTGCCGGTGATGCCGATCTGCAGCAGGTCCGCACCCGGCTCGCCGTAGATCGTGGCGGCCAGCGCACCCATCCGGCCGCGCGGGTTGTCCACCGCCAGGACCGGCAGTCCGGTGGCGGCGGCGCGCTCGGCGCCGGCCGGGTCGGTCAGCACCGCGACCGCGCCGAGGTCGGCGGCCTGGGCCGCGAAGTCCGCGCCGTGGAGGCGGGCGCCGGCCAGCGCGGCGTACACATCGCCGGGGCGTACGGCTCGCGAGTCATGGGTGATCCCGGTGACCGCGGCCCCCTCCGAGGCTTCGGGGGCATCGATGCCCAGCTGATCCGCCAGCTCCGCCAGCGGGATCGGGCGGACCTGGAGAGGGCGGGGCGCTCCCGGGTATTCCACAGAAACGTCCTTCTGAGGGGTTTGGGACTGATCAGCGTGGGGCACGGCGGTGAGCGTACCCGGGACACCCGCTCCCCCGCGAAATGAGGCGGCGAAGCGGGGCCGTACCGGACCGTGGTTCCCGGGGTCCGGCGTGATCGTCGTCACTGCTGGGTCCGCTCACTGGCCCGGGTTGTAGCTCACGGGGAGCCGTTTGGGCTGCTTCCCGGACGGCGGGACCTGCAGGGCCTTGAGGCCGAACTCCATGACCTTCTTGTAGACCGGTCCGCAGACCTGACCGCCGAAGTAGCTGCCTTTCGTCGGGTTCTGAACGGCACAGTAGACGGTCAGCCGCGGTTTGTCGGCCGGGGCGAAGCCGGCGAAGGACGCGGTGTAGCCGCGGTAGCGGCCGGTCTTGGGGTCCACCCGGTTGGAGGTACCGGTCTTCCCCGCGACAAGATAGCCGGGGATCTTCGCCTTGGCGCCGGTGCCCTGCTGGTCGTCGACGACCGACTCGAGCATCTCGGCGAGCGTCTTCGCGGTCTCCTTACTGACGACACGGGTCTTCTCGGGGGAGGGCGCGGCCGTGTAGTCGCCGCCGGGCCCCTTGGTGCCGCGGACGAGGGTGGGCGCGATGCGCTCGCCGCCGTTGGCGATGGTGGAGTACACGGAGGCCGCCTGGACGGCGTTGAGCGACAGCCCCTGGCCGAAGGGGATGGTGTACTGCTGCGAGGCGCTCCAGTCCTGCGGCCGGGCCAGGATGCCCGGGGTCTCGCCGGGGAAACCGAGCCCGCTGGGCCGGCCGATCCCGAACTTCCGCAGGTAGGAGTAGAGGATCTGGTTCTTCTGCTTCTTGGTCTTCCCCAGCTGCTCGGTGGCGAGGATCGTGCCGATGTTGCTGGACTTGGCGAGCACGCCGTTGAGCGTGAGGTACCAGGTGGGGTGGTCGATGTCGTCGGCGAAGGCCCGGTCGGCGCGCGGCAGCCGGTTGGGGACCACCACATGGGTGTCCCAGCGGGCCACGCCCTCCTCGAGGACGGCGGCCATGGACATGAGCTTGCTGACGCTGCCGGGCTCGTAGGCGTCGGAGACCGCGGCGTTGCCCAGGTCGTCCGCGTCCGTCGTGGTGATGTCGCCGGGATCGAACCCGGGCGCGTTGGCCATCGCCAGGAGCTGTCCGGTCCGGGTGTCCTGGACGATGACATAGCCGCGGTCGGCCCCGGACTTGCGGACCTGGTCGGCGATGGCGCTCTGGGCGGCCCACTGGATGTCCCGGTCGATGGTCAGCTCGTAATCGCTGCCGGGGACCGCGGGCTGCTCCTTGAGGTCCCCGGTGGGCACCTGGTGGCCGCCGGACTGGGCGTAGACGCGCTTGCCGTCCTTGCCCGCGAGCTTCTTGTTGAGCTGCTGCTCGAGCCCGGCGGCGCCGCGGCCGTCGCCACCCACGAATCCCAGTATCCCGGCGGCGAGATCCCCGTTCGGATAGACCCGCTTGCTGTGCGCCTCGCGGTTGACCCCGGCCAGGACGTTGGTGCCCTTGCCCTTGGTCGCCGCGTCGTCCAGGGCGCTCTTCAGGTCCTTGATCTGGTTCCAGACCTGCGGGGACTGCTGCCGGGCGAGCACCACGTACTGCGACCTGGGGTTGTCGGTGAGCTTCTTCTCCAGGTCCGCCTCCTCCTTGCCGAGGATCGGCGCGAGGAGGGCGGCGGCCTGGCGCGGCGCGTCACGGGTCTTGGCCGTCTTGGGCGTGAGCAGGTCGGGGGCGGCGGTGATGTCGTACGCGTCCACCGTGGTCGCCAGATCGACGCCGTTGCGGTCGGTGATGGAGCCGCGCTCGGCGGACAGCTTCACCGGGATGTAGCGGTTGACGTTGGCCTTGGCCGCGTAGGCGCTGGCGTCGACGGCCTGCACCTGCAGCAGCCGTACGACGAAGACCAGCATGACGAGGGTGAGGCCGAGGCTGATCAGCCGCAGCCGGGGGCGCGGGCTGCCCAGCCGCAGCGGCTGGGCAGCACCGGGGCGCGGGCGCTGGGCCGGACGGCCGGACGATCCTCCCTGGCGCTCACCGGGGCGCCGCGCCGCGTCCTGGCGCGGGCGGCGGTCGCCGCGCGGACCGGCCGGGCCTGGTACGCCGCGGCGGCGGGGATCCTGGGGCGCGCTCACGCGACGGCCGCCCTCGGCTCGGCGGCCGCCCACCGCGCGCGGGCGGTGCTCCGCGCGGGCGGGCCGGGTTGGGCGCGGGCTGGGGATCGCGTCACCGTGTCACCTACTGAGGGGCCGGGGTGGACTGCGCGGAGGCGGAGGAGGTCGCGGAGAGGGCGGTGGGCAGCCCCCACGGGGTCACGGACGCCGTGCCCGCCGCAGACGGGGTGGCGGTCGACGGCGCGAGGGCGGACGGGGTGGCGGTCGACGGCGTGAGGGCGGACGGGGTGGGCGACGCCTGGGACGGCGTGGGGTCGAGCGCGGACGGCAGCACCGGGCCGGGGGCGCCGAGTACCGAGGGCTGCCCCGAGGCGGGGGCGGGCACCCCGCTGACCGAGCCGTCCGGGTTGAGGAAGGCCGGGCTGCCGCCGGGCACCATCCCCAGTTCCCGGGCGCGCCGCTCCAGTTCGGCGGGGGCGGAGAGCTGGTCGACGTCCTGCTGGAGCGCCTGGCGCTCGTCGGTGAGTTCCTCGGTCTGCTTCTCGAGCCTGCTGAGCTCGAACGACCCCTGGTTGAGGGAGGAGTTCAACAGCAGCAGGGCGATCAGGCCGGAGCCGAGCAGGACCACGACGAGCAGCACGAAGGGCGTGCGCCTGGCCGTGGTGGCCCCCGGCACCGGCCGGCCTTTCGGCCCCGTCCCCCGCACGCTCATGGACCGACCTCTTCCCGGATGCGCTCAGCCCCCCGGAACCGGGCCGGGGCGGCCCGCCGGTTCTCGGCGATCTCCTCCTCGGTGGGCAGCTCCGCGCCGCGGGTGAGCAGCTTCAGCCGGGGCTGGTACTGCTCGGGGATGACCGGCAGTCCGGGGGGCGCCGTATTTCGGGCACCGGCTGCGAACACCTGCTTGACCAGGCGGTCTTCCAGCGAGTGATACGAGAGCACGGCGATCCGCCCGCCGACCGCGAGCGTCCCCACGGCCGCCGGAATGGCCTGCTCCAGGACCGCGAGCTCGCCGTTGACCTCGATCCGCAGCGCCTGGAACGTGCGCTTGGCCGGATTGCCGCCGGTGCGCTTGGCGGCCTGCGGCAGGGCCGCGCGGATCAGCTCGACGAGCCGGGCGCTGTTGGTGAACGGCTCCTTGGCGCGCTCGCGCACCACCGCGTCCACGATCTTCTTGGCGAACTTCTCCTCGCCGTACGCCCGCAGGATGCGCACCAGCTCGCCCGGCGGATAGGTGTTGAGCACCTCCGCCGCGCTGACGCCGGTGGTCTGGTCCATCCGCATGTCCAGCGGGGCGTCCTGGGCGTAGGCGAAACCGCGCTCGGCCTCGTCCAGCTGCATGGAGGACACGCCGAGGTCGAAGAGGATCCCCTGGACGCGCGGGACGCCGAGCCGGTCGAGGACCTCGGGCAGCTCGTCGTAGACCGCGTGGACCAGCGTGGCCCGGTCGCCGTACGGGGCGAGCCGCTCACCGGCGAGTCGCAGCGCGGACGGGTCGCGGTCCAGGGCGATGAGCCGGACCTCGGGGAAGTCGCGCAACAGCGCCTCGCTGTGGCCGCCGAGGCCCAGGGTGCAGTCGACCACGACCGCGCCGGGCTGGGCGAGAGCGGGGGCCAGCATGTCCAGGCAGCGCTGGAGCATGACGGGAACATGGAGAGCGTTGCTGCTCATTGCGCTGCTGGTGCGCCCTTCTGAGGATCGGGCGAGGATGGTACGCACCTCCGGGTCCCCGCCCGCTCTGAAGGGGAAGTGGCCTACTGGCGCCGGGGAAGTGACGTCAGGCGACCGGAGCGGGAGGAGGCCGAGGGGTACGTACGCACCGCGCTCACGCGAAATTCCGGGATCCGAGGGGAGCGTCACGCCTCCCACTTCGCGCCACTTTAGTCCACTCGTCCCTTCGGTCAACCAACCGGCCAGCGCGTCCCGCCCGGGGGTGGCATCACCTCCCCCAAGCACCACACCGAGAGGCACAGGGGGCTGTGGGTTGCCTCACATCACCCGCTCGGACCACCCCGTTGCCCTCGTTTGCCCTACCTAAAGAGAAGACAAAAAACCCTGGTGAGAGGTAGCGTCGTCATCATGTCGATATCAGCGCCGCAGCCGAATCCGTCCACCGACCGCGACGCCCGTACGGGAGACACGGTCACCGACCGCCTCGTGGAGGCCAACCGCAAGTACGCCGAGAACTTCACCGACCCCGGAATGGACGCGCGGCCCGTGCAGCGCGTCGCCGTCGTCGCGTGCATGGACGCCCGACTGGACCTGCACGAGGCACTCGGCCTGGAGCTGGGCGACTGCCACACCATCCGCAACGCCGGCGGTGTGGTCACCGACGACATCATCCGATCCCTGACCATCAGCCAGCGCGCGCTCGGGACCCGCAGCGTCGTGCTCATCCACCACACCGGCTGCGGTCTGCTGAACCTCACCGAGGACTTCCGGCATGAGCTGGAGGAGGAGGTGGGGCAGCGTCCCTCGTGGGCGGTCGAGGCGTTCAAGGACCTCGACGCCGACGTCCGCCAGTCGATGCAGCGGGTGCGCACCTCGCCGTTCCTGGTGCACACCGACGACGTCCGCGGCTTCGTCTTCGATGTGACGACGGGTCTGCTGCGGGAGGTCACGCCGCGCACCTGAGGGATGCTGAGGTGATGAAGGGATTCAGCACCCGAATTCGTACAAGCGTGACAAATAACCCCGGGTTATCCACAGCCGAGTGACGCGAGGCCGCGGAGACCGCAAGAATGCATAGGTGACATCGTCCCCCGCAACCACGCGGGGGACCGACGTCAGCGTTTGCGGTGGGCCGGTCCGTTCCGAGGGCAACGGCCCTGAGAACGGGCCGAGGAGGGCCGGGTGACGACCTATGACGAGCGAGCGAGCCTCAGCGATCTGACCACCACAGCGGAGCGGATCCGCCGGTCGGTGGAGGGTGTGATCGAGGGCAAGCCCGAGGTCGTACGGCTTTCGCTGACCGTGCTGCTCGCCGAGGGGCATCTGCTGATCGAGGACGTCCCGGGCGTGGGCAAGACCATGCTGGCCAAGGCGCTCGCGCGGTCCATCGACTGCTCCGTGCGGCGGATCCAGTTCACCCCGGACCTGTTGCCGTCCGACATCACCGGCGTGAGCATCTTCGACCAGCAGCGCAAGGAGTTCGAGTTCAAGCCGGGCGCCATCTTCGCCCAGATCGTGATCGGCGACGAGATCAACCGCGCCTCGCCCAAGACCCAGTCCGCGCTGCTGGAGTCGATGGAGGAGCGCCAGGTCACCATCGACGGGGAGAGCTACGAGCTGCCCAACCCCTTCATGGTGGTGGCCACGCAGAACCCGGTCGAGATGGAGGGCACCTATCCGCTGCCCGAGGCGCAGCGCGACCGCTTCATGGCCCGTGTCTCCATCGGATACCCCAGCCCGCAGGCCGAGCTGCAGATGCTGGACGTCCACGGTGGCGTCTCCCCGCTGGACGACCTGCAGCCCGTCGCGCACGCCCATGAGATCGTCAAGCTGGTCGAGGCGGTGCGCTCGGTGCATGTCGCCGAGGCCGTCCGGCGTTACGCGGTGGACCTGGTGGCCGCCACCCGCAGCCACCCCGATCTGCGGCTGGGCGCCTCGCCCCGCGCCACGCTGCATCTGCTGCGGGCCGCCAAGGCGTCGGCCGCGCTGGCCGGGCGGGAGTTCGCGCTGCCGGACGATGTGCAGTCCCTCGCCGTGGCGGTGCTGGCGCACCGGCTGCTGCCCACCGCACAGGCCCAGCTGAACCGGCGCACCGCGGAGCAGGTCGTCACGGACATCGTGCAGCGCACCCCGGTGCCCACCTCCGGTTCGCGCGGCGCGGGTGGCGGGATGCCCCCGATGCCGCCCATGCCCCCGGCCGACTTCGGCCGGCAGCAGCCGGGCGCGCGGAGGCTGTGATGGCCGCGGGGGGACGGACATGGGCCCCGAGGGCCCCGGCGCCGGCGAGGACTCGGGCGGGCTGCGGGCCGCCCTCGCCGGGCTGACCACCCGCGGCCGTTCCTTCCTGGCCGCCGGGGTGGCCGCCGCGGTGTGCAGCTATGTCCTGGGCCAGGCGGATCTGCTGCGGGTCGGGCTGCTGCTGGCCGCGCTGCCCCTGGTCTGCGTGGCCGTGGTCTACCGCACCCGGTACCGGGTGGCGGGCAGCAGACGGCTCGCTCCCGCGCGGGTGCCGGCGGGCTCCGAGGCCCGGGTGCATCTGCGGATGGACAATGTCTCGCGGCTGCCCACCGGGTTGCTGATGCTCCAGGACCGGGTGCCCTATGTGCTGGGGCCGCGCCCCCGGTTCGTGCTGGACCGGGTGGAGCCGGGCGGCCGGCGCGAGGTGTCCTACCGGGTCCGCTCGGATCTGCGCGGCCGCTACCCGCTGGGCCCGCTGCAGCTTCGGCTGAGCGATCCGTTCGGGATGTGCGAGCTCACCCGCGCCTTCAGCGCCTACGACACGCTCACGGTGGTCCCCCGGGTCGAGCCGCTGCCCCCGGTGCGCCTGACCGGCGAGGCCGCGGGGTACGGGGACGGGCGGCACCGCTCGCTCGCCCTGGCCGGTGAGGACGACGTCATCCCGCGCGGCTACCGCATAGGCGACGATCTGCGCCGGGTGCACTGGCGATCCACCGCGCGCTACGGGGAGCTCATGGTCCGCCGGGAGGAGCAGCCGCAGCGGGCCCACTGCACGGTGCTGCTGGACACCCGGCGTACGGCGCACTACGGCTCCGGACCCGACTCGGCCTTCGAATGGGCGGTCTCCGGTGCGGCCTCGGCCGCGGTCCATCTGCTGGAGCGGGGCTATGCGGTCCGGCTGCTGACCGACTCCGGAAGCTCGGTGCCGGGCCCGGACGGCGGAGGCGGCTTCACCGGTTCCACCCATGACTCGGCGGAGACCGCCGGGCTGATGCTGGACACCCTCGCCGTGGTGGACCACTCCGACGGCGGAGGGCTCTCGCCCGCCTTCGAGGTGCTGCGGGGCGGCGGTGAGGGGCTGCTGGTGGCCTTCCTGGGCGATCTGGACGAGGAGCAGGCGGCGACGGCCGCCCGGATGCGGCACCGCACCACGGCCGCGGTGGCGTTCGTGCTGGACGGCGCGGCCTGGTCGCGCGGGGCGGAGTTCGGGGGCACACGGGAGCTGGAGGAGCGGCTGCGGCAGCTGCGCGAGGCGGGGTGGACGGCGCTGCCGGTCGGCCCGGGGGCCTCGCTGGCACAGTTGTGGCGGCAGGCGGATACCCAGGGCGCCACCCGGGCGGACGCCGGAGGCCCCACGATCGGCGGCATGACAGGGAGCTGGGCATGAGTGGGAGCGTTCGGCTCGCGATATGTGCGGCGCTGGCCACGGTGGCGGCGGCCTGTGCGCTGCTGCCGCTGGTGGACCCGGCGAGCTGGCTGTTGCAGGCCACCCTGTTGCTGGCGGTCCAGAGCGGGACGGGCGTGGCAGCCCGCCGGGTGCCGCTGGCCCGCCCGCTGACGGTGGCCGCGCAGGCCGTGGTGACGCTGCTGCTGCTCACCCTGGTCTTCGCACACGAGCAGGCGCTGGGCGGGGTGCTGCCGAGTCCGCAGGCCCTTCACGAGTTCGCGGTGCTGCTGCGCGACGGCGCCGACGACGTGGGGCAGTACGCGATCCCCGCGCCGCTCACCGATGGCATCCGGCTGATGCTGGTGGCCGGGGTGCTGGTGATCGGCCTGGTGGTCGACGCGCTCGCGGTGACCTACCGCAGCGCGGCCCCCGCCGGGCTGCCGCTGCTCGCGCTGTACTCGGTCGCGGCCGGCCTGTCCGACGCCGGGAGCGACTGGCTGTGGTTCCTGCTGGCGGCGGCCGGCTATCTGCTGCTGCTCCTGGCCGAGGGCCGGGACCGGCTCTCCCAGTGGGGCCGGGTGTTCAGCGGCGGCGCCCCGCGTCCGGGGGGTATGCCGCCCTCGGGCCTGGCCGGGGCCGGAGGCGCCCCGGCGCTCGCCCCGGTCCGCACCGGCCGCCGGATCGGCGTGCTGGCGCTCGGCATCGCGCTGGTGGTGCCCGCGGCGCTGCCGTCCCTGGACGGCGGGCTGCTGGACCGGCAGGGCAGCGGTGGCGGGTCGGGCAGCGGCGGCGGCACGATCTCGGCGGTCAATCCGCTGGTGTCGCTGCAGGACAGCCTGAACCAGCCGGAGAACAAGGAGGTGCTGCGCTATCGCACCTCCTCACAGACCACGCAGGACCTGTATCTGCGGATCGTGGCACTGGACCGGTTCGACGGCACCTCCTGGAAGTCGTCCGAGCGGCATGTCACCGATGTGCCCGGGCAGCTTCCGTCGCCCGCCGGGCTCGGCCCCTCGGTCCGGGTCTCCTCGATCGACACCTCGATCTCGGCCGCCGACTGGTACGCGCAGAACTGGCTGCCCCTCCCCTACCCCGCGTCCAGGGTCGAGATCGACGGGCGCTGGCGCTATGAGCCGGAGGGCCGCACGCTGGTCGGCGACCGCGGCCAGACCACCCGGGGCGCGCGCTACCGGGTCACCAGCCTGCTGGTGGAGCCGACGGCCGAGCAGCTGGCGGCCGCGCCCGCACCGCCCTCGCGGCTGCGGAAGGAGTACACCGAGGTGCCGGACTCGCTGCCGTCCGTGGTGGCCAGTACGGCGCGGGAGGTGACCGCCGGCGCGTCCAACGCATACGAGAAGGCGGTCAAGCTCCAGGACTGGTTCGCGGTGAACGGAGGATTCCGTTACGACACCGAGGTGCAGTCCGGCAGCGGCTCGGCCGCCATCGTCCGGTTCCTGAAGCAGAAGGAGGGCTTCTGCGTCCACTTCTCCTTCTCGATGGCGGCGATGGCCCGGACGCTGGGCATTCCGGCGCGGGTGGCGGTCGGGTTCACCCCCGGCACCGCCCAGGCGGACGGCTCGGTGTCGGTGGGCCTGAAGGACGCGCACGCCTGGCCCGAGCTGTACTTCGAGGGCGTGGGCTGGACCCGTTTCGAGCCCACCCCGAGCCGTGGCACCCAGCCCGACTACACGATGGAGCAGACGCCCTCGGGCGCCCCGTCCGACGAGCCGACGACCGAGCCCAGCACGACCTCCGAGCCGACGGCCGCCCCGACCGCCTCCGACAGCTGCTCCCTGGAGATGAAGAAGCTGGGCAGCTGTGGAGGTGCCGCGGCCCAGCAGCCGGACAACGGCGCCTCGGGCGGCGGCTGGTCGGCGACCAAGGTCACCAGCTGGAGTTCGCTGGCGGTGCTGCTGGCCGTGGTGCCGCTGCTGCCCATGCTGTGGCGACGGCGGATACGGACCCGCAGACTGGACGGCTCGGGCGGGCGCACCGAGCAGGACGCCGCCGACCGGGTCCTCGCCGCATGGCGTGAACTCACCGATTCGGCCTGGGACTTCGGCGTGCTGCCGGACGACTCGCTGACCTCGCGCAGGGCGGTGGCCCGCATGGTGCGGATCGCCGACCTCGACGACGATGCGGCCCGGGCGGCGCAGCGGGTGGCCGAGGCGGTCGAGCAGGTGCTGTACGCACCGCAGCCGCGCCCGTTCGCGGACGTCGCGGACGACGTCCGGCAGGTGCTGGCCGGATTCCGGGCCAAGGCGGGGCGGCGGGAGCGGCTGCGGGCGCTGCTGGCCCCGCGGTCCGCGGCTCAGCTGGCGTGGGCGTGGGGACAGCGCTGGTCCGCGCTGGTCCAGCGGTGGGGAGCCCCCCGCTGGGCCCGCTGGGCCTCCCAGCTCCGGCACCCGCGCGGCCAGGGGAGCTGACCTCGGGGCGGCCTGGCCTTCGGGCGGCCCTGAGCCCTTGCGGCCTTCCGGCGGCTGAGCCCTTGCGGCTGAGCCCCGCCCCTGAGCCCCTGCGGCGTACGCGGGGGCTCAGGGCTGCTCGGGCACGCCACGGGGGCCTCAGGGCCGCCCACACTCGCTCCAGCGCCCTGCGGCCAAGCCCAGGGTCCAGGACGCGGTTGCGGGGCTGGGAGCGGGTTGCAGACCCGGGACACGGTTGCAGACCCGGGACACGGTTGCGGGCCCAGGACACGGTTGCGGGCCCAGGACACGGTTGCTGGGCTGGGGCACGGCTTAAGAGCTACGGCCCGGAAGGGCAACCGCACGGTTGAGGGGCGGTCGCCAGTCGGCGACCGCCCCTCAACCGCTCATCCAAGAATTATTCTCAGTGGCCCTGCTCATCGCGGCGACGCTGCCACCGCTCCTCGATACGCGCCATCATCGAACGGCGCTGACGGCCCTGACGGCGGGGAGCCGCCCCGCCGCCGCCCTGCGCCTCACCGGGTTTGGGAGCCTTGCGCCAGCCGGTCACCGCGAGCACCGCACATCCCAGCATGATCAGGAAGCCCACCACGCTGATCCAGATCTGGGGAACGATCACTCCGACCATGAGGAGTGCGATGCCCACCAGAAAACCCGCGACCGCCTGGTAGACCCGTCGCCGGGTGTACGTGCGCAGACCGCTTCCCTCAAGCGCTGTCGCGAACTTGGGATCTTCGGCGTACAACGCTCGCTCCATTTGCTCGAGCATGCGCTGCTCGTGCTCCGAGAGCGGCACGGAGTCCTCCTACTCGTCGGTCGCGGGGGGCGACCGGGTGCGACCCTTTCAGGATAGGCAGGGAATCGCCCCCGTGAAACCCGCCCCTCAACGCCAATTCGCCCACCCCCACGGGCGTGGCGAAAGTTGACGCTGAGACGTCCATTCCCCTCCCGCCGATTGGCCATGCCGGACGGTGTACCCCGATCATACGGGGCCTGGCGTCCAATCGGGTCTCCTGTGGCCGACTCCACCTGCGCCGCCCGTCGTCCGGTGGGGCAGGAGGAGCCGCTCAGTCCCGCTCGGCGAGAACGTGCAGCTGAGTGGCGACGGAGCGGAAGGCGGGCAGCCCGGCGGCGGCCTCCTCCAGTTGCAACAGGGCGTCCAGCGCCCCGGGCTCGGTGTCCACGAGTACTCCGGGGACCAGATCGGCGAAAACCCGCACCCCGTGCACCGCGGCGATCTCCAGACCGGCCGCCTCCACCAGCTCGGACAGCTGGTCGGCGGTGAAGCGGCGCGGCATCGGGTCTCCGGAGCCCCAGCGGCCCTCGGGGTCAGTAAGCGCTTGCCGGGCCTCGGTGAAGTGACCGGCCAGGGCGCGGGCCAGCACGGCACCGCCCAGGCCCGCCGCGAGCAGGCTGAGGGTTCCGGCGGGGCGCAGGGCCGCCGCCGCGTTCCGCAGGCCCTCGGCGGGGTCGTCCACGTACTCCAGCACGCCATGGCAGAGCACCACGTCGTAACCGCCCCGCTCGACCACGTCGAAGAGCCCGTGGGCATCGCCCTGGACTCCGCGCACCCGGTCGGCCACCCCGGCCTCGGCGGCCCGCCGCTCCAGCGCGAACAGGGCGTTCGGACTCGGGTCGACCACGGTGACGCGGTGGCCGAGGCCGGCCACGGGGACGGCGAAATTGCCGCTGCCGCCGCCGGTGTCCAGGACGTCCAGCGCACCGTGCACGGCCCCGCCCTCGACGGCCTCCCGGCCCGTGGCCTTGGCCCGCCGTTCCAGGGCGTCTTTCAGGACCTCCCAGACCACGGCGGTACGGAGGGACGCACGGGGGCGCTGCGGGTCTGACACGGCGGGTGGCTCCTCGGCGCGGTGCCGCCACCGCCCGGAGGCGGCGACGACGGCTTACTGACGTCGGCGGTCCCAGCCTATTGCCTCCGTGGGGCGGGGTGCGCCGAGGCAGCCGGCCCCACCGCCCCCAGCGGATACCGGACGGACAGCGGCCGGCGCCCGAGCGGTACCCGGCGGACAGCAGCCGGCGCCCGAGCGGATACCGGACGGCGCTCCAGCCGATGCCGCATCGCGCCCCAGCGGACACCGGCCCGCGCCGGGGCGGTCACCGGGCCGCCTCTCACGCTCCCGACTCTCACGCTCCCGACGGGCCCGGCTCGTCACCCGGTGGGGCCTGGTGGGGCAGGGTCGGCTGCAGCATCAGCATGCGCTCCACCAGCCGCAGGAACATCGCGGTGGCGCGCAGCAGATCGTCCGCGTCCCGCCGGCTCGCGGCGCCCTGTATCCCCGCCTCGGCGCGGGCCCGGCGCTCGGCGCCGGAGGCGAACAGCGCGCTCCACTCGGCCAGTTCGGGAGCGACCTCCGGCAGGACCTCCCAGGCGCTGCGGATCCGGGCACGGCGGCGCGCGGTCGGCTCGGGGCGGCCGCGCACGGCGAGCACGGCGGCGGCCGTGCGCAGGGCGGCCAGATGTGCGGTCGCAAAGCGCTCGTTGGCGGTCTCGAGCGCGGCGGCCTCCTCCAGACCCTGATGGGCCTGGGTGAGCAGACCAGCGGCGGCGGGCGGGGCGGACGCGCGGCGCAGCACGGGGTGGACATCGGTCGCGGGGCCGGTCAACGAGGGGGCAGGGGCGGCGGCACGGTGCCGGCGCGCTGCGGCGGTACTGGCCATGACGAACCTCCTGTCGTCGCGTGGCGGCCGATCGCGTGGTAGAGCGACCGCCGTATGGGGCCATCGTGGGGCACACCACTGACAATCGGCTCTGACCAGCGCGAACGACCCCGACGTCCCGTCTGGCCCCGCCATACTCCATACTGTTTTTGCACTGACCAGTCAGTTCAAAAATCAAGGAAGTGATGTGCGTGGGGGGCACCCCAGAAGCGGAGACCGGGGCGGCGGTGACGGCCGAGGGGCTCGGCGTCAGGGGGTCGCACGGCTGGGCGTTCCGCGGTGCCGCCTTCGCCGCCGACTCCGGTGCGCTGATCGCGATCGAGGGCCCGTCCGGCTCGGGCCGCACCTCCCTGCTGCTGACGCTCACCGGCCGGATGCGCCCCAGCGAGGGACACGGCGTGGTCGGGGGCTTCCGGGTTCCCCAACAGATGGCGCGCATACGCCGGATCAGCGCGCTCGCCCACGTACCGGGTGTCATTGAGCTCGATCCGGTGCTCACGGTCGCCGAGCATCTGCGGGAGCGGGCCCTGCTGCGGCGCCGGTTCACCGACTCCCCGCGCGGGCTGCTGCGTCCGCGCCGTGAGCGGACCGCCGCGTCCCGGGCCGGGATCGAGGCGGCCCTCACGGCCGCCGGGTTGGACCTCGACACGCTGCCCAAGGGGCCGCGTACGGCCGTACGGGACCTGGAGCGGCTGGAGGCGCTGCGGCTGTCGATCGCGCTCGCGCTCATCGCCCGGCCGCGGCTGCTGGCCGTCGACGACGCCGACATGAAGCTCTCGGACGCCGAACGCGAGCGCGCCTGGGCGCTGCTGCGGGAGATCGCGGAGGGCGGCACCACGGTCCTCGCGGTGTGCAGCCAGGCCCCGGCCGACGCGGTCGTGGTCCGGACCGCGCGGACGAGCCCGGCTGAACAGAGCCAGGAGAGCCAGAAGGCCGACGCGGACGCCTCCGCCACTCCCGCCGCCCACGAGGCCGGACACGACGAGAACGAGAAGGGGGCGGCGGATGCGCTCGCCGAAACTCGCCGCGCTTGAGCTGAAGCGGTTCGGGAGGGGGAAGCTGCCACGGGCGGCGCTGGCCGCCCTGCTCCTGCTGCCGCTGCTCTACGGTGCGCTGTACCTGTGGTCCTTCTGGGACCCGTACGGCAAGCTGGACAAGATCCCGGTGGCCCTCGTCAACTCGGACACCGGCGCCACCGTGAAGGGCGACCGCCTCACCGCGGGCGACGACATCAGCGGCAAGCTGCTCGACAGCAAGACCTTCGACTGGCACCGCACAAGCGCCGCCGAGGCCCGTAAGGGCGTCGCGAACGGCACGTACTACCTGTCGCTGACCGTGCCCTCGGACTTCAGCCGGCAGATCGCCACCAGCTCAGGGAAGTCCCCGGAGACCGGCGCCCTCAAGGTGCGCACCAACGACGCCAACAACTACATCGTCGGCCAGATCTCCCGCTCGGTCTTCTCCGAGGTGCGTGCCGCGGCCTCCACCAAGGCGTCCCGCGGCTTCTACGACAACATCTTCATCTCCTTCGCCGATATCCACGGGGAGACGGAGAAGGCCGCCAAGAGCGCCGACAAGCTCGGTAAGGGCATCGGCAAGGCCAAGAAGGGCGCGGACGACCTCGCCAAGGGCCTGGCCAAGGCCAAGAAGGGCAGCCGCGATCTGAAGTCCGGGCTCGGCACGCTCTACCAGGGCTCCGGGACGCTCAAGACTGGCGCGGGCGGGGTCGCCGACGGCACCCAGTCGCTGTCGGACAAGGTCAACGACGTGGCGGCCAAGGTGCGCCCGTTCCTCAAGGAGCACGGCAAGGAGATCGGGGACGTCTCCCAACTGGTCGCCGACGCCTCCCAGAAGGCGTCCGACAGCCTCGACACCCTGCCCGAGACGACCGCCACGGCGGCCACCAAGGCCCGTAAGGCGTCCGACGACCTCGCCGCCGACTACCGGACCCGCTGCGAGGGGGCGGTGCCCCCAGACCCGGACTGTCCCGCGCTCAAGAAGTCGGTGGCGGCGGCCGACACCGCCGCCGATGTGGCCGAGGACGTCAACAAGCTGGTGCAGGACCACACCACCCAACTCGACGCCCTCGGCGGCCATCTGGACGATCTGCACGACCAGGCGCTCTGGCTCGCGCGGAACGCCCCGCACCTGGGCACCGACCTCGACACCGCCGTACGGAAGGTCAACGCCCTCAACTCCGGGGCGCAGAAGGTCGCCAAGGGCGCCGGAACCCTGCACACCGGGCTGAGCACCGCCAAGACCGGCGCCTCCGACCTCGACAGCGGCGTCGGTAAGGCGCGCGGCGGCGCGGACACCCTGGGCGGCGGGATGTTCCGGCTCGTCGACGGCTCGGGCAAGCTTTCCGGCGGGCTGCACGACGGCGCCGACAAGATCCCCGACTACGGCAAGCAGGACCGGGACGCCCGGACCGAGGTGATGGCGGATCCGGTGCGGCTGGTCCACCAGGCGCTGCACAAGGCGCCCAACTACGGCACCGGTTTCGCCCCGTACTTCATCCCGCTCTCCCTGTGGGTCGGCGCGATGGTGGCCTACATGCTGATTCAGCCGCTGAACAAGCGCGCGCTCGCGGTGGGTGCCTCCTCCTGGCGGATCGCGTTCGCGGGCTGGCTGCCGGTCGCCGCGATCGGTGTGTTCCAGACGCTGGCCCTGATGGCGGTGTTGCACTGGGCGATCGGCCTGCAGATGGCGCGGGCCGCGGGCACCCTCGGCTTCCTGATGCTGGTGACGGCCTGTTTCGCGGCGATCGTGCAGTGGCTGAACGCCCGCTTCGGACCGGCCGGCCGGATCCTGGTGCTGGCCCTGCTGATGCTTCAGCTGACCTCGGCGGGCGGCACCTATCCGGTGCAGACCAGTCCGCGCTTCTTCAACGCCATCCACCCCTTCCTGCCCATGACGTACGTGGTGGACGGGCTGCGCCGGCTCATCACCGGCGGCGGGCTCGGCCCGGTCTGGCTGGCCTGTGGGGTGCTCCTCGGATTCAGCGTGGCGGCCCTGGCGCTCACCGCGTGGTCGGCGCGGCGCCGGCAGGTGTGGTCGGTGGACCGGCTGCATCCGGAGCTGAGCCTGTGAGCGGCATAACATCAACAACGGGCAGAATCGGCGCCATGGACAGCAGCAGCACGCGCCGCCAGGCCACACGCCAGAAACTCTTCGAGGCAGCGGTGACCCTCATCGCCGAACAGGGCTTCTCCTCCACCACCGTGGACGAGATCGCCGAGCGGGCCGGGGTGGCCAAGGGCACGGTCTACTACAACTTCGCCAGTAAGACCGTGCTCTTCGAGGAGCTGCTGCAGCACGGCATCGAGCTGCTGACCGCATCCCTCCAGAGCGCCGCCGACGAGAACGCCGAGCGCGGCGGCAGCCATGTGGACGCGCTGGACGCCATGGTCCGGGCCGGGCTGGACTTCATCTCCCGCTATCCGTCGCTGACCCAGCTGTACGTGGCCGAGCTGTGGCGCACCAACCGCGCCTGGCAGTCCACCTTGATGATGGTCCGGCAGCGGGCCATAGCGGTGATCGAGGCCGAGCTGCGGGCCGGGGTGGCCGCGCACGAGTTCAGCGGGGAGATCGATATCCCGCTGACGGCGTCGGCGCTGTTCGGGATGGTGCTGGTGGCCGCGCTGGACTGGCAGTCCTATCAGCCGGAGCGGTCGCTGGAGGATGTGCACGCGGCGCTGTCGCGGCTGCTGCAGGGCCGCGTCGGCGGGACCGTGGCCTCCGGATAGCCGGCCGCGCCTTCGGATGGCCCGGTGTGGCGGGCGGATCGGCTCCCCCGGGTACACGCAGAAGGCGCTGTTCCGGCAGATCGACTCTCGTCGACCTGACCGGAACAGCGCCTCCCCCCGTAACTCCCCCGTACTTCCCCCGTTGGAGGCTCCAGGTCCTGGAGACTCCCGGTGACTCCCACCTTTCGTCCGGGCCGCCGCGCCGTTCCGCCGCCCCGTGCCGGCGGTGCGGCGCGCGGCCCTTCCGTATGCACCACTCTCTCGTCCGAGCAGGTGGTGGCCCATCCGCGCGACTACTCATCTCCCCAGCTGAGTACGCGTACTCAGGTCTGCGCACTCGTCCCCAGGCGCGGTGGCCCGGCTGTCGGTGGGGGCGGATAAAGTCGCGGTCATGGCACGGATTGTGGTGATCGGCTCCGGGATGGGCGCCATGGCGGCGGCCGCCCGGCTGGCCGTGGCGGGCCACCAGGTGGTGGTGTACGAGCGCGGACAGACCCATGGCGGCGGGGTCGGCCGCTTCGCGCGGGACGGATTCCGCTTCGACACCGGCCCGGGGCTGCTGCACCTGCCCGCCGTCTACCGGGATCTGTTCGTGAAGACCGGCAAGCAGACCCTGGAGCAGAGCGTCGAGCTCATCCAGGTCGACCCGGCGAGCCGGCATCTCTTCGCCGACGGCACGGATGTCCGGCTGCCCAATGCCTCGCGGGCCGGGGTGCTCCAGTCGCTGGACGGCGCCTTCGGCGCGGGCGCGGGCGAGCGCTGGAGCGATCTGGTCAACCGGGCGCGCGAGGTGTGGGACGCCACCCGCAGGCCGCTCCTGGAGGAGCCGCTGCGCGCCGACTGGCGGGTCCTGGGCCGCGATCCCTATCCGGCCGCCCCTGTGCGGCGCGGGCGGCTCGGCGGCCTGTTCGGCCGGGGCGGCGCCGCCGGGCCGCCCACGCTCGCCGGGGTGGCCCGCCGTGAGCTGAAGGATCCGCGCGCCGTGGCCCTCCTGGAGAGCCATGCGCTGGCGCACGGCCTCGACCCGCGCTCCGCCCCGGCCGCGGCCACCGTGCTGCCCTATATCGAGCAGACGTTCGGCACCTGGTATGTGCGCGGGGCATGCGGGCGCTCGCCGATGCCCTCCATGAGCGCTGCCGTCAGCGGAAGGTCGAGTTCCACTTCGATGCCGAGGTCACCGGCATCGTGGAGAAGGACGGCCACGCGGCGGGTGTGGAGCTGGCCGACGGCACCGTCGCGGAGGCCGACGCGGTGGTCTCGGGCATCGACCCCGCCCTGCTGCCCCCGCTGCTCGGCGGGCAGGCGCCCTGGCGGGAGGGGGACGTGCGGCCGGAGCCCGGCGCGGGCGACGGCACGCCCGGGCGGCTGACCGTCTTTCTGGCGCTGCGCGACGCCCGCCCCGAGGACACCGCACACCGCACCGTGGTCCACGCCCCGGACCGGGAGGCGGAGTTGGCCGCCGTCTTCGGCGACGGAAGCGGACTCCGCGAGCCCTGCCCCCACCCCACGGTCACCGTCTTGCGCCCGGACGACCCCACGGTGCGCCCGGACGAGGAGCACGAGGCCGTCACCCTTACCGCCGCCGTCGCCCCGCACGGCCCGGTGGACTGGACGGACGGCGCGGCGGCGGAGCAGGACGCCCAGCGGCTGATCACGGCAGCCGAGGCCGCGATACCGGGGCTGCGGGACCGGATGCTGTGGCATGAGGTCCGCACACCCGCCGACACCGGGGCGGAGACGGGTGCCAGGGGCGGCGCCGTGCCGGGCCCGGTGCTCGCCGGGGCGGACGGCGCGTTTCTGCGGCCCGCCAATACCACCCGGCTCCCGGGCCTGTATCTGGTGGGCGGCTGGGCCCATCCGGGCGGCGGGCTCGCCCACGCCGGGATGTCGGGCGCGCTGGTGGCCGGGCTGATCGTCGAGGGCGAGGACTGGCGCGGCTCCCAGTAGAGCGGCTCCACGAAACAGGTGAGCCCGCTCCCAGGAAACACGTGAGCCCGCTCCCGGGGAGCGGGCTCATCTGACAGCGGGGCTCAGCAGGGCTGTCGACGCCGAAGCGCTGTCGGCTCAGTAGCGGTACTGCTCGTCGAAGCCCTGGGGGTAGCCCTGACCCTGGGCCTGGCCCTGTTGCTGCTGGTACGGGTACGCCTGCTGGTCCGGCGCCGGCGCGGCGTCGCCTTCGCGCTGCTGCGGCACCCAGGGCCCGCCGGACTGCATCACGTCGTACGCCGGGTCCGGCGAGGGGTAGGAGGCGTCGGCCGCCCAGTGGTCGCCGCCGTAGGCCCCGCCGCCGTACGGATCCTGCTGGCCGTAGGCCGCGTACTGGTCGGCGTACTGCTGCTGGCCGTAACCCTGCTGGTCGTAAGTCTGCTGCTCATAGGGCTGGGCCTGGGGCTGGGCGCCGCCGTAAGGGTCCTGGCCGTAGGCCGCGTACGCCTCGTTCCCGTAGCCGTACTGCCCGCCCTGGCCCATCTGGTCCGCGTAGACATCCTGGCCGTAGTTCTGGCCCTGCCCCTGGCTGTGGTCCTGCTGCGAGCCGTAACCCCCGTACGTCTCATACGCGCTGTAGCCACCGGCCGCATCGCCGCTGTACGCGCCCGCGGCCGGAGTGAAGGCCGACGGCTCCTCGTAGACGCCGTACTCACCGGTGTCATCGGGCAGCGGCTGCGGCTGGTACGTGGGCGGCTCCGGCTGCGCCGCCGGGACCGCCTCCAGGTCGGACACCTCGAGGATCGGCTCCTTGTCCGCGTCGTCCGGCCGGGGGCCCCGCTCGTCGCGGCCGAGCAGCCCGGGCAGCCCGCCGCTCAGCGCCCAGCCCGCGGCGAAGCCGCGCCGGAAGGAGAGCGTCACATACGTCTGGCCTATGGCGAAGGCGATCGCCCCCGCCCCGATCACCGGAACCGAGGGGATCAGCACGCCGACGACCACGCCCAGAAAGCCGACGAAGGCCAGCAGCCGCCAGCGCAGCCGCGCCTTGTACTGCAGGAGGACCTCCCCCAGCAGCCACAGCGCGACGACGCCGAAAGCGATGTAGAGGACCGTCCAGCCCATGCCCGCCCCTCTCAATGCGGCCGCCCGTCGGCTGCCGTCATCAGGATCAGGACCGCTGATGCAGTCCCAGATTCTCGTAGATTTCCAGCGTCGCCGGGGAGTGGTTCAGGGTGATGAAGTGCAGCCCGGGGATCTCCTCGGCCATCAACCGCGCGCACACCTCTGTGGCGTAGTCGATTCCGATCGAGCGTACAGCCGCCGGGTCGTCTTTCACCGCCAGGATCCGTTCGGCCAGTTCGGGCGGGAACGCGGCATTGCTGAGCTGCGCGAAACGCTCGATCTGCTTGACGTTCGTGACGGGCATGATCTCAGGGATGATCGGTGTCGTACAGCCCGCCGCCGCGACCCGGTCGCGCAGCCGCAGATAGTCCTCGGGGTAGAAGAACATCTGCGTGATGGCGAAGTCGGCGCCCGCACGGCACTTGTCGATGAAGTGACGGATGTCGGTGTCCCAGTCCGTCGAGCGGGGGTGCATCTCGGGGAACGCGGCCACGCCGACGCAGAAGTCGCCGGACTCCTTGATCAGCCGGACCAGCTCGACGGCGTAGTTGAGGCCGTCCGGGTGCCGGACCCACTCCCCCGTGGGGTCGCCCGGCGGATCGCCGCGCAGGGCCAGCATGTTCCGGATCCCGGCATCGGCGTACTGCCCGATGATGTTGCGCAGGTCGGCCCGGGAGTGGTTGACGGCGGTCAGATGGGCGACGGGGGTGAGCGTGGTGTCCGTCGCGATGCGCTCGGTGACGCGCACGGTGCCCTCACGGGAGGAACCGCCGGCTCCGTACGTCACGGAGACGAAGGTGGGCGAGACGGCTTCCAGCCTGCGGATGGCGTTCCACAGCGTCTGCTCGCCCTTCGCCGTCTTGGGGGCGAAGAATTCGAAGGAATACGACTGCTCGCCCGATGCGAGCAGATCGCGCACGGTCCGGGCGCGATCGGTCCTGGTGGAAGCGGTGCCTAGGGCCATACGAGCAGGCTATCCACCCGGCTCGGCTACGCCCACCCGACCTCGGAGATTTGGGGGTTTTGCCAGCTTTCTGTCCGCAGTGCGGACAGCTCGGTGCGCTCTCGACCGGCGGACGGGCCGGGTCGGATGAAAACCGGGTGAAAGCCAGGTGAAGAACCGGGGCCGGGCTCCGGTCAGGCCGCGCGCACCCGCTTGGCCAGTTCCGCCGTCGCCGCCGCCGGGTCGTCGGCGGCCGTGATGGCCCGGACCACGACGATGCGGCGGGCGCCCGCCTCCAGGACCTGATCCAGGTTGGAGGCGTCGATTCCGCCGATGGCGAACCACGGCCGCTCGGTGCCGAGCGCCGCGGCGTGACGCACCAGGGGCAGCCCGGGGCGTGGCGGCCCGGCTTGGTGGGGGTGGGCCAGCAGGGGCCGGTGCAGAAGTAGTCCACACCGGGCTGGACGGCCGCCGCGTCCACCTCGGCCTCCGCATGGGTGGAGCGCCCGATCACCACGTCCGCGCCGAGGATCGCGCGCGCCGCGGGCACCGGCAGATCGCCCTGGCCCAGATGGAGCACATCCGAGCCGATGGCATGTGCGACATCGGCGCGGTCGTTGACGGCGAGCAGCTTTCCGTGGCGGCGGCAGGCGTCCGCGAAGACCTGGAGGTGCTCCAGCTCCTCGGCCGCCTCCATCTCCTTCTCCCGGAGCTGGACGATGTCCACCCCCGCCGCCAGGACGGCGTCCAGGAACTCCGGCAGGTCGCCCTGGCGCTTCCGTGCGTCGGTGCACAGATAGAGGCGGGCGTCGGCCAGCTGCTCATGAGCGGTGGCGGTGGACATGGTTCGGTACCCCCGGAGGGTCGGCGGCGTACGGGCCGTGCGCGAAGCGCGGCCCGTACGCCGTGTACGACAACGTGCGACTAGGTGCGACTAGGTGCGATGACATGCGACTACGTGCCACTGCGCGCGACACGGACGGCGTAAGCGCGAGAGCGACCAGCCCTGTACACCCCCGTACGAGCTGTGTACGAGCCCCGTACGGAAGGCAGCGGAAGTCTGGACGGGAGCGGCGTCAGACGGCGAGCGCCTGCGCGCGCCGCTTCACTTCCGTACCGCGATTCTCGCCCAGGGCCCGTGCCGGGGTGCCGGGCAGGCTCGGGTCGGGGGTGAAGAGCCACTCCAGCATCTCTTCGTCACTGAAGCCGTCGTCCTTCAACAGCGTCAAGGTCCCCACGAGGCCCTTGACGACCTTTCCATCGACGATGAACTCCTCGGGCACCTGAAGCACCCTGTTCTCGCCACGGCGCACCGCGATCAGCTGGCCCTCCTTGACCAGCTGCCGGACGCGCGTCACCTCGACACCGAGTCGCTCGGCGACGTCGGGGAGGGTGAGCCAGGCGGGGACGAGAGCATCGATCTTTGCGTCAATCTCGGTCACGGAACAAGCCTGCCATCTGGGACTGACAGTGGGTAGCCGGGCGCCCGCCGCGCGGGCCGCTTCAGGCCGTCCCGGACGCCCCGGACACCCCGTCCGCTGACCGGCCGGCCGGTCAGCGGACGGCCGACTTCAGCGGCACCGACGGGTCCTCGGCCCGCGTCCGGTCCAGCCGGGCGCCGCGCTCGATCAGCTTGCGCCCCTGGGCCAGATCGCGCGGACGGCCGACGGCCAGCAGGGCGACCAGGGCACCCTCGCGCAGCCAGCACACCGACCACGCGGCACCGGCCGGATCGCCGCGCCAGACCAGTTCGTCGGCCCCCGAATGGTGCCCGGCGTACTGCACGAAGCGCCCGAACTGCTCGGACCAGAAGTACGGCACCGGGTCGTAGACCGCGCCGGGGAAGTGGGCGGCCGTCCGGCTCCCGACCACATTGGCGGCCACGGTGCGCGGCCCCTGCAGCGCGTTGTCCCAGTGGTGCACCAGCAGCCGCGTGCCGTAGCGGGCGGACGGGAAGGAGGCGCAGTCGCCGACCGCGTAGACGTCCGGCGCCGAGGCGCGCAGCCGGTCGTCGGCGGCGACGGAGCGGTCCTCGGCCAGCTCCACGCCCGAGCCCGCCAGCCAGTCCGTGGCCGGCCGGGCCCCGATCCCGACCACCACCGCGCCCGCCCGCAGCCGGGTGCCGTCGCCGAGCACCAGCCCGCTCTCGTCCACGGCGGCCACCCGGGCACCGGTCACCAGCCGGGCGCCATAGTCCTCGTACCAGGCCGCCATGGGGGCCGCGACCTCGGCCGGCAGGGCGCCCGCCAGCGGCCGGTCCGCGGCCTCGACGACGGTCACGGCGCAGCCCGCCTCGCGCGCCGCCGTGGCGAACTCCGCCCCGATCCAGCCCGCCCCCACGACCGCGATCTCGCGCTGCCGGGCGAGCACCGGGCGCAGCCGCACCGCGTCGTCCAGGGTGCGCAGCAGATGGACGCCGGGCACGCCCTCGCTGCCCGGCAGCGGGACCGGCTCGGCGCCGGTGGCGATCACCAGGACGTCGTACGGGAGCTGTCCGGTCGCGGTCTCGACGAGCCGCTTGTCCGTGCGGAGCCCGGTGACCTGGACGCCGAGCCGCAGCGCGATGCCGAGCCCGGCGAAGTCCACGTCGAGCGTCGATCCCTCGGCCTTGCCGAGCAGCACGGCCTTGGACAGCGGCGGCCGGTCGTAGGGCTGGTGGGTCTCCGCGCCCAGTAGGACGATCTCCCCCGTCCAGCCCTGTTCGCGCAGCGCGACGGCGGTCTGCACCCCCGCCATGCCCGCTCCGACGATCACCACCCGCTGTTCGCCGCCGCCGCTCGAGGACGGCTTCGTCGTCGTCTCATCGCTCACACGATCACTGTATTGCGGCTGGTGGGGCGGACCGCAGAGGGCGAGGGGAGATCTCGGGCACAGAGGGGAGGGGCGGTGGATGGGGGTGCGGGTCTGTGGGCGCCTTCGGCGGGTGGTCCTCCCCCACCCCGCCCCTTCCCGAAACGAAGGGGCTCCGCCCCCTCGGCCCCCGCCCCGGGCCCGCTCCTCAAACGCCGGAGGGGCTGGATCGCGGCGGGTGGCTGGGCTTTCGGGGGGTTCGGGGCTCGTACTAGGGTGGCGGGACAGAGCACTCGCGGGAGCCCGGACGTACCGGGCTGAGAGGGAAGCTGAGACGGCCTCCGACCGTACGAACCTGATCCGGGTCATGCCGGCGAAGGGAGGGGCAGCGTGTCCACGCACGCACCAGGTCACGACGACCGACCACACACCTCAGGCCTTGACGGCCGACCATCCGTGGGCGGACCGCCCGACGGGCGCTACGACGCCCTCGTCATCGGGGGCGGCATCATCGGGCTGGTCACGGCCTGGCGGGCGGCCCTGCGGGGGCTGCGCACCGCCCTCGCCGACCCGGCGCCCGGCGGGGGAGCCGCCTGGGTCGCGGCCGGGATGCTGGCCGCCGTCACCGAGCTTCATTACGGCGAGCAGACCCTGCTCGGGCTCAACATGGCCTCCGCGCGCCGCTATCCGGACTTCGTGGCCGAGCTGGAGGAGGCGAGCGGCCAGGACGTGGGACACCGCGCGTGCGGCACGCTCGCCGTGGCGTTCGACGCCGACGACCGTGCCCATCTGCGCGAGCTCCACACGTTCCAGCGGGGGCTCGGGCTGGAGTCCGAGTGGCTGACGGGGCGTGAATGCCGCCGCCTGGAACCGATGCTCGCGCCGGGCGTACACGGTGGGCTGCGGGTCTCCGGCGACAACCAGGTCGACCCGCGGCGGCTGACCGCGGCGCTGCTCACCGCGTGCGAGCGGGCCGGGGTCGCCTTCCACCGCGCCCGCGCGGAGCGGCTGCTGCTGGACGGCGACCGCGCCACCGGGATCGAGCTGGCCGGGGGCACGCGCCTGACCGCCGAGCGGACCGTACTGGCCGCCGGCAGCCTCAGCGGACGGCTCGCGGGCGTCCCCGACGACGTCCTGCCGCCCGTACGACCCGTCAAGGGGCAAGTGCTGCGGCTGTCGGTACCCGAGCGGTACGCGCCGTTCCTCTCCCGGACCGTACGGGCCGTGGTGCGCGGCGGGCCGGTCTACCTGGTGCCGCGCGAGAACGGCGAGCTGGTCATCGGCGCGACCAGCGAGGAGCTGGGCTGGGACACCACGGTCACCGCGGGCGGGGTGTACGAACTGCTGCGGGACGCCCATGAGGTGGTGCCCGGCATCACCGAACTGCCGCTGGTGGAGACGTGTGCCGGGCTGCGCCCCGGCTCCCCCGACAACGCCCCGATGCTCGGCCCGACCGCGCTGCCGGGGCTGCTGCTGGCCACCGGCCACCACCGCAACGGCGTCCTGCTCACCCCGATCACCGGCGATGTCATGGCCGAGGCGCTGACGAGCGGAGAACTCCCCCCGGAGGCCCGGCCGTTCACCCCGCGGCGCTTCGCGGCCCCCGCAGCCACCCCCTCCCCAGCACAGGAGCAGCACCCATGACCGTCTCCGTCAACGGCGAACCCCGCGAGGTCCCGGACGGGACCACCCTCGACCGGGTTGTCGCGACCCTCACCCAGGCGCCCTCGGGCGTCGCCGCCGCCGTCAACGAGACGGTCGTCCCACGCACCCAATGGCCCGCGACCCCGCTCGGCGACGGTGATCGCGTCGAGGTCCTCACCGCGGTTCAAGGAGGCTGATCCACCCATGGCTCCCACCACGACCACCACGACCACCACACCCGTCACCACCGCCACGACCACCCCGAACGGCCCGGGCCGGGCGACCCTCGCCGCCCCCGACCCGCTCACCATCGCCGGGACCGACTTCGGCTCCCGTCTGATCATGGGCACCGGCGGCGCTCCCAGCCTGGACATCCTGGAGCGCTCGCTGCTGGCCTCCGGCACCGAGTTGACGACCGTCGCGATGCGGCGGCTCGACCCCACGGTGCACGGCTCGGTGCTCTCCGTGCTCAACCGGCACGGCATCCGCCCGCTCCCCAACACCGCCGGGTGTTTCACCGCCGGTGAGGCCGTGCTCACCGCCCGCCTCGCCCGGGAGGCCCTGGGCACGGACTGGGTCAAGCTGGAGGTGGTCGCCGACGAGCGCACCCTGCTCCCCGACCCGATCGAACTGCTGGACGCCGCCGAGACCCTGGTCGACGACGGGTTCACGGTCCTCCCGTACACCAATGACGACCCGATCCTGGCCCGGAAGCTGGAGGACGTCGGCTGCGCCGCGATCATGCCGCTCGGCTCCCCGATCGGCTCCGGTCTCGGCATCCGCAATCCGCACAACTTCCAGCTGATCACCGAGCGTGCCACCGTGCCGGTGATCCTGGACGCGGGCGCGGGGACGGCGTCGGACGCCGCGCTGGCCATGGAGCTGGGGTGCGCGGCGGTGATGCTCGCCTCGGCCGTCACCCGGGCCCAGGAGCCGGAGCTGATGGCGCGGGCGATGCGGCACGCGGTGGAGGCGGGCCGGCTGGCCCACCGGGCGGGCCGGATCCCGCGCCGCCACTTCGCCGAGGCGTCGAGCCCGGCCGAGGGCCTGGCGGCCCTGGACCCCGAGCGCCCGGCGTTCGGCTAGGTGTGCTGTCCCGGCACGGCATCCGCCGGCCCCGCCCCCTCGGCCCCCGCCAGGGCTCCGCTCCTCACACGCCGGAGGGACTGGATTGACGGCCCGGCTCGGCCCTCTACCGTGGATGGGGGAGCAGCGCACAGCGCGGAGGTGGTCACCGTGACCGTGACCGTGGACGACCGGATCGAGCGCGAGGTGTACGTACCGGCGCCGATCGACCGGGTGTGGCGGGTGCTGACGACGCCCGAGCACATCCGCGTCTGGTACGCCCCCGGCGGCTGCGAGATCGATCCGCACCCCGGTGGGAGGCTCCGGTTCCGGTGGGACGAACACGGAGAGTTCCACGGTCAGGTCGAGCGGGCGGTCCCCGATACGCTCTTCCGCTTCCGGCTGGCCTTGGAACCCGATCACGCGCCCTCGGGCCCCGGGGAGGCGACCCTGGTGGAGTTCGCGCTCTCCCCCGAGGGGCAGGGCACCCGGCTGCGGCTGGCGGAGAGCGGTATCCGCGCCCTGGCCGTTCCCGACGACGCCAAGGCCAAGCACGCCGAATACGCCACGCTGTCCTGGACCTCCGCGCTCGAGGAGCTGGCCGCGATCGCCGCCGCGTCGCACAACTGACCCGCCGGTGTCACCGTTCCGCTGCAGTACCCGCCCCACCTGGGGCGGCCGGTCATGGCTCAGATCGATGCCTCGTAGACTTCCCCCCGTGGATACGACCCTCCAGGACCCCCTCGTCGGGCAGGAGCTCGACGGCCGCTACCGCGTTGAGGCGCGGATCGCCGTTGGCGGGATGGCGACGGTCTACCGGGCCGTCGACACCCGGTTGGACCGTGTGCTCGCCCTGAAGGTGATGCACCAGAGCCTCGCCTCCGACGCCGCCTTCGTCGACCGGTTCATCCGTGAGGCGAAGTCCGTCGCGAGACTCGCGCACGCCAATGTGGTCGCCGTCTACGACCAGGGAGCAGACGGCGGCCATGTCTATCTGGCCATGGAATACGTCGCGGGCTGCACCCTGCGCGATGTGCTCCGCGGGCGCGGGGCGCTGCATCCGCGCGCCGCGCTGGACATCCTGGAGCCGGTGCTGGCCGCGCTCGGGGCGGCCCACCGCGCCGGTTTCGTCCACCGCGACATGAAGCCCGAGAACGTGCTGATCGGGGACGACGGCCGGGTCAAGGTCGCCGACTTCGGCTTGGTCCGGGCGGTGGACACCAACACCAGCGCGTCCACCGGCACCGTCCTCGGCACCGTGTCGTATCTCGCGCCCGAGCAGATCGAGCACGGCACGGCCGACCCCCGCGTCGATGTCTACGCCTGCGGTGTGGTGCTGTACGAGATGCTGACCGGCTCCAAGCCGCACGGCGGCAGCACCCCGGCGCAGGTCCTCTACCAGCATCTGAACGAGGACGTCCCGCCGCCGTCCGCCCTCGCGCCCGGGGTCGCCCCCGAGCTGGACACGCTGGTCGCCACCGCCACCGCGCGCGCGGCCGAGGGGCGCCCCGTCGACGCCGTCGCGCTGCTGGGCGCGACCCGCGCGGTGCGGGCCGCGCTGACCGACGACCAGCTGGACGCGGTGCCCCCGCAGGCCAGGGAGGACACCTCGGCCGGTGCCGAGAACCGTACGACGGTGATTCCGCGCCCGGCGGCGGCCGTCGACGACGAGCAGGAGCTGCTCAACCACACCAGCCGTCTGGAGCTGCCGCCGGAACCGCCCCGCCGGCAGGGGCACGGCCGACGCGGCCGGGGCGGGATGTCGCGCCGCGGGATCGTGACGATCGTGGCCGCGGTGCTGCTGGCCAGCGCCCTCGCCGCCGGTGTCTGGTACATCAGCGCCGGCCAGTTCACCGAGGTCCCGCCGGTGCTGCGGAAGACCCAGGCGGAGGCGGAGAAGAAGCTGCACGGCGCCGGGCTCGATGTGAAGGTCGTCAACGAGTTCAGCGATGTCATCCCCAAGGGCAAGGTCATCGGTTCCAAGCCCGGCCCGGGCGAGCGCGTCCGCGACACCGGCACCGTGACCATCCGGGTCTCCCAGGGGCCGCCGCGGGCCGAGGTGCCCAATGTGGTGGGCATGCCGCTGGCCGAGGCCAAGCGGAAGGTCGCGGACCAGGGGCTGACGATCGGCAAGGTCATCCGCCGCTTCAGCAGTGAGACGGCCCAGGACTCGGTCCTCTCCACCAGCCCGGTCTCCGGCTCCGTGCGCCGCCCGGAGACGCCGGTGTCGATCGTGGTCAGCAAGGGCCAGCCGATCGACATCCCGGACGTGGTGGGCGATTCGGTCGACGAGGCCCGGTCCGAGCTGGAGGACGAGGGCTTCAAGGTGAAGATCGCCGAGCGGCAGGTGTTCTCGGAGGAGGACAAGGGCTCGGTCGCCGAGCAGTCCCCCTCGGGAGAGGGCGACGCAGAGGGCGCCAAGGGCGACACGGTCACACTGACCGTCTCCAAGGGCGTGCAGATGATCGAGGTGCCGGACGTCACGGGTATGACGGCCGACGACGCCAAGGCGCAGCTCGAGGGGGCCGGCTTCAAGGTGGACGTCGAGAAGGCGCTGCTGTTCCCCGGGGACAAGGTGCAGGACCAGTCGGTGGACGGCGGGGACGAGGCGCCCAAGGGGAGCACGATCACCATCAAGCTCAAGGGCGGCGTGTTCTAGGGCCACCCTGCTTCTGGGGCTGTCTGCTTCCAGGACCCCTGCTTCTGGGGCCTCTGCCCAGCGGTCTTGCGGCTGCCGGACGGCGAGCGCGATCCGTCCGGCAGCGGCCCCCCTGGCTCCAGTCGGTCAGCTTGGCTCCAGGCGATCAGCCGAAGCTGACCCGCTCCAGGCGGTCAGCCGAAGCTGACCCGCTCCAGCCAGAAGTCGAGCAGCTTCTCATCGCCCAGGATCTCGACGCCCGCGCTCCGGGCCGGGCGCCGCTTGTAGATGATCAGCAGCAGGTCGGTCAGCGGGCCGCGCACCGCGACCGCCGCCTTCTCATGCGCCCGCCGCCAGATGATCGCGTCACCGGTGAGGTCGACCACCCACTCCGCCGCCACCTCCGGTGCGGTGTCGGTGGCGTGGAAGTGGAGGGTGCGGCCGGGGCCGAGCAGCTCGCGCATCCAGGGGTGGACCTCGAAGTGCATCGGCAGCGAGCCGAGTGCCATCCACTCGTCGATCCCGTCCAGGGCGACCTCCTGGTCGAGGGTGTACTCCGCGCCGAGGGCCAGGACCGCGTCGGCCCGGTGGAGCGCCGTCTCATGGGTGAAACGGCGGGCGTAGAAGTCCGCGCGCCCTCCGGCGACCTGCCCGAAGTCCGGCACCGGGGTCCACAGCTCCGCATCGGGCCCCGCCTCGCGCAGCGTCTCGGCCAGCAGCTCGGCGCCCTCGACCAGCCAGGGGGCGACCTCGGCGGCGTCCTCCTCCGCGTACGGCGACAGATCGCGGAAGTGCTGGTCGGGCAGCGCGCCCGTGGCCCGGGTCCGCACCATCTCCTCGGCCCACCGATGGGTGCCGCCGAGATGACGCAGCAGCTGCCCGACGTTCCAACCGGGGCAGGTGGGCACGGGGCGCGTCAGATCCGCGCCCTCGATCGCGCCCCGCAACAGCTGGGTCTGCGCGACGATCTCGGAGCAGCGACGGTCAAAGCTCAGCAGAGTCATGCACGTCACACTAGAGGCGTCCGCTGACAGTTGGGACAGGCCCGATCACGCGGGCCCTCCTCACCTGGGAACCTTGAACTGTGAGTACGCATCGGATCCGCAATCCCATCGGTGGCCATGTCCGTGTGGCCGGTGGCCTCGCCACCGTCGGTCTGGCCCACGCCGCCGACATCGGCGCCGAGACCGTCCAGGTCTTCGTCGCCAATCCGCGCGGCTGGGCCACCCCGGCCGGTACGCCCGCCCAGGACGAGGCGTTCCGCACCGCCTGCGCCGAGCGATCCATACCGGCGTACGTCCACGCCCCCTACTTGATCAACTTCGGTTCGCACACCGAGGCCACGGCCGACCGGTCCGTGGAGTCCCTGCGCCATTCGCTCCGGCGCGGCCGGGAGATCGGTGCGCTCGGCGTCGTCGTCCACACCGGCTCGGCGACCGGGGGACGCGCGCGAGCCACGGCGATCGCGCAGGTGCGGGAGCGGATGCTGCCGCTGCTGGACGAGCTGACCCGGGACGACGACCCCTGGCTGCTGCTGGAGCCGACCGCCGGGCAGGGCACCTCGCTGTGCGCGCTGGTGGAGGATCTGGGCCCCTACGTCGAGGCGCTCGACCGGCATCCCCGGCTCGGCGTCTGCCTGGACACCTGCCATGTGTTCGCGGCGGGCCATGACCTCGCGGCGCCGGGCGGTATGAAGCAGACCCTGGACGAGCTGGTCGCCGTTGCCGGCGAGGGGCGGCTCAAGCTGATCCACGCCAATGACTCCAAGGACGTGGCCGGCGCCCACAAGGACCGGCACGCGAACATCGGCGCCGGGCATATCGGGGCGGAGCCGTTCCGCGAGCTGTTCGGCCACCCCGCGACGGACGGGGTGCCGCTGGTGGTCGAGACGCCGGGTGGACCGGACGGTACGGCGGGGCATGCGGCGGATGTGACCCGGCTGAAGGAGTTGCGCGCCGGGGTGGCCTGAGAAAAGTCCGACCCATGGAGAAATACCCCCGGGGGGTATAGCGTTGAACGAGATCAACCGATCACCGATCATCGCTGGGGTATGGACATGCGGCAGCATGAGCACACGCGGAGCGGACCTTATGAGCGCCATGGACACCATGAGCACGGTAAGGGCGCGACGAGTTGGTCGATGGCCGCCCAGGCCACTTTGCACTGCCTCACCGGCTGTGCCATCGGCGAGATCGCGGGCATGGCCATCGGCACGGCCCTGGCCTGGCATAACGTCCCGACCATGATCCTGGCGATCGCGCTCGCCTTCGTCTTCGGCTACTCGCTGACCATGCGGGGCGTACTGCGGGCGGGGCTCGATGTGCACAGCGCGCTGCGGGTGGCCCTGGCGGCCGACACCGTCTCGATCACGATCATGGAGCTGGCCGACAACGGAACGATCGCCCTCTTCCCCGGCGCGATGGACGCGACGCTGTCGGACGCGCTCTTCTGGCTCAGCCTGGCCCTGTCGTTCGTGGTGGCGTTCCTGCTCACCACGCCGGTCAACAAGTGGATGATCGCGCGGGGCAAGGGGCATGCGGTGGTCCACCAGTACCACTGACCGCGGCACACGGCGGCGGCCCGAACTAGAACTCCGGGCCGTCGCCCGGCTCCTCCTGGTAGGCGTAGCGCTGCTCCGCCCAAGGATCGCCGACGTTGTGGTAGCCGCGCTCCTCCCAGAAGCCGCGGCGGTCGGCGGTCATGTACTCCACGCCGCGCACCCATTTCGGGCCCTTCCAGGCATAGAGATGGGGCACCACCAGCCGCACCGGAAAACCGTGCTCGGCGGTGAGCAGCTCCCCGTCCTTGTGCGTAGCGAAAATCGTGGTCTCCGCCATGAAGTCCGTCAGGCGCAGATTCGAGCTGAAGCCGTATTCCGCCCACACCATCACGTGGGTGACATCGGGCGCCGGCGGCGCCAGCTCCACGATCTCCAGCGCGGAAACCCCGCCCCATTCGGCGCCGAGCATGCTGAATTTGGTGACGCAGTGCAGATCGGCCACCACCGTCGAGTACGGCAGCGCCGAGAACTCTTCATGCGTCCAGCAGTGTTTATCGCCGTCCGCCGTGGCGCCGAAGACCCGGAACTCCCATCGCTCCGGCCTGAACTTCGGGACCGGCCCATAGTGCGTAACCGGCCAACCGCGCTGCAGTCGCTGCCCAGGGGGCAGCTTCGCGAGCTCCCCCTCGCGGCTTTCCGACTGACCCATGGGCTCCATGGTCTCAGACTGCCGGGGGTGGTCGTGACCAGGGCATCAGGGATGGGCACAACTCGTACTAAGCGTGCACTTACTGGACGCCCCAACAGACGCGGTGACACGATGCGCGGAACCTGCCGTTCCCGATCGGATTGGAAGGAGCCCCTCCGATGCAGGGTGACCCCGAGGTCCTCGAGTTCCTCAACGAGCAGCTGACCGGCGAGCTGACCGCGATCAATCAGTACTTTCTGCACTCAAAGATGCAGGACCACTTTGGCTGGACTCGGCTTGCCAAATACACCCGGTCGGAGTCTTTCGATGAGATGAAGCATGCGGAGCTTCTCACCGACCGGATCCTCCTCCTGGATGGCCTGCCCAATTACCAGCGGCTCTTCCATGTCCGGGTGGGCCAGACGGCGACCGAGATGTTCCAGGCCGACCGGCAGGTGGAGATCGAGGCGATCGACCGCCTCAAGCGGGGCATCGAGCTGATGCGGTCCAAGAACGACATCACCTCGGCCAATCTCTTCGAGTACATCCTCGCCGACGAGGAACTCCACATCGACTATCTCGACACCCAGCTCGAGCTGATCGAGAAGCTCGGTGAGGCCCTCTACATCGCCCAGCAGATCGAGCAGCCCAGCGATGACCACGGCGGGGGCAACTACTCCGGGAACGGCCACCCCGGTCACTGAGCCCGGAGTGACGCCGGGAGCGACCGGGCCGGGACGCCGGTCAGGCCGCCTCGGCCGCCGTCGGCGCCGGGACGGAAGTGGCAGCGACAGCCGTCGCCGCGCTCGTCGTCGCCGTCGTCAGGACGACCGGGTCCAGCGCCTCGCGCCGGGGGCATGCACCGCGGCCCAGCAGCGCCTGGATCTTCCGCACGCACGATCCGCAGTCCGTGCCCGCCTTGCAGGCACCGGCGATCTGGCGCGGGGTGCACGCGCCCGTTTCCGCGTGCTGACGCACCTGCTGCTCGGTGATGCCGAAGCATGAGCAGACGTACACGGGCTCTCTCCAGCGATGACGTTGATCAGTGAGGTAACCCTTACCTTACCTGCCGCATCGGAGCCCCACAACGGACACGGGGCGCGGATCGTTGTGATCCGCGCCCCACCTGCGTCTTTATGATCTCTACCGGGTGACCCTCACTGGTCCCGGTACATCTCCGCCACCAGGAACGCGAGGTCCAGCGACTGGCTGCGGTTGAGCCGCGGGTCGCACGCCGTCTCGTAGCGCTGGTGCAGATCGTCGACGAAGATCTCGTCGCCGCCGCCCACGCACTCGGTGACATCGTCGCCGGTCAGCTCCACATGGATGCCGCCCGGATGGGTGCCGAGCTCCTTGTGGACCTCGAAGAAGCCCTTGACCTCGTCCAGCACATCGTCGAAGCGGCGGGTCTTGTGCCCGGAGGCCGCCTCGAAGGTGTTGCCGTGCATCGGGTCGCAGACCCAGACGACCTGGGCACCGGAGGCGGTCACCTTCTCCACCAGGTTGGGCAGCTTGTCACGGACCTTGTCCGCGCCCATCCGGGTGATGAAGGTCAGCCGGCCCGGCTCGCGGTCCGGGTCGATCCGCTCGATCAGCGACAGCGCCTCTTCCGGCGTGGTCGTCGGGCCCAGCTTCACGCCCACCGGGTTGCGGACCTTCGAGGCGAACTCGATATGCGCCCCGTCCAGCTGCCGGGTGCGCTCGCCGATCCAGACCATGTGCCCGGACACGTCGTACAGCTCACCGGTGCGCGAGTCGGTGCGGGTCAGCGCCGTCTCGTAGTCCAGGACCAGCGCCTCGTGCGAGGAGAAGAACTCGACGGTCTTGAACTCCTCCGGGTCCACCCCGCAGGCGTTCATGAAGGCCAGCGCCCGGTCGATCTCGCGCGCCAGCGCCTCGTAGCGCTGACCCGACGGCGACGACTTCACGAAGTCCTGGTTCCAGGCGTGCACCTGGCGCAGGTCGGCGTAGCCGCCGGTGGTGAAGGCACGCACCAGGTTCAGCGTCGAGGCCGACGCCTGGTACATCCGCTTCAGTCGCTGCGGATCCGGGATCCGCGCCTCGGGGGTGAACTCGAATCCATTGACGGAGTCGCCACGGTATGTGGGCAGGGTCACCCCGTCGCGGGTCTCGGTCGGCTTCGAGCGCGGCTTGCTGTACTGCCCGGCGATCCGGCCCACCTTCACCACCGGGACGGATCCGGCGTAGGTCAGCACGGCGCCCATCTGCAGGAGCGTCTTCAGCTTGTTACGGATCTGGTCGGCGCCCACGCCGTCGAATGCCTCGGCGCAGTCGCCGCCCTGCAGCAGAAACGCCTCGCCCCGCGCCACGGCCCCCAGGCGGTGCCGCAGCGCGTCGCACTCGCCCGCGAAGACGAGCGGCGGATAGGACTCAAGCTCAGCGATCACATCGCGCAGAGCCGCTCGGTCCGGCCAGTCAGGCTGCTGCGCCGCGGGAAGAGACTGCCAGGTGTGGCCACCGGCGTGGGATTCAGCGTTCACGGTCACCCGCACAAGGTTACGGGGTCTCCACGGCCGTCCAGTCCGATGCCCACAGGGTGAGACATCTTCCACCGCGCCATGGACGGGGCCCGCCGCGTCCGAAAACATCGGCTCGGCCGCAAACATCGGCTCGGCCGCCGGGGCCGGCCGACTGCGGCCCCGCGATAGCCCTCCCGCCGCGTACTCTTGCCCCATGAGTGCCGAGCCGCTGCCCGACTGGGTGATCCCGCCGCCTGGCGGCTTCACCGCCGAGGATCTCCTGCGGCTGCCCGGACTTCCTCCACACACCGAGCTCATCGACGGGAGCCTCGTCTTCGTGAGCCCGCAGCAAAAATGGCACAGCCGGGTGATCAATCTGCTGGTCAGGGAGCTGGACCAGCAGGCCCCGGACGGTTTGCGGGCCGATCGTGAGATGACCGTGCGCCTCGCCAAGCGCCAGGCTCCCGAGCCGGACGTCATCGTGGTGACCCGTGAGGCGTACGAGCGCGATGAGCCATCCACGTTCTACCTGCCGGAAGACGTCGTGCTGGCTGTCGAAGCCGTGTCGCCGGACTCGGAGGAGCGGGACCGCGACACCAAGCCTCGGAAGTACGCGAAGGCCGGCATCCGCCACTACTGGCGGGTGGAGAACGATGAGGGCCGCACCGTCGTCTACACCTACGAGCGCGACCCGGCCACGGAGTGCTTCTCCCTGACCGGAATCCACCATGACAAGCTCGCGATCACAGCGCCCTTCACGGTGGACATCGACCTCACCACCATCGGCAGGCGCTCCGCCTGACCCAGTGCCCCGCCCCTGAGGTAGTGTCCCTTCCATGTTCGCGCGACTGACCATGACCTGGTGGTGGACCGCTCATCCGGCGGCCCACTGAATCGCGCACTCCCAAGATCTCGCGAAGGCCGCCCGAGGGGCGGCCTTCGGCGTTTCCGCGGGTCGTTCCTCATTCCGGAAGGAACCATCCGCCATGCACCACACCGCTGAGGCCGTCGTCGCCCGGCTGCTCGCCGACGACGCACCGCCCTTCGCCCTGCTGCACCGACGCACCCCGGGCCGGGCACCCGACACCGTCGAGGTGCTGCTCGGCCCGGTCGGCGAGGTGGAGCGGCTGACCGACATCCCGCTGCCGACCGGGGCGCCGAAGGACGGCGCACCGGTGGCGGACGCCCTCGCGCTGGTGCCCTTCCGGCAGATCCGCGAGCGGGGGTTCGAGGTGCGCGACGACGGGACGCCGCTGGCCGTGCTGCGCCCCGGGAGAGTTACGAGCTGCCGCTCGCCGAGGTGCTGGAGGCGCTGCCCGCGCACCAAGTGCGGGTCGAGAACGGCGAGTTCGACGTGGACGACGACGCGTACGCGTCCATCGTAAGGCGGGTCCTCGAGGACGAGATCGGCACCGGCGAGGGCGCCAACTTCGTCATCCGGCGGACGTTCCGGGGCGAGATCCCGGGCTTCGGCAGGAGCGACGCGCTCGCACTCTTCCGGCGGCTGCTGGCCGGTGAGCGGGGCGCCTACTGGACGTATGTGGTGCGGCTGGCGGATGGGCGGACGCTGGTGGGGGCCAGCCCCGAGGTGCATGTGCGGATGACGGGAGGGAGGGGCGAGCGCGAAGCGCGCTCGGTCGAGGGTGACGGTGGGCGACGGGCGGGCACGGTCGTGATGAACCCGATCAGCGGGACCTACCGCTACCCCGAGGGCGGGGCGAGCGCGGAGGGGCTGCTGGAGTTTCTGCACGACCGTAAGGAGGTGGAGGAGCTGTCCATGGTCGTGGACGAGGAGCTGAAGATGATGTGCACCGTCGGCGACATGGGCGGGACGGTGATCGGGCCCCGGCTCAGGGAGATGGCACATCTCGCGCACACCGAGTACGAGCTGCGCGGCCGCTCCTCGCTCGACGTCCGGGAGGTGCTCCGCGAGACGATGTTCGCCGCGACGGTCACCGGTTCTCCGGTGCAGAACGCCTGCCGGGTGATCGAGCGCTATGAGCCCCTCGGGCCGGACGGCGCCGGGCGCGGCTACTACGGCGGGGCGCTCGCGCTGATCGGACGGGACGGCGGCGGCGCCCAGACCCTGGACTCGCCGATCCTGATCCGCACCGCCGACATCGACCCCGGAGGATCGCTGAAGGTGGCGGTCGGCGCGACGCTCGTCCGCCACTCGGACCCGCGGGGCGAAGTGGCCGAGACGCATGCCAAGGCGGCCGGGGTGCTGACCGCGCTGGGGGTGCGGCCGGCGCCCGTACGGCCGGAGGGGCAGGGCCCGCGGCCGCGGCTCGCGGACGATCCGCGGGTACGGGCGGCGCTGGACGCGCGGCGGGCGGACCTGGCGCCGTTCTGGCTGCGGATGCAGCAGACCCCGTCGTCGGCGGACGAGCCCGCGGCAGGGGGGCTGTCCGGGCATGCCCTGGTGATCGACGCCGAGGACACGTTCACCGCGATGCTCGCGCATCTGCTGCGTACCTCGGGGCTGACCGTGACCGTGCGGCGTTACGACGAGCCGGGGGTGCGGGAGGCGGCGCTGGCGCATCAGGGGCCCGTGGTGCTCGGCCCAGGGCCGGGCGACCCCGGCGATGCGGCCGACCCCAAGATGCGGTTCCTGCGGGCGCTGACCGCCGAGCTGGTGGCCGGGCACCGGCACGGACTGCTGGGGGTGTGTCTGGGGAACGAGCTGATCGCGGCAGAGCTGGGGCTGGAGATCGTGCGCAAGGACGTGCCGTTCCAGGGCGCGCAGGAGCGGATCGACTTCTTCGGACGCGAGGAGACCGTCGGCTTCTACAACACCTTCACGGCGCGCTGCGACGAGGCGGCGGAGACGGAGCTGGCGATGCACCGCGTGGAGCTGAGCCGGGACCTGGTGACCGGCGACGTGCACGCGCTGCGCGGACCGGGCTTCGCCGGTGTGCAGTTCCACCCGGAGTCGGTGCTGTCCCGGGACGGGGCGGCGCTGGTGGCGGAGCTGCTGGCGGGCGTGCTGGTCTGAAGGACCCACCGGCCCGCAGGGCTGCGTGAGGGCGGCATGACGATGGGCCGGGTGCGGTGAACGCGCCCGGCCCATCGCCGTACTGCACCCAGACGGCCTCAGCCGAAGAAGACCTCGGCCTCGGCGTAGAGCGAGGGATCGACGGTCTTGAGCCGTGCGGTCGCCTCGGCAAGCGGTACCCGGACGATGTCGGTGCCGCGCAGCGCCACCATCTTCCCGAAGTCCTCGTCCCGCACCGCGTCGATGGCGTGCAGCCCGAAGCGGGTGGCCAGCCAGCGGTCGAAGGCGCTGGGCGTGCCCCGCGCTGGACATGGCCGAGGACGGTGGTGCGGGCCTCCTTGCCGGTGCGCCTCTCGATCTCCTTGGCCAGCCACTCGCCGACCCCGGAGAGCCGGACATGGCCGAAGGAGTCCGTCGAGTCGTCCTTGAGGACCGCGTCGCCGTCCCTGGGCATCGCGCCCTCGGCGATGACCACGATCGGGGCGTAGCGGATCTTGAAGCGGGACTCGACCCAGGCACAGACCTGGTCGACGTCGAAGCGCTGCTCGGGGAGAAGGATGACATTGGCGCCGCCGGCCAGCCCCGAGTGCAGGGCGATCCACCCGGCATGACGGCCCATCACCTCGACGACGAGCACGCGCATATGCGATTCGGCGGTGGTGTGGAGCCGGTCGATGGCCTCGGTGGCGATGTTGACGGCGGTGTCGAAGCCGAAGGTGTAGTCGGTGGCGGACAGGTCGTTGTCGATGGTCTTGGGGACGCCGACGCAGCGGATCCCGTAGTCGTCGGAGAGCCGGGCGGCGACGCCGAGGGTGTCCTCGCCGCCGATCGCGATCAGCGCGTCGACCTCCTGCTTGACCAGGGTCTCCTTGACCCGCCGGATGCCGTCCTCGCTCTTGAGGGGGTTGGTGCGGGAGGAGCCGAGGATGGTGCCGCCGCGCGGCAGGATGCCGCGCACCGCGCGGATGTCGAGGGGAACGGTGTCGTTCTCGAGAGGGCCTCGCCAGCCGTCCCGGAAGCCGATGAAGTCATAGCCGTATTCCTGTACGCCCTTGCGCACGACGGCGCGGATGACCGCGTTGAGCCCGGGGCAGTCACCGCCACCGGTCAGCACTCCGACCCGCATCGTTTCTTCCCTTCTCCCATGGAATCCCGTGATTGGGCCCGGTACGGAGAGCCACGCTAACGGTGATCCAGGTCACACGGGATGGGGCGTCAGTCGATTCCCGCGCGGATCAAGGGAGTTGGTTTTGAACTTCACCCGTACGAGGGGTGAGGCGGTATCAGGGCCTCAGCCGGACGGCCTCAGTCGTCGTCCAGACCGCGCTCGATGGCGTAGCGGACCAGCTCCACTCGGTTGTGGAGCTGGAGTTTGCCGAGGGTGTTCTGGACGTGGTTCTGCACCGTGCGGTGCGAGATGACCAGCCGCTCGGCGATCTGCTTGTACGACAGCCCCTTGGCCACCAGCCGCAGCACCTCCGTCTCGCGCTCGGTGAGCTGCGGGACGGCCGGCTGGTCGGCGGCGGTGGGGGCGGGCTCGCCCGCGAGCCGCCGGTACTCGCCGAGCACCAGGCCCGCGAGGCCGGGGGTGAACACCGGGTCGCCGGCCGCCGTGCGGCGCACCGCGTCCAGCAGCTCCTCGGTGCTGGCCGACTTCAGCAGATAGCCGGTGGCCCCGGACTTGACCGCCTCCAGGACGTCCCCGTGCTCACCGCTCGCGGAGAGCACCAGCACCCGCAGCTCGGGGCGGTCGGCGAGGACCTCCTTGCACACCTCGACCCCCGGCAGCCCGGGCAGATTGAGGTCGAGCACCAGGACGTCGGGCCCGGCCGCCTTGGCCCGGCGGACCGCCTGCGGTCCGTCCCCGGCCGTGGCCACCACGTCGAACCCGGCCTCGGCCAGGTCCCGGGCGACCGCGTCGCGCCACATCGGATGGTCGTCGACCACCATCACGGTCATCGGGCGGCCGTCGTGCTGAGCGGTCATCGTGCCGCTTCCCCCTTTGCCTTCGCCTTCTTCGCAGGCGCCTTCGGAACCGTCAACTCCACCTCGGTGCCCTGCCCCGGCGCCGAGATCCACGCGGCGGTGCCCCCAGGTCGCGCAAACGTCCCCGGATCGACAGGGCCACCCCCAGGCGGCCCTCCGCCTCCGCGTCCGCCAGCCGCCCCTCGGGGATGCCGGGGCCGTCGTCCCGTACGGTCACCATCACCGCGTCCGGCTCGTCCTCCAGCAGGATCCAGGCGTGGGCGTCCTCGCCGGCGTGGACCCGTACGTTGTCCAGGGCGGCGCCCACGGCGGCGGCCAACTCCCCGGCGACGCCCGCCGGGAGGAGCACCGGGGCGCCCGGTTCGGAGAAGGTGACCCGGGAGCCGGCGTGCGGTGCCAACAGGGCCCGCAGATCGCACGGGCCGCCGTCGGAGCGCTCGGGGTCGGGCGGACAGGGCGGGGCCGACGGGCCCGCCGCGTCCGGGAGGCCGCCCGGGTCCGGTGCGGCGTCCGCCCCGCGCGGCGGGGTCACCAGACCGGTGGAGACCAGGGTGCGCAGCGCGATCTCCTGCTCCCCCGCCATCCGGCCCAGTTCGGCCGCCTCGCCGCCGATCGCGGCGCCGCGCCGCTGCACCATGGCGAGCACCTGGAGGACGCTGTCGTGGATGTCGCGGGCCAGCCGCTCCCGCTCCCGGGTCGCCGCCTCGATGCGCAGCGCCCGCGCGAGGGTGCGCTCACTGGCCCGGGCCACCTCGACGACGTAGCCGATGGCCACGCTCGCCACCCACACCAGCATCAGCATATGGACCGTGTCCTGGGCGAATCCGCCGCGCTCGATCACATTGGCGGCGCAGACCACGGTGGAGGCCGAGGCGCCCCAGCGCCAGCCGCCCTTGATCGCGAAGCCGAGGACCGCGCCCATCGTCCATATCGAGGGCAGGGTGGGCGTGCCCTGGACGATCCGGTCATGGGTGTCCACGAGCGGAGTGAGCAGAATGCCGGTCACCGCGATGCCGAGGTCGCCGACGAGGAACTGCCGGGTGCAGCGCTCGGCCGAGGAGACCATCCGGAAGGTGAGCGCCGTCCACAGCGTGAGCACCGCCAGATAGACGACGGCGCCGAGCGGATGGTCGTAGTCCTCGAAGGAGTAGACGCACAGGCCGAGCGCGTAGAGCAGGGTGAGCACCCGGTAGGCGGTCAGCGCCTGCCACAGCGGCTGCTCGACGGACATCCGCACCACGCGCTCGCCCCCGGCGCGCTCACCTCTGGACCGCTCCGTCAACGTCCCCCACCCCCGGTGCGGCGCGGCTAGGCGCCGGACTTGTGTTTGTCCTTCTCCTTCTCGGCCGCCTTACGGGCCGCCTCGGCATCCGCGATCTGCCGCTTGGCGGCGGTCGCGTAGACGTCCACGTACTCCTGGCCGGAGAGCTTCATGATCTCGTACATGACCTCGTCGGTCACCGAGCGCAGGATGAAGCGGTCGCCGTCCATGCCGTGGTAGCGGCTGAAGTCCAGCGGCTTGCCGATCCGGATACCGGGCCGCATCAGCTTGGGCATGACCTTGCCGGGGGCTGGATCTTCTCGGTGTCGATCATCGCCACGGGGAGCACCGGCGCACCGGTCGCGAGCGCGACCCGGGCCAGGCCGCCCGGCTTGCCCCGGTAGAGCCGCCCGTCGGGCGAGCGGGTGCCCTCGGGGTAGATGCCGAAGAGCTCACCCCGCTTGATCACCTCGATGCCCGCCTTGATGGCGGCCTCGCCGGCGCCGCGCGAACCCGAGCGGTCCACCGGGACTTGGCCGACGCCCTTGAAGAAGGCCGCCGTGAGCCGCCCCTTGACCCCGGGGGTGGTGAAGTACTCCTGCTTGGCGATGAAGGTGACCTTCCGGTCGAGCATCGCGGGCAGGAAGAAGGAATCGGAGAAGGAGAGGTGGTTGCTCGCGAGGATGGCCGGCCCCTCGGCGGGGACGTTCTCCAACCCCTCGACCCAGGGCCGGAAGGTGAGCTTCAACGCGCCACCCACCGACAGCTTCATAGCGCCGTAGAACAACCGGGACCTCCTGTATCCGACGAGGAGACCTTAACCTGCCTACCCCGTATGCGGCGCGCCGCGTACGCTGAGGACCTCGATACCCGCTTCCCCAGTGAACGGAGATCCGTGGTGCCGCTCCTGCCCGGAGCCGAGCCGTTCCGCCATGACGGCGGAGAGATCGGCGTCCTCGTCTGTCACGGCTTCACCGGTTCCCCGCAGTCCGTGCGGCCCTGGGCCGACCATCTCGCGGCCCGTGGTCTGACCGTCTCACTGCCGCTGCTTCCCGGCCATGGCACCCGCTGGCAGGACCTCGCCGTCACCGGCTGGCAGGACTGGTACGCGGAGGTGGACCGCGAACTGCGGTCGCTGATCCGGGCCTGCGAGCGGGTGTTCGTCTGTGGTCTGTCGATGGGCGGGGCGCTCGCGCTGCGGCTGGCCGCCCAGCACGGCGCGGAGATCAGCGGCCTGGCCCTGGTGAATCCGGCCAACCGCATCCACGATCCGCTGGCCGCGGCCCTTCCGGTGCTGCGTCATCTGGTGCCCTCAGTGAAGGGCATCGTGAGCGATATCGCCAAGCCGGGGGCGCAGGAGTCGGGCTACGACCGGATGCCGCTGCACGCCGTGCACTCGATGCGCCGCTTCTACCGGGTGGTCGACGCCGAACTGCCGCAGGTGACCCAGCCGCTGCTGGTGATGCACAGCCCGCAGGACCATGTGGTGCCGCCGGCCGACTCCGAGCGCATCCTGAGTCAGGTGTCCTCGCGGGACGTCACCGAGCGGCTGCTGGAGCGCAGCTTCCACGTGGCGACCCTGGACCATGACGCCGAGTTCATCTTCGAGGAGACGGACACGTTCATCACCCGGCTGACGGCGGGTATGGGTGAGGACACCGACACCCGGACCGACCTCGGGAAGGGAAGCGGGAAGGAGGGGGCGGCGGCCAGTGGCTGAGCGCGACTCGAATGAGAACGAGGCGGACGCGCGGCGCGATGACGACGCCGCCTTCGCCGCCATCGTCGCCGCGTACGAGGAGGAGCCGCACGACCCTCCGGGCGCCGAGCGATGGCCCGCCGCCGAGAATCTCGACGAGGAGCGGGACCAGGACCGCCCCTCCGCGGCGGACGACGGCACCGACCCCGACACCGACCGCGAAGGACCCGGTGACGGCGAGGCCATCGGCGGGGCGGCGACGGCCGGGCTGACCAAGACCGACAAGACCGGCAAGCCGGTGGGCGGCTTCATCGTCTACGCCCCGGGCGTGGGCCCCCGCGACTGGGAGCCCGAGGAGCCGTCCGAGGACGACTTCGACGAGACCGACGAGGGCCATTTCGTCCCGCCCGAGCCGCCTCCGCTCCCCGAGTCCGACACCACCTCCCGCTTCGCCTGGCTGGGCGTGCTGGGCGGGCCGCTGCTGCTGCTCGGTGTGGTGCTGTTCCAGGTGGAGATGGTCTGGTGGATCGCGACGCTGGGCGTCGGAGGCTTCCTGGGCGGCTTCGTCACGCTGGTGATGCGGATGAAGGACGACGACGAGGAAGAGGACGAGGACCCGGGGCGCGGCGCCGTCGTCTGACCCTGGACTGCCGTCGTCCGACCCCTGCGCTCCGGAGCCGGGCGTTCCGGCTCCGGCTCCGCCCGGGGGCGATCGGCCTCAGACCGGGGCGACGCGGGGCAGCCGGAGCGCGGCCAGCACCGGAAAGTGGTCCGTGGCCGCCAGGAGGTCCGCGTCGGTGACGCCGGGCAGCCCGGTCGGGACCCCACAGCCGATGATCTCGACGCCCTCGGAGGCGAAGACGGCGTCGATGCGCTGATGCGGGTCCTTGGGGTTCGAGGTGGCCTCGCTCCCCCAGGGCTCGGTGGCCCAGCCGTCCCGCAGCTTGCCCGCGATCCGGCGGAAGGCGAGGCCGTCCGGCCGGTCGTTGATGTCTCCGGCCGCGATGGCGTACGGGACGTCCAGCGCGGCCAGGTGGTCCAGCAGCAGCCCGGCCTGCTCGTAGCGCTCGGCCTCCGCGAGACTCAGATGGCAGCTCACCACGCCGAACCTGACGCCGCCGGCGCTCTCCGGGCCGCCCTCCCCGCTCTCCCGGGTGCCGGTGTCGCGGTGGCCGCCGCCGAAGCGCAGCACGGCGGTCGCGAAACCGCGCCGGTGCAGCCCGGGCACGCGGGGCAGCAGGGTGTCCTCGGCGTACTCCACATGGGCGCGCAGCGAGGTGAGGATCATCGGGCCGGCGGCGGTGGCCCCGCCCGTGGTGTAGACGAGGCCGGTCTCCCGGGCCAGCCAGGCGGCGGCCTTGCGCCAGCGGAAGAAGCGCGGCGCCTCCTGGACGCAGACGACATCGGGGGTGCAGGCCCGGATCACCCGGGCCAGCGCCTCGCGGTCGTCCCGCATCGAGCGGATGTTGTAGCTGAGCACCCGCACCACGGCCGCGTCCGGGTCGGTGGTGGATCCGGGCAGGTCCGCGAGCGGCACGATGACGGTTCCCCCCTCGCCGCTCAGCCCTGGCGGGCCAGGTCGGCGGCGCCGACGAGCCCGGCCTTGCCGCCGAGCTGGGCGGCGAGCACCTGGGCGTGCGGACGCCACTGGTTGCCGACCAGCCAGCGCCGGAAGGACTTGCGGATCGGCTCCAGGACCAGATCGCCCTCGTCGGAGACCCCGCCGCCGACGATGAACGCCGAGGGGTCGAAGAGCGAGGCGAGGTCGGCCAGCCCGGCCCCGGCCCAGCGGGCCAGCTCACGGAAGGAGTCGATGGCCACCGGGTCGCCCTGGCGGGCGGCGTCGCTGATGTGCTTGCCCTCGATGCCCTCGGCGGTGCCGTCGCCGAGGCCGAGGAGGACCGTGGCGTTCTCCGGGGTGGCGGCGGCGCGCTGCCTGGCGTAGCGGACCAGCGCACGGCCGGAGGCGTACTGCTCCCAGCAGCCCTGGCTGCCGCAGCCGCACAGCAGACCGTCGGGGACGACCCTTATGTGGCCGAACTCGGCCGCGACGCCGAAGCGGCCGCGGTGCAGCTTGCCGCCGATGATGATGCCGCCGCCGAGACCGGTGCCGAGCGTGATGCACACGACGTCGTCATGGCCGACCCCGGCGCCGAAGCGGTATTCGCCCCAGGCGGCCGCGTTGGCGTCGTTCTCCACCACGACGGGCAGGCCGACGCGCTGCTCGACCTTGTCCTTGAGCGCCTCGTGCCGCCAGTTGATGTTGGGCGCGAAGAGCACGGTGGCGCGCTTGTCGTCCACATATCCGGCCGCGCCGATGCCGACGGCCTCGATCTCGTGTCCCTCGCTGACGATGCGCACCGCGTCCGCGATGGCGTCGACGACTCCCTCGGGAGTCTGCGGGGTCGAAACCTGGCTCGTCTCGAGAATCGAGCCCTCTTCGTCGACCACGCCGGCCGCGATCTTCGTACCGCCGATGTCGACGCCGATGGTGAGTCCCATGAGTCCCTCAGTTATTTGGTCGAACCCCGCCGAGGCTAACGGTACCGGAGGAGCGCTCAGTCGAGGTCGATGTGTTCACTACTCGAACTCGTCGATTCATCGCCGCGATCTTTGGTGCCGCCCTCGGCGCCCTGGGTCCAGCGCCGCTCCTGGCCGGTCACGGCGGCGCGATAGGCGGCGAGCAGCTCGGATCCGGCGCTGGCGAGGTGTTCGAAAACATCTGGATTGCGCTCTATGACCGGTTCCGCGGCGGCCTTCGCCTGTTCGATCAATTGTTGTACGGCCCCCTGAACCGCCGTCCCGGCGAGCGGCGCTTGGAGCCCGGCGACCTTGTCGGCGAGCGCGTCGGCCAGCTTGAGGAACTCCTCGGCGACGCTCCCCGGCTCCTCGGCCGTCTGCCGGGCCCGCCGCCTGGCCCGCTCGGCGGCGAGGTCCTCCGCACACGCCTGCTCCCAGGCGTCGGGGTCCAGCTCGGTGACCGGTACATCGGTGAGCGGGGGCTCTGCGGGGCGCTCGGTGGCATCGCTCATGGCGAACTCCTGCGGCGGGGATGCTGGCTGCCCGGTGACGTTCATCCGGGCTTGTGACCGACGTTACCCGAAGGAGGGGGGCGGGGTCAGAGCCCGAGACCGGCCAGGACCGGAGCCGGGGACCGGCCGGAGCCGGGGACCCGGACCGACCGGAGCCCGAGACCGACCGGAGCCGGAGACCCGGACCGACCGGAGCCCGAGACCGACCGGAGCCGGAGACCCGGACCGACCGGAGCCCGAGACCGACCGGAGCCGGAGACCCGGACCGGCCGGAGCCGGATCCGGGGTCAGAGCCGCTTCGGCCACAGGTCGGGGTCGGGGGTGAAGCGCACCTGGAGCCATCCGTCGCGCAGCCCGGCGCCGGAGACGGTACAGCGGCGCAGGGCGGACGGCAGCGGCAGCACCCGGTGGAACGGGCCGACGGTGACGATCAGTTCGTCGCCCCGGCGCACCAGCCCGAGCCCGTCCCGGTCGGCACCGGGCAGCGGCAGCCGCCACAGCAGCACCCCGTCATCGGCCAGCCGGTCCTCGACGGTCCAGGGGTCGGGGGCGGGCCGGTCGGGCCGCGCCCCGGGGGCCCCGACGGCCCCGGCGAGCGCGGCGAGCCCGGCCGGGGCGCGCTGGGCGTCCCCACCCTCCACACCATCCGCACCGCCGCCCTCGCCGGGCCGCGGCTCCGCGCCCCGCGGATCGCCGACGCCGCGCGGATCGCGGCCCAGATGCGGCAGCTCACGGACCGGGACGGCGGGTGCCCACTGCTCGTACAGCTCCTTGAGCGCGTCCTGCTGCTGGCCGGAGAGCGCGGCGAGCCACGGGTCGGAGGTCCCGGTGGGCAGCAGCCGGTTCGCGATCACCGCCTCCACCCGGCAGCCGTGCAGCGCCAGACCGGCGCGGGCGGTGCGCAGCGCCCGGTCCCCGAGCGGTCCGGGCTCCACGACCAGCCGTACCGTCGTGGCCTCGGACTCGATCACCCCCTGGACGGCGGCCAGTTCCCGCTCCCAGCGCTCGGCCGTCTCGTACAGCCTCTGCGCGGGCATCGGCACCCCCGCCAGCTGGGCGAGCATCGGCCGCAGCGCACGGGCCGCCTGCCGCTCGGCGGGCAGCAGCCGCCGCAGATAGCGCCGAAGCTGCTCGGGCAGCGCGAGCAGCGCGACGGTGTCCGGCGCGGGCGGCATGTCGACGACGAGGACGTCCCAGCCGGTGCCGGGCGGGGCGGTCTGGGCGGCACGCAGGGCGCGCAGCAGCGCGATGGACTCCACCCCGGGGAGGGCGGTCAGCTCCTCGCCGTCCAGCGGGGTCGCGCCGAGCAGGTCGAGCAGGCCGTGCCCGCGGTCCTGCAGGGCGGTGAGCTCACCGCGGAACCACTCGTCCGTGATGATCCGCGCGGCCCACAGCCCCGGGGCGAGCTCGACGGGGACGGACCACGGCAGCCGGTCCGCCGACCGGCCGGGGGCGGAGCGCAGCGCGCCGATGCCGAGCAGCGCCTCGGGGGTGCCGTCCGGGTCGGCGGTGAGCAGCAGCGTCCGCTGCCCCTCACGGGCGGCGGCGAGGGCGGTCGCGGCGGCCACGGTGGTGCGGCCCGCGCCGCCGGTACCGGTGACGAGGACCGTACGCATGAAGGGAGCCTCCGGCAGGGTGGTGCGTCAGATGCGCGGCGCGGGTTGGATGGTCCGCCCGGCCGGAGCGTACCCCGCCCGCGGACCTCCCCGGGCACCCTCGGGGCCCGGGTGGTCCGCCCGGGTCAGGCGCTCTCGACGCGCTTCTTCAGGCCCGCCAGCGCGCGGTCGATGATGACCTTCTCGGCCTTGCGCTTGATCATGCCCAGCATGGGGATCTTGACGTCGACCGTGAGCTGGTACGTCACCTCGGTGCTCTTGCCGCCGTCGAGCGCCGACAGCCGGTAGGAGCCGTCAAGGGTGCGCAGCATCTGGGACTTGACCAGGGACCAGTTGACCTGGTCGTCTCCGGTCCAGCTGTACTGGAGGGTGTAGTCGTCCTTGATCGCCCCGGCGTCGAGCAGCATCCGCACCTGCTCGGCGCGCCCCCGCTCGTCCTTGGTGAGGACGTCGGCCTCCTTCACCTCACCGGACCACTCCGGATAACGGTCGAAGTCGGCGATCACCTCCATCACGTCGGCCGGGGCCGCCTCGATCGTGATGCTCGAGCTGGTGTGTTCCGCCATCGCCGTGGCTCCTCCGTACCGGTCCGCCGCATGAGCTCTCTGCCGCTGAAGGCTACCGCGCGCGCGTCACCACTCCAGGGTCCAGGGGGCGCCGGAGGAGGCGAAGTGTCCGACATTGACGCACTCGGTGGCGCCTATCCGCATACGGCGGACGAGCGGCTGATGGACATGGCCGAAGAGGGAGTACTTGGGACGGACGGTGTGGATCGCCTCCAGCAGGGCGGCGCTGCCGCGCTCGAAGCGGCGGGCGACGGTGTCGTAGCAGAGGTCGGGCACATCCGGCGGGATGTGGGTGCAGAGCACGTCCACCTCGCCGAGCGCCGCGATCTTCGCCGCGTAGGTCTCGTCGTCGATCTCGTAGGGGGTGCGCATCGGGGTGCGCAGCCCGCCGCCCACGAAACCGAAGACCAGCCCGCCGATCTCGGCTCGCTCACCGTCGAGGACGGTGGTACCGGACTGGGCGTACTCCGGCCACAGTGATGGCATGTCGACATTTCCGTAGGTGGCGTACGTCGGAGTGGGGAACGCGGCGAAGAGCGCGGCGTACTGGCGGCGGATCGCGGACTCTATGGCCGTGTGGCGGTCGATCCCCGCCCACAGCCGGTCGCCGAACACCCGGGCCTCCTCGAAGCGGCGGGCGGTGCGCAGCTCGACGAGGCGGTCGGCGTTCTCGACTCCGAAGAGGTCGGGGAAGATGCCACGGGAGTGATCGGCGTAGTCGAGGAAGAGCACGAGGTCGCCGAGGCAGATCAGGGCGTCCGCCCCGTCACCGGCCTTCTCCAGGTCCTCACTGTTGCCATGCACGTCACTCACCACGTGGACTCGCATGCATGTCACCCTAAGACGTAAGGGCCCGTGCCCGTAAGGTGTTCTGCCTGCAGCGACCCGCGTCCACCTGCGGTTCCTTAGCGGACGCGACGTCCGTCGACTAGTCTGCGGACAGCATGAAGGCGGTGTGTGACGCATCAAACATCTGGGCAGGAACCCCTATCCCGGAAGCGTACCGATGGGTAACGTCCGGGCCGTCCACCACCCCCCATGCCCTGTAGCGGCGCCGGCGCCCCATGAGGAGCAGCAGTCTTGCGCGAGTTCAGCCTTCCGGCCCTGTACGAGGTCCCGGCCGACGGCAATCTGACGGATCTCATCCGCCGCAATGCCGCACAGCATCCCGATGTCGCCGTGGTCGGCCGCAAGGTCGACGGCCAATGGGAGGACGTGACCGCGACCGCGTTCCTGGCCGAAGTGCGGGCCGCCGCCAAAGGCCTGATCGCGGCCGGGGTCGAGCCGGGCGACCGGGTCGGCCTGATGTCGCGGACCCGTTACGAATGGACGCTGCTGGACTTCGCCATCTGGAGTGCCGGCGGGGTCACCGTGCCGGTGTACGAGACGAGTTCACCGGAGCAGATCCAGTGGATCCTCAGCGATTCGGGCGCGGTGGCCGCGCTGGTCGAGACCGGGATCCACGAGGCCGCCGTCGAGGCCGTACGGGACAGCCTGCCCACCCTGAAGCACGTCTGGCGGATCGAGGGCGATGCCATCGAGGAGCTGCGGAAGCTGGGCGCGGACGTGCCCGAGGAGAAGGTGGACGAGCGCTCTTCGATCGCCAACGCCGACTCCCCCGCCACCATCGTCTACACCTCGGGCACCACGGGCCGCCCCAAGGGCTGTGTGCTCTCGCACCGCAGCTTCTTCGCCGAATGCGGCAACGCGGTGGCACGGCTCAAGCCGATCTTCAACACCGGTGAGTCCTCGGTGCTGCTGTTCCTCCCCGAGGCCCATGTCTTCGGGCGGCTGGTGGAGATCGCGGCGGTGCTGGCGCCGATCAAGCTCGGCCATGTGCCGGATGTGAAGTCCCTGACCGACGAACTCGCCGCGTTCCGGCCCACCTTGGTGCTGGGCGTGCCGCGCGTCTTCGAGAAGGTCTACAACTCGGCGCGGGCGAAGGCCCAGTCCGAGGGCAAGGGCAAGATCTTCGACAAGGCGGCCGACACCGCCATCGAGTACAGCCAGGCGCTGGACGCGCCGGGCGGGCCGTCCTTCGGGCTCCGGTTCAAGCACAAGGTCTTCGACCGGCTGGTCTACAGCAAACTGCGGGCCGTGCTGGGCGGCCGGGCCACCCACGCCATCTCCGGCGGTGCGCCGCTGGGCGCGCGGCTGGGCCACTTCTACCGGGGCATCGGCTTCACGGTGCTGGAGGGGTACGGCCTGACGGAGTCCTGTGCGGCGACCACCTTCAACCCCTGGGACCGGCAGAAGATCGGCTCGGTCGGGCAGCCGATGCCGGGCACGGTGGTGCGCATCGCCGACGACGGCGAGGTGCTGCTCCACGGTGAGCACCTCTTCACCGAGTACTGGAACAACGAGACGGCCACCGCGGACGCGCTGTCGGACGGCTGGTTCCACACCGGGGACGTGGGCACGCTCGACGAGGACGGCTACCTCACCATCACCGGCCGCAAGAAGGAGATCATCGTCACCGCGGGCGGCAAGAACGTCGCCCCTGCGGTGATCGAGGACCGGATCCGCGCCCATGCCCTGGTCGCCGAGTGCATGGTCGTCGGCGACGGCCGTCCCTTCGTGGGCGCGCTGGTCACGGTGGACGAGGAGTTCCTGCCCCGCTGGGCGGCCGAGCACGGCAAGCCCGAGGGTGTGACGGTGGCCGAGCTGCGCGAGGACCCGGATCTGCTGGCCGAGATCCAGCAGGCGGTGGAGGACGGCAACGCGGCGGTGTCCAAGGCGGAGTCGGTGCGCAAGTTCCGCGTCCTGGCGACGCAGTTCACCGAGGACTCCGGGCATGTGACGCCCTCGCTGAAGCTGAAGCGGAACGTGGTGGCGAAGGACTTCGCGTCCGAGATCGAGGCCATCTACCGCGGCTGACGACGACGGGGCCCGAGGGCGCTCCCCCGGGCCCGGACCGTCATAGCGGCGACGTCAGGGACCGCCACAGCACGACGCCGCGGACCGCCACAGCACGACGCCGCGGACCGTCACAGCACGACGCCGCGGACCGTCGCACCAGGACGCCGCGGACCGTTACAGCAGCGACTTCAGGCGGTCGGCCAGCAGATCCCAGCGCCAGCGCTCCTCCACCCAGGCGCGCCCCCGCTCGCCCATGCGGCGGCGCAGCTCGGCGTCCTCCAGCAGGGCCACGACGCGCTCGGCGCTCTGCTCGGCGGAGCCGCCCCGGACGACCCATCCGGTCTCCCCGTCCAGCACCGCGTCCGGCGCCCCGCCCGAGTCCCCGGCGACGACCGGCAGACCGGTCGCGGACGCCTCCAGATAGACGATGCCGAGGCCCTCGACGTCCAGCCCGCCGCGGCGGGTGCGGCAGGGCATGGCGAAGACGTCGCCCGCGCCGTAGTGGGCGGGCAGCTCCTCCCAGGGCACGGGGCCGGTGAACCGTACGGAGTCGGCCACGCCCTCGGTCTCCGCGAGCCGGCTCAGGTCCTTCGCGTACGGCCCCCGCCGACGATCAGCAGCACCGCGTCCGGCACCCGCTTCAGGATCCGTGGCATGGCCTGGATCAGCGTGTCCTGCCCCTTGCGCGGCACCAGCCGGGAGACGCACACCACGACGGGCCGCTCGGCGAGGCCCAGCCGGGCCCGGATCTCGTCGCCGCCCGAACCGGGGTGGAAGGTCTTCTCGTCCACCCCGGGCGGCAGTTGCACCATCCGGGCGGCGTCCCGGGGGGCGAGCGCGGCGGCGATACGGGAGCGGGTGTACTCACCGAGATAGGTGAGGGTGTCCGTGGACCCGCCGATCCGCCGCAGCAGCCGCCGTGCGGCCGGCAACTGCGCCCAGGCCGCCTCGTGGCCGTGCGTCGTGGCCACCAGCCGCCGCGCCCCCGCCGCGCGCAGCGCCGGGGCCATCAGCCCAAGCGGCGCGGCGGCGCCGAACCACACCGAGGTGCAGCCGTGCTCCCGCAGCAGCGCGGTCGCGCGGCGGGTGACCCGCGGGGTGGGCAGCAGCATGGTCGTCCGGTCCCGGACGACCTGGTACGGCTGCTCGGCGTCGAAGCGGGCGGTGGCCTCGGCGCCCTCCTGGCCGCGCTTCCACGTGGAGGCGTAGACGACGATCCGGTCCGGGTCGAGGCGCAGCGCGATGTTGTGCAGGAACGCCTGGATGCCGCCGGGGCGGGGCGGAAAGTCGTTGGTCACGAGCAGGGTCTTGTCCATCGTGGCCGACAGTACCGGGTGCCGCGGCGGGCCCGAACCGGCCCACCCGGGCGCGGGGACCAGGGGGCGGCGCTCAGCCCAGCTCGGTCGCCACGTACTTCCGCCACAGCGCCGTGAACTCCGTCAGACTCACCCCCAGCACCTTCCGCAGCGCCGACTCCACCGCCCCCGAGCGCTCGGATGCCCGGCCCACCGTGCGGTAGAAGTCGACCAGCTTCTTCTCGCCCCACCGGTCCGCGATCAGGCGGCAGGCGAGCCAGCCCTGTTCATAGGCGCGCGAGAGGCGGTCGGGGTCGCTGCCGAAGCGGAAGTCGTCGTCGCGCGGCAGCGAGGTGGGCAGCCGCCCGGCGACGACGGCGTCGGTGAGTTCGGGGGCGGCCTGGCGGGGGGTGCGGCCGGGGGTGCGGTAGCCCACCCAGTCGGCGAAGCCCTCGGAGAGCCAGAGCGGGGTGGCGGCGCTGGTGGCGGTGCGGGTGGCGACATGGGCCGTCTCATGGGTGATCACGACGCGCCGCCCGAAGTCGCCGAGGACCTGGTACGCCTCGGGGTTGACGATCACCCGGTCGGCGGGCGCCTCGTCACCGGCCCCGCCGACCTCGCCCGTGGTGACGGCGGCGATCCCGCGGTAGCCGTCCGCGGCGGCGCCGAGCAGGGCCGCCATCCGGTCCAGGGAGTCGGGGACCTCGACCACCACGCGTCCGGCCCACTCATGGGGCCAGACCCGGCCGAGGGCGGGCACCGCCCGGTCCGCGATACCGGCGACCGCGCGCAGCACCCGCCGCTCCTGGCCGACGCCCAGGACGAGGCTGTGGGCGCCGCGGACGACGTCGACCGTGCCCTGGTCCCAGAGCTGTTCCGTACCGCGCTTGCCGTCCACCACACCGTCGTCGGAGGCGACGTACCACCGTCCGTCGCGCCGGGCGAGCGTCAGGTACTGGGCGGAGACGACCGGCGCGGTGTCGTATCCCGTCAGCCGGTACCGGAGTTCGACCTGTGCGGCGAGGCTGCGGCCGCCGACCGGCGCGGGGGTGAAACCGCCGGTGCGCACCAGCCGGTAGGTCCAGGAGCGCAGCGGTACGGCGGACATCTGCCGGAACACCCGCCGCTGCTCGGCCACATAGCGGGCGGAGCCGCGGTCCACGGTGGCGAGGAAGGCGTCCGCGTCCCGCTCCCGGACCGCGGCGGCCCGCTGGTCCAGCAGGCGCTGCACGGCCCGGCCGTCGCGCCCTTCGGGGTCGTCGGGCGCGGGGGCGGGGGCGCAGCCGCCCAGCGCGGTCAGGGTGAACGTGCCCACCAGCGGCAGGCACAGCAGCGCCCGCCATCCGCCCGATCTCCACCGACCCGCCACGTCTTAGATCGTACGAGCCCGCGCGCCGGCTTCAGACACGAGTGATGGAAGAGATCGGCAACATGTCCACGGGGTCGTAGCGGACCCGTGCCCCGGGGTAGGGGGCATGGATCACCTGTCCGTTGCCCGCGTACATCGCGACATGGCTGGCGTCGGAGCGGTAGACCACCAGATCGCCGGGGCGGGCCTGGGACAGCGGCACCGGCTGCCCGGCGTGCGCCTGGGCCTGTGAGGTGCGCGGAATGGCCACCCCGGCGTGGGCGTAGGCCCATTGGGTCAGCCCGGAGCAGTCGAAGGCGGTGGGACCGGCGTGGCCCCAGGCGTACGGCAGCCCGAGGGCCGCCCGTGCCGCGCCGAACGCCGCGGCGGCCCGCCCCGAGAACGGCGCGGCATGCCGCCCGCCGATGCGGCCACCGGAGAGCTCACCGGGGCCGGAGCCGGAGAGGGTGCCGGAGCCGGAGAGGGCGCCCGGCGGCAGGCCGGCGAGGGCGCCGGGCTCGCGTCCGCCCGCCCGCGAGGCGCGGTGGGCGTAGCTCTCCCGCTCCCTGGGCGGCAGCGCGTTCACCAGCCGCCGCGCGGTGGCCAACCGGTGCTGGACCGCCCGCTTGTGGCGGGCCACGACCCGGCGGCTGTGCTCCAGCTTCCCCAGCTTGGCCGCGGCCTCCGCACGCTCCTGCCGCAGCGTGCGCTGGGCGCTCTGCACCACCCGTAGCCGTGCGGCCTGGCGGCTGGTGATCCGCTCCAGAGTGGCGGCCCGGTCGAGGTACTGGGCCGGGTCGCCGGAGAGGAGCAGGGCCAGGCCCGGGTCGATCCCGCCGGTGCGGTACTGCCCGCCCGCGAGGGCGCCGAGCGCCACCCGCATCCGGTTGACCCGCCCCTGACCCCGGGCGACCCGGTCCTGGATCCGGTCGACCTCGCGGCGCAGGGCCTGGGTGCGCGTCTGCGCCGCGTTGTAGCGCTCGGTGGCCCGCTCCGCCTGGGCGTAGAGCGTGGCGATGCGGTCGCCGGCGGACCGGGCGGCCGGACGGCCCACCGGGTCATGCGGTTCGGCACCGGCCGCCACGGCGGACAGCGCGGCGGCGGAGGCCACCGCGGCCGCCGAGGCGGCGGTCCAGACGGCGGCCCGGCCTGACCCGGGTTTCGCGACGCGACGACAGGACGCCATGGGTAGCCGCACTCCCTTCCGCAGTGTCGGGCTGAGAACTGCGGGCAGACAGTAGCCGTGGCGCTACCCACGGTCCAACGGCCGTGGTGTGCGGAGAAACTGACGCCCCGCCGAGTGACGCAGGTCACCGGCGGGGCGAGGGATCAGCGAGGACCCTGGAGATTCGCCCTAAAGGATGGCTCTTGGGGCGGTTTGAGACCCGTTTTTCCGTTCCTGAACGGACCCTCGTGAGCGGGCCTTCCGAATCAGACCTTCCGGATCAGACCCGGACGCCGAACTGGAACGGCATGTTGTCCATCGACTCGTAGCGCACACCGGCACCGGGCTTGGGCGCGTGCAGCACCTGGCCGTTGCCCGCGTAGAGACCTATGTGGTGCAGGTCGCCGTAGAAGAGCACCAGGTCGCCCGGCTTGAGTTCACCGCGGCCGATGCGGGTGCCGGCGTTCGCCTGGTCCTGGGAGATGCGCGGCAGCTGCACCCCGGCCTGCTGGTAGGCCCAGCCGGTGAGTCCGGAGCAGTCGAAGGAGGACGGACCGGTCGCGCCCCAGACGTACGGGAGGCCGATCTTCGTCTTGGCGGCGGCGAGCGCGGCGGCGGCACGCCCCGACTCGGGCACCTCGTTGCCCAGGTCGACCCGGCTGCTGGAGCGGTTGGCGCGCTCCGCGTCCTGGGCCGCCATCTGGGCGCGCTCCTTGGCGGTCAGGGTGTTGAGGAGGTTCCGGGCCTTGGACAGCTTGCCCTGGATCTCGTCCTTCTTCTTGCCGAGCGCCTTACGGGTGTCCGCCAGGTCCTGCAGCTTGGTGGACGCTTCCTCACGCTGCTGCTTGAGGGTGCGCTGCTTGTCGGCGATCTTCCGCAGGGACTCGGCCTGCTTGCCGCTCAGCTGGCTGAGGGTGGACGCCTTCTCGAGGTAGGTGTCCGGGTCGGAGGAGAGGAGCAGCTGCACCGAGGGGTCGATGCCGCCGGAGCGGTACTGGGCGGTGGCCATCGAACCCAGGCCGTTGCGCAGCTTGTTCAGGTCCTCCTGACCGCGCGCCACCTTGTCCTGCAGATCGCCGACCTGCTTCTCCAGCTTCTGCTGCTTTTCCTTGGCGCCGTTGTACTTCTCGGTCGCCTGCTCCGCCTCTTCGTAGAGCTTGTCGACCTGCTCCTTGACGTCCTTCTTGTCCTGCTTCGGAGCGGCCTGGGCGGCCTGGGAAGTGAGAGCGACGGCGGCTGCCGCGGTCGCGGTAAGGACGGTTACCCGAGTGCGGCTCGGCTGCTTGGGTCGACGGTGGGACGCCACGAAGGCGAGCTCCTTCTTCCTCCAGCCGCCTACCGGGAGTTGGTGGGGTGGTGAGCCCCGGCTCCGCGACAGGGCGCGGACTCGGCGGTACCTCCGCTGTCACCCCGGATGGGTGATCAACCGCGCGAAGGTTCGAGCCGACCTTAGTGACCCCGCCGTGATCCGTTCAAATCCCAACGGCAAAAAAGTCGCCCCGGAAGCGCATCTTTTACGAATGTCACACGGGCAGTGATGGTCGATCGACGCTCCGCTGACAACAGAAGTGGTGCGAGGTCGACCTCTGAAGAGAGTTCGGGCGCTCAGCCACAGAAACGCGGAAACCGGGGATACGGGAATAACGGAGATACGGGCTACGACGCCTCAGGTACGGGCAAGTCGCTTCAGCAGCAACGCGGATGCCACGGGGCGCGCTCCGGCGCGCGCCACCCCATCGGCCACCTCGCGGTCGGTGGACACCACCACCACCGGCCGGCCGGGCGGCTCCGCCCGCACGATCTGCCGGATCAACTCGTCCGCCGTCACCCCGGGCTTGCTGAACAGCACCCGCACCCCGCGCGGCGGCGCGAGCAGCACCGGCGCGGCCAGCTCGGCCCCGTCGAAGACACAGGTCATCTCCGCACCCGTCTGGGCCGCGAGCACCGCGAGACCGCCCAGCAGCCGCAGCCGCTGCTTCTCCAACGGCATCGTGGGATAGCCGGTCTTGGTGACGTTGTAACCGTCCACCACCAGATGCGCCTGCGGCAGCGCGAGCAGCTGGTCCAGCAGGGCCGGGTCCATTTCCGACAGCGCCCTGGTCGCTATGTCCTTCGGCGTCATCTTCCCCGGCTCCACGGCGTCCACCGTGTCCGCCGGGCGCATCGACGCGGGCGGCAGGGCCAGTTCGCGCCGCAGCCCCTGGGCCGCGTCCAGCACCGTGTCCAGCAGCAGCCGCAGCCGCATGTCCTCCACGCTGCGCCCCTCGCGCACCGCCCGCCGGCTGGCCTCCAGCGCCGACTCCGCCTCCGCGAGCCGGGCGCGCAGCCGCCGCGCCTCGCTGTCCGCGGTGGTCTGACGGGCCGCCGCCTCCGCCCGTACGGCCTCCAGCTCCGCCTCGGCCTTGCGCAGCGCGGCCGCGCCCCGCCGCACATCGCTCTGCGCGCTGCGCAGCTTGCGCTGCAGCCCGTCGTTCTCCTTGCGGGCGGCCTCCAACTCGGTGCGTGTCCGCTCCGTCTCATGCCGGGTGGCCGCCTTGGCCTCGGCGAGTTCGTCGCGCAGCCGCTGCAGCTCGCGCGCCGCCTCCTCACCGGCCCGCTCGGCGGAGGCCCGCTGGGCCTCCTCGCCCGCCGCCTCGACCAGCTTGACCCAGCCCACCGGCCGCAGCACATACGCCACCGCCGCCACATCCACCGGATCGGCCGCGGCGGGCGGCGATCCGCCCTCGATGGCGTCGGCCAGCTCCCGCTGGGTCTCCCGCAGCCGTCCCCCGATCCGCTGCCGGAAGACGGGGTCGCTCTCCACCGCGGCGGCCATCGCGTTGCCCGCGAACTTGGCACGGCGGGTCGGGGTGAAACGGGCGTACTGCCGCAACTGGGTGGGCAGCTCGGTGACCGTCAGCCCGCCGAAGGCGTCGGCGACCAGCGCCACCACCCGCCGCCGCACCCCTTCCGGCAGCGGGCGGTCCAGCGCCTCGGTGACGCCCTCGGCGTCACCGGCCGCCCCGGGGTCGCCGGTCCGCTCCACCACCTGTCATCGCTCCGTTCTCAGGCGCTCAGGCCGGTGCTCGGACGGTCCACGAGTTCTACCTGGTCGACCGCGTTGCACCAGCGACAGCGCACTGACTCAATGGTCTCACTGAGCACCTCGCGTTCCTCGACACTGGGTTCCCCGGCCAAGTCGAGATGCACATACTCCACGGCTCTGGTCGAGCGAGTCACATCGAACCGGGTGAGGTTGCCGCACAGTGTGCAACGCCAGCGGGTCCGGTCGGTCGGCAGGGGCACGGCCATGATTGCGGGTCCTCGCTTCTCGGCTCGTCGGCGGCGTCCTGTAACCCTACGGCCTGAGCCTTGCCCCGCGCCGGGCCCGTCCCGCCCGCGTCCCGGCGGGAGCGCGGCGAGGCGCTCTGTGGAGGTTGCGCCCGGTACGGAATGATCTGACCATGATCGAGACGTCGTCGGGGCGCGGCCGCCCCTGGATGGCGGGGCCCGGCCGCCCGTGGGTGACATACGGCCTGATCGTCAGCTGCTGCCTGCTCTTCGTCATCGGACCGGCCTCGGGGCTCAACCCCGGCTATGGCACGGGCGGGCGGCTGGTGGAGGCCCAGTCCACGTACTTCGAGCGCTGGGGAGTGGTGCCCAGCGCCCTGTGGAGCGGCGCCCCCGATCAGCCGCTCGCCCCGCTGACCGCGCTGTTCGTGCACGGAAACTGGCTGCATCTGCTCGGCAACATGCTGTTTCTCTACGTCTTCGGGGCGATGACCGAGGAGCGGATGGGACGAGTCCAGTTCGCCGTCTTCTACCTCGTCACGGGCTATCTGGCGCTGCTCGGCTACGCCGCCGCGCACGCCGACTCCGCCCAGACCCTGGTGGGCGCCTCCGGGTCCATTTCCGGAGTGCTCGGTGCCTTCTTGTGGCTGTTTCCCCGAGCCAGGGTGACCAGTCTCTTTCCGTTTCTGTTCTTTCTGCCGCTGCGCTTTCCGGCCTGGGCGGTGCTGATCTTCTGGGTGGCCCTCCAGTGGCTGGCCGCCCGGCAGGCCGACGACCGTCCCGGCGTCGCCTATCTCGCCCATCTCGTGGGCTTCACGCTCGGCTTTCTCTACGCGTGGGGGCGGTTCGGGAGGACGACTAGAGTGGGCGGCGCAGCCAGGGCCAGTGAGGGAGAAAGCCAGCCGTGATCACTTCGATCGTGCTCATCAAGACCAGCGTGGACCGGATTCCGGAGACCGCCGAGAAAATCGCCGCGCTGGAGAACGTGAGCGAGGTCTACTCGGTCACCGGCGCGCACGATCTGATCGCGATGGTGCGGGTGGCCCGGCACGACGACCTCGCGGACATCATCACCGGCCAGATCAGCAAGCTGCCGGGGGTGGCCTCGACCGAGACGCACATCGCCTTCCGGACGTACTCCCAGCACGACCTCGAGGCGGCGTTCGCGATCGGCCTGGACGGCTAGCGCCACACCACCGGCGCCCGGGCCCCGGCACCCCCGGGGCCCAGAGGCTCCCTCAGCCCTCGGATCCCCGGGGCCCGGAGGCCCGCTCCCTGAGCCCCCAGCAGCTCCGGGGCCCGCAGGCTCAGCCGCGGTCCGGGACGCAGCGGCCGTCCTCGGTGCGGTAGCTCCACCGGGCACCCTCGCGCACCAGCTCCTTCACGGCGCCGACGAACCGCTCGACATGCTCGTCCGGGGTGCCCGCCCCGAAGCTGACCCGGATCGCGTTCAGCGAGCGCTCCCCCGGCGCGGCCTCGGGCGCACCGCATTCGCCCGGCTCGTCGGGCTCGCTGTCCAGCAGGGTGCGGACCAGCGGATGCGCGCAGAAGAGCCCGTCCCGTACGCCGATGCCGTACTCCGCGGAGAGCGCCGCCGCGAAGTGGGAGCTGTTCCAGCCCTCCACCACGAACGACAGCACGCCGACCCGGGGGGCGTCGTCGCCGAAGAGCGAGAGCACCCGCACCTCGGGCACCTCGGCCAGCCCCGCCCGCACCTTCTCGATCAGCTGCCGCTCACGGGCGAGAAGGCCCTCGAAACCGGCCTCGGTCAGCGCCCTGCACGCCGACGCGATCGCGTAGACGCCGATGACGTTCGGCGAGCCCGCCTCGTGCCGGGCGGCGGTGGTGTGCCACTCGACGTCGACCCCGCCGTCGTCCCTGCGCGTCACCTTACGGCTGGCACCACCGCCCGCCAGATACGGCCGGGCCTCCCGCAGCCAGTCCGCCCGCCCGGCCAGCACACCGGCGCCGAAGGGGGCGTACAGCTTGTGCCCGGAGAAGGCCACCCAGTCGACGCCGGCCTCCGCGATGTCCACGGGGTGGTGCGGGGCAAGCTGCGCGGCGTCCAGGACGATACGGGCGCCGTGTGCGTGCGCGGCCGCGGCCAGCTCCCGCACCGGCCACAGCTCACCGGTCACATTGGACGCGCCGGTCACGCAGACCAGCGCCGGGCCCTTGGCGCGCCCCGCGAGCGCCTTCTCCAGCGTCTCCACCGCCTGCCGCGGGGAGCGCGGGGCGCTGAGGTAGCGGACGGTGACGTCCTCCCGCTGCTCCCAGGGCAGCAGCGAGGCGTGGTGCTCGGTCTCGAAGACGAAGACCTCGGTGCCCCGCGGCGCCACGGCGGCGAGGAGGTTGAGCGAATCGGTGGTGGAGCGGGTGAAGACGACCTGGTCGTCCTCGCGGCAGCCGAGGAAGGCGGCGACGTCCTTACGGCTGTTCTCGAAGAGGTCGGTGGACAGCTGCGAGAGGTAGCCCGCCCCGCGGTGCACGCTGCCGTAGTAGGGCGCGTAGGCGGCGATGTCGTCCCAGACCCGCCGCAGCGCGGGGGCGCTGGCGGCGTAGTCGAGCGCCGCGTAGGTCACCTCGCCGCCGGTGACCAGGGGCACCAGGACATCGCTGCCCAGCACGGGCAGCGGCTCACAGGCGGCGGAGGAGGAATCGGCGCAGGCGGCGGAAGCGGCGGCGACGGAAGCGGCGGAAGCGGTGGCAGAAGGGCGCGCGGACATGGCGAAGTCTCCCGGGAGGGTCGAAGGCATGGGAATGCGTAACGCGCACGAGGACGGCGGTGAGCCGGCCGTCAGGGCGCGGGACATCGCTCGACGCACGGCACCACCGCGCGGAGCACAGGGGGGAAAACGGGCCGCTCGGCCCTAGCGCATTCGCTGCATCACGGAAGAACTCCCTCGACCACCAGGACCCCTAGTGCGAGGGGTCCGCGCTTGCCGCCGGCCTCGCTGCCTGGCGGCCTGGTCATCACCCGGGGCACCCCGCCACGGACGGAGGGTTGCCGGACAGCGGGCCGGGGCCGTAGTCGCTGTCACTCGTGACCTGGTCAGGAGTATGCCATGCCATACGGCGGCGCCCATGCCCTGTCCGCATCCCGGACAGGGCACGGATGGAACATGGGCGCCGTAAGGGCGACGCCTAGGCGTGGGTGGCCCGTACCCACCGCTCCAGGACGTCGCGCGCCGCGCCCGAGTCGATCGACTCGGCGGCCCGCGCGACGCCCGCCGCGATCCGCTCCGCCAGGAGCTTGTCCCCCGGCTCCGGTTCGAGCGCCACCAGCGCCGCCGCCGAGTTCAGCAGCACCGCGTCCCGGACCGGGCCCCGCTCGCCCGCCAGCAGCCGGCGGGCCACATCGGCGTTGTACGAGGCGTCCGCGCCGCGCAGGGCCTCCACGGGGGCCCGCTCGATGCCCACGTCCCGCGGGTCGAGGGTCTCCTGGCGCACGGCGCCGCCCCGGACCTCCCACACCTGGGAGGTGGTGGTCACGGTGAGCTCGTCCAGCCCGTCGTCACCGCGGACGACCAGCGCGGTGGAGCCCCGCTCGGCCAGCACCCCGGCGATGATGGGCGCCATCCGGGCGTCGGCGACCCCGGTCGCCTGGCACTTCACCCGCGCCGGGTTGGTCAGCGGGCCGAGCAGGTTGAACGGGGTGGCGACGCCCAACTCGCGACGGGCCGAGGCGACATGCCGCAGCGACGGGTGGAACTTCACCGCGAAGCAGAAGGTGATCCCCGCCTCCTCCGCGACCTCGACCACCCGCTCCGGGGTGATGTCCAGGTTGACGCCGAGCTTCTCCAGCACATCGGAGGCGCCGCTGGCGGAGGACGAGGCGCGGTTGCCGTGCTTGACGACCCGCGCGCCGGTACCGGCGACGACCAGCGCGGACATGGTGGAGATATTGACGGTCCTGGCGCGGTCGCCGCCGGTGCCGACGATGTCCACGGTCTCCCCGGGCACCTCGATCACCTTGGCGTGGTCGTACATGGCCCGCACCAGACCGGCCACCTCGGAGACCGTCTCGCCCTTGGAGCGCAGCGCGATCGCGAAACCGGCGATCTGGGCGTCGGTGGCCTCGCCCCGCATGATCCGGTCCATGGCCCAGGCGGTGTCGTCGGCATCGAGGTCCCGGCCGGCGATCAGCGAGGTCAGTACGTCCGGCCAGGTGCGGGCCGTCGCGGTGCTGTCGCCTCCGGCGGGGGTCACAACGTCCATGGTCCGCTCCTGGATCCGTGGGGGTGGGCAGGGAAGGGGCCGCGCACGTCAGCGGCCCGCCGCCAGCCTATCGGCAGCACGACCAGGGCCCCGGCCGGACTGTGTGGTCCGGGCCGGGGCCCTGGTCTGTGGCGTCAGCTGACGTGCGAGAGCGGTACGGCGGAGATCAGTGGTGGCCGTGGCCGCTGGTGATCTCGTGGTACTCCTCGCGGGTCGGCTTCGGAATGACGTTGTCCCCGCCGTAGTAGCCCTTGGAGAGCTTCGAACGGATCCGCTGCGCGGGCGTCACCTTCCGCTTGACCCCGTTCTCGTCGGTCTCGGGGCCGATCTCGTAGGGCTCGGGCTGCTCGTGCTGGGTCAGCACGTGCAGCTGCTCCTGCGCGAGCGGCTCGTGGACCTCGACGAACTCACCGTGCGGCAGCCGCTTGATGATGCCGGTCTCACGGCCGTGCAGCACCTTGTCGCGGTCGCGCCGCTGGAGGCCGAGGCAGATCCGCTTGGTGGCGATGAACGCCAGGACCGGGCCGGCGAAGAAGCCGATCCGCACGAACCACGTGATCGAGTTGATCGACAGGTGGAAGTGGGTGGCCCACAGGTCGTTACCGCCACCGATCAGCATCACGAAGTACGCGGTCAGCCAGGCGACACCGAAGGCCGTCCGGGTCGGGGCGTTGCGCGGGCGGTCCAGGATGTGGTGCTCACGCTTGTCGCCGGTGATCCAGGACTCGATGAACGGGTAGAGCCCGATCGCGAACAGGACCAGCGGGAAGAGCACGATCGGGATGAACACGCCCAGGACGAGCGTGTGGCCCCAGGCGGTGATCTCCCAGCCGGGCATCACACGGACCAGACCCTCGGCGAAGCCCATGTACCAGTCGGGCTGGGCGCCGGTGGACACCTGGTCGGGCCGGTAGGGACCGATGGTCCACACCGGGTTGATGGTCGCGACCGCGGACAGGACCGCGATCACACCGAAGACCAGGAAGAAGAAGCCGCCCGCCTTGGCCATGTAGACCGGCAGCAGGGGCATGCCCACGACGTTCTTCTCGGTCTTTCCGGCCCCGGGGTACTGCGTGTGCTTGTGGTAGAAGACCAGGATCAGGTGCGCCACCAGCAGGCCGAGCATGATGCCCGGCAGCAGCAGGACGTGGACCGGGTAGAGCCTCGGGATGAGGTCCATCCCGGGGAACTCGCCGCCGAAGACGAACATCGAGATGTAGGTGCCGACCACCGGGATCGACAGGAACACACCCTCGATGAACCGCAGACCGGTGCCGGAGAGCAGGTCGTCGGGGAGCGAGTAGCCGGTGAAGCCGGTCAGCATGCCGAGGAAGAACAGCAGGAAGCCGAAGAGCCAGTTGATCTCACGCGGCTTGCGGAACGCACCGGTGAAGAACACGCGCATCATGTGCGTGAACATGCCGCACAGGAAGACCAGCGCGGCCCAGTGGTGGATCTGCCGGATCAGCAGACCGCCCCGCACCTCGAAGCTGATGTCGAGCGTCGAGGCGAACGCCTCGGACATCTTGACGCCCTGCATCGGGACGTACGGCCCGTGGTACGTGACCTCTTCCATGCTGGGGTGGAAGAACAGCGTCAGATACACACCCGTGAGGATGATGATGATGAAGCTGTAGAGGCAGACCTCGCCCAGCATGAAGGACCAGTGGTCCGGGAAGATCTTGCGCATATTGGCCTTGGCCAGGCTGTAGACGCCCAGCCGGCCATCGGCCCAGTCGGCGACGCGCTCGCCCGCGGGCGCTTTGCCGCGGCGCTGCGTACCGCTGTCGCTTGTAGTACTCATCCGCGCTCCCAGTAAGCAGGACCGACGGGCTCCGGGAAGTCGCCCATGGCTTCGAGGTACCCCTGGTCGTTGGCCCTGATCCGCAGCTGCGGCAGCGCGTGACCGGCTGGACCGAAGATCACTCGGCCACCGTCGGAGAGGTCGAAGGTCGACTGGTGGCAGGGGCACAGGACGTGGTGCGTCTGCTGCTCATACAGGTTGATCGGGCAGCCGACGTGGGTGCAGATCTTGGAGAACGCGACGATGCCCTCGTGCGACCAGTCCAGCTCGCGCTTGTCCTTGATGTTCTCCGGCTGCAGCCGGACCAGCATCAGGGCCGCCTTGGCGATCTCCGTCTGGAAGTCGTGCTGCTCCTCGCTCATGCCCTCGGGCATGGCGAAGGTGAGCGAACCGACGGAGATGTCCTCGGGGCGCAGCGGCTGCATGGTGTTGTAGTTCATCAGCCGCTTGCCCTTGGCCCACTTGGTGTGCCGCAGCTTGGTGCCCGGCAGCGGACCGAGGTCCCGCAGCAGCACGACGCCGGAGAGCGGCACCAGCGCGAGCGCGCCGAAGAGGGTGTTGCGGGCCAGCTTGCGCCGGCCGAAGCCGGACTCCTTGGCACCGGCCCGGAAGTCGTCGAGGACCTTCGACTTCACCTCGGGGCTGGCCTCGATGGGGTGCCGCTCGTCGGCGATCTCCTCATCGGACATCAGGGTGCGGGCCCAGTGGACCGCGCCCGCGCCGATGGTGAAGAGCGCGATGCCGAGCGTCACACCGAGCGCGAAGTTGAGCGCGCTGATGTGCCCGATCGGGAAGACGTAGATGTACTTGTCGACCGGAAGCGCCACATACGCGGCGATGAACGCGATCGTGGCCACCATCGAGACCGTGAAGAGCAGGGCGACGGTGCGCTCGGAGCGCCGCGCGGCCCGCTCGTCGATGTCCTGCACACGGTGCTCGTGCGGGGGCAGCCCCGGGTCGGCGAACGGGTCCTCGGCCAGCCTTACGGCGCTCTCGGCCCCTCGCTCTTCCGGCAGCTTGTCTTCTGCTTCTGAAATCTCGTGGCTACTCATGACTTCTTGGCCTTTGCGGTCCGGGCGGCGACCCAGATGGTGAGGACGATCATCGCGCCCATACCGAAGACCCAGCCGAACAGACCCTCGCTCACCGGGCCGAGCCCACCGAGCTCGAGGCCACCGGGGTCTTGCTCTTGTCGCTGTTGACCGTGTCGAGGTACGCGATGATGTCCTGCTTGTTCTTCTCCGGCATCACGGTGTCGGGGAAGGAGGGCATGTTCTGCGGGCCGGTCTGCATGGCCTCGTAGAGATGCTTGGCGCTGACCCCGTCGAGAGCCGGCGCGAACTTGCCGTTGGTGAGGGCACCACCCTTGCCGGCGAAGTTGTGGCACTGCGCGCAGTTCGTACGGAAGAGCTCCCCGCCCTTCGCCACGTCCGCGCCGTCCGGGCTGTACTGGCTCTTGGTGGGCGTCACCGGACCCGCACCGAGCGAGGAGATGTAGGCGGCGAGCTGCTCGATATCGGCGTCCGAGTAGATCTTCTTCTTCTTCGGCACCTGAGCGCCCGGCTGCTGCGCGGGCATACGGCCGGTGCCGACCTGGAAGTCCACGGCGGCGGAGCCGACGCCGACCAGGCTCGGGCCGTCAGAGGTCCCCTGACCGCCCGTGCCATGGCAGCTGGCGCAGCCGACGGCATAGAGCTTCTTGCCCTCCTCGATGGCGAGGGACTGGGCGGAGCTGTCGTCGGCCTTCGCCTCGCTCGGCGAAAACGCGGCGTACAGCCCCCCAGTGACCGCCAGCGCGAAGAGTAGGACGACGAGCGCAGCCAGCGGATGGCGCCGTCGTGCGGAGAGCTTTTTCACGGATTACCCCGGTGTCAGGATCTTCTGCGTCGATGCTGTTAAGGACGGTTCCGGTGCGGTGACCGGCTTACTTGATCATGTAGATCGTGGCGAAGAGGCCGATCCAGACGACATCGACGAAGTGCCAGTAGTAGGACACGACGATGGCCGCCGTCGCCTGCTGGTGGGTGAACCTCTTGGCCGCGTACGTCCTGCCCAGGACAAACAGGAAGGCGAACAGGCCGCCCGTCACATGCATGCCGTGGAAGCCGGTGGTCAGGTAGAACACCGAGCCGTACGGGTCGGAGGAGAGCGAGAGCCCATCCTTCTTGACCAGCTCGGTGTATTCGAAGATCTGACCGCCGATGAAGATCGCGCCCATGATGAAGGTGATCACGAACCAGGTGCGCAGCTTCTTCACGTCGCCGCGCTCGGCGGCGAAGACGCCGAGCTGGCAGGTGAGGGAGGAGAGCACCAGGATCGTGGTGTTCGTCGCGGAGAACGGGAAGTTCAGCGAGGACGCCATTTCCTTCCAGTGCTCGGCTCCGGTCACCGATCGCAGGGTGAAGTACATCGCGAAGAGGGCCGCGAAGAACATCAGCTCGGAACTCAGCCAGATGATGGTTCCGACGCTGGTGAGGTTCGGCCGGTTGACCGACGGGTGCGCGTGCCCGGTTTCTACTGCTGTTGCTGTCGCCACGACCGACATTATGTCGGTCGCTTATCCAGCGCTCACTCCCGGGGTCCCGTTCGGAGTGTCAAGGACCGTGGCGAGGGCATCGACCCTGCTCGTCGGGGTGGTTCGGGACAGTCCCTCGAAGGAGGGAGAGATCCGTACGCCCCCTCCTCCGGACGGCTGTACGGGAGTAGCATCCGCCACAGGAGCCCGGCAGATCACTTACTTCGCCCGGAGGTCATGATGCGGCCGATCGCAACGGTGCTGGTCTACAGCGATGACGCGAGCACCCGCGAACAGGTGCGCCTCGCGGCCGGGCGGCGGCCCGCCGCCGATGTGCCACCGGTGGAATTTCTGGAGTGCGCCACCCTCCCGGCCGTTCTCTCGGCGCTGGAGGAGGGCGGCATCGACGTCTGTGTGCTGGACGGTGAGACGGCGCCCGCGGGCGGGATGGGCGTCTGCCGGCAGATCAAGGACGAGATCTTCCAGTGCCCGCCGGTGCTGCTGCTCATCGGCCGCCCGCAGGACGCCTGGCTGGCCACTTGGAGCCGCGCGGAGGCCGCGGTCACGCATCCGGTGGACCCGGTGGCCCTGGCGGACGCGCTGGCCGGGCTGCTCCGCAGGCGGCTCTCCGTGGGCGCCTGACCTCACCGTCCGCGCCCCTGCTCAGACCTGGGGACGGAGCCGGGCGGAGTCGGCGGGCGTGGCGTCGGACTGGCCGCCGGCGACGGCGCTGCCCTTGCGCCAGTCCGCCCATGCCATGTTCCAGTCGCCGTAGCCGTTGCTGAACGCCGCCATGTCGTCTCCGTTGCTGTTCACGACCTGGACGATGTCGCCCAGGCGCACAGTGTTGAAGAACCACTCGGCGTTCGCCGTGCTCATGCCCGTACAGCCGTGGCTGACGTTGGCGTAGCCCTGCGAACCGGTGGACCAGGGCGCGGCGTGGACATATTCGCCGCTCTTGGTCACCCGGGCGGCCCAGTAGACCATCAGGTCGTAGGAGCCGGCGCCGAGCCCGATGCTGGCACCCGTCATCCGTACGGCGGATTCCTTGGCCAGCACCACCTTGATGCCGTTCCGGGTGTCGAATCCGGGCATACCGGTGGTGATCGGGATGGTCCGGATGGGCACCCCGTTCCGCTTCACCGTCATCTGGTGGGTGCCGGAGTCGGTGAGGGCCTCCAGGCGGTCGCCGGTGGTCAGCCGCAGCGACTTGGCGTCGCCGCCGTAGAGCCCGCCGCCGATCCTGATGCCCTTGAGGTTGGAATGGGCCGTGATGGTGGCGTGGGCGGGCCAGTACTCCTGCGGGCGGTAGTGCAGGTTACGGCTGTCCACCCAGTGCCAGACGCCCTCCACCGCGGGCCGTGAGTCCACCTTCAGGGCGCGCTCGATCACGGCGCGGGCCGAGGGGTCCTTGACGGGTCGGCTCAGCTTGGCCGTGATGGGCTGCCCCACCCCGTACTCCCCCGCCTTGGGGCCGAAGGTGACCTTCAGCAGCCGGCGGGCGGAGCTGGTGGAGAAATCGACGGTACGGCGGCCAGGAGCGCCGTTGGAGTCCTCTGTGGACACCTTCAGCGTGTAGTGGGCGCCGGCGGCCAGCGGCACGGTGCTGCGCCAGTGCTTGCCGTCCTCGGCCAGTTCGCCCCGGACGTAGCGGCCCGCGGCGTCGGTGGCCGTGACATCCGTGATCCGGCTGTCGTCGCCCTTGGCGGTCACTTCGAGCGGCTTGTCCGGATCGGCCTTGCGGCCGGCGCCGTCACCGCTGAACGAGATCTGGTCGGCGGCGTCGTACGGCTTGGCGGACAGGGGGTCGGGAGATCCCCCGCATCCGCTCACACCCGCTATCAGCGGCGCCACCAGCAGGGCGCAGGTCAGCACCGCCCGGCTTCGGAGTGATCGAGGTGTGTGGCTCATGGACTCAACGTAAGAACGGCGTCCATGAACGGCGCGCGGAGTGAGGCAGTGGGGTGAACCGGCGGGCCCACCCGGGCCACGGCCCGGGCGCCCGGCCGGCAACACCGAGCGGGGCCCGGACACCTGGGGAGGTGTCCGGGCCCCGCTCGTCTCGCCGGTCGCGTCAGCCGACTGGCCGGTTACTGGTTGGCGTTCTCGCCGCGGTAGTACTCGAAGACCCAGCCGAAGAGACCGACCATGATGATCGGGGCCGAGAAGAAGAGCAGCCACCAGCCGAAGATCACGCCCAGGAAGGCCAGGGCGCCACCGACGGCCAGGGAGAGCGGCTGCCAGCTGTGCGGGGAGAAGAATCCCAGCTCGCCGGCGTCGTCCGCGACATCCGCGTCCTTGTTGTCCTGCGCTCCGACATCCACCCGGCGCGCCGTGAAGGCCAGGTAGTAGCCGATCATGATGCTCAGCCCGAAGGCCAGGAAGAGCGCGGTGGTACCGGCCGGCTCCTTCGACCACACGCCATAGACGATCGCCATGACGAGGATGAAGACGGCCAGCCAGATGAACATCCGGCCTTGGACCTTCACTTGCCGGCCTCCTTACCACCCGCGAGGGCCTTGTCCTCGTCGGGCGCACCGTGGTTCTGGAGCTGGTCGAGCGCCGCGATCTCCGGGTGGTGCAGGTCGAACGCCGGGGATTCGGAGCGGATCCGCGGCAGGGTGAGGAAGTTGTGCCGCGGGGGCGGGCAGGAGGTCGCCCACTCCAGCGAACGTCCGTAGCCCCAGGGGTCGTCGACCTCGACCTTCTCGCCGTACTTGGCGGTCTTCCAGACGTTGTAGAGGAACGGCAGGATCGACAGGCCCAGCAGGAAGGAGCTGATGGTCGAGATGGTGTTCAGCGTGGTGATGCCGTCTGCCGCCAGGTAGTCGGCGTACCGACGGGGCATGCCCTCGGCGCCCAGCCAGTGCTGCACCAGGAACGTGCCATGGAAGCCCACGAACAGCGTCCAGAAGGTGATCTTGCCGAGCCGCTCGTCCAGCATCTTGCCGGTGAACTTGGGCCACCAGAAGTGGAATCCGGCGAACATCGCGAAGACCACGGTGCCGAAGACCACGTAGTGGAAGTGGGCCACCACGAAGTACGAGTCGGAGACGTGGAAGTCCATCGGCGGCGACGCCAGGATCACACCGGTCAGACCACCGAAGGTGAAGGTGATCAGGAAGCCGATCGCCCAGAGCATCGGGGTTTCGAAGCTCAGCGACCCCTTCCACATCGTGCCGATCCAGTTGAAGAACTTGATACCGGTCGGGACCGCGATGAGGAACGTCATGAACGAGAAGAACGGCAACAACACTCCGCCGGTGACATACATGTGGTGTGCCCACACCGTCACCGAGAGACCGGCGATCGAAATCGTCGCGGCGATCAGGGAGATGTAACCGAACATCGGCTTCCGGGAGAAGACCGGAATGACCTCGGAAATGATGCCGAAGAACGGCAACGCGATGATGTACACCTCTGGATGGCCGAAGAACCAGAAGAGGTGTTGCCAGAGCAACGCGCCGCCATTGGCCGCGTCGAAGACATGTGCCCCGAATTTTCGGTCCGCCTCCAGGGCGAACAGCGCGGCGGCCAGCACCGGGAAGGCGAGCAGCACCAGCACCGCGGTCAGCAGCACGTTCCAGGTGAAGATCGGCATGCGGAACATTGTCATGCCCGGAGCGCGCATGCAGATGATCGTGGTGATGAAGTTGACCGCACCGAGGATCGTGCCGAAGCCGGAGAGGGCCAGACCCATGATCCACATGTCCGCGCCCACACCCGGCGAACGGACCGCGTCCGACAGCGGGGAGTAGGCGAACCAGCCGAAGTCGGCCGCGCCCTGCGGGGTCAGGAACCCGCCCACCGCGATCAGCGAGCCGAAGAGGTACAGCCAGTACGCGAACATGTTCAGCCGCGGGAACGCCACATCGGGCGCACCGATCTGCAGCGGCATGATCCAGTTCGTGAAGCCCGCGAACAGCGGGGTGGCGAACATCAGCAGCATGATCGTGCCATGCATGGTGAACGCCTGGTTGAACTGCTCATTCGACATGATCTGCGTGCCCGGACGGGCCAGCTCGGCGCGCATGAAGAGCGCCATCAGGCCGCCGATGCAGAAGAACGCGAACGACGTGACGAGGTAGAGCGTGCCGATCGTCTTGTGGTCCGTGGTGGTCAGCCACTTGACGACGACATTGCCCGGCTGCTTCCGACGCACCGGAATCTCCCGCTCTTGCGAAGCGGTCGTACCGGCACCCTGGGGTTCGTTGAGGATGCTCACTGGATCTTGGTCTCCGCGTTCTTGGCGGCGTCCGTCTGCTCAATGCCCGCCGGGATGTAGCCGGTCTGGCCCTTCTTCGCCAGTTCCTTGAGGTGCTGCTGGTAGCGCTCCGGCGACACGACCTTGACGTTGAAGAGCATCCGGGAGTGGTCGACGCCGCACAGCTCGGCGCACTTGCCCTTGAAGGTGCCCTCGCGGTTCGGGGTGACCTCGAAACGGTTGGTGTGACCCGGGATGACGTCCATCTTCATCAGGAAGGGGACCACCCAGAACGAGTGGATGACATCGCGGGACGTCAGGATGAACTGGACCGACTCGCCCTTGGGCAGCCACAGGGTCGGGCCCGGGTTGCCGGTCTGCGGGTTCCGCTCACCGGGGGTGCCGGCCTCGTAGACGCCCTCGGCGCCCTTGGGGACGGCGTTGAGCATGCGCTGGGGGATCGAGGAGATCTCCTTGGCTTCCTGCTTCGGACTGGCGGTGCTCCCGTCCACGTTCTCCATGTAGTTGAAGCCCCAGCTCCACTGATAGCCCACCACGTTGACCACGTGGTCGGGCTTCTTGGAGGTCTTGAGGAGCGCGTTCTCATCGCGTGCGGTGAAGTAGAACAACACCGAGACGATGATGATCGGGACCACGGTGTACAGCGCCTCGATCGGCATGTTGTACCGGGTCTGCGCGGGAACCTCGATCTTGGTCCTGCTGCGACGGTGGAAGATGACCGCCCAGATGATCAGGCCCCAGACCAGGACGCCCGTGGCGAGCGCTGCCGCCCACGAGCCCTGCCACAGGGAGAGGATCCGCGGCGCCTCCTCCGTGACGGGGGTAGGCATTCCGAGGCGGGGGAAGTCCTTTGATGTGCAACCGGTGGCGGTCGCCAGGACCAAGCCCGCGGCCAGCGCCTGCAGCAGCTTCCGCCGCACCGGGCGCCGCGACGAGCGGTCGGAGCCGTTGGGACTCACGTAGCGCCTTCCCGAGAGTCTCGCCCGCGCGGTCGGCCGCGGCCGTCTTCTGGTCGGTCGCCGGCCCAGTGCGGGCAGGGGTTTGGATGTTTATGCGGACCAAACCCTACTGGACGCCATTTGGGGTCGCGCGGGGAGGGTGCCCAACGCGCCGGGGCGCTCCACGAAGGGGTGGAATCCCGGGCTCCGGCCGCGATTTCCGGTGCGGCGCCACCTCGAACTCCGGCCCTGGTTGCGGGCCCGGCTGGCGCCGGGTGTGACCCCTGCTCGGGCCCCGGTGCGAGCCCGGCTGCGGTCCCGGCTGCCGCCGGGTGTGACCCCTGCTCCGGCCGCGGCGCGGGCCCGGCTGCCGCCGGGTGCGGCCCCTGCTCCGGCCCCGGCGCGGGCCCGGCTGCGGGCGGGTGCGGCCCCTGCTCCGGACCCGGAGTCGGCGTCGGCGCGACCCCTCGGCTCCGGCGCGGGCCCGGCTGACGCCGGGTGCGACCCCGTGCTTGGTCGCCGGTGCGGGCCCGGCTGCGGGCGGGTGCGACCCCTGCTCCGGACCCGGAGTCGGCGTCGGCGCGACCCCTCGGCTCCGGTGCGGGCCCGGCTGCGGGCCCGGCTGCGGGCCCGGCTGCGGGCCCGGCTGCCGCCGGGTGTGACCCCTGCTTGGGCCCCGATGCGGGCCCGGCTGCCGCCGGGTGCGGCCCCTGCTCCGGCCCCGGCGCGGGCCCAGCTGCGGCCGGGCGCGGCCCCCGTTCCGGCCCCAGAGTTGGCGCCGGTGCGCCCCCTCGGCTCCGGTGCGGGCCCCGCTGCGGACCCGGCTGCCGCCGGGTGTGACCCCGTGCTTGGCCGCCGGTGCGGGCCCGGCTGCGGCCGGGTGCGGCCCCCTTCTCCGGACCCGGTGCCAGCCCGGCTGCGGCCAGATGCAACCCCTGCTCCGGACCCGGTGCGGGCCCGGCTCCGGTGCGACCCCTCGACTCCGGTCACGGTGCGGCTACCGTTCCGATCCCGGCACGACCTCGGCTCCCGGTCCCGACTCCGGCGCCGGTTCGGCCTCGCCTCCGATCCCGGCACGACCTCGACTCCGGTCGCGGTGCGGATCCGGCTCCGGTCGCGGCGCGGCCCCCGCTCCGGTCGCGGCGCGGACCTGGCTTCGGCACCGTAGGTGCCTCTCGCGGGCCGTGCCCGTCCGTTTGCCGGTCTCGCCGACTAGCGTTCCTTATGTGCCCTACTTCGACATGGCCTCGTCCGCTCCCCTGCACCCCGTCGCCCGGCAGGCGCTCCTCGCCGCACTCGACGAGGGGTGGGCCGACCCCTCACGCCTCTATCGGGAGGGACGGCGGGCCCGGCTGCTGCTGAACGCCTCGCGGGAGGCGACGGCCGAGGCCGTCGGGTGCCGCCCGGACGAGCTCGTCTTCACTCCTTCGGGGACACGTGCGGTGTACGACGGTATCGCGGGGGCGCTCGCGGGCCGCCGACGCGCCGGCCGCCGCCTGGTCGTCTCCGCCGTGGAGCACTCCTCGGTGCTGCACACAGCGGCCGCGCACGAGGCGGACGGCGGCACGGTCACCGAGGTCCCGGTGGACCGTACGGGACGGGTCGCGCCGGATGCGTACGCGGCGGCCCTGCGGGAGGCCCCGGACGGGGTGGCGCTGGCTTGTCTGCAGTCCGCCAACCATGAGGTCGGCACCCTGCAGCCGGTGGCCGAGGCGGCCGAGGAGTGCGCGGCCGCGGGCGTACCGCTGCTGGTGGACGCGGCGCAGTCGCTCGGCTGGGGCCCTGTGGAGGGCAATTGGTCGCTCTTGACGGCAAGTGCCCACAAATGGGGCGGCCCTGCGGGAGTGGGGCTGCTCGCGGTGCGCAAGGGGGTGCGCTTCCGTACGGTCCCGCCCACCGACGAGCGGGAGTCGGGGCGCTCCCCCGGGTTCGAGAACCTCCCCGCCATCGTCGCCGCCGCCGCCTCGCTGCGGGCCGTCCGGGCGGAGGCCGCCGCGGAGGCGGAGCGGCTGCGGCGGCTGGTGGACCGGATCCGGGCGCGGGTGCCGGAGCTGGTCCCGGACGTCGAGGTGGTCGGCGATCCGGAGCGGCGGCTGCCGCACCTGGTGACCTTCTCCTGTCTCTACGTCGACGGAGAGGCGCTGCTCCATGAGCTGGACCGCGCGGAGTTCTCGGTCTCGTCCGGCTCCTCCTGCACCTCGTCCACGCTGACCCCGAGCCATGTGCTGCGGGCCATGGAGGTGCTGTCCGAGGGCAATGTCCGGGTCTCGCTTCCGCGCGGTACGGCCGAGGCGGAGGTGGACCGGTTCCTGGAGGTGCTGCCGGGGGTGGTGGCGCAGGTGCGGGAGCGCCTGGGTGCGCCGAAGCCTGCCGAGGCCGCCGTCGCCCCGGACCCCGTGCCCGAGCCCGAGGTCGCGCTGGTGATCGACTCGCTCGGCAAGCGGTGCCCGATCCCGGTGATCGAGCTGGCCAAGGTGATCAGCCAGGTGCCGGTGGACGGTGTGGTGGTGGTGCTGTCCGACGACGAGGCGGCCCGGCTGGACATCCCGGCCTGGTGCGAGATGCGGGGCCAGACCTACGAGGGTGAGCGGACGGCCGACCGGGGCGTGGCCTACCGGGTGCGCCGCCGCGCCTAGAGACCGGCGGAGCGGCAGAGGCGCCGACGGGCCCAAGAGGCGCCGACGGGGCTCACGAGGCCACGGCGAATCCGCAGGAACCGCGGCGGGGCCCAGGGAGCGACAGCCCCCTGGGCGCCCAGCGGGGTTCAGGGAAGGTGGGGCGCGATCTCGCCCGCCGCCTCATGGCCGTACGCCTTGGCGAAGCGCTCCATGAAGTGGCCCCGGCGCAGCTCGTACTCCTGGGTGCCGACCGTCTCGATGACCAGCGTCGCCAGCATGCAGCCCACCTGGGCGGCCCGCTCCAGCGAGAGGTTCCAGGACAGACCGGAGAGGAAGCCCGCGCGGAAGGCGTCGCCGACGCCGGTCGGGTCGGCCTTCTGGTCCTCCTCCGGGCAGCCGACGACGACGGGCTCCTCGCCCTCGCGGTCGATGCGCACGCCCTGCGCGCCCAGCGTGGTGACCCGGGTGCCGACCTTGGCGAGGATCTGCTCCGCGGTCCAGCCGGTCTTGGTCTCGATCAGCGCGGCCTCGTACTCATTGGTGAAGAGGTACTCCGCGCCGCCGATCAGCAGCCGGATGTCCTCCCCGTCCATGCGGGCGAGCTGCTGGGAGGGGTCGGCGGCGAAGGGGATGCCGCGCGAGCGGCACTCCTCGGTGTGCCGGACCATGGCCTCCGGGTCGTCCGCGCTGATCAGCACGAGGTCGAGGCCGCCGACGCGCTCCGCGACCGGCTGCAGCTCGATCTGACGGGCCTCGCTCATGGCCCCGGTGTAGAAGGACGCGATCTGGTTGTGATCGGCGTCGGTGGTGCAGACGAAGCGCGCGGTGTGCTTGACCTCGGAGATCCGGACGGACGCGGTGTCCACTCCGTGCCGGTCCAGCCAGGCGCGGTAGTCGGCGAAGTCCTCACCGGCCGCGCCGACCAGGATCGGGCTCAGGCCGAGCACGCCCATGCCGAAACAGATGTTGGGGCCGACTCCTCCACGGCGGACATCGAGCGTGTCCACCAGGAAGGAGAGGGAGACCGTATGCAGCTGATCGGCGACCAGCTGATCGGCGAAGCGGCCGGGGAAGGACATCAGATGGTCGGTGGCGATGGAGCCGGTAACGGCAATACGCACGGAGTCGCTCCTGCGGGGCGGAGAGATCGGACGCTTCACGCTATCTGCTCAGCCCGGTCCATACGAACGGAAGAAACTACCCAATAGTAGGGCTTTCTTCACCGACACCCGCTGAATACGGTGCGTGGACGGGGGTACGCGTCGGCGACCCCCATGGACCAGGAGGCATCATGCCCCAGCACCTCAGCCCCGCCCTTCCCGCCGCCGGAGCCATCGAGCCCGAGTATCTGGAGGAGCTGCGCGGCGACGGTGCCCGGATGGCGCCGCACTGGGCGGTCACCGTATCGCCTCCCGCCAGGCACGTTTCACCGGTAGCCCCCTCCCGCATCCGGGGGATCAGCGTGCCCGCGGCATCGGCCGATCTGCTGGCCGGCATGTCGGACTACGGCGACTGAAGGAACCGGGCGCGCCTCGGCTCCGTCTCATCGGCATCTCCTCGCGAGGGATGGGACCGTAGAACGTGAGCGGAGCCAAAGGAGCGAAACGGTGAGCACCGAGGACACCGACACCCCGCAGACCCCCGACGACACTCCCCGACCGCGCCGGCGCTCGCCGCTGGCCGTCGTATCGGTGGCGGCCGCGGTGCTGGTCGCCGGAGGTGGCGGCGCCTACTGGGCCTCCACCGCGGCGGACGGCGGCACCCGGGGTCCGGGTGCGGCGGGCGAGGACGGAGCGCCCAAGCCCCTCGCACTGGACGCCTACGCCTCTCCGGGCGGTGAGCGAGGAGGGAACGAGGGCATCGCGCCCGGTGAGCCCGATCCACACGGCGGCCGCTACGTCGTCACGGGCAAGCTGCCGGACGGGCCCAAGGAGGCCCCGGTCTACCTGACCGACCCGAAGGTCACCAAGGCCGATGTGGCGCGGCTGGCGAAGGCGCTGGACGTCTCCGGCAGCCCCCGCGCCGACCACGGGTACTGGAAGGTCGGCGGCACCCCGGACGCGAGCGGCCCGACGCTGCGGGTGAGCCAGAACGGACCGGGCAGCTGGTCGTACTCGCGCTATGGGTCGCCGGGCGGTACGTCCTGCGTCCACCCGGACGGGAAACCCGACGGGAAGCCGGACGCGAAGAAGGCCGCGCGGACCGACAAGGGCGATGGGGCGGACCAGGCCGACAAGAGCTGCCCGACCTACCGCGACGGCGACAAGCGCGGCGACAACGGCGCCGCCGAGGGCCGCGAGGCGGCCGTGTCCGAGGAGAAGGCCCAGCGCGCCGCCGAGCCGGTGCTCAAGGCGCTCGGGCTGTCGGACGCGAAGCTGGACGCGAGCGGCCTCTACGGCGCCGTGCGGATGGTGAACGCCGATCCGAAGGTGGGCGATCTGCCCACCTACGGCTGGGGGACCAGTCTGCAGGTCGGCGCCGACGGCCAGTTGGTCGGCGGCAGCGGCACGCTGGCGAAGCCCAAGGAGGACGACACCTATCCGGTGCTCAGCGCGGAACAGGCGCTGGAGCGGCTCAACTCGACGTCGGCCAAGGGCGATGGCCCGTCGGGCAAGGTGGACGTGCGCAAGGTGACGTTCGGCCTCGCCTCGCACATGGTGGACGGCCGGCGGGCGCTGGTGCCGTCGTGGATCTTCGAGACCAAGCCGACCGGGACCAACCGGGTGGCGGTCACCCTCCCCTACCCCGCGGTGAAGCCGGAATTCATCAAGAAGGCCGAGGAGCCGGGCCACTCCCCCTCGACCCGGCCGGGCAAGGGGAACCGGACCTCCAAGCCGGATGACATCACCTCGTACCGCGTGGACGGCAAGACCCTGACGCTGCGCTTCTGGGGCGGTGTCTGCAACACCTACTCGGTCTCCGCGAAGGAGACCTCCGAGCAGGTGACGCTGGAGCTCAAGAGCAAGCCGACCCATCCGGGGCGGGCCTGCATCCTCATCGCCAAGCAGCTGGACCGGAAGGTGACGCTGAAGGAGCCGCTGGACGGCCGGAAGGTCGTGGACGGCTCCACCGGCGAGACGGTGCCGCTGCGGAAGTGAGCGGACCGCGAGCGCTGCGGCAGGACATGCGGAAGGGGGCGGGCCCGATGGGCCCGCCCCCTTCCGTTTCGCTGTTTTCCGCCGCGCCGGGGGCTCAGCTGAAGGAGTCGCCGCAGGCGCAGGAACCCGTGGCGTTCGGGTTGTCGATGGTGAAGCCCTGCTTCTCGATGGTGTCGACGAAGTCGATCGAGGCACCGCCCAGGTACGGGGCGCTCATGCGGTCGGTCACGACCTTGACGCCGCCGAAGTCCTTGACGACGTCGCCGTCGAGCGAGCGCTCGTCGAAGAAGAGCTGGTAGCGCAGGCCGGAGCAGCCGCCGGGCTGAACGGCGACGCGCAGCGCGAGGTCGTCGCGGCCCTCCTGCTCCAGCAGGCTCTTGACCTTCGACGCGGCGGCGTCGGACAGGATGATGCCCTCGCTCGCGGTGGTCTCGTCCTGAACGGTCATCTGCTTCTCTCCCGGGTCGTACGGACTACTTGCCGTCGGAACCAACCAACGGCGTCCCGGATTCATTCCGGGCCCAGCGCTTATCTCCCGCTGTCCTTCATGCTCGCATACGGGTGGACGCACCGGAATGCGTCACATCGACACAATGCCTCTCGTCAAAGTGACGTGAAGCGGCTATGATAGATAGCGTCATTCTGACGATTAGGGTTCCCAGCGAAGAAAGAAGGGTGCGTGACGTGACCACCGCCCAGCCCCTCGATGTGCAGCCGACCCCGCTCGCTCTGCTGCTTCTCGGCCGGGAGGCCGACCCCCGCAGCGAGCGCGGCGTGGAGTGCCCGGGAGACCTTCCGGCGCCCTCCGACCCGGATCTGGTGGCACGCGCCCGCGCGGCCAAGGAGAAGCTCGGGGACAAGGTCTTCGTCCTCGGTCACCACTACCAGCGTGACGAGGTCATCGAGTTCGCTGATGTCACCGGTGACTCCTTCAAGCTGGCCCGGGACGCGGCGGCGCGGCCGGACGCCGAGTACATCGTCTTCTGCGGTGTGCACTTCATGGCCGAGTCCGCCGACATCCTCACCACCGAGGCCCAGCAGGTCGTCCTCCCCGACCTGGCGGCCGGCTGCTCGATGGCCGACATGGCCACGGCCGAGCAGGTCGCCGAGTGCTGGGAGGTGCTGACCGAGGCGGGTGTCGCGGAGGCGACGGTGCCCGTCTCGTACATGAACTCCTCGGCCGACATCAAGGCGTTCACCGGCAAGCACGGCGGCACGATCTGCACCTCGTCCAACGCCAAGCGGGCGCTGGAGTGGGCGTTCCAGCAGGGCCAGAAGGTGCTCTTCCTGCCCGATCAGCACCTCGGGCGCAATACGGCGGTCCGCGACATGGGCATGTCGCTGGAGGACTGCGTCGTCTACAACCCGCACAAGCCGAACGGCGGGCTCACCCCCGAGCAGCTGCGCGCCGCGACGATGATCCTGTGGCGCGGCCACTGCTCGGTGCACGGCCGCTTCTCGCTGGACTCGGTCAACGATGTGCGCGAGCGGATACCGGGTGTGAACGTGCTGGTGCACCCCGAGTGCAAGCACGAGGTCGTGGCGGCGGCCGACTACGTGGGCTCGACCGAGTACATCATCAAGGCCCTGGAGGCCGCCCCCGCCGGTTCGAAGTGGGCGATCGGCACGGAGCTGAATCTCGTACGGCGCCTGGCCAATCGTTTCGCCGACCAGGGCAAGGAGATCGTCTTCCTCGACAAGACGGTCTGCTTCTGCTCGACCATGAACCGGATCGATCTGCCGCATCTGGTCTGGGCGCTGGAGTCGCTGGTGGCCGGCAAGGTGGTCAACCGCATCCAGGTCGACCAGGAGACGGAGCACTTCGCCAAGCTGGCCCTGGAGCGGATGCTGGCGCTGCCGTAGGCAGCGTTGTTCGGCGATGGGGGCGGGGCGCCCAATCGTGGCACCTGCGGCGGGCTGCTTTCCCCTCCCCGCCCCCTCCCACAACTGGGGCTCCGCCCCAGCCCCCGCCGGGGTCCGGGGGCGAAACAGCCCCCGCCACGCGGCGGAGCCGCATATCGATGCCGCGGGAAGGAGCGGGGCGGGTGGCGGACGGCCGCACGCTGTCCCAGATCAGCGGCCACGGGGGGCGGGCGGTTGCGCCGGGCTCCCCGGCCCTACGCGCCCGCGCGGACCAGCCCCGTCTCGTAGGCGATCACCACGAGCTGGGCGCGATCGCGGGCGCCCAGCTTGGCCATCGCCCGGTTGACATGCGTCTTGACCGTGAGCGGGCTGACCTCCAGCCGGGCGGCGATCTCGTCGTTGGACAGCCCGCCCCCGACCTGGACCAGGACCTCGCGCTCGCGGACGGTGAGGGCGTCCAGCCGTGAGGCGTCATAGGCGCCCTCGTCGCCGCTCCCGTCGCCCTGGGCCAGGAAGCGGGCGATCAGCCCCTTGGTCGCGGCCGGGGACAGCAGCGCCTCGCCGGCGGCCGCGATGCGGATCGCCGCGAGCAGCTCATCGGGTTCCGCGCCCTTGCCGAGGAAGCCGCTGGCCCCCGCCCGCAGCGAGTCCACCACGTACTCGTCGACCTCGAAGGTCGTCAGCATGACCACCCGGACGTCCGCGAGCTGCGGATCCTCGGTGATCATGCGGGTCGCGGCCAGCCCGTCCGTACCGGGCATCCGGATGTCCATCAGGACGACGTCGGCGCCCCGGGCACGGGCGATCTCCACCGCCTGCGCGCCGTCGGACGCCTCCCCCACCACCTCCATGTCCGCCTCGGAGTCCACCAGAACGCGGAACGCACTGCGCAGCAGCGCCTGATCGTCCGCGAGCAGCACCTTGATCGTCATCAGTCCCCTCCCCTACGCGGCTGCAGAGGAACTCTCACCCGCACCCGGAAACCGCCCTCGGGCAGGGGTGCCGCCTCGCAGCTGCCGCGCAGCGCGGTCACTCGCTCGCGCATGCCCAGCAGACCGTGTCCGCCGCCGGTCTCCTCCCCGGGCGCCGGGGGCTCCCCCTCCGGCCCCTCGGGCCGCCTCCCCGCCCCGTCGTCCTCGACCGTGACCTCCAGGGCGCTCCCGGCAGCACCCCCGACGCGGGCGATGCGGACCTCGGCCGTGGCCCCGGGCCCGGCGTGCTTGTGCACATTGGTCAGCGCCTCCTGGACGATGCGGTAGGCCGTGAGGTCCACCGAGCCCGGCAGCGGGCCCAGCGCCTCCGCCGGCTCCGCCCGGACCCGGACCCGCATCCCGGCCCGTACGAAGCCGTCCACGAGCTGGTCCAGGACAGCGAGGCCGGGGGCCGGTTCGGTGGGGGCGGCGGGGTCGCCGTACTGCCGCAGCAGGCCGACCGTGGCGCGCAGCTCGTCCAGCGCCGAGCGGCTCGCCTGCCGTACGTGGGCGAGCGCCTCCTTGGCCTGGTCCGGGCGGTTGTCCATGACATGGGAGGCGACCCCGGCCTGCACGTTGACCAGCGCGATGTGATGGGCCACGACATCGTGCAGCTCACGGGCGATCCGCAGCCGCTCCTCGGCGACCCGGCGGCGCGCCTCCTCCTCACGGGTGCGTTCGGCGCGGACCGCCCGCTCCTCGATGGCGGCGATATACGCGCGCCGGCTGCGCACCGCGTCACCGGTGGCCGCGGCCAGCCCGGCCCACGCGAACAGGCCCCAGTTCTCCTGCGAGTACCAGGGGTTGAGCGCGAAGAGCATCCCGGCACCGGTGAGCAGCACGGCCGTGGCGGCGCCGAGCCGCCAGGTGGTGGGGCGGTCGGTGCGGGTCGCGGCGGTGTAGAGCGCCACCACGACCCCGAACACGATCGAGGTGCGCGGCGGGCCCACGTCATTGGTGACGATCTCGACGAGGGTGAGGGCGACGGTGAAGGCGAGCACCCCGCGGGGCAGATCGCGGCGGAAGATCAGCGAGCCGGCGACGAGCACGGCCAGCAGCACGAAGAGGGGGCCCAGCGACTGGTGGCGCATGCGCGGACCGGCCACGGCGCCGATCAGGATCAGCGCGAGGACCCCGATCGCCACCAGGGTGTCCAGGGCTCGGGGGTGGGCACACAGCCAGCGGTGCGGACGGGCCAGACCCGGCCCGACGGCGAGGGGAGTCACGGAATCCAACGGTAAGGGCCGCCGCGGGCCGCCCGGCTTCCTGGGCGGCCCGTACCCGGCCGGTGAGGGGAGGCACGACCTGTGCTGGAGTGTGGTCCGGGGGTGCGCCGCACTAGCCCGGAATGAGGCCGTCGTCCTTGAGCATCGCCTTGACTTCCTCGAGGGTCGCCCCCGCTGCGGGGAGGATCAGCTCGGACGGCTGAAGCGCGTCGTCGGGCAGGGGCTCACCGGCCGAGCGCACCGCGTCCAGCAGCGCGCCCAGGGTCTTCCGGAAGCCTTCGTGGTCGCCGCCCTCGATCTCGGCGAGCAGCTCGTCGTCCAGCCTGTTCAGTCCGGGCAGATGGCTTTCGGCCACCCGCACCTGGCCCTCCCCCATGATCCGTACGATCATGACGACCTCCTTGGAGACCTCGCCCAGGCGGGGCGCGGGCTACTGCTTGTCGAACTTGCGCGGGGTCTGGGACTGCTGGGCCTCGTCCGTCTTGCCGCCCTCGATCGCCTGCTGCGGGCTGCCGCCGGCCAGCTCGGCCTTCATCCGCTGCAGCTCCAGCTCCACGTCCGTACCGCCGGAGATCCGGTCGAGCTCGGCCGCGATGTCGTCCTTGGCCATGCCGGACTGGTCGTCCAGGGCGCCGGAGGCCAGCAGCTCGTCGATCGCGCCCGCGCGGGCCTGCAGCTGCGCCGTCTTGTCCTCGGCACGCTGGATCGCCATGCCGACGTCGCCCATCTCCTCGGAGATGCCGGAGAACGCCTCGCCGATACGGGTCTGCGCCTGGGCCGCGGTGTAGGTGGCCTTGATGGTCTCCTTGCGCGTGCGGAAGGCGTCGACCTTGGCCTGCAGCCGCTGGGCGGCCAGGGTCAGCTTCTCCTCCTCGCCCTGCAGCGTCTGGTGCTGGGTCTCCAGGTCGGTGACCTGCTGCTGCAGCGCCGCGCGGCGGGAGAGCGCCTCGCGGGCCAGGTCCTCCCGGCCGAGCGCGAGCGCCTTGCGCCCCTGGTCCTCCAGCTTGGTGGACTGGCCCTGCAACTGGTTGAGCTGCAGCTCCAGGCGCTTGCGCGAGGTCGCCACGTCGGCAACGCCACGCCGCACCTTCTGGAGCAGCTCAAGCTGTTTCTGGTACGAGTAGTCGAGGGTCTCGCGCGGGTCCTCGGCCCGGTCCAGGGCCTTGTTGGCCTTCGCGCGGAAGATCATCCCCATACGCTTCATGACACCGCTCATGGGCCTCGCGCGCCCCCTTCTGACGGACGTGTGACTCCGGCACTCCAACAGACCCAGCCTACGGGGCCTGCTTCCATTACCGCACTGTTCGAGGCCGCTCGCGCTCCTCCTGCAGGACGATCAGAGGGCGGGAGCCTCCGGCGCAAGGAGGAGTGTGTCCCCTGTGTCCCGATACGGCGGGACTCCGTTGCGCGATCGTTCCCCCTGAGGCTGGGGCGCACACTCCGCACCCCGTACCCTTGGCCCTGTGTTCCGAAGCCGTTCCAAGGATGAGCAGGCCGCTACCACCAAGGTGACCGCGGACCAGCCGCAGCAGACCCGTGACCCGCAGGCGCCCAAGGGCCGCCCCACTCCCAAGCGGAGCGAGGCCCAGACGCAGCGCCGCAGCCTGGCGAAGACGCCGGCCAACCGTAAGGACGCCTCCAAGCGTGCCCGCGAGGCCCGCCGCGCCGATCTGGCCAAGCAGCGCGAGGCGCTGGCCGGGGGCGACGAGCGGTATCTGCCGGCCCGCGACAAGGGTCCGGTGCGGCGCTTCGCCCGCGACTTCGTGGACTCGCGGTTCTCCGTCGCCGAGTACTTCCTGCCGCTCGCGGTGGTCATCCTGATCCTGAGCATGATCCAGGCCGGCGCCATGCAGAGCTATGTGCTGCTGCTGTGGATGGTGGTCATCGTCCTGATCGTGATCAACTCCATCTTCTTCGGCTTCCAGCTCAAGCGGCAGCTGCGCCGGCGCTTCCCCGACGAGAATCTGCGCGGAGCGGTGGCGTACGCCCTGATGCGCACCCTCCAGATGCGCCGACTGCGGTTGCCCAAGCCGCAGGTCAAGCGCGGAGAGCGGCCCTGAGCGGCAGACCCTCCGGCTTCACCGGCGGGGCGCCCGGCTGGCTGAGCCACCTCGGGGGCCTGCGGAACACCGTCCGGCAGGCGCTGGTCGCCCGCCAGCTCGATGAGCAGATCACCGCCCGCTTCCCGGTGGGACAGCGGCTGCGGGTGCTCGACGTGGGCGTCGGCCAGGGCACGCAAACCCTGCGGCTGGCCCGCGCGGGCCATGAGGTCACCGGGCTGGAGTCCGACCCCACCATGCTGGAGGCGGCCCGTACCGCGCTCGCCGACGAGCCCGAGGGCATCCGACGACGCGTACGGCTCCTCGAGGGCGACGGCCGGGAGACCGGAGCACACTTCCTGCCGGGCGCCTTCGACGTGGTGCTGTGCCACGGGGTGCTGATGTACGTGCCCGAACCGGATCCGCTGCTCGCCGGGCTGGCCCGGGTGCTGGCCCCCGGCGGTCTGCTCTCCCTGCTGGTGCGCAACGGTGACGCGCTGGCGATGCGGCCGGGGCTGGCCGGGGACTGGGACACGGCGCTGACCGCCTTCGACTCCCCCTCGTACATCAACCGGATCGGGCTGCCGGTGCGCGCCGACCGGCGCGAGGAGCTGACCGAGACCCTGACCGCGATCGGCGCGCCGCTGCACGCCTGGTACGGCGTGCGGGTCTTCACCGACCTCGCCCCGGACGACGCGGAGCCGCCCGGCTCCCAGGAGTGGGAGCGGCTGCTGACCGCCGAGGAGCGGGCCGGCCGCACCGATCCGTACCGCGCGGTGGCGGCACTGCTGCATCTGTGCGGGGTGCGGGGCTGATCCGGCGACGGGGTGGCGGTGTGCACCGCCACCCCGCGCGCGTCCTGCCCGGCGCGCCCTCCTGCGCTTCGGCGCGCCTGCTCCGCTCGGCTCGTTTGCCTGTTCGGCGCGCTTGTCCGTCTGGCGCGCTTGTCCGCCGGGCGCGCTTGTCCGTCAGGCGCGCTTGTCCGTCAGGCGCGCTTGTCCGTCAGGCGCTTTGTCTACTCGCCGCGCAGGCTCATCGGACCGTAGATCTTCGTACCGTCCTCGAAGAGCGTCACCTGCTCCGCGCCTCCTTCGAGGAGCGCCCGCCACTCCTCACCGATCCACGACTCCGCGTCCCCCTGGGTCGGGAACTCCTCCGGCTGCACCGCGGGCTTCGTCTCCGCCCCGTCGGACTTCTCGAACCGCCATGTCCAAGCCATTCCAGCCTCCTCCATCCCGCCGGCCCACAGGTGATACCCGCCGGTCCACAGGTGATGTCTGCCCGCAGCCTAGGTGACTGATCACTCCGTACGGGGTGGCCCCGCGCGACCCGTGGGATCGGACGCGAGACGATCGGGGCGTGGAACTCACTCTTCTGGGCACCGGAGCCCCCGACGGGCTGCCGCGCCACGGCTGTCCCTGCGCCTCCTGTGCCGCCGCCGTCGGCGAGGAGGCGCGGGCCGCCACCTCGCTGCTGATCGACGGCGCGCTGCTGATCGACCTCACCCCGGGGGCCGCCTTCGCCGCCGCGCGGGCCGGCCACTCGCTGGCCGGCGTCCGGCAGGTGCTGCTCTCCCATCCGCACGCGGGCCCGGCCGTCGAGTTCCCGGCCGGGCTGCCGGCGCCGGGGCGGGTGCCGGACGGCCGCACACTGTCCCTGATCAGCGGCCACCGGGTGCGGGCGATCGCGCTGGACTCCCCCGGTACCGGCTACGAGGTCACCGGCCCCCACAGCGCCCGGCTGCTGTACCTGCCGCCGGGCGCCGCCGCCGCGGGCCTCGCCGACCCGGCCGAGCCGTACGACATGGTGCTGCTCGATGTGCTGGGCCGCCCCGACGCCCTGGCCGCCCTGCGCGCCTCGGGCGCCGTGGGCGCCACCACCGACGTCCTGGCCGTCCATCTCGACCACACCACCCCGCCCGGCCGGGAGCTGCACCGCCGCCTGGCCACGGCGGGGGCGCGGGCGGTGCCGGACGGGCGGACGCTGATCGTCGGCGAGTACTCCGCGGTGCCGGATCTGCCGCGCCGCACGCTGGTGCTGGGCGGCGCCCGGTCCGGCAAGTCCCTGGAGGCGGAGCGGCGGCTGGCCGCGTTCCCCGATGTCCTGTACGTCGCCACGAGCGGCACCCGCGCAGGCGACCCCGAATGGGCCGCCCGCGTCGCCGCCCACCGCGAGCGCCGCCCCGGCTCCTGGCGCACCGCCGAGACCTGCGATCTGACACCGCTGCTCGCCGAGGACGGCCCACCGCTGCTCATCGACTGCCTGGCGCTGTGGCTCACCGACGCGATGGACTCCGTGAACGCCTGGGACGACGAGAAGTGGGCGAACGGCGGTGAACGCGCCCTCCGCGAGCGGGTGTCCACCCTCGTCGCCGGGGTCCGCGCCACCAGCCGTACGGTGGTCGCGGTGAGCAACGAGGTCGGCTCCGGCGTCGTCCCCGCGACCGCCTCCGGCCGCCGCTTCCGCGATGAACTGGGCCGGTTGAACGCGATGTTCGCCGAGGAGTGCGAGCAGGTGCTGCTGGTGGTGGCCGGGCAGGCCCTGCCCCTGCGGGGCTGAGCGCGGGGAGCCGCCCCGGCCGGATTCAGGGCCGCTGAGACCCCTACGGTGCCAGGAGTTGTCCCGCGGCGAGCGCGGCCGCCACCGCGCCTCCGGCCGCCACCGCCGAGGCGGCGAACAGCGGAATGCTCGGCACCCAGGTGCGCAGCACCGTCGTACTTGGCCAGTTCGCCGATGGTCGGCTGCATGCCCGCGCCGGGGCCCACTGGGTGAACAGCGAGCGATGCGCGAAGACGAGCACCTGCTTGCCAACCGCGTGCTGGGCCAGGTCCCTGCGCAGCCACTCCAGCTGCGGCTGCGGCCCGCTCGCGTCGTCGTTGTCCTCGAGCACGACGACGTGGCGGCCGTTGCGGTCGAAGCTGTACCACTCGGGAGCCATGTTGCGGCGGTAGTACTCCAGGCTGCCGGCGTAGCCCTGGGAGATGGCCGTGCCGCCGAAGTCGTGGTTGCCCATGACCGGGTAGCAGGGGTGGCCGAGCCGCCCCACGCTCCAGCCCCTTGCCGAAGAGGTCGTCTTCAAGGACGGCAACGGCAACGGCAAGCGGACAAGGGGGAGCGGCCCATGGCCGGCGTCGATGTCACCGACGGCTGGGACGCCAAGGGGCATCCACCTGTTTCAGCCAAGATCGGGCGGACTTCAAGCATCGGCCCACAAGAGTTCGGCCCCGAAGCGTCGCCCGGCCACCGGCATTCCTGTGACCTCGATCATCCCGACGCGCCTTCGCCCGGTAGGGTTTCGCCCGTGAGCGGCCTGAATCTCGATGACTTCGTCGACCTGATCGAACGCCCCGACGGGGGCATCCGGCGTGACGCCGAGGAGCGCCGCGAGCGGCTCGCGTTGCCGCCGGGCGCGCTCGGGCGGCTGGACGAGCTGGGCGAATGGCTCGCCGCCGCGCAGCAGCGGGTGCCGGTCAAGCCCGTCGAGCGGCCCCGCGCCATCCTCTTCGCGGGCGACCACGGCATCTCCGACCTCGGCGTCTCCGCCCGCCCCGCCGGGAGCGCCCACCGCCTGGTCCGCGCCGTGCTCGACGGCGAGAGCCCGGCCGCCATCCTCGCCGCCCGCCTCGGCGCGTCCGTCCGGGTCGTCGACATGGCGCTGGACTGCGACCCTGAGGACCTCCCGGAGGAGGTCACCCGCCACCGCGTACGCCGCGGCTCGGGCCGGCTCGACGTCGAGGACGCGCTCACCCTGGACGAGGCCGAGCAAGCCTTCCGCACCGGGATGGCCATCGCCGACGAGGAAGCAGACTCCGGCACCGACCTCCTCGTCCTCGGTGACCTCAGCGTCGGCGGCACGACCGCGGCGGCCACGCTGATCGCCGCGCTCTGCGGTACGGACGCGTCCGTGGTCACCGGGCGCGGCGGGGCCGCCATCGACGACCTCGCCTGGATGCGGAAGTGCGCCGCGATCCGCGACGGGCTGCGGCGGGCCCGCCCGGTGCTCGGCGATCAGCTCCAACTGCTGGCCACGGTCGGCGGTGCCGACCTCGCCGCGATCACCGGCTTCCTGCTGCAGAGCGCCGTGCGCCGCACCCCCGTGATCCTCGACGGCGTCGTCTCGGCGGCCTGCGCGCTGGTCGCCCAGCGGGTGGCGTTCCGCGCCCCCGACTGGTGGCTGGCCGGCCAGGCCAGCGGCGAACCCGGCCAGGAGAAGGCCCTCGACCGCATCGCCCTCACGCCGCTGCTCGACCATGGCGTCACGGTCGGGGAGGGCACGGGGGCGTTGCTCGCGTTGCCGCTGGTGCAGGCGGCGGCGGCGCTGCACGCGGAGCTTCCGGAGCGCTCTGAGGGCTCTGAGGGCTCGGGGCCCTCGGAGCACCCGGCGGACGCCGAGGACCCGGAGGCCAACGGCTAGGGGCGTCCGGCGGGTCTTTCCCCACCCCGCCCCTTCCCGATACCAGGGGCTCCGCCCCTGGACCCCGCTCCTCAAACGCCGGAGGGGCTGGATTGCGTTGCCAGCGGCGAAGCCCCACCGCGCGGCGGAGCCGCACAGCGATACCGCGAGAAGGCGCGGGAAGGGGAACAGCCCGCCGCAGCCGCCCGCCGCCAGGGACTTCGCCCCCCGGAGCCCGGCGTCCGGCGTCCGGCGTCCGGCGTCCGGCGTCCGGGACGGAACCCCACCACGCGGCGGAGCCGCACAGCGATACCGCGGGCAGGCGCGGAGAGGCGAGCGACCTGCCCGCCCGCGCCCGTTGCCAGAGGCTTCGCCCCGGAACCGGGGTCCGGGACGGAACCCCACCACGCGGCAGAGCCGCACAGCGATACCGCGGGGAGGGGAACAGCCCGCCGCAGGTGGCACGAGCCGTCGGGCATCCCCTACGTTCACGGCCTACCCGAAGGTCAGGACCACCAGGGCCATCGTGGCGGCCGTCTCCGCGAGCGCACCGAACACATCGCCGGTCACCCCGCCGAGCCGTCGGCGGCAGTGGTGCAGGAGGAGTTCGGCGGCCGCCAGCGCGGCCAGCGCGGCGAAGGCGTGACGGACGACGGCGTACGGGCCGAAGGGGATGGCCACCACCGCGCAGCCGACCACCACCACCGCCGCCACCACACCGGCGGAACGCCACGGCACCGTGCCCGCGACCGCCGCGCCCAACCCCTCCGGCCGCGCCGCCGGAACGCCCACGCGGGCCGCGAGCGTCAGGGCGCAGCGCGCGGCGACACCGGCCACGGCCGCCCCGACCGCGCCGTGCGCCCAGCTTTGTCCGTAGAGCTGGGCCAGGGCCGCCACTTGGCCGAGCAGGACGAACAGCAGCGTGATCACACCGAACGGCCCGATGTCCGACCGCTTCATGATGCGCAGCGCGTCCTCGGCGGGTTTGCCGCTGCCCAGCCCGTCCGCGGTGTCGGCGAGCCCGTCGAGATGGAGGCCGCGGGTCAGTACGGCGGGTATCGCGGCGGTGGCCACGGCCGCCAACAGCGCCCCACCGCCCAGGAACAGCAACACCCCACCCACCGCGGCAGCACACAGCCCCACCGTCAACCCGGCCAACGGCGCGCACAACATCCCCGTGTGCGCCGCCTCCCGGTCCCAGCGCGTGCCCCGTACGGGCAGCACCGTGAGCGTGCCGAAGGCGAAGCGGATTCCGTCGGCCCAGGGGGCGCGTGGCGCGTGCGCGGGCGGCGGATCGTAGGCGGGCCGCGGCGGATGCCCGGGCCGGTCAGGGTGCTCCGACTCCTCGGAGGTCCCGGAGTTTTCCGCGCTCTCCGACTGGGGCTCGGGCTCGGCCTCCGGCGGGCGTGCGGACGGCTGCGACTGCGACTGCGGCGGCTCCGGCGTGGTGTCCATCGCGCGGAAGGCTATCCCGGCCACCGCCATCCGGTAAGCCCGAGGGCACACCCCTGTTGGGCCAAGCCGCAGGATGCCGGCTGAGGTGCTCCGGAGGCGAACCGAGCCTAAAAAAGACAGCAGGCATACGATGCGGAGGGGCGCGGCCTACAACCCATATCGGCCGACGAACTATCGGAAGAGGGACCCGACCACTGTGACTGCTCTGACTCTCAGCACCTCGTCCGCCGCGGCACTGCGCGCGGACGCCGTCGTCGTCGGCGTGGCGAAGGGGGCCAAGGGCCCCGTCGTCGCCGCCGGCGCCGAGGCCGTGGACAAGGCGTTCGGCGGAAAGCTGGCCGCCGTTCTGGAGACGCTCGGCGCGACCGGCGCCGAGGGCGAGGTGACCAAGCTGCCCGCAGCGTCCGGCCTCAAGGCCCCGGTCGTGCTGGCGGTCGGGCTGGGCGATGTCCCGGCCAAGGACGACGGCTATGACGCCGAGACGCTGCGCCGGGCCGCGGGGACGGCCTCCCGCGCGCTGTCCGGTTCGAAGAAGGGCGCGTTCGCGCTGCCGATCGAGGACGTGGCGAGCGCCGCCGCCGTCGCCGAGGGCGCGCTGCTCGGGGCGTACTCGTACGACAAGAGCAATGGCAACGGCGGCAACGCCAAGGACAGTAAGAACGCCAAGAACGCCAAGAACGCCAAGGACGCAGACAAGAAGAACAACGCCCCGCTCGCCGAGGTCGCCCTGGTCGGCGGCAAGCCGCGCGACAAGGCGTACAAGGCGGCCGCCGAGCGCGCCACCGCCCTGGTCGAGGAGATCAACCGCGCCCGCGACCTGATCAACACCCCGTCCAACCTCCTCAACCCGGCCGACTTCGCGGCCGAGGCGGTCGCGGCCGCCAAGGAGCACGGCCTCAAGACCGAGGTCCTGGACGAGAAGGCGCTCAAGAAGGGCGGGTACGGCGGCATCCTCGGCGTGGGCCAGGGTTCGGAGGCCCCGCCGCGGCTGGTGCGGATCGCGTACACCCACCCCAAGGCGGAGAAGACGCTCGCCCTGGTCGGCAAGGGCATCACCTACGACTCGGGCGGCATCTCCCTCAAGCCGGCCGGTCACAACGAGACGATGAAGTGCGACATGAGCGGTGCCGCCGCCGTGTTCGCCACCGTCGTCGCGGCCGCCAGGCTGGGCCTGCGGGTCAACCTCACGGGCTGGCTGGCGCTGGCCGAGAACATGCCGTCGGGTTCGGCCACCCGCCCCGGCGATGTGCTGTCGATGTACAGCGGCAAGACCGTCGAGGTGCTGAACACCGATGCCGAGGGCCGGCTGGTGCTCGCCGACGCGATCACCCGCGCCGGTGAGGAGAAGCCGGACGCGATCGTGGACGTGGCGACGCTGACCGGTGCGATGGTTCTCGCACTGGGCAACCGCACGTTCGGGATCATGACGAACGACGAGGCGTTCCGCACCTCGCTGCACGAGATCGCGGAGGAGGCCGGTGAGCAGTCCTGGCCGATGCCGCTGCCCACCCACCTGCGCAAGGGCATCGACTCCCCGGTCGCCGATCTGGCGAACATGGGCGAGCGCATGGGTGGCGGTCTGGTGGCCGGCATCTTCCTGAAGGAGTTCGTGGCGGACGGGATCACCTGGGGCCACCTGGACATCGCGGGTCCGGCCTTCAACGAGGCCGGTCCGTTCGGCTACACCCCCAAGGGCGGCACGGGCGCCGCGGTCCGCACCCTGGTGCGGCTGGCCGAGCGCGCCGCCGACGGCGATCTCGGCTGAGCCGAGCGCAACACAGCGCCGCGAGGTAGCGACGCGAGGTAGCGGCGCGACGCAGCGACACGACGCGACGCGACGCAGCACCGCAACGCGACATAGCGCCGCACCGCAGCACCGCAACGCAGCGGCGCCCCGCGACAACGCATCGCGACCGCCGGCCCATAGGGCCGAAAGTCCCGTCGATTTCGCCCTCAACGAAATCGACGGGGCTCGGCGTTCCGGATACGCAGGAGTAACCCCTGAACTGGGCTCTGGAGATTTCTCACACAGCGGCCCCGCGTCCCGTCTCCTCCCAACAAGTGCGAAGATGTTGTCCCGGCAGGACAGGGCCCCCGACACCAGGGCCGCCGACGTAAGAAGCGGCCGAACACACGCCGCCGCCCGGCCGACCAAGGCCGGCCCCGGCGCACCATGCATGGAGGACGTGACGTGGCGAACGACGCCAGCACCGTTTTCGACCTAGTGATCCTCGGAGGCGGTAGCGGCGGTTACGCCGCTGCCCTGCGCGCGGCGCAGCTGGGTCTGGACGTCGCCCTGATCGAGAAGGACAAGCTGGGCGGCACCTGTCTGCACCGTGGCTGCATTCCCACCAAGGCTCTGCTGCACGCCGGTGAGCTCGCCGACCAGGCCCGTGAGGGCTCGGAATTCGGCGTGAAGACCACCTTCGAGGGCATCGACATCGAGGGTGTGCACAAGTACAAGGACGGCGTGGTCTCAGGCCTGTACAAGGGTCTGCAGGGCCTGATCGCCTCCCGCAAGGTCACCTATGTGACGGGTGAGGGCCGACTGTCCTCCCCGACCTCTGTCGATGTGAACGGCGAGCGTTACACCGGCCGCCACATCCTGCTGGCCACCGGTTCGGTGCCCAAGTCCCTTCCCGGCCTGGAGATCGACGGCAACCGCGTCATCTCCTCCGATCACGCCCTGGTGCTGGACCGCGTGCCGAAGTCCGCGGTCGTGCTGGGCGGCGGCGTCATCGGCGTCGAGTTCGCCTCCGCGTGGAAGTCCTTCGGGGCCGACATCACCATCGTCGAGGCGCTTCCCCACCTCGTCCCGGTCGAGGACGAGAGCAGCTCCAAGCTGCTGGAGCGCGCCTTCCGCAAGCGCGGCATCAACTTCTCCCTCGGCTCCCGCTTCTCCGGCGTCGAGTACACCGCCGACGGTGTCAAGGTCTCGCTGGAGAACGGCAAGACCTTCGAGGCCGAGCTGCTGCTGGTGGCCGTCGGCCGTGGCCCGGTCTCGCAGGGCCTGGGCTACGAGGAGGCCGGGGTCGCCATGGACCGCGGCTATGTCCTCGTCGACGAGTACATGCGGACCAACGTGCCGACCATCTCCGCCGTCGGTGACCTGGTCCCGACCCTCCAGCTCGCCCACGTCGGCTTCGCCGAGGGCATGCTGGTGGCCGAGCGGCTGGCGGGCCAGAACCCCGTTCCGATCGACTACGACGGCGTGCCGCGGGTGACCTACTGCCACCCCGAGGTCGCCTCCGTCGGCATCACCGAGGCCAAGGCCAAGGAGCTGTACGGTGCGGACAAGGTCGTCGCCCTGAAGTACAACCTCGCGGGCAACGGCAAGAGCAAGATCCTCAAGACCGCGGGCGAGATCAAGCTCGTGCAGGTACGGGACGGTGCCGTCGTCGGCGTCCACATGGTCGGTGACCGGATGGGCGAGCAGGTCGGCGAGGCTCAGCTGATCTACAACTGGGAGGCGCTGCCCGCCGAGGTCGCGCAGCTCGTCCACGCCCACCCCACTCAGAACGAGGCGCTCGGCGAGGCCCACCTGGCCCTGGCCGGCAAGCCGCTGCACTCCCACGACTGATCATCCCGAGCGCGAACCATCCGCAAAGATCGTTAAGGAGCAACCGAACACCATGGCGGTTTCCGTAACCCTGCCGGCGCTCGGCGAGAGCGTGACCGAGGGCACCGTCACCCGCTGGCTCAAGGCCGAAGGTGAGCGCGTCGAGGCCGACGAGCCCCTGCTCGAGGTGTCGACCGACAAGGTCGACACCGAGATCCCGGCCCCTTCGGCCGGTGTGCTGACGTCCATCAAGGTGGCCGAGGACGAGACGGTCGAGGTCGGCGCCGAGCTGGCCGTTATCGACGACGGAGGCGCGGCCCCGGCCGAGGCCCCCGCCCCCGCGGCCGAGCCCGCTCCGGCGGCTCAGCCCGAGCCCGCCCCGGCGCCCGCCGCCGAGGCCCCTGCCCCCGCACCCGCCCCTGCCGCCGCCGCTCCGGCCGGTGGCGCCGAGGGCACCGATGTGGTCCTGCCCGCGCTGGGCGAGTCGGTGACCGAGGGCACCGTGACCCGCTGGCTCAAGGAGGTCGGCGAGTCCGTCGAGGCCGATGAGCCGCTGCTCGAGGTCTCCACCGACAAGGTCGACACCGAGATCCCGGCCCCGGTCGCGGGCACCCTGCTGGAGATCCTGGTCGGCGAGGACGAGACCGCCGAGGTCGGCGCCAAGCTTGCCGTGATCGGTACGGCCAGTCAGGGTGCCGCCGCTCCGGCCGCCGCGCCCGCCCCGGCCGCCCCGGCCCCGAGCCGGTCCAGGAGGCCCCGGCGCCCGCCCCGGCCCCGCAGGCCCCGAGCGCCCCCGCGCCGCAGGCCGTCACCCCGGAGCCGGTCGCTCCCGAGCCGGCCCCGGCCGCTCCGGCGCCCGCCCCGGCTCCGGCCGCGGCCCCGGCCCCGGCCGCCCCCGCTCCCGCGGCCCCCGAGGCCGAGGGCGCCTACGTCACCCCGCTGGTGCGCAAGCTGGCCGCCGAGAACAACGTGGACCTGTCCACCGTCAAGGGCACCGGCGTCGGCGGCCGCGTCCGCAAGCAGGACGTCATCGCCGCCGCGGAGGCCGCCAAGGCCGCCGCCCAGGCCCAGGCCGCCCAGGCCGCCCCGGCCGCCGCCGCGCCGAAGGCCGCCCCCAGGCGGCGTCCCCGCTGCGTGGCCAGACCATCAAGATGCCGCGGATGCGCAAGGTCATCGGCGACAACATGATGAAGGCCCTGCACGAGCAGGCGCAGCTCACCAGCGTGGTCGAGGTGGATGTCACCAAGGTCATGCGGCTGCGCGCGCAGGCCAAGGACGCGTTCGCCCAGCGCGAGGGCGTCAAGCTCTCGCCGATGCCGTTCTTCGTGAAGGCCGCCGTCCAGGCGCTGAAGGCCCACCCGGCCGTCAACGCCCGGATCAACGACGACGGCACCATCACGTACTTCGACGTGGAGAACGTCGGCATCGCGGTGGACGCCGAGAAGGGCCTGATGACCCCGGTCATCAAGAACGCGGGCGACCTCAACATCGCCGGTATCGCCAAGAAGACGGCGGAGCTGGCGGGCAAGGTCCGCTCCAACAAGATCACCCCGGATGAGGTGTCCGGCGCCACCTTCACGATCAGCAACACCGGCTCGCGCGGTGCGCTGTTCGACACGATCATCGTGCCCCCGAACCAGGTCGCCATCCTGGGCATCGGCGCGACCGTCAAGCGCCCGGTGGTCATCGACCACCCGGAGCTGGGCGAGACCATCGCGGTGCGCAACATGACGTACGTGGCGCTCTCCTACGACCACCGCCTGGTGGACGGTGCCGACGCGGCCCGCTACCTGACGGCCGTCAAGGAGATCCTGGAGACCGGTGAGTTCGAGGTGGACCTCGGTCTCTGAGCCCTCCGAGGATCCCTCCGAGGCAGTGCCGCGCCCCGCACGGGCTTTCCGTGCGGGGCGCGGTTTTCGTTACCGCAGTGCCGGGATAATGGCTACTGTTCACCGCTGGTTCTAAGGAGTCCCCCATGGCCGCGCCCGTCGTCCACTCGCTGCGCGAGCAGATCCGCGAGCACATCGTGGAGGGCATCGTCAGCGGCCGCTGGAAGCCGGGCGAGCGGATCGTGGAGCGCAGGATCGCCACGGAGCTGGAGGTCAGCCAGACGCCCGTACGGGAGGCGCTGCGGGAGCTGGAGTCGCTGCGGCTGATCGAGTCGGTTCCCAACAAGGGCGTCCGGGTCCGGAATCTGACCGCCTCGGACCTGGAGGAGATCTATCCGGTACGGGCCGGGCTGGAGCAGATCGCCGCGGAGCTGGCCGCGCCCGTGCTGGCCGAGGACACCTCCGCCCTGGAGCCCGAGGTGCGGGGGCTGTGCGAGGCGGACCGTAAGGCCGACGCGGAGGCCCAGGTGCGGCACACCGTGGCGTTCCACCGGGAGCTGGTGCGGGCGTCGGGCAACAGCGTGCTGCTGCACACCTGGGAGTCGCTGGGCATCGAGATCTGGACGACGCTGTCGATCCGCTGGCTGGGCACCGTCCAGGAGTCGTACGCCGAGGAGCACCAGGCGGTGGTGGACGCCTTCAAGCGGCGCGACCCGAGGGTCGGCGAACTGGTCAAGGAACATGTCCTCGGCTGTGCACCGCGTGCCTAGTTTCGCGGCACGGAATGCCAATTTCGCCCTACGGAGCACTTTTTCCTTGGCAGAGCTTTGATCGATCATCGATCAGACTTACAGTCGGTTTCATGACCGATCTCGCACGCACGCGGCCGAGTGCGCTCGACCAGCTTCCCGACCGTGACCCCGAGGAGACCGCCGAATGGGGCGCCTCCCTGGACGCCGTCGCACAGGCGGCCGGGCCACACCGCGCCTCGTATCTCATGCGCCGCACCCTGGAGCGCGCCGAGAGCACCGGGCTCGCCCTGCCGCCCCTGCTGGAGTCGGACTACGTCAACACCATCCCGACGGCCGCCGAGCCCGCGTTCCCGGGCGACGAGGCCATGGAGAGCCGCATCACCGCCTGGAACCGGTGGAACGCGGCGGCGATGGTCACCCGCGGCAGCCGTGACGGCCTCGGCGGTCACATCGCCACCTTCGCCTCCGCCGCCTGGCTCTACGAGACGGGCTTCCAGCACTTCTTCCGCGGCAAGGAGGCGGATGGCTCCGGCGACCAGCTCTACATCCAGGGCCACGCCTCCCCCGGCATCTACGCCCGCGCCTTCCTCGACGGGCGGCTGACCGAGCACCACCTGGACCACTTCCGCCGCGAGGCGGGTGGCAGCGATGTTCCTGGGCTGCCGTCCTATCCGCATCCGCGGCGGATGCCGTGGCTGTGGGAGTTCCCCACCGTCTCGATGGGGATCGGCCCGATCTCCGCGATCTACCAGGCCCGCTTCAACCGCTATCTGGCGGCGCGCGGCATCAAGGACACCGCCGACTCCCACGTCTGGGCCTTCCTCGGCGACGGCGAGATGGACGAGCCGGAGTCGACGGCCGCCCTGGCGCTCGCCGGGCGCGAGGGCCTGGACAACCTCACCTTCGTCATCAACTGCAATCTGCAGCGGCTCGACGGCCCGGTGCGCGCCAACTTCAAGATCGTGCAGGAGCTGGAGGCCCAGTTCCGCGCGGCGGGCTGGAACGTGGTCAAGTCGCTGTGGGGTTCCGCCTGGGACGAGCTGTTCGCGCTGGACACCTCGGGTGCGCTGGTCCGCCGGCTGCGCGAGGTCCCGGACGGCCAGTTCCAGACGTACGCGACCCGTGACGCGGCCTATATCCGCGAGCACTTCTTCGGCGCCGAGCCGGAGCTGGCCCGGCTGGCCCAGCAGCTCACGGACGCCAAGCTCACCGAGTGCTTCCACACCTCGCGCGCGGGCCATGAGCCGCGCAAGGTGTACGCGGCCTACCGCGCGGCCATGGAGCACAAGGGCGCCCCGACCGTGGTGCTCGCCCAGACCGTCAAGGGCTGGACGCTGGGCCCCGGCTTCGAGTCGCGCAACGCCAACCACCAGATGAAGAAGCTGACCGGCAAGGAGTTCCGCGCCATGCGGGACCTCCTCGAACTCCCCATCCCGGACAGCACGCTGGACGACGGCCTCGTCCCCTACGTCCACCCCGGCCCCGACTCCCCCGAGGTCCGGTACCTCCAGGAGCGCCGCGCGGCCCTCGGCGGCCCCGCCCCGGCCCGCAAGGTCCACGCGGTGGCCCTGCCCGAGCCGTCCGCGAAGCCGTTCGAGGCGCTCGCCAAGGGCTCCGGCAGCCAGGAGATCGCCACCACCATGGCCTTCGTCCGGCTGGTCAAGGACCTGATGCGGGACAAGGAGACCGGGCGGCGCTGGGTGCCGATCGTGCCGGACGAGGCGCGGACCTTCGGCATGGAGTCGCTCTTCCCCACCGCCGGGATCTACTCCCCGCTCGGCCAGACCTACGACCCGGTCGACCGCGATCAGCTCCTGTACTACAAGGAAGCGCAGAACGGTCAGATCCTCAACGAGGGGATCACCGAGGCCGGTTCGATGGCCGACTTCACCGCCGCCGCGACGTCGTACGCGACCCACGGCGAGCCGATGATCCCCTTCTACATCTTCTACTCGATGTTCGGCTGGCAGCGCACCGCCGACCAGATGTGGGCGCTCGCCGACCAGCTCGGCCGCGGCTTCCTCATCGGCGCCACCGCCGGCCGTACGACGATGACCGGCGAGGGCCTGCAGCACGCCGACGGCCACTCCCCGCTGATCGCCTCCACCAACCCGGCGGCGCTCGCCTACGACCCGGCGTTCGCGTACGAGATCGGCGTGATCGTGCGGGAGGGTCTGCGGCGGATGTTCGGCCCCGAGGCCGAGGACGTCTTCTACTACCTGACCGTCTACAACGAGACCAAGGTCCAGCCGCCGATGCCCAAGGGCGAAGGCGTCGAGGAGGGCATCCTCAAGGGCCTGTACCGCTACCAGGAGGCCACGGCCCCGGCCGAGGACTCCCCCCGCATCCAGCTCCTCGCCTCCGGCACCGCCATCCACTGGGCGCTGGAGGCCCAGAAACTCCTCGCCGACGACTGGGGCGTGGCCGCCGACGTGTGGTCCGCCACCTCCTGGAGCGAGCTGCGCCGTGACGCCCTGTCCTGTGACGCGGCGCAGCTCAGTGGCGAAGACCGGGTCCCGTACGTCACCCGTGCCCTGGCAGGCGCACCGGGCCCGGTCCTCGCCGTCAGCGACTGGATGCGTGCGGTCCCCGACCAGATCAGCCAGTGGGTCGAGCAGGACTGGTACTCGCTGGGCACGGACGGCTTCGGCCTCTCCGACACCCGCGAGGCCGCCCGCCGCCACTTCGGCGTGGACGCCCCGTCCATCGTGGTGGCCGCGCTGTCCCGGCTGGCCCGGCAGGGCGTCGTACGGACCACCGCGCCCAAGGAGGCCGCGGAGCGGTACGGCATCTGACGGCGCCGCGATCCAACCCCTCCGGCGTGTGAGGAGCGGGGCCCCGGGGCGCAGCCCCGGCGGGGGCCGGGGCCGGGTCGCGCGCCATGATCCGCCGCCCGCCCGCAGCGCACGGCATCATGAGGTCGTGCGTGCTGCCCGGCTCATCAAGATGGTGCTTCTGCTCCAGGCTCGGCCCTCGATCACGGGGGCCGAGCTGGCGCGGGAGCTGGAGGTCTCGGAGCGCACCGTGACCCGGGACGCCGCCGCGCTCTCCGAGGCGGGGATCCCGGTCTACGCGGACCGGGGCCGGGCCGGGGGCTACCGGCTCATCGGCGGCTACCGCACCCGGCTGACCGGCCTCGGGCGGACCGAGGCCGAGGCGCTGTTCCTGTCCGGCGTTCCCTCCGCGCTGCGCGAGATGGGGCTCGCGGACGCCGCCTCCGCCGCCCGGCTGAAGGTGTCCGCCGCGCTGCTCCCGGAGCTGCGGGACGCCTCGCACACGGTGGCCCAGCGGTTCCATCTCGACGCCCCGGGCTGGTGGCGGGAGCCGGAGGCGCCGGAGCTGCTGCCGAGGATCGCCGACGCGGTCTGGGACGATCTGCGGATCACCGTGCGCTACCGGCGCCGGGACGCGGAGGTCCGCCGGGAGCTCGAACCGTACGGGCTCGTGCTCAAGGCGGGCGTCTGGTATCTCGCGGCCCGCGTGGAGGGCGGCTTCCGGGTGTACCGGGTGGATCGCTTCACGGCCGTCGAACCGGACGGCACCCACTTCACCCGGGACGAGGACTTCGACCTGCCCGGCTTCTGGGGTGAGCGGGCCGATCAGTTCGCCCGCTCGATCCTGCGGGAGAAGGCCGTCCTACGGCTGACCCCGGCCGGTGCCCGGGCGCTGCCGCATGTCACGGACCGGACGGCGGCCGAGGAGGCCGTACGCGAGGCCGGGGAGCTCGACGGGCAGGGGCGGCTCACCGTCACCCTGCCCGTCGAGTCGTACGAGGTCGCCCTCGCCCAGTTGCTCGGGCTCGGCCCGGAGGCGGAGGTGCTGGGGCCGCCGGAGCTGCGGGCGCTCTTCGCCGAGGCGGCGCGCCGCACTGCGGAGTTGTACCGGTGAGCGCCGGGCCCGGCCCCCGGCCCGGCAAGGCTCCGCGCTCTATCGGTAGTCGGCGGCCGTGCCCGCCTTGCCTCCGAAGACGACGTCCCGGAAGTAGCCGAGGACATCCGGCCGGGAGCCGTCCCGATCGGTGAAGCCGTAGACCTTGGCCAGCTCCCCGCTGAAGACGGACTTCCCGGTCCAGCGCGCCCGGTCCGGGTCGGCGGCGAGCGCGGCGACCGCCCGTCCGACGAAGTACGGCGACTCGGCGATGGCGAAGTGCGGCTCCTTCTCCACCGCGTCGCGCCAGTTCTCCTCCGTCACCCCGAAGTGGTCCAGCATCTGCTCGGAGCGCAGAAAGCCCGGCGAGACGCTCACCGCCGTGCCGTCGAACTCCTTCAGCTCCTCCGCGAGCCCGAAGGCCGTCCGGATCGGGGCGTTCTTGGCGAGGTCGTAGAAGAGGTTCTCGCGGTAGGTCTTGTTGAACTCCTCGTTGCCGTCGGTCACCTCGACCACCAGCCCGCCCGGGTGCCGGATCAGCAGCGGCAGGGCGTAGTAGCTGGTGATGAGGTGGGTCTCGACGCCGAGCCGGAGCATCCGCAGCCCGCCCGCGAGATTCGTCTCCCAGCTCTTCTTGCCGAACTCGATCAGCGCCTCACCGCCCCATACGTCGTTGACCAGGACGTCCAGCCGGCCCTGCTCCCGGTCGATCCGCTCCACCAGCGCCCGGACCTGCTCGGGCTCCAGATGGTCGGTCGGCACCGCGATGCCCGTGCCGCCCGCGGCCGTGATCAGCTCCGCCGTCTCCTCGATGGTCTCCGTGGCCCGCCCCACCTCGCTGACGCTCTCCCGTGTGGTGCGGCCCGTCGCGTAGACGGTGGCCCCGGCCGCCCCCAGTTCGATGGCCATTGCCCGGCCCGCGCCGCGCGTCGCCCCCGCGACGAGCGCGACCCTGCCCGCCAGTGCGCCCTGTGTGCTCACGTCCATACGTCCTCTCGGTGCGGATGCCCTGTGGGTGACCTGGGTCAACCCCGGGTTGATCCGGGTCGACCCAGGTCGACCTTCGCAGGGAAACCCGACACCTGCTGTCGGGTATGACGAAGCGGCCGCATCCGGCGCGTTCCGCGTGCGGGGGTGCGCGGGAGGGCCGATCCTGGTCCCGTGATGATGGACGAGGTCGCGTGATGATGGACGAAACGGAGTTCTGGGGGCTGGTCGACAGCGCTCGGGAGGTCGCGGACGGTGACCCCGAGGAGCAGTCCGACCTGCTCGTCGACCAGCTGTCACAACTCGACCCCGACGCGGTGCTGGACTTCGCCCGGCACTTCGAGGCCCGCTCCAACCGGGCGTACCGCTGGGATGTGTGGGGCGCCGCCTGGGTGCTGCTCGGCGGGGTCAGCGACGACGCCTTCGAGGCGTTCCGCTTCTGGCTGATCGGCCAGGGCCGGGAGATCTTCGAGGGCGCGCTGCACGATCCGGACGCGCTCGCCGACCTGCTCGAGGACTTCGATGAGCAGGTGGACGGCGACTGCGAGGACCTGGGGTACGCGGCGGACGAAGCGTACGAGCGGCTGACCGGGGCGCCCCTGCCGGAGCTGGGGATCTCCCCCGCGCCCCGGGAACCGGTCGGGGAGCCCCTGGACTTCGAGAGCGAGGCGGTGCTGGCGGCGCGGTATCCCCGGCTGTGGGAGCGCTTCAGGGGCTGATCCTCACCAGCGCCTCCCCAGCGCCTCAGCGGTCCAGCGAGCGCCCCATCAGCACATCGTCCACGTACTCCCCCGCCAGCAGGAACTCCCCCGGCAGCACGCCTTCCACCGCGAACCCCTCCGACGCGTACAGCCGCCGCGCCGGGGTGTTGTGGCCCAGCACCCGCAGCGTGATGCGGGGTCGCGCCCTGCCGCCGCGCCTCCTCCTGCGCGGCACCGAGCAGCGCCCGCGCCACGCCCTTGCCCCGCGCCTGCTCGTCCACCGCGAGCCCCTGGATCTGGCGGACATGCGCGTTGCAGGCCAGCGGGGTCGACGGCACGAGCCGTATATAGCCGACGGGGCATCCGCCGAGTTCGGCCACGAGGATGTGCTCGACGCGGTTGTGCTGGGTGAAGAAGGGGTCGTACGGCGGCTGCGGCTTCGGCTGCACGGAATGCAGCACCGACCAGGTGCTGCGGTCCAGCTCGGCCAGCGCCGTCTCGTCGTCGATCACGGCGGGCCGGATGATCAGCTCGGGCCGCTGGGACGCCTGGGGTCGGCCGGAGGGCAGGGGCAAGCCGGACCCCTGAGGCAAGCCGGAAGGCTGGGGCGGGCCGGAAGGCTGGGACATGCGAGTCACTGTGCCACGCCCGCCTGTTGTCCGACATCCCTCCCGTGATCGAGGGCAGGATGGGGCCATGCGTATCGCGGTCACCGGCTCCTCAGGGCTCATCGGCACGGCACTCGTCCGCTCGCTGCACGAGGACGGCCACCAGGTGGTGCGCCTGGTGCGGCGTCCGCCACGTGCGCAGGACGAGGTCGAGTGGGACCCGAAGCGGGAGTGGGTGGACACCAAGGGGCTGATGGGCTGTGAGGCCGTGGTCCATCTCGCGGGCGCGGGCGTCGGCGACCGGCGCTGGACCGACGCGTACAAGAAGGAGATCCGGGACAGCCGGGTGCTGGGCACCGCCGCCCTCGCCGAGGCGATCGCCTCGCTGGACGCCCCGCCACGGGTGCTGGTGAGCGGAAGCGCGGTCGGGTTCTACGGTGACACCGGGGAGCGCGCGGTCGATGAGAGTGCGCCCCCGGCCACGGTTTTCTCCCGGATCTCTGCCAGGACTGGGAGGAGGCGGCGGCCGCGGCGCAGGAGGCGGGCGTCCGTACGGTCTTCACCCGGACCGGGCTGGTGATCTCCTCCGAGGGCGGGGCGTGGGGGCGGCTCTTCCCGTTGTTCAAGCTGGGCCTCGGCGGGCGGATGGGCAGCGGCCGGCAGTACTGGAGCTTTATCTCGCTGCGGGACCATGTCGCCGCACTGCGCCACATCCTCGACACGCCCGAGCTCACCGGCCCGGTCAACCTCACCGCACCGGCGCCGGTCACCAACCGCGAGATCACGGCGGCCATGGGCCGCGTGCTGCGCCGTCCCACGCTCTTCACGGTCCCCGCGCCCGCGCTGCGGATCGCCCTGGGCGAGATGTCCGGCGAAGTCCTCGGCAGCGTCCGGGCCATCCCCCGCCGCCTCCTGGACTCCGGCTTCACCTTCACCCACCCGCATGTGGACGAGGCCATCAAGGCGGCGCTGCCGTAGGAGGGTTGGCGCCCCCTTGGCGCCCCTCGCACTCCCCCGGTCGCGCATCACTCGATGACGTGTGCGACCGGTGTGCGCCCGTGCCCGGTCGATGCGCGTCTGGCATCGACCGTTTTTGTCCGTACTGTCAAGACCGTCTCGCGAGCCGTCACGCGGGAACCACGTATCCGGGCCGCCGGCCGGGGCAGCAGCCCCTGTGACGGACGCACCGACCTCGGGGAGGACACGTGCTCAAGCGCGCGCACCGCACGGATGTCGTCATCGTCGGCGCCGGGCTCGCGGGGCTGGCCGCGGCTCATCGGCTGACCGACGCGGGAGTGGCGGTCACGGTGCTCGAGGCCGCGCCCCACGTGGGCGGACGGATGACGACCGACAGCGTCGACGGCTTCCGGCTGGACCGTACCGGTCACCTGATGAACACCTCCTTCCCGGAGTTGCGGCGCACTCCGGGACTCGGCGCCCTCGCCCTGCGCCCCTTCGCCCAGGGGGTGCTGGTCCACAACGAGGGGCGTACGCACCGGGTGGACACCCCCGGAGCATGAGGGGCGCATTCACCTCGGCACGCGCCCTCGCCAACGCCGCCCGCGCGCCGCTCGGCAGCGGGCTCGACCAGGCCCGACTCGGTGCCGCGCTCGGCAGGCTCGCCGCCCTGCCCGCGGACCGCCTGCTCGCCCGCCCCGACCGGCCGGTCTCCGAGACCCTGGGGGGCGGGGCCTACCTGCTCGTACGGTCGAGGGGGTGCTGCGTCCGCTGCTCGTCTCGCTGCTGAGCGACCCGGACCTCACCACCTCCAGCCGCTGCGCCGACCTCGCGCTGCGCGGCTACGCACGCGGCCGCCTCTGCCTTCCGGCGGGCGGCGCGTCCACCGTCCCCGAGCTGCTCGCGGCCGCGCTGCCGCCGGGGACGGTCCGTACGGGCGTCCGGGCCGTATCGGCCTCCACCACCGCCGTCGCCACCGCCGAACACGGCGAGATCGGCTGCCGTGCGGTGCTGGTGGCCACCGGTGCGCATGACGCGGCCGAACTCCTGCCCGGGCTGCGGGTACCGGCCTTCCACCCGGTGACCGTGATGCACCACACCGCCGACCGGCCGCCGCTGCGCGAACCCGCGCTGATACTCGCGGCGGGCGGCCGGGGCCCGGTCGCCCACACCATGGTGGCCAGCGAGGTCGACCCCTCCCGCACCCCGCCCGGAAGGGTGCTGATCACCTCCACGGTGCTGGGCGCCTCCGCCGCCCTGCCCGCCGCCGAGCTCGACCGGGCCGTCAGGGCCCAACTGGCGGCGGTGTACGGCACGTCGACCGCGGGCTGGGAACTGCTGGCCACGCACCACGACCCGTACGCGGTCCCGGCCATGCCCGCCCCGCACGACCCGCGCCGCCCGGTGCGGCTGCTGTCGGGGCTGTACGTCTGCGGCGACCACCGGGACTCCAGCACGGTGCAAGGCGCCCTGGCCTCCGGCCGCCGGGCGGCCCGAGCGGTCCTCAGCGACTTCGGCGCCCCACCGGACGCCGGATCCGACACGAACGCCGGCAACGCGGGCACCGGATCCGTCCCCGCGGCGGCCTGAGCGGCGGCATGCGCGTCGGGACAGGGCGCGGCTGAGGCTCAGGCCCCGGTTACGCGGCCCGGGGCTCGGGGTCTGGGGTCCGGGGCCGGGGTCCGGGGTCCGGGGTCCGGGGCCGGGGGTCCGGGGTCCGGGGCCGGGGGTCCGGGGTCCGGGGCCGGGGGTCCGGGGTCCGGGGCCGGGGGTCCGGGGTCCGGGGCCCGCGGCAACGGGCACCCGCGGCTACGGCGGCCTGACCCGCGACACCCTGCGGCGCAGGACGGCTGAGCTCAGGCCCCGGTCACGCGACCCGCGACCCGGGGCAACGGGCACCCGCGGCTACGGCGGCCTGACCCACGACACCCTGCAGCGCAGAACGGCTGAGACCCAGCCCCCGGTCACGCGACCCGCGACCCGCCGCCCGGAGCAAAGCAGGCACCCGCGGCCACAGTTGCCCGACCCGCGAGAGATCCCGCGGTGCCCAGCCACTGAGGCCGAGGCTCCCGTTACGGCTCGCGGCAGAGTGGAGACCGGCACCCGCGCCACGGCGGCCTGACCGGCGCGCCCCCTGGGGTGCACGGCAGGCCCGCTGGGCGCAGGCCCCGGTTCGGCTCGCGGCCCGGGCGCCGGCACCCGCCACCTCGACTGCCGCACGAACTGGGGCCGGGGCCGGCTCACCCCCGGTGCGGCGCCGACGAGCGCGTGCCGCTCGACGGCCCGCGCCTCGACGGCCGCGTCCCTGACGTACGCGTCAAGGCGCCCCAGTGGCAGAGGCGTTGGGCGCCGCGCGGGCGGCGTGCCCCGACACCGCCGCCAGCAGCGCGCCTCCCAGGAAGCATCCGGCCACGATCACGGCGGACAGCCGCATCCCGGCGTAGAGGCGGAGCTCGCGGACGCCGCGGCGAGCGTTCCGAACAGCGCCGCGCCGATGGCGCTGCCCAGTTGCCGCGCCGCGTTGAACGCGCCCGACGCCGCGCCGCGCACCTCGTACGGCGCGGCCTCCATCGCCGCGATCGTCGCCGACGGCATGGTGAACGAGGTACCGAACCCGACCAGCAACAGCGGCACGACCAGCAGCGCATACGACGTATGCGGCCCCACGGCCGCCCAGCCGAGCAACCCCACCGCCCCGGTCAACAGCCCAACCACGGCCGGGACATGGGTGCCCACCCCGCCCGGCCCCGCCCGGCCGGGCCCGAAGCGCGCAGCGCAAGGCCGTGCTACGGGCCGTATCGCCGAGGTGCGCGCGGGGCGTCCGTCCACACTTCGTCCGCTGCCGAAGCGACCCCGACCTACGCTGGACGCATGGCCACCACCACGGATGCCCGTGACGCCGACATCGCCCGCGCGGCCGCCGCGATCGCCGATCCGTCTCGCGCCCGCGTCCTGCAGGCGCTGTTGGAGGGCCGTGCCCTGCCCGCGAGCGTGCTGGCCACCGAGGCCGGGGTCAGCGCCTCCACGGTGAGCGGGCATCTGGCCAAGTTGCTGGAGGCCGGGGTGGTGCGGGTCGAGCCGCACGGGCGGCACCGCTACTACCGACTGACCGGCCCCGCCGTGGGCGAGGCCCTCGAGGCGCTGGCCCGGATCGCCCCGCCACTGCCGGTCACCTCGCTCCGCCAGAGCACCCACGCACACGCTCTACGCCGGGCGCGTACCTGCTACGACCATGTCGCGGGCGCCCTCGGAGTGGCCCTGATGGCAGCGCTGCTGGAACGCGGGGTCCTGGAGGGCGGCGACGGACGCTTCCACCCCGAGGCGACGGAGAGCGACCGGCTCTCCGCCCCGGGCAACGACACCACGTACCGGCTGACGGACCCGGGGCGCGCGGAGCTGGCGGCGTTCGGCGTGGACGCGGACGGGCTCCCCGCACGCCGCCCGCTCATCCGCTACTGCGTGGACTGGACCGAGCAGCGCCACCATCTGGCCGGGGCGCTGGGGGCCGCCCTGACGGGCCGACTGTTCGCGCTGGACTGGATCCGCCGTGGCAGCCGCCGCCGCGTGATCCACCTGACCGACGAGGGCCGCACCGGCCTGGAGCGCACCTTCGGCATCGTCGTGGACGCCTGAACACACCCCGCCCAGGCAGCGTCTGACCGCTGACCACACCTCGCCCGGGCCCCATCCGCGCGCCCAGACGCGCGCCTCGCCACCTGTGCAGCGACGCCCCGCCCTGCGGGCCCCGCACCCCGCCACGCGAGCGGCGACCGCCCCGCGCCGCAGCCCCGCGCCCCGCCACCTGATCAGCCACCCTCCCCCCTGCGCCCTCGCGCCCCGCCCCCGCCCCCGCCACCTGAGCCAGCGCCATCCCGCCCCCGCGCCCCCGCACCCCTCCCACCCCCGCCCTACCCCAGCGCCGCCACCCGCTCTCGGTAGCCCCGGGCCGGGGCCGCGTCCCGGTAGGGCTCCAGGCGGCGCTCGAAGTCCCGTACGTACTCCACCGCCCGCACCGACCGCATTTCCGAAGCCTGCTGGGCCGCCTCCGCCGCCAGCTGGCATGCCTGTTCCAGCTCGCCGAGGCCCAACCGCGCGCTCGCCAGCACCACCCGGCAGAACAGCCGGCTGCGCGCGAAACCGGCGCCGTGGAGCTGCAGGGAGCGCTCCGCGTGCTGGGCGGCGGCCCGGTACTGCTGCAGATCGCGGTGGCAGTGGCCGAACTCGTCGGCCAGTTGCGCCTCGTCGAAGAGCCGTGCCCAGTACGGCACCTCGTCCCCCGGCCGGGCCGTCTCCAGCGCCCGCTCGGCGCGGGCGAGCGAGGCGGTGCACGCGCGCACCTCGCCCAGGACGCCATGGCCGCGCGCCTCGATCGCGTGCAGCAGCGACTGCAGCACCGGCGGGGCCCCGCCGCCGACTCCCTGCTGGGCCACCCGGGCCAGCTGCACGGCCTCCCGCCCGTGGCCGAGATAGACGGCCTGGCGGCTCATCGTCACCAGCACATAGCTGCCGTACGTGCGGTCCCCGGCCGCCTGCGCCAGCCGTAGCGCCTGGACGAAGTAGCGCTGCGCCAGACCGTGGGCGGCGATGTCGAACGAGGTCCATCCGGCCAGCCGGGTCAGATCGGCGACCGCACCGAACAGCCGCCGCCCGGTCGCCTCGTTGTACGAGCCGCGCAGCATCGGCTCGCCCTCGTGCTCGAGATAGCGCACCAGGGCCTGGCGGGCGTGGCCGCCGCCGTACGTCTGGTCCAGCGCCGCGAACAGCTCGCCGACCGAGCGCAGGGCCGCGATGTCGCCGGAGGTCACCCGGTAGCCCGGTGCGCGCCGGTCGCGGTCGTGCCGGCGCTGACGGGGCAGCGGCGCCCGCCCCTGGGCGCCGTGAGCACCATGAGCGCCGTGAGCACCATGAGCGCCGTGGGCGACGTGGGCGCCCTGCGCGCCCTGAGGGCCGTGCGCGCCCTGGATGGCCGTACGCCCCGGTGCCGCCCCGGCCGGGCCCCCCGCCCGGCCGCCCTGCGCGGGCAGCCGCCCGGCCGCGGCCCCGGCCCCGGTACCGACCCCCGCCCCGGCCCCGGGCCCCGTCCCGGCTCCCACGGCCGCCCCCGCCGGGACGCCGCCCGCCGGTGGCTCACCGCGCGCCACCCGGTCGTCGGGCCGCCCGATCAGCCAGTCACGGCTCGGGACGACCAGCCCCGCCGGGGTGAAGGCGATCTTCCGCAGCTCCGCATGGCTTCCGGAGTCCTTCCGCCACAGCCCGCTGACGATGTCCACCGCCTCCTGCGGGGTGGCGGCGAACTCCAGCCCCGCGTAGACGGGCGCACAGGCGTCCAGGCCCAGGTCCTGGGCGGTCAGCCGACGCCCTAACCGCCGGGTGAACACCTCGGCGATCAGCGCCGGGGTGGTGCCGCGTGGCTGCTGTCCGCGCAGCCACCGCGTCACCGATGTCTTGTCGTACCGCAAGTCCAGACCGTGCTCCAGCCCGAGCTGGTCCACCCGCCGGGCGAGCCCAGCGTTGGAGAAGCCAGCCTCGGCGATGAGCGCGGCGAGCTGACGATTGGGAATGCGCTGCGGGGGTCGTTCCGTCATCAGCTTGCCGGTCTCCCTGATCGCTCTGTGGAACGGCGCGAATGTAACTGCCGCTAGAGGGCTGATCGCGGCCGTCGGGCGGCATTCATCCGATCGTGTGAGAACGGGCCGGGTGAGGACGTAAGGGGACACGGTCGTACAGTGGCGGGGGCGCCGCCGCGAGGCTCCGCCCCCAATCGCACGTGGGCCGAGAAGGAGCTTGCCGTGACCGCCGTGACCATTGCTTCGCCGGGGTCGGTCCCCGGTTCACCGGCACTGCGCTATGTCCACCTGGGCTTCGGCGCGGACGCCGTGGACTACGAGGAGGCGTGGCAGGAGCAGCGCCGGGTGCACGCCGCCCGCTTCGCGGACGAGATTCCCGACACCTGCCTCATGCTGGAGCACCCCCCGGTCTACACGGCGGGCCGGCGCACGGCCGACAGCGAGCGCCCCCTGGACGGCACCCCGGTGGTGGACGTGGACCGCGGCGGCAAGATCACCTGGCATGGCCCGGGCCAGCTCGTCGGCTATCCGATCCTCAAGCTGCCGCGCCCGGTGGACGTCATCGCGCATGTCCGCCGCCTGGAGGAGGCGCTGCTGCGCACCTGCGCGGAGTTCGGCGTGGAGACGACCCGGGTGGAGGGCCGCAGCGGGGTGTGGGTGCTGGGCGACCCGGTGGACCAGCGCCCCGCGCTCGGCGGGCTGAAGCTGGACTTCGACCCGCGGCTGGAGGACGAGGAGTTCGACGCGCGGCTGAACGGGCCGGAGTACGCCCCGTCCAACGCCGGGCAGCGCCGTGAGGACCGCAAGCTGGCCGCCATCGGGGTGCGGATCGCCAAGGGCGTGACGATGCACGGCTTCTCGCTCAACTGCAATCCGGACAACACCTGGTTCGACCGGATCGTGCCGTGCGGTATCCGGGACGCGGGTGTGACCTCGCTCTCGGAGGAGCTGGGCCGGGATGTGCCGATCTCCGAGGTGCTGCCGGTCGTCGAGCGGCATCTGCGGGACGTCCTGGAGTCCTCCGTCCCGCTGCCGCGGGCGGTCTGACCCTCCCGGACCGGGCCCCACTCGTCGGGCGCCACCGGTCGGGCCCCACCCGTCGGGGCCCACCGGCCCGGCCTTTCCGGGTCCGGCGCTCCGGAAATGCGCCCGTTCCCGGTCCGGCGCTCCGGCATCGCGGCCCTTCCGGGTCCGGCCCGTCCGGGAATGCGCCCTCGCCCCTATCGGTTGCCCTGGACGTAAATGCGTACGAACCACGGGCGTACTCTGGTGACCGCCGACGATTCGAAAGCCCGCCGGCAAACTCGCCACGCCGAGCCGCCAAGCAGAGCCAAGCAAAGAGGAGTGCCGGACGTGTCCGCAGTCGCACCCGACGGACGCAAGATGCTGCGCCTGGAGGTCCGGAACAGCCAGACCCCCATCGAGCGCAAGCCCGAGTGGATCAAGACCCGGGCGAAAATGGGCCCCGAGTACACCGAACTGCACGGCCTGGTGAAGCGCGAGGGCCTGCACACCGTGTGCCAGGAGGCGGGCTGTCCGAACATCTATGAGTGCTGGGAGGACCGCGAGGCGACGTTCCTCATCGGCGGCGACCAGTGCACCCGGCGCTGCGACTTCTGCCAGATCGACACCGGCAAGCCGCAGGAGCTGGACCGCGACGAGCCGCGCCGGGTGGCCGAATCCGTACGCACGATGGAGCTGAAGTACGCCACCATCACCGGTGTGGCCCGTGACGACCTGGAGGACGGCGGCGCGTGGCTCTACGCGGAGACCGTCCGCCAGATCCACTCCCTGATGCCCGACACCGGCGTGGAGTTGCTGATCCCGGACTTCAACGCGGTCCCCGAGCAGCTCGCCGAGGTCTTCTCGTCCCGCCCCGAGGTGCTCGCGCACAACGTCGAGACGGTGCCGCGGATCTTCAAGCGCATCCGTCCCGGCTTCCGCTACGAGCGCTCGCTCGAGGTGATCGCCAAGGCGCGCGAGGCGGGCCTGGTCACCAAGTCCAACCTGATCCTGGGCATGGGCGAGGAGCGCGAGGAGATCAGCCAGGCGCTGCAGGATCTCCATGACGCGGGCTGTGAGCTGATCACCATCACCCAGTACCTGCGGCCGTCCGCCCGGCACCATCCGGTGGAGCGCTGGGTCAAGCCCCAGGAGTTCGTGGAGCTCAAGGAGGAGGCCGAGGAGATCGGCTACGCGGGCGTCATGTCCGGCCCGCTGGTCCGCTCCTCGTACCGGGCCGGTCGCCTGTACCAGCAGGCCATCGAGCGGCGCAATGTCGCCGCGGCCTCCCCGGCGGTCTGAGTCACACTCCGTCACGGACCGTGCTCCGATCGCCCCGTGTGAGCAACACGCTGTGTGATTGCAAGCACACACATATCCGAAGGCTTTGGGAACGCCGCAGGTCAAGGGCGGAATACGGGCCGCAGCAGGGCTTCATCGGTGTTTGACCGGCCAGTCACGCACTGGTAACACCATTGGGTAACGATTGAGCCACGCACTGCTTATACGTTGTGCGTAGCGATCATCCGCCGCTTCCGAGGGGTATCCATGCCGGCTGCGCCCGTACGCCCGTCCGTCACCGACGCGCTCCTCGTCCTGGAGGGTCTGCTGCTGCGGGGCGGGCAGCGCACCGCCCGCCGCAACGCCTGGACGGCCGTGCTCGAGGACCGCCGTCGGGCCAAGGACCGGGACGAGGCCGAACACGTGCTGGAGGCCGTGTCCACCAGTACCTCCCAGGCCACGTAAACTTCGCTGTATGGCGAGGAAGGAAACATCCGAGAACCCCGGGCGGCTGAAGCAGATCGCCCTGACCTACAAGATGACCAAACGGGTCGACCCGAAGGTCACTCTTGTCGTCGCCGGCGTGGGGATTGTCACCTTCGGTGTCCTTCTCGCGATCGGCTTCCTGATCGGCCACCCGATCTTCGCTGGCATCCTGGGCTTCGTCCTGGCGTTCCTCGCGATGGCGATCATTTTCGGCCGCCGGGCCGAGCGGGCCGCCTTCGGACAGATGGAGGGCCAGCCGGGCGCGGCAGCCGCGGTGCTGGAGAACGTGGGCCGCGGCTGGTCGGTGACCCCCGCGGTGGCCATGAACCGGAACCAGGACGTCATCCACCGCGCGGTGGGCAAGGCGGGCGTCGTGCTGGTGGCCGAGGGCAACCCGAACCGGCTCAAGGGCATGCTGGCCGCCGAGAAGAAGAAGATGGCGCGCATCGTCGCGGAGGTTCCGGTCCACGATGTGATCGTGGGCTCTGGCGAGGGCCAGGTCGAGATCAAGAAGCTCCGCACCACGCTGCTGAAACTTCCGCGGGTGCTGCCGGGGGCACAGGTCACGGTGGTCAACGACCGCCTCCGTGCGCTGGGCGACCTGATGAGCAACATGCCGATCCCGAAGGGTCCGATGCCCAAGGGGATGCGGATGCCGAAGGGGCGCTGAGCGCTCCCCGCACCGAAACGGATACGAGACGGCGGCCCGGACATCCGGGCCGCCGTTTCGTACGTAACGCCGTTGTACGCAATCCGTACGGGTGTGATCCCGGGGCTCAGACCCTGATCTGCACCGCGCGGGAGAGCCGGTCGTGCAGCCCGCGGGTGTCGCGGTCCCAGACCACCGCCGGGATGACCAGCACCACCAGCACACTGCGCAGCACGGCCTTCGGCAGGCTCAGCCGCACCCCGCCCTCGCCGATGACCCGCAGCTTCAGCAGCAGCTTGCCGGGGTGGCGCCGACGGTGCCCACCATGACCAGGCTCAGCACCAGGAAGACCAGCAGCGCCCAGTTCCCGGCGGCCTGGGCGTCGCGGCCGGACAGCAGGGCGTAGGAGACGAGCAGGCACAGGGCCCAGTCGATGAAGAGTGCCCCGAAACGGCGGCCCAGCGGCGCTATGGCGCCCGGTCCGCTCTCGGGGAGCCCGAGCCCCTGGCCCCGGTAGCCGAAGTCGACGCCCATGTCCTCGGCGGCCGCGCGGGGCCCGGAAAGCCACGATCCGATTGCTTGCCTCTTGTCCACCCGTCTACGTTACTGCGACCGCATACGTTCCCCGGGCCTGGCCCCCGCCCGCCGGCCCCGAGCAGGCCGTCCGGCGCCTTTTCCGAGGCCACGAGGTCCCCGTAACCCCCCTCGGGCCGGTTAACCTGGGTGAAACAAATGGGTCATGCCCGGGAAATCCCGTCTGCCTATGGTCGGCGACAGCGCGCCACCGCACATGGACCGCGCGACCGGACAAATCCCCGTCCCACCGCGGCCGGGCTAGGAGGAGTTGGATGTTCCAGAACGCCGACGACGCTCGGAAGTACATCTCGGACGAGGACGTCAAGTTCGTCGACGTCCGCTTCTGCGACCTTCCCGGCGTCATGCAGCACTTCACCGTACCGGCGGAGGCGTTCGACCCGAACGAGGAGCTGGCCTTCGACGGCTCGTCGATCCGCGGCTTCCAGGCCATCCACGAGTCGGACATGGCCCTGCGCGCGGACCTCTCCACGGCGCGTGTCGACCCGTTCCGCCGGGACAAGACCCTCAACATCAACTTCTTCATCCACGACCCGATCACGGGTGAGCAGTACAGCCGCGACCCGCGGAACATCGCCCGGAAGGCCGAGGCGTACCTCGCCTCCACCGGCATCGCGGACACCGCGTACTTCGGCCCGGAGGCGGAGTTCTACGTCTTCGACAGCGTGCGCTTCGAGACCAAGGCGAACGAGGCCTTCTACCACATCGACTCCGAGGCGGGCGCCTGGAACACCGGCGCGCTTCAGGACAACCGTGGCTACAAGGTCCGCTACAAGGGCGGCTACTTCCCGACCCCGCCGGTCGACCACTTCGCCGACCTGCGCGCCGAGATCAGCCTCGAGCTGAACAAGGCCGGGCTCCAGGTCGAGCGCCAGCACCACGAGGTGGGCACCGCCGGCCAGGCCGAGATCAACTACAAGTTCAACACGCTGCTGGCCGCGGCCGACGACCTGATGCTGTTCAAGTACATCGTCAAGAACGTGGCGTGGAAGAACGGCAAGACCGCGACCTTCATGCCGAAGCCGATCTTCGGTGACAACGGCTCGGGCATGCACGTCCACCAGTCGCTGTGGCAGGGCGGCTCCCCGCTCTTCTACGACGAGCAGGGCTACGCGGGCCTGTCGGACACCGCCCGCTACTACATCGGCGGCATCCTCCGGCACGCCCCGTCGCTGCTGGCCTTCACCAACCCGACGGTGAACTCCTACCACCGCCTGGTCCCGGGCTTCGAGGCGCCGGTCAACCTGGTGTACTCGCAGCGTAACCGCTCCGCCGCGATGCGTATCCCGATCACCGGCTCCAACCCGAAGGCCAAGCGCGTCGAGTTCCGCGCCCCGGACTCCTCCGGCAACCCGTACCTGGCCTTCTCCGCTTTGCTCCTCGCGGGCCTGGACGGCATCAAGAACAAGATCGAGCCGGCCGAGCCGATCGACAAGGACCTCTACGAGCTCGCCCCCGAAGAGCACGCCGGCGTCCCGCAGGTCCCCACCTCCCTCCCGGCCGTCCTCGACTCCCTCGAGGCCGACCACGAGTTCCTCCTCCAGGGCGGGGTCTTCACCTCCGACCTGATCGAGACCTGGATCGACTACAAGCGCACCAACGAGATCGCGCCGCTGCAGCTGCGCCCGCACCCGCACGAGTTCGAGCTCTACTTCGACGTGTGATCCGTACCGGCTCCGGCCGGGCCCCCGCCGCCGCCCCGATGGGCGGGGCGGGGGCTCGGCGTTTGTGCGGAGGGGTCACGCGGCGGCGTTGACCGTCTGGGTGTCGGTGCCGGAGGACGGCAGGAAGCCGGTGTCGCCGTTGTAGAGGGCGACCACGGGGTGGGTGCCGACGCCCAGAGTGTTGAGGGACAGCGTCGCGACGCCCCCCGACAGCGGCTGGACGAACGCCCCGCCGCCGGGGCCGCCGATGATGAAGGTGACCGTCCCGGTCGGGACACCCGTGCCGGGCGCGACCGGGGTGACGGTGGCGGTGAACGTCACCGTGGCGCCCTGGGTCGACGGGTCCGGCGCCGAGGACACCGAGGTGGTGGTCGCCGACTGGACGACGAGGATGACGTTGGCGCCGGTGGACGGGGAGAAGTTGGCGTCACCGTTGTAGTTGGCGAGGACGGCGTGGGCGCCGACGCTCAGGCTGGGGACGGTGACCGAGGTGGTCCCGCCCGACAGCGTCCCGGTCAGGGTGGGGCCACCGGTGACGACGAAGGTGACGTCGCCGGTGGGAGTTCCCGCGCCGAGCGGGATGACGGTGGCGGTGAGCGTGACCGACTGTCCGGACGACGCGGGTTGCGGTGAGACCGTGACCAGGGTGATCGTGGGCGTAGCCATGGTGGCCCTCCAAATGGTGTGGGGTGGTGGGCCGTTGCTCGCCACGCATGCGGGAACACGGCGCGGCGGTGCATCGGAGGCTAGGGGGTGCGCACTTACGGCGATTCACGCGGGGAGATCCCCGCGTCGCCGTCCCCCGGCAGATGTGGAACCCACCGGTCTGTAGCACCAGTAGGCGCGCGACTCGCCGCCACCGCCATAGAGTTGCCGCCTAATTACCCCGGATAGCGCAGCGCTCGACGGCCTTCCCGCGCACACCATCCGCCTCGTGCGGCGCGCGTTCCGTGTGGTCGGGGCGCCGCGTACGCACCGCGCACACCCGTGTGCCGGGGGCCTGCCGCGGGCGCGGAGGGCAGGGATCAGCCGCCGAAGTCGCCCCCGAAGCCACCGCCATCCCCGAAGCCACCGCCGAAGCCGCCGCCGTCGCCGAAACCACCGCCGAAGTCGCCGCCCCCGGCGTCACCGTCGCCCCCGCCGTCGCCGAAGCCGCCGCCGAAGTCACCGGTGTCGTAGCCGGGGTCGAGGGACCCGCCCAGCAGCGTGCCGATCAGCAGCCCGGGCAGCAGCATCGAGCCGTATCCGCCGAAGTACCCGCTCGCCCAGGGCCCGTAGGCCGGACCGGCCTCCCAGTACGGGCGTCGCCGGTCGCCGCCGATCGGGACGGTGCGGGAGTCCGGATCGAGGCCGTCGTCGATGCGCGTGGCGTCCGCGGCGCAGGCGGGCACGGAGCGCCGGCTGCCGCCCGAGGGCGCCCACTGGACGTCCCGGACCGAGGGGCCGTGGCGCGGGTCGAAGAAGCACGGCGGGCGGCGCTCGGGCAGCGGCCCGCCCTCGCGGCGGGCATCGAGCACCGCCAGCGCGAAGCGGCCCTCCTCCAGCGCCTCGGTCACCGGCCGTACGTCCGCGGGGCGCCGGGCCGCGGCCGACTTCGCCTTCGCCTCCTCGTAGGCGTCCAGGGCGCGGCCGTAATCGTCCGCCATCTCGGGGTGGACGCCGGGTCGGCCGGGTCGAAACCGGTCCGGCTGAGCTTCTCGCCGTACGCGGTGATGTCCTCCTCGACCACGCCGCGTACCTGCTCCAGCTCGGCCCGCTCACGCTCGCGGCGCTGCTTGCGGGTGCGCCGCAACATGTAGAGACCGCCTCCGCCGACGGCGGCCAGAATGATCAGCACCACCACCGTGTCCCCCACCGACATCCCGGTGGAGTCCCGCGCGCCCTGGTCGCCGCCGGTCCCCTGGCCGCCCCGGTCGTGGGTCGCCTTGGCCGCGTCGGTCACGAAGCCGTCCAGGACCGCCGCGAGGTCGCGGGGGTGCTGCCGCAGGTTCTGCTCCGCCAGCGCCTGCGAGGTGCGTCCCGGCAGCACCGAGGTGTCGGAGGCCGCCCCGAAGGAGGAGCCGAGCGCCACCGCGTAGATGCCGGGACGGTCGACAGCGGCCCGCAGCCGCCCGAAGACGCGCTCGCCCCCGTACGCGGGATTGTCCGGCAGGACGGCGACGTAGACGGGCACGCCCGCGTCGCGGATGTGTGCCACCAGGCGGCGCGCCTGTCCGGCGCTCAGTGCGTCGGAGGCGCCGGGATCGACGTATACGGGGCTGTTCCGCAGCGCCTTGCCGATCTTGTTGACATCCGTTTCGGCACGCGCGCCCCCGGCGGTGAGCAGCACCGCCGTCAGAGCGACGAGGACGGCCAGCAGCAGCGTGCCCCATCGCGGCGTCTTGACGGACACGCCTCGCATTTACCCGCATAAGGCTCAGCTATGCGTGGATCCGACTTTTCGGTGCGGGCCGACGTCCAATGTGCGTGGCTGGGCCCCGCCACTGCCCCTTTCGGCGGTGGCGGGGCCCAGTGCTGTGGGATCAGCTCGCGGTGGTGGTCACTGTGGCGCTGTCCGGCTCCATGACGACCTGGATGTACTCGGAGACGCCGGAGGCGCCGAAATTGGCGTCCCCCTCGTAGACGGCTTCGACCTCCCAGTTGCCTGCCGACAGCGCCACTGCGGAGGGGGCGCGTCCGGTCGATCCGCCGCCGGGCGACGGGAAAGTCCGTGCGCGGCTAGTCCGTGCGGCCGGTCGCGGCGACGGTGACGCCGAGGCCGATCATGGAGAGTCCGCCGACGCCGCCGACCAGGGCGAGGCGCCGTGGCGAGCGGGCGAACCAGGTGCGGGCGGTGGCCGCGGCCAGGCCCCAGACACTGTCGGAGACCAGCGCGATGGCGTTGAAGATCAGGCCGAGGAGCAGCATCTGCAGGGTGACATGCCCCTGGTCGCGGTCGGCGAACTGGGGCAGTACGGCGGCGAAGAACACCATCGTCTTGGGGTTGGCCACCCCGACCGCGAACCCCTCCCACAGCGTGCGCAGGCCCCCGTGGGCGGGACCGTCGCCGGTGAAGGCGGCCTGCAGCGAGCGGCGCTGTCGTACCGCCTTGACGCCCAGATGGACCAGATAGGCGGCGCCCACCAGCTTCAGCGTGGTGAAGACGACGGCAGAGCGCTCCACCACGGATCCGACGCCCAGCGCCACGGCCATGACCAGCACATACGCCCCGAGCGTATTGCCGATCACCGTGGTCAGCGCCGCGCGGCGACCCTGGGACAGTGCCCGGCCGACCACGAAGAGCACGCTGGGGCCGGGGATCACGATCAGCAGAAGAGACATGGCCGCGAAGGCGAGCAGCCGGTCGATGGACACCATGGGGCGCATCGAAGCACGCGAACGGGGCGCGGCTCCAACCGTTTTTCCGGTCGTCCGAGGTCGGCTGAGGTCGGCTGAGGCCGCCTGTGGTGAGCGGGCCGCCTGAGGTCAGGGGGCCGCTCCACGATCGGTGGACCTCGCCGTAAACCACGGGCGCCCGAGTCTCGGTCTGCGGCAATCTGAGGCATACCGAACGGAAAACACACCCTCAGGGGGATTTGTGACGTCCCGAGCCACGGAGCAGGCGGAACAACCACCGGAACAGCCGTCGAAGCAACTGTCGGAACAACCGCCGGAACAACCGGCCGAGCGGCCCAGTGAGGAGTTACGGTTCCGGCCGCCCGCGCTGACCGCCTTGGAGAAGAACCCCATCACCACCCGGGCCATGGCCCGCAGACTTCCCCAACTGGTCCGCCGCTCCATGGCGTTGGCCTGGAAAGTGGACCGGACGGCCGTGGTGGCGCTGCTGGTGTGCCAGGCGCTGTCGGGCTTCTTCGAGGCGTTCGGGCTGCTGGCCACCACGGGCACGATCACGGCGCTCATCTCCTCCGGCCACATCACCGACCGGCTCCGGGACGCGCTGCCCTCGATCGTGGTGCTGGCGGGGGCGGCCGGGCTGCGGGCGTTGCTGGGGATCGCGGTCAACAACATCTCCAGCCGGCTGTCCCCGCGGATCTCCCGGGAGGCCGAGACGCAGATGCTGGACGCGGCGATCAACGCCGAGCTGGCGGCGTACGACAACCCCGGGTTCAACGACAAGTGGGACGCGGCGGACCGGGGCGCCGAGGTGGCACAGGATCTGATCACCGAGTCGCAGCAGCTCATGGCGTGTCTCTCGTCGCTGATCGCGGCGGCGGGCGTGGTCACCGTGCTGCATCCGGCGCTGCTGCCGCTGTTGCTGCTGACCGCGCTGCCGCAGGGGATCGCGGGGATGAAGGCGGCCCGGGTGCACTACGAGACCAGTCGTGCGATGAGCGCCGACCGGCGCACGCTCGGGCTGCTGCGCTGGTACATGGTGGACAAGGACATCGCCGATCAGCTCCGTTCCGGCACCATGGCGGAGTTTCTGCTGAAGCGGTACCGGGCCATCGGGGCGCGGGTGGACGCGGCCACCGACACGGCGGTCCACCGGGGCGCGCGGTACGCGGTGCTGGGCGCGCTGGCGGGAGGGCTGGCGTCCGGGCTGGTCTGGATGTCGCTGGCGCTGCTGCTGGGAGCGGGGCAGATGTCGGTGGCGTCGGCGGGTACGGCGGTGTTCGCGCTGCGGACGGTGGGCGCCTCGCTGCAGGGGATGGTCGGTTACGGGACCCGGCTGTTCCGTACGGGGCTGTATCTGGACGACTGGGCGGAGTTCATCGAGGAGGCGGGCGGGCACCGGATGCGGCGCGGCACCCGGGTCCCGGCCGCGCCGCGCGTGATCAGGACCGAGGGGCTGACGTACGCCTATCCGGAGTCCGACGCCCCGGCCCTGGACGATGTCACGCTCGAGGTGCGGCGGGGCGAGGTGCTCGCGCTGGTCGGGGAGAACGGCTCGGGCAAGACCACCCTGAGCAAGCTGCTGACCGGGCTCTATCTGCCCACCAAGGGCACGGTGACGTGGGACGGCGTGGACGTGGCGGAGCTGGATCCGCAGGCGATGTGGCGGCATACGGCGGTCGTGCCGCAGGACTACGCGCACTGGCCGCTGTCCGCCCGCGACAACATCACCCTGGGCCAGCCGCACGGCGGGGACGAGGCGGTCCGGGAGGCGGCGGTCCACTCCGGGGCGCATGAGGTGGTGGACGGGCTGCGCAGCGGGCTGGACACCCTGCTCGCCCGGCAGTGGTGGGGCGGGGTGGAGCTGTCCGGCGGGCAGTGGCAGCGCATCGCGCTGGCCCGCGCGTTCCACCGGCCCGCCGGTCTGCTGGTGATGGACGAGCCCACCAGCGCGCTGGACGCCCGTGCCGAGCACCGGATCTTCGCGGGGCTGCGGCGGATGGCGGAGGACCGCGCCGTCGTCCTGGTCACGCACCGGCTGGCGAACGTGGCCGTGGCGGACCGGATCGTCGTGCTGGAGCGGGGGCGTGTGATCCAGCAGGGCACGTTCGCGGAGCTGACGGGGTGCCGCGGGCTGTTCCGGGAGTTGTGGGAGCTGCAGAACGACCGGGGGGTGCCGGCGCCACGCGGGGAGACGCTCTGAGCGCAGGCGCCGCACGAGGAGAGCCCTGAGCGCCGGCGCCGCGTGGTGAGAGACCCTTGGCCCTGGTCCTGATCAGGGACTCGGGAACCAGCCGCTTTCGGCGGCGCGGACGCGGGAGGCGGCTATTTCGGCGTAGGCCCGGTCACGGCCCTCCCAATGGGAGCCCTCGACGGACTTGCCGGGCTCGAGGTCCTTGTAGACCTCGAAGAAGTGGGTGATCTCCCGCCGGTCGAATTCGGGGACGTCCTCGATGTCCTGGACGCCGACATAGCGCGGGTCATGGGCCGGGACGCAGAGGATCTTCTCGTCCGGGCCCTGCTCGTCGCGCATGCAGTACATGCCGATGGCGCGGCAGAGGATGACACAGCCGGGGAAGGTCGGCTCGGCGACGGTGACGAGGGCGTCCAGCGGATCGCCGTCCCGGCCGAGGGTGAGGTCGACGAAGCCGTAGTCGGCCGGGTACTTCGTCGAGGTGAAGAGCATCCGGTCCAGCCGGATCCGGCCGGTGTCATGGTCCATCTCGTACTTGTTGCGGGACCCCTCCGGGATCTCCACGACCACATCGAACTCACCGTGCTCCATCGCGGCCTCCGGTCACCCGTGCGCTCCGCTGTCCTTCCAGTGTGCGCCCGGCCCTCGGGGCGGGCAGCTCGGACCTGGGCACCTCAGCCACCCCGCACGAGGGCGTCGATCTCGGCCTCGAAGAGGACCGAGGGATCGAAGCCCATGCCCGTGAACTGCCCTTGCACATCAAGGCTGATCACGCCGTGGAGCCGGGTCCAGGTGCGCAGCGCACGGCCCTTCAGCTCGCCGCCGGGCTCCTCCCCGGCCACCCAGGGGCCCGCGCCCTCCAGATGGCGCGCCAGCGCGGCCTCGAGCTCGGTGAGGGGCTGCCCGCCGCTCAGGGCGGCGCCGCTCCCCCTGCGCCACCGTCACCGGCGCCGACACCGGCCCCGCCGACGGTGGCGCAGGCGTCGACGATGGTCCGCATCAGCCCGGCCGCGATCTCGGTGGTCTCCGGCGGCGCGTGGTAACCGGGCACCGGGGTGCCGTAGATGAGCAGATAGCGGTCGGGCTGCCGCTTCGCCCAGTCGCGCAGGGCGAGGGCCAGGGCGCGGAAGCGGTCGGCGGGGGTGGCGTCGGCGACGGCCCGGGCGAGGGTTTCGGCCAGATCGCGGTAGGTGTCCGTGATCAGCTCGGTCAGCAGCTCGTCCCGGCTCGCGAAATAGCGGTAGAGCGCGGGGCCGGTCATGCCCATCGCCTTCGCGATCGCGTTCACCGAGATACCGGCCGTGCCCGACTCGGAGAGCTGGGCCAGGGCCACGGCCTTGGCCTCCTCCCGGGTCTGTTTGCGGTAGCGCTCTCGCCGTGCTGTCGCCATGGACGGGCCTCTCGTACGGGTCCTCGATTTCGGGCTTGACACCTCGAGGGTAACAGGTTCATTGTTTGGTTAGAAGTTCTCACAACAACGAGAAGTCCTCACACGGGAGCGAGATCCGCCATGATCACCGAAGTCGTTCTGCCGGGCCAGGTGGAGCCGGAGGGGCTCCAGCTCCGCACCCGCCCGCTGCCCGAGCCCGGCCCAGGGCAGGCGCTGGTGGCCGTCGAGGCGTCGGGGGTCTCCTTCGCCGAGCAGCAGATGCGCCGCGGGAAGTACTACGACCAGCCGCCGTTCCCCTTCGTGCCCGGCTATGACCTGGTGGGCACGGTGGTCTCGGCCGGCCCCGGGGTGGATCCGGCCCTGCGGGGCCGCCGGTTCGCGGCGCTCACGAAGATCGGCGGCTGGGCCAGCCACACCCTCGTCGACGCGGGCGATCTGGTGGAGGTCCCCGAGGGGGTGGACGCGGCGGAGGCCGAGACGGTGGTGGTCAACGGGATCACGGCCTGGCAGATGCTCCACCGCGTGGCCAAGGTGCGCCCCGGGATGACCGTGCTGGTGCACGGGGCCAATGGCGGAGTGGGCACCACCCTGGTCCAGCTCGCCCGCCATGCGGGCGTCAAGGTCATCGGCACCGCCTCACCCCGCCACCACGACGCGGTGCGCGCCCTCGGCGCCACCCCCCTCGACTACCGCGATCCGGATCTGCCCGGCCGGGTGCGCGCGCTGGCGCCCGGCGGGGTCGACGCGATCTTCGACCACATCGGCGGCGAGGGCATCGTCGACTCCTACCGGCTGCTCGCCCGTGGCGGCACGCTGGTCTCCTATGGCACGGCCGCCACCCGGGACATCCCCGGATCATCCCGGGCCCCGGTGCTCAAGCTGCTCGCCCGGCTGACCCTGTGGAACCTGCTGCCGAACGGGCGGGGGGCGCACTTCTTCAACCTCTGGGCCGGACGGCGGCGCCTGGCCGCCTACCAGGCGCGGATCCGCGCCGATCTGGGGCAGGTGCTGGCGTTGCTGGCGAGCGGCGAGTTCACCGCAGTGGTGGCGGCGCGGATTCCGCTCTCCGATGCCGCGGAGGCGATGCGGCTGGCCGAGTCCGGCACCGTCACCGGAAAGGTGGTCCTGGTCGCGGACCAGAGCGCCCGCCGGGACGGCGAGGAGGGCGCGCGATGAGCGCCGAGCCCTTCGGCGGATTCACGGCTCCTGGATCCCTGACCCGGCCGCCGGTCCGTGATAATTTTCGTATACGAGTTGTATGCGAAGCAGCATGGGGGCCCAGTGCCAGCGCAGTCCGGACGAGAAAAGGCGTACGCGTTCCTCAAGGAAACCGTGCTGACCGATCCCGACATGCAGGGCCGGTTCCTCACCGAGCAGGAGATCGCCGACCGGATCGGCATCTCCCGGACCCCGATCCGTGAGGCCCTGCTCCTGCTGGCGGCCGAGGACCTGGTCCAGCTGGTCCCCAAGCGGGGTGCGCATATCGCCCCGCTCTCCGGCCGGGAGATCACCGAACTGATGGAGCTGCGCGGGATCGTCGAGCGCTATGCCGCCGAGCACACCATCGAGGCGGGCACCGTGCCGGTCGCGAAGCTGATCGAGCTGCTGGACCGGCAGCGCGAGCTGATGGGGCCGGACCAGGCCAAGGAGTTCATCGCCATCGACCACCTCTTCCACGCGACCATGGTCGCCGCGGTGGGCAATGAACTCCTCAACCGGCACTACGACGGACTGCGCAGCCGCCAGATCCGGGCCGGAGTGGTGGCCCTGTACAACCAGACCGGCCGCCAGGAGGAGGTGCTCGGCGAGCACCGGGCGATCCTGGACGCGGTGGCCTCCGGGGACAGGGAGGCGGCCCGCACGGCGATCAGCGCCCATCTGGAGTCAACGCTGAAGGTGTTGCTCACCGGGTGAGTCAGCGCCCGGCGGCCGGACAGGAGTGAGTCACCGCCCTACGCCCGGACGGGAGTCAGTCACCGCCCGGTGGCCGGACGGGAGTGAGTCACCGCCCTACGCCCGGACGGCCGAGTCAGCGCCCGGTGACCGGACGGCCGAGTCACCACCCGGCGCCCGGACGGCCGAGTCAGCGTCCGGTGGCCGGACCGGTGGGTCACTGCCCGGCCCCCGGACGGTAAGTCACCACCCGGCGGCCGGACCGGTAAGTCAGCGCTCGGCGGGCGCCTCCGGATAGGTGATCACCAGCATGGTGACGCCCTCCTCGGAGACCCAGGGGCCATGCGGCATCCCCGGGGGCCGGCAGGCGTAGAAACCACGTGAGAAGGTCCTCCCCAGGGTCAGATCACGCATGCTGCCCTCGAGGAGATAGACCTCCTCCCAGCCGTCGTGGCGGGCGACCCCGGACGGGGAGGTGTCCGTCCCCGGCTCCCAGCGCACCAGGGCGGTGGTGTGGGAGCCGCTCCCGTCCGCGGCCAGGATCTGTTCGCTGACCCCCGCGCCCGCGCCCGGCGGCCGCTGCCAGGGCCCGGCGGGCAGATGGAACTCGAGCTCCGGTTTGGCCCCTTCGGCCTTGCGGGCGTCGCTCATGGGTTGACGCCCAGCCTGCGGTTGGCCAGGACGGACACCGTGCGGCGCACCGCGGTGACCTCCTCGGTGTCCACGTCCCCCACCAGCAGCCCCGGCCCCGCGTCCAGCCGCTCCCGTACGGTGCCGTCGGGGCCGATCAGGGCGCTGTGGCCGATACCGGTGGGGGCGGAGCCCGCGGCCGTCACGCCGGACGCCGCCGGATCGGCCTGGCCCACGGCCGCCAGCCATACGGTGGCGTCGAGCGCCCGCGCCCGGGTCAGCAGCTCCCACTGCTCGCGCTTGCCGGGCCCCGCGCCCCAGGAGGCGGGCAGCACGGAGAGCACCGCGCCCGCGTCGGCGTGGGCCCGGAAGAGCTCGGGGAACCGTACGTCGTAGCAGGTGGCCAGGCCGATCCGGACGCCGTCGAGATCGAAGGTCACCACCTCCGAGCCCGGGGCCACGGTCTTGGACTCGGCGAAGCCGAAGGCGTCATAAAGGTGGATCTTGTCGTAGGAGGTCTCCACCCCCGGGCCGGTGGCCAGCAGGGTGTTGGTCACCCGGCCGTCGGGCGCCGGGGTGAACATCCCGGCCACGACCACCAGCCCGGCGTCCTTCGCGATCTGCCGGACCTCGGTGGCCCAGGGCCCGTCCAGCGGTTCGGCGATCGGGCCGAGCCGGGTGCCGAAGCAGGCCATGGCCGCCTCCGGGAAGACGACCAGACGCGCCCCGGCCTCCGCCGCCCGCTGTGTCTCCTGGCGCAGAAGGGCGAGGTTCGAGGCCGGGTCCGGGCCCGTGGTGAGCTGGCTCAGTGCGATGCGGAGGGGCATGGCGGGTGCTGCCTCATTTCCTGGTCGGGAGGGTCGGAGTGTAGGCGGGGGTGCCGGGGTACGCGGTCCCGTCCCGCGTACGTGATCCCATCCCGCCCCTTCCCCGGCACGGCTCGCTTTACAGCTCCGCGGAGCCGGGACCCGGGAGCCGGGACCCGGGACCCGGGAGCCGGAAGCCGGAAGCCAGGTGCAGGGCCGGGACGGGATGGGGACGGGGACGGAACGGGTCAGGACACGGTGGTGGAGGCGGTGTGGCCGACGGGGAGCGGCTCCGGCTCCTCCTCCTGCGCGGAGGAGGGGTCCCGGCCCAGCCAGAGACCCGCCACCGTGACCGCGGCGGTGACCGCGATGTAGATGGCCAGCGGCACCCAGGCGTGATAGACCCCGAGCAGCGTGGTGAAGAGCAGTGGCGCGATCGCGCCGCCGATGATCCCGGCGAGGGTGTAGGCGAGCGAGGAGCCGGTGTAGCGCAGCCGCGGGGAGAACTGCTCGGCGACGAAGGCCGCCTGCGGCCCGTACATCAGCGAGTGGATCATCAGCGCGCCGACGACCCCGAGGGTGAGCAGCGCCCAACTGCCATCCGCGACCAACGGGAAGAACAGAAACGGCCAGACACCGGCGGCGACGGCGGCGCCCCCGTACAGCCACCGCCGGTTGACGCGGTCGGAGAGCGCCCCGGCCAGCGGGATGAGCACGATCTGCAGCGAGGAGCCGATCAGCACGGCGGTGAGCGCCGAGCCGCGTGACATGTCGAGTTCCTCGGTGGCGTAGGTGAGCACGAAGACGGTGAACATCGCGTACAGCACATCGGGGGCAACCCGGCAGAGGATCGCGGCGATCAGCGCCCTCGGCTGGGTGGTGAACACCTCGCGCACCGGCGCCTCCGGGCGGTCCTGCGCGGCCTCCATCGCCTTGAAGACCGGGGTTTCCTCCAGCTTGGCGCGGACCCACAGGCCGAATCCCACCAGGGCGCCGGAGAGCAGGAACGCCACCCGCCAGCCCCAGCTGATGAACTGGTCCTCCGTCAGCAGTGCGCCCAGCGCGGCCAGGACGCCGTTGGCCAGCAGATTGCCCGCCGGAGGGCCGACCTGCGCGGCGGAGGCGTAGAAGCCGCGTCGCCGCGGATCACCGAACTCGCTGGACAGCAGCACCGCACCGCCCCACTCACCGCCGACGCCGACGCCCTGTGCGAAACGCAGCAGCACCAGCGCGGCCGGGGCCGCGACACCGACCGTGGCATAGGTGGGCAGCAGCCCGATCAGCAGCGTGGCGCTGCCGATGAGCACGAGCGTCGCGATGAGCACCTTTTTGCGGCCGATGACATCGCCGAGCCGGCCGAAGACGAAGCCGCCCAGCGGCCGGGACACATAGCCGACGGCGTAGGTGGAGAACGCCAGCAGGGTGCCGGTGAAGGGGTCCTTGGAGGGGAAGAAGAGGTCGCCGAAGACCAGGGCCGCGGCGGCGGAGTAGACGGCGAAGTCGTACCACTCCAGGGCGGTGCCGGTGAGGCTGGCGACGAAGGCGCGGCGGACCCCGGACCGGTCGGCCCGGGGCGGTGCGCTCGATGCGGTGGGCTGCATGTTCCGTCCTCGAGATGGTGCGTGAGGCTTACGTGATGGTACGTGGCGTTTGTGCGGTAGTGCGATGAGATGGTCGGGGGTGTGCGTGGGTCGACCTTCCGGCATACTTGTTGTATACCAAGCGTATGCGCAACCCCTCCGGGGGAAGTTAACCGCTTCGAAATCGCGAAAAGCGCGGTCAGCGCAGCGCGCGCACAACCGCATAACCGCGGAAACAGCACATCGCCCCACCGTGCCTTGGAGAGCTCAACACCCATGACAACGCAGCCGTCGCAGCCCACACAGCCCGCCCGGTCCTCGCTCACCTTCGAACTGCCCGATGGCTCCCTCCACCACGTGGAGGTCGTCCAGGTGCTCAACGCGGGCTACGCGGGACGCAGCCAGGACGATGTGGCCGCCCATGTCGCCGAGCTCGCCGAGCTGGGCGTGCCCGCGCCCTCCGTGACGCCCGCCCTCTACCCCGTCTCCCCCTACCTCGCCCAGCAGACCGGTCAGGTCAGTGTCCAGCACGACCGCACCTCCGGCGAGGCCGAGTGGGCGCTGGTCGTGGCCGCGGACGGGGAGCTGCTGCTGACGGCCGCCTGCGACCACACCGACCGGGCACTGGAGGTGCACGGCGTGGCCTGGAGCAAGAACGCGGCCCCCGACGTGCTGGCCACCCGCGCCTGGCGGCTGTCCGATGTGGCGTCCCGCCTGGACGATCTGACGCTCCGTGCCTGGGTCACTCACGACGGTGAGGAGACCGAGGTGCAGAGCGGCACCCTGGCCGAGCTGCTGCCGCCCTCCTACTGGGTCGAGGTGCTGCGCGAACGCGGTGACCTGGTGCCCGGCACCGTGCTGATCTCCGGCACCATCCCGATGGCCGAGGGCGTGGACCAGTTCGCCGGGCGCTGGCGGGTGGAGCTGGGCGATCCGGCCACCGGCCGGACCATCGACTGCTCCTACGACGTGGTCCCGCTGCCCGAGCCGATCGGCTGAGACCGGCCCGCACACCGGCACCAGGCGCCCGCACACCGGCACCAGGCGCCTGCACACCGGCACCGCGCCACGCCGCGCCGCGCGAAGAGGGCACCGGCAACACACGAAGGCCGTCCACCGCACGACCCCCGAGAGGTGTGCGGTGAACGGCCTTCGCCCGATGCGCAGACGGTTCGGTGATTCAGCGTCCGGTCAGGTCTCCCTGCCCTTCCGCATCACCATGCCGGCTGCGACCAGGCCGAACAGGCAGGTGATGGCACCCACGACGACATTGTTCGCGATCACTCCGGCATCGGCACCCCGGGCGACGACCCAGGGGGAGATGATCATCCATACACCGATCGCGGACATGGCCCAGCACAGGCTGTACATCCTCCTCGGCGCCGTGGTGAGGCCGATGCCCAGCAGGGCGATCGTGATGCCGAGGACGAGGTTGTTGACCATGAGGTTGGGGTTGGTGCCCGAGAAGTGCACTACCCAGGGAGAGATGGCGAAGTACAAACCGGCGAGAAGTACCGGCCCGTCGAGGAAGACAACATCCCGAGCGTCCATCATGCGCGCGTAGCGCTCCCGCATCTCGGACACGTCGGGGTGGCCCCTGAGATCACCTTTCGCACGTGAGACGTCGGCCATTCGACTCGCCTCCTTCGATCCATGCAAGTCTGACCGCGCAGTGCGGTAAAAACACCGCACCCCCATTGTGCGCCTCGCCCTGGTATATAGGTAGATGTCGGATTCGCATTAAATGACGTATAGTTGTCGGCCGCCGTACGGCATGTGCACGGGAGGCAGGGGGAGCGTCAGGCCGGATGGACCGCCTCGTGCTTCTCGTAGCAGTCACGGTCGAGATCGCGGATATCGACGGTGGTCTGCACGGTCAGCCCCGGCACGGGCGACACATGGGCGCGAGCCACCTCCAGCACGGCGGCGGACAGCTCCCGCTTCGTCCCGGCGTCCCGCCCGGACAGGATGGACACCTCGATATGGATCATGGCGAGGTCCTGGGCGCCGTCCGCGAGATGGGCCTCCTCTATCCGCCGGAAGCGGGTCTTGCAGCCCGCCACCGCCGTGTCGACGGTCTTGGCGACCACCGGGTGCAGGGCGGCACCGAAGCCGGGGCGGTCGAACGCGTCGGTCAGGGTGTCGGAGTATTCGACGACGATATGCGGCATGGGCTTGCGCTCCTCAAGGGGTACGCGGCGGCCGGTGGCGCTGCCGCGTGGGGCCTCTTACGCCCGCATCGTCGCACCTCTGCCCGCTCCACCGCCGAGCACCCCGAGCCCGCCATCCGCTTGAATCCCAGCCCCGTATCCGCTTCGGTTCCGGCCCGTATCCGCTTCAGCCCTGACCCCGGTATCTGCTTCAATAGCCCCATGGCCAGCCTCCATGACATCGCGACGGGTCGTTACGACCTCGAGCCGTTCTGGCCGTCCCGGCAGGCGCACCACTTCGACCGCGAGTGTTGCCGCGCATCCGATGCGCGGGCCCGCTCGCTCGGCCGCTGACCTCTCCGCCCGGCCGCCCAGCCCGCGCGCACGACGTCCACTGACGCCTTCTCGCGCGAAAGAGCTGACCTCATGACAAACCTCCGTAGCCTGTCGTCCGCCTCCGCCTCCGCTCCCGCCGCCCCGGCCGCGACGTCCGCGGCATCCGCACCGTCCGTCCCGGCCCACCGCCAGCGGCTGCGAGCCGTCGCACCGGACGAGGTGCCGCCGGTCGCCGATCTGCTGCACCCCGGCGCCACCTGGCTGCCCGCTCCCCCGCACACTCTGCCCACGCTCCCCGGCCATCCGCCGATGGTCGGCTATCTGGTGCTGGTCCCGGCCGACCGGCAGCGGCCCGAGGCGGCGGGGCCGCCCCGGAGGGAATACCGGCCGTGACGGGTGAGACGGGTGAGACGGGTGACGAGCTCATCCGGATCGACCCCGACCATCGGACCGCCGAGGTCGCGGGGCGGCCGCTGGACCTGACCTATCTCGAGTTCGAGCTGCTGAGCCATCTCGTCGCCCATCCGCACCGGGTGCACTCCCGCGATCAGCTGGTGACCACGGTGTGGGGGTACGGCCATGTCGGCGACGGCCGGACCGTCGATGTCCATGTGGCCCGGCTGCGGCGCAAGATGGGCCCCGAGCACCGGGGCACGATCGTGACGGTGCGGCGGGTGGGGTACAAGTACGTGCCCACCGTCTGACCGCATCCGTGAACCCATGACGCCCGCCGTGCCGGACAGGCCGGAAGCCTGTGCGGCACGGCGGGCGCGTACCCGGATGCGGACCCTTGCTCAGCGGCCCGCCCCACCAGCGGCGGCCGCGGCCGCTCCACCGGCTCCTCGCCGTGGTCGAGGCTCGGCAGCCACCGCAGGGCGCGCGGCAGATACCAGTTGCGCTCCCCCAGCAGCGCCATCAGCGAGGGCAGCAGCACCATCCGCACCAGCGTGGCATCCACCAGCACCGCGACCGCGAGCCCGACACCCATCTGCTGCATGTCCTGCATCCGCAGCAGTGCGAAGACCGCGAACACGGCGACCATGATGGTGGCCGCCCCGGTGACCGAGCCCGCCGTCGTCCGGATGCCCTCGCGGATCGCGTCCCGGGTGGCGAAGCCCCGTTCATGGGCCTCCCGGATCCGCGAGACCACGAAGACGTGGTAGTCCATCGACAGGCCGAAGAGGATGACGAGGACGAACAGCGGCATCCACGACTCGATCGCCCCGGCCGGCTCCATCCCCAGCAGTTCCGCGCCCCAGCCGTGCTGGAAGACGGCGGTCATCGTGCCGTACGCGGCGCCCACCGACAGCAGGTTGAGCAGGATCGAGACGAGGGCGATCGGCAACGACCGGAAGCAGAGCAGCATCAGAACGAACGTCACGGCGGCGATGAAGAGGAAGACCGGTGCGATGTCGGTCTTCAACTGGTCGTTGAAGTCGCGGCTCCCGGCGAGCTCACCGGTCACATACACCTGGTCGGAGACCGGCCCGAGGATCTTCGGGACCAGATCGTCCCGGAGGGTGTCCAGGGCGTGCCGGGAGGTGGTGTCCTGGCCGTTCCCGGCCAGCGGCACCTCGATCCGGGCCACCCCCTGCGTACGGTGCGCCTCGACGTCGACCGTCCTGCCGAACCGTCCGGACGCGGCGAGTTGCTTCTTGAAGTCCGCCACGGCCGTCTCGAAGCGGGGCGAGGCGATCTCGTCGGAGCGCAGCACCACCTCGGCCGGGGCGGGGCCGCCGGGGAAGGAGCCGGTGATCTCCTGGTAGGCCACGGTGATCGGGGCGTCGGAGCCGAACTGCTTGTCCATGCCGAGCTGTTCGGTCTTCATCCCGAGGGCGGGCGCGGACAGCACCAGCAGCAGCGCGCCCGATACGACGGCGAACAGCTTCGGCTTGGCCAGGACGGGCCGCATCAGCCTGACGGTGACGCCACCGCTGGAGTGCACGCCCTTCTTCCGGCGGCGGTTGAGCAGCGGCACCCGCCCGGCGTCGATCCGGTCACCCAGCCAGGACAGCATCGCGGGCAGCACGGTCACCGAGCCCAGCATCGCCATCAGGACGACCAGGATGGTGGCGACCGCGAAGCCGTGGAACAGCAGCAGCCCGGACAGGAACATCCCGGACATCGCCAGCATGACCGTGACCCCGGAGATCAGCACCGCCCGGCCGCTGGTGGCGGCGGCGATCCGCAGCGCGGTCCCGGCGTCCCGGCCCGCGGCCCGCTCATCGCGCTCCCGCCGCAGATAGAACAGCGAGTAGTCGACGCCGACGGCCAGGCCCACCAGGAACATCACCGAGGTGGTGGAGTCGAACATGGGCAGCTTGTGGCTGACGAGGGCGAGCAGTCCGAAGGTGCCGACGCAGGCGGTCACCGCGAGCAGCACCGGCAGCAGCGCGGCGACCAGCGCCCCGAAGACCACCAGCAGAATGCCCAGCGCCAGCGGTACGGCGGTCAGCTCGGCCTTCTTGAAGTCATTGGTGAGCATGTCGTCGAGCCGGTGCTGGGCGGTGGCGTCGCCGAACTCGTAGACCACGATGCCCCGATGGGCCGACTCGGTCTTCTTCACCGCCTCGACGACCGGCTCCACCCGCTTCCCGGCGGTGTCCGGGTCGCCCTTCATCTCAAAGCTGATCAGGGCCTCCCGTCCGTTCTCCGAGCGCACCGGGGGCTGGACGCGCACCGCCTCGCCCGTCCGCTCCAGTCGCGCCGTAAGGTCGCGGACCGCGTCCTTCCAGCCGTCCGGGCGGTCGCCGCGCAGCATCACCATCTCCCCGGCCGGGGTCTGGAGGCCCGCGTCCTCCAGGATCTTCTCCGCACGTGCGGAATCGCCCGTACCGTTCTCGGAATTGGTCATCTGCCGGGAGCCTGACATTCCGCCGACCACGGCGACGACCACGACGAACAGCAGCCATCCGATGATCGCGGTCTTGCGGTGGCGAGTGCTCCACCCACCCAGCCGCACGGCCAGGCCCTTCCTCGTTGCGCTCATGGCGTCTCTCCCCGTGAGGTACGGACGGAACAGGTCATGCCACGACGCTAGAAAACCGCAGGTCCGCGCCCCAGCCGGGCAGCCACCCAGTCGCCGAGCCATAAGGCGAGGTGGGGAGGTGGTGCCAGGTACACCCCCGGACGGTGCCCGGCCCCCGTGTCCGGGCGCCAGGGCGCTGACACACTGAGATGGCCCGACGACAGGGGCACGAAGATCCGACCAGCGAGGGGGACTCAGGATGAACGGACGCAGAGCGCTGACGGCCTGCGCACGGGGGTTCGCCATCTCCTGGCTCGCGCTGGTGTCGATCACCCTGTCCGTGCTGACGATCGTGTCGATCTCCTTCATCCCGCTGGGCCTGGGGGTCTTCACCACCCCTCCCCTGATCAAGGCGGTGCGCGCACACGCCAACCGGCGCCGGCTCCTGGCCGCCACGTGGTCCGGCGTCACCATCCGGGCGCCGTACCGGCCGCTGCCCGCCGATCGGCGGGCCGGGGTCACCGGGCAGGTGGAGCTGTGCACCTTCCTGCTGAAGGACCCGGCCACCTGGCGCGATCTGCTGTGGCTGCAGGTGGACATGACGGCCGGGTACGTCACCTCGCTGCTGGCCTTCGTTCTCGTGCCGTACGGGATCGAGGGGTTCGTCCTGGCCGCCGGGGTGTGGAAGCCGATCGTGGAGGCGGGCGGCACCTACTGGTACGCGTTCCTCCCCATCGATTCGCTGTGGACCGCCCTGCTGGCCGTCCCGCTCGGCGTCGGCTTCATGGCGCTCGGGGCGACCGTCTCCCCCCTCCTGCTGCGCGGCCACTTCCTGCTGGCGCGCGCCTTCCTGGACCCGACCCCGCAGATGTCGCTCGAACGGCGGGTGCAGCGGCTCACCGAGACCCGGCATGACGCCGTGGACACCTCCGCCGCCGAACTGCGCCGCATCGAGCGCGATCTGCACGACGGCGCCCAGGCCCGGCTCGTCGCCATGGGCATGAGCCTGGGCACCGTGGAGGCCCTGATCGAGAAGGACCCGGCCAAGGCCAAGGAGCTGCTCGCCGCGGCCCGTACGAACTCCGCCGAGGCCCTGGCCGAGCTGCGCGACCTGGTCCGCGGCATCCATCCGCCGGTCCTGGCCGAGCGCGGCCTGGGGGACGCGGTGCGCGCCTTGGCGCTGCGGATGACGGTGCCCGTGGAGGTGGACGTGGAGCTGGCGGGCCGGGCCGATGAACCGGTCGAGTCGGCCGCCTACTTCGCGGTCAGCGAGGTGCTGACCAACGCGGCGAAGCACGCGGGCGCCTCGCGGATGTGGCTGGACGTGCACCACGCGGAGGGCATGCTGCGCATCACCGTGACCGACGACGGCCGCGGCGGCGCCCAGATCACCCCGGACGGCGGGCTGAGCGGGGTCGAGCGGCGGCTGGGCACCTTCGACGGGGTCCTCGCGGTCAGCAGCCCGAGCGGCGGGCCGACCATGGTGACGATGGAGATCCCCTGCGCACTCTCGGCGCAGGGCGCCGCCCGATGACCCACCGCCGGGTCTTGCCCCAGAGGGGCCGGGGCGAGGCCCTACCGGAGGCCGAGCGGGAGCCGGACGCCCTGGGGGTGAGCCGTGACCAGCTCGCCTCCCGTGCGGAGCACGCGGGGTTCGGCGCGCTGCTGCGCCAGGACATACGCGACCACTACCGCGCGGCGGCGCGCGGGACGGCGCCCTGACGGCCCCCGCCCTGCTCTCCGCCCGCACGTCCCGCCGTGACGCCCTCGGCTGGGCGGTTCTGGCCACCGTCGGCGCGGGTCTCCTGCTGCTCCCCCACTACGCGACCGCCGGACTGCCCCAGGCAGAGGGCAAGGGCGACCACGTCAACGAATCCGCCACTGCGGCGATGGCCGTCTGGGTACGGGTCTGGGGGTGCGACAAGACCGCGCCGGCCTCGCCCGACATCGGCGTCGAGGTGGACGGCGTCCTGGGCCACCGCTGACACTCCACCGCGCCACACGCGCTCAGTCAGTGATGTACCAGTCGTCCTTCATGTATTCCAGGGTGCTGGTCCCGATCTCGTTTTCGGAGAAGGTGACGGAGGCCTTGACCGCATCGGCCGGAATGTCGATCTTGGCGGGGCTTCGTACGACGACCTTCTGCGGATCGACCGTCGCGGTCTGCAGAGCCTTCTTCTGGGTAGGCGAGATCATCTGGAACGTGACGAGGAACGTGGACGTGCACGGACCGAACCCCTGATCCTCCGCCTGCTTCGCCGCGGGCCCGGCCACCTCGCAGACCGTCTTGATGTCCTCCCGGCCCACGGCGTGCAGATACTCCTCGTACCGCCGGATCGCCCCTTCCTTCGTCCTGGGCGCGGCCTGGTCCGTGGGCTGTTCTGTGGGCTGGTCCGTGGGCTGGTCCGTGGGCTGGTTAGTCGGCTGGTCCGTGGGCTGGTCCTTGGGCGGATCCGTCGGCGGCTTGTCGGCGGGCCCGCAACTGTCGTTGGTGAAGATGCCCGACAGCAGACGCCCCGGACGCGGGCCCATCGGCCCGTTGAATCCGCTCACATGCTGCTGCGACCCCCACCACCCGGCGTACCCCCACCACGGCTCGCGGTTGACAGGGCGGGCGTGCTCCCAAGTGCGCCACTCGGCGCCGCCCTTCGAGGGCCGATCGAGCGTGCCGTTCACCCACTGGTTCTTATCGGTCGGATAGGAGCCGTGTGAACCACGCGCCGAGTACACCGTCGGATGTCCGTCCTGCGGATCCAGTTCCGACCACTTCACACTGCACGTATCCTTGCCGTGCTTCGCGAACGTCACCGCCTCCGGCTTGCCGTCGCGCAATTGGACCGCGACGCGCTCCCAGTCGCCCTCGTGCCGGTTGCCCGGGATCAGGTTGTTGTAGGCGTAGAAGAACCAGAAGACGTACGCCGCGCGCTTCGGGTCGGTCTTGTGGTTGTGGTACTCCCAGTAGACCGGCGCGTCAGTGCCCTCACCCTTCCGCACCTCCTTCGGCGGGTCGAGATAGAAACCGCCGTCGGCCTCGGTCGAGGTGTGCCACTTATCCCCGTGTCCGGGGCAGGACACCGGCTTGGACGACGACTTCCCCGGCTGCACCTCCGCGTGCTTGTAGGAAATGCCCTCACTCCCCAACCGCCGCGGGTCGATCGGATCGGCCACCGGCCCCTCGTCACGGCAGAAGCCCTCGTGGTCGAAGCGCAGCGCGGACCGCCCGATGAACCGCGTCGCGTCCATCGGCAACAGCGACTCCCCCTTGGCCAGCCGCACCAACGGCGCGAACCGCGCGGCCTCGGCCGCGGACCCCTTCGAAGGCTCCGCCCCCGTCCACTCCTTCTCCTTCTCCGGCCCGCACGCCACCAGCGCCACCGAAAGCGACACCGCCACGCCCACCATCACCCGCATCCGACCCAGCACCGGCTCCCCCTTCGTTCGCCCGCCACCAGCCGGCAGCAGGTCAAGAGGACATTACGCAGAATCCGGCAGAACGGTTCCCGGCGCGGGGTGCCCAACCCACTGGGCCGCCCCGCGCGGAAGCCTTCCCCTTACGCTCAGCCGTGCTGCTCCTCGGGCTTCGGCGGCGCGAGGGCGGACCACACCGACCCTCACACCGTCATAACCACCACCCCCACCGCCCTCCGCGCACTCCTCCGCACCATAAAAACCGGCGCCCTGGACCACCCGGCCCGCTGATCCCCTCCCGCTCACCGCACAGCGGTACATTCGTCGGATTCGGTCACGCCCCCACCCCAGGGCCCGACGAAGTCTTGGAGCCGCCGTGCGCGTTGTCCTCGCCGAAGATCTCTTCCTCCTGCGGGACGGGCTGGTCCGCATGCTGGAGGCGTACGACTTCGAGGTCGTGGCGGCCGTGGAGAGCGGGCCCGAGCTGAGCAAGGCGCTGGCGGAGCTGGAGCCGGATGTCGCGGTGGTGGATGTGCGGCTGCCGCCGTCGTTCAGCGATGAGGGGCTGCAGTGCGCGCTGCAGGCCCGGCGGGCGCGGCCGGGGTTGCCGGTGCTGGTCCTCTCCCAGCATGTGGAGCAGCTGTACGCGCGGGAGCTGCTCGCGGACGGCAGCGGCGGCATCGGGTATCTGCTCAAGGACCGGGTCTTCGACGCCGAACAGTTCATCGACGCGGTGCGGCGGGTGGCCGCGGGGGGCACGGCGATGGATCCGCAGGTGATCTCGCAGCTGCTGGACCGGCGCGCCCAGGACAAGCCGCTGGGGCGGCTGACGCCGCGGGAGCTGGAGGTGATGGAGCTGATGGCGGAGGGGCGGTCGAATACGGCGATCGCGGCGCAGCTCTTCGTCACCGAGCGGGCGGTGGCCAAGCACACCTCCAATATCTTCGGAAAGCTCGGTCTGCCGCCGTCGGACGACAACAACCGCCGGGTGCTGGCGGTGCTGGCCTACCTCGACCGGGGCTGATGGTCCATGGCCCCGGGGAGCGGCACCTCCCCGTGCACCCCATTGCTCCCACCCCATAACGCTGGTTAAGTGCCTTCTTCATACGACGCATTGGCCGTTGTCCGATGGGGGCGCATGAGCGACCTGAGCAGACGCACGCTGATCGGAACCGCCGGAGCACTGGGGCCGGGGCCACGCTGGGGAGCCGCATCCCCGCGGTGGCCGATGAGCCACACGACGCACAGGACACCGCCGTGACCGCATTCGACACCGCTCCCGCGCGCGCCGCCCTGCGGCGGCTGCTGCCGACGCACGCCGATCAGTTCCGGCTTCTGGCGCTGGAGAAGCGGGGCCATGAGGAAAGGTTCGAGGTCGGCGGGTCCGCGGGGCGGCTGACGGTCTCCGGGACCAGCCCGGCGGTGCTGCTCACCGGTGTGCACTGGTACCTCAAGTACACCTGCCACGCCCAGATCACCTGGTCCGGCGATCAGCTCAACCTGCCGGAGAAGCTGCCCGCGCCCGCCCGGCGCCTCACGCACTCGACCGCGCTGCCGCACCGCTTCGCGTTCAACGACACCCATGACGGCTACACCGCGCCGTTCGCCGACTGGGACCGCTGGGAGCACCTGATCGACGTCGCGGCCCTGCACGGCTGCAACGAACTGCTGGTCACCGCCGGTCAGGAGGCCGTCTACCACCGGCTGTTCCAGGAGTTCGGCTACACCGAGACCGAGGCGCGCACCTGGCTCCCCGCCCCCTCCCACCAGCCGTGGTGGCTGCTGCAGAACATGAGCGAATACGGCGGCCCGGTCTCCACCGCGCTCCTGGACAAGCGCACCGAGCTCGGGCGGCGGATCGCCGACCGGCTGCGGGCGCTGGGCATGCGGCCCGTGTTCCCCGGCTACTTCGGCACCGTCCCCGACGGCTTCGCGGACCGCAACCCGGAGGCCCGTACGGTGCCGCAGGGCGGCTGGAACGGGCTCAGGCGCCCCGACTGGCTCGATCCGCGCACGGAGTCGTTCCGGAAGGTGGCCGCGGCCTTCTACCGCCATCAGCGCGAACTGTTCGGCGAGGCCGAGCTGTTCAAGATGGATCTGCTGCACGAGGGCGGCGACCCCGGCGACGTCCCGGTGCCCGACGCCGCCCGCGCCGTGGAGACCGCGCTGCGGACCGCCCGCCCCGGCGCCATCTGGGTGATCCTCGGCTGGCAGGAGAACCCCCGCCGCGATCTGCTGGACGCCGTCGACCACGACCGGATGCTCGTAGTGGACGGGCTGTCGGACCTGGACACCGTCACCGACCGGGAGAAGGACTGGGGTGCGGTGCCGTACGCGTTCGGCACCATCCCCAACTTCGGCGGCCGCACCACGATCGGCGCCAAGACCCATATGTGGACAAAGCGGTTCACCGTCTGGCGCGACAAGCCGGGCAGCAAGCTGGTGGGCACCGCCTATATGCCGGAGGCGGCCGAGCGGGATCCTGCCGCGTTCGAGCTGTTCAGCGAGTTGGCGTGGCGGGAGGAGGCGGTGGACCGGGCCGAGTGGTTCCGCTCGTACGCCGAGGTGCGCTACGGCGGGCGGGACGCCAAGGCCCGGGAGGCGTTCGCCGCGCTGCGCGACACCGCGTACGAGATCAGCAGCAAGGACGGCCGCCCGCATGACTCGGTCTTCGCCGCCCGCCCCTCCCTGACCGTCCGTTCGGGCACCAACTACGCGACCCACACCCCCGCCTTCGACCCGGCGGGCTTCGACGTGGCCTTCGCGGCGCTGCTGGGCGTGCGCGCCGGGCTGCGCGACAGCGACGCCTACCGCCATGACCTCACCGACATCGCGCGGCAGGCGCTCGCCAACCGCTCCTGGCAGCTCATCCCCCAGCTCCAGGACACCTACAACCGTAAGGACCGCACGGCCTTCCGGACGCTGGCCCGGCTGTGGCTCAAGCTGATGCGGCTGAGCGACGACATGACCGGCGCCCACCGGCGGTTCCTGCTGGGCCCGTGGCTCGAGGACGCCAAGCGGATGGCGTCGGGCGAGGAGGAGTCGGCCCAGCTGGAACGGGCCGCGCGCACCCTCATCACCACCTGGGCGGACCGCGCCACGGCGGACGGCGGCAAGCTGGCCAACTACGCCAACCGCGACTGGAGCGGCCTCATCGCCGACTTCCACCTCCCCCAGTGGCAGTCCTATCTGGACGAGCTGGAGGACGCGCTGGCGGAGAACCGGCCCCCGCGCGCCTTCGACTGGTTCGCCGTCGAGGAGCCGTGGACGCGCGAGCGCAAGAGCTACCCCGTGCGGCCGACGGCGGACGCCCACCGCACCGCCCAGCGGGTGTACGAGGCGCTGGCCAAGGCCCCGTACCAGGGCACGCTGACCGTCACCGCCGAGCCCGCCGCCCTGCCGCCCGGCGGCACCGCGACCCTCACCGCCGCCCTGCGCAACGTCAACGGGCTGCGCCCCACCGGCCGCGTCGACTTCGACCTCACGGTGACCGGTCTGGACCCGGACCCGGACGGGCCGACCCGGCTGCCCGGCGTCCCCGCGGGCGGCACAGGCGAGGTCCGCTGGCGCGCGACCGCGCCCGACGATCCGCTCGAGCATCCGCTCAAGCCGCTGCCGTACGAGCTGGGCGTCACCTACGGGCCACGGGGCGAGGACCGGGTGCGGGCCGTGCGCACCGGGACGCTGTGGATCGCCGGACCGCTGGCGGACGGCTTGCGGACGGTCACCAACAGCGGTGCGGCCTTCGGACAGCTCGACGAGCGGTTCGCGATCGACGGCGCGGGCCAGGACCTGTGGAAGGGCACCGCCGAATTCGGCTCCGTCTACCGCGACGGCGTCCTTACGGTGGGCACCGCCATCACCGTCAAGGTGACCGCCCAGGCGGCCACCGGGCCCTGGGCACGGGCCGGGATCATCGTCCGCAACGACCTCGCCACGGCGGGCTCCCCCGGCTTCGTGAACCTCTCCGTCACCCCGGCCAACGGGGTCGTCCTGTCGTACGACTCGGGCGGCGACGGCACGCTGGACACCTACCAGCGGATCACCGGCGTCAAGGCCCCCGTCCTGCTGCGGCTGACCCGCACCGCGGCCACCTCCTACACCGGCGAGCTGTCCACGGACGACGGCGCGACCTGGCGCAAGGTGGCCACCGTGACGGCGCCGGGCGCGACGGCCGCGCAGGACGCCGGGATCTTCATGACGGCGGCGAACGGGGGCACGGGGGCCCGGGGAACGGTCGAGTTCAGCGGGTGGAAGACCGGTACGCCGTAGCGGGTCGGCATCGGTGGCGGACCACGCGGCGGAGCCGCGCGGCCCGCCGCAGACGCCAAGTCCCGCCGGACACCCGTAGGTGACCAACCCGGCCCGCCACTCGTTCACGACATGTGGACCAGCACCGGGCGACAGTCGCCCCCGACGACGAAACCACCGGCCTGATCGACGTCGAGCAGGCCGAGGCCGCCCTCGTCGAGCACTACCCGCGGCTGGTGCGGCTGGCGTATCTCATCCTGCCGCCGGGCATCGGGCGCACCCGCCGGGTGCTCGCGGCGCATGCCCTCGCCCAGCGCGCGCTGCCCCGCAATCGGGGCTACGGCACGGGCCCGGACCCGCACCCCGATGTCGAACTGCCCTGGCAGCGCGGCACGAAGGGCCCGGGGGCCGACACCGGCTATGCCTATGTGCGGCTGCGGGTGCTGCGCCTGGCGCTGCGCGCCGCCCGGCCGCGGCGGTGGTGGCAGCGGCCTCCGGCGCTGCCGCAGGTGTTCGGGCTGCGGCTGTTCCCGCGCTCCGGCGGGGCCGATGAACTCGCCCTGGAGCGGGCCTTGTCGGAGCTGTCCGGGCCCGGCCGCGCCGCATACCTACTGCGGGAGCTGGAGCGGCTCGGCGAGCACGAGGCGCGCACCCTGCTGCGCGCCGCCGGGGTCGCCGACGCGCGGGCCGCGCTGGACGAGGCGGATGCGGTGCCCGAGCAGGCCGGCAGCCGGGACGGGTCGCTGCTGGAGTCCCCGGAGTTCGACCCGTGTTCGCTCCAGGCGCGGCCCACCGATCTGATGCGCCGCCGTCAGCATGTGCGGGCGGTGCTGGTGGCCGTGGTGGCGCTGGTGGTGTGCGGGACGCTGCTGGGCGTGCCGGGGCGGGGCTGGGGGCCGACCGGTGCGGCCGCGCCCTCGTACGCCCGAAATCCGTCCTCCGAACGGGCCCTGGATCCCGCGCGGTTGACGCGGGCCGCGCCCGACGCCTGGCGCACCGCGTCCCGCGCCGGATTCTCCTCCTGGCCCGCGCGCGGCGACCGCGTCCGGGACACCGCGCTGCTGCGCCGCGCGCTGGCCGTCTGGGCACGGCCGGGCCGCTCCGTACGGGTGTCGGCCACCCTGGGCACGCAGTCCGGGCCGCCTTCGGGTCCGCCGCAACTGCTGTTCGCGGGCGAGGTGGACCAGGCCACAGTGGTGCTGCTGTACGACGGGCTGCGGGTGGCGCGGTACGCGGAGGCGGGCGAGGGGGGTGCGGCCGCGCTGGACTTCGCCCGGCTGGACGCGGCCGACGCGGCCACCTCGACCGCGCTGGTCCTCAGCCGCACGGACGGCAACGTCCGCTATCTGACCGCCCCTTGGGTGCGCCATGCCCGGGTGCGGGATCTGCTCCACCCGAACGGGGCGCCGCGTCCGCTGCACCGCACCGGGCACGGGGTGACCGACCCGGTGCGCACCGTTCCGCAGCTGCGGCCCTGCCGTGGCTGGCCCGCGCTGCAGTTCGGCTCCCGACTCGTGGCCGACCTGGGCGAACTGGCCCCGGCCCGGCTCACCTACGGCACCCCCGGCGCCGGTGTGCGCGATGTGGCGGGGCGGGCGGCCCATGCGAGCTGGGCCAGGACCGGCTGCCGGCTGGGAATGATGCGCGGGCGGGGGGTGCGCTCGGTCAACTCCTGGCGGTTCGCCGCCCAGGCCCTGCCGGAGGCGGGGGGCCACGCGGCCTGGCTGTGCACCCGCGCCGACACCTGGCGGGACACGGGCAGCAAGGTCCTGGCCCAGTTCCAGCCGTGGGACACCCGCCGGGGCGCGGCGGGGGCGGTCGTCTCCAGCGCCGACAACTCCCCCGCCTGCGGTCCGCGCGAGCCGCGGGTGCTGGCGGGGGTGCTGTGGAAGGCGCGCTCCGGCCGGTGGTATCTGCTGGCCGCCGGAAGCCGTCAGGTCACCGGGATCGTCGCCACCGGCGGCGTCCGGGGCCGCTCCTACGGCCGCGGCCTGACCCTCCCCGCGAAGGCGGGTGCCCGCGCCGACCTGAAGGCCCGACTGGCGGACGGTGGCCGGCTGAGCCCGTTGCGCTAGGGGGTGCGGCGAGTCTCGACGCCTGCGGCGGGCTGCTCCCCTCCCCGCCCCTTCCCGCAGCCTCAATATGCGGCTCCGCCGCGTGGTGAGACTCCGCCGCGTGGTGAGACTCCACCCCAGACCCCGGGATCCGGGGGCGGAGCCCCTGCCGATCCAGCCCCTCCGGCGTTTGAGGAGCGGGGTCCGGGGCGGAGCCCCGGCGGGGGACCAGGGGGCGGAGCCCCTGCCACGCGGTCCGCCGGCCCCCTGCCTAGGATCTGTCGTCAAATGTCACGCCCACATCAGCAGCGATGCGAGGGTGATGGCCGCTTGGTAGGACTCGGCGGTCTTGTCATAGCGGGTGGCGATGCCGCGCCACTGCTTGAGGCGGTTGAAGCACCGTTCGACGACGTTGCGCCGCTTGTAGACGTGCTTGTCGAAGGCCGGCGGACGTCCGCCACGGCTGCCGCGTCGGAGCCGGTTGCGGATCTGGTCGGACCGTTCCGGGATGGTGTGCCGGATGTTCCGTTGCCGCAGCCAGGTGCGTATGGCCTTGGAGCTGTAGCCCTTGTCGCCGATGACGTGGCCGGGGCGGACCCGGGGCCGCCCCGGTCCCAGCCGGGGCACCCGGATCGCCTTCATCACGGCGGTGAACTGGGTGCAGTCGTTGGTGTTCCCGCCGGTGACGGTGAAGGCGAGCGGTCGCCCCACAGCGTCGCAGGCCAGGTGGATCTTGCTGGTCAGGCCGCCTCTGGACCGGCCGAGTCCCGGGGCGCAAAGCCCCCTTTTCGCGCCCCGGCCGCGTGCTGGTGGGCCCGGACAATCGTGGAGTCGACCGACACCAGCCACTCGATGTCCCCGGCCGCGTCGGCCCTGGCCTGGGCGGCCCGGAGCATCCGCTCGAAGGTGCCGTCCTTGGCCCACCGGCGGAAGCGGGTGTGCAGCGTGGCCCAGGAACCGTACCGCTCGGGCACATCCCGCCAGGCCGTACCGGTCCGGAACTTCCACACGATCCCGTTGAGGACCGTCCGGTCGTCCAGCCGCCTGCGGCCCCGCTCGGACCGGGGCAGCAACGGCTGCACGAAGGCCCACTCGGCATCGGACAGTTCATGGCGACGTATCACCCGACCATGATCCCCGACCGAAGATCATTTGACGACAGATCCTAGCCCCCGGCCGCGTAGACGGCGACCGTACGGCCGGGCACCGTGAAGGTGCCACTCGCGCGCTCGTAGCGGGACGTCTTCACCGTGGCGTCGGCGCCGTGCGCCTGGATCGGATGGAGGGCGTACGGGCTCCCGGCCAGGGCGGGGACAGTCTGCGACTGCCGGGACGGGGTGGCGTTGAAGACCACGACCAACCCGCCGAGCCGCATGGTGATGACGCCCGGCGTCTCCCCCGTCCCGGACAGCGGGAAGGACAGCGCCTTCTGCACCCCCTCCGCCGTGCCCTGGCTGAACGCCTTCTCCGTGGTGCGGATCCGCAGCAGATCCCGGTAGGCCGCCGAGGCGCCCGTGATCTCGGGGCAGCCGGGGCGTGCCGCCGGGTTGGTCAACAGGGGTTTGGCGTACGGCCACTTGGGCTCGTTGTCCGCCGCCGGGGCAGTCCCCGGCCGAAGCCGTTGCCGGACGCGCAGTCCCAATGGATGGCGTTGAACCAGTCCCCGCTGTCGAAGGAGTTGCGGTCCAGCGACTTCGAGCGCAGCAGGTCGGTGCCGGCCTGGCTGAGCGCCGGGCCCTGGGAGAGGGTGGCGGTGGCCAGGGCCAGCACCTGTGCTCGGGCCCGGTCGGCGGCCGAGGTGGCGGCGGGCAGCTTGTAGACGAGCGCGTCGTAGAGGGTCTCGTTGTCATGGGCGTCGGCGTAGGCGAGCGCGTCACCGGGGGCGGCGGCGTAACCGGCCGGGGAGCCGTTGTAGTCGACCTCGGAGCCCTTGACCCGGCGTCCGCCGCTGTCGGTGAAGGCGTAGTCGGCGAGGTTGCCGGAGAGCCCGACCTTGATCAGGTCCTGAGCGTGCAGCAGCCGGGCCCGCTGCTCGTCCGGGCTCCCGTTGGCGGGCGACCCGTTGGGGTCGGTGAAGAGCCCGGTGGCGAAGCCCTGGACGCGGGGGTCCTCGTCGAACGGCCCGCCGCCGCGCACCGCGTCCCGCGCCCGGTCGCTGAAGGTGGCGATGCCGGTGCCGGCCATATTGCGCTGGGTGGCCTGGACGAAGCGGGCGTCGTCGGCCACCTCGCCGAAGTTCCAGCCCTCGCCGTAGAGGATGATCGACGTGCCGTCCACCCCGTCCTTGGCGGGGGTCAGGGCGTCGAGGGCCTTGCGTACGGCCACGATATTGGCCTTGGGGTGGTGGCCCATGAGGTCGAAGCGGAAGCCGTCGACCTTGTACTGCCTGGCCCAGGTGACGATCGAGTCCACCACCAGCTTGCCCATCATCGCGTGCTCGGGCGCGGTGCCGGGGCAGCAGGTGGAGGTGGCCAGGCTGCCGTCGTCCAGCAGCCGCTGGTAGTAGCCGGGCACGATCCGGTCGAGCACCGACTTCTCGTCCTGCCCGGCCGCCACGGTGTGGTTGTAGACCACGTCCATGACGGTGCGCAGCCCTGCGTGGGCCAGGCCCTGGACCATCTGCCGGAACTCGCGGGTGCGGGCCGGGCCGTCCGGGTCGCCGGCGTAGGACCCTTCCGGCACGGTGTAGTGCAGCGGGTCGTAGCCCCAGTTGAAGCCGTCCTTCGCGGCCGTCTCGGCCACGCATTTCTGCTGCTGGTCGGAGTCGGCGGGCAGGGCGGCCAGATCGCAGCCGGGCCGGGCCTGGTCGGACCGCCACTCCGGGACGGTGCCGAAGTCGAAGGCGGGCAGCAGGTGGACGTACGAGGTGCCGGACCGGGCCAGCCGCCCCAGGTGCCGCATCCCGTCCGAGTCGCGGTCGGTGAAGGCGAGGTACTGGCCGGGGTGGGCGCTGGTGCGGTCCGCGATGGAGAAGTCGCGGATCTGCAGCTCCTGGATGCGGGCGTCGCGCAGCGGGACGGCCTTGGGCTTCTTCAGCGCGGCCCAGCCGGCGGGAGCCAGCCGGGGGTCGGCCAGGTCGGTGACCAGGCTACGGGCGGAGTCGGCGGTCAGGGCGGTCGAGTAGGGGTCGGTGACCTCGTTGGTGACGGTCTTGCCGACGCTCGGCGCCCAGACCTCGACCCGGTAGCGGTAGGGCTTGTCCCGCCAGTCGGGGTTGCCGGTCACGCTCCACACCCCGCTGCCGGGGTCCCGCCGCATGGCGACGGTGCGCCCGTCGAGATCGAGCGACACGGACCGGGCGGTCGGCGCCCATACCGAGAGGGTGGGGCGGGCCCCGTGGAAGACCGGGCCGAGGCGGGCCGAGCGCGCCCGGTCCGCGTAGAGGTCGTCCAGGACGCCGGGGATCTGTACCCCGGTGCGGTGCAGTACGTGGTCGTGGTCGTCGGCCGCGCGCTGGACGGCGGCGAGTGGGCCGCGCAGCGCCGTGGCGGCCTTGTCGCGGTCGCGCGGGTCGAGACGATAGGCGGGACGGCCGGCCAGATGGGGGTAGGCGGCCTTCTGGGCGTCGGTCAGGGAGGCCGGGGTCAGCCGCAGGGTGCCGCCGTCGGCGTAGCTCAGCTCCTCGACGGTCTCGGCGGTGTGCTCGGCCTGCCAGACGACGGTGGCGCGGTCGATCCACTGCGCCTCGGCGGGCGCCGCCTTTGCGGTGGCGGGCGCCGCGGCCCGGGCCGTCTGCGATACGGCGGGCACGGCCGCCGCGCCCAGTGCCAGAGTGGCGAGCGCGGCGGCCGTGCGAAAGAGGGTGGCTCTCGGGGGCTTCACGGGGCTGGTGACTCCTTGAGTGGCGGGTGAGCGAAGGGGGTCAGCCGCAATTACGGGCGCCCACATGCAGTGCCACCGCCGTATTGGCGCCCAGCGTGGCGGTGAACTTCCCCGAGGAGTCGACGGTCACGGCCTTGCCGCTCTGCACATCGCAGTAGCCGCCGGCCGGGAGCGAGGTCTGGAAGGTCTGGGTGAGGGAGCCGCTTTCGTGGTTGATGGCCACGTACGCCTTGTCGCCGCGTCCGAAGGCGATGGCGTTGTTGCCGTTGTCCCACCAGTTGGTCACCGAGGCGCCCCGGGCCGTGTTGCGGAGGGCGACCATGCTCATGATCTCGGGCCACTTGTGCTGGCACTTCCAGCCGTCCTGGTAACAGGCGCCCACCGAGCCGCCGTTCGGCGGGCCCGCGTCGTTGTCGCTGAACTCGTATCCGGAGTGGACGTCCGGGGAGCCGTAGGGCCAGGCCAGCATGAAGACGTTGGCGAGGGTGTAGTCGGCCCCGTTCTTGTAGGTGAGGGTGGAGCCGTTGCGCTCGGTGTCCCAGTTGTCGACGAAGACACCGGACTGGCCGCTCGCCATATAGCCCCAGCCCTCGCCGAAGTTCTTCAGATGCGCCAGCTTCTCGCCCTGGAACACCCGCTTGAGATCACGGCCGTAGCGGAACTCCTGCACATCGCCGTTGCGCAGATACTCCGTCGGGGAGACCGCCTCGCCCTCGCCGTAGATGACCTCCTGCTTCCAGTAGACGCCGGGGTCGCTCAACTGGCCCTTGATGGCGGCCAGGTCCTCGGTCGGGATGTGCTTGGCGCCGTCGACGCGGAAGCCGTCCACGCCGAGCGAGAGCAGGTCGTTCAGGTACTGCGCTATCCGGGTGCGGACGTAGCTCTCACCGGTGTCCAGGTCGGCCAGGCCCACCAGCTCGCAGTGCTGCACATTCCAGCGGTCCTGGTAGTTGCTGATCTGCGAGGTGCAGTCGTCCATGTCCTGGGCCTGGTAGATCCCGGGATAGCTGTACTTGGTGTACGAGGAGCCGCCGGTGCCGGTGCCGGATCCGGCGGACATGTGGTTGATGACGGCGTCGGCGACCACCTTGACGCCCGCCGAGTGACAGGTGTCGATCATGTTCTTGAAGGCGGTGCGGTCGCCGAGCCGTCCGGCGATCTTGTAGCTGACGGGCTGGTAGGAGGTCCACCACTGGCCGCCCTGGATGTGCTCGGTGGCGGGCGACACCTCGACATAGCCGTATCCGGCGGGGCCGAGGGTGCTGGTGCACTCCTTGGCGACGGAGTCGTAACGCCACTCGAAGAGTTCGGCGGTGACGTCCTTGGTGCCGGGCGGTGTCGCCTGGGCCGTCTGCGGGGGCAGTGCGAAAAGGGCCACCGAGCCCGCCGCGAGGGCGAGTGCGGTGGCAAGGGGAATGCGGTTGCCGGCCATCGTTCCTCCGTGGGGGGAAGAGCTGGGGTGACGATTGAGCCTCATGCGGCAACGCGCCATGCCCGTAAGGCCAGTTGAAGGTTCTTGCTGCAAGACGTCAGTCCTGTGGTGGTGACCGGACCGTACTCGCGCGTTCTCCTCGTTGCAAGACCTTTCGCAAGCCATTGCGGCGGTGTTAAGTTCAACCCCGTTCTCCGGTCCGGCCGGTCGGGGGTCCGGTCAAGGGCCCCACGCGCCCGGCCGGCCGGACCGGTTCAACGGCCATGGATCAGTCGCGGTCCTCGACGGCCATTTCCCCCAGGAGGGACCAGTCCTCCTGCGGGACGTTCATGTTGACGATCCGCGGGGTCGCGGCGAGATGCGGCGGCAGGGTCCGCTGCGCGGCCTTGAAGTGCGGCGAGTTGACGTGGGCCGCACCGGCCTCCTCGTCGCGGAACGCCTCGACCAGGACGTACTCGTCCGGGTCCGCCACACTGCGGGACCAGTCGAACCACAGACAGCCCGGCTCGGCGCGGGTGTCCCGGGTGAAATCGGCGGCGATCTCGGGCCACCGGTCCGCATGCTCGGGCAGGACGCGGAACTTCGCGGTGATGAAGATCATTGGGGTTCCCTCACGTTGTGTCAGGTCGGTCGGCCCGTGGGCATGGACCGGCGGGGTTGCAGGGTCGGCGGAGTTCCGGGGTCGACGGAGTTCCGGGGTCGGCGGTCAGGGGACGAGAATGGCGCGCCCGCGGATCCGTCCGGCGTCGAGGTCGTCCAGGGCGTCCTGGAACCGGTCCAGCGGATAGGTGGTGGTGTGCAGGCGCACGCGGTCCTGCGCGGCGAGCACCATCAGCTCGCACAGATCGGTGTAGGAGCCGACGAGATTGCCGATGAAGTTGATTTCGGCGGAGATGATGTCGATCGTCGGCACATCGATGTTCTCGCCGTACCCCACCACGTGGTAGTCGCCCGCACGGCGCAGCATGCGCACACCGTCCCGGGTGGCACCGCCCTCACCGACGAAGTCGACGACCGTCTCGGCGCCCTGCCCGCCCGTCAGCTCGAGCACCTCCTCGACCTGGCCTCCGTTCGCCACGATCCCGTGGTCGGCGCCGATGGAGACGGCCAGTTCGACCGCGTCGGGGTTGCGGTCGACCACGATGAGCTCGGCGGCCGTGAGGGCTTTGAGCACCTGCACGCCGATGTGTCCCAGCCCGCCCGCGCCGATGATCACACACCTGGTCCCGGGGCGCAGCCGTCCGGCGGCCTTGGCCGCGGCGTGGTAGGCGGTGAGCCCCGCGTCGGCGAGCGCCGCGACGTCGGACGGTTCGAGGGAGTCGTCGATCTTCACGACGCTGCGGGCGGAGGTCTTCAGATACTCGGCGTAGCCGCCGGCGGTGTCGATGCCGGGGAAGAGGCTCTGCTCGCAGTGGACGTCGTCGCCGGTCCGGCATGCGGGGCACAGCCCGCAGGTGATCAGGGGATGCACGATGACCTTGTCGCCCTCGGCGACATGGGTGACCGCGCTGCCCACCGCATGGACCCAGCCGGCGTTCTCATGCCCGATGGTGTACGGCAGGCTCACCCCGGACTTGTCCGCCCACTGGCCCTCGAGGATGTGGAGGTCGGTGCGGCACACACCCGCGCCCCCGATCTTGACGATCACGTCGTACGGGCCGGTGACCTCGGGTTCCGGTACATCGGCCATCCGCGGGTGCTGGCCGTAGCCCACGACCTGGACTGCCCTCATGAAGCGTTCTCCTTCCTCGGGAAGAGGTAGCGCGCGGGGAGACTGATCGGCCCCGTCCGGAGAGCCACGCTAGGCAGCGTCTACCCACGTCAGCGAGGTACCGGATGTCTCATTTCGAGACGCCCGCCGTCGGGAGACGGCCCGGCGGGGAGTACCTTGGCCACGCTCGCCGTGTCCCCTGGAGGTCGAAGTGGACAGCCGCCGCCTGGCCCCGCGCCTGCTCGCATCGTGGCAGCGCAGCGAGCGTTACGGCCTGTCGCCGGAGGAGATGCGGCCGGTGTTCACCGGTTCGGTCGACACCGCCTCCCTGCTCTACGAATGCGGCCATGAGGCGCTGCGCGGCCTGCGCGGGACGCTCGCCAACGAGGCGGTCAGCATGATGATCGCGGACAGCGACGGCCTGGTGCTGTGCCGGATGTGCGACGACGCCTCGATCAGCCGGTCCCTCGACCGGGTCCATCTGGCCCCCGGTTTCTCCTTCGCCGAACGGGATGTGGGCACCAACGGGCTCGGCCTCGCCCTGGCCGACCGCGCTCCGTCGCTGGTGAGGGCGGACGAGCACTACTGCGCCGGCCTGCGGGGATACACCTGCGCCGCGGCACCGGTGCTCGACCCGGTCACCGGCGCAGTCGCCGGCAGCGTCAACCTCACCACCTGGTCCGATTCGTCATCGGGGCTGTTGCTGGCCCTGGCACAGGCCACCGCCGGGAACACCACGGCGCTGATGCTGGCCCGGGGCACCGGACGGAAGGGCCGGTCACTCCCGCCGCCGGGCCGGGTGTTCCGGGTGTACGCCGACCGGTACGAGCAGCCCGACGACGCCCATCGGCCGCTCTCCCCCGGCTGGACGGACGCCCTCGCGACGGCGCGTACGGCCCTGGTCCGCGGGCGGGTGGTCGCGGTGGTCGGTGACCCGGGCGCGGGGAAGACCGCGCTGCTCTCCGCCGCCCGTCGGCAGATGGGGGCACGGGAGCGCCTGCTCAGCGCGCGTCCGCCCGCTCCCGGCGAGGTCGATGCCTGGCTGCGGCTGTGGACTCCCGAGCTGGAGAAGGACAGCACCTGCGTCGTCGTCTCCGGGGTGGACCGGCTGCCGGCCTGGGCCGCCACCGAGCTGGCCGGGTTGTTCGGCCGGGTGCGCCGGACGGGCGGGGAGGGCTCCGGGCGTATGCAGCCGTTCGCCGTCACGGCCCAGCGGTACGCCGCGATCCCGGACGCGCTGAGCCCCCTGATCGACACGGTGGTCGAGGTGCCCGCCCTGCGCCTGCGGCCCGACGACATCCTGCCGCTGGCCCGCCACTTCGCCCATCGGTACCGCGGCCGCGCGGTGACCTTCACACCTGCCGCGACCCGGGCGCTGACCTCCTACGACTGGCCCGAGAACGTGAGGCAGCTGCGGCGGGTGGTGCGGGAGGCGGCGGCCAGGACGGATGTGATCGACACCCGGCATCTCCCGGCCGAGGTGTTCACCCGCTCGGGCGGCCATCTGACCCGGCTGCAGCTTCTCGAACGCGACGAGATCGTGCGCTGTCTGACCGAGCCGGGCACGACGGTGGCACGGGCCGCGGCCAAGCTGGGCATGGGCCGCGCCACCGTCTACCGCAAGATGGCCCGCTACGGCATCCAGGTGCCGGGCGGGCGGGGAGGCACCGGGTCCTAAACGGCGGGCGGCGCCTGGGCCGTTGAGCCGCGGACGACCAGGTCCGGCTGGAAGACGAACTCCGTGTGCTGCACCGGGTTTCCGGCCATCTCCTCCAGCAGCGCCCCCACCGCCGCCGTCGCCATCGACTGCACCGGCTGGCGGACGGTGGTCAGCGGCGGATCGGTGAAGGCGATCAGCGGGGAGTCGTCGAAGCCGACCACCGACACCTCGTGCGGCACCCGCAGCCCCCGCCGGGCCGCCTCCCGGATCACCCCGAGCGCCATCAGATCGCTGCCGCACACGATGCCCGTACAGCCCCGGTCCAGCAGCGTGGCCGCCGCCACCTGTCCGCCCTCGACGCTGAAGAGCGTATGCCGCACCAACTCCCCCGCCTCGCCGGGCGATCGGCCGAGCAGCTCGGTGCTGGCCGCGAGGAACCCCTCGACCTTGCGCTGCGCGGGGACATAGCGGGCGGGCCCCACCGCGAGGCCGATCCGGTGGTGGCCGAGCGCGGACAGATGGCGGACGGCCATCCGCGCCGCCGCCCGGTCATCGGGCGAGACGAAGGTGGCCTGGATGTGCTCGTTGTAGCCGTTGATCAGCACGAACGGCACCTTGCGCCCGGCCAGCCGGTCGTAGCGGGCGGGGTCGGCCGTGGTGTCGGCGTGCAGTCCGGACATGAAGACGATGCCCGCCACATCGCGCTCCTCCAACTGCTCCACCAGCTCGTCCTCGGTGGCGCCGCCCGGCATCTGGGTGCACAGGATCGGGGTGTAGCCATGGCCGGCCAGCACCTGCTCGATGATCTGCGCGAAGGCGGGGAAGACCGGGTTGGTCAGCTCCGGGATCACCAGGCCGACCAGCCCGGCGCTGCGCCGCCGCAGCCGCACCGGCCGTTCGTAGCCGAGGACGTCGAGGGCGGCGAGCACCCGCTGCCGGGTGGTGTCCGCCACCCCCGCCTTGCCGTTGAGCACCCGGCTGACGGTGGCCTCGCTGACCTTGGCCTGTGCGGCGATATCGGCGAGCCGCGGCCCCGCCGCGGGTGGGCTCGTCACGACTTGGTCGCTCCGGCCGTGAGCCCGGCGACGAGATGGCGCTGGGCCCAGGAGAACACCAGCGCCGCCGGGATGGCGATCATGACGGCCGCGGCCGTCATGGAGCCCCAGTCGGAGGTGTACTGGTTGACGAAGGTCTGCAGCCCGGCGGCGAGCGTGAGGTTGTCCTCGCCCGTCATGAAGGCGGAGGCGTAGGCGACCTCGGCCCAGGCGGTGATGAAGGTGTAGAACGCGGTCACCGCGAGCCCCGGCTTGGCCAGCGGGACGACCAGCCGCCAGAAGGTCCCGAACGGGTTGAGGCCGTCGACCCGGCCCGATTCGTCGATCTCCACCGGGATGGTGTCGAAGAAGCCCTTCATCATCCAGGCGCAGAACGGCACGGCCACGGTGAGGTAGGTGACGATGAGCGAGATCGGCTGGTTGAGCCAGCCCAGCGTCGACATGATGTTGTACAGCGGCACGATGAGGATGGCCACCGGGAACATCTGGGTGATCAGCAGCAGCCACATCAGCGGGCGCATCCCGGGGAAGCGGAAGCGGCTGACGGCGTAGCCGGTGGTGGCCGCGATGAAGACGCCCAGGATCGTGGTGATGACCACGATGAACAGCGAGTTGCCGAACCAGGTGAGGAACTCGGTGTCGCCCAGGACGTGTCGATAGTTCCCCAGCGTCGGGTTCTTCACCACATCGGTGCTGAACGCCTCGCTCTTGGGCTTGAACGAGGTCACCACCAGCCACAGCGGCGGGAAGACCGCGACGGCGGAGGCGATGACGAGCGTCGTGTGCAGCCCGACGGAGGCGAGCGGGCCGCGTCGTTGGTCGCGCATGGCTACCACACCTCTCCCTGCTTGCGGAGCGAACGGCGGTAGACCACCGCGAAGAGCATCAGGATGAGCAGGATCAGCACACCCCAGGCCGAGGCGCCGGCGAAGTCGCGCGGGCTGTTGACGAAGGAGAGCCGGTAGGCGTACGTCACCAGGATCTCGGTGGCGTCGCCGGGCCCGCCGCGGGTCAGCAGGAAGATCACCGGGAACATGTTGAACGTCCAGATGGTGGACAGCAGGATCACGGTGGAGCTGACCGAGCGCAGCCCGGGCAGGGTGATGTGGCGGAACCGCTGCCAGGGGCCGGCCCCGTCCATCTCGGCGGCCTCGTACAGCTCACCGGGGATGGACTGCAATCCGCCGAGCAGCGCGACCAGCATGAACGGCACCCCGAGCCAGATGTTCACGGCGATCACCGACGCCTTGGCCATGGTGGGGTCGTTGAGCCAGGGCACCGCGTCGATCCCGCCGCCGTCCAGCACCTTGTTGAGGATGCCGTTCTTCTCGTTGTAGAGCAGCCGCCAGGCGAAGACGGAGACGAAGGCGGGGACGGCCCAGGGCAGGATCAGCAGCGACCGGTAGAGGGTGCGCCCGGCGAACCGCCGGTTGAGCAGCACGGCCAAGCCCAGGCCGATCGAGAAGGTGAGCGCCACACAGCAGACGGTCCAGGTGACGGTCCAGCCGAGCCGGTCCCAGAAGACCTGGTCCTGCAGGATGGCCTTGAAGTTGTCGAGGCCGACGTTCTTGTAGGTGGCGGGGATGTGGTTGATCCCGATGGTGCGCTCGACGTTGGCCTCGTTGGCGTCGGTCAGCGACAGGTACAGGCCGCGGCCCAGCGGATAGCCGATGATCAGCCCGATGACGATCACGACGGGCGCGACCATCGCCCAGGCGTACCAGTGGCGGGCCAGCGCATTGCGGATCCGGCCGCGTGGCGGAGTGCCATCCTTGTGAAGCTGGCCGCCCCGGCCGCGGGCGCCCTTCGCGCCCGCGGCCGGGTCCAGCGGCCGGCTGGTGTCGACAGCCATCGTCGCCGGCCCTACTTCCAGTCGCCCTTGAGGAGCTTGCGGTACGCGTCACCGGCCGACTTCGCGGCCTTCTCGGGTGAGGTCTTGCCGGTGAGGACGTTCGGGAACTGCACCAGGATCGCCTGGAAGAGGCTGTTGCCCTCGGGGATCCAGGGGCGCTCGACGGCCTTGTCGACGGCGGCCTTGAAGAACTTCACATTGGGGTTCGCGGCCACCGACTTGTTGGAGTAGACGGAGGTGCGGGTGGGCAGCAGGGAGAGCTTCTCGGTGGTCTTGGCCTGGACCTCGGCCGAGCTCATGTACTGGGCGAAGGCGTAGGAGGCGTCCAGGTTCTTCGACCCGGCGTAGACGGTGAGGTTCTGGCCGCCCTGCGGGGCGCCCTGGCCCTTGCTGCCGGCCGGGACGGGGACCACTCCGAGGTTGGACTTGTCCTTGAACGCCTTGCCCGCGAGGGTGTCCTCGATCGCCCACGGCCCGTTGATCGTCATCGCGACGTCGCCGTTCTTGATGGCGTTCTGCATGTTGTCCCAGCCGTCGGTGGCGTCGGTCTCCGCCGCCTTGGAGGTGACCAGGTCCCGGGCGGCCGCGAACGCCTTGATGCCGGGCTCGTCGTCGATGGTGACCTTCTTGGCGCCGGTGTCGAGGAGGTCGCCGCCCTCGCCGTAGATGAAGGGCAGGTACCAGTAGGCGTCGTCGCCGCGCAGATACAGACCGGTCTTGCCGGTCTTCTCCTTGATCTTCTTGGCGGCGGCCTTGAGCTCGGTCCAGTCCTTGGGCGGCTGGACTCCGGCGTCCCCCAGCATCTTCTTGTTGTAGAAGAGGCCGAGGGTGTCGATGACCTGCGGTACGGCGTAGGTCTTGCCCTTGAACTTGGCACCGGCCAGGGCCTTGGGCAGATAGTCGGACTGGTCCGCGAGGGCGGGGGTGCCGTCCAGCGGGGCGAGATAGCCGATGTTGGCGAGGTCCTGGGTCCAGGCGACCTCGGTGCGCAGCACATCGGGCGCGCCGGAGCCGCCGGAGCCCGCGGCGTTCTTGAACTTGGCCAGTGCCTCGCCGAAGGGCACATTGACGTAGTTGACCTTGACGTCGGGGTGCTTCTTCTCAAAGCCGAGGGCGAGCTCCTTGTAGGTGCCCTTCTCCGCCTCGTTCGACGTATCCCAGTAGGTCACGGTGCCGGAGAGGTTGCCGCCGGACTTCTTGTCGCCGCCGCTGCCGCCGTCGTCACCGCCGCATGCCGTCGCCGCGAGCGCCATGGCCGCGACGAGTGCGGTGGCCGCTATGCCACGTCGCATCTGAACTCCTCCAAAGCCGGCCGCTCCGTCGCGGCCCCGGGTTGCGGAGGAACGTAACAGGGCCGCAAGCCCACCGAAAGAGATTGCGGCAAATTTCTGCAAGGCGCTCGGCATCGTTACGTCCGCGTGTCCCCGCGGTAGCCGCTCCGCTCCCGGTCAGGCGCTTGACATGCGCCCACAGCACGACCGGAGCCCCCGCCAAGGGCACCAGCGCGCCCTGCAAGCTCTTCCGCAAGGCATTGCAGAGCTGTTACGTTCGCGCCATGACCCAGGAGCTCACGACCTCCCTTCCCACCGAGCCGGTGCGACCGTCAAAGGGCCCCGGATGGTGGCGCGACGCCGTCATCTACCAGGTGTACGTGCGGTCCTTCGCCGACAGCGACGGCGACGGGATCGGCGATCTGCGCGGGGTGCGGGAGCGGCTGCCGCACCTCGCCGGGCTGGGTGTGGACGCCGTCTGGCTGACCCCCTTCTACGCCTCCCCGCAGGCCGACGGCGGCTACGACGTGGCCGACTACCGCACCGTGGACCCGCTCTTCGGCACCCTCGGCGACGCCGACGACCTGGTGCGCACCGCCCATGAGCTGGGGCTGAAGGTGATCGTGGACGTCGTCCCGAACCACAGCTCGGACCAGCACCCATGGTTCCGCGAGGCGCTCGCCGACCGGCCCGGCGGCGCGGCCCGCACCCGGTACCACTTCCGCAGCGGCCGCGGCGCCCACGGCGAACTGCCGCCGAACGACTGGGAGTCGGTCTTCGGCGGCCCCGCCTGGACCCGTACCACCGATCCGGACGGCACCCCCGGCGAGTGGTATCTGCACCTCTTCGCCCCCGAGCAGCCCGACCTCAACTGGGACTCCCCCGAGGTGCGCGCCGAATTCGACTCGGTGCTGCGCTTCTGGCTGGACCTGGGCGTGGACGGCTTCCGGATCGATGTCGCCCACGGCATGGTCAAGGCCGCCGGGCTGCCCGACATCGGCCGTACCGAACAGGCCAAGCTGATCGGCTCCCAGGTGCTGCCGTTCTTCGACCAGGACGGGGTGCACGAGATCCACCGCTCCTGGCGCCGGCTGCTGGACTCCTACCCCGGTGACCGGATCGGCGTCGCCGAGGCATGGGCGCCCACCTCCGAGCGGCTGGCCCTGTACGTACGCCCCGACGAGCTGCACCAGGCGTTCAACTTCCAGTTCCTCAAGTGCCCGTGGGACGCGGCCGCGATGCGCGAGGTGATCGACGAGTCGCTGGCCGCGACCCGCTCCGTCGGCGCCCCCACCACCTGGGTGCTCTCCAACCACGATGTGGTCCGGCACACCACCCGCTACGCCGACGGCGGCCCGGAGCGGGGGCTCGCCCGCGCCCGTGCCGCGGCCCTGCTCACCCTCGCGCTGCCCGGCTCGTCCTATCTCTACCAGGGCGAGGAGCTGGGCCTTCCCGAGGTGACCGATCTGCCGGACGAGCTGCGCCAGGACCCGGCCTTCTTCCGCACCTCCCCCGACGGGGAGGACGGCCAGAACGGTCAGGACGGCTTCCGCGACGGCTGCCGGGTACCCCTGCCCTGGACCCGCTCCGGCGAGAGCTACGGCTTCGGTCCCGGCGGTAGCTGGCTGCCCCAGCCGGACGACTGGTCCGGGCTGTCCGTCGAGGCGCAGACCGGCGACCCCGGCTCGACGCTGGAGCTCTACCGCGGCGCGCTCGCGCTCCGCCGTGAGCTGCCGGGCCTGGGGACGGGCCGATGAACTGGCTGGAGGCCCCGGCGGGGGTGCTCGCGCTGTCCCGGCCGGGCCTGGTGTGCACGCTCAACACGCTCGGGGAAGAGGTCGAACTGCCGGTCCCGGGGCGTGCGCTGCTGTCGTCGGCGCCGCTTGCGTACGGGGCCGGAACCGTACGCATTCCGCCTGATTCGTGCGCGTGGTGGGCAATCTGACACGCGACCGGTACAGTCCCACTCCATGACCGCACGGCTTGCTGACATCGCAGCCCAGGCGGGGGTCAGCGAAGCCACCGTCAGCCGCGTCCTCAACGGCAGGCCGGGGGTGGCCGCGGCCACCCGCGAGTCCGTCCTCGCCGCTCTGGACGTCCTCGGCTATGAGCGGCCCGTGCGGTTGCGGCAGCGCAGCGCCGGGCTGGTGGGACTGATCACCCCCGAGCTGGAGAACCCGATCTTCCCCGCGCTCGCCCAGGTCATCGGGCAGGCGCTCACCCGGCAGGGCTACACCCCGGTGCTGGCCACCCAGACTCCCGGCGGCTCGACGGAGGACGAGCTGACCGAGATGCTGGTGGACCGGGGCGTGGCCGGGATCATCTTCGTCTCGGGGCTGCACGCGGACACCTCGGCCGATATGCAGCGCTATGACCAGCTGCGCGGCCAGGGTGTTCCGTTCGTGCTGGTGGACGGCTTCTCGCCGAAGGTGCGGGCGCCGTTCATCTCTCCCGACGACCGGGCGGCGATGGGGCTGGCGGTCACCCATCTGGTCTCGCTCGGGCACACCCGGATCGGTCTCGCGCTCGGGCCGAAGCGGTTCGTTCCCGTACTGCGCAAGATCGAAGGCTTCCAGCAGGCGATGCGGGACCGGCTGGGGCTGTCCCCGGAGGAGTCCGAGGAGCTGATCCAGCATTCGCTGTACACCCTGGAGGGCGGCCAGGCGGCGGCGACCGCGTTGATCGACCGAGGCTGTACGGCGGTGGTGTGCGCGAGCGACATGATGGCGCTGGGCGCCATCCGGGCGGCCCGGCAGCGGGGTCTGGGGGTCCCTCAGAACATCTCGGTGGTCGGCTTCGACGACTCCCCGCTGATCGCCTTCACCGATCCGCCGCTGACCACGATCCGCAAGCCGGTGCAGTCGATGGGGCAGGCGGCGGTGCGGGCGCTGCTGGAGGAGATCGGCGGCACCCCGGCCCCGCCCAGCGAGTTCGTCTTCCTGCCCGAACTGGTGGTGCGCGGCTCGACGGCGTCGGCCCACGGGGTGGAGGCGCGGAGCCGGGCGGCCGGGGGCGCGGCCTAGACCTCGGCCGGGGGACGTAGCCGTACATACGCCCTATAGAGGACCCCCGGACCAGGACATAAGCAATGAAGACCCGATGCCGCGGATGATCTGCGGGTGGACGTCGTCTGGCAGACTGTTGCCCTATGGGTGGAGCGACTATCAGGACGACGGCGGGCCGAATGGCCACCCCGGCACCTCTCGCGGACACCGATGCGGCACGGGCGCCGCACCACACCCTGATGGACCGGTTGCGTACGCCCAGAAGGCCCCGGCTCTGGTTCGAGATCGTCCTCATCGCCGTCAGTTACTGGACTTATTCGCTGATTCGCAACGCCGTCCCGGAGCAGCGGCCGGAGGCGCTGCGCAACGCGGGCTGGATCTGGGAGTGGGAGCACCGGCTCGGCATGGCCTTCGAACGGGGCGTCAACCACGCGATCGACTCGGTCAGCTGGCTGATCGTGGGCATGAACTACTACTACGCGACGCTCCACTTCATCGTGACGCTCGGCGTACTGGTGTGGCTCTACCACTGGCATCCGGGCCGTTACGCCGCCACCCGGCTGGCGCTCTTCGCGACCACGGGCGTGGCCCTGCTCGGCTACTACTTCTTTCCGCTGGCCCCGCCCCGGCTGATGAGCGGCGGCCATTTCATCGACACCGTGGTGGCGCACAACACCTGGGGCTCGATGGCCTCGGGAAACCTCGCCGATATGTCGAACCAGTACGCGGCGATGCCCTCGATGCACATCGGCTGGTCGCTGTGGTGCGGTCTGACCATCGCCACGCTGGCCCGTCCGGTGTGGGTGAAGGTGCTGGGGCTGCTCTACCCCTCGGCCACGCTGTTGGTGATCGTCGCCACCGCCAACCACTTCTGGATGGACGCGGTCGGCGGGGTCGTCTGTCTCTCCTTCGGTTTCGTGCTGTCGTGCGCCTGGTACGGCTCGCTGCCGTACCGGCTGCCGAAGCAGGTGGCCGTGATCTGCACGGCTTGATCGTCCCCGGCGGAGCCGCCATTCTCTGTTCCGCATGTCCGACATGAGTTCAGGGGCTCCATGTGTCGCGCTGATCGACGCGGAATGAGCACGATGAGCGTGACGAAAGGGACCACCGGCCACCGTGCACACCGCCGACACCGCTGACGCTGCTGTATCCGCGTCCGTACCTGCCTCCGCCGTATCCGTCACCGGGGCCGTCGCCGCTCCGGGCGTGCTGCTCCCCCGGCCCCGTACCGCCGGGCGGCCGCGCTTCCCGCTGGTGGCCACCGACCTCGACGGCACCCTGCTGCGCAAGGATCTGACGGTCTCGCCCCGCACCCGTGAGGCGCTCGCCCTCGTCCGGGCCGCCGGGGCGCGGCATCTGGTGGTCACCGGGCGTCCGGCCGCGTCCTGCCGGGAGTTCCTGGTCGCGATCGGCTACCGGGGGCTCGCGGTGTGCGGACAGGGCGCGCAGTTGTACGACGCCTCCGCGGACCGGCTGCTGGTCTCGGCGTCGCTGGACCGGGAGCTGGCCCGGTCGGTGGTGGAGCGCACGGAGGAGGCGCTGGGCGCGGGGCCGCTGGAGCTCGCCGTGGTGACGGCGGCGCCCGAGAACCGCTTCGTCGTCACCGCCCGCTTCACCGACCGGAGGCGCCCGGAGTGGGGGCTGGCCGAGCGGGAGGAGCTGTGGGCGGCACCGATCGAAAAGGTGCTGATGCGCCATCGGGCGGTGGCCGACGGGCTGGTCGCGGCGGCCGCGGAGCGGGTGGGCGCGGGCGAGGTGGCGGTGACCCACTCCGAGAAGGGCATGATCGAGGTGCTCCCCGCCGGCACGGACAAGGGGGTGGGGCTGCAACTGGCCGCCGACCGCATGGGGTTCACCCCCGCGGAGACGGTCGCGTTCGGCGACATGCCCAATGACCTTCCGCTGCTGGGCTGGGCCGGATACGGGGTCGCGATGGGCAACGCGCATCCGGATCTGATGGCGATAGCCGACGAGGTGGCGCCGTCCCATGAAGAGGACGGGGTCGCGGTGGTGCTTGAACGGCTGTTCGCCCATCCTTGAGCGGCTCTAGCACCGCACTCGCGACCCGCTGGAGGCACCCGTCACGCCCTTGACTGGGCATATAGAACTAAACAAAATATCCAAGGTGCGAGCTGAACCACGAGCCGAAGCCCACTACGTCGACGAACGCTCCGGAGCCACGTACTCCATCGACGACCCCCGCTGGTGCGGTGACGACGGGGCTCCCCTCACCGTCTCCGCGCTGCCCGGCATCACCCGCGAGCAGGTGGACACCGGGGCCCGGTCACTCTGGCGCTACCGAGCGGCCCTCCCGGTGCGCATCGACGCCCCGGTGTCACTGGGTGAAGGGTGCACCCCGCTGGTCGAGAAGGGCTGGGGGAGGATCGGATTCTGTTCAAGCTGGAGTGGTTCAGCCCCACCGGCAGCTTCAAGGACCGCGGCACCAGCGTGATGATCTCGCTCCTCGCCCAGCGGGGCGTACCGGAGGTCATCGAGGACAGCTCCGGCAACGGCGGGGCTTCCGTCTCGGCGTACTGCGCCGCGGCCGGCATCCGGGCCAGGATCCTCGCCCCCGCCACCACCTCCCCCGCGAAGATCCTCCAGAGCCGGGCCTACGGCGCCGAGGTCGAGCTGGTGCCCGGCGACCGGGACGCCACCGCGGCGGAGGCGCTGCGCCAGTCGGCCCATACGTACTACGCCAGCCACAACTGGCACCCCTTCTTCCTCCAGGGCACCAAGACCCTGGCGTACGAGCTGTGGGAGGACCTGGGCTTCACCGCACCGGACGCCGTGGTGACCGTGGCGGGCGCGGGCAGCACCGTGCTCGGCTGCGACCTCGGCTTCTCCGAGCTGCTCGCCGCGGGCCAGATCGCCCGCCGCCCCCGGCTGCTGGTGGCCCAGCCCGCCCACTGCGCACCGTTCCACGCCGCGTTCCGCGCGGGCACCGAGACCCCGGTGCCGTTCGACCACGCCCCGACCATCGCCGAGGGCACGGCGATCCGGGAGCCCGTCCGCTTCCCCGAGGTGCTGCGCGCCATCCGCCGCTCGGACGGCGACATGGCGGCCATCCCGGAGGACGCCATCGCCGCGGCGGTCCGCCGGCTGGCCGCGATGGGGCTGTACGCGGAGCCGACCAGCGCGACGGCGGCCGCGGCGATCGAGGTCTTCCGGGCCCGGGGCGCGATCCGCCCCGGTGAGACCACGGTGGTGCTGCTGACCGGGTCGGGCCTGAAGGCGGCGCCCACGATGACGGAGCTCTTCGGATGACCGAGGAGAGCGTCCAGGAGACGACGGGGACACCCGAGGACGAGCTGCTGCTGCGCGAGGCCGAGAAGATCGTGGTCGCCATCGGCCGGATGTTCCCCGGGCTGTGCGAGGTGGTCCTCCACGATCTGCGCAACCCCGACCAGGCCATCCGCGCCATCGAGAGCAATCTCTCCGGCCGCGAGGTGGGCCAGCCCACCACCGAGCTGGGCCTGGCCCGGATCCAGGATCCCGGCTTCCCCGACATCGTCCAGAACTACGCCAACCGCTTCCCGGACGGCCGCCCGGCGAAGAGCACCTCGATCGGCATCAAGAACGGCGCGGGCCAGTACGTCGCCGCCATCTGCCTCAACTTGGACGTCTCCCTCTTCGGGAGCGTCGCCCGCAGCCTCAACAACCTGGTCAGGACCGATGAGCAGCAACAGCCGCTCACCGAGACCCTCCGCGCCCGCACCGCAGCGGAGCTGCGCACCGTCATCGAGGAATTCGCCGCCGCCCGCGGCCAGACCCCACGCAGCCTCGGCACCCCCGCCAAGAAGGAACTCGCCCGTACCCTCAAGACCAGCGGCTACCTCCAGGTGAAGCACTCCGTCCAGGTGGTCACCGAACTGCTGGGCGTCTCACGGGCCACGGTCTACAACTACCTGCGCTCACCTGATGCCGGAGACCACCCCGGATGACCCCACCGATGCGGCGCATCGAGGCCCTCGAAGCATTCGCCGCGTCGTTCGCGTGGCCTCACTGACTCCGGTGCGTCCGTGCTTCAACGGGTGCCAGGTAATCCCGGATCAATCCGACGTAGGCACGGCGCAGAGGTGGTTCCTCCAGATACCCCATATGAGCCGCCCCAGCCCGCGCCACATCTGGTGGTCGGCGAGGGATACGGAAGAAACGGCCCAGCCGCCCTGCCCTCGGCAGAGCGCCGAGCGGGCGCACCGCGCACCGCGCGACCATGGTGGGATGGCCAACGACATCTCCGTGCGCCGCCTCGACCTCGGCTACTTCGTCCGCCCCGCCGCTGAGACCGGCGGGCCGCAGCCACGGGTCGAGCCGCTGCTCGCCTATCTGGTGTGCCACGAGCGGGGGTTGGTCCTCTTCGACACCGGTATCGGCGCCGCCGACCCCGAGACCGAGGCGCACTACCGCCCGCGCCGCCGCGCCGTGCCGGACGCGCTGACGGCGGCCGGGGTCGCCCTCGCGGACGTCTCCCTCGTCGTGAACTGCCACCTCCACTTCGACCACTGCGGTGGCAATCCCCTACTGGCCGGCGCGCCGATCCTGGTCCAGGACGTGGAGCTGGCCACCGCGCGCGGGGGCGACTACACGTTCGAGGAGCTGCTGGACTTCCCCGGCGCCAGCTACGAGCAACTCGGCGGTGAGGCCGAGATCTGGCCGGGCGTCCACATCATCCCGACCCCCGGCCACACCGACGGCCATCAGTCACTGGTCGTGCGCCAGTCCGACGGCACGGTGATCCTCGCCGGTCAGGCGCATGACTTCGCCTCCGAGTTCAGCTCGGACCACCTGGCCCGCAGGGCGGCCCTCGATGGAGTGAGCCGCCGCTCCCCCCGTACCACCCCTGGCTGGACCGGCTCCTCGACTTCGACCCCCACCGCGTGCTTTTCGCCCACGACTGCGCGGTCTGGGAGCCGTCGGACGGCTGACGGTCTCGTCTCGCGCCTTCGGCGCCTTTGAGCATGGGTCCGGGGGTGGGGGGGGCGCGGACTGCGTCGCCGGCCGCCGGGCCGTGGGTGGCGAGGCCGGTGGCGGCTCCCGTACTCAAAGGCTTGTGCCGATGCCGGACGACGGGGGTGGGGTACCCCTGGAAAACCTTTGACAAATTAGTTGCTTCAGATCAAGCGTTTTTCGGAAGGGGTACCCGGAAGGGCCGTCAGTCCGGCCGGGTCCCAGCCCAGGACCGCAGAAGCCGCCACCGGGCGCCACCACGACCGGTCCGTCGGTCGGCGACGAGGCCCGCGCCCCCACTCCCGTCCCCCTGCTCAATGGCGCCGAAGGCGCGAAACGAAACCCGCACCGCACCACCGGCGGCCCCAACACCGGAACGCGGCCACGACGGTCACGCACTCCGTTGGCCGAAGGAGGCAACATCACCATGAGCGCCCAGCTCCCCCGCGCCGACTTCTCCCTCGTCTTCCCGCCCGACCCCGGCTGGGTCCGTACCGCCCGAGAAGCCGTCCGCACCGCCCTGCGCACCGCGAACCGCACCGACTTAACGGATACCGCTCTGCTCCTGACCTCCGAAGCCGTCACCAACGCCGTCAACGCCTGCCGGACCAACGGCTGCTCGGCCCCCGTCACCCTCTACGCCGAGTGGGGACCGTACGGCGCCCTGCGCGCTCTCGTGAGCGATGACGCCCCCGGCCTCCCCGCCCAGCGCAGCCTCGCCCGGGACACGGCCGACGCCGAGAACGGCCGAGGGCTGCTCATCATCGGCAGCTCCGCCACCGACTGGGGTGTCTGCCACCACGGACCGGGCCCCGGGAAGGCGGTGTGGTTCCAGGTCAACGGGGCCGGTTCATGAGCGGTCCAGTTGCTCAATGGCCGACGTACACGAGAGAGCTCGGGGCTCGTCCTTCTCACTTCGGGGCCGCGGGGCGGGTCCGCGCCATCCGCGGGGCTACGGTGACGCCACAACTCCCTGTCCATCGGCGTCTGGAGGATGGTGTGCGGTACAAAGGGCCGCTTCCGAAGCGGGTCACCGGCCGGTTCAATGCCTGGATGGTCGGGCTGCGGTCCTCTCCGCGGTGGGGGCGGTGGGTGAGTGGGCGGCTGACGGTGGTGACGTATACGGGGCGGCGGTCGGGCCGTACGTTCAGTACGCCGGTCGCCTATCAGCGCGCCGCCGACGTCGTCACGATCGCCGTCGCCATGCCCGAACGCAAGCTGTGGTGGCGGAACTTCACCGGTGAGGGCGGGCCGCTGGCGCTGGATCTGGACGGGGGCGAGCGGGTCGGGCACGGGGTCGCTCGGGTCGATGGGAAGGGGCGCGTCACCATCACGGTGCGGCTCGACGAGCGGCCCGCGCCGAACGGCCGCTGACGCCTACGGAATTGCCATGGACCCTTCACGCCGCGTGCTGAGTCGCTGAGTAGGATCAACGGCCACACGGGGGAAGGGCATCAATGAAACAGTTGTTGGGCGGCGCACGCCGCCGGGCGGCTCTGGTCGGCGGCGCCGTCGTGGTGCTGGTGGCGGCCGGGGTCGGGACCTGGGCCACGGACACCTGGCCGTTCGATGGGAAAGACAGCTACTGCTGGGGCGCCTGGAAAGAGGACAGCGGGCCGGAGTTCCTGAGCGGCGAGGCGCTGGACGAGGACAACGCGAGCCGTACGTCCAAGGAGACCGCGCCGACACCGCGGCAGCCGCGCGGGCGGTGCACCGTGGCGCTCCACTCCGAGCGCTACAGCAGCGATGGTGACAAGGTCACGGAGGATACCGAGGTCACGGTCGTCTACGGCCCCGCGCCCGAGGGCGCCGCGCGGCGCATGGAGTGGATCGGCGGATACCTCGGCGACCGGGCGATGCCGCTTCCCGACCGGCTGCCGGGCGCCACCGACGGCGCTCATGCGCTGCTGGTGCTGCCCAAGGGGTGCGACACCCACGACGGGCGGCCGACCGCGGTGACGCTCGACTCGACGGCGCGGTCGGTCTACCCCGACTCCACGATGTCGGCCAGTGCGGGGCTCGGCGGCTCGCAGTCCGTGGCCCAGTTGCTCGTGGCGGTCGCCAACCGGGCGATGGAGAAGACGGGTTGCGCCCCGGCGAAGCCGCTCGAGGCCGTCTCGCCGATGCCCACCCTGCCCGAGGAGGAGGCGTCCTTCTTCACCCGCGCCTGCCGGATCAGGGGCCTGGAGTTCGGCGAGAAGGAGGCCCGCGACCTGGAGTACCAGGTCGGCGCGGTCACCCGGGACCTCCAGTCCTGTTCGGTACGGACGGAGCACGGTGAAGGCAGGTACTTCGACGCCCTGATGGTCGCCGAGCCGCGGCTCTCCGCGCTGTTCGACGGGGCCACCGGCAGCAAGGCGCCGGCGCGCGGCTGGCGCGGTACGGGGGTCTTCGCCGACGACTACAAGGTCGTACGGGCCGACTGCGCGGGGCGTCCGCTCACCGTGCTGATGCTCGCCCCGTCGCTGCACGAGACGACTCCGTACTTCGCCGACTTCGCCAACGCCGTGGCGCGACGCGTCGGTTGCGCGCCCGTCGCACCTGGGGGATCCGACCGATGAGCGACTCCGAGAACGACAACAGCGACGAGAGCAGGGCGAGCGACGAGCGCGTGCCCCTCCACGAGCGGCGCCGCCCCTGGTGGCACTGGCAGCGCCTGACCGGCAGTCGGCTGCGGCTCGCCGTGACCACTGGCGTGACCGCGGCCGTCGTGGGAGCGCTGCTCGGTGGCGCGGGCGTGGCCTGGCGGGCCGAGGCGGGTCCGTTCGCGGACGACCGGGCCTGCTGGGGGTCCTTCAGCCGGGACGATGCGGCGGCGCTGTTCAAGGGCAAAGTCGGCGGCACAGCGGACGTAGAGAGCTCCGAGGTGCCGATCACCAGCGATCGCACCGGCGCCGAGGGCTCGTCCGGCCAATGCCTGCTGACCTCGGACGGCTCGCGGATCACCGTCCAGGCGCATCAGTTGGACACCCGGTTCGGCGGCTCGGGCGATCAGTGGGCCGATGAGTTCCTGTCCGCGCGGCTCACCCCGCTGGGCGATGGCCTGCTGGGCATGGCCTCGGACACCCGGGCCTGGCTCGCGGTGCCCGACGGCTGCATCGGCCGGCCGAGTGATATGGACGTCACCGGCGGTCCGACCGTGATCGATCTGGCAACCGGCTGGACGATCTACGACGACGAGGTCAGCGCGGAGGCCCGCGATCGACTCGCGCGTGCCGTGGTCAGGTTGGTCAACCACTACATGACCGAGAAGGGGTGCACGGGCACCATCGCCGATCCGACCGGCCGGATGCCGGAGCCGCCACGGTTCCTGGACGAGAAGAAGGACGCCATGTGCGGCATCAAGGGGCTGCCGCTCCCCCGCGGATACGGGCGCGATTCGCTGGGCCGCACCCTGGTGACCCGGGGCGCGGGGCCAGTGCGCACCTGCGACCGCCGGGTGCTCTTCCACCATCCCGAACTGCGGCTGATGACGGTGGAGGATCCCCGGCTCGCGATGCTCTACGCGCAACTGTCCAGGGACGGCGCAAAGGAACCGGTCAAGGCCGGTGATGAGGACGGATACGGCTTCGTCCGCGACGACATGGGGCTGTTCCAGGCCGAGTGCCAGACCGGCCCGGTCACCTTCTTGATCCGGGCGGACAGCGCCCGGCGCCCCGCCGACATCCGTACGCTCCTTCCCCGCTTCGTAGCGGCGGAGGCGGACCGCATCGGCTGCGGGCCCCTGCACATCACGCTGCCCGCGAAGGGGTGAGCCGGGGCGCCGGGGGCGGTCCGCCCGGACCCGCCCCCGGCCCCCGTATCAGCTCTCGTAGTCGTAGAAGAGCCGCTCCACCACCGCCCGCGCCCGGCGGGTGATGCGGCGGTAGTCGTCCAGCATCTCGCCGACGTGGCCGGGGCCGTAGCCCAGGTAGCGGCCCACGGCGGCCAGTTCGCGGACGTCCGTGGGGAAGGTGTCGCCCGCGCGGCCGCGGACCAGCATGACGGCGTTGCGGACGCGGCTGGCGAGGACCCATGCCTCGTCCAGGGTCTGGGCGTCCTCGGTGGAGATCAGCTCGGCGGCGTGGGCGGCGGCCAGGGCCTCGCGGGTGCGGGTGGTGCGCAGGCCCGGCTCGGCCCAGCCGTGGCGCATCTGGAGGAGCTGAACGGTCCACTCGACATCGCTGAGGCCGCCCCGGCCCAGCTTGGCGTGGGTGGTGGGGTCGGCCCCGCGCGGCAGCCGCTCGGACTCCATCCGGGCCTTGAGCCGCCGGATCTCGCGGATCGCGTCCTCGCCCAGCCCCTCGGCCGGATACCGCAGCGGATCGATCAGCTCGATGAACCGCCGGCCGAGCCCGGGGTCGCCGGCCACCGGCTCGGCGCGCAGCAGCGCCTGGCTCTCCCACACCAGCGACCAGCGGCGGTAGTAGGCGGCGTACGAGCCCAGCGTGCGCACCAGTGGCCCGGACTTGCCCTCGGGGCGCAGGTCGGCGTCGATGAGCAGGGGCGGGTCGGTGGTCGGGAGCTGGAGCAGCCGGCGCATCTCGTTGGCCACGGCGAACGCGGCGCGGGCGGCCTCCTGTTCATCGGCTCCCTCGCGCGGCTCATGGACGAAGAGCACATCCGCGTCGGAGCCGTAGCTGAGCTCATGGCCGCCGAAGCGGCCCAGGCCGATGACGGCGAAGCGGGTGGGCAGCTCATCGCCCCAGGTGTCGCGGACGGCGGCGCGCAGGGCGCCGGCGAGGGTCGCGGCGTTCAGATCGGACAGGGCGTCGCCGACCATGTCGATCAGCGCCGCGGCGTCCACGGGGGGTTCGGCGGCGGGGACGGCGGGCCGGGCCGGCATATGAGGTTCGGATTCCCGCAGGGCGCTGGGGACCTCGGGCGCCCTGGCCGGCGAGGGGGCGGGCGCCGTCACCGTCGGTCCCGTGGCCCGGCCCGGCGTCCGCTCCTCCGACAGCGGCCAGCTCACGGTCGGGCGCACCTCGCCGTTGGCCAGCCGGGCGCTTTCGATGACGTCCGCGGCCGCCGTACGGAACATCTCGCGCCGCCGCACCCCGCGCGCCACCGCGACCGCCTGCTCGGCGCCGTCGGCGCGCCCGACGGCGGCCAGCACCTCCTGCTCCAGATGGGCCCGGCCGCGCGGGCGCAGCCCCTCCGGGTCGCCGAGCAGGGCGACCGCCTCGGGGGCGCGCAGCAGCAGATCGGGGGCGAGGCGCCCGGCGGAGAGCACCCGGGCCAGGTTCTCGGCGGCGGCGCCCTCGTCGCGCAGCAGCCGCAGGTACCAGGGCGTCTTGCCGAGCGCGTCCGAGACCTTGCGGAAGCCCAGCAGCCCGGCATCCGGGTCGGCGGAATCGGCGAACCAGCCCAGCAGCACCGGCAGCAACGTCCGCTGAATCGCCGCTTTTCGGGTCACACCGGAGGCCAGCGCCTCCAGATGGCGGAGCGCACCGGCCGGGTCCGCGTACCCCAGAGCCGTGAGGCGCTGACCGGCCGCCTCGGGGCTGAGCCGGATCTCGCCGGGCTGGAGCTGGGCGACGGCGTCCAGCAGCGGCCGGTAGAAGAGCTTCTCGTGCAGCCGCCGCACTTCGCGGGCGTGCCGCCGCCAGGCGGTGCCCAGTTCGGTCACCGGCTCGGTGCGGAACCCCAGCGACCGGCCGAGGCGGCGCTGATCGGCCTCGCCCTCGGGCATCAGATGGGTGCGGCGCAGCCGGTAGAGCTGGAGGCGGTGCTCCATGGTGCGCAGAAAGCGGTACGCGGCGTCCAGCGCGGCGGCGTCGGTGCGCCCCACATAGCCGCCCGCGGCCAGGGCCGCGAGCGCGTCCAGCGTCGTACCGCTGCGCAGCGACTCATCGGACCGCCCGTGCACCAACTGGAGCAGCTGGACGGCGAACTCGACGTCGCGCAGCCCCCCGGGGCCCAGCTTGAGCTCGCGGTCGACCTCGGAGACGGGGATGTTCTCGACCACCCGGCGGCGCATCTGCTGCACATCGGGGATGAAGTTCTCGCGCTCGACGGCCTGCCAGACCATCGGCGCGAGGGCGTCCACATACGCCTGGCCGAGCCCGGCGTCGCCCGCCATCGGCCGGGCCTTCAGCAGCGCCTGGAACTCCCAGGTCTTGGCCCAGCGCTGGTAGTACGCCAGATGGCTGGAGAGGGTCCGCACCAGCGGGCCGTTGCGCCCCTCGGGGCGGAGGTTGGCGTCGACGGGCCAAATGGTGCCCTCGACGGTGACATCGGAGCAGACCCGCATCAGCCGGGAGGCGAGCCGGGTGGCGGCCCGCACCGCCTCGTCCTCCTGGACCCCCTCGACCGCCTCCGCCACGAAGATCACGTCCACATCGGAGACGTAATTGAGCTCGCGGCCGCCGCATTTGCCCATGCCGATCACGGCCAGCTTGCAGGCGGCGGCGTCCTGCGGCTCCTCCTCGACCGCGATCTCCAGCGCGGCCCGCAGCGTCGCGGTCGCCAGGTCGGCCAGTTCCGCGGCCGTCTGGGTGATGTCGATGGTGCCGCACACATCGCGGGCCGCGATGGCCAGCAGCGCCCGGCGGTAGGCGACGCGCAACGCGTCGGGCCGGGGCAGCCCCGCCCCGGGCGCGCCCCAGACCCCCTCGGCCAGGGCCCGTTCGAACTCGGGGGTGGCCGGATGCAGATCGGCCGACTCATAGGTCACCAGGGCGTGCCAGTCCCCCGGGTGGCGGGCGAGGTGGTCGCCCAGCGCCTCGGAGGCGCCGAGCACCCCGAGCAGCCGGTCGCGCAGCGGTTTGGCGGTGACGAGGGTGTCCAGCAGCGCCTGCCGCGAACCGGCCCGCTGCCCGCCGTTCGGCTTCCCCGCCTCCCCCTCGTCCTCCGGCAGCGCCTCGACGAGCCGTACGAGCCCGAGCAGCGCCAGATCCGGGTCGGCGGTCGCGCCGAGCGCCTCCAGCAGCACCGAATCGCTGCGCACCGAGGCCAGCTCGGGCGCGTCCAGCAGCCGCTGGGCGGCCGAGGCGTCGGTGAAACCGTGCCGCAGCAGCCGGGTGACATTGCTGCTCCTGCGTCCCTGCGGTACGGACATCGCGCCGCCTCCCGTCCCTGGTCGACTCCGCGCCGGTCGACCACCCGCACACCGATGATCAAAGGCGCCGCTGACGAGCCTAAGCGACCCCGAGGGCGAAGCGGCAGGTCCGGGCGGGGTCAGACGGCGACGAAACGGGCCCGCGGCTCACCGTGGAGACGGCCCGGCGGGAGCCTGCGGCCGTAGGCGACCCCGTCGAGGTCGGCCCCGAAGAACTTCAGGCTCTCTCACAGCCAGAAGCGACGGTTAGGGACGCGTGGGCGGAATGAGACGAGCCGGGCCGGCGTCGTAACGACGCCGACCCGGCTCGTCGGTCCAGCGGGGCACACCCGCTGACCTGCGCTTACAGCACCGGCAGCATCTTCCGCAGCTCGAACGGGGTCACCTCGGAGCGGTACTCCTCCCACTCCTGCTTCTTGTTGCGCAGGAAGAAGTCGAAGACATGCTCCCCGAGCGTCTCCGCGACCAGTTCGCTGCGCTCCATCAGGTCGATCGCCTCGCCCAGGTTCTGCGGCAGCGGCTCGATGCCGAGCGAGCGGCGCTCGGCGTCGGAGAGGGCCCAGACGTCGTCGTCGGCACCGGCCGGGAGTTCATAGCCGCCCTCGATGCCCTTGAGCCCGGCCGCGAGCAGCACCGCGTAGGCCAGGTAGGGGTTGGCGCCGGTGTCCAGGGAGCGGACCTCGATGCGGGTGGAGCCGGTCTTGCCGGGCTTGTAGAGGGGGACGCGGACGAGGGCGGAGCGGTTGTTGTGGCCCCAGCAGATGTAGGAGGGGGCCTCGCCGCCCGCACCGGCGGTGCGCTTGGAGCCGCCCCAGATGCGCTTGTAGGAGTTGACCCACTGGTTGGTCACGGCGGAGATCTCCCCGGCGTGGCGGAGCAGCCCCGCGATGAAGGAGCGGCCCACCTTGGAGAGCTGGAACTCGGAGCCGGACTCGTAGAAGGCGTTGCGGTCGCCCTCGAAGAGGGAGAGATGGGTGTGCATGCCCGAGCCGGGGAATTCGGAGAACGGCTTGGGCATGAACGTGGCCTGTACGCCCTGCTCCAGCGCGACCTGCTTCATGACCAGGCGGAAGGTCATGATGTTGTCGGCGGTGGAGAGCGCGTCGGCATAGCGCAGATCGATCTCCTGCTGGCCGGGGGCGCCCTCGTGGTGTGAGAACTCGACCGAGATGCCCATCGATTCGAGCATGGTGATCGCCTGGCGGCGGAAGTCCATGCCGATGTTCTGCGGGGTGTGGTCGAAGTAGCCGGAGGAGTCGGCGGGCGCCGGGCGGCTGCCGTCCACCGGCTTCTGGTTGAGCAGGAAGAACTCGATCTCGGGGTGGGTGTAGAAGGTGAACCCGAGGTCGGAGGTCTTGGCGAGGATGCGCTTGAGGACGAAGCGGGGGTCGGCGAAGGACGGTGAGCCGTCCGGCATCAGGATGTCGCAGAACATCCGGGCGGTCCCGGGGGCCTCGGCGCGCCAGGGCAGGATCTGGAACGTCCCGGGGTCCGGCTTGGCGATCATGTCGGATTCGTAGACCCGGGCGAAGCCCTCGATCGCGGAGCCGTCGAAGCCGATGCCTTCGTCGAAGGCGCCCTCGAGTTCGGCCGGCGCGACGGCCACGGACTTCAGGAAGCCGAGCACATCGGTGAACCAGAGCCGCACGAACCGGATGTCGCGCTCTTCGAGCGTGCGGAGCACGAACTCCTGCTGCTTATCCATGGTCCCCTATCCTTGCAGGTCAAACGGCTCTTTTCGCGGGCGCGGGGCACCTTCCGCAGCCCAGTATCACGCGGTGGGATTACACGGAGGTTTCATCCGGGCTCTCCGGCCTTCCCTCAGCCTCACCACGATGTGTGCATCGTACTTTCACCCGGCCGGTCCCGGCCCCGGACGTTCCGTGCCCACCGTGGCGCCTGCGGGAGCTCTATACCCCTTGGGGGTAGGGTGCCGACTATCACGATGATCAAACGGTCAGATGATGATCTGAACGGTCAGATGGAGGCGGCGGTGCACCAAGGCCCTGTCCGGTGGATCTTCGCGCCTGTGACATCAGCGGCTGACGCCGGCCCGCGAAGATCCACTGGGCAGGGCCTGAGCCCCTCACCCCACAGCCGACCGCTGATGCGTCGCATAGAGCGGCGCGTCGGCCGCCCGCCCTTCCGGCAGGGCGGCGGACGCGCCGACCCTCACGCATCCGGCACACATCAGCATTGGGGTACTGACTCATGCACGAAAAGACTCGCCGTGCCGTGCTCGGCACGGGCATCGCCGCCGCGGGCAGCGGTCTGCTCGCGGCCTGTGGCTCCCCCGGCCCCCACCCCCGGACCGCGGGCCACGACGGAATGGACAGCAACGCGATGAGCGCCCCCGCCCGGGCCGGCGCTCCCGCGCAGGACGTCCCGGCGGAGTACATCTCCCCCCACGGCCCGGAGGTCGCCGCGACCGAGCAGCGGCGGGGCCCCGGCCCGGTGCGGACGTTCCGGCTCACCGCCACCGCGACCACCCTGGACATCGGCGCCCGCAAGGTGGCGTCCTGGGCGTACGAGGACCAGGTGCCGGGCCGGGAGATCCGGGTGACCGCGGGCGACACGATCGCCCTCACCCTCGCCAACAACCTGCCGCAGCCCACCACGCTGCACTGGCACGGCATCCGGCTGCGCAACGACATGGACGGCGTCCCGGGGGTGACCCAGCGCCCGGTCAAGACCGGCGCCGCCTTCGACTACCGCTTCACCGCGTTCTACCCGGGCACCTACTGGGTCCATCCGCACTCGGGCGCCCAGCTCGACCGGGGGCTGTACGCACCGCTGATCGTGGAGGATCCGAAGGAGCCGCTGACGTACGACAAGGAGTGGGTCGTCGTCCTCGACGACTGGCTCGACGGAGTGGGCGGCCGCACCCCGGACACGGAGCTCGAGCGGCTGGGCGGCGGCAAGGGCGGCCACTCCATGGGGGACGAGGGCGGACGAGCCGCCAAGGGCGCCAAGGGCGCGGCCAAAGGCACGGCGGCGGGTGCCGCGAAGCGCGCCGCGGCCCGGCCCGCGGCTCCGAAGAAGGCGGCGCCCGCCGCGCCCATGGAGAGCGAGCTGCTGGGCGGCCACGCGGGCGATGTCACCTACCCCTACTACCTGGTCAACGGCCGCAGCCCGGAGTCCCCGCAGGTCTTCCGCGCCAAGCGCGGCGACCGGATCCGCATCCGCCTCATCAACGCGGGCGGCGACACCGCCTTCCGCGTCGCCCTCGGCGGCCACCGGATGACCGTCACCCACACCGACGGCTACCCCGTCGTACCGGCCAAGACGGACGCGCTGCTGCTGGGCATGGGCGAGCGCTACGACGTGCTGGTGACCGTCAAGGACGGGATCTTCCCGCTCGCCGTCCTCGCCGAGGGCAAGGGGCGCTCCGCGATGGCGGTGCTGCGCACCCGCGGCAAGAGCCCCGTGAAGTTTCCGCGCCCCAAGGAGCTGGACGGCGAGCTGCTCACCGCGGACCGGCTGAAGGCGGCGGAGGACGTACGCCTGACGCCCAAGGAGCCCGACCGCATCATCCGGATGCGGCTCACCGGCTCGATGCGGCGCTACGACTGGGCGATCAACGGCCGGCCGTACGACCCCGCGCAGCGCTATCCGGTGCGGGCCGGTGAGCGGGTGCGGATCTCCTTCATCAACGGCACCGACATGTGGCATCCGATGCATCTGCACGGCCACACCTTCGGACTGCCGGACGGTGGCCCCCGTAAGGACACCACGATCCTGCGGCCACACCACAAGGTGAACGTGGATCTCGACGCCGACAACCCGGGGCTGTGGATGGTCCACTGCCACAACGTCTACCACTCGGAGTCCGGGATGATGACCATCCTCGGCTACCAGAAGTAGCCGCGGCGTCCGGGACGGCCCGGCCCCCGGAGGCGAAGGGGCCGGGCGGAATCCGCCCCGGCGCGGCCGGCGGCGTGAGAAGGCCGCCGGTGTGAGAAGGCCGGCGGCGTGAGAAGGCAGGCACCCCCGGCTATCGCGTCAGACAGACGATTACACTGGGCGCGTGCCTCAACTTCGCCTCGCTCTGAACCAGATCGACTCGACCGTCGGAGACCTCGACGGCAACACCGAGTCGATACTCCACTGGACCCGGCACTCCGCCGAGCAGGGCGCCCATCTGGTGGCGTTCCCCGAGATGGTGCTGACCGGCTACCCCGTCGAGGACCTGGCGCTGCGCTCGTCCTTCGTCGAGGCGTCGCGCGCGGCCCTGCACGCGCTCGCCGAGCGGCTGAACGCCGAGGGGCTGGGCGAGCTGCCGGTGGTCGTCGGCTATCTCGACCGCAGCGAGCGCGCCCGGCGCTACGGCCAGCCGGCCGGCTCACCGCAGAACGCGGGCGCCGTGCTGCACCGCGGCACGGTCGCCCTGACCTTCGCCAAGCACCATCTGCCGAACTACGGCGTCTTCGACGAGTTCCGCTACTTCGTGCCCGGCGACACCCTGCCCATGGTGCGCGTCCACGGCATCGACGTCGCGCTCGCCATCTGCGAGGACCTGTGGCAGGACGGCGGCCGGGTGCCGGCGAGCTGCTCTGCGGGGGCCGGGCTGCTGCTGTCGATCAACGCCTCGCCGTACGAGCGGGAGAAGGACGACACCCGGCTGGACCTGGTGCGCAAGCGGGCCCAGGAGGCGGGCTGCACCACCGCGTATCTGGCGATGATCGGCGGCCAGGACGAGCTGGTCTTCGACGGCGACTCGATCGTCGTGGACCGGGACGGCGAAGTCATCGCGCGCGCCCCGCAGTTCGCCGAGGGCTGTGTGCTGCTCGACCTCGAGCTGCCCGCCGCCGACCCGGACTCCGTCCCCGAGGGGGTCGTGGACGACGGGCTGCGCATCGACCATGTCACCCTCTCCGCCGACCCGCTGCCCCACTACGAGCCGGAGCTCGCGGGCGGCGAGGCGGAGCGGCTCGGCGACGACGAGGAGGTCTACACGGCGCTGGTCGTGGGGTTGCGTGCCTACGCGGCGAAGAACGGCTTCCGCAGTGTGCTGATCGGGCTCTCCGGCGGGATCGACTCCGCGCTGGTGGCCGCCATCGCCTGTGACGCGGTCGGCGCGCAGAACGTGTACGGCGTCGCGATGCCCTCGCGCTACTCCTCCGAGCACTCCGTCGACGACGCCGCCGAGCTGGCGCGGCGCACCGGGCTCAACTTCCGCACGGTCCCGATCGCCCCGATGTTCGACGCCTATATGGGCTCCCTGCAGCTCACCGGGCTGGCCGAGGAGAACCTGCAGTCGCGGCTGCGCGGCACGATGCTGATGGCGATCTCCAACCAGGAGGGCCATATCGTCCTCGCCCCGGGCAACAAGTCCGAGCTGGCCTGCGGATACTCCACGCTCTACGGGGACTCGGTCGGCGCGTACGGCCCGATCAAGGACGTCTACAAGACGTCCGTCTTCCGCCTGGCCAAATGGCGTAACCGCGCGGCGGAAGAGCGGGGCCAGACCCCGCCCATCCCCGAGAACTCGATCACAAAGCCGCCGAGCGCCGAGCTGCGCCCCGGCCAGGTCGACACCGACTCGCTCCCCGACTACGAGATCCTCGACCGGATCCTGGAGCTGTACGTCGACCGCGACCAGGGGCGTCAGGACATCGTGGCGGCGGGGTACGACGATCCGCTGGTGACCCGGATCCTGCGGCTCGTGGACACGGCCGAGTACAAGCGCCGGCAGTACCCGCCGGGCACGAAGATCTCCGCGAAGGGCTTCGGCAAGGACCGCCGGCTGCCCATCACCAACCGCTGGCGCGAGCGCACCTGAGGCGGTGGGCGGGGGCCCTGTGGGTTAGGCCCGGTCGTACTGGGCTGTGGGCTACGCCTGGTTGTACTGGGCTGCGGGCTAGGCCCGGTCGTACTGGGCGGGCTGGCCGTGCTGGGCATCCAGGAACGTCCTGATCAGCCCCAGCCACTCATCGGGCGCCTCCACGAACGGCAGGTGGCCGGACTCCAGCTCGGCGAAGCGGGCGCCGGGGATCGCGTCCGCGACCTGGCGGTGGTGGTACGGCGTGGCCATCGTGTCCAGCGTCGTGGAGATCACCAGGGTGGGCACCCGGATCCGGCCCAGGTCCTCGCGGACATCGACCCGGCCGACCAGTTCGACCTGGTCGATCGCACCGGGCGGTATGGAGGCGCGGGCTCCCTTGATCACCATGGCGAGCTGCTCGGGCGTCATCCGGTCCAGATAGGGCGCGCCCGCCCCGATGAGCGCCGCCCAGCGGGCGGCCGCCTCCTGGTCGTCCGAGCGCAGCTGGCGCAGCCAGTCCTCGACCAGGAGCCGCATCCGGGCGCTGGGGTGGGCGAAGGTCGCGGTCAGGACCAGGGCGGTGACCCGCTCCGGATGGCGGGTGGCGGCACGCAGGGCGACCGGGCCGCCGAGGGAGTATCCGGCGATGGCGAAGGTGTCCAGCCCCTGCTCGACGGCGGCGGCCACCAACTGGTCGGCGAGGGTGTCCAGCTCCAGCGGCCCGCTCGCGCGCGGGGTCCGGCCGGAGCCGGGGTAGTCGGGGCCGACCACGCGGTGGCGCTCGGCGAGGCCGTCCAGGATCGGGCCGTAGTTTCCGTCGATGGAGCCGGTCCCGCCATGGGCGAGCAGCAGTCCGGGGCCGGTGCCCCGGACGATGCGGGCCAGGGGTGAGGTGCTGGTCATCGGGTGGTGTCCTTCGTCTCGCGGCTGATGACCGGGACGCTAAAGCCTCACATCGGTGTCAAAGTCAAGCGAGACGGGATCGGGGCGGGGAGCTAATGCAGCCCCTCCGGCGTTTGAGGAGCGGGGTCTGGGGCGGAGCCCCGGGCGGGGGCCGGGGTCGGGCCCCGGTTTCGGGAAGGGGCGGGGAGGGGGCAGACCCGCCGAACCCCCGTAGCTCAGCGCACCTCGGACATGTGCGGCATCGACTCGCTGCTCGCGACAACCCGCGAGCCACCCGCCGGAGCCCGGTCGGTCCGCCCCGCGATCAGCGCGATCGCGAGCCCGATCACCGCGAGCACCGCGCCGACCAGCGTCGGGGAGGTCCAGCCCCAGCCCGCCGCGATGGCGACGCCACCCAGCCACGCGCCACCGGCGTTCGCCAGGTTGAACGCCGAGTGGTTGGAGGCGGAGGCCAGCGTCGGGGCGTGCTGGGCCTTGTTCATCACCAGCATCTGCAGCGGGGTGGTCGTCATGAAGCCGACCGCGCCCAGCACCACGACCGACACCAGCGCCGCCCACTTCACATGCACCGTGAAGTCGAAGGCCACGAGCGTGACCGCGAGCGCCGCCAGCGAGCCGTAGAGCGTCGGGCGCAGCGCCCGGTCGGTCAGCGGACCGGCGATCAGGGCGCCCAGCGTCATGCCGATACCGAACAGCGCCAGCACCAGGGTGACCGTCGACTCACCGAACCCGGTGACCTCGGTCATCATCGAGGCGAGGTAGCTGTAGACGGCGAAGACGCCGGCGAAGCCGAAGACGGCGGTGAGCAGCCCGAGGATGACCTGCCGGTCGCGCAGCGCGCCGAGCTCCTGGCGCAGGCCGCCGTGCTGCTCATGGGAGACCTGCGGGACGAGCCGGGCGAGCGCGGCCATGGCGACCACGCCGATCGCGGAGACCACCAGGAAGGTCGCGCGCCAGCCGAGGTTCTGGCCGAGCAGGGTGGCCACGGGGACGCCGACGATATTGGCGATGGTCAGCCCGAGGAACATGGTGGCGACCGCGCGGGCCCGCCGGTCCTCGGACACCAGCCGCGAGGCGACCACCGCACCGACGCCGAAGAACGCGCCGTGGGGCAGCCCGGCGAGCACCCGGCCCGCGATCAGCAGCCCGAAGTTGGGGGCGAGGGCGGAGGCGAGGTTGCCCACCGTGAAGAGCGCCATGAGCAACACGAGCATCCGCTTGCGCGGGATCCGGGAACCGAGGGCGGTCAGCAGCGGAGCGCCCACCACGACCCCGATGGCATAGGCGGAGACGAGGTATCCGGCCGTGGGCACCGAGGTGTCCAGATCGCCGGCGACATTGGGCAGCAAGCCCATCATCACGAACTCGGTAGTACCAATGCCGAAGGCGCTCACAGCAAGGGCGAGCAGGGCCAGGGGCATAAGAGACCTTTCAAACGAAGGAGAAACGTGCAGAGGATGCGTATGTTCTCTAGCTGAACAAAGTCTCTCACGCCGGATGTTCCCCAGGAGATCCCCAAGATGAACAGGACGTAAGATCTCGCCGGATGGGCCGTGAGCTGAGTCACCTGCCCGGGTCCGCCCCGCCAGGGTTCATCCGACGGGCTCCACCCGCCGGGGCCTGTCCGACGGGGCTCACCCACCGGAGTTCATCCGACGGGGCTCACCCGCCGGGGTCCGCCCGATGGGGCTCATCACCCACCGGGGTTCATCCGACGGGGCTCACCCGCCGGGGTTCATCCGCGGCTCAGTAGTCGACCGACGCCGCCAGCGGAAGGTGATCGCTGCCGGTCTTCGGCAGCGCCCACGCCGCGACCGGATCCACGCCCCGCACCATGATCTGGTCGATCCGCGCCATCGGGAACGAGGCGGGCCAGCTGAAGCCGAAGCCGTCGCCCGCCGCGCCCTGGGCGGACCGCATCTGCGCGGTGACGGGGGCCAGCGCCCGGTCGTTCATGGTGCCGTTCAGATCGCCGAGCAGGATCACCTTGCGGAGCCGTTCCCGGGAGATGGCCTGGCCCAGCGCCTCGGCGCTGGCGTCGCGCTGCCCGGCGGTGAAGCCCGCGTTGAACTTCACGCGCACCGAGGGCAGATGGGCCACATAGACACCCACCTCACCGCGCGGTGTGGCGACGGTGGTGCGCAGCGCCCGCGTCCAGCCCAGTTTGATGTCCACCGGCTTGGTGCCGGACAGCGGGTACTTGCTCCACAGCCCCACCGTGCCCTGCACGGTGTGGTAGCGGTAAGTCCCCGCCAGGGCCCGCTCGTACGTGGGCACGGCCGCGCCCGTCAGCTCCTCCAGCGCCACCACATCGGCGCCCGAGCCGGCCACGTCCTCGGCGGTGCCCGTCGGGTCGGCGTTCTCCGCGTTGACGTTGTGGGTGACGACGGTCAGTTCACCGCCGCTGCCGGACTTGTCGGAGAACATCAACCCGCCGAAGAGGTTCAGCCAGACGGCGACGGGCAGCACCAGCGCGAGCACGGCGCTGGCCGACCGCCGCACCAGACCGAGCACCAGCAGCACCGGAAGGGCCAGGCCCAGCCACGGCAGGAAGGTCTCCAGCAGGGAGCCGAGGTTGCCCACCCGGTTGGGGATGTCGGCGTGGAAGATCATGACCAGGGCGAGCAGGATCGCGATCGCCGCCAGCACCAGTCCGCGCCGCCAGATACCGCGATCGTCCCGGAACCGGTCGAGCAGGCGGCCGATCCGGGAGCCCGATCGCCCGGGCGCGTCCCCGAGCTGTCGCGTCTCCTGCGTGTACGCCTGCGTCATTCGTCGTCCCTCACTGCCTCAACTGCCGCGCCTTGGCTACGACCCTAGGTGATGACCAGGGCTTTTCCGGACGCCCCCGAAGCGTCTCCCGTCCGAGGACGTCGGGTCGGCGGCCGGGAGTTCCACATCCCTGCGCGGGAGGGGGTGTTGTGACACAACAGGCACAAACCGCTCAGCGGCGTGGGGAGACCCCTTCCAGGACCGTGTCGACGATCCGCTCGGCCAGCCCGTCGGGGAGTTCCTTCCACTCGTGGAGCATGGCGCGGGCGAGCATCGGGCCGGTGAAGAGGTCGGCGAGCAGCTCCAGATCCACATCGGCGCGGATCTCACCGCTCTCGCGCCCCCGCCGCAGCACGGCGCGCAGGGTCGCGCGGCGGGCCGCTATGACGTTCTCGTCGTAGGCCCGCCACAGCTCCTTGTGCGCGTGCATCTGGGTGATGACGCTGCGCAGCAGGGCGGAGTGGCGCTTGGCGAGCCCGCGGCGGCGCATGAACTCCAGGACGGTGACGAGGTCGTCGCGCACCGAGACCCCGGCCGGCTCGGGGCTGGGCTCCTCCAGGGAGCGCAGCACATCGAGCATCAGGGCGTCCTTACCGGGCCAGCGGCGGTAGACGGTGGCCTTGCCGACGCCCGCCTCGCGGGCGATCCCCTCGATCGACAGCCCGCCGACCGAGGCGCCCTCCTCCAGCAGCCGCAGCGCGGCCTCGATGATCGCGGCGTCGGCGGCAGGGCTGCGGGGGCGGCCGCGGAGTTTGGGGGCGGAGCTCTCCGGTGCGGTCATCGGTCGGCCGACGCCTCCTTCCGCGGATGCGGCCGCCCGCTGTCGGGGGCCTCGCCGGAGGCGCCCTTGCCGGGCAGGAAGGCGAGAACGACCAGCGCGCCGAAGAGGGCGACGCCCGCCGAGCCGAGGGCGGTGACATGCATGGCGTGGACGAAGGCGTCCTGCGCGGGGCCCACCAGCTCCTGGCCCCTGGGCCCCAGCTTCTCGGCGACTCCCAGGGTGGCCTCGACGGACTCGCCCGCCGAGTGCCGTACGGAGTCGGGGAGTCCGGGCACGGCGGCCAGGGTGTCCCGGATGCCCTCGCGGTAGGCGGAGGAGAGCACCGAGCCGAGCACGGCGACCCCGAGCGCGCCGCCGACCTGCCGGAAGGTGTTGTTGAGCGCCGAGCCGGAGCCGGCCTTCTGGCGCGGCAGCGCCTGCATGATCGCGGTGGTCACCGGCGGCATGATATGCGCCATTCCGGCGCCCTGGGCGAAGAACAGCAGCTCCAGCACGACGATCGGGGTGTCCACGCCCAGCAGCAGGAACCCCGACATGGTGGCGGCCACCAGCAGCATGCCGCCGGTGCACACCGCGCGGGCGCCGAACCGCTCGACGACCAGCCGGGCGCGCGGGGCGAAGATCAGCTGCGCCACGGCCAGTGGCAGGATCAGCAGCCCGGATTCGAGCGCGCTGTAGCCGCGCACGCTCTGGGTGTAGAAGACCATGAAGAAGGTCACGCCCATGAGGGCGAAGAAGACCAGGGCGACGGCGCCGATGGCGGCGGAGAAGGCCGGGTTGCGGAAGTAGCCGATATCGATGGCCGGGTGGCGGCTGCGCTTCTCGTGCAGCACGAACAGGACCAGGACGGCGAGCCCGGCGGCGATGGAGCCCAGCACCTGGGCGTCGGTGAAGTCGGCGAGCTGGCCGCCCTTGATGATGCCGTAGACCAGCAGCACGAGCCCGACGACGGACAGCAGCACACCCGGTGGGTCGACCCGGCCGGGCGCGGGGTCCCTGGAATCGGGGACGAGCAGCACCATCGCGATCAGTCCGACGATCACGATCGGCACATTGACGAAGAAGACCGAGCCCCACCAGAAGTGCTCCAGCAGCAGTCCGCCGGTGATCGGGCCGATGGCGATGGCGAGCCCCACCGCGGCGACCCAGATGCCGATCGCCTTGGCCTGTTCCTCGCGTTCGAAGACATTGACCAGGATGGCGAGGGTCGCGGGCATCACGAAGGCGGCGCCAAGACCCATGAGCGCCCGGAAGCCGATGAGTTCACCGGGTGAGCCGGAGAAGGCGGCGAGCACCGAACCCGCGCCGAACACCACCATCCCGCCGAGCAGGACCTTCTTACGGCCGATCCGGTCGCCGAGGATGCCCGCGGTGAACAGCAGCCCGGCGAAGACCAGCGTGTAGGAGTTGATCGCCCACTCGAGCTGGCTCTGGGTGGCCCCGAGCCCGGTGGGCCCCGGCGAGGCGATCGTCTTCATCGCCACGTTGAGTATCGAGTTGTCGAGGACGACGACCAGGACGCTGAACATCAGGACGACGAGGATCGCCCAGCGTCTGCGGTAGATCGCCTCGGGGACGCCGGACCCGTCCGGGGCGCCCTGGGTGCTGGATGGGGAGGCCATGACGCCCAGGCTAGGCGCAATACGATACGAGACCGTATCGTATTGGAAGATCTTTGCGAGGGTTTTGGCCGACGGCCCGGAGAAGGGGCCCGCGAAAAGGTGGTCAAGGCCACCGCCCGGGGGATCCGGGCCCACTTTCGCCCCGGCAGGAGCCGTGCCAGCATGGGGTTGGTCCGGGGACGCCGTCAGGGCGCCTCGAGATGATGAACAGGAGCCGTAGCGATGACGCACGTCAATCCTGCGCAGAAGCAGTCCGAGAAGGCCCTCTACGGGGGCACGAGCTCCCGCCGCATCACCGTCCGTGACATCGCGGCCGCCAAGGAGCGCGCCGAGAAGTGGCCGATGCTCACCGCCTACGACGCGATGACCGCGTCCGTCTTCGACCAGGCGGGCATCCCGGTGCTGCTGGTCGGCGACTCGATGGGCAACTGCCACCTGGGCTATGAGTCCACCGTCCCCGTCACCATGGACGAGATCGCGCTGCTCTCCGCCGCCGTGGTCCGCGGCACCCGGCGCGCCCTCGTCGTCGGCGACCTGCCCTTCGGCTCGTACCAGGAGGGCCCGGTGCAGGCGCTGCGCAACGCCACCCGCCTGGTCAAGGAGGCGGGCGTGGGCGCCGTGAAGCTGGAGGGCGGGGAGCGCTCGGCCCATCAGATCGAGCTGCTGGTCCAGTCCGGCATCCCCGTCATGGCGCATGTGGGCCTGACCCCGCAGTCCGTCAACGCCTACGGCGGCTATCCGGTCCAGGGGCGCGGCGAGGAGGCGGCCCAGCAGCTGCTGCGGGACGCCAAGGCGGTGCAGGACGCGGGCGCCTTCGCGGTCGTCCTGGAGCTGGTCCCGGCCGAGCTGGCCGCCGAGGTGACCCGCTCGCTGCACATCCCCACCATCGGCATCGGCGCCGGGTCCGCGTGCGATGCCCAGGTCCTGGTGTGGACGGACATGGCGGGCATGACCGACGGCCGGGTGCCGCGCTTCGTCAAGCAGTACGCACAGCTGCGCCAGGGCCTGGGCGACGCGGCGCGGGCCTTCGCGGAGGACGTCGTCGGCGGGGCCTACCCGGCCGAGGAGCACTCCTTCCACTAGGCACGGGCCAACGGCCGCCAGGCCCCACGAGCCACTGCGGTACAACGACAGCCCGCCGATCTTCCCCCGTCGGCGGGCTGTCTGCCGCTTGTCGGCGGTCTGTCGGTGGCGGCTGTCATCCTGGGCGGCATGACGCGGGAACAGAGGATCAGGGACGGCAACGCGGTCGAAGTTCGGGGGCTGGTCAAGCACTTCGGTGACACCAAGGCCGTCGACGGAGTGGATCTGGACGTGCCGGAGGGCACCGTCCTGGGTGTGCTCGGCCCCAATGGCGCCGGTAAGACGACACTTGTCCGCTGTCTGTCCACCCTGCTGTTGCCGGACGCCGGCACCGCGGTGGTGGCCGGGTACGACGTGGTGCGCCAGCCCCGGCAGCTGCGCCGCACCATCGGGCTGACCGGGCAGTACGCCTCGGTCGACGAGAAGCTCCCCGGCTGGGAGAACCTCTACATGATCGGGCGGCTGCTCGATCTCTCCCGCAAGGAGGCCCGGGCGCGGGCGGACACCCTGCTCGAGCGGTTCTCGCTCACCGAGGCCGGCAAGCGGCGCGTGTTCTCCTACTCCGGCGGTATGCGCCGCCGGCTCGACCTGGCCGCGTCCATGATCGGCCGGCCCTCGGTGCTCTATCTGGACGAGCCGACGACGGGTCTGGACCCGCACTCGCGTAACGAGGTGTGGGACGAGGTCAGGCGGATGGTCGCCGACGGGGCCACCGTGCTGCTGACCACCCAGTACATGGAGGAGGCCGAGCAGCTCGCCGACAACCTGACGGTGGTCGACCGGGGCAGGGTCATCGCCGAAGGCCGGGTGCACGAGCTCAAGGCCAAGGTCGGCGGCCGCACCCTGCAGATCCGCCCGTCCGACCCCGGCGAGGTGCACCGCATGGTCGGCGCCATCACCCAGGCGGGCCTCGACGGCATCGGCGGCGCGACCGCCGACGTGGAGGAGGGCCAGGTCAGTGTGCCCATCGCCAGCGACGAGCAGCTGACCGCCCTGATCGGTCTGCTCAGTGAGCGCGGTTTCACGATCTCCGGGATCGACACCCATATGCCCAGCCTGGACGAGGTCTTCCTGGCCATCACCGGCCGGAAGGCATCCGCACCGCAGGACAACAAGACGCTGGAAGAGGTCGCCGCGTGAGTACGGCCACGATGACCGCGCCCGTACGGGGAAAGAGCGACGGCCGGATCGGCGCCCGCGCCAATCTGCGCCACATCGGCGCGCTGGTGCGGCGCAACGCCCTGCAGATCAGGTACCAACCGTTCGCGATGTTCGACGCCCTGGCGATGCCGATCGTCTTCGCGCTGCTGTTCACCTATGTCTTCGGCGGCGCGATGACGGGCGGCAACCGCTCCGAGTACGTCAACTACTTCATCCCCGGCCTGATGGCGATGGGCGGGCTCAACATCGCGATGTCGATCGGCAGCGGCGTCAACGACGACTTCAACAAGGGCGTCATGGACCGCTTCCGCACGCTGCCGATCGCCCGCTCCTCGGTGCTGATCGCCAAGCTGGTCGTGGAGTGCGGCCGGATGCTGGTGTCCACTTTCGTCCTGCTGATCATGGGCTTCATCATGGGCTTCGAGCTCAAGACCGGGCCGCTGGAGCTGTTGGCCGCGGTGGCGCTGGCCGTGCTCTTCGGATCCTCGCTGACCTGGATCTTCATGCTGCTGGGCATGTCGCTGCCCACCCCGCAGGCGGTCAGCGGCATGGGCTTCCTGGTGATAATGCCCCTGCAGTTCGGCTCGTCCATCTTCGCCCCGACCGCCACCATGCCGGACTGGCTGCGGTCCTTCACCGAGTACAACCCGCTGTCCCGGCTCGCGGACGCCGCACGGGCGCTGACCAGCGGCCATGGCGCGATAGCCGAGCCGGTGACGGTGACCCTGAGCTGGACGGTGGCCATCACGGTGCTCGTGGCGCCGCTCGCGGTGCGCAAGTTCCGCAACAAGACCACCTGACGGTCCACGGTCTCGAGCCACCGGCCGGGCGCACCCTACGGGGGGCGCCCGGCCGGCCATCGTGTCCTCACTCCCCGTGCTTCCCGGACCCGCTCACCGGCCCGCTCAGACCAGCACGATGGCCTCGTCCAGGGTGAGGCCGCCGCCCTCGGCATGGGCCCGCTCGTACGCGGCGTCCCCGAACTCGGCCCGCACCGCGGCCTCGGTCCGCTCCCGGCGCGCCCGCTCACTGGCGGAGACCCGGTACTGCTGGGGCTTGCGCAGCGCGTCGTACGCCCCCAGCAGCCGCGCCGCCCGGGCCCGCTCCGCCCCGCCGAGGCCGCTCAGCGCCTCGGCGGCGGTCAGCAGATGGGTCACCGGGATGAACGGCGCGACCATCTCCGTCATCCGGCCAGTGGTCTTCGCCAGCGCACCGCGCACGGTCGTCAGGGCGTCGCCCGGCCGTCCCTCCAGCAGCTCCAGCCAGGCCAGCATCCCCTCCACCATGCCCTCGAACATATGCAGCGCCCGGTGCTCGAACTCCCCGTGCAAGGTGGACAGAAGGGTCCGCGCCTCCGCGAGGCGGCCCGTGGTGCCGTAGCGCTGCGCCAGATGGATCCGGGCGTACGACAGCGCCTCGGCGCCCGCATGCTGCCCCTGCTCGACCACCTCGCGCAGCATCCGCTCGCCCTCGGCGGCCTTCTCCTCGTCACCGAACTCCACGAACAGCCCGGCCAGCCGGGACCGCAGGAACGTCACCTGGTCATGGGCCCCGAGCTCCTGGGCGCAGCGGATCGCCGCGCGGTAGTCCGCGGCCGCGGCCGCGCCCTCGCCGCGCTTCTCCCAGGTCTCGCCGCGGCCGGCCAGCGCCTCCGCCTCGCCCCATACGTCACCGAGCCTGCGGAAGATCGCCAGGCTTTCATCGGCGTCACGGGTGGTCGCGTCCTGGTGCTCGCCGCTGCGATCCCGGTAGAACTTGGCCCGCAGCTGGAGGGTGAACGCCAGCTCCCATGCGTAGTCCAGCTCCCGGCAGGCGCGCACCGCCTCGTCGGCCATCTCCCGCAGCAGGACGAAGTCCCCCTTGAGGATCACCGCGAAGAACCACAGGATGCCCGGGAGACGGCAGGTCTGGGGCAGCCCCGGCCGGTAGGCGGAGACGATGCCCTCCAGCTCGCGCTGGGTGTCGTCGCCCACCATGGCCCGGAGGTCGCCGTCGATGTTGGCCAGCGCGTACAGCCGCACTCCGCGCCGCGCCTCCGCCAGCAGCTCGGGCTCCATCGGCGGCGGGGCGGCCGTGCAGCTGACGTACAGCGGCGGCGCGGGGGCCACGGGCGGTGCGAAGGGGCTCGGCCCGAGGTCGGCCGCGGCGGTCGCCCAATGGCGCGCCTCGCCGCGGTGGCCGCGCAGATGCCAGAACCAGCCGAGCGAGAGGACCAGGCACAGCGCCTCCTGCTCATCGCGGGCGGCCACGGCCCGGCGCAGCGCGGTGCGCAGATTCTCGTGCTCCGTCTCCAGCCGGACCAGCCAGTGGCGCTGTGCGGGACCGCGCAGCAGCGGATCGGCGGTACGGGCCACCTCCCGGTAGGCGACCAGATGGCGCTGTTCGACCGCGGCCCGCTCGCCGGACTCGTCCAGCCGCTCCGCCGCGTATTCGGCGACGGTCTCCAGCAGCCGGTACCGCATCTCCCCGTCCGTCCCGGGCTCCGGTCCGGGCGCGGTGACGACCAGCGATTTATCCACAAGGGAGCCGAGCAGCGCGGCCACGTCCCGGGGCTCCACGGCCCCGGCGCGCTGTTCACGTTCCGCGTGCTCTGCGTGCTCTACGTGCTCTGCGTGCTCTTCGGGGCGTCCGCGCACCGCCTCGGCCGCGTCCGCGCACACCGCCTCCGCCTCGGTCAGACCGCAGCCTCCGGCGAAGACGGACAGCCGGGCGAGCACGGTGCGTTCCGGGGCGTCGAGCAGGTCCCAGGACCAGTCGACGACGGCTCGCAGGGTCTGCTGGCGGGGCAGCGCCGTACGGCTGCCGCTGGTCAGGAGGCGGAAGCGGTCGTCCAGGCGGTCGGCGAGCTGCCGTGGGGTGAGCAGCCGCAGCCGCGCCGCGGCCAGCTCGATCGCCAGGGGCAGTCCGTCGAGGCGCCGGCAGATCTCGGCGCACGCGGCCGGATCGTCCTCGGTACGGAAACCGGGCCGGGCCGCCGCGCCCCGGTCCTGGAGCAGCCGCAGCGCGACGGGGTCGGGCAGCGGCTCCACGGGACGCACCAACTCGCCCGGGACGGCGAGGGGTTCGCGGCTGGTGGCCAGGATCGTGACCCCGGGACACTGGGCGAGCAGGGACTCGGCGAGGTGGGCCGCGGCCGCGACGAGGTGTTCGCAGTTGTCGAGCACGATCAGCATCCGGCGCGGGGCGCAGTGCTCGATGAGCCGGGCGCGCGGATCGCGCACGGCCGGGTCGGTCGCGGCGCGCAGCCCTTCGGGCGAGGTGCCGAGGAGGACCGTCTCGCGCCCCCCGACCGCGCTGAGCACCGTCTCCGGAACGGTCTCGGGGTCGTCGACGGGCGCGAGCTCGGCCAGCCACACCCCGTCCGGCCAGTCGGGCGCGAACGATTCGGCGGCCTCCTGCGACAGCCGCGTCTTCCCGGCGCCGCCGGGCCCGAGGAGGGTGATCAGCCGGTGACCGGACAGATCGCCGCGCAGGGTCGCCAGATCGGCCTCGCGGCCGACGAAGCTGGTCAGCCGGGCCCGCAGATTGCCACCGCCGCTGCGGGCGGGGGCGGGGGCCGGGCGGGGCGGTAGGGGAGAGCCCTCATCGGCCGCCGCCAGCAGCTCGGCGTACAGCCCCCGCAGCTCCGGCCCCGGATCGGCGCCCAGCCGCTCGGCGATCTCCGTACGGATCACCTCGTACGCGGCCAGCGCCTCCGCCACCCGCCCCACGTCCCGCAGGGCCCGGATGCGCAGCGCGTGCAGCGGCTCGTCCAAGGGGTGGCCGTCGCAGAGCCCGGTGAGCGCGGGGAGGGCCTGGGCGGGGCGGCCGAGCGCGAGGTCGGCGGCGAGCCGGGCGCGCCGCGCGTCCAGCCGTCGCGCCTCGGCGCGGGCGACGGGCGCGGTGGCGTCGGGCAGATCGCTGAGCGCCGGCCCGCGCCACAGCGCGAGCGCGGCGTCGAGCAGATCGACGGCCTTGGCCGGATCGCCGTCGGCGAGGGCGTGGGCGCCCTCCTCCGCGAGCCGTTCGAAGCGGTGCAGATCGACGTCGTCGGGGTCGGCGCTCAGCCGGTACCCGCCCGGGACGGACTCCACGGCGTCCTTGCCGAGCGCCCGCCGCAGCCGCCCGACCAGCGCCTGCAGCGCGCCGTGCCCGTCGGCGGGCGGATCGGTGATCCAGATCTCCCCGATCAGCGCCCCGGTGGTCCGCGCCTGCCCGGGCGCCAGCGCGAGCGCCGCCAGCAGCGCACGCAGCCGCGCCCCGCCGACGTCCACGGGGGTGCCGTCGTCGTGGCGGGCCTGGGTGGTGCCGAGGATGCCGTAGCGCACGGCCCCATTCTGATGGATGCCCGTCTCCCGGCCGACCGCGCCTGCCCCGGCCGTTCTCCCGCTGACCCCGGCCCGGCCATTCTCCCGTTCCCCGTGGCCCCGGCCGCTCCCCCCGTTTCCCCTGGCCCGGCCGTCTTGCCGTTTACCCTGGCCCGGAACTCCGCGCCCCCTGTTCGACGTTTCCCCCTCAGCGCTCACCAGCCCGTATGGAGACCCCCACTCGATGACCACCGCCATCAGCCGCCGCGAGCGGCGCATCAGCCCCGTCTTCCTCGGACTGTTCGCGATCATGGTCGTGTCCGCGTGGGCCGTGTGGACGGAGTACTCGGCCAGCCCCGGCTTCGCCGTCTTCCTGTTCGTCGTCTCCGGCTGGGTCGTCTCCCTGTGCCTGCATGAGTACGCCCACGCGCGCACCGCGCTGCACGGCGGGGATCTGTCGATCGGCGCGAAGGGCTACCTGACCCTCAACCCGATGAAGTACACGCATGTGGCGCTGAGCATCGTGCTGCCCGTGGTCTTCGTGATCATGGGCGGGATCGGGCTGCCGGGCGGGGCGGTGTTCATCGAGCGGCACCGGATCCAGGGCCGCTGGAAGCACAGTCTGATCTCGGCCGCGGGCCCGCTGACGAACGTGCTGTTCGCGGCCGCGCTGACCGCCCCGTTCTGGCTCGACGCCACGGACCAGGTGCCGGAGCTCTTCCGCTTCGCCCTCGCCTTCCTGGCGTTGCTGCAGGTCACGGCGGCGATCTTGAACTTCCTGCCGGTGCCGGGCCTGGACGGGTACGGGGTGATCGAGCCCTGGCTGTCGCACCGCATCCGGCGCCAGGTCGAGCCGTACGCGCCGTTCGGGCTGCTCGCGGTCTTCGGGATCCTGTGGATACCCGAGGTCAATGAGGCGTTCTTCGGCGCCATCGACGCGGTGATGCGGGCCCTGGGCGTATCGGAGTGGGACACCTACTGGGGCCAGGAATTCTTCCGCTTCTGGCAGGGCGAGCCCGATATCCCCCGCCTCGACTTCTAGGCCCCGCCCGGCGGCCTCAGCTCGTGGCGCCCGTGCTCTCCCGGTCGGCCGCGCGGTCGGCCCGGGCCTTACGGACGTAGTACCAGGCCATGTTGGACGAGATGCCGGCGATCAGGATCCAGATGATCCCGAGCCAGCTCCCCCGCGCGAAGGACACGACGGCCGCGGCGATCGCGAGGACGCAGACGGCCAGGGTGCAAAGGGCGAGGCGGGGCATGGGGTCGGCTCCTGTCGGCGGATGTGGCACTCCCCGACATTGTCCCCCATGCACCGCCGCAGGGGCGGGGCGCCCCGGATGTGCCGGTCGGGCGGCGGCGCCCTCAGACGTCGGTGACGCGCAGGCCCGCATGGGCCTTGTAGCGGCGGTTGACCGAGATCAGATTGGCCACCAGGGACTCCACCTGGTGGGCGTTGCGCAGCCGGCCCGCGAAGACGCCGCGCATGCCCGGGATGCGGGCCGCGAGCGCCTGGACCAGGTCGGTGTCGGCGCGCGACTCGCCCAGGACCATCACATCGGTGTCGATCTGCTCGACCTCGGGGTCCTGCAGAGTTACGGCCGAGAGGTGGTGGAAGGCGGCGGTGACCCGGGAGTCCGGCAGCAGGGCGGCGGCCTGCTCGGCGGCGCTGCCCTCCTCCGGCGTCAGGGCGTACGCGCCCTTCTTGTCGAAGCCCAGCGGGTTGACGCAGTCGACGACCAGCTTGCCGCTGAGCTCCTCGCGCAGCGAGTCCAGCGTCTTGGCGTGGCCGTCCCACGGGACGGCCACGATGACGATGTCGCTGCGGCGCGAGCACTCGGCGTTGTCCGCGCCCTCGATGCCGAGCTCCGCGCCGCCCAGCTCCCGCGCCGCGGTCTGCGCGCGCTCGACGGCGCGCGAACCGATGATCACCTTCTGGCCGGACCTGGCCAGCCGGTAGGCGAGGCCGCGGCCCTGGTCACCGGTGCCGCCCAGGACGCCGACGGTCAGGCCGGACACATCGGGGAGGTCCCAGGGGTCCTTGGCGGGGGCCTTCTTCGCGGGGGCGTCGGACGCGGAGTTCGGGGCATCAGGAGTAGTCATGACAGTGATCCTGTCACGCACCGCGGCCACCTTCATGGTGACGTCTCTTACGCTTTGACACTCCCCTCCGTCAGCCCTGTGCGCCAGTACCGCTGGAGTACGCCCATCAGCACCATCAGCGGCAGGACGGACAGGAACGCCCCGCCGACCGTGTACTGGTACAGCTCCGGCTGCCGGTCCGCGTACCCCTGCCAGGACGTCAGGCCGAGCTGGATCGGGTAGAGATCGGAGTCGGAGAGCATGACCAGCGGCAGAAAGAAGTTGTTCCAGATGTGCACGAACTGGAACAGGAAGACGGTGACCAGCGCCGGGGTCATCAGCCGCAGCCCCAGCGTGGAGAAGATCCGGCCCTCCCCCGCGCCGTCGATCCGCGCCGCCTCCAGGAGGGAGTCCGGGACGGCGGCGGCCGCGTAGATCCGGCACAGATAGACCCCGAAGGGGCTGACGATGCTGGGGATCAGCACGGCCCAGTAGGTGTTGGCCAGGCCGATCTCGCTGAAGAGGAGATAGAGCGGGAGGGCGAGCGCCGTGCCCGGGATCAGCACTCCGGCCAGGATGACGTTGAAGATGCCCTCCCGGCCGGGGAAGCGGAACTTGGCCAGGGCGTAGCCGGCGGCGGCCGACAGCAGGGTGGCGGCGAGCGCGCCGACGCCCGCGTACATCAGGCTGTTGGCGAACCACCGGACGTAGATGCCGTCGTCGTAGGTGAGCACCCGGTGCAGATAGTCGAACGGGTGCGGGTCGTGGAACCAGAAGCCGAAGGTGCCGAAGAGATCGCTGCTGGACTTGGTGGAGGAGACGACGAGCCAGTAGACCGGGGTCAGGAAGTAGATGGCGGCGACGGTGAGCAGCGAGACGGTGATGATCCGGTGCCGCAGGGGGGGTTCCGTCCCCTCCCGGCCCTCGCCGCGCGGCGGCCCGCACCGGGCCGGTCATCGGGCGGGACCGCCTCCGGCCGCCCCTTCCCGGGTGCGGCCTCGTCCGCGGGCTCGCTCGCGACCGCGCCCGCCAGGTCGTTCGCCTCGTTCATCCGTTGTCGCCGTCCTTCCCCCGCCGGCCCACGAGTCTCAGGAATCCGAAGGACAGCACGCAGGCGACGAGGGCGAGCAGAACCGCCTCGGCCGCCGCGATGTGCTGGTTGTTGCTGGTGAACGCCTCGTTGTAGGCGGCCAGATTGGGGGTGTAGCCGGAGTCGATGGAGTTGCTCAGCGGTTTGAGCACCTTGGGCTCGGCGAAGAGCTGCAGGGTGCCGATGAGGCTGAAGACGGTGGTGAGCACGAGCGCGGGCCGGATCAGCGGGAGTTTGATGTGCCGGGCGACCTGCCAGGCATTGGCCCCGTCGATCCGCGCCGCCTCGTACAGCTCTCCGGGTACGGCCTTGAGCTGGGCGATCAGCACCAGCATGTTGTAGCCGGTGAACTGCCAGGTGACGATGTTGGCGATGGACCACAGGACCGCCCCGCGGCCCAGGAAGTCCACGTCCCAGCCCATCGAATCGGCCATCTCCACCAGCGGGCTGATCCCGGGGACGTAGAGGAAGCCCCACAGGATCGACGCGATCACCCCGGGCACGCCGTACGGCAGGAAGAAGGCGGTCCGGAAGAAGCCGACCCAGCGCGCGGAGGCCGCGTCCAGCAGCAGCGCGAGCGCGGTGGCGAAGGCGATCATCAACGGGATCTGGACGGCGCCGAAGAGCAGCACCCGGCCGAAGCCCGCCGTGAACCGGTCGTCCTCCAGGGCGTGGGCGTAGTTGGACAGGCCCGCCCACACCTGTTTGGTCTCCCCGCCGAGGCCGAGCGGTCCGGTGCGCTCGACCTTCAGCAGGCTCTCGTAGAGGGCGTAGGCGATGGGGGCGATGAAGCACAGCAGGAAGAGCGCGAGGAAGGGCAGCAGAAACCCGGACGCCGCCCGGGCGCTGCGTGCCTCGGTCCGGGTGAAGCGGCGGGGAGCTTTGCTCACCCGCCTCACCCGGCCTTCACCTTGAGGCCCTTTTCCTTGAGGTCGGCGATCGTCTCGCCCTGCACCTTCTTCAGCACCGAACGGAAGTCGGACCCGTCCCCGATGGCGGCGGTGAAGGCGTCGCCGAGCCGCTGGTAGAGGGTGTCCGTGGCGGGGCCCCACTTCCAGCTGGTGTCCACGCCCTTGCTCGCCTCGTCGAAGACCTTGCTGTACGCCTGGCCGCCGAAGAAGTCCTTGTGCACATCGAGCTGGGAGGTGGTGTACCCCTGCTTGGCACCCGGGGTGCCATAGCCGTTCTCGATCAGGAGCTTGATCGACTCGGGGTCGGTGTTGAGCCAGATCGCGAAGGCCAGCGCGTCCTTGGGGTACTTGGTCTTGGCGAAGACCGCGGTGGTGGAGCCGCCCCAGTTGGCGTAGGAGGCGTCTCCCTTCTTCCACTGCGGCATGGGCACCACGCGCCACTTGCCCGCGGTCTTGGGCGCGTTGCCGACCAGCAGGGCGTCGCCCCAGCTCGCGCCGAGCCAGGAGGCGATGGAGCCGGTCTGGACGTCCTTGTACCAGGCGTTCTGCCGGTCCGGAATGGTCTTGATGAGCTTCCGCCGGGCCAGGTCGTACCAGTAGTCGGCGACCTTACGGGTGGGCTCGTCGTCGATGGAGACGGTCCAGGTGTCGCCCTCGGTGCCGAACCAGCGCGCCCCGGCCTGCCAGGCCAGCCCCGCGAAGCGGTTGCCGTTGGTGGCCGAGAAGGTCTCGATCCAGGCGCCCCTCTTACGGATCGCGGTGGCCGCCGCCTCGTACTCGTCCCAGGTGGTGGGCGGTTCTATGCCCCACTTGTCGAACAGGTCCTGACGGATGAACAGGCCCATCGGGCCGGACGCCTGCGGTACGGCGTAGACCGCCTTGCCGAAGGCGGACTGCTGCCACTGCCAGCCGATGAACATGTCCTTGTGCTCGGCGACCCCGTACTTGGTCAGATCCAGCAGCCCGTTGTCGACGAGGAAGCTGGGCACGACCGGGTATTCGATCTGGCCGAGGTCCGGCGGATTGCCCGCCTTGATGGCGGCGTGCATCTTGGCGTACTGGGCGCCGTCGACGGCCGAGACCTTCTCGACCTTGACCCGCACCTCGGGGTTCTTGCTGTTCCACAGGGCGACGGGCTTGTCGATGCCCGGCACCCAGGACCAGAAGGTCAGGGTGATCTTCTCGCCCTTCTTGCGGTCCTTGGGTTCCCCGCCCCCGTCGTCGTCCGAGCCGCAGCCCGCGAGGGCGAACCCGGCCGCCGCGGCGGCCGCGCCGCCGAGGACGGCGCGGCGCGGCGTGCCGGTCATCCAGGTGTTCCGGTTTCTTGCGGTATCGCTCATACCAGCTCCTCCGTCGGAATGCGCCGGAATGTGATGGTCGAGTAGGCGCTGAAGTCGCCGGTCTCGTAGAGCAGTCCGACCGTGGCCTCGTCGAGCCGGACCAGATCGGAGTAGGCGGCGGGCAGGCCGTTCACGGTGTGCGTGGGCCGCCAGGTGACACCGCCGTCATGGCTGGTGCGGACGGTCATCAGCGCCCGGTACGCGGGGTCGGCGGGGCCGGAGAAGAGCAGCACGTCCGGCTCGCCGAGGTGCAGCACACTGCCCTCGACCACGGGGGCCACCAGACCGGCCTGCGGCCGGAAGGGGAGGTCCAGGGTGGCGCCGCCGTCACCGGAGTGGGCGTCGGCGCGGGTGCCGGGGGCGGTCGCGTCGGTGCGGGTGTTGAAGTAGACGCGGCCGTCGGGGAGTTGGGCGGCGGTGGTCTCGTTGACGTTGACGTAGCCGTCGGGGTTGTCGTCCACGTACCCGATCCGCCAGGTCGCGCCGTCGTCGTCGCTGAGCAGGTCGTGTCCGCCGTTGTACCGCCCCTCGGTGCCGTCGTCGCCGGGGACGGTCGGGGGCAGGGAGTGGTTGGCCGCGACGACGATCCGGCCCGCGTGGGCGCCGTATCGCAGTTGGAGGGCGTGGCCGGGGGTGGTGGCGTACCAGCGCCATTCGGGCCGCTTGGTGCTCGCGGTGGTCTCGCGGGGCTCGCTCCAGCTCGCGCCGTCGTCATCGCTGTAGGTCAGCCACACCCGCCGCCCGTCGGCCGCGCTCACCTCGCCGCGCCGGATCCGGTCCTCGGTGGCGGAGGCGGCGCTGCGGATGTGCACCAGCAGGACGCGGCCGTCGTGGGGGCCGCCGTCGAGGACGACGGGGGCCGGATTGCCCGCCGTGCCATCGCCGTTGCGGGCCACGACCTGTAAGACGCCCCAGGTCCGTCCGCCGTCGGCCGACCGTTTGAGCACGAGGTCGATATGGCCGTCATCGGCGGAGGAGTTCACCCTGCCTTCGGCGAACGCGAGGACGGTGCCGTCGTGGGTCAGCACGGCTGCCGGGATCCGGTAGCTCGCATAGCCCTCGGTCCCCGCCCGGAACGGAACGGACACCTCGTACGAGCGTGCCGCCCCCGTGTCGACTGCCAACAGACCTCCCGATGCCCCGTCGCAATCGAGTGCCGAGTCAGATAAATGGGACGTAGGACGTCCCTTGTGTGCGGCGACCTTAGGGTTTGCCTTACAGAGCGTCAAGAGACGGCACATGAACAGTTGGAGACGCGGCCGAGGGCGCGATGGCGCCGGGCACGGAACGGATCTACGGCATGCCTGCCGCATATGCCCCGAACGGGTGAGCCGGGCCCGAATCGCGCCCGCCGGGGCGCGGGCCGGGGCAGGATCCGGATGCCATGGACGCCGTAAGGGTTGCACTGCTGCGCGAAGTCCTCGCCGGAACGGAATGGCTCCAGGCGACCCGCCGCTTCGCGGGCTCGCTACGGGCCTCGGTCGGACCGCGCGCGGGCGGATTGCTGCTGGTCGGCAGCGAGAGACACGAACCGTGGCACCTGGCCGCGCACCTCGACGACGAGGCGGCCTGGTCCGGGCTGCCCGAGCTGTCCCCCACCCTCGTCCGCCACCGGGTGCCGGAGGGCGCCGCCGTGCCCGCGCATCTGGCGGTCGGTCTGGGGCGGCTGGAGGGGGCGGGCCGCGGTGAGACCCTGCTGGTGGTCGCGCCGGACGACCCCGGGGCCGGGCTGCTGGAGCGGGTGAACGACGCCCGCCGGGGCGGGGCGACCGTACTCGCCCTCGACGGCGGCGACGCCGAGCTGCACGCCCTGGCCCATGACGCGCTCTCCGCCCCGAGGGCGGCGAACTCGACCTCGACACCCTCCAGCACCTGGTCAGCGCGGCCGCCGGGGAGAACAGCCTGCCGCGCCCGGGCCGCCGCCGCTTCCAGGACCGGCTGGCCCGGCTGGCCGAACACTTGGCGGCGCCGCCACCCACGCGGTGGTGAGGGCGCGTGCGGGCCGTACGGGCGAGGGTGACCACCTGCCCGCACTCGTGAGCGGCCAGGCCCGCCCGCGCACTCGTGGCGGCCCCACGGGCCCAGGGCCCACGGCTCCCGCCTGCCGTAAGGCGCCGCACGGGCCCCGACGTCCACGGGCCGTAAGGCGCGCATGGCCCCCGTAAGGGCTTCACGCCGTCCGTAAGGCGCCCACGGACCGTAAGACAGCCACCGTCCGCACGGCACCGCACGGCGCGTAATTCGGTTGCCCAGCGCGGGGGCCCGGCCGGACGATGTCACCTCGTGACCCTGACCGACCAGGACGACCCTCCGGCGCGCCGCGCGCCCCGGGCCCGCGCGCTGCTGCCCGATCTCGCCCCCTGGCACTCCTCCCGCGACTTCCGGCTGCTGTGGACCGCGGGGCTGGTGACCGCCTTCGGCAGCTTCCTGACGATGGTGGCACTGCCGCTGCAGATCAAGGAGTTGACGGGGTCCGCCGCCGCGGTCGGCGCGATCGGGGCGGTCGAGCTGGTGCCGCTGATCGTCTTCGGGCTGTACGGCGGTGCGCTGGCCGACGCCGTCGACCGGCGGCGGCTGATCCTGCTCACCGAGGCCGGGCTCGGGCTGCTCGCCGCGCTGCTGCTGGTCAACAGCCTGCTGCCGGATCCCATGCTGTGGCCGCTGTACGTGGTGGCCGCGCTGGCCAGTGCGCTGACCGGGCTGCAGCGCCCCGCCATCGACGCGGTGGTGGCCCGGATCGTCCCGCACGGCCAGCTCACCGCGGCCGCCGCGCTCAACTCGCTGCGCTGGCAGCTCTCCGCCATCGCGGGGCCCTCTCTCGCCGGGGTCGTCGTGGCGTACGCCGGGCTGCCGCTCGCCTACGGCCTCGATCTGCTGACCTTCGCCGCCTCCGGGCTGCTGGCCCTCCGGCTGACCTCCGCCCCGCCCGCGCACGACGCCGAGCCGCCGTCGCTGCGCGCGATCGGCGAGGGCGCGCGCTACGCCTGGCGGCGCAAGGAGCTGCTGGGCACCTACGCCGTGGACATGGCCGCCATGTTCTTCGCCTTCCCGAACGCGATCTTCCCCTTCCTCGCCGACGATCTGGACGCGCCCTGGGCGCTGGGCCTGATGTACGCGGCGGGTTCGATCGGCTCGGTGGTGGTCAGCGCGACCAGCGGCTGGACGTCCCGGGTGCACCGCCACGGCCGGATGGTGGTCGCGGGAGCGGCCGTCTGGGGCCTGGCCATGGCGGCCGCCGGATGGCTGTCCAACGTCTGGCTGGTGCTGCTGTGCCTGGCAGTGGCGGGCGGCGGGGACATGGTGAGCGGACTGTTCCGCGCCACGCTGTGGAACCAGACGATTCCCGAGAAGCTGCGCGGCCGGCTGGCCGGTATCGAGCTGCTCTCCTACGCCACCGGCCCCCAACTGGGCCAGGTCCGGGCCGGTTCCATGGCCGGGTGGGTGGGTGTACGGGCCTCGGTGTGGTCCGGCGGGGTGGCCTGTGTGGCCTCGGTCGGCCTGCTGGCGCTCGCGCTGCCCCGGCTGATGGGCTACGACGCCCGGACGGACGAACACGCCCGCCGGGCGCGCGAGGCGCGCGAACTCCGCCCCGCCGCCGGCTGATCGCCGGGCGCCGTGTGCCCGGCGCCCGGCGCCCGGAAAAGCCTCGGCACCCGGGAAGCCTCAGCCCGCCGCCGGGAGCTCGCGCTCTCGCGCGAGCTCCATGGCGCGGGCGGCCTCCTCCGGGGGCGTACGGGCCGAGGCGGTGGGCGCCCGGCACTCCGGGCCGGGCCACTGATCCCCCGGCGCCCCGCACCCGGGGAAGCTCTCCGCGCCCCGGCAGGGGCCCGAGCACCCAGCACCCAGCGCGTCTCAGCGCGCCGCCGGGGGCTCGTCGTCCCGCCAGCGGGGGTCGTTCTGCCACTCCTCATTGCGCTCGCGCGCGGTCTCCATCGCGTGGGCGGCCTCCGCCGGGGAGGCGTACGGCCCGAGGCGGTCGGCGGCGCGGCACTCCGGGCCCTCCTCGACCTTCTGGTGCCGGATGCAGTAGTACCACTCACCGGGCTTACCGGCGGTTCCCCTCTTGAACAGCGCCATCCCGGCCTCCGGCCTCCGCTCGTTCCCCAGTGGCCCGAAGGGCCCTTGCGGCCATGCTGCCCCATGCGCCGCCGATACACTCGCTGATATGTCTGGCCAGTCGCTTCTAGTCCCGGGGACCCTCTCCCCCACCCGCCCCGTCCCCGCCTCGATCCCGCGCCCGGAGTATGTCGGTAAGGCGGGCCCGACACCTTATGACGGGCCCGAGGTCCAGGACGCCGAGACGATCGAGCGCATGCGGATCGCGGGGCGTATCGCCGCACGGGCGATGGAGGAGGCCGCCAAGCTGATCGCGCCGGGGGTCACCACGGACGAGCTGGACCGGGTGGCCCATGAGTACATGTGCGACCACGGGGCGTACCCCTCGACGCTGGGCTACCGCGGGTTCCCCAAATCGCTGTGCAGCTCGGTCAACGAGGTCATCTGCCACGGCATCCCGGACACCACCGTCCTCCAGGACGGCGACATCGTGAACCTGGACGTCACCGCCTTCATCGGCGGGGTGCACGGGGACAACAACGCCACGTATCTGTGCGGTGAGGTGGACGAGGAGTCGCGGCTGCTGGTCGAACGCACCCGGGAGTCCCTCAACCGCGCGATCAAGGCCGTCAAGCCGGGCCGCCGGATCAACATCATCGGCCGGGTCATCGAGTCGTACGCCAAGCGCTTCGACTACGGGGTGGTCCGCGACTTCACGGGCCACGGGATCAACTCCTCGTTCCACTCCGGTCTGATCGTCCCGCACTACGACAGCCCGCATCACACCACCGAGATCAAGCCGGGGATGACCTTCACCATCGAGCCGATGCTGACGCTCGGCACCTACGAGTACGACATGTGGGAGGACGGCTGGACCGTGGTCACCAAGGACCGCAAGCGGACGGCGCAGTTCGAGCACACACTGGTGGTGACGGAGACCGGGGCGGAGATCCTCACCCTGCCCTAGCGGCCGGCCGGTTCACCGAATGTCCTGTACCGGGGGCCGATTCTTCGGCGGCCGTTTTACCGACAGCCTGTCGGGAAGGCTATTGACGTAGGCAGCGGTCTCTACTTAGGTAAGGCTAACCTACACATTCGGCCTCCGGAGGTCCACCGTGGAGTTCTCCGCCCTGATCCGCACCGCCTCGCGGGAAGCCCACACGGACGTCGGGAGCTCGTCGTTCATGACCGATCTGCTCGGCGGGCGCCTGGGCGTGGCGGCCTACCGCCGCTACTCCGAGCAGCTGTGGTTCGTCTACCGCGCCCTGGAGTCCCCGGCCGACGCGCTCGCGGCGGACCCCGTGGCGGGCCCGTTCCTCCGGCCGGAGCTGGCCCGCATGGCCGAGCTGGAGCGCGATCTGGCCCATCTCGGCGGCCCGGACTGGCGCACCGGCCTGACCGCGCTGCCCGCCACGACGGCGTACGCGGCGCGGGTGGCGGAGTGCGCCCGTGACTGGCCGGCGGGCTATGTCGCCCACCACTACACCCGCTATATGGGCGATCTCTCCGGCGGCCAGTACGTGCGGGACACGGCGGAGAAGACCTGGGGCTTCGACCGCAAGGGCGACGGGGTGCGGTTCTACGTCTTCGAGTCGATCGGCAACCCCGCCGCCTTCAAGCGGGAGTACCGCGCGCTGCTGGACGCGCTGCCGGTGGACGATCTGGAGAAGCAGCGCGTCGTGGAGGAGTGCAAGCGCGCGTACGCGCTGAACGCGGGATCTTCCAGGAGCTGGCCGAGGAGTTCCGGCTCAGCGCCTGAGGCACCTACGCGGCTCAGCGCCCTGCTGAAGGCCCAGCACCAACCTTCCCTGTTCTGGGCCTACTTCAGGGGCAGCTCGGCGAGCATGACGGCGTAGACCGGGGAGTCCGGGAAGGGCTGGCGCTCCCCCACCTTGCGGAAGCCCCAGGACTCGTACAGGGCCTGCACCCGGGGGTGTTCGGGGTCCACGAGCAGCACTACGAGATCCTCGTCCCGCTTTTCCATGAGCGTGCGGGTCAGCCGCTCGGCCACGCCCTTCTTGCGCCACTTCGGGCTGACGGCCAGCTCGGAGTACGAGAACGTACGGCTCTTCTCCGGAGCCGGGTCGAGATAGTCACGCCACCATTCGCGGCCGGGGCTCCCCGGGGCGCCGTAGGCGAAGCCCACCGCCTTGTCGCCCTCGAACGCGATCACGCAGGAGAACTCCGGGTGGCCACCCCAGTGATCCACGAACCAGGGGAAGCGCTGATTGAAGGGGTCGTCCATCTCGTCCGCGAGGGCGTCGGCGTGTACGTCGATGAGCGTCTGGCGGACCTCCGGGAGATCCGCGTGGGTGAAATGGCGGACGTCCAGACCTGTGGCACTCAAGCTCGGCTCCATTCAGATCGGTAGCGGTCTCCCCACTCGCGGGCGACGCCTGTGTTCGGGGCAAGAGTGATCAAGTCGCGGTAGTAGTCACCGAGAAGAGAGCGCATCCGTCCGGGGATCGCGTGCCCTTCCATCAGTCCGAAGGCCGTGGAGACAGTGGCGCACGCCTGGTCGACCTCACGCTGGTGCAGCTGGGTCAGGGCGAGCCGTGCGGTGGCCAGGGCACGGTTGCGGCGGAACTGCTCGGGGATGGTGGCCAGCGCCTTGTGCGAGGCGGCCTCGGCCTCCGCAGGTTCGCCGATCCGATCCCGAACGATGGCCGTCATGGCCAGGAGCTCGGCAGGCCCGTAGAAGGCGGTCCAACTCGGCCTGGGATCGTCCATGGACGCCTTGCCCAGGGCCTCTTGGGCGCAGCCGAGGGAGCGTAAGGCGGCCTGTCGGTCGCCCAAATTGGAGTGGGCGAGCGCTGTCCGGGCATGGGCCAAAGAGGCGTAGAACGGGTCCCGGCGAGCGATGGCCGTCGCCTGAGCCGCATAGCCGGAGTCGACGCCCTCGGTGTACTCACCACGATGGTGGGCGAGCATGGAGTACAAGTTCCAGGCATCCAGCTCAGCGATGGAGTCCTTCGCCATCCCGGCCAGATAGAGCGTCCGGTCCAGCAGACTCCGCGCCCGGTCCGTCCGCTTGGCGTCGATGGCGGACCAAGCGGCCATGGACATGTAGTCGGCGGCCACGCTGAACAGCCGCTGGCGGATGCGCTGGGAGGCGCCCAGCTTCTGCTTCTCCAGCGTCTCGGCCGCCCCGGCCAGGGCCATACGCTCCAGTTCGTCGTGACCTCCCCGTGTGGCATCCAGGGCCACCAGGGCATCCACACCGGAACGGAGCCGAATCACGTCCGAGGTGCCTACGGAGTGCTGTGCGACGAGAGGGACGGCGACCGCGGCCGTCGTACCTGTGGTGGCGGTCAGGAAGTTCCTGCGCCTCACGGGATCCTCCGGTTCTGTGGCGGGGCATCGTGGGGCCGGTGGGACGAATCCCAGTTCTTCGGCCGTACATCCGAATACTGCCCCTAAGGCTGCCCGCTGCCGAGAGTGCGGCCAACGGGTCTTTCCGGTCAGCCAGTTGCGGACCGTCCGGTCGCTGACCGTGCCTTCGTAGCCGTCGCGGTGCAGATGAGTGTTCACCGCATCCGCCAAGGCGGTCTGGGTGAGCCCGCTCTCGCGCATGGCCCTGATGAGGTTTTCGTTCCCCTCCACACACCCACCGTAGCCATGCGAGCCCACTCCGTGAGGGGAGTCGGCCGAGAATTTCCGGTTGGGCGGTTTGCACACCCGATGGGTATTACCTCTCCTCGCGCGGCGAGTCGTCGTTCACTCGGACAAGGCCGCTCACTTCGCACCCACTGAGGTCCTGATGTCCGTGACCGCCACACCTCGCCCCACGGGGCACCCCGGATACTCCCAGACCATGCGCCGCGTACCGGAGAGCGCGGCGGCCGCCCGCAAGCTGGTACGGACCGCACTGGCCGCCTGGGGGCAGGAGGGCCTGATAGAGGACGCCGCGCTGGTGATCACGGAGCTGGTCTCCAACGCCGTGGATCACGCCCATCTGGAGTCGATCCGCGTCGTCGTCACCCGGCCGTCCGAGACGTTCGTCCGCCTCGGCGTGGTGGACCGGTCCCGCAATATCCCCTACCTGCGGACAGACTCCAACGGTGACAACACCCGAGGCCGGGGGCTGCTGTTAGTCGATGCCCTCACGGACCGGTGGGGGACGGACCGATACCGCTGGGGCAAGCAGGTCTGGGGCGAGCTGAAGTGCGGTTGATCATCCGTAGCGTCGACTGCCCGCGTGACCTCATCACGGCGTTCCGGGCCAGGCCGCAGGAGCACTGCTGATGGCTGGCGGCGACAACACCGATGTCGCCTTGGACGCTGAGGAGGCGTGGCGGGCGGCCATCGAGCACGCCGCGGGCTACCCGGCCTGCCGGACGCCCGGCGCCGTATGCAAGACCGGCGAGCAACTCCTCCTCGCCTACGAGACGGCAGCACGGCTGGCCCGGTCGGCGGAGGGCACATGAGGCGGCGCCGTCGGCGGTCGACCGCCGCGCGGGCCGGGTTGCTCGCCTTCCGCGCCACCCCGCGCGTCCTGCCGCTCGGCGTAATGCCCGCACTGCTGGCGCTCGCGGTCCGGCTCTGCTTCGCGAGCACCCCCGCCCCATGAGCCAGGTGGGTCGCTGGGCTCCGGCCCCGTACCGGACGACGGCCCCAGCAGCTCACCGGCGACCCCCGCCCGTCGGACGAGTCAGACCCATCGGACGAGCCGCACCCATAAGAGGCGTGCGTCACTCTTCCCGGACTGCGAACCGCATCAAATCAGCCACCTTGGCCAAACCTTTACCGTTCACAGAGCACTCTTTGACATTACACAGGATCCGCACAGGCAAGGCTCAGTTAAGTTAGGCCAGCCTTATCCGCCCGCCGTACGTCCGTCCTGTTCGGCCTGCCCTGATTCCGTCTGGAGCCCGTATGCGAGCCGCTCGCACCTCCGTTGCCGCCGCGATATCGGCGCTGGCGACGATCACCGCCGTCGCCGGCTGCGCCCAGAAGTCCGACGCCAAGGACTCGGACGCCGTCCACGTCACCGCCTCCGACGACGCGTGCGAGGTCTCCAAGACCTCCTTCCCCGCCGGGCATGTGAAGCTCGCGGTGGAGAACAAGGGCTCCAAGGTGACCGAGGTGTATGTCTACGCTCCGGGCGACCGGATCGTCACCGAGCGGGAGAACATCGGGCCCGGCACCTCCGCCTCGATCAGCGCCGAGATCAAGACCGGTTCGTACGAGATCGCCTGCAAGCCCGGGATGAAGGGCCACGGCATCCGCCAGAAGGTGTCCGCCACCGGCAAGGGCGCGGTAGCCAAGCGCGATCCGCGGCTGGACAAGGCGGTGGCCGCGTACCGCGCCTACGCCCAGCAGCAGGCCGACGAGACCCTGCCCGCGGCCCAGAAGTTCGCCGACGCGGTCAAGAAGGACGACCTCGAGGGCGCCAAGAAGCTCTACGCCCCCTCGCGCGTCGGCTGGGAGCGCACCGAGCCGGTCGCCGAGTCCTTCGGTGACATCGACCCCAAGGTCGATGTGCGCGAGGACGGTCTGGAGAAGGGCCAGAAGTGGACCGGCTGGCACCGGCTGGAGAAGTCGCTGTGGCAGACCAAGAAGATCACTGCGGCCGACCACGCCCTCGCCGACCAGCTCATCAAGGACCTGAAGGACTGGCAGAAGCGCGTCGGCACTGCCGACATCACCCCCACCGGCATGGCCAACGGCGCCAAGGAGCTGTTGGACGAGGTGCAGACCGGCAAGGTCACCGGTGAGGAGGAGCGCTACAGCCACACCGACCTGGTGGACTTCGAGGCCAATGTCGAGGGCGCCGAGACCTCGTACAAGCTGCTCAAGCCGGTGGCGTCCAAGAACGACGCGGCGCTGGCCAAGGACCTCGACAAGCAGTTCGCGGCCGTCGGGAAGCTGCTGGACAAGTACCGCGAGGGCGAGGGCTTCGTGTCGTACGACACCGTCACGGAGACCAAGCGCAAGGAGCTGTCCGACGCGGTCAACGCGCTGGCCGAGCCGCTGTCCCGGCTCGCCGCCGCCGTCGTCACCAAGTGAGGGAGCCGGGCATGACCGACGAGACGGGCACCGCACCCTCGCGCCGGGCGCTGATCGGCTGGGGAGGCGCCGGGCTCGCGCTCGGCGCCGCGGCAGCCGGCGGCGCGGCGGCCGCGCTGGGCGGCGGTGCGGACGACACCGAAACGGTTGCCGACAGCGGCGCCGCGGTGCCCTTCTACGGGGCGCACCAGGCGGGGATCGCCACGGCGGTGCAGGATCGGCTGCACTTCGCGGCGTTCGACGTCACCACCGACGACCGCGCCGAGCTGATCGCGCTGCTCAAGGAGTGGACCAAGGCGGCGGCCCGGATGACGCAGGGGCATGCGGTCGGCGGCGGCGCGGTGAGCGATCTGGCGGAGGCACCGCCGGACGACACCGGCGAGGCGCTCGGCCTCAAGGCGTCCCGGCTCACCCTCACCATCGGCTTCGGGCCCACGCTCTTCACGGACAAGAAGGGCAAGGACCGCTTCGGCATCGCCGACCGCCGCCCCGAGGCGCTGATCGACCTGCCCGCCTTCCCCGGCGACAACCTCGACGCGGCGCGCAGCGACGGCGATCTGTGTGTGCAGGCGTGCGCGGACGACCCGCAGGTGGCCGTGCACGCCATCCGCAACCTGGCCCGGATCGGCATGGGCAAGGTGGCCATCCGCTGGTCGCAGCTGGGCTTCGGCAAGACGTCCTCGACCACGCCGGACGCCCAGACACCGCGCAACATGATGGGCTTCAAGGACGGCACCCGGAACATCGCGGGCACCGACACCGCCGCCCTGGAGAAGCATGTGTGGGTGAGCGGGAAGGCGGGCCCGGCATGGCTGGCCGGCGGTTCGTATCTGGTCGCGCGCCGGATCCGGATGCATATCGAGACCTGGGACCGCACCTCGCTCAAGGAACAGGAGGACGTCTTCGGCCGGGACAAGGGCGAGGGCGCGCCGCAGGGCAAGCAGCATGAGCGCGACGAGCCGAATCTGAAGGCGATGCTGCCCACCGCGCATGTCCGCCTCGCGCATCCGGACTCCAACGGCGGGGCCCGGATCCTGCGCCGCGGCTACTCCTTCACCGATGGCACGGACGGTCTGGGGCGGCTGGACGCGGGGCTGTTCTTCCTCGCCTACCAGCACGACGTACGGGACGGGTTCGTACCGGTGCAGCGAGCGCTGGCACGCACGGACGCGCTCAACGAGTACATCCAGCATGTGGGTTCGGCGCTCTTCGCGGTCCCGCCGGGCGTCCGGGACGCGGACGACTGGTGGGGCAGGGCGCTGTTCTCCTGACGGACTCTCCCACGTTCTCCTGACGGACTCCCCCACGTTCTCCTGACGGACTCCCCCAGAAACCCACCGGATCCCTCGACAAGGAAGGCGAACCCCGTGTTCGGCAATTACCTGATCGGTCTGCGCGAAGGGCTCGAAGCCAGCCTGGTGGTGTGCATCCTGGTCGCCTATCTGGTCAAGACCGGGCGCCGGGACGCACTGCGCCCGGTGTGGCTCGGGGTCGCCGTCGCGGTGGGCTTGAGCATGTCCTTCGGCGCGGCGCTGGAGTTCGGCTCGCAGGAGCTGACCTTCGAGGCGCAGGAGGCGCTGGGCGGCTCGCTGTCGATCCTGTCGGTGGGCCTGGTGACCTGGATGGTGTTCTGGATGCGGCGCACCGCCCGCCATCTGAAGTCCGAGCTGCACAGCAAGCTGGACGCGGCACTCGCGGTGGGCACCGGGGCGCTGGTGGCCACGGCCTTCCTGGCGGTGGGCCGGGAGGGCCTGGAGACCGCGCTGTTCGTGTGGACGGCGGTGCGGGCGAGCAACGACGGTACGGCGGATCCGCTGATCGGCGTGGTCCTGGGACTGGTCACCGCGGTGGTGCTGGGCTGGCTGTTCTACCGGGGCGCGCTCCGGATCAACCTGGCGAAGTTCTTCACCTGGACGGGCGCGATGCTGGTCGTGGTGGCCGCGGGGGTGCTCGCGTACGGCTTCCACGATCTGCAGGAGGCCGACTGGCTGCCCGGGCTGCACTCGCTGGCCTTCGACATCAGCTCCACCATCGCACCGGACTCCTGGTACGGCACGCTGCTCAAGGGCGTCTTCAACTTCCAGCCGGACCCGACCTGGCTTCAGGTGTGGATGTGGGTGCTCTATCTGGTCCCCACGCTCGCGCTGTTCCTGCGTCCCGGTAGGGTGTCGCCGTCCACAGCAGCCCCCAGGAATCGGGAGCCGGAGCCCCATGACACGCAGGCCGCCCCGCCGGCAGTTGACAGTTCCGACCGCAGCGGCGGTACTGACGCTGGGGATGACGCTGACGGGGTGCATGACGGTCCACGGCGAGCGGGAGAACATTCCCTCGGTGGACAAGGCTGAGGCACCCAAGGCGCTCGAGCAGTTCACCGACGCGTACAACAAGGCGTACCGGGAGCTGGATCCGGCGCTGGCCGGCCAGGTGGAGACGGGCCCGCTGGAGGCCATCACCACCGCCGACCTCAAGGCCCAGCACGCGAGCTCCCCGAACGGCAACCCCAAGTACCCGGCGCTGGAGCTGTCCGACGTCACCTACCGCATCCCCAAGCAGGTGGGCTGGCCGAAGTTCTTCGTCGCGGACACCGACAGCAACCGCGACGACAACCGCTGGCTGTTCGTCTTCACCCGCGGCGGTGCGGACGAGCCCTGGAAGGCCGCCTACCTGTCGATCCTCAGCCAGGACGAGGTGCCGGACTTCGCGACCGACAAGGACGGCTGGGCCAAGCCGGTCCCGACTGAGGGACCGACCCCGAAGCTGGCGACCCGGCCGGACAAGCTGAGCGCGGAGTACACCGACTACCTGATGACGGGCGAGGGCTCGGTCTTCGCCGACGGCCAGTCGACCTCGGGGCTGCGGGACACCCGGAAGAAGTTCCTGCGCACCCCGAAGTTCTGGACCGAGTACATCGACACCCCGGCGCAGGGCCCGCAGGACGCCCCGGTGGGGCTGCGCACCTCGGACGGCGGGGCGATCGTGTTCTTCTCCTCACACCACCGGCAGAAGCAGACGATGGCGAAGGGGTTCCGGCCCAACCCGGATCCGCAGATCAAGGCGCTGATGACGGGCGAGGCGAAGAAGGCGGTGACGCTGACGAGGGTTTCGGAGTCGGCGGTGCGGGTCCCCGCGAAGGACGCGGCGGACCCGAAGGTGGTCTTCCTCAACCGCCTGGAAGGCGTCACCGCGGCAAAGGGTGAGTGAGGATGGTCGGGGGGCACCCATCCCACGGGGCGGAACGGGTGGGCACACCCCGCCCACCGGCCCGCACCCGACAACGAAACCTGAAGCGCCCTACCGCCCTATGGGCCAAGCAGCCGCCTGATCCTGATCCTCGCCCGCGAAGCGGGCACACGCATCGGTCAGCGTCTCCAGCAACGTCAGCGGATCCGGCAGCGGCCGCTCCGGCCCGAGCAGCCACCCCACATGCCCGTCGCCCGGCAGCTTCGCAGGCGGCATCAGCACATAGCTGCCCCGGCAATGCCACCGCAGCCCCGGATGCTCGTCCATCGTCTCCGGGTGGCAGTCCAGCTCACAGGGCCACCACTCGTCCTCGTCATCCGGCGTGCCCCGGGTGGCGGTGAAGAACAGCATCCGCCCCTGCTGGAGATCGCCGCTGCTCGTGGCCACCGGCCCGACCTCGACCTCGGCCGCGCCCAGCCGCTCCAGGGCCAGCCGCCCGGCGTCCGCGGGTACGTCGAGCACATCGTGGACGATGCCGGTGGCGGTGATGAAGTTGGCCTGCGGATCGGCGCGCAGCCACTGCGCGACCTTGTCCGGGTCGGTGGTCGCCTGGGTCTGCCAGGCGAACGAGACGGGGTGGCGGCCCGGGGTGGGACAGCCGATGCGGTCACAGGAACAGCCGTAACCGGAGGGGTGGGCGGCCGGCGCGAGCGGGAATCCCGCCGCCGCGGCGGCCATGAGCAGGTCCTCGCGGACACCACCGGCGCCCGCTCCCGTGTCGTGGTCGCCGCCCGCTCCGCTCCTCGGCCGACGCAGCCACTGGGAGAACCTGCCCTTGCGTTCCATCTACCGCCTCGCTTCACCGCCGGTACCGGCGGTACGGCCGATACCCGATCAATGCTGCCACCATCCTGCTCCGGAAGTGGCCGGTGTCCGCATCCGGGGTGGGTGAGACCACCTCGACCGGGTGTCGATATCAGGGCATCCACGACATCTCGCCCCTAGCGTTCCATCTATGATCAGCAGGCATTTTCTGACCGCCGTCGTGGTGCTCGGCCTGTCCATACCGGCGGCCGTCGCGGCCCACCCCACCGCTCGTCCGTCCGTAGGACGCCTCATACCCCCGGCCGGCGAACCGGCGCGGCTCCAGCCCGCGCTCACGGCGCCGTCGGCCGGCAAGCCCGCCGTCGTCTACACCGCGCACCGCGGCGGCGCCCTGGAAGTGCCCGAGAACAGCATGTCCGGGCTGGCCAGCGCCTTCAGCCGGCATGACGTCCAGGTCCTCGACTTCGACACCCGCATGCTGGGGGACGGCACGCTCGTGGTGATGCACGACGCGACGCTGGACCGCACCACCGACCGGACCGGGCCCGTACGGGCTCTGACCGCCGCCCAGTGGCGGGGTGTCCGGCTGCGCCCCGACCCCTCCCTGCGCGGCACCTGGCGGCCCGAGCGGCCGCCCACCGTCGCCGAGGCGCTGGACCGGTTCGGCGGCCGGATCACCTTGATGGTGGAGGCCAAGGACCCGGAAAGCCTGCCCCGGCTGGCGCGGATGATCCGCGACCGGGGTCTGATCCACTCCGTCTACGTCAACAGCAACCGCCCCGAGGTGGCCCGCGAGGCCCACCGGAAGGGGCTGATGACCCAGCTATGGCGGTCCGCCCGGCAGATGCGCACCGACACCCCGCGCGACTGGCGCGGCGTCGTCGATCTGCTGGACGTCGACTACCGGGCGCGCGAGCAGGATGTGCGGCGGGCCGTCGCCTCCGGGATACCGCGGGTGTGGGCGCACACCGTGGACACCCCGGCGCAGCGGGACCGGATGCTGCGGCTGGGGTGCGACGGCATCATCACGGACGCACCGGCCCTGCTGGTCTCCACACCCGTGCGAACGCCGCGGGCGCCCAGCGGGAGGTGAGCGACAGCCGACGGCGGTGGGTGGGCCGGGCCGACCAGCGGCCCGGCCCGGGCGGCGAGAGTGGCCCTGGGGACAGCGGACCGCACGAGAGGTACCCGGCTCAGGCGGCGAGGGCCCCTCCTGGGCAACGGACCCCGTGAGAGGCCCCCGGCCCAGGCGACGCGGCAGCCCCCTCCTGGACAACAAACCCCCCAGAGGCCCCCCGCCCAGGCGACGCGGCAGCCCCCTCCTGGACAACAAACCCCCCAGAGGCCCCCCGCCCAGGCGACACGGCAGCCCCCTCCCGGACAACAAACCCCCCAGAGGCCCCCGGCCCTGGGCGGCGGGGGTGGCCCGACCCCTGCCCGTCCCCACCCGAGCGGCAGGGGTGGCCCCTTCCCGCCGGTAGAATCCGCGGAATGCACGCCCCCGACGCCACCCGCGCCGACGAGACGCCGCAGACCGCGCTCGCCGGTCTGCTCGACGGTCTGCCGCCCCGCCAGGCCGCCCAGGCGGTCGACCGGCTGATCGGCCACTACCGGGGGCGCACCCCGACCGACGCGCCCGTGCTGCGCGACCGCTCCGACGTCGCCGCCTATGCCGCGTACCGGATGCCCGCGACCTTCGAGGCCGTGCGCGCCGCCCTCGCCGCCTTCCGCGCCCGGACGCCCGCATGGGCCCCGGCCTCGCATATCGACATCGGCGGCGGTACGGGCGCGGCGAGCTGGGCGGTGGCCGCCACCTGGCCGCGCGACGGGCACACCACCACCGTCCTGGACTGGGCGGAGCCCGCACTGGCCCTCGGCCGCGAGCTGGCCGGGCAGGCGCCCTCCGAGGCGCTGCGCACCGCCCGCTGGCAGCGCCGGGCCATAGGGGACGGGCTCGCACTGCCGGACGGGACGGACCTGGTCACCGTCAGCTATGTGCTGGGCGAGCTGACCGAGGCCGACCGGCGGGCCGTGGTCGCCGAGGCGGCGCGCGCGGCCCAGGCCGTGGTGCTGATCGAACCGGGCACCCCGGACGGCTATCTGCGGATCCGCGAGGCGCGGGACCGGCTGCTGGCGGCCGGGCTGCGCATCGTCGCCCCCTGCCCGCACGGCGCGGCCTGCCCGATCGAGCCCGGCGCCGACTGGTGCCACTTCGCCGCCCGGGTCCGCCGCTCCTCCCTCCACCGGCAGGTCAAGGGCGGTTCGCTGCCGTACGAGGATGAGAAGTTCAGCTATGTCGCGGCCGTACGGTTCGACGCCACGCCCGCCGACGCCCGGGTGGTGCGCCGCCCGCAGATCCGCAAGGGCCAGGTACTGCTGGACCTGTGCGCCCCCGAGGAGGGGCTGGGCCGCACCACGGTGACCAAGCGTCAGGGGCCGCTGTACCGGGCCGCGCGCGATGTGTCCTGGGGCGATGTCTGGCCACCGGAGGACCAGGACCAATCCAGCCCCTCCGGCCGGTAACGCAATCCAGCCCCTCCGGCGTTTGAGGAGCGGGGTCCGGGGCGGAGCCCGGCGGGGTTCGAGGGGCGGAGCCCCGCCCCACGCGGCGGAGCCGCACATCGATGCCGCGGGAAGGGGCGGGGAGGGGAAACAGCCGGACACCCCGCAGGACGCCGTGCGGCCGGGACAGCTCAGGGCCGGGGAAGCCCAGGAGCCCGGGGCTCTCTCAGCCCATCGCCCGCGCCAGCGCCGTGCCCGCCGCCGCGCGGGGCACGCTGTCGCCGGGGCGGCGGCGCGGATGCACGGTCGTGGCGAGCAGCACCAGATAGACCCCGCGGGCCCGGTCCACCACCAGGCTCGTCCCGGTGAACCCGGTGTGCCCCGCGGCGCCGCGCCCGGCCAACTCGCCCATGAACCACGGCTGGTCGACCTCGAAGCCCAGCCCCGGCGCGGTCAGCATCAGCTCGGTGGACTCCCGCGACAGTACGGGCCCGCCACCGGCCAGCAGCGCCCGGCACAGCACCGCCAGGTCCCCGGCGGTCGAGAAGAGCCCGGCATGGCCCGCGACCCCGCCCAGCGCCCACGCGTTCTCGTCGTGCACCACGCCCCGCAGCATCCCCCGGTCCACCTTGCCCCAGGGCCGCCGCTGGTCCTCGGTGGCCGCGATCCGGGGCAGCCGGGAGGCGGGAGGGTTGAAGCGGGTGGTGGCCATGCCCAGCGGGCCGGTGACCGTCTCCTGCACGAGCCGGTCCAGCGGCCGCCCCGCGGCCCGCTCCAGCACCCGCTGCAGCAGCAGGAAGTTGAGGTCGGAGTAGCGGCGGGCGGTGCCGGGCGGGGTGACCGGTGGCTCGGCCGCGAGCCGGGCCAGCCGCCGCTCCACCCCGTCCTCCTCGTACAGCGGCAGTTCGGGAATCAGCCCCGAGGTGTGGGTGAGAAGCTGCCGCACGGTGATGCCGTGCTCGGCGGCGGCCGTGCACTCCGGGGCGTACGCGGCGACCCGCCCGTCCAGCGCGATCAGCCCGCGCTCGGCGGCCCGCAGTGCCACGATCGTGGTGCACAGCTTGGTGAGCGAGGCGAGGTCGAAGAGGGTGTCGCGGCGCACCGGCACCCACCGCTCGCGCGGCAGCTCCACACCCCGGTCGGCCCGCTCGTCGTACGCCGCGTAGCGCACCGCCCAGCCGAAGGACTCCTCGGCCAGCGGGCCCGATGCGGTCCCGGCGGCCAGTGCCACCCCCGAACACCAAGGGCGCTCCCCTTCGGGAAGCGCCCTGACGATCTCCAGCAACCGGGTCAGACCACGGTCACGCTCTGCTTGGTACGTCGCTGCCACGGACGGCAGAGTCCCACGAAGCAGGCGATGGCCGCGAGCGCGGAGACGAGCTGGACGACGGCCAACGGCACCGCCGTGGTCTCCCCCGCGATCCCCACTAGCGGGGAGGCGACGGCGCCCAGCAGGAAGGTGGAGGTGCCCAGCAGCGCGGAGGCGGAACCGGCGGCGTGCGGGGTGCGGTTCAGGGCCTGGGCGTTGGTGTTCGGCATGGCCAGGCCCATCGCGGACATCAGCACGAACAGGCACCCCGCCACGGGGACGAGACCGGCCTTCCCGAAGACCCCGGAGGCCAGCACGAGCAGCGCCGCCGCCGCGACGGTGATCACGACCAGCCCGACCATCAGCACCTTGTCCATGCTGACCCGGCCGACCAGCGCCCGGCCGTTGAGCTGACCGGTGGCGATCAGGCCGATCGAGTTCAGCCCGAAGAGCAGACTGAAGGTCTGCGGTGAGGCGCCGTAGATCTCCTGGACGATGAAGGACGACCCGGCGACGTAGGCGAAGAGCGCCGCGAAGGCGAAGCTGCCCGCGAGCATGTAGCCGGTGAAGACGCGGTCGGCGAGCAGTCCGCGCATGGTGCGCAGGGTCTGGCCGAGCCCTCCGTCCTGGCGCCGCTCGGGCGGCAGCGTCTCCCCCAGCCACCGCCAGACCACCAGGGTGAGCAGGGTGCCGATCACGGTGAGCACCGCGAAGACCCCGCGCCAGTCGGTGAAGCGCAGGATCTGGCCGCCGATGAGCGGGGCCACGATGGGCGCCACGCCCGAGATCAGCATCAGGGTGGAGAAGAAGCGGGCCATCGCGATGCCGTCGTAGAGGTCCCGGACCACGGCGCGGGCGATCACGATTCCGGCCGCGCCCGCGAGCCCCTGCAGCAGCCGGAAGCCGATGAGCAGCCCGGCGGTGGGGGCGAAGGCGCAGATGACGGTGGCGATGACGTAGATCACCATGCCGATGAGCAGCGGACGGCGGCGCCCCCACCGGTCGCTCATCGGGCCGACGGCGAGCTGGCCGAGCGCCATGCCCATCAGACAGGCGGTGAGGGTGAGCTGGGCGGTGGCGGCCGAGCTGTGGAACCCGTCGGTGACCTCCGGCAGGGCCGGGAGGTACATGTCCATGGACAGCGGCGGGAGTGCGGTGAGCCCGCCGAGGATCAGGGTGACGAGGAGGCTCGTACGGCGCTGCGCGGTGAGCCCGGGAAGGGCGGCAGCGGAGGTGCGGGAGGCGGCGGAGGTGTCGGGGGACGAGATTCCGGGACGGTCGGCCCGGGTGGGAGCGGCGGCCGGTTGGCCGGGCTGCTGCATGCGTACCTTCCATGAGTCGTTGATGCGTCTCTATGCTCTCAGCAATTCGAATGGAGTCGAACTCCTGTGGGCGGGGGGAACGGGGTCGGGATGGCCGGGACAAGCGGGTCAAGGGCCGTGCGATGGGGATTCTGGCGACCGGTGGGATCGCCGCCTCGTTCACCACGGATCTGCTGGAGATGGCGGACGCGCAGGTCATCGCGGTCGGCTCGCGCCGGCCGGAGTCGGCCAAGCGATTCGCGGAGCGGTTCGGGATATCCCGCGCCTACGGCGGCTGGGCGGAACTGGCCGCCGATGACGACATCGATGTGATCTATGTCGCCACCCCGCACTCGGCCCATCGGGAGGCGGCCGGACTGTGTCTGGAGGCGGGGCGGGCGGTGCTGTGCGAGAAGCCGTTCACGCTCAATGTCCGTCAGGCCGAGGAGCTGGTGGACCTCGCCCGGGCCCGGGGCCGCTTCCTGATGGAGGCGATGTGGACGTACTGCGATCCGGTCGTCCGCCGGATGACCGAGCTGGTCCACGACGGCGCGATCGGCGAGGTCCGGGCGGTCCACGCGGACTTCGGGCTGCCCGGCCCGATCGACCCGGACCACCGGCTGCGCGATCCGGCGCTGGGCGGCGGCGCGCTGCTGGACCTCGGCGTCTATCCGGTGTCCTTCGCGCAGTTGCTGCTCGGCGAGCCGGACGAGATACGGGCGGTGGGTCAGCTCTCCCCGAGGGCGTGGATGTGAACACGGGCCTGGCGCTGGGCTGGGACAGCGGGGCGGTGGCGCTGCTCTCCTGCTCGATCACCGCGGATACGCCGATGACGGCGGCGGTGACGGGCACGGCGGGGCGGATCGAGTTCCCGCGCGGCTTCTTCCATCCCGAGCGCTTTGTGCTGCACCGGCCCGGCCGGGATCCGGAGGAGATCACGGCGGTGGACGGGCTGCGCTCCTACCAGCGGGAGGCGGCGGAGGTGATGCGCTGCCTGCGCGCGGGCGAGACGGAGTCCCCGCTGGTGCCGCTGGACGGCACGCTGGCGGTGATGCGGACCCTGGACGCGGCGCGGGAGCGGCTGGGGGTGCGGTATCCGGGCGAGGACGAGGGCGTGGGGTGACGAGGTGTGAGGACGAGGTACGAGGTGTGAACCGGGCGGGCCCGGCGCTTGGGGTGCGCGCCGGGCCCGTCCGTTCGTCAGACCTGCTTGAGGCCGGGGTTCCCGGCCTCGCTGACGAATGACGCCGCCGTGGTGAGCGGCGCGCCCGGGGTGGTGACCGCGGAGACGGTCTTGTAGTCGGCCCGTGCCCGCTCCTCGTCCAGCGAGACCGTCACATAGCCGCGCCGGCCGTTGTAGAACTTCATATGCGGGTTGGCGGCCAGGTAGGTGGCCCAGTTGTCGGGCTTGTCGGCGCCGTCCTTGCCGCTGCTGACGGAGGTGCCGACGAACTCCACGCCCAGGGTCCGGGACCCCGGGTCGTCGAAGTCCTTCTTGATGTCGAAGGCGTAGTGCACATGGACATCGCCGGTGAGCACCACGAAGTTCTCCAGGCCCGCCTGCTCGACACCGGCCAGGATCCGCTCGCGGGAGGCGGGGTAGCCGTCCCAGGAGTCCATGGAGAGCTGGGAGCGCGCGGCCGTGGTGTTCTTCCGCTGGGAGAAGGTGACCTGCTGCGGCAGTACGTTCCAGGTGGCGGTGGAGCTCTGGAAGCCGCTCAGCAGCCAGCGCTCCTGGGCGCTGCCGGTGAGGGTGCGCGCGGGGTCCTCGGACTCCGGGCCGGGGTACTGCCAGCCGTCGCCGTACGCCTGGTTGGAGCGGTACTGCCGGGTGTCGAGGATGTCGAACTGGGCCAGCTTGCCGTAGTGGAAGCGGCGGTAGAGCCGCATATCGGCGCCGTCCGGCTGCTGCGGCATCCGCAGCGGCATGTTCTCCCAGTACGCGCGGTAGGCGGCGGCCCGGCGGATCAGGAACTCGTCCGAGGGGCCGCCGTTCTCGTCGATGTCGTCCGCGTAGTTGTTCTCGGTCTCGTGGTCGTCCCAGGTGACGAACCAGGGGAAGGCGGCGTGGGCGGCCTGGAGGTCCTCGTCGGACTTGTAGAGCGCGTAGCGCAGCCGGTAGTCCTCGAGGGTCATCGTCTCGGCGTTGAACACCGCGGGGAGGGTGCGGTCGGTGTACTTCCGGGCGCCGCCCACGGAGTTGACCGCGTACTCGTACTGGTAGTCGCCCACGTGGAAGACGGCGTCCAGATCCTCGTCCGCCAGGTGGCGGTAGGCGGTGAAGTAGCCGTCGTGGTACGCCTGGCAGGACACCAGGCCGAAGCGCACGTCCCGGACCTTGGCGCCCACGGCGGGGGTGGTGCGGGTGCGGCCCACCGGGCTGGTCCAGTTCCCGGCCCGGAAGCGGTACCAGTAGACGCGGTCCGGCTCCAGCCCGCCCGCGTCCACGTGCACCGTGTAGTTGAACTCCGCGTGCGCGGAGGTGGTCCCGCGGCGGGCGACGCGCTGGAACTTCTCGTCGCGGGCGATCTCCCAGCCGACCTTGACGGTGCCCTCTTCGGGCAGCCCGTTGCCGGGCTCGTACGGGCGGGGCGCCAGCCTGGTCCACAGCACGACCGCGCCGGGCAGCGGGTCGCCGGAGGCCACGCCGAGCGTGAAGGGGTTGTCGGCGAGGGCGCGCGGAGACACCTGCGCGGCGTGGGCGCTGGGCAGGTTGGTGGTGAACGCGAGCGCGGCGGCGGCTCCGGTGACGGTGAGGAAGCGGCGGCGTCCCAGACGTGCGGCCGCGGCTCGTATGGCCTGCTGGTGCGAGTCGTGTGCCATGTGCTCTCCCCTGGCTCGTGGCGTCAGAGGAATTGCAGTGTCGGGGGACGGCCGGCCGCTTGCGTGCACACGACATCGATATGACCGCTGGGTGAGGTCCATTGCCGGAAGGGACCATTGCGGCGAATTGACGTGCCCACACGTCGAACTGACGTGGCGTACGCTGCGGCGCCATGAGCGACGGTCATGTGTCGGTGGTGTCGAAAGTGGCGGTGGTGACGGGCGCGGGCTCCGGGGTCGGCCGGGCGGTGGCGCTCGAACTCCTGGAGTCGGGCTGGTCGGTGGTGCTGGCGGGGCGCCGCGAGGAGGCCCTGGCCGAGACGGCGCGGCTGGCCGGCGGCGGCCCGCCGGCCCCCGTGGTGCCGACGGATGTGGCCAGGCCGGAGCGGGTGGAGGCGCTCTTCGCGGCGGTGCGGGAGCGGTTCGGACGGCTCGATCTGCTGTTCAACAACGCGGGGAGCTTCGGCCCGCGCGGTGTGGCCCTGGCGGACCTGGCCTACGAGGACTGGCGGTCGGTCGTGGACACCAATCTGACGGGCGCGTTCCTGTGCGCCCAGGCGGCGTTCCGGCAGATGCGGGATCAGGAACCACAGGGTGGACGGATCATCAACAACGGCTCCATATCGGCGCACACGCCCAGGCCGGACAGCGTGGCGTACACCGCCACCAAGCACGCCATCACGGGGCTCACCAAGTCGCTGTCGCTGGACGGGCGCCGGTACCGTATCGCCTGCGGGCAGATCGACATCGGCAACGCGGCGACCGAGATGACCGAGCGGATGTCCGCCGGTGTACCGCAGGCGAACGGGGAGGTGGCGGTCGAGCCCGTGATGGACGTCGCGGACGTGGCGCGCACGGTGCGGCATATGGCGTCGCTGCCGCTGGAGGCCAACGTGCAGTTCGCGACGGTCATGGCGACGGCGATGCCGTACATCGGCCGCGGCTGACGGATGAGGGTTCGTCACCCGTCCTAGATAACCCTCCAATTGTGGAGATAATGTGAGGATGCGGGCAATTCACTCCATCGGCACAGCGGCTTCGACGCCACGGCCGACACACCCGCTCACCCACCTCCGGACCGGTACCCTCTCCCGCCCCCGGACTGTTCGAGGCCCGCTCCATATGGCAGGGTCGTTTCCCACCGCGCCACACCTTTCACCACCGCCCCACGACCGCCATCCGAACGAAGAGAGACCGCCGTGCGTTCTCTGCCGCTCACCTTGGTCGCCCGTCTGCTGCCCGTCGCCGTCCTCGCCGCCGCGGGGGTGGCCATGACGACGTCGGACGACTCGGACGCGGGCGCCACCCCGGCGGGCCCCTCCCCGCAGACCTCGGCCCCGGCCACCGGCGCCGCCGCGCCGCGCTACGCCAAGCCGCCCGCGGAGGCGTGCACCACCCTCCCGGAGTCGATGATCAAGGACCTGGTGCCGGGCGCCAAGGCGGCCGGGAACGAGCTGAAGTCCAGCGACCTGGGCCGCCGCACCGGCTGCTCCTGGCACGCCCTGGACGACTTCGACTACCGCTGGCTGGACATCGCCTACGACGTCAAGAGCACCGCCGGGAAGAAGAGCGGGAGCGAGGGCGGCAGCGCGGTGCCCGGCCTCGGCGACGACGCGACGGTGACCGAGAAGACCACCGAGGACGACGATCAGGGCATACGCGAGGCGGTGGTGACGGTCCACCAGGACAACGCCACGGTCACCGTGACGTACAACGGCGGCGACTTCGAGAGCCATAAGGCCGCCGACGGCGATGCGATCCGTAAGGGCGCCATCAGCGCGGCCAAGCAGGCCCTCTCCGCGCTCGACGGCTGATCGTTCCGCTCAGTCCTTTTGCTCTGCCTTTTCGTTCCGCCTTTCGTTCTGCTCGGTCTTTTTGTTCCGCTCGCTCTTCGAGGCCGGCCGCTCGGTCCTTGATGAACATCAGCCGTACGGAAGTGCCCTTCCGGGTGAACGGATACGATCGCGGGCATCGCACCCGAGCTCTGGAGTCCCACCGTGTCCGCCGCCCCCGAACCACGCCTGGGTATCGCCGTCCTGACCATGGGCAACCGGCCCCGAGAGGTGGCCGCCCTGCTGGAGTCGGTCGCGAAGCAGGACGTGCCCCCGGCCCGCATCGTGGTCGTCGGCAACGGCTCCCCGCTCCCGGAGTTCCCCGCCGAGGTGACCGCGGTCGAGCTGGAGGAGAACCTCGGCGTCTCCGGCGGCCGTAACGTCGCCTGGCGGCGGCTGCGCGACTTCGGCGACGTGGACATCGTCATCGACCTCGACGACGACGGGCTGCTGGTGGACGCCGACGTCTTCCGCAGGGTGCGCGATCTGTACGCCGAGGACCCGCGCCTGGGCATCGTGAGCTTCCGCATCGCCGACGAGACGGGTGAGACCCAGCGCCGCCACGTGCCCCGGCTGCGCGCCTCCGACCCGATGCGTGGCGGCGAGGTGACCACCTTCCTCGGCGGCGGCCACGCCCTGTCGGTGGCGATGCTGGAGCAGATCGGCGGCTGGCCGGACGCGTTCTTCTTCACCCATGAGGAGACCGACCTCGCCTGGCGGGCACTGGACGCGCGCTGGAAGGTCGTCTACGCCCCCGAGCTGCTGCTCCAGCACCCCCGGACCTCCCCCGCCCGGCACGCCGTCTACCACCGGATGACCGCCCGCAACCGGGTCTGGCTGGCCCGCCGCCACCTACCGCTGCCGCTGGTCCCGCTCTACCTCGGCACCTGGACGCTGCTCACCCTCGCCCGCACCCGCTCCCTGACGGGGCTGCGGGCCTGGGCGGGCGGCTTCCTGGAGGGCCTGCGCACCTCCTGCGGCCGCCGCCGCCCGATGCGCTGGCGCACGGTGTGGCGCATGACCAAACTGGGCCGCCCACCCGTGATCTGACGGGGTGACGGACAGAAGGGCTGACGGCCTGAAGGGCTGACGGCCCGGTGGCGTGACCGGCGGCCCTACGGGGCCAGCCCGAGGGCGGGGAAGACCGACGCTTCGAGGAAGCGCGTCAGATAGTCGCGGTCGGCGAACCGGCCCTCCAGCAGATGGCGGACCCGCATCGCGCCGATCAGCTGGGTGGGGACGAACTCGACGGCGGGATTGTCCGCGGCCACCTCGCCGCGCTCCACGCCCCGGCGGACCATCGCCTGGATCGTCTTCACCTCGTGCTCGATCAGCGCGGCGCGCAGCGCCTGGAGCAGATCGGGGTCCTGCAGCGCGGCGTGCCCAACGGCGTACACCAGCGCCGTATCACCGCCGCACACCTCCCCCGCCTCCCCCACCGCCGCCGCGACGGCGCGCAGATCGCCCGCGAGCGAGCCGGTGTCGATGCCCTCCAAGGCGAAGGGGCGCTTGCACGAGCGCAGCGCGGCGACGACGAGCTGGGGCTTGCTGCACCACTGCCGGTAGAGGGTGGAACGGCTGGCGCGGGTGCGGGCGGCGACCGCCTCGATGGTGAGGGCCTCGTAGCCGCCCTCCTGGAGCAGATCGAGGACCGCCTGGTAGAACTCCTGCTCCCGCTCGGGGCTGATCTTTGAACGGCGCTGCGGCGCGGCCGTCTCCGGGCCTTGCGTCGCCATCGGCTCTCCTCCTCGGTCACCGGACTCCGACCCCCCGACCACGCAGTGTACCGACACATCCGCGTACCGATACACCCATGTACCGATACAGCTCCGAACCGGTACACTCTCGTATCGATACGTTTGTGTGCCGATGGCGCCAGACAGATGGGCGCCCAGAGGAAGGCACGGTGGATGAACCCGACCGTCATAGCCGTCGCGCTCGCGCTCGCCTCGGCCGTCGCCTACGCGACCGCCGCGGTGGCTCAGGAGCGGCTGGCCGCCGGCGGGCGGCCGGGCCGCATGCCGGGACTGCTGCTGCGCGGCGCCTGGTGGGGCGCCGTCGGCCTCAACTCCACCGGTGCCCTGCTGCATGTGGCCGCGCTGCGGTACGGACCGCTCACCCTGGTCCAGCCGCTCGGCGCGCTGACCCTGGTCGCGGCCGTCCCGCTGGGCGCGCGGCTCGCGGGGCGGCGCGTGGCCCGGAACGAGTGGCGGGGCGTGGCCCTCGCACTGCTCGGCCTCGGCGCCCTGCTGCCGGTCACCGCCGGGGAGACTCCGCGCGAGACGCTCAGCCTGCCGCAGGCGGTCGGGCTCGCGGGCGTCGTCCTGGTGTTCATCGCGCTGTGCGTCCGGCCGGGGCGCAGGGGGCGCGGGACGCCGGGCCGGGGGCTGCGGCACGCCACCGCGTCCGGGGTCGCCTCGGGCGTCGCCTCGGCGCTCACCCAGACCCTCACGGTCGCGCTCGCCGACTCCCGCGTCCCCGGGGCGGCCCTGGTGTCCTGGCGGGCCGTGATCGTGGCCGTCCTGGTCGCGGTCTTCGCGGTGAGCGGTCTGCTGCTGGCCCAAAGCGCCTACGGCAGCGGCCTCGGCGCACCCCTCGCGACCCTGACCCTCGCCAACCCGGTGGCGGCCGCCGCCATCGGGATCGTCCTGCTGGACGAGCGCTTCCGGGGCGGCCCGGCGGGCTGGGCCCTGGCCGCCGCGGGCGCGGCGGCGGCCGCCCGCGGCGTGGTCCTGCTCTCCCGGGCTCCCCAGGCGGGCGCGGACGTGCGCGGCGACGCCGTGGCCGTACGGGAGGCCGCCGCGACCGTACGGCGGGCCACCGTACGCGACGCGGCCGTACGCGAGGCAGCCGTACGAGGGATAGCCGTACCCGAGAGCCGCGCACCCGATGAGGCCCTGCGCGAGCCCGTCACCGTCCCCCGGGAACCCGTGCGGGAACTGGTGCGGGACCCCGTACGGGAGTCGGCGCGGGAGCCGGTGCCCACGCCCCGTGATCGTCCGGGCGTACGGCGGCCCGCCGCCGTATGGTGGACCGCATGGTGGACGCGAGCGTGTCGACCTCGGCCGAGACTGCTGAGCAGTCGCTGGACGAGCTGCTCCGGGCGTCCCACGAGGCTTCACCCGCGGAGCTCCCGGGAGCCCTGGACCGCTACACCGCTGCCATGCACATGGGCCATGCGGTCGTCTTCCTGATCGACCTCCAGCAGCGGCTGCTGATCCCGCTCGACGAGGACGCATCGCGGCTGGACCTCGATGACTCCCTGGCCGGATTCGCTTACCGGACCAGCACCGTGCGGGTCCAGGAGGACAACGAGGGCAGGCTGGACGTCTGGCTGCCGCTGATGAACGGCGCGGAGCGGCTGGGGGTGCTGCAGCTGCGGATGGACTCCCTGGACGCGCTCACGCTCTGGCGCTGCCGGACGCTGGCCTCGCTCCTCTCCCTGGTCATCACGTCCAAGCGCACCTCCATCGACAGCTTCGCCCGGCGCACCCGGACCCGGTCCATGGAGCTGCCCACGGAGATGGTGCGGGCCTTCCTCCCGCCACGTTCGATCGGCACCGGCCGGGTGATCTCGACGGCCGTTCTGGAGCCCGCGTACGAGCTGGGCGGCGATGCCTTCGACCATTCGTTCACCGAGGACGTCCTGCACGCCACGATCCTCGACGCCATGGGCCACGATCTGGCGTCCGGGCTGACCACCTCCGTGGCGATGGCGGGCAGCCGCAATGCCCGGCGCACCGGCGCCGACCTGGCGGAGCTGGTGACCACCGTGGACGAGGCCCTGAACAAATGGCTTCCGGAGCAGTTCTGCACGGGCGTCTTCCTCCGGCTGCACATGCCGAGCGGGGCGCTGCGCTGGTCGAACTGCGGCCATCCCACTCCGCTGGTCATCCGCCGCCAGCGGCTGCTGGACAAGGAGCTGGAGCGCGCCTCCGAACCGCCGCTGGGGCTGCCCCCGCGGCTGTCGGCGGCGCCCCGCCGGATCCATGAGACGGCCCTGGAGCCCGGCGACCGGATTCTGCTGTACACCGACGGGGTCGTGGAGTCGCGCGACGAGGGAGGCGAGCAGTTCGGCCTCGAGCGCTTCGCCGACCACATCATCCGCTCGACGGCCGCCGGGGAGAACGCCCCCGAGGTGCTCCGGCTGCTCATCCACGCCATCCTCGACCACGGGCACAGCCAACTCAGCGACGACGCCACGATTTTGATGATCGAGTGGCGACCGCCGGATCCCTGAGCCGTCGAGGCGATATGCGATGACGCCCCCCGACCCCGCCGCCCGCCGCGTCCGGCCGAACCCCTCGTGCGGCGCCCCCGACCTGGCCACGGCCACCGTCGACGACCACAGCGTGGTGACCGGGTGGAGCGAGGGCGCGCGGCGGCTGCTGGGTTATCGCGCCGAGGACGTCGTCGGGCGGGCGGCGGGCGAGCTGCGCGCCGAAAGGACCGTCGGGGACGCGGCGGGCGGCGCCGGGCCGTGCCTGGCGGAGGAGCCCCGGTGGAGCGGACGGATCGCGCTGTGCCACCGGGACGGCCAACGGGTGGAGGTCGAGCTGCTGGCCCAGCGCGGCCCGGTGGACGACGAAACCGCTGGCTGGCTGCTGGTCTGCACCGCGCCCCGGGAGCCGCTGCCCCAGGAGCCGCCCTCCCAGGAGTCGCCCTCCCAGGAGCCGGGCGCACCGGCGGACCGCGCGTTCGCCCAGTGCCCGTGCGTCCTGGCGCTCTTCGACACCGAGCTGCGGCTGGCGCGGGCCAACTCCGATATGCAGGCCGCCACCGCCCGCAGCGAGGACCAGATGCGTGGGCTGCGGCTGACGGAGTTGGTCGGCCGCGGGGAGAGCGAGCGGGTCGAGCGGGCCATGCGGGAGGTGCTGGAGAGCGGCGAACGGTTCGAACTGGAGACGCATCTGCGGAGGCCGGGCGAAAGCCATCAACACGCCTGGTCGGTCTCCCTGGCCCCACTGGTGGGCCGGACCGGCTGCCGGTGCGGCGTCTGCTTCGCGGCCCGCGACACCACCGCCGAGCAGGAGGCCCGGCAGCGGCTGCTGCTGCTCAGCGAGGCGGGGGCGCGGCTGGACAGCACCCTGGACCTGGACCGGATCGCCCTGGAGCTGGCCGAGGTGGCGGTCCCCCGGTTCGCCGACTTCGCCAGCGTCGATCTGCTCACCTTCCTCCATCAGGGCGACGAGCCCCCGACGGGGCCGCTGCGCCAGCCCATCACCCTGCGGCGCGCGGCCCATCGCTCCGTCGTCGAGGGCGCCCCGGAGGCGCTGGTCGGCGTCGGGGAGCTGGCCACGCATCCCCAGCACTCCCCCACGGCGACGTGCCTGATCGAGGGCCGGGCCGCGCGGCACCAGGTGACCGAGCCCCTGCTGGCGCACTGGGAGGCCAAGGACCCCGGTCGGGCCGGCCGGATCCGCGAGCACGGAGCGCATTCGGTGATCGTGGCGCCGATGCGCGCCCGCGGGGTCACCCTCGGTACGGCCCTCTTCGCCCGCCACCGCACATCGGCGCCCTTCACCGAGGACGACACGACGCTGGCCGAGGAGCTCACCGCACGGGCGGCCGTCTGTGTCGACAACGCCCGCCGCTATCTGCGGGAACGCATGACGGCCGAGACCCTGCAGCGCAGCCTGCTGCCGCGGGAGTTGCCCGACCTGACGGCGCTGGAGATCGCCTCGCGCTATCTGCCCGCGGGTGCCTGGGCCGGGGTGGGCGGCGACTGGTTCGACGCGATTCCGCTGTCCGGCGCCCGCGCCGCCGTGGTGGTCGGCGATGTGGTGGGCCGTGGCGTCGAAGCGGCCGCCACCATGGGGCGGCTGCGCTCGGCCGTGCGCATCCTGGCCGACATCGACCTGCCGCCCGGGGAACTGCTGACCCATCTCGACGACCTGGTCACCCGGCTGTCCGCGGACCAGCAGCCCGAGAGCTTCGGGCCGTTCGGCGCCACCTGTGTGTACGCGGTCTACGACCCGGTCTCCCGCCACTGCGCCATCGCCGCGGCGGGCCATCCCGCACCGCTGGTGGCCGGCCCGCAGGGCACCGCCGATCCGCTCGATCTGCCCACCGGTCCGCCGCTGGGGCTGGGCGGGCTGCCCTTCGAGGTCATGGAGACGGAGCTGCCCGAGGGCAGTCTGCTGGCCCTGTACACCAACGGCCTGATCGACGGCCGCGAGCGCGAGATCGGCGAGGGGCTGGAGATGCTGCGCGAGGTTCTGAGCCGGCCCGCCCCGTCCCTGGAGGCGCTCTGCGACAACGTCCTGCGGGCCCTGCTCCCGGTCCGTCCCGACGACGACATCCCCCTGCTCCTCGCCCGGGCCCGGCCGCTCGCCTCCGACCGGGTCACCACCTGGGACATCCCCGCGGACGCGGCCGCCGTCGCCGAGGCCCGCCGGAACACCACCGGGCAACTGATCGCCTGGGGTCTCGAGGAGACGCTCTTCACCACCGAGCTGATCGTCAGCGAACTGGTCACCAACGCGATCCGCTACGGCCGTCCGCCCATCCGGCTGCGGCTGATCCGCGACCGCGGCCTCATCTGCGAGGTCTCCGACGCCAACAGCACCGCCCCCCATCTGCGGCGGGCCCGGGTCTTCGACGAGGGCGGCCGCGGTCTGATGCTGGTCGCCCAGATGGGGACGCGCTGGGGCACCCGGCAGGGCTCGGACGGCAAGACGATCTGGGTCGAGCAGGACCTCGCCCCCGGCTGACCACCGATGCCCTGTCCCGTGGGTGCACTCGGGGCGCCGATATTCGACCCCCGGGCGCTGGACCGGACACGGTCTGATTTGTCACCCTTTGTTCTAGAGGTCTGCTCACCGATCCCGCTCCCGCGGCCGACCGGGCGCTGAGTGCGGCCGGCGGTCGTCCTGGAAGGAGTTGCCATGGCCAAGGCAGTCGGTATCGACCTGGGCACCACTAATTCGGTGATTGCCGTGTGGGAGGGCGGTGAGTCGTCGGTGGTTCCGAACTCCGAGGGGAGCCGGACCACGCCGTCGGTGGTGGCCTTCACGGACACTGGTGAACGGCTGGTGGGGCAGTTGGCCCGGCGCCAGGCGATTCTCAATCCCAAGGGCACGATCTATTCGGCCAAGCGGTTCATTGGCCGGCATTACGACGAGGTGTCCGGTGAGGCCAGGGCGGTGGCCTACGACGTGGTCCCGGATGAGCAGGGTCTGGCCCGTTTCAGTGTGCGGGGGAAGTTGTATTCGCCGGAGGAGATCAGTGCCCAGGTGCTGCGCAAGCTGGCTGATGATGCCGGGAAGCAGCTCGGTGAGCGGGTGACCGAGGCGGTTATCACGGTGCCCGCGTACTTCAATGACGCTCAGCGCAGCGCTACCAAGGACGCGGGTGAGATCGCCGGTCTGAAGGTGTTGCGGATCATCAACGAGCCGACCGCGGCCGCTCTCGCTTATGGTCTGGACAAGAAGGGTCATGAGACCGTTCTGGTTTTCGATCTCGGCGGCGGCACTTTCGATGTGTCGATCCTGGATGTCGGGGACGGGGTGGTGGAGGTCCGTTCCACTGCGGGTGACAGCCATCTGGGCGGCGACGATTTCGACCGCCGGCTGGTGGATCATCTCGCGGATAAGTTCCATCAGGAGAACGGCATCGATCTGCGTCAGGATCCGCAGGCGTTGCAGCGGTTGTTCGAGGCGGCGGAGAAGGCCAAGACGGAGCTGAGTTCGGTGACTCAGACTCAGGTGAGTCTGCCGTTCATCACGGCGGATGCCGCTGGTCCCAAGCATTTGACCGAGACGGTGATGCGGTCGACTTTCGAGCATCTCACCGCTGATCTGGTGGAGCGCTGTCTGGGCCCGGTGCGGCAGGCCATGGGTGATGCGAAGGCCGGGGAGAACGATATCGACGAGGTGATCCTGGTCGGCGGGTCGACCCGGATCCCGGCGGTGCAGGCTCTGGTGCGGCGGCTGACCGGTGGCAAGGAGCCCAATATGAGTGTCAATCCCGACGAGGTCGTGGCCTTGGGTGCCGCGATCCAGGCCGGGGTGCTCAAGGGCGAGGTCAAGGATGTTCTGCTGCTGGATGTCACCCCGCTGTCGCTGGGTGTCGAGACCCGCGGCGGCGTCATGACGAAGATCATTGACCGGAACACCACCATTCCGGTGCGGCGTACGGAGACGTTCTCCACGGCTGAGGACAATCAGCAGGCCGTGGACATCGTGATCCTGCAGGGTGAGCGTGAGCGGGCTGCTGACAACCGGGTGCTCGGGCGTTTCCAGCTGACGGGTATCCGTCCGGCGCCGCGGGGCGAGCCGCAGGTGGAGGTGACCTTCGATATCGATGCCAATGGGATTTTGAATGTGACGGCGCGGGATCAGGACACCGGCAAGGAGCAGTCCGTTCAGATCAGCGAGACCGGCAATCTGGACCGTGGTGAGGTCGAGCGCATGGTCCAGGAGGCTGAGCGCAACCGTGGCGAGGACCAGGCGCTGCGTGAGGCTGTGGACGCGCGTAATGAGCTGGATGCCGTTGCTTACCAGGTCGAGAAGCGCCTTTCCGAGCTGGGTGATGCGGTGCCTTCGCATGAGCGGTCGCGTGCCGAGATGCTGGTGAATGATGCCCGTGAGGCGGTCAGGAACGGGGCTGGTGTCGACCGGACCAGGCCGTTGGTCTCCGAGCTCCAGCAGGTCTATGCGGGTCTGGCCGCGCATGAGACGGCCGGGGCCGGTGCCGGTGCCGGTGCCGGTGCCGGTGCGGGTGCCGGTGCGGGCGCGGGTGCGGGTGCGGGCGCGGCGGGTGGGGCTGGGGCGGGCGGCGTGCAGGACGCCGGGGCCGGGGGTGGCGGAGGTGATGAGGACGTCATCGACGCCGAGTTCGACAAGGGCTGACCGGTACGACCGGTAGGCCCAGAGGAAGGCTGACGGAGAGGCCGCGATGTCCACTCAACCGCAGCAGCCCGAACCGGCGCCGGAAGGCGCCGTGACGGAGCAGGAGCAGGAGCAGGGGCAGGAGCAGGGGCAGGAGCGGGGGCAGGGCCTGCCCGCGCCGGGCGCCGTGGAGGCGCGCGGGGCGGTCGGGGAGGGGCCCGGCCCGGACGCGGCCGGCGGCCCCGCCGTCGCCGAATCCGTCGAGGCGTCTGGCGAGCAGGCTGCCGCGTTGGCGGAGCTGGAGGACCGCTGGCGGCGTGCTCTGGCCGATCTGGAGAATCTGCGCAAGCGTCATGCCAGGGAGGTGGAGCGGGAGCGGGCTGCGGAGCGGGCCAGTACGGCGGCGGCGCTGTTGCCCGTCATCGACAATCTCGAGCTCGCTCTCTCCCATGCCGAGGCCGATCCGGGCTCGATCGTGGAGGGCGTGAAGGCCATCCGCGACCAGGCCGTGAATGCCCTGGCCCGGCTGGGCTACGAGCGGCGGGGCGAGGCGGGGGTGCCGTTCGACCCGGCCCGGCACGAGGTGGTGGGCGTGGTCGAGGACGCCGAGGCGGAGCCGGGCACTGTGGTCCAGGTCCTGCGCCCGGGCTACGGGGACCCGGGCAACCAGCTGAGGCCGGTGGCCGTGGCCGTGGCGAAGCGGGAGTGAGCGGGCCATGGCACGGGACTACTACGAGGTGCTCGGGGTCTCACGGGGTGCGAGTCAGGACGAGATCCAGCAGGCGTTCCGCACCCGGGCCCGCAAGTACCACCCGGATGTGAACAAGGATCCGAACGCGGAGGAGCGGTTCAAGGAGCTCAACGACGCCTACAGTGTGCTCTCCGATCCGAAGACCCGTGCCCGCTACGACCGGTTCGGTGAGGATTTCCGCAAGATCCCCGAGGACTGGGAGGAGCGGGTCGGCGCCGGTGTCGGCGGCGGAGGCGGCGGATTCCGCGGCTGGACGACCTCCGGGGACGGGGACCGGGTCCGGTTCGTCCGTGGCTTCGGCGAGGATGCCGGGGGCGGCGGAGTGGACTTCGAGGACCTGTTCGGCGCGTTCTTCGGCGGCGGTACGGGGGGCCGGGGCGGAGGCCGGGTGGACATCGCCGGGGCCGACCAGGAGGCGGAGCTGCCGCTCACCGTCGAGGACGCGTATCGCGGCGGCCGCCGCACCGTCACCCTGGCCGGGGCCTCGGGGCAGCAGCGCGGCTTTGAGGTGAACGTCCCGCCGGGCGTCGTCGACGGGCAGCGCATCCGGCTGGCCGGGCAGGGCGGCCGGGGCACTGGTGACGCACCGGCCGGGGATCTGTATCTACGGGTGCGGATCCTGCCGCATCCGCGGTTCCGGCTGGATGGCCGGAACGTCCACGTCCACCTTCCGGTGGCGCCGTGGGAGGCCGCGCTCGGCGCGACCGTCCCTGTGCCCACGCCTGGCGGTACCGCCAAGGTGACGGTTCCGCCCGGGTCCTCCAGCGGCCGCCGGCTGCGGCTGCGCGGTGAGGGCATGCCCAACCCCCGCGGTCCGAACGGCGACTTCTATGCCGAGATCCGCGTCATGGTGCCGCCCGGCCTCACCGACCGGGAGCGGGAGCTGTTCGAGGAGCTGGGCCGCACCTCCTCCTTCGACCCCAGGAGGGAGCGATGAACACCCACGCGACCACGGCGCGGAGGGACACGAGGTACGCGCCCGTCCCGTCCGTCCACTACGACCTGGTGCCCGCCCGCAGGCTCTCGCTTGAGGCCGTGGCCCGTCGCACCGGGCTGCACCCAGAGCTGATCCGGCGCTTCGTGGCCCTCGGCCTGGTCGACGCCGAGCGCGACCACGCGGGGCGGCTGGTATTCGCCCCGGGCGCCCCGGCGGCGCTGGGCCGCGTCGAGCGCCTGCACACCGGGCTCTGCCTCAACTACGCCTCCATCGGTCTGGTGCTCGATCTGCTCGACCGCATCGACCGGCTCGAAGCCGCATTGCGCCGCAGTGGCGTGAGGAGTGAACAACCGTCATGGACATGAACCGCCTCACCCAGAAGTCCCAGGAAGCCCTCCAGGACGCCCAGACCACTGCGATGCGGTTCGGGCACACCGAAGTCGACCGGCTCGAAGCCGCATTGCGCCGCAGTGGCGTGAGGAGTGAAGAACCGTCATGGACATGAATCGCCTCACCCAGAAGTCTCAGGAAGCTCTCCAGGACGCCCAGACCACTGCGATGCGGTTCGGGCATACCGAGGTCGACGGCGAGCATCTGCTGTTGGCCCTCCTGGACCAGCCCGAGGGGCTGGTGCCCCGGCTGGTCGGCCAGGTGGGCGCCGATCCGGAGGCGGTGCGCACCATGCTGGAGGCGGAGGTGGCGCGCAGGCCCAGGGTCACGGGCCCGGGGGCGACGCCGGGGCAGGTCTTCGTCACCCAGCGGCTGTCCCATCTGCTGGATGCCGCCGAGCAGGAGGCCAAGCGCCTGAAGGATGAGTACGTGTCGGTGGAGCACCTGGTGCTGGCGCTGGCCCGGGAGGGGCCGGCCACCGCGGCCGGGCGGGTGCTGGGGGAGCACGGCATCACCCCGGAGGCGTTCCTCAATGCCCTCACCCAGGTGCGTGGCAGTCAGCGGGTCACCTCCGCCAACCCCGAGGTGGCGTATGAGGCGCTGGAGAAGTACGGGCGGGATCTGGTGCTGGAGGCCCGTGCGGGCAAGCTGGATCCGGTGATCGGCCGGGACGCGGAGATCCGCCGGGTGACTCAGATCCTCAGCCGTAAGACGAAGAACAACCCGGTGCTCATCGGCGACCCCGGTGTCGGCAAGACCGCCATCGTCGAGGGTCTGGCCCAGCGCATCGTCCGCGGCGACGTGCCCGAGGGGCTGCGCGACAAGACCATCTTCGCCCTGGACATGGGCTCCCTGGTGGCCGGCGCGAAGTACCGCGGGGAGTTCGAGGAGCGGCTCAAGGCGGTGCTCACCGAGGTCAAGTCCGCTCAGGGGCGGATCCTGCTGTTCGTCGACGAGCTGCACACCGTGGTCGGCGCCGGGGCCGCCGAGGGCGCCATGGACGCCGGGAACATGCTCAAGCCGATGCTGGCCCGCGGTGAGCTGCACATGATCGGCGCGACCACCCTCGACGAATACCGCAAGCACATCGAGAAGGACGCCGCGCTGGAGCGCCGCTTCCAGATGGTGCTCGTGGACGAGCCGAGCGTGGAGGACACCATCTCCATCCTGCGGGGCCTGCGCGAGCGTCTTGAGGTCTTCCACGGCGTCAAGATCCAGGACACCGCCCTGGTCTCCGCCGCCGCCCTCAGCCACCGCTACATCAGCGACCGGTTCCTGCCCGACAAGGCCATCGACCTGGTGGACGAGGCATGCGCCCGGCTGCGTACCGAGATCGACTCCATGCCCGCCGAACTGGACGAGACCACCCGCCGGGTCACCCGGCTGGAGATCGAGGAGGCCGCGCTCTCCAAGGAGACCGACCCCGCCAGCGCGCAGCGGCTGGAGGAACTCCGCCGCGAACTGGCCGATCTGCGCGCCCAGGCCGACGCCAAGCACGCCCAGTGGGAGGCCGAGCGGCAGTCCATCCGCCGGGTGCAGGAGCTGCGCCGGGAGCTGGAGGAGGTACGCCGCGAGGCCGAGGAAGCCGAGCGCGCCTACGACCTCAACCGCGCCGCCGAACTGCGCTACGGCAGGCTCCAGGAGCTGCAGCGCAAGCTGGCCGCCGAGGAGGAGCAGCTGGCCGCCAAGCAGGGGGCGCACCGGCTGCTGCGCGAGGTGGTCACCGAGGAGGAGATCGCCGACATCGTCTCCGCCTGGACCGGCATCCCCGTCTCCCGTCTGCAGGAGGGCGAACGGGACAAGCTGCTGCGCCTGGACGAGATCCTGCAGGAGCGGGTCATCGGCCAGGACGAGGCGGTCAAGCTGGTCACCGACGCCATCATCCGGGCCCGCTCGGGCATCCGGGACCCGCGCCGCCCGATCGGCTCGTTCATCTTCCTCGGCCCCACCGGCGTCGGAAAGACCGAGCTGGCCAAGACGCTGGCCGCCGCGCTCTTCGACACCGAGGAGAACATGATCCGCCTGGACATGAGCGAGTACCAGGAACGGCACACCGTCAGCCGGCTGGTCGGCGCCCCTCCCGGATACATCGGCTACGAGGAGGGCGGCCAGCTCACCGAGGCGGTACGGCGCAAGCCGTACTCGGTGGTGCTCTTCGACGAGATCGAGAAGGCGCACGCCGATGTCTTCAACACCCTGCTGCAGGTTCTGGACGACGGCCGGATCACCGACGCCCAGGGGCGGCTGGTGGACTTCCGCAACACCGTGATCATCATGACCTCCAACATCGGCTCGATGCATCTGCTGGACGGCGTCACCTCCGACGGCGAGCTCAAGCCGGACGCCCGGGGCCTGGTGATGAGCGAACTGCGCGGGCACTTCCGCCCCGAGTTCCTCAACCGGGTCGATGACATCGTGCTGTTCAAACCGCTCGGCGAGCCCCAGATCGAACGGATCGTGGAACTGCAGTTCGACGAACTGCGCAAGCGGCTGGCCGAGCGCCTGATCGCCATCGAACTGACCCCCGCCGGCCGCGAGGTCATCGCCCACGAAGGCTACGACCCCGTCTACGGCGCCCGCCCACTGCGCCGCTTCATCTCCCACGAGGTGGAGACCCTCATCGGACGCGCCCTGCTGCGCGGCGATGTCGAAGAGGGCGCCACCGTCAAGGTCGACGCCCAACACGGCGAACTCGTGGTCACCTACGAACGGCAACCGGAGATCGCGGGACTCGGAAAGGCCGCGTGAGAACGATGCCGGGCCGCACCGTCCATGCCTGCCCCCAGCGGTTCGAGGTGCAGGCCGTGCCGACCCTGCTCATCCTGGACAAGGGGCAGCCCTGCGTTCGTGGGTCGAGCGGGTGTCGAGCGGTGATGAGGAGCCGCGACCGCCAGAAAGGATGAACGCCATGGCCATCGAGCCCGATCCGCACCTGTCGATGGTGCGGCCGGTCACACCGCGCAGCCCCGAGGGGTGCGAGGAGTGCCTGCGCCTGGGGTCCCCCTGGGTCCATCTGCGGCTCTGTCTGACCTGCGGACACGTCGGGTGCTGCGACTCCTCACCGCTCAAGCACGCCCGTGCGCACGCGTACGCCGAACAGCACCCGATCGTCCAGCCCCTGGAACCGGGCGAGACATGGCGGTGGTGCTACGCCCACGAGGCCATGGCCTGATGTGATGACGGACGAGGACCGGTCCCGGGGCGCGGCACCGGAGGGAGCCGTACCGGACGAGGTACCGGAGCACGCCGTACCGGACGAGACCCCGGATATCTACGGCGCGTATCCGCGGCTGACGGACGAGCAGATCGCCTACCTCACCGGGCACGGCACCCGCCGGTCCGTGGTGCCCGGTCAGGTGCTCATCCGCGACGGCGGCCCGCCCCCGGACTTCTTCGTCGTCCTCAGCGGCTCGGTCGCGATCATCGAGCACCACGGCACCCCGGACGAGCGGCTGCTGAGGGCGCACGGCCCGCGGCGCTTCCTCGGCGAACTGAGCCTGCTCCAGGGGCAGGTGGCGTTCTACACCGCCCATGTCCAGGAGGCCGGGGAGGTGCTGGCCCTCCCGGTGGACCGGCTGCGGGCGCTGACGGCCCGTGACCCCTGCCTCGGCAACCTCGCCCTCCGCGCCTATCTGGGCCGCCGCGCCCAGCTGGTCGGGGGCGGCGTCGGCTTCCGCATCCTCGGCTCGCGCTACTCGCCCGACACCCGGCGGCTGCGCGAGTTCGCGGCCCGCAACCGGCTGCCGCACCGCTGGATCGACCTGGAGGCCGACCAGGAGGCCGAGGCGCTGCCGCGCCGCGTCGCGGTCAGCCCGGAGGACACCCCGATCATCATCTGGCGCGAGCACCATGTGCTGCGCAACCCCGGCAACGCCGAACTGGCCCAGCTCATCGGCCTCTCCCCGCCGATGGCCCCCCACAGCCACTGCGATCTGCTGGTCGTCGGCTCCGGCCCGGCCGGGATCGCCGCCGCCGTCTACGGCTCCTCCGACGGGCTGACCACCACGGTCGTGGACACGGTGGCCCCGGCGGCCAGGCGGGCGCCACGTCCCTGATCGAGAACTACTTCGGCTTCCCGGCCGGGATCCCCGGCTCGGAACTCGCCGAGCGGGGCATGCTCCAGGCGCGCAAGTTCGGGACGCAGGTGCGGATCCCGGCGGAGGCGACCTCCCTCGAACCGGCCCACGGCCACTACCGCGTCACCTTCGCCGACGGCAGCGAAACGCTGTGCCGTACCGTCGTGCTGACCACCGGCGCCCGGTACCGCCGGCTGGACGTCCCCGGGATGGAGCGGCTGGAGCGGACGAGCATCTACTACGCGGCCACCGTCTACGAAGCGCGGCAGTGCGGCGCGGCCCCCGTCGCCGTGGTCGGCGGCGGCAACTCCGCGGGCCAGGCGTCGCTCTTCCTCGCCGCATGGGTGCCCCGGGTGTATCTGCTGATCAAGGGCTCGTATCTGGGCGCCCGGATGTCCCGCTATCTGGTCGACCAGATCGAGCGCCATCCGCGGGTGAGCGTGCTGCTGGACAGCGAACTGCGCGAGGTGCGCGGCGAGGACGCCCTGCGGACGATCGTGGTGAAGCACCGCCGCACGGCGCCCCTCCAGCCCCTCCAGCCCCTTCAGCCCCTCCAGCTCCGTCCGGCCGGTCCGCCGCGCCGGGCGGTGATCCGCACGTGTCCGCTTCCCCTGCGCATCCGCGACACCCGCGCAGCCACTCCACCTGACCCCCGACCGGAGGACGAACACCATGGTTGCCACAGGCTTTGCCTCCTTCGACACGACGGTCGACAAGACCAACCGGCTCCTCAAGGAGATCGAGGACGCGTACGGCTGGCCCAAGGAGCGCCGCAAACAGTCCTACGCCGCCCTGCGCGCGGTCCTGCACCAGCTGCGGGACCGGCTGACGGTGGACGAGGCCGTCCAGTTCGGCGCACAGCTCCCGATGCTGGTGCGCGGCATCTACTACGAGGGGTGGAGACCGGCGGAGACGCCCGTGAAGATGCACAGCGAGGAGTTCTACCAACGGATCCGGCACGACTTCCCGTACTCGATCCAGGGCGATATCGAACAGCTCGTGCACACCGTCCTGGAGACCCTGCAGCGCCATATCAGCGAGGGCGAATGGCACGATCTGCGGGGCCGGATGCCCGCCGACCTGGTCACCGTCATCCCGGCCTAGCGTGAACCACCTGGTGGTACTACCTGGTGGCACTGTCGCACCGTTAGGTGGTTTTACGCGTGGTGCGGCGAGGAGGACGGGCGATGGGGACGGCAGCCGGAGAGGGCGGCGAGGGAGTACGGAGTGTACTGCGCGCACTGGATCTGCTCGCCCTGTTCGACGAGTCCCACCGCTCCCGCAGCGTACGGGAGTTGGCCGACGCCACCGGACTGGCCAAATCCACCGTGGTCAGTCTGGTGGCCACCCTTGAGCAGCGCGGGCTGCTGTGGAGCCGGGGGGACGGCCGGCTCACCCCCGGTGCGGGCCTGCTGCGCTGGGCGGCGCTCGCACAGGACGCCTGGCGGCTGCCCCCGGAGGCGGTGGAGTGCCTGCGCGTCCTGTCCGTACGGTCCGGCGGCGAGTCCTCCCGGATCTACATCCGACAGGGGGCCTCCCGGGTGTGCGTGGCCCAGCACGAGGGCACCCAGCAGCTGCGCCATGTGGTGCGCATCGGCGAGGAGATGCCGCTGTGGGCCGGTGCCTCCGGGCATGTCCTGCTCATCGGCGGCTCGCCCCGGACCCTGGGCCGGGTGGCCTCGGCGGCCGGGCGCGGCCCCGACTTCACCTCCGTCCTGGCCGAACGGGCGCGCCTGGCCGCGCAGCGGGGCTGGGCGGTCAGCCACGGCGAGCGCGAGGGCGGGGTGTCCGCAGTGGCCGCCCCCGTCACCGACGCGAGCGGGCAGGTCGTCGCCGCGGTGGGCCTCGGCGGCCCCACCAGCCGCTTCACCGAGGAGCGCGTCGAGTCCTTCCGCCCGGCGCTGACCGAGGCGGCGAGGCGGCTGTCGGAGCTGCGGTTCCTCGGCGAGAGCGGCTGACGCTCACGCGCCCTCCGCGCCCTCCGCGCTGTCCGCGCGCCCTGTGCTTCCCTCGCTCTTCTCGCTCTCCGGCCGGATGAGGTCCCGGGGGCCGGGCCCTCGTAGGAGGGCAGCAGCCGTCGGGGAATGGGACCCTTGATCCTGGCTCCACCGGACTTCTCCTCCCAGGCGTGGGAGAGGATGCCCACGCTGCGGGAGAGCACGAACAGCCCGCGTCCGAGCTCGGGCGGAAAGCCGAGTTCGCTGTAGACGATGGCGGTGGCGCCGTCGATGTTCATCGGCACGGGACGGCTGCGGCCCTCCGCCAGTGCCCGCTCCAGGGCCGTCCCGGCGCGCAGCGCCCAGCCGGGCGCCTCGCCGTCCGCCACCCCCGCCGCGCCCACCAGGTCGAGCAGGGGGCTGCGGCGCGGGTCGTACGGGTGGAACCGGTGGCCGAATCCGGGGACATGGGAGCCCGTGGCGCGGTAGTCCGCCACCAGGTCCTTCGCGGCGTCGTCGACGTCCGCCCCCTCGGCCACGGACTGCCCCAGCTCGGTCAGCACCCGCATGCACTGCTGACCGGCCCCGCCGTGGACGTCCCCCAGGAGGTTCACCCCGGTGGCCACCGCGTTGTTCAGCCCCAGTCCGCAGGTGGCGGCCATGCGGGCGACGGCGATCGACGGGGCCTGGGGCCCGTGGTCGACGGCGGCGACGAGCGCGGCCTCCAGCAGCCGGCCCTGGGTCCGGGTGGGCAACTCGCCGCGCAGCATCAGCCAGATGGTCTCGGCGAAGGACATCTGGCCGATCAACTGCTCCACCGGGTAGCCGCGCAGCAGGATCTCACCCGGCCGGATGCGGCTGACGGCGCGCGCTCTCCGACCGCGGACAGCGTCACGGGCGTGGTCGTCTTCATCGCCCTGATGAGCGCGCTCACCGTGGCCAGGCCCTGGCGCGGGAGACGCGCGGGGCCGCCGAACCGGCCGAGGAGACGGCCACGCGGAAGCAGGACGTCCCGACGGCACCGTGACGCCATGGGGCGCCGCCGGGTCAGCCGCTGCCGCTGCCGGATCAGGTGCTGCCGGGGCACGCACCGCCGGGTCAGCCGCTGCCGTGGTCCCCGAGGAACGTCCGCAGCCGGCGCAGCGTCTCGTCCGGCGCCTCCTCGGGAAGGTAGTGGTCGCACGGCAGCGCGTGCCCGCGCACATCGTCCGCGTAGCCGCGCCAGACCTCCGGTACGTCGTAGTGGCGGCCGACGAAACCGTGCGCGCCCCACAGGGCCAGCAGCGGTGCGGTGACCCGGCGGCCCGCGGCGGCGTCCGCGTCGTCGTGGACCAGGTCGATGGAGGCGGCGGCGCGGTAGTCCTCGCAGCTGGCGTGGATGGCCGCGGGATCCGAGAAGCAGCGGATGTACTCGGCCTGGGCCGCCTCGTCGAACGGGGTTCCGCCACCGTGGCGGGCCCCCATCCGGGTACGGATCCAGAACGCGGGGTCCTGGCCGATGAGGTGTTCCGGGATGCCGTTCCGCGCCGCCAGGAAGAACCAGTGGTAGTACCCGAGCCCGAAGTCCTTGTCGGCGTGCTGGAAGACGTATCGCGTGGGCACGATGTCGAGCACCGCGAGCGCGGAGACCGCCCCCGGATGGTCGAGGGCCAGCCGGTGGCCGACCCGGGCGCCCCGGTCGTGGCCGACGACCGCGAAGCGGTCGAAGCCCAGCTCCCGCATCACCAGTAGCTGGTCGCGCGCCATGGCCCGCTTGGAATAGGTGGTGTGCTCGGCGTCGGACACGGGCTTGTGGCTGTCGCCGTAGCCGCGCAGATCGGTGAGGACGACGCGGTGGGTGGCCGCGAGCGCCGGGGCGATGTGGTGCCAGATCATATGGGTCTGCGGATAGCCGTGCAGGAGCAGAACGGGCGGCCCGTCCCCGGCCGTGCGTACGTTGATTCCCACACCCTCGACGTCAAGGGTGCGGCGGTCGAAGTCGCCCAGCAGCTGATCGCTCATGATCCGATCCCAGCAGCCGCCGCGGTGCGCGTCCAAGACCCGTTGACGACAATCCTTATAGGCGCCACCTATGGACGTGTGAGGGTGGCGAGCCTGTGAGGGTGGCGGGCGGACCCATGAGGGCGGCGAGGCGCGGGGAGGCGGCGCGGTGGATGTGCGGCAGCTGGAGTACTTCCTGGCCGTGGTGGACCACGGCGGATTCAACCGGGCGGCCTCCGCGCTGTATCTGTCCCAGCCCTCCCTCTCCCAGGCCATCCGCGCCCTGGAGCGCGACCTGGGCAGCGACCTCTTCCACCGCATCGGCCGCCGGGCGGTCCTCACCGACGCGGGCACGGCGCTGATCGCACCGGCGCGGGAAGCGGTGCGCAGCCTGCAGCTCGCGCGGGCCAGTGTGGAGTCGGTGCACGGGCTGCGCGGGGCAGGGTGGACATCGCGGCCCCGCCCTCACAGGCCGTCGAGCCGCTGACGGGGCTGATCGACCGCTTCACCCGGGCCCATCCCGCGGTGTCCGTGCGGGTGCAGGCCGCGTTCACCCCGCGCGATGTGACGGAGATGGTGCGCACCGGCGTATGCGAGCTGGGGCTGCTGGCCTCCCCCGAGGCCGAGCCGCAGGGCGATGTGCGCACGTACCCCCTGCTCGAACAGCGCTTCGTCCTGCTGACACCCCCGGACGGGCCGTTCCGCCCCGGAGTGCCGGTACGCCATGAGCAGTTGGCCGGACATCGGCTGATCGTGGGCCAGAAGGGCACCGGGATGCGCCGTTTCGTCGACGACCTCCGGGCCGAGGGCGTCGGGCTGACGGTCGTGGTCGAAACCGAGCACCGGGTGGCGATCCTGCCGCTGGTCCTGCGGGGCGTCGGCCTGGCCGTGGTCGCGGACGCCTGGCGCGGCCTCGCCGAGCGGGCGGGGGCGCTGGTCCTGGACCTCGAGCCGAGCACGAGCCTGCATATCGCCCTGGTCAGCCGACGCGCCCCGCTGACGCCGGCGGCGGAGGCGTTCGTCAGCAGCGCCACAGGGCAGTAGGAACAGCCACGGCGTAGTCATAAGGCGCGCCTATAAGGCACATGGGATTTGCGTCTTGGACGCGGTGGGCGCTCCCCTGCTGCAATCCCCTCCATGACGAACCGCCGCACGACCACCCACCGCATCGCCCTGATCCCCGGCGACGGCATCGGCAACGAGGTCATCCCGGCCGCCCGCCGCGTCCTGGACGCCGTCGCCGCCCGGCACGGCCTCGGCTTCAGCTACGCGACGTTCGACTGGTCCTGTGAGCGCTATGTCAACCAGGGCGCGATGATGCCCGACGACGGTCTGGAGCGACTGCGCGGCCATGACGCGATCCTGCTCGGCGCGGTCGGCTACCCCGGCGTCCCCGACCATGTCTCGCTGTGGGGTCTGCTGATCCCCATCCGCCGGGGCTTCCAGCAGTACGTCAATCTGCGCCCCATCCGCGTCTTCGAGGGCGTGCCCAGCCCGCTGCGCGAGGCGAGGCCCGGCGATGTGGACCTCGTCGTGGTCCGGGAGAACGTCGAGGGCGAGTACGGCGAGATCGGCGGCCGCCTCGGACGGGGGCTTCCGGAGGAAATGGCCGTCCAGGAGGCGGTGTTCACCCGTAAGGGCGTCACCCGCGTGCTGGACTACGCGTTCTCGCTCGCCGAGCGGCGCGGCGGACACCTCACCTCGGCCACCAAGTCCAACGGCATCATCCACACCATGCCGTTCTGGGACGAGCTCGTGGCCGAACGCGCCGCCGCGTACCCGGAGGTGGCCTGGGGCCAGGAGCACATCGACGCTCTCGCCGCCAAGTTCGTCCTCGACCCGCGGCGCTTCGACGTGGTCGTGGCCTCCAACCTCTTCGGCGACATCCTCAGCGACCTCGCCGCCGCGGTCGCCGGCAGCATCGGCATCGCCCCCGCGGCCAACCTCAACCCCGAACGCGACTTCCCGTCCATGTTCGAACCCGTCCACGGCTCCGCCCCCGACATCGCCGGACGCGGTATCGCCAACCCGCTGGGCGCGATCTGGTCCGCCGCCATGATGCTCGACCACCTCGGTCACCCCGAGGCGGCCACCCGCATCACCGACGCCATCGCGACCGTCCTGGCGAAGACCGCCGTCCGCACCCCGGACCTGGGCGGCACGGCCACCACGGAGGAATTCACCGACGCCCTGCTCGAACTGGTCTGACGCGCCTGGGGTGGGGCTGTCCCCAGGGCGATCCGGGAGGCCTGCCGGATCGCTGCCGGGCCCGGCGGCCTCTAGCGTGGCCATTCGGTCGCGTGGAGGCTCGGAGGGGGACATCGGATGAACGTGATCAAGCGCAGGCGGGTGCGGGGCGGATTCCTCACGCTGGCGGTGGCGATGGGTGTCGCGGCGGTGACACCGGCCGGGACGCCGTGGCGGAACACCGCCGCCACGGCCACCGCGGCCGAATCCGGGGTGGCCGAACCCACCGCTGCAAAGTCCACCACGGCCGAATCCACGGTGGCCGAATCCACCGTAATGGGGTTCACCGACGCCGCCGACCACACCCGGCTGCGCGCACTCCTGCGGCGGCTGACCACGGTCGACGGCGCGCCCGGAGCGCTCGTGGAGGTGCGGAACCGCCACGGCGGCAGCTCCGTGCTGACCAGCGGCGTCGCGGATGTGAAGAGCCATGCGCCGGTGCGCCGTGACAGCAGGTTCCGGATCGGCAGCGTGACCAAGCCGTTCGTGGCGACGGTCGTGCTCCAGCTGGTGGGCGAGCATCGCGTCGTCCTCGACGCGCCGGTGGAGCGCTACCTGCCCGGTGTCGTCCGCGGACACGGGAACGACGGGCGGCGGATCACCGTCCGCCAGTTGCTCCAGCACACCAGCGGCGTGCCCGACTACCTCGCCCATCTCACCCCGCAGGAGATCCTCGAGGACCCGCTCGCCCACCACGACATCCGCGACCTCGTGAACATCGCGCTCGCCCATCCCCCGACCTTCGAGCCCGGCACCGGCTGGCGTTACTCCAACACGGGCTATCTGCTCGCCGGCATGCTCATCGAGAAGGTGACCGGCCACCCGTACGGCGAGGAGATCCATCGGCGCATCATCGCGCCGCTCGGCCTGCGCGAGACGTACGTACCGGGCGACGCCCTGTCGATCCCCGGACCGCACCCGCGCGGGTATGCGCGGCCGGGCGAGGACGCGCCGCTCGTGGACATCACCAAGATCAACCCTTCGGTCGCGGGCCCGGGCGGCAGCATGATCTCCAGCGGCACCGACCTCAACCGGTTCCTGGCCGCCCTCGTACGCGGCAGGCTGCTGCGCCCGGCCCAGCTGAGGCAGATGATGAACACCCGCCCGACCGGCAACCCGGACGGCCGGGCGTACGGCCTCGGCCTGGAGAGCAGGCCCCTGCCCTGCGGCGGCCTCTCCTGGGGGCACACCGGCGATGCGCTCGGGTACGAGACGATGGCCGGCGCCACGGTCGAGGGCAGGCAGGCGACGGTCATGGTGAACCTCGACCCGGGCGGCTCGGACGCACAGGACGACGACATGAAGGCCGCCGTCCGGACGGCGCTGTGCGGGAGCCGGTAGCTCGGCACGCGGTACCGGCGTGCCCCGCCACACGGACGACGGGGCTCCCCGTGCCCGGGCGCGGTGGCGCCACGTGCTCGGGGAGCCCCGTCGGTGTCACTCGGCAGAGCGCCTCGGATCAGGATGATCAGGACTGGGGCCGGCTGCCGTGGTTGGCGCCGTTCTTACGACGGGCCTTCTTCTTGCGACGTCGCTTCGACGACATGTCGCCTCCTCTCCAACGATGCTTTCGCCCTATATGTACCGATCAGACCGGCATCTCAAGCGGTGATCACGCGGGCGCGTACCCAGCCCCGCCCCTCGCTACGTCACCCGCTTCCGTGAAGCACCTCACGTCACCGCCCTGCCTTGCCATCCCGAGGTGGGCGGGGCCACTGTGGAAGGGCCTGCTCCTGTGAGAGGAGGGCAAGGTAGGACCCCATGGACAGACCGGGTGCGCTCGGCCGGCCGGCCCCCGACATGATCGGCGAGCCTCTCGACACGTCAGCCGCCATCGTCCTCACGGACCCCGGCGGGCGCGTGACGGCGTGGAGCACGGGAGCTCGACGGCTGCTGGGGTATGCCCCTGCGGAGATCATCGGCAGCCTCGCCGCCGATCTGTTCGCCTCTGCCCCGGACTTCCCGGCAGGGAAGCAGGTGGAGCAGGGCAGGCCGCGGGAGAAGCAGGGCGCGGGTCAGGAGCAGGGCAGGCCGCGGGAAGAGCGGGACGGGTCGCAGGAGCAGACAAGGCACACCGCCGTCGTCCGCCATCGCGACGGCCACCGGCTGACCGCGGAGGTGCTGACCGCCCCGCTGATCGAAGGCGATTCACGGGCCGGGGTCCTGCTGTTGTTCACACCGGATGCGTCGGCCACCCACGGTGACGACCGCCTCATGCGGTGGCTCTTCACCCAGTCACCCGTCGGACTGGTGATTTACGGCCGCGACCGCAAACTGCTGCGAGCGAACGACGAGATGGAGCGGAAGATCGAGCACCAGGAGGACGACGTACACGGGTTGCGCCCGTCCGAGATCCTGGAAGGGCCCGGGCTCGAAGGGCGGATCGACCACGTGGTGGCGACCGGGGAACACGACTCCCTGGAGTGCTACGTCAAGGTCCCCGGCGAGGACCGGGCGCACGCCTGGGTCATGGATCTCTTTCCCCTCAAGGACGACACGGGGTATGTGCAAGCGGTGGCCGTGGCGGTCTTCGACTACTCACAGCAGTACGGCTCCAGGGAACGGCTGGCGGTGCTCGACGAGGCCAGGACCCGCATCGGCACAAGCCTGGATGTGACGGGCACCGCTCATGAACTGGCCGAGGTCGCCGTGCCCCGCTTCGCCGACTCGATCACCGTCGAGCTGCTGGACAGCGTCTTTCGGGGCGATCAGCCCCCGCCGCTCCCTCCGGGCGGGGTGACGCTGCGCCGGGCAGCACATGTGTCGGGGCCGGCCGACTTGACCGAGACCGTGAGCGGTCCGGGGGAGAGCCCGGGAGAGAGTCCGGGGGACGGCCCGGGGCCGGCTCCGGGGGAAACCCACTTCCACACCGAGCCCTCACCACCGGCCCGGTGTCTGTTGACGTCGCAGGCAGTCGTGCATCAGGCGACCGACCCGGAGATCGCCGTCTGGCTCGCCACCGACCCGGTCCAAGCCGAGCAAGCCCGGCGGCACGGCCTGCACTCGCTGATCGCCGCTCCCCTCAAAGCGCGGGGCAAGGACCTGGGAGTGGTTCTCCTCGTCCGCCACACCGCGTCCCGGGAGCCCTTTACCGAGGACGACCTGTTCGTCACGGAGAACCTGGTCGCCAGGGCCGCCATCTGCATGGACAACGCCCGTCGTTACGCCCGCGAACACGGCATCGCCCTGGCCCTGCAGCGAAGTCTGCTGGCCTACCGACCGGAGGCACAGCACGCAGTCGATGTCGCCAGCCGCTATCTGCCGTCCGAGAGCGGTGCGGGGGTGGGAGGCGACTGGTTCGACGTGATCCCGCTGCCTTGTGCGCGGGTCGGGCTGGTCGTGGGCGATGTGGTCGGACACGGCATCAACGCCTCCGCCGCCATGGGGCGGCTGCGCACGGCGGTACGCACGCTGGCCGACATCGACCTGCCCCCCGATGAACTCCTCACCCACCTCGATGACATCGTCACCCACGCCACCCCGAAGGTGACGCGGACTCCGGCGAGATCGCCGCCGACCTGGGCGCCACCTGCCTCTACGCCATCTACGACCCCGTCTCCCGACACCTCACCCTCGCCACAGCCGGCCACCCGGCCCCCGCCCTCGTCTCCCCCGGCGGCACCGTCCAGTCCATCGACCTGCCGACCGGCCCCCCGCTGGGCCTGGGAAGCCTGCCCTTCGAGGCAGCGGAGCTGGAGATACCCGAGGGCACTTCGCTGGTGCTCTTCACCGACGGCCTGCTCGAAGCGCGGAACCGAGACGTGGACGAAGGACTGGAAACACTGCGCCACAGCCTGGAACACCCCACCGCGGCGCCAACTCCCTCCGCCACACCCCCACCAGAAGCCCTGTGCGACTCCATCCTCGAAGCGATGCTGCCCGCGCCCGGGGGCCGCGCCCAAGCGGACGACATCGCCATGGTCATCGCCCGCACCCGCGCCCTGGACGAAAACCACGTCGCCCAATGGGACCTGACCCGCGACCCCGCCATCGTCGCCGAAGCCCGCGAGCACGCTTCCCGACAGCTCACCACATGGGGCGTGGACAACGCCGTCTTCACCACCGAACTCGTGGTCAGCGAACTCGTCACCAACGCCATCCGCCACGCCACCGACCCCATCCAACTACGCCTGATCAGACAGCCCCACAGCCTGATCTGCGAAGTCTCCGACGGCAGCGCCACCACCCCCCACCTACGCCGCGCCCGACTCTTCGACGAAGGCGGCCGCGGCCTGCTCCTCGTAGCCCAACTAACCCCCCGCTGGGGCACCCGCCACCAGCCCGGGGGCAAAACCATCTGGGCCGAACAATCCCTCTCCCCGGCGCCTTGACCCGCTCGAGCAGCCCACTTCAGGCGCCGAGGCCCCTCGAGCCGCACCCGTGGGGCCTCGACGCCGGACAGATCATTCCGAAGAAGCAGGAGAGCCGTCAGCGCCCCGGTGTGAGTTGCTTTCCTGCCACGGGGCCACGCATGCGAAGCAGCTTGCCCCCGGAACGTTGAAGACCCGGGGCCCTGGAGGGATGCAGGGGCGGGCCGCCATACAGTCGGCGCGCCCGGCCAGGGCGTATGCCCAGGTCAGGTGGGTGGTGGCGGACGAGTCGGCCTGTACGCCGGGTTCTGTCTCCCGGGGGCCTTGCGGACCCCGGGGAGGCGGCCATCCATCTAGGACCGGCGTTGCCGCCGGTCTCGTGCGGTCTACCCGCGGACTCGGGCGGGCAGCCCTCGATCGTCCGCGCAGAGCCGCCGGGTGGCGGCTCCTCTTGACCTTGCTCCAGGTGGGGTTTACCGAGCCATCCGAGTCACCTCGGACGCTGGTGGTCTCTTACACCACCGTTTCACCCTTACCGGGGGCCGAAGCCCTCGGCGGTCTGTTTTCTGTGGCACTGTCCCGCGGGTCACCCCGGGTGGGCGTTACCCACCACCTTGCCGTGTGGAGCCCGGACGTTCCTCGGCGGGGCCCGTAGACCCCGACGCGACCGCCCGGCCGGCTCGTCCGCCGTGATGACCATGATACCCGGCACCTCCGCCCGGCCGGCGGCGGTCCGGCTGCGTTGACGGTCCGGCTGCGTTGACGGTCTGGCTGCGTTGGCGGGAGGTCGTAGGCTGCGGGCGGGGCGGGCGTGGTTCTGCGGGCCCGCCCCGCGCCCCGCCGCCAACGAACCGTTCGAGGAGATCCGCCGTGCTCGTCCTGCTGCCGCCGTCCGAGGGAAAGGCCACGGGAGGCTCCCGCTCCCCGCTGGACCTGGGAGCGCTGTCGCTGCCCGAACTGGGCGAGGCGCGGGCAGAGGTCCTGGACGAGCTGGTGTCGCTGTGCTCGGGCGACGAGACAAAGGCCGCCGAGGTGCTGGGGCTGAGCGAGGGGCTGCGCGGCGAGATCGCGAAGAACGCGGCGCTGCGGGAGGCCGGGACCCGGCCCGCGGGCGAGATCTACACCGGGGTGCTGTACGACGCGCTCGGCCTGGCCACCCTCCCCACCGCCGCCCGGCGCCGGGCGGGCCGGTCGCTGCTGGTGTTCTCCGGGCTGTGGGGCGCGGTGCGGATCGGCGACCGCATCCCCTCCTATCGCTGCTCGATGGGGGTGAAGCTGCCGGGGCTCGGCGCGCTGGGCACGTACTGGCGGAACCGGACCCCGATGGCCGAGGTGATTCCGCAGGCCGCCGGGCGCGGGCTGGTGCTGGACCTCAGGTCGGCGGCGTACGCGGCGGCGTGGAAGCCCAAGGGGGCGCTCGCCGAGCGTACGGCGACGGTGCGGGTGCTCCAGTCGAAGATCGTGAACGGGATCGAGAAGCGGTCCGTCGTCAGCCACTTCAACAAGGCGACGAAGGGCCGGATGGTACGGGACCTGCTGACCGCCGAGGTCACGCCGAGCGGGCCCGGTGAGCTGGTGGAGGCGCTGCGGGGGCTCGGGTACGTGGTGGAGGCCGCGCCGCCGGAGCGGGCGGGGCAGGCGTGGGGGCTGGACGTGGTGGTGACCGAGCTGTAGAGCCTGGGAGCCGCGCACCGGTGGCGTTGCGAGCTGTAGCGTCCGGGAGCCAGGTGGCGTTGCGAGCTGTGGCGCCCGGGAGCCACCCCGACGGCGTCAGCGTTGCGGCATGCGCAACCGCCATTGCGCAGTGCGCCGCACCTGGGCAGGATGGGCGCCGTGACTAGCACCGCGCCCTCCCCCGGGTCCCCGCCGTCCTCGCTGCTCGGCCTCGCCCCCGTGATCCCCGTGGTCATCGTCCAGGACGTGGACCAGGCGGTCCCGCTGGCCCGTGCGCTGGTGGCGGGCGGGCTGCCGGTGATCGAGGTGACCTTCCGGACGCCCGCCGCCGCGGACGCGATCCGGGCGATCGCCGAGGAGGTCCCGGACGCGGTCGTCGGCGCCGGGACCGTCCTGAGCCCGGAGCAGGTGGAGACGGCCGTCGCCGCCGGGTCGCGCTTCCTGGTCACGCCCGGCTGGACGGACCGGCTGCTGGGCGCGCTGGACGCGTCCGGTCTGCCGTATCTGCCGGGGGTCTCGACCACCTCGGAGGTCGTGGCGCTGCTGGAGCGCGGGGTCGAGGAGATGAAGTTCTTCCCGGCGGAGGCGGCCGGGGGACGCCGTACCTCAAGGCGCTCGCCTCACCACTCCCCCAGGCCCGCTTCTGCCCGACCGGCGGCGTCAACGCCGCGACCGCCCCCCAGTATCTGGCCCTCCCCAACGTCGGCTGCGTGGGCGGCACCTGGATGCTGCCCGCCGACGCGCTGGATGCGGGCGACTGGGGGCGCGTCGAATCCCTGGCCCGGGAGGCCGCCGCACTGCGGGGGTGACCTCCCAGGGTGACCCGCGAAGGTCACAGCCGCTGCGGTAGGCGCCCCTACCGCAGATGTGCCGTCTCGTTCAGCAGCCTCAACGACGCGTTTCCGTCCGCGTAGTACGCCACCGCCGACAGCGACGCCGCCGAGAGCTCCATGCGGAACAGACTCTCCGGCGGGGCGCCCAGGGCCAGCCGGACCAGGGTTTTGATCGGTGTGACATGGGTGACCAGCAGCACCGTACGGCCCGTGTAACGGGCGATCAGCTTGTCGCGGGAGAGCGCGACCCTGCGCGTGACCGCCGCGAAGCTCTCGCCGCCGCCGGTCGGGGCCACCTTGCTGGAGGCCAGCCATGCCTCCAGGTCGTCCGGGTAGCGCTCCTTGACCTCCGCGAAGGTCAGGCCCTCCCAGGCACCGAAGTCCGTCTCCCGCAGCCCCTCCTCGACGCGAACGTCCAGGCCCAGGCGCCGGGCCACCGCCTCGGCGGTCTCCCGGCAGCGGCGCAGCGGTGAGGTGACGATGGCCTGGATGGTGCCGCGTGCGGCGAGCGCCGCGGCCACTCGCTCGGCCTGGTGGCGGCCCACATCGGAGAGTCCGGGGTCGGTGCCGCCGCTGCCGGAGAAGCGCTTCTCGGGGGTGAGCGGGGTCTCTCCATGCCGGAGCAGGACGAACGTGGCGGGGGTGCCCAGATCCGCCGAGCCCCAGCCCACCGCCGGGGCGCCGGTGGCGGCGGCCTCGGCGAGGGCGTCGTCGGCGGGGGCCGCGGCCTCCGGCGCGCCCGCCGCCAGCGTGCCGCCGGGCGGCACCTTCGGCTGCCACTGCTCGCCCCGCTTGCCCGCGTCCATCGCCTCGTTGGCGAGCCGGTCCGCGTGCTTGTTCTTCTCGCGCGGGATCCACTCGTACGTCAACTGGCCGGGCGGCATGATCGCCTTGGCCTCGGCGGCGAGCGGCCGCATATCGGGGTGCTTGATCTTCCAGCGGCCCGACATCTGCTCGATGACCAGCTTGGAGTCCATCCGCACCCGGACCTCGGCCTCCGGGTCCAGGGCGTACGCCGCCCGCAACCCGGCGATCAGGCCCTTGTACTCGGCGACGTTGTTGGTCGCCGTGCCGATGTACTCGGCCACCTCGGCGAGCGGCTCACCGGTCTCCGCGTCGAGCACGACCGCGCCGTAGCCGGCCGGCCCCGGGTTGCCCCGGGACCCGCCGTCCGCCTCGACGACGAAGCGCCGCGCCATCGCCCTACAGCCCCGACTCAGGCGTACGGATCAGGATCCGGCGGCAGTTCTCGCACCGCAGCACCGTGTCGGGGGCCGCCGAGCGCACCTCGTTGAGCTCGGTGATGGCGAGCTCCTGGCGGCAGCCGTCACAGCTGCGCTGGTAGAGCCGGGCCGCGCCGACACCGCCCTGCTGCTGGCGCAGCTTGTCGTAGAGCTTCAGCAGATCGGCGGGGATGGTCCCGGCGATCACCTCGCGCTCCTTGGTGGCGGTCGCGATCTCGGCGTCGATCCCCTCGGCCGCCGCGTCCCGGCGCGTCTGGGCGTCGCCGATCTTGGACTGGAGGGACTCCACCCGTTCGGTCAGCTCGGCGATCCGCTCCTGGACGGACTCCCGGCGCTCCATGACCTCCAGGACGACGTCCTCCAGGTTGCCCTGGCGCTTGGCGAGAGAGGCGATCTCGTGCTGGAGGTTCTCCAGGTCCTTCGGCGAGGTGACGGCACCGGAGTCCAGGCGCTTCTGGTCGCGGGCGGCGCGCTGGCGCACCTGGTCCACGTCCTGCTCCGCCTTGGTCTGCTCGCGGGCGGTGTCGCTCTCTTCGGTCTGCGCGGCGATGAGCAGGTCGCGGAGCTGGGTGTGATCGGCGTTCAGCGTCTCGATCTCGGCGTGCTCGGGCAGCGTCCTGCGCTTGTGCGCGAGTTGCGACAGCCGGACGTCGAGCGCCTGGACGTCGAGGAGGCGGATCTGATCGGCGGGCGCGGCATTCAGCGTGGGGCTCCAGGGGAGTCGAGTGGAACGGAAAACGAGGTCAGGGAAGTCACGGGGTCGAGGGGATCGAGGGGCGGAAACGGAAAGAGCGGGCGTTCGAGCGGTGCGGGGTCAAGCGGAGCGAGGTCAAGCGGAGAAGGACGGAGCGGCCGCGCGGACGGCGGGGGCCGTGGCGTGGGCCGTCCAGGGGTCGGTGACGATACGGGAGACATGCGTACGCAGGCCCCAGCCGTGCCGGTCGGAGATCTCGTCCAGCTGGGCCGCGGCCTGTTCGGTCCAGGGCCATTCGGTGGCCCAGTGCGCGGCGTCCACCAGGGCGAGATCGCTGTGCTCCCGTGCCTCCGAGGAGGGGTGGTGGCGCAGATCGGCGGTGAGGAACGCGTCGACCCCGGCCGCGCGCACCGCGTCGAAGAGGCTGTCGCCGGAGCCGCCGCTGACGGCGACCCGGCGGATCGTACGGTCCGGGTCGCCCGCGGCGCGGATGCCCTGCGCGGTGGCGGGCAGCCGGGCGGCGGCGCGCTCGGTGAACTCCCGCAGCGTCTCGGGGTGGTCGAGCTCGCAGACCCGACCCAGACCGCGGCGGCCCTCGGGGTCGGTGGCGTCGGGCACCAGTGGGCCGACGATCCGCAGGTCGAGCGCGCCGGCGAGGGCGTCGGAGACGCCGGGGTCGGCGGTGTCGGCGTTGGTGTGCGCCACGTGGAGGGCGATGTCGCATCTGATCAGCGTGTGCACCACCCGGCCCTTGAAGCTGGAGGCGGCGACCGTGGTCGTCCCCCGCAGATAGAGCGGATGGTGAGTGATCAGCAGATCGGCGCCGAGGTCCACCGCCTCGTCGGCCACTTCCTGGACCGGGTCGACGGCGAACAGCACGCGGGTGACCTCGGCCTCGGGGTCACCGCACACCGTGCCGACGGCGTCCCACTGCTCCGCCCGCTCGGGCGGCCAGAGGGCGTCGAGTGCGGCGATGACGTCGTTGAGTGCGGGCACGGGGCAAGGCTACCTCCCGGATCAGGACTGAGCCCTGCCCCGGCCTTCACTCAGCGCGACGACGGTCGCGGTGGAGCCGTACGCGTATCAGCGGTGGAGCCGTACGCGTATCAATGGACGAGGTAGCCGCGGAGGTCGTCGAGGACCCGGTCGGCGGCGGTGACGCCGAGGCCCAGGTACCAGGTCTCCTCGTCCACGTTCTTGGCCTGGCCGTCCTTGACCGCCTTCAGCTTCTTCCACAGCGGGTTGGACCGCGCCTGGTCGCGCTTGGTGGCCTTGGGGTCGCCGTAGACCCCGGTGAAGATCCAGTCGGCGTCGGCGTCGTCGATGCGCTCCGGGCCGATCTCGGCGGCGAGGTCGTTGATCTGCTGGTTCTTCGGGCGCGGCAGGCCGACGTCCTGGAGGATGGTGCCGATGAAGGACGCCTTGGCGTAGAGCCGGGTGGCCTGCGGCATGAAGCGGAGCATGGTGATGGTCGGCTTGTCGGGGCCGATGTCCTCGCCGAGCTTCTTCGCCTTCTGCTCGTACGCGCCGAGTGCCCGCTCGGCGTCGGCGGTCCGGTCCAGGGCCGCGGCGTTGAGGAGGTAGTTCTCCTTCCAGGTGAAGCCGGGGCGGATGGCGAAGACGGTCGGGGCGATCTGCTTCAGCTCGTCGTAGAGCGGCTCGGCGCGCAGCTTGCTGCCGAGGATCAGATCGGGGTGGAGGGCGTTGATGGCCTCGAGGTTGAGGTTGTTGATGGTGCCGACGTTCTTCGGGTTCCCGGCGTCCTTCTTGAGGTAGTCGGGTATGGCCTGGTCGCCCTCGGAGGGGGCGTAGCCGACCGGCTTCAGCCCCAGCGAGACGACGTTGTCGAGCTCGCCGACGTCGAGCACCACGACCCGCTTCGGCTTGCTCTTGAGCTCGGTCTTGCCCATCGCGTGGGTGATGGTGCGGGGGAACGCGCCGGGCCTCGCGTCCGTGCCCATCTTCGCGGTCTGCTCGGCCGCCGTGCCGAAGTCCTTGCCGCCCTGGGCGACGGACTTGCCGCCCCCGCCGTTGCGCTTGGCGCCGTCCCCGTCGTCCGACGATCCACAGGCGGCGAGGGACAGAGCCCCGGCCAGGGCGAGGGCGAGGGCGGCCGTGCCGCGGACGCGCAGGGACATGACGGAGCTCCTGGGATTGCAGGGGCGCGCCGTTCTCACGAGCGCGCCAGACGCACTTAGGTGTGCCTTACTTTAATCACAGACCATCCTCCCGTCGCTTACAGCACATTCACCCCCGACCTCTCAGGCGAATCGGGCAAGAGCCACACTTACGGGTGGAGCGCACCCATTACGGCCTTCGGTAGCGAGTACGAAAACTACGTTCTGTGGCCGGAGGTGACTGACCGATGACTGCCTGTGCCTTCGACACCGCCCTCACCGGGGGCGTCGGCGACCGGCCACGAGGGGGTTTCACCATCGCCTCGGACCGCTCGTACGGCGCGCGGCTCGCGCTCAGCGACGAGGCGTGCTGCTGGTATCCCGAGCGCTGGACGCTGGACGGCCCGGAGCCCTACGCCGTGCCGCTGCCCGCCGCCCAGCCCGAGGAGCCGGACAGCGAGCTGCTGCCCCTGGCCGACGGGCAGGTGCTCATCCACCGCCGGGTGGCCGGGCACCACGCCTTCTCGCTGCTCTACCCGGCCGGTCCCGGCACCGGCGAGCGCTCGCTCGGCGGCATCGACCGCGCCGAGGTCTCGCTGCTGCCGCCCGCGCCCGGCGGCCTGTGCGCGTTCGCGCTGGGGCGCGGGCCGCGGTCCACCTCCATCTGGCTGGTGGCCGGGGGCGGCGTCCTCGTCCCCCAGCACTTGGCCGAGGTGCCCGGCCGCTGTACGGGCGGCAGTTGGCTGGACCGTACGGGCCGGCTGCTGGCGCTGGACCGCGAACTCGACGGCCGGACCAAGACCGTGGTGGTCGATCTGCGGCGCGGCGGTGAGACCAGCCCGCTGCTGCAGATCACCGAGCGCAGCGACGATCGGCTGCTGCTCGCGGACCCCGACAGCGGTCTGCTGCTCGTACGGTCCGACGCGCCCGGGGAGGAGCGGCTGGGGTGGGGGGTGCTGGGCAGCACCCGGCCGGTGCGGTTCCCGGACTGTCTGCGGCCCGCGGGGTGGTCGGAGGCCACGCCGTTCGCGGTGCAGCCGGGGCAGGTGCTGACGCCGGAGGCGTGCGCGGTGGCCTTCCGCGTCGACGGACGGGGCGCGGCCGGACGGCCGTGGGTGGGCGTATGGCGCCCGGCGGAGCGGCGGCTCCGCGAGTTCCCGGCACCGGAGGGCTGGCTTCCGGGCGCGGGTCTGTGGACCCGGGACGGCGAGCTGCGGCTGCCGTACGCGACTCCGCAGGTGCCTTGCGGACTGGCCCGGGTGCGGCCGTCGGGGGTGCCGGGGGCGGCGGCGCCAAGGCTGTCGGGGGGTTCCTGGGTACCGGCGGCGACGGGTGGGGCGGGGGCGGCGCGAGTGGCGGACGTTTCGGAGGGGGCGGGTGGGCCGAGTGGTCTCTCGGTCGGTACGTCGGGCGGTGCGGGCGCGGCCGGTGCCGCGGGGGGTGCGGGCATGGCGGGTGCCGGGGGTGGTGCGGGCATGGCGGGCGGTGCGGGTTCCGGGGTCGGTGCAGGCGCGGCGGGTGCCGGGGTCGGTGCCGCGGGCGGTGCCTTGAGCGCCCTGCGCGCGGCGGAACCGTCCGGGGCGCCGGAGCTGTCCGGGGCGCCGGAGCTGTCCGGGGCGCCTGAATCGCCGTGGCCACCGGACAGCTCGACGGGGTCGTGGCGACGCGACGAGTCAACGGGAGCGTGGCGATCGGACGAGGCGACGGGATTGTGGCGGCCGGACGAGGCGACGGGGGCGCGGCGTTCGGACGGCACGACGGGATCGTGGCCACGGGACAACGCGGCGGGATCGTGGCGGCCGGACGAGGCGACGGGGGCGCGGCGGATCGCGCGGGTGACACGGGTGTTGTCCGAGCCCTCCAGCCGGGTGACCGAGTCCTCCGGCCGGGTGGCCGCGGGGCCCCCGCATCCGGCCCCGCATCCGGCCCCGGACCCGGCCGGGGCGCGGGACGTGCAGACACCGCGGACGACGTCCCCCGCGGCCGAGATCGCGACCCGGATCACACCGTGGACCCGGGTCGGCGGCCCCGGCGGCGCGGACCCCGCGCGAGTGCCCGGGCTGACGCCGCTGCGGCCACCTGGACCGGCACCGGAGCTGAGACCGTCGCGAACGGCCGGGCTGACGCCTGACCTGAGACCCTCGCGAGACGCCGGACCGACACCTGACCTGAGACCCTCGCGAACGGCCGGACCGACACCTGAGCCGAGACCCTCGCGAACGGCCGGACTGACACCCTCGCGGACGCCCGAGCCGATGCCAGTGCCAGTGCCGGTCCCGATGCCGGTGCCGGTTCCGGTGCGGGAGCGGTCGCCGATGCCGGTGCGGATGCCGGAGCCCGAAGGCGGATCGGGCGTCGAGCCCTGGGGCGGGACCGGTTCATGGGCCGGGGTCGAGCAGGAGATGGGGCCCGAGCCGGACCCCGATCCCGGCGCCGGTACCAGCCCCGCCCTGCGGCCCGTACCGCTGCAGCAGGCACCGCTCGCCCGGCCCCCGCAGCCCCGGCCACCCCGCTGGGTCCGGGATCACCGCCGTGGTTAGACTCGGTCGGGGGCTGCGCGTCCCCGCGTTCCGTCACGCGCGGGGCGCCCCGGGCGATGCGCATGGAAGGGCGTGCGCCATCGTGGTCAGCCCCCTTCGCACAGTACAAAGCGATCTGACGGGGTGACGTACCCACCATGTCCGAAACCCACATCGACACGACCCAGGCGCGCCCGCGGGACGCCGCCGCGGCCCAGGCCGATGGCTCTCAGGGCAAGCACCGGGGGCAGGCAGCGTCCGAGGAGTCCCAGGCACCGGCCAACGGCCGCCACCGACGCCCGACCGAGAACGCCGCCTGAGGTTCTCAGGATCTGAGATCTTCAGGATCTGAGAGTCCCAGGCTCGTCGTGAGAACCTCAGGCTCGTCGTGACACAGGGCAGCCAGGCCCCCAGGGGAGCGTCTCCGATCGCGGGACGGGCTGGATTTCCCGCGGAAGTCCAGCCCGTCCGGCGATCGTGGGGCGCCCCCGGTCCGGCCCCCAGGACCCCGGCCCGGGCCCCCGGCCTGACCCCCAGGACCCCAGCCGGGGCCCCCGGCCTGCCCCCGGACCCCCACCCCGGCCCCGCTCCCCTCACCCCCGCTTGAGGCCCAGCACCTCCACCGCCGCGAAGCTCTCCCCGCCCCGCTCCGCGAAGTACGGCGTCAGCACCGCGTCCAGCTCCTCGAAGCCGAAGGCGTCCCCCTTGGCGTCCAGCTTCGCCGCCACCTTCGGCCGCTCCAGGATCGCCACCATGCCGCCGTGCACCACGAACACCTGGCCGTTCACCTTCGCCGCGCCCGGTGAGGCGAGATAGCCGACCAGCGGGGCCGCGTGTTCGGGGGCGAGGGCGTCGAGCCGGCCGTCCTCCGGTAGCTCGAAGTCCGCGAAGACGTCCTCGGTCATCCGGGTGCGGGCACGCGGGCAGATGACGTTGGCCGTCACCCCGTACTTGGCGAGCGCCACCGCCGTGGAGGTGGTCAGCCCGACGATGCCGCCCTTCGCCGCCGCGTAGTTCGGCTGGCCCGGCGAACCGGCGAGGAACGCCTCCGAGGAGGTGTTGATGATCCGGCCGTGGACCGGGCCGCCCTCCGCCGCCTTGGACCGCTCGCGCCAGTGCGCGGCGGCGAAGCGGATGGTGTTGAAGTGGCCCTTGAGATGGACCCGGATCACCGAGTCCCACTCGTTCTCACTCATCGAGAAGACCATCCGGTCGCGCAGGATGCCCGCGTTGTTGACCAGGATGTCCAGCGCGCCGTAGGTGTCGATCGCGAGCTGGACCAGCTCGCCCGCCTGCGCGAAGTCGCCGACATCGCCCGCATGGGCCGTGGCCCGGCCACCGGCCGCGCGGATCTCCTCGGCGACCTGCTCGGCGGGGCCGGCCGATGCCTCGCCCGAGCCGTCGCGTCCGCCCTGTCCGTAGTCGTTGACGACGACATTGGCGCCCAGCCGCGCCAGTTCCAGGGCCTCGGCGCGGCCGAGGCCGCGCCCGGCGCCGGTGACGATCGCGGTCTTCCCGGCCAGTGGGCTCCCGGTCAGTGGACTCCCCGCCAGGGGGCCCGTCAGATCTCGATGCATGTGCGCAGTGCCTCCCCGGTCCGCATCTGGCCGATCGCCTCGTTGATCTCGCCGAGCCGCACCCGGTGGGTGATCAGCCCTTCGAGGTCGATCCGGCCCGCCCGCCACAGGTCGATGGTGCGCCGGTAGGAGCGGAGCACATCGCCGCCGCCGTAGAGCGAGGGCAGGATCCGCTTCTCGTCGAAGAACAGCTCGAACATGTTGAACTGCAGGAAGTCGTCCAGCGCCCCGGCCCCGACCACGCACAGCGTGCCGCCGCGCCGGGTGATCTCGTAGGCCCGGCGGGCGGTGGCGGAGCGGCCGACGACCTCGAAGACGTAGTCGAAGCCCTCGCCCGCCGTGACGCTGTTCTTGGCGGTGTCGAGGCCGTCCGGCGCCACCGCCTCGGTAGCCCCGAAGCGCAGCGCGGCCTCGCGCCGCGACTCCACCGGGTCGACGGCGACGATCTGCGCGGCGCCCGACGCCCTGGCCCCCTGGATGACGCTGATGCCCACCCCGCCGCAGCCGATGACCGCGACCGACGAACCGGCCTCCACCCGGGCGGTGTTGAAGACGGCCCCGAGCCCGGTGGTCACCCCGCAGCCGATGAGTGCCGCGATGTCGTATGGGACGTCGTCGGGGATCGGCACGGCGCAGGCGGCGGGCAGGACGATCTCCTCGGCGAAGGTACCGGTCCCGGACATGCCGAAGAGCTCCTGCGAACTCCCGCCGGAGCGACGGAAGTTGGGGGTTCCGGCGTTCATGAACCCGGTCAGGCACAGCTCGGTCTGACCGCGTTGACAGGCCGGACAGTCGCCGCAGGCGGGCAGCCAGCACACCAGCACCCGGTCCCCGGCGCTCAGCCCGGTCACCCCGTCGCCCACGTCGAGGACCTCGCCCGCGCCCTCGTGGCCGGGGATGAACGGCGCGGGCTGCGGCAGCACCCCGGCCATCGCGGAGAGGTCGGAGTGGCACAGCCCGGTGGCCCTCAGCCGCAGCCGGACCTTCCCGGGGCCGAAGCCCACCGCCTCGATGTCGTCGAGGACTTCGAGCTTGTCCTGTCCCGTCTCATGCAGTACGGCCGCGCGCACGACGCCTCCTTGGGGATCACACTGGGATCACGCTGGCTCACGCCGGATCGAGTCCGCTCACGCCGGATCGAACCTGTTCACGCCGGAACGCTGCTCAATCCGGATCGAGCCCGCTCGAGCCGGATCAAACGTGGTCGACGATGGTGTCGGTGAGGACCGGTGCGTCGTCCCGCTCGACGGCGGTCGCCGTCACGTGGACGCGCCCCTCGTCCCGCCACATCCGCACGCGCAGGGTCTCGCCCGGGTAGACCACCCCGGCGAAGCGGGTGGTGTACGAGCGCACCCGGGCGACGTCCCCGTCCAGCGCCGTGTCCACGACCGCCTTGAGCACCATCCCGTACGAGCACAGCCCGTGCAGGATGGGCCTCTCGAACCCCGCGACCTCGGCGAACGCGGGATCGGCATGGAGCGGGTTCCAGTCCCCGGAGAGCCGGTAGAGCAGCGCCTGGTCCTCGCGGATGGCCCGCTCCACGGTGTGGTCCGGCTCCCGGGCGGGCGGCTCCACGCGGTCGGAGGGGCCGCGCTCACCGCCGAAGCCGCCCTCGCCCCGGGCGAAGATCCGGGTGTCGCAGGTCCACAGCGGGCCGTCCGCGTCGGCGACGTCGGAGCGCAGCACGATGACGGCCGCCTTGCCCTTGTCGTACACCGCGGCGACCTTCGAGGTCTGGGTGGCGTCCCCGCTGACCGGGATCGGCCGGTGCAGTTCGACGGTCTGGCCGCCGTGCAGCACGGCGGCGAGGTCGACGTCGATCCCGGGTGCGCTCATGCCCCCGGCGACGGCCATGCCGCCGCCCGCCACGGTGGCGAAGCTGGGGAGCACATGGAGCCTGCTCTCCAGGGTGTAGCGGAGCTCTTCGGGGTCGGTGGCGGGGATTCCGGCGCCGATGCCCAAGTGGTAGAGCTGGATGTCCTTGTGCCCCCAGGCGAGAGCGGTGCTGCGGGGTTCGGCCGAGATGGCCTTGGCGGCATCGATGGGCATAGGGCGACAGCACTCCTTGGTCCGCTCGCTCGGCCACGGTCCGAAGACCCCGGCCCGCCCGTCCGCACCGTCGGCCGTGCCGGGGTCGTCGCTGGTCGGCCGGGTCGCGTTCGCTCGCATGGATATGTAGAACGCGTTCTAGCCGATGGCACCCTGTATAGCCCAATCGCTCCGCAGGGGGAAGAGTGCTGACGGCCCATCAGGTGAACATTCAGGCCGCCGTCGGATGACCTTCGAAGACCGCTGTCCGGGGTGACGAAGATCCCGGGACAAATGTCACGGCCATCCCTCGACATCCGCATCTGCCCAGCTCATAGGCGCTTCCGTAAGGTCGGACGCATGTATGCCACCGCCGCGCACATCGAGCGCCTCAAGCCGCCGGGCCGCCGCGCCTTTCTGCCCTGGCTCTTCATGCTCTCGGGGGATGTGCAGGCGCTCTTCAAGGGGAAGACCCCTCTGCCCTGGCTCGGCGGCGCGGGGGCGGCGGCCTTCGTCGCGCTCTACGTGACCACCATCTACACCAGCCTGGACGAACGCCGCCGCCACACCCGGGCCCCGCTGCTGGCGCTCGCCGGGCTGGCGGCCGTCACCTACGCGCTGGGCATCGGCTACGCCGGGGACTGGCTGCTGTGCTTCCCGCTGCTGTCACTGGCCTCCGGGATCGTGCTGCGCGGCGGAAAGCGACCGCTGGGACCGGTCATCCTCGCCCTGTCCGGCTCCGCAGGGATCATCGCCGGGTTCCGCGGCGGCGCCTCGGACTCGCTCACGGTCTCGTACGGGACGATCCTGTCCGGCCTGGTGACGGCGGCCATCCTGTCGCTCTTCGAGACCGTCGCCCAGCTCCGCGCGACCCGCCAGGAGTTGGCCCGTACGGCGGTGGAGAAGGAACGGCTGCGGTTCTCCCGCGATCTGCACGATCTGCTGGGCCACACCATGTCGGTCGTCGTGGTCAAGGCGGAGGCGGTGCGCCGGCTCGCCCCGAAGAACCTGGAGGCCGCGCTGGAGCAGGCCGCGGACATCGAGGCGGTCGGGCGGCAGGCGCTCACCGAGATCCGCGAGGCCGTCACCGGCTATCGCGAGGGCAGCCTGGCCACCGAGCTGGACCGGGCCCGCTCGGCGCTGGACGCCGCCGGTATCGAAGCCGCCGTCCGCCGCTCCGGACCGCCGCTGGCCCCGCAGACCGAGGCGCTGCTGGGGTGGGTGGTCCGCGAGGGTGTCACCAATGTGGTGCGGCACAGCGGGGCGGCCCGGTGCGAGATCGAGGTCCGCGGCGGCATGGACCGGATATGGCTGGAGATCACGGACGACGGGGGCGGCGTAGGCTCCCGTGCCACCGGTACGGGCGCGACGAGCACGGCGGGCGGCGAAGCGGCAGAGGGCGCCATCGGCGGTACGGGCCTCAAGGGCCTGGCCGAACGGCTGTCCGCGGCGGGCGGCTCGCTGGAGTCCGGCCCCGGCGCGCGCCGCGGCTTCCGACTCGTGGCCGAACTGCCGGTGGATACGGAGGATCCGATGGAGCCCGAGGTCAAGGAGGCCCGGACGGCGTGAACGACGCGGACGGTGTGAGCGACACGCAGGACACGCAGGGTGCGCAGGGCACGCAAGGTGCGCAGGGCGTGAACGACGCGAAGGGCGTGATCAGGCTCCTGCTGGCCGAGGACCAGGGGATGATGCGGGGCGCACTCGCCCTGCTGCTCGGGCTGGAGGAGGACTTCGAGATCGTCGCGCAGCTCGGGAACGGCGACGAGATCGTGCCCCGGGCCCTGGAGACCCGGCCCGATGTGGCGCTGCTCGACATCGAACTCCCCGGCCGCAGCGGTCTGGACGCCGCCGCCGCGCTGCGCGAGGCGCTCCCGGAGTGCCAGGTGCTGATCCTCACCACCTTCGGCCGCCCCGGCTATCTGCGCCGCGCGATGGAGGCGGGCGCGGCCGGGTTCCTGGTCAAGGACGGCCCGGTCGAGGAGCTGGCGGTGGCGATCCGCCGGGTCCTGGCCGGTGAACGCGTCATCGACCCGGGTCTGGCCGCCGCCGCCCTCAGCGCGGGCCCCAACCCGCTGACCCAGCGCGAACGCGATGTGCTCTCGGCGGCGGTGGACGGGGCGACGGTCGCGGACATCGCGGCCAAGGTCCACCTGTCCCCCGCCACCGTGCGCAACTACCTCTCCTCGGCCATCGGCAAGACCCAGACCCGCAACCGCATGGAAGCCGTCCGCGCCGCCCGCCAGAACGGCTGGCTGTGAGCGCCGCGCACCGGCCGACCCCTCCCCTCCCGCCGGGGAGGTCGTACGGGAGGATGGGCCGGTGACTCAGTCTGCTGCCGCCGCCGTGTCGGCGGTTCCCGATCGCACCGTGCTCGACGCCTTCGAAGGGGCGAAGGGGTTCATGCCGCTGGACGAGGGGCTGGCCCTGCACGCGGCCGCGGCCGACGCCGCCGGTCGGCTCGGGCTGCCGCTGCTCGAAGTCGGCACGTACTGCGGGCGCTCCACCATCCTGCTGGCCGATGCCGCCCGCGCGGCGGGGACGGTCGTCGTGACCGTGGACCATCACCGGGGCTCGGAGGAGCAGCAGCCGGGGTGGGAGTACCACGACCCGGAGGTGGTCGACCCGGAGGTGGGGCGGATGGACACGCTGCCCACCTTTCGCCGCACCCTCCACCAGGCGGGTCTGGAGGACCATGTCATCGCCGTGGTCGGGCGGTCGCCGCGGGTCGCGGCGGTGTGGGGGCGGCCGGTGGGGCTGGTGTTCATCGACGGCGGGCACACCGACGAGCATGCGAGCGCCGACTACGAGGGCTGGGCACCGCATCTCGCGGCGGACGGGCTGCTGGTGATCCACGACGTCTTCCCGGACCCGGCCGACGGCGGCCAGGCCCCCTACCGGATCTACCGTCGTGCGCTCGGCTCCGGCGCGTTCGCCGAGGTCTCCGCGACCCGCTCGCTGCGCGTCCTGCGCCGCACCGCGACCGCCCCGGCCGCCTGAGCCGGGTACCCGGCCGTAGCGCGATACCGGGCAACGGCGCGGCGGCGGCGCGACTACCATCGCCCGCGTGTCCAACGGCAGCTTTCCTCCTGAGCCCGGTCGCCGCGGCGGCACCCTCGCCATCGTTCTGGCGGCGTTGATACCTGCCTGCTTCGCCGGCTGGCTGCTGTGGAGTTCGCTGGGAGATTCGAAGGACGACGGCGCGGACGGGGTGGGCGCGCCCACGACCTCCTCGACGTCCTCCCCCTCGCCGCCGCCGTCCGGCGCGCCCGCCGCGCCCTCGCCGCCGACGCCGTCCGGAAACGCGTCCGGAAAGCCCCTCGCGGGCAAGGTCGTGGTCATCGACCCCGGCCACAATCCGAACAACCGCGACCACCCCTCGCAGATCGCCCGGCTCGTGGACATCGGGACCGACGAGAAGGAGTGCGACACCACCGGCACGGCCACCAACTCCGGCTATGCCGAGGCGTCCTTCACCCTCGATGTGGCGCGCCGCGCCCGCACCCTGCTCGAAGCGCGCGGCGCCACGGTGCGGTTCACCCAGGACGGCGACCGGCCGTACGGGCCGTGTGTGGACGAGCGCGCGGAGATCGGGAACAAGGCCCATGCCGACGCCGTGGTCTCCGTGCACGCGGACGGCGCGGCCGCCGGGGAGCGCGGCTTCCATGTGATCCTGCCCAAGTCCGTCCGGGGCGGCGGCGCGGACACCTCCGCCATCACCGCCCCCTCCCGCCGGCTCGGCGAGCGGCTGCGCAGCCGGTTCGCCAAAGCCACCGGCAGCGAGCCCGCGCGGTACATCGCCGACGGCAGCGGGCTGGACGTCCGGGGCGATCTGGGCGGGCTCAACCTCTCCACCGTCCCCAAAGTGTTCATCGAGTGCGGCAATATGCGCGACTCCCAGGACGCCGCCCAACTGACCGACAAGGCCTGGCGCGAGCGCGCGGCGGACGGTGTCGCACAGGGCATTACGGACTTCTTGAACGAGTAGCGCTCCCACAACCGAACGGGAGGTCACGAGCGGGATACCGATGGGCCACCCCCGGTCTCCGCAGGCAGATTCACCCGTACGATGGGGCCCACCCCCGACGCCTTCGCGCCACGCGCCTGGCGGCAGCGCTACGTTAAGACGAAACCGACAAAGGACCTCACGTTGAACATCCGCTCGCTCACTCGAGGCGACGGCGTGGTGATCGGAGCAGCGGTGCTGCTGTTCATCGCCTCCTTCCTCGACTTCTACACCATCGACTGCGGTGGCAGCAGCTTCTGCAAGGACGCCGGTGAGAACGGATGGAAGTCCGACTTCTTCCCCGTACTGCCGTCGATCTTCCTTGCCGGTGTGATCGCCGCGGTGCTCATCGTCTCCGCTCGTTTCCAGCCCGCGGGCCGCAACCTCTTCGGGCTCTCGCTCGACCAGTGGGGCACGGCGCTCGCGGTCTTCGCGGCCTGGAGCTCGCTGTGGACGATCATCGGTGGCCCGGAGGGGGTCGACAAGGGCGTCGGACAGATCCTGGGCCTGATCGGCACGCTGGCGATGGCGGCGGTCGCGCTGCTCATCCAGCGCGTCCCGGCTCTGAAGGCCCCGCTGGTGAACGCCTCCGGTCCGGCCCCGGCCCCGTACGGTGCCCAGGCCCCGCAGCCGGGGTACGGCTACCCGGGTGGTGCCCAGCCCGGCGCCCCCGCGCCGTACGGCGCCCAGCCCGGTCAGCCGCAGCCGGGGCAGCCGCAGCCCGGTCAGTCCTTCGGCGGCCAGCCGGCCCCGGCCCCGGCGCCCTCGGGCGGCGGGGACTTCGCCCCGTTCTGGTTCGCGGTGCCGGTGGCCCGCCCGCTGTACGCCGAGGACGGTTCGTCGAGCACCATCGCCGAACTGGCCCCCGGCACCTGGTACCTCGCGGTGGAGCAGCGCGGTCAGGCGCTGGTCGCCCAGACGCAGGACGGCCGTCGCGGCGTGCTGCAGGACACCACGGGGATCCAGCGCGGCTGAGCCGAGCCGAGCCGCGCGTTCGATGACGCGCCCCGCGCGCGTCGCGCATGACCGCCAACGGCCCCTCGCCCGTAACGCTCGGGCGAGGGGCCGTTGCCATGTGCGCCCCCGGCCCGTACAGTCCGGCCGGTGCGGCTGACCTGCCGTCAGTCGCCTCTCCACCCTGTCCGGCGGAACGAGGGGGCTTCCATGCGGCTCGGTCTGGCGCTCGGCTACTGGGGCCGCGGCCCCGACCCCCGCCATCTGGAACTCGCCCAGGAAGCGGAGCGGCTGGGCTACCACTCGGTGTGGACCGCCGAGTCCTGGGGCTCGGACGCCTTCACCCCGCTCACCTGGCTCGCCGCGCACACCACCCGGATCGCGCTCGGCACGGCGGTCGCGCAGATGGCCGCCCGCACCCCCACCGCCACCGCGATGCAGGCGCTCACGCTGGACCATCTCTCCGGCGGCCGGATGATGCTGGGGCTGGGGCTGTCCGGACCGCAGGTGGTCGAGGGCTGGTACGGACGCCCGTTCCCCAAGAGCCCGCTGACGGCGACCCGTGAGTATGTCGAGGTCATCCGGCAGGTGCTGGAGCGCGCGGCGCCGGTGCGGCTCGACGGGCGCTATCACCCGCATCCGTACACCGGTCCGGACGCCACCGGTCTCGGCAAGCCGCTGAAGCCCATCGTCCATCCGCTCCGCGCCGATCTGCCGGTGCTGCTCGGGGCGGAGGGGCCCAAGAACATCGCCCAGACCGTGCGCATCGCCGACGGCTGGCTGCCGCTGTACTGGTCGCCGTCGCGGACGGAGCTCTATCAGGAGACGCTGGCCGACGCGCGGGACGGCTTCATGGTGGCGCCGATGACACAGGTGCGGGTGTGCACCGATGTGGCGGAGGGGCTGAAGCCGGTGAAGGCGATGCTCGGCTTCTACATCGGCGGGATGGGCCACGCGGCCCGCAATTTCCACGCCGACCTGATGGCCCGTTTCGGCTACGAGGCCGAGGCTCGCCGGGTGCAGGAGCTGTTCCTGGCGGGCCGGCGCGCGGAGGCGATCGACGCGGTGCCGGACGCGTTCGCCGATGAGATCTCGCTGGTCGGGCCGCGTGAGCGGATCGCGGAGCGGCTGGAGTTGTGGCGCAAGGGCCCGATCACGGATCTGCTGGCGGTGGCGCCTGATCCGCAGACCTTGCGGGTGCTGGCGGAGCTGGCGGGCTGAGCGTGTCGTACGGGTGTGCGGCCGCACCCTAGTTTGGCTCTGCGGAGGCGGGCAACACGTGAGGCATGTCACGAAGTTATCGCCACGGAAGCAACCAGGCGGCGACCGTCGTGGCGGTCGTCGCGGACGTCATGGCCGTCATCCTCGGCCTCTGGATTCTGTTCGCCCTTCTCGATGCCAACCGCGCCAACGACCTCGTCACGGTGGTCCATGACGCGGCGAGCTGGCTCGCGAGCTGGTCCCATGACCTGTTCACCATGGACACGGACTGGCTCCGGACCGTCCTCAACTACGGCCTGCCGGCCGTGGTGTACCTCTTCATCGGCCACGCCATCGCGGGGCGGCTCCGCCGCGGCTAGGCACGCCTGCGGCGGCCCATTCCCCTACCCCGCCCCTCCCCGAAACTGGAGCTCCGCCCCAGAACCCATGGGGCGGAGCCGCATATCGATGCTGCGGGAAGGGACGGGGTAGAGGAAGGTCCGCCGGGCACCCGGTAACGCTCTGCTGGAAGTGCCACGCCATGCCGTCGATCTTCCGCAACGCCGTCGTGGCGCGTCGCGCCCACGCGGCGGAGCCGCACATCGACACAGCCCCGCGCCCCTTCGGGGCGCGCACCCGGCCACGGCCTACGGGCGTCCGGCGGAGCCGAGCCCCCGGAGTCCGGGGCGGAGCCACACCACGCGGCGGAGCCGCACATCGGTGCTGTGGGAAGGGGCGGGTAGGGGAACAAGCCCGCCGCAGGCGGCACGATCAGCCGGACGCACCCTAGCCACAGCAGTCCGAGTCCAGCCCCCGCGGCAGCCCCTCGCCGCCGAAGACGGCCGTGGTCGCCTCGTCGCCGCCCAGGGCCGCCACGGCGAGCAGCAGCGACCCAGCCGTCCAGGTGGTGCGCTCCTCCGGCCAGACCGCGTCGTCCTCGAAGACGTAGCCCGTCCAGTACATCCCGTCCTCGGCCCGCAGCGGCCGCTGGATCCAGCGCAGGATGTCCACCGCGTGGTCGGACTCCCCCATCGCCCAGAGCGCGAGCGCCAGTTCGCAGCTCTCGCCGCCGGTGACCCAGGGGTTGGGCGAGACACAGCGCACCCCGAGCCCCGGGACCACGAAGCGGTCCCAGCCCTCCTCGATGCGCTCCTTGGCGGCGGCGCCCGTGAGGGCGCCGCCGAGGACCGGGTAGTACCAGTCCATCGAGTAGCGGCGCTTGTCGAGGAACCGCTCGGGGTGGTGCCGTATGGCATGGCCGAGCAGCCCCGCCGACAGCTCCCAGTCGGGCTGCGGCTCCTCGCGGTGTTCGGCGATGGCCAGGGCGCAGCGCAGCGCCTGGTAGACGGAGGAGGAACCGGTCAGCAGGGCGTCGGAGTCGATGGTGCCGTCGGCGCCGCGCCGCCAGCCGATCTGGCCGCCGCTCTGCTGCATCCCGAGGACGAACTCGACGGCGGCGAAGACGGTGGGCCAGATCCCGTCGAGGAAGGCGTCGTCGCCGGTGGAGAGGTAGTGGTGCCAGGCGCCGACCGCGACGTAGGCGCAGAAGTTGCTCTCCCGGCCGCGGTCGGTGGGATCGGCGGCGGCCACGCCGTCCGGGGTGTCGGGGTAGGCCGCGTACCAGGAGCCGTCGGGGTTCTGGTGCCGGACCAGCCAGTGGTAGGCGGCGGTGGCGCGCTCGTGCTCGCCCGCCGCGTCCAGCGCCATCGCGGCCTCGATGTGGTCCCAGGGGTCGAGGTGGTGGCCGCGGAACCACGGTATGGCGCCGTCCGCGTGCTGGACGGCGGCGATGCCCTCGACCGTGCTCAGCACCTGCTCGGGGCTGAGCACCCCAGGCAGCGCGAGCCGTTCGGTGCGGGGGCCGGGGCGCGGTCCGAGCGCCGTCACGCCTGGTCCTCACGCGGGGTGTGGGGCTTGGTCGCGTACGCCACGAAGCTCTTGCCGACGATCGGGTTCAGCGCGCGCTCGGCGACCCGGGTGGCCAGCGGCTTCTTCATGATGTCCCACACCAGCAGCTTGTGGTACGCACGCACCGGCAGCGGCGCCTTATCACCGTCCTTGTCGACGCCGAAGGCGCACTTGAGCCACCAGTACGGGCTGTGCAGGGCGTGTGCGTGATGGGTGCCGTACGGCCGCAGCCCGGCCTCGCGCATCTTCTCCAGCAGCTCATCGGCGCGGTAGATGCGGATATGGCCGCCCTCGACCTCGTGGTAGGCGTCCGACAGCGCCCAGCAGACCTTCTCGGGGCCGTAGCGCGGCACGGTGACGGCGATCCGGCCGCCGGGCCTGAGCACCCGCACCATCTCGGCGAGCACACCCTTGTCGTCGGGTATGTGCTCCATCACCTCGGAGATGATGACCACGTCGAAGCTGTCGTCGGGGAAGGGCAGGGCGAGGGCGTCGCCCTCCATGGCGGTGGCCGTGGCGCCCGCCGGGGCCTCACCGGCCTCCTTCATGGCGGCGAACCACTTGGCGACCTCGCGTATCTCCTCGCCGTTCTGGTCGAGCGCGACGACCTGGGCGCCGCGCCGGTAGCACTCGAAGGCGTGCCGGCCGGCGCCGCAGCCGAGGTCGAGGACGCGATCGCCGGGGGCGAGGGGGAAGCGGGAGAAATCGACGGTCAGCACGGGGGTCTGCTTTCGTCCGGCGGGTTCGTGGGGCGGGAGGGGCAGGGGCGGGGCTCAGCGACGGGCGGGAGGGACAGGGAGCGGGCTCAGCGGCGCTCGGCGGGCGCGGATACGCCGATGGCCCGGCGGTACTGCTCGACGGTGCCGCGGGCGGCCTGTTCCCAGGTGAAGCGGCGCAGCACCCGTTCACGGCCCGCGGCGCCCAGCCGCCGTCGGAGGTCGGCGTCGCCCAGCAGCCGGATCAGGGCCGCGGCGAGCGCGTCGGCGTCGCCGGGCGGTACGGCCAGGCAGGTCTCGCCGTCGGGTCCGGCGACCTCGGGGATCGCGCCGCCGGTGGTGGCGACCAGCGGGGTGCCGGTGGCCATGGCCTCGGCGGCGGGCAGCGAGAACCCCTCGTACAGCGAGGGCACACAGGCGACCTGGGCACCGCGTACCAGGTCCACCAGTTCGGCGTCGCTGATGCCCTTGACGAACTCGACGGCGTCTTCCAGTCCGTGGCGCGCCATGGTGGTGGCCACCGGTCCCTCCTGCGGCCGCTTGCCGACGACCACCAGATGGGCCTCGGGGTTCTCGGCGCGGACCTTGGCGAGCGCCTCGATCAGATACACCAGGCCCTTGAGCGGCACATCCGCGCTCGATGTGGTGACGATGCGCCCGGGGGTCACGGGGACGGCGGGGTCGGGCGAGAAGAGCCCGGTGTCCGCGCCGATGTGCACCACATGGATCCGGTCCGGCCGCACCCCGAGGTCCTCGACGATCTCCCGGCGGGAGGAGCCGGAGACGGTGAGCACCGAGGGCAGCCGCCGGGCCACCCGCTTCTGCATCCGGGTGAAGCCGTACCAGCGGCGCACGGAGAACCGGCGCTTCCAGCCGTCGGCGGCGTCCAGCTCGAGCTGCCGGTCGACGGTGATCGGGTGGTGGATGGTGGTGACCAGCGGGAAGCCGAGCCGGTCCAGGCCCAGCAGCCCGTATCCCAGGGTCTGGTTGTCGTGGACGACGTCGAACTGGCCGAGGCGCGCGGCGAGATGGCGGCGGGCGCGCAGGCTGAAGGTGAGCGGCTCGGGGAAGCCGCCGGTCCACATGGTGGAGACCTCCAGGGCGTCGACCCAGTCCCGGTACTCCTCGCGCCGGGGCGTACGGAACGGGTCGGGCTGGCGGTAGAGGTCGAGGCTCGGCAGCTCGGTGAGGGTGACGCCCTCCTCGGCGTCCAGCACCGGATACGGCTGGGCGCCGATGACCTCGACGGTGTGGCCGAGCCGGGCGAGCTCCCGGGAGAGATGGCGCACATAGACGCCCTGGCCCCCGCAGAATGGATTCCCCTTGTAGCTGAGCAGGGCGATGCGCAGCGGCCGTTCGTCGGTGGCGGTGGGGGGCGCTGCTCGAAGCGGGTCGGCCCCGGTCTCCTGCGCGGCCTCTGCGGTCACTCGCGCCCCCTCCTTGGTGCAGTTCAGCGGGAGCGTATCCGCTTCCGTTTATCTAGAACAAGTTTCACTAGCGCATCCCCTGAGGAGTCACGAAGATACCTGCCCCACCTGGCCGCTCCAGGGCCGGGGCGGGTGATCCCTACCACTCGGTAGCCGGGGCGCCGGGAAGAAGTTGACGACGGGCGTGCGCACCGGGCGGGCCGCCCGCCGGCCCGGCCGCGAGCGCCACACGAGCGCCGCGCGGCGACAACCCGCCCCAACTGCCGCGACAGCAACCTGCCTCAACTGCGCGGACACGGGCGCTTCGGGGAGGACCCGCGCTAGCCTAGAACGAGTTCCAGTGACTCGCAGGCTCCGAGCCCGACCTGCCATCATGCACGACGTCCGCTTGCCGCCGACCCGCACACGCAACACATTCGAAGTGGGACACATGACCGCAGAAGTCAAGCCAGCCGCCCTGCAGCTGACCGAGCGACAGGAGGCGCGCCGCCGGCGCATCCTGCACGCCAGCGCCCGGTTGGCCAGCCGAGGCGGCTTCGACGCGGTCCAGATGCGCGAGGTCGCGGAGAACTCCGGGGTGGCGCTCGGCACCCTCTACCGCTACTTCCCTTCCAAGGTCCATCTGCTGGTCGCGACGATGCAGGACCAGCTGCAGCATATGCATGAGACGTTGCGCAAGAGGCCCCCGACCGAGGAGGAGCCGGCCGCCCGGGTCGCCCAGACCCTGATGCGCGCCTTCCGGGCCCTGCAGCGCGAACCCCATCTGGCCGACGCGATGGTGCGCGCCCTCACCTTCGCCGACCGGTCGGTCAGCCCGGAGGTGGACACGGTCTCCCGGCTCACCACCGCGATCATCCTGGACGCCATGGGCCTGGACGACTCCCCGACGCCCGAGCAGCTCTCGGCGGTCCGCGTCATCGAGCACACCTGGCATTCGGCGCTGATCACCTGGCTCTCGGGGCGCGCCTCGATCGCCCAGGTCAAGATCGACATCGAGACCGTCTGCCGGCTGATCGACCTCACGGCGCCCGCCCCGGCCCGGTAGCCAGGCGCACCGCACATCAAGGTCGGACGTACCGCATACCCAGGTCGGGCGTACCGCACATCAGGGGCGCATGGGCCAATTCTCGCGCCCCTTCGAGCTTCCGGACATGGTTTGTGCGCCCTTGCGCCCCCTCTTGGCTCAAATTCCGCGTTCACGCCCTGCCCAATCCCGGTATTCATGAACGGCGCGCGACAGAGCGACAACGGCGCGCGACGAGAGAACGCATCGTGGGGGTGGAGAAGTTCGTGATCAGGTTACTTCTGGTACACGAGTCAGGGCTGCTGAGAACGGCCCTGGCCTCGGTCATAGGGGCCGAACCAGACATCGAGGCGGCCGCGTGTGCCTGGCGTGACGCGCGTAGCAGAGCGCGTTCCATGGAGCCACAGGTGTGCGTGGTGGACACGGACTGCCCGGCGGCCGACAAGGCGGCACGCAAGGGCGAGTGGGGGAAGTTCGTAGCATCCGCCTCTGGGGAGGGCGGGGACTGCGGGCTTCTGGTGCTGGTCAACTCGGAGCGGCCGGGCCCACTGCGCCGCGCCCATGAGGCCCGGGCACTGGGGTACGTCGACAAGGACGCCCCACCGCAGCGGCTGATCGAGGCCATCCGACGGGTGGCACGGAAGGAGCGCTATGTCGATGACGCGCTGGGCTACGGCTTCCTCCAGGCGGCCAAGATCCCGCTGACCGAGCGCGAGCTGGGCGTGCTGTCCCTGGCCGCCGACGGCGCCTCCATCTCGGAGATCGCCCGTACCCTCCATCTGTCCACCGGGACGATCCGCAACTACCTGGCCGCGATCACCCGGAAGACCGGGGCGCGCAACCGCGTGGACGCCATACGGATATCCCAGTGCGAGGGATGGGTCTGACCTCTGCCGACCGCGGCTGGGGGAGCCGCTACTCGTCAGGGGGAAAGACCTGTTCACCGGTGTCCGACAGGCGCAGGGCGATGGCCTCGACCGGGCAGCCCTCGGCCGCCGCGAGCACCGCCTCGGAAGCATCGGCCTCCGGCTCGACGGGATGCGACTGCCGCGCCCCGTCGAGCCGGAAGCCGCCCGGCGCGGTGCTCACACACATCCCCGAGCCGATGCACACGCCCCGGTCCACCTCGATCCGCCAGCGGTCTCCCATCAGTCCGTCTCCCCGTCCCAGCCCTGGGGCAGGTGGATCATCTTGTGCTCCAGATACGCGGAGAACCCCTCCGGGCCGAACTCCCGGCCCAGACCGGAGTTCTTGTAGCCGCCGAACGGCCCGAGCATGTCGAGGCTGAAGGTGTTGACCGAGTAGGTGCCGGTGCGGATGCTCCGCGCGAAGTCGATGCCGTGCCCGACGTCCGCGGTCCACACAGAGCCGGACAGCCCGTAGTCGGAGTCATTGGCGATCCGGGCCGCCTCCTCCTCGTCCCCGTACGGCAGCAGACAGATCACCGGCCCGAAGATCTCCTCACGGGCGATCCGCATGCCGTTGCCGACATCGCCGAAGAGCGTGGGCTCCACATACCAGCCGGTGTCCAGGGCCTCCGGACGGCCGCCACCCGTCAGCACCTTGGCGCCCTCCCGCTGCCCCAGCGCGATGTAGTCCAGCGACCGCTTCTGCTGCCGCCGCGCCACCAGCGGCCCGACCTGGGTGGCCGGATCCAGGGGGTCGCCGACGACCAGGGCGGAGGCGGCGGCCGCGAACCGCTCGGCGATCTCGTCGTAGTGGCCACGCGGGGCGAGGATCCGGGTCTGGGCCACACACGCCTGGCCGTTGTTCATCCAGGCGTTGGGCACGATCCCGGCGACGGCCGCCTCCAGGTCCGCGTCCGGCAGGATCACCGCGGCCGACTTGCCGCCCAACTCCAGCGTGACCCGGGTGAGATGGCGCGAGGCGACCTCCATCACCCGCTTGCCGGCCGCGACCGACCCGGTGAACGACACCTTGTCCACGCCCGGATGGCCAACCAGATACTCGCTGACCTCGCGGTCGGCCGGAAGGATCGACAGCACCCCCTCGGGCAGCCCCGCCTCGGCCGCGATCTCCGCCAGGATGTAGGAGTCCAGTGGCGTCTCGGGGGACGGTTTGAGGATCACCGAGCACCCCGCGAGCAGCGCGGGCGCCAGCTTCGCGGCCGCCACGAACTGCGGCACGTTCCACGGCACCACGGCCGCGACCACCCCGACCGGCTCCCGCCGCACCAGCAGCGGTCCGAGCACCCCGGCCCGCCGCTCCTCGTAGCCGAAGTCGCGGGCCACGGTGATGGCCGCGTCCCACACCATCATCGCGCCGAGCGCCTGGGCGAGGACGCTCCAAGAGTACGGGGAGCCGTTCTGCGCGCTGATGACCCGGGCGATCTCCTCATGGCGTACGGCGATGGCGTCCTTGATCCGGGTGACCACCGCGATCCGCTCGGCCACGTCCATCCGGGGCCAGGGGCCCTCGTCGAACGCCGTCCGCGCCACCGCGACCGCCCGGTCCACATCGCCGCGCGCGGCGTGCGGCACCCGGCCGATGACCTCCTCGGTATGGGGCGAGACGACCTCGATGGTGTCCTCGCCCGCCGGGTCGGTCAGCGTGCCGCCGATGAAGAGCTGCCCGTGCTCGATGAGATCGCCCATCGTTTGCCTCCGGCCGATGACTGAGGGGTACGTCCGGCTGGCCCGCGCCCGGGGCCGCCGACAGCAGGCCCGCACTCAGGGCCGCCACCAGCTCGCCCGATCGCGGGACCGCCAATAGCCCGCCCGATCGCGGACCGCCACTGGCCCGCCCGATCCGGGGCCGACAGCTCGCCCGAACCCGGGGCCGCCAATATCTGACGCTGCATCAGAACTGATACCAGTTCCAGCTATAGTGAGCAATGCTTGTGTCGAGGAGAGGGGGAGCCGATGGCGCAGGTGACGCGGGTGACCGAGCACGGCGGCGGGGTGTGGAGCATCCCGGTCCCGATCCCCGACAATCCGCTCGGGCACACCCTGGTCCACCTTCTCGACACCGACCGCGGCCCGGTCCTGATCGACACCGGCTGGGACGACCCCACGGCCTGGGACACCCTCACCGCCGGGCTCGCCGCCTGCGGCACCTCCGTCGCCGATGTCCACGGCGTCCTCGTCACCCATCACCACCCCGACCACCACGGGCTGTCCGGCCAGGTGCGGGAGGCGTCCGGGGCGTGGATCGCGATGCACGCCGCCGACGCCCAGGTCGTCCGGCGCACCCGCGAGGCCGAGCCCTCCCGCTGGCTCCTCTACCTGGAGGAGAAGCTCAGCGCGGCCGGGGCGCCCGAGGAGCATCTGGCCCCGCTGCGTGCCAGCCGCGCGGCCGGCCGCGCGGGCCTCCCGGGGCAGCGGCCCGCCCTCCCCGACCGCGAGATCGTCCCCGGTGAACTCCTCGATCTGCCCGGCCGCCGGCTGCGCGCCGTCTGGACCCCCGGCCACACCCCCGGCCATGTCTGCCTCCACCTCGAAGAGGCCCACCCGGCGGCCGGCGAGGGCATGCCCGGCCATGGCCGCCTGTTCTCCGGTGACCATCTGCTGCCCGAGATCACCCCCCATATCGGGCTCTACGAGGACCCCGACGACACGACCGTCATCGACCCCCTCGGCGACTATCTCGACTCCCTCGAACGCGTCGCCGCCCTCGCCCCGGCCGAGGTGCTCCCGGCCCATCAGTACGCCTTCACCGACGCCCCGGCGCGGGTGCGCGCGCTGCTGAGCCACCACGAGGAGCGGCTGGCCGGGCTGCTGACCCTGCTCACCACCCCGCTCACCCCGTGGCAGCTCGCCGAATCCATGGAGTGGAACCGCCCCTGGGCGCAGATCCCCTACGGCTCCCGCAACATCGCGGTCTCGGAGGCGGAGGCGCATCTGCGCCGGCTGGTGAAGCTGGGCAGGGCCGAAGCGGTACCGGGCAGCAATCCCGTGATGTACCAAGCGTTTTGAGTGACGGATGGGGGGTGCGGGTCGCCCTGACCGGAAGCTAGCCTTACCCGCTCCGGCGCACTCACCCCGTATCAGCAGGAGCATGCGTGACGAGCCCCACCCGCGATTCCGCCCCCACCCCAGGCCCGGATTCCGCCCCCACACCCGGTCCGGACTCCGCCCCGGCACCAGATCCGGCGACCGGTTCGACACCGCCCCCGGGCTGCCCCGCGCACTCCGGTCAGGCCCCGGCCGGGGAACGGCTGGAGTCGCTGCACGGCCCCGAGTTCGCCGCCGACCCGGCCGCCACCTACGCGCGACTGCGGGAACACGGGCACATCGCGCCCGTGGAGCTGTCGCCCGGCGTCCCCGTCTCGCTCGTCACCAGCTATCAGACCGCGCTGGACATCCTGCGCAGCCCCGAGTCGTTCTCCAAGGACGCGCGCCACTGGCAGGCTCTCGCCGACGGCACCATCCCCCTGGACAACCCCGTGGTGCCGATGATGATGTACCGGCCGAACGCGCTGTGCAGCGACGGCGAGGCACATCACCGGCTGCGCTCGGCGATCTCCGACACCCTCGACCGGCTGGACATCCACGCGCTGCGCCGCTACGTGGAGCGCAGCGCCGACTTCCTCATCGACCTCTTCGGCCCCAAGGGCGAGGCCGATCTGCTCAAGGAGTACTCCGCCCGGCTCCCGCTGCTCGTCTTCAACCAGCTCTTCGGCTGTCCGCCCGAGTTGAGCGACAAGCTCGTCAGGTCCCTCTCGGCGCTCTTCGACATCACCGAGGACTCCGAGCAGGCCAATGTGCTCCTCGCGGAGACCCTCTTCGAGCTCATCGCGCTCAAGCGGGCAACTCCGGGTCCGGACATGACGTCCTGGCTGATCGCCCACCCCTCCGAGCTCACCGACGAAGAGCTGGTCCATCAGATCGTCGTCCTCGTCGGCGCGGGCACTCAGCCCCAGCAGAACCTGATCTGCAACGGGCTGTTGCTCCTGCTGTCCGACGAACGGTTCGCGGGCGCCCTCGCGGGCGGCACCATGCTGATCGAGGACGCGCTCAACGAGGTGCTGTGGAAGGACCCGCCGCTGGCCAACTTCTGCATCCACTACCCGCGCCATGACGTGACGGTCGACGGACACCGGCTGCCCAAGGGCGAGCCCGTCGTCATCAGCCTCGCCGCCGCCAACAACGACCCGTATCTGCTGTCGAACCGGCGCGGCAACCGGGCGCATCTGGCGTGGAGCGCGGGCCCGCACACCTGCCCCGCGAAGGACCCGGCCCAGGTCATCGCCGCCGTCGCCATCGAGAAGCTCCTCGACCGGCTCCCCGACCTCGAACTGGCCGTGCCCGCCGAGGAGTTGGAGTGGCGACCCGGCCCGTTCCACCGGGCCCTGGCCGCGCTGCCGGTGCGCTACCCGCGGACGGCCGCCAAGTCCGATGAGGCGCTGGCCGAGATGGTCGCCGCGGCGACCGCGACCGGCGCGGGAGCGGTGGGCAGCACGCCACCGGTCGCCGAGGAGACCTCGTCGCACGGCGGTCCCGCCGAGACCGAGCCGTCGGCGGACGACACGGATTCCACCACCGCGGCGTCCACCACTGCGGCGTCGGAGTCCGGCTCCGAGCATGAGGCCCGCCGCCGCTGGTGGAAGTCCCTGGCCCAGTGGTGGCGCCGCGGGTAGCGCAGAGCGTGCTGCCCCCCGGCTCCCCGCGCTATCGGATTGCCGGGTGGTGTCCGGCCGCGTAGCGTCGCGGCGCATGACCGCGACGCTGCGCACCGCGCGCCTGCTGCTCGAGCCGTACCGGCCCGAGGACGAGGACGCCTTCGTGGCGCTCTTCCAGGACCGGCGGGTGTCCCGCTGGATGGCGGACGGGACGCCCGCTCCGGAGGCGGAGGACCGGGCGCTGTTCGGCCGGATCTTCACCAAGGTCTACGCCCAACGGCTGTTCGACGTCTGGGCCGTCCGCGAGGACGGCCGGTACGTCGGCCACGCCGAGATCAAGCCGACCGAGGTCACCGGCGGCCACGAGATCGTCTACGCGCTGACGCCGGAGGCGTGGGGGCGCGGCCTGGGGACGGAGCTGGCCGAGGCGGTCGTCGGCCACGGCTTCGACGCGCTCGGCCTGAGCGCGGTGCACGCCACGGTCACGGCGGCCAACGACGCCTCGCTGGCCCTGCTCACCCGGCTCGGCTTCGCGCACCGCCGCGATTTCGAGGAGGACGACGGCACCACGACGCGCTGTCTCACACTCGTCCGGAGCGACCGGCGTCCATGGACGGCATCGGCGAGCGGCCTCCGTGAGGGGCCGAGGGCGAGGGAGGGCGGCTGAGGTCGTCCGATAAGTCGGCGGATAAGCTGTCCGTAAACTTCATACGCGTCCGATCGGGGGAAGCCGGTGCGATTCCGGCGCTGACCCGCAACCGTGAGTGCGCCCCGCGGGGCGTACGAGCCGGAACACCCGGGCGGGCGCGACGACGCAGGCTCCCGCCGCCGGAGGACCGGTGGCGGCACCGTCGAGGTATGCGGAGCTGAGCCGGGTGCCAGACGTGTCGCGGAGCGTTCCGCGCGCGGATGGACGGCCGTGCGCGGCTGCGTGCGCCCGTCCACCGACCGAGAGGCACCACAGCCATGAACATTCGCCGCAGCGTGGCGGCTCTTTCCCTGTGCGCCGCCCTGGGCGCGGCCGCCGCGCCTGCCGCTGTCGCCGATGACAGCCCGGCCGGGCGTTCCAAGGGGCTCTACGGCGCCAAGGACCCGAAGTTCGACGGGGTGTGGCGGCAGTCGCTGGCGCTGCTCGCCCAGGACGCGGTGGGCGTCACCCCGGCGAAGTCGGCCATCGACTGGCTGGCCGGGCAGGGGTGCGCGGACGGCGGTTTCGCGGCGTATCGCGCGGACACCTCGAAGGCGTGCGACCCGAAGAAGGGCGAGTTCACCGACGCGACGGCGGCGGCGATCCAGGCGCTGGCCGCGGTGGGCGGCCGCGCCGACACCGTGGAGAAGGGCATCGGCTGGCTGAAGCGCCACCAGAACGACGACGGCGGCTGGGGCATGAACCCGGGCGGGCCGAGCGACGCCAACTCCACCTCGGCGGCGATCGGCGCCTTCGCCGCCACGGGTCAGGACCCGGCGAAGCTGAACTCCAAGGGCGGCAAAAGCCCGTACGACGCCCTGCTCGGACTGCAGCTCGGCTGCTCGGCGAAGGCGGAGGAGCGCGGGGCGTTCGCGTACACCGCGGACAAGGGCAAGCCCGTCGCCAATGAGCTGGCCACCGCGAGCGCGGCGCTGGCCGCCCAGGGCAAGGGCTTCGTCTTCGAGACGGTCGGCAAGGACGGCGGCGCGGCCCCCGAGCCGCTGCGCTGCGCGGGCGGGAAGGGCGGGGCCGACAAGGCAGACGGAGCAGACGGAGCCGGTACGCCGAAGGATGCGGCGCAGGCCGCGCTGGCCCATCTGTCCCGCGTCATGTCCGCCACGGATATGCATCTGAAGTCCGCGATGCCCGGCGCCAAGGACCAGCCCGACTTCGGCGGCACCGCCGACGCCGTGGTGGCGCTCGCCGCCGGGGAGCACAGCGCGACCGCGGGCAAGCCGCTGCAGTGGCTGCAGGGCAAGGACAGCGGCGCGACGGCCTGGGCCAAGGGCGACCCGGGCGCGCTCGCCAAGCTGATCCTCGCGGCCCACGCGGCCGGCGCCAACCCGCGCGACTTCGGCGGCACCGACCTGGTACAGCAGCTCAACGCCACCGGCCCGAAGCCCGAGGCGGCGGCCCCGGGCGCGGAGTCGGACGGCAAGAGCGAGAAGAACGAGAAGAGCGAGAAGAAGAGCGACGACGGCGGGGTCGGCGGCGTCTGGTGGACCGTGGGAGTCTGCGCGGTCGCGGGTATGGGCATCGGCTTCCTGATCAGCGGCCGAAAGAGGCGGCAGCTTTGACCCCGCGCACGGATGTGATGTCGACCCCGCACACGGAGGCGGCCTCGGCCCCACACACGGAGGCAGCCTCGGCCCCACACACCCAGGCGGCTCGGGCGCGGCGCACCCAGGCGGCTCCGGCCCCGCGCACCGGCACGGCTTGGGCGCAGCCCACCAGCGCGGCTCCGGCGCGGCGCACCCAGGCGGCTCCGGCCCCGTCCACCCAGACGGCCTCGGCCCCGCACACCCAGGCGGCTCGGGCGCGGCGCACCCAGGCAGCCTCGGCCCCGCGCACCGGCGCGGCTTGGGCGCAGCCCACCAGCGCGGCTCCGGCGCGGCGCACCCAGGCGGCTCCGGCCCCGTCCACCCAGACGGCCTCGGCCCCGCACACCCAGGCGGCTCGGGCGCGGCGCACCCAGGCGGCTCCGGCCCCGCGCACCGGCACGGCTTGGGCGCAGCCCACCAGCGCGGCTTCGGCCCCGCGCACCGGCGCGGCTTGGGCGCGGCGCACCCGCGCGACGTGGGTCCGGTGCGCGTACGCGGCATGGGCCCTGTGTACTCGCCCGGCCCGGGTCCTACGCAACCGCGTGGCCCGGGCCCCGCGCGCCCGCGCGGACTCGACCGTACGCCCGCGCGCGGCCTCGGCCCCGCGCACACGCGCCGCCCGGTTGCTGTTGTCCGTCGTTGCCGCGCTGCTGCCCGTTCTCGTTCTGTTCGCGATGTTCGGCGCTGCCCCCGCGCAGGCTGCCGACGGGTATCGCTACTGGTCGTTCTGGCAGCGGGGCGGGGACGGCGGAGGCTGGACCTATGCCGTCCAAGGGCCCTCGTCGGCGCGGCCCGGTGATGGTGACGTGATCGGTTTCCGCTTCGCGGTCAGCGAGGACTCCGAGGACGCCACCCGGCCGCGCGGCACGGCCGGTTTCACGGCGGTCTGCGCCGACACCCCGGCCAAGGACGGCACCAAACGGGTCGCGGTGGTCCTCGACTTCGGCACGGCCGCCGACGCGCCCGACCACCGGACGCCGCCCGCGCCCCGTACGAAGTGCGCACAGGTCGGCGAGGACGCGACCGCCGGGGAGGCGCTCGCCGCGGTCGCGAAGCCGCTGCGCTACAACTCCGCCGCGCTGCTCTGCGCCATCGCCGGATATCCGGAGTCGGGCTGCGGTGACAAGGTGACCACCTCCGGGAACGCCCACGCCGCCCCGAAGGGCGACGGCGGCGAGGCGAGCGACGACGGCGCCTCAAGTGGCCCCTCCGCCGGACTGATCGGCGGGCTCGCCGCCGTGGTCCTGCTCGGCGCCGCGGCGGTGTGGCAGGCGCGCCGCCGTCGCGCATGAGCGCGCGGATGACCGCCATGCCGCCACCGCGCGCCACTTCCGACGCCACCGCCCCGCGCCGCAACCGCACCGGGTTCCGCACCCGCCCGCGAGCCGGTGCCCCGCGCAGCGGAAGCGCGCTGCACGCGGGTGCCTGGTGGCTGTGGGCGCTCGGGCTGGCCACGGCCGCGTCCCGGACCACCAACCCGCTGCTGCTGGGGCTGCTCATCGCGGTCGCCGGCTATGTGGTGGCCGTGCGCCGCACGGACGCCCCGTGGGCCCGCTCGTACACCGCGTTCCTCAAGCTGGGCCTTGTGGTGCTGGCCATCCGGCTGTTCTTCGCGGTCTTCTTCGGTTCGCCGATCCCCGGGACGCGGGTGCTCTTCACGCTCCCCGAAGTCCCGCTGCCCCACTGGGCGCAGGGGGTGCGGGTCGGCGGCCGGGTCTCGGCCGAGGGGCTGGTGTTCGCGCTGTACGACGGGCTACGACTGGCCACCCTCCTGATCTGCGTCGGCGCCGCGAACGCGCTGGCCAGCCCGGCGCGGCTGCTCAAGTCGCTGCCCGGCGCGCTCTACGAGGCCGGGGTGGCGGTCGTGGTGGCGATGACCTTCGCACCACATCTGGTGGCGGACGTCCAGCGGCTGCGCTCCGCCCGCCGGTTGCGCGGCCGCCCCGACCGCGGAGTGAAGGCGCTGCTGCAGGTCGGACTGCCGGTGCTGGAGGGCGCGTTGGAACGGTCGGTGGCCCTGGCGGCGGCGATGGACGCGCGCGGCTACGGCCGCACGGCACACGTCCCGCCCGCGGTCGCCCGTACCACCACCGCGCTGACGCTGGGCGGGCTGCTCGGCGTCTGCTGCGGTACCTACGGCCTGCTCGCGGCCGAGGGCGCGGGCTACGGTCTGCCCCTGCTGCTCGCGGGCCTCGCCGCCGCGCTCGGCGGACTGTGGCTGGGCGGCCGCCGCTCGATACGCAGCCGCTACCGCCCGGATCGCTGGGGCGTCCGGGCGTGGCTGGTGGCGGGGTCGGGTGCGGCGGTCGCGGCCCTGATGATCCGCGCCGCCTCGTACGCCCCCGGGGCCCTCCAGCCGCCCGTCGTCCCGCTCACCACCCCGACGCTGCCGCTGTGGCCGGCGGCTGGGGTACTGCTGGGCCTGCTCCCGGCCTTCGCCTCCCCGGCACCGACCCGAGCTCCGGCCCAAGAACCGGCTACGCCGGACAAGGCCCCCACCCAACCGGCCCAAGCCCGGGACCAGCAGAACACCCGGCCCGCGGCCAAACGGCACCGGCAGCCCGGCAACGCGACAACGGAACCACCCCGGGGCACGCCCCGCGAACCGGCCCCGTCCGACGACGCCCCCGCCGGCCCGGCCCACGCCCGGGACCGGCGACGCCCCAAACCCCCGTACCTCGGCACCCGACCCGCCGCCGAGCCGCGCCCCAGCCCGGCGACGCGACATCGGAGCCACCCCCGGCCCCCGACAACCGCCCCACCCCCACCGCACACACCCCGCCCGGCGAGCGAGAGGACGAGCGAGCCGGGGCCGGGCCCGAGGAGGCCAGCCCGTGATCCGGTTCGAGCAGGTGTCGGTCCACTACGACGGGGCGGCGCGGCCCGCACTCGCGGGGGTGGATCTGACCGTTCCCGAGGGCGAGCTGTGTCTGCTCGTCGGCCCGTCCGGGGTCGGCAAGTCGACACTGCTGGGCGCCGTCTCCGGTCTCGTACCGCATTTCACCGGTGGCACCCTGCGTGGCCGCGTCACCGTCGCGGGCCGGGACACCCGTACCCACAAGCCGCGCGAACTGGCCGATGTCGTCGGCACCGTGGGCCAGGACCCGCTCGCGCACTTCGTCACCGACACCGTCGAGGACGAGCTGGCCTACGGCATGGAGTCCCTCGGCATCGCGCCGGACACCATGCGCCGCCGGGTCGAGGAGACGCTGGACCTGCTGGGCCTCGCCGAGTTGCGGGACCGTCCCATCGCCACGCTCTCCGGCGGGCAGCGGCAGCGCGTGGCGATCGGCTCGGTGCTCACCACCCACCCCCGCGTCCTCGTCCTCGACGAACCGACCTCCGCCCTCGACCCGGCCGCGGCCGAGGAGGTGCTGGCGGTCCTCCAGCGGCTGGTGCACGACCTGGGCACCACCGTGCTGATGGCCGAGCACCGCCTGGAGCGGGTGGTGCAGTACGCGGACCAGATGATCCTGCTGCCCTCCCCCGGCGCCGCCCCGCTGACCGGCGCACCGGCCGAGCTGCTGCCGGTGTCGCCCGTCCAGCCGCCCGTGGTGGCGCTGGGCAACCTCGCGGGGTGGCCGTCGCCGATGCCGCTGTCCATACGGGACGCGCGTCGCAAGGCGGGGCCGCTGCGGGAGCGGCTGGCGTCGCTCACGCCGCGGACGGTGGCCGATCCGCCGCCGGGCGAGCCGGTGGGCGAGATGGCGCGGCTGTCCGTGCACCACGGCCGGGTCGAGGCGCTGCGCGGGGTGGACCTGTCGGTGCGGCCGGGCGAGACGGTGGCGCTGATGGGACGCAACGGGGCGGGCAAGTCCACGCTTCTGGCCAGTCTGGTCGGGCTGCATGAACCGGCCACGGGGTCGGTGCGGGTCGGCCCGGGCCGGGTCGTACCGCATCGCACCCGCCCCGCCGAACTGCTGCGCCAGGTCGGCCTCGTACCGCAGGAGCCGCGCGATCTGCTCTACGCGGACACGGTCGCCGCCGAATGCGCGGCGGCCGACCAGGACGCGGGCGCGGCGCCCGGCACCTGCCGTGAACTGGTCGGCCGGCTGCTGCCGGAGGTGGCGGACACCGCCCATCCGCGCGATCTGTCGGAGGGACAGCGGCTGGCGCTGGCCCTGTCCGTCATCCTCACCGCCCGTCCGCCGCTGCTGCTGCTCGACGAGCCGACGCGCGGGCTCGACTACGCGGCGAAGGCCCGGCTGGTGGAGATGGTGCGGGGGCTGGCGGCGGACGGCCATGCGATCGTGCTGGCCACCCACGATGTGGAGCTGGCGGCCGAACTCGCCCATCGCGTCGTCATCCTGGCCGAGGGCGAGGTGGTCGCGGACGGGCCCACGGCGGAGGTGGTGGTGTCCTCCCCCGCGTTCGCCCCACAGGTGGCCAAGGTGCTGGCGCCGCTGCCGTGGCTGACGGTGCCACAGGTGCGCGAGGCGCTGGAGGGAACACCGTGAGCGGGCGGCGGCATCTGGGCAGCGAGCCGCGCCGGGCCGGAGCGGACGACGCGGCGCCGACGGCGGCGTACGGCACGGAGCCGACCGCGGCGAACGTGCCGACGACGGCGCACGGCACCGAGCCGACCGCGGCGAACGTGCCGACGGCGGCCTACGGCACCGAGCCGACCGCGGCATACGGCGCCCAACCGACCGCGGCGTACGGCACGAAGCCGACCGCGGCGTACGGCACGAAGCCGACCGCGGCGTCCAGCGGCCGCATCCGGGCCGTACGCCTCGGCCCCCGCTCGGTGGCGGCGCTCGCCCTCGTCTCCGCGATCGGTGTCGTCGCCTTCGGCTGGCCGCTGTTCGCACCGGGCGACTCCGGGATCACCACCCACGCCGCCGACGCGCCCTGGCTGTTCGCCGCACTGCTTCCGCTGCTGCTGGCCGTGGTCGTGGCGACCATCGCGGACACCGGTCTGGACGCCAAGGCCATCGCGATGCTCGGGGTCCTGGCGGCGGCGGGGGCGGCCCTGCGGCCGTTGGGCGCGGGGACGGCCGGGATCGAGCCGATGTTCTTTCTGATGGTGCTGTCGGGGCGGGTGCTGGGCCCCGGTTTCGGCTTCGTCCTCGGCGCCGTGTCGATGTTCGCGTCCGCGCTGCTCACCGGTGGTGTGGGGCCGTGGATGCCGTTTCAGATGCTGGCCATGGGCTGGGTGGCGATGGGCGCGGGAGTGCTGCCCGGCGCCGCCCGGCTACGCGGCCGGGCGGAGTCGCTGCTGCTCGCCGGGTACGGGGCGGTGGCGTCCGTGGCGTACGGGACGGCCATGAACCTGCAGGGCTGGACCCTGATGCAGGGCATGGCCTCGGGGATCTCCTACGTCCCCGGCGATCCGCTCAGCGACAACCTCGCCCGCTTCGTGGCGTACTGCCTGGCCACCTCGCTGGGCTGGGATCTGCCGCGCGCCGTGGTCACGATGGTGCTCACCCTCACCCTCGGCGGCGCCATCCTCAAGGCCCTGCGCCGAGCAACCCGCCGCGCGGCCTTCGAAGCCCCGGCCACCTTCGAGGCTGCGGACGGACGCCGGGCGGACGGCCGGAGTCCGTCCACGGACGCGGACGCGGACGCGGACGCGGACGGAGCTTCCTACAACCGCTGAATAATCGTCCCCGTAGCCAACGCCCCACCCGCGCACATCGTGATCAGCGCGAATTCCTTGTCCGCGCGCTCCAGTTCATGCAGCGCCGTCGTGATCAGGCGCGCCCCCGTGGCCCCCACCGGATGCCCCAGGGCGATCGCACCGCCGTTGACGTTCACCTTCTCCAGGTCCTGTCCGAAGACCCGCGCCCAGGACAGCACCACCGAGGCGAACGCCTCGTTGATCTCGACCAGATCGATGTCCTTCAGCGTCATCCCGGCCTTGCCCAGCACCGCCTTCGTCGCGTCGATCGGCCCGTCCAGATGGAAGTGCGGATCGGTGCCGACCAGGGCCTGGGCCACGATGCGGGCGCGTGGGCGCAACTTCAGCGCCCGGGCCATCCGCTTGGAGGCCCACAGCACCGCGCACGCGCCGTCGGAGATCTGGGAGGAGTTGCCCGCGGTGTGCACGGCGGTCGGCATGATGGGTTTGAGTCCGCTCAGCGCCTCCATGCTGGTGTCGCGCAGCCCCTCGTCCCGGTCGACGGCGCGCCACATGCCCTCTCCGGCCGTCTGTTCCTCCTCCGTCGTCGGCACCTGCACCGCGAAGGTCTCGCGTTTGAACCGCTCCTCCGCCCAGGCCCGCGCCGCCCGCTCCTGGGAGATCAGCCCGAGGGCGTCCACGTTCTCCCGGGTCAGGCCGCGGTGACGGGCGATCCGCTCGGCGGCCTGGAACTGATTGGGCAGATCCACGTTCCACTCCTCCGGGAACGGTTTGCCCGGCCCGTGTTTGGAGCCGCTGCCCAGCGGCACCCGCGACATGGCCTCGACCCCGCAGCCGATGCCGATGTCGATGACACCGGTGGCGATCATGTTGGCCACCATATGGTTGGCTTGCTGCGACGAGCCGCACTGGCAGTCCACCGTCGTCGCCGCGGTCTCGTACGGCAGGCCCATCGTCAGCCAGGCGGTGCGCGCGGGGTTCATCGACTGCTCCCCCGCATGGGTGACCGTGCCGCCGACGATCTGCTCGACGCAGTCGGGCTGGATAGCGGTACGGGCGAGGAGTTCGCGGTAGGTCTCGCCGAGCAGATAGGCGGGGTGGAGGTTGGCGAGCGCGCCTCCGCGCTTGCCAATGGGAGTGCGTACGGCTTCGACGATGACGGGTTCCGCGGCCATGGCTCTCTCGTCCTCTCATCGCATCCGCGGGGCTCCCGGCAGCGCCCGCGCCAGAACTAGTACGCGTTCTAGTTCTTCAGCTCAGTCTGCTGAGGCCCGGCCCGGCGGCGCAAGGGTTGTGCAGGGGTTGAGAGGACCAGGAGCGGCACCAATCCCCCGAAACAATGGCCGCGTTCTCTCTTGCGACTTGTAGAACCCGTTACTACGTTGCGGACACTTCTGATAGGCCGTCAGATCTCCCGTCAGATCTCTGGAGTGGCCATGTCCTGTCCAGCGCTCCCCGAAGGCTTTGACCTCACCGACCCCGACCTCCATCAGCACCGGGTGCCACTCCCGGAGCTCGCCCGGCTGCGGCAGACCGCCCCGGTGTGCTGGATCCCCCAGCCCCACGGCATCGCCGGGTTCGGCGACGACGGCTACTGGGCCGTCACCCGCCACACCGATGTCAAGGAGGTCTCCACCCGGCCGGAGATCTTCTCCTCCCACGCCAATACCGCGATCATCCGCTTCAACGAGCACATCCAGCGGGACCAGATCGACGTCCAGAAGCTGATCATGCTCAATATGGACCCGCCCGAGCACACCCGGGTCCGCCAGATCGTCCAGCGCGGCTTCACCCCGCGCGCCATCCGCGCCCTCGAGGACGCCCTGCGCGACCGCGCGGAACGCATCGTGGCAGGGGCCCGGGAGAGCGGCAGCGGGGACTTCGTCACCGATGTCGCCTGCGAACTGCCGCTGCAGGCGATCGCCGAGCTGATCGGCGTCCCCCAGCAGGACCGGTCCAAGATCTTCGACTGGTCCAACAAGATGGTCGCGTACGACGATCCGGAACTGGCCATCACCGAGGAGATCGGCGCCGAGTCGGCCATGGAGCTGATCTCGTACGCCATGAACCTCGCCGCCGACCGCAAGGCGTGCCCGGCCAAGGACATCGTCAGCCGGCTGGTGGCCGCCGAGGACGAGGGCAATCTGGGCTCGGACGAGTTCGGCTTCTTCGTGCTGCTGCTCGCCGTCGCCGGCAATGAGACCACCCGCAACGCCATCAGCCACGGCATGCACGCCTTCCTCACCCACCCCGACCAGTGGGAGCTGTTCAAGGCCGAGCGCCCGGCCACCGCCGCCGACGAGATCGTGCGCTGGGCCACCCCCGTGATGTCCTTCCAGCGCACCACCACCCAGGACACCGAACTGGGCGGACAGCGCATCGAGGCGGGCGCGCGGGTCGGTGTCTTCTACTCCTCCGCCAACAACGACCCCGAGGTCTTCGACCGCCCCGAAGACTTCGACATCACCCGCGACCCCAACCCCCATCTGGGCTTCGGCGGTGGCGGACCGCACTTCTGCCTCGGCAAGAGCCTCGCGGAGCTGGAGATCCGGCTGATCTTCCAGGCCATCGCGGACACCCTCCCGGACATCCGGCTCGCGGGCGAGCCCCGGCGGCTGCGCTCGGCCTGGCTGAACGGGATCAAGGAGCTGAGGGTGACCTACGCGTAAGCTGTTCGTGGCGCGCCAGGAGTCCCACAACCTCCCGGACGCGGGCACACTGACCGCCATGAGCGAGATGTACGGTCCGCACGGCGCGGCGGGCGATCGGCGAAGACTTTTCGACTTCATAGCCCTCACCGCCCGCCTTCGTGACATCGAGCGCGCCAACAACGCCACCCCGGAGCGCAAGGAAAGCGTCGCGGAGCACTCCTGGCATCTGGCGATGGTGAGCTGGATACTGCACGGCGAGTTCGAACGCGAGGCCGGGCAGCGGCTCGACCTCACCAAGATGCTCAAGCTGTGCCTGATGCACGACCTCGTCGAGATGGACGCGGTGGAGCGGGGCGCCGGGGGCGGTGAGCCCGCGCGCTTCGCCTCGCTCCCCGCGCCGCTCGGCACCGAACTGCTGGCGCTGTGGCGGGAGTACGAGGAGGGCCGTACGCCCGAGGCGTGTCTGGTGCGCGGGGTGGACCGGCTCAATCCCACCCTGATGCGCTGTCTGACCGGCCAGGGCTGGGGCGATATGGCCACCGACAGCCACGCTCCCGTGGATGCCGAGGCGCTGGACGGGCTGCATCTGCCACGGGTCGCCGTGAGCGAGACGCTGCGCACGCTGTACGAGGAGATCAGGAACGCCTCGGTGGAGGGCGGGCTGCTGCCACCCTGAGCCTTACCCGGGCAATAGCTGCCCGTGAGCCCCGCCGCCCCACCGGGCGCCCCGGAACGCCGCTACGTGAACGGCAACGCCGCCATTCGAACGGCGACACCGCTACGTGAACGGCGACGCCGCTACTTGAACGGCACGTTGACGCACGCCACCCGGGCGCCGGCCTGCCCGGCCTTGCCCTGCGTGGTGCCCGTCGCATGCTTGTGGATCACCACGGAACGGGCCTCCCCGGACCTGAACTGCCACTTCTGCCAGGACTTGGCGTAGCCCTTACCGGCTCCGTTGGTGGTGACATCCAGCCAGACCTCGTTGTGCGGGTTGGCGTACTTCGGGTTGGTCGAGGGCTGCCGGGGATCCTCCTTGTTCTGGTAGTGCGGCCCCGAAGAGTCGGGCTTGGTGCCACACGGCTTCGTATGGACATGGATCCCGTAGTGGTGGTGGGGCGTGAGGCCGCGCACGCTGAGGAACACGAACGTGCCCTTGTACTTCATGCGGTGGCCTTGGCCTTCCCCGCCCTCACGGTGCTCCATGCCCTTGCCGCCCACGCGCAGCTCGGCGATGAACGCCGTGGCCGACGTCGGCACCAGCGACTTGTCGTAGGTCACCGCACCGGCGTTCTCCGCCTGCGACGCGGGCTGGAACTTGTCGTGGACGAAGACGAAGGGGTGCGGCGGCGCGGCGGCCGCGGGGGTCGCTATGGCCATCGAAGCGCCCATCGCGACCGCCGCGGTGACTGCCTTCACCAGGGACATCGTTGATCCCTCCTCGGTCGGGGTCCCCGCTCCCCGTCTCGATTCCCGGATCCCCCCGTTTAACGCGCTTGTCCGCCTTTCCGCCCCTCTCACCACGCTAGACCCGCTGGTCATGGCGCTCAACGCGAGCCTGTCCCCCTTTCGGGGGCTCATCCGCGGCGTCGGACCGATCCTTCCCGGCGGACTCGGCGTCGACCGGCTCCGCATCGTCGTGCCCACCGCCGCGCTGCCGCACCAGCCCCCTGGCCCGGGCCATCGCGGCGCCCATCGCCGCCGACAGCGGTGGCGCCTCCTCGCGCGGGCGCTTGCCCACACCGAGCAGCACGTACTGCAGCCCGAACCCGGCCGAGACGATGGCCGCGCCGCCGACCGCGTCCAGCACATAGTGGTTGGCGGTGCCCACGATGACCGCCGTCGTCAGCAGCGGGTACAGGATGCCGAGCACCTTCGCCCACATGTACGGCGCCACGATCGCGATGACCACCCCGCACCACAGCGACCACCCCACATGCAGCGAGGGCATGGCCGCGTACTGGTTGGACAGCTTGGTGAGCGCGCCGAAGTCCGGGTTGTTCAGATCCTGCGGGCCGTGCGCGGTGTCCACGTACCCGAGCCCCATCAGCCGCGGCGGGGCCAGCGGGTAGAGCCAGAAGCCGACCAGGGCGAGCATCGTGGCGAAGGCCAGCGGCGTACGGGCCCAGCGGTAGGTCGCCGGGCGGCGCAGATACAGCCAGGCCAGCAGGGACAGCGGGATCAGGAAGTGGAAGGTGCTGTAGTACCAGTTCATGAAGTGCTTGAGCCATGAGGTGTCCGCCACGATGGCGTTGAACCAGTGCTCGATGTCGATGTGCAGCCAGCGCTCGAGGGTGAGCACCTGGTCTCCGTGGCCCTCGGCCACGCTGCGCTCGTCCGGGGCATGGGCCCGGATCCAGGAGTAGGCGAAGTAGCCGACGCGGATCAGCATCAGCTCGAGCATCAGGTTCGGGCGGGACAGCGGCCGCTTGAGGAAGCGCAGCAGCGGCACCCAGGCGTAGCGGCTCTTGGCCGGGTCGGCGACCGGCGTCGGCTCGGGCTCGTCCCAGCGCGGCGAGGCGCGGGAGTGGAACGGCACCACACAGGCGGCGGCGAGCGCGGCGAGAAGCGGTGCGTTGTAGCCGATATGGCCGAGGATCTCGATGTCGGGCAGCAGCGCGGTGCGGCTGAGCGACATCGCCAGCACCACCAGAACCGGCCACACCAGCCGGTCGGAGCCGCGCCGCCCCACCCGGCCGACCACGGCCAGCAGGATCCACAGCTGCTGGTGCTGCCAGGAGGTGGGCGAGACCGCGAGCGCTACGCTGCCGGTGATGGCGGCGCCGAGCAGTAGCTGCCCGTCCTTCGCGTAGTGCACCGCGCGCCGCAGGCCGATCACCGCGACGGCGACCGCGAGCACGGCCAGCAGTGCCAGCTCGACCGGGCCCTCGAGACCGATGCGCAGCAGCAGCCCGTGCAGCGACTGGTTGGACAGACTGTCGGCGGGCGCGCCGAGCCCGGCGCCGCCGATGTGGTGGCCCCAGTACGTCCAGGAGTCGTGCGGCATGGCCGCCCAGGCGAGCGCGGTGCACACGGCGAACGTGGCGCCCGCCAGCGCCGCGGCCCGGCGCCGGTCGATGAGCCACAGCACGACCGCGAACAGCAGCAGCGCGGGCTGCAGCGCCGCGGCGACCCCGATGAGCACACCGGCCTGCCGTCCGGAGGTTCTGGGCAGCACGGTGAGGACGACCAAGAGCACCGGGATGATGCTGGTCTGGCCGAGGGTGAAGGTGTTGCGCACCGGAAGCGAGAGCACCAGCAGGCTGATGGCCAGCGGTGCGGCGATCAGCGAGGTGCGGCGGGAGATCGGGCCGGGCAGCGCCCGGGCCACGACCAGCCCGAGGATCACGACCAGCAGCAGGGTGCCGAAGGTCCAGGCGACCCCGAGGCTCTGCTCGGCGGCCCGGGTGAGGGGCTTGAGGACGAGCCCGGAGAACGGTGTGCCGGTGAAGGAGTCCCCGTCGTACAGCGACCCCCTGACATGCAGCACACCCTCTTCGCCGATCCAGGTCTCCAGGTCGGTCAGCCGCTCGTCGGGTGGCAGCCGCAGCACCGCCGCCGCCTGACGGACCGCCAGCACGCCGGCCAGGAGCCACAGGGCCGCGAGCCCCATTCTGGTCCGTGACGTCCGCGCCCCGACGGCACCGGGGCCCGACCCCGTGTCCGGGGTTCTCCCCAGTCCGCTCCGCTCCACGTTCGCCACGCCCTGCCGCTCCCCCACTCGCCCTTTTCACCTGTCCTGGATGTTTGGAGACCCTACTGAGCCCACTACTCAGACGCCGAACACTCCCACTTCACCTGACCGTCGTCCGAGGTTGTCCGAAAGATGTCAGGCTTTGGCGGGGTGTTTTCGCTCCGCGTGAGTCCGTACGGTCCGGCCCAATTTCACCAGGGCTGCGGGGTGCGCCGCGAATCGGGACTCGCCGCGCGCTGAAATGTTCCCGGCGTCACTCCGAAGCACCGCACGAACCACCGGTGGAAATGGCTCTGGTCGGCGAACCCCGCCTGGGCCGCGGCCTCGGCCGCGCTACGGCCCGCCACCAGCAGCCCGCGCGCCCGGCGCAGCCGAAGCTGCCGCTGGAAGTCGCTCGGGGCCATCCCGTACGCGGCGCGGAACGCGCGGTAGAGCGCGAAGCGGCTGCACCCGGCGGCCTCCGCGAGCCGCGCCGCCGGGATCTCCTCCAGGTACGCCTCCTCCAGCAGCGCCCGGGCCCGCCGCGCGGCCCGCGCCTGCTCACCGCTCCCGCCCGGCAGCTCCCGGGCGCGCAGCGGCCCGGTGGCCCCGCGCCGCACCAACGCCCCGACGGCCGCCGTCAGCCGCTCGTCCCGCACCAGCGGACCGGCACCGCCGACCAGGGCGGTGTGGAGCCGCAGCAGGGCGGGGACCAGCACGGGATCGGAGACCACCGGCCGGTCGAACAGCGGCAACGCCGCCCGGTCGGCCGCGTCGGCAGCCACATCGGCGAGGACATTCCGCATCACATCAGGACCCATATGGACGATGCGGTACTTATAGCCGAGCTCGGCGGCCGCCTCCCCGTCATGCGGATCGTCGGGGTTGAAGACCATCACCATCCCCGCCCCGCTGGTCCGCAGCGCACCCCGGCACCGGAAGCGCTGGGCGCCGATCTCGGTGACGGCGAAGGAGTAGGCGTCATGGCTGTGGGGATGGAAGCGATGGCTGAAGAAGTGGGCGTGCATGGCCTCCACGGCCCGGTCGGGATCGCGCCAGTAACGGGCCCAGTCCTCGGGCCCCCGCTCCCCTTCTCCTGCCACACCCACGCCCCCATTGTGCCGTCGCGGTTCGCGCACCAGCGTTCAAGACCGCGGGCCGGGATCGTGGCGAGACTGCCGTCCATGCGTTTCGACACCAAGATCGCCGTCATCGTCCGTGCCGACCTCGCCGACTGGCAGAAGCTGAACGTGACCGCGTTCCTCTCCAGCGGCCTGGCACACGCCACGGACGAGATCGTCGGCAAGCCGTACGAGGACGCCTCGGGCAATGTCTACCTCCCGATGTTCCGCGAACCGGTCCTCGTCTACGCCGCCGACGCCCCCGCCCTCACCCGCGCCCACGCCCGCACCCTGACCCGCGACCTGCCGACGGCCCTCTACACGGAGGAGCTCTTCGGCACCAACAACGAGGACGACAACCGCGCGGCGGTCCGCGCCATCGACGCCGACGCGCTGAACCTGGTGGGCCTCGCCATCCACGGGCCGCGCAGCCAGGTGGACAAGGTGACCAAGGGCCTGAAGCTGCACGGCTGAGGGTGAGGCACCGCGGAAGCGTGGCCTCGGCTACGGCAAGATGGGGCCATGAGCGTAGTCAAGATCAATGTGCTGACCGTGCCGGAGGAACAGCGCGAGGTGCTGGAGAAGCGCTTCGCGTCGCGCGCCGGGGCCGTGGAGGGCTCCGACGGTTTCGAGTGGTTCGAACTGCTGCGCCCGGTCGAGGGGACCGACCAGTACCTCGTCTATACGCGCTGGCGCAGCGAGGAGGACTTCCAGGCGTGGATGGAGGGCCCCATGAAGGCGGCCCACCAGCGCGGCGGCGAGGACGCCCCGCAGCAGAAGCCCGCCGCGGCCGGCTCCACCCTGTGGTCGTTCGAGGTCGTCCAGCAGGCCGCGCCCAAACAAGGCTGAACCGGGCCCCTGACGAACATCGCCGGCCCCCTGGCCTCGGCCCGGGGGCCGGCGATGGCGACCTCCCCCCAGGCCCTGAGGGCCGCTGACCCCGCTGCGCGCCCCTGACGAAACGACCCGGCTCAACCGGACGGCGTGACCGCGGACCACACGCCGAACCACTGCTCGGCGCCGTACTCCTCGAACCGCTCCACCTCGGTGAACCCCAGCTTCGCCGCGAGGCGCATCGAGCGGTCGTTGGCGGTCTGAGTGCAGAGCACCACCGGCTCCCCGGGAAGCGCGCCGACGAACCAGCCGAGCGCCGCCGCGCACCCCTCGGCGGCATACCCGCGCCCCCACGCCTCCGGCAGGAACACATAACCGAGTTCGGCCTCCCCGGCATCGGGACGGATGTGCCCCGGACGCTCCGCATCGCGCCGATCGAGCGTGATCATGCCGATCATCGCCCCGTCGAGATCGACCACGAACAGGCCAGGACGCCGCCCGGGCACCTCAGGCACCGCGGCTTCGAGCTCCTCACGCGATTGAGGGCCACTCAGATAGATGCGCACCTCCGGCGATGCGAACAGCTCGATGAAGGCCGCCCGGTCCCGCGCCTCGGACTCCCGCAGCAGGAGCCGTTCGGTCCCTATCGGGGCAGGTGGCCAGGCGACGGGTCCGAGTCCAGTCATGGCGGGCAACCTATCGCACGCCCGTGAGTGCGATCCGGAAGAGAAGGCCGGACGCGGCGGCTTCACCGTGGCCGGCGGCCGGCCGCTTGGGCCGATACGCATCGGGCGCACTCGCACGGCGGCCACACCGACGTCTCCAGCGGCATCAGGGGCTCGGTGGACCTGACCACGCGGGTCGGCCCATAGGTCTTCCCGCTGTCCCGCGACACTCGCAGCGTCATCATCGTGCGGTCCTTCACCGGGCTGCCTCGCCGTGCAGCAGGCCGTCGTGGTGCCGCTGAAGTTCGATGAGACAGGCGGTCGCCCACTTTTGATCCCCGTTACGCCGTGCTTCGGCCTGCTGTCGTAACAGCGCCCCGCACACATCGCAGTCGTCGTTGGGCGTGTTCGCGGGTGGGGTGGCTGGGCTAGTGTCCGACACGTTGTCGCTCCCGTTGGCGATGGCCATGCCCCCGGGCCGGTCGCACGGTCGCGGGGGTCCTTACGTACGCCCAAGACAACCGCGAATGCGTGGTCGCGGTTGGTGACCGCTTGGTGACTACGTGGTGACGGCCGTACTCTGGTCCCCATGAGCTGCGGGGAGTTCAGCCAAAGAGTCCGCGACCTGCTCCGTGACCGGGACATGAGTGTTCGGGCGGTCGCCCGCCATCTGAACTACGACCACGCCTATCTGTCCCGGGTACTCACCGGGAAACAGCAGCCGTCGACGCAACTCGTCACGGCGCTGGACAAGCTGTTCAAGACGAACGGGGAACTCGCCGAAATCGCGGTACGAGTTGCACCGCCGACCGTTTCACCGGAAGCTACTGAATCACCGGCCATCACTGATCGGATACTCACACTCAACGAGGCACGCGGAGCCGACTTCGTACAGGCCATCCGGGAGACTTCCCATCGCCTGGTCGTCCTGGACAACGAACTCAACGGAGTATCCATCGCAGAGCCCGCGGGCCGCGCGTTCAAGATCGTGCATCGGCGGCTCGGAGCCGGAGACTACGACCCCCAGTATGAGCGCGACATTCAGTCGGCCGCCGCAGAACTCGCCGAGGTCGCCGGCTGGGCTCTGTTTGACGCGGAAAGAGACGGCGCCGCCCGGCGCTTCAACCAAGAGGCGCTGTTCCTCGCGAACCTCTCGGGGGACCGCTCCATCGCATTGCTGACGCTGCAGAACATGGCGATGCACAGTGAATGGCGCGGACGGAACCAAGAGGCGCTGGCCATTGCCCGGTCGGTGCTCAACCGAAGGCGGCTCTCCCCTCGCGTCGAGGCGATGTTCCGCATGCGTGAAGCGAAGGGACTGGTCGGCACGGGACGTACGTCGGAGGCCATCGAGTCGCTTCAACGCGCCCGGTCGCTCATCGAGGACGGTAACGACGTCGGCGAACCGGACTGGTCATGGTGGTTGACCAACAGGGAAATTGACGGCCACTGGGGTCACACATTTCAGATCGCCGGTGACGTACAGAAAGCCATCGAGCGGCTACTGCAATCCGCACAACCAGGACGTGGCGTCGGCACCGGCTACGCAAGTATGTCATCCGCACGGCTCGCACAATGCCTGCTGGACGTCAATGCCTGGCGCGACGCGGAAGACGTCATCAGGTCCCTGGTCACCGCCGCACCCGGAATCTCCTCGGGGCGGACCCTCCGCCTCATCGGTCATGTCGCCAAGCAGCGCGAAAGGCTGAACGGTGCACCGCCGAGCCTTACGGACACTCTCGAGCACCTGGGAGAAAAGCTCAACGAGGATCCCTTCACCCTTTAGTGCCGACACCCAGCCGCGTTCACCGATTGGCGGCAAGTACTGCCGCGAGGCCCTCTTGTAGATCTTTGACGAAATACTCGGGAACCTCCAGCGACGGGAAATGTCCCCCGATTTCGGCCGACCTCCATCGGACGATCTGCCGGTACCGCTCCTGTGCCCAGGGGCGCGGGCACTTCTCGATGTCGTAGGGATACACAATGATTGCCGACGGGACGTCGACGCGAAGCTCGGGGTCGAGCGAAAGGTGGCTCTCGTAGTAAATGCGGGCCGACGATGCGCCGGTCCGCGTCAGCCAATACAGGGTGACGTTGTCAAGAAGCCTGTCCATGGAAATCGTCTCGAACGGGCTGTCTTCGGTATCTGTCCACGCGGCGAACTTGTCAAGGATCCAGGCGAGAAGCCCGACCGGTGAGTCGACGAGCGAGTAACCGATGGTCTGCGGTCGGGTCGCCTGCTGCTTCGCGAACGCCGCGGCGGGGCCATCCCAGAAATCGCGCGTTTCCTCGGTCCACTTGCGCTCGGCCGCCGTCAGCCCGTCCGTGGTCAACCCGGGCGGTGCCTGCGCGGTCGTTGTGTGGATGCCGAGAACGTGCTCCGGGAACCTGCCGCCGAGGACCGTGGTGATCGGACCTCCCCAGTCGCCGCCGTGGGCTGCGAACTTGCTGTAGCCGAGCCTTCCCATCAGTTCCACCCATGCGGCCGCGATCTTTTCGAGTCCCCACCCGGTGGTGGCCGGCTTGTCGCTGTAACCAAAGCCCGGCAACGACGGGACCACGACGTGGAACGCCGGCGCGTCCGCATCTTTCGGATCTGCCAGCTCGTCCACTACATCGATGAACTCCGCAATGCTGCCCGGCCAGCCGTGCGTCATGATCAGAGGAGTGGCATCCGCGCGCGTGGAGCGGCGGTGCAGGAAATGGATTCCCAGATCATCAATGGTCGTGCGGAACTGGCCGATCCGGTTGAGGCGCTCTTCGAACGACCGCCAGTTGTAGCCGGTGCGCCAGTACTCCACGACATCGACGAGGTCGGCGAGCGGAACGCCCTGTTCCCATCGGCGAGGGTCGGGCGCGGCGCGATAGACCGTCTCGGCCTCCGGTAGCCGCGCCGCGGCCAGTCGCGCGCGCAGATCGTCGAGGTCAACGTCAGTTGCATGGGCTTCACATGCTTGCACGTCGCTGGCTGGACGGGGCATGGGACCTCCTGGCCATCGTGGAACCGGCTAAGGCGGTTCTAACAGTCCTCCGAACCACGCCGCAACCCCCTAAGGTGGTTCCATGCGTGCTCGGTTCCCTGACTTCCGCCTCGGCAGCGTGCTGGCGACCAGCTTCACGGGGACTCTCTCGGAGCGTCATGGCGACGCCGTGGAGCGCATTCCCACGCCGCAGCGACTCGTCGACTGGCTGGCAGTGAATGGCCTCGCCGTGGACTCCTGCACCGCTGCCCAGCTCGACCTCGCCCGGGAATTGAGGGAGTCGATTCACGCCGCCGCGACAGCGGCCGCGAACCAGGACGCTCTCCCCGCGTCCGCTGTCCACGTCATCAATGACCGCAGCGCTCAGGGTCGGGCCGCGGCGATCCTGACGCCCGAGGGCAAGCGGCAATGGCGGCTCAGCTCGGCTTCCTGCGTGGAAGATGCCCTCGGCGTGATCGCCGCCGACGCGATCAGCATCATCGCAGGCGAACGAGACGGAAAATTGGCCTTGTGTGCATCACCAACCTGCCAAGCCGCCTTCTTCGACACCAGCCAAAGTCGCAGCCGCAAATGGTGTGACATGAACACGTGCGGGAATCGTCAGAAGAAAGCGCGCTTCCATGCCAACCAGCGCAAAAAACCCAGATCAGCGGAGTGATCCCGGGGCGTCGGGCGGCGCCGATAGCGCAGACTCCAGCCGCCGGCGGGCGCGCCCGGCGGCGGCTGATGATCCTCTGCTGATCGACCAGCCCCCGCCAACCCCCTCACACCAGCTCAGGCTGTGGCTCCGGTTGCAGCGCCGGTGCGGCCTTCGGCGCCCACAGCCTGGTGGTCCGTACGTAGCCGTGGATCACTGAGCCCATGGCCAGCAGGAGAAGGGGCCCGAACAGCCACGGATGTCTGGCCATTTCCACCGGCAGATAGCGATAGGCCACCAGGAGGGCGGCGAAGACCGCCACGCCGTGGGCGACCAGTTGGGTCGCCGACCGGTCCCAGCCACGGGCGAGCGAGCGCAGCGCCGCCTCGATCGTGAGCGCGAACACCACGCCCGCGATGAGATCCACGCCGTAGTGGTAGCCGAATCCCAGCGTCGCGCCGAGCGTCGCGATCAGCCAGAACGTGCCGGCGAAGCGCAGCAGACGTGGGCCCTGGCGGGAATGGATGAAGATCGCGGTGGCCCACGCCGTGTGCAGGCTGGGCATGCAGTTGCGTGGCGTGATCTCGTCGAACGGCATCGGGTGCGGGGCGCTGATGGGCGGCGGCGTATGCGGCCACAGGTTGGCCAGCGCCCAGTGCTCGCCGCCGGTACCGAAGGCGCCGGAGCCGTAGGCGAAGATCGGTCCGACCACCGGGAAGACCATGTAGATGGCCGGTCCGAGGAGGCCGATGGCCAGAAAGGTGCGCACCAGATGATGGCGCGGGAAGCGGCGCTCGACCGCCACGTTACGCAGCTGGTAGATCGTGACGATGACCGCGGCCACCGGAAGCTGAATGTAGACGTAGTCGAGAACATGGGCGCCGATCGGGCCCATGGCCTCGACAATCCGGCCTGCCAGCCACGACGGGTTGCCCAGCGCGTGATCGGCGGTGGCCAGGTACCGGTCGAGCACCGTCGGGCGGGACTTCGCCGTGATGAGCAGCCAGGTATCGCCCGTCTTACGGCCGGCCACCAGCACCAGGCCCAGCCCGACGCCCTTGAGCAGCAGGGCACGCTCCCGGCCGGTGCGGCGGGTGAGGGCGATGACCACACAGCCCAACATCACCCACAACGCGCCGTTGCCGAAGGGGTGGCCCTCGGTCAGCTTTGCGCCGACCGCCCACCGCACCAGCAGGAAGACGACGTCGATGCCGATCGCGGCGCCGACCGCGATGAACCGTTGCCGCCAGGTGAGCACCACCATCATCAAGGCCATCCCGGCGTACAACAGGAAGCCCGACTTGGGTGGCAATACCACCTCTTGTACCTGATTGGTGACCGGCCCCGGCAGGCCGTAGCGGCGCGCGGTGATCTCCAGCGCGACGAAGAATCCGAGGGCCACCACACCCGCCGCGGCGTACAGCATCGCCCGTGGTCGACGCCACGTGGTGAACGTAGCCATGCGGCTTATTCGCGAAATCACCCGCGATGCTTTAGATATCAATGCTTTGGCCGATTTGCTAGATGTTGGGTTTTGGTCGCCCTTCGTACCGGATAGCGCCGTTTTCCGGCGATGGGCGGACGATGGGGGCTCTCGTCGTGAGTTCCGATCATGCTAACGGAGGGACGCGGGTGGGTGACGTAGCAGCGCCGTAGCCCCGCACTCGGGTCTCGTCACCCCAGCGGACCGCGGGGGTGACGAGACTCCAGCCGGCCACAGGACCCCCGGGGGCGGCGGGCACCTCCGCGAGCCGACCCCGCCCGCCCGTTTTTCAAAATTGCCTGAAACAAGTTCTCGTCAGCGAGGCAGCGTTCGACCCGGGGGTAGGGTCAATCCACCGACCCAGAAACACATCCGGACAGAACGAAAGAACGTGCGTAAATGATGGCATCCCCCACTGCCACCGAGAGCGAAACCAAACGATCGACCACCGTGCGCGCCGGAGAGGCGAGCGGTGACCGCATACGTTTGAGCGTCTACGACATGCTCATCGGGCTGGTCTACACCCCACGTACCTTTTTCTACCGCGAGACGCTCGACGGCGAAGCGCTGCGCGCCTCCCTCAGCAGAACACTGCTCAACTTCCCGATGGTTTCAGGCCGCATGAAGAAGGATCCCGACGGCCGCCTCAGCGTGCTCTGCGACGACTCCGGTGTGCGCTTCATCGAGACACACGCATCCGAGCCCATGCCGGATCACGGGCCTCATCACACGGCGAAAAAGGGCATCAATCGCTATCTGAGTCAGGTCAACCCGCTCCAGGTAGTCGACGGCGACACACCGCTTTTCACGGTGAAGCTCACCCATATGAAAGGCGGCGGCTCGGTTCTGGGTGTCAGCATGAACCACGCCGTGGCCGATGGATCCGCCTATATGCGGTTCATGGAGAGCTGGTCGAAGGAGCATCGAGGGCTCGGGTACCCCGCACCCGGCCACGACCGCGGCATCATCGACGCCCTCGCGGCGCCGGTCGCGGGTGACGCCCGGCCGGACAACGACCACTTCACGGTCACCAAGCGCGGCCGGAAGTCCGCCTATGTGGCCCGCATCCTGCTGAGCAGCATCGCCAAGGTGACGACGATGGTGACCACCCGCTTCACCGCCGCCGAACTGGCCACCATGAAGGACGCCGCGATGGCCGACCTCGCGGGCACGGAGCGGTGGGTGTCGACCAATGACGCGCTGACCGCCCATCTCTGGAAAGTCCTCGGCGCATTGCGAGACCGCCCCGACACGAGCATGGAAAAGCTGGGCCTCCTCGCCGACTTCCGTGCTTTCGGCGGCGGGGCCGTACCGGACGGCTACTGGGGCAACACCGTCACCAACACCCGGCCCGGGATGCCCGCGGCCGAACTGCGCGCCCGCCCGCTCGGCGAGGTCGCCATGGCGGTCCGCGCGGGCTATGCCGAGAACACGGAGGAGAAAATCCGCCAGGAAACGGCGTTCCTCTGTGCCGAATACGAGGCGGGACGCCTCAAGCGCATCCTGCCCACCATGACGCTCGACAAGTTCGAGAACACCATCGTGATCAACAACTGGTCGAAGCTCCCCTTCTACAGCCTCGACTTCGGAGCGGGCACGCCCTTCTGGTATGACGTCCCGGCGCTTCCCACTCCCTGGACCGTACTCATAGCGCCGACTCCGGCGGACGAGCCCGGTGGCCGCGATGTGCATATGGCAGTGCCCCGTGCATTGGTCCAGACCCTTCAGAAACAGTCCTGGACGGACCGCTTCCACTGTTACGCGGATTCCGGCGAGGCGTCCGCGCTGACTTTCGGATCGCCCAAAGCCGGAGGGTGAGGAAACCGAAAGGTGCGGAAACCGGAAGACCGTGGGCCGTGGGGGCAGGCGTCTCCACGGCCCATATGAGCCGCCCCCTGCCCGCCCCGTCCCCTGTCCGGATCCCATCGGTCGCGGTCAGGGCCCCCGTGCCCCGCAACGGTCGGTTCACGTAGTGTCATGGCGTGTACGGGAGTGTCAGCGAGAAACCAGCGCCCGCCCGTGGCAACGGGCAGCACATCCTGGTCGTCGACGATGAGTCGAGAATCGCCGAGCTGCTCTCGACCACCCTCGAGCTGGCCGGTTACCGGGTCGGCACCGCGGCCACCGGCGGAGAGGCGCTCGATCGGGTCGGGCGGGAGCGGCCCGACCTGGTGATCCTCGATGTGATGCTGCCCGATCTGGACGGCTTCACGGTGTGCCGCCGCCTGGTCGCGGCCGACGAGAACCATCCGCCGGTGCTCTTCCTCACCGCCCGCGACTCGCTGGACTCGCTGGTCACCGGCCTCGGCATCGGCGGGAACGACTACGTGACCAAGCCGTTCCGGATCGCCGAGGTGCTGGCCCGGGTGCAGGCCCTGCTGCGCACCCGCAACCGGCGGCGCGAGGAGCCCTCGCCCCGCTACGCGGATCTGCTGCTGGACGAGACGACCCGTCAGGCCCGGCGCGGTCGGCGGGCGCTGGAGCTGACCCCGGCCGAATTCCGGCTGCTGCGCTATCTGCTGGTCAACGCGGGGCAGGTGCTGTCCAAGGAGCAGATCGGCGAGCATCTGTGGGTGGCGGACCACCGGCGGTACGGGGACAACGCCATCGAGAAGCTGGTCTCCCGGCTCCGCCACAAGGTCGACGAGACCGGGCCCGCCCTGATCCACACCCGCCGTGGCTTCGGCTACTGGCTCGGCCGGCTCGCCTCCCCATGAGCAGGAGCGAGCACCCGTATGGATAAGGACCGCGGCGACGGCCGGCGCCATGGCGAGGACGCGTACGAGCGCCAGCAGCGGCTGGAGGTCCTGCTGCACGAGCTGCGCACCTCCCTGACCACCATCCGCGGCTGGGCCGAACTCCCGCTGCAGGGGCTCAGCGACGACCCCGAGCTGATGGTGCGCGCCCTGCGCCGGATCCAGGACGAGGCCGACCATATGCACCAGGCGGTCCAGCAGGTGTTTCCGCGTGCGGACACCTCCTGGGTACGGCCGCTGGACGCGGAGCCGGTGGATCTGCGGGACGTGGCCGACGAGGCGGTGGCGGATCTGGGGCTGCTCGACCCCGAACGCCCCATCGCCCGCGAGAACTCCGGCCGGCCGACCCTCGTCGCCGACAACCGCATGCTGCGGCATGCCATCCGCAATCTGCTGGACAACGCGCTGCGGCACACCCCCGCCGGATCCCCGGTGACCGTGGCGGTGCGCGGCCCGGTGGCCGGGTCCGGTGGGCGGCCGCAGGTCGAGCTGTCGGTCAGCGACCAGGGGCCGGGCATGAGCCCGCACGACATCGCCCGGCTCACCTCCCCCGCTCCGAGGACCGCCGGATCGAGCTGGGCGGCGGCCTCGGCCTGTCCATCGTGCGGCGGGTGGTCGAGCGGCACGGCGGCGAGGTGAGCGTGCACAGCGCACCGGACCGCGGCACCACGGTCACCGTGGCCTTCCCCACAGTCAGCGTTTCGTCAGGTAACTGACCGGAGGGCGTCAGGTCGAGCGGGTTGGCTGGTCATCGTCCCCGTAACGCGAAAGGTTCACGTCCCCCCTGACGCGAAGGTTCACGCTCCGCTCCCATCGGAATCCCCCACCCGAGGAGAGACATGACCGAGACGCTGGCAGAGACCGCGGCCGAGGCGGAAGAGCCGCTTCCGGAGTTCCCGATGCCGCGGGCGAACGGCTGCCCCTTCGCCCCGCCCCGACCGCACGGGCGCTGCACACCGAACGGCCGGTCACGCGGGTGCGGCTGTGGGACGGCAGCGCCCCCTGGCTGGTGACCCGGTACGCCGACCAGCGCGCCCTGCTCGGCGACCCGCGGGTCAGTTCCGAGGCCACCCGGCCCGGCTTTCCGCATGTGAGCGCCGGCTTCCGCGAGAATGCCGGGCGGCGGCGTTCCTTCATCACCATGGACGACCCCGAGCACGCCCGGATCCGCCGGATGGTCACCGCGCCGTTCGCCATCAAGCGGGTCGAGGCGATGCGGCCCGAAATCCAGCAGATCACCGACGATCTGATCGACTCCATGCTGGCCGGGCCGACCCCGGTCGACCTGGTGCGCGCGTTGGCGCTGCCGCTGCCGTCGCTGGTGATCTGCCGGCTGCTCGGAGTGCCGTACGAGGACCACGACTTCTTCCAGCGCAACAGCTCGCTCCTGATCAACCGTAACTCCACGACCGAAGAGGTGGTCGGCGCCAACGAGGCGCTGACCGACTATCTGGACGAGCTGGTCAGCGCCAAACTCGCCAACCCCGCCGACGACATGCTCTCCGAGCTGGCCGCCCGGGTCACGGCCGGTGAGCTGACCCAGCGCGAGGCCGCCAATATGGGCGTGCTGCTGCTGATCGCCGGCCATGAGACCACCGCCAACATGATCGCCCTCGGCACCGTCGCCCTGCTGGAGAACCCCGACCAGCTCGCCGTCCTGCGGGAGACCGACGACCCGAAGGCGGTCGCCAAGGCCGTCGAGGAACTGCTGCGCTATCTGACCATCGTGCACAACGGCCGGCGCCGGGTCGCGCGGGAGGACATCGAGATCGGCGGCGAGACCATCCGCGCCGGGGACGGGATCATCGTCTACACCGGCACCGGCAACTGGGACGCGGAGGTCTTCCCCGAGCCCGAGCGGCTGGACATCGGCCGCGACGCCCGCCGCCACATGGCGTTCGGCTTCGGCGTCCACCAGTGCCTGGGCCAGCCGCTGGCCCGGGTGGAGCTGCAGGTGGTCTACGGCACGCTCTACCGCCGTATCCCCACGCTGCGGCTGGCCACCGGAGTCGACCAACTACCGTTCAAGCACGACGGTTTGGTCTACGGCGTCTATGAACTGCCCGTCACCTGGGCGTCTTGAGCAGCGGAGGCAAGGGAGTCACCATGCGTGTGGAAGTCGATGTTCCCAAGTGTGTGGCGTCGGGTCAGTGCGTGATGATCGCACCCGATGTGTTCGACCAGCGGGAGGAGGACGGCATCGTGATCCTGCTGGACGAGCAGCCCGCGTCCGAACTCCACGCCGATGTGCGTGAGTCCGCGGTGGTCTGCCCGGCGGCGGCGATACGGGTGGTCGAGAAGTGAAACAGCTCGTGGTGGTCGGTGGATCCGCCGCCGGTCTGGCGGCGGCGGAGACGCTGCGCCGGGAGGGGTACGAGGGCACGATCACGCTCATCGGCGATGAGCCGTACCACCCGTACGACCGGCCACCGCTGTCCAAGCAGATCCTCGGCGGGCAATGGGAGCCCGACCGGGTGCCGCTGCGCGCGCCCGCCGACCTGGACGCGCTCGGCCTCGATCTGCGCCTCGGGGTCGCCGCGACCGGCCTCGACCTCGCGGGCCGTACGGTCGCGCTGGCCGACGGGGAGCGGGTGCCGTACGAGGGCCTGGTCATCGCCACCGGCGTCCGCCCGCGCCGGCTGCCCGGCGACGGGAACGGCGACGGGAACGGCGACGGCGGGGGGCGCGCGCATGTGCTGCGCACCCTGGACGACGCCCTGGCCCTGCGGGACCGGCTGGGCCCGGGGCGGCGGCTGGCGGTGGTCGGCGCCGGGTTCCTCGGCGCCGAGGCGGCCGCCGTCGCCCGGGGGCTCGGCACGGACGTGACACTGCTGGAACCGGCGCCGGTGCCGCTGGCCCCGGCGGTCGGCGAGCGGGTCGGCCGGGTGCTCGCCCAGGCCCACCACGACCACGGCGTCGATCTGCGCACCGGCGTCATGGTGGCCGAGGTGGCCGACGGCGGGGTGCGGCTGGCGGACGGCACGCTCGTCGAGGCCGATGAGGTGCTGGTCGCGATCGGCTCGGTGCCCAACACCGGCTGGCTGGAGGGCAGTGGCCTCACCCTGGGCGACGGCCTGGAGTGCGATGAGTACAGCGCCGCCGCGCCGGATGTGTACGGCGCGGGGGATGTGGCCCGCTGGCACAACCCGCTGTTCGGCATGGCGATGCGGATCGAGCACCGGACCAACGCCACCGAGCAGGGCATGGCCGTGGCCCGCAACCTCCTCCGCCCGGACGAGCGGCGGCCGTTCGCGCCGGTGCCGTACTTCTGGTCGGACCAGTACGACCTCCGGATCCAGGCCCATGGCCATCTGCGCGGCCATGAGGAGGTCGCGATCGTGGAGGGCGCCCTGGAGGAGCGGAAGTTCCTGGCCGTCTACCGCTCCGGGGACCGGGTGGCCGGTGTGCTGGCCGTCGGGATGCCCCGAAGGCGATCCGCACCTGGCGGCAGGCGGTCGCGACGCGGGCCGCGTGGCGGGACGCGGTGGGGGAGCTGGTGCCGGAGGGGGCGTAACCGGTTCGGCGGCTGCAGGCCGTGGCCCGGCCCCGGAAATTGCCGGGCGGGCCGCGCCGGGCCTTGCTACGGTCATCGGCATGAAGCGCGCTGCCATCGCTGCACTCGTCGCCAAGACGACGACGCCGGAGAGTGTCCCGGCGCGCTGATCGATGTTCTGATCCGAAGCCCCGGGGCGAGTGCCCCGGGGCTTCGCCGTGCGGTCACTCGCCCGATAGCCACCACGTCGACGAGGAGACCGCGATGTCCGACCACCGCAAGCTGGGCCGTGAGCTGGGCCTGTTCGACACCGACCCGCTGATCGGCGCGGGGCTGCCGTACTGGCTGCCCGACGGCGCGACCGTACGGCACACCCTGGAGGAGTACATCCGCGACGCCGAGCGGCGGGCAGGCTACCGGCATGTGTACTCGCCGGTGCTCGGCAAACGGGAGCTGTACGAACTGTCGGGGCACTGGTCGCACTACAACGACGACATGTTTCCCCCGATGGAACTGGGCGCGGAGCAGGTCGTCCTGCGTCCGAGCCTGTGCCCCCACCATGCGGTCATCTACCGCTCCCGCGGCCGCAGCTACCGCGAACTGCCGCTGCGGATGGCCGAATTGGGCGGGATGTACCGCTCGGAGCTGTCGGGGGTGCTCGGCGGGCTGACCCGGGTGAGGGCCATCCAGCTCAACGACGCGCATATCTTCTGCACCCTGGACCAGGTCGCCGACGAGGCGGCGGCCGCCCTGGAGATGATCCGCCGGGCGTACGAGGCGCTCGGCATCACCCCGGCCCGCTATCGGCTCTCCCTCCCGGGCCCCGGCGGCAAGTACGTCGCCGCCCCCGAGATGTGGCGTCGCTCGACCGCCCTGCTGACCGACGTCCTGGACCGCTCCGGTCTGCCGTACGAGGCGGTGGAGGGCGAGGCCGCGTTCTACGGCCCCAAGATCGATGTGCAGGTCGCCGACGGGGCCGGCCGGGAGTCCACCCTGTCCACCGTCCAGGTCGACTTCCACCAGCCCGAGCGGTTCGATCTGCACTACATCGGGCCGGACGGCACCCGCCACCGTCCGGTCATGGTCCACCGCAGCATCATCGGCAGCGTGGAGCGGGCCGTGGCCCATCTCATCGAGGAGCACGGCGGGGCCTTCCCTGCCTGGCTCGCCCCCACTCAGCTGGTGGTGCTGCCGATCTCCGAGGCCGAACTGCCGCACGCCGAGGCACTCGTCCGGCGGTGTGTGGACCTCGGGCTGCGCGCGGAGCTCGCCGGACCGGAGCGCGGCAGCCTGGGCGCCCGGATCCGGGAGGCCCGCCTCGTGCCATACCAGGCCGTCGTGGGCGCCAGGGAGGCCGACGACGGCCGGGTGGCCCTGCGGCTGCGGGACGGCCGCAGGCTGGACCCGCTACCGTCCGACGAGGCGCTGGCCCGTATCGACGCGCTGGTGGCGGCGCACAGCACCGAACTGTGGGCCCCCCGCCCCAGCCCCTCCGGCGATTGAGGAGCGGGGCCCGGGTCGGACCCCCACCGGGGCCCGGGCGGAGCCCCACCGGGGCCCGGGGCGGAGCCCCACCCGGGTCCGGGGCGGAACCCCACCCGGGCCCGGAGCGGAACCCCACCGGAGTCCGAGGCGGAACCCCACCCGGGCCCGGGCCAGAACCCCACCCGGGTCCGGGGCGGAACCCCACCGGGGCCCGGAGCGGAACCCCACCGGGGCCCGGAGCGGAACCCCACCGGGGCCCGGGGCGGAGCCCCACCCGGGTCCGGGGCGGAACCCCACCCGGGCCCGGAGCGGAACCCCACCGGAGTCCGAGGCGGAACCCCACCCGGGCCCGGGCCAGAACCCCACCCGGGCCCGGAGCGGAACCCCACCGGAGTCCGAGGCGGAACCCCACCCGGGTCCGGGGCGGAACTCCACCCGGGCCCGAGGCGGAACCCCACCGAGATCCGGAGCGGAACCCCACCGAGGCCCGGGCCAGAACCCCACCCGGGGTCCGAGGCGGAGCTCCCGTTTCGGGAAAGGGCGGGGTGGGGGCCGATCAGCCGCCCAAAGACTCCCGCAGGGCGGCGACGAGGCGGGTGGCGCGGGCGTCGCCGTGGCCGATCATGCGGTTGGCCACATAGGCGAAGCCCACGCCGAACTCGTCGTCGCCGAAGGCGAATTGGCCACCCGCCCCGTCGTTGCCGAAGCTGCGCTCCCCCAGCATCGGCCGGAAGGACGGCGAGTCGAGCAGAAAGCCCGAGCCCCAGCGCGCTCCCATGTCGAAGCCCAGCCATCCCTTGCCGGACGAGATCTCGCGGACCGCGTCCGTCACGGTCTCGCGGCTGAGCAGCCGCCGATGGCCCTCGATACCGGTCACGGCCGCCGCGTACAGCCCGGCGAGCCCGCTCGCCGACGCGGTGGCGCCCGCGCCGGGCAGCTCCATGCCGAGCAGCGTCGGGTCGTTCCAGCCGTGCGGCTCCTCCAGGCCGGGGAAGGCCAGCGCGCCGTTCATGGTCACGATGCGGGTCAGCAGATGCTCGGGCCCCGGCATCCCGGGCCGCCCCTCGGCCTCGACCAGCCGGGCCCGCCCGTCCCTCTCCGCCGTCGGCAGCCCGATCCAGGCCCGCAGCCCCAGCGGATCCGCCACGGCCTGACGGAAGTACGCGCCGGGAGTGTGGCCGGTGATCCGCCGGATGACCTCACCGATGAGGAAGCCGAAGACATGGCCGTGGTACTCGTACGACGTGTCCGGCTCCCACAGCGGCGTCTGCCCCTCGATGGCGCGGATCACCGGCGCCCAGTCGGCGATCTCCTCGAACGTCAGCACCCGGTCGAGCACGGGGACCCCCGCCCGGTGCCCGAGGACCATCCGGCAGGTGATGGCCTCCTTGCCGTACCGGTCGAACTCCGGCCAGTACCGGCTCACCGGGGCGTCGAGGTCCAGCCGCCCCTCCTGGGCGAGGAGGTGGGCGCAGACGCTCACGATGCCCTTGGCGCACGAGAACACCGGCACGACGGTGTCCCGCTCCCACGCCCGCCCGCTCCCCTGGTCCGCGACGCCGCCCCACAGCTCCACGACCTTGCGTCCACCGGCGAAGACGGTGACCGCCGCCCCGAGTTCGGGAAACTCCTCGAAGTTCCGCGCGAACACCTCGGCGACGCCGCCGAACCCCTCATCGGCCCACCCGCTGTACCGCTCCATCGTGCCCCGCCCCTTCACGGCCCCTGGCCGGCCCCTGTCCGGACCTGCCTGGCCCTGCCTGAACCTGCCTGAACCTGCCTGAACCTGCCCGATCACAACCGCGCCACGGTAGGCCGTGCCCCGTCCCCCGTACGACCGATTTACGACCCGGTCGGCGTCGTGAGGTGTTTGTAGAAGAAGCTGCAGTCCTCCAGGGAGCCGTCCGGGTCGGCGGCGTAGGCCGGGACGATGCCGTAGCGGGTCCAGCCCTCGGCGCCGTAGACCCGCTCGGCGGGGCTGCCGGTGCGGGTGTCCAGGAGCAGGAGGGTGACCCCGGCGGCGGTGGCGGCGGCCTCGGCGGTGGCCAGGAGGGCACGGGCGATGCCCTGGCCCCGGGCCTCGCGACGGACGATCAGTTTGAGGATCTCGGCCCGGTGACGGCCGTTGGGCTTCCGGGAGAAGGCCAGGCCGACGGTGCCGGTGATGCCGCCGGTGTCATGGCAGACCCAGACGGCCAGGCTGCCGTCGGCCACCGCCGAGGTCTGCGTCTGCCACCAGCTCGCGGCGGTCTCATGGTCGAAGGGGGCCAGGAAACCCATGGAGGCCCCGTCGTCGACGGCGTCGACCAGGAGCTCGGCCAGGCCCTTGACGGTGTCGGGGAAGTCGGCGGCGGTCAGGCGGTCGATGCGGTGTGGTGCGGGCACGGGGTGCTTCGACTTTCTGCGGGGTGGGTTGGGGGCTCGCGGTGTTGCGGTGCCGTTACGGCAGGACGACCATCAGCGCGTAGCGCACCGGATCGGGGCCCACGCAGCGGAATCGCGAGCTTCCCCACAGCCGGAACCGCAGACAGTCCCCCGCCCCGAGCTCGTACGCCTGGCCGTTGGCCGTGATGTCCACCGCGCCCTCCAGAACCCAGATGTGCTGCTCGACGCCCGGGACCGGTGGTCCGTCGTACGCGATGTCCGCGCCCGGGCGCAGCGTGCCCTCGACCACCTCACCGCGCAGCCCCGCATGCGGCGGGGACACCGAGCGGCGGGCAAATCCCGAGGTCTCGTCCCGCCACACCGGCTGCGCGGCAGCGCGCACCACCTGGGGCGGCTCCGCCTCCACCTCGGCCAGCAGTCGCGACATCGTGCGCTCGTAGGCCGCGCACAACGTGTTGAGCAGGGTGGCGGTCGGGCTGATCTCGCCGCGTTCGAGACGGGACAGCGTCGAACGGCTGATGCCCGTCCGGCGCGCCAACTCGTCCAGCGACCAGCCTCGTTCCAAGCGCAAGTCGCCGAGGCGGGTGGCCAGACGGGCCTCCAACGGTGCGGCGGCCTCCGGATCTCTCATATGCGAGAAGATATCCCAGAAATGAGAGATAGCCACCACCCGGAGGGAATCCGGGCGGTGACCAAGGGGTGACCCTGATGGTTTCACCGGTTTTGACGGTGTTTGGCGGTGCTGGGCGGTGCTGGGCGGTGCTGGGCGGTCAGATGCTGATGAGGCGCTCCAGCACATTGCGGTAGCCCCGCATCGCCAGGCGCAGCTCTTCCGTCTCCGAGATGACCGCGTCGTTCTCATGCCAGGCGGCACGGAGTGTGCCGCGGCGTTCGGCCAGGAGATCGGCGAGCCGGGTGGCCACCTCCCCGAGCAGGGCATCGGCCTCCTCGACGGCGCCACGTGGGGAGTCGACGAAGCCGCTGACCGCGGACCGCAGCCGCTGGGCCAGCATGTCGTGCTCGCTGGTCGGCAGCACGGGGAAGCTGGGGCCGTTCGGGGTGTTCGGCTGCTCGGCGGACGACCCGGACGGTCCGGGCGCCCCGGACGGCTGCCGTGTCGTCGGCTTCGTTCCGTTCGACGGCTGCGATCCGTTGGACGGCCGTGTTCCGTTCGTCGGCATCGGCGAGTGCCAGGACGTCATCGGATCCGCCGCTTCCCTGTTGTCCCTGTTGCCCACCCCCTGGGACAGCGGCGCCACTTCATGCTTCTCCAGTCCATGGCGCCGCCGGCCGTCGTGCTCCGCCGGGTCGATCGGATCCGTCACCACGCGCCGCCCTTCCTGGTGTGGCCGAACCGCGTATGGCCCGCCCCGGCCCTGGTTCCGGACCCGGTCCCGGGCAGCCACCGGCGCAGTCCGCTTCCGCTCCGCCGCTCGCCGTGGGGCTGGTGTGCGGTCTCGGGGCGGGTCGTGGCGCCGTGGTGCGGGGGCCTGACCAGGTCCTCGAAGAACGGCCGGGCGTGCACGATGGCCTCGCGCAGCTCCTCGGTGTCCGCGCGCCCCTCGCGGGCGAGGCCGGACGTGTCATGGATCTGCCGGTAGCCCTGGACGTGCTCGGCGTGGTGCACGGACAGCGCCGCGACCTGCTCCTCGTAACGGTCCGACGGATAGCCGCGGTCGTGGGCGAGGCGGGCCAGCAGCCGATCGGCGCTGGTCACCGCGCGCTCCGGAGACTCGATGAACATCTCCTGCACGGCCGCCCACTCGGCCACGTACCGCTCGCGCAGCTCACCGGGCAGCGGCTGGGTCCTCAGATCGCCGTACAGCCGCAGCCGTTCGTCCAGCTCCCGCTGCGCCGCCTTGGAGTCGCCCGCGTGCTGGGCGACGTTCAGTTCGTACTCGGGCCCGAAGCGGCGTCGCAGAGCGCGTTCCCTATGGCCGGCGCCCGCACGGACGACGCGGATGATGAGCGCGGCCGCGAGGACGACCGCGACGACAACCACGATGCTGATGACAGCAGTTGACATGGTCTGCTTCTGCCTTCCCGCTCGCTTCCCCCTCCGCGTTCGGGGGGCTCCTCTCTTCGGGTAGCCCGGTCTTCGGCCCTCAAACTGCGGTGCGTGACGCGGGTGCTGCGTGCCAGGATGCCGACCATGACGAGTACGCCACGTACCCAGGACGGTTCGCGCGCCTCGGCCTCCCCCGCGACGGAGCCGACGAGGGGATGGACCATCGCCGCGCGGCCCGTCGAGGATCCGGTCTCGGCCCTGCTGCTGCGCGAGTACCTCGTCGATGTCGCGGACCGCTACTACCAGCTTCACGAGGAGCGGGACTCGACCCCGGAGGAGATCGAGCAGGCGCTCGCGGAGATGCCCAGCGACGATCTCGCCCCGCCGCGGGGGGTCTTCCTGCTGGCGCATCACGACGGCGAACTCGCCGGTTGTGCGGGGGTGCGGCTGATGGACGGGCGTACGGCGGGGCTGACGCGTGCGGCGGAGCTGAAGCGGGTGTACGTACGGCCCGCCAAGCGGGGGTTGGGCGGCGGCGCCGCGCTGCTCGCGGCCGTCGAGACGGCGGCGGGCGAACTGGGCGCCGAGCGGATCGCGCTCGACACCCGGCTCGACCTGGTCGAGGCCCGCGCGCTGTACGCCCGGCATGGGTACCGGGAGGTCCCGCCCTTCACGGAGGGGCCGTACGCCGAGGTCTGGATGGCCAAGGAGCTGGGCTAAGGCCCCCGACGCCCCGCGGTCAGGGCGTGCGCGGTGGCGGTGGGCGGCGGTGGTCGGGGCGAGGGGTGCCTTCTGTCGGCTGTTCCGCGTCGCAGCCGCACAGCTCATGCGTCAGCTCGTCCACCAGCTCGCTCAGGTCGGTCGGGCGGCCGGGTGACCACCAGTCGCCCAGGAGTTCCGCGAGGGATGCCTCGCGGGCCCGGTAGAGCCTGATCGCGACCTCGCGGCCGTCGTCCGTGAGGATCAGGTCCAGTCCGTAGCGGCGGCCCAGGCCCCGCTCCTCGATCTGCCGGGCCGCCTCAGTGATGGCCCGCAACGGTACGGGCGAGCGCTCGGCGAGCATCCCGGGTTCGACCGAGCCGTAGTGCTGGATGCGCAGCAGCATCCAGCTCGCGGCCGGTCCGAGGTCGAGGCCGGCGCGTCGGGTGATGTCGACGTAGATCTTCCGGCGGCCCTCCCGGCTGCCGAGCAGGGACAGGGCTCGGGCGCATTCCTCGTGCGAGGAGCGCTGGACGGGGTTGCTGGCCAGTATTTCGCTGCCGTCGGGCGCGGTGACGCTGCCGCGCAGCGGCTCCTCCCGGAGGTACCAGGCGAGGAGGAAGGCGAGCAGCACGACCGGCACCGCGTACAGGAAGACGTCGGTGATGGAGACGGAGAACGCGTGCCGCACCGCCGCCCGGTCCACCGGGGGCAGCCGGCCGAGGCTGCGGGGGTCGGAGGTGAGGGCGCCGGGGGTGATACCGGGTGGCAGGCGTCGTCCGGCCAGGGCGTCGGCGATATGGGGGCCGAGGTTGTTGGCGAAGATCGTGCCGAAGACGGAGACGCCGAACGAGGCGCCGATCGAGCGGAAGAAGGTCGCGCCGGAGGTGGCGACGCCCAGGTCCTGATAGCTGACGGAGTTCTGCACGATCAGCACCAGCACCTGGATGACCAGGCCGAGGCCGCAGCCGAAGACGAAGAAGTACGCGCTCATCTCCGCGACCCCGCTGGACTCCCGTAGCTGGTGCAGGAGCAGCAGGCCGATGGCGGTGATCGCGGTGCCCAGGACCGGGAAGACCTTGTAGCGGCCGGTGCGGCTGACCAGATGGCCGGAGACGGTGGAGGACAGGAGCGTGCCGAAAACCAGCGGCAGCAGGTGGAGACCGGACGTGGTCGGGGAGACGCCCTGCACGATCTGCAGGAAGGTCGGCAGATACGTCATGCTGCCGAACATCGCGAAACCGACGATGAAGCCTATGACCGCGCAGAGCGTGAAGGTGCGGCTGCGGAAGAGGGTGAGCGGCAGCACCGGCTCGGCCGCGCGGAACTCCACCCGTACGAAGGCCGCCAGCAGCGCCATGCCGACCACCGCGAGCCCGATGATCTGCCAGGACCCCCAGCCGAAGGTGACCCCGCCGAGGGAGGTCATCAGCACCAGGGCGGCGGCGACCGTGGCGATCAGGAAGGTGCCGAGGTAGTCGATGGTGTGCGAGGTGCGGCGCACCGGGATCTGCAGCACGGAGGCGACGACGAGGAGGGCGACGATGCCGATGGGCAGGTTGATGTAGAAGACCCAGCGCCAGCTCAGATGGTCGACGAACACCCCGCCCAGCAGCGGCCCCAGCACACTGGCGGCGCTGAAGACGGCACCGAAGAGGCCCTGGTAGCGGCCGCGGTCACGGGGCGGGACGATATCGCCGACGATGGCCATCGACAGGACCATGAGGCCGCCGCCGCCCAGCCCCTGCAGCGCGCGGAAGACGATGAGTTCCGCCATGTTCCCGGCGAGCCCGCACAGCGCGGAGCCGATCAGGAAGATGACGATCGCGGTCTGGAAGAGCCTCTTGCGGCCGTACTGGTCGCCGAGCTTGCCCCACAGCGGGGTGGCCGCGGTCGAGGCGAGCAGATACGCGGTGACGACCCAGGACAGATGCTCCAGGCCGCCGAGGTCGCTGACGATCGTGGGCAGCGCGGTGGAGACGATCGTCTGATCGAGCGCGGCGAGCAGCATGCCGAGCAGCAGCGCGCCGATGGCCACCAGGACCGTGCGCCGCGGCCGGCCCTCTCGCGGGCCGGGAGCCACGGCGTCGGGGGCTCCTGGCGCCGGAGCCGGGCTGCCGCCGTCCCGAGCCATGGCGACTCCTCCTCGCTCCTCCGTTCCTTCTTCATCCTCACCCCATCCTCACCTTTATGCCCTGTTACGGCCCGCCGTGCCGGTCCGCACGGCGGGCGAACACCTGCGCGGAAGGGGATCGGATGCGCATAATCGCTGCGAACTCCAGGGAGGGAAAGTTCCGTGACGGCAGAGTCCTGCCCGCACTGCTTCGCACCGGCGCGCGCCAACGGCCGCCCGGGCTGTACGTGTGCCGAACGCGCCGCCGCGTCCACCGCGGCGGCAGGCGAGACCGACGACCAGACCCACCCGCAGCCGTACGTGACGCTCTCGGAGGAGCGCCCGGGCGGGCCCGATCCGCGTGATCTGCGTCTCTTCGAGGAGGCGGAGAGGAAGAAGGCGGAACAGGAGGAGGCGGAGAGGGAGGAGGCGGAGAAGGGGGACACCGAGGAGACGCGGGTGATCGACCGCGTCGAGGAGAGACCCGGCGGGGGCGAGGCGGACGGCGACCTCTTCGCCGACGGAGGCGCACCGGGAGAGGAGCCCGGCCCCGCCCGGCACCGCAAGAGCAAGCGCAAGGTCGTGGCGGCCGTGCTCGCGGGGGCGGCGGCCGTGGCCGTGGCCGGTTCGCTGGCGGTCGGCACCGGTCTGCTCGGCGGTGACCACAAGGAGGACGGCGGCGGCGGGGCGAGCGACCGCACGCTGGCCGACAGCACCGCCAGCGCCCCGGTCGAGGAGGAGCTGCCGGCCGCGGAGGGCAGCCCGTCGTCCGGCGCCCCCTCGTCGAGTGCCACGCCGCGCCCGTCCGCGTCCGGCTCGGCGAGCGCGAGCGCGTCCCCGAGCGAGACGGGCCCCTCGGCCACCGCCCGCCCCTCGGCGTCGGGCTCCGCGACCGACTCGGCGACGAAGCCCGGGCCTACCGCCTCCGGCGGTCCGACCTCCGCCCCGTCCGATCCCCCGGGCCCACCGGCCCGCCGGCGCTGCGCGAGGGCGACAGCGGGCCCGAGGTGGCCGAGCTGCAGAAGCGGCTGTCCCAACTGCTGCTGTACATCGGCGCGGCGGACGGGGACTACGACGCCGGGGTGCGGAGGGTGGTCTCCAGCTACCAGGACCAGCACGACATCACGGGCGACCCGGATGGCGTCTACGGCGAGAACACCCGCCGCGACCTCGAATCCAGAACCAGGGAGCCGTAGAGACGAGCCGTGGGGGCACCCCCGCTGGCGCATACGGGCCACGCTTTGTATCGTGAAGGAACAAAGTGGTTCCGCCCGCTTCCCCTGACCGGCGGGCGGAGCCGCTTGTGTTCCTTACCGCGCTCGCGCCCAGGAGTCCCGATGTCGCTCACCGCTCGCGCACTCCTCCTCGACATGGACGGCACCCTGGTCAACTCCGACGCCGTCGTCGAGCGCTGCTGGCGACGGTGGGCGGCCGAGCAGGGACTGGACGCGGAGAGCGTGCTCCAGATCGTCCACGGGCGGCAGGGCCACGCGACGATGGCGGTGCTCCTCCCCGACCGGCCGGTCGAGCAGAACCTGGCCGACAACCAGCGAATGCTGGAGTGGGAGACCACGGATCTCGACGGCGTCGTGCCGGTGCCCGGCGCGCCCGCCTTCATGGCCTCGCTGGCAGGCCTTCCGCACGCCCTGGTGACCTCCGCCGACAAGGGGCTCGCCGACGCGCGGATGGGCGCCGCCGGGCTCACGATGCCGGAGGTGCGGGTCACCGCGGAGTGCGTCGGCGCGAGCAAGCCGGACCCGGAGGGCTTCCTCAAGGGCGCGGCCGAGCTGGGCTTCACCCCCGCCGACTGTGTCGTCTTCGAGGACTCGGAGGTCGGCATCGCGGCGGGCCGGGCGGCCGGGATGCGGGTCGTCGGCGTCGGACCGCGCGCGGCGGCGCACGCCCCGGACGCCCATGTGCGGGACCTGGAGCAGGTGCGGGTCGAGGCGCTGCCCGACGGCACGCTGCGGCTGCACGTCTCCGGCTGAGTGCCGGATCCTCGCCCCCTGGACATCTCGGCCCCCTTGCCCCCACACTCCGCGAGCTCCCCGGGCTGAGCCTCGGCCTACGCCCCGACCTCCGGACTCAGCACCGCGCCACGCCACCGGCTTCTCGGGCTCAGCGCCGCGTCGCCCCGCGAGGCCCGGGTGCCCCGGGGGCCACGCCCCGGACAGACTGGCGGCCCCGGGGCGCCCGGGCGCGCCACTCGGACGCGCCCGGGCGCGCTGCCCGCTCAGCCCGCGATGGCCTCGTACAGGCTGAATCCGCCCAGCGCCAGCATCACCAGCGCCGCGACCTTGGTGATCAGCCGGAGCGGTACGTACCGCATCAGGGTGCGGCCGCCCACGATGCCCAGGCCCGCGACGGCCCACAGCGCCAGCACCGCGCCCACACCCACCGACAGCGGGTCGTCGTAGCGGGCGGCGAGGTTCGCGGTCATGATCTGGGTCAGATCGCCGAACTCGGCGACCAGGATCAGCATGAAGCCCGCGCCCGACACCTTCCAGAAGCTCTGGTCGGCGGGCTTGCGGACCTCCTCCTCCCCGTCGTCCTTCTTGAAGAGCAGCATCGCCGCTCCCCCGAGGAAGAGGGCCCCCACGATCGCCTGCAGCAGCCGGTGCGGCAGCAGGGTGAGGACACTGCCCGCCGCGATGGCGAGCCCGACGTGAAGGGCGAAGGCCGCGGCCACGCCGACGAAGACGTACGAGGCGCGGTAGCGGGTGCCGAGCATCAGCCCCGCCAGGGCGGTCTTGTCGGGAAGTTCGGCGAGGAAGACGACGCCGAAGACCACGGCGGCGACGGTAATGCTGAACACGGAATGGATACCTCGTAGATCGGGCCGCACCCAAGGGCCCCGGGGAGGGATCGCTTCGGCACGGCAGCGTTGGACACTGCGGCCGAAGGTCTCGCTGGCGCACGGCCTCCGCGTCACGCGGTGGTCCCGTACGCTCCGGGCGCCGGCCCGCACCTCGAGGGGCGGGCAGTATGTCGACGGTCCGGCGAGGAGCTACTCCCCTTCTGCTGCCGACAAGGATACGGGAAACCTCCGGCGCGCCCACCGCCCGGGCCACCGGCCCCGGCCCCACCGCGTCGTCCGCGATCAGTACGAACAGCCGCCCCGCGCCCGCCTTCACGGATGACGCGCCGCCGGCACCCTGCCGCCGAAGCCGCCGGGAGGTGTGACCAGGCCCACAGTCCGGGTCCGGTCGCGCCCCGCGGCGACGGGCGCACGGAACACGCGGCGCGCGGCGCGCGGCGGCCGCGCCGGATCGCATACGTGGCCCCAACCGCCTGCTGGAACCCCTTGCGTTGACATGACCGCGTCGTCACTCTGTTACCTGGCGCCCACCCCACGGAAACCCGGCGTCGCAAGCATGGCCGGGCACCAGCGGCCAACGACCCCCCACCCTCAAGGGAGTTCGCATGTCAGACATGCACCGTCATCCCACTCGCCGTCGCGTCTACGCGCGTCGCGCCTCCGTCTTCGGCGGGTTCGTCGCCCTGCTGGGCACGATTGTCATGAGCGGGCCCACCGCCCAGGCTTCCCCGCCCACCCCGCCGAGCGCCGCCACCGCCCGCACCCAGCTCGCCTCGCTGACCGTCAAGACCGAGGGCTCCACCGACGGTTACAGCCGCGACAAGTTCCCGCACTGGATCACCCAGAGCGGCTCCTGCGACACCCGCGAGGAGGTCCTCAAGCGCGACGGCACCAACGTGCAGACCGACTCGACCTGCAAGGCCACCAGCGGCTCCTGGTACTCCGAGTACGACGGCGAGACCTGGACCGCCTCCTCCGACGTGGACATCGACCACATGGTCCCGCTCGCCGAGGCATGGAAGTCCGGCGCCAACAGCTGGACCACCGCCCAGCGCCAGGCCTTCGCCAACGACCTGACGCACTCCCAGCTCATCGCCGTGACGGACAACGTCAACCAGTCCAAGAGTGACCAGGACCCCGGCGAGTGGCTGCCGCCCCGGACCGCCTACCACTGCATGTACGCCCGTATGTGGGTCTCGGTGAAGTACACGTACAACCTCAGCCTCGACTCGGCCGAGAAGTCCGCGCTCAGCGGCATCCTCAACGGCTGCTGAGACGGCATACCGACCGGCACACCGCCGGGTGGAACCGCCGCACCTCCTCCGTCGTTCCGTACCGTACGCATGACGAGCACATCAAAGAACGACGGAGGAGGTCCGGATGGCCGGGCTGCGCCTGGGACCACTACTGCGCCAGGTCGACTGGGAGACCGGCACCGGCGCGACCGTCTGGGTCGAGGCCGACCGGGCCGGTGAGGCCGAGGTGCGGTGCGCCGACGGCGCGGGCGGCACCGCCCGCACCTGGCAGATCGCCGGCCACCACTACGCCCTGATCCCGGTCACCGGGCTGCGGCCGGACACGGAGACCGCCTACCGGGTCCTGCTCGACGGTGAGCAGGTCTGGCCGCTGCCCGACTCCCCCTTCCCCGACAGCACCATCCGCACCCCCGCCCCGGGGACGGACGCGCCCGTGCGCGTGGCCTTCGGCTCCTGCCGGTGGGCCGCGCCGCCCTCCGACGCCTCGCACGACCCCGTCGGGCCCGACGCACTGGACACCCTCGCGCAGGCGCTGGCCAGCGCCCCGAGCGCCCGCGCCCCGATGTGCTGGTGCTGCTGGGCGACCAGGTGTACGCGGACGAGACCTCCGCCGAGACCCGCCGCTGGCTGGCCACCCGCCGCGATCTGAGCGAGCCGCCGGGCGAGCAGGTCGCGGACTACGAGGAGTACACCCGCCTCTACTACGAGTCCTGGCTGGACCCCGAGGTGCGCTGGCTGCTCTCCACCGTCCCCAGCTGCATGATCTTCGACGACCACGATGTCATCGACGACTGGAACACCAGCGAGGCATGGCAGCGCCGGATGCGCGCCACCCCGTGGTGGCGGGAGCGGATACTGAGCGGCCTGATGTCCTACTGGGTCCATCAGCACCTGGGCAACCTCTCCCCACCGAACTGGCCGCCGACCCGCTCTACGCGCAGGTGCGCACGGCCGAGGACGGCACCGAGGCGCTGCGGGAGTTCGCCACCCGCGCCGACGCCGATCCGTCGTACACCCGCTGGAGCTACCGCCGCGACTTCGGCCGCACCCGGCTGCTGATGGTCGACACCCGCGCGGCGCGGGTGCTGGAGGAGGGCCGGCGGGCGATGCTGAGCGAGAAGGAGTTCGCCTGGGTGCGCGAGCAGGCCATGGAGGGCGCGGGCGGTACGCCCGGCCGCCCCGGCCAGGAAGGCCCCGGGGCCTTCGGCGGCTATGACCATCTGCTGCTCGGCACCTCGCTGCCCTGGCTGCTGCCGCATTTCGTGCATGACGTGGAGGCGTGGAACGCCTCGGTGTGCGGCGGCAGACGCGGTGGGCGCTGGGCGCGGATCGGCGAGGATCTGCGGCAGCGCGGCGACCTGGAGCACTGGGCGGCGTTCCCCGAGTCCTTCGACGCGCTCACCGACACCATCGCCGCGGTGGGCGGCGCGCCGGGGGCACCGGCCACGATCAGTGTGCTCTCCGGCGATGTGCACCACGCCTATGTCGCCGCGCCGGACTGGTCGCGGTGGTCGTCCCGGCCACCCCGCAGCCAAGTGCGGCAGTTGACCTGCTCTCCGGTCCACAACAGCATCTACGCCTCGATACGGCTCGGCTTCCGCTTCGGCTGGAGCGCGGCCGGCCGCGCCCTGGGCCGGCTCTTCCGGCGCCATGGGCGGGTGCCGGGCTCCCGCCTGACGTGGCACAAGACGGGCGGGCCCTGGTTCGGCAACCAGCTCATGACGCTGACCCTCCAGGGCCGCAGCGCCCATCTGCGGCTGGACCAGGCGCGGTCGGACGCCTCGGGCGGCGCGGCCCGGCTGGTGACGGCCCTGGAGACGGACTGGGCCGGGTAATCGGTCCCTTGGGTACCGTTCCGCGCCGTACGTCACGTGATACAGCCCACAACGGAGCGGTACGTTCCGGAGACCAGGTCGATTCGTGTGGAGCGAGCGGCATGATGGGCGCGCATCCTGCGTCACATCTGCCCCGGGAGACACGACCTTGGCCGGAGACCCTCACGCGATAGCCGTCGTCGGCGCCGGGCCGCGCGGCACCAGCGTGCTGGAGCGCCTGTGCGCCTCGGCCCCGGAACTGGCGCCCGGCACTCCGCTGACGGTGCACCTGGTGGACCCCTCGCCGCCCGGTGCGGGACGGGTGTGGCGCACCGCCCAGCCGGGCGAGTTGCTGATGAACACCGTGGCCTCGCAGGTGACCTTGTTCACCGACGCCAGCGTCGAATGCGGCGGACCGGTGCGGACCGGGCCGAGCCTGTACGAATGGGTCGCGGCGTGCGGGCTCGCACCCGGCCTCGGCCCGGACGACTATCCGAGCCGCGCGCTCTACGGCCGCTATCTGGAGTGGGTGTTCGGCGAGGTGGTGCGGGGCGCGCCGAAGACCGTGACCGTCCGGACGCACCGGGCCCGCGCCGTACGGCTGGAGGAACGGGCCGACGGCGAGCAGGTGCTGACGCTGGACGACGGGAGCTCTCTGGAGGGTCTGAGCGCGGTCGTGCTGGCGCAGGGTCATCTGCCGGCGGCCACCGATGCCACGGAGCGGCGGTACGCGGCCCACGCGGAGCGGCACGGGCTGCGCTACTACCCGCCCGCCAACCCCGCCGATGTCGACTTGTCGCCCATCGCGCCGGGCGAACCGGTGCTGCTGCGCGGTCTCGGCCTCAACTTCTTCGATCATATGGCGCTGCTGACGGCGGGCCGGGGCGGCACGTTCGCACCCCATCCGCGCGGCGGTCTGGTCTACCGGCCCTCGGGGCGCGAGCCACGGCTGTACGCGGGGTCGCGGCGCGGCATCCCGTACCACGCGCGGGGCGACAACGCGAAGGGGCCGTGCGGCCGGCACACCCCGCTGCTGCTGACCCCCGATATGCTCGGCCACTTCCGCAAGCGCGCGGACTCCGGCGATCCGCCGGACTTCCTCGCCGAGATATGGCCACTGGTCGCCAAGGAGGCCGAGACGGTCTACTACGAGGCGCTGCTGGCCCTCCGCGCACCCGATACCCGCGCCCCGGCGGCCCCGGAAGCCTCCGGGAACGAGCCCGGCTCCCCCGCCCCGTTCACCTCAACACGCTTCAGGAGTCACTTTTTGGCCACCGAGCACGGCAGCCCTGAAGAGGCCGCCGTGCTCACGGCGTACGGCATACCGGACGCGGAGCGCTGGTCGTGGGACGCGGTCTCCCAGCCGTATCGCGGGCGCCGGTTCACAGGGCGTGACGAGTTCCGGCGGTGGCTGCTGGCCTACGCCCACCAGGATGTGGCACACGCCCGGCTGGGCAATGTCGAGGGCCCGGTCAAGGCGGCCCTCGACGTGCTGCGCGACCTCCGCAACGAGGTGCGGCAGATCGTCGACCACGGCGGGCTGACGGGGGCGTCCCGCCGGGCTCACCTGGACCGCTGGTACACCCCGCTCAACGCCTTTCTCTCGATCGGCCCGCCGCGTCGCCGGATCGAGGAGATGGCCGCGCTGATCGAGGCGGGCGTCCTGGAGGTCCTCGGCCCACGTCTCGAAGTGACCTTGGAAAGCCCGGACACGGGGGCCGAAGGCGCTGGTTTCGCCGCCCGGTCGGCGGAGGTACCGGGTCCGCCGGTGGTGGCCACGACCCTGATCGAGGCGCGGCTGCCGGAGCCGGATGTACGCCGGACCGCCGATGAGTTGCTGATCCATCTGCTGGAGACCGGGCAGGGCCGTCCGCATCGCGTGGAGGGCTATGAGACCGGCGGACTCGATGTCACCACCACCCCCTACCGGCTGGTGGACGCCCACGGCCGCCCGCATCCGCGGCGGTTCGCCATCGGGGTGCCGACCGAGGGGGTCCACTGGGTGACGGCCGCGGGCGCGCGGCCGGGCGTAAACTCCGTCACCCTCTGCGACACGGACGCGGTAGCACGCGCGGCGCTGCGCGCGGCGCAGACGGGAGAGACCCTGCAGGAAGGTGTCCCGATGTGCGCGGCGGGGCTCTGAAGAGCGGCTTTTCGGGCGCTTTGAAGGGGGTCGCGGGGCACCGACATTGGCATGAACTTGAACTTGCAACAAAAGGTGAGGGAAACCTAACCTGGCGTTCCGCTGTTCCCTGTCCTCAGGAGCAAGGAGCTCCCCTCCCATGCCTTCTTCCCCCACCCCCCGCACCCTCGGCGAGGCGCTCGACAGCGCCAGGCCGTACGTTCTCTCCCTCTTCCGCATCGTCGTCGGACTGCTCTTCTTCTGCCACGGCGCCTCGTCGCTGCTCGGCTGGTTCGGCGGCATGATGGGCACCGGCAAGACCGTCGAGGCCGGCACCTGGCCGGGCTGGTACGCGGCGGTGATCCAGCTCGTCGGCGGCGCCCTCGTGATGCTCGGCGTCGGCAGCCGCAGCGCGGCGTTCATCTCCTCGGGCTCGATGGCCTACGCGTACTTCCATGAGCACCAACCCGAGAAGCTGTGGCCCATTCAGAACGGCGGCGAGGCCGCCGCGATGTTCTGCTGGGCGCTGCTGCTGCTCGTCTTCACCGGCCCCGGCCCCTGGGCGCTGGACCGGATATTCGGCTCGGCCCGCGCGAGCGAGGCGGCGCCCGAAACACCCCGCGAGCCGTCGACTGTCGGATAGGCGTCACTTCTCCGCATTCGACCGACATCCAGCATCACCTGACCGATCACGCCATGCAGGGTCGAACGCCCTGCATGGCGTGATTCGAACAACCTCATGACGCCCCTTACCGTTATCCTCGTCAGTCACAGGCGTACGCTGTATGGCTGTTACAGGCTGACGCCTGCCGCTTCCCGGCGACATGCGCAGCGGGGGGACCGGGATCGGGAGTAGAACGTTGTTGGAACATCTGGGGTCGCTGACCAACACCCCATGGATCTATGCGGTGATCGGGGCGTCCGTCCTGCTCGACGTCTTCCTGCCCGTCCTGCCCAGCGGAGTTCTGGTCATCACCGCCGCCACCGCGGCCGCCGGCACCACCGTTGACGCCGTCGGCGTGGTGCGCCAGGCCGGCGCCGCCGACTTCCCCGCCATGTTCGGGCTGATGCTGTGCGCCGCGACCGCCTCCGTCCTCGGGGACATGGTCGCCTACCGGCTGGCCTGGCGCGGCAGCGACCGGCTCGACCGCGCCATCGCCCGCTCCCGCCGACTCACCTCCGCACAGGAGAAGTTGGGCACCGCGCTGGTGCGCGGCGGCGGTCCGCTCGTGGTGATAGCCCGCTTCGCGCCCGCGGGACGCTCGGTCGTCAGCTTGAGCGCGGGCGCGGCCCACCGGAGGGTGAAGGAGTTCCTGCCGTGGTCCGCGGTGGCCGGGCTCGCCTGGGCGGCGTACAGCGTGGCCCTCGGCTATATCGGCGGCCAGTGGCTCGGCGCCACCTGGCTGGGCACGGCGGTCTCGGTGCTCGCGCTCTTCGCGGCGGGCTCCGGCGCGGCGTATGTGATGAAGCGTCCGGGCGCGGAGGCGGCCGGACCGCTCCCCGCGGCACCCGCCGGGCAGCCCCTGCCCCCGGTCCACCAGGCGCGATAGGGCCGTGTCGGCGACCGATTACGGATCGGCCCGCGAGACCCGCTACCGTCCCTGCATGCGTACCCCTTCCGTACCGCCTCTGGCATGCTGACCCGCGCCGCCGGGCTGGTCGCGGCGTTCGTCGCCGGGCTCGCACTGGTCGTCGCCGCGGTGCTCGTCGTACGGCATCTCACCGCGCCCTCGGAACCGGAGCTTCCGGTGGTACCCGAGACCCGGCGCCCCATCGTGGAGTCGGCGGTGCGCGCCTGCACCCCGCTGAGCGTGCCGCTGCTGGCCGCCCAGATCGACGCGGAGAGCGGCTGGCGTCCGGACGCGGACTCCGGGCACGCCCAGGGCATTTCGCAGTTCTCCCCGGTCACCTGGAAGGAATGGGGCCAGGACGGCGACGGCGACGGCAAGGCCAATGTCTGGGAGCCCCGCGACGCCATCCCCTCGCAGGCCCGCTACATGTGCCATCTGTACGAGGTGGTCAAGGTGGTCCCGGGCAGCAAGACCAGGTTAGGGGCGACCCAGCTCGCGCTCGCGGCGTACAACGCGGGGCCGAACGCGGTGCTTCGGGCCCGCGGCATCCCGAAGATCCTCGAGACGCAGGACTACGTCGACAAGATCTTGAAGGAGCTGCTGCCCAAGTACCGGGAGAGCGAGGAGAAATACCAGCGGAGCGAGGCGAAGCACAAAAGCAGTGCCTCCGCCTCGCCCTCCGGCTCGTCTTCCACCTCGCCCTCCACCGATCCGTCCGCGACCGCCCCCGGCGCCTCACCGTCGGCTACGCGTCGGCCGTGATGAAGTCCTCCACCGCCCGCACGAGTTCCTGTGGAGTCTCATCGGCGGGGTAGTGCCCGGCATACTCCAGCTCCACCAACTCGGCGTTGACGTACCAGCGCAGCCAGGTCTGCCGCATCACCTCCGCCGTGAGCGCCGGATCGTGGGCGCCGACCACGATCCGGACCGGCACCTGGGCGCCGGCTATGTCCTCGTGGAAGTCCTCCAGCGCCCACGAGTCCAACCAGGCGCGGAGCGCCTTGGGCTCGCTGTGCTCCAGTGAGTGGCGCACCATCAGGTCCAGCCAGGCGGCCGGGTGACGGCCGCCGGTGGTGAGGTCGATGATGGTCCGCCGGTTCTCCGGGTGGTCGGCGGCGGCCGCGAACAGCTGCCACTGCTCGCCCTCCATCGGCACTCCGCTGGCCGGCACCGGCGCGACCCCGACCAGCCGGCGGACCCGCTGCGGGGCGGCCGCCAGGACGCGCTGGACGACGGCCCCGCCCATCGAGTGGCCGACGAGCGAGAACCGCTCCCAGCCGAGGTGATCGGCGAGCGCGAGCAGATCCTTCCCGGCCTCGTCGGTGGTGTACGCGCCGGGGATGTCGCGCGCCTCGCCGTAGCCGCGCAGATCGGGCAGAACATAGGTGAACCCGCGCCGGTCGACATGCGGCAGCATCGCGGCGTACGCGGCACGGTCCGAGAACCAGCCGTGCACCGCCATCACATGGTGCGGCCCGTCGCCGACGGTCTCATACGGTGGAACGAGGGGTGGAACGATCGGTCCCATGGCACCTCCGGTCCCAGTCGAATACGGGCGACGCGGCGCGTGCCCGTGGGGCTCAACGGTGACGTCTCCCGCAGAGGTGGGCAAGCCCGATGCGCATATGCGTGCCCGCGATACGACCCGTGGAGGGGCCGTATCGCGGGCACGTGGTCGTCCGTGGGGCGGAGGGTTCTAGGGGTAGTTCACGAGGTTCGCCACATTGTTGCCCGAATTGGACGGCCCGCCCGTGTTGTTGATGACGTGGCTGATGGTGCCGGTGCCGCCGAGCGACACGGTGACCATGTGGTGGAAGCGGACGCCCGGGGTGTCGGGGACCTCGAAGGCGCGGGCCGCGACGACACCGGGGTTGACATTGAAGTAGCAGTAGCTGCCCAGCCCCCACGCCTCATGGCTGGTGACGTTCGGCCCCACCTTGTAGGCCGCGTAGCCCTGGGTGTTCCCGTTCATCCAGGCGCCCTGGTCGGGCGGGTCGTAGGGCATTTCGTTCTGGTAGAAGTAGGTCCGGCCGCCATTGCCGTTCCAGATCGTCTGGTACTGCTGATAGTGCTCGACGAACAGGCCGTACATGGTGACGTCGGCACCGTTCACGATCAGACCGTTGGCGGCGGTGTTGGTGTTCCAGCCGACGCCGTCACCGTGGTCGGCCCGCCAGATCCACAGATGGTCGCCGATCACATTCGAGCTGTTGACCACCAGGCTCTTGGACGCCTTGCCGACCCCGGCCCCGCCGACCCGGAAGAACACATCATGCAGGGACGTCGGATTGGCCGCGTGCTTGCCGCCGGCCCCGCTCGGCCCCACCTCCATCAGGGAGGCGGAATTCACCGTACCGGCGTCGAACAGCAGCCCCGCCACCTTGACCCCGTCGACATCGGCGACCGTCATCGCGGTCACACCGTTGTCGGGGACGAGGGTGGCGAGCCCGAGGCCGAGGACGACCGTGTCGGGCCGGGTCACCTTCAGGGTCTCGCCGAGGTGGTAGACGCCCGGGGTGAACAGCAGGTGCTTGCCCTGGGCGAGCGCGGCGTTGATGGCCGACGCGGAGACTCCGGGCTTGGCGATGAAGAACTGGTCGATGGGCAGCGACGAACCCGCCGGAGCGCCACCGGCCCACGTAGTGCCCTGGGAATTCGACCGCAGCGAGGGCACGAAGACCTTGTAGGCGCCCGCCTGGTCGACGTAGAGGAAAGGCTTCTCGCGGACGGTCGGGGTCTGGTTCACCACCGTGTAGGGCGGGTTGGGGAAGTTCCCCGAGGGTGCGTTGAGGGCCCCGACGAACACCATGTTCCAGTTGGATCCGGACCAGCTTCCCCACTGGGTGTTCCGGGAGAGCCACTGCTGCTGCGAGCCGGAGCGCACCTGGCCGTCGATCTTCGAATCGGCCATGAACCCGCCGCTGGACCAGCCGCCGTCATCGAGCTGGAGCGAACCGCGGACATGCATCCGGCGGTACGGCGCGGCCTGGGACACCGCCCAGCGGTCGGTGCCCGAGGTGGGGGTGACCGACAGGTTCTCCGCGCCGCGCCAGAAGTTCTGGGTGGCGTTCCCCTGGAACCAGTCGGCCTCGGCGTGCACCGCGCCGTTGATGGTCACATCGTCCGGCGACATCCCCAGGCCCAGCACCTGCGTATAGAAGCCCACATTGACGTCGGCGCTGTACGTGCCCGGCTTGAAGAGCACCGCATAGCGGTTGGAGCCGAACTGGTTCCGCTCCTGCTGCTGGAAGATGGAGTTCAGCCGGCCCTGAATGGTCGATGCGGGCATCGTCGGATCGAAGACGGCGACGTTCGGGCCGAGGTCGGGCCCGTCGCCCGGTTGCTCGGGCACGGCGGCCACCTGGAATGACTGGGCGGCGCTGCCATTGCAGGTGTACTGGGTGAGCTGCACCCCGTCCTGGGTGGAGGCACTGGGCACATCGAGGCATTTGCCGCTATGCCGGTTGACGAAGTGATACGCCCCGCCGCCCTCGTCCACGGCGCGCCATTGCTGGTTGTCGCCGCCGCTGTAGGTCCACAGCTGGACGGGGGCGCCGTCGGCCGTGGACACATCCGTCACATCCCACGCCTGGGCGGAGTCGTTGCGGTTGTCGACGCGGACATAGCCGTCGCCCGTGTCCTCGAACTTCCAGAGCTGGGCGGCGGAGTTGTTGCAGGCGTACTGCTGGACGGCGGTGCCGTTCACCGTCGCCGCACCCCGCGCGTCCACGCACTTGCCGCTGCCCTTGTTGACGGCGGTGGCCCAGCCCGTCGGCAGGGCCGCGGCCTTGGCGCTCGCCCCGGGCGCCGTCGCCAGCGAGCCGCACACCGCGGTGAGCAGCGCGAAGGCGGCGAGCAGAGCCACTCTCGGGGATCGGGGAGACCTGGGGGATCTTGGGGGTCTGGAGCGTCTCGCGCATCGTGCCGGTTCTCGCATCACGGAAGCCTCTCCTCGTGGGGTGGGGAAGAGCGCCCCGGTGCGGTCACAGGGCGGACGCGGCGCGTTCCAACGAGTCCTCGTTACCGGCTGGTTGGTTGGTCCGTACCACGGTTTTGAGGACGGTATGACCATGGGATTCCGGTGTCAATACGAGCCTTAAGCCAAGCCATGAAATTGTGCGGGCTGTGGTGTGTGGGGCGAGGCTGTGCCGCGTGCGGGAGCGTCTGTACTGCGAACGGGCGAGGCTGTGCTGCGTATGGGCGAGGCTGTGCTGCGTACGGGCGAGGCTGTGCTGCGTATGGGCGAGCCCGCCCCGGTGGCCGCGTGTCAGCCGCGTAGGCCGAGGGCGCGCGTAGTGGGATGGCCGCTGTGGCACGCGATACGGGGATCCGGCGGAACAACGGTTTCCGGCGCAACGGTGCCACGGCGCTGCGGCTCGCCGCCGTCGCCGCCCTCTACTACGCGGGCGCCTGGATCGGACTGCTGCAGGAGCTGGTGCGCGATCAGGTCACCCCGCTGTGGCCGCCGACCGGAATCGCCCTGGCCTGCCTGCTGACGCTGGGCCCCATGGCCTGGCCGGGCATCGCCCTCGGGGCCGTCGCGGTCAACGCCCCTATCGGCCCGTCGCCCCTGGCGGTCCTCGCGATCGTCGTGGGCAACACCCTGGCCCCGCTCTGCTCGTATCTGCTGCTGCGGCGGGTGGGCTTCAGGCCCGCCCTGGACCGGCTGCGGGACGCGCTGGTCCTGGTCTTCCTCGGCGCCCTGGCGGGCATGCTGATCAGCGCCACGGTGGGCACCGCCGCGCTCATCGTGTCGGGCGCGCTCCCGGTGGGTGATTTCTGGACCGCCTGGTCGGTGTGGTGGACGGGCGACGCGATGGGGGTGCTGGTGATCACCCCCCTGCTGCTGGTGGTCCACCGTCTGCTCCACCGCGTCCGGCTGCCCCGTGGCGTCAGCCCGTACCGCCTGCTGGAGGCGGCGGTCCTGCTGCTGGGCACGGCGGCCGTCACCCTGGTCGCCACCCGGACGGAGGTCAGCCTGCTCTTCCTGGTCTTCCCCTTCCTGATCTGGGCCGCCCTGCGCTTCCAACTCGCGGGCGCCGCCCCGTGCTCGCTCATCGTCTCGGTCCTCGCCATCGCCGCGACGGCGGAGGGCACGGGTCCGTTCTCCCATCATTCGCTGCCGGCCCGGATGGTCACCCTCCAGGCGTTCAACGGCTCGACGGCCCTGACGGCCCTGCTGCTGTCGGCGATCATCACCGAACGGAACGCCACCCGCCGCCAGATCGAACACGTCTGCGCCCAACTCGCCGAAGCCGTCTTCCGCCTCGCCCCGGACGAGCCCCGCCCACCCGAAGGCGACCGGAAGTCCACGGACCGGCGGTAGGGGGCCCTCCGAGGGTGCCGCCGGGAAGGGGCGCCGGGCGCCGGGCGGCTGGAAGCGGGCACCGGCCACCTGGAACCGCCACCCCGCGCCGGCCGTCCCTTCCAGCGACTCTCGACGGACAGGGACCATGACCGCGACCCACGCCACCCGCTATCTCTATCTGACCCGTCACGGCGAGGCCACGCCGGACGAAGACGGGCTCACCCCCACCGGCCGCCGCCAGGCCGCGCTGCTCGGCGAGCGGCTCCGGGACGTCCCGCTGTCGGCGATCCACCACGGCCCGCTGCCCCGGGCGGCCGAGACCGCCCGGCTGATCGGTGACCGGCTCGACGGCGTCCCCGCCCATGTCTGCGAACCGGCCGGGGACTATGTGCCGTACACGCCCCACCGAGACGAACTGCCCGCCGATTCGGCCGACTTCCTGCTCGACTTCGTCCACGGCTTTCCCCCCGATGAGCGCGCCCGCGGCCCGCTGCTGGCCCGTACCGCCGAGGAGCGCTTCACCGGCCCCGTGAACGGTCCCGAGGACCGCCATGAGCTGGTCGTCACCCATAACTTCCTCATCGGCTGGCTGGTCCGAGCCGCGCTCGACGCCCCGAAGTGGCGCTGGCTCGGCCTCAACCAGTGCAACGCGGCGCTGACGGTCATCCGCTATCCCCCGCCCGGCCGACCGCCCTCGGTGCTCTTCTCCAACGACATGGCGCATCTGCCCGCGCCGCTGCGCTGGACCGGCTATCCGCCGGAACTGCGCATCACTTCCTGACCCGGGGAACCGGCCCCGGCCTTCCGCCGGGGGCCGGGCCCGCGCTGTTGGGCCCGGCTCCCGCCGTGTCCGAGTACGCAAGCAGCCCAGCAAGCGTGAATAAGGACAGCCATACGGTAGAGCCGGGCACTGACAACGGGGCCGCGGCGAACCGAGGAAGGCACTCGAACGCTTGAGCGGTTCGCCAAGGGCAGAGCGCCGCCCCCTTCCCGTCGGGCGCGACGCTCCTACCCTGAGGGGGTGAGCAGCCACGCGTCGAACCGAGCCCGCGTCATTCCCCTGCGTCCGGCCACCGCGGACCCGGCGCCCCAGGCCGGAGCCACCGCCGGGGCCGCCGGAGCCCCCGCGGCGGGCCCCGGCGTTCCGGCCGCCCCGGCTGTCCCGGGCGGCCCGATCCGGCGGGAGCAGCCGGGCCTGGAGCCGGTGAAGGAGCCCCTGCTGCGGGATCTCGTCGGAGGCGTGCTGCGGCGCGAGCGCCTCGCCCAGCAGCGCACGCTCAAGGACGTGGCCGAGGCGGCCCGGATCTCGATGCCGTACCTCTCCGAACTCGAACGGGGCCGCAAGGAGGCGTCGTCGGAGGTCCTCGCGGCCGCCGCCCGCGCACTCGGCCTCAGCCTGGCCGACCTCCTCGCCATGGCCCAGGGCGAGCTGATCCGTCTCGTCTCCGGCCCGCGCCGGCGGCGCGACAGTTCGGTGGTGTCGGTCGCGTCCCTCACGTCCGTCACGTCGGCCACCTCCGTCGCGTCCCCCACCTCCGTCGCCTCCCCCACTTCCGTCACGGACCGCGGGTCCCGGCACGCGGGGCGGCAGGGCGAGGTACGGCTCGCCGCCTGAGACACCGCCGCCCGACGCCCCGCGCCCGAGACACCGGCCCGACCGGGCCGACCGCGACCGACCCGGTGGCCTCGCCCGCGCCACACACGACGCCGTAGCCGCGGCACGTGCTGCTCGGCGAGCGTTCGATTGGTTGCCCACCATGCCTGAACCAGGGTCCGTCGCCTGGCCACCTGCCCCGATCACGACCGAGCGGCTCGTGCTCCGCGAGCCCGAGGCCCGGGACCGTGCGGCGTTCATCGAGCTGTTCACCTCGCCGGAGGTGGGCACCTACCTCGGTGGCCCTCGACCGCGTGATGAGTGCGAGCGCACGTTGCCTGAGACGCCCGAGAGGCGCCCCGGCGTTTTCGCTATCGAGCTCGACGGAGCGATGATCGGCACCATCGAGCTCAACCGGCGCGACGCGGAGCGTCGGAGTCATGTCCGTCCGGATGCCGGGGAGGCCGAACTCGGCTACCTGCTCCTGCCGGAGGCATGGGGACACGGCTACGCCGCCGAGGCGTGCGCGGCGGCGCTCGGCTGGTTCGCCGCCGCGCTTCCCGGCGAGCCGGTGGTGCTCTGCACCCAGACCGCCAACGACCGCTCGCCTCGCGGCGAAGCTGGGGTTCACCGAGGTGCAACGGTACGAGGCGTGGGGCGCCGAACAGTGGATGGGCGTGTGGTCCCCGGTCACGCCGCCCGCTTGAGTTCCTGTCGATGCGGCCGTACTCGGCGAACCCGGCGCCGAGTGGGGTGGGATAAACCAGTGGCCCGTCCCGCGCACGCTGATCAGCCGCGCCATCCGCGACGTATGGGAAGAGGCTTTCCCCGAGCTGGCCGCCGCCCGCCCGGCAGCCGCGGCGTGAACCTCAGCGACCTGCACCGCCGGCTCCTCTCCGACATCCTGGCCATCGGCACCCCCTAACATGCACCGCTCCATCGCGTCCGCCGCCGCGGCCGTCGTGCTCGCCGCCGCCCTTGTGGCGTGCGGGGGTTCGGGCGGGGACAGCAGCAAGGCCGACCAACCTGGGGGCGACGTCCTCGGCTCGGCCGGGAAGGTGTACCCCGGTAAGCCCGGTAGCCCCACCGCCGGTGAGTCCATGGACCTCACCATGATCCTCCAGCCGGGCGACAAGGCCACCGGTTGGGTGATCTTCAACGTGCCGCAGGACGCGAAGATCACGGCCGTGGCGTACCAGATGGACTCGCTCCTGCAGACCAACGGAGAGCACACGGGCAGGTGGAACCTCCGCGCCTGAGCCCGGAGTCCGGTGGGCCGAGAGGTTCGAAGGAACGCACTCAGAAACCCCGGCCCGCCCGCCGGCTCAGCACCTCGTCGGCGAGCCCGTACGCCACCGCCTCCTGCGCCGTGAAGACCTTGTCGCGGTCCATGTCGGCGCGGAGCGTGGCGGCGTCGTGGGGCGTATGGCGGGCGAGCACCTCCTCGACCTGCGAGCGGATCCGGAGCATCTCCTTGGCCTGCAGGCTGAGGTCCGAGACGGTGCCCTGCTGACCGCCGCTCACCGGCTGCCCCAGCAGCACCCGAGCGTGCTCCAGCACGAACCGCCGCCCGGGGTCTCCCCCGGCCAGCAGCACCGCCGCGGTCGAGGCCGCCTGCCCTACGCAGAACGTCGAGATGGGCGCGGACACGAACGTCATCGTGTCGTAGATCGCCATCAGCGAGGTGAATGAGCCGCCCGGTGAGTTGATGTAGATCGCGATCTCCTGCTCCGAGCTCGACGATTCGAGGTGGAGCAGCTGCGCGATGACGACGTTGGCCACGCCGTCGTCGATCTCCGTGCCGAGGAAGATGATCCGCTCGGACAGCAGCCGGCTGTAGATGTCGTACGCGCGCTCCCCCTGCGTGGTGCGCTCGACGACCGTCGGAATCGTGTACTGCCCCATGTCAGATCCCCATCCTGCGTCGCGCACCGGCCGGCCGTACGTCCGCGAGGGACTCCAGGACCCGGTCGACCATTCCGTACTCCTTCGCCTGCTCCGCCGTGAACCAGCGGTCGCGGTCGCCGTCGCGCGAAATGGTCTCCACGCTCTGTCCGGTGTGTTCCGCCGTGATCCGCTCGATGGACCGCTTCATGAATTCCAGGTTCTCGGCCTGAATGGCGATATCGGCCGTGCTCCCCCGATACCGGCGGACGGCTGATGCATCATGATGCGGGAATTCGGCAGGGCGTAGCGCTTTCCCGACGCTCCGACGGTGAGCAGAAACTGCCCCATGCTCGCGGCGAATCCCATGGTGAGCGTGGACACGTCGTTCGGAATCAGCCGCATCGTGTCGTAGATCGCCAGCCCCGCCGTCACCGAACCGCCCGGGCTGTTGATGTAGAGGCTGATGTCCGACCGCGGATCCTCGGCCGACAGCAGCAGCATCTGCGCGCACACCCGGTTCGCGGACACCTCGTCGACCTGCGTCCCGAGAAAGACGATGCGCTGGGTCAGCAGCTGCGAGGCAAGGTGATCGTCGAACCGCGTGGGTGCCGTGTCCCCCTCCGCGGCTCGCGGAATCGACCCCGGCTCCCAGCCGGTGGCGAATGCTCCGAATGTTCCCATCGGGCCTCCCTGTGAGTGCCGCCTGTGCGGACCGCGACGCACGCCGCCGCGGTCCTTTCACCATCGGCCCAATTCGCTTGCGCGGTAAGGAATCTCGGCCCGCAGCAGATTCGCCCACGGCAGACCCGCTCCGGCGGCCCATAAGGCGGTCTTGCGGGAGGTCTCGCCATTCCCGAGACTGCCGGGAAACGAGCCGACAGGGGGGGGCGGGCGCGATGGCCGTGCGACGACGAGGGCAACGGTTACGGCAACGGCGACGGAAAGCGGCGTTACGGCGGGCGAGGGCACAGCTGCACCGCACGGCCTGGAGCGGCGGCGCGGTGACACTCCTCGCGCTGGCCCTGGTCTGGAAGACGGTGTGGCCGTACGTCGTCGCGGTGGTCCTCGTGGGGCTGCTCGGCGGCGTCGGCTGGTGGTTGCGGCGTACACATCTGCGCACCGTGGCGGAACACCGCGCCTGGCAGACCGAGGAGGAAAACGCGGCACGTGAGCGGTCCATGGCCGAGGTCGACGCCATGACCTGGCAGCGGTTCGAACGGTACGTCGCCGAGCTGTGCCGCCGGGACGGCTGCACCCAGGTCGTCGTCTCCGGGAAGTCGGGTGACCTGGGCGCCGACGTCGTCGGCCGGATGCCGGACGGGCGCCGACTGGTGATCCAGTGCAAGCACTACGCGCCCCATCGCACCGTGCCGAGCGGCGATATGCAGAAGTTCCTCGGCACCGCGAAGGCCGAACACGCCGCGGACGTGGCGGTGTTCGTCGCCACCTGCGACTTCACCCGGGAGGCGGAGCGGCTCGCGGTGAAGCACGAGATCGTCGCCATGCACCGCAACCTCCTCGGCGCCTGGGTGCGGGGCTCCACCTTGGAGTCGCTGATCCCGCTCAACGGGGCGGGCAACGGCCGTAGGACACGAGACGTCAGGGACGCTCGGGACACAGCCGCCCGCCCCGCGACGGGCCCACGACCACAGGGCCCACCGGGCCAATCCGGCCGACCCGGCGCCCCCGGCCCGGGCCACACCCGCCCTCGATGAGCCCCGGCCCGGCAACCCTCGCCGTCACAGCTTGAAAACCACTCCGCGCCAAGTCCAGCCCGCCCCGAGAACCGTGGTGCGCAGAGGGTCCTTCAACTCCCGCGAGTCGAAGCTGAACGTCTCAACCCTTCGCCGGCGGCCGTCGGGCCCCTGCTCGTAAGTCCACCGCTGGGAGACCGTGGTCGCCGGCCCGCGGCTGTACTGGCGCGAGGTGGCGAAGGTGGGCGTGGTCCCGACCCATGTCACCTCCCACTGCTCGTCGAGGGTGCGCACCTCGCACTTCTCCGGGATCAGGCGCATCCGGATCCGGAGCTGCCGGTTCAGCCGACTCCGGGCGAAGAGGCTCTGCCAGGCGGGTTCCTGGATCCGCCACTCCGCCACCAGATCGGCCTTCTCCTCGGGGCGGGCGGCGCGCACGACGAACGGCACCTCCGTGCCGTTGAGCGCGAGCAGCGCGGCCCGCAGGTGCGTGGCGGGCTGCGGCGTGACCCCACGGTCGGGGTATTGGGTGCCGGTGTACGTGTCCCAGCGACGGCCCATCGCTACGCCTCCGCTCCGGCATCGGGGCGAACCGATCCCGGCCAGGCCGGGACGTCCCCCCGGTCCATGATTCCCATGCCGATCACGGTACGGCGGGGCAGACGTATCAGGACCTCATACGGGCGGTCTTGTGCGCGACCCGTGACACACACAGCATCACGGGCCTACCGTCACAGACAGGTTCGACCCATGCCGAGCGCGAGCCCCCTCTCCCCAGGTGTGGCCTCTCGCTGCGATCGAGCCCGCTCGCGCCCCCGCGCCAACCCCCGGGGGCGCTGGCATGTGCCCGCACGGTCGCGCCCCGGCGTCAGGGTGCCGCACGAAGCTGTGCGGCCTCGTGGCACAGCGCCTCCACGGTGGCCGTCACCTCGGGAGAGCGGTCGCGGGCCGTGACGGCGACCATCGCCCGGCCGAGCCAGGCGGGGTCGTCGACTCGGACGGTACGGACGCCGGCGGGGATCGCGGCGGCGGCCACTTCGGGGAGTACGGCGATGCCGAGACCGGTGGCGACAAGGCCGAGACGGGTGGGCCATTCGCGGGCGGCGTAGGCGATCCGCGGGTGGTCGAGGGTGGGCCAGGCGCCGAACTGGGGGTCGTCGCGGAGGCCCTTGCCGACGATCCAGGATTCGTCCCGCAGCTCGGTGACCGGGATGGTTCCGCGACCGGCGAACCGGTGGTTCGCGGGGACGGCGAGCAGGAGACCGCCGTCGAGGAGCAGCTCGCGGCGCAGTCCGTCGAATGCGTAGGCGGGCAGATCCGCTCCCACGCCGATCACCGCGACATCGATGCGGTGGGCGCGGAGCTGGCGAAGCTGGGTGGGCGAGGACGCCTCGCCGAACTCGACGATCAGCGCCGGGTGGTCGTTGCGCAGCCGGGCCAGTGTCCTGGGGACGAGCACGGCGGCGGCCGAGGGGAAGGCCGCGATGGAGACGCGTCCGGTGACGTGGTCCGTCAGCCCGGCGAGGTCCGCGCTGACGGCGTCGATCTCGCTGAGGACCGTCGCGGCCCGGCGGGCGAGCACCATACCCGCGGGTGAGGGCGTCACCCCGCGGGCGCCCCGGACGAACAGCGGTGCGCCCGCGGCGGCTTCCATCGCCGCCACCTGACGGGACACCGCCGACTGGGTGTATCCGAGTGCGTCGGCCGCGGCGGTGAACGATCCGGTGTCGACGACGGCCCGGACGACGCGGAGACCGGTGAGGGACAGCTCGGCCATGCCACCACCCTGACACATTCCGGGGCCGCATGTCTCCTATGCCAGACCTTCGCTGGTGGAATGCCTTGACCCGCCGCACGCTGGAGGAGCAACAGCAGGCAGGCCATCACAGGGAGCACTGATCATCATGGCGAAGACGTGGTTCATCACGGGCAGCTCGAGGGGGTTCGGCCGCGAGTGGGCGGACGCCGCGCTGGAACGCGGCGATCACGTCGCGGCGACGGCCCGGGATGTCAGCCGGCTGACCCCTCTGGTCGAGCGGTACGGGGATGCGGTGCTGCCGCTGCGGCTCGACGTCACCGACCGTGCCGCGGTGCATGCGGCAGTGCAGCGCACCCATGCGCATTTCGGTTCGCTGGACATCGCGGTGAACAACGCCGGCTACGGGCATTTCGGCATGGTCGAGGAGTTGACCGAGGACGAACTCCGGGCCCAGATGGAGACCAACTTCCTGGGCGCGGTATGGGTCACGCAGGCCGTTCTGCCCCTCATGCGGTCGCAGCGATCGGGCCGGATCCTTCAGGTGACCAGCGAGGGCGGCGTACGGGCCTTCCCCGGCATCGGCGCGTACCACGCCTCCAAATGGGCCCTTGAGGGATTGTCGGAGTCCCTGGCACAAGAAGTGGCGGCCTTCGGCATCCATATCACCAACGTCGAGCCCGGCCCCTATGCCACCGACTGGCTGGAGCGCGGGGCACGGCACAGCGAGCGGCACCCGGACTACGCCGAAGTCCACACGGCCACCGCGGTGGATTTCGAGGTCGGCGACCCGCGCGCGACCCGCGACGCGATTCTCCGCATCGTCGACGCGGAGCGGCCCCCGTTGAGGATCTTCCTCGGCAAGTCCTTCACCGATGTCGCCGATCTCTACGAGGAACGCCTGACGACGTGGCGGGAGTGGCAGCCGGTCTCCCTGGCGGCGTTCGGTCGAGGGGCGTCCGGCTAGGCGGCGTTCGGTTAGACGGCGTTCGGTCGAGGGGCACGGCCGGGGCCCGCCGAGCGCCGTTCCACAACGCGTCTGGGACGACCCGGCCGACGACGCCCGCGTCCGGCAATGGGCCCATGACACCCGCGCCGATGTCCGGCCGTGGTCCCGCGGCGCGGTCTACCTCAACTTCATCGGCCGGGAGGGCCGGGACCGGGTCATCGAGGGGTTCGGCGCCGAGAACTACCACCGCCTGGCCGGGGTGAAGGCCCTGTACGACCCGGACAACGTCTTCCGGCTCAACCACAACATCGAGCCCCGCATCGAGCCCCGCCCGGCGGGGCGGTGACACCGGACGGGCCGGCGTCTTGTCCGCTTCCGCCACGGCGGGCCAGGGCTCGTCGCTCTGTGATCTACGGTCCGCGGTCTACGTTCCGCCTGCCGACGGTCCGCGGTCTGCGCGCCCGAGGGGGCGCGAGCGGCTCGTCAGGAGAGCCAGTCGGTGTAGCGGGTGGGAGCGAGGTGGGCGCTCTTGTCGGTGAGGACGTCGCCCTTGACGGCGGCGAACATGCCGGCGGTGGGGTCGGTGACGACGGTGCGGTTGTCACCCTTGTGGGACAGGGTGATCCGGCCCAGCTCATCCAGGGAGAAGACCTCGGGACCCCCGATGTTGTGAATGCCACGCACGGGGGTACCCGCGGCGACCTCCGCCACCGCGGCGGCCACGTCCTTGGCGGCGATCGGCTGGATCGGCGTGGCGGGCAGCCGGACGGTGTCGGCGTCGGCGGTCCAGGACATGGCCGCGTCCATGAACTCCATGAACTGCGTCGCCCGGACGATCGAGTACGGGACCGGCCCGGCCGCGAGGATCTCCTCCTGGAGCACCTTGGCCCGGTAGTAGTCCAGCTCCGGCACCTGGTCCACGCCGACGATCGAGAGGATGACGAAGTGGCCGACGCCGCCCCGCTGGGCCGCGGCCAGCAGGTTGTCCATCGAGGTCTGGAAGAAGGCCGGGGAGGCTTCGTCGAAGGTCGGCGAGTTGGTCAGGTTGACGACGACATCGGCTCCCGCCACCGCCTCGTCCAGCCCCTGGCCGGTGATGACGTCGACTCCGGTGGACTGCGAGTGCGGCACCGCCTCGTGCCCGGCGGCGTTCAGGTTCTTGACGACCTGCGATCCGATCAGCCCGGTACCGCCGATGACTGCGAACTTCATGACATGCCCTTCGTCGGGATTACGTCGGAAATACGGCATATGGATACCCGCGCGAGCGAGGCTTCCATCAAACTCGGACACATCTTGTCCGAGAAAATACGCGGACACAAGTTGTCCGAGTAGAAGGGCTGATTACAGTGGTCCCGTGAAGATGTCCGGCGGAGTCGAGTGGGCCCTGCACTGCTGCGTCGTGCTCACGTCCGTCGAGGAGCCCATCCCCGCGACCAAGCTGGCGGAGCTGCACGACGTCTCGGCCAGCTACCTGGCCAAGCAGCTGCAGGCGCTCTCCCGGGCCGGGCTCGTACGCTCGGTCCAGGGCAAGTCGGGCGGTTACGTACTCACCCGGGAGCCCGCCTCGATCACGGTGCTCGATGTGGTGGAAGCGGTCGACGGCCCCGCCGCGGCATTCACCTGCACGGAGATCCGCCAGCGGGGCCCGCTGGCCACCCCGGCCGAGTCCTGCACCACACCGTGCCCGATCGCCCGCGCGATGTCCGGGGCGGACGCGGCGTGGCGAGAAGCGCTGCGCGCCGTCTCGATCGCCGATCTGGCGCAGGACGTCGCCGAGTCCTCGGGGCCGTCGGCGATGACGCGCGTCAGCGCGTGGCTGACGGCGCCGCAAGGCTGAGCGCCACGCGTGAGCCCTGAAGCCCCCGAGGACCCTGAGCCCCCCGAAGCCCCCGAAGCCCCCGGGGACCCCTCGGCCCCCGAGGACCCTGAAGCCCCTGCGGACCCTCACTAACCGTCAATGAACGTGACCGTCTCGTCGAGCGGTGCCCGACCCGTACGCTCGAGCCCCTGTTCGGCGTCCTCGTAACCGATCGACATGCCGCAGAAGAGCATGAGCTCGTCCGGGGGCGAAACGATCTCCGAGACGTTCTTGCGGAACTTCGCCCATGCCATCTGCGGGCAACTGTGCAGCCCCTCGGCGCGGAGCAGCAGCATGACGGTCTGCAGATACATGCCGACGTCGGACCACTGGGCCGGGCCCAGGTCGCGGTCGATGTAGCAGAACAGGGCGGCGGGCGCGCCGAAGCACTGCCAGTTCGCCGAGGCGGCCCGCTGGCGACCCTCCAGGTCCTCGCGCGCAACACCGAGTGCCCCGTAGCGCTGCTCGCCGAAGGCGGATCGGCGATCGCTGTACGGGGACTTCAAGTCGGGCGGGTACTGCACATACTCCGCCTCGTCCCAGGGGTCACCCGCGGCCAGGCGCTCGCCGGCCCGTTTCTTGAGCTCGGCGAGCGGCCCGCCGGTCAGCACATAGATGTTCCACGGCTGAATGTTCGATCCAGACGGCGCCCAAGCCGCCGCGGACAGCACACGCTCCAGCACCTCTCTCGGGACAGGCCGGTCGGTAAACCCGCGCACTGCCCGTCGACTCGTGACCGCCTCGTAGACGTCCAAGATCGCCTGTCTCCCATCTGCTCAATACGACGCGACGCGCCCATCTCAGCTACACTCGCGACGGTATCATTCAATACTATCTCGTGTTTAACCATCGTCGAGCGCCAACGCTCAGCCCTGCCCCGGGCTCCCCGCCCCGGGCGTCACTCTTGGAGAAAGTTCATGGTCACGCTGCTGCACATCGACTCGTCCGTGCTTCCGGGCGAGGCATCCTCGTCCCGTTCGGTCACGGCCGCCTTCCGCAAGGCATGGGAGGAGCAGCACCCGGAGGGCACGGTGATCTACCGCGACCTCGCCGCCAATCCCGTCCCGTACATGACCGCCGCCGCCTGGTCCGCCGGTTACACCGCCCCGTCCGAGCGCACCCCGGAGCAGTCCACGGCGTTCGCCGTGCGCGAGAAGCTCATGGAAGAGCTGGAGCAGGCGGACGCCGTCCTGATCGGCGCCCCCATGCACAACTTCTCGATCCCCTCGACCCTCAAGGCATGGCTGGACAACGTGCTCCTGCTCGGCCGCACCGCGGGCGAGTCCCCCTCCGCCGAGGGCACGCCGGTCGTCGTCGTCGCCAGCCGCGGCGGCTCCTACGCACCGGGCACCCCGCGCGAGGGCTTCGACTTCGTACAGAACTACCTGGAGGCGGTCCTCAAGCGCACCCTGGGCCTGCACCTCGACTTCATCGTCCCGGAGCTCACCATGGCCCCCCGCAACCCGGCCATGTCCGAGCTGATCCCCCTCTACGAGGCATCCCGCGAGCGCGCCTTCGAGGACGCGACGGCCAAGGCCATGGAGCTCGCGAAGCGCCTCGCCGCGTAGCCCGCGCCGAACGACGGACGCCGTGTGACGCCGAGCCCCAGGTGGTCACACGGCGTTCTCGTCCCCCACGCAAGGACAGACCCGTCCCCCACGCAAGGACAGACTCGTCCCCCGCGTAAGGACAGACTCGTCCCCCACGCAAGGGCAGAGGGGCGCCGGCCACAGCCCTCGGACACCCACAAAGCGGGCCCAGCGAAACGCGCCTACGCCTACCCCTCCGCGGGATAGGCGAACCGGTTCAGCAGCTCCGTCAGCTGCTCGGGCTCGCCAGGCCCCAGCTCGGCGACCAGCTGCTCAGCCAGCGGCTCCGCCGCCACATGGGCCGCGTCGAAAAGCTCGACCCCCTGAGGCGTGATCTCCACCGCCCGCACCCGCCGATCCCCCGGCACGGCCTTCCGTACGACCAGCCCCTTACGCTCCAGGTCGTCCACGACCCGCATGATCCCCGCCTTGTCCGACCCCGTCGCCGCCGCCAGGTCCCGCTGCACCGTCGGCCCGCAGTCGACCAGCACGATCAGCACGGCAAAATGCCGCAGCTCGATACCGAGCGGCCGAAGCGCCTCCCCCATCACCCCAGCCGCCCGCCAGTGCGCCCGGCGCAGCAGCAACCCGAGCGCGAAGGGCGAGGCGTCCCCGGGGCGACCGGTCGCACGCGAGGCGGTGGGCTGGGGCGAAACATCGGCGGCCATGAGGCCACATTACAGCCATTCATCCGTTCGATACGGTTTCACTTGAAACCAGTTCCGGCGACCAGGCCTTCGCGCCCGCTACGGCTTCTCGCCCATCACTAGACCCCCTGCCGGTCGGCCCAGCCGAGGCGCGGCCGCCGACACGACGGGGGATGCAGGGACTCCGGCCCGGCTCGGCCCCCGGGCCGGAGCCCCACCCAGAAGACTCGCGCTGGGCCGGCCGGCGACGGCGATGGGGCGCGGCTCAGCACCCCCACGGCTCGCGGCCATCGCGTCCCTTACCTCGGCGCTGACCACAGCTCTGTCCAGTCGTCGAACGCCAGGGCCGCATGCCCTATTCGGTCTCGAGGAGCCTCAGCAGCATCCGACGCAGTTCAGACCGGTCTCGTTCGTCGAGGCGCGCCATCATTGTCGAGAACTCCGAGGCAAGAGCTTCGAGGGCCTTCGCGCGCACGCGCTGCCCCTCGGGAGTTGTCATGAGGCGATGGCGGCGCAAGTCGCTCTCGTCGATCTCTCTGCGCACCAGCCCGCTGTCAACGAGGTTCCGCAAGTACGTCGTGACGCTCGCCTTCGGAAGCATCAGCTTCCGTGTCAGCTCTGCTGGGTACTTACACGCATCCACCTCGTCGAGAACGAAGAACTCCTTCGTCTCGAGCCCCAGCTCTTCGAGCTGCGGGGCGGCAGCGTTCATGACCCTGGTCAGAAGTCGTTGGTTCAACTTCCACAGCTCAGCAGCGTCATCCGCCGGCATGGCACTCCTTGAGATATGGTACGGACTCGAGCTAGTTCGGTTTGGAACTAGCTGGAAACCGAACAGCTCCGAAGGATTCTATGCGGAAGGCGCTGACCCCTCGTGCCACAGCACATCTCCATCCCTCGCGGCGCCCTCGACCTCGCCGCCGATCTCTACCTCCCGGAGGGCTTCGACGCCGCAGAACCTCAGGCCGCGGTCGTGCTCGCCACGCCAGGAAGCAGCGTCAAGGAGCAGATCGGCGCGAACTACGCGTCCCGACTCGCCGAGAACGGCTTCGCCGCCCTCACATTCGACCCTTCCCATCAAGGACAAAGCGGTGGACAGCCCCGTGACCTCGAAGATCCTTATCTTCGCGGCGAAGACATCTCCTACGCGATCGACGAACTGAGCACCATCCCCGGCATCGATCCACAGCGGATCGGCGCGCTCGGCATCTGCGCTGGTGGCGGCTACGCCGTGCACACCGCTCGCACCGATCACCGCATCAAGGCGATCGCGACGGTCGTCGCCGGCAACATGGGCGAGTCCTGGCGCGGACCGGGCTTCTCCCCCGACGGCCCCGCCGCAACGCTCGATGACCTTGCCGCGGCACGGACGCGGGAGGTCATCGAGCAAGACCTCGAGCGGGTCAACTGGTTGCCGGACACCCTCGAGGACGCGGCGGCGGCCGGATTCACCGACATCGACACCACTCAGGCGATCACGTACTACCGCACGCCGAGAGGCGGCAGCGAGCACTCCACCAACCGCCGCCTTCGCCGCAGCGACTCGCTGCTCCTCGGCTACGACGCCTTCCACCTCGTCGACCAACTGCTCACCCAACCGCTCCAGGTGATCGTCGCGGGGCGCCAGGGGAACACCGGCCAGTACGAGGCGGGCATGAAACTGTGGAGGCTGGCCCCCAACCCCATCGATCTGCTCATCGTCGAGGGCGCCGGACACTACGAGATGTACGACGAGCCCCGATACGTCGACCAGGCAATGGAACGGCTGACAGCCTTCTACGGCGAGTATCTGTAGCCGTTGGCTTGGGGTCGCCCTTCCTACCAGGCGTTGTCCCTCCTACCAGGCGTTGTCCGTGCCGAGGAACAGCTCGGCGATCCGCCACTCGCCCCCGGCGCGTTCGAGCCCGAAGGTGTAGAAGCCGGTCGCGACCACGCCCCCGCTCCCGCCCGCGTTCGACGTGAGCATGAGGTAGGCGTGCACCAGCGCCGTGTCGGCGTTCGCGCTGTGGAAGGCCACGTTGACCAGGTTGTGCCGTCGCTGGTCGGTCTCCGCGTCCATCGCGTCTCGTACGAACGCGAGGATCGCCTCGCGTCCGACGACGGGCCCGAGGTCGTTCTCGTCAGCGATCTTGAACGTCCACGTGGCGTCCTCGGTCAGGACGGCGTCCAGTGCCTCCAGGTCCTGCTGATCCAGGGCGAAGGCGTAACGAGCCAGCGTCTGGTGGACGGCGAGCTGGTCGGCCGCGTCGAGGGCCACCTCCCCCGGGCGGATCGCGGCAAGGTGGGCGCTTCCCCAGCCGGGGCGGCCTTCGCGCTCATGCGACCGTGAGCACGATCTTGCCCTGGAGGTGTCCCTGGGCAGCTCGCTCGTGCGCCGCCCGGGCGTCCGCGAGCGGGAAGGCGCTGTCGATCGCCACGCGGATCACGCCGTCCGCGAGCAGGTGCCCGAGCTCGGCGAGCTGCGCGCCGTTCGAGCGGACCTGGGCGGCCGTGACCGTGACACCCAGCTTCGCGTTCTCCTCGTCGTCGAACTCGCCGAAGTACACCGGATAGAGGGAGCCGCCGCGCTTGACGGTGCGCAGGAAGCGCCTGCTGTCGGGGCCCCCGACGGTGTCCAGGACGAGATCGATGTCACGGGCGACGTCCTCGGGCCGCTCCTTGGTGTAGTCGATGAACTCATCGGCGCCGAGCTCGCGCAGGAACCGCTCGTGGCCACCGGAGGCCACGGCGATGACGCGGGCTCCCTTCCACTTGGCGAGCTGGAGGGCGAGGTGCCCCACGCCACCGGCAGCGCCGTTGACGAGCACCGTCTTCTCGCTGTCAAGTGCCATCGGGCGGTGCTGGGCGGCCTGGAACGGCGAGGGGTGGTCATGCCCGAGCTCGATCAAGAACTGCCACGCGGTCAACCCCGACATGGCCAGGGCGGCGGCCTGCACATGGTCGACGCCGGCCGGTTTGCGGGCGAAGTCGGACGCCGGCGCGGTGACGTACTCGGCGTACGCGCCGGCCTGGAGCGCGGTGGGGAAGCGCAGCAGGCCGAACACCTCGTCTCCGGCCGCGAAGCCGTCGACGTCGGCGGCGACGGCTTCCACGACGCCCGAGACATCGGTCCCCGGAATCAGCGGGAGATCCATCGGGGGCTTCAGCTCGGCCGGTACGTTCGGCATCCCCTCGCGGGCGTACCAGTCCGGAGGGTTGATGCCGACCGCGTGCACGCGGACGAGCACCTCGCCCGGGCCCGGTTCGGGAACGGGCGCCTCCTCGTGACGCATCACCTGGGGGCCGCCGAACTCGTGCAGCCGGATCGCCTTCATGGTCTGTGTAGGCACAGCTCTCTCCTGCGTCTCCCCGCGGGGTAAACTAAATGAACCACGGATCCGTTTTTCCGGACCACTGATCCGAATATACGGGTCAGTGGTCCGGATATTCAAGGGAGGGCAGATGAGGGCGGATGCCCGGGCCAACCATGACCGTCTGCTGGCGGTCGCCGGCGCCGTCATCACCGAGCACGGCGTCGACGCGTCGATGCGCGATATCGCCCGCCAGGCAGGGGTCGGGCTGGCGACGCTGTTGCGTCACTTCCCGACCCGGGAGGCGCTGCTCGAGGCCCTGCTCCGCACGAGCTTCGACGAGCTGACGGAACGGGCGGCCGAGGTCGAGACCACGAGCTCGCCTCAGGACGCGGTGATGTTGTGGCTGCGCGACTTCGTCGCGTGCACGAAGAACTACCGCGGGGTGGTGACGGCGATGATGAAAGCGATCGAGGACCCGGAGTCCGCGCTCCACACCTCCTGCGTCACCATGCGCGGGGCCGGCACTCGGCTCCTCACCCGCGCCCAGGCCGCGGGCGTGGCGCGGACCGACATCGACGGCGCCGACCTCTTCGCCCTGGCCTCGTCGCTCGCCTGGCTCGGCGACCAGCCCGGGCTCGAGGCGCGCGCCGAGCACCTCTTCGGGGTGGTGGTGAGCGCGATCCTCACGGATCGAGCGGCGGTGTGACGCCGGAGGACGGACACCCCCTCCAGCCCGTCTTGGCCCGTCGATCCGCGCGGGCGACGCCACGCCGCCCGCTGCCGTTCGCGAAGACCCCCCTCGCGCTCGCAGGCATGCGCGTCGAGGCCGCCGAGCTCGCGCGGCACCCGCATCCGCCACGGCGCCCGCGCAGCACTCGCATCCGCCGCCGCGCCCGCGCGGCACTCGCATCCGCCACCGCGCCCGCCCCGCGCCCCGGCGACCAGCCACACCTCTCAGGCGGCGAACGCGTTCACCCCGGTCAGCTCGGCGGACAGCGCCCACAGGCGGGCGGCCTGCTCCGGGTCCGTGGCCCACTCCTTGACGCCGACCCGGGAGCCGTCCGCCGGGGCGGGCTCGGCGATGTCGCAGTCGTCCAGGTAGACGCCGCCCATGCCGTCCAGCTGGGGGGAGGTCGCCGCCCACACCTGCGTGGCCGCACCCTGCTGCGGTGTCTTGAACGCCTCGGGGTGGAGCAGGTTGCCGTCCTCGTCGATCCAGCCCCGCTCGACCATCTCCTGCTTCGGCAGATGCCGCTGCAGCGGAGTGAGGATGCCACCGGGGTGCAGCGAGAAGGCCCGCACGCCCCGCTCCCGGCCGAGGCGGTCGAGGTGCACGGCGAACAGTACGTTCGCCGTCTTGGCCTGACCGTACGCCTCCCACTTGTCGTAGCCGTCGCGCCAGTGGACGTCGTCCCAGCGGATGGGGGAGGCGTGGTGGCCGGTGGAGGAGACCGAGACGACGCGGGCGCCACCCGCCTCGATCGCCGGCCACAGACGGTTGACCAGGGCGAAGTGGCCAAGGTGGTTGGTGGCGAACTGGGCCTCCCAGCCCGGCCCGACCCGGGTCTCGGGGCAGGCCATGATCCCCGCGCTGTCGATGACGATGTCCAGGTTCCGGCCCGAGGCGAGGAACCGCTCGGCGAATGCGCGCACGCTGTCCAGGTCGCCGAGGTCCAGTTCATCCACCTCGACACCGTCGATCCCGGCCAGGCCCTCCTGTGCCGCGCCGACCCGGCGGGCCGGGACCACGACACGGGCGCCGGCCTTCGTCAGTGCGCGGGTGGTCTCGACGCCGATGCCCGAGTAGCCGCCCGTCACCAGGGCGAGCCGACCGGTGAGGTCGATGCCCGCGAGGACGTCGTCGGCGGTGCTCCGGGCGCCGAAACCCGAACCGATCTTGTGCTGTGGTGTGATGCTGTCGCTCATGGCGGCACGCTATGGATTCGAGTGCGCTCGAAGTCAAGCGCGACCCGCGGCGGTGGTCCGGGCAGGCCGCGTACGAGGAAGCGGATGTCAGGCGGACCGGGGCACGATGCTCACCGCGCGGTAGTCGTACCCGTCCTGTGTGAAGCCGGGGGCTTCCCACTCGAGGTCCACCTGCTGTCCGGGGCTCAGCGTGCGGAAGCCGGTCACCTGGATGTCGGAGAAGTGGCCGAAGCAGCCACCCGGAGTCTCGGGCGAGTCGAGCACGCCCCAGCCTTCCTCATCGCTCCACTCACGGACCGTCGCAGTCACCATGGGGGAACCCTACGGGTCCCGCTCGGGCCCGTGGAACTCAAGCCCGTACCGGCGGTTGTGCACGGGAGATCGGCCACGACACCGAGGTTGTCGACGGTTATGGCTGTGACGAGCTGTCCTACGGAACCGACCAGGGCGGGCGGCGCATGGGCGTCAGGAATTCATGGCCGCTCGGCCGGACTCGCTGCGCAGGCGCGAGCTTTCCTGATCTCCGCGCCGGACGCCACCGAGTTGTGTACTCGTTGCACGGTCATTCCTCCGCGTCGCGGACCAGGAGTGCGATCTGCACCCGGTTCTCGACCGCCAGCTTGGCGAACAGGCTGCTGGTGTGGGCCTTGACGGTCGCGACGCTGATGCGCAGCCGCCGGGCGATCTCCGGGTTGCCCAGTCCGTCCGCGATGGCCCGAGCGGTCTCGCGTTCTCGTTCGGTCAATGTGGACAGCTCTTTCCGCGCGGCTTCGCGGGATGAGTGGCGAGCGTGGGCGGACTGCGGGCCGGTCGCCGCCGCGATCACCCGTGCCGTGGCCGCCGGAGACAGCACGGGGTTGCCGTCCGCGACGGTCCGCACCGCGTCGAGGATCCGCGGCGGTTGGGTGTCCTTGAGGACGAACCCGAGTGCTCCGGCGCGCAGGGCGCCGAGCACGAGGTCGTCGGAGTCGAAGGTGGTCAGCATGAGCACCCGTGGCGCCGGACGCCGGGTGAGGAGTTCCCGGGTCGTGCTGAGACCGTCACGGCCCGGCATCCGCACGTCCATCAGCACGACGTCCGGCCGCTGCTCGTCCACCACGGCGATCGCGGCGTTCCCGTCGGCCGCCTCCGCGACGACGGTCAGGTCCGGTTCGCCGTCGATGACGAGCCGCAGCGCCATGCGCACCAGCTGTTCGTCGTCGACGATGACGACACGCACCGGCTCCCGCTCGCTGTCCACTCAGGTTCTCTTTTCGTGGGTGGGGTTTGGCCAAGGTAGTTGTGCGGTGAGGAGATATCCGTTGTCGGCTGTGCGGTGGTGGTTGAGTTTTCCGCCGGCGAGGTCGATGCGTTCGGTGAGACCGAGCAGGCCGAATCCCGATGCCGGTGGTTGTGCGGTGGCTCTGGTGGCCGCCGAGTTGTGCACGCTGACGTTGAGCGTGTCGCCCGCCGTTCCTTCGAGGGCGATGCGTACGGCTGCGCCGGGGGCGTGTTTCGCGGCGTTGGTCAGGCCTTCTTGGACGATCCGGTAGCAGGTTCGTCCGACGACATCGGACGAAACCCCCGCCACGGTGGTGGTGAGCGTGACGTCCAGTCCCGATGCGCGGGCGTCGGCCACCAGGTCGGGGATTCGGTCGAGGGAGGGTTGCGGCGGTTCCGGGCGGCCCGGGTCGGCCCGGAGCACACCGAGGACGTCCCGCAGTTCCTCCAGCGCTTGGTGGGAGCCGTCGGCGATGCCGCGGACCAGCACGCGGTTCTCCTCGGCCGTGAGGTCGCCGCGGTGGTCCAGCACTCCGGCCTGCATGGCGACCAGGGAGATCCGGTGCGCGAGCACATCGTGCATCTCGCGGGCGATCCGGTTCCGTTCCAGGGCGCGTGCCTGCGCCGCCCGCGCGGTCTGTTCCCGTTCCGCGCTCTCCGCCCGGTCCCGCAAGGACCGCACTTCGACACGGCGCGCGCCGATGGCCATGCCCACGGCCACCGCGATGCCCGCGGTCAGCGCCGGGAAGGTGAGTTCGAGCCACCACGAGTCGGACGTGCGCTGGACCGGGTAGAGCCCGCCGGTGAACTGTGACGCGGTCACGAAGGCCAGCCCGACGACCCCGCTCTCCACCGGACGGCGACGAGTGGAGAGCGAAACCAGTGCCAGAAACGCGGCGCCGGAGGCGAGTGCCGACGCGGTCGAGGCGATCGCGACCGTCATGGCGACGGCGAGCGGGAACCGCCGCCGCCAGACCAGCGCCGTCAGGCAGCCGAGGGCCACCAGCGGATCACCGATCAGAAACCACGAGCTGGTTTCGCCCGTCTGCTCCCGCATCAGCACACCGATGGAGAGCCAGAACGGTACGCCCGCCGCCGCTGCCGCCGCGAGCCGCCAGGTCTGCTGCCACCACCCGAGCCGTGGCGCGACGTCCGTGTTCACCTGGTCATTATCGCGAGACCGTGCGGCCGGCGAATCCGACCAGGGGTGGGTGCGCCCTCGACCAGAGTCGAATCACCACCTCGCCCGTGGTCGCAGACGGTTCGAGCCGCCGGGCCGATGTGCCGGCCGCGCCGCACGAACAGACTCGTTCACGTGCCGAGACAACCGGACACGAGACGGAGAAACGCGATGCGCAAGGGTGGCTATGTGGCCCTTGAGGCGGCCGGGTTGGTGATCACAGCCCTGGCCGCCCAAACGATGATCCGCGGTTTGCTCGACCGGGACTCCGAGGTGCTGTGGGGCATCCTCGACCGGGTCCCTGGGGGTCTTACCGGCCGGCTGATCCTCCTCGGATGCATCGCGCTCGTCGGAATGGTGGCCGGTGGCTGGGCACACACCCGCCAGAGACCGAACACCGGGCGGGCCGGTGATTCCGCGGGAAGCCGCGGCCGAGGAAAGCTCTGACGGCATCCGGGACGCCCCGGCTCGCCCTTGCGACATATGCGCCGACGCGCTCCGGGGAGCGGACCGCACCGTGCGGGCGCCCAGCCCGGCCGCCCTCGGCCTCGACCCTGCCCGGATCGAGTTGCACTACACAACCCCGCCCGGGTCTACGTGCTGGTCCGTATGAACCGCCGGCGGCGGGACCGTCCCAAACCCGCCCCTTCCGGCGCCCCCGTGCGTCCATGCGTCCCGTGCACCTCATGCGCCCCCGTGCGTCCCTCAGGAGAACATCAGATGCGTAGAAAAACCCTGCCCCTCGCCCTCGCCGCCGCCACGGTGGCGACGACCGCGGTGGCGCTGACCGTGATTCCGGACGTGTCGGTGGCGACGCCGGACACGGCGACGACGCCGGACACCGTGCGGTGGGGCCCGTGCTCGGAGAAGGCCGACTCACCCCGTAAGGCCGCCTCACCGCGTACGGCCGACTCACCTGGCCTCGAGTGCTCGACACTCAAAGTCCCGCTGGACTACCGCGATCCCGACGGCCGACAGATCGAGATCGCGATCTCCCGGCTGGCGAGCGAGAAGCCCTCGCAGCGCCGCGGCATACTGCTGACCAATCCGGGCGGCCCCGGCATCACAGGACTCGGTTACCCGGCCGCTCTCGCCGCCTCAAAGCTGCCGCAGGACGTGCTGGACTCCTACGACGTGATCGGCTTCGACCCGCGCGGCGTCGGCCGCAGCACACCGGTGACCTGCGATCTGACACCGGAGCAGCGCAAGCGCGGCAACCTCCCGCCGTACGCCCACACCGCGGCCGATGTCGCGCGGGAGGCGAAGAACGCGCGGGCCGTCGCCAAGCAGTGCGCCACCTCGAAGACGGCGTGGATGCACCCGCACACCACCACCGCGAACACCGCGCGCGACATGGACCGGATCCGGGCTGCCCTGGGCGAGCCGAAGCTCTCGTACCTCGGCGGGTCCTACGGCTCCTACCTCGGTGCGGTGTACACGACGCTGTTCCCGGGGCGCAGCGACCGGATCGTGCTCGACAGCAACCTCGGCCCCGGCGGTTACGACGTCACGGCCACGCGGTCGCTCGCCCGGGGAATGGAGGACCGGTTCCCGGACTTCGCGGCGTTCGCGGCCGCGCACCCCGAGTACGGTCTGGGCACCACACCGGAGCAGGTGACCGCGAAATTCTTCGAGCTCGCGAAGCGGTTGGAGGCGAAGCCGGTCCGGGGCATCGACGCGACGTTGTTCCGCGGGCTCACCTTTGACCGCCTCTACAGCGATGCGTCCATGCCCTTGGTGGCCGAGATGTGGCAGGCGCTCGACAAGGACCGGCCGCTGCCGCCCGACACCCCGCCGTCGATGGACGACATGGAGAACTTCATGTCCGCCCGCTTTGCGGTGATATGCGGTGACAATCGCTGGCCGGAAACGGTCCGGGAGTATCAGCGGAACGTCGCGGTCGACCGGCTGGCCTACCCGATGCTGGGCGGGTCCTCGGCCGGTATCGGACCGTGCGCGTTCTGGCCGGACAAGCGGGTCGAGCCGCCGGTGCGCATCGGTGACCGGGGCCCGTCGAACGTGCTCATGGTGCAGAACGAGCGCGACCCGGGGACACCGCTGGCCGGCGCCCAGAAGCTGCGGCGGGCGTTCGGGAAGCGGGCCACGATGGTGACGGCCGACCAGGGCGGGCACGGCGTCTATCCGTTCGGCGCCAACACCTGCGCGAACGACGCGGTGACGGCATTCCTGACCACCGGACAGCGCCCGGCGCGGGACCTCGCCTGCGCGGCGCAGCCGAGCGAGTAACGGGAGTCGAGGCATGTTCAAGGACGTGCGGCATCGTCGGGCCCTGCAGCGGGTCAAGCCCGGGGACGGGCGAGCGCTGAAGCGTTTCCGCTGGTGGCAGTCGCCTTCCCGGGCACTGTTCTATCTTCGGCTGAGGAACGACGACGGCCCGCAGACGGTCTACGCGGTCGACGTCAGGCATCAGAAGCACTCGTCCTCGTCCGGCAAGGTCATAGCCCACCTGTACCTCGATGGCAGGCATCACGCCGAGTCCACGGTCCCTGCCGTCTTCCCCGTCCAGGGCGGCACCGTCGAAGTGAGGGCGAGCACCTTCGGGCTGAAGCGCTGCCACTACGTCACCGCCGAGGGGGCCGAGTACCAGCTCATCCCGGACCCCCACTCCGCCGAAGGCCGCCGCGCGCGCCTCGACCGATCGCACCCCGCGCTGAGCCACTGGATCGGTTTCGTCTCGGTGATCGTGCTCGTCATCGGCGTGGTTCTCCTGATCCTCCAGCTCGCCGAGCAGGTCACCCGGGCCCCGGAGGGCGTCGCCCAGTACGTCGGCACCTTCACCTCGCCCATCGATCTAGCGGCCTGGGGCAACACCGTGGTCGGGCTCTGCACCGTGGCAGCCAGCACCGAGCGGGCACTGCGGCTGCGTTACCACTGGCTGCTGGATGGCGGGGCGGGATGAGGCGGTGAGCATGTGATCGTCAACGCTCCCTCTCGGCTGCGGCCGGGAGGGGGCGCTTCGTCATGCTCAGCCGTGTCATGTCGTTCGCGGGCACTGCTCAGCGCTGCGGACGTGCGATCAGCCTGACATCCGGGCCGGACCGCGCCACGTCCACCAGCTCACACCGGAGGATGTCGCCGATCGTCTCGATGGTGCCACCCTCCAGTCCGCTCTTGCCGCGGCCGAGGAGCGCGGGAGCGATGTAGGCCACGATGCGGTCCACCAGGCCCGCCGACACGAACGACGCGGCGAGAGTGGGGCCACCCTCAAGGAACATCCCGCGCACGCCGCGCTGGTGCAGCTCACGGAGAAGTGCCTCCACGTCCAGGCCGACCTTCGCACGGGGCAGCCGTACAACGGTGGCAACGCCGTCTAGGTGGGACGCGTCGGCGTCATCAGCGACAGCAATCATGGTGGGTGCGGCATCATCGAGGACCCGGGCATCAGCCGGGGTCCGGGCGTTGGTGTCGACGATCACCCGCCATGGCTGCTCATCGACCGGCACAGCCACCTTCAGCTTGGGGTCGTCCTTCACCGAACGCACGGCAAGGTGGGGGTTATCGGCCTGCTGGGTGCCGGAACCGACGACGGTTGCCCGGCAGGCCGCGCGCAGCGCGTGAACTTCGGCCCGAGACTCGGCGCTGGTGATCCACTGGCTGGTGCTGTCCGCCGCGGCGATCCGGCCGTCCAGCGTGGCCGCGTACTTGTAGACGACGAACGGCCGCCCCTCGACCGTATGCCACTCGTCCGAGCCGACCAGCTCGCTGATGTGCATGGGATCCTCCACAGATCTTGGTTCCGGGCAGCCTAGTCACACAGCAGCGACTGCCTCCGCCAGGTCTTGCACCATCGCTGTGCGTCGCCACGGTGCCAAGCCGGTGATGACTCGCTGGAGCTCTGCCGTGGTGCGGCGGGACTCGGTTTCACGGCTGATCTCCAGTGCTTCCATCGCAGTGGCACAGGCCGCATCCGGGGCACGGTCGGCGGCGTGCGCGCTGGCGAGCCGGGCCAGATGGAGGCCGCGCTCGCGCTGATATATGGCCGGCCAGTGCCCGAGGGCTTGCCGGTAGGCGGTCACGGCGTCCGTCGGCTTGCCCAGCCGGAGGTAGCACGTGGCTCTCTGGGCGTAGACGTAGGCGTGGTTGCAGTAACCGCCGAGCTGATCGTTCACTGCCTCGTCTCCTTCGACGAGGGCTTGGGCGGCATCGAGCGCGCGGAGGGTTGGCAGTTCGCCTCCGATGAGGGCATGACCATGGGCTGCCTGGAGGTGTGCGGAAGCGCGGATGCGTGCGGGCACGTCGCCGCGCACCCGCAAGGCAGCCGACGCCAGGCCGACGGCCCGCTGCTGCTGCCCGAGCCCGACAGACTGCTGCGCCTTGCGCATCAGAATGAAGGCTTGCCGGACGGGATCATCGGCTTCCTGAGCCCATTCCATCGCGCGGTCAGACCACCACAGAGCCTGCTCGGGGCGGCCGAGATCCTCGTACAACCAGCCAGCGAACTCGGCCCACTCCGAACCGGTTTGGAGGATCTCCCGGCGGAGAAGGCCGTGCGCTCCGGGAAGCAGCTGCTGCTCGATGACCGTGAGGTGGTCATGAACGGCACTCATCGCGGCGTGCGGCCCGTAAAGCCCGTCTGATTGGACCAGAGTGGCGCGGAGCTGCCGGAGGTGACCAACGACGGCCGGATTGACCGGGCGACGGGTCGCGCTGGCTGGAGTGGGAAGCATGCCGAGACCGGCCGCTGCTGCGGTTGTGCCCAGGAAGCCACGACGATTCACGCCAGCATTGTGTAGTGCGTCCCCGGCCAGCCCGACTTCGGAGGGGTCCATACCGAGCCGGTCGGCGACGAGCGTGAGCACATCGACGTCGCGTGCTGACTGACGGCCACGTTCCAGACGGCTGATGGTGCTTTGGCTGTACCCGCACATATCGGCCAGCTGCTTCTGAGTCCATCCACGCGAGCGCCGAGCAGCCGAGATGGCCTCACCTGCGCTGGAGTGCTGCGCTAACTGCCCCATACACGGTCCCGGTCTGCGGTGGCGTGGCTCAATAAGGAGATACCCACAGTAGCGGCCCAGTCGCATGCGTATGCAGGTTCTGCATACGCGCAGCGTGTGATGCATGCGGTGGGGACGGCGGCGTGGCGTGCGCGTTTGGCTGGGTGCACGAGGCGAGACGCACTGCCGGAGGCATCCCTATGAAGGCCCCAGACCCGCTTTGGACACCGCCGAACACCGAGGACGCCGAGGCGTTACCCGCGGGCAAATGGTGGGACGCCGTGCGGGCCGCCCCGACCGTCGGCGAGCGCGCGTTGGAACTGCTCGGTGACGAGACCGGCGCCGTCATCCAGGACAAGCACGGCCCCCTGTACTGGCTCGTCGCCGTGGGCTCCGCTACGAGCTGGCACCTGCGGCAAGTCCGCGTCCTCACCCAGCTCGCGGACGAGAGCACCTACCTCGGCGTACCACCCGTCTCCTGGACCGAGGGCCCCCGCACCCACTGGCGCGTTCCGCTGTCGGCCGATCACTACCTGACCGACGCCTGGAAGCTGTGGGGGGCGCTGGCCGAGGCTGACCGCGCCGAGTACGGGCGCGCGCCCGAGGGGCGTCAACTCTGCTACCACTGCAAGCTGCCCACCGACGAACCGATCCCGGTCGAGGTGGAAGACAGCGGAAGCGCCGTCGGCAAGGTCACGTATGCCTGTCCCACCCACGCGCCGCTCTACCCGAAGCGCCGGCCGCAGAGCCTCAGCGCGGCCGCGATCGAGCATGAGGGGCGGCCTCGATGACGACCTGCCCACAGCCCTCCCTGCTGCCGGGCATTGAGCTGCCGGACCCCGAACCCCTGACCGGGCCCCAACTGCAGGGCTGGGACTGCGCCCTGTGCAAGCGACGGCTGCATGCCGACCAGTTGCTCGGCACGGTCGAGTGGACCTGCGGGGGCGTCACCAAAGAGGAAGTCGACCTGTACGTGTGTCGGCCGCTGTGCAAGGAGGCCGCCGGTGCCGCATAAAGCCGTCAGGTACGCGTTCCGTGTCGCTCGCGCCGGCGTGGTCGTCGGCGCAGGTGTTGGCCTGCCGGTGCTCGCGGTCCACCTCTGCATCGCGGGCACCCCGGCCCCATAGACCGGGTGGGCCGCTGGGCTCCGGGCCCCCGTCGGAGCGCGCCACCAGCGGCCCACCCTCCAAGACCCCTGCCGGTCGATGCAGCCAGACACGGCCGCCGACCGCAGGGCGGGGACTCCGGCCCCGAAAACGGGACCGCGGGGCCGGAGTCCCCACACAAGGAGATCCGCACACGAATGGAGAACACCGTGACACTGACCATCGAACGCACGCAAACCCGCCCGGCCTCGGCCGTGAGGCCGTTCGGGCTGTCCAAGGCCGTCCCTGTCGCCGACGAGACGCTCACCCTGCCCGTCCTGCAGCTCTGCCCGGAGTGGCAGATCAGCGTGACCGCGACTGGGACGCCGTTCATCAGCGAGCCGTCGATGAAGTCGGCGTTCGAGACCGTGAGCCAGACCAGGGAGGACAGCCAGCTGGCGACCGACAAGGCGAACGACACCGACTGATCGCTGAGTGACCGGAGGATCTGAATCATGACCGTCCTGGTGCTGACCCGGCCCACTGACGCGACCGCTGACCTGGTCATAGCCGAGCTCAACGAGCGGTCCGTCTCCGTGTGCCGCCTCGACCCCGGGGACTTCCCGGAGAGCCTGAGCATGGCGGCCCGGATCGGCCCCGACCACATGTCGTGGGAGGGCGCGTTACGTGGTCAGCACCGGGACGTGTCTCTCAACGACATCCGGTCGGTGTACTACCGGCGCCCCGGAGCGTTCCGCCTCCACTCGGACATCACTGAGCAAGACGCACGATGGGCCCAGGCCGAGGCACAGGCCGGGTTCGGTGGGCTGCTGTACTCGCTGCCCTGCCTGTGGGTGAACCACCCGAACCGAAACGCCCTGGCCACGTTCCCGCCCATCGCCCTGGCCGCAGCCACCCGCAGCGGACTCTCCGTACCCCGGACGCTGATCACCAACGACCCCGGCAAGGCCGGTGAGTTCGTCTCCGCATTGCCCGGCCAAGTTGCCGCGTACAAGGCACTCGGCACCACCCACCCCAGCGACCACGACGACCGGCCACAGGCCCTGTGGACAACGCAGGTCCGGCCCAACGAGATCAACGAGTCCGTCAGGCGCACCGCCCACCAGTTCCAGGAGTGGGTGGACAAGGCATACGAGGTGCGGCTCACCGCTGTTGGGCGCCGGCTGTTCGCCGCCGAGATCCACGCCGGCTCGGACGCCTCCCGCATCGACTTCCGAGCGGACTACGACAGCCTGACGTACAAGCCGTGCGAGATCCCCAAACGCATCGCCCGGGGCGTCCACATGCTCACATTCACGTTCGGCCTGCGATACGTCGCCCTGGACTTCCTCGTTGACCCACAAGGGCGCTGGTACCTGATCGACGTCAACCCGAACGGGCAGTGGGGATTCATCCCCGAGCTGCGCACGCCCATCACCCAAGCGCTGGCTGACCTATTGGAGAGGCCCAATCTATGACCACCATCGACGCACCGTCCGCTGACGCACTGCGCCACCACATGGCCGACAGCCTGGTGAGGGCGGGCTGTATCCGGTCCAAGCCATGGCGCGCCGCCTTCCTGAGCGTCCCCCGCCACGAGTTCGTCCCCGATTTCACAGTCCGGGCGCAGGGCAGCCTGCACTCGTACAGCCAGGGCGACCCCGCATGGCTGGCCGCGGCCTACCAGGACGTCTCCCTGCTGACCCAGTTCGACCAGGACGGTACGGCCACCAGCTCGTCCACGCAGCCCTCCCTCATGGCCCAGATGCTCGAGGCCCTCGACGTGCGGGACGGCGACACCGTGCTGGAGATCGGCGCGGGCACGGGATACAACGCGGCGCTGCTCTCCCACCGCCTCGGCCCCGGCCATGTCGTAACGGTCGACGTCGACCCCGAGCTGGTGGCCACGGCGAGGGCCCGCCTGCGTGCGGCCGGGTACGAGCCCACTCTCGTCACCGGGGACGGGATGGCCGGCCACCCGGAGCGCGCACCGTACGATCGGCTGCTGGCGACGTGCGGAGTGGGCCGGATCCCGCCCCCCTGGCAGGAGCAACTGCGCCCGGGCGGGGTGATCGTGGCCAACATCGGCTGCGGCATCGTGCGCCTGGTGGTCGCAGCCGACCACTCCTGCGGCGGCCGGTTCCTCCACGGCCTGGCCACCTTCATGAACGCCAGGCCGACCCCCGACACGGTGGGCACCACCGCGGGGAACCTCGTGCAGCCACTGCTGACGTGGTCCGGCCAGACCCGGGAGATCACCCTCCCCGCACTCCTGGACGCTGTCGGACCGCAGTTCCTCACCTCGCTGCTGCACCCCGCGGTGGCCGACTTCGCTCTGGTGGATGACGAGGAACGGCAGATCCGGTGTCTCTTCGACCCGGAGAGCTCGTCGTGGGCGCGCATCACCATGACCGGGACCGGAGTCATGTCCGCTCGGCTCGACCATGGCGGTCCGCGTGATCTGTGGGCCGAGCGGGAGCCGCTGCTCACTCAGTGGCGGGATGCCGGGCGGCCGGGGCATGAGCGCTACGGCCTGACCGTCTCCCCGGGCGGGGCTCATGTGTTGTGGCTGGACGAGCCGGACGGCGTGAGCTGGCGGCTGCCGGACTAGGTTCACGCGCGGCGTGTCTCAGGCGCGGCCATCCGGGATCTTCCACCACTGTTCGACGACGCGTAACGGGTACCTGTCGGTAGTCGCCGACCGAGTCGGCATGTCATGGGGCAATGCACGGACCGCTTCACGGCATACGTCGATCATCTCAGGGTGCGCGTCGCCTGATCGATGTCATCTGCGCCCACCAGCGAAAAGACCCCCAACCGGGACCGGCTGGGGGTCTTTTCGCTGGTGGGCGCAGACGGGTTCGAACCGCCGACATCTGCCTTGTAAGGGCAGCGCTCTACCGCTGAGCTATGCGCCCTGGGGAGCTGTCAGCCTACAGGGTCCCCGGGGTGGTGCCGCAATCGTGAAGGCGGCCCGGGGAGGGGCCCGTATCTGGGGTTCGGGCGAGAGAAGTCCGCAGATCGCGAACCGAACCGAGCGCTGTATTCGTCAGTGTCGGGTGGGAGAATGACATTCGGACCTGGGCGATCCATCGGGAGCGGGTAGTGGCGGCGACATCTGCAGGGTCTGCGCGTCCATCGCGGGAGTCTGCGCGTCCGGGAGCCCGTGTGCGTCGCTCGCGCCGTCCCTCCGTGCTCGGGCTGATGTTGCTGCCGGTGCCGTTGTTGGCCGTGGTGGGGTCGCTCTCGTTCGCTGGTGGGAGCGGGGGCGGCGGTGGTTCGGGGGCGGGGGAGAGTCAGCGGGCCGAGGCGCAGGCGGCCAAGGACGCCGCGGCGGCGGCGTTCTATGAGCTGGACACGGCGCAGCGGGATCTGCGGATCTCCATCGAGACGATCACCGCCGTGGACGATTCGCCCGCCGCGCGCCGGACGGCGGCCGACTTCTCGGCGCTGGGGCAGCGGATCGACCAGGTCAGCCGGGACTACATCACGGCGGTGGACGCGCATGACCTGGATCGGGACGATCTGGACGCGGCGACGGCCTCCCGGGCGCGCGCCGATCTGACCAGCGCGAAGGACGCACTGGAGCGCACCAAGGCGGATCTGGACCGGTTCGCGCAGGGGCTGGGGCCGCTGCTGGAGCAGGCCGAGACGCGGCTGGCGCGGCTGGCGCCGGCGGTGGAGCGGGCGCGGCAGGCGCTGCTCGCGGCGAGTAACGCGCTGGACGCGGTGCGTGCGTCGGGGCTGCGGGCGGACGATCTGGCGGCCCGGCTGGCGGCGCTGTCGCCCGAGTTGACCAAGCTCAACCAGGGGGCCGGGCAGCACGGTGTGCAGGAGACCCTGCGGCGCGCCGATGATGTGCTGCGCAGGGCGGAGGCGGTGCGCGGGGAGGCCGAGCGGCTGCCGGAGCGGGCGGCGGAGATCGACAAGCGGCTGGTGTCGCTGCGCACCCGCGCGCAGGCGATCACCACGCGGGCCGCCGGGGTCGAGCCCGTCCTCAGCGAGCTGCGCCGCCGCTACACCGCCGCCTGCTGGCAGGATCTGCAGCAGGTCCCCGCGCAGGCGGCGCGGGATGTGGCGCAGGCCGAGGAGAAGCTCAAGGAGGCGCAGACGGCGCGCGAGGAGCAGCGCTGGCCGGACGCCACCGCGCTGCTGGCCACCGTACGGGCGCTGCTGAACAGCACGGACGAGGCCGTCTCGGCGGCCGGGGACCGGCTGCGGCGGCTGGACGAGGTGTCGTTCGACCAGCAGAAGGAGATCGAGCGCACCCGGTTCGCGATCCGCGACGCGCAGCGGCTGGCCATGGCCGGGCGCTCCACACCCGATCCGCGCCACGCACGCCCGCTGGACGATGCCGTGGAGCGCCTGGAGCGGGCCATCGCGGGGCTGGAGGGGCGGCATCCGGACTGGTGGCACTTCCTCTCCGAGACGGAGGCCGTACGGCAGACCGCCGCCCGGGTCGTCCAGGGGATTCGGGAGGAGCGGGGCAGCGGGCACTGAGCCCGCGCGCAGAGGGCCTGTCGTTCGGGGGGCTGACCTGCGGTGCGGTGGTTATGCTCCTGCCATGCCTCGCTATGAGTACCGCTGCCGCGCCTGCGGCACCACCTTCGAGCTGAACCGGCCGATGGCCGAGTCCTCCGCTCCCGCGTCCTGCCCGGACGGGCACGGCGACACGGTGAAGCTGCTGTCCACCGTGGCCGTCACCGGCGCCTCGTCCTCGTCCGCCTCCTCGGCCCGGCCCCCGTCCGGCGGCGGTGGCGGTGGCGGCTGCTGCGGGGGCGGCTGCTGCGGCTGAGGGTGCGCCGGTGTCGAGCTGCGGGCCAGCCGGTGTCGAGCTGCGGTTGAGCCGACGGGGACGGGGGCGGATCCTAGGAGGTACGTACCCGTGCCGCGCCTCCGTACGTACGCCACGCACCCGGTTGTGCGCGCGTACGTCGTGTACGCGACGGTGGCGCGGCGTCCGCGGGTACGGCCTCGACCGCGCAGAGCGCGAAGCCGAGGTCCGGCGCCAGCAGAAGGAGGCCGGAGATGGCTATGGGCCGCCCCTCCCCCATCGGTCCTCACCCCGCCGGAGTCGCACGGCACTTCCCCGAGCGGATCGGCGCGCACACCTCGCTCGATGAGCATCTGCCGGTCGATCACCAGCTCAGCAAGTTCTATCGCGTCGGCGCCGGGCTCATGGGGCTGGTGCTCGTCGCCTTCGGCATCCTGGGCCTGATCGACCAGGTCGGCTTCTTCGACATCGGCGGTGACACGGTCGCCGGGCTGAACACCAATGGCGCGCTGAGCGTGCTCTCCATCGTCATCGGGCTGCTGCTGTTCGTCGGCATGGTCATCGGCGGCAACTTCGCCTCGACGCTCAACCTGGTGCTCGGGATCCTCTTCCTGCTGAGCGGCTTCATCAATCTGGCGGTGCTGGAGACCACGTTCAACTTCCTGGCGTTCCGGATGCAGAACGTGCTGTTCAGCTTTGTCGTGGGGCTGGTGCTGATGTGGTTCGGCATGTACGGACGGGTCAGCGGCGGGCTGCCGCATGACAATCCGTACTGGGTGTCCCGCCACCCCGAGCAGGCCGAACGCGAGGCCGTCCACGCCCGGGACCTGATCGCCGCGCGCGGGCGCGCCGCCGAACAGGCCGGTACGGCCGCCCCGCCGGGCACCCCGCTCACGCCTGGAGCCGCGGGCGGGCCCGTTACGGCTGGTGCGGGGGCAGAGGGAGGCCGTGAGTCCGCCGAGCGACGCGGTGAATCCGGTGAGCGACGCGAGTCCACCGAGGAGTCGGGTGAACGGCGCGGTCAGCCGCCCGGTAAGTGGGGCAAGCTGGATCAGCCCGGCGGCGCCGAGCCCACCGACCAGCCCGACAAGCCCGGGAGCCACCGCTGGGCCCGGTTCTTGCGGCGCTCCCGCTCTCGGTGACGCGGTCGGCCCGGCCCTCGTCACGCGGTCGGTCCGGCCGCCTCAGCCCAGCCGGCGCGCGAGCGTCAGGCCGTCGGCGACGGTGAGCATGACCGCCTCCATCCGGACGTCCGCCGCCACATGATCGTTGAACGCCTGGATCGCGGCGCCCGCGGTCGACGGCGTCGGGGCGGTGACGGCCCCGTGGTAGAACACGTTGTCCGCGACGATCAGACCGCCGGGGTTCATCCGCGGGACCAGCTCCTCCCAGTACGGGATGTAGTTCTCCTTGTCCGCGTCGAGATAGGCGAGATCGATATGGGGCTCGGCGGGCATCGCGCGCAGGGTGTTCAGCGCGGGCGCGATCCGCAGGTCGATGCGGGCCTCGACACCGGCCTTGGCCCATGCCTTCCGCCCGTACGCCGTCCACTCCTCCGACACATCGCAGGCGATCAGCCTGCCGTCGGCGGGCAGCGCCTGGGCCATGGCCAGCGCGGAGAAGCCGGTGAAGGTGCCGACCTCGACGATGTGGCGGGCGCCGACCAGCCGGACCAGGAAGGCCAGCAGCGGGGCCTGCTCCTCGGCCGACTGCATTCCGGCCTGCTGGGGGAGGCTGCGGTGGGTGACCTCGACGAGCTCGCGCAGTACGGGGTCGAGCGGCGGATTGTGCCGCAGGACGTAGTCGTACAGCTCGGCCGTGATCGGTGTGCTCTTGCTCTCGGCCATCGCGGCCCCCTTCGGTCTGCTCGGCTTCCCGGGCGATGTCGCACATGCCGACTGTGCCGACTGTGGTGACGTGGTGACTGTAACCCGACGTCACGACGGCGCGAGAGATTCCGAAGGGGGGCCCTGGGCGGGTGGTGGGACGGATCAGTCCCGGCCGCGGGAGACAGCGCGGATGACCTGGCTGCGGGCGCGCGCCCAGGTGACGGAGGAGCGTTCGCCCAGGGCGCGGACGATGGCCTCGCCCGCCGCCACACCCGTCTCCTCGACCACGGTCACCTGGGGTGCCGTCCAGCCGACGTCGGCCAGTTCGCCGTGGCCGGGGCGCCAGGCGCGGTCGGCCGCGAGCAGCAGATCGGTGTCGAGCAGCGAATCGCCCGCGGCGAGCACCTCGTCCGCTCCCGTGCGGTTCCTGATCTCGGCGACGGCCGCGCTCTTGGTGAGCGGCTTGGGCACCGCGTAGATCTTGCGGCCCTGCAGGGAGACCGTCCAGCCGCGCGGCTCGGCCCACTGCGTGAGCTCCTTGACGTACCCCTGGGGCAGCAGCTCCCGTTCGACCACGAGATAGGCGAACAGCTCCTCGGCCACCCGCTCCTTGAGCAGCCAGGCGGGGTCGGCGGTGGCGCTGAGGTGGGCGCGCACCTCCTCCAGGGGGGCGCAGGCGTCGCCGAGGGCGGTGCGGACCCGCTGGTTCCAGTCGGCGTCGGGCTCGCCGTTCACCAGCAGCTGGCCGCCGTTGGCGCAGATCGCGAAGCGGGAGGCGGGGCCGGGGAGGCGGATGCGGCGGTACTGCTCGACGGTGCGGGTGGTCGTGGGGACGAAGACGGAGGTGCGGACCAGCTCGGCGAGCAGCCCGGCGGCGGTCTCGGTCATGTACGACAGCGGTCGGCCCTCGTACGTCTCGACGCACAGCAGCCGCGGGCCTCGGCGTCCGGCATGTCGAGGCCGAGCGCGGCCGCGGAGTAGATCAGGGTGCGGTCGAGATCGCTTGCCACCAGGACGCTCATCGCGCGGCCACCGTTCTTTCGTCTCTGTTGGCGATGCCCGCCGCGTTCGCCTCGTGTTCCGTGTCTGTGGTGTCGGCTGTGCCCGCTGTGGTCACTGCTTTTCCGTCGGCCCCGGTGGCGCCCCGGGTGTAGCGCGGGTGGATCAGCCCGACGCAGGTGTACGGAAGCCCGTCGATCTCCTCGACCGGCACTCCGCGCTGCTCGGCGAGCAGCCGCACATGGTCCAGGTCGGCGCCCGCGCCGCGCTGGGCGAGGATCTTCCATGGGACGCGCCGCAGCAGCACCCGGGTGGTCTCGCCGACGCCCGGCTTCACGAGGTTGACGTCGTGGATGCCGTACTCCTGGCTGATCCGCTCGACCGCGGCCCACCCCTCCCAGGTGGGAGTGCGGTCGGTGGCCGCGAGCTGCCCGGCGTCGGCCATGGCGGCCTCGGCGACCTCCGCGAAGCGACCCGAGACGGTGTCCAGGAAGTATCCGGAGACATCGGATCCGGCGAGTTCGCGGTAGTACTTCGCGCCGTGGAAGTCGTTCGGGCCGACCAGGTCGGCGCGGAGCACGGTGCGCGATATCAGCCCGGAGACGGTCGAGTTGAGGCATGCGGAGGGGACGAGGAAGTCGTCCCGGGTGCCGTAGGTGTCCACACAACGGCCGGGGTCGGCGAGGACCGCGATCCGCGGGTCGAAGTCCGGGTACGGGGCGAGGGCGTCCGACAGCTCGCGGGTGATGGCGCCCTTACCGGTCCAGCCGTCGACGAAGACGACGTCGGAGGGGTCGTGGTGGTCCGCCAGCCAGCGCAGCGCGGCGGTGTCGATACCGCGGCCGCGCACGATGGAGACCGCGTAGTGCGGGAGGTCGAGCCCATGGGCGTGCTGCGCCCAGCGGCGCATCAGCACCCCGACGGGGGTGCCGGCGCGGGCGAGCGAGACGAGGACGGGGCGCGGGGAGCGCTCGGCGAGCACGGTCTCGGTGACCGCGCCGACGGCACGGGCGATCCGGGCGGCGGAGGCGTCGAGGGCGGCCCGGAAGAGCTCCTGGTAGCGCGCGTTCGGCTGGTACTCCACCGGCAGCGACTCGGCGTAGTGCGCGCCCCCGCTCTGGATCGCCTCCTCCCGCTCCTCGGTGGGCGCTTCGAGGGTGACGTGGGAGAAGTCCTGGAGCAGCCAGCCGACCTCTTCGGGCGCGTAGGACGAGAAGTCCGGTCCGCGCAGGGGCTCGTACGACGGTTGGTGCATGGGCGGAGCCTGTCGTTCGGGGACGGTGCGGGGGTGGGTGGGGTCTGGGGGCGGTACGCCGGCACGACGGCCAGGACCAGCCGGTCCGTGTGCGCGCTCAGCGCGGCGAGCAGCCCGCCGGGGGCGTGCAGCGCGGGCGTGTCGGCGGTCGAGTCGACGACGGCGACGACGGCGTCGAAGCGGCGGTGCGGATCGGCACCGGGCGCGACGTTGTAGGCGTAGCGCGGCCCGGGGCCGTCGGCGGGCTCGTCGTGCGCGGGAAGGTCAGCCGGGTGCGGATGGCGTACCCGGGGTCGTCGACGGCGAGCACGGGTGAGCGGGTGGTCGTCGAATACCGCACCTCGACGCCGTCGAGGACGTCGTCGAGCGCCTTCGCGATACGCAGCGGCGCGTACATCAGCTCCTCGAACCCGAGGACGAGGACGCGGCGGGAGGAGTGGGGCGGCCGGGGTACGTTCCCGGCGGGCGGGGCCTGGTCGTCCGGCGCTTGCGCCAACGCGTTCGCGAGGCGGGTGGCCATGGTGGGGAGTGCCGCTTCCAGGCGGGCGCGGTGGGCGGGGGTGAAGCCGTGGCGGCCGCCGTCCGGGAGCCCTTCGGGCCAGCCGAGGTCCACGCGGGTCACGGCCGGACCCGCGTCGGGGGTGGCGCCTGCCGGGGGTGCTGTGGGGGTGGCGCCTGCCGAGGGCGCAGTGGAGGCGGCGCCTGCCGGAGGTGCCGTAGAGGCGGCGCCTGCCGGAGGTGCCGTAGAGGCGGCGCCCGCCGAGGACGCCGTAGAGGCGGGCGCGCCCTCGTGGTCCGGGGTGGCCGCCTCGTGTGCGGCCACCAGCTTCGCACCGCGCTCCAGGACGTCGTCAGGCAGGTGCACCGTTCCGGCCGCGGCGGCGACCAGGTCGACGCGGGCACCGAGGTCGGCCGCGAAGGCGTCCAGGCGGGCGCGGTCCTCGGGCGAGCGCATGTCCACCAGCGCGACCACCACATAGTGGTCGCGGGGGAAGCGGCGGTGGAGGGCAGCGATGGTGTTCAGGACCGTACGGCCCGTGGAGAACTCGTCGTCCACGAGGACCAGGGGACCCGTCGAGGCCAGGAGCCCCGGGTCCTCGGGGAGCAGCAGATGGGAGGTGGCGTGGCTGTGCTCCTCCTCGAAACCGCCGACCGTGGCGACGCCCGGGACCGGGCGGCGGGTGGAGTGGAGGTACGGGGCGAGGGCGAGCCCGTCCGCGACGCTGTGGCCGAGCCCGGTGGCGGTCTCCGCGTACCCGAGCACCACCGCGCGCGCCGCCGCCTCGTCGCCCAGCAGCTCCCGCACCCGACGGCCGAGCCGCACGCCCGCGTCGTGGACGATGGCGGGGCGCTGCGGGACATGCTTGCCGAGCACGTTGGAGACCAGCAGATGCGCCCGCTTGGGGTTGCGCCGCAGGGCGAGCCCCAGCAGCTCACGCAGCTCTGCGCCGCCGTCGCCGCCCCGGCCGCTGACGTCGTCGCCGCCCCGGCCGCTGACGTCGTTGCCGGCCTGGCCGCTGATGTCGTTGCCACCCCGGCCGCTGACGTCGTTGCCGGCCTGGCCGCCGTCGTTCCGGCCGCTGGCGCCGTTCCCGCTGGTGACGCTGTCGCCGCCCTGACTGCTGACGCCGCCCCGGCCGCCGTCCCCCTCACCGTCCCGGAGCGCCTCACCCTCGCGGCGCACCGCGCCCTCGCGAAGCGCCTCACCGTCCCGGCACACTTCACCCCCGCGAGGCGCCTCGCCCTCGCGAAGCGCCTCACCGTCCCGGAGCGCCTCACCCTCGCGAGGCGCCTCGCCGTCCCGGCGCGCCGAGCCGTCCCAGCCGCCGTCCAGCCGTACTCCCAGCCGGTCCGCGACCCACTGTCCCGACCACACGTTGCCCACGCTCACGCCGCCCTGCGCCTCGTTTCCATCGTCGCTCGTCCGGGGTCCGTCCCGGGCCCGGTTCGCTCTACGTCCGCAGGCTTGCCGCCAGCAGTTCCACGAAGCTCACATCCTCCCGGGCGACCCCGAAGACCTCCGCGCGCCGTAGGGTCCGCTCGGCCCACGCCCGGTGCGGCTTCACCTCGTTCATCTTGTTGGTGTACGAGGAACGCAGCACCCCGCCCCCGCAGCGCTGGGGCTCCAGGATGTCCACCGCGTCGCTGAACTCCTCGTGGCTGACGACGGACAGCGCGTGCACGGGGGCCACATGGGTGGGGTGGATGCAGGTCTTGCCCTGCAGACCATTGGCCCGGTCCAGTTCGATCTCGCGCAGCAGCCCGTCCATGTGGTGCTCGATCAGCGCGGTGCGCAGGGATTCGGCGCGGCCGCTGCTGAAGGGGCTGATCCGCAGTTGCGGTTTGAACATCCGCTCATGGGGTTTGAAGTACTCCCACACCGGCCCGGTGATCGTGAAGCCCGTGCCGTCGGCCCGGCCCAGCATGTTCACCACGTCCGCGATCACGGACGCGATCAGCTGGACGTCGTAGGCGGTCATGTCCGGCGCCCTGCGCAGCCCGTACGCCGAGCACAGATCGGTGACCCCGAGACGCAGCGCCAGCACCCGCTCGCGGTACTTGTCGACAATCCGGCTGATGCCGCTCAGGGTGTCGGTGCGCGTCTCGCGGTGCATCAGCTCGGGCGATTCGAGAACCGGCATCGCAAAGAGCCGCCGTCCGCCCAATGCCTCGGCCACCTGGGCGTTTTCGGCCGACATCAGCGCCTCGAGGAAGGCCCCGCCGCGCTCCTCGGTGAACTTCGGCAGTACGAATCCGGACAGTAGCCGCACCCCCGCTCCGAGCCGGGCGAGAAGATCGACGATCTGCTCGGGGGTGCGGACCCGGATGAAGAGCAGCGGCAGCGGGGTGCCGGGGCCGAGCCCGGACAGCTCCGCGAACTGCCGTATGAGGTTCTCCTCCGCGCCCGGCACCTCGGCGTCGTCGATGGAGTCCTCCAGGCACAGCACCATGGACACCACGCCGCGACCTGCCTGTTTGACGATGTCCTCGGCGAGCTTGGGCCGGGTCGCCGGGCAGTACAGGGTCGCGCCGAGCGCGACGGCCAGCGTCCGGGCGGGCGAGTCCACGCTGAATTCAACGGGCTCGCGATGAAAGACGCTCGCCCGCACCTCAGCCGGCAGATGTTCGAAATGCCGCATCTAACTCCCCGTACTGCCGGTACGCCGCCTCGGCCACGCTGACCCGCGGTTGGCCGATAATCGTACGTGCGGCCCTGGGTCAAAAGTTCCCCAAGGGCGTGAAAATCACGTAACCCATGTGCGTCCGCATGGTGTCCGGCATACTCGCCCTACCGCCCTGTACCACCTCCCCGCCGCCACCCGCCCCGCACCCTGCGTTGTCCCAGCACCCACTGGGAAGGCAGGATTGCCGCCATGACGCAGGCGATGCTGAAGGGATCGAACATCCCGCTGGAGGCCACGGCCATACGCGCGGTGTTGCGCTGGACCCCCGGCACGGACGTACCCGACGTGGACGCCTCGGCGCTGCTGCTGGACGCGGACGACCGGGTGCGCTCGGACGAGGACTTCGTCTTCTACAACCAGCCGAACCACCCCTCGGGTCTGGTCCGGCATCTCCCCAAGAAGCCGAACCAGGGCGCGCTGACGGACACCATCGAGGCCGAGTTCACCGGGCTGGAGCCGGCGGTGCGCCGGGTGGTGCTCGCCGCGTCCGCCGACGGCGGCACCTTCGGACAGGTGAGGGATCTGAACCTGCTGCTCTACGACGCCTCGTCCGGTGCGCCGCGCGAGGCGGACGCCGAGCCGATCGCGATCTTCGCGGTGCTGCCGGAGACCGGTAAGGAGGCCGCGCTGATCTGCGGTGAGCTCTACCGGCGCGGCGACACCTGGAAGTTCCGGGCCCTGGGACAGGGCTATGAGACGGGGCTGGTCGGGCTGGCCACGCAGTACGGGATCTCGGTGGAGGACGGCGAGGCCGCGGGCGGCTCGGACGGCGACGGAGCCGCGGCCCCGTCCGGTCCGGAAGGCGGCGCCGCCCCCGAACCCCTGACCGCCGGCGCTCCGGAGCCCCTGGCCGCCGCGCCCGAGCCGCTGGCCGCTCCCGAACCACCCGCCACCGCGACACCCCCGGCCGCCGCCACTCACGCGCCCCCGGCGGCCCCCGGCACGCCGCCCCCGTCGTCGTCCGAAGCTCCGACCCGGCCCCACTCCCCGGCCCCGGCCGGGGCCCCGGCGTACGGCTATCCGCACGCGGCATCGCCCGACCCCTGGGATCCGCACCGCACCCAGCCCATGCAGCCCCCCACGGCGCACGGCGACAGCGGCTTCGGCTATGTGCCGCCGCAGGCCCCGCCCCCGCCGCCGCAGGCCCCTGCCGCGGGGTATCCGCAGCCGCCCGGCCAGCCCCCGGCGCAGCCCGGCTACGGCTATCCGCCCCAGCAGCAGACGTACGGCTATCCGCAGCCGCCCGCGTACGGCTATCCGCAGCAGGTGCAGCCGACGGGGCCGGTGGCGCCGCCCCCGCTGCCGATCCCCGTCCAGGTGCCGGACCCGCATTTCGTCCTGCCGCCGCAGGGGCCGCAGTTCCAGAACAGATAGCTCCGGAACGGACGGATGGGGGCGGGGCCGCGGTGCGGGCCGGTCACACCTTCGACTTGTAGCCCCGGCCCCACTGGAGGCCCCATCCGTACAGCCGGTCCAGCTCCGCCTGGAAGCCGTAGACGTACTTCACCTCGCGGCGGACCATCATCTCGCCCTTGACGTTCTCGATCAGCACGACGGCGCAGGAGCGGGCCTGTGGGGCCCGCTCGTCGAGCGCGATCTCCACCCGCGGCCCATTGCTCGGATAGAGCGTGACCAGGCCGTGGGTGCGGTCGAAGGCGGGGGTGCCGTCGTAGATGTAGACGAAGACGAGCAGTCGCTTGATGTCGTCCTTGTGGTCCATGTTGACGTAGACCGTCTCGCCGGATCCGGAGCCGAACCGGTCGTCCCCGCTGAGCTTGACGTACGGCGCCTCGTTGAGATTGCCGAAGAATTCCCCGAGCGGCTGCACCACGCCTTTGGAGCCGCTCTTCAGCTCGTACATCACCGCGAGGTCGAGGTCGACATTGACCATCGCGGGCCCCTGCGCCTGCACCGGCTCGGGCTTGAACATCCGCAGGGGGTGGCGCAGCGAGCCGCGCCCCGCCCTGCTGTTGAAGTCCGAGGTGCGCATCTGCCAGGAGAGATTGATCCGCAGATTGCCGCTGGCGGCCCCCTGCTTGGTCAGCGAGATCGTCGATTGCCGCTTGGTCAGCTCGACCACACCGGACGCGTCGCCGCTCTCGAACTCACGCCACGCGGACCGTCCCCAGTTGCTCCAGAACGCCATGGTGCGCACCCCACCCTTCGTGGCTCCGCTGCCTCAAAGCCGATCAACTGCCGCGGGGCGGCCGGGAGGTCGGAAGACCTCGGCCGCCCCGCTCAGAGCGTTCCTCAATCACCGCCGCGTCACACTCCCGGAGGTCGGACTCCGGAGGTGACTTCGGTCGGACTCGGACTCCGGACTCTCGGACTCCGGACTCTCACACTCCGGACTCTCGGACTCCGGACTCAGACTCCGGACGTGACTTCCGTCTTGGTCTCCGAGCCCTCGCCCTCGGCCGCCAGCCGGCGGTTGCGCACCACCGAGGACCAGTACGAGGCGGCGATCAGCACCACGCCCACCAGGCCGGTGATGACCTCGTTGATCTCGTACTTGATCGTGACCAGCAGGATGACGGCGAGCGCGCCGATCGCGTAGTGCGCGCCGTGCTCCAGATAGACGTAGTCGTCCAGGGTGCCCTTGCGCACCAGGTAGACGGTCAGCGACCGGATGTACATGGCGCCGATACCCAGACCCAGCGCCATCTCGAAGATGTCGTTGGTGACCGCGAAGGCGCCGATGACCCCGTCGAAGGAGAACGACGCGTCGATGACCTCGAGGTAGAGGAACAGGAAGAACGCGGCCTTGCCGGCGAGGCCGGCCACGGAGGCACCGCTGGAGCCACGCCCGCCGCTGCCGTTGAGCTGGGCGTTCGCGGCGCTCTTGGTCTCCTCGCCGTCCTCGTCCGCGCCCTTGGCCTCCTCGGCCTCGTCGTCGTCTTCCTCCTCCTCTTCGAGCTTGTCCTCGAAGTAGCTGGAGATGCCGCCGACGATCAAGTAGGTGACCAGACCGGCGACCCCGGCCAACAGGACGGTGGAACTCTTGTCACCACCGCCGTGGGCCACGTCGGTGGCCACGGTGGTGGCGGAGATCAGCAGCACGACCAGGGCGACGACGACCGAGAACGTGTCCAGCCTGCCCAGCTTGGCGAGCGGCTTCTCCAGCCACCCCAGCCACCTGATGTCCCGGTCCTCGAATATGAAGTCGAGGAAGATCATCAGCAGGAAGATCCCACCGAAGGCCGCGATCGCCGGATGCGCCGCCGTGACCAGGTGCTCGTACTTGTCCTTGTCGTTGATCGCGAGATCGATGGCCTCGACGGGACTCAGCTTCGCCGTGATGGCGACGATGATCACCGGGAAGACCAGACGCATACCGAAGACGGCGATCAGAATGCCGACCGTCAGGAAGATCTTCTGCCAGAAGGCGTTCATCTTGCGGAGAATGCCCGCGTTGATGACCGCATTGTCGAATGAGAGCGAAATCTCCAGGATCGAGAGGATCCCGACGATTGCGAGCCCCTTCCACCCCCAGAGGACGCCGGCCAGGGCCAGACCGATCACCGTGATGGCGAACGACCAACCAAAGGTTTTGAGGAGCACTGCCTACCCAATCCTTCGTCGTAAGGTCTCCCCCGCGCGTTATTACGCGGCTTTACGAAACGTTGACTCCGAAGTCTAGAGCGATGCCACGCAGACCCGACGCGTACCCCTGCCCCACGGCCCTGAACTTCCACTCGCCTCCATAGCGATAGACCTCGCCAAAGATCATCGCGGTCTCGCCGGAGGCGTCCTCGGAGAGGTCGTAGCGGGCCAGCTCCTGGCCGTCAGCCTGGTTCACCACCCGAATGAAGGCGTTACTGACCTGCCCGAACGTCTGGCGCCTGGTATCGGCGTCATGGATCGAGACCGGGAAGACGATCTTGTCGACCTCGGCCGGGACCTTGACCAGATCGATCAGCAGGGACTCGTCGTCGCCCTCGCCCTCCCCGGTGAGGTTGTCGCCGGTGTGCTCGACGGAGCCCTCGGGGCTCTTGAGGTTGTTGTAGAAGATGAAGTACTCATCGCCGAGCACCCGCCCCGACTGGCACAGCAGCGCGCTGGCGTCGAGGTCGAACGGCGCTCCGGTGGTGGAGCGCGCGTCCCAGCCCAGGCCGATGAGCACGTGTGTGAGATTCGGAGCGGCTTTGGAGAGGGAGACATTGCCCCCCTTGGCGAGTGTGACGCCCATGATGCTGATTCCTCCCCGGGGTGGTGCGTGGGTGATGCGCGTCCGGCGCCGCACCCCTGCCTCTGGGGCGCGGGGGTGCGGCGCCGGAATGGCCTCGTGCGGAGGCCGCATGCGGCCTCGTACGGGCCCCTGAACAGCCTTGGACGGCCGGTGACGGCCCTCGACGGCGCTCGACGGCTCGCTCAGACGTTGACGCCGAAGTCCTGCGCGATGCCGCGCAGACCCGAGGCGTACCCCTGTCCGATGGCGCGGAACTTCCACTCCGCCCCGTTCCGGTACAGCTCGCCGAAGACCATGGCGGTCTCGGTCGAGGCGTCCTCGGAGAGGTCGTAGCGGGCCAGCTCATTGCCGTCGGCCTGGTTCACCACGCGGATGAAGGCGTTGCGCACCTGGCCGAAGCTCTGCTGCCGGGTCTCGGCGTCGTAGATCGACACCGGGAAGACGATCTTGGCGACATCGGCGGGGACGCCCGCCAGGTTCACCTTGATCTGCTCATCGTCGCCCTCGCCCTCACCGGTGATGTTGTCACCGGTGTGCTCCACGGAGCCGTCGGGGCTCTTGAGGTTGTTGAAGAAGACGAAGTTCTGGTCGTTTCCGACCTTGCCCTCGGCGTTGGTCAGCAGGGCGCTGGCGTCGAGGTCGAAGTCCGTGCCCGTGGTGGTGCGGGCGTCCCAGCCCAGACCCACGACGACCGCCGTCAGGTTCGGGGCTTCCTTGGTCAGCGAGACATTGCCGCCCTTGCTGAGGCTGACTCCCACGAGTCCTCCCAAAAAGGTTCGTCAGGAGCACTGTGTGCCCCTTCATCAAAGGTTTCCCATCAGGATCAACGCGTCGATCCTAGTGAGCGGTTCCCCGCTACTACAGGGTTTCGAGGGCCTTGACGTAGTCGTTCAGGTCCCGGGCATCGGGCAGACCGTTGACGATCGTCCAGCGCACCACGCCCTCCTTGTCGATCACAAAGGTGCCGCGCACCGCGCAGCCCTTGTCCTCGTCGAAGACGCCGTAGGCGCGGCTGGTCTCGCCGTGCGGCCAGAAGTCCGACAGCAGCGGGTACTCCAGCCCCTCCTGCTCGGCGAAGACCCGCAGGCTGAACGGCGAGTCATTGGAGACCGCCAGCAGCTGGACCTCGTCGTTGACGAACGTCGGCAGCTCGTCACGGAGCGCGCACAGCTCGCCGGTGCAGACGCCGGTGAAGGCGAACGGATAGAAGAGCAGCACGACGTTCTTCTCGCCCCGGAAGTCGGAGAGCCTGACCGACTCGCCGTGCTGGTTCTTCAGCTGAAAGTCGGGGGCCTTCGCACCGACCTCTATCGCCATGGGGACATCCCTTCGCTCACGTTCGAAAGATCACGTTCGAATGATCATGTGGTGCGGCCACCCTACGTGCAGAGCCCCCCTCCGAAAGGGAACGGAGGGGGGCTCTGAGGTGTGGATCCGCCGGCCTCAGCGCTTGCCGCTACGAGCGGCCTTCGGCGTGACCAGACGGCTGCCCGTCCAGTCCTTGCCCGCGTTGAAGCTCTTGGTCTGGGACAGGCCCGCGGTGGTCGCGGCCTCATTGATGTCGCTCGGCTCGACATAGCCGTCACGGCCGGTCTTGGGCGTCAGCAGCCAGACCGGTGCGCCGTCGTCGATCATCTGGATGGCGTCCACCAGCGCGTCCGTCAGATCGCCGTCGTCCTCTCGGAACCACAGCACAACGGCATCGGCCACATCGTCGTACTCCTCGTCGACGAGCTCCTGGCCGGTGATCTCCTCGATGGACTCGCGGAGCTCCTGGTCGACATCGTCGTCGTAGCCGATCTCCTGGACCACCTGTTCGGGCTGAAAACCCAGCCTCGCGGCAGGGTTGGTCCGCTCCTCCGCGTGGTCCGCGGTCGCGCTCACGGATTGCCTCCTGTCATCTTGCATTCACTCTTCGAGTCTGTGGGCCCCGCGCGCGTACGCGAGGCTTGGGCGTAGTCCACACGGGCCGGGCGGATCGCGCAAGTACCCGGCCAGCGATCCCGCCCAAACGTTGACGTGTCGCCGCAACTCCCATCATGGAGGAACGACACGCAACGGCGCGCGGTCGACCGGATTGCCCGAAGATGTCCGGCTTACGTGTGTGTCTAGCCACCTTACGCCGCCCCGGCGCCGAACGGCCGTACGCAGACGACCCCGGTCGTGGGCGTAAGGTTGCGATTCGGCCGTCGCACGCCGAACGGCCGCCGGAGCGCCCGTCTCACCTGGTGATGGTTACCACTCGGTAGAGGTGACGTATCCCGTACCCGAGGTACACGATGGACAACGGCGCTACAGCAGCAGAGCACGAATCCATGTGCGTGCACAGCACGACCGAAAAGCGAAGGAATAGCGTGGCTTCCGGATCCGATCGCAACCCGATCATCATTGGCGGCCTTCCCAGCCAGGTCCCGGACTTCGATCCCGAAGAGACCCAGGAATGGCTCGACTCGCTCGACGCAGCCGTCGATGAGCGAGGCCGGGAACGTGCCCGCTACCTGATGCTTCGCCTGATCGAGCGCGCCCGCGAGAAGCGTGTCGCCGTGCCCGAGATGCGCAGCACGGACTACGTCAACACCATCGCCACCAAGAGCGAGCCGTTCTTCCCCGGCAACGAGGAGATCGAGCGCAAGGTCCTCAACGCGACCCGCTGGAACGCGGCGGTGATGGTCTCCCGGGCGCAGCGTCCGGGGATCGGGGTCGGTGGCCACATCGCCACCTTCGCCTCGTCCGCCTCGCTGTACGACGTGGGCTTCAACCACTTCTTCCGCGGCAAGGACCACGACAGCGGCGACCAGATCTTCTTCCAGGGCCATGCCTCCCCCGGCATCTACGCCCGGGCCTTCCTGCTGGACCGCCTGACCGAGGACCATCTGGACGGGTTCCGTCAGGAGAAGTCCAAGCTCGGTCACGCGCTGTCCAGCTATCCGCACCCGCGGTCGATGCCGGACTTCTGGGAGTTCCCCACGGTCTCCATGGGCCTGGGCCCGCTCGGCGCGATCTTCCAGGCGCGGATGAACCGCTATATGGAGGCACGCGGCGTCGCCGACACCTCCAACTCCCACGTCTGGGCGTTCCTGGGCGACGGCGAGATGGACGAGCCGGAGTCGCTCGGCCAGCTCTCCCTGGCCGCGCGTGAGGGCTTGGACAACCTGACCTTCGTGGTCAACTGCAACCTGCAGCGGCTCGACGGCCCGGTGCGCGGCAACGGCAAGATCATCCAGGAGCTGGAGTCGCAGTTCCGCGGCGCCGGCTGGAATGTGATCAAGCTGGTGTGGGACCGCACCTGGGACCCGCTGCTGGCGCAGGACCGGGACGGGATCCTGGTCAACAAGCTGAACACCACGCCGGACGGTCAGTTCCAGACGTACGCGACCGAGACCGGTGGCTACATCCGCGAGCACTTCTTCGGCGAGGACCAGCGGCTGCGCAAGATGGTCGAGGGCATGACCGACGACCAGATCCTGCACCTGGGCCGCGGCGGTCACGACCACAAGAAGATCTACGCGGCGTACGCGGCGGCCAAGGCCCACAAGGGCCAGCCGACGGTGATCCTCGCGCAGACCGTCAAGGGCTGGACGCTCGGCCCGAACTTCGAGGGCCGCAACGCGACCCACCAGATGAAGAAGCTGACGGTCGACGACCTCAAGCGCTTCCGCGACCGGCTGCACCTGCCGATCCCGGACCGGGAGCTGGAGTCCGGCCTGCCGCCGTACTACCACCCGGGCCGGGACTCGGAGGAGATCCAGTACATGCACGACCGCCGCAAGGCGCTGGGCGGCTACGCGCCGACCCGTGTCGTGCGCGCCAAGCCGCTGCAGCTGCCGGGCGACAAGACCTACGCCGCGCTCAAGAAGGGCACCGGCCAGCAGTCGATCGCCACCACCATGGCGTTCGTGCGGCTGCTGAAGGACCTGATGCGGGACAAGGAGATCGGCAAGCGGTTCGTGCCGATCGCGCCCGACGAGTACCGCACCTTCGGCATGGACTCGCTCTTCCCCTCGGCGAAGATCTACTCCCCGCTGGGCCAGACGTATGAGTCGGTCGACCGTGAGCTGCTGCTGGCCTACAAGGAATCGGCGACCGGGCAGATGCTGCACGACGGCATCTCCGAGGCGGGCTGTACGGCCTCGCTGATCGCGGCGGGCTCCGCGTACGCCACGCACGGCGAGCCGCTGATCCCGGTCTACGTCTTCTACTCGATGTTCGGCTTCCAGCGCACCGGTGACCAGTTCTGGCAGATGGCCGACCAGCTGGCGCGCGGGTTCGTCCTGGGCGCGACCGCCGGTCGTACGACCCTGACCGGTGAGGGTCTGCAGCACGCGGACGGCCACTCCCAGCTGCTGGCCTCGACCAACCCCGCGGTCGTCGCGTACGACCCGGCGTACGGCTTCGAGATCGCCCATATCGTCCAGGACGGTCTGCGCCGGATGTACGGCGAGAACAGTGAGGACGTCTTCTACTACCTCACCGTCTACAACGAGCCGATCCAGCACCCGGCCGAGCCGGAGAACGTGGACCGCGAGGGCATCCTCAAGGGCCTCTACCGCTACCGGCAGGGCGAGAAGGGCGCCATCCCGGCACAGATCCTCGCCTCCGGTGTCGCGGTGCCGTGGGCCATCGAGGCCCAGCGCATCCTGGCCGAGGACTGGAACGTCAAGGCGGACGTCTGGTCGGCCACCTCCTGGAACGAGCTGCGCCGCGACGCCGTCGAGGCGGAGGAGCACAACCTGCTCCACCCCGAGGAGGAGCAGCGCGTTCCGTACGTCACCCGGAAGCTGGCGGACGCGGAGGGCCCGAAGGTGGCCGTCTCCGACTGGATGCGTGCGGTTCCCGACCAGATCGCGCGCTGGGTGCCCGGCACGTACCAGTCCCTGGGCGCGGACGGCTTCGGCTTCGCCGACACCCGCGGCGCGGCACGGCGCTTCTTCCACATCGACGCCGAGTCGATCGTGCTCGGTGTCCTGACGGAACTGGCCCGCGACGGCAAGATCGACCGCTCGGTCCTGAAGCAGGCGATCGACCGCTACCAGCTCCTGGACGTAGCCGCGGCCGACCCGGGCGCGGCGGGCGGCGACGCGTAGCCGCCCGCGACGGCGGGGAGCCGTGACGCGGTAGCCGTCCACGACGGCACCGACCCCGCCGCGCAAGCCGTCTGCGACGGCAGTGACCCCCGACGCGGGGGCGGACTGGATCCCCAGCCCGCCCCCGCGTTTTCGTGTGCCCCGGAAGCGGCTGTCCGCCTTGGTCGGACAGGGCGGTTGAGTGCGGGGGCGGCACCCCCGCACCCCACCCGCGGCAGGGGCTCCGCCCCGCACCCCCGGACCCAGGGGCTCCACCCCGGACCTCGGCCCGAGCGCCGGACCTGACCCTTCGGCCGGACCCCGGGAGCGGCGACCGCACCGCAGTGGCCACCCCACGGGCGGCGCTGGGGCCACCCGCCGCCGCCCACACGACGCGTGAACACACGGCCGAAGGGCACCCGGGGTCCAGGGGCGAAGCCCCTGGTTCGGGAAGGGGCGGGTAGGGGAACAGCCGGGCACCGGACGGCCCGCGTCCGTCAGAGCGGCATCTGGCGAAGGTGGCCGCGGGATCCGGTGTGGGCCCCTGTCCGCTCAGCGTTCCCAGATTTTGAAGGCCCGTACCTGGTACGGGGTTTCGGGGGCCCAGGACCCCGTCGGGTAGGTGCGGAATTCGGCCGTCTCCGCGCACTCGCCGCTCTGATACGCCGTCACCGGACGCCCCGTCCGGTTCGCCAGCGAGGCCGCGGTCGTGCCGGACGGCAGAGGGACGCAGCTTTCGATGTCGACGCCGGCCAGTTCATGGGTCTGGCGCGCCCCCGTGAAGCCGCCGCTCCGCCACAGGCACAGCTGACCGGCGGCGCAGTTCCCCAGGCGCGGTGGCGCTGCGGCGGCCAGGGCCGTCGCGGCCGGGGCGAGGGTGGCGGCGAGAGTGGCGGTGAGGGCCAGAGCCGAGACCGCGGCGGCCGTAGTGATCTTGCGCATGTCGTTTTCGCTCCCCGTGTGGAAACTGTGGAAAGAACAGAACGGGAGCCAGCGTGTCCGCCGGCTCCCGTTCGCCACCATGGGGTCGATCAAGGTCCACCCTGATAGGGGGTTGACCGCGAGGGGTCAGATGTGGACGCTCCCACCGGCCGCCTCCGCGTTCTCGCCGCGCTTGGTGAAGCCCGCGACCACGGCCGCGACCACCGAGACGACGGCCGCCACGGTGAAGGCGAGGCCCATCCCTGACACGAAAGTGTCATGCGCGACGGCCGTGATCTTCCCCGCGATCTCCGGCGGAGTGCTCTTGGTGACGGGGGCGATGCCGACCTCGACGGCGTCCGACGCTTTGGACTCCGCGCCCTTGGGCATCGGCGGCAGCCCCGCGTCGGCCCACTTCCGCGGCAGCGTGTTGTCCACCCTGCCCGCCATGACCGCGCCCAGGACGGCCGTGCCGAGGCTGCCGCCGACCTGCATCGCGGCCTGCTGGAGGCCGCCGGCGACACCGGCGTGCTGGATCGGGGCGTTGCCGACGATGACCTCGGTGGCACCGACCATCACCGGGCCGAGGCCCAGGCCCAGCAGGGCGAACCAGATGGACATCTCGAGGCCGCCGCTGTCCACGTCCAGCCGGGAGAGGCCGAACATCGAGACGGCGGTGATCACCATGGACGTCACCAGCGGCATCCGCGGCCCGAACTTGGTGATCAGCGCACCGGCCAGCGGCGAGGCGACGATCATCATCGCGGTGAGCGGCAGCAGCCGCAGCCCGCTGTCGACGGGGCTCAGCCCGTGCACGTTCTGCAGATAGAAGGTGACGAAGAACAGCCCGCCCATGAAGCCGAAGGCCATCAGCACCATCAGCACGGTGCCCGTGCTCAGCGCCACCGAACGGAACATGCTGAGCGGCAGCAGCGGCTCCCGCGTCCGGCTCTCCCAGAAGACGAAGACGACGAAGCAGACCACCGACAGGCCCAGGAAGAGCAGCGTGCGCTGGTCGGTCCAGTGCCAGTCGGCGGCGTTGATCAGCGCCCAGATGAGGCAGAACATCGCACCGGACAGCAGCACGATGCCGGGGAGGTCGAAGGAGCGCGGGGCCTTCTCCGCGCGGTGGTCGACCAGCAGCAGGAGCCCCAGGACCAGCGCCAGCACGCCGACGGGCGCGTTGATGAAGAAGACCGACTGCCAGTTGACGTGCTCGACGAGCAATCCGCCGACGATGGGTCCGGCGGCGGTGGAGGCGCCGATCACCGCGCCCCAGATGCCGATCGCCATGTTGAGCTTCTCGGCGGGGAAGGTGGCGCGCAGCAGTCCGAGCGCCGCGGGCATCAGCAGCGCGCCGCACAGGCCCTGCAGTACCCGGAACACCACGACGAGGGAGACCTCGCCGGAGAAGCCGATGGCGGCCGAGGAGATGGCGAAGCCGATGACGCCGATCAGGAAGGTCTGGCGGTGGCCGAAGCGGTCACCCAGCTTGCCCGCCGTGATCAGCGCGACGGCGAGGGCCAGCAGATAGCCGTTGGTGATCCACTGCACATCGGCGAGCGAGGCGCCGAGGTCCTTCTGGATGGCCGGGTTGGCGATCGCGACGATCGTGCCGTCGAGGGCGACCATCGTCACGCCGAGGGCGACGGTGAGGAGCGTCAGCCATGGATGACCCCGAAGCCCCTTCGGGGGATCGGTTATGGGAGGTTCCGGCGCCGAATCGGCGACGGTGGTCGAAGAGGTCATAACCGGAGGCTAATGTCAGCCTCTGACAATTGACAAACCGATTCATCCGCCGGTAACTGACGTTTCCGTCACAGGTATCCTGAGCAGCCGTAACGCGGCCCCGAGCCGAAAGAAAGCGAGCCGATAGGTGACAACGGACGAGGCAGTGGCGGACCCGAAGACGCCACCACCGCCCGGGCTGCGCGAGCGCAAGAAGCAGCGGACGCGGAACGCCCTGGTGCGCTCCGCGCTGGAGTTGTTCACCCGTCAGGGATACGAGCACACGACGGTCGACGAGATCGCCGAGGCGGTCGAGGTCTCCCAGCGCACCTTCTTCCGGTACTTCGCCAACAAGGAGGAGGTCGCCTTCGCCAGCCAGGAGTCGGCCGAGTGCCACTTCTTCGCCGCCCTGTGCGGACGCCCCGCGGACGAGGCGCCGCTGGCCGCGCTGCGCAGCGCGGTGCTCGACGCCTGGGGCACCATCGGGGACGCGATCGAGCAGATGGTGCCGCCCGAGCTCCATATGCGGATGTACCGGGTGATCGAGTCGACGCCGAGCCTGCTCGCGGTGCATCTGCGCCGCACCGCGGAGATGGAGGAGCGGCTGGCGAGCGAGATCGCCCGCCGCGAGGGGCTGGACATCGACGCCGACCCGCGGCCGCGGCTGGTGGTCGCGATGTTCAGCGGAGTGATCCGGGTGTCCGGGAAGCTGTGGGGCGAGGGCGAGGAGGACAGCATGGTCACGTTGCGAGACCTCACCGCGTTCCATCTTGATTACGTGGGCCCCACCCTCGCCGAACGATGGGACAAATAGCACCAATTCCGACATAGCTCCCAAGAATTCCCGCTGTCAAACGTGAGATGAATCACGGCATTTGGCACCCGGCACCACGCTTCTCCTAGGGTGTGCCGCGGTGACTTCCTTCTCGGAGCTCGGCTCCCCCTCCCCCGGTTCCACCGCTTGGCGCGCCCTGCTCGCGCTGGCGGTGGTGTTCGTTCTCCTCGCCACCACCGGGTGGACGGCCGTACGGAGCCACAGAGGAGCCCCGGACGCGCTCTCCGCGTCGATCAGCGCCTGGCGCAACGGATCGCTCGGCGGCCGCGCGCTGCCCGATCCGTACGGCTCGCCGCGCGCCCTCGGCCGCTGGTTCGACTCGCTCACCAAGGCCCAGACGAACCGCCTGGTGCGGCGCTATCCGCTGGCCGTGGGCAATCTCAACGGCGCGCCGGTGGCCCTGCGGTTCCGCGCCAACCGCGTCGCCCTGACCCAGGCGCGCGCCGATGAGCGCAAGCGGTTGCACGACCCCCAGCTCACCCCGATGGGCCGCTCCGACGCGACCCGCCGGATGGACCGCTACCAGGACCTGCTGGGCGCCGGGCGGCAGATCCTCTCCTTCGATCCGTCGGGCGGCGGACGGGCCGCCGAGGTCTTCGGCGACCTCGCCCACGCCAACCGGGTCTCGATCGTGGTGCCGGGCGTGGACACCGACATCCTGACCTTCCAGAAGTCCGGGCGCCCGTACACCGCCACGGTCGGGATGGCCCACGCGCTCTACGAGAACGAGCGGGCCGACGCCCCGGACACCAAGACCGCCGTCATCGCCTGGGCCGACTACACCTCCCCCGCCGGAATCGGCATGGACGCGGCCACCGGCAAGCTGGCCGCCCAGGGCGCGGTGCGGCTGCGCGCGCTGGTCGACGCGCTGCCCGCGCTCTCCCGGGTCTCGCTGATGTGCCACAGCTACGGCTCGGTGGTGTGCGGGGTCGCCGCCCGCGATCTGCCGCCCAAGGTCACCGATATCGCGGTGGCCGGCAGCCCCGGGATGCGCGCCGACCACGTCTCCGACCTGGGCACCAGCGCCCGGGTGTGGGCGATGCGGGACTCCGGCGACTGGATCGGGGACATTCCGCATCTGGAGGTCGGCGGGCTCGGCCATGGCGCGGACCCGGTCTCCTCGGGCTTCGGCGCCCGGCTGCTGTCCGCGGACGGGGCGGATGGACACGCCGGATACTTCGAACCGGGCACGACCAGCCTGGACAACTTCGCGCGGGTGGGAATCGGTGCTGTCCAGTCCGTGAGCTGCGGCGACGGCGACGACTGCACCGCGGGGCTACGCTGACGACCGGCGCAAACACCGGAAACTCTAGTGACGCGCGTAGCCTCAAAGGGGGACGGGCGGGCCACCGCCGCATACGATGAGCCGCATGGGTGATGTGCTGGCCGGTTTTCAGACCGTCTGGGAGTTCGACACCGACTCCATGCTCATCCGCTTCGAACGGGGGATCCGCACGCCGAAGCTGCTCCAGGCGCTCGGCGAACGCCGCATCCCCTTCGAGGCGCTGTCCGGAGTGGAGCTCGCTGTCGGCAAACGGGGAACGGTGGTGCTGCGCGCCGTGCCCAGACCAGGCGCCGACCCCCTGATGGACGCCGCGGACGGCCAGCTCAAGGAGGCGTACGACCCGTACCGCCTAGTGCTGCCGGCCGAGCGGGAGACGCTCGCGGACTACTACGCCGAGCGGATACGCGAGTCCCTCTGCCCGGACGCGGACCTCCCCGCCGAGGCGCATCTGGTGACCGTGCCCCCGGCGCCGCTGTCCTTCAAGGCGTACGACGGCAAGGCGTCCTTCGACGGCAAGGCGATCTCCTTCCGCTGGTTCTGGACCGGCGCCTCCTCGGAGAAGTGGAAGGTCGGGGACCAGCACTTCCGGATCGACGAGCTGACCGGTGTGGAGTGGCGGTCCCCGGAGAGCCGGGGCTCGGCGGGCACCGTCCCCAAGGAAGGCTCCGCCAAAGGCGCATCGGCCAAAGGCGGTGCCGCCAAGGACGGCACGGCCAGGAACGGCACCGGCAAAGCCGCCCCCAAGGGCGGTGGCCACGGCTATCTGCGGCTGCTGCGGCGCTCCGCCGAGGACGAGCCCCTCGGCCGCCCCGACCAGGACCCGGCGGCCGTCGTGTTCGGGATGGGCTACGGCCTCGTCCACCAGTCGCTGCCGTTCGCCGCGGCCGTCCTGGAGGCGATACGGGCCTCCTCCCCGGTGCCGTGTGCCGAGGGCGCCCCGTCCTCGAACCGGACCGGGGCCCCGCGCCGCGACCCCGCGGACATCGCCGAGCGCATCCGTCATCTGGGCGAGCTGCACACGGCCGGGCTGCTGACCGACGACGAGTTCAGCGCGAAGAAGGCCGAGCTGCTGGCGGAGCTGTAAGTGTCCGGTCCCTCCTCCGCACCGGCCGGCGCGGCCACCGGCCCGGCGTCCACCGCCGCATCCTCCACCGCGCACGAGAGCCTGCCCAAGGCCGCCCGGCGGCAGGCGGGCGCCCTCGCCCGGGCCCTGGTCACCCCCAGCTATCCGGCGACACCGCTGTTCGCCCAGTCGCCCCGGCGCTGGCTGCGCCGGGTGCCGTACGGCGTGGCGATGATCCTCACCACGATCCTGGTCCCCACCTCCGCCCAGGTCCTCTCAGGCGACTACGGGGTGGGCGGCGGCGTGGCCACGCTGATCGGCATTGTCCAGAGCACCCCGCTGCTGCTGTCCGTCACCCGTCCGCTGCAGGCGTGGTGGATCGTCTTCCTCTCCGACATCGTCTGCGCCCTCGTGGTGCTCGGCACCGCCGACCACCTCGAGAACCGGGTGTGGCCCTGGCTGCCGGGCCCCATCATCGGCTATCTCTTCCTGCTGCTCGCCCTCGCGCTGCGCGAACCGCGCCGCACCCTGGTGGCGGTGTGGCTGGTCACCGGCACCGCCGGACTCTCGCTCGGCATGGGTTTCCCGGACAAGAGCAACGGCAGCAATGTGGTGCTGTTCGTGCTCGGCGGAGTGGTGCTGCTGGTCGCCGGGGCGCTGCGGGAGCGCGGCGACGCCCAGCGGCGGCTGGCCGAGCAGGAGACGATCAGCGAGGCCGAACGGGCCCATCGCACCCTGCTGGAGGAGCGCACCCGGATCGCCCGCGAGCTGCACGATGTGGTCGCCCACCACATGTCCGTGATCACCGTGCAGGCCGACAGCGCTCCGTACCGGATCGGCGGGCTGCCGTCCGAGGCGGAGCGGGAGTTCTCCACCATCGCCGCCACCGCCCGGGAGTCCCTCGCCGAAATGCGGCGGCTGCTGGGCGTGTTGCGCAGCGAGGAGACCCGCGGTGAGCGGGCGCCGCAGCCGGGGCTGCGGCAGGTGCCGCAGCTCGTCGAGGCGACGGTACGGGCCGGCATACCGACCACGCTGACCATCGCGGACGAGGTGGCCGAGCTCGAACCGCTGCCGCAGGCCGTGGGGTTGTCCGCGTACCGCATCGTGCAGGAGGCGCTGGCCAATGTGGTGCGGCACGCCCCTGGCGCCGCCACCCGGGTGGCCGTCTCGGCGGCCGAGGACCGCTCGGCGCTGACCCTGCTGGTGGTCAACGGCCCGCCGGGCGCGCCCACCAAGCCCCTGGAGACCAGCGGCACCGGCCACGGCCTCGTCGGCATGGTCGAGCGCGTACGGCTCGTCGGCGGCATGCTCGACACCGGCCCGCTCCCCGACGGCGGCTTCCGCGTCGCGGCCCGGCTCCCCCTGTTAGACCTCGAAGAGACGGACCCGTCATGACCATCAAGGTGATCATCGTCGACGACCAGGCGATGGTGCGGGCCGGGTTCGCCGCCCTGCTCGCCGCGCAGAGCGATATCGACGTCGTCGGTGAGGCGCCCGACGGGCGGGAGGGCGTGGCGGTCAGCCGGCGCACCCACCCCGATGTGGTGCTGATGGACGTCCGGATGCCCGAGATGGACGGGCTCGAGGCGGCCCGGCAGCTCCTGGACCCACCGCGCGGGGTCATCCACCGGCCCAAGGTCCTGATGCTCACCACCTTCGATGTGGACGACTACGTCTACGAGGCGCTGCGCGCCGGGGCCAGCGGCTTTCTGCTGAAGGACGCCCCGCCGGCCGATCTGATCTCCGCGGTCCGGGTGGTCGCGGCGGGCGAGGCGCTGCTCGCCCCGTCCGTCACCCGCCGGCTGATCGCCGACTTCGCCCGCCAGCGCCCCGCGCCGCGCCGCGACGGCCCGGCCGCGCGGCGCAGTGGGCTGACGCCGCGTGAGACCGAGGTGCTGGAGCTGATCGCGCGGGGCCTGTCCAACCAGGAGATCGCCGAGTCGCTGGTGCTCGCGGAGCAGACGGTGAAGACGCATATCGGCCGGGTGCTGGCCAAGCTGGGGCTGCGCGACCGCGCCCAGGCGGTGATCTTCGCCTATGAATCGGGCCTGGTGACGCCGGGTCACTGACCCGGGCCGGGCCGCGACCCCCTACTGGGGTATGACATCCCACTTGGCACCGGGGGGTGACGTACCGCCACCCGACGGCTCTCTACCTTTCCCTCCGTCACCGACGGAAGAGGGAAGCCCCGGCCATGTCCCAGACGCTACGCACCAGGCACTACGCGCGACGCCTGATCACCGCGGCGCTCACCATCACCGTCATGGCGGGGACGGCCGGCTGGACCGTGGCCCACGAGGAGCAGGCCATCACCGGGCCGCCACCCGGCACCGCCGCATGGCTGTCGGACCATTCGCTGAGCGGGGCCGGGCGCGAGCTGCCCGATCCGGCCGCCACCTCGCCCGCCGAGATCGCCCGGTTCTTCGGCCGGCTCACCGACGTCCAGCGCGAGGCGCTGGTCATCCGGCATCCCCAGGTGGTGGGCAATCTGGACGGCGCACCGCTGAGCCTGCGGTACGAGGCCAACTCCCGGGCGATCCGGGCCGCCTGGCACAAGGAGCGGAAGGCCGACCCCGAGAGCCCGCTCGCCGAGCGGTACGCGGCGCTGCTCGCACCCGGCCGCCAGATCCTCGCCTTCGATCCGCGCGGGCGCGGCCAAGTGGCGGAGGTGTACGGGGACTTGGCGACGGCCCGGCGCACGGCCGTGATCGTGCCGGGCTCGGACATCGACTTGGACGCCTTCGACCGCACGGGCGATCCGTACGGCACCCCGGCCGGGATGGCGCGGTCGCTGCGGGCGCGGATGGCCAAGGACGCGCCCGCCACCCCGACCGCCGTCATCGCCTGGGTCGGCTATACGACCCCGGTCGGGCTGGGCCCGGACGCCGCCACCAGCCGGCTGGCCAAGGCGGGCGCGCCTCGGCTTGACCGGTTTCTCGCGGGGCTCGCCGTGACCACCGCGGCGACCGCCGACGCCCCGCCCGCCGTCTTCTGCCACAGCTACGGCTCGGTGGTCTGCGGTCTTGCCGCCTCCGCGATGGACCGCGCCCGCGTCTTGGACCTGGTGGTGCTGGGCAGCCCGGGGATGCGCGCGGACAGCGCCGACGGCCTCCAGACCGGGGCCCGGGTCTGGGCGGCGCGGGACCGCACCGACTGGATCCGGCGGGTGACCGGCTATGACTTCCTGGGCCTGGGCCACGGCGACGACCCGACCGATCCGTCCTTCGGCGCCCGGGTGGTCTCCTCCGAGAGCGCCCAGGGCCACACCGGCTACTTCGCGCCGGGAACCGACTCGCTGCGCAACTTCTCACGGATCGCGCTCGGGGACTTCGACGCTGTGCGATGCGCCGAGGAGGACGGCGGCAGTCCGGGCACGGGGCCGGACTGCCGCCAAGGCCTCGTCTGACCGCGGCCATCACGCACGGACCCGCGCTCTGTGCCTGCCTCCTCGCACACCGGGCCGCCCGGACGACGGCGCGGGGCGAGGCGACGCGCGGGACCCGCCGCGCTGCCGCGACTCGCCGGACCCACCAGGCGTACCGCGACGCGCCGCCGCCATGGTCGTCACGCGGTGTGTGACGACCGCGTCGGCGGTGGCCGCCGCCGAACCCGCGCCGGTGAGCCGAGCGCAGCTACTCCCGGCCCGCGCTCGTCGCGCTCATATCGGCGTAGCGGGCGCCCGCCACCTGTCCGGCGATCGGCTCCAGCGCTGCCAGCTCGTCCGCGCTCAGCTCGATCCAGGTCGCGCCGGTGTTCTGCTCGATCCGGGCGCGGGTGCGGGTGCCGGGGATCGGCACCACGGCGAGCCCGTGGACCTGGGCCCGCTGCTGCACCCAGGCCAGCGCGATCTGGGCGAGGGTGGCCCCGCGCGCCTCGGCGATCTTGCGGATCGGCTCCAGCAGCGCGGCGTTGACGGCCGCGTTGTCGCCGGTGAAGCGGGGCTGCCGACGGCGGAAGTCGCCCTCGCTCAGCTCCTCCTCGGCCTGGACGAAGGAGCCGGTGAGGAAGCCGCGGCCGAGCGGTGAGTACGGGACGAGGGCGACACCCAGCTCGGCGGCGGTGGCGGCGACGCTGTTCGCTCCGCCGCCCTCCACATCGCGGCTGAACAGCGACCACTCCGACTGCACCGCCGCGATCGGATGCACCGCGTGCGCCGCGCGCAGCTCCTTGGCCGTGACCTCGCTCAGCCCGAGGTGCTTGACCTTCCCCTCGGCCACCAGCTCGGCCATGGCGCCGACGCTCTCCTCCAGCGGCACCTCGGGGTTGCGCCGGTGCATGTAGTACAGGTCGACATGGTCGACCTCCAGCCGGCGCAGACTGCCCTCGATGGCCCGGCGGATGTACGGGCGGTCGTTGCGGATCCGCTGGTTGCCGAACGGATCGCTCTCGTCGCGGTCGATGGCGAACTTGGTGGCCAGGGTGATCCGGTCGCGGTGGGCCCGGACGAAGGGGGAGATGAACTCCTCGTTCCGCCCGAAGCCGTAGACATCGGCGGTGTCGAAGAGCGTGACGCCCAGCTCCAGGGCCCGCTCCAGCGTGGCCCGCGCCTCCGCCTCGTCATGGGTCGGTCCGTAGCCCCAGCTCATGCCCATGCAGCCCAGGCCCTGGACGCCGACCTCCGGTCCGCCGGCCCCGAGGCCGACGGTCGCGATGGTCTCGTTGGTGCTGTTGCTCATACGGGGTCAAACCTCTCCGACGCCCGTCGGGCGTCAGCGTAGATATCGATCTTGTAGTCGAGGACTTGGAGCGTGCTCTGGAGCTCGGCGATCCGCTCCCGCACATTCGCGCGGTGCGTGGTCAGCAGCTCCTCGCGCTCGGCGAAGGTGTGCTCGCCCTCGCGCACCAGCTCGGCGTAGCGGACCATGTCGGCGACCGGCATCCCGGTCAGCCGCAGCTTGCCGACGAGGTCGAGCCAGTCCAGGTCGCGGTTGGTGAAGCGACGCTGGCCGGTGTGCGTACGGTCGACATGCGGCATCAGCCCGATCCGCTCGTACCAGCGCAGCGTGTGTGCCGTCAGCCCGGTATGGGCGGCCACCTCACTGATCGTGTAGCCGTCCCGCCCGCTGGGCCGGGGTGCCCGCCCCTCCCCGCGCAGGCGCGGACCTTCACCGGGGCGCTCTCCATCAGGGTCATGCCGATTCACCTCTCGCAGGTCGCCGATCCGCACACCTCATCGACGTCTTCAACGCTATTGACTTGGAGTGCACTCCAAGCAAGCGAAGATTTGGCGGAACCTTGGGTGCCGTGAGTCCGCGCGGCGCCCGCCACTAGGCTCTGTGACATGGAGAGCCTGCGGATGATCGAGAACTGGCCGGTCCCGACGGCGGCGGCCGCCGTCGTACGCGCGGACGGCACCCTGGCCGGATCGTACGGCCCGACCGGCCACCGCTTCCCCCTCGCCTCGGTCACCAAGCCGCTCGCCGCCTACGCCGCGCTGCTCGCCGTCGAGGAGGGCGCGGTGGAGCTGGACGAACCGGCCGGGCCCGAGGGCTCCACGGTGCGCCATCTGCTGGCGCACACCTCCGGGCTGGCCTTCGACGAGCACCGCTCGGTCGCCGCGCCCGGCAACCGCCGACTCTACTCCAACGCCGGGTTCGAGGTGCTGGGCGATCACATCGCCAAGGCCACGGACATCCCGTTCCCGGAGTATCTGCGCCAGGCGGTGCTGGAGCCGCTCGGCATGACCGGCACCGAGCTGGCCGGCTCGCCCGCCAAGGACGGCGTCTCCACCGTGGACGACCTGGTGCGCTTCGCGGCGGAGCTGCAGGCCCCGCGGCTGCTGGCGGCCGAGACGCTGGCCGAGGCCACCTCCGTGATCCATCCGGGTCTCACGGGCGTGCTGCCCGGCTACGGCCATCAGCGGCCCAACGACTGGGGGCTCGGCTTCGAGATACGCGACGGCAAGTCGCCGCACTGGACCGGCGCCTCCTCCTCGCCCCGCACCTTCGGGCATTTCGGCCAGTCCGGGACGTTCCTGTGGGTCGACCCGGACGCCCGCGCCGCCTGTGTCACCCTGACGGACCGGGCCTTCGGCCCCTGGGCCGTCGAGGTCTGGCCGACGCTCACCGACGCGATCCTGGCCGAGCTGGGCTGAGCGCCCCGCGGCAGTGCCCTGGCGTGCCGTCGATCGTCTGCGGCGCCGTCGTGGCTGGTCGCCCACGCGGCGGAGCCGCACATCGACACGGCCCCGCGCCCCTTCGGGGCGCCCGCGAACCGCGGCCGACTTCCGCCGATCCGCTGAGCCCCCCTCAGCACCTCTTCAGCCGTAGACCGGCTCCGCGTGCATTTCCCAGATCAGCAGCTCGGCGGGGCCCTCGGCGCGCGCCTCCAGCCGCTCCGCGCCCGAGATCCGGGCCGCGTCGCCGGGCCCGAGGGTCTCCCCCTCGATCCGCGCCGCGCCGCGCACCGCATGTGCGTACACCCACGGCGCGTCCGGCAGCGCGGTGCGCTCGCCGTCCGCCAGCCGCCGCACATGCAGCACCGCCTCGGTGCGCTCCAGCGCGTACGGGGTGCCGTCGGCGATGCCGCGCACCACCTCGTACCCGGGGTCCGTCGCGGAGCCAGGCCCGGGCACCAGCCACATCTGGACGAAGGTGAGGGGTTCGGCGCCCGCGTTGCGCTCGGTGTGACGCACTCCGCTCCCGGCACTGAGCCGCTGTACATCGCCGGGGCGCACCACGGTCCGCGCGCCGGTGGAGTCCTCGTGAGTGAGCTCACCCTCGACGACCCAGGTGACGATCTCCATATCGCGGTGCGGATGCTCGGCGAAGCCCGCACCGGGGGCGAGCCGCTCCTCGTTGCAGGCGACGAGGGATCCGAACCGCACGTTGCCGGGGTCGTAGTACCCAGAGAAGGAAAAGGCGTGGCGCGTCTCGATGCCCGCGCCCTCCCCACCCGGATACCGTGCACCGGACCGCTGTATCCACATCACCCGGTCCACGGTAGTGCGCCCGGACCCGTCCACCCCCGGCCCCGCCCCTACCCCCGCGTAGCCTCCCGCCCCCAGCGCTCACCACCCGATAAGGCAGTCTTGTCCTCGTGCCTGAACCAGCCTCGAACACCCCACATCCGCACAGTGCCACCCTGCGCCGCCTGGAGAAGTCCTCCGGGAAGCTCGCCGCCAACGCCATCGCGCGCATGGACGAGCAGCTGCCGTGGTACCGCGCGATGCCGCCCGAGAACCGCTCCTGGATCGGGCTGGTGGCACAGGCGGGCATCGCGGCCTTCACCGAATGGTTTCGCCACCCCGAGGCGCCCCAGGCGATCAGCACCGATGTGTTCGGCACCGCCCCGCGCGAGCTGACCCGGGCGATCACGCTGCGGCAGACCGTGGAGATGGTCCGCACGACCATCGAGGTCATGGAGTCGGCGATCGACGACGTGGCGGCCCCGGGCGATGAGTCGGTGCTGCGCGAGGCGCTGCTGGTGTACGCGCGGGAGATCGCCTTCGCCACCGCCCAGGTCTACGCACAGGCCGCCGAGGCGCGCGGCGCCTGGGACGCCCGGCTGGAGTCGCTGGTGGTCAACGCGGTGCTGTCCGGGGAGGCGGACGAGGGCGCGCTGTCCCGCGCCGCGGCGCTCGGCTGGAACTCCCCCGAGCATGTGTGCGTGGTGCTGGGCACCGCCCCCGACGGGGACAGCGAGCTGACGGTCGAGGCGATCCGCCGGGCCGCCCGCCACGCGAAGCTGCAGGTCCTCACCGGGGTGCTGGGCGACCGGCTGGTGGTGGTCGCGGGCGGCTCGGACAATCCGCTGCAGGCGGCGAAGGCGCTGATCGGGCCGTATGCCCCGGGTCCGGTGGTGGCCGGTCCGGTGGTCTCCGACCTGCTGGCCGCGACCCGCTCTGCGGGGGCGGCGGCGGCCGGGCTGAAGGCGTGCACCGCCTGGCCGGACGCACCCCGTCCGGTGCTCGCCGACGATCTGCTGCCCGAGCGCGCGATGGCCGGAGACCCCGCTGCCCGTGAGCAGTTGGTGGAGGAGATCTACAGACCGCTGGAGGAAGCCGGTTCGGCACTGCTCGAGACACTGAGTGTGTACCTCGAACAGGCGAGCAGTCTGGAGGGGGCGGCCCGGATGCTCTTCGTTCACCCGAACACCGTCCGCTACCGGCTACGACGTGTGACGGACGTCACCGGATGGTCACCTTCCGACGTCAGGTCGGCGTTTACTCTGCGCATAGCCCTGATCCTGGGCCGTCTCGCCGACGCGAACATATTGCCCTGACCGTTTGTTGGACCTCCACAATTCCCCTGACGGTTCTTCGTCCTTGTCCTCACGGGCGAGTCGGACCGTCCACAAGAGAGAGTGTGAGAGTGCTCGTACTCGTCGCTCCCGGCCAAGGCGCTCAAAAGCCCGGCTTCCTCACCCCCTGGCTCGACCTGCCCGGCGTCACCGAACGTCTGACGTGGTGGTCGGCCGTGTCCGGGCTGGACCTCATCCACTACGGCACCAAGGCCGACGAGGAGGAGATCCGCGACACCGCGGTGGCCCAGCCGCTGCTGGTGGCCGCCGGTCTGGTCTCCGCCCACGCGCTGTTCGGCGAGGGCATCGAGGGCGCGACCGGTCTCGCGGGGCTGCCGAGCCGTATCGGCGCGGTCGCGGGCCACAGCGTCGGCGAGATCACCGCGGCCGTGGCCGCCGGTGTGCTCACCGACGAGGCGGCCATGGTGCTGGTCCGCCGGCGCGGGCTCGCCATGGCGGAGGCCGCGAGCCGCACCGAGACCGGAATGGCCGCCATACTGGGTGGTGAGCAGGACGATGTCGTCGCCCATCTCGACAAGCACGGACTGACCCCGGCGAACGTCAACGGCGCCGGCCAGATCGTGGCCGCGGGCACCGCCGAGCAGCTCGCGGCGCTGGCCGAGGACAAGCCCGAGGGGGTGCGCCGCGTCGTGCCGCTCAAGGTGGCCGGCGCGTTCCACACCGATCACATGGCACCGGCGGTCGCCGCCCTCGAGGCCTTGGTCGCGGGCGTTCCGGTGGCCGATCCGCGCACCGCTTACGTCTCCAACCGTGACGGCGGGGTCGTGACGTCCGGGGCCGGGGTGATCGAGCGCATGGTCGCCCAGGTGTCCAACCCGGTGCGCTGGGACCTGTGCATGGAGACCTTCCAGGCGCTGGGCGTCACCGCGCTGATCGAGGTGGCCCCGGGCGGCACGCTCACCGGCATCGCCAAGCGTGCGCTGCCGGGCGTCACCAACCTGGCGCTGAAGACTCCGGACGATCTCGACGCGGCCCGTGCGCTGATCGAGGAGCACGCCATTCCCGCCGTCGCCACACCGGCCGAAGAGGAGCTCCGAGAAGCATGACCGCGAAGATCAAGCCCAGTAAGGGCGCCCCGTACGCGCGCATTCTCGGCGTCGGTGGCTACCGTCCGACCCGGGTGGTGCCGAACGAGGAGATCCTCAAGCACATCGACTCCTCGGACGAGTGGATCCGCTCCCGCTCGGGTATCGCCACCCGGCACTGGGCCGGTCCGGATGAGACGGTCGCCGCCATGTCCGTGGAGGCCGGCGGCAAGGCCATCGCCGACGCCGGCCTGAGCCCGGAACAGATCGGCGCCGTGATCGTCTCGACGGTCTCGCACTTCAAGCAGACCCCCGCGATCGCGACCGAGATCGCGCATCTGCTGGGCACCGGCAAGCCGGCCGCCTTCGACATCTCGGCGGGCTGTGCCGGCTTCGGCTACGGGCTGACCCTCGCCAAGGGCATGATCACCGACGGCACCGCGGAGCATGTGCTGGTCATCGGGGTCGAGCGGCTTTCGGACCTGACCGACCTGGAGGACCGCGCGACGGCCTTCCTGTTCGGCGACGGTGCCGGCGCCGTGGTGGTCGGCCCCTCCAAGGAGCCCGCGATCGGCCCCACCGTCTGGGGCTCGGAGGGCGACAAGTCCGACACCATCACCCAGACGCTGCCCTGGGACGTCTACCGCGACCAGGACGCCGCCGAGGTGCGCTACCCGGCGCTGCGCCAGGAGGGCCAGGCGGTCTTCCGCTGGGCCGTCTACGAGATGGCGAAGGTCGCCCAGCAGGCCCTGGACGAGGCCGGGGTCGCTCCGGAGGACCTCGACGCGTTCATCCCCCACCAGGCCAATATGCGGATCATCGACTCGATGATCAAAACCCTCAAGCTGCCGGAGCATGTCACGGTCGCCCGTGATGTGGAGACCACCGGCAACACCTCGGCCGCCTCCATTCCGCTCGCCATGGAGCGGCTGTTGGCGACGGGGCAGGCGAAGAGCGGCGACACCGCGCTCGTCATCGGATTCGGAGCGGGTCTCGTCTACGCAGCGACGGTCGTTACCCTCCCTTAGGCTCCATAGTCCATATCCACGCAGCTCGGCAGAAGTCGGACGCTGCGCCACCACCGCAACACACCGAAGAAGGAGCGCCGCAATGGCCGCCACTCAGGAAGAGATCCTCGAGGGTCTCGCCGAGATCGTCAACGAGATCGCCGGTATCCCGACCGAGGACGTCCTGCTGGACAAGTCCTTCACCGACGACCTGGACGTCGACTCGCTGTCCATGGTCGAGGTGGTCGTCGCCGCCGAGGAGCGCTTCGACGTGAAGATCCCGGACGACGACGTCAAGAACCTCAAGACCGTCGGCGACGCCGTCGACTACATCCTCAAGCACCAGGGCTGAGCCCCCTAAGGCCGTTGTCGCCACCCATGCGGTGGCGGGTCCAGCACCTTCTACACGTGGAGTAGGAATTCCTGTGAACTCGACCAATCGCACCGTGGTCGTCACCGGTGTTGGTGCCACGACGCCGCTGGGTGGCGACGCCTCAACGACCTGGGAGGCCCTGCTGGCCGGCCGGTCCGGCGTCAACCTCCTGGAGGAGGAATGGGCGGCCGAGTTGCCGGTCCGCATCGCCGCGAAGATCGCGGTGGAGCCGGGCACCGTCATCCCTCGCCCGCAGGCCCGCAAGCTCGACCGATCGGCGCAGTTCGCCCTGATCGCGGCCCGTGAGGCATGGGCGGACGCGGGCTTCACCGCCAAGGCGGGCGAGGACCCGTCGGTCGACCCCGACCGGCTCGGCGCGGTCGTGGCTTCCGGCATCGGCGGGGTGACCACCCTGCTCGACCAGTACGACGTCCTGCGCGAGAAGGGCGTCCGCAAGGTCTCCCCGCACACCGTGCCGATGCTGATGCCCAACGGCCCGGCGGCCAACGTGGGCCTGGAGGTCGGCGCCCGCGCCGGCGTCCACACGCCGGTCAGCGCGTGCGCGTCCGGCGCGGAGGCCATCGGCTACGCCATCGAGATGATCCGCACCGGCCGCGCCGATGTGGTCGTCGCGGGCGGCACCGAGGCGTCCATCCACCCGCTCCCCATCGTCGCGTTCGGCAACATGATGGCGATGTCCAAGAACAACGACGACCCGCAGGGCGCCTCGCGCCCGTTCGACGTCGACCGCAACGGCTTCGTGATGGGCGAGGGCTCGGGCGCCATCGTCCTGGAGTCGGCGGAGCACGCCGCCGCGCGCGGCGCCCGGGTGTACGCGCAGGCGGTCGGCCAGGGCATCTCGGCCGACGCCCACCACATCACCCAGCCGGAGCCGTCCGGCAACGGCATCGCGCACGCGCTGCAGAACCTGGTGCAGAACACCGGCCTGAACGGCTCCGAGGTCGCGCATGTCAACGCGCACGCGACCTCGACGCCGCAAGGCGATGTGGCCGAGATCAAGGCGCTGCGCAAGGTCTTCGGTGACGATGTGGACCAGATGGCGATCTCCGCCACCAAGTCCATGACGGGGCATCTGCTGGGCGGCGCCGGCGGTGTGGAGACGGTGGCCAGCGTGCTCGCGCTGTACCACCGGATCGCCCCGCCGACGATCAACCTGGTCTCCCCGGACCCGGAGGCGGACGCGGACTTCGTGACCGGCGAGCCCCGGTCGCTGCCGGGTCAGGGCCCGATCGTCGCGCTGAACGACTCGTTCGGCTTCGGCGGCCACAATGTGGTGCTGGCCTTCCGCACGGTCTGACGCGCGGACGGCCTGAGGACCTGATGGCTTGATGGCTATGTGACGCGCTGAAGAACGAGTGTGGCCCGCCTCCGGCTCCGGCCGGGGCGGGCCGTTCGTGTGTCAGGGGGCCTCGCCGTCGAAGCTGGCGAAGTACGAGGCCACCATGTCCTCGTCGCCATGACCCGCCTCGATGGCGCGGCGGAACCGCTCCTGGCCCGCGGCCGCCAGGTCCAGCCGCACTCCGGCGCGCTCCCCGGCCTCCACGATCAGCCGGGCGTCCTTCTCGGCGGTCTTGGTCGCGAAGCTGGGCTCGAGGTCGCCCCGGAAGAGCTGGCCCGACTTGACCCGCATATAGCCGTTGTCCAGCGGTCCGCCCTCCACCCCGTCCAGGAAGCCCTGGAAGTCCACGCCCAGCCCCTTGGCGAGGGCGACCGCCTCGGCGGTGGCGTGGGTGACGTTCAGGACCCAGCTGTTGAGCACCAGCTTGAGCCGGGTGGCGGCGGCGCCCTCCGCGCTGTCGCCGACCCACACCGTACGGCTGCCGATGGCGTCGAAAACCGGCCAGACGACCGGGCGGACGGAGTGGGGGCCGGCGGCCAGCACCAGAAGCTGTCCGCTCTCCGCGGGCTGCTTGGTGCCGAGGACGGGCGAGTCGATGAGAAGGAGGTCCTTCTCGTGGGCGAACGCGGCGAGCGATTCCATCGCCTCCAGCCCCGCCGTGGTGGCCTGCGCCCATACGGCCCCGGGGCGCAGCGCGGGGGCGGCCTGCCGCATCGTCTCGAGGGCCGCGGCGCCGTCGTAGAGGATCGTCAGGACGACATCGGCGCCGTCCACGGCCTCGGCCGGGGTGTCGGTGACGCGTACGCCGTCCTGGCCGAGCGGCTCGGCCTTGGACCGGGTGCGGTTCCACGCACGGACGTCGAGCCCGGAGCGGGCGAGGTTGCGGGCCATGCCGGAGCCCATGATGCCGGTGCCGAGGACCGCGACGGACGTTGCCGGGAGTTGTTCGGTCATGCCGCCACGCTAAGACCTGAAGCGTGCTCCAGGACAAAGGGGTGGCGGCGCGTCAGGCACTCGGACGAGCGCGTCAGGCGCTCAGACGACCTGGTGCAGCCAGCGGACGGGGGCGCCCTCACCCGCGTAGCGGAACGGCTCCAGTTCGTCGTCCCAGGGCTTGCCGAGCAGTTTGGCGATCTCCGCCTCGAGGTCGCTCTCGCCGCGGACGGAGCGGGCGAGGGCGGCGCGCAGCCGGTCCTCGGGGATCAGGATGTCGCCGTGCATTCCGGTGACGGCGTGGAAGATGCCCAGTTCGGGGGTGGAGCTGTAGCGCTCGCCCTCGGCGGTGGCGCAGGGCTCGGCGGTCACCTCGAAGCGCAGCAGATGCCAGCCGCGCAGGGCGGACGCCATTTTGGAGGCCGTGCCGACCTCACCCTGCCAGGAGAACTCGGCACGCCAGGTGCCGTTCGCCGCGGGTTGCTTGATCCAGTCGAGGGTGACACGCACGCCGAGGACGCCCGCGATGGCCCATTCGACATGCGGGCACAGCGCGCGCGGAGCGGAGTGCACATACAGAACTCCACGTGTCGTCACCGGGGCCTCCTGTGCGGTTCGAGGTGCGCCTTCCCCAGCGGCCTCGCGCCCGTACCGGTCCCGCCCGGGACATCGGATCACATTCTGCCCTAGTGATCACTTCCACACCAGTCTCGACGTCACCTTCAGTGAAATTTATCGTGCAGAATTCTCTAGAAAGTGGACAGGATGTGACGGGGCGTAATGTGCTGGTACCGCATAGCGCGCCTTGTCGCCGGGACGGCGCTCATCAGGCCAAGAAAAACGTACCGTGCGATCCAGCCGGAGGAGTGACGTACCGTCGGTCCGGATAGGTATCACCCAACAGCCGGAAGGGGGAACAGCCATGCGGGTCAGCGCGACACGCCGGAAACATGCGGCGGCCGCTTCCTCGACCACGCGTACGGTCGTGCGCCCGACCCCGCGCACCACGTCGCGCACTGGCCGCCGCGCGGCCGGGCGCACCGCCGGACGCACCGGCGTGGTGCTGTTCACCACCGCCGCCGTGCTGAGCTCGGCGGGCTGTTTCGGCAGCTCGGACGACCCCTCCCGGCACGGTCCGACCCGCGCCGGGAAGACCCCCGGCGCCAAGCGGACGATCGTCTGGAACACCCGGCCGAGCTCGATCGCCTCCCTGGGCGACTCCATCACCCGCGGCTTCGACGCCTGTTCGGTGCTCTCCGACTGCCCCGAGGTGTCCTGGTCCACCGGCACCGATGTGCAGAGCCTCGCCCAGCGGCTGCTGCCCGCCACCACCGCCCGCTCGGGCACCCACAGCTGGAACTTCGCCAAGACCGGCGCGGTCGTGGCCGACCTCCCCGGCCAGATCGAGGCGGCCGCGGCCCGCAAGCCGAAGCTGATCACCGTGATGATCGGCGCCAATGACGCCTGCCGGGACTCGGTCGACGAGATGACCTCCACCGAGCAGTTCCGCTCCACCTTCACCTCGGCGCTCACCCGGCTCCGCCGTGACCTGCCGAAGACCCAGGTGTATGTGGCCAGCGTGCCGGATCTGAAGCGGCTGTGGTCGGAGGGGCGGAAGAACGTCTTCGGCAGGCAGATCTGGAAGCTGGGCATCTGCCCGTCGATGCTGAAGGACTCCGAGCACCTGGACGCCGCCTCCAACGACCGCCGCCAGCGGGTGGCGGACCGGGTGACGGAGTACAACAAGGTGCTGAAGGACGTCTGCGGGCGCGATGTGCTGTGCCGGTACGACCCGGCGGTGCACGAATACCGCTTCACCACCTCCGAGCTGAGCAAGTGGGACTGGTTCCACCCCAGCAAGGCAGGCCAGGCGCAGCTGGCCGACATGGCCTACCGCCGCATCACCGCTTCCGCGCCCTGACCCCGAGCCGCGGCCCGGCTCCGGGCCAGGGGCCGGGAGCCGGGAGCCGGGCGCGGGCCCCTCTGGGCCGGGCGAGGTGGGCTACGGGGTGTCCGGCGGATCTTGTATGCGGCTCCGGCGCGTGGCAGGGGCTTCGCCCTGGACTCCGGGGTCCGGGGCGCAGCCCCCGGTTCGGGAAGGGGCGGGGAGGGGAACAGCCCGCCGAAGCTCCCCGCGGCCCCCGGGCCGCGGGGGCGGCATGCGCTGGGCGGCTCAGGCTGTCGGCCGCACGGGCACCGGGACCGACAGGCGGCGGTCGGCGGCGCTTCGGGCCGCCTCTGCCGCGTAGGTGCCGGGGATCAGGCGCCAGGCGCCCACCGTCTCGTCCCAGATCTCCGCCGCCCGGCGGGGCAGGGGGAGGGACACTTCCGCCGTCTCCCCCGGGCCCGCCGTGACCGAGGCGAAGCCCGCGAGGCGCCGTACCGGCCGCTCCTCGCCGTCGTCCTCGGGCACGGTGAGATAGAGCTGCACGACCTCACGCCCCGCCCGGGGCCCGGTGTTGCGGACCCGCACGGTCACCGTTCCCAGCGCGCCGTCGGCGGGCTCCACGGCGGCCTCCGCTGGGGTCGCGGGAGCCTTCGCGGGGGTGAAGTCCATCGCTTCGTAGGCCCAGTCGGTGTAGCCGAGGCCATGCCCGAACCAGTACGCCGGAGCGATCCCCTCCCGCCGCTCCCACGCGCGGTAGCCGATGAACACGCCCTCGTCGTAGACCAGTCGGCCCTCGCTCGGCGTCACCGCGCTGACCGGAGCGTCCTCGAGCCGCTCGGGCCAGGTCGTGGGCAGCCGTCCGCCGGGCTCCTCCGCGCCCAGCAGGACATCGGCGAGCGCGGCGCCCGCCTCCTGGCCCGGGAACCAGCTCAGCAGCACCGCGGCGACCTCCTCCCGCCAGGCCATCTCGACGGGGGAGCCCGCGTTGACCACCACCACGGTGGGGGTGCCGGTGGCGGCGACCCGCCGCACCAGCTCGTCCTGACGGCCCGGCAGCCGCAGATGCGCGCGGTCGAACCCCTCGCTCTCGACCCGCTCGGTGGTGGCGACCACCACCACGGCCACCTCGGCCGCCGAGGCCGCAGCGACGGCCTCCTGGAGCAGCTCCTCGGCGTCCCGCTCCGGGGCCCGGTGCAGCAGGCTGAAGCAGACGGCGTCGAGAAGGGCCTCCTCGGGGCGGGCCACCGCACAGGTGAGGCTGACCTCCACCGGCTCGCCCGCCGTGAGCTCCACCTGGCCCGGGGCACCGGCGAGCCCATGAACGCCTCAAAGGGGTCGCCGACGTCCGGCGGGAGCTGCTCCCCCTCGAAGAGCACCGTGCCGTCCACGACCAGCCGGAGGCCGCCCAGCCCCGGGTGCCGAAGGAGTGCGCGCCGCTCTCGCGCGGGGTGAAGGTGCCGACGGTCTCGACGGTGTGCAGCTCCTCGTAGCGCACGCCCTCGGGGAAGTCGCTGATCCACTGCACCTGTCCACTGGCCAGCCGGGACTCCCCCAGCACCCGACCGTCGGCGGCCCGGACCACGGCGCGCAGCGCGAACCCCTGGGCGGCGGGGGTGAGCTCGTCGGTGGGGTCGGCGCCCACCGCGTAGCTGAACTGGACCTCCGGCGGCAGGGCCGCCCGCAGTCCGTCGAGCGGTGAGACCACATGGTCGGGGAAGACCACCGCCGAGCCACCACCCAGCACCCGGGCGTCGCGCGCCGCCGCCCCGATCAGGGCCAGCGACCGCACTCCGCCGGGGGCGCCGGCGTCGAGGGGCAGCACCGCGCCCCGGCCGCCCGCGCCCTCGTTCCGCAGCAGCACGAAGGAGCGCCGGGCGATCTCGCGGGCCAGCGCGTCCCCGTCGATCGGGCCGGGCCGGTCGGCGGGGGCGACGGCCGGGGCCGCGCCGTCCAGGGCGCTGACCCGGGCGGCCAGGGTGAGCAGCCGCCGCACCGCCTCGTCCAGCTCCGCCTCGGTCACCCGGCCGTCGCGCACCGCGGCGGCCAGCGCCTCGCCGTAGACGGTCCGCGGGCCGGGCATCGCGACGTCCAGCCCGCCCTTGAGCCCCCGCACGGTGTCGCGGGCCGCCAGCCAGTCGGAGACGATGAAGCCGTCGAAGCCCCACTCCTCGCGCAGCACTCCCCGCTGCAGCTCGCGGTGCTCGGTCATGGTGGAGCCGTTGACCCCGTTGTAGGCGGCCATGATGCCCCACGGGCGCGCGTTTTTGACGATGGCTTCGAAGGGCGCGAGATACAGCTCCCGCAGCGCCCGCGCACCGATCTCGTTGTCGACGGTGAAGCGCTCGGTCTCGGCGTCGTTGGCCACGAAGTGCTTGACGGTGGTGCCCACTCCGCCGTCCTGCACACCCCTCACATAGCCGGTGCCGATCTCGCCGGTGAGATACGGATCCTCGCTGTACGCCTCGAAGTGGCGCCCGCCCAGCGGGGAGCGGTGCAGATTGACCGTGGGCGCGAGCAGCACATGGACGCCCTTGCGCCGCGCCTCCTGCGCGAGCAGCCGACCCGCCCGCCGGGCCAGCTCCGGGTCCCAGGTGGCGGCGAGCGCGGTGGGACTGGGCAGGGCGATGGAGGGGTCGTCGGCGGTCCAGTGGACGCCGCGGACGCCGATCGGGCCGTCCGACATCACCAGCGAGCGCAGCCCGATCGCCGGAACGGCGGGCAGGCTCCACATGTCCTGCCCGGACAACAGCCGCGCCTTGGTGTCCAGATCCAGCAGGCCGAGGGCCTTCTCCACGGCCTCGGCCGTGCCCTCGTCGTCGATCGCGTCCGCCATCGCTCGCCCCTCCCGGTGCGGGTCCTGTCCGGTCCTCGTCCGGGGCCATCCTGGACCCGAGTACCTGTCAGCAGGTAGGTACCGTTATCGACTCGTTATCAAACATGCTCTACGGTACGAGCATGGACAGGGCGATGGAGCGCGGTACGCGACGCGGTGCGGAACGACGGGCGGAGATCGTCCGGTCCGCGCTCGAAGTGATCGCCGAGCGCGGCTACCGGGGCGCGACCCTCGGGGCGGTCGCCGAGCGGGTGGGGCTCACCCAACAGGGGCTGCTCCACTACTTCCCCACCAAGGAGTCCCTGCTCATCGCCGTGCTCAAGGAGCGCGACCAGTGGGACACCGGCTCCGCGCGGCGCGACGGCGGGGACGTATGGCCGCTGGACCTGCTCACCTCGCTGGTGGAGTACAACGCGATGCGCCCCGGCATCGTCCAGACCTTCTCCGCGCTCCTCGGCGAGAGCGTCACCGACGAGCACCCCGCGCGCGGCTTCTTCACCGAGCGCTATGAGAAGGTGCGCGCCGACATGGCGGCCACCCTGCGCGGCGAGTTCGGCGACCGGCTCCCCGGCGGGCTCACCCCCGAGGCCGCGGCCCCGCTGGTGGTGGCGGTGATGGACGGACTGCAGTTCCAGTGGCTGCACGACCGGGACGCGGTGGACATGCCCGCCCTCTTCCGGGCCTTCGTCTCCCTGCTGGGACAGGGAGACGAAGAGGCCGAGGGGTGACGCGGCAATGCGGACGTCGCGCGCGAGCCGTCTCGTGACGGCGGCTCAGCCGTGGCCCGCCACCAGCCTGACGTCCTGCTCGACCCCGACCGCGTTCCTCGGCAGCGGCACGAAGGCGGCGTCGGCGGCGTCGGCGGCGGAGGAGGAGGCGTCGGCGGTGTCGAACCTCAGCAGCGTGCCCTCGGCCTGCGCCGATCCCGGCTCATACGCCCCCACGTCCACCGCGTCGATCACCCAGCGGTGCCGCTGTCCGTCGCAGACCGCGCGGTGGCCGCCGAGGCCGTGCCGCTCCCGGCCCTGGGTGAGGGTGACGAGGACGCTGGCCCGCGGGTTCTCCGCCCCTTCCCGGACACACCGGTAGCTGCCGTACAGCGTGACGGCCCCGTCCGGGGTGACGTCCCCGGTGCGGTCGATGACCAGATCGTCGGTCCAGGGCAGGGGCAGACGCGGCCGGTCGAACCGCTCTCCCCGGGTGGCCAGCCCCGAGTCGGGGCGCAGTTCCGGGCGGTCGGGCCCGGCGGGCGCGGCATGGGCGGCCGGAGCCGCCATGAGGAGAACGGTGAGGGCGCCGAGGGCGCGACGGTTGCACATGGACGTACATACCTCCTGGGGCGGGGAGCGGATGCCCGCCACGGACTCCGTCGCGTCCTCCCGAGCGGAGTCGCCGGACGGATGCCCGTGAGCGGGTGCTCATATCCCCGTACAGCTACCGGGCCCTCGAACCCGTCCGGGGGAACCTCACCCCCGGGCGGCGTGTCCGGCACCGCCCAACGGGTGGCCACCGGGCGCCCGGTTGACCCGGCGGCGCCCTTACGGTGCTCGCGAAGGTCCTTACGGTGCTCATGGCGTGCGGCCTACGGTGCGCGCACGGCGCCCTTACCGTTCTCCTTACCGCCCTCGGGAGCGCCCTTACGGTGCTCGTTCCTCCGGGGCCGCCTCCCCGAACCTCCCCGCCGACGCGGCCACTTGGCGCGCCGCCGCCGGATCGCCCCGCAGCCCCGGGGCCAGGGCCAGCGTGACGGCGACCGAGACCGCCGCCATCGTGGCCATCGCCACGGCCGGTGAGGTGGGCTGGGCCAGCGCGCCCGCGAGGGCGGCGGACACGCCCTGCATGGTGAGCATGCCGGAGGAGTGCAGCCCCAGGGCCTGGCCGCTCATCGCGTCCGGGGTCAGGGCCATCAGCCGCTGCTGGAGTGGCAGCGTGGCCGAGAAGCCGATCGAGGCGAGGGCGACGGCGGCCAGCGCGAGGGGCAGCGGCGGATGCAGGGCGAAGACCAGATACGGGGCGGCGAGCAGCAGCCGCAGGGGCGCCGCGAGCCGTTCCCGCCGGTGCGGTGGCAGCAGCCGTCCGGTGAGCAGGTCCCCCATCAGCATGCCGAGGGAGCCGACGGCGAAGAGCAGTCCGGCGTGCCGGGGCGCGTAGGGCACGAAGAGGGATTCACAACCGACGATCAGCCCGTTGGGCACCCAGAGCGCGTAATAGACGTGGCGGCGGGGCGCGGAGGACCACAGCCGTGCGTTGACGCGCCAGGTCTCGGTGACCGAGGGCCGTCCGCCGGCCCGGGCCGGACGCCCGCTCAGGCCGAGCCGGGCGACGCCCGCGGCCACCAGATACAGCGCGGCGGCGACGAGCAGGGTGCCGCGCGCCGAGAGGGCGGTCACGAGGAGCCCACCGGCCGCGTAGCCGCCGATCTGCATCGTGCCGCCCGACATGTTGATCACCGAACGGCCCAGCAGATAGCCCTCCTTGGGCAGGATCTCGGTGAGCAGTCCGTAGCGGACGGCGCCACCGAGGGCGGCCGCGGCGCCCATCCCGAACACGAGGGCGAAGACGGCCGCCACCGGCAGCCCGGGGAGGGCCAACGCGGCGGTCCCCAGGGCGAAGAGCACCGCCAGCCCGGACAGCGCGGCGCGCGGCGGCAGCCGGTCGGCCGCCGACAGCAGCGCCAGCGCGCCCGCCACTTGGGCGAGCGAGGGGCCGAACATGCTGAGCGCCGAGAGCAGCGGTGAGCCGGTCGCCGCGTAGACCAGGGTGCCGAGGGCGAGCCCGCTCGCCGTCGAGGCGGCCACCTGTGTGGCGGAGATCAGAAACAGCGGGGTGAACTCCGGGGTCCGGAACACTTCCGAAAAGGTGCGCATGGCCTTCAGGCTCGGGAGTCTCCGCGCGGTGGCGTTAATGTTTCGCGCGGACGCGAAACCACGCGAAACGACACGGTGGCGGCGGGGGTGACCGGATGGGGCTGTGGCTGGTCGACGCGGATACGCTCGCGCGCAGCCGGTTCGTCCGCTCCGCCCTGGCCGAGACCACCGCGGCCCTGGTCACCCTGGAGCGTGCGAGCGCCGCCCACCCGGGCGAGCGGGCCTGGCTGGACGCCCATCTGCCCGCCTACCGGGCGCGGTTGGCCGATGACCCGGTCACCGCGCTGCTCGTCCGCGCCGCGCTGGGCCGGACCTGGCTCGCGGACTTCCTCACCCAGACACCGGGCGAGGGCGAGCCGTCCCTCGAGGAGGAGCTGGCCCGGATGCGCGCGACGCCCCCGCCGCCGCGCGCCGCGACCTCGCGGTCTCCCTCGGCCGCTCCCCGCTCCCGGCCGCGCTGTGCCGCGACGATCTGCCGGGACGGCTCGCGGATCTGCTGGAGTGGGTGTGGGCGGAGGCCGTACGGCCCTCCTGGCCGCGCCGCCGCCGGATCATCGAGGCCGATGTGGTGGCGCGCACCGGCCAGGTGAGCCAGGGCGGCTGGGCGGCGACGCTGGACGACCTGCGGCCGGGTATGCGGTGGCTGGGCGGCAGCCGGCTGCAGATCAACGCCCATGACAACCCGCCCCGCGCGGTCCACGGCGCCCAGTTGCTCCTCGTCCCGGTCACCCCCACCACCGGATGGGTCTCCTGGGACGCGCCGCACCGCTACGCCGTGATCTACCCCTGCGCCGGCGCCCTGACCACCCCGGCCCTCCCCCGGCCCCCGACTCCCTGGCCCGCCTCCTCGGCCCGGCCCGCGCGAGCGTCCTGGTCCTGCTCGACACCCCGAAGAGCACCACCCACCTGGTGGCCCTGACCGGCCAGCCCCTGGGCTCGGTCGGCCGCCATCTGCGCGTCCTGCGCGAGGCCCGCCTGGTGCGGCGGCGACGGGCGGGACGGTCGGTTCTGTACGACCGGACGACGGCAGGCGAGGTGCTGGTCGAGGCCCAGCGAACCGCCTAGTCCTCGGACAAGCACAGCAACGAACATCCGTGGACCCATGTTGTCCAGTGAGATGATCGGTCATGATGGTTCTTGATCGGTCATGATGGTTCGTCACGTTCGAATGTCATTCGACGCACAACCATTGACACCCCTGATGGGGGCTGACTACGGTCACGCCAAGATTTCGAACGTGTGACGAAATATCGAACATCGCGAAGGGTCGATTGCTGTGCGCATCACCGGTATCAGTACGCATGTCGTCGGCACCCCCTGGCGCAATCTCACCTATGTGCAGGTCCATACGGACGAGGGGATCACTGGCGTCGGCGAGACCCGCATGCTCGGGCGGACCGATGCGCTGCTGGGCTATCTGCGCGAGGCCGAGCTCAATCACCTCGCCGGGTCTGACCCGTTCGCGGTGGAGGACCTGGTCCGGCGGATGAAGTACGGCGACTACGGCCGGGCGGGCGAGATCGTGATGTCCGGGATCGCCTGTGTCGAGATGGCCTGCTGGGACATCAAGGGCAAGGCGCTCGGGGTGCCCGTCTGGCAGCTGCTCGGCGGAAAGGTGACGGACCAGGTCAAGGCGTACGCCAACGGCTGGTACACCGTCGAGCGCACGCCCGAGGCGTTCCACAAGGCGGCCTCCACGGTGGTCGAGCGCGGCTACCGGGCGCTGAAGCTGGACCCCTTCGGCACCGGCCACTTCGAGCTGGACCATGCCGAGACCCTGCATTCGATCTCCCTCGTGGAGGCCGTACGGGACGCGATCGGGCCGGAGGCCGAGCTGCTGGTGGAGATGCACGGGCGGTTCAGCCCGGCGACCGCCGTCCGCATCGCCGGGGAGCTGGAGCGGTTCCATCCGTCGTGGCTGGAGGAGCCGGTGCCGCCGGAGAACCTCAAGGCGCTGGCGAAGGTCGCGGAGAAGACGCGTCTGCCGATCGCGACGGGTGAGCGCATCCACGACCGCATCGAGTTCCGCGAGCTGTTCGAGTCGCAAGCCGCCGACATCATCCAGCCCGACGTCGGCCACATCGGCGGCATCGGCGAGGCGCGCAAGCTGGCCGCCACGGCCGAGACGCACTACGTACTGATCGCCCCGCACAATGTGGGCGGCTCGGTGCTGACCGCCGCGTCGCTGCAGCTCGCCGGCTGCACCCCGAACTTCAAGATCCTGGAGCACTTCAACGACTTCGCCGACGCGGAGATCAAGAAGGTGGTCAAGGGCGCCCCGCAGGTCGTGGACGGCTACTTCCAGCTCTCCCACGAGCCCGGTCTCGGCGTGGAGCTGGACACCGACGCGGCGGCCGAATTCCCCCAGCAGCAGGCCCACTTCGACCTGTGGGCCGAGGGCTGGGAGAAGCGGAATCCCTCCGGGGGGCGAGGCGAATGAGCGCCGTGGAACGTCGCGCCGTCGTCGAGATACGGCCGCCCGTCGCCGGGGCCGCCCGGCTTCGCCCAGTCGGCACGCGCCTCGCTCAGGGGCCGAAGGGCCGACGTCCGAACGGGCTGGAGACGCACGGTGCCGAGGGGAGCCGATGCATATGAGCCGCACGGAAGACGTCCTGGTACTCGACAAGCCCGGCAGCCACCGGCTGGAGAGCCGGGCGATCGCCGCACCCGGCCCCGGTGACGCCCGGGTGCGCGTCCACGCCTCCGGGATCTGCGGCAGCGACCGCGAGCTGTACCAGGGCAACCGGCCCGAGGGGTACGTCCGCTATCCCGTCACCCCCGGTCATGAGTGGTCCGGGACCGTCGAGGCGGTCGGCGCGGGCGTCCCGGAGGCGCTCGTCGGCCGTAAGGTCGTCGGCGAGGGGTTCCGCAACTGCCAGGTGTGCGACCGCTGTCACGCCGGGGACACCACTTTGTGCACGGCCGGGTACGAGGAGACCGGCTTCACCCAGCCCGGGGCGATGGCCGACACCCTGACCCTGCCGGCCCGGCTGCTGCATCCGCTGTCCGACGACGCCGACCTGGGCGCGGCCGCCCTGCTGGAGCCCGCCGCCTGTATCGCCGCCGCCGCGCTCAAGGCCCGGGCCCGGCCCGGTGAGCGGGTCGCGGTGGTCGGCACCGGCACGCTCGGCATGATCGCCGTACAGTTCCTCGCCGCCGTCTCCCCCGCACGGCTGCTGGTGGTGGGCACCCGCCCGGACCGGGAGCAACTGTCGCTGGACTTCGGCGCCACCGACTTCCGCACCCGGGACCAGCTCTCCGACCAGCTCTCGGGCTACGACGTGGTCATCGAGACCGCCGGATCGGCCTCCGCCGCCCGTAACTCCGCCTCGCTGTTGCGCCGGGGCGGCCGGCTGGTGCTCACCGGCATCCCGGCGGCGGGCGCCGACGGGCTGGACCCCACCGATCTGGTCGTCCGCCAGATCGAGGTGCAGACCGTCTTCGGCGCCCCACCCGCCGCCTGGTCGCACGCCGTACGGGTCTTCGACGCGGGGCTGCTGACCCTGCGGCCGCTGATCACCCATGAGCTGCCGCTCACCGACTTCGCCTCGGCGATCGAGCTGGTCGGCAGCGGCGATCCGGCCGTCGGCAAGGTGCTGCTGCGTCCGCAGGGCCTCGACTAGCAAGGGCCTCGACCAGCACATGTGGCACGCCTCCCGCACCCGTCTCCCGTCATCCCACCAGCCTCCCGGACCGTCTCTAGTCATCCACCCAGCCCCACCCGGACAACGATGTCCCGGGCAGCACCAGCCGGACGCCGAACCACCGGCCATCACTCCACAGGGAGCACCGTGACCGCCGCCTCACCCACCACTCCCGGCCCCCGCCGCCCGCCGACGCGGCCCTCGCCTCGCTCGGCCACGCCACGCCCGCCCCCGACCCCGCCGACGCCTCCGCGCACACCTTCCCCGACGGCGGCACCTGGCGCACCGAGATCCCGTCCGTCGAGGGTCCGGAGGCGCTGGCCACCGTGTTCAAGGAGGCCGGGCGGCTCGATGTGCCGATCCACCGGATCAGCCAGGGCAGCGGCGTCTGGATGCTCACCGATGCCGAGATCACCGAGATGGTGGAGTCCTGCGCCGAGCGGAACGCCGAGCTGTGCCTGTTCACCGGCCCCCGCGGCACCTGGGACATCGGCGCCGCCACCCGCTCCGACTCCGGCGGCGGGGGTCTGCGCGCCCGTGGCCATGACGCGGTGGCCGGATGTGTGGAGGACGCGCTGCGCGCCGTCTCGCTGGGCGTGAAGTGCCTGCTGGTCGCCGACGAGGGGGTGCTGTGGCTGCTGAACCGGCTGCGGGAGCGCGGTGAGCTGCCCGCGGACACCACCTTCAAGCTGTCCGCGCTGGTCGGCCCGGTCAACCCGGCCTCGTTCGCGGTGTACGAGCAGCTCGGGGCCGACTCCATCAACATCCCCTCGGACCTCACGCTGGAGCACCTCACCGAGATCCGCCGGGTCTCCCGCGCCCCGATGGACTTCTATGTCGAGGCCCCGGACGACCTCGGTGGCTATGTCCGGCTCTATGACGCGGCGGAGCTGATCCGGCGCGGTGCCCCCATCTATCTGAAGTTCGGGCTCAGCAAATCCCCGGGGATCTACCCGTACGGCGCCCAGCTGCGGGACGTGGCGCTGGGCAGCGCCCGTGAGCGGGTGCGCCGCGGGCGACTCGTGCTCGACCTGCTGGGCCGGCTGGGCGCGGACGGCGGGATGTCCCCGCTCGGCTCCCGGCTGCCGGGTCCGCTGCGGCGTTTCACCGCCGACGCGGCCCCCCTGAATTCCTGACGCAACGACGCCCCAGGGAAGGACCCCAACACCATGCGCACGGTAAGAGGAGCACGAGCCGCGGCGATAGGCGCCGGCCTCCTCGCGCTCTCGCTGACGGCCACGGCCTGCGGCCAGGAGGCGGTCGGCGGCAGCCGGTACAAGAGCAAGGAAAAGGGAGGCACGATCGGCATCGCGATGCCGACCAAGTCCTCCGAACGGTGGATCACCGACGGCCGCAATGTGGCCAAGCAGTTCCAGGCGGCGGGCTACAAGACGGACTTGCAGTTCGGCGAGGACGACGTCCGCACCCAGGTGGCCCAGCTCGAAAACATGATCACCAAGGGCCACCGGCTGCTGGTGATCGCGCCGATCAACGGCGGGGCGCTCAACGACGTCCTGAAGCAGGCCCATGACGCCAACATTCCGGTGATCTCCTACGACCGGCTGCTGCTGGGCACGCCGAACGTCGACTACTACGCGACGTTCGACAACGAGAAGGTCGGCAGGCTCCAGGGCCAGTACATCGTCAACAAGCTGGGGCTGGCCAAGGGCCGCAAGGGCCCGTTCTCCATCGAGCTGTTCGCCGGCTCGTCGGACGACAACAACACCGGGTACTTCTACAACGGCGCGATGAGCGTGCTCAAGCCGTACATGGACAAGGGTGAGCTGATCGTCCGCTCCAAGCAGACGAGCCTCAACCAGCTCTACACCGAGAAGTGGAGCGGCAGCGCGGCGCAGGACCGCATGGAGGACCTGCTCAACAAGTCGTACAGCACCGAGGACGTCGATGCCGTCCTCTCGCCGTACGACGGCATGTCCATCGGCATCCTCTCGGCGCTCAAGAGCGCCGGCTACGGCACGAAGGCCAAGCCGTTCCCGGTGGTCACCGGCCAGGACGCGGAGCTGGCCTCCGTGAAGTCCATCATCCGGGGCCAGCAGACGCAGACCATCTACAAGGATCTGCGCAAGCTGGCGAAGGCGACCGTGCAGATAGCCAAGGCGGAGCTGACCGGCGGCAAGGCCCCGATCAACGACACCAAGTCGTACGACAACGGCAAGAAGGTCGTGCCGACCTATCTGCTCAATCCGGTCAGCATCGACAAATCCAACACCCAGGTGCTGGTGGACCAGGGTTACTACACCGCGTCGCAGCTCAAGTAGGGCGGTACCGGGCCATGAGCACCATTCTCGAATTGCGTTCCATCACCAAGACGTTCCCCGGTGTCAAGGCGCTCTCCGACGTCAATCTCCAGATCCGCCAGGGCGAGATCCACGCCCTCTGCGGGGAGAACGGCGCGGGAAAGTCCACCCTGATGAAGGTGGTCAGCGGGGTCCATCCGCACGGCAGCTATGAGGGCGAGATCCTCTTCGACGGCGAGGCGTGCGCCTTCAAGGACATCCGCGCCAGCGAGCAGCACGGCATCGTCATCATCCATCAGGAACTGGCGCTGATCCCCTATCTGTCCATCGCCGAGAACATCTTCCTCGGCAATGAACACTCCCGGCGCGGCCTGATCAGCTGGAACGAAACCCTCAGACATGCCACCGCACTGCTCAAGCGGGTCGGTCTGACGGATTCGCCGCAGACCCGCGTCACCGATATCGGCGTGGGCAAACAGCAGCTGGTGGAAATCGCCAAGGCGCTCTCCAAGGAGGTGAAGCTGCTCATTCTGGACGAGCCGACCGCGGCGCTCAACGACGAGGACAGCGGAAAGCTCCTCGATCTGCTGCTGGAATTCAAGGCGCAGGGCATCTCCTGCATCCTGATCTCCCATAAGCTCAATGAGATCCGCCGGGTCGCCGACTCCGTCACCATCCTGCGCGACGGCCAGACCATCGAAACCCTGACCGTCCGGGAGACCCCCGAGGCCAGCCCCGAGATCTCCGAGGACCGCATCATCCGCGGCATGGTCGGCCGCGACCTCGACCACCGCTTCCCCGACCGCACCCCGTACGAGGGCGAGGACGCCTCCGAGGTGGCCCTGGCCGTCGAGGACTGGACCGTCCACCACCCCATCGACCAGCAGCGCAAGGTCGTGGACGGGGTGTCACTGAACGTACGGCGAGGGGAGATCGTCGGCATCGCCGGGCTGATGGGCGCCGGCCGCACCGAACTCGCCATGAGCGTCTTCGGGCGGGCGTACGGGCGGTACGCGGGCGGCCGGGTGTTCCGGGACGGCCAGGAGGTCCGCACCCGCACCGTGCCGGAGGCCATCGACCACGGCATCGCGTACGTCACCGAGGACCGCAAGCACTACGGGCTGAACCTCGATGACACCATCAGCCGCAACATCTCGCTCTCCTCGCTCGGCAAGGTGGCGCGCCGCGGTCTGGTCAACGAGCACGAGGAGTCCCGGGTCGCCGAGCGCTTCCGCAACACGATGAACATCAAGGCACCCACGGTCTTCGAGCGGGTCGGCCGGCTCAGCGGCGGCAACCAGCAGAAGGTCGTCCTCAGCAAGTGGATCTTCGCGGGTCCCGAAGTGCTCATCCTCGACGAGCCGACCCGTGGCATCGACGTCGGGGCCAAGTACGAGATCTACACGGTCATCAACGATCTGGCGGCGCAGGGCAAGGCCGTCATCTTCATCTCCTCCGAGCTGGGCGAGCTGCTGGGGATGTGCGACCGGATCTACACGATGGCGGCCGGGCGGCTGACCGGGGAGGTTCCCCGGGCCGAGGCGACGCAGGAAGTTCTGATGCGCCACATGACGAGGGACAGAGGAGACGAAGGATGAGCACGGCCACCCAGAAGACCGAGAGCCCGGCGCCACCGCCGGCCGAAGGCTCGCCCAGCATCGGGACATTGCTGCTCCAGGGCCTGCGGTCCAATATGCGGCAGTACGGAATGCTGGTCGCGCTCGCCCTGATCATCGTCATCTTCCAGATCTGGTCCGACGACATCCTGCTGCGGCCCGGCAACGTCACCAGCCTGGTGCAGCAGAACGGCTACATCCTCATCCTCGCGATCGGCATGATGATCGTGATCATCGCGGGGCACATCGACCTGTCGGTCGGATCGCTCGTCGCCTTCGTCGGCGCGGCCGCCGGCGCGATGATGATCAAACACGATATGCCGTGGGGCCTCGCGGTCGTCCTCTGTCTGCTGCTCGGCGCGGTGGCCGGGGCCTGGCAGGGGTTCTGGATCGCGTACATAGGCATTCCGTCCTTCATCGTCACCCTGGCCGGAATGCTGGCCTTCCGCGGCGGCACCCAGATCCTGCTGGACGGCCAGTCCCTGTCGCCGTTCCCCGACGGCTTCGAGAAGCTGAGCACCGGCTTCATCCCGGAGATGGGCCCGTACACGCAGTACCACAACCCCACGATGGTGATCGGGCTCGTCGTCTGCGCCGCCGCCGTCTGGCAGGAGTGGCGCGCCCGGCAGCAGCGGGCCGCCTATGAGCTGGACGTGGTGCCGCTGGGTCTCTTCTTCGTCAAGTGCGCCGCGATCGTCGCCGCCGTGATGGCCTTCACCATGACGCTGTCCAGCTGGCACGGCGCGCCGTACGGGCTGCTGATCCTCGCCGGTCTCTTCGTGATCTTCAGCTTCGTGATGCGCAACACCGTCATCGGGCGCCATGTGTACGCGCTCGGCGGCAACCAGCCGGCGGCCAAGCTGTCGGGTGTCCGGGACAAGCGCGTCACCTTCCTGGTCTTCGTCAACATGGGTGTGCTGGCCGCCCTCGCCGGTCTGGTCTTCGCCGCCCGGCTGGGCTCCGCCACCCCCAGCGCGGGCCTCAACTTCGAGCTCGAGGCCATCGCCGCCGCGTTCATCGGCGGCGCCTCGGCCAGCGGCGGTGTGGGCACGGTGCTCGGCGCGATCATCGGTGGTCTGGTGCTCGGCGTGCTCAACAACGGCATGTCGCTGGTCGGCATCGGCACCGACTACCAACAGGTGATCAAGGGTCTGGTGCTGCTGGCCGCGGTCGGCTTCGATGTCTGGAACAAGCGCAAGGTCGGGTCGTAACCCATCAGCTGTCCCTCATGGATCTAGCCTTATGGAGCCGCATATGACCACGAGCAGACGCACGGTGATCACGGCTGCGGCGGCGGCCGGACTGGTGGCTTCGGCCGCCACGACCGGCACCGCCCACGCGAGGAGCGGAGGAGACTCCGCGGGCAGCGGAGGAGACTCCGCGGGCAAGGGAGGCGCGGTGAAGGAACACTTCGGCACGCTCGCGGACGGCACGGACGTCGACCGCTGGACGATCGAGAACGGCCGCACCCGGCTGCGCGTGCTCAGCTACGGCGGCATCGTCCAGAGCCTGGAGATCCCCGACCGCCACGGCCGCCGCGCCAATGTGTCGCTCGGCTTCGACGACCTGGACTCCTACGTCGCCAACAGCCCGTACTTCGGCGCCCTGATCGGCCGCTACGGCAACCGCATCGCCCGCGGCACCTTCACGCTGGACGGCAAGAAGTACCAGCTCCCGATCAACGACGGGCCGAACAGCCTGCACGGCGGCGACAAGGGCTTCGACAAGCACGTCTGGTCCGTGGAGGCGTTCCGCAAGGGCGCGGACGTGGGGCTCACCCTGCGCCGGGTCAGCCCCGACGGCGAGATGGGCTACCCCGGCACGCTGACCGTGCGGGTGGACTACACGCTCACGGCGGAGGGCGACTTCCGTATCGACTACGAGGCCACGACCGACAAGGCCACGGTCGTGAACCTCACCAACCACACGTACTACAACCTGGCCGGGGAGGGCAGCGGCTCCATCTACAACCACCGGCTGGAGATCGACGCCGCCCGCTACACCCCGGTCGACAAGACCCTCATCCCCACCGGCGAACTCGCCAGGGTGGCCGGGACCCCGTTCGACTTCCGCCGCGCCAAGGAGATCGGCCGGGACATCCGGGAGGCGCACCAGCAGGTGCTGTACGGGCAGGGGATCGACCACAACTTCGTGCTGGACAAGGGCATCACCAGCCGTCCCGAGCACTTCCTGACGGTGACCGAGCCGGAGTCCGGCCGGGTGATGAAGATCGCCACGACCGAGCCCGGTGTGCAGTTCTACACCGGCAACTTCCTGACCGGCACGTTCGCGGGCACGTCGGGGAAGGTCTACCGGCAGGGTGACGCCTTCGCCCTGGAGACCCAGCACTTCCCGGACTCGCCGAACCAGCCGTCGTTCCCGTCGACGGTGCTGCGGCCGGGGCAGACGTACCGGTCGACGACCGTGCACTCGTTCTCGACGCGCTGAGCGGCTCCGCCGCGCACGGCCCTGTAGCTCATCGGCTCCCCTCCCGTACCGTGCTCAAGAGCACGGTACGGGAGGGGTTGTCGTTTCCCCCGGCCCCCGGCCTCCGGCCTCCGTCATCCGTCACTCCTCACCCGAGAGGACCCCGCATGAGACCGATACGCCCCCGGCTCGCCCTGCTCGGCGCCGCCCTGCTGGCCGCCGCTCCCCTGAGCCTCGCCGCGCCGACGACGGCCGCAGCCGACACCACCGCCACCCCCACCGTGGAGGAGCAACGGCTCGACGGGGCCATGCCGCAGGAGATCCTGCGGCGCAGCGGGTTCGACGACGCGGCGCCGGACTTCGCCCGCGCACTGGAGGGCGTAGGGTCCCCTGCCGAGGCCGAACGGGTGATCGCACGCGAAGGCGGGCACCTGTGGCAGCGGGCGGTGGACCGGGTACAGGGCCGGGGCCCCGCGGGTGGCGACCTCAGCAGGGACGACGACCGGCCGCTGTACTGGGCACGGCTCGGCATGACCCGCGCACTCGGCCAGTGGCAGCCGGGCTTCCCGCTCCCCGAGGCCCGCCGCGCCGCGCTTCTCACCACGCTGGAGCGCACCTCACGCGGAGAGGACTCGCTCGACCTCCCCGCCGGTCGGCAGATCAAGCGCATCGTGGTCACCGGCTTCGACCCGTTCCAGCTGGACGACGACGTACGCCGCTCCAACCCCTCGGGCGCGGCGGCGCTCGCCCTGGACGGGACGACGATCCAAACGGCCAACGGCCCGGCCCGCGTCGAGACGGCCGTCTTCCCCGTCCGCTGGACGGACTTCGCGGACGGCACGGTCGAGCGGACCCTGCTGCCCGCCTTCCAGTCGGGCCCGCGCCGGGTGGACGCGTATCTGACGGTGAGCCAGGGCCGGGTGGGCCGCTTCGACGTCGAGCGCACCAACGGCGCCTGGCGGGGCGGCTACCCCGACAACGCCAACCTCTCCCGGACCGAGATCGTGCCCATCCCGTCCGGCGTACCGACCCCGAACCCCCAGCCGCAGTGGACGACGACCACCCTCCCCTACGACAAGATCGTCACGGCGGACACCGGCCCGGTCCCCGTCTACGACCACACCGAGGTCACCGAGATCCCGGCGGGCGCCACGACCCCGGTGGTCCAGCCGAACGGCCCGACTCCCGGCTCGACGGCCCGCGCGGGCGGTGGCGGCGACTACCTCTCCAACGAGATCGCCTACCGCGCCACCCTGCTGCGCGACGCGGTGGGTCTGAAGGCCCCGGGCGGCCATCTCCACACCCCGGTCCTCCAGTTCGGCCCCGACAACACCGACCCCGCCACGGGCGAGATCACCGACCCCGACTTCGTCCACAACCGCGAAGCCATCACCGCCCAGGTCCGCTCAATCCTCACCGTCGTCGCGGCCACACCCCGGTGAGGCCCTGAACGCGAGGCCGTTACCCAGAGGTCGCTTCGGAGGCCAGGAGGGCGAGGAGGCCGGGGAAGCGGGTGTTCAGGTCGGTGCGGCGGAGGGTCACGCCCTTGCGGTTGCCGTAGTCGGTGGTGCGGATGAGGCCGGACGTTCCGCAACTGCTCGTGGGGCGCGACCCCAGCCGCATCCCCGAGCTGCCGGGGGCCCAGCGGCGTGGTCCGGCCGAGTATGCCGACACGGGCGCGATGCGTACCGCGCTCACGGGGGCGTCGACGCTCGTGCTGATCTCGGGGCACCCCAGGGGGCGGCGGCTGGAGGAGCACGCGAGCGCGGTCGAGGCCGGGATGGCGGTCGGGGTGGAGCGGGTGCTGTATGTGTCCCTCCTCGGGGCGGCGCCCACGGCCACCTATCGCAACGCGCGCGACCACTGGATGACCGAGCAGTTCCTGGCGGGGGCCGGGGTCCGGCACACGGTGTTCAGGGCGGGCTTCTACGCGTCGACCCCGGCCGCACTCGCCGACGACGAACTCGTGGTGAGCGGGCCCGGCGGAGATGGCCGAGCCGCCTTTGTCACCCACGACGACATCGCCGATGTGATCACGGCCGTCGCCCTCGACGAGGGACCCCGCTCCGAGCACGACCGGGCGACCCTGGAGGTCACCGGGCCCGAGGCGCTCACCCTCGCGGAAATGGTCGCCCGGGTCGCGACGGCCACCGGGCGGCCCTACCGCTATGTCCCCGAGACCGTGGAGGAAGCGTTCGCGCGGCGGTGGCGGCTGGGCGTCAGCGGGGTGCAGATCGAGAGCTGGATCTCGTGGTACCAGGCCATCGCGAGCGGCGAACTGTCCGCGGTGACCGATGTCGTCCCGCGGATCACCGGCTCCTCCGCGACCCCGGTCGAACAGGCCGACTGGTGGCCCACGCCCAAGACGGCCTGGTAGCCAACTGCGCTGCCGGTCGTTACGGAGCGCCGTTGAAGGCGCCCGCCGGGCCCGCCGTCTCGCCCTGCGGCGCCGCGTCCTCGTTCTCGCCCGTCAGGTCGCGGACCAGCAGGGTCGCGCCCGCGACGGCGCCCGGCATCAGGAAGACCGCGACCAGGGGGACGAGGAAGAGGAGGGACAGGGGGACGCCGAAACCGAGGGCGAGCAGGCGGCGGGAGTGCAGCATGCGGCGGCGGTCCTTCAGCAGGATTCCGCGGCGCAGCAGGGCGATCGAGGTCAGCTCCTCGGTGAGGAAGAAGCCGGTCACGCAGAAGGCCAGCGCGGGGATCACGGTCTGGCCGACGGCCGGGATGAAGCCGAGCGCGAAGAAGAGCACGCTCCAGAGGGTGACGCGGATGAGCAGGGCGATGGCTTCGCGCAGCCCTATCCACAGCTCCGCCCAGATCGACAGGCCGGAGTCGGGGACCGCGCCGCCCTCGGAGCGGTCGACCTGCTCGGAGAGCGACTCGTAGAAGGGCTGGCCGACCAGGAGCGTGACCGCCGTGAAGGTGAGGACGGCGAGGAAGAGGCAGGTGGCGGCGAAGAGGATCGTGAGCGCGCCGCGGAAGATGCCGAGCCAGGGTGAGGACCAGTCGTCGGCGAAGGGCGTGGCCCATGCGATGACGTCATCGGTCCAGAAGAAGAGGGCGACGAGGGCCGCCGCGTAGCCGACGAGAGTGATCAGGGCGGGAATCATCCCGAACCCCCACCATCTCCCGTGCCGGGCCGCCCAGCGCTGCCCCTTCATCAGATAACCGAAGCCATTCACAAGATCACGCATGGGCCGAAGCCTACTGGCCTAACGTGGCGCGAAAAGGACGCCGAGTTTATCGATCTCGTCACCGGCGCGGCCGGTGAAGCCCACGATCCGCCAGCCCGCGGGGGCGGTGTAGGTGGCGACGTCCGAGGTGGGCGATCCGGCCGTCACCGTACGGCCCGTATCGGTGGTGAACGCCGCCGAGAAGACGCGGGTGCGGCCGTCCTTCTGGCCCCGGGTGAGGGTCACGGAGGTGAGGTGTTCGGCGGGGCCGAGGGTGAGGGAGGCCGGGGTGCCGCCCGTGCCGCCGTGGGCGAGGGTCGCCCCGCCGTCCATGGCCAGGGAGACCGCGTCCAGCCGGGAGCCGCCGCGCAGGGTGAGGGTGCGGGGCGCGGGCGGCGCGGCGGACAGGTCGTCGGCGTCGTTGAAGGCCGTGCCGTGCGGGCCGCCGAACTGGTCGCCGGCGCGCAGGGCGCCGGAGGTGCGCCAGGAGAGGTCCACGGTATGCGGATAGTGGTCGGACAGCGGCTTGCCGTCGGCGTCGAGGAACGACGTGTGCTCGTTGTGATACCGGGTGGCGGTGAGCGAGAGCAGCGGGCCGGAGCGGTAGAGGACCTTGTCCACGACCTCGCAGGTGTCGGTCACGTTCTCGGGGTCGCAGACGAGCGCGTCGGAACCGGCGGGCGGCGCCGAACCGCCACGGACGAGGTTCACCCAGGCGTCGGTGAGGCCGTTGCGGGTGGCCAGATCGCGGATGTTGTCGGCGGCGCGGGTGTAGCGGGTGTTGGTGTCGCCCATCACGAGCACCGCGTTGCCGGCGGAGTTGGCGGTGATGTAGTCGGAGAGCTGGGTGATGTTGGCGCGGCGCGCGGCGAGGTCGGCGTCCGTCGTCCCCGCGTTGGTGTGCACGTTGTACAGGTCGAGATACGCGCCTTCGGCCAGCCGCACCCGGGCGAGGGTGAAGCCCTTCGGGGTGAGGCAGTCGGTGCCGTTGCATCGATTCCACTTCACCCGCTCGAAGTCGTCGTACGGCAGGTCGGAGAGGGTGTTGAGGCCGTCGCCGAAACCGGCGCCGCCGCTGGTGGGGGTGCGGTACGGATGGTCGTCACCGGCGTAGAGCGCGGCGTGGTAGTTGAAGTCCTCCTGGACGCCCACGATGTCGTACGCGCCGAGCCGGGGCGATATCAGCGGGGTGTTCTTGGCGGGGTGGCCGGAGGACAGGCCCTCGGGGAGCCCGGCCACGTTGTAGGTGAGCACATTGAACGTGCCGGAGGCGGCGCGGGGGGCCTTGGTGTTCGCTGCCGCGGGCGTGGCGCCGGATGTGGTCGCACAGAGCGTGAGCGCCGCCGCGGCCGCGACGGCTGAGCGTCCGATGAGTCTCAAGGAGGCATCCTCTCGGCTGATGACCGGTGATGAGGGGCTGTTGGGCGTGCGGTGTTCGGCTGGTGATCAACCGCGCTGTGGTTCTACGCCAACCCGATGTGGGTGCTGCCCTCCTGACGACCGGGCCGGGTGCGTCCGTCCTGACGAGGGGTCGGCTGCATCCGTGTCTCAGAGCTTGCCCGCGCCCGCCTGGGCGGTGACGCTCGCCACGACGGAGGACGCCGGTTCCGCGGTGTACGCGTACGGCGGGGTGGTGAAGCCGCCGGTCTGGGACACCTCCGTGGCCGCCCCGCCCAGGTCGTTGCCGCGCAGCACCGCATAGCCGTCGATGTCGCTGTCCCGGCTGGTGGTCACGGCCACCTCGGTGTCGCGGAAGACGTTGTTCTCCACCAGCGTCTGCGCGCCCATCCGGGAGTGCACACCGGTTTCCGCGCCCTGGACGTAGTTGTCGTAGAAGTGGCCGGCGCCGAAGCGCAGGCTGGGGATGCGGGAGTAGACGTTCGTGAACCAGTTGTGGTGGTACGTCACCTTGAGGTGGCCGGTGTCCTCGCTCGCGTTGTTGTCGCTGTGGCCGACCAGGCTGCCCTTGAAGTGGTCGGCGAATCTGTTCCAGGAGACGGTGATGTTGTCGGAGCCGTGGCTGATGTCCAGCAGACCGTCGTAGTAGTCCTTGTCGTGGTCGCGGTCGGCCGAGAGGGTGTTGTGGTCGATCCACACCTTCGTGGACTTCTGCACGGTGATGGCGTCGGACGGCTTCCGGGGCTTGCTGAGGTTGAGGTTGCGGACGATGACGTTGGTCGCCTCCTTCAGCCGCAGTCCACCGCCGGTGAAGCCGGAGCCCGAACCCACGCCCAGCACGGTGGTGTTGGAGCCGATGTCCACCTGGCCGGTGAGGGAGAACAGCCCGGAGACCTTGACCACCTTGGCCTTGTCGCCGGTGACGGCGGCCTTGAAGGCGTCCAGGGAGGTCACGGTGGTGGCGGTGGCGTTTCCCCCGCCCGTGGTGCCGGCGCCGAAGCCGATGGGGGTGGTCTCGGCAGTGGGGTGGGCAGCGGTGGCGGAGCCTGCGGCGGCAGTGGTGTGTGGGCGCTCGGAGCGTGCGGAGTCGGCCGAGTCCGCGTCATGGGCGGAGACCGTGGAGAGGCCACCGAGGGCGAGCGCCGCGGCGACACCCGCGGCGACCGCCGTCAGCCGACGTCGGTCGCGGGCGGTGACGGGAGTGCCCAAGGCGCTGGTGACACCGGTGGCGCCGGTGACTTCACCGATGTCGTCCGTGGTGCCGTGGTCGTGCGTCGAGCGCATAGGGGGAGTCCTCTCATTCGGAGGATCTCCACACGGGAGGGGTAATCGCTTGCGGAATAAGCGCGACTGAACGGGCAAGCACGCTGATCACAAAGGCCGGTGGAGATCGCCAAAAGTGCGGCTCTGACGGGTGCGGGGCCCTGACGCCGGGCGGTGCGGTCAGGACCGCCCCGGCGGACAGCAGCCATCCCGGAAGAAGCTAGTAAGCGCTTGTGGCACTGTCAACACCCCTTCGCGGCACGGGAGTTGGTCATAAGCGTCCCCCGCACTCCCCTGTCCGCCGACGGCATCTACGGCAACGGCGGCACCGCCGCCGGGCTGCTCGCCGTGACGGCGCTGGGCAGCACCCCGTCCGCCGGTTACCGCGGCACGCTCACGGTCGGCGTCGACCCGGACGCCTGACCTGCACGCAGGAGCTACCGAGCTGAATTCCAGGCCCGGAGAGGCGCTCGACTGGGCAAGCCCGGCCGAGCGCCTCTCACGTTTCACATGATCACTCACGACGGCGGGGAACGGGAGAAACTCAGTGGTGCGGTTGCCCTCCCCATGCTGAAGTAAGCCGGATGGACCATGAAGAAGTACGTGCCTTGTTCGACCGCCAGCTGAGGCGCGACGCGCGGGCCGACGGCCAAGGAACCCGTGTCGAGCGTGACGGCAACGTCGTGCGGCAGGTCGGCGCGGATCACGACTGGAACGGCATCCTCTGGTCGGACCTCGATCAGAGCACGGCGGATGCGGCGATCAGAGCCCAGACGCGGTACTTCGCCACGCTTGGGCGCGAGTTCGAATGGAAGGCATACGCCCACGACCGACCCGGTGACCTCGGGAGGCGGCTGAAGTCGGCCGGGTTCACGCCCGAGCCGCAGGAGGCAGTGATGGTCGCGCCGGTCCGGGACCTGCCCACAGACGCCGCGCTGCCCGAAGGCGTCCACCTGCGTCCGGTGACCGACCCCGCCGGGGTGGACCTGATGGCGGACGTCCACGAGCAGGCCTTCGGCACCAGCAGCGCTCACCTGCGGAAGCGGCTGCTCGCCCAGCTCGCCCAGAACTCCGAAACCATCAGCATGGTCGTCGCTATGGCCGGCGACCTGCCCGTGTGCGCGGCGCGGATGGAACTGAACCCAGGCACTGACTTCGCCGGCCTTTGGGGCGGCGGCACCGTGGCTGCCTGGCGAGGCCGGGGCATCTACCGGGCTCTGGTCGCCCACCGCGCCCGGACCGCCGCCGACCTCGGCTACCGCTACCTTCAAGTCGACGCCACCGACCAGAGCCGCCCCATCCTGCAACGACTCGGGTTCACCGTGCTGAGCACCACGACTCCATACATCTACGATCCCCACCGCGAGGCGTAACCCGAGGACGCGGCTGCCGGACAAACCAAAAGTCACCCACGTCGTCCGTGACAAGGCGCTCAGGGCAAGGCGCTCAGGGCAAGGCGCTCAGGGCAAGGCGCTCAGGCCAGGCGGATGACGTTCCACGACATCGGCTCGAGCGTGGCGCGCAGGGCGCCGTCCGCGAGCGCCGTGCCCTCGCCGGGGTGCGGGGTGACGCGCTCGGGGTCCGTGAGGGTGTTACGGGCCTCGGGGTCGGCGTCGGCGAGGACGGTGTGCTCGACCACCCGGGTCACCGGCAGGGCGTGCAGGGCGATCTCCAGCGGGAGGGGACGGTGCTGGTCGCGGTTGACCGCGAAGACCGTCACCGCGCCGGTGGACTCGTCGAGGACGGCGGTGGCGTGCAGCAGCGGGACCTCGCCGTAGACGGCCGTCTCGTACGCCGGGCTGTCGACGTTGACCTGCAGCACCCTCCCGCGCCCGTGGGCCGACGCCTGCGCGAAGGGGTAGAAGGTGGTCTGCCGCCAGGCCGGGCCGCCCGGTTCGGTCATGATCGGGGCAATGACGTTGACCAGTTGGGCGAGGCAGGCGACGGTGACGCGGTCGGCGTGGCGGAGCAGGGCGATCAGCAGCGAGCCGACCACGACGGCGTCGGTGACGGAGTAGTTGTCCTCCAGGAGGCGCGGGGCCTCCTCCCAGTTGAGCGGCTCGGCGTGGTGGTAGCGGGTCTGGTACCAGACGTTCCACTCGTCGAAGGACAGGTTGATCTTCTTCTTCGACTTCAGCCGCGCGCCGATGTGATCGCAGGTGGCGACGACGTTCTCGATGAAGGACTCCATGTCCACGGCCGAGGCGAGGAAGGAGTCGCGGTCGCCGTCGCGCTCCTCGTAGTAGGCGTGCAGGGAGATGTGGTCGACCAGGTCGTACGTCTCCTGCAGGACCGCCGCCTCCCACGTGGCGAACGTCGGCATCGACTGGTTGGAACTGCCGCAGGCCACCAGCTCCACGTCCGGGTCGATCTGCCGCATCGCGCGGGCGGTCTCGGCGGCGAGCCGTCCGTACTCCTCGGCGGTCTTGTGCCCGGTCTGCCAGGGGCCGTCCATCTCATTGCCCAGACACCAGAGCCCGATGCCGTACGGATCCTTGTCGCCGTGGCCGATCCGGAGGTCGGCGAGGGCGGTGCCGGACGGGTGGTTCGCGTACTCCTGCAGCTCAAGGGCGTCCGCGACACCGCGTGTGCCGAGGTTGAGCGCCATCATGGGCTCGCCGTCGACCTTGCGGACGAAGTCGATGTACTCGGAGAGACCGAACCGATTGGTCTCGGTGGAACGCCACGCGAGATCGAGCCGGCGCGGCCGCTCCTCGACCGGCCCGACGCCGTCCTCCCACTTGTAGCCGGAGACGAAGTTGCCACCGGGATACCGGATGACGCTGACGCCCAGCTCGCGGATCAGCGCGAGGACGTCGGTCCGCAGCCCGGCCTCATCGGCGGCCGGGTGGCCGGGCTCATGGATGCCGGTGTAGACGCAACGGCCGAGGTGCTCGACGAACGAGCCGAAGAGGCGGGGGTTGACCTCGCCGACGGCGAAGGCGGGGTCGAGGGTGAACCGGGCGGAGGCGGAGGCGGCGGCGGAAGGGGAAGGGATCTGCGGCATGGCGGCCCATCTCTTCGGGTGCCGCGACTACGCGACGTCGCGGTTTCGCGGCTATTCGGCATATCGACCAGCGCTCGTTTCTTCGAACGCGACCGTAAGATCTCGCCGCCACATGCGTCAATGGCGGGGCCGGAGTGCGTTGTTTGGGGTGGGCGGCTTGGTCGGGCGCGGGTTTCGTCTCGCGCCTTCGGCGCAATGGAGCAGCGGCGGCGGGGGTGCCGGGGTGCGGGACACGTCGCCGGCTGACGGGCCGGTGGGCGCGGCGCCCGGTGACGGCTGCCCATGTCCGGGGCCGGGGCCGGGGCCGGGGCCGGGGCCGGACTACCGGAGGCGGGGCTGTTCGGGCACATCGCGAACCCTCAGGCCGGTGGGGGTCCGGGTACCCCTTGAAAAAACACTTGATACAGCGCAACTAATTCATCAAGCGCTTTTTCAGGGGTACCCCCACCCCCCTGCTCTCCGGCATCGGCCTCGGCCCCCGGCCGGGGAAGCCGCCACCGGCCCCCGGCCCCACCGGCCCGGCGGCCGGCGGCGAGGGCCCGGCCTGGCACCCCCTGCCCCGCTGCTCCATTGCGCCGAAGGCGCGAGACGGCGCCGCACACAACCACACCGCTCAGCCACACCGCCCAACCGCGCCGCCCAGCCGCGCCATCCGCTCCGCTCCCTACTCCGCGCGCATCCCCGTGCTGGACAGCCTCAGCCGAAGCTCCCGCTCCTGGTCGCCCGCCACCGCACCCTGCTCGCGGACCTCGAAGGCGCGGGCGAGGACGTCCGCCACCTGTCGCACCTGACGGGGGCCGCCCTGGAGGTCGGCGGTGACGGTGGCCGTCAGGGAGGCGGGGCGGGGCTCTTCGCGGGGGTCGGCCACCTCGAAGACGGAGGTCCACACCGTGGGCCGCCCCTCCCCCGCGTCCTGCGGAAGGTTCGTGGTCGCCTCGTCGGACTCGTAGCACGTGCGCAGCACACCGAACACGGCCTCGGCGTCGTAGCGCGAGATTCCGCTCACCGCCACCAGCACCTGCGAGGCGGACCGAGGCTGTTCCGGACCGGCCATCGTGGACATGGGGGCCACCTTTCCGTTCGGTCTCTTCCGGCTGTTCCGGCTGTTCCCGGCTGTTCCCGGCTGTTCCGGCTCTTACGGCTCTTACGGTTCCGGCGAACGCCGGATCTCCTCGGGTACCCACCACCCCCGGGCACATCACCTCATGAGCGCTCCCCGGTCCCTTGACCCACCCGACCGCCGCCTCTAGCGCGCGGCCGACGTTACGGAAACGTTCCGGAACTTTTCGGAGCCGGGAAGGGAAGTTTTCGTGATCACATCGGTCCGCACCGCCCTCGTCGGCGCACTCGCCGCCGCACTGATCCCGCTGACCACGTCGCCCGCCACCGCGGAACAACCCGGCGGCGACGGCACCGTGGATTTCGGACAGCACCTCCAGCCCATCGACGGATTCGGCTTCTCCCAGGCGTTCCAGCGCGCCGATGTGATGCACGGCGCACAGGGCCTGACGCCGCGGCATCAGCGGGAGGTACTGGATCTGCTGCTGAACCGCGCCACCGGCGCCGGGTTGAGCATTCTGCGGCTCGGCATCGGCTCGTCCTCCCGACGAGGTCTACGACCATATGAAGTCCATCCAGCCCACCGACCCGGGCGGCCCGGACGCGCCTCCGCGCTATGTGTGGGACGTCGACGACGGGGGTCAGGTGTGGCTGGCCAAGGAGGCGAAGCGGTACGGCGTCACGCGCTTCTACGCCGACGCCTGGAGCGCGCCGGGCTATATGAAGACGAACGGGACGGACGCGAACGGCGGGACGCTGAAGGAGGAGTGGCGGCGGACGTACGCCAACTACCTGGTCCCATACGCCACGTTCTACCGCCAGGAGGGCGTGCGGATCACCGACCTCGGCTTCACCAATGAGCCGGATCTCGCCACGTCCTACGCCTCGATGCAGTTCACCCCGCGCCAGGCGGTCGAGGCGGTCAAGTCGATCGGCCCAACGGTGCGGCGGGCCGGGATCAATCTGGTGTGCTGCGATGCGGCGGAATGGGACGAGCAGGCGTCGTACTCCGCCGCGATCGAGGCCGACAAGGAGGCGGCGGACCAGGTGGCGGTGCACACGGGCCATCCGTATGTCACCCCTCCGACCAGCCGTTGCCGACGAGCCGCCGCACCTGGATGTCGGAGTGGAACCCCAACGGGACGACGTGGAACGAGGCGTGGGACGGCCAAAACAAGGCAGCAGCGCGAAGCGCTTCGGTTGAGGGTGGTGGTGGGCGACGGGCGGGAGGATACGACGGTCTCGCGGCGATACGGGTGGCGGCGGACTCCGGGGCGGACGGGGTGAAGACGACGGCCTTCCGGAACCGGAACGGGCAGCGGGTCCTGGAGATCCTCAACACCGGTGAGGACACGGTGCGGGCGGATTACGCGCTGCGCGGCGCCGGTACCAGCGCCGGCGGCGGGGAGGCGCGGGGCGCGGTCTACCGGACGGATGACACCCATGCGTTCAGCCGGGTCGGGGCCGCGCGGGTGCGCGACGGACGGCTGGCGGTCGAGCTGCCGGGGCGTTCGCTGACGACGGTGGTGTTGCGGTAGCCGACCCGCCGACGCCCCCTGCCAACGGGTGGCAGGGGGCGTCGGATCCGTGGCCCGGGTCCTCGCCGGGTCCTCGGTTCGTCAGTCCTCGAAGGCGACGATCATCTTGCCGGTGTTCTCCCCACGGAGCATGCCGAGGAAGGCGTCGACCGCGTTCTCCACACCCTTGATGACGGTCTCGCGGTAGTGCAGCTTGCCCTCGCGGATCCAGCCGCCGACCTCCTCGAAGAACTGCCCCTGCAGAGCCTGATGGTCCCCGACCAGCATGCCCTGCATCCGCAGCCGCTTACCGATGACCATGGCGAGGTTGCGCGGGGCGGCGGGCGGCTCGGTGACGTTGTACTGCGAGATCATGCCGCAGACGGTGATCCGGCCGTGCACCTTGAGGCGGCCGATGGCGGCTTCGAGGTGCTCGCCGCCGACGTTGTCGAAGTAGACGTCGATCCCGTCGGGCGCGGCCTCCTTGAGCTGCTCGGCGACCGGGCCCTTCTTGTAGTTGAAGGCCGCGTCGAAGCCGTACTCGTCGAGCAGCACCCGGACCTTCTCGTCCGAACCGGCGCTGCCGATCACCCGGGAGGCGCCCTTGAGCTTGGCGATCTGGCCGACCTCGCTGCCGACCGCGCCCGCCGCACCCGAGACGAAGACCGCGTCGCCCTCCTTGAAGGACGCGACCTCCAGCAGCCCCGCGTACGCGGTGAGGCCGGGCATGCCGAGCACGCCGAGGTAGGCGGGGAGGGGGGCGACCTCGGGGTCGACCTTGACGGCGCTCTTGGCGCTCACCGTCGCGTACTCGCGCCAGCCGCCGAAGTGCAGCACGTGGTCGCCGACGGAGAGCCCCTCCGCGTTGGAGGCGATGACCTTGCCGACCGCGCCGCCTTCCATCGGCTGGTCGAGCTGGAACGGCGGCGTGTACGACTTCACGTCGTTCATGCGCCCGCGCATATACGGGTCCACCGACATGTAGAGATTGCGGACCAGCGCCTGCCCGGGGCCCGGCTCGGAGATCGGGGCCTCGCGCAGCGCGAAGTCCTCCGGCTTCGGCCACCCCTGGGGGCGGGCGACCAGGTGCCATTCACGGCCGGTGGTGGGGATGACGGACATGGAAGGTGCCTCTCATACGTTTCAGCAGATGAAACAATCATGCTGCTGGATATTTCATGCTGTCAAGTAAATGGGTACTCTGGTTGGCATGACGTCCCGCATCGACCCGCTGACCCTCGAGGTCGTCGAGCTCATCGGCACCATCGTGGCCCGTTATCACGAGGAATACGAGGAGGCCGCGGCCAAGCACTCCCTGACCGGGGCACAGGCCCGGGTGCTGGGCCTGCTGTCCGGCGGCCCGACGCCGATGCGCCGGCTCGCCCAGCAGCTGAAGTGCGAGCCGTCGAACGTCACCGGGATCGTGGACCGCTTGGAGTCGCGCGGCTTCGCCGAGCGCCGCCTCGACCCGGCCGACCGGCGGGTCAAGCTGGCCGCCGCCACCGAGGCGGGCCGGGAGACCGCCGAACGGCTCCGCGGCTCGCTCGACTTCGCGCGCGAACCGCTGGCGGAGCTCTCGGACGAGGAGCGTACGGTGCTGCGCGATCTGCTCAAGCGGATGCTGGGCGTCGCGCCGTAGCGAAAAGCGGAGCCGTTGCGAAGGCGGAGCCGTAGGGAAGGCAGAGCCGTAGCGCGCCGGGATGCCCGGCTAGGTGCACCACCACAGGAAGCGATCGCAGGTCTCCGAGGGCGACGGGGTCGGCGTCGGTGCGACGGTCGCCGGGGCGGTGGGCCCCGGATGCGACGGCGTGGTGGGCCCCTGGGTCGTACCGGGGCCGCCCGGGGCCGAGGAGGTGGCGTCCGACGGATCCGAGGACGAGTCCCCGTCCGGATCGGACGAGGTGTCGCCCTTGTCGTCCTTGGACTTGCCGTCGCCCTTGCCCTTGCCCTTGTCCTCGGACGCGTCCTTGTGCTCGCCCTGGCCGCTGTCCGATGCCGAAGGGAGCTCGCTCGGGCCGGACCTGTCATGGGTGGCCGGGTCGTCGGAATCCGACACCCCGCCGCTGCGGTCGGCCACCGGCTCCTGCCGACTGGGCGACGGGGAGGACTCCCGCCAGTGCCCCTCGGTGGCCAGCTCGGCCACGAACACCGCGGCCAGCACCGGGCCGAGCACCGCCGCCATGATCGTCACCCGGCGGCCACGCCCCCGGCGGGCCCGACGGGCGCGGCTGCCGATGAGGCGGGGCTTGGGCTTGCGGCGCGAGGCGCGGGTGGCACCGGAGGCGGGGGACGTCTGCGCCGCGCGCCGGTCGGCTCTCCGCTCCGCGCGGGGCGCGGGCGTGTCGGCCCCGCCCTCGTGTGCCGTGTCCGATGTGGCGGAGGGCAGGCCGAGATCCTCAGCGGGCGTCCCGCAACCGGGGCAGGAGACGGCACCGTTGAGATGGCGGCGGCAGGGAGAGCAGTAATCCATTTCGCCGGGCAGGTTATGTGACCAACGGGTAGGTCAGCAGGACGCGGGGTGTGAGGATCCTGTGCAAAGACCGTACGAAAGCCCTCGTCAGGCCGTGTCCCGCCGGTGTCCGGTGCCCGCCCGGCCCCGCTCAGCCGGCGAAGGCGGGCTGCGCCAGACCCTGCCCCGCACCCTCGATGACCAGCAGCGACCCGGCGAGCGGCGGCGCGGAGGCGCCGAGTCCGGCCCGTGCCGAGGTCAGATACAGATCGGTGAGGTCCGCACCGCCGAAGGCACACGCGGTGGGGCGCGGGAAGGGAAGCTCCACCACCCGATCGAGTGTCCCGTCGGGGGCGTAGCGACGGATCGCGGCGCCGTCCCACAGCGCGACCCACACCGCGCCGTCGGCGTCCACGCACAGCCCGTCCGGGAAGCCCGCGCCCTTCTCGACCTCGGCGAACGGCCTCCGGCTGGCGACCACCGGGCCATCGGCGTCGTCCACGTCGAAGACGTCGATACGGCGGGTGGGGGTGTCGATGTAGTACATGAGGCGGCCGTCGGGGCTCCAGCCGATGCCGTTGCTGACCGTCACCTCCGGCAGGAACTCCGCAGGGGAGCCGTCGGCCCCGATCCGGGAGAGCGTGCCGCCACCGGCCGTCTCGTCGTAGCGCATGGTGCCCGCCCACAGCGCGCCGTCCGGCGCCACCGCGGCGTCGTTGCCACGGCGGCCGGGGACCGCCTCGCGCACCAGCCAGTCGAAGCCGCCGTCGGCGCCGTACATCCCGATGCCGTCGCGGAGGTTGACCACCAGACCGCCGCCCGCGCGGGGCTTGGCCGCGCCGACATGCTGCTCGGTGGCCAGGGTGGTGCGGCGGCCGGTGGCGGGGTCGTAGGTGTGGACGCGGGAGGAGAGGATGTCCACCCAGATCAGCCGCCGGGCGGCGGCGTCCCAGGTGGGTCCCTCACCGAGCACGGCGCTCGCGCGCACCGCGATCTCGAGCGATGGCCGTGTGCTCATATGTCCCGCCTCCGATGTCCCAGCCGCGCCGACAGCTCTCCCGCGCCCTTGGCCGCCAGCTCCTCCAGCTCGGCCTGGCGCTCCTCGCTCCAGCGGATCGTCGGCACCGAGATCGACAGCGCCGCGACCACCTTGCCCGTGGAGTCCCGCACGGGCGCCGCCACGCAGCTCACATCCGGGTTGGACTCCCGCTGCTCGACCGCGATGCCGCGTTCGCGCACGGTGAGGAGATGGCGGCGCAGTTCGACGGGGGAGGTGATGCTGTTGTCCGTCATCGCGGGCAGCGGCTGCTCGTTGGACAGCCGCGCGTCCAGGGCGTCGTCCGGCAGGGAGGCGAGCAGCATCTTGCCGACCGAGGTGCAGTGGGCAGGCAACCGGCGGCCGGCGGCGGAGACCATGCGGACGGCGTGGGTGGAGTCGACCTTGGCGATATAGATGACGTCCATGCCCTCGAGAATCGCGACATGCACGGTCTCGTCGCAGGTCTCCGCGACGCTCCGGGCCACCTGCCGGCCCTCGGCGGCCAGGTCGAGCTGCTCGGCATAGCGACTGCCGAGCTGATACGGCCGTACCCCGAGCCGATAGCGGCCGGGCTGGTCGGGTACCTGGACCAGATAGGAACGGGCGGCCAGAGTGGTCACCAGCTCATGGACGGTCGTACGGGGCAGGCCGAGCCGGCGGGTGATCTCGGGTGCGGAGAGAGTGCCGTCTCCGTCCAGGAAGAGCTCGAGTATGTCCAGAGCCCGTGTCACCGCGGGTACCAGGCGTCCCATAGTGCCGCCCTCCCTTCTGGTCAGATGGCAAGCGTTCGAGATTCCGGCCGGTGGCCGGTATCGCGAACACAGGTTATGCGGAGCGGACTTCCCCCGGCAATGGTCCGGCAAAGTAGGAGCCATGGATTCCGCGCCCGGCTCGTTCCTCCAGCCCGACTCATTTCCCACCCCCTTCCCCTTCGTCCTCGTACTGCTGCGGCGGATGGCCGACCATCAGCCGGGGCTGGTCGAGGACGCACTGCGCGAGCTGGGCTTCGGGCGTGCGGTGATGCGCGAGGCCAACCGTCGCTGGCAGGCCATGCAGCGCTCGCCACGGCGGCGCTCGGCGGTCGCCCGCTACCGCTCCGTGCTGGGCCCGCCCGAGTCCACCTCCGCCCGCCGGATCGGCGATCTGACGAGCGAGGCGCTGAGCTGGTCCCTGCCGCTGTGGCCGGATCTGCGGTTCGAGGTGCTCACCGCGCCGAACGGGGCGGTGTGGAACGAGTGGCTGGTGCGCGCTCCGGGCGCGCCCGGGCCGCGCCTGCGGACGGCCGCCGACCTCGTGCCCTGGTCCTGCACGGTGGACGAGGTGGCGCGCGCCTTCGCACCCGCGCGGCCCATGGAGGGCTCGGCGCCCACCCGCTGGCGGCTGGCCTTCGACGCGCCGGAGGCGGAGAACGGTGAACTCCGCCACTATGTGGCGGAGTTCACCTGGGGACTGCTGCAGCGCGTGGAGAACGTCAGGCCAGCTTCGCCGACAGCGTGATCTCCGTACCGGCGAGCGCCTGGCTCACCGGGCAGTTCTTCTTGGCGTCCTCGGCCGCCGCGGTGAACGCGGCCTCGTCCAGGCCCTCCACCGTGCCCTCGACGGTGAGGTGGATGCCGGTGATCCCGGTGCCGGGCTGGAAGGTGACGTCGGCCTGGGTGGTCAGCTGGGTGGGCGGGTTGCCCGCCTGGGTGAGGCCGTGCGAGAGCGCCATCGAGAAGCAGCTGGAGTGGGCCGCCGCGATCAGCTCCTCGGGGCTGGTCTTGCCGTTGGCCTGCTCGGCGCGGGACGGCCAGGAGACCTGCTGCTCGCCGATGCCGGAGGAGTCGAAGGTGACGGTCCCCTGTCCCTGGGCCAGATTGCCCTGCCAGACGGTGTGCGCGGTACGCGTCGTAGCCATGCTCGCTGTTCCCTGCTTCCTGTCGGTGACGTCCACCCGTCGGTGGTGGAGCGCCGAACGAGACGTATGCGTAGACCGAGACGTCTAGGTAGACCGAGACGGATACGTAGACGGTCGGAGGTGATCACCCGGCGGGGGTGCCACCGCTTCCGGTCGCCCCCTGCCCGGAGATCGACTCCGAGCCTACGTTCCAGGCGACCACGACCGGGCGACCATGCTCAGTTCCGAGTCGACTCACGGTCGCGGTGTCCAGCCGGAAGAGCGCGCCGGCGGACGGGGGCAGGCCCAGCCGACGGGCGGTGAGCACCCGCAGTACGTGGGCGTGCGCCACCAGCACCACATCGGCGCCGTCCTCCGCCGCCAGCTCGGCGGCGATCCGGTCGAGCACCCGGTCCACACGGGCCCCGATCCGCTCGGGCGACTCCCCGGGGTGGTCGGGACCGCCCGGCGGGACGCCGTCGGTCCACAGGTCCCAGTCGGGGCGGGTGCGGTGGATCTCGGTGGTGGTGATGCCCTCGTAGCCGCCGTAGTCCCATTCGTGCAGCTCGGGCTCGACAGTGAGGTCTTCCAGCCCGGCGAGCCGAGCGGTGCGCGTGGCCCGCGCCATCGGGCTGACCAGGGTGAGCCCGATCTTCCGCGCGGCGAGCGGCGGGCGCAGGGCGCGGGCCTGCTCCTCACCGCGCGGGGTCAGGGGCACATCGGTCCAGCTGGTGTGCTTGCGCGACCGGCTCCACTCGGTTTCGCCGTGCCGGATCAGCACCAACTCAGCCACGGTTGCCGGATGCCTTCTCGTCGCCGGCGGCGGCCTGCTCCTTCTCCTCGTCGATGGCCCGCTTCTCGTTCGACGCGGCGGCGATGGACGCCCGCACGCTGTCCATGTCGAGGTCGCGGGCCTGGCCGATGACGTCCTCCAGGGCCGGCTCGGGGAGGGCGCCGGGCTGGGCGAAGACCGCGATGTTCTCCCGCACGATCATCAGCGTGGGGATGGACTGGATGTCGAAGGCGGCGGCCAGTTCGGGCTGCGCCTCGGTGTCGACCTTGGCGAACAGCAGATCCTGATGGCGCTCGGCGGCCTTCTCGTAGATGGGCGCGAACATCCGGCACGGCCCGCACCAGGAGGCCCAGAAATCGATCAGGACGAATTCGCTACCGGACACGATCTCGTCGAAGTTGTCCTTGGTGAGCTCGACGGTGCTAGTGCTCATGCCTGCGTTACCCGCTTCCGTACATCGGCAGATGCCACATGCACGGTAACCCCGCCACCGCCCGCGGTTATTCCGGGGCCGTGGCGCCCTTACCGCTGCTCGACGGGTCAGGCCGTCCGGAAGCGTATGCCCAGGTCGGCGGGGGTGAAACGGCCTACGTCCCTGGGGGACAGCCCGCGGTCGGTCCCGCGGAAGACCCAGAAGCCACCCGTCCTGCCGTGGCCGTAGCCGGGCGCGGCGGCGATCACCTCGGCGTGTCCGTCCCCGTCGACGTCGAGCAGCGGGGGCTGGGGGGCGAAGGCGTCGAAGCCGTAGGGAGTGTGCCGGCCGGGCACCCCCGGGGTGTCCAGGTCCAGGGTCTGCTCTCCGCCGTTCCCCTCGTGCGCGCTCGCGGCCGGGTCGTACTCGCCGCCGTGCCCGCGCCGTGCCCCGGGCAGCAGGGTGAGCCGGCCGTTGCCGTAGTTCTTCTCCGGGGTGGCCACCACCAGGTCGGGGCGGCCGTCGCCGGTGATGTCGCCGACGGACGGGGAGCCGCCGAAGCCATCGCCGCGCCGTGCGTCGCCGGGCAGACCCGGCCCCGACGGATCGACCGTGAGATCCGAACGCCCCCGGCCCAGGCCGGACCTGGCGCCGTGGACGACGGTCAGCCGCCCGGCGCCGGAGTGCCGCCCGGGGCCGAGGGTCCCCTGGCCGGGCGCGAGCAGATCGTCGATCCCGTCGTGGTCGGCGTCCCCGGCCGCGGGCTCGCGCGGGCCGTCCTCCGTGCCCAGGGCGTGGGCCAGGCGCGCCTCGGGCCGCTTGTCCCGCACCAGGCCGTTGGGGCCGCCGCGGTAGTGGGCGACGGGGGTGTCGAGGGGGGCGGTGTCGTCGGGTTCCGGCTGGTCGGGCTGGTCGGACCGTTCCGGCTGCGCGAGGTCGTAGCGGTAGGTCAGCACCACATCGGTGCGACGGTCGCCGTCGAAGTCCCCGGCGGTGGCGGTGGCAGGCGCCGTGGCGGGCGCCGCGCGGCGGGCCCGGCCGGTGGGGAGTGGGGTGGTACGGGCGGGGCCCGCCTTGGTGCCGAACGGCCCGTACAACACCCGGACCGCACCCCGGCCGTCGGCCGCCGAGGCCAGCAGGTCGGCCGCGCCGTCCCCGTCGAAGTCCCCCACGGCCAGCGCCAGAAATCCGGCCGCACCACCCCGGAGCGGGCGCGGCGCGGCCAGCCCGCGGGGGCCGCCGCGCATCATCACCGTCTCCCCCGTCCGCTCGCCCCGCGGCGAACTCGCGTGCCGGAAGCGCGCCGTCACCAGGTCGGTGAAGCCGTCGCCGTCGAGATCGGTGCGCAGCAGGGGCCCGACGTAGTCGTCCTCGGCGCCGTCGACGACGAGGCGGTGCCGCGGGTCGAGGCCGTGCGCCGAGCCGTAGACCACCGCCAGCCGGGCGGGCAGCGGCCCCCGGGAGGCGCTGGTGGGGCGGATGGCGGTGGCGAAGTCGTCGTAACCGTCGCCGTTGAAGTCCCCGAGCGAGGCACCGGCCGTCCCCTTCGTGGCCCCCTCGATCGGCTTCGGGCCCCCGTGGCGGCCCTCGCTGCACCCGGCGAGCAGCAGCACGGACACGGTCACGGCGGCGACGGGAACGGACGAACGCACGCTGGCACCTCGCGAGGCGGATCGAGCGGTCACGGACAAGGGTCGGGGACGAACGGACGGCGGTCCGGGACAAGGGGCACGGACAACGGGCACGGCTACGGACACAGCTACGGACACGAACGCGGATGCGAACGAAGGCTTCACCGCTCAAGGACTCCAGGAAGCACGATCGGGTTGCCTCACGGCCGTCCCCGCCGACGCCTCCGCGGAATGCACGCGACACCGGGCACCGAGGTTGCGATCATGGCGAGAAAACCTCTCCGGACGAGGAAGGGCGATGCCCGATGCCGGCCATACCCGCCGACCCGACCGTGCTGCACCCGATGCCCGAGCAGCCGCGGGTGGTGCTGCTGAAGCCGCTGATCACCTCGCCGCTGATCGAGGTCGGGGAGTTCTCGTACTACGACGACCCGGATGACCCCACCGCGTTCGAGTCCCGCAATGTGCTGTACCACTACGGGCCCGAGCGGCTGGTCATCGGGAAGTTCTGCGCGCTGGGCGAAGGGGTGCGGTTCATCATGAACGGCGCCAACCACCGCATGGACGGCCCCTCCACCTTCCCCTTCCCCATCATGGGCGGCTCGTGGGCCGACCACTTCGACCTGATCACCGGCCTGCCGGGCCGGGGCGACACCGTGGTGGGCCATGACGTCTGGTTCGGATACCGGACGATGGTGATGCCCGGGGTCCGCATCGGCCACGGTGCGGTCATCGCCTCCGGTTCCGTGGTGGTGGACGACGTCCCCGACTACGGCATCGTCGGCGGCAACCCGGCGGGGCTCATCCGCCGCCGCTACGACGACGCGGACATCGCCCGGCTGCTGGCCCTGGCCTGGTGGGACTGGCCGATCGAGCACCTCACCGCCCATATCCGCACGATCATGTCCGGAAGCGTGGACGAGCTGGAGGCGGCGGCCCCGCGCTGAACCCTGTCCGGCGGGCGGCAGAGGGGGCCTGCGCTACGGTCGCGGCCGTAGCGCAGGCCGTAGAGCAGGCCCCTTCTCTCAGTGCTCGAGACTCGTAGAGCAGGCCCCTTCTCTCAGTGCTCGAGACTCATGTACAGCCGGGTGCCCCGTGGCTGGTAGCCGACGCGTTCGTAGACGCGGCGGGAGCCCTCACCCGAGTACTCCAGCCATACCGACTGGGCTCCTCGGGCGAACATCGTCTCGGTCAGCGCGGCGGTGACCGCGGCGGCGATGCCCTGGCCGCGGAAGGCGGGCCGGGTGCCCACGCCCGCCAGTTCCGCGGTGCCCACGGCGGGCGCCGAGCAGGTGGCCCCGCCGGCGCAGCCCCCGTCGGGTGCCCGGACGAACCGGACCGCTCCCCCGTCCTCCTGGATGCGGCGCAGCCGGGCCGCCCCCTCCAGGGAGGAGGCGAACTCACCGGCGAACGCCTCGGACAGCGCGGCGTCGATCGCCCGGTAGTCCTCGTCCGTGGACGGGACGGTTACCGGGCCCGCCGGCGGGACCTCGGCCGGGCCGGCCTCCGTGTCCTGAGGAAGGGTGAGCCTGTCCGGGGTGCACACCAGATACGCGTGCACCGCCTCCACGGTGAATCCCGCCTCCCGCAGCGCGGGCTCCACCTCGGGCGCGGCGTCCGGCGCGAACTCGAGCCGGGGCTTGAGATCGCGTACCCGGAACGCCTCGATCAGCTCCTCGACGTCCCGGGCGGTGGGCCGGGTGCCGGGGAGCGGGGTCGCGTAGTTGATGTACGGGCTGGTGGTGCCGGGATCGAAGCCCGCCACAAAGCCCCCGGTTTCGACCAGCACGGGGCGGCGGCGGAGGTTGGCTACGGCAAAGCTCTGGACGTCGGTGCCCATGGTGATGTGACCTCACGAAGAAGCGCGGCGGAGGGCGCCGCGAAAGGAATGGCGTGCGGATACGTGGGGCCGCCGTGAGGAGACGTGTGTGGCACCGATCGTTCAGTGCCGACGGCGGCCGCTTGGGGACGCCGAGTCCATGGGCTTCAGTCCTTTGACAGGTAGCAGGCAGGAGAAATCGCCATCGGCGAACATATCCCACGGCGTGGCCGGGTGACAGTTCGTTTTTTGGGGCGGCGGCGCGGTCGGCGGCCCGCGCCCGGCCTTTTCTCCGTTCAGAGGATTGACGCGGACACACCACGACCTTACCTTCTCGACAGGTCTCGTCGTTCACAAAGAAACTTGGTCTTCATGTATGTGGACGCGCACCTACCCCCACCCCCCACGGGAAGGCATTCCCATGCGCATCCGTACGCTGCTCGCCTCGCTGGCGACCGTGACCGCCGTCATCGGTGGCCTGGCCCTCGCGATGCCCGCCGGCGCCACCACCGCGGCCGCACCCTTCGCCGACCCCTCGAAGGCGCCGGGCGGCAACTTCGACCTGTCGGTGTGGCAACTCCAGGAACCGGTCGGCTCCCCCGGCAAGCCGACGACCATCCCCTCGTCCCGGCTTCAGGGCTCGAACGGATTCCAGGACGACTACTTCTACACCGACAAGCGCGACGGGGCGATGACGTTCTGGGCGCCGGAAAAGGGCGTCACCACACCGAACTCCAACTACGCCCGCTCCGAACTGCGCGAGATGAACCGCAACGGCGGCGCCGCGGACTGGTCGCTGAGCGGCTCCCACAAGCTGCAGGCGACGCTGCGCGTGGTGTCGGTGACGAAGAATGTCTGCGTCGGGCAGATCCACCTCGGCTCGGGCGGGTCCTCCACAAAGCCGCTGGTGGAGCTCTACTACCGCGCCAACGGCGACATCGTCCTCGGAACGGAGAACTCGCCCGAGGGCGGCCAGACGCTGCACAACGTGGGCCATGTGTCGGTCGGCAAGACCTGGAACTACACGATCGGCGTCTCCGGCGGCGACACGATCGACCTGACGGTCAACGGCAGCACGACGCACTACGACATCCCGTCGTCCTTCTTCCAGTACAAGCAGTACTTCAAGGCCGGCTCCTACAACCAGTCGTCCTCCGACAGCACCACGAACGGAGCGCGCGTCGGCTTCTACGGCCTGACCGTCTCCCACAGCTGAGCACCTGAGACCCGGCGGCCAAGGGGCCGCCGGGTCGTCGGCGTCAGCCGACCGGAAACCGAGCCACCCAGCGCCGCTGCCAAGGGGTCTCGACGGCCCGGTGATGATGGTGCGCGCGCGTCCAGGCGACAGCGTCCGTGGGCGCCACCCCCGCCATGATGGCCAGGCAGGCGATGACGGTCCCGGTGCGCCCGACGCCGCCTCCGCAGGCGACTTCGACGGGCGTGCCCGCCCGTGCCCGCTGGTGCAGCGCGCGGATCTGCCGCACGGCCAGGTCACGGTCACGCGGCAGCAGGAAATCGGGCCACTCGATCCACGCCCGCTCCCACTCCAGCCCCCCGTCATGCCGGTGGCGCAGCCGGGTGGACCCCAGATAGAGACCGAAGCCGGGCAGCGGCGCGTCCGGTCGCGGGTGGCGCAGCCCCCGGCCACGGACCCAGGAGCCATCCGGCAGCCGAAGGGAACCCGGCAGTGGTGTGTCACTCATCGGTCCCCGCTCCCGGCCCGAAGACCCACATCGCTCGAAGCGGCGTCGAAGTACAGCCGCCTATCGGCAGCGTAGTCCGTTCGGGCGCATATCCCGCTCCCCCGCGGTTACCCAGTGGGGACGAGCGGGGCGTGAACAGAGTGCGGTCCGGTGTGCTCGGCTTACGCTCCGCCGGGAAGAAAGGGCCACGCCCATGACGACTCCCGGCAACTTGCCCTCACCCGAGCAAGGGCTCGTTCTCACCCATTTCCTGACCGTGCGCGACGTCGTGAGATCGAGACGCTTCTACGCCGACATCTTCGGCGGCGAGGTCGTACTGGAGGAGAACCCGGCCATCGTGCGGGTGGCCAACAGCTGGATCATCATGAACCCCGGAGGCGGGCCCACCCCGGACAAGCCCGAGGTGACGCTTGTGCCGCCGGAGGGCGGTAACACCGTGTCCAGTTTCCTGAACGTCCGTGTCGCCGATATCGCCGCCTTCTACGCCGACGCCGTGGCCAAAGGAGCGGAGTTCCTCACGGAGCCCCTCGACCGCAAGGCCGAGCTGCGCTGCTATCTGCGCGACCCCGATGGCTACCTCATCGAGGTCGGCCAGGCCACCGGCATGCTCCGCGGGGTGTTCGCCGACCGTTGACCCACGGCCCCTCCCCGTTTGTGGTGATCTCAGCGCGGTCTTGTCGTATCGGAGCTCGATCGCGAGTGCGCAGCGGCGCTCCGACCGGGCGCTCCGCAAAGGAGGGAGCTCCCAGCACCCGGTCGGTGCGCGCGCGCATCAGACGGTCGCGGCCAGCCAGCCGATGGTCTCGGTGGTGTGCTTGCCGTCGCTCTTGGCGGCGCCGGCGTACACCTCGTTCAGGCGGATGAGGAAGCCCGTGTTGGTGACGTCATGAATGCGGATGCCGGGTGTCTCCGGGCCGTTGAAGGTCTGGGTCAGCGGGAGAACGACGACGCTGGAACCCGCCGGAAACGGGGTGGGGAAGGTGACGCGCGTGAAGGTCGAGGTGTTACCGCCAGTCGTCTCGATCGCATTGTCCGAGCTCAGGTCGATCTTGCCGGTCTGGATAAAGCTCATCGTCAACTTCCTTCGTTGGCAGCCTGGTTGCTCGGCCGTCCACGACGGCCGACGGGACACTCGCCATGAAATGGGCTTTGTATGCCGAAGTCCCACAAACGAGTGATCACCTTTCGGACAGCGCGACCGTGCGCATCTCAGTCGGCCTTGGAAGTTCGTTCGGATCGCTGGGCGGACCAAGCCCCCGAACATCACCTCCCAATGGCGTATCCCCGCGTGCTGTGCACACGATGGTGGGGTACGGCCACCCGTTCAGCCCCGCCTTCGGCACCCTCTCCAGCCAGGAGGAAGCTCTCCAGCCAGGAGGAAGCAGGCAATTCTTCGTTTTGCCCCGGACCAGCACTATTGCCGCTGGAAGCATTCCTGACTCGGTGACATCACTTCAGGTAGGTGAATCATGGGTATCCGAACAGGAAAGACCAATACGTTCGCCGCACTCGTCGCGGCGCTGGTGACTGTCCTGGTGGTCTCCCTCAGCACGAGTCCTGGAGCATGGGGCGAGAGCCCCGGCCATGGCACCGCGACGGCGCAAGCGCCGTCGCCTTACCCGCAGGCGAAACCGCCCCCCGGCTTTCAGTCCAAGTACGCGGAGGTAAACGGCTTCCGCATGCACTACCTGCGAGGCGGCAAAGGCTCACCGGTCGTGCTGATCCACGGGTTCCCTCAGTCGTGGGTCGAGTGGCGGGACCAGATGGGACCGCTCGCCGAGCACCACACCGTGATCGCCGTCGACCTCCGCGGCGCCGGCAACTCCGAAGTCACCAAGAGCGGCTACCAGAAGGCGCAGATGGCCCGGGACGTGCATGAGCTGCTGAAGCGGCTGAAGCTGAACGACGGCATCCAGGTCGTCGGGCACGACGTCGGCCTGTGGGTCAGCTACGCCTACGCGGCCCAGTGGCCGTCGGAGGTTCGCCGCATGGCCGTGATGGAGGCTCCCATCCCGGACGACAGCCTGTACCGCTTCCCGGCCCTGGAGGCCAACCCGAGGACCCCGTCGATGTGGCACTTCGGCCTGTTCCAGTTGCCTCTCGCCGAGCAGCTCATCTCCGGTCACGAGCGCGTCTTCGTCCGCGGCTTCATCGGGGAGCTTCTGGAGAACAAGTCCGCATTCACACCGGCTGACTACGACTTCTACGCCCATTACCTGAAGGAGCCGGGCCGCACGTTGGCCTGGATGCGCATGTACCGCCAGCTCCGCGAGGACGTCCAGCAGAACAAGAAGTTCCTGGCCGAAGGCAAACTGAGGATGCCCATTCTGGCGATCGGCGGCCAGGCATCGTTCGGTGGCAAGATCGCCGACCAATGGCGTGACTACGCCGTGAAAGTCCACGGCCGGGTCGTGAAGGGTTCGGGTCACTGGGTGACCGAGGAGAAGCCGCGCGAAGTGACGGCCATGCTGCAGTCCTTCCTGCGGAAGTAGGTTCCACAGCGACATCGCCGTCTGCGTCGTCCACCACGCACGGTAGTCAGGTGACATCTGGCCCGTTGGTGGCACGTCCCCGCGTCCCGCGTCCACCGGATCTTCGTCTGAACGGATGAACGGGAGTCCCCGCGTCGGCGCGGCGACTCCCGTTCCTGCGGCTTCGCAGGTCAGGATGGGTCTGCCCGCGTAGTGCCCTGGTGGGGCGGGTGGGACTCGAACCCACGGCCGACGGATTATGAGTCCGCTGCTCTAACCGGCTGAGCTACCGCCCCGTAACGGCGCGTCGTACACATCTGCGCGCGCCGTCTGCCGCAGCATAGCCGCTCATACGATCTGCTGCTTCGAAGGGCCGGTGATGGGAGCCCCCCTGGCTTCGATCATGGCGTAGATCACGTCCATAGGGGCCCGGAAATGAAAAAGGACCCCGCAAGGGGTCCTCCTCACTGCTCCCCCGACTGGACTCGAACCAGTAACCCTCCGGTTAACAGCCGAATGCTCTGCCAATTGAGCTACAGGGGACCGAGCTCCCCCGACTGGACTCGAACCAGTAACCTGCCGGTTAACAGCCGGCTGCTCTGCCAATTGAGCTACAGGGGATTGCTCCGTGTGCCGCGACCGTGACCCCGCCCGGGGCTTCCGGACGGCGTGCGCTCGCTGCGACACATACATTAGCGCAAGCAGGGGGGTGCTCCGCCAATCGGTTCGCCGCGTCCGCCCTCGGGCGATCCGCGGCCGATCCAGGGATGATCTTCTACGTGATCGTGGGTGATCTGCGGCGCGGGCGGGTAGGCGCGCAGCACGACCCCGGGGTCCGGACGTGAAGGACAGCGAGAAGGGCAGGTCGATGCGCTACCGGCTGACGTTCATCACTGGGATGGCTGTGGGTTACGTGCTGGGCACGCGAGCGGGCCATGAGCGGTACGAGCAGTTGCGCGCCTGTGCGCAGAAGTTCGCGCGGAATCCGGCCGTCCGCAATACCGCCGAGTCGGCCGCGCAAGGAGGCCGACTGGCCGCCGTGCGCGCGCTGGACAAGGTCCGGCCGCTGCGCGAGAAGATCGGGCAGCGCGACGCCCGCGCGGTGGGCGAGGACGACTGGGGCACCAGCAACACCTAGCCGCGGCGGTGGCATGATCTGATCCATGGGGATAGTCGCCGGGTTGGACAGTTCGTCCGAGAGCACACGAATCGTCGTCTGTGACACCGATACGGGTGCCGTGATCAAACAGGGGTACGCCCCGCACCCGGTCGGCGGCAGCGGCGATGTGGATCCACAGGCGTGGCTGATGTCCCTCGGCGAGGCCGCCGAGGGCGGGCTCCTCGAAGGGGTCCAGGCCATCGGCGTCTCGGCGCAGCAGCACGGGCTGCTGGCGCTGGACGCGGGCGGGGTGCTGGTGCGCCCCGCGCTGATGGGCAACGACAAGCGCGCCCAGTCCGCGGCCGCCGACCTCACCGAGGCGCTCGGCGGCCGCACCGCATGGGCCCAGGCGGTCGGCGCCGTGCCGACCGCCTCGCAGCCGGTAGCCAAGCTGCGCTGGCTGGCGCGGAGCGAGCCGGACTCGGCGCACCGCGTGGCCGAGCTGATGCAGCCGCACGACTGGCTGGTGTGGCAGCTGCTGGGGCGGCCGGTGCGGCGTACGACCGACCGCGGCACGGCCTCCAGCAGCGGCTACTGGTCGGCGGCGAGCGGGTCCTGGCGCCCCGACCTGGTCCAGCTGGCCCTCGGTCACCAGGTGCGGCTGCCGGAGGTCATCGGCCCGGCCGACGCCGCCGGGCACACCCCCGAGGGGCTGCTGATCTCCGCCGGTACGGGCGAGACCATGGCCGCCGCCTTCGGGCTCGGGGTCGGGGTCGGCGACGCGGTGATCTCCCTGGGCGCCTCCGGCTCGGTCTTCTCCATCCACCACGAGGCGCTGGCCGATCCGACCGGCACGATCCTCTCGTACGCGGACGCCACCGGAATGCATCTGCCGGTGGTGCATACGCTCAACGCGGTACGGACGCTGCGCGGTACGGCGGAGCTACTCGGTACGGATCTCGACGGGCTCTCCGCCCTCGCGATGAAGTCCACCCCGGGGTCGTACGGCCTGGTGCTGCTGCCCTATCTGGAGGGTGAGCGGACCCCGCATCTGCCGCATACGGCCGGCACGCTGACCGGGCTGCGGCGCGAGTCGATGAAGCCCGAACATCTGGCGCGGGCCTCGTTCGAGGGGATGCTGTGCGGGCTCGCGGACGCACTGGACGTGCTGCGCGGGCGCGGCGTCCAGGTGCGGCGCGTCTTCCTGCTCGGGCCCGCGGCCGATCTGCAGGCCGTCCGCGCGATCGCGCCCGCGCTGCTGGGGGTGCAGGTCGTGGTGCCCCAGCCCGCCGACTACGCCGCCCTGGGCGCGGCCCGCCAGGCCGCGTGGGCGCTGGGTGTCTCGCACGGCACCCAGTCGCCGCACGAGCCGCCGCGCTGGCCGGCCGCGGCGAGCCAGGTCTTCGAGCCGGGCGAGGAGCTGCCGGTGGGGCAGGCGGTGCGGCAGCAGTACGTGGCGGTCCGGGAACAGACCCACCCCGGGGCCTTCGAGCCCGGAGCCTTCGAGCCCGGCACCGTCGAGCCAGCAGCCCAGGAGACCGTGGGCCATGCGGCGGGCGGCGGGTACGAGGCCGGGGGGTTCGAGACCGGTGGGTACGAGACCGGCAGCGGCCATGATCATGGGGCAACGGGAGGGTACGGGGCCATGTGAGGCCCTGGGGTCTCGGGACGCGATCGAGGCCCCTGGGGTGTCGGGGCGGGGTCGAGGCCCCTGGGGTTTCCGGACGGGTGTGAGCGCCCCTGTGGTCCGAGGACCCTCGGGTTTCGGCCAGGCGTGAGCCCTGGGTTTCGGCAGGGCGGGGCTCGGTCCGGCCTGCCTGGGGGCGGGGTCGGTCCGCTAGTCCAGATAGCCGCGGAGTTGATCGGCGAAGGCGTGGTCGCGGAGCTTGTTGAGCGTCTTCGACTCGATCTGGCGGATCCGCTCCCGCGTCACCCCGAAGATCCGGCCGATCTCCTCCAGCGTGCGGGGGCGGCCGTCGGCCAGTCCGTACCGCAACTGCACCACCTTGCGTTCGCGCTCGCCGAGCGTCGACAGCACGGCCTCCAGGTGCTCGCGGAGCAGCAGGAAGGCCGCGGACTCCACGGGTGAGGCCGCGTCGCCGTCCTCGATGAGGTCGCCGAGGGCCACATCGTCCTCCTCGCCCACCGGGGCGTGGAGCGACACCGGCTCCTGGGCCAGCCGCAGCACCTCGCTCACCCGCTCCGGGAGGAGGTCGAGATGGGCGGCGACCTCCTCGGGAGTGGGTTCGTAGCCGCGCTCCTGGAGCATCCGGCGTTGGACCCGGACCACCCGGTTGATCAGCTCGACGACATGCACCGGGACCCGGATCGTCCGGGCCTGGTCGGCCAGGGCGCGGGACATGGCCTGGCGGATCCACCAGGTGGCGTACGTGGAGAACTTGTACCCACGGGCGTAGTCGAACTTCTCGACCGCGCGGATCAGGCCGAGGTTGCCCTCCTGGACCAGGTCGAGCATGGTCAGGCCGCGGCCGATATAGCGCTTGGCCACGGAGACGACGAGGCGGAGGTTGGCCTCGATCAGCCGTCGCTTGGCCATCCGGCCCAGGACCACCAACCGGTCGAGGTCCACGGCGAGTTGGGAGTCGAGGTCGGGGGTGTTGCCGAGCTTCTCCTCGGCGAAGAGACCCGCCTCGACGCGGCGGGCCAGCTCGACCTCCTCGACCGCGGAGAGCAGCGGTATCCGCCCGATCTCGCGGAGGTACTGGCGGAAGAGGTCGGCGGAGGGGCCGCTGGTGTCGGCGCGGGCGGGCGGCTCGATCGGCTCGATGGGCTCTACGACGGTATCGACGCTCTCGACCGGCTCGACCGGCTCGACCGGCTCGACCGGCTCGACCGGCTCGACGGATTCCGCTTCGGGGGAGCCGTCGGGGTCGGGGTCGGCAGCCAGGTCGGCCATGGCGTCCGGTGCGGCGTCCTGGTCGCTCTCCGGTGCACCCTCCGGGGCGAGGTCCGCCGGGTCCTCGGGCACGGCCGGCGCTACCGGTGCGGCGCCGGGCGGGCGGGTGGACACGGGGTGCGGCGAGGCCGCGAGGGCCGCGTCGGTGAGGGTCTGGGTCTGCACGGGGGCGACCTCCAGGGTGATCGCTGCTGAGGGGGCAGAACGATCGGGCACGGCACGGCGGCCGCGCCGCCGTCCGTCCCGTACATCATGAGCGGATCTGCGGGGGATTCCGGCCCTACCTGACCAACACCGCCGCGCTCCGAGGACTCAGGCACCGCACCCCAGTGTGGGGTACGACACAGGCCCGCCACGAGGGGCGTGCGGGCACTTTTTGCTCAGCGGCCCGTGACCGTACGACTACCCGGCGGCTACAGCGCCCCCTCCGGCCCGCTCGCCGAGGCATGAACGGGCTGGCCGGAACCCATCCATCGGCCCCTACCACCCTTACCGCCGTCCCTGCCCTCCTTACCGCCGTCCCTGCCCTGAGCGCCCGCTCGGCCTACAGCGCCGCCGCGCCCCGGTCCCGGAGGGACTGGCCGTACTGCTGCAGCACCCACAGCTCGTTCTGCACGGCGGCGAGGTGGGCGGGGTCCGCGTGCTGCCCCAGGCGCTGGAGGGCGCCCCGCACCTCGGTCACGCGCTGATTCACGGCTGCCAGCCGTACGGCCACCAGCTGCACGCCCGCGTACACCTCGTCCGGGTCGCGGCGGGTGTGCGGCGGCTCGACGGCGAGCTCGGTGACCATCGCCCGGACCGTGTCGTCGGGCGCCACCTCCCGGACCCGGGCGAGATAGTCGGCGTCCGCGGCGGCCGTACCGCCCGCGTCCTCGATGGCGCGGCGCACCGCCGCGTACGGCGGGGCGGTGAACTCGTCGATGCCGTAGGCGTCGAAGGCCGGGGAGACCAGGTCTGGATGCTGAAGCGCCAGCTTGAGCAGCTCGCGCTCGACGCGGTGGGCGGGGCTGCGCAGATTCAGCGCCGGGCCGCGCGGGACCGGCGGCGCACCGCCGGCGCCCGGGCCTGCGGGCCCCCCATGGCCCCCGGACCGCCATGGCCGCCGCCCCGCTGGTCACCTCGGCCGCCGTACCGGGACCCGCCCGGGCCGCCGCCGCGCTGATCGCCGCGGCCACCGTGCTCCGGGCCACCCGGGCCGCCGTTCTGCCTGCTGCGGGCCAGCCCACGCACCCGGCGGATGATCGACTGTTCCTCCGCCTGGGTAGCGATGCCGACCATTCCGATCAGCCGGATCGCATAGCGGTCGCGCAGCCCGGGGTTCTTGATCGCCGCGACGACCGGCACCGCCTCGTCGACGGCGGCGATGCGCCCCTCCTCGGTGTCCAGGTTGTACCGGGAGACGATCGACTTCAGCGCGAAGGCGAACAGCGGCGTACGGCTGTCGACCAGGGACGCCACGGCCTCGTCGCCGCGGGCCAGCCGCAGTTCGCACGGGTCCATCCCGTCGGGCGTGATCGCGATGGAGGTCTCGGCGGCGAACCGCTGGTCGTCTTCGAAGGCGCGCAGGGCCGCCTTCTGCCCGGCCGCGTCGCCGTCGAAGGTGAAGACGACCTCCGCGCCCGCGTTGTCCATCAGCAGCCGTCGGAGGATCTTGATGTGGTCGCCGCCGAAGGCGGTGCCACAGGTGGCGATGGCGGTGGTGACCCCCGCGAGATGGCAGGCCATGACGTCCGTATAGCCCTCGACCACCACCGCCCGGCTGGCCTTGGCGATGTCCTTCTTGGCGAGGTCGATGCCGTAGAGGACCTGGGACTTGCGGTAGAGCGGGGTCTCGGGGGTGTTGAGGTACTTCGGGCCGTTGTCGTCGTCGCGCAGCTTCCGGGCGCCGAAGCCGACGACCTCGCCGGAGATGTCGCGGATCGGCCACATCAGCCGGCCCCGGAAGCGGTCGATGGGGCCGCGCCGGCCCTCCTGGACAAGCCCGGAGAGGATCAGCTCCTTGTCGGTGAAACCGCGGCCGCGCAGATAGCGGACGAGGTGGTCCCAGCCGGCCGGGCTGTAGCCGACGCCGAAGTGCTGCGCGGCGGCCTGGTCGAAGCCGCGCTCGGCCAGGAAGGTGCGGCCGATCTCCGCCTCGGGGCGCTCCAACTGCTCGACATAGAACTGCGCGGCCGCCTTATGGGCCTCGACCAGCCGGGTGCGCTCGCCCTGCTGACGACCGGGCGTGTAGCCGCCCTCCTCGTAGCGCAGGGTGATGCCGGCCTGGGAGGCCAGCCGCTCGATCGTCTCGGCGAAGGAGAGGTGGTCGATCTTCATGACGAAGTCGACGGTGTCGCCGCCCGCCTGGCAGCCGAAGCAGTAGTAGAGCCCCTTGCTGGGGCTGACCTGGAAGGACGGGGACTTCTCGTCATGGAAGGGGCACAGGCCCTTGAGGTTGCCACCCCCCGCGTTGCGCAGCTGGAGGTATTCGGACACGACGGCGTCGATCGGGACCGCTGCCCGCACCGCTTTCACGTCGTCATCGTTGATCCTGCCTGCCACGCCCGAATTCTACGGCCGGGGTCCGACATGGCTGTCCGTCGCCTGCCGTACCCCGGCGGGAGCGTGCCCGAGGGCCTACGGGAGCAGCGAGGGCAGCGGTACGGACGGGTCGGCCAGGGCCGCCGGGTCGAGCTGGTCGCCGCCGCGGATGAGCCGTTGGATCGATTCGGTGACGTCCCAGACGTTGACGTTCATGCCCGCGAGGAGACGGCCGTCGTTCAGCCAGAAGGCGATGAACTGCCGCTTGCCGACGTCGCCGCGCACCAGCACCTGGTCGTACGAGCCGGGCGGGGCGTAGCCGGAGTACTCCAGGCCGACGTCGTACTGGTCGGAGAAGAAGTACGGCACCCGGTCGTACGCGACGTCCTGGCCGAGCATGGCGCGGGCCGCCGCGGGGCCGCCGTTCAGGGCGTTGGCCCAGTGCTCGACGCGCAGCCGGGCGCTGGGCGGCAGTGCGGCCCGTACGGGGGTGCCCTCGAGGAAGCCGAGCGGGGCGGAGGCGACGTCGCCCGCCGCGAAGATGTCCGGGTCGCTGGTGCGCAGCGCGGTGTCGACAGCGATGCCGCCGCCCGCCGCGCGGTCCACCACCTCCAGGCCCGCGGCCTCGGCGAGGGCGGTGCGCGGGGCGGCACCGATGGCGGCCAGGACGCTGTGGGCGGGGTGCTCCTCGCCGTCGTCGGTGAGGGCGGCCAGCACCATGCCGTCCTGGCCGGTGATCTCGGTAAGGCGGGCACCGAAGTGGAAGCGGACACCGTGGTCGCCGTGGAGGTCGGCGAAGAGGGCGCCCAGCTCGGGGCCGAGGACGGGGTGGAGCGGGGTGGGCTCGGGCTCGACGATGGTCACCTCGGCGCCGTAGCCACGCGCGGCGGCCGCGACTTCGAGACCGATCCAGCCGGCGCCCGCGATGACCAGCTGGCCGTTGTCCCGGCCGAGGGTGGTGAGGACGCCCTTGAGCCGCTCGGCGTGGGCGAGCCGGCGCAGATGGTGGACCCCGGCCAGATCGGTGCCGGGGATGTCGAGGCGGCGCGGCTCGGCGCCGGTGGCCAGCAGCAGCCGGTCGTAGTGGACCCGGGCGCCGTCGCCCAGCGTCACGGCCTTGGCGGCGCGGTCCAGGTGGACGGCGGGCAGGCCGAGGTGGAGCTCGATATCGGCCTGGGCGTACCAGGCGGGCTCATGGACGAAGACGCTGTCGCGCTCCTGGCTGCCGGTGAGGAAGCCCTTGGACAGCGGGGGCCGCTCATAGGGGTGGTCGCGCTCGTCACCGATGAGGATCACCCGCCCGGTGAAGCCCTCCGCTCGCAGGGTTTCCGCGGCTTTCGCCCCGGCCAGACCCCCTCCGACGATGACGAATGTCTGGTGTGCGTCGACCACTTGTGTCCTCCTCGCTGCCGAGCAGTGCCGAGCAGTGCCTCTATGAGTGCCTTACCCGGTCGCGTCAGGTCGTGCTCTCCGAAAGCGGTGCACATGCTGCGCCCATGGCCGTGCCAGAGGCTGTGCCGAAAATCCGTGCCCGGAACCTGTGCCGAAGGTGTGCCGAAAGCTGTGCGGCAACCTGTTCCGAAAGCTGTGTCACAAGGGAGCCTCCCGCACCGCGCGTGCGTCGGGAAGGGCCCGTACGCCGGACGTGTGCACGCAAGCCGGATCCGGCGGGCGGCGGTTCACGCGGTGAGCCGGGCGTGGAGCCACCGGGCCGAGGTGTCGGTCAGGGAGGCGATCTGGTCGACGATCGCCCGCAGCCGGCCCCGGTCGTCCCCCGCCGCGTCGAAGAGCGCGCGGAACTGGGGGTCCAGGCCGACTGGGGCGCGGGCGATCAGGGCATCGCCCAGCTCGGCGATGACGACGCGCTGATCGGCCCGGACCAGCTCCTGGTCGGCGCGCTGGATGACATACCGGTCGGCGACCGCCTTGAGGACCGCGCACTCCAGGCGGGCGGCGCGGGGGACGACCAGCTCGGCGTGGTAGCGGGTGAAGCGGCCCGTGCCGTACGCCGCGCGGGTGGCGCCCTCGGCGGCCAGGCAGAAGCGGCCGATGAGCTGGCTGGTGGCGTCCTTGAGGCGGGCCTGGGCGACGGACGAGCCGTCGTAGCGGTGCGGCCACCACTCCTGGCCCAGCAGCCGGTCCAGCGCCTCGGCCAGCTCTCTGGGCTCGGCCCCCGGGGCGTAGCGATCGGCGGCGACGGCGAAGACCTCGCGGCGCTCGGGCTCGGCGAGCAGGCTCGCGGGGTCGAGATGGCCCGCGTGCAGCCCGTCCTCGACGTCGTGCACGGAGTAGGCGACGTCGTCGGCCCAGTCCATGACCTGGGCCTCGAAGGTCGTACGGCCGTCGGGGGCGCCCTGCCGGTACCAGGCGAAGATCGGGAGGTCGTCCTCGTAGACCCCGAATTTCGGGGAGCGGGGGCTGTACGGATGGCCGCCGCGCGGCCAGGGGTACTTGGTGGCGGCGTCCAGCGCGGCGCGGGTGAGGTTGAGGCCGACGCTCACCGGCTCACCGGCCTCCAGGCCGGGCACGAACCGCTTCGGTTCGAGCCGGGCCAGCAGCCGCAGCGACTGCGCGTTTCCCTCGAAGCCGCCGCAGGGCTCGGCGATCTCATTGAGCACCCGCTCGCCGTTGTGCCCGAACGGCGGATGGCCGAGGTCATGGGCGAGGCAGGCCGTCTCCACCAGATCGGGGTCGCAGCCGAGGGCGGCCCCCAGCTCACGGCCCACCTGGGCGCACTCCAGGGAGTGGGTCAGCCGGGTGCGGGGCGTGGCGTCGAAGGCCAGGGCGCGCCCGGCCGGGCCGGGGTCGGCGGCCGGTGCGGCGGGCACCACCTGGGTCTTCCCGGCCAGTCTGCGCAGCGCGGCGGAGTGCAGCACCCGCGCCCGGTCCCGCTGGAAGGCGGTCCGGCCCGGCCGCTTGTCGGGCTCGGGCGCCCAGCGCTCGAGGTCCGCCGGGGCATAGCCGGGGACGTGGCCGGTGTCTGCCTCGGGGGCACCGGTCGGAGGGGCCGGATCCGGTTCAGGCGGTGCGCTGCGACTCATACACCGACGGTAGCCGCCGGGGGTGACAAGGGCGCAGAGGCGATGGCCTGTTCGTAACGGCGCACTACGAGGCGCGCCACCGCCGGGTGGGCGCCGAGCGGGGCGGCCGCGACCCCGGGGGTGGTGTGCGCGGCCGGGGTGGCGTTCGCGCACTGGGTGGCGAAGCGGCCGGGCGCGGTGAAGTAGGAGGCGACCGCGATCCGGTCATGGCCGAGCGCGGCCAGGGCCCGTACGGCCTCGGGCACGGTGGGCCCGGAGCCGGAGGCGTAGCCGGGCAGGACGGGCACACCGCCGAGCCGGGCACTGAGCAGGGCGGCGGTCCGGGCCACGTCGACGGCCGCGTCCGGGTCGCGGGAGCCCGCCGCGGCCAGGACGACGCCCGCCCGGTGCGGAGCCGCGACGCCCGCGGCTCCTGTCCCGTACGGAGCCTCGACACCTGTCCCGTACGGAGCCCCGACGCGGCGGCCTGCCTCCGCCAGCCGGGCGTGCAGCGCCTCGGCGAGCAGCGGGTCCGGGCCGAGCGGGGCGGCGATCCGGGCGGCCAGGTGGGGCGCGGCGGCGATGGCGTCCGGGATGTCCTGTTTGGTGTGGTAGCCACGGCTCAGGAGCAGCGGGACGAGCACGGCCTCACCGCGCAGCGCGGCCAGCGTGTCGGCCAGCAGCGGCTGGTTGAGCTCGATATGGCCGAGGCGTACGGGCAGTCCGGGGCGGAGCGCGCGGACGCGGTCCAGGAGTGCGGTCACGGTGCGCAGCGCCTCGGGGTCCCGGCTGCCGTGGGCGACGGCGACGAGCGTCGGCGGCCGGTCGCGGCGGCCCTGGCCGCTGCCGGAGCGGTTGCCGTGGCCCAGCCGGTCGAGCTGGGTGGTGAGCTGTGCGGTGAACCGGATCATGAGCCGCTGGGCACTGTCGAAGTCCGTCGTGCTGTCGGGGCCAGGAGAACCGGAGTGGGGCGTCATGACCAGAGCCTGGCAGCGGCAGATTGCACCGCCGTTGCGCGGCCGTGACGGGTGATTGCGCCGATATCACCGGCCGCCGGACCCCGTGCTGAGGTCCGCTTCCCGCAGGCGTAATCCGAGGCGACGCGGGCCGTAACACGGCCGTAGCACCCTCCTTGGCATGGCGCACGTTCCCGGGGAGCACTCCCCCGCCCCCGACCCCGCCCCCGTCGACACGCACTGCCCTTACTGTTCGCTGCAGTGCGGGATGACGCTGCGCCCAACGCCGCCGGACCGCGGGTCGGGCGGCACACCGGGCAGCGTCGAGGTCATCGAACGCACCGCCTTCCCCGTCAACCGCGGCGCGCTCTGCGGTAAGGGCCGCACCGCGCCCGCTGTGCTCTCCTCCCGGGTGCGTCTGACCGAGCCGCTGGTCCGCCGCCCTGACTCCGGTCGGCTCGAACCGGCCACCTGGGAGGAGGCCCTCGACCGGATCGCCGAGGGCCTGGAGGCCACCGGCCGGGCGCACGGCCGCGACGCCGTGGGGGTCTTCGGCGGCGGCGGGCTGACGAACGAGAAGGCGTACGCGCTGGGGAAGTTCGCCCGGGTGGTGCTCGGCACCTCGCAGATCGACTACAACGGCCGGTTCTGCATGTCCTCGGCCGCCGCCGCCCATCAGCGGGCCTTCGGGCTGGACCGCGGGCTGCCGTTCCCGCTGGCGGACGTGGCCCGCACCGGATGCGTCGTCCTGGTCGGCTCGAACCTGGCCGAGACCATGCCGCCCGCGCTGCGCTATCTGACCGAGCTGAAGGAGGCGGGCGGCCGGCTGATCGTGGTCGACCCCCGGCGCACTCGTACGGCGGAGCAGGCGGATCTGCATCTGGCGCCGCGGCCCGGTACCGATCTCGCGCTCGCGCTGGGGCTGCTGCACCTGGTGGTCGCGGAGGGCCGGGTGGACGAGGAGTTCGTCGAACGGCGCACCAGCGGCTGGCCCGAGGCGCGGGCCGCCGCGATGGCCCACTGGCCGGAGCTGGTGGAGCGGATCACGGGCGTCCCCGTCCCTGACCTCCGTAAGGCGGTCACGATGTTCTGCGACGCCGAGAACTCGATGGTGCTGACGGCGCGGGGCCCCGAGCAGCAGTCCAAGGGCACCGACACCGTCGGCGCGTGGATCAACCTGTGCCTGGCCACCGGCCGCGCGGGCCGCCCGCTCTCCGGCTACGGCTGCCTGACCGGCCAGGGCAACGGCCAAGGCGGCCGCGAACACGGCCAGAAGGCCGATCAGCTGCCCGGCTACCGCAAGCTGGCCGACCCGGCCGCGCGCGCCCATGTGGCGGCCGTATGGGGCGTGGAGCCCGACGCCCTCCCCGGGCCGGGGCGCAGCGCGTACGAACTCCTGGACGCGCTCGGACGGGACGTCCGGGCGCTGCTGCTGATGGGCTCCAATCCGCTGGTCTCCGCCCCGCGCGCGGCCCATGTGGAGTCCCGGCTGCGGTCGCTGGACTTCCTGGCGGTCGCCGACGTCGTGCTCTCGGAGACCGCCGCGCTCGCCGATGTGGTCCTGCCGGTGGCCCAGTGGGCCGAGGAGACCGGGACCATGACCAACCTGGAGGGCCGGGTCATCCTCCGCCGGGCGGCGCTCACCCCGCCGCCGGGCGTCCGGACGGATCTGTCGGTGCTGAGCGGGCTCGCGGCCCGGCTCGGCTGGGAGAAGGGGTTCCCGGCCGACGCGGAGGAGGTCTTCGAGGAGCTGCGGCGGGCCTCCGCCGGGGGCCCGGCGGACTACTCGGGCATCACGTACCGGAGGATCGCGGAGGAGGACGGGGTGTTCTGGCCCTGTCCGGAGAACGCGGAGGAGACCGCCGGTACGGGCACAGAGGGGACCAAGGAGGCCGAGGGGACCCATTCGGAGGGCGCCGAGCGGCCCGGTCCGCATCCCGGTACACCGCGGCTGTTCCTCGACCGGTTCGCCACCGACGACGGGCGGGCCCGCTTCGCCCCCGTCAGCCATCGCCCGGCCGCCGAGGAGCCGGACGCCGCGTATCCGGTGCTGCTGACGACGGGCCGGGTGCTGGCCCAGTACCAGTCGGGCGCCCAGACCCGGCGGGTCGCCGAGCTCAACGAGGCCGCGCCCGGCCCCTACGTCCAGCTCCATCCGCTGCTCGCCGAGCGGCTGGGGGCGGCCGAGGGCGTGCCGATCGCGGTGGTCTCCCGGCGCGGCCGCGCCGTGGCCCCGGCCCGCATCAGCCGGGACATCCGGCCGGACACGGTGTTCATGCCGTTCCACTGGGCGGGGCCGGGGCGGGCCAACACGGTGACGAATCCGGCGCTGGATCCGGTGTCGCGGATGCCGGAGTTCAAGGTGTGCGCGGTGCGGCTGGAGCTGGCCGAGGGCTGATGGCTGATCGCCCCAGGGCTCAGCGGGCCCAGCCGTCGACCTCCTTCAGGTACGCCGCCCGGGTCTCCTCGTCCAGGAAGGCGGCCTCGAAGGAGTTGCGGGCCAGGGTGCGCAGAGCGGTCTCGTCGAGGCCGAGCGCGTCCCGTACGGCGGTGAGGTTGTCGGCCACGTAGCCGCCGAAGTAGGCGGGGTCGTCGGAGTTGACCGTCACCAGCAGACCGGCGTCCAGCATCGCGGGCAGCGGATGGTCCTCCAGGCGGTCCACGACGCGCAGCCGGACGTTCGACAGGGGGCAGACGGTCAGCGGGGTGCGGTCCGCGACCAGCCGGGCCACCAGCGCCTCGTCCTCCAGGGAGCGCACCCCGTGGTCGACGCGGTCCACGCCGAGGATGTCCAGCGCCTCCCACACATACGCGGGCGGCCCCTCCTCCCCCGCGTGCGCGACACACTTCAGCCCGGCCTCCCGCGCGAGCGCGTACACCTCGCGGAACCTCGACGGCGGATTCCCGACCTCCGCCGAGTCCAGGCCGACGGCCGCGATCCGGTCCAGGTGGGGGCGGGCCGCCTCGAACGTCTCCAGGGCCGACTCGGCGCTCTCGTCGCGCAGGAAGCACATGATCAGGCGCGTGGTGATGCCGTACGTCCCCGGCGCCGCGTCCAGCGCGCGGCCGATCCCGCGGATGACGGCATCGATCTCGACGCCGCGCGCGGTGTGCGCCTGCGGGTCGAAGAAGATCTCGGCATGGCGCACACCCTGCTCACGGGCGCGGGCGAGATAGGCGTGGGTGAGGTCGGCGAAGTCGTCCTCGGTGCGCAGTACGGTCATCAGCGCGTAGTAGAGGTTCAGGAAGTCCTGCAGATCGCTGAAGGAGTACGCGGCCCGCAGCTCCTCCTGGGTGGCGTACGGCAGCTCGACTCCGTTGCGCTCGGCGAGCGCGAAGGCCAGATCGGGCTCCAGGGTGCCCTCGATGTGGAGATGGAGCTCTGCGGTGGGGATCGGGCGCATGGAGGGGATCACCTGCTGGTCCTCGGCGGTGCGGAATGACTGGTCAAGGCTATGCGGGAGCGGATGCATCACCCTTGTGGGGGTAATGCGAACGGAAGACGGATACTGCCGGGGACCCGTCGCTACGGTGAGCGAGACAGTACGCTCCGTAGCAGATGGAGGACACGGTGACCGCGATATTGGAGCGGCCGATGACCACAGAAGACGCGCCGGCAGTCGAGGAGCCCCGAAAGGGGCCGCGCACTGAGTTCGAGGAACTGCTTCGGACCACGGAAGAACTGGATACACCGGACGGCTACAAGGCCGAGCTCATCAGGGGGAAGATCGTCGTGTCGCCGTGGTCGAGGCCGTTTTACAAGCGGCACATGAGGTCACTGCGCCTGCAGCTCGCGCCCCATGTCCCCGAGGGCCATGACGCCGATACCTCCCCCTTTCTCTTCAGCTTCCCCACATCCGAGCGTGCCTACGGCCCGGATCTTCACGTCGCGGACCTGAAGGCATTCGTGGGTGACGCGCGCCATGTGGACGGCGCGGCGCTGTCCCTCGTCGCCGAGCTCACGTCCGTCTCCACCCGGGATGTCGACTGGCAGGAGAAGCTCGAGGTCTACGGTCGCCATGTGCCGGTCTACCTCGTGCTCGACATGCAGACCGAAGAGATCACGGCTTTCTGGGACCCTTCGGACCACGGCTATCTCGCCCGTATGACGGTCCCGTTCGGCAAGCCGCTGCCCATCCCCGCGCCGTTCGGCTTCGAGCTCGAGACAACCGATTTCGTGGATGAGCCCGAAGAGGACCAGGAGGAAACCGCCGAGTAGCCCGACGCAACCGCCACCCCCTCTCCCGCGTCCCACAGCGCGACCGGATCGGTGATGCGAAGAGGGGGAGCGCATGCTGGGGTGGGCGCGGAGGCGGTTGCCGCGGACGCGGCGGGGGTGGCGGCGGCTGGTGCAGGGAGGCGTTCTCGTCTGCGTACTGGCCCTGCTCCCCGCGACCTGGCTGCGGCTGAGCACGGACGACCGGATCCATACGGTCGCCGATGTGCCCTCGGCCCCGGTGGGCGTGGTCTTCGGGGCGGGGCTGTGGAACGGGGAGCCGTCGCCGTATCTGGCGCACCGGCTGGACGCCGCCGTACGGCTCTACCAGGCCGGCAGGGTTCGTGCGCTGCTGGTCACCGGGGACAACAGCCGCCATGACTACGACGAACCGGACGCGATGCGCGCCTATCTCGTCAAGCGCGGGGTCCCGGACCGGCGGATCGTGAGCGACTTCGCGGGGTTCGACACCTGGGACTCCTGCAGCCGGGCCCGGCGGGTCTTCGGGGTGCACAAGGCGGTGCTGGTCAGCCAGGGGTTCCATGTGCGGCGGGCGCTGGCGCTGTGCGGGGCGGCGGGGATCGACGCGTACGGGGTCGCGGTCGACGAGCCGCACGATGTGACCTGGTACTTCGGTGGGACGCGGGAGGTCGTGGCGGCGGGCAAGGCGGCCCTGGACGCGGCGTTCGAGCCGGATCCGCACTTTCTGGGGCCGCGGGAGCGGGGGATCGAGCGGGCCCTGGCGGGGCGGGGGGCCTCCGGCTCCCGCTGAGCCGTCGCCCCCCTCAGCCCTCGCCCCCTCGCCCCCTCAGCCCTCGCTCCCGGCCACGGGTCGCCGTCAGCCGATCGTGGTCTCCGACACCACCCACGCCAGATAGTCCTCGCTGCCGTTCACGATGGGCATCGCGATGACCTCGGGCGTCTCGTAGTCGTGCGCCTCGCGGATATGGGCCTCCAGCTCGTCGTAGCGCGCGGCGGTGGTCTTGAACAGCACCTGCCACTCGGCCGCCGTCTCGACCTCCCCCTCCCACCGGTACACGGATGTCACGGGCTGGCTGATCTGCGCACAGGCCGCCAGCCGGGCCTCGATCGCCCCGCGGGCCAGCGCCTCGGCCTTCTCGGGGGTGTCGGTGGTGGTCAGTACGGTCAGGTAGTCGGCCACTGCTGCGGTACCTCTCTTCCACGGCGCGGTCGTACGGCGCGGCTGCGAACTGGCGCCCACCACGCTAGCCGGTGAGGATTGAGGGAACCCGCCAACGATCAGACCGGACCGATCGAGGGGCACTCATGGATGACCTCACCACGCTCGCGCGCCACCATCTGGACCAGGCCAAGGCCGATCCGCACGGGCGCAGCGCACATCTGTTCCTGCACGACGGCCCGCTGCGGCAGAGCGTGATCGCCATGGTCTCCGGCTGCGAGCTCGATGAGCACAACGCTCCTCCGGCGGCCAGTCTCCAGGTGCTGCACGGACATGTACGGCTGACCGGTGGCGGCGACCGGATGGATCTCATCGCGGGCCAGGTGCAGGAGATCCCGCATGAGCGGCACGGGTTGCGGGCGTTGGAGGACTCGGTGGTACTGCTGACCGCCGTGACCGCCACACATGGCTGTCCCACCCCCTACGAGGACGCGGCCACCGCCTGACGGCGACCTAGTCGCTGCCGCCCCCGCCGCCACCACCGCCGCAGGAGTGGTGGCCACCACCGTGGTCGCCACTGTAGCCGCCGCCATGGCCGCCGCCATGGCTTCCGCTATGGCCTCCGCTGTGGCCTCCGCTGTGGTCGTCGCCCCACGAGTGCGTCTCGTAGAAGGACGCGTGGTCGGGATAGCCGGGGTCGTAGGCGATGAGGGTGTGCCGCTCCCAGTAGGCCGGATCGCCGTTCGGGATGGGGATCGCCGCGCTGACGGCCTTGCGCCGCGCCGGCTCCGGGAGGACGACGGGGCCGTGGAAGACGTACGAGGGGAGCGACCCCTCCCGCACGGCCGCCTCCACCCGGCGCCGGCCCGTGCGGGTGGGGCGGCCCCGGAGACGGGTGAGCAGACCGCTGGAGGCGAGCCGGTCCCGGATCGCCCCCAGCTCGGGCCCGCCGAGCAGCGTGGGGACCACGTGGTCCACCGGCTTCGAGCGGCGGCACAGCGCGATGAGCGCGCGCTCGACCGGGTGCCCGGCCTCCCCCGCCGCCTTGGCGTGCATCCGGGAGCGCCGGAGGGTGATCACATCCCGCTCCTGAAGCGCTATCAGGAGGGTCTGGATCACCCACCGCCGCCCGCCCACCAGATAGGCGATGTCATAGAGGTCCAGCGCCTGACCCGCCGCCTCCTGTGGCCCTGCCGAGGCGGAGCGTCTGGATATGACCCACATCGGAATGCCCCCGTCCATCCATGTCCATCCGTACTACGCACTTACCGTCAGTTTTGTCCGTCTGAACGGTGCTGAACCCGGATCGACGCGGTTTCAGAGCGGGATTTGAGCTTTCGCGCCCTGTCTGGACGGGGTGGTTGTGGGATCTCGCTGAAGGCCGCCGTGTTCGGCACCTCCCGCACGACGTCCGTGACCGCACCTTCAAGGACTCCGAAATGGCCTTGTGGTAGAAGAGACCGATCACCCCGGCAGGTGTGACACCTTCCGGATCGCCCCACCACCCAGTGCCCTACGAATGGGACCGCGGCAGGGCCGTTGACGTCGTGACGGACACCTCGGCAGACGCGCCGGTGCCGGTGGCCGTCAGTGCCGCGATCGAGAAGGTGTACGCGGTGGCCGGACGCAGCTTGCCGATCACCCGCAGCATCCCCTTCCCCCGGGGCTGGGCGACCAGGACGTCGCGCCCGGTCACCGTGATGGCGCGGCCGTCTGAGACGGTGATCCGGTAGCCGATGACCGGGGTGTCGCCGGTGGTCTTGGGCGGAGTCCAGGACAGCCTGGCGGCCGTGGCCTCCGCGTTGGCCTTCACGCCGGTGGAGGCGGCGGGGAGGGTGCCGGAGCCGTCGGCGGTGGGCGTGACGGGGGCGGCGGCCGACGACCTCTCGCTCTGCCCCACCCGGTTGCGGGCCGTGACGGTCACCGTGTACGGGGTGCCGTTGGTGAGCCCGTCGACCACCGCGTACGCGGCGCGCTTGAAGCGCGCCGCCGGGACGGTGGTGGAGACGGTGTGGGTGCCGTTGGTGGCGGTGACGGTGTACGAGGTGACCGGGGACCCGCCATCGACGTACGACGGGTTCCAGGTGACGTACGCCGAGCCGTTCGCCGCGAAGTCGCCCACGCGGGTGGGTGCTTCGGGCACGGAGCGGGCGGCGAACGTGCGGTCGAGCAGCCCTCGGTAGCGGGGTTCGAGACCGGCCGCGGCCACGATGTCGGCCGGTGCCTTCGAGGGGTCGGCCAGGATGTGGTTGCCGCTGGTCACCACGCCCTTGTCATTGCCGTCGCGGTCGCCCTGCTCCCAGTAGTTGCCGACGATGCGGGTCGGGTCGTTGTTGCCGAGGTTGTCGCGGTAGTCGACGTGTGCGCTGAGGACGTTGGCCTGGGCGCCGTAGAGGACGTTGCCCTCGACCGTGACGTAGGTGCAGCCGTTGTCGGTGTAGACGGTCCGGCCCAGCCCCCACCCGTCGTGGATGACATTGCCGGTGATCTTCTCGCCGTTGTCGAGGGAACTGCCGGTGAGGCCCTGGGTGTAGACGCCCGCACCGTCGTCGAGGGCCTGCATGTAGTCGTAGATGAGGTTGTTGGCCACCGAGTTGTCGTGCGACACATTGGCGGTGGCCGGTTTGCCGATCTTGTCGGGCCAGCCGCCCCAGCCCATGGAGATCCCCGAGTAGCCGACATGGTCGATCTGGTTGTGGGCGATGGTGTTGTTCTGGGTGTAGCCGTTGAGGATGGCGACACCGCCGTGGTACTCGCGGGGCAGCGCGTAGAGGTGGTTGTTGGTCACCGACACCTTGCGGGTGAGATCGGCGTCACTGCCCGGCCGGGGCGCGTCGACCCCGCCGATCTCCATGCCGTTGCCGGAGATGTCCGTGAAGACGTTGCCGCGCACGGTGGTGTTCTGCGTTCCGCTGCCGAGTTCGAGTCCGGCCGCGCCGAGGTGGACGAAGGCGTTGTCGGAGAACTCCAGGTCACGGCCGTGGCTGATGGCCACGTTGCCGGGCATCCTGGTCCAGGACGCGTACGGGCAGGTGCCGCCCGGGGTGTATTCGCACAGCCCCTGGGTCTTCCAGCCCTCGGCGCCGGTCACCGTGTAGCCCGCCTGCACCTCGGAGAAGCCCTCGGGCGAGGAGGGGGTGAGCCAGGTGGCGTACGAGAACTGGATGCCCCGCAGGGCGATGTCGTGCAGCGGTGCGCTTCCGGTGCCCCGCCCGTCGACCAGCTTCTCCAGGACCGGTGCCTCCACATCCGCGGTGCGCGGGTTCTCCCCGGCGCGCGGGCGGTAGTAGACGGTGCGGGTGTGCCGGTCGAGGTACCACTCTCCGGGCTGGTCGAGCACCTCGAAGGCGTTCTCGACATAGCCGGGCAGTGCGTCACTGGTGAGCTTGGCGGGGCCGACCATGTTGATGCTGCGGCCGGGGATGTCGGCGAACTCCACGCGCTTGGTGGAGTTGTCCCAGCACGGCTGGGCCATGGTGACGGTGGTGCCGCTCATCGAGCCGATCGGGCAGCGCGGTTCGGTCCAGGGGCCGAGTCCGTACTGCTGGATGTTCCACAGCGCCTCACCGCTGGGGTAGACGAACTCGATGTCCGAGGGGTTGCGCCAGCGGGCGAGGGTGTCGGCGGACGCGGTGTAGCCGGTGGCGGTGGACTTGAGCGTCACCGGTATCGGCCCGCGCGCCCGCTGGGCGCGGACGCCGTTCACATACAGCTGCCGGGTGTTGTCCAGCCCGGCGGGCGCGGGCGCGGACCACAGCCCGGACCTGCCCTTGACCGGCTTCCAGTGCTGGACGGCCCGGCCGCCGCTGAACACGGTGCCCTTGCTGCCCTGCCAGATGACGCGGTGCCCCTTGGCCCCCGAGTCGCGGGAGTCGAGGACGAGCGGCCGGGCGAGGCGGTACGTACCCGGCGCGAGGTGCACCGTGAGGTCGGCGGTGAGGCGGTCGGTGCGCTGCCGTACGAGGTCGCGGGCGCGCTCGGGGGTGCGGACGGGGGCGGTACGGGTGCCGGGCGCGCGGTCGTCGCCGTTCGGCGCGACATACACATCGGCGGCGGGGCGAGGCGCCCGCGCGACGGCGTCGGCGGTGCCGCCGAAGGCGGCGCCGAGGGTGGCGAGGACGGCCGCGACGGCGGCGAGTCCGGGGGCCTTGCGGGCGGTCCGGGTGCGTGAGCGTACGTACTCCGACATGTCCCTCCCTGCGGAACCTTGCTGGAACCTGTTGGAACCTTGCTGGAACTCGTGGAGTGGCCCCGGGAAAGGTAGGATCTATAAGAGGAACACGTCAATATAGACGGCAGAATCTGCCTTGCTTCGCCCCTGCGACGTCAATTCATTGGATCTATCGGCTCGGTGTCTGCCTTCTGAGCGCGGCGGGAGCACCGGCCACCGCCGACGCTCCCGCCGCGCTCATGAGCCCAACGGTGCGTCAGGACACCGTGTCGTACAGGACGGCGAACCGGCCGCGGGTCTCGTCGTCCTCCGACAGCCGCCAGCCCGCGCTGACATGGCCCCGGACGCCGGCCGTCTCCGCACCGGACTCCGGACGCAGAACGCGCGTCACCTGCAGGGCAACCCCGTCGCCCAGCAGCAGCCGGGTACCGTCCGGCCCGTTGGCGACGGCCGACGCCTCGGCGGCCCCGGCCGGGACCTCGAACCCGGCCCCGGCCACCTCGGCGGTGACGGAGGGGTCGGGGGTGTCGGACACGCTCTGCGCCTGCGGTTCGGCGCGGCCCTGGAGCAGCGCGAACAACTGGCCCACGAGCACCGGGTCGTGCGCCCCGTCGTAGATCCACCGCTGCCCCAGCACCCCGTGCTCGGTCGTGCCGATGAGGGCCTGCTCGGCTCCGTCGAGCGGCGCCGCGCGGTAGGTCATCGGTACGTGGTACCAGGCGGGCCGATCACCGGCGTCGTCCCGCACCACCATGAACTCGATGCCCACCTCGCCCTCCGGGTCGTCGAGCCGGAAGCCACCGACCCGCGACAGCTCGGGCGCGCGCTGCGCGGCGGCGTACCACGGTTGCCCCGGCAGCCAGGCCGTGAGCAGTTCCACCTTGGTCGGACTCATCGTGGTCCTGTGAATGATCGACATGAGGGGAGAACGCCTCGCCCCGGCGGGCGCTTCCCACGGAACGCGCGAGGGCCCGGCACGCCCTGCGCGCCGGGCCGCCGGCCGATCCCCCCACGGGCCGGCCAGTGGTTCAGGAGCGGGTCGCCCCGACCGCCGCGCTCGTCACGTCCGCGGACCGGTCGTCGGCGCGGTGCCCCTCCTTGATCACCACGATCTCGCAGGTCTTGGACGGCTTACCGGGCTTGCTCGGCTTGCTCGGCTCACTGGGCGTGGTCGGCTTGCCCGGCTTGGTCGGCGTCGTGGGGCGGGCGGGGACGGCGGAGTCGTCGTCCTTGGTCCCGGCCTTGCCCTTGATGATGACGACCGTGCACACCTTGCCGGGCTTGCCCGGGAAGGCGGGGATGGCGCAGACCTCGCCGTGCCCGCGGGCACCGTCCTTCGGCGCCACGGTGACCTTCTTGCCGTCGGCCTTGACCCCCGCGGTGGCCTTGCCCACCTCGGTCAGCTCGACCGACTTGGCGGGCTTCGCGGGCTTGGCGGGCTTGGCGGGCTTCGTGGGCTTGGCGCCGTGCACCACCCGGCAGGTGACCGTGTTGCTGAGCTCCGACTTCGCCTTGGAGGCGGAGGCGGAGGCCGACGCCGAGGAGGAGGACGAGGCCGAGGACGAGGCCGAGGCGGGGACCGCGGCACCCAGCGCCAGGGCACCGGCCGCCATGGCGAGCACGACACCGCGCCGCTTGGCGGACGTGGCACGAGGCAGGAAGTGAGACATGGGCACAGCTCTCCTTCGTTCGGGGAGTGGAACTGGCTGCCGAAGGACCCTTGATCCGTCGGCGCACCCACCGTGGCGCACCGATGCTGAGTCCTCGCTGAACTCCCTGAGGCCCCGCTGAAGCCGGTGACGGTTCAGCGGGGCCTCAGCTTGCCCATGCCATCCTGACCGCGTGCGCATACTGGTGGTGGAAGACGACGCCCGGCTCCGCGAACTGCTCACCGAGGGCCTGGAGCAGGAGGGTTTCACCATCGAGACGGCGGCGGACGGGCCCAGCGGCCTGGCGCTCGCCCGCTCCGGCGGATACGCGGCGATCGTGCTGGACGTGATGCTCCCCGGGTGCTCCGGCTATCAGCTCTGCTCGCGGCTGCGCGAGAAGGGCGACTGGACGCCGATCCTGATGCTCACCGCCAAGGACGGCGAGTACGACGAGGCCGATGGGCTCGACGTGGGGGCTGATGACTATCTGACCAAGCCGTTCTCCTTCGTCGTCCTGATCGCACGGGTGCGGGCTCTGGTGCGGCGCGGCGGGCTGGACCGGCCCGATGTGCTGGAGCTGGGCGATCTGCGGCTGGAGCCCGCCGCGTTGGCCTGTGCGCGGGGGAAGGAAGAGGTCACGCTCACGGCCAAGGAGTTCGCCGTGCTGGAGTACCTCGCCCGGCGCGCGGGACAGGTGGTCTCCAAGTCCGAGATCGTGCAGAGCGTGTGGGACACCGCGTACGACGGCGGGGCCAATCTCGTCGAGGTCTATATCCGGAGCCTGCGCCGGAAGATCGATGTGCCGTACGGACGGCAGTCGATCCGCACGATACGGGGCGCGGGCTATCTGCTGGCCCGCGACGGAGGGTGAGACGGTGGGGCACATCAGCGCGGGCGCGGGGCGCATCCCGGATGTCGGAGGACGGGACATCGGGCACACGGCCGACGGCGAGCCCCCAGGGCACACAGGACGCCGCCGCCCGCACCTGACGTCCGGGCTGAGCGTGCGTGCCAAGGCCGTGCTGGCGGCCGCCGGGACCGTGGCCTTCGCGATCGGGCTGTGCATGCTGGCCCTGGTGCTGGCCCTGCAGCACAACCTTCGCGCCAGCGCCGACCTGGACGCCAGGAACGCCGCGGCGGCGATCAAGGGCCAACTGGCGCTGACCCACCCCGCGCCGCAGCGGGCGCTCATCGTCGCCCCCGGCGCGGTGACGATCAAGGACGTCTCCGGCCGGACGGTCACCCCCACCATGCCGACCGAGGCCGGTTCGCAGCAGACGGAGGTCACCCCGCAGGACTCGGCCGGTTCCACGATGCTCCCGGTCAAGCCCGTCAAGCCCGTCCAGGCCGGGCAGCCGTACAGCGTGAGGGTGAGCCCCTCGACCACCGCCGTCGACAACGCCACCGGTCTGCTGCTGCGCCAGGCCGCCCCCGCGGCCGCCGGTCTGGTGCTGTTCGTGGCGGGGCTGACCTGGCTGCTCGTGGGGCGCGCCCTGCGCCCGGTCGCCGCGATGCGGCAGGAGTTCACCGAGATCACCGAGCGCGATCTGCATCGCCGGGTGCCGGTGCCCCGGGCGCGGGACGAGATCCACCGGCTGGCCCGGACCATGAACGCCACGCTGGACCGGCTGCACCGGGCCATGACCCGGCAGCGGCAGTTCGTGGCCGACGCCTCGCATGAGCTGCGCAGCCCCATCGCGGCCGTGCGCGCCCAGCTCGAACTGGTCCTGGCCCGCCCGTCGCGTACCGACTGGCCGGCCGCCGTGCACAAGGCGCTGCGGGACACCGACCGGCTGCAGGCCGTCGCCTCCGATCTGCTGCTGCTCGCCCGGCTGGACGCGCAGGAGGCGCCGCGCACCGCGGCGGTGGATCTCGGCGCGCTGGCGGCCGAGGAGGTACGGCGCCACCCGGGCGCGCTCACGTTGGCCGGGGAGCAGGAGCGGGCGGCCGTGGTGACCGGCAGCCGGGTGCAGCTCTCCCGGCTGCTCACCAACCTGGCCGACAACGCCCGTCGGCATACCCGTACCACCGTCTCGATCACCGTGGCGGTCCGCGGCGGCCTGGTCGAACTGGCCGTGGACGACGACGGTCCGGGCATCCCCGAGGCCGACCGCGAGCGCGTTTTCGAGCGGTTCACCCGGCTGGATGACGCCCGGGCCCGCCAGGACGGCGGCACCGGTCTCGGGCTCGCCATCGCCAATGACATCGCTCACGCCCACGGAGGCACCCTTACGGTGCTCACCAGCCCGCGAGGCGGGGCTCGCCTGCTGTTGTGTCTGCCGCGGACGGACGTCGCCCAACCCTGACCCCGGTGCGGACGCGGCGTCTCACTCGTGAGAGTTTGGCAACTACCGGACCAGACTGATCAGTTGGTCAGTAGTATCTGCCCTTTCCTGGCCGTGTCCCAGATGGAGGTGTCAAAGGTGCTGTCGGGGACGGAGGCCGTCGTCGTGGCCGCGTCCGCGGTGCTGGTACTGGTGCTGTCGCTGTGCCTCACCTGGGTGGTCAGACTCCGTCGCGCGCTGGCTGACGCGCGTGCGGCGACCGAGCGAGAACGAGCCGTTTCCGAACGGGAACGAGCCAATGCCGCGCGCGAGCGCGCGCTGGCGGCCGAGCGCGGCGAAGAGGTCGCACGGCTGGCCGCCGTACAGAGCGACCTGGACGAGGCGGCGCGCCGGGAGCGGAGGCTGCGCGACTCCGTCCAGGCGTCGTTCGAGTCCGTGGCCCGCAATATGCACGCCATGTCGATGGTGCAGCAGCAGGTCCTCGACGGTCTTGAGCAGCATGTCGAGGACGCGCGGCTGATGGGCGAGGTGATGAAGGCGGACCACGCGGCCGCCCAGATGACCCGTAAGGCCCAGACGCTGCTGGTGATGTGCGGGATCTGGCCCGCGCGGCGGGAGACCCGGCCGGTGTCGCTCTTCGACTGCGTGCGCGGCGCGCAGTCGCGCATCGTGGAGTTCGGCCGGGTGGACGTCCATGGCGGGCAGACCCTCTACGCGGTGGCACCCGCCGTGGAGGGCCTGATGCACGCGGTGGCCGAACTCCTGGAGAACGCCACGGTCTTCTCCCCCTCCCGCACCCAGGTCGCGGTCGCCGTCCGGGAGGTCGCGGCGGGCGCGGTCATCGAGATCGACGACGCGGGGCTCGGTATGCCGCCGGACGTGCTGGAAAAGGCCGTGGGCCAGCTGCGGGACGGTCTGGACCTGGCCCAGCTGGGCGCCGTGCCGCGGCTGGGGCTCGCCTGTGTCGGGCGCTGGTCGCGGGAGCTGGGCTTCGGGGTGGAGCTGTCCACGGCGTCGGCGTACGGCGGGACGCGGGTGGTGGTCTTCGTACCGCACCGGCTGCTGACCGAGCCGACGAGCGCGGTCCGGGCCGCGGACCAAAGGCCGGTGGTCGTGGAGCCCGTGACCGTCGGCACGGTGAGCCACGACGCGGGCGGCACCGGCCTCGGCCCGGCCGCCGCGGACCCCACCGGGGACGGCTCGCTCAACGGCCTGTCCGTGGACGACGCCCCCGACTCCCCCGAGGCCCCCGCGCCGCTCGGCACCGGGCTGCCCCGGCGCCGCAACCGCCGCCGCCCGGCCTCCGGAATCGCCCCGGCCGACACGGCCGATATGGCCACCGCCTCCGGCGCCCCCGCCCGCGCCGCGCCCACCCCGCACACCAGCGCCTCCTGGACGCCGGAGGCCGCCCGCGCCTCCATCACCAGCGTCGTCTCCGGCACCCGCCGCGGGCGGGTGGAGGCGGAGGACGCGGCCGTACCGCTGACGGAGGAAAAGAGTCCGGACCGAGAAGACCGAGACCGAGAAGGAGGCCGGTAGTGGCCGGAACCATATCCAAGTTGCCCGATGTTGGATGGATGCTGCGTCCGCTGACGGGGATCCCCGGGGTGCGGCATGCCGTCGTCGTCTCGGAGGACGGTCTGCGCATGGGCCACGACTCCGCCGAGGGGCTGTCCGGCGAGGTGTCCCGGCTCGGTGTGGACGAGGCCGAGTCGCTGGCCGCCGCCTGTGCCGCGCTGACGGTGACCAGCCAGTCCACCGTGTCGCTGCTGTTCGGCGACGAGGCTGGGGTGCGGCAGCTGATGATCGAATCCGACAGCGGGTTCGTGCTGTTCACCTCGGCCGGTCAGGGCGCCTCGCTGGGGGTGGCCACCGACACCGAGACGGATGTCGGCCTGGTGGCCCAGCAGATGCAATTACTGGTCGCGAAGATCGGTGCCCATCTGAGCAGTCAGCCGCGCGACCCGATGGGCCGCCCGGCGTCATGAGCTCGCCCGGCGAGGAACGCACGACGGCCGCGGTGCGCCCCTATGTGATCACACGGGGGCGCGCCGGTTCCTCACGGGATGCTCTGCCGCTGGAAACGCTCGTCATGGCGTCCGGGAGCGCGCTGCCACCGCATCTGCAGCCCGAGTACCGGCGGATCGCCGACCACTGCCAGGGGCTGCTGTCGGTGGCGGAGGTCGCCGCCCATCTCGGTCAGCCGCCGGCCGTGGTGCAGGTGCTGCTCGCGGACCTCATCGACTGGGGGCACATCGTGGCGCGTCCGCCGATCCGGGTGGTCAAGCGAAAACGTGCCGATTTGGACTTGCTGAGGAAGGTGCTCGATGGGCTTGAGAGCAAGCTCTGAGATCTCGATGGCCGGTACGGACGGCACAACGCAGACGAACCCCACGGCCCGCCAGGGCGACGCCGACCGCACGACCCGCACAGACCACACCAACGAGACAGGCGAGACGGGCGATACGGACGACATGGACGACATGGACGACACCCCGTCATGTACGTGCAGTCCAGCGTGGCCGGGGCCGCCAAGATCCTGGTGGTCGGCCCGATGGGCGTCGGCAAGACCACGCTGATCGGCACGGTGTCGGAGATCAAGCCGCTCTCCACCGAGGCGACGATGAGCCAGGCCGGGGCGCGGCTCGACACCAAGGTGCGGCCGTCGAAGACCACGACCACCGTCGCGCTGGACTTCGGGCGGATCACCCTGGGCGGCGAGCTGGTGCTGTATCTCTTCGGCACCCCCGGCCAGCAGCGGTTCCTCCCGGCCTGGAAGGACCTGGCGCGCGGCGCGCTGGGCGCGCTCGCGCTGGTCGACACCCGCGATCTGGAGGCGTCCTTCGACGCCATCGGGCATCTGGAGGACCTGGATGTGCCGTTCTCCGTCGCGGTCAACGCCTTCCCGGACAGCAAGCCGCACAGCGAGGACGATCTGCGCTCCGCGCTCGATCTGCTCCCGCACACCCCGCTGGTCATCTGTGACGCCCGGGAGCACCAGTCCTCGGTCAAGGCGCTGATCTCGCTCGTCTCGCATCTGATCGAGACACTCACGGAGGCGTCATGACCGCCCCGGCCCCCACCCGGGTGCCGCTGTACGGAACCACGCTCGACGGTCCGCTGACCGACCTGTACGAGCGGATGCGGCGCGACCACGGTCCGGTGGTCCCGGTGGAGATCGCGCCCCGGGTCGAGGCATGGCTGGTCATCGGCCACCGCGAGCTGCTCCATCTCACCCGCGACGAGCAGTACTTCTCCCATGACCCGCGCCGCTGGAGCCCGCTGCGCGAGGGCCGGGTGGCCGCCGACTCGCCGCTGATGCCGCTCGTGGGCTGGCGCCCGGCGCTGCTGTTCGCCGACGGCGCGGCGCACCGCCGGATGCGCTCGGCGGTGGCCGACGCGCTGGGGCGGGTCAACGGCCATGAGCTGATCCGTATGGTGCGGGCCACCGCGGAGCGGCTGGTCGCCGGGTTCGCCGACCGGCACGCGGCGGATCTGGTGGAGAGCTACGCGCGTCTCCTGCCGCTGCAGGTCGTCACCGAACTGCTGGGGCTCGACGAGGAGAACGGGGCGCGGCTGGTCGAGACGCTCACCACGATCGTCGCCCCGACCGTGGCCGCCACCGGCGCCAACAAGCGGATGGGCCAGATCCTGCTGGAGCTGATCGCCGGGAAGAAGCGGCGGCCGGGCGCGGATCTGACGTCCTGGCTGCTGGAGCACCCCGTCGGGCTCAGCGACGAGGAGGTGCTGCACAACCTCGTGGTGATCATCGTCGCGGGGAACAACACCACCGTGAACTGGATCGCCTCCACGATCCAGATCCTGCTCACCGACCCCGCGTTCCGCTCCTCGCTCACCCACGGCCATCTCACCGTCGACGACGCCCTGGACCTGGTGCTGTGGCGCCAGCCGCCCACCCAGAACTTCCCCGGCCGCTACGCCACCCGCGATCTGCGCTTCGGCGGCCAGGACATCCGCGCCGGGGACATGCTCATCCTGGGCCTCGCGGGCGCCAACGCCGATCCGGAGGTACTGCCCGAGGACGGACGGCCGGTGGTCGGCAACCGCTCCTACCTCGCCTTCGGCGCGGGCCCGCACACCTGCCCGGCGCGGGACCCGGCCCGGCTGATCACCCGTACCGCCGTGGACACCCTGCGCCACCGGCTGCCGGATATGGAGATCGCGGTGCCGGAGGAGCAGCTTCCGTGGATCACCTCGCCGTGGTCCAAGGGGCTGGCCAAGCTGCCGGTGCGGTTCTCGGCGCCGCAGCTCGCCGCCGACTCGCCGTCTCCGGCCTCCGGCTCCCCGGCCCGGACCTCCGACTCCCCGGCCCGGGCCTCCGATTCCCCGGCTCCGACCCCCGACTCCCCGGCCCCCGACTCCCCCGACTCCCCCGCAGGAGACCGCAGATGACCGATGGCCGATGCCCCGTGTCGCACGCCGACCTCGCACCGCACCGCCTGGACCCCACCGGGGCACGCCAGCACGCGGTCAACGAAGAGCTGCGCGCCCGCGGGGCCGCGGTCCCGGTCCTGCTGCCCGGTGACGTACCGGGGTACGCCATCACCCGGCACGAGGAGCTGAAGGACTTCGTCACCCACCCCGACGTGGCCAAGAACGCCTGCCACTTCGCCGCCCTGCAGCGGGACGAGCTCCCGCCCGGCTGGCCGATGCGGACCTTCGCCACCGTCCGGGGCATGATCACCGCGGACGGCGAGGACCACAAGCGGCTGCGGTCCCTGGTGACCCGGGCGTTCACCCCGCGCCGGGTGGAGGCGCTGCGCCCGGTGGTCCATGAGCTGACCGGCACGCTGCTGGACCGGCTGGCCGGGGCCGCCACCGCGGATCCGGACGGGGTGGCCGACCTGCGCCGTCACTTCGCACTGCCGCTGCCGATGAGCGTGATCTGCCGGCTCCTGGGCGTCGACGACCAGCACCAGGACCGGCTGCACGAGCTGTCCAACGAGATCGTCTCCACCCACACCGCCCCGGAACGGGTCCCGGACGCCAACCGCGAGATGGTCGCGATCCTCGGCCAGGTGGCGGCGGCCCGGGCGAAGGATCCCGGGGACGATCTGACCAGCGCGCTGATAGCGGCCCGTGAGGAGGACGGGGACCGGCTCGCCGAGGAGGAGCTGATCGGCACCCTGATGCTGACGATCATCGCCGGGCACGAGACCACGCTCAACCTGATCACCAACGCGGTACGGGCGCTGTGCAACCACCGCGACCAGTTGGATCTCGTTCGCTCCGGTGCCGCGACCTGGGGCGATGTGGTCGAGGAGACGCTGCGGTACGACGGCCCGGTGAGCTACTTCCCGTTCCGCTACCCCACCAGGGACCTTCCGGTCGGGGACAGGGTCATCCCCAAGGGCGTGCCCGTGCTCGTCTCGTACACCGCCGCCGGGCGCGACGAGCGGGCGTACGGCCCGGACGCCGGCCGCTTCGACGTCACCCGGGGCGCCCGCCATCTGTCCTTCGGCCACGGCGCCCACTTCTGCCTGGGCGCCCCGCTGGCCCGGATGGAGGCCGTGATCGCCCTCGAGGCCCTCTTCACCCGCTTCCCCGACCTCGATCTGGCCGTCCCGGACGAGGAGCTGGTCCCGCACCCCAGCTTCGTCGGCAACAGCCCGCAGCGGCTCCCCATCCGGCTCGGGGCGGCTCACAGCGCCTGAGCCGGTGCGCTGAGGGCAGCGTTGCCTGCGGGAAACGGCGGGGATGCGGCCGGGTAACAGGCACCCCGCACGCTTCCTGGCATGGAGTCCAACAGGGAGCCGGGAAGTCCGCAGCGGCGGGTGGTGATCGTCGGCGGCGGGATGGCGGGCACGAGGCTGGCGCAGCAGCTCGTCGTCAGTGCGGGCGAGGCCACCCTCGAGGTCACGGTCATCGGCGAGGAGCAGCACCCCGCGTACAACCGGGTGCTGCTCGCCGAGGTCCTCGCCGGGCGGTACGCCCCGGAGGTCATCGCCCTCCCCGTCCCCGCCCCCGCTGCCGGGACCGGGGCCGGGGTGCGGCGGCTCAGCGGGGTGCGGGTGGTCCGCGTCGACCGCCCCACGGCGGAGGTGCTGTGCGACGACGGCCGCCGCGTGCCGTACGACGCGCTGGTGCTGGCCACCGGCTCCAACCCGGTGCTGCCACCGCTGCGCGGCCTGTTCGAGCCGGACGGCCGCGACGACCTCCAGGCCCTCCCGGACGGCGTCCACGCCTTCCGCACCATGGACGACTGCCTGGCCCTCGGCGCGGCCGTACGGCCCGGGACACGGGCCGTCGTCATCGGCGGCGGACTCCTCGGCGTCTCCGCCGCCCGTGCGCTGGCCCAGCGCGGTGCCCAGGTGGTCCTGGCCCACCAGGGCGAACACCTGATGGAACGCCAGCTGGACCCGGGCGCGTCAAGGCTGCTGCGACGGCATATGGCGGCGCTGGGCGTGGAGGTCCACACCGAGTGCCGGGCCCGGGGCCTGCGCACCGACGGGCGGGCAGTCCACGCCGTCGAACTGGCCGACGGATACGCCCTGGAGGCCGATCTGGTCGTGCTCGCGTGCGGAGTCCGGCCACGGGTCGGGCTGGCGCGGGCGGCGGGGCTGGAGGTGGCACGCGGCATCGTCGTCGACGACGAGCTGCGGACGCGTGACCCGCGAGTGTTCGCGATCGGCGACTGCGCGGAACACGACGGCGTCGTGTACGGCTTGGCGGGCGCGGCACAGGAACAGGCGGACGTGCTGGCGCGCCTGCTCTCCCCCACCCCGCCCCTCCCCGAACCAAGGGGGCTCCGCCCCTGGCCCCCCACCGGGGCTCCGCCCCGGACCCCGCTCCTCAATCGCCGGAGGGGCTGGATTTTCGCTACACGGGCACCCGTGCCCTCACCCGCCTGACGCTCACTTCGACGTCCGGCCCCCTCGACCTCGCTGCCTTCGGCAACCCGACCCCCGCCCCCGGCGACGACGTCATCCACCTCACCGACGCCACCCGCAACACGTACCGCAAAGTCGTGGTCCGCGGCGACCGTCTCCTCGGCGGCATCCTTCTCGGCGATCTCGGCACCGTCGGCGCGCTCGCCCGTGCCTGGGAGGGCGACGAGCCGCTCCCGGCCACCCCCCTGCTCCACCTGCTGACCAACGATGGAGGCTCCTGACGATGAGCGCACCGATCACCACGAGTGCACCGATGACGACGACGATGGCGAGCGCGCCGAAGCCCGAGCCCGCCGCCGCCCCCACCATCGTGTTGGTCGGCCACGGCATGGTCGGCCAGCGGTTTCTCGAAGCGCTCGTCGAGCGGAACGTCACCGAGACCGCCGCCCGCGTCGTCGTGTTCTGCGAGGAGCCCCGGCCCGCCTACGACCGTGTCCAGTTGACCTCGTACTTCTCCGGCCGCACCCCCGACGAACTCTCCCTCGTCGAGGACGGCTTCATGGCCCGGCACGGCATCGAGCTGCATCTCGGCGACCCGGCCGAGTCCATCGACCGCGCCGCCCGCACCGTGACCGCCCGCTCCGGGCTGACCGTCACGTACGACACGCTCGTGCTGGCCACCGGCTCGTACCCGTTCGTCCCGCCCGTGCCCGGCAAGGACAGCGACGGCTGCTTCGTCTACCGCACCGTCGAGGATCTGCTCGCGATCGAGGCATACGCCGAACACCGCACCACCGGCGTCGTCGTGGGCGGGGGGCTGCTGGGCCTGGAGGCGGCGGGGGCGCTCAAGGGGCTCGGACTGACCACGCACATCGTGGAGTTCAACCCGCGGCTGATGGCCATCCAGGTGGACGAGGGCGGTGGCACGGCCCTGCGCCGCACGGTCGAGGACATGGGCCTGATCGTGCACACCGGCGTCGGCGGCAAGGAGATCACGGCGGACGACAACGGCGCGGTCACCTCCATGGCGCTGTCCGACGGCTCGTCCATCGACACCGACCTCGTCATCTTCTCGGCGGGCGTACGCCCCCGCGACCAGCTGGCCCGCGACTGCGGTCTGGAGGTCGGCGAGCGCGGCGGGATCGTGGTGGACGAGCGGTGCCGCACCAGCGATCCGGCGGTGTACGCGATCGGCGAATGCGCGCTGGCCGCCGACGGCCGGGTGTACGGGCTGGTCGCGCCCGGCTATGAGATGGCCGAGGTCGCGGCCGGCACCATCACCGCGCAAGCCACCACTCAATCCACCGCCCAAGCCACCGCCCAAGCCACCAAGCGCTTCAGCGGTGCCGACACCTCCACCAAGCTCAAGCTCCTCGGCGTCGACGTCGCCAGCTTCGGCGATGCCCACGGCACCGCCGACGGCTGCCTGGACGTCGTGTACTCCGACTCCCGCACAGGCGTCTACAAGAAGCTGGTGGTCGGCGCCGACGGCGCCCTCCTCGGTGGGGTGCTGGTCGGCGACGCCGACGCGTACGGCATGCTGCGCCCGCTCACCGGCTCGGTGCCGCCCGTCGCCCCCGAACAGCTCGTGCTCCCGGCGGGGCTGGGCGCGCCCGCCGCCCTCGGTCCATCGGCGCTGCCGGACGAGGCGGTCGTCTGCAACTGCCACAACGTCACCAAGGGCGCGATCCGTTCGGCCGTCACCGACCACCACTGCACCACCGTCCCGGAGGTGAAGAAGTGCACCAAGGCGGGCACGGGCTGCGGCAGTTGCGTCAAGGCGCTCACCTCACTCGTCAACGACGAGCTGGAGGCGAGCGGCGTCAGCGTCGACAAGGGGCTGTGCGGCTGCTTCGCGTACACCCGCGCCGAGCTGTACGAGATCGTCCGCACCCTGCGCATCACCACCTACGCCCAGCTACTGGACAGCCACGGCCGGGCCGAGGCCCGGCAAGGCGACGGCTGTGAGGTGTGCAAGCCCGCCGTCGGCTCGATCATCGCCTCACTGGCCCCGACCCTGGGCGCGAGCGGCTACGTCCTGGACGGCGAGCAGGCCGCGCTGCAGGACACCAACGACCACTTCCTGGCCAATCTGCAGCGCAACGGGTCGTATTCGATCGTGCCCCGGATCCCCGGCGGGGAGATCACCCCGGAGAAGCTGATCGTGATCGGCGAGGTGGCCCGGGACTTCGGGCTCTATACGAAGATCACCGGCGGTCAGCGGATCGACCTCTTCGGCGCCCGGGTGGACCAGCTCCCCCTGATCTGGGCACGGCTGGTGGACGCCGGATTCGAGTCGGGCCACGCGTACGGCAAGGCGCTGCGCACCGTGAAGTCGTGCGTGGGGCAGACCTGGTGCCGCTACGGCGTGCAGGACTCGGTCCGGATGGCCATCGACCTGGAGCTGCGCTACCGGGGGCTGCGCTCACCGCACAAGCTGAAGTCGGCCGTCTCGGGGTGTGCCCGCGAATGCGCGGAGGCACGCGGCAAGGACTTCGGCGTGATCGCCACCTCCACCGGCTGGAACCTCTACGTGGGCGGCAACGGCGGAGCCGATCCGCGCCACGCGGATCTGCTCGCCCAGGACCTGGACGACGAGGAGCTGATCCGGCTCATCGACCGGTTCCTGATGTTCTACATCCGCACCGCGGACCGTCTGGAGCGCACCTCGGCCTGGCTGGAGCGGATCGAGGGCGGCCTGGACCATGTGCGCGATGTGGTGGTCGACGACTCGCTGGGGCTCTGCGCCGAACTGGAGGCGATGATGGCCGACCATGTGACCGGCTACCGCGACGAGTGGGCCGAGACCCTGGGCGACCCCGAGCGGCTGCGGCGCTTCGTCTCCTTCGTCAACGCACCCGACGCGCCGGACCCGACGGTGAAGTTCGTGCCCGAGCGCGACCAGGTCAAGCCGGACCTGACCATCCTCTCCGGCCCCACCCTCCCCGTCCGTACTCTCGAAGGGACTGCCAGCCGATGACCATGGCACCCGAGCGGACCGCCGTCCGCGTGGAACTCCTCGTCGACCAGCGGTGGTTCGCGGTCTGCGAGCTGACCGACCTCACCCCCGGGCGCGGAGTGGCCGCCCTGCTGCCGGACGGCAACCAGGTGGCGATCTTCCTGGACCGGTCGGGACGCACGTACGCGATCGCCAACCGCGACCCGTTCACCGGGGCGTACGTCCTCTCCCGGGGATTGCTGGGCTCGGCGGGCGGCCGGCCGTTCGTCGCCTCCCCGCTGCTGAAGCAGCGCTTCGACCTGGAGACGGGGCGGTGCCTGGACGACGAGACGGTCGCCGTCCAGGCGTATGTCACACGCACGGGGGACGCGGCGGCGCGCGTCGCCTGAGGGGGCGACGCACGGAGGGGTCAGCGTGCGTCCCGTGAGGGGTCAGCGTGCGTCCCGTGAGGAGTCAGCCCCTTGCGCGGGGCAGCGCCCTCCGCCTGGGGGCGTCACCACCCGCCCCGTGCGGGGCCCACGCCCCGCGAAGGTCGCACGCCCCGCGAAGGGTCAGTCCACGTCGCGTGAGACCACCACCCCGCACATCACAGGGTCGCCCTGGCAGCCCGCCGTCCCCGCGGCGAACACCCCGTTCGTCCCGGGGACCGCGGCGATGCCGGACACCGTGGACATCTCGCTGTGCTCGGTGACGTCGGCGGGCAGCTCCTCGGTCGCCCATTCCGTACCGGTCCAGCGGGACAGCACGGAGTGACGGCCGCCGGCGGACCAGCCGGCGATCCACAGCTTCCCGGCGCCGTCCGCACCGGCGGCGTTGGCCTCGTCGACGGGCAGTGCGGGCAGCGACTCCCAGCGGCTGCCGGTCCACTGGGTGGCCATGGTGGCCTCGGGCACCTCCGCGTCGTTGGTCTTGCCGACCACGTAGACCGAACCGCGGCCGGTGGCCACGGCGTGGTTGGCGACCCAGCCGGTCGGGTGCTCGGCCGGGGTCGGCACCTCGCGGACCGTCCAGCCGCGGCCGTTCCAGTGGTAGAGCAGCGGGTCGGAGACATCGCCGGTCCCGGCCTCGGCGGTGACCCACACATCGTCAGGACCGGTGCCGGTGATGTCCCACGGCCGCACCTCCCCGCCGCCCGGGGCGGCGGGGAGTGACACCTCCTGCCACGCGGAGCCGGTCCAGCGCTCCAGGCGGGACGTGGAAGCGCCGCTGTCCCGGTCCCAGTCGAAGCTCGTCAGCCAGGCCGACTTCTCGCCGAACGTGGCGATGTCGCCGACAAAGCTCATCCACCCCTCCTGGGGCGTGGCGTGGGCGGTGTCGGCCCACTTCTCTCCGTCCCAGTGCCGCACCACGACCGGTGAGGTGGTGTCGCCGAGCTGGACCCCGGCGGCCCAGACGTCGTCGGGTGCGGCGGCGCTGACCTTCTCGAGCTGCCCGGGCTCGTCTCCGGTCCCGGCGGCGGGCACGTCCGTCCAGGTGGTGCCGTTCCAGTGCTTGATCGCGGGGGTCGGCCCGTCGGCGCCGTCGGTCTTCCGGCCCACCGCCCAGGCGTCCTTGGCGCCGGTCGCGGCGACGTCCCAGAACTCCGTGGAGACGGTCTCGCTCAGCGGCGTCCGCAGCGTCCACGGGGTGGCGGCGCGGAACGCCGGGCCGGACGTGCCGCCGGTCGCGGCGTTCGCGGCATTCGCGGGGGCGGCGTTCGCCGGGGCGGCGTTCGCCGGGGCGGCGAGGGTGCCGAGGGTGCCGAGTGCGACCGCGCACACCGTGACCGCGTTGCGCAGCCATATCCGGCGGGTTCCGGGCCGTCCTGTGGTTCTGTCCATGACCTTCCTTCTGCTCGGGTGGGGCTCTCAGAAGGAAATGGCCTCCGCCCGGCCGTTCTTACAGCCCGCCCCGGCCAGTCATTCCGAAGTTTCCGGGGCTTCCGGGATCTTCAGCTGCCGGTCGGTCCACTCCGACCTGACGGTGGCGGTGTAGTTGACCACCGTGCCCGAGGTGAGCCCCGCCTCGACGGCCTTCGCGTCCGGCTCGGTCAGCACCTCCTGCTCGGACAGCAGGGCCCCGGTCGACGGGTCCACGATCAGCTCGGACCGTCCGGTCCCGTAGCCGGGCCGGTCGGACGCGGGCAGGGCGAAGCCGACGCCCTCGCGGCCCAGCGGATCGGTCACCTCGCCGAGCGCGCGGATGCCCGGCAGCCCCGCGATGACGCGGTACGCGGCGGCCCGTACCTCGGCCTTCACCGGCAGGCCGATCAGCCCGGCCGCCTGCCGCCACATCCACTCGGTGCGGCCGCGGACCTCGCTCCCGCCGTCCTCCCGGTACAGGTCCGCCAGCACCTCCTTCAACTTCGCGCTGTCGCCCGGGAGTTTCCGCAGGTCCTCGTAGGTGACATTGCGCGCGCCGAGGGCGGCGATCCGGTCGCCCGAGTTGATGCGGTCCACCGTCGGCCGCTTCCCGGCCCCGGTCTCGATCCGCAGACCGAGCCTGCCGCCCTGTCCGGTGTCGGCGAGCGTCAGGTCCTTCGGCGAGCCGGCGGCCCGCCAGCGCGCCGCATCGCGCTCGCTGCGGGGCTTGGTGGTGGCGTCGAGCCCCATGACGTTGAGGCTTTCCGTGCCGGGCCGTACCCCGAAGGACCGCTGCTGCTTCTCGGAGGAGGACACCGCGAAGGTCTCCCCGGACGCGTCGACGACGCCGATCCAGCCCGACCGCGTGGCCACCTGCCAGTAGGTGCCCTCGTCCGCCGCCGTCCGGTCCAGCCGGTCGGCGACGTGTTGCAGCGCCAGACGGCCGTTGGCGGGGATGTGCCGGGCGCCGTCCGTCGTGGGGCCGGGGCCGGCGGACGTCCGGGAGCCCTCGGCGTCCGAGCCGCCCTGGGGCAGGGTGGCGACGAGCACCCCGGCGGCGGCCGCCGTCGCCGCGACGGGCAGCGCCCAGCGCCAGGTGAACATCCGCGGGGACCGGCGGAGTTCCGGCGCCTCGGCCCGGCCGGCCAGGATGGTCTCCAGGTCGCGGCGCGCGCGTGCGGAACCGGCCAGGTGGTCCGGATCGAGCTCCGGGGGCCGCGCGTCCGCCAGGGTCTTCATCACATCGTGCCGCTTGCGTGCCATCTCAGGTCTCCTTCACTGTCACGTTCGCGCGCGGGGCGCGAGGGCGAGGGTCAAGGTCGGGGGCGGGGTCGGGGCCGGGGGCCGGGCCGGGGCCGGGGCCGGGGCCGGGATCGGGTTCAGGGGAGGGTCCGAGCGCGTCCACGGCCCGCTCCAGCCGCCGTCTGGCCCGGTGCAGCCGCACCGCGAACGTGGCGCTGGAACAGCCGAGGACGCGCGCGGCCTGTCTCGGGCCGAGCCCGTGCCAGGCGACCAGCGTCAGCAGCTCGCGGTCGGCGGCGGACAGCCCCGCCAGCGCCTGCAGCGCCACCGCGCGCTCGGTCACCCCCGCGGCCACGTCCTCGACCTGGGCGCCGGAGGTGATGATGCGCTGGGCCTCCTGGGCGGCCAGGTCGTACTGTCTGCCGTCGCGGCGCCGCAGCTCGCGGGTCAGATTGCGGGCCACGCCGAGCAGCCACGGCAGTGGCGGCGTGGGGATGTCCCGCATCCGCCGCCAGGCGACCGTGAAGGTCTCGCTGGTGATGTCCTCACCGACCTGCCGACCCACCAGGCTGGCCGCGTAGGCCAGCACACGGGGGTGGCACTCCTCGTAAAGGTCCCGAAAGCGTTGGGCGTCGGTCACGCCGTCTCCTCATCTCGGCTCTCTCACCATGCAGTGGTCGAGGGCCGCGCTTTCTTACACCCGGGGAGAGGAAAGTTTGGGCGGCGCGGTGCGTAGCCGCTGGAGCGGGGTCACCCGCCGAGTGGTGCGCGGTCGCTGCTCAGGCGGAGAGCGGCGCTCAGCCGCGCGCGCGGGACCAACGGCCAAGCGGACCACGACACCCAGCCAGCCGCACAGGACCAACAACCAGGCAGACCACGACACCCAGCCAGGCGCACAGGACCAACGACCAGGCGGGCCATGGCGCCCATCCAGTCGGGCAGGGGCCCCGCCACGCGTGAAGTCGCCCGGCGCGGTGGTGTGACGGCGGCGGAGGCCGACCGCGTGGCGCTGCGTAAGCTCAGGAGCTTATGGGGACGTCCCTCCCTCGTCTCTTCACGTCCGATCCGGTTTTCCGGAAGACTTCTGCAAGGTTCCGAGGGTGCGCCCCCGGAAAGTGAGAGGCGGGGGTGGCTCCCGTCAACCGAGGAGGCGGAATGGCTACGGAGAGCAGCGGCACCGAGGGCGGCGCCCGGCCCAAGGTGACGATCACGGCCATCGCACAGGAGGCCGGGGTGTCGGTGCCCACGGTCTCCCGGGTGGTCAACGGCCGTTCGGATGTCTCGCCCGAGACCCGGGCCCGGGTCGAGGACCTGCTACGGGTCCACGGCTACCGCCGCCGCCAGCGCGTGCCCGGCGACCGCGCCGCCCTGGTGGATCTGGTCTTCAACGACCTTGACAGCCCCTGGGCGGTGGAGATCATCCGCGGCGTGGAGGAGGTCGCCCACCAGGACGGCGTGGGCACGGTGGTCTCGGCGATCCACGGTCGCGCGGGCTCGGCCCGGCAGTGGCTGAAGAACCTGCGGGCCCGCGCCTCGGACGGGGTGATCCTGGTGACGTCCGTGCTGGAGCCGGTGGTCCACGAGGAGCTGCGGCGGCTGAACGTGCCGATCGTGGTCGTCGACCCGGCCGGCTCCCCGGCGCTGGACGCGCCCACCGTGGGGGCGACCAACTGGGCGGGCGGCATGGCCGCCACCGAACATCTGCTGAGCCTCGGCCACCGCCGGATCGGCCTGATCGCCGGTCCGCCGCGGCTGCTGTGCAGCCGTGCCCGGCTGGACGGCCACCGTGCGGCGCTGGAGGCGGCGGGCGTGCCGTTCGATCCGGCGCTGGTGGTGCAGGGCGACTTCTACCACGAGTCCGGTTTCAACGGCTGCGATCAGCTCATGGACGCCGATGCCCCGCCCACCGCCGTGTTCGCCTCCAGCGACCAGATGGCTCTGGGCGCGATCGAGGCTCTGCGGCGCCGGGGGCTGCGGGTTCCGGAGGATGTGAGCATTATCGGCTTCGATGACTTGCCCGAGGTGCGGTGGTCGGCGCCGCCGTTGACGACGGTGCGTCAACCGTTGGCGGATATGGGGAAGTTGGCCGCGCGTACGGTGTTGCGGCAGGCGCGGGGGGAGGAGATCGAGTCGCCGAGGGTGGAGCTGGCCACGCAGTTGGTTGTCCGCTCCAGCACGGCCCCGCTTGCCGCGGGCTGATTCCCCACCCCACCTGCTCCAGCACCGCCCAGCCCGCCGCCTGCTGATCCCCCCATCCCGCCCCTTCCCGAACCGGGAGCTGCGCCCCCGACCCCCGCCGGGGCTCCGCCCCGAACCCCGGTCCTCAGTCTCCCCCAGCTACCGCTGGGAGGTGCCCCCTGACGGGCTGGATTTTTCAGCCCGTCCGGCGACTGAGGACACACGGCCGAAGGGCGTTCGGGAGCTCAGCCACCGGCCGGGCGGGGCCGTGCGGCCCCAACGGGGCGAGGGGCGAGGGGGCGAGGGGGCATGCCCCGGCATGCCCCCTCTTCGGGAAGGGGCGGGGTGGGGAACAAACCCACCCGCCGTCAGAACCCTTGACACCGCATCAGCACCCCCATACCTTCCACGCAACCGCTTCCGAGAATTATCGGGCTACTTCCGGAAGGCACACGATGCGCATACCTCGGTCAGAGTCAAGGTCATGGTCCACCCTGCGTGCGTCCACCCTTCGCGCGTCCACCCTCGCGGTGGCCCTGCTGCTGGCCGGGACGGCGCTCGCCGGCTGCGGGAGCGGCGGGCCCGGGGGTTCGGATGACGGCTCCCTCGACGTCTGGGTCTACCAGGACGCCTCCACCAAGGTGCAGCGCGAGGTCGTCAACCGGTTCAACAAGACCTCCGACATCAAGGCGAAGCTCACCCAGGTGCCCGGTGAGGGCTACTCGGACAAGATGCGCACCTCCATGGGCACGCCCAACGCACCGGATGTCTTCTTCAACTGGGGCGGCGGCAGCATCAGCGACTTCGTCAAGAAGGACATGCTGCTCGACCTCGACCCGGCCATGGCCAAGGATCCGGAGCTGAAGAAGGCGTTCATCCCCACGATCCTCGACGCGGGCGCGGTTGACGGGAAGCACTACGGCATCCCCATGCGCGGGATGCAGCCGGTGATCCTCTTCTACAACAAGGACGTCTTCGAGGCCGCCGGGGCGAAGCCCCCGAAGTCCTGGGACGATCTGCTGAAGCTCATCGACACCTTCAAAGGCAAGGGCGTCACCCCGTTCGCGCTGGCCGGCACCGACCCTTGGACCGAGCTGATGTGGGTGGAGTACCTGGTGGACCGCTACGGCGGGGCCGGGGTGTTCCAGAAGATCCAGAGCCAGGGCATGGCGGCGTGGGACGACCCGGCGGTGCTCAAGGCAGCGCAGACGATCAAGGACCTGGTGGACCGGGGCGCGTTCGGCAAGAACTACAAGTCGGTCAACTACACCGCCGACGGGGCCTCCACGCTCTTCGCCAAGGGCAAGGCGGCCATGCATCTGATGGGCAGCTGGGAGTACGCCAACCAGAAGGCCAACCAGCCCGCGTTCGCCAAGTCGGGGCTGGGCTGGACCACCTTCCCGGCCGTCCCCGGCGGCAGCGGCGACCCCAAGAGCGTCGTCGGCAACCCGACCAACTACTGGTCGATCAATGCCAAGGTCAAGGGCGACAAGCAGAAGGCCGCACTCGCATTCGTGAAGTTCGCGGCACAGCAGGACTACTCCGGCGACCTCATCGCCAACGGGGACGTGCCCGCCACCTCCGACGCCACCTCCCTGCTCGGGAAGCATGAGAACCCCGGCTACGCGCGGTTCCAGTACGACCTGGTCAAGCAGGCCCCCGACTTCACGCTCTCCTGGGACCAGGCGCTGCCCGCCAAGTACACCCCGCCGCTGCACACCACCGTGCAGAAGCTGTTCAACGGGCAGCTCAGCCCGGCCGCGTTCGTCGACGCCCTGAAGGGCATGTGATGGCGGACGCCGCGACGCCCGAGCGGCGCCGGAGCGTCGGCCGGCCGGGGGTCGGCCGACCCGGCGTCGTCTGGGCGCTGCCCGGGGCGCTGTTCTTCGTCTTCTTCGCGGTGGCGCCGATGGTCCTGGTCGGTGCCCTCGCCTTCACCGACTGGGACGGCATCGGCACCCCGAGCTGGACCGGGATGAGCAACTGGTCCCGGCTGTGGGACGACCCGGAGACCCATCAGGCCATCTGGCTCAGCCTGGTGCTGACCGTGCTGACCTGGGTCTTCCAGACCCCGCTCGCCCTGCTGCTGGGCGTATGGGCGGCCGGGCGGCAGCGCAACCGGGCCGTGCTGTCGGCGATCTTCTTCCTGCCGCTGCTGGGCTCCTCCGTCGCGCTCGCGCTGGTCTGGAAGTCGCTGCTGGACCCCAACTTCGGCCTGATCGCCGACATCGGGCCCGCCCTGGGCTTCGCGGACGGCGATCTGCTCGGCAGCTCCAAGGGCGCCTTCGGGGCGATCCTCTTCGTCACGGCCTGGCAGTTCATCCCGCTGCACACACTGATCTACCAGGGCGGCGCCCGCGCCATCCCGCGCTCGCTCTACGACGCGGCGGCGATCGACGGCGCCGGCACCGTACGGCAGTTCTTCTCGATCACCCTGCCCCAGCTCCGCAACACCATCGTCACCTCCTCGGTGATCATGGTGGTGGGCGCGCTGACCTTCTTCGACACCGTCCTGATCCTCACCAAGGGCGGGCCGGGCACGGACACCACGATCGTGCCGTATCTGATGTACAAGAACGGCTTCCAGGCGTTCGACCTCGGCTACGCCAGCGCGGTCGCCACCATCCTCGTAGTCGTCGCCACCACCGTCTCGCTGCTGCTGGTGCGGCTCACCGGCTTCGCCGCGATGCGCAGCACCCGGGAGGGGATGTGACCGACGTCCTGCCCGGCCACCCGAAGCGCTCGCCGAACCACCCCCCGGACGGCGTCCGTACGCCGAACAAGACCCCGGCGGCCCCTGGCCCCCGCTTCCGCCGCCGGGGTCTGCCCCGTCGCCCGCGCCTTCTCGGGCGCGGCGCCCGGACCCCCAACTACCCCGCCGGGCTCGGCTCCCTGATCTGGCTCGGCATCGTCGGACTGCCGCTGTACGTCCTGGTGACCGCCACCTTCCAGACCCGCGACGGCTATATCGACGACGGTCCGCTGGCCCTGCCCGACCACCCCACGCTCGCCAACTACCGGCGGGTGCTGCGCTCCGACTTCCTCTCCTACCTCCTCAACACCGCCCTGGTCACGGCCGTATGCGCGGCGATCGTGATCACGCTGTCGGTGACCGTCGGCTACACCATCGTGCGCGCCCGGAGCCGCGCCTCCCGCCGGATCTTCCAGATCTTCCTGCTGGGGCTGGCGATCCCCTCCCAGGCGGTGGTGATCCCGGTCTATCTGGTCATCACCAAGCTCCATCTGTACGACACCCTGCTCGCCGTGATCCTGCCGACGGCCGCCTTCTCCCTCCCGGTCAGCGTGCTGATCCTGGTCGGCACGATGCGCGACATCGACGAGGAGCTGTACGAGTCGATGGCGCTGGACGGGGCGAGCCCGACCCGGGTGCTGCTCCAGCTCGTCGTGCCGCTGTCGCGGTCCGGGATCTCCACGGTCGGGGTGATGTCCGCCCTGCACGCCTGGAACGGCTTCCTCTTCCCGCTGCTGCTCACCCAGTCCAAGAGCAACCGGCTGCTGACCCTGGGGCTGTACGACTACGTGGGCGAGTTCCGGGTGGACACCCCGGCGCTGCTCACCGCCGTGGTGCTCTCCATCCTCCCGATCTTCCTCGTCTATCTCTTCGCCCGCCGTCAGCTGATCAACGGACTGATGGGCATGGGCGGCAAATAGGCCGACCCCGGCGCGCGCACAAGCCGCCTCCGGCGGCAGGCAAGCCGTTCCCTCACCTCGACAAGGAGCTTCATGCCTCAGCCCTGGCAGGACACCTCCCTCTCCGCCGAGGACCGCGCGGCGGCCCTGCTCTCCTCGATGACGCTGGAGGAGAAGCTCGCCCAACTCGCCGGCGTATGGCCGGGATCCGAGGTCGAGGAGGGTGAGGACGTCGCCCCGCTCCAGCACGAGGTGTCCGAGGCCGTGGACCTCGATGGCCTCCTCTCCCATGGCGTCGGCCAGCTGACCCGCCCCTTCGGCACCGCCCCCGTCGAACCGGCCGAGGGCGCCGCCGCGCTGGCCCGCCTCCAGACCCGGATCGCCGCCGGGAACCGCTTCGGGATCCCCGCGCTGGCCCATGAGGAGTGTCTGACCGGCTTCTTCGCCTGGCGCGCCACCGTCTTCCCCACCCCGCTCGCCTGGGGCGCCTCCTTCGACCCGGCGCTGGTGGGGCGGGCCGCCGAGCTGATCGGCGGTTCGCTGCGGTCGGCCGGTATCCACCAGGGGCTGGCCCCGGTACTGGACGTGGTGCGGGACGCGCGCTGGGGCCGCACGGAGGAGTCCATCGGCGAGGACCCCTATCTGGTCGCGACCATCGGCACCGCGTATGTCCGCGGCCTGGAGTCCGCCGGGATCGTCGCCACCCTCAAGCATTTCGCGGGCTACTCCGCCTCCCGGGGCGGCCGCAACCACGCACCCGTCTCCATCGGCCCGCGGGAACTCGCCGATGTGATCCTGCCGCCCTTCGAACTGGCGGTGCGGGACGGGGGCGCGCGGTCGGTCATGCACTCCTACAACGACATCGACGGGGTGCCCTCGGCCGCCAACCCCTGGCTGCTGACCGAACTGCTCCGCGACACCTGGGGCTTCACCGGCACCGTCGTCGCCGACTACTTCGGGGTGTCCTTCCTCGAGCTGGCCCACCGGGTCGCCGCCACCCGGGGCGACGCGGCCGGGCTCGCCCTGGCGGCGGGGGTGGACGTGGAGCTGCCCGCGGTGCGCTGCTTCGGCACCCCGCTGCGGGACGCGGTGCGCGCCGGGGAGGTGGACGAGGCGCTGGTGGACCGGGCGGCGCTGCGGGTGCTGCGGCAGAAGTGCGATCTGGGGCTGCTGGACGCGGACTGGTCGCCGATGCCGTCGGCGCTCGCGGAGCCCGCCGAGGCCGCGGAATCAGTGGAATCCGCAGGAACCCCCGGCCTCGATCTCGATCCGCCCGGGATGCGGGCCGTGGCGCGCGAGCTGGCCGAGGAGTCGGTGGTGCTGCTCGCCGACGACGGCGATGTGCTGCCGCTCGCGCCGGACGCCCGGATCGCGGTGGTCGGCCCGCTCGCCGACGACCCCGCCGCCATGCTCGGCTGCTACACCTTCCCCCGCCATGTGGGGGTGGAACACCCCGAACTGCCCCTGGGCATCGAGGTGCCGACGCTGTTCGCCGCGCTGCGCGCCGAGCTGCCCGGTGCGCGGATCACCCACGCCGAGGGGTGTGCCGCACCCGGCCCGGGCGGACCCGCCGGGGACCCGGGCGCAGCGGCCTCGGCCGGTGCGGCGGCGCTCACCGCCGAGAGCCGGTTGGCGCAGGCGGCCAGGACGGCGGCGGACGCGGATGTGTGTGTCGCGGTGCTGGGCGACCGCTCGGGCCTGTTCGGCCGGGGCACCTCGGGCGAGGGCTGCGACGCCGCCGACCTCGAACTCCCCGGCGACCAGGGGGCGTTGCTGGACACCCTGGTGGCCACCGGCACCCCGGTGGTGCTGGTGCTGTTCACCGGGCGGCCGTACGCTCTCGGCCGCTGGTCGAGGCTGCTGGCCGCCGCCGTGCAGGCGTTCTTCCCCGGTGAGGAGGGCGGTCCGGCGGTGGCCGGGGTGCTGAGCGGCCGCGTCAACCCCTCGGGGCGCCTACCGGTGAGCGTCCCGTACGCGTCCGGCGGCCAGCCCTGGACGTACGCACAGCCGCCGCTCGGGCTGCGGGGCGACTCCAGCTCGATCGACCCGACCCCGTTGTTCCCCTTCGGCCACGGGCTGTCCTACACCTCGTTCGCCTGGGAGCGCCCGGAGGCCGACGCGGCCGATCTGCCGACCGACGGGGAGACCACGGTCCGGCTGACCGTGCGCAACACCGGTGACCGGGCCGGGACGGAGGTCGTGCAGCTCTATCTCCACGACCCGGTGGCCCGGATCGCCCGGCCGGTGTCCCGGCTGATCGGCTACGCACGGGTGCCGCTGCGGCCGGGCGAGTCGGCCGAGGTCCACTTCACCTTCCACGCCGACCTCGCCTCGTATCCGCTGCGGGCCGATGGCACAAGGGTGGTGGAACCGGGCGCGCTGGAGCTGCGGCTGGCCTCCTCCAGCGCCGACTCCGACGTACGGCATACGGTCCCGCTGACGCTGACCGGGCCCGAGCGCACGGTGGACCACCGGCGGCGGATGGTGTGCGAGGTGCGGGTGAAGTAGCGGCGGGGCGGGGCCGGTTCAGACCGGCCCCTCGCCCTTCTCCACCAGCGCCCAGGCGTGGGCGAACAGCTCGGGCAGGGTGCGGGTGGGCAGCGGAAGGGGGTTCTCCAGCCGTCGGTTGTAGGAGCGCCGCACCCCGATGAGCTCCGCCTTCCATGCCTCCATGGGCTGGTAGGGCTTCTTGGCGTGGATCCACTCGCCCGGCAGGAAGACCTGGCGGCCCGCCCGGGGGCGCTTGTCCTCGATGACGAAGCCCCGCCCGGCCAGCGCGGCGGCGGCCGTCTGGTGCCGGGCGGTCTTCCAGCCGTTCCAGGTGCGGACGTTCCGATCGGTCGGCGCGGGCAGGGCCAGGAGCTGGAGGTAGAGCGCCGCCGCGTCCTCGTCGAGACCGAGCGTCTCGGCGACGCGCGCCACGAGGTCGGGCGCGGAGGCCGCCGGGTTCGACTCGTACGCGCCTGGCGGCAGCGGGGCGCTCTCGATCCGCTCGACGATGCGCGCGCAGGCCGGGCCGCGCAGCCAGTCGACGAGGGGGAGATCCTCACGGCCGTAGCCGGATGTGGCCTCCGCCAGGGCCCTTGAGCGCTCGTCGTCGCCGTAGAACGCGGGGCGGAAGTACACCCGGGGCGGCGATCGATCCCCCCTGCGGCTGACCGTGCCGTCCGTGATGACGGTGAGCCCGTCGTCGATGCTCGCGACGTCCAGCCGCTCCGGGCCCGCGTACGGCCGGAACCCGAACCGCTCCTGCAGATCGGCGACCGTACGCCCCGAACCGGCGGGGAATCCGGCGCGCAGCAGCAGCCCCGGGTGGTCCAGGCGCTCCAGGAGCAGCCGCACCAGACCGGGCAGCCCCTCGCGGACCGGGTCCCCGGCGGGCAACTCGGCGTAGACCCAGGCCAGGTGCGGCACGAGGGAGTGCAGGCGGTCCTCGAACCGCACGATGTCCCGCCGGGCGTCGGTGAGCAGCGGGCCGTGCTCGCTGTTCTTGATCCAGGTGTCGAGGGGCGCGCTGAGCCCGGGTTCGGCGGCGGGGTTGGTGAACGCCGCGCAGAACTCGGCCGCCGAGAGGCGGAGCAGCTGGAGCTCCACGACCGCCTTGAGGGTGCGCTCGGGCACCACGGCCCGCCGTCCGCGCTGCGCCTGCCACGCCTCGGCGAGCCGCTCCGCGACTCCCCGCATCCCGTCCGGCTCCCACAGCTCGGCCGGGTCCTCGGGCAGCACATCCGCGAGCAGCTCCAGCCGCTCCGACGCGGTCAGCCTGGCCAGTTCGGACGCGCCGTCCTCGGCCTCGGCCACCTTCAGCCGCAGCGTCGCCCGCTCGTCGGCGTCCAGGAACGGGACGTACATCCGCTCCAGCAGCCCGGCGAGCGCGAGGGACGCGGCGGGCCGCCCCATGCCCGTACGCTCCCGCAGCAGGGCCACGGCCTCCTTGTCCCACGGCGCGGGCCCCCGCTCCCGCACCAGCGCCACCAGCCGCCGCAGTTGCTCGGGGCTCCCCCAGCCGCGCGGCACCTCCCGCGCCTCTTCGATCTCCCCGAGCCTCGGCGGCTCCGCGTCCCCCGTCCGCAGCTCGACGAATCTGCGCCGCCCCTCACGGCGCCACCCCACGCTGACGGCCGCCCCGCGCTCGTCCCGCACGGCGGCCCGCTCGGTGACCACGATCCCGGTGCGCAGTCGGGCGGCCGGATCGGCGAAGGGGCTCTCCGCCCACATCTCCAGCAGCGCCAGGTGCCGTTCGCGCCGCTCGGGACGCGTGGACGCGACGGCGGCCCGGAGCGCCACGGCCCCGATCCGCCCGATGAACCGCACCCACGACCCTTCCCCGGCGATCCCGGGCCCGTCCTCGCTCTCGCCCTCTCCCCCGCCCTCGGCACCCGGTGGATCCCACGTCCCGTTCAGAAAGCCGCCGGTCCGCGCGATACAGGCCAGCGCCCCGGGCTGCCACATCCCCGTGCCGTCGATGAGCCCGCCCAGCGCGGGCACCACGCGCCGGTCATCCACAGCCATCCACGCACCGGTCGCCATCGGACGTCCCCCGTCCTCCCCCGTCGAATACCCCATGGGCAGATCATCGCTCATGCCTCCGACAGCCACCCCGCCGCCTACGGGGTGCGCGGGGCTACTGCGCTCGGTCAGACGCCGCTTTCGTCTCGCGCCTTCGGCGCGATTGAGCAGCGGGACAGGGAGTGGGAAGCGCGGCGCCGTCGCCGAGTGCCGGGGCGGCGGGTGTGAACGCCGGTGGCGGCTCCCCCCTTCGGCACCCGAGGCCCCTCCGGACTGCGAACCGAGGACCCCGGGGCGGCCCCTCCGGACCCCCCTCCAAGTACCTCTGCACGTCCCGACGCCGCGCCAGCGAATTACCACCCGTAATGTGCTCCAACCAGACGACATCCGCCGGGGGCTCACCACGCTAACGGAAGATCGTGAATGGCGGGTACACATCCACCGGTAGGGCCGCACCGAGCGGAGCACCTGAATATTCACGTTGCTCCGCTCGGCATCCTTCTGGAGCTGCTCGAGCTGTTCACGGATGTGCAGGCCCGTACACCTCGCACCTTCGACACCCCGCCCTTAGGCTGTCGCCGGACACAGGGGCTACCGGCGCGTAGCGCAGGCCACGACAGACGCGACAGACCGCGAAGGAGCGCGTGATGAAGGGCTGGACCGCGAGCGACATCCCCGATCAGACCGGCCGCACCGCCGTGGTGACCGGCGCCAACAGCGGCCTCGGCTTCGTCACCGCCCGGGAGTTGGCACGGCGCGGCGCGCAGGTGGTGCTCGCCTGCCGCAGCGAGGCGCGCGGGGCCGAGGCCGCGCAGCGGATCCGGGCGCAGGCGCCGGGCGCGTATGTCCGGGTCGCGCCGCTGGACCTCGCGGACCTGAAGTCCGTACGCACCTTCGCGGCCGAGCACCCGGGCGACCGGCTCGACCTTCTCATCAACAACGCGGGCGTAATGGCCCTCCCGCGCCGCAGCACCGCCGACGGCTTCGAGATGCAGTTCGGCGTCAACCACCTGGGACACTTCGCGCTGACCGGGCTGCTGCTGCCGAAGCTGCTGGAGGCGGGCCCGGGGCGCGGGTGGTCAGCGTGTCCAGCTTTATGCACATGCTGGGGACGGTCGACCCGCGCGACCTGAACATGGAGCGCGGATACCGACGTTGGACCGCCTACGCACGCTCCAAGTCCGCCAATCTCCTCTTCATCCACGAGCTGTCCCGCCGCCTCCGCGCGACGAACGCCCGCCTCGTGGCGGCCGCCGCACACCCCGGCTACGCCTCGACCAACCTCCAGACCGCCGCCCCGAAGATGGAGGGCCGCCGGGCAGCCAAGCGCTTCATGGAAATCGGCAACCGCTACTTCGCCCAGAGCCCGGACCAGGGCGCCCTCCCCACCCTGTACGCGGCCACCGCCCCGGACGTCCGCCAGAACGACTTCTTCGGCCCCCCGCTCCAGGGCATCTGGCACGGCTCCCCCGTCCGCGCGACCCGCGCCAAGTGGACCCGCAGCGACACGGCGGGCCGGGGGCTGTGGGCCGCGTCCGAGCGGCTGACAGGGGTGCGGTACGAGGCGCTCGCGAACTGATGCACGGCGACGGCTGCGGACAGCCGATCGCGCCGACGCCCAGGGTCCGATCGGTCAGCCACGGCGGACGGTCGGCTCATGAGCCGTCGCGGCTCCGGCGGATCGAGTAATGTGGCCGTCGCCCGTACGCACCGAGGAGGTGAGACCCATCAACGCCAGTTCAGGCTGGGTGCTCGCCCTTGACGGCCGAGTGGTCGCCGCGACGTACGCGGCATAGCTGACCGCCGGGAGCGCCCTGAGACCTCCCGAAAGGCTTTCCAGGCCCCATGTCGGCTTCATCAGCTTCACCTTCACTCATCACCTTCCCCTCCGTCGTCTCCAGGCTCCGCGCCGCCGGGTGTGTGTTCGCCGAGGACGAGGCGCGGTTGATCCTCGCCACGGCTCGTACCCCGGCCGGGCTCCACGCCATGGTGGAGCGGCGCGCCGCCGGGCTGCCGCTGGAGCATGTGCTCGGCTGGGCGGAGTTCCGGGGGCTTCGGATATCCGTCGACGCCGGGGTCTTCGTGCCGCGCCGGCGCACCGAGTTCCTGGTCGATCAGGCCGAGGCGCTGGCCCGGCCCGGGGCCGTCGTGGTCGATCTGTGCTGCGGTTCGGGCGCGCTGGGCGCCGCGCTGGCCTCATCCCTCGGCGAGGTGGAGCTGTACGCGGCCGATATCGACCCCGTCGCGGTGGCCTGCGCGCGGCGCAACGTCGAGCCCGTGGGCGGCACGGTGTACGAGGGCGATCTCTACGAGCCGCTGCCCGCCGCGCTGCGCGGCCGGGTCGGCATCCTGCTGGCCAACGTTCCGTATGTGCCGACCGAGGAGGTCGGGCTGCTGCCGCCGGAGGCCCGGGTGCACGAGGCGCGGGTGGCGCTGGACGGCGGTGTGGACGGGCTCGATGTCCTGCGGCGGGTGACCGCCGAGGCGGGCCGATGGCTGGCCCCGGGCGGCTCGCTGCTGTTCGAGACGAGCGGGCGGCAGGCGGCCTCGGCCCTGGCCATCGTCGCTGATGACGGGCTGGAACCACGGCTGGCCGAGTGCGGGGAGCGGGAGGCGACGGTGGTGATCGGGACCAGCCGTCGGCACCTCAGGGGATGCCCGACGCACCTTGACGCCTGAGGCGGGGAGCCAACCCCCGACGCTTGAGGAGCGGAGTCCAGGGCGGAGCCCCGGCGGGGATCTGGGGCGGAGCCCCGGCTTCGGGAAGGGGCGGGGAGGGGGAAAGATCCGGCGGACACAGCTGGGGCCCCGTGCGCACGGCGTGGGCAGGGGCCGCTCGGATCCCCTTGGGGGTCGCTCAGGTCGTGGCGGGCGAGGTGCGCGGCCGGAGCGCCACCCGGGCCATCGGCGCCCGAGGGCGCCTTACGCGCGCAGCTCCTCCGCCGCGTCCGTGACCCGGGCGATCAGCCGCAGCAGCGTTTCGCGCTCCGTCTCGTCCAGCGGGGACAGGAAGACCCGGTTCATCCGGGCCGTCCGCGTGACCAGCTTCTGGTGGACCCTGGCCCCCTCCTCCGTCAGGCGCAGGACATTGCGGCGGCCGTCGTTCGGGTCGCGGACCCGCTCCAGGAGGCCGCGGCGGGCCAGGCGGGCGACCAGGTCGGCGATGGTGGAGCGGTCGAGGTGGACGTGTTCGCTCAACGTCCGCTGGTCGATCTCCGGCCTCTCTGTCAGCGCGTTGACCACCGCGAACTGCGGCGAGGTGATCTCCTCGGAGACCATCGCGCCCCACAGCAGGGAGTGCGCCTGCTGGAAGCGGCGGGCCAGATGCCCGGGGTGCGTGTTCAGATCCACCGCGCCGCCCATGCCGTGCCCTCCCGGCCTTCCCATCATGCCATTAGTCCGTGCACTGAGTGATTCTGCCCTGTGGAAGACCCCATGTCGAGAGGCCGACATTCGACCTAGACTCTCTTGACGAGCGCACCAGCCAATGGCAGCGTGCGGAGCCGACACCACATTAGTCAGCACACTGAGTATCTGAGCACCCTGACCGCGGACTGAAGCGGAGTGACGATGGCCGACATCCGAAGCCTGCAGGACGCCGTGGCGGACCTCGTCCACGACGGGGACACCCTCGCGATGGAGGGCTTCACCCACCTGATCCCGTACGCCGCCGCGCACGAGGTCATCCGCCAGGGCATCACCGATCTGACCCTCGTCCGGATGACTCCGGACGTCATCTACGACCAGCTCATCGGCGCGGGACTCGTCCGCAAGCTGGTGTTCTCCTGGGGTGGCAACCCCGGCGTGGGCTCGCTGCACCGCTTCCGCGACGCCGTCGAGAACGGCTGGCCGCGGCCGCTGGAGCTGGACGAGCACAGCCACGCGGGCATGGCGAACCGCTATGTGGCGGGCGCCTCCAAGCTGCCGTTCGCCGTGTTGCGCGGCTATCGCGGCAGCGACATCCCGACCCGTACGGACACCGTCTCCACCGTCGTCTGCCCCTTCACCGGGGAGGAGCTGGCCGCCGTCGCGGCGCTCAACCCCGACGTCACCGTCATCCACGCCCAGCAGGCCGACCGCGCCGGCAATGTGCAGTTGTGGGGGCTGACCGGGGTGCAGAAGGAGGCGGCGCTCGCGGCGGACCGGGTGCTGGTGACCGTGGAGGAGATCGTCGAGGAGCTGACGCCACGCCCCGGCGGCATCGTCCTGCCGACCTGGGTGATCGACGCGGTCTCCGTCGTCCCCGGCGGTGCCCACCCCTCCTACGCCGCCGGGTATTCGACCCGCGACAACGCCTTCTACCAGGCATGGGACCCGATCGCCCGCGACCGCGAGGCGTTCACCCAGTGGATCGACGAGAACGTGCGCACCACCGAGGGAGCCCTCACCCGATGAACGCGACCCCCGCCGGCACGACCGGGTTCACCAGCGACGAGCTGATGGAGGTCAACGCCGCCCGCGCGCTCGCCGACGCCACCACCTGCTTCGTCGGCATCGGGCTCCCCAGCACCGCCGCCAACCTCGCCCGCGCCACCGTCAACCCCGGCCTCGTCCTCATCTACGAATCCGGCACGATCGGCTCCAAGCCCACCCGGCTCCCGCTGTCCATCGGCGACGGCGAACTCGCCGACACCGCCGACGCGGTGATCTCGGTGCCGGAGGTGTTCAACTACTGGCTGCAGGGCGGCCGGATCGACGTCGGCTTCCTCGGCGCCGCCCAGGTCGACCGCTACGCCAACATCAACACCACCATCGTCGACCGCGGCCCGGGCAAGCCCGAGGGCCGCCTCCCCGGCGCGGGCGGCGCCCCCGAGATCGCCTCCAACTGCGGCAAGGTGCTGATGGTGCTGCGCCACTCCACCCGCAACTTCGTCAAGCGGCTGGACTTCGTGACGACCCTGGGCCACGGCAGCGGCCCCGGCGACCGTAAGAAGCTCGGCATGCCGGGCGCCGGCCCCGTCGCCGTGATCACCGACCTCGGGGTGCTCCGGCCCGACCCGGCCACCGCCGAGCTGGTGCTCACCGAACTGCACCCGGGCGTCACCGTGGAGCAGGTGCGGGCCGCCACCGGCTGGGAGCTGACCGTCGCCGACACCGTGGGCACCACCGAGCCGCCCACCCCCGATGAGCTGGCGGCGCTGCGCGCACTCAAGGCCGCCGGGAAACCCGCAGCGGCCGGAGAATCCGGAGCAGCCGGAAAGTCCGGAGCGGCCAGGAAACCCGGCGCCGCCGGAGAGCCCGCAGCCGCCGGGAAGCCCGGGAAGGAGACCCGATGACCCCCCTGCGTGACGTCTATATCGTCGACGCCGTCCGCACCCCCGTCGGCAAATACGGCGGCGCGCTGGCCGGAGTGCGCCCCGACGATCTGGCCGCCCATGTGGTGCGCGGCCTGCTCGCCCGCACCCCCGACTTCGACCCGGCACGCATCGACGACGTCTACTTCGGCAACGCCAACGGCGCGGGCGAGGACAACCGCGATGTCGCCCGCATGGCCGTGCTGCTGGCCGGGCTGCCCGTCACCGTGCCCGGTGCGACCGTCAACCGGCTCTGCGCCTCGGGCCTGGAGGCCGTGCTGCAGGCCGCCCGCGCGATCGCGGTCGGCGATGCGCATATCGCCCTCGCGGGCGGGGTGGAGTCGATGAGCCGCGCCCCCTGGGTGCTGCCCAAGCCCGAGCGCGCCTTCCCCGCCGGGCATCAGCAGATGTACTCCACGACCCTCGGCTGGCGGATGACCAACCCGGACATGCCGCCGGAGTGGACCGCCGCCCTCGGCGAGGGCGCCGAGCTGATCGCCGACAAGCACGGCATCACCCGCGAGGCGCAGGACGCGTTCGCGTTCGGCAGCCATGAGAAGGCGGCGCGGGCGTGGAAGGACGGGGCGTACGACGCCGAGGTGCTGCCGTATCCGGACAGCGAGCTCGTCCGCGACGAGTCCATCCGCGACACCACCTCGACCGAGGCCCTGGCCAAGCTCAAGCCCGCCTTCCGCAAGCCCGGCGGCACCGTCACCGCGGGCAACTCCTCGCCCCTCAACGACGGCGCGGCCGCGCTGCTCCTCGTCGACGAGGAGGGGCTGAAGGCCACCGGGCGCGAGCCCCTGGCCCGGATCGGCGCCTCCGCCGTCACCGGTATCGAGCCGCAGTACTTCGGGCTCGGACCGGTCGAGGCCGTACGCCGCGCCCTGGCCAAGGCGGGCCGCTCCTTCGCCGATCTGGCCACGCTCGAACTCAACGAGGCGTTCGCCGCGCAGGTGCTGGGCTGCCTCGCCGAATGGTCCGCCCAGGACCCCGGCTTCGACCCCGGGATCGTCAACCCGCGCGGCGGCGCCATCGCCATCGGACACCCGCTCGGCGCCTCCGGAGCCCGGCTCGCCGGGGCCGTCGCCCATCAGCTCGCCGCCCGCGGCTCGGGAACAGGCCTGGCCACCTTGTGCATCGGCGTCGGACAGGGCCTCGCCCTCGTCCTGGAGAGGTAATCCGGGACGGCAAGGCTGGTAATGGCTGGAACGGCTGAAAGGTAAGGCTGACGGCAGACATGGCTCTCACCCAGTCCGACATCGACCGCGAACTCGCGCACCTGCGGGAGTCGTACGACACGGCGCGCGCCGAAGGGGCTCCCGCCGCCGACCATCCACCGCGCGACTTCCCCCCGTACCGCAGCAGTGTGCTGCGCCACCCCAAACAGCCACTGGTCGCGGTCCACGGCGACCCGGAGACCGTGGAGCTGCACACCCCCGTCTTCGGTCACACCGACATCACCGCGATCGACAACGACCTCACGGCACAGCACCGGGGCGAGCCGCTCGGCGAGCGCATCACCGTCTCCGGACGGCTCCTGGACAGCCGGGGCCGCCCCGTCCGGGGCCAGCTCATCGAGCTGTGGCAGGCCAACGCGTCGGGCCGCTACGCCCATCTGCGCGATCAGCACCCCGCGCCGCTCGACCCCAACTTCACCGGTGTGGGGCGGACGCTGACCGACGACGACGGTTCCTACCGCTTCACCACCATCAAGCCGGGCGCCTATCCGTGGCGCAACCACGAGAACGCGTGGCGCCCCGCGCATCTGCACTTCTCCGTCTTCGGCTCGGCGTTCACCCAGCGCCTGGTCACCCAGATGTACTTCCCCGGCGATCCGCTCTTCGTCTACGACCCGATCCTGCAGTCGGTGACGGACCCGTCGGCGCGGGAGCGGCTGGTCGCGGCGTACGACCACGCGCTGTCGCAGCCGGAGTGGTCGCTGGGCTACCGCTGGGACATCGTGCTGGACGGGCCGTCCGCCACGTGGATCGAGGAGGGCCGCTGATGGCCGAGAGGCTCGTACCCGAACAGGGGCTCGTACCCGAACAGGGGCTCGCGCCCGAACAGGGGCATGCACCCGAGCAAGGGCGTGGGCCCGGGCAGGGGCACGCACCGGAGCAAAGGCTCGCGCCCACCCCCTCCCACACCGTGGGCCCCTTCTACGGCTACGCCCTGCCCTTCCCCGACGGCGGCGAGATGGCCCCCGCCGGCCACCCCGGCGCCCTCACGCTCCACGGCTACGTCTACGACGGCGAGGGAGCCCCCGTCCCGGACGCGCTGATCGAGCTGTGGCAGGCGGGCCCGGACGGCTCGCTCGCCGGCGCGGGCGGGTCCATGCGGCGCGACCCGGTGACCGGCGGTTTCCTCGGGCGCAACGGCGTGGACTTCACCGGCTTCGGCCGGATCGCCACCGACGCGGACGGCCACTGGACGGCCCGTACGCTGCCGCCGGGCGGCCCGGCCGCGCCCGCCGCCCCGTACATCAGCGTGTGCGTCCACGCCCGGGGGCTGCTGCACCACCTCTTCACGCGGGTGTACTTCCCCGGGAACGCCGAGGCCAACGCCGCCGACCCGCTGCTCGCCTCGCTGGATCCGGCGCGCCGCGAGACGCTGGTGGCGACGGCGGGGTCCCCGGGGTCCCCGCCGGGGACGTATCGCTTCGACATCCGCTTGCAGGGCGAAGGGGAGACGGTCTTCCTTGAGTTCCGGTAGTTCTCGTCCTTCGGACGGCCACGACGTGGGGCTGCTGTCCCCGGTGCGGGCCGGGTCGGCGGTGGAGGCCGCCACGGGCGACACCGCGTTTGTGCAGGCCATGCTGGACGCGGAGGCCGCGCTGGCGCGGGTGGTGGCACCGGCCGGGGCGGCGGAGGCGGTGGCGGGCGCGGCCCGTGTCGAGCTGTACGACGTACGCGATCTGGCGCTGCGCGCCCGCTCCGGGGGCAACCCGGTCATTCCGCTGATCGCCGATCTCACGGCGGCGGTGGCCCATACGGACGGCGAGGCCGCGCCGTATGTCCACCGGGGCGCGACCAGCCAGGACATCGTGGACACGGCCATGATGCTGGTGGCCGCCCGTGCGCTGCCACTGATCGTGGCCGATCTGGACCGTACGGCGGCGGAGCTGGCGCGGCTCGCCGCCGCGCATCGCGACACCCCGATGCCCGGCCGCACTCTCACCCAGCACGCCGTGCCCACCACCTTCGGGCTGAAGGCGGCGGGCTGGCGGGCGCTCGTCCTGGACGCCCGTGACCGGCTCGCGGCACTGCGGCCGCCCGCCCAACTGGGCGGCGCGGCAGGCACGTTGGCGGCTTTCGGGGCGGGGGTCGGGCTGCTGGCGCGGTTCGCCGAGGCGACCGGGCTGGCCGAGCCCGCTCTGCCGTGGCACACCCTGCGCACCCCCGTCGCCGACCTGGGCTCGGCGCTCGCCTTCACCGTGGGGGCGCTGGGGAAGGTGGCGGCGGATGTGCTGGTGCTCTCGCGGACGGAGATCGGCGAGGTGGCCGAGGGGGCGGGTGGCGGATCGTCCGCGATGCCGCATAAGTCGAACCCCGTGCGCGCCACGCTGATGGCCGCCGCCGCCCGTCAGGCCCCGGGGCTCGCCGCGACCCTGCTGGGCGCGCTGGCCGCGGAGGACGAACGGCCGGGCGGTGCCTGGCACGCGGAGTGGCAGCCGCTGCGGGAACTGTTGCGGCTCGCCGGGGGTGCCGCCCGCGACGCCGCGGAACTCACCTCCGGGCTGCGGGTCTTCCCGGACCGGATGGCCGCGAACCTGGGGCTGACGGATGGGCTGATCGTCAGCGAGCGCCTCATCGCCGCGCTCGCGCCGGGGCTCGGGCGGGCCCGTGCGAAGGAACTCCTGGCGGAGGCGGCGAAGGAGGGTGCGGGGTTGGCCGAAGCGCTGTCGGGCGTCCTGCCGCCTGATCGCCTACGCGAACTGACGGACCCGACGAGGTACGTGGGCGCGGCCCCCGCCCTGGTGGACCGCGCCCTGACCCGCGATGCGTGAATGCCTCCGGCGGCCCATTCCCCACCCCGCCCCTTCCCGAACCGGGGGACACCCCCGGCCCCCGCCGCGGGGGCTCCGCCCGCACACCCCCGCCGGGGCTCCGCCCCGGACCCCGCTCCTCAATCGCCGGAGCGGCTGGATATGCCCCCAGGCCGGGCGACTGGCGGCCGCCGCTCGGGTCCAGGGCGGAGCTCCTGGTTCGGGAAGGGGCGGGGCGGGGAGCAACCACCGGCCCGCACCCGGCCACCAACCCCCACCCACAGCCCCAGCCCCAGCCCCAGACCACACCGCACCCCAGCCCCCGGAGCACCCACCCCATGACCAACACCCCACCGCACCACGACCTCACCGGCCCCCCCACCGCCCCGCCCCTCATCCTCGGCCCCTCCCTCGGCACCTCCCTCGCCGTCTGGGAGCCCCAGCTCCCCGCGCTCGCCGGCGAACACCGCGTCCTGCGCTGGGATCTGCCCGGCCACGGCCGCTCGCCCGCCGCGCTGCTGCCCTCCGACGGCTCGGCGACCATCGACGCGCTCGCCGCCCTCGTGCTGCGCCTCGCCGACGATCAGGGGTGGGAGCGGTTCGCATACGCGGGCATCTCGATCGGTGGCGCGGTCGGGCTGTACCTCGCCGCCCACCACCCCGACCGGGTCGGCTGCCTGTCCGTCGTCTGCTCCTCGGCCCGCTTCGGGGACCCCGCCGTCTGGCGCGAGCGGGCCGCGCTGGTACGGGCCGAGGGGACGGAGGCGATGGTGGCGAGCCGTCCAGGCACGTGGTTCTCGCACGGCTTCGCCCAATCGCCCGCCGGCGCCGCGCTGATCGAGGATCTGCGCGCCACGGACCGCGCGGGCTACGCCGCCTGCTGCGACGTTCTCGCCTCGTACGACATGACGGCCGACCTGGAGAGGATCACGGCGCCCACCCTCGTCGTGGCCGGTCGCGACGACCCCGCGACCCCGCCCGCACACGCCCGCCGGATCGCGGACGCGGTGCCCGGCGCGAGTCTGCTGGAGATCGCCGGGGCGGCCCATCTGGCGGGGGTGGAGCGCCCGGAGGCGGTCACGGCCGCGCTGCTCGCCCACCTCTCCGGCACAGCGCCGGCGCGGCCGGGTGACGACGCTTCCCGCCACGCCGCCGGGATGGCGGTGCGCCGGGCCGTCCTGGGGGACGCGCATGTGGATCGCGCGGTGGCCCGGACGACCCCGTTCACCGCCCGCTTCCAGGACTTCATCACCCGCTACGCATGGGGCGAGATCTGGACCGGCGACGGTCTGGACCGGCGGACCCGGAGCTGTATCACCCTCACCGCGCTGATCGCCCACGGCCATGACGCCGAGCTGGCCATGCACATCCGGGCCGCGCTCACCAACGGGCTGACCCGGGAGGAGATCGGCGAGGTGCTGCTGCAGTCGGCGATCTACTGCGGTGTCCCGGCGGCCAACTCGGCCTTCGCCACCGCCCAGCGCGTCTTCGACGAGATCGATGCCAGCCCCCACGTCGACTCAGCGTCACATTCCGGTACCGAAAAGTGACATCCCTTCGCAATACCTCTGTCGTAATCCGCCTCCATCGTTGATCGTTGGGTCGTACGGAAACCGGGAACGGAGACCGGGAGACGAGGGGGCGCACGCCAATGTCCATGAGCCGCCGAAGGCTGCTGGGTGCGGGCGGAGGGCTGGCCCTGACGGGGGCGCTGGCCTCCGCCTGTGGGTCGAACACCGGGCGGGACGGCGATGACCACGCCGGCCAGCCCGTGATCGAGCAGTGGTACCACCAGTACGGCGAGCCCGGCACCGAACAGGCCGTCAGGCGCTACGCCGACGCGTTCGACCAGGCCAACGTCCAGGTGCAGTGGCGGCCGGGCGCCTACGACCAGCAGACCGCCGCCGCGCTGCTCACGAAGTCCGGCCCGGATGTCTTCGAGGTCAACGGCCCGACGCTGGACCAGATCCAGGGCGGTCAGGTGGTCGACCTCACCGATCTCCTCAGCGAGGCCAAGGACGACTTCAACCCGGCCGTGCTCGCCCCGAAGACGTATCAGGGCAAGATCTGGGCCGTTCCGCAGGTCATCGACACCCAGTTGTTCTACTACCGCAAGAGCATGCTGGAGGACGCCGGGGTGGAGCCGCCGCGCTCCCTCGACGCGCTGATCGACGCGGCGAAGAAGCTCACCACCAGGGACGTCAAGGGGCTCTTCCTGGGCAATGACGGCGGCCCCGGCGTCCTCGGCGGCACCCCGCTCAACGCCGCCGGGCTCACGTTGGTCACCGAGGACGGCAAGGTCGGCTTCGACGACCCGGCCGCCGCCCGGACGCTCGGCAAGCTGCGTCAGCTCTACGCCGAGAAGTCGCTGCTGCTCGGGGCGCCCTCCGACTGGTCGGATCCGGCCGCGTTCACCCAGGGGCTCACCGCCATGCAGTGGTCCGGGCTGTGGGCGCTGCCGCAGGTGAAGAAGGCGCTGGGGGACGACTTCGGGGTGCTGCCGTTCCCGCAGGACGGGGCGCACGGCGCGCCCGCGGTGCCGGTCGGCGCGTACGGGGCTGCGGTCAGCGCCCGATCCCGGCACAAGGCGGTGGCGAAGGCGTATGTGAAGTGGCTGTGGGTGGAGCGGACCAACTACCAGGAGGACTTCGCGCTCCGCTACGGCTTCCACATCCCCGCCCGGATCTCGCTGGCCACGAAGGCGGCCAAGCTGCGGCAGGGCGCGGCCGGTGAGGCGGTGCGCTACGCCACCGACCACGGCCATGCCGAGCCGCTGCTGTGGACCTCGGCGAGCAGGACGGCCTACCAGGACGCGCTCAGCCGGATCATCAAGGGCGGCGCCGACCCGGACGGCGAGCTGCGGTCGGTGGTCCGCAAGACCGAGGCCGAGCTGCGGCGCGTGCAGAAGAAGAACTGATGCGGGGGCCGCTGACCACCACACTGACACGCAAGCTGCTGGGCCCGCAGAACCGCCATCTGTGGTTCTGGATATTCGTCGGCCCCTTTGTCCTGGGGCTGACCCTCTTCACCTATGTCCCGCTGGCCTGGAGCGTGTATCTCAGCTTTTTCGACGCGCACAACACCGTCTCGCCCACGGACTTCGTCGGCTTCGACAACTACACGGCGATGCTGGGCGACGACGCGTTCACCGGCAGCCTGGTGACCTTCCTGGTCTTCACGGCGTTCATCGTCCCGGCGACCTATGTGCTCTCGCTCGCGCTCGCGCTGATGGTCAACCGGCTGCGCTGGGCGCAGGCGTTCTTCCGGTCGGTGTTCTTCCTGCCAGTGGCGTGCTCGTATGTGGTGGCGGCGCTGATCTGGAAGATGTCGATCTTCAACGGGGTGCGCTTCGGGCTGGCCAACACCGTGCTGGACTGGTTCGGCGCCGATCAGATCGCCTGGCTGTCGACCACCGATCCGCCCTGGTACTGGCTGGTCATCGTGACCGTCCGGCTGTGGCTGCAGGCGGGGTTCTACATGGTGCTGTTCCTGGCCGGGCTGCAGCGCATCTCGCCTCGGCTCTACGAGGCGGCGGCCGTGGACGGGGCGCGGCCGGGGTGGCAGGTGTTCCGGTACATCACCTTTCCGCAGCTGCGGGCGACCTCGGTCGCGGTGGTGCTGCTGCTGGTGATCAACGCGTTCCAGGCGTTCGACGAGTTCTACAACCTGCTGTCCGACTCGCGCGGCTACCCGCCGTACGCCCGTCCGCCGCTGGTCTACCTCTACTACACGGCGCTGGGCCAGGGGCAGAACCTGGGCCTGGGCAGTGCGGGTGCGGTGATCCTGGCGCTGATCATCGCCGTGGTGACGGTGGTGCAGGCCCGCTGGTTCGGCCTGGGCCGGAAGGAGGACTGATGCGCACTCCCCGTAGCGCTTCCCCGAGCGAGCGCCCGGGCGGCACTCACCCAAGCGATCCCCGAGCACGCGCCCGGGCGTCCCCGCCAACACGCGCGATGTCCGGGACGCCCTCGTCGGCGTGGGGCGCGCCGTGCGGCTGGTACTGCTGCTCGCGCTCGCGCTGCTCTTCCTGATCCCCTTCTATCTCCTGGTGCGCAACGGTCTGTCGAGCGAGGCGGACATCACCTCGCCGGAGTGGCGGTTCTTCCCGAGCGAGCTGCACTGGTCCAACATCCGGGAGTTGTTCGACGACCCCAATGTGCCGATGGCGCACGCGCTGCTCAACTCCTCGCTGATCGCGGTCCTCACCACCGTGGGCACCCTGCTGCTGGCCTCGCTCGCCGGATACGGCCTGGCCCGCATCCCGTACGCCTACGCCAATGTGGTCTTCTACTGGATCCTGGGCACCTTGATGGTCCCGGCGGCGGTCACCTTCGTGCCCAGCTTTGTGCTGGTCAGCTCGCTGGGCTGGGTGTCCACCCTGCGCGGACTGGTGGTGCCGACGCTGTTCAGCGCGGTCGCGGCGTTCATCTTCCGCCAGTACTTCCTGGGCTTTCCGAAGGAGCTGGAGGACGCGGCGCGGGTGGACGGGCTCGGCTACTGGCGTACGTACTGGCGGGTCGTGGTGCCGAACTCCCGGCCGGTCTTCGCGGCGGTCGGCACGATCGTCTTCATCGGCGCCTGGAACTCCTTCCTGTGGCCGCTGGTCATCGGCCAGGACCGGGACGCGTGGACGGTGCAGGTGGCGCTGTCGACGTTCACCACCGCCCAGACCGTCAACATCCATGAGCTGTTCGTGGCGGCGGCGGTGTCGATCGTGCCGCTGCTGGTGGTCTTTCTCGTCCTCCAGCGCCATATCGTCGCGGGCGTCGAGCGCAGCGGTATCGACGACTAGACGCCGGTCAGTGGGCCGGACCGCCGTCCGGGGCCGGGCCGTACCGCCGCAGCCAGACCTCGGTCTGGGACAGATGCGAGCTGGCGGCCGCGGCGGCGGCCGCCGGGTCGCGGGCGGCCACGGCGTTGATCAGCGCCTCACGGCCGAGGTCGCTGGCCAGCCGGATGGTCTCGGCCTCGGGGGCACCGTAGATGCTGTAGTGGCTGCCCCGCGCGCGCAGCACATCGGCGAGGGCGGCCAGCGCCTCATTGCCCCCGGCCTGGCACAGGGTGGAGTGGAACTCCCGGTCCAGCGCATGCCGTTCCGCCTCGTCCTCGGAGGTGGCCAGCCGCTTCTGCACCTCGCGCAGCCGGGCGAGCACCTGCTCATCGGCGCGGGCGGCGGCCAGCGCGGCGGCCTGGGCCTCCAGGGGGCGGCGCACGTCGAACAGCTCCAGCAGCCCGTCGAGCGGCAGGACGTCCACGGTGGCGGCGAACCCGGCCAGCATCTGTCCGGGGCGCAGCGCCGATACGAAGGTGCCGGCGCCGTGGCGGGACTCCAGCATCCCGAGGGCGGCGAGCGAGCGCACGGCCTCGCGCAGCGAGCCGCGCGAGACGCCGAGCCGCGCGCAGAGCTCCGGCTCGGCGGGGAGCCGCTGGCCGGGCGCCAGCTCACCCTTGGCGATCATGGCGCGCAGCCCGTCCGCCGCCCCATCGGTCGCGGCCATCCGGCCACCCCTTCCTGCCCGCCCGTTCCTGGCCGCCCAGCTCAAGTCATTAGATGACTCCATGCTATCGGTCGGCTTCGTTACGGCCATTTTACCTCAAGGGCCTGTTCAGACCGGCGCGATCCCTCTACGGTTCCCGGGAGCTCGATGAAGTCATCGGACAACTCATCGGACAACTCGCTCACCTACCTCAGTCAACCAGAACCAGGAAGGGACCCATGACCGCCGCCCCGTCGCACTGGACACTCGATCCCTCGGTCGTCCACCTCAACCACGGCTCGTTCGGCGCCGTGCCGCGCACCGTTCAGGACGCCCAGCGAGCGCTGCGCGAGGAGATGGAGACCGACCCGGACGCGTGGTTCCGTGAGCTGCCCGAGCGGGTGGGCCGGGCGCGGGCCGCCGTGGCGCGGTTTCTGCGGGTCCCGGCGGATCACACCGCCCTGGTGGCCAACGCCAGCGCCGGAGTGAGCACCGTGCTGGGCTCCCTGGCGCTGCCGCCCGGCGCCGAGGTGCTGCTGACCGACCACACCTACGGCGCGGTGGCGATGGGCACGGCACGGGCCGCCGAGCGGGCCGGGGCCCGGGTGCGGACGCTGCACATCCCGCTGGAGGCGACCGCCGAGGAGATCGCGGCCGTCGTCGAGGGGGCGCTGAGGGAGGCCACCGCGCTGGTGGTCGTCGACCAGATCACCTCGCCCACCGCCCGGCTCTTCCCGGTGGCCGAGATCGCCCGGCTCGCCCACGCCGTCGGGGCGAAGGTCCTGGTCGACGGCGCGCACGCGCCCGGCATGCTGGCCGATCCGGTCGGCCTGGCCGGAGCGGCCGACTTCTGGGTCGGCAATCTGCACAAGTGGTGCTGTGCACCGCGCGGTACGGCGGCGCTGGTCGCGCGCGGCCCCGACGCCCAGGACCTGTGGCCGCTCACCGACTCCTGGGGCACCCCGGACCCCTTCCCGCAACGCTTCGACGTCCAGGGCACCTTGGACCTCACCGCCTGGCTCGCGGCGCCGCGCTCGCTGGAGTTCATCGAGGAGACGTACGGCTGGGACGCCGCCCGCGAGCGGATGTCCAAGCTGGCCGAGGTGGCCCAGGGGCTGCTGGCCGACGCCCTGGGCGCGGACCTGACCGCCGTCGGGGGCAGCGAGGCCCCGGCGATGCGGCTGGTCCCGCTGCCCGCCGGGCTCGCCGCCGACCACGAGGCCTCCCATGTGCTGCAGCGCGCGATCGCGGCCGGCACCGGCTGCGAGACCGCGATCACCTCCTGGGATGGCCGGGGCTTCCTGCGGCTCTCGGCCCATCTCTACAACACCGTCTCCGACTACGAGCGACTGGCCGAGCGCCTCCCCGGAGTGCTCAGGGCCTAAGCGGCCTCGATAGTCCGGTGCGGTTCGGGTGCGCCCCGAAGGGGCCCGGGGCTGTGTCGATGTGCGGCTCCGCCGCGGCTGTGTCGATATGCGGCTCCGCCGCGTGGGCGACCAGCCACGACATCATGGCCAGCAACGCCGAGGAGGCCAAGCGGCCGCAGCGCACGCTGCCCATCGCGCTGCTGTCCACCGTCGCCGTCTGCGCCGTGCTCTACGTCGCCGTCGCCCTGACCGTGACCGGGATGCAGTACTACTCCAAGCTGGACAACGCCGCCCCCATCACCGGCGCGCTGAAGGCGGTGGGCGCGGACTGGGCGGTGCGGATCGTGGGCATCGGCGCGATCTGCGGGCTGACCACGGTCGTGATGATCATGCTGCTGGGGCAGAGCCGGGTGTTCCTCGCGATGAGCCGCGACCGGCTGCTGCCCGAATGGTTTTCCCATGTCCACCCGGTCACCCGCAGCCCGCGCCGGATCACCTGGACCCTCGGGCTGCTGGTCGCGTTCATGACGGCGGTGCTCCCCATCGGGGACCTCGCCGAGCTGGGCAACATCGGCATGCTGACCTCCTTCATCGTCGTCTGCATCGGCGTGGTCTACCTGCGCCGCTCCCGCCCTGACCTGCGGCGCGGCTTCCGCACCCCGTGGGTGTCGGTCGTGCCCGCCGTCGCGGTGCTGCTGTGCCTGCTGCTGGTGGGCAATCTGCCGCTGATCACCTGGGCCCGGTTCCTGGGCTGGATGGCCGCCGGACTGCTGATCTACCTGTGCTGGGGCCGTCGGCACAGCAAGGTGGCCACGGGTGAACTCGCCGCGGGGGCCACACCGGGGACGGCGGAGGACCACGCGATGGCCGAGGGCCGAAAGTCCTAGCCGCGGCGGACGCTCAGGGCGATGACGGAGACGAGGAACCAGAAGGCGCCGAAGGCCGAGTATCCGGCGACGGTGGACAGGCTGCTCGTCGCCGAGGCGGACGTGGCGGCGACGGTGGCACCGGCGAGGACGGACTGTCCGCCGCTGATGACCATGGGCCACTGGGCGCCGACGGTGCGCCGGCGCCGGATCGCCACGACGAGCTGGATCGCTCCGGAAAGGAGGGCCCAGATGCCGAACACGAGAAGGGCTGTCCCGATGGTGGAGAAGACGGCGATGACCATTCCGGCGGTGGTGGCGAGACCGAGAGCCATGTTGATCGTACTGACGCGGTTCGTGGCGCCGGTGGCGGCCATCCGCCGCTCGAGGAGCGTGGCGATGACGTCCCACAGCGGGTAGACGACGAGCAGCACGGCCGCGATCACGGTGGGCCTGTCCCTCGACACGAGCGAGGCGGAGGTCGCGAGGACGAGTGCCACCCAGATCAGGGAGAAGGCGACTCGGATCAGGTAGAGCGAGCGGAGCCCGGAGGGCGCCGTCGTGGTCGTGGCCGGAGTTACGGTGGTGTGAGTCATCGGGTGTCCCGTTGTGATCGTGATGATGTGAGACGGTCGCCTCGATGAGGAGTCTCAGCGGTCTCGGCAGGCACGATGTACTTCGATCGAAGTAGTTCTGCCATCCGCTTCGATCGAAACGAGTTCTGCCGTCTCCACCGGCGGAATCAGGTGCGCCGTCTACATCGTTCGAAGTACACGGCCGCGGCACACGTGAACGAGAATCGGGGCATGGTCAAGGCGCAGAACAGTCCGGACGGGCCCGCGGCACCGCTGTGGGTCCGCCGCCCCGAGGCGCTGCACCGAGCCGCCTACGCAGTGGCCGCGCTGGTGTTCACCGGTCAGATCGTGGCAGTGGTCCTGAGGGGCTCGGATGGGCCGACGGCCCTCTCCGTCCTTCTCGCCGGTGGCGGTGTCGCCCTCTCCTGGTGGCGGCCGTGGGCAGGGCTGGTCGTGACGAGCGCGGCGTCCTTCGCCGTCACAGCGGTGGGCCACGACCCCCTGTCGGTGTGGATGATGGCCGTGCTCGTGCTGTTCTCGGTCACGCTCAGGGGAAAACAGCCGCTGGCCGGAACCGGCATCGTGGCGGCGTTCTTCCTGGGGGCCTTCATGACCTTGGGAGGATTTCGTGGCGGCGCGATCGTGGGAGCCGCCGCCCTCTTCTCGGCCATAGCGGGAGGTGCGACGGGAGCCGCGCTCCGCATCCATCGGGACCACTGGTGGATCTTGGAGGAGCGGGCCGAAAGCGCCATCGCCACCCGCGAGATCGAAGCCACTCGACGAGTGACCGAAGAACGACTCCGCATCGCACGGGACCTCCACGACGTCATCGGCCACCAAGTGGCGATGCTGAGCCTGCATCTGGGTGCCGCGGAAATCGGGCTGCCCGAGGACGCCGAATCGTCCCGGCAGGCCCTCGTCTCGGCCAGGTCCAGCGCTCGCACCGTCGTCGTCGAGACGCAACGGATCCTCGCACTCCTCCGCGTCGGCGACGACACTTCCGACGGCGAGGCGCTCCGGCCGACTCCGTCGCTGAGCGGCCTGGAAGGGCTGATCGCCTCTTTCGAGAGCATCGGCCTCGACGTCCAGCCCTCCATCCACATCCCCGCCGGTTTCGTGGAGCCCAGCGTCGGCGTGACGGTCTACCGGGTCGTTCAAGAAGCACTGACGAATGCCTACCGGCATGGGGAGGGGACGGCGACGGTGGAGGTGCGCGAGCGCGAGGGCAGGATCTGCGTCACCGTGGAGAATCGTGTCGGTCATTCACTCCACGGCTCCGGCTCGGGCTCCGGCACCGGTACGGGATCCAGCTCCGGCAGCGGACTCGGACTCGTCGGGATGCGCGAGCGCGTCGAGTCCTCCAGCGGGCGGCTGACGATCGACAGCGACAACGGACGATTCCGGGTCCACGCGGAGTTCAGCCCCCTGGGAGCTGTCGTCTGATGACCCGGATTCTGATCGTCGACGACCAGGACGACATGAGGGCCGGCATCCGAACGATGCTTGCGCTCGACCCGAGTCTGGTTGTCGCGGGTGATCTCTCCGATGGACTCCAGGTCGTCCCCTTCCTCCGGGACCACCCCGTCGACCTGGTCTTGATGGACATCCGGATGCCCGGCATCGACGGTGTCGAAGCCACCCGCCGGATCCGCAAAGAGCATCCGCCCGAAGAGCTGCGGGTGATCGTGCTGACCACTTTCGACCAGGACGACATCGTTCTCGCCGCCCTTCGCGCGGGCGCCAACGGCTTCCTGAGCAAGACCGTGAGCCCTGCCGAACTCGTCGCCGGAATCAGTGAGGTCGTCCGCGGTGGCGGTGCGCTGTCGGCCGCCGCGACGGCCGCGCTCATCGGTCATATGACCGACAGCCCGCCCCCGGTGATCGACCGGGAACTGCTGCGACGCTTCGACGCTCTGACCCCCAGGGAGCGGGACGTCGTCGTTCTCGTCGCAAGCGGTCTCGGCAACGAGGAGATCGCGGCCCAGATGTCCGTGTCGCCGTTCACCGTGAAGACGCATGCGGTGCGGGCCATGACGAAGGTCGGCGCACGTGATCGGGCGCAACTCGTCTCGTTCACCTTCCGGGCCGGCCTCTATCCCTGAGCCCACCGAGCGGAACCCACAGTACGGCCGGGCCGAAACGCCTCATCCGCGCCCGGACGGCCCCCGCCCGCTCGAGGCGACCGGCGGGAGCTGCGCCGGTGAGCCGAAGACGCGCTCTCCGGGCGCCCCGCCGCGCAGCAGCGCCGCGCCCAGCGGCGTCAGCGTGTGCAGGACGGCGCTGCCCTGGCGCAGGGTGTGCACCAGGCCCGCCTCGCGCAGCACACTGGCGTGCTGACTGGCCGAGGCCAGCGATACGCCCACCCTGCGGGCGAGTTCACTGGTCGTGCAGCCGCCGCCGACCTCCAGCAGCACCGCCGAGCGGGTCTGCCCGACCAGCTTGCCGAGCGTCCGGGCGGACCCGACCCCGGACACGGATGCCGCCCCGGCCCCGGCCCCCGACGCGAGGGCGGGCCGCTGCCCGGGGCGGAGCGGAAGTCCGCACGGGGCGTGTTCGACGGGATAGACCAGTACGGGCGTCAGATCCGGGTTCCGGAACGTCACCGGCGCCCCCCGGCAGAAGAACGACGGCAGCAGCAGCAACCCCCGCCCGCGCAACCGCAGATCGCGGTCCACCGGATAGTCGACCTCCAGCACGGGCGCCCGCCACCGCATCGTCGCCGGCAGCGAGGCCAGCAGCCCATCGGCGCCCCCGTCCAGCAGGGCACGGCCCCGGGCGACCCGGTCGGCCTCGATCCGGGCCTGTATATGAGGCCAGTACGGCGCGACGGCGGCCTGGTGGTAAGCGCGTAGCGTGCCGATCAGCCGGTCCAGCGCCTTTCGCTCGCCCTCCCCCAGATCCCGTATCCACCCCGGAAGCGCCCGGGCCGCCGAAAGCCCGGCGAGCTCCGCGTTCAGCCGCTCCCCGGAGTGGCGCGCAGCGCGGACATCGCGGCGTCGCAACCGATTACCCCTTCGGCAGGGGTCAGGAAGTCCGGGAAATAGCCGCGCGAGGGAATGAGCGGCGCGAGCAGCCGCGCTTCGCCGTTGAGTCGGTTTCGCGCCTCCGAACGCCATTTCCCGTATACGGACTCCGCCCGGTTCTCCCGCAGGCGATGGAAACTTAAAACGGTTTCCCAGAGCGCGTCCGGTCGGACCGCCATCCGCAGCCGGGCCAGATCGAGTTCACTGAAATGAACACGGAGCACCAGACCCCCACACGTGACATTACGACCGCCCCCCGATCACCGATGAGTATGCACGCTGGCACGGTCAGTCACCACGCCCTTTTGGCCAGATGTGAAACGGGGAGCGGCGCCGACGCCGGAAGAGGAAAGCTGTTCCCCAGGAAAACCGGGGGCCGCCGGTAAACACTTCCAGGGGCCGTCCGGAATTCAACAGGCGGTGCTCAGAGCCTGTTTGCTCGTTCCCGTGGGGGGTGACGAGTACGTTACGGCGACTGGGCACTTGTGTTGCCGCACGTAGCCGATGCGCGCGGCAACAGCTCCCGTGGGGGAGTGAGAGGGGGCGGCACCTCCGCACAGGTGCCGCCCCCTTTAAGTCCCGCGCTCGCGATGACGCCGCACTGTGCGGGGACGTCGGTGACGGGCGACCCGTACCCGCGCCGGTCCCGTCGTGTCAAGGAGGCGCGACGGCCCTCACCGAAAGGGGGCCGATCAGCCGTAGCTGTGGCGCGGAGCCTGGGTACGGTGCTGAGTGTCAGCACAGAACGGGAGTCATCATGCCCGGCACCGACACGCCCACAGAAAGCATCGGCGCACGCATCCGCGAGTTCCGTCTCATCCGTGACTACTCCCTCTCTGAACTCGGGCGTCGCGCGCACGTCTCCACCAGCCAGCTCTCCCGAATCGAGAACGGCGAGCGGTACCCCAGCGAGCCCATCATCGCGTCCGTCGCCCGTGCGCTCGGCGTAGGCGTCTCCGTCCTGCGAGGCCAGCCCTACATCCAAGCTCTCCAGAAAGATCAACTGGACGCCCTGCTCACTCCCATCAGCACCTCGTTCGACGACTGGGACATCCCACCGGACGACGGCCCGCCTCCCCGTCCGCTCGAGACGCTGGAGGCTGAGACCGCGCAGCTCGTACAGCTCCGGGTGAAGGCCGAATTCCTCCAGATCGCCGAACGCTTGCCGGGCCTGATCAGTGAGGCCGCGATCGCCACCCAGATACAGGCTGCACCAGGTCATCGCAGGGAGCGGGCCCATGATCTACAGGCGGAAGTCTCACGCACCGCGGCGATCGTCGCGTATCGCCTCGGCTACATGGACCTCGCTCGTCTCGCGCTGTCCCGGATGGCGGTCGCCGCGCCGCAGTCCGGCGACCCTCGCCAGGTCGCGATCGAGCGATACGAGCGGGCACAGATGGCGGCGGACAACTCTCGTCTGGACCGAGGCATCTCGCTGATGCGGCACGCGTTGCGGGACCTGGACGACGACGGCGGTCGTGCCACACGAGCAGTGCGCGGCACGCTTCAGCTCCGAGCCGCTGTACTGTCCGCACGCGATGGCGACGAAGGCGGGGCTGGCGATTGGCTCGGAGAGGCCGCCGAACTGGCAGACGAGACAGGGGAAACGCGGGACTACGCTCTGGCCTTCGGTCCGCTGAACGTCCGACTGCACCAGATCGCAGCGGCTGGTGATCGGGATGAGCACGCGGAAGCACTCGACCACGCCCTTCAGGTGAGCCTGCCGGATGACTATCCGCCGACGCGGGCGGCGCATTACTGGATCGACCGGGCCCGCGCCGAGGCGTGGACGGCGCAACACGACGATGCGCTGGATTCGTTGCGCGCGGCGCGTGCCGCATCGTCCCAGTTGACGCGCTATCACCATTCGGCGCACGAGACGGTGGCAACGCTGCTGCGGGCGCGACAGCGTGCGGACGAGCGTCTGAGAGAGTTCGCGGAGTGGTGTGGCGTGTAGCGCACGCTCTGTAGCCGGTCAAGCACCTGTGCGTTGCCAGTTGGGCAACGCACAGGTGCTTGCAGCTAGCCACCATGTAACGGTCAGAACACAGACCGTGCACGGAGCCGACCATGACGACGACCAGAATCCTGCCGTGGACACCGCCGAACACCGAGGACATCGAGCCATTACCGGTGGGCAGATGGTGGGACGCCGTCTCCGCGCCCACCAACGTCGCGGACCGCGCACTGGAGCTGCTCGGGCGGAACTCGGGCGCGGTGATCCAGGACGACACCTACGGCAAGACCTACTGGCTGATCGGCACCGACACCGCCCGTAGCTGGTGCCTGCACCAGATCCGCGTCCTCACCGGACTCGCCGACGAAAGCACCCTCCTCGGCGTACCGCCCGCCACATGGGGACCCGAGCACCAAACGTACTGGCGGATCCCACTCGGCCCCGACCGGTATCTCACCGACCCCGACCACCTGGCCCGAGCCCTGCGCCAGGCCGTCGATGACGTGCTCGGCCCCGTTCCAGAAGGCCGCCAGCTCTGTTACCGCTGCCAGTTACCCACCGACGAACCGGTCCCGGTGACGATGGAGCACAGCGGCAGCGTCGCCGGCGCGACCATCTACGCCTGCCCCACCCACGCCCGGGACTACCCGCGCGACGCGGTAACCCAGGCCGCCGCCATGCGCCGAGCCCTCGACCAGGACAGAACCCGATGACAGCCGCCGAGCACACCCCCGAGCAGACCACCGACCCGTTCTCCGACCAAGCCTGGCGCGCCGCCATCGAACACGCCGCAGGCTGCCCGGCCTGCCGCACCCCCGGCACCGAATGCCAAACCGGCGAGCGGCTGCTACACGCCTACGAGGTAGCCACGCGGCAAGCCCGGTCGGCGGAAGCCATGTGAGTCACCGCCGACCCGCGCGGAAAAGCCCCCCGCCCCGGCCGGGGCGGGCCTTTACGCGGGCGTCCAGGCGCCCGTACTCAGGAGGTAGAACCGTGACTGTCGAGAACAAGCACAAGGGCGATCCCGCCCCGATCAAGCCGTGGACGCCCCGCCGCCGCCCCCGCCGGACGGCACACCACCCCCGCAAGGGAAGTGAGGGACCATGCACGAGGACTGGCGACCACGTCACGCGGCACTGCTGGAAGCCCTCGCCGCGTCCGGCGAACTCCCGGAAGCGTGGCACTCGGCCTTCGCCGCTGTCCCACGCCACCACTTCATCCCCGGCGACATCTGGGAACAGCGGACCACCTGTGTCCCCGTCACGACGGACGCGGCCTGGTGGGACCTCGTCTACCGGGATGTGCCGATCGTGACGCAGGTGGACGACGGACAGAGCGACGGCCCCGGGATCGCGACCTCGTCCAACTCCATGCCCACGATGGTGGCGCGCATGCTCGCCGCGCTCGAGGTCGCGGACGGGCAGTGCGTGTTGGAGATCGGCACCGGCAGCGGCTGGAACGCCGCACTCCTCGCCGCGCGCCTGGGGAGCCAGAACGTCACCACCGTCGAAGTCGATCCGGTGCTGGCGGAGAAGGCCGCGAAGGCCATCAAGGAGGCCGGATACAGCCCTGACGTCGTGTGGGGCGACGGCGCACAGGGGTGGGAATCCGGGGCGCCGTACGACCGGATCATCGCGACCTGTTCGGTGCGCCGCATCCCCCACGCATGGGTACGGCAGACCACGCCGGGCGGGCTCATCCTCGCCCCGCTGGCGGGGGACTTCTGGTCCGGGGCGCTGGTACGGCTCGCCGTGGCCGGTGACGGGGTCGCCACCGGCCGGTTCATCGGCGGCGCCCGGTTCATGCCGATGCGCTCGGAGCGCCCCGGCCCGGACCTCCCGGTGGACAGCGGAACCGGGCGGCGCGGCACCACCGGCGAGCTTCCCGTCGACGCCACGACCGGCCTCGGCTTCGCGCTCTACGCGGGCGCGAAACTGCCGGGCGTGGTCATGGCCGACGGAGCACCGGAGGGCAGGTATCAGATCTGGCTGCACGATCGAAACGGGTCGGCGGCCACGGTCACCCGGAAGGAGGTGTGGCAGTACGGCCCACGCCAGTTGTGGGAGGAGGCCACTGCCGTGCACAAGGCGTATGTGAACGAGGGCAGCCCGGACGGCGGCGACTTCGGGCTGACCGTGTCCCCCGGCGGACAGCGACTCTGGCTCCGCTCACCTGACGCACCCCTCGGCTGACAGACGAATACTGCGGACGAATGAGGGGGCGGCACCTCCGCACAAGGTGCCGCCCCCTTTGAGATCCGGAGCCGCTGCCGGGGATGAGGGTGGGTGTTCCCGGCCCCGGCTCCGGTGGCCTTATCCGCTGGTGCCTACCGGCCGTTCGCCGCCGCTCGGCCGGCCTCCAGACGGGCGACGGGGATGCGGAACGGGGAGCAGGAGACGTAGTCCAGGCCCACCTCGTGGAAGAAGTGGACGGACTCCGGGTCGCCGCCGTGCTCACCGCAGATGCCCAGCTTGAGGTCGGGGCGGGTGGCGCGGCCGGCTTGGGCGGCGTCGCGGACGAGGGCGCCGACGCCGTCCTTGTCGATGGTCTCGAACGGGCTGACGCCGAAGATGCCCTTCTCCAGGTAGGCGGTGAAGAAGCTGGCCTCGACGTCGTCGCGGGAGAAGCCCCAGACGGTCTGGGTCAGATCGTTGGTGCCGAAGGAGAAGAAGTCGGCGGACTCGGCGATCTGGGCGGCGGTCAGCGCGGCGCGCGGCAGCTCGATCATGGTGCCGAGGGTGAGCTTGAGGTCGACGCCCCGGGCCTGCTCGACCTCCGCGATGACCCGCTCGGCCTCCTCGCGGACGATCTCCAGCTCCTGGACCGTGCCGACCAGCGGAATCATGATCTCGGCCCGCGGGTCGGCCTTGGCGTTGGAGCGCTCGGCGGCGGCCTCGGCGATGGCCCGTACCTGCATGGCGAACAGGCCGGGGATGACCAGGCCGAGCCGTACGCCGCGCAGGCCCAGCATCGGGTTCTGCTCATGGAGCCGGTGCACGGCCTGCAGCAGCCGCAGGTCGTTCTCGTTGTGGTCCTTGCGGGACTCGGCGAGCGCGACGCGCACCGACAGCTCGGTGATGTCGGGCAGGAACTCGTGCAGCGGCGGGTCGAGCAGCCGGACGGTGACGGGCAGCCCGTCCATCGCCTCGAAGAGCTCGACGAAGTCGTCCCGCTGCAGGGGCAGCAGCCCGGCGAGCGCCGTGTCCCGCTCCTCGTCGGTGTGGGCGAGGATCAGCCGCTCGACCATCTCGCGCCGCTCGCCGAGGAACATGTGCTCGGTGCGGCACAGCCCGATGCCCTGGGCGCCGAACCGCCGGGCGCGGGCGGCGTCCTCGGCGTTGTCCGCGTTGGCCCGTACGCGCAGCCGGCGCACCCGGTCCGCGTACGCCATGATCCGGTGCACCGCGCCGACCAGCTCGTCGGCGTCGTCGGCGCCCGCGTGCATGCGGCCCTCGAAGTACTCCACGACCGGCGAGGGCACCACCGGGACCTCGCCGAGGTAGACCTTGCCGGAGGAGCCGTCGATCGAGACGACGTCGCCCTCCTCGATGACGATGCCGTCCTTGCCGTCCCGGCCGGGGACCGTCATCCGGCGCCGCTTGGTGTCGACTTCGAGCTCCTCGGCGCCGCACACACAGGTCTTGCCCATGCCGCGGGCGACGACGGCGGCGTGTGAGGTCTTGCCGCCGCGCGAGGTCAGAATGCCCTCCGCGGCGATCATGCCGTCGAGGTCGTCGGGGTTGGTCTCCCGGCGGATCAGGATGACCTTCTCGCCCGAGCGCGACCACTTGACGGCGGTGTACGAGTCGAAGACGGCCTTGCCGACCGCGGCGCCCGGGGACGCGGCGATGCCCCGCCCGATCTTCTGGACGGTGTCGCCGGAGGCCACCTCGTCGTCGAAGCGCGGGAACATCAGCTGGGCGAGCTGCGCCCCGGTGACCCGGCGCAGCGCCTCGGCCTCGTCGATGAGCCCCTGGTCGACGAGCTGGGTGGCGATGCGGAAGGCGGCCCCGGCGGTGCGCTTGCCGACCCGGGTCTGCAGCATCCACAGCTTGCCGCGCTCGATGGTGAACTCGATGTCGCACAGGTCCTTGTAGTGCGTCTCGAGGGTTTCCATGATCTGCATGAGCTGGTCGTAGGACTGCTGGTCGATCCGCTCGAGGTCGGCCAGCGGGACCGTGTTGCGGATGCCCGCGACCACGTCCTCGCCCTGGGCGTTCTGCAGGTAGTCGCCGTAGACGCCCTGGTGGCCGCTGGCCGGGTCGCGGGTGAAGGCGACGCCGGTGCCCGAGTCGGGGCCGAGGTTGCCGAAGACCATGGAGCAGATGTTGACCGCGGTGCCGAGGTCGTGGGGGATGCGCTCCTGGCGGCGGTAGAGCTTGGCGCGGTCGCCGTTCCAGGAGTCGAACACCGCCCGTACGGCGAGGTCCATCTGCTCGCGCGGCTCCTGCGGGAAGCCCCGGCCGGTCTCCTTGGCGACGATGTTCTTGAACTCGCCGACCAGCTTCTTGAGGTCCGCGGCGTCGAGGTCCACGTCCACGGTGACGCCCTTGGCCTGCTTGGCGTCCTCGATGGCCTCCTCGAAGAGGTCGCCGTCCACGCCGAGCACGGTCTTGCCGAACATCTGGATGAGTCGCCGGTAGGAGTCCCAGGCGAACCGGTCGTCACCCGCCTGCGCGGCGAGCCCGGCCACGGACTGGTCCGAGAGGCCGATGTTGAGGACGGTGTCCATCATGCCGGGCATCGAGAACTTGGCGCCGGAGCGTACGGATACGAGGAGGGGGTCGTCCGCCTGGCCGAGTTTCTTGCCCATCTTCGCTTCGAGGGCATCGAGGTGCGCACTCACCTCGTCGCGCAGGGCTGCGGGTTCCTCACCGCTGTCGAGGTAGACCTTGCATGCCTCGGTGGTGATGGTGAAGCCCGGTGGCACGGGGAGACCGAGATTGGTCATCTCGGCGAGATTGGCTCCCTTACCGCCGAGCAGGTCTTTGAGATCCTTGTTGCCCTCGGTGAAGTCGTAAACGAACTTCTGCTGATCTTGTGTTTCCGGCACGGGACTCGATCTCCTCGGCTCGGCTGCCCTGACGGCGGGGAGCGTACCCAGATCAAAGGCCCCTGAGCAGGTCCACTCCACCGTCATACGGCCGTAACCACCCGCCTGCCACGTGTTCGAAAGTGCGGCGCCCGATCGAGGCTCGCTTGAAGTGCCTTCAAGCCTCGAACACACACCCACCCTCCGCCCGTGGTGGACGCTTGGAATTTCACTATACGTAACCGTTGGTTCGAGGTGTCGAACATCAAGTGGGTGGCACTGAGTGCCACGCATTGGAGAGGTGAGCACAGCGGGGGCCCGCCGGATCACCCCTCGATCACCGCTCATATGAGCGACACCCCGATCAGAGTGGCGAGAATCACGCCTTGCCAGGGCCCATTGTCTCGCTTTTTGGATACAACGAGAGGGGTGCTGCTCAAACGAGCGACACGCCGGGAGGGGCTGCCGAGCCCCCAGCCAGCGCACGGCCCTCGCCGACCGAACTGGCGAGCGGTGCCGGGCGCGTGCTGAAGGCCGGCAGGGCGATCGGATCGCGCCATATTTCGCCACGGCGCGCCCGGCGGGAACGGGAAGCCCCCGCGCGCCGCCCGAGGGAGCGGCGGGCGGATCCCCCGTCAGGACGCCTGACCGCCGCCATCAGGACATCTGATCGTCCTCGGATCCCCGCAGCCCGGCCAGGGCCTCGCGGGTCTTGACGGTGCAGTTGTGCTCCTCGCCCAGGACGCGCTCGGCGATCTCCAGCACGGCCCGCCACTCGGCCTCGGCCTCGTCGAGGCGGCCGAGGCCCTTGAGCGTGGTGCCGAGGTTGTGGCGGGTCCAGAGGGTGTTGGCACGCTCCGGTCCCAGGACACGCTGCCGGGCCGTGAGCGTTTCCCGGATCTCCGTCTCGGCCTCCGCGAACCGGCCCATCTTGTTGAGCACATTGCCCAGGCTGTGCCGGGCGGCCAAAGTGTTCCTGGCCTCGGCTCCCATGGACCGCGTGCGCCCCTCGACCACCCGGCGGTACAAGGATTCCGACTCCTCGTAGCGCTTCTGGTCACGCAGCAGAGCGGCCAGTTGGACCAGGGTCAGCAGGGCACTCGGGTCGTCCGGCCCCAGCACCCGGGCCTCCCCCTCCATGGTCAGGCGGTACTCCTGCTCGGCCTCCTCCACACGCCCCAGGTACGACAGGACCCCGGCGCGGCTGTAGCGCTCCACCAGCGTCGCCTGCGCGTCCGGTCCCACGATGCGGATCCGGTCCTGGAGCACCTGGGTGTGGGCCTCCAGCGCCTCCTCGTGCCGTCCGGCCAACCCCATGCTGACCGCCAGATGGTGCCGGGTGGTGAGGGCGTTGGGATGCTCGCCCCCGATCACGGCGGTCTGCCGTTCCAGCAGGTCGCGGTAGACCGCCTGCGCCTCGTCGTGCCGCCCCTGATCGTCCAGGACCAGCGCTCGTATCCGCAGGGCGGTGAACGACTCTTGGTGCCGCTCCCCGACGGCGGCGAACGTCTCCGCCACCAGCACGTCGGCCTCGGACTCCGCCTCGGCGTACCGCCGCAGGCTGCGCAGACGGTCGATGCGGTTGCGGCGCGCCCGACGCACCCGCCAGTGGGTGGGGCTCAGGGCCGCCGACGTCCTGTCGACCAGGTCGTGCCACAGCGACTCCGCCTCTTCGTGGCGCTGTTGGAGGTTGAGGATGTCGCCGAGCGTGAAGAGCGCCGTCATCAGGGCCGGGTCCACCTCCGACTCCGCTTCTGCGGCGCAGTCCTCGGCCGCCGCCCGCATCTCGGCCTCCGCCTCGTCGAGCCGGTTCTGCCGCCGCAGCGCGGTGGTCAGCCAGGCACGTGCGTTGACGGTCTCGTGGTTCGTGGGCCCGTGCAGTTCCCGCGCCATGGCCAGCGAGACCCGGAGTTCCTCCTCGGCCTCCTCCACCCGTCCGAGGTCCAACAGCAGACGCCCGCGCCTGAAGTGCTTGTCCTGGACATTCGACCGGGAGTCGTCATCCCGCCGCTCCCACGCCTCGATCAGCGTGCGGCACTCCTCCTCCGCCGCGTCCGCCCGCCCGGCGTCGCTCAGCAGGTCGACGAGGTAGCCGCGGGCGAAGAGCGTGTAGTCGTGCTCCACGCCGTGCACCCTCCCGAGATCGCGACCACCGCACGCAGCTCACGCTCCGCCTCGTCGTGCTCCCCGAGCTTGTTCAGGGTGATCGCCAGATGCCCACGGAGATTGCGGGATTCGAGGTCGTCCCGGGACCTGAGCCCCTCGATCTGCTCCCGCGCCACCTCGCGCAGTTCGGCCACGTGCTCCGCCCATCCGGCGTCGATGAGCTGCTCGGCCACATCGGGCAGGGTCCGCACCCCCGCCAGCCGGTTTCCTCATTGCGCTCGTCGGCTTCGGCCAGCATTTTGTCGACGTAGTCACGCACCGACTTCGGCAGCCCGTCGTCCTCCGCGATCCGCCGCACCACCGCCATCACCGGCGGCTGGATCTGCTCGGAGGTGTAGGAGCGGGGCGGGAAGGCGGTGGCCGGTGCCACCGGCCGCCGTTCGGGCACCTGTGGCGGCGGCGCCGGATCGTCCGGGCCCTCCTCCAGCAGCCCCAGCCGCGACAGCAGCTCCGGGGACGCCGCCGCGAACGGGCGGGCCTCCTCGGCGACGCGGGAGTCCCCGTGATCGCCCGAGAGCCGGGCACGGAAGTCGGGGCCGCTGCCCTGACGGTGCAGCAGGAACTCGGTGACCTGCGCCGCCGTCTCCAGCGCGTCCGACGTCCGGACCGCGTCCAGCAGCAGATCCGCGACCCCCGGCTGGAACTCGTACTCCTCCGCGCCGCCCTCCCGTCTCCGCAGCAGCCCGCCCAGGAACACCTCGGCCAGCTGCGCCGGGTGGAACCGCTCCCCACGGCCCGCGCCCGCCTGGTGGATCAGCCGCATCACCGGCAGCGTCAGCGGATGGACGGTGGCCAGCGCCCCGGCCAGGCGCTGGGCCTCGGGCGAGGCGGCGCCCCGGAAGCGGCGCAGCCGCTCCTCGGCCGTCGGCTCGGGGACATGGGCCGTGGCCCGCGCGGCCACGGGCTTCTCCGCGCCGTCGAGCAGCATGACCGGCAGCGGCGCGCCGCTGCCGCCCGTACCGGTGAGCGCCGCCCAGGTGCCCAGCTCGCCCTCGGCCAGCTCCAGTACGGGCACGGGTGTCTTGCCGTCGTACGACACCAGGCCGCGCGGCAGCACCGGATGGCGCACGGACAGCGCGCGGCCAGGGCTGCCCTCCCGGCCCCCGGCGTCGACCAGCAGCCGCTGGGTGGGCATTCCGCGCTCCGGCCACATCCGCGCGGGCAGCGGCTGGAGGACCGCCACCGGCGAGTGGCGGGCCCAGCGACGCAGCAGCCGAGGAATCGCGCCGCCGCGCCACCCCGGGCCCACCCCGTCCGAGAGGACCAGCATCACGGTGCGGCCGGAGGTGTCGGTGAGCTGGCGCGCGGTGCGGCGCGGGGCGCCGGGGGCGTACGGGCGCGCCCTGAGCACCGGTGCGGCGTCCTGGGCGCTGTCCAGGCCCTGGGCGCTGTCCAGGCCGTAGGTCCGTACGGAGCGGAAGGCGCCCTGCCGCTCCAGCAGTCCGCGCACCTCGGCGGCGAGCTGCTGCCACAGCACCATCGACGGGCCGTCGTCCACGATGAGCGCGACGCTCAGCCAGCGCTCGGGGCGGGGGCGCAGCACCACGTCCGGCAGACCGGTTTCGGCGATCCACTCGGCGGTGGCGGTCTCATCCACGCAGAAGGACGTGCGGGACGGCACGCTCCGCCGCAGCGGCCGCAGCGCGCGGGAGAGCCCGCGCGCCGCGGGGAGCGCCCGGACGCCCCGGACGCCGATGGCGCGCGCCGGGCGGGCCGCGGCGGGGCGGACGGCGCCGGGGGCGTAGAGCCCGGCGGGGGCGGGGGGCCGGGCTCGGGTTCGCCTTCGGTGGGTGGCCCGGCGGGCTGCCGCTGATCGCCCTTACCGTCGTCGTCGCCGTCGGCCGCGCCGGAGGCGGGACCGGTGGACCCCGGGGACGGCGCGGGTTCCCCCTCATCACTCCGCGCCGGGGACGTGGTCGCGGCGAACCACAGGGCGTCGCGCAGCTCCTCCTCGGAGAGCTCGACGCCCGCGTCCTCCAGCAGGGCGCACAGCCGCTCGATCATTACGCGTCGACTTCGTTCAGCGAACGGAACAGCTTGTCGAGGACGTCCTGGTCGACCCGCACCCCGGAGGACCGCAGCCGGACCGCGTTGAGGAGTTGATCGGTGGCCAGCTCCCGCTCGTTGCGCCGGGACACGAAGTCGGCGATCAGCTCCTGGGCCCGTGCGCCGATCTCCTCGCCCAGATGCATGGTGACGATCCGCTGGAGCTGCCGCTCATCGGGCTGCTTGAGGTCGAGCCGGACGCAGCGGCGCAGAAACGCCGGGGGGAACTCCCGCTCGCCGTTGCTGGTGATGACGACGACGGGGAAGACGCGGCAGCTGACCCAGCCGCCGGGGATCCCGGCCTTCTTCCGGGACCCGGAGATCTGCACCTGGATCGCCTTGTCCTCCCCCAGGCGGGCCAGCTCCGGAATCTCGAACTCGCCCTCCTCGAAGACGGTAAGGAGGTCATTGGGCAGGTCGACATCGCCCTTGTCGAGCTCGTCCACGAGCAGAACCCGTGGCGTGTCCACCGGGAGCAGCGCGGTGCCGAGTGGGCCGAGCCGCAGATAGTCGCCGATATCCGGTTCGGATTCGGCGGTCTCGTCGGCGCGCCGCTTGAGGGAGGCTTCGCGCAGCCGGCCCACGGCGTCGTACGAGTAGAGGCCCTCGGTGAGCGTGGAGCGGCTGTTGACCGGCCAGTGCAACACCTCGCCCAGCTTCAGCTCGCGGGCGATGGCGTGGGCCAGGGTCGACTTGCCGGTGCCGGGGCGGCCGGTGACCAGCAGCGGGCGGTGCAGATGGAGCGCCATATTGACGACGTCGCGGTCCTCGTCGGAGATCAGATACGGCAGCGGCCGCTCCTCGTCCCGGCGCCGCGCATCCTCGCCGAAACGCCGCCACGGCGGGGCGGTGGGCCAGGTCTCCACCGCATGGGGCTCGGTGTCGCCACCCTGGAAGAGCCTCCAGTCCTGTGCCATCTTCTTCGTCTCTCCTCAGGGTGCGGACAGGTCGAGTTGGTCGGGGAGCGGGCGGTGCGGATCGTCCCACAGCAGCGCCATATGGCGGCCGTGGTGGCTTTCGTCGGCCTCGCTCGCCGACCGGAGCTTGCGCAGGTGCTGGGGCAGGGACCGCAGCCGTTCGGTGCCGAGCAGGGCCGTCAACTCGGCCCGCGCGGCGGCGGCTTCCGCCTCGCCATGCCATATGAGGACGGGCACGCCGTCGAACAGGCAGGCGTTGAAGACGTCCGACCGGGCCCGCAAGGGGGTGGTCAGCACCACGCCCGGAGCGTCCTCCTGCCCCTGGAGGACGCCGTGGACCTGCTTGAAGGTGTCCAGGTGGGCGGGCAGCCACTCCAGATCCTCGGTCCCCGCCGAGTGGACCCTCTCCCACCGCTGCTTCCAGACGTGCCGCTGGTTGTCCCGAAGGTCGGTGCAGCGCACCACGACCGGGTAGTCCGTACCGAGCGAGCGCTCCAGGGGCCCATCGGCGTCGAGCTGCCAGCGGTGCACGGCCAGTTCGAGGTCGGTGGGGGCCACGAAGAACTCCACGAGGGTGTCACGCGTGCGGGCATGTGTGCTCAGAAGGCCATCGATGCCGCGCTGTATCTCCTCCAGGGAGGCGGGGGTGTCCTCCTTGGCCAGGGAGTTGACGTCCTCACCGCGCCGCGTCCACACCTCGTACGCACGCCGTTGCCCGGGGCCGTTGGAGGGGTGGAGCCGGATCTGAATTCGCTGGTCCTGTGCGAGACCGGCGGCCTTGACGCTCTCGGCGTACTCCTTCGCCTCGCCGCGCCGCTCTTTCAACTGACCGTTCAGCCCCAGCCGTTCGGCGCACCGCAGCGACCAGGCGCGCAGATCGGCCCCGACCGCCCCGTCATCCACGGCCGCGAAGCGCTCCACCACCCTGAGCAGTTGGGGAAGCTGATCCGGTTTGGGCAGCAGCTCCTCCAGCGCGTCGGTGAGCAGGGCCGGGTCGTGGAACGACAGATCGACGAGGCCGAACAGCACGCGGGCCTCCTCGGCGACGTCGTACCGGCCCCGCTCGTCCAGCCGCCCCAGCAGCGCGACCAACTCCACGTACTCGGCGCGGGTCAGCCACTGGCCCTGCAGGACATGGCACGCCTTGCGGATCTCCGTGCGGACCGGGGCGTGGGCGCTCAGCTCGGCGAGGAGGGTGATGGTGCCGTGCGGGTTCTCCAGCGCCCAGTCGACCAGTTCCTCGGCCGAGGGAGGCGTCGTGGCGGGCGGGGCGGTGGTGAACTGCTCGCAGAGCCGGGCGGCGACGTCCGCCGAGCGACCGGGCCCCGCCCCAGCAGTGCGCCGACCGCGTGGATCAGCTTGCTGCGCTCCCGCCGCTGCGGCTCGTCCAACGGCGGCGGGGGCGGGCCGAGCGGGATGTCCTCACCGTCCCCGTCTCCCCTGCTGATGTGCACGGTCGGGAACTGCGTCAGGCCCTCGACCTCGCCCAGCCGCGCGAACTCGTCCCGGATTCCCTGCCATACGCGGTCGAGGTCCGGCGCCGCGCCGCCGATGGAGTCCGCCTGGAGCTGCCGTAACAGCACGGCGCTGAAGAGACCGGCGCCTTGCTGGTTCTTGGACACCGCCCCGGGCCGGCAGGCGCGCATCCAGTAGATGTCGCGGGCACGGTTGATCTCCGGCTTCCGGGTGAGCTCCTCCGGAGTGGCGACCATCGTGTGGGTACGGAGGGGAAGGGCCTGCCAGCAGGCGTCGATGACCACGGTGACCCGGCCCACGCCGCGCTTCGGAAGATGCTCGGTGCGCAGCAGCGTCATCAGGTTCAGCGCGTCGAGACCCCGCATGTCCCGGTCCCGCGTCTCCGGATACAGCAGGCTCCAGCGGCCCCCGGGGCCTGCACACCGTGTCCTGCCCAGTAGATCCACAACCAGTCCCCGTCGAGGGACCGCAGCTCTTCCATGAAGACCTGACGGATGGTGGCGCCGTCCGCCGGACGGTGGCCGGGGTCCACCGCTTTCACGGCGGCCTTGTTCTCTTCCGTGGGCGAGGCCAGCAGGCGGATGTTCTCCGGCGGCACGCCCAGCCCGGTGAGCCACGCGCGCATCCCGAGCGCGTCGTTCACCGGGCCGTCGAGAGTCCAGCTGTCGCTGCCCCGGTACTGCTCGACGGCCACGATCACCGCATGGGTGCGGCTCCAGTCGTGCTCCACCGCTGTCACTTCGGCAGCTCCGGGGCCAGCAGTTCGTACAGCCGCTGGTGGGCGAAGTACGAGGTGTGGGCGCGCGGGAAGGGCTGGCGGGTGTTCACGCGCAGATCGGTGACCCGGCCGGGGAAGACCTTCTCCCCCACGAAACCGAGCAGATCCTGCTCGTCGTAGACATTGATCCAGCGGGGGAAGCCGCCGGGCAGCGGCTCGCCCCGGCGCAGCGCGGTGAGCGCGTCCAGCTCGTAGAGGAACGGCGCCTGCGAGCCGACCGTCACCAGCAGGTCCACCCCGGCGGGCGGATCGGGCTCGGCGAGCAGGTCGACGCAGGCGATACCGCCGAGGCTGTGCGCGAGCAGCACCACCGGGCCGCCCCCTGCCGCGACCGCATCGCGCACGGCTTCCCGGATCGCGGCACGCACCCCCGCGCCGCGCACCTGGTAGCGGAGGATGTCGCCACTGGCCGGGACGGACTTCTTGGTGATGCCGCCACGGAACGTGTGGGCCAGCGAAGACAGCGGCGAGAGATAGGAGTTGAGCGCCCGTACGGCGACGCCCTTGGCCGCGCCGGCGACGAATCCGCCCCGGTCGGTGCCGCCGAGCTGATCGGTGAGCGCGCCGACGACGGTGTCCCGGTCGGCCCCGTCCACCGCGAGCGGCTCATGGTCGCCGTGCGGGCCCTCGGCCCGCTGGACGGCCAGGGCGTACACGGCACGGGCCGCGATCGCCTCGATGCCGTCGACGGGCGAGGTGCCGCCCAGACTGTCGGCGATCTCGTCGGCGACGCGGTCGGCGGCCTCGTCAAGATGCGGCGCGAGATCCACGACGAGGTGCGGCAGGCTCTCACCGGTCGCCCCGGTGTCGGCTGTCACCGCCTCCAGCGTCAGCCCGCGCACCTTGTCGGCGACGGCCTCCCAGGGATCGACGCGGCCGGGCGCGAAGCCCGTCTCCTCGCCGTCGTCGTGCGCCGCCGCCGCGAACTCCCGCAGCTCGGCGAGCGGATCCACCTCCAGCAGCGCCCATACGGCCAGCGGATCGTCCTCGTCCAGCAGCTCATCACCGCCGACGCCGCGATTCTTGGACCGCACCGGGATCGACACCCCCTCGAGCCCCAGCGACGCTCCATGCCGCTCGCCCCAGAAGCAGCGGACGACCCGGATATCGGCTCTCACCCGCCCCAGGCCGCTCACGACCCGCGCGAAGCTCTTCTCGTACGACTTGGCCCGGACCCCCGTGCCGTGGACGAAGACGACGCTTGTCACCGATCCCCCCAGATCGTCCAGATCCCACCGCGACCACCGGCCCATCACTTTATCCCGTGATGACCCCGTGTGACCCGGGGACTACGGGACTACGGGACTACGGGAGGCTGCATTGGCGGGGTTCAGCCGCCCGAGGTGTCCAGCTCCGCGTCCGCACCGATCCCCGCGCAGTCGTACGGGTCGTCCAGCCAGCCGTCGGGCAGCACCACGCGGTTGCGGCCCGAGGTGCGGCCGCGCGGGCCGTCGGCGCCGGTGGGCCACTCCTGGTCCAGGTCCAGCTCGGCCAGCAGGGCGTCCAGCTCGGCGAGTGACGAGGTGATCGCCAGCCGCTTGCGCATCTCGGAGCCGACCGAGAAGCCCTTGGTGTACCAGGCGACATGCTTACGGAAGTCGATCACGCCGCGCTCCTCGTCCTCCAGCCACTCGGCGAGCAGCTCGGCGTGGCGGCGCATCACGGCCGCGACCTCCTTGAGCGTCGGCCGCGCGTAGCCGGGCACCTCGGAGCCGTCCACCGGCGTCTCGGAGCCGGACACCGCCCCCTCCCGGCCGGGCTCGAACGCGGCCACCAGGTCGCCGAAGAGCCAGGGCCGCCCGAGGCAGCCGCGTCCCACGACCACGCCGTCACAGCCCGTCTCGCGCATCATCCGGACCGCGTCGTCGGCGGACCAGATGTCGCCGTTGCCCAGCACCGGGATCTCCGGGACGGCCTCCTTCAGGCGGGCGATGGCGTCCCAGTCGGCGGTGCCGCCGTAGTGCTGGGCCGCGGTGCGGCCGTGCAGGGCGATCGCGGTCACGCCCTCCTCGACCGCGATCCGGCCCGCGTCGAGGAAGGTGATGTGATCGTCGTCGATGCCCTTGCGCATCTTCATGGTGACCGGCAGCGGGCCCGCGGCGGTCACGGCCTCGCGCAGGATCGAGCGCAGCAGATGCCGCTTGTACGGAAGCGCCGAGCCGCCGCCCTTACGGGTCACCTTGGGCACCGGGCAGCCGAAGTTGAGGTCGATATGGTCGGCGAGGTCCTCGTCCACGATCATCTGGACGGCCTTGCCGACGGTCATCGGGTCCACCCCGTAGAGCTGGATGGAGCGCGGCTTCTCGCTGCCGTCGAAGTGGATCAGCCGCATCGTCTTGGCGTCCCGCTCCACCAGCGCCCGGGTGGTGATCATCTCGCTGACGAACAGCCCCTTACCGCCCGAGCCCCCATCTCCCGGGGGACTCTGCACCGGATTGCGGCTGCGCCGCGGGCCGGACCCCCAGCCGACGCCTTCGGCGAATTCCCGGCACAGGGTGCGGAACGGTGCGTTGGTGATCCCGGCCATCGGTGCGAGAACGACCGGCGGCTGGACCATATGCGGTCCGATCCGCAGCTGCGCCCGCGGCTGATGCGGAGTCTGCGGCGGCTGCGGCGTCTGCGTCATGGGGTCAGCTTCCTTGTACGTACTACGGTGGAGAGGACGGGCCGATCTCTTATTCTCCCGCACCCGCCAGGGGACCGACAGGGCGGTTATGACCGTCGCACCGACAATATCGATGTAGCGTTCAACCATGCGTGAGCTCAGCCATCGGCGGCGCATGCTCGTGCTGGCGATTTGCTGCATGAGTCTGCTGCTCGTCAGCCTCGACAACACCGTCCTCAACGTTGCCCTGCCCTCGATCCGAAGCGATCTGCACGCCTCCGTCTCCGGGATGCAGTGGACGATCGACGCGTACACCCTGGTCCTCGCCGCGCTTTTGATGCTCTCGGGGTCGACGGCCGACCGGGTGGGACGCAAGCGCACCTTCCAGACCGGGCTGGTGATCTTCACCCTCGGGTCGGGGCTGTGCAGCCTCGCACCCAACCTGGAGATGCTGGTCATCTTCCGCATGGTGCAGGCGATCGGCGGTTCGATGCTGAACCCCGTCGCCATGTCGATCATCACCAACGTCTTCACCGAGCCCAGGGAGCGGGCCCGCGCCATCGGAGTCTGGGGCGGAGTCGTCGGCATCAGCATGGCCGCCGGGCCCATCGTGGGCGGCGTGCTGGTGGAGTCCGTCGGCTGGCGCTCGATCTTCTGGATAAACCTTCCGGTCGGGATCGCGGCGCTGCTCCTCACCGCCCGTTACGTACCGGAGTCGCGTGCCCCCAAGCCGCGCCGGGCCGACCCCGTCGGCCAGCTGCTGGTCGTCGCGGTGCTGGGCACCATCACCTACGCCATCATCGAGGCGCCGGACCGCGGCTGGGACTCGCCGCTGATCGTGACCTTCGCGGCCATCGCCGCCGTGGGGCTCCTCGCGCTGATCCGCTACGAGCTGCGGCGTGAGGAACCGCTGATCGATGTGCGGTTCTTCCACAGCGCGCCATTCAGCGGGGCGACCGTGGTCGCGGTGTGCGCCTTCGCGGCGCTCGGCGGCTATCTCTTCATGAACACGCTCTATCTGCAGGACGTGCGAGGGCTCGACGCGCTCCACGCCGGGCTGTGGATGCTGCCCATGGCGTTCATGTGCTTCGTCTGCGCGCCGCTGTCCGGGCGGCTGGTGGGCGCCCGCGGGCCCCGGCCGTCGATGCTGGTGGCCGGGGTGGCCATAACGGCCAGCGGGGTGATGTTCGCCGTCTTCGACGTCCAGACGACCGATCTCGGGCTGCTGATCGGCTATGCGATGTTCGGCCTCGGATTCGGCATGGTCAACGCGCCCATCACGAATACGGCGGTCTCCGGGATGCCCCGCTCCCAGGCCGGGGTCGCCGCGGCCGTCGCCTCCACCAGCCGCCAGGTGGGCCAGTCGCTCGGCGTCGCGGTCATCGGCGCGGTGCTGGCGGCGGGCGCCGCGTCGGCGGCGGCGGGCCAGATGGGGCACGCCGCCTCGCCCGCGGCCGCTGCCGCGTTCGTGGACGCCGCCCGTCCGGCCTGGTGGATCATCGCCGGGTGCGGTGCCGTCATCCTGCTGCTGGGGATGGTGACCACGGGCCGCTGGGCCGAGAAGACGACCCGGCGCGCGGCCGCGCTGTTCGAGGAGAGCGCTCCTGCGGGACGGACATCGGCGAACGCGAAGGCGTAGTTGGCGGGGGGCGGGCGTCCGGCGCACGGTGCCGCCTGCGGCCGGCTGTTCCCCTCCCCGCCCCTCCCGCAGCATCGATATGCGGCTCCGCCGCGTGGTGGGGCTCCGACCCAGCCCCCGGGCCGGACGACCCGGAGGGGGTCAGGGGCGGAGCCCCTGCCACGCGGCGGAGCCGCACATGCATGCTGCGGGAAGAGGCGGGGAGGCGGAAAGATCCGCAGCACGGCGGGCCCGGGGCCCGGCGAGTCAGACGGCCGCCGGGGCGGCCTCCGCCGTAGACCCGGGGTCCGCCCCCGCCTCGGCCCCCTCCGCGAGCGCCATGGCGTGCAGCCGCTCCAGGCGCTCATGCGTCTCCGCGTCCGCCGGGGTGTAGGTGAGCAGCTTGGGGCCCTGCCTCGGGCCCGTCCACAGGCTGGTGGAGGCCAGCCGGAGGATGCCGACCTGCGACTGGCGGTAGACCTTGATCTTGTCGCCGGGCCGGACGACCTCATGCCGCGCCCAGATCTCCCGGAACTCCGCCGAGGCGTCCTCCAGCCGCTTCACCATCGCCTTCCAGGCGGGCTCGGCGACATGCTCGGCCATGACGGCGCGGAACTTGGCCGCCATGAGCCGGATCGTCTCGTCCCGGTCCACCAGGCTCGAACGCCACTCGTCATGGGTGAAGGCCAGCCACAGGCAGTTGCGGTCCTCCGGCGGCACCTTGTCGAGGTCGCACATCATCAGCCGGTAGGTGCGGTTGTAGGCGAGCAGGTCGAAGCGGCTGTTCTGGACGCAGGCGGGGAACGGCTCCAACTGCTCCAGCATGCGCCGCAGCGACTGCGGAACGCCCGTGCACTCGCTCGCCGGGCTCGGATCGACGGTCCCGGCGAGCGCGAAGAGATGGGCCCGCTCGCTGCGGTCCAGGATCAGCGCGCGGGCGATGGCGTCGAGGACCTGCGCCGAGACATGGATGTCGCGGCCCTGCTCCAGCCATGTGTACCAGGTCACGCCGACGGTCGAGAGCTGTGCGACCTCCTCGCGGCGCAGACCGGGGGTGCGCCGGCGGCGGCCCCGGGGCAGCCCCACCTGCTCCGGCGTGATCCGCTCCCGCCGGCTCCGCAAGAACGCGGCCAGCTCGCCCCGCCGTATCTCGGCCCCGCACTCCTGCTCTCGGCCGTGGCACCGGCCGTGGCTTCCTGCACCATCGTGGTCATGGCTCCAGGGTGCCTGAAGGGCTCAGCCGGTTGCCAGGTACTTCTTGTACCAGGATAAAGACACTCTGGTACCAGCTTGAGCGACCCAGGATCTTCGTAAGCGTGACCGAAACGCAGATTTCCACGATACGAACGAGAAACGCCGCCCCGGACGCAGCGAAGACGACCGGGAAGACCACCGGCACGAAGACCACGGGCGGGAAGACCACCGCGCGGACCCACACCTCCTCCGGCCCCGCGCTGAGCCCCCTCGGGTTGTTCACCGTGCTGCTGGGCGCGGCGCTGCCGCTGATCGACTTCTTCATCGTCAACGTGGCCCTGCCCACCATGGACCACGACCTCCACGCCGGTCCGGCCGTACTGGAGCTCGTCGTCGCCGGGTACGGCGTGGCGTACGCGGTGCTGCTGGTCCTCGGCGGCCGGCTGGGCGACACCTTCGGACGGCGCAGGCTCTTCCTCGCCGGGATGGCGGCCTTCGGGCTGACCTCGCTGGCCTGCGGGCTCGCGCCGGACGCCTGGAGCCTGGTGGGCGCCCGGGTGGCGCAGGGCGCCTCGGCCGCGCTGATGCTGCCCCAGGTGCTGGCCACCATCCACTCCTCGACCAGCGGGACGCACCGCGCCCGCGCGCTCAGCATGTACGGCGCGACGGCCGGTCTGTCCATGGTCGCGGGGCAGATCCTGGGCGGTGTGCTGGTGGCCGCGGACATCGCGGGCACCGGGTGGCGCGCGGTCTTCCTGGTCAATGTGCCGGTCGCGGTGATCGGCCTGATCCTCGCGGTCCGCACGGTCCCCGAGACCCGTTCGAACCGGCCCGCACCGGTGGACGTGCCGGGCACCGTGCTGCTCGCGCTGTCGCTGATCACGCTGATGGTCCCGCTGACCGAGGGGCGGGCCGCGGGCTGGCCGCTGTGGACCTGGCTGGCGCTGGGCGCGTTCCCGTTCGTGGCCGCCGCGTTCTACGTCGTGGAGCGGCGCGCCGACCGGGCGGGACGCACGCCGCTGCTGCCGCCGAGCCTGTTCGCGCTGAACGGGCTGCGGCGCGGGCTGCCGATGGTGGTGCCGTTCTCGATCGGCTTCGGTGGCTTCATGTTCGTCATCGCGGTCGCACTGCAGCAGGGGCTGCGGTACGGGCCGGTCGAGGCCGGGCTGGCGCTGGCGCCGATGGCCACGACGTTCTTCGTGGCCTCGCTGATGGGTCCGCGTCTGGTGGGCCGGTACGGCAGCCGTGTGGTGACCGCGGGCGGGCTGATCCAGGCCGTGGGCATCGCGATGCTGATGGTGGCCGTATGGCGCGACTGGCCGGATCTGTCGCTGGCCGGGCTGCTGCCGGGGGTCGCGCTGGCCGGGTTCGGGCAGGGGCTGCAGCTTCCGGTGCTGATCCGGATCGTGCTGGCCGATGTGCCGAACGAGCGGGCCGGGGTCGGGAGCGGCGTGATGGTCACGACCCAGCAGTCCGCGCTGGCGCTGGGCGTGGCGACGCTCGGCACGCTCTTCCTGTCCCTGGAGCCGTCGATGGGCATGGGGGACGCGCTGGTCATCACGCTCGCGGCCCAGCTCGCGGCGATCGCGCTGACCCTGCTGCTGAGCCTGCGCCTGCCGCGCGCGGTGGCGTAAGGGGGCGTAGGGAGGGGCCGATGACTGGTAGGCGATGACAGATATTGAAATCTGTCATCGCACATGCCACGCTTTCCTTGGGAACACCCCCTCGCTATCCCAAGGAGCACCCCCGTGCAGAAACGTCAGCTCGGCACCGCCGGTCCCCAGGTCTCCGCGATCGGCCTCGGCTGCATGGGCATGTCCCCGGGTACGGCGCCCACGTCGACCGCGCCGAGTCCATCGCCACCCTCCACGCCGCGCTCGACGCCGGGATCACCCTGCTCGACACCGGCGACTTCTACGGCATGGGCCACAACGAACTGCTCGTCAACGAGGCCCTGCGCACCGCCCCCGCCGCCCACCGCGAACGCGCCCTGACCAGTGTGAAGTTCGGCGCCCTGCGCGGCCCGGACGGCGCCTGGCTCGGCCACGACGGCCGTCCCGCCGCCGTCAAGAACTTCCTCGCGTACTCACTCCAGCGGCTGGGCACCGACCACATCGACATCTACCGGATCGCCCGCCTCGACCCGGCCGTCCCGATCGAGGAGACGGTCGGGGCCATCGCCGAGGCCGTACAGGCGGGCCACGTACGGCACATCGGCCTCTCGGAGGTGGGCCCCGAGACCATCCGGCGGGCCGCCGCCGTCGCCCCGATCTCGGATCTGCAGATCGAGTACTCGCTGCTCGAGCGCGGCATCGAGGACGAGATCCTGCCCGTCTGCCGTGAGCTGGGCATCGGGATCACTCCGTACGGGGTGCTCTCCCGCGGCCTGATCAGCGGCCACTGGAGCCGGGAGCGCACCACGGACGCACAGGACTTCCGCAGCGTGGCCCCGCGGTTCCGGGCCGAGAACCTCGACCGCAACCTGGGCCTCGTGGAAGCCCTCCGCAAGATCGCGGACGGCAAGGGCGTCAGCGTCGCCCAGATCGCCATCGCCTGGGTGCTGGCGCAGGGCATCCGGCACGCCACCGCCATCGTCCCGCTCATCGGATCCCGCCGCCGCGACCAGCTGACCGAGGCCCTGGGGGCGCTTGACGTTACGCTCGACGCCGACGATATGGCCGCCGTCGAGGAGGCCGTCCCGGCGAACGCCGCAGCGGGCACCCGCTACCCGGAGGCCCAGATGGCCACCCTCGACAGCGAGAAGAAGTAAGGGACCCGATGCCGCCGTCCGAGACCCCCTGACGCCCGCCCGCATCCTCGAAGCCACCGAGGACGTGCTGCGCCGCTACGGCCCCGCGAAGGCCACGGTGGTGGACGTGGCCCGGGCGCTGGGGGTCAGCCACGGCAGCGTCTACCGCCACTTCCGCTCGAAGACGGCACTGCGCGAGGCGGTCACCGAGCGGTGGCTCGACCAGGAGCACGACGCCCTGTCCCGCATAGCCCGCGGCAAGGCCCCCGCGACCGAGCGGCTGGAGGACTGGCTGCTCACCCTGTTCGCCGCCAAGCGCCGTAAGGCGGGCGTCGATCCGGAGCTCTTCGCCACGTACCTGGCACTGGCCTCCGAGAACAGCGAGACCGTCGCGCGCCATGTCGAGACGATGCTCGACCAGCTCACCACGATCGTCGAAAGCGGCATCGCCCGTGGCGAGTTCACCATGCGGGACGCCCGCGCCACGGCCCGTGCGCTCTGGGACGCGACGACGCGATTCCACGACCCCGTCTACGCGCCACGATGGTCGGACCCGGACATGGACCCGGCCTTCGCGGCCGTCTGCGAGCTCCTCGTCGACGGCCTGCGAGCCCGCTAGACCGCCGGGGGCACAGGGTCGCCGGTCACCCCTGGCAGGTCAGCCCTGAGAGGCGGCCCACCACAGAATGACCGCGGCCGCCGCGAAACAGGCCAGCATGATCAGGAGGACCTGCCGCCGCGCCGCCGCGTCGGCGGTCATCCGCGGGGAGCCGAGGGCTCCGTGCGCCTGGGCGAGGTGGTCGAGTCCCTTGTGGCGGGCGCCGCCGGAGGTGATCCGCTCCTGCCAGTCGCAGTGCTCGCAGCCGAGCAGCCGCCGTTGCCCCGGACCGTAGCCGTAGCTCACCTCGAAGACCGTGCCGTCCTCGCGGGTGGCGGTGATGTGATGTGTCACGCCTCGCACGATTGGTGAACCCCCGTTCTGCCGAGCCGACGGGCCCCGGCGCCACGGACATGGCGTCCGCGGCGCCGGAGCCCGTCGTCGGGTATGTATCCGGTGCCCGTGGTCCGGGCGCGATGGCCCGGGCCGGGTCAGCAGCCGATCAGGCGGCCGCCGAGGTAGGACTGGATCTGGTCGAGGGAGACCCGCTCCTGCTTCATCGTGTCGCGCTCACGCACGGTCACGGCGTTGTCATCGAGGGTGTCGAAGTCCACGGTGACGCAGAAGGGCGTGCCGATCTCGTCCTGGCGACGGTAGCGGCGGCCGATCGCGCCCGCGTCGTCGAACTCGATGTTCCAGTGCTTGCGCAGGTCCGCCGCGAGCCCCTTGGCCTTCGGCGAGAGCTGCGGGTTGCGGGACAGCGGCAGCACCGCGACCTTGACCGGCGCCAGGCGCGGGTCGAGCCGCATCACGGTGCGCTTCTCCATCTTGCCCTTGGCGTTGGGCGCCTCGTCCTCGACGTACGCGTCGAGCATGAAGGCCAGCATCGCGCGACCCACGCCCGCCGCCGGCTCGATGACGTAGGGGGTCCAGCGCTCGCCGGCCTCCTGGTCGAAGTACGACAGGTCCTGGCCGGAGGCCGCCGAGTGCGCCTTCAGGTCGAAGTCGGTGCGGTTGGCCAGGCCCTCCAGCTCGCCCCACTCCGAGCCGCCGAAGCTGAAGCGGTACTCGATGTCAGCGGTGCGCTTGGAGTAGTGGGAGAGCTTCTCCTTCGGGTGCTCGTACCACCGGATGTTCGCCTCCTGGAGACCGAGGTCCCGGTACCAGTTCCAGCGCTGCTCCATCCAGTACTCGTGCCACGTCTCGTCCTCGCCCGGCTTGACGAAGAACTCCATCTCCATCTGCTCGAATTCACGCGTACGGAAGATGAAGTTTCCCGGCGTGATCTCGTTGCGGAACGACTTGCCGACCTGGGCGATACCGAACGGCGGCTTCCGGCGCGACGTCTGCTGGACGGCGAGGAAGTTGGTGAAGATGCCCTGGGCGGTCTCGGGGCGCAGGTATGCGATCGAGCCGGAGTCCTGGGTCGGACCGAGGTGGGTGGCGAGCAGCCCGGAGAACTGCTTGGGCTCGGTGAAGCTGCCCTTGTTGCCGCAGTGCGGGCAGTTGACGTCGGCCAGGCCGTTCTCGGGGAGCCGGCCGTGCTTGGCCTCGTACGCCTCCTCCAGGTGGTCCGCGCGGAACCGCTTGTGACAGGAGGTGCACTCGGTGAGCGGGTCCGTGAAGGTGGCGACGTGGCCGGACGCCTCCCACACCTCACGGGCCAGGATCACGGACGAGTCGAGTCCGACGACGTCGTCACGAGAGGTGACCATCGAACGCCACCACTGCCGCTTGATGTTCTCCTTCAGCTCCACACCGAGCGGTCCGTAGTCCCAGGCGGCTCGCTGGCCGCCGTAGATCTCGCTGCACGGGTAGACGAAGCCACGGCGCTTGCTGAGGCTGACGATGGTGTCGATCTTGTCGGCGGCCACGGTGCTCTCTTCATTGATGACGACATTGACGACGAAGCGAATGCTTCAGGTTACCGGCGGCGGCACCCCCCGGATCAAATCGGTAGTCGAAGCGATCAACAAGAGGACAGTTGTTGACAATCGTTTCCATCTTTGTTGAAAATGAGAGTCATGAACATACGTCGCCTCAGGCCCATGACCGCCCTCGTCGGAGCCGCCGCACTGGGCCTGACCACCCTCACAGCCTGCTCCTCCGACGCCGGAGACGGAAGGACGGACGGCAAGCTGGATGTGGTGGCGTCGTTCTATCCGCTGCAGTTCCTCGCCCAGCGGATCGGCGGTAGCGCCATCCATGTGTCCTCCCTGACCAAGCCCGGCGTCGAACCGCACGATCTGGAGATCAGCCCCCGGCAGACCGCCGATCTCAGCAAGGCGGGTCTGGTGGTCTATCTCAAGGGGCTCCAGCCCTCCGTCGACCGCGCCATCACCCAGGCCGAGCCGAAGCATGTCGCCGACGCCGCCTCGTACACCACGCTGGAGGACCACGGCACCGAGGTCGAGGGCGACCACGACCACGGGGGCGAGGCCGGTCACGGGGACGAGGGCGGCCATGGGGGCGAGGGCGAGGAAGGGCACGAGGGCCACGCCCACTCCGGCGACTCCGCCGCCGACCCCCACATCTGGCTGGACCCGGTGCGCTACGCCCAGGTCGCCAAGGGCGTCGGCAAGGCGCTGGAGAAGGCCGACCCCGATCACGCCACGACGTACAAGGAGAACACCACCGCCCTGGTCAAGGAGCTGACCACGCTCGATCAGGACTTCCGGAGCGGTTTGAAGGACCGTTCTTCGGACACCTTCATCACGACCCACGCCGCCTTCGGCTATCTCGCCGAGCGCTACGGACTGCGGCAGGAGGCGATCTCCGGGCTCGACCCCGAGTCCGAGCCCAGCCCGGCCCGGATCAAGGGCCTGCACAGCGTCGCCAAGAAGGACAAGGTCAACACCGTCTTCTTCGAAACCCTCGTGAGCGACCGAACGGCGAAGACGCTGGCGGGCGATCTCCATCTGCGGACCGATGTGCTCGATCCCATCGAGGGCATCGGCGACAAGTCCAAGGGTGACGACTACATCCAGGTCATGCGATCCAACCTGAAGGCCCTGCAGAAGGCGCTGGGCACCAAGTGACGGACCACCCCACGGAGGTCGAGGAAACGATGGCGACCGAGGAACCCATGGAAGCCGAGGAGCCGGACATAGCCCCGACCGCGCCCCCGCATCCGGGACCGGCCACGGACGCGCCCACGCATCCGGCACCGGCCACCCATCCGGCTCCCACCGCGGACCCCATATCCCTGCGCGGCGCCACCGCCACCCTCGGTGGCCGCCCCGTGCTGCGCGGCATCGATCTGACCGTCCGCCGCGGTGAGGTCGTGGCGCTGCTCGGCGCCAACGGCTCGGGCAAGTCCACCGCCGTACGGTCCATCGTCGGCCAGGTGCCGCTCAGCGGCGGCGAGCTGGTCCTCTTCGGCACGCCCCGCCGCCGCTTCCGCGACTGGGCCCGGATCGGTTACGTACCGCAGCGCACCACCGCCGCCAGCGGTGTCCCCGCGACCGTGCGCGAGGTCGTCTCGGCGGGCCGGCTGGCCCGCCGCCGGTTCGGCCCGCCGCGCAAGGCGGACCGGGCGGCCGTTCAGCGGGCCCTGGAGCTCGTCGGCATGGCCGACCGCGCCCGGGACCCGGTGAGCGCCCTCTCCGGCGGTCAGCACCAGCGCGTGCTGATCGCCCGCGCCCTCGCGGGCGAACCGGAACTGCTGATCATGGACGAGCCGATGGCCGGGGTCGACCTCGCCAGCCAGGAGATCCTCGCGGGCACCCTCCGCGAGCAGGTCGCCGCCGGTGCCACGGTCCTCCTCGTCCTCCATGAGCTCGGCCCGCTGGAGCCGCTGATCGACCGCGCGGTGGTGCTCCGCGACGGCTGTGTGGTCCACGACGGGCCGCCGCCCAAGGCCGTGGGCCAGCACGCGCTGCCCGGCCATGACCACGTCCATCCCCATGCGGCGCCCGACGCCGAACCGATCCGGACAGGGTTGCTGACCTGAGATGCTCGAGATCCTCGACTACGCCTTCATGCAGCGGGCCCTGCTCGCCGCCGTCCTGGTGGGCATCACCGCGCCCGCCGTCGGCATCTACCTCGTCCAGCGCCGCCAGGCGATCATGGGCGACGGGATCGGCCATGTCGCCCTTACCGGCGTCGCCCTCGGCTTCCTGACCGGCGCCAACCCCGTGTGGACCGCCGTCGCCGTCTCCGCCCTCGGCGCGATCGCAATGGAGCTGATCCGCTGGTACGGCAAGACCCGGGGCGATCTCGCCCTCGCGATGCTCTTCTACGGCGGGATGGCGGGCGGTGTGCTGCTGATCAACCTCTCGCCGACCGGCTCCAACGCCAACCTCACCACCTATCTCTTCGGCTCGATCACCACGGTCTCCCCCGAGGACGTCGTCGCGATCTCCCTCCTCGCCGCCTTCGTCGTACTGATCACGCTGGGGCTGCGGCGCCAGCTGTTCGCGGTGTGCCAGGACGAGGAGTTCGCCCGGGTGACCGGCCTCCCGGTGCGCACGCTCAACCTGCTGCTGGCCATCACCGCGGCCGTCACGGTCACCGTCGCCATGCGCGTCGTGGGCCTGCTCCTGGTCAGCGCCCTGATGGTGGTCCCGGTCGCCGCCGCCCAGCAGGCCACCCGGGGCTTCGCGATGACGCTCGCGCTGGCGATCACCATCGGCGTCGTGGTGACCCTGTCCGGCACGGTCTTCTCCTTCTACAAGAACGTCCCGCCCGGCGCGAGCATCGTCGTCCTCGCCATCGGCGTCTTCGCCGCGATCACGGCGCTGGCCGCGCCCCTGGCGAAAAGACGCGCTCAGCGGGCGTCCGCGGCCGGGGAAGGGTGCACGGTGAGGGACGATGTACTCGTATAGTCCACAAACTCGCACACTCGACCACCCGGTCTGTCGCTCTCGTCCGTCCCCCGAGCGATAACTGGCACAATGGCCGGGCAGAAGACGCAGTGGGCACGGAGAGAGCCCCGAGAGCGACGGAGCATGTGAGGTTGAGGAGGCAGCTGTGGTGACCGCGGGTCCCCCAGTACGCGGCCGGTCCACCAGGCAGCGCGCCGCGGTGGCGGCAGCACTGGACGAGGTGGACGAGTTCCGCAGTGCGCAGGAGCTCCACGACATGCTCAAGCACCGCGGCGACTCGGTGGGCCTGACCACCGTCTACCGCACCCTCCAGTCCCTCGCCGACGCCGGCGAGGTCGACGTCCTCCGCACCACCGAGGGCGAGGCGGTCTACCGCCGCTGCAACAGCGAGGAGCACCACCACCACCTGGTCTGCCGCGCCTGCGGCAAGGCGGTGGAGGTGGAGGGCCCCGCCGTCGAAAAGTGGGCCGACGCGATCGCCGCCGAGCACGGCTTCGTGGACGTGGCCCACACCATCGAGATCTTCGGCACCTGCGGCGATTGCGCGGCGGCGAAGGCTGCGCAGGATTGATCTCCCCTTCGCGGGGCTAGCCCCCACCTCGCAGGACCACCTCCTACGGTCCGCGTTTCCCCACTTACGGTCCGCTTCCCCCAGGTCGTCACAGCCCTGTACTGAGAGCACGGCCGAACGCGCGTCGTCCCGCTTCATCGGCGGGGCGCCGGGTACGGTGCCAAGTACATGAACATTACGGCTACTTGGGGGAGCCTGATGTCCTTGTTTCCTGATCTACCGGGACCGCCGGACCTCTTCGTCGATCCGCCGTCTCCGAAGAAGAGCGCGGGCGCCTTCCACACCACCAGCGCGACGGGGCAGAACAAGACCAAGCTGGACGACCCCGAGGCCGCCGGGAAGGCCCATTCTGGGTGGGCGCTCGCGGGGCCCAACCAGGAGTGCGTCACGGCGTGGCGCAACCGTCTGCACGAACTCGGCAAGTCGGCCAGAGCGGCGGCCTCCGCCATCACCGATGCCATGGACGACTACATGGACACCGACCACTCCATCGAGGCGGAACTCCGCAAGGACGCCCGCTGGCTGGAGGGTGCCTGATGGTGTCCGTACCCGATCTCCGGTCCGCGAGCCCGCAAGCCTGGCGCGACGCCGCCACCGACGCCCTCTCCGCTGCCAAGCACTGCGACGAGATCGGCACCTTCGCCCGCGATGATGTGGCCCGCACCATCGAGAAGCAGTGGGTGTCCGACGCGGGGCTCGCCGCCCGCCGCACCTTCGTCAAGCACGCCGAGGACTACGAAGCGGCGAACCTGGCATTGCGCGAGCTCTGCCGCGTCTACGACGACCTGGCCGACGAGATCGAGGCCGCCCAGCGCGATCTGAGCAGCGCGCTCGGCTACGCCAAGGACCATGGGCTGTCCGTCGACGACAGCGGTCGCGTCTCCCACTCCAAGCCGGTGGCCTCCGATCCCGGTGACGACAGTCAGTCGGAACCGGTCCGGCACGCCCAGGGCATCATCGAGGACGCCTTGTCCCGCGCGACCAAGGCCGACACCACGGCGGCGGCCGCGCTGCGGACCATCAGGGGCCTCACGGAGATCTCCGATCCGAAGCTGGTCAAGGAGGCGCTGAAGAAGAACAGCCCGCTGGCCATCGCGCTGCGCCTGACGGGAGCGCCGGACGGCCCGCATCAGATCAACGTCTCCGCCGCGCAGCTCGCCGCCGTGGAACGGGCCGCCAAGGAGACTGGAATGAGCAAGACGCTGCTGCTGTCGATCCTCTGGCAGGAGCAGCAGTGGTACCAGAACTACGACAAGGACGGCCGCGGTTTCCTGCCGAGCATCGGCAGGATGTTCAACTGGACGCTTCAGCAGACGATCAAGCCGGACAAGTCGCTCGGCATCACGCATATGAAGCTGGGAACGGCCCGCAACGTCATAGGGCAGCACCGACAGGCGTTCACCACGCCGGACGGCACCTATCTGGGAGACCTCAGCGATGCCCAACTCACCAAGTACATCGAGGAGAACCCCAACGAGGACATCCGCCTGAGCGCGTACCACCTGCAGGAGTTGCAGAAGAATCCGTACGGCTCGGACACGGACAAGCAGTTGTTCATGCTCTACGCCGCCGACACTCCCGACGTCCGCGAGAAGAACGAGCAGTACGGGGACGACTCGGACCACCGAGGGGGCGACATCAAGGCCCGCGGCGAGAACTGGGACAAGCTCCAGCCGCGTCTCGAGGACGCCAAGGCATGGGAGGCCCTGAGCGACGAGGAGCGCCAGAAGGCTTTGGAGCAGTTGGAGGGCGACACCCCCAAGGGGCACTCGTTCACCATCGACCCGATCTACGGCGGCGATTCGCACGGCACCGGCACCGGCGAGCCGGAGCCCGGCACACCGTCGCCGGAGCCCGGGCCCTCCCCCACTCCGCCGTCCGATTCCTCAGGCGGCAAGGATGGCGGGGGCGGAGACAAGAAGCCGACCGAGCCCAGCCCCGGTCTCACACCGCGTCCCTCGGCGACGGGCTAGGCCCCCTGAAGAAGTGAGTTCATGAAGCGAGTGATCAGCGTGTTCGCGGCGGGGGTGGCCATGGCCGTCCTCGCCGCGTGCGGCAACACCACGCAGAACGGCACCGACTCGTCGCCCAGCCCGAGCGCCACGATGCCGGGCAACGTGCCCACGAAGCCCGAGTACGCGAACGCCGACGCGGTCGTGAAAGCCCTCGAAGCGGGGGGTGTCCCATGCGAGGTCACCCGCCGCTCGCAAGGCGGCAGCGCCGGAGGAAGCGGCCTCGGATGCGCCTCCGTCATCGACGGCACCAAGTTCGAGAACGACGTCCAGGTACTGAACCCGAAGAAGTTCAGCCGCGACGAGATCGGCGAGTCCATCGCCTCCCACAGAGAGCCGCCGACCAGCCACACGTTGGTTGCCGCTGGTCACTGGTTTGTATGGGTCACCGAGCCCCGCTTCGCGAACCGGATCGCGGCCGCTCTCGGCGGTGTCGTGCTGCCGCCCGAGAAGGCCAAGATCCCCGCGTATCCGCTCCCGGACATCCCCCGCACACCCCGCTACCGGACCGTCGGTGCCCTCGCCGACGACGTCGCGGCGGCGGTGGGCTGCGACGACCGAAAGCAGCGGTCGGACATGGTGCTGACCTGCACCACCGGCAAGAGCACCGGCGCGCCCAACTGCGCCACCCTCGCCCTGCACGCCTCGGACGCCGACCGTAATGCGGTGCTGCGCGAGGCCATCGCCTACAAGGGCGTGCCCGCGACGCTGGTCACGGCCGGCAACTGGACCGTCAACCTCTGCGACTACGACCTCGGTTCACGCGTCGCCGACGCCCTGCACGGCACGGTCGTGTCGTACGACGGAGGCTGACTGCCGATGCCGCTGCCGACACCTTCAGGAAACCCCGACCGCGCTCCTGCCCGGGCGCTGCGCCGAGCGGGCTCCGCTCTCGGGCGCGGGAGGTCGGCATTCGTAGCTCACTGGTCCCATCCGTGCCTGAAGTGGCCCAAGCGCGTCGCCACGGGCACCGCCGTGCTCCTGGTCGTGCCCTTCCTGACCGCCGGAGTGTCGCTGCGGCTGCGGTACGCGGGAGACCCCGCCCCCGGAACGCATACTCGCGAGCGGGACGCGGTGTGGCTCGGGCACGCCTGGGTGGACGGGCGCCATGGCGAGGACCAGCTCGCCGAGCTGGTCCAGCGGGTGCGCGTCACCGGCATCCGGGACTTGTATGTCCACGCGGGCCCGCTGGAGCACGACGGCACGCTGCCCGCCTCGCGCTACTCGAAAGCCCGCTGGCTGGTGGACGCGGTGCGGCGCGAACTGCCCGGCGTGCGCGTCCAGGCGTGGCTCGGCGACGTCCTGTCCACCGAGGGCCGAACAGGGATGGACCTCGGCGAGCGGGCGACGCGCGAACGAGTCGTGCGCTCGGCCCGCCAAGTGCTGGACGCGGGGTTCGCGGGCGTCCACTTCGACCTGGAGCCCCTGCACTCCGGCGACCGGGACTACCTGTCGCTGCTGGACGCCGTGCGCGCGATCACCCGCGCGCACGGCGCACCGCTGTCGGTGGCCGCGCACCAGATCGATCCCCTTCCCTCCCTCCACTCCGTCGCGGGTTTCGTCGCCGGTCACCCCAAGTGGTGGTCGCAGTCGTATTTCGGCGCGGTCGCTCGCCGAGTCGACCAGATCGCGGTGATGTCCTACGACACGGCGCTGCCGCTGGAGAGCCTGTACGGGGGCTATGTGGCCCAGCAGACGCGACTGGCCCTGGAGGCGACCCCACGCGGCACCGACCTGCTGATGGGCCTCCCGGCGTTCCATACCGACGACATCGGCCACCACGAATCGGCCGAGACGGTGGCGGCGGCCGTCCGGGGCGTCCGCCTCGGCCTGAGCCACGAAGACGCGCGCCGCGAGCGGTTCGGTGTCGCGCTATATGTGGACTTCGCGGCGACGCCGGGTGACTGGTCCGCGTACCAGAGGGGCTGGGGTACGCCGAAATCGGATTGATCTCCGTCGGGGATTGTGGATACGGTGCCCGATGTGACGAGCCCTGAATCAGACAGAACGGAGCCGCCGGTCGTCCGGCGGCGAGTTGTCTGAACCCCTGACCTGACGTTTGGGTCGATCTCGCTTCCAGCGACCGGACACGACTCCGTGTGTCTGGTCCCGTTTCGGGCTCGCCGTATCCATGGCGTCGTCATGGCGTATTCATGGCTCGTCATGGCGTATTCATGGCTCGTCATGGCGTATTCATGGCTCGTCATGGCGTATTCATGGCTCGTCATGGCGTAGTCCGACATCCAGCACGCGGCTGTTCTTGCCCGCATCCGCTCTTCGCTGGAGTCGACCTCTTGCCTGTTTTCCTTTACGTCCTCGCGCTCGCCGTCTTCGCGCAAGGAACGTCCGAGTTCATGCTGTCCGGTCTGGTGCCGGGCATTGCCCAAGACCTCTCCGTGTCGGTGGGAGCCGCGGCGAGCCTCACGTCCGCGTACGCGATCGGGATGATCGTCGGCGCACCGGTGATGGCCGCGCTGAGCGCGCGATGGCCGCGGCGCAGGGCGCTGGCGGGGTTCTTGGCTGCGTTCGTCGTGGTGCATGTGATCGGCGCGGTGACGACGGACTTCGCCGTGCTCTTCGGTACTCGTATTGTCGCCGCGATCGTCAATGCCGGTTTCCTGGCGGTCGCGATGTCCGTCGCGACGGCTCTCGTCCCGGCGGCGCAGCACGCCAGGGCCACCGCCGTTCTGCTGTCCGGGGTCACGCTGTCGTGCGTCGCGGGCGTTCCCGCGGGGGCGTTGCTCGGGGAGTGGTCCGGCTGGCGCTCCGCATTCTGGGCCGTGGCGGCCCTGTGCCTGCCCGCGCTGGCTCTGGTCTTCCGCCGGGCACCCGCCGACGCGGCGGGTCGAGAGGACGTGTCGATCAGGCGGGAAGCGCGCGTGGTGGCGGCGCGCCCGGTGCGGTGGGCCATGGTCCTCGCGGCGGTGGTCAACGGCGCGACGTTCGCGACCTTCGCCTACCTGGCCGTCATCGCCACGGACATCACCCACCTCCCCAGGACCGCCGTCCCCGCCCTTCTCGCCGCTTTCGGGGTGGGCGCCTTCGTGGGGGTGACCACGGCCGGCCGTAGAGCCGACGGCGAGTTCGGGAGGGGCCTGCTCCTGGCCGTGTGCGCCCTGCCGGTCGGCTGGGCGGTACTGGCCGCGACCAGCCCCTACGCGGCCCCGCTCTTCATCGTGACGATCCTCCAGGGCGGCCTGTCGTTCGGCATCGGCTCGACCCTCGTCACGCGTGTCATGCGTACGGCCTCCCAAGCTCCTTCGCTGGGCGGCTCGTTCGCCACGGTCGCGCTGAACGCGGGCGCCTTCCTTGGCCCGTTGATCGCGGGCGTCGTGACCGAGACGACGGGCGACTACCGGGGGGCGGTGTGGGTCAGCGTCGCGCTGGCCGCGATGGCGGTGGCTGCTGTTGCCGCTTCGCGGGGATGGGGTGCCCGCGTGGGGGTCGAGGAAGCCGGATAGTGATGTCGATCCGCGCTGCGGGAGCTGGACTTCCGCAGCGCGGATGCGGCGTGGCGGCGGGAGGGGAGCCACCGACGGACAGCCCGATCCAAGCGCGGATCTCTGTTGTTCAGCCGCATGCCTGATGGAAAACGATCGTTGGCCCGTCGTCGGTGGAAAGGACATGGACCTTGAAAGCACGATCTGGAAAAGTGCGAGCCAGGACGTGCTCCCAGGATCCGGCAATGGCATCGGCTATGTCGGCGAGCGCGCTGTCGTTCTCGGGAGACTCCTCGCACGGCACCACATCGGCCACGACAAACCGATTCAACGTATTCTCGATGGCGTAAACATTCCCGTCCAGATGTTGCCACCATTCCTCGAACCTGTCCCGATTATACTTACGCTCCCAGAGGATGCAGCCATGAATCTCGATGAACTCAGGGTTCACCAGATGTGAGAAGGCGAGCCACATACCGACACTACAATTGTGCGTAAGGAAGTCGACAAAGTCAGGAGACCCCGTGAGACTTTCGATCCAGGATCGAACTTCTGGATACTCTTCAGGTTTCACGATACTCCATTTTCACTCCGGGAGCGGTATTTCGTCCGGCCTGGCCGGCCGCGTCGAGTTCTTGTCCCAGTTGTAATACACCTCACCAGTCTTCGGATTCACATGCTTCTTCATCTCGACCACATGTGGTGGCGGTACACCGTTGTGAGGCTTCGAGTCCGCCGATATGTCAACACGCTTCACCGGCTTGCCGTCAGCATCATAGACAGCATATGCGGTTACGCTTCCATCCTCTTTACGGCGGACCAGGACCTCGCCAGGATTTGCTGTCTGCGGGAACCGTCCTCTGTATGGAGTGGCCTGTGACAGGTCAATGCCACACTTCAAACCAAGCGCATCAAGCCACACGAAGGGATTGGCGACATAGGTGTGGTGGTTGGGGCCGGGGTCGAGGCCCAGGGGGTCCGGGGTGACGTAGCGGGCCGTTTCCGGGTCGTAGTGGCGGAAGTAGTTGTAGTGCAGGCCCGTTTCGGGGTCGGCGTACTGGCCGGGGAAGCGGAGGGGGCAGTCGACCTTAGAGGTGCTCGCCCCGGAGGGGAAGTGGGTGCCCCAGAGGGTGGTGCGGCGTTGCCAGGACAGGTCTCCGTCAGGGGTGACCAGTTCCGTGGGGGTGCCGACCAAGTCCGTGATGATGGCGTGGAAGCCGGGTGGCGTCTCGTCATCGGCGCCCGTGAACTTCTCGATGAGGGATGCGCCGGGCTCCCGGATCAGCGGGGTGTGGTCGGTCTGGGTGAGGGGACGGTGGGTGCCTGGGGCGTAGTCCCAGGTGGTGTGTTTGCCCTCGGGGGTGGATTGTTCAGCCAGGCGGGTGTCTTCCCACGTGAAGTCCACCGATTCGGTGACCGTACTGTCTTCGCCCAGGCGTTGTTTGGATATGCGGCGGCCGAGGGGGTCGTATGTGTAATGCCAGTGGTCGCCGTCCGGGGTCGTCGCGTCGGTGAGGCGGTCTTCGGCGTTCCAGGTGTAGGTCCAGGTGCGGGTCTGGCCGTTGAGGAGTTTGCGGGTGCGGCGGGTCAGGCGGCCCTGGGCGTCGTGTTCGTAGGTGGTGCGGCCCGCGCGGTGGACGATCGTCCCCGCGAACTCCCGTTCGCCGGGGGACGCGTGTGCGGGGGCCGTGGCATGGGTGAGGTTACCTGCCGTGTCGTAGGCATACGTCTCGGTCCAGCCGTGGGCGTGGATGCCCGTCACGCGGCCTACCGGGTCCAGGTCGAAGCGGCGGGTTCCGGAGGTGAGTTCGCGGATCTCGGTCAGGTAGCCGTCCGGACGGTAGGCGTACGAACGGTGCTGGAGGATGCGGTCTGCTGCCCCCGGTTCGTGGGTGAGGGTCTGTGCGGTGAGGCGGTCTGCCTTGTCCCAGGCCTGGGTCAGGGTCACGCCCTCACCCAGGCGGCGTTCGGTTTCCCGGCCCGCCGCGTCGTACGTGAAGGAGAGGGCTCCCGAGCCGTTGTCGAGCCACGCGGGGCGGCCTGCCGCGTCGTACGTCCACTCGCTCACGATGCCGCTGGGAGTTGTGCGCCGGGTCCGGCGGCCCTCGGCGTCGTACGTGTACGTCGTCGTGCGGCCGTTGACCGTTTCTGACAGGACGCGACCCAGCGCATCGCGTTCGATGGTCAGCTCGGCGTCCGCGTTGGTCGCCTGGGCCAGTTGGCCGACGGCGTTGTAGGCGAAGGTCGTGGTCTCGCCCGCGTCGTCCCGCTGCTCGACGGCACGGCCCAGCGCGTCCCGGGTGAACCGCATCGTTTCGCCGGCGCCGTTGGTGCGGGTCAACAGGTCGCCGGCCGCATCGTGAGTGTAGGTGAGGGTGCGGCCGTTGAAGTCGGTCTCGGTGGTGAGCCGGCCCGCCGGGTCGTAGGTGTAGGTCCAGGTCAGGCCCTGGGGGTTGGTGACCTCGGTCAGGCGCAGCTCGGTGTCGTACGAGAAGGCGTACGTCGCGCCGTCCGGCTCCGTGCGGGTGGCGGGGACGTCGAAGTGGGTGGAGGTCTGGTGGGTGGTGTGGCCCGCCGGGTCGGTGTGGGTGAGGAGGTTGCCCTCGCCGTCCCAGGTCCAGCTCTCCCGGGCGCCGTCCGGCTCCTGGCGCCACGCCGGTTTGCCCTCGGTCGTCCAGCCCATACGGGTGGTGTGGCCCAGCGGATCCGTCGCCTCGACCACCCGGCCGAAGGGGTCCCGGCGGACGCTCGTGGTGTGGCCCAGCGGGTCGGTGACCGCCACCGGCAGTCCCGCGGCGTCACACGCGATGCGGCGGGTATGGCCCAGCGCGTCCGTCACCTCGGCCAAGTGGCCCTGGCCCGTATACGTGTAGGTGGTCGTCGTGCCCGTCGGGTCGGTGGTGGCGGTCAGGTTCCCCGTGTCGTCGTACGTGTGGCGCCACGTCCCGCCGCCCGGCTCGGTGACCTCCAGCGGCAGGCACAACGCGTTGTAGGTGGCGCGAGCCTCCGCGCCGTCAGCGAGGGTGACGGTCGTGAGGTTGCCGTCCTCGTCGTACCCGTAGCGCGTCGTGCGCCCCAGGGGATCCGTCACCGCGACCTTACGGTCGCCGCGCGCGTCCCACTCCGTCCGCGTGGTGTGGCCCAGCGGATCGGTCTCCTCGATCAGCTGCCCATCGGCGGTGTACCGGTACGACGTGCGGTGGCCCAGCGAGTCCGTGTAGACCGTCGTCCGCGCCGCGTCGTCGTACTCCAGGCCGCCGTTGAAGACACCGTCGCTGCCCTCGGTGCGCACCACCTTCCCGTCCGGCCCGTACACGTACCGGAACGACGTGCCGTTGCGGTCCGTCCAGGACGTCACCCGCCCCTCGCCGTCGTAGGCGAACCGCAGCGGCTCGCCGCTGGAGTTGATGACCTCCGTAAGGTTGCCCGCCTCGTCATAGCCGTAGCGCATCACCACCGTGCCGCCCTCGCGGCTCTGCCCGGGGGCGTAGACCGACGGCGGCTCGTCGAGGAGCCGCAGCGCGGTGACCCGCTGCCCCTCGGTGTCGATGGCCACGTAGTAGCCCCGGAGTGGCGGATCGCCAGCGGGTTCCCGGCCACGGCGCGTTCGATGTCGATGCGGGCGCCGTTGCGGCCCTGGAGGCTCTCCAGGGCCAGGTAGACCGCGCCCGGCTCCTCCGTGGCGGCGGGACGGACGAACGTCCGCACCACACCCGTCTCCGGATCGGTGACCGTCATGACACCGTCCGGCTTGCCGTCCCACTCCAGCGGCCACCGCGCACCCTTCGCGGGCAGCGTCGGCACCCCCGCCTCCGGCACCGGATACACCAACCGCATCCCGTCCGCGGCGGCGAACACCACGCCCTCCGCGTCCAACTGGACCCGCTCGTCCAGCAGGCTGGCCCAGGTCGGGCCGAACCACACCCCGCCCCGGTACGAGGACACATGGGTGCGCTCGAAGACCAGCGGCAACGACCCGGGCAGCCTCAGGTCGGTCTGCTCCATCAACATCGCACCCGTCGCGATGTCGATCGGCTCACCCGTACAGGGGCACTTCTTGGCCGGGCGGGCGGCCGGGCCCTCCTCGATGAGGTTCGGGCGCATCGAGGGCACCTTGGGGGGCTTGAGCAGGTTCGGGACGCCGGTGAGCTTGGGCATCACACCGGGCTTGAGCACCCCCAGCCCGGCGCCGAAGATACCCCCGTCGATCATGCCGTCCCTGGCGGCCTGATTGACCTCCTCCAGGCTGAAACCCTTCTGCTGCCCCAGAGCGATCTTCACCGGCTGCGCCACCGCCGCGTCGATCGTCACCGACAGCACGCTCGTGAAAACCGCGCCGGTGAAGATCTCCGCGGCCAGCGTCGCCACCGCCTCCTCCACCGCGATGCCCAGCCCGCTGGCCATCGCGATGATCTCCGCGGCCACCTCGTCCGAGGCGCCCCCGGTGAACGGGGTCAGCAGGAGACCGCCGACCAGCGCAGCGGCGTCGATCGCGATCTGCGCCTTCAGCGCGTCGATGGCGTCGTCGACCTTGTCGGCGAACTTCTCCAGGAACTTGGCCATGTTCCGGGCCGACTTGGCGAGATTGCTCAGCCAGCCCTCGTCCTTGCCCTTGGCGTAACGCCCCCAGAAGGTCTCGAAGGCGTCGATCGCCTCGCCCTTGTTGTGGTGGATGAGCGTCGTGGCCGCCTTGTCGGTCGCGACCCGCACATCGTCCACACTGTCGGCGAACGTCCGCCAGGCGTCGGCCGCGTGGCGCAGCGTGCCGGAGTTGGCGTCCGGCCACCACATGCCCAGCTTCATCAGCAGGGCTTTGGCCTTGTCCTCGATATCGCTGCCGAAACTCACCGATGGCCACCCGCGCCCGGACCCTGATCATGACCCGAGCCGTGCTTGGCCTTGGTGAACATCCCCTCGATCAGCTTGTCGTTGTCGACATGACCATCCGCCATGTCGTTCATCGCCTCATAGATGCTGGTCAGCCCGAGAACGAGAATGCCGGCCGCCGACTCGATGTGCTTCTGATTCGGCTCGTACTGCTTGCCGAAGTCCTTACCCGGCTTGTCATCCCCCCACGGCTCCCCAAAGCCGTCCAGCGTCGTGATCAGCTTGGTCAGCGCCTCGCTCAGCTTCACCGCCTGGTGGTGGAACGTCGGCGCGACCGACTTGATGTCCGCCACCTTGATGTCCAGAACCTTGCCGCCGCCGTGCCCGCTGCCACTGCCGCTGCCGCCGCCCATGCGACGCCTCCCCCGTTGAGCGTTTGCGGTACAAAGCTCCCAGGCTAGGGCGGCGATCATCATGGACCGTTCAATGTGGTCTCTACAACGAGCAAAGAGTGCCGACCACCGCGTCGCCGCCCTGATCCGGGCTGGTGAGCTTGTGTCCTGGTCCCGCGTCAGTCCTTCGAAGGAGAGTCATGTCCTTCCCCGAGCTTCCCCAGCCTGCGCCTGGTGAAGTGCTGTTGGTCTGCACCTGCTACAAGGACGGCGAGGCCCTGTGGGGCGGGCTGATCGACGGGATCGGGGGCCGCCGGGAAGGCGACGCGCTCATCCTCGGGGCGGGGTGCGGCTCCGCCTGGTCGAAGGCCGCGGATGGGACCACCTGCACGGCGGTAACGTACCGGCGCTTGTCCCGGGCGGCGGCCCCGTGCCGCCCGTCGTCGTCCTGGCGGACATCTCTGTGGTGTACGGCGGGGACGGGCCGTTGCTGGTGGACCTGGCGGTGATGCCCGGTCGCGGTGTCCGGGTCCCGCCGGCCCGGCTCGGCGAGATCCTGGCCGCTCTGCTGTCCGGCGCGCTCGCCTTCGAGGACCTGGTGCGCAACATGGACGTGTACGGCATGTACCAGGGCGACGGCGGGCGACCGGCCTTCCCCACGCCGACGGTGCCGCCGCTCCGGTCCTTCCCCGCACTGCCCTCCACCGACGTGGCCCTGCTGGTCCGAACCTCCTTCGACGACGAGGACGGCTGGCGCGCTCTGCTCGACGAGCTGGGCGGGGCCGACGAGGACAGCTGGGTCGGCGCGGACCTGGACCCGGATGAGATCGATCCGGAGCACTACCCGTTGACCGCGCTGGTCGTCGACGACCGGGCCTTCGAGGGCCTTGGGCCGGGCCAGGTCCCTGTGCTGGTCCCGCCCACGGAACACACCACGCTGGTCGCGCTCGCCGACGCCAGGACCTTTGCCGAGCCCGGCCGGCCACTGACCGTCGTCGACCTGTACGACACCCCGGGGCAGTCCGCCGTGCTTCCGTGCCGCCAGGTCGGCTCAATGGCGTGCAACCTGGAGATCAGCAACATGGACTTCCACGAGTTCGTCGCCGTGGAGGGCACAGTGCCGTGGTGGGAGGGGTGATCAGCGATATCAGCGGCGGGTGAGGTGGGTGAGGGTGACGCCGTTGGGGAAGGCGGTGCGTTCGGCGACGTCGAAGATGGTGGGGTCGAAGGCGCCGTCGAAGACCGGGACTCCGGCACCCGCGACGACTGGATAGTTCTTGATCACCAGCTCGTCGACCTCGGGCAGGAGGGCACCCGCCAGCTTGCCACCGCCACAGAGCCACACGTCCAGCTCCGTGTCCTCCTCCCGCTTGAGCTCGCGTACGAGGGCGAGCGGGTCGCCCGGGACGACGGTGACGGCCGGGTCGATGTCGGGCTTGAGGGTGCTGGACACCACGTACTGACGCAGATGCGCGTACGGACTGCCGACGCCCGCGTCCAGGGCGGGGCGGTAGGAGCCGAGGCCCATGACGACGGTGTCGAAGTGGCGGTTGGGCGCGTCGGCCAGGCCGACCGCGGCGCGGTAGGCGGTCGGGACCGTCTCGGGAAACAGCGTGGTGGTCCAGGCCGAGTAGGCGGCGGACTGCTGTTCGTCGCCGCCGGGGAAGAAGTCGTACTCGCCGCCGGGGCCCGCGATGCGGCCATCGAGCGTGACGGCGACGTAGTAGACGAGCTTTCGCATCGTTGGCCGCTCCATTCGTAGTACTCTACTTGAAGTGGTGTGAACGTAGTACTACAGATGGAGTGGTGTCAATGGTGCGACGGAACGACGAGCGGCGCGCCGCACTCGTCGACGCGGCGATCGAGGTGTTGGCCAGGGAGGGCGCACGCGGCCTGACCTTCCGGGCGGTGGACACCGAGGCCGCCGTCCCCGCCGGTACGGCATCCAACTACTTCGCCAACCGCGACGATCTGCTCACCCAGGCCGGCGCCCGCGTCTATGAGCGGCTCCAGCCCGACGAGGCCACGATCGCCCGCCAGCGGGCGGCAGGCCGCGACCGGGAAACCTACGTGGAGCTGATGCGTGAACTCGTCGGCCGCGTCGCCTCGTTCCGCACCGGCTATCTGGCACTGCTGGAGCTCCGCCTCGAGGCCACCCGCCGCCCCGCGCTGCGTACGGTCCTCACCGAGCGAGTGCGGGCCGACGTCGATGCCAACGTCGCCTACCACGAGGCGTCCGGGCTCCCCGGTGACGCCATGGCCGTCAAGCTGCTGATATTGGCTCTGAACTGGCTGATCGTCGAGCAGCTCACCTTGCCGGACGTCTTCACGGAGGCGGAGCGTGACCGGCTGGTGGCGGCAGCGGTGGAGCGCATCGTGGCGGCGGAGTAGGCGGGGCGGCGGAGTAGGAGTGGCGGCGGCGTAGGAGTGGCGGCGGCGTAGGAGTGGCGGCGGCGTAAGCGGGGCGGCGGCGTAAGCGGGGCGGCGGGGCGGGTGGGCCCCGCTCATCCCATCTACGCGCCCGCCCGCTCAGGTTCTGTGCAGGGTCTGTTGCGGACGGTTCGACATCACCGTGCGCACAACCGGTCCAATGCCGACTGGCTCTCCTCGTCCGCAGGACGGAAGATCACCAACCGCTGCTCCGGATCTTCAAGCGGTATCAGCACTTCGAAATCCACCGCGATCACACCGACGTCAGGATGCCGCATCGCCTTGTGCCCGCGGCCATTGACCTTGATGTCCCGCTCGGCCCACAAGCGCGCGAATTCCTCGTCACGAGCGATGAATTCGGCAATGCGGTCGGTCAATGCCCGATCCTCCGGATGCGTGGCCCACGCGGCGCGCAGATGGGCGATCGCCTCCCGCACGACGCGTTCCCGGTCGACGTAGAACTCGCGTATTTCCGGATGCATCAGGCACAGCCACATCGCATTTCGCTGCGCCGGAGGCAGGGTGTCGAAATCCAGGAGCACCCTGGTCATTTCGTGATTCCAGGCCAGGATGTCGTAGCGGTGGTTCATCAGCATGGCCGGCAGCGGCGACAAGTCGGCGACCAGCCCGGCCAGCGGCGGCGCCGCGCTGGTGGCGGGCTTGTCGGCGTTGCGGGGGCGCTGCTGGGTCAGGTTGAAGAGGTAGGCGCGTTCGACGGGGGCCAGGCGCAGCGCCCGGGCCAGCGCCTCCACCACGTCCGCCGAGGGCCGCAGCCCGCGCCCCTGTTCCAGCCGCACGATGTAGTCGACGCTGACCCCGGCCAGCTCGGCGACCTCTTCGCGGCGCAGTCCCGGGGTCCGCCGGGCCTGCCGACGCGACGGCAGACCGAGATCGCGCGGGTCCAGCCGTTCGCGCCGGGCCCGCAGGAACGCGGCCAGCTCCTGTGTGGTGTCCACGGTGGGGGTCGTCATGTTCGTTCCAACAGTCAGGGTAGGACTGGCCTTCCCAGGAACTTCTTTCCCTTACCTCCGGCTCGCGGCGGTCACAGGCTGGTGCTCGACAACGGATCACGAGCACAGGAGGACACCATGTCGCTCACCCTCGACACCTACCGGCTGCTGGGCCGCTCCGGGCTGCGGGTCTCACCGCTGGCACTGGGCGCGGCGACCTTCGGCACCGAATCGGGCTGGGGAGCCGAGCAGGACGAGGCGCGCAAGCTGTTCGACCGCTACGTCGAGCGAGGCGGAAATTTCATCGACACCGCCAACACCTACAGCAATGGCACTTCCGAGCGCATGCTGGGCGAATTCACCCGCGACAACCGCGAAAGCCTGGTGCTCGCGACGAAATACACGACGCTGCGCCGGCCCGGCGACCCGAATTCCGCGGGCAGTCACCGCAAGAGCCTGTTCACCTCGGTAGAAGCGAGTCTGCGACAGCTCAATACGGACTACATCGATCTGCTCTATCTGCACGTGTGGGATTTCACGACACCGGTCGAGGAGATTCTGCGCGGCATGGATGATCTGGTCCGGCAGGGCAAGATCTTGTACGTGGCGATCTGCAATGCCCCGGCCTGGCAGGTTTCGCGCATGCAGACGATCGCCGACCTGCGCGGCTGGTCGCCACTGGTCGCGCTCCAGATCGAATACAACCTGATCGAGCGCACCGGGGAACGCGACCTGATCCCCATGGCACACGAGATGGGGCTGGGTGTGCTCCCGTATTCACCCCTGGCCGGCGGGGTGCTCACCGGCAAGTACAGCCGCGACGACCTGACCGCGGCGAACGTCGCATCCGACGACGGCACCCGCAAGAGCTTCAACCTCGCCCTGGGCACGCTCACCGAACGTAACCTTGCCATTGCCGATGTCGTGAAGGAGGTCGCCACGGAGCTGGGCGTCACACCCGCCCAGGTCGGGCTGGCCTGGACCCTGCGGAACCCGACCGTGACGGCACCGATCATCGGCGCCCGCACCCCCGCGCAGCTGGAGGGCAATCTGGGCGCCCTGTCGGTCGACCTCACCGCCGCCCAACTGGCCCGCCTCGACGAGGCCAGCGCGATAGGACTCGGCTTCCCGCACGACATGCTCGCCAGCGACCACATCCGCAACGTGACCGCAGGTGACCTGAGGCTCGAAACCCGCCGCTGATACCTGGGCGCTTACGCGGACGGCGAGTCGCCCTTCCGCTGCTCCTCGTTCGGGATCGCCCCACCGAAGCGGCGGTCCCGCGAGGCGTACTCCAGGCACGCCCGCCACAGATCGCGGCGGTCGAAGTCGGGCCACAGCACGTCCTGGTACACCATCTCGGCGTACGCGCTCTGCCAGATCAGGTAGTTGGACGTCCGCTGCTCGCCCGACGGGCGCAGGAAGAGGTCCACATCCGGCATGTCCGGGTAGTAGAGGTACTTCGCGAACGTCTTCTCGTTCACCTTCGACGGATCGAGCCGCCCCGACCGGACGTCCTCCGCCAGCGCCTTCGCCGCGTCCGCGATCTCCGCCCGGCCGCCGTAGTTCATGCAGAAGTACATCGTCATGGCGTCGTTGTCCTTGGTCTGCTCCTGAGCGACCTGGAGCTCCTGCGCCACCGACTTCCACAGCTTCGGCATCCGGCCCGCCCAGCGGATCCGTACGCCCATCGCGTCCATCTCGTCGCGACGGCGGCGGATGACATCGCGGTTGAAGTTCATCAGGAAGCGCACCTCGTCGGGCGAGCGCTTCCAGTTCTCGGTCGAGAAGGCGTAGAGGGAGAGGTTCTTGACGCCCATCTCGAGGCAGCCCTTGAGCACATCCAGCACGACGCCCTCGCCGACCTTGTGCCCCTCGGTGCGCGGCAGCCCGCGCTCCTTGGCCCAGCGGCCGTTGCCGTCCATCACGCAGGCCACGTGCTGCGGCACCAGCTCACCGGGGATCTTCGGCGGCCGGGCGCCGGACGGGTGCGGCTCCGGGGTCCGGTACTCGCGCCGCTGTCGGCCCAGAAAACCGCGTCCTGCCATGCCTGCCACGTCTCCCTCAGCTCTTGCTCTCTGTGCTACTGCTTGTGCTGCTACTTCTCTACGTACCGCAGCGACCGAAGCCCCCGCTCCAGGTGCCAGTGCAAATACGCCGCCACCAGCCCGCTGCCCTCCCGGGCGTGCCGCAGCTCACACGCGTCCGCCGTCTCCCAGTCCCCCGTCAGCAGCGCGCCCAGCAGCGTCAGCGACTCCGCCGAGGGTACGACGCTTCCGGGCACCCGGCACTCTCCGCAGATGACCCCGCCCGCGCCGACCGAGAAGAACCGGTTCGGACCGGGCATCCCGCACTTGGCGCAGTCGCTGAAACTCGGTGCGTAACCGTTGACCGCGAGCGACCGGAGCAGAAACGCGTCCAGCACGAGATGCGGCTCGTGCTCCCCGGAGGCCAGGGTGCGCAGGGCGCCGACGAGAAGCAGATACTGCTGTACGGCGGGCTCGCCCTCATGGTCGGTGAACCGCTCGGCCGTCTCCAGCATGGCCGTACCGGCGGTGTAGCGGGCGTAATCCGTGACGATCGCCCCACCGTACGGCGCGATCGTCTCACTCTGCGTGCACAGCGGCAGCCCGCGGCCGATCAGCTCGCCACCACCGCGCGAGAAGAACTGCACGTCAACGTGGCTGAACGGTTCGAGCCGCGCCCCGAACTTCGACTTCGTCCGCCGCACCCCCGCGCGACGGCGCGGACGCGGCCGTTGTTACGGGTGAGCAGGCTGATGATCCGGTCCGCCTCACCCAGCTTCTGGGTGCGCAGCACGATGCCGTCGTCGCGGAACAGACTCATGCCGCCCATTGTCCCCCAGCGGGACAGATGATCGAACCGCCCTGCCTTCACGGCCCGGGCAAACGCCCGGAGGGCGGCGGGGGTGGTGGCGATCACGGTATGGGGTTCGCCGCTCTCGCGGAGGAGGATCGCGGCGAGCCGGTGAACGAATGAGGGGTGGCCGGAGAGGATTCCTCCGGCCACCCCTACGTCATCTCAACGGCTGCGTTCCCGCGTCCGAGTTGCCGCGCAGTTTCACGTTCGCCGTGCTCGCGTTCTTGATCGCCGTCTCGATCTGGGCCATCGACGATCCGGAGTTGACCCCGGGCACGGTCGCGCTGTTCAGGGCGTAGAGCGTGAAGGTGTACGGATGGGTCGAACCGCCAGGGCAGGGGCCGAAGTACTGCTGGGCGTTGGCGCCGCTGCCCATGGCCTTCTGTTTGGCGCCGCCCTGGCCGGGGACGTTGAATCCGGATGCCAGCGCCTCGGGCAGGGAGAGCTTGGCCGCCGGGATGTCCCAGATCGCCCAGTGGAGCTTGTTGCCGCCGCCTGCGACATCGGCGAAGACGATGGCCCAGCCGCGCGCGCCGGTGGTTCCGGCGCCCCAGGCGAACGGGGGCGAGGGGTCCTGGCCCGCGGTTCCGTCGCCGGCGCAGGTGTGGCGGTCCGGGATGGTCGCGTTGTCCTTGAAGGCGCTGCTGCTCAGCTTGAACTCACCGGCGGTGCCGTCGTCCGAGTAGACGATGTCGATCCGCAGGATGCGGTCGTTGCCATCGGTGCCGTCCTTGTCGGTGGAAGTGGTGAGCCAGATGTCACCGTCGTGGTCGACCTCGACCGTGCGCAGCCGGTCGTAGGTGCCCTGGAAGTACGTCTTCTGCTCGACGAGGTTGGAGGCGGAGTCGATCCGCATCCGGTAGACGCGCTTCCCCACGGTGGTGGCGACGAAGACATGGTCATTGATGATCGTCAGGCCGCTGGGTGAGGCCGAGGAGGTCGACCAGGTCTTCTTCGGCGCGATGTAGCTGGAGTTCGAACAGTCGCCGTCGGTGCCCTCGCAGTTGGGCCAGCCGTAGTTGCCGCCCTTCTGGATGAGGTTGACCTCGTCCATGACGCTGTTGCCGAACTCGGACTCCCACAGCCGGCCCTTGGAGTCGAAGTCCAGGCCCTGCGGATTGCGGTGGCCCAGCGACCAGACGGCGTTGCCGAAGGGGTTGTCGGACGGGATTGAGCCGTCGGGGTTGATCCTGAGGATCTTGCCGTTGAGCGAGTTCCGGTCCTGCGCCCGCGATTCGGTCTGGGCGTCGCCCATGGAGGCGTACAGCTTGCCGTCGGGGCCGAAGCGCAGCCGTCCGCCGTTGTGGAAGCGGCTCTTCTCCATGCCCTGGAGCAGCACCTTGTAGCCGCTGAGGGTGTTGTTCTCCAGCGTCATCCGGGCGATGCGGTTGCCTTCGCTGGAGGTGTGCACGAAGTAGAGGTAGTGGTCGGTGGCGAAGGTCGGGGAGATCTCGAGGCCCAGCAGACCGCCCTCACCGCCGGTGGTCTGGGCGTTGGGCACCTTGCCGACCAGGGTCTTCGTGCCGGACTTGGTCAGCTTGTAGACGTTGAAGGTGTTGCGCTCGGTGAAGATGCCGGTGCCGTCGGGCAGGAAGCCCAGGCCCCAGGCCACGTCCACGCCGCTGGCGATGGTGCTGACCGTGCCGGGGTCGGGGGTGCCGCCCGGCTGGGTTGCGGAGGTGGTCACCGTGATCTCGGGCGTGAAGGGGGACTTGTTGCCCTTGAGGTCGTACGCCCTGACCTTGAAGGCGTACGCGGTGTTCGGGGTCAGGCCCGCGACGCTGGTGGAGGTGGTCTCCGAGGTGCCGGACAGGGCGCCGTCGCGGTAGATCTCGTAGCCTGTGACCTTGACGTTGTCGCTCGACGCGGACCAGCCCAGATCGACGGTCGTGGCCGTCTTCGAGGGGGAGGTCAGGTTGGCCGGGGCGGTCGGCGGCTCGGTGTCGGGCGGCGCGGGCAAGGTCGCGATGGTGACGGCGTTGGATGCCTCGGAGGCGTTCCCGGCCGCGTCCCGCGCGAAGACGGTCCAGTCGTACGAGGTCTCGGGGTCGAGGTTCTCGACGGTCGCCGCGAGGACGTCCGCGCCGACCTTCTTCATCAACTGGCCGTGCTGATAGATGTCGTAGCCGGTGACGCCCACGTTGTCGGTGGCCGCGTCCCAGGCCAGCGAGACGGTGGTGGCCGTAGGCTCCTCGTCCTTGCGCAGATTCGCCGGGGCGGTCGGCCGCTCGGTGTCGGCGGGGCCGGTCGGGGTGACGGTCAGCTTGTCGAGGTTGGGGCCGTCGGCGCCGGAGGTGGTCGCGCGGACCGTGTTGCCTCCGGCCTTGAGCGTGGCGTTCACGCTGACCGTCTTCCAGGTGGTCCAGGCGCCGGTGGCCGGGAAGGAGAGGCCGTCGGCGACGGTGCCGCCGTTGACGGCGATGTCGAGCGGGCGGTCGGCGGAGGCGCTGGCGTAGCGGAAGTCGAGCCGGGCGGGGCCGGCCTGTGCCGCGTCGACGGTGAATTCGACGTAGGCGCCCGTGACCACGTCGAAGTTGACGAATCCGGTGCCGGAGTGACCGTCGTGGTTGGACTCGACGGCGCCCTGGGAGATCTTGGCGGATTCGGCCTCGTAGTCGGTGCCGGCCGGTCCGTCGGCGGCGGTGACGTCGATGTAGTCGAGGTTGGGCCCGCCCTCGGCCGCCGCCGAGGTGGTGCGGATGGTGTTGGCACCGGGCTTGAGGGTGACCGTGGTGGTCACGGAGCCCCAGTCGGTCCAGGTGTCGGTGGACGGGAACGCCAGGTTGTCCACCGCCTGGTCGCCGCCCACGGCGATGTCCAGCGGGCGGTCGGCGGCTGTGCCGTTGGCGTAGCCGAGGGTCAGGGTGGCGCTGCCCGCGGCGGGGGCGTTCACCGTGAACTCGACGTAGGTCCCGGCCGCGTTGTCGAAGTTGACGAATCCGGAGCCGGAGTAGCCGGCGTGGTTGGACTCGGCCGCGCCCTCGGAGATGACCGCGGACTCGGCTTCGTACCGCACGGGTGCGGCGGCCTTCGCGTCGAAGGGCTGGGCCGCGCTGATGTTCGGCAGCGTGATGGTCAAGGCCGCGGTGGCCGCGGCCAGGAAGGCACCGACCGCTCGGCGCGGTCTGCGGGGGATGGGCGCCACAGGGTTTCCTCCGGACAGACTGATAGGAAAGGTTCCTATCAGTGACGCGTAGCGACGCGTTCACGTCAAGAGGCGTACATGGTGCGGAATTTGGTGTGCACGGCATGGATGTACGGGCGGGCCGTCCGAAGTGATCCGCGATGTCACAACTGTGTGCTGGGTGCGATCTGGGGCGGTCACAACCCGGCGGTGGGGCGGCAGTTGGCGGCCGCGCGGCGTTCTCCATTACGCACACTGGTTCTACGGAGCAGGTCAGCACGGGCACAACGGACGACGAGTGGGGGGAACACGCCATGGCGGACGGTTGCCGGGATTGTGAGACGTGTACGAGGTCGTGGCTGGGGCGGCTGCTCCAGAACGCGGCGGTGGGGCTGATGCATGTGGTGACGATCGGCATCAGCTATCTGGTCAAGAAGGGGTTCAGGCGGCACTGCCCGCAGTGCAAGCACCTGCTGTCGCGGCACTCGCGCAGGGCGGACGGTTCATTCCGGGACTGAGCACTCCTCACGGCGTGAAGGTCGGTTGTCCGAGGGGCCCTTAAGGTCATCGGATCAGCTTGCTTCGACGAGTGAACGAGTGAAGAGGGACCATGTTCGAAGAACGGCTCGCGGCGTTCTCCCGCGAGCGGCTGGACGGTCACCCGATCCCCGACGACCTGCGCACGATGCTGGTGGCGCAGTGGGAGAACCGCACCGAATTCCGCTCCCTTCTCGACCTCAGGTTCTTCGCATCCGATCAGCTCCATCCGCTCCTCGACACCAGCTATCTCAGCGAAGCGGAACGCGCCGACCCCGAGATGCAGGCCATCAACGCCGGAGCCGCCGAGATGGCCAAGTACGTGAAGCTCGTCGCGGAAGGCGGCAAGGGCTGGATCGGCTACTGGCTGCACCCCGACGAGCCCACGGACCGCCCTTGGCCCGTCATCGAGCTGGACACCGAGTTCTCGTACTGGAGCATGGCGGGCAGCACACTGGCCGAAGCGTGTGCCGCGGACAGAGCCCATTACGAGGATGAGCCCGACGAAGCCCGGTCCGCGTTCTCCCAACTGTCCGCCCGGCTAGCTGAGTTGGGGCTCCCCCTCAGCGGGGAGGACTATGACGACCTCTACGATCCCGAAGGGATAGTGGATCCGGAGGAACTCATGGAAGAGCTGATCGACGCCGAGCGCGCGAAGCGGGGTATCGCCTGAGCCCCGTGATGGATCAAGCGCCCTGGAGCTCGTCGAGTTGTTCGGCCAGGTCGGCCAGGCCGTCGGCGTGCAGGTCGAAGCGGTCCGAGGCGGCGGGCGGGTCGCCTACGGGGCGGGCGACGTAGGCGGTACGCAGGCCGAGGCGCTGCGCTCCGCGCAGGTCCCAGGCGTGAGCGGCGACCATCAGCAGCCGCTCCGGCGGTCGTCCGGAGCCGGTGACGGCCAACTGGTAGACGGCGGGGTCCGGCTTGTAGGTCCGGGCCTCTTCGACGGACAGGGCCTGGTGCCAGCGCAGTCCGGCGTGGGCGTTGAGTCCCAGCAGCGCCGTACGGGAGCGTTCATCGACACCACCCGGCCCGGCAGCCGCCGCTACTGCATGCCCGGCCTGTGCGGCAACCGCGTCAACGTCGCCAACCACCGCGCCCGCCAAGCCACGACGCGCGGACAAGGCGCCAACTCCCCGTAGGCCGCCGCTATGGGGTGCCCGCCGGACCCGGGGTGGTTGCGCTGATCATGCCGGTCAGGCGGTGCAGTTGCGCGGCCAGGGCGCGGCGCTCCTGCGGGGTGAACTGCGACAGCGCCTCGTACTGGCGCGCCCGTAGCTCGGTTTGCATCGCCGTAAGGCGTTCGGCGCCTTCTTCGGTGAGGCGGACGAGGACCTGGCGCTCGTCCTGCGGGGAGCGACGGCGCGTGATCACGCCCTTGGCCTCCAGCTGCTGGAGCATGCGGGTCGCGGTGGGCACGCTGACCTCGGCGCCGGCCGCCAGGCGGCCGACCGGCAGACCCTCCCCCTCGGCGTCCTGCGCCAAGGGGTCGAGCAGGGCCACCTGCGACATGGACAGGCCGACCGCGGACTGGCCGACGGTGGCGGCCCGCGAGCGCCGCATGGCGTAGAAGAGCCGGTCGGCGGCCTGGGCCAGGTCTTCCACGCCCGCTTCGGGGGCGGGGTCGGGCACGGGACCGGGCCCTGGTTCGCCCGCCTCTTGGTTGCCTGCCTCTCGCATGATTGTTAGCTTACTAAATAAGATTGGTTAGCAAGCTAAGTACTAGGAGGCTCATCATCATGACCTTCCCCGCACGTATCGACGTCCACCAGCACATCGTCCCGCCCCTCTGGGCCGAGACCCTCGCCGCGCACGGCCTCGACTCCGGCGGCTGGGCCATCCCCGCCTGGAGCCCGACCAGCGCCCTCGCGATGATGGACCAGCAGGGCATCGCCACCGGCGTGCTGTCGGTCACCTCCCCCGGCATCCACCTGGGCAGCGACGCACAGGCGCGCGACCTCGCCCGCGCGGTCAACGAGTACGGCGCCGAGGTCGTCAGGGACCACCCCGGCCGCTTCGGCCACTTCGCCAGCGTTCCGCTGCCCGACGTGGACGCCGCCCTGACCGAGACCGCGCACGCGCTGGACACCCTGGGTGCCGACGGCGTCGTCCTGATGTCCAACACCCACGGCCGCTACCTCGGCGACCCCGACTTCGAACCGCTGTGGGCCGAAATCGACCGCCGCGGCGCCACCGTCTTCGTCCACCCCGCCCAGCCGCCGATGCCGCTGCTGCCCGGCACCCCCGCCCCGCTCGCCGACTACGTCTTCGACACCACGCGCACCGCCCTCAACCTGGTGCTGAACGGCGTCATGAGCCGCTACCCGAACATGCGCGTGATCCTCTCCCACGGCGGCGGCTTCCTGCCCTACGCCGCGTACCGCTTCTCCGGCCTGACCTCCACCGTCGTCGACCGTGAGCGCAACGCCGAGGACATCCTGCGCGACCTGAAGCGGTTCTACTTCGACACCGCCCTGTCCGCCAGCCCCAGCGCCCTGCCCGCGCTGCTGGCCTTCGCCGAGCCCGGTCACGTCCTCTACGGCAGCGACTGGCCCTTCGCGCCCCAGGACGCCGGCACCTACTACAACCACTACCTGGAGACCTACCCCGACTACGCCCCCGGCCAGGCCGAGGCCATCGACCGCGGCAACGCCGAGGCGCTCTTCCCCCGCCTCGTCCGCTGACCCGCCGCCTTGCCGCCTTGCCGCCTCGCCGCCTCGCCGCCGGGAGGGAGACGCAGGTCACACGCGGCCCTGTCACATCTCCCCGAGCCGTTCCGTCAGGGAGGTGTCAGCACGGCAACGGCATAGGAGAGCCCATCATGGAAGCTCGCTTGAACCTCTTCGGCAACCCGCTCCTCGGCACGGTCCTGAAGCACCTCAACTCCGCGGGCAAGGCGGTCACGGAATCGGCGCTGCCGACCGCGACGCAGGAGCTGGTGAAGCTCCGCGCCAGCCAGATCAACGGCTGCGGCTTCTGCACCGACATGCACACCAAGGAGGCCGCGAAGGCCGGCGAGACCTCGACACGCCTCCACCTGGTCGCGGTCTGGCGGGAGGCCACGGTGTTCACCGATGCCGAGCGCGCCGCCCTGGAGCTGGCGGAGCAGGGCACGCGCATCGCCGACGCGGCCGGGGGTGTCACGGACGAGGCGTGGGCGAACGCGGCCAAGCACTACGACGAGGAACAGCTCGCCGCCCTGGTGGCCATCATCGCCATCATCAACACCTACAACCGCCTGAACGTCATCGTCCAGCAGCCCGCCGGGGACTACCAGCCCGGCCAGTTCGGCTGAGACCCGGCCCTGCGTCCGCCCGGCGTCCGCCGCTGGAAACCCTCAAGGGCGGTCGAGCCGGAGGCGCTCGGTCTTCGGCAGCCCCGCGACCACCAGGTCGTAGGAGTCCTCGATGAGCTCCCGGACCAGCCGGTCCGGGAGATCGCCGTCGACCGTCACCGTGTTCCAGTGGCGCTTGTTCATATGCCACCCCGGGATGATCAGCCCCGGATGCCCCTCACGGAGCCGGCCCGCGTCCGCCGGGTCGCACTTCAGGTTCACCGTGAGGGGACGCGCGTCCAGCGTCGTCAGGGCGAAGATCTTGCCGAGCACCTTGAAGGTCGAGACCTCCGGGTGACGGGAGAACGGGGACTCCTCCGCCACCGCGTTGAAGGAGAGGCAGAAGGACCGCAGTTGTTCGGGGGTCACTCCGGATTCTCCTCGTACTCGACGTACTCGACCGAAAAGGCTCAAGGGGTGCGACAACGAAACCCACCGTAGCCCAGCCCTCCGACAGCCGACTGGCGAGAATCCGTGGAGGCGTCGCCCAACCTCCGCGCTTCTCAGAGTGCCCCACCTGGAGCGCAGGTGAACCGTCCCGGGTTCGGCAGGGATTCGAATACGAGTACGGATGCGAGTCACGGCCGGCTCCCGGAAATGCCGGCGCGCCCCGCTGTCCCACCGGTCGGCGATCTTGCCGTACGCGATGTGCGGGGCCGCCGGGCCCCGAGTTGCGGCCCCCCACGCGTGGGGCGACGGTGGACCTAAGGGGGACACGGGGGCGTGGGAGAACGTGGGGGGCTGAAGAAGACGCACAGGACCGCGCCGGTACACGGGAGCACCGGACCGTCGTCCTTGGGGGCCTGGCTTTCCGCGCAGTGGCACGTGTCCGCGTTTCGGGGGACGCACTGACCGCGACCGCGCACACGAGCGGAGAAGGCGATGACGAACGGACCTGGGCCCGCGGGGCCCATGGGCAGGGGCCCGAACGGGGAGCGGCCGCAGCGGGCCGGTACGCCGCTGGGGACGCAGCCGACGGAGTACACCGGGCGGTATGTGGTCCTGCTCGATCAGCAGGAACCCGAGCGCGGGATGGAAGCGCTGCGCTCGTCCGTCGGGATCGCGTCCGTGGAACGCGTCCGCGGGGCGGAACCCGGCGCGGCGGAGCTGCTGGCGCGGCCCGATGTGTCGGTGGTCTTCGACGAGCTCGGCGTCGCCGTCGTCGATGTGCAGCCGGACCAGCGCCATGCGCTGGTCACCACGGCGGAGGCGGAGCCGACGATCATCGCGACGGAGCCGGAGCGCGTGGTGTACGCGTCGGTGATCACTGAGCCGCACCACACGCTGACCGGCTTCTTCCCGACGTACCGCAGCGACGAGGACGAAGTGACCCGGCACACCCGGGCCGAGCTCGCCACCTCGCTGGGACCGGCGTGGGACGAGCAGAACACCACCTGGGGGCTCCAGGGGATCCGCGCCAACTGGTCGCATCTGACGGGCAGCGGGGTGAAGGTCGCCGTGCTCGACACCGGTGTGGACACCGACCATCCGGATCTGACCGAATGCGTCGAGGCGACGGCCTCCTTCGTGCCCGGGGCGAGTGTCGAGGACGGCCATGGCCACGGCACCCACTGCGTCGGCACGGTGGCCGGTCCGGCCAAGCCCGGGCACGCGCCGCGGTACGGCGTGGCCAGTGAGGCCGGGGTGCTGGTGGGCAAGGTGCTCAGCGACCAGGGTGTGGGCTCCGACGGCCAGATCCTGGCGGGGATGGCCTGGGCGGTCTCCCAGGGCGCCCGGGTGATCTCCATGTCGCTCGGGGCTCCGGTGGAGCCGGGAGAGCTGTTCCCGCAGACGTACGAGAACGTGGCACGGCGCGCGCTGCGGCTCGGCGCCGTGATCGTGGCCGCGGCCGGCAACGAGAGCCGGCGGCCCGGCTTCGTGGCGCCGGTGGGGCGGCCCGCCAACTGCCCGTCCATCCTGGCGGTGGCGGCGCTCGGCAAGGACCTGGGGACCGCGTTCTTCTCCTGCGGCGCCATCAACGGCGAGGGCGGGGAGATCAATATCGCGGCGCCCGGGGTCGACATCTTCTCGGCCGCGCCCGGCGGGACGTACCAGACGATGAGCGGCACGAGTATGGCGGCGCCGCATGCCGCCGGTGTCGTCACGCTGCTGGCTCAGGCGCATCCGGAGGCCTCGGCGGCCGACCTCGGCACCCGTCTGCGATCCGGGGCCCATCCGCTGGCGCAACCGGCCGCGGACGTCGGCTCGGGTCTGCTCCAGGCCCCGTGAGCGGGGACGCGATGGGGCAGGCGGCGCGGTCCGGGCCGGTCGGGGTCATCCTCTCGGTCGACCCGGACCGGTTCGCCCAGGTCGTGGAGGCCGCGCGGCGGGTCGGGCTGACGGTCACCGGTGAGCAGCAGATCCTCGGGGCGCTGTCCGGGACCATCGCCGAGGACCGGATCCCGGTTCTGGAGGCGGTGGACGGCGTCGAGTCGGTGGACCGGGAACAGATCGTCCGGCTGCCGCCGCCCGACGCGCCGATCCAGTGAGCTCCGGCTCACGGCCTGGGACTCGGTGGTCCGGGGCACGGGGTCTGGGGTCCGGGGTCAGCGGTCCGGGCTGCGGGCTGCGGGCTGCGGGCTGCGGGCTGCGGGCTGCGGGCTCAGACGTGGTTGAACGGCTCGGCGTACGTGAAGGCCCCCTTGAGGGTGGGCTGATAGGCGGTCAGGGTCCGGACCTGGAAGTAGTCGCCCCAGGCCGGGTCCGGGGCCGTGATGCCGTAATCGGTTGACGGGCGGAAGCCGAACCGGCCGTAATAGGCGGGGCTGCCCAGCAGGGCCACCAGCGATTCACCGAAGGCGTCCGCGGCGCCGAGCACCGCGTGGACGAGGGCCTGGCCGACGCCGCGGCGCTGATGGGCGGGGTGCACGCTGAGCGGGCCGAGACCGAGGGCGAGGGCCAGGTCGGAGCCGACATGGCCGCGGGTGCAGACGACATGTCCGATCACCTCGTCCCGGTCGCCGGTGGCGACGAACGACAGCGCGGGCAACCAGTCGTCGCTGATCCGGAGTTCGTCCAGCAGCGTGGTCTCGACCGGGACCGGGGTGTCCGGAGTACCCGTGGTATCCGAGGTGTCCGACTTCGCGAACGCGGCCGAGGTGACGGCCCGGATGGCGTCGATGTCGGAGCGGGTCTCTCGTCGGATCAACATCGGGTCAGGATGCGTCCCAACACGGTGCGGGAGCAAACCAATTGTGCGCCGTCGCGTGGGACGGACTCCGGGGTCAGCCCTTCGTGGCGCGGGCGGTGAGGGCTCGTTCGACCTGGATGTACGTCACGTCGTGATCGGCCAGGACATGCGCGGCGACACCGGGGCGGGCGGTGAGGGCGAGCAGCAGATGCTCATCGCCGATGTACTTGTCGCCGCGGGCGAGGGCGATCCGCAGCGAGCGCTCCAGCACCGACTTGGCCTCCCGGGAGAACGGGCGGCGCGGGGGGCGCCTGCCGCGGCGGGGAGCGCGTGCGGAGGCGGATCCGGCGGTGGGGCCGGGGGTGGCTCCCGGGGTCGATCCGGCCGCGGCGAGGGCGCCCACGCCATGGGCCTCCTCCACTCGCGCGACGATCTCGTCCACATCGATGCCGAGCCCGGCCAGCGCCTCCGCATCGGCGCCGGTGATGCCCCCGCGCCGACGGACCTCGGCCAGGGCCCGCTCGATCGAGGCGCGGCGGCCGTGCGCGCCGAGGGCGGTGAGAACCTCGGCGGCGGGGCTGCCCTTACGGTCGCCGCGGGTACGGCTGCGGTCCTTACGGCCGCCGGGATCCTCCGTACGGTTGCCGCCGGTAGCGCTGCCGCCCTTACAGTCGCCGTCCGTACGGTCCAGGAGCGCGAGCAGCAGCTCGGCCTCGCCGACCGTGTCGGCCCCGGTGTCCTCCGCGTGGCGGACGGCGCCGCGTACGACCTCGCGGGCACTGGTGGTGAACCTCTCGAACATCAACGCCTCCCGTGCTTCTTGTGGACCGCCTGCCTGCTGACGCCCAGTTCGGCGGCGATCTCCTGCCACGACCAGCCCTGGGCGCGGGCGCTGCGCACCTGGACGGCCTCCAGTTGCTCCAGCAGCCGGCGCAGCGCGGCGACGGCACGCAGTCCGACCCGGGGGTCCCGGTCGCCCGCGCGCTCGGCGAGATCCGTTGCTTCGGTCATGGTGTCAATGTAGATTGACGCCTCGCTGCCGTCAACATGGGTTGACGAACGGGGCGTAATTGGTTCGACGCGGTGGCCGTACGTCCGGCAGCCTCCCGTCATGGACCCCCATTACTGGCCCCTGTACGGGCTTCGCCTTCGTACGCCGCGCCTGGAACTGCGGCTTCCCGACATCCCCCTGCTCGACGAACTCGCCGCGGTCGCGGCGGACGGGGTGCACGACCCGGCCGAGATGCCCTTCAGCATCCCCTGGACCGACGCACCCCCGGAGGAGCGCGGACGCGGCACCTTCCAACATGTGCTGGGCACGATCGCCGAGTGGCGGCCGGAGAAGTGGGCGCTGAGCCTCGCGGTGCTGTACGAGGGCGCGGTGATCGGGCGGCAGGACCTCTTCGCGACCGAATTCGCCGTCACGCGGGAAGCCGAGACCGGCTCCTGGCTGGGCGCGACCCATCAGGGCAAGGGCTTGGGCACGGAGATGCGGGCCGCGGTGGCGCACCTGGCGTTCGAGGGCCTGGGCGCGCTGTCGCTGACCTCGGGCGCGATGGTGGAGAACGGCCGCTCGATGGGCGTCTCCCGGCGGCTCGGCTACCGCCCCGACGGGCTGTCCGTGGTCGCCGTAAGGGGCGAGGCACGCACCGTTCAGCGGCTGCGGCTGGACCGCGCGGCCTGGGAGGAACATCGCACCACCCCGGTCGAGATGGCCGGAGTGGAGCCGTGCCGCCCACTGTTCGGCGCTCCGTGATGGGCGCCCTGATGTGAGAGTAGGCCGCATCGCCCGCTCTACGGTGGTTTGAGCGGGTCGGTACGGCTCATGGAGGTGGCATCCATGGCGGGCGAGTCAGGTAGCCGTGCCCTCGTGCGGGCAACCGCGTTCGCACGGCGCTGGTTACCCTCCCTTCCGTGGTCAAACCTCATATATCGAAGCCTCTGGCCAAGGGGCGCGCCTCGCTCCGGCGTCTGCGCAAGGCGTTCCTGCGCCGCTGGCGCCATCCGCGGCTGAAATGGCCCAAGCGGATCGTGGCCGCCTTCGTCGGCTGCCTGGTGCTGGCCGTACTCGCCGCCGGGATCTCCCTGCGGCTGCTGTACGCGGGCGATCCCGGGCCCGGTACACAGACCCGGGGCCGGGACGCCGTGTGGATCGGACACGCGTGGGTGGACGGCCGCAAGGGCGAGGCCGAACTCCAAGGGCTGGTGCGGCGGGTGCGCGGCACCGGGATCCGCGATCTGTACGTCCACGCGGGCCCGTTGGAGCATGACGGCACCCTGCCCCGAGGCCGCTACCCGAGGGCGGGGTGGCTGCTGAAGGCGGTCCATCGCGAACTGCCCGGCGTCCGCGTCCAGGCGTGGCTCGGCGACGTGCTGGACACCGAGGGCCCGACCGGGCTCAGCCTCGCCGACGGCGACAACCACACCCGGATCGTGGCCTCGGCGCGGCAGGTGCTGGACGCGGGGTTCGACGGCGTCCACTTCGACCTGGAGCCGCTGCACTCCGAGGACCGCGCCTATCTCGCCCTCCTCGACGCGCTGCACGCCCTCACCCGTCCCCGCCACGTCCCGCTGTCGGTCGCGGCCCACCAGATCGACCCGCTGCCCGCCCTGCACTCGGTCGCGGGATTCCTCACCGGCCACCCCAAGTGGTGGTCGCAGTCGTACTTCGGGCAGGTGGCACGGCGGGTCGACCAGATCGCGGTGATGTCGTATGACACCTCGATGCCGCTGGAGAGCCTCTACGGCGGCTATGTGGCCCAGCAGACGGAACTCGCGCTCGAGGTCACCCCGCCGACCACGGATCTGCTGATGGGCCTCCCCGGCTATCACACCAACAACTTCGGCCGTCACGCCTGGGCGGAAACCGTCCCGGCGGCGGTGCGCGGCGCCCGCCTCGGCCTCGGCCGCGAGGACCGGCGGCGTGAGCGCTTCGGGGTGGCGCTGTACGTGGACTACGCGGCGACGGACGACGACTGGGCGGCCTACCGGGACGGCTGGGGGCGACGCGAGGCGGACTGACCGGGCTCTGGGCGGGGCGTCCGGCTCGGGGCGCCCGGTCAGGAGCGGGACGGGGTGACCAGGCCGGACTCGTAGGCCGCGATCACCAGTTGGGCGCGGTCGCGGGCGCCCAGCTTGCCCATGATGCGGCTGACATGGGTCTTGGTGGTGAGCGGTGAGAGATTGAGGGTCTGGGCGGCCTCGGCGTTGTTGAGGCCGCGGGCGACGAGGGCGAGCACCTGGCGCTCGCGCTCGGAGAGCGCGGCCAGTGCGGCGGGGGCCGGGGCGCCGGGCGGCGGGGCGTCCGGGAGCCGCAGGACGCGGGCGATGAGGCGGGCGGTGGGGCCGGGCGAGAGCAGGGACTCCCCCGCCGCCACCGTCCGTATGGCGTCCAGGAGTTCGGCGGGCCGGGTGTCCTTCACCAGGAAGCCGGACGCGCCCGCGCGCAGCGCCTCGACGATGTGCTCGTCGGTGTCGTAGGTCGTCAGGACGAGGACCCTGACACCGGCGAGGTCCTCGTCGGCGGCGATGCGGCGGGTCGCTTCGATGCCGTCGAGGTCGGGCATCCGGATGTCCATGACCACGAGGTCGGCGCGGGCGGTGCGGGCCAGTTCGACGGCCTCGCGGCCGGTGCCCGCCTGCCCGACCACGTCCATGTCGCGGGCCGAGGAGACCAGCATGGCGAAGGCGGAACGGACCAGCCTCTGGTCGTCGGCGAGCAGCACTCTGATCGGCGCGGCGGTGCCGGACGCCGGATCCACGAGGGCAGTACCTGACGCCGGACCCGTTGCGGCGGTCCCGGAGGCGGGGTCCACGGGGGCAGTACCTGACGCCGGGTCCACTGGGCTGGTCCCCGGTGCCGGGTCCGGTGCGGTCGTCATGCGGTGGCCTCCCTGGGCGCTGCGACGGTCTGTCCGGTGCCCGTACGGCCGCCGGGCGCGCCGCCCGGCCCCACGGCAGCGCGGCCCTGATCGCGAAGCCTGGGCCGTCCTCGCGCGGTCCGGCGGTCAGGCTGCCTGCGACGCTGCGGGCCCGCTCGCGCATGCCGACGATGCCATAGCCCGGTTCGGCGGGCGCGGTAAGGGGCTCACCGTCGCCGTGGGGGCCGTCGTCCACGGCGGCGACACACAGCTCCCCCTCGTCCCGTACGAGCGTGATCCGCACCCGTGTGCCGGGTGCGTGGCGGACGGCGTTGGTCAGGGCCTCCTGCACGATCCGGTACGCGGCCGCGCCCACGGCCGGCGACAGTTCGGCCGCCTCCACGCCGACCGTAAGGTCCACGCGTACGCCCGCCGCCTCCGCCGCCGCGGCCAGGTCGGAGAGCCCGGCGAGCCCCGGCAGCGGGCCGATGTCCTCCTCGTCCACGTCACCGGCCTCGCCGTCCGCGCCCCCGCGGAGCACCTGGAGGGTGGCCCGCAGCTCCGCGCGGGCGTCCCGGCAGGTGTCGGCCATCGCGTCGAGCGCCTTGGCCATCGCCTCGCGGTCCAGCCGCTCGGGATCGGCGATCAGGACATGGGCCGCGACGGAGGTCTGGACGCCGATGAGGGTGATGCTGTGCGCGAGCAGATCGTGCAGATCGCGCGCGATGCGCAACCGTTCCTCGGCGACCCGCCGGGCCGCCTCCTCCTCGCGGGTCCGCTCGGCACGATCGGCCCGCTCCAGGATCGCGGCGATGTACTTACGGTGGATACGGACCGCCTCGCCGATCACCACGACCGACAGCACCCAGCCGGAGCTGCGCAGCATGTTGGCGCCGGCCTGCACATTGCTCCCCAGGGTCATCATCGTCACCATGCCCGCGAGCAGGATGCCGACCGTAAGGAAGGACCGCAGCGGCGGGCCGGTCACGGCGAGGGTGTAGACGGCGAGGAGCCCTGCCGGGACGACCGCGATATGGACGTTGTCCATGGCGTGGTAGGGCCCGACCATGAGCACCACGGCCGCGGTGACCACCATCGGGCTATGCCGCCGCCCCACGAGCGCCACGGCGCTGACGGTGAGCAGCGCCCAGCCGAACGCGTCGGGGCGATGGCCGTTCCGGTCGAGGTTGAGCAGGGCCAGTGTGATCTGCAGGACCAGCACCGCACCGGCGACCCCGGCGTCCACCCGCCGCCGCCTGCGGGCGTCGTCCCGGGTCTCCGCGGGGCGGGGGCCGCTGTGCAGGGCGCGCAGCACGGAGGCGAGCGCGCGGTGGGCGGTGAAATGCGCCGTGGAGCGCGCGGCGGGGTGCGCCGGTGGGGTGGTCGCGGAGTGGGTCGCGGAAGGTGCGGGCACGGGCTCCATCCTCGGGGATCCGCCTCGGGCCGATCCATAGGGCGGCACGAAAGGGGCGGTACGAAGGGGCGATGCGAGGGCGGTACGAAGGGGGTTCCGGACCGGCCGTCCCCTGTGCGGCCGGTCCGGGCTCAGGGGCGGCCTCAGCCGCCCCGTACGGCCGGTTCGGGACGGGCCTCGGGGCCGGAGGGCCCGCCCTGGCCTCCCGACGCCGAGGAGGCCGACGACGGCGATGAGACCGACGAGGCGGGTGTACGGCGGAAGAGGGCACCCGGCCACCACACCCATCGCTTCAGCAGCAGGCTCGCCGAGGTCACCAGATACGTCCGTACGAGGAAGGTGTCGAGCAGCACGCCGACCGCCACCACGAACCCCATCTCGACCAGCATCACCATCGGCAGCGTGGCCAGCACCGCGAAGGTCGCCGCCAGCACCAGACCGGCCGAGGCGATCACCCCGCCCGTAGTGCGCAGTGCGGTCACGGCCGCGTCCGGGACGTCCGCCCCGCGCAGCGACTCCTCCCGCATCCGGTGCATCAGGAAGATGCCGTAGTCGACGCCGAGGGCGACCAGGAAGACGAAGGAGAGCAGCGGCAGCCCGGGGTCCACTCCGGCGAAGCCGAAGACCGGGTCGAAGAAGAGCCCGCCGACTCCCATCGCGGCGCCCCATACGGCGACCACGGCGACGACCAGGACCAGCGGCGCGACGAGACTGCGCAGCAGGGCCGCGAGGATCAGCAGCACGGCGATCAGCACCAGCGGGATGACCAGCATCCGGTCGCGGGCGTTGGTGTCCTTCAGATCGAGCTGCTGGGCGCTGGGCCCGCCGACCACCGCGTCGGCGTCCTCGACCCGTACGAGACCCGAGCGCAGGGCGTGCAGGGTGGCGGTCTCCCCCGCCGACTGCGGGGCGCCCCGGGGGAAGACGTCGATCTCCGTCCAGCCGCCGCCGCTGCGTCCGCGGTCCGCCCGCGCGACCCCCTCCGTGTCGCGCGCCCGCCGCAGCACCTCGTCCGCCCCCGTGGTGCGCGTCATCACGCTGATGGGCTGGCTGCTGCTGTCCGGATAGGCGTGGGCGAGGGTCTGGGCCGCGGCCACCGACTCGGGCTTGTCGGTGAAGGTGTCGTCCTGTTTGAGGTCGCCGGGCAGATTGAGCACGCCGATGGCCAGGGCGCCCAGCAGCGCGGCGCCGGCGAGCAGGACGGCTCCGGGCCGGTGGCGGGCCGAGGCACCCATGGCCTCGAAGAACCCGCGCCGGGTCGCCCGCGGCTCACTGCCGTAGGTCGGGATCAGCGGCCAGAACACCCGCCGTCCCAGCAGCACCAGCACCGCGGGCAGCAGCGTCATCATGGTCGCCAGCGCGCAGACGACCCCGACCGCGCCGACCGGGCCCAGTCCGCTGCTGCTGTTGAGGTCGGCGGCGAGCAGGCACAGCAGCCCGGCGGCGACGGTGCCGCTGGAGGCGAGCACGGCCGGACCGCAGCCGCGCAGGGCCTCGCGCATCGCGTCGTACGGGGCGCGGTGGCGGCGGAGCTCCTCGCGGTAGCGGGAGACGATCAGCAGGGCGTAGTCGGTGCCCGCGCCGAAGACCAGCACCGTCATGATCGAGGAGCTCATGCTGGTGACGACGAGGTCGAAGCCCTGGACGAGGCCGTAGACGATCGCCATCGCGGCCATGGCGGCGACCCCGACCACCCCCAGCGGAACCAGCCACAGCAGGGGGCTGCGATAGGTGATGATCAGCAGCAGGGCGACCACCCCGGCAGTGGCGAACATCAGCGTGCCGTCGGTGGAGGCGAAGACCTCCTGCGAGTCGGCACTGAGCGCCCCTGGACCGCCGACCTGGACGCTCAGGCCCTCAGGGTGTGAGGCGAGCTCGGCGCGGACGTCCTTGACGGCGTCGGCCCGCTCCTTCTCGTCCGTCACGCCGGTGAGCGCCATGGCGTACATCAGGGTCGTGCCGTCCTTGGACGGTATGGCGCGCGGCGCCTGCCCCCGACGATGTCGTGGCGCCCCGCCACCTCGGCGACCTTCCCGCCGGCCGCCTTACGGTCGGCGTCGGTCAGCCCGCCGTCGCGGTGGTAGACGAGGACGAGGTCGATGGTGTCGCCACCGGGCAGCCGCTCCTGGAGCCGGGCCACCTGGGTGGAGTCGGCGCCCGCCGGGAGGTAGTCGACGGCCGTGTCCCGCTTGACGCCCTCGAGCTTGCCCGCGAACGGGACGGCGACGAGGAGCAGCAGCACCCAGCCCGCGATGAGCGCCCAAGGCAGTGAGCGGCGTCGCTTGCCGCCGGGCCCGGAGGGCGGCCCGGCCGCGGAGGGCGGCGCCGCGTCCGATTGATGGGGATCGCTCGGGATCCCTGACGATGTCGTCTGCATGCCCCCAGGCTTCCGGCGCGGGGGCGCCGATACGTCGCGCCGGCGACGGAGATGGCGGCTACTGCGCCGGGGGCGGGACGGGGCCGATTACTCCCTGGGGAGTACGGAGGCGAACCGGAATTTCCGTTTCAGGACGCCTGGCCTTGTGGCGGCTTCAGAACGCCGCCCGCGTCGCCGCCAGCAGCCGGGCCGTGTCGTCCGGGCAGATCATCAGGGCCCGGCCGACGGTTTCCAGGACCGCGCGCTCGGCCGGGCGGTACGGCCCGTCGGCCACGGCGATCCGGGCGCCCTGGAGGAGGATGGCCTCCCGGCCGGTGGGGGCCAGATGCGGGGCCAGCGGCTCCAGGGCCTCATGCAGCTCGATGGCCAGCGCCGTACCGCACGGGTCCAGGCCGTCGCGCTCGCCGCACGCGCCCGGGAGCCGCCCGGTGTCGGCGGCGAGCGCCTCGATGAGGGCGAGGAGCTGGTCCTCGCTGCAGTCGGCGAACCCGGCGGCGCGCACCGCGCCGACCGCGACCTGCCGGACCGCCGTCGCCTCGGTGCCGCCCGCGGCGAGGACCGCGAGGGCCACGGTGTGCACCGCGTCGCGGAGCATCGCGGAGAAGCGGATGGTCGTGGGGTGGTCGAGCACCTCCGTGCCGTAGCGGCTGCCGCAGGCCGCGCATTCCACGATGGGCGCGACCGGTCCGCGCGGCAGCACGGGCAGGCCGAGCACCACGATGCGACGGCGGCCGGTACGGCGGCGGAAGTTGCGGTCACCTCCGCATTCAGGGCAGAAGAACTCACCATCGCCGACGGTCCGCCACAGAGTGCGCACACCTACCACACACAGGTCCCGGTCACGGCGGGCTCGCCGGTGCACCACGTCACACCTCCATAACGCTTCGGCCACGTTGCCGCGTTGACGTGATGCTAGCCACATCCATGATGTGACGTCAGTACCCCGAACGGAGACAACAGGCCAAACCCGAGGCCCCGCCCACCTCGCATGGTGAACGGGGCCCGTGTGGGTGACAAGGTCAACGGGGTGATGAGCCCGTCGGATCCGTCGGTCGAGAGATCATCTACGCGCCGAAAAAATCACCGGCGCGCCCGGTTCACCGCGGAGACGACCGCCTTGAGCGAGGCCCGCACGATGTTGGCGTCGATTCCGACACCCCACAGCACCTGCCCGTCGATCGCGCATTCGATGTACGCGGCGGCCTGGGACGCGGCGCCCTCGCTCAGGGTGTGCTCGGAGTAGTCCAGCAGTCGTACGTCCACATCGATCGAGGCCAGGGCGTCGAAGAAGGCCGCCAGCGGGCCGTTGCCGGTGCCGGTCAGCACCGTCTCGGTGCCGTCCACGACCGTCTCGACGGTGAGCGCGTCGGTGCCCTCGCTGGTGGTGGACGTCTGTGCGCTGCGCAGCGCGATCCGGCCCCACCGGTTGTCGTCGGTCGGCAGGTACTCGTCCTGGAAGGCCGCCCAGATCTGGCCCGGGGTGACCTCGCCACCCTCGGCATCGGTTTTGGCCTGAATCGTCTTGGAGAACTCGATCTGCATCCTGCGCGGCAGGTCCAGGTTGTGGTCGTTCTTCAGGACATAGGCGATGCCGCCCTTGCCGGACTGCGAATTCACCCGGATCACGGCCTCGTAGGAGCGGCCGACGTCCTTGGGGTCGATGGGCAGGTACGGGACCGCCCACTCGATCTCGTCCACCGTCTTGCCCTGCTCGGCGGCGCTCGCCTCCAGCGCCTCGAATCCCTTCTTGATGGCGTCCTGGTGGGAGCCGGAGAAGGAGGTGTAGACCAGATCGCCCGCGTAGGGGTGGCGCGGGTGGATCTCCATCTGGTTGCAGTACTCGGCGGTGCGGCGGACCTCGTCGATCTGCGAGAAGTCGATCTGCGGGTCGACGCCCTGGGAGAACAGGTTCATGCCCAGCGTCACCAGGTCGACATTGCCGGTGCGCTCGCCCTGCCCGAACAGACAGCCCTCGATCCGGTCCGCCCCGGCCATGATCGCCAGCTCGGCGGCGGCGACGGCGGTGCCGCGGTCGTTGTGCGGATGCACCGACAGGCAGATGTGCTCGCGCCGGGACAACTGGCGGGACATCCACTCGAAGCGGTCCGCGTGGGTGGACGGGGTCGAGCGCTCCACGGTGGCCGGCAGGTTGAGGATGATCTCGCGGCCCTCCTCGGGCTGCCAGACGTCCATGACGCCCTCGCAGACCTCCAGCGCGAAGTCCAGCTCGGTGTCGGTGAAGATCTCCGGGCTGTACTGGTAGCCGAAGACCGTCTCATCGCCGAGGATCTTGTCCGCGTACTCCACCACCAGCCGGGTGCCATCCACCGCGATCTGCTTGACCTGCTCCCGGGTGCCGCGGAAGACGACGCGGCGGAAGGTGGGGGCGGTGGCGTTGTACAGGTGCACGGTGGCCCTGTGCGCCCCGCGCAGCGACTCCACCGTGCGCTCGATCAGCTCCTCGCGCGCCTGGGTGAGGACGGAGATCGTAACGTCCTCCGGGATCGCGCCCTCCTCGATGATCGACCGTACGAAGTCGAAGTCGGTCTGGCCGGAGGAGGGGAAGCCGACCTCGATCTCCTTGTAGCCCATGCGTACCAGCAGGTCGAACATCTCGCGCTTGCGGGCCGGGGACATCGGGTCGATCAGCGCCTGGTTGCCGTCCCGCAGATCGGTGGACAGCCAGCGCGGGGCGACGGTGATGCGGTTGTCCGGCCAGGTGCGGTCCGGGATGTCGACGGCCTCGTACGGGCCGTACTTGTGGATCGGCATACCGGAGGGACGCTGGGTGACGGTCGCGGCCGTGAGGGGCGTGGGACGGCCGACGGCGCTGCCGGAGGTCGCGGAACGGCCGGGCGTATCGGAATGAGTCGTCATGGTGCGCGGGGCTCCTTGGGTAATCCGCTGTCCACAGGACCGATCCGCTGGCGCGGAGATCCTGGGGCGGCCGACAGGGCGTGATCACTGCAACGCCGAACTCCGCGGGGAGGGGGTCGGCCTTCGACTACAGGCCCTCGCCGCGGCAGCTAAGAAGAAGCAGCCCGAAACGCATGATGCGGAGCAGCCTAACCGAGACACATCCACGCGGCGGAACCCGTATCACCATGCGGACAGAAACATGGTCTGCGGAGGAATACACATCTTCCACTCGATTTCAGCAATCATGACCGCAAGGCGTGACACGAACATCACGTGGTGCGACATTGCCAGCCATGGACGCCAACGCCAATGCCCCCGCGCGGGCCCGCAGTCACCGCCGTGGCACCTTCTGCACGATCGTGCCGCCGCATGTCCTCGACAAGCTGTCCCATGCCGAGGACGCCTCGCTGGCCGATCTCGCCCGCCGCACCCTGGAGCACGACGCCCTGCAGCGCACCCGCCGCCGGATCACCACCGTGCGCGGGGTCCCCGCCGCGCGGGCCGCCGCGCCCTCCGACAAGCCCGAGCGCACCATCTACGACGCCCACCGCAAGACCTCGCTACCGGGGAAGAAGGTGCGCGGCGAGGGCGACCAGGCGAGCGGGGACGACTCGGTGAACCGCGCCTACGACGGGCTCGGCGCGACCTTCGAGCTCTTCCTCAAGGCGTACGGCAGGCGCTCGATCGACGACTCCGGCCTGCCGCTGAACGCGAGCGTCCACTACAGCGAGGACTACAACAACGCCTTCTGGGACGGCGAGCAGATGGTCTTCGGCGACGGGGACGGCGAGGTCTTCCTGGACTTCACCATCCCGGTCGACGTCATGGCCCATGAGCTCACCCACGGCGTCACGCAGTACACCGCCAACCTCGAGTACTTCGGCCAGTCCGGGGCGCTCAACGAGTCGATGTCCGACGTCTTCGGCTCACTGGTCAAGCAGCATGTGCTCGGCCACAGCGCCGAGGAGGCCGACTGGCTGATCGGCGCGGGGCTGCTGACGGACCGGGTCACCGGGGTGGCCCTGCGCTCGATGAAGGCCCCTGGCACCGCGTACGACGACGATGTGCTGGGCAAGGACCCGCAGCCGGGCACGATGGACGACTACGTCCGCACCTCACGCGACAACGGCGGCGTCCACATCAACTCCGGCATCCCCAACCACGCCTTCTACCTCGCCGCCACCGCCCTGGGCGGCAACGCCTGGGAGCGCGCCGGGCAGATCTGGTTCGACGTGCTGACCGGCGGCGATCTGGCCTCCGACGCGGAGTTCGCCGACTTCGCCCACCTTACGGTCGCCGCGGCGCACGCCCGCTACGGCGAGGGCGAGGAGCAGACGGCGGTGCAGGAGGCGTGGGCCGGGGTGGGCATCACCGATCTGCGGGCCCGCGTGGGCGCGCGGTAGAGCACGCCATCGGGTAGTGATGGAGCCATGCGCATCTCCGTCACCCGCACCGGCGGTTTCGCCGGAATCGAGCGCCGGGCCGAGCTGGACACGACCGGCCGGCCCGACGCCACGCATCTGGACGCCCTGGCCCATCAGGCCGTCGAGACCGGCCACATCACGGCCGCCCGCGGCGTCCCCGACGGCTTCCAGTACGAGATCACCGTCGACGGCCGCACCGTCCACGCCGCGGACCCCCATCTGAGCGACGCCCAGCGGGAACTGATCCGCACGGTGCTGAAGGAAGGCGCGTAGGGGCGCTCAACGGGGGCTCAGAACCCCAGCTTCCGCAGCGGTGTGGGCCCGGCTCAGAACCCCAGCTTCCGCAGCTGCCTCGGGTCACGCTGCCAGTCCTTGGCCACCTTGACGTGAAGGTCGAGGAAGACCGGCGTGCCCAGCAGTGCCTCGATGTGCTTGCGGGACTTGGTGCCGACCTCCTTGAGGCGGCGTCCCTTGGGGCCGATGATGATGCCCTTCTGGCTGGGCCGCTCGATGTAGAGGTTGGCGTGGATGTCGAGGAGCGGCCGGTCCGCGGGGCGGTCCTCGCGGGGCAGCATCTCCTCCACGACCACCGCGATGGAGTGCGGCAGTTCGTCCCGTACGCCCTCCAGCGCGGCCTCCCGGATCAGCTCGGCGACCATGACCTGCTCGGGCTCATCGGTAAGGTCGCCCTCGGGGTAGAGCGCCGGGCCCTCGGGCAGCAGCGGGACCAGCAGATCCGCCAGCAGGCCCACCTGCTTGTCGCCCACAGCCGACACCGGGACGATCTCGGCCCATTCGATGCCCAGCTCCGTGCCGAGCCGGTCGATGGCGATCAATTGCTCGGCGAGCTGCTTGGACTCGACCAGATCGGTCTTGGTGACGATCGCGACCTTGGGGGTCTTCTTGATCCCCGCGAGTTCGGTGGCGATATAGCGGTCGCCGGGGCCCAGCTTCTGGTCGGCGGGCAGGCAGAAGCCGATGACGTCGACCTCGGCCCAGGTGGTGCGCACGACATCGTTGAGCCGCTCGCCGAGCAGGGTCCGCGGCTTGTGCAGACCGGGGGTGTCGACGAGCACCAGCTGGGCCTCGGGGCGGTGCACGATGCCGCGGACGGTGTGGCGGGTGGTCTGCGGGCGGTTCGAGGTGATCGCGACCTTCGTCCCCACCAGCGCATTGGTCAGGGTCGACTTGCCCGCGTTGGGGCGGCCGACGAAGCAGGCGAAGCCCGAGCGGTGCGGGGTCTCCCGCTGCTCGGTCGGGGACGGGGAGGTACCGGCAGTCATGGACCCCATTCTCCCCGATGCCCCGGCCCGCTCGGACCAGTCGTCCCGGGCCTCTTACGGCCGGCGGTCCCGGCCCCGCACGGCACGTGGCCCCGCGCCCCGTACAACCAGCCGTCCCGGCCCCGTACGACCGCCGTGGCCAGTGGGTCGGTCAGGCCGGCAGCGTGGCCCGCAGGGTGCCGTCGAGGCCCGCCAGCAGCACCGGCGTCCCGGCCCCGCCGAGGTCCCGGACGGCCGCGCGGTCCTCGTCCGACGCGCTCTCCGCCTCGGTCACCACGGCCGCGGCCTCCAGGGACGTGGCACCGCTCGCCACCGCCATGGCGACGGCGGTCCGCAGGGCGCTCAGCTTCAGCGAGTCGAGGGCCACGGTCCCGGCGACATACGTACGCCCCGTCTCATCGCGGACAGCGGCGCCCTCCGCCACGGAGTTACGGGCCCGCACGGAGCGGGCCAGCGTGATGATCTTGCGGTCTTCGGGGTCCAGCTGCGCTGCTTCGCTCATGCGGATGAGCATATGCGGGGCGTTGACCGGCGGCGACGCCGGTGGGGGGACGGGGAGCCGGTCCCGGCCCGCCTCCGGGCACACGGCGGCCCGCGCCGGGCCACTGTGCGGCGGCCCGGCGCGGGCTACTTGCGCGGTGTGCTGTGTGCTGTGCGGGTGTGCGGGTGTGCTCAGGGCCTTACGGTCAAGGCCCTTACGGGAGGATCGGCGTCGGCTGGAAGGTCAGCGAGGCCGAGCCCGACGACGGGCTCAGGCCCGGGGCGCCGCCGAAGGAGGCGGTGTAGGTCGAAGCGGTGAGGATGGTCGGCGGGACGGTCACATTGCTGAGCGTCGCCGTGCCGCTGGCGTTGGTGACCGCGCTGCCCAGCGCGATCGGGCCCAGCAGCGAGTTGGCGACGAAGGTGAGGGTCTGGCCGGAGACCGGGTTGTTCGACGCGTCCCTCAGCGTCGCGCTCAGGGTCGGGATGACCAGCGTGCCGTTGAACCGCAGACGGATGGTGGCCGGAGTGGCGGTCACGGTGGTCCCGGACGGCGCCGCGCCCACGTTCTGGGTGATCGTCGGCGAGGTCGAAGGGCCGAAGCAGCCGTCGCCGCTGTAGGTGGCGGTGACCGTGTGCGCTCCGGTGGTGAGGGCGTTGGTGCTGGCCGTCGCCACGCCGGAGGCGTTGAGCGTGCCGGTGAGGGTGGGCCCGCCGCTGATCACGAAGGTGACGGTCCCGGTCGGTGTGCCCGTCGCAGGCGGCACCGCGGCCACGGTGGCCGTGAAGGTCACGTTCTGACCGGGCGCGGACGGGTTCGGCGAGGAGGTGAGCGTGGTCGTGGTGGCCGCCTGGCCGATGGTGACGGTGCCGGTGGCCGACGAGCCCGCGACGCCGGTGTTCCCCGCGTACGAAGCCGACACCGCATGCGCGCCGGCCGGGATGGCACTGGTCGTCACACACGCCTGACCATTTGCGTCGAGCGTCCCGGTCAGCGTCGGACCACCCGCGATCGTGAACGTCACCGTCCCGGTCGCGGTGCAGGTGCCGGGCGACGTCGGGGTCACCTGCGCGCACAGGGTCACCGGCTGGCCGCACACCGGCGAGGCGGGCGTGATGGTCAGCGTGGTCGTGGACGCGGCCTGGCCGACGGTGATGGAACCGGTGGCCGACGAGCCCGCGACGCCGGTGTTCCCCGCGTACGAGACCGTCACCGCATGCGTGCCCACCGGAATGGCACTGGTCGTCACACACGCCTGACCATTTGCGTCGAGCGTCCCGGTCAGCGTCGGACCACCCGCGATCGTGAACGTCACCGTCCCGGTCGCGGTGCAGGTGCTGGGCGGCGTGACCGTCACCTGAGCACACAAGGTCACCTGCTGGCCGCACACCGGTGAGGTGGGCAGGAAGGACAGCGTCGTGGTCGAGACGCCTTGGTTGACCGTGACGGACCCGGTGTCGGACGAGCCCGCGACGCCGGTGTCACCGGAGTAGGTGGCCGTCACCGCGTGGGGGCCGACCGGGATGCTGGTGGCCGTCACGCATGCCTGGCCGGTCGCGTCGAGGGGCGCGGTCAGGGTCGGACCACCCGCGATCGTGAAGGTGACCGTTCCGGTCGGGGTGCAGGTGCCGGGCGGTGTCGTGGTGACCTGGGCGCACAGGCTGACCGTCTCGCCGCATGACACCGTGCTGGGCGTGATGGTCAGCACGGTCGTCGAGAACGCCTGGTTCACCGTGACGGAGCCGGTCCCCGTCGAGCCCGTGACGCCCCCGTCGCCCGCATAGGTGGCGGTCACGGTGTTGGTGCCGACCGGGATGGCATTGGTGGTCACGCATGCCTGGCCGGTCGCGTCCAGCATGCCCGTCAGGGTCGGACCACCCGCGATCGTGAAGGTGACCGTGCCCGTCGGGATACAGGTGCTCGGCGGTGCGACGGTCACGTCCGCGCAGATGGTCACGGGCTCACCGCAGACGGTCGGGCTGGGCGAGACGCTCACCGTGGTGGTCGACATGCCCTGACCCACGGTGAACGACGCCGAGCCGGTGGAGCTCCCGACACCCGTGTCGCCCGCATACGTGGCCGTCACGGTGTACGACCCCGCGGTCAGGTCGCTGGTGGTCACGCATGCCTGGCCGGTCGCGTCCAGCATGCCCGTCAGGACCGGACCGCCGGTAATCGTGAAGGTGACCGTGCCCGTCGGGATACAGGTGCTCGGCGGCGTCGTGGTGACCTGGGCGCACAGGGTCACCTCCTCACCGCAGACCGGCGCGGCCGGGGACACCGTGACCGTCGTGGTCGAGGCTCCCTGGCCGACCGTGACCGTTCCGGTGCCGGTCGAGCCCGCGACATCCCCGTTGCCGTTGTAGGTGGCCGTCACGGTGTGCGTCCCCGCCGGGATGTCGCCGGCCGACACGCACGCCTGGCCAGTCGCGTCGATCGCGGCGACGACCGTCGGAACACCGTCGACGGCGAACGTCACCGTGCCCGTCGGGGTACAGGTGCCGGGCGGCGTCGTGGTGACCTGGGCGCACAGGGTCACCTCCTCACCGCAGACCGGCGCGGCCGGGGACACGGTGAGGGTCGTGGTCGAGTCGGCCGGGTTGACGGTGAGCGGCGTCAAGGGCGAGTTGGAAGCGGCGAAGTTGGTGTCGCCGTTGTAGAACGCGGCGACCTGGTGCGTGCCGACGCTCAGGGCGGGGACGGTGACGGAGGCGTTCCCGGCGGCGTCGAGGGCCCCGGTCATCGTGGGCCCGTCCGCGCTGACGATGAAGGTGACCGTACCGGTGGGTGTGCCGTCGCCCGGGGACACCGCCGCCACATTGACGGTCAGTGTCACGCTCTCCCCGCAGACGGGCGCGGGTGGAACGAAGGTGACGGTGGTGGTGGTCGCCGACTGGTTGACCAGCTGGATGGTCGTGCCGGACGAATTGTCGCTCGGGTCGGTGGAGTTGACGAAGGTCGCCGTGACCACATGGGGGCCGGCGGCCAGTGGTGTGGAGTCGGTCACGCTGGCCATACCGGAATCGGTCCCGGTGGCGGCGAGCGTCACGGGGCCGATGGTCGGGCCACCGGCGATGGTGAAGGTCACGTCTCCGAACGGAGGAGTCCCGGCGGTGATGCCGGTGACGGTGGCGGTGTAGGTGACGGTTTGACCGAAGACGGAGGGATTCGGCGTGGAGGTCACCACAGTGGTGGACATGGAAGCGGCCCGCCCTTTCCTGATCTCAGGGGGATGAGCCGCCCGGCTCCGCGCTGCGCATGCCACGCGGAGCCATGGCCTCTGCGCGGGGGTGCCCATACGGCCGACCTGTCTACGTCAGGCAAGACAAGTCGACTGTCCCCCGACAGAGGTATGGGCGACCCACCAGTCGGTATCTGCAAGTAAGCGGGTGCCTACGCCAGATGGGCCAGGGAGCGGACGGCTATTCCACTCGTATGGCGCAGCGCGGCCCGCGCGTTGCCGATGCGCTGGCGCGGCGGCCCGCTGTCGCACAGGCGGTGCCGCACCCCGGCGCGTGCCGCGGGAGCGCGGCGCTGCGGGCTGCGGGCTGCGCGGCATGACCGCGCGGCCCCGGTTTCGCGGCATGACGGCACGAACCCGGTTTCACGGCAGGACGGCGCGGCCCCGCCCACGGGGTGTGGACGGGGCCGTATCACGGGCGCGCGAGGGCTGTTGCCGGGCTACTCCGGCTCGGCCGCGGCGGTCTCGCGGACCGGCTCGACCAGCACCGTGACAATGCGGTTGCGGCGGCCCGCCGGGGACTCGGCGGTCAGCCGCAGCGCCTTGAGCGCGGGGTCGATGCCGCCCTCGGGGACGTCGACCTGGGCCGTGGCGCCCGCGATCGGCACCCGGCCCAGCGCCTTGGCGAGCAGCCCGCCCACCGTCTCGACGTCCTCGTCCTCCAGATCCGTGCCGTACAGCTCGCCCAGGTCGCCGAGGGCGAGCCGGGCGGTCACCCGGTGGGTGCCGTCGCCGAGGTCCTCGATGGGCGGCAGCTCGCGGTCGTACTCATCGGTGATCTCGCCGACGATCTCCTCGAGGATGTCCTCGATGGTGACGATGCCGGCCGTGCCGCCGTACTCGTCGATCACGACGGCGACGTGGTTGCGCTCCTGCTGCATCTCGCGCAGCAGATCGCCCGCGTTCTTGGTGTCCGGGACGAAGGTGGCGGGCCGCATCGCGGTGGAGACCAGCTCGGTCTCGGCCTCGCGGTTGATATGCGTCTTACGGACAAGATCCTTGAGGTAGACGACCCCCACGATGTCGTCCTCGTTCTCCCCGGTGACCGGGATCCGGGAGAAGCCGGAGCGCAGGGCGAGGGTGAGGGCCTGCCGGATGGTCTTGAAGCGCTCGATGACCACCAGGTCGGTGCGCGGCACCATCACCTCGCGCACGAGGGTGTCGCCGAGCTCGAAGACGGAGTGGACCATGCGCCGCTCCTCGTCCTCGATCAGCGACTCCTGCTCGGCGAGGTCCACCAGGGCGCGCAGCTCGGCCTCGGAGGCGAACGGGCCCTTACGGAATCCCTTGCCGGGCGTGAGCGCGTTACCGAGGAGGATCAGCAGCGGCGGGATGGGGCCCATGACCCGGGCCAGCGGGATCAGCACATAGGCGGCGACGGTCGCGGTGTTGAGCGGATGCTGGGCGCCGATGGTGCGCGGGGAGACGCCGACGGCCACATATGACACCAGGACCATCACGCCGATCGCGACGGTCAGCGCCTTCCACGTCTCGTCGAACTCGCGCAGACTCGCGAACGTGACGACCGCGCCCGCCGCGACCTCGCAGGCGACCCTGACCAGCAGCGCCACATTGAGATAGCGGGTGGGGTCCTCGGCGACGAGCATCAGCTTGGCGCTGCCCCGGCGCCCGGAGCGCACGGCCTCCTCGGCCCGGAACCGGGTGGTGCGGGCGAGACCGGCCTCCGCGCAGGCCGCCAACCAGGCCACCACGACCAGCAGGACGGTCGCGGTGACGAGCTGGGCGCTCATCGGACGGTGGGGGCCGGGGAGGGGCCGGTCACGCCCTGCTCCGCGCGCCAGCCGTCGATGATGGCGGCCTGCAGGCCGAACATCTCGGCGCGCTCGTCCGCCTCCTCGTGGTCATAGCCGAGGAGGTGGAGGACGCCGTGGACGGTGAGCAGCTGCAGCTCCTCGTCCATGGAGTGCCCGGTCGGCGCCTCCTCCCCCTGCTTCCTGGCCACTTCGGGGCAGAGCACGATGTCCCCGAGGAGGCCCTGCGGGGGCTCCTCGTCGTCCTTGGCCGGCGGGCGCAGCTCGTCCATCGGGAAGGACATGACATCGGTCGGCCCCGGCAGGTCCATCCACTGGATGTGCAGCTGCTCCATGGCGTCGGCGTCGACGACGATCACCGAGAGCTCGGAGAGCGGGTGGATACGCATCCGGGCCAGCGCGTAGCGGGCGACGTCGAGCACAGCCCGCTCGTCGATATCGGTCCCGGACTCGTTGTTGACGTCGATCGCCATGGGGGTTCGTGGTTACTTTCCGTTGCGGCTGTCGTACTGGTCGTATGCGTCGACGATGCGGCCGACCAGCTTGTGACGGACCACGTCGGTGCTGGTGAGCATGGAGAAGTGCACGTCCTCGACGCCATCCAGGATCTCCCGCACCTGACGCAGACCGCTCTTGGTCCCGCCGGGGAGGTCGATCTGGGTGATGTCGCCCGTGATCACTATCTTGGAGTCGAAGCCGAGCCGGGTGAGGAACATCTTCATCTGCTCGGGGTTCGTGTTCTGGGCCTCGTCGAGGATGATGAACGCGTCATTGAGCGTCCGGCCGCGCATATACGCCAGCGGCGCGACCTCGATCGTGCCCGCGGCCATCAGGCGCGGGATGGAGTCGGGGTCGAGCATGTCGTGCAGCGCGTCGTAGAGCGGCCGCAGATACGGGTCGATCTTCTCGTAGAGGGTGCCGGGCAGGAAGCCGAGCCGCTCCCCGCCTCGACCGCCGGCCGGGTGAGGATGATCCGGGTGACCTGCTTGGACTGCAGGGCCTGAACCGCCTTGGCCATGGCCAGATAGGTCTTGCCGGTGCCCGCCGGGCCAATGCCGAAGACGACCGTGTGCTTGTCGATGGCATCGACATAGCGCTTCTGGTTGAGCGTCTTGGGACGGATGGTGCGACCGCGGTTGGAGAGGATGTTCTGGGTGAGCACCTCGGCAGGCGTCTCCTGTCCTCCGCCCTCTCCATTTTCGGCCGCGCGCAACATGGAGATCGAGCGCTCCACCGCATCCTCCGTCATCGGTTGACCGGTGCGGAGCACCAGCATCATCTCATCGAACAGACGCTGGACCAGGGCGACTTCCTTCGGGTCCCCGGTGGCGCTGACTTGGTTGCCCCGTACGTGGATATCAGTCGCCGGGAACGCGTTCTCGATCACACGCAGCAGCGCGTCACCGGATCCCAGGACCATGACCATGGGGTGCTTGTTCGGGACCGTGAACTGCGCATGCGCCTGCGGTGCTGTGGTTGGTTGCGTCATGGGCCGGCTCTCTGGCCTGCTTCTACCTCCTGGCACAAGGGTTCTCGCCGCTCGACAACCTTGGCTACAAGGGTACGACGGAGCACCGACAAGACCCGAGCACTTTTACTCCTCATCCACTCATCACCTCACCCACCTGGGGCTCCCGCGCCCCGGCCGCCCCAGGGCCCGGGGCCTCGGTGCTACGCCTGGCGGAAACCGATCGTCGGAACGGCCCGGCGCAGCGGCCAGGGGCGGGCGGCGGCCGGGAGCAGACGGTCGAGGAAGGCGTAGCGGCGCAGCGCGCGGCCGGGCTGGTCGTCGTAGGAGCGGGCGTGCTGCCACCAGGCGGCGATCTCGACCCAGCCGGGCGCGGACAGCGAGCCGCCGAACTCCTGCACCGACAGGGCAGCGGTCAGCCCGGCGAAGGCCAGCCGGTCGGCGAGCGGCCAGTCGGCGAGCGTGCCGGTGACGAAACCGGCGACGAACACGTCCCCGGCGCCGGTCGGGTCCAGCGCCTCCACGGAGATCGCGGGCACCTCGGCGGTCTCGCCGGTGCGGCCGTCGACCGCGTACGCCCCCTCGGAGCCGAGCGTGACGACGGCGAGCGGGACCAGGTCGGCGAGGGCCCGGGCGGCGGCGCGCGGGCAGTCGGTGCGGGTGTAGCGCATCGCCTCCTCGGCATTGGGCAGGAACGCCTCGCAGTGCTCCAGCTCGGCGAGGTCGGCCGGATCCCAGCGGCCGGTGTCGTCCCAGCCGACGTCGGCGAAGACCCTGCTGCCGCGGCGGGCGGCCTCGGCGACCCACTCCTGGCCGCGGCCGGGCACCAGGGAGGCCACGGCGGCCCGGGCCGGAGGCGGGCAGCTGGGCGCGGGCTCCTCGGGCGGCGGGGCCTCATGGCCGTGGGAGACCATGGTCCGCTCGCCCTCGTAGGCCATCGAGACGGTCACCGGGGAGTGCCAGCCGGGGATCGTGCGGGAGAGCGAGAGATCGATGCCCTCGCCTCGGTCCAGGGCGTCCTGGCAGTAGTCCCCGTAGTGGTCGTCGCCGAAGGCGGCGGCGAGCGAGGTGCGCAGGCCGAGCCGGGCCAGGGCGGTGGCCATATTGGCGACGCCGCCGGGGCTCGACCCCATGCCGCGGGCCCAGGACTCGGTGCCGCGGACGGGGGCGGTGTCCAGACCGGTGAAGATGATGTCGAGGAAGACGGTGCCGGTGAGATAGACGTCGCACGCCGGGTCACCGGGCCGGCGAACGGCCTCGAGCGGGTCGAGCAGGGGGTAACCCGCTGTGAGCTTGTCGCCGTTGTGTGTCGTCACCGCGCTCTCCCAGGTCTGACCGGTCCGCCTCCGTCGTCGGATGCGGGTGCGGACAGTGTGCACGATGGGACGGACAACGGGCCGGGGACCGGCAGGCGTCACCCCTTCGGGGCGACCGCCGTCTCCACGAGCCGCGGCGCGGGAATCATCGTCCCCGCGGGGCCCGTACGCCCCGTTGCGGGGCCCTCAGCGCCGTTTGGGCAGCGCCACCGTCATCAGGTCCTCGGCGACCGTGAGCTCCCCTCGAACCCCGCCGCCCGCGCCTGGCGCTCGAAGTCGGACGGATCGCCGTAACGCTGCGAGAAGTGCGTCAGCACCAGATGCCGCACCCCCGCCCCGGCCGCGACCCGGGCCGCCTGCCCGGCGGTCAGATGCCCGTACTCGACGGCCAGCGCCTCCTCCTCGTCCAGGAAGGTCGACTCGATGACCAGCAGATCGCACCCCTGCGCCAGCGCGAAGACGCCGTCGCACAGCCGGGTGTCCATGATGAACGCGAAGCGCTGCCCCCGGCGCACCTCGCTGACCTCTTCGAGCGTGACCGTACGCCCCCCGATCTCCAGCGCCCGCTCCCGCTGCAGCCGACCGATGTCCGGGCCGCGGACGCCGAGCGCGGCGAGCCGCTCGGGCAGCATCCTGCGGCCGTCCGCTCCGATCAGGCGATAGCCGTAGGACTCGACGGGGTGCGAGAGCCGGGCCGCCTCCAGGGTGTACGCGGGGGTGCGGGCCAGCACCGCGCCGTCACCGGCGACCGGCTCCTCGGTCAGCGCCACCGTCTCGCGGTAGGCGGTCGCGTACCGCAGCCGCTCGAAGAACCGCTGTCCGCTCGCCGGGTAGTGGGCGGTCACCCGGTGCGGCACCCGGTCGAGGTTGATCCGCTGGATCACCCCCGCCAGGCCCAGCGAGTGATCCCCGTGGAAGTGCGTGACGCAGATCCGGTCGATGTCATGGGCGGCGACCCCGGCCCGCAGCATCTGGCGCTGGGTGCCCTCGCCGGGGTCGAACAGCAGGCCCTCGCCGTCCCAGCGCAGCAGATAGCCGTTGTGGTTGCGGTGCCGGGTCGGCACCTGGCTGGCGGTGCCGAGGACGATCAGTTCCCGTGCGGACAAGGGTTATCCGGGGGGCCAGTTGAGCCCGCGGCCGCCCAGGACGTGGGCATGGGCGTGGAAGACGGTCTGACCCGCGCCGGAGCCGGTGTTGAACACCACGCGGTAGCCCGTCTCGACGAGCTTCTCATCGACGGCTACCGCGCCCGTCTCGCCCAGCACATCCGCGGCGACCTGCGGTTCGGCCGCCGCGAGGGAGGCCGCGTCCGGGTAGTGCACCTTGGGGATCACCAGGATGTGCGTGGGTGCCTGGGGGTTTATGTCGCGGAAGGCGACGGTGGTGTCCGTCTCGCGGACGACGGTGGCCGGCACCTCCCCCGAGACAATCTTGCAGAACAGGCAGTCGGCCTGCGGTTCTCCCGCCACCGGTGGCTCCTTACGGATCGTCGGCACATACGGTCCGGATGGTACCGGGAGCCCCTGCCGGCGGGAGAGATCGCGGCCTATTCGCCCTGACCGCCGCCCTCGGTATCGCCCTTACCGGCGCTTTCCCCGGTGTCGGCCTGCCCGGCGCCGCCCTCGGTGGTCGGGTGGTCCCAGGAGTGGCTACGGGTCGGCTGGGGGTTCTCGGTGCTCGGGCGGTCCCACGGGTGACTACGGGTCGGCTGGGGGGCCTCGGTGGTCCGGTGGTCCCACGGGTGACTACGCGTCGGCTGCGGGCTGTCCGTGCTCGGGCGGTCCCTCGAGTGACTGAAGGTCGGCCGGGGGCTGTCGGTGTCCGGGCCGCCGCCCTGGCACTCCCCGATCACCTGCGCCTCGAAGACCTTCCGGCCGTCCACCTCGCCGGTCACATCGCCCCGCACGCAGTGGTCCGCCCGTACGTAGGTCACCCGGCCCTTGATCCTGATGTCCTTGTCGTTGTCGGTCCTGCCGTGGCAGTCCACCCGTGCGTCGGTCTCCCCGGACCGCTCGCTCCGCGAGGGCGGAGCACCGGCCGTATGGCCGTTCTTGAACTCGGCGTTGCAGCTCATCCAGCGGACGCCGACACCGCCCCGCTCCAGCGCCTCCGTGACGACCTGGTCCGTGGTGATCGCGACCGTCACGGAGCTGATGCCGCCGCCCGTCGGCTCACACGCCGTCACCGCGACCGCCGCGCCGACCGCCGCGACGGACAAGAGCGCCCGTCCCCGTCTTGCCTGACTCAAAACCCCCATAGGGGATAGGTTCCCATCGGCCGACGCGTATCGGAAGGCCGTCCTCGGCCAGGTACGGGCGCACGGAAGCGCGAAGAGGCCCCAGAGGGTTCTCATCCCAGAGGGCCTCAGATGGGCCCTCTCATCCCCAGCGGCCGGTGCGGCCGAGCAGCAGCGCGGCGGCCGCCGTTCCGGCCGTGGAGGTGCGCAGCACACTCGGGCCCAGCCGGTACGGCCGCGCGCCCGCCTCGGCGAAGGCCGCCAACTCCTCGGGGGACACGCCCCCTTCGGGCCCGACGACCAGCACGATCTCGCCACTCGCGGGCAGTTGGGCCGTCGCGAGCGGTTCGCCCCCCTCCTCGTGGAGCACGGCCGCGAACGCGGCTTCGGCGAGAAGCCGCGCCACCTGTTTGGTCGTCATCGCGTCCGTGACCTCGGGGAAGGTCAGCCGACGGGACTGCTTGCCCGCCTCGCGCGCGGTCGACCGCCACTTGCCGAGCGCCTTGAGGCCGCGCTCGCCCTTCCACTGGGTGATGCAGCGGGACGCCGACCACGGAACGACGGCGTCCACGCCGGTCTCCGTCATGGTCTCCACCGCCAGCTCGCCCCGGTCGCCCTTGGGCAGCGCCTGGACGACGGTGATCCTCGGGTCCGGGGCCGCCTCCTGGCGCACCTCGTCCACCGCGATCTGCAGCCGGTCCTTGCCCTCGACGGCCGCCACGGTGCCCTGGACGCCCATGCCGTGGCCGTCCGTCAGCACCACGGGCTCACCGACGCGCAGCCGCCTTACGGACACCGCGTGGCGCCCCTCCGGGCCCTCCAGCCAGACCCGGGCCCCCGCGGCCGCACCCGCCAGGGAGTCGGCCACGAACACCGGGGCGGTCACGACACCGCACCCCGCTGCGACTGACGGCCCAACTCGGACCGGGCGGCGTCGAGTTCCACCGCGAGCGTCTCCACCAGCCGCGCGGCGGGCAGTTCGCGCGCCAGCCGGTGCCCCTGCCCGGCCCACAGCGCCATCCCCTGCGGATCGCCCGCCTTGGCGGCCGCCTTACGGAGGCCGGACGTCATGTGGTGCAGCTGGGGGTAGGCGGCGGGCGCGTGCGGGCCGTGCTCGCGCATGAAGCGGTTGACCAGGCCCCGGGCCGGGCGGCCGGAGAAGGCGCGGGTCAGCTCGGTCCGGCCGAACAGCGGATCCGTCATCGCCTGCTTGTGCAGGGCGTTCGCCCCGGACTCGGGGCACACCAGGAACGCGGTCCCCATCTGGGCCGCGACCGCGCCCGCGGCCAGCGCCGAGGCGATCTGCGAACCACGCATGATCCCGCCCGCCGCGATGATCGGGATCTGGACGTACTCACGGACCAGCGTGATCAGCGACAGCAGACCGAGTCCGGCGCCCATTCCGTCGACGGCCGGGTCATTGCTGTACGTGCCCTGGTGGCCACCGGCCTCCACGCCCTGCACACAGACGGCGTCGGCGCCCGCCCACTGGGCGGTCTGCGCCTCGACGGGCGAGGTCACGGTCACGATCGTGCGGGTGCCGGCCTGGGCGAAGGCGTCGAGGACGGCACGGGTCGGGCAGCCGAAGGTGAACGAGACGACCGGAACCGGGTTGTCGAGGAGCACGGCGAGCTTCGCGTCGTACGCGTCGTCCGTGCCCGCGTCCGGGTCGCCCAGCGGAGTCTCGTACCAGGCCGCCTCGCCCGTGAGCCGCGCCCGGTAGGCCCCGACGGCGGCCGTGTCGGCATTGGACGGCTGCGGCATGAACAGATTGACGCCGAAGTGCCGTCCGGTCAGCCCTCGCAGCTGTTTGATCTCCTCATACATCGCTTCCGGCGTCTTGTAGCCGGCAGCGAGGAAACCGAGGCCACCGGCCTCGGAGACAGTGGCGGCGAGCTGCGGGCAGGAGGCTCCACCCGCCATCGGCGCCTGCACGATCGGGTACCGGTAAAGATCGGTCAGCGCGGAGGACATGGCCACATCGTGCCATGCCCTCCACACGGGCTCACCACCGGATCAGCGGTGCTGCGGGCGTCGGCGGCGCTACGGGCCGTATCCCGTCCCGGAAGCGCCTACCGCCCGTTGAACGCGTCCTTCAGCCGCGAGAACAGCCCCTGCTGTCCAGGCTTGAATTCGCCGACCGGGCGCTCCTCGCCGCGCAGCTTGGACAGCCGCCGCAGCAGCTCCTCCTGCTCCGGGTCAAGCTTGGTCGGGGTGGTCACCTCGACATGCACGATCAGGTCGCCCCGGCCGCCGCCCCGCAGATGGGTGACGCCGCGCTGGTGCAGCGGGATCGACTGGCCGGACTGGGTGCCGGGCCGGATGTCGACCTCCTCCAGGCCGTCCAGCGTCTCCAGCGGCACCTTGGTGCCCAGCGACGCCGCCGTCATCGGGATGGTCACCGTGCAGTGCATATCGTCGCCGCGCCGCTGGAAGACCGGGTGCGGGACCTCGTGGATCTCCACATACAGGTCGCCCGCCGGGCCGCCGCCCGGTCCGACCTCGCCCTCACCGGCCAGCTGGATCCTGGTGCCGTTGTCCACACCGGCGGGGATCTTCACGGTCAGGGTGCGCCGCGAGCGGATCCGGCCGTCGCCCGCGCACTCCGGGCACGGGGTGGGCACCACGGTGCCGAAGCCCTGGCACTGGGGGCACGGCCGCGAGGTCATGACCTGGCCCAGGAAGGACCGCGTCACCTGGGAGACCTCACCGCGGCCACGGCACATGTCACAGGTCTGCGCCGAGGTGCCCGGCGCCGCGCCCTCGCCGCTGCACGTGGTGCAGACGACCGCGGTGTCGACCTGGATGTCCTTGGTCGTCCCGAACGCGGCCTCGTTGAGCTCCACGTCCAGACGGATCATCGCGTCCTGACCGCGCCGGGTCCTGGAACGCGGACCGCGCTGCGAGGCGGTGCCGAAGAACGCGTCCATGATGTCGGAGAAGTTGCCGAAGCCACCGCCGAAGCCTCCGGCGCCACCGCCGCCGGCCCCGGACATCGGGTCCCCGCCCAGGTCGTAGACCTGCTTCTTCTGTGGGTCCGACAAGACCTCGTAAGCGGCGTTGATCTCCTTGAACCGCTCCTGGGTCTTCGGATCCGGGTTCACATCCGGATGCAGCTCGCGTGCGAGCCGGCGGAATGCCTTCTTGATCTGGTCCTGCGAGGCATCACGCGGCACGCCCAGGACTGCGTAGTAGTCCGTCGCCACTTACGACTCCGCCAGGATCTGTCCGACGTAACGTGCCACTGCGCGTACCGCTCCCATCGTTCCGGGGTAGTCCATGCGGGTCGGTCCGACCACGCCGAGTTTGGCGACCGCCTCGTCGCCGGAACCGTAGCCGACCGCGACGACCGAGGTGGCGTTGAGCCCCTCGTGAGCATTCTCATGCCCGATCCGCACGGTCATACCCGAGTCCTTGGCCTCGCCCAGCAACTTGAGGAGGACGACATGCTCCTCGAGTGCCTCCAGGACGGGCCGGATCGTCAGGGGGAAATCATGCACGAAACGCGTGAGGTTCGCGGTGCCGCCGATCATCAGCCGCTCCTCGGTCTCCTCCACCAGCGTCTCGAGCAAGGTCGACAGCACGATCGAGACGGTCCCCCGGTCCTCCTGTTCGAAGGACTCCGGAAGATCCTGCACCAACTGCGGCACATCCGCGAAACGCCGACCCACGACCCGGCTGTTGAGCCGGGCGCGCAGATCGGCCAGCGAGTCCTCGGTGATCGGAGTGGGGCAGTCCACCATGCGCTGCTCCACCCGGCCGGTGTCCGTGATCAGCACCAGCATCACCCGGGCCGTGGCCAGCGGCAGCAGCTCCACATGGCGCACCGTCGAGCGGGTCAGCGACGGATACTGCACCACCGCCACCTGCCGGGTCAGCTGTGCCAGCAGCCGGACCGTGCGGCCCACCACGTCATCGAGGTCGACCGCGCCGTCCAGGAAGTTCTGAATGGCCCGCCGCTCCGGGCTGGACAGCGGCTTCACTCCGGCCAGCTTGTCCACGAAGAGGCGATAGCCCTTGTCGGTGGGGATCCGCCCGGCGCTCGTATGCGGCTGGGCGATGAACCCCTCGTCCTCCAGAGCGGCCATGTCGTTACGCACCGTGGCCGGGGAGACCCCCAGCCGGTGCCGCTCGGTGAGCGCCTTGGAGCCGACCGGCTCCTCCGTCCCCACATAGTCCTGGACAATGGCACGCAGCACCTCGAGTCTGCGTTCGCTGAGCACCCCGCGCACCTCCAGTCCAGCGGTCTCATCAGGTCGTCCGCCCTGGCACTCACCGGGCACGAGTGCCAGAACCCCTCCGCCAGTGTACGGCGGGGTGCGGTGGCATGGGCAAGAGCCGCCGCTGGCAGCAACTCTCCCCCATCCCCGTTGAGCTAGCGTCGCGGTATGGAGACGTGTTGGGAAGAGGCAGGCTGGGAGCGGCTCGCGCCCGGTGTGGCCCGCCGTCGGTTGCCGGAGTGGGACGAGACGGTCGGCGTGGTCGTCGGCCGGACCGACATCCTCGTCGTGGACACCGGCGCGACCCTGCGCGCCGGGGCCGAGCTGCGCGCCCTGATCACCCGGCTGACCGGCCGCCGCCCCACCCGGATCGCGCTCACCCATCCGCACTTCGACCACGTCCTGGGCTCGGCCGCCTTCGCGGGCTGCGAGGTGTACGGGGCCACGGGCATGGACGAGCTGCTGCGCCGGGAGCGGGAGACGCTGCGCGAGGACGCGATCCGCCACGGGGTGGAACGGAACGCCGCCACCGAGGCCGTGGACCATCTGGTCGGCCCGCACCACCTGGTCTCCGGGGAGCTCACCCTGGACCTGGGCGAGCGGCAGGTGCTGCTGGCCAATGTGGGGCCCGGCCACACCGCCCATGACCTGGCCGTTCTGGTGCCCGGCCGGCCCGAGGTGGTCTTCTGCGGCGATCTGGTGGAGGAGTCCGGCACGCCGCAGGCCGGGCCCGACGCGATCCCCGGCCGCTGGCCCGCCGCCCTCGACCGGCTGCTCGCCCTCGGCGGCCCGGACGCGCGGTATGTCCCGGGGCACGGCTCGGTCGTGGACGCCGGGTTCGTCCGGGCCCAACGTGACGAATTGGCGGCCCGCTTCGGCGTGTCCCTCTAGGCGTCCGCCCAGCCGCCCAACTAGGCGTCCACCTAGTTGTCCGCACTACAGGAGCGGGCGGTCGTCGCGCGCTATCGTCATCCGGATGCGACAGTACGACCCGGACCTGACCCCGCCCTGGAAGCGGCAGCGGCCCGCCCCCGAGGTCCCCGCCGAACCGGACCTCGTCGTGGAGGAGGTCACCACCGGCTTCTGCGGCGCCGTGATCCGCTGCGAGAAGACGGCCCAGGGCCCCACGGTCACTCTGGAGGACCGCTTCGGCAAACATCGCGTCTTCCCCATGGAGCCGCGCGGTTTTCTGCTCGAGGGGCGTGTCGTCACCCTCGTACGCCCGCGCGCGGCGGCCCCCAGCGCGCCCCAGCGCACGGCCTCGGGGTCGATCGCCGTTCCGGGAGCGCGCGCGAGGGTCGCCCGTGCCGGGCGCATCTATGTCGAGGGGCGCCATGACGCGGAGCTGGTGGAGCGGGTCTGGGGCGACGATCTGCGCATCGAAGGCGTCGTCGTGGAGTACCTGGAGGGCGTCGACGACCTGCCCGCCATCGTCGATGACTTCTCCCCCGGCCCGGACGCCCGGCTCGGCGTCCTCGTCGACCATCTGGTGACGGGCTCCAAGGAGTCCCGTATCGCCGGGCAGGTCACCGGCGAGCATGTGCTGGTCCTCGGCCACCCCTATATCGACATCTGGGAGGCCGTGAAGCCGTCCTCCGTCGGCATCCCGGCCTGGCCGACGGTGCCGCACGGCCAGGACTGGAAGAAGGGCGTCTGCCGCGCCCTGGGCTGGCCGGAGAACACCGGGGCCGCCTGGCAGCGGATCCTGTCCTCGGTCCACTCCTACAAGGACCTCCAGCCGGAGCTCCTGGGCCGGGTGGAGGAATTGATCGACTTCGTGACGGCCCCGCAGGGCTGACGGGTTCCGTCTCAGTCCACCAGGTCCCGCACCACCGCGTCCGCCAGCAGCCGCCCGCGCAGCGTGAGCACGGCCCGCCCCCGTCCGTACGGCTCCGGGTCCAGCAGACCGTCCTCCAGCGCCCGGGCCGCGGCCGCCGCCCCGGCCGGGCGCAGCAGCTCCAGCGGGCAGCCCTCGACCAGCCGCAGCTCCAGCAGGATCCGCTCCACCCGGCGCTCCTCGGCGGTCAGCAGCTCCCGGCCCGCGCCGGGCGACCTGCCCTCGCCCAGGGCCTGTGCGTACGCCCCGGGGTGCTTCACGTTCCACCACCGCACGCCGCCCACATGGCTGTGCGCGCCGGGGCCGGCGCCCCACCAGTCGGCGCCGCGCCAGTACAGCTCGTTGTGCCGGCAGCGCCCGGCGGGCGAGGTGGCCCAGTTGGAGACCTCGTACCAGGCGAACCCGGCGGCCGACAGGATCTCCTCGGCGATCAGATAGCGGTCCGCGTGCACATCGTCGTCGGTCATCGGGACCTCGCCGCGCCGGATCCGCCGCGCCAGCTGGGTGCCCTCCTCCACGATCAGCGCATACGCCGACACATGGTCCGGCCCCGCCCGAGGGCCGCCTCCAGGGAGGCCCGCCAGTCCGCGTCACTCTCCCCCGGCGTCCCGTAGATCAGGTCCAGGTTCACATGGTCGAACCCGGCTGCCCGGGCCTCGGCCACGCACGCCTCCGGCCGCCCGGGGGTATGCGTACGGTCCAGCACCTTCAGGACGTGCTGCCGGGCGCTCTGCATCCCGAAGGAGATCCGGTTGAACCCCGCCTCCCGCAGCTCCGCCAGATAGCGCGGATCGACCGACTCCGGATTCGCCTCGGTCGTGACCTCGACCCCCTCGGCCAGCCCGAACTCCTCCCGGATCGCGCCGAGCATCCGCCCGAGATCCGCCGCGGCGAGCAGGGTCGGGGTCCCGCCGCCGACGAAGACGGTCTCCACGGGCCGCGGGTCGTCGCCCAGCACCTTCCGCGCCAGCCGCACCTCCTCGACGACCTGCTCGGCGTAGTTGTCCCGCGAGGCGAGCACACCGCCGGAGCCGCGCAGCTCACTGGCGGTGTAGGTGTTGAAGTCGCAGTAGCCGCAGCGGGTGGCGCAGTACGGCACATGCAGATAGAACCCCAGCGGCCGCCGCTCCGCCCCCGCCAAAGCGGTCGCGGGCAGTGCGCCGTCCTCGGGCATGGGCTCACCATCTGGCAGTACGGAAGGCATGCCCCCATTGTCCGTCACGGCCCGCGTCGCCCGGGACACGAGGTGCGGGCCCCGGAGCCCCGCGGCCCGCCGGGCAAGGTCTCGCCGGAGCAGGCCTCGCCGGACGGCGCCTAGACCACCTTCAGGACCAGCATCGCCAGGTCGTCGTCCGGCGGCTCCGCCGCGAACTCGTCCACCGCCTGCCGCACCCGCTCCGCGACCTCCCGCGCGCTCAGCCCCGCGCACAGCCCGAACGCCGCCGCCAGGCCGTCCTCGTCGTCGAACTGCCGGTCGCCGGATCGGTGCTCCGTCACCCCGTCCGTCACACAGAGCAGTGTTTCCCCGGGCGCCAGATCGAACGATTCACTCTCGTACGTCACATCGTCCACAACGCCCAGCAGTATCTGCGGCGCCGCGACGGTCCGCACCTCGCCTTCGGGTCGCAGCACCAGCGGCAGTGGATGCCCCGCGCTGGCCAGCGTGCAGCGCACCCCTTCGCCCTCGCCCAGCGGCTCCAGCTCCCCGTACAGCAGCGACAGGAACCGCGCGACCCCGCCGCCCGCCGGGAGCCCCGTGCCGACCAGGCCGCCGTCCATCAGCTCCACGACCCCGACGGGGCCTCCCACGGCCTCCACACCGGCCGCCACGGCCTCCGCCGCGCCTTCGACCGCCTGTTCCACCGCCTCCTCGCCCAGAAGCTGGTTGAGCCGGTCCAGGACCTCTCCCACGCCGTATCCCTCGCGGGCGAGCAGCCGCAGCCAGGGCCGGACGAGGCCGGTCACCACGGCCGCCTCCGGGCCGTTTCCGCAGACGTCGCCCAGGACGAAGCACCAGCGGCCGTCACCGGCCGGGAAGACGTCGTAGAAGTCGCCCCCGGCCGTGATGTCGCCGGTCGGCTCGTACACGACCGCCGACTCGACGCCGGGGATGCGCGGGATGACGGACGGCAGCAGGCCGCGCTGCAGCACCCGGCTGATGGTCGCCTGCCGGGTGTAGCGGCGGGCGGAGGCGAGCGCCAGGGCGACGCGGCGGGCGAAGTCCTCGATCAGGCCGACCGCTTCGTCCGGCATCCGCACCAGCCCGGCCCGCCCGAGCAGCAGCGTGCCGAGCGCGCGGCCGCCCGCGACCAGCCGGCAGGCCAGGGCCGCGCCGCCGGGTCCGTACGCGGCGGGGTCGGCCGGCCAGGGCCACTCCACGGCGCTGCCGCGGACGGCGGCGGGCACCTGGGGCGGCTCCTTCTCCAGCACCCGCCGCAGGCCCTCGATGCGCCCCTCGCTGGCGTGCCAGACGCGGGCCAGCCGCGGCGGGCCGCTCGTGGAGTCGAGCCAGATCGCGCACCAGTCGGCGAGCCGGGGCACCAGCAGCTGGCCGGCCAGCGAGGTCACCATGTCCTCGTCGAACTGCCCGGCCAGCAGGTCGGACGCCTCGGCGAGGAAGGAGAGCGCGCCGCGCTGGATCCAGTCGGGGTCCAGCCGGACGGGGGCGCGGCCCGGCGCGGGCGCGACGATCTCGACGGCCTCCTTACGGCCTTCACGGACGACTCCCGCGCCCTCGGGGACGGGGCCCAGTCCCTCGCGGACGGTCCCCGCGCCGAACCCGCCCTCGGGCTCGGCCACGGTGGCGGTCGCCGGGTCCATGGCGGCCGCGGCGTCCATGAAGCCCGAGCCCATGGCGCCCGTCCCCGCGTCGGCCGCGCTCGTGGGCGCCACCGCCATCTGGAACCACACCGACTTGGTCGCCCGCCGGTAGGTCGTCCCCCAGGACTCGGCGATCTCGGCCACCAGCCGCAGCCCGTGGCCACCGGCGTACTCCGGCCGCTCGTCCGGATCCGGCGGATCGCCGTTCACCGCCCGGGTGGGATGGTGATCGGTCACCTCCACGACCAGGGACGGTGGTTCGCCCTCGCGGTCGGACACATCGAGCGCACAGCTCACCTCGACGGCGGTGCCGGCGTGCACCACCGCGTTGGTGACCAGCTCGCTCACCAGCAGTACGGCCTCGTCCGCGACCCGTTCGGTGACCCGGTCGGCGGCCGGGACCTCGAGCGCGGCCCAGTCGGCGAGGGCGGCACGGACGAACCGGCGGGCTGCCGAGGCCGCGAGCGGAGTGCCGGGCAGGCTGACGCGTGCCGAGGCACTGGTACGAACGGGGCCGACCCCACCCCCGACCGGTAGAACAACCCCACCGCCCTCAACCGACCCACCAGGAGTGGCAGAAGATGACGTCCCCACTGTGCGGCTCCTGAAGAAGCTCCGTCATAACGCCGTATCCATAACCGTATCCGGCACGGACAGAGTGACAGACGGACCGCCCTCATATGCACCGGGTTACGCAAGTGAACCGCGATAAGGGGAAAATTCATGTGTTCGGCGGGCCGGTCAACCTGAAATCTGGTGCGGAGTCGTATCCTTGGCTGTTAAACCTCCCGCGTGCCCGCGTACATGTCCTCGATCAGAGCCTTGTACTCACGCTCGACCACCGGCCGCTTCAGCTTCAGACTGGGCGTCAACTCCCCGTGTTCCACGTCGAGATCGCGCGGCAGCAGCCGGAACTTCTTGATCGTCTGCCAGCGCTGCAGCCCCTCGTTGAGCCGGAGCACATAGCTCTCGATCAGCTTCTGTGTCTCATCGGTGGCCACGACCTCCGCGTAGGACTTGCCGCCGAGGCCGTGCTCGGCCGCCCACTTCATGATCGTCGGCTCGTCGAGGGCGATCAGCGCGGTGCAGTAGTTGCGGTCGGCGCCGTGCACCAGGATGTTGGAGACGAACGGGCACACCGCCTTGAACTGGCCCTCGACCTCCGCCGGGGCGACGTACTTGCCGCCCGAGGTCTTGATCAGGTCCTTCTTTCGGTCGGTGATCCGCAGATAGCCGTCAGGGGACAGCTCGCCGATGTCTCCGGTGTGGAACCAGCCGTCGGGCTCCAGCACCTGCTCGGTCAGCTCCGGCAGCCCGTGGTAGCCCTGCATGATGCCGGGTCCGCGCAGCAGCACCTCGCCGTCGTCGGCGAACCGCACCTCCAGGCCGGGGAACGCCTTGCCGACCGTGCCCGTGCGGTAGTCCGCCGGGTTGAGGAAGCTGGCGGCGCTGGACTCGGTCAGGCCGTAGCCCTCCAGGATGTTGATCCCGGCGCCCGCGAAGAAGTAGCCGATGTCGGGGGCGAGCGCGGCGGAGCCGGACACCGCGGCCCGCAGCCGGCCGCCGAACGCCTCGCGCAGCTTGCCGTAGACCAGCTTGTCGGCCACCGCGTGCTGGGCCTTGAGGCCGAAGGGCACGGAGGCGGTGCCGGTGCGGCGGAAGGTGTCCTGCGAGGTCTTGGCGTACTCCCGGGAGACCTCGACGGCCCACTGGAAGATCTTGTACTTGGCGCCGCCGCCCTCGCGCGCCCGCTGGGCCACCCCGTTGTAGACCTTCTCGAAGATCCGCGGCACGGCGCACATATAGGTCGGCCGGACCACCGGCAGATTGTCGATGATCTTGTCGACCCGGCCGTCCACCGCCGTGGTGTGACCGACGTAGATCTGCCCCGCCGTCAGTACCTTGCCGAAGACATGCGCGAGCGGCAGCCACAGGTACTGCACATCGTCGGGGAAGAGCAGCCCGTCCTGGGTGCCGATCACAATGGCCATGTACGACCACGAGTCATGCGCCAGCCGTACGCCCTTGGGGCGCCCGGTGGTACCGGAGGTGTAGATGAGCGTCGCCAGCTGATCGCCGCGCAGGGCGTCCATCCGCTCCCGTACGGCGCCCGGCTCGCGCTCCAGACGGGCCGCGCCCCGCTTCTCCAGCTCGGCGAGCGAGAGCACCCAGCCCTCGGGGTCGTCCTCGGCGGGGATCGCGTCCCCGGCCTCGATCACCACCACATGGGCCAGCTCGGGGAGTTCATCGCGCTGCGCCCGCACCTTGGCGAGCTGCGTCGCGTCCTCGGCGATCAGCACCCGGCTGCCGGAGTCGGACAGGATGAAAGAGGTCTCGTCGGCGTTGGTGGTCGGGTAGACCGTGGTGGTGGCCGCGCCCGCGCACAGCACGCCGAGGTCGGCCAGGATCCACTCGACGCGGGTCGAGGAGGCCAGCGCCACCCGCTCCTCGGGGCGGATGCCCAGTTCGATCAGTCCGGCGGCGATGGCGAAGACCCGATCCGCGCTTTCCCGCCAGGTCAGCGGCCGCCAGTCATCGGGGCCGGTGCCCGAGGCGGGAGGCACCGGATAGCGGTACGCCTCCCCGTCCGGTGTCGCCTCGACGCGCTGGAGGAAGTGCGTCGCCAAAGACGGCGGCCGGTTCTCGAGCAAGATCTGTGTGTCGGTCACGGCATCCTCCGGGGCCCGCCTCATTGCTTGGTGACTCGCGAGTAACCTTCGAGTGGTGATCAGAGTAGGGGCCGAATCCTTACCGCGTAAGGGGGTCCGCGTCACGTTGTTCTCACGAGATGCCCAAGCGGTTCCCCCGCACACAGCAGGCCCGGCGCAACCATCACGCCGGGCCCGCTGACCACACTCGCTCCGTGGGCTCCGCCCTCACCTCTGCCAGGGCTCCGCGCCCGACCGGGGCGGCTGCTACTTCTTCGCCTTGGCGTCCTTACCGTCGGAGTCGGAGGACAGCACCGCGATGAAGGCCTCCTGCGGGACCTCCACGTTGCCGACCATCTTCATCCGCTTCTTGCCTTCCTTCTGCTTCTCCAGCAGCTTCCGCTTACGGGAGATGTCACCGCCGTAGCACTTGGCGAGGACGTCCTTACGGATGGCACGGACCGTCTCACGGGCGATGACCCGGGAGCCGATGGCCGCCTGGATGGGCACCTCGAAGTTCTGCCGCGGGATGAGCTCGCGCAACTTGGCGACCAGCCGGACGCCGTACGCGTACGCCTTGTCCTTATGGGTGATCGCGGAGAACGCGTCCACCTTGTCGCCGTGCAGCAGGATGTCGACCTTGACCAGGTCCGAGGTCTGCTCACCGGTGGGCTCGTAGTCGAGCGAGGCATAGCCGCGGGTCTTGGACTTCAGCTGGTCGAAGAAGTCGAAGACGACCTCGGCCAACGGCAGGGTGTAGCGGATCTCGACCCGGTCCTCGGAGAGGTAGTCCATGCCGAGCAGCACCCCGCGGCGGTTCTGGCACAGCTCCATGATCGCGCCGATGAACTCGCTCGGGGCGAGGATCGTGCCCCGGACGACCGGCTCGTGCACCGTGTCGATCTTGCCCACGGGGAACTCGCTGGGGTTGGTCACCGTGTGCTCGCTGCCGTCCTCCATCTCCACCCGGTAGACCACATTGGGTGCGGTGGCGATCAGGTCGAGATTGAATTCGCGCTCCAGGCGCTCACGGATGACCTCCAGGTGCAGCAGCCCGAGGAAGCCGACGCGGAAGCCGAAGCCGAGAGCGGCCGAGGTCTCCGGTTCGTAGACCAGCGCGGCATCGTTGAGCTGCAGCTTGTCCAGGGCCTCACGCAGCTCCGGATAGTCGGAGCCGTCCAGCGGATACAGCCCCGAGAACACCATCGGCTTCGGGTCCTTGTAACCGCCCAGAGCCTCCTGCGCACCACGGGTGACCTGGGTGATCGTGTCACCGACCTTGGACTGACGGACGTCCTTCACACCGGTGATCAGATAGCCCACCTCGCCCACGGACAGCCCGTCGGCCGGGGTCATCTCCGGGGAGTTGGTGCCGATCTCCAGCAGCTCATGGGCGGCGCCGGTGGACATCATCTTGATCCGCTCGCGCTTGCTGAGCGTGCCGTCGACGACCTTCACATAGGTCACCACGCCCCGGTAGGCGTCATAGACGGAGTCGAAGATCATCGCGCGGGCGGGGGCGTCATAGACGCCCACCGGGGACGGTACGAGCTCGACGACCCGGTCCAGCAGCTCGGCCACGCCCTCGCCGGTCTTCGCGGAGACCCTGAGCACCTCGGAGGTGTCGCAGCCGATCAGATGGGCCAGCTCGGCGGCGTACTTCTCGGGCTGGGCGGCGGGCAGGTCGATCTTGTTGAGGACCGGGATGATCGTGAGGTCGTTCTCCATCGCCAGATAGAGGTTGGCGAGGGTCTGGGCCTCGATGCCCTGGGCCGCGTCGACCAGCAGGATGCAGCCCTCACAGGCGGCGAGGGAGCGCGAGACCTCATAGGTGAAGTCCACATGGCCGGGGGTATCGATCATGTTGAGGATATGGGTGGCCGGCTCGCCGCCCTCGTCCTTCGTCGGCGCCCAGGGCAGCCGGACCGCCTGGGACTTGATCGTGATGCCGCGCTCGCGCTCGATGTCCATGCGGTCGAGGTACTGCGAGCGCATCTGCCGCTGATCAACCACACCGGTCAGCTGGAGCATGCGGTCGGCGAGCGTCGACTTGCCGTGGTCGATGTGCGCGATGATGCAGAAGTTACGGATCAGAGCCGGATCGGTACGGCTAGGCTCCGGCACATTGGTAGGGGTCGCGGGCACGCAGGGTCCTGTGTCTAGGCGGGACGCGGTGTTATCGGTATGGGTCAGTCCCGTCCATGGTCCCATGAATGGCGACCTCTTCCGGGTTTGGGACGCCATGGACCCTGCTGGTAACCTGGCCGACTGTGTCTCATGCCCCTCGCTGACGGACATCTCCATGGACTCTCATGGACACCTCCGCGGGCACGGACGCACACCGAAGCAAGCGAAACCCAACGAACCTGCGAAGGCTTTCTACGTGGCGAACATCAAGTCCCAGATCAAGCGGAACAAGACGAACGAGAAGGCGCGCCAGCGCAACAAGGCGGTCAAGTCCGAGCTGAAGACCGCCATCCGCCGCACCCGTGAGGCCGTGGCCGCCGGTGACGCCGAGAAGGCCACCGAAGCCGCCCGCGCCGCCGCGCGCAAGCTCGACAAGGCCGTCAGCAAGGGTGTTCTGCACAAGAACAACGCCGCCAACAAGAAGTCGGCGATCGCCCAGCAGGTCGCCGGCCTCAAGGGCTGACACCCTCCCGGCCGATCTCGAAGGCTGACCCTTCCGGGGCACACCGCCCCACCCCGCCGCCGGTTTGGGCACAGCGGTCCCTCTCACCCGCTCCGATCGGCAGCCGAGAGCTTCTTCAGCTCTCTCAGCGGCACCGCGCCGCACGCGGCCTGCGTTCGCCACGCGGGTGCGGCGCACTCGATCGACACGAAGGCCCCGCGCCTGTCCTTTCCCCAAGGACAGGGCGGGGCTTTCGCGGTTAATTCGGGTATGTTCACGTCATGTCGACACCGGGGGAAACACCCAATCCGTACGGCCCGCCGCAGCCGCCCCAACCCCCTCAGCCGAGCCCACCGCAGAGCGCGCCGCAGAACCCTCCGCAAAGTGCACCGCAGAACCCCCCGCCGGAGATTCTGTCGCAGGGGCGCCAGGAATCACCGCCGGGACCGCCGCAGAACCCGCCGCCCGGCCCGTACGGTCAGGTGCCGCCTCAGCCCCAGACGCCGCAGCACCATCCGTACACGTACGCCCAGCCGACGATGCCGTCCATCCCCCTGGGCGGTGGGTACGGGCCGATGGGCATGCCCCCGGGCCGCCGCCCACCGGCCCCGGAGGCGGCGGCAAGGGCTGGCTGTGGGGGCTGGGCGGGGCCGTCGTCGCCTCGGCGGTCTGGGCCGGGGTGCTGTTCGCCACCGGAGGGTTCGAGGACGAGACGAAGGCCGATCTCGCGGGCTACCGCTATCGGACCAATCTGTGCACCCCGACGGATACCCAGCCCTTCGAGGACGCCGGGTACGAGCAGAAGGACGAGAGCGGGTCGTCGTCGACATCGACCTCGAACCCGCAGCACAGCAGCTCCGAGAACGCCGCGCTGGACTCGATGACCTGCAATATCGACTTCGAGCCGAGCGGCTCGAGCAGCAGCGACTACTCCTCGGTCTGGCTCTACACCACCGCCTCGCTGCACAAGAAGACCAACCCCGGGCCGGAGTTCGAGGCCCAGTACCGGTCGTACGAGGACCAGAAGACGTCCACGTACAGCTACGAGGTGAGCCCGGTCAGCGGGCTGGGCGACGAAGCGTATGTGGTGAAGCAGAACAACAGCAGCAGCTCCAACACCGGCGCCTATGTGATCCTCGCCGTGCGGGAGGGCTGGATGACCTATCAGTCGACCTGGTCGCAGTACGTGTCGTCCTCGTCCAACGGCTCGGCCAAGACGCCCGAGGAAGCCACCGAGCTGCTCAAGAAGAGCGCCAAGGCGACGCTGGAGAAGATGAAGGAGTAGCTCGCGGGGCCGGGCCGGGGCCGCCGCTCCGATCGGATGCGTCCTGTACGCGGCGACTCGGCCAGGGCCTACGGCTGACCTCGGCCCGCCCGGGCGGCGCGGACGATCGTGACGACCGCCTTCTCCAGGGCGTACGCCGGATCGTCTCCGCCGCCCTTGACCCCCGCGTCGGCCTCGGCGACGGCGCGCAGCGCGACCGCCACTCCATCCGCCGACCAGCCACGCATCTGCTGCCGCACCCGGTCTATCTTCCAGGGCGGCATGCCCAGCTCACGGGCGAGATCGCCGGGGCGGGCGTTACGCGGTGCGGAAGCCAGCTTGCCGATGGCGCGGACGCCCTGGGCCAGGGCGCTGGTGATCAGCACCGGCGGCACCCCGGTGGAGACGGCCCAGCGCAGCGCCTCCAGCGCCTCGGCCGCGCGGCCCTCGACGGCGCGGTCGGCGACGGTGAAGCTGGATGCCTCGGCGCGGCCGGTGTAGTAACGGGCGACGATGGCTTCGTCGATCGTGCCCTCGACATCGGCCACGAGCTGGGAGACCGCGCTGGCCAGCTCGCGCAGATCGCTCCCGATGGCGTCGACCAGGGCCTGGCAGGCCTCGGGGGTGGCGGACCGGCCGGTGGCGCGGAACTCCGAGCGCACAAACGCCAGTCGGTCGGCGGGCTTGGTCATCTTCGGGCAGGCGACCTCGCGCGCCCCGGCCTTACGGGCGGCGTCGAGCAGCCCCTTGCCCTTGGCCCCGCCCGCGTGCAGCAGCACCAGCGTGATCTCCTCGGCGGGGGTGCCGAGATAGCCCTTCACGTCCTTGATCGTGTCGGCCGACAGATCCTGTGCGTTCCGCACCACGACCACCTTGCGCTCGGCGAAGAGCGAGGGGCTGGTGAGCTCGGCGAGGGTGCCGGGCTGGAGCGCGTCGGGCGTCAGGTCGCGCACATCGGTGTCGGGGTCGGCCGCGCGGGCAGCCGCCACCACCTGCTGCACGGCGCGGTCGAGCAGCAGCTCCTCCTGGCCCACGGCGAGCGTCACGGGGGCGAGCGGATCGTCGGTCGTCGTCTTCCTGGCCATCGCGGTCCAGCATCCCACGGACCACCGACAGCCCCGCCGCGTGCCGCCGCCCGGATGTCCGACAATGTTCCGGTGATCGATGAAGGACTGACCGGCGCCCGGCACATCCTGGTGCTGCCCGACCGCGACGCCGCGGAGGAGGTGGCCGAGGCGCTGCCGGAGCGCTTCGGCATTGCCCAGGAGCCCCAGCTGGTGCGGGACGCGCTGGCGGGCGAGGACGATGCCGAGGACGCCCAGTGGCTGGTGGTGATCGAGGACCCGGCCGGGGGTCTGGACCCGGCGGCGCTGGAGGCGTTCGCGGACGAGTACGAGGGCTGGCTGGAGGCCGAATAGCCTCGCGCCCGGCCAGGGTCATGGCTCATCGTGGTCAGGGAAGATGGCCACTGAGGGCGGTCGCTGAAGAGGGGGTTCCAAGGATGAATGGGACAGTGACGGCAGTGAGCAGCAACGGCGAGTACTCGTTCACCAAGCCGAACCGGGACGGCATCACGCTGCTCGCCGGCCTCGGTGTCGAGGGCGACGTACACGCCGGTGTGACGGTCAAGCACCGCTCACGCGTCGCCCAGGACCCCACCCAGCCGAATCTGCGCCAAGTCCACCTCATCCATGAAGAGCTCTTCGCCGAGGTCGGTGCGGAGGGATTCACGGTGGTGCCCGGCGACCTCGGCGAGAACATCACCACCAGCGGCATCGATCTGCTCGGCCTGCCGGTCGGCACGCTCTTGCGCATCGGCGATGACGCGGTGCTGGAGGTGACCGGCCTCCGCAATCCCTGTCTGCAGATCGACAACTTCCACAACGGGCTCCTGAAGCAGGTCGTCGGCCGCGATGAGGCCGGGAACATCGTGCGCAAGGCCGGAATCATGAGCATCGTGAAGGAGGGCGGCACGGTACGCCCGGGCGACACGATCACGGCAGAACTCCCCACCGGCCCCCACCGCCCCCTGGACCGGGTCTGACGGCTTCCCGGCGGGGCGGGATCGTCCTGGGCTCTCTTCCGGAGGCGCTCAAATTCCCGTGCGCGACATCGGGCCGGGTCCCACACTGCGGGCATGGATCAAAACGCCGACCCCGCGGCCGTCCCGCCCGCACAGCGGTCGAGTGAGTTGCTGCGGTATCCGCCCGATGCGCGGCTGCTGATCGTCAACTGCGATGACTTCGGCATGTATCCAGCGATCAACGCCGCGGTGATCGAGTCGATCGAAGAGGGCATCGCCAGTTCATGCAGTCTGATGGTCCCGTGCCCCGCGGCGGCGCAGGCCATGGAACTGCTCAGCCGACGGCCCCGGATCCCGTTCGGCATCCATCTCACCCTGGTGTGCGAGATGCCCGACCACCGGTGGGGGCCGATCGCCGCGAGGGAACGCGTTCCCTCGTTGCTGGACCCCGCGGGTGAACTGTTCCCGCCGACGCCCGCCGGACGCGCGGCTCTGCTGGGCCGGGCCCGGCTCGAGGAGATCGAGCTCGAATTCCGCGCCCAGATCAATGCCGTCGCCGACGCCGGGCTCGCGCCGACCCATCTGGACTTCCACTGCCTGGCCGATGGCGGCCGCGACGACATCCTCGATCTGACGGTAGGGCTGGCCGCGGAGTACGGCCTCGCGGTCCGGGTCTGGCTCGAACCCGCGCGCCGGAGAATGCGGCACCGCGGGCTGCCGGTCATCGACAACGACTTCCTGGATAGCTTCTCGCTCGCCATTGAAGGAAAGGCGGCCCGATACGTTCGGATGCTGCGCGACCTGCCCGCCGGGCTCAATGAATGGGCGGTGCACCCGAGCGTGGGAGACAAGGAGTCACAGGCCGTCGACGATGGCTGGCGCGTGCGCCGGACGGACTACGAGTTCCTGATATCGCCGCAGGCCCGTGAAATCCTCCAGCAGGAGGACATCACCGTGATCGACTACCGGACGATCCAGCACGTCTGGGGCATGACGGTGGCGCCGGAGAGGACCGCCGAGGCCCTCACTCGGCGTGTGCCAGGGCCTTGACGAGCTCTTGTGCGAGAGGGCCCGAGGAAGCGGGATTCTGCCCGGTGAAGAGATTGTGGTCCACGACCGTATAGGGCTCCCAGGCGGGCCCTCGTGAGTACTGGGTGGGCAGCGTCTTCAGCTCGTCCTCCAGCAGCCACTTGGCTTTGTCGGCGAGACCGACGCCGGCCTCCTCCTCGTTGCAGAAGCCCGTCAGACGGTAGTCGGCGAAGGGGGTGTCGCCGTTCGCGTCACGGGTGGCGAGGATAGCGGCGGGGGCGTGGCAGACAATGCCGAGCGGATTGCCCGAAGCGAGTGCCTTCCGCAGCAGTGCCCCGGAGTCGGGGTCGGCCGAGAGGTCTTGCATCGGACCGTGGCCGCCGGGGTAATAGACCGCGTCATAGTCCTCGAGGCGTACTTCCGTGAGCGCGATGGGATGCCGCAACTCATCCGCCGACTCGATGACGGCCTCCTCTTTGAGGGAGTTCTCCTCGCCGCCCGCCATGCGGGCTTCCAGACTCATCGTGTCGACAACCGGAACGACCCCATTCGGAGTTGCCACGGTGACTTCGTGTCCGGCGCCGGTGAATACGCGGTAGGGCGCCACGAACTCCTCGGCCCAGTACCCGGTGGGGTGTCGGTGTCCGTCTTTCAGGGTCCAATAGCTCGCCCCGGTCAGCACGCACAGGATCTTGGCCATGGGACGCTCCTCTGAAGCCGTTGCCCCGGAAAGGGCCCGCGTCCGGGATTGCACATATGGTGCAAGTCTGAGCAGGCATGCCGGGGGCCGCAACTCGGGGCCGAAAGGCCCCATGCGATGGCGATCAGGAGCTTCGCCAGACCACACCGCGCTGCTCGTACTCCATGATGGACTCGACGCTCATGGCGATGGATGCCCCGCACTCCCGGGTGATCATCCATAGCGCCAGATCGATTCCGCTGGTGACACCGCCCGCGGTCACCAGGTCCCCATCGTCGACGACTCGCGCGTCGATCACCTTGCCTCCCTGGGCGGCCAGATCGGCCTTGGCGAGGTGGTGTGTCGTGCACGGGCGGCCTTTGGTCAAGCCTGCCGCGGACAGCACCATGACTCCTGTGCAGACACCGGCGACGATGACTCCGGCCTGCTGTGCCCGTACGAGGTCCCGTAGCACATCCGGATCGTTGATCAGCTGATCGCCGCCGCCCGGCACGATCAGAAGATCGGTGTCGGTGGGCTCCCAGGCGGCCGGCACCGTGACCCTGGTGCCGAAGAAGCCTGTCACCTCGCCAGGAGCCGATGGCCGCACCAGGGTCGTTCGTATCGGGCCGCCCGCCGACTCGGCGTGCCCGAGCACGTCACGCGGCCCTATGAAGTCCTGCTCCTCCACCCCGTCGTACAGGAGGATCTGAACGCGCAGAGGCATCGGCTTGGTCTCCTTGGTCGGTGGAGCGTGGGCCCATATCGCTCTTCGGGAGCGCCGGCCTGCCCTACTAGTCGGGTGCGCCGGTCGATCAGTTCCCGTGCGGCCACCTGCCGCCACGAAGGCGAGTTGGACATGAGTGAGGCGCCAGGGTCAAGGAAAGACCTCTGGCGCCCCACCCGCGGCCGAGCCGCTCAGTCGTGACGTAGAGCCTCAACGATCGCTGCCCAGACGGCTCGCGCCGCTAGGGATACCGCGAAGCGCTCCACGAGACTGCCGCGCCACCTTTTTCCCTTTTTGACGGACGACCTGAAAAAGCCGACCACCATCACCACCACCTCCCAGGGGTTCCACCCACCGCCCTCTGCGACAGGCCCGTCCCTCCCCCTTCGGGGCAGGCCAACCTGACAGCGGTGAGGAACCACACCTCGTCCGTGGTGACAGACTCCAAGGTACAACTGGAACCAGGTGATCGGTAGTTGGCGCAGAGGGGTCGCGGCTCACCGACACGGACGCCAAGCGGCCGTGACCGGCCCGACAGTGCCTAAGCTTTCGCCGTGACCGACACGACACCTCGCATATACGTCAGACCGGGCAGCCTCGCCGACGCACCGGCCATCTTGGACATGCTCGATTCCGCGGTGGCCTGGATGAACGCTCGGGGCAACACCGAGCAGTGGGGCACGACGCCGTATTCGCAGAAGACGGGCGGGGTGGCGCGAGTCCAGCGGTACACGACCGAGAATGCCCCGTATATCGCGGAGTTGGACGGAACGCCTGTCGGGGCCATGGTGCTGGACTCCGGGCCCAGCCCACAGGTGCCGATCGCACCGGCCGGCGAACCCGAGCGGTACGTCCGACTGCTGGTCTCCGACCGACAGCGCGCCGGCCTGGGCATCGGGGCGGCGCTGCTGGCCCATGCCGTCGAGGAGACCCGGCGGGCCGGGGTGGGGCTGCTGCGGGTCGACTGCTGGGCGGGCGGCGGGGGCGGACTGGTCGCGTTCTACGAGCGCAACGGTTTCACCGCCACCGACCGGTTCCTGTCCGGGTCCTGGCCCGGACAGGTGCTGGCCCGGCGGGTCGACTGACGGCACGGGCAGGGCAGAGCGGGGCAGGGTGCCACAGTGGCATCACCCGGTGCCACTGGAGGCGCCAGGGCGGCCTCGACTCCACATGGCACCGCATTGACGCAATCCGGCGCCAACGCGTTTCTCCAGGCCAGAGCCGTTCAATGAACCCCGCCCCACGACCACCCCCCTCTCGGCCTTGCGCATGGCACCACCGTGGTGCCACTATGGCGTCATGGACCTCACGCCGTATGTCGACAACCTCCGCCGCGAACTCGCGGTGGCCGCCGAAGCCGGCGGCGAAGAAGCTCGCGAGCTGGCCGAGCGGCTCACCGCTCCTCTGGAGTCGGCGACCCGGCTGACGATGCTCAATGTGCTCTCCGCCGCGATGGACGAGATCACCCGTGAACTCGCCCCCGGCTCGGTCGACGTACGGCTGCGCGGGCTCGACCCCGACTTCGTGGTGACGCGGCCGGAGGGCGACGAGGCGCACGAGGGCAAGAGCGGACCCGCCGAGCCGCTCAAGGCACCGGCCCCGGCACCCGCCGACGGCGACGACGGCGGCACCGCCCGCGTCAATCTGCGGCTGCCCGCCCACCTCAAGGCGCGCGCCGAGGAGGCCGCGAACCGCGAGGGCCTGTCGGTCAACGCCTGGCTGGTACGAGCCGTGTCGGCCGCGGTCGACGGCGGCACCCCGTCACGTACGACCGAGCAGCCCCGCACCACCCGCACCGTCGGGCAGAGCTTCACGGGCTGGGTGCGCTAACCGCGGCCCGCCTACCCCACTTCGCCCACCCCACTTCTCCCACACCACGTCCCACCAGCAGGGACGCCACGAAGACCCAAGAGGACGGGACAGCCATGCCTTCTTTCGACGCTCCCTTCGACACTCCCGAGCCGATCTCGGTCACCGCCCATGTGGAAGCCGGATCCATCCGGTTCATCGCCGCCGACCGGCTCGACACCCTTGTCGACGTGCGGCCCCGCGACCCGAAGAAGGACCAGGACGTACGGGCGGCCGAACAGTCCGAAGTGCGGTACGCGAGTGGTCTGTTGACCATCCGGACACCGAAGCAGCGCTATCTCATCGGGCGCACCGGCACCGTCGATGTGACGGTCGAACTGCCCACCGGCTCGCAGGTGGAGATGACGGGCGCCTGGGCCCAGGTGCACGGCGAGGGGCGGCTCGGCGAGGTCCGGGTGAAGACCTCGTCGGGCGATGTCCGCCTCGACACCACCGGGCCGCTGCACCTGATCGCGTCCCACGGCACCATCACCGTGGACCGCGTCGAGGGGCCCGCCGAGATCACCACCAGCTCCGGCAGCCTGCGCGTCGGTGCCATCAACGGCGCGGGCGTCCTGAAGAACTCCCACGGCACCACGACCGTCGGCGACGCCCTGGGCGAACTGCGGGTGAGCGGCGCCAACGGCGACATCTTCATCGGGCACGCCGAGGGCTCGGTCACCGCCACCACCGCCCACGGCGCCGTGCGCCTCGATGAGGTCGCGCGCGGCACCGTCCAGTTGGAGACCTCCTACGGCGCCATCGATGTCGGCATCCGCGAGGGCACCGCCGCCTGGCTCGACGTCAGCTCGAGCGCCGGCCAGGTGGTCAACGCGCTCACCGCGTCCGAGAGCCCGGACACGTCCGAGGACACCGCCGAGGTCAGGGCCCGTACCCGCTTCGGCAACATCAACATCCGCCGTGCCCGGGCCTGACCCGCCCCCTCTCCCGACAACCAAGATCACTTCACCGCTCACCACGCCTTCGAAGGGGAGGGCCCCATGCATTCATCTGTCATGCCCACGTCCAGGCAGGGCGGCGGCCAGCAGCCGCCCGCCGCCGTCTCCACCGCCGATCTGCGCAAGTCGTACGGCGACAAGACCGTCCTGGACGGCATCGATCTGCGCATCCCGTCCGGCTCCGTGTTCGCGCTGCTCGGGCCGAACGGCGCCGGAAAGACCACCACCGTGCAGATCCTGTCCACGCTGATCGCGGCCGACGGCGGCCAGGCCCAGGTCGCGGGCCACGACGTCGCCACCTCACCGGAGGGAGTGCGTGCCGCGATCGGTGTCACCGGGCAGTTCGCCGCACTCGACGACCTGCTCACCGCCGAGGAGAACGTGCTCCTCATGGCCGACCTGCTGCGCCTGGGCAAGCGCGAAGGACGCAGGCGGGCCAAGGAGCTGCTGGAGCGGTTCGACATCGCGGACGTCGCGCACAAGCGCGCCGCCTTCTTCTCCGGCGGTATGCGGCGCCGCCTCGACCTCGCCATGACGCTGGTCGGCGACCCGCAGGTGATCTTCCTCGACGAGCCGACGACCGGGCTCGACCCGCGCAGCCGCCGCACCATGTGGGAGACCGTGCGCTCGCTGGTCGCCGACGGCGTCACCGTCTTCCTCACCACCCAATACCTGGAAGAGGCCGACCAACTGGCGGACCGGATCGCCGTGCTCGACGGCGGCCGGATCGTCGCCGAGGGCACCGCGGACGAGCTCAAGGCGCAGATCCCCGGCAGCCATGTACGCCTGCGGTTCACCGACCCCGACGAGTACGAGCGCGCGGCCGCCGCCTTCCCCGAGGCGGCCCGGGACGATGAGCAGCTCGCCCTGCGTGTCGCGGGCGACGGCGATCTCGACGCGCTGCGCGCCTTGTTCGACCGGCTCGACGCCGCGGGTATCCGCGCCGCCGACTTCTCCGTGCACACCCCCGACCTCGACGACGTGTTCCTCGCCCTGACCGGCGACGGCAGCACCAACACCGCGCTCCACGCGAAGGAGACCCTGCGATGAGCACGCTCAGCTACGCCGTGCACGACTCGATGACGATGCTGCGGCGCAATATCAAGCACGCGCTGCGCTATCCGGGCGTCTCGCTGGGCGCCTCCATGATGCCCATCATGATGCTGCTGCTGTTCGTGTACGCCTTCGGCGACTCGATCGGCTCCGGTATGGGCGGCGGCCGGGACGCGTATCTGAACTATCTGACGCCCGGCATCATCATCATGGGGGTGGCCGCCGGGTCGATGTCGACCTCGATCGCGGTCTGCACCGATATGACCGAGGGCATCATCAACCGCTTCCGCACCATGAACATCACGCGCTCGTCGTTCATGACGGGCCATGTCGTCGGCAGCGTCCTCACGACGATGGTGAGCCTCGTCCTGGTGGTGGGCGTCGCCCTCGCCATCGGCTTCCGGCCGGACGCCAATCCGCTGGAGTGGCTGGCCGCCGCCGGCCTCCTCACGGCCATCGCGTTCGCCGTGACATGGCTGTCGTGCGCGCTCGGCCTGATCTCCAAGACGGTGGAGTCCGCGAGCAACAAACCGCTGCTGGTCCAGTTCCTGCCGTTCCTGGGCTCCGCGTTCGTACCGGCCGAGTCGATGTCCCCGGGCCTGCGCTGGTTCGCCGAGTACCAGCCGTTCACACCGATGACCGAGACACTGCGCGGTCTGCTCTCCGGCTCGGAGATCGGCAACGACGGCTGGGTCTCGCTCGCCTGGTGCGCCGGGATCGCCCTGGTCGGCTACGTCTGGTCGCGCTCGCTCTTCAACAGCAACACCAAGCGCTGAGCACCGGAACACACCCGGGCGGGGTGGCCACTCATCGACGGGGAGTGGCCACCCCGCCCGGGTGTGTCCGCGCTCAGGGCCCACCGTGGCCTCCGAGCACCGCGCGCAGCCCCGGGTCTCGTATCACCGCGATCGGCCCGTCGGTGTCGGTCCGCAACACGGCGGCTCCCTGGGCGCGCAGGGAGGCGATGGTGCGGGGCGACGGATGGCCGTAGGGGTTGTCGGCGCCGCAGGAGATCAGGGCGAGGCGGGGTCTGAGACGCCGGAGCAGCTGCGGGTCCTGGTAGGCGGAGCCGTGGTGGGCCACCTTGAGGACATCGACCTCGGGGAGGGCGGGGTGCGCTGTCCGCAGGGCCTGCTGGGCCGGGGGCTCAAGGTCGCCGAGGAGGAGCAGGGTCAGGCCCGCCGTGCGGACGAGGAGCGTGACGCTCGCGTCGTTCGGCCCCTCGGCCCCGGCCGGGGCGGGCGGCGGCGCGGGCCACAGGACCTCCCAGGACAGCGGACCGAAGCGCCGCCGCTCCCCCGGCACCGCCGCGACGACCGGGACATGCGCCGACCGGGCCCTGCGCCGTACGAACTCGGCCTGGCCGGGCGGCTCTTCCAGACCGGTCGTCTCGATGGCGCCGACCGCGCGCCCGCGTAACGCACCGGTCAGCCCGGCCACATGGTCGGCGTGGAAGTGGGTCAGGACCAGCAGCGGAATCCGGACGACGCCCAGCGAACGCAGACAGCGGTCGACCGCCCGCGACTCGGGCCCGGTGTCCACGACGACGGCCGTACCGGGCCCCGCGGCCAGGACGAGGGCGTCGCCCTGGCCGACATCGCATGCCACCATTCGCCAACCGGGCGGTGGCCAGCCGGTGACGATCCGGGCCAGGGGCGCCGGGCGTACGACGGCCAGCAGCACCAGCAGGGCGCACACGGCGCACAGCAGGCGGTGCTGCAGCAGTCGGCGGCCGACGAGGACCACGGCCAGGGTGACGAGGGCCAGCAGCAGCGCGCCGGTCCAGCCGTCCGGCCAGTCCGCCTCGGCCCCGGGCAGTGCCGCACCGGTGCGGGCCACCTGGGCGATCCACCCGGCGGGCCAGCCCGCCGGCCAGGCGATCCACCCGGCGACCGGCGGCGCGACGGCGGCCACCGCGAGTGCGGCGAACCCGAGGACAGTGGCGGGGGCGACCGCGACCTCCGCGATGAGATTGCAGGGAATCGCCACCAGGCTCACCCGCGCGGCCATGACCACCACGACCGGTGCGCAGACCGCCTGGGCCGCGGCGGCCGCCGCCAGCGCCTCGGCGAGCCGGGGCGGTACGCCACGGCGCCGCAGGGCCGCGCTCCATCCCGGCGCGATGGTGAGCAGTGCACCGGTGGCCAGCGCGGAGAGCAGAAAGCCGTAGCTCCGGGCCAGCCAGGGGTCGTAGAGCACCAGCGCGAGGACGGCGGCGGCCAGGGCCGGGAGCAGGGAGCGGCGGCGGCCGGTGCCGAGGGCGAGCAGCGTGATCAGCCCGCAGGCGGCGGCCCGCAGCACACTGGGGTCGGGTCTGCAGACGATGACGAAGGCGAGCGTGAGCCCGCCGCCGAGGAGGGCGGTGGTCCGCAGCCGGATGCCGAGCGCGCCCGCGAGACCGCGCCGCTCGGCCCGCCCGGCCAGCTGCGGCGGACCCGTGAGCAGGGCGAGCACCAGCGTCAGATTGCTTCCGGACACGGCCATGAGATGGAGCATGTCCGTGGCCCGGAACGCCTCGTCCAGCTCGGGCGGCACCCGTGAGGTGTCCCCCACGACCAGTGCCGGAAGCAACGCCCGCGCGTCCGGGGAGAGTCCGTCGCTCGCGGTGCGCAGCCCGGCACGCAGCCGCCCGGCCACCCGCTGGACCGCGCTGGGCCGGCCCGTGATCCGCGGGGGCCCACCGCCGTTCACACGCACCACGGCCGCTATACGGTCCCCGTCACGCAGCGGCGGCACCAGGCGGCCGTGGACACGCAGACGGGTGGACGGCAACAGCCCGAGCCAGGCCGCCCGCTCCTTACCGGCCCCCGGGTGGACCGTCACCAGGACCGGCGCGCGGGTGGTGGTCGTGGTGCCGTCGGGGCCGGTCACCCGGTCGGCCTCGGCCTCCAGGACCACGGACGCGGGCGCGAGCGCCGCGCCCCGCACACGTGGCCGGGTGAGCCGTGGGTCCCCCGTGACCGTCACCTCGGCGGTGGCCTCGGCGTACTCCCGGGCCAGCGCGGGCACCGGGCCACGCCGTACGTCCGCCCCATACAGTCCGGCGACCGCCCCCGCGGCGGCCCCGCACAACAGCACGGCCGCCAACGCCCCCGCCGTACGGCGCCCACGCCACGCGCCGGTGCGGGGCGGCGAAGTGGCTTGCCGCCGCGGCACGGTCTGGCCTTCGCCGGTGCCCGGACGGCCGGGAGTCCCGGGTGCGGCATTGGGCGCGGCACCGGGCGACCGGCCGGCCGTCGGCGGCGGCGCCTTCCGCGCCCGCTCCCGCTGCCGAGGCTGGGCGCTGCGTGGCCGCGATGTGGTGGGTTCGAGCGGCTGTCGGTCGTCCGGGAGCGGCACCGGCGAGGGCACGTCCGGGCCGGGCCTGGGATGGGGTGGGCCACGCCGTCGTCCACCCGTTGCCGGGTCTCGTCGGCGAGCCCCGATGAGCAGCGCTGCCGCCACAAGGGAGGCAACCGTGCAGACGAGAGCCACCAGATGGGCCGGTGCGTCCAGGGCGAGCGCCGCGGCCGCCCAGGCGGCCAGGGCCGGGGCCACGAGGCGGAGGTCGGGTGGGCCCTCCTGGTGTGGCTGTGACGCACCGCGCGGGGACGCGGCCGCCTCATGGACCGGGGCGCGGGTCCTCGGGGGCCTCGCGACCGTCATGGCCGGACCAGTGGACGCAGATCGGCGAACCGGCGCTCACCGATGCCGTTCACCTCGCGGAGTTCATCGATGGAGCGGAAACCTCCGTGCTGGGTGCGGTAGTCGAGGATGTGCCGGGCCAGGACGGGGCCGACTCCCGGGAGGGTGTCGAGCTGTTCGGCGGTCGCGGAGTTGAGGCTGACCGAGCCACCGGGCACTCCGGGGCCGGCCGGTGCGTTCGCGCCGTTGGTCACGTTCGGATCACCGGGCGCGTTCGGGCCGTTGGGTGCGTTCGGTGCGCCAGCGGCCGGACCTGCGGCCGCACCCGGTGCCGGTGGTCCGCCCGCGGGGGCGCCGACGACGATCTGTTCCCCGTCCACCAGGGGCCGGGCCCGGTTCAGCCCGCTCAGGTCGGCGCCCGGCCGTACTCCACCCGCCGCTTCGAGGGCGTCGGCGACCCGCGCCCCGGGCGGCAGCTTTCGCAGCCCCGGACGGCGGACCTTGCCGGTCACATCCACCACGACCGTGCGACCGCCGCCGGATGGGGTGAGCCGTCCCCTGGGCACCGGACCGGGTTCCGAGGGCGCCGCGCGCGGGGGCTCCGGATCCGGCGCCCGCACGGTCTGAGGACGGCCGGTCCAAAAGTGATACGCCGCGAAGGCCACCGCGGCGAGCAGGGCGACCACCAGGGCGGCGACCGTTCTCAGCTCCATACCGCAGCGCAGCTGAAGCCACACCGGCAGCCGCTCGCGCAGGGCGAGCCTTACCCGGTCGCGGCGACGCAGTGGACCGTCCCCGGCCTCGTCCTCAGATGCCTCCTCGAACGGCCCCTTGTGCACGTCCCGAGGCGGCTCCTCGGGCTCGTCCCCGAGGGGCCCCTCGTTCCTTACCTCCCTGGTCCGCGCCTCCTCCGCCTCCGCAGCCGCCGCTTCCCTGGCCGGGAGCTCCTTGTGCCGGGGCTTCGCCACGCCTCTCGGCCCATCCCTGCTGCCCAAGGCGATCGGCCCGACCACGATCGGGGGCGCCGACGGTGTGGAGAAGAGCGCCGCCACTCGGCCGGCGCGTGAGGGGGTGATGGGCTGGGTCTGGCGGTGGGTGCTGCGGTGGTGGCCCCCGGCCCGGGACGACCCGGCGCCGGACGGCAGGCGGGGCCGGCGGCCGGCCCCGCCGTCGCGATGACGGCCCCGCCCCGGACCCGTGGTTACTGTACGTGATCGCATTTTCATGCACCCGACGGTAGGCACAAGCGGCCGATCGCGCCGATCCGCCTCAATTCCCGGGGATAACCCCCAGGTTGTGGATAACTCCGCCACCCCACCGAGTGAGGAGCGTGGCCGAAGTACCGCCCACCCTCCGCTACCGCGGAGAGACCACCGCTCCCAGCAGCCCCGGCCCGGTGTGGGCCCCGATCACCGCACCCACCTCGCTCACATAAAGCTCCGCCAGCCCCGGCACCCGGTCCCGCAGCCGCTCCGCGAGCGCCGCCGCCCGTTCGCCCGCCGCCAGGTGCTGCACCGCGATGTCCACCGGACTCCGGCCCGCCCGCTCCACCACGATCTCCTCGAGCCGGGCGATGGCCTTCGAAGCCGTGCGGACCTTCTCCCGCAGCTCGATCCGCCCCTCGTCGAGCTGGAGCAGCGGTTTGACCGCGAGCGCCGAGCCGAGCAGGGCCTGAGCCGCGCCGATGCGGCCGCCGCGCCGCAGATAGTCGAGGGTGTCGACGTAGAAGTAGGCGGCGGTGCCGTCGGCCCGTTTTTCCGCCGCCGCCACGGCCTCGTCCAGCGTGCCGCCGCCCTCCGCCGTCTCGGCCGCCGCCAGCGCGCAGAAGCCCAGCGCCATCGCGACCATTCCGCTGTCCACCACCCGTACCGGAACGGGCGCGTCCTGTGCCGCGAGCGCCGCCGCGTCGTAGGTGCCGGAGAACTCGGCCGACAGATGCAGGGAGACGATGCCCGTCGCGCCCTCCTCGGCGGCGGCCCGGTAGGCGGCCGCGAACATCTCCGGACTGGGCCGGGACGTCGTCACCGGCTTCCGCTTCTGCAACGCCTGCGCGAGGGACCGGGCCGAGATCTCGGTGCCTTCTTCCAGGGCCCGGTCTCCGAGCACGACCGTCAGCGGCACCGCGGTGATGCGATGCCGCTCCATCGCATCCTGCGGCAAGTAAGCCGTTGAATCGGTCACGATCGCGACATGGCGGGACATGACTGGGAGGTTATCGGGGGATGGAGCCCGCCGACAGCGCGACCCCAGCGGATGATCAATTGCCTTACCCATCATGCCCTGTTCAGACGTGGCTCAGTTCCTGTTCTCGGGCCGGGTTCCGGGGCCTCCGGCCGGGGCGTGGGATCCCAGGCCGGATGAGGGGAATCAGGCTGTGTTCTCGGGACGGCGGGACTGCTGCTGCCAGGGCTTCTGCCAGGCCTGGGGCTCCGTCTGGGGCCTCGCCCCGAGCGACGGCCGCGGCGGCTCCGGCTCCCTCTCCGCCTCGGGCCCCGATCGCGCCCCTGTCCCAGGCCGAGACCCCGCCTCAGGCCGAGGCCGAGCCCCTGTCTCAGGCCGCGCCCCCGCCTCGGGCGGCGGCCACGCCCCCACATCCGTCCGCGGCTCCTCCGGCTCCACCGCCGTCCAGTGCCGCAGCGCCCCGGCCTCCATCTCGATCTCGCGGTTCAGCGAGTCCAGGTCGTCGTGCGCAAACCGCTGCGTCCGCTCCTGCACCGCCCAGCGCAGCGAGTCGGCGGAGTGGGTGATCCGCTCCGTGCGCTGCCGCAGATCGGGCAGCAGGGCGGCGAGGCGGGACTTGTCGGGCTCCTGCTCCAGCCGCTTCAGATCCGCTTCCAGATCCTGCGCATGGGCGCTCAGCCGCTGGAACAGGACCAACGACTCCGACAGCGACTGGTCTTGCGGAGCGGCCGCCTGCAGCGCCTGGCTGGTGGCGCGCATCGAGCCGCGCAGGGAGAGCCGGAGCTGGGCGAGCTCACCGGCCGCGCCCGGCTGCGCGAGCTGCCGGGCCCGGAGTCTGGTCTCCTCCACCGTGCGGCGGGCCTGGTGCACCGTGCGGTCGATACCGCGCTTGGCCGCCCTGACCGCGCGAACGGCCGCATAGACCCCCGCCAGCATGATCAGGACGAAAAGCAGCAACAGGATCCAGATGGCTTCCATGTGTGCTCCTTGGGGCGGCGGTCACGGCACGGTGGCGGTCGTCCTCTCAGCGTAAACGCGCCGGGCGGGCCAGAGGTTCCTGACGAACCCCCAACCCGCCCACAGGTGACACTCCGCGGCTGGGACGGCCCTTACAGTGCGGACCCGTCCCCGCCCCGCATCACGCCGGAACGATGTTGACCAGCTTCGGCGCCCGCACGATGACCTTACGGATGCCCGCGCCGTTCAGCGCAGCCACGACCGCCGGGTCACCCAGCGCCAGCGCCTCCAGCTCCTCGTCCGAGACCGAGGGCGCGACCTCCAGCCGGGCCTTGACCTTGCCCTTGACCTGGACCACACAGGTGACGGTCTCGTCCACGACATACGCCGGGTCGGCGACCGGGAAGGGCTCGTGGACGACGGAGGCGGAGTGGCCCAGCCTGCGCCACAGCTCCTCGGCGACATGTGGGGCCAGCGGCGAGATCAGCAGCACCAGCCCCTCGGCCACCGACCTGGGCACCTCGCGCACCTTGGTGACGTGGTTGTTCAGCTCGGTGATCTTGGCGATGGCGGTGTTGAAGCGCAGGCCCTCCATGTCCTGCCGGACGCCGTCGATCGCCTTGTGCAGGGCGCGCAGGGTGGCCTCGTCGGGCTCGGTGTCGACGACGGTGACCTCACCGGTGCCCTCGTCGACGACATTGCGCCACAGCCGCTGCAGCAGCCGGTACTGACCGACCACGGCGCGGGTGTCCCAGGGCCGCGAGACATCCAGCGGCCCCATGGCCATCTCGTACAGCCGCAGGGTGTCGGCCCCGTACTCGGCGCAGATCTCGTCCGGCGTGACGGCGTTCTTCAGGGACTTGCCCATCTTGCCCAGCAGCCGGCTGACCTGCTCGCCCTGGTACCAGTAGGCCCCGTCCCGCTCCTCGACCTCGGCGGCCGGGACGGCGATACCGCGGCTGTCCCGGTAGACATACGCCTGGATCATGCCCTGGTTGTACAGCTTGTGGAACGGCTCGACCGAGGAGACATGCCCCAGGTCGAACAGCACCTTGGACCAGAACCGGGCGTACAGCAGATGCAGCACCGCATGCTCGGCGCCGCCGACGTACAGGTCGACACCGCCGTGCGGCTGACCCTCGCGCGGCCCCATCCAGTAGCGCTCGGTCTCGGGGTCGACCAGCCGCTCGCTGTTGTGCGGGTCCAGGTAGCGCAGCTCGTACCAGCAGGATCCGGCCCAGTTGGGCATGGTGTTGGTCTCGCGGCGGAAGGGCCGCGGCCCGCGCCCGTCGCCCAGGTCCAGCACCACGTTGACCCAGTCCTCGTTCCGGGACAGCGGGGTCTCCGGGGAGGTGTCGGAGTCGTCCGGGTCGAAGGTGCGCGGCGAGTAGTCCTCGACCTCGGGCAGCTTCAGGGGCAGCATCGACTCGGGCAGGGCGTGGGCCACACCCTCCTCGTCGTAGACGATCGGGAACGGCTCGCCCCAGTAGCGCTGCCGGCTGAACAGCCAGTCGCGCAGCCGGAAGTTGACGGTGCCCTCGCCGATGGCGCGGGACTCCAGCCATTCGGTGATGCGCGCCTTGGCCTCGACGACGCCCAGCCCGTCCAGCGATACGGACTCCCCCGTCGAGTTGACGATCTTCGCGTCGTACGAGGCGAAGGCGTCGTCCCAGGTGGACGGGTCCGTGCCGCGGTCGTCGGACGGCTCGACGACGCAGCGCATGGGCAGCTCGAAGGCCCGGGCGAAGGCGAAGTCACGGCTGTCGTGCGCCGGAACGGCCATGATCGCGCCGGTGCCGTAGCCCATCAGGACGTAGTCGGCGATGAAGACCGGCACCTGCTCGCCGCTGACCGGGTTGATGGCGTACGCACCGGTGAAGACGCCGGTCTTCTCCTTGACCTCGGCCTGCCGCTCGACGTCGGATTTGGCCGCGGCCTGCTTGCGGTAGGCGTCGATGGCCTGGGCCGGGGTGGCGTGGCCGCCGGTCCAGGCGTCGCGGGTGCCCTCGGGCCAGGCGTCCGGGACGATCTCGTCCACCAGGCCGTGCTCGGGCGCCAGGACCATATAGGTGGCGCCGAACAGGGTGTCCTGGCGGGTGGTGAAGATCGTGATCTTGGCGTCGGCGTGGTCGGTCACCGGGAAGTCGACCCGGGCGCCCTCGCTGCGGCCGATCCAGTTGCGCTGCTGCAGCTTGATGGCCTCGGGCCAGTCCAGCTCGTCCAGGTCGTCCAGCAGCCGGTCGGCGTAGGCGGTGATGCGCATGTTCCACTGGCGCAGCTTGGCCTTGAAGACCGGGAAGTTGCCGCGCTCGGAGCGGCCGTCCGCGGTGACCTCCTCGTTGGCCAGCACGGTGCCCAGGCCGGGGCACCAGTTGACGGGCGCGTCCGAGGCGTAGGCCAGGCGGTATTCGCCCAGGATGTCGGCGCGCTCGGATTCGGTCAGCTCGGCCCAGGGGCGGCCGTCGGGGGTCGGGCGCTCAGCCGAGGCGAACTGCTGGACCAGGGTGTCGATGGGGCGCGCGGTCTTCGCCTCCGGGTCGTACCAGGAGTTGAAGATCTGCAGGAAGATCCACTGGGTCCAGCGGTAGTAGTCCGGGTCGATCGTCGCGAAGGAGCGGCGCTGGTCGTGGCCCAGGCCCAGGCGGCGCAGCTGCCGCCGCATGTTCTCGATGTTGGCCTCGGTGCTGACCCGCGGGTGGGTGCCGGTCTGCACCGCGTACTGCTCGGCGGGCAGGCCGAAGGCGTCGAAGCCCAGGGTGTGCAGGACGTTGTGACCCGTCATGCGGTGGTAGCGGGCGAAGACATCGGTGGCGATGTAGCCCAGCGGATGGCCCACGTGCAGCCCAGCGCCCGAGGGGTAGGGGAACATGTCCATGACGAACTTCTTGGGCCGGGCGACGGCCTCGGCGTCGCCGGCCAGATCCCCGCCCGGGTTGGGCGCCTCATACGTGCCGTGCGCGTCCCAGAAGTCCTGCCAGCGGGCTTCGATGTCGGCGGCCAAGGCGGCCGTGTAGCGGTGCGGCGCGGCCACCTCGGCCGCGGCATTGGTCTCGCTCATGGTCCTCAAAGCTCCATCGGTCGTCTCTGCCTGCGGCAACGCAGCGGATCCCTCACGCTTCCGAAACAAAAAGACCCCTCACACAGGAGGGGACGCCGCGCTGATGCCGACCGGGGCTGTTCTCGGTCGGTACTGGTCAGCGCGGCCCGCTAAGCAGAAGGCGTACGGCACGCATGGAGTCAGGTTACCGCAGGGCACTGACGGCCCGCACGGAGGTGACCCCCGTCACGCACGACGAAAAGCGGGCCGTCCGTATTGGACGACCCGCCTCCTTGATGTGGAGCTAAGGAGAATTGAACTCCTGACCTCCTGCATGCCATGCAGGCGCTCTACCAACTGAGCTATAGCCCCAGGTCTCGCTCCGCCCGGTTTCCCTGGCGGCGACGCCTACATTACACGGACGCCCCGGCCTTCCGCCAAATCGATTACCCGGGGGCCGGAGCAGAGCCCCGTTACGCCGTCGCGAACGAATAGAAACGCTTCAGCGTGCAGTGCTCGTCGAGGAGCCGACCATAGATCGGCTCCCCTTCGAGCTCGCGGTAGGTCTCAATGGGATCGCCCCTGATGATCAGCGCCCGCGCGCACTCCGCACACCAATACTGGTAGTCGGAGTTGAGCGGCTCCATGTCGCGGACGATCGGTGTGCCGGTGCCGCACCAGTCGCACTTCCGGCTGTGGGCTCCCATCTCACTCAGCTCCAGCTATGGCCACAGGCCGTACACACGTAGGAAACACCACCGTTGTCACCGAGGACCTGGGCCACATGCGCGGAGCCGCAGGACGGGCACACGATGCCCGCTCGTGCCCTGCGGGACGGGTCCTCGATCGCATCGAGGATGCTGGTCCGCATCCCACCTGCCCTCCCCATCGGACGTGTCGGCCCCATCCCCCTCCGGCCGTCCGATTCTGCCACGGGACGACGCGCAGGTCAGCGGAGATTCCCCACTCGTCTCACCAGACTCATCAGTACTCCGCACAGCGCGGCCCCGGCCAAGGCGACGCAGGTCACCCACAGGGCGTCCGCGGAGGCACCCGCACTGGGCACCGTACCGTCCGTCGCGCCCAGGAACACGGCCCCGAAGACCGCGACGCCGGTGAGCAGGCCGAGTTGAGCCGCTGTCACCAGAACCCCGCTGGCGTCCGCCGCGTCCTGCTGCCGTACGGACGCCAACGTCCGCGTGAGCAGGGGGCTGTAGGCGAACGAGAGCCCCGCGCCGGAGGCCGTAAGGGCGACGAGGAGCCAGGGGCCGCCGTCCGTTCCCCCGCGCAGTACCAGACCGGTCCCGGCGAACGAGGCGGCGGCCAGCAGGAATCCGCCCGGTACCGCCACGGCCTGCCAGCGCGCGGGCAGCCGCTGCCAGTTGAGGCCGACGACGCCGAACGCGACCGCCGTGGGGACGAACGTCAGCCCCGCCCTCAGCGGCCCGTAGCCGAGTCCGCCCTGCACATGCAGGGTCATGGCGAACAGGAAGCCCGCGTTGGCCGCCATCCCCAGCGCGATACGGATCACCGCGAGCGGCATCCCCGGCGCCCGCACCACCCGCGGAGAGATCAGCGGCGCACCGCCGCGCCGGGCCAGCCGTGTCTCGTACGCGGCGAAGAGCGCCACGAGGACCGCGCTCATGCCTAGAGCGATCCAGCCCCACAGCGGCCGGCCCCGCTCCTGCCCCAGCACCAGCGGCACGGTGAACAGCAGCACGGCCGCCGCGAGCAGCACCAGACCGGGCAGGTCCAGGCCGCTCCGTCGGGCGGCCGGGCCTTCCGCGCGAGGGCGTGGCGGACCGGCGGGGCGCGGCGGACCGGCGGGTTCGTGCAGCAGCCGCGGCCCGAGGATCAGCAGCGACAACCCGATCGGCACGTTCACCAGAAAGACCGGGCGCCAGCCGGAGCCGAGGAGATCGGCCTCGACCAGCGCCCCGCCCACGATCTGCCCGCCGGCCGCGCCGGAGGCCAGCACCGCGGCGTACGCACCCAGCGCCCGCGCACGTGAACCGCCCGTGAACGTCCGCTGGATCAGGCTCAGCACCTGCGGCAGCATCAGCGCGGCGCCCGCGCCCTGGACGAACCGGAAGGCGATGAGCTGCCCGGTGGTGACGGCCAGCCCGCAGGCGAGCGAGGCGCCGGTGAAGACCGCGAGCCCGGTCAGGAACATCCTCCGGTGGCCGAGCAGGGCGCCCAGCCGCGCGCCGGTGATCAGCAGCACGGCGTAGGAGATGGTGTAACCCGCGATGACGAGTTGCAGCCCGGCGCCGGAGGCGTGCAGATCGGCGCGGACGGTCGGGGCCGCGATATTGACGATGAAGACGTCGAGGACGGCCATGAGCTGGCCGGTGAGGACGATCGCGAGCAGCCGGCCGGGGCGCGGCGCCCGGCTGTCTCCGGCCCGGCTCTCCGCGGCCCGGTTGTCAGTGGCCTCGCTTTTACTGGATCCACCGAGGTCCCCCGTCGGGGGAAGGATGGTCGGGGTGGTGTGTCTCATGGACCGAGCCTGTGGCCGGGCCGATACCGGTAACGAGAGCCCGCCGATGCTGGTAGTGGCAGCACCTGGCAGCCGCCCGCCGCCCCCGGGAGCATGGGGCCGTACGGCCGGCCGGCCAGGGGGATGTGGGGAGCGACGATGACCGCGAACACTCGACGCAGACGGCCCGAGCTGGCCGCCTTCCTGCGCAGCCGCCGCGCCCGGGTCACCCCCGCCGATGTGGGCATGGCGCCCGGTCTGCGGCGCCGCACCCCGGGGCTGCGCCGTGAGGAGGTCGCCCAGCTCTCCGGCGTCGGCGTGACCTGGTACACCTGGCTGGAGCAGGGCCGCCCGATCAACGCGAGCGTGCAGGTGCTGGACGCGATCGCGCGCACCCTGCGGCTGGACCGGGCCGAGCGCGAGCACCTTTACCATCTGGCCGAGGTGCCGTATGTGCCCAACCGGGAGGGCGAGCCACGGACGGTGGGCCCGGAGGTGCGGGGCATCATCGAGGCACTCGACCCGCTCCCCGCGGTGGTCTACAACGCCCGCTACGACGTCCTGACGGCCAACGCCGCGTACGGCGGCCTCTTCCCGGCCATGCTGCTCTCCCCCGCCTCCGAGCGGAACGCCCTGTGGCAGCTGTTCGTGGCCCACCGCTGCTGTGCCCCCTATGTGAACCTCGATGAGGAGCTGCCGCTCCTGGTGGCCACGCTGCGCGGCGGCTACGGACGCCATGTGGGCGAGCCCGCGTGGGAGCACTTCATCGCCCGGCTGCTGGAAGCCAGCGACGACTTCGCCCGGCTGTGGCGGAGCGGGGACGTCGCGCCGCCGGGCTCCCGGATCAAGGTGGTGCGGCATGCCTCGGTCGGCGAGATCCGGCTGACCTCGACCTCGATGCTGGTCAGTGGGGCACCGGAGACCCGAGTCGTGGTCTACACCCCCTGCGACGAGGAGAGCCGCGACCATGTCCGGCGGGTGCGCACCCTCCACGACCCGCTGATCGGCTGCCCGGTGCACGCCAAGCCGCTGTCCGTGATGCGGGCGGAACAAGCCGCGGCCAAGGAGACACTGCCGGCGGCGGCGAGAGCCCCGGAAGTGGAGACGGCCCCGGCGGCGGCGAGAGCCGCCGGAAGCGGCGTAGAAAGCGGCGATCCCGCCTCCCTGTGAGGGAGACGGGATCGTGGATCTGTGGAGCTAAGGAGAATTGAACTCCTGACCTCCTGCATGCCATGCAGGCGCTCTACCAACTGAGCTATAGCCCCGCTCTTCTCGGCGCCGGAGCGCTTCGAACGAGAAGGAGCATAGCCGGTGACCTGCCGGAAAAGGAAATCCGCTCAGTCGTCGTCGCCGAGCACCGGCTCGGGCAGCGATCCGGCGTTGTGCTCCAGCAGCCGCCAGCCCCGCGCCCCCTCGCCCAGAACGGACCAGCAGCAGTTGGACAGGCCGCCCAGCGCCTCCCAGGTCCGGGGCTCCAGGCCGAGCAGCCGGCCGATGGTGGTGCGGATCGTGCCGCCGTGGCTGACCACCACGAGCGTGCCGCCGTCCGGCAGCTTGTCGGCGCCCTCCAGCACCACCGGCGCCGCCCGGTCGGCGACCTCGGTCTCCAGCTCACCGCCACCGCGCCGGACCGGCTCGCCGCGCTTCCACGCCGCGTACTGCTCGCCGAAGCTCTCGAGGATCTCCTCGTGGGTCAGCCCCTGCCACGCGCCCGCGTAGGTCTCCCGCAGCCCCGCGTCATGCGTGACCGACAGCCCCGTGACGGCGGACAGCTCGGCGGCCGTGGCCGCCACCCGCTTCAGATCGGACGCGATGATCGCGTCCGGCTTCAGGGCGGCCAGCAGCCGGGCCGCCCGGTGCGCCTGCGCGACACCGGTGTCGGTGAGCTCGATGTCCAAGGAGCCCTGGAAACGCCGCTCTATGTTCCAGGCGGTCTGGCCGTGGCGCCACAGGACGATGCGGCGGCCACGGCCGCCGTGCGTGCCGTTCAGCTCAGCTCACCGCCCACGCCGCCGTCCACGGCCTGCGCCTGCGCGCACTCCTGCCCCTTGCCGCGGGTGGCCTCGGCGTCGGCCGGGAGCTCCAGCTGCGGGCAGTCCTTCCAGAGCCGCTCCAGGGCGTAGAACACCCGCTCCTCGCTGTGCTGGACGTGCACCACGATGTCCACGTAGTCCAACAGCACCCAGCGGGCCTCACGGTCGCCCTCGCGGCGCACCGGCTTGGCGCCCAGGTCCTTGTTCAGCCGCTCCTCGATCTCGTCGACGATCGACTTGACCTGGCGGTCGTTGGGGGCCGAGGCCAGCAGGAAGGCGTCGGTGATGGAGAGCACGTCGCTGACGTCGTACGCGATGATGTCGTGCGCGAGCTTGTCGGCGGCCGCCTGGGCGGCGGCGTTGATGAGCTCGAGGGAGCGGTCCGTGGCGGTCACAGGCAAAGCTTTCGGTCGGCGGTACGTCGAAGGTCTGGCTTCCCCAGGATCTCACGCTCCACCGTCACGCCGGATGGCCGTTCCTCGGCCGCCCGGCGTGCCCGGGGAGAACGCCGGGAGTACCCCGGGGGAACGCCCGGGGCGCCCGGGGGAACGGGGCGCCCGGGCGCGGCACGGCTCAGCCTGTGGCGTCGTAGTCCGAGCCGAGGAGGACCGTGATGTCCGCGTTGGCCGCGCCCTTGCCCTTCCGCACCGCCGTCTCCGGCAGCCCGAGCGTCTTGGCGACCTCCTTGGCCTGGCCCGCCTGTGCGGCGTCCGCGTAGGTCACCCGCGAGGCCGACTGCGGCGTACCGCCGCCCTCGGTGGCCGTGACGACCGTAAAGCCGCCATTGACCAGCGCGACCCGCGCGGCACCCGACCCGTCCTTGGGGCCTCCGGCGTTTGTCACGCTGACCCGGGGCGCGGTGTTCTTGTCGGAGTTCTTGACCGTGCCGCCCAGGATGTCCTTGACCACATGGTCGGTCGCCTGGCTGCTGAGCGTCCCGTCCGACTGGACCGGCAGCATGGCGGTGTCGTACGCCCCGCTCTTGGCCTGCCCGGCCAGCCTCGCAAGCGACGCGCCGAGCTGCTGCTCGGACAGCGACGGGTCGGGGATCTGGGCCAGCGACTCCACGGTGCTGGTGGCGCCCTTCGTATCGCTGGAGACCTTCTTCAGCGCCGCCTGCATGACCTGCCCGAAGCGCGCGAGCTGCTTGGACTGTGCCTCGCCGGACGCCCGGTAAGTGGCGTACGCCACGGCCGCCTGGCCACTCAGGATCTGGTCCTTGCCCTGCTTGACCAGGGGATCCTCGCCCTTCTGGGGGCTGGGGACGCTCGCGTCGGTGTCGAGGGTGATCCCGCCGACCAGCTCCACGAGGTTCTCCAGATACGGAGTGTCCAGCCGCCAGGTGCCCTGGATCTTCGAACCCAGCAGGGTGCTCAGGGAGTCCCGGGTGGAGTCGGAGCCCTCGTCGGTCACCGACTTGCCGAGCGTCGTGGAGGCGCCGTCCTCGGTGGAGACGGACAGCGAGTTCGGCAGCAGGACGGTGGTGCCCTTCTTGGTGGTCTCGTTGTCCACCAGCAGGGCCGTGGAGGTGCCGCCGCCCTTGGTCTCGCGCAGATGGACGACGATCACATCGCGCTTCTGCGGACCGCCCGCGCCCGCCTGGTCCCCGGCGCTGTCGGAGAGCCCCGGGAGCTTGCCCGCGTACCAGAGGTAGCCGACACCGCCAGCCGCGGCGATGACCAGGACCACGACCAGCGCGATGACGCGGTTGCGGCCCTTACGGCGGCGCTCGTCACGGCGCTCGGAGCGGGTCTCGGCGAACTTCAGCCAGTCGATGACGTCGTCGGATTCCTCGTCCTCCTCCTCGACGAAGGAGAACTGCTCGGTGTGGTACTCCTCCTCATCGGAATCCCCGGGGCCACCGGGCCCCCGGGCCCCCAGGCCGCTTCGGCTGCGCGGACCGGGGCTCCTCGGCCGGAGGCGCCTCGGGTCCGCCGCGCAGCTGCTCCGGGCTCAGCTCCTCGTAGGGGTTCGCCTCGCGCTGCGGGGGGACGGCGGCCGGGGCGGCGGCCTGTGGATAGCCATAGCCGTGGCCCTGTGGCTGTTGCTGTTGCTGGTGGTACTGCTGCGGTTGCTGTTGGTACTGCTGTTGCTGTTGCTGAGCGTATGGGTCGTAACTCTGCGGCTGGGTGTGCTGCTGCTGAGGCTGCTGGGGCTGGTGATGCTGCGGCTGGGCGTAGGGGTCGTAGCCGTACCCGTCCTGCTGTTGTTGCTCCCCGTACTGTTGCTGCGGCTGTTGCTGGGCGTACGGGTCGTAACTCTGCTGCTGTGCCGCCTGCGGCTGGTAGACGGGACGCCCATAGGCGTCATAGCCGTAGATCTGCGGCTCCTGGCCATACGGGTCCTGTGCGTACGGGTCGTACGGATCCTGCCGGTCGTTCACCGGTACCCCTTCAGCAGTCGTGCCGGTACAGCTCGCGCTTGTCGATGTAGCGCACCACGCCGTCCGGCACCAGGTACCAGACGGGGTCGCCATGAGCGACCCGCGCCCGGCAGTCCGATGACGAGATCGCCAGTGCCGGAACCTCCACCAGCGACACCCCGCCCTCCGGCAGCCCCGGGTCGGCCAGTATGTGCCCCGGTCTGGTCACCCCGATGAAGTGGGCCAGCGAGAAGAGCTCTTCGGCGTCACGCCAGGTGAGGATCTGGGCGAGTGCGTCGGCCCCGGTGATGAAGAACAGATCCGCGTCACCGTTGAGCGCGCGTAGCTCCCGGAGCGTGTCGGTGGTGTAGGTGGGCCCGCCGCGATCGATGTCGATACGGCTGACCGAGAACTGCGGATTCGACGCGGTCGCGATGACCGTCATCAGATAGCGGTCCTCGGCCGGGGAGACCTTTTTGTGGCTCTTCTGCCAGGGCTGACCGGTGGGCACGAACACCACCTCATCGAGGTGGAACTGCGAGGCCACCTCGCTCGCCGCGACCAGGTGACCGTGGTGGACCGGGTCGAACGTCCCGCCCATCACGCCGAGTCGCCGCTTGCCGGACCCTTTCTGCTCTTCCATGCGTGCAGACCCTACTGGGCCCGGCCCGGAGCCGGGGCCCATAGGGGCAATCGCCCAGCTCAGCGGTCCCGGTTGAAGCGCGTGGTGATCCACAGCAGCAGGAAGAGGATCACCAGGGCCCCACCGCCGGTCATGAAGGGGCTGATGGTCGGGTGGGTGTCGGTGTGCTCACCGCCCTCGGCCGCGAGCGTGGTCAGGGCAGCATGTGCGGTGCTGATAGCGGTCATCGCAGGCAGTACCTATCCGGGTCTAGGCGACACAACACGTCGGCCACATCGTATGCGAGGCGGTTTTCGGTCCTGCTGTCCGTCCTGCTGTCCGTCCCGCCGGTATCCGCTCAGTCCTGCTTGTATCCGCGCAGCAGGAACCAGGCGAGCAGGGCGGCGCCCACCACGCCGACCACGATGACGATGCGCAGCAGCGCTCCCGGGCCGTCGTTGCTGTGGGAGGTGGCGGCGAGGGCTTCGGTGAGGCCAGTCATATCGGGCATGTCTCCACGCTAACCCTCGGCTCCTCAGGGCCTAGGCTGGGGGCCGCCGGACGAGGGGCCCGGACCGGGCGTCCCGTCGAGCGGGCAATCGACCGAGGGGGCCAGATGAGCGACACTCATGAGACCGGCGGCGGAAGCGGGACGGGAGACGCCCGGGAGCATGTGCCCAGCCGGGAGCGGCGGCGGTTCCCCGGGATCTCCTCACGGGCGTACGAACATCCGGCGGACCGCTCCGCACTGGTCGCGCTGCGCAAGCTGACCGGCTTCGACACGGTCTTCAAGGCGATGAGCGGCCTGCTGCCCGAGCGGAGTCTGCGGCTGCTCTACCTGTCCGATTCGGTGCGGGTCGGCGACCGGCAGTTCGCCCATCTCCACGACATGCTGCGGGACGCCTGCTACATCCTGGACCTGGAGCGGGTCCCGGCCATGTACGTCACCCAGAACCCGCAGCCGACCGCGATGTGCATCGGCATGGACGCGCCGATCATCGTGATCTCCACCGGTCTGGTCGAGCTGCTCGACGAGGAGGAGATGCGGGCGGTCATCGGCCATGAGGTGGGCCATGCGCTCTCGGGGCACTCGGTCTACCGGACGATACTGCTGTTCCTCACCAGCCTCGCGATGAAGGTCGCCTGGATCCCCCTCGGCAATGTGGCGGTGCTGGCGCTGGTGACGGCGCTGCGGGAGTGGTTCCGCAAGTCGGAGCTGTCGGCGGACCGGGCGGGGCTGCTGGTCGGGCAGGATCTGCGGGCCTCGATGCGCGGGCTGATGAAGCTCGCGGGCGGCCACCACCTCCATGAGATGAACGTGGACGCCTTCCTGGAGCAGGCGGAGGAGTACGAGTCGAGCGGCGATCTGCGGGACTCCGTCCTCAAGATCATGAACATGCTGCCGCGCAGCCATCCGTTCACCACCGTGCGCGCCGCCGAGCTCAAGAAGTGGGCCGCGACCCGCGACTACCAGCGGCTCATGGACGGCCACTACCCGCGTCGCGACGAGGACGGGGACGCCTCGGTCAGCGACTCGATCCGGGAGTCCGCGACCCACTACGCGGAGTCGGTGCGCAACAGCAAGGATCCGTTGTTCGCCTTCGTCAGGGACGTGGCGGGCGGCGCCGGGGACCTGGGCAGCAAGCTGCGTGACCGGTTCACCGGCGCCGGGGGCAAGCAGGGTGGGGAGACCCCCGACGAGGGCACCGCGCCCCGGGACGAGCGCCAGGACGGGACGGAGCGGGCTCAGGACCAGCGGCCCGGGGACGGACCGGACGAGCGGCCGGGGAACGAGCGCCCGGGGAACGGCGACGGGCCCGGGGACACCCCGCCGCAGCGCTGAGACCGGCCGAGGCGGCCCCTGGAGGCCTTCAGGACCGCCCGAGGCCCTCAGGACCGCCCGTCGAGGGCGGGCTGGGTTCCGGGGGCCATGACGCCGCACAGCGAGACCGTGGTGCGGCCCGTGGTGTACGGGTCGGTGCCCGTGGGGGCGTCGCCCTTGGCGCTCTGGCCGGCGAGCATCGGCCGCAGATAGCCGGAGGCGTTCGCGGCACATGCCTGCGGGCCCGCCAGTACGGTGCTCTGCACCATCTCCAGATGATGGTCGCGCAGATCGTTCCGGTCGAAGCGGAACCGCGCCTCACGGCGCACCGTGAACAGCGAGGCATGATCCGGTCCGCGCTCATGGGCCTGCTGGACCGCGTAGACGAAGACGTGGTCGGCGGCGACCTCCAGGGTCGCGGGGCTGCGCTCGACGACCGTAAGGGTGCCGCGGACCCGCACCGGGGTGTCGGCCAGGGTCACCTCGGCCGGGTTGAAGCGGGTCAGCCAGCCGGTGGCCGCATGCCGTCCGTCGTCGACCGGGTGGGCGAAGCTCTGGTCGAACTGGGTCTGCTGGGCCGGGTCCAGCAGCAGCCTTACGGCCTGCACCGGGCCGCCGGTGAGCACGCCCGGGTCGATGGCGGACTTGACCAGGTACTCCTTGGCGGTGGTGAGCGCCGTCATCACCTGGCTCTCTGAGAAGCTCTGGGTGCGGCGGGCCCCGGGCACCGTGACCCCTTCGGCACCGGTGCGGAACTCGGCGGCCGGGCTGCTGCGGAACAGCCGGTCCGGCGGCCCTCCGGGCACCTCACCGCGCGGTGCGAGCGGCACCACGCTGCTGTGCAGCGGCTCCACGGTCTGCGGCTGCGGCGTCTGGTACGGATGGCGCACGCCCATGTAGACGGCCGCGGCGAAGGCGATGGCGATCAGCAGGACGAGCGCGACGGCCTGGCGCGACGCCCCGGCCCTGGCCCAGGCGTGCCGGCTGCGCACCGCCGGCGCGTGCTCGCCGATGCGCTCCTGGGCGGAGAATTCCTGGAGCCGGGCAGCACGGACGAACGACTCGTCGAATACGACGGAGCGGTACTCGTCCTCACCACCTCCCGGGACGCCCTCGGGTGTCCCCTCGGGAGGGTCTCCACGCCCGGCCATATCTCAAGAGTAGGTCGCCAGGGGCGACGGTAAACGCGGTGATACTCCACAACTGGGAGGCGACCGGGGAGGAAACGCCCCATAGGCCACGACGTGCTAGCGATGCGCGAGGTCGTCACCGCGCCGGCGGTACGGCGGAGGCGGGCGAGCCCTTGGACCCGGTCGGCTCCGGGGCGGGCGACTCCGACCCCGACGGCTCCAGGCGCGGCTGCCCGCTGGGCGAGCCGTCGACACCGCTGGTGGCGGGCGGTGGGGCGGGGTCCTGGCGGTTGCCCGAGGCGCCCCGGTAGACGGCCGTGAAGGCCAGGGCGACCACGCCGATGCCCATCAGGATGGCCAGCAGCCAGGCCACCGGGCGGTGCCAGCGGGCATGACCGCGGTAAGGACGCCCCGCGCTGCCGTACCGCCCATAGGGGCCGTAGGCGTCGTCCGCGTCCCGCCCGGGGCCGAAGCGCCCGTCGGGGTCGTCCACGCCGTAGAACTCGGCCTCCTGGCCGTAGCCGTCCTCGAAGAGCTCGTCCTCGGGAGGCACACCGGCCCGGCGGCGCCGGGACGCCTCGGCCTCGGCACGGGCCTCGGCGGCGGCCAGCATCCGCTCGATGGCGGTGGGCTCATGGATCGGGGCCGACCGCACGAAGTCCTCGTCGAAGACCACGGCGGCGAACTCGTCGTTCGTCTCGCCGTGGCTGCGCTCGTCGGGCTCGTCGCCGTCCGGGAACGGCTTGCCCCCACGTCGTCCGGCACCCATTCAGAGTAGACCGGACGGGTCATTTTGGGCAGGGTGAAATGGTATTCGGGGGAAGATCCACCCCAGCGCCGCCGGGATTGGGGTACCCCCCGAACGGGTGAGTCAGCGGGTGTGGCCGTCGCCGGTGACGATGTACTTCGTCGATGTCAGCTCGGGCAGCGCCATGGGTCCCCGGGCGTGCAGCTTCTGGGTGGAGATGCCGATCTCGGCGCCGAAGCCGAACTGCCCGCCGTCGGTGAACCGCGTGGAGGCGTTCACGGCGACCGTCGTGGAGTCCACCAGCTGGGTGAAGCGGCGGGCGGCCTGCTGGGAGGAGGTGACGATGGCCTCGGTGTGCCCGGAGGACCACAGGCGGATGTGGCTCACCGCGGCGTCCAGGGAGTCCACGACGCCCGCCGCGATGTCGTACGAGAGGTACTCGGTCTCCCAGTCCTCGATCACCGCCGGGACCACCGTGGCCTTGGAGCCCTCCGCGAGCGCCATCACGCGCTCGTCCGCGTGGACCGTGACCCCGGCCTCGGCCAGCGCCTCCAGGGCGCGGGGCAGGAACCGGGGGGCGATGTCCTGGTGCACCAGCAGCGTCTCCGCCGCGTTGCACACGCTCGGCCGCTGGGCCTTGGAGTTCACCAGGATCTCGACCGCCATGTCGAGGTCGGCGTCGGCGTCCACGTACACATGGCAGTTGCCGGTGCCGGTCTCGATGACCGGGACCGTGGACTCCTCGACGACCGTACGGATGAGGGACGCGCCGCCGCGCGGGATCAGCACGTCCACCAGACCGCGGGCGCGCATCAGCTCGCGCACCGACTCCCGGCTCTCGCCCGGCACCAGCTGCACCGCGTCCGCGGGCAGGCCCGCGCCGCCGACGGCGTCGCGCAGGACCTTCACCAGCGCGGCGTTGGAGTGGGACGCCGACGAGGAGCCCCGCAGCAGCACCGCGTTGCCCGACTTCAGGCACAGCGCCGCGGCGTCCACCGTCACGTTCGGCCGGGCCTCGTAGATGATCCCGACGACGCCGAGCGGCACGCGCACCTGGCGCAGGTCGATCCCGTTGGGCAGCGTGGAGCCGCGCACCACCTCGCCGACCGGGTCGGGCAGCGCGATCACATCGCGGACATCGGAGGCGATGGCCCGCACCCGCTCGGGGGTGAGCGTCAGCCGGTCCACGATGGCATCGCTGGTGCCGGCCTCGCGGGCCCGCTCCACATCGGCCGCGTTGGCCTCGACGATCTCCTTGGTGCGCACCTCCAGCGCGTCGGCCATCGCGAGCAGCGCGTCGTCCTTGACGGCGCGCGGCAACGGCGCGAGATCGGCGGCCGCGGCGCGGGACCGGTAGGCGGCCTGGAGGACCGGGGACTTCGGCCAGGGGTCGGTGAGCGGCGACGTGGGTGCGCTGGTCATGCACGAAGCGTACTGAGCCGACGGGCGGAAGCCGCGCGCTATTCCGCAGTTCGAGATGGCATTCTCATATCCCGGCGCCGCACATCCGTTCCCGGAACGGATGGACGCCGCACATCCGTCCTCAGAACGGATGCACGCCCACCGGGGAGGCCGGTGGCGGCCCGTACCCCTCCGCGACCCGCTGGTGGTACGTATCACGGTCGATGACCTCGAGCCCCACGATCTCCCAGGGCGGCAGATTGGCCGAGGCCCGGTGCTCACCCCACAACCGCAGCGCGACCGCCGCGGCGTCATGCAGATCACGGGCCTCTTCCCAGTAGCGGATCTCGGCGTGATCGACCGCATAGCGGCTGGTCAGCAGGAACGGATGGTCATGGGCCAGCTGCTCCAGAGCCCTGCGGACCTCCCGCAGCGGCGCCTCGCTCCCCGAGACGCTGAGGGTGATGTACCACAGCCGGGACGCCTCGCCACGCTCGGCGGCGTGCGCCATGGCGTCGCCGGTCGCGGCGTCGCCCGCTCCGACACTGGTCAGGGTGCGCTCCGCCGCCCCTCTGGGCGACGCCCCCGGGCGCCCTCGTCTCACCGGCGGCCTCCTGTAACTCGCTGCTCCGCTCACGCGCGGGCGGAGCACTCGTGACGGTGCCATGGCCGCGGCGTTCCGCTCGCTCTCCGCCGCGTCTCCCACAGCCGGCGCGCTGCCCCGCGCGACCCCGTTGAACAAAGTTGACCAGCCCTCGCCCGCCCGCGGGGCGCTTTTGAGGTTTTTCGGAGGTGGGTGTTTTCCGCGGGCTCGGTTCTCCCCCGGCTACCGCCGGAAGGTGTCCCGCCGGGGCGCTCGGGCCGCCGGAGCGGCTCAGTCCAGGACGACGAGGTCGTCGCGGTGGACCACCTCGCGCTCGTAGGCCGGGCCGAGCTCCCGGGCCAGATCCCGGGTCGAGCGGCCGATCAGTTGGGGAATCTCCTTGGCGTCGAAGTTCACCAGCCCACGGGCCACGGGGCGGCCCTGGGTGTCCCGCAGCTCGACCGGGTCACCTGCGGTGAATTCGCCCTCCACGGCCGCGATCCCGGCCGGCAGCAGCGAGGTGCGCCGCTCCACGACGGCCCGTACGGCGCCGTCGTCCAGGGTCAGGGCGCCACGCGGCGCGGAGGCGTGGGCGAGCCACAGCAGCCGGTTCGCGGAGCGGCGGCCGGTGCGGTGGAAGAACGTGCCCGTACGGCGGCCGAGCAGGGCGTCACCGGCCCGGCTGGCGGAGGTGAGCACCACCGGGACCCCGGCCGCGGTGGCGATCCGGGCCGCCTCGACCTTGGTGACCATGCCACCGGTGCCCACCCCGGAGCGGCCCGCGCTGCCGATGGAGACACCGTCCAGGTCCTCGGGCCCCCGGACCTCGTCGATCCGGGAGGTGCCGGGGGTCCTGGGGTCTCCGTCGTAGAGGCCGTCCACATCGGAGAGCAGCACCAGCAGATCCGCCCGTACGAGATGGGCGACCAGGGCCGCGAGCCGGTCGTTGTCGCCGAACCGGATCTCGTCCGTGGCCACCGTGTCGTTCTCGTTGACAATCGGCAGCGCGCCCATGGCCAGCAGCTGGTCCAGGGTGCGGGTGGCGTTGCGGTAGTGGGCGCGGCGGCTGGTGTCGTCCGTGGTGAGCAGCACCTGGCCGACCCGGCGCCCGTAGCGCGCGAAGGAGGCGGTGTAGCGGGCCACCAGGAGCCCCTGCCCGACGCTGGCGGCCGCCTGCTGGCGGGCGAGGTCGCGGGGGCGCCGGTCCAGGCCCAGCGGCGCCAGTCCGGCGGCGATGGCGCCGGAGGAGACCAGCACTATCTCCTTGCCGTTCGCGCCGCCCTTGCCGTCGCCACCCTTACCGTCGCCGTCCCTGCCGCCGTCGCCCTTACCGTCGCCGTCGAGCACCTTGGCGAGCACGTCGACCAGCGCGTCCACGCGGTCCGCGTCCAGGCCCCCCGCCGCGGTGGTGAGGGAGGACGAACCGACCTTGACCACGATCCTCCGGGCGGCGGCCACCTCGTCCCGTACGGCCGACCCGTCCTGCTCCGCCACGCCGCTCCCCTGCTCGTCCCCGGCTCACCACACGTCCCGAAGAAACGCATGCCCTACACACTCATCATGACAAGTGGGCAATCTACGACAGACGAGGCCCGGCCCGCCTCGGCATTTCAGCCCCCGGACACCATCCGCGCGCACCGCCTGACACACCGGCGCGAGCACCCCGCGGGCTCCCTCGGGTGACCATTGACACCGATTGCGACCGGTTGGCACCGGCGCGGATTGTCACCGGGCGGGGCATCGGCATACGGTCAGGGGTCCCCCCATCAGTCCCTCGCCCTCCTGCCAGGAGCCCACCCCGTGCCCTCTGCCGGAATCGCCCCACGCCGGGTCGTACAGCTGACGGCGCTGCTCGCGATGCTCGTGTTCTTTGCCACACAGCTCGTCGGCGCCGTGCTTCCGAACGTACCGCTTTTCATCGCCGCCTCGGCGTGCGGTCTCGCGCTCGATCTCTTCCTTCAGCACAAGCAGCCCGGTCTGCTGTCACTGCTGGGCAAGATCCGCCTTGACGTCACGGTGCGCCAGCTGTTCCGCGACATGCTCATCATGGTCGGGCTGCTGCGCATCGAGGGCATCAATCCCCTGCATGAGCAGGCGCCCCTGACCGTAGGACTGCTGCTGTTCTACCTGGTGCACTTCGCCTGCCAGGCGGCGGCCATCCTGGTCCGCCGGAGCCGGCAGCTGCCGTTCGTCACGCGCAACATCGACGCGTCCGCGCTGCGCCTGAGCGAGGCCCCGCCGCGGCTGTTCGCCCGTCAGCACGGGCGCCGTCTGCTGCGGCTGGCCGCGCCGGTCACCGCCGGTCTGCTGGTCACCGCCGGTACCAAGGACGCCGTCTGGGGCGGTGCCGGTCTGGTGATCGGGCTGCTGATCAGCATCGGTGGCACGGCGCACCTTGCCACCTGGCTGCTGCCGCGCAAGCGCGTGGCGAACGAGGCCGCCGCCCTGCGGTGGCTCGACAAGTGGCTGGCCGACTACCAGCCGACCGTGGGCATGTACTTCTCCGGCGGCAACTCCTCGGCGTACCAGGCGAACATGTGGCTCTCCACGCTCGCCGCGCTCGACGGCAAGCCGATCATCGTGCTCCGTGAGCGGTTCATGGTGCAGAAGATCGACGCCACGGACGTGCCGGTCGTCTGCCTCCCCAAGGTGGCCCATCTGATGCGTCTGGAGCACTCGACGCTCAAGGTGCTGCTGCACCCGGCCAACTCCGGCAAGACCTCACAGGTGCTGCGCATCCCCTCGATCAAGCACGCCTTCATCAACCACGGCGAGAGCGACAAGCTCTCCAGCTGCAACCCGTACGCCAAGGCGTACGACGAGGTGTGGGTCGCGGGTCCGGCGGCGCGCGAGCGCTACCAGCTCGCCGACATCGGCGTCGAGGACAAGGACGTCGTGGAGGTCGGCCGACCGCAGCTGGCCCCCATCCGCCCGTACGCGGGCGTGCCCACCGGCGCCCTCGGCGGAGCCGGTACGGATCACTTCACCACCGTGTTGTACGCGCCGACCTGGGAAGGCTGGGACGGCAATCCCGGCAACACCTCGGTGATCCTGGCCGGTGAGAACATCGTCCGCGAGCTGCTCACCGACCCCAAGGTGCGCCTGCTGTACAAGCCTCACCCGATGACCGGCTCGGTGGACCCGCGCGCGGGCCGCGCCAACGACCGCATCAGGGCGATGATCGCCGAGGCCAACACCAAGCGCAGCGGCGACCGCCCCGGCCCGGAGGCCGCCGCCGAGCTGGCCCGGCGCGCCGATGAGCTCAACCGCCTCACCAGCACCTCCTTCCGCCCCAGCGCGGACGAGATCGAGCGTATGAAGCTCCAGGGGGCCCCGGACGGCGACCGCGCGGCGGCCGTCGCCGCGGCCACGACCGCCTGGGAGAGCGCCTATTGGGCCTCGCTGCCGGTCTGGGAGCACCAGATCGTCACCGGCCCGCGTCCGGCGATCTTCACCTGCTTCAACCAGGCCGACGTGCTGATCAGCGATGTCTCCAGCGTGGTCTCGGACTACCTGACGAGCGAGAAGCCGTACGCGGTGGCGAACACCAGCGGGATGACGGAGGAGGAGTTCCGGGCAGCCTTCCCGACGGTGCGCGCCGCCACGATCCTCACCCCGGAGGCCGAGGGCATGGCCGGACTGCTGGAAGCCGTCCGCGACCCCGAGAAGGACACCCTCGCGGCCGCCCGCTCCGAACTGAAGGTGCATCTGCTCGGCCCGTCCGACCCGCCGTCCCTGGTCCGCTTCAACCAGGCCACGCAGGCGCTGTGCGACAAGGCCGACGAGCGCCGGGCCCGGATGGCCACCCGGCTGTCCGACGAGATCCCCTCGCAGCGTGAGGCCCGGGACGCGGCGGAGGAGATGGAGCTGGAGTCCGGCTCGCCGGAGCCGGAGGAGACCGCGACGGTCTGAGACCGGCCGTGCGCGGCCGAGCGCGACCGCCGAGAGCCACGACGAAGGGCCCGGGAGATCCCTCCCGGGCCCTTCGTCGTACCACCTGCCAGGCGGCGCGGAGACACCCGCTCAGAGCCCTTGAGGGGCCAAGGGGCGGCTACGCCCCCCTCAGAACGGCTTGAACGCGTCGTACTCCTGCTCCGCCTCGTCCCGCTCCACATCCCGCTCACGCCGCCGCTGCGCGGCCGGACGCGGGGCGTCGAAGCGGTGGTCCTCGCCGCGGCGGCCCAGCATCTCGGCGCCGGTCGCAAGGCTCGGCTCCCAGTCGAAGACGACCGCGTCGTCCGCGGGGCCGATGACGACCTCGTCGCCCGAGTGGGCGCCCGCCTTCACCAGCTCGTCCTCGACGCCGAGGCGCGCCAGGCGGTCGGCGAGGTAGCCGACGGCCTCGTCGTTGGCGAAGTCGGTCTGGCGGACCCAGCGTTCGGGCTTCTCGCCCAGCACGCGGTAGAAGCCCTCCTCGGCGACGACCGAGAAGCCCGCGTCGTCCACGGCCTTCGGCCGGATGACGATCCGGGTCGCCTCCTCCTGCGGCTTGGCCGCCCGCGCCTCCGCGACGATCTGCGCCAGGGCGAAGGACAGCTCCTTGAGGCCGAGGTGGGCGATCGCCGAGACCTCGAGGACCTGGTAGCCGCGGGCCTCCAGATCGGGCCGGATGATGTCGGCGAGGTCCTTGCCGTCGGGGATGTCGACCTTGTTGAGCACGACGACCCGCGGCCGGTCGTCCAGACCGCCGTACTGGGCCAGCTCCGCCTCGATGACATCGAGGTCGGTCAGCGGATCGCGCTCGGACTCCAGGGCCGCGGTGTCCAGCACATGTACCAGCACCGAGCAGCGCTCGACATGGCGCAGGAACTCCAGGCCCAGGCCCTTGCCCTGGCTGGCGCCGGGGATCAGGCCGGGGACGTCCGCGATGGTGTAGACGGTCGAACCGGCCGTGACCACACCGAGGTTGGGCACCAGCGTGGTGAACGGGTAGTCGGCGATCTTCGGCTTGGCCGCCGAAAGCACCGAGATCAGCGACGACTTGCCGGCGCTCGGGTAGCCGACGAGGGCCACGTCCGCGACGGTCTTGAGCTCGAGGACGACGTCCCCGGAGTGACCCGGCTCACCCAGCAGCGCGAAGCCGGGGGCCTTACGGCGGGCCGAGGCGAGCGCGGCGTTGCCGAGGCCGCCGCGGCCGCCCTGGGCGGCGATGTAGGTGGTGCCCTGCCCGATCAGATCGGCCAGTACGTTGCCCTGCTTGTCGAGGACGACGGTGCCGTCCGGGACCGGCAGGATCAGGTCGGTGCCGTCCTTACCGGAGCGGTTCCCGCCCTCGCCGGGCTTGCCGTTGGTGGCCTTGCGGTGGGGGCTGTGGTGGTAGTCCAGGAGCGTGGTGACGGACTGGTCCACGACCAGGATCACATCGCCGCCACGGCCGCCGTTGCCCCCGTCCGGCCCCCCGAGCGGCTTGAACTTCTCGCGGTGCACGGAGGCGCAGCCGTGGCCCCCGTTACCCGCGGCGACGTGCAGTTCGACGCGGTCCACGAAGGTGGTCATGACGGGTGCCTCCAGTTAATGCAGATTCAGGGGTGTTCTGATGTGCCTCACGCTCGTAACGCGCCGAGGGCGGACCCGCTTCCCGTCACGGGAAGAGCGGTCCGCCCTCGGAAAGGCTGTGCGATATCGCCCGGGCTGATTACTCAGCGACGGGGACGATGTTCACGACCTTGCGGCCCCGGCTGGTGCCGAACTGCACCGCACCGGCGGCCAGCGCGAACAGCGTGTCATCGCCGCCGCGGCCGACACCCGTGCCCGGGTGGAAGTGCGTGCCGCGCTGACGGACCAGGATCTCGCCCGCGTTGACGGTCTGGCCGCCGAAGCGCTTGACGCCGAGCCGCTGGGCGTTGGAGTCGCGACCGTTCCGAGTGGACGATGCGCCCTTCTTGTGTGCCATCTCTCCTCAGTCCCTTACTTCGCAGCCGAGTCGATGCCGGTGATCTTCAGCGCGGTGTGCAGCTGGCGGTGGCCGATCCGCTTCCGGTAACCGGTCTTGTTCTTGTACTTCAGGATGTCGATCTTTTCACCCTTGTGGTGATCAACGACCTCGGCGTGAACCCTCACGCCGGCCAGCACCCACGGGTCGCTGGTGACGGCGTCGCCGTCGACAACGAGCAGAGTCGAGAGCTCGACGGTGTCGCCGACCTTGTTGTTGGCCAGACGGTCGACCTCGATGACATCGCCCACGGCCACCTTCTGCTGGCGGCCGCCGGTGCGCACGATTGCGTACACGCGGTTCTCACTCTCTCGCTAGAAATCAGGACCTCTGATGCCAGCCGCCCAACACGGCCCACGGGGGGGGTCGTGACAACCGAGTGATTCATGCGATTCACCATCGGCCGAACGGCCTCTTCCGGCGAAGCGGAAGGGATGTGCTCAGGGGTTTGGCGTATAGACGCCGAAGGTTAAGGCTACCAGAGCCCGGAGGGGCACCCTGCCACCTGGCAGGGTGCCCCCGGTCGGCCGGACGGCCGGGTCAGTCGTCGGCGGCGGCCGAGACCGACTGCGGAGTCTGCTGCTCCGCCGCCGCGGTCTTCTTCGTCGCCGTCTTCTTGGCGGTCGTCTTCTTCGCCGTGGTCTTCTTGGCCGCCGTCTTCTTCTCGGCGGTCTTCTTGGCCGCCGTCTTCTTGGCGGGGGCCTTCTTGGCGGCCTTACGGGCGGTCTTCTTCGCCGGCGCCTCGGACTCGGCCTCGCCCTCGGGCGCCGCCTCCGCCTTCGGCTCGGGCTCCGACTCCGCCGACGACGCGCTCACGACCACCACGGCCGCCTCCTCGGAGCCCGTCGGCGAGCCCGCGGGGGCGGTCACCTTACGGGTCACCCGACGACGCGTACGCGGCGCGGGAACGGCCTCCAGCGGGGCCGCGGACTCCGGCTCCTCGGCGGGAGCGGGGGCCTCGGCGACCGCCTCCGGCTCCGCCTTGGGTGCCTCCTTCGGCTCGTCGGCCACCACGACCACCGAGCCCTCCGGCTCCTTGGCGGCCTTCGGGGCACCCGCCGGGGCGGACGCCTTACGGGTGGCACGGCGGCGCGTACGCCCACGGGTCGCGGCGGCCTCGGCCTCCGCGGCACTGCTGTACAGCTCCTCGTCGGCCGCGAAGACCGGCTCGGGCTCCGGCTTCGGCTGGGTGGCCTCCGCCGCGATCTCGGCCGCCGCCTCGGTGACGTCCTCGGGCTCGGCCTCCGCCACGGCGGCCTGCTCCTGCTCGGCCGGCTGCTGGACGGCACCGGCCGACTTCTTCTTCTTGCGCTTGCCGCCACCGCCGCCGGCGGCCGACGCCTGGTCCATGTGGACGATCACGCCGCGGCCGTTGCAGTGCACACAGGACTCGGAGAAGGACTCCAGCAGCCCCTGGCCGACCCGCTTACGGGTCATCTGGACCAGGCCGAGCGAGGTGACCTCCGCCACCTGGTGCTTCGTACGGTCCCGGCCCAGGCACTCCAGCAGCCTGCGCAACACCAGATCGCGGTTGGACTCGAGCACCATGTCGATGAAGTCGATCACGATGATGCCGCCGAGGTCGCGCAGCCGAAGCTGGCGCACGATCTCCTCGGCCGCCTCCAGGTTGTTCCTGGTGACCGTCTCCTCGAGGTTGCCGCCCTGGCCGGTGAACTTTCCGGTGTTGACGTCGATGACGACCATCGCCTCGGTCCGGTCGATCACCAGCGAGCCGCCGCTGGGCAGCCAGACCTTGCGGTCCAGCGCCTTCATCAGCTGCTCGTCGATCCGGTAGGTGGCGAAGACGTCGACGTCCGAGGTCCACTTCTGGAGCCGGTCCGCGAGGTCGGGCGCCACATGCGAGACATAGCCGTGGATGGTCTCCCAGGCGTCGTCACCGCTGACGATGACCTTGGAGAAGTCCTCGTTGAAGATGTCGCGGACGACCCGGACGGTCATGTCGGGCTCGCCGTAGAGCAGCGACGGGGCGTTGCCGCTCTTCGACTTCTTCTTGATCTCTTCCCACTGCGCCTGCAGCCGGGCGACGTCGCGGGACAGCTCGTCCTCGCTCGCCCCCTCGGCGGCAGTGCGGACGATCACGCCCGCGTCCTCGGGGACGATCTTCTTGAGGATCTGCTTCAGCCGCGCCCGCTCGGTGTCGGGCAGCTTGCGGCTGATGCCGGTCATCGAGCCCTCGGGCACATAGACCAGATACCGGCCCGGGAGGGAGACCTGGCTGGTCAGCCGGGCGCCCTTGTGGCCGATCGGGTCCTTGGTGACCTGCACCAGGACGGACTGGCCGGACTTCAGGGCGGTCTCGATGCGGCGCGGCCCGTTGGAGAGCCCCAGCGCCTCGAAGTTCACCTCGCCCGCGTACAGCACGGCGTTGCGGCCCTTGCCGATGTCGACGAAGGCGGCCTCCATCGACGGCAGCACGTTCTGGACCTTGCCCAGGTAGACGTTGCCGACGTAGCTGGTCGCCTGCTCCTTGTTCACGAAGTGCTCGACGAGGACGTTGTCCTCCAGCACGCCGATCTGGGTACGGTCGCCGTTCTGCCGGACGACCATGACCCGCTCGACCGCCTCGCGGCGGGCCAGGAACTCGGCCTCGGTGATGATCGGAACGCGGCGGCGGCCCTGCTCACGGCCCTCGCGACGGCGCTGCTTCTTGGCCTCGAGACGCGTCGATCCCTTGATCGACTGCACCTCGTCGGCGCCGGACTCGGACTCCTTGCCGCGCCGCTCGCGGGGCTCCCGGGGCTCGCGGACCTTGACGACCGTACGCTCCGGGTCGTCACCGCCCGCCTCCGCCTCGACCGCGTCACCGCTGCGACGGCGGCGACGGCGGCGCCGACGGCTGCTGGTGCTGCCGGAGCCGCCGTGCCCACCGGCCTCGGCGTCCGCCTCGTCCCGGCCCTCGCCCTGCTCCTCGGCGCTCTCGCCCTCGGCGGACGACTCGTCCTCGTACCGCTCACCGGTCTCGGCCTCGGAGCGCCCCTCGGCACCCTCGCCCTCGGCGATCTCACCCCGGCGGCGACGCCGTCCACCACGGCGGCGGCGACGGGCCGGACGGTCGCCCTGCTCCTCATCGCCGTGCTCACCCTCGGGCTGACCGGACTCGGCCTCGGCGGCCTCGGGCTCCTCGGCCTCCGGCTGCTCCTCGGCGGGCTCACCACCACGGCGGCGGCGCCGACGGCGGCCGGTGGCCACCTCGGGCTCGACGACCTCGGTGGTCTCCTCGGCCGTCGGCTGCTCCTCTTCCTCCTCCTCGGGCTCCTCCAGCGCGGCGGCGGCCTCGGCGGCGGCGCTCTCCGGCGTCTGGAAGACCGGCTCGGTGAAGACCGGCGCCTGGAACACGGCCGTCGGCGGGCGGACCGCCCGGCGCCGCGAACGGGGCGCGGGCTCCGGCTCGGCCTCGGCGGCCGGGGCCTCGGCCTCGGCGGTCTGCGGCTCCGGAGCACTGCCCGGCTCCTCGGCGGTGGTGCCTCGGGTGGCGCGGCGGCGGGTGCGGCCGCGCGGCGCCTCCTCGGCCTGCGTACCGGCGGGCTGCTCGGCGCTCTCGCCCCGCTGCTCGGCGGCGGGCTCCTCGACGGCCTCGGCCTCCGCGGGCGCTCCGGCGGGGGCGGTGGCCTTACGGCTCGCACGGCGACGGGTACGGGCGGGCGCCGGGGGCACGGTCTCCGCTTCGGCCTCGGCCTCCGCGGCCTCCTCCGGCTCCGTCGGCTCCACGGCCTCCGCCTCCGCGGGCGCACCCGCCGGAGCGGTGGCCTTACGGCTCGCGCGACGACGCGCACGGGTGCGCGGCGCCTCGTCGGCCGGGACCTCATCGGCCGGGGCATCGGCTGCGACTGCGGCTGGGGCCGTGGCCTCGTCACCACTGCCACCAGCGGCCGCCGCAGACGACGCGTCCGCGTCGGCGGCCTCCGCCTGCGGCGGGCCCGCGGGGGCCGTGGCCTTACGGCTCGCACGACGGCGCGTACGGGCAGGGGCCGCGGGCGCGGTCTCCGCCTCGGCCTCCGGAGCCGCCACCGGCTCCTCGGCCCGCTCGGGCTCCACGGCCTGCTCCGGCGCCGCGGCCTCCGCGGGCGCACCCGCCGGAGCGGTCGCCTTACGGGTCGCACGACGGCGCGTACGGGCGGGCGGAGCGGCCTCGGGGACGGCCTCCGCCACGGGCTCGGCGGCGGCCTGGGTCTCCTCGCCGCCATGGCCGGCATCGGCCGTCACCACGGTCTCCGCGGCCTCCGGCGAACCCGCCGGAGCCGTCGCCTTGCGCGCCACCCGACGCCGCGTACGGGCGGGCGGAGCGGCGGATTCGGTGTCGGACCCGGATGCGGATCCACTCGCGGTGACCACGGCGGCACCGGCGGCGACGGGCTCGGAAGCGGCCTCGGACGCGGCGATGGCAACGATCTGATCGGCCGGTATGGCCGGCGAAGAGGACGTGGTGACCTCGGCGCCGCTCACTCCGCCGACCGGCGGGCCGGCCGGGCGGGAGGCCGCACGGCGGCGGCGCGGCGGCAGGGTGTCGCTGGGCGTGCTCTCGATGGGATCCCCGGGCGCCGCGGCACGCGGCGCGGACGGCCCAAGGGGCTGGACAGGTTGGGTCGGCTCAATTGGTTCGAGCATGCGGGCGTTTCTCCCGTCACGCTCCCGGGCGCCGCGCCTGCCTCCGGCCGGCAACCCGCGCACTGTGCGCGTGTGCCGCCGCCCGGGGCGCGGTCGCCGCACGGGAGCTGTCGTCTCGCTCACCGGGACCGAATGTGTCGGGACCGGCGAAAGTCTCCTGGTCAGTGCGCCAGCCGGACCCGGGTGGCTCCCAAGTGCATCGGCGGCGCATCGACGGCGGCCCTACGCGGAACCTCCCGGCGCCATCGCGGCGGTCAGCTCGGCGGCCGTGGTTGGGGCGGCCTGAACTGCCTCGCGATCGGGCGCGAGCGGGTCGGTCACCGTGCCGGACTCCTCATCGAGCAGCCCCTGCGCCAGCCTGGTCACCGCTGCGGGGACCGGCGGCGCCAGGTCGGCCGTAGCGCGGAGACCGGACAGGACGTCGTCGGGTCGCACGGCAGGTGTCAGATGCCGTACCACCAGCCGCAGTATCGCACAGCCAGCGTCTCCGGGCCTATCGGCCCGAGGCGGAAGCACCTCCAGGCGGGCCACCGCCGCACGGGCGTCGAAGGTTCGCAACCCGTTTTTCGTCCGGCGCTCCACCTCGACCGTGTCGGCCTCGAGGAAGGCGGCGGCGGCGCGCTCGGCGTCCGCCCGGGCGACCTGGTCGAGCCGGATCTCCCATACGGACGCCTGCAGCCGGTCGGCGAGCCCCGAGGTGCGGGCCTCCACGGACTCGATCACGTCGAGCCCCGCGGGCAACGACTCGTTGAGCAGCGCCCGGAGCTTCTCGGGGTCGCGCTCCTCGGTCAGCTGGATCTCCAGGTACTCCGCCTCGCTGCCGGTGCCGGTGGGTGCGGCATTGGCGTAGGACACCTTCGGATGCGGGGTGAAGCCCGCCGAGTACGCCATCGGCACCTCGGCGCGGCGCAGCGCCCGCTCAAAGGCGCGCTGGAAGTCGCGGTGGCTGGTGAACCGGAGGCGGCCGCGCTTGGTGTAACGCAAACGGATGCGCTGCACCGCGGGAGCGGGCGGCGGGCCTTCGGGCTGTCGCTTGCCCAGGGGACTGTCTCCTTGTACTTGCTTGCGGTCGAGCACCAGGGCCGCAGGGCCCCGGTCTCTTCCAGCCTACTTTGTGGGCCCCCCGGTGACGGAGGGCCGCCGGACGGCTACTTCACCGACAGCGGCAGCAGCTTCCGGCCGGTGGGGCCGATCTGGATCTCGGTCTGCATCTGCGGGCAGACGCCGCAGTCGAAGCAGGGGGTCCAGCGGCAGTCCTCGACCTCGGTCTCGTCGAGCGAGTCCTGCCAGTCCTCCCACAGCCAGTCCTTGTCGAGGCCCGAGTCGAGGTGGTCCCAGGGCAGGACCTCCTCGTAGGTGCGCTCGCGCGTGGTGTACCAGTCGAGGTCGAGGCCGAACTGGGGCAGGGCCCGCTCGGCGCACTCCATCCACCGGTCGTACGAGAAGTGCTCACGCCAGCCGTCGAAGCGGCCGCCGTCCTCGTAGACGGCGCGGATGACCGCGCCCACCCGGCGGTCGCCGCGCGAGAGCAGACCCTCGACGATGCCGGGCTTGCCGTCGTGGTACCGGAAGCCGATCGAGCGGCCGTACTTCTTGTCGCCGCGGATCTTCTCGCGCAGCTTCTCCAGCCGGGCGTCGGTCTCCTCGGCGCTCAGCTGCGGGGCCCACTGGAAGGGGGTGTGCGGCTTGGGGACGAAACCGCCGATCGAGACGGTGCAGCGGATGTCGTTCTTGCCGGACACCTCGCGGCCCTTGGCGATGACCTTGGTCGCCATGTCGGCGATCTGCAGCACATCGTCGTCGGTCTCGGTGGGCAGACCGCACATGAAGTACAGCTTCACCTGCCGCCAGCCGTTGCCGTACGCGGTGGCCACCGTACGGATGAGGTCCTCTTCGGAGACCATCTTGTTGATGACCTTACGGATGCGCTCACTGCCGCCCTCGGGGCGAAGGTGAGGCCCGAGCGGCGCCCGTTGCGGGTCAGCTCGTTGGCGAGGTCGATGTTGAAGGCGTCCACCCGGGTCGACGGGAGGGACAGGCCGATCTTGTCCTCCTCGTACCGGTCGGCGAGGCCCTTGGCGATGTCGCCGATCTCGGTGTGGTCGGCGGAGGAGAGCGACAGCAGGCCGACCTCCTCGAAACCGGTGGCCTTCAGTCCCTTGTCGACCATCTCGCCGATCCCGGTGATGGACCGCTCGCGCACCGGGCGGGTGATCATGCCCGCCTGGCAGAAGCGGCAGCCCCGGGTGCAGCCGCGGAAGATCTCCACCGACATCCGCTCATGGACGGTCTCGGCCAGCGGCACCAGCGGCTGCTTCGGGTAGGGCCACTCGTCGAGGTCCATGACGGTGTGCTTGGACACCCGCCACGGCACGCCCGAGCGGTTCGGCACGACGCGCGCGATCCGCCCGTCGGCCAGGTACTCCACGTCGTAGAACTTCGGGACGTAGACGCTGCCGGTGCGGGCGAGACGGAAGAGCAGCTCGTCGCGGCCGCCCGGGCGGCCCTCGGCCTTCCAGTCGCGGAGGATCGCGGTCATGTCGAGCACGGCCTGCTCACCGTCGCCGATCACCGCGCAGTCGATGAAGTCGGCGATCGGCTCCGGGTTGAACGCGGCGTGGCCGCCCGCGACCACGACGGGGTGGTCCTCGGTGCGGTCCCGCGCGTCCAGCGGGATGCCCGCGAGGTCGAGCGCGGTGAGCAGGTTGGTGTACCCCAGCTCGGTGGAGAAGGAGACGCCGAGGAAGTCGAACGCGGACACCGGGCGGTGCGAATCCACGGTGAACTGCGGCACCTTGTGCTCGCGCATCAGCTCCTCGAGGTCCGGCCACACGCTGTAGGTGCGCTCGGCGAGCACACCCTCGCGCTCGTTGAGGACCTCGTAAAGGATCATGACGCCCTGGTTGGGGAGACCGACCTCGTAGGCGTCCGGGTACATGAGCGACCAGCGGACGTCGCAGGAGTCCCAGTCCTTGACGGTGGAATTGAGCTCACCGCCTACGTACTGGATGGGCTTCTGCACATGCGGCAGCAGGGCCTCGAGCTGTGGGAAGACCGACTCGACAGACATCGCGGACTTTCGTGAAGCTGACAGGGGTGACCCTCTAGCGTACCTGCCGCGCCGGGACTCCCTCGCCACGGATCTACGCCTCCAGGGCCGCCCGGTGCTTCTTATGGGAGACATCGGCCCACAGACCGGGCAGCTCGCGCTCGCGGGCGGCGGCCCGCGCCTCCTCCCTGCCGTACAGCAGGCCGAAGGTGAAGTCGCTCTCCCCCGCGCCGTGGGCCTGGGTGGCCAGCGCCTGCAGCGCCTCGCGCACGACGACGCTGTCCTGGTGGTCGCCGAGCACGTCCTGTACGGCCCGCATACGGCGGGCGAACTTCTTGGCGGGCTTGCCGAGCGCGGGCCGGGCCGTCTCGGCGGCGTAGCGGACACGCTTGGCGGCCTTACGGGCCTGATGGACGGCGACGTCGCGGTCCGGCCCCGGGGGCGTCTCCAGGGCGGTGGTCATACGGGTGGCGAGCCGCTCGTAGTCGCGCAGCACGGCCTTGACGACCACCGGCGCGGCCGGCTTCGCGGCGGCGGGGCGCAGCGGCGGATCGGCCGCCAGGGCGTCGAGGGTGTCCAGGAGCGTGAGATAGCGCTCGCTGTCCAGCGCGCCCAGGACGGCCGCGCGGGCGCCGTCGCGCCGTCCCTGCGACCAGTGGTGCAGCCGGGCCGGCACCGGGCCGAGCCGGAGGTCGTCCGGCAGCTCGTCGAGACGGCCTTCGAGGTGCTCGGTGAGCACCTCGCGGTCGCGCTCCAGGCCGAGCTCACCGGCCAGCCACTTGAGCTCGTCGCCGATCGGATCGGTCACCGTACGGTCCAGGACCTTGCGGTAGGAGCGGAAGGCGCTGCGCAGCCGGCGGGTGGCGACCCGCATCCGGTGCACCGCGTCCGGCAGGTCCCTGCGCACGGCGGGGTCGAGCCGCACCATGGCGTCGATCTGACGGCGTGCATAGTCCAGGACGACGTCGTCGGCGCCGAGCGGCCGCCGGACCGCCGACGCGGCCTGCTCGACCTGACGGGCGCTCTTCGCGGGCTTCCCGGGCTTGGCGGACCGGCCGAGCCCGCCTCCGCCGGTCTCGACCGCGACCTTCTCCGTCTCGGCCAGGGCCTTGGCGAGCTTGGAGGGGGTGTCGGCGCGGTGCAGACCGCCGTCGCGCAGCCGCCCCTCGACCGCGTCGAGCAGCCGCTGATCGTGACCCCGGCCCTCGGCGAGCTCGACCTCGACCTCGGTCCACCGCACCGGCTCGCTCTCCTCCGGCGCCAGCCGCCGGGCGGTCACGCGGTCGACGGCCACCTCGGCGAGCACGGTGCCGTCGGCGTCCACCAGATCCTTGCGGTCCCGCTCGGTGTGCAGATGGGCGAGCGGGGGCAGCGGATCGTGGCGGACCCGCGAGCGCAGCAGCGCGGCCATCTCGGCGGGCACCTCGGTGCCGAGCGGCGCCTGCAGCTCCTCCCGGGTGTCCTGGCCGACGGGCAGCTTCAGATGCCAGCCCTCGTCGGCGCCGCCGGTGCGGTGGCGCAGGGTGATGCCGTCGGCCAGCAGCCGTCGCCCGGGGGTGTCGTAATAGGTGGCATCGAGGGTCGCGACACCGCGACTCACCACGGTCGCGACCGGACCCGCCCCGGCCAGTTCGGGCAGACCCGGCAGGTCGGGTCGCCCGGACGGACCGGCTTCTTCGGCGGTGGCCTCGTACTTGCGTTCTATCTCCTGCTTCGTGTCCACCATGTGATGTCACGTACCCGAACTCGGGCCAATCAGCCCTAAGCGGAGACGGGCCTCTGCACTCGGATGGACTGCAGCAGCCCGATCGCGATCCATACGGCGAACATCGAGGTTCCGCCGTAGGAGACGAACGGCAGCGGCAGACCGGCCACCGGCATGATGCCCAGCGTCATCCCGATGTTCTCGAACGACTGGAAGGCGAACCAGGCGATGATCCCGGCGGCGACGACGGTCCCGTACAGCTCCGTGGTGTCGCGCGCGATCCGGCAGGCGCGCCACAGCACGACCCCCAGCAGCACGATGATCAGGCCCGCGCCGAGGAAGCCGAGCTCCTCCCCCGCGACCGTGAAGACGAAGTCGGTCTGCTGCTCGGGGACGAACTGACCGGTGGTCTGGGTGCCGTGGAAGAGCCCCTTACCGGTGAGACCGCCCGAGCCGATCGCGATCCGCGCCTGGTTGGTGTTGTAGCCGACCCCGGCCGGGTCGAGTGCGGGGTTGGCGAACGCGGCGAAGCGGTCGATCTGGTACTGGTCGAGGACGTGCAGCTGCCAGATGAGCAGCGCGCCGACCACGGCCGTGAGGATCAGCCCGGCGATCCAGCGGTTGGACGCGCCGGAGGCGAGCAGCACGGCGAGCACGATCACCGCCATGACCATCACCGAACCGAGGTCCGGCATCAGCAGCACGATCGCGATGGGCAGTGCGGCCAGGCCGAGCGACTGAACGACGGTGCGGTGGTCGGGGTTGAGCCGGTCACCCGCGTCCACGCGCGCGGACAGCAGCATCGCCATGCCCAGAATGATCGTGATCTTGGCGAACTCGCCCGGCTGCAGGGAGAATCCGCCGCCGACCACGATCCACGCGTGCGCCCCGTTGATCGTCGAACCCAGCGGGGTGAGCACGGCGAGGACGAGGACGACCGACAGGCCGTACAGGACCGGGACCGCGCCGCGCAGGGTGCGATGGCCCAGCCAGACGGTGCCGATGGCGAGCAGCAGCCCGATGCCGGTGTTGAGGGCGTGCCGGACCAGGAAGTAGTACGGATCGCCCTGGTTGAGCTCGGTGCGGTTGCGGGTGGCGGAGTAGACGAGCGCCCCACCGATCGCGGACAGGGCCAGCGCGGTGAGCAGCAGCACCCAGTCGAGGCGGCGCACGATGGAGTCGCGCGCCATGAGCTTGCTCCAGACGCCGCGCTCAGGGGTGAAGCGGCGTACGGAGTATCCGTGCGTGGACGCGCTCACCCCTGCCTCCTGTTCGCCCCGCCGCGGCAGCGGCTCATGTCACTGTCGCCCGCGCGGCGCGGAGATGCGGCATTCGTCGTCGTCTGCGGCCCGGCGGCCGCGCGTGCGTCGCTCATGAATCCGCTCCCCGCCGCCGCTCCCTCGAAGCCGCCTCGAACTGCTTGCCCAGGGGCTGAGGCTCGATGGAGCCGTCCGAGGAGATCTTCGGCAGGTTGGCCTGCGGCTGGGACAGCAGCGCCTTCTTCTTGTCGATGCCGCCCTTGGCGTCGACTCCGTACAGCGCGTTGTAGATCTTGCGCACGGCCGGGCCGGAGGCCCCGGAGCCGGTACCGCCCTGGGAGATCGTCATGACGATCGAGTAGTCCTTGGTGTACGTCGCGAACCACGAGGTGGTCTGCTTGCCGTAGACCTCCGCGGTACCGGTCTTGGCGTGCATCGGGATCTTGTCCTGCGGCCAGCCCTGGAACCGCCAGGCGGCGGTGCCCCGGGTGGCGACGCCCGCGAGCGCGCTGTCGATCTTGTCCCGGGTCTGACCCTTCATCGGCAGCTTGCCGTGCGACTCCGGCTTGATCTCGCGGACGTCCTTGCCGTCGGGGCTGACGATCGCCTTGCCGACGGTCGGGTTGTAGAGCGTTCCGCCGTTGCTGATGGCCGAGTAGATGGTGGCCATCTGGATCGGGGTGACAAGGGTGTCGCCCTGGCCGATGGAGTAGTTCACGGAGTCACCGGCACGCATCTTCATGCCCTCGAGGCAGTTCTCGTAGGCGATCCGCTGGCCGTAGTTGCCGTCCTTCTTACCGGTCTTGCACCAGGCGTCCTTGTTGGCCTTCCAGTAGTCCTTCTTCCACTGGCGGTCCGGGACCCGGCCGGTGACCTCGTTGGGGAGGTCGATGCCGGTCTCCTTACCGAGGCCGAACTGGTGGGCGGTCCGGTAGAACCAGTCCCCCGGCTTCTTCTTGGGCTTGTTGCCGCCGTCCTTCTTCCACTGCTCGTAGGCCAGGTGGTAGAAGACGGTGTCGCAGGAGACCTCCAGCGCGCGGCCGAGGCTGATCCCGCCGTAGTTCTCGGACTCGAAGTTCTTGAAGACCTGGCTGCCGATGTTGAACGAGCTGGTGCAGGGATACGGCCCGTTGAAGGAGTAGCCGGCGTTGATCGCGGCGGTCGTCGGGACGACCTTGAAGATCGAGCCGGGAGCCGCCTGGCCCTGGATCGCCCGGTTGAGCAGCGGGTAGTTGGACTTCTTGCCGGTGAGCTGCTTGTAGTCCTTGCCGGAGATGCCGCCGACCCAGGCGTTGGGGTCGTACGTCGGGTTGGACGCCATGGCCACCACCCGGCCGGTCTTGGCCTCCATGACCACGACCGCGCCGGAGTCAGCCTTGTAGTTGGTGCCGGTGTTCCGGTCGTGCTGCTTGCGGGCGTCCCGCATCGCCTGCTCCAGCTCCTTCTCCGCGACCGATTGGACGCGCGAGTCGATGCTGGTGACGACGTTGTCGCCGGGACGGGCCCGCTGGCTCTCCCGCTGACCGATGACACGGCCGAGGTTGTCGACCTCATAGCGGGTCACCCCGGCCTTGCCGCGCAGCTCGCTGTCGTACTGGCGCTCGAGGCCGTTGCTGCCGACCTGGTCCGAGCGGAGCAGCGGCGACTTGGTGTGCTCGGCCTCCTTCACCTGCTCATCGGTGACCGGGGAGAGATAGCCGAGCACCTGGGCGGCGTTGGAACCGGCCGGAGCGGCGTAGCGGCGCACGGCGGTGGGCTCGGCGCTGATGCCGGGGAAGTCCTCTTCGCGCTCGCGGATCTGCAGCGCCTGCTTGGCGCTGGCCTCGTCCGTGATCGGGATGGGCTGGTACGGGGAGCCGTTCCAGCACGGCTGCGGGGTCTTGGCGTCGCACAGCCGGACCTTGTCCATGACGTCCTTGGGCTTCATGCCCAGGACGTCGGCCAGGCGGGTGAGGGCGGCCTTGCCGTCGTCCTGCATCTTCATCAGCTCGGTGCGGCTGGCGGAGACGACCAGACGGGTCTCGTTGTCGGCGAGCGGCACACCGCGGGCGTCCAGTATGGAGCCGCGCACGGCGGGGTGGACGACCTGCTGGACGTGGTTGTTGGCGGCTTCGGCGGTGTACTCGTCGCCGTTGCGGATCTGCAGGTACCACAGGCGCCCGCCGAGAGTCAGCAGCAGCGAGAAGACCAGGATCTGGAGGCCGACGAGCCGGATGGTGACCCGGGGGGTCCGTCCGGTCTCGGGGATATTACTCATGGCATCCCCTGAGGGCGGTGGTGGGCGACGAGAGGACGACGGAGGGGAAGGCGGCGGGCAACGGGAGGGCGGTGCTCACAGGCGCTTGACCCCCTTGATGCGTGCCGTCCTGTTCTTCCCGGTGCGGGCCAGCAGCCCGCCGCGCTGGCTGCCGATCCGGGCCGCCCGGCCCGGACGCCTCAGCCGGCTCATCCGGCCGACCCGGCCGGTGCTGACGCCGCCCGCCGCGCTGATCCAGCGGGACGTGCTCTCACCGCCGCCGCCCGCGCTGTCGGCCATCGGATCGTTCTCACTCCGTCTGGCGAGCCCCATGATCAACGGCACCGTGAAGGGTGCCAGCAGCAGGTCGTAGAGGGCTGCGGTGAACAGCAGCTTGCCCAGGCCCACCTGACGGGCCGCGTCGTCGCCGACGAGGATGCCGACCCCGGCGTACAGCAGCGTGGCGCCGATGGCCGCCGCCACGACCACCAGCATCGGTCCGGTGGCGGACCTGAGCTGGCCGGACTCCGGCTTGGCGAGCCCCGCCAGATAGCCGATGACGCAGAGCACCAGGGCATAGCGGCCGGCGGCGTGGTCGGCGGGCGGGGCGAGGTCGGCGAGCAGGCCCGCGGCGAAGCCGATGAGCGCACCGCCGGTGTGACCGTAGACGAGCGCGAGGCCGAGCACGACGAGGAGGAGCAGGTCCGGGACGGCGCCGGGCAGTTGGAGCCGGGCCAGCACACAGATCTGGACGACGAGGGCGAAGACCACCAGGCAGGTCGACAGGACGATCCGGTTGAGGTGCAGCATCGGTCAGCTCCTGTTGGCGGCCGGGCTCGTGGCGGTGGCGGAGGGGTTGGCCGTGACGGTGACCGTGGGCGTCGGCTTGGGCTTCGCGGGCTTGGGCGGCAGCACGGTGTCACGCGGGTTGCCGCGCGGCGGCTGGACGACGACCCCGACGATGTCCAGCTTGCTGAACCGCACGTACGGGCGCACTTGAAGCGTTCGGGTGAGATCCCCTCCGGTGGGGTCGACGCGCACGACCTTGCCGACCGGGACTCCGGGGACGAACGGCTTGTCCCCCTGGGAGCCGAAGGTGACCATCCGGTCGCCCTGCTTGATCCGGGCCTTGCCGTTGAGGAGCTGCACATGGAGCGAGCGGTCGCCGCGCCCGGTGGCGAAGCCGAGCTCGCCCGACCCCTCCATACGGGTGCCGACGGTGAAGTCCGGGTCGATGGCGAGCAGCACGGTCGCCGTCGAGGAGCCGACGGTGGTGACCCGGCCGACCAGGCCGTCGCCGTTGATGACGGTCATGTCGCGGCGGATGCCGTCGTTGCTGCCGATGTCGAGGGTGACGGTCCAGGAGAAGCCCTGGGCGGCGCCGATGCCGATGACCTGGGCGCCCTTGATGCCGTATTGGCCGGCGCCCGCGGTCTTGAGCAGCTTGTCGAGCTCGGCCGAGCGGGCGCGGTTGCGGGAGTCGTTGCCGAGCTTTTGCTTGAGTTTGGTGTTCTCTTCCTCCAGGCGGCGGACCCGGTCGTGCCGGTCGCCCGATTCCCGTACCGCCGCGACGGCGTTGCCGACCGGGTCGACGGCGGACGCGACGCCGTCCTCCACGGGCCCGAAGGCGGAAGCGGCGGCCTGACGGGCGCCATCGAGGGGTGAGTCCTCGCCGCCGCGGATATCCACCGTGATCAGCGCGAACGCGATGGCGACCAGCAGCACCAGGAGCAGCCGGCTCTCTCGTGTGTCCCTCACGTGCGGCGACGTGCCTTCCTCGTCGAAGTCGGACCGGTGCCGGTGCCGGTGATGTGGTGGCCGGCCGGTCCTGGGGAGCCTTATGCCTGTATATCAGCGTTCCGCCGCACGGGCAGCCAACCACCCGCACGGCCGGTTCGCCGGATTGTCATCTGCGGGGCTGGGCGTCCAGCACCTGCTGGAGCGCCTCGAACTCCTCCACGCACTTGCCGGATCCGAGCGCGACGGAGTCCAGCGGGTCCTCGGCGATATGGATCGGCATCCCGGTCTCCTGGCGCAGCCGCTCATCCAGGCCGCGCAGCAGCGCACCGCCGCCGGTGAGCACGATGCCGCGGTCCATGACGTCGCCGGAGAGCTCCGGGGGGCACTTGTCGAGGGTGGTCTTGACGGCGTCGACGATCGAGTTAACCGGCTCCTCCATGGCCTTGCGAACCTCGGCGGCCGAGATCACGACGGTCTTGGGGAGGCCGCTGACGAGGTCACGGCCGCGGATCTCGGTGTGCTCCTCCTCGTCGCTCTCGGAGGCGGAGCCGATGGTGATCTTGATGTTCTCGGCGGTGCGCTCGCCGAGCAGCAGGCTGTACTCCTTCTTGATGTGCTGGATGATCGCGTTGTCCAGCTCATCGCCCGCCACCCGGATGGACTGCGCGGTGACGATGCCGCCCAGCGAGATGACGGCGACCTCGGTGGTGCCGCCGCCGATGTCCACGACCATGTTGCCGGTGGCCTCGTGGACCGGAAGGCCGGAACCGATGGCCGCGGCCATGGGTTCCTCGATGATGTGCACCTGGCGGGCGCCCGCCTGGGTGGACGCCTCGATGACGGCACGGCGCTCGACTCCGGTGATACCGGACGGCACACAGACGACCACACGGGGCCGGGCGAGATAGCGGCGCTTATGAATTTTCAGGATGAAGTACCGCAACATCCGCTCGGTGATCTCGAAGTCGGCGATAACGCCGTCCTTGAGCGGACGCACAGCGACGATGTTGCCAGGGGTGCGGCCGATCATCTTCTTCGCCTCGGCGCCCACGGCGAGAATTCCGCCCGTGTTGGTGTTGATGGCGACGACGGATGGCTCGTTGAGGACGATCCCGCGGCCCCTGACGTACACCAGCGTGTTGGCGGTCCCGAGGTCGACAGCCATGTCACGGCCGATGAACGACATGTTGTTCCCCATGAGGATACGTCAGGCCTTCCCTGCTGGAGCGATTGCTTGCTAGAGGTCGGCAGGATGGGTGTGCGCTGCGAGGCGCGGAAGCTTCATCGTAGTCACGCCCGCTCGAACACGCTGCGGGGGTCCTCCGCCATTGTCAGCAGAACACGACCCCGCCTCCTCTAATGGTGACGTCGTGTCGCGGAGATGCGTTCCCCCGATCGGCTCGCATATGCCGAAGGGCGGCCGGGTAATTCGGCCGCCCCAGGTCAGCAGGGGTGTGGCAAGCTGATGATCAAACTGATGGCCGATCAGTACCGATCGGATCGGGATCAGGCGAGCCCGGGAAAGAAAATCTTGATTTCCCGTTCGGCGGACTCCTCCGAGTCCGAGGCATGGATCAGGTTTTCCCGAACGATGGTGCCGAAATCGCCACGGATGGACCCGGGCGCCGCGGCGATCGGGTCGGTCGGCCCGGCCAGCGCCCGGACGCCCTCGATGACCCGCTCGCCCTCGACGACCAGCGCCACGGCCGGAGCGGAGGCCATGAACTCCATCAGGGGCTCATAGAAGGGCTTGCCGACATGCTCGGCGTAGTGCTGCTCCAGGACCTCACGGTCCAGCTGACGCAGCTCGAGGGCGCTGATCGTCCAGCCCGCCTTCTTCTCGATCCGCCCCAGAATCTCGCCCACCAGACCGCGTCGGACGGCGTCGGGCTTGAGAAGGACGAGCGTGCGCTGGCTCACGGTGCGGGCTCCTTTGGGAAATGGCGTGCGGGTGGCACTGTGGGGCAGAGGCTACATGGGTGAACGAGCGCCACGTCACGCAGTGTCAGGCGAGGCCGCCGAGGCCGCGGCGAACCGCGCCTTCGCCTCGTCGACCTTACGGCCGAAGTGGACCGAGGCCCACCACAGCGCGGCGAAGACCACCCCGAGGACGAACATGGTGGTCACCACGAAGCCGCTCAACACCAGGCCGATCTGCAGGGCCCAGCCGATCTGCACCGCGCCCGGACGGCTCAGCATCCCGCACAGCAGCACACACAGCGCCATGGCGATCCCGCTGACCGTCCAGACGGTGCCCATCGACAGCCCGGACGTCTTCATCGCGACGAGCCCGGCGAAGCCGATCACAAAGAACTCACCGATGAGGGTGGAAGCGCACAGCGTTCGCATATCAGCCCCTTCCCAGAAGCAGCCGGGCCTCGCCGACCGTGATCACCGACCCGGTCACCAGCACACCCGCTCCGGCGTATTCGCCCTCTTCCTCCGCCAGGGTGATGGCTTCCTCCAGGGCGTCGTCCAGCCGCGGCTCGACCTGGACCCGGTCGGGGCCGAAGACCTCGACGGCGATCGCGGCCAGCTCGTCCGGGTCCATCGAGCGATGGCTGGAATTGCGGGTCACCACGACCTCGGCGAAGATCGGCTCGAAGGCTTCCAGCAGACCGCGGACATCCTTGTCGGCGCTCGCCCCGACCACGCCGACCAGCCGGCTGAAGTCGAAGGACTCGGTGACCGCTTCGGCCGCCGCACGGGCGCCCGCGGGGTTGTGCGCGGCGTCCAGCACCACGGTGGGACTGCGGCGCACGACCTCCATCCGGCCCGGCGAGGTCACGGAGGCGAAGGCGGAGCGGATCGTGTCGATGTCGAGCGTGCGGGCGTGCTGGGAGCCGACGCCGAAGAACGCCTCGACGGCGGCCAGCGCCATCGCCGCGTTGTGCGCCTGGTGGGCGCCGTGCAGCGGGAGGAAGACATCGGGGTATTCCCCGCCGAGGCCGCGCAGGGTCAGCAGCTGACCGCCGACCGCCACCTCCCGGGAGAGCACACCGAACTCCATGCCCTCACGGGCGACCGTGGCGTCCACCTCGACCGCGCGCTTGAGCACCACGGAGGCGGCCTCCACCGGCTGCTGCGCGAGCACCACGGTGGCGTCCTGCTTCACTATGCCGGCCTTCTCCGTGGCGATCTGCTCCGGAGTGGTGCCGAGCCGGTCGGTGTGGTCCAGCGAGATCGGCATGATCACCGCGACGCCCGCGTCGACCACATTGGTGGCATCCCAGGAGCCGCCCATGCCGACCTCGACCACCGCGATGTCCACGGGCGCGTCCGCGAAGGCCGCGTACGCCATCCCGGTGAGCACCTCGAAGAAGGACAGCCGGTGCTCCTGCTGGGCGTCGACCATCTCGATGTACGGCTGGATGTCCTGGTACGTCTCGATGAACCGCTCGGCGGAGATCGGCGCCCCGTCCAGGCTGATCCGCTCGGTGATCGACTGGACATGGGGGCTGGTGTAGCGGCCGGTGCGCAGCTCGAAGGCGCCCAGCAGCGACTCGACCATACGGGCGGTGCTGGTCTTGCCGTTCGTGCCGGTGATGTGGATCGAGGGATAGGTCCGCTGCGGCGAGCCGAGGATGTCCATCAGCGACTCGATGCGCACCAGCGACGGGTCCAGCTTGGTCTCCGGCCAGCGCTTGGCCAGCTCGCCCTCCACCTCGCGCAGGGCGCGGTCCACCTCCGGGTCGGCCGGGCGGGAGGGAATGCCGTCCCCCTGCGGTGGCCCGGACTGCGCACGCAGCGTCCGGCTACCGGCCTCGATCACCGCCAGATCGGGGTCACGGTCGGTCTCGGCTTCGACGATCTCTTCGAACTCGTCGGACTCGTTCTGGGGGCGCTCCTCGCTCACGCCGACCAGTCTACGAGGCAGGGGTGACAAGCCGGGCCAGCGCCATCCCCGAGGTCACGACCCGGTATCTGTGACAAGGCGGCTCGCCTCCGGGGCGCTCTGATCTCCCCCGGCTACCGCTGGGAGGTGCCCCCTGTCGACGGTCGACCGTGCTCGGTCACCCACGCGGCGGAGCCGCATATCGATCGGAGCCCTCGCTCCCCGCGCGCGCTCTCCCCTACGACAGCGACGCGCCCCTTCGGCTCATTCGCCGCCGAGAGCGGCTTTCATCATCGACTTCGCGATCGGTCCCGCCAGGCCGCCGCCGGAGATGTCGGCGCGGGCCGCGTCGCTGTCCTCGACCACCACCGCGACCGCGACCTTGTGGCCGTTGCCGGCATCCGCGTAGCTGATGAACCACGCGTAGGGATTGGCGCTGTTGTTCTCACCGTGCTGGGCGGTGCCGGTCTTGCCGCCCACCGTCACCCCGGGAATCTTCGCGTTGGTCCCGGTGCCCTCGTCCACGACCGTCCCCATCGCGGACTGCAGCTCGGACGCGGTGTGCTGGGACATCGCCTCGCCGTAGGCCTTGCCCTGGTTACGGTCCAGGGCGGAGGCGCTGCCGTCCGTGGTGCGGTCGACCTCGTACGGGGTCATCAGCTTGCCGTCGTTCGCGATGGCCGAGGAGACCATCGCCATCTGCAGCGGAGTGGCCGTCACATCGAACTGGCCCATTCCGCTCAGGGCCGTCTGCGAGTCGTTCATCCCGCTCGGGTACAGGCTCTTCGCGGCGCGCACCGGGATGTCCAGCTTGGAGTCGTCGAAGCCCAGCTTCTCGGCCTGCGCCGCCACCTTGGACTGGCCCAGATCCACGGCCATCTTCGCGAAGACCGTGTTGCACGAGTACTCCAGGGCGGTGCGTATCGTCGCGTTCTTACAGGGCGCCGACCTGTTCTCGTTGTGCATATCGGTGACCGTGCCCGGCAGCCGGTACGGATCCGGGCTCTTGGTCGGCTCGTCCACCGACGAATACAGCCCGTTCTCCAGCGCCGCGGCGGCGACCAGGACCTTGAAGGTCGAGCCCGGCGGGTACGTCTGGCGCAGCGCGCGGTTCAGCATCGGCTGCTTCTCGTCCTTCTGCAGCGCGAGCCACGCCTTCTGGTCCTTGGTGGAGGAGCCCGCGAAGCTGCCGGGGTCGTACGAGGGCGTGCTGGCCAGACCCAGGACGGCACCGGTCGTGGGGTCGAGCGCCACGGCCGCGCCGGTCTTGTTGCCCAGGCCCTCATAGGCGGCCTTCTGCACGGCCGGATTGATCGTGGTGATCACATCGCCGGGCTTGGACCGCTCCCGCGTCACCGCCTCGAGCGGGTTCTTCAGCCGGCTGTCGGAGCCGTCGAGGACCTGCCGGTCCAGGGCCTCCAGCTGAGTGCTGCCGTAGGACTGGGAGGCATAGCCGGTGACCGGGGCCCAGAGCTTGCCGTCGGTGTAGGTGCGCTTGTACTTCAGGTCGCCGTCGGTGGAGGCCGAGCCGGTGATCGGCTTGCCGCCGGCCAGGATGTCGCCCAGCGGGCCCGCGTACTGGGAGATGGCCACACGGCTGTTGTGCGAGTTGTCCCGGAGACTGTCGCCTCTCGCCAACTGCACATAGGTGGCCCAGGCGAGCAGGGTCAGCACGAGCAGAAGCGAGAAAATGGAGGCCCTTCGCAGCGGCTTGTTCATGGAGGGTGGAGCTCCTTCCGGGACGTACTGCCGGAGAACTCCCGGAAGACAGTGTTTGGTTCCCGGTGGGGCTTTGCTGTGCGGCGTCTGTGAGGCGTTTGTGCGGCTTCTCCGGGCGTCTGTGGCCCATCGCACACACCAAAGCGCCCCCGCCGGAATCCGGCGGGGGCGCCTCGTGCGATCAGTGCCGACCGGCTTTCGGTCGACTCTCGGTCAACCCTTGTCAGCCCTTGGGGAGGGCCGCCAACTGGGCGGTGATCCGCGCGATATCGGCCTCGGCGGTCGCCTGCCGGGTGCGGATCTTCTCCACGACATGGTCGGGGGCCTTGGCCAGGAAGCCCTCGTTGGACAGCTTGGCGGTCGTCTGCGCCTTGTCCTTCTCGGCCGCGGCGAGGTCCTTGGCCAGCCGCTTGCGCTCGGCCTCGACATCGATCGCACCGGAGAGGTCCAGCGCCACGGTCGCGCCCGCGACCGGCAGCGAGGCGGTGGCCGTGAAGTCCTCACCGGCCGGCTGGAGGCGCAGCAACGAACGCATGGCGTCCTCATGGGCGGCGAGCGAGGTGCCGGACAGCTCCAGCCGCGCCGGGACCCGCTGACCGGGCTGAAGGCCCTGGTCGGCGCGGAACCGGCGGACCTCGGTGACCACCTGCTGGAGGTTCTCGATCTCCCGCTCGGCCGCCTCGTCCCGGAAGCCGCTGTCGCCGGGCCAGTCCGCGATGACGACGGACTCCTGGCCGGTCAGCGAGGTCCACAGCTTCTCGGTGACGAACGGGACCACCGGGTGCAGCAGCCTCAGCGTGACGTCCAGGACCTCGCCGAGGACGCGGCGCGCGGCGTCGGCCTCCGCACCGCCCTTGGCGAAGGTGGTCTTGGACAGCTCGACGTACCAGTCGAAGACCTCGTCCCACGCGAAGTGGTAGAGGACGTCGGAGAGCTTGGCGAACTGGTAGTCCTCGTAGTACGCGTCGACCTCGGCGACGACCTCGTTCAACCGGGACAGGATCCAGCGGTCGGTGGCGGACAGCCGCTCGGGGGTGGGCAGTTCACCCTCGACCGTCGCGCCGTTCATCAGCGCGAAGCGGGTCGCGTTCCAGATCTTGTTGGCGAAGTTGCGGGACGCCTGGACCCAGTCCTCGCCGATCGGGACGTCGACGCCGGGGTTGGCACCCCGGGCCAGGGTGAAGCGGACCGCGTCCGAGCCATAAGTGTCCATCCAGTCCAGCGGGTTGACCGCGTTGCCAAAGGACTTGGACATCTTCTTGCCGAACTGGTCACGGACCATGCCGTGCAGCGCGATGGTGTGGAACGGCGGGGTGCCGTCCATCGCGTACAGGCCGAACATCATCATCCGGGCGACCCAGAAGAAGAGGATGTCGTAGCCGGTGACCAGGACCGAGTTCGGATAGAACTTCTCCATGCTCTCGGTCTGCTCGGGCCAGCCGAGCGTGGAGAACGGCCACAGGCCGGACGAGAACCAGGTGTCCAGGACATCACTGTCCTGGTGCCAGCCCTCGCCGCTCGGCGGCTCCTCGTTCGGTCCGACGCAGACGACCTCGCCGTTCGGCCCGTACCAGACCGGGATCCGGTGGCCCCACCACAGCTGGCGCGAGATGCACCAGTCGTGGAGGTTGTCGACCCAGTCGAAGTAGCGCTTCGACATGTCCTCCGGGTGGATCTTCACCCGGCCGTCGCGGACCGCGTCGCCGGCGGCCTTGGCCAGCGGGCCGACCTTGACCCACCACTGCATGGACAGCCGCGGCTCGATGGTCGTCTTACAGCGCGAGCAGTGGCCCACGGAGTGGGTGTACGGGCGCTTCTCGGCGACGATCCGGCCCTCGGCGCGCAGCGCGCCGACGACGGCGCTGCGCGCCTCCAGCCGGTCCAGGCCCTGGAAGGGGCCATGGGCGGTGATGACCGCGTGCTCGTCCATGACGGTCAGGTTCGGCAGGCCGTGCCGCTGCCCGATCTCGAAGTCGTTCGGGTCGTGGGCCGGGGTGACCTTGACCGCGCCGGTGCCGAACTCGGGGTCGACATGCTCGTCGGCGACGATCGGGATCCGGCGGCCGGTGAGCGGCAGTTCGATCTCGGTGCCGACCAGATGGCGGTAGCGCTCGTCGTCGGGGTGGACCGCGACCGCGGTGTCGCCCAGCATCGTCTCGGCGCGGGTGGTCGCCACGATGATGGACGCGTCGCCCGCCCGTCGCCCGCCACCACCCTCAACCGAGGCGCTGCGCGCCGCCCCTTCTTCCAGGTCGCCGTACCGGATCGAGACGAGTTCGCCGTCATCGTCGTCGTACTCCACCTCGATGTCCGAGATGGCCGTAAGGCAGCGCGGGCACCAGTTGATGATGCGCTCGGCGCGGTAGATCAGCTCGTCCTCGTAGAGCCGCTTGAAGATCGTCTGGACGGCCTTGGAGAGCCCCTCGTCCATGGTGAAGCGCTCGCGGTTCCAGGCGACGCCGTCGCCCAGGCGCCGCATCTGGCCGGAGATCTGCCCGCCGGACTCGCCCTTCCACTGCCAGACGCGCTCGACGAACGCCTCGCGGCCCAGGTCGTGGCGGGAGACGCCCTCCTTGGCCAGCTCGCGCTCGACGACGTTCTGCGTGGCGATACCGGCGTGGTCCATACCGGGCTGCCAGAGCGTCTCAAAGCCCTGCATTCGCTTGCGCCGGGTGAGCGCATCGATGATCGTGTGCTCGAAGGCATGGCCGAGGTGGAGCGAGCCGGTCACATTGGGGGGCGGGATGACGATGGCGTAGGGCTCTTTGTCGCTCCTCGCGTCCGCCTCGAAGTAACCGCGCTCTACCCAGCGCTCGTACAGCGGCCCCTCTACATCGGCCGGCGCGTACTGGGTCGGCAGTTCGGGGTGGCTGTTCGGCCCGCTCGCGGGGCGCTGCGAAGAGTTCTCGGTCACCACCGCAGTCTAAAGGGCCGCGGCCTTCCGTTACGAACCCGTTGTGGCCCCGGGGCCAAGGCGCCCTGAGGCGTCGGGAAGGATGTTTGGAACTGTCATGCGCATAAGGAGAGGCACATGAGCCATCAGCAGCCGCCGCCGCAGCCCGGCCCCTACGGGGGCCAGCCAGGGGCGTACGGCGCCGGCCAGCCGCCGGTGCCCAATCCGTATGCGCAGACACCGGGCTACGGCCAGCCGCCGCAGGGCGGCTACGGTCAGCCGAACCCCTACGGCGGGTCCGGCGGCTATGGACACCCTCAGCCCGCGCACCCTTACGGGCAGCCGCCTCAGCCTCCCCAGCCGCACCAGCCGGGCCCCGTGCCCCAGCAGGGTCCGGGCTACTACGGCGGGCCCCAGGCGCCGCCGCCCCAGGGACCGGCGGCCGGTGGCCGCGGTAAGGGCCGCACGGTGGGTCTCGCGGTCGGCGCGGTGGTGGTCGTGGGGGCGCTGGGAGTGGGGGCGTTCATGCTGTTCGGCGGCGGCAGCGGCGGCCCGTACAAGCTGACCACGCCCAAGACCGTGGCCGCGGACTACGAGCGCCAGGGCTCGGGCACGGACGACAGCGATCTGTCCGCGGCGGGCCGGAAGGACCTCCAGCAGGTGCCGGTCGTCAAGGACCCGCATCTGGTGGCGGCCGACTACCAGACCTCCGGTAAGGAGATGCTGAAGTTCACCGGCGTCTGGGGCGATGTGACCGACCCGGCGCGGGGCGCGGACCTCGCACTGGCGGTCATCGTCAAGACGCTGCAGGACAACGGCACAGCGCAGGCCAAGGGCAGCCCCCAGACGTTCTCCCCGGACGGCTTCGACGGGGACGTCCTGAAGTGCCAGTCCATGAAGTTCACCTCGGATCAGGGATCCATGGAGGCCCCGCGTGCGTCTGGGGCGACAAGGACACCCTGGGCGTCACAGTCATGGCGGACCCGGCGGCCGCGGTGCTCGGCGGTGGTATGTCCCTTGAGGACGCCGCCGGCCTCACGGCCAAGGTGCGCAAGGACGCGCGCGTCGAGATCGACGGCTAGCCCGCGACCGGCGAACAGCAACACAACAGCGGTTTCACCAACGAGGGATACAGATGAGCTACAACCAGCCGGGCCCCTATGGCCAGCAGCCCGGGCAGCCGGGTCCCTACGGACAGGGTGGTGCGGCCGGACAGCCCGGCTACGGCTACCCGCAGCAGCCGGGTCAGCCGGGTCCCTACGGACAGCCGCAGCAGCCGGGTCCTTACGGGCAGCCGCCGCAGCCGCCCCAGCCGGGCTACGGCTACCCCGGGCAGCCGCAGGGGCAGCCGGGCCCCTACGGGCAGCCCCCGAACCCGTACGGCCAGCAGCAGCAGCCGTACGGCCAGCCGGGCATGCCGGGCCCGTACCAGCCGGACCCGGGCCAGGGCGGCGGCAAGAAGAAGGGCCTGTGGCTCGCGATCGGCGCGGTGGTCGTGGTGGCCGCGATCGTCGGCGGCGTCCTGGTGTTCCAGGGCGGGGACGACAACGGCGGCGGTGGCGACGGTAAGGTCGCCGACGACGGCAAGCGGTACAAGCTCACCACCCCCAGACGGTGGCCGGCGACTACACCAAGGAGTCCTCCGGCTCCGGCGGCGGGCTCACCTCCTCGGACGCGGACGACTTCGAGAAGTTCGGCGTCAGCAACCCCGAGCCGGTGAGCGCGGAGTACAAGTCCGGCGAGGGCATGAGCGTGAAGAAGCTCCAGCTCAACGGGGTCTGGGGCGAGGTGAAGGACCCGGAGTCGGTCGTCGACGGCGCCTTCGCGAAGATCGCCCAGGAGGCCGAGAAGGACTCCTCGACCAGTAGCGGGATGAAGGCCGAGCTCGTGGGCAGCCCGGAGACGGTGACGCCCAGCGGCTTCGAGAACGCCGTGATGAAGTGCCAGAACACCAAGTTCACCCCGGGCGAGGGCTCGAGCTCCAGCGGCATACCCAGCAAGGGGTTCACGATCCCGATCTGCATGTGGGGTGACAACAGCACGGTGGGCTATGTGATCGTCTCCGACGCGGCCGCGGCGCTGTCCGGCAACAGCATGTCGCTCGACGAGGCCGGTGAGGTCACCGCGAAGGTCCGCAACGACGCGCGCGTGGAGATCAAGTAGCCGAGCGGGCCGCCCAGTTCACAGGCCACAGCCGATCCGGAGGGGGACCCCCACAGCCATGAGCCACAACCAGCCACCACCACCGGGGCCCTACGGCGGCGGACCCAGCCCGTACGGGGGCGCTCAGCCCAATCCGTACGGCGGAGGGCAGCAGCAGCCCGCGGAGCCCAACCCGTACGCGCAGCCGCAGGGTTATGGCTATCCGCAAGCGCAGCCCCCGCAGGGCTACGGCTACCCGCAGCAGCAGGCGGGTCCCTACGGCCAGCCGCCCTACCCCGCGCCGCCCGCGGCCGGCGGGGGCGGCAACCGCACCAAGATCATCGCGGTGACGGTGGCCGGGCTCGTGGTGGTGGGCGCGATCGTCACCGGCGCCGTGGTGCTGTCCGGCGGCGACGACGGCCCGAAGTCGATGAAGCTGGTCACCCCCAAGACGCTCGGCGACGGCACTTACACGCTGGACAAGGGCACGGACGACCTCGACAACGAGGGCACCAGCGTGCAGGGCAGCATGCCCGAGGGCGCGACCTCGGTCCTGGCCCAGTACAAGCGGTCGGACGACGACAACTCGGGGCTCGCCTTCTCCGGGATGTACGGCGAGATCAGGGACCCGGAGGCGGTCCGGGACGAGATGTTCAAGGGCTTCGCGGGCGGCGACGGCTCCCCCACGGTGGAGGAGAAGCGCAAGCGGTTCCAGCCGGAGGGCGCTGACGGCCCCTCGGTGGAGTGCGAGGTGGTCAAGCTCTACGACCGGATCTACGCCCCGGCCTGTGTCTGGGCGGAGGAGACGGACGCGGCGATGGTGCTCGACGTCAACGCGGAGAACACCTCGGCGTCGGACGCCGACATGGAGTCCTTCGCCAAGGTGACCGCGGGCATCTACCAGGACACCCGCAAGCCCGCCTGAACCGCCCGCAAGACGCCCACAGGGCGCGTACGACACGAAGAGGGCCCCGGGGAGACCGGGGCCCTCTTCGCATGCTCTCTGCGGGGCGGCTACGCGTGCGGGGCGCCTACGCGCTCTTCTCGTGCCGCTCGCCCGGCTCGGTGCCCCGGGTGCGGGGCACCAGCGTGGGATTCACATTGGAGTGCACGACGTCCTCGGTGATGACGACGCGGGCCACGTCCTTGCGGGACGGCACCTCGTACATCGCCGACATCAGCACTTCCTCGATGATGGCGCGCAGGCCCCGGGCCCCGGTGCCGCGCAGGATCGCCTGGTCGGCGATGGCCTCCAGGGCCGGGCGGTCGAAGTCCAGCTCCACACCGTCGAGTTCGAACAGCCGCTGGTACTGCTTCACCAGAGCGTTCCGCGGCTCGACGAGGATCTGCAGCAGCGCCTCGCGGTCGAGGTTGTGGACGGAGGTGATGACCGGGAGACGGCCGATGAATTCCGGGATCATTCCGAACTTCACCAGGTCCTCGGGCATGACCTCCTGGAACTGGTCGCTCGCCTCGATCTCGCGCTTGGAGCGGATCGTGGCGCCGAAGCCGATGCCCTTGGCACCCGCCCGCGACTCGATGATCTTCTCCAGACCGGCGAAGGCACCGCCCACGATGAACAGCACATTCGTGGTGTCGATCTGGATGAACTCCTGGTGCGGGTGTTTCCGGCCGCCCTGCGGCGGCACCGACGCCGTGGTCCCTTCCAGGATCTTCAGCAGCGCCTGCTGAACGCCCTCGCCGGACACATCGCGGGTGATCGAGGGGTTCTCGCTCTTGCGGGCCACCTTGTCGATCTCGTCGATGTAGATGATGCCCGTCTCGGCCTTCTTGACGTCGTAGTCGGCGGCCTGGATCAGCTTGAGGAGGATGTTCTCCACGTCCTCGCCGACGTAGCCCGCCTCGGTGAGCGCGGTGGCGTCGGCGATGGCGAAGGGGACGTTGAGCATCCGGGCGAGGGTCTGCGCGAGCAGCGTCTTGCCGGAGCCGGTGGGGCCGAGCAGCAGAATGTTGGACTTCGCCAACTCGATGCCGTCGTCCCGGCTGTGGCCGCCGTTCTCGCCCGCCTGGACCCGCTTGTAGTGGTTGTAGACGGCGACCGAGAGGGCCTTCTTGGCGGCCTCCTGGCCGACCACATAGCCCTCGAGGAATTCATAGATCTCGCGCGGCTTGGGGAGTTCCTCCCAGCGCACTTCGGAGGTCTCGGCGAGCTCCTCCTCGATGATCTCGTTGCAGAGATCGATGCATTCATCGCAGATGTACACACCCGGGCCCGCGATGAGCTTCTTCACCTGCTTCTGGCTCTTCCCGCAGAACGAGCACTTGAGCAGGTCGCCGCCGTCACCGATGCGTGCCACGAGGTGCTTCCCCTTCGCCTTGGATCCGCTTTGCTGCGCGGAACCGGGTGCTTGCGCTGCGCTTTCTGCTTCTTTTCCCGTGGGCCGGGGCCCCCAGCCCTCTACGACGGTACCTTGCCGGGCCCCCGGTTCGGGCCCCCCTTGGACCTACTCGGTCCAAGGGAGGTGTCGCCACCGAAGATTCAGCCGAGGCCGACCGACGTCTTGCGGGTGGAAACGATCTGGTCGACAAGACCGTACGCCAGGGACTCCTCGGCCGTGAGGATCTTGTCCCGCTCGATATCGTCGCGGATCTTCTCGATGGGCGTGGTGGAGTGCTTGGCCAGCATCTCCTCGAGCTGCGAGCGCATCCGCAGGATCTCGTTGGCCGCGATCTCCAGGTCGGAGACCTGACCACGCCCGGTCTCACTGTACGGCTGGTGGATCAGGATGCGGGCATTGGGCAGGGCCATCCGCTTGCCCGGCGTACCGGCGGCGAGCAGCACGGCCGCGGCGGAGGCCGCCTGGCCCATGCAGACCGTCTGGATGTCGGGCTTGACGAACTGCATCGTGTCGTAAATGGCGGTCAGCGCGGTGAACGAGCCGCCGGGAGAGTTGATGTAGACCGAAATGTCACGGTCCGGGTCCATCGACTCCAGGCACAGCAGCTGCGCCATGACGTCGTTGGCCGAGGCGTCGTCGATCTGGACGCCCAGGAAGATCACGCGCTCCTCGAAGAGCTTCGCGTACGGGTCGTACTCGCGGATGCCCTGGGAGGTGCGCTCGACGAAACGCGGAACGACATAGCGGGATTCGGCCATCGGGCCGGTGTACAGGCCGCTGCCGGGGAAGTTGCTCATCTGGGTCTTCACCATCCTGTGGCGATCTGGGGGCTGGAGGTCGGCTACGGGACGGCGGGACTCAGGCCCCGGTGCCGCCCCCGCCCGGAACGCTGGAGGCGGACGTCATGACGTCGTCGACCAGGCCGTACTCCTTGGCCTCCTGGGCGGAGAACCAGCGGTCGCGGTCGGAGTCACGGACGATCTGCTCAACCGTCTGGCCGGTGTGGAAGGAGGTCAGCTCGGCCATGCGCTTCTTGGTGTGCAGCAGCCGCTCGGCGTGAATCTTGATGTCCGAGGCGGAACCCGCCAGACCCGCGGAGGGCTGGTGGATCAGGATCTCGGCATTGGGCAGCGCGAAACGCTTGCCCGGGGTGCCCGCGCTCAGCAGGAACTGACCCATCGAGGCGGCGAGGCCCATGGCGATGGTGACCACGTCGTTCTGGATGTACTGCATGGTGTCGTAGATCGCCATGCCGGCCGAGATCGAGCCGCCCGGAGAGTTGATGTAGAGGTAAATGTCCTTGTCCGGATCGGCGGCGAGCAGGAGCAGCTGAGCCGTGATCTTGTTGGCGATGTCGTCGTCGACCGGCTGGCCGAGGAAGATGATCCGCTCACCGAGCAGCCGGTTGTAGACCTGGTCGCCGAGGCCACCGACGGTCGGCTCGCCGGCGGCGGAAGGCATCGTATTCGTCACGTATCCACCTGCTCGTCTCTGACGGCTGACTGGCCGTCTCAGCGTCTTCTTCTGGGGTGCGGGGGTGTGGCCGCCGGTGCGGCCCCGGCGGGCTTGCGAGACTCCCCTGCCCTCGTATCTACGGACCCTAACGCGCTGGTCGGCGGGCGCCATCCCGCATCAGGAACTGTTCGCTCTGAGCGCATGTTCCGGCACCGGACCGGCATCGCGGAACACGAACGGGCCCGGACGCGTGCAGACGTTCGGGCCCGTTCGTTACGGGCTGTGGAGCGGACCGGGATCAGCTCTCGGCCTTGTCCTGCTTCTCCTGGGACTCCGCGGGCTCCTCGGCGGCCTCGGTCGCGGCCTCGGCCTCTGCGGGCGCCTCGACGGCCTCGGAGGTGGCCTCGACCGTCTCGCCGGTCTCGTCCTCCTCGTCGTCCAGGTCGACGGTCTCGCCCTTGTCGTCGACGACCTTGGCGGCCTCGACCACCACGGCCAGCGCCTTGCCGCGGGCGACCTCGCCGACGAGCATCGGCACCTGGCCGCCCTCGACGACGGCCTGGGCGAACTGGTCGGGGCTCATGCCGGAGGACTGCGCACGGCGCATGAGGTGCTCGGTGAGCTCCTCCTGGCCGACGGACAGCTGCTCCTTGTTGACCAGCTCGTCGAGGACGAACTGGGTCCGGATGCCCTTCTCGGCCTGCTCCTTGAGCTCGGCGTCGAACTCCTCGGCGGTCTTGTCCTGCATCTGCAGGTACGACTCGAGGTTCAGGCCCATCTGCCCGAGCTGGTGGTGCTCGAGGTTGTGCTTACGGGTGTTGATCTCTTCCTCGAGGAGCTTCTCGGGGATCGGCACCTCGACCAGCTCCAGCAGGGCGTCCAGCACCTTCTCCTGGGCCTGGGTGGCCTGCTCGAACTTCTTCGACCGCTCCAGGCGCTTACGGCTGTCCGCGCGCAGCTCCTCGAGGGTGTCGAACTCGCTGGCCAGCTGGGCGAAGTCGTCGTCGAGCTCCGGCAGCTCACGGGCCTTGACCTCGGAGACCTTGACCGAGACCTCGGCCTCCTTGCCCTGGGCGGAGCCGCCCTTGAGCTCGGAGGTGAAGGTGGCCTCGCCACCCGCCTCCAGGCCGGTCACGGCCTCGTCGATGCCGTCCAGCAGCTCGCCCGAGCCGATGGTGTAGGTGACGCCGGTGGCGACACCGTCCTCCAGGACCTCGCCCTCGACCTTGGCCTCCAGGTCGATCACGACGATGTCGCCCTCGGCGGCGGCGCGCTCCACCGGGCTGGTGGTGGCGAACCGCTCGCGCAGCTGCTCGACGGACTTGTCGAGGTCCTCGTCCGAGACCTCGACGGCGTCGACGGTGACCTCGATACCGGAGTAGTCCGGGATCTCGATCGCCGGGCGGATGTCGACCTCGGCGGTGAAGGTCAGGAGCTCGTTGTCCTTGAGCTCGGTGATGTCCACCTCGGGCTGGCCGAGCGGGTTCAGCTCACCCTCGTTGACCGCGTCGGTGTAGAACTTCGGGAGCGCCTCGTTGACGGCCTCTTCCAGCACGGCGCCACGACCGAACCGCTGGTCGATGATGCGGGCCGGGATCTTGCCCTTACGGAACCCAGGCACCGTGACCTGCTGGTTGATCTTCTTGTACGCCGCGTCGAGGCTGGGCTTGAGCTCCTCGAAGGGCACCTCGACAGTGAGCCGAACCCGGGTCGGGTTCAGGTTCTCCACGGCGCTCTTCACGGTTCGGTCTCCTTGGGGGCTGACGTGTGATGTTCAGCTGCGGTGCGCTGTCGCGTCGCAGCGGATTCGCGTCCGGTTAAAAAAGACACAGACACGCAGCTTGCATAGTAACCGCAAGCATGACGGGCCCCACAACGCGATCTTGACGCCTGTGGATGGTCGGGGTGGCCGGATTCGAACCGACGACCTTCCGCTCCCAAAGCGGACGCGCTACCAAGCTGCGCCACACCCCGTCGGTGCGACACGTAGGGTACATGCCCGCGGACCCCCCGGCTGCCGGTTATTCGACTGGTGGGCAAGGGTGTGCGGGGAACGGCGGAGAACCGCTACGATGCATCTCGTGCCGCGATCCGGGTGATCATGCCTGGGCGGAGGTGTCCGGGCGACCGGTGCATCCGTGTACGTGGCGTGTGCGGGCGTAGCTCAATGGTAGAGCCCCAGTCTTCCAAACTGGCTACGCGGGTTCGATTCCCGTCGCCCGCTCCACTGCTTTCGGCCCGGCCCGGGGACCTCCCCGGAGCCGGGCCGTTTGCTTATGCGTACACGTACGCACGCCCGGGCATCCGCCCCCGTGACGCGGGGCGCGGATGCCTCAGGGGTTGGGCCAGGGCGGCGTCAGGGGTTGATGTCGGCAATCGCCTCGGCGGCCGAGTCGAGGAACTTCTGGATGTCCGGTGCGACGTTGGACGAGGCGAGCAGGAAGCCGAAGAGGATCGCGACGAGGGCAGGGCCCCACTTGACCCGGCCATTCCGGATCATTATCACCAGGATGATGCCCACCAGCAGCACCAATGACAGGGAAATGGCCACAACATCCCACCCTCAGTCGCACACGTCTCACAGGCCCCGGAAGCACGCGACCCCGCACACCCCCGCAGCCACCATCGTGCCATCAACTCCCGCCGCTGAGCAGCGGGATGGAGCGATATACGGTCACCTGTGCACACGCCACCCACCCCTCCGGTACCCATCCGGTAAGCGCTCATTCAAAGGGCCCCGGGTGATGCTGCCCACAACTCCGCGCGGCGCCCGGCCGATTAATTCCGACCGCCCCGGATGATCTCGGGCGGGAATTCGGAATTCGTCCGGCGATCACTCGACGGGATGACAAAACATCAATGAATCAGACATTCCGCCAGAGCCTCCTGCGGGGCATATGCCCCAATTAAGTAGGATGAAGGTGGTCAGAACGGACAGTCTCGGTCGAGATATCGAATGATCGCATCGCTTTGTCGACTCCCCGCCGACTTCCCGAGGTCGGCTATCAGTCGCGACGCGAGGACCATGAACGGAAAGCAAACAGAACGAGGTTTTACGCAATACAGGTTTGAGCGCTATCGTGCCTTAGATGTTTCACGCTGCCATGACTCCCCCACGCGCAGTGAGGTCCCGGGTGGTCTCCCCCAGTTCCTGGTGGGAGGGCCTGTGACCAACTCCCTGCGCCCGCACGGTTATCAGCGGACCCCCCTCCCCCAGGAGGCGGCGCCCACTCCCCCTACGCCGCGGGCCGAAGGACCAGGGCAGCAGGCGTCCACTCCGCCCGCCCCCAGCGCCCCCGCCGGACAGAAGCCCAAACAGCGGGACGCGTTCTTCGACAACGCGAAGTACCTCGCGATCGTGCTGGTCGCGATGGCCCACTCCTGGGAGCCGCTGACCGACTCCAGCCGCACCGCGGAAGCGCTGTACATGGTCGTGTACACCTTCCACATGCCGGCCTTCATCCTGATCTCCGGCTACTTCTCGCGCAGCTTCGACATGCGGCCGGACCGGCTCAAGCGGCTGGTCACCGGCGTAGCGGTGCCCTACGTGCTCTTCGAGGTCGCGTACACGCTGTTCAAGCGCTGGGCGGACGACGACCCGACGTACGACTTCAGCCTGCTCGACCCCTGGTACCTCACCTGGTTCCTGATCGCGCTGTTCGTATGGCGGCTGTCCACTCCGCTCTGGAAGCTGGTGCGCTGGCCGATCCCGCTCTCGCTCGCGATCGCCACCCTCGCGGCGGTCTCGCCCGACATCGGCGACGACCTGGACATGCAGCGGCTGCTGCAGTTCCTGCCGTTCTTCGTCCTCGGCCTGTGCATGAAGCCCGAGCACTTCCAGATGATCCGCCGCCGCTCCGTGCGGATCGCATCGGTGCCGATCTTCGCGTGCGCCCTCGTCTTCGCCTACTGGGCTGCGCCGCGGATGACCTCGGTGTGGTTCTACCACCGCGACAGCGTCCAGGAGCTGGGCGCGCCGCCATGGACCGGCCCGGTGATGACACTCGCCCTCTTCGGCTGCTCGGTCGTGCTGGTGAGCTGCTTCTTCGCCTGGGTGCCGCGGCGGCACATGTGGTTCACGGTGCTGGGCGCCGGGACGCTGTACGGCTACCTGCTGCACGGCTTCCTCGCCAAGGGCTCCCGCTTCTGGGGCTGGTTCGACAACCACGAGTGGCTGCACAAGCCGCTGGGGGAGATCGCGGTCACGATCATCGCCGCCTCCGTGGTCACCGTGCTGTGCACACCTCCTGTCCAGCGCGCCTTCCGCTTCGCCATGGAGCCGAAGATGGCCTGGGCCTTCCGTAAGGATCCCGCCGAACAGGCCCGCAGCCGTACGACGACGGCGGCCTAGCGCGCCGACGGCCACGACGCGAAGGGCTGGCCCGCGGACCCCACGGGCCAGCCCTTTCACGGCTTCGGCGGCGGGCCAGCGCCCTTCACGGCTTCGGCGTGGTGCGGCGCAGCGCCACGCGGGCCGGGAGCGCCGTCGCCGCGAGGCCGAGCGCCACGGCGGCGCCCGCGAAGCCCGCGTAGGTGAGCGGCGGCACGTACGGATCCTCGCCGGTCAGGCCGCGCATCATCGGCACCAGCGTGGCCAGGGCGATCGCCGTGCCCAGAGCGATGCCCGCCGTGGCCACCAGCAGCGCCTCCCAGCGCACCATCCCGAGCACCTGCCGCTGGGTGGTGCCGATCAGCCGCAGGGTGCCCAGTTCGCGGCGGCGGTCCAGCACCGTCATCACCAGCGTGTTGACGGCGGCGACGGCGGCGAAGCCGCCGAGGACGGCGGCCATGACGGTGTTGGCCCAGGCGTTCAGCTTCCGGTCCTCGTCCTGGGCCGCCGCTTAGCCGTCCCGGTCGGTGACCTGCTCACCGACCGGCCGAGCGCCGCCGCGACGGCCTTACGGTCGGCCCCTTCGGCGTCCCGCACCAGCACATCGCTGTCGAACGACGACGTCACACGGCCGGCCAGCGCCGCACGGGGCAGGGTGAGCTCGGCGATCCCCAGCCCGCGCCCGTAGATCGCGACCACGGTGGTCGAGAGCCTCGTCCCGTCCGGAAGGTGGAGGGCGAGCCGCCGGCCGACCCGGGCATGGGCCGCCTTCGCCAGGAGCTCGTCGACCGCCACCCGGCCCGGCCCCAGGGCGTCCAGACGCCCCTTACGGACGTCCAGGTCCTGTACGGCCGCCAAGTCGCGGCCGCTCCCCGAGACGCCCTGTGTCGACGCGGTCCGCAGCCAGCGGCCGTCGCCCGAGCCCACCGGGACCAGCACCCCCGTGCGCAGCAGCCCCACCGACGCGGCCACGCCCCGTACCGAACCGGCGCGGGCCGCGGTACCGGAGGGGAGCCCGTCGGGGGCGGAGATCACCTGGTCGGCGACGATGCCCGCCCGCCGCCGGCGGTCGCCCGCGTGGTCCTCACTGGTGTGCATGAACACGAGCGTCGAGGAGAAGGCCATGGCCAGCACGATCGGGGTGATCGCCGAGGCCAGGCGGCGGGCGTTGGCCCGGCTGTTGGCCGAGGCCAGATGGGCCTACGCCGGTCCGGCGCGCAGCGGCAGACCGATCAGCCACGCGCACAGCCGGGCGATGACCGGGCCGAGCAGGGCCACGGCGAGCATGAACAGCATCACGACCCCGAGGGCGGCGTTGGCCGCGTCGTCGCCGGAGGCGGAGGCGGCGACGCCCGTCATGACGATGCCGCCGACGAGGGCCGCGACGCCGAGGACCGTACGGATGACACCGGGCCGCAGCCGTTCGACGGCCGCCTCGCCCAGCGCCCGCCCCGGCGGGATCCGCGCCGGGCGGCGGGCGGCCATCAGGCCCGCGAGGAGCGAAGTGAGGAGGCCGGCGCCGACGGCGGTGACCAGCGGGATCCAGGAGACGGAGAGCTCCACGGGCCCCGGGATGGCGCCCTTCTCCTTGAGCTGTCCGAACCACCAGTGGGCGAGCGCGTACCCGGGCAGCAGACCGGCCGCGCCCGCGAGCGGGGCGACCAGCAGCGTCTCGGCCGCGACGGAGCGGCGGATCTGGCGCGGGGTGGCGCCGATCGCCCGCAGCAGGGCCACCTCGCGGCCGCGCTGGCCGACGGAGAGGGCGACGGTGCCCGCGGTGGTGAAGACGGCGACGGCGGTCGCGAGGCCGCCGAAGGAGCCGCCGAGCCCCATGAGCGTCTCCCTGGCGTTCGCGAGCGCGGGCTCCTCGATGGCGCCGCGGCCGCCGCCGGTGTGCACGCGCGGGGAGTGCGCCGCGCCCTTCACGGCCCGCTCCAGATGGGCGGCCGGCCGGTCGGGGGTGGTGCCGGGGCGGGGGCGGACGAGGACGGCGTCCACGGTGGGGGGCGGCCGCTCAGCGCCCGGGCCCGGTGGTCGGTGAACCACGCCGTAAGGCCGTCGCCGTCGGCGCCGCCCGCCCGCCCGCGAGCCGCATCGGGAGCAGCACGTGCTGCTCGACGGTCAGGGAGGGGAGGAGGTTGAAGGACTGGAAGACGAACCCGAGGCGGGCGCGGCGCAGCGCGGTGAGCTTGTTCTCACTCATTCCGGTGATTTCGGTGCCACCGAGCCGCACGGACCCGGCGGTCGGCCGGTCGAGCCCGGCGGCGCACTGCAGGAAAGTCGACTTGCCGCAGCCCGAGGGGCCCATGACGGCGGTGAAGCTGCCGCGCGGAAGGGCGAGGTCGATGCCGCGCAGGGCGTGGGCGGCGGTGCGGCCACGGCCGTAGCGGCGCTGGATGCCGTGGAGTTCGATGGCATGGGCGTCGTGGTGCGGCGCCGGTGCCGCCGTCTCTCGCCGCTTGCGCAGCCGCATGGTGGTGACCCTTCCGAGGAGTTCGCCCGATTCCCCGCGAACGTACAGATCGCGGCCCCTTGGCAGCCATGACGGCGACCGGCGTATCCGGGGTGGGTTAACCCCCGCCGTAAGGCGGCACCGGACAGTCAGCGGAAAGGTGCGGCTACTGGCGGCAGATCAGCAGCAGGGCCCGGTCGTCGTTGACGTCCTTCGCGACCGTCTCGATCAGATGCCAGGCCGCGCCGTGGAAGCCGGAGCCCACGTAGCGGTCCGCCTCGCCCGTAAGGTGGTCGATGCCTTCGCTGATGTCCCGGTCGGCGGTCTCGACGAGGCCGTCGGTGAAGAGCATCAGGACGTCGCCGGGGCGCAATGTGCCCTTGGTGGGGTCGAACTGGGCGCCGTCGTAGACGCCCAGCAGCGGGCCGTCGGCGGACTTCTCCTCCCACTTGCCGGTGCCCGCGCTCAGCTGGAGCGCGGGCAGATGTCCGGCGGAGAAGAGCTCGAAGTCGCCGCTGTCGAGGTCGAGGACGAGATGGATGGAGGTCGCGAAGCCCTCGTCCCAGTCCTGGCGCAGGAGATAGCCGTTGGCGGCCGGGAGGAAGCCGTGCGGGGGCAGGGAGCCGAGGAGACCGCCGAAGGCGCCGGAGAGCAGCAGGGCGCGCGAGGCGGCGTCCATGCCCTTGCCGGAGACATCGGTGAGGACGACCTCGAGGGTGCGGCCGCCGCCGGTGCGGGCGGCGACGACGAAGTCACCGGAGAAGGACTGTCCGCCGGCCGGGCGCAGCGCCATCTCGCGGTGCCAGCCGCGCGGCAGACCGGGCAGCTTGCTCTGGACGCGGATGCGCTCGCGCAGGTCGAAGAGCATGGTGCCGCCGCGCCGCCAGGGCACCCCGACGCGGCTGCGGAACTGGGCGATCAGCAGGCCGAAGAAGCCGACGGCGGCGACGACCAGGATGGTGCCGGGGGTGACCCGGGAGGAGGCGTCCTCCTCGGTGTACGGGCCGAGCACGGCGGACTCCACGATCAGGGCCGTGGCGGCCGCCGCGTAGAGGGCGAGCAGGCTGGCGGGGCGCAGCAGCAGCCCGCCCGCGACGATGGGCAGGACGAGGGCGGACGGGGAGCACCAGTCGGGCTGGGCGATGGTGCCTCCGGCGATGGCGGGGATGCCGAGGAGCAGCGCCGTCAGGGCGAGTCGGTCGGAGCCCTCGCCGCGGAAATAGTCCACTCCGGCTTTGCGCACGCCTGTGCGAGCCCGGTGCAGAGCTCTGCGCATCCGGGCCCACGGAGTGTCCACGCCGCCAGTCATTGCATCGGGACCCTACCCACCCGTTCGGACGCGCGTCGATTCGTGGCGCGTTGAACCACCCAGCCAGGGGGGCAATAGTAAGCGAAATTCGTTCGCGTGTACGGGAAACGGCTGCTAGGGATGGGAATATGAGGACTGAGCTACGCGTGCTCGACCCATCGGTTTGGGATGATTGGTACGGAAAACTGGTACTCGCATTCGGAGGAGTTCCCGAAGCGCCGGAGGAATCCGCGCTCTGGAGGGAGTTGACCGAATGCGAGCGCTCGATCGGCGCGTGGGACGGCGCCGACATCGTCGGCACGGCCGGGCTGTTCAGCTTCCGGCTGTCGGTTCCCGGTGGCGCGATCGTCCCCGCGGCCGGCGTCACCATGGTGAGCGTGCAGGCCACGCACCGGCGGCGCGGGGTGCTGCGGTCCATGATGCGGCGACAGTTGGACGACATACGCGCGGCGGGCGATGAGCCGCTGGCCGTTCTGACCGCATCGGAACCGGACATCTACGGACGGTTCGGGTACGGCGCCGCCACGCAGAACGCCTACGCCGAGATCGACACCACCCGGGCGCGGCTGACCGTCCCCGAGGGCACCGACGACGTGCGACTGCGCACGGTGCCCCCGGAGTCCGCCGTCGAGGCGTGCGAGGCGGTCTACGCCCGGCGGGTGTCCGCCCGGCCGGGCATGCTGGAGCGGCGCGCCGGCTGGGAGCGGCTGTCGCTGCTGGACCCGCCCGGCGATCGCGAGGGGGCGTCCCCGCTGCGCTGTGTGCTGGCCGAGTCGGGTGGCGAGGTCACCGGCTATGCCCGCTTCGCGGTCAAGCCCGACTGGGATCTGGCCGGGCCGAAGGGCACGGTCATCCTGCGCGATCTGGAGGCACTTGATCCGGCGTCCTACGCGGCGCTGTGGCGCCTTCTCTTCGAAATCGACCTGACCTCGGTGATCCGGACCGGCTCCCGCCCGGTCGACGATCCGTGGCAGCACCTGGTCTCGGACATCCGGCGGTGCGCCGTAAGGCTGCGCGACTCGCTGTACGTCCGCCTGGTGGACGTGGGGGCCGCCCTCGAGAGGCGGACGTACGCGACCCCGGTGGATGCCGTCCTGGAGGTCACGGACCCCTTCTGCCCGTGGAACGAGGGGCGCTGGCGGCTGAGCGGCGACACCAAGGGCGCCTCCTGCGAGCGGACGCAGGACGCCCCCGACCTCCGGCTGGGCGTACGGGAGCTGGGGGCGGCGTATCTCGGTGGGGTTTCGCTGACCGCGCTGGCGGGTGCGGGACGCGTCCAGGAAACCCGTCAGGGCGCCCTTACGGAGGCCGCGACGGCCTTCGCCTCCCCGGTCGCCCCATGGTTGCCCCACGGCTTCTGATGGCTTCGGGGCGGCGGATGCGGCCTTGAGGGTGAGCGGCCCGGCGGCCGTCTCAAGGGCGCGGCCCTACGGCCGCCGCCTTACCGCCGCTGCCCCAGGGCCGCTGTCTTACGGCCGCTGTCCTACGGCCGCCGTCTTACGGCCGCCGTCTTACGGCCGCTGGCAGTCAGGGCACCAGAAGAGGTTGCGGGCGGCGAGATCGGCAGTGCGGATCTCGCCACCGCAGACATGGCAGGGCTGTCCGGCGCGCCGGTAGACATAGACCTCACCGCCGTGGTCGTCCACGCGCGGCGGGCGGCCCATCGCCTCGGGGGTGTGCTCGGGGCGGACCGTGTCGATCCGGTTGTTCCGCACGCCCTCGCGCATCAGCGCCACCAGGTCGGCCCAGATCGCGTCCCATTCGGCGCGGGTCAGCGCACGGCCGGGCCGGTAGGGGTCGATGCCGTGCCGGAAGAGCACCTCGGCGCGGTAGACGTTCCCCACGCCGGAGATCACCTTCTGATCCATGAGCAGCCCGGCCACGCTGACCCGGCTGCGGGAGATCCGGGCCCAGGCCCGCTCGCCGTCGTCCGCCGGGCGCAGCGGATCGGGGCCCAGCCGGTCGTGGATCGCCTGCTTCTCCCCGTCGGTGATCAGCGCACAGGCGGTGGGGCCGCGCAGATCCGCGTAGCCCTCGGGGTTCGCCAGCCGCAGCCGGACCGTGTCGGTGGCGGGCGGGGCGGGGGCCGGGCCGAAGGCGTACGTACCGAAGAGCCCGAGGTGGACGTGGACCCAGCCGGTGGCCGCGAAGTCCAGGAAGAGGTGCTTGCCGTGGGCCTCGGCGTGGTGCAGCGGCTGGCCGTCGATCAGCCCGGCGCCGTCGGCGAACTTCCCCTGTGGGCTGGTGGCCCGGACGGGCCGGCCGCCGAAGGTTTCGAGGTGGTCGGCGGCCAGCCGGTGGATCGTGTGCCCTTCGGGCATCAGTCGCCTTGCGGGTGATGGGCCGGGATGGGCGGCAGCTCGCCGGTGGTCTCGTAGGCGCTGAGCATCTCGATACGGCGGGTGTGCCGCTCCTCGCCCGAGTACGGGGTGTTCAGGAAGATCTCGACGAACTTGGTCGCCTCTTCCTGCGTGTGCATCCGGGCGCCGACGCTGATCACATTCGCGTTGTTGTGCTCCCGGCCGAGGGCCGCGGTCTGCTCGCTCCAGGCAAGTGCCGCGCGCACCCCCTTGACCTTGTTCGCCGCGATCTGCTCACCATTGCCGGATCCGCCGATGACGATGCCGAGGCTCTCCGGGTCGGCGGCGGTCCGCTCCGCGGCGCGCAGGCAGAACGGCGGGTAGTCGTCCTGCGCGTCATAGACGTGCGGGCCGCAGTCGACGGGCTCGTGGCCGGCGGCGTTGAGCCACTCCACGAGGTGGTTCTTGAATTCGAAACCGGCATGATCCGAGCCGAGGTACACGCGCATATTCCGAGTGTGTCATGGCCGTGTGACCCCCGCCGCCCCGGGTAGGCGTCGCATAAAACTCTGTAGCACCAAGGAACCTCATGAAAACCTCAAGTAACAATCTGGAATCAAAGGTTCAACTGGCGGACCTCCTGAGATTCACTGGCGTCGCTCGTAACGCGAGAGCAAAGGAATCCAGCACATGAGCGCACAACCTGCGACCACGCCGGAGCAGCAGGCTCCCGGCGATCCGGGCTCGCCCGACGGCCTCAAGGCGGGGCTCAAGAACCGCCATCTGTCGATGATCGCGATCGGCGGGGTGATCGGCGCCGGTCTGTTCGTCGGCTCCAGCGCGGGCATCGCGAAGGCCGGCCCCGGCATTCTTGTCTCGTATGCGCTGGTCGGCCTCATGGTCGTCTTCGTCATGCGGATGCTCGGCGAGATGTCCGCCGCCAATCCCACCTCCGGCTCCTTCTCCGCCTACGCCGACCGGGCGCTCGGCCGCTGGGCCGGTTTCTCCATCGGCTGGCTCTACTGGTTCTTCTGGGTCGTGGTGCTGGCGGTCGAGGCCACCGCCGGCGCCAAGATCCTGGAGGGCTGGTGGCCGGCGGTCCCGCAGTGGGGCTGGGCGCTGATCGTCATGGTGGTGCTCACCGCGACCAACCTGGTCTCGGTCGGGTCCTACGGTGAGTTCGAGTTCTGGTTCGCCGGGATCAAGGTCGTGGCGATCGCCGCGTTCATCGTGGTCGGCGGGCTCGCGGTCTTCGGGGTGCTGCCGCATTCGGACAACGAGGGCGCGGGCCTGTCCCACCTCACCGATCACGGTGGCTTCCTGCCGAACGGGCCGGGCGCCATCCTCACCGGTGTGCTGCTGGTGGTCTTCTCCTTCATGGGCAGCGAGATCGTCACCCTCGCGGCCGGTGAGTCCGAGGACCCGCAGCGGGCGGTCACCAAGGCCACCAACAGCGTGATCTGGCGTATCGCGGTCTTCTACCTGGGCTCGATCTTCGTCGTGGTCACGCTGCTGCCCTGGGACGCCAAGGCGATCGCCGACGACGGCAGCTATGTCGCGGCGCTGGACTCGATCGGCATTCCGCACGCCGGCGACATCATGAACGTGATCGTGCTGACCGCCGTGCTCTCGTGTCTGAACTCCGGCCTCTACACGGCCTCCCGCATGGCCTTCTCGCTCGGCCAGCGCGGCGACGCCCCGGCCGCCTTCGCCCGCACCAACTCCCGCGGGGTGCCGGCGGCCGCGATCCTCGGCTCGGTCGTCTTCGGCTTCGTCGCGGTCTGGTTCAACTACCAGTGGCCGGACACGGTCTTCACCTTCCTGCTGAACTCCTCGGGTGCGGTCGCGCTCTTCGTCTGGCTGGTGATCTGCTTCAGCCAGCTGCGGATGCGCGGGATCATCCTGCGCGACAACCCCGACAAGCTGATCGTCCGGATGTGGCTGTTCCCGTATCTGACCTGGGCGACGATCGCGATGATCTCGTTCGTCCTGGTCTATATGCTCACCGACAAGGACGGGCGCGAGCAGGTGATCCTCTCCGCGCTGGTGGCCGCGCTCGTGGTGGCCTTCGCCCTGGTCCGGGACCGCCTGGCCGCCGGCCGCGCCGTCGACCCGGCCGCTTCCTCCGACGCCTCTGCCAAGGAGACGGCGGCCCCGTAAGGGCGCGCTCTGCTGAATTCCCCTGTGCCCCTGGGCGGCGGTATACCGGCCGCTGCCCGGGGGCACAGCCGTGTCCGGGAGCTGGGCCGGTGGGCTGCGTACGGGCTGTCTCGGCGGCTGCCGTACGGGAGCTGTGCCGGGCTCAGACGACGCGCGGAAGGACCCGCTCCGCGAAGGCCCGGACCGCGTCCAGCACGCCCATGCCCCGGTGCCCGACGCCGGGCACGATGTCGAGGGTGACGTCGATGCCCAGCGCGGTGTAGTTGTCCCGCAGCGCGGTGATGCGCTCCACGCGGGTGCGGCCGACGGCGTCGGCGCCGTCCATCCAGTTGGAGTCACCGGGGTTGTTGATCTCCCAGGTCTCGGTGTCCTCCGCCCCGACCGCCATGTGCACGGGCACCTTACGGATCTCCTCCAGCCGCAGCGGCGCCCCGAAGCGCTCCTCGAACCCCGCCGTGCCCAGCCACCACTCGCGGTCGGGATCGATCAGCGTGACCCGGCCGGGCGCGCCGATGGACACTCCGCAGAGCCGCTCCGGGTGCAGATACAGGAAGCGGTGCGCGAACTGCCCGCCGCCCGAGAAGCCCTGCAGCAGAAAACGTCCGGTGTCGATGTGGAACCGCTCCCCCGCCTCGGCCACCATCGCCAGCAGCTCCTCGTCGTAGCGGATGCCGCGGTACTCGATGAACTTGAAGTTGTGCAGATCCTCCGGGTCCCCGATGCCCGCCGGGAACAAGGGGGTGAGCACGACACAGCCGTGCCGCTCGGAGAACTCGGCCATCGCGTCCCGGTACTGGGCCGCGGTGCGCGCGGTGCCGTGCTGGATCACCATCAGCGGCAGCGGGGTGTCGGTGGTCTCGTGCACCGACGGGATGTGCAGGCCGAACGAGAACCGCTGGTCGTGCCGGGAGGCGAACCAGGTGGTGGAGCCGGTGCGGTAGAACGCCTTGGTGGTCTTGACGCGGGGGGTGGTCACGTATCGCTTCCTTCTGCCGTGGCGGGTGCCGCCACGATCCGGGGCGGTCCGCACGCCGCTCAAGATGATTGCCTCCTGAGCGTCAATGCCTTCGGCGGCGTGAGCGGCGCCGCAGGACGCACTGGTGCGGCGCGGCGATCCAAGCGGCACAGCGCGGAGGGCCGGTCTCAGCGGTGCAGCGCGGAGGGCCGGTCTCAACGGTGCAGCGCGGAGACCCGGTCTCAACGGCACAGCGCGGAGGGCCAGTCTCAGCGGTGCAGCGCGGAGAGCAGGTCGACGCCCAGGTTGCGTACCGCCGCCTCGTCCAGCTGGTAGTGCACCCGCGCCCCCTCCCGGTGGGTGTGCACCATTCCGGCCTCCCGCAGCTTGCGCAGATGCCGCGACATCTGCGGGGGCGTCATCTCGAACTGGGTGGCCAGCTCCGTCGTCGTCATCGACTGCCGCAGCAGCGCCCGGCACATCCGGATGCGCAGCGGCTCGTCCAGCGCCCGCAGCCCGCGCATCACCACGTCCAGGGCGGTCGGCTCGGCGCCCGCCGCGTCGCGCACCGGGTACTGCACCACGACCGGGTAGCCGGGGTAGTGCTTGATCGCGAGATGCGGGTTGATGTGCAGCGACGGCACCAGCAGACAGGGGCTGTCGGCGAGGCTGGCCCGCGCGTTGTAGAGCTTGTCGAAGACCACCCGGGGCGGGTCCTGCTCCATACGGGCGGTGGGGAATCCGGCCAGCACGGCCGCCCCGTAGCGGGACTGTTCATGGCCGCGGATCCGGGCGTCGGCCTCCAGGGTCGCGCGCAGCCGCGTCCATTCCGCCTCGAAGACCTCCTCTGCCACGGCGGACAGAAAGGCGAGGAGGCCGTCCCGGAAACCGGCCGGGTCGGCCAGCAGCCGCAGCCCCAGGTCGAACCGGCGCTCGGAGAGCTGCCGCAGCCGGGCCAGGAAGCGCTCCGGCGAGCGGCCGCCGCGCCTGGGTCCGGAGCCCGGGCCATGCCCGTTCTTGCCGACGAGCGCCTGCTCGGTCATGGTCGTGAAGGTCTCCACGTCCAGCCGCGCCACCTCTGCCAGCTCCTCCTCCAGGTCGCGCTCCGGGCCCGGGGTGAGGGGCAGCAGATAGCGGGCGCGGAAGGCGCCCCACAGCGGCGCCCACAGCCCGGCCCGCTCCAGCAGCCGTTCGTCCGCGCCGTGCAGGACCGCCCCCACCCAGCGCCGGCTGGCCGGATGGTGGCGTGGCCCGTCCAGCGCGTGCAGACAGGCGCACAGCTCGGCGAGCGGGGACAGGCGGGTGCTGATGCGGTGCTCCGGGGCGGGCCCCAGCTCGATCACGACGGGCATCCGGGCAGCGTCGGCCATTGACGCCTTCCAGTCAATCGTCTTGTGGGGGCCGCGGGCGGAGGCGCAAGCTCCAGCCCACTTCGCCTTCCCCTCCCTCGCCTGGAGCGTCCCCATGCCTCCTCTCCTCAGGAACGGCCCGCGTCTGGCAGTGGTGGTCGCCCTCGTGGCCACGGTGAGCAGTGCGTGCACCATCGGTTCGCTGGACGACTCGGGCGCCGTCGCCGACTACCCCTCCCGCGGGCTGTCGATCCTCGCTCCCGGGAGCGTCGGCGGCGGCTGGGACGCACGGGCGCGCGGCATCGGTTCGGCGCTCACCACCTGCAAGACCATCGACGAGGACGTCACGGTCACCAACGCCCCGGGCGCGGGCGGCACCATCGGGCTCGCCCGGATGGCGGGGCGGGGAGGCGATCCGTACCAGCTCATGACCATGGACACGGTGACCATGATCGGCGGCGCCATCCAGAACCACTCCCCCGTGGAGCTGTCCGAGCTCACTCCGGTGGCTGGGCTCACGGTGAGCACGAGCGCGATCGTGGTGCCGGCCCGCTCCTCCTTCCACGATCTGCGCTCGGTGCTGGCGGCCATGCGGAAGGACCCCAAGCGGACGTCCTGGGTGGGCGGTTCGCTGGGCGGCCCGGACCACATCACGGTGGCCACCCTCGCCAAGGCCGCGGGCGTCTCGGCGCGCAAGGTCACCTATGTGCCCACCGGTGGCGGCGGGGAGGTGCTCAACCTGCTGCTGAGCGGTGCCTCGAAGGTCGGCCTGTCCACGCTGACGGAGGTCCGTCCGCAGATCGAGGCCGGGAAGCTGCGGGTCCTCGCGGTCAGCGGGGACAAGGCGCCCGAGGGCATCGACGCCCCCACCCTCTCCGCACTCGGCTACGGCGACGAGAGCGTGGTGAGCGTCGGCGGGGTCATGGCCCCGCCCGGGCTGAGCGACGACGAACAGCGGGCGATCGTGAAGGTGGTGGACCGGATGCGCCGGACTTCGTGCTGGAAGCGGACGTTGCGGCAGAACGACTGGAAGAGCGTGTGGGTGCCGGGGAAGACGTACGGCGTCCTGATCGACAAGCAGCAGCGCCAGGTCGGCCAGGCGCTCACGTCCGTGGGGCTGGGCTCATGAGCGCGCGGGAGGAGGCGGTGAGCACACCGGACGAGGCGGTGAGCGCGCAGAACGATGTGGCGAGCCCGGCGGAGGCGGCCGCGGGCGTGCCCGGCGCCGCAGCCCCGCCGGATGGGCCGCTCTGGGGCCCGCGGTTGGCCGCGCTCCTCTTCCTCGCCGCGGGTGTGGCCGTGCTGGGCTGGGCGTTCGCCATCCCTGAGGGCGCCATCGACCAGGACGTGGGCCCCCGGGCGTTCCCCCTGCTGGTCGGCGTGGGGCTGTGCGTCGCGGCGTCGGTCTGCGTCGTGCAGGCGTTCCGCGGCAGCGACCCGGTGCTGGCCGAGCAGGCGCGCGAGGAGGCCCGGCTCACCGAGTGGCGCCCGGTGGCGGCCCTGCTCGCGCTGCTGGTCGGCTATCTGTTCGCGCTGGCCCCCTGCGGCTACTGGCAGTCGACCGCCGTGCTCTTCGCACTGGTCGCGCGGGTGCTCGGCAGCCGCCGACTCCTCCGTGACGCCCTGATCGGCCTGGTGCTCGCCCTGGCCGTGTACTTCCTCTTCGACCGTCTGCTGGGCATCCATCTGCCGCCCGGCATCGTCCGATTGGCGTTCTGACCATGGATGTCCTCAACGACCTCATGGGCGGTTTCGGCAGCGCGTTCAGCCCCATGCATCTGCTGCTGGCCTTCGCGGGCTGCACACTCGGCTCGCTGGTCGGCGTGCTGCCCGGCCTGGGTCCCGCCACCACGGTGGCGCTGCTGCTCCCGCTCACCTTCGTCTTCGACCCCACCGGGGCGCTGGTGCTCTTCGCGGGCATCTACTACGGCGGGATGTACGGCGGTTCCACCACGGCCATCCTGCTGAACGTGCCCGGGGAGACGGCCTCGGTCCCCACGACCCTGGAGGGCCATCCGATGGCCCGGTCCGGGCGTGCCGGGGCCGCGCTCGCCACGGCCGCCATCGGCTCGTTCGTGGCGGGCACGATCTCCACCGTAGGGATCACCTTCGCGGGCCCGGCCATGGCGCAGATCGCCGAGAAGATCCAGCCCGCCGAGTACTTCGCCGTGATGATCCTCGCCTTCGCCACGGTCACCGCGGTCGTGGCCGACGCCCCGGCGCGCGGGCTGTGCAGCCTCTTCCTGGGCCTGGCCATCGGGCTCGTCGGCATCGACAGCCTCACCGGCCAGGCGCGCTACACCTTCGGGGTGCCGGAGTTGTACGACGGGATCCAGATCGTGGCCGTCGCCGTCGGCCTCTTCGCGATCGGGGAGGCGCTCTACACCGCGGCCCGGCTGCGGCGGGCGCCCGAGGAGCGGGTGCTCCCGGTGGGCGGCAAGATCGGGATGAGCCCCGAGGACTGGCGGCGGTCCTGGAAGCCCTGGCTGCGGGGTACGGCAATCGGCCTGCCGATCGGCGCCCTGCCCGCGGGCGGCGCGGAGATACCCACGTTCCTGAGCTACAACGTGGAGAAGCGGCTGTCCCGGCACAAGAAGCAGTTCGGCAAGGGCGCCATCGAGGGGGTGGCGGGCCCCGAGGCCGCCAACAACGCCGCGTTCTCCGGGGTGTTGATGCCCCTGCTGACGCTGGGCATCCCCACCTCCGCGACGGCCGGGGTGCTGCTGATCGCGTTCCAGATGTACAACGTGCAGCCCGGGCCCCAGCTGTTCGAGACCCAGTCGGCGCTGGTCTGGACGCTGATCGCCAGCCTCTACATCGGCAATGTGATGCTGCTCGTGCTCAACCTGCCGCTGATCCCGCTGTGGGTGAAGCTCCTCCGGCTGCCGCGCCCGCTGCTCACCGCGGGCATCCTGGTCTTCGCCGCCCTGGGGGTGTACGCGCTGTCGCAGAACGCGGTCGACCTCGGCATCGCGGTGCTCTTCGGCGTCCTGGGCTTCGGCATGCGCCGCACCGGCTATCCCGTCGCCCCGCTGATTCTGGGCGCCGTGCTGGGCCCAATGGCGGAGACCCAGTTCCGGCGCGCGCTGGCCTTCAGCGAGGGCGACTGGACGATCTTCTTCACCCGCCCCCTCTCCGCGGCGATCCTGTGCCTGTCGCTGATCGCCCTGGTCGGCCCGATGGCGGCGCGGGCGTTCCGCCGGACGCGGGGACGCGAGCCGGAGACGGCGGGCTGACCACCGCGAACCCCGCCGGGCCCCCGCGCGAGCCGTCCGCGCGGGGGCCCTCTGCGAAGCGGAGACGACCGCCTTCGGGCTCAGCCGCGCGACCGCCGCCCGCCGGGCCAGCGGATGACCTGCCCCTCGTCCGGCGTCACGGTGATCTCGAACCGGTCCAGCGCCGGTGCGCCATCCGCGCGCCAGCGTGCGACCTGGGCCTCTACAGCGTCCCAGAGCCGGACCGGCCCGCCCTGCCGGACTGTCCAGCCTCCGTCGGCCTCCGTCAGCACCGCCCAGGCTCCGGCCTCCACATCGATGAGGATCTGCTGCGTCCGCCCCTCGATGGTCATGCTGATGTGCTGGGCGCGGGGGACCGTCAGCTGGGCGACGAACCGGGCCGTCCAGTCCCCTGTCAGCAGGTTGGGGCCGAGTGTCGTCCGCCGCTCCTCCCCGCTGCCGAGGTCAGGGAGCAGTCCAAGCGGCGGGGGCAGGTGCGGGCGGGCCAGCATGAACGAGATCTGTCCACCGAGGAAGCGGCCAGAGGCCGTGCCGTCGCCATGAACGGAGAGCCGGGCCAGTTCGGAGGCGTACAGCCAGCCGCCCACTGTGGCGAGCACGATTCCGCCGGGCTTGGTCTGGTCGATCCAGCTCCCGGGCATGGTCAGGACCCCGCAAGTGGCGATCACCCGGTCGTAGGGAGCGCCGTCCCGGTGCCCGGCCAGACCGTCGCCGACCACCAGCTCCGGCTGGTAGCCGCAGGCTCCCAGGGGAGCGGCAGCTCGCCCGGACACCTCGCGGTCCACCTCGACCGACACCACCGATCCATCGCCGAGCCGATGGCACAGTAGGGCGGTCGAGTAGCCGGTACCGGTGCCAATCTCCAGGACGCGGTGTCCGTCCTCGACCCGTAGCTCTTCCAACATCCTCACGACGAGGCTCGGCATCGTGCTGGACGAGGTGGGGGCCCGCATGATCTCTCCCCGGATATCTCCGGGAACCACTGTGCCCGCGACCTGAGTGACCAGGGATTCATCGGCGTAGCAGCGTTCCAGCCACCGTCCGCCCCCATCCGGGAGTACGGGGCGCCAGGCGGTCGGTAAGGTCCCTGGGAGCTGCTCGAAAAATCCGCCCCGCAGAAATTCATGACGTGGGACGGCCTCCACGGCCGCCCGCCATGGCGCGGTGCGCAGACAGCCTGCTTCCCTCAAACGCTCGCCGAGCCGCGCCCGAAGCCTTTCGTCGTCCCTCATCGCGGCTCCCTCTCCAGCAGGTCGGCCATCGCCGCCATCATCGGCAGCCCGGTCTCCGGTTCCAGCCATGCCCACTGGCCGGAGGGATTGCATTCCAGCAACCACCATCGCCCGTCCCGGTCCACCGCGAAGTCAAAAGCTCCGAAGACCAGCCCGAAGTGGGTGAGGTAGCCGAACAGCGCCCCGGTGATCCCGTCCGGTGGCTGGACGACGTCGTACGTCAATCGGCTGTAGTCGGTGCGCCAGTCCAACAGGTCGGAGCAGATACGGACGCAGAACACCCGCCTGCCGATCACCGTCACCCGGACGTCCGCCACCTTGTCCACGCGTTGCTGGAACAGATGGGCGGTACCGGCCACGCCCTCTTCGATCTCGTCAGGCGTGACCTCGGCTACCTCCACCGTGCACGACGCACCCCCCGCGCGGTACAGCGGCGTGGACAACGGTTTGTAGATCACCGGCGCATGGCGCCTGATGAACGCCCGAGCCGCGTCCGGGGCACTGGTGATCAGCGTTGGCGGGATACGGAAACCGGCTTCGGCGGCGGCAGCGAGGCCGGAAGGCTTGAACTCGGCGTCTCCGATGCGGTGCGGATGGTTGACGTAGAAGCAGCCGGGCAGGGCGGCCAGCACGCCGCCCAAACCGTATCGGGCCTGGGTAATGGCGAAGCGTGCCGCCTGGTCGTCCAGATGCGGAAAGGCGAATCCGGAGGGCCTCCGGTAGTACAGCGACCGTGTGCGGCTGAGATCGGCGGTCCTGGAAGGTGTGGTCAGCGTTCCGGCGATGCCGGTTCGTGTGACGGTGGCCGCGACCGACAGCGTGCAGGGGAAATCCACGGAGTCGAAGCGCACGACCGGGACGCCCCTGCCGTGCAGTTCCTCGATCACCAGGTCGGTCGTGGGGTCGTCCAGATTGGTGACGACCAGTACCGGGCGTGTGTCGATCACTGGTCGCTGTCGTTCCCGGTGTCCTGGTCGCCGCCGCCGGAACCGCCCGGCCCGGCGCCGTCCGACGGGTTGCCGGTGTTCGTGGCGGGATTGGTGCCGGTGCTGGTTCCATGGCCCGGCATCTCCATCGCCTGACCGCGAGCGTTGAAATAGCGGGTCGTCTGGGTAACCGGATCCAGTTCCGCGCGAGCGTATCCCGGGGCGAAGGCCGGATAGGGGGCCATGCGTCGTAAGCCCCAGGGGACGGGACTGATGGCTCCCGAGGGCAGGGGTGTCCCGGCGGGGAGTCGGTCGGAGTGAGCGAACATGCGGATGCCTCCTGCCGGTGGTGGATCACTTCTCTTCGTGGGGCGTACGTAACTCGGCCCAGACGCGTTTCCCCCAGGGCAGCCCGTCCGTGCCCCAACGGGCGCTGATGGCCTCGACAATCGCCAGCCCCCGCCCGTTCTCGTCCTCTGCGCTCGGCGTCCGACGCACCGGGTACGTGCGGGACTTGTCGATGACGGCGACCCGCACCCGGCGCGGGTCCGGACGGGAGACGGTGACGCGAAGACAGCGGCTGCCGCTGTGGGCGACGGCGTTGGCGACCAGTTCGGAGACGATCAGGGCTCCCGCCTCGGCGAGATCGGCCAGCCCCCACGCGGTACACGCGGCACGCACCAGGCGCCGGGCCCGTATCGCCGACTCCGCCTCGCACGGCAGGGACTGGCTGTAGGCAGGGCGGCCGGTCGCGGCGGGGCGCGTGTCATTCGAGGGCTGCACGGGCATGGTCGGTCCTTCCTGGAGAGCGGAGCATGGAGCGAAGCGCGTCCGCGGACAACCAGGTAACCGAGAGGAGTCCCGTGTGTGCATGCCGTATCCACGAGTGACCCACAGGCGGAGCCCTGTCGTTTTGACGCTTTTGGGGATCACATCGGACGATGGATCATCTAACGTTCCGCTATGCCGCGAACACGCAATGATGCCCTTGCCGCCTGGATGGCCGAGCACAAGGTCACCACCAACGAGCTCGCCGTGCGGCTCAATTTTGCGATCGCCGAATTCACGGGTTCGTACGGCACATGCACCGAACGCGGCGTCTTCCGCTGGCTCTCGGGTGAAATCGCCTGGCCCCATGCGCGCCAGCGAATCGCCCTGGAACGGGTCACCGGCCACACACCCGTCCAGTTAGGGTTCCAACCGAGGGGCCACCCAACTGGCCCGATTCCTGCCTCTCCTGAGGAGGATCCCTTGTACCGACGTGCCTTCCTTACGGCTGCGACTGCCGCCGGCGCGTCTTTGGCCGCACCCAACGCCGCCGGTCCGCGTCGTTTGGGGTCCGCCGACGTAGACCGTCTGAACGGCAAGCTCGCCGCCTTGGTGGCCATGGACGACCGCTACGGCGGCACGCTGGACCTTGAGCGACACGCAGCCGCCCTCGCCCGGGAAACCTTGAGCCTGCAACAGAGTGGTGCCGCCTCAAGCCGTATCCGATCTGAGCTGTAGGCTGTCGCCGCCGCCTTCGCGACCAGCGCTATGTGGGCCGCCATCGATGGCCGCCGCCTGGACGTCGCACAGGACCATCTGAATCAGGCCGTGACGCTGTCAGGGCTGGCGGGCGATTCAGCCGTGCAGTTCAGAGTCTGGGGGCACGCCAGTGCGCTCTACTACCAGCTTGGTCGCCACACCGACGCCATGGCCGCCTCCGAGGTCTCACGCGCCACGGCGATCACCCGTCGGGATCCCTTGTTCGCCTCGCTCGCGCTGGCGCGTCTCGCGGTTGACCATGCCGACTCCGGCGATGCGAAGGCTGCCTTACGCACGCTCGACCAAGCGCAGGAAGCGTTCGACCGCGCCGATCAATCCCTCCGCAGGCCAGCATGGATGCGCTTCTTCGACCAAGCTGAACTCGACAACCTGGCCACGTTCGCGTACCTCAGTCTTGGCCAGTGGGTGGAAGCGGAACATCATGCTCACCGTTGCCTCACCCGGCTGCGCCCCGATCTGGAGCGCAACCGCGCCCTGACCCGCGCCAATCTCGCCCTCGCGCAGCTTGGTCAGGGCGACATCGAACCGGCGGTAGCTACCGCCCAAGCTGTCCCTGCGGAAATGGCCCGGCAAGGACGCGTCCGCAAAATTCTGGGCGATTTCACACACCGGCTGAATGCCATGGCATCAGACACCCGCGAAGCCCACGATTGGCTCGACCATAGGACGGCGATCGCATGACCGATACCAGCTCCGTCAGTTTCCGCCACGTGACCGACGTGGAGAAGGTGCGTCAGCTCCTGCTTGATATTCACGTCGAGGTACGTGGGGACTTCGGCTTGTTGGATCGGCCCTTCTACGCCGTCGACCGCTTCGACGAACGCTTGAGCAGCTATGCCTCCCGTCCTGGCTGGGAAGCAGTTGTCGCCGAGGAAGCAGGCGAGCCGGTGGGCTACGTCTTCGCAACACCACTCGGTCCCAGCACCGCGTGGTGGGAAGATATGGAGCCGCCCCTCTCGGAGGACTACACGCAGGAGACGGGTGACCGGACTCTGGCCCTGAATGAAATCCTCGTCCGAGCCCCCTGGCGGGGTACCGGCATTGCCCGTCGGCTCCACGAAGAACTGCTTGCCGGACGCGAAGAACAACGCGTCACACTCCTGGTCAACCCGCAGACTGCGAACGGTCGCCTGAAAGCGGTCTACGAGTCCTGGGGATACCGCCAGATCGGGACGCAGCAACCGTTCCCCGACTCTCCGGTGTTCGCCGCCATGATGCGCGACCCACTCCAACCCTGACCCAACGCCCCGCCTCCGCTCCCGACGGTCGGTCCCGACCGCCCCGCGTCAGTCCCGGTAGTCGGGGGCGACGCGTTCCACTAGGCGGAGGAGGGCGGACCAGGCGAGGGGGTACGCCTGGTCGTCCCTCAAGTCCGAGCCGTGGTCCTCGCCCGACAACTGGCGGGCAGTGAGCTCGCAGATGTCCGGGTGGGGCGTGGTGAGCTTGGCGCCGCCGGCCATGGCCGTGGTCTGGATCTCGCACGCCTTGTCCAGGTAGTACATCCGCAGGAACGCCTCGCCCAGGGTGTCGCCGACGGTCAGCAGGCCGTGATTGCGCAGGATCATCGCGGGGTGGTCGGCGAGGTCGGCGACGAGGCGGCGCTGTTCGGCGAGGTTGAGGGCGACGCCCTCGTAGTCGTGGTAGCCGACCCTGCCGTAGAACTCCATGGAGATCTGGTTGAGCGGGAGGAGGCCGTCCTCCTGCGCGGCGACGGCGCAGCCCGCCTTGGTGTGGGTGTGCAGGACGCAGTGGGCGTCGGGCCGGGCGGCGTGGATGGCACTGTGGATGACGAAACCGGCGGGGTTGACGGGGTGCGGGGTGTCCTCGACTGGTCGGCCGGAGAGGTCGACCTTGACCAGGTTCGACGCGGTGATCTCCTCGAAGAGCAGGCCGTACGGGTTGATCAGGAAGTGATGCTCGGGTCCGGGGACGCGGGCGGAGATATGCGTGAAGATCAGGTCGGTCATCCGGAAGTGGGCCACCAGGCGGTAGACGGCGGCGAGTTCGCGGCGCAGCCGTCGCTCCTCGTCGAGGGGCGCCTGGTCGGTGCGGTGGGCCGGAGCGTTCACGGGGGGACTCCCTGGGCGGTGGGGTGACGTCAGGGGACAGTTTCCCCACGCACACCTCTTGTCACCGACCGGCCGGGTCCACAGAATCCTTCGCAGACCAGCTACGACCCATATCACGAACATAGTTCGAGGGAATGGGAGTGGTTCCTCATGCGTCTCATCCTTCGTCGCCTCCGCCGCCTGCCGCGCTTATCGCGCCCCGACCGGTCACGGCCCAGGCGACGCCTGGCCGGGGCGCTGCTGGCCGGTCTGCTGACCGCCGCCGGGCTGGACCTCACCGGGGGTCGGTGCCGTGGCGTACGCGGCGCCCTCGGCCGGTGCGGCCCCTGCCGCCGATACCACCGCGTTCACCGCGTCCATCGCCGGAAAGTCCCCGGCGGCCACCCCGCAGATCGACGTACCCGCCGCGCCCATGGGCTGGGCCTCGTGGAACAGCCTGGCCAGCCAGATCGACTACGACACGATCAAGGCCCAGGTGGACGCGCTGGTGTCCTCCGGTATGGCCGAGGCCGGGTACGAGTACGTCAATATCGACGAGGGCTGGTGGTGCGGCTGCGGCTACTTCTACCGTTCCTGAAGACTGAGCGGGAGTGAGTCCTGTTGCCAGGGCCCATGCTCAGTCGCGTGTCCCGAACGGTGCTGGGCACACTGGTCCCCCGCTTTCGCTCTCGCGTCCGGCGACACGGATCCTGTCCGTGGTCCGGGAACGGAGGGGCGGGTTCCCTCGCACCCGGAGGCACCCGGTTCGGCCTGGACGGTCCGATGCCCCGCACGATCGCTCTGGTCGTGCGGGGGCGGTGCCTTCCGTCGCCGGATCGGGTGCCCCAGGGCGCGCCTTCCGATCGCCACCGCTGCCGCGTGGTGGCGAGTGGTCTTCCTGGTCTTGCTGGTGAGGGGCTTCTGCCAGTGCTGGGCGCCCCACTTGCTGGTGTAGGCGGGGTCGACGGCGATGACGGTGATGCCGAGTTCGCCCGCCATGCCCACGAGCCGGGCCCGCAGTCTGGCCACGGGCATGCCGGAGATCAGGTTACGGAACTTCTTGCACCCGCCGTGTTTCTCGCGGGTCTTCTCCGCGGTGAAGTCGAGGTCTTCGATCGCGATGGCGAGGGCGTGGCGTTTGGCCCAGTGCAGCAGGCGGATCAGGGCGTGCCGGACCTGGGCGTCACGGTGTGGGGTGGGGCCGGACAGGTCGAAGCCGAACCGGAGCGGTTCTCCGACGGGGTTGCCGTGGGTGTCCAGGCGCCAGGCCGCGAGGTGGTTGGCGTTGGTGTCGACGCCAACCAGGCCGTTCGTGCGGGCCGCAGCCAGGGGCACGGTCTTCACCGGGGGATTGTCCACGATGCGGTGAGGTACCAGCGTCCGCGCGATGTGTCTTCGTGGATGCGGTAGGCGATGGCGCGGTTGGCGGTGACCCGGTCGCGCCACTGCTCACCCCGGTGTGCGAACGCCACCCGCGCGGCGAGCACGTACCGGCCGTGCGGGGCGTTGGCCAGATGCGTCAGCGGGGCGGGTAGTTTGAGGGAGACCTCGCCGTCGGGGGTGACGCGGATGGTCTCGTTGCCGAACCGCTTGCCGGACTCACCGTCGGCTTGGAGGAACCGGCGATCGGCCTGCCACCGCGTGCGCCACTGCTCTTCGGTGAGCCCGGCGGCCTGCAGGTAGTGGCGGGCGTTCAACAGCCGCTTCCCGCCTCGCACCACACGGACGACTCCGGCCTCACGATCGGCCCGCGCCGCCTGAAGCCGGTCTTCGAGCATGTGCAGGCGGCGGGCCTTCGCATGCCACTCCTGTCTGCTGCGGTAGCCGCCCGGAGCGCGCTTGCCGCCCTTCTCCCCGATCGGCAGGGACAGCCGGTGCGCGAGGGTGCGTACACCCGCTTCCAGACTCTGGATGTGCGCGAGCTGCCCGCGCCTGGCCAGCGCCCACTGATCATGGGTGGCCTTGGTGATTGCCCCGGCCCATCGGGAGGAGGACTCCTGCGTCAGGGTCCTCTTGCGCTCGGCCCACTGGCCGGTGTCATGGTCCAGCCCGGCCGCGCACCGTGCTTTCAGGTCCAGGGAGGCGAGCGTACCGAGCAGGTCACCGATCAGACGAAGAACCTTCTCATCCTCAACACTCAGGTACTTGAGCCGGTCGCGGACCGCGACCCCGGACGGGCCAAGGGCGACGAACGGTGCCGCCACCTCCCGTAGCCCGCCCATCCCCTCACCCCCACCCCCGCGCTGGCCGAAAAACCCCTCACCACGCTCAACGACCACCACGGGCAAAGGTCACACATTCGACCAAGGAACCTTCGTTCCCACTCAGGGGTCGCACCTGCCGCAGCCCGGACACGCACTCATATGCGCCAGAACACGCCTGTGCGCAGTCACTCGCCAGCAGCTCACAACCCCATCCCGCCCGGCACCCCGCCCGCCCCGGGCAGCGGCAGCGAGGGCCACTACGAGCAGGATCTGCGGGCCTTCCAGGAGTGGGGCTTCGACTACGTCAAGGTCGACTGGTGCGGGGGCCAGGACGAGGGGCTCGACCAGGAGACCACCTACCGGGCGATCAGTCAGGCGAACAAGGCGGCGACCGCCGTCACCGGCCGCCGCCTGGTGCTGTCGCTGTGCGAATGGGGCTCGGGCCGGCCGTGGAACTGGGCCCCGGGCGTGGGCGATCTGTGGCGCACCAGCACCGACATCATCTACTGGGGGCAGACGCCCTCGGCCACCGCGATGCTGTCCAACTTCGACCAGGGCCTGCACCCAACCGCCCAGCACACCGGCTACTACAACGACCCGGACGTGCTCATGGTCGGCATGAGGGGCTCCAACGCCACGCTCGACCGCACCCATATGAGCCTGTGGGCGATCTCCGGCGCCCCGCTGCTCGCCGGGAACGACCTCACCACCATGACCCGGGAGACCGCCGCCAACCTCACCAACCCCGAGGTCATCGCCGTCGACCAGGACCCGCGCGGCCTCCAGGGCGTGAAGGTCGCCGAGGCCGCGGCGGGGCTGCAGGTGTACGCCAAGGTGCTGTCCGGCACCGGGAAGCGGGCCGTGCTGCTGCTCAACCGCACCTCCGCCGCCAAGCCCATCACCGCCCGCTGGACCGACCTCGGACTGACCGGCGCCGCCGCCTCCGTCCGTGACGTCTGGAAACGTGCCTCGGTGGGCACCCACGGCGGCGGCTACACGGCCACCGTCCCGGCCGGGGAGGCCATGCTGCTGACCGTCTCGGGCACGGAGGCCCCCGGCACCGCGTACCAGAGCACCACCGGCTCCTTCACCGTCACCGCCGGGACGGCGGGGCTGAAACTGGCCGACATCACCTACGCGAACGGCGGCACCGCCCCGCGCAGCGCCACCCTGCGCGTCGGCGGCCAGTACGCCACCACGCTCGCCCTGCCGCCCACCGGCTCCCCCACCGCCCACCGCACCGTCTCCGTCCTGCTCCCCCTGGCCAAGGGCGGCAACACCGTGACCGTGAGCGGGGGCCCGGACGCCATCAGCGTCCAGGACCTCCCGGGCACCGGCGGCGCCCAGGCCGTCGGCGGCTGAACGGCAGGGCCCCCGCGCGAGTCGACCGCGCGGGGGCCCCTTTGCCGACCTGCCCGGTGTTCGGTGAGAAGACGATCACGCAAGCAGGCGGTCTGGCGGGCGCCCCGGGTTACGGGGCGAGCAGCAGGTTGTTGGCGCGCTCCTTGGCCGCCGTGTAACGGCGCGCGACATCCTGCCAGTTGACGACCTTCCACATGGCCTCGATGAAGTCCACCTTCTGGTTCTTGTACTGGAGGTAGAAGGCGTGCTCCCAGGCGTCGAAGACCAGGATCGGCACCGAGCCCTGCCCCACGTTCCCCTGGTGGTCGTAGACCTGCTCGACCACCAGCCGCCCGCTGACCGGCTCGTATGCCAGCACGCCCCAGCCCGAGCCCTGGGTGGTGGCGGCCGCCTTGGACAGCTGGGCCTTGAAGCCCGCGAAGGAGCCGAAGTGCTCGGCGATGGCGTCGGCCAGCTCCCCGACCCCGTCCCTCCCCAGCGGCTCGCCGCCGCCGTCACCGGTCATGTTGTGCCAGTAGATGCTGTGCAGGATGTGGCCGGACAGATGGAAGGCCAAGTTCTTCTCGAGCCCGTTGATCGAGCCCCACTGATCCTTGTCCCGCGCCTCCGCGAGCTGCTCCATCGTGTCGTTCGCGCCCTTGACGTACGCGGCGTGGTGCTTGTCGTGGTGCAGCTCGATGATCTCGGGGCTGATGACCGGTGCCAGCTCCGAGTAGTCATACGGAAGTTCAGGAAGTGTGTAGATGGCCATGCGAAGCCCTTCGGACCGCTTATTGCAATTAACTTGCAAGTACAGGCTAACAGCAAGAGCGTTTCCGGACCCTGCCGCGAGACCCTGCGACGATGTGCGTCCGTAGTGGCTTGATCCGATCCCTGCGAGGGGAGAACGGCGGCCCTATGATCAAAGGTCGCTCGAAGGGGGAGGGCATGGATCCGCAGATCGCCGATCTCGCCAGAACGGCGGGCACCACCATGGTCACGCTGATGGCCACCACTGCCTGGGAGTCGGCCAGGGACGGCCTGGTCTCGCTCTGGCAGAGGTTCCAGCCCAACAGAGCCGACGGCATCGGCGAGGAGTTCGAGGCGAACCGCGACGATCTTCTGCTCGCGCGCGAGACGGGCGACGCGGAGTCCGAGGCGGAGCTGGCCGCCGAGTGGCAGGGCCGGGTGCGTCGACTGCTGCTGGCCCAGCCGGAGGTGGCGGACGAACTGCGCCGCGTCCTGGACGAGTTGAGCCCCCGCCTCGCCGATCAGCGCCCCGCCGTCGGTGAGATCCGTATGACGGCCGAGGCGTCCGGCAGCGGCCGGGTCTACCAGGCAGGCCGCGACCAGCACATCAGCGAACGGTGAGCGACCCCATGCCGATCGACGGCCGCGCGTCCGGTCAGGGCCGGGTCTTCCAGACCGGCGGCGACCAGTACATCGAGGAGCACCACCACCACTACGGGGCCGGAACGGGGTCCCTCCTCGAGCCGCAATCGGTCGGCCCGCGGCCGCCCCAGGGCGCGACGGTCCCCGACTCCGTGAGGGTGCCGCTCGTCGGCCGGGCACCGGGCATCCTGCGGGACCGCGCCGACCTCATGGAGCGCCTGCGAGCGGCCGTCACCGGGCCCGGTGGCGACGTCCACGTCCTGCACGGCCTGGGCGGCTGCGGCAAGACGGCGGTGGCGCACGCGCTCTTCATGGAAGCCGTAAGGGACCACGGACGCGTCGGACTCTGGGTGAACGCCTCGGAGCGGATCTCCCTGCGCGCGGGCATGCTCGCCGTGGCGGGCGACCGGGGCGCGACCACCGGTGAGCTGGCCGCCGCGGCCGGCGGCCAGCGCGCCGCGGCCGACCTGGTCTGGCACTACCTGGACCACTCCGCGCAGCGCTGGCTGCTGGTCCTGGACAACGCCGACGACCCGACGGTCCTGGAGGAGGGCGGCTGGCTGCGCACCAGCCCGCTCGGCACGGTCCTGGTGACCACCCGGCACGCGACCTCGCCGCTGTGGCGGGGCGCCGGATCGGCCCGGCACCCCGTCGGCGTCCTTCCCGAGGCCGACGCCGCGCAGGTCCTGTGCGACCTGGCCCCGGACGCGGGCACCATCGAATCGGCGCAGAAGGTGGCGCGACGGCTGGGCTGTCTGCCACTGGCCCTGACCCTGGCGGGCTCGCATCTGTCGCATCAACTTCTGGAGTCGTGGTCCATGGACGAATACGACCGGAAACTGAGCGAGGACTCGACGGCACTCGTCGACCAGGGCGCGGCGAGCACCGGCAGCGGCCAGTCCCGCCACCTCGTCGGCCGCACCTGGCAACTGTCCCTGGACGCCCTCGCCGTACAGGGCCTGCCGGAGGCCACGACCCTGCTACGGCTGCTGTCCTGCTGGGCGGCGGAACCGGTGCCGCTCTATCTGCTCATGCCGGTGGCCCGGGGTGAGGTGGATTTCGGCCACCTCGACCCGCCGCTCGCGCCGGACCGGGTCGAGCCGGCGCTGCGCGGGCTGCTGGACCACTCGCTGATCGGGATGGTCGAGGCGGACGGGCGTCGGTGCGTACAGGCTCACGGGGTGCTGCTGGACAGCGTCGCGGCGGGGGTTCCGGACGCGCGACGCGCGGCGCTGGCCGAGGTGGCGGGGCGGTTGCTGGAGGCGGCGCTGCCACCGGACGAAGCCGTGCCGTCCGAGATATACACCGGTTGGGAACTGCTTGCCCCGCACGTCACCCAGCTGCTGCGGGCAGCCCCGGGGGAATGGTCGGCCGGACTGATGGTGCGCATCGCACGGCAGATGCAGCACGCGGGAAACTTCGCGGGCGCTGCGAGGCATGCCCGATACGCCGCGGACGTCGCCGAGCGGAGTTTGAGCGAAGAGCACTCCGTCACCCTGGCCGCGCACGACGCCGAGGCGCGGGCGTTGCTCTTCCTGGCGCGGCGCGCGGATGCCGAAGCGCTGCACCGACGGATTTGGACCACGCGCAAGCGCGTGCTCGGCGGGGATCACCCCGAAACGCTGTGGAGCTGTGCGGGCCTGGGGATGTCGCTGAGGCTACTCGACCGCCTGGAAGAGGCTGAGCAGCTGCTTCGTCAGGCGACCGCCGCCCAGCGCCGGGTGCTGGGCCCGGACGCGCTGGAGACCTTCGTCAGCCGGTCCATGCTGGTCCTGACGCTATCCGCGCTCGGCAAAAGGGAGGAGTTCGACGAGGAGGCCCGTGTCGTCGAGGACTGCGAGCGGTTCGTGCCGCCGGATCACCTCACGGCCCTCCTGGTTCGCCATGACTACGGCGACGGGCTACGGGCGCTCGGTCGCTACGCGGAAGCCGAACCGGTGGCTCGCCGCGTGTTGGCCGACCGCGCCCGCGTCCAGGGAGCAGATCACCCCTTGGCGCTCGCCGCGCTCAGCCTCACCGCCAGGGTCGCGCACGGGCTGGGCAAGTACGACGAGGCCATCGCGGCACTCGAGGAACTCATCGAACGCCGCGAGCAGGTGCTCGGATCCGAGCACCTGCTCGTCATCGAGAACCGCGAGTGGCTCGCGGAATGGCAAGCCCGGGCCCAAGCCCAGCCCTGATCAGCCCTCCTGTCGGGCCACCGACATCCGCTGCCGTACGTAGCCGATGATCGCGAGGGCGATCGCCATCACGGCGGTGGCGTAGAGCTGGCTGCGGGTGTCGCTCTCGCGCAGCATCAGCACCAGCACGCCGACCGTCGCGGCCAGGGCGACCCAGGTCAGGTAGGGGAAGAGCCACATCTTCACCACGAGCTTCTCCGGTGCCTCGCGCTGCAGGCGGCTGCGCATGCGCAGCTGGGCGGCGGCGATGAAGCCCCAGACCACCAGCACCGCGGCACCGACCATGTTGAGCAGCCACTTGAAGATGGTGTCCGGCCACCAGTAGCTGAGCAGCACCGCGACGAAGCCGAAGAAGGAGGAGGCGAGGACGGTGAGGCGGGGGACGCCGCCGGTGACCCGGCCCAGGAAGGCGGGGCCCTCGCCGCGGGTGACCAGGGAGTAGGACATGCGGGAGGCGCCGTAGATGTTGGCGTTCATCGCGGAGAGCAGCGCGATCAGCACGATCACGTTCATGATGTCGCCGGCCGCGGGGATGTCGAGGTGGTCGAGGACGGCCACGTAGGGGCCCTCGGCGACCACCGACTTGTCGTTCCACGGGATGAGTGTGACCACGACGACCATCGAGCCGACGTAGAAGAGGGCGATGCGCCACATCGCGGTGCGCACCGCGCCCGCGACGCTCTTGACCGGGTTCTCGGACTCGGCCGCCGCGATGGTCACCGTCTCCAGTCCGCCGTAGGCGAAGACGGAGGCCAGCAGGCCGACGACCAAGCCGTTCACCCCGTTGGGGAGGAAGCCGCCGTCGCCGGTGAGATGGGAGCCGCCGGGGGCGTCGGTGCCCGGCAGGACGCCGAGGATCGCGAGTACGCCGAGGACCAGGAAGATCGTGATCGCGGCGATCTTCAGCGCGGCGAACCAGAACTCGAACTCGCCGAAGTTGCTGACGGCCGCGAGGTTCGTGCCGCAGAACATCGCCATGAAGAGGGCGACCCACATCCAGGAGTCGGTGCCCGGGAACCACTGGACCATGATCCCGGCCGCGCCGATCGCCTCGGCGGCGATGCCCACGCACAGCAGGATCCAGAACATCCAGCCGACCGTGAACCCCGCCCAGGGGCCGATCGCCCGCTCGGCGTGCACGGAGAACGAGCCGGAGGCCGGGTTGGCCGCCGACATCTCGCCGAGCATCCGCATCACGAGCATCACCAGCAGCCCGGACAGCGCATAGGCCACCACGATCGACGGACCGGCGGCGGCGATTCCGGCGCCGGAGCCGACGAACAGCCCCGCGCCGATCACACCCCCGAGAGCGATCATGGACAGATGGCGCTGCTTGAGGCCGTGGGAGAGCGGTGGCGTGGCGGTCGCGCCCGCGTCGGTCGCCTCGGCGGTGCCGGATGGCCCGGAGGACGCGGATGTCCGGTTCATTCTTCTTCTCTGTCCCTTACGAGGCGGGCGGGCTGCTGCAAAACGTCCCTAGTGTGAAGGCCGCGTCCTATCAGGACAACATCACGGCCAATCTTTTCTGGATATCGGACACCTGCGTCACGCTCCGTATCGGGTGTCTCTGCCAGAAGCCGCCAAGCCGATGCGTCCGGCTTTGTGGTCATCCGACGGTGTCCGAGGCCCGCGGGTTGGGTTAGCGTCGCGGTATCCACCCTCTGACCTGGGAGCATCGCTGATGAGCACGGTTTCTGCCGCCGCCACACCCGGTACGGTCCTCGCGGACGCGGTCTTTCCCGCCCGGCGCGTCCTGGCCCGGGACACCGCGCTGGTCATCGGGGGCGCCGTGCTCACCGGTCTCGCCGCCCAGATCTCGGTGCCCGTCCCCGGCTCGCCGGTGCCGGTGACCGGCCAGACGTTCGCCGCCCTGCTGGTGGGCACCTCGCTGGGCGCCCGGCGCGGCTTCCTGTCGCTGGCGCTGTACACCCTGGTCGGCATGGCCGGTGTGCCGTGGTTCGCCGAGGGCAGCTCCGGCGCCGCCATGCCATCGTTCGGCTATGTACTGGGCATGCTGCTGGCGGCGACCGTGGTGGGCGCGCTGGCCCGGCGCGGCGGCGACCGCGGGGTGCTGCGCACCGCGGGCACCATGGCGGTCGGCTCGGCGGTCACCTACGCCGTGGGCGTCCCGTACCTGGCGCTGGCCACCCACATCTCCCTCGGCGAGGCGGTGGCGGCCGGGCTCACCCCGTTCCTGATCGGGGACGCGCTGAAGGCCGCGCTGGCGATGGGCGCGCTGCCGGCCGCCTGGAAGCTGGTGGGCCGCCGGGGCTGAGCCACCCGTACGCCCGGGCCCAGCGTCCGGGCCTGGCCACTCAGCCGCCCCTGCGTGAGCCCATGCATGGGCGGCTGGGACGTGAAAAGCGGCTGAGACGTGAAAGGGCCCCCGCGCGGTCGACTCGCGCGGGGGCCCTGCCGTGGCGGCGGAGCAGAGGGGGTCAGTCGAAGATCGGGCCGACCGTACGGGTCCGCTTGATCTCGTAGAAGCCGGGGATCGAGGCGACCAGCAGCGTGCCGTCCCACAGCTTGGCGGCGTCCTCGCCCTTGGGGGCGGGGGTGACCACCGGGCCGAAGAAGGCGACCTGCTCGCCGTCCGAGCCCGGGACCGCGATGACGGGGGTGCCCACGTCCTGGCCGACCATCTCGATGCCCTCCTTGTGGGAGGCGCGCAGCTCGGTGTCGTACGCGTCGGAGTCGGCGTAGTCGGCGAGCTCTGCGGGGAGACCGGCCTCTTCGAGGGCGGCCACGATCGTCTCGCGGTTCTTCTCCAGGCCCTGGTTGTGGAAGCGGGTGCCGAGAGCGGTGTAGAGCCGGCCGAGGACCTCGCTGCCGTGCTTCTGCTCGGCGGCGATGCAGACCCGGACCGGGCCCCAGGCGGTCGTCAGCAGCTCGCGGTACTCCTCGGGCAGCTCGTCCATCTTGGGCTCGTTGAGCACGGCGAGGCTCATGACGTGCCAACGCACCTCGACCGGGCGCACCTTCTCCACCTCGAGCATCCAGCGCGAGGTCATCCAGGCCCAGGGACACAGCGGGTCGAACCAGAAATCAACAGGAGTCTTGGCAGTCTCGGTCACGGTTTCTCCTCGAGCGGGCGCGTCGTAGTCGCAAATGAATAGAGAGCTGACTACCACACCCAACGCGGGCGGGAGGGGAGCCCATTCCCCGATACCGGCTGTCGGTGCACCGTGACATGATTTCCGCTGGCCGATATCCGAGATGCGAGACATTGCCGAGGGAGCCGCGTCGTGCCCGGTGAGAACCTGACCCGTGACGAGGCCCGTGCGCGGGCGAAGCTGCTGGCCGTCGAGCGTTACGAGGTGGCGCTCGATCTGCGGTCCGCGGTCGGTGAGCACACTGGGTCCGGGCCGCGCACCTTCCGCTCCACGACCACGATCCGCTTCCGCTGCGCCGAGCCGGGCGCGGCGACCTTCGCCGATCTGCTGGCCCCCTCGGTGACCTCGGTGCGGCTCAACGGGCGGGAGCTGGACCCGGCGGCGGTCTTCGACGGCTCCCGGATCGCGCTGGACGGCCTCGCCGCCGAGAACGAGCTGGTGGTGGACGCGCAGTGCGCCTACAGCCGGACCGGCGAGGGCCTGCACCGCTTCGTGGACCCGGAGGACGGCGAGGTCTACCTCTACACCCAGTACGAGCCGGCCGACGCCCGCCGGGTCTTCGCCAACTTCGAACAGCCGGATCTCAAGGCCCCGTTCACCTTCTCGGTGACCGCCCCGGAGGGCTGGACGGTGCTGAGCAACGGGACGGTGGACCGGGTGGAGCCGTCCGGTGCCGGCGATGGCGCCGCGACCAGCCACTTCGTCCCGACCCAGCCCATCTCGACATACATCACGGCCGTGCTCGCCGGTCCGTACCACCACGAGAGCGACCTCTACCGCCGCACGCTGCCGGACGGCTCGGAGCTGGAGATCCCGCTGGGCGCGCTCTGCCGCAAGGGGCTGGCCAAGCACTTCGACGCGGGCGACATCTTCACGGTCACCAAGCAGGGTCTGGACTTCTTCCACGACCACTTCGACTACCCGTACCCGTTCGGCAAGTACGACCAGGCGTTTGTGCCGGAGTACAACCTCGGCGCGATGGAGAACCCGGGCTGTGTGACCTTCCGGGAGGAGTTCGTCTTCCGCGGCAAGGTCACCCAGGCGTCCTACGAGAGCCGGGCCAACGTCATCCTGCACGAGATGGCCCATATGTGGTTCGGCGACCTGGTGACCATGGAGTGGTGGGACGACCTGTGGCTCAAGGAGTCGTTCGCCGACTTCATGGGGGCCTTCGCCCTGGTCGGGGCGACCCGCTTCACCGACGGCTGGATCACCTTCGCCAACCGCCGCAAGGCCTGGGCCTATCGCGCCGACCAGCTGCCGTCCACCCACCCGGTCACGGCCGACATCCGTGACCTGGAGGACGCCAAGCTCAACTTCGACGGGATCACGTACGCCAAGGGCGCGTCCGTGCTCAAGCAGCTGGTGGCCTACGCCGGGCAGGACGCCTTCCTGGAGGGCGCGCGGCGCTACTTCAAGCGGCACGCGTACGGCAACACCCGGCTGTCGGATCTGCTGTCGGTGCTCGGCGAGACCTCGGGCCGGGACATGGCCACCTGGTCGCGCGCCTGGCTGGAGACCGCGGGGGTCAACGCGCTCACCCCGCAGGCCACCTATGACGCCGAGGGGCACATCACCGAGCTGGCGGTGGAGCAGCAGGCCGCCGAGAGCGCTGGTTCCGATGATGCGGCTCCGCCGCGTGGGACACTGCGGCCGCACCGCGTGGCCGTGGGGCTGTACCGCAAGGAGGCCCCGGCCGGTGAGCGCCCCGGGGCGCTGGTGCGCTACGCCCGCGCCGAGGTGGACGTCGACGGCCCCCGTACGGTCATCCCCGAGCTGACCGGCGCCTCGCGGCCCGATCTGATCCTGGTCAACGACGACGACCTCACCTACTGCAAGATCCGCTTCGACGAGGGGTCGCTGGACACCCTGCGCCAGCACTTGGGCGAGCTGACCGACCCCCTCGCCCGCGCGCTGAGCTGGTCCGCGCTGTGGAACCTCACCCGTGACGCGCTGCTGCCCGCCCGCGACTATCTGGAGCTGGTGCGGCGGTTCGCCGGGGCCGAGAGCGACATCGGCGTGCTGCAGATGGTCCAGGCGTGGGCACTGTCCGCCCTGCACCACTACTCGGCGCCGGACGCGCGCGAGGCGGCCGGCGCCCAGCTGGCCGAGGTCGCGCTGAGCGAGCTGCGGCTGGCCGAGCCGGGCAGCGGGCATCAGCTGGCCTGGGCGCGGTTCTTCGCCCAGGTCGCCGTCGCCGACTCCGAGCTGCGGATGCTGAGCGGGCTGCTGGATGGCACGGCCCGGATCGACGGGCTGGATGTGGACCAGGAGCTGCGCTGGACGTTCCTGGCCGCGCTGGCCTCGAGCGGCCAGGCCGACGAGGCGCTGATCACCGCCGAGCTGGCGCGCGACGACACCGCCTCCGGCAAGCGCCACCAGGTGCGGTGTCTGGCCGCCCGGCCCTCCGCCGCGGTCAAGGCCGAGGCATGGGACGCGGTGGTGGAGTCCGACCGCCTCTCCAACGCCCTGGTGGAGGCCACCATCTCCGGTTTCGACCAGCCGGGCCAGCGGGATCTGCTGGCGCCGTACACACCGCGCTACTTCGAGGTGATCGAGCGGATCTGGCAGGAGCGGTCGATCGAGATCGGGATGGCGATCGTGCGCGGGCTGTTCCCGGCCGCCCAGGGCGACGCCCGCGCCCTGGAGGCGGCCGACACCTGGCTGGACGGCCACCCGGACGCGGCGCCCGCGCTGCGCCGGCTGGTCCTGGAGGCGCGCGACGACCTCGCCCGCGCCCTGCGCGGGCAGGAATGCGACGAGCGGGCGGCCGTCTGAGGCATACGCCGCCCCCGGACGCCCGGCGGCGCCCCCGGCTATCACCGGTGGCGCCGCCGGGCAAGCACCGCGCGGGCATCGGGGCGCGACCCCGCACGGGGGCCTCGCGACCGGGCTGTGCGGCCGGATGGCGGGGCGTGGCCGGGCGCCGGGGCGGGGAGCCCTTTCGGCATTCGAACTACCGTACTTTAGTGCGGGGTTGTCCGCTTTTGTCGACGACTCTGTAACAGGGGTTAGCCGGTGCGGCGGGCGCGGGAATGGCGAGGGCATGAGCCACAACACGCCGCTGTCCCCCCGCCCCCTCCACCACCTCTCGGACGTTCAGCGCCGGGTGTTGACGACCCGTCAGCTTCGCGAGCACGGTGTGACCGCGTCCGTCGCCGCGGAGCGCAGCCGGGCCGGCGGGCCCTGGCAGCAGATCCTGCCGGGCGTCCATCTGCTCCACCCCGGCCCGGCGACCAGCGAGGAGCGGCTGCTGGCCGCGCTGCTGTACACCGCGAGCCGCGGCCAGGGCGCCGACGGCTCGGCGCCGGGCGGCGGCGAGCCGCACGGCGAGGCGATGATCACCGGGCTTGCCGCGCTCGCCCTGCACCACTTCTCCTCCGCTCCCCCGCTGGCCTCCCTCGACCGGATCGACGTCCTGGTGCCGCGCACCCGGCGGCTGCGGGCCACCGGCTTCGTCCGCTTCGTGCGGGCCGGCACCCTGCCCGCCCCCCAGTACGTCGCGGGGGTGCCCACCGCCCCGGTGGCCCGCGCCCTCGCCGACGCGGTCGCCCGGCTCACCGACGCCGTCCTGGTCCGCAGACTGCTCACCGAGTCCGTGCGCCACGGCCACTGCGAGGCCACGGCCGTCGTCGCGGAGCTGAGCTCGGCCCGGCTGCTGTCCCGGCCGCATGTCGTGGACGCCGTGGACGCGCTGCTCGCCGAGGGCCGGGCGATCGCCGAGGGGCGGCTGTACGACATGATCCGCGGCAACCACCTGCCCGAGCCGCTGTGGAATGTGGAGCTGCGGCTGCCCGGCGGGCCCGCCCTCGGCGGGGTGGACGCCTACTGGCGTGAGCAGGCGGTGGCGGTGGAGATCGACACCCGGGCGCCGCGCCAGGACGAGGAGGTCTGGCGCGGCGGTTTCGGCCGCAAGCGCGAACACCTGGAGCGGCTCGGGATCACGGTGGTGCGCGTCACCCCGAAGAAGCTCCGGGAGACCCCGGAGGAGCAGGCCGCGGTGGTCCGTACCGCCCTGATCGCGGCGGCCGACCGCGACCCGGCCTCCTATGTCGTGGTCCTGCCGCGCTGACCCGCCCGATGCCCCGGCGCGGAGGCGGGGCATCGGGCGGGTCACACCCGGTGCGGGCGGGTCAGGATCAAGATCAGGCTCAGGACCAGGGATCCGGGCACAGGGGTCAGGGCTTGCGCAGCAGCAGCTCGGTGTTGCGGTCCGTCGCGTCACCGGCCAGCTTCTGGCTGGCGCCGGGCGCGTTGAAGGACAGCTCGCGGTAGAGCGCCGCGAGCCCGGTCTGGGACAGGTCCGAGAAGTCCGTGCGGTGCGGCGCGGCCGACTCGATGAGCGTGGTGAACAGGGAGATCGTGCCGTCGTGGTTGTCCACGACCTCGAAGACCCGGGCCAGCTGGGGGAAGTCCACATGCGAGGCGGTGGTGATCTCCCAGAAGGTGCCACGCGGGGTGATCTCGTTCTGGTGGCTGTGGCCGTTGATCCAGGCCAGCACCTTGGGGTGGCGCTGGAACAGGGCGACGACCTCGTCCCCGCCGTGGCGGGCCTCGCCCGGCCGGCCCGGGTCCCGGTTCATGTTGTCCAGGGTCCGGCTGTAGTGGTGGCTGAAGACGATGACGTAGTCGTCCTTGTGGGCCTTCAGGGTCCGCTCCAGCCAGCGCAGTTGGGCGGTGCCGAGCGACCCGGTGTAGTGGCCGCCCGGGTCGGTGGTGTCCAGGCTGATGCCGATCACGTTCTCGGAGACGCGGAACGAGTAGTAGAGGGTGCCCTGCTCGAGGTTGTCCTTGGTGTAGCCGTGGCCGACCGGGCCGGGGCCGGTGGCGGCCGGGTCCAGGTGCGCGGCCAGGTACTCGGTCTGGGTGAAGGGCGCGCGGCGCTCGTCGGGGGTGACCGTGCGCATGTCCTTGGCGTGCGCGTCCAGCAGCGCCCTCATCTGGACGCCCTTGGGGTCGTCCCCGACGCGCGTGCCCTTGAACAGCCGCTCGGCGTCATCGGCCGGGATGATCTCCAGCTTGCGCTTCCCGGTGGCGAAGTCCGCGTAGAAGTTGTGGCCCAGGGAGTAGACACCGCCCGCCAGATCGTCGTGGTTGCCGATGGTGGAGTACCACGGCAGCCGCAGCCCGGGGCTGTTGACGGTGCGCAGCGCGGCCTTGAGGAAGCCGTCGATGCGCGGGAAGCCGAGCTTCTTGTCGGCGTCGCGCAGCGCGTCCTCGGGGTGCCAGAACTCCTTGAGCCCGCTGTTCTGGACACCCTCGTAGTGGCGCGGATCGCCGGTGTTGGGGGTGATCCGGCCGCCGTTCATCGCGGCCAGGAACCAGTCCAGCTCGATCTTGGCGTTGTTGTCGGTGTTGTCGCCGGTGGTCATGACGAACGACAGCGGCGCCCCGGTGGCGGGTCCGCCGCGCAGCCCGTTGATCCGCTCGATGAGCGAGGCGACCCCGGCGATGGTCAGCGCCTCGTGCGGCCGCCACGCCCCGGCGCGCCCGCTGCGCAGGAACTCGTAGCGCATCGGGTGCTGGACGTCGGTCAGGTGCAGGTCCGTGAGCTGGACGAACGAGGCGAGCGCGGTGCGCCGGTCCTCGCGGCCGCCCTTGGCGCCGGTGATCTCGGTGCGGACCTCACGGGTCCAGGCGGGGCCGCCGGCCAGCCGCCGGTAGCCGGTGGCGCCCCGCGCGGCGGAGAACGTCTCCAGCGTCGTACCGGCCGTCGAGGGCGCCGCCGGGGCCTGCACCACCCGGCGGCCCGCGACGCGCGCGGTGGCGGGCTGCATGGCGTCGGCCGAACCGCTGCCGGGCCCGAAGGCGAGCCCCAGACCGGCCGTGGCACCGGTGGCGGCGGTTGCGGCGAGGAAGGTACGCCGGTCGAGGTGAGCGACGGCAGCGGCGGCGGACCGTATGCGGGACATGCGCGATCTCCCCGAGTGGACACGCGGAAACGGGCGGACAGCGACGCTGCCCTCACCTCGGATCGTTGGCATCGGGAATGGCCTGGCGGTGAACGAGGCGGCAACGCCGGTCGCCGATCTCCACACGTGGATCTTGGCGGTAGCAAACGGTCATCGCGCCCTTGTGAACAGGAATTCTTTTCCTCACTTGGCGTTCATCCGCGCTGGGAACCGCCCCCGCCGTGGGATAAATCACGGGACGGTAACGGACCCGCCTGAGACACTTGCGAGGAGGGTAGGCGCCTCGAACAGGCACAACCAAGGAAAAGGGCTGATATGAGGATCGGAATCGTCGGAGCGACCGGCCAGGTCGGCGGAGTGATGCGCAGGGTGCTCGCCGAGCGTGACTTCCCGGCCGAGCAGCTGCGGCTGTTCGCCTCCGCCCGCTCGGCCGGCCGGACGCTCCCGTGGCGCGGCACCGAGATCACCGTCGAGGACGCCGCCACGGCCGACTACTCCGGTCTGGACATCGTCCTGTTCTCCGCGGGCGGCGCCACCTCCAGGGCGCTGGCCGAGAAGGTCGCCGCACAGGGCCCCGTCGTGATCGACAACTCCTCGGCCTGGCGGATGGACCCCCAGGTGCCCCTGGTCGTCGCCGAGGTCAATCCGCACGCCGCGGTGGACCGCCCCAAGGGCATCATCGCCAACCCGAACTGCACCACCATGGCCGCCATGCCCGTGCTGCGCCCGCTGCACGCCGAGGCCGGGCTCACCGCCCTGGTGGCCACCACCTACCAGGCCGTCTCCGGCTCCGGGCTGTCCGGCGTCGCCGAGCTCGACGGCCAGATCCGCAAGACCGCCGACCGCGCGGCCGAGCTCACCCACGACGGCGCTGCGGTGGACTTCCCCGAGCCCGAGGTGTACGCCCGCCCGATCGCGTTCAATGTGCTCCCGCTGGCCGGGAAGATCGTCGACGACGGCCGGTTCGAGACCGACGAGGAGCAGAAGCTCCGCAACGAGAGCCGCAAGATCCTGGAGATCCCGGAGCTGAAGGTGTCCGGCACCTGTGTCCGGGTGCCGGTCTTCAGCGGCCACTCGCTCCAGGTGAACGCCCGCTTCGCGCGTCCGATCAGCGTGGAGCGCGCCTCCGAGCTGCTGGCCGCGGCCCCCGGCGTGGCGCTGTCGGAGATCCCGACCCCGCTCCAGGCCGCGGGCCAGGACCCCAGCTATGTGGGCCGGATCCGGGTGGACGAGACGGTCGAGCACGGCCTCGCGCTGTTCCTCTCCAACGACAACCTGCGCAAGGGCGCCGCGCTGAACGCGGTGCAGATCGCCGAGCTGGTGGCGGCCGACCTGAGCTGACGCCCACGCCTCGTCCGAGGGGGAGCGGCCGACCGGCCGCTCCCCCTCGGTGTTCCTCCCGTTCAGTCGCCCTTCGGCCTACCGACGCCGACCCGCCGACGTGCGAGGATGGCCATCCGCCTGACGCATGGCGTACCGCACATGACGAACGGGAGTTAGCCGACGTGCCTGGCACCAACCTCACAAGGGAGGAAGCGCAGCAGCGGGCGCGCCTCCTCACGGTGGACGCGTACGAGATCGAACTGGACCTGAGCGGCGCCCAGGAGGGCGGTACCTACCGTTCCGTGACCACGGTGCGCTTCGACGCCGCCGAGTCGGGCGCGGAGTCGTTCATCGACCTCGTGGCGCCCACGGTGCACGACGTGGTGCTCAACGGCGACGCGCTCGACCCGAACGAGGTCTTCAAGGACTCGCGGATCGCGCTGCCGGGGCTGCTGGCCGGGCGCAATGAGCTGCGGGTGGTCGCGGACTGCGCGTACACCAACACCGGTGAGGGGCTGCATCGCTTTGTCGACCCGGTCGACCAGCAGGCGTACCTCTACACCCAGTTCGAGGTGCCCGACGCCCGCCGGGTGTACGCCAGCTTCGAGCAGCCCGATCTGAAGGGCACGTTCCAGTTCACCGTGACGGCGCCCGAGGGCTGGACGGTGATCTCGAACTCACCGGCGCCGGAGCCGAAGGACAACGTCTGGCGGTTCGAGCCGACCCCGCGCCTGTCGACGTATGTCACCGCGCTGATCGCGGGCCCGTACCACAGTGTGCACAGCTCCTATGAGAAGGACGGCCGCTCGGTGCCGCTGGGCATCTACTGCCGTCCCTCGCTCGCGGAGTACCTCGACTCGGACGCCATCTTCGAGGTGACGCGGCAGGGCTTCGAGTGGTTCGAGGAGAAGTTCGACTACGCGTACCCGTTCGCCAAGTACGACCAGCTCTTCGTGCCGGAGTTCAACGCGGGCGCGATGGAGAACGCGGGCGCGGTGACCATCCGCGACCAGTACGTCTTCCGCTCCAAGGTCACCGACGCGGCGTACGAGGCGCGGGCCGAGACCATCCTCCACGAGCTGGCCCATATGTGGTTCGGCGATCTCGTCACCATGGAGTGGTGGAACGACCTGTGGCTGAACGAGTCGTTCGCCACCTACACCTCGATCGCCTGCCAGGCCCATGCGCCGGGCAGCAGGTGGCCGCGGTCCTGGACCTCCTTCGCCAACTCCATGAAGACGTGGGCCTACCGGCAGGACCAGCTGCCGTCCACCCACCCGATCATGGCCGAGATCAACGACCTGGACGACGTCCTGGTCAACTTCGACGGGATCACGTACGCCAAGGGCGCCTCGGTGCTCAAGCAACTGGTCTCGTACGTCGGGATGGACGAGTTCTTCAGCGGCGTCCAGGCGTACTTCAAGCGCCACGCCTACCAGAACACCCGGCTGTCGGATCTGCTCGGCGCGCTGGAGGAGACCAGCGGGCGCGATCTGAAGACCTGGTCGAAGAAGTGGCTGGAGACGGCGGGCATCAATGTGCTGCGGCCGGAGATCGAGACGGACGCGAACGGCACCGTGACCTCCTTCGCGGTGCGGCAGGAGGCCCCCGCGCTGCCGCCGGGCGCCAAGGGCGAGCCCACCCTGCGGCCGCACCGCATCGCCATCGGGCTCTACAACCTGAACGCGACCGGCAAGCTGATCCGCTCCGAGCGCATCGAGCTGGACGTGGACGGTGAGCTGACCCAGGTGGAGCAGCTGATCGGCGCGAAGCGCTCCGCGGTGATCCTGCTCAACGACGACGACCTCACCTACGCGAAGGTGCGGCTGGACCCGGACTCGCTGGCCGTCGTCACCGAGCACCTCGGCGACTTCGCGGAGTCCCTGCCGCGCGCGCTGTGCTGGGCCTCGGCCTGGGACATGGTCCGCGACGGCGAGCTGGCCACCCGCGACTACCTGGCGCTGGTGCTCTCGGGCATCGCCAAGGAGTCCGACATCGGCGTCGTCCAGTCGCTGCACCGCCAGGTGAAGCTGGCCCTGGACCTGTACGCGGCGCCGGCCTGGCGCGAGACGGGCCTGGCCAAGTGGACCGAGGCCACGCTCGACCATCTGCGGGCGGCGGCGCCGGGCAGCGACCACCAGCTCGCCTGGGCGCGGGCCTTCACCGCGACCGCCCGTACGGACGCGCAGCTCGACCTGGTCGCCGGGCTGCTCGAGGGCACCGAGACGATCGAGGGCCTGGCCATCGACACCGAGCTGCGCTGGGCGCTGCTGGAGCGGCTCGCCGCCACGGGGCGGGCGGACGAGGCCGCCATCGCGGCGGAGCTGGAGCGCGACAAGACCTCGGCGGGCGAGCGCCACGCCGCGACGGCGCGGGCCGCGCGGCCGACGCCGCAGGCCAAGGCGGAGGCGTGGGCGTCGGTCGTGGAGAGCGACAAGCTCCCCAACGCGGTGCAGGAGGCGGTGATCGGCGGCTTCGTCCAGACCGATCAGCGGGACCTGCTGGCGCCGTACACGGAGAAGTACTTCGCGGTGGCGAAGGACACGTGGAACAGCCGCAGCCATGAGATGGCGCAGCAGATCGTGGTGGGGCTCTACCCGGCGCTGCAGGTCTCCCAGGAGACCCTGGACGCGACCGACGCGTGGCTCGCGTCGGCCGAGCCCACGGCGGCGCTGAGGCGTCTGATGACGGAGTCCCGCGCGGGTATCGAACGCGCCATCCGGGCCCAGACCGCGGACGCCAACGCGGGCTGACCGGGTTACGGCGCCGTGCGGGGCCCAGCGCCCCGCACGGCGCCGCACAGCTGTTGGGCATGCGCCCACAAACCGGCTACCTAGGGTCGGGCATGGCCAGGCCGGCCATCTTGCCGTATTGGGCCAGTACGTCCGGGTACGCCTCGGCGGCCACCCGAAGCCACCGCTCCGCCTCCTCCACCCGCCCCACTCCCCGCAGCGCCTGCGCAAGCCAGTACGGCGCCTCCTCGTGCTTCCCCTCGCACGCCACCCTGAGCAGCGGCTCGGCCTCGCCATAGGCACCGCGCCGAACCATGCTGCGCCCCGCGAGAAACGCGGGCGGCACCAGACCGCTGCGCGCGGCGCGCACGTACCAGCGCTCGGCGTGCTGCGGGTCGCCGCCCCGCTCCTCCGACGTCCAGCCGAGCCACCACGCGGCGCGCCCGTGCCCGAGGTCGGCCGCCCGGCGGAACCAGATCTGGGCGGTGCGCCGGTCCCCGGCCTCATCGTGGATGCGGCCGATGTCGTACGCCGCCCCGGCGTCGCCCTCCGCCGCCGCGGGCTCGTAGTACGGCACCATCCGCAGCCCCGTGGCGCCGCCCACTTCGTACAGCATCCGGCCGAGGGCGAGCAGGGCACGCGGGGTGCCCGCCCTGCGGTACCACTCGGCGGCCTCCGGGAGCCGGTACAGCCGGTCGAGCGCGTCGGCGTACGCGCACCAGGCGTCCGGGCCGCCCTCCTCGGCGCGGGCCCGCAGCCCGGGCAGGCGTTCCTCCCACTCGGCGGGCGGCATCCGCTCGGGGTCGGCGCGGATCGCGGCGATGTCCTCCAGCGCCCTGACGATCCGCTCCTCGCCCTCGTCGAACGACCCCCTCCCCTCCGCATCCACGCCCTCGGCGCCTCCGACACCCTCGGCCCCGTCGAGCCCCGTGGCCCGCAGCCATCGCTCCGCCTCGTCCAGCCGCCGCTGCCGTACGCACAGCACGCCGAGGTTGAAGCAGGCCCATATGTGGCCGCCGTCCGCCTCGTCGGCCGTGCGGTACCACTTCTCGGCGGTGCGCAGTTCGCCGTTCTCCTCGGCCCAGACGCCGAGGACGTACGCCGCGCCGTCGTAGCCCCGCTCATGGGCGCGTTCGACGAGGGCGCGGGCCTCGTCCCAGCGGCTGTCGTCGCGGGCGATGAAGAGGGCCTGGTCCACCAGTGCCTTGGCGCTGCCGACCGCGGCCGCCCGGGCGTACAGCGCCTCGGCCTCCGCGACCATCCGCGGGTAGCGCGCGAACATCGCCTTGCGCTCCGGGTCGAGCAGGTCGCGCAGCGCCTCGTACGCCTCCTCCGGGTCGCCCTCGGCCTCGGCCCGGGCGAGGGCCTCGCGCCAGCCGTCCAGGTCCCGCAGCATGTTCTGGATGGCCCCACGGGTGCGGGTGGCGATGTCGTCGCCCTGGGCGGACGCCTCTGCCAGCCGCTCCAGGGCGGTGTCCCATTCGCCGCGGGCGGCCAGCAGCACGGCGCCGTTGGTCGTGCACTCGACGCTGCCGAGCGCGGCCCCGTGCTCGTACCACGTCTCGGCACCGGCCGTATCGCCGGCCTCGTGCAGCAGCCGGGCCAGACCGAACGCACAGCCGCCGTCGCGATCGGCGGCCGTGCGGTACCACCGCTCGGCCTCGGGGAACTCGCCGCGGTCCTTGTGACAGATCGCGAGCGTGCGCGAGGCGTCCGCGTCCCCGGCGTCGGCGGCCCTGGCCCACCACGGCAGGGCCTCGTCCAAGCGGCCCTGGCCGGTGAGGAGTTCGGCGTAGGCCCGGTACGCCTCCGGCTTACCGGCGGCCGCGGCGGCCCTCAACCGGGCCGCCTCGACTGCCGGATCCAGCTCCTGATCCGCCGCCATCTGGTCCGCCATGGCGGGCATTTCACCGTGAGCCGCGCCGGACGTCCCTTGCGATGAATGTTCGACCATCACCCGATGGTGCCAGAGTGATCACGAACGTTCGGCACGGGCCCTGCGACGGGCCAGCAGCGCCTCGCGCCGCTCGTCGAACTTGGTGGCCTGATCGTCCAATCCACCCATGTAGAGCCCCAGCTCCTCCTGCGCCTTGAGCCCCTCCGGGCCGAGCCCGCCGATCTCCAGGACCTTCAGGAAGCGCAGCACGGGCTGCAGGACGTCGTCATGGTGGATGCGCAGGTTGTATATACCGCCAATGGCCATCTGGGCGGCGGCGCGCTCGAAGCCGGGCATCCCATGACCCGGCATGCGGAAGTTGACCACCACATCGCGGACGGCGCCCATGGTCTGGTCGGGGGCCAGCTCGAACGCCTTCCCGAGCAGGTTCCGGTAGAAGATCATGTGCAGGTTCTCGTCGGTGGCGATGCGCGCCAGCATCCGGTCGCAGACCGGGTCGCCTGAGTGATGGCCGGTGTTGCGGTGCGAAATGCGGGTGGCCAGCTCCTGGAAGGCGACATACGCCACCGTGTGCAGCATGCTGTGCTGGTTGTCCGACTCGAAGCCCTCGGACATGTGCGCCATGCGGAACCGCTCCAGCTCCACCGGGTCGACGGCGCGGCTGGTCAGCAGGTAGTCACGCATCACGATGCCGTGGCGCCCCTCCTCCGCCGTCCAACGGTGCACCCAGGTGCCCCAGGCGCCGTCCCGGCCGAAGAGGGTCGCGATCTCGTGGTGGTAGCTGGGGAGGTTGTCCTCGGTGAGGAGGTTGACCACGAGCGCGATCCGGCCGACGTCGCTGACCTTGGACTGGTCGGGCGCCCAGGCCTCACCGCCCATGACACCGTCGAAGTTCCGGCCGTCGCTCCACGGGACGTACTCGTGCGGCATCCACTCCTTGGCGACCGCCAGATGCCGGTTGAGCTCGGTCTCGACCACCTCTTCAAGCGCGTACAGGAGCTGGGTGTCGCTCCATACGGCCTGACCATTGCGATGGGTAGGGGCGAGTGTCACGGTGGCGCTCCAGGGGACGGGGGCGACGGGCTATACCTACGGACCCGTAGGTTACGACACCGTAGGTTAAAGCGAAAATAAACGGCCCGGGGCCTGTGGATGGCACACGGTGAACTCGGCGTGACACGGTCGCACTTGGGATCCGGGGCGGCGCGACGCGGCCCGGCGCGGATGGCCTACCCGGTACAGGCGGGCGGCCGGAGACGACCCGAGCCATACGCGGCCGGAAACCGCCCGCGCCACCCGGCCGGAGACGGCGCCCCTCATACGACAAAAGCGCCCCGGCCGGATGGCCGGGGCGCTCCGCAGCGGCGTGCGCGCTTCGTCGATCAGTCGCCTCAGTCGGTCTGCTTACGGGACTTCCTGTCTCCCGCCATCACCAGACCCGCGATCACCAGGAAGAGAATGATCGGAGCGGCGACATAGAGGCCCAGCGTCTCGGCGACGCTCAGGCCCGGACCCGGGTCGTCACCGTCGTCGCGGGTGAGCGCGAACGCGGGGGACGACATCAGCAGCATCGCCGTCGTCGCGGCGATGACTGCACCGGCGCGCACGGCGTTCTTTTTGACCTTGTTGCTCACGGACTCAAGTTATCCGATGCCCCCCGGCGCCGTGTGCCCGGGGTGGCCTTTACCACCGTGTTGAGATGGCCATGACCGCGGCCTCGGACGGCGGCTCAGCGGCGGCCCGCCGCGCTGAGGTGGACGGTGGGCGGCAGCAGCCGTGGCGCGGCGCGGGCGGCGAGGACCCGTACCCGCAGCCCATCGGCGGTGACGGGCGCGGCCAGCGGAAGGATGCGCCGGGCCCCGATGGTCGTACCGGAGGCGATGTCCCGCCATGTCCCCGCCACCCGCACCTGCACGGTGAACTCCTCCACCCGCTGTCCCCGGCGGATGTCCTCGCCGAGCCGTACCCGGTCGAAGGTCACCGGATGGCCGGTGGCCGGCCGCGCTCCGGTGCCGTATGTCGTCCTTACGGCTTCGCCGAAGGCCGTAAGGGAGGCGAGGTCGGTGTCGTCGATCCGGCCGTTCTTCGCGGGCGGGACGTTGAGCAGCAGCGAGGCATTGCGGCCCACACTGCGCTCGTACAGCGACATCAGCCGGCCGGGGGTCTTGGGCCGCTCCGCGGGATCGTGGAACCAGCCGGGGCGGATCGAGACATCGGCCTCGGCCGGATACCACTGCAGATGGCGCACGCCCGGCGCGGTCAGCTTCGCGCGTGAGCCGATGTCGGCGTCGGTGGAGTCATTGGGCAGCCCGCCACCCACGACCGTCCAGGGGTCGACCGCGGACGGGGTCACCGACCATTCGGTCTCCCGGGCGATGCCGTCCTCGTTGCCCACCCAGCGCACGCCCTGCGCGCCCTGGAAGACCACGGCATGCGGGGAGAGCGCGCGGATCAGCTCGAACCAGTTCCTGACGTTGTAGTTCTGGGTGACGCCCGCACCGCCCCAGGGGTTGGCGCCGTCCAGCCAGAACTCGTCGATGGGGCCGTACTGCGTCAGGATCTCGTAGATCTGGTTGAGGTAGTACGCGTCGTAGTCGTCGGCGGTGAAGCGGAAGCTGGGCAGCGCGCCCGAGGCGACCTTGTCCGCGCGGTCGTCGCCGGGGACGAGGGTGGGGATGGTGCGCTCGGTGGGCTTGCTGCCGTCGCCGTAGCGCCCCTGCCCGGCGGGCGCACGGTCGCCGTCCTCCAGGGCCATGCGCTCGGGCAGCGACAGCTCCTCGCCGTTCTGCTGCTTGCCGCGGATCTTCTCGACCCACTGGGCGTGCCAGGCGTGCGGCAGTTCGGCCCCGTCGGCGGGCGAGAGATAGACGCCGACCTTGAGTCCCGCCTTACGGGCGGCCTTGACGTACGCGCCCAGCACATCGCCGTCGGGATTCCTGCCGCCGGGGCCGTTTGTCCACCAGGGGCTGGCCTCGACGTCGTGGTCCGTGTAGCGGCTCGGGTAGAGCACGAAGCCGTCGTGGTGCTTGGCGGTGAGCATGACCTGCTGGGCGCCGGCGGCCTTGTACGCCCGCATCCACTGGTCCATGTCGAGCTCGGGCGGGTCGAAGAGCTTCTCGTCCTCGGCCCCGGAGCCCCACTGGCGGCCGGTCATGGTGTTCATGCCGAAGTGGGTGAAGGCGGTGATCTCGCGCTTCTGCCAGGCCCGCTGCCCGGGGGTGGGGACGGTGTGGACGGCCTTGTCGATGATGCGGGCGGGGGTGTCGCAGTCCTCGACGGTCTGCTGCGGGGCGGGGGTGACGGGCCCCTGGCATCCGGCCCGCGCGGCGGCCTTGGCGGGAGCGGCCTGCGCGGGGGCGGGAGGGACGGCGGCGGCCGCGAGGGCGGCCAGGGCGAGGGCGCGGAGCGCGAGCAGCGCTCGCCACCGTCCGCGTGGTCGGTGGGTTCCGGGCGTTCCGCCCAGGGGTCGGGCCATGGTCCCCTCCAGCTCTCCGGTCGTCATTGATCGGATCTCTATGGCGGTGTCCATGACAGACTGCCAGAGGGGAGGCGTTCTGGGGAGACTGCGCAAAGCAGAGATCCAACCTATGGGCGGGTCGAGCGGGCCGGGGCATCAAAGTCCGGCGAGGCGGCCATGGGCGGGGTCGGCCTTACGGCGCGGATCAACGAGGGGCGAGCCGGGCCACCTCGGCCATCAGCGCGCGCAGCCGGGGCGAGGCGACCAGCTCCTCCAGGGACATCGGGCGCCCCTCGGCGTCGGCGATCGGCAGCCGCCAGTTGGGGTACTGATCCCAGGTGCCCGGCAGATTCTGCGGTCTGCGGTCCCCCACGGCGTCCGGCAGCCATACGCCCACCATCCTCGCCGGGGTGCGCAGCAGAAAGCGGTGGACCGCCTTGACCGCCCCCTCCTCATCGCCCGGCCCCTCGGGCAGCAGCCCGAGCCGCCCCAGCAGCGCCAGCCACTCGGCGACCTCGACCGCGTCCGCCGCGCGCTCCTCGGCGAGGGGGCGGGTCAGCAGGCCCAGCCGGTGCCGGAGTTCGACATGGTCGCCGGTGAGGCGGGCGGCCGTGCTCGGCAGATCGTGGGTCGTCACGGTGGCCAGGCAGTCCGCGCGCCACTCCCCGGGGGACAGCGGCCGGGCCGCGCCCGCTCCGTTGTAGTTCCGCTCGAACCACATCACCGACGTCCCCAGCACCCCGCGCCGCTCCAGCTCCTCCCGCACGCCGGGCTCGACCGTCCCCAGGTCCTCCCCTATGACGACCGTCCCGGCCCGGTGCGCCTCCAGGGCGAGCGCGCCGAGCATCGCCTCCGCGTCGTAGCGGACGTAACAGCCCTCGGTCGGCTCACGCCCCTCGGGGACCCACCACAGCCGGAAGAGGCCCATCACATGGTCGATACGGAGCGCCCCCGCGTGCCGTAAGAGGCCACGCAGCAGATCGCGGTAAGGGGCGTAGCCGGTGGCGGCGAGCGCGTCCGGGCGCCACGGGGGCAGGCCCCAGTCCTGGCCCCGGGAGTTGAAGGCGTCTGGGGGCGCGCCGATCGACATGCCGGAGGCGAAGACGTCCTGGAGCGCCCAGGCGTCGGCGCCCGAGGGATGGACCCCGACCGCCAGATCGTGGACGAGGCCGATGCCCATGCCCGCGTCGTTCGCGGCGCGCTGGGCGGCGGCGAGCTGAGTGTCGGTGAGCCAGGCCAGCCAGCAGTGGAAGTCGGTGCGGTCCAGGTGCTCGGTCCGGGCGCGGGCGGTGGCAGCCGAGCGCGGATCGGCCAGGCCGCCGGGCCAGGTGCGCCATTCGGGGCCGTGGGTCTCGGCCAGCGCGCACCACAGGGCGTGGTCCTCCAGGGCCTGGCCGCGCTCGGCGAGGAAGTCGCAGTAGGCGGCGCGGCGGCCGGGGCTGAGCGGGACCGTCCGCACCAGCTCCAGCGCCTCGCGCTTGAGGGCCCAGACGGCGTCCCGGTCGATGAGGGCGCCCTCGCGCAGGACGGACGTACGGAGGGCGGTGGCGGCCTCCAGGAGCTGATCGGCCCGCTCGCGGGCGGGGCCGCGCAGCTGGACGAATTCGGGCACGTCCTCGATCCGCAGATGGACCGGGTCGGGGAAGCGGCGCGAGGAGGGGCGGTAGGGCGACGGGTCGGTGGGGGCGCCCGGGGTGCCGGGCACGGCGGCGTGCAGCGGGTTGATCTGGACGAAGCCGGCGCCGAGGGCCCGCCCCGACCAGGCGGCCAGATCGGCCAGGTCGCCGAGGTCGCCCATGCCCCAGGAGCGTGCGGAGAGCAGCGAGTAGAGCTGCACCAGAAAGCCGTGGCTGCGGACCGGGGATAACGGCATCCGGTCGGGGGCCACGATGAGGGGGGCGGTGGCGTGGCGGCCGTCGGGGGCCTCGGCGAGCAGGGTATGGGCGCCGCGCGGCAGCGCGACGAGCGCGGTAAGGAGACCGTCGGCGGTAGCGCCCGCCGTAAGGACGCCACCCATATGAACACTCTCTGTGCGGGACTCCGTAAGGGGGCTATCGGCCCCACGGGTCCCCGCGGCCGCCCGCCCCCGCGTGTGCGGTGCGCCGTCTTCGGGGCGCACCCGCAGCGCCGTGCCCTCGGGCAGGCTCAGACGTGGCGCCTTGCCGGGGCGCACCACCACGCAGGGGGGCAGCAGCTGGTCGCGCTGCCGGCTCTCATGCCGGTCCAGCGCTTCGCGTACCGATTCGGGGGTCGAGGCGTCCACGCCGAGCGCGGCCAGTACGGCGACGACTGTGTCCTCGGGCACCTGGACGGTGCGGCCCGGGGCGGGCTCGTAGGAGGTGGCGACACCGTGCAGCTCGGCGAGCCGCGCTCTGCCCATCAGTACTCCATCGGCTCGCAGCCCGCGCCCACGCCGGTAAGGGCGGCGGTCGGCTCACTTGTCAGGGGACGTTCGGCGGCGAGCGGGGGCTCGCTGGTCAGGGGAACGTTGTCGGCGAGCGGGGGCTCGCTGGTGAGGGGCGCCTCCGTGGCGCTTCCGGACCCGAAGCCGTCCAGGCCGCACAGTCCACAGTCGGGGTCGGAGACTCCGTCGAAGGGATCCGGTTCACTGGACGCCTCGGGTCCGGGTTTGGACAGGGCGGAAAGCAGAAGCTGAGCTGACGCGGCCACACGGACCTCCGTGGGGTTGTCGGCAGTGGGTCATCCCGAGCCCTACCCACTCCGGACGGGCGCAGACGTAAACGCCCCCCGTACGTGCTGTAGGTCACATCCCCCCTGGGCGGCGATTTCACGGCTGTAAGGGATCGGGAGCACAGAGTTTACGAACAGGACCGCCCTTCATCCGTCAGACTTGCGCCGGGCGCGCCGCGCCGGGCCTCGGTCCGCCCGGTGCCTCGCGCACGCGGCAATGCCGACAGTTCGGTCGTCCGCGTTGACACCCTCACCGGGCTGGTGGTGGGCTCACGCCTAACGGCGCCATCTACGGGGACCGGCTATCTGGATCGAGGAGAGGCCCGTGCACTTCGGGGGGAAGAGGCCCACGGCCGCGGGGGCGACGGCCATGGCTGCCGCGGTCATCGGCGGGCTGCTCGGCGGCGCCCCGCGGCCGCCGCCGCACCGGTGGACCACGGCTCCCCGGGCGCCTCCACACCGGAGCGCGACAGCAGCGACGGCATACCGCCCGTATGGCCGCGCCCTCAGTCGCTGCGGGCACACGGGCCGGAGCTGGCCCTGGGGGACGAGGCCACGCTCATAGCCGACGGCGACGCCGATCCGTACGCCCTGGACGCGCTGCGCGGCCTGCTGCACGACGCGGGGGTGCGTACCGTCAACGAAGCCACCCCCGGCGGCAAGGCCCCGACGCGCGGACTGGTGGTGCGGGTGGGCGGCCGGGGCGCGGCCGGCGCCCTGCGCGCCCTGCGCGCCCCCGAGCGCGGCGACCTCCCGTCCGGCGGCTATCTCCTGGCCACGGGCCCGGTGGAGGGGCGGCCCACGATCGCGCTGTCCGGCGTCGGCCCCGACGGTCTCTTCCACGCCGTCCAGACCCTGCGCCAGCTGCTGGTGAAGCCTGAGGGCAAGGGCTCCGCCGTCGCCGGGGTGACCGTCCGCGACTGGCCCGGGACGGCCGTAAGGGGCACGACCGAGGGCTTCTACGGCTCCCCGTGGTCGCACCGCGACCGGCTGGCCCAGCTCGACTTCATGGGCCGCACCAAGCAGAACCGCTATCTCTACGCGCCCGGCGACGACCCTTACCGGCAGGCCCGCTGGCGCGACCCCTACCCCGCCGAGCGGCGCGAGGAGTTCCGCGAGCTGGCCACGCGCGCCCGGGCCAACCACGTCACCCTCGGCTGGGCGGTCTCCCCGGCCAGGAGATGTGCTTCTCGTCCTCGAAGGACCTCAAGGCGCTGCTGCGCAAGGTCGACGCCATGTGGGCGCTCGGGGTGCGCTCCTTCCAGCTGCAGTTCCAGGACGTCAGCTACAGCGAGTGGCACTGCGACGCCGACGCCGACACCTTCGGCTCCGGCCCGGAGGCCGCCGCCGCCGCACAGGCCAAGGTGGCAGGCGCCCTCGCCCGCCATCTGGCCGGCCGCTACCCCGGCTCGGCCCCGCTGTCCCTAATGCCGACCGAGTACTTCCAGGACGGCGACACCGAGTTCCGGCGCGCGCTGTCCGGTGCGCTCGACGACGGCGTGGACGTCGCCTGGACCGGGGTGGGAGTGGTGCCCAGGACCATCACCGGCGGTGAGCTGGCCGGTGCCCGGTCGGCGTTCGGCCACCGCCTGGTCACCATGGACAACTACCCGGTCAACGACTGGGCGCAGGACCGGATCTTCCTCGGCCCGTACACCGGCCGCGACCCGGCGGTGGCCACCCAGTCCGCGGCGCTGCTGGCCAACGCCATGGAGCAGCCGACCGCCTCCCGGATCCCGCTGTTCACCGCCGCCGACTTCGCCTGGAACCCGCGCGGCTACCGCCCCAGGAGTCCTGGCAGGCGGCCATCGACGACCTCGCGGGCCCCGACACCAAGACCCGCGCCGCCCTGCGCGCCCTCGCCGGGAACGACGCCTCCTCGACGCTCGGCGGCGACGAGTCCGCGTATCTGCGCCCGCTCCTCGACGCGTTCTGGACGGCCCTGGCCGGTACGGACGTGGGGCGGCTGGAGCGGTCCGGGGACCGGCTGCGCGACGCCTTCCGGACCATGCGCGACGCCCCCGAGCGGCTGTCCCGCACGCTGGGCGATGATGTGCGGCCCTGGCTCGACCAGCTCGGCCGGTACGGCGACGCGGGCGTCCGGGCCGTGGACATGCTCACCGCCCAGGCACGTGGCGACGGAGCGGCGGCCTGGAAAGCCCGGCTCGCGGTGGAGGCGCTGCGCGAGAAGATCGGGGACAGCCGGGTCACGGTCGGTAAGGGCGTCCTCGATCCCTTCCTCGCCAAGGCCCTGACGCGGGCGGACGCCTGGTCGGGCGTGGACCGGACCCCGAAGCAGGGGCTGCGGACCGGCAAGGACGACCATGCGGCGGCCGACGGTAAGGCGGCCACGGCGGTGGCGTCCCCCGGCCGCCCGGTCACGGTGCGCTTCGGCCGCAGCCGTCCGCTCTCCTCCGTCTCCGCGCTCACCACCCGGGTCCAGGACGCCTCACCGGGCACCGTGGAGGCGCATGTCCCCGGTAAGGGCTGGCGCAGCCTCGGTGCGCTCTCGGGCAGCGGCTTCACCCAGGTCAGGGCGGCGGACGGGGACAAGGACCTGCTGGCGGACGCGATCCGGCTCAGATGGCCGGCCGGCACCACCCCGCCGGCCGTGCACGAGATCACGCCCTGGTTCGGCGACACCCCGGACGCCGAGCTCACGCTGTCCCACAAGACGGCGGACGCGGAGATAGGCGGAGGGGCGGCCATCGTCGAGGCCCAGTTGGTCTCCCACCGCCCCGGCGATGTGAACGGCGACCTTACGGTGAAGGCGCCGCACGGCATCACCGTCCGCGCCCCCGGCGGGGTGACGGCTCCGCGCGGCGGCGCGGTGACCGCCCGCTTAGAGATATCGGTGGCCCAGGGCACCAAGGCGGGCAGCTACTCCCTCCCGGTCCGCTTCGGGTCGGAGGAGCGCATGCTGACCGTAAGGGCGCTCCCGAGCGCCGGCGGCCCGGACCTGGCCCGTGCGGAGGGCACGAAGGCGACCTCGTCCGGCGACGAGACCGCCGACCTCCCCGCGTCCGCCGCGATCGACGGCAAGGCGGACACCCGCTGGTCCTCCCGGCCCGAGGACGGCGCCTGGCTCCAGCTGGAGCTGGTCCGCCCGGCCCGGATCGGCCGCCTCGAGCTGAACTGGCAGGACGCCTACGCCTCCCGCTACCGCGTCCAGGTCTCCGGGGACGGCCGCACCTGGCGCGACGCGGCGACGGTGGCCCAGGGGAAGGGCGGGCGGGAGTCGATCGGCATGGACGCCCCGGACACGCGTTTCATCCGCATCCAGGGCGTCGAGCGCGCCACCCGCTTCGGCTACTCCCTCTGGTCGGTCGCCGCCTACGCGGTCCAGAAGGATTAGGGCCCTCGATCTCCCCTCCGTTCCACGGTGCCCCGGTTCCCGGCCGGGCACCGGCAGCTCCCGGCCCCTGGTTCCTACCGGCCAGGGGCGAGCCGAGCCTCAAAAAAATGGTGACCCGGATCTCAGGCAGATTTGCCGTCGATCCGGGCCATGGCGTCTTCCGCGCCGTATGCCTGCAGGTATGGCAGCCAGCGCGGGTCCCTATGCCCCGTGCCGATGATCCGCCACGCGAGCCCCGAAGGCGGCGCGGGTTGATGGCGCAGCCGCCAGCCGATCTCGGCGACATGGCGGTCTGCTTTGACGTGATTGCAGCGACGGCACGCGGCGACCACGTTTTCCCAGGTGTGCTGCCCGCCACGGCTGCGCGGGATGACGTGATCGACGCTGGTTGCGACGCCACCGCAGTACGCGCATCGGCCGCCGTCGCGGGCGAACAGCGCGCGGCGGGTGAGCGGGACGGGGCCACGAAAGGGCACCCTCACAAAGCGCTTCAGCCGGACGACGCTGGGTGCGGGGATCGCGCGGGTCGCGCTGTGCATCAGGGCGCCTGAGTCCTCAAGGCTGATGGCCTTGTCGTTGAGGACGAGTACGAGCGCGCGGCGGAGCGGTACGACGCCGAGGGGCTCGTACGACGCGTTGAGGACCAGGACATGCGGCACGGGGGCCTCCTTGTACGCCGGCGGCGCGTGGCTCGCGCCGGGACGATCTCCCCCAGTTTCCCCTGAACCCTGGCCGGAACGCCACTATCACCGGGTTAACGGTTGAGAGGCATTTCCGCGTACCGCGCGTATACCGCCCGCGCGCGGTAGGGGCGGCGGCCGCTTGACCACCGTCCCGACAGCCTTCCGGCGGCCTCGCTCACGGGTGCGCGGGCGGCGGGACCCCACTGCGGAGTGGCAAGAATCACGGCCCCTTCCCGCTGGTGCCATCGCGCACTCCTGGCCGGGGCAGAAGGTGGAATTGCGGCCTCCGGCCCCGCTCATACGCGCCCCCTGAGCACGCTCGCGCGCTCTCGAACACAGGAACGGCGCGTCTCGCGCCCGGCTACTGTGTGAGAGGTTCCGCGCGCGGGTGATGCGTGCGGGCATGTCGCATACGAAGGGTTTCTGCTGTGTTCTGGTCCGCTGCTCTGGCCGCAGACTCGACGCCTCGTCCCACGACTCTCGACGATGCGCATAGGAGCGCCACGAACGCCGCGGGCTGGGTGGAGGAGAACTGGTCCACCTGGCTCGGCATCGGCCTGCGCATAGCCCTGATCCTGATCATCGCCTTCGTACTCCGGTCCGTCATCCGGCGAGCGATCACCAAGCTGATAGAGCGGATGAACCGCACGGCCCAGGCCGTCGACGGCACCGCGCTCGGCGGGCTGCTGGTCAATGTGGAGCGACGGCGACAGCGTTCCGCGGCGATCGGCTCGGTGCTGCGCTCCGTCGCCTCATTCATGATCATGGGCACCGCGGCGCTGATGATCCTCTCCGCGCTGCAGATCAATCTGGCGCCGCTGCTGGCCAGCGCCGGGGTCGCGGGTGTGGCGATCGGTTTCGGCGCCCGCAATCTGGTCACCGACTTCCTCTCCGGTGTCTTCATGATCCTCGAGGACCAGTACGGGGTCGGCGACACGGTCGACGCCGGGGTGGCCTCGGGCGAGGTGATCGAGGTCGGGCTGCGCGTCACCAAGCTGCGTGGGGACAACGGCGAGATCTGGTACGTGCGCAACGGCGAGGTCAAGCGGATCGGCAACCTCAGCCAGGGCTGGGCGACGGCCGCGCTCGACGTCCAGGTCCGGGCCGAGGAGGATCTGGACCACGTCCGCTCCGTGATCACGCAGGTCGGTGTGGACATGGCCAAGGACGAACCGTGGAACGAGCGGCTGTGGGAGCCGATCGAGGTCCTGGGGCTCGACGCGGTCTATCTGGACTCGATGATCGTCCGGGTGTCGGCGCGGACCATGCCCGGCAAGTCGCTCGGTGTCGAGCGGGAGCTGCGCTGGCGGATCAAGAAGGCACTGAACGAGGCGGGCATTCAGCTCGTCGGCCGGCCCCTGGACCCGGAGCTGCAGACCGAGGGAGTCGATCCGTCGGCCAGCACGGCGGCGCCGTCGGCGCTGGCCAACCCGGACTCGCCGCAGTCCACGGCGGCCAGCCCGCTCTCCGCCCCCGCCGGTCCGGCCGCCACCCCCTCCGCGACGGTGCCGCCGCCCACGCAGAAGTGAGCACGGCGCACACACAGAAGTAAGCGCGCGGCCCACGCGGAAATAGGCGCGGCAGACATGGCAGGGCTCCCGCCCCAGGGAGGGACGGGAGCCCCATGGCAACCGTAAGGAGCTCAGCCCCGGTTCAGCGGCGGTGGTGTCCACCGAACGAGCTGAGATAACCGGCCGCGGGGGTGCCCACGCCGGTCACATCGTCGTAGCCCACGACCGCGTGCAGCGAGCTGTCCCGGCCGAGGCTGCGCAGCGAGGTCACCAGCCCGTCGGAGTCGTCGTGGCTGTTGACGTAGTCGACCCGGACCACGCCCAGCGAGACACCGGCGCCCAGCGGATGATCGGTCACATCGTGGTACGAGGCGGTGCCGTACCGGTCGTACAGCGACGGGTTGGCGAAGCCGATCGGCTGGCCGCCGCGCGCCTGCTGGGCGAGCGCCTGGACACCGGCGATCACGGGCGCGGCCAGCGAGGTGCCGCCGATGCGGTACTCGCCGTATTGGAGCGATCCGTCCGGGAAGGTCTGCGTCTGGCCCACCAGGAAGCCGGTGTTGGGGTCGGCCACGGCCGCGACGTCCGGGGTCACCCGCTGCTTGGCCGTGCCGCCGCCTGCCAGGGCGAGCGAGTCCGGGACCACTCCGCGCTGGTAGAAGGGCTGCGCGACGGTCTTGCTGGTGCCGCCGCCGGCGCCGGAGGTGTACGCGCCGGGCAGCGCGTCCCAGTTGGTGCCGTCGGCCGAGAGCGTGGCCTTGGTGGTGCCCCAGCCGGTCTCCCACTGGTATGTGTCGCCCTTGCCGACGGCCAGGGAGGTACCGCCGACCGCCGTCACCCACGCCGAGTTGGCCGGGGTGTCGACCTGCTTGGTGCCGGTGGACGCCACGTTGTCGCCGTTGTCACCGGAGGAGAAGTAGAAGCCGATGCCCTCGACCGCGCCCTGCTGGAAGATCTGGTCGTAGGCGGCGGCCACGTCCGGGGTCTCGTTGGCCTCCACATCGCCCCAGGAGTTGGAGACGATGTCGGCCAGCCGGTTGTCGACGACCTTGGCCAGCGAGTCGAGCAGATCGTCGTCGGTGCAGGAGGCTCCGCCGACGTAGACGATGTCGGCCGCGGGCGCCACCGCGTGCACCGCCTCGACGTCGAGGGTCTCCTCGCCGTACCAGCCGCCCGCGTCGCACTCCTCGGTGTACCGGTAGTCGGCCGGCAGCACCTGCGTCAGCTGGCCCTTGCGGTAGGCCGGGTCGCCGTTGCGCTGGGCGTACTTGGCGGCGTCCGCGGCGATGGTCGGCGAGGCGAAGGCGTCGGTGATGGCGACGGTGACGCCCTTACCGGTGTGACGGCTCTTGGCGCCGTAGGCGGCGCGCAGCTGCTTGCCGGTGTACCCCTTGATCGCGTACGGCTGCTTGGCGCCGTACGCCGACGGCAGACTCCGGTTGGTCCGGGAGCCGTAGAAGGTGGAGAACGGACCGGCGTTCTTGAAAACCGGCCCGGGGGGCGGGAGGGTCTCGTCGTGCTTGGCCCGCTTGGGCGCGTTGTCGAGGCCGACGACGGTCAGCACGGCGCCATGGAGCGAGGCTGGCACGGTGGCCGCGTTCGACGGCGCCCGGTAGACCTTGCCGCCCTTGGTGTAGTTGTGCAGCTGGGTGCCGAACGCCCGCTCGACGGCGGCGACTTCGCCGGTGACGGACAGATAGTGCTGGTTGGCGCCGGTGACGTCGAGCCCGGAGCCCTTCAACCAGGCGGTCACGGCGTCCTTCTGTTGCCGTGTCGCTCCGAAACGTGCCTGGGTCTGCCGGGCCGAGAGATACCTGCCGTAGTCCGGCGAGGCCGGGTCGGACACGGCCTTCGCGTAGTCGGCCAGCCCCTTGGCGTCCCGTCCGGCGAGGTAGACGCGGGCGGTGACCTCATTGCCGTCATCGGTGGCGCCGCGGTCCGAACGCACCGTCGCCCAGGTGGGCTTGGTGCCGCTCAGGGTGTCACGGCCTTGCGGTGTGGAGTCGGCCTGGGCCGTGGGTATGCCCAGTGCGAGCGCACCGGCCACCAACGGCAGCGCCGCCGCCAGCCCCAAGGCCGTGCGCTGTCTGGAACGGGCCGCGCGCTTCCGGGAAGAAGATCTCACCAAACCCCCTGCGATACGAGTAGTCGCATTCCGGTGGGGGTCGACGATCACAGCCACCCCACCGGAGGCCACTCTTACGGTGACTTGTCCATGCCAGGTACATGCGAGATCCATCTCTTCGCCAAGAACCCGCCAAGGAAAGCCCACCCATGACCCATTGACGCCACCCCGGTCCGCCCCCTAGCTTGCTGTTCATCAATAGGAAACTTTCTTAACAGAGTGAGGACGGGGGCAGCACATGGCCGCACCACCCGGCAGCAGCACGCAGGGCGGCACGCCCGGGACTCCCCGCGTCCTCCGCGCCATGAACGACCGCGCCGCACTGGAGCTGCTGGCCGCGCACGGGCCGCTCACCCGGACCCGGCTCGGGGAGCTGACCGGGCTGTCCAAGCCCACCGCCTCCCAGCTGCTGACCCGCCTGGAGTCCGTCGGCCTGGTCCGCACCACCGGGAACGTCACCGGACGGCCGGGGCCCAACGCGCAGCTGTACGAGATCGATCCGGTCGCCGCGCATGTGGCCGCGCTCGCCGTCGACCAGGAGGGCATCACCGCCGCCGTCGCCGACATCACCGGCCAGGTGGCCGGCGAGCACCGGGTGACGGCCCCGGCGACCGACGAGAGCCTGACCAACCGGACCGGAGAGCTGGTCGCCGAGGCGGTGGACGGGGCGCTGGCCGCCGCCGGACTCGGCCGCGACGATCTGCACTCCACCGTGATCGGTACCCCCGGCGCGCTCGACCCGCGCACCGGGAAGCTGCGCTACGCCCCGCATCTGCCCGGCTGGCAGTCCCGCACCCTGCGGGACGAGCTGGCCGAGGTGCTGCACACCCCGATCGTCATCGAGAACGACGTCAACCTCGCCGCCATCGCCGAACAGCACCACGGCACCGCCCAGGACTTCGACGACTTCGCGCTGGTCTGGGCCGATGAGGGGGTCGGCGCGGCCATCGTGCTCGGCGGCACCCTGCTGCGCGGCGCCACCGGCGGGGCCGGCGAGATCGGCTATATGCCGCTGCCGGGCGCCCCGCTGGCCCGGGGCGGACCGGACGCCGCCGCCCGGCCGGACGGGGGCGGGGGGTTCCAGATGCTGGTCGGCTCGCCCGCCGTCGTGGAGCTGGCCCGCGACCACGGGATCGACGCGCCCACGGCCACCGAGGTGCTCGCCGCCGCGCTGCGCACCCCCGGCGCGGGCGACGAGGTGCTGACCGAGCTGGCCCGCCGGCTGGCCACCGGGCTGGCCTCCGTCGTCGCCGTGGTCGACCCGGAGCTGGTCGTCCTTTCGGGTGAGGTCGCCCAGGCCGGCGGGGACCGCCTGCGTCAGCTGGTCGAGGCCGAGATGACCGGTCTCGCGCTGCCCCGCCCGCAGTTGCGGATCAGTGAGCTCGAGGGGGATCCGATTCTCATCGGCGCGCTGCGGACGGCGGTCGCCGATGCCCGTCAGACCGTTTTCGACACCGCCCGATTCGACGCCTGATTCACCGGCCCACTCTCCCCGTACTTTCTCCTCCCCGTACTTTCCCCTCCCCGTACTTCCTGGTTCATCATCCGGCGCCCGCACCGCCGCTTCCCCCTGCCGTCCCCCCGTACCGCAGTAAAGGAAGTTCCCCATGCCACGAAAAATGGCCGCTCTCGCGTCGGTGCTGAGCGCCGGCGCCCTCCTCCTGACGGGCTGCGCCAATCCCAGCACCGGCAGCGCCGAGGACGATCCGACCAAACCCGTCACGCTGAAGTTCTGGCACGGCTGGTCGGAGAAGAGCGAGGTCAAGGCGATCGATGCCAGTATCGCCCGGTTCGAGAAGCTCCACCCCAATATCAAGGTGAAGGCGACCGGGAACGTCACCGACGCCACCGTGAACCAGGCGCTGCGGGCAGGCGGAAGCGATGCCCCCGATGTGGTCTCCTCCTTCACCACCAACAATGTGGGGCAGTACTGCTCGTCCGGGATGTGGGTGGACCTCAATCCGTTCATGAAGAAGACCGGGCTGGACAAGACCAAGGTCTTCCCGAAAACGCTGCTGGACTACACGAGCTACGAGGGCGACCAATGCGCCCTCCCGCTGCTCGCCGACGCGTACGGCATGTACTACAACAAGGACGCCTTCGCGGAAGCGGGCATCAAGCGGTCGCCGCGCACCATGTCGGAGCTGCGGCGCGACGCCGTCAAGCTGACCAAGCGCACCGAGAGCGGCGGCTATCAGCGGGTCGGGTTCATGCCCAATTTCCGGCTCTACCAGAACAGCCCGGACCGGCTCTTCGCCCAGTGGGGCCCGTCCTACTTCGGCAAGGACGGCAAGGCGCGGTTGGCGAAGGAGAAGGCGGCCAAGGAGTTCTACGCCACCACCCGGGAACTGATCCGGAGCCAGGGCGGCTATGGCCCGCTGGAGACGTTCCGCACCTCCTTCGGCGATGAGATGTCGTCCCAGAACGCCTTTCTCACCGGAAAGCTCGCCATGCATATGGACGGTGAATGGCGCGGGCTCTTCATGAAGGGCGCGAAGTTCAAATGGGACACCGCTCCGCTGCCCGTGCCCGACGACCGGCCCGAAACCTACGGCCGGGGCTATCTCACCGGCACCGTGGTCGGCATCGCGCACTCCAGCACCCACCAGAACGCCGCCTGGGAGCTGGTGAAGTTCCTGACCGCCGACACCGATCAGGTGGTCGCCTTCGCCAACGCCATCCACAATGTGCCGTCCACCAAGGCGGCGCTCACCTCCCCGAAACTGGACTCGGATCCCACCTTCCGGGCCTTCCTCGATATCGCGCAGAACCGCTACAGCACCGCCCTGCCGCCCTCGATCAACGGCGGTCAGTACGTCACCTCGCTGCAGGACTTCTCCTACGGCGTCGAGGCGGGCAAGGTGCACGATCTGGACGCGGGGCTACAGAAACTCGATGACGAGATAGACGCCGACAATCTCCAGGCACAGAACTGACGGAGTGCGATATGGCCACTTTGACGAACGCCCCCGCCCTGCGCCGCAAAGCACGGCGAGAGCGGCTGCGCACCCTCGGTTTTCTCTCCCCCTGGCTGGTCGGCTTCACCGTCTTCTTCGGCTATCCGCTGATCGCCACCGTCTACTTCTCCTTCATGCACTACAACCAGATCGAGGCCCCGACCTTCGTGGGGCTGCGCAACTGGCGTTATGTGCTGGAGCAGATGCCGCTGTTCGGACCGGCGCTGTGGAATACGCTCTGGCTGGTCGTGGTCATGGTGGCGCTGCGGGTCGTCTTCGGCCTGGGCATCGGACTGCTGGTCACCAGGATCAAGTCCGGGGCGGGATTCTTCCGCACCGCCTTCTATCTGCCGTATCTCGCCCCTCCCGTGGCGGCCACCGTCGCCTTCGTCTTTCTACTCAATCCCGGGACCGGCCCGGTGAACGACATTCTCGGGAATATCGGGATCCACGCGCCGAACTGGTTCAACGACCCGGCCTGGGCCAAGCCGTCCCTCGTGCTGCTCTCCCTGTGGGGCATCGGGGATCTCATGGTCATCTTCATGGCGGCCCTGCTGGACGTGCCCAAGGAGCAGTACGAGGCGGCCGAGCTCGACGGCGCCGGGGCGTTCCACAAGTTCCGCTATGTGACCTGGCCGTCGATCACCCCGATCGTGATGTTCGCGGTCGTGACGGGTGTCGTCCAGACCATGCAGTACTACACCCAGGCGCTGGTCGCCGGAAAGCTCGCCTCCGGGGTCAGCATCGGGCCCGGATCGGTTATCCAGCCCGGTTATCCCGACCACTCCACGCTCACCGTGCCGCAGCTCGTCTACTCGCTCGGCTTCCAGAACTTCAACACCGGAGCCGCCTGCGTGCTCTCGCTCGTACTGTTCGCGATCGCGATGGCCGTGACGACGCTGCTGATGCGCAAGCGTGCCGGACTGCTGTCGGCCGAGGACTGAGAGGACCGATCCGCCATGACCGCCACCACCGCCCTCTCGGCGCCATCCGCGCCCACGCACCCCGCCGCCGGCCGCTCCCCCGCCCCCGCCGCCCGCCGCCGCGCCGCGCTGCACTGGATCGCCGTGCACACGGTCGCCATCGCCGCCGCGCTCTTCTTCATCCTGCCCTTCGTCTTTGTCTTCCTGACCTCGGTGATGAGCGATGACCAGGCGCTGAGCGGCGATCTGTGGCCCACCGAATGGAACTGGTCGAATTACGCCGATGTCTTCAACACTCCGGGCTTTCTGGACTGGTGGCGCAATTCGCTGATGTACGCCGGGCTCGGCACCCTGTTCACGGTCTGTTCCTCCATTCCGGTGGCCTACGCCCTCGCCAAATTCCGCTTCCGCGGCCGCCGCACCGCCATGATCATGGTCATCTCCACGATGATGCTGCCGCCGCAGGTGATCGTGATCCCGATGTATCTGGTCTGGGCCCAGCAGCTTCATCTGTCGGGTTCGCTGTGGCCACTGATCATTCCGATGGCGTTCGGTGACGCGTACTCCATCTTTCTGCTGCGCCAGTTCCTGCTGACGATTCCCCGGGAGTACCTGGAATCGGCGAAGGTCGACGGCAGCGGTGAACTCGGCACGCTGCTGCGCATCGTGGTCCCGATGGCCAAGCCGGGGATCGCGGCCGTCGCGCTCTTCCAGTTCTTCTACTGCTGGAACGACTACTTCGGCCCGCAGATCTACGCCGCGCAGAATCCGGGCGCCTGGACGCTCAGTTACGGCCTGGAGAGCTTCAAGAGCGCGCACAGCGTCAACTGGAATCTGACGATGGCCGCGACCCTGCTCGTCATGGCCCCCGTCATCATCATCTTCTTCTTCGCTCAGAAAGCCTTCGTCGAAGGCGTCACACTGACAGGAGTCAAGGGTTGAAGCTCGCAGTCGTGGGGGCGGATCCACCTACACCCCCGAACTCATCGACGGATTCGCCCGGTTGCGGGACGCGCTCCCGCTGGAGGAGCTCGTCCTGGTCGACCCGGCCGCCGACCGGCTGGAGCTGGTCGGCGGGCTGGCGCGCAGGATCTTCGCCAAGCAGGGCCACCCGGGCACCATCTCGTGGACCGACGACCTGGACGCGGGCGTGGACGGCGCGGACGCGGTCCTGCTGCAGCTGCGGGTCGGCGGCCAGGCCGCGCGGAATCAGGACGAGACCTGGCCGCTGGAGTGCGGCTGCGTCGGACAGGAGACCACCGGCGCGGGCGGGCTGGCCAAGGCGCTGCGCACGGTCCCGGTGGTGCTGGACATCGCCGAGCGGGTGCGCCGCCGCAACCCCGACGCCTGGATCGTGGACTTCACCAACCCGGTCGGAATCGTGACCCGGGCGCTGCTCACCTCCGGGCACCGGGCGGTCGGCCTGTGCAATGTCGCCATCGGCTTCCAGCGGAAGTTCGCGAAGCTGCTGGGTGTCACCCCCGGCGAGGTGACGCTGGAGCACGTGGGCCTGAACCACCTCACCTGGGAGCGTGCGGTGCGCATCGGCGGCACCGACGGCGAGGATGTGCTGCCCAAGCTGCTCGCGGAGCACGGCGAGGCGATCGCCGAGGACCTGCGGATGCCGCGCACGCTGGTGGACCGGCTCGGCGTCGTCCCCTCGTACTATCTGCGCTACTTCTACCAGCACGACGCGGTGGTGAGGGAGCTGCGCAGCAAGCCGTCCCGGGCGGCGGAGGTCGCGGCGATCGAGCGGGAGCTGCTGGAGATGTACGGCGATCCGACCCTGGACGAGAAGCCCGAGCTGCTCGGCAAGCGCGGCGGGGCGTTCTACTCGGAGGCGGCGGTCGATCTCACCTCGTCCCTGCTGGGCGACACCGGTGAGGTGCGGATCGTCAACACGCTCAACAACGGCACCCTGCCCTTCCTGCCCGACGACGCGGTGATCGAGGTCCCGGCGGCCGTCAACGCACAGGGCGCGAAGCCACTGTCCGTGCGCCCCCTTGAGCCCCTGTTCGCCGGCCTGGTCGCCAATGTCACGGCGTACGAACACCTGGCGCTGGAGGCGGCGTTGAAGGGCGGCCGGGAGCGGGTCTTCCAGGCACTGCTGTCCCACCCCCTCATCGGCCAGATCGAATACGCCGAGAAGCTGACCGACGACCTCATCGCGCACAACCGGGAGCATCTGGCGTGGGCCTGACCCAGTCCGTATCGACCCCCTCTCCTTCCCCTTCGTCTTCTTCCTCCGCTTCCTCCACTTCCTCCGCTTCCTCCACTTCCTCCGCTTCCTCCGCTTCCTCCGCTTCCTCCGCCGCTGCGCCGGAGCGGTCGGTCCTGGCGATCGACGCGGGCAACAGCAAGACCGATGTCGCGCTCGTCGGCCCGGACGGCTCCGTCCTCGGCGCGGCCCGCGGCGGCGGCTTCCGGCCGCCCGTCGTGGGCGCCGAGGCCGCGGTCGGCTCGCTCGCACCCCTGGTGGAGGACGCGGCGCGGCAGGCTGGCGGGTCCGGTCCACCGCGCGTGGGGCATATCGCGGGGCATATCTCGGCGTGTCTGGCCAACGCCGATCTGCCCAGCGAGGAGGAGGAGCTGACGGGCGTACTGGCCGATCGCGGCTGGGGCGCCACCGTCACGGTCGCCAACGACACCTTCGCGCTGCTGCGGGCCGGGGTCGCCGACGACGGCGAGCCGACCGGCGTCTCCGTGGTCTGCGGCGCGGGCATCAACTGCGCCGGGATCGGTCACGGCGGCCGGGTGGCCCGCTTCCCCGCCATTGGCCGGATCTCCGGCGACTGGGGCGGCGGGGGCTATCTGTCGGAGGAGGCGCTGTGGTGGGCGGCACGCGCGGAGGACGGCCGCGGCGAACCGACCGAGCTGGCCCGCGCCCTGCCCGCGCAGTTCGGCCTGACCACCATGTACGAGCTGATCGAGGCGCTGCATCTGGGCCGGCTGGACGCGGCCCGGCGGCATGAGCTGACGCCGGTGCTCTTCGCGGTGGCCGACGCCGGCGACGAGATCGCCCGGGCGATCGTCGACCGCCAGGCGGAGGAGGTGGTGACCATGGCCACGGTCGCCCTCGGCCGCCTCGATCTGCTGGGCGAGGAGACGCCCGTCGTGCTGGGCGGCGGGGTGCTCGCGGCCCGCCATCCGCTGCTGGACGACCGGATCCGCGAACTGCTGGCGGAGCGCGCCCCGAAGGCCGAGCCGCGGGTGGTCACCGCACCGCCGGTGCTGGGCGCCGCGCTGCTGGGCCTGGACCGCACCGGCGCGCCCGAGGCGGCGTACGCCCGGCTGCGCGCGCACTACGCCCCAGCTGATGACGCGGAAAGTGGAACCGAAAGTCCGTCCGAAGCGTAATGAAAAGGGGAGGGAAGATCGCGATCCGAACAAGATCCAGGCTCGACCGGTGACCTCTCCTGGCGCCGCGGTCCATACTGCTGCGACACCGACCGCGACACCAACTACGGAATCCGGGCCAAGGGGGAGGTCTTGTGTCATACCCGCCGACCACCGGCAGAGCCGCGCCGCCACCCGCGCCCGCGGCCCCGCCGCGGACCGCGTGGCGTGAAGGGCTCGACCGGGCACGGGCGGCGGCGACGACCGAGCCCGGCCGGCTGCGCGTCATCGGGGCGGTGCTGGCCGCGCTGGTGGTCGCGTTCGGCGCGGTCACGGCCTGGCAGGTCTCCGACCGGCAGACCGCGGCGGACGCCGTGGCCGAGCGCAGCCAGCCGCTGAGCGCCGACGCGGCGCAGATCTACCGCTCCCTGGCCGACGCGGACACCACGGCGACCAGGGGCTTCCTGGCGGGCGGCCAGGAGCCCGCCCAGGTCCGCAAGCGCTATGTGCAGGACATCGACACCGCCTCCAAGCTGCTGGTGAGCGCCGCCGCCAATACCGGGGGCTCGGCCTCCGCCCGCGAGGAGATACGGAAGATCAACCAGCTGCTGCCGGTCTACACCGGTCTGGTCGACTCCGCGCGCGCCAACAACCGCCAGGGGCTGCCGCTGGGCGGCGCCTATCTGCGCTATGCCAACGACACCATGCGCAGCCGGCTGCTGCCCGCTGCGGGCAGGCTCTATCAGGCCGAGACCGCCCGTCTCGGGGATGACTACGAGGACGCCGAGGCATGGCCGTGGGCGGCGATCGGCACCGGCCTGGTCGCCCTGGGCGCGCTGGGGTGGGCCCAGCGCCGCCACTACCAGCGGACGAACCGGGTGCTCAACCACGGCATGCTCGCCGCCACGGCCGCCTCCACGGTGGTGATGCTGTGGCTGGTGGTCGGCCATGCGGTCGCCAGCACCGAGCTCGGCGACTCCAACGACCACGGGGCGAAGTCCCTCCAGGTGCTCAACGAGGCGCGGATCGACTCCCTGCGGGCCCGCGCCGACGAGAATCTGACCCTGGTGGCGCGCGGCGCGGTCGTCGTCGACGAGGACGGCTCCAACAAGGGCAAGGACGCCTACGAGGTCAGCTACGGCTCGCGGATGTCCGCGCTCGTGGGGAAGTCGTCCGGCGGCCGTCCCGCGGAGGGCAGCCTGCTGGACAAGGCGCGCGCCCTCGCGGACGACGACGCGGGCCGTGAGCCGCTGGAGAAGGCCGCCGACCGGGTCAAGGAGTGGCAGGTGCGGCACAAGGCCGCCCGCACCGCCGATGACGGGGGCGACTACAAGACGGCGCTGACCAAGGTCATCGGCGCGAAGGACAGCACTGGCGAGTCCTTCGACGCGGTGGACAGCAAGCTGGCCGAGGCCCTCGCCCACGAGCAGCGGGAGTTCCAGCAGGCCGCCGACGACGGGCGCGGCGCGTTCACCGCCATGGCACTGGGCGCCGGGGTGCTGGCCGTGCTGGGAGCCGCGGGCGCGCTGCTGGGCATAGGCCGCAGACTGTCGGAGTACCGATGAGGACGATGGGGGCGGAAGCATGCGATCGCTGCGATCGGCCGCCGCGGTGACGGTATGCGCCCTGGGCGTGGCCACGGCCATCGCGGTGCCGGCGATGATGGACGACGGCGGCGACGGCGACGGCAAGGGCGGTGCGCCGCGCCCGCAGACGATGCGGGTCGGCACCGAGGCCGAGGCCGCGGCGGACAGCTGCCGCAATCCCGAGGCGAGTCTGCGCCCGTCAAGCGCCAGCGGCCCGGCCATCAAGCGGATCAAGAACCGCGAGGTCAACGGCCACAAGCTCAACAAGCTGATCGCCGGCGTCGACCAGAACAGCTACCGCTGGGGATACCGCGATCCGGCCACCGGCGACCTCACCGGGTTCGACATCGACCTGGTGCGCGCCATAGCCGAGGACATATTCGGCGATCCGGACGCGGTCATCTTCCGCACCATCCCCACCAGTCAGCGCATCAAGGCCCTGCAGCAGGGCAAGGTGGACGTCGTGGTGCGCACCATGACCATCAACTGCGAACGGATCAAGGACGTCGCGTTCTCCACCGCGTACTTCCAGGCCGGGCAGCAGGTACTGGTCGCCGACGACTCGTCCATCACCGGCTACAACAAGACCCTGCGCGGCAAGAAGGTCTGCACCGCGCAGGGTTCCACCGCCGAGGCCGAGCTGGACAAGCCGGACACCGGGGCCGAGCATCTGGGCGCGATCAAGGTCAAGCCCGTTCCCAACCAGCTGGATTGCCTGGTCAGGCTGCAACTCGGCGAGGTGGACGCGGTGATCACCGACAATGCGCTGGCGGCCGGCCAGGCAGCCCAGGACCCCTCCGTCAAGCTGGTCGGCTCGCGATTCACCGATGAGCTCTACGGCGTGGCGATGAACAAGGACGACGACGACCTGGTACGCCGGGTCAACAAGGTTCTGGAGAACTACCGCCAGGGCGGTGTCGGCAGCCCCTGGATGCAGGCCTACCAGAAGTGGCTCGCCAAGGACTTCAGCACGGCACAGGAGAATCCGGCACCACCCGCCCCCGAATACAAGGACTAGCGCCGGGACCGGGACACATCGGGCACGAGCAAGGATCACGGACCGGCAAGGATTAGCACCCGCCTCACACGCGTAGGGATGACGCTGCAGACGGATCACACAATGGTTACGGACATGGAGAGGTGATCGATGGGGGTCCCGGGACCCTTCCCCAGCTTCGCGGGGGCACCCGACGGCCCGGTCATGGGCCGTGAGGAGGTGGACCGCGCGCTGGCGAAGCTCGCCGCCGAACACGAGGCGATCGAGTCCTCGCTGCTCGCCCTCCAGGACCACGCGGGCAGAAGGCTTCTGGAGGGCGCCGAGCTCACGGGCGTCACCAAGGACCGGTGGTCCACCACCGAGCAGGCCATCTCTCTCCTGTGGAGCTACTTCGACGCGTACTCCGAGGCCCTCACCCGCGCCCGTGAGCTGCGCTCCCGTCACCGCTGGCCGACGCAGGCAGAGCTGATTGAGCTCACCGAGCTGCTGTGCGGCACCGCGATCACCCTGCCCAGCAGCGCCACCCTCGGCGGCTCGCCCCTGCTCAGCGAGGAGTTGAGTCTGGACCGGCTGGTCGACCGGATGAACCGCTGGTACGCGGAGGCTCTTGGCGTCATCGTCAGCGCCGACGCCGTATGGTCCGCGCTGCCCGCCCGGATCGACATGCTCTCCGCCGAGCTGCACCGCACCCGTTCGCTCGCCCACTCGGTCGGGGTGCGCCCCGGCGAGCACCCCTCGGGGACGATCTGGAGCAGATCACCGCCGAGCTGACCGCGCTGCGCGCCGAGGTGGTCTCCGACCCGCTGGCCTTCTGGAAGCCGGCCGGCGGCAGCTCCGCGCCCGGCGGCGGCAGCCCCGACACCCAGCGCTATGACCGCTCGGCCCGCGCCCTGGAGGATGTGCGACGGGAGATCGAGGCGGTCCTGGATGTGCGGCAGGACGCCGAGCGGCGGCTGATGCGGCTGCGGGATGTGCTCTCCCGCGCCGATCGCACCCTGGCGGAGGCGCGCCAGGCGCGCGGTGAGGTGCTCGCGAAGATCGCGGCGTCGGAGGTTCCGGCCGTCAGCGGCCCGCCGACCGCGCTGCACGAGCAGCTGGTCGCCGCCGCCGACTACCGCAGGCGCTCCCAGTGGCACCGGCTCTCGCCACTGCTGGAGAGCCTGGAGCAGCGCGCCGACGACGAATTGCTGCGGGCCCGCGAGTCGTTGACCGCGGTCACCGCGCCGCTGGCGGTCCGCGCCGAGCTGCGCGGCCGTCTCGACGCGTACAAGGCGAAGGTCGCCCGCCACGGCATGGCGGAGGATTCGATGCTGGTGGAGCGGTATGACGTGGCCCGCCGGATGCTGTGGAGCGCCCCGTGTGATCTGCGGGCGGCCGAGCAGGCCGTGCTGCGCTATCAGCAGGCGGCGGCCGAGGCCCTGGTGCCACGCCAGACGGGCCCGGCCGACGAAGGTATCGAGGGAGGCACGAAATGACTGCGGCGGTCGCCGCCTGCCAGCGGCGTGACTGCGGCGGGTCCTACGAGGACGTGGGCGGAGGTGAGCTGTACTGCGATGTCTGCGGTATGGCTCCGGTCGTCTCACCGCAGGGGTTGGTGGCTTCACCGCCCACCGGGATCACCGGGCAGGGCGGACCGGTCGGGGGCTCCTCGTCGTCGGGCGGCGGATCCTCGTCGTCGGTCAGGGGCTCCTCCCTGCCGTCCGGCCGAGGCTCCTCCCCCTTGTCCGGCCGGGACTCCTCGTCCAGCGCCTCGAGCCGGTCGCGTTCGGCACGCTCCTCCTCGTCCCGGCGCTCGGTCTCCGGGCGGCTGTCCCGCTCCATGTCCGGGCGGTCCTCGTCGCGTTCGGTCTCGGTGCGCAGCTCCCGCTCCTCCACCGCGGCCTCCTCGGGGCGGAACGCACTGGGCGCCGGTCTGGTCAGCGTCCCGGATGTGCCGCGCCCCGATCCGCGGACGGCGGTGCTCGCGGACCCCGAGGTCCCGAGCGGAAGCGGTTCTGCAGCCGCGGGGACTGCGGTGCCCCGGTGGGCCGCGCCCGCGGCGAGCGGCCGGGCCGCACCGAGGGGTTCTGCACCAAATGCGGCCATCCGTACTCGTTCGTACCGAAGCTGAACCCCGGTGACATCGTCCACGGCCAGTACGAGGTCGCGGGCTGTCTGGCGCACGGCGGGCTCGGCTGGATCTATCTGGCCATCGACCGCGCGGTGTCGGACCGCTGGGTGGTCCTCAAGGGCCTGCTCGACACGGGCGACGAGGAGGCCCTGGCGGCCGCCGTCTCCGAGCGCCGCTTCCTCGCCGAGATCGAGCACTCCAACATCGTCCGGATCTACAACTTCGTCGAGCATCTCGACCAGCGCACCGGCAGCCTCGACGGCTACATCGTCATGGAGTACGTGGGCGGCAAGTCCCTCAAGGACATCGCCAACTCCCTGCGCACCACCGACGGCCGGCGCAATCCGCTGCCCGTCGAGCAGGCGTGCGCCTACGGCATCGAGGCGCTGGAGGCGCTCGGCCATCTGCACAGCCGCAATCTGCTCTACTGCGACTTCAAGGTCGACAACGCCATTCAGCAGCAGGACCAGCTCAAGCTGATCGACATGGGCGCGGTCCGGCGGATGGACGACCACGACAGCCCCATCTACGGAACGGTCGGCTACCAGGCCCCCGAGATCGCCGAGACCGGTCCGTCGGTCGCCTCCGATCTCTACACGGTGGCGCGCACCCTGGCCGTGCTCACCTTCGACTTCCAGGGCTATACCAACGTCTTCGTGGACAGCCTGCCGGACCCCGAGCACATCGAGGTCTTCCGGCGCTATGAATCCTTCTACCGGCTGCTGGTGCGGGCCACCGACCCGGACCCGGGGCGCCGCTTCGCCTCCGCGCGGGAGATGGCCGACCAGCTCACCGGGGTGCTGCGGGAGGTCGTGGCGCTGCAGACCGGGCGGCCCCGGCCGGCCCTGTCCACCCTCTTCGGGCCCGAACCACGCGTCGTGGACACCGAGTTGTTCGCCGACGACGGCCAGGATCCGTCCCTGCTGGGCGCCCGGCCCCTCGGCCGGGCACCACCGCGCCCGTCCCCGCACAGCGGCCGCCGGGCCCGCTGGCCCTGCCGCTGCCCGCCATCGCCACCCTGGAAGGCGGAGCCACCGCACTGGCCCTCCCGGTGCCGCTGGTGGACCCGGACGATCCGAACGCCGGATTCCTGGCCGGCCTGCTGGCCGCCGACCCCGCCGAGGTGAGCGCCGCGCTGCGGACCGCGCCCGTCGACTCGGTCGAGCTGCGGCTGCGCCGGGTCCGCGCCCAGCTGGAGCTGAGCCAGGAGCATGACGCGGGCGTCGCGCTCACCGGCCTGGAGGCGGCGTACAGCGACGACTGGCGGATCGTCTGGTACCGGGGGCTGCACGCACTGGCCACCGGCGACCGCGAGACGGCCGCGCTCTCCTTCGACGCCGTCTACGACGCGTTCCCCGGTGAGCCCGCGCCGAAGCTGGCCCTCGGCGTCTGCGCCGAGGTCCTGGGCCAGTTGGACAACGCGGCGGAGTACTACCGCCTGGTGTGGGCCACCGACCCCAGCTTTGTGAGCGCCGCCTTCGGCCTCGCCCGGGTCCTGCTGTGCTCCGGGGACCGGGCGGGCGCGGTGCGGGCCCTGGAGTCGGTCCCGGAGTCCTCGATCCACTACACGGCGGCGCGGGTCGCCGCCGTACGGGCCCGGCTGCGCCAGCGCGCCCCGTACGACGCCCTGCTGGGCGATCTGGCGGCGTCGGCCGCCCAGGTCGAGCGGCTGGGCGAGTTCGGGCTGGACGCGGTGCGGCGCGAGCGGCTGCGTACGGAGGTCCTGGGCAGTGCCCTCGATTGGGTACTGTCCGGCAGCAGCGGGGCGCCCCCGGGACACAACCGGCCGCCTCTGCTCGGCAGCAGCCTGGACGAGCGCGGGCTGCGCTTCGGATTGGAGCGCTCGTACCGGGTACTCGCCAGACTCGCGCAGCGAGGCGAGGAGAGGATCGAACTGGTGGAGCGGGCCAACCGTTTCCGCCCCAGGACGTGGGTGTGATCGATGTCGCAGATGCCGCAGCCAGCCCAGCTGTCAGCCTGCCCGACCTGTGATGAGCCGCCGCAGGCGGGGGACAGATACTGCGATCAGTGCGGTGCAGATCTGACGGCGGCGGCCGCGCCGGCGGCGCAGACGCCCGGCGACCGGCCGGTGCCTCCGCAGCTGAACGGCGCGGCGTGGTCCCCCCATCCGGAGCCGGAGCCGGACGACTACGAGCTGGCCGCCCCCGCCCCGACGGGTACGAGCTGGCCGCCCCGGCCCCCGACGGGTACGAGCTGGCCGCCCCGGCGCCCGACGGGTACGGGCAGCCGGCCGATCCGTGGGCCGCCGGGGCGCTCGGCGCGCCCGAGGCGGCGCCACCCACCGAGACCGGCACCCCCGCGGAGATCGACACGGGGGTCAACGCGAGTACGCACACCAGCGCGGCGACCAGCACGGGCAGCATGGCGGGCACCGGCACCGGGGCGGACCCCCGGCTGCCCGGCGGCGAGCACCGTCCCCGGTGCGCCGCGTGCCAGGAGGGCACCATCGACCAGGACGGATACTGCGAGCGCTGCGGACACGCCCAGGCACGCGAACGCGACCATATGGAGAGCGAGTTGGAGGGCATCGCGGCGGCCAGCGACCGAGGGCTGCGGCATCACCGCAATGAGGATGCGTTCGCGGTGTCCGCCGCCGAGCTGCCCGACGGCTCACCGGTCATGGTCGCGGTGGTGTGCGACGGCGTCTCCTCGGCCACCCGCCCCGACGACGCCTCGGCCGCCGCGGCCCATGCGGCCGGTGAGGCGCTGCGGGCCTCGCTGCCGCGCGGCGCCCACCCCCAGCAGGCCATGAACGAGGCGATCGTCGCCGCCGCCGAGGCGGTCAACTCCCTGGCCATCGAGACCGGCGCGGCCGCCGCGCACCACGAGGGCCAGCGCCATCAGAACGCACCGGCGTGCACCATCGTCAGCGCCGTCGTCACCAGCGACATCCTCACCATCGGCTGGGTCGGCGACAGCCGCGCCTACTGGGTCCCCGACGACCGTACGGCCCCGCCCGCCCGGCTCACCGAGGACGACTCCTGGGCGGCCCAGATGGTGGCCGCGGGGCTGATGTCGGAGGCGGAGGCGTACGCGGACGAGCGAGCCCACGCCATCACCGGCTGGCTCGGGCGGACGCCTATGAGCTGGAGCCCCACACCGCCTCCTACAAACCGGACCGGCCGGGTGTTGTGGTGGTGTGCACCGACGGGCTGTGGAACTACGCCGAATCGGCGGAGCAGATGGCCCGCGCGGTGCCGCCGGACGCCCGCTCCCGGCCGCTGAACACCGCCCAGATCCTGGTCGGCCACGCCCTCGACGGCGGGGCCACGACAACGTAACAGTGGCGGTCGTGCCGTTCCCCGCAGCCCCGGGCCGGGCAGGATCCGCCTGACGGTCGCCAAGGAGCGGATGATATGGCCCATTTCTCGACGCCCGACGCGCCGCGGTTCTCGGTCGAGGTCTACCAGAACGAGTACCTCCCGAGGGAGGCCACGAGGTGAACGCGATCATCACCGTGACCTCGTCCGGCGGCGGGGCGGCGGGAGGCCCGCCGATCCCCGCGCCCGCCGCCGCACCCGATGTGTACGACGGCGTCCCGGGCGCGTACAACGGCGTCCCCGGTGCGTACGACGGCTTCCCGGGCGCGCACGACGGCGGGGGCGTCCCGGGCGGTGCCGCCGCCCGCGCGGCCGTGGTGATCATGGTGGACTGCTCCGGCTCGATGGACTATCCGCCGACGAAGATGCGCCACGCGCGGGAGGCGACCGCCGCCGCCATCGACACGGTGCGCGACGGTGTCGCCTTCTCCGTGGTGGCGGGCACCCATAAGGCGGTCGAGGTCTTCCCGGGGAACGGTCAGCTGGCCATCGCCGATCCGCTCACCCGCGCCCAGGCCAAGGACGCGCTGCGGAGCCTGAGTCCGGGCGGCGGCACCGCGATCGGCACCTGGCTGCTGCTCGCCGATCTGCTGCTCGGCTCCGCCGATGCCACGATCCGGCACGGCATTCTGCTCACCGACGGCCGGAACGAACACGAGGAGCCGGCACGGCTGCGGGCGGTGCTCGACGCCTGCGCGGGCCGCTTCACCTGCGACGCCCGCGGAGTGGGCACCGACTGGGAGGTCGAGGAGGTCACCGGGATCGCCTCCGCCCTGCTCGGCACGGCCGATATCGTCGCCGATCCCGCCGGGCTCTCCGCGGACTTCACGCGGATGATGGAGGCGGCGATGGGCAAGGAGATCGCCGACGTCAGCCTCCGGCTGTGGACCCCCAAGGGCGCCGAGGTGGCGTATGTGAAACAGGTCGCACCGACGGTCGAGGATCTGACCGCCCGCCGCGTCGAGGCCGGTCCGCGCGCGGGCGACTATCCCACCGGGTCCTGGGGCGATGAGTCCCGCGACTACCACCTGTGTGTGAGAGTTCCGGCGGCGGAGGTCGGCCAGGAGATGCTCGCGGCCAGGATTTCCCTGGTCCAGCCGCCGCCCGAGGGAGTCGGCAGTCCGCCGAGCCCGCTGGCCCAGGGGCTGGTACGCGCGGTGTGGACGGCTGACCTGGCCGTCTCCACCGCGATGAATCCGCAGGTGGCGCACTATACGGGCCAAGCCGAACTGGCCCAGGTCATCCAACAGGGCATGAATGCCCGCAAGTCCGGCGATGCCGAACAAGCGACCGCGAAGCTGGGGCGTGCCGTACAGCTGGCGACCGCATCGGGGAACGAGGACACGGCGAAACTGCTTGCGAAGGTGGTGGACGTCCTCGATGTGGCGGCAGGTACTGTGCGACTGAAGGCGAAGGTCGCGGAGGCGGACGAGATGACACTCGAAACGCGCTCCACCAAGACAGTTCGCGTTAAGAAGTAGCACATAACCAGCACTCACGTAGCACTTCTCGGCAGAAACACCGAGAAAGCCACAAGAGGGGGATCCGACATGCCGACCTGTCCCAACGGCCACCACTCGGCGGCCGACGACTGGTGCGAGGTGTGTGGCCACCGGATGTCGGGGACACCCATGCCCTCCGGTGCCGTCTCGCCACCTCCGCCACAGCCCGCGCCGGGTGGCCACGGCATGCCCGTGCCACCGGGCGGCTACGGGAGTCCGGGGCCGGGCGGCCCACCGCCGCCCGGCGGCGCGGGGGCTACGGCTATCCGGCGCAGCAGCAGGAGCTGTGCCCGCAGTGCCGTACGCCGCGTGAGGCGCAGGCTCCGTTCTGCGAGGAGTGCCGGTTCAACTTCCAGACGCATACGCCTTCTCCGTACGGTCCGCCACAGGGCGGTTACGCGCCGCCGCAGCAGCCGGGGCCCGGGGTGCCGCATGTCCCGCACCCGGGGCAGGGCGGCGCCGGTCACTCCTCCGGTCCGGGGTTCGGCGGCGACAGCGACTGGACGCTTCCACCGCCCCAGCAGGGGGGCACGCCCCCGCACGGCGCACCGCAGCAGGGCGCCCCGGGCCACGGCCAGGGCGCGCCCCCGGCCGCGCCGCAGTACGGCTACGGCTACCCCCAGGCCCCGCGCCCCCGGCCCAGCCGTACGGGAACGAGGGGTACGCGCCGCCCCAGCAGCAGGGGCCGGGCCACCAGCCGCCGCAGCAGCAGCACCCCGGCGCCCCGCAGCACTCGACGCCGCCCGGCGGCGCCCAGTTCGGCCAGGGCGGGGCTCCGTCGTCGGCGCCCGGCAACTGGATAGCCGTCGTCGCCCCGGACCGTGAGTACTTCATGGCGATGATGAACCGCAGCGGCCCGGAGGCCGCCGGGCTGAACCTCCCGGCCTACTCCCCCGAGCAGCAACTGCCGCTCAACGGCGGCCAGATCACCATCGGCCGCCGCCGCCACAGCACCGGTGAGGCCCCCGACATCGACCTCGGGCGCCCGCCCGAGGACCCGGGCGTCTCGCATCAGCACGCGCTCCTCGTCCAGCAGCCCGACGGCGTCTGGGCGGTCGTCGACCAGGACTCGACGAACGGGACGACGATCAACGGCGGCGAGGAGCCGATCCAGCCGTTCGTGCCGGTCCCGCTCCGGGACGGCGACCGCGTCCACGTCGGCGCCTGGACGACGATCACGGTGCGCCGGGGCTGAGGCCGGGACGGGCGGCGGGGCGGGCCCGGAGGTCCGGGGCGGCGCCGCGCGCAGGGCCAGAGAGCCGGAGGGTTAGAGGGCCGGAGGGCTAGAAGGGCTGAAGCCCGGGCTGAAGGCCGCTGGGAGGGCCCAGCGGCCAGCCGTAGGCGCCCTCCGGGTCGTCCAGCCAGGCCCATTGGCGCTCGCCCCGCACCGTTACCCCGTAACGCTCCCGCCCCGGCCTGCCCTCGTGCTCCCACAGCGCGAGGGCCTCGACCGGCTCCATATGGCCCGCGGCCACGTTCAGCAGGAAGCGGAAGGAGTCGTCCAGCAGCGGCCGGGACGGCAGACCGTGCATGGGCACCTGAGGCGGCGGGCCGCTGCCGCGCAGCGGAACGAAGTACGCGGGCATGGCCAGAAAGTGCCCCTCCGCATGGCGGGCGTCGGCGACCCTCAGGGCGATCAGCCCGGTCGCGAGCGGCGTCAGGATCAGCGCGCCCGGCCGGCACTGGCCGATCCATGCGGACGGGATGGACGCCACGGCGCAGGTGGCGATGATCCGGTCGTAGGGAGCGTGCAGCGGGCAGCCGCGCGCCCCGTCGCCCGTGACGACCGCGGGGCGGAATCCGGCGGCGGCCAGATGGTTCCGGGCGGCCTCGGTGATCTCCGGGTCGAGGTCGAGGGTCGTGACGTGGGTGTCGCCGAGCCGATGGGCCAGCAGCGCGGCGTTGTAGCCGGTGCCCGCGCCGATCTCCAGCACCCGGTCCCCGTCCCGCACCTGGAGCGCCTCGAGCATCCGTGCCATCAGTGACGGCTGGCTGCTGGAGGTGATCAGCTCACCGTCGCGCACCCGCGTGGCGAGCGGGGCGTCCGCGTACGCGCCGGCCAGCCAGCGGGCCCGCCGCAGCGGGTGGGGGTCGTCGCGCCACAGCCGGGTGTAACCGACCGTCCCATGCGCCGCACCGGCCCTTGCCGCCCCTGCTGTCTCGTGGCCCGGTGCACCTGCCGAGCCCGCGCCGGCCGCGCCTGGCGCACCGGCCGCGCCTGCTGTAGTAGCCGCGCCTGACGCATCGGCCGCGCCTGCCGTCGTAGCCGCCACGCCTGCCGTGCCCGGCGCACCCGCCGTGCCCGGCGCACCCGCCGTGCCCGCCGTACGTGCCGCCGCGCCTGCCGTGCCCGCCGTACGTGCCGCCGCGCCCGCCTCCCCGGCCTCGTAGTAGTAGGGCACGAAGAGATGGCGCGGCACCTCCTCGAAGGCCGCCCGCCAAGCGGGGTCCGTGAGCCCGCCGCCCGCCACGATCTCCCGGACCAGCCCGGCCCGTACCGCCGCGGCCTCCTCGGCGCACACACCGGCCTCCCGGCCCATACGCCTCCCCCGCACCACACGCTCCACGGCGTCCGGCGCGCTGCGTGTGTCACCGCCCGTGCTGCCCATGACTCCACTCTCCTGCGCCCGCCCCGCGGCCGCGACCCACGCCCCCTTTTCCAGCCGGAGGTGTCTGAGACCATGGAGGCGTGAAAGAGATTCCGCGAGGCACACTTCAGGAGCAGACCTTCTACGAGCAGGTCGGCGGCGAGCAGACCTTCCGGCGTCTGGTCCACCGCTTCTACCAGGGGGTCGCCGAGGACCCGCTGCTCCGGCCGATGTACCCCGAGGACGACCTGGGACCGGCCGAGGAACGGCTCGTACTCTTCCTGATGCAGTACTGGGGCGGCCCCCGCACCTACAGCGACAACCGCGGCCACCCGCGGCTGCGCATGCGCCACGCCCCCTTCACCGTGAACCGCGCCGCCCATGACGCCTGGCTGCGCCATATGCGCGACGCGGTCGACGAGCTGGAGCTGGCCCCGGAGCTCGAGGCCCAGCTGTGGCAGTACCTCACCTACGCCGCCGCCTCCATGATCAACACGGAGGGCTGACCGCCTGAGCCCGTAGGGCTGACCCGGCGGGCTCAGGCGGGTGTGACGGACAGGCCGGAGAGGCCCGACGTACGCACCGCGATCGAGCCGTACGGAGTGCGCAGCCGCAGCCAGCCGCCCGCGGCGAGCAGCGCCAGGGGCTCGGCCGTGGGGCCGGGCGTGGCCGTGGCCACACCGCTCCCGGCACCGGTGGCGGAGGCGGCGGGCGCCGCCGCCCGGACCGGGCGCAGGAAGCCCAGCGACTGGGCGGCATGCACGGCGCGCAGCGGGAGCCCGGTGTCGCCGAGCGTGCGGGACCAGATCTCATGGCCGATACGGTCGCGCTCGGCGCGCGTACGGCGCTCCTCGGGGAGTTCCGCGTCGCGGGCCCGGAACTCGGCGACGGCGGCGGCGACCGCCCCGTGCACCTCGTCCACGCCCGGCAGGCCGCTCACCCGGCGCCAGCCGCCGCGCGGCGGCAGCACACCGGCCCACGGCGGGCCGGTGACGGCCTGCGGCACGGTGACCACCAGGCCCCGGTCACGGACCTCGGGCCCGTCGGCGGTCCGCCCGGCCCGCGCCGTGTCCAGCGCGTCCCCGAGCTCGCCCGCCGAGACCGTCGTATCCAGCGCACCGGGCCCGCTCGCCCCGGCCGCCCCGGCCGTCGTGGCGTCGGTGCCGATGATCGCCTCGAGCCGTGCCGTACGGATCGCGAGGACCTCGAAGGACGGCGGCCGGCCGAAGACGGCGAGCACTCCGCCGCCCGCCTGCAGCCGTACCGCCGCCGCCCGGTCGTAGTGGATCAGCCGGGCCAGGAAGGCGGCGAGATCGGCCGCCTCCCCGGCGTCGGCGAAGTGGAGCTCCTGGTCGGCGGCCGTCATACGGCGACGGCCCCCTCCGACCGCTCGGCCCCACCGGCGGGCTTCGCGGACGCCTTACCGGCGCCCTTCTTCACCGGGTCCGGCTCCAGGTACTCGGTCAGGAACTTCTCCTCTTCCGGGGAGACCCGGCGCGGACGGCCCTGGTCGAGGTCGTACGGCACGATGCGGGTGGCGGCACGCACATACAGTGCGTCCTCGTCCTTGATCTCGTAGCGCAGGGTGAGATACGCGGCCTTGATCTCCGTCACCCAGGTCTCGATCGTCACCGGGCTGTGCCGGTGGACGAGGGGCTTCAGATAGTCGATCTCATGCCGGGCCACGACCACACCGCCGGTGAACGCGTTACTCCCGTTCCCCGGCGCCAGTCGCCACATGAAGTCGACCCGGGCCTCCTCCAGGTAGCGGAGGAAGGTCACGTTGTTGACGTGGCCGAACGCGTCCATGTCGGACCAGCGCAGGGGACAGGGGTAGATATGGCGTGCCATCCACTCAGCCCCGCGTGAGCTTCTTGTAGGTGGCGCGGTGCGGACGGGCCGCGTCCGGGCCGAGCCGCTCGACCTTGTTCTTCTCGTACGACTCGAAGTTGCCCTCGAACCAGAACCACTTGGACTCGCCCTCGTACGCCAGGATGTGCGTGGCGACGCGGTCGAGGAACCAGCGGTCGTGGGAGACGACCACGGCGCAGCCGGGGAAGTCGAGCAGCGCGTTCTCCAGCGAGGACAGGGTCTCGACGTCGAGGTCGTTGGTGGGCTCGTCGAGGAGCAGCAGATTGCCGCCCTGCTTGAGGGTGAGCGCGAGGTTGAGGCGGTTGCGCTCACCGCCCGAGAGCACACCGGCCGGCTTCTGCTGGTCCGGGCCCTTGAAGCCGAACGCGGAGACATAGGCGCGGGACGGCATCTCGACCTGGCCGACGTTGATGTAGTCGAGCTCGTCGGAGACGACCGCCCACAGCGTCTTCTTGGGGTCGATGTTGGCGCGGCTCTGGTCGACGTAGGAGATCTTGACGGTCTCGCCGACCTTGATGCGGCCCGCGTCGGCGGTCTCCAGGCCCTGGATCATCTTGAAGAGCGTGGTCTTACCGGCACCGTTGGGGCCGATGATGCCGACGATGCCGTTGCGCGGGAGGGTGAAGGAGAGGTCGTCGATGAGGACCTTCTCGCCGAACGCCTTGGAGAGGTTCTCCACCTCGACCACGACACTGCCCAGGCGAGGGCCCGGCGGGATCTGGATCTCCTCGAAGTCCAGCTTCCGGGTCTTCTCGGCCTCGGCGGCCATCTCCTCGTAACGGGTCAGCCGGGCCCTGGACTTGGCCTGGCGGCCCTTGGCGTTGGAGCGGACCCAGTCCAGCTCCTCCTTGAGGCGCTTGGCGCGCTTGGCGTCCTTCTGGCCCTCGACCTTCAGCCGGGCCTGCTTCTTCTCCAGGTAGGTGGAGTAGTTGCCCTCGTAACCGATGGCGCGGCCGCGGTCGAGCTCCAGGATCCACTCGGCGACGTTGTCCAGGAAGTACCGGTCGTGGGTGATGGCCACGACGGTGCCCTCGTACTTGGCGAGGTGCTGCTCCAGCCAGTTGACGGACTCGGCGTCCAGGTGGTTGGTGGGCTCGTCCAGCAGCAGCAGGTCGGGGGCCTCGAGCAGCAGCTTGCAGAGCGCGACCCGGCGCTTCTCACCGCCGGAGAGGGTGGTGACCGGCCAGTCGCCGGGCGGGCAGCCGAGGGCGTCCATGGCCTGCTCGAGCTGGGCGTCCAGGTCCCAGGCGTTGGCGTGGTCCAGGTCCTCCTGGAGCTTGCCCATCTCCTCCAGCAGCTCGTCGCTGTAGTCGGTCGCCATCTGCTCGGCGATCTCGTTGAAGCGGTCCAGCTTGCCCTTGGTCACCGCCACGCCGTCCTGGACGTTCTCCAGCACGGTCTTGGACTCATCCAGCGGGGGCTCCTGGAGCAGGATGCCGACGCTGTAGCCGGGCGAGAGGAAGGCGTCACCATTGGACGGCTGCTCCAGGCCCGCCATGATCTTCAGCACCGTCGACTTACCGGCGCCGTTGGGGCCCACGACACCGATCTTCGCGCCGGGCAGAAAGCTCAGCGTGACGTCGTCGAGGATCACCTTGTCGCCGTGCGCCTTGCGCGTCTTGCGCATGGTGTAGATGAACTCAGCCAAGAGAAACCGTCCGGCAATCTGGTAGGTATCGAGGTGCGGCTCCGCCGCGGGGTCCGTATCCGTGGCAGCTCCACCGCATGAGGGTAGATACAGCCATCTTGCCGTACGCCAAGCCCGAGGCGGAAACCCGTTTGGTCCGGCGTGCTGCGTGAGTCCGGCATCCGCGGCCCCCGCGGCCCCGGCATCCGCCGCCACCGCGACACGAAGGGCCGGAACCTCCGTGAGGCTCCGGCCCTCCATCACTGCGTTTTCGACGATCACCACGCTCGGTGACCTTCGCTTCACTCAGCGATCACTGCTGCCCTGGCGTCGCCGCCCAGGCGTTTCACTGACCCGCGGGCGCCTTCTTCTTGCGGACGAAGAACACCGCGCCGCCACCGACGACGACCAGCGCCACGGCGATGCCCGCGATCATCGGGGTGTTGCTGCTGCTACCGGTCTCGGCCAGGTCGCCACCGGAGGTGTCACCGCCGGTGCTGCCACCGGCCGACGCGGCGCTCGGCTGCGAGGAGGGGGTGTCGCTGCCGCCACCGCTGCTGGCGGTCTTGCAGTCGAGAACGCCGGAGAAGGTCTTCTCGAAGCCGTTCGGACCGGTGATGCTGAACTTGTAGCTCTGGTCCTCCTTCACCGGGGCGGTGACGGTCTTCGACTGACCCGCCTCGACGGTGTACTTCTCGCCCAGCAGCTCGAAGGTGAACGCCTCGTCGCCCTTGTTGCTGGCGGTGATGTCCACGCCGCCCTTGGCGCAGTCCTTCTCGGCGGAGACCGCCGGGACCGCACCCTTCTTCGCCCAGTTCGCGGTGGCGGTGGCGGAGACGGTGCTCTCGCTGGACCCGGCCAGGATCTGGGTCTGGCTCTTGGTGGCGCTGGCGAACGCGCGGCCCACCGGAACCTTGGTGGCGGCCTGGGCGGTCAGCGTGGCGGAGCCGTCCGCCGCGCCCTCCGGGACGTCGAAGTACACCTCGCCGCCGTCGGCGGCGCTGGTGAGGGCCTTGCCACTCTTGTCGACGAGCTTGACGCCACTGCCACCGGCCTCGGTGCCCGGGGTCAGGGTGACGCTGTCGGCGTTGGTGTGGACCTTGACCGGGCCGAGACGCTCACCGGCCTTGCCGGAGACGGCCGGCGGGTCCAGGCTCAGCGACGCCTTGGGCTCCTCGAGGTTCTGGGCGCTCTTCTCGAGGTAGTCGGCCAGCTTCTCGGCCTGCGGGTCGACCGCGTCGACCTTCGCATTGTCGGAGAAGCGCCAGATGGCGACCTGCGTACCCGCGGCGGCGGTCTTCTCCGTGAGGGCACCGGTGCCGGCCGTCTTCGCCAGCGCGCCGAGGTCGTTCACCTGCGGGTAGGAGTTCTGCAGAACCCAATTGATCTTGCCCGCGTTGGGGTTGTTCGCCAGCGACGTCTCGGCCCAGGACTTCTCCTCGTACTTGGCCTTGCTCTGCGTCGGGTTGTGCAGATCAATGCAGTACGTCTGGATGGAGCCGCCGTTGTCGACCGACATCTCGAAAAGACCGGCGCCGACCTGCTGGTCCTTGCCGTTCTCGTGAATGACGGCCTTGTCGAACGTCTTGAGACCGCCCAGCGTGGCGGTGGCGCCGCCCTGGCTCGGGGGCGCGTCATCGGCGGCGGCGGTGCCGGCGGTGAACAGCGCACCCGCCGCGACCAGACCGGACGCCAGCACGGCGGCCGCAAGGCGGGCAGCGCCCCGCCTCCTAACAGAAATCATGATTTCCCTCCGGGCGAGCACCAGTCAGTTGGTGCGCCTCGCCAGCGAACTCAAAACTCAGGAACCCCCGTTGGGCACGCACGGATCCTAGGGAGAAAAGAGGGGCATGTTCCCCACCAATACCTAGACCCAACCGATCCGAATCGGAATCGTTATCAATCTTCAGATCCCATATGAGCTGGGTTTATCGACAAGTCTCCCGTGCTCGCGGCCGCTCACGGGGAGGTTGTCCCGGTCAGTGTGTTTAGAAGCGGTTTAGCCTGTGAAACCCGGCGAAAAGCGGATGTACCCCGCGTAAGGTCATGGCCGACGGCCATCGCGTCGATCTCCGCGGTGACCCAGCGCCGGGACTGATTCGCGCCGCCGCCGGAATCCACTCCCGGGGCCGCAGGCGCGGCCGCGCCTCCCCCTTCTCCCTGAAGCGGCCGGTCCCTCTCCCGCTCTCGCTCCCGGTCCCATTCGCGCTCCCGTACCCGCAACGTCCCATGGACAACGAGGGGTTCACCGAGCGATACCGACCCGGCGACATTCGCGGCGAGCGTGCGCCACGTCCAGACCGTATAGAAACTCGTGTACGCGTCCGCCCACGCGTCCCGCCCGCGGTCCCACCGGCGCACCGTCACCGCCAGCCGGAACCGGGCCACCGCGACACCCGCCGCCGTCTCCCAGAAGTCCGGCCGCGTCGCGGCATTGCCCACCACGGTCACCCAGCTCTCATTCACCGGCTACTCCCCCATCAATTCCCGGCTCGGTCGTGCTGTTCGTGGACCATGCTGCCCGCGATCGCGAGGCCCCGCCGGGCCCTGTGTACGACCCCGCGGTTGTGGACAACGCGGTCACACGCACGGGTGACCGCCCGTCACGCGCCGCCCGCCGCGATGACGTACTGCCCCCGGACCTCCCCGTACCGCGCCAGCTCCGCCTCCACCGGCTCCAGCACCCGCCTGGCCCCGCACTCCGCCGCCGCCTCCCGCAGCCGACCCTCCACCGACAGGCCATGGCGCCGGGCGGGTCCCCGCGCCGCCACCCGGGAGCCCCACGCCAGCGCCGGGCCGACCGCCGCACCGCCCACCAGCAGCGCCGGCATCCACCACTGCGGCCCGCCGAACACCCCGGCGATGGCTCCCAGCAGCCACAGCACCCCCACCACTTGGACCACCAGCAAGGTCACCTGAGCCACCGCCACCATCGACCACCACACGGGCCGGACCGGCTGCCGGTCCACCGCCGCGGCCGCCACCGCCTCGTCGACCGCCTCCGCCAGCCCTCTGCCGCCCCACCCCGCCGCCTCCCGCACGGCCTGCGCCCATGGGCCGGGCAGCCCGGCCGTCGCCTGGTCCCCGAGCGTCCGTACGGCCTCCTCCACCGCGGGGCGCGCCGTCACCGCCTCCACCGCCACCGTGCGCGCCCGCGCGCCCGGGATCTCCATCCGCTCCACGGCTCCGGGGGTTCGGGAGGCCCGGGAGCCTCCCGAAGCGCGGGCCTTCCTCCCCCGCACCCGCCCCCACGGCGTTCCGCACCGCCACTCCGCGTCCCTCAGCCAGGCGCGCTCCGCCGCCCGTCCGGCCGCGGCGGCGCCCGCCGCCTCGGCCAGCCGGTCCTCGAATTCCGCCCGTGCCCGCTCGGTGAGCCCGACCGGCCCGTTGTCCGCCACATACTGCGGCCGCAGCCGCGTCATCGTGCCGTCCACGTCGGCCGACAGCCGGCGCTCGGCCGCCCCGCACTCGGCCGTGAGCCGCCCGAGCGTCTCCCGCAGCTCCCCGACGCCCTCGCCGGTCAGCGCGGACAGCGCGAGCACGACCGCCCCCGGCTCCCCGTGCTCCCCGAGGGCGAGCCCGTCCTCGTCCAGCAGCCGCCGCAGATCGTCCAGCACCTGGTCCGCGGCCTCGCCCGGCAGCCGGTCCACCTGGTTGAGCACGACGAAGGTCACCTCGGCATAACCGGCGAGTGGCCGCAGATAGCGCTCATGGAGGACCGCGTCCGCGTACTTCTCGGGGTCCACCACCCACACCACCGCGTCGACGAGCCCCAGCAGCCGGTCCACGCGCTCCCTGTGGCCCGGGGCGACCGAGTCGTGGTCGGGCAGGTCGAGGAGGACGAGACCACGCAGCGCGGGGTCGTAGGGATAGCCCGGGTTGCGCCGGTCCACCGCCGGGATGCCGAGCCGGTCCAGCAGGCCGTCGGCGTGGTCGGTCCAGGCACAGGCGAGGGGCGTGGCGGTGGTCGGACGGCGGATCCCGGCCTCGGAGAGGGGGGCTCCGGCGAGGGCGTTGAACAGTGTCGACTTACCGCTTCCGGTGGCCCCGGCGACGGCGACCACGGTGTGCCCGTAAGGATGCCGTCCCCGCGCGTCCGCCTCGTCGAGCACCCGCGCGGCCCCGGCGAGCGTGCGCCCCTCGAGCCGGGACCGGGAGAGCCCGACCAGCTGGCGCAGGGCTTCGAGCCGGGGCCGCAGGGTGCCCGTGGCGAAGCTGCGGACGCCGGCCTGGTACACGGCGTAGGGAGGGCCGCCGAAGGACCGCCGGGCGGTCTCCTCCCCCGGGAAGTAGCCCGCCGTGGCGTGGGGAACGCCCGCCGCGGCCTCCTCCGGCCTCCCCTCGTCCACCGCGCGGGCCGGACGGGCCCCGGTGCGTCCTCCGGTCCAGCGGTGCGCGCGCCGGGCGATCAGGCCGTCGTCCCAGGTGTGGCGGCCCCCCGCCGCCCGGTCTCCCCCGCCGCCCTCGTTGCCGCCATTGCCCTCCGTGGCCGTCACCGTCGGTCACCTCTCCTTCTGCAGTACGGACAGCGCGGCGATCAGCTCGACCTGGTGCTCCGGGGACATGTCCAGGGCGTCCAGCGGGGCCAGCCTGCCGTCGCGCTCCGCCCGCATGGCGCGTGCGACGCAGCTGTCGAGCAGCCGTCCGCCGCGGTCGCCCAGGCGCAGCGCCGCATGCGCGCCCAGGGTCTCGGCGAGCTTCTCGCCCGCCTTACGGGCGCGGCGTCCGCCCAGCAGGGACGCGGCGAGCAGGGCGGCGATCTCCTCGGACGCACAGCTGCCCCCGTATTCGGCGATCCGGGCCCGGGCCTCCTCCTCGGCCAGTTCCTCGGCACAGCGCCGCCAGTGCCGTACGGCCACGCCGATCCGCTCGGCGGCGCCGGGCGTGTCGCACGGAGCGAGCCCGGCCTGGGCGACCGGGTCCTGTCTGCCGGCCTCCGCGACCCGTTCGTCGGCGGTGGCGGCCGCACCGCGCAGCAGGGTGGCCAGGGAGTCGGTGAGAGCCGTAAGGAGCTCATCGGGGGTGCTGTCATGCGGCAGGCCGTGCCAGTGAGTGAGCGCCCCGCCCGCGAGCGCCGCGCCCTGCGCGATCTCGCGCCGCACCCGCTCCACCGCCTCCCCGTACGCGCCCTCGACCCGCTGGACCAGCCGCACCGCGGCCGCGTGCTGCGCCGCCGCGGCCCCGGCCAGCGCGGGCATCCGGGAGCTCAGCGAGGCGAGCGTCCCGGCGGCCGTACGGGCGGCGGCGACGGTACGGGCGTACGGATCCTGTGCGTGCTGGGTGAGCCAGGACCGCAGGGCGGCGACGGCGGTGGCCGGCAGCAACCCGCTGCCGCCGCCCGCGGACTCGGGGAGCTCGGGGATGGTGAAGCGCGGGATATCGCCGAGCCCGGCCGCCGTAAGGAGCGCGGCGTACTGCCGGGAGACCTCGGCCGCCACCTGGTGCGGCACCCGGTCCAGGACGGTGACGAGGGTGACGTCATACTCCTTCGCGGTCCGCAGCAGATGCCAGGGGACGGCGTCGCCGTAGCGGGTGGCCGTGGTGACGAGCACCCAGATGTCCGCGGCGCAGATCAATTCCGCGGCCAGATCGCGATTTCGCGCGACCAGCGAGTCGATGTCGGGCGCGTCGAGCAGTGCGAGCCCCCGCGCCAGCCCCGGATCGGTCTCCACCCGCAGCGCCGCCGGCCCCTCCTGCGCCCGCCCCTCCTCGTCGTACGCGCTCTCCGCTCGCTCCCCCTGCGCCGGCACCCACACCCGGGTGAGCCGCGGCAGCACCCGCTGCCCGGCGAACCAGGGGTGGTCGTCGGGGTGGCACACCAGCACCGGCGTACGCGTCGTGGGCCGCAACACACCGGCCTCGGTGACCCGTCGGCCGACCAGCGAATTGACGAGGGTGGACTTGCCCGCCCCCGTCGATCCCCCGATTACCGCCAGCAGGGGCGCTTCGGGGGCGCGCAACCGGGGCACGAGGTAGTCGTCCAGTTGAGCGAGCAGCTCGGCTCGGCTGCGGCGAGCGCGGTCGGCGCCGGGAAGGGGGAGCGGAAACCGAGCGGCGTCGACACGGTCGCGCAGTGAGGTCAGCGCGTCGAGCAGCCGGGGCCGTACGTCCAAGATCGCCACGTGGTGAAGAATGCACGCTTTTGGTGCCTTTTTGAAGCGTATGGTCACTCGTGCGCGTCAAAGAGACCCACCCGGATCACCCTAAAAGGGGTATGAGGCGGACGTGACGACAGGGGCGCGGGCATAACGAGTGCACAACACCCGTTCCCTGAGGCGTGAAAAACGATGCAAGTTTCGGACCTGCCTGCGATTATCAGACCGCTTCACCGAACCTCCACAACGTGCCACGGAGGTGAAGCAACCGGGGCGAGGCGCAAGGAGCCCTATCCTTGTCCCGGCAAGGTCACGGTCCGTCGAGCCCGGCCACCCGCACCACGGCCGCCCCGGCGGCCCCGCAGGCACCGGGGGCTCAGCAGCTCCGCGACCACCACCGGCCCCCGTAGCTCAGTGGATAGAGCAGGCGCCTTCTAAGCGCTTGGCCGCAGGTTCGAGTCCTGCCGGGGGCGCACCGGACCCTCTTCTCTACGCACGTAGCGAAGGGGGTCTTCTCGCTGTTCGGAGCCGATTCCACCGGCCAGGGCGCCGCCCCGGGCGCGCCTCGGCGCTCGGGGCGGGCGCGGGGCTCGGCTGTCCTACTCCATGCCCCGCTTGCCCGGCGCCCAGAAGGGCTTGGTGAGTACCGCGCGGCGGTCCCAGCCCCCCTCCCGGACGAGCACCTGGCGCACTCGCTGCACGGTGCGGGCCTCCCCGGCGACGTAGGCGATCCCGCCCGGGGCGGGGGCAAGGCGGCGTATCGCGTCCGGGAGTGAAGCGCTTCCCCTGGTCAGCCAGTTGAGGCGGTCCGAATTGGGCAGCGGCAGGCGGTCCGCGGCCGTTTCCGTCTCCACGCAGCCGGAGACCCGCGCCCCGGGCGGCAGTGCGGCCAGCATCGCGCCGAAGGGGACGGACGCCGTCTCCTCCCCGACGAAGACGTGGTGGGCGGCCTCGTGGCGGAGGGTGAACGACCCCTCGGGTTTGCCCAGCCGCACCCGCTCGCCGACCTGGACGCTCCTGCCCCAGCGCGCCCCCGGCCCCGCTTCGGCGTGGTCCAGTACACACAACTCGACGGCGCCGGAGGGGTCGTAGCGCCACACGGAGTATGTACGGCGGGTCAGCCCGGAGCCGACCAGGACGCGCACCTGCTGCCCGGGGCGGACGTCGAGTCCGGCGAGGGTGTCGCCCTCGATGCGCAGCCGGCGCATACGGGCGGCTATGGGTTCGGCCTCGGTGACGGTCCCGCGGAGCATCAGCAGGTCCAGGACCGGATCCAGCAGCGTGGGCATGGGAGGGCTCCTCGGGGAACTCAGGTGCGTGCGGGGGAAGTTGGGCAGCCACCGGCGGCCGAACGCGATAGTACGTGTTTCCGGCCGAATGCGATAGTGCGTGACTTGCCCCGGAGTCGGGCTCCGGGCTCCCGGCTCCCGGCTCCCGGCTCCCGGCTCCCGGCTCCCGGCTCCCGGCTCCCGAGAGAGGGTCAGTCCTTGCGGTCCCCGGCGTCGCCGCCCGCTTCGGGGCCGGGCTCGCCGTCGGTGCGCCCCGCCCCGGAGAGGGGCAGCCTGTTGGACGTGGCCACCTCGTGGGGGACGACCTCGGGGTGGTGGAGGTCGAAGGCGGGGGATTCGGAGCGGATCTTCGGCAGGGTGAGGAAGTTGTGCCGGGGCGGCGGGCATGAGGTGGCCCATTCCAGGGAGCGACCCCATCCCCAGGGGTCGTCGACCTCGACCCGCTTTCCGTACTTCCCGGTCCTCCACACGTTGTAGAGGAAGGGCAGGGTGGACAGGCCCAGGAGGAAGGAGCCGATGGTGGAGACCGTGTTCAGCGTGGTGAAGCCATCGGCGGCCAGATAGTCGGCGTAGCGGCGCGGCATGCCCATGGCGCCCAGCCAGTGGTGCACCAGAAAGGTCGTATGGAAGCCGACGAACAGGGTCCAGAAGTGGATCTTGCCGAGACGTTCATCGAGCATCGTGCCGGTGAACTTGGGCCACCAGAAATAGAATCCGGCGAACATCGCGAAGACCACCGTGCCGAAGACCACGTAGTGGAAGTGGGCGACGACGAAGTAGCTGTCGTGGACCTCGAAATCCATCGGCGGCGAGGCGAGGATCACCCCGGTCAGTCCGCCGAAGAGGAAGGTGACCAGGAAGCCGATGGACCACAGCATCGGTGTCTCGAAGGAGAGGGAGCCACGCCACATGGTTCCGATCCAGTTGAAGAACTTCACCCCGGTCGGCACCGCGATGAGGAACGTCGTAAAGGAGAAGAACGGCAGGAGCACCGCCCCGGTGGCGAACATATGGTGTGCCCATACCGTCGCGGAGAGGCCGGTGATGGCGATGGTGGCGCCCACCAGACCGATATAGCCGAAGACGACCTTGCGGGAGAACACCGGAATGATTTCGGTGATGATGCCGAAGAACGGCAGGGCGATGATGTAGACCTCGGGGTGGCCGAAGAACCAGAAGAGGTGCTGCCAGAGAATCGGCCCGCCGTTGGCCCCCTCGAAGACGACCGCGCCGAATTTACGGTCCGCCTCCAGCACCAGCAGGGCGGCCGCCAGGACGGGGAAGGCGAGCAACACCAGGATCGAGGTGAAGAGGATGTTCCAGGTGAAGATGGGCAGGCGGAACATCGTCATTCCCGGGGCGCGCATGCACACCACGGTCGTGATGAAGTTGACGGCCCCAGGATCGTCCCGAAGCCGGAGAGGGCGAGGCCCATCACCCACATGTCGCCGCCCACGCCGGGTGTGCGGGTCTTGCTGCTGAGCGGTGTATAGGCCGTCCAGCCGAAGTCGGCCGCGCCGCTGGGGGTGAGCAGACTGCCGATCACGATCAGCCCGCCGAAGGCGAAGAGCCAGTACGAGAACATGTTCAGCCGGGGAAGGCGACATCCGGGGCGCCGATCTGCAGCGGCATGATCTCGTTGGCGAATCCGGCGAAGACCGGTGTGGCGAAGAGCAGCAGCATCAGCGTGCCGTGCAGGGTGAAAGCCTGGTTGTACTGCTCCGGACTGACCAGTTGCAGTCCGGGCCGGGCGAGTTCGGCCCGCATGACCATCGCCAGAAGGCCGCCGATGAGAAAGAAACCGAACGCGGTCACCAAGTACAGGTGTCCGATTTTCTTATGGTCCGTGGTGGTGAGCCAGTCGACCACGACGCTGCCGAGTTTGGTGGTTTCGGGGGAGCTTCAAATTCGGGCTTGGTTGTCGTCGCCATGTCCGTGTCCGCTCCTCGGCAGAATGCATGTGTGGGCGGCCGGCGGCACCGGCCAACGCATACGTTGTATTGATTCGCCCACCATTACCCGAAGCGGGACGGCGATTCGGACCCGACTCGCCGTAGAGGATTTATCTGTGCCGCCCTTATGGCTGTGGCTTTGTCTGTGCGGTCTTTCCCGCCTCCAACTGGGACTTCGCCTCGCGCAGGGCGCGGCGTACCTCCTGGCGGGGGTCCTGACCGGCCAGCCTGCCCGGCAGGGCGATGGCGAGCCGCGAGGGCCGATCCTTCGTCCGCGCCGCCAGCTCGGTGCCGCAGTTCCCGGGCGCCGGGCGGATCCGGATCTCCAGCCGGTCTCCGTAGCGCTCCAGCGGCTCCGGGAGCGCTTCGGCCCATACGTCCGTGGGCGGCCGGTTGACGGTGACCGTCTGCCATCGGCCGCCGTTCTGGGCGTCGGCCAGCCGGACCATCCGCGACGGCCTGCGCCGCCATCGCCGGATCCCCGCGCTCACGACGATCGCCGCGGCGCTGAGCAGCGCCGATCTCACCCGTCGCACACGTGACATCGGTTCCTCCTGTCTTCCGGCATGAGGATGGGCAGGCGCCCCACATTCGGGCACATGCCTCTGCGGACATACTCCGCTCTCCGCACGGCACCCGCCCGTCGTGGGCCAGGGTCCACCGCCGGTTACCCATGGCCGGAGGGCCCAATCAGACGGCTCTGCGCGGGCGGGTGTTGGTGGAGGCGGACCGTTTTCCCCGCCCGATCCGGGTCACCCGGAAGGGTGGCGTCGGGTCCGGCCGGACGGATTCCGAAAAACGTTCGACCGGACGAGGGGCCATCGAAGGGCGCCTGAGCTGGGCCGTCGCGGACACCGGCGGTCGGGGCCGCACCATCCCTGGCCGGTTTTGCCAGCCCAGAAGGCATACATGGGAATCCCTTTACCATCCCATTCGTTCCACGCATGCCCCCCACGGAACAGAGAACGAACCCAGTGACAGTGAAGGAGTGGACGCCGCGATGGTGTTCAAACGAGTGCTCGGCTCGCTCGGGGTCGGTGGACCCGTCGTGGACACGGTCCTGGACCGGGAGCCGGTGCGCCCCGGTGGGGTGGTGCGGGGGCAGGTGCGGCTTCGGGGCGGCGGCCGGGCCTGCGATATCGAGCACCTCGCACTGGAACTGGTCGCCAGGGTCGAGGCCGGGCACGGCGGCGAGGAGCGCGCGGGCGGCGTGGTCTTCGACCGCCTCCGGCTCAGCGGGGGCTTCCGGCTCGACATTAGAGAGCACAGAGACGTTCCGTTCACCCTTCACATACCGTGGGGAACGCCGCTCACCGAGCTCTCCGGGCAGCCGCTGGGCGTCGTCCTGGGCATCCGGATCGAGCTCGCGTCGGCGAGCGCGAAGGACCACGGCGATCCGGAAGAGCTGATCGTGCGCCCGCTGCCGGCCCAGGAAGCCGTGCTGGGGGCGCTGGGGCGGCTCGGCTTCGGCCTCATCGCCGCCGATCTGCGGCTCGGCCATATCGCCGGCACCGAGCAGACCCTCCCCTTCCACCAGGAGATCGAGCTCACCCCCGCCCCGCGGTACATCCACGACATGAACGAGCTCGCGCTGACCCTTCTCACCGGCCCCGATGGCATGGAGGTCGTCCTGGAGGCCGACAAGCGCGTCAGGCCCTTCTCCGGCGCATCCTCCCCTGGCGGGTCCTCCCCTGGCGGGTCCTCCCCCGCCGGGTCCTTCCCCGCCGGGTCCTTCCCCGGCGGGTCCTTCCCCGGCGAGCGACTACCCGGTGGCCCTGCCGCCCTGGGCCGCCACACCGTGAGCCATGAGGGCCTCGAGCATCGCGACTGGACCGCCGAGGTCGACTCCTGGATACAGGCGCTCATCGCGGCCCGCACCGCCCACACGCCCCGCGCCGGGACGATCATCTCGGACGTCACGGCCGGTATGGCGGCCGGAACCGCGGGCGGCATGGTCGCGGCCGGGCTCGGCGACGCGTTAGGAAACTTAGGGGGCTTAGGAGACTTAGACGGCTTAGACGGCTTAGACGGCTTGAAAGACTTAAAAGACCTGAGGGACGCGGGGCACGAGGAAGCGGACCAGGGCTGAGACGCGCGAAAGGGCCGCGGATCTCCCCGCGGCCCTTCCGGTGCACCACCGGTGAACGACTAGGAACGGCGCCCCACGGCATCGGAGTCGTCCACCGTCTCCCGTGACTCCTCCGTCACGCGATCACCTCCGTTCTCGCCCCCGCTCTCGACCCCGGCCTCACCCTCGCCCTCGACCGCCGCCGCGGGAGCGGGCTCGCGGCGCGCCGCCAGCCGGGCCGTGACCCGTCGGGCGACGGGCTCCGTCCAGCGGGCGGTGAGCGGGCCGAGGACGACCAGGATCAGGACGTACGCCGTGGCCAGCGGGCCCAGCGAGGGTTCGATACCGGCGGTGACGGCGAGTCCCGCGATGACGATCGAGAACTCGCCCCGGGCCACCAGCGTGCCGCCCGCCCGCCAGCGGCCCCGTTCGGAGATCCCGGCCCGCCGCGCCGCCCAGTAGCCGGTGGCGATCTTCGTACTGGCGGTGAGGACGGCCAGCGTCATGGCGGGCAGCAGCACCGGGGGGATGCTGGCCGGGTCCGTGTGCAGACCGAAGAAGACGAAGAAGACGGCGGCGAACAGATCCCGCAGCGGGCTGAGCAGATGGTGGGTGCCCTCGGCGACCTCCCCGGACAGGGCGATGCCCACCAGGAACGCGCCGACGGCCGCCGACACCTGGAGCTGCTGGGCGATCCCCGCCACCAACAGCGTCAGCCCGAGCACCACCAGCAGCAGCTTCTCGGGGTCGTCGCTGGAGACGAAACGGGAGATGTGCCGGCCGTAGCGGACGGCCAGGAACAGCACCAGACCGGCCACGCCGAGGGCGATGGCCAGGGTGACGCTGCCCGCCGCCAGGCCCGCACCGGCCAGCAGGGCGGTGACGATCGGCAGATAGACGGCCATCGCCAGGTCTTCGAGGACCAGGATGCTCAGGATCACCGGGGTCTCGCGATTGCCGAGCCGGCCCAGATCGCCGAGGACCTTGGCGATGACACCGGAGGAGGAGATCCAGGTGACGCCGGCCAGCACCACGGCGGCCACCGGCCCCCATCCCAGCAGCAGGGCCATGACGGCGCCGGGCAGCGCGTTGAGCACCGCGTCGACGAGCCCGGCCCGGTACTGGGTCTTGAGATTGCTGACCAGATCGCTGGCGGTGTACTCCAGGCCGAGCATCAGCAGCAGGAGGATGACGCCGATCTCGGCGCCGGTCGCGACGAACTCCTCGCTGGTCCCCAGCGGCAGCAGCCCGCCCTCGCCGAAGGCCAGTCCGGCCAGCAGATACAGCGGGATCGGGGAGAACTGAAACCGGCCGGCCAGCCGCCCCAGCAGCCCGAGGCCCAGGATGACCGCGCCGAACTCGATCAGAAAGACGGCAGACGAATGCACGGGCCTACACCCGCCCGAGTATCGCCGCGGCCGAGTCCACGCCCTCGCGGGTACCGATCACGATCAGCTCGTCCCCACCGGCCAGCCGGAAGTCGGGGGTCGGGGAGGGGATCGCCTCCGCCCTGCGCAGCACGGCCACGATCGAGACGCCGGTCTCGGTCCGCATCCGCGTCTCGCCCAGCACCCGCCCGTTCCAGTACGACGTGGACGACAGCTCGATCCGCTCGGCCACCAGCCCCAGCTCGGTGGTGGACAGCAGGTTCGGGCTGTGATGGCTCGGCATCAGGACCCCCACCAGCGCTTCCGCTTCCCCCGCGGTCAGCCTGGTGGACAGGGCGCACTCATCGGGATCCTCCTTCCGGTACGCACTCAGCGTCCGGTCTCCGTCGCGGTGCGCGATGACCGACAGCAGCCGGTTTTCTCGTGTCGTCAGGTCGTAGCGAACCCCGATGCCGGGCAATGGCGTACTGCTCATCCGCGGAGCGCCCACAATCATCCCTCTCGTCGCTCGAGTCTCGTGCCACCCTAACGAATGGCAAAGAATTGGTAATGAGGGCCGGTAAGTGAGGGCGCGATGGGACGATGCCGACCGCATAAGGGTGGGGTGGCCATCGACAGGCGAGGAGGATGGTGCCCGGGGGAGGATGGTGCCCATGATTGAGTGGAGGCGGCTCAGCACAGGCATCAGGCCGGTTCCCGATCCGGTCGCCACTCCCGTCATCTGGGGCGGGGCCTTCCTCGGTGCGCTGGTGCTGGTGGTAACCCTGAACTTCCTCGGCGGCCACGGCCGCCCGATGTTCGCCCTGATCGGGCTCTCGCTGCTGGCCGCCCTGCTGGGGCTGTGCGCGCGTTTCGTCGCGGCGCCGGGTACGGCGGCGCTGTGCTGGCTGTTCCTCAACGGCTTCGCCATTCCGCCCGCGGGCCATCTCTCCTGGGCGGTCGACCGCGACGCCCGCTGGCTCGCCTGCCTCCTGGTGGCGGCCGTCGCGGGCACCGCGCTCGCCCGTGTCGTCAACGCCCGGGCGGGATACCGCCGCGTCTCCCCGCTCGGCCGCCGGCCGGGGCCGCCGGATTGAGCGACGTCCGATCCGACGTCCGGCCGATGGTCGTAGGTCCCACGGCCGTGGGACGGCCCGGCGAAAGGCCGATGCTCCAGGGGCGGACCCGTCCTTACGCTGTGGGGCGCTGCCCGGCGGTCACGGTGCCGTCGGTGTGTTCCTCACGACGTAGGAGACGCCCATGCCCGCCGACGGTCAGAGCCATATCCGTATCGCCCGCCCCTCGCGCGACCTCGCGGCGGCGGAGCGCTTCTGGTGTGGCGGGCTGGGGTTGAGCGTGGTGTACCGGGTCGAGGGCGGTGACCGGGCCGGGGAACACGATCTGCTGATGGTGGGCTGGCCGGACGCCTCCTGGCACCTGGAGCTCGTCCACGAGGCGGCCCACCCCGTCGGGCCCCGGCCGACCGAGGAGGATCTCCTGGTGATCTACCTCGACGAACCGGTCCCCGAGGACCTGGTGGCCCGCCTCACCGAGCACGGCGGCACCCGCGTGCTCTCCCCCAATCCGTACTGGAACGAATGGGGCGTCACGATTGAGGACCCCGACGGCTACCGCCTGGTGCTGTGCCGGCGGGGCTGGTCGAATTCCTGACGGCGCCGGGGCCGCTCGCCAAGGCGCGGGGGCCGCCCGAGGCGCCGGGGCCACGCGCCCAGGCGCCGGGGCCGCTCGCCCGCATGCGGGGGCCACTCGCCGAGCCGCCGGGTACTCGCCAAGCTGCCGGGGCTACCCGCCCGGGGCCGCTTCGCCAGGCGTCGGCGCCATGTCGCGGCGCGCCGGGCCCCTCGCGCTGAGCGGCGGGCTCGATGAAGTCCGGTGCGGTTCGGGTGCGCCCCGAAGGGGCGCGGGGCTGTGTCGATGCGCGGGTCCGCCGCGGCCGTGTCGATAGGCGGCTCCGCCGCGTGGCCGGCCACGACACTGCCGCGGATGAACGACCGCACCTCGCGGCACTTCCCGCGGAGCGCTCAGCGCGGCAGCGTCAGGACCGCCACACCGTTGACGCGGTCGGCGGCGAGGTCGTCGAGGGCGGCGTCCGCCCGGTCGAAGGGGTAGGGGGTGACCGTGGCGCTGATGCGGGCCTCGGCGGCCGCGGCGAGGAATTCGCGCCCGTCCTCGCGGGTGTTGGCGGTGACGCTGCGCATGGTGCGTTCGCGGAAGAGGTGGCGCTCGTAGTCGAGGGACGGAATGTCCGAGAGGTAGATCCCGGCGATGCTCAGCGTGCCGCCGGCGTCCAGGGCCTCCAGGGCGACCGGGACCAGTTGGCCCACCGGGGCGAAGAGGATGGCGGCGTCGAGGGGCTCGGGCGGGCGGTCGTAGGAGTCGTTCGCGGAGGCGGCGCCGAGCTCCAGGGCGAGGGTCTGGGCGGCGGGTGAGCGGGTCAGGACGTGGACGACGGCGCCCTGGGCGATGGCGACCTGGGCGGTGAGGTGGGCGGAGCCGCCGAAGCCGTAGATGCCGAGCCGGCCGCCCGGCGGGAGGTCGGCGCGGCGCAGGGCGCGGTAGCCGATGATGCCGGCGCACAGCAGCGGGGCGAGTTCCTCGTCGGTGTATCCGGAGGGCAGCTCATAGGCGTAGGCCGCCGGTACGGTGACGTACTCGGCGTAGCCGCCGTCCGCGTCCCAGCCGGTGTACTCCGAGGACGGGCACAGGTTCTCCTGGCCCCGGAGGCAGTAGCGGCACCGGCCGCAGGTGCGCCGCAGCCAGGGGACGCCGAGCCGGATTCCGGGGCCGGGCCCGTGCGCCCGCGAGCCCGCCGCGACGACCTCGCCGACAGCCTCATGGCCGGGGACGACGGGACTGCGGTGCGGGGGCAGGTCGCCGTCGCGGACATGCAGATCGGTGCGGCACACCCCGCAGGCCCGGACCCGGATCAGCAGCTCGTCCTCCGCCGGCCGTGGCACCGGCAGCTCCACCTGCTCGATCCGGCCCGGGGCGGGGACCACCCATGCCCGCATGGTCGCCGGAAGGTCGGCCTTCGCGTCCGTCGTCACACCGTCAACGTAACGCCGTGAGGCCCGCGGCGACCGTAAGGCACGCGTTCAGGCCATGCGGCGCCAAAAGGGAAGGGATACGGCCGGAAACTGCCAACCGAGTGCGGATGCGGTCAGGCCGAGGTGCCGTCCATCGCGGTGATCAGGCTCTTGGGCCGCATATCGGTCCAGTGCTCGTTGACGTAGTCCAGGCACGCCTGGCGGTCGTCCTCGCCGTGGGCGACCGTCCAGCCCGCGGGGACCTCGGCGAAGGCCGGCCACAGGGAGTGCTGCCCCTCCTCGTTGACGAGCACGAAATAGCGGCCGTCGGGGTTCTCGAAGGGGTTGCTCATCGCGGTTCTCCTCGCTCGCGGTCGGCATCGACAGGGCTTGACGGTACCGGCCGGAGCACGTACCCGCCGAGGGGTCCCCGGGGGCCCTGGGGAAAAGCCTGGGATACGGAAATGGCACCTTCCTGACGGAATTCCGTGTTCCGGCATGTCCCTCGCCTACGGTCCACGGCATGGTCGCGCCCGCCACAACCGAGCCCAAGGGCTCCATGGCCATGGAGCTCACCACCGGCGACCCCGCGCTCACGGCCCGTCTGGAACGCGGGATGGACGCCTCGGAGGAGCAGCTGCGCGCTCTCGCCACCGAGGCCCGGGACCCTTGTGTCGCGGAAGTCGCCGGACATCTCTTCGGCCCCGGCGGAAAGCGGCTGCGCCCGCTTCTGGCGCTGGTCGGCGCGGAGTTCGGGGTACGCGACCCTTCCGCCGCCGTGCAGGCCGCCACCCTGGCCGAGCTGGTGCATGTCGCCTCGCTCTACCACGACGACGTCATGGACCAGGCCCGCACCCGGCGCGGGGTTCCCAGCGTCAACGCCCGCTGGGGCAACACCACCGCCGTGCTCGCGGGCAATTGGCTGCTGGCGAAGGCGGCCCAGCTCGCCGCGGAACTCGGCCCGGAAGCCATTCGATTGCAGTCCAAGGTCACCAATCGGCTGATCATGGGCCAGATACGGGAACTCGTCGGTCCCTCGGACGACGACGATCCGCTCTCCCACTACTTCACCGTGGTGGCGGGGAAGTCGGCCTCGCTCATCGCCATGGCGCTGCAGCTGGGGGCGGTCCGGACGGGCGCCCCGGAGCCTGTCGTCCAGGCGCTCGCCGAATACGGAGAACATCTGGGAATCGCCTTCCAGATATCCGACGACATCCTCGACATCACCTCCACCTCCGAGGTCTCCGGGAAGGAACAGGGCAAGGATCTCGCGATCGGCGTCGCCAGCCTCCCGGTGCTGCTGGCGCTGGCCGACGAGCGGCCGGAGGCGGGTGAGTTGCGCACCCTGCTGACCGCCGCCACCGCGGGCCCGGAGGGCACCGGGCTGCCGAGGGCCGTCGCGCTGCTGCACCGCTGCGGGGCGCTCGCGGAGGCGCGGACGGTGATGCACGCGCGGCTGCTGCGCGCCCGGACCGCGGCGAACGGGCTGCCGGGCGGCTCGGCGACGCGGGTTCTGCACGCGCTGTGCGACTTCGTGGCACGCCGGGATCGCTGACGGCTCGCGTACGTCCGCGTCGTCCCCCCTGGCCGCACCGCCGCATCCGTTTCTGCCACCCCACCGGTCGGCCGGCGGCGGCGTCACGACGTAGCCTGATCCCTATGGGCAGCTCACGGTCGGATGTGGTGGACGAGCCCATCGACCCCGATACCGGCCCGACGCCGCCCGCCCGGCACCACCCCTGGCGGGGGCAGGGCCCCGTGCTGGGCGTGGTGGCGGTGGGCGGCGCACTCGGGGCGACGGCACGCTACGGGGCGTCGCTGCTGTGGCCGACCCCGTCCAGCGCCTTCCCCTGGACGATCCTGCTGGTCAACGCCGTGGGCTGCGCGGTCATCGGCGTCTTCCTGGTGCTGATCACCGAGAGGTGGACGGCCCACCGGCTGGTACGGCCCTTCTTCGGCACCGGTGTGCTCGGCGGCTTCACCACCTTCTCGACGTATGCCGTGGACTTCACCCGGCTGATCCAGGACGGCCGTTTCGCGATCGCCTTCGCCTATCTGGCGGGGACGCTCGTGGTGGCGATGGCGGCCGTATGGGCCGCCGTAGCGGCGACCCGGCACGTCCTGGGCGGGTACGGGTCCGGCCGGAGGGCGGCCCGGTGACCGGCGAGCCCGCGCTGCGGCTGACCGTCTTCATCGGCGAGAGCGACACCTGGCATCGCAGGCCGCTGTCCGCCGAGATCGTGCACCGCGCCCATCGCGCGGGGCTCGCGGGTGCCAGCGTGTTCCGCGGCGTCGAGGGGTACGGCTCCTCGTCCCTGATCCACACCTCGCGGCTGCTGTCGCTCGGCGAGGATCTGCCCATGGCCATCGTGATGATCGATACGGAGGAGCGGGTGCGGTCCTTCCTGCCCGAGCTGGAGGAGATCGTGGGTGACGGCCTCGTGGTGGTCGACCCGGTCGAGATCGTGCACCCCCGGGGCCGGGCCCGGTGAACTGGCTGCTGGTGATCGCGGGCGGGATGGTCGGTGCGCCGCTGCGCTATCTGACCGACCGCGCGGTCCAGGCACGGCACGACTCGGTGTTCCCCTGGGGCACGTTCCTGGTCAATGTGGGGGGCTGTCTGGTGCTGGGCCTGCTGACCGGCGCGGCGGCGGAGGGAGCGGCGTCCCAGCGGGTGCAACTGCTGCTGGGCACGGGGCTGTGCGGGGCGCTGACGACGTACTCGACGTTCTCGTACGAGACCCTGCGGCTGGCCGAGGAGGGCGCCCGGCTCTTCGCCATGGCGAATGTGGTGCTGAGTGTGGTGGCCGGGGTGGGCGCCGCCTTCGCGGGTGCGGCGCTGGCCCACGCGATCTGGGGCTGAGGCACGACCCTCGCGACGGCCTTACGGTTCGCACCGGCCTCACCGTCCACAAGCCCCACCCCCGCACAGCTACGGCAGCAGTCGCGTCGCGCTCGGCGGCAGGCCGAACTCCCCCGCGGCCGCCGTCCGCAGATGCTCCAGCATCACCCGGCGCAGCTCACGCGCGGCCCGGGGCGGCGCGACGTCCTTACGGTGGGCGACGGCGATGGTGCGCTGCATATCGTGGCCGGCGAACGGCGTGATCCGCAGCCCGGACCGGGCCGCCACCATCCCCGGCAGTACGGCGATGCCGAGCCCGGCCCGTACGAAGCCCAGCACCGCGTCCATCTCGCCGCCCTCGACCGTGAAGGACGGCTCGAACCCGGCCGCCCGGCAGGCCGCCGTGGTGAATTCGCGCAGGTCGTAGCCGCGCCGGAACATCACCATCGGCCGGTCCCGCAGATCCTCGACCAGGATCCGCCGACGCCGGGTGGGGGGCGGGGACGCGGGCGAGGAGGCCACCACCAGCTCCTCCCGCAGCAGCTCGGTGGCGGCGAGGGCGGACGCCTGGCCGGGCAGCGGGGTGATGATCAGCGCGAGGTCCAGCTCGCCCGCGGAGAGCGTGCGGACCAGGTCCTGGGATCCGCCCTCGTCCACGATCAGCTCGATGCCCGGGAACTCGTCATGGAAGCGGCGCAGCACATCGGGGACGAAGCTGGCGCACAGGCTCGGCGTGGCCCCCAGCCGCACCCGGCCGCGCCGCAGCTGGGCGACCTCCTGGACCTCGCGGTGCGCGGTCTCGGCGTCGGCGAGGATCTGGCGGGCCAGCGGGAGCAGTGCCTCTCCCGCGTCGGTGAGGGCGATATTGCCGCGCGCCCGGTGGAAGAGGTCGGCTCCCAGCTCCCGCTCCAGGGCGCGGATCTGCTGGGACAGCGAGGGCTGGGCGACATGCAGGAGCTCCGCGGCGCGGGTGAAGTGCCGGGTCTCCGCGACGGTGGCGAAATAACGCAGCTGATGCAACTGCACACCACGATGATAGGCACCGGCTATGGACGTCTCGCCACAGCGTGCCCAGGACATATGGGCCAGAACATAGGGGCCGGGACACATGACCCACGGCATAGGGACCAGGACGAGGCAGCAGGGCGCCACCCGGCGACCGGCCTCGGGGTGGGCGGCCGTCGCCGGGTGACGACGCGCGCCCTACTGGTGGGCGGCCAGCGCCCGCGTGCCCGGGCTACAGGATTCGAGCAGCGGGGTGAGCTCCGCCTCGGGCAGCTTCCGCGCCGCGCCGGGCCGGCCGCCGTCGAGGTGGGCGATGGACGCGTCCAGCCAGGTGCGGTGCGGTTCCACCCCGATGAACTCGGCGAGCCGGATCAGTTCCTTCTCCGGCTCCTCCAGCAGCGTCTCGTACGACAGCGCGGTGCGCTGCTCCGCCGGGACGTCGTCCAGCTTCCGCAGACCGTCGACGATCGTCTCGGACCACAGGGTGCCGAACGCGCTGAGCGGGATGGGACGCTCCATCACCAGCGTCGGGTCGTACCGGTCGCTCAGCAGCGGCGCCAGGTCGGGCGGGAGCTGGGCCGCGTGCTGCGGCGTCAGGTGCTGCGGGGTCTCCAGACCGAGGTGCGTGGCCATCTCCCACAGCAACGGGATCATCCGGAAGCTGAAGTGGCGGCTCATGGAGACGGCGCAGTCGGGGCCCTCGCGGTAGAGGTGCACAAAGCGCGCCTCGGGGAAGGCGCGGTGCATCTCGGGCACACGGCCGATGGACAGGCCGGTCCGCTCGACGACGGCACCGGGGTTGCCGAACCGTGCGCCGAGGAAGGCGAAAAGGGCCGTCCAGTGATCTGCCGGACGGCGGGTGGGCCAGGAGGTGACCTCGGACTCCAACTCGTCGAAGAGCGTGTCGGGGTCGTCGGTCAGATGGGGCAGCACCATGACGCTGATGGCCGGAATACCGGTGGTCTCCGCGTCGAACCGCCGCTTGGGCAGCTTGTGGTAGAGGAACTCGGGCGGGGTGGCGCCATTTTTGATCATGCTATTGGTGATCACATTGGGCCGGGACAGATATCCCCAGAACTCCGGACCGCTCAGCGGAGCCTCGTCCAGCATCTCCGCATCGGGAATGCTGGCGAACAATTCATTGATGCTGAGAACATCCGGATGAATATTGATGACCTGAGACAGAGCCGTCGAACCGCACCGGCCGGTGCCGACGACAAATGTCAACTTCTGGTTGACCACGCGCACTTCCTCCCGTTTTCTCGGACAACTAGTTGTTTCCCTAGTAGCCGTTCCCATAGTGGTCCATGACACACCGCAGCCCATTCGGCAGCCGCGGCGATGCTAATGGACGCCCTGGGCGACGATGGCTACGACCATGGAACAGGGGAAACGCACACAACGGGATGCGAGGGGACGAACTCAAGGTTCAGTAGTTTCCGACACTTTTGCGCAACTTTCACATCCGACAGGGGTGTTACCTCCGGCAACCCCCTGGTCACCAGCAGCGAAGCGCGATCTGAGAGTCAACGCGCGGCTTCACAACTCGGTTACGGGGCCGAAACCATAATCGAACAGTTTCTCCCGTGACGAGACGGTCATCTTTTCGTACCAACAGCACTGCTAGAGTGCACATCCGCCCCATACCCCTGATCCTGGGCTGGCATGCCCAACCCGGCCGGGAGGGGCGGAAGAAGACGCGACATGACACAGAGCAGCCATGCCGCCGCACAGGGTGTCAACAACGAAGGGACCTGAGGGCACAACAGCGGCGCGGTATTTTCGACTCGGGGGACGATGCATTACCAGGTGCGCCATGCACGGTGATTCGCTTTCAAGACCCCTGCGCATACGTTAAATCGGGGAAGGTGTTTCGTACGTGTTGGTGGAGCGCGATCAGGAGATAGCCCGGCTCAATCGGCTCCTCTTCGAGGACGCCCGCGAGGGAAGTCGGCTCGCCGTGATCAGCGGCGCCGTTACGTCGGGAAAGACCGCACTGCTGCACACCGTGGCGGACACGGCGGGTGGACGCGGCGTCCGGGTGCTGCCCGCGGTCGCCTCCGCCTCGGAGCAGAAGTTCCCCTACGCCGTGCTCGAGCAGCTCTACCAGGGCATGCCGGCCCATCTGCAGCACTCCAGGCCGCGGCCCGGCCTCGAGGCGCTCCGGAACCCGCACGGCCCCATCGAGGCCGAACTCCCGCTGCTCCAGGACTTCCACCGCACGCTCGACGAGCTGACCGGTGACGCCCCCCTGCTGATCGCCATCGACGACGTCCAGTTCGCCGATCTCCCGTCGCTGCGCTGCCTGGCGTACGGCATCCGCCGCTGCCGCTCGGAGGCGCTGTCCGTGGTGGTCAGCCGCGGGGCGCTGACCGGACCCGCCGCCACGGCCCTGGACGAGCTGCTGCACGAGCCGAAGGTGTGCCATGTGCGGCTCGCCCCGCTCACCGTCACGGGCGTCTCCACGCTGCTGACCCAGGAGTTGGGCACCGAGGAGGCCGGGGGCCACGCCGCCGCGTACCACGAGATGACCGGCGGCAATCTGCTGCTGCTGCGCGGCCTCCTGGACGACCGGTTCTCCCGCCTGACCCGCGGCCCCCTCGACCCCGGGCCCGGAACGGACGCCCCGGTGGCCGGGGAGCTGTTCCGGCAGGCGGCGCTGTCGTGCGTGTACCGCGGCGGCCCGGCCCACCGCCGGGTGGCCCACGGGGTCGCGCTGCTGGGTGACGCCACGTCCGTTCCCCTGCTGAGCAGGCTGATCGAGGTCGAGGAGCGGCTGGTCCGGCAGTCCGTCGGGCTGCTCACCGAGGTGGGCATCCTGCACGGCGGGCGGTTCCGCAGCGACGCGGTGCGCACCGTGCTGCAGGACGATCTGGAGCTGCACGAGCTCGGCCCGCTGCATCTGCGGGCCGCCCGGCTGCTGTACGAGGAGGGCGCCGACCCCATCGACGTGGCCCGCCATCTGCTCAGCCACGAGGCGCCCGGGCCGGTCGAGGAGTGGATCTCGCAGGCGCTGTGCGACGCGGCCGTGCACGCCATCGCCGCGGACCGCAGGGAACTCGCCATGAACTGCCTGCAGATGGCCGACCGGTACAGCACCGACGAGCGCGAGGCGCTGCAGCTCCAGGCGACGATGGTGCAGGCCATGTGGCCGTTCAACCCGCTGTCCCAGATGCGGCGGCTGCAGGCGCTGGCCGGTCCGGCCGGCAGCGGGCTACTGCCCGCGCCGCAGACCATCCCGGTCGTCATCGGGCTGCTGGGGCTGGGGCGGATGGGCGAGGCGGCCGCCGCGCTGGAGCAGGTCAGCCGGGCCGCCGACGAGCACCCGGGCACCGATCTGGACACCGCGCTGCGCGCCATCCGGCTCGTGCTGTCCTCCACCTACCCCGACCACCCCGAACTGCGGCCCTTCCTGGACCAGGAGGAGTGCGACGGCCCGTGGGACATCGGCCCGCTGTCGCCCGACCAGTCTCCGGAGTCGCCCCAGCTGACGGCGTTCCGGGCGCTGCGGACCGTACTGAGCCGCGGTGTCGACGAGTGCGCCGTGCGGGCCGTGGAGCGGGTGCTGGAGACCGTCCGGCTCTCCGACCGGACGATGCTGACCGTGCACGCCGCGCTGCAGACGCTGGTGTACGCGGACCGCCACGCCACCGCCACGAGCTGGTGCGACCGGCTGATCGAGGAGACCTCGGAGCGCGGCGCCAAGGCGCTGCTGGCCTACTTCTGTGTGCTGCGGGCCCAGATCGCGCTGCGCGTCGGACGGTTGCGGGACACGGTCCGGTACGCGGAGCGGGCGCTGGAGGAGCTTCCGGCGCGCGGCTGGGGGGTCACCGTTGGTATGCCGCTCGGGATGCTGATCAACGCGCACACCGCGATGGGCAACCACGACGCGGCGGCCGAACTGCTCGCCCGCCCGGTGCCGGAGGAGATGTACCGGAACCGCTTCGGGCTGCACTACCTCTACGCACGGGCCCGGCATCAGCTGGCCACCGGCCGCCAGCACGCGGCCCTCACCGACTTCCGCGCCTGTGGCGAGAAGATGGCCGCCTGGGGCCTGGACTCGCCCGCCACCCTGACCTGGCGGCTCGGCGCCGCCGAGACCTGGCTGACCCTGGGCGGCCAGGAGCGGGCGGCGCGGCTGGCGGAGGAGCAGCTGGAGCTGGCCGGGGAGTCCTCGTCCCGTACCCGGGGCGCCGCGCTGCGGGTGCTGGCCGCCACCCGGCCCCTGAACGAGCGGATCGCGCTGCTGCAGCAGGCGGTGGGGGTGCTCCAGGCGAGCGGCGGCTGGTACGAGATGGCGCGGGCGCTGGCGGATCTCGCGGAGGCGCACAAGCAGCTCGGCGATCTGGACACCAGCCGGCTGATGACCCGTCGGGCGCTGCGGCTCGCGGACAGCTGCGGCGCCGAGGAGCTGTCGCGTTCGCTGCAGCGCACTCCGGCCCGTTCGGCCCTGTCGGAAGCGACCCGTACCGGCGAGGATACGGCCGCCTTTTCCGAACTCTCCGACGCCGAGAGCCGGGTCGCAGCACTAGCAGCTTCCGGCTACACCAACCGGGAAATCGCCGCTAAGCTCTACATCACGATCTCCACGGTGGAACAACACTTGACCCGCGTCTACCGGAAGATCAACATCAGCCAGCGCCGAGAACTGCCCGCGAGCCTGGATTTCGATGTCGCTTACACCGCCTGATATCCCCGCGATGCCACTCGGCCCCAAGAGGTTGATGCCATGACGTGCGCTACCGCGTCCGCCACGACCATGCTCGTGCCGGATTTCCCCTATTCCTATGACAGATGGCTGTCCCATCCTGCCGGTCTGGGCGCCTTGCCTGCCGCGGTGCACGGGACCGAAGTCGCCGTCATCGGCGGCGGGATGTCCGGCTTGACGGCGGCCTATGAGCTTCTGCGACTAGGGCTTTCCCCAGTTCTTTATGAAGCGGAGCAACTGGGCGGCCGGATGCGGTCCACGCCGTTCCCCGGGAATCCGGAATACAAGGCGGAGATGGGCGCCATGCGCTTTCCCGTCTCCGCCCGATCGCTGTTCCATTACATCGATCTGCTGAGCCTGTCCACTCGTCCTTTCCCTAATCCTTTGGCACCGGCCACCGCGAGCACGCTGATCGACCTGAACGGCGGTCAGGACCGGGCGCGCACCACCGGTGAGCTCCCGGACGTCTACCAGGAGGTCGCCGACGCCTGGGACAAGGCGCTCCAGGAGCGGGCCGACCTGGCCACGCTGCGGGACGCCATCCAGCGGCGGGACGTCAGCACGCTGAAGACCGTATGGAACTCGCTGGTCAGGGAGTTCGACGACCAGTCCTTCTACGGCTTCCTCGCCACCTCTTCCGCCTTCCAGTCGTTCCGCCACCGGGAGATCTTCGGCCAGGTGGGCTTCGGCACCGGCGGCTGGGACACCGACTTCCCCAACTCGGTGCTGGAGATCCTGCGGGTCGTGGTCACCGAGGCCGACGACAACCAGGTGGGCATAGTCGGCGGCTCCTCCCAGGTGCCGAACGGGCTGTGGGAGCACCAGCCCGAAACGCTCGCGCACTGGCCGCAGGGGACGTCGCTCGCGTCGCTGCACGGCGGCCGGCCCCGCCCCGCGGTCACCCGGCTGCGGCGGACCGCCGACGGCGTCCGGGTGACGGACGAGAGCGGCGAGGAGCGCGAGTTCCCCGCGGTGGTCTACAGCCCGCATGTGTGGACACTGCTGAACCGGGTCGACTGCGATCCGTCGCTGCTGTCCACTCCGCTGTGGACGGCGGTGGAGCGCACCCACTACATGGGCGCGTCCAAGCTGTTCGTCCTGGTCGACCGGCCGTTCTGGCGGGACGCCGACCCGGCGACCGGCCACGACATGATGAGCATGACGCTCACCGACCGGATGCCGCGCGGGGTCTATCTCTTCGACGACGGGCCCGACCGGCCCGGGGTCATGTGCCTGTCGTACACCTGGAACGACGACTCGCTGAAGGTCGCCACCCTCTCGGCCGAGGAGCGGCTGGAGACGCTGCTGACCAAGCTGGCCGCGATCTATCCGGATGTGGACATCCGGTCGCACATCATCGCGGGGCCGCTCACCGTCACCTGGGAGACCGAGCCCCGCTTCATGGGGGCCTTCAAGAACAATCTGCCCGGCCACTACCGCTATCAGCGGCGGCTGTTCACCCAGTTCATGCAGAACGGGATGGATCCGGCGCAGCAGGGCTTCTTCCTGTGCGGGGACGATGTCTCCTGGACGGCCGGGTTCGCCGAGGGTGCGGTGACCACGGCGCTGAACGCGGTGTGGGGAGTCCTCCACCACCTCGGCGGCACCACGCATCCGGACAACCCGGGCCCCGGTGATCTCTTCGACACCTTCGCGCCGCTGGAGCTTCCGTACGACTGACGGCCATGGCCGTACACCTACAGCACACAGGGGGAGCCGACGCGCGCCGTCGGCTCCCGCTGTCGTCTCAGCCCTGGGCTATCTGCTCGAGCCGGCGCTTGTCCGGCTTGCCGTTGCGGTTGAGCGGGAAGCTCTCCAGCACCTCGACCCGGTTGGGCTGTTCATAGACCGGGAGCACCTGGCACAGCCGCTCCCGCCAGTGCTTGGCGTCCCGCAGCTCATCGTCCTCCACGAAGAAGACGAGCTGGGTGTCGCCGGCCCGGCGCTCGTCGGGGAGCGGCACGATCCGGGTGGAGATCTCGGCCAGGGCGGCCTTCCGCTCGATCAGCTCGGGGTGGAGCGTGTAGCCGGAGCGGTGCACCGCGAACTTCCGCCCAGGACGAAGAGGTTGTCGTCGGCGTCGAGGTAGCCGAGGTCGCCGGTGGTCTGCCAGCCGGTGGGCACGGCGTCGATGGTGCCGTCCTCGGCGAGATGGCCCTCCAGCGCGTCCGGGGTGTCGACCTCGATCTCACCGGCCTCGCCGGGAGCGGCCGGGTGGCCGTCCTCGTCGAGGACGCGCAGCTTGATGCCCTCCATGGCCCGGCCGCAGGAGACCGGGTTCTCCAGGGTGGCGAAGGCGATGTTGCCCAGCTCGGTGCTGCCGTAGCTGTCCAGCAGCGGCAGGCCGAACTCGGCCACATAGCGCTCGGAGAGCGCGCCGTCGAGCGGCGCGGCGCCCGAGCAGAACATCCGGACGCCTTCCAACTGCGTCCGCAGCGACGGCTTCCGGCCGACCAGGTTGAGCATGGTGCGGTAGCTCGACGGAGTGGCGTCGATCACCGTGGCGCCGGTCCGGCCGGCCATCTGCACGGCCCGGTCCAGGCGCTTGTACGGGGCGATCACCAGTGAGCAGCGGGTGAGCCAGGCGATGAGCACCATGGACAGCCCGTACTGGTGGGCGAAGGGCAGCAGCGGCAGCAGTACGTCGTCCGGCCGGTGCCCGACCTGGGCGGCGTTGCGCTCCAGGTTGGTGAGGAACTTGCGGCCGGACTTGACGGCGCCCTTGGGCTCGCCGGTGGAGCCGGAGGTCCACATGATCAGGCCGTCGCGGCGGTCGGCCCAGGCGTCGAAGGACAGCTCCCGGGTGGTGAGCGGGCGTCCGGCGGCCGGGGCGATCAGTTCGTAGAGGTTCACCGTACGGATGTCGGCGTGGATCGGGGCGTCGTCGTCCACGAAGGCGATCGCGGCGCCGGTGCGCTGGGCGATCCGCCGGGTCTCGTCCGGGTGCTCCTGCTGGTCGATCAGGACGATGGAGGCTCCCACGTGCATGAGCGCGAACAGCACACTCACGTAGGCGGCGGAGTTGCCCGCCTTGAAGATGACGCGGTCGCCGTGGGTCACCCCGTGCTCGCGGATCACATCGGCGACGCGCAGCGCGTCCAGCTCGAAGTCGGCCAGGGTCTGCACCGAGTCGAGCGCGTAGATCTTCGCGGTCATCGAAACGTACTCTTTTCCTTTTCGCTCAGGGGTTCGCTCAGGAGATACGGGCAGCCCTGGGCGGGTCCCCCTAGGCTCCCTGGTCTTCGAAGCCGGTCTCCCACTCGGCATCGACGGGGACGTGCGAGAGCAACTGGTCGTGCACCAGGTTGACGACCTCTCTCCGGCTCGAGTCGAGGTAGTAACGGGCGCCGGGAAACACCTCGAGGTCGAATCGTCCGCTCGTACGCCGCCGCCAGGCCCGTACGCCGCGCAGCGGGGTCTTGGGGTCGCCCTCACCGGCGAGGGCGACGATCCGGCAGCCGAGCTCCGGGGGCCCCAGGGACATGCCCCAGTGCGCGGTGCGGCCGGATACGAACAGGGTCAGCAGCGCCGTCCCGGTCTCCCGTTCCAGGCGCTCGGCGACGCGGTAGGCGAGGTCGGCGCCGGCCCGGTGGCCGAAGAAGGCCAGCGGGCGGTCCATCCACTCCCCAGCGCACCGAAGATCCGGTCCGCGAGGTCGGCCGAATCGGTCAGCCGCTCATCGTCGTCGATGCCCACGTACAGCGGGTACTGGATCGCCAACACCTCGACGGTGGGCAGCAGAAGCTCGGACAGCGAGAGGTAGTACGCGGTGGAGTGGGCGGATTCCGGGAAACAGATCAGCCGGAAACTACTCGGAGTTTCCGTTTGCAATATCCGAATAAGGCCCACATCATCGGGCTTGATCTGGCTCAAGGAGTACATCCCCGCGATTGCACTGAGGGGCCGGGCACGAGTGCGATGGTGGGGCGCGTCGACCACGCTCGTCCGAGATGCTGACTCCGTGAGGCTATGAGCCCTTCTCCCGGGCCACAACCCCTAGTAACCGCTATTCGAGGTACGCGCTATATGCGGGTACCGCGCCATCCCGGCGTGGCCCGGGACACAGCGGGACACAGCAGGCGCCCCCTAAGGCCCCCTCACCCGTGCCACCACCCCCTAATCTGCGGGCAGTTAGGGGTCAGGAGTCAAGCCGTCGTGTTAAACAAGAGGAAAGTAATGTTCTCCTCAAGCCAATTAAATCGGTGCGACGACAGCGATGAACACAACACGTCCTATTGACTTCGCCGTCGTTGTCGACGGCTTGATCAAGAAGTATCCCGGCCGGCCCGTTCCGGCTGTCGACAATCTCAGCTTCACCGTCAGGCACGGTGAGGTCTTCGGCTTCCTCGGACCCAACGGAGCGGGCAAGACCACCACCATCGGCATCCTGACCACCCGGGTCGCACCCAGTGGTGGGCGTGCCTTCGTGCAGGGCGTCGATGTGGTGCGCAGGCCGGCGGTGGCCCGGCAGTCCTTCGCCATTGTGCCGCAGCGCAACAACCTGGACCGGTCACTGACGATCCGTCAGAACCTGACCTTCCACGCCGGCTACCACGGTCTCCCCCGCTCGGAGCGCAACCGCCTGGCGGACGAGAGCCTGGAGTGGGTCGGCCTCGGCGACCACGCCAAGGCCCGGGCGGACCAGGTCTCCGGTGGTCAGGCACAGCGCGTGATGATCGCGCGGGCACTGATGCACCGCCCCCGCGTGCTGTTCCTGGACGAGCCGGCCACCGGTCTGGACCCGCAGTCACAGATCTTCGTACGCGACCGGGTCGCCGAACTGAAGACCCGTGGCGTCACGGTGGTGATCACCACCCACGACATGGAGGAAGCCTCCAAGCTGTGTGACCGGATCGGCATCGTCGACCACGGCAAGCTGCTCGCCCTGGACACCCCCGAGGCACTGACCAGCCGGATGAGCAACACCGCGCTGACCGTCACGGTGCGCCCGCCGCACACCGGGATGAACGGCGTGGTCCACATGGTGCAGGGCCTCGGGGTCGCCGAGCGGGTCGAGGTGCTCAGCGCCGAGGCCGAGATGGCCGCAGCCATGGGCGGGGCCGGGGCGATCGACGACGGCACCTTCCGGATGAAGGTCTACAGCAACGCGTCGTCCTCCGTACTTCTGCCCACGGTCATCAAGGCCCTGACCGACACCGGCTGCGAAATCAAGGACCTGAATGTGAGCAAGGCGAGCCTGGAAGACGTCTTTGTCGACCTGACGGGGAAGGAGATGCGATGAGCTCCTCCTCTCGACCCACGTCATCGACGGACGGGACCACGGGCGGCAAGGGCGCGGAGGAGAAGCCCGCGGCCGGCGCCGGGGCACCCCGTCGCACCAGGGCGGCGCCGCCGGGGGCGGTGGGCACCGGCCCGCCGACCCCAGGACCCCCGCTGCCAGGCCGGACGGGAACCGCACCACCGACCCGCGGGCCCCCGAGTCCAAGTCCCCCGAGGACGACGGCTTCGAGGACACCCGGACCGTGCTCGTCCGGTCCAAGCCGTCGGCCCCGCGTCCGGCCGCCGAGGTGCAGAAGGCCACCCCGAACGCGCCGGTCAAGCACGAGGGCAAGGCGCCGGATGTCCGGCAGCCCGACCCCCGGCAGCAGCAGAGCCGGCCGCAGGAGCACCGGCACCACGAGCCCAGGGGCATGGGCGCCCCGCACGGCGGCGGCGACATCGGCGACACCCTGACGCTGGTCATCAAGCCCATACCGGCCCCGTCGGCGACCCAGGCCGCACAGGACGCGAAGGCGGCGCTGAACGCCATCATCGCGGCGGCCGACGCCCGTTCGCCGCTCGTGGAGCCCGAGCCCCAGCCGCAGCCCGAATTCGAACTCGAACTGCCGGACGCCAAGCGCCGCAGCGGGCGCCACCGGCGCCGCGCCAACCGGTGGCGGACGTTCTTCTTCATCCTGTGGCGCGACATCTTCGTCACCGGCCGCGAGATGGGCCCCTTCCTGGGCCAGGTCATCGTGGAACCGTTCTTCATGCTGTTCGTCTTCGGCAAGGTGCTCGGTGAGATCGGCTTCACCCAGCCCGGCTTCCAGCAGGTGCTGCTGCCCGGTGTGGTGGCCCTCAACAGCTTCCTGGTCGCCCTGCAGAACACCGCGCTGCCGCTGGCCATCGACTTCTCCTGGACCAAGGAGATCGAGGACCGATTGCTCGCACCCATCCCGGTCTCCCTGGTGGCGGTGGAGAAGGCGATCTTCGGCGCGATGCGCGGTCTGATCGGCTCCCTGGTCATGATCCCGATCGGTCTGGCGCTGCTGGACGACGTCTCCTGGCCGCTGGAGAAGATGCCGGTGACGCTGGGCATCCTGAGCCTCGGCGGATTGGTCGGCGGCTGCGTCGGCCTCACCCTGGGCACCCTGGCGCCCGCGCGCCACATCTCCATCGTCTTCGCCATGACGCTCACCCCGATCATGTTCACCGGGGCCACGCAGTTCCCGTGGCGGAGCCTGGAGACCGTCCGCTGGTTCCAGATCCTGTGCAGCTTCAACCCGTTGACCTACGTCACCGAGGCGATGCGCGGACTGCTGCTGGAACCAGGGCCCAAGGTGCCGGAATCGATCCCGCTGTGGATCTGCTTCTCCGCCATCGGAGCGGCGATCCTGATCTTCGGGACCATCGGCATCCGGGGCTTCAACCGCCGGGCGCAGGACTGAGCGACGGCAGGATCGAGAGTAAGGCACCACACCATGACGGCATCCGAGCAGACGAAGACAGCCATCGTGTTCCCCGGTATGGGGCCCTCCGGCTTCTCCGAGGTGGGCAGGTTCCTGACGCTCGACCCGTTCGCCCGCAAGCGGCTCGCCGAGGCCGACGAGGCGCTGGGCTACTCGGTCTTCGACCGGCTCCGTGACTCCGAGGACGACTATTCCGAGGCCACCCAGATCGCCTTCCTGGTGAACTCGATGGCCTCGGCGGACCGCGCGGAGCAGGAGCACGGACTGGTCCCGGACCTGTGCGTGGGCCCCAGCTTCGGGCAGAAGGCGGCCGCGGCGTATGTCAGCTCGCTCCCGTTCCCCGAGGTGGTGCGGCTCACCGCGGAGCTGGCCCGCTGTGAGCACGCGTACTTCGCCGAGGAGCACCAGGACGCGGTCACCCACACCTTCGTCCGCACTCCGCAGGAGAAGCTGACGGAGATCCTCACCGAGCTCGGCGAGCGCGGTGAGTGGTACGACTACTCCGGCTATCTCGACGACGGCTTCTTCATGGTCTCGCTGCGCGAGAAGGAGCTGGAAGGCTTCAAGAAGGCGATCAGCCAGGCCGGCGGCTACTCCATGTACACCATGGTCCCGGCGGTGCACGCGCCCGCGTTCGCGGAGCTGCGGCGCCGGGCGGCCGAGGAGATCCTGCCGAAGTACGACATCCTCGACCCCAAGCTGCCCGTGGTCACCGACCAGGACGGCACCATCGTGACCTCGGCCGACGCGCTGCGCACGATGCTTCTGGACACCTTCGACCTGCCGATCCACTGGCCGAAGGTGGTGGACACGCTCAAGGGCGCCGGGGTGTCGAAGATGTACATCACCGGGCCGGACAACCTCTTCCACCGACTGGACCGCACCAAGTCCAACTTCGAGGTGGTGACGGTGGGTCCGGGCAAGCGCTCGCGGCCCGCGCGCAAGCGCTGATGACGGCGTAACACGCAGCGCGGCGATGCTCCGCCCAACGCCCCGTGACTCAACCGAGTTGACGGGGCGTTGGCGTAATTCGGGGATGTCCGAGGTGCGCCGTTCGCCCCCGTGCCTCAGGGGTGGTTGCCGGTTTCCCGGAAGATGGCGAGCGCCTTCGTTCGGGCGTCGATGGCCTTCTTGAATCGCCGCCTCGCCAGCAGAGCGTTGCTGAGGTTGTGCAAGGCCAGACCCTCACGGTGACGGTCGCCGGTTTCCCGGAAGATGGCGAGCGCCCTCGTCTGGACGTCGACGGCTTCCTTGAATCGTCCCGCCTTCGACAGAGTGGCGCCGAGGTTGTGCAACGCCAATCCTTCACGGTGGTGGTCGCCGAGTTCGCGGTAAATGGCCGCGGCCTGGGTGTGAGCCTCGACAGCCTCACTCAACCGCCCCATCTCGCCCAGAGGCCGACCGAGATTGTTCAGCGCTTGGCTTTCACCATGGCGGTCACTGGTCTCACGGAAAACAGCGGCGGCCCGGGTGTGCGCATCGATGGCCTCGCCGAACCGTCCCACCTCGACCAGGGCCAGGCCATGGTTGTTCAGCGCGATGCCTTCACGGTGGCGGTCGCCGACCTCACCGTAGATCGCGGCGGCCTTGGCGTGAGCGTCGATGGCCTGGTCGAACCGCCGCAGCCCGACCAGAGCCCGGCCGAGGTTGTTGAACGCCAGTGCTTCACCGTAGCGGTCACCGTAGGTGCGAAAGATGGTGGCGGCCACCATATGGTATTCGCCGGCGCTTTCGAACTGCCGCAGCTCGGTCAGGACGCCGCCGGCGTTGTTCAGCGCATGGGCGGCATCCTGGCGGTTGCCCGTCTTACGGAAAATGGTGGCCGCCTGGGTGTAGGCGATGAGCGCATCCTCGAACCGCCGCAGCTTATTTAGGGTGATGCCGAGGTTGCTGAGCGCATGCCCTTCCCTCTTGCCGTCGCCGGCTTCATGGAAAATGGTGACCGCCCGGGTATGCGCGGTGACGGCATCGTCGAACCGCCGCAGCTCGGTCAGCGCGCTGCCGAGATTCGTCAGCGCCCCCGCCTCACCGTCGCGGTCCCCGAGGTCGCGATAGACGATTGCGGCATTGTCGTGGGCGTCGATGGCCTCGTCGAACCGCCGCAGCCCGGCAAAAGCAAGACCGAGCTGGTTCAGCGCCACCGCTTCACCGCAGCGATCACCAGACTCACGGCAAATGGCCAGGGCCGTCGTCGTGACCGTCACCCAGTCATCAAAGGCATGGCTGTCGTGCAGGTACCGGGTAAGAGCGTCCGCAAGGTCGAAGCTGGTTTTCTGGAGGCCGAATCGCGGAGCCGCGGTGACGGTGGCGACGAGGTTGGGGCGTTCGGCGTCCAGCCAGGCCAGCGCGCCGTCGCGGTCGGGGAAACGGGACGAGGGGGCGCCGCGTCGCGTGTCCAGATGGGAGTCGGCGGCCTCCGCGGTGGCCTGGTAGTAGGCGAAGAGACGGGAGCGGGCCACATCACGTTCGTCGCTGTCGGCGTGGAGGCGCCCCTTCTCGTCGGCATACAGGCGCACGAGGTCGTGAAACCGCCAGCGGCCCCAGACGTGTGCGGGTTCGAGCAGGTGGGCGCGGGCCAGGTCCTGAAGGAGCCCCTCCACCTCGTACGAGTCGTCGCCGGCGAGGTTGGCGGCGGTCCCGGTGGAAAGATCGTCGCCAGGGTTGAGCGACAGCAACCGGAACAGGCGGGCCTGTTGACGGCCGAGGTGCTGGTGGGAGAGATCGAAGGCAGCGCGTACCGCGCGCTCCTCGCGGCGGAGCCGGTCCAGCCGGCGGTGCTCCGCCTCAAGCGCCAGAGCCAGGGAGGCCAGAGGCCGCTTGGGAGCATCAGCCAGCAGGGCGCTCGCGATACGCAGGGCCAGCGGCAGGCCGGCACAGAGGCGGGCGATGGCGTCCGCGTGCTCCGGCTCGTCCCGCACACGGGTGTCGTCGGGGCCAAGGGCGTTGTGCAGGGCCTGGTTGAGCAACTCGATGGAGGATCCCACGTCGAGGACGTCGACGTCGTGCAGACGAGCGTCGACGTCCAGAGTGTGACGGGAGGTGAGCAGAGCGGCGGTGGTGCCATCGGTGGGCAGCAGAGGTCGGGCTTGCTCCTCGTCGGAGGCGTTGTCGATGACGACCAGTATCCGCCGTCCCTGTTCCGCGAAGGCGGCCAGCACACTGCGATACAGCCGCGTACGGTCCTGTAGCCCGTCGGGGATGTGCTCGCCGGGCATTCCCAGAGCCCGTAACAGACCGTCCAGGGCGTGCTCTGGAGGCAGGCGGCGTTCGCTGTCGTAGCCGAACATGTCGACGAACAGCACGCCGCCGGGAAACCAGCCCGGCTCCTTCAACGCCCGGGTGGCCGTCTGTACGACCAGTTCGGTCTTGCCGACTCCGGCCATCCCCGCCACCGCCGCCAGCAGCGGTGCTTTCCGCTGCTCCCTGCCGGGAGCGAGGCCCTCGAGCAACCGCTCCACCTGCTCCTCACGACCGGTGAAAGTGCCTGACGCCGGAGGGAGCGCGGACAGCGCCGGGGTGACCTGTGGCGGCAACTGAACGGTGATGTCCCGGCCCTGGATCACGGCGTGGAAGAACACACCACCATTGATCGTGTTCGACGCCGCCCCGCTCGCGCCGTCCCACCCGATGGCACCTGCCTCGGCCATGCCGCTCAGCCCTGTGGCGACGGGCTCAGCCCCGTCCACGTCTGTCGCCCGAGCTCGCCACCGGCGCCGCCGGCCAGCGCCACCAGCAGCGTTTTCACCGATATCGGATCCATCTCGCACCCCCGTAGGCACATCGGTTGCTCACCGACGGTAAACACAATAGGGGGACCGCCACCCGGGTTGGAACAGGTTGACAGACCGTGTAGCCCCTGCGTCGACCAGCTGGGCACACCATGACGACGGCCCCGGTCCGGGGGCCGATCGCTTCGGTGGCTGGTTGCAGGAGGGGTCAGGTGGCGGGGAACTCCCCGCGCCGGACGGCGGAGACGAACGACGACCAGGCGGTCGGCTCGAACATGAGCGCCGGGCCGTGCGGGTCCTTGCTGTCACGGACGGGGACCACGCCGCGCGAGGCGGCGAGGTTGGCGGCGATCTCTATGCACTGGCCGCCGTTGTCGCTGTACGAGGACTTGAACCAACGCGGGGACTCGGTCGTCACAGGGTGCCCTTTCGCAACTGGTTGACCATGGCCACAGATTCCGCCTGCGAGCAGGCTTCGGCCTGTAGTTGATGGTAGGCCGTCAACACGGGCAGAACGAACTTGCCGTCCCGTTCGAGATGGCCCCGCTGCGCGGATTCGGCGTACGACATCAGCGAGCGGTCCGCCATCGTGAGGATGGTGACCGGCAGATTGAACGGGCGGCGGGCCCCCATGGTGAACGGGGCGACCTGGAGCACGGTGTTCGGCAGCTCGGCGAACTCGGCAAGCCGTGCCAACTGGGCATCCATGACGGCCGGTTCGCCGATGGGACGGCGGAGACAGCTTTCGTCCAGCACCACGAAGATCAGCGGTGGGCGCGTCCGGACGAGCGCGGTCTGCCGTTCCTCGACGAGCGTCACCCGCTCGTGCGCCTGCTCGACCGTGATCGCTCCCCGCTTGAGGGCGCTGTCCGCCAGCACCGCCGCGTACTCCGGTGTCTGGAGAAGCCCGGGGATGACGCCCACTTCGTACAACCGTATCTCCGTCGCGCGCCCCTCATAGCCGACGAACTCCGGGAACCCCTCCAGCAGGCTGCCGTGGCGGATCTCGCGGAACTGGCGCTCAAAGGTGTCCTCACCCTCGATGCCGAAGGCGCGGTCCGCGCTACGCGAGAAGCGGAGGGTCGGAGGTTTCCGACCATTTTCGACGGCCGAAACATGCACACTGGAATATTCGGCACGAGCGGCAAGGTCCTCTTGAGTCCAGCCGCGAGCCTCCCGCAGCCTCCGTAACCGCGCCCCGTAGGCCGCCTCGGGCGAGGCGTCCGGATTCAACTCGTTCTTGTTCACAGGTCGTTCCCGAGCCTTCCATCCTGTGCTGACACGTTGAACAGGTCTCCTCAGTAGGCCACGCTGCACTCGCTTGGTAGTGGAGTCACTACAGAGAGGAGTGGTCGGTGGCCGACGAGACCACGAACCCACCGGGCCTGCCGGAGCTTGAGCCCGTGGAGTTGCTGTGCGCGCCGCACGGGATGGTGGTGATCCGGTGACCGCCGACGGGCGGGCCGCCCCCGTCCTCTCCCCCGGGTGCGCTCTGTGCGCCACCCCCGGCGACTTCGGGCCCCACAACCCCACCGAGCCACGCTCGGGCCTGTGCCCCGCGTGCGTCGCGGCCGGGAAGCCCACCCGCGACGGCCTCGAACAGGCCGTGGTGATCGTCGCCGGACAGGCGCTCACCGGAGCCGAAACCCTCGACCTGGCCGACGCCACGCCCGAAGAACTGGCCTACCACCTCGGCGCGGTGAAGCGGAGCCTGCGCGGCCTGCTCCAACTCCTCGCCCGCGTAGCGGGAGAGGAGGACCGCTGATGGCCGACAACCGGCCTGACCGGGACGAACGGCCGAAGATGACGATGCGCGTCTACACCATGGCGCGCAACGGGATCGTCACCACCCGACGCGCGATGGTGACCGTCCTCGACGGGAAGCAGAGCGACACCTACTCATTGGGACAAGCGTGGCCACCGTGCCAGTGCCCCCGCCATCGCGACCACAACAACCCCGGCCGAATCAGGCTCCTCTGAACACGACGACGGCCTGTTGCCACCCCACAGGGGTGGCAACAGGCCGTCCGTCCGTCAGGACAGCCAGTCGGCCACGGCCCGCGCCGTCGTCCCGGCGTGCTCCTCCATCATGGTGAAGTGGTTCCCCGGCACATCGAGCGCGGTGTGCGGGAGCTGCCAGTACGACCGCCAGTCGCCGTCGCGGGACCAGTCGAAGAGCCGCTCCCCGGCCCGGACCAGCAGCGTCGGCGTCTTGACCTCCTTGGGCCGCCACTGGCCGAACAGCCGGAAGTAGGCGCCCATGGCCAGCAGCCGGGTGTCGTCCACCGGCACCTGGCCGGCGCTGCGCTCGTCCATCCCGGCGCTCAGCCCGGGCTGGAGGGCCACGGCCGCGTCCCGGTCGTGCGAGTAGATGTCGAGCAGGACGACCGCGTCCGGGAAGACCCCGGTGCTCTCCAGCCGCGCGGCCACCTCATGGGCGAGCAGTCCGCCCGAGGAGTGGCCCAGCAGCACGAACGGCGCCCCGTCGGTCTCCCGCAGCACCGCCTCGGCCTGCGCCTCGATCACCGCCTCCGGGTTGGCCGGAAGCCGCTCCCCGGCGACGAAGCCGGGGTTGCCCAGTGCCCAGACGTCCCGGTGGCCGCGGAATCCGGCGGCGAACCGCGCGTACTGGTGCGGGCCGCCGATCGACAGGATCGAGGAGAAGCACACCAGCGCGGGCCCGGTCTCCCCGCGCGACAGCCGCACCAGCGCGGGCGCCTTGTCCAGCTCGGCGGCGCTCGCGAACGAGGGCCGGAACCGCGAGACGTCCATCAGCAGCCGGGTGAACTCCTCCCGCTTGCCGAGCTGTCCGGCCTCCCGCATCATCGCGCCGAACACGGCCGACGGCTCCGCGCCCGCCGCCTCCGCGCGCGCCGCGTCCGAGACCGCGCCGCCCTCGGCGGCCACCGAACCGGCGAGCTGCGCGAGCAGTTGCCGGGCGACCAGCTCGGGCGTCGGGTGGTCGAACAGCAGCGTCGGGGCCAGCCGCAGCCCACTCGCGGCGTTCAGCCGGTTGCGCAGCTCGACGGCGGTCAGCGAGTCGAAGCCCTGCTCCAGGAAGCCCCGGGTGGCCCCCACCGCCTCCGCGTCCGCGAAGCCGAGGACCGCGGCGGCCTGGCCGCGGACCAGGTCCAGCACGGCCTGCTCGCGCTCCGCCTCGGCCAGCCCGGCCAGCCGCCGCGCCAGCGAGGGGCCGCCGGTGTCGGCCGCCCCGGCGGAGACCGTACGGCGCCGGGCCGGGGCCCGGACCAGCCCGCGGAACACGGCGGGCAGCGCGCCCTCGGCGGCCTGCTCGCGCAGCGGCGCGATGTCCAGGTGCAGCGGTACGAGCACCGCCTCACCGCCGACCGTGCACGCCGTGTCGAACAGCTCCAGACCGTCCCGCGAGGACAGCGGCGCCATCCCGGAGCGCTCCATACGGGCCACATCCGCGTCCGCCATGCCACCGGTCATCGCACTGCGCTGCTCCCACAGCCCCCAGGCCAGCGAGAGCGCGGGCAGTCCGGCGGACCGGCGCTGGGCGGCCAGGGCGTCCAGGAAGGTGTTGGCCGCCGCGTAGTTGGCCTGGCCCGGCGCGCCGAAGGTACCGGCGGCGGACGAGAACAGCACGAACGCGGAGAGGTTCAGATCGCGGGTCAGCTCGTGCAGGTTGTGCGCCGCGGCCACCTTCGGCCGGAAGACCGTGTCGATCCGGTCCGGGGTGAGCGTGGGCAGCAGCCCGTCGTCCAGCACACCCGCGGTGTGCACGACGGCGGTGAGCGGATGGTCCGCATCCACCTCGGCCAGCAGCATCGACAGCGCCTCGCGGTAGGCCACATCGCAGGCCGCGACGCTCACCCGGGCGCCCAGCGCGGTCAGTTCGTCGACCAGCTCGGGCATCCCCCGGGCGCGCTGTCCGCGGCGGCTGTTGAGCAGCAGATGCCGCACACCGCGCTCGGCCACCAGGTGGCGGGCGAGCTGTCCACCGAGGACACCGGTGGCGCCGGTGATCAGGACCGTGCCGTCCGGGTCGAACTCCGGCAGTGCTTCCCGTACCTGACCCTCGTTCCGCTCCTGGGTGGCGACCCGGGCCAGTCGCGGCGCGTGGAGGGCGCCCGCGCGGACGGCGAGCTGCGGCTCCCCGCCGGTCACGGCCGCCGTGAGCAGCTCGGCCGACGTCTCGTCACCGTCCAGGTCGAGCAGCAGGAAACGGTCCGGGTTCTCGGTCTGGGCGGTGCGGATCAGGCCCCATACGGCCGACCGCGGCAGGTCGTGCACCTCGGCGTCCGGGGACGTGGCGACCGCGCTCCGGGTGACGAACGCCAGCTTCGCCCCGGCCAGGCCCTCCTCCGCGAGCCACGACTGCGCGCTGTCCAGCGCGGCGTGGGTGGCCAGTCGGGCGCCCTCCGCCACATCGCCGCCCCCGGCGGGGCCGGTGTGCGGGAGGAGGACGACGTCCGGGCGGGGGCTGCCCGAGGCCACCACGGCCGCGAGTTCGGCCAGGTCGGGGAAGACGGCACAGTCGGCACCGGCGGACTCCAGCGCGGCGACGAGCCCGAAGGCGTCCGTGCCGTGCGCGGCTTCCTGGGCGGCGCTGTTCGCCGTGTCCTGGCCGATCAGGGCCCAACGGAGGGTCCCGGGGGCCGCCGAGGGCGCCGGCACCGGCGCCCACTCCAGGCGGAACAGCGAGTCGTGGTAGGTCACCTGGGCCGCGCGCAGTTGCTCCGGGGCGATACGCCGCAGCACCAGGGAGTCCACCGACGCGACCGCGCCGCCGTTCTCGTCCGCGACGGTCAGGGCCACCGTGTCCGGCCCGGCCGGGGCGATCCGTACGCGCAGCGCCGTGGCGCCCGCCGCATGGAGGGCGACCCCGGTCCAGGAGAACGGCAGCCGGATCCCGTCGGCCTCGGCGCCCAGGAAGTCGCCGAGCGCGACCCCGTGCAGCGCGGCGTCCAGCAGCGCCGGATGCAGTCCGAACAGCGCGGCGTCGGCGTGCTGCCGCTGCTCCAGGCGCAGCTCGGCGAAGACCTCCTCGCCGCGCCGCCAGGCGGCGCCCAGCCCCTGGAACGCCGGGCCGTAGCCGAAGCCGCCCGCCGCGAACCGCTCGTAGAGGTCGTCCACGTCGAGGGCGACGGCCTCGGCGGGCGGCCATACGGACAGGTCGGCTCCGCCGTCCGTGGCGTCACCGGAGGCCAGGACACCGCTGGCGTGACGGATCCAGGGCTGGTCCGAGGCGTCGCCCCGGTCCGCGTCCGGCTCCGGGCGGGAGTAGACCTCCAGCGTCCGGCGGCCGCTCGCGTCGGGCGCGCCGACGGTCAGCCGGAGCTGGATCCCGCCCCGGCCGGGCAGGATCAGCGGCGCCTCGAGGGTCAGCTCCTCCAGCAGATCGCAGCCGACCTGGTCACCGGCGCGGATCGCCAGTTCCACGAAGGCCGTCCCCGGCAGCAGCGTGGTCCCGGACACGGCGTGGTCGGCGAGCCAGGGGTGGGTCTGGAGGGAGAGCCGCCCGGTGAGCAGGAAGCCGTCGGAGTCGGGCAGTTCGACGGCGGCACCCAGCAGCGGATGCCCGGCGGCGCCCAGCCCGGCGGAGGCGACATCGCCCACCGCGAGGGGGACCTCGATCCAGTAGCGCTCGTGCTGGAAGGCGTACGTGGGCAACTCGACGCGCTCGGCGCCCGTACCGTCGAACACCGCCTCCCAGTCGACGGTCACGCCACGCGTCCACGCCTCGCCCAGCGAGGCCCAGAAGCGGTCCAGGCCACCCTCGTCACGACGCAACGACCCGATCGCGGCAGCCTCACGGCCCGCGTCCTCTGCGGTCTCCTGCACACCCATCATCAGCACAGGGTGCGCGCTGGACTCGATGAACACACCGAAACCCTCGTCCAGCAGACGCCGGACCGCACCCTCCAGCTCAACGGTGCGCCGCAGGTTGGTGAACCAGTACTCGGCGTCCAGCTCCGGACCCTCGACCCACTCCCCCGTCACGGTGGACAGGAACGGCACCTCGGCCGCCTTCGGCTCTACAGCCGCCAGCAGCTCCAACAGCTCCTCACGGAGCAAGTCGACCTGCGCCGAATGCGACGCGTAATCCACCGGCACCCGACGCGCCCGCACCTCATCCGCCTCGCAGGACGCCAGCAGCTCGTCCAGCGCGGTCGGCTCACCCGAAACCACCGCCGACGAAGGGCCATTGACGGCAGCGACAGAGATCCGCTCCTCGCCCCAAGCCCCGATCCGCTCCCGGACCTCCGCCACCGGCAGCGCCACCGACACCATGCCGCCCTTGCCCGCCAGCACCCGCCCAATCGCCTGACTGCGCAGCGCCACCACACGGGCAGCGTCCTTCAGGGAAAGAATCCCCGCCACACACGCGGCGGCAATCTCACCCTGGGAGTGGCCGACCACGGCGGACGGCCGGACGCCCAGCGAACGCCACAGTTCGGCGAGGGACACCATCACCGCGAACAGCACCGGCTGGACCACATCCACGCGCTCTAGCGACGGCGCGCCTTCGGCGCCGCACAGCACGTCCACCAGCGACCAGTCGGTGAACTCCGCGAGCGCGGCGGCGCATTCGTGGATCCGGGCCGCGAAGACGGGCGAGGCATCCATCAGCCCCACCGCCATACCGGCCCACTGCGACCCCTGCCCCGGGAACACGAACGCCGTCTTGCCGGCCGTTCCGGTGCCCTGGACCAGCTGGGCCACCGCCTCGCCCCGGGCGAGCGCCGTCAGGGCGCGGGTGAAGTCGTCGCGGTCCGTGCCGACCAGCACCGCGCGCTGGTCGTGGACGGCGCGGGTGGTGGCCAGCGAGTAGCCGACGTCGGCCGGGCGCAGGTCCGGGTCCGTGTCGAGGTGTGCCAGCAGCCGCTCGGCCTGGGCACCCAGCGCCGCCTCGCTCCTGCCGGACAGGATCCAGGGCAGCACACCGGGCTCGGGCGCGGCGTCGACGGCCGTGGGCCGCTCCGCCGGGGCCTGCTCGATGATGGTGTGCGCGTTGGTGCCGCTGATGCCGAAAGAGGACACGGCGGCCCGGCGCGGACGGCCGGTCTCGGGCCACTCCAACTGCTCGGTGAGCAGCGACACCGCGCCCGCCGACCAGTCCACGTGCGGGGACGGCTCGTCCACATGCAGGGTCCTGGGCAGCACACCGTGTTCGATGGCCTTGACCATCTTGATGATGCCGGCGACACCGGCCGCCGCCTGGGTGTGCCCGAAGTTGGACTTCACCGAGCCGAGCCAGAGCGGCTCGTCCTCGGTCCGCTCCTGGCCGTAGGTGGCCAGCAGCGCCTGCGCCTCGATCGGGTCACCCAGCGTCGTACCGGTGCCGTGTGCTTCGACGACGTCCACCTCGGCGGCGGACAGCCGGGCGTTGGCGAGGGCCTGCCGGATGACGCGCTGCTGGGACGGGCCGTTGGGCGCGGTCAGACCGTTGGAGGCGCCGTCCTGGTTGATGGCGGAGCCCCGGACGATGGCGAGCACCGGGTGGCCGTTCTTCCGCGCGTCCGACAGCCGCTCGACCAGCAGCATGCCCACGCCCTCGCCCCAGGCCGTGCCGTCCGCGGCGGCGGCGAAGGGCTTGCAACGGCCGTCGGTCGCGAGGCCGCGCTGCTTGCTGAAGGCCACGAAGGTACCGGGGGTGGCCATCACGGTCACGCCGCCCGCGAGCGCGAGCGAGCATTCGCCGCTGCGCAGCGCCTGCACCGCCATATGCAGGGTGACCAGCGACGACGAGCACGCCGTGTCGACGGTGACCGCCGGGCCCTCCAGACCGAAGGTGTACGACACCCGACCCGAGGCGACACTGCCGGAACTGGCCGTGCCCATGTAGCCCTCGAGGCCGTCGGGGGCGCGGTGCAGCAGGGTGCCGTAGTCGTTGTACATGACGCCGGTGTAGACACCGGTCCGGCTGCCGCGCACGGCCGCCGGGTCGATCCCGGCCCGCTCGAACGCCTCCCACGTGGTCTCCAGCAGCAGCCGCTGCTGCGGGTCCATGGCGAGCGCCTCACGCGGCGAGATCCCGAAGAAGACGGGGTCGAAGTGGTGGGCGTCGTGCAGGAATCCGCCGTTGCGGGCGTAGCTGGTGCCCTGCTGGTCGGGGTCGTCGTCGTAGAGCGACTCGATGTCCCAGCCGCGGTCGGTCGGCATGTCGGTGATGGCGTCCGCGCCCTCGACGACCAGCTTCCACAGGTCCTCGGGCGAGGTCACCCCGCCGGGGAAACGGCAGCTCATCGCCACGATGGCGATCGGCTCGTCGGCGCCTGCGGTGGCGGTGGCGACGGGTGCGGCGGCGTCCTCCTGGCTCCCCTGGGCCTCGGCCCGCAGATACGCGGCGAGGGCGGCGGGGGTCGGGTAGTCGAAGATCAGCGTGGCGGGGAGCCGGACGCCGCTGACCGCGGTGAGGCGGTTGCGCAGTTCGACGGCGGTGAGCGAGTCGAAGCCGACCTCGCTGAACGCGCGCTGCGGCTCGACCGCGTCGGGCCCGGCGTAGCCGAGCACGGCCGCCACCTGCGTACGGACCACGCCGAGGACGATCGCCTCGGCCTCGGCGTCGGACACCCCGGCGAGCTGCTGGGCGAGCGCGCCGGACCGCGCCGCGGCGGCCGCCTGGGCCGCGCGGCGGGGCGGGACCCTGACCAGACCGCGGAAGAGCGGCGGCAGCATTCCGGCGCTCGCCTGCGCCCGGAGGGCGGCCAGGTCGAGCGGCATCGGCACGAGGAGGGCCTCGTCGGCGGTGTCCGCGAGGTCGAACAGCTCCCGGCCCTGGTCGGCGGTGATGGCGGCGACGCCACCGCGCCGCAGCCGGTCCAGCTCCGCCTCGTCCAGCTCACCGGCCATGCCGCCGGACTCGGCCCACAGGCCCCAGGCGAGGGAGGTGGCGGGCAGGCCCTGCGCGGTGCGGTGCTGGGCGAGGGCGTCCAGGAAGGCATTGGCCGCCGCGTAGTTGCCCTGGCCCGCACCGCCGAAGACACCGGCGGCGGAGGAGAACAGGACGAACGCGGCCAGGTCCGGGTGGTGGTCGCGGGTCAGCTCGTGGAGGTTCCACGCCGCGTCGACCTTCGGGCGCAGTACGTGCGCCATGCGGTCGGGGGTGAGGGAGGCGATGACGCCGTCGTCCAGGACGCCTGCCGTGTGGATGACGGCGGTCAGCGGGTGCTCGTCCGGGATCGCCGTCAGCACGTCGGCGAGTGCGTCTCGGTCTGCTACGTCGCAGGTGGCCCAGTGGGCTTCTGCGCCCAACGCCGTGAGCTCGTCCGTGAGTGCGGCGGCGCCTGGGGTTTCCGCGCCGCGGCGGCTCACCAGCAGCAGGTGGCGGGCGCCGCGCTCGGTCACCACGTGGCGGGCGAAGAGGACGCCCAGGGTGCCGCCGGCGCCGGTGATCAGGACCGTGCCGTTCGGGTTCCACGCGGCGGCCGGGGCGTCGGCGGGGGCTGTGGCGCGTGCCAGGCGGGGGGCCTTGAGCGCGCCCTCGCGTACGGCGAGTTCCTGTTCGCCCGTCTCCAGGGCGGAGGGGAGGGCGACGAGGGAGTCCGGGTGGCCGTCGTGGTCCACGAGGATGACGCGGCCCGGGTTCTCCGACTGGGCGGAGCGGATGAGGCCGTGGGCGGCGGCGTGGGGGAGGTTGGTGAGGGATTCGGTGGGGGTGGTGCTTGCGGCGCCGGTGGTGAGGATGACCAGGCGGGTGTCCGCGAAGTGGTCTTCGGTGAGGTAGGTCTGGAGGAGGGTGAGGGTGCGGGCGGTGGCTTCGTGTGCGGCTTGGGTGGGGTTTTCCCCTGTCCCGCCCCTTCCCGCAACTATGGGCTCCGCCCCTGGACCCTGGTCCTCAAGCGCCGGACGGGCTTCAAATGCCGCGGCCGGTGCCCCGGCACGCCCTTCGGGCGTGTCCTCAATCGCCGGACGGGCTTGGGGTGCCGCACCGTGGCCCTGGCCCTCAATCGCCTGGCGGGCCTCAGATGCTGCGCCCGGACCAGCCTGAGATTCCAGCGACACCACGATGTAGTCCGGGGCCTTTTCGGCCGCCGTCAGAGTGGTCAGGTCCGGGTAGGTCTCAAGGCCCAGGGGATTGGGGCCCACCGCCACCCAGCCGTCCGTGGATACCGGGCCGGACGGTGTCGGGATCGGGGTCCAGTCCACGCGGAAGAGGGCGTCCGCCGCGTTGCCGCCGGGGCGGTCGGCGCTGAGCTGGTCCGGGGAGACCGTGCGCAGGGCGAGGCGTTCCACCTCTGCCACCGGGGCGCCGGTGACGTCGGCGAGTTGCAGGGACACCGTGCCGTTTCCGGCCGACGACAGGCGGACCCGTACGCTGTCCGCGCCCACCGAGTGGACGCGCACACCGGTCCAGGAGAAGGGCAGTCCGCCCTGGCCCGGGTTCTCGGTCAGGTCGCTGAGGCCGATGGTGTGCAGGACGGCGTCCAGCAGGGCCGGGTGCAGTCCGAAGAAGGCGGCGCCGGGTTCGGCGTCCTCGGGGAGGGCGACCTCGGCGTAGACCTCGCCGTCGCCCCGCCAGGCGGCCCGCAGCCCCTGGAAGACCGGGCCGTAGCCGAAGCCCGCCTCGGCCAGGCCGTCGTAGAGGCCGTCGGTCTCGATGCGCTCGGTGCCCGCGGGCGGCCAGGCGCTCAGGTCGAACGACGGGGCCGCGGGCGTGCTCTCCGCGAGCACACCGGTGGCGTGGCGCAGCCACGGTTCGTCGTCTCCGGCCTCGTCGGGACGGGAGTGGAGGGCGAGGGTGCGGCGGCCGGTGTCGTCCTGGGCGCCCACGGCGATCTGGAGTCGGACCCCGCCCCGTTCGGGCAGGATCAACGGGGCCTCCAGGGTGAGTTCCTCGACCAGGTCGCAACCGGCCTGCTCACCGGCGCGCACCGCCAGTTCCACGAACGCGGTGCCGGGCAGCAGCACCGCGCCCATGACGGCGTGGTCGGCCAGCCACGGGTGGGTGTCCAGCGCGAGCCGCCCGGTGAGCAGGAAGCCCTCCGCGTCGGCCAGGGACACGGCCGTGCCGAGCAGCGGATGGTCGGCGGTGCCGAGGCCGAACGAGGAGACGTCGCCGTAGGCGGTACCCGCGTCCAGCCAGTAGTGCTCGCGCTGGAAGGCGTAGGTGGGCAGTTCGACGCGCTCGGCGCCGGTACCCGCGTAGTACGCCTCCCAGTCGGGGGCCGTACCCCGGGTGTGCAGGGTGGCCAGGGCGGTGGTCAGGGTCTCGGCCTCGGAACGGTCCTTGCGCAGCGCGGCGGCGAACGCCACGTGCTCGGACTCGCCCGCCAGGCACTCCTGGCCGAGCGCGGACAGCACACCGTCCGGGCCGAGTTCGAGGTAGGTGGTGACGCCCTGCGCCTCCATCGCGCGCATGCCGTCGAGGAAGCGCACGGCCTCGCGGACGTGGCGGACCCAGAAGTCGGCGGTGGCGATCTCCGCGGCGGGCGCGATGCCGCCGGTCAGGTTGGAGACCACCGGGATCTTCGGGGCCTCGTACGTCAGGCTCTCGGCGACCTTGCGGAACGCCTCCAGCATCGGGTCCATCAGCGGCGAGTGGAAGGCGTGGCTGACGGTGAGCCGCTTGGTCTTGCGGCCCTGGGCCTCGAAGCCCTCCGCGATCTCCACGGTCGCGTCCTCGTCACCGGCGATGACGACCGACATCGGGCCGTTGAGCGCGGCGATCGAGACGCGCTCGGTCAGCAGCGGCGCCACCTCGTCCTCGGACGCCTGGACGGCGATCATCGCGCCGCCGCCCGGCAGCCGCTGCATCAACCGGCCCCGGGCCGCCACCAGCAGTGCGGCGGCGTCGAGCGAGAGCACCCCCGCCACATGCGCGGCGGCGATCTCGCCGATGGAGTGTCCGGAGACCACGTCCGGCTTCAGGCCCCACGACTCGACGAGGCGGAACAGCGCCACCTCGATGGCGAACAGCGCGGGCTGGGTGAAGCCGGTCCGGTCCAGCGCGGCGGCGTCGTCCCCGAACAGCACGTCCTTCAGCGGACGCTCCAGCCGCGGGTCGAGCGCGGCGCACACCACGTCAAACGCCTCGGCGAACGCCGGGTAGGTCGCGTACAGCTCGCGCCCCATGCCGAGGCGCTGGCTGCCCTGGCCGGTGAAGAGGAACGCCAGCTTGCCCCGGGTCTCCACGCCCTGGACCACCCCGGCGGCGGGCTCACCGGAGGCGAGCGCGGCGAGGCGGTCGAGGAAGGTCGCGCGGTCACCGGCGATGACGGCGGCCCGGTTCTCCAGGGCGGCGCGGGTGGTGGCCAGGGAGTGGCCGAGGGACACCGGGTCCAGCTCGGGACGCTCGGCCACATAGCTGTGGAGCCGGGCGGCCTGGGCGCGCAGGGCGTCCTCGCCCTTGGCGGAGACCAGCCATGGCAGCAGCGGGAGGGTGCGGGGCTCCGCCAGCTCCTCAACCGGGGCCTCGGCGGGGGCCCCTTCGGCCTCCTCGCCGTCGGTCGCCTCCTCCGCCACCGGCGCCTGCTCGATGATCAGGTGGGCGTTGGTGCCGCTGATGCCGAACGAGGACACGGCGGCGCGGCGCGGACGGTCGGTCTCCGGCCACGGCCGGCCCTCGGTCAGCAGCGAGACGGCCCCGGCCGACCAGTCGATATGCGGCGACGGCTCGTCGATGTGCAGGGACTTCGGCACATAGCCGTGCTCGATGGCCTTGACCATCTTGATGATCCCGGCGACACCGGCGGCGGCCTGGGTGTGGCCGACATTGGACTTGATGGAGCCCAGCAGCAGCGGCCGCTCCGGGCTCTTCTCCTTGCCGTAGGTGGCCAGCAGCGCCTGCGCCTCGATCGGGTCGCCGAGTGTCGTACCGGTGCCGTGTGCCTCGACCACGTCGATCTGGTCGGCGGTCAGCCGGGCGCTGGCGAGCGCCTGGCGGATGACACGCTGCTGGGACGGGCCGTTGGGCGCGGTCAGGCCGTTGCTCGCGCCGTCCTGGTTGATGGCCGAGCCACGGACGACGGCCAGCACCCGGTGGCCGTATCTGCGGGCGTCCGACAGCCGCTCCACCAGCAGCATGCCCGCGCCCTCGGACCAGCCGGTGCCGTCCGCCGACGCCGCGAAGGACTTGCAGCGGCCGTCGAAGGACAGCCCGCGCTGGCGGCTGAACTCGGTGAAGGTGCCGGGCGTCGACATCACGGTGACACCGCCCGCCAGCGCCAGCGAGCATTCGCCGTTGCGCAGCGCCTGCATGGCCAGGTGCAGGGTCACCAGCGACGAGGAGCACGCGGTGTCGACGGTGAGGGCGGGGCCCTCCAGGCCGAAGGTGTACGCCACCCGGCCGGAGGCGATGCTGCTGGAGCCGCCGGTGCCGAGATAGCCCTCGACACCGGGCGGCACGGCGCGCAGCCGCGAGGCGTAGTCGTGGTACATGACGCCCGCGAAGACACCGGTACGGGTGCCGCGTACGGAGGTGGCGTCGATGCCCGCCCGCTCGAACACCTCCCACGTGGTCTCCAGCAGCAGCCGCTGCTGGGGGTCCATCGCGAGGGCCTCGCGCGGATTGATACCGAAGAACGCCGGGTCGAAGTAGTTGGCGTCGTGGAGGAAACCGCCCTCCCGGACATAGCTCGTACCCGCGCCGTCCGGATTGTCGTCGAAGAGCCGCCCGATGTCCCAGCCGCGGTCGGTGGGGAACTCGGAAATGCCGTCCCCGCCCTCGGACACCAGCCGCCACAGGTCCTCGGGCGACTCGACTCCGCCCGGGTAGCGGCAGCTCATGCCGACGATCGCGATGGGCTCCTGGTCCTCCGACTCCACCTCCTGCAGGCGGCGCCGGGTCTCATGCAGGTCGGCGGTCACCCGCTTGAGAAAGTAGCGGAGCTTTTCCTCATTCATACGTGCGTTTCCCTCTCGAGGAATCCGGAAGACCTTGTCACTTCACGCCGGCCACGGTCATTTCAGGAGATCCCGAATTCCTTGCCGATGAAGTCGAAGAGGTCGTCGTCCGTGGCGGACTCCAGCTCCTCGGCGACTCCGGCGCCGTCTTCCGGTCCTCGGTCGTCATTCCATTGCGCGAGCAGCGCCTGCAGTCGCGCGGTGATCCTGCTCCGGCCCTCGTCGTCCGGGGTGGCCCCGGACAGGGACTTCTCCAGCCCGTCGAGCTCCGCGAGCAGCGAGGTGACCGCCGTCGCGTCGTCCGGCAGGATCTCGCCGCGCAGGTACTCGACCAGTGCGTTCGGTGTGGGGTAGTCGAAGACCAGCGTCGCCGGGAGCCGGACTCCGGTGGTCGCGTTCAGGCGGTTGCGCAGCTCCACGGCGGTCAGGGAGTCGAAGCCGACCTCGCTGAACGAGCGGGCCGGGTCGACCGTCTCCGGACCGGGGTAGCCGAGCACGGCCGCCACCTGGGTGCACACCAGCTCCAGCAGCACCTCTTCCCGCTCGGGTTCGGAGAGCCCGCCGAGCCGCTCCCGCAGCGCCTCGGCACCGGCCGCGGCGGCCGCCGCGGACTCGGCGGCGCGGCGGGCGGGCGCCCGGACGAGACCGCGGAAGAGCGCGGGCAGCATGCCGCTTCCGGCCTGTGCCCTGAGGGCGGCCATCTCCAGCGGCAGCGGTACGAGGAGGGCCTCGTCCGAACCCCGCGCGGCGTCGAACAGCTCCAGGCCACTCTCGGCCGTGAGCACACCGACGCCTCCGCGGCGGATGCGGGCGATCTCTGCCTCGTCCAGCTCACCGCCCATGCCGCCGCCGGCCACGGACCACAGGCCCCAGGCGAGGGAGGTGGCGGGCAGGCCCTGTGCGGTGCGGTGCTGGGCGAGGGCGTCCAGGAAGGCGTTGGCCGCCGCGTAGTTGCCCTGGCCGGGGCCGCCGAAGACTCCGGAGGCCGAGGAGAACAGGACGAACGCGGCCAGGTCCGGGTGGTGGTCGCGGGTCAGCTCATGGAGGTTCCACGCCGCGTCGGCCTTCGGGCGGGCCACGGTGGCCATGCGCTCGGGCGTCAGCGAGGCGATCACGCCATCGTCCAGGACACCTGCCGTGTGGATGACGGCGGTGAGGGGGTGGGCGGTGGGGATGGACCCGATGACCTCTGCGAGGGCGGTGCGGTCGGCCGCGTCGCAGGCCGCCCAGTGTGCTTCCGCGCCCAGCGCGGTGAGTTCCGCGGTGAGTTCGGATGCGCCCGGTGCCTGGTCGCCTCGGCGGCTGAGCAGGAGGAGGTGGCGTACGGCGTGGTTGGTCGCCAGGTGCTTGGCGAACAGGGTGCCCAGGGTGCCGGTGGCGCCCGTGATCAGGACCGTGCCGTCGGGGTTCCAGGCGGGTGCCTGGTTCTCCGCTGCCACGGCGGCCCGTGCCAGCCTCGGTGCCCGGACGACGCCGTCGCGGATGGCGGTTTGCGGTTCGCCTGTGGCCAGGGCGGCGGCCACGGTCTTCTGGGTCGCCTCGCCTTGGCCATCGGTGTCCACCAGGACGATGCGGTCCGGGTTTTCCGCTTGTGCGGAGCGGACGAGGCCCCAGGCGGCGGCTTGGGCCGGGTCGGGGGCGGACTCGTCTGTAGCGGTGGTTACGGCGCCCGTGGTGAGGATGACCAGGCGGGTGTCGGCGAAGCGGTCGTTGTCCAGGTAGGTCTGGAGGAGGGTGAGGGTTTGGGTGGTGATGCGGTGTGCGGCTTGGGTGGGGGTTTCCCCCATCCCGCCCCTTCCCGCAACCATGGGCTCCGCCCCTGGACCCTGGTCCTCAAGCGCCGGACGGGCTCGAGTTGCCGCGGACGCGTGAGATGCCGTGTCCGTTGCGGGCAGCGGTACCACTACGTACTCCGGCAGCTCTGCGCCGCCATCGAGTGCCTCTGCCAGCGCCGTCAGGTCCTCGTAGGCCGTGAGGCCCAAGGTGTCGGGGCCCACGGCTGCCCAGCGGTCGGGGGTTACCTCGGCGGACGGCGACGCCGTCACCGGCGCCCAGTCCAGGCGGAACAGGGAGTCGGACGCGCCGCCCGGGCGGGCCGCGCCCAACTGGTCCGGGGAGACCGTGCGCAGGGCCAGGCCCTCGACCGATGCCACCGGGGTGCCCGTCACGTCGGCCAGTTCCAGCGACACCGTGCCCGTGGCCGTACCGGCAAGGCGTACGCGTAGCGCCGCGGCGCCGACCGCGTGCAGGGAGACGCCGGTCCAGGAGAAGGGCAGGCGGCCCTGGCCGGTGCCCTCCTCGGTCGTCTGGAGGCCCAGCGCGTGCAGCGCGGCGTCCAGCAGTGCCGGGTGCAGGCCGAACGCGGCGGCGTCGGACGTGCGGTCCTCCGGCAGCCGTACCTCGGCGAACACCTCGTCGTCGCGGCGCCAGGCGGCGGTCAGGCCCTGGAAGACAGGGCCGTAGTCGAAGCCCGATCCGGCCAGGCCCTCGTAGAGGCCCGCCACCTCGATCTTCTCGGCGTCGGCAGGGGGCCAGGCGGACAGGTCGAACGACGGGGCCATGGCATCCGACGCCACCAGCGCGCCCGTGGCGTGGCGCAGCCACGGCTCGTCGGCCGGGGCGCCCTCGGTGCGGGAGTGCAGGGTCAGGGCGCGGCGGCCGGTGTCGTCGGGCGCGGCGAGCGCGAGCCGGAGCTGGACGGCGCCCTGGTCGGGCACGATCAGCGGGGCTTCCAGGGTCAGTTCGTCCAGGCGGTCGCAGCCCGCGTGGTCCCCGGCGCGCAGCGCCAGCTCCACGAACGCGGTGCCGGGCAGCAGCACCGTGCCCATCACGGCGTGGTCGGCCAGCCAGGGCTGGGTCTGCAGGGAGAGCCGTCCGGTGAAGGCGATGCCGTCCGAGTCGGGCAGTTCCACTGCGGCGCCCAGCAGGGGGTGACCGGCCGCGTGCAGGCCGATCGCGGTGGCGTCGCCGCCGACCGGTCCGGCGTTCAGCCAGAACGAGCGGCGCTGGAAGGCGTACGTCGGCAGGTCGACCTGGTGCGGGCGGTACGGCGCGTACAGCGCGGTGAAGTCCACGGCGGCGCCCCGGACCTGGGCGGTGCCGACCGCCGTGAGCAGCGTCTCGGCCTCCGGCCGGCCGCCGCGCAGGGCGGTGGCGAAGGAGCCGCCGTCCTCGGTGACGCAGTCCTGCGCCATCGCGGTCAGCACCCCCTCGGGGCCGAGTTCCAGGTAGGTGGTGACGCCCTGGGTTTCCAGGGTGCGGACGCCGTCCAGGAAGCGGACCGCTTCGCGGACGTGGCGCACCCAGAAGTCGCCCGTCGTGATCTCCTCGGCGGCCACCACGCCACCGGTCAGATTCGACACGATCGGGATCTTCGGAGCCTGGTACGCCAGCCCCTGCGCCACCTCGCGGAAGGCGTCCAGCATGCCGTCCATGTGGGGCGAGTGGAAGGCGTGGCTGACGGTGAGGCGCTTGGTCTTGCGGCCCTCCGCCTCGAACGACGCCGCGATCTCCAGCGCCGCGTCCTCGTCACCCGCGACCACGACCGAGGTCGGGCCGTTGACGGCCGCGATGCTCACGCGCTTGCCGAGCTGCGGGGTCACCTCGTCCTCGGACGCCTGGACGGCGATCATCGCGCCACCGGCCGGAAGCCGCTGCATCAACCGTCCACGAGCGGCCACCAGCTTCGCCGCGTCCGCCAGCGAGAGCACACCGGCCACATGCGCGGCGGCCAGCTCGCCGATGGAGTGGCCGGACAGGTAGTCCGGCTTCACGCCCCAGGTCTCGACCAGGCGGAACAGCGCCACCTCGACCGCGAACAGCGCGGGCTGGGTGAAGCCGGTCTGGTCCAGCTCCTCGGCGTCGTCCCCGAACAGCACGTCACGAAGCGGCCGCTCCAGATGTGCGTCCAGCGCGTCGCAGACCGCGTCCAGCGCCTCGGCGAACGCCGGATAGGCGTCGTAGAGCTCACGGCCCATGCCGAGCCGCTGGCTGCCCTGTCCGGTGAACAGGACGGCCAGCTTGCCGCCCTCGGCCACCGCGCCCTCGACCAGCCCGGTCGCGGTGCGGCCCTCGGCGAGGGCGTCCAGACCGGCCAGGAAGCCGTCCCGGCCCGCGGCGACGAGCGTCGCCCGGTGCTCGAAGGACACGCGGGAGGTGGCCAGCGAGTGGCCGATGTCGGCGAGGGACAGCTCGGGGTGGTCGGCCACATGGGCCCGGAGCCGGGCCCCCTGGGCGCGCAGCGCCTCGGGGGTCTTGGCGGACATCGCCCACGGCAGCGCGGACGGCTCGCCGGCCGGAAGCGCGGGTACCTCCGCCGGTTCGGGCTCCGGCATCTGCTCGATGATGGCGTGCGCGTTGGTGCCGCTCATGCCGAAGGAGGAGATACCGGCCCGGCGCGGACGCCCGGTCTCCGGCCACTCCCGCGCCTCGGTCAGCAGCGAGACCGCGCCCGACTCCCAGTCCACATGCGGCGACGGCTCATCGATGTGCAGCGACTTCGGCAGGACGCCGTGCCGCATCGCCAGCACCATCTTGATGATGCCCGCGACACCGGCGGCCGCCTGCGTGTGGCCGAAGTTGGACTTGATCGAGCCCAGCCACAGCGGCTGGTCCCCGGTCTTCTCCTTGCCGTACGTGGCCAGCAGCGCCTGCGCCTCGATCGGGTCACCCAGCGTCGTACCCGTGCCATGCGCCTCGACCGCGTCCACATCGCGAGCCGACAGACCCGCGTTCGCCAGCGCCTGACGGATCACCCGCTGCTGGGACGGGCCGTTGGGCGCCGTCAGACCGTTGGACGCACCGTCCTGGTTGACCGCCGTGCCCCGCACGACCGCCAGCACCCGGTGACCGTTCTTCTTCGCGTCCGACAGCCGCTCCACCAGCAGCATGCCCACGCCCTCACCCCAGGCCGTGCCGTCGGCGGCGGCGGCGAACGGCTTGCAGCGGCCGTTCCTGGCCAGTCCGCGCTGGCGGCTGAACTCGGTGAACACATCGGGGGTGGTGATGATGGTGACACCGCCCGCGAGCGCCATGGTGCACTCGCCGTTGCGCAGCGCCTGCGCCGCGAGGTGCAGCGCCACCAGGGACGACGAGCACGCCGTGTCGACCGTGACGGCCGGGCCCTCGAAGCCGAAGGTGTACGACACCCGGCCGGAGGCGATGCTGCTGGAGCCACCGGTGCCGAGGTAACCTTCGACGCCTTCCGGGACGGTGTGCAGCCGCGACACATAGTCGTTGTGCATCTGGCCGACGAACACGCCGACCTGCTTGCCGCGCAGTGCGCCCGGGTCCAGGCCCGCCCGCTCGAACGCCTCCCAGGAGCTCTCCAGCAGCAGCCGCTGCTGGGGGTCCATGGCGAGCGCCTCGCGCGGGTTGATCCCGAAGAAGGCCGGGTCGAAGTGGTGGGCGTCGTAGTAGAAGCCGCCCTCGCGGGCGTACGAGGTGCCGGGCCGGTCCGGGTCCGGGTCGTAGAACGCGTCGAGGTCCCAGCCGCGGTCCTCCGGCAGCCGGGCGATACCGTCCCGGCCCTCGGCCAGCAGCTCCCACAGCTCCTCGGGGGTGCGCACATCCCCGGGGAAGCGGCAGCTCATCGCGATGATCGCGATCGGGTCGTCCTCGTCGGCCCCGCCACCCGCCGGGCCTTCCGCCCGGGCGGGGACGGCCGCGGCCGCCTCGGAGCCGAGCAGCTCCTCCAGCAGATATCCGGCGAGCGCGGTCGGCGTCGGGTAGTCGAAGACCAGTGTGGCGGGCAGCCGCAGCCCGGCGGCGCCGCCGAGGCGGTTGCGGAACTCCACCGCGGTCAGCGAGTCGAAACCGAGGTCCTTGAAGGCCCGGCTCGCCTCGACCGCGTCGGGCGAATCATGCCCGAGCACCACGGCCACCTGGGCGCGCACCAGGTCGAGCAGGGTCTGCTCGCGCTCGGCCGCGTCCAGCCGGACCAGCCGCTCCACCAGCGAGGAGCCGTCCTGGGCCGCGCCCGATTCGGCGGTGCGGCGGGTCGTACCGCCGCGCACCAGACCGCGCAGCAGCGGCGGCACCATCTCGATGGGCGCGCCGGTGAGCGGCGCCAGGTCGAGCTGCATCGGCACCAGGAAGGCGTCGCCCACCTCCTGAGCGGCGTCGAACAGCGCCAGGCCCTCGTCGGAGGACAGGCCGAGCACACCGGAGCGGGTCATCCGGGACTTGTCGGTGGCCTCCAGCTCACCGGTCATCCCGCTGGCCTCGGCCCACAGGCCCCAGGCCAGCGAGGTGGCGGCCAGGCCCTGGGCCTGGCGGTGGCGGGCCAGGGCGTCCAGGAAGGAGTTGGCCGCCGCGTAGTTGGCCTGCCCGGGGCCGCCGAACGTTCCGGCGGCGGAGGAGAACAGGACGAACGCGGCGAGGTCCTGGTCGCGGGTCAGCTCGTGCAGGTTCACGGCCGCGTCCACCTTGGGGCGCAGCACCTTCTCCAGCCGCTCCGGTGTCAGCGAGTCGATCACACCGTCGTCCAGCACACCGGCGGTGTGCACGACGGCGGTCAGCGGATGCCCGGCAGGGATGTCGGCCAGGACGGCGGCGAGCGCGTCCCGGTCGGCGGCGTCGCAGGCGGCGATGGTGACCTCGGCGCCCAACTCACGCAGCTCGGCGGCGAGTTCGGCCGCACCCGCGGCCTGCTCACCGCGCCGGCTGGTGAGCACCAGGCGGCGGGCGCCGCGCTCGGTCACCGCGTGCCGGGCGACCAGGCCGCCCAGCGTGCCGGTGCCGCCGGTGATCAGCACCGTGCCGTCCGGGTTCCACGGGGCGGGCACGGTGAGCACGACCTTGCCGATGTGGCGGGCCTGGCTGAGGTAGCGGAACGCGTCCGGGGCCTGCCGCAGATCCCATGCGGTGATCGGCAGCGCCCGCAGCGCGCCCCGCTGGAACAGCTCCAGCAGCTCGCACAGCATCTCCTGGATGCGGTCCAGGCCCGCCTCGGTGAGGTCGAACGCCTGGTAGGAGACGCCGGGGTAGGCGGCCGCGACCTCTTCCGGGAGCCGGACGTCGGTCTTGCCCATCTCGACGAACCGGCCGCCGCGCGGCAGCAGCCGCAGCGAGGCGTCCACGAACTCCCGGGCCAGCGAGTCCAGCACCACATCGACACCGCAACCGCCGCTGGCCTCGCGGAACGTCTCCTCGAAGGCCAGGTCGCGGGAGGAGGCGATGCGGTCGTCGGCCAGCCCCAGCGAGCGCAGGGTGTCCCACTTGCCCTGGCTGGCGGTGGCGTAGACGTCCACGCCCCAGTGGCGGGCCAGTTGCACGGCGGCCATGCCGACACCACCGGCGGCGGCGTGCACCAGCAGTGACTCGCCGCCCTGGAGGTCGGCCAGGTCGCGCAGCGCGTAGTAGGCCGTCATGAAGACGATCGGCACGGACGCGGCCTGGGCGAACGACCAGCCGTCGGGCATCGGCGCGATCATGCGGCGGTCCACGACCACCAGCGGGCCGAAGCCACCGGGCAGCATGCCCATCACCCGGTCGCCGGGCGCGAGATCGGTGACGCCCGGTCCGGTCTCGAGGACGACACCAGCGCCCTCGCTGCCCATCAGGCCCGCGTCGCCGGGGTACATGCCGAGCGCGTTGAGCACATCGCGGAAGTTCACACCGGCGGCCCGGACCGCGACCCGCACCTGTCCCGTCTCCAGCGGCGCGGCGGCCTCCGGGCTGGGCAGCAGGGTGAGGTTCTCCAGGGTGCCCTTGTCCTGGATGTCCAGGCGCCAGGCCGGCTCGCCGGGCGGCGGCACCATGGGCCCGCCGGCGGCGGTGCGCGCCAGCCGGGGGCGTGTACGGCGCCCCGGCGCAGCACGAACTGCGGCTCGCCGGAGGCGATGGCGGTGCCCAGCGCCTCGTAGGAGGCGTCGGTGCCGTCGAGGTCCACCAGCACCAGCCGGTCCGGGTTCTCCGACTGCGCCGAGCGCACCAGACCCCACGCGGGGGCGTGGGCCAGGTCGTGGGTACCGGCGTCGCCCGCGGTGGCCACCGCGCCCCGGGTGACGAGCACGAGCTGGGACGCCGCGAACCGGTCGTCGGCCAGCCACGCCCGTACGAGCGCCAGTGTCCGCTGGGTGGCGGTGTGGACGGCGGCGGTCACCTCGTCATCGGTGGCGCCGCGCGGGTCGAGGTAGGTCAGGACGTACGCGGGCGCGTCCCCGGCCGCGGCCAGCGCGTCCAGATCGGCGTGGACCGTCGCACCCGAGGTCAGCGCGGCGGGCGCGCCCTCGCCGAGCACCGTCCAGGTCGCGGTGGCCGCGCCGTCCGTGGCCAGTGGCACGGTGGCCCAGTCCAGCCGGTACAGCGACTCGTGGTACGCGGCGGACCGGCCGTCCGCGAGCTGTCCGGCCGAGACGGGGCGCAGCGCAAGCTGCTCGACCGAGGCCACCGGGGCACCGGTGCCGTCGGCCAGCTCCAGCGCCACCCCGTCGGCCCCGGCCGGGGTCAGCCGGACCCGGAGCGCGTCGGCGCCGACCGCGTGCAGCGACACCCCGCTCCAGGAGAACGGCAGCCGCCCCTGCTCATCGCCGCCCGCACGGGCGAACGTGCTGTGCAGCGCGGCGTCCAGCAGCGCCGGGTGCAGCCCGAACGCGGTGGCCTCGGACGTGCGGTCCTCCGGCAGCCGCACCTCGGCGAACACCTCGTCGCCGCGCAGCCAGGCCGCGCTCAGCCCCTGGAACATCGGCCCGTACGCGAAGCCGCCCTGCGCCAGGTGCTCGTAGAGCCCCTCGACCTCGGCGGGTTCGGCGCCCGGCGGCGGCCATGCGGTCAGGTCGAACGAGGGCCGCGGGGCACCGGCCACCAGCACACCGCCGGCATGGCGGATCCACGGCATCTCGGCGGGCGCGTCCTGCGCCCGCGAGTACAGCTCCAGCGTGCGGTGCCCGGCCTGCTGCGGGGCGCCCACGACGATCTGCAACTGGACCGCGCCGCGCTCGGGCAGGACCAGCGGCGCCTCGATGGTCAGCTCGTCCAGCCGGTCGCAGCCCACCTGGTCACCGGCGCGGATGGCCAGCTCGACGAAGGCGGTGCCGGGCAGCAGGACGGTGCCCATGACGGCGTGGTCGGCCAGCCACGGGTGGCTTTCGAGGGAGAGCCGGCCGGTGAACAGGAAGCCGTCGGAGTCCGCCAGCGGCACGGCGGCGCCCAGCAGCGGATGGTCGGCCCGGTCCAGGCCCGCCGACTCCACGTCGCCGACGAAGCCCGCGGGGGACGTCAGCCAGAAGCGGCGGTGCTGGAAGGCGTAGGTCGGCAGGTCGACGCGGTGGGCGCCGGTCCCGGCGAAGTACGCGGACCAGTCCGGCGTCACCCCGCGGACCTGCAGGGCGGCGAGGGCGGTGGCGACGGTCTCGGCCTCGGGGCGGCCGCCGCGCAGCGTGGCGGCGAAACCGGCCACGTCGGCGTCGGCGAGGCAGTCCTGGCCCATCGCGGACAGCACACCGTCGGGGCCGAGTTCGAGGTAAGTGGTGACGCCCTGGGCTTCCAACGTCCGGACGCCGTCGAGGAAGCGCACGGCCTCCCGGACGTGGCGCACCCAGAAGTCCGGGCTGGTGATCTCCTCGGCGGAGACCACGGTCCCGGTCAGGTTGGAGACGATCGGGATGCGCGGGGCCTCGTAGGTCAGCCCCTCGGCCACCTCGCGGAACGCCTCCAGCATCTCGTCCATGCGCGGCGAGTGGAACGCGTGGCTCACGGCCAGCCGCTTGGTCTTGCGGCCCCGCTCCTCGAAGGCCGCCGCGATCTCCAGTGCCGCGTCCTCGTCACCCGCGACCACGACCGAGGTCGGGCCGTTGAGGGCGGCGATGCTGACCCGCTCGGCGAGCAGCGGCAGCACCTCGTCCTCGGACGCCTGGACGGCGATCATCGCGCCACCGGCCGGAAGTGCCTGCATGAGGCGGCCACGGGCGGCCACGAGCTTGGCCGCGTCGGCGAGCGAGAGCACACCGGCCACATGGGCGGCGGCCAGCTCGCCGATGGAGTGGCCGGAGAGGAAGTCGGGCCGCAGGCCCCACGCCTCGGCCAGGTGGAACAGCGCGACCTCGATGGCGAACAGCGCGGGCTGAGTGAACCCGGTCTGGTCCAGCTCCTCGGCGTCGGTCCCGAACATCACGGTCTTCAGCGGCCGTTCGAGATACGCGTCCAGCTCGTCGCAGACCGCGTCCAGCGCCTCGGCGAACGCCGGATAGGCGTCGTAGAGCTCACGGCCCATGCCGAGCCGCTGGCTGCCCTGTCCGGTGAACAGGAACGCCACCTTGCCGTCCGCCACCGAGCCCTGCACCAGCCCCGACGCCGACTCGCCACGCGCCAGCGCCTCCAGGCCCGAGACCAGCGCCGCACGGTCCTGGCCGACCACGACGGCACGGTGGTCCAGCGCGGCACGGGTGGTCGCGAGCGAGTACGCCAGGTCGGTCGGCGACAGCTCCGGCCGCAGCTGAAGGTCGGCGAGCAGCCGCTCGGCCTGCGCCCGCAGCGCGTCGGCGCTCTTGCCGGACACCAGCCAGGGCAGCACGGACGGCCGGGCGGCCGGAAGCGCGGACGCCTCGGCCGGTTCGGGCTCCGGCGCCTGCTCGATGATGGCGTGCGCGTTGGTGCCGCTGACACCGAAGGAGGAGATACCGGCCCGGCGCGGACGCCCGGTCTCCGGCCACTCCCGGGCCTCGGTCAGCAGCGAGACCGCGCCCGAGTCCCAGTCCACATGCGGCGACGGCTCGTTGATGTGCAGCGACTGGGGCAGGACGCCGTGGTCCATCGCCTGCACCATCTTGATGATGCCCGCGACACCGGCGGCCGCCTGCGTGTGGCCGAAGTTGGACTTGATCGAGCCCAGCCACAGCGGCTGGTCCCCGGTCTTCTCCTTGCCGTACGTGGCCAGCAGCGCCTGCGCCTCGATCGGGTCACCCAGCGTCGTACCCGTGCCATGCGCCTCGACCGCGTCCACATCGCGAGCCGACAGACCCGCGTTCGCCAGCGCCTGACGGATCACCCGCTGCTGCGAGGGACCGTTGGGCGCCGTCAGACCGTTGGACGCACCGTCCTGGTTGACCGCCGTGCCCCGCACGACCGCCAGCACCCGGTGACCGTTCTTCTTCGCGTCCGACAGCCGCTCCACCAGCAGCATGCCGACACCCTCGGCCCAGCCGGTGCCGTCCGCGTCGCCCGAGAAGGCCTTGCAGCGGCCGCTGGTCGACAGACCGCCCTGACGGCTGAAGTCGATGAAGGTGTCCGGGGTGGACATGACGGTGACACCGCCCGCGAGGGCCATGGTGCACTCGCCGCTGCGCAGCGCCTGCGCCGCCAGGTGCAGCGCCACCAGCGACGACGAGCACGCCGTGTCGATGGTGACCGCGGGGCCTTCGAGACCGAAGGTGTAGGCCACCCGGCCGGAGGCGACACTGCCCGCCGTACCGGTGCCGAGGTAGCCCTCCAGGCCCTCCGGCAGGGCGGTCAGCCGGGAGAGGTAGTCGTGGTACATGACGCCCGCGAAGACGCCGGTCTTGCTGCCGCGCACGGTCGCCGGGTCGATCCCGGCCCGCTCGAACGCCTCCCAGGAGCTCTCCAGCAGCAGCCGCTGGTGCGGGTCCATGGCGAGGGCCTCGCGCGGGTTGATCCCGAAGAAGTCGGGGTCGAACTCGCCCGCGTCGTAGAGGAACCCGCCCTCGATGGTGGCACTGGTGCCGGTCTGCTCGGGGTCGTCGCCCAGCAGCCCGTCGAGCTGCCAGCCGCGGTCGGTCGGGAAGCCGGAGATGGCGTCCACCGAGCCGGTGACGAGCTGCCACAGCTCCTCGGGGCTGGTGACCCCGCCCGGGTAGCGGCAGCTCATGCCGACGATGGCGATGGGCTCGTCGTCGCCGACGGCCACGGTGGCGGCGGGGGCCGCCGCGGCCTCGTCGGCCTGGTCGCCCAGGATCTCGGTGCGCAGGAAACCGGCGAGTGAGGTGGGCGTCGGGTAGTCGAAGACGAGGGTGGCCGGGAGCCGTACGCCCGTGACGGCGCCGAGGCGGTTGCGCAGCTCGACGGCGGTGAGCGAGTCGAAGCCCAGCTCCTTGAAGGCGCGCCCGGCGCCGACGGCCTCGGGGCCCGCGTAGCCGAGGACGGCGGCGACCTGGCCGCAGACGATCTCCAGCAGCAGCCGGCCACGCTCGGGGACGGACAGTCCCAGCAGCCGCTCCGCGAGCCCGCCGGGGGCCGCGCCGCCGCCCGACTCCACCACACGGCGGCCGGGGGCCCGCACCAGGCCGCGCAGCAGCGCCGGGACCATGCCGGCGTCGGCGTGGCGCAGCGGCGCCAGGTCCAGGTGCATGGGGACGAGCGTGGGGTCGCCCACCGCGAGGGCGGTGTCCAGGAGGGCGAGGCCCTCCTCGGAGGAGAGGGCGGCCACTCCGGCGCGGGTGATGCGCTGGATGTCGGTGTCGTCCAGGTCGCCGGTCATCCCGCTGCGCTCGGCCCACAGACCCCAGGCGAGGGCGGTGGCGGGCAGCCCCTGGGCGCGGCGCCGGTGGGCGAGGCCGTCCAGGAAGGCGTTGGCGGCCGCGTAGTTGGCCTGGCCGGGGCCGCCGAGGGTGCCGGCGGCGGCGGAGAACAGCACGAACGCCGATAGATCCGGGTTGTCGCGGGTCAGCTCGTGCAGATTCCACGCGGCGTCGACCTTGGGCGGCAGAACGCGGTCGACGCGCTCGGCGGTCAGCGAGCCGATCACACCGTCGTCCAGCACGCCCGCCGTGTGCACCACGGCGGTCAGCGGATGCTCGGCCGGGATGGCGGCCAGGGCCGCGGCGAGCGCGGTGCGGTCGGCCACGTCGCAGGCGGTGAGGGTGACGTCGGCGCCCGACGCGCGCAGTTCGGCGACGAGTTCGGCGGCGCCGTGGGCGTCGGCCCCACGCCTGCTGAGCAGCAGGAGGTGGCGTACGCCGTGCTCGGTGACCAGATGGCGGGCGACGAGCCCGCCGAGGGTGCCGGTGGCGCCGGTGACCAGGGCGGTGCCCTCGGGGTCGAGCGCGGGGGCGGTCTGCTCGGGGTCGGAGGCGACCTTGGCCAGCCGCGGGACGACCACGGTCCCGGCGCGGACCGCGAGCTGCGATTCGCCGGTGGCCAGGGCGGGGGCGAACCCACGGTAGGACTCATCGGTCCCCACAGCGCTATCGAAGTCCATCAGGACGAAGCGGTCCGGGTTCTCGGACTGCGCGGAGCGCAGCAGACCCCACAGCGGGGCGTGGACCAGGTCCTCGGTGTCCGCGTCGGCGGAGGTGGCGACGGCGCCGCGGGTGGCGATCACCAGCCGGGAGCCCTCGAAGCGGGCGTCGGCGAGCCAGCTTTGGACCAGCTCCAGCGCGCGGTGCAGGGCCTCGCGTACGGCTTCTTCGACGGGACGGTCCGTCTCGTCCGTGAAGAACGGGGCGACGACGGCCTGCGGCAGCGGGGTCCCGGCGTCCACGGCCTCGCCGAGCGCGGCCAGGTCGGCGTAGCCGGCGGCGGTGGGCAGGGCGGCGGCGAGCTCGGGGTGCTCGGCGCCGAGGACCGCCCACTGCCCGGCCACGACGGTGGTGGCGGCGGGCACCGAGGCGGGGGTCCACTCGACGCGGAACAGCGCCTCGTGGAAGGCGGCGCGCGCGGCGTGCACCTGGTCGGGCGAGACGGGGCGCAGCAGCAGCGAGTCGACGGAGGCGACGGGTGCGCCGCTCTCGTCCGTGACCAGCACGGCCACGGCGTCCTGCCCGGCGGGCGAGAGCCGGACGCGCAGCGTGGCGGCGCCGACTGCGTGGAGCCGGACGCCGCTCCAGGAGAAGGGGAGGCGGCCGTGTTCGGTGTCCTCCAGGAGGGAGCCGATGCCCACGGCGTGCAGGGCCGCGTCCAGCAGCGCGGGGTGCAGTCCGAACAGCTCGGCCTCGGCGCGGGCGCTCTCGGGCAGCCGCACCTCGGCGTACACCTGGTCCTCGTGCTGCCAGGCGCCCTGGAGGCCCTGGAAGACGGGGCCGTAGGCGAATCCGGTCTCGGCGAGCCAGTCGTAGAGGCCGTCCACGGGAACCTCGGTGGCACCGGCCGGCGGCCATGCGGCGAGGTTCTCGGAATAGTCGGAGGGAGTGGTGGCGCCGGTGCCGAGCACACCGGTGGCGTGGCGGGTCCACTCGCCCTCGCCCCAGGTGCCGTCGGCGGCGTCCTCCAGGCGCGAGTGCAGGGTCAGCGAGCGGCGGCCGGTCTCGTCCGGGGCGCCCACGGACACCTGGAGCTGGACGCCGCCCTGTGGGGGCAGGACCAGCGGGGCTTCGAGGGTGAGCTCCTCCAGGACGTCCGCGCCGACGTGGTCACCGGCGCGGATGGCCAGCTCCACGAAGGCGGTGCCGGGCAGCAGCACGGTGTCCATGACGGCGTGGTCGGCCAGCCACGGGTGGGTCTGGAGGGACAGCCGGCCGGTGAAGAGGAATCCGGCGGCGTCGGCGAGCGACACGGCGGCGCCGAGCAGCGGATGGTCGGCGGAGCCGAGTCCGGCGGCGGTGACGTCGCCGGTCCAGGGGCCGGGCGGCTCGGGCCAGTACAGCTCGCGCTGGAAGGCGTAGGTGGGCAGTTCGACGCGGCGGGCGCCGGAGCCCTCGAAGACCGCGGCCCAGTCGACGGCCACGCCGTGGACGTGGGCGCGGGCGAGCGCACCGGCCAGGGCGGTGGCCTCGGGGCGGTCGCCGCGCAGCATGGGGACGAACACGGCGCCGTCGGAGGTGACGCAGTCCTGCGCCATGGCGGAGAGCACCCCGTCGGGGCCGAGCTCCACAAAGGCGCCGACGTCGTACTCCTCGAGCCGGCGGATGCCGTCGGTGAAGCGGACCGCCGCACGGACGTGCCGGACCCAGTAGTCGGGCGAGCAGATCTCGTCGGCGGAGACCGAGCCGCCGGTCAGGTTGGAGATGATGGGGATGACCGGCGGGGCGTAGGTCACCTGCCGGGCGACCTCGCGGAAGGGCTCCAGCATCCCGTCCATGCGGGGCGAGTGGAACGCGTGGCTGACGGTGAGCCGCTTGGTCTTGCGGCCCTGCGCCTGGAACGACTCCGCGATGGCGACGGCCGTGTCCTCGTCACCGGCGATGACGACCGAGGTGGGTCCGTTGAGCGCGGCGATGGAGACCCGCTCGGTGAGCAGCGGCGCCACCTCGTCCTCGGACGCCTGGATCGCGATCATCGCGCCACCGGCGGGCAGTTCCTCCATCAGCCGGCCACGGGCGGCCACCAGCTTCGCCGCGTCGGCCAGCGAGAGCACACCGGCCACATGCGCGGCGGCCAGTTCGCCGATGGAGTGGCCGACGAGGAAGTCGGGCTTCACACCCCAGCTTTCCAGCAGCCGGAACAGCGCCACTTCGAGGGCGAACAGCGCGGGCTGGGTGAAGCCGGTGCGGTCCAGCAGTCCGCTGTCGTCGCCGAACATCACCTCGCGCAGCGGCTGCTGGAGGTGCTGGTCGAGCTCGGCGCACACCTCGTCCAGGGCGCGGGCGAAGGCCGGGACGGCCGCGTACAGCTCACGGCCCATTCCGGTGCGCTGGCTGCCCTGACCGGTGAAGAGAAACGCGACCTTGCCCTCGCCGACCTCGCCGCGCACAACGCCGCCCGCGGGGGCGTCCTCGGCGAGCTCGGCCAGTCCGCGCAGCAGGTCCTCGCGGCCGCCCTCGCCCGCGAGGACCACGGCGCGGTGGTCCAGCGCGGCGCGGGTGGTGGCCAGCGAGTGGGCCAGGTCGACCAGGCCGAGGCCCGGCTCGTCCTGCACATGGGTGGTGAGCCGCTCGGCCTGGGCGCGCAGCGCCGCCGCGCTCTGCGCGGACACCAGCACCGGCACCAGACCGCCGACGCCGGTCCACTCCGAGGGCGTCGCGTCGTCGCCGGGGGCCTCGCGGTCCTCGGCGGGCGCCTGCTCGATGACGGTGTGCGCGTTCGTACCGCTCACGCCGAAGGAGGAGATGCCCGCGCGGCGCGGCTGGCCGGTCTCCGGCCACGGGGTGTTCTCGGTGAGCAGGGAGACGGCGCCGGCCGTCCAGTCCACGTCCCGGGAGGGCGCGTCGACGTGCAGGGTCCTGGGCAGGACGCCGTGCTCGATGGCCTTGACCATCTTGATGATGCCGGCGACACCGGCCGCGGCCTGGGTGTGGCCGAAGTTGGACTTGATCGAGCCGAGCCACAGCGGGCGGCCCTCGGCCCGGTTCTGCCCGTACGTGGCGAGCAGGGCCTGGGCCTCGATGGGGTCGCCGAGGCTGGTGCCGGTGCCGTGTGCCTCGACGGCGTCCACCTGGGCGGGGGTGAGCCGGGCGTCGGTGAGCGCCTGGCGGATGACGCGCTGCTGGGACGGGCCGTTGGGCGCGGTCAGGCCGTTGGACGCGCCGTCCTGGTTGATCGCGGAGCCACGGACGATGGCGAGCACCGGGTGGCCGTTCTTGCGGGCGTCCGACAGCCGCTCGACGAGCAGCATGCCGACGCCCTCGCCCCAGCCGGTGCCGTCCGCGCCATCGGCGAACGCCTTGCAGCGGCCGTCGGGCGCCAGGCCCCGCTGGCGGCTGAAGTTGATGAACGCGCGCGGGCTGTTCATCACCGTGACGCCACCGGTGAGCGCCATCGAGCACTCGCCGCCTCGCAGCGCCTGGATGGCCAGGTGCAGCGCCACCAGCGACGCCGAGCACGCGGTGTCGACGGTGAGCGCCGGGCCCTCCAGACCGAAGGTGTAGGAGATCCGGCCGGAGATGACACTGGCCGCGTTGCCGGTGAGCAGATACTGCTCCACGCCCTGCGGCAGCGTGTGCATCAGCTCCGGGTAGTCCTGGCCGTTGGTGCCGACGAAGACACCGGCCTTGCTGCCGCGGAGCGTGGCCGGGTCGATCCCGGCCCGCTCGAACGCCTCCCAGGACGTCTCCAGCAGCAGCCGCTGCTGCGGGTCCATGCCGAGGGTCTCGCGCGGGCTGATCCCGAAGAACGCGGCGTCGAACTCGCCCGCGCCCTCCAGGAATCCGCCCTTGTCGGTGTAGCTGGTGCCCTGCTGGTCGGGATCGGCGTCGAAGAGCGCGTCGGTGTCCCAGCCACGGTCCGTGGGGAAGTCCGCGATGGCGTCGCCGCCCGCGGCCACGAGCTCCCACAGCTGCTCCGGAGACGTGACGCCTCCGGGGAACCGGCAGCTCATGCCGACGATCGCGATCGGCTCAGGCTCCTGCGACTCGACCTCGCGAAGACGCTGCCGCGTCTGGTGCAGATCGGCAGTTACCCGCTTGAGGTAGTCGAGGATCTTGTCCTGATCCGCCATTGGAGTCTCACCCATGCTTCTCGTCACAAACCTTGCGCCCGGGGACCTTCAGATCCTCAGATTCCGAGTTCTTTGTCGATGAAGGCGAAGACCTCGTCGGGCGTCGCCTCCTGCAACTTCTCCGTCACGGTCCCGCCCTCGCCGTCGGCCGTCTCGGCCTCGTCGGTACGGGGCTCCGCCCACTTCGCCGCGAGGTCCCGCAGCCGGGCCGCGATGTCGTCCCGTGCCTCGCTGTCGGGGTCGAGGACGGACAGCGCGGACTCCAGCGCGTCGAGCTCCGCGAGCCCGGGCGCCGCGGCCGTACCGCCGTCGCCCACGATCCGGCCGCACAGGAACTCGGCGAGGACCGCCGGGGTCGGGTAGTCGAAGACCAGCGTGGCGGGCAGCTTCTGCCCGGTGGCGGCGGTCAGCCGGTTGCGCAGCTCCAGCGCGATGAGCGAGTCGAAGCCCAGTTCCTTGAACGCCCGCCCGGCGCCGACCTCGTCGGTCGAGGGGTGGCCGAGCGCGGCGGCCGCGTTGGTGCGCACGACCTCCAGGACGACCACGGACTGTTCGGCCCGGGAGATCCCGGCCAGCCGCTTGCGCAGCGCGTCCGCCGGGGACCCGTCCGAGGCCGTACCGGGCTCACCGGACGTGGCGCCGGTCTCCCGCAGCCGCCGGACCTCGGGCAGTTCGCCGATGAGCGGGCTGGGGCGGACCGCCGTGTAACCGTAGGCGAAGGGGTCCCACTGGATGTCGGCGACGGCCACGACCGTGTCGGCGTGGTCCAGGGCCCGCTGCAGCGCCGTGATGGCCGCGTGCGGGGCCATCGCCGGGACGCCGCCCCGGTCCAGCCGCTCGCCGATGGCGCCATCAGCGGCCAGCCCCGTCTCGCCCCAGCGGCCCCAGGCCACCGAGGTGGCGGGCAGGCCCTGGGCGCGGCGCTGTTCGGCCAGCGCGTCGAGATAGGCGTTGGCCGCCGCGTAGTTGCCCTGTCCGGCATCGCCGAGGGTGCCCGCGATACCGGAGAACAGCACGAACGCGGACAGCTCCAGCTCGCGGGTCAGCTCGTGCAGATGGCGCGCCGCGTCGGCCTTGGGGCCGAGGACGGTGGCGAACCGCTCCGGGGTGAGCGCGTCCAGGACACCGTCGTCCAGGACACCCGCGGCGTGCATGACCGCCGTGAGCGGCTGGTCGGCCGGGATGGCGGCCAGCAGCGTCTCGACGGCCTTGCGGTCGGCCACATCACACGCGGCGACGGTGACCTTGGTGCCCAGCTCGGTCAGCTCGTCCCGCAGCTCGGCCGCGCCCGGGGCCTGAAGACCACGGCGGCTGGTGAGCACCAGGTGCTCGGCCCCGTTGCCGGCCAGCCAGCGGGCCACATGGGCGCCCAGCGCGCCCGTACCGCCGGTGACCAGGGTCGTACCGGCCGGCTTCCACGTCCGTACGGCGGGCGCACCGGCCAGCGGGGCATGGGCGAGCCTGCGGGCGAACACCCCGGCCGCGCGCACCGCGAGCTGGTCCTCGCCGTCGGTCCCGGCGAGCACTCCGGCGAGCCGGGCCAGCGCCCGCTCGTCGGGCGATCCGGGCAGGTCGACCAGACCGCCCCAGCGCTCCGGGTACTCCAGGGCCGCGGTCCGGCCCAGGCCCCAAACGAGTGCCTGCTCGGGGGAGTCCACGGTGTCCGTCTGCCCGACGGCGACCGCGCCCCGGGTGGCGCACCACAGCGGCGCGTCCACCCCGGCGTCGCCCAGCGCCTGGATCAGCACGGCGGTGCCGGTCAGCCCGGCGTTGACCCCGTCGGTGCCGGGGGCGGTGCCCTGGTCGAAGGCGAGCAGCGACAGCACACCCGAGACGGTCGCGGTGTCGGCCAGCTCCTCGCGCACCAGGCGGGTCAGCGACGCGCGGTCCGACTCGACGGCGGTCGGGGTGATCTGCCGTACCTCGGCGCCGCGTTCGGTGAGCATCCGGACCGCGCCGAGCGTCCAGTCGTCGATGGCCGCGGACTCGGGCACGGCCAGCAGCCAGGTCCCGGACAGCCGCGCGGTCTGGGCCTCGGTCAGCGAGGTCCAGGTCACGCGGTAGCGCCAGCCGTCCACCGTGGACTGCTCACGGGCCCGCTTGCGCCAGGTGGCCAGGCCGGGCAGGACGGCGCCGAGCGAGGACCGCTCGCCGTCGTCCTCGAAGGCGAGGGTGTCGGCCAGCGACGCCAGGTCCTCGCGCTCGACGGCCTCCCAGAAGCGGGCGTCGACGGCATCGGACGGCGCGCCCGACTCGTCGGCCGGGGTGTCGACCGCCTGCGGCCAGTAGCTCTGGTGCTGGAAGGCGTACGTGGGCAGCTCGACGCGCGCGGCGCCGGTCCCCTCGTACACCGCGTCCCAGTCCACGCCGACGCCACGCGTCCACGCCTCGCCGACGGAGATCCAGAAGCGGTCCAGGCCGCCCTCGTCACGGCGCAGCGACCCGATCGCGGCGGCCTCACGGCCCGCGTCCTCGGCGGTCTCCTGCACACCCATGGTCAGCACCGGATGGGCGCTGGACTCGATGAACACCCCGAAGCCCTCGTCCAGCAGACGCCGGATCGCACCCTCCAGCTCGACGGTGCGGCGCAGGTTGGTGAACCAGTACTCGGCGTCCAGCTCGGAACCGTCGACCCACTCCCCCGTCACCGTCGACAGGAACGGCACCTCGGCCGTCTTGGGCTCTACGGGCGCCAGGAGCTCCAGCAGCTCCTCGCGGAGCAACTCGACCTGCGCGGAGTGCGAGGCGTAGTCCACCGGCACCCGGCGCGCCCGCACCTCATCGGCCTCACACGCGGCGACCAGCTCGTCGAGCGCGGTCGGCTCACCGGAGACGACCACCGAGGACGGCCCGTTGACGGCCGCCACCGAGATGCGCTCCTCGCCCCAGGGTGCGATCCGCTCCCGGACCTCCGCCACCGGAAGGGCAACCGACACCATGCCGCCCTTACCCGCCAGCACCCGGCCAATCGCCTGACTGCGCAGCGCCACCACACGCGCCGCATCCTTCAGCGACAGAATCCCCGCCACACACGCGGCCGCGATCTCACCCTGAGAGTGGCCGACCACGGCCGCCGGCCGCACACCCAGCGAACGCCACAGCTCCGCGAGCGAAACCATCACGGAGAACAACACCGGCTGAACGACGTCCACCCGCTCCAGTGACGGTGCGCCCTCCGCCTCGCGCAGCACATCCACCAACGACCAGTCGGTGAACTCTGCGAGCGCGGCGGCACACTCATCAATACGGGCAGCGAACACCGGTGAAGCATCCAACAGCTCCACGGCCATGCCTACCCATTGTGACCCCTGTCCTGGGAACACGAATGCGGCCTTGCCCCCGATTGAGGCCCCCTGCACCAGGTTGGGCAGGACCTGCCCCCTAGCGAGGGCGTCCAAACCACCGGCGAATTCGTCCCGGTCCGTGCCCACCAGCACCGCGCGCTGCTCGAAGGCGGCGCGGGTGGTGGCCAGCGAGTGGCCGATGTCCAGCGGGCGCAGGGCCGGGTCGGCATCGAGGTGGGCCAGCAGCTTGGCGGCCTGGGCGCGCAGCGCGGCCTCGCTCTTGCCGGACACCGTCCACGGCAGCGCGCCGGGCCGTCGGGTCGCCGGCTCGGTCTCGTCCGGCTCCTCGGCCGGGGCCTGCTCGATGATGGCGTGGGCGTTGGTGCCGCTGAAGCCGAACGAGGACACCGCGGCCCGGCGCGGACGGCCGGTCTCCGGCCACTCCCGCGCCTCGGTCAGCAGCTCGACCTCGCCCGCCGACCAGTCCACATGCGGGGTGGGCTCGACGATGTGCAGCGACTCCGGCAGGACGCCGTGGCGCAGCGCGAGCACGAGCTTCATCACACCCGCGACACCGGCGGCCGCTTGGGCGTGGCCGATGTTGGACTTGATGGAGCCGAGCAGCAGGGGCTGCCCCTCGGGCCGCTCCTGGCCGTAGGTGGCCAGCAGCGCCTGCGCCTCGATCGGGTCACCCAGCGTCGTACCGGTGCCGTGTGCTTCGACGACGTCCACCTCGGCGGGGGACAGCCGGGCGTTGGCCAGAGCCTGCCGGATCACCCGCTGCTGGGACGGCCCGTTGGGCGCCGTCAGACCATTGGACGCACCGTCCTGGTTGATGGCCGAACCCCGCACGACCGCCAGCACCGGATGGCCGTTCTTCCGCGCGTCCGACAGCCGCTCGACCAGCAGCATGCCCACGCCCTCGGCCGGGCTGAAGCCGTCCGCGTCCGAGGAGAACGCCTTGCTGCGGCCGTCGGAGGACAGTCCGCGCTGCCGGCTGAACTCGATGAAGGTGCCCGGGGTGGCCATCACGGTCACCCCGCCCGCGAGCGCGAGCGTGCACTCGCCCTGGCGCAGCGACTGGACGGCCAGGTGCAGCGCCACCAGCGACGCCGAGCACGCGGTGTCGACGGTGACCGCCGGGCCCTCCAGTCCGAAGGTGTACGAGAGGCGGCCGGAGACGACGCTCGCGGCGCTGCCGGTGGCCAGGTGGCCCTCGTAGCCCTCGGTGTTGCTGCGCATGACGATGGAGTAGTCGGAGCCGTTGGTGCCGACGAAGACACCGGACGGGGTGCCGTGCAGCGTGGCCGGGTCGATGCCCGCCCGCTCGAACGCCTCCCACGACGTCTCCAGCAGCAGCCGCTGCTGCGGGTCCATCGCCATGGCCTCCCGCGGCGAGATCCCGAAGAAGGTGGGGTCGAAGTCGGCGGCCCCGGTGAGGAATCCGCCCTCGCGGGTGTAGCTGGTGCCCTGCGCGTCCGGGTCCGGGTTGTACAGGGACTCGATGTCCCAGCCGCGGTCGCCCGGGAACTCCGACAGCGCGTCGCCACCGGAGGTGAGCAGCTGCCACAGCTCCTCGGGGGTGCGCACACCGCCCGGGAAGCGGCAGCTCATCGAGACGATGGCGATCGGCTCGTCGTCGGCGAGCGCCGCCGCGGTCGGCAGCGCGGCCACGGCCGCTTGCTGCCCGCCGGCGATCTCGGTGCGCAGATGGCGCGCGAGCACCGTGGGGGTGGGGTAGTCGAAGATCAGCGTCGGCGGCAGCTTCAGCCCGCTGGCCGCGCCGAGCCGGTTGCGCAGCTCCACAGCTGTCAGCGAGTCGAAGCCCAGCTCCTTGAAGGCCCGGCCCGCCTCGACGTCGTCCGCGCCCGCGTAGCCCAGGACGGCCGCGACGGCGGTGCGGACCAGCTCCAGCACCAGCCGCTCCTGCTCGGCCTCCGGCACCCCGGCGAGCTGCTGGGCCAGCGCGACCGCGCCCTCGCCGTCCGCCTCGGCGTCCCCGGCCATGTCCTGGATGACGTCCCGCGCCTCGGGCAGGTCGTGCAGCAGCGGACGGGAGCGGCCGGAGGTGAAGGCGAGAACGAAGCGCTTCCACTCCATGTCGACGACGGTGAGCACCGATTCGTCGCGGTCCAGCGCGTGCTGGAGCGCGGTGACGGCCGACCGCGGCGCCATCTCGATGACGCCGTGGCGGCGCATCCGGTCGCCGACGCCGCCCTCGGCCATCCCGCCCTCGCCCCACGGGCCCCAGGCCAGCGAGGTGGCGGGCAGGCCCTGGGCGCGCCGGTGCTCGGCGAAGGCGTCGAGGAAGGCGTTGCCCGGCGCGTAGTTGCCCTGTCCGGGCGCGCCGAAGGTGGCCGCGAAGGACGAGAACAGCACGAACGCCGTGAGGTTCAGATCCCGGGTCAGCTCGTGCAGATGGCGGGTGGCGTCGACCTTGACCTTCAGCACCCGGTCCACCTGGTCCGGGGTCAGGCCCTCGATCACCCCGTCGTCCAGCACGGCGGCCGTGTGGACGACGGCCGTCAGCGGGTGTTCGGCGGGGATGTCCGCGAGCAGCGCCTCGACCTGGGCACGGTCGGCCACATCACACGCGGCGATGGTCACCTTCGCGCCCAGCTCGGTCAGTTCGGACCGCAGATCCGCCGCGCCCGGGGCCTCCAGACCACGGCGGCTGGTGAGCACCAGATGCTCGGCCCCGTTGCCGGCCAGCCAGCGCGCCACATGGGCGCCCAGCGCGCCCGTACCGCCGGTGACCAGCGTCGTACCGGCCGGCTCCCAGGAGCGTACGGCGGGCGTGGCGGCCAGCGGGGCGCGCACCAGACGGCGTACGAGCAGTCCGGTGGCGCGGATCGCGACCTGGTCCTCCTCCTCGGCCCCGGCGAGCACGGTCACCAGCCGGGCCAGCGCCTTCTCGTCGGGCGCCCCGGGCAGGTCGACCAGACCGCCCCAGCGCTCGCCGTGCTCCAGCGCGGCCACCCGGCCGAGCCCCCAGACCAGCGCCTGCTCGGGGGATTCGAGAGTGTCCGTACGGCCGACGGAGACCGCGCCACGGGTGGCGGACCACAGCGGCGCGCCGATCTCCGCGTCGCCCAGCGCCTGGACGAGCGCGAGCTGCGCCGCCACTCCGGCGGGGACGGAGGGGTGCCGGGGGTGCGGGTGGCCGTCGAGGGCCAGCAGCGACAGCACTCCGGCGAACGGGATGCCGTCGGTTTCGGTGAGCGCGGCCCGCAGCCGCTCGATCAGCTCGTTGCGACCGTCGGCGTCGGTGTCCACGGCGATCCGCCGTACGTCGGCGCCGCGTTCGGCGAGCACACTGGCCACGGCGTCGGTCCAGACGTCCTCGGTGGCCGGGGCGACGACGAGCCAGCCGCCGGACAGCCGCGCGGGCTGCCCCTCGGCGAGCGGCTTCCAGGTGACGCGGTAGCGCCAGCCGTCCACCGTGGACCGCTCACGGCTCTGCTTGCGCCAGGTGGCCAGGGCGGGCAGCAGCGCGCTGACCCGCTCGTCGCCGTCGACGTCCAGCTCGGCGGCGAGCGCCTGCCAGTCCTCGCGCTCCACGGCCTCCCAGAAGCGGGCCTCGACGGGGTCGGCGACGGTGGCGGCAGCGGCGGGGGTGCCCGCCTCCAGCCAGTAGTGCTGGTGCTGGAAGGCGTACGTGGGCAACTCGACGCGCTCGGCGCCCGTACCGTCGAAGACCGCCTCCCAGTCGACGGTCACGCCACGCGTCCACGCCTCGCCCAGCGAGGCCCAGAAGCGGTCCAGGCCACCCTCGTCACGACGCAACGACCCGATCGCGGCAGCCTCACGGCCCGCGTCCTCTGCGGTCTCCTGCACACCCATCGTCAGCACGGGGTGCGCGCTGGACTCGATGAAGGCACCGAAACCCTCGTCCAGCAGACGCCGGACCGCACCCTCCAGCTCAACGGTGCGCCGCAGGTTGGTGAACCAGTACTCGGCGTCCAGCTCCGGACCCTCGACCCACTCCCCCGTCACGGTGGACAGGAACGGCACCTCGGCCGTCTTGGGCTCTACGGGGGCCAGCAGTTCGAGGAGTTCCTCGCGGAGCAGTTCGACCTGCGCCGAATGCGAGGCGTAGTCCACCGGCACCCGGCGGGCCCGCACCTCATCGGCCTCGCAGGACGCCAGCAGCTCGTCCAGCGCCTCCGGCTCACCCGAAACCACCGCCGACGAAGGGCCATTGACGGCAGCGACAGAGATCCGCTCCTCGCCCCAAGCCCCGATCCGCTCCCGTACCTCCGCCACCGGCAGCGCCACCGACACCATGCCGCCCTTGCCCGCCAGCACCCGCCCGATCGCCTGACTGCGCAGCGCCACCACACGCGCCGCGTCCTTCAGCGACAGGATTCCGGCCACGCAGGCGGCGGCGATCTCACCTTGAGAGTGGCCGACCACGGCCGCCGGGACAACACCGAGCGAACGCCACAGCTCGGCCAGCGAAACCATGACCGCGAACAGCACGGGCTGAACAACGTCCACCCGCTCCAGCGACGGCGCACCGTCGACACCCCGCAGCACCTCCACCAACGACCAGTCGGTGAACTCCGCCAGCGCCGCGGCGCACTCCTCGATCCGCGCGGCGAACACCGGCGAGGCATCCATCAGCCCCACCGCCATACCGGCCCACTGCGACCCCTGCCCCGGGAACACGAACGCCGTCCGGCCGCCGACGACCGAGCCCTGTGCGACACCCGCCGCCATACCGCCCTCGGCCAGGGCGGTGAGCCCGGCCAACAGGTCGGCGCGGTCGTGGCCGCGCACCACGGCGCGGTGGTCGAGCTGAGCCCGGGTGGTGGTCAGCGAGAGGCCCACGTCGGCCGGGCTCAGCCCGGGGTCGGCCTCGAGGTGCGCCAGCAGCCGCTGCGCCTGGGCGCGCAGCGCCGCCGCGCTCTTGCCCGACACCGCCCACGGCACCACGTCCAGCCGCTTCGACGGGGCCGGTCGCTCGGTGGCTTCCTCGGCCTCCTCGGTCTCCTCGGCGGGGGCCTGCTCCAGGATGGTGTGCGCGTTGGTGCCGCTGAAGCCGAAGGAGGACACGGCGGCCCGGCGCGGGTGGTCGGTCTCCGGCCAGGGGGTGGTCTCGGCGAGCAGCGACACCGCGCCCGCGGACCAGTCGACATGCGGGGTCGGCTCGTCGATGTGCAGGGTCCTGGGCAGGACGCCATGGCGAATCGCCATGACCATCTTGATGATTCCGGCGACACCGGCCGCCGCCTGGGTGTGCCCGATGTTGGACTTGATCGAGCCGAGCAGCAGCGGCTGCTCCTCGGTGTGCTCCTGGCCGTAGGTGGCCAGCAGCGCCTGCGCCTCGATCGGGTCGCCCAGCGTCGTACCGGTGCCGTGTGCCTCGACGGCGTCGACATCGGCTGCGGAGAGGCGGCCGTTGGTGAGCGCCTGGTGGATGACGCGCTGCTGGGACGGGCCGTTGGGCGCGGTCAGACCGTTGGACGCACCGTCCTGGTTGATCGCGGAGCCACGCACGATCGCCAGCACCGGGTGGCCGTTCTTCCGCGCGTCCGACAGCCGCTCGACCAGCAGCATGCCCACGCCCTCGCCCCAGCCGGTGCCGTCCGCGGCGGCGGCGAAGGGCTTGCAGCGGCCGTCGGCGGCGAGTCCGCGCTGCCGGCTGAACTCGGTGAACGTCGACGGGGTGGCCATCACCGTGACACCGCCCGCGAGCGCGAGCGAGCATTCGCCGTTGCGCAGCGCCTGGACCGCCATGTGCAGGGTGACCAGCGACGACGAGCACGCGGTGTCGACGGTGACCGCCGGGCCCTCCAGACCGAAGGTGTACGACACCCGGCCGGAGGCGATGGAGCCGGAGCTTCCGGTGCCGAGGAAGCCCTCGACGCCCTCGGGCACGGAGTCGAGCCGCGAGGTGTAGTCGTGGTACATCACGCCCGCGAAGACACCGGTCCGGCTGCCGCGCAGCCCGGTCGGGTCGACCCCGGCCCGCTCGAACACCTCCCAGGACGTCTCCAGCAGCAGCCGCTGCTGCGGGTCCATCGCCATGGCCTCGCGCGGCGAGATCCCGAAGAGCGTGGGGTCGAAGCCGCCCGCGTCGTAGAGGAATCCGCCCTCGTTCACATAGCTGGCGCCCGCCTGGTCGGGGTCGGCGTCATAGAGCGACTCGATGTCCCAGCCACGGTCCGTGGGGAAGCCGGAGATCGCGTCCTCGCCGCCCAGGACGAGCCGCCACAGCTCCTCGGGGGTGCGCACACCGCCCGGGTAGCGGCAGCTCATCGCGACGATCGCGATCGGCTCCTGGTGCCGCTCCTCGACCTCGCGCAGCTGTCGGCGGGCCTGACGCAGGTCGGCGGTGGCCCGCTTGAGGTAATCCCGGAGCTTGTCCTCGTTATTCACCATTGCGTCGGCTCCTTGCGAAGAGGGAGGGGGTGCTCATGTGTTCAGAACGCTCCCGTTCAGGAGGAGCCGAGTTCGTCGTCGAGCAGGTCGAAGAGCTCATCGTCGGTCGCGGATTCGAGGTCGTGGTCGTCGGTGTCGCCGTCTCCGGTCGCCTCCTGGGCGTCGTTCCACTTCGCCAGGAGCGCCTGGAGGCGCATGGTGATCCTGGAGCGGGTGACGCTGTCGTCGGCAGCCACCGCCAGGGCGGCTTCCAGGCGGTCGAGTTCGCCGAACACCGACGGGCCGCCGCCGTCCCCGTGCGGGAGTTCCGCGCGCAGATGGTCGGTGAGGGCGTCGGGGGTCGGGTAGTCGAAGATCAGCGTGGCGGGCAGCCGGAGCCCGGTGGCCGCGCCGAGCCGGTTGCGGAGTTCGACGGCGGTGAGCGAGTCGAAGCCCAGCTCCTTGAAGGCCGCGCCGGGTTCGATCGCCGCCGCGCTGCCGTAGCCGAGCACGGTGGCCACCTGGCCGCAGACCAGGTTGAGCAGGAAGCGGTCCCGTTCGGCCGCGGACATGCCCGCGAGCCGCTCGGCGAGGCCCGCCGCCTCGTCCGCCCCGCCGCCACCGGCCGCGGCCCGCCGTACGGGGGTGCGGATCAGCCCGCGCAGCAGCGGGGCGACCCCGCCCGTGGACTGGGCGCGCAGGGCGGCGATGTCCAGGGCGGCGGGGATCAGCACCGCGTGTCCGGCGAGGGCGGACACGTCGAACAGGGCCAGGCCCTCGGCGTTGCTCAGCGCGCCCATGCTGCCGCGGCTCATCCGCTGCCGGTCGGCGTCGGCGAGGGTCGCGGCCATGCCGCCGTCGTCCTCCCACAGGCCGAAGGCCAGGGAGGTGGCGGGCAGGCCCTGCGCGCGGCGGTGCTGGGCGAGGGCGTCCAGGAAGGTGTTGGCCGCCGCGTAGTTGCCCTGCCCCGGGTTGCCGAAGACACCGGCCGCCGAGGAGAACAGGACGAAGGCGGAGAGGTCGCTGTCGCGGGTCAGCTCGTGGAGGTTCCACGCCGCGTCCACCTTGGGCCGCAGCACCCGCTCGACGCGCTCCGGGGTGAGGGATTCGATGATCCCGTCGTCCAGCACGCCCGCCGCGTGGATCACGGCGGTGAGGGGGTGGTCGGCCGGGATGTCCGCCAGGAGGCCGGCGAGCGCGTCCCGGTCGGCCGCGTCGCACGCCGCCCAGGTGACCTCGGCGCCCAAGGCGCCCAGCTCGGCGGCCAGTTCGGCGGCGCCCGCCGCCTCCGCGCCACGGCGGCTGGTCAGCAGCAGCCTCCGGGCGCCGCGCTCGGTCACCAGATGGCGGGCCAACTGCCCGCCCAGGGTGCCGGACGCGCCGGTGATCAGCACGGTGCCGTTCGGGTCGAGACCGGGCACGGCCGCCTCGTCCAGGGCCGCCACCCGCGTGAGGCGCGGTGCGTGGACGGTCCCTGCGCGGACGGCAAGCTGGGGCTCGTCCGTCCGCAACCCCGAGACCAGGGCGGGAAGCCAGCCGTTGGCGGCGGTGCTGGCCGGGTCGCCGTGGACATCGACGTCGCCTTGGACATCGACCAGGACGAAGCGGCCCGGGTGCTCGGCCTGCGCCGACCGCACCAGGCCCCAGGCGGCGGCGTGGGTCAGATCGTCCACACCCTCGGCCCCTTCGGCCCCGGTGTCGTCGCCGGTGGTGACGGCCACCGCGCCACGGGTGAGGAGCACCAGCCGGGAGTCGGCGAACCGCTCGTCCGCGATCCACTCCTGGACCAGCGCCAGCGTCCGCCGGACGACGGTGTGCGCGGCGCCCGCGGTGTCCCCGGGCGTGCCCAGATCGGGCAGGCACGGCACGAGGACCACGTCGGGCGCGATCCCCTCGGCCTCCACCGCCTCGGCGAGCGCGGAGAGCCCCGCGTAGGTCTCGGCCTCGATACCGGTGTCCGCGTCCGTCAGCGCGGCCGTGATCTTCAGATCGCCGCCGGTGCCGTCCAGGACGGCCCACAGAGCGGTGTCCTCCGACCGCTGCGGCTCGGCGGGCGCGGGCAGCGCGGCCCAGTCGAGACGGAACAGCGCCTCATGGTGTGCGGTACGGGCGGCCGCGAACTGCTCGGCGTCCAGCGGCCGCAGCGCCAGCGAACCGACCGACACGACCGGGGCACCGGCCTCGTCGGTGATCTCCAGCGCCACCGCGCCCTGCCCCGCCGGGCAGACCCGCACCCGCAGCGCGGTCGCGCCGACCGCGTGCAGCCGTACGGCGTCCCACGAGAACGGCAGCCGGGCCCGGCCCGCCTCCTCGGCCGGGAAGAACCCGCCGAGCGCCACCGTGTGGAGCGCGGCGTCCAGCAGCGCCGGGTGCAGCCCGTACGCACGGGCCTCGCCCTGCCGGTCCTCGTCGAGCGCCACCTCAGCGAACACCTCGTCCCCGCGCCGCCAGGCGGCCCGCAGCCCCTGGAAGACCGGCCCGTAGGCGAGGCCGAGCGCGGCGAAGCCGTCGTACAGCCCGTCCACGTCGAGCGGTTCGAGGTCGTCGGTGGTCCCGGTGGCGGCCGGGGGCCATTCCGCGGTGCCGGTGTTCACGGTGGCGGAGCCGGAGACCGTGAGCACACCGGAGGCGTGCCGGATCCACGGCTCCTCGGCGGCGTCCTCCAGCCGCGAGTAGACGGTCAGCGCGCGCCGCCCGTCCGGGCCGTCGGGCTCGTCCACGGCGACCCGCAGCTGTACTCCGCCGCGCTCCGGAAGGATCAGCGGCGCTTCGAGGGTCAGCTCGTCCAGCAGATCGCAGCCGACCTGGTCACCGGCGCGCACCGCCAGCTCGACCAGGGCCGTACCGGGCAGCATCACGGTGTCCATGACGGCGTGGTCGGCCAGCCAGGGGTGCGTACGGAGCGAGAGCCGGCCCGTGAAGAGGAAGCCCTCGGAGTCGGGCAGATCCACCGCCGCGCCCAGCAGCGGGTGATCGGCCGACCCGAGACCGGCCGAGACCACATCGCCCACGGCTCCGGCGGGAGCCTCCAGCCAGTAGCGCTCGCGCTGGAAGGGGTACGTCGGCAACTCGGTGCGCTGGGCGCCGGTCCCCGAGAAGAACGCCTCCCAGTCGACTGCCACACCACGGACGTGCGCCCGGGCGATGGCGGCCATCAGCGTCTCGGCCTCGGTGCGGTCCTTGCGCAATACGGCGGCGAAGGCGGCGTCGGACTCGGGGTCGGTGACGCACTCCTGGGCCATGGCGGTGAGGACACCGTCGGGGCCGAGTTCGAGGTAGCTGGTGACGCCCTGGGCTTCGAGGGTGTGGACGCCGTCGAGGAAGCGGACGGCCTCGCGGACGTGGCGCACCCAGAAGTCGGGGCTCGTGATCTCCTCGGCGGAGACGACGTTCCCGGTCAGGTTGGAGACGATCGGGATGCGCGGGGCCTCGTACGTCAGGCTTTGCGCGACCTCCCGGAACGCGTCCAGCATGCCGTCCATGCGCGGGGAGTGGAACGCATGGCTGACCGTGAGGCGCTTGGTCTTGCGACCCTGCGCCTCGAAGCCCGCCGCGATCTGCTCGGCCGCGTCCTCGTCGCCTGCGATGACCACGGAGGTCGGGCCGTTGAGGGCGGCGATGCTCACACGGTCGGTGAGCAGCGGCAGCACCTCGTCCTCGGACGCCTGGACGGCGATCATCGCGCCACCGGCAGGCAGCTCCTGCATCAGGCGGCCACGCGCGGCCACCAGCTTCGCCGCGTCCGCGAGGGAGAGGACACCGGCCACATGCGCGGCGGCCAGCTCACCGATCGAATGCCCGGAAAGGAAGTCCGCCTTCAGACCCCAGGTCGCGACCAACCGGAACAACGCCACCTCGATGGCGAACAGCGCGGGCTGAGTGAAACCGGTCTGATCCAGCGCCTCGGCATCGGTCCCGAACAACACCGTCTTCAACGGCCGTTCCAGATGCGCGTCCAGCTCATCACAGACCGCGTCCAGCGCCTCCGCGAACGCCGGGTAGGCGTCGTACAACTCGCGGCCCATCCCCAGCCGCTGGCTGCCCTGACCGGTGAACAGGAACGCCACCTTGCCGTCCGCCACCGCGCCTTCGGTGAGCCCGGCCGCCGACTCGCCATGTGCGAGCGCCTCCAGACCCGAAGCCAGCCCGGCCCGGTCCCCACCGACGACCACCGCACGGTGGTCCAGCGCGGCCCGCGTGGTCGCGAGCGAGTACGCCAGGTCGGTCAGCGACAGCTCCGGCCGCCCCTCGACGTCGGCGAGCAGCCGCCCGGCCTGGGCGCGCAGCGCGTCGGTGTTCTTGCCGGAGAGCACCCACGGCAGAACGGACGGCTGGGCGACCGGGGCGGTGGGAGCCTCCGCCGGTTCGAGCTCAGGGGCCTGCTCGATGATCGTGTGGGCGTTGGTACCGCTGAAGCCGAACGAGGAGACAGCCGCACGCCGAGGACGACCCGACTCCGGCCACTCCACCGACTCCTGCAACAACGACACCGCACCCGCCGACCAGTCAATATGCGGCGACGGCTCCTGCGCATGCAGCGTCCGCGGCAACACACCATGCCGCATCGCCATCACAATCTTGATGATCCCCGCAACACCGGCAGCAGCCTGCGTGTGGCCCATGTTCGACTTGATCGAACCAAGCAGCAACGGCCGCTCCGCATCCCGCTCCTGGCCATACGTGGCCATCAACGCCTGCGCCTCGATCGGGTCACCCAGCGACGTGCCCGTGCCATGCGCCTCAACCGCATCCACATCACCGGTCGACAACCCCGCATTCGCCAACGCCTGACGAATCACCCGCTGCTGAGACGGGCCGTTGGGCGCGGTCAGACCGTTGGACGCACCATCCTGGTTGATCGCCGAACCCCGCACGACGGCGAGCACCGGATGACCGTTCTTCCGCGCGTCCGACAGCCGCTCCACCAGCAGCATGCCCGCACCCTCGGACCAACCCGTACCATCCGCATCCGCCGAGAACGCCTTGCACCGGCCATCCGCCGCAAGCCCACGCTGACGACTGAACTCCACAAACGGCGCCGGAGTCGCCATCACCGTCACACCACCCGCAAGCGCCAGCGAACACTCACCGTTCCGCAACGCCTGAACCGCCAGATGCAACGCCACCAACGACGACGAACACGCCGTATCCACCGTAATCGTCGGCCCCTCAAGACCGAACGTGTACGCCAACCGACCCGAAATCACACTCGCCGCATTGCCCGTACCGACGAATCCCTCCACGCCTTCCGGAAGCGCCGGAAGGGAGGAGGCGTAGTCGTGGTACATCACACCGGCGAAGACACCGGTACGGCTGCCGCGCAGCGTCCCCGGGGCGATCCCGGCCCGCTCGAACGCCTCCCACGACGTCTCCAGCAGCAACCGCTGCTGCGGATCCGTCGCAAGGGCCTCACGCGGCGAGATACCGAAGAACGCCGGGTCGAAGTGGCCCGCCCGGTCGACGAAGCCGCCCTCGCGGGAGTACGAGGTGCCCGGGTGGTCGGGGTCCGGGTGGTAGAGCCCATCCAGATCCCAGCCGCGGTCGGTGGGGAACTCGGAGATCGCGTCCCGGCCCTCCATGACCAGCCGCCACAGATCCTCCGGAGTCTCCACCCCACCCGGATAACGACAGCCCAACCCGACAATCGCGATCGGCTCATCATCAGCGGCAGCCACCACCACCGGCCCGGACACAGCAGCAGCCGCACCCACCACCTCCGCACGCAGGAACTCCGCCAACACCACCGGCGTCGGGTAGTCGAAGACCAACGTCGCAGGCAGCCGCAGCTCACTCACCGCACCCAGCGCATTCCGCAACTCCACCGCCGTCAGCGAGTCAAAGCCCAGCTCACGGAAGGAGCGATGCGGTTCGACGGTGTCCAGCGAGTCATGGCCGAGTACGGCGGCGACCTGCGTACGGACCAGCTCCAGCAGGGCGTCGAGCTGCTCGGCCTCGCTCAGACCGGCCAGCCGCCGCGCCAGCGCACCCGACGCCGCGGCACCTTCGGCCGCACGCCGCGCCGGAACCCGTACCAGCCCCCGCAACAGCGGCGCGACCACACCGGCCGACGCCGCCTCGGCGCGCAGCACGGCCAGGTCCAGCCGGACGGGCACGAGCAGCGCCTCGTCCGTGCGGTACGCGGCGTCGAACAGCTCCAGGCCCTCGGTGGCGGACAGCGCGACCACGCCACCCCGGCTCATCCGGGACACATCGGCCTCGTCCAGCTCACCGGTCATCCCGCTGGAGTCGGCCCACAGGCCCCAGGCCAGCGAGGTACCGGCCAGGCCGTGCGCCCGGCGGTGCTGGGCCAGGGCGTCCAGGTAGGCGTTGGCGGCGGCGTAGTTGCCCTGACCCGCATTGCCGAAGACACCAGCGGCGGACGAGAACAGAACGAACGCCGACAAGTCCAGGTCGCGGGTCAGCTCATGCAGGTTCCACGCCGCGTCCACCTTCGGACGCAGCACCCGCTCCAACCGCTCCGGCGTCAGCGAACCGATCACACCGTCATCCAGTACACCGGCCGTGTGGACGACCGCCGTGAGCGGATGCTCGGCGGGGACGTCGGCGAGGGTCGCGGCGAGCGCGTCCCGGTCCGCCACATCACACGCCGCCCAGCGCACGCTCGCACCCAACTCGGAGAGTTCCGCGCGGAGTTCGGCAGCACCCGGCGCCTGATCGCCACGGCGGCTCACCAGCAGCAGCTGCCGTACGCCACGCTCCACCACCAGGTGGCGGGCCAGCAGACCGCCCAGCGTGCCACTCGCCCCGGTGACCAGCACCGTGCCCTCGGCATCGACATCGAGCGGCTGATCGGTGTCCACGGTGGCCCGCGCCAGACGCGGCGCCCGCAGCGCCCCGTCCCGTACGGCCACCTGCGGTTCGCCGGACCCCAGCGCACCCGCGACCGCCGACAGCGAACCGGCCGCACCATCGACATCGACCAGGACGAACCGGCCCGGGTTCTCCGACTGCGCCGAGCGCAGCAGACCCCAGACGGCCGCACCCGCCAGATCCGCCACCGGCTCGGCGGCCTCGGTGGCCACCGCGCCCGAGGTCAGCACGACCAGTCGCGCATCCGCGAACCGCTCATCGGCCAGCCACGCCTGGACCAGCTCCAGCGCCCTGGCCGTGGCCTGGTGCACGGCGGCCGGACCGCCGTCACCGTCGGACGAGAAGTCGACGAGCACCTCATCGGCCACTGCCGCGCCCGACTCGATCCCCGCACCCAGCGCGGTCAGATCCGGGTACGCGGCCACGTCCGCGCCGGAGAGGCCACGCTCCAGCGCCTCGGAGCCGAGCACCGCCCAGCCGCCGCCGACCCGCGCGTCCTTCTCGGCCGCGAACTCGGTCCACTCCAGGCGGAAGAGGGAGTCCTGACGACCGCCCCGTGCACCGCCGATCTGCTCGGCCGACACCGGCCGCAACACCAGCGAATCCACCGACAACACCGCACGCCCGGCACCATCCGCCACCGCCAACGACACCGCGTCCGCACCAGCGGCCGACAACCGCACCCGCAGCACCGAAGCACCCACCGCATGCAGCGACACACCAGCCCACGCGAACGGCAGCCGCGCCCCGTCCTCACCCTCGACCAGACCACCAAGACCCACCGCATGCAGCGCCGAGTCCAACAGCGCAGGATGCAGACCGAACGCATCCGCCTCAGCACGCGCCTCCTCCGGCAGCTCCAGCTCGGCGAAGACCTCATCACCGACCCGCCAAGCGGACGTCAGCCCCTGGAACACCGGGCCGTAAGCGAGCCCCAGGCCCGCCATGCCCTCATACAGACCATCGAGCTCGACCGGCGTCGCACCCGCCGGCGGCCATGCGCTCAGGTCGAACGACGGCGTCGGGGCGCCCTCCACCAACACACCCGAGGCATGGCGCAGCCACGGCTCATCGGCGGCCGCGTCCTCGAACCGCGAGTACACCTCGAACGCACGACGACCGGAGCCGTCCGACGCGCCGACGGACAGTTGAAGCTGGACACCTCCCGTCTCGGGAAGCGCCAGCGGCGCCTCCAGCGTCAGCTCCTCGACCTGGTCACAACCCGCCTGGTCACCGGCACGAACCGCCAGCTCCACGAAGGCCGTACCCGGCAGCAGCACCGAACCCATCACGGCGTGATCGAGCAGCCACGGATGCGTCTGCGCCGAGATCCGCCCGGTCAGCAGCAGCCCATCGCCGCCCGCGAGCGGTACGACGGCACCCACGAGCGGGTGGTCGGCGGCGGCCAGTCCGAGCCCCGCCGTGCCGCCGACACCGTACGCCGACGCCTGGGGCCAGTACCGGCGACGCTGGAAGGCGTACGTCGGCAGATCGGTCAGCTCGACCCGAGCCGCGCCTGTACCGGCGAAGACCGCCTCCCAGTCCACCGCCACACCACGGACATGCGCCCGCGCCACGGCGGCGTGCACCGCCCGCGCCTCGGGCCGCCCGGCCCGCAATACGGCGGCGAAGGCGGCGTCGGACTCGGGGTCGGTGACGCACTCCTGGGCCATGGCGGTGAGGACACCGTCGGGGCCGAGTTCGAGGTAGCTGGTGACGCCCTGGGCTTCGAGGGTGTGGACGCCGTCGAGGAAGCGGACGGCCTCGCGGACGTGGCGCACCCAGAAGTCGGCCGTCGTGATCTCCTCGGTGGAGACGACGGTCCCGGTCAGGTTGGAGACGATCGGGATGCGCGGGGCCTCGTACGACAGGCCCTCGGCCACCTCCCGGAACGCGTCCAGCATCCTGTCCATGCGCGGGGAGTGGAACGCATGGCTGACCGTGAGGCGCTTGGTCTTGCGACCCTGCGCCTCGAAGCCCGCCGCGATCTGCTCGGCCGCGTCCTCGTCGCCTGCGATGACCACGGAGGTCGGGCCGTTGAGGGCGGCGATGCTCACACGGTCGGTGAGCAGCGGCAGCACCTCGTCCTCGGACGCCTGGACGGCGATCATCGCGCCACCGGCAGGCAGCTCCTGCATCAGGCGGCCACGCGCGGCCACCAGCTTCGCCGCGTCCGCGAGGGAGAGGACACCGGCCACATGCGCGGCGGCCAGCTCACCGATCGAATGCCCGGAAAGGAAGTCCGCCTTCAGACCCCAGGTCGCGACCAACCGGAACAGCGCCACCTCGATGGCGAACAGCGCGGGCTGAGTGAAACCGGTCTGATCCAGCGCCTCGGCATCCTCGCCGAACAACACCGTCTTCAACGGCCGTTCCAGATGCGCGTCCAGCTCATCGCAGACCGCGTCCAGCGCCTCCGCGAACGCCGGATAGGCGTCGTACAGCTCGCGGCCCATCCCCAGCCGCTGGCTGCCCTGACCGGTGAACAGGAACGCCACCTTGCCGACAGCGGCGCCCGACCCTTGGATCACCTCCGCACCGGACTCGCCGCGTGCCAGGGCGTCCAGACCACGCAGGAAACCCTCGCGGTCGTCGGCCACCAGCACCGCGCGGTGATCCAGCGCGGCGCGCGTGGTGGCGAGCGAGTAGCCGAGGTCGGCCGGTGCGATCTCCGGCCGCTCGTCCAAGTAGGAACGGAGCCGCACGGCCTGCGCACGCAGGGCGTCGGCGGTCTTCGCCGACAGCGGCCACGACGTCACGCCAGGCGCGGTCGCCACCTCACCCGGGGCCTCGTCCTCGATGGCCGGGGCCTGCTCGATGATCGTGTGGGCGTTGGTACCGCTGAAGCCGAACGACGAGACAGCCGCACGCCGGGGACGACCCGACTCCGGCCACTCCACCGACTCCTGCAACAACGACACCGCACCCGCCGACCAGTCAATATGCGGCGACGGCTCCTGCGCATGCAGCGTCCGCGGCAACACACCATGCCGCATCGCCATCACGATCTTGATGATCCCCGCAACACCGGCAGCAGCCTGCGTGTGCCCCATGTTCGACTTGATCGAACCAAGCAGCAACGGCCGCTCCACATCCCGCTCCTGGCCATACGTGGCCATCAACGCCTGCGCCTCGATCGGATCACCCAGCGACGTGCCCGTGCCATGCGCCTCAACCGCATCCACATCACCGGTCGACAACCCCGCATTCGCCAACGCCTGACGAATCACCCGCTGCTGAGACGGGCCGTTGGGCGCCGTCAGACCGTTGGACGCACCATCCTGGTTGATCGCCGAACCCCGCACGACGGCGAGCACCGGATGACCGTTCTTCCGCGCGTCCGACAGCCGCTCCACCAACAGCATGCCCGCACCCTCGGACCAACCCGTACCATCCGCATCCGCCGAGAACGCCTTGCACCGGCCATCCGCCGCAAGCCCACGCTGACGACTGAACTCCACAAACGGCGCCGGAGTCGCCATCACCGTCACACCACCCGCAAGCGCCAGCGAACACTCACCGTTCCGCAACGCCTGAACCGCCAGATGCAACGCCACCAACGACGACGAACACGCCGTATCCACCGTAATCGTCGGCCCCTCAAGACCGAACGTGTACGCCAACCGACCCGAAATCACACTCGCCGCATTACCCGTACCGAGGAAGCCTTCGACGCCCTCCGGCACCCGCTCCAGCAGCGAGGCGTAGTCGTGGTACATGACGCCCGCGAACACACCGGTACGGCTGCCGCGCAGCACACCGGGATCGATCCCGGCCCGCTCGAACGCCTCCCACGACGTCTCCAGCAGCAACCGCTGCTGCGGATCCATCGCAAGGGCCTCACGCGGCGAGATACCGAAGAACGCCGGGTCGAAGTGGCCGGCCTCCTCCACGAAGCCGCCCTCACGGGCGTAGCTCGTACCGCTATGGTCCGGGTCCTCGTGGTAGAGCGCCCCGAGGTCCCAGCCACGGTCGGTCGGGAATTCCGAGATCGCGTCCCGGCCCTCCATGACCAGCCGCCACAGATCCTCCGGAGTCTCCACCCCACCCGGATAACGACAGCCCAACCCGACAATCGCGATCGGCTCATCATCAGCGGCAGCCACCACCACCGGCCCGGACACAGCAGCAGCCGCACCCACAACCTCGGCACGCAGGAACTCCGCCAACACCACCGGCGTCGGGTAATCGAAGACCAACGTCGCAGGCAGCCGCAGCTCACTCACCGCACTCAGCGCATTCCGCAACTCCACCGCCGTCAGCGAGTCAAAGCCCAGCTCACGGAAGGAGCGGTCGGGGTCAACCGTCTCCGGACCGGCGTATCCGAGCACCGTCGCGACGTTCGTACGGACCAGGTCCAGCAGCACATCGAGCTGCTCGGCCGCGTCCAGCCCGGCGAGCCGCCGCGCCAGCGCACCCGACGCCACCGCACCCTCCGCCGCACGCCGCGCCGGAACCCGCACCAGCCCACGGAACAGCGGCGCCAGCGCACCGCCGGCCGCCTGCGCCCGGAGCGCGGCCATGTCCAGCGACATCGGCACGAGCAGCGCCTCGCCGAGGCGGCCCGCGACGTCGAACAGCTCCAGCCCCTCGGTGGCGGACAGCGCGAGGACACCGCCCCGGCTCATCCGGGACACATCCGCGTCGTCCAGCTCACCGGTCATCGCGCTGGAGTCGGCCCACAGACCCCAGGCCAGCGAGGTACCGGCCAGACCGCGCGCCGCACGGTGCTGGGCCAGGGCGTCCAGGAAGGCGTTGGCAGCGGCGTAGTTGCCCTGACCCGCATTGCCGAAGACACCAGCGGCGGACGAGAACAGAACGAACGCCGACAAGTCGAGGTCGCGGGTCAGCTCATGCAGGTTCCAGGCCGCGTCCACCTTCGGACGCAGCACCCGCTCCAACCGCTCCGGCGTCAGCGAACCGACCACGCCGTCATCCAGCACACCGGCCGTGTGCACCACGGCCGTCAGCGGATGCTCCGCCGGAATCGCCCCGAGCACCTCGGCCAACTGGTCACGATCGGCGACATCACACGCCGCCCACCGCACCTCGGCACCCAACTCGACCAGCTCAGTTCGGAGTTCAGCCGCACCCGGAGCCTGGTCGCCACGGCGGCTCACCAGCAGCAGACGCCGTACGCCACGCTCCACCACCAGGTGACGGGCCAGCAGACCGCCCAGCGTGCCACTCGCCCCGGTCACCAGGACCGTGCCCTCGGCGTCGAACTCCGGCGCGTCCTCCCCGTTGCCCGAGATCGCGGCGGCGGCCCGCGCCAGCCGCGGCACCCGCACCTCGCCCGCGCGCAGCGCGAGCTGCGACTCGCCCGAAGCGAGCGCGGCGGACAGCGTACGGAACGACGCGTCCCGGCCGTCGAGGTCGACGAGCACAAGGCGTTCCGGGTTCTCCGACTGCGCCGAGCGCAGCAGACCCCACACCGCGGCCTGGGCCGGATCGTCCAGCGACTCCTCCGCACCGGCGGCCACGGCACCCGAGGTCAGTACGACCAGCCGCGCATCCGCGAACCGCTCATCGGCCAGCCACGCCTGGACCAGCTCCAGCGCCTCGGCGGTGGCCCGGTGCGCCACGCCCACCACATCCTCGCCGCCCTCGGCAGACGGCGAGACGAACACCAGCTCAGGCGCTTCGCCGCCCGCCGTGACCGCCTCGGTCAGCGCGGCCAGATCCGCGTACGTCGCGATCTCCGCGCCAACCGCCCCGAGCCCGAGGTCGCCCGAACCGAGCGCCGCCCAGCGGGCCGTCGGCACGGGGGCCGAGGACAGGGTCGCGGGCAGGCCGACCCACTCCAGGCGGAAGAGGGAGTCCTGACGACCGCCTCGCGCACCGCCGATCTGCTCGGCCGACACCGGCCGCAACACCAGCGAATCCACCGACAACACCGCACGCCCGGCACCATCCGCCACCGCCAACGACACCGCGTCCGCACCAGCCGACGACAACCGCACCCGCAGCACCGAAGCACCCACCGCATGCAGCGACACACCAGCCCACGCGAACGGCAGCCGCGCCCCGTCCTCACCCTCGACCAGACCACCCAGACCCACCGCATGCAGCGCCGAGTCCAACAGCGCAGGATGCAGACCGAACGCATCCGCCTCAGCACGCGCCTCCTCCGGCAGCTCCAGCTCGGCGAAGACCTCATCACCGACCCGCCAAGCGGACGTCAGCCCCTGGAACACCGGGCCGTAAGCGAGCCCCAGGCCCGCCATGCCCTCATACAGACCATCGAACGCAATCGGCGTCGCACCCGCCGGAGGCCACACCTCCAGGTCGAACGACGCCGCGGGCGCGCCCGAGCCCAGCACACCCGAGGCATGGCGCAGCCACGGCTCATCGGCGGCCCCGTCCTCGAACCGCGAGTACACCTCGAACGCACGACGACCGGAGCCGTCCGGCGCACCCACCGAAAGCTGAAGCTGAACGCCTCCCACCTCGGGAAGCACCAGCGGCGCCTCCAGCGTCAACTCCTCAACCTGGTCACAACCCACCTGGTCACCCGCGCGAACCGCCAGCTCCACGAAGGCCGTACCCGGCAGCAGCACCGAACCCATCACGGCGTGATCGGCCAGCCACGGATGCGTGTCGAGTCCCAGTCGGCCCGTGAGCAGCAACCCCTCGCCACCGGCCAGCGGCACGGCGGCCCCGACCAGCGGATGGTCGACGGTCGCCAGCCCCAGCCCGGCCGTACCGCCCAGGGCAGCGGCCGGGAGCTCGGGCCAATAGCGCGCGTACTGGAAGGCATACGTGGGCAGCTCGACCCGAGCCGCGCCCGTACCGGCGAAGACGGCGTCCCAGTCGACCGCCACACCACGGACATGGGCCCGGGCGACGGCGGTGGTCAGCGTCTTGGCCTCGGGACGGTCCTTGCGCAGCACGGCGGCGAACGCGGCGTCCTCGCCGGTCACACACTGCTGGGCCACGGCGGTGAGCACACCGTCCGGCCCCAGCTCGACGAACGTGGAGACGCCCTGGGCTTCGAGGGTGCGGACACCGTCGAGGAAGCGGACGGCCTCGCGGACATGGCGCACCCAGAAGTCGGCCGTCGTGATCTCCTCGGCGGACACCACGCCACCGGTCAGATTCGACACGATCGGAATGCGCGGGGCCTCGTACGACAGCCCCTGCGCCACCTCACGGAAGGCATCCAGCATCCCGTCCATGCGCGGCGAGTGGAACGCGTGGCTGACCGTAAGCCGCTTGGTCTTACGACCCTGCGCCTCACAGCCCGCCGCAATCGCGACAGCCTCCTCCTCATCACCCGCGATGACCACCGACGTCGGCCCATTGAGCGCGGCGACGCTGACCCGCTCGGTGAGCAGCGGAGTGACCTCGTCCTCCGACGCCTGCACCGCGATCATCGCGCCACCGGCCGGAAGCGCCTGCATCAACCGCCCGCGCGCGGCCACCAGCTTCGACGCATCCGCGAGGGAGAGGACACCCGCCACATGCGCGGCGGCCAGCTCACCGATCGAGTGACCCGACAGGAAGTCCGCACGCAGACCCCACGCCTCGACCAGCCGGAACAACGCCACCTCAACCGCGAACAGCGCAGGCTGCGTGAACCCCGTCTGATCCAACGCGTCAGCATCGTCCCCGAACAGGACGCCCTTCAGCGGCCGTTCAAGGTGCTGGTCCAGCTCCGCGCACACCGCGTCCAGCGCCTCCGCGAACACCGGATAGGCGTCATACAGCTCACGCCCCATCCCCAGCCGCTGGCTGCCCTGCCCCGTGAACAGGAACGCCACCTTGCCACCGGCCACCGAACCCTGGACGAGCGCCGCAGCGCGGCGTCCCTCGGCCAGCGCCCCCAGAGCCTTCAGCAGCCCGTCCCGGTCCTCGGCCACCACCACCGCACGGTGGTCGAACGCCGATCGGCCGGTCGCCAGCGAGTAGCCCAGATCGACCGCGTCCAGCTCGGGCCGGTCCGTCGCGTGCGCCACCAGCCGCTCGGCCTGATCCCGGAGCGCAGCCGCACTCCGCCCCGACAGCACCCACGGCACCACGGCGGGCGGGACAGCGGGAGCCGTCGGCGTCTCCGCCGCCTCCACCTCCGGCGCCTGCTCGATGATGGTGTGCACATTGGTGCCGCTGATGCCGAACGACGACACGCCCGCGCGGCGCGGGCGGCCGGTCTCCGGCCACTCCACCTGATCCGTCAGCAGCGCGACCGCGCCCGCCGACCAGTCCACATGCGGCGACGGCTCGTCCGCGTGCAGGGTCTTCGGAAGCACCCCGTGCCGCATGGCGAGGATCATCTTCATCACGCCCGCGACACCGGCCGCGGCCTGGGTGTGGCCCATGTTCGACTTGATGGAGCCGAGCAGCAACGGCCGCTCCGCGTCCCGCTCCTGGCCGTACGTGGCCAGCAGCGCCTGCGCCTCGATCGGGTCACCCAGCGTCGTACCCGTACCGTGCGCCTCGACCACGTCCACATCGCCCGCCGACAGCCCGGCGGCGGCCAGCGCCTGCCGGATGACACGCTGCTGCGACGGACCGTTCGGCGCCGTCAGACCATTGGACGCACCGTCCTGGTTCACCGCGCTGCCGCGCACCACGGCGAGCACCGGGTGACCGTTCTTGCGCGCGTCCGACAGCCGCTCGACCAGCAGCATGCCCGCGCCCTCGGCCCAGCCCGTGCCGTCCGCGTCCGCCGAGAACGCCTTGCAGCGGCCGTCGGCGGAGAGTCCGCCCTGGCGGCTGAAGCCGACGAATGTGCCGGGCGTCGCCATCACCGTGACGCCACCGGCCAGCGCCATCGTGCACTCGCCCGAGCGCAGCGCCTGCATCGCCCAGTGCAGCGCCACCAGCGACGACGAGCACGCCGTGTCGACGGTGACCGCCGGGCCCTCCAGGCCGAGGGCGTAGGCGACGCGGCCCGAGGCGATGGAGCCCGTGCTGCCGGAGCCGATCGCGCCCTCTCCGCCGCCGTCCGGGGCCTGCTCCACCAGCGTGGCGTAGTCGTGGTACATGACGCCCGCGAACACACCGGTACGGCTGCCGCGCAGCGTGACCGGGTCGATGCCCGCGCGCTCGAACGCCTCCCAGGAGGTCTCCAGCAGCAGCCGCTGCTGCGGGTCCGTCGCCAGTGCCTCGCGGGGCGAGATCCCGAAGAAGGTGGGGTCGAAGTCGGCGGCGTCGTGGAGGAAACCGCCCTCGCGGGTGTACGAGGTGCCGGGGCGCTCCGGGTCCGGGTGGTAGAGCGCGTCCAGGTCCCAGCCGCGGTCGACGGGGAAGCCGGAGATCGCGTCCTGGCCTGCGGACAGCAACCGCCACAGGTCCTCGGGGGTGCGCACCCCGCCCGGGAAGCGGCAGCTCATGCCGACGATGGCGATCGGCTCGTCGTCGATCGCGCCCACGGCCTGGACGGGCAGGCCCGACTGGGCGCCGGTGCCCGCCAGTTCGTCCCGGAGGTGTTCGGCCAGGACGAGGGAGGTCGGGTAGTCGAAGACCAGGGTGGCGGGGAGCCGCATCCCGGTGACCGCGTTCAGGCGGTTGCGCAGTTCGACGGCGGTCAGCGAGTCGAAGCCCAGATCGCGGAAGGCGCGGTCGGGGTCGACGGAGTCGGCGGTGCCATAGCCCAGGACGGCGGCGACCTGGGTACGGACCAGCTCCAGCAGCGTCTCCAGCTGCTCGGTCCCGTTCAGGCGGGCCAGCCGCTGCGCCAGGGCACCCGTTCCGGCGGAGCCCTCCGCCGTACGCCGTGCCGGGACCCGCACCAGCCCGGACATCAGCGGGGCCACCACACCGGTGGACGCCGCCTCGGCCCGTGCCGCCGCCAGGTCCAGCCGCACCGGGACGAGCAGGGCCTCGCCGGCCCGTCCGGCCGCGTCGAACAGTTCCTTGCCCTCGTCGGTGGCGAGCGCGGCGACACCGCCCCGGCTCATCCGGGACACATCGGCCTGGTCCAGCTCACCGGCCATACCACCGGATTCGGCGGCCCACAGGCCCCAGGCCAGGGACGTTCCGGGCAGCCCGAGCGCCGTACGGTGCTGGGCGAGCGCGTCCAGGTAGGCGTTGGCGGCGGCGTAGTTGCCCTGTCCGGCGGCGCCGAAGACACCGGCGGCGGACGAGAAGAGAACGAACGCGGAGAGGTCGAGGTCGCGGGTCAGCTCATGCAGGTTCCAGGCCGCGTCCACCTTCGGACGCAGCACCCGCTCCAACCGCTCCGGCGTCAGCGAACCGATCACGCCGTCATCCAGCACACCGGCCGTGTGCACCACGGCCGTCAGCGGATGATCGGCGGGGAGCGCGGCCAGGGTTTCGGCCAGCGCGCCACGGTCGGCGACATCACAGGCCGCCCATCGCGCCTCGGCGCCCAACGCGGCCAGTTCCGTGCTGAGTTCGGCCGCGCCCGGAGCCTCGCCACCACGGCGGCTGACCAGCAGCAGCTGCCGTACGCCACGCTCGGCCACCAGGTGGCGGGCGAACAGAGCTCCCAGCGTGCCGCTCGCCCCGGTCACCAGCACCGTGCCGTCGGCGTCGAACTCCGGCGCGTCCTCCCCGTTGCCCGAACTCGCGGCGGCGGCCCGCGCCAGGCGCGGTGCCCGCAGTACCCCGTCCCGTACGGCCACCTGCGGTTCGCCCGACGCCAGCGCGTCCGGCACCGCCCTCAGCGAGTCGGCCGCGCCGTCGACGTCGACCAGGACGAACCGGCCGGGGTTCTCCGACTCGGCGGAGCGCACCAGGCCCCAGACGGCGGCATGGGTCAGATCGGCCACCGGCTCGTCCGTACCGGCCGCCACGGCGCCCGAGGTCAACAGGACCAGGCGCGAGTTCGTGAAGCGGTCGTCATTCAGCCACTGTTGCAGCAGGCTCAGCGCCTGGGCGGTGGCGCGGTGCACCGTGTCGGCGGGTGAGGAGCTTTCCCCTATCCCGCCCCTTCCCGCAACCTGGGGCTCCGCCCCAGGACCCCGGTCCTCAATCGCCGGACGGGCTTGAAGGGCGACCACCACGTCATCCGGCACCGTCGCACCGGACTCGACCGCCGTGGCCAGCGCGTCCAGGTCGGCGTAGGTGTCGAACCGCTGCCCGGTCGACGCCAGGTCGAGCGCGTCGGATCCCAGCAGCGCCCAGCGTCCCGCCGGGCCCTGGGCAGACACCTCGGGCCAGTCGAGCCGGAACAGCGACTCCTGACGGCCGCCCCGTGCGCCCTGGATCTGCTCGACGGACACCGGCCGCAGCACCAGCGAGTCCACCGACAGCACAGCACGCCCGGCACCATCCGCCACCGCCAACGACACCGCGTCCGCACCAGCGGCCGACAACCGCACCCGCAGCACCGAAGCACCCACCGCATGCAGCGAGACACCAGCCCACGCGAACGGCAGCCGGGCACCCTCGCCCTCGATCAGACCACCAAGACCCACCGCATGCAGCGCGGAATCCAGCAGCGCCGGATGCAGGCCGAACGCGCCCGCCCCGGACCGCGCGTCCTCCGGCAACTCTAGCTCCGCGTAGACCTCGCCATCGAGCCGCCAGGCGGACGTCAGCCCCTGGAACACCGGGCCGTACGTCAGCCCCGCCTCGGCCAGACCCTCGTACAGGCCCTCAACGGGCAGCTCCGACGCCCCCGCCGGAGGCCACGCCGCCAGGTCGAACGACGCCGCGGGCGCGCCCGAGCCCAGCACACCCGAGGCATGGCGCGTCCACGCCTCGTCGACCGCCGCGTCCTCGTGCCGCGAGTACACCGTCAGCAAGCGGCGTCCCGAAGCGTCGGGCGCACCCACCGACAGTTGGAGCTGGACGCCGCCGACCTCGGGAAGCACCAGCGGCGCCTCCAGCGTCAGCTCCTCCAGCAGATCGCAACCGACCTGGTCACCGGCGCGGATCGCCAGCTCGACGAAGGCCGTGCCGGGGAGCAGCACCGAGCCCGCCACCGCGTGATCGGCCAGCCACGGATGGGTGTCCAGGGCGAGACGGCCGGTGTAGAGGAATCCGTCGGAGTCGGCGAGCGCCACCGCGGCACCCAGCAGCGGGTGGTCGGCCGCGCCGAGCCCGGCGGACACCATGTCGCCCGCCCAGTAGCCGGTGTCGAGCCAGTAGGTGTCGCGCTGGAAGGGGTAGAGCGGAAGGTCCGTACGGGCCGTGTCCGTGCCGGCGAACACCGCGGCCCAGTCCGGGGTGACGCCGTGGACGTGCGCCCCGGCGACGGCGGCGGCCAGGCTCTGGAGCTCCGGGCGGCCGGAGCGCAGCGCGGACACAAGGGTGGCGTCGTCGCGGGTCAGGCAGTCCTGGGCCATCGCGGTGAGCACACCGTCCGGGCCCAGTTCCACGAACTTCGTGACGTTGCGCTCCTCCAGCGTCCGTACGCCGTCGAGGAAGCGGACGGCCTCGCGGACGTGGCGCACCCAGAAGTCGGGAGTCGTGATCTCGTCGGCGGACACCACGCCACCGGTCAGATTCGACACGATCGGGATCTTCGGGGCCTCGTAGGTCAGCCCCTGCGCCACCTGCCGGAACGCCTCCAGCATCCCGTCCATGCGCGGGGAGTGGAACGCGTGGCTGACCGTAAGCCGCTTGGTCTTCCGACCCTGCGCCTCGAAGGCCGCCGCGATCTCCAGCGCCGCGTCCTCATCACCCGCGATGACCACGGACGCCGGGCCGTTGAGCGCGGCGATCGACACCCGCTCGGTGAGCAGCGGCGCCACCTCGTCCTCCGACGCCTGCACCGCGACCATCGCGCCGCCAGTGGGCAGCTCCTGCATCAAACGGCCACGCGCCGCCACCAGCTTAGCCGCATCCGCCAGCGACAACACACCCGCCACATGCGCGGCGGCCAGCTCACCGATCGAATGCCCGGAGAGGAAGTCGGGCCGCAGCCCCCACGCCTCCACCAATCGGAACAGCGCCACCTCAACGGCGAACAAAGCGGGCTGAGTGAAACCGGTCTGGTCCAGCGCCTCGGCGTCGTCCCCGAACAGGACATCCTTCAAAGGCCGTTCAAGGTGCGGATCCAGCTCCGCGCACACCGCGTCCAGCGCCTCGGCGAACACCGGGTAGGCGTCATACAGCTCACGCCCCATCCCCAGCCGCTGGCTGCCCTGACCCGTGAACAGGAACGCCACCTTGCCACCGGTGACCTTCCCCTCGACCAGCCCGGTCGCGGGCTCCTCGCGGGAGAGTGCGTCGAGGGCCCGTATCAGGCCCTCGCGGTCGTCGGCGACGATCGCCGCCCGGTGGTCGAAGGCGGCCCGGCCGATGGCCAGGGAGAAGCCGACGTCGGTGAGGCGCAGTTCGGGGTGGGCCTCGAGGTGGGCCCGCAGGTTCGCGGCCTGGGCGCGCAGCGCGGGGCGGCTCTTGGCCGCCACGGTCCACAGCGGCAGTGCGGCGGCGCGGACTTCGGCCGGGGCGCCGTCGTCGGCCGTCTTCGCGGTCTGCGGCTCCTCGGCGTCCGGCTCGGGCGCCTGCTCCAGGATGGTGTGCGCGTTGGTGCCGCTGATGCCGAACGAGGACACCGCGGCCCGGCGCGGCTGGTCGGTGTCGGGCCAGGCGCGCCCCTCGGTCAGCAGCGAGACGGCGCCGGCCGACCAGTCGACGTTGGGGGTGGGCTGGTCGACGTGCAGGGTCCGCGGAAGCGTCCCGTGGCGCATCGCCATGACCATCTTGATGATGCCCGCGACACCGGCGGCGGCCTGGGTGTGGCCGATGTTGGACTTGATGGAGCCCAGCCACAGCGGCTGGTCCTCGGTGTGGTTGCGCCCGTACGTGGCGAGCAGGGCCTGCGCCTCGATGGGGTCGCCGAGGGTGGTGCCCGTGCCGTGGGCCTCGACCACGTCGATCTGCCCGGCGGAGAGCCGGGCGGAGGCCAGGGCCTGGCGGATGACGCGCTGCTGCGAGGGGCCGTTCGGCGCGGTCAGGCCGCTGCTGGCGCCGTCCTGGTTGATGGCGCTGCCGCGGACGAGGGCGAGCACCTGGTGGCCGTTGGCGCGGGCGTCGGAGAGCCGCTCCAGCAGCAGCATGCCGGCGCCTTCGCCCCAGCCGGTGCCGTCGGCGGCCGCCGCGAAGGACTTGCAGCGGCCGTCGGCGGCGAGGCCGCGCTGGCGGCTGAACTCGGTGAAGGTGCCGGGGGTGGACATCACCGTGACACCGCCGGCCAGGGCCAGCGAGCACTCCCGGCGGCGCAGCGCCTGGGCGGCGAAGTGCAGGGCGACCAAGGAGGAGGAGCAGGCCGTGTCGATGGTGACGGCCGGCCCCTCCAGGCCGAAGGTGTAGGCGACGCGGCCGGAGGCGATGGAGCCGGAGCTGCCGTTGCCGAGGAAGCCCTCGACGTCCTCGGGCGCGGAGAACAGCCGGGAGGCGTAGTCGTGGTACATCACGCCCGCGAACACACCGGTCTGGCTGCCCTGGAGCGAGGTCGGGTCGATGCCCGCGCGCTCGAACGCCTCCCAGGAGGTTTCCAGCAGCAGCCGCTGCTGCGGGTCCATGGCGAGCGCCTCGCGCGGCGAGATGCCGAAGAACGCGGGGTCGAAGTCGGCCGCGTCGTGCAGGAAGCCGCCCTCGTGGACGTACGGCTCCTGGCCGCTGTCCGGGTCCGGCTCGAAGAGGACGTCGGTGGCCCAGCCGCGGTTGGTGGGGTACGGCGTGGCCGCGTCACCGCCGCGGGCGACGAGCTCCCACAGCTCCTCGGGGGTGCTGACCCCGCCGGGGTAGCGGCAGCTCATCGCCACGATGGCGATCGGCTCCTGCTCACGCTCCTCGACCTCGCGCAGCCGCCGCCGCGCCTCGCGCAGGTCGGTGGTGGCCCGCTTGAGGTAGTCGAGGTACTTCTCTTCGTTCGCCGTCGCCATTACGCCGTCCCCGCGGTGCTGAGATGAGTCGATGAGCTCTTGTGGAGCAGGTCAGGAGAGCCCGAGCTCGTCGTCGAGGAGATCGAAGATCTCGTCTGCCGTAGCGGACTGGATTTCACGGTCTTCTGCGGTGCTGTCCGTAGCACTTTGCGTTTCATTCCACTTCGACAGGAGGTCGCGCAGGCGGGTGGTGATGCCGGGGCGCTCGATGTCGTCCGGGGCGATCGTGGCGAGGATCGCCTCGAGCTTGTCGAGCTCCGCGTGTACGGGCGGGTGTCCGGCCGCGCCGGCGGCGCCGTCCAAGCTCAGCTCCTCGCGCAGATACCCGGCGAGCGCGGTGGGCGTCGGGTAGTCGAAGATCAGCGTGACCGGCAGGCGCAGCCCGGCGGCGGCACCCAGTCGGTTGCGCAGATCCACGGCGGTGAGCGAGTCGAAGCCGAGGTCGAGGAAGCCGCGGCCAGCGTCCACGTCGTCCGGGGTGGCGTAGCCGAGGACGGCGGCCACATGGCTGCGGACGACCTCCAGCAGCTCCCGGTCGCGTTCGGTCTCCGAGAGCCCGGAGAGCCTTGTCGCGAGCGAGCCCGCAGCGGAGTCGGCCAGGGTCCCGGCACCGGTGGCGCCGGTGTCGGCGGAGCGCCGTACGGGGGTGCGGACCAGGCCGCGCAGCAGCGGCGGCAGCAGCCCGGCGGCGGCCTGGCCGCGCAGCGCTCCGGTGTCGATGCGGATCGGGACGAGTACGGCCTCGGGCAGGGTGCCCGACAGGTCGAACAGGGCCAGGCCCTCGTCCTGCGGGAGGGCCGCGAAGCCACCGCGCGAGATGCGGGTCACATCGGCGGCGTCGAGGCTTCCGGCCATGCCGTCGGCCGCCGCCCACAGGCCCCAGGCCAGCGAGCTCGCGGGCAGGCCCTGGGCGTGGCGGTGCTGGGCGAGTGCGTCCAGGAAGGTGTTGGCCGCGGCGTAGTTTCCCTGTCCCGAGCTGCCGAAGGCACCGGCGGCCGAGGAGAAGAGCACGAACGCGGCCAGGTCCAGCTCGCGGGTCAGCTCGTGGAGGTTCCACGCCGCGTCCACCTTGGGACGCAGCACGGTGTCGATCCGCTCACCGGTCAGCGAGCTGATCACGCCGTCGTCCAGGACACCCGCGGTGTGCACCACGGCGGTCAGCGGATGCTCTGCCGGGATCGCCGAGAGGGTGGCGGCCAGGGCGTCCCGGTCGGCGGTGTCACAGGCCGCCCAGGTGGCCTCGGCGCCCATCTCGCCCAGTTCGGCGGCGAGTTCGGCCGCGCCCGGTGCCTCGCCACCACGGCGGCTCACCAGCAGCAGACGCCGTACCCCGCGCTCGGCCACCAGGTGGCGGGCGAAGAGTCCGCCCAGGGCGCCGGTGGCGCCGCTCAGCAGCACGGTGCCCTCCGGGTCGCCGAGTCCGGTCGGCTCGGGGGTGTCCGGCCGGGCCGGGACCCGGGCGAGCCGGTAGGCGTGGCCGGTGCCGGAGCGCAGGGCGAGCTGCGGTTCGTCGGTGGCGAGCACCGACGGGAGGGCCCGCTGGGAGGCGTCGGTGCCGTCGAGGTCGACCAGGACGAAGCGGCCGGGGTTCTCCGACTGCGCGGACTTGACCAGGCCCCAGGCGGTGGTGTGGGCCAGGTCGGCGATGTCCTCGCCGGGGGTCGCCGCGACCGCGCCACGGGTGACGAGGACGAGGCGGGTGTCGGCGAACCGCTGGTCGTTCAGCCAGTTCTGGACCAGGTCCAGGGTGTTCCTGGCGACGGCCCTCGCGGTGTCGGGCAGGGCCGCCGCGCCGCCGGTGGCGGCGAGCGGTGCCACGACCACGTCGGGGGCGGACGCGCCGCCGTCGAGCGCGGTGGCGAGCGCCGTGAGGTCCGCGTAGTCCTCCAGCCGCTCGCCCGCGACGGTGAAGCCGGTGGCCGTGGAGCCGGTGGCCGGGAAGCCGGTGGCAGCGCCGAGGGTCACCCAGCGCTCGCCGAGCGGGATGTCGGTGGCGGACGTCGTGAGGGCGGTCAGCGCTTTCCAGTCAGGACGGAACAGCGACTCGTGGTGTGCGGCGCGCGAGGCGTCGAGCTGCTCGGTCGAGAGCGGCCGCAGCACCAGGCCGTCGATGGTGGCGACGGCGGCGCCGGTGCCGTCGGCGAGGTCCAGCGACACCCCGTCGGCGCCCGGCCGCAGCCGTACGCGCAGCGATGCGGCGCCCCCGGCGTACAGCCGTACGCCGGTCCAGGCGAACGGCAGCCGCGCCCCTTCGTTCTCCTCGCCCTCCGGGTCGAGGCCGAGGGTGTGCAGGGCGGCGTCCAGCAGCGCCGGATGCACCCCGTACGCGGCGGCCTCGGGCTCGAAGCCCTGGGGCAGCCGGATCTCGGCGAACAGTTCGTCGCCGCGCCGCCAAGCGGTGTGCAGCCCCTGGAAGACCGGGCCGTAGCCGAGTCCGGCGGCGGCCGCGCCCTCGTAGAACTCCTCGGTGGGCAGGGCCGTCGCGTCGGCCGGGGGCCATACGCCCAGGTCCACCCGCTCGGCGTCGGTCGCCTGCTCGCTCGGGGCGAGGAAGCCGGTGGCGTGGCGGATCCACGGCTCGTCGGCGGGGACGTCCTCCCGGCGGGAGTGCAGGGTCAGCGAACGGCGCCCGGTCTCGTCGGCCGCCGCGAGCTCCAGCCGCAGCTGGACGGCGCCCTGTTCGGGCAGGACCAGCGGCGCCTGGAGGGTCAGCTCCTCGACCGTGTCGCAGCCCGCCTCGTGGCCGGCCCGCAGCGCGAGTTCGACGAAGGCGGTGCCGGGCAGCAGCACGGTGTCCATGACGGCGTGGTCGGCCAGCCACGGGTGGGTCAGCAGCGACAGCCGCCCGGTGAACACGAAGCCGCCGGTGTCGGGGAGTTCCACCGCCGCGCCCAGCAGCGGGTGGTCGGCGGTGCCGAGGCCCGCGGAGATCACGTCCTCGACGGAGATGCCCACGTCGAGCCAGTAGCGCTGGCGCTGGAAGGCGTAGGTGGGCAGCTCCACGCGGCGGGCGCCGCGCCCGGCGTAGACCGCCGCCCAGTCCGGGGCCGCGCCGCGGACATGGGCGTGGGCGAGGGCGGTGGCGAGCGCCTGGGCCTCGGAGCGGCCGCTGCGCAGGGTGGGGACGAACACCGCGTCGGTGCCGGCCTCCCCTTCGGTCCCGGTCCCGGTCTCCGTCTCGGCGAGGCAGTCCTCGCCCATCGCGGAGAGCACCCCGTCCGGGCCGAGCTCCAGGAAGGTGGTCACACCCTGGTCGCGCAGGGTGCGGACACCGTCGGCGAAGCGGACGGACTCCCGGACATGGCGCACCCAGAACTCCGGCAGGCGGATCTCGTCGGCGGAGACCACGGTGCCGGTGAGGCAGGACACCAGCGGGATCTTCGGGGCGTTGTAGGTCAGGCAGGCGGCCAGCTTGCGGAAGTCCGCGAGCATCGGATCCATATGCGGCGAGTGGAAGGCGTGGCTGACCGTGAGCCGCTTGGTCTTGCGACCCCGCGCCTCGAAGTCCGCCGCGATCTGCGTCGCCGCGTCCTCGTCACCCGCGATGACCACGGAGTTCGGGCCGTTGAGGGCGGCGATACTCACGCGGTCGGTGAGCAGCGGCGCCACCTCGTCCTCGGACGCCTGGAGAGCGATCATCGCGCCACCGGCGGGCAGCTCCTGCATGAGCCGGCCACGGGCCGCGACCAGCACGGAGGCGTCGGCGAGCGAGAACACACCGGCCACATGCGCGGCGGCCAGTTCGCCGATGGAGTGGCCGGACACGTAGTCCGCCTTCAGACCCCACGCCTCGACCAGCCGGAACAGCGCCACCTCGATGGCGAACAGCGCGGGCTGGGTGAAGCCGGTCCGGTCCAGCGCCTCGGCGTCGTCGCCGAACAGCACATCGCGCAGCGGCCGTTCGAGGTGCCCGTCCAGATGCGCGCACACCTCGTCCAGCGCCTGTGCGAAGCGCGGGAACGTCCGGTACAGCTCGCGGCCCATGCCGAGCCGCTGGCTGCCCTGGCCGGTGAACAGGAACGCCACCTTGCCCTCGGTGGCGACACCGCGCACCGCCTGCGCCGGATGGTCACCGCGCGCCAGCGCGTCCAGCGCGCCCAGGGCGTCGTCGTGGCCCTCGGCCACCAGGGCGACGCGGTGTTCGAGCGCGGCGCGGGTGGTCGCGAGCGAGAAGCCCAGGTCGGTGAGGGCGGCCCGGGGTTCGGCGGCGATCCGCGACCGCAGCCGCCGCGCCTGCGCCCGCACACCGTCCTCGGTGCGGGCCGACAGCAGCACGGGGACATACGGCAGGGCCTCGGGCTCCGCCGCGGGCTCGCTCGGCTCGGGGGCGGGCGGCTGCTCGATGATGGCGTGGGCGTTGGTGCCGCTGATGCCGAACGAGGACACCGCGGCGCGGCGCGGACGGCCGGTCTCCGGCCACTCCCTCTGCTCGGTGAGCAGCGACACCGCGCCCGCCGCCCAGTCCACGTGCGGCGACGGCTCGTCCACGTGCAGCGTCTGCGGCAGCACACCGTGCCGCATCGACAGCACCATCTTGATGATTCCGGCGACACCGGAGGCCGCCTGGGTGTGGCCCAGGTTGGACTTGACGGAGCCCAGCCACAGGGGCCGCTCCGCGTCCCGCTCCTGACCGTAGGTGGCCAGCAGCGCCTGCGCCTCGATCGGGTCACCCAGCGTCGTGCCCGTGCCGTGCGCCTCGACCACGTCCACCTCACCGGTGGTCAGGCGGGCGTTGGCCAACGCCTGGCGGATGACGCGCTGCTGGGACGGGCCGTTGGGCGCGGTCAGACCGTTGGACGCACCGTCCTGGTTGACGGCGCTGCCGCGCACGATCGCGAGCACCTCATGGCCGTTGCGGCGGGCGTCCGACAGCCGCTCCAGCAGCAGCATGCCCGCGCCCTCGCCCCAGCCGGTGCCGTCGGCGGCCGCCGCGAAGGACTTGCAGCGGCCGTCCCTGGCCAGTCCGCGCTGGCGGCTGAAGTCGATGAACGTACCCGGGGTGAACATCACCGTGACACCACCGGCCAGCGCCAGCGAGCATTCGCCCTGCCGCAGCGCCTGTGCGGCCAGGTGCAGCGCCACCAGCGACGACGAGCAGGCCGTGTCGACCGTGACGGCCGGGCCCTCCAGACCGAAGGTGTACGCCACCCGGCCGGACACCACACTGCTGGAGCTGCCGGTGCCGAGATAGCCCTCGACCTCGTTCGGAACGGCGTGCAGCCGGGACCCGTAGTCGTGGTACATGACGCCCGCGAACACACCGGTCCTGCTGCCGCGCACGGACAGCGGGTCGATACCGGCGCGCTCGAACGCCTCCCACGACGTCTCCAGCAGCAGCCGCTGCTGCGGGTCCATGGCCAGGGCCTCGCGCGGCGAGATCCCGAAGAACGCCGGGTCGAACTCGGCGGCGTCGTGCAGGAATCCGCCCTCGCGGGCGTAGGAGGTGCCCTGGGTCTCCGGGTCCGGGTCGTAGAGCGCCTCGAGGTCCCAGCCGCGGTTGTCGGGGAAGCGGGAGATGCCGTCCTCGCCCGCGGCGAGCAGCTGCCACAGCTCCTCGGGCGTGGTGACCCCGCCGGGGTAGCGGCAGCTCATCGCCACGATGGCGATCGGCTCGTCGTCGGTGGCGGCCATGACCGGCACCGGGGTGTGCACCGCCGGGGTCTGCGTGCCGACGAGCTCGGTGCGCAGATGGCGGGCCAGGACCTGCGGGTCCGGGTAGTCGAAGATGAGCGTGGCGGGCAGCCGCAGCCCGGTGACCGTGTTGAGCTGGTTGCGCAGCTCGACGGCGGTCAGCGAGTCGAAGCCCAGCTCCTTGAACGCCCGGCCCGAACCGATGGTCTCCGCACCGGCATAGCCGAGCACGGTGGCCACCTGGCCACGGACCAGGTCCAGCAGCAGCCGCTCCTGCTCGGGCTCGGACAGCCCGGCGAGCCGCCCGGCAAGACCGGTCTCGCCGACCGCCGCGACCGCGTCCACCGCGCGCCGCGCCGGGATCCGCACCAGACCGCGGAACAGGGGCGAGACCGCGCCACTGGCGGCCAGGGTGCGCAGGGCCGCGATGTCCACCCGCATCGGCACCAGCGACGCCTCGCGGACGGTCAGCGCGGTGTCGAGCAGCGCGAGGCCCTCCGCCACCGGCAGCGGCGGCAGTCCGGCCCGCCGCATCCGGGCGATGTCGGCCTCGTCCAGGGTGCTGCCCATGCCGCCACCGGCCCACAGGCCCCACGCCAGCGCGGTGGCCGGCAGGCCCTGGGCGGCGCGGTGCTGGGCGAGGGCGTCCAGGAGGACGTTGGACGCGGCGTAGTTGCCCTGGCCGGGGCCGCCGAACACGCCGGAGGAGGACGAGAACAGCACGAAGGCCGTCAGGTCCTGGTCGCGGGTCAGCTCGTGGAGGTTCCAGGCCGCGTCCACCTTCGGGCGCATGACGTGGTCGACGCGCTCGGGGGTGAGGGAGCCGATCACACCGTCGTCCAGCACACCGGCCGTGTGCACCACCGCGGTCAGCGGATGCTCGGCGGGGATGGCGGCGAGGGTCGCGGCGAGCGCGTCCCGGTCCGCCACATCGCAGGCGGCCCACGCCACCTCGGCACCCAACTCGGTGAGCTCCGCACCGAGTTCGGCAGCACCTGGCGCCTGGTCGCCGCGACGGCTCACCAGCAGGAGCTGCCGTACGCCACGCTCCGCCACCAGATGCCGGGCCACCAGACCGCCCAGCGAACCGGACGCACCGGTCACCAGCACCGTGCCCTCGGGGTCGAGACCCCGGGCGTCGTCGGCCTCCGGCTCCACGGCCACCCGCGCCAGCCGCGGCACGGACACCGCGCCCGCGCGGATCGCCAGCTGCGGCTCGTCCGAGGCCAGGGCGGCGGGCAGCGCACGCAGCGACTCGTCCCGGCCGTCGGTGTCCACCAGCACGAACCGGCCCGGGTTCTCCGACTGCGCCGAGCGCAGCAGACCCCACACGGCCGCACCGGCCAGATCCGCCACCGGCTCGTCGGCCTCGACGGCCATCGCGCCACGGGTCACCACGACCAGCGGGGCGTCCCCGAACCGCTCCTCGTCCAGCCACCGCTGGACGACATCGAGCGCCACGGCGGCGGCGCGGTGCGCCGCACGGGCCACCCGCTCACCGGTCTCGGCGGACGGCGACACGACGACGTACTCGGGCGCGGGCGCCGTGCCCGCGGTGACCGCATCGGCCAGCGTCGCAAGGTCCCCGTACGCCGTGGCCCCGAGCCCGAGCGGATCGGCGCCCAGCACCGCCCACCGGCCGTCGGCCGGCACATCGGCCCCGGCCGCGTCGGCGAGCCCGGTCGGCGTCGTCCACTCCAGGTGGAACAGCGACTCGTGGTAGGACGTGCGCGCGCTCCGCAGCTGCTCGGCCGAGACCGGGCGCAGCCCGAGCGTCTCGACGGCCGCGACCGGCGCGCCGGTGGTGTCGGCGATCTCCAGCCGGACGCCCTCGGCGCCCGCGGGGGTCAGCCGCACGCGCAGCGCCGAGGCGCCGCTCGCGTACAGCGACACACCGGTCCAGGCGAACGGCAGCCGCCCTTCCCCGCCCGTGTTGCCCAGACCGGCCAGGCCGATGGCGTGCAGGGCGGAGTCCAGCAGCGCCGGGTGCAGCCCGAACGCGGCGGCCTCCTCGGCCGTGTCCTCGTCCAGCGCCACCTCGGCGAACACCTCGCCGCCGCGCTGCCACGCCCTGCGCAGCCCCTGGAACGCGGGGCCGTAGGCGAAGCCGATGTCCAGCAGGCCCTCGTAGCGGCCGTCCAGCTCCACCTCGGCCGCGTCCGCCGGGGGCCATGCGCTCAGCTCGAACGACGCCTCCGGACGGCCGCCGGACGCCAGGACACCGGCGGCGTGCCGGGTCCACGGCTCCTCGGCGGGCAGGCTCTCCAGCCGGGAGTGCAGTGACAGCGGACGGCGGCCCGTCTCGTCGGCCGCACCGACCGACAGCCGCAGCTGGACACCGCCCTGCGCGGGCAGGACCAGCGGCGCTTCGAGGGTCAGCTCTTCCAGGTAGTCACAGCCGACCTGGTCACCGGCGCGGATCGCCAGCTCCACGAACGCGGTGCCGGGCAGCAGCACGGTGTCCAGGATGGTGTGGCCCGCGAGCCACGGATGGGTCGAGAGCGCCAGCCGCCCGGTGAACAGCATCCCGTCTGCGTCGGGCAGTTCGGCGCTGGCGCCGAGCAGCGGGTGCCCGGCCTCGCCCAGCCCGACCGCGGCCACATCGCCGAGGAACAGCGAGGAGACCTTCGGCCAGTAGCGCTGCCGCTGGAAGGGATACGTAGGCAGCTCGACCTGCGCGGCGCCGGTTCGGGCGTAGTACGCCGCCCAGTCCACCGCCACCCCACGCACATGCGCCCGCGCGACGGCCGACAGCAGGGCCTCGGCCTCGGGGCGGTCCTTGCGCAGCACGGCGGCGAAGGCGGCGTCCTCGCCGGTTACACACTCCTGGGCCATGGCGGTGAGGACACCGTCGGGGCCGAGTTCGACGTACGTGGTGACACCCTGGGCTTCCAACGTGCGGACACCGTCGAGGAAGCGGACGGCGTCGCGGACGTGACGCACCCAGAAGTCGGGGCTGGTGATCTCCTCGGTGGAGACGACGGTCCCGGTCAGGTTGGAGACGATCGGGATCCGCGGGGCCTCATACGACAGGCTTTGCGCGACCTCACGGAACGCGTCCAGCATCCCGTCCATACGCGGCGAGTGGAACGCGTGGCTGACCGTGAGCCGCTTGGTCTTGCGGCCCTGCGCCTCGAAACCATCGGCAATCGCGACAGCCTCGTCCTCGTCACCTGCGATGACCACGGAGTTCGGCCCGTTGAGCGCGGCGATGCTGACCCGCTCGGTCAGCAGGGGCAGCACCTCGTCCTCCGACGCCTGTACCGCGATCATCGCGCCACCGGCAGGCAGCTCCTGCATCAACCGCCCACGCGCGGCCACCAGCTTCGCCGCGTCCGCGAGCGAGAGCACGCCCGCCACGTGCGCGGCGGCCAGCTCGCCGATCGAATGCCCGGAGAGAAGGTCCGCCTTCAGTCCCCATGCCTCGACCAGGCGGAACAGCGCCACCTCGATGGCGAACAGCGCGGGCTGGGTGAAACCGGTCCGGTCCAGCGCCTCGGCGTCCTCGCCGAACAGCACCTCCCGCAGCGGCCGCTCCAGATGCGCGCCCAGGTGGGCGCACACCTCGTCCAGCGCGTCCGCGAACGCCGGGAAGGTGTCGTAGAGCTCACGGCCCATGCCGAGCCGCTGGCTGCCCTGGCCGGTGAACAGGAAGGCCAGCTTGCCACCGGCCACCGCGTCCTGAACGAGCCCGGCGGCCGTACGCCCCTCGGCGAGCGCCTCCAGGCCGGACAGCAGCCCGTCCCGGTCCTCGGCGACGAGCGCCGCGCGCTCCTCGAAGGCGGTACGGCGCGTGGCGAGGGTGAACGCCACGTCGGTGAGGTCCAGCTCGGGGCGCTCATCGAGGTGGGCGCGCAGCCGTACGGCCTGGTCGCGCAGGCCCTCGGGGGACTTGGCGGAGAGCACCCAGGCGGCCGGGACACCGGACCGGGGCGCGGCGGCGGGCGCCGGGTCCTCGGTCTCGTCCGCGTACGCGGGGGCCTGCTCAATGATGGTGTGCGCGTTGGTGCCGCTGATGCCGAAAGAGGACACGGCGGCCCGGCGCGGACGGCCGGTCTCGGGCCACTCCCGCGCCTCGGTCAGCAGCGACACCGCGCCCGCCGACCAGTCCACGTGCGGGGTGGGCTCATCGACGTTGAGAGTCTGCGGCAGCATGCCGTGCTGGATGGCCAGCACCATCTTCATCACACCGGCGACACCGGCCGCGGCCTGCGTATGGCCGAAGTTGGACTTGATGGAGCCGAGCCACAGCGGCTGGTCGGCGTCGCGCTCCTGGCCGTAGGTGGCCAGCAGCGCCTGGGCCTCGATCGGGTCGCCCAGCTTGGTGCCGGTGCCGTGCGCCTCGACCGCGTCCACCTCGGACGCGGAAAGACCCGCACCGGCCAGCGCCTGCCGGATCACCCGCTGCTGCGAGGGACCGTTCGGCGCCGTCAGACCGTTGGACGCACCGTCCTGGTTGATCGCGCTGCCACGGACGATCGCCAGCACTGGGTGGCCGTTCTTGCGGGCCTCGGACAGCCGCTCCACGAGCAGCATGCCCACACCCTCGCCCCAACCGGTGCCATCCGCACCGGCCGCGAACGCCTTGATCCGGCCATCCTCCGCCAACCCCCGCTGACGGCTGAAGTCCACAAACGAACCCGGCGTCGACATCACCGTCACACCACCGGCCAACGCCAACGAGCACTCACCCGCCCGCAACGCCTGAATCGCCCAGTGCAACGCCACCAAGGAGGAGGAGCAGGCGGTATCCACCGTCACCGCAGGGCCTTCGAGCCCCAGCGCGTAGGACACCCGGCCCGACATCACACTGGCCGCGTTGCCCGTCCCCATGAAGCCTTCGGAGCCATCGGGGCGGACAGGATGACGGGCAGATAGTCCTGGCCGTTGGTACCGGCGAATACGCCGACCTGCTGACCGCGCAGCGTGGTCGGGTCGATCCCGGCCCGCTCGAACGCCTCCCACGACGTCTCCAGCAGCAACCGCTGCTGCGGGTCCATGGCCAGCGCCTCGCGCGGCGAGATCCCGAAGAAGACCGGGTCGAACTCGGCGGCGTCGGCGAGGAATCCGCCCTCGCGGACGTAGCTGGTGTGCTCGCCCGTGCCCTCCGGGTCGTACAGCGTCTCCAGGTCCCAGCCACGGTCGGCCGGGAAGCCCGTCACCGCGTCCTGCCCGGACGCCAGCAGCCGCCACAGCTCCTCGGGCGAGCGCACGCCACCGGGGAAGCGGCAGCTCATGCCGACGATCGCGATGGGGTCGTCGTCCAGCGCCACGCCAACCGACGACGCACCGGACACCGCCGGGCGCGAGCCGATGAGTTCGGCCTGCAGATGGTCGGCGAGGGCGATCGGGGTCGGGTAGTCGAAGATGATGGTGGCGGGCAGCTTCAGCCCGGTGAGGGTGGAGAGCAGGTTCCGGATCTCGACGGCGGTCAGCGAGTCGAAGCCGAGGTCGCGGAAGGCGCGGCTGGGCTCCACCGAGTCCGGTCCGGGGTGGCCGAGGACGACGGCCACCTGGGTGCGGACGAAGTCCAGGGCGATCTGGTCGCGTTCCTCGTCGGTGCCGGCGTCGGTCAGCCGCTGGGCCAGCGAGGTGGGCTGGCCGGGGATGGCGGGGCCGCCGGTGGCGGTGCGTGCCGCCTCGATCGCGCGGCGCGCCTCGGAGAGCTCGGCGAGCAGCGGGTTCGGGCGGTGGCCGGAGAGGCCGGGCGCGAACCGGTCCCATTCGATGTCGACGACGAGGGAGAACGTCTCGTCCAGGTCGAGCGCGGCGCCCAGGGCGGCGGTCGCCGGTTCGGGGGCGAGGGCGGGCAGCCCGGACTGCCGGAGCCGCTCGGCCACCAGCTCGTCGGTGGCCATACCGCCGTCGGCCCAGGCGCCCCAGGCCATGGAGGTGGCGGGCAGGCCCTCGGCGCGGCGCTGCTCGGCGAGCGCGTCGAGGTAGGCGTTGGCGGCCACGTAGTTGGCCTGGCCCGCGGCGCCGAAGGTGGCGGCCATGGAGGAGAAGAGCACGAAGGCGGACAGGTCGAGGCCGCGCGTGAGCTCGTGCAGATGGCGGGCGGCGTCGGCCTTGGCGCGCAGCACATCGGCCATCCGCCGCGGGGTCTGCGCGTCGAGCACACCGTCGTCCAGCACTCCGGCGGCGTGCACGACCGTGGTCAGCGGAAGGTCCACGGGGACGGTCGCCAGCAGCCCGGCGAGGGCGTCGCGGTCGGCGACGTCGCAGGCCTCGATGGTCACCTGGGCGCCGAGAGCGGTGAGTTCGTCGCGCAGCTCGGCGGCGCCGGGGGCGTCGGGGCCGCGGCGGCTGGTCAGCAGGATGTGCTGGGCGCCGTGGGCCACGAGCCAGCGGCCGACGTGGCCGCCGAGGGCGCCGGTGCCGCCGGTGATCAGCGCGGTGCCGTGGGTGCTCCAGCCGTCGCCGGTGGTCTCGTGGTGCGGTGCGCGGGCCAGCCGGCGGACGTGGATGCCCTGCGGGCGGATCGCGAGGTGGTCCTCGCCGCTGATGCCCTCGGGCCCGGCGAGGATGTCGGCGAGCCGCCCGAGGGCGCGGTCGTCGGCGGTCTCGGGCAGGTCGATCAGACCGCCCCAGCGCTCGGGGTGTTCGAGGGCCGCGGTGCGGCCCAGGCCCCAGATCTGGGCCTGGTCGGGGCTGCTGAGCCGGTCGGAGCGGCCGACGGAGACCGCGCCGCGGGTGGCGGCCCACAGCGGGGCGTCGACCTCGGCGTCACCGAGGGCCTGGACGAGGGTGAGGGTCCCCGCGAGCCCGGCGGTGAGGGAGGGGTGCCGGTCGTGCGGGCGCTCGTCCAGGCCGAGCAGGGAGAGCACACCGTCAACGTGTGGGGCCCCGCCGGTCTCCCGCGCCGGGTCCGGGGTCAGGGCCGTGCGGATGCGCTCGGCGAGGGCGGTGCGGTCGGCGGTGGTGCCGTCGACCGCGATCTCGTGGACCGTGACGCCGCGTTCGGCCAGCAGCCGCAGCGACTCGGCCACCCAGGGGTCCTCCGCGCGCCCCTCGGGGGTGACCACCAGCCAGGTGCCGGTGAGCGGCTTGGCCTGGGTCTGCGGCAGCGGTGTCCAGGTGATGCGGTAGCGCCAGCCGTCGACCGTGGTGTCGACGTGGCTGCGCCGGCGCCACGCGGACAGGACGGGCAGCACCTCGCTGAGGGGCTGGTCGCCGTCGAGGCCGAGGGTGTCGACCAGGGCGGCCAGGTCCTCGCTGTGCACGACCTCCCAGAACCGGGCGTCGGCCACGGCCGGGGCGGCGGCTTCGGCTTCGGCGGGGTCGGGGCCGTACGAGAAGGGGTTGGCGGGCCAGTAGCGCTGCCGCTGGAAGGCGTAGGTGGGCAGCTCGACGCGGCGGGCGCCGGTGCCCGCGTAGTACGTGGCCCAGTCCACGGGCACGCCGCGGACCTGGGCCTGGGCGAGCGCGTGGCCCAGGGTGCGGGCCTCGGGGCGGCCGGAGCGCAGGGCGGGCAGGAACGCGAACGTGCGGTTCCTGCCGCCGGTCACGCACTCCTGGGCCATGGCGGAGAGCACTCCGTCGGGGCCCAGTTCGACGAAGGTGGTCACGCCGTGGTCCTCGAGGCGGCGGACGCCGTCGAGGAAGCGGACGGCCTCGCGGACGTGGCGGACCCAGAAGTCGGGCGTGGTGATCTCGTCGGCGGAGACGATGGCACCGGTGAGGTTGGAGACGATCGGGATCTTCGGAGCCTCGTAGGTCAGCCGCTCGGCGACCTGACGGAAGTTCTCCAGCATCCCGTCCATGTGCGGGGAGTGGAAGGCGTGGCTGACGGTGAGCCGCTTGGTCTTGCGGCCCTGCGCCTCGAAGGACGCCGCTATCTCCAGCGCCGCGTCCTCGTCACCCGCGATGACGACCGAGGTGGGCCCGTTGAGCGCGGCGATGGAGACGCGCTCGGTCAGCAGCGGCGTCACCTCGTCCTCCGACGCCTGCACCGCGATCATCGCGCCACCGGCGGGGAGTTGCTGCATGAGCTGACTGCGCGCGGCCACCAGGGCGGAGGCGTGGGTGAGCGAGAGCACCCCGGCGACATGGGCGGCGGTGAGCTCGCCGATGGAGTGACCGGCGAGGAAGTCGGGGCGCAGTCCCCAGGATTCGACGAGGCGGAAGAGGGCCACCTCGATCGCGAACAGCGCGGGCTGGGTGAAGCCGGTCCGGTCGAGCGTGGCGGCGTCGTCGCCGAACAGCACGTCCTTCAGCGGCCGGTCGAGGAACCGGTCGAGCTGGGCGCAGACCGCGTCCAGCGCCTCGGCGAACACCGGGTAGGTCGCGTACAGCTCACGGCCCATGCCGAGCCGCTGGCTGCCCTGGCCGGTGAAGAGGAACGCGACCTTGCCCTCGGCGGCCAGCCCCTCGGCCAGCTCGGGGTGGTGGCGGCCTTCGGCGAGCGCGTCGAGGCCCGCGAGGAGTTCGTCGTGATCGGCCGCGAGGACCACGGCACGGCGGTCGAGGGCGGCGCGGGTGACGGCCTGGGAGTAGCCGAGGTCGGCGAGGCGGTGGCCGGGGTTGGCGGTCAGATGGGTCCGCAGCCGGAGGGCCTGGGCGCGCAGCGCCCGCTCGTCCTTGCCGGAGAGCACGACCGGGACCAGGGGCGGTTCGGCCCGCTCCGGCTCCGGTTCGCCGCTCTCGGCGGGGCCGCGAGGGCCGGGGCTCCTCGAGGATGGTGTGCACATTGGTGCCGCTCATGCCGAACGACGAGACGCCCGCGCGGCGCGGGGTCGCGCCCTCGGGGTCCTGGGGCCACTCGGTGGTGGCGGTGAGCAGTTCGACGTCCCCGGCCGTCCAGTCGACGTGCGGGGTGGGCTCGGTGAGGTGGAGGGTCTTGGGCAGCACCCCGTGCCGCATCGCCATGACCATCTTGATGACGCCGCCGACACCGGCGCCCGCCTGGGCGTGGCCGATGTTGGACTTGATGGAGCCGATGAGCAGCGGTTTGCCCTCGGGCCGGTCCTGGCCGTAGGTGGCGAGCAGCGCCTGGGCCTCGATGGGGTCGCCGAGGGCGGTGCCGGTGCCGTGGGCCTCGACGGCGTCGACCTGGTCGGGGCTGAGGCGGGCGTTGGCCAGCGCCTGGAGGATGACGCGCTGCTGCGAGGGGCCGTTGGGCGAGGTGAGGCCGTTGGACGCGCCGTCCTGGTTGACGGCGGAGCCGCGGACCACGGCGAGCACCGGGTGGCCCTTGCGCTGGGCGTCCGACAGCCGCTCGACGAGCAGCATGCCGACGCCCTCGCCCAGGCAGAAGCCGTCGGCCTCCGGGGCGAAGGGCTTGGAGCGGCCGTCGAGGGCCAGTCCGCGCATCTTGCTGTAGTCGACGAAGACGCCGGGCGCGCACATGAGGGTCGCGCCGCCGGCGAGCGCGAGTGAGCATTCGCCGTTGCGCAGCGCCTGGACGGCGAGGTGGAGCGCCACCAGCGAGGAGGAGCAGGCGGTGTCGACGGTGACGGCCGGGCCCTCGAAACCGAAGGTGTAGGAAAGGCGGCCGGAGGCGACGCTCGCGGCGTTACCGGTACCGAAATAACCCTCGAAGTTCTCGTTGGAACTGAGGATGGCGCCCAGGTAATCATGATTGCTGGTGCCGACGAAGACGCCGATCTGCCGGCCGCGCACCGCGACCGGGTCGATTCCGGCCCGCTCGAACGCCTCCCAGGACGTCTCCAGCAGCATCCGCTGCTGCGGGTCCATGCCGAGCGCTTCTCGCGGACTGATGCCGAACAGCGACGGGTCGAAATCGGCTATGCCGTCGACGAATCCGCCCTCGTGCACATAGCTGGTGCCGGGGTGGTCCGGGTCCGGGTGGTACATCGTGTCGACATTCCACCCGCGGTCCAGCGGGAACTCGCTGACCGCGTCGACGCCCTCGCTGACGATGCGCCACAGGTCCTCGGGCGACTGAACGCCCCCGGGATAACGGCAGCCGATCCCCACGATCGCGATGGGGTCGTGGTTCTTCGCCTCGGCCTCTTGCAGGCGGAGGCGAGTCTGGTGCAGATCCGCCGTTACCAGCTTGAGGTAGTCCCGCAGCGTCTCTTCATTCGCCATTTACGCAATCCAATTACGGCAGACGGCATCGGAAATGCTCCACAGATCCTCAACAGGGGAGCCGGTAACCAACAACCAAATCAGTCGACTTCTCGCTGAGAGGCTATGTGCGAACTAACCCTCACAACAACCCCTAGATGCCCCCTACGACCCCCTGGAGACCCAGGGAGCGATAGGGGCAACCGGTATTCAGCAACTCTATTGAAGGGTATGGAAAATCCTGGCCGACATCGAGAACGACGTCAATAGCAGAATTCCCGTCATGCCCTTCCGAGACCCTTGTTGATGAATGCGAAGAGCTCTTCGTCGCTGGCCGACTGGAGCTGTTCGGCGTCGACCGTGTCCTTCGCCGGGCGCTCCGGCGCCGCCGTGGTGGCGGGTTCGGCGGTGACCGCCGTGCCGTCCGACTCGTTCCACTTCGCCATCAGCGACTGCAGGCGCATGGTGATCCGGGCCCGGGTGATGTTGTCGGGCGCGGTGCCGGTGAGCGCGGTCTCCAGCTTGTCGAGCTCTTCGAGCACCGCGGTGCCGTCGGCCGCCTCGTCGGGCGCGATCCCGGCCCGCAGGTAGGCGGCCACGGCGGCCGGGGTCGGGTGGTCGAAGATCAGGCTCGGGGGCAGCTTCAGCCCGCTCGCGGCGCCGAGCCGGTTGCGGAGTTCGACGGCGGTCAGTGAGTCGAAGCCCAGCTCCTTGAAGGCCCGGCCCGCCTCGACCGCCTGGGCACCGGAGTGGCCCAGCACGGCGGCCACCGCGCTGCGCACCAGATCCAGCAGCACCCGCTCCCGCTCGGTCTCCGGCAGCGCCGCGAGCTGTCCGGCCAGGGCCGCCCCGGCGGCCGCGCCGCCGCCGTCGGCCTCGGCGGCGGCCATCTCCTCGACGACCTCGCGGGCCTCGGGCAGGTCGTGCAGCAGCGGACGCGACCGGTCGGCGGTGAAGGCGAGGGTGAAGCGCCGCCAGTCCATGTCGATGACGGTCAGCGCGGTCTCGTCCCGGTCCAGCGCGTGCTGGAGGGTGGTGGTGGCCGGTTCCGGCGCCATCTCGTTGATGCCGTGGCGGCGCATCCGGTCGCCGACCGCGCCGTCCACCGTGGCGCCGTCGCCCCACGGGCCGAAGGTCAGCGTGGTGGCGGGCAGCCCGTCCGCGCGGCGCTGTTCGGCGAAGGAGTGCAGGAAGGCGTTGCCGGGCGCCTGGTTGCCCTGTCCGGGTGCGCCGAAGGTGGCGGAGAAGTGCGAGCACAGCACGAACGCGGTCAGGTCCAGGTCCCGGGTGAGCTCGTGCAGATGGCGCGTGGCGTCCACCTTGAGCCGCAGCACCCGCTCGACCTGATCCGGCGTCAGCCCCTCGATCACGCCGTCCTCGATGACCGCGGCGGTGTGCACGACGGCGGTCAGCGGCTGGTCGGCCGGGATGGCCGCGAGGGTCTCCGCGAGCGCCGCGCGGTCGGTCACATCGCAGGCGGCGAGGGTGACCTTGGCGCCGAGCTCGGTCAGCTCGGCCTCCAGCTCGACGGCCCGGGGGCGTCCGGGCCCCTGAGGCTCGCCAGCACCAGGTGGTCGGCGCCGCCCAGGGCCAGCCACCGGGCGACCTGCCCGCCGAGCCGTCCCGTACCGCCGGTGACCAGCGTGGTGCCGGTCGGCTTCCAGGACCGTACGGCGGAGGTGTCGGCCAGCGGGGCGCGCACCAGGCGGGGCACGAAGAGGCCGGTGGCGCGGATCGCGGCCTGGTCGTCGTCGCCGTCGGAGGCCAGGAGCCCCACCAGCCGGGCCAGGGCGCGCTCGTCGGGCGTCGCGGGCAGGTCGATCAGACCGCCCCAGCGCTCCAGGTGTTCCAGCGCGGCGACCCGGCCCAGTCCCCAGACGAGCGCCTGCTCGGGGGCGGCCGGCCGGTCCGAAGCGCCGACGGAGACGGCGCCGTGGGTCAGGCACCACAGCGGGGCGCCGATTCCGGCGTCGCCGAGGGCCTGGATCAGCGCGAGCTGGGCGGCGGTTCCGGCGGGCAGCGAGGCGTGTCCGGGGTGCGCGCCCTCGGCGGGGGCCAGCAGCGAGACGACCCCGGCGAAGGAGCCGCCGTCGGCTTCGGTGAGCGCGGTGCGCAGCCGCTCGGCCAGCTCCGCCCGCCCGTCGGTGCCGGTGTCCACGGCGATCCGCCGTACGTCGGCGCCGCGTTCGGCGAGCACACCGGCCACCGCGTCGGTCCAGACGTCCTCGGCGGCCGGGGCGACGACGAGCCAGCCGCCGGACAGCCGCGCGGACCGCTCCTCGGCCAGCGGCTTCCACGTCACGCGGTAGCGCCAGCCATCCACCGTGGACCGCTCACGGGCCTGCTTGCGCCAGGTGGCCAGGGCCGGCAGGACGGCGCTCATGGGCTGATCGCCGTCGACGGTCAGCTCGGCGGCCAGCGTCTGCCAGTCCTCGGCCTCCACGGCGGCCCAGAACTTGGCCTCCACGGGGTCGTGCCCGGTCTGCCCGGCGGCCCGCGCGGGCGCGGCTTCGGGCCAGTAGCGCTGCTGCTGGAAGGCGTAGGTGGGCAGCTCGATACGGCGGGCGCCGGTGCCGTCGAACACGGCCTCCCAGTCGACGCTCACCCCGCGCGACCACGCCTCGCCGACGGAGGCCCAGAAGCGGTCCTGCCCGCCCTCGTCACGGCGCAGCGAACCGATCGCGGCCGCGTCCACACCGGCGTCCTCGGCGGTCTCCTGCACACCCATCGTCAGCACGGGGTGCGCGCTGGACTCGATGAACACCCCGAAGCCCTCGTCCAGCAACCGCCGGACGGCGCCCTCCAGCTCCACCGTGCGGCGCAGATTGGTGAACCAGTACTCGGCGTCCAGCTCGGAACCCTCGGCCCACTCCCCCGTCACCGTGGACAGGAACGGCACCTGGGCGCTCTTCGGCTGTACGGGGGCCAGCAGCTCCAGCAGCTCCTCACGGAGCAGTTCGACCTGGGCCGAATGCGAGGCGTAGTCCACCGGCACCCGGCGGGCCCGCACCTCATCGGCCTCGCAGGACGCCAGCAGCTCGTCCAGCGCGGTCGGCTCACCGGAGACGACCACCGAGGACGGCCCGTTGACCGCCGCGATGGAGATGCGCTCCTCGCCCCAGGGCTCGATGCGTCCGCGCACGTCCGCCACCGGCAGCGCCACCGACACCATGCCGCCCTTGCCCGCCAGCACCCGGCCGATCGCCTGGCTGCGCAGCGCCACCACACGCGCCGCGTCCTTCAGGGACAGAATCCCCGCCACATACGCGGCGGCGATCTCGCCCTGCGAGTGGCCGATCACCGCGGACGGGACGACACCCAGCGAGCGCCACAGCTCGGCGAGGGACACCATCACGGCGAACAGCACCGGCTGGACCACATCCACCCGGTCCAGCGACGGCGCACCCTCGGCACCCCGCAGCACATCCACCAGCGACCAGTCGGTGAACTCCGCGAGCGCGGCGGCGCATTCCTCGATGTGGGCCGCGAAGACGGGCGAGGCGTCCATCAGCCCCACGCCCATCCGCACCCACTGGGACCCCTGCCCGGGGAAGATGAACGCCGTCTGCCCGGCGACCACCGTGCCCCGCTCCACACCGGCCGCCATGCCGCCGTCGGCGAGCGCGTTCAGCCCGGTCATCAGCTCCTCGCGGTCCCGGCCCTGGACCACACCGCGGTGGTCCAGCGCGGAGCGGGTGGTGGCCAGCGACAGGCCGATGTCCACCGGGCGCAGCGCCGGTTCGTCGTGGAGCCGGTCCAGCAGCCGCCGCGCTTGGGCGCGCAGCGCCGCCTCGCTCTTGCCGGAGAGCACCCACGGCAGCACACCCGGCTGCTTGGACACCAGCTCGACCGGGCCCGGCTCCTCGGCGGGGGCCTGCTCGATGATGGTGTGCGCGTTGGTGCCGCTGAAGCCGAAGGAGGAGATGGCCGCACGGCGCGGGCGGCCGGTCTCGGGCCACGGTGTGGCCGACCTGACCAGCGCGACCTTCCCCGCCGCCCAGTCGATGTGCGGGGACGGCTCGGCGATGTGCAGCGACTCGGGTACCACCCCGTGCTCCATCGCCAGCACCATCTTCATCACCCCGGCGATGCCCGCGGCGCCCTGGGTGTGGCCGATGTTGGACTTCACCGACCCGAGCAGCAGGGGCAGTTCCTCGGGCCGGTCCTGACCGTAGGTGGCCAGCAGCGCCTGCGCCTCGATCGGGTCGCCCAGCGAGGTGCCCGTGCCGTGGGCCTCGACGACGTCCACATCGCCGCCGGACAGCCGGGCGTTGGCCAGTGCCTGCTGGATGACGCGCCGCTGGGAGGGGCCGTTGGGCGCGGTCAGACCGTTGGACGCACCGTCCTGGTTGACGGCGGAGCCGCGCACCACGGCCAGCACCTTGTGGCCCCGACGACGGGCCTCCGAGAGCCGCTCCAGCAGCAGGACGCCCACGCCCTCGGCCGGGCCGAAGCCGTCGGCGTCCGCCGAGAACGCCTTGCAGCGGCCGTCCTGCGACAGCCCGCGCTGGCGGCTGAACTCGATGAACAGACCGGGGGTGGACATCACATGGACGCCGCCCGCCAGCGCGAGCGAGCATTCGCCCAGCCGCAGCGACTGGACGGCCAGGTGCAGCGCCACCAGTGACGCGGAGCAGGCCGTGTCCACCGTGACGGCCGGGCCCTCGAGGCCGAAGACGTAGGAGAGCCGGCCGGAGACGACGCTGCTGGCGTTGCCCGTGCCGAGGTGGCCGCCGAAGTCGTCCTCGGCGTCGAGCGCCACCGACAGATAGTCGGAGGCGTTCATGCCCGCGAAGACACCGGTCCGGCTGCCGCGCAGGGACGCCGGGTCGATCCCGGCCCGCTCGAACGCCTCCCAGGAGGTCTCCAGCAGCAGCCGCTGCTGCGGGTCCATCGCCATGGCCTCACGCGGCGAGATCCCGAAGAACGCCGCGTCGAACCGGGTGGCATCGTCCAGGAACCCGCCCTGGCGGGTGTAGGTGGTGTCCGGGGTGTCCGGGTCCGGGTCGAACAGGTTCTGCAGGTCCCAGCCGCGGTCGGCCGGGAACTCCGTCTGCGCCTCGCCACCGGAGGCCATGAGCTCCCACAGCTCCTCGGGGGTGCGCACACCCCCGGGGAAGCGGCAGCTCATGCCCACGATGGCGATCGGCTCATGGGCCTGGTCGTCGACCTCCTGCAGCCGCCGGTGGGCGGCGGTGAGGTCGCTGGTGACCTTCTTCAGATATTCGCGGAGCTTGGCTTCGTTCGCAGTCGCCATGGACGTTCACCTATTCGCAATGCTCTGGTTCGTCGGGGGGTTCGGGTGGGTGTGCTGCCGCGCTTCAGCCGTTGCCGAACCTCTTGTCGATGAAGTCGAAGAGGTCGTCGTCACTGACCTCTTCGAACGCGTCCGCCTCGGCGTCCGCCCCGGCGTCGTCCGCGGTGCGACGCACGTCGTTCCACTTCGCGAGCAGCGTCTGGAGGCGCACCGCGATGTTCGCATGCGCGGCCTCGTCCTCCGTCACCGATGCCAGATCCTCCGGCGTCAGCGAGGACAGGCTGTTCTCCAGCCGCTCCAGTTCCTCCAGTACGGACACTCCGGGGCCGTCGGCCTCCGGCGCCACTTCCTGACGCAGATGCCGCGCGAGCGCCACCGGTGTCGGGTAGTCGTAGACCAGCGTGGCCGTCAGCCGCAGCCCGGTGGCCGCGTTCAGCCGGTTCCGCAGCTCCACGGCCGTCAGCGAGTCGAAGCCCAGATCCTTGAACGCCTGCTCGGCGCCCACCTGGTCCTTCGAGGCGTAGCCCAGCACGGCCGCCACCTGACGGCGGACCAGGTCCAGCACGGTCAGCTGCTGCTGGGCCTCCGACTGCCCGGCCAGCCGCTGGGCCAGCGTGCCGTCCCCGGCGTCCGCCACCGCCTCCGGGCGGCGGGGCCGCCGGTCGCGGCGCGGCGCACGGGCGTGCGCACCAGACCGCGGTAGAGCGGCAGCAGCTCCCCGGTGGTGGCGGCGGCGCGCAGCGTCGCCATCTCCAGCCGTACGGGCACCAGCACCGCCTCGTCCGCCACGGCGTGGGCCGCGTCGAACAGGGCGAGCCCCTCCTCGGCGGACAGCGGCAGCACCCCGCCGCGCGCCGCCCGCTGCTGGTCGGCCTCGCCGAGCCGGCCGCCCATGCCCCGCTCCTCGGCCCACATGCCCCACACCAGGGACAGTGCGGTACGGCCGGTGGCACGGCGGTGGCCGGCGAGGGCGTCGAGGAAGACGTTCGCCGCCGCGTAGCCACCCTGGCCCGCGCCGCCCAGCGTGCCGGCCGCGGCCGAGAAGAGCACGAAGGCCGACAGGTCCAGATCGCGGGTCAGCTCGTGCAGGTTGACCGCCGCGTCGACCTTGGGCCGCAGTGCCGTGTCCACCCGCTCGGGCGTCAGCATGTCGATGACACCGTCGTCGAGGACGCCCGCGGTGTGCACCACGGCCGTCAGCGGACGGTCGGCCGGAATCGCGGCCAGCAGCCCGGCCAGCGCCTCCCGGTCGGCCGCGTCGCATGCGGCGACGGTGGCCTGTGCGCCCAACTCGGCGAGCTCCGCCACCAGTTCGGCCATACCGTCGGCGGCGGGGCCGCTGCGGCTGGTGAGCAGCAGATGGCGGGCGCCGTGCGCGGTGGCCAGATGGCGGGCGAACAGCCTGCCCAGACCGCCGGTGGCGCCGGTGATCAGCACCGTGCCGTCCGGGTCGATGGCCTTGCCGGCGGGCTCGGTGGCCTTGCCGTCCGGGTCGATGGCCTTCTTCTCCAACACCTCGGCTGCCTGGGCCGCCTCGACCCTGGCCAGGCGCGGCGCGTACGCCGCCCCGGCGCGCAGCGCCAGCTCGGGCTCGCCCGAGTCCAGCGCCGCCGCGATCGCCGGGTAGGACACCTCGCCGTCCACGTCCAGCAGCACGAACTGGCCCGGGTTCTCCGTCTGCGCCGAGCGCAGCAGACCCCACACCGGCGCGTGCACCAGGTCCGCCACCGCCGGGTCGGCGGCCGCGGCGACCGCGCCACGGGTGACCACGACCAGCCGGGCCGAACCGGGCCGGCCGCCGTTCAGCCACTCCTGGAGCAGGCCCAGGACGCGGTGGGTGGCCGTGTGCGCACCGGCGGCGAGGCCGCCCTCGGCGCCCGGCTCCGGCGGGAACGGCACCAGCACGGTGTCCGGCGCGGCCTCGCCCGCCTCGACCGCCGCGTTCAGCGAGACGAGGTCGTCGTGGACCGCGGCGCGGAAACCGGCCGTCTCCAGGGCCACGCTCAGCTTGAGCTCATCGCCGCCGATGACGGCGAAGCCCGCCGACGCGGTCTGCGAAGGCACCTGCGAGGACGCCGTTGAGGGCTCCTTCGAGGGTGCCGCCACCGGCGCCCAGTCGATGCGGAACAGCGACTCATGGCGGTCGGAGGCGGTCGCACCGGCGATCCGGTCCACCTCCAGCGCCCCGGTCTCCAGCGCGTCCACCGACGCGACGAGCGCACCCGTCTCATCGGCCGCCACCATCGACACGGCGCCGTCCTCGGTCAGCGCCAGCCGTACGCGCAGCGCCTCGGCGCCGACCGCGTACAGGCTCACCCCACGCCAGCAGCGTGCCACCGTGGCACCGCCCGCGCCCAGCGTGAGCGGCTGCAGCGCACCGTCCAGCAGGGCCGGGTGCAGGGCGAAGCGGGCGGCCTCGGGCTGCCGCTCCGCCGCGACGCGGACCTCCGCGAACAGCTCCTCGCCACGCCGCCAGACGCGGCGCAGGCCCTGGAACGCGGGGCCGTGCAGCAGCCCGGCGCGCGCCATGGTCGCGTACAGCTCATCGGTGTCGACCGCTTCCGCGTCGGCGGGCGGCCACACGGACAGCGACTCAACGCCACCGCCCGCCGGGGCCGCGCCCGCCAGGGCCTCGCCCGAGGCGAGCACACCGGCGGCGTGCCGGGTCCACGGCCGGTCCGCCTCCGCGCGCTCGTCCCGCGCGTACACGCCCAGCGGGCGACGCCCGTCGGCGTCCGGCTCGCCGACCGACACCCGCAGCCGCACCCCGCCGCGCTCCGGCAGGATCAGCGGCTCGTCCAGGGTCAGCTCCGCAAGCAGCCCACAGCCCACATGGTCCCCGGCGCGCACCGCCAGCTCCACGAACGCGGAGCCGGGCAGCACGGCCGTGTCCGCGACCGTGTGGTCCGCCAGCCACGTGTGCGAGGCGAGCGACAGCCGCCCGGAGAACACATACGCGTCCGCGTCGGGCAGTTCCACCGCCGCGCCCAGCAGCGGGTGATCGGCCGAGCCGAGCCCCGCCGAGGCGACCTCGTCCAGGCTCAGCTGGGCGTCGACCCAGTAGCGGCTGCGCTGGAAGGCGTAGGTCGGCAGCGCGACCCTCCGCGCACCCGTACCGGCGAAGAACGCCTCCCAGTCCGGGGCCAGGCCGCGGACATACAGCCGGGCCAGCGCGCCGGTCAGCGCCTCGGCCTCCGGCCTGCCCTTGCGCAGCGCGGGCAGCAGCTCGGCCGCGTCGGGCTCGGCCAGGCAGTCCTGGGCCATGGCGGTGAGGACACCGTCGGGGCCCAGCTCCACGAAGGTGGTCACGCCCCGGGTTTCGAGGGTGCGGACGCCGTCGAGGAAGCGCACGGCCTCCCGGACGTGGCGCACCCAGAAGCCGGGGCTGGTGATCTCCTCGGCGGAGACCAGCTCGCCCGTCAGGTTGGACACGATGGGGATGCGCGGGGCCTCGTAGGTCAGCCCCTCCGCGACCTCGCGGAACGCCTCCAACATGCCGTCCATGCGCGGGGAGTGGAACGCGTGGCTCACGGTGAGGCGCTTGGTCTTACGCCCCTGCGCCTCGAACGCCGCGGCAATCTGCAGCGCCTCGTCCTCATCACCCGCGACCACGACCGACGTCGGCCCGTTGAGCGCGGCGATCGACACCCGCTCGGTCAGCAGCGGCGCCACCTCGTCCTCGGACGCCTGGACGGCGATCATCGCGCCACCGGCAGGCAGCTCCTGCATCAACCGTCCACGCGCGGCCACCAGCTTCGCCGCGTCCGCGAGCGAGAGCACGCCCGCCACATGGGCGGCCGTCAGCTCACCGATCGAGTGGCCGGACAGGAAGTCCGCCTTCAGACCCCAGGTCTCCACCAGCCGGAACAGCGCCACCTCGATGGCGAACAGCGCGGGCTGGGTGAAGCCGGTCCGGTCCAGCGCCTCGGCGTCCTCGCCGAACAGCACCTCCCGCAGCGGCCGCTCCAGATGCGCGTCCAGGTGGGCGCACACCTCGTCCAGCGCGTCCGCGAACACCGGGAAGGTGTCGTACAGCTCACGGCCCATGCCGAGCCGCTGGCTGCCCTGCCCGGTGAAGAGGAACGCCACCTTGCCACCGGCCACCGAGCCCTCGACCAGGCCCGGCACCTCGGACTCGCCCCGCGCCAGCGCCGCGAGACCGGCCGACAGCCCGTCCCCGCTGTCCGCGGTGAGCACGGCCCGGTGGTCCAGGGCGGCGCGGGTCGTGGCAAGCGAGTAGGCCACATCGGTGGCGGCCGGTGCGGTCTCGCCGCCGAGGTGGGCCAGGAGCCGTTCGGCCTGGCCGCGGACGGCGGCCGGCGACTTGGCCGACAGCACCCACGGCACCGTCGGCAGCTCCACCGCCGGAGCGACGGCGGGGGTCTCCTTCGGCTCCGGGGCCTGCTCCAGCAGGGTGTGTGCGTTGGTGCCGCTGATGCCGAACGCGGAGACCCCCGCCCGGCGCGGACGGCCGGTCTCCGGCCACTCCCGCGCCTCGGTCAGCAGCTCCAGCTCACCGGCGGACCAGTCGACATGCGGGGTCGGCTCGTCCACGTGCAGGGTCGGCGGCAGCACACCGTGCCGCAGCGCCAGCACCATCTTCATCACACCGGCGACACCGGCCGCGGCCTGCGTGTGCCCGATGTTGGACTTGATGGAGCCGAGCAGCAGGGGCCGCTCGGGGTCCCGCTCCTGGCCGTAGGTGGCCAGCAGCGCCTGCGCCTCGATCGGGTCGCCCAGCGTCGTACCGGTGCCGTGCGCCTCGACCGCGTCCACCTCGGACGCGGAAAGACCCGCACCGGCCAGCGCCTGCCGGATCACCCGCTGCTGCGAGGGACCGTTCGGCGCCGTCAGACCGTTGGACGCACCGTCCTGGTTGATCGCGGAGCCGCGGACGACCGCCAGCACCTCATGGCCATGGCGCTGGGCGTCCGACAGCCGCTCGACGAGCAGCATGCCCACGCCCTCGCCCCAACCGGTGCCATCCGCACCGGCCGCGAACGCCTTGATCCGGCCATCCTCCGCCAACCCCCGCTGACGGCTGAAGTCCACGAACGAACCCGGCGTCGACATCACCGTCACACCACCGGCCAACGCCAACGAGCACTCACCCGCCCGCAACGCCTGAATCGCCCAGTGCAACGCCACCAACGACGACGAGCAGGCGGTATCCACCGTCACCGCAGGACCCTCGAGCCCCAGCGCATACGACACCCGGCCCGACATCACACTGGCCGCGTTGCCCGTCCCCATGAAACCATCGCCGCCGTCCGGCGAGTGGAGGACGAGCGACATGTAGTCCTGGCCGTTGGTGCCCGCGAACACGCCGACCTGCTGACCGCGCAGCGTCGTCGGGTCGATCCCGGCCCGCTCGAACGCCTCCCACGAGGTCTCCAGCAGCAACCGCTGCTGCGGATCCATGGCAAGCGCCTCACGCGGCGAGATCCCGAAGAACGAGGCGTCGAAGTCCCCGGCGTCGGCCAGGAATCCGCCCTCGCGGACATAGCTCGTGTTCTCGGTGGCGGAGTCCGGGTCGTACAGCGCCTCCAGGTCCCAGCCACGGTCGGCCGGGAAGCCCGTCACCGCGTCCTGCCCGGAGACCAGCAGCCGCCACAGCTCCTCCGGCGACCGCACACCACCCGGGAAGCGGCAGCTCATCCCGACGATCGCGATCGGATCGTCGGCGACGGCCACGGTCGTGGACGGCACACCCGCGACCTCCCCGGCCGCGCTCTCCTCGCCCAGGATCTCCGTACGGAGGTGAGCGGCGAGCGCCGAGGACGACGGGTAGTCGTACACCAGCGTGGGCGGCAGCCGCAGCCCGGTCACGGTGTTCATGCGGTTGCGCAGCTCGACGGCCGTCAGCGAGTCGAAGCCCAGATCCCGGAACGCCCGGTCCGCCTCCACGGCCTCCGCGTCGGAGTGGCCCAGCACATCGGCCACGGCCGAGCGCACCAGGTCCAGCAGCATCCGCTCCCGCTCGGTAGCCGGGACGCTGGCGAGCCGCTGGGCCAGCGAGGACTCGGCCGCGCCGCCACCGGCCGTACGGGCCGTCCGCCCGCCTTCGGCCTCCAGCGCGGTACGCACCTCGGGCAGCTCCAGCAGCAGCGGGCTCGGCCGGGAGGCGGTGAAGCCGGGGGCCAGCCGCTCCCAGTCGATGTCCGCGACGGTCACCGCCGTCTCGTCCAGGTCCAGCGCGCGCTGCAGCGCGGCGATGGCCAGGTCCGCCGCCATCGGCGGCACACCGGCGCGGCGCATGCGCTGCTCCAGCGCGTCGTCCGCGGCCATCCCGCCCTCGGCCCACGGGCCCCAGGCCACCGAAGTGGCGGGCAGTCCCTCGGCCCGGCGGCGCTCGGCGAGCGCGTCCAGGAAGGCGTTCGCGGCCGCGTAGTTGGCCTGACCGGCGGCGCCGAGCGAGCCCGCGAACGAGGAGAACAGGACGAAGGCCGTCAGGTCCAGGTCCCGCGTCAGCTCGTGCAGATTGGCGGCGGCCTCGGCCTTGGCGCGCAGAACGGAGGCGAAGCGCTCGGGGGTCAGCGACTCCAGTACGCCGTCGTCCAGCACCCCGGCCGCGTGCACCACCGCCGTCAGCGGCAGCTCGGCCGGAAGCCCGGCCACCAGCGCGGCCAGCGCCTCGCGGTCGGCGGCGTCGCAGGCCGCGACGGTCACCCGGGCGCCCGAGGCGGTGAGTTCGTCCCGCAGCTCGGCCGCGCCGGGGGCGTCGAGGCCACGGCGGCTGGTGAGCACCACGTGTTCGGCGCCCTTGTCGATCAGCCAGCGGGCCACCTGCGCGCCCAGCGCGCCCGTACCGCCGGTCACCAGGACCGAGCCCGCGCCCGGCCGCCAGTCGCGGCCGTGCCCAGTGTTGGCGGCCCGGGTCAGCCGGCGGCCGAAGACGCCGGAGGCGCGCACCGCCACCTGGTCCTCGCCCTGGCCACCGGCCAGCACGCCCGCCAGCCGCGACAGCGCCCGGTCGTCCACCGTCTCCGGCAGATCGACGAGACCGCCCCAGCGCTCGGCCAGTTCCAGGGCCGCGACCCGGCCCAGGCCCCAGACCCGGGCCTGCGACGGGTCCACCGGACCGTCCGCGCGGCCGGTCGAGACCGCGCCGCGCGTGGCGACCCACAGCGGCGCGTCCACGCCCAGATCGCCCAGCGCCTGCGCCAGGGCGGCCGTGCGGACCAGCCCGTCGGCGCCCTCGGCGCTTCCGGTGCCTTCGGTGCTTCCGGTGCTTCCGGTGCTTTCGGTGCTTTCGGCGAGGGACGGCAGCGCGAACACCCCGGCCGGCGGAGCGTCGGCGACCGCCTCGGCCAGCCGCTCGGCCATGCCCGTACGGTCCCCGACGGCCAGCTCGACCCGCTGGACCTCGGCGCCGCGTGCGGACAGCGTCCGTACGACACCCTCGGCCAGCGCGTCGTCCACCTCTTCAGCGGTGGTGACGACCAGCCAGCGGCCGGTCAGCGCCGCCTCGGCGCGGGCGGCCACCGGCTTCCAGGTCACCTGGTAGCGCCACGCGTCCACGGTGGACCGCTCGCCCTGGCGGCGCCGCCACGAGGACAGCACCGGCAGAACGGCGCCCAGCGAGGAGAGTGCGTCGGCGTCCTCGGACTGGAGCGTCGCGGCCAGCGCCTCCAAGTCCTCGCGCTCGACGGCCTCCCAGAACCGCGCGTCCACGGAATCCATGGCCGCGACGGCCTCGCGGACCTCTTCCGGGTTCTCCACCCAGAAGCGCTGCCGCTGGAAGGCGTAGGTCGGCAGCTCGATAGCGCGGGCTCCCGTACCGGCGAAGAACGCCGACCAGTCCAGGGCGAGCCCCCGGGTGTGCAGCGAGGCGAGGGCCGCCGTCAGCGCCCCCGGCTCGTTACGTCCCTTGCGGAGCGCCGAGACGAAGGCGGCGGCATCGCCGGAGACGCACTCCTGGGCCATGGCGGTGAGGACACCGTCCGGGCCCAACTCGACGTAGGTGGTGACGCCCTGGGCTTCCATCGTCCGGACGCCGTCGAGGAAGCGGACCGCTTCGCGGACGTGGCGCACCCAGAAGTCAGCGGTCGTGATCTCCTCGGCGGAGACGACGTTCCCGGTCAGGTTGGACACGATCGGAATGCGCGGGGCCTCGTACGACAGGCCCTCCGCAACCTCGCGGAACGCCTCCAGCATCCCGTCCATACGCGGGGAGTGGAACGCATGGCTCACGGTGAGCCGCTTGGTCTTCCGACCCTGCGCCTCGAAACCGGCCGCGATCTGCAGCGCCTCGTCCTCGTCACCCGCGATGACCACCGATGTCGGCCCGTTGAGCGCGGCCATCGACACACGGTCGGTGAGAAGCGGTGTGACCTCGTCCTCCGACGCCTGGATGGCAATCATCGCGCCACCCGCCGGAAGCTCCTGCATCAACCGCCCACGCGCGGCCACCAGCTTCGCCGCATCCGCCAGCGACAACACACCCGCCACATGCGCGGCGGCCAGCTCACCGATCGAATGCCCCGAGAGGAAGTCGGGCCGCAGCCCCCACGCCTCCACCAGCCGGAACAACGCCACCTCGACCGCGAACAAAGCGGGCTGAGTGAAACCGGTCTGGTCCAGCGCCTCGGCGTCCTCGCCGAACAGCACCGTCTTCAACGGCCGTTCCAGATGCGCGTCCAGCTCATCGCAGACCGCGTCCAGCGCCTCCGCGAACACCGGATAGGCGTCGTACAGCTCACGCCCCATCCCCAGCCGCTGGCTGCCCTGCCCGGTGAACAGGAACGCCACCTTGCCACCCTCGGCCACCGTCCCCTGGACCAGTCCCGCGGCCGAGTCGCCGCGCGCCAGCGCCTCCAGGCCGGACAGCAGCCGGTCCCGGTCCTCGCCGACGACGACCGCGCGCCGCTCCAGCGCCGCCCGGCCCGTCGCCAGCGCGTAGCCGACGTCGGTGGTGTCCAGGTCGGGGTGGGTGCCGAGGTGGGCGAGGAGCCGTTCGGCCTGGCCGCGCAGGGCGGCCTCGGACTTGCCCGAGAGCACCCAGGGCACCGTCGGCAGCTCCGCCACCGGAGCGGTCGCGGGGATCTCCTCGGGGGCCGGGGGCTGCTCGATGATCGTGTGCGCGTTCGTGCCACTCACGCCGAACGACGAGATGGCCGCCCGGCGCGGCCGGCCGAGCTCCGGCCACGGCCGGGCCTCGGTCAGCAGCTCGAGGTCGCCCGCCGACCAGTCCACATGCGGGGTGGGCTCGTCGATGTGCAGCGTCTGCGGGAGCACTCCGTGCCGCATCGCCATGATCATCTTGATGATGCCCGCGACACCCGCGGCGGCCTGGGTGTGGCCGATGTTGGACTTCAGCGAGCCGAGCCACAGCGGCTGCCCCTCCGGCCGGCTGCGACCGTAGGTGGCGAGCAGGGCCTGGGCCTCGATCGGGTCGCCCAGCGTCGTGCCCGTGCCGTGCGCCTCCACCACATCGACTTCGGCGGTGGTGAGCCGGGCGCTGGTCAGCGCGTCGCGGATGACGCGCTGCTGGGACGGGCCGTTGGGCGCCGTCAGACCGTTGGACGCGCCGTCCTGGTTGATGGCGGAGCCCCGCACGATCGCCAGGACGCGGTGGCCGTTGCGCCGCGCGTCCGAGAGCCGCTCGACGAGCAGCATGCCCGCCCCCTCGGCCCAGCCGGTGCCGTCCGCCGACGCCGCGAAGGACTTGCAGCGGCCGTCGGTGGACAGGCCCTGCTGGCGGCTGAAGTCGATGAACGTGTCCGGGGTGGCCATGACGGTCACACCACCGGCCAGCGCCAGCGAACACTCGCCGTTGCGCAGTGCCTGCGCGGCCAGGTGCAGCGCCACCAGCGACGACGAGCACGCCGTGTCGATGGTGACCGCCGGGCCTTCGAGCCCGAAGGTGTACGCCACCCGGCCCGAGGCGATGGAGCCCGCGCCGCCCGTGCCGAGGTAGCCCTCCAGCCCCTCGGGGACGGCGGTCAGCCGGGTCAGATAGTCGTGGTACATGACGCCCGCGAAGACACCGGTCTTGCTGCCGCGTACGGCCGCCGGGTCGATGCCCGCGCGCTCGAACGCCTCCCACGACGTCTCCAGCAGCAGCCGCTGCTGCGGATCCATCGCCATGGCCTCGCGCGGGTTGATCCCGAAGAAGTCCGGGTCGAAGTCGGCGGCGTCGTGCAGGAAGCCGCCCTCGCGGGTGTAGCTGGTGCCCACCTGGTCGGGGTCGTCGCTGTAGAGCGCGTCGAGGTCCCAGCCACGGTCGACGGGGAAGTCGGAGATGGCGTCGGTGGCGCCGATGACGAGCTGCCACAGCTCCTCGGGGGTGGTGACCCCGCCCGGGTAACGGCAGCTCATCCCGACGATGGCGATCGGCTCGTCCTCGGTGACGGCCGTCACCGGGACCGGGGTGTGAACCTCCGCCGACTCCTCGCCCACCAGCTCGGTCCGCAGATGACGGGCCAGGACCTGCGGGTCCGGATAGTCGAAGATGAGCGTCGCGGGCAGCCGCAGCCCGGTGACCGCGTTGAGCTGGTTGCGCAGCTCAACGGCGGTCAGCGAGTCGAATCCCAGATCCTTGAACGCCCGCCCGGAGCCGATGGTTTCCGCACCCGCGTAGCCGAGTACGGTCGCCACCTGCGCACGGACCAGGTCCAGCAGCAGCCGCTCCTGCTCCGCCGTGCTCAGCCCGGCGAGCCGCCCGGCCAGGCCGGACTCGCCGCCCGCCGCGACCGCGTCCACCGCGCGCCGCGCCGGGACCCGCACCAGGCCACGCAGCAGCGGCGAGATGGCGGGCTGGTTGCGCAGCGCCGCGAGGTCCAGGCGCATCGGCACCAGCGAGGCCTCGTCGACGGTCAGCGCGGCGTCGAAGAGCCGCAGCCCCTCCGCCACCGGCAGCGGGGGCACTCCGGCCCGCCGCATCCGGGTGATGTCGGCCTCGTCCAGAGTGTCGCCCATACCGGCCCCGGCCCACAGGCCCCACGCCAGCGCGGTGGCCGGCAGGCCCTGGGCGGCGCGGTGCTGGGCGAGGGCGTCCAGGAAGACGTTGGCGGCCGCGTAGTTGCCCTGGCCGGGGCCGCCGAACACACCGGCGGCCGAGGAGAACAGTACGAACGCCGAGAGGTCCTGGTCGCGGGTCAGCTCGTGCAGGTTCCAGGCCGCGTCCACCTTCGGGCGCATGACGTGGTCGATGCGCTCGGGGGTGAGGGAGCCGATCACACCGTCGTCCAGCACACCGGCCGTGTGCACGACGGCCGTCAGCGGATGCTCGGCGGGGATGTCGCCGAGGGTCGCGGCGAGCGCGTCCCGGTCCGCCACATCGCAGGCGGCCCACGCCACCTCGGCACCCAACTCGGTTAGCTCCGCACCGAGTTCGGCAGCACCTGGCGCCTGGTCGCCGCGACGGCTCACCAGCAGGAGCTGCCGTACGCCACGCTCCGCCACCAGGTGGCGGGCGAACAGGCCGCCCAGCGAACCGGAGGCGCCGGTGACCAGCACCGTGCCGTCCGGGTTCCACTCCGGGGCCTCGCTGTCGGCCGCCGAGGCGGCGCGGGCCAGGCGTGGCGTCTTGAGGACGCCCTGGCGCACCGCGACCTCGGGCTCGCCGCTTGCGAGCACGGCGGACAGTGCGGGCAGTGCGGTCTGCGAGTCGTCGTGGCCGTCGAGGTCGATGAGGAGGAGCCTGTCCGGGTTCTCGGACTGCGCCGAACGCACCAGACCGCGGACGGCGGCGCCTGCCGGATCCGTCACCGGCTCACCGGGCTCTGTGGCCACGGTCCCCGAGGTCAGCAGGACCAGGCGTGAGTCCGTGAAGCGGTCGTCGGCCAGCCAGGACTGGAGCAGGTGGAGGGCTTGGGGGGTGGCGCGGTGTGCGGCTTGGGTGGGGGTTTCCCCCATCCCGCCCCTTCCCGCAGCATCGATATGCGGCTCCGCCGCGTGGCAGGGCTCCGCCCTGGACCCCGGTCCTCGAACGCGGGACGGGCTTGATGCGCCAGGTTCACCACGACCTGGTCCGGCAGTGCCGTTCCGGCATCGATGGCCTCGCCCAGCGCGGCCAGGTCCGGGTAGGTGGTGAGGCCCAGGGTGTCCGTGCCCAGCGCCGCCCAGCGGCCGTCGGTCGCAACGTCCGCCCCGGAGGCGTCCACCATCCCGGCCGTCGTCCACTCCACGCGGTACAGCGACTCGTGGTACGCCGTTCGCGCGCTCTGCAACTGCTCGGCCGAGACCGGGCGCAGCACCAGCGAGTCCACGGCCGCGACCGGCGCGCCCGCGGCGTCCGCGATCTCCAGCCGGACGCCGTCGCCGCCCACGGCGGCCATCCGCGCCCGCAGCGTGGCCGCGCCGCTCGCGTACAGCGACACCCCGGTCCAGGCGAACGGGAGCCGCCCCTCGGTCTCGGTGCCGCCGAGCCCGGCCAGGCCGAGCGCGTGCAGCGCGGCGTCCAGCAGCGCCGGGTGCAGCCCGAACGCGGCGGCCTCCTCGGCCGTGTCCTCGTCCAGCGCCACCTCGGCGAACACCTCGCCACCGCGCCGCCATGCCTTGCGCAGCCCCTGGAACGCGGGGCCGTACGCGAAACCGACGTCCCGCAGCTCGGCGTAACGGTCGCCGACCTCCACCTCGGCGGCGTCCGCCGGAGGCCATGCGGTCAGCTCGAACGACGCCTCCGGCGCACCGTCGGACGCCAGGACACCGGACGCATGCCGGGTCCACGGCTCCTCGGCCGACAGATGTTCGGCACGGGAGTGCAGCTCCAGCGGGCGGCGGCCGGTGTCATCGGCCGCGCCGACCCACAGCCGTAGCTGAACGCCGCCGTCCTCGGTCAGGACCAGCGGCGCTTCGAGGGTCAGCTCCTCCAGCACCTCGCAGCCGACCTGGTCACCGGCCCGGACCGCCAGCTCCACAAACGCGGTGCCCGGCAGCAGCACGGTGTCCAAGATCGTGTGATCGGCCAGCCACGGGTGCGTGGACAGCGCCAGCCGCCCGGTGAACAACATCCCATCAGCGCTGGGCAGTTCGGCGCTGGCGCCGAGCAGCGGATGCTCGGCCTCGCCCAGACCGACCGCGGCCACGTCACCGAGGAACAGCGAGGAGACCTTCGGCCAGTAGCGCTGCCGCTGGAAGGCGTACGTGGGCAGCTCGGCCAGCTCGTCCGGCGCCAGTCGGGTGGCGCCGGTCCCGGCGTAGAAGGCCGCCCAGTCCACGGCCACACCGCGCACATGCGCCCGTGCCACGGCCGTCGTCAGCGCCTCGGCCTCGGGACGGTCCTTGCGCAGCACGGAGACGAACGCGGCGCCCGACTCGGCGTCGGTCACACACTCCTGCGCCATCGCGGTCAGGACACCGTCGGGGCCCAGCTCGATGAACGTGGTGACGTTGCGCGCTTCCAACGTCCGCACACCGTCGAGGAAGCGGACCGCCTCGCGGACGTGGCGCACCCAGAAGTCGGGAGTCGTGATCTCCTCGGCGGAGACCAGCTCGCCCGTCAGGTTGGAGACGATCGGAATGCGCGGGGCCTCGTACGACAGCCCCTCCGCAACCTCACGGAACGCCTCCAACATGCCGTCCATACGCGGCGAGTGGAACGCGTGGCTCACGGTGAGCCGCTTGGTCTTCCGTCCCTGCGCCTCAAAGCCCGCCGCAATCGCGACAGCCTCGTCCTCATCACCCGCGATGACCACCGACGTCGGCCCATTGAGCGCGGCAACGCTGACCCGCTCGGTCAGCAGCGGCAGCAGCTCGTCCTCCGACGCCTGCACCGCGATCATCGCGCCACCCGCCGGAAGCGCCTGCATCAACCGCCCACGCGCGGCCACCAACTTCGCCGCATCCGCCAGCGACAACACACCCGCCACATGCGCGGCGGCCAACTCACCAATCGAATGCCCCGAGAGGAAGTCGGGCCGCAGCCCCCACGCCTCCACCAACCGGAACAACGCCACCTCAACCGCGAACAACGCGGGCTGAGTGAACCCCGTCTGATCCAGCGCCTCCGCGTCCTCCCCGAACAGCACCGGCTTCAACGGCCGTTCCAGATGCGCGTCCAGCTCATCGCAGACCGCGTCCAGCGCCTCCGCGAACACCGGGTAGGCGTAGTACAGCTCACGCCCCATGCCGAGCCGCTGACTCCCCTGCCCCGTGAACAGGAACGCCACGCGGCCGCCGGCCACCGAACCCTGGACGAGCCCGGCCGCCGTACGCCCCTCGGCGAGCGCCTCCAGGCCGGACAGCAGCCCGTCCCGGTCCTCGGCGACCAGCGCGGCGCGCTCCTCGAACGCCGAGCGGCCCACGGCGAGGGCGTAGCCGAGGTCGGCCGTCCGCAGCTCGGTCCGCTCGGTCAGGTGGCTGTGCAGCTGCTGGGCCTGCTCGCGCAGCCCCTCCTCCGTCCGGGCCGAGAGCAGCACCGGCAGGGCCGCCCCGCCCTCATCGGCGGACTCAACGGTCTCAACAACGTCAGCCGCCGGGGCCTCTTCCACCACGGCGTGGGCATTGGTGCCGCTGAAGCCGAAGGAGGAGATGCCCGCGCGGCGCGGATGGCCGGTCTCCGGCCACTCCACCTGCTCCGTCAGCAGGCTGATGTCGCCTGCCGACCAGTCGACATGCGGGGTGGGCTCGTCCACGTGCAGCGTCCGCGGCAGCACCCCGTGCCGCATGGCGAGGACCATCTTCATCACACCGGCGACACCGGCCGCGGCCTGCGTGTGGCCGATGTTGGACTTGATGGAGCCGAGCAGCAGCGGCTGCCCCTCCGCCCGGTCCTGCCCGTACGTGGCGAGCAGCGCCTGCGCCTCGATCGGGTCGCCCAGCCGGGTGCCCGTGCCATGGGCCTCGACCGCGTCCACCTCGGACGGGGCCAGCCCGGCACCGGCGAGCGCCTGGCGGATGACGCGCTGCTGCGACGGCCCGTTCGGCGCCGTCAGACCATTGGACGCACCGTCCTGGTTGACGGCCGTGCCGCGTACGAGCGCGAGCACCGGATGGCCATTGCGGCGCGCGTCCGAGAGCCGCTCGACGAGCAGCATGCCGACGCCCTCGCCCCAGCCGGTGCCGTCCGCACCGGCCGCGAACGCCTTGATCCGGCCGTCCTCGGCGAGCCCGCGCTGACGGCTGAAGTCCACGAACACACCGGGCGTCGACATCACGGTCACACCGCCCGCGAGCGCGATCGAGCACTCGCCGCCGCGCAGCGCCTGGATCGCCGAGTGGAGGGCGACCAGCGAGGAGGAGCAGGCGGTGTCGATGGTGACCGCCGGGCCTTCGAGACCGAAGGTGTAGGCGAGCCGGCCCGAGATCACGCTGGCCGCGTTGCCCGTGCCCATGTGGCCTTCGAGGCCCTGCGAGTCGCCCAGCAGCAGGGAGAGGTAGTCCTGGCCGTTGGTGCCGACGAAGACACCGGCGGTGGAGCCGCGCAGCGTCGCCGGGTCGATCCCGGCCCGCTCGAACGCCTCCCAGGAGGTCTCCAGCAGCAGCCGCTGCTGCGGGTCCATGGCCAGGGCCTCGCGCGGCGAGATGCCGAAGAACGCCGGGTCGAAGTCGGCCGCGTCACTCAGGAAGCCGCCCTCGCGGGCGTACGAGGTGCCCTCGACGTCCGGGTCCGGGTTGTAGAGCGTCCGGAGGTCCCAGCCTCGGTCGGCGGGCATGTCCACGATGGCGTCCGTGCCGGACACCAGCAGTTGCCACAGCTCCTCGGGGGTGCGGACACCGCCCGGGAAGCGGCAGCTCATCGCGACGATCGCGATCGGATCGTCGTCGGCCGCCACGCCCGCCACCGGTGACGCGCCGCCCGTGACCGCCACCTGTCCGCCGAGCAGTTCGGCGAAGAGGTGGTCGGCGAGGGCGAGCGGCGTCGGGTAGTCGTAGATGAGGGTGGCGGGGAGCCGCAGATCGGTGGCGGCGCCCAGGCCGTTGCGCAGTTCGACGGCGGTGAGGGAGTCGAAGCCGATCTCCCGGAAGGCCCGTTCGGCGCTGATGTCGGACACATCGGCGTGGCCGAGGACCTCCGCCACATGGGTCCGTACGAGATCCAGCAGCGCCCGGTGGCGCTCCGCCTCGGGCAGGCCGAGGAGCCGGCGCGCGAGCGCGGAGGCCGTCTCGACGGGCGCGGCCTCGCCGGTCGCGGTGGCGGTGCCGCGCGTGGCGGCCTGGCGCACCTCGGGCAGGTCGGCCAGCAGGGGGCTGGGGCGGCCCGCGGTGAAGCCGGGGGCGAACCGGTCCCAGTCGACATCCGCCACGGTCACGGCCGCGTCGCCCAGGTCGAGGGCGCGCTGCAGGGCGTCGATCGCGAGATCGGCGTCCATGGGCGGCATCCCGGCGCGGCGCATGCGCTGCTCCAGCGCCTCGTCGGCGGCCATACCGCCCGCGGCCCACGGGCCCCAGGCGATCGAGGTGGCGGGCAAGCCCTCGACGCGCCGCCGCTGGGCGAGCGCGTCCAGGAAGGCGTTCGCGGCGGCGTAGTTGGCCTGGCCCGCGGCGCCGACGGTGCCGCTGGTCGAGGAGAAGAGCACGAACGCGGACAGGTCCAGCTCGCGCGTCAGCTCGTCCAGCGCGAGTGCGGCGTCGGCCTTCGCACGCAGGACGGAGGCGAAGCGCTCGGGGGTCAGCGACTCCAGAATGCCGTCGTCCAGCACTCCGGCCGCGTGCACCACGGCCGTCAGCGGCAGCTCGGCGGGGAGGCCGTCCAGCAGCCCGGCCAGGGCCTCCCGGTCGGCCACGTCGCAGGCGGCGACGGTGATCCGGGCGCCGGAGGCGGCGAGTTCATCGCGCAGCTCGGCCGCGCCCGGAGCGTCGAGGCCCCGGCGGCTGGTGAGCACCACGTGTTCGGCGCCCTTGTCGATCAGCCAACGGGCCACCTGGCCGCCCAGCGCGCCCGTACCGCCCGTCACCAGCACCGTGCCGCGAGCGCTCCAGCCCTCGGCCTCCGCCACCTGCCGTGCGGTCGCCCGCGCCAGCCGGCGGCCGAACACCCCGGAGGCGCGGACGGCGATCTGGTCCTCGTCCCCGGCCCCGGCGAGCACCACCGCGAGCCGCGACAGCACCCGGTCGGTCATGGTCTCGGGGAGGTCGATGAGACCGCCCCAGCGGTCGGGCAGCTCCAGCGCCGCCACCCGGCCAAGCCCCCACACCTGGGCGCGGGCCGGGTCCACCAGCTCGCCCTGACGCCCCGTCGAGACGGCGCCCCGGGTGGCACACCACAGCGGCGCGTCGATCGCGGCGTCGCCCATGGCCTGCACGAGGGCGGCCGTGGGCAGCAGCGCGTCTGTGTCCCCGGTGGCCAGCAGCGAGAGAACACCGGCCACGACGCCACCATCGGCCGCCGTACGCAGCCGCTCGGCGATACCCGCCCGGTCCTCGGCGGCCAGGTCGAGCCGCCGCACCTCGGCGCCCCGCTCGGTCAGCGTACGGACGACACCGTCCGTCCACGTGGCGGCGGCGCTGTCCTCGGCCGGGGCGGCGACGAGCCACACCCCGGACAGCCGGGCGGCGGAGCCCAGCGACAGCGGCTTCCACGCCACCTGGTACCGCCAGCCGTCGACACCGGCGGCGGCCAGGCTCGCCACCGGCTCCTCGGGCCAGTAGCGACGGTGCTGGAAGGCGTACGTCGGCAGGTCGACGCGGTGGGTGCGGGTCCCGGCGAAGTACGCGGCCCAGTCCGGCGCCACGCCCCGCACATACGCCCGGGCGACGGCGGTGGTCAGCGCCTCGGCCTCGGGACGGTCCTTGCGCAGCGCGGAGACGAACGCGGCGTTGCCACCGGTCACACACTCCTGCGCCATCGCCGTCAGGACGCCATCGGGGCCCAGCTCCACGAGGGTCGTGACGCCTTGGGCTTCCAACGTCCGTATACCGTCGAGGAAGCGGACGGCCTCGCGGACGTGGCGCACCCAGAAGTCAGCGGTCGTGATCTCCTCGGCGGAGACCAGCTCGCCCGTCAGGTTGGAGACGATCGGAATGCGCGGGGCCTCGTACGTCAGCCCCTCCGCCACCTCGCGGAACGCGTCCAGCATGCCGTCCATACGCGGCGAGTGGAAGGCGTGGCTGACGGTGAGCCGCTTGGTCTTCCGACCCTGCGCCTCGAAACCGGCCGCGACCTGCAGCGCCTCGTCCTCGTCACCCGCGATGACAACCGAAGTGGGCCCGTTGAGCGCGGCGATCGACACCCGCTCGCTGAGCAGCGGCGCCACCTCGTCCTCTGACGCCTGCACCGCGATCATCGCGCCACCAGCGGGCAACTCCTGCATCAAGCGGCCACGCGCGGCCACCAGCTTCGCCGCATCGGCGAGCGACAGCACACCCGCCACATGCGCCGCGGCCAGCTCACCGATCGAATGCCCCGAGAGGAAGTCGGGCCGCAGCCCCCACGCCTCCACCAACCGGAACAACGCCACCTCGACCGCGAACAAAGCGGGCTGAGTGAAACCGGTCCGGTCCAGCGCCTCGGCGTCCTCGCCGAACAGCACCGTCTTCAGCGGCCGTTCGAGATGCGCGTCCAGCTCATCGCAGACCGCGTCCAGCGCCTCCGCGAACACCGGATAGGCGTCATACAGCTCACGCCCCATCCCCAGCCGCTGACTCCCCTGCCCCGTGAACAGGAACGCCAGCTCACCCTCGGCAACCACACCCTCGACCAGCCCCGGCGCGGACTCCCCCCGCGCCAGCGCCTCCAGCCCGGACAGCAGTTCGTCCCTGCCGTCCGCGACCAGCACCGCGCGGTGGTCGAGCGCGGCGCGGCCGGTGACCAGGGTGTGGGCGACGTCGGCCGGTGCGAGGTCGGAGTGCGCGGTCAGATGGGCGTACAGCCGCTCGGCCTGGGCCCGCAGGGCGTCGGTGCCCTTGGCGGAGAGCGCGTACGGCAGCACATCGGAGCCACCCCGCTCGGGCTCCTCCTCCACCGGTTCGGCAGTGATGGCCGGGGCCTGCTCGATGATGGTGTGGGCGTTGGTGCCGCTGATGCCGAACGAGGACACGGCGGCGCGGCGCGCGCGGCCGGTCTCCGGCCACTCCTGCGCCCGCGTCAGCAGCGCGATGTCCCCGGCCGTCCAGTCGACGTGTGGCGACGGCTCGTCCACGTGCAGCGTCTGCGGCAGCACACCGTGCCGCATCGCCATCACCATCTTGATGATGCCCGCGACACCGGCCGCCGCCTGGGAGTGGCCGATGTTGGACTTGATGGAGCCGAGCCACAGCGGCCGCTCCGCGTCCCGCTCCTGGCCGTAGGTGGCCAGCAGCGCCTGCGCCTCGATCGGGTCGCCCAGTGTCGTACCCGTACCGTGCGCCTCGACGACGTCCACATCGCCGCTGGTCAGCCCGGCGCTGGTCAGCGCCTTGCGGATGACGCGCTGCTGGGACGGGCCGTTCGGCGCCGTCAGACCGTTCGACGCGCCGTCCTGGTTGACGGCCGAGCCCCGCACGACGGCCAGCACCTGGTGGCCGTGGCGCCGCGCGTCCGACAGCCGCTCCACGAGCAGCATGCCGACGCCCTCGCCCCAGCCGGTGCCGTCCGCACCGGCCGCGAACGCCTTGCAGCGGCCGTCGGCGGCCAGGCCGCCCTGGCGGCCGAACTCGGTGAAGTGGCCGGGCGTCGTCATCACGGTGACACCGCCCGCGAGCGCCATCGTGCACTCGCCCTGGCGCAGCGCCTGGATCGCCCAGTGCAGCGCCACCAGCGACGACGAGCAGGCCGTGTCGACGGTGACCGCCGGGCCCTCCAGACCGAGGGCGTAGGCGATACGGCCGGACATGACGCTACCCGCATTGCCCGTCATCACATGGCCCGCGACCTCCGCGCCGGCCTGCTCCAGGCCCGCGTCGTAGCCGCTGTAGGCCGCGCCCACGAACACGCCGACCGAGCGGCCACGCAGCGAGTCCGGGTCGATCCCGGCGCGCTCGAACACCTCCCACGACGTCTCCAGCAGCAGCCGCTGCTGCGGGTCCATGGCCAGGGCCTCACGCGGCGAGATGCCGAAGAAGGCCGCGTCGAAGAGGTCCGCGTCGTGCAGGAAGCCACCGGCGCGGGCGTAGTCGGACGGGGCCGCGTCAGCCTCGTCGCCGTCCGCCGCCCACTGGCTCTCCCAGTTGCGGTTGACGGGGAATCCGGTGATGGCGTCCGAGCCGGTGGCCACGAGCTGCCACAGGTCCTCGGGCGAGCGGACGTCGCCGGGGTAGCGGCAGCCCATCGCGACGATGGCGATCGGGTCGTCGGCGAGGGAGGCGGCGGTAGTGGGGAGTGCCGGGTCCGCGTGCTCGGCCTCGGCCTCGGCCCCGTCGACGTCCAGGCCGATTAGTTCGGCGCGCAGATGGTCGGCGAGGACGGTGGGGTTCGGGTGGTCGAAGACGATCGTGGAGGGCAGCTTGAGCCCGGTGGCGGCGGAGAGCCGGTTGCGCAGTTCGACGGCGGTGAGCGAGTCGAAGCCCAGCTCCTTGAAGGCGCGGCGGGCCTCGATGGCGTCGGCGGAGGCGTGGCCGAGGGCCGTGGCCACATGGCCGCGGACGAGGTCCAGCAGCGTCCGGCGGCGCTCGTTCGGGGAGAGCGCGCGCAGCCGCTGGGCCAGGGACGAACCGGCGGCGAGCGCGCCCGCGGCGGTGCGCCGGCCGGTCGTGCGGATCAGCCCGCGCAGCAGCGCCGGGACCGGACCGGATCCGGCGGCGGAGCGCAGCGCCGCGAGGTCGAGCCGGGCCGGGATCAGCAGGGTCCGGCCGGTGCGGCGGGCGGCGTCGAAGAGCGCCATGCCCTCGTCGTCGGTGAGGGCGCGCATACCGCTGCGGGCCAGCCGCAGCAGATCGGTCTCGGTCAGATCGCCGGTGATACCGCCGGACTGGGCCCACAGGCCCCACACCAGCGAGGTGGCGGGCAGGCCCGCCGCGTGGCGGTGGGCGGCGAGCGCGTCGAGGAAGACGTTGGCCGCGGCGTAGTTGGCCTGGCCCGCGCCGCCCAGCGTGCCCGCGATGGCGGAGAACAGCACGAACGCGGACAGGTCGAGGTCTCGGGTCAGCTCGTGCAGGTTCCAGGCCGCGTCCACCTTCGGACGCAGCACCCGCTCCAACTGCTCGGGCGTCAGGGCGGCGGCCGTGCCGTCGTCCAGCACACCGGCGGTGTGCACGACGGCCGTCAGCGGATGCTCGGCCGGGAGGGCGGCCAGGGTCGCGGCGAGGGCGTCGCGGTCCGCGGCGTCGCAGGCGGCGAGGGTGACCTCGGCGCCGCGTTCACGGAGTTCGGCGGCCAACTCGGTGGCGCCGTCGGCGTCCGCACCACGGCGGCTGGTCAGCAGCAGGTGGCGTACGCCGTGCTCGGCGACCAGGTGGCGGGCGAGCAGCCGGCCCAGGGCGCCGGTGCCGCCGGTGATGAGCACGGTGCCGTCGGCGTCGAACGCCGGGGCGGCCTGCGGGTCGTTGTCCGGCGCCGAGGCGCGGGCCAGCCGGGGCGCGAGGGCCCGGCCCGCGCGCAGGGCGAGCTCCGGCTCCCCGGTGGCCAGGGCGTCGGAGAGCGCGTCGGCGGAGGTGTCAGCGGTCTCTTCCACGTCCACGAGGACGAAGCGGCCGGGGTTCTCGGTCTCGGCGGAGCGCACCAGACCCCACAGGGGCGCGTGCACCAGATCGGTGACGCCCTCCTCGGCGTCGGCGGCCATCGCGCCCCGGGTGACGACCACCAGGCGCGCTTCGGCGAACCGCTCATCGGCCAGCCAGCCCTGCACCAGGGCCAGCGCACGCCGCGCCTCCCGGTGCGCGGCCTCGGCCACGTCCTCGTCCGGGCCGCCGGGCGCGGGCGCGAAGGACGCGAGGACCAACTCCGGGGCGGCGGTGTCGCCCGCCTCGACGGACCCGCCCAGCGCGGCCAGGTCGGCGGCGGAGCCGGCGGCCACTGCGGCCGGGATCAGCCCGAACGGGTCCTCGCCCAGGACGACACGGCGGGTGGCGGCATCCGGACCGGCGGAGGTGGGCTGCGGGGCCACCCAGTCGAGCCGGAACAGGCTCTGCCACGCCACGTCCGCGTCGCCGGTGAGGTCGTCGGGGAGCGGACGGCAGCGCAGGGTGTCAACGGCGGCGACCGGCTCGCCCGTGGCATCGGCGAGCGCCAGGGTCACCGTGTCGGCTCCGGCGGGCGCGATCCGTACGCGCAGCGCGGAGGCGCCCTCCGCGTACAGCCGGACGCCCTGCCAGACATCGGTCAGTTGGGCACCCTCGCGGCCGTGGAGGGCGTGCAGGGCGGCGTCCAGCAGCGCCGGGTGCACGGCGAACTCTTCGGCGCCGGGCTTGACGTCGTCGTCCAGCCGGACCTCGGCGAAGAGTTCGTCCCCGCGCCGCCAGGCGGCCGCGAGCCCCTGGAACCCCGGGCCGTACCGCAGCCCGGCCTCGGTCAGCCGGGCGTAGAGCGCTTCGGGCTCGATCGCCTCGGCGGCGGTCGGCGGCCACTCGGCCAGGTCGAACGACGGGCCGGGGGCGCCGGAGGCGAGCACACCGCTCGCGTTCCGCACCCACGCCGTGTCGGCGGCGGCGTCCTCCGGGCGGGAGGAGACGGTGAACGAACGACGCCCGGCGTCGTCCGAGGCACCGACCGTGACCTGCAGCCGGACGCCACCGCGGGCGGGCAGCACCAGCGGGGCGTGCAGGGTCAGCTCGTCGAGCAGATCGCAACCGACCTGGTCACCGGCCCGGACGGCAAGCTCCACGAACGCCGAGCCGGGGACCATCACCGCGTCCCGGACCGTGTGATCGGCCAGCCACGGATGGGTGTCGAGGCCCAGTCGTCCCGTGAAGACGAGTCCATCGGACTCCGCCAGCGGCACCGCCGCACCCAGCAGTGGGTGTCCGGCCGGCTCCAGCCCGACGGAGGCCACATCACCCACGGACGCCGCACCCGGCTCCAGCCAGAACCGCTCGTGCTGGAAGGCGTATGTCGGCAGGTCGACCCGAACCGCGCCGGTCCCGGCGAAGTACGCGGCCCAGTCCGGCGCCACGCCACGGACGTGGGCCCGCGCGATGGCCGTGGTCAGCGCCTCGGCCTCGGGACGGCCCTTGCGCAGCGCGGAGATGAACGCGGCGTCCTCGCCGGCCGCGCAGTCCTGGGCCATCGCGGTGAGCACACCGTCGGGGCCCAGCTCGATGAAGGTGGAGACGTTCTGCGCCTCGAGCGTCCGTATGCCATCGAGGAAGCGGACGGCCTCGCGGACGTGGCGCACCCAGAAGTCGGCGGTCGTGATCTCCTCGGCGGAGACGACGTTCCCGGTGAGGTTGGAGACGAGGGGGATGCGCGGGGCCTCGTACGTCAGCCCCTGCGCGACCTCACGGAACGCCTCCAACATGCCGTCCATACGCGGCGAGTGGAAGGCGTGGCTGACCGTGAGCCGCTTGGTCTTCCGACCCTGCGCCTCGAAACCATCGGCAATCGCGACAGCCTCGTCCTCATCACCCGCGATGACCACCGACGTCGGACCGTTGAGCGCGGCAATCGAGACCCGCTCGGTCAGCAGCGGCGCCACCTCGTCCTCCGAGGCCTGCACCGCGATCATCGCGCCACCGGCCGGAAGCTCCTGCATCAAACGACCACGCGCCGCCACCAGCTTCGACGCATCCGCCAGCGACAACACACCCGCCACATGCGCGGCGGCCAGCTCACCGATCGAGTGCCCCGACAGGAAGTCCGGCTTCAGACCCCACGCCTCAACGAGACGGAACAGCGCCACCTCAACGGCGAACAGCGCGGGCTGAGTGAAACCCGTCTGATCCAGCGCCTCGGCGTCATCCCCGAACAACACATCCCGCAGCGGCCGCTCAAGGTGCGCGTCCAGCTCCGCGCACACCGCGTCCAGCGCCTCCGCGAACACCGGATACGCCTGGTAGAGCTCACGCCCCATCCCCAGCCGCTGACTCCCCTGCCCCGTGAACAGGAACGCCACCTTGCCACCGGCCACCGAGCCCTCGACCACACCCGGCGCACCACGGCCCTCGACCAGGGCACCCAGACCAGCCAGCAGCCCATCCCGGTCCTCGGCCACCACCACCGCACGGTGTTCAAAGGCGGACCGCCCGGTCGCCAGCGAGAACCCCACGTCCACCGGACGCTGCTCGCCACCCGCCTCCACATGCGCCACCAGCCGCTCGGCCTGGTCCCGCAGCGCGGCCGCGCCCCGCCCCGACAGCACCCACGGCACCACAGCCGGAGCCACGACAGGAGCCGCGGCAGCCTCCGCCGCTTCGGCTTCCGGCGCCTGCTCGATGATGGTGTGGACGTTGGTCCCGCTCACACCGAACGACGAGACGCCCGCCCGGCGCGGCTGGCCGGTCTCGGGCCACGGCCGCGCCTCGGTCAGCAGGGACACCTCTCCCGCCGACCAGTCGACATGCGGGGTGGGCTCGTCCACGTGCAGCGTCCGCGGCAGCACCCCGTGCCGCATCGCCATGACCATCTTGATGACGCCGCCGATACCGGCGACGTTCTGGGTGTGGCCGATGTTCGACTTCAGCGAGCCGAGCCACAGCGGCCGCCCCTCCGGCCGCTCCTTGCCGTAGGTGGAGAGGAGGGCCTGTGCCTCGATGGGGTCACCCAGCGTGGTGCCCGTGCCATGGGCCTCCACCGCGTCCACATCGGCGGGGGTGAGACGGGCGTTCTCCAGGGCCTGCCGGATGACGCGCCGCTGCGACGGGCCGTTCGGCGCGGTCAGGCCGTTGGAGGCGCCGTCCTGGTTCACGGCGCTGCCGCGCACCACCGCGAGCACCGGGTGGCCGTTGCGCCGCGCGTCCGACAGCCGCTCGACCAGCAGCACCGCGACGCCCTCGGACCAGCCGGTGCCGTCCGCCGAGGCCGCGAAGGACTTGCAGCGGCCGTCGGCGGAGAGTCCGCGCTGACGGCTGAACTCCACGAACACATCCGGGGAGGACAGCACGGTCGCGCCCGCCGCCAGCGCCAGCGAGCACTCGCTCTGCCGCAGCGCCTGGACCGCCAGGTGCAGCGCGACCGAGGAGGACGAGCAGGCGGTGTCGATGGTGGCCGCCGGGCCCTCGAGCCCGAAGGCGTAGGAGAGCCGACCGGACGCGACGCTGGAGGCGGTGCCGGTGAGCAGATGGCCCTCGACACCCTCCGGGAGGTCGTACTCCCCCGCCCCGTACGCCTGCGTGGACGCGCCGACGAACACGCCGGTGCGCGAGCCCCGCATGGTGTCCGGGTCGATCCCGGCCCGCTCGAACGCCTCCCACGAGGTTTCCAGCAGCAGCCGCTGCTGGGGGTCCATGGCCAGGGCCTCACGCGGCGAGATGCCGAAGAAGCCCGGGTCGAACCGGCTCGCGTCGTACAGGAATCCGCCCCCGCGGGCGTAGAACGTGCCCTCGCGCTCCGGGTCCGGGTCGTACAGCGACTCGATGTCCCAGCCGCGGTCGGTGGGGAAGCCGGAGATGGCGTCCCGGCCGTCCGCGACGAGCCGCCACAGCTCCTCGGGGCTGCCGACACCGCCGGGGAACCGGCAGCTCATGCCGACGATCGCGATCGGTTCCCGGGACGCGTCGGTGAGCTGCTGGTTCTGCTTCCGCAGCCGCTCGGTTTCCTTCAGCGAGGCCCGCAGCGCATCAACGAGCTTTTCGTTGGGGGTTGTCATCGTGTACTCCGTGCTTGGGCCCGCGTCAGGAATCGTTGCCGTCGAGGCTGTCGAGGTCGAGCGCCATGTCGATGAGGTGCTGGACGTCCATCTCGTCGATGGACTCCGCCTCGTCCTCGACGCGGCTGGGATCGGAAGTGGCTGCTTGTGGATCGGCCAGCCGGAGCAGCGTGTCCAGCAGCCCCGCCTCCCGGATCCGGCCCATCGGGATGGTGGCCAGGGTGCGGCGCAGCTCGGCGTCCTGCGGATCGGTGTCCACATGGGCGTGGCCGGGGCCGTGGCCCGGTCCGTCCGGGATCAGCTCGGTCAGCAGATGCTCGGCGAGCGCGGCCGGTGTCGGGTAGTCGTAGACCAGGCTCGCGGGCAGCTTGAGGCCGGTGGTCGCGCCGAGCCGGGTGCGCAGTTCGACCGCGGTGAGCGAGTCGAAGCCCAGCTCGCTGAAGGCGCGTCCGGCCCCGACCTCGTCGGCGGAGGCATGCCCGAGGGCGGTGGCCACATGGGTGCGGACCACCTCCAGCACCGCGTCCTTACGGTCGGCCACGGCCAGTCCGGCGAGCCGCTCGCGCAGCGCGGAGGCGCCGTCGGCCGCCGCCGGGTCCGCCGATTCGCCCTCGCCGCCGCCCCGCAGGGCCTTGGCGACCTGCGGCAGATCGTCGATCAGCGGGCGGGGGCGGGCGGCGGTGAAGGCCGGGGCGAAACGCTCCCAGTCGACATCGGCCACCGTCACGGCGGTCTCCTGGCGGGAGAGCACCCGCTGGAAGGCGACCATGTTCAGCTCGGGTGCCATCGGCGGCAGTCCACGGCGGCGCAACTGCTCCTCCGCGTCGCCCTCGGCGGCCATCCCGCCCTCCGCCCACGGGCCCCAGGCCACGGAGGTGGCGGTGAGACCGCGGGCCCGGCGCTGTTCGGCCAGCGCGTCGAGGAAGGCGTTTCCGGCCGCGTAGGCCCCCTGGCCACCACTGCCCCACACCCCGGCGATCGAGGAGAACAGCACGAAGGCGTCCAGCTCGGCGGCCTCGCCGAAGAGGGCGTCGAGGTGGACCGCCCCGGTCGTCTTGGCCGCCACGATCCGGGCGAACTCGGGGAGTTCGGTGCCGGTGCCGGGCTCCTGGGAGATCCCGGCCGAGTGCACCACGGCGCGTACCGGGGTGCCGCCCACGGCCAGCTTCTCCACGAGCGCGGCGAGCGCGTCGCGGTCGGCCACATCGCATGCCTCGACGGTCACGGCGGTGTCGGTGTCGGACAGTTCGGCCACGATCTCGGCCGCGCCCGGCGCGTCGGGGCCCCGGCGGCTGAGCAGCACCAGCCGCTCCGCGCCGTTGTGCGCCAGCCAGCGGGCGACATGCCGCCCCAGGGCGCCGGTGCCGCCGGTCACCAGCACGGTGCCGCGCGGCGTCCAGGGCTCGGCGGCGGCGGTGGCCGCGTCGCGCGGGGCCGGGACGAGGCGGCGTACGAAGACCCCGGTGGCGCGGATCGCCACCTGGTCCTCGTCGTCGGCCCCGGCGAGCACGGCCGCGAGCCGGTCCAGCGCCCGCTCGTCCACGGTCTCCGGCAGGTCGACCAGACCGCCCCAGCGCTCAGGCTGCTCCAGGGCGACGACCCGGCCGTAGCCCCAGACCTGGGCCTGGGTGGCGCTGGTCAGCCGGTCGGCGCCGCCGGTGGCGACCGCGCCCCGGGTGACGCACCACAGCCGCGCCGGGGCGTCGTCGCCCCGCAGCGCCAGCGCCTCGGCCAGCGCACCGGTCAGCGCGAGGCCGACCGGCACCGCGGGGTGCTCCGGGTGCGGCCGCTCGTCCAGCGCCAGCAGGGAGAGCACTCCGGCCACCGGGCCGTCGGCCGTCGCCGCGGCGAGGCGGTCGGCCACGGCCGCGGGGGCGGTGTCCGCGGCGTCCAGTTCGACGCGGACGATCCGCACTCCGCGCCGCGTCAGGTCGTCGGCCACGGCGGTGATCCGCGGGTCGTCGGCGTGGTGCGCGGGGACGACGGTCAGCCAGGTGCCGGCCGGGGCCGGGGAGCCCGACGGGCCCTGCGGACGCGGCTTCCACACCACGTTGTAGAGGTGACCGTCGGCGGCGGAGCGCTCGCGCTGGGAGCGGCGCCACGTCGACAGGGCGGGCAGCACCGCGCTGAGCGGCTGGTCGCCCTCGACCCGCAGCTCGGTGGCGAGCGACTCCCAGTCCTCGCGCTCCACGGCCGCCCAGAACCGCGCGTCCACCGCGTCCACCGCGCCCTCGGCCCGGGTCCCGGCCTCCAGGGCGAACTCCGGCCAGTAGCGGCGGCGCTGGAACGCGTACGTCGGCAGGTCGACGCGGTGAGCGCCGGTCCCGGCGAAGTACCCGGTCCAGTCCACCTCGGCGCCCCGGACATACGCCTGGGCGAGCGCGGTGGTGGCGGTCTCGGCCTCGGGACGGTCCTTGCGCAGCGCGGCGGCGAAACCCGCCGCCTCGGCGTCGGTGACGCACTCCTGGGCCATGGCGGTCAGGACGCCGTCGGGACCCAGCTCCACGAAGGTGGTGACGCCCTGGGCTTCCAACGCCCGTACGCCATCGAGGAAGCGGACCGCCTCGCGGACGTGGCGCACCCAGAAGTCCGGGCTGGTGATCTCCTCGGCGGAGACGATGGCGCCGGTGAGGTTGGAGACGATCGGAATGCGCGGGGCTTCATACGTCAGCCCCTCCGCGACCTCACGGAACGCGTCCAGCATCCCGTCCATACGCGGCGAGTGGAACGCGTGGCTGACCGTGAGGCGCTTCGTCTTGCGACCCTGCGCCTCGAAGCCAGCGGCAATCTCCACCGCCGCATCCTCGTCACCCGCGATGACCACCGACGTCGGCCCGTTGAGCGCGGCGATCGAGACGCGCTCGGTGAGCAGCGGCGCCACCTCGTCCTCGGACGCCTGGACGGCGATCATCGCGCCACCGGCAGGCAGCTCCTGCATCAACCGTCCACGCGCGGCCACCAGCTTCGCCGCGTCCGCGAGGGACAGCACACCGGCCACATGCGCGGCGGCCAGTTCACCGATCGAGTGGCCGGACAGGAAGTCCGCCTTCAGACCCCACGCCTCCACCAGCCGGAACAGCGCCACCTCGATGGCGAACAGCGCGGGCTGGGTGAACCCGGTCCGGTCCAGCGCCTCGGCGTCGTCCCCGAACAGCACGTCCTTCAAAGGCCGCTCAAGATGGCCGTCCAGCTCCGCGCAGACCGCGTCCAGCGCCTCCGCGAACGCCGGGTAGGCGTCGTACAGCTCACGGCCCATGCCGAGCCGCTGGCTGCCCTGTCCGGTGAAGAGGAAGGCCAGCTTGCCACCGGTCACCGAGCCCTCGACGAGCCCCGTGGCCCCGCGCCCGTCGGCCAGCGCCGCGAGCTGCTCGCCGAGGAGGCCGCCGTCCCGGCCGAGCACCACGGCCCGGTGTTCCAGGGCGGCGCGCGAGGTGGCCAGGGAGTAGGCGAGGTCGAGCGGGCGCGGCCCGTCGGCGCCGGTGTCCCCGGATGCGTCCACGAAGGCGTCCACGGTGGGGCGCAGCCGTGCGGCCTGGGCCCGTAGCGCGTCCTCGGTACGGCCCGAGACCGGCCAGGCGAGGACGGGCAGGGACCGCTCCGGGGCGGGCGCGGAGACCGCGTCCATGGCCGGGGCCTGCTCGATGATCGCGTGCGAGTTGGTGCCGCTGAAGCCGAACGACGACACCCCCGCACGGCGCGGACGGCCGGTCTCCGGCCAGGGCCGGGCCTCGGTCAGCAGCTCGATGTCGCCCGCCGACCAGTCGACGTGCGGAGTCGGCTCACTGACGTGCAGGGTCCGCGGCAGCACACCGTGCCGCATCGCCATGACCATCTTCATGATGCCGGCGGCGCCCGCCACGGCCTGGGTGTGGCCGATGTTGGACTTCACCGAGCCCAGCCACAGCGGCCGGTCCTCGGGCCGGTCCTGGCCGTAGGTGGCGAGCAGCGCCTGCGCCTCGATCGGGTCGCCCAGCGTCGTACCGGTGCCGTGGGCCTCCACGACGTCGATGTCGGTGGCCGACAGACCGGCGTTGGCGAGGGCCTGGCGGATGACGCGCTGCTGGGACGGGCCGTTGGGCGCCGTCAGACCGTTGGACGCGCCGTCCTGGTTGATGGCGGTGGAGCGCAGGACGGCGAGCACCGGATGGCCGTTCTTGCGCGCGTCGGAGAGCCGCTCCACCAGGAAGAGGCCCACGCCCTCGGCCCAGTTGGTGCCGTCCGCGTCACCGGAGAACGCCTTGATCCGGCCGTCGGCGGCCAGTCCGCGCTGCCGGCTGAACTCCAGGAAGGCGCCCGGGGTCGACATGACCGTGACGGCGCCGGCCAGCGCCATCGAGCATTCGCCGTTGCGCAGCGCCTGCGCGGCCAGGTGCAGCGCCACCACCGACGACGAGCAGGCCGTGTCGATGGTGACCGCCGGGCCTTCGAGCCCGAAGGCGTAGGAGACCCGGCCGGAGGCCACGCTGGAGGAGTTGCCGGTGCCGAGGTGGCCTTCGAGGCCCTGCGGCTCGTTCAGCCACAGCGTCAGATAGTCCTGGTCGTTGGAGCCGATGTAGACACCGGTGCGGCTGCCGCGCAGGGACGCGGGGTCGACCCCGGCCCGCTCGAACGCCTCCCAGGTGGTCTCCAGCAGCAGCCGCTGCTGCGGGTCCATCGCGAGGGCCTCGCGCGGCGAGATGCCGAAGAATGAGGCGTCGAAGTCGGCCACGTCGTGCAGGAAGCCGCCCTCGCGGGTGTAGCTGGTGCCCTCGAGGTCGGGGTCGTCGCTGTAGAGGGTGGCGAGGTCCCAGCCGCGGTCGGCGGGGAACGGAGTGATGGCGTCGTCACCGGCGACCAGCAGCTGCCACAGCTCCTCGGGCGACCGCACACCGCCGGGGAAGCGGCAGCTCATCGCGACGATCGCGATCGGGTCGTCGCGGTCCACCGCGCTGATCACCCGGTCGGGGACGTTTCCGTCGGCCGTGTCCCCGACGATCTCCTCACGCAGATGGCCCGCCAGGCTGGTCGAGGTGGGGTAGTCGAAGACGAGCGTGGGCGGCAGCCGCAGCCCGGTCGCCTCGCGCAGCAGATTGCGCAGTTCGACGGCGGTCAGGGAGTCGAAGCCCAGGTCCTTGAAGGCCCGGCCCTCCTCGACGGCCTGCGGGCCCGCATAGCCGAGGACGGCCGCCACCTGCGTACGGACCAGGTCCAGCAGCAGCCGGTCCTGTTCGGCCGCGCTCAGCCCCGCCAGCCGCTCCGCCAGCGCGGAACCGCCGCCCGCGGCCGCGTCCACCGCGCGGCGCACCGGGACCCGCACCAGCCCGCGCAGCAGTGGCGCGAGCGCGCCCGCCGCGGCCTGGGCGCGCAGCGCCACGGCGTCCACGCGCATCGGGACCGGTACCGCCTCGTCCGTGGTGAGCGCGGCGTCCAGGAGCGCCAGGCCCTCGGCCGGGGACAGCGGCGGCAGTCCGGCGCGCCGCATCCGGCTGATGTCGGCCTCGTCCAGGCCACCGGCCATACCGGCGCCCGCCCAGGGGCCCCAGGCCAGCGAGACGGCCGGAAGGCTCTCGGCGCGGCGGTGTGCGGCGAGGGCGTCCAGGAAGGCGTTGGCGGCCGCGTAGTTGCCCTGGCCGGGGGTGCCGAAGACGCCCGAGGCGGAGGAGAACAGCACGAAGGCCGTCAGGTCCTGGTCGCGGGTGAGCTCGTGCAGGTTCCAGGCCGCGTCCACCTTGGGGCGCATGACGTGGTCGACGCGCTCGGGGGTGAGGGAGCCGATCACACCGTCGTCCAGCACACCGGCGGTGTGCACGACGGCCGTCAGCGGATGCTCGGCGGGGATGGCGGCGAGGGTCGCGGCGAGCGCGTCCCGGTCCGCCACATCACACGCCGCCCAGCGCACGCTCGCGCCCAACTCGGTGAGCTCGTCGGCGAGTTCGGTCGCACCCGGGGCCTGCTGCCCACGGCGACTCACCAGCAGGAGCTGCCGTACGCCACGCTCGGCCACCAGATGCCGGGCCACCAGACCGCCCAGCGACCCGGAGGCGCCGGTGACCAGCACCGTGCCCTCGGAGTCGAAGGCAACCGCCGTCGTCTCGTCCGTGATCGGCACCCTGGCCAAGCGCGGGATACGGGCGACGCCCGTACGGAGGGCGAGTTGCTCCTCGCCCGCCGCCAGCGCGGCCGGAAGCGCCGCGAGCGACGCGCCCTCGCCGTCGATGTCCAGGAGGACGAAGCGGTCCGGGTTCTCGGCCTGCGCCGTGCGCAGCAGACCCCACACCGCGGACTGCGCCGGATCGCCCACCGGCTCGCCCTCGCCGAGGGTCAGGAACACCAGCCGCGAGGTGGCGAACCGCTCATCGGCCAGCCACGCCTGGGCCAGGCCCAGCGCCTCGGCCGTGACCCGACGCACCGTGCGGGGCACCCCGCCCGGCATCTCGTCGCCGCCCTCGGTGGACGGCGTCACGAACACGTACTCCGGTACGGCCGCCCCGGACGCCACGGCCTCGCCCAGCGCTGTGAAGTCCGCATACGCACCGGCACCGGTGGACGCGAGCCCGAGGGGGTCCGCGCCGAGCACCGCCCACCGGCTGCCGCCGGGCGCGCCGGCGCCCGCTCCGGCCGGAAGTTCGGTCCACTCCACCCGGAACAGCGACTCGTGGTACCCCGCCCGCGCGGCCCGCACCTGCTCCGCCGACACGGCGCGCAGGACCAGCGAGTCCACGGCGGCGACCGGCGCACCGGCCGAGTCCGCGATCTCCAGCCGGACCCCGTCCGCGCCCCGCAGCACCAGCCGCACCCGCAGCGCCGAGGCGCCGCTCGCGTACAGCGACACACCGCTCCAGGCGAACGGCAGCCGCCCGCCCTGGCTCTCGCCGTCGCCCAGGCCGTCCATGCCGAGTGCGTGGAGCGCCGAGTCGAGCAGCGCCGGGTGCAGTCCGTACGCCTGCGCGTCGGAGGCGGCGGACTCGTCCAGCCGTACCTCCGCGAAGAGTTCGTCCCCGCGCCGCCAGGCGGCCGTGAGCCCCTGGAACACCGGGCCGTACCGCAGACCGCCGTCCGCGAGGGCCGCGTACAGCTCCTCGGTACGGGCCGCCTCGGCGTCCTGCGGCGGCCACGCGGTCAGCGCGAACGACGGCCGGGGCGCGCCCGAGGCGAGCACACCGTCGGCATGCCGCGTCCACGGCTCCTCGGCCGGGGCGTCCTCCGCGCGGGACAGCACGGTCAGGGACCGCCGTCCGGCGCCGTCGGGCGCACCGACCGTGAGCTGCAGCCGGACGCCACCGCGTGCGGGCAGCACCAGCGGGGCGTGCAGGGTCAGCTCATCGAGCAGGTCGCAACCGACCTGGTCACCGGCGCGCACGGCAAGCTCCACGAACGCGGTGCCGGGCAGCACCACCGTGTCCCGCACCACATGGTCGGCCAGCCACGGATGCGTATCCACACCCAGCCGTCCGGTGAAGACCAGCCCATCGGTCTCCGCCAGCGGCACCGCCGCACCCAGCAGCGGGTGTCCGGCCAGCTCCAGCCCCACGGAGGCCACATCACCGACGGACCCGGCAGCCGGCTCCAGCCAGAACCGCTCATGCTGGAAGGCATACGTCGGCAGATCCACCTGCTCCGCGCCCCGACCGGCGAAGAACCCGGCCCAGTCCACCGTCACACCGCGCACATGCGCCCGTGCGACGGCCGTGGTCAGCGCCTCGGCCTCGGGACGGTCCTTGCGCAACGCGGAGAGGAACGCGGCGTCCGACGCGGAGTCGGTCACACACTCCTGCGCCATCGCGGTGAGCACACCGTCCGGGCCCAGCTCGACAAACGTGGTGACGCCCTTGGCCTCAAGGGTGCGGACACCGTCGAGGAAGCGGACGGCCTCGCGGACATGGCGCACCCAGAAGTCGGGAGTCGTGATCTCGTCGGCGGACACCACGCCACCGGTCAGATTGGACACGATCGGGATCTTCGGGGCCTCGTACGACAGCCCCTGCGCCACCTGCCGGAACGCGTCCAACATGCCGTCCATACGCGGCGAGTGGAACGCGTGGCTGACGGTGAGCCGCTTGGTCTTACGACCCTGCGCCTCGAACGACGCGGCAATCTCCAGAGCCGCGTCCTCATCACCCGCGATGACCACCGACGTCGGCCCGTTGAGCGCGGCGACGCTGACCCGCTCGGTGAGCAGCGGCGTGACCTCGTCCTCCGACGCCTGCACCGCGATCATCGCGCCACCGGCCGGAAGCTCCTGCATCAACCGCCCACGCGCCGCCACCAGCTTCGACGCATCCGCGAGCGACAACACACCCGCCACATGCGCGGCGGCCAGCTCACCGATCGAGTGCCCCGACAGATAGTCGGGCTTCAGACCCCACGCCTCAACGAGGCGGAACAGCGCCACCTCGACCGCGAACAGCGCGGGCTGGGTGAAACCGGTCTGGTCCAGCGCCTCGGCATCGTCCCCGAACAGGACGTCCTGCAAAGGCCGCTCAAGATGCCGGTCCAGCTCCGCACACACCGCATCGAGCGCCTCGGCGAACACCGGATAGGCGTCATACAGCTCACGCCCCATCCCCAGCCGCTGACTCCCCTGCCCCGTGAACAGGAACGCCAGCTCACCCTCGGCAACCACACCCTCGACCAGCCCCGGCGCGGACTCCCCCCGCGCCAGCGCCTCCAGCCCGGACAGCAGCCCGGCGCGGTCCTCGCCCACGACCACCGCACGGCGCTCCAGCGCCGCCCGGCCGGTGGCCAGCGAGTAGGCCACATCGGTGATGCCGAGGGCGGGTTCGCGGTTCAGGTGGGAGGCGAGGCGGCGGGCGTTGTCGCGCAGCGCCGCCGCGTTCCCGGCTGACAGGGGCCACGGCAGCACGGTGGCGGTGACGACCGCCGCCGGGGTGGCGTCCTCGTCCGTGGCCGACGGCTCCTCGGCCTCCGGCTCGGGGGCCTGCTCCAGGATGGTGTGGGCGTTGGTGCCGCTCACGCCGAAGGCGGAGACACCGGCCCGGCGCGGCCTGCCGGTCTCGTCCCAGGGACGGGCCTCGGTCAGCAGGGACACCTCGCCCGCCGACCAGTCGACGGTCGGGGACGGCTGATCGACGTGGAGGGTCTTGGGCAGGATGCCGTGGCGTATCGCCATGACCATCTTGATGACGCCCGCGACACCCGCCGCCGCCTGGGCGTGGCCCAGGTTGGACTTGAGCGAGCCCAGCCATAGCGGCCGGCCCTCGGGCCGCTCCTGGCCGTAGGTGGCCAGCAGCGCCTGCGCCTCGATGGGGTCACCGAGTGTGGTCCCCGTGCCATGCGCCTCGACGACGTCGATCTCGGCGGCGGACAGCCGGGCGTTCTCCAGGGCCTGACGGATGACGCGCCGCTGCGACGGGCCGTTCGGCGCGGTCAGACCGTTGGAGGCGCCGTCCTGGTTCACCGCGCTGCCGCGCACCACGGCCAGCACCGGGTGGCCGTTCTTGCGCGCGTCCGACAGCCGCTCGACCAGCAGCACGCCGACGCCCTCGGACCAGCCGGTGCCGTCCGCCGAGGCGGCGAAGGACTTGCAGCGGCCATCGGGGGCGAGGCCGCGCTGGCGGCTGAACTCCACGAAGACGTCCGGGTTGGGCATCACGGTGACGCCGCCGACGAGGGCGAGCGAGCATTCGCGCTGCCGCAGCGCCTGAGCCGCCCAATGCAGGGCGACCAGCGACGACGAGCACGCCGTGTCGATCGTGGCGGCCGGGCCTTCGAGGCCGAAGGTGTAGGCGATACGGCCGGACAGCACACTGGTGGCGCCGCCGGTGAGCAGCAGCCCCTCCAGCTCCTCCGGCGCGCCCGAAACATCCGAGCCATAGCCCATGGCCGAGGCGCCCACATAAACGCCGGTGCGGCTGCCCTTGACGGAGGTCGGGTCGATTCCCGCGCGCTCGAAAACCTCCCAGGAGGTCTCCAGCAGCAGCCGCTGCTGCGGGTCCATCGCAAGCGCCTCGCGCGGCGAAATGCCGAAGAACGCGGGGTCGAATTCGGCGGCGCCGTCGAGGAATCCGCCGCCGCTGTTGTAGAAGGTGCCCTTGCGGTCGGGGTCCGGATCGGCCAGCCCCTCGATGTCCCAGCCGCGGTCGGCGGGGAATCCGGAAATGGCGTCACCGCCCTCCGCGACCAGCTGCCACAGATCCTCGGGCGAACCGACGCCACCGGGGAACCGGCAGCTCATCGCGGTGATCGCGATCGGTTCCTGCGCGTCCGCCTCCACCTCGGTCAGGCGGCGACGGGCCCGGCGCAGCTCAGTGGTCATCCACTTCAGATTGTCGAGCAGCTTCTCTTCGTTCGCGCTAGCCACGGAAACGTCACCTCCTGAGGTCAGTTGAATTGAGGGCGGTCATCACGTCAGGACCTTCCGAATTCATTGTTGATGATGTCGAAGATGTCTTCGGCGGAGGCGGCGTCGAGGGCGAGTTCATCGTCCTCGCCGCCGTCGGCGCCCGCCGCGCTCTCGGTCTCGTTCCATGTCCGCAGCAGCGCTTCGAGTCGTGCGGTGACCCGTTCGCGTTCCGTCGCGTCGTCGGAGACGTGGGAAAGGGTGAATTCCAGCTTGTCGATTTCGGCGAGGGCCGGGAGTTCGGGTGTGGTGTCCTCGCCGAGCAGGTCGGCGCGCAGCACATCGGCGAGCGCGCCGGGGGTCGGGTGGTCGAAGACCAGGGTGGCGGTGAGCTGGAGCCCGGTGGCCGCATTCAGCCGGTTGCGGAGTTCCACGGCGGTGAGGGAGTCGAAGCCCAGCTCCTTGAAGGCCCGGCCCGCCTGGACGGCCGTGGTGTCGTCGTGTCCGAGGACGGCGGCGACCTCCGTACGGACCAGGTCGAGCAGGACCTTGTCGGCCTCGGATCCGGTGAGCCCGGTGAGCCGCTGCCGCAGGGACTCCGCCGATGCCTCGGCCGGGCCGCCGTCCGCGCCCTCCGCCGGGTCCGGTGCCAGGGCGGCGCGGACCTCGGGCAGATCGGCGATGAGCGGGCGGGGGCGGGCCGCCGTGAAGGTGGGGGCGAAGCGGTCCCAGTCGACATCGGCCACCGTCACCACGGTCTCGTTCCGGTCCAGCGCCTGCTGGAGTGCGGCGATGGCGGAGTGCGGGGCCATCACCGGCAGGCCGCGGCGGCGCAGGTGCTCGGCCGCCTCGTCGTCGGTGACGAGTCCGCCGTCCGCCCACGGGCCCCAGGCCACGGAGGTGGCGGTGAGACCACGGGCCCGGCGCTGTTCGGCCAGTGCGTCGAGGAAGGCGTTTCCGGCCGCGTAGGCGCCCTGGCCACCACTGCCCCACACCGCGGCGATGGAGGAGAACAGCACGAAGGCGTCCAGCTCGGTGTCGCCGAGCAGCGCGTCCAGATGGGCCGCGCCCGCGACCTTGGCGGCGACCACATCGGCGACCTCGGCCGGGGTGGTCTCCGCGAGCGGTGCGAACTGCCCGGCGCCCGCCGTGTGTACGACGGCGGTGAGCGGATGCCCCGGGTGTCCGTCGCGAATCCGGGCCAGCAGCCCGGCGACCGCGTCCCGGTCGGTGACGTCGCAGGCGGCGACGGTCACCCGCACGCCGGAAGCGGCGAGTTCGTCGCGCAGCTCGGTGGCGCCGGGGGCGTCGGGGCCCCGGCGGCTGGTGAGCACCAGATGCTCGGCGCCGTTCTCCGCCAGCCAGCGGGCCACATGGGCGCCCAGCGCGCCGGTGCCGCCGGTGACCAGGACCGTGCCCCGCGGCCGCCAGGGCGCGCCGGTGGCCGGGGTGGACTCGGCGTGGGCGAGGCGGCGGGCCAGGATTCCGGCCGTACGGATCGCCAGCTGGTCCTCGTGGTCGCCGCCGTGTCCGCCGAGCACACCGGCCAGGCGGTCGGCGGCCCGTTCGTCCAGCGTCGCGGGCAGGTCGATCAGACCGCCCCAGCGCTCCGGGTGCTCCAGCGCCACCACCCGGCCCAGGCCCCAGAGCTGCGCCTGTGCGGCGCTGCCGATCGGTTCCGAGGCGGCGGTGGAGACGGCGCCGGTGGTGGCGCACCACAGCGGGGCGTCCAGGCCCGCGTCCCCGAGGGCCTGCACCAGCACTCCGGTGCGCAGCAGCCCGGTGGGCGCGGCGGGGTGGTCGGGGTGCGGGCACTCGTCCAGTGCGAGCAGCGACAGCACACCGTGCACGGGCTCGTCGGCCGCCGCCTTGCGGATCCGGTCGGCCAGCGCGTCCCGGTCGAGGTCCCCGCCGTCGGCCGGGGTGATGTTGACGCGCCGGATGTCGGCGCCCCGGTCGGCCAGCGCGTCCACGACACGCCGCACGGTCTCGGCGTGGCCCGCGGCCCCGGCCGGTTCAGCGACCAGCCAGACGCCGGGAGCGGCGGCGAGCCGCGGCTCCTCCAGCGGCTTCCAGGTGACGCGGTAGCGCCAGCCGTCGAGCGCGGACTGCTCGCGTTCGCGGCGCCGCCACGCGGACAGCGCCGGGAGCAGCGCGCTGAGCGGCTGGTCCACGTCGATGCCCACGGCGTCCGACAGCGAGGCGAGATCGTCGCTCTCGACGGCCTCCCAGAACCGGGCGCCGGCCGTGTCGACGGCCGTGGCCGCCTCGCCGGATGTGTGGCGCGGGGTGCCGTCGAGCCAGTAGCGCCGCCGCTGGAAGGCGTACGTCGGCAACTCCACGCGCCGCGCACCGGTTCCGGCGAACAGCGCCTCCCAGTCCACGGCCGCGCCCCGCACATGCAGCGTGGCGAGGGCGTCGGTCAGCGTCTCCGTCTCGGGGCGCCCGGCGCGCAGTACGGGCACGAAGGCCACCTCTTCGGCGCCTTCGCCTGCGGCGGTGACGCAGTCCTGCGCCATGGCGGACAGCACCCCGTCCGGGCCCAGTTCGACATAGGTGGTGACGCCCTGGGCCTCCAGGGCGCGGACACCGTCGAGGAAGCGGACGGAGTGGCGGACATGGCGCACCCAGTAGTCGGCGGCCATGCCCAGCTCGTCGGCGACCGGCTGCCCGGTGACCATGGAGACGATCGGGATGCGCGGCGCGCGGTACGTCAGCCCCTCGGCGACCTTGCGGAAGTCGGCGAGCATGCCGTCCATCAGCGGGGAGTGGAACGCGTGGCTCACGGTGAGCCGCTTGGTCTTGCGGCCCCGCGCCTCGAACGACGCCGCGATCTCCAGCGCCGCGTCCTCGTCGCCCGCGATGACCACCGAGGTCGGCCCGTTGAGCGCGGCGATGCCGATCCGCTCGGTCAGCAGCGGCTCGACCTCGTCCTCCGCCGCCTGCAGCGCGATCATCGCGCCACGGGCGGGCAGTTGCTGCATCAGCCGGCCGCGGGCGGCCACCAGCGTGGCGGCGTCCTCCAGCGACAGCACCCCGGCCACATGCGCCGCGGCCAGTTCGCCGATGGAGTGCCCGGCCAGTACGTCCGGCCGCAGCCCGGCGGCCTCGGCCAGCCGGAACAGCGCCACCTCGATCGCGAACAGCGCGGGCTGGGTGAAGCCGGTCCGGTCCAGCGACTCCTTGTCGTCCCCGAACAGCACGTCGTACAGCGGCCGTTCGAGGTGCCGGTCCAGCTCGGCGCAGACCGCGTCCAGCGCCTCCGCGAAGACCGGGCCGGCCTCGTACAGCTCACGGCCCATGCCGAGCCGCTGGCTGCCCTGCCCGGTGAAGAGCACGGCCGTGCGGCCCTCGGCGGGCACACCCCGGATCAGCTGCGCGGCGGACTCGCCACGCGCGAGGGCGGTGAGGCCCGCGAGCAGCCGGTCCCGGTCCGGGCCGAGGACCACCGCGCGGTGCTCCAGGGCGGACCTCGTGGTGGCCAGGGAGTACGCCACGTCCACCGCGCCGAGCGCGGTGTCGGCTTCGAGGTGGGCGCGCAGCCGCTCGGCCTGGGCCCGCAGCGCGTCCTCGCCCTTGGCCGAGAGCGGCCAGGCCACCACATCGGGCCGTACGAGGGGGCTCCGCGGTGTGCTGTCGACCGGCTCGTCGTGGGCCGGGGCCTGCTCCAGAACCGTATGGGCGTTGGTGCCGCTGAAACCGAACGAGGAGACGCCCGCGCGGCGCGGACGGCCGGTCTCCGGCCACTCCACCTGCTCGGTGAGCAGCGACACCGCGCCCGCCGACCAGTCCACATGCGGCGACGGCTCGTCCACGTGCAGGGTGCGCGGCAGCACACCGTGGCGCATGGCCAGCACCATCTTGATGATGCCCGCGACACCGGCGGCGGCCTGGGTGTGGCCGATGTTGGACTTGATGGCGCCCAGCCACAGCGGCCGGTCCGCGTCCCGCTCCTGGCCGTAGGTGGCCAGCAGCGCCTGCGCCTCGATCGGGTCGCCGAGCCGGGTGCCGGTGCCATGGGCCTCAACGGCGTCCACCTCGGCGGCGGACAGGCCCGCACCGGCCAGCGCCTGGCGGATGACGCGCTGCTGGGCGGGGCCGTTGGGCGCGGTCAGACCGTTGGAGGCGCCGTCCTGGTTGATGGCGCTTCCGCGCACGATCGCCAGCACCGGGTGGCCGTTGCGGCGGGCGTCCGAGAGCCGCTCCACGAGCAGCATGCCGACGCCCTCGCCCCAGCCGGTGCCGTCCGCACCGGCCGCGAACGCCTTGCAGCGACCGTCCGGAGCCAGCCCGCGCTGACGGCTGAACTCGATGTACGCGCCGGGGCTGGACATGACCGTCACACCGCCCGCGAGCGCGAGCGAGCACTCGCCCTGGCGCAGCGCCTGGATCGCCCAGTGCAGCGCCACCAGCGACGACGAACAGGCCGTGTCGACGGTGACCGCCGGGCCCTCCAGACCGAAGGTGTACGCGAGCCGGCCGGAGACCACGCTGGCCGCGTTGCCCGTGCCCAGGTAGCCCTCGACCTCCTCGGGGACGGTGTGCAGCGAGGCGTCGTAGTCCTGTCCGTTGGAGCCGACGAAGACACCGGCGGAGGTGCCGCGCAGCATCGCCGGGTCGATGCCCGCGCGCTCGAACGCCTCCCACGAGGTCTCCAGCAGCAGCCGCTGCTGCGGGTCCATGGCCAGGGCCTCACGGGGCGAGATCCCGAAGAACGGGGCGTCGAAGTGGCCCGCGTCGTAGAGGAAACCGCCCTCGCGTGCGTAGAAGGTGCCCCGCCGGTCGGGGTCCGGGTCGTAGAGCGCGTCCAGGTCCCAGCCGCGGTCGGCCGGGAACTCGGCGATCGCGTCCCCGCCCGCGGTGAGCAGCTGCCACAGCTCCTCGGGGGTGCGGACCCCACCCGGGAAGCGGCAGCTCATCGCCACGATCGCGATCGGATCGTCATCGGCCGCCGCCGTCACCGCCGCAGGCTGCGAAGCCTCGGCGGCGGTGGTGTCCGCCCCGATGAGCTCGCCGCGCAGATAGTTTGCGAGGGCGGCGGCCGTCGGGTAGTCGAAGACCAGGGTCGCGGGGAGCCGGACACCGCTGGCGGCACCGAGCCGGTTGCGCAGCTCGACGGCGGTCAGCGAGTCGAAGCCCAGCTCGCCGAAGGCGCGGTCGGCGGCGATGGACTCCGAACCGTCGTGTCCGAGCACCGCGGCCACCTGCGTACGGACCAGGTCCAGCAGCAGCCGGTCCCGCTCCGCCTCGCCCAGCCCGGCCAGCCGGGCGGCGAGCGAGGAGCCATCGGCCGCGGGCGCGGTGGCGGTGCCCTCCGCCGCCGCGCGGGTCTCCGGAAGGTCCGCGAACAGGCGGCTGGGCCGGGCGGCAGCGAAGTCCGGTGCGAACCGGTCCCAGTCGATGTCCGCGACGGTGACCACCGCGTCATCGAGGTCGAGCGCCCGCTGGAGCGCGCCGATCGCCAACTCGGCTTCCATCGGCGGCAGTCCGCCCCGGCGCAGACGCTGCTCCAACGTTCCGTCCGTCGCCATACCGCCCTCGGCCCACGGGCCCCAGGCGATCGAGGTGGCGGGCAGGCCCTGGGCGCGCCGCCGCTCGGCCAGCGCGTCCAGATAGGCGTTGGCGGCGGCGTAGTTGCCCTGGCCCGCGGCGCCGAACGTGCCGCTGATCGAGGAGAACAGCACGAAGGCCGACAGCTCCCGGTCGCGTGTCAGCTCGTCGAGATGGGCCGCGGCGACCGCCTTGGCGCGCAGGACGGAGGTGAAGCGCTCGGGGGTGAGCGAGTCCAGTACGCCGTCGTCCAGCACCCCCGCCGTGTGCACCACGGCGGTCAGCGGCAGCTCGTCCGGGATGTCGGTGAGGAGCCGCGCGAGCGCGTCCCGGTCGGCCACATCGCATGCGGCGACGGTCACCCGGGCGCCGGAGGCGGCGAGTTCGTCGCGCAGCTCCACGGCGCCGGGGGCGTCGATGCCACGGCGGCTGGTGAGCACCACATGCTCGGCGCCGCCCGCGACCAGCCAGCGGGCCACCTGCGCGCCCAGCGCGCCCGTACCGCCGGTGACCAGGGTCGTACCGGCGCCCGGCGTCCATGTGTCGCCGGAGGAGGCGGTGGCGCGTACGAGCCGACGTCCGAACACGCCCGACGCCCGCACCGCGACCTGGTCCTCGCCACCGACACCGGCCAGCACCTCGGCCAGCCGCCCCAGCCCACGTTCATCGGCGGTCTCCGGGAGGTCGACCAGACCGCCCCAGCGCTCGGGCAGCTCCAACGCGGCCACCCGGCCCAGACCCCACAGCCGCGCCCCTTCCGGGCTGACCGTGCCGTCCGAACGGCCCACCGCCACCGCGCCCCGCGTGGCCACCCACAGCGGCGCGCCGATACCCGCGTCGCCCAGGGCCTGCGTCAGCGCGGCCGTCCGCAGCAGCGCGTCGCCGTCGGCGGAAGCCGGACCGTTCGCGGGAGCCGGACCGTCCGTGAGGACTGGACCGTCCGTGAGGGCCGGACCGTCCGCGAGGGCCGGACCGTCCGCGAGGGCCGGACCGTCCGCGAGGCCCAGCAGGGACAGCACGCCACCGGTTACGGGCTCGTCGCCGATGACTCCGGCCAGCCGTTCGACCACCGCGGCGCGGTCGTCGTCGGCGGCGGTCAGCTCGATGCGGCGTACGTCGGCACCCCGCTCGTTCAGCATCCGTACGGCACCCGCGACCCAGGCGTCCTTGGCCGCCTCGGCCGGTACCACCACGAGCCAACGGCCACTCGGGGACGCGGCGGAGCGGTCCGTGACCGGCTTCCACGCCACCCGGTAGCGCCAGCCGTCCACCGTCGAACGCTCCGACTGCTGCCGCCGCCACGCCGACAGCGAGGGCAGCAGGGCCTCCAGCGCGCCGTTGTCCTCGGTGCCGAGGTTCAGGGTCTCGGCGAGCGAGGCCAGGTCCGCGCGCTCGACGGCCTCCCAGAAGCGGGCGTCGACCGTGTCCTGAGCGGTGGCGTCGGGGGTGGCGGCGGAGGTCCGCACGTCCAGCCAGTAGCGCCGCCGCTGGAAGGCGTACGTCGGCAACTCCACGCGCCGCGCACCGGTTCCGGCGTAGAACGCCTCCCAGTCCAGAGCCACGCCCCGGACCTGCAGGGCGGCGAGGGCGGTGGTGACGGTCTCGGCCTCGGGGCGGCCGCCGCGCAGCGTGGCGGCGAAACCGGCCACGTCGGCGTCGGCGAGGCAGTCCTGGACCATGGCGGACAGCACACCGTCGGGGCCGAGTTCGAGGTAAGTGGTGACGCCCTGGGCTTCCAACGTCCGGACGCCGTCGAGGAAGCGCACAGCCTCCCGGACGTGGCGCACCCAGAAGCCGGGGCTGGTGATCTCCTCGGCGGAGACCACGGTCCCCGTGAGGTTGGAGACGATCGGAATGCGCGGGGCCTCGTAGCTGAGCCCCTCCGCGACCTCGCGGAACGCCTCCAACATGCCGTCCATGCGCGGCGAGTGGAACGCGTGGCTCACGGTCAGCCGCTTGGTCTTGCGGCCCCGCTCCTCGAAGGTCGCCGCGATCGAGACAGCCGCGTCCTCATCACCCGCGATGACCACGGAGGTCGGCCCGTTGAGCGCGGCGATCGAGACGCGCGCGGTGAGCAGCGGCGTGACCTCGTCGTCCGACGCCTGGACGGCGATCATCGCGCCACCGGTGGGCAGCTCCTGCATCAGCCGGCCACGCGCCGCCACCAGCTTCGCCGCGTCCGCGAGCGAGAGCACACCCGCCACATGCGCGGCGGCCAGCTCACCGATCGAGTGGCCGGAGAGGAAGTCGGGCCGCAGCCCCCACGCCTCGACCAGCCGGAACAGCGCCACCTCCACCGCGAACAGCGCGGGCTGGGTGAATCCGGTCTGGTCCAGTGCGGTGGCGTCGTCGCCGAACAGCACCTCCCGCAGCGGCCGCTCCAGATGCGCGTCCAGCTCATCGCAGATGGCGTCCAGCGCCTCCGCGAACACCGGATAGGCGTCGTACAGCTCACGCCCCATCCCCAGCCGCTGGCTGCCCTGTCCCGTGAACAGGAAGGCCAGCTTCCCGGCCACCGGCGAGCCCTGCACCAGGCCCGTGGCCGGTTCGCCGGAGGCCAGTGCCTCCAGGGCACGCAGGAAACCCTCGCGGCCGTCGGCCACCAGCACCGCGCGGTCCTCGAAGGTGGTGCGCCCGGCGGCCAGGGTGTAGCCGATGGCGGCCAGGTCCACGCCCTCATCAGCGGAGTCGGCGCGCAGCCGGTCGCGCAGGTGGCGGGCCTGGTCGCGCAGCGCGTCCCGGCCCACGGCCGACAGCGGCCACGGGAGCACCGGCGGTACGGCGACCGGCCGCGCCGCCCCCACCTCGTGGTCCTCGGCGGCCGGCGGCTGCTCGATGATGGTGTGCGCGTTGGTGCCGCTGATGCCGAACGACGACACGCCGGCGCGGCGCGGACGGCCGGTCTCCGGCCACTCCATCCGCTCGGTGAGCAGCGAGACCGCGCCGTCCTCCCAGTCGACGTTGGTCGAGGGCGCGTCCACGTGGAGCGTCTGCGGCAGCACACCGTGGCGCATGGCCAGCACCATCTTGATGATGCCCGCGACACCGGCGGCGGCCTGCGTATGACCGATGTTGGACTTGATCGAGCCCAGCCACAACGGCCGGTCCCCATCCCGCTCCTGGCCGTACGTGGCCAGCAGCGCCTGCGCCTCGATCGGGTCACCCAGCGTCGTACCCGTACCGTGCGCCTCGACCACGTCCACATCGCCCGCCGACAGCCCGGCGGCGGCCAGCGCCTGCCGGATGACACGCTGCTGCGACGGACCGTTCGGCGCCGTCAGACCGTTCGACGCACCGTCCTGGTTGATCGCGGAGCCGCGCACGACCGCAAGCACCGGGTGGCCGTTGCGCCGCGCGTCCGACAGCCGCTCCACGAGCAGCATGCCCGCGCCTTCGGCCCAGCCCGTACCGTCCGCCGACGCCGCGAAGGACTTGCACCGGCCATCCGTGGCCAGGCCGCGCTGACGGCTGAAGTCGATGAACGTCTCGGGGGTGGCCATGACCGCCACACCACCGGCCAGCGCCATGGTGCACTCGCCCGCGCGCAGCGCCTGGATCGCCCAGTGCAGCGCCACCAGCGACGACGAACACGCCGTGTCGACCGTGACCGCCGGACCCTCCAGACCGAAGGTGTACGCCACCCGGCCCGATGCGATGGAGCCCGCGTTGCCGGTGCCGATGTAGCCCTCGACACCGTCGGGGATGCCATCGAGCCCGGTCACGTAGTCGTGGTACATGACGCCCGCGAACACACCCGTCCTGCTGCCGCGCACGGTCGCCGGGTCGATGCCCGCGCGCTCGAACGCCTCCCACGACGTCTCCAGCAGCAACCGCTGCTGCGGGTCCATCGCCAGCGCCTCACGCGGGGAGATCCCGAAGAAGTCCGGGTCGAAGTCGGCCGCGTCGTGCAGGAAGCCGCCCTCGCGGGTGTACGAGGTGCCCGCGTGGTCGGGGTCCGGGTGGTACAGACCGTCGAGGTCCCAGCCACGGTCCACGGGGAAGCCGGAGATGCCGTCGCCGCCGGTGGCGACGAGCTCCCACAGCTCCTCCGGGGTGCGTACCCCGCCGGGGTAGCGGCAGCTCATGCCGACGATGACGATCGGGTCGTCGTCGACCGCCGGGGCCGCCCCCGTCCGTACGGGGACGAGCGGCGCCGTGGTCTCCTCGGCGCCCAGCAGCTCCTCGCGCAGATGGCCGGCCAGGGCGGTGGGGGTCGGGTAGTCGAAGACGAGCGTGGCCGGGAGCCGCAGTCCGGTGACGGTCTTGAGGTCGTTGCGGAGTTCGACGGCGGTGAGCGAGTCGAAGCCCAGCTCCTTGAATGCCCGCCCGGCCTCGACCGCCTCCGGGCCCGCGTAACCGAGCACCGCGGCGACCCGGCCGCACACCAACTCCAGCAGCTCACGGTCCTGTTCGGGCCGGGCGAGCCCGGCCAGCCGCTGGGCGAGCGAGGAGCCGTCGGCGGTGGCGGCCGCGGCGGCGGCCCGCCGGACCGGGGCCCGCACCAGGCCGCGGAACAGTGCCGGGACGGTGCCGGTCGCCGTGGCCTCGGTGCGCAGCCCCGCGTAGTCGAGCCGCATCGGGAACAGCACGGCGCCGCCGTCGGCGCGGGCCGCGTCGAAGAGCGCGAGCCCCTCGTCGGCGGCGATCGGGGCGACCCCGCCGCGCGCGATGCGCCGCAGGTCGACCTCGTCGAGACCGCTGCCCATGCCCGCACCGCCCCACAGGCCCCAGGCCAGCGCGGTGGCCGGGAGCCCCTGGGCCACGCGGTGCTGGGCGAGCGCCTCCAGGAAGGAGTTGGCGGCGGCGTAACTCGCCTGTCCGGGCGCGCCGAACACGGCGGCGGCACCGGAGAACAGCACGAACGCGGACAGCTCGTGGTCGCGGGTCAGCTCGTGCAGGTTGAGCGCCGCGTCCACCTTGGGACGCAGCACCCGGGCCACCCGCTCGGGCGTCAGCGAGCCGAGGATGCCGTCGTCCAGGACGCCCGCCGTGTGCACCACGGCGGTCAGCGGATGCTCGGCCGGGATGGCGGCCAGGGTCGCGGCGAGCGCGTCGCGGTCGGCCACATCGCAGGCCGCCCAGGTCACGGTGGCACCGGCCGCCGTGAGATCGGCGGCCAGCTCCTGGGCGCCGTCGGCGTCGGCGCCACGGCGGCTGACCAGCAGGAGTCGCCGTACGCCGTGGGCGGAGACCAGGTGGCGGGCGAAGAGGCCGCCGAGGGTGCCGGTGGCGCCGGTGATCAGTACGGTGCCGTTGGGGTCGTACGACGGGGCGGTGGCGGTATCCGCGTCGGTGTCAGCGGTGTTCTCGGTGACCGGCACCCGGGCCAGCCGGGGCGCGAGCGCCACGCCCGCGCGCAGCGCCAGCTCCGCCTCGTCCACGCCGAGCGCGGCGGGCACCGTACGGTACGAGTCCTCCTCGCCCTCCACATCCAGCAGCACCAGACGGCCGGGGTTCTCCGACTGCGCGGAGCGGAACAGACCGCGCACGGCGGCGTACGGCAGATCCGCCACGCCCGCCCCCGGCTCGGTCTCCACCACGCCCCGGGTCAGCAGCACCAGGCGCGAGGCGGCGAACCGCTCATCGGCCAGCCACTCCTGGAGCAGGGCGAGGGTGGTCTGCGTGGCGTCGTACACGGCCGCCGCGTCGGCGCCAACACCGGCACCGAGACCAGCACCGGCACCGGCACCGGCACCGGCACCGGCACCGGCCAGCAAAACGGTGCCGGGCGCGGGCGCCCCGGCTTCCACCGCCGTCCGCAGCACCGACAGATCGCGGTACGCGGCGAGTCGGATCCCGGGCCCGAACGCGCCCTCCAGCGCGGCCAGTTGATCGGCGTCGGCGCCGAGCACCGCCCAGTCGCCCGTGGCCGCGCCGGTCGCGGGCGCCGGAACCGCCGTCCAGTCCAGCCGCAACAGTGACTCGTGCAGCCCGCCGCGCGCCGCGCGGACCTGGTCGGCGGAGGCGGCCCGCAGCGCCACGGACTCGACCGTGGCCACCGGACGGCCCGTACCGTCGGCCACCAGCAGCGAGACCGCGTTCGACGGCCGCTCGGACAGCCGCACCCGGAGCGCACCGGCCCCGGCCGCGTGCAGCTGCACGCCGTTCCAGGCGAACGGCAGCAGCGCGCCCTCGGCCAGCGCCGCCTCACGGTCGGCGCTGTCGAGGCCGATGACGTGCAGCGCGGCGTCCAGCAGGGCCGGGTGCAGCCCGAACCGCTCGGCCTCGGCGCCCGACGTCAGCGGCGCGCCCTCGGGGAAGCCCACCTCGGCGTAGAGGTTCTCGCCGAGCCGCCAGGCGCCCTTGAGCCCCTGGAACACCAGCCCGTAGCCGAGACCCGCCCCGGCCAGCTCCTCGTACAGCCCCTCGACCGCGATGGGCGTCGCGCCCTGCGGCGGCCATACGGCCAGCTCATCGGGCTCGCCGGACGCGGAGATCCGGACACCGGGTGCGAGCACACCGGTGGCGTGGCGCGTCCACGGCTCGGTCCCGAGCGCGTCCTGCCGACGCGAATGGAGGCTGAAGGAACGGCGGCCGGACTCATCCGGCGCGTCCACCACGAGCTGCACCCGCACCCCGGTGTGCTCGGGCAGCACGAGCGGGGCTTCCAGGGTCAGTTCATCCAGCCGCTCGCAGCCGACCTGGGCGCCTGCGGCGCCGGCCAGCTCGACGAAGGCCGTACCGGGCAGCAGCACGGTGCCCATGACCGCGTGGTCGGCCAGCCAGGGGTGCGTACGGGTGGAGAGCACACCCGTGAGCAGGAGTCCATCGGCGTCGGCGAGCGCGACGGCGGCGCCGAGGAGCGGATGGTCGATGCCGCCCAGCCCGATCGACTCGGGGTCGCCCGCCGCGAGGGCGGCGGCGCTGGGCCAGTAGCGCTGTCGATGGAAGGGATAGGTGGGCAACGCGGCGAGCTCGGCCGGGTCCACGGGGGCGGCGCCCGCACCGGCGAAGACGGCCGCCCAGTCCGGCGTCACCCCCCGGACATGCGCCCGCGCGACGGCCGAGAGCAGCGCCTCGGCCTCCGGGCGGTCCTTGCGCAGCGCGGCGGCGAACGCGGTGTCCTCGCCGGTCACGCACTCCTGCGCCATCGCGGAGAGCACGCCATCAGGGCCGAGCTCGACGAAGGTCGTCACACCCTGGGCTTCCAAGGTGCGGACGCCGTCGAGGAAGCGGACGGCTTCGCGGACGTGGCGCACCCAGAAGTCGGCCGTCGTGATCTCTTCGGCGGAGACGACGTTCCCGGTGAGGTTGGAGACGATCGGGATGCGCGGGGCCTCGTACGTCAGGCCCTCGGCGACCTCGCGGAACGCCTCCAGCATCCCGTCCATACGCGGCGAGTGGAACGCGTGGCTGACCGTAAGCCGCTTCGTCTTCCGACCCTGCGCCTCGAACGACGCGGCGATCTCCAGCGCCGCGTCCTCGTCACCCGCGATCACCACGGAGGTGGGGCCGTTGAGCGCGGCGATCGAGACGCGCTCGGTCAGCAGCGGTGTGACCTCGTCCTCCGACGCCTGCACCGCGATCATCTCGCCACCGGCAGGCAGCTCCTGCATCAACCGGCCACGAGCCGCCACCAGCCTACACGCGTCCGCGAGCGAGAGCACCCCGGCCACATGCGCGGCAGTCAGCTCACCAATCGAATGCCCGGAGAGGAAGTCCGGCGTCAGACCCCACGCCTCGACCAGACGGAACAACGCCACCTCAACCGCGAACAACGCAGGCTGCGTGAACCCCGTCTGATCCAGCGCCTCCGCGTCATCCCCGAACAGCACATCCCGCAGCGGCCGCTCCAGATGCAGATCCAGATGCGCACACACCTCATCCAGCGCATCCGCGAACACCGGATAGGCGTCATACAACTCACGCCCCATCCCCAGCCGCTGACTCCCCTGCCCCGTGAACAGGAACGCCACCTTGCCCTCGGCAACCGCCCCCTCAACCACACCCGAGGCAGACTCGCCCTGGGCCAGGGCGTCGAGCGACCGCAGCAGCTCGTCCTGGTCGCCGACAGTCAGCACCGCACGCCGCTCCAGGGCCGCGCGGCCGACGGCCAGCGCGTGGGCGACGTCGAGCGGCGCCGACTCCGGCCGCGACGCGAGGTGGGTGTGCAGCCGCGCGGCCTGCTCCCGCAGCGCCTCGGCGTTCTTGGCCGACAGGACGAACGGCAGGAGGCCATCGAGGCCGTTCCGCCCGGGCATCTCGGCCGGGGCGGCCGGAAGCGCCGGGACCGGGTCCGGGGCCTGCTCGATGATGGTGTGCGCGTTGGTGCCACTGATGCCGAACGAGGAGATACCCGCACGGCGCGGACGACCGGTCTCCGGCCACTCCACCTGCTCCGTCAGCAGCGAGACGGCCCCCGCCGACCAATCCACATGCGGCGACGGCGCGTCCACATGCAGCGTCTGCGGCAACACACCATGCCGCATCGCCAGCACCATCTTGATGATGCCCGCGACACCGGCCGCCGCCTGGGTATGACCGATGTTGGACTTGATCGAGCCCAGCCACAACGGCCGGTCCTCGTCCCGCTGCTGCCCATACGTGGCGAGCAGCGCCTGCGCCTCGATCGGGTCACCCAGCGTCGTACCCGTACCGTGCGCCTCGACCACGTCCACATCGCCGGTTGTCAGCCCGGCGCTGGTCAGCGCCTGTCGGATGACGCGCTGCTGGGACGGGCCGTTGGGCGCCGTCAGACCGTTCGACGCACCGTCCTGGTTGATCGCCGAGCCCCGCACCACCGCAAGCACCGGGTGACCGTTGCGCCGCGCGTCCGACAGCCGCTCCACGAGCAGCATGCCCGCACCCTCGCCCCAGCCGGTGCCATCCGCACCGGCCGCGAACGCCTTGATCCGGCCGTCGGCGGCCAGTCCGCGCTGACGGCTGAAGTCGATGAAGTTCTCGGGGGTGGACATCACCGTGACGCCGCCCGCGAGCGCCATCGTGCACTCGCCCTGCCGCAGCGCCTGCACCGCCAGATGCAGCGCCACCAGCGACGACGAGCAGGCCGTGTCGACTGTGACGGCCGGGCCCTCCAGACCGAAGGTGTACGCCACCCGGCCGGACACCACGCTCGCCGCGTTGCCCGTGCCCAGGTGGCCCTCCAGGCCCTCGGGCGCCTGCATCAGCAGCGACAGATAGTCCTGGCCGTTGGTCCCGGCGAAGACGCCGATCTGCTGACCGCGCAGCGCACCCGGGTCGATGCCCGCGCGCTCGAACGCCTCCCACGACGTCTCCAGCAGCAACCGCTGCTGCGGGTCCATCGCCAGCGCCTCACGCGGCGAGATACCGAAGAACGAGGCGTCGAAGTCGGCGACGTCGTAGAGGAAACCGCCCTCGCGTGCATACGACGTCCCCTGACGATCCGGGTCCGGGTCGTACAGCCCCGCCAGATCCCAGCCACGGTCGGACGGGAACTCCGCGATGGCGTCACCACCCGCCGTCAGCAGCTCCCACAGCTCCTCGGGCGAGCGCACCCCACCCGGGAAACGGCAGCTCATCGCCACGATCGCGATCGGATCGTCGGCCACCGCGACCGCCGGCGCGGCCACGCCACCGGTCACCGCGGCGTCCGCGCCCAGCAGCTCCGTGCGGAGGTGGTCGGCGAGGGCGGTGGCGTTCGGGTAGTCGTAGATGAGCGTGGCGGGCAGCCGAAGGGCGGTGGCCGCGTTCAGCCGGTTGCGGAGTTCGACGGCGGTGAGCGAGTCGAAGCCCAGCTCCTTGAAGGCACGTCCGGCCTCGACCGCCTCGGCCCCACCGTGCCCCAGCACCGACGCGACCTGCGTCCGCACCAGCTCCAGCAGCGTCTGTGCGCGCTCGTTGTCCGTCAGGCCGGACAGCCGCTCCGCCAGGGTGCCGGTCCCGGCGGTGGCGGCCGGGCGCGGCGCGCCCTCGACGGGCGCCGGACGCGCGGCCCGTACCTCGCCGAACAGCGCACTCGGCCGTACGGCGGTGAACTCGGCCAGGAACCGGTCCCAGTCGATGTCCGCGACCGTCACGGCGGTGTCATCGAGGTCCAGCGCCTGCCGCAGCGCGGTGAGCGCCGACTCGGGCGCCATGGGCGGCACGCCGTCGCGGCGCATCCGCCGCTCCAGCGCCTCGTCGGCCGCCATGCCGCCCTCGGCCCACGGGCCCCAGGCGATCGAGGTGGCGGGCAAGCCCTCGGCGCGCCGCAGCTCGGCCAGCGCGTCCAAGTAGGCGTTGGCCGCCGCGTAGTTGCCCTGTCCGGCGGCGCCCACCGACCCGGCGAACGAGGAGAAGAGGACGAACGCCGAAAGGTCCAGGTCGCGCGTCAGCTCATGGAGGTTCTGCGCGGAGGTGGCCTTGGCGCGCACCACGCGCTCCAGGCGCTCGGCGTCCAGCGTGTCCACAAGGCCGTCGTCCAGCACACCGGCCGCGTGCACGACGGCGGTCAGCGGGAACTCGGCCGGTATGGACGCCAGCAGCTCCGCGAGCGCGTCCCGGTCCGCCACATCACACGCGGCAACGGTCACCCGAGCACCCGACGCCGCCAGCTCATCCCGCAGCTCCACCGCGCCCGGGCATCGAGCCCCCGACGGCTGGTGAGCACCACATGCTCGGCACCGTTCACCACCAGCCAGCGGGCCAGATGCGCGCCCAGCGCACCCGTACCGCCGGTCACCAACACCGAACCCGAGGGCCGCCAGCCCTCGTCGTCCGACGTCCGGGTGCCGGAGGCCTCGGTCAGCCGGCGTCCGAAGACACCCGAGCCGCGCACCGCGACCTGATCCTCGCCACCGGCCCCGGCCAGCACACCCGCCAGCCGCCCGAGCGCACGCTCGTCGGCCGTCTCGGGAAGGTCGACCAGACCACCCCACCGCTCGGGCAGCTCCAACGCCGCCACTCGGCCAAGCCCCCACACCAGCGCCTGGCCCGGGCTCACCACACCGTCCGAACGCCCCACCGACACCGCACCCCGCGTCGCCACCCACACCGGCGCACCCACACCCGCATCACCCAACGCCTGCACCAACGCAGCCGTCCGCAGCAGACCCGCCTCATCGTCGACCGCCGCCAGCAGGGAGAACACCCCCGCCACCGAACCGCCAACGACCGCCGTACGCAGCTCATCCGCCATCCCGGCGCGGTCCGCCGCAGCCGACTCGACCACACGCACATCCACACCACGCCCGGCCAGCATCCGCACCACACCCGTGGCCCACACACCCCCGGCCTCACCGGCAGGCACCACAACCACCCAGCAGCCACCCAACACCCCGGCCGAAGGCCGCTCCGTCACCGGCTTCCACGCCACCCGGTAACGCCAGCCATCCACCGCCGACCGCACCGACTCCTGCCGCCGCCACGACGACAAGGCAGGCAGCACATCACCGAGCGATACGCCCGGGTCCACCGCCAGCTCCGCCGCCAGCGCGGCCACATCCCCGCGCTCCACCGCAGCCCAGAACCGCCCGTCGACGGCACTGCCCGACGCGGCAGCCTCCGCCGCCGGGGCCTCCTCCCACCAGTACCGCGTGCGCTGGAAGGCGTACGTCGGCAGCTCGACCCGCCGGGCACCGGTGCCCGCGAAGTAGCCACCCCAGTCCAGGGACTGGCCCCGGACGTGCAGCAGGGCGAGGGCGGCGGTCACCGACTCGGCCTCCGCACGCCCCTTCCGCAGCGCGGCGGCGAACGCGGCCTCGTCGCCGGTCACACACTCCTGCGCCATCGCGGAGAGCACGCCGTCGGGGCCCAGCTCGACGAAGGTCGTCACACCCTCCGCTTCCAACGTCCGCACACCATCGAGGAAGCGAACGGCCTGGCGGACGTGCCGCACCCAGAAGTCTGGGCTGGTGATCTCCTCGGCGGAGACGACGGAACCGGTGAGGTTGGAGACGATCGGGATGCGCGGAGCCTCGTACGACAAGCCCTCGGCGACCTCGCGGAACGCCTCCAGCATCCCGTCCATACGCGGCGAGTGGAACGCGTGGCTGACCGTAAGCCGCTTCGTCTTCCGACCCTGCGTCTCGAACGACGCGGCGATCTCCAGCGCCGCGTCCTCGTCACCCGCGATCACCACGGAGGTGGGGCCGTTGAGCGCGGCGATCGAGACGCGCTCGGTCAGCAGCGGTGTGACCTCGTCCTCGGACGCCTGGACGGCGATCATCGCGCCACCGGCAGGCAGCTCCTGCATCAACCGGCCACGCGCGGCCACCAGCTTCGCCGCATCCGCGAGCGAGAGCACCCCGGCCACATGCGCGGCAGTCAGCTCACCAATCGAATGCCCGGAGAGGAAGTCCGGCGTCAGACCCCACGCCTCGACCAGACGGAACAACGCCACCTCAACCGCGAACAACGCAGGCTGCGTGAACCCCGTCTGATCCAGCGCCTCCGCGTCATCCCCGAACAGCACATCCCGCAGCGGCCGCTCCAGATGCAGATCCAGATGCGCACACACCTCATCCAGCGCATCCGCGAACACCGGATAGGCGTCATACAACTCACGCCCCATCCCCAGCCGCTGACTCCCCTGCCCCGTGAACAGGAACGCCACCTTGCCCTCGGCAACCGCCCCCTCAACCACACCCGAGGCAGACTCACCCCGAGCCACGGCGTCCAGGCCCGCGAGGAACGTCTCGCGGTCGGTGGTGATGAGCGCCGCGCGCTGTTCCAGCGCGGTGCGGCTGGTGGCGAGCGAGAAGGCGAGGTCGGTCGGGCTCAGTTCGGGGTGGGTGCGGAGATGGGTGGCCAGCTGTGCGGCCTGGGCGTGCAGCGCCTGTCCGTCCTTCGCCGACAGCAGCCACGGCAGCACGGGCAGATCACGCGGCGCGGGCTCCACGACCGCAGCCGGAAGGGCCGGGGCCTGCTCGATGATGGTGTGCGCGTTGGTGCCGCTGAGCCCGAAGGACGACACGCCCGCGCGGCGCGGACGGCCGGTCTCCGGCCACTCCACCTGCTCCGTCAGCAGCGAGACGGCCCCCGCCGACCAGTCCACATGCGGCGACGGCGCGTCCACATGCAGCGTCTGCGGCAACACACCATGCCGCATCGCCAGCACCATCTTGATGATGCCCGCAACCCCGGCCGCCGCCTGCGTGTGACCGATGTTGGACTTGATCGAGCCCAGCCACAACGGCCGGTCCCCATCCCGCTCCTGGCCGTACGTGGCCAGCAGCGCCTGCGCCTCGATCGGATCGCCCAGCGTCGTACCCGTACCGTGCGCCTCGACGACGTCCACTTCACCGGCCGACAGCCCGGAGGCGGCCAGCGCCTGCCGGATGACACGCTGCTGGGACGGGCCGTTGGGCGCCGTCAGACCGTTCGACGCACCGTCCTGGTTGATCGCGGAGCCACGCACGATGGCCAGCACCGGGTGGCCGTTCTTCTCCGCGTCCGACAGCCGCTCGACCAGCAGCATGCCGACGCCCTCGCCCCAGCCGGTGCCATCGGCCCCGGCCGCGAACGCCTTGATCCGGCCGTCCTCCGCCAGCCCGCGCTGACGGCTGAAGTCCACGAACGCCTCCGGCGTGGACATCACCGTGACGCCACCGGCGAGCGCCATCGTGCACTCGCCGCCGCGCAGCGCCTGAACCGCCATGTGCAGAGCCACCAGCGACGACGAACACGCCGTGTCCACCGTCACCGCCGGGCCCTCGAGACCGAAGGTGTACGCCACCCGCCCCGACACCACGCTCGCCGCGTTGCCCGTGCCCAGATGGCCCTCCAGGCCCTCGGGCGGGGTGGAGACGAGGGCGGCGTAGTCCTGTCCGTTGGTGCCCGCGAAGACACCGGTACGGCTGCCGCGCAGCGTGGCCGGGTCGATGCCCGCGCGCTCGAACGCCTCCCACGACGTCTCCAGCAGCAACCGCTGCTGCGGGTCCATCGCCAGCGCCTCACGCGGCGAGATCCCGAAGAACGAGGCGTCGAAGTCCCCGGCGTCGTAGAGGAAACCGCCCTCACGCGCGTACGACGTCCCCTGACGATCCGGGTCCGGGTCGTACAGCCCCGCCAGATCCCAGCCACGGTCGGACGGGAACTCCGCGATGGCGTCGCCACCCGCCGTCAGCAGCTCCCACAACTCCTCGGGCGAGCGCACCCCACCCGGGAAACGGCAGCTCATCGCCACGATCGCGATCGGATCGTCGGCCACCGCGACCGCCGGCGCGGCCACATCGCCGCCCGCAGCGGCGTCAGCGCCCACCAGCTCGGTCCGCAGATGGTCCGCGAGGGCGGTGGCGTTCGGGTAGTCGTAGATGAGCGTGGCGGCCAGCCGCAGGCCGGTCGCCGCGTTCAGCCGGTTGCGCAGCTCGATCGCGGCCAGCGAGTCGAAGCCCAGCTCCTTGAAGGCACGTCCGGCCTCGACCGCCTCGGCCCCACCGTGGCCCAGCACCGACGCCACCTGCGTCCGCACCAACTCCAGCAGCGCACGGTCCTGTTCGGCCCTCGAAAGGGCGCGCAGACGCTCGCCGAGCGGGGTGGCGGAGTCGGCGTCGGTGACGACCTGTCCGGTGTCGGCGCCGGTCGCGGCGCGCGGCCCGGCCTCCGCCGCCGCCAGCTCGGCGATCAGCGGGCTCGGCCGTACGGCGGTCAGAGTGCGGGCGAAGTTCTCCCAGTCGATGTCCGCGACCGTCACGGCGGTGTCATCGAGCTCCAGCGCCTGCCGCAGCGCGGTGAGCGCCGACTCGGGCGCCATCGGCGGCATGCCCTCGCGGCGCATCCGCCGCTCCATGGCGTCGTCACCGGCCATGCCGCCCTCGGCCCACGGGCCCCAGGCGATCGAGGTGGCGGGCAAGCCCTCGGCGCGGCGCAGCTCGGCCAGCGCGTCCAAGTAGGCGTTGGCCGCCGCGTAGTTGCCCTGCCCGGCGGCGCCCACCGACCCGGTGATCGAGGAGAAGAGGACGAACGCCGAAAGGTCCAGGTCGCGCGTCAGCTCGTCCAGATGGCGCGCGGCGTCGGCCTTCGCCCGGAGCACCGAGGCGAACCGCTCGGGCGTGAGCGAGTCCAGTACGCCGTCGTCGAGCACACCGGCCGCATGGACGACGGCGGTCAGCGGAAGCTCCTCCGGAAGCCCGGCCAGCAGCTCCGCGAGCGCGTCCCGGTCCGCCACATCACACGCGGCAACGGTCACCCGAGCACCCGACGCCGCCAGCTCATCCCGCAGCTCCACCGCACCCGGAGCCTCCAGCCCCCGGCGGCTGGTGAGCACCACATGCTCGGCACCGTTCTCCACCAGCCAGCGGGCCAGCCGCGCACCCAATGCGCCCGTACCGCCCGTGACCAGCACCGACCCGGCACCCGGCGACCACGAGCCCTCGGAGGCCGAACCCGTTGCCGACCCCGCCGCGGCCGCCCGCACCAGCCGGCGTCCGAAGACACCCGAGCCACGCACCGCGACCTGATCCTCGCCACCGGCCCCGGCCAGCACACCCGCCAGCCGCCCCAGCACCCGCTCATCCACCGACTCCGGCAGATCGACCAGACCACCCCACCGCTCCGGCAGCTCCAACGCCGCCACCCGGCCAAGCCCCCACACCAGGGCCTGATGCGGGCTCACCACACCGTCCGAACGCCCCACCGACACCGCACCCCGCGTCGCCACCCACACCGGCGCACCCACACCCGCATCACCCAACGCCTGCACCAACGCGGCCGTCCGCAGCAGACCCGCCTCACCCGCACCCGCACCCGCACCCACCGCCAGAAGCGACACCACACCCGTCACCGAGGCGTCGCCCACCGCCACACGCAGCTCATCCGCGATCCCGGCCCGGTCCGCCGCAGCCGACTCGACCACGCGTACATCCACACCACGCCCGGCCAGCATCCGCACCACACCGGAGGCCCACACACCCCCGGCCCCCTCGACCGGGACCACAACCACCCAGCAGCCACCCGACACCCCGGCCGAAGACCGCTCCGTCACCGGCTTCCACGCCACCCGGTAACGCCAGCCATCCACCGCCGACCGCACCGACTCCTGCCGCCGCCACGACGACAAGGCAGGCAGCACCTCACCCAGCGACACCCCCGGATCCACCGCCAGCTCCGCCGCCAGCGCGGCCACATCCCCGCGCTCCACCACATCCCAGAACCGCCCATCGACCGCCGAGCCCGACGCGGCGGCCTCCGCCGATCCGGCCAGGGCCGGGGCCGGGGCGTTGAGCCAGTACCGCTGGCGCTGGAAGGCGTAGGTGGGCAGGTCGATCGTGCGGGCGCCGGTGGTGGCGTACGGGGCGGCCCAGTCGGCCTTCTTGCCCCGGACGTACGCCAGCGCCACGGCCCCGGTCAGGGTCTCGGCCTCGGGGCGCCCGCCGCGCAGCGTGGCGGCGTAGGCGGTGCCGTCGGCGTCGGGCAGGCAGTCCTGGGCCATGGCGGTGAGCACGGCGTCGGGGCCGAGCTCCAGGAAGGTGGTGGCGCCCTTGTCGGCCAGCGTCCGCACCCCGTCCAGGAAGCGGACGGCCTCGCGGACATGGCGGACCCAGTACTCGGGCGAGCACAGCTCCTCGGCGGTGGCGACGCGCCCGGTGACGGTGGAGACCACGGGGATGCGCGGCGGTGCGTAGTCCAGCACCTGGGCGACCCGCCGGAATTCGGCGAGCATGCCCTCCATCAGCGGGGAGTGGAACGCGTGGCTGACGGTGAGCCGCTTGGTCTTGCGGCCCCGCTCCTCGAAGGACGCCGCGATCTCCAGCGCCGCGTCCTCCTCGCCCGAGACGACGACGGAGTGGGGGCCGTTGACGGCGGCGATGCCGATCCGGTCCTCGTGTCCGGCGAGCAGCGGCAGCACCTCGTCCTCCGACGCCTGCACCGCGATCATCGCGCCACCGGCCGGAAGCTCCTGCATCAACCGGCCGCGCGCCGCCACCAGCGCGGCGGCGTCCTCCAGGGACAGCACACCCGCCACGTGGGCGGCGGCGAGTTCGCCGATGGAGTGTCCGGCGAGCAGTTCGGGGCGCAGTCCCCAGGACTCGACGAGGCGGTAGAGCGCGACCTCGACGGCGAACAGGGCGGGCTGGGTGTAGTCGGTGCGGTCCAGGAGGGCGGCCTCGGGGCTGCCCTCCTCGGCGAAGAGCACGTCGAGCAGCGGGTGTTCGAGCTGTTCCTCGAGGTACCAGCAGGCGTCGTCGAGGGCTTCGGCGAAGACGGGGTAGGCGTCGTAGAGCTCGCGGCCCATGTCGAGGCGCTGGCTGCCCTGTCCGGTGAAGAGCAGGGCGAGCTTTCCGGCGGCGGGGGCGCCGCGGACGACGGTCGGTCCCTCGCCGTCCTCGGCGAGGGTGCGCAGGGCGGAGAGAAAGCCGTCGCGGTCGCCGGCCAGGAGCACGGCGCGCTGTTCGAAGGTGGCGCGGGTGGTGGCCAGGGAGTGGCCGATGTCGGTGAGGGCGAGCCCGGGGTCGGCCTCCAGCAGCGTGTGCAGCCGCTCGGCCTGGCCGCGGAGGGCGTCGGTGGTCTTCGCGGACAGGGTCCAGGGCAGGACGGCGGGTTCCGCGGAGCCCTCGCCATCGGGGTCCTCGGCCTCGTTTCGCTCCTCGCCGTCGGCCGGGGGCTGTTCGATGATGGCGTGGGCGTTGGTGCCGCTCATGCCGAACGAGGAGACGGCCGCGCGGCGCGGGCGGTCGTTCTCCGGCCATGCCCGCGCCTCGGTCAGCAGCTCGATGTCACCGGCGGTCCAGTCGACATGCGGGGTCGGCTCGTCGATGTGCAGGGTGCGCGGCAGGACGCCGTGGCGCATCGCCATGACCATCTTGATGATGCCGCCGACACCGGCCGCGGACTGGGTGTGGCCGATGTTGGACTTGAGCGAGCCGAGCCACAGCGGCCGGTCCGCCGCGCGCTCCTGGCCGTAGGTGGCGAGCAGCGCCTGGGCCTCGATGGGGTCGCCCAGCGTCGTACCGGTGCCGTGGGCCTCCACGACGTCGACGTCACCGGACGAGAGTCCGGCGCCCGCGAGGGCCTGGCGGATGACGCGCTGCTGGGCGGGGCCGCTGGGGGCGGTGAGGCCGTTGCTGGCGCCGTCCTGGTTGATGGCGGTGCCGCGGACGACGGCGAGGACCCGGTGGCCGTTCTTCTGGGCGTCCGAGAGCCGTTCGACGAGCAGCATGCCGACGCCCTCGCCCCAGGCGGTGCCGTCGGCGGCGGCGGCGAACGGCTTGCAGCGTCCGTCGGCGGCGAGGCCGCGCTGGCGGCTGAAGGCGATGAACGAACCGGGGTTGGCCATGACGGCCGCGCCACCGGCGAGCGCCATCGTGCACTCGCCCGCGCGCAGCGCCTGGACGGCCAGGTGGAGCGCGACCAGGGAGGAGGAGCACGCGGTGTCGACGGTGACGGTGGGGCCTTCGAAGCCGAAGGTGTAGGCGATCCGGCCGGAGGCGACGCTGGCGGCGTTGCCGGTGACCAGATAGCCCTCGAAGCCCTGCTCGGCCTCGTGCAGCCGGGGGCCGTAGTCCTGGGTCTCGGCGCCGATGAACACACCGGCCCGGCCGCCCCGGAGGGTCGCGGGGTCGATACCGGCGCGTTCGAAGACCTCCCAGGAGGTCTCCATCAGCAGCCGCTGCTGCGGGTCCATCGCGAGGGCCTCGCGCGGCGAAATGCCGAAGAACGCCGGATCGAACTCATCGGCGTCGTGCAGGAATCCGCCTTCGCGGGTATAGCTGCTGCCTGCCTTGTCCGGGTCGGGGTCGTAAAGCCCGGCGAGATCCCAGCCCCGGGTCACCGGGAATTCGGAGATGACGTCTTTTCCGCCCGCGACGATTTCCCACAGTTCTTCGGGAGAGCCGACCGAACCGGGGAATCGGCAGCTCATTCCGACAATGGCGATGGGCTCGTCGGCGGCGATCGGGCCCATTGTGGCGTCGGCCGAGGACGCGTGGGGACCGTCGTTCTCCCCCAGCAGTTCGGCGCGCACATGGCGGGCGAGGTCGGCGGGGGTGGGGTGGTCGAAGGCGAGGGTGACGGGCAGCCGCAGTCCGGTGGCGGCGGTCAGCCGGGCGTGCAGATCAACGGTGGCGAGGGAGTCGAAGCCCAGGTCGAGGAAGGGGCGCTCGGGGTCGAGGACATCCGGCGCCTTGTCCTTGAGGGCCTGCTCGACGATCTCGCCGACCCAGGCGGTGAGGGCCTCGGCGCGCTCGGCCTCGGGAATCCCGGCGAGCCGGTCCCGCCACGGGGACGTTCCCTGGGGGCTCGTGCCCCCCATTTCGGTGTGCTCGGGCGTGAAATCCACGGACTCACTCACCATCGCGCGCCCCATTACCCTCGCAGACATAACACCAAGACCGTACGTCAGCTTTACACAGGGCAGGGCGGCTAGAAACCCCTTCAAACCCCCTATGGACCCCTATCATCCCTTTGGGGTCCCGTATCCGGGGGGCATCGCGCAATGACCACGCTTAATTCACCAGAGTGCATGAGAATTGCGGTGGCGACAAGGATCTCGAGCAAATAATGCGCCCAGTATTCAGTTTTTCGGAGGCGGAGGGGTTCAGAGGTGGAGGGGCGGCCTTTCGGTCCGCCCCTCCACCTCTCGGGGGATCGCCAGTTGGTCTTGGGGTGGTGTCAGCCGCGGTCGGGGGCTCTCTCGATGAACGGAGCGAGCAGCCCCGGTACCGCGGTCTCCGCGAGGGCGATTCCCTGGCCTTCGGTCAGGTCGTACACGTGGTAGACGCCTTCACCGGCGGCGGTGGTGGCGCCGAGGGTGATCAGCCCGACCCGGCGCTGGAACGGCGTCCGGGAGAACTTCCAGCCGATGATCGCCTCACGCTGATGGGCGACGGTGCGGCGGGCGAACGCCCCGGAGCACATCACCAGGAAACGGCCGCGCAGAAGGTGACCGAGGCTGTGGTAGGCGTTGAAGGCGAACGCCACCAGGACCGGCACCAGCACCACACCGGTGATCACGCCGGTGATGACGAGCCAGGAACCGAGCCACAGGCCCAGGCCCACCGGGACGGCCGCGATCAGGACCGACCAGATGAGGGCGCGGTTGATCCGGCGCCGCAGGGCCTCCCTGGGGTGCGGGAGCAGACCCTTGCGCTCGATCAGGCCGGGGCCGGTCGGCAGCGCCTCGGCGGCGACCCGCAGGGCCTCACCGCGCGGAGTGGGCGGGGTCAGGGCGCGGCGCCTGCGGTTGTCCTCCTGGTTGCCCAGGCCGCTGGCGACGGCGTTGAGTTTGGCGCCCTTGGCCCAGCGCAGCGGGATGGGCTCGACGAGTTCGAGGCCGCGCAGATGGCGTTCCTCGATGCTCACGGAGCGGGTGGCCAGCAGTCCGCGGCGGATGCGGAGGATTCCGCCGTCCTCGCGGCGCAGTTCGTAGCCCGCCCAGTTCTCGATGAAGGTGGCGGTGGAGCCGATCATGCCGAGGACGACGATGAGGACGGCGGCCAGCAGGGCTCCGTACCAGAGCGGAATGGTGCCAAACCGGTTCTCGAGGTCCTTGATGATGCCGAGGTCGAGCGGGTTGACCTGGAGCTCGCTCAGGGTGCGGTAGGCACTGGCCGCGGCGATGAAGACGCCGCCCACGCCCCAGAGGGTCAGCGGGCCGTAGCGCAGCCAGGACCAGTCCAGCCGGCTGAGCACACCGTCGCTGTCCACCGGCCGGGCCCGGCCGGCGTCGCGCAGGGCGATGATCCGGCCGCGCAGCTCCAGGGCCTCGGCCTTGGTGATGCCGTCGAGGGCGAGCCTGCGCGCGGCGGCGTCGCTCTGGTCCCCGCTGTCGATCCGCAGCGTGGTGAGGCCGAAGATCCGGTGGACCGGGTTGGCGGTGAGGTCGACACCGCGGATGCGGCCGATCGGGACCGAGCGCTCGCTGCGGAAGAGCAGACCGGTGTGGAGCTCGAAGCGGTCCTCGGTGAGCCGGTAGCGGGTGGTGAACAGCCGCATCAGCCCGATGCCGCTGATGACCAGGAAGGTCACGAACAGCGAGCCGAGGGTGATGATGACCTGGAGGTTGGTGTCGCCGCCGGTGACCGCGAGGCTGGCCAGGAACATGGCCACCGGTGCGGCCAGGATGGACAGGTTGACCAGGAGCAGACGGCTGTTGAGCCGCCCCCAGTCCTGGCCGGCCGCGTGGGAGGGCGGCCGCACGGTGGTGTCCGACGTCATGTGGCGTCTCCCGGGACGGCCTGGGTGGACTTGGCCAGGTACTCGACCAGGTCCGACGCCATCTTCTGGTCGATGCCCTTGATCTTCACCGCGCCCGCGGCGGAGGCGGTGGTCACGGTGACGCCGGAGAGCCCGAACATCTGCTGGATCGGACCGCGCAGGGTGTCCACGGTCTGGACCCGGGAGAGCGGAACGACCCGCCACTGCTGCCAGAGCCAGCCGGAGGCCGCGTAGACCGCCTCGTTGGTGGCCTCCCAGCGGTGGACCCGGTAGCGCCAGGCCGGCATGACGGCCATGTAGAGCAGCCCGGGGACCAGCGAGATCAGCGTGGCCCACATGAAGAACTCACGTGTGGGGGGGATGGAGGCCCACAGGATCCCGAAGACAAGCGGCAGAGGCAGGGCGAAGACCGCGGACTGCACGGTCCACCAGCCGATCGCACGGCGGTCGACCCGGTGCCGAGGCGGTCGGAGCCTCAGGTTGTCATGGCGTTCCACTGCTTCACCCTGCTCTTGCGTCTGACGGGTGCCGGGGCGGGCCCGGCGGGGTTGGTGGACTATGAAATCAGGCGGTTCAGACCGACGCACCGGTGGTGGTCTGCTGCGGCAGCGGAGCGCTCGCGGTGTCCTGGCCCTTCAGCTTGCGCATCTTGGCCAGCAGCACGGCGGTACGGGTCAGCACCATGGCCAGCGACATGAACACGAAGGCGTTGGCGTAGGTGTCCTGACCGCTGATCTTGTAGTCGATGGAGAACTTGACCAGGTCCATGGTGAACCAGTGCTCGGCGCCGTAGGCGAAGAGGATGCGTCCGCTGGAGAGGACGATCCACACCAGGGCGTAGCCGATGCCACCGATGGTGTAGAGGTCACCGGACGTGGCGTCCTTGTAGGCGGGCAGCAGCACTCCGGCGATCAGACCGCAGATGACACCGGTGCCGACGCCCACGAGCTGCAGGGAGAGGTCGTTGCCCTTGGTGGGGAAGGACTCGACGAAGATCGCGATGACGATGGCCACGGCGATGACCGAGCGCACCATCCGCATCGTGGTGATGCGGCGACGGCCGATGTCGGTCGCCAGGATGATGATCAGGATCGTGCCACTGGCGATCAGTGCGGACAGGAACTGGCTCATCTGTGGCATACGGGACGTTCTCCAAGCCAAAAAGGGTGATGTGCAGGCGGTGTGACGACTCTCCGTCCCACCTAGCTCAACGCTAGAAGCGGACCGGGCGCCGCGAGACGACTGAACGGTGGGTTCTGGCTGTCAACCGTCCGGTGGACACGGTGGACACGCGTGGTAGTACTGAGCCCGTGCGCAATCACTCTCCGGGGGAGGGCTCGCAGACCGGGGCGTACTACGGTCCCGAGTCCGGCACCCGCTGGTTCGGCCTGTGGGACGGCTTCTTCGCCGTCTCCTACCTCGTCACCGCGATCCTGCTCTTCCTCTCCAGTGGCTCCCAGGCCAGTCACTCCATCCCGATCGCCGCGCTGACGCTGTGCGTGCCCTGGTACGCGGCGGTCGGCCGGACGCTGATGATCGAGGACACCTACGGCCCGCGGAACCTGGTGTTCGCGGCGGGTCTGGTGACGCTGTTCTGTATCACCACGGCGTTCAACCTCGTCGGCGCGTTCGCGCTGTTCGCCGTCATCCCGATGCTGATCATGAGCCTGCCGATGATCTCGGCGGTGGTGCTGGCCACGGTGGCCAACCTCTGCCCCGTGCTGGTGGTGGCGTTCATCGGTGAGGACCTGGGGCTGAGCGTCCTGGGTGTCCTGCCCATCTCGCTGCTGAGCATCGCGCTGTCGATGCTGCTGGGGCTGTGGATCAAGCGGGTGGTGCGGCAGAGCAAGGGGCGCGGGCAGCTCATCGAGGAGTTGCAGCGCAGCCGGGAGCGGGTGGCGCGGCTCTCCCACGAGGCCGGTATCTCGGCCGAACGCGAGCGGCTGGCCCGGGAGATCCACGACACCCTGGCGCAGGGCCTGACCAGCATCATCAGCCTGGTACAGGCGGCCGAGTCGGAGGTGCGCGACGCCCCGGACCAGGCGGTGAACCATCTGTCGCTGGCCGGGCGGGTGGCCAAGGAGTCGCTCGCCGAGGCCCGTGACTTCGTGGCCGCCCTCACCCCGCCCGCGCTGCGCGGCGGTTCGCTCTCCCAGGCGGTGCACCGACAGGCCGAGGGGCTGATCGCCGAGACCGGCCTGGAGGTGCGGTGTTCGGTGATGGGCGAGGAGAGGTCGCTCCCGATGGCGGTGAGCGTGGTGCTGCTGCGCACGGTGCAGGAGGCCATCGCCAATGTGCGCAAACACGCCAAACAGGCCCGTACGGTGGATGTGATCGTGCTCTTCGACCAGGACAGCGTCCGGCTGGTGGTCCGTGACGACGGCGAGGGTTTCACCCCGGACGGCACCCAGGAAGGCTACGGGCTGCGCGGGATGCAGGCCCGGGTGGAGGAGATCGACGGGGTGGCGTCCGTCACCAGCAGCCCCGGACGGGGCACCACCGTGGAGGTGAGCGTGCCGGTGACGGCGCCGACCGGGGAGGCAGTAAGTGGCTGAGGGTACGCCGGGCAATCCGAACGGCCCCATCAGGGTCTTGCTCGCCGACGACCATCCCGTGGTGCGGGAGGGGCTGAGCGCCATGCTGGAGTCCGCCGAGGGGATCACGGTGGTCGGGCAGGCCGGTTCCGGTGAGGAGGCGGTGGTCCAGGCGGTCGCGCTGCGGCCGGACATCACCCTGCTGGATCTGCGCATGGGCGGGATGGACGGGGTCGAGGCCACCGGGCAGATCCTGCGGCAGGTGCCGGGCTGCAAGGTGGTCATCGTGACCACGTACGAGGACGACTCCGACATCCTGCGCGCGGTGGAGGCGGGCGCCGCGGGCTATCTGCTGAAGGGCAGTTCACGTCAGGAGCTGATCGACGCCGTGCAGACCGCGGCACGTGGCGAGACGGTGCTCACCCCGTCCCTGGCGGGCAAGCTCTTCCGCTCCCGGACGGTCGAGCCGTCCCCGCTCTCCGGCCGTGAGCGCGAGGTGCTGCGGCTGGTCGGCCGGGGGCTGACCAACGCCGAGATCGGCGCCGAGCTGTTCGTCAGCGAGGCCACGGTCAAGACGCATCTGCTGCGCTCGTATCGGAAGCTCGGCGTCTCCGACCGCACGGCCGCGGTGATGAAGGCCATGGAGCACGGGTTGTTGAGCTAGCGCGGCCGTGGTTCACGACCGCGCTAGCCCGCTCTACACCGTCCCCGTCAGGCTGCTGTCCGAGAGCTTCGCGGGCAGGTCACGGCGGCGCTTGACGTTCAGCTTACGGTAGATGCGGGTCAGGTGCTGCTCCACGGTGCTGACGGTGACGAACAGCTTGGAGGCGATCTCCCGGTTGGTGTTGCCGTGCGCGGCCAGCACCGCGATCCGCACCTCCGCCTCGGTCAGCGCCTCCACATCGCGCTGCTGCTCGGCGCCCTGGCTCGGCTGGGCGGCGGCCGCCGCGAACTCACCGGCGTCCGCGTGGCGGGGCATCAGCTCACGGCACAGCGGATCGGCGCCGCAGGTCTTGGCCACATGCCACGCCTTGCGGACGAACACCCGGCCCCGGTTGAAGTCGCCCAGCGAGCGGTAGGCGCGGCCGAGTTCACCGAGGGCGATGGCCAGCTGGATGCGGTCGTCGCCGCCCTCCAGGATCTCGACGGCCTCCTTGAGGCGGGGCACCCGGCGCTTGAGCTCGTCGGTGCGGGCCAGGACGACCAGCAGGGCGCCGCGCAGCCGGGGGTCCTCCGGGCCCAGCCGCAGCTGCTCCTCGGCCAGCGCGCGGGCGCGCTTGGGGTCGCCGAGGGCCAGCCAGGTCTCGGCGGCGTCCACCCGCCAGGGGGTCAGCAGGGGCATGTCCATCCGCCAGGCCTCCATCAGCTCACCGGCGGCCGTGAAGTCGCCGAGCGCGGCGTGGTAGCGGCCGGTGGCCAGATGGCAGCGGCCCCTGGCCCGCAGGTAGAGCAGCCCGGGGAGGGTCTGGAAGAGCTCGTCGGGCAGGGGCTGTTCGAGCAGTGCCATGGCCTCGTCGTAGTGGCCCATCCCGGTCTCGGCCTGGATCAGGGTGGACAGCAGCAGCCCGATGCCCACGCCCCAGCCCTGGACCGAGATCCGCGACATCGCGCCGCGCGCCTGGTGCGCGGCGACCTGCAGATCGCCCTGGCGCAGCGCTATCTCGGCCCGTACGGCGGACAGCAGCGCCTGCCAGGTGAGGACGCGGCGGGCGGAGCATTCGCCCAGCAGCCGCTCGCACCAGGACAGGGCCAGGTCGAGCCGGCCGGCCAGGACCAGCGCCAGCAGCGCGATGACCAGCGGCTGGAGGGTGCTGTCGCTCAGGTGGTGGCGCTGCAGGACCCGCTCGGCCTCGATGACGGCCCGGTCGGCCTGGCCCTCGGTGAGCGCGGCGGACATGGTGGCGGCGGCGTGGGCGTAGGCCAGGTAGGCCATGTCGCGGGGGGCGCCGGTGGCCGCCGTGACGCCGGTCCCGACGGTGGGGAGGCGGTCGCGCAGCGGGGGGCTGAGCATCGTCAGCCACTGGGCGGAGGCGGAGACGGCGGCGGTCATCGCGGGGTCGTCGCCGGTGCCGGCCGAGCGGGCCAGCGCGGCGACGGCGTCGGCCGCCGCGTCCAGCCGCCCGGACCAGACGAGGTAGGAAGTGATCGGGGCGACGTCGCGCGGCGCGAGCCGGCCCCGCTCGGCGTCCGCGAGGAGCTCCGGCAGATGGCTCTCGGCGGCGGCCGGGCCGATCCGCCAGGCGATGCTGACCAGCCGGGCCTTGAGCGCGGTGCGCTCGGGGCCGGGCCCGCAGGCGTGGTGGGCGTGTTCGAGGCAGCGGAGCGCGAACTCCAACTCCTCTTCGACCAGGGCGAATTCGGCGGCCTCGCGCAGGACGGGGACGGTCCAGCGCTCGGCGTCCTGCCGGGCGGAGACCAGCTGGCGGGCGACGTCGAGGGCGGAGGCGCCGTCGGCGTGCAGCAGCCGGGCGGCGCGGGCGTGCAGGGCGTCACGGGCGGTCGCGGGGGTCGCGTCGAGCACCGCGGTACGGGCCACTTCGTCGCGGAAGGCGTTGTGTTCCAGGATGGCGCACTGGTGCAGGTCCTGGACGCCCTGCTGGACCGTGCTGACGCTCAGGTCGAGGAGCTGGCCGAGCAGCCGCGGCGAGCGGGCGTCGCCGAGGACGGCGACCCCGCGGGCGACCTCCAGCACCTCGGGCTCGCCGCGGTGCAGACAGCCGAGGACGGCGTGGGCGAACGCCTCACCGGGCGCGGGGCGCTGCTGGGCCTCGCCGTGCTCACCGACGGTCCGCCAGTCCTCCAGCAGGGCACGCAGCAGCATCGGGTTGCCACCGGAGACGCGGTGGCACTCGGGGGCGAGGCGGGCGGCGACGGTGGCGGACAGGAAGCCGGACAGCGCCTCGGCGACGCCCGGCTCGGTGAGCATGTGCAGCCGCATGCGGACACAGTTGGGCTGGCGGAGCAGTTCGGCGTGGAAGGTGAACTGTTCCTGACGAAGCCGGGGGGATTCGGTGAGGACGATGAGAACCTTCGCCTGACGCACCCGGCGGGCCAGGTGGAGCAGGAATTGCAAGGACTGATCGTCGCCGCAGTGCACATCGTCGACGAGGACGACAAGAGTGCGATCCTCGACCATCCGCAGCAGTACCGAGGAAATCTGGGACATCACGTGCATGCGTCCCGCGGCGGTGCTTTCCAGCCCGTTTCCGTCAAGCAGTGCGATCACTTCGGATCGCACATCGGAGGGCATCGCGCCGTTGTCGAAAATCTTCCGGATAATCCCGAACGGGAGATCTCTCTCGGCTCTCGAACCGGTCGCTTCCAGGAGCAACGCGCCGCTTTCGATGGCCTGTTCGGCAAAGGTGTTCAGCAGCGTGGTCTTCCCACTGGCCACCGCGCCGCTGACCAGAGCCAGCCGACCTCTGCCCTGTGTCGCGCCGCGCAGCATTTCACGCAGGGCGGAGAGGTGGTTCTCCCATTCGAAGAGGTTCGCAGGCAAAGAATTCATCCCCCGATGAACGCCACCTGATACCCCCAACGGACCGCCGGGGGCAACAAGCGTGACGAGTGGTGTTTTCCAGTGCGTCGGCCAGGTTCCTGAAGCGCCCGGGTCAGGGTCTCGACCCCGAAAGCTTCTCCGCGACGAGACTCATAATCGGCCCTTGATGCCCGGCCAAGAAGAAGTGACCACCGGGGAACACCCGGATGTCGAACGCGCCGGTGGTGTGCGACCGCCATGCCTCCGCCTCTTCGAGGCTGGTCCTGGGGTCGTTGTCGCCGGTCAGCACGGTGATCGACGAGCGGACGGCGGTGCCGGGCGCGGAGCGGTAGGTCTCGATCGCCTTGTAGTCACCGCGGATCGCCGGCATCGCCATGCGCAGAATCTCCTCATTTCCGAGAACGCGCGAATCGGTGCCGCTCAGCAGCTTCATCTCGCGTACGACGCCGTCGTCATCGCGCCGGTGCACATTCTCATCGCGGTAACGGGAGGGCGCCCGGCGGCCCGAGGCGAAGAGGGCGAGCGCGGAGAACTCCGCGTCGGCCTCCTCCAGCCGCCGGGTCACCTCGAACGCGAGAACGGCGCCCATGCTGTGCCCGAAGAAGACGACCGGGAGATCGAGCCACGGCTTCAACTCCGCGGCGATGGCGTCCGCGTACTCACCGATGTTCTCGATCAGCGGGTCCTGCCGCCGGTCCTGACGCCCCGGATACTGCACGCACAGGACATCCGCGGACGACGAAAGCGTTTGGGACATCGGGAAGAAGAACGACGCCGAACCACCGGCGTGCGGCAGACAGATCAGACGGGCGCGACTCTCGGGCGCCGGATGGAATCGTCGTATCCAGACGCTGTCGTCTCGCTGTGCACCCATGCGTAGGGAAGTTCTTTCACTCGTCAGGCAATCCGTGCGGGCAGACGGCAGAGCCTACCGGGCGTGCATCCAGGGCACCTCGGCACAGCACTGCCCCTTCATGATTAACACGCCCATTGATGTAGGGGGCACCCCTAGTCTAGGGGGATTCTCCTTGACTGGGGCCCCGGGGCGTGCGTGACTGTCGCCCACTCCTGCTGAGCGCCTCCGCCAGATCGTCCAGGGCGTCGACGAGTTGCTCGGCGTCACGCAGCGCCACCCCCGGGCGGTCCCCCGCCTTCTGCCGCCACCGCTCCAGCGACCGGCGCACCGCCTCCCAGTTCAGCGGCCGCCGCTCCCGTACCGCCTCGACCGCCTTCGGCATCGCCTGCCGCAGTGCCTCGGCGAAGTCCCCGGCCCCTTCGGACGGCGCCGCGTCGCGCTCCGGCAGATGCGCTTCCAGTAGCATGACGACTCGTCCCATCGTGGACAGCGCCGTCTGCGCCGCCCGCGCCGCGCGCCGCGACAGTCCGCGGTGGCGCACCGGTTCCCGGTGGGCCTGTGCCTCGCTCTGCTCCCAGGCCGCCCGCGCCGCGCGGGCGTCCAGCAGGGCGTCCCGCACCTGGCGGGGGCGGCGGTCGGCGGGGCGGGCGTAGGCGTCGAAGACGGCGGTGGCGAAGGAGCCGTTCGCGGCCAGCCAGTCCGCGAGCCGGTCCCGCAGCCGCGGTGTCTCCCAGGCGGGGAAGACCGCGTACGCCACCATCGCCAGCACCCCGCCGAGCAGGGTCAGCGCCACCCGCGCCTGCACGGTCTGCCCCCATGCCTCGCCCGCGATGCTGAGCAGGAAGACCACATACGCGCTCACGCACGCGGAGGTCACGATGAAACCGGTGCGCAGCAACAGGTACATCGCCAGGACGCACACCACGGCCAGCCCGGCGCTCAGATAGGAGCCGGGATGGACCAGTGCCACCACCCCGCCGCCAACCAGCACACCCGCCAGGGTGCCCAGGAAGCGGGCGACGCCGCGGGAGTACGTCTGGGCGAAGTCCGGCCGCAGAACCATCGTGGAGGTCAGGGGGGCCCAGTAGGAGTGCCCCAGCGGCAGGGCCGTGCTCAGCAGATAGCCGCTGACGTCGACCGCGCACAGGCGCACCGCGTGGCGCAGCACCGGCGAGGACCAGCGGGCCTCGCGGCGGATGGCGCGCAGCGCCATGGCCACGGCGCCCGTGATACCGGGGCGGGGCCGGAAGCGGTGGACCGTGCGGCCTTCCGGGGACACCTCCTCCACCGGCTCATCGGACGCCTCCACCACGTCCGCCACCAGCGAGAAGAGCCGCAGCGCGGCACGGCGGGCGGCACCGCTCAGCTTCGGCCCGTCCTCCGGCATCCGCAGGACGGACATGGCCTCGGAGGGCACCCGCACCGGTGTGCCGTGGCGGATGGCGTGGGCCACCGCGTCCAGCACGGTGCCCGTGGCGGCCAGCAGTTCCCGCACCCGGTCGCGCTCGGGCCCCTCCTCGGGGGCGCCGACCACCGGGTCGGCGAGCGAGGCGAGCACCGGGCGGATCCGCTCGGCCAGCAGCCGGTAGCCGCGTAGCTGCCTAGGGCGCCGCCGGGCCTGACGCGGGGTCAGGGCGGCGGCGCTGCGGGCCTCCATCAGCGGCTTGGGGTCGAAGTGCGCCACCGGTTCGTAGCGCAGCTTGCGGGCATAGTCCGCGACGGCGGCGAGCGCGTCCGCGAGGGCGTCGCGCTGCACGCCCCACGGGCGGACCGGAAAGAGCACGATCAGCGCGGCCTGCACCACGCCGCCGAGCCCGACCAGCAGGGCGTGCCCCAGCGCGCCCAGGGTCGAGGTCGGCAGGGTGACCGTGATCAGCATGACGGCCACCATCTGGGTGGAGACCAGCCCGGAGACCGGGCCGACCGCCCACGACATGCCCGTCATCAGCGTCCATACGGCGAGCATGAGGACGAAGGTGAGGGTGTGGGTGGCGGCCAGATAGCCGAGGAAGGTGCTCACCGCGAGACCGGTCGCGGCGGCCAGCGCCAGCCAGGGACGGGGGCGCCAACTGCGCTGGAAGGTGGCGATCCCGGCGGAGAAGGCACCGAAGGCCGCCGAGACGGCGAGCGTCGGCGAGCCGAGCCACAGCGCCATCCCGACGACGAGCGCGACCCCGCATGCGGCACGGACCGCGACGAGCGGCTCCGTCCTGGTGCGCTCGATCGCAAGGCCGGTCCGGGCGGTCTCCTTCAACGCGTGCGACCAGGTCATGCGGCGAGACTACGGGGTGGCCCCGGGAGAACTGAACCAACCGTTCCGCTCTGGATTCCCCCGGGTCCGGCCCCTGGCGGGGATCAGTCCCCGGGCTCGCAGTCCACCTGGAGGAGCTGGAGCGGCCGGCTGCCGTCGAGGTCCACATAGGCGGTGAAGGTGCGGGTCGTCGGCTCCTGGCCCCAGCGGGTGGTGATGGTCGCCCAGCCGACCCGCGCGGACTGGGCCGTGGTCACCTCGCCGACCTCGATGTCCCTCGGCTCGTTCTGCGCGCACAGCAGCAGGTCGTAGCCGGGCGTCTGGGCGGCCTGCTCCTTGAGCTGGTCCGAGACCAGGTGCTCCCGCTCCCAGGCGCGCGGGCCGTGGTTTCCGTAGAAGCCCTCCAGGAAGTGGTGGATCTCCTCGGCGGTGTAGCGGCCGTTCGGGTCGGTCTGCGCGGCGGCCGAGGCGGGCGACCCGGCGGCCAGCGCGAATCCGAGGCCGAGCGCGGCCACACAGCCGCCGGCCACCGCGGCGCGGGAGCGAAGCGAGCGCATCACAACAGACATGACAAATCCCCCTGTATATGGTCTTGCATTGATGATTCGCCCCTTATGCGGGCGAGCACCCAAGAAGACCCTTCAGCCCCGCGAATGGTTGCCTCAACTGTCCCTGGGACATGAGAACTTCCCCTGCGGCCCCCAGTGCGTGGCCCGCCCGGCCGGATTCTGGGTGAACGCGCCGCAGTACAGCACCGGCTCCGAGCCCCGGTCGGTGTGGTGCAGGATCACCAGCGGCTTGTCCCGGGGCACCGAGCGGCCCCGCCCGACGTCCAGATAGCCGCTGGCGCCCTGTTTCCGGATGCCGTTGTCGAGGCCGATCTGCACATTGGAGCGCTCCACGTTGTCGGTGCTGCGGAAGGCCCGGTTGGCCGCCTCCGCCATCAACTGCATCGCGTCGTACGCCAGGGCGGCCCGTCCGTCGTCGCGCCACAGGTCATGGGCTCCGAAGTCCCTGGCGTAGTCGGCGTTGAACTTCTTGGCGATATCGCTCAGCCGCGGATGGCCCGCGGGCAGCACATGGACGGTGTGGTACAGCCGCAGCCAGGGCCGGTCCGCGTACGCACCGGCGAGGGCGGCGGTGGTGAGGTCATTGCCGCCGAGCACCGTCAGCTTTCTGCCCTCGCACGCGGTGTTGTCCCCGAAGTCGTCGAGGAACGCGCTGAACTGGAGGGCGCGGGAGGCCCAGTAGACGACCGTACGGGGGTTGGCGATGACCCGCTCGCACACCGCGTCGGCCAGCTCCCCGATGCTGTCCTTACGGGCGGCACCGTCCTGCCCCGGCCCCGGGGTGACACCACCGGACCGGCCGCCGGGGGTGTACTCCAGGGTGAACGGCCGGGCGCCGAACCGCTCGGCGAACAGCGTCCCGATCTCATCGCTGTACAGATCCCGGGGGTCCTTGACGACCACGGCGGCGCGGGCCGGGGAGCAGCTCCCGGTGCCGTCGTCCATGATGTTGCCCCGGCGGGCGAACTCGGCCTCGACCGCGGCCTCACGGCTGTCGGTGGGCGCCACCCTGCGGTAGTACCCGTCCACCTGCATCAGATCCGCCGTGGCCGTGGTGCCGATGACCGGGATCCGCGCGCCGCCCAGGATCCGCACGGCCTCCTGGGTTTGCTTCAGGCTCTTGGAGAAGCCCACCACGCCGATGATCCCGGAGCCCTTCTTCCGGGCGTCCTCGGCGATCTGGCGGGCGATACGAGGCGCGTTGGCGAAGTCGTCCCCCGCATTACGGCTGTCGATGCGCAGCCACACCTTCTGGGAGTCGTTGCGCGCCTCGTCGTTCAGCGCGCGCTGGGCCAGTGCGATACCGCGCAGCTCGGGCACGGCCGCGTTGTACCGCTGCCCCTGCGGGTCGGCGGCCACGTCCGAGCCGATGTGCACCACCGTACGGGCGGTGCCGTCGCCGTCCCCGACCTCGCGGCCCACCCGTGCGTTCTCCTCGCGGATCAGCCGCCGGGCGTCCTCGTACTGCTTCCGGGGCGAGTCCGCGCTCAGCTCGGGCCGGCCCGCGACGACCTCGCTGGGCGCCCCGCCCAGACAGCCGCGGTCCGGCTCGTCCGTGACCCGGTCCAGCAGCCATACGCCCGGGGCGCTGAGCAGGGCCGCCACCACCACCCCGGTCAGGGTCAGCTCCGCGGCCGGGCCCAGCCGGAAGGTGCGCGGCGAGACAGGGTCGAGGTCCAGCCCCTCCGACTCCGGCACGGGCGCGGGCAGCGCGGCCCGCAGCGGCCGGGGCGCCCGCGACGGCATCCCGCTCGCACCGCGCAGCCTGGCGGCCGCCCGGCCCAGCCCGCCGCTCTCCCCCGCGGCCGCCCCGCCCGCCGGGGAGACGGCCACCCCGCCCGCCGGGGAGGCGCCCGCCCCGCCCGCCCGGGACACGCCCGCCCCGTCCGCCGGGGAGACGGCCACCACCACGACCGCCGCACACCGGGTGTCCCGAGCGGCCTCCGCGTACCGCTCCAGGAAGCGGTCCCCGGCCGCCGCGCCGGCGGCGTCCTCGGGCAGCTCCAGCAGAAAGACACACCGGGTGCGCCGCCGGCGCCGCCAGGGCGAGATCCGGCCCGGCCGGGCCGCGCGCCGCAGATCCGCCAGCAGCGCGTGCAGCAGCAGCTCCTCCCACCGGCCGACCGCCGCCTCCGGGTCGCGTCCGCGCTCGGCGCGCAGCAGCCGCGCGGCGTTCTCGAAGAAGTCCTCGGCGGTGCGGCCATGGCTGATGCGCCGCCAGTCGGCGTACCAGCCGCGCCGGGTGGAGCGCAGCAGCAGGCGGGTGCGGCGCCGCCCCCACCACCAGCGCGGCAGCAGCTGGAAGAGGGGGCGCATCAGCAGCCGGCGCAGCTCCGCGATCCAGCCCGGGCCCGCCGTGCCGCCCTCGGCGCTTTCGCCGCCGAGTGTCCATAACGCCCGCAGCAGCGGCCCTCGTGCGATCCGCTGGGCATAGCAGTGGTCGCGCAGCGCGCGGCCATCCGGCTCGGGGGCCCGCGGGTCCAGCGCCTGCTCGACGATGTCCCGCGTCAGGAAGAAGTCGGTGAGCCGCAGGCGGCCGGTGCGGCGGGGCACATCGACGCACAGCTCGCGGCCGAGGTCGAGCGTCAGCGGCCGCCGCCCGGCGGCGTCGCGGATCTCATCGGGGCCGAGCGCCGCGTACGGCACCCGCTTGGCGCCGTCGGGATAGAGCATCCGGCGCAGCCCCCGCATCGCCTGATGGGTGTGGGCCGCCGCCCGCTCGCCGTCGGCGAGCAGCAGCACGGGCGGCAGCAGATCCCGCCCCTTGGCCTTGCGGTCCCGAGGCACCACGGCGCCCTTGAGCGCCTCGATGAACTCCTCGGCCCCTTCTCCCTCCATGAACCCAGGCACGTGGCCACCCCCGATGTCCCCCGTTTTCTCCGTGGGCCTGGGATCCCCGGCCCCCACGACGGCGAAACCCCCTGCCGGACCGGGTCCGGCAGGGGGCGGGGGAAACCACTCAAACGTGCGAATCACGCGTCACATACGCCTCAGCGGTTCTCCGTATGGACCTCAGTGGTTCGTCACATACGCCTCAGTGGTTCTTCGGGAACCCGAGGTTGATGCCGACCTCCTCCGACGGCTCCGGCCAGCGGGTGGTGACGACCTTGCCGCGGGTGTAGAAGTGCACCCCGTCGTTGCCGTAGATGTGGTGGTCGCCGAAGAGCGAGTCCTTCCAGCCGCCGAAGGAGTGGTAGCCCACCGGCACCGGAATCGGCACATTGACGCCGACCATGCCCGCCTCCACCTCCAGCTGGAAGCGACGGGCGGCACCGCCGTCGCGGGTGAAGATGGCCGTGCCATTGCCCCAGTTGGAGCTGTTGATCAGCTCGATGGCCTCGTCGTAGGTCTCGGCGCGCACCACACACAGCACCGGGCCGAAGATCTCGTCACGGTAGGCGTCGGCCGTCGGCGGGACCTTGTCCAGCAGCGAGACGCCGATGAAGAAGCCGTCAGCACATTCAGGGTGTCCCTCGACGGTGTACCCCGTGCCGTCCACGACCACCTCGGCGCCCTGGGCCGCGGCCCCGTGCACATAACCGGCGACCTTGTCGCGGTGCTCCTTGGTGATCAGCGGACCCATCTCGGAGGCCGGGTCGTTCCCGGGGCCGATGCGCAGCTTGGCGGCCCGGTCGGCGATCTTCTTCACCAGATCGTCGCCGATGTCGCCGACCGCGACGACGACGGAGACCGCCATGCAGCGCTCACCGGCCGAGCCGTAGGCCGCGTTGATGGCGTTGTCCGCGGCGAAGTCCAGATCCGCGTCGGGCAGCACCAGCATGTGGTTCTTGGCGCCGCCGAGCGCCTGCACCCGCTTGCCGTGCTCGATGGCCTTGGACTGGATGTACTTGGCGATCGGCGTGGAGCCGACGAAGCTGACGGCCGCGATGTCCGGGTGCTCCAGCAGCCGGTCGACGGCCACCTTGTCGCCGTGGACGACATTGAGCACCCCGTCCGGCAGCCCCGCCTCGGTGGCCAGCTCGGCCAGCCGGCGGGAGGCCGAGGGGTCCTTCTCGCTGGGCTTGAGGACGAAGGTGTTACCGCAGGCGATGGCCACCGGGAACATCCACATCGGCACCATCGCCGGGAAGTTGAACGGCGTGATGCCCGCGACCACCCCGAGCGGCTGGCGGATCGAGGACACATCGACCCCGGTGGAGACCTGGGTGGACAGCTCGCCCTTCAGCTTCTCGGCGATCCCGCAGGCCAGCTCCACGATCTCCAGACCACGGGCCACCTCGCCGAGCGCGTCCGAGTGGACCTTGCCGTGCTCGGCGGTGATCAGCTCGGCGATCTCGTCGCGGTTTGCGTCCAGCAGCTCGCGGTACTTGTAGAGGATCGCGGTGCGCTTGGACAGGGACACCGTGCCCCAGGAGCGGAACGCCTCCTTGGCCGCGGCCACGGCCGCGTCGACCTCTTCCACGGAGGCCAGGGCGACCTGGGTGTCCTGAGCGCCGGTGGCGGGGTTGTAGACCGGGCCGTACGCGCCGGTCGCGCCCTCGACGGTCTTTCCGCCGATCCAGTGGTTGACGGTCTTCATGGGTGCGGAGCCTTTCTCTCGAACAACGTCAGAAACGTCAGAGGTGGCGGCGGCGTGCGGCGGCCTGCCGGTCGTAGTCCTCGCGGGCCTTCACGGCGGCCGGACGGGTCGCGGTCTGGGCGACAGGCACATCCCACCACGCCTGTGCCTCGGGTGCGCCGGACACTGTGTCGGCCGTTTCGGTCTCCACATAGACACATGTGGGCCGGTCCGAGGCGCGCGCCGCGGCCAGCGCCTCGCGCAGCTCGCCCACGCTCTCGGCGCGCAGCACGTCCATGCCCAGCGAGGCGGCGTTGGCGGCCAGATCGACCGGGAGCGGATCGCCGGTGTACTGCCCGTCGGGCGCCCGGTAGCGGTAGGCGGTGCCGAAGCGCTCGGCGCCGGTGGTCTCCGAAAGACCGCCGATCGAGGCGTAGCCGTGGTTCTGGAACAGCACGACGTTGATGTTGATGCCCTCCTGGACCGCGGTGACGATCTCGGTGGGCATCATCAGATACGTACCGTCGCCGACCAGCGCCCACACCGGGGTGGCGGGCGCCGCGAGCCGTACGCCGATGGCACCGGGGATCTCGTAGCCCATGCAGGAGTAGCCGTATTCGAGGTGGTACTGGCGCGGGGAGCGGGCGCGCCACAGCTTGTGGAGGTCGCCCGGCAGCGAACCCGCCGCGTTGATCACCACATCCTCGTCGCCGACGACCGCGTCCAGCGCGCCCAGCACCTGGGTCTGGGACGGGCGGGCGCCCTCGTCCCCGGCGGCGTACGCGGCGTCCACCCGGCGCTCCCACGCGGCCTTGCCGGTGCGGTACTCGGCCTCGTACGTCTCCTCGACCCGGTGCCCTGCCAGCTCGGCGGTGAGCGCTTCGAGCGCGGCGCGTGCGTCGGCGACCACGGTGGTGGCGCCCAGCTTGTGGGCGTCGAACGGCGTGATGTTGAGGTTGAGGAAGCGCACGGCCGGGTCCGCGAACAGGGTCGCGGAGGCGGTGGTGAAGTCGCTGTAGCGGGTGCCCACGCCGATGACCAGGTCGGCGGTGCGGGCGAGGTCGTCCGCGACGGCGGTGCCGGTGTGGCCGATCCCGCCGATGTCGGCGGGGTGGTCGTAGCGCAGCGAGCCCTTGCCGGCCTGGGTGGAGGCCACCGGGATGCCGGTCGCGTCGACGAGCGCGCGCAGGGCGTCCTCGGCCTCGCTGTGGTGGATCCCGCCGCCCGCGACGATCAGCGGCCGGCGGGCGGCCCGGATCGTCCGCGCGGCGGCGGCCACCTCGGCCGCCTCGGGGGCGGGGCGGCGGACATGCCAGACCCGGTCGGCGAAGAACTCCTCGGGCCAGTCGAACGCCTCGGCCTGGACGTCCTGCGGCAGGGCCAGGGTGACGGCGCCGGTCTCGGCCGGGTCGGCCAGTACCCGCATGGCCTGCAGCGCGGCCGGGATCAGCGCCTCGGGGCGCATCACCCGGTCGAAGTAGCGGGAGACCGGGCGCAGCGCGTCGTTCACCGAGATGTCGCCCGCGTACGGGACTTCGAGCTGCTGCAGCACCGGATCGGCGGGCCGGGTGGCGAAGATGTCGCCGGGCAGCAGCAGCACCGGCAGCCGGTTGACGGTGGCGAGCGCCGCGCCGGTGACGAGGTTGGTGGCGCCGGGGCCGATGGAGGTGGTGACGGCCTGGGCGGCGAGCCGGTTGTTCTGGCGGGCGTAGCCGACCGCGGCGTGCACCATCGCCTGCTCGTTACGGCCCTGGAGATACGGCATGGTGTCCGGCCCGGACTCCAGCAGCGCCTGGCCTAGCCCGGCCACATTGCCGTGGCCGAAGATGCCCCAGGTGGCGTTGATCAGGCGCTGCCGCCGCCCGTCGCGCTCGGTGTACTGGTGGGCCAGGAACTCCACCAGCGCCTGGGCGACGGTCAGGCGGCGCACTGCCGAAGCGGTCATCGTGGGTCTCCAGCGGGTGCGGAATCGGGTGCTTGATCGGGGGCTTGATACAAGGGCAGACGGGGGTCGACGGGCTGGTCCGGCCAGGTGGAGCGGATCCAGGCGTGGTCCGGGTGGTCGCAGATGAGCCAGGCCCGCTCCTCCTCGGGGCCCGCCATGACGTTGAGGTAGTACATGTCATGGCCGGGGGCGGCGATGGAGGGGCCGTGCCAGCCGTCGGGGATCAGAACGGTGTCCCCGGAGCGGACCTCGGCGAGGACGTCGGTGCCGCGGCCGTGGCCCGACGGGGAGACCCGCTGATAGCCGATGCCCTCGTTGCCGTGGGCCTCGGCGATCTCGAAGTAGTAGATCTCCTCCAGCTCGCTCTCCTCACCGGGGCGGCACTGGTCGTGCTTGTGCGGCGGGTACGAGGACCAGTTGCCGCCCGGGGTGAGCACCTCGACGGCGATGAGCTTGTCGCATTCGAAACTGCCACCTGACTTTCCGCCTCCGGCGGGGGCGGCCGCAGCGAAGTTGTTCACCTGGCGCGAGCAGTTACCGCTGCCGCGCAGCTCGACGGGGACGGCGGAGGCCGGTCCGTAGCGCGCGGGCAGCCGCCGCTCGCAGCGGGCGCCGGTGAGCGCGAAGCGGCCGCCCGCCCCGCTGGCGATCTGGGCGTGGGAGTCGCGCGGCAGGTAGACGAAGTCGCTCACCCCGCTGAACACGCTCTCCCGGCCGTGCAGTTCGAAGGCCTCGCCCTCGGCGATCACGGTGCAGCCGCCGCTCAGCGGCAGCACGATCCACTCGCTGTCACCGGTGGCCAGGGAGTGCGAACCGCCGGGCGGCAGTTCGAGGACCCGCAGGCTGGAGTAGCCCCAGCCGGCCCGCTCGGGGGTGATGTCCACGACGTAGGGGCCGTCGGCCGCCTTGCCGGCCTGCACATGGAAGCCGGGGAACGGATCAGTGGTGGTCATGGCGTGAAGTCTCTGCCTTCCGTAGCGTCACGTCTCGTAGCGTCACGTCTCATAGCTCACGTTTCGCAGCGTCACGTCTCGTAGCTCACGTCTCGTAGCTCACGTTTCGCAGCGTCACAACAGGCCGACGGCCGTGTCCACGGCGGTCTCGACGCTGCCCTCCGCCGGATAGAGCAGCGAGCGCCCGACGACCAGCCCCTGCACGGTCGGCAGACCCAGCGCCTTGCGCCACTTCTCGTACGCCTCCTCCTGGTCCTGCGGAGACTTGCCCACGTCGCCGCCGAGCAACACCGCCGGCAGGGTGCTCGTCTCCATCACCGTCGCCATCTCGTCGGCGTCGTCGGTGACCGGCACCTTCAGCCAGGTGTAGGCGGAGGTTCCGGCGAGGCCGGAGGCGATGGCTATGGACTTGGTGACGGCCTCGGCGCTCAGATCGTTGACGACCTTTCCGCCCGTGCGCCGGGAGATGAACGGCTCGACGAAGACGGGCAGCCGCCGCTCGGCCATCTCGTCGATGGCGCGCGCCGTGCTGACCATGGTGGTCAGCGAACCGGCGTCGTCGTAGTCGATGCGCAGCAGCAGCTTGCCGGCGTCGAAGCGCAGCCGGGTCAGGTCCTGGGGGCGGTGCCCGGTGAACCGGTCGTCGAGCTCGAACGAGGCCCCGGCGAGACCGCCACGGTTCATCGAGCCCATGACGACCTTGCCCTCGAGGGCGCCGAGCAGCAGCAGGTCCTCGAGGATGTCGGCGGTGGCGAGCACCCCGTCGACCCCGGGACGGGACAGCGCCACGCACAGCCGCTCCAGCAGATCGACCCGGTTGGCCATGGCCAGCTTGTGGCCACCGACGGCGAGGGCGCCGCGCGCCGGGTGATCGGCGGCCACGATCATCAGACGGCCGCTGTCACCGATGAGGGGGCGGCGGACCCGGCGGTCGGCCGCCTCGGCGATGGCCTCCGGGTGGCGGCTCCGCACCGTCACAAGGTCCGAGACGCTGATACTCAAGGTGTTGCTCCTCCTTTTCGAGGCTCGGTTCGCCTCCGGGGCGCTCCAGCCTCCCCCAGCTACCGCTGGGAGGTGCCCCCTGTCGACGGTCGACCGTGCTCGGTCGACCGTTCCTCGCTCCCTGCGCGCGCTCTCCCTTACGACAGCGACGCGCCCCTTCGGCTCGCCCCCGGCTACCGCTGGGAGGTACCCCCAGCCGGTTGACGGGGACACCCCCGTAACGATGGGCACCCATCGGCCTTGCCGCTGGGCCCTGGGTCAGCCCCCACCCAGCAGGGCCTCGACCTCCGCTTCCGTGGGCATCGCGGAGGAGCAGGCGAGGCGGGACGCGACGATGGCGCCCGCCGCGTTGGCGTACCGCATGACACGCTCCAGGGGCCGGCCCGAGAGCAGCCCGTGGCACAGGGCGCCGCCGAACGCGTCGCCCGCGCCGAGTCCGTTGACCACCTCGACCGGGACGGGCGGGACCTCCGCGGTGGTTCCGTCGCGGTGCACGGCGAGCACCCCGCGCGGGCCCTGTTTGACGATGGCGAGCTCCACGCCCGCGTCCAGCAGAGCCTGCGCGCAGGCTTTGGGCTCGCGCGCACCGGTGGCGATCTCGCATTCGTCCACGTTGCCGACGGCGACGGTCGCATGGCGCAGCGCCTCGGCGTAGAAGGGCCGGGCGGTCTCCGGGTCGGCCCAGAACATCGGCCGCCAGTCGAGGTCGAAGACGGTGGTGCCGCTCTTGGCGCGGGCGGCGAGCGCGGCGAGGGTGCTGGTGCGGCTGGGCTCCTCGCTGAGCCCAGTGCCGGTCATCCAGAAGATCCGGGTGGCGCGGATGGCGTCGAGGTCCAGCTCATCGGAGTGGATCTCCAGATCGGGTGCCTTGGGGCGGCGGTAGAAGTACAGCGGGAAGTCGTCGGGCGGGAAGATCTCGCAGAAGGTGACCGGGGTGGGGTACTGCTCGACGGGGGTGACGAAGCGGTCGTCCACCCCGAAGGCCCGCAGCTCCTGGTGGATGTAGTCGCCGAACGGATCCGCCCCGGTGCGGCTGATCACCGCGGAGCGGCGGCCGAAGCGGGCCGCGGAGACCGCGACATTGGTCGCCGAGCCGCCGAGAAACTTTCCGAACGATTCGACCTGCGGCAGTGGCACACCGGTCTGCAGCGGATACAGGTCCACTCCGATGCGGCCCATCGTGATCAGGTCGTACGGCTCACTCATGCCTGCCCCTTCGGGAAAGACGCAGCTCAGGGTCTGGTGCACAGAACTCCGGGAGGTCCCCGGCCCTTCAGGTCTAGACGTGTCCCCCAGCCACTGTCAAGGCTTTGTCCTTACATACTGACGTCATCATTCGGGCCACGGGGCACGTTATCGCGTCGTTACGTCCAGATGAAATGTTGTCATGACAAAGCCTTGACAGAGGACAGCCGCGGGGAGTTGGCTCCCGTTCTGCACGGCCGTGCCAACTCGACGGACCTGCCTTGAGAGGTGCTGGAACGGATGGACCTCAGACTCAATCGACACCGCAGAGCGGGCCTCGCCGCACTCGCCACCGCCGCCGCCCTCCTGGCCGCGGGCTGCAGCAGCCAGGGCGGCAAGAAGGCCCAGGAAGCCGACTCCGGCATCGCGGCCGGCAAGGCCGACACCCCCCGGCTGAGGATCGCGATGATCACTCACGCGGCCCCCGGCGACACCTTCTGGGACACCGTGCGCAAGGGCGCCAAGTCCGCGGCGGCCAAGGACAATGTCGACCTCGTCTACTCCAGCAACCCCAGCGGAGCCGACCAGGCCAACCTGATCCAGAACGCGATCAACCAGAAGGTCGACGGCATCGCCGTCACCCTTGCCAAGCCCGACGCCATGAAGGGCGCGATAGCCAAGGCGAAGAAGGCCGGGATCCCGGTCGTCGCCTTCAACGCCGGACTCGAGCAGTGGAAGAGCATGGGTCTGCTGGAGTACTTCGGCCAGGACGAGAACATCGCGGGCCAGGCATTCGGCAAACATCTCAACGAGATCGGCGCCAAGCACAACATCTGCGTGATCCAGGAACAGGGCCATGTCGCCCTCGAGGCCCGCTGCGCGGGCGTGAAGAAGACCTTCAAGGGCAAGACGGACACCCTCTACGTCAACGGCACCGACATGCCGTCCGTCAAGTCGACCATCGCCGCGAAGCTCAAGCAGGATTCGAGCATCGACTACGTCGTCACCCTGGGCGCCCCGTTCGCCCTGACCGCCGTCCAGTCCGCCAAGGACGCGGGCGGCAAGGCCAAGGTCGCCACCTTCGACCTCAACAAGGACCTGGTCTCCGCTGTCCAGAGCGGCGATGTCCAGTTCGCCGTCGACCAGCAGCCCTATCTCCAGGGCTATCTGTCCATCGACTCCCTGTGGCTCTTCAAGAACAACGGCAACTTCAGCGGCGGCGGGGAGAAGCCCGTGCTGACCGGGCCCGCGTTCGTCACCAAGGAGAACGTGGACACCATCGCCACGTTCGCCAAGAACGGAACGCGGTGACCCGGCCATGACCCATACCGCCACCCCGGCGGCCGCCACACCGCCCGCCTCCCCCGCGGCCCCGCCGAAGAGCCGTACCGCCGAGCGCTCGCTGGCCCGGCGGGCGCTGGCCCGGCCCGAGATCGGGGCACTGGTCGCGGCCATCGGCGTCTATCTCTTCTTCTTCGTCGCCGCCCCCACCTTCCGCCAGGCCGACTCCTTCGCCACCGTCCTCTACCAGGCGTCCACCATGGGGATCATGGCGCTCGCCGTCTCCCTGCTGATGATCGGCGGTGAGTTCGACCTGTCGGCCGGGGTCGCGGTCACCTCCTCGGCGCTGACCGCGAGCATGCTCAGCTTCCAGCTCACCGCCAATGTCTGGGTGGGCGTGATCGTCGCCCTGCTGGTCTCGCTCGCCGTGGGGCTGATCAACGGACTGCTGCTGATCAAGACCGGGCTGCCCAGCTTCCTGGTCACCCTCGCCAGCTTCCTGATGCTGCAGGGTGCCAACCTGGCCATCACCAAGCTGCTGACCGACAATGTCGCCACCGACTCCATCACCGACATGGACGGCTTCGACCAGGCCAAGTCGCTCTTCGCCTCCGAGATCGGCGTCTTCGGCGTCGATGTGAAGATCACCGTACTGTGGTGGCTGATCTTCGCCGCCATCGCCACCTGGGTGCTGCTGCGCACCAAGTTCGGCAACTGGATCTTCGCGGCCGGCGGTTCGAAGGAGAGCGCACGGGCCGTGGGCGTACCGGTGAACCTCACCAAGATCGCCCTCTTTATGACGGTGGGCTTCGCGGCCTGGTTCGTCGGCATGCATCTGCTCTTCGAGTACAACACCGTGCAGGCCGGCGAGGGCGTCGGCAACGAGTTCTACTACATCATCGCGGCCGTGATCGGCGGCTGCCTGCTCACCGGCGGCTATGGCTCGGCGATCGGCGCGGTCCTCGGCGCCTTCATCTTCGGCATGGTCAACCAGGGCATCGTCTACGCCAACTGGAACCCCGACTGGTTCAAGTTCTTCGTCGGCGTGATGCTGCTGCTCGCGACCCTCGTCAATCTGTGGGTGCGCCGTCAGGCCGCCAGGAGGTGACCGTCATGGCAACGAAGGACCCCAAGAACAGCCCCGCCGGCGCCGCACCGGCCGATGAGCCGGTGGTCCGGCTGCGGGGCGTGGGCAAGCTCTACGGAAACGTACGCGCCCTGGAGGGCATCGACCTGGCCGTCCGGCCGGGCCGGGTGACCTGCGTGCTCGGCGACAACGGAGCGGGAAAGTCCACCCTGATCAAAATCATCTCGGGGCTGCACCAGCACGACGAGGGCGAATACCTCGTCGATGGCGAGCCGGTGCGGCTGAACAACCCGCGTGACGCCCTGAACCTGGGCATCGCCACCGTCTACCAGGACCTGGCCACCGTGCCCCTGCTGCCGGTGTGGCGGAACTTCTTCCTCGGCTCCGAGCTGACCCGCGGTCCCTGGCCGGTGCGCCGGCTGGACATCGAGCGGATGAAGAAGATCACCGACGAGGAGCTGTCCGCCATGGGCATCCACCTCGACAACCTGGAACAGCCCATCGGCACCCTCTCCGGCGGCCAGCGGCAGTCCGTGGCCATCGCCCGGGCGGTCCACTTCGGCGCCCGGGTGCTGATCCTGGACGAGCCCACCGCGGCGCTCGGCGTCAAGCAGTCGGGTGTCGTGCTCAAGTACATCGCGGGGGCGCGCGAGCGCGGGCTCGGCGTCATCTTCATCACCCACAACCCGCACCACGCCTATATGGTCGGCGATCACTTCGCGGTGCTGAGGCTCGGCGCCCTGGAGCTGAACGCGGCGCGCGAGGACGTCAGCCTCGAAGAGCTCACCAACCATATGGCCGGCGGCGCCGAACTGGCCGCGCTCAAACATGAGCTGGCCCAGGTCCGCGGCGTCGATGTGGATGAGCTGCCCGAGGAGGTGACCGCCCCTTCCGCCTGACCGGACCTCTTCCCCCCTGACAGGACGCCATCCTCCGGATGCCTTTCTCCTGACAAGACGTCCGAATGTCCTGACGAACTCTTGACGGCCGCCCGCCCGGCCGGTGAAGCTGCCCAAAACAGTACGACGCGGGCACCCCAGCACACCGAGGAGACCCTCTGCCATGACTGCCGACGCCTCCCCCGCACCCGCCCTGGACCGCATCCGGGTCGGCTCGGCCCCCGACTCCTGGGGGGTCTGGTTCCCCGACGACGACCAGCAGGTCCCCTGGCAGCGCTTCCTCGACGAGGTCACGCAGGCCGGCTACCAGTGGATCGAGCTGGGTCCGTACGGCTATCTGCCGACCGACCCGGCCCGGCTCACCGAGGAGACCGGCCGGCGCGGCCTCACCGTATCGGCGGGCACCATCTTCACCTCGCTGCACCGGGGCCCCGAGGTCTGGGACGCCACCTGGGAGCATGTCTCCCAGGTGGCCGAGCTGACCCGGGCGATGAACGCCAAGCACCTGGTGGTCATCCCGTCCTTCTGGCGGGACGACAAGACCGCCGAGCTGATCGAGCCCCCGACGCTCACCGCCGAGCAGTGGCGCCATCTGTCCACCGGGATGGAGCGGCTCGGCCGTGAGGTGCGGGAACGCTTCGGGCTCGACATCGTCGTCCACCCCCATGCCGACACCCATATCGACACCGAGGAGAACGTGGCCCGCTTCCTGGACGCCACCGACTCCGACCTGGTCAGCCTCTGCCTGGACACCGGCCACTACGCCTACTGCGGCGGCGACAGCGTCAAGCTGATCGAGACCTACGGCGAGCGCATCGGCTATCTCCACCTCAAGCAGGTCGACCCGGAGATCCTCGCCGATGTGGTCAAGAACGAGGTGCCGTTCGGCCCCGCCGTCCAGCGCGGCGTCATGTGCGAGCCGCCGAACGGCGTTCCGGAGCTGGGACCGGTCCTGACCGCGGCCCAGAACCTGGATGTGGACCTGTTCGCCATCGTCGAGCAGGACATGTACCCCTGCCCGCCCGACCAGCCCTTCCCCATCGCCGAGCGCACCCGGCGCTTCCTGCGCTCCTGCGGCGCCTGACCTCCCTTTCGCCCCCACGGGCCGCCTTCACCCCCACGGGCCGTCGAACCGTCCAGAGAGCAGAGAGAGAAGAGAGATCAGCCAATGACGCAGCAGGGAACGCTCGGGGTCGCCGTCATCGGGACCGGCAAGATGGGCGCCGACCATGTCCGCCGCATCAACGAGGTGATCAGCGGCGCCCGGGTGGCCGCCGTGGTCGACATCGACGAGGCGCGGGCCAAGGCGGTCGCCGACACCGCCGACGGCTGTCAGGCGTTCACCGACCCGGCCGCCGCGATGGCCGCCCCCGGCGTGGACGCGGTGCTGATCGCCTCGCCGGGACCCGCGCACGAGGCCGCGCTGCTCAGCGCGTTCGAGCGCGATCTGCCGGTGCTGTGCGAAAAGCCGCTCACCCCGGACTCCGCGTCCGCGCTGCGGGTGCTGGAGGCCGAGCAGAAGCTGGGCCACCGCCGGGTCCAGGTGGGCTTCATGCGCCGCTACGACACCGAGTTCATGAAGCTCAAGGCGCTGCTGGCCGGTGGTGAGCTGGGCCGCCCGCTGCTGCTGCACTGCCGCCACCGCAACGCCTCGGTGCACTCGTACTTCACCAACGAGATGATGATCACCGACTCGGTGGTGCATGAGATGGACCAGTCGCGCTGGCTGCTGGAGCAGGAGATCGCCGCGGTCACCGTGCTCAAGCCGACCCCCAGCTCGCTGTCCCCGGAGCCGCTCAGCGACCCCCAGCTGGTGGTCTTCGAGACCACCGGTGGTGCGATCGTCAATGTGGAGATCTTCGCCACCTGCGGCTTCGGCTACCAGGTCCAGGCGGAGGCGGTCTGCGAACGGGGCACCGCCCGCGTCGGCGACGCCCACGGCATGCTGGTCAACCGGCCCGGCACCTGGGGCGGGGAGATCGCCCCCGACTTCGTCGCCCGCTTCGAGGAGGCGTACGACCGGGAGGTGCAGGCGTGGGTCAATGCCACCCGGCGCGGGGAGGTCGAGGGCCCCAGCGCCTGGGACGGCTATGCCGCGACCGCCGTCAGCGAGGCGGGGGTCCGGGCCCAGGCCACGGGCGAGCGCACGATCGTCGAGATGATCGAACGCCCCGCCTTCTACAGCTGACGCCCCACAGCTGACGACCCACAGCTGACGCCCAGCGGACCGGCCGTTTCCACGCGGCCGGTCCGCTGTCGCCATGGCAGAGGAGCGATCGTCCGGTGCGTCACTCCTGCGTCACAGCCGTCACATCTCCACACGTCTACGTCACAGGTGCTCAACAGCCCCTGGCCGCCCGTCACTCAGCGTCGTTGACCCGGGCACAGGCTGATGGAGCGTGAGCAGGCGCGCCGCGGCTCCCCCGACGGCCCCACTGGCCGTGGCCGCGACGACCTGCGGAAGGGCATAAGAGATGACCGACCGGAGGCTGTGGTCCTACAAGGAGATCGCCGCGCATATCGGTGTGCAGACCGACACCGTGCGGTCCTACCGCAAGCACGGCCTGCTGCCGCCCCCCGATCTGGTGGAGGGCGGCAAGCCGTACTGGTACGCGGATACGATCCGCTCCTGGGTGGCCCGCAGACCCGGCAACCGCCGCGCCCGGCGGGACGCCAAGGATTAGCGGCGCCGTGGTGCCGTATCCCCGTGATCCGTTAGCGGCGGCCCGTGCTCACCCGGTCCCGCGCCCTCTCCCCGTCCCCGGACAGCCCGTCCTCCTCACACTGGCCGTCCGCCTCGCTGCCACTGGCGGCATCTGTGCCGGTCCCGGCGTCCGTGCGGCTTCCGGCGGGGGCGGACTCCCCCTCGCTCAGCCCGAACCGGGTGTGCAGCCGGCGCAGCGGGCCAGGGGCCCACCAGGTGGCCCGGCCGGTCAGCTTCATCACCGCCGGCACCAGCAGACCGCGCACCACCATCGCGTCCATCAGCACGGCCAGGGCGATGCCCAGCCCCAGCATCTTGGTGTTGGTGACCCGCGAGGTGCCGATGCCCACCATCACCACGGCGAGGATCAGTGCCGCCGCCGTGATCAGGCCGCCGGTGCGCCGCAGTCCGAACTCGACCGCCGCCTGATGGTCCCCGGTGCGGTCGTACTCCTCCTTGATCCGGGAGAGCAGAAAGACCCCGTAGTCCATGGAGAGACCGAAGGCGACGCAGAACATCAGGACGGGCAGGGTGGTCTCGATATCGCCGGAGGTGGTGAAGGAGAGCGGACCGGATAGATGCCCGTCCTGGAAGACCCACACCACCGCGCCGAACATCGCGGTCAGACTGAGTGCGTTGAGCAGCACCGCCTGAAGCGGTATCAGCACACTGCCGGTGAGCAGGAAGACCAGCAGCAGGGTGACGGCGACGATGATGCCGGCGGCCCAGGGCAGCCGGTCGCCTATGGAGTCCTTGGTGTCCACCAGGACGGCGGCGGTGCCGGTGACCGAGGTGGTGAATGGCGCCTCCTGGGCGCGGATCGTGCGCACCAGGTCCTGGCTGGCGGCGTCCACGGCCTCGCCCTTGGGCAACACGGTGATGTCGGCCGAGCCACCGGCGAGACGAGCGGCCTCCGCCGGCCCCGGCTCGGCCACCCGCCGCCCGTCCGCGAACCGGCCCGCCGGGCCGTCCACCCGCAGCACCTGGGGGAGGGCGGAGACCTTGGCGCTGTAGTCGGCGAGGGCCTTGGTGCCGGTGTCGCCCTCGGCGAGGACCTCCACCGCGCCCCCGGGACCGCCGGGGAACCCCTCCCGGATGTGCTGCTGCACCACATGGGACTCGGCGCTCGACGGGAGCTGGCGGTCGTCCGCGGTGCCGAACTCCACCCTCAGGAACGGCAGTCCCAGCGCGACCAGACCCGCGACGGTGGCCAGCGCGAACAGCGGGGCGCGCCGCATCACCAGCCGGGCGAGCCGCGCCCAGCCCGCCCCGGGCTCACCCTTGCGGGCCGGGCGGCCGCGGCGCAGCAGCCGGGTGAGGTCCAGGGCGTTGACCCGGTCCCCCAGCAGGATGAGCGCCGCGGGCAGGACCACCAGGGCGGCGGTGGCGGCGATCAGCACCACCGCGATCCCCGCATAGGCGAAGGAGCGCAGGAAGTACTGCGGGAAGACGAGCATGGCGGCGAGCGAGGCGGCGACGGTCAGCGCCGAGAAGAGCACGGTGCGCCCGGCGGTGCGCAGCGTGGTCGCGACGGCGGGCAGCTTCTCCGCGCCCTGGGCCAGCTCCTCCCGGAAGCGGCGCACGATGAACAGGGCATAGTCGATGGCGAGTCCGAGGCCGAGCGCGGTGGTCAGGTTCTGCGCGAAGACCGAGACATCGGTGAACTCGGTGAGCCCGCGCAGCACCGCGTCGGTGCCGAGGATGGCGATGATGCCGACGCCGAGCGGAAGCAGGGCGGCCACGGCGCTGCCGAAGACCATGACGAGCAGCACCAGGGTGATGGGCAGGGCGATCATCTCGGCCCGCAGCAGATCCTCCTGGATGGTGGACTGCAGCTCATGGCGGACCGCGACCATCCCGCCGACCGATACCTCGACCGGGCCATGGGCGCCCCGGTAATGGGGCGCTATGCGCTCCAGCGTCTTGCCGGCGGCGGACTCGTCGCCCACGATCCGCGCGGCGATGATCGCCTCGCCCCGGTCACGGGCCCGCAGCGAGGGCGCGCCGGTGGCCCAGTACGAGGTAACGCCGGTGACCGCCTGCTCATCCGAGAGCTTCTTGGCGAGGGCCCGGGCCTCGGCGGCGACGGCCGGGTCGTCCACGGTCCTGCCACCGCTGTCGACAAGCAGGATCAGATTGGGCTGGGAGGCGGGGAAGCGCTTCTCCAGTGCCTTGGTGGCATACGAGGACTCGGCCGCCGGGTCCTCCCAGCCGCCGCTTCCCAGCCGGTCGGCGACCCCGCTCCCGGCCACGACGGCCAGCGCCGTGAAGAGCAGAGCGATCAGAAGGGACAGCCGCGGCCGCGCGGTGACCAGGCGCGTCCACCCTCCGATCCGGTCCCCGGGTGGGCGGTTGACATCGGTCATGGCGCGGTGTCCCCTTCACCTGTGCCCCATGCCGCCACCCACACGTCCGTAGGCAGCATGGGTCGCTGATTACCATGGGTGGTAAACACGAGCGACCGCTCGCGTTTCTCAAGAATGCGAGTGAGCGCTCGTGTTTGTCAATCGAACACGGAGAGCCGGGGAAAACAGGTGAGCGAGAGCAAGGCGGACCTGCGCGACGAAACACCGAAGCCGCGCCGCAGACAGGCGCGCGGTGAGCGCCGGATCCAGCAGCTGCTCGACGCCGCCGCCCATGTCTTCTGCCGTACCGGCTACACCTCGGCGAGCACCAACGCCATCGCCCGCGAGGCCGGGGTCTCCCCCGGCACGCTGTACCAGTTCTTCCCGAACAAGGAGGCCATCGCCGTCGAGCTCGGCGAGCGCCTCAACCGCCGGATGATGGAGACCCACGGGATCGTCTTCGCACCCGAGAACGTCGGACTGCCCCTCGGCGAGCTGCTCGACACGGTCCTCGACCCGATGATCGAGTTCAATTGCGCGAATCCGGTCTTCCTGGCCCTGATCCAGTCCTCCGACGCACCGGGCCGGCTCCTCGAAGAACACGCCGAACTGCACGACTCGATCCAGGACCGCATCAGCGAGCTGATCGGCGTCCGCAACCCCGGCCTCTCCCCCGAGCGCCGCACCCACACCACCACCATGGCGTTCGCCCTGTTCAAGGTCGGACTGGCGCTGATCCTCGGCCATGAGGGCGCTGAACGGGAGGCGTACGTCGCGGAGCTGAAGGCCGCTCTGTACGGCTATCTCGCCCCGGTGCTCGGCACCGAGGGAGTCCGCGCCCGCCCCTGACCCCACACCACGCCCTCTTTCCCCGGCCCCTCGTATGCCCCGGACCGGGGAGAAGTGCGCGCGGGCGCGGCACACCTGTCACGGACCGGCGCACCACCGGCTTCCATCGATACCCCCTAGGGGTATAAACTGGGGATCGTCAGGAGACGCTGAGGCATTCCGGTGCCTCCTGCGCACCGACCGTCACGCTCATCCCACACAGGAGAAACCCCATGAGCTCCGAGGCTGTCACCACCGTCTACCAGGTGACCGGTATGACCTGCGGCCACTGCGAAGGCGCCGTCGCCGAGGAGATCGGCACCCTCGACGGCGTCACCTCCGTCAAGGCCGTGGCGTCCACCGGGCAGGTCACCGTGATCTCGGCCGCTCCGCTGGACGACGAGACCGTCCGCGCCGCCGTGGACGAGGCGGGCTACGAGCTCACCGGCCGGGCGGCCTGAGCGAGCCCCCACCCAACCTCCGCCGGGACCGTACCGCCCTGCTCATACAGTCGCCGTACGGCCCGGCCCTCCTCCCAGGAGACCAGACATGACCAGCACGGCACCCCCCGCCGGGGCCGCCGCCGACACCACGGCGACGACCGGCGGGCCCTCGCAGGTCCAGCTCGCCATCGGCGGTATGACCTGTGCGTCCTGCGCCGCGCGCATCGAGAAGAAGCTCAACCGCCTCGACGGCGTCACCGCCACGGTGAACTTCGCCACCGAGAAGGCCAAGGTGTCCTACGGCGCGGGGATCGAGGTCGCCGACCTGATCGCCACTGTCGTCAAAACCGGGTACACCGCCGAGGAACCGCGCCCCGTCGTGCCCGAGCCCCGCACTCCCGGGGACACCGGCGCACCGGAGGCCGACCGGCGGGGCGAGGCCGGACCGGACCCGCTGCGCCACCGCATGCTCGTCTCCCTCGCCCTGTCCCTGCCCGTCGTGGTGCTGGCGATGGTGCCGTCGCTGCAGTTCGACAACTGGCAGTGGCTCTCGCTCACCCTCGCCGCGCCGGTCGTCGTCTGGGGCGGCGCGCCCTTCCACAAGGCCGCCTGGACGGGCGTCCGGCACGGCGCGGCCACTATGGACACCCTGGTCTCCATCGGCACTCTCGCGGCCCTTGGCTGGTCCCTGTGGGCCCTGTTCTTCGGCGACGCGGGCATGCAGGGAATGCGCCACGGCTTCGATCTCACCGTCTCCCGGGCCGACGGCTCGTCTTCGATTTATCTGGAGGCGGCCGCCGGGGTGACCACCCTCATCCTGCTGGGCCGCTTCCTGGAGGCGAAGTCCAAGCGGCGGGCGGGTGCGGCGCTGCGCGCGCTGCTGGAGCTCGGCGCCAAGGACGTGGCCGTACTGCGCGGGGGAAGCGAGGTGCGGATCCCCGTCGGCGAGCTGGCGGTCGGCGACCGCTTCGTGGTGCGCCCCGGCGAGAAGATCGCCACCGATGGCACGGTGGTCGAGGGCTCCTCCGCCGTGGACGTCTCGATGCTGACCGGCGAATCGGTGCCGGTGGACGTGGTGGCCGGCGACGCGGTGGCGGGCGCGACCGTCAACACGGCGGGCCGGATCGTGGTCGAGGCCACCCGCGTGGGCGCGGACACCCAGCTCTCCCGCATGGCCAAGCTGGTCGAGGACGCGCAGAACGGCAAGGCCGAGGTGCAGCGGCTCGCCGACCGGGTCTCGGGGATCTTCGTGCCGATCGTGCTGCTGATCGCCCTCGGCACCCTGCTGGGCTGGCTGCTCACCACCGGCGAGACGGCCGCCGCCTTCACCGCGGCCGTGGCCGTCCTGATCATCGCCTGCCCCTGCGCCCTGGGCCTGGCCACCCCGACCGCGCTCATGGTCGGCACCGGCCGCGGCGCCCAGCTGGGCATCCTGATCAAGGGGCCCGAGGTGCTGGAGTCGACCCGCCGGGTGGACACCGTCGTCCTGGACAAGACCGGCACGGTGACGGCCGGGCAGATGCGGCTGCGCGGGGCCGTCACGGCGCCCGGCGTGGACGAGGAGGAGCTGCTGCGGCTCGCGGGCGCCCTTGAGCACGCCTCGGAGCACCCGATCGCGCGCGCCATCGCGGACGGCGCGGCCGAGCGGCTCGGCGACCTCCCGACGCCCGCGGACTTCCGGTCCGAGCCCGGCCTCGGCGTCCAGGGCACGGTGGACGGTCACGCGGTCCTGGTCGGCCGCGAGAAGCTGCTCGGCACATGGGCCATCGAACTGCCCGAGGAGCTGGCGGCCGCCAAGGCGGCGGCCGAGTCGGAGGGGCAGACGGCGGTCGCCGTGGCCTGGGACGGTAAGGCGCGCGGCGTCCTCCTGGTGGCCGACGCCGTCAAGGAGACCAGCGCCGAGGCGGTCGCCCAGCTACGCGCCCTCGGCCTCACCCCGATACTGCTGACCGGCGACAACAGGCTCGTCGCCGAGGCGGTGGCCCGCGAGGTCGGCATCGACGACGTCATCGCCGAGGTGCTGCCCCAGGACAAGGTGGACGTCGTGAAGCGGCTGCAGGGCGAGGGCCGTACGGTCGCCATGGTGGGCGACGGGGTCAACGACGCGGCCGCCCTCGCCACCGCCGACCTCGGGCTCGCGATGGGCACGGGCACGGACGCGGCCATCGAATCCGGGGATCTGACACTGGTCCGGGGCGACCTGCGGGTGGCGTCGGACGCGATCCGGCTGGCGCGCCGGACGCTCGGCACCATCAAGGGCAACCTCTTCTGGGCCTTCGGCTACAACGTCGCCGCGCTCCCGCTCGCGGCCGCCGGACTGCTGAACCCTATGATCGCGGGAGCGGCCATGGCGTTCTCGTCCGTGTTCGTGGTGACGAACAGTCTGCGACTGCGGACCTTCACAGCGTCCACATAGATTCACCAAGTCCCCATAAGCCGCACAACACCCATACGGCAGAGCCTCGATCTTCAAATCGAGGCTCTTGCCCTTTTATGGCCCATATGGCAAGAGACGCAGATCACAGGCAACCCAACGTAACCATTGAGGGGGGTCGCGAGTCTAATGGGACGGTGGGGATTCGTCTTGGGGGACGTATCCCGCTACGCGTAGCCGGGACGACGTACTCGGGAGCTTTGAGCGGCCCTCCCGTAGGTACGCGTCCCGGCGGATCGCGCACCATACGGCCCGCAAGGGCCCGTGGACACCCGGCCGGATCCCGTGGGGGGAATCCGCTCCGGGGCAAGGGAAGCGCCCCGCTCCGACCCGTGGGGGGATCGGAAGCGGGGCGCTTCTCGCTTGTTTTTTGAGGCTCGGCTCGCCCCCGGCTGCCGCTGGGAGGTGCCCCCGGCCGGAAGACCCCATGGGGCGGATGCGCGAAGGTGCTCGGCCCTCTCAGAGGGGCACCCGGCCGGGGACCAAGCGCCCGGATACGCGAAGTGCCCCCGGCCCAGGTGGGACGGGGGCACCCGGAGGCGCAACGGTTGCTCTAGCGCTCCTCGACCGGGACGAAGTCGCGCTCGACGACGCCCGTGTAGATCTGGCGCGGGCGGCCGATGCGGGAGCCCGGCTCCTTGATCATTTCGTGCCACTGGGCGATCCAGCCCGGCAGCCGGCCGAGCGCGAACAGCACGGTGAACATCTCGGTCGGGAAGCCCATCGCCCGGTAGATCAGACCGGTGTAGAAGTCCACGTTCGGGTAGAGCTTGCGCTCGACGAAGTAGTCGTCCGCGAGGGCGTGCTCCTCCAGCTTGAGCGCGATGTCGAGCAGCTCGTCGGACTTGCCGAGCGCGGAGAGGACATCGTGCGCCGCCGACTTGATGATCTTCGCCCGGGGGTCGAAGTTCTTGTAGACGCGGTGCCCGAAGCCCATGAGCTTCACGCCGTCTTCCTTGTTCTTCACCTTGCGGATGAAGGTGTCGACGTCGCCGCCCGAAGCCTGGATGCCCTCGAGCATCTCCAGCACGGACTGGTTGGCGCCGCCGTGCAGGGGCCCCACAGCGCGTTGATGCCCGCCGAGATGGAGGCGAACATATTGGCCTGCGAGGAGCCGACCAGCCGGACCGTGGAGGTCGAACAGTTCTGCTCGTGGTCGGCGTGCAGAATCAGCAGCTTGTCGAGCGCGGAGACAACGGTCGGGTCGAGTTCGTACTCCTGGGCGGGGACCGAGAAGGTCATCCGGAGGAAGTTCTCGACATAGCCAAGGTCATTGCGCGGGTAGACAAAGGGGTGGCCGACCGACTTCTTGTACGCATAAGCGGCAATGGTCGGCAGTTTGGCCAGCAGCCGGATCGTCGAGAGGTTGCGCTGCTTCTCGTCGAAGGGGTTGTGGCTGTCCTGGTAGAAGGTCGACAGCGCGCTGACCACGGAGGACAGCATCGCCATCGGGTGGGCGTCCCGCGGGAAACCGTCGTAGAACCGCTTGACGTCTTCATGCAGGAGCGTGTGGCGGGTGATCTCCCCACGGAAGGCCGCCAGTTCATCGACGGTCGGCAGCTCCCCGTTGATCAGCAGGAAGGCGGTCTCCAGGAAGGAGGCGCGCTCCGCCAGCTGCTCGATGGGGTAGCCGCGGTATCGCAGGATGCCCTGCTCACCGTCCAGATAGGTGATCGCGGATTTGTACGCGGCGGTGTTGCCGTAACCGGAATCCAGGGTCACCAGACCGGTCTGGGCACGCAGCTTGCCGATATCGAAGCCCTTGTCGCCGACGGTGCTGTCGACCACCGGGTAGGTGTACTCGCCGTCCCCGTACCGCAGTACTACAGAGTTGTCGCTCACGTCATCCCTCACCGACGTCTGGTTCTCTTCTTCGAGGTGCCCTGACTCCCCCCACCTTCCCCTACTCGGGTAGAGAACGTGCACTCGGGGTCGGCTGAAGAGCCTTTTGGCGGCACTCAGTGCCGCCTTCACGGCCATCCTGCCCCGTTCGTCATCGTTCGGAAACCCTCTTGACACGCTCGACTGTCACATCGCCGCCGAGTCGGTGATCCAGCGCGGTACAGCGCCTCCCCGCCGAGACGGTGCGCACCGCTTGCCCCAGCGCGCGGCGCGAGCCGACCAGCACGACAAGGCGCTTGGCACGGGTCACCGCCGTGTACAGAAGGTTGCGCTGCAACATCATCCAGGCCCCGGTGGTCACCGGAATCACGACGGCCGGGTACTCACTGCCCTGTGACCGGTGGATGGTCACCGCATAGGCATGAGCCAGCTCGTCCAGCTCGTCGAAGTCGTACGGTACCTCCTCGTCCTCGTCCGTTCGCACGGTCAGCCGCTGCTCATCGGTGTCGAGTGAGGTGACGACGCCAACCGTGCCGTTGAAGACCCCGTTGGCCCCTTTCTCATAATTGTTACGGATCTGGGTCACCTTGTCGCCGACCCGGAAGACCCGGCCGCCGAAGCGGCGCTCCGCGAGGTCCGGGCGGGCCGGGGTGATGGCCTGCTGAAGCAGTCCGTTGAGCGTGCCCGCGCCCGCCGGGCCGCGATGCATCGGGGCCAGAACCTGCACGTCACGACGGGGGTCGAGGCCGAACTTGGCGGGGATGCGGCGGGCCGCGACATCGACCGTGAGCCGCCCGGCCTCCTCGGTGTCGTCCTCGACGAAGAGAAAGAAATCCGACAGGCCCTGGGTGACCGGCGGCACCCCCTCGTTGATCCGGTGGGCGTTGGTGACCACACCGGACTGCTGGGCCTGGCGGAAGATCCGGGTCAGCCGCACCGCCGGGACGGGGCTGCCGGGGGCCAGCAGATCGCGCAGCACCTCCCCGGCGCCCACGCTGGGCAGCTGGTCCACATCCCCGACGAAGAGCAGATGGGCACCGGGTGGGACCGCCTTGACCAGCTTGTTGGCCAGCAGCAGATCGAGCATCGACGCCTCGTCGACCACCACCAGATCCGCGTCGAGCGGGCGGTCCCTGTCATATGCCGCGTCCCCGCCGGGCTTGAGCTCCAGCAGCCGGTGGACGGTGGACGCCTCGGCGCCGGTCAGCTCGGACAGCCGCTTGGCGGCCCGGCCGGTGGGCGCCGCGAGCACCACCTTCGCCTTCTTGGCGCGGGCCAGCTCCACCACGGACCGCACGGTGAAGGACTTGCCGCAGCCCGGCCCGCCGGTGAGCACCGCGACCTTCTCGGTCAGCGCGAGCCGCACCGCGTGTCTCTGCTCGGGCGCCAGATCGGCGCCGGTGCGGCTCGCCAGCCAGCTCAGCGCCTTGTCCCAGTCCACATCCCGGAAGGCGGGCAGCCGGTCCTGCTCGGTGCGCAGCAGCCGCAGCACCTGGCCGGCGAGGGAGATCTCGGCGCGGTGGAAGGGCACCAGATAGACGGCGGAGACCGGCTCGCCGTCCTCCGGGCCCGGCACCGGCTCGCGCACCACGCCCTCGTCCTCGGCCGCGAGCTCCCCCAGGCAGTCGATGACCAGACCGGTGTCCACCTGGAGCAACTTCACTGCGTCCGCGATGAGTTGCTCCTCGGGGAGATAGCAGTGGCCCTGGTCGGCGGACTGGGACAGCGCGTACTGCAGACCGGCCTTCACCCGATCGGGGCTGTCATGCGGAATGCCGACCGACTGGGCGATCTTGTCGGCGGTGAGGAAGCCGATGCCCCAGACGTCGGACGCCAGCCGGTACGGCTCGTTCTTCACGACCGAAATCGACGCGTCGCCGTACTTCTTGTAGATCCGCACCGCGATGGAGGTGGAGACGCCCACCCCCTGGAGGAAGACCATCACCTCCTTGATGGCCTTCTGCTCCTCCCAGGCCGCGGCGATCATCTTGGTGCGCTTGGGGCCGAGGCCCGGGACCTCGACCAGCCGCTCGGGCCGCTCCTCGATGACATCGAGGGTGTCCACGCCGAAGTGCTCGGTGATCCGGTCGGCGATCCGGGGGCCGATGCCCTTGATCAGGCCCGAGCCGAGATAGCGCCGGATGCCCTGGACGGTGGCGGGGAGGACGGTCTGGTAGTTCTCGACGGTGAACTGTTTGCCATATTGCGGATGGGAACCCCAGCGGCCCTCCATCCGCAGCGACTCGCCGGGCTGGGCTCCCAGCAGCGATCCGACCACGGTCAGCAGATCGCCCGAGCCCCGGCCGGTGTCGACCCGCGCGACCGTATAGCCGTTCTCCTCATTGGCGTAGGTGATCCGCTCCAGGACCCCTTCGACCACCGCGAGTTTGAGCATGCCTCGACCGTACCGCCGGGAGGCGACAGGCGGTTGGGGCCTGTGGACAACGCCTGTGGACAGCGCCCGTGGACAGCGCCCGTGGGGAAGGACGGGGCCGTGGGTCCTGCGGCGGAATATCACGATCCGGTTTCACCGGCGACTGACCCCTTGCTTCCTTGAATGTAATCGATTCCAATCCATGTAATCGATTCCACAAGGAGGTGGACGATGCCGGCCATCAAGGACGTGGCGCGGCGTGCCGGGGTCTCCGTCGCGACGGTCTCACGGGTGCTCAATGACCACCCCTCCGTTCGCCTGGACACCCGTGAACGGGTGCTCGCCGCGGTCGCCGACCTCGGCTATCGCCCCAACGCGGTGGCCCGCTCGCTGCGCACCGATCAGACCCGGACCCTGGGGCTGGTCATCAGCGATGTGCTGAATCCCTTCTTCACCGAGCTGGCCCGCTCGGTCGAGGACGCCGCCCGCGAGCTGGACTACAGCGTGATCATCGGCAACGCCGACGAGCGGCCCGAACTCCAGGACCACCATGTGCGCACCCTCATGGACCGCCGCATAGACGGCCTGCTGGTCAGCCCCACCGACGGCGGCTCCCCGATGATGCTGGCCGCCGCCCGCGCCGGCACCCCCATGGTCTTCGTCGACCGCTGGATCGAGGGCGAGGGTCTGGACGCGGTGCCGGTGATCCGCACCGACGGACGGGGCGCCATCCGCGATCTGGTGGACCATCTGTGCGCCCTGGGACACCGCCGGCTCGCGATCATCGCGGGCCCGGCGGCCACCACGACCGGCCGCGAACGGGTGGACGCCTTCCGCTCCGCGCTGCGCGAGTTCGGTCTGGCGCTGTCCGAGGACCACATCGGCCAGGGGGACTTCCAGGCGGACAGCGGCCGCCGGGTGACCGCCCGCTTCCTCGATCTGCCGCACCCCCGGACGCGATCTTCGCCGCGGACAACCTGATGGCGCTCGGCGCGATGGACGAGATCCGCGCGCGGGGGCTGCGGGTGCCGGACGATGTGGCGCTTGCCGCGTTCGACGACATCCCCTGGTTCGTCCACACCGATCCACCGATCACCGCCGTCGCCCAGCCGACCGGAGCGCTCGGCCATGCCGCCGTACGCGCGCTGATCGACCTCGTCGAGGGGCGGCCCGCCGAATCGGTGACCCTGTCCGCCCGCCTGGTCACCCGCCGCTCGTGCGGCGAGCCCGAAGGGAGCAAGCCATGAGTGCCGAGTCCGAACGGTCCTCCCCCGGCGGGGCGGAGCTGCTGCGCATGGAGGGGGTCCGTAAGACCTTCCCCGGGGTGATCGCCCTGGACGGGGTGGACTTCGATCTGCGCCGGGGCGAAGTGCACGTCCTCCTGGGCGAGAACGGCGCGGGCAAGTCCACGCTGATCAAGATGCTCTCCGGCGCCCACCGCCCCGACGCGGGCCGGATCCTGGTCGACGGCGGCCCGGTGCGCATCAACAGCGCGCAAGACGCCGAGCGGCTCGGGATCGCCACCATCTACCAGGAGTTCAACCTCGTCCCGGACCTCACCGTCGCCGAGAACATCTTCCTGGGCCGCCAGCCGCGCCGCTTCGGCATGATCGACCGCAAGACCATGGACGAGCGCGCCGCCGAGCTGCTGGCCCGCGTCGGGGTGGACGTCGCGCCCCGGACCCGCGTCCGGGACCTCGGCATCGCCCGGCTGCAGATGGTGGAGATCGCCAAGGCGCTGAGCCTGGACGCCCGCGTCCTGATCATGGACGAGCCGACCGCCGTGCTCACCACCGAGGAGGTCGACAAGCTCTTCCGGATCGTGCGCACGCTGCGCGCGGACGGGGTGGGCGTCGTCTTCATCACCCATCACCTGGAGGAGATCGCCGCCTTGGGCGACCGCGTCACCGTGCTGCGCGACGGCCGCAGCGTCACCCAGGTCCCGGCCACCACCGAGCAGGACGAGCTGGTGCGGCTGATGGTGGGCCGCTCCATCGAGCAGCAGTACCCACGGGAGCGCACGGACGCCGGTGACCCCCTGCTGAAGGTCCGGGGGCTCACCCGGAACGGCAGCTTCCAGGACATCGGCTTCGACGTGCGCGCCGGGGAGGTGGTGGGCCTGGCCGGGCTGGTCGGCGCGGGCCGTACGGAGGTCGTCCGGGCGCTCTTCGGCGCCGACCCGTACGACTCCGGCTCCGTCGAGGTGCTCGGCCGTCCGCTGGCCCGCCATGACGTGGTGGCCGCCATGCGGGCCGGGATCGGCCTCGTCCCCGAGGACCGTAAGGGCCAGGGCCTGGTCCTGGACGGCAGCGTCCAGGAGAACCTGGGCCTGGTCACGCTGCGCGCCGCCACCCGGGCCGGGCTCGTCGACCGGGCCGCCCAGCGGAGCGCGGCGGCCGGTGTCGCCGAGCGGCTGGCCGTCCGGATGGCCGGGCTGGACCAGCGGGTGCGCACCCTCTCCGGCGGCAACCAGCAGAAGGTCGTCATCGGCAAGTGGCTGCTCGCCGACAGCAAGGTGCTCATCCTCGACGAGCCGACCCGCGGTATCGACGTGGGCGCCAAGGTCGAGATCTACCAGCTCATCAATGAACTCACCGCGTCCGGCCACGCCGTTTTGATGATCTCCAGCGATCTGCCCGAGGTGCTGGGGATGAGCGACCGGGTCCTGGTCATGGCCCAGGGCCGGATCTCGGGCGAGCTGACCGCGCGAGAAGCGACCCAGGACGCCGTGATGGCCCTGGCAGTGAAGGACGTCAAGGGCGCCGACGAAGGAGTCGGCGGCAACGAAAAGGAGGGCTCCCGTGGCCACTGACACGCTTACGAAAGACCCCGGGGGCTCGGCGGTGCTGCGCCGCGTGCTGCTCGACAACGGCGCCCTGAGCGCCCTGGTGCTGCTGGTGGCGGCCATGTCGCTGCTCTCCGGCGACTTCCTCACCACCGGCAATCTCCTCAACGTCGGCGTCCAGGCGGCGGTCACCGCGATCCTCGCCTTCGGCGTCACCTTCGTCATCGTCGCCGCGGGGATCGACCTGTCGGTCGGCTCGGTGGCCGCGCTGTCCGCCACCGTGCTCGCCTGGTCGGCGACCTCACAGGGGCTGCCGGTGTGGATCGCCGTGCTCCTGGCCGTCGCCACCGGTATCGCCTGCGGCCTGGTCAGCGGGGCGCTGGTCTCCTTCGGGAAGCTGCCGCCGTTCATCGCCACGCTCGCGATGCTGTCGATCGGCCGCGGCCTGGCCCTGGTGATCTCCCAGGGCAGCCCGATACCGATCCCCGACTCGATGTCCGGCCTCGGCGACACCATCGGTGGCTGGCTGCCCATTCCGGTGCTCGTGATGATCGGCATGGGGCTGATCACCGCGGGTGTGCTGGGCCGTACCTACGCGGGCCGCGCGATGTACGCGATCGGCGGCAATGAGGAGGCCGCCCGGCTCTCCGGGATCCGGGTGACCCGCCAGAAGCTGGTCATCTACGCGCTCTCCGGCGGCTTCGCGGCCGTCGCGGGCATCGTGCTCGCCTCCCGCCTGTCCTCCGCCCAGCCGCAGGCGGCCGTCGGCTACGAGCTCGACGCGATCGCCGCGGTGGTCATCGGCGGCGCGAGCCTGTCCGGTGGCGTCGGTAAGGCGTCCGGCACGCTCATCGGCGCGCTGATCCTCGCGGTGCTGCGCAACGGGCTCAACCTGCTGGAGGTCTCCCCCTTCTGGCAGCAGGTCGTCATCGGCGTCGTCATCGCGCTCGCGGTGCTGATGGACACGCTGCGCCGGCGCGCCGGGGCCAGCCCGGGCGCGCCCGGGGCCGCGGCGGGCGGATCGTCCGGTGGCGGCCGTAAGAAGGCCGTCAACGCGGGCAAGTTCGCGCTGGCCGCCGTGGTCGTCGCCGCCATCGCCGTCGGTGCCTCCGTCTGGCGCTCCGGCTCCTCCGGGGGCACGTCCACCAAGGTCGGGCTCTCGGTCTCCACTCTCAACAACCCCTTCTTCGTGCAGTTGAAGGCGGGCGCGCAGGAGGAGGCCAAGCGGGCCGGGGTCAGCCTTACGGTGACCGACGCCCAGAACGACGCCTCCCAGCAGGCCAATCAGATCCAGAACTTCACCAGCCAGAACATGAAGTCGATCATCATCAACCCGGTCGACTCCGATGCCGCGGGCCCCTCCGTCCGGGCCGCCGACAAGGCGGGCATCCCGGTGCTGGCCGCCGACCGTGGCGTCAACAAGGCGAACATCGCGACCCTGGTGGCCTCGGACAACATCACGGGCGGCAAGCTGGCCGCCAAGACGCTGGCCGAGCGGCTCGGAAAGAAGGGCACGATCCTGGTGCTGCAGGGCACTCCCGGCACCTCCGCCTCGCGTGAGCGCGGTAAGGGCTTCGCGGAGGGCCTCAAGGCGTACCCGGACATCAAGGTCGTCGGCAAGCAGACCGCCGACTTCGACCGGGCCAAGGGGCTGGATGTGACCACCAATCTGCTCCAGGGCCACCCGGGCATCGACGGGATCTTCGCCGAGAACGACGAGATGGCGCTCGGCGCGGTCAAGGCGCTCGGCTCCAAGGCGGGCAAGTCCGTGGACGTCGTCGGCTTCGACGGCACCCCCGACGGGCTGAAGGCCGTCGAGAACGGCACCCTCGCCGCGACCGTCGCCCAGCAGCCCAAGGAGTTGGGCCGGATGGTGGTGCAGAACGCCGTCAAGGCGGCCAAGGGGCAGAAGATCGACGGCACGGTGAAGGTGCCGGTGAAGGTCGTCACTGCCAAGTGACAAACGAAAGGACGTGCGGATGCACGACTACGACCTGCTGGTCGTGGGGTCGGCCAACGCCGATCTGGTGATCGGAGTAGACCGCCGCCCCGGGGCCGGCGAGACCGTCCTCGGGTCCGACCTCGCGGTCCACCCGGGCGGCAAGGGCGCCAACCAGGCCGTCGCCGCCGCCCGGCTGGGGGCCCGGACGGCGCTGCTGGCCCGGGTCGGCGACGACGACTACGGCCGGCTGCTGCTGGATTCGCAGGCGAAGGCCGGGGTCGACACCGTCGGCGTCCTCGTCGGCGGCGCCCCCACCGGGGTCGCGCTGATCACGGTGGACCCCTCGGGTGACAACAGCATCGTGGTCTCCCAGGGCGCCAACGCCCGGCTGACCCCCGGCGACGTCCGGGCCGCGGCGAGCCTACTGGCCGCGGCGCGGGTGGTCTCGCTGCAGTTGGAGATCCCCCTGGAGACGGTCGCCGAGGTGGTCCGCGCGGCGGGCGCGGGCTTCGGCGGCCGCCCCGGGCCGCGGGTGGTGCTCAACCCCTCGCCGACCGCGCCGCTGCCCACCGATGTGCTGGCCGCCTGTGATCCGCTGGTGGTGAACGAGCACGAGGCGCGGTTCCTGCTGAGCGACGCCCCGGTGGGGTCCTCGGACGACCCCGAGGAGTGGGCCGACGCCCTGCTGTCGCGCGGTCCGCGCTCGGTCGTGGTGACCCTGGGCGCCGAGGGCGCGCTGGTCGCCGACGGCGACCGTACGGTGCTGGTGCCCAGTCCCGCGGTGACGGCCGTGGACACCACGGGCGCCGGGGACGCCTTCACCGGCGCGCTCGCCTGGCGCCTCGGCGTCGGCGACGACCTGCCGACCGCGGTGCGGTTCGCGGTGCGCGTGGGCGCCGCCGCGGTGACACGGGCCGGGGCGCAGGCGTCCTTCCCGAGCGTCGAGGAGGTGGCGGCGCCGTGAAGCGATCCGGGATTCTCAACCGCCATCTGAGCGCGGGCATCGCCCTGTTGGGCCACACCGACACGGTGATGGTGTGCGACGCGGGCCTTCCGATACCGGACGGGCCGTTCGTGGTGGACCTCGCCTTCACGGCCGGGGTGCCGTCGTTCGAGCGGGTGCTCACCGGGCTGCTGGACGAGCTGGTGGTCGAAGCGGCCACGGCGGCGCGGGAGGTACGCGACCACAACCCCGGGGCGACCGCTCTGCTCGACCGCCTCTTCCCGGCTCCCGCGCTGGATCTGGTCCCGCACGAGGAGCTCAAGACGATGACGGGACGGGCGAGGCTGGTGGTGCGCACGGGGGAGGCGCGGCCGTACGCGAATGTGCTGCTGCGGTGCGGGGTGCCCTTCTGAGGGGTGCGACGCTCTGAGGGGTGCGACGCGCGGTCGCCCCGGGGGCGCGGTGCGAGACGTTTCGAGGGGCCCGGCCTTGGCCGAGCCCCTCGTTTCCCCCTCCACAGGGCTTCCTCTCAATCCCCCCGGATCCTCCCCAGGAAGCCCGATGCCAGGTACGACCCATCAGGGGCGGGAACGGTTGCACGGTTTCCGGTAGTTATCGATCCGTTACGTGACGTCAGCTCAGGGCAGGGCCGGACGTCGGCTCAGGGCACGGGGCGGTCGGCTCCGGGACACCGGCGTCGGCCCCCGAAAGCGCGGTCGCGGACTTTTTTCCGGGGCGCGACAACCTCGGGTGGGGCCGCACGTCTGGTGGGATGAAGGCGGGTTCCGGAACGGGTCCTTCGGGCCCTCGGTACGCGCCTCCCCATCAGCGTTCGCTCAATCCTTTCGGGAGTCGTTCCGTATGCAGCACGACCACGCCAAGAAGCCCAACCGTCGCCTGCGCCCCTGGATTCTGGGGTCGGCCGCCGGCATCGCCCTGATCGTGGGCGGGGGCATCGCCGCCCAGGCGGCCACCGGCGACCACTCCGGCCCGGCCAAGCCGGCCCCGGCGGCAACCTCGAAGCCCGAGCCGACCAAGCCCGCGCCCACAAAGCCGCCCACCAGCACGCCCGCGCCCACGAAGCCGGCGCCCACCCCGCCCTCCACCAGCGTGCCGGAGCCGACCAAGCCCGCCCCCACCGAGCCGCCCACCAGCACGCCCGAGCCCACCAAGCCCGCCCCCACCGAGCCGCCCACCAGCGCGCCCGAGCCCACCAAGCCCGCCCCCACCAAGGCCGGTCGCTAGCCGCAACCACGGATGGGGAGGGGCCGGTTCCGGAGCCGGCCCCGCCCCACCGATGAGGTGAACGAGGACGATGCAGCTCACTCTTGTCCTGCCCTGGTGGACCCGGCTGCTCCGCCGCGCCCGGACGACCGCCTCGACGCCGCCGGTGGAGAGGGAGCGCGCCGGGCGGCGGCTGCGGGCGCTGCGGCCGGTGGGCGGCCGGGACGAAGGGGAGCCCGGCCCCACGCTGGCCGATCTGTACCAGGCCCGGCGGCTGGACATGATCCGGCTGGCGGTCTTCCTGGTGGACGACCTGCACACCGCCGAGGACGTCGTCCAGGACGCCTTCGCCGCCGTCTGCCGTCGGCACGGCTCACGGCTGGACAGCCTCCAGGATGCGCACGCCTATCTGCACACCGCCGTGGTCAACGCCGCCCGCTCGGTGCTGCGCCGACGGCGTACGGCACGCGCCTACACCCCGCCGTACCAGGGGCCGGGAGCGCCCGTGGACGAGCCGCTGCTGCTCGCCGAGGAACACCGGCAGGTCCTCGACGCGCTGGCCCGGCTCACCGCGCGCCAGCGCGAGGTGCTGGTGCTGCGCTACTGGTCGGAGCTGACCGAGGCCCAGATAGCCGAAACGCTGGGCGTCTCCCGAGGCACCGTGAAGTCGACCGCGAGCCGTGCGCTCGTCACTCTGGAAAAGCTGCTGGAGGCGGCCCGATGAGCACTCCCCCACCCGTCGAGGACCGGTTGCGCGCCGCGCTCGACGCCCGTGCGCGGCTCATCGACGCCCATGAGCTGTCCCCGTACCGGCCGCCCACCGGCCCGGCCTGGGGCACCCGGCGGATCCGGCGGGTCGCGTCCGCCGTCGCCGTGGCGGCGGCAGCGGCGGCGGCCGTGGCCTTCCTGCTGCTGTCCGGCTCCCCGGAGGACAACCGCCCGGCCCCGCCCGCCCGCGACCCCAGCACCTCACCTCCGGCCACCTCGACTCCCTCGTCCAACACGGGGACTCCGACCCAGCCCTCCCCCACCTCACCGCCCGGACCCCCGACCTCGACCTCCGCCGCCACCCAGGGCTGACGCGATCCCGGCCGCCCCCTCAGAGCACCAGCGCCCGATACCGGTCGGCGACCTCGGCCAGGACCTCCGCGCCGTCCCGGGCCCAGAGGTCCGGGTTGAAGATCTCCACCTCGATCGGGCCGGTGTAGCCCGTGGCGTCGACCTGTTCGCGGAACCAGCGGAAGTCGACCGATCCGTCGCCGAGTTGGCCCCGGCCCAGGAGGACGCCCTCCGGGAGGGGCGTGATCCAGTCGGCGAGCTGGAAGGCGGCGATGCGGCCGCCCGCGCCCGCGCGGGCGATCTGGTCCGCCACGGTGTCGTCCCACCACAGGTGGTAGGTGTCCACGATCACGCCCACCTGGTCCGCCGGGAAGCGCTCGGCCAGGTCGAGGGCCTGGGCGAGGGTGGAGACCACACAGCGGTCGGCGGCGTACATGGGGTGCAGGGGCTCGATGGCCAGGCGGACGCCGTGGTCGGCGGCGTACGGGGCCAGCTCGCCCAGTGCGTCGGCGATGCGCTCGCGGGCGGCGAAGAGGTCGCGGCTGCCGGGCGGGAGGCCGCCGGAGACCAGGACGAGGGTGTCGGTGCCCAGGGTGGCGGCCTCGTCGATGGCCTTACGGTTGTCGGCAAGTGCCGCGGCGCGCGCCTCGGGCTCGATCGCGGTGAAGAAGCCGCCCCGGCACAGGCTGGTGACGGTCAGGCCCGCGTTCCGCACCAGCTCGGCGGCGGCCGCCACGCCGTACTTCTGGACCGGCTCGCGCCACAGACCCACGCCTGTGACGCCCGCCTTGACGCAGCCCTCCGCCAGCTCGGGCAGCGACCACTGCTTGATCGTCTCCTGGTTGAGGCTCAGCCGGTTGAGGCTCAGCCGGTTGAGGCTCAGCCGGGACAAGGCGCTCATCGGGTGACTCCGTACACGGACAGCAGGTCTTTCATCCGGGATTCCGCCAGCGCCGGGTCCGGGAACAGGCCAAGCCCGTCGGCCAGTTCGTACGCCCGCGCCAGATGCGGCAGCGAACGGGCCGACTGCAGGCCGCCGACCATCGTGAAGTGCGACTGGTGGCCCGCCAGCCAGGCCAGCAGCACCACGCCCGTCTTGTAGTAGCGGGTCGGGGTCCGGAAGAGGTGACGGGAGAGTTCCACCGTCGGGTCCAGCAGCGCCCGGAAGGCGGTGGCGTCACCGGTGTCCAGCCTGCGCACGGCCTCGGCCGCCAGCGGGCCCAGCGGGTCGAAGATGCCGAGCAGGGCGTGGCTGAAGCCCCGGTCGTCGCCCTCGATCAGCTCGGGGTAGTGGAAGTCGTCGCCCGTGTAGCAGCGCACCCCGTCCGGCAGTTTGCGCCGCAGATCGATCTCGCGCTGGGCGTCCAGCAGGGAGACCTTGATGCCGTCGACCTTGTCGGGGTGGGCGGCGATGACGTCGAGGAAGGTACGGGTGGCGGCGTCCAGGTCGGTGCTGCCCCAGTAGCCCTCCAGCGCCGGGTCGAACATCGGGCCCAGCCAGTGCAGGATCACCGGCTCGGCGGACTGGCGCAGCAGATGGCCGTAGACCTCGGAAAAGTCCTCGGGGCCCTTGGCCACCGCGCACAGGGCGCGCGAGGCCATCAGGATGGCCTGGGCGCCGGACTCCTCGCAGACGGCGAGCTGTTCCTCGTAGGCGGCCCGGACCTCGGCCACGCTGTAGGGGTAGCCGATCTCGGTGGCGGAGAGCTGGTCGGTGCCGACGCCGCAGGCGATCCGGCCGCCGACCGCCTTCGCCTCGGCCGCCGAGCGGCGGATCAGCTCGGCGGCGCCCGCCCAGTCCAGGCCCATACCGCGCTGGGCGGTGTCCATGGCCTCGGCCACGCCCAGCCCGTGCGACCACAGGTGGCGGCGGAAGGCCAGGGTGGCGTCCCAGTCCACGGCGGCCGGGCTGTCGGGGGTCACATCGGCGTACGGATCGGCCACCACATGGGCGGCCGAGAAGACGACCCGGGAGGTGAAGGGGGCCCCGGGGGTGAGCGACAGCGGCTCGGTGCGGGGTTCGTAGGGGCGGGTCGTGCCGCCCGGCGCGGGGAGGTGGACGGTCACAGGCTCAGCTCCGGCACGTCGAACCGGCGGCCCTCGGCCGACGACTTCAGGCCCAGCTCGGCGAGCTGGACGCCGCGCGCCCCGGCCAGCAGGTCCCAGCGCCAGGGCTCGTCGAGCGCGACATGGCGCAGGAAGAGCTCCCACTGCGCCTTGAAGCCATTGTCGAACTCCTCGTTGTCCGGCACCTCCTGCCACTGCTCGCGGAAGGACTCGGTGGCGGGCAGATCGGGGTTCCAGACCGGCTTGGGGGTGGCCGAGCGGTGCTGGGCGCGGCAGTTGCGCAGCCCCGCGACGGCCGAGCCCTCGGTGCCGTCGACCTGGAACTCGACCAGCTCGTCGCGGCCCACCCGGACCGCCCAGGAGGAGTTGATCTGGGCGATGGCGCCGCCCTCGAGCTGGAAGACGCCGTAGGCCGCGTCGTCGGCGGTGGCCTCGTACGGCTTGCCCTGCTCGTCCCAGCGGGTCGGGATGTGGGTGGTGGCCTGCGCCTGGACGGTGCGCACGGCGCCGAACAGCTCGTGCAGCACGTACTCCCAGTGCGGGAACATGTCGACGACGATGCCGCCGCCGTCCTCGGACCGGTAGTTCCACGAGGGCCGCTGGGCGCTCTGCCAGTCGCCCTCGAAGACCCAGTAGCCGAACTCCCCGCGCACGGAAAGGATTCTGCCGAAGAAGCCGCCGTCGATGAGGCGCTTGAGCTTCAGCAGCCCCGGCAGGAAGATCTTGTCCTGGACGACCCCGTGCTTGACGCCCGCCGCCTCGGCGAGCCGGGCCAGCTCCAGGGCGCCTTCCAGACCGGTGGCGGTCGGCTTCTCGGTGTAGATGTGCTTGCCCGCCGCGACGGCCTTCTTGATGGCCTCCTCGCGGGCGGCGGTGACCTGGGCGTCGAAGTAGATGTCGACGCGGTCGTCCGCGAGCACGGCGTCCAGGTCGGTCGAGACATCCGCGACCGGGTCGAGGCCATGGCGCTCGGCCATCTCCTTGAGCACGTGCTCCCGGCGGCCGACGAGCAGCGGCTCGGGCCACAGCACGGTGCCGTCGCCGAGGTCCAGGCCGCCCTGTTCGCGAAGGGCGAGGAGAGAGCGGACGAGGTGCTGGCGGTAGCCCATTCGGCCGGTCACACCGTTCATGGCGATCCGCACTGTCTTGCGTGTCACGTGGGTTCTTCTCCTCACCGCGAGTAACAGTAAGCGCTTTCTAAGCATTAACGCTAACTGCCCCGCCCCGCCCCTGTACAGAGCGAACACGGGGGCGAACGCGGGACAGTCAGCGCTTCAGCGCAGTGTCAGCCGATAGCGCAGGGGCGAACGCCCGGTGATCAGGACCCGCTGTCCCGCCGGGGTCAGATCGCCGGCCATCCAGCTGTAGCGCTCGCCGGAGTCCACGACGGCGGGCTGGCGCGGGCCGCTGCCGTTGCCGGGCCCGAAGGTGATCACGTCATCGCCCGCCGTATATGTCCCGTACCCCTTGACCAGCTGATACGTGTCCTTCTGGCCGGGCACGGGGTCGACCCCGGTCAGCTTCCCGCCGCCGCGGAAGCACAGTTCGAGGGCGAACGGGACCTCGGACTCGCCGATCTCGACGTCCAGGTTCCAGCCGCCGTCGGCCTCCGCGATCCGCACCTCGGTGCGCAGGGTGCGCCACTCCTTGGGGCGGTGCGGAAAGTCCATCGCGGACCAGAACCGCCCGTCGTCCGTCAGCGGATACCGCCCGTCGGGGCGGCGGTGCTGGGGCGGCAGCGGCAGATGGTATCCGGCCCGCACCTCGGCCCACAGCCGCCAGCCGTCCGCCGTGCGCTCCACGTCCTCGGCCCGGAAGTGGCCGAGCGAGAAGAACTGCGGGGACAGCCGGAGCGAGTCCAAGATGGCCGCGCCCTTGCGCCATTTGAAGAACGTCGGGTTGGTGGACAGGCCCGAGGAAATCGCGTGGACGTCAGGGAAGTCGGTGCCGCCGAAGACGGTGGTCCGGGTGTCCCCCTTCGCGATCCGCACCAGCCCGCAGTCCCGGTCGTGGAAGGTGAACTCCCCGGGCGCCCCAGTGGTCTTGGGCAGCGGCGCGGCCAGCTCCGGATGGTCCAGCACCTCGGCCAGGAAGTCCCCGAGCGGGGTCTCGTCGAAGGTCTGGTCCGCCCCGCGCCGCTGGATGGTGGCGGCGACGGCCGCGAACCGCCCGTCCCGCTCCCGCAGCGCCAGCGCCCGGAACTGCAGCCAGTACTCGGACAGATGCTTGAGGGTCTTCTGGTCCTGGCGGCGCGAATGCACCGTCTCCACCTCGCCGTTCGGCTCCAGGAGGTGCAAGGTGGCTTCCAGGTTGCGGCGCACATGGTCGTACAGCCGCGGGCGCTCGGTGAGCCGGGCGAGGGTCAGCAGCGACGGGTTGGTGACGATGGGCGCGTAGGTGGCGCTGCGCTCGCTGTACTGGCCGCTGTCGTACTGGTCGATGCCCTCGGCCAGCCAGGCGTCGATACGGCGGGTGAAGCGGGCGTCGGGCCAGAAGGAGTTGATGCGGGCCAGCGCGGCGCACACCTTCCAGCGGTGGTTGGGGGTGTGCACCCCGCCGGTGGACAGGCCCTTGCCCGCCTTGAGCAGGATCGTCTTCAAGGTGGCGCGGATCGCCCGGGTGCCGGTGTGGCCGTCCGCGTCCAGCAGGCCGTACACCAGGCCCAGATCGACGATCGAGAAGGCGGTGTCCGGGGGCGAGTGGACCGCGCCCTGGTCGTAGAGGCCGTCGTCGAACTGGGCGGCGGCCAGCGCGTCCACGAGCCGGGTCATCGGCGCGATCAGCGCGCCGTCGTGGTGGTGGGCGGCGTCGCCCCACACATGGACGGAGGTGAGCAGCCGCAGGCCGCGGGCGGCGGGGCGGGCCTGGCCGAGGTTGTTGAGCTGGTCGAGGACCGCGTCGAGCCCGTCCACGACCTCGGCCACCCGGGCGTCGGCCGCCTCGGTGAGCAGGGCCAGGAACGGCTTGTCGACCCGGCTCGCGGCCGAGGCGGCACCCGGAGCGCCGACGGCCAGCAGCCCGCCCGCGACGGCGGTCCCGGCGAGGAAGTGACGGCGGGGCAGGGGTGTCATCGGTGATGCTCCGTGGCTCTCATAGATGGTGCTCCGTGGCTCTGGCGGCGATCGCGAGGGGGCCGGGGACGAGGAAGAGCAGCGGCGGATAGGCCCAGGCGCAGACGGCGGCGGTGGCGACGGCCAGCAGCAGCACGGCGCTGGCGCGGGGCCCGCGCACGCCGGCGTACGCCGCCGAGCGGAGCGCGGCCCGCCAGCTCGTCGCCGACTCGGGGCGGGCGCAGGCCCGCAGATAGACGACGGCGAGCAGTCCGGCCACGGCGAGCAGCGCGGGCCGGAAGACCACCGCGCCCGGCAGCCCCGCGCCCGCCGCGAGCGCGTTGAACAGCAGCAGGACGCCGCCGGCCAGCATGCCCGCCCCGGCCAGCAGATCGCCGGTGCGCAGCCGTTGGCGCAGCGCGCGGAGGTAGCCGCCCGCCGTGGTGGGCGCGTCCTGGCGCACCCGCCGGTCCAGGACGGCGCAGGCCGTGGACATGGCGGCCGGGGCGGTGATCAGCGGCAGCGAGGCGGCGGCCGTGGCCAGGCCCACCGCCAGGACGTCGGCGAAGAGGGCGAAGCGCGGGCCGAACAGCTCGCCGGGTTCACGTTTGGTGGCGGTGTCCATGGCCGGTCACCCCTTCAGTCCGGAGCTGGCCATGCCCTCGACCAGGAACCGCTGGAAGGCGAGGAAGAAGAGCACGATGGGCAGCAGCGCGAACACCGACATCGCGAACATCGGGCCGAAGGCCGACTGGCTGGAGGCGTCCACGAAGGACCGCAGGGCCAGGGTCAGGGTGAACTTCTCCGGCTCGAAGAGATAGATGAGCTGGGTGAAGAAGTCGTTCCAGGTCCAGATGAAGGTGAAGATCGCGGTGGTGATCAGGGCAGGCCGGGTCAGCGGCAGGATGACGCTGAAGAACGAGCGGAAGGGCCCGCACCCGTCGATCCGCGCCGCCTCCTCCAGCTCACGCGGCAGTCCGCGCATGAACTGCACGATGAGGAAGACGAAGAAGGCGTCGGTGGCCAGGAACTTCGGCAGGATCATCGGCCAGTAGGTGTTCACCATGCCGAGCTGGTTGAAGATGATGTACTGCGGAATGAGGATGGCGTGGTGCGGCAGCATGATCGTCGCGATCATGAACGCGAAGAGCGGACCGCGCATCTTGAACCGCAGCCGCGCGAAGGCGTACGCGGCGAGCGAGCAGCTGATGACGTTGCCGAGCACCGCGCCGCACGCGATGAGCAGCGAGTTCCACAGCAGCCGTCCGACGCTGACCTCGTTCACCCCGTCCAGGGCGGTGGAGTAGTTGCTCCATTCGAAGTGGCTGGGCAGCAGCTTGAGGCTGGCGATGACCTCGTCGGCGGGCTTGAACGAGGTCGCCAGCAGCCAGGCCAGCGGATAGAGCATCACCAGCAGCACGGCGATCAGGCAGGCGTGCAGCGCGATCCGGCCCGCGGGCCGCCGCCGCGCCGCCGGGCCGGCCGGGGCGGTGGAGATCGGGGCGGTGGTCATCGGCCCCCCTCGTTGTTGTCGTTGGCGTAGAAGACCCAGGCCCGGGAGGTGCGGAAGAGCACCGCGGTGACGACCCCGATGGCCAGCAGCAGCGCCCAGGCCATGGCGGAGGCGTAGCCCATATGGGAGGCGGTGAAGCCGCGGTCGTAGAGGTAGAGCGTGTAGACCAGCGTGGAGTCGGCGGGTCCGCCCTTGCCCGCGCTGACCGCGAAGGCGGGGGTGAAGACCTGGAACGCCTGGATCATCTGGAGCACCAGGTTGAAGAAGAGCACCGGGGAGAGCATCGGGATGGTGATGGAGCGGAACTGCCGCCACCAGGAGGCCCCGTCGACCGCGGCCGCCTCGTACAGCTCCACGGGTATCTGCTGAAGCCCGGCCAGGAAGATCACCATGGGGGCGCCGAACTGCCAGATGGTCAGCAGCGCGACCGACAGGATGGCCCAGCCCGGCTTGTTGATCCAGCCGCCGATGTCGATGCCCATACCGGAGAGCAGATTGTCCACCGAGCCGCCGTCGTTGAAGATCGCCCGCCAGACCAGGGCGATGGACATCGACGCGCCGAGCAGCGAGGGCGCGTAGAACGCCGAGCGGTAGAAGCCCTTGCCGCGCTTGACCGACTTCAGCGCGATGGCGACGGCGAGCGCCATGGCGAGCTGCAGGGGCACCGCGATCACGACATACGTCAGGGTCGTGATGACCGACCGCCAGTAGCGGGGGTCCTCGGTGAACATCTGCGTGTAGTTGCGGAGGCCGATCCACTGGGGCGCGTCGAACATGTCGTAGTCGGTGAACGACAGATACAGGGACACGGCCATGGGCAGCAGCGTCAGCACGGCGGCGCCGAGCACCCATGGGGACAGGAACACCCAGGCGGCCCCCTGCCGCTCGCGCTTCGGCGCCCGCTTGCCGCCGGTGGCGGGGGCGCGGCGTCCTGGGGGCGGGTCGCGGTCGCGGTCATTGCCTCAGCTCCGCCTTCGCCTCGGTGATGTAGTTCTCCGCCGCCTCGCGCGGCGACAAGCGCTCGTAGCTGACCTGGTCGTAGTCGCGCGAGAAGGTGGACTGCAGGGAGGTGTCACCCTTGGGCGGCGCGGGCGGCGGGTCGTTCAGCTTGCCCTCGAACTGCTTCTGGTACGTGGAGATGACCTGGTCGAAGCCCTCCAGCTTGGGCAGGACGCCCTGCCGGATGGTGTCGTTGGCCGGGATGCCGCGGGAGGCGCCGAGGATGGCGCCCGCCTCCTTGTCGTTGAGCAGGAAGTCGATGAACTGGGCCGCCTGCTTGGGGTGTCCGGTCTTGGCCGAGGCACCGAAGAACATCGACGGCTTGAAGTACTGCCCGGGGGTGCCGTCCTCGCCGACCGGGAACGGTGCCAGCTTCAGCCCCTCGCCGACGATGGCCGAATAGCCGCTGACGGGGGCGTCCCAGTTGAAGTCGGCGACAGACTTCAGCCGACCCAGCGGGGTGTTCTCCACCGTGCCGTCCATCTGGGTGGTCTGCTCGGCGGACGAGACCGCCCCCTCCTTGCGCAGCCCCGTGCACCACTCCCAGTAGCGGGTCAGATCGTCGGCGGTGAAGCCGAGCTTCTCGTCCTTGGTGTAGAGGGACTTGCCCCGGCTGCGCAGCCAGATCTCGAAGACGTCCTCGCTCTGGCCCGGGTCGGTGGAGCCGACCCGCCCCTTCGTCGCCGGGGACGCCGCCAGCTTGCGCATCGCGTCGGCCCAGTCGTTCCAGGTCCAGGTCAGGGTCGGTTCGGGGACGCCCGCCTTGCGCCACAGCGTGGCGTCGTACGCCATCGTCTCGGTGCCGCGGGCCACCGGGAGCGCGTACTGCTTGCCGTCCACTACCCCGGTGGCCAGCAGCCCCTTGTCGATCTCCGAGGTGCGCAACTCGGGGTGTTTGCCGAGGTTCAGCAGGATGCCGGAGGTGGCGTACTGGTTGATCTGCCGGTAGTCCAGCTGCATCACATCGGGGGCGTCGCCGCCCGCCGCCTGCGTGGCCAGCTTCGCCTTGTAGGTGTCGAAGCCCGCGAAGGACGTGCTGATGTCGATGTCGGGATGGTGCTTCTCGAAGAGCCCCACGGCCTCTTCGGTGCGGGCGGCCCGGTCGGGGTTTCCCCACCAGGTGAACCGCAGGCTGACCTTGCCGCCCGAGCCGCCGCCGCCATCGCCGCCGCAGCCCGTGAGAGTCCCCCCGAGCGTGAGCACGAGAGCCAGGGCGCAGGACGCCTTTGTCCTGTTTCTGCGCATACCGGAGCCGACCTCCCTCCTGAATTCCGTTGAGCGTATGAGCGTGCGTGGTGGTGTTCTACGGCGGCTATTCGCCGTAGTACGGGAGCGTGACACCCGGCAGTTCGTACTCGTCCCGGCGGCCGCACATGCCGTAGCCGCCCCGGCGGCTGGGCCCGGTCGCGGTGACCCGCGCCTCGGCCAGATGCGAGGGGTCGCCCGCGGCGAGCGCGGTGAGCTGCTCACCGGTGCGCCGCGCGGCGGCGAGCGCCCCATCCCGCCAGCGCGGCTCCCACTCCTTCACCTTGGGCGCGGCGATCCGCACCGCCGCCTCGTGGAAGGCGCGCAGCGGTCCCTCGTCGCCGCTCTCGGCGGCGGCCCGCAGCGTCAGATAGCCCTCGATCGCCAGGTCCCGGCGGCGCCGGGCGGCCGCGTCGGCCTCCGGCCCCTCCTTGGCGGGCAGCGCGGCGGCCGCCGCGTACCGCTCGGGGTCGGCCAGCACCTCGGGCGGGAAGGTGAAGACGGCGTCCCCGGCCTCCGGCAGCCCGCTGTTCTGCATCAGCACGGTCACCTTGAGGCCGCCGCCCTGCACCATCCGGTGCACCGTGCCGGGGGTGAACCACACCACCGCGCCCGGCTCCAGCGGGGTCTCGGTGAAGCCGTCCCCGACGGTCAGGGTCTGCACGGCGCCGCGACCGGCGGTGACCACATACGCCTCGGTGCAGGCCAGATGGAGATGGGGGCTGCCGCCGCACACGCCGTCGGCGGCCTCCCACTCGTACGCGCTGATGTGGGACATCCCCACGCCACCCGGCAGCGGGGCGAACATCTCGCTCATCCGGCTCACCACCCGTGGTTCTTGAGGTAGCCCTCGGCGCGCGCCCGGTCCCAGGCGCCGTCGGCGACCACCACCCGGTAGCGGTAGCCGAAGGACTCCCCCGGGGGAAGCTCGAACTCCTCGAAGAACGCCCAGGAGGGGGCGACCGAGGGGATCGGCTCGGAGCGCACGAACCAGTGGGAGGCGTGGATGGATTCAGTGTTGTCGAGGTTTTCCGGCGCGTGCGCGAACAGCAGCGTGGAGTGCCCGTCCACGCCGTCGTGCTCACCGGTGAAGGCGACCCAGGGGGCCTCGGCGGCCGGGGTGCCCATCAGGTCGGAGGCGCCCTTCTCGCCCTCGCCGCCGCGCCCGTCCGGGCCGATCACGTCGCCGCCGGTGAAGTCGCGCGGGCCGCGCCAGTTGAGCCCGGTGTATCCGGCCATCTCCCGGCCGGCGGTGGTCGGGGAGCCGAAGTGCAGGGCCTCGCCGCGGATGTTGGTGAGGCGGATGGACCAGTCCAGGGCCCAGGTGCCCTCCTCCGGTTCCACCGAGTGGAGTTCGATGGTGCGCACCTCGCGCGCCCACTCCTGGCCACCGCTGTGTTGTACAGAAGGATTGGCGACCCATGTGAGGTTCTCCACGAAGCGCAGCCGGTCGTCCGCGACCGCGAACTCCTCGAAGCCGTCGTGGCGCATCGAGCCCACGCGCTCCTCGACATGCTGGTAGCCCTGCTCGGGACCGAGGTAGGAGTTGCCGCCCCAGAAGTTCTGGCCGGACAGATGGCTGGAGGTCATCTGCAGGCCCTTGTGCCAGCGGTGGTCGCTGGGCCGGTAGCCGGAGACCGGGTTCCCGGCGAGGGTGCGCAGCGGGTGGGCGTAGGGCTTACGGGCCTCGAAGGCTTCCGGGTCGGGCCGGTAGACGTAGGCCATCAGCTCGACGCCGCCGGAGGCGACCGAGATCCGTGTCCCGTGGGTGTGCGTGACGGTGATGTGCTGGGTCATGGCGGCCTCAGCTCTCCTTGGTGGTGGCGGTCGCTGCCTTCGGCGCCCAAGCGGGGTGGTTGCCGTGCATGGCGTCGTAGTACGGGTCCCCGGGCACGATCTCGCCCGCGCGCACGGGCTGCCCGGTGAAGGCCGCCTTGTAGAGCGCGGCGATGAACTCGAGGGTGCGGCGGGCGTCCTGGCCGCTGCCGGGGGCCGTACGCCGTCGCGTATCGCGTCCAGCAGCCCGGTCAGCTGGGCCCCGTGCGAGCTGGGCAGATCGGCGGCCGGGGTGCGCCAGCGCTGCTGCCGGGCGGGCTCGTCGCGGAGGTGCGGCGCGGGGGTGTAGACCCAGTCGTCGTTGCGGTGGCCGTAGAGATGGGTCAGCTCGACGGTGGCGTCCGCGCAGTCGATGCGGATCCGGCTGACCTCGTCGGGCGAGAGCACGCTGTTGACGACGGTGGCCATAGCGCCGTTCGCGAACCGCACCAGCGCGGTGGACACGTCCTCGCTCTCCACCTCGTGGATCAGCCGTCCGGCCATGCCGCGGATCTCGGTCCAGTCGCCGAGGAGATGGAGCAGCAGATCCATCTGGTGGATGCCGTGGCCCATCGAGGGGCCGCCGCCCTCGGTCTCCCAGCGGCCGCGCCACGGCACCGCGTAATAGGCGGTGTCGCGGTGCCAGGTGGTCTGGCAGTGGGCCACCAGCGGCTGCCCCAGGGCGCCCTCGGCCAGCAGCTCGCGGGCGTGGACGGCGCCCGAGCCGTAGCGGTGCTGGAAGACCACCGAGGCGTACGGACCGCCCGCCTCCCGCTCGGCCGCGGCTATCTCGTCGTACTCGGCGAGCGTGAGGCACAGCGGCTTCTCGCACAGCACCCAGGCGCCGGCCTTCAGCGCGGCCACCGTCTGCTCGCGGTGCAGGGAGGGCGGGGTGCCGATGAGGACCAGATCGGGGCGTTCGGCCTCCAGCATGGCCGCCACATCGGAGTAGCCGGTGACGGCGAAGGTGCCGCCTTCGGCCGCCGCGGCGCGGAAGGCATCGAGTCGGTCGGCGGCCACGTCGACCGCGGCGACGAGGTCCACACGGTCGGCGTGATCACGTAGTGCGGGCAGATGGCTGCCGGTGACGATTCCTCCGGTGCCGACCACTGCGGCACGGATACGGGCGGTGGCTGCTGCGGCCATGGGCTGAGGCTCCTCGCCGGGGGTAAGCGCTTGCTGGGGAGGACCCTAGGCATGGTCCGGATGACAGGACAAGACCCTGGACGGCAGAATCGCGCCGCTCATGGAGTGAGAGCATGGGAGCGCCAACCAGTGCGCGCGGTGTCCCAGAAGGTGACCATCGGGTGACCATCCAACGGAGGAAACATGGCAGTGACCCTGGCCGATGTGGCGGCACGGGCTCGGGTCTCGGCGGCCACCGTGTCGCGTGTCCTGAGTGGCAACTACCCCGTCGCGGAGTCGACCCGGACCCGGGTGCTGCGCGCGGTCGATGAGCTGGAATACGTGGTCAACGGCCCGGCAAGCGCTCTCGCCGCCGCCACCTCCGATCTGGTCGGGGTACTCGTCAACGACATCGCGGACCCCTTCTTCGGCATCATGGCGGGCGCCGTACAGGCCGAGATGGGCGCACCCGCGGGCGAACCGGGCCGCGGCGCCGAGAAGCTCGCGGTCATCTGCAACACCGGCGGTTCGCCCGAGCGCGAGCTGAACTACCTCACCCTGCTGCAGCGGCAGCGCGCCGCCGCCGTCGTGCTCACCGGCGGCGCGGTCGAGCACCCCGACCACGCCGCCGCCGTGGCCACCAAGGCGTCCCGGCTGGCCGCGTCCGGCACCCGGGTGGTGCTGTGCGGCCGCCCGCCGATCGCGGACGCGACCACCCTCACCTTCGACAACCGCGGCGGCGCCCGCCGCCTCACCGAACATCTGCTGACCCTCGGCCACCGCCGCATCGGCTATGTCGCGGGCCCCGCCGAGCGCACCACGACCCGCCACCGGCTGGAGGGCCACCGGGCGGCGCTCAGCGCCGCCAAAGTGAACAGTCTCGACACCGACATGGAGCGGCTCACCGTGCACGGCCTGTACGACCGCGCCTCCGGCTATGACGCGACCCTCGAACTGCTGCGCCGCGACCGGGGGTTGACGGCCATAGTCGCCGCCAACGACACCATCGCGCTCGGCGTCTGCGCGGCCCTGCGCGACCAGGGCCTGCGGATCCCCGAGGACGTCTCGGTCGCGGGCTTCGACGACCTTCCGTTCAGCGCGGACGCGGTCCCGGCCCTCACCACGATGCGGCTGCCGCTGCACGAGGCGGGCGCCCGGGCCGGGCGCCTGGCCCTGGGCCGCGAGCCGCAGCCGCCGGGCGGGGTGGCGATGGTCCGCGCCGAACTGATGGCTCGCGCCTCGACGGCCCCGCCGCGCGGCTGAACAATGCACTCCGCGCGGGCGGGTCTCCTCGGTACGAGGGAGTCTCCTCCGCACGGAGGGTGGGCCACCGGGGCCGTCACTCCGGCGGGGGCCCGGAGCCCAGTAGCCCGCCCCGGCTATGCGCCGGTCCGCCGGCGGGGCGCGCGGATCACCGGGCGGTCGCCGTCCGGCGGGGCGGGGCGCTGTGCGGCGCGGGCCGCCTCGCATGCGGCGCGGGCCCCTCGCACGAGGGGCACAGACATATAGCTGGTACGTCTCGGTGACGCTGCCGTAGTCCACCTCCACCGTGCAGATCGGCCGATCCGCGTAGAGGCGTGCCGCGCACAGGGCGCAGTTCCAGCCCTGGAGCTGGCCGAAGACCCACTTCCGGCCCGGGGTCCGCAGCTCCGCTATCCGCTCCCGCTCGGTGCGCTCGTCCTCCGTCACCGGGTGTGCCCCCGTTCGCGGGCGCGGCGCATGGCGGCGGCCTCGGCGACCGGGTCGCGCCGGTGGGCCAAGGCGTGGGTCGGGCAGGCGTACACCGTGCGGCCGGGTCCGCTGCCGCCGTGCTGGACGTCCACGATGACCGGCTCGTCGGTGGGCAGCTCGCAGCGATAGCAGGTCTGGCGTCCCTGTGGGACCGGGCCGAGTTCGACGCGGTCGGCCTCGGCCAGCGCTCCCCACAGCTTCCAGGCGTCGGTCAGGTAGTGGTCGACCGAGAGCGGCACGCGCCAGTGGGTGCCGGGCGGCGTGGTCCAGGAGTTGGGCGGCACGCCGAGGTAGGTGCACTCGTCCGCCAGCTCGCTCAGGACCCGGACCTGCCGCAGATGCCAGCTCGTGGCCGAGCCCACCGCGACGAGCCAGTACAGGGTGCCGTACTTGTCCTGGATGACGGCGCCGTTCTCGTCGCCGAGGAGCTTTAAGGCGCGTTCCCCGACGGTCGGCGCGGCCCGTACGGCATCCCACCACTTGCCTGCGGGTAACGCCTGGACATCCACGGCGGGCGGCGGTGTCCACGGTAAGGCTCTGGTCGTCACGTCGGGCTCCCCTGCTGATCTGCGACGGGCGGCGCCGAACAGGTTCCTGGCGGGAGCAAGGGCCGACGCCGCCTCGATGCGGATCACGCTAGGTGTGCGTGCGGTCACATCCCAGTGACGAGGCGCATCAGGCGCTGGCCCAATGCCGGAGCGAGTACGACGTCACGTCCTAGTCAGAGAGCGGGCTCAACCCCCAGTCGGGCGGCCAGCCCCCGGAGCCGGGTGTTCCGCCGCCTCTCCTCGTCGCGCATCTCCAAGACCGTGGCCCGCGCGAGCATCTGATACCGGATCCATTCGGGCTGGTCGGCTTCCACTTCCAGCAGCGTGTCCAGCGCTCCCTCGCTGTCGCCCATCTGATACTGAGCCTGGGCCACGTCCAACCGGTGGGCGGCCAGGTGCACCGGGCGCTTGATCAAATCGCGGCGCACATCCTCGGAAGCTTCCAGCGCCTTCTCCGGCTCGGGCTCGCTGCCCGCCATGACGACGTTGACGATCTGCGTCTTGACGTCGACCGGAGAGAAGGCAGTGCCGTAGGTGCGCACGGCCCCGGACCGGACAGCCGCAGCCTCGGCGAAGTTGAGGTACTGATCGGCGTCGGCCTTGCGATCCTGGCGCGCGGCAGGCGTGGCCGCCGCCACCAACAGGTTGCCGTACACCGCGTATTGAGCGCTCGTGCCGCGCCGCATGGACGGCTCCAGCGCGTCCGCCTTCCGCTCGGCGACCGACTGCGCCTCCTCCCACCGGCCCTGCTGCACCCACGACAGCGTGGAGACGCCCATCCCCTCCATCAGCGGATCGGATGCGCGCTGGGCTGCCTGCAACTGCTTCGCCACGGCCTCGAAAGCCCAGTCGACATGACCAGCCTGCGTCGCGAGGCTGGCCGCAAGCTGGTACGAGAGCGCGAGCTGGTTCCAGACCTGATCGGCGAGCGAGCCGGTCGCCTCCCGGGCCACGGCACGCCCGTCACGGAGGAGAAGCGGCAGCGAGCCGGCGAGCTCGCTGTACCCGCCTTCCCAGTAGAGCGTGGTGGCCGCCCGGACTTGACGCATCCAGTCGTCTGCCGCAGGCGGATCCTCGTCGAGATCGTCGGCAGGTACACCCGGCAGGGCGCTGATGTCCTGGATGGCGTCACGCAAGGCGATCAGCCCGCCGTCGTCGTCAGGGAGTTCTGTGGTCACGGTGGGCTGTCCCAGTAGTCGATCCAGCTCGGTATCGAGGGCCCTCGCCAACTTCCGGAGAGTGCCCAGGCGCGCCGACTGCCGGACGTTCTGCTCCAGCTTCCGGATGGTGTCGACGTGGACGCCCGACCGTTCCGCCAGCTCTTCCTGGGTGATGTCGCGGTAGCGCCGGAGTTCGCCGAGGCGGTCACCGATGGACTTGCTGTTCATGAAGTGTCCCCCCACCGGAAGGTCTTTGGGCCACGGTACGCCCGGGGAGGGGAGCCGTGGGAGCCCGGCAAGCACTGGGCACACGAACGAGCCCCCTCGCTGCGCGGTCAGCCGGGTACGTCCATGCGCTGGGTACCGATCACCGACAGCAGTCGCAGAGCCCCCTCCGCCGGGGAGCCGGGATCGGCCGTGTAGATCACGACTCGCTGGTCCCGGTCGGCGATGTCCAGGACATCGCAGTTGAGCGTGACGGGACCGATCAGAGGGTGCCGAAAGGTCTTGTGCGGGGCAGGCTCGACCGACAGGTCGTACGCGGACCACAGCCGGGCGAACTCCGCGCTGCCGGTGAGCAAGTCGTCCACCAGCGTGGCCACTTCAGGGTCGTCGGGATAGCGCGCAGCGGCGACCCGAAGGTGGCGGGCCGCGGTGCGGCCGAAGATCTCCATGCCGGACCGGCTGTACCACTGCCGCTCCCCCACGGGAGCATCGAGGAAGGTGCGGCGCAGGAAGTTGCGCTCGTGCCGGGGCAGGGCGGAGAAGTCTTCCAGGAGGGCGGCTGCCAGGTCGTTATGGGCGATCACCTCGTACGTCGCGGACAGTACGAGTGCCGCGGCGTGCGGCAGCCGCCGCAGCAGGTCCAGGATGCTCGGGCGCACCTCGCGGGAGGGTCCTGGCGGCGGGGCGGGCGGGGCCCCGGCGAGGTAGTGCAGATGGGCGCGCTCGGCGTCCGACAGCCGCAGGGCACCGGTCAGACCGGCCAGCACCTCGCGCGAGGGGCGCGGGCCGCGGGCCTGCTCCAGCCGCGTGTAGTACTCGGTGGAGATGAAGGCGAGCTGGGCCACCTCCTCGCGGCGCAGCCCCGGGGTACGACGCCTCGGCCCGGCGGGCAACCCCACGTCGGCAGGGGTGATCCGCTCGCGCCTGCTGCGCAGGAAGCCGGCCAGCTCTCGTCTGTCCATGTCTCCCAGTGTGTGCGGGGCGACGAAGCCGATCCAGGCACCGCGGGTGCCTGGATGAGGGGGCACGGCGGGGCACAGGCCCGTCGGCATGGACGACATACAGACCACCGACACCTCCGCCCCCGCCGCCTCGGGTCTGCTGACCGGCAAGGTCGCCTTCATCAGCGGAGCCGGCCGCGGCATCGGCGCCGCGGCGGCGCGACTGTTCGCCCGGGAAGACGCCCGGGTGCTGCTCGCGGCCCGCACCGAGGACCAGCCCTAAGCGGTGGCCGAACAGATCCGGGCGGCGGGCGGCACCGCGGAGTACGCGGTGTGCGACCTGGCGGACGCGACCAGCGTGCGCGCCGCCGTCGACCGCACCGGCTCGCACCCCGCCGCGCCGCGCGGCCGAGCCCGAGGAAATCGCCGAGGCCGCCGCCTGGCTGCTGAGCGACCGCGCCTCCTACGTCACCGGAGTGGTCCTCGCCGTCGATGGCGGCATGCAGGCATCCTGAGCCGAAGCCGGGCACCGGCCCCGGGCCACGTGACCGTTGTGCTCGGTGACCGCGACTTCGGTGAGGCGGCCCGTTGCCGGCAGGCAACTCCCGGCTCACACCGACCCCTTTCGGCTCCCCGCGCTTCGAACCGCCGACATCTCCCTCCCCCGGGAGGGACCCCCCCTTCCCAAATACTTGATCTGGCGCAACTATGAGGTCAAGCAAAATCGACACAGGGGTACGGAGGGGTGCCGGATGGGCCCGCGCGACAATCTCGATCTGGCCGTGGACGAAGTCCGCGACTTCAACCGGATGTACACCCGCCTGATCGGCGTCCTCGACTACCCCGGGCAGCTCAACACCCCGTACACGCTGAGCGAGGCCCGCATCCTCTACGAGCTGGCGCGGCGGGAGCGCACCCATGTCTCGGCGCTGCGGGAGCACCTTGGCGTCACCGCCGCGCATCTGAGCCGGACGCTGAGCCGGTTCGAGGAGCGGGGCTGGTGACGCGCGAGCGTCACCACCGCGACGCCCGCTTCCAGGAGGTGCTGCTCACCGCCGAGGGCCGGGCGGCGGCGGAGGATCTGGACCGGCGGTCGCGCGAGGCGGTGACCGGGCTGCTGGCCAAGGTCCCCCGGAACGAGCTGGGGCGGCTGCGGGAGGCGCTGGCGACCGCGCGGCACGCGCTCACCGGTCCGGCCGATCCCGAGGTGCGGATGCGCGGGCTGGAGCCGGGCGACCTGGGCTGGATCGTGCAGCGGCACGGCGCCCTGTACGCCCGGGAGTTCGGGTGGAACGCCGAGTTCGAGGCCCTGGTGGCCCGGATCGTCGGGGAGTTCGGCGCGGGCCATGACCCGGCCCGCGAGCGGGCGTGGATCGCGGAGCTCGACGGTCGCCCCGTCGGCTCGGTGATGTGCGTCCGGGACGAGCGGCCCGATACGGCCCGGCTGCGGCTGCTGCTCGTCGAACCGGAGGCACGCGGGCGGCGGCTCGGCGAGTGGCTGGTCCGCACCTGTGTTGACTTCGCACGCGAGGCGGGCTACCGCGATCTCGTGCTGTGGACCAATGACGTCCTGACCTCCGCCCGCCGGATCTACGAGGGGGCCGGGTTCAAGCTGATCGCCGAGAAGCCGCACCGCGGCTACGGCTCGCCCCTGGTCGGGCAGGACTGGCGACTCGCGCTCCGAGGCTCGGCGCACGACTGACGGCCTGCGGTCCGCGTGCGGTCCGCCCGCGGTCCGGGTGATGCGCCGTGCGCGGCTCAGCGGACCTGGTGAAGTCGGCAGCGGTTCAACAGCGCCGCCAAGGGGCGCGGGGAACTGCGCGACCGGCCACGACGGCGCCGCAGACGAACGACGGCACATCCGGCGGAGCGCTGAGCACCACCATTCCGTGACGCAGATCACCGCAACGCGGTCCGCGCGGTGAACAGGGCGTGACGCGGGTCGACGCATCATGAGCCGCCCCGAGCCGCCTCGAGCCGCCCCGAGCCGGCCGTCAAGCCGCCGAACGGCGTCCGCCCCGGCGGGCGCCCTTCCCGGTCGCACAGATGACGAGGCGTCACCTCGACCGGAAATCCGCTCGCGCGGGCGGGTCCCGTAAGGGCAGGATCGGCGCACACGCAGGCCCGTACAGCACGCGGACATCGCACGGGGAACGTCCACACGACACACCCGTGCGGCGCGTCGGAACGGCACAAGAGCAAAGGGTGTACCCCTGAGTACCCAGCAGGTCATCGAGTGGACCGAGGACGGCCGGACCCGGACCGCCCACTGGCGCTCCGAGAACGGCACGCCGCCGCCCCGGCGGATCGAGGTGGCGGACGACCGGATGCCCGCCGGCACCGCCCACCGCCACGCCTGCGAGGGCACCGCGCTGCTGTGGCGCGGCGACTACCAGGGCGCCCGTCAGCTGCTGACGGCGCTGGCCCGCCGGATCGACCGCGGACCGCGCCGGGCCAAGGAGCGGCGGGCCCCGGCGGCGTCACCGGCCGAGGTGTTCCACCGGCACCGCCAGGCCCAGTCCCGGCGGGCCCGGCTGCTGGGGATGCTGCTGGTGCCGCTGGACGCGGACTTCGGTATCCCGCTGCGCCGGGCGCCGGACGTACGGCAGGCGTGTGCCGAGGCGTACGGCCCGGCGAGTGGGCACCCGTCGGTGGCCTCGCTGACGGAGTTACTCGGGCTGATCGGCGCGCATCAGTGGCGCCGTAAGGGCGTCGAGGTGCCGGCGCTGGGCGGGGACCGCATCCATCCGCACTACGGGGTCTTCTCACCGGTGCGCGGCGAGTACGTCGATCTGGTGGCCGAGGCCCCGCTGCCCACGCACGAGCTGGCCTTCGACATCGGCACCGGAACCGGCGTCCTGGCCGCCGTCCTCGCCCGGCGCGGCATCCAGCGGGTGGTGGCCACCGACCAGGACGCACGGGCACTGCAATGCGCCCGGGAGAACGCGGCCCGTCTGGGCCTGTCCGAGCGGGTCGAGGTGGTCGAGGCCGACCTCTACCCGCCGGGCCGTGCCCCGCTGGTCGTCTGCAACCCACCCTGGGTCCCGGCCCGGCCCTCCTCACCGCTCGAATACGCGGTCTACGACCCGTCCAGCCGTATGCTGCGCGGCTTCCTGAACGGGCTGGCCGGGCATCTGACCCCCGGCGGCGAGGGCTGGCTGATCCTCTCCGACCTCGCCGAACACCTCGGCCTGCGGCCACGCGCCGAACTCCTGACCGCCTTCGCCACGGCGGGCCTCACGGTCACGGCTCGCCTGGACATCCGCCCCACCCACCCCCGCGCCCTCGACCCCACCGACCCCCTCCACATGGCGCGTGCGGCGGAGGTCACCTCGCTATGGCGGCTGACGGCGGGCTGACCGGGCGCCGTGGCGAGCCCGGCTCAGTTCCCCACGCCGAGGCCGGACATGAACGCGGACGGGTAGCGGTCGCCGCGCGCCGCGCCCCGGGGCATCGCCTTCTCGATCTCGGCGAGGTCGTCGGCGGTGAGGGTCAGCTCCGTCGCGGGCAGCGCCTCGGCCAGCCGCTCGCGGGTGCGGGCGCCGACCAGCGGCACGATGTCCTCGCCCTGTGCGAAGACCCAGGCGATGGCAAGCTGGGCGACGGTGCACCCCTTCGCCTCGGCCACCCGGCGCAGCGCGTCCACGAGGGCGAGGTTGTGTGCCACGTTCTCGCTCGCGAACCGCGGGCTGAACGCGCGGGAGTCGCCGGGGCCGGCGGTGCGGTCGGGCGTCCAGTGACCGGAGATGAGGCCGCGGCCCAGGACGCCGTACGCGGTCAGTCCGATGCCGAGCTCACGGAGCGTGGGCAGGACGTCCGCCTCCACCGCTCGGGAGATCAGCGAGTACTCGATCTGCAGGTCGGCGACCGGATGCACGGCGTGCGCCCGGCGGATCGTCGCCGCGTCGACCTCCGAGAGGCCGAGGTGCCGTACGTACCCGGCGTCGATCATCTCCTTGATCGCGCCCACCGTCTCCTCGATCGGTACCGCCGGGTCCAGCCGGGCGGGACGGTAGATGTCGATGTGGTCGGTGCCCAGCCGGGTCAGCGAGTAGGCCAGGAAGTTCTTCACCGCCTCGGGACGGCCGTCATGCCCAGCGGCCCCAGGGCCGGGCCCCCGCAGCATGCCGAACTTGACGCTCAGCGTGTAGCTGTCGCGATCGCGGCCGCGCAGCGCCTCGGCGAGGAGCAACTCGTTGTGGCCCATGGCGTAGAAGTCGGCGGTGTCGATCAGCGTGACGCCCGCCTCCAGCGCGGCGTGCACGGTGGCGATGCTTTCCGTACGGTCGGCGGCGCCGTAGGCGCCCGACATGCTCATGCCGCCCAGCCCCACGGGGGAAACGGCCGGGCCGGTGCTGCCCAGGGTTCGCGTCTGCATCGCGTTCTCCTCGTCGTTGATCTGATGTCGATCTGATGTCGATCTGCCACCCACCCTGCGCCCGCGCCACGCCCCATGGGAGCGGAGCGTTCATCGTGGGAGAGCCGCTCCCTGGATGGTTCGCCCGCCGCGCGGGACCCTGGGGAGATGGAACGTGACCAGCTCGCCGACTTCCTGCGCCGCCGCCGCGAGGCGATCCGCCCGGCCGAGGTCGGCATCACCGACGGCCCCCGGCGCCGGACCAGCGGCCTGCGCCGGGAAGAGGTGGCCATGCTCGCGGGCATGTCGGTGGACTACGTCGTCCGCCTGGAGCAGGGCCGCAGCAGTCAGCCCTCGCCCCAGTTGCTCGGCGCGCTGGCCCGGGCGTTGCGCCTCTCCGAGGACGAGCGCGACCACCTGTTCCACCTGGCAGGGCACCGGCCCCCGCCCGCGGACGGGGTGGCCGGCCTGGCGCGCGCCGGTCTGATCCGCATGCTCGACCTGCTCGGTGACAACCCGGCCCTGGTCCTGTCCGACCTGGGCGAGGTCCTCGCCCAGAACCGTGCGGCCGTCCTGCTGACCGGCGACCACACCGGCTTCTCCGGCGACCGGCGCTACATCGCCTACCGATGGTTCACCGACCCCGCCGAGCGCGCCGTCGCCCCGCCCGAGGCCCGGGAGCACCACGCCCGCCAGCTCGTGGCCGATCTGCGCGCGGCCGCCGGCCGCCGGTCCGGCGACCCCACGGTCACCGGACTCATCGACCGGTTGCGGGCCGCGAGCGCCGACTTCCGCCGACTCTGGGCCGAGCACGAGGTGGCCGTCCGGCGCGCCGACCGCAAGACCCTGCTGCACCCACGGGTGGGCCGCCTGGTGATGGACTGCGAGACCCTGGTCACTCCCGACCAGGGCCAGCTCCTGCTGGTGCTCACCCCGGCGGACGCCGAGACCCGCGAGCGGCTGCAGCTCCTTCAGGTCCTCGGCATCGAGGAATTCCCCACGGGGTCGACGGACACGCCCATCCGCTGAAGCGGCCGCCCCACGGGACACCGGGCGCCCGCAGGTCCGGGCGGTCGGCCACGACGTAACGGGCCGCCACGGCCTGGCCGACTACCGAGGCCGTCCGCGCCGCCCCTCACCCGCGCCCCGGGGCCCCGCACACTCCTCGGACACCTGAGGCAGGCGTAGCCCGCACCCTGCGCGCTGAGCGGCCACGGCCCGCCGGGCCCGGCCGCCCGCACGCGGCACCGGGCGCCCGCAGGCCCGGGTGGCGGGCCACGGCCTGCCCGCCCGCCAAGACACGCCGTGGGCGTGAGGTCAGGATTGACCCGACTCGTGCCCCTGCTTAGCGTCCCGGATGAAGGGCAGGAAGATCCCCACGTACCGCACGACCCCCATCAAGGGAGCCCGCATGAAGCTCGCCTTCTCCACTCTCGGCGTCCCCGGTATGCCCATGCCCGACGTCGCCCGGCTCGCCGCCGGGACCGGGTACCACGGCGTGGAGCTGCGCGCCCACCCCGAGGAGCCGGTGCACCCGGGGATCGGGGCGGATGAACGCGCCCGGGTGGTGGCGGAGTTCCGGGACGCCGGGATCGAGATCCTCACCGTCGCCGGGTATGTGCGCGCCGCCCAGGCCGGGCCGGACGAGCCGGTACTGGCCGGGCTGCGGGAGCTGCTGGAGCTCGCCCACGACCTGGGCGCCCGCCATGTCCGGGTCTTCCCCGGCGGCGGGGAGCAGAGCCCGGAGGAGGCCGACGCCACGGCCGCCCGGCGGCTCGCCGCGGCCGCGCCCCGCGCCGCCGACCTCGGCGTACGGCTGCTGCTGGAGACCCACGACTCGCATCGGACGGGCGCGGACGCGGCCCGGGTCCTCGGGCTGGTGGGCCATGGCAGCGTCGGGGCGATCTGGGATGTGATGCACACCTGGCTGGGCGGTGAGGACCCGGCCACCAGCTATCCGGCGCTCTTCCCGCATCTGGGCTACGTCCAGGTCAAGGACATCGCCTCGGCCGACGACACCACCCCGCTGCCGCTGGGCGAGGGGGTGCTGCCGCTGACCGAGTGCGTGGAACTGCTCAGCCGCGAGGGCTGGGACGGCTGGCTGTGCTGGGAGTACGAGAAGCGGTGGTATCCGCAGGCCCGGGAGTTCCCGGAGCTGCTGGCCCCGGGCCGGGAGCACCTGCTACGTCTGCTGACCGACGCGGCCTGACCACGCCGGTGCCCCGGCAGAGCCCGACTCGGAGCCGACCGACTCGGAGCCGACCAGCTCGGGCCCGACCAGCTCGGGCCCGACCAGCTCGGAGCCGTCCAGCTCGGGGCCGTCCGGCTCCGGCAGAAGGGGCTCGGGGCGGCGGTCCGACCCGTTCGCCTCGGATCGGGGGCCCGACCCAGGCGCCTCGGTTCGGAGGCCCGACCCGGACACCGCAGGACGGAGGCCCGCCCCGGGCGCATCTGGCCGGGCGCCCGCCCCGGGCACCTCAGGTCGACGGCGCACCCCGCGCCGGAGGCGCGGTGGGCGCGGTGGGCGCGGGAGCGAGGTCAGGGCCACGCCGCCCACCAGCAGCGCCGCCGCCAGCCAGCGCGGTGCGCTGATCCCCTCCCCCAGCACCAGGGCCGCCGAGGACATCCCGAAGACGGGCACCAGCAGCGAGAAGGGGGCGACCGTCGAGGCGTCGTAGGTGCGCAGCAGAGAGCCCCAGACCCCGAAGCCGAACACGGTGGTGACCCAGGCGACGTAGACGATCGCGCCCACTCCGGCCCAGTCGAGCCTGCTCAGCGCGTCCAGGTCGGGCCCCGCGCCCTCGAACATCAGCGAGAGCCCGAGCAGTGGCAGTACGGGCACCACGCTCACCCACACCATGAAGTTCAGGGCGTCGGGCGGCGCCGCCTTGCGGGTGAGGACGTTGGAGACACCCCAGAAGGCGGCCGCCGCGACGACGAGGACGAAGCCGATGAGCGGCCCCGAGGTGCCCTCGTCCACGGCGGCCACCGCGATCCCGGCGAGGGCGACGGCCATGCCCAGCAGCCGCCGCCGACCGGGGCGTTCGCCGAGCACGACGGCCGCGAACAGCGCGGTGAACACCGCCTGGATCTGCAGCACCAGCGAGGACAGCCCGGCGGGCATCCCCTCGTGCATCCCGATGAACAGCAGCCCGAACTTGGCCACCCCCAGGGCGAGCCCCACCCCCAGGATCCATCGCCAGGCGACCCTCGGCGGGCCGACCAGGAAGACGGCGGGCAGCGCGGCCACCAGGAATCGCAGGGCGCAGAAGAGCAGGGGCGGGAAGTGGTCGAGACCCATCTCGATGACCACGAAGTTGACCCCCCACAGGGCCGTGACCAGCACGGCGAGGGCTATGTGCACAGGTCGCATGGGTCGAGGATCAGGTGCCGGGACCTTGTAGCACCAGCGCGGATGTCTTCATGCTTGGATGCAGTAACGGTTAAAGATGCAGGACCGGTCAACGACGCGGTCCAGCCAAAGGTGTGAGGGGGAGGGCCCATGCTGGATCTGGCCCGGCTGCGGGCGCTGCACGCGGTGTCCGTGCACGGCTCGGTCAGCGCCGCAGCCACCGCGCTCGGCTACACCCCGTCCGCCGTATCGCAGCAGCTCGCCAAGTTGGAGCGGGAGACCCGGACGACGCTTCTGGAGCGGCAGGGCCGGGGCATCGCGCTGACCGACGCGGCCCGGCATCTGGCCACCACCGCCCAGCAGTTGCTGGCCATCGTCGAGGAGGCCGAGACCACCCTGGAGGAGCGGCGCGGACAGCCGATGGGCCGGCTGGTGATCGGCGCCTTCGCCTCGGCGGCGCGCGGGCTGATGCCCGTGGTGCTGGCCGCGCTCATGGCCGAACACCCCTCCCTGGACGCGCGGCTGCTCGAAGTGGATCCGCATCTGTCGGTGGACCTGGTGGCCCAGGGGGTCATCGACCTGGCGGTGGCCCATGACTGGGACATCGCCCCGCTGCCCGCCCCGGAGGGGCAGGAACGGGCGGTCATCGGCGACGACCTGTGCGATCTGCTCGTCCCGGCCGGGCATCCGCTGGCCGAGCGGGCCGCACGGCGGACGCTGCGCCGCGAGGACCTGCCGGGGCAGCGGTGGATCTGCCAGCCGCCCGGGTCGGTGTGCCACGACTGGCTGGTCCGTACGCTGCGCGCCTCGGGCCATGAGCCGGACCTGGCGTATCAGGCGGCGGAGAACCACACCCAGATCGCGCTGGTGGCGGCCGGTCTCGGCGTCGCCCTCATGCCCCGTCTGGGGCGCGGTCCGCTGCCGGACGGGGTGCTGGCGCTGCCCCTGGAGCCGGTCCCGGTGCGGCGGCTGTACGCCCTGTGGCGCACCGGCGCGGCCCGCCGCCCCGCCATCACCGAAACGGTACGGCTGCTGGGCGGCCTCTGGCCGCGGCGCACGGTCTGAGCACCCGGGTCAACTGACTGTCCCATGCCACCACTTGGGGCGCGTACGCCCCTCCTCACCGATCCGCGCTGCGCACACCCTGCGCGGAACCGGCGTGGGCCGCCACGCGTCGAAGCGGTGTGCTGATGGGGAGTCTCCGCATGGCGGTAATCGGCCTCGCCGCTGACTGCGTCGGCTGACCACCTCTCCGCCGCCCGCGGCCAGCAGCACCCCGCCGCCGACGCGACACCCCTCCCAGAGCGTCGGCGGCACCCTATGGGCACACCGGGGGCACCCAAGGGGCGCCCCAGGGGGCCCGGTGCGCCCATAGGGCGGCCCTCAGACGGGCAGCTCCGCCTCGATCAGGTCCGCCGCGCGGTCCGGTCCGCCCTCGGCGGCCATCCGCTCCTTGAGCGTGGCGCAGCGGGCCGCCACCTCGGGGTCGTCCACCAGGTCGAGCACCGCCTTGCGCAGCGCCGGCGCGGTGGCCTCCTCCTTGGGCAGATGGCGGCCGACCCCGAGCGCTTCGAGGGTGTCCGCGTTGCTGAACTGGTCGACGGCCTGCGGTACGGCGACCATCGGCACCCCGCAGGCCAGCCCCTCCTGGGCGCCGCCCGCACCCGCGTGGGTGACGAAGGCGTCGGCCTTCCGCAGAACGCTCAACTGCGGTATCCAGCTGTGCACTTCGACATTGGCCGGGATCTCGCCGAGCTCGGCCGGATCGACGAACTCGCCGATCTGCAGCACCACATGCCACCCCGGCAGATCGCCGAACGCCGCGACGCACGCGCGGTAGAAGCCGGGCTCCTTGGTCCAGGTCGAGCCGAGCGAGACCAGCAGGATCCGGTCGGTCTCGGCGGCCCGCTCCGGGCGGGGCCACTCCGCCGCCTCGCGGCGGGCGCTCTGGCAGCCGCCGACGAAGCTGTAGACGGACGGGTCGACGCGGTCGGCGTTGGGCTGGAGCAGCTCGGGGATGAGGGCGACACAGCGGCTGGGGCGGCCGATGAGCCGGTCGGGGTCGGTGCCGGCCAGTCCGTTGTCCTCGAGCCAGGCGCGGTAGCGGGCGTAGTAGGCGCGGCCGCGCTCGGAGTACCGTAGCTGCGCGTACATCGGTTCGAAGACCTCTTCGCGGTACCCGTCCCAGGGCACGAAGCTGGGCGCCAGCTCGACGGCGGACACGCCCCAGCGATGGGCGAGGACATGTGCCGGGTACGCCGTGACGTCGTACATCACCAGATCCGGCTCATCGCCCTCGTAGGCCGCCAGATGCTGCGGCAGCGCCTGCTCGGCCTCGGTGAGAAACGGCTCGATGTAGTCGATCAGATCGGAGCCTCTGGCACCCGGCACATTCTCGCCGTGGAGGACCGAGGTGTAGGTCTTCGGCTCGGCGCCGGTCTCGGCGACCTTCTCGGCGAACGACTCGGGGATGGCGTAGGTAACCCGATGGCCGCGGGCCACCAGCTCGCGGATCACCTCCAGGCTCGGGTTGACGTGCCCGTGCGCCGCGATGCCGAACATGGCGATATGTGTGGGGGGCTTGGCACCCGTCGATAGGGTCATGAAAACGGAACCTAAGCGAGAACGGATGCCTCATACAAATAGTGCGCATACCCGATCGGTACATTAGCGCCGGTTTCGCACGAGCACCAGTTCCCCGTCTTTAACGAGTCTTTTCCTTTACGTTTCCGGGCCGTCGGAAAGTCCAACTCGCCTTGACCCGGCCGCGCTTTGTGTCCCAGCGTGTCCTGCACCACCTTCGGCCACCCCCTCCGAACGTCCCATGGAAGGAGTGCGGGTGCACACGACGACGTCTCGCCGCGCCCTGCTCACCGCCACCCTGGCCGCCGCCGCGGCCGGTGCCTGCAGTGCGCCGACGAACAGCTCCCCCGCGCCCGCGGCCCCAGCGCGCCGCACCACCGCCGGTTCCGGCACCCCTTCCGCGACACCCTCACGAGCCGCCTCCGAGCCCGGCCGGGACCAGGAGCGCGACCGCCGGCGGATCGACGAGCTCATCGGCCGGATGACGCTGGACCAGAAGATCGGTCAGCTCTTCGTGATGCGGGTGTACGGCCATTCGGCCACCCACCCCGATCCGGCCGATGTCGCGGCCAACCGTAAGGACATCGGCGTGGACAACGCCGCCGAGCTGATCGCGAAGTACCACGTGGGCGGGGTGATGTACATCCGCTGGGCGCACAACATCCGCGACCCCCACCAGGTCGCCGCGCTCTCGGGCGGCATCCAGAAGGCCGCGCTGGCCGCCTCCGTGCCCGTCCCCGTCCTGCTCTCCACCGACCAGGAGTACGGCACCGTCGCCCGGGTCGGCGCGCCCGCCACGCTGTTCCCGGCCGCCATGGCGCTCGGCGCGGGCGGCAGCGCGGCCGACGCCCGTACGGCCGCGCGCACCGCGGGGGCGGAGCTGGCCGCGCTCGGCATCCGGCAGGACTACGCCCCGATCGCGGACGTCAACGTCAACCCCGCCAATCCGGTGATCGGCGTGCGCTCCTTCGGGGCCGATCCGAAGGCCGTGGCGCGGCTGGTGGCGGCCCAGGTGGAGGGCTATCAGAGCGCCGGGGTCGCGGCCACCGCCAAACACTTCCCCGGCCACGGCGACACCTCGGTGGACAGCCATGTCGGCCTGCCGCGGATCACCCACTCCCGCAAGGAGTGGGAGCGGCTGGACGCGCCGCCGTTCCGCGCCGCGATCGAGGCCGGGATCGACTCCATCATGACGGCGCATCTGCTGTTCCCCGCGCTCGACCCGGCCGACGACCCCGCCACGCTCTCCCGCCCCATCCTCACCGGTGTGCTCCGCGAGGAACTGGGCTACGACGGGGTGGTGGTCACCGACTCGCTCGGCATGGAGGGGGTCCGGAAGAAGTACGGCGACGACCGGGTGCCGGTGCTCGCGCTCAAGGCGGGGGTGGACCAGCTGCTGAACCCGCCGAGCCTGTCCCGCGCCTTCGAGGGCGTGCGCAAGGCCGTCCGGGCGGGCGAACTCGACGAGGACCGGATCGACCGCTCGCTGCGGCGCATCCTGGAACTCAAGGCGCGCCGGGGGCTGTTCGACGATCCGCACACCAGCGACCGCGCGGTCAACCGCACCGTGGGCACCCGGGAGCACCGGGCCACGGCCGACCGGATCGCCGAGCGCACCACCACCCTGATCACCAACCGCGGCGGGCTGCTGCCGCTGTCGCCGAGCCGCCATCACGACCTGCTGGTGGTGGGGGTGGACGCCGCCGCGCCCTCGGGGACCGGCGGCCCGCCGACGGCCGTCCTGGCCCGCGCGCTGTCCGGGCTCGGCTTCGCGGCCAAGGCGCTGCCCACCGGCACCGCCGACTCGCCCGGCCCCTCGCCCGAGCGCATCGAGGCGGCGGTCGCGGCGGCGCGGGGGCGGGACGCGGTGATCGTGGCGACGTACGACATCGCCTCCGGATCCGCCCAGCGCACCCTGGTCGCACGGCTGGTGGCCACCGGGGTGCCGGTGGTGCATCTGGCGCTGCGCGATCCGTACGACATCGCGCGGCTGGGCGGACGCGGCACGGAGCCCGCCGCGTCGCTGGCCACCTACTGCTGGACGGATGTGGAGCTGCGCGCCGCCGCCCGGGTGATCGCGGGGCGGGTCACCCCGCGCGGCAGGCTGCCGGTCGCGGTGCGGCGCGCGGACGACCCGTCCCGGGTGCTGTACCCCATCGGGCACGGACTGGGATATTGAGCGCCGGTCAGGTCACCGAGCGGATCGTGCCGCCGTCCACCCGGAGCGTGGCGCCGCTGACGTAGGCGCCGTAGGGACCGGCCAGATAGGCGACGGCGCCCGCGATCTCCTCGGGGCGGCCGAATCGGCCGATGTCGTTGGGCACGAAGTCGCGCGCGGCGTTGGGCTCGATCTGCTCCCAGGACTCGCCCCAGCCGCGCTCCGGCGCGAGCGCGGTCACCAGCTCCTTCACCGAGTCGACGAGGATCGCCCCGGGAGAGACCACGTTGGACGTCAGCCCGGTGTCCTTCAGCTCGCGCGCCAGCGAGACGGCGAGGTTGTGGCGCGCCGCGAGCGTGGCGTTGTAGTGCGGTTGCTCGGACATAGGCTGCGAGGCGAGGCCGCCGCCGATCTGGATCACCCGGCCCCAGCCGCGCTCGCGCATCCCCGGCACCAGCCGCTGGATCATGCGTACGGCGGAGATCACGTTGATCTCGTACAACAGGGCCCACATGTCCGGGGTGGCCTCGGCCCAGCGGTGGGGGTGGCCGTACGCACCGGCGTTGTTGACCAGGATGTCGGCCTCACCGGCGACAGCGGCCACCGCGTCGGCGCCCTGGTCCGTGGCGAGGTCGCCGATCGCCACGGCGGCCGCGCCGATCTCCTCCGCCACCCCGTGGGTCCGGGCCTCGTCCCGGCCGTGCACCACGACATCGGCGCCCTCGGCGGCGAGCAGCCGGGCGATCGCCGCGCCGAGCCCGGAGCTGGAACCGGTCACGAGGGCCCGGCGGCCCGTCAGCTTCAGGTCCATCGTGGTGTCCTTCGATCATGTCCACGGATACGGATACGGACAGGGCTGGAGACATGATCCAGTTTGCCGGTGACGAGGGTGTCCGCCGGGGCGGACACCCTCGTCACCCACGAATGGGCTCGCTTACGGCCGCAGGACCGGTTCGCGCTCGACCTCGCGGCGGTCCAGCTTGGCGTCGTGCCGGGCCAGCGGCTTACTGGTCGGGCTGACGCCCGCCCACCGCTGCACCTCCGCCGTGGCCTCGGCCTTCTCCGCGCCCGTGAGCTGGGCGATGCTGGAGCCGTGGTTGCCGCCGGCGACCGTGTAGACGTGGGAGTCCTTGGCGCCCTTGCCGACCCGGAAGCGCTCGGCGCCCCACGGGTCGTTCTGGCCGTAGACGAAGAGCATCCGCCGGGCGTCATGCCGCACCCAGGTGTCGACGTCCCGCATCACGCCCGGCGTGAACCGCATCGGGATGTCGCGCGGCACGTAGTTGCGCGGGGCGTAGATGCCGGGGTAGCGCAGCAGCCCGTCCAGGTGCGGGGTCTTGAAGGTGGGCGAACCGAGCTCGGTGCCCGCCTGGTAGTAGTACGGCGTGTAGGTCTCCAGGCCCTGGTCGGTGTAGGCGGAGAAGCCCGAGATCTCGTCGATGAAGCCGTACAGCTCGTCGGTCGACGCGGTCGGGGCGGGGACGTCCGCGCAGTCCTTCAGCAGGTGGTACTGCCAGAAGGCCCACACCAGGTCCAGGACGACGTTCTCGTACGCCTTGTCGGCGCTGCCGACGACGGTGAAGGTCTGCTTCTCGTCGTCCGCCCACTTCTGGTAGCGCTTCACGATCTCGTCGCGCCGCACCAGCGCCTCGCGCTGCACCGCGTTGAGCTTGGTGCGGCATTCGGCCGTGCCGACGTCCGCGAAGAAGCGGTCGTAGGAGGAATCCTCGTCGTTGGCCACGTCGTTGGGCGCGACATACGCGACGGTGCCGTCCATGTCGTGCGGATAGAAGCGGCGGTAGTAGGTGGCCGTCATACCGCCCTTGCTGCCGCCGGTGGCCAGCCACTTCTTGCCGTAGATGGGCTTCAGGGCCCGGTAGAGGCGGTGCTGGTCGCTCGCGGCCTGCCGGATGTCCAGCTTGGACCAGTCGGCGGGCTGCGGCCGGGAGGGAGTGAAGAAACGGTACTCCATGGACACCTGGTTGCCGTCCACGAGCTGCGTCGGCTCACTGCGGCGCGGTGCGGTGGTCACGTTGTAGCCCGAGGTGTAGAAGACCGTGGGCCGGTCGGTGGCCTTGTGCAGCAGGGTGAACCGCTGCTGGAAGGTGCCCTTGGAGGGATGCCGGTGATCCACCGGCTGGGCGTAGGTGAAGACGAGGAAGCGATAGCCCTCGTAGGGCTGCTCCTCCACGAAACGCATCCCGGGAATCGCCAGGACGCGCTCCTTGATGTCCGGCTGGGCGGGGGCGGCCGGCTCCGCGGACGCGCCTCCGGCGCCCGCACCGACCGCCCCCATCAGTATCGCGAGCGCCACCAGCCATCTGAGCATCTTGCGCATGCACCCTCCCCTTGTTGCCGTAACGACCCTTGCGGCCCGAGAAATCGCACAGGCCGCCGAGAACCTATCCGGGCACACACTCGGGTCGCCAGAGGTCGTCGGTGCTCCAACACGACGCCGAATACGGAGAGTTGTTACCGTCGCCCTCTTTCGTAGCGGGCTGTGATGGCTCATGCTGCCTGTATGGACCGAGACGAACGGCACGACCGGAGTGAACGGGCCGAGCGGCTGACGCGGTATCTCAACGAATTGCAGGAACGAATCGATCCCCGCTCGCTCGAGCTGCTGATGCGGCTGCTGCGCGAGTTGAGCACCTCACCGGCCGTCCGCGGGGGACGTACGAGCTCGGTATGGGGCCGGAGGAGAAAGAGCTGTTCACCCCTGCTCTCCAGGCCGAGCTGCTGGTGCTGTTCGGTCTGCTCACCTCCCAGGACGAGCGGGTGGTGGTCGACCTCGGCGACAGCCCGCACGCCAAGGGCATGAAGGTGCTGGTGCCTCAGGAGCGGGCCGGGGACCCGGATTTCCTGCACCGCCACAAGCAGCGGGTGGCGGCCGAGGCGGAGCAGCGGGAGCAGGACCGGCGGGAGGTGGAGGCCATAGCGAGGGCCAGCGGCATGGAACCGTGATGTTACCGTACGTAACAGCGGGCGAACGCTGAGCGTCACCGGCCGTAGAGCGTCATGACCGGTGCACACCGCCCCGCGACGCGGGCCCATCCGGCGCGCTTCCACGCGACGAAGGGCCCACGCGACGGCGGGGCCACCGGCGGGCCCCAGGCGGCGGGTTGCCGCTCAGACGACGACGGGGTCCGTCTCGCCCATGAACGTGCGCCACAGCGCGGCGTACCGGCCGTCCCGCGCCACCAGCTCCTCATGAGTGCCGTCCTCGACGACCCGGCCATGGTCCAGGACCACCACCCGGTCCGCACGAGCGGCGGTGGTCAGCCGGTGCGCGACGACCAGCGTGGTGCGCCGTCCCGTCAGACGATCCGTGGCCTGGTTGACCAGCGCCTCGGTGGCCAGATCGAGCGCGGCCGTGGCCTCGTCGAGCAGCAGGATGTCCGGGTTCACCAGCTCGGCGCGCGCCAGTGCGATCAACTGCCGCTGCCCGGCGGAGAGATTGCGCCCGCGCTCGGAGACCTCGTGCAGATAGCCACCGTCCAGCGACGCCACCATGGCATGGGCGCCGACCGCCCGCGCGGCGGCCTCCACCTCCGCGTCGCTCGCGCCGGGCCGTCCGTAGGCGATGGCGTCGCGCACCGTCCCGGCGAAGAGATACGGCTCCTGCGGGACCACCCCGAGGTGGCCGCGGTACCCGGTGAGGTCGAGCTCGCGCAGATCCACGCCGTCCACCCGCACGGCGCCCCCGGTCGGGTCGTAGAACCGGGCCACCAGCTTGACCAGGGTGGACTTACCGGCCCCGGTCTCCCCGACGAACGCCACGGTCTGCCCCGCGGGGATCGTGAGCGAGATGCCCGCCAGCGCCTCCTCGTCGTCCCCGTACCGGAACCGCACATCGTCGAAGGCGATCTCGCCGCGCGTGGTGCGCACCTCGCGCGGATCGTCGGCGACCGGTGTGGCGGTGGGCTCGCGCAGCAGCTCCTGGATGCGGCCCAGTGACACCGAGGCCTGCTGATAGCCGTCGAAGACCTGGGAGAGCTGCTGGACGGGGGCGAAGAACAGGTCGATGTAGAGGAGATAGGCCACCAGCGCGCCCGCCGTCAGCGTGTGGTCCCCGACCCGCCCGGCGCCCACGATGAGCACCAGCGCGGAGGCCACGGACGACAGGAGCTGGACGAACGGGAAGTACACCGAGATCAGCCGCTGACCGCGCAGCCGCGCCTGGCGGTAGGCGTCGCTGCGCGCCGCGAACCGCTCCCGGCCGGACCGCTCGCGCCGGAACGCCTGCACGATCCGCAGCCCCGCCACGCTCTCCTGCAGATCCGCGTTGACCACGCTCACGCGCTCGCGGGCCAGTTCGTACGCCTTGACGCTGAGACGCCGGAAGACGACGGTGCCGATGATGAGCGGCGGAAGGGTCAGGAAGACCACCAGCGCGAGGCCCACGTCGATGATGAGCAGCGCGACCAGGATGCCGAAGAAGGTCAGCAGGCTGACGACGGCGGTGACCAGGCCGGTCTGGAGGAACGTGGACAGCGCGTCGACGTCGGTGGTCATCCGCGTCATGATCTTGCCGCTCAGCTCGCGCTCGTAGTAGTCGAGGCCGAGCCGCTGCAGCTGCGCGAAGATCTTGACGCGCAGTGCGTAGAGCACCCGTTCACCGGTCCGCCCGGTCATCCGCGTCTCGCCGATCTGGGCGGCCCACTGCACGAGGACGACCAGGAGCGCGAGCCCGGAGGCGGCCCACACCGCCCCGAGCGCGAGCCGCTGGACGCCCTGGTCGATCCCGTGCCGGATGAGCACGGGCAGCAGCAGACCGGCGACCGCGTCCACGGCGACGAGCAGCAGCGCGACCGCCAGCGGTGCCCCGAAGCCGCGCAGCAGCCGCCGCAGCCCGTACGTCTCCTCGGGGCGGGCGGCCTGCTCCTCGTCGATGTCGGGGGTGTCGGTGGCGGGCGGCAGCGCGGCGACCTTGGCGAGCAGCTCGGGGGTGGCGGGCATTCCGGACAGCGCCCCGGCGATCCCGGGCCCGGCCACGGCCGCGGCTCCCGCTCCCGCCGCCGTGTCGTCCTTACGGCCGTCACCATCGGGCCGCACCCATAGCTCCGGGGTCACCCCGCCGGGCCGTGGGCAGCCGTCGGCATGCTCGGGGTCGTCCCCGCCACGCGGCAGCAGTTCGGCCGCGTGGTCGCCGTCCCCGCGCGGCAGCAGTTCCGCCACCCGGTCGCCGTCTCCGTGCTTTTCACCGTCGAGACAGGGCTCGACCAGTGCCGTCGCGGCGGACTCCCCGCCGAACGCTCCGGCGAGGCCCACCGCGTGCTCCGGATCGTCCCCGCCCCGGGCGGCGGCGGGCTGGGCGTCATCCGCCAGCAGCCGCCGGTACACGGCGCTCCGCGCCCTCAGCTCCTCGTCGGTGCCCACGTCCACGACCCGGCCCCGGTCCAGGACCGCGATGCGGTCGGCGAGGGCGAGCGTGGAGGGGCGGTGGGCGATCAGCAGGGTCGTACGGCCCGCCATGACGCCCCGGAGCGCCTCGTGGATCTCGTGCTCGACGCGCGCGTCCACCGCCGAGGTGGCGTCGTCGAGGACGAGCAGCCGGGGGTCGGTGAGGATGGCGCGGGCCAGGGCCAGCCGCTGGCGCTGGCCGCCGGAGAGGGTCAGCCCCTGCTCGCCGACCTCGGTGTCATAGCCGTGCGGCAGCGCGGAGATGAAGCCGTCGGCCTGCGCGGCGCGGGCGGCGGCCCGGATCCGCTCCTCGCTCGCGTCCGGCTGCCCGTAGGCGAGGTTGGCGCGCACGGTGTCGGAGAAGAGGAAGCTGTCCTCCGGCACCAGCCCGACCGCACCGCGCAGCGAGTCGTACGTCAGCTCCCGCACATCGTGGCCGCCGATCCGCACCGCGCCCGACGAGACGTCGTAGAAGCGCGGCAGCAGCATGGACAGCGTCGACTTGCCGCTGCCGGAGGCGCCCACGACGGCCAGGGTCTCGCCCGGTTCGATCCGCAGGGACACCTCGGAGAGCACCGGGCGCTCGGGGTCGTAGCCGAAGCTCACGCGGTCGAACTCGACCGTCGCCGGGGCGTCCTCGGGAAGCTCCCGGGCGCCTGGGCGCTCGTCGATGACCGGCTCGGTGTCGATGAGCTCGAAGACCCGCTCGACCCCGGCCCGCGCCTGCTGCCCGATGGTCAGGAGCATCGTGAGCATCCGCACCGGGCCCACGAGCTGGGCGAGATACGTCGAGAAGGCCACGAAGGTGCCGAGGGTGATCTGGCCGCGGGTGGCCATCCAGCCGCCGAGTGCCAGCATGGCGACCTGGCCGAGGGCGGGGACGGCCTGCAGTGCGGGGGTGTAGCGGGAGTTCAGCCGTACGGTCCGCAGCCGGGCGGCGAACAGCCGGCGGCCGACCGCCCGCAGCTTGTCGGTCTCCTGAGCCTCCTGCCCGAACCCCTTGACCACCCGGACACCGGTCACGGCCCCGTCGACGACACCCGCGACGGCGGCCGCCTGCCCCTGGGCGTACCAGGTGGCGGGGAAGAGCCGGATGCGGCTGCGCGAGGCGAGGATCCACAGGGCGGGGGCGACGGCGAGGGCGACGACGGTGAGCAGCGGCGAGAGCGTCGCCATCACGACGAGCGAGACCAGGAAGAGGAGGATGTTGCCGATCATCATCGGCACCATGAAGAGCAGGCCCTGGATCAGCTGGAGGTCGCTGGTGGCCCGGCCGATGATCTGGCCGGTGGAGAGGTTGTCCTGCCGTCTGCCGTCGAAGCGGGCGATGGACGCGTACATCTCGGTGCGCAGGGCGTGCTGGACGTCGAGGGCGAGCCGTCCGCCGTAGAAGCGGCGGATATAGGTGAGGACGTACACCACGAGGGCGGCGACGATCAGCAGGGTGGCCCAGGGGGCGAGCGACCGGTCATGCTGGACGATCACATCGTCGATGATCAGCTTCGGCACCAGCGGGACGAGCGCCATGACGGCCATTCCGGCGAGCGAGGCACCCAGGGCGAGCAGCACATCCTTGCGGTACAGCCAGCAGTAGCCGAACAGCCGCCTTACCCAGCCCTGCCCGACATCCGGCCCGCCCACATCTGACCCACTCTTATCGCTTTCACCCATTTCACCCGTTTCATCCGTTGCGTCCGTCGCTACGTCCGCCACCCGTTGACCTCCCGATCCGCACACTCTTCCGGAAGGCACCAACACACTGATGTGCGGATTTCATCCTTCAGCAACAATCGGACCGGGTCACATCCGGCCGCGCGGCCGCCTCGGCCCGCTCCGCCCCCGTCCGGATACGCGTTCGCGGAATCGCCCAAAAGCGGACTGTTCAATACCGGACCGTTCATCAAACACTTAGCAGGGCTGTCTAAGGTCGCGTCCACCGAAAAGCTCACCACCGTACGGCGAAAGGGTGATGATCGTGACGGGACTCCAGATCGACGACATCCCGCCCGCGGAGCGATTCGCGGCCTGGCGCGCCCTGTGCGAACTGACGGCGATCCCGATGGAGCTCCGCAGCGACCACGAGCACGACTTCCGCGCGAGCGTACGGGGCGGAGTGAGCCTTGGCGAGGTGACGCTGACCTCCACCTCCGTACCGTCACTGCGCAACGAACGGACGGCGGCCCATATCCGGCGCTCCGACCCGGAGCTCTACCATCTGCGGCTCACCCTGAGCGGTGAGAGCGATGTGCGCCACGGGGACGTCGAAGCCACGGTCGGCGCCCGGCAGCTCATGCTCACCTCGACCTCCACGCCGTATCTGGCGGTGTGCGAGCGCGGCAGGGTCGACGGGATGACGATCACCCTCCACCCCTCGCTGCTGCCCTTCCCGGCGGCCGAGCTCAACCGGCTGCTCGGGCAGCGGCTGTCCGGGCGGTCCGGCATCGGGGCGATGCTCGCCGACTTCCTCATCCGGCTGGCCGCCGAATCCGACCGCTACGGCCCGGCCGACGCACCGCGCCTCGGCACCGTCGCCGTCGATCTGCTCAACGCGCTGCTCGCGCATGAGCTGGACGCCGGTGCCGAGGCGTGCGCCGAGAACCGGCTCACCCCCGAGAGCCGTCGGCGCACCCTGCGGTTACGCATCGAGGAATTCGTCCGGCAGAACCTGCACAGCCCGGGGCTCACCCCGGCGTCGATCGCCGCGGCCCATCACATCTCGCTCCGGTACCTCTACCGCCTCTTCGAGGAGCGGGGGCACACGGTCTCCGCGTGGATCCGCGCCCAGCGCCTGGAACGCTGCCGCCGCGACCTCGCCGATCCCGCTCTGGGCGACACCCCCATCCATGCCATCGCCGCCCGCTGGGGTTTCAGCCACGCCGCGGACTTCAGCCGTGCCTTCCGCGGCGCCTATGGCATCCCCCCTCGGGACTTCCGCCATACGGCGCTGTGGACGAACAGGTGAGCGGGGCTCCCCCCGTGGTAACCCTGCTCACCCGTCACTGATCAGCATGGGCCGAGCGGGGCCGGGATGTCATTGGCATCCTGTGCACAGTGCCTTGATCCTCTGTGCACGGATCCCCTTCTCTGTGCACCGACTCTCTGTGCACCGACTATCTGTGCACCGGCCGCGCCATCCCGGCCGCCCAGGGCGTCACTTGGCCCGGGTCACCCGCAACTCCTCGATGCCCGCGCGCTTCTTGTCGTCCGCCGACCGCACGGTGACGCGGACGAAGCGGGCCGGGCCGGTCGTCCCCTCGCGCCAGTGGCGGCCGTCGAGCGAGGTCCGCACCTCAGGGGAGACGGGCCGGGTGCGGGTCCACTCCGGGCTGACCTTCGCCAGCCGCACGGCGCGGCCGAGATCGGCCGTGAGCGTGCCCTGGGCCGCGTCGGGGACCCAGGCGGTGGCCGCGTCATTGTTCTCCGTCGTGGTGGGCCGGTGACGGTCCCAGTGACGATAAAGAGGTGAACACGACAGGTCAATGAATCGCATGATGACTTCAATATCTGAACGCGAGTTCAGATGAGAGAACAAGATCAATAGGCGTGGCGGGTGCGTCGGAACGAGGCGTGCCGGGCCCGTCAGAACGCGGACGGGCGCACCAGCCCCGTCTCGTAGGCGAAGACCGCCGCCTGGGTCCGGTCGCGCAGCGCCAGCTTGAACAGGATCCGGCTCACATGGGTCTTCACGGTCTGCTCGGCCACCACCAGCCGGGCGGCGATCTCCGCGTTCGACAGCCCCTGGGCGATCAGCGTGAGCACCTCGGTCTCGCGCTCGGTCAGGTCGCCCACCCGGTCCCGCAGGGGACCGCGCGGGGCGGCGGCGCTCACCCGGGAGAACTCGCCGATCAGGCGCTTGGTGATGTTCGGCGCCAGCAGCGCGTCCCCGGCCGCCACCACCCGTACCGCATGGGCCAGTTCATCCGCCGAGGCGTCCTTCAGCAGAAACCCGGACGCGCCCGCGCGCAGCGCTTCGTAGACATACTCGTCGAGGTCGAAGGTGGTGAGGACCAGGATCTTGACGGTGGCCCCGGCGGGCTCGGTGAGCCGGCGGGTGGCCTCGATACCGCCGACTCCCGGCATCCGTATGTCCATCAGGACCACGTCCGGGGCCAGTTCGGCGGCCTGGTCGATGGCGTCGGCCCCGTCCACGGCCTGGCCGACGACCTCGATGTCCGGTTCGGCGTTGAGGAGCACCGTGAAGCCCTGGCGGACCATCATCTGGTCGTCGGCGATCAGGACGCGGATGGTCGTCGTCATACGGAGTCCTCGGCGGTTTCGGTCGCGGCGGTGGACGGGTCGGGGTGGTGCGTGGGCAGCACGGCGGTCACCTCGTAACCGCCGTCCGGCGTCGGGCCGGTGGTCAGCTCACCCCCTAGCATCGCAGCGCGCTCCCGCATCCCGAGCAGCCCGTGCCCGGCGCCCGGCGAGGGCGGGGCGGGCCGGTCCGGGGTCGTGTTGACGATCCGGACGGTGAGCCCGCGCCGCTGGTACCCCAGCTCCACCCGCGCCTGGGCGCCCGGCGCGTGCCGCATCACGTTGCTCAGCGCCTCCTGCACGATGCGGAAGGCCGACAGCTCGACGCCCGGCGGCAGCGGCCGCCGCTCCCCGGTGACATCCGTAAGGATTGTGATTCCGGTCCCGCGCACCGTGCCCACCAGCTCGTCCAGCCGGTCCAGGGTGGGCTGCGGGGCGTGCCGGGCGCCGTCGGCCAGGGCGTCCTCGGAGCGCAGCACGCCCAGCACGCGGCGGAGTTCGGCCAGCGCCTCGACCGCGTTCTGCCGGATGCCCGCGAGGTTCTCCTTGAGGTCGTCGGAGGGGTTCTCGGCCAGATGCGGGGCGACCTGCGCCTGGATGGAGATCACCGACATGTGGTGGGCGACCACGTCGTGCAACTCGCGGGCGATGCGGTTACGCTCCTCCAGCAGGGTGCGCCGGGCCCGTTCCTCCGCGGTGAGCTCCTCCTGCTCGACCAGCCGCCTCCGCGCCACCCGGCGGCCGCGCAGCGCGGCGCCCACCACCACGGCGGTGGTGAAGGACACGAACGCCTCGTCCATGCCGTCCGCGTGGGGCCGGGTGGCGAGGGCCGCGATGACCGTCCCCACCAGCAGGGTCAGGATCAGCGCCTCGGCGGCGATCCGGGGGCGGACCCGCAGCGCGAGGAGGAGCAGCACGACGGTGTGCAGCGCGATCTGGCCGTAGTTCCAGGGGTAGAGCACGTATTCGGGGAGACGGCCGTCCCCCTCCAGCGCCGTCACCAACAGCATGGCGGTCGAGAGCCACCACGCCGGTATCGGACGGGTCAGCGCCAGCTGGACGGCCAGCGCTTCGAGCACCACGAGCCCGATCAGGGGCACCGGGTCCTGGGCCGTCCCCGGGCGGGCCGGCTCCTGGAACTGCGCCATGCTGAGCCAGGCCATGAGCACCGCGAACAACACCACATGGCCATGGGGCAGCCGGCCCAGCCAGCGCATCCGCGGCAGCGGGTCCCGCCGCATCGTCCACAGGTCCGCACGGAGGATGCCCGGCGCCGCGCGCAGCCCCTCGCCCAGCGTGCGCGGCAGGGCACGCGCCCCCTCCGCCAGCCGGTCCGCCATCCGCCCGCCCGTCATGCCCTTGACTTTAGACACTGGGCTTCTCCACATGCCGGGCCTCCCGGGCCAACCGTCCCTCGCGGACGACGCGGCTCCCACCGCGAACGACGCCGCCACCACCGCGGACGACCCCGCCGCCGCCCTTGCGCGGCCGCCCCGCCTCGTACCCGTGGAACGCCGCCCAGCAGATCAGCAGCGCCCCCGCGAACACCGGCAGCCAGCACAGCCGCGCCAGCACCCAGCCGAGGTCGTCGGGCACGGTGTGCAGCCCCGGCAGCGGCCCGTACAGCCGCAGCGTGGTCACGCTCACCGCCATCATCGCGGTCTGGTGCCACAGGAACACGGTCATCGCGGAGAGGTTGACCAGCGCCACCGCCGCCCACGCGGCGGGCCGCGCCAGCACCCGGCGCAGCGGGCCGCGCAGCAGCAGGGCCGCGCCGCACTGGGTGAGACCGAAGGTGACGGCCGCCAGGGTGGGCGGGTTGAGGTTGGAGACCGGGGCGCCGGGCACCCCGACCATCGCCGCCGGATAGCCGCCGAGCAGGACGAGCCCGGCGGTGACCGCCGCACCCCCGATCAGCAGCACCCACCCGGCCGTACGGCCGCGCAGCAGGCCCCGGCCCCAGGTGGCGCCCACGCAGTACGGGACCAGCCAGCCCGCCGCCAGATTGATCCAGCCGAGCCAGGCCGGGCCGCCGAAGCCGAACCGGATCAGGTCGACATGGAGCACGACGGCGAGCGGCCACAGCGGATTCAGCCGCGCCACCAGCGGGGTCGCGGCCGTGAGCACCGCGTAGACCAGCAGGAACCACAGCGGGGACAGGACGAGTTTGAGCAGCGTGTGCACGGTCAGCAGGCTCACCCCGGAGCCGAGCATCGCCCCCGCCGCCACGGCCCACACCGCGAGCACGGCGGCGACGGGCCGGAACAGCCGGGCCAGCCTGGCGCGCAGCCACCGCCCATAGCCGATGCCCCGGGCGCGGGCGCAGGCATGGCTCTTGGCGCCCATCTGCCCGCCGACCAGGAAGAACACCGCGAGGGTCTGGAACGCCCAGGAGACGGGGGTGAGTTCGGGCTGGTACAGCAGCGGGCTGGCCGCGCGCAGGGTGCCACTGTCGGCGACCAGGGCGGTCACCAGCCAGTGGCCGAGCACCACGCCGAGGATGGCGAGGGCCCGCAGGGCGTCCACGGCGCGGTCGCGGTCGGGCGACGTGGCGGCCTCGATCCGCCGGACGAGATCACGCAAACGGAACGTGTCACGCGTACGAGCCGTGTCACGCGTACGGAACCTCTCGCGCGTACGAAAGGTGTCAGGCGTACGAACGGTGTCACGCATAGCGGCCCTCCACGATCCGGCCCATGCTCACCAGAGCGGCGGATCCGGGCTTGAGATAGTCGCTGTGCCCGACGTCCCCCGCGTCGAATTTCCGTGCCCCGAACCGTCCGGAGACCGGATCGGTCCCGAAGCCGACGGTCGTTCCCAGCAGCCGGATCCGCACATGCGGCACCCCGCCGATCCAGTCGTTCCCGCCCCGCCCGGCCCAGACGGTGGCCCGGGTGTGCAACTGCCGGGCGTCGTCGAATCCCGTACCGGGGCTGCCGTACAGGACGATGTCCGCGGCCTTCAGCCCCCGCGCGGCCCGGGCGCAGACCACCGAACCGTAGGAGTGGCACAGCAGCGAGATCCGGGCCCGGGGCTTGGCCGCGTTCAACTCCCGTACGAATGCGGCCAGTCGGGGAGCCGCCCCGGCGGCCCGGCCCGTGGTCAGCACCTGGGGTGCCACGGTGCCCGGCGTCTTGTACCCGAGCCAGCCGACGACGGCGGTACGGCTGCCGAGTTGATGGCTCAGCGCGAGGGCCCCGGCCCGGAACCGGTCGTACGTCTCCAGGTTGGTGTCCGAGCCGGGCACCAGCACGGCGACGCGCGTGGCGCGGCCCAGGTCCCCGTACACCTCGACGGCGCGGCCGCCGTCCCGCCCGTCGAAGAACAGGAAGTGCCGCGACGGCTTCCGCATCTTCCGCAGCGCCCGCTCCCGCGCACGGTCGCCGTGCCGGGCCGCCATCGCCTCGGCCGCCGCGATCCCCTCCCGGTTGGCCTCGTACCGGTTATCCAGGCCCTGGACACTCATGGGCCCCAGCGCCACGGGTGCGGGCGCCGGCACCTCGCTCGGCCCTGCGGCCCCCATCAGGGGCACCACCACCGAGGTGGTGACGAGCGCCGCGAGCAGGGCGCGGCGAAGACGGGACGCCATGGCTGTTCCTTCCGTACCGACAGCTGGTGTGAGTACGGAAGTTATGGAGTCGGCCGTGTGGTTGGCGTCCCACCGGGGAGTGCATCCGCGGGGTAGTCCCCAGGTACTACGGGTAGGGGGTCGGGCCGGTGCGGTGGTCGCGGTCCGCGCCGCGATGGGGCCGGGTGCCCAGCCGATACGTGGTCACGGCCGATACACAGTCACGGCTGATACGCGGTTGATGCACAGCTGAGCGGCCCCGGAGGCCCCGCTCCGCCGAAGGGGAGATCTCCTTCGCCCAAGGTGACGCCGGTGCGCCGATGCGGCGCACCGGTCTCACCGTAGGAGGTCACGATGTCCCCTGCCCCCACCCACCGGGCGCGCCGCCGCCGTGCCGTGCTCATGGCCATGGCGGCCTCGACGGCGGCGGTGGCGACCGTCGCCGCCGGTCCGCCCGGCTGGGCCGGTGCCCCCGCGGGCGGCCCGGCCTCCCCCGGCGCCCGGAGCGCCGGTGACCGGCTGCTGCCGTATCTGGGCAACGGCGGATACGACGTCCGCTCGTACGACGTCGGCTACACCTACCGCCCCGGCACCACGCTGATGGACTCCTCCGTACGGATCCGGGCCACCGCCACCCACGCGCTGTCCCGGTTCAGCCTCGACGCGGCCGTGGACGAGATCAAGACGGTCACCGTCCAGGGCGAGCCGGCCCGCTTCACCGTGGACAAGGCGGCCGAGAAGCTGGACATCACGCCGCGGCAGGCGCTCGGCAAGGGCCGGCCGTTCGACGTGAACATCGCCTACCGCGTCGACCGGAGCGACAACCGGACCCGGCCCGGCGACCCGACCAGCCCCGCGCCGCGCCTGACCCCGTGGGTGAACAAGAAGGACGGCTTCGTGGTGTTCGGCCAGCCGGACCGGGCGCATATGTTCTTCCCCGCCAACGACTACCCGACCGACAAGGCCCGGTTCACCTTCCGCGTCACCGCGCCGAAGGACCTGCAGGCCGTGGGCATCGGGACGCCGCGCTCACGGACGACGTCGGGCGACGACGCCACCACCGTCTTCTCGACCGCCGACGAGATCTCCACCCAGGTCGTCCAGGTCGGTGTCGGGCACTACAAGGAGATCCGGGGCCGCGGCCCCCATGGGCTGCCGCTGCGCAGCTATGTCGACGCCGACGCGTACGAGGCGGCCAAGCCGCTGGTCGACCGCATCCCGGACCAGCTCTCCTGGTTCGAGAAGGAGCTCGGCCGGCCGTTCCCGCTGGAGACCTACGGCGTGCTCGGGGTGCCCGAGGGCTATCTGGGAGTGGCGTTCGAATCGGCGACCCTGTCCACGTTCGCCGTCGAGAACCTCCAGGGGTCGGCCGAGCAGCTCGAACCGACCATGGTCCACGAGATGGTGCACCAGTACTTCGGCGACGCGCTCGCCGTCTCGAACTGGGACACCAACTGGATCAGCGAGGGCCACGCCGACTACTACCAGCTCCTCTACACCGTGGATCAGGGCTGGCGGGACCTGGACACCGTGCTCAAGGCGCGCTACGAGTTCGACCCGGAGAGCCGCGCCGCGAGCGGCCCCCCGAACCGGCCCAAGGAGGCCATCGACGCGCTGGTCGGCGGCAACAACGCGGGCGTGCTGATGCTCGCCGGGCTGCGCCACCAGGTCGGTGACGCCGTCTTCCAGAAGATCGAGCGGACCTTCTTCGACCGGTACCGGGGCAGGAACGCCGACACCCGGGACTACATCGCGGTGGCGAACGAGATCAGCGGCCGGGACTTCACGGCGTACATCAACGGCTGGCTGTACGACGAGAAGACTCCGCCCATGGCGGGCCACCCGGACTGGGTGGCCCCGGAGCCGCCGAAGAGCTCATGACACGGCCATCGAAGAGCTCGTGACTCAGTCGCCGAAGAGCTCGTGACATAACGGCATGATGGGGGGCTCCCCCTTCGCACAGGTTGGTGAAAATGTCGCATATAGCCACCGGTGGCGGTGGTCCCCTGCCCGTCACGGTCCTCCTCGTGGAGGACGACGAGGTGATCCGCAGGTCGGTCGCGATGGCTCTGGAGCGCTACGGCTACCGCGTGTCCACGGCCGGTGACGGGCTGACCGGTCTCGAACTGTTCCGGGCGGGCGGGCATGATCTGCTGCTGCTGGACGTGATGCTGCCGGGGCTCGACGGCATCGGGCTGTGCCGCCGGATCCGGGAGACCAGCATGGACCCGATCCTGATGATGTCGGCACGCGGCGACGATCTGGACGTCATATCCGGCCTGGAGGCGGGCGCCGACGACTACGTCGTCAAGCCGGTCGACACCGCGGTGCTGGTGGCCCGGATCCGGTCGCTGCTGCGGCGGGCCACGTATCCGCCCGCCACCTCTTCATCTGCTGCCATGTATCCACCGGCGGCGGCGTCAGCGGATCCGGCCGCCCCGGCGGCGGCCGGATCCGCGGGTCCCCAGCCCGGCCCGCGCCACCATCACGGTGCCCGGCTCCGCTTCGGGGACCTGACCATCGACACGGGCGGCCTGGAGGTGTTCCTGGCCGGTGAGCCGATCGCGCTGGCGCCCACCGAACTGCGGCTGCTGCTGGAGTTCGCCGCGCACCCCGGCATCGTCCTGGACCGGGAGACGCTGCTGCGCGACGTCTGGGACTACGACTGGGACGGCGACAGCCGGGTCGTCGACCTGTGTGTGCAGCGGCTGCGCAAGAAGATCGGCACCGGGCGGATCGAGACGGTCCGCGGCTTCGGCTACAAGCTGAGGCGCTGACGTGGGAACGCCACATGCCCTGCCTACCCGGCCACGCGCCCTGCGCAACTGGCCACGTGCGCTGCGCAACTGGCCACGTGCCCTGCTCAACTGGCGCTCGCTGCGCTGGAAGATCGCCCTGCTGGTGGCCGCGGCCTGCTGCGGCATCGCGCTGACGGTCGGCCTTCTGGTGCACCACAGCACGTACGAACGGTCCATGAACGAGGGCGCCGGCAAGGCGTACACCGCTCTGGACACCGCCCTCGCCCCGGTCGGTGGAAGCGGGTCCGACGCCCTCGTGCACACCCCCGGCGAGATGCCACCGAAGCTGGTGCGGATGGTCCGGGCCCGGGGGAACGCTGCCCTATACGACGAGAGCAACCCGTACCAGCCGCGGATGTGGGCCGGGCGGCGGCTGTCCGGTGGCCACCTGGCGGCGATCGCGATCGACATGACGCCCGACCAGCTCAGCCGCCGCGCCCTGGACCGGCATATGTGGAAGTACTCGCTGGCCGCGCTGGCCGTCATCGTGCCCCTGTCCGCCCTCGCCGCCGAACTCCCCAACCGGCGGCTGCGGCGGGTGGCGCGCACCGCACGGCGCATCGCCTCGGGCGACCTGGCCGCCAGGACCGAGGTGGGCGGCCGAGCGGGCGACGAGATCACCGAGATCTCGGCCACGGTCGACTCCATGGCCGACAGCCTGCGGGACCGGCTGCGCAGTGAGCAGCGCTTCACCGCCGATGTCGCACACGAGTTGCGCACCCCGCTGATGGGCCTGGTCACCTCCACCGAACTGCTCCCGGAGAGCGAGGCCACCGATCTTGTGCGGGACCGGGTCCGGGTGCTGCGCACCCTCGTCGAGGACCTGTTGGAGATCTCCCGTCTCGACGCCGGTGTGGAACGCGCCGACCTGCGCCCCGTCGCCCTCCCCGACCTGGTCCGGAGCTCGCTGGGCCGTACCGGCCTCGACGCGCGTCTCACGGTCGACGCCGCGCCCGTGGTGGTCGAGACGGACCCGCGCCGGCTCGACCGGATCCTCGCCAACCTGCTCGGCAACGCCCACCGGCACGGCGCCGCGCCGGTCGAGCTCACGGTGGAGGGAACGACGGTCGTCGTCCGCGACCACGGCCCCGGTTTCCCCGACAGCCTCCTCGCGGAAGGGCCGCAGCGCTTCCGCACCGGCGCGGCCGAGCGCGGCCGCGGCCATGGGCTCGGACTGACCGTCGCCTCGGGCCAGGCCCGGGTCATCGGTGCGTCGCTGCTCTTCTCGAACGCGGACGACGGCGGGGCCGTCGTCACGCTGCGGCTGCCGCCGACGGGCTGACGCGACAGAGTCGATACCGGGCTCGATACACGACGGATGACCGACTGAGCGGTGCCGGATCCACGGCCACGGCCCTGCGGAGATCCGCCCCGGCCAAGGTGGTTGACGTGCGACCGCAGCACGTCAACCACCTTGGAGGTGCCTTGCGCATGTTCCTTGATCGCTTTCCCTGCGTACTCCGCGTACTCCGCGTAGCCGGGGTACCGGGTTTCCGTGCGGTGAGGCCGCCGCGGCCGATCGAGGCCGTACGACGGTGGTGGCCGACGACCGCATCCGGGACCCGGTGAGGCCACTATGGCAACACCTCTCGACGCCCCTTCCGCACGACAGGCCCCCACTACCCCGGCCGGGCCCGACGCAACTGCCCCGACCGAGGCCGACGCAACTACCCCGGCCGAGGCCGACGGGGCTCCCCCGCCCGAGCCCAACACGCGCACCGCGCCCAAGCCCGACGCGGGCGCCACACCCGACGCCGACGCAACTCCCTTGCCCAACCCCGACGCAAGTCGCCCACCCAAGCCCGACGGGCCTCCCCCACCCGAGCCCAACACGCGCACCGCCCCCAAGCCCGACGCGGCTCCTCTGCCCGAGCCAAACACGCATACCCCGCCCGACGCCGACGCGACTCCCCTACCCGAGCCCAACGCGCGCACCGCGCCCATGCCCAACACGGGCGCCGCCCCCGAGCCCGGCGCGACTCGCCCGCCCCAGCCCGACACGCGTACCGCCGCCGCTCCCGGCGTCTGGCGTCGGGGGCGGGCCATCTCCGGGATCGCACTGGCGGCCGCGCTGGTGATGCTGGGCCACGCCGCCATCCCCAACCAAGTCGGCCATCTCGGCAGCCTCGTCGAGACCTTCCTGCCCTGGACGGGCCTGGCCGTGCCCCTCTTGCTGCTGTGCGCCCTCGTCCGCCGGTCCGCGACCGCCGCCGTGGCGGTCGTTCTGCCCGCGCTCATCTGGTGTTCGCTCTTCGGCGGGACGCTGCTCGACAAGCGGGCGGACGGCGGAGACCTGACCGTGGTGACCCACAACGTCGACGAGCACAACCCGCACCCCGTCCGCACCGCCCGCGCCCTCGCGGCCTCCGGCGCCGATGTGCTGGCTCTTGAGGAACTGGGCGCCGCGACAGCGGAGTACGAGCGCACACTGGCCGGCACATACCCGTATCACACGGTGCGGGGCACGGTCGGGCTGTGGAGCAGATACCCCGTCGACGCGTCCCGGACGGTGGACATCGCGCCCTGGCCACGCGCCCTGCGCGCCGTCGTGCGGACGCCCAAGGGGCCGGTCACCGTCTTCGTCGCCCATCTGCTGTCGGTCCGGTTCAGCCCCATTTCGGGCTTCACCGCCGCCGCGCGAGACGCCGCCGCGCACCGCCTCGGCGCCGCCCTGCGCGCCGAACCACGGGAGCGCACCGTGCTCGTGGGCGATTTCAACGGCACGCTGGACGACCGGGCGCTGTCCGCCGTCACCTCGCTCCTGCGCTCGGCCCAGAGCGAAGCGGGCGCCGGGTTCGGTCTCACCTGGCCCGCCTCGTTCCCCGTGGCGAGGATCGACCACATACTCGTCCGCGGCGTGGACCCGCGCTCGTCCTGGACGCTGCCCGCCACCGACAGCGATCACCTGCCGGTAGCGGCGCGGCTGAAGCTATGACCCGCCCCGAGTCACCCTCACCCCGGCCCGCGCGACTACCCCTGGGGTACGTAGAACTCCGTGGTCGCCCGCATCGTCACGGCCGCGACCTCCGCCGGCGCCCCCGAGGCTTCGTACGCCGCGCCCCAGGCCGCGCTGGAGCGGGTCATGAACTCCCGCGCCTCGTCCGAGGTCTGCCAGGCCTCCGGGTCGGCGGGCGTCTGGCCCGCCAGATGCAGGGCGAGGCCGAGCAGTGCGCCGTCCCAGCCGACGCCGACCGCGCCGGGGCCGAACTGGTCCCACATCTCGGGCGGTACGACGGCGACATGCTCCAGCTCGAACACGGTCCGCTCCTCGCCCTCGGCGCTCAGCCGCACCTCGACCTCGCTGAAGCCGGGGTTCTCGCCGAACAGCCAGCTCACCGCGAGCAGCCGCGGGGGTTCGCAGCGCAGGATCTCGCCGCCCGCGTTGCCCTCCAGCTGGTAGTGGCCGCCGAGCTTCAGGTCGCCGCTCACCGGCAGGAACCAGCGGCTGATCCGCTGCGGGTCGGTGCACGCGTCCCATACGTCCTCGATCGCGGCGTCGTAGGTGCGCCGCAGCAGGACGGTACGGGCCTCGCCGTCGGGCACCTCACGGGTGCCGACCTCGCGGTGGACGTCGTTGATCTGGTCGACGATCTCGCTCATGACTTATGTTTCCTCACCGGTTCGACTGGTCGCCGCCGCGCCCCTGATCGAGCCGCCGCTGCCGCTTGCCTCGCGCCAGTTCGGTCCCCAGCGCGTCCAGCCGCTGCTCCCAGAAGCCCCGGAACTGATCCAGCCACCGGTCGACCTCCCGCAGGGGCGCGGCCTCGACGGCGTATAACCGCCGTGTGCCCTCGGCCCGTACGGAGGCGAATCCACCCTCCCGCAACACCCGCAGATGCTGTGACACGGCGGGCTGTGACATGCCGAACTCGGACCGGATCACGGTGCTGACCTCGCCGGAGGATTGCTCCCCCGCGGCCAGCAGCTCCAATATCCGGCGCCGAACGGGGTCTCCGAGGACATCGAGTGCGTGCACGCCAGGACTATGCCAGTCGCCGCTTATATAAGTCAACGCTTAAGTTCACTCATGGCCGCCATGGACGGCCGATGATGTTGCCCACTCGTGGAAGCGCAGCCGGTCAGCGCCTTCTCGACGCCCTTACCGTGCCCGCGCCGCGCCGACGGGTGTCAGCCCTCCAGCGGCTTGCCCAGAAGGTCGGAGGCGGTCTCGAGGGGGTCGGCCGCCGCGACCGCGGGCGCCGGGTGACAGGTGAAGCCGAGGCGCGTCATCGCCCGGATCACCTCGCCCGCCGTGAAGTCGCGGCGGTCCTGGCGGGTGATCACGGCGCCGACCTGCTTGACCGGGTAGGCGCGACGGCCAATCTGGACCGATGGGCCGGTGATCGGTTCCGGGCTGACGCCGCTCATCGCGTCCGTCACCTCGCGCGCGGTCAGGTCGAAGGCGAAATTGGCGATGATGCAGCGCATAGTGCCTCAACGGGGAGAGAAGGGAGCCGGGACGACCAGCGTGTCACACCTCGAAGCGGGATGGCACAGCCCGGCGGCAAAAATCGCCCACCTGGTTCCCGCCGTTCCGAGGTGGCACGTGATAGGGTCCTTACTAGTTGCAGTTTTGGTACCCATGGACTTGTGTGCGCCTGACGATATGTAGCGTCCGGCGCATTTTTTGTTTCTGCCGGTCATTTCCGGATGGGGTCATTTCGGCGACTCGGGACGCGTTTCCTGCGCGTTCCGGACCGATCCCAGGTAAAAGGAGAATGACTATGGCTACTGGCACCGTGAAGTGGTTCAACGCGGAAAAGGGCTTCGGCTTCATCGAGCAGGACGGCGGCGGCGCCGACGTCTTCGCCCACTACTCGAACATCGCCACCCAGGGCTTCCGCGAGCTGCAGGAAGGCCAGAAGGTGACCTTCGACGTCACGCAGGGCCAGAAGGGCCCGCAGGCCGAGAACATCGTTCCCGCCTGATAGCAGCGCCTGTCACGAGCCGGGGCCCGCACCTGAAGGGGTGCGGGCCCCGGCTCGTACGCATTTCCACAGACCACGCCCAGCCGAAAGGCACCGCGTTGACCCGATCCACCCGCTCGCACCGCCGCAAAAAACCCGTACCCTCCCGTTCCGCCGTCAGTGGGCGCCCCCGCTCATCCGGCGCAAGTGAATTCGCCCTGGCGCCCGGTTCCACCCCGGTGCTGCCCGCCGTCACCTCCTTCGCCGAGCTCGACATGCCGAAGGAGCTGATCACGGAGCTGACCCAGCAGGGCGTCACCGTGCCGTTCCCCATTCAGGCGGCCACCCTCCCGAACGCGCTCGCCGGCCGGGACGTACTGGGCCGCGGCCGCACCGGCTCCGGCAAGACCCTCGCCTTCGGCCTCGCCCTGCTGGCCCGCACCGCCGGGCAGCGCGCGGAGCCCCGCAGCCCCCTCGCGCTGGTGCTGGTCCCCACCCGGGAGCTGGCCCAGCAGGTCACCGAGGCGCTCACCCCCTATGCCCGGCGGCTGGGGCTGCGCGCGGCCACGGTGGTCGGCGGCATGTCGATCAACCGCCAGGCCGATGCCCTGCGCAAGGGCGCGGAAGTGGTCATCGCGACCCCCGGACGCCTCTACGACCTGATCGAACGCGGCGATTGCCGGCTGGACCAGGTGCGCACCACCGTCCTCGACGAGGCCGACCAGATGGCCGACATGGGCTTCCTGCCCCAGGTGACCCGGCTGCTGCGGCAGGTCCCCGCCGACGGCCAGCGCCTGCTGTTCTCCGCGACCCTCGACCATGACATCAGCAAGCTGACGCGCCAGTTCCTCGACGACCCGGCCGTGCACTCGGTCGACCCGTCCGCCGGTGCCGTCACCACGATGGAGCACCACGTCCTGCACATCGCGGACACCGACAAGCGCTCCGTCGTCACCCGGGTGGCCGCCCGGGACGGCCGCGTCCTCCTCTTCCTGGACACCAAGCGCGCCGTGGACCGGCTCACCCGGCATCTGCTGACCAGCGGTGTACGGGCGGCCGCGCTGCACGGCGGCAAGTCCCAGCCACAGCGCACCCGGACCCTGGACCAGTTCAGGTCCGGCCATGTCACCGCGCTGGTGGCCACGAACGTCGCGGCCCGGGGCATCCATGTGGACGATCTCGATCTCGTGGTCAATGTCGACCCGCCCGCGGACCACAAGGACTATCTGCACCGTGGCGGCCGCACCGCCCGTGCGGGCGGATCCGGCAGCGTCATCACCTTGGTCACCCCGGACCAGCGCCGGGAGATGGGCCGTCTCATGGCCGACGCGGGCATCACCCCGCAGACCGTCCAGGTCCACTCCGCCGACCCCGAACTCACCCGGATCACCGGCGCCCAGGAGCCCTCCGGCGTGCCCGTGATCATCAGCGCGCCCCAGCCCCAACCGCAGCGTGCGCGCCGTCCCGGCGCCCCCCGCCGTTCCGCCCGGAGCCGTCGGCCCGGCCGTTAGGCCTAGCCCGATACGGGGGCCCGGGCGGTGGCCGTCCGGGCCGACATCCGGAATTTCGTCATGGTCGCATCACGCCCGACCGGCGGCGGATGTCCCCATTCCCCCGTCGGAGAGGCGACAATGGGCCACATGCCGATACCCAGCGCCGTGCCCAGCCGTGCCGAACTGATCGACCACCTCATCCGTACGCGCATCGCGGGCGATGTCGCCACTCCTCGTGAGAACAACCTCTCCCACTACCGCAAGCTCGCGAACGGCGACCGCCACTACTGGCTCGGCCTGGAGCTGGGCGACCGCTGGACCGATGAGCAGGACGTGCTGGCGGTCATGGCGGAGCGGTGCGGCGTGGTGGACGACCCGGAGTACCGCTCGGGGCAGGACACGATCGACCCGGAGCTGACGGTCGGCGCGCTGGACCGGATGGCCTCGGTGCTGCGGAAGGCGGCGGAGGCGAGCGAGCGGGTGCTGTTCGCCACCGGGCATCCGGGCGGGCTGCTGGAGGTCCACCGGGCCACGGCGGCGGCGCTGCGGGCCGCCGGCTGCGAGATCGTGGAGATCCCGGGCGGACTGCAGGCGGACGAGGGGTATGTCTTCCAGTTCTGCGATGTGGCGATGCTGGAGCGGGGCGCCACGCTGTGGCACACCCACTCCCCCGCGCCCATGGCCGCGATCCTCGACGGGCTGGCCCACGAGGGGCGGCCGCTGCCCGATCTGGTGGTCGCCGACCACGGCTGGGCGGGCTGCGCGGGGCAGCGGGGCATCGACGCGGTCGGCTACGCGGACTGCAACGACCCGGCGCTCTTCCTCGGCGAGTCCGAGGGCACGCTGTCGGTGGTGGTCCCGCTGGACGACCACGTCACCAGCCCGCGGTTCTACGACCCGATGACGGCGTACCTGCTGGACGCGGCGGGGCTGTCGGCCCAGTTCTGACGGCGCCGGGCCGCCGCGGCAGACGCCCGGCGGGCCCTGGCTGCCCCCGCGGGCTACCGACGAGCCCGGGCGGCCCCGCCGCCCGCCGCGCTCACTTCTTCTTCGCGCGCGGTACCCGCATGACGCCCTCCTGGATCACGGAGACGGCCAGCCGCCCGTCGGCGGTGAAGATACGGCCCTTGGCCAGGCCGCGCCCGCCGGACGCGGAGGGGCTCTCCTGGTCGTACAGCAGCCAGTCGTCCACCCGGAACGGCCGGTGGAACCACATGGCGTGATCCAGGCTGGCCCCGACGATGTCGCCGACCGCCCAGCCGCCGCGCCCATGGGCGAGCAGGATGGAGTCCAGCAGCGTCATATCGGACACATAGGTCGCCAGGCAGACGTGGAGCAGGGGGTGGTCGGCGACGCCGTCCAGTTTGCCGTTGGTCCGGAACCAAACCTGCGACTTGGGCTCGCGCGGCCGTCCGACGCTGCCGAAGGGCGGCTCGTCCACGTACCGCAGATCGATCGAGGCCCGCGCCTGGAGCATCCGCTGGGTCACCCCGGGGCCGAAGAGGTGCTCATAGCGGGGCAGCAGCTCATCGGCGGTGGGCAGGGTGAGCGGGTCCGGTACGTCCGGCATCGGCTCCTGGTGCTCGAGGCCGTCCTCGTAGAGCTGGAAGGAGGCCGAGAGATGGAAGATCGGCTGCCCGTGCTGGACGGCGACCACCCGGCGGGTGGTGAAGGAGTGGCCGTCCCGGATCCGGTCGACGGTGTAGACGATGGGCGCCCCGGGGTCGCCGGGCCGCAGGAAGTACGCGTGCAGCGAATGCGCCGGGCGGTCCTCGGGGACGGTGCGGCCCGCGGCGACCAGGGCCTGGGCGGCGACCTGACCGCCGAAGACCCGCGGTACGAGGGGGGCGGCGTCGCTGGTGCCACGGAAGATGTCCTCCTCGATCTGCTCGAGATCGAGCAGATCGAGAAGGCTCTGAAGTGCGTCATTCATGGTTCAAGCAGTCTTGCAGAACTGGATTGCGGTCCTGTTGCCGCCGCTCATGACGGTCGTCACAGCCCCATCGACTTGGCGACGATGGACCGCATGACCTCGCTGGTGCCGCCGTAGATCCGGTTGACGCGGGTGTCCGCGTACAGCCGGGCTATGGGGTACTCCATCATGTAGCCGTAACCGCCGTGGAGCTGCAGGCACTTGTCGATGACGACGGCGGCGCGCTCGGTGGTGAAGAGCTTGGCGGAGGCGGCGTCGGCGGCGGTCAGCTCATCGGCGTCATGCGCGTCCAGGGCCCGGTCCACGACCGCCTGCATCGCGTCCACCTCGGACTGGCAGTCGGCGAGCACGAACTTGGTGTTCTGGAACGACGCCACCGCCTGGCCGAAGACCGTGCGGTCGCGGACGTATTCGGTGGCGAACCGGACGGCCGCCGCGGCCTGTGCGTACGCCCCGACGGCGATGCCCAGGCGCTCCTGCGGCAGATTGTGGGTGAGGTAGCCGAACGCCTTGCCCTCCTCGCCCAGCAGGTCCTCCACCGGCACCTTGACGTCGGTGAAGGAGAGCTCGGCGGTGTCGGAGGTCTTCAGGCCCAGCTTCTCCAGCTTGCGGCCGACCGCGTAGCCCTCGCTCTTGGTGTCGACCACGAGGATGGATATGCCGCCGCGGCGGTCCTCGGGGGTGGCCGGGGCGGTGCGGGCGCAGACCAGCACCCGGTCGGCCAGGACGCCGCCGGTGATGAAGGTCTTGGCGCCGTTGAGGACGTAGTGGGTGCCGTCCTCGGAGAGCTTGGCGGTGGTCTTCATGCCCGCCAGGTCCGAGCCGGTGCCGGGCTCGGTCATGGCGATGGCGGTCATCAGGTCGCCGGTGACGAAGGAGGGCAGCCAGCGCTGCTTCTGCTCCTCGTTGGCGTACTTGAGGAGGTACGGCAGGCACAGCGCGGTGTGGACGCTGCTGCCGCCGAAGCTGACCCCGGCGCGGGCGGTCTCCTCGGTGATGACGGCGTTGAACTTGAAGCTGGTCTCGCCCGCCCCGCCGTACTCCTCGGGCACCTCGATGCCGAAGACACCCAGCTCGCCGAGCTTCTTGTAGAAGTCGCGCGGGGCCTGGCCGGCCTCCCGCCACTGGTCGTAGTACGGCACGACCTCGGCCGCGATGAAGTCGCGGATGGTCTCCCGGAACGCCTCGTGGTCCTCGTTGAACACCGTGCGGCGCATTGGCGCGGCCCTCCTTACGGCTGAGCCGCCGCCGCTGCGCGGACCGGCCGACCGCCGTCGTGATTCCTCAACTGATAGCTTGGCGACACTCACCTAAGCGCTTGCTCAGTGAAAGCTACCCGTGAGTCACCAGGGCTGTCCAGCCCCCTCTCATAGGGGCTCGGTTCGCCTTACGAGGCCCGGTTCACATCCCCGTCCACACCGTGGGCACCACCGAAGGCACCAAGGGCCAGGCGGTGCAGCAGGGCGGCGGTGGCCGCGCGCCCCGGGAGGGCGCCGGGGCGGCCGAGGTGGGGCGTGGAGTTGAGCAGCCCGAAGACGGCGTGGACACACGCACGGGCCTCGGCCTCGGCGAGCCGGGGGTAGACCTCGCGCACCACCTCGACCCACAGCTCCACGTACTGCCGCTGGAGCGAGCGCACCAGCTTGCGGTCGGTGTCCCGCAGCCGGTCCAGCTCGCGGTCGTGGAGGATGATCAGCGGGCGGTCGTCGAGGGCGAAGTCGATATGGCCCTCGATCAGCGAGTCCAGCACCTCGGCCGGGGCGAGCCCGGCCCCCTCCCCCTCGGCCGCGCGCCGCTTGCCGCCCGTCAGCAGCCGGCCGCTGATGCCGACCAGCAGCTCGGCGAGCATCGCCTCCTTGCCGGGGAAGTGGCGGTAGAGACCGGGGCCACTGATGCCGACCGCGGCGCCTATCTCATCGACGCCGACGCCATGGAAGCCGCGCTCGGCGAAGAGGCGGGCGGCCTCCCTGAGGATCTGCTCGCGGCGGGTCGGGGCGGCTGCTTGCGTGCTCATGAAATCGATTCTAGACAGCCGGGTTAGTGGTCGTTAACCTGGTGGTAACTAGTTAACGTTCACTAACGGTACCGAGCGAGGGGGCTCGCAGCCATGGAGCAGGCACCGGCGCTGCACAGCGGCGCCGACCCGGCGTCCGACGCCTGGAAGGCCAATGAGGCCGCGCACCGCGAGCTGGCCGCGCGGCTGCGCGAGAAGCTGGCCGTGGCGCGGCTGGGCGGCGGGGAGAGGGCGCGGGCGCGGCACACCGCGCGCGGCAAGCTGCTGCCGCGCGACCGGGTGGACACACTGCTGGATCCGGGCTCCCCGTTCCTGGAGCTGGCCCCGCTCGCCGCCGAGGGGATGTACGAGGGCCAGGCCCCGGCGGCGGGGGTGATCGCCGGGATCGGCCGGGTGTCCGGCCGTGAGGTGGTCGTGGTCGCCAATGACGCCACCGTCAAGGGCGGCACGTACTACCCGATGACGGTGAAGAAGCATCTGCGTGCCCAGGAGGTCGCGCTGGAGAACCACCTGCCGTGCGTCTATCTGGTCGACTCCGGCGGTGCCTTCCTCCCCATGCAGGACGAGGTCTTCCCCGACCGCGACCACTTCGGGCGGATCTTCTACAACCAGGCGCGGCTGTCCGGCTCCGGGATCCCGCAGGTCGCGGCGGTGATGGGGTCCTGCACGGCGGGCGGGGCGTATGTCCCGGCGATGAGCGACGAGGCCGTCATCGTGCGCGGGCAGGGCACGATCTTCCTGGGCGGGCCGCCGCTGGTGAAGGCGGCCACCGGGGAGGTCGTCTCGGCGGAGGAGCTGGGCGGCGGCGAGGTCCACTCCCGGGTCTCGGGCGTGACCGACCATCTGGCCGAGGACGACGCCCACGCGCTGCGGATCGTCCGCTCCATCGTCGCCACCCTGCCGCCGTCCGCGATGCGCCAGGGGTCGCCGCCGTGGGCGCTGGAGCCCTCCCAGGAGCCCGCGGTCGATCCGGCGGGGCTCTACGGGGCGGTTCCGGTCGACTCGCGCACGCCGTATGACGTGCGGGAGGTCATCGCGCGGCTGGTGGACGGCTCGCGGTTCGCCGAATTCAAGGCCGAGTTCGGCACCACACTGGTCACGGGCTTCGCGCGGATCATGGGCCACCCGGTGGGCATCGTCGCCAACAACGGCATCCTGTTCTCCGAATCGGCCCAGAAGGGCGCCCATTTCATCGAGCTGTGCGACCAGCGCGGCATCCCCCTGGTCTTCCTGCAGAACATCTCGGGATTCATGGTGGGCCGCAGCTATGAGGCGGGCGGTATCGCCAAGCACGGCGCCAAGATGGTCACCGCCGTGGCCTGCACCCGCGTCCCCAAGCTGACGGTCGTGATCGGCGGTTCCTACGGCGCGGGCAACTACTCGATGTGCGGCCGCGCCTATTCGCCGCGCTTCCTGTGGATGTGGCCCAACGCCAAGATCTCGGTGATGGGCGGTGAGCAGGCCGCCTCCGTGCTCGCCACCGTCAAGCGCGACCAGATGGAGGCGCGCGGGGAGGAGTGGAGCGCCGAGGAGGAGGAGACGTTCCGGGCCCCGGTCCGCGAGCAGTACGAGGCGCAGGGAAACGCGTATTACGCCACCGCCCGGCTGTGGGACGACGGTGTGATCGACCCCCTGGAGACCCGCACGGTGCTCGGCCTCGCCCTGACGGCCTGCGCCAACGCACCGCTGCCCGGCCGTACGGCCACCGAGCCCGCGGCGCCCGGCTACGGCGTCTTCCGGATGTGAGGGGGATGCACCAGATGAGCGCGAAGAGCCCGATGAGCTCGGCGAGTGGTCAGCGTGCGGCGAGCCCGTCGCCCGCGATGTTCGACACCGTGCTGGTGGCCAACCGCGGTGAGATCGCCGTGCGCGTCATCCGCACCCTGCGGCGGCTGGGCGTGCGCTCGGTCGCCGTCTACAGCGACGCGGACGCGGACGCCCGCCATGTGCGCGAGGCGGACACGGCGGTGCGGATCGGCCCCGCCCCCGCCACGGAGAGCTATCTGTCCATCGAGCGGCTGCTGGACGCCGCGGCGCGCACCGGCGCCCAGGCCGTCCACCCCGGCTACGGCTTCCTCGCGGAGAACGGGGCGTTCGCCCGTGCCTGCGCCGACGCGGGCCTCGCCTTCATCGGGCCGCCCGCCGGGGCCATCGAGCTGATGGGCGACAAGATCCGCGCCAAGGAGACCGTGCACACGGCCGGGGTGCCGGTGGTGCCGGGCTCCTCGGGCAGCGGGCTGACGGACGACCAGCTCACCGCCGCCGCCCGGAAGATCGGGATGCCGGTGCTGCTGAAGCCCTCGGCGGGCGGCGGCGGCAAGGGCATGCGGCTGGTCCGCGACGAGGCGCTGCTGGCCGACGAGATCGCGGCCGCCCGGCGCGAGGCGCGCGGGGCGTTCGGCGATGACACGCTGCTGGTGGAGCGCTGGATCGACCGGCCCCGGCATATCGAGATCCAGGTGCTGGCGGACGGCCAGGGACACGCGGTCCACCTCGGGGAGCGCGAGTGCTCGCTGCAGCGCCGCCATCAGAAGATCATCGAGGAGGCGCCCAGCCCGCTGCTGGACGAGGCCACCCGGGCCCGGATGGGCGAGGCCGCGGTGGCGGCGGCGCGGTCGTGCGGCTATGTGGGCGCGGGCACGGTGGAGTTCATCGTGCCGGGCGACGATCCGTCCGCGTACTGCTTCATGGAGATGAACACCCGTCTCCAGGTGGAGCATCCGGTCACCGAGCTGACGGTGTCCGTCGGCGGGCAGACCGGGCTGGACCTGGTGGAGTGGCAGCTGCGCGTCGCCGCGGGCGAGCCGCTGCCGTTCGGGCAGGACGAGATCGGCTTCAGCGGCCATGCGGTGGAGGCCCGTATCTGCGCCGAGACCGCCCGCGCGGCGGCCGACGGCCGGGTGGACTTCCTGCCCTCGGCCGGCACCGTGCTGGCGCTGGACGAGCCGGAGGGCGAGGGGGTGCGGGTCGACTCCGGGCTCAGCGCGGGCACCGAGGTCGGCACGGTCTACGACCCGATGCTCGCCAAGGTCATCGCCCATGGCCCCGACCGTCCCACCGCCCTGCGCCGGCTGCGCGCCGCCCTCGGCTCCCTGACCGTCCTGGGCGTGGACACCAACACCGGCTTTCTGCGCCGTCTGGCCGCCCACCCCTCGGTCGCCTCGGGCGAGCTCGACACGGGGCTGGTCGACCGCGCGGCGGCCTCGCTGATCCCGCCGGCCATACCGGAGGAGATCTACGCGGCGGCGGCCTTGCTGCGCCAGGCGGCGCTGGAGCCCGCCGCTCCACGTGGCGACGGATCCGGTGGGCGCCCGGAGCCCGGCGGCTCCGGCCTCGGCAGCCCGGCCGCGGACGTCTGGGTCGATCCGTTCTCGGTGCCGACCGGCTGGCGGCTGGGCGCCGAGCCCGCCTGGACCGTCCACCGCCTCCGCGTGGCGGGCCACCCGCCGGTGACAGTCCGCATCCGCGGCCGCGCTCACGATGCGGAGCTCCGCATCGAGCCGACCGACGGCACCACCCCGGCACCAGCCGGGACCACCGCCGTGCGGGCCCCCGCCGTGCCCGTCGGCCACTCCCCGTCCCCCGCACCAGCCACGGACCGGCCCGGCGCGCCACAGGGCGTGGCGGCCGAGGCCCCCCGGCCCGTGGGCGCGGCGGGCCGGACCGCCGCGCCCGCTCAGGCGGCGGTGACCGATACGCGGCGCCCGGCAGCCGATGCGGAGGCCGCCCCCGCAGGGGGCAGCGGCACAGCCGCAAAGCCCGGCACCGGCGGCACCGGGGGCCCGCAGACGGCCCGAAGCAGCGAGACGGGGACAACGCGGAGCGCAGGCGCGACCGTGCGGGCACGGCTCATCGCCCTCGACGAGGGCACCGTGCTGCTGGACCTCGGCGGGGTCACCCACCGCTTCCGCCATGCCGCGCACGGGCCGAGCCACTGGCTGGGGCGGGACGGCGACACCTGGCGCGTGATCGGGCACGACCCCGTGGAGGAGGCGCTGCGCGGAGGCGCCGCCGCCGCCCACGCCGGGGAGCTGACCGCGCCCATGCCCGGCACCGTCACCGTCGTGAAGGCGGCCGTCGGCGACGAGGTCACCGCCGGTCAGGGCCTGCTGGTGGTCGAGGCGATGAAGATGGAGCACCTCATCTCCGCCCCGCACGACGGCACCGTGACCGAGCTCGATGTGACCCCCGGCAGCACGGTCGCCATGGACCAGCTGCTGGCCGTCGTCACCCCGCACGAGAGCGAGGAGCGTGAGTGATGACCCTCCCCATGACCGTCCCGGCCCCCGGGCTGCCCGCCCGGGTCCGTATCCATGAGGTGGGCCCGCGGGACGGGCTGCAGAACGAGAAGGCGCTGGTCCCGGTGGCCATCAAGGCCGAGTTCATCCGGCGGCTCGCCGAGGCCGGTCTCACCACCATCGAGGCCACCAGCTTCGTCCATCCCCAGTGGGTTCCCCAACTGGCGGACGCCGAGGAGCTGATGCCGCTGATCGACGACGTGGCCGCCCGGCTCCCCGTGCTCGTGCCCAATGAGCGCGGTCTCGACCGCGCCCTCGCGCTGGGCGCGCGCGAGATCGCCGTCTTCGCCAGCGCCACGGAGTCCTTCGCCAAGGCCAATCTCAACCGCACGGTGGACGGCGCGCTGGAGATGTTCGAGCCGGTCGTCGCCAAGGCCAAGGACGCGGGCGTGGCCGTGCGCGGCTATCTGTCGATGTGCTTCGGCGACCCGTGGGAGGGGCAGGTCCCGATCTCCCAGACCGTCTCGGTCAGCCGCCGCCTGCTGGACATGGGATGCGACGAGATCAGCCTCGGCGACACCATCGGCGTGGCCACCCCCGGCCATGTGCAGGAGCTGCTGGCCACGCTCAACGAGGCGGGCGTCACCAACGACCGGCTCGCCGTGCACTTCCACGACACCTACGGCCAGGCACTGGCCAACACCCTCGCCGCGCTCCAGCACGGCGTGACCACCGTCGACGCCTCCGCCGGTGGCCTCGGCGGCTGCCCCTACGCCAAGAGCGCCACCGGCAATCTCGCCACCGAAGACCTCGTGTGGATGCTCGACGGCCTCGGCATCGAGACCGGGGTCGACATCGGCCGTCTCACCGCCACCAGCGTGTGGATGGCCCGGCATCTGGGCCGGCCCAGCCCGTCCCGCACCGTTCGCGCCCTCTCCCAGAAGGAGACCTGAGCCATGCCGATCGACCACCGACTCTCCCCCGAACACGAGGAACTGCGCCGCACCGTCGAGGCGTTCGCGCATGATGTGGTCGCCCCCAAGATCGGGGAGTACTGGGAGCACCACGAGTTCCCGTACGAGATCGTCCGCGAGATGGGCCGGATGGGCCTGTTCGGCCTGCCCTTCCCGGAGGAATACGGCGGCATGGGCGGGGACTACTTCGCGCTCTGCCTCGCCCTGGAGGAGCTGGCCCGGGTGGACTCCTCGGTGGCGATCACCCTCGAGGCGGGCGTCTCCCTCGGCGCGATGCCGATCTTCCTCTACGGCACCGAGGAGCAGAAGCGCACCTGGCTGCCGGGGCTCTGCTCCGGTGAGACCCTGGGCGCGTTCGGCCTGACCGAGCCCGGCGGCGGCTCGGACGCGGGCGCCACCCGCACCACGGCCCGGCTGGACGAGGCCACCGGCGAGTGGGTGATCAACGGCACCAAGTGCTTCATCACCAACTCCGGTACGGACATCACCGCGCTGGTCACCGTCACCGCCGTCACCGGCCGCAAGGAGGACGGCCGCCCCGAGATCTCCTCGATCATCGTGCCGTCCGGCACCCCCGGCTTCACCGTGGCCGCCCCCTACTCCAAGGTCGGGTGGAACGCGTCGGACACCCGCGAGCTGTCCTTCGCCGACTGCCGGGTCCCGGCCGCGAATCTGCTGGGCGCCGAGGCCCGGGGCTACGCCCAGTTCCTGCGGATACTGGACGAGGGCCGGATCGCGATCTCCGCCCTGGCCACCGGGCTCGCCCAGGGCTGTGTGGACGAGTCGGTGGCGTACGCCAGGACCCGCGAGGCGTTCGGCCGCCCCATCGGCGCCAACCAGGCCATCCAGTTCAAGCTGGCCGATATGGAGATGCGCGCCCATATGGCCCGGGTCGCCTGGCGGGACGCGGCCTCCCGCCTCGTCCTCGGCGAGCCGTTCAAGAAGGAGGCGTCGATCGCGAAGCTCTACTCCTCCGAGATCGCGGTGGACAACGCCCGCGAGGCCACCCAGATCCACGGTGGCTACGGCTTTATGAACGAGTATCCGGTGGCCCGGATGTGGCGCGACTCCAAGATCCTGGAGATCGGCGAGGGCACCAGCGAGGTCCAGCGGATGCTGATCGCGCGGGAGCTGGGCTTCGCGAGCTGAGCCACCACGAGGTGGGTCCCGGGGGCAGCACCCCCGGGACCCAGCCCCAGCACCAGCACCGTGCCGGGAGAGGCTCAGCTCGTGGGCCAGGGGATCTGCGGGGAGTGGTAGTACGTGATGCCCATGGCGTCCCAGCGGGGGCCCTGCGCCGCCACCCGGACCCGGTAGCTCTCCCAGTCATGTGCGCTCGCGGGCGACCAGCCGAGCTCGGCGATGCCGGGGAGGCGGGGGAAGGCCATGTACTCGATGTGCGCGCTGGTCTCGAGGGTCTCCGACCACAGCGGCGCCTCGACACCGAGCACCGAGGAGGCCGGGGCGTCCTTGATGTAGGTGCCCGGGTCCCAGTCGTAGGACTGCTTCGCCTCGACGTACCCGGCCCAGTTCTGCCCCAGCGGCGTGTTGGCGTCGTACTTCATGTCCAGATAGGCGCGGTTGGCCGGTGAGAGGATCAGCTGGGTGCCCGCCTTGGCCGCGTCCGCGACCTCCTTCTCGCTCCCGTCCGTTCCCCAGTACTGGGCGATCGCGCCCTTCGCGGGGTGCGCACCGGTGAGCTGATGCCAGCCGATCACCGTCTTGCCGTACTTGGCGACCACCGGCTGCACCCGGTCCATGAAGGCCACATAGTCCTCATGGCTGGTGGAGTGGGCCTCGTCCCCGCCGATGTGGAGGTAGGGGCCGGGGGTGAGCGCGGCGAGCTCGCGGATGACGTCGTCCACGAAGTCGTACGTCACGTCCTTCGGCACGCACAGCGAGCTGAAACCGACGTCGGTCCCGGTGTAGAGCGGCGGGGCGACGCCGTCGCAGTTGAGCTCCGCGTAGGAGGCGAGCGCCGCGTTGGTGTGGCCCGGCATGTCGATCTCGGGGACGACGGTCAGCTCACGGCTGGCCGCGTAGCTCACGATCTCGCGGTAGTCGTCCTTGGTGTAGTAGCCGCCCGGGCCGCCTCCGACCTGGGTGGAGCCGCCGTACGTGGCCAGCCGCGGCCAGGAGTCGAGCGCGATCCGCCACCCCTGGTCGTCCGAGAGGTGCAGATGGAGCCTGTTGATCTTGTAGAGGGCCAGCTGGTCGATGTAGCGCTTGACCTGGTCCACGCCGAAGAAGTGCCGGGAGACATCGAGCATCGCGCCCCGCCAGGCATAGCGCGGCTCATCGGTGATGGTGCCGGCGGAGATCCGCCAGGGGCCCGCCTGCCGGTTGGTGCGCTCGATCGACGCGGGCAGCAGCTGCCGCAGCGTCTGGACGCCGTGGAACAGCCCCGCGGAGGCGCGCGCGGTGACGGTGATCGCGCGGCCGGTCACCTCCAGCCGGTATCCCTCCGCGCCCAGCTTCGACACCGCGGCGGCCTTGGGCGTCAGCCGCAGCCTGATGCCGTCGCCGCCCGCCCGCGCGGTGACGGGCAGCCGATAGCCGGTGGCGGGGCGCAGCACCGTCGCGAGGTAGTCGGCCACCCGGCGTGCCGAGCGCGCCGAGCCGTCGGAGCCGGAGACCCGGATGGGGGTGTCGGGGTGGATCGCGTACGAGCCCGCCGCGGGCCGTACGGACGCGGGCGCGGGCACGACCCGGTCGAGGGGGTCGGGGCGGCCGCGGCGTCCGGGGCGGAGGACGAGGGGGAAGCCGGAGCGGCGGAGGCGGAGGAGGCTGCGGTCCCCGCCCCGGCGACCACGGTCAGCAGGAGGGAACACAGAAGTCGGGCACGACGTCGTCTCACAGGGGGTCCCTTCAACGCAACGTGGCATCTTGGGTACCGCGACGCCCAGTTGCGGTCAAGGTGTAGACCAATGTGTCGCTGTGGGCCTGTCAGAATTCCCCGCATGGCGGAAATCACCCAGCGCGATGGCGCCTGGAGCTTTGACGGGGAAGCGATCCGGATCGTCCCGGGGCGGGACCGCAGCGTGCACGTCGTACGGCAGGCGCTCGGCGAACTGACCGTCCCGCTGGTGGCCTTGGCCGGTGTCGCCTACGAGCCGGGGCGCAAGTCGGGCCGACTGCGGCTGCGGCTGCGCGAGGGGGCGGACCCGCTGCTGCAGACCACCGGCGGCAAGCTGCCGGACGCCGCCGATCCGTATCAGCTCTCGGTGGAACCGGAGCGCAGGGATCTCGCCGAGTATCTGGTCGACGAGGTCCGCCAGGGCCTGGCCCTGGATCAGGTGCCGCCCGGCCCCTGCGACCACTATGTGCTGCCCGGCCCCTCGGTGCCGGTGTCGGCCTCGGCGGGCGACGCCACGGCCTCGTTCGACGGTGAGCGGATCCGGCTGGACTGGAACTGGAAGACCGAGGACTCGAAGAAGTCCGGCGGCCCCCGCACGATCCTCCTGCTGGACCTGGAGCTGGTGGAGTGGGTCCCGGCCGCCGGGCTGGAGAACGGCTACCTCCGCTTCGTCGTGGCGAAGGCCACGGCGACGGCCGCGCCCAAGTACGACCCGCATGCCGTGGTGCTGTACGGCTTCAAGAAGGATCCGCTGATGGCGCTGGTCGCGGCGGCCGTCGTCGCGCGGATGCCGCATCCAGGGGCCCCGGCGAAGTCGCTCCCCGCCCAGCCGCCCGCCCCGGAGCCGCCCGCGGACACCCCGCCCACCGGGGGCGACGAGGGAGACGTGGATCACGACGTCCTGCTGCGACGGCTGCGCGAACTCGGCGATCTCCACCAGAGCGGGATCCTCACCGAGGCGGAGTTCACCACCGCCAAACAGGCCGTGCTCCGCCGTTTTTCCGGCGCCTGAGGCACGGCTTCCCGTCATCGAGGCCCTACTTTTCCGTCACTGAGGCCCACCCCTGCCCGATATCGGGCAGGAATGTTGCGAAACACTTCGCCGCATCGCAGTATCAACGGATGCTCGACCGCCGTATGTCCCACGATGACCTGATCGACCACCTGGTCCGCAGTACGCCGCTGAGCCGCGGCGAGGCGGGCCGGGTGGTGCTGGACGTACTGGCGTACTTCGACGAAACGACGGAGGAGTTCGTCCGGCGCCGCCACCGCGAGCTGCAGTCCGGTGGGCTGACCAACGCGGACATCTTCGAGCGGATCACGGCCGAGCTGCCGTACCGCGCGGTGGCCCCGCCCGAACTCTCGCTGCGCCAGCTGCGCCGCATCGTCTACGGCTGACGGCGCCGGTCCGCGGCATCGGTCCACGGCACCGGCCCACGATGGCGGCCGCCACCGCCGGACACGAGCACGAGCATGTACGAGCGATCAATGGGAGGGCCTGAACACCATGTGCGGAATCGTCGGATACATCGGCAAGCGCGATGTGGCACCGCTGCTGCTGGAGGGGCTGCAGCGGCTGGAGTACCGCGGCTATGACTCCGCGGGCATCGCCATCCAGGGCAAGCCCGCCAAGGGCGCCCAGAGCGCCGGGCTGAAGACCGCCAAGGCCAAGGGCCGGGTCCGCGAACTGGAGGCCAGGCTTCCCAAGCGGTTCGCGGGCACCACCGGGATCGCCCACACCCGCTGGGCCACCCACGGCGCGCCCAATGACACCAACGCGCATCCGCATCTGGACGCGGACGGCAAGGTCGCCGTCGTCCACAACGGCATCATCGACAACGCCGCCGATCTGCGCGCCAAGCTGGCCGCCGACGGCGTCGAGCTGGCCTCCGACACCGACTCCGAGGCGCTCGCCCACCTCATCGGCCGCTCCCAGGCGCCCACCCTGGAGGAGAAGGTCCGCCACGCGCTCTCGATGGTCGAGGGCACCTACGGCATCGCCGTGCTGCACGCCGACTTCCCGGACCGCATCGTCGTCGCCCGCAACGGCTCGCCGGTGGTGCTGGGCATCGGCGAGAAGGAGATGTTCGTCGCCTCCGACGTCGCCGCGCTGGTCAGCCACACCCGCCAGGTGGTCACCCTGGACGACGGCGAGATGGCCACCCTCAAGGCCGACGACTACCGCACCTACACCACCGAGGGCAGCCGCACCGCCCCCTCCCCCACCACGGTGGAGTGGGAGGCCGAGTCGTACGACATGGGCGGCCACGACACCTATATGCACAAGGAGATCCACGAGCAGGTCGACGCCGTGGACCGGGTGCTGCGCGGCCGGATCGACGACCGCTTCTCCACCGTCCGGCTGGGCGGGCTCAACCTGGACGCCCGCGAGGCGCGCGGGGTGCGCCGGGTCAAGATCCTCGGTTGTGGTTCGGCGTACCACACGGGCCTGATCGGGGCCCAGCTCATCGAGGAGTTGGCCCGGATCCCCGCGGACGCGGAGCCCGCGAGCGAGTTCCGCTACCGCAACCCGGTCGTGGACCCGGACACCCTCTACATCGCGGTCAGCCAGTCCGGCGAGACCTACGACACCCTGGCGGCCGTCCAGGAGCTCAAGCGCAAGGGCGCCCGGGTGCTGGGCGTCGTCAACGTCGTGGGCAGCGCTATCGCCCGGGAGACCGACGGCGGGGTGTACGTCCACGCGGGTCCGGAGGTGTGTGTCGTCTCCACCAAGTGCTTCACCAACACCGCCGTCGCCTTCGCGCTGCTCGCCCTCCACCTGGGCCGGATCCGCGATCTCTCGGTGGCCGACGGCAAGCGGATCATCGCCGGGCTGCGCAAGCTGCCCGAGCAGATCGCCGAGGTGCTGAGCGGCGAGGAAGAGATCAAAAAGCTCGCCGCGGAATATGCGAACGCAAAGAGCATGATGTTCGTCGGGCGGGTCCGCGGTTACCCGGTGGCGCGCGAGGCGTCCCTGAAGCTGAAGGAGGTCTCCTACGTCCACGCCGAGGCGTACCCGGCCTCCGAGCTCAAGCACGGGCCGCTCGCGCTGATCGAGCCCGAGGTGCCGACCGTGGCGGTCCTGCCGGATGACGACCTGCTGGAGAAGAACCGCGCGACGCTGGAGGAGATCAAGGCCCGCAGCGGCCGGATCCTGGCCGTCGCCCACCGGGAGCAGGAGAAGGCGGACCACACGATCGTGGTACCCCGCAACGAGGTGGAGCTCGACCCGATCCTCATGGGCATCCCGCTCCAACTGCTCGCTTATCACACGGCGCTGGCGCTCGGCCGGGACATCGACAAGCCCCGCAACCTCGCCAAGTCGGTGACGGTCGAGTAGCCCCGCGCACCCGCGCGACCTCGGCGAATCCTCCGCGAATCCCTGCGCGAACCCCTTGGCGGTCCCCCGCGTGTGCCACCACGCACGCGGGGGCCGCCTCCCCTTTGCCGGCGTCGCCCTTTTTCGCCGGCGGCTGGCCGGCGCGCGGGAACCGTCACTTCCCGCGCGCCGGCACGATCGAACGTTTTGTACCCCTCACAAACGCACAATCCACCTCTACGCACGGGTAGGTTTGTCCGTTGTCAAGATGAACTTGACGCCATCTCACCTGCGGTCAAGGGGAGTTGAGGGTGTCCGGTTCCAGGCGTCCGGGCCACGTCATGCCGACGGCAGAGGTTTTGGGCTGAACAACCGCGCTTGACGAACGGGCACCGGAGGCACGACGCCCAAGGGCGCGGGGACTTGAGGGCCTGGAGGGGCCGGGAAGGCCCGCAGAAGCCGCTCAGGGGCGCTCGGGGACCTGTGGAGCGCCTGGAGCGCTCTGAGGCGCCAGGAGACACCCGGGACACTCAGGAGATGCCCAGCGGAAACCCAGGGAATGCCCAGCGGACACCCAGGGGATGCCCGGCGGACGGCAGGAGACGCCCAGGGAATGCCCGGCGGACGTCAGGCGAGAGCCAAGGGGCGCCCGGCCGGCGCTCAGGGGATGACGATGACGGGCCGCTGCGCCCGCCGTGCGAGCCGCCCCGCGACCGAGCCGAAGATCCGCCCCACCAGCCCGTGCGTGGAGCCCACCACAATGGCGTCGGCCGCGTACTCCCGGCCGACCTCCTCCAGTTCATGGCAGATGTCCCCGCCTCGTTCGACGAGGATCCAGGGCACCTCGGAGAGATGATCGGCGCAGGCCAACTCGAGCCCCAGCACCTCGGTGCGGTGATCGGGGACGTCGACGAAGACCGGCGGCTCACAGCCCGCCCACACCGTCGTCGGCAGCCGGTTGGCCACGTGGACGATGATCAGCCCTGAGCCCGAGCGCCGGGCCAGGCCGATGGCGTAGGCGAGGGCGCGCTCGCTCGACGTGGAGCCGTCGAAGCCCACCACAACACCGTGCTGGAACGCTGGATCGCAGGAATGACGTGTTTCTTCCGCCGCTTCGGGGGTCGCCATGTGATCGGCGACCCGCTTGCGGTCCGCGGGTTCGGGGATTTCGTGACCGGCCATCGGTGTCTCGGCGAAGGATGTCCTCGTGCGGAGGGATCGGCGGGGGCTCAGGTTGGGGGTTGTCGGGGACTTGAGCTCCGCTGGAGCTCGGGGACGATCTCGAGGGGTCGAAATCCGTCCGGGATTCATCTTTCCAAGCCCTTACCCCCAAGGGTACGGCGGCATTCACCACCTGCCCAGAGGTAGCCACGGGAGCGGAGCCGCCCGAAGCGTTCCCCGGAGCATGCCGGAGGGCGGCCCGTAACGCAATGCCCCAAGTGGTCCCCGCCACGCCCGGGCCCCGGCCCGTTGCCCGGCCCGGCCGGACCGCCGCGGCACGCCGCCCGGCCGCCCGGCAGTGACCTGGGGGCGGGCCGGGCGTTGTAGTAGCGGCAGCCGGTACGGCGGCCCCGGCCCGACCCGCTCACCTGCCCGGATCTCCGGCCCGCCGCCCCTCCCCACCCCCGCGCGGAGCGCCCTGCCGACATCTCGCCGGCCGCTCGAGAGGAGCCTTGCCCGTGTCCGTCGCCCGCGAGTACGACGCCCCCGGCGGCATCCCCGGCGACACGGCCGGGACACCCGGACGGCCCCATATTCCAAGCCCCGCTCGAGCCCCGGTCCAGCCCACCGCTAGCGACGCGGTGAGCGAGGTGATCCGCTGGGCGGCCTTCAGCTGCGCCGTGGTCCCCGTCGTCCTGCTCATGTGCGGATTACCCCTCGGCGGCGCCCTGGGGGCCGGTGCGGGCCTCGCCGCCGTGACCGCCGCCAGCCGCGGCCTGCTGCGCCATTCCGAACGCACCGCGGCCCGGCTGGACGCGGACGGCGCCAGCCCGCACCGGGGCCGCCACGGCCGTACGGGGATCGGCGCGCACCGGGGCGGCCGCCGCGTCTGAGGACGCGCGAAGGCCCCTGGCACCGGGAACGCGGTCCGTAGCGCTCCGTACACTCAGCGCTGATGGAGCGCCGCTGGAGCGTCGCTCGAGCCCCGAGGGTGTACGAGCCGGCCGTACGCCGGTCGCATGACGCATCCGTACGCATGCGCCCGCTTGTTTTAAGCCAACTTCGGGCCACACTTCTTCCCTTGGCAAACGCCGTGCTCAACACCCGTCCGGCCAGCGTGGAAAGGGGTCCGCGGGGCACGTACCCCCTACGGGAAGTGGGTGTCCGCACAAGGCGTACTTCACAGCGAGGGCTACGAGTGCAACGCTTCGTGATCGAATGCTTCGCGCCAAGTTCCCATGTCGACATAGTGGCGGGTGGTGAACTGGTCACGGCGACCACACGCGACACAGTAGATTCGATCTTGGCCATGACCGGCGGGGGAACCGTTCAGGACCGAGGGGAAACGTGCAGGACCGAGAGGACGCGACCACCGAGGGGGGCTTAGTGCCATGAGCCAGGACTCCACGACCGTACCGGAGACCTCGCGCAAGCTCTCCGGACGCCGGCGACGAGAAATCGTCGCGGTGCTGCTGTTCAGCGGCGGCCCCATCTTCGAAAGCTCCATCCCGCTCTCCGTCTTCGGTATCGACCGGCAGGACGCCGGAGTCCCTCGGTACCGATTGCTGGTGTGCGCGGGCGAAGATGTGCCACTGCGAACGACTGGCGGACTGGAACTGACCGCACCATACGGCCTGGAGGCACTCTCCCGGGCCGGCACCGTCGTCGTACCGGCCTGGCGGTCGATAACCCAGCCGCCACCGGCCGCCGCGCTCGACGCGCTGCGCCGCGCGCACGAGGAGGGCGCGCGGATCGTGGGCCTGTGCACCGGGGCCTTCGTACTGGCCGCCGCCGGGCTGCTGGACGGCCGCCCGGCGACCACCCACTGGATGTACGCACCAACGCTCGCCAAACGCTATCCGTCGGTCCATGTGGACCCCCGTGAGCTCTTCGTCGACGACGGCGACGTACTGACCTCGGCGGGCACCGCCGCCGGGATCGATCTGTGCCTGCACATCGTGCGCACCGACCACGGCGCGGACGCCGCCGGCGCCCTCGCCCGGCGCCTGGTCGTCCCGCCACGCCGCAGCGGAGGGCAGGAGCGCTATCTGGACAGGTCGTTACCAGAGGAGATCGGAGCGGATCCGCTCGCCGAGGTGGTGGCGTGGGCGCTCGAGCATCTGCATGAGCAGTTCGACGTCGAGGCCCTGGCGGCGCGCGCCTATATGAGCCGCAGAACCTTCGACCGCAGGTTCCGCTCGCTCACTGGGAGCGCTCCACTGCAGTGGCTGATCACCCAGCGGGTACTGCAGGCGCAGCGGCTTCTGGAGACCTCCGACTACTCGGTCGACGAGGTCGCCGGCCGCTGCGGCTTCCGTTCGCCGGTCGCGCTGCGCGGGCACTTCCGGCGGCAGCTCGGGTCCTCCCCGGCCGCCTACCGGGCCGCGTACCGCGCCCGCAGGCCCCAGGGCGGGCCGGCGGAGCGTACGGACCGCCCCGACCGCGTGGAGCGGCTGGAGCGGGCCGACCGGCCCGACCGCGCCGAGGTGATCGAGCCCCGCTCGGGTGACCACTCCCTGCCGCTGCGGCGACAGGGCGCGCCCGGCGGTCCCACCGGTCACTCGGGGCATCCTCCGCACCACCATCACGCTCCGCATCCGGACCCTGGCAAACCGGAGTCGGACGCCTACGCCCCACGCCTGCCCGAACAGGCCGCGGGCCGCGCTCCGGGCCGTCCGTCCCTGCCCGGCCAGCGGGAACGCCCCGTAGGGTGAGACGTATGAACGATCGCATGGTGTGGATCGACTGCGAGATGACCGGGCTCTCGCTGGCGAACGACGCGCTTATCGAGGTGGCCGCGCTGGTCACGGACTCCGAGCTGAACATCCAGGGCGAGGGAGTGGACATCGTTGTCCGCCCCCCGCGGAAGCGCTGGTCACCATGCCCGAGGTGGTGCGCGAGATGCACACCACCTCCGGCCTGCTCGCCGAGCTCGAGGGCGGGACCACGCTCGAGGATGCCCAGGACCAGGTCCTGGCCTACATCCGCGAGCACGTCCCCGAGGCCGGCAAGGCCCCGCTGTGCGGAAACTCGGTCGGCACCGACCGGGGCTTCCTCCTCCGGGACATGCCGACGCTCGAGAGCTACCTCCACTACCGGATCGTCGACGTCTCCTCGATCAAGGAGCTGGCCCGCCGCTGGTATCCGCGGGCCTACTTCAACAGCCCCAAGAAGAACGGCAACCACCGCGCGCTCGCGGACATCCACGAGTCCATCGCCGAGCTGCGCTACTACCGTGAAGCGATCTTCGTCCCCGCGCCCGGCCCGGACTCGGACACGGCGAAGACCATCGCGGCCAAGCACGTCCTGCCCGCCCGGCAGACCTGACCCGGGCCGGACCGACCCGGTGCTCGCTCCCGACACCCCGAAAGCCGGGAGCGAGCACCCCTTCGGACCCTGTACACTTTTTCTCGGCCGGTGCGGAAAGCGCCGGTCATGGTGGGTATAGCTCAGCTGGTAGAGCACCTGGTTGTGGTCCAGGATGTCGCGGGTTCGAGTCCCGTTACTCACCCTCTGCGAAGAGGCCGCTGACCTGTGCGAACGGGACAGCGGCCACTTTCGTCTCTCCCCGTGGCCGACCGGTGCCCCCGGGATCTTTCCGGTGATGCCCGCGTCGGCACGTAGGTCTCGCGGAGATGCCGGCGATGGGTGCGAGACGGGCGAGCAGCCGCCGCGTGCCTGCGAGGAGGCTACGCGGCAGGCCCGATCAGGAGGCGGCGAATGAGGCACCGCCGCCAGCCTCCCGCCATGCGGGCCGCGCCGCTCGCCTTTCGAGCACCCCGGCCCCATAGACCGGGCGGGCTGCTGGTGTTCCGGGCCGCGTACCGGACGACGGCGGCGACGGCGACGGGCGACGGGCGACGGCCCCCTCCCCCGAACACCCTGCCCACCGGCACGAGCCGACGCGGCCACCGACAGGGCAGGGATGAAGGGACTCCGGTACCGGCCCGCACTGCCGGCCGGAGCCCGTCCGGCAAGGCTCGCCCCGCCTCCCGCTTGCAGGCCAGTGGCCGGGACGGCACCGCGCCATCGCGCGGGGACGCCTCTGCGTGTGAACTCACAGGAGGCCCAAGGCGGTTACAGCATGCCGTTGTCCCCCAGGACCCGGAAGACGGCGACACCATGCCGGACACGGACGCCCCGACAACAAGCGGCCAGACACCCGGCGACTCGGACATCTCGCAGCGCGAACCGCATCCGCCCGACGATCCCGTGTCCGATGCGCTGACGACCGGTCACGCGCCCATGAAGTGGATCTCGACATACCAAGATCTACTTCTGAAGCGCACCCTAGTCACCGCCACCGCCACCATCACTGCTGGTCGGGTTCAGGCTGCGGCGCCGGTTCTTCTGGGAGCGCCTCAGCAGCTCCCCCGCGGCAAGCGTCACGGTCGCGACGGCGCGGGCCCAGCGGGGCCCGCCGCGTTCCGCCCACACCACGCACGCGCACCCGCCGACGACAAGCGCCAAGACGCCGAGCAGCACCAGAACAGTCATGTTCTCCACCCTGCATTCGTTCATACGGTCCTCGTGATCGTCTCACCGGAGAGAGAGGTGGCTCAGGTTGGGCCGGGCGGCGGGATGCGGGGAACCGTGGAGGTCCTCCTCGGCGTGGCACATGATGAAGGCGGTCGTCCCGTCAGAAGCGAGGTGTCGCATCCCGATGAAGCGCAAGACCAGAATCCTCCTGGCGGGCCTGGCCTCCGTGGGCGGCGCCGTCGTCGGCGCGGGCATGTTGCACAACCGGCGGCCTGATCGCAGGGAACGCCTTTACGTCACGGTCTACAGCGAGCCCGACTATATGGGCCGGTACGAGAGGCTGACCTGGAACGGCGGCAAGCGCGAGGTCGTCCCGCTCAACCGGATAAAGCTGCCGCGCATCGGCTCGATCAGGCTGGAGCGGCTCGTCTACCGCTTCCAGCCCGATGTGCGGCTACCGAACCCGTACTTCCTGTGGCACGCCCTCACCGAGCGCTTGGACCCCTCGGACCCCGAGGAGGGCATCCTCGGCTTCATCGCCATGCACCAGCTCGCCGGCATGTTCTCGATGGGCTTGTGGGAGCCGGTCCGCGAGTCCGAGGCGCGGTCGGGGGTGCGGCTCTGGGTCGGGCGCCCCGGCTATCCGCTGCCCGCGCATGACCAAGGGGGCCCCTCCGGCAATGCGGCTTCCGGCGGCTCGCCCTGGCACGACGTCCTGGCCAACGCGCCCGACCTCGGCCCCTGGAGCACCCGCGCCGGCTACCTCGAACTCGGCTACCACGGCGGGAGCGGCGCCCGCCGCTGACCGGCCGTCCGCCCTGCCTGCCCCACGCCGCCGCCGCGGTGGATCAAGCGCTGAGCGGGGCGCACCGGGTCTCGCCATCGACCGTGGTGTCGGCCGCGGCCATGAGGGCCTCCAGGTGGTCGCGGGCCTTGGCCAGGTCGGCGATCTGGGCGTTCATACGGTCGCGTTCGGAGGTCAGGCGGGTGAGCATGGCGGGGGTGGCGACGCCGGTGTGCATGCAGGGGAGGAGTTCGCGGATGGTCTTGCTGGACAGGCCCGCCGCGTAGAAACACCGGATCAGCAGAACGCGGGCGACCGCGGTGTCCGGGTAGTGCCGCTGGCCGCTCGGGCTGCGCTCCGAGGTGAGCAGGTGCTGCTCCTCGTAGTAGCGCAGCGCTCGCACACTGACGCCGGTCTGGGCGGCGAGTTCGCCGATACGCACCGTGACTCCTACCTCTGACGTCAAGGGTCGTTTCAGCGTAGTCGAGGTGCGGTGCGGCGGGGTCGGATCTCGGTGCGCGGGAGCGTCAGTGCGCTGTCGGGTTCCCACCGCCGACGGACCCGTCGGCGCGCTCGCGCCGGGCCTCGTCCTCGACGAGCAGGGAGAGGAGCGAGGCCACCGGGAGTCCGGCCTCGGCCGGGTGGCGCAGGACCTTCCCCGGCTCGATGCGGTACGTGTTCGTACGCCCCTCCCGGGTGTGGGACAGGTACCCGTCCTGCTCCAAGTCGGCGATGATCTTTTGTACCGCGCGCTCCGTCAGTCTGCAGTGCGCGGCGATGTCGCGGATCCGCACATTCGGATCGTCGGCGATCGCGGCCAGCACGCGGGCGTGGTTCGTCAGGAACGTCCATCCGGTATGCGATTCAGGCACTCCTCCCATGGCCTCATGATATTGCCAAAGCGACGATGCATCTGGAAACATGAATCGCGCTTCGTGTAAAGCAAGTCGTGTAATGATAGCGCGGCGACTTGAGGGGAGACAGACAGGTGCACGCACGAGACGTCTCCACGCCCGAACCAGGACACCGCTCGCCATACCGGCCCACGCACGAGGCCGTACCCGGGATATCAGCCGGGCCGACGCCGTCGCACCTCTCCCCCGTACCCTCGACCACCCTCATCACCGACAGCTACCGGGAGGGGCCCCGAAAGGTTGTCGTGGTACGGGGCGAAGTGGACTACGAGACCGCCCCCGCCCTGTCCGCCGCCTTGCACGAAGCCCTCCGCGCCTCCACCGAGGGCGTCGACGCGGACCTGAGCGGGGTGGCGTTCTGGGACTGCTCGGGCCTCAACGCGCTGCTCAGGCTTCGCCGAGAGGCGCTCGCGCACGGCAAGACGGTCACCGTCCGCTCCCCGAGTCGCATGGTCAGGCGAGTTCTCACGCTGACCGACACATCACCGCTGTTCTTGCCCCCGCGTCCCTGCCGTCGGGCCACCGAGGGCCGCTCGGTCACGCCTCCATCTCGTCCTTGATGGCCTCGGCGATTCGGGTCAGCGCCCTGGTGAGGGTGTCCACGGCGGTGGCCTTGTCGATGCCCAGACCGGTCAACAGGCCCGCGCCGTCCTCGTGTTCGAGGAGGGCGAGGAGGATGTGCTCGGTGCCGATGTAGTTGTGGCCCAGCCGCAGGGCCTCGCGGAAGGTGAGCTCCAGGACCTTGCGGGCGCCCGCGTCGTACGGGATGAGCTCGGGCACCTCCTCGGCGGCCGGCGGGAGGGCCTCGGTGGCCGCCTGGCGGACGGTGTCGAGCAGGACGCCCTGGGCGAGGATCGCCTTCGCGGCGAGGCTGTCCGGGTCATGAAGAAGGCCCAGGACCAGGTGCTCGGGGCGCACCTCACCGCTGGAGGCCGCGCGGGCCTCGTTCGCCGCCGCCATCACGGTGTTCCGCGCCCGTGTGGTGTAGCGGCTGAAGCCCTGGTTGGGGTCGAGATCCGACGGCTCGCCGGGCGTCTTGGGGACGAAGCGCTTCTGGGCCGCCTGCCGCGTGACCCCCATGCTCTTGCCGATGTCGGTCCAGGAGGCGCCGGAGCGGCGGGCCTGGTCCACGAAGTGGCCGATGAGGTGGTCGGCCACCTCATCGAGGTGCTCGGCGGCGATCACCGCGTCGGTGAGCTGCTCGAGAGCGTCGGTGTGGACCTTCTTGATGGCCTCGATCAGATCGTCGAGGCGTACGGGATGACTGAGTCCGACTGGTTTCGTCATGCGTCAACCATAGGTTGACACCCGGTGGAGCGTCAACGTTGGGTTGACAGTCAATCCACATCGCCGGAGCCCGCCCCGCGGGCCCGCCTGGCCCGGTGCTCATGGTGCGACCGATGCGGGGGCCAGAACGACGTCCACGTGAACTTGTCGCCGCCCACCCACCGGACCACATCCGGATCGTCCAGATCGACATCGTCCAGGCCGACCTCCCGGGCGATCTCGATGACGTCCAGGACCGAGTGCGCCTTGCCCGCCAGCTCACCGGCGATCTCGACCAGACGGTACGGGGGGTCGTTCTGCTGCACGCCGAGCACCACGATCGGAGGCCGGTGAATGCGCGGGGCCTGGGATTCGGTCATATGTCCCAGGCTGCTCCCCACGCCCTCTCACCGCACCTCGGAAAACGCCGGACGCGTGAGCCCGCCGCCCCCATGCGGCACTGCGGCGGGGCCCCCGGTCCGGGAGCCCCGCCGTCGCGCGATGGTGACTACTCGAAGAGGTCCGCGTACGACCCCATCGCCAGCGCGATGTCCGCCTGGGCCCAGAACCGGTGGTACGTGAAGCTCGGGACCGCCCCGCCCTTCAGATACGCCTCGACCTTCGACCAGGCCGGGTCGTTCTTGTAGAAGGAGCGGATCGACTGGAAGGTGGAGCTGGAGTCGATCTTGTCGCCGTTCGGCATGGTCCCCGTCCAGCCGCTGGGGACGTAGACCGGGTCGTCGAAGCGGTTGTAGTCGGCGCGGGACTCGGGGACCGCGATCCCGAGGGCGTCCTGGTAGTTGTTCCACATGCCGTCCAGCAGCGCCTTCGCGGTGTCCCTGGCCTGGGTGTCGCCGGACTTGGCGGCGTAGTAGGACAGGGTCTTGGCATACGCGGCCGCCACACCCACGTCATTGGTGTAGTCGGCGACGGTGACATGCAGGCTCGCGTTGGCGCCGGGGCTGGAGGCGTTCCAGGTGTCGGGCTGGCCGGACCACTGGAGGGTGGACGGGATCTGGTACGTGCCGCCTGCGTTGACGGTGGTCTTGGACAGCGCCCACTTGACCCACTTGTCCAGGACCGTCTTCGCCGAGGCGTCACCGGTGCGGTTGTAGTACTCCGCGACCCGCTCCATGGACCACGCCTGGAAGCCGAACCACTGGTTGGACGGCGGATCGTGGTAGACCGGCTTCTCGTCGTAGTACATGCCGTAGAAGGTGGACGTGCCCGACGGCGGCGTGGCGTAGCGGCCCTGCCAGCTGTTGGTGGCGCCGCCCGCGATGGCGCCCTCGCTGGACTGCAGCCAGCGGTAGAACTCCAACTGGCGCTTCAGGCTGGTGGACCAGTCGCTCGCGCCCGTCGCGGACTTGGGCTTGAGGTCGGCGTACGAGCTCAAGGCCCAGGCCGCCATGGGGTTCTGGTAGCCGCCGTGGGCGTGGCTGGAGCCGATGCGCCAGGACCAGCCCGCGGAGGTGTCGGTGGCGCCGCCCCAGGCGTAGTACCAGGACAGCAGGTAGTGGGAGCTGTCCTTGCCGTTGCCGGCCGCGCAGCCGGTCTCGCCGACGCAGTTGCCGATCTTCTTGAAGTACTTGTCGTACATCGCGTAGCGCAGATAGTCACCCATCTTGGCGGCCTTGGCGATGTTGCCGGAGATCTGGCCGCCCTTGCCCTGCGCCTTGGCCCACTCCGAGGCCCAGTAGGCGGCCTGGACGACGCGGGCGTCGGCGTCGGGGGCGTTGGTGAACTTCCACTGCTTGGCGTACGAGGCGTCGCCGGTGAACAGGTCCAGGTAGCCGTTCTTGCCGCCGTACTTGAAGCCGTCGCAGGTGGGCTGGGTCACGGTCTCCCAGACCGACTCCTGCGGGCCGCGCTGGAAGGTGTTGACATAGCTCGGGCCGGTGTCGCTCGGGCCCGCCTCGCACTTGCCGGGCGCGTTGCCGTAGCCATAGACGTTGTCGACGTCCTGGATCCAGTGCATGCCGTAGATGTCATCGGTGCCGTACGCGCTCTTCAGCTCGGCGGCGATGGGGTCGTTGCCGACCGGGACATTGCCGTTGAGCTGGGAGGGGTACTGGGAGGGCTGGTCCCACTCGGGCGCGTAGGTGGCCGGCTTGGAGGCGTTGTAGAAGCCGCCCGTGGGCTGGTCGGCGTGGGTGGGGATCATGTACTTCTCCATGATGTCCCACGCGTTGTTGAACTTGGACCAGTCGCCGGTGACCTTGCCGTACATCGCCTGCAGCCAGATCAGATAGCTGTACGCCTCGGAGGTCGTCTCATGGCCGTGGTCGGGGGCCTCGACGATCAAGGTCTCCACCGAGTGGTACGGAACGCCCTCGGGCGAGAAGTAACCCGCCGAGGGTGCGGTGATCTTGTTGTAGAGGTCCAGGAAGCGGGCGTCGTAGACCTTCGCGGCGGCCAGCTGGGTGACGGTGACCTCAGCCTTGGTGTGGCCGGCGGCGCTCGCGGTGAAGGTGGCGGCGCCGGTGCCGCTGTTGGCGGCGGCCACGGTCACCTGCTGGGCGGTGTCCCAGGTGGCGGGGGTGAAGGTGAGGGTGGCGCCCGAGGAGATCGTCAGCCCGGTGTTGCCCGAGGTGCGGGCGACGGAGACGGTGACGTCCGCGGACGGCTTGGTGGACAGCTTGACGCCGAACGTCCCGCTCTTACCCTGCTGCACCCCGAGCTGACCGGGGCTCGCCACCAGCGCGGGACCGGCCGCCACATGGATGCCGACGGGGGTGGACTCGGCGGCGGCGCCCTGGCTGTCGTACGCCTTGGCGTAGAGCGAGTAGTCGCCCGCCGGGACGTCCTTGTGGTCGAAGGCGTACGGGGAGCTGGTGTCGGTGCCCAGGAGCTTGGTGTCGCTGTAGAACTCGACCTTGGTGATCGTCGCCCCGTCGGCCGCCGCGGCCGTGGCCGTCATCGGAACGGTGCCGCCGGAGGTGAAGACGGCGCCGGGGGACGGGCTGCTCAGCACCGCGATGGGCGGCTGATGGGCGCCCCGGCAGGCCACGCCGTTGACGGTGAAGGAGGTGGGGGCGGCGTTGCTGCCGCTGTAGGTGAACTGGGCGCCGGTGGTGACATTGCCCCCGGCCGCGATCTTCGCGTTGTGCCCGGCGTTGGTGACGGTGACGGTCTTGCCGGACTGCGACCAGCTGCCGTTCCAGCCGTTGCTCAGCTTCTGGTTGCCGGCGTAGTCGTACGTCAGGGTCCAGCCGTCGATGGCGTCGGTGCCGGGGTTGGTGAGGGTGAGGTCGGCGGTGAAGCCGGAGCCCCAGTCGTTGGTCTTGTAGTCGACCCCGCACTGGACCGCCGCGGCGTGCGCGGGGGCGGCGCCGCCCGCCGCGGTCATGGCCACGGGGAGCGAGAGCGCGGCGGCCAGGGCGGTCACCAGCCGTCGCATGCGTCGTCGTACCCCGAGCCGTGCCCCTGAAAGTCGTGCCCCTGATAGTCGGGTGCCTGATAAGGGCGAGCCACGCTGTACGCGCATCGGGGGACCTCCTCGCGGTTCGTGCGGGTGGTGGGGGAAAGTGCGAACCAGTGGGAGCGCTCCCAAGGTTCGTGTCAGCCTGATGAGGTGTCAAGTCTTTGAACAACACCGGGTGCTCAGAGCTCTTCTACCGATAATTCCGTGAACAGGAACTGTTGACATGAGCCCGTCGGGCGCTACCTTCACTTCAACCAGTGGGAGCGGTTCCAGCAGTCTGCGCCGTATCGAACGGCGCGTGGACCCCAAGGAGTCGCTCCATGCGAGCACCCCCGCGCCTTTATGCCTTGGTGGCCGCCGCGGTCTTATCCGTGGTGGGCACCGCCCTGGTGCCCACCACCACGTTGGCGGCGAGCGGCCCGGCCACGACCACCGCGTCGGTCGCCCCCGCCGACGCACCGTCGAAGCCATCGAAGCCGCTCCGCCCGAACGCCGCACCGCCGAAGCTGCGCGCCTCGGGCAACAAGCTCGTCGACGAGAACGGAGCCACCCGGCGGATGCTGGGCGTCAACCGCTCCGGCGGCGAGTTCATGTGCGTCCAGGGGCGAGGCATCTTCGACGGCCCCGTGGACGACGCCTCCGTCAAGGCCATCGCGGACTGGAAGGTCAACGCGGTCCGGATCCCGCTCAACGAGGAGTGCTGGCTGGGCCTTTCCCATATCAACCAGGCCTACGGAGGGACCAACTACATCGCGGCCGTCAAGGCACTCGTCGCCCGGCTGGAGGCCCATGGCATCACCCCCATCGTCGAGCTCCACTGGTCCCACGGCACCTACACCGGAGGGGACAGCCACTGCCCCGGCACCGCGTACGCCACCTGCCAGAAGCCGATGCCGAACGCGCAGTACACCCCGGCCTTCTGGACCTCGGTCGCCCAGACCTTCGAGAGCGACCAGGCCGTGGTCTTCGACCTGTTCAACGAGCCGTTCCCGGACCGCGCCACCTCCGACCTCACGGCGGCGTGGAAGTGCTGGCGCGACGGCGGGAGCTGCCCCGGAATCGACTTCCCGGTCGCCGGGATGCAGACCCTGCTGAACGCCGTAAGGACCGCGGGCGCCAAGAACCTGGTCCTGATCCCCGGGGTCGCCTACTCCAACGATCTGCGCCAGTGGCTGACGTACAAGCCGAACGACCCGGCGGGCAATCTCGCCGCCGCCTGGCACACCTACAACTTCAACACCTGTTCGAGCGAGAGCTGCTTCAACGAACAGCTCGCCCCGGTCATCGCCAAGGTCCCGTTCGTGGCGGGCGAGATCGGCGAGAACACCTGCTCCCACGGCTATATCGACCGGGTCATGGCCTGGCTGGACGCCAAGGGCGCCTCGTATCTGGGCTGGACCTGGAACACCTGGGACTGTTCCTCGGGCCCGTCTCTGATCAGCGATTACAACGGCACGCCGACCAACTTCGGCGTGGGACTCCGTGATCACCTGAAGGGAATGCAATGAGCCGCAGAATCCGAATGGCGGGCACTTTGCTCGCCGCCTCCGCGCTGACCATGGGGGCGCTGACCGGTGTGGCGTCCGCCCAGGTGGACAGCGGCAGGGCGGCCGCCGCGAAGGTCGACAACCCGTACTCGGGCGCCAAGGTGTATGTGAACCCCGACTGGTCGGCGAAGGCCGCCGCCGAGCCCGGCGGCAACAAGATCTCCAACCAGCCGACCGGCATCTGGCTGGACCGGATCGCCACGATCAACGGCACGGGCGGCGCGATGGGGCTGCGCGCCCACCTCGACGAGGCGCTGAAGCAGTCCGGCGGCAGCCCGACGGTCGTCCAGTTAGTGGTCTACGACCTGCCCGGCCGTGACTGCTCCGCGCTGGCGTCCAACGGCGAGCTGGGCCCGACCGAGATCGACAAGTACAAGACCCAGTTCATCGACCCGATCGCGGCGATCCTCTCCGAGTCCAAGTACGCCAACTCGAGTCTGCGGATCGTCACCACCATCGAGGTCGACTCGCTGCCCAACCTGGTCACCAACACCGGCGGCAAGCCCACCGCGACGCCCGAGTGCGACACGATGAAGGCGAACGGCAACTACGTGAAGGGCGTCGGCTACGCCCTGAACAAGCTGGGTTCGATCGGCAACGTCTACAACTACATCGACGCCGGCCACCACGGCTGGATCGGCTGGGACGACAACTTCAACCCCACCGCACAGGTGATCAAGCAGGCGGCGACGGCCGAGGGCAGCACGGTCGACAAGGTGGCCGGCATCATCGTCAACACGGCCAACTACAGCGCGCTGAAGGAGAACAACTTCACCGTCAACGACTCGGTCAACGGCACCACCGTGCGCCAGTCGAAGTGGGTGGACTGGAACCGGTACGTGGACGAGCTCTCCTACGCCCAGGCGTTCCGCCAGGAACTGGTCAACGTCGGCTTCCCGAGCAACATCGGCGCGCTGATCGACACCTCCCGCAACGGTTGGGGCGGCTCGGCGCGGCCCAGCGGCCCCGGCGCGAAGACGGACGTGGACACGTACGTCAACGGCGGGCGCTACGACCGCCGCATTCACGTCGGCAACTGGTGCAACCAGTCCGGCGCCGGGCTCGGTGAGCGCCCCAAGGCGGCACCGGCATCCGGGATCGACGCGTATGTGTGGATGAAGCCCCCGGGCGAGTCGGACGGCTCGAGCTCCGCGATCCCGAACGACGAGGGCAAGGGCTTCGACCGGATGTGCGACCCGACGTACACCGGCAACCCGCGCAACAACAACAACATGTCGGGCGCGCTGGGGAACGCTCCGCTGTCGGGCCACTGGTTCTCGGCCCAGTTCCAGGAGCTGCTGAAGAACGCCTATCCGGCGCTGTAAGCGCACGGCCCGTCCCCTGAGGTGGGGCCGGTGGTCGCGTATCGCGGCCACCGGCCCCACATGCTTTGCCGCTCAGGAAGACTCCCGCCGCACCAGCTGGGTAGGAAGTACCATCTGCGGCCGCTTGGAGGTGCGGTCCGACAGCCCCTCGATCTCCTCCAGCAGCACCCGCACCATCGCCCGGCCCATCTCCTCCGTGGCCTGCCGGACGCTGGTGAGCGGAGGGTCCATATGGCGGGCGACGGCCGAGTCCTCGAAGCCGACCAGCGCCACATCGTCCGGGACGCGGCGCCCGCTCTCGCGCAGCACCTGCCGGGCGCCCGCGGCCATCACGTCCGAGGCGGCGAAGACCCCGTCCACGTCCGGGCGCTGGTCGAGCAGTTGGCGCATGGCCCGGCGGCCGCCCTCCTCGGTGAAGTCCGCGGACGCCACCAGCTCCGGTTCCACCTCCCGGCCGGCCGCCCGGACCGCGGCGCCGTAGCCCTCCAGGCGGCACTGTGCGACATACATGTCCAGCGGTCCGGTGATGGTGGCGACCGTCGAGCGGCCGCGGCCGATGAGGTGTTCCACGGCGGACTGGGCGCCGCCGGTGTTGTCCGAGTCGACGTACGGGACCGATTCATGCGCCGAGCGGCGGCCGCTGAGCACCGCGGGCATCTCGATTTGCTCCAGCAGGTCCGGCAGCGGGTCGTCCGCGTGCACGGAGACCAGCAGCACCCCGTCGACCCGGTGCGCGGAGAGGTAATCCGCGAGCCGCTGCCGTTCCTTGGGGGTGCGGATGAGGGTCAGCAGCAGTTGCAGATCGGTGTCGGCGAGTTCGGCGCCGACACCGCGGATGATGTCGGAGAAGTACGGTTCGGCGAAGAGCCGGGTCTCGGGCTCGGGGATGACCAGGGCGACGGCGTCGGCACGGTTGGCGGCGAGCGCGCGGGCCACCCGGTTGGGCACATAGCCGAGTTCGGCGACGGCCTGCTCGACGGCTGTCCGGGTGCGGTCGCTGACCCGCGGCGAACCGTTGATCACGCGGGAGACGGTGCCGCGGCCGACTCCGGCGCGGGCCGCCACTTCCTCGAGGGTCGGCCGTCCCCGCCCCGCGCCATGCCGCCGCGTTCCTGCCATATCGCGCCTCCAGCCGTCCGTACCCAGCAGCTCCAACCCCCCAATGGGCGGCTGCGGAGTCATTCAACAGCAGTGTGGTTTCGGGAAGTTGTTTCGCGCACTCCCTTGACACCCCAGCGGGGAGCCGCGACCCTTCAACACATCACAGCTGGGAGCGCTCCCACAGTACCTGAGCCATACACAACCCGCACGATGACCACCCGGCTCGATGCATCTCAAAGAACCATGTATCGCTACGTATTGACCGGAAGCCGTTGGGCGGGGCGCTAGGAGGACGGAATGCGCAGGAGCACTGGTAGTCACCGCAGCAGAGCCGTGGTCCTCGCGGCCGTCGCCGCTTTAGGAGCCGGGCTGCTCAGCGGCTGCGCCGATGACGGCGACGACGGATCCACCGGCTCGTCCGGCGGCGGGGACAGCAAGGGCAAGACGGTCGTGACCGTCGGCACGTACGGCGTCATGGGTTTCAAACAGGCCGGGCTCTATGACGAGTACACAAAGCTGCACCCGGATATCAAGATCGAAGAGAATGTGATCGACCCGGCCTCGAACTACTACCCGCAGCTGCTCACCCACCTCGGCTCGGGCAGCGGGCTCGCCGATATCCAGGCGGTCGAAGTGGGCAACATCAATGAGGTGACCACCACCCAGGCCGACAAGTTCGTTGATCTATCGAAGGCGGACGGCGTCAAAAAAGAAAACTTCCTCGACTGGAAGTGGTCGCAGGCCACCGCCAAGGATGGAAAGACGATCGGCCTCGGCACGGACGTGGGCCCGATGGCGATCTGCTACCGCAAGGACCTCTTCCAGCAGGCCGGGCTCCCGTCCGACCGTGACGCGGTCTCCGAGCTCTGGGCGGGCGACTGGCAGAAGTACCTCGAAGCCGGCAAGGACTACGCGAAGAAGGCGCCGGGCGGAGCCGCGTTCCTGGACTCGGCCGGCGGACTGTTCAACGCGGCGGTCTCCGGCGGCTCGGAGGTCTACTACGACAAGAGCGGGAAGCCCATCTACAAGGACAGCCCTGCCGTCAAGAAGGCGTGGAAGCTGGCGACCGACGCGTCCGCGGCCAAACTCTCCGCAGGGCTCCAGGAGTTCACCAAGCCCTGGCAGCAGGCGCTCGCCAACGGCAAGTTCGCCACCGCCTCCTGCCCGGCCTGGATGCTCGGCCAGATCAAGGAGTACGCCGGGGACAAGTACAAGGGCAAATGGGACGTCGCCGCCGCCCCCAAGCCCGCCAACTGGGGCGGCTCCTTCCTCTCCGTGCCGCAGGCGGCGAAGAACAAGGACGAGGCGGTCAAGCTCGCCACCTGGCTGACCGCGCCCGAGCAGCAGGCCAAGCTCTTCGAGAAGCAGGCGAGCTTCCCCAGCGCCCAGGCCGCGTACGACCTGCCACAGGTGGCCGACGCCAAGCTCCCCTACTTCAACAACGCGCCCATCGGCAAGATCTTCTCCCAGGCCGCGAAGGACAGTCCGACGCAGGTCCTCGGCCCGAAGGACGCCGTCATCAAGCAGAACTTCACCGATGTCGGCCTGCTCCAGGTAGAGCAGCAGGGCAAGTCCGCCAACGAAGGCTGGAAGGCCGCGATCAAGACGAACGACAACGCGCTGGACCAGTGACCCGGACATGACCGCACCTTCCGGTTTCACCCCTGATACGGCCGCGCCCCCCGCAGGGCAGGGGGGCGCGGCCCCGCGCGCCGCGACCGCGCCGGCGCCCGACCCGGCCGAGCAGCGGCGTCGCGACCGGCGCAGCCGCCGCTACCGCTGGGATGTGCGATGGAGCCCGTACGCCTTCGTCGCCCCCTTCTTCGTCTTCTTCGCCGCCTTCGGCCTCTTCCCGCTGCTCTACACGGGGTGGGCCTCGCTGCACCAGGTGGAGCTCACCAACCCCACCCATATGGAGTGGGCGGGGTGGCACAACTTCTCCAGGCTGTGGGAAGACGAGTTCTTCTGGAAAGCGCTGCGGAACACCTTCACCATCGGGGTGATCTCCACCGTTCCCCAGCTGATGATGGCCCTCGGGATCGCGCATCTGCTCAACTACCGGCTGCGCGCCTCGATGTTCTTCCGGGTGGCGATCCTCACCCCGTACGCCACGTCCGTCGCTGCCGCCACGCTGGTGTTCGCGCTGCTCTTCGGGCGTGACTACGGCATGGTCAACTGGTCTCTGGGGCTGGTCGGACTGGACGGCATCGACTGGCAGAACGGCACCTGGACCTCGCAGATCGCGGTCTCCACGATCGTCATCTGGCGGTGGACCGGTTACAACGCGCTGATCTACCTGGCCGCCATGCAGGCCGTGCCGAACGATCTGTACGAGTCGGCGGCGCTGGACGGGGCCTCGCGCTGGAAGCAGTTCCTGCATGTCACCGTCCCGTCGCTGCGGCCCACCATCCTCTTCACGGTCGTCGTCTCCACGATCGGGGCCACCCAGCTCTTCGGTGAGCCGCTGCTGTTCAACACCGCGGGGACGGCCACCGGCGGCGCCGATCACCAGTACCAGACGCTCGGCCTGTACATGTACGAGCAGGGCTGGGTGAACCTGCACCTCGGCCGGGCCTCCGCCATCGCCTGGACGATGTTCCTGATCCTGCTGCTGATCGCCGCGGCCAACGCGCTGTTCGCGCGACGGCTGCGAAAGAGCCAGTGAGGGAGACGAGGAGAACCATGAGCGCCACTGTCTCTTCCCGGCAGACACTCGATCCAGCAGCTCCCGCGCACAGCACCCCGCGGGGCGGAAAGGGCCGCAACCGGGCGGGCAGGCAACTGCACGGCGGCAAGATCACCTACGCCGTGCTGATCCTGTTCACCATCGGCTCGCTCTTCCCGCTGGTGTGGACCGCCATCGCCGCCTCCCGCACCAACACCCGGCTGGCCCAGACGCCCCCGCCCCTGTGGTTCGGCGGCAACCTCTTCAACAACCTGGACAAGGCGTGGAACGGCGCCAACATGGGCACCGCGCTGCTCAACACGACGGTAGTGGCGGGCACGGTCGCGGCGTCGACCGTGCTGTTCTCGACCATCGCGGGCTTCGCCTTCGCCAAGCTGCGCTTCCGCTTCAAGAACATCCTGCTGATGCTCACCATCGGCACGATGATGGTGCCGCCCCAGCTCAGCGTGGTGCCGCTGTACATGATGGTGGCCAAGCTGGAGTGGACCGACCAGCTCCAGGCGGTCATCGTGCCGACCCTCGTCAGCGCCTTCGGGGTCTTCTTCATGCGGCAGTACCTCACCCAGGCGCTGCCGACCGAGCTGATCGAGGCGGCGCGGATGGACGGCGCGAGCAGCTTGCGGATCATCTGGCATGTCGTCTTCCCGGCGGCGCGTCCGGCGATGGCGGTGCTGGGAATGCTCACCTTCGTCCAATCGTGGAACGACTTCTTCTGGCCGTTCATCGCGCTCACGCAGAACGGCAACCCGACCATGCAGGTGGCATTGACGGGTCTGAGCCGGGGGTACACCCCGGATCAATCACTGATCATGGCGGGGGCGCTGCTGGGCACCCTGCCGCTGCTGATCGCCTTCGTCCTCTTCGGCAAGCAGATTGTGGGGGGCATCATGCAGGGCGCGGTCAAGGGCTGAGCGGCCCGCCACCACCACTCGGTCCTCCCTCCCCGTTTCCCCCTCCCCACGACCTCGAATGGGAGCGCTTCCATGACCCTTACCTTCCCGCCCGGATTCCTGTGGGGCGCTGCCTCGGCCGCCTATCAGGTCGAGGGCGCCGCCCAGGAGGACGGCCGCACCCCGTCCATCTGGGACACCTTCAGCCACACCCCCGGCAGGGTGCTCGCCGGTGACACCGGTGATGTTGCGATCGACCACTACCACCGCTTCCGCGAGGACGTCCGGCTGATGGCGGAGCTGAACCTCGCGGCGTACCGCTTCTCGGTCTCCTGGTCACGGGTGCAGCCCACCGGCCGGGGACCGGCCGTCCAGCGCGGGCTCGACTTCTACCGCTCGCTGGTGGACGAGCTGCTGGGCGCGGGCATCCAGCCGGTGCTCACCCTCTACCACTGGGACCTCCCCCAGGAGCTCGAGAACGCGGGAGGATGGCCGGAGCGCGAGACCGCCGAGCGGTTCGCCGAGTACGCGGGCATCGTGGCGGGGGCGCTGGGCGACCGCGTCGAGTTCTGGACCACCCTCAACGAGCCGTGGTGCAGCGCCTTCCTGGGCTATGGCTCGGGGGTGCACGCCCCGGGCCGCACCGAGCGGCTGGCCCCGCTGCGCGCCGCCCACCATCTGAACCTCGCCCATGGCCTCGGCGCCCAGGCGCTGCGCGCCGCGCTCCCCGCCCGCGCCCAGATCGCCATCAGCCTCAACCCGGCCGTGGTCCGGCCGCTCAGCGACAAGCCCGAGGACCTGGATGCTCAGCGGCGTATCGACGCGCTGGCCAATCGCGTCTTCACCGGGCCGCTGCTGCGCGGTGCGTACCCCGCTGACCTGATCAAGGACACCGCCTCGATCACCGACTGGTCGTTCGTCCGGGACGGCGATCTGGCTGTCATCAAGCACCCCCTCGACGCGCTGGGCATCAACTACTACACACCGTCATTGGTAGCAGCCGGCACCGACAACGAGGGCTCGCCCGCCCGCCACGACGGCCACGGCGCCAGCGCCCACTCCCCCTGGCCGGGCTCGGAGCAGGTGGCCTTCCACCAGACGCCGGGCGAGCGCACCGAGATGGGCTGGACGATCGACCCGACCGGACTGCACGACCTGCTGATGCGCTACACCCGCGAGGCGCCGGGCGTACCGCTGTACATCACCGAGAACGGCGCCGCGTTCGACGACAAGCCGGACGCGGAGGGCGCGGTCCACGACCCGCGGCGGATCGACTACCTCCGGGACCATCTGGCCGTCGCCCACCAGGCCATCGCGGACGGCGCCGACCTGCGCGGCTACTTCCTGTGGTCGCTGATGGACAACTTCGAATGGGCGTACGGCTACAGCAAGCGCTTCGGCGCGGTCTACGTCGACTATCAGACGCAGGCCCGGGTGCCGAAGTCCAGCGCCCACTGGTATGCCCAGGTGGCCCGCACCGGAGAGCTTCCGGCGGCGTAAGGACCTGCGTCCGCGGCGCCGCCCGCTGGGGGCGGGCGGCGCCGCGGAGGGCGGTCGAGGCGGCGTACGGGGGCGCAACCGGGCCGGTGCGTTCTTCCTTCAAAGGGGTTACACCCTGATCCACCCGGCCGAAGAGCGCCGTCATCCCTTGAGAATGCCTGGTAAACCCATTGAGACATGAGAGCATTTCCGGAGCGCCGCCAGAGGTTCCGCGATGAGGGATCCGGCCGGCGCGCGCCCGCCGGAAAAGGCGAGGCCCTCGCCGACTGGTTCGACGGTCGGGTGGGCCTCTTCAAGATGGCCAAGCCCAATCTGCGCAAGATCTTCCCCGACCACTGGTCCTTCCTGATCGGCGAGATCGCCCTCTACACCTTCGTCATCATCATTCTGACCGGCGTCTATCTGACCCTGTTCTTCAAACCGGCGATGAACGAGGTGGTCTACGACGGCCGGTGGACGCCGCTCAACGGCATCCGCATGTCGCAGGCGTACGAGTCCACCCTGCACATCAGCTTCGATGTGCGCGGTGGACTGCTGATGCGACAGGTCCACCACTGGGCGGCGATCATCTTCATCGCCAGCATGCTCGCCCATATGATGCGGACGTTCTACAACGGCGTCTTCCGCAAACCGCGCGAGATCAACTGGCTCTCCGGCGCCGGTCTGCTGATTCTCGGGATGTTCGACGGCTTCATGGGCTATTCACTGCCCGACGATCTGCTGTCCGGAACCGGTCTGCGCTTCATGGAGGGCGCGATCCTGTCGATCCCGATCGTCGGCACCTATCTGTCGTTCTTCTTCTTCGACGGCCAATTCCCGGGGACCGCGATCGTGCCACGGCTGTTCACCGTGCATGTACTGCTGATTCCGGGCATCATGCTCGGGCTGCTGGCGCTCCATATGATCCTGCTCGTCTACCACAAGCACACGCATCTCCCGGGGCCCGGAAAGAAGAACATGAATATCGTGGGGCCGCCTTTCTGGCCGGTCTATGTGGCCAAGTCCGGCGGTTTCTTCTTCCTGGTCTTCGCCGTCACCACGCTGATGTCGGCCATCGCCCAGATCAACCCGGTGTGGGCCTATGGCCCCTATCGGCCCGACCAGGTGTCCACCGACGCCCAGCCCGACTGGTACATGGGCTATTCCGAGGGGCTGATCCGGCTGATGCCGGGCTGGGAGATCAATCTCTGGGGCCACACCCTGGTGCTCGGCGTACTGATCCCCTTCCTGGTCTTCCCCACGGTGCTGCTGGTGATCTGGCTCTATCCCTTCCTGGAGGCATGGATCACCGGGGACAGACGCGAGCACCATCTGAACCAGCGCCCGCGCAACGCCCCCACCCGCACCGCCTTCGGCAACGCCTGGGTCGCCCTCTACGGGGTCCTGCTGCTGGGTGGCGGCAACGACCTCATCGCCACCCACTTCGATCTGTCGATCAACGCGATCACCTGGGCCTGCCGGGTCGGCTTCTTCGTGGTGCCCGTCGTGGTCTTCATCATCTCCAAACGGATCTGTCTCGGCCTCCAGCACAAGGACCGGGAGCTGCTGCTGCACGGCCGCGAGACCGGCATCATCGAGCGGCTGCCGCACGGCGAGTTCGTCGAAGTGCACGAGCCGCTGTCGCCGGCGGAGAAGTACACGATGACCGCGTACGAACAGTACGAGCCGCTGGAGCTGCCGCCGACAGTCGACGAGGCCGGAGTCGCCCGCAAGCTCTCCGTCATGGAGAGGCTGCGCGTCTCGCTGTCCCGGAGCTACTTCGGTATCAACGGCCAGATCGCCAAGCCCACGAGGGAGCAGGTGGCGGAGCACGAGGAGCATGAGGAGGCGGAGCGGGCCGAGGAGCCCCAGCGCCCCTAGGGCGACGGAAACGGCGGGGCGCGGCGGGTGGGGGATTCCGTCCGCGCCCCGCCGTGTGGGGGTGCCGTGGGGGTGGTGATGGTGGGGCTCAGGGGGCTGACAGGCCCCGCGGCTCATGTGGCTGTCAGGCCCCGCGTCCTATGCGGCTGACGGGCGGTGTGGGGCCCGCCGGTGTCAGCCGACGTCAGCCGTTCAGCCGTTGTAGGCGCCGAACGCCTTGGTGAAGGCGAGCTCCTCCTGGTCGATCGAGCTGCAGGTCGGCGACGCGGTGTCCTGCGGGCTGGGGCACTGCTTGTCGCGGGTCGCGGACCACATCGACAGCCAGGCCAGCCCCTTGGACTTGGCGAACTCCACCACCTGGGAGGCGTCGTCGACCTTGAATATCTCGTTCTTGACGTCATTGACGCCGATCATCGGAGTGACCGCGACGGCCTTCCACGCCTCGTCGTCGCTCAGCTCGAGGGCGCTCTTGATCTGGCCCTGGGTCGCCGTGGCGGCGTCGATGGCGTACTGGCCCATGTCGTCGTCGAAGGAGGCTCCGTAGTCCATCGCCATGATGTTGACGGCGGAGACCTTCACCCCGTTCTTCTTGGCGTCGGCGACGAGGTCGACACCGTCCTGGGTGAGGCCGGTCGGGAGCACCGGAAGGGTGAAGGAGACGTCCAGGTCGGGGTTGTTCTGCTGCAGCTTGGCGATGGCCTGGGCGCGGCGGGTGTTGGCCTCCTTGTTCGGAAGCGCGCTGCCCTCGATGTCGAAGTCGACCTTGGTGAGCTTGAGGGTGTCCACGACCTTGCCGTAGGCCGCGGCGAGCTCGTCCACCGACGTGCAGGCCAGGCCCAGTTCGGAGCCGGAGGCGCCGCCGAAGGAGACCCGGACGTCGCCGCCGGCCGCCCGCAGCTTCTCGGTCTGGTTGGCCACCTCGTTGTCGCCGACCTCGGTGACGCCGCCCCACTTGGGGGTACAGCCGCCACCGGAGGTGATGAAGGCGAGGTTGAACTGCTTGACGCCGGTCTTCTCGGCGGTGCCCACCATGTCGTAGGCGGGGTAGAGCGAGGTGTCGATGTACGGGGCGAAGCCGCCGCTCGCCGCCGCTGCGGCCTTCTCGGACGCGGCGGGCTTCTCGGAGACGGTGCCGGCGTTCGCCGCCCCGCTGAGCGCGAACGCCGTGCCGCCGGCCACGACGGCGGCGGCGGTCGCGCCGATCACCTTGGTGGTCCGGCTCGCCTTGCGACGGTGCGTGCTGCTCATCAGGTCCCTGCCTTCGCTGTGCGGATGTGGGGGGAGATGGTGCGGGCGCCACGCTAGCGAGGGGAAGTCGGACAAACGGCAGGATCCGTGCACCGGCCATGGATCTTATGGCTGCCTTAAGGAACCCATGGGCGGCGATTAATGCTCCGCGGGCTCCTTGGGGCGGGTGCGGCCCCGGCTCTTCCGCTTACGGCCGCGCCGCCGCTGCCCCGGGTCGGCGGAGCCGGCGCCGTTCAGCGAGAGCCACACCCGTACCTCGGTGCCGCCCAGCATCGACCGCCCGATCCGCAGATCGCCGCCCGTGGACTCCGCGACCCGGCGCACGATGTCCAGGCCGAGGCCGGTCGAGCCGGGGCCGCCGTCGCCGTGGCCGCGGCGGAGCGCCGCGTCCGGGTCCGCGATGCCGGGGCCCGCGTCGGAGACCAGGATGATCACTGAATTGCTGGCGTCCCCACCATCGTGGACGTCGACCGCGAGCGCCGTGCCCTCGGGCGTGTGCCGGAAGACATTGCCGAGCAGGGCGTCCAGCGCGGCGCCGAGTTCGGGGCGGGCGACCGGCACCCGTACGGTCCGGTCGACCCCGGCCAGCCGCACCGTACGGTTCTCGTCCTCGGCGAGCGCGGACCAGAACTCCATCCGGTCCCGGATCACCTCGGAGGCGTCACAGCCTGACGGGGCGTGCGTCTTCTGCTGGCGCGCGGTGCGGATGATCTGGTCGACCTCGCGCTCCAACTGGGCGACGGCGGCGCGGGTCTGGTCGGCCGCCGGTCCCTCGCCCAGCGAGGCGGCGTTGAGGCGCAGCACGGTGAGCGGCGTACGGAGCCGGTGGGAGAGGTCGGCGGCCAGCTCGCGCTCACCGGCCAGGAGCTGCACCACCTGGTCGGCCATGGAGTTGAACGCGGCGGCGGCCGCCCGGAGTTCGGCCGGGCCGTCCTCCGGCACGCGCACCCCGAGTTCGCCATGGCCCAGGTCGTGGGCGGCGTCGGCGAGCCGTCCGGCCGGACGCACCAGCCGGGTGCCGAGCCGGTCGGCGGTGGCGACCGCGCCGACGATCAGCGCGAGGCCGACGCCCGCCAGCACCAGCCAGGACGTGGTCACCCCGCTGGTGACCACCCCACGCGGGACGAAGACCTCCACGACCGCGACCTGACCGCTGCTCAGCGCGGTCGGCTGGAGCAGCGCGTAGCCCCGGGGGCGGCGGACACCGAGGCTCGGCCGAGCCGCCGCGCGGTGGCCAGCTCGCCCTTGGCCGCACGGCTCTTTCCGAGGTCGTAGCCGCTCCCCGGCTCGCCCGGCTCATCGGGGACATGCACCGCCATCCGGCCGTCCCCGCCCGCCTGGGTGCTGGCGACCGCGCGCTGCAGCCGCGCCCGCTCGGTGGTGATGGCGAGCGCCGGGCCGATGGTGGCGGCCTGCCGCTCGGCGTCGGCGAACGCCCGGTCCCGGGCCAGCTCCTTGACGACGAGGCCCAGCGGTACGGCGAAGGCGACCACCACCATCGCGGTGACCGCCAGGCAGACCTTGACCAGGGCCCATCTCACGTGGGCTCCGCCGGGGGCTCCAGTTTGACGCCGACCCCGCGCAGCGTATGGAGATAGCGCGGCCGGGCGGCCGTCTCGCCCAACTTGCGGCGCAACCAGGACAGATGGACGTCTATCGTCTGGTCGTCCCCGTACGCCTGCCGCCAGACCTCGGCGAGGAGCTCCCGGCGCGGCACCACGACGCCGGGCCGCCCCGCGAGATAAGCGAGCAGATCGAATTCCCGCCGGGTCAGATCGAGCGTCATCCCGTCCAACTGGGCCTGGCGGCGCAGCGGATCGACGGCCAGCCCACCGACCCGGAGCACCGCCGGGGGCGCCGCCGCACGGCCCGGCTCGCCCGCCCCGCCCGCGCGCACACGGCGCAGCACGGCGGTCATCCGGGCGGAGAGATGCGCCACGGAGAACGGCTTGACCAGGTAGTCGTCGGCGCCGTCGTTGAGCAGCCGGACGATCTCGCCCTCGTCGTCACGGGCGGTGGCCACGATGACCGGCACATCGGTGATGCCGCGCAGCATCTTCAGTGCCTCCGCCCCGTCCAGATCGGGCAGGCCGAGGTCCAGAATGACGACGTCGAATCCGATCTGTGCCACCTCGCGCAACGCCTCCAGGGCGGTGCCGACGCTGCGCACGGTATGGGACGCCTCGGTCAACTGCCGTATGAGGGCTGAGCGTACGAACTGGTCGTCCTCGACGACGAGCACACTTGCCATGAGCGGCACCGTACGCCATTCGGGTGAGGCAAGATGGGGAAGATGCGAAGAGGTCTGGTCCAATGTCTGGCGTGGGTCCTCGCGACCGGCGCCGCGGTCACGCTGTCGTGGTACGGCGTGCGGACCGTCCTGACCGGAACGGCCTACGATCCGCCGCGCGCACTGCCGATCGCGGACGGCTCCCGTTCGGCGAACGGGACTTGGTCCTCCTCGACGCACCGACCCAAACCGCCGTCGCCCTCGGCGACTTCACCCTCTTCGTCGTCCTCGCCTTCACGCCCGGGGGCGGACGCGGGCGGCGATGGGGGTAGGGACAAGGGGTCCGGTTCGGCCGGGCGCAGCCGGAAGCCGACGCAGGCGCCGCCGCAACAGGAAACGGCGCGGCCGGAGGAGAGCGGAGAGGTGCGCAGCTATCCGGCCAAGGGCGGCCGGGCGGTCTTCGACATCCGGGCGGCGTCGGCGGATCTGGTCTCGGCGACACCGGACGGCGGATGGCAGATGCAGGTGTGGAAGCAGACCGAGTGGATCCGGGTGGACTTCGTCTCCGGGGCCGACACCACCACGATCTTCTGCACCTGGCATGACGGCCCGCCGCAGGTCCGTATCGACGAACACTAGCGGCGGGCCGGCCGGCTGCCGGTCCGCTCGGGCCGGCTGCCGGTCCGCTCCGCTCAGGTGAAGACGGCGGGCGGCGGGGCCGGCGAGGGGGCGGCGGTCGCGTCGGTGACCGGGGCCGCGCCACCGGTGAAGTCCGCGAGGACGCGCCCGTGTTCGACCCGGGCGGGGTGTGGATCACCGGCGGCCCGGCGGGTGAGCTCGGCCAGCGGCAGGTCGCGGTCGGCGGCCAGCAGCACGGCGTTCCCGAAGCGGCGGCCGCGCAGCAGGGCGGGGTCGGCGGTCAGACACACCTCGGCGAATGCGGCGCGGGCGGTGGCGATCTGGGCCTTCAGATGGGCCAGCGGCGGACCGTCGGCGAGATTCGCGGCGTACCACCCGTCCGGGCGCAGGGCACGCCGCACCTCGGCGAGGAACTCCACACTGGTGAGATGGGCGGGCGTACGGGCCCCGCTGAAGACATCCGCGACGATCAGATCCGCCCAGCCGTCGGGCACCTTGGCGAGCCCGGCCCGGGCATCCGCGCCGCGCACCCGTATCCGGTCACCGGGGTCCAGGGGGAGCTCACTGCGGACGAACTGGACGAGCGGAGCGTCGATCTCGATGATCTGCTGGGTGGAGCGGGGGCGGGTCGCCGCGACGTAGCGCGCGAGCGTGAAGGCGCCGCCGCCCAGATGGACCACGTGCAGCGGGCGGCCGGGAGGGGCGACGAGATCGGCGAGATGGCCGAATCTGCGCTGGTACTCGAAATCGAGATACGCGGGATCGTCGAGATCGACATGCGACTGCGGCTTGCCGTCGAGCAGCAGCGTCCAGCCGCGCGGCCGGTCCCGGTCCGGCACGAGCTCGGCGAGCCCCCCGTCGACGGATGCGGTGACCGGCTCGGGGCTGCGCCCTCGCGCCGCTCCGCGCCCGCGCGCGGCTCGCTTGTTCGTGCCTTTCGCCATGTGTCCCAGTATGCGGCGGACCACTGACAGCCGGTCGCCGGCAGGGAGGGGCGGATGGTCACCGCCTCACTGGCAGCGGTCACCCGGGTCTGGGTTCACTGGCAGCGGTCACCCGGGTCTGGGTTCACTGGCAGCGGTCGACGGCCTCGATCGTGCGGGCCGCCTCGCCGAGGGCCGCCCGGAGCTCGGCCGGGTCGGTGGCGATCGTGTACGCCGCGTCGGGCGGCACCAGCCAGCCGGTGCCGATGCCGGGCGGCGCGTCGTCCCCGGCCGCTGCGGATTCGCTGTCGCCGGCTTCGGTGTCTCCGTAGGCGGCGTCTCCGGACGGGATGTCCCCGGCTCGGGTCTCCGCGGATGGGGTGTCTCCGGCTTCGGCGGGTGCGCCGGTGCCGGAGCCGATATTTATCCGGATTCCACGCCCGGATGTCTGGGTGCACGCCGAGCCCGGCAGATCCCAGCCGTCCGCCGTTCCGGGCGGTACCAGGAAGCCGAGGGTGTCGCAGGCGTTGTCATGCAGGACGGGACCGAGGCCGTCGCACGCACGGCGCAGGATGTCCACCGCCTCCAGCCCCTGGCGGGCGGGCACGGTGACGAGATCGCAGTCCTGGCGCTGGGGGTGCTGGGCAGTAGTCCGCGAGCGGCTGATGTCCACTCCGGCCTCCCTCTTCATCGGGTCGCACCTCATTCAACGCGCGGCGGTGTCAACGGCTACGGCCGAATGCCGCCGTAAAGGATGGCAGTTCATGGCAGATCATGGGCGATATGTAATGTTTGCCGGAAACCTCCGAGTGTCGGAGATCGCGCAGCCGGTACGGTTCTCCCCCGCCCACCTGGCCTCACCAAGGGAGAGGCACAGCATGACGCCGCTTCCGGAGCCCTCGCCTCCCCGGCCGAACAACGCGTTCCGCCGACTGCGCGGACAGCTCTCGCCCGCCGAGTTCGCGGCGTCCGTGCGCCGCGCGGCCCTCGAGATCGGCGAGCAGGTCTCCTGCGACGCCCGCTATATCGGCCGTGTCGAGTCGGGAGCGATCCGCTGCCCCAACTACGCGTACGAGCGGGTCTTCCGCCATATGTTCCCCGGCCGCACCCTTACGGATCTCGGCTTCGCCTCCCGTGAGTCGGTGCGCGGCCACCAGGCCCGCGGCCCGGCGGGCCCTCCCGTACCCGTACCCCTGTCGGTACCTGTATCCGTCCCCGGCCCGCGCCCCGGACCTCCCGAGCCCCAGGGCAAGGGGACCGTCGACATCTTCGAGGAGAGCGAACTGCTACGGCGCTCGTTCATGGCCGGTGGGGCGGCGGCGGCCGCCGTCGCCGCCGCGCCCCGGGCCGGAACGCCGCCCCGGCGGGCGGGACGGCGGGTGGGGGAGGCCGAGGCCGCCGCCGTGGAGGAGGCCGTACGGCGGATCCGGTTACTGGACGACCGGCACGGCGCCGATCCCCTCTATGCGCACACCGCCAAGCCGCTGAGCGCCGCCTACGCGCTGCTCGACGCGGGCGGCTACAGCCGCTCGATCGCCGAGCGGCTCTTCGCGGGCGCCGGTGAACTGGCCATCTCGGTGGGCTGGCTGGCCCATGACTCCGGGCGGCTGTCCGACGCGCGGTCCCACTACGCCGAGGCCCTGGCCACCGCGCGGGTCTCCGGCGACGCCGCGCTGGAGACACACGCGTTCTGCAACACCGCCTTCCTCGCCCGCGACGCCGGCCGCCCCCGCGAGGCCGTACGGGCGGCTCAGGCGGCCCAGCGGGTCGCCGAGCGGCTCGCCTCGCCGCGGCTGATGTCGCTGCTCGCGCTCCGCGAGGCCGGGGGCCTCGCCTGGCTGCCCGACCGGGGCGGCTGTGAGCGGGCGCTGCTGCGTGCCCGGACGCAGTTCGGGCGCGGGCCCTGCGACGCCGACCCCGAGTGGATGAGCTTCTTCGGGGAGGCCGAACTGGAGGGGCTGGAGGCGCAGTGCTGGTCGGCGCTGGGCGACTGGAAGCGCGCCGTGGAGCACGCCCGGCGCGCGGTCGCCCTCCAGAACCCGCACTTCACGCGCAATATCGCGCTGTTCACCACGGAGTTGGCGAGCGATCTGGTGGCCGGGGGCGCGCCGGACGCGGCCGCCGCCGCGGCCGGCCGGGCCCTGGGCCTGCTGGACCAGGTGAAGTCGTCGCGGATCCGCCGGATGCTCGACGACACGGCCCGGATACTGCGTCCTTACGGTCGCGATGAGGCGGTCGCGGACTTCCTCGACCGCCATGCGGCGGCCGTCACCCGCCCTGAGGCGGCCGGCCGCGCCTGCCCGGTCTGACGCCGGTTCGGCTCTCAGTCGAGATGGCCGGTGTCGTTCCAGCGCTCGATGGCGGGTTCGCCGTAGGCCCAGCCGAGCACCGACAGGGACGTCGGATCGAGCCGGATCCGGGCGGCGAAGGAGGCGTCATGGCCGAGCCAACGGGCGCCCAGCGTCCGCAGGATGTGGCCGTGGGCGAAGACCAGCACATCGCGGTCGGCCGAGCGCGCCCACTCCACGACCTCGTCGGCCCGCGCCGCGATCGAGGCGATCGACTCGCCCTCGGGCACCCCGTCGCGCCAGATGAGCCAGTCGGGCCGGGTGGCCTTGATCTCGGTGGGGGTCATCCCCTCGTACGCGCCGTAGTCCCACTCCAGGAGCGCGTCCCACTCCTGCGCCCGGTCGCCGAAGCCCGCCAGCCCGCAGGTCTCCTTCGCCCGGGACAGCGGGCTGGTGCGCACCTCGGCGTCCGGAAGGCCAGACCAGGGGCCGTGGTGCAGCCGCCCGCCGAGCAGCTTGGCGCCGCGCCGCCCCTCGTCGAGCAGCGGGATGTCCGTACGGCCGGTGTGCTTCCCGGAAAGCGACCACCGCGTCTGTCCGTGCCGGGCCAGGAGGATGCGTGGGGGCATGCGTACTGCCTTCTTTCACCGGTTTCGCACCGCTGCGCCGCCGTGCGCCATTACACGCCGCTGCCTGCGGTTTCATGCACTCTTCGGGACCGGCACATGGCCGATCGCCATCCCTCCATCATCGCGCATGTGATCGGCAGGCAACCTCCGGGCCACTCGTGGCGTCTTCCTGTCTGCGCGCGGGTCCGCCAGGGGGGTTCCGACAGTGGGCGCCGCTCGCGGACGGGGGCGGTGCGTTGGTCGCTTCGCCTGCACCGTACGGTTGACCGCGCGCCTTCTTGTGGCCGCCCGAACTTTGGAGAGCGTCCGAATGCCCCATACGGTGCCCCGTGCCGGAGCAGCACAGGGCAGTCGGCCCCGTTGGTGGACCGAACTGCCGCTCATAGCGGTGGTGTACGCCGCCTACTCGGCCGGTCGGCTGCTGGCCCGCGGCGACGTGTCCACCGCCGTCGATCACGGTCTGGCGATCCTCCATTTCGAACAGCGTCTGAACATCGACTTCGAGTCGCCGCTGAACGATTTGTTCACGGCCCACGCGGTGATAGGCATACCGGCGGACTTCGCCTACGCCTCGCTGCACTACGTCCTGACCCCCGCGATCCTGCTGTGGATGTGGAAGCGCCGTAAGGCGTCGGACTACCGCTTTCTGCGCACCTGGCTGCTGGTCTCCACGATCATCGGGCTCATCGGCTTCACGCTGCTGCCGACCTGCCCGCCGCGGCTTCTGGAGGCGGGCCACGGCTTCGTCGACACCATGGCGCAGTACCGCTCGTACGGCTGGTGGGGCGGGGACGCCAGCGCACCGCGCGGACTGGGCGGGCTGACCAATCAGTACGCGGCGATGCCCAGCCTCCACGTGGGATGGGCGCTGTGGTGCGGGATCGCCCTGTGGCGGCACGGACGCTCGACCTGGGCCAAGATCGGCGCGGTCGGCTATCCGCTGGCGATCACGCTCGTGGTGATGGGCACCGCCAACCACTACTTCCTGGACGCGGTCGCCGGCGCCGCCGTCATGGCGCTCGGGTCGCTGCTGACGGGGCCCGCGCTACGGCTCACGGAGTCGCTGCGCAGCCGCCTGCGTCCGGCCCGCGAGACCGTCACCGCCTCCCGAAACGCGGGTGTGCCCGCGAATGTCGGTGACAAGTGCGAGACTTCGGCGCGTGAACGGGAACGGATCCCCCGACAGCAGGGCAGGGGCGCGGACAGGCAACGCACCGACGGTGCCGCGGACGACGGCGGCCGGGGAGCCGGTGCCGGTGCCAGTGCCGGAGGCGGCCGGGGAGCCACTGCGGGCGGCTCGGCCCCCGCGGCAGATGACGAGGCTGCGGCAGCGGCTCGCTGAGCTGCGCGGCCCGGCCACCGTTCCCCATCCGATGGACGCCCGCGCGCTGGCGGCGCTGGCCGCCAACCCGGGCTGCCGCCGCCGAGCGCTGCTGGACGGGGCCGGGGTCGACAAGGGCGCGCTGGCGTCGGCGCTGGGGGCTCCCGCGAACTTCGGGCAGTCGCAGTTCGCGCATCAGCGCGGCAACTCCTTCGAGGCCCGGGTCAAGGCGGACGGCGGCGCTGATCTGGTGCGGCTGCTGCACGAGCGGCTGCGTGACGGCTCGGAGGCGCCCGGTCACGGCGCCGTCGCGACCCCCGATCTGACCGCGCCCGGCCCGCAGGGCCGCACGGCCCGTACGGCGCTCGCGCTGCGCGAGGCCACGGAGGCGGGGCGCTGGGCGCTGCTGGACCATCCGATGGTGAGCCTGGACGTCGCGGGCTCGCCCGCCTTCCTGGAGCCGGACGCGGTCGTGGTCCACCCCGACGGGTCGTGGACGGTCGTGGAGATCAAGTCCTTCCCCATGGTGGACGGCTCCGCCGACCCGGCCAAGGTCGGCGCGGCCGCCCGTCAGTCCGCGGTCTACACCCTGGCGCTGGAGCGGGTGGCGTCGATGATCGGCCGGCCGCCCGAGGACGGGGACGACACGGCGGCGCGGGAGGGCTCGGTGCCCCCGGCGGAGGCCGCTTCCGTGCGGGCCCGGGTGCGCCATCATGTGCTGCTCGTCTGCCCCAAAAACTTCTCCAACCTGCCGACCGCCGAAATGGTCGATGTGCGCAAGCAGCTCGCGGTCACCCGTCGGCAGCTCGACCGGCTGACCCGGATCGAGGACATCGCCGCCGCCCTCCCCGAGGGCACCACCTTCGACCTCCGGCTTACCGACGACGGCCGGACCCCGACCCGGCCGGTCGAGGAGCTGACGGCCGCCGTCGAGGCGGTGGACGCGGCGTACGCCCCGGAGTGCCTGTCCACGTGTGAGCTGGCCGCCCACTGCCGGACGCGGTCCCGCGCGGCGGGCCGGGTCGAGGCGCTGGGCCGTGGCGTCCGGGGCGAGCTGGGCGGGCTCACCACCATGGACGCCGTCCTTACGGCCGCCATGGAACGTCCCGCCGACGACACCCCCACCGGCGACCCCACCGTGGACGCCCTGCGCCGCGCGGCGGCCCTGCGCGCCGAGGCGCTCGCGTCCCGGCCCGAGGCGGCGGCATGTCGCTGATCACCACCCTGGCCCGGATGGAGGCGGTCCGGGAGGGGCGGGCCCAGCCCCTGACCACCGTGCGCCACCGCCATCTCTCGGAGCGCCCGCTGGCGTTCGTCCCGCTCACCACCGCCGGTGAGGCGGGGGCGCCGCTCGGGGCGCTGGTGGGTACCGACCGGGACGCACCGCGACTGCTGATCGTGGCCCAGCCGCGCGACAGCGACCTGCGGTTCGCGTTCCTCGCCGCGCTCGCGGAGGAGATCCAGCCGTATCTGGACTCGTACGCGGACCAGGTCGAGCTGGAGGAGCGCAAGGAGACCGATCCGGAGACCGGTAAGAAGGTCCCGGTCCAGGTCGAGCTGTGCGAGGACGCGCCGCAGCTGCTGGTGCCCAGCGCCGCGGGCGTGGCGTTCGTCCGGCTGCTGGGCCGGTCGATGCGGTTCCGGCGGACCGCCGAGCAGGACCCGGAGACGCCCTTCCCGGCGCCCGCGCGCGTGCCGCTGCTCGGCCGCTGGCTGACCCACTACGGGGAGCGGTCGCGGGTGCCCGGCTCATGTCTGCTGCTGTCGCTCACCGAGCTGCTGAGCCGTCACTGGGCGACCGGGCAGAGCAATCTGGAAGATCAGCACCTGGGCTCGCTGCTGGCCTGGATCGACCCCCCGGAGGGCCTGCCGGGGGCGGAGGCGGCGCTACGGGCGGAGTCGGAGCGGGACGAGAACGGCCAGCTGCGCTGCCCGCCCGCCGGCCCGGCCACCGACCCCGCCTTCGACAACAAGCTGCTGGCACCGGCGATGTCCCGCTACGACGCGGCGCGTGCCGAGACGTCCCAGGGCGTGGCCGGGGGCGAGGCGCGGCTGCGGCTCGCCGAGGCGCAGCTGCGCGGGCTGATCGAATCGCAGCTACGGCCCACCTGGGACGCGTTGTGGCGCGGGGTGGATCTGCTGCGCTCCCTCCCGGAGGGCGCGCGGGTGGCGGACCGCTGGAAGCGGGACCGCTGGTCCTACACCGGCCACCGGGACCGGGTCCGGGCCGGGGAGCCGCCGCAGCCCAAGCGGGACGACGCGGTGACGGCGGCGCAGAAGCTCGCCGCGCGCGAGACCGCGCAGGCCCAGCTCGACGCCCATGAGGCGCTGGACGATCCGCTGGTCATGGCGGGGCGGCGGCTGGCCGGTGAGGCGTTCGCGGGCGAGGTGATCGATGTGGAGATGGCCTGGTCGGACGCGAAGGTGCCACGCCCGCGCCCGCTGGTCACGGTCCGCACCGAGGACCGTCCGCATCTGGCCGAGCGGGTCAAGCTGCACCGGGTCATGGCCGACGGCAAGGCGCAGAGCGGGGAGTTCGCCGGTTTCGCGGACACCGACGAGGCTGGTGGAGCCGATGAGGCTCGTGGAGCCGATGAGCCCGACGGCCTCGACGGGGCGGACGCTTCGGGCTCTCCGGAGGACCCGGCCCGCGCGCTGGTGGTGCGGCTGACCGGCGGGATGGGCCGCGGCAAGCAGCCGGAGCCCGGCTCGGTGCCCGAGAAGGGCGACCGGGTGTGCTGGACGCTGTTCGAGCACGCCCCGCGCGGCGGCCCGGAGCTGCCCGACGCGGAGAGCACTCCGTGGACCCACGGCGGCCCGCCGGACGCCGCCGCGCCGGCCCAGGGCCCCGAGCCCGACCCGATGACCGAGGAGGACTATCTGTGATCGCCGCGGACCCGGCCGCCGGCGCGGCCCACGCCGGCCGCGCCCGAGCGGGCGAGCCGTTCGACCCGTCGGCCGCGGCGGCGCGCGCGACCGAGGCGATCCTGCGGGACACGCTGCACGGAGCGGACCGCGGCGTCGTCGTGGACTCCCCGCCCGGTGCGGGCAAGTCGACACTGGTGGTGCGGGCGGCGCGGGAGCTGGCCGCCGCCGGGCGGCCGCTGATGGTGGTCGCGCAGACCAACGCCCAGGTGGACGATCTGGTCGACCGGCTGGCCACGGCGGACCCCGAGCTTCCGGTGGGGCGGCTGCACAGCAGCGATCCGCATCCGTACGACCCGGTGCTCGACGGGCATGCGTCGGTCCGCGCCTCCGCGAAGATCGGCGACCTCGCCGGGCTCGACATCGTCGTCTCCACGGCCGCGAAGTGGGCGCACATCAAGAACGTCGAGCCGTGGCGGCACGCGATCGTGGACGAGGCGTACCAGATGCGCTCCGACGCGCTGCTGGCGGTGGCCGGGCTGTTCGAGCGGGCGCTGTTCGTGGGCGACCCGGGGCAGCTTGACCCGTTCAGCGTGGTGGGCGCCGACCAGTGGGCGGGGCTTTCGTACGACCCCTCGGCGAGCGCGGTCACCACGCTGCTCGCGCACAATCCGCGGCTTCCGCAGCACCGGCTGCCGGTGTCCTGGCGGCTGCCGGCCTCGGCCGCGCCGCTGGTCTCGGACGCGTTCTATCCGTACACCCCCTTCCGCAGCGGCACCGGCCACGGCGAGCGGCGGCTGAGCTTCGGGGTGGCCTCCGACGGCTCGGGGCCGGACCGGGTGCTGGACGAGGCCGCCGCGTCCGGCTGGGGGCTGCTGGAGCTACCCGCCCGGCGCACCCCGCGCACCGACCCGGAGGCGGTGGCGGCCGTGGCCCAGGTGGTGCGGCGGCTGCTGGACCGGGGCGCGGTGGCGGTCAGCGAGCGGTCCGACGAACCGCTGCCGGTCGCGGCGGACCGGATCGCGGTGGGCACGGCGCACCGGGACCAGGCGGCGGCGGTGAGGGCGGCGCTGACGGGGCTCGGGGTCTCCGGCGTCACCGTCGACACCGCCAATCGACTCCAAGGGCGTGAGTTCGAGGTCACGGTCGTCCTGCATCCGCTGTCGGGGCGGCCGGACGCCACGGCCTTCCATCTGGAGACGGGCCGGCTGTGCGTGCTGACGTCGCGGCACCGCCAGGCGTGCGTGGTGGTGTGCCGGGCGGGGGTGGCCGAGCTGCTGGACGAGCATCCGTCCACGGAGCCGGTGCAGCTGGGCGTGACGGTGAAGTTCCCGGACGGCTGGGAGGCCAACCACGCGGTGCTGGCGCATCTGGCCGAGCACCGCGTGACATGGCGGCCGTAAGGGCGCGTTGGGGGCGGCGTCGGCTGGGCGTGAGGGTCGTCTCGGCGCTGCCGTAAGGGCGAGTCGATGGCCGCCGTAAGGCCGTAACGGCGGGTCGGCGGCGGCCGTAAGGGCTCGTCGGCGCGGGTCGTGGGGCGTGTCGGTGGCCACCGTAAGGGCTTGTGCGGCGGTCGTGGCGGCGTGTCGGTGGCCACCGTAAGGGCGACGCGTCACCGGCGGCCGTACGGTGCGTCACCAGGGGCGACGGTCCGGCCATGGTTCAGCGGGCGGCGGGGTGGGGAGAGACCCCAGGTCGGCGGCGTACGGCAGGGGTGCCCTTGCCCTACGCGCGACAATGGAGACAACAGGACCACCGTGAACCGTAGGTGCCTCACGACCCAGGAGGAGAGATCACATGCCCGAGCCGGATTCGGCTCAAGGCCGGCACGGCTCCGCGCCCCGGCGGCTGAAACCAGCGCCCCTGCTCTTCGAACCGGCCGCCGCCGCCTCGGACGAGGCGCACTTCTTCGACCTGGAGTCGATCGAGGACCCGCGCGAGCTGCTGTCCCGCTCGACGGAGCTGGTGCTGGCGTTCCGCGCGGCGACGGACCGGGCCATGGAGTTCCAGGCGATGGCGGCCGCCCAGCTCGCCGACCCGAGGCGGTTCGATCGGCTGACCCCCGCCGTGATCGCCGAGCGTGCCGAGTGGACCGAGGACTACGCCAAGAAGATGGTCGAGTTCGGCCGGGAGCTGATGCGGAGCGGCGAGTTGCCGGACTGACGGCAGGCGTGAGCCTGGGGCATATGCGGGCGGAAGATACCCGATGCCAACACCCGATGTCCCGGTTTCGCCGCATCTCTCTACACCGTCATCGCCGACGGTAAAGGTGGAAACATGACCAGAACGCCGCAGGACGCACTTCACACCGCCGCCTATGTCACCCCGGCGGGCGCGGACTGGCTCGCCTCGGCCAGCGCCTCGCCGCGCGGTGTGCAGGCCCTGTGGGCAGGGGCCCCGACCGCCGCGGTGACGCTGCCGTGCGGTACGGCGTTCGACGTCATCAGCATGGACGCGCTCTTCGGCCGCCGAGTGGTGGGCCGGTTATGGACCGACGGCCCCGGCACCGGCCCGGTCGCGGCCCGAGGCGGCCGCGTCATGCTCTTCGCCACCCCGGGGACCGCCCAGCGGCTGCCGGCGCTGCTCGGCTGGGAGGAGTGGGGCGCGACCGCTCCCCCGCTGCTCTGCTACGGGCGGGGCGACGCGGTGACCGTGCCGCCGCTGTTCCCGCCGGACCCCGATCAGCCGGAGGCGGCGCCCCTGGAGCACGAGGCCCGGGAGACCGGGGCCCCGGAGACCGGCGCCCGCGAGTCCACCCCCGTGCCGTCGCCGCGCTGGCTGGTCGCGCCGGATGTCCGCAAGCCCTGGTTGCCCGGTCCCGAGGTACTGCTGTGGGCCTGCGTGAGGGCGGCCCGCGCCGCCGGTGGTGATCTTGTCGGCACGGCTGTGACCAGCACACCCGCCGTTTTTCCGGGCTGAAAGTTATCGATTTTCACTCCGTGGCGTCCGGGTGCTAAGGTCTCCTACGTCAGCAGGCGCCGCTAGCTCAGTTGGTTAGAGCAGCTGACTCTTAATCAGCGGGTCCGGGGTTCGAGTCCCTGGCGGCGCACAGACAGCGAAAGGCCCCTCACTTCGGTGGGGGGCCTTTCGCGTGGCCTTTTCCCCAGGGCGGGACCCTCCGCGTACGACCGACCTCACGCCGCCGGGCCCGTGAGCCGGGTGACCGCCAGGACCGCCTTGTCCGGGCCGGGCATCGCCAGCGCCTCCCGCCGCAGGGCATGCGCCGCCGCCGCGTACGAGGGCTGCTCCAGCAGGGTGAACAGGTCCAGGGCCAGCCGGCCGCCCACTGCCCGCGCCCCGCGCCGCGTGCCGTCGAGGGCGTCGGCGGGCAGATACATCCCGGCGCCCGCCCGGGCCAGCCGCGCCCCGTTCAGCTGCTGCTCCAGGCGGGGCGCGACGACCAGCTGCGGCACCCCGGCCGTCGCGGCAGCCAGCACCGCCGCGCCCCCGCCCTGGTGGAGCAGGGCCCGGCAGCCCGGCAGCACCCGGTGCAGCGGCCCGGCGGGCGGCCGCCCCTCGGCGGCGCTGCCGACCCGGACGACCTCCACGCCCCGCGCCTCGGCGGCCCACAGTGCCGCCCTTACGGCGTCCGGCGGACCACTGGCGTCGTCCCACGCCGCGCACACCCGCACCGGCCCGGAGCGCCTGGAGCCGCCCGGCCCGCGCCGCCCGTTCGACGCGGCGGCCTGGCGTGCGGGGTGCGGCCCGGCGCGGCGGGCCTCGTAAGGCGACGGCGTCTCATGCGGCGACGGCCCATCGTGCGGAACGAGACGCACCGGCAGCCGCCGCGCCCGCGAGGGCAGCGCGAGGCTCGGCGGGCAGGGATCGAGCCACAGGTCGGGCTCGCGCGCCGGGTCGGCGCCGTAACGCCGCATCAGCCGGGCGTAGCCGGGCAGCGGCGGGCCTTCGAGCCGCTGCCGGTCCAGCCGCAGCACGGCCGCGCTCCCCCACAGCTGACCGATGGCGGGCACCCCCAGCGCCCCCGCGGCCACCGTGCCCGCGTACGCACTCGCGTCATGCACCACCAGCTCCGGCTGCCAGCAGCGGGCGAAGGCCACCAGGCCCTGGGCCATCGCCTCGGCGATCCGCACCTGCCGATCGCCCAACGCGCGCAGCACGCCGTGCTGCTCCGGGGTGAGCGCGGCGGGCCGCACCGGCCAGTCCGTCGGCCAGATGCCGCGCGGGCGGCGCGTCGCGTCCGGTGCCCTGACCACCGCCATGGGCAGGGCACCGATCTGCACCGGCACCAGGCCGGTGCGGGCGACGGCCGCCGCGCATTCGGACGGCACCGCGACCCGCACCTGGTGCCCGGCCCCGAGCAGGGCGCGCGCCAGCGGCACCATGGGAACGAGATGGGCGCCGGAGGCCCAGGTCGTGAACAGGACGCGCACGGTTCACCTCCCGCAGAGGTCGAGCCGGCCGGACCGCCCCGTCCGGCCGATGGACATGACACCGAGCCGCCCCATCGCATCCCTCGCCGGGCTCAGCGACACCCCGCAGGCGTCAGCGCTTCGCCGGTGATCGTGCCGTTGGCCGCCGAGCACAGGAAGAGGAGGGCGCGGGCGATGTCCTCGGGGTGGCTAGCGGCCGATCGGGCGGGGTGGATGGCCGCTCGGGCGAGGTGGACGGCCGGTCGGGCGGAGTCGGCGGCCGGTCGGGCGGGGTCGGCCCGGGGCACACGGCGTTGATCAGCACTCCGTCGCCGCCCACTTCGCCCGCCAGACCGCGGACCAGACCGTGCAGCCCGGCCCGCGCCACCGCGTGGAACTCCCCGTCGGCCGCGCCGTCCGGTGCCTGTGCCGAGGCCACCAGCGCGATCCGGCCCCAGCCGCGCTTGCGCATCCCGGCGACGGCCCATTGGACGGTGCGGACCGCGGGCACGAAGCCGTCGGCGACCAGCGGCCGCCAGTGCTCCTCCGGTACGTCCTCGAACCGGGTGTGCGGATCGCGTCGCGCGCCCCGTCGCCGGGCGGCCGCCACCAGCACGTCGAGCCCGCCCCAGTGCTCCTCCACGGCGGCAACGACCCAGCGCGGCGACGCGGCGTCGTCCAGGGCGTACGGCACGGCGAAGGCCCTGCCGCCGTCCGGTCCGGACAGCTCGCAGGCCAGCGCCTCGGCGGCCTCGCGCTGGTACCGGAAGGCGAGCGCCACCCGGGCGCCCTGCTCCGCGAAGGCGCGTGCGGCGGCCCGGCCGATGGCCCCGGTGGCCCCGGTGACCAGGACCGTGCGCCCCTCCAGGCCGAGGTCCAACATGGGCGCTCCTCGCGGTCGTTCCCACTGAGGAGGCCATGGTCGCCGCCGTGACTCGAGTCCGCCTCGACCCGTGCCCGAGGCTGCCCAGGGGACCGCTCGGCGGCTATCCGGCGTTTCGCTGGAAGGCGGAGCGGTAGCTGTGCGGGCTGGTGCCGACGACGCGCTTGAAGCGATCCCGGAAGGAGGTGGGCGAGCCGAAGCCGACCTGGGTGGCGATGCGCTCGACCGGGTGGGTGGTGGCCTCCAGCAGATACTGCGCCTGCCGGATCCGGGCGCGGTGCAGCCACTGCAGCGGGGTGGTGCCGGTGTGCTCCCGGAAGCGGCGGTTGAGGGTGCGGGTGCTCATGCCGATGTGGGCGGCGATCTCGTTGAGGGTGAGGTCCCGTCCGGCGTTGTCCTCCATCCACCGCAGCAGGGGTTCGAACAGCGATCCGCGCGGTACGGGCGGCTGGTCGTGAACGATGAACTGGGCCTGCCCGCCCTCCCGTTCCAGGGGCATCACGGACAGCCGCGCGGCGTCGGCGGCCACGGCCGAGCCATGGTCGCGCCGGATCATATGCAGACACAGATCGAGCCCGGCCGCGGCGCCCGCCGAGGTGAGGAACTGGCCGTTGTCCACATAGAGCACATCCGGGTCGACCTGGATCTTCGGATGGAGCTCGGAAAGCAGCGCACCGGCGAGCCAGTGGGTGGTGGCGCGGAGTCCGTCGAGCAGCCCGGTGGCGGCGAGGACGAAGGCCCCGGAGCAGATCGAGGCGATACGGGTGCCCCGGTCGGCGGCGTCCCGCAGCGCGTCGATCACCTCGTCGGGGACCGGGAGCAGGGCGTCGCTGCGGCCGGGCACGACGATCGTGTCGGCCTCCGCGAGCGCCTCGAGCCCGTACGGGGGCTGGAGGGCGAACACCCCGGCGTCGACGCTGGTGGCGGGGCCGCAGACCCGGACCCGGTAGGGCTCCCGGCCGTCGGGCAGCCGGGTGCGGCTGAACACCTCGATCGGGGTGGCCAGATCGAAGGGGACGACCTGGTCAAGCGCCAGGATCACGACAGTGTGCATGGCCTCAACCTAGGCGGTGCGGCATAGAGGGTCGAAGCCGGGGTGGCGAGAAGCCGGTGCATGGGCGCCTTCCGGCCAACGCGCTCCGGGTGTCATATCCGGCCGCACACTCCGGCGTCGGCGATGCGGATCGACGGGTTGCCGTAGGCCATGCGCTGAAGGATCTTGCGATAGAGCGGCGTACGACGCAGCGCCCGCGCGAGTCGGGGGCGCACCCGGGTGGTGAACGCGCCCTGCGAGAGGATCGCCCGGCTCTGCAGGGTCTGCATCCGCATCACCGCCGCGATATCGGGCCCGCGCCGCCGCTCGAACTCCGCCAGCCGCTCGGCGCTGGTGTCGCCCTCGGCCAGGGCGCGGGCCAGCAGGGGGTGCAGCACCACCGCGTCCTGCACCGCGAGGTTGATGCCCTGGGCGCCGATCGGGCTGTGGGTATGGGCGGCGTCGCCGATCAGCACCAGCCCATCGGCGACCCAGCGCTCGGCGCGTGCCGAGAAGACCTCGAGCGCGCCGAGGTCGCCCGGGGTGCGGACCTGATCGCGGATCAGCGTGGTGTACCCCGGCACGGCACGCACCAGCCGCTCCTTGACATGGTCGAGGCCGAGGGCGGCGAGATTTACGTAGCGTCGGTGCGGCAGGGTCCAGCCGATCTGGATCCGGTTCGGCCAGGAGCCGTAGACCAGCACCGGGCCGCCGCCGGTGCGGAACACCCGCACATCGCGGAGCGGCGGCTCTTCCCGGGGCGCGATGAGCGTGCACCACAGCACGTCCTGGGCGAACGCGTCGGCGCGGCCCGCCCCGATGCCCGCCAGCCGCCGGATCCGCGAGAACCGGCCGTCCGCGCCGACGACGACCCGGGCCCGTACGGCACAGCGGCCCGGCGGTCCCTCGGCGATGACCCCGGCGATCCGCCGCTCCCGCCACAGCAGGGCTCCGGCCCGCCGTCCGGGCAGATAGCGGAAGCCTGGCGAGCGGCGACAGCGGGCGAGGAGCTCATCCAGCAGATGGGGGCGCGGAACGCTCAACAGGTGGTCGTACGGGGCCGCGAGCAGCCGGTAGTCGGCCTCCAGCAGCACTCGCTCGCCCTCGATCACCAGGAACCGGTCGTGCTCATGGGCGCCGCGGGCGCGGGCGCCGGCGAGCACATCGAGCGCGTCCAATAGCGCCATCGCGCCGGGTTGGAGGATTTCACCGCGGAACACGCGCTGATGTGCGCGGGCGCACTCCACCACGGTCACCCGAGCCCCCGACCGCAGCATCAGCAGTGCCAGCACCAGACCGGCCGGGCCGCCGCCGACGACGCACACATCGGTGTCGATCTCGCGCGTCATCGCGCCTCCTGCTGGTCGAGCTCCAGGGAATGGGGCCTCGGGCGCCTGTGACCTCCCCTGGACGCACTACGGCTCCGCTTGCCCGCGCGGGGGGATCGGGCAGCGGAGCCGTAGCAAGCCCGGCTGAAGGGCGGCGCCGGGCGTTCTTGGGGGGGATGGTTCGCCGGACGGGGACGGCTGGTCGGGGAACTTACGGGGCTCCGGACGAGGGGCGGTGTCGGGACTGTGGGGCTATCGGCTGTGGACTGTTGGCCGTTGGTCTATGCGGCGAACAGGTCGAGCACCGGGCGGCGCCAGTGGCCGTCCAGGTCCAGATCGAGCGCCGGGTCGGAGGCGAGCACCGCCTGCTGGAGCTTCTGCAGCCGCGGCGACGGCTCCAGCCCGAGGTCCTCGACCAGTCTGGCGCGCAGCCCCTGGTAGACCTCCAGCGCCTGCCAGGGGCGGCCCGCGCGGTAGAGAGCGGCCATGCACTGGGCGTGCAGCCCCTCGTGCAGCGGATGACGAGCGGTCAGCTCGGTGAGCTCCGTGAGCAGCTCGGCATGGCGGCCCAGCCGCAGATCGGCCTCGATACGGCGCTCCAGGACGCCGAGCCGGCTCTCCTCCAGACGGGCCAGCTCGATCTCCAGGACCGGCCCGACCTTCACATCCACCAGCGCGGGGCCGCGCCAGACGGCCAGCGCCTCGCGCAGCAGCAGGGACGCCTGGACATCGTCGCCGGCGTCCAGCGCGTCCCGCCCCGCGGCCACCAACCGGTCGTACTCATGGATGTCCACCGCGCCCGGCTGGGCCTCCAGCACATATCCGCCGTAGCGGGTGGCCAGGACGTCCTTGGAAGCCTGCGGGGCCTGCGGGCCATAGGCCGTGGCCAGCCTGCGGCGCAACTGCAGGATGTAGGTCTGCAAAGTGGTCAGCGCGCTGCGCGGCATCTGCGTGCCCCAGATTTCCTCCATAAGAGTGGGCACCGGCAGCATCTGGTTGGCGTAGACGGAAAGCAGTGCAAGGATCTGGCGCGGCTTGCCCGCGCTGGGCACGATCGACTGACCGCACGCCTCGACGCTCAGCGGCCCCAACACCTTGATGTCCATGGTCGTGTACCTCCGTCAACGGTCCGTCAAGTGCCTCCTGGCCGCGCGGCCTGCCACCGAGGCATTTAAGAGCCTCGCTTGTGGGCGACCTGTGCGGCCAGTGCCGGAGTAACGAGCTCGATATGAGTTCCAGAGAGCCGCACCATGACAAATTCACACCCTGGCGATGAGAGAGTCCGCGATGACCGATACGCCCGTCCCACATGAGTCCACGAGCCCCGCCGGCCTGGCTCATTCCGCCGAGAACACCGAGGTCACCCGGGTCACCGGGGTCGTCGAGGTCACCGGGGTCGTCGAGATCACCGAGCGCGCCAGGATCGCCCAGCGCGCCGGGTCCGCCGGAACCGCCGCCCAGGCAGTTCAGCCGCCCGCCGAGGACGACGACCTGGTCATCGAGGACCTCTCCGACGCCACTTGGCCCATCGGCGCGCCCGCCATCTGCATCTGCACCGTCGGCGCCGAATGACCGGCCGATGACCGGCGAACTGGGCTTCACACCACATCTGCGGGTCGAGCCGGTGCCGGGCGAGGCCGTGTATCTCGTCTCCGAGCACGGGGTCACGGCGCTGCACGGGCGGGCGATCGCCGCGCTCGCGCCGCTGCTCGACGGGTCGCGGGACCTCGCCCACATCCTCACCGAGGCCGCCGCGCCCGCCGGCGCCGCGGGGCCGCCCGGCGCGGTCCCGGCCGGGCAGGCCGAGCGCGTGATCGCCCGCCTCCGTGCGGCCGGGCTGGTCTCCGAGCGGGACCACGCCTGGACCCCCGAGGAGGCGTACTGGGAGCTGGCCGGGCTGCACACCGCGGGCGGCTCCGCCCCGGCCCCCGCGCCCCAGCCCACCCGCCCCGCCGTGGCCCCGCTGGTCCTCGGCTCGGCCGACCCTGGCGAGGTGGTCCGGGCGCTGCGCGCCGCGGGGCTGAGAATCGCGGACCTGAGGACCGTGGACGGGAAGGCGACGGACGGCGATCCGACGGATGGCGATCCGACGGCTTCCGGGGCCTTTAGCCATCGGCGAGAGATATGTCAAATCGCCCCCCGTCAACATGACGACGCAGAACTCACCCTTGTGGTGTGCGATGACTACCTCGATCCGCGGCTCGCCACCGTGGACGCCGCCCACCGCGCCGCCGGCCGTCGCTGGCTGCCCGTCAAACCGGTGGGCACCCAGGCGTGGCTGGGCCCGTTCCTCGGCGCCCCCGACGACCCGTGCTGGGTCTGTCTGGCCGACCGGCTGTGGCGCGGACGGCAGGCCGAGGCGTATCTCCAGCGCCGGCTCGGCCGCCCCGGACCGGTACCGCGCCCGCCCGCCTCCCTGCCCGCGAGCCGCGCCGCCGCGCTCCAGCTCGCCGCCCTGGAGGCCGCCAAGTGGCTGGCCGGGCACCGGCATCCGGGCCAGCGGGAGCTGCGCACCCTGGACAGCCTCACCGCCACCGTGGACCGCCATCCGCTCTCCCGCCGCCCGCAGTGCCCCGGCTGCGGCGATCCGGCGCTGGTCGCGGCCCGGATACGGGCGCCCCTGGCGCTGCCGTCGCCACGGGAGCCGCTGACCGAGACCGGCACCGAGACCTCCCCGCGCCGGATCATGGAGCGCTACGGACACCTGGTGGACCCGGTCACCGGGCTGGTCACCGAGATCCGGCGCGATCCGCGCGGCCCCGCCGTCCTCAACTGCTTCCATGCCCGCCACCCTTCGTACGCGGGAGCGGGCCCCCAGAGCGGCCTGGACGCCGTAAGGGCCGGGCTGCGGGCGGCCGCCCACGGTAAGGGCCGCACCGCCGAACAGGCGCGGGCGAGCGCGCTGTGCGAGGCCCTGGAGCACTACAGCGGTCATTTCCAGGGGGACGAGCCCCGGCAGCGCGCTTGCTACCGCGATCTGCACCCGGACGACGCCGTGCACCCGGACACCGTCCAGCTCTTCGACCCGCGCCAGTTCCGCGACACCGCCCTCCCCGCGCGCCACCGGATCCACGATCCGTTCGACGAGGGCGCGGAGCTGGACTGGACCCCGGTGTGGTCACTCACCGCCGAGCGCCACCGGCTGCTGCCCACCGCGCTGCTGTACTACGGCGCCCCGCAGCCCCCGCGCCACCGCTGCTGCCGTGCGGACTCCAACGGCACGGCGGCGGGCGGCACGCTGGCCGACGCCGTCGTACGGGGCTTCCTGGAGCTGGTGGAGCGGGACGCGGTCGCCCTGTGGTGGTACAACCGCACCCGGCAGCCCGCCGTGGCCCTGGACGCCTTCGACGACCCGTGGCTGGCCGAAGTCCGCGCCGCCCACCGGGGATTGCGGCGCGAGGTGTGGGCCCTGGACCTCACCACGGACTTCGGCATCCCGGTGGTCGCCGCGCTCTCCCGGCGCCTCGACAAGCCCGCCGAGGACATCACCCTCGGCTTCGGCGCCCACTTCGACCGGCACACCGCGCTGTGCCACGCCCTTGCCGAGCTGAACCAGATGCTCCCGGCGGTGGTCGAGGCCCGCGCCGACGGCGGGGGCTACGGCACCGCCGAGCCCGAGTCGCTGCGCTGGTTCCGTACCGCGACCCTGGCCGACCACCCGTACCTGACGCCCGATCCGGGCGCCGTACCGCCCCGGGGGATATCCAGGCCCCCCGAGGGCGGCGCACTGGCCTCCGTAGGGGAGGTGGTGCGGCAGCGCGGGATGGAGTTGCTGGTGCTGGACCAGACCCGGCCGGATGTGGGGCTGCCGGTGGCCAAGGTGCTGGTGCCCGGAATGCGCCCGCACTGGGCCCGGTTCGCGCCCGGCCGGCTCTTCGACGTCCCGGTCGCGCTCGGACGGCTGCCGGGGCCCACGCCCTATGCGGATCTCAACCCGATTCCGTTTTTCCTGTGATCCCCCGTGATAACGCGTAACTCTGCGTACACCATGAGCCTTTCACGCGGCCTCTCCACCCCGGCTAAAGATCGGATACTCTCGGGCAAGCCGCCCAATCCGGCCCGACCATCCGGAGGACGAGTGCAGGGGAGCCTCTTGCCCGACGATGCCGGGAACCCACCACGCCACCACGACAATCTGGCGCCGCGCCTGGCCGTCGTCATCACGGTCCTGGTGCTGGTGGGCTACTTCGCCGTGGCCGTCACCTATGTGGTCGACGGCAATCGTTCGGGCAGGACGATCGACGCGGCCATGCTCGGGCTGGCGCTGCTGCCGATGACCATGCTGCTCTGCCTCCAGATGCTGCACTCCTTCCCCGGCCTCGCGCCCCGGCTCAGCGGCGCACGGCGCCGGACGCTGGCGCTCCAGGCGGTGCTGACCTTCGCCCCCTTCGCGGTCTTCAAGCACGCCTGGCTGGGCATGCCGGGCTTTCTGGCCGGTTCCTCGCTGCTGGTGCTGGCACCGGCGCTGGCGTGGCCCGCGTTCGCGGCCATCCTGCTGTGCACGGATGTGCTGCTGTTCCAGGTGGGCTTCGGCTGGGGCCAGGTCGCGTACACCTCGGTTTCCACCGCGCTGACCGGGCTGGTGGTCTTCGGGCTCTCGCGGCTGTCCGGGCTGGTCGCCGAGGTGTCCCGGTCCCGGGCGGAGCTGGCCCGGCTGGCGGTCGCCCAGGAGCGGCTGCGGTTCTCCCGGGATGTGCACGATCTGCTCGGGTACAGCCTGTCCACGATCACCCTCAAATGCGAGCTGGTGCACCGGCTGGTGCCCCGGCAGAACTCCCGGGCCCAGCAGGAGCTTTCGGAGATCCTGCAGACCTCCCGTCAGGCCCTGGCCGATGTACGGGCGGTGGCCAGCGGCTACCGCAAGATGTCGCTGTCGGCGGAGTCGGCGACGGCCCGCTCGATGCTGGCCGCGGCGGGTATCAGCGCCACGTCCGAGATCGACTGCGGACCGCTGCCGGAGGTGGTGGACACGGTGCTGGCGAGCGTGTTGCGCGAGGGGCTGACCAATGTGCTGCGCCACAGCAAGGCCGACCACTGCGCGATCGAGGCGCGGCGCAGCGGGCGCCAGGTGTGGCTGACCCTCGTCAACGACGGGGTCGGCCGGCCGTCCACCATCCTGCGCGCCGACAGCACGGACGGCGGCAGCGGAATCGGCAACCTCCGGGTCCGGGTGGAGAACCTCGGCGGGCGGCTGCGCGCGGGCGTGCGGTCGGACGGCTGGTTCGAGTTACGGGCGGAGCTGGATGTGTCCGTGGACGCGCCGCCGCGAAGCGGCCGGGAGCGCGGCTCGAAGGACTCGAAGGAGGAGTACGGCCCGGGGCCGACCGTGACGGCGTGACGGTCGTGAGGACGTGCGGACCTGACGGCGGGACGGGCGTGAGGGCCCGACGCGGTCTACAGCCAGCCCGCCTCGCGGGCGATCCGGATGGCGTCGACCCGGTTGCGGGCGTCCAGCTTGGTCACGGCGGACGTCAGGTAGTTGCGCACGGTGCCCACCGACAGAAACAGCTTGGCCGCGATCTGCGCGGACTCCTCCCCCTTCGCGGCGAACCGCAGGACCTCCAGCTCACGCGGGGTCAGCGGCTGCGGACCGTCGTCCAGGGCGGCCAGCGCCAACTGTGGATCGATCACCCGCTCGCCCCGGGCGACGGCGCGGATGGCGTCGCTCAGCTTGTCCGGGCTGCTGTCCTTGAGCAGAAAGCCGGAGACATGGGCGGCCAGCGCCCGGCGCAGATTTCCGGGGCGGCCGAGGCTGGTGAGCATCATGGTGCGGCATTCGGGAACGGTGGTGCTCAACTCGGCCGCGGCGGTGAGCCCGTCCACACCCGGCAGATCGATGTCGAGGACCGCGACATCCGGGCGGAGCTCACGGGCGCGCGGCAGGATTTCGGCGCCGTTGGAGAATTCGGCCACCACCTCGATGTCCGGCTCGAATTCCAGCAGGGCGACCAGGGCCTTGCGCAACATATGCATGTCTTCCGCGATCAGCACCCTGACCATCCCGCCCCCTGCTTTCCCCCGCCCCGTCATCACCCCGCATGCCGATTATTCCCCCGCTCTCCCGGCCCTTCCATAGATTCGCGGGCAAATGCGCCCGTCGAACGCATATCTCGTTGCGCGAGCGCGACCGCGCGCCCCCTTGTCATGCCGCACCACCCCGGCAGGGTTCACCCACCGCTGGCCCGAACTCCGCGTGCAGAGCGCGCACTTCACCCCGCAGATAGCGCTCGCGCAGCAGGGCACGCCGCACCTTGGCGGTACCCGCCCCGCGCACGGTGCCGGGGCGCACCAGCAGCAGCGCGCCGGTCACGACACCGAACTCCTCCGCGATCAGGGCACGGATCCGCGCCGCCAGCCGGGGCAGCCCGGTGCGCGCCCCGCCCGCCGTACGGACGACCTCCTGGACGACCACCAGCGCCCCCGCGCCGGGCCCCGCGCAGAACACCCGGGCCGACCCCAGCGCCCGTGCGCAGCGCAGCAGTTCGCGCTCCACGTCCTGTGGATGCAGGGTGTGGCCGTCCACCAGGAGGGCGTCACGGAGCCGGCCGGTCATCCGGAGCTGGCCGTTCACCGTAAGGCCGAGATCGCCGGTGCGCAGAAAGCCCCCCGGGCCCTCGGCGACGCGGGCGGCGAACAGCGGCGCGGTGTCCGGCGGACCGCCCCAGTGGCCGGTGGCGACGGCGGGTCCGCGCACCCAGATCTCCCCGGGCGCCCCGTCCGGCAGCCGGCGCCCGGTCAGCGGGTCCACGACGGCGAAGTCCGCGCCCGGCACCGGTGCGCGCCCCGTGGCCAGCGCCACCGGGGACCCCTCGGCCGGGACGTATCCGGCCACCAGGGTGCCCGGGCGCAGCCCCAGGGGCGCGCAGCGGTGGGGGAAGGCGGCCATGGTTCCGGCCGAGACCGGCTCCCCGGCGTTCAGCGCGGTCCGCCAGCGGGAGAGGTCGAGCCCGGCCGGTGGCTCGTCGCCGAGGAGGGCGGCGCAGCGGGCGTGGAGGATGTCGGGCGCGACGGTTTCGGTGATGCCATGGCGGCTGATGGCCCGCAGCCAGCCGAGCGGATCGGTGCGGAACGGCTCCGCCGGAAGCGTCACGGCGGTGGCGCCCAGCCACAGCGGATGCAGCACCTGCCCGATCAGCCCGGGGGTGTGGCGGCGGGGCAGCCAGCCGCCGATCCGGGAGTGGCGGTCGGTGCCGAGCGTTCGCCGCAGCCCGGCCATGGCCGCCGTAAGGCTGCCATGGGTGAGCAGGGCGCCGCGTGGGGCGGTGGCGGGCCCGGAGTCGTAGGCGAGCAGCGCGAGGCTGTCGGCGGTGGTGCGGACGGGTTGCCGGGGCGCGCCGTCGTACGCGTCGGGGCGGAGTCCGTCGACCGCGAGGCAGGTCAGACCGGCGCGGCCGACCCGGGAGAGCCTGCGGGAGGTCTCGGTGGCGTGGGCGGTCTCGGTGAGGACGAGGGCCACGGCGGCGTCACGGACGATCGAGGCGGTGCGCTCGGCATCGGTCCGGGAGGCGGACGGGGCGGGCACGGGCACCGCGACGGCGCCCGCGTACAGACAGCCGAGCAGCGCCACCGCGGCGTGCGGACCGGGGTCCATGGCGAGCAGCACCCGGCGGCCGGCGGCGTCCCGGGCGCGCAGCCAGGCGGCCACGGCGTCGGCGCGGGCGTCGAGCACGGCGTAGGACACGCGGTGTTCGGTGCCGTCGTCGGCGGGGTGGGCGAGCGCCGTACTGTCGGCGCACCGGAGGGCGCGTTCCTTCAGGGCCTCGGCCAGATTCGCGTGTCGCGGCATTCTCAACTCCCGGGCGCCCGACGTCGAAAAGGGGCCCACAGTCTCGAAGCGGCACCTCGAAGCCGACTTGATCACCGGTTATGAGCGCGCCCCGGCCATCGGCGCGGCTCCGTCAGCGGCCCGACCTGGCCGTCTGCCGGGTCTCGTCAGCCGCCCAAGCAGTCGTAGAAGATCGGCGCTGCACCGTCATCACCGCGCCCGGCGGTTGACCCGGACGGTCCAGCCCCCGTCGGCGGCGCGGCCGGCCACCGTGATCCGTACGGAGTCCTCCTTGACCGACAGGCTGTCGCCGACGCCGAGCGGGGCATCGGCGAGTTCGGGGTAGACCGACTCGTTCCAGCAGGCGGAGGTGGCCGGGTGGCCGTCCAGCACCTGGACGGGGCCGTCGCCCGACGCCTTGTCGTTGTGGACGCGGTAGACCAGCACGCCCTCGGTGCAGGTGCCCGCGTCGTTGCCGCGGCCGCCGCGCGCCTCGATGGCCAGTGCGGTGGTGGGTCCGGTGCGGACCACGACCAGCCGGGTGCGGGTGTCGACGCCGGGCCTGCCCCGCCCCAAGGGAGCGGCGAGGGGGTGGAGGGTGTATCGGCGCGGACCGATGGCGCGGTCGCAGGCCACCTGGCGCGCGCCGAGCCAGCCCAGCTTCCACTTGTGCCAGCCGAACGGATCGGGTGCCATGCCGAACTGGCTTCCCATCAGGTCCCAGTCGCCGACGTAGGTGTCCCATTCGGCGCTGGCGTCGGTGTCCTTCGGCCGGTGGTAGAGGTCGGGCAGGTCGAAGACATGGCCGGTCTCATGGGCCAGGACATTGCGGTCCGGCGGATGGTGTTCGAAAACAGTCACCAGGCGGCGCAGATCAACACCGTCGGCGCGCAGTGGCTTTTCGAAGTTGACCACTTTCGTCGCGTCGGCGTCCACACCGGGCGCATCGGGGTCGGCGACCAGATAGACGAGGTCATAGCGGCCGAAGTCGAGGTGCGGATCGGCGGACGCGATGGCGTCGCGCAGATACGCGGCACGGCGCTTGGCGTTCCAGTCGCGCTGTATGGCGTACGCGGTGGAGCGTTGGGGCATGGTGAGCCAGCGCCGCAGCGGATGCACCCGCAGCGCGAACTTCCCGTAGGACGCCCGCTTGAAGAAGTCGGGGGTCGCGGGGACATGGTCGGCGGCCAGCCGGGCCGGGGTTACTCTGGGCTTGGCGTCCGGGAACGACAGGAAGACCATCGCCGCGTCCAATCGGCGCACCGGGCGCGGATAGCGGGAGTTCCAGGTGTCCAGGCCCTCCGAGTGGTGGGCGTCGGTACGTTCCAGGTCACAGGGTCCGCCGGGGCCGGCCGCGACAGCGGGGCCCGCCACCACGGTGGTCGCGATGAGCGCGCTCAACGAGGTCAGCAGGGCCCCGGTCCGACGCAACCGAGGCTGCCGGTGCACCCCCTCGGGTACCTGAGGACGCACCATGTCGACCTCCCGGGCGTAGTCCGAACACCCACTCCACCCTGAGGTGAATTGGCGGGGTACGCCCTGTTGGGATGGGCTGGTCGAGTGAAGAGGCCGCGATCCGGGTACGTAACAGACGGTCACAATCGGTCAGAGCGGCTGTTGGCCCGCGCAGAGTCGAACAGATACGACCAAACACATTGTCAAGGCGGCGGTGAGCGCGATGACGTCGATGAAACGCCCGGAGTACGAGCCCCTATGATCGGCACACGTCCAGCGGGGAATCCCCCTTCAGGCAGGAAATTACGGTCTGCCCGGCACCCGGTGTGAGACAACAAGATGCGTACGAACAACCTGGACACAACGAACGCCACGCGGGAGCGAGCGGTGAGCGGAATCCCTGACGGGCAGGGCCGCGCCCTGGGCGCGACGCTGCCGACGATCACAGAGCGTGATGCTGCCCCCAGCGTCCTCCCCGTTGCGGAGGACGCCGGCGCACCTCGCCCGGCCATCGGCGCGCCGTCGCCCACGGGCGCGCCCCCAGCGCCGGGGGCGCACTCGGCGTCAGGCGCGCCCCCGGGCGCCGGCCCGGCCCCGGGCCCCGCGCCCGGCGACTACCGCGCCGCCTTCAATGTGGCGCACCTCGCCATGGCCGTCGTCGACCGCGAGGGCAGAGTGCGCGACGCCAATCCCGCGCTCGGCGCCCTGCTCGGCACCGATCCGGCCGTCCTGACCACCCGCAGCGCGGCGGATCTGGCCAATCTGCGCGAGGATCCGCGCACCTGGAAGGAGTACCGGGACGTGCTGGGCGGCCGTCTCGCGCGGCTGCGCCGCACCCGGCGCCTGCTGCGCGCCGACGGCCATGCCCTGTGGGCCGAGATCACCATCGAGCCCGCGCCGGACAGCTGCAGTCTGCTGCTGTCGATGGCCGACATCAGCGACCAGCGGGATCTCCAGGGGCGGCTGCGCCATCTGCAGATGCACGATCCGGTCACCCGGCTGCCCAACCGCAGCCTGTTCTTCGAGCGGATGACCTCGGCGCTGGAGGCGGCCACCTACGACCACGGGGGCACCGGCCGGATCGGGCTCTGCTATCTCGACCTGGACGGTTTCAAGGCGGTCAACGACACCCTGGGCCACCGGGTCGGCGACCGGCTGCTCGGCGCGGTCGCCCAGCGGCTCACCGAATGCGCCGCGCCCGGCGGCCATCTGGTGGCGCGGCTCGGCGGGGACGAGTTCGCCCTGCTGGTCCGCAACTCCACCGGCACCGAGCAGCTGTGCGACCTCGCCCGGACGCTACTGGCCGCCCTGCAGGAACCGTTCGACGTGGGCGGGCAGCGGCTGTCGGTGTCCGCGAGCATCGGCGTGGTGGAGCGGCCCGCGGCCGGCACTCACACCACCTGGCTGATGCAGGCCGCGGACACCACGCTGTACTGGGCGAAGGAGGACGGCAAGGCGCGCTGGACGCTCTTCGACCCGGAGCGCAACGCCCATCGGATGACCCGGCAGGCGCTGTCCAGCACCCTGCGCCCGGCGGTCGAGCGGGACGAGTTCGTGCTCGACTACCAGCCGCTGGTGGGGCTGGGAGACGGGGTCGTCCGGGGGGTGGAGGCGCTGGTGCGCTGGGACCATCCGCAGTTCGGACGGCTGTCGCCGAACCGGTTCATCCCGCTGGCCGAGGAGAACGGCGCGATCGTGCCGCTGGGCCGGTGGGTGCTGCGCACCGCCTGCCGCCAGGCCCGCGCCTGGCAGCTGGCCAATCCGACCCATCCGCTGGTGGTCAGCGTCAATGTGGCGGTCCGCCAGGTGTGGGACTCCGACCTGGTCGCCGATGTCGGCACGATCCTGGCGGAGACCGGGCTGCCGCCGCATCTGCTGCAACTGGAGCTGACCGAGTCGGCGGTGATGGGGTCGACGGGGCGTCCGCTGCAGGCGCTGCAGCGGCTCAGCGATATGGGGGTGCCCATCGCGATCGACGACTTCGGGACGGGCTACTCCAATCTCGCCTATCTCAGCCGGCTGCCGGTCTCCACGCTCAAGCTGGACGGCTCGTTCGTCCAGGGGTTCCGGGCCGAGGAGCATCCGAATCCGGCCGACGAGACCATCGTCGAGGCGCTGGTGCAGCTCGCGCACCGGCTGGGCCTGACCGTGACGGCCGAATGTGTGGAGAGCGCCGAGCAGGCGGAGCGGCTGAGGCGGATCGGCTGCGATACCGGACAGGGGTGGTTCTACTCCCGTCCGGTGCCGCCGGACCGCATACAGACGATGATCACCTGCCCGGCGTCCGGTTAGGGCTACGTCGGGCAGTGCTGTGCCGGTGAGGGCTGTGCCGGTGAGGGCTACGCCTCCGTCTGCGCCGTCGGGAGATCGTAGGCATCCGCGATCAGCTCGTACGAGCGCAGACGGGCGTCACGGCCGTGCGCATTGGCCGTGATCTTGATTTCGTCCACTCCGGTGCGCTTGATCAGCCCGTCGAGCCCCTCGCGGACCTGGTCCGGGGTGCCGTACTCGACGTTGGCGAGCCAGCTGTTGATGAAGTCGCGCTCGATCTCGTTGAACTCGTATGCCTCGGCCTCCTCAGGCGTCGGCACCAGGCCGGGGCGTCCGGTGCGCAGCCGGATCATGGCCAGGGCGCCGGTGAGCACCTGCCGGTGGGCCTCCTTCTCGTCCTCGGCGGCGAAGGCCGAGACGCCGATCGAGGCGTACGGCCGGTCCAGCGCGGCGGACGGCCGGAAGGTCTCGCGGTAGAGGTCGAGCGCGGGGACCGTGTTGGCCGCGGAGAAGTGATGGGCGAAGGAGAACGGCAGGCCGAGCATGCCGGCGAGCCGGGCGCTGAATCCGCTGGAGCCCAGCAGCCAGATCGAGGGCCGGTCGGCGGACTGGACCCCGCCGGGCACGGTGCCCTGCACCGGTCCCGGCACCGCGTGGATACGGGCGTAACGGTGGCCGTCGGGGAAGTCGTCGTCGAGGAAGCGGGTCAGCTCGGCGAGCTGCTGGGGGAAGTCGTCGGCACCCTCGCGCAGCCGTTCGGTGCGGCGCAGGGCGGCGGCCGTGGCCCCGTCGGTGCCGGGCGCGCGGCCGAGGCCGAGGTCCACCCGACCGGGGGCGAGCGCCTCCAGGGTGCCGAACTGCTCGGCGATGACCAGCGGGGCGTGGTTGGGGAGCATCACCCCGCCCGAGCCCAGCCGGATCCGCTCGGTGTGCGCGGCGAGGTGGGCGAGGATCACCGCCGGGGAGGTGCTGGCGACCCCGGGCATGGAGTGGTGCTCGGCGACCCAGAAGCGGTGGAAGCCCCGACGCTCGGTGAGCCGGGCGAGCTCGGTGGTGGTCCGCAGCGCCTCGGCGGCCGTCACCCCGCTGCCGACGGTCGCGAGGTCCAGCACCGACAGGGGCACCGGTGCGCTGCCGAGCGCGCGGGCCCGGATGGGGTCGTGCTGGTCGTCTCGCCGGTCCTGCTCATCGGCCACGGTGGCCCGCCTCCCTGGTCGCACTGCGGTGCGCGTACGTCTGTCTCGGTACGCCTCTACGTCTACCGCCCGCATTCAACCGGAGAAAGGCTCCGCTTTATTCCCCGCCGCTACTCCCCCGCCTCGGCCGCCCCGCCCTACGGCATACGGCCGGGTCCGCCGCCGATATACGGCCGGGTCCGCCGCCACCTGGGGAGGAGGTGTGGCGGCGGACCCGACGGCGGTGGTGCCGTGCTCGCGCGGACGGGCCTAGCCCGCGGTCCGCACGGTACGGCGACGGTGGAGGGCCAGCGCCGTACCGGCGCCGCCGAGCACCAGCACACCCGCCGTGAGGCCGATGGGCAGGGCGACGGGGGCGCCCCGGTCATCGGCGAGACGCCGGGTGGTCAGGGCGTTGGCGGCCGCGGCGTTCACGATCGGGGCGTGGGCTGCCAGGGCGGAAGTCGTGTAGTGACCGGCCTTGTGCACCGACGCGACCGAGCCGTCGGACTTCAGCAGCACCTGGGTGTTGTTGGGGTGACGGAAGTCGAAGAGCCCGGAGAGGGTGTTCGCCCGGCGGTCGAAGGAGGCGTCACCGATCCGGCCGGTGTGCCAGTTGTCCTCGATGAAGCGTGTGATCGAGGTCTGCTCGGTCTGGGTGTGGTCGACCTTGTTGGACTTGCTGAAGGGCGAGATCACCAGCAGCGGCTGCCGGGGGCCAGGGCCACAGCGGTCCTGGTAGCCGCCCGCGGGCTTCGGAGCGGACTGGCAGGCGGGGCTGTCGGTTGCCTTGCCGCCCGAACCCGTGGTCTTGTCGGTCGACCCGTTGAGGGGCTTGGCGTAGGCGTGGTCGTACCAGCCGTCGCTGTCGTCGTACGCGACGACGATCGCGGTGTCCTTCCACTGCGGCGACTTCTGGATCGCGTTGATCTGCTTGACCAGGAAGTGCTGCTCATCGACCGGGTCGGAATAGCCGGCGTGGCCGTCCTGGTACTCGGCGGCCTTCAGGAAGCTGACGGCCGGCAGATGGCCCGTCTTGAGCGCCGCGTCGAAGTCGGTGAGGTCGTAGTTGTGGTTGGCCCGACCGCTGTGCCCGATCTCCTGGACGTTCTTCGGCGGGAGGTGGTGCGGGTTGGCCGTGGACTTGTAGTACTGGAACGGCGCATGGTGCGGGCTGTAGTCCACCGAGGCCGCGCCGCCGACGTTCTTGTGGGTGGTGCCGGAGCACTTGGCGTAGTGGTCCTGCTCACCGTCCCAGCCGGTGCTGGGGCGGAAGCCGCCCTGGAACCAGCCCCAGCTCACACCCTTGGCGTTGAGCAGATCGCCGACGTTCCGGCCCTTCATCAGGGCCAGGGCGTTGCCACTGGTGTGGTCCTTGTTGGAGCAGTCGTCGAAGGCCGGGTCCGGGTCGTTGATCATCGTGCCGACGCCCTTGGCGTCCGGCGAGGCCACCGCGTACGCGTCCGGCTTGTCGGTCTGCTTCGGATTCTCGGTGGAGGACTTGGGGTCGGTGGAGATCACCCCATGGGTCTGGCCCGAGACCAGCTCCAGCGCTCCGGGGGTGGAGGGGCCATAGGCCGAGCTGAAGGAACGGTCGCTCATCGCGTAGTGCTGGGCGTAGTTCCACAGGCCGGTGACGGTGTTCCCGTCGAAGTAGTCCATCACCAGACCGGGCTCGCCGAACAGCCCGGTGCACTTGCTGACCTCGGTGTTCTCCACGAACTTATCGGCCTTGCCGCCATTGGCGGCGTACTGCTCGGGGCCGTAGGAGTGGTTCTGGTCGCAGGTCATGGCCTGGTCGCTGCGCAGCCGCTTGGGCTTGTAGAGATTGGGGTTCTTCTCCAGCAGCCCGGCGTGCGCCAGGGTGTCGATGTTCTTGGGCGTGTGCTTGGACGGCGTGAACTTCGTGCCGTCCGTGTTGGCCGCCTTCGGATACGTGCCGAAGTAGTGGTCGAACGAGATGTTCTCGTCGAAGATCACCACCACATGCTTCACCGGGGTCGCGGTGTCGCCGCCCTTCGCGGGCGCGGCCCATGCGGGGGCCACCCCGCCTACGGTCGCCAGCGCCGCGGCGCCGGCCAGGGCACCCCAGCGCGCTGCCCGGCCACGCCGTCGGCCGCCTTCGGATCCTGCCGTGCCGCCCATCCCATGCCTCCACATGATTCACGATTCACGCCTGCGCCTGATCCTGTGCCGCGGGCAGGACTCTCCGATGGAATCCATGGAGGCGGCCGAGTGAATAGAGGGTCAGAAGAATCCAAGGAACTCTTGAGGTGTTCTTGACCGGATGGTGGGGCGGTGTCAGGACAGAAGGGTCCGTCCCAGCCAGTCGGAGCGGTCCCTCACACCGGGGAGCGCGAAGAAATAGCCGCCGCCGAAGGGGGTGATGTAGTCCACCAGCGGCTCCCCTCCAGACGCTTCTGCACAGTTTCGAACTGACGCACGAGATCCTGCTGATAGCAGCAGAACAGCAGCCCCATGTCCAAGTTGCCGTTGGCGTCCATGCCCCGGTCGTAGTTGTAGGTACGGCGGAGTATGCGCTGGTCCTCGGTCCGGGCGGTGCGCGGATTGGCCATCCGGATATGGCTGTCCAGCGGGATGATGTCGCCCTTGGGGTCCTGTGCGTAGCGCGGGGTGTCGAACTCGTGCTGACCGTCCAGCGGGGCGCCCGAGTCCCGATTGCGGCCGAACATGCGCTCCTGCTCGCTGATCGACACCCGGTCCCAGAACTCCACCAGCATCCGGATCAGCCGGACCACCTGATAGCTGCCGCCGGTCGTCCAGGCCGGCTCCGCGGAGTGGGCGCCCACCCACACCAGACGGTCCATCGCACGGGCGTCATCGGTGTCCGGATTGGCGGTGCCGTCCTTGAACCCCATGTGGTTGCGCGGGGTGCCGGACGGGCGCGGCGGGCTGACGAAGCCGTCGACGCGCCAGCGGATCTGCAGCGCGCCCCGGGTGTGGCGGGCGATGTCGCGCAGCGCGTGCAGCACCGCGTCCGTGCTGTCCGCGCACAGCTGGAGGCTCAGATCGCCATGGCACCAGTCGGGGTCGAGATCGTCGTCGGGGAAGGACCGCATCGCGGTCAGCCGCCGGGGCTTGCGGCCCCGCAGCCCGTACCGCTCGTCGAAGAGCGAGGCGCCCACGCTGACCGTCGCGGTCAGCCGGTCGGCGGCCACCTGGGAACCCAGGGTGCCGGAGTCGGCGGGCGGAGCGGTGATCCCGACCGGGTCGGGGGTGCCTCCGGTGGTGAGGAAGCGGCACCGCTCGGTGAGCGTCCGGAAGGCGTCGGCCAGCTCCTTGCGCCCCTCGGCCATGGCGTCGAAGGCGATGAGCGCGGTGGCCCGCTGGGGCGGGGTGAGGATGCCGGCCTGATGGGCGCCGTGGAAGGGAACGCGGGTGGGCTTCTTCTCCCGCTCCTCCTCCTTCGCGGCCGCCGTGCCCCGGCCGCGCCCGCCACGGCGCCGACTGTGCCCCGGCCGCGCCCAGCAGAAAGCCCCTGCGCAGCACCTCGCTCACCGGGTCCTCCGCACATCCATCAGCGCCGCCACCTGCGCCAGCCGCTCCACCAGCGCGCCCGCGTCCGCGTTGAGCCGCTGGCGGCCGGTGCGGCTCAGCCGGTCCAGCGGGGTCCAGCGGTCCCCGTGGTGCGAGCGCTCCAGGGTCCGCTCGGTGCGGTCCAGCTCGCTCTTCAGCTCGGGCAGCCACGGGGCACGGGGCTTCAGCAGCGGCTCCAGCCGGGTCAGCACGGCCCGGGTGCCGTCGAGGTTGGCCCGCGCGGTGGCCAGATTGGTGCCGCTGCCGTAGTCGGTGCGGCCGGTCAGCTCGAACTGCACGGTGTTCTCCATGATTTCGTGCGCCCGCAGGCCCAGGTCGGCCGGGTCCATCCGCTCCTGCGGCCAGTCGTCCCGCAGCCCTCGGACGTCCTTGACGAGCCGGTCGGCGACCGGGCGCAGGGAGCTCGCGGACTGGCCGTGCCACAGGCCGTACTCGAGGCGGTGGAATCCGGTGAAGTCCGGGTCATGGACCCCGCCGGACAGCCCCGCCGTGGTGCCGTTGATGGCCCCGTCGGCGTCGCCGAAGGCACCGTAGGCGGCGCCCATCCGCTCGTACACCAGATGGGCGGGCAGCCAGGCCGCACGGGCCGTGGCCAGATCACCGCAGCGGATGGCCGAGCGCAGCGCGTCCGTGCGCCGCACCAGCTCGTCCATCCGGCCCGTCACCCACTTCTGGTAGGCGATGGTCGGCGGAATCAGATCCTGCTGGCCGACCGGAACCGCGGCCGGTCCGCCGCCCCGCGCCGGTCCGGGGACGGTGACGGTGGGTCCGGTGACCGCGTCCACGTCGTCGGGCAGGCAGACGAAGGCGTAGGAGCCGCCGCCGAGCGTGACGCTCAGCGGCCTGCTGGTGCCGGGGCCCAGGCCCTCCACCTCTCCATAGACGGCGCCGTTCGCCGGATCGGTGAGATAGACCTCCGCCGGTCTGCTGGAGGTGTTCCGCAGATCGAAGACCTGCTTGCCGCGGGTGGGGTCGGTCCAGCCACGGCCGCAGCCGCCCTCGGACACCTCCACGGAGGTGTGCCGAAGCCCGTCCGATGCCTTCGCGGGCACGCTTCCGCTCGCGGAGCGGTTCGCACCAGGGCCGTCCGAGGAGTCCCCGCCGACCGCCAGCACGCCGATTCCGACGGCCGTGGCCACTGTCACCGCGCCGGCGACCAGCAGATAACGTGCCGGCGGGACCGGGGAGAGATGTTGGCGACGCACGGCTGCATGCTAGGCGCAGTCCGATAAGCGGAATGCCCTGATGGCGAAAGAGCAACATGGAATTCCGTCGGGATTCAGCTCCCCGTCACCAGCCCCTCGGCCACCGTGCCGCGCCCCTCCGCGGCCGGACCAGCCGCCGCTATCCGCCGCTCCGGGCGAAGAGCGTGCCCAGCCGGTCATGGACCGGATCACGGCCCAGCAGCCGCAGCCCCTCCCAGACCGTGACCTGGTTGGCCGTGAGCACCGGCTTGCCCAGCTCCGCCTCCAGATCCGGAATCCAGGCGGCGGTGTGCAGGGCGGTGTCCGGAAGGAGCACCGCCTGGGCCTCGGGGTGGTCCCCGGCGCGGGCCAGCTCCAGCACCTCTTCCCGGCCCCAGGTGCCGACCTCCGCGGCCGTGATGATCCCGCTGCCGCGCATCGAGACCACCTCGGCGCCCGCCGCCTTCAAAAATGCCCTGAAGTAGTCGGCGACATCCTCCGGATAGGTGGCGGCGATGGCCACCCGCTCGGCGCCGAGCGCCTGCACCGCGTGCGCGAAGGCGAAGGAGGTGCTGGAGGCGGGCAATCCGGCCGTCTCGCCCAGCTCGCGCACCTGCTCATGGGCGCCCTCCCAGCCGAAGACGAAGCTGGCGCTGGTGCAGGCCCAGACCACGGCCCGGGCCCCGCGCTCGGCGAGCTCGGCGACCCCGGCCGCGAGGCGGGCCGCGGAACCCATCTCCAGCAGGGCGTCCACCCGATGGGCGTCCTCCCCGATGTCGGTATGGACGAGGGGAAGCCGGACATCGCCGCTGTCGCCGCCGAGCATGCCTTCCAGGCGGGGGTATTCGTCCTCGGCGGAGTATCCGGGGTAGAGAAAGCCGACCGTGTCCGGGGCCGGGCGCGTCGAATCCACCATGACTGCCTCCTTACTGGCGGCCCCCGCGAGCGCCGCCCCCTGCACTGCTCTTACTTCTCCTACACCGCGGAGGCCCGGCGGGTTCCCGCCCGCCGGACAACTCCCTCGCGCAGGTGACGGGCCTGCCCTCCGCACCGGCGACAGACCTGCCCGCCACACCGGCGACGGATCGGCCGTCACACCGGCGACGGGCCGCCCGAATCGTCGAGGTAGGGACCCTCGCCGAGGCCGGTTCCGAAGCCCGGGTCGAGCCCGTCGGCCGGATCACCGTCCAGCCCGGGCGACGCCGCCCCGGCCAGCGCCGCCTCCGGCTCGTCCACCGCGGCCTCGACCGCCTCCACGGCCTCGATCACCGATTCGACGACGGGATCCGTCACCGGGAGCGGGCGGCTCATCGGCGACACCGACATCCCCGCCGGACCGGACCGGGCGAGCGGGTCCATCAGCGCCTGGTACGGCCCGACGGCCTCGGCGCCGATCGCCCGCAGCGCCGCCCACATCGTGACCTGGTTCGCTGACAGCACGGGCATCCGCAGCTCCGCCTCCAGCTGCGGAATCACGTCGTAGGTCGGCAGATTGGTGCAGCTGATGAAGAGCGCGTCGGTCGCCCCGACCACCGCCTGCCGGGCCATGTCGACCACGTCGCGGTACGGCACCTTCCAGATGTGCCGGGTCAGGCCGAGGTACGCCCGTCCGGTGACGGTCATCCCGCCCTCGGCGAGATACTCCTCGAGCGAGTCGGTGACCGACCGGGTGTACGGCGTCACCACCGCGATCCGCCGGGCGCCGATCTCCCGCAGCGCCTCCAGCAGCGCGCCCGAGGTGGTCAGCGACGGAATCTCACCCGCCTGGGACATGGCCGCGCACATCGCGCGCTCACCGGCCACACCGCCGACGAAGCTGCCCGAGGTGCAGGCGTACGCCACCACTTCCGGTGCGACGGCCGCCAGCGCCTGCACGGCGTCGTGCAAGGTCTCGTGTTCGCTCACGAGCCGGGCCAGGTCGAGGCTGACCTCGACGGGTACGAACGGGGTACGGGTGAGGTGCAGGGAGACCTCATCGGGTACCCAGCGCCATAGTTCACGATCGAGTGCGAAGTCGAACGGTGCCACCACACCCACGCCGCGCTGCGGCTGTGGGCCACCCAGAAAAGAGACGTCCAAAGCGAGCCCCAATACGGAACGGAGGGACTGGACCATTGGCCAGAGGTTGCGATGGAGAGAGACCGGCCTACTGCCGGGGACGCCGGGACAGATGCCGTTGTTGACGACGGTAGTTTCCGCTGCCTAGCGTGGTCAATCCTCAAACTGAGGCGCCTGCCCCTCCTTCTTCAGGCAAACCCATCCACGTTTCGAAACGGTTTCCCGCCTATGTCCGAAAGCACAGTTGTCGTCTTCGGCGACCAGCCGCCGGTCCACCTGGACCGGGTGGCCGACCGGGCGAAGGTACTTGTCTGCGACGAGAATTCGCTCCCCAGGCACTCCCTGCCGCGGATGTGCTCCTGGTCTGGGACTTCACCTCCGACGCGGTCCGCGACGCCTGGCCCGGTGAGGGCCACCGGCCGGCCTGGGTCCATACCGCGAGCGCGGGGGTCGACCGGCTGCTCTGCCCCGAACTCGTCACGTCCGACACGGTGTTGACCAATGCCCGAGGGGTCTTCGAGCAGCCGATCGCCGAGTATGTGGCCGGCCTGGTGATCTCCATGGCCAAGGACTTCCACGGCACCTGGGAGCTGCAGCGGCAGCGCCGCTGGCAGCACCGGGAAACGATGCGGCTGGCCGGTACGCGCGCCGTGGTCGTGGGCGCGGGCCCATCGGCCGGGCGATCGACTCCACCCTGGCCTCGCTCGGCGTGGTGGTCGACCTGGTCGGCCGCACCGCGCGGCCGGGCGTGCGCGGCGGCGACGAGCTGCCCGAGCTGCTTCCCTCGGCCGACTGGGTGGTGTGCGCGGCGCCGCTCACCGACGCCACCCGCGGCATGTTCGACCGGACGATCTTCGACCGGATGAAGTCCACCGCCCGGTTCATCAACGTCGGCCGCGGCCCCCTGGTCGTCGAGAAGGACCTTACGGCGGCCCTGGTGGCCCGCCGGATCGGCGGCGCGGCTCTGGATGTCTTCGAACACGAGCCGCTGGCCTCGGACGATCCCCTGTGGGACGTGCCGGGGCTGTTCATCTCGCCCCATATGAGCGGCGACACGGTCGGGTGGCGCGACCATCTGGCCGACCAGTTCCAGGACAACTACGAGCGCTGGTGCGCGGGCGAGCCACTGCTCAACATCGTCGACAAACGCCTCGGGTACGTACCGGTGGACTGATCGCAGGACCTGAACGGAGAGCCGGATGACGGACATGCACAACCTGACAGCCGTTCAACTCATCGAGCGCTATGCCTCCGGCGAGCTCTCCCCGGTCGAGGCGACCCGTGCCGTCCTCCACCGGATCGAGCAGATACAGCCGGAGGTGAACGCCTTCAGCCGGGTGGACGCCGAGGGCGCGCTGCGGCAGGCGGAGGAGTCCGCCGAGCGGTGGCGGCGCGGGACCCCCGCGGGCCTGGTGGACGGCGTTCCGGTGTCGGTGAAGGACATCCTGCTGCTGCGTGGCGCGCCCACGCTGCGCGGTTCGCGGACCGTACGGCCCGAGGGCCAGGCGTGGGACGAGGACGCGCCCTCGGTGGCGCGGCTGCGCGAGCACGGCGCGGTGTTCGTGGGCAAGACGACGACCCCGGAGTTCGGCTGGAAGGGTGTCACCGACAGCCCGGTCTACGGGGTCACCGGCAATCCGTACGACCCTCAGCGGACCGCGGGCGGCTCCAGTGGCGGCAGCGCGGCCGCGGTCGCGCTGGGCGCGGGTCCGCTGAGCCTGGGGACGGACGGCGGGGGTTCGGTCCGTATCCCGGCGTCCTTCTGCGGCATCTTCGCGTTGAAACCCACCTATGGGCGGGTTCCGCTCTATCCGGCGAGCGCCTTCGGCACCCTGGCCCATGTGGGGCCGATGACCCGGGACGCGGCGGACGCGGCGCTGCTGATGGATGTGATCTCCGGTCCGGACTGGCGCGACTGGTCCCAGCTGGCGCCCTCCGGGGGCGGCTTCCAGGAGGCGCTCGCCCCCGGCGGGGGCGGGGTGGACGGGCTGCGGGTGGCCTACAGCCCCTCGCTCGGCGGTGCGGCCGTGGTCGACCCGGAGGTGGCCGCGGCGGTGCGGCGGGCGGTGGATCTGCTGGCGGAGCTGGGCGCCGTGGTCGAGGAGATCGACCCGGGGTTCGAGGATCCGGTGGAGGCGTTCCACACGCTGTGGTTCAGCGGCGCGGCCCGGGTGGTGCAGCCGCTGGGGGCGGAGGACTGGGAGCTGCTGGATCCGGGGCTGCGCGAGATCTGCGCCCAAGGGGCGGCGTACAGCGCGCTGGACTATCTGGCGGCCGTGGATGTGCGGATGGCCCTGGGCCATGCGATGGGACGGTTCCACTCCGCGTACGACCTGCTGGTCACCCCGACGCTGCCGATCACCGCGTTCGAGGCGGGGGTCGAGGTGCCCAAGGGCTCGGAGCACACCCGGTGGACGGGTTGGACGCCGTTCACCTACCCGTTCAACCTGACCCAGCAGCCCGCGGCGTCGGTGCCGTGCGGCCTCAGTGGCGCGGGTCTGCCGATCGGGGTGCAGCTGGTGGGCGCGCGCCACGCGGACGCGCTGGTGCTGCGGGCGGCGCATGCGCTGTTCGAGGCCGGGCTGGCCGACGCGGTGCGCCCCGCGGCGGCCTGAGGCGCCTGACACGCGCGGCCGGGGCCGGGGCGGAGCCGCCCCGGGCCGGTCCGTGCGCTACGCCGAGCGGAAGCCGAGGGCCGCCGCCCGGCGAAAGCTGAAGCTCTCGGCCCGGCGGAAACCAACGGCCCCACCCAGCGGAAACCAACGGCCCCGCCCGGCGGAAACCAACGGCCCCCGCCCGGCGGAAGCCGAGAGCTACGCCCGGCGAGAGCCGAGGTCTACGCCCGGCGGAAGCTGAGGGTCTCCCCCAGCGCCCCGGCGCGCCACAGGTCCTGGCAGGCGTCGGCCATCCGGTCGAGGCCGTCGACCACCGAGCCCCAGACGATCCCGGGCACCCAGCCCGCGTCGCCGTTGATCAGCAGGTTGTTCCGCTCGTAGAAGAGCGCCAGGTCGACGACCTGCTGCCGTCCCTGGTGCTTGGCGTCGGTCTCGTATCCGTACGACTTGGTCCCGAGCTGGGTGTCCGTGAAGGTGAAGTAACACAGGTCACCGGGGATCGGGGTGATCGTCGGGTTCTCCAGGGGCGGCTCCTCGGGAGCGAAGGGGGGCAGCAGCGCATAGATCTCATTGCGCGCGTACTTCGCGTGATATACGTCACCCCCCAGCGGTAGCGCGTTCCACACCGCCTCGCAGGTGATCGGCGCACGCTCGTCAAGGAGCTTGGCCGTGCAGCTCACCCCGCGCTTCTCGAGCGAGACCTCGATGAACCGGTCGGCTCGGTCAACCATCGACTTTCCTCCAGGTCGCTTCGGAACCAGTCCTGCCGTAGGGGGCCTACCCAGGCATCGGCTGTATCAAGGGCCGGAAACAGCCTGCATACATTTGCTGGAGTCGGGTAGCCGCGCGCCCATGGCTCCACCACGTGCGAAAGACACCGATAGCAGAGAAATAGCGAAAATGGGACCCAGTCGCCGCTCTCTTCTGGCCGGCGGCGCGGCCCTGGGTCTGCTGGGCGCGGCCGGCTGCAGCCGGGTGTCCGGCTCCGGCGCCGAGGACGGGGGCAATCTGCTGGAGCGACTGCGGTCGCAAGGCACGGTCCGACTGGGAATAGCGGGGGAGATCCCATTCGGCTATATCGACAAAAACGGTGAGTTCACCGGCGAGGCGCCGGAGATCGCGAAGGTCATCTTCAAGCGGCTGGGGGTGCCCAAGGTCCAGCCGGTGCCGACCGAGTTCGGCTCGCTCATCCCGGGACTTCGCTCGCAGCAGTTCGACGTGGTCTCGGCGGGGATGTACATCAACCCGGACCGCTGCGCCCAGGTGATCTTCTCCGACCCCGACTACCGCATGCGTGACGCGTTCATCGTGCGCAAGGGGAACCCCAAGAACCTCCACAACTACGAGGACATCGTCAAGCAGAAGGCCAAAATGGCCACCGGTACCGCATATGCCGAGATCGGCTACGCGGAGGCCGTCGGGATCAAGCAGAGCGACATGCTGATCCTCCCCGACCAGCTCGCCGGGCTGCTGGCCGTGGAACAGGGCCGGGCCGATGTCTTCGCGGGCACGACCGTGACCGTCCACAACGTGGTGAAGCAGCGGAACAGCCAGCGGGCCGAGGCCACCGAGCCGTTCCAGGCGTACGTCGACGGCAAACCGGACATCGGTGCCGGCGGCTTCGCCTTCCGGCCGGAGGAGACCAAGCTCCGGGACGCCTTCAATGTCGAGTTGCACAAGATGAAGAAGAGCGGCGAGCTGTTGCGCATCGTGCGGCCCTTCGGCTTCACCAAGGAAGAGATGACCGATCTGACCGCCAAGGAGCTGTGCTCATGACGGCCGGACTGTGGCAAAACTGGCTTCTTCCGGGCGTCTGGATCACCATCCAGCTCACCCTGTTCAGCGCGGTCTTCGCGGCCGCCGTGGCGTTCGGCATCGGGATCGCCCGCACCTCCCGGCTGTGGATCGTCCGCTTTCTGACCGGCTTCTATGTGGAGATCTTCCGCGGTACCTCGGCCCTGGTGCTGATGTTCTGGCTGTTCTTCGTGATGCCACTGGCCTTCGGGTACCAACTGGTGTCGATGTGGGCGGCGGTGCTGGCGCTGGGCCTCACCTACGGGGCGTACGGCTCGGAGATCGTGCGCGGCGCGATCGCCTCGGTGGCCCCGGCGCAGCGTGAGGCGGCCATCGCGCTCAGCTTCACCCCCGCGCAGCGAATGCGCCGGGTGATCCTGCCGCAGGCGATCCCGGAGATGATCCCGCCCTTCAACAATCTGCTGATCGAGCTGTTGAAGGCGACCGCCCTGGTCTCCGCGGTGAGCGTCGCCGACATCACCTTCGCCGCCCAGCTCTCGCGGCTGGCGACCGGCGACAGCCTGGAGATCTACGCGATCATCCTGGTCCTCTACTTCGTGTTGGCCTTCGTCCTCACCCGGCTGATGCGGCTGCTGGAACGGCGCGCCAAGGCGGGCATCGGCCAGGCTCCGGTGAAGTCCGACAAGGGCCCGCTGGTCACCCGGAAGCTGTCCGCGCGCCAGGAGTCCGAGCAGTCGTCCAACATCATCACGGGAGGTGCCCAGTGACCTGGAACTGGGATGTGGCCAAGGACTTCCTCCCCGAGCTGGGCCGCGGACTGCTGATCACCCTGGAGGCGACCGCGCTGGGCTCGATCCTGGCGTTCGCGCTCGGCCTGGTGTGGGCGATGGCCTTCCGCTCGCCGACCCGCTTCGTGCGCTGGCCGGTGGCGGCGGTCGTGGAGTTCATCCGCAACACCCCGCTGCTGGTGCAGCTCTTCTTCTTCTACTACGTGCTGCCGACCTGGGACATCAAGTTCTCGGCGCTCACCACCGGCGTGATCGCGCTCGGCCTGCACTACTCGACGTACACCGCCGAGGTCTACCGGGCCGGTATCGACGGTGTGCCCAAGGGGCAGTGGGAGGCGGCGACCGCGCTCAGCCTCTCCCGCGGCCGTACCTGGACCGCGGTGATCCTGCCGCAGGCCATCCGCCGGGTGGTGCCCGCCCTGGGCAACTACGTCATCGCGATGCTGAAGGACTCCCCGATGCTCGCGCTGATCGGCGTCGTCGACATGCTGCAGAAGGCGCGCGCCGAAGGCGCGTCGTCCTTCCAGTACATCGAGCCCTACACGATGGTCGGCATCGCCTTCATCGTCATCGCCTATCCGGCTTCCCTTCTGATGCGAGCCCTGGAGCGTCGTCTTGGCCACTGAAACCGACCACACGAATCCTGCCGTGGACGGCAGTGAACTGATCCGCTTCGACCAGGTGACCAAGCGCTTCGGCAGCAATACGGTCCTGGACAACCTCGACTTCTCGGTGTCCTCCGGCAAGCACGTCACCCTGATCGGCCCCTCGGGATCGGGCAAGACCACGATCCTGCGGCTGCTGATGACGCTGATCAAGCCGGACGAGGGCACGATCAAGGTCGACGGCGACTACCTCACCCATGAGGACAGAGGCGGCTCGCTGGTCCCGGCGGGCGAGAAGCACACCCGTGAGGTGCGCAAGAAGATCGGGATGGTCTTCCAGCAGTTCAACCTCTTCCCCAATATGCGGGTGCTGCGGAACATCACCGAGGCCCCGGTGCATGTGCTCGGCCTGAGCAAGGACGAGGCCGAGACCCGCGCCCGGGAGCTGCTCGACCTGGTCGGGCTCGGCGACAAGTGCGACGCGTACCCGACGCAGCTCTCCGGCGGGCAGCAGCAGCGGGTGGCGATCGCCCGGGCGCTGGCGATGCGGCCGCAGGTGATGCTGCTGGACGAGGTGACCTCGGCGCTGGACCCGGAGCTGGTGGCCGGGGTGCTGGATGTGCTGCGCGACATCGCTCATACGACGGACATCACCATGCTGTGCGTGACGCATGAGATGAACTTCGCCCGGGACATCTCCGACGATGTGCTGATGTTCGACGCGGGCCGGGTGATCGAGTCCGGGCCGCCGGAGAAGATCTTCACCGAGCCGGAGCACGAGCGGACGAGGGAGTTCCTGAGCGCGGTTCTCTAAATCATCCGCCCCCTGCCAGGTAGATCACCCGGCCCCTGTCGGCACTGCCCCCGCGACCCTCCCGCGGGGGCATGCCTATGTCATATGCCGTGGATATACGCCCCTGCTGGCCGGGGTGCAGCACCTTGGCAATATCCTCAACAGCCGATCCGGATAAGCCCCTTGGCGGTTATCGTGATACAAAGCCACGCCAACCTGCGAGGGGGGAAATCGTGGCGCTCAGGCCCGAGCCGACCGCACCGTTCCACTCGGTGCAGCACGCCCTCAGGATCCTGGAGGTCGTCGCCAAACACTCGTCCGGCGTCAGCGACATCATGATCGCCCGGGAGACCCGGCTGCCGGCCCACCAGCTCGCCGATCTGCTGCTGATGCTGCGCCGCGAGGGCTATGTGGAGCAGATCGCCGACGGCGCCTATGTCGGCGGGATCTCCCTGGCCCTGCTGGGCTCCGCCGGCCCCGGCCACGGCCATGCCGTCCAGGACAAGCTCCAGCGCTCCCTCACCGCGCTGCGCGACTCGGTGGGCGCGGCGGTCTATCTCAGCCGCTATGTGGACGGCGAAATCAAGATCACGCAGTATGCGGACGGACCGCGGACGCCCAAGGTCAACGAGTGGGTGGACTTCCGCTCCGCCGCCCATGCGATGGCGCTCGGCAAATGCCTGCTCACCCAGCTCGACCACGACAGCCGCCGCGATCACCTCGCCCGCCACAAGACGGTGCGGCTCACCTCCCGGACCACCACCAACGAGAAGGTGCTGTTCCGCAAGCTGGACAGCCAGCCCGCCACCGTCCCCGTGCTTGACCTGCAGGAATACGCGATCGGCACGGTCTGTGCTGCGGTTCCGGTCAGCGCCGGCCGCTCGGTGGGCTGTCTGGCCCTCTCGCTCCCCCTGGCCCATGCCCACCGGCTGCGCCAGGCCGCCGACGCCCTCAACCGTGAGGCGGCCCCGATGCTGCTCTCCCTCTCCATCTGAGCCCCACCCCCGGCCCCAGCCGCCCCCGGAGGAGCCCCAGCCCCCGGAGGGGCCCCGGCCGCTCGGAGGGCCCCGCTATGCCCGGAGGGCGATGGTCGAAACCACCCTCCCGGACCAGGTAGTATTTACTTCGTCAGCAGGCGCCGCTAGCTCAGTTGGTTAGAGCAGCTGACTCTTAATCAGCGGGTCCGGGGTTCGAGTCCCTGGCGGCGCACAACTGATCAAGCGGATGGCCCGGGTGCTCAAGAGCCCCGGGCCATTCAGCGTGCCACCCCGCCCCGCACCTCGAGCGCGTCCAGCAGCTCGCCCGTGGCGGCGGCGATCGCCTCGACGGCCTTGTCGAACGCCTCCGCGTTATGCGCGGCCGGCCGGCGAAAGCCGGAGATCTTGCGGACGTACTGCAGCGCCGCGGCGCGCATATCGTCCTCGGTGACCGCTTCGGCGTACGGCAGGCGGAGTGTCTTGATGGATCTGCACATACTGACGACGGTACGCCGGGGGTCCGACAGTCCCTAGGCCGTGGGCGCGCCGCCCAGGACGAACGCGCGGATCAGGTCGGCCAGCGGCTCCGGCTGGTCCTCGGGGATCAGGGTGTAGCTGTCGGGGATCTCCACCAGGCTGCCATGCGGAAGCAGACCGGCCAGGCGCAGGCCGTGCTCGGGGGCATGACACGGTCCTCGGAGGCCCAGGCCACCAGGGCGGGGCGGTCGAAGGTGCGCAGCGCGTCGGCCCAGCGGAGCAGCTCGTCCACCGGTGGCACCCCGAGAACATATTTCCGCAGGTCACGGCGGATCTCCGGGGAGGTCCACAGCGGCTGGAACCAGGCGTCCATCACCTTCCGGTCCACCGGGCGCTTGGTCATCCACCCCCAGGTGATCGGAAGCCGCCGCAGGGGCTCCATCTTCAGCAGCTTGAAGGCGACGTTGAGCCCGCCGGGCAGCTTCGCGGCCATCACCAGATTCCGGCCGGGCAGCCCGGGCGGGAAGTTCTCGAACGCCTCGCAGGAGGTGATCACCAGTCGGCCGATGCGCTGGGCGCGGCCGTCGGCGATCAGCGCCTGGGCCCCGCCCCAGTCGTTCATGGCCAGCGTGACGTCCGTAAGGTCGAGCCGTTCCAGGAACTCGGCGACCAGCCGGGCCACCCCGAGCACCGACAGATCCGCGTCGGGCCGCATCGCGCGGCGGTGTCCGCCCAGCGGGAGGGTGGGGACGACACAGCGGATGTCGGGGCCCAGCGCGGCGACCACATCGCGCCACAGCGAGCCGTTCATGGCGACCCCGTGCAACAGGACCGCGACGGGCCCCTCGCCTCCCGTGTCCTCGTACTCGACGGTGCCTGCCGAGAGTTCCACCTCGAGATGCGGCATGGCGCCGACTGTACCCGGGCCGCTCAGCCCAGAGGCAGACCGGCCACGGTCACCACCGGCCGCGCCGGGCCACCGGGCGCGGCCTCGTTCCGTACGGCGACCGCGGCGTGGTAGCCGGGCGGTGCCTCGATGTCGGCGAAGGCCCAGCCGCTGGGCCCGGACGGCGCGTCGGCGGGGGCCAGCCCCTCGGCGAGACCCACATGGTGGGCGCTGATCCCGCCCGGCAGCCCGGTGCCGATGCCCTTGAGATACGCCTCCTTACGGACCCAGCAGCCCAGGAACGCCTGCGCCCGCAGCTCCTCCGGAAGCGCGTCGATCGCCGCCCGCTCCTCCGGGTGCAGCTGCCCGATCAGCCCCGCCAGCCGGGTCCCGGTGCGCTCGGGGTCCCGCTCCTCGACATCGGCGCCCACGGGCACCCCGGCGACGGCGCACAGGGCGGCGTCCCCGGAGTGGGAGAGGGAGAAGTGCAGCGAGTCCTCGCCCGCGATGGCCGGACGGCCGTGCGGCTTGTCGCAGTCCGGCATTCCGCAGGTCTCCCGGACGAACGCGACCTCGGCGGGGGCAATGCCGAGATAGCCGCCGAGCAGCGTCCGCAGCCCCACATGGGAGGTCACATAGCGCTCGCGCAGCAGGTCGGTCCGCAGCCTCCCCGCGCGCTCGCGCTCCCGCTCGTCCAGCATGCCCTCCGCGACGGCAGCGGCAGCGGCGGCATAGGGCGGTATCCGCAGCAGCCATACGGCCACCTCACCGGGGCCGGGACGGTCTCCGGGAGTGGGCAGGACGCCGACGGGAGCCCATTGCCGGGGCTCTTGTGCGGGCTGAACCGGGCTGGTGAAGGACACTGTTCGCTTCCCCCCGTGCTATCGGCCGATGATGCGCTCGCTGTGGACGTACTGACGGTACAGCGGCGCGCGCGGCGCGCCGTGGACCCCCCGCCGTCCGAACGTGCCGTCACGACCCGTTCCCGCGCCCCCAACGGCCTTGCCGCGCGGCGGCGTTGCCGATCACGGACACCCGGTGACTTCGGCCACGTTCGCCTCCCGGCCGACGCGGTCACCTGCCCGTCCGCACTACGATCGCGCACGTCCGGGCACGAGCGGTGATAGGGGTTTGACGACCATGGCGACGGGATTCCTGGCCAAGGCGGCCTCGGCGGTGACCCTCCCGGTGGCACCGTTGTACGGCGCCTTCCTCTCGTACATGATCTACCACCCGCCCCGCAGGCCGCATCACAAGAAGCCCGCCGACCTGGGGCTGACCAGCACGGATGTCAACGTTCCGCTGAACGGTCAGCAGGGGCGCGGACTGCATGTCTGGCTCATCCCCGGCGACACCGAGCGGGTCGTGGTCCTCGGACACGGCCTGGGGCTGAGCAAGTCCGCGAGCCTGGCGCAGGCGCGGCTGCTCAGCGAGGCCGGCTATACGGTCGCGATGTTCGACCACCGCAACCACGGCAAGAGCGTCGCGGACCGGGCCGGCTGGGGCATGAGCGACCGTCACACCGACGATGTGGTCGCCGTGGTGCGGCATATGCGGTCGATGGACGAGTACGCCACGGCGCGCATCGCGATCTACGGCTTCTCCATCTCGACCTTCCCCTCCTTCTACATGCTCAAGAGGGAGGACTGCCCGGTCGACGCGGTGATCTTCGACAGCGGTCCGGCGCTGGAGCTGGCCCCGCTGTTCCGGAACTTCGTCGCGGCCGGCGGCGTGCCCATCCCCGGCCCGCTGGGCACCGGACCCTCCCGCGCGGTCGTGGAGACGGTCGCCTCCTCGGCCGCCGTGGCGATGCTGCGGGTGCAGTGGCCCCGCCGCTCGGCGGCGCGTACGAGCGCACCCCGATGCTCTTTCTGACCGGTGAGCTCGACACCATGATCCCCGCGTCCGGGGTGCGGGCGCTGGCCGAGCGCTATCCGCTGGCCGAGGTGCACACCCTGCCGGACACCGAGCATCTGCAGGGGATCAAGACCCAGCCGGAGACGTACGCGGAGACCGTCCTGGGCTTCCTGGAGCGGACGCTCAAGGACTGAGCTCCCGGCCTGGTCTCAAGGACCGGCCGCAAGGACTGAACGTGACGGCGGGCTCCGCTCGGAGCCCGCCGTAAGGGTGCCATCGCGGCGGGTCAGTCCTTGAGTTCGCAGATCACGGCGCCCGCGCTGACCGAGGCGCCGACATTCGCGTTCAGGCTCTTGACGACGCCGCCGCGGTGGGCGTTGAGGGGCTGTTCCATCTTCATGGCCTCCAGGACGACGATGAGGTCGCCCTCGGCCACCGTGTCGCCCTCGTTGACGGCGACCTTCACGATGGTGCCCTGCATCGGGGAGGCCAGGGCGTCGCCGGAGGCGGCGGAGCCGGACTTCTTGACCGCCTTGCGCTTCGGCTTCTTGGTCCCCGCGACCTCCCCGGGCGACACCGCCAGGCCGAGGACCGCCGGAAGCGAGATCTCCAGCCGCTTGCCGCCGACCTCGACCACGACGGTCTCACGGGCGGTGGGCTCCTCGACCTCCTCCATCCCGGTCGGAGTGAACGGGGCGATGGTGTTCTTGAACTCGGTCTCGATCCAGCGGGTGTGGATCGTGAACGGCTCGCTGGTGAACGCCGGGTCCACCACCACGGCCTGGTGGAACGGGATCGCGGTGGCCATGCCCTCGACCTGGAACTCGGCCAGGGCGCGGGCGGCGCGCTGGAGGGCCTGGGTGCGGGTGGCGCCGGTGACGATCAGCTTGGCCATCAGCGAGTCCCACGCCGGGCCGATGACACTCCCCGACTCCACGCCCGCGTCCAGCCGGACACCCGGCCCGGCGGGCGGGACGAAGGAGGTCACCGTGCCCGGGGCGGGCAGGAAGTTGCGGCCCGGGTCCTCGCCGTTGATGCGGAACTCGAACGAGTGCCCTCGCATCGGCGGATCGTCGTACCCCAGCTTCTCCCCGTCCGCGATGCGGAACATCTCCCGCACCAAGTCGATGCCGGTGACCTCCTCGGTGACCGGGTGCTCCACCTGCAGCCGGGTGTTGACCTCCAGGAACGAGATCGTGCCGTCCATACCGACCAGGAACTCCACCGTCCCCGCCCCCACATAGCCGGCTTCCTTGAGGATGGCCTTGGAGGCGGCGTAGAGCTGGTCGTTCTGCTCCTGGGTCAGGAACGGGGCCGGGGCCTCTTCGACGAGCTTTTGGTGGCGGCGCTGGAGGGAGCAGTCACGGGTGGAGACCACCACCACGTTGCCGTGGGTGTCGGCCAGGCACTGGGTCTCCACATGGCGGGGCTTGTCGAGGTAGCGCTCGACGAAGCACTCCCCGCGGCCGAAGGCGGCCACGGCCTCGCGCACGGCGGAGTCGTAGAGCTCGGGGACCTCTTCCATCGTGCGGGCGACCTTCAGGCCGCGCCCGCCGCCGCCGAAGGCGGCCTTGATGGCGATCGGCAGGCCGTGCTGCTCGGCGAAGGCCACGACCTCGTCCGCGCCGGAGACCGGGTCGGGGGTGCCGGCGACCAGGGGTGCGCCGGCGCGCTGGGCGATGTGGCGGGCCGCGACCTTGTCGCCCAGGTCGCGGATGGCGTGCGGCGGGGGGCCGATCCAGGTCAGGCCCGCGTCGAGGACGGCTTGGGCGAATTCGGCGTTCTCGGAGAGGAATCCGTAGCCGGGGTGGACGGCGTCGGCGCCGGATTCGGCGGCCGCGGCCAGGACCTTGGCCTGGTCGAGATAGCTGGCCGCCGGGGTGTCACCGCCCAGCGCATAGGCTTCATCGGCCGCGCGCACATGACATGCGTCCCGGTCCGGATCGGCGTAGACGGCTACGCTCGCGATCCCGGCATCCCGGCAGGCACGGGCAACACGGACAGCGATCTCGCCACGGTTGGCGATGAGCACCTTCTGCATGCTCTCTCTTCCCTCTTCCGAAAAGTTCCGTCCCGGGAGGGACGGTCAAGGTTGCTACCCCAGGGCCCGCTCAAGGAAATCCAGCACCACGCTCGCGTAGCCTTCAGGATCGGTCTCCAGCCCGAGCAGATGCTCGGCTCCCGGCAGGACGTGCGTCTCGGCCTGGGCATAGCGCTCGGCCAGCGCGTCCACCGAGGAAGGCGGCACGATCGCATCGTGCTCGCCCGACATGAACAACAGGGGGATCTTGGCGAACTTGCCCGTCGCGGGCGGGGGCCACTGGGCCCGGAGCATGGCCGGGCCCACCGCGCACAGCGTCCGCGTCACCACCGAACGGGCCGGCTCGCCCTTCAGCACAGCGGGCAGCGGCAGCGCCTCCGCCTCCAGGAACTTGCGCAGCAGCGGCGGGACGTCGTGCCCCGGTCCGCTGTCGCACACCAGCGCGTCAAGTTCGAATCCGTCGTGCGTCAGCGCCCACATGGACGAGAAGCACGAGAACGAGAAGCCGTAGAAGGCTATCCGCGCCGTGCCGTACCCCCGCTGGTCGCGCAGGTGGGACACCACGGCGGTGACATCGCTCGCGAACCGGTCACCGAGCCCGAACAGCGCCCGGTCGTCGCTGCTGGCCCCGTGGTTGCGGTGGTCGAACAGACAGACGGTGTACCCGGCGTCGTGCAGGAACTTCGCATGACGCAGGCTGTGGTCCTTCGCTGTGGCCATGCTGTGCCCGAGCACCACCACCTTCTCGGGGGACGCCGGGCAGAGCCAGGTGTCCAGGTGCTTCCGCGCCGCGAAGGGCACCTTCAGCTCCGTACAGGGCAGCCCGTGGTCCCGTGGGTGCTCCCGCTGTTCCCGGCGCCGCGGATGGAAGGCCAGATACGCCAGCGAGGCCCCGTACAGCGGGGCGATCGGCAGGGCCGCGGCCGAGAGGGCGCGGGCTCCCAGGGAGGGGGAGCGCGCCGACGTCTGGCGTGGCTCGGGCATCTGCGGCCTCCAGGAGGGGGAGTGTCCGTCGGCGGTCAGGGCGTTCTCGTCTCGGTCGCGGCGGGCGGTGGACGGGCGGTCGGGACGGGCGGTCGGACGGGCGACAACGTGTGAACGAGCGGGCGGGCGAAGAGTCAGCCACAGCCTCCGGCATGGCCCGGATCGGCCGACCGGGCGGCGGCGAAGTCGGTGTCCGACGGCACGGCGGCGGGCGTGTCCCGGGAGCGGGGGCCGGACCGGTCACCGGAGCCCGGGCGCGGCCCGGAGCCGGAGCGGACCGCGTCGACGAAGGCCGGCAGCCGGTCCACGCCCCAGAACTTGTCATAGCCGTGGGTGAAGAACGGCACGCCGAACGCCCCGGCGTCGCTGAGCGCGAGCAGGGCCTGGAGTCCCCGGCCGCCGCGCAGCTCCTCGTCATCGGCCGCTGCCGCCGCCCGGTCGGCCGGAAGCCCCAGCTCACCGGCGATGGCCGCGATGGTCGTACGGTCGCAGATGTCGCGGCCCTCCTGCCAGCGCGCCCGGTAGACGCGCTCGATGTAGGCGGGGCCGAGCCCCGCGTCCAGCGCCAGGAAGTACGGCAGATGCGGCACCTCCCAGACCGGGTCGAGATCCACCGGCCAGTTGACCGCGAGGCCGCGGTCGGTCGTCAGCCGGCGCACATCCTGGAGGATATAGAGATGCTTCTCCCGGGACATCGCCGTATACGGAAAGTGATGGCGTTGTTCGGCCATACGGCGCTCACCATCCGCGTCCGGCTCCCACCACGGGTGCCATTCCACCGCCTGTGCGACATCCGGATAGCGGTCCATCAGGTCACGGTAGGCGATCCAGCTGTACGGGCTGCGGAAATTGAAATAGAAGCGCGGTACTTTGCTGCGCTTGGCTGCCACGTCCGTACCCCCTCGCTCGTCCGTCTCGTGCATGACGCTCTTTGAGCGGCCCTCAGCCGCCGAACACCGCTCGAACAAAGGTGCCGACGGCGCCCGTCAGAGGACGATGCCGCCGTCGACCTGGAACACCGCTCCGGTCACATACTCCGCTCCGACCAGGTACGCGACCATGTCGGCGACCTCCTCCGGACGGCCGAAGCGGCGCAGGGGGATGCTCTGCTCCGCCTCCTTGCGCACCCGTTCGGAAAGCTCCGCCGTCATATCGGTCTCGACGAAGCCGGGCGCCACCACATTGGCCCGTATGCCATACCGTCCGACCTCCTTGGCGAGCGACTTGGTGAAGCCGATGATCCCCGCTTTGGAGGCCGCGTAATTGCTCTGGGTCGCATTGCCGTGGACCCCGGCGACCGACGAGATGTTGATGACGCATCCGGACTTGCGTTTCATCATTCCGAACACCACGGAACGGCACAGGTGATAGGTGCCGTCCAGGTTGACCTCCAGAACGTCCCGCCACTCCTCGTCCTTCATCAGCAGCAACGGATTGTCCCGGGTGATCCCGGCGGAGGTGACCACGACGTCGACCGGGCCGAGCGACTCCTCGGTGAAGGCGACCAGTTCGCGCACCGCGGCCGCGTCGCGGACGTCCGTCTGCCGGCCGATCACCCGCCCGCCGTCGTGCCGCGCCGCCTCCTCCTCCAGCTCACGGGCGGCCTCGGGGCTGGAGTGATGGCAGAACGCCACGTCGAAGCCGTCCCGGGCCAGCCGCAGCACGGTGGACCGGCCAATGCCGCGGGAGCCGCCGGAGACCAGCGCGACGCGCGGCGTCGGCTCGTTGTCACCGGATGCGCGGCCCGTGTCGTCGGATATTCGGTCGGACATACGGTGAGGTCCTTCTCCCGGAGGCGGTGTCGGTCAGAGGGGGTCGGGCACAGGAGGGTCGGGCACGGGCGGCGCGGCCGCCGGCGGGCCGGTCACGGGCGAGGCGGTCATGGGCGGGGCGTCCAGGTCGGAGGCCGGGCGCATGGTCATCGTCAGCCGCCCGATGGTGAGGACGGTCTCCTTCCCGACCAGGCTCTCGCCCTCGAAGACGAAGGTCTCGCCGACCTGGCGGGCCAATCGCACATGATGCTCCACCACATCGCCCGGCACCACCGGGCGGTGGAACTCGGCGTCGGTGATGCCGCCGAGCAGCATCGCCTTGCCCTTGCGTACATCGGGGTTGGGCCGGTCCCAGGCCACCAGCACCCCGGCCACATGGCACCAGGACTCGATGAGCACCGTCCACGGATAGTGGTAGTCCTCCGCGGACGCGGTGTCCGGCATCCCCTCGTACCAGGGCTCATTGCAGGTGACCGCCTTCAGCCCGCGCGCCCGCTCGCCCGGCACCAGCTCGGTGACCCGGTCGATCAGCAGCATGGGGTAGCGGTGCGGCAGCACCCGCTTGATCTCATCGACGGTGATCATCCGGCGTCCGCTCCTCGGCCCTGCTCTCTCCGCTCCCCCGCCCCGGCCTCCGCGCCCCGGGCGTCCCGGTTCTCGAAGCGCAGCCTTATCTGCGCGGCGGGACCGCGCCCGGTGGCCGCCGAGGCCCGGCAGCGCACCGCCCCGTCCTTGCGCGACCAGACGTATTCGCTGGTCAGCTCGTCTCCGGGGTAGACCGGGCTGAGGAAGCGGGAGGACTCGACGGCCGCCAGGACCCAGCGCCCGCCCGGTTCGCGCTCCGGCAGCGTGGCGAGGGCGCCGCGCTGGACGTACTCCACGACACATACGCCGGGGAAGATGGCGAACCCCGGGAAGTGCCCGGCGAACACCTTCTCCGACGCGCCGGCCACGGCCACGCACCGGGCGGGCCGCTCACCGGGGACACCGGGGTCCACGACCTCCACGGTGCCGTCGACCGGCCCACACGCGGCCACCGTCATCTCACTTCTCCAGCTTCGAGGCGAGCAGGTCGTGCACCTTGCGGAGCGTGGTGATGTCCTTCATCTCCCGCTCCTCCAGCTTCACCGAGTACTTCTTCTCCAGGACGACCATGACCTCGAGGGCCATGAGGGAGTCCACGCCCAGCGTCTTGACGAAGTCGGCGTCGTCGGTGACGTCCTCCTCGTCCACATCGAGCACATCCGCGACGAAGGTGCGCAGTTCGTCCATGTCCAGGGCGGCGGTGGCGTCGGCCATGCGGGGGTCTCCTTCCGCTCTCAAAGGGTGAGGCTCAGCGGGGTTCGGGGGTTCCGGATGTTTCCGGGTTTTCGGGGGCTTCGGGGGCTTCAGGGGCTTCGGGGCGGTGAGCTTGGCGAGGGCGGCGGCCGACTCGACCGGGACGGTGAGCGCGCCCTTCGCGATCCGGCGGATCATGCCGGTGAGCTGGCGCCCGGGACCCAGCTCCACGAACCGGGTGCAGCCCAGTTCACCGGCGAGCGTGCGCACGCTCTCCTCCCAGCGCACCGGGCTGGTGAGCTGGTTCAGTTCGAGCTCCCGCCAGCGCTCGCCGCTCGCGTACGGGCGGGCGTCCACGTTGGCGACGACCGGAAGGTGCTCGGCGGCGAAGTGCACGGCGGCCAGGGCCTCGCGCACGTCGTCGGCGGCCGAGGCCATCAGCGGGCTGTGGAAGGCGCCGCCGACAGCGAGCCGGATCACCTTGCCCTCGCTCTCGACGGCCAGTTCGCCGAGCCGGTCCACGGCCTCGGCGGTGCCCGAGAGCACGATGGCGCCGGGTGCGTTGACATTGGCGATCCAGACCTGGCCGCCGTCCTCCTGAACCTGGGTGACCAGCGCCTCCACGGTGTCGGGGCCGAGCCGCACCACGGCGGCCATGGTGCCGGGCGACCGCTCGGCGCACCCGCGCATGGCCCGGCCGCGGGCGGCGACCAGGCGGGCGGTGTCGGCGAGCGGCAGGGCCCCGGCGGCGTGGAGCGCGGTGTACTCGCCCAGGCTGTGCCCGGCGCAGGCCACCACATCGCCCAGCAGCCCGGCCGCCTCCGCCTCGCGGTGGGCGAGCACCTCCGTGGTGAAGACGGCGATCTGGGCGAGATCGGTGCGGCGCAGCGTCTCGTCGTCGGCCTTCAGCAGGAGTTCCTCGACGTCGATACCGGTGTACTCCGACACCTCGGCCACCAGCGCCCAGGAGGCGGTGTCCCGCCACGTCTGGCCCATGCCCGCCTTCTGGGCGCCCTGCCCGGGGAAGACCAGCGCCGTACGGGGCGCCGCGCCGTCGAGGGCGCCGCCCGTCGTCTCTCGGTCCGTCATCTCAACCAGCTCCTTCAGCTCAGGGGGCGGTCGGCCCGTCACCGGATCCGCAGCAGGGCCGCACCGACCACGCCGTCCCGGTCCACGGTGGTGACCAGGGCGGTATCGCCATTTTTCAGAGGCTCGATTCGCCTCCGGGGCGCTTCAGCCTCCCCCAGCTGCCGCTGGGAGGTGCCCCCTGTCGACGGTCGACCGTGCTCGGCCATCGCCAGGACGGCGGCGATCTGGAAGGCCGCCGCGGCGGCGCAGGTGTCCCCGACGGTGTCGGCGGCCGTGATCCGCGGCGGCTCCGCACCCCCGAGGGCGTCGGCGAGGGCGGCGCGCTCGGCCTCCCCCTCGGCGCCGGGGGCGCCGGAGTCGGCGACGGCGCTCAGCTCGCCGGGGGTCACGCCGGTGCGGTCCAGCAGCCGGCCGATCGCCTCGGCGAGCACCGTACGGGCCTGCGTCGCGTCCGCCGCACAGCCGAACTCCAGGCCCAGGACCTCGGCGAGCGGCTTACGGCCGTGTTCGCGCGCCGAGGCGTCGGGCTCCAGCAGCCACACGGCCGCGCCCTCGCCGAGCACGGCCGCGCTGTCGGCGCTCTCCTCATCCGTGCGGGCGTGCCACTCCAGCCAGGCGCGGGCGGAGGAGAACTCCTCGACCGCCCCGCAGAGCACGGCCTGGGCCCGCCCGGCGCGCTGCAGCCGCAGCGCGTACCGGAGGGCGAGCAGTCCGGTGGCGCGGCCGCCCGCGATGGTGGTGTTGGGGCCCTTGAGCCCGTGCCAGATGGCGGACTGCCCGGCCGCGCAGTTCATCACGGTGTTGGGGAACCGGGCCGGGTCCACGTAGAAGGGCTTCTCCCCCACCAGCGAGTCCCGGGTGAAGTCCATGATGCTCTGGGCGGAGCCGGTGCTGGTGCCGAGCGCCAGGCCGGTCTCCTCGCCCACCCCCGGCAACCGCTCGGCCTCGTCGTGCTCCCGCTCCCCGGTCAGCAGATGGCGGATCGCGGTGACGGCCAGTCCGGTGGCCCGGTCCATCGAGCGGGTGCCCTTACGGCCGAGGATCTGCCGGATGTGGAAGTCGGGCACGAGGCTCGCCTCGCGGAACGGCACCGACCACTCCTCGGGGTCCAGCGGACGGCCGGCCGCGCGGCCGGACCGCAGGGCCGCGGTGAAGTCGGCCCCGCGCAGTCCCAGGGGCGATACGGCGGTCCAGGCCGAGATGACCGGGGCTGCCCCGCCGAGGGCGTTGACCATGGGTTCGGGTACTCCTTCGGTAGAGGCCCGGGGGCCGTGGGAGGGGCGGGTCACAGGAACCACACCTGTTCGTAGGAGGGCCAGCGCGCGGCGAGGTCGTCGCCCTCGATGACGCGTACGCCCGGCAGCAGCCGCTCGGCGGCGGTGCGGCCGAGGGCGGCCAGGCCGTCCTCCTCGACCAGCACGGTCACCCCGGCGGCCAGCAGCTTCGCCACGGAGGCCGGTGGATGGGGCAGGGTGTCCAGGGTGCGGTTGCCCAGGCGCAGCGAGGGCCGCGGGCCCGTGTCGAGGGCGTAGCCGACGGCGGGTCCGCGCAGCGCCACATCGCAGCCGCCGCTCTGCCGGTGCAGATCGGGCACGCAGTACAGCACGTCGGCGTACTGGGTCTCGATCGAGCCCCGGTACGCCTTCTCCACGATCAGCAGCCAGCGCGCCTGGTCGCCCATGGCTCAGCACACCCCCATGAGCAGGCTCTTGTCCGCCGCGTTCACATGCTCGGCGAAGACGAAGGGGGCCCGCATGCGCACCTGCGGTACCTGGTCGGCGGCGCCCCGCTCCTCGGCGCAGAAGCGGCACACGTACCAGTACAGCCGGTCGGGGTGATCCTCGATCAGCTCGCGGACGAGGCGGGCGGTGGACGGATGCTCGCGCCCCAGGTCGGTGTAGTCGCGCGGTTTGGTGTCGCCGAGGGCCGCGCCGGTCAGCCGGGTGGCGTCGCCGCAGGTCCAGATCTGCACCCTGGCCCCCCGGGCGAGCAGCGCGGACGCCAGCCGCAGCGCCGAGGTGACCAGGTCGCTCTGGTGGGGCGCGCCGAAGAGGTTGAGCAGCACATCGGTACGGGGAACGGGCCTGGGCATCAGTGCCACACCGCCCTGACCCGCGGTTCCAGCAGCTTGGCGGCCACGTCGTCCATCTCCACCAGCCGCGCCCGGGGCGTCAGATCGGCGGCGGGCAGGGCGCGCTGGGCGGCGGAGAAGGAGTCCACCCACAGCTCGCCGCCGTCGCCGAGGAACGTCTCGATGCCCGGGGCGGTGCCGGGGACGGCGGCGGTCACACCGTTTTCCACGAGGAACAGCACCACCTGGTGGCCGTCCCTGACCAGCCGCGCGGCGTCGCCGAGGAACCGCTCACAGGCGGGTCCGGTCTGCGGCCCGCCCGTCTCGATCAGCAGATGGGCCGTCATGTCAACAGCTCACCCCCGTCCACGCCGATCACATTGCCGGTGATCCAGGAGGAGTCGGTGCGCGAGAGCAGCGAGACGGCTTCGGCGACGTCCTCGGGGCGGGTCAGCCGCCGGTGCGGATTGAGGTCCCGCGCGTGGACGGCGAGCCGGTCGCTGCCGGGGATGCGCTCCATGGACGGGGTCGGGGTCACCCCGGCGCGCAGCGCGTTGACGGCGATACCGGAGGGGGCGAGCTCCAGGGCGAGCTGGCGTACGTGGGACTCCAGGGCGGCCTTGGCCGCGGAGACGGCGCCGTAGTGGGGCATCACCCGGGTGCCCCCGGCGCTGGTCATCGCGTACACCTTGGCGCCCTCGCGCAGCAGCCCCGCGGTGAACAGGTCCTGGGTCCAGTAGACGAGGGAGTGCGCCATCACGTCGAGCGTCATGTTCATCTGGCGGGCGGTCAGGCTGTCCTCGCCCTCGGCGCCGACGTACGGCAGCAGAGTGCCGAAGGCCAGGGAGTGCACCACGATCCGGATGCCCGTGCCGCCGGTCAGCTCCTCGAACCGGGGCAGCAGCTCCTCGCGGGTACGGGCGGAGGCGGCGTTGGCGTTGAAGAAGTGGGCCTCGACGCCGTGGCCGCGCATCTCCTCCCGGGCGACGGCGGCCTTCTCCTGCCCGTCGGTGGTGTCGAAGTGGACGCCCAGGATGTGGACGCCCTCGCGGGCCAGTTCATGGGCGATGGCCAAGCCCATTCCGCTGGAGGCGCCCAGGACCAGGCACCAGGAACCTTCGAGTCGGGTGATCATCGGCCGCTCGCCCTCCGTCGTCCACTCATCGGCTGCTCGCTTCCGCGCTGCCGGCTTCCGCTCCGGCGGTGCCGCCCTGGGTGGCACCGTCCGCGGTGGCACCGTCCGCGGTGGCACCGTCCGCGGTGGCACCGTCCGCGGTGGCACCGCTAGGCGTGACCAGGCAGACCGCGATGTTCCCCTCGGCCGCCGCCGTGACGACGGCGTGGACATGTCCCGCCGGTGCGCCGAGGGCGGCGGCCACGCGCGCCACCGGCTCCAGGGCGCCCGCACCCGCCAGGACCCGCTCCAGCTTCCCGGCCGCCGTCCGCCCGCCGGGCGCCTGCTCGTCCAGCACCTTCTCCTCCAGCGCCGCCGCCACGGCCTCGCCGACCGGGGAGCCGTCCAGGACGGCGGTGACGGCCAGCGGCTGGTCGGGCCGGTGGCCGAGGGCGTCCAGCGCGTCCCGCAGCAGCGCCGCGGCCCGCTCGGCCCCCTCGGCGGAGCCGGCCACCCGCGGCGGCAGGAAGAACGAGCGGACGCCCACCCGGCCCAGCGCCGCCGCCCCCCGGCTCCGGGCGGCCGTCTCGGGCTCCAGCACCAGCGCGACGGCTCCGGCCTCCGAGGTCTCCGCCCCCGGTTCGCCCTCGGGCAGCGCCTCCTCGGTGGCCCCGGCCAGCAGCCACCGGGCCCGGCCGGTGACGAGGGCGCGCCGGCCGTTCTGCAGCGCTTCGAGGCCCGCGACCCGGGGGCTGGTGAAGGTGAGGTTGAAGCCCTTGAGGTCGTGTTCGGTGGCCAGCCGGCTGCCGAAGAGGTTGATGGAGAAGTAGGGCGCGGTGACCGGGGACAGATCCCCGGCCCCGGTGGCGGTGACCGTACGGTCCATCGTGTGGTGCAGGGCGACGGCCGCGCTGTTGGTGCCCACTGCGGCGCCCCGCTCCTCGGGCCCGACCGCCTCCAGGGCGTCCGGGCCCGCCTGTGCCAGCGCGCGCTTGGCCGCGGCGAGGAAGTACTGGGAGGCGGCGGGCAGGTACTTGTAGCCGTGCCGGCCGAGCGCCGTACGGAAGTCGAAGCCGTCCGCGCTCACGGTGCCGATGCCCGTCACCACCAGGCCGACGGCCGGTTCGCTGCGCGCCGCCTCCTCGTTCGCTTCTCCGCCCACGCGGCGCCAAGGCGCGGCTTTCGTCGCCATCGGCGGCCGGGCGGCCGCACGTGCGTCGCTCACGCCGCGGCCTCCCCGAAGACGAGCGAGATGTTGTTGCCCCCGAAGGCGTAGGCGTTGACCAGCCCGTACGCCCCGGTCATGGGCGCGGAGCCGTACGGCAGCGGCACCGCGCACTCCGGATCCGGCGTGCCGACCGGCACATTCGGCGGCAGCGTCTTGTGGTGCAGCACCAGACTGGCGGCCAGCGCGGCGAACGCGCCCGCCGCGCCGCCGGTGTGCCCGATGAGCGCCTTGACGCTGTAGAGCGGCGTCCGGGGGGTCAGCGCGTCCAGCACCTGGCTCTCCACCACGTCGTTGAGCGCGGTGCCGGTGCCGTGCGGGATCACGAACCCCAGCCCGCCCGAGCCGGATTCGGCCCCGGCCCCGGGCCCTGTCCCGGCCCCCGCCTCCCGCAGCGCCACGCGCATCGCCCGTTCGATCTGCTCACCGGAGGGCTCGGGGGCGGTCGGGTGGTAGGCGTCGCAGCTCCAACCGGCGCCCGCCAGACGGCCGTAGACGGTGCGCGCGCCGCGCGCGCGGGCGTGCGCGGCGGACTCCAGGACGAGCACGGCGGCACCCTCGCCGAAGAGAGTGCCGCGCCGCTCGGCGGCGAACGGGCGGCAGCGCTCCGGGTCGATGGCGCCCAGCCGGTTGAAGCAGGCGAGGGCGACCCGGGAGTACGCCTCGGCGCCGCCCGCGATGACCACGTCGGCCTCGCCGGAGCGGATCAGATCCGCGGCCATCGAGAGCGCGTAGCCGCTGGCGGCGCACGCGTTGCTGACGCAGGTGTTGACGCCCTGCGCGCCGAACCACCCGCCGACCACCGAGGCCAGCGCAAAGGCGGGCGCCCACCGGCCGGACGCGGGGGTCTCGCCGGTCCACCAGCCCTCGTGCAGATCCGTGTCGCCCATACCGGTACTCAGCGCGACGGACACCCGGCGCGGATCGAGCCCGGCGTCCGTGGCGCCCGAGGCGTCCGGTCCCGGCAGCGCGGCGAGCCCCGCGTCGGCGACCGCCTCGCGCGCCGCCGCGAGCGCGAACTGGGAGCCGCGCCCCAGCGGCAGCCCGTCCTGCTCCTCGGGACCGTCCGGAAGGTCGGCCTCCGGCACCAGGTACATCAGCGGATGGTCCATGTGCGCGAGCGGATCGGGGACCCGCACCGGTGCGGTGTCCGCCGCGTGCATCCCCCGCCAGAAGGCTTCGACGCCCGTGCCCAGCGGGGACAGCGCGCCGAGGCCGGTGACCAGTACGTCGTCCATCAGGTGCCGCTCTGCTTTCCGGCCAGCGCGTCCAGCACCCGCTGGTCGAAGGGGACCAGCCGCCAGTCACTGCGGTTCTCGATCACCGCGTAGCCGTGGGTGATCCGGCCGGTGGCGGTGAGGGTGAGCGTGCCGTCGCGGACGACGAAGCAGTCCATCCGGGCGGTGTAGGTGAGGTCCTTGAAGATCTCCTCCACCGTGTAGACGGTGTAGAGGTCCTCCTCCATGACCGCCTCGTCGATGACGCGCACCGAGGACTGCGGGACGACCGGTATCCACCTGCGGTCGTCCAGCAGGGTCTTGATGGAGATGCCGCGGTCCAGGACGAAGCGGTCCTTGGCCTCCTCCATCAGCCGCAGATAGCCGGACATCTGCAGCCGCTCGGTGAAGTGGCAGTACGGATAGGGGATGTTCCACTTCCAGGCGTAGGCGTTGCGGCCCTCGTTCAGCGAGGCCAGGACGGCGTCCTCGTCGCCGTCCGGCAGCGACACCCGGATCCGCGCGAGCTCACCGGCGGCCCCCTCGGCCCCCAGCCGGTCCACCACGAACGGCGCGAATTCGGCGGGGGGTTCGGTGGGCTCCGGCAGATAGGCGTCGGCGCGCAGCGAGACCCGCACCTTGGCGGCGACGGCCTTGAGGACCGAGCCGCCGCGCTCCACGCGGAGGGTCACCCGGAAGCCGAGGGTGCGGTCGTCGTCGGCGGTGTCCGGCGTCACCTCGGCCTCGGCCACGTCGTCCATGTGGAAGGCGTGCAGGATGCGGGTCTCCAGGGCCACGACGTCCAGCCCGAGACCGTGCTCCTCGTACAGCCGGCGGGCGGGCGCCCCGGAGTCCGCGAAGTGCACCAGCACGGCTTCCTCGACGAGGTAGTTGACGTGTTTGAAGCCGATCCAGGTGCAGATGTTCGAGCCCTCGTAGCGCGGGCGCAGCCGGACGGTGGTGGCGTCCGTCAGCAGGGCTTTGGTCGACATCGGCGGGGCGGCGGCGGTCATCGGGAACACTCCATGGAGATAAGGGGGCACGTGGAGGGTGCGGGTGGCACCGGTCGGGCGTGGGGCGCAGCAGCAGGCCGGCGACGGCGTCCGCGGTGTCGTCACCGCTGGTGATCAGCGCCTGGCGGGACGCGGGCACGGGCACCGGGCCCGGCGCGGCCCCGGGACCGGCGTCGAAGGCGGTACCACTCCCGGCTCCCGCTTGCGACCCGGCGGCTTGCGGTCCGGCGGCTGGCGACCCGACGGCTTGCGACCCGGCGGCTTGCGGTCCGGCGGCTTGCGGTCCGGCGCCGGGCGCAGCGTCCGTCCCGGCCTCGGCGCGGGCCAGCCAGCCGATGGCCGCCACACACTGCAGCACCCCGAGGGCCCCGGAGGCCCGGCCCACCGCGCTGGTGACGTCGTAGCGCGGCACGGCCTCCGGCACCGGTACGGCCCCGTCGGTCCCGGTCCCTGTCCCGACCCCGGCCCCGGCCCCGACCCCGACCCGGCGGGCCCCTCGGCGTAACGCTCGGGGGTGAACCAGACGCCGGGCGCGGCGCCGCCGGGCAGCAGGGCCTCCACACAGCCGCTGAGCCCGGCCCGCCGTTCGTACCGGCCGAGGGTGGCGGCGGCGCGCGCCCCCGGCCCTCGGCCCACCGGGCGCCCTCGACCACGAGGGCGGCCGCGCCGTCCAGCAGCTCATCGGCGGACCGGCCGAGCAGATCCTCCACGACGGCGTTGTGCGTCTCCACGCCGATCACCACCGCGCGCCGGACCCGGCCCGCCGCGACCAGCGCGGCACCCCAGTGGACGGCGTCCAGGCCGGATGTCGCCCCGTTGCAGAGCATCAGGTTGGGGCCGCGCAGACCGTGGCGGATGGCGACCCAGGAGGCGATCACATTGCTGGAGGCGTTCGGCAGGCTCATGGGGCTGAGGTCCACGGCCGAACGCTCGGCGATGGCGGCGGCGGTGAGGCAGGCGGTGTCGAGGTTGCCCAGGTTGGAGCTGGCGACCACGCCGACGGTGTCGCCGGGCACCGTCACCTCCTCGCCGTCGGAGGGGATCAGACGGGCGTCCCGCAGCGCGTCGAGCGCGGCGCACAGCGCCAGCCGGGTGGCCCGGTCCTTGTAGCGGTGGCCGCGGCGACCGATCCGGGCGGCGGTGTCGAACGGTTCGGCGGCGGGTCCGGTGACGGGGCAGGCGGTGCGGCGCAGCAGCGCGTCGGGGGTGTCGGCGCCCGGGAGGGCCAGGCCGACGCCGGTGACGACGACTTCGCCGGGGCCTTGCGTCATCGGCCGGCCCTCTCCACGATGGCGACCGCGTTGACACCGCCGAAGCCGAACGCGTTGATCTGCGCGACCCGCAGATCCCCGCCGTCCCGCGCCTCCTCCCGGACGAACCGGAACGCCTCGGCCTCGGGCAGCGGTTCGGCCAGGCCCAGGGTGGGCGGCACCCGGCCCGACGCCAGGGACTCCAGCGCGACGATCAGGCTGAGCAGACCGGAGCCGCCCGAGGTGTGGCCGGTCATGGACTTGATGGCGGTCATCAGGGGCCCGCGCACCTCGTGGCCGAAGACCTCGGCGATGGCGGTCGCCTCGGCGGCGTCGTTCAACTGGGTGCCGGTGCCGTGCAGCAGCACCAGATCGATGTCGCCCGGTTTGACGCCGGCCCGCCACTGCGCCTCGTGCACCGCCCGCGCGATGCCCCGGGGGTCGGGGGCGGTCACATGGCGCGCGTCGCAGTTCATGCTGACGGCGCGCACCCGGCCGAGCGCACCGGTCCCCGCGCCCGGCTCCTCCCGGCGCAGCACCACGGCCGCCGCGCCGTCGCCCATCAGCACCCCGCGGCGGTCCCGGTCGAACGGCCGGACGCGGTCGGGGGTTCGCTGTTGACGCGGTCCAGCAGCCCGTACATCGACTCGGTGAGGGTGTCCACACCGGCCACCACCACGGTGTCCTCGGCCCCCGTGGTCAGCAGGTCGGCGGCGAGTGCGAGCGCGTAGAGGGAGGCCGAGCAGGCCCCGGAGAAGGTGTGGGTGCGGACCGCGCCGAAACGTGTCCGCAGTGCGGTGCCGAAGTGCAGCCGGCCGATGTCGAAGGGGGCGCCGTCGCGCCAGGCGAGTTCGGCGGAGCGCAGTTCCCGCAGGCCGGTGCCGACGAGGACGGGTACCTCGCTCAGGTCCTCGCCGAGCCCGGCCTGGGCCGCGGCCTCGCCGACCGCGCGCAGCAGCCAGTCGGTGGCGCGGCCCGGGAGGTCGGCGCCGGGCGCCGGGCGGTCGTCGATCTCGTACGCGTGGCGGGTCCGGTACCGCTCCCGGTCGAAGCCGCGCAGTTCGCCGAGTCCGCTGATGCCGGCGCACAGAGCCTGGAAGACCTCGTCGACGCCCTCGCCCACGCTCGCCACGGCTCCGGCGCCGGTCACCAGCTGACTCATGCCCAGTCCGCTCGGCTCTTGCCGAAGATGACGACGGCGTTGTTGCCGCCGAAGGCCAGGCCGTTGTTCTGGACCACCTTCAGATCGGCGTCCACGGCCTGGTTGGGCACGCAGTCCAGACCGCATTCCGGGTCGGTCTCTTGGTGGTTGATGGTCGGCGGGATGAAGCCCTCGGTGAGCGCGAGGGCGCAGGCGATCGAGGCCAGCGCCCCGGCGGCGCCCATGGAATGGCCGATCATCGACTTGATGGAGACCGTGCGCGGCGGGGCGGCGTCCCCGAACACCTGGCGGATGGCGCGGGCCTCGGTGATGTCGTTGGCCTTGGTGCCGGTGCCGTGCGCGGAGATGAAGTCGACCTCGTCCGGCTTGACGTTGGCGTTGTCGAGGGCCAGCCGCATACAGCGGGCCACGCTGTCCTGGTTGGGGGCCACGGGGTGGTCCGCGTCGCAGTTGAGCCCGTAGCCGAGGACCTCGGCGTAGATACGGGCGCCCCGGGCCAGCGCCGACTCCAGGCTCTCCAGCACCAGGATGCCCGCGCCCTCGCCGGTGAGGATGCCCTTGCGGTCCTTGTCGAAGGGCTGGCAGCGCTCGGGGGCGATGGTGCCGAGGCGGTAGAAGCCGGTGAAGGTCTTACGGCACAGGGCGTCGGCCCCGCCGCACAGCGCGAGGTCCACGTCCCCGGCGCGGATGGCGTCGAAGCCGTAGCCGATCGCGTAGTTCCCGGCGGCGCATGCGGTGGGGAGGGTGACCGCCTCGGCCCGGGTGAGGCCGAACTCCTGGGCGATCGCACTCGAAAGCCGTCCGGCGGGCACCCGCCGGGCGACCGTGGGATCCATCCGCTCGGGCCCGAGGTCCACTTCCTCCTCGACCAAATGGTCCAGGTCCCTGGACTCGCCGTCGGTGGTGCCGACGGAGATCAGACAGGGGGTGTCGCGCAGCGCGCTCTGAGACTCGGCGAATCCGGCGTCGGCCACCGCCATACGGGCCGCCGCGACCGAGAACCGGCTCGCCCGGCCCAGAGTCCGTACATCGAGATTTCGAATCCACCGGTCCGGCTCGAAATCCTTGACCTCACACGCCGTAGAGCGGTCGAAGCCCTCCGTGTCGAACGCGGTGATGGGGCCCGCCGCGCTCTTCCCGGCGCGCAGTCCGGCGAGGAATTCCGCCGCGCCGATGCCGATCCCGGACACCGCACCGAGGCCGGTGACGACGACCCTACGACCCGGCTCACCACGCATTTCGCCCTGCCTTCCGAGAGACCGCCTGGATCCGGCGGTCACCAGCCCGCCGCGTCGGAGACAACCTCGTAGACGCCTTGAAGGTTCACCATCCGGCTGAGTTCGGACTGCTCTATGACGATATTGAAGGTCTTCTCCAAAGCCGCGAGTATTTCAATGGCACGCAGTGAATCCGCGTCATGCTCTTCTTTGAAGAGACTGGTCTCAGAGACCTCGTCGGGGTCGATCTCAAGAATATCGGTGACGATTTCCTTGATGGTTTCACGACGCTCTTCGACGATGGCGGTCATTACCGCGCACCTCCATTTTCGGGCATGGGCAAAGCGACGAAGCTCCCGCTGACGCTAGGCGCCGGTAGAGGAGGCGACAACCCCAGAGTCCACTAGCTGTCACGCACCGGGTGAACACCAGCATTCGACTGGTCCGGGTGTCATAAAGCTGCAGACGGCAGCCGGTTACCCCGCGGTCAGAAGTTGGATTCTGCAGGAAGCTGCCAGGTCGTCAGCGGACAGAAGCGTGCCAATAACGTTCAAACCACCAACAACCCGGCTGCCGCCCGGGTGCGCGGCCCACCCCCTAGTCGGGGTCGGACTCCATCAGCCCGGCGCGCACGGCGCGCACTCCGGCCTGGAACCGCGATTCGACCTGCAGGTCCCGCATGATGTCAGCCACATAGCGACGGTAGGTACGCACCGAAAGGCCGAGTTTGCGGGCCGCGGCGTCGTCCTTGTAGCCCTCGGCCATCAGCTTCAGCACCTCGCGCAGCACCCGGCCGCGCGCGCCGCCCTCGAACGACAGGGGCCGCATCGGGCGCTGGGCCGTGTCCCACATGCCGCTCAGCAGCTGATGCAGCATATCGGCCACGGTCGAGTTCTGGATCATCGAGGCGCGGGAGCCGCCGGGCTCGCCCGGCGAGGCGTCGGGCGCGATGACCGCCGCGCCGTCCACGACCACCAGCTCCTGCCGCACGCCCTCACAGACGCGCACCTCCAGCCGCGCCACGGTCCCCACCGAGCGCTGCCAGGCCGCGCCCCGGATGACGCCCGGCGGACAGAGCATCCGGGTCCTGACCCCCTTGCCCGCCAGCTGGGCGAGCGTCTGTCCGACCAGCCGGGCGTGGTCATCGCCCGTCACCTCGGGCAGGCTCCAGATCACATCCCGCTCGGCGCGCAGCACCAGCCGCGCCACCCACCCGGCCACGGCCTCCCCGGCCACCGGCAGTTCGGCGGACGCCGAGGCCAGCGCGGAGCGGCGGTGGTGGTGCACTGCGGACTCCAGCAGGCGTAACGCCTGGCCCAGAGTCTCCTCCAGGTTGTCCGACCCCATGTCCGGCTCCGTTCGAACCGCTCTCCCCGCGCCCACCTCCGCGTCAAATCCGTCAATAGGCACTCGCCCATTTGGTTGAATTCCGAAATGGCTCAAAGGACACCCCCGTTCCCTTTCCGGGAACAGTAACGAGCCCCCTGGCACACGGCAAGGAAGATCGTTCCTTATGGGACACTTCCCGCCGGGAAATACCCGCGCGTTCCGGCCACGACACCTCCCCGTGTCGGCAAGGGGCTGCGCCCCCGCTCGGCGGATTGGTAACTTCCTCTAGAGCCAGCACGCCGTCCCTTGCCATACGACGCGGACCCCCCACCTTCCCCAGGGTCCCGAAAGGCGCCGCCCCCATGGCTGCACAGAACACCGCGACCACCGATGCCGCGCAGGCCGGTTCCGCGCACTCCCCCACCGGCCGGCAATGGCTCGCGCTCTCGGTGCTCGTCCTGTCCCAACTCGCGGTGTGGCTGGACAACACCGTGCTCAATGTGGCCCTCAAGACCCTCGCCGATCCCGACGAAGGGCTCGGGGCGAGCCCCAATCAGCTCCAGTGGAGCATCAGCTCCTACACCCTGGTCTTCGCGGTGCTGCTGTTCACCGGCGGTGTGCTCGCCGACCGCTACGGCCACCGCCGCTTACTGCTGACCGGCATGGTGCTCTTCGGCGCGGCCTCCGCCTGGGCCGCCTACTCCGGCTCGGCCACCGAACTCATCGTGGCCCGCGGCGCGATGGGCATCGGCAGCGCCCTGATCATGCCCGCGACCCTCGCCCTGATCGCCCAGGTCTTCGACGAGCGGCACCGGGCCACCGCCATCGCGATCTGGTCGGGTTCCAGTGGAATCGCGATCGCCACTGGGCCGATGCTCAGTGGAGCGCTGCTCGACCACTTCTGGTGGGGGTCGGTCTTCCTGGTCAATGTGCCGATCGTGGTGCTGTGCGTGGCCGGTTCGTTCGTCTTCCTGCCCGGTGTGGTCACCCGGGTGCGGCAGAAGTTCGACCCGCTGGGCGTGGTGCTCTCCACCGCCGGGCTCTTCGCCATCGTCTGGGGCGTCATCGAGGGCGGCCACCGCAACGACTGGACCGATCCGGCCATCGTCGCCTCGCTGGCCGGGGGCGTGCTGCTGGTCGTGGTCTTCGTCCTCGTCGAGCTGCGCGTCGCCAACCCCAGCTTCGACGTCCGGCTCTTCCGCGACATCCGCTTCACCGGCGCCAGCGTCGCCGTCATGCTCACGTTCTTCGGGCTCAACGGCTCGATGTACTACACCAGCTTCTATCTGCAGGGCGTCCAGGGACAGACGCCGCTGGAGTGCGGGCTGTCCATCGCCCCGGTCGCCCTCGGTGTGCTGCTGGGCGCCCCGCTCTCGGCCAAGCTGGTACGGAACCACGGGGTGCGCCCGGTCGTCACCGCGGCCATGCTGATCGCCACCACCGGCTTCGTCGCCTACGTCTTCCTGGACGAGAGCAGCGGACTGCCGCTGTTCTGGGTCTTCCTCATCCTCCAGGGCCTGGGCATGGGTGCCGCCGTCGCGCCCACCACCGAGGCGATCATGGCCATCCTCCCCGCCGACCGGACCGGCGCCGGCTCCGCCGTCAACAACTCGCTGCGGCAGATCGGCGGGGTCCTCGGAGTGGCGGTCCTCGGCTCCGTCCTGGTCAGCGTCTACCGCGACCGGGTCACCCCCCGGCTGAGCGGGCTGCCCTCCGGTGCCGCCGACGCCGCCGGGGAGTCGCCCGAGGCCACCCGGCTGCTCGGCGCGAAGATGCGGCTGCCCCGGCTGTCGGACATCGCCGACGAGGGGTTCGTCCACGCCATGCATGTGGCCTCCATCGTCGGCGCGGCCGCCGCCGCGGCCGGAGCCGTGATCATCTGGTGGGCCTTCCGCAGGACGTCTTCCGGTGCGCGATCCAGCATGTGATCGTTCTTCCTTGCCACCCCTGTCGCCCCGGCATAGCCTCCCGGCACAACATCCGTAATCCGGAAGGCAGTTCACATGCGTACAGCTGTCATCACGGCGGCAGGCCAGGTGGAGACCAGAGAGATACCTGTCCCCGACATCGGTGACTCCGAGGTGCTGGTACGCATCGCGGCCTGCGGTATCTGCACCATGGAGGCCAATCTCTACGCGGGCCGGATGACGGTCTATCCGGCCGCCGCCGGACATGAGATCTCCGGCTGGGTGGAGCGGATCGGCGCCAAGGCCGCCGCACTGGAGGACATGCCCGCCGTCGGCTCCCTCGTCGCCCTCGACGGACTGCCGCGCTGCGGGGCCTGCCGCAGCTGCCGGCGCGGCCAGACCGCCATCTGCGTCGCGCTCCAGGGGCACAAGCGCGAGGACGGCGCGATCACCATGGGCGCCGGGCTCGCCGAATACATCGCCCTGCCCGCCTCACGGGTGTGGTCGGTCGGCGACACCGACCCCGCCGTCGCCGCCATGGGCGAACCGCTGGCCTGCGTGGTCCACTCACTGCGCCGCGGCGGCTTCCGCGCCGGGGACCGGGTCACCGTCATCGGCGCCGGCTATATGGGCCATCTCCACCTCGCCGTCGCCGCGCATCTGCAGGCCCGCGGCGTCGCGGTGGTCGAACGGGACGAGCAGCGACTGGCCGCCATCGCGGCGGCGGGCGCCGAAGCGACGGTCACCCCCGAGGACATCGGCCAACTGCCCCCGGCGGACGTGGTCGTCGTGACCATCGCGTCCAAGGAGGCCATCGCCGCCGCCCTCGCCGCGGTCGCCGACGGCGGCACCATCGTCCTCTACGGCGGCGGCCCCGGCGGCCCGCCCGCCGAACTCCCCGGGTACGAGGTGCACCGCCGCCAGCTCACCGTCACCGGCTCCTTCAGCCATGAGCCGGACGACTGGCGCGCCGCCGCCGAACTGCTGCGCGGCGGCCGGCTGGCCGCACGGCTGGAGACGCTGGTCACGGCGCGCTACCCGCTGGACGAGGTCGAGAAGGCGCTCAAGCAGGCCGCCGAAACCCCCGTCTACCGCGTGGTCGTCACGCCGTAACGGCTCCGCTTCGGACGCAGCGCCAACAGAGCCGCCCACAGAGTCCCCCACAGAAAGGATTCACCTCCGTGTCCCTGCGCGTAGGCGTGCAACTCCACCCCCAGCACACCGGAATCGCCGAGCTGCGCACCGCGTGGCGCGAGGCCGACGCCCTCGGGGTCGACTCGCTGTGGACCTGGGACCACTTCCTGCCGCACACCGGCGACCCTGCCGGACGCCACTACGAGTGCTGGTCGCTGCTGTCCGCGATGGCGGTCGAGACCCAGCGGGCCACCATCGGGCCGCTGGTGAGCTGCACCGCGTTCCGCAACCCGGATCTGCTGGCGGACATGGCCCGCACCGTCGACCAGCTCAGCGGCGGGCGGCTGGTGCTCGGGCTGGGCGCGGGCTGGTTCGAGGCCGAGCACATCGAGTACGGGCTGCCCTTCCCCGGACCGGCCGGGCGCATGGACGCCTTCGCCGCGTCCGTCACCGCCGTCAAGGAGCGGCTGGCCAAGCTCAACCCCGGCCCCGCGGGCCCGCTTCCGCTGCTGATCGGCGGCGCCGGGCGGCGGCGCACCCTGGAGCTGGTGGCCCGCGAGGCCGACTGGTGGAACTGGTACGGCTGGGCCTCCGAGGACCCGGTCGCCGACTTCCGCGAGCTGAGCGGAGTCCTGGACCAGTGGTGCGAGCGGGTCGGCCGGGACCCGGGCCAGGTCGCCCGCACGGTGATGGTCAACCCGGACCAGCTACCGCTCGTCGAGGGGTTCGCCGAGGCCGGGGCGGTCCATGTGGTGCTCTCCCTCCCGGCCCCGTACGACCTGCGGAAGGCCGAGGAGCTGCTCAAGGTGCGCGCCGCGCTCACCTCGTGACGGCCCTGCGCGCGACGGCGCCCCGCACGCCCCTGGGGCGCCGCTTCGGCCTGCTCATGGGCGCGCTGCTGCTGTCCAGCCTGGGCAACGGGCTGTGCTTCCCGTTCACCTCGATCTACATCAGCCAGTTGCTGGGGCTCGGCGGCCGGGCGGCGGGCGGCTACTTCATCGCGATGGCCACGGCCAGCTTCGCCGCCGCCCTGGCCGGCGGTCCGCTGGCCGACCGGGGCAGCCCGCACCGGGTGGGCGCGCTGGGCGCCGCGGCGCTGGCGGCCGGATACGCCCTGCTGGCGCCGGCCGGCTCGGTGCCGCTGGTGCTCGCCTCTGGGGTGTGCGTCGGGGTCGGCTTCGGGCTCTTCTACGCCTCGATCGTGGGCATCGTGGACACGGCCGTCCCCGAGAGCGGCCGCCGCGCGGCCTTCGCCATCCGGCACATCGTCAACAACGCCGGGATCGGGCTGGGTTCGGTCGCGGCTGGGCTCGCGCTGCACGGCGCGGACACCCCGGCGGGGACGCTGCGCTGGCTGTACCTGGCCAACGGACTGGCGGCGCTGCCGCTGATCGCGGTGATCCTGGGCGTACGGCCCCGGGCCAGGACCGAGGCCAAGGAACGGCCCGGCGGCGCACAGCCGTCCGGGCCCGGGCCGACCTATCGCTCCCTGCTGCGCGCCCGCCCCATGGCCCTGCTGATCCTGGCCCAGGCGCTCTTCGCGATCGTCGGCTTCACGCAGATCGAGGCGACCGTACCGCTGCTGTTGCATGACCGGATGGCGGTCACGCTGGGCTGGGTCAGCGTGGTGGTCGCGGCCAACTCCTTCGCCCTGATCGCCCTGCAGCCGCTGCTGCGCGGCCGGCTGGAGCGGCTGCCGGAGACCGTGGTCCTGGCGGGCGGTCCGGTGCTGTGGGCGGTGGCGTTCGGCTGCGGTCTGGGCGCGGCCCTGGCCGGACAGGCGGCCCCGGCCGCCCTGCGGTACGGGCTGCTGCTGGCCTTCGCGGTGGTCTTCGCGGCGGGCGAGCTGATGTACTCCTCCGCCTTCTATCCGCTGCTGCTGCGCTGGTCGGGCGAGGAAGCGGTGGGCCGGGCGAGCGCGCTCGCGTCGCTGGCCTGGAACCTGGGCACGGCCTCCGGGCCACCGCTCGGGCTGTTCATCGTCGCCCACGCCTCGGCGACGGGCGGCTGGCTGGCGCTCGCACTGGGCGCGGCGGCCGCGTTCGCCGTGACCGCCGCGCTGCGTGGGCGGACGGCGGACACCTGAACCGTCCGCCGCACCCCGAACTCTTCTCAGGACTTCACGACTTGGGGAGATACGACGTGTCGTAGGCGTCCTCCGGCGTGACCGTCTTCTCCAGGAGCCCCTGGTCGTACATGAAGTCGGCCATCCGGGTCCAGGTCTGCGGGTCGATCGCGCCCAGCTCGCCCTGGTCGTTCTTCATCAGCGGCGCGGTGGCCTTGAGCACCGCCCGGGCGTTGTTCCGCTGCTTCTCGCCGCGCAGCCCCGGTACGTACTTCTCGCTGAGCTCGATGGCCTCGTCCTGGTGGTCGATCGCATAGCGCAATCCGCGCAAAGAGGCGTCGACGAACTTCCCGATGTCGTCACCGCGCTTGTCGAGCGTCTTCTTCTTGGCGCCCAGACCCACGCCCACCAGCTGATCTCCGGCCGTGCCCGAGTCGAGGGTAATCGACCGGACGTCCTTGCCGGCCTCCTTGAACGAGACGGCGTCATTGTTGAGATAGCCCATCACCCCCTCCACCTTGTTTCCGGTGAGGGCCGCCTGCTGAGTGAAGCCGATGTTCTGCACCTTGGCATCCTTGGCGGAAAGACCGCCCTCCTTGAGGAGCGCCAGCAAACCGAAATAGGTCTCGCCGAAGGGACCGGGTGTGCCGATCTTCCTGCCCTTGAGGTCGGCGGGGGTGCGGATGTCGGAATCCTTGGGCACGATCAGCCCCACCGGATATTTCTGGTAGAAGGTGGCGATGTCCACGACGGGCACATTTTTGGCGCGCGCCTGGAGCATCTCGTCACCGCCCGCGTAGATCACATCTTCCTTGCCCGAGGAGAGGGCCCCGAAGAGATCTTCGGCCGCGCCGTGGTGGCGCAGCGTCACATTGAGTCCGGCGTCCTTGTAGTAGCCCTTTTCGGCGGCCACATAGAACGGGGAGAACTGGATGTTGGGGGTGTAGGTCAGCCCCACCGTGATGCTTGTCCCGCCCTTGCCCCCGCGTCCTTCGGCTCCTCGGCGCATGAGGTCAAGGTGGCCAGGGCCACCATGGACGCGAGGGCCGCACCCATGACCCGGTGTCTGCGAGCACGCCTCATGGACGTCTGCACGAAACGCACGTACTTCTCCTCTGGATGAAAGTTGTCAGTCGCGCTGAACCAGCCGCTCGACCAGGCGGACCACTCCGTACAGGACGGCGGCGAGAAGGCCGAGCATGACGAGCGTCGAGAACAGTCCGATGGTGTCAGCCTCCTGGCGCTGCACCGACAGCAGCTGCCCCAGTCCGTCGCCGCCCATCACGAATTCGCCGACGACCGCGCCGGTGATGGAGAGCGTGAGGCCGTTGCGCACCCCCGCGAGGACGCTGGGCAGGGCGAGCGGAAGCTCGATGTACCAGAGCATCCCCCACCACCCCACCCCGTCCACCCGCGCGGCCCCCATCACATCGGGGTCCAGCGAACGCAGCCCCAGCACGGTGTTGACGAGGATGGGGAAGAAGACCAGCAGCGCGCAGAGGACCGCGATGGGCAGCAGTCCGTAGCCGATCCACAGGGCCAGCAGGGGGGCCAGCGCCACCGCGGGCATGGCCTGCGAGGCGGCCACATACGGCTGCAGCGCGGCCGCCGCGAGCTCACTGCGGGCGATCAGATAACCGAGCGGCAGCGCCACTGCGATCCCGATACCGCTGCCCGCCAGCGCCTCCCACACCGTCTCCTTGGTGTAGTCGACGAGATCACCGTGGAACACGTCGTCGAGGAAATGCCGCGCGAGGTCGAGCGGAGCCGGAAGATAGAACTCCGCAACGGCGCCGGTCCGGGTCACGATGTCCCAGACGACAAGCAGCAACAGCCCAAATGCCAGCGGCGGCAGCACACCCCGGAACAGCGTTCTCCGCCGGTCGGCGGAGGCTGTGCCGGATGCCGATCCGGTCATTTTCCGGCTGTCACCGGCCCATGACTTCTCACCATTTCCGCCGCTGTCGCCGGTCTTTCGCGCATGTCCCGGTCGGGGTGAATGCGGCTCGTCCGTACTCGGCTCGCCGTCCGCGCCCGCCGTGGCGGTCGCGCCCCTTCCGTGCCCTTCGGTCATCCCCAAATCCCCTTGCATTACCGGCTGTTGCCAGATCTCGGCACGCCCGCAGGCAACCTATCGCCAGCACGCTCCGGATCACAATGTCGATGGGGAAAACGAAATAATCATGTTGATGTATTTCCGAGGATGCCGAGCTCAGTGGCGCGCACCCCCGCCTGGAAACGGGAGTTGGCCTCCAGCAGCTCCAGGATCCCGGTGACATAGCGGCGGTACGTACGCACCGAGATCGCCAGGTCGCGGGCGGCGGCCTCGTCGGTGACCCCGTCGCGCAGCCGGGCCAGCACCCGCCGCACCATTTCGGTACGGGCGCGGTTGCCGAAGTCGAGCGGACGGGCGGCGGGCACCGCACCGCCCCAGATGGAGCCGAACATGCCGTACAGGGTGGCGACCACCACCGGGTCCTCGACGACCGAGGTCTGCCGCCCCTCCTCGGCCTCGGTGCACACCAGGGCGGTCCGTCCGTCGGCGATCACCGCGGTGGGCAGCGCCACCGCGGCGATCCGCACCTGCACGGGGCGCGCGGCCGGGTCAATGCCAGGCGGCGCGGGCCCGGGGATGGGCCGCGGCACGGGTCCGGGCGACGCTCCGGTGGCGGCCCCGGGGCCGGTTCCGGAAACGGCGGGCCCGGATCCGGCGGTTCCGGAACCGGCAGCGGATCTGCCGCGCAACACCCGCACCCCAACCGGGTCGCCGAGGTCCTCCACCAGCGCGCCGAGCGCGGCCTGCACCGGCGCCATCCGGGCCGAGCACTCGGGGAAGACGGCGTCCACGCTCCGCCCCGCCTGGCCGATCACCTCCTCGGCGGCGGCGAGGAACGCGGCGTCCTCCACCCCCACCTCGGTGAATCGCGCGTCCCGGCTCCGCCGCGCGCGGTGCTGGATCACCGTGGACTCGATGAGGTCCCGTACCTCCCGCAGCGTCCCCTCCAGCATGTCCCCCGCGAGCGCGGCCTCCGGTCCAGGATCGCGTCCGCGGTCCTTCATGTCGACATTCCCGTACTTCCCGCCTCGTGACGTGGTCAAGGTCTCGAGCGCCGTCAGTGACGGCCGGGCAGCAGCCCCAATTCCACCGCCCGCACCCCCGCCTGGAAGCGGGAGTTGGCCCCCAGCTCCCGCATGATCTCCGCGACGTACCGGCGGTAGGTGCGCAAGGAGACCTGCATCGTGCGCGCCGCCACCTCATCGGTGTGGCCGGTGCGCAGACACTCCAGGATCCGCCGCACGGACTCCGGGCACAACCGCCCGCCCAGCCGCGGATGGTCCGCGAGCGCCACGGCGTTCCCCCAGGTCCCGGCGAACATCATCTCCAGGGCCCGCACCGTGGCGGGGTCCTCCACCAGCGACGCCTGCCCCGGGCCCCGCCCCGGCTCCGACGGTCCCCTTCTGAGGTAGACCACCTGGCCGTCGATGAGCAGCGCCTCGGGTAACGGCGGCAGCCCGCCGTCGCAGATCCGGATCTCGCACCGCGGATCCGTGCGCCCCAGCGCCCGTACCACGCCCGAGGCCAGCACCGGCTCCTCGCACAACAGCCGTACGACGACGGCGCGCCGGCTTCCCCTGGCCGGGCGGGCGAGCGCGGCGCAGACGGCCCGCGTCTGCTCCTCGTTCCCCGACAGCACCACGCTGACGGTCCGCTCGGCGCAGTCGACCAGGGTGTCGACGACCTCGGCGAGCGGCACCTTCCCCAGAGCCGCCCCCGCCCAGGAATCCTGGGCCAGCTCCCTCCGATGCCGGGTGACCGTCGACTCGATCAGATCACGGGCGGCCAGCAGCGCGTGCTCGACATAGTCGACGGCGCCTGACGAGGGAGTCTCCGTGCTCAGCGGCGAAGGCTCGGACACCCTCACAAGACCAACCATGACTTCCCCTGCCGGGCGACAGTGACCTGGTTATGCGAATACCGGCCTGATTCTCGTCAATTTCACTGCCCCGAATTGCCTAGGCAGCATTGTGCGAAATCCATGACGACACTAATTCGCGCACAGCGACCACGTCAACGCGGGGCGTGAGGTAAAGAGTTGACCAAACCGGGTGCGGCGGCTCGTATCTTACGGTCGCGCCGCCGATACGCCGGGGGCGCATGTCCACAAGTTACCGGCGAGTCCGGGTTCCGCACGCGGCGGGACTACGGACCGCAGCGATTCGGCCCCGTTCGGCGACGCGGAGTGGGGAACGGTGTCCGGTTGCTGCCAGCCCGGCACCGGACGTTCCCTCCCTCGTCCCGGGGCGGCCGCCGGGATCAGCCGAAGCTGATCGGCCCGTGGAAGTCCCGTCCCTGGATGACCGGGCCCGTGATGCGGGCGTTGCCCGCGATGGTGTTGTGCACGGCGCCCGCCTCCCCGGCCGGTTTGCCGTGCTCCCGCATCCAGGAGGCCAGGTCACGGCCGAACTCCGGGTCCTGCCGGGCCCGTTCGACCAGCAGATCGGCCAACTGGCGCAGCCGCTCGCCGTCGTCGTACGGAACCGCCACCGGCTCCGGCTCACCGGCCGGCTCGCCCTCGCCCTCGCCCCGCCGCAGCACCCGGCGGACCAGCGTGCCGAAGGACTCCAGGGCCCGCCGCCCGGCCTCGCCGCCGGCGCCCGACACCGCCGCGTTCACCGCCGTGACCAGCGCTCCCGCCGTCACCGGGTCCATGGCCCACCCCCTGCCCTCGTGCGCGGCTCCACGCTACCGGCGCCGCAGGTCACGGTTCCACCGATTCCGCGCGCAGGGTGAACCAGACGGTCTTGCCCGTCGGGGTGAGGTCCGTGCCCCATTCATGGGCGGTCTTGCTGAGCAGAAACATCCCCCGGCCGCTCTCGGAGAGGAAGTCCGGCTCCTTGACCACCGGCAGCGCCGACTCCGAGTCGCTGACCGCGGCGCGGATCCCGTGCGGAAGGTTCTCCAGGGTGAGGACGCATTCGGGAGAGGCCGCGTGCTTGTGGACGTTGGACAGCAGCTCGGTGACGCACATCCCCGCCGCGCTGATCAGCTCCTCGCGCCCCCACAGCCGCAGGCGCGCACCGACGGCACGGCGAATGTCGGCAAGCATCCGCGGATGAGCGCGAAGGCGCAGTTCGTATCGCTGCGAGATGTTCTCAGCCATATGATCCGGGGCCCCTCCACACCACGGCGCGCTGCCGTGTCCCCTAGCGATCCTGGCCTATGGAACGTCCCACTCGCAATGTTTCGACCCAGTCGCACAAGACTGGCATATGCCCGGCTGGTAGGCGTAGTTGGCAATACGACAGACTGGCGACATGTCCTACCAGCCAGTGCCCACCGTTCGGCGCAGGCGCCTGGGCTCCACGCTGCGACAGCTGCGCACCGAAGCGGGGATGACACTGGACGCGGCGGCCGCGGCGCTCAATGCGGCCGCGAACGGATCGGCCGACGCCCGCCGCTGGACCGCGCCGAAACTCTCCCGGATCGAGAACGCCAACGCCACGATCCGCGCCGCCGAGGTCGAAACGCTGCTGAGGGCCTATGCCGTCACCGACCCCACCACCCGTATCGCCTTGGAGGGACTGGCCAAGGACGCGGGCAAACGCGGCTGGTGGCAGACCTACCGTGGCGTCGTCGCCCCCGCCTACGCCGACTACATCTCGCTGGAGAGCGACGCGGAGAGCGTCCGCGACTACGCCCCGCTGGTGGTCCCCGGTCTGCTGCAGACGGCCGACTACGCTCGCGAGACCATCGCGGCGAACGCCGTGGCCCGCACCGCCGCCGAGGTCGACGCCCTCGCCGAGGTGCGCCTGGCCCGCCAGGCCGTCCTCACCCGCTCCTGCCACCCGCTGCGGCTGTGGGCCGTCATCCATGAGGCGGCGCTGCGCCGCCGGTTCACCGGGCAGCCCGGCATCATGGCCGCTCAGCTGCGGCGGCTGCTGGAGGTGGCGGAGTGGCCCACCGTCACGCTGCAGGTGATGCCGATCGACGCGGCGCCCAATCCGGGGGACGCGGGCGCGTTCACACTTGTGGCCTTCCCGGGTCCGATGCCGGATGTGGTCACCCAGGAGAACCTGCGCGGCCCCTCGTACGTCGAAGGAGTCGACGACGTCAATGTCTTCGCCGACGCCTTCGGCCACATCGTGGACTGCGCGCTGTCCACGGATGAGACGAAGGCCCTCATCGCTGGTCTGGTATGAGAAAGAGGGCCCCACATATGAACACCTCTGAAACGACCACGCACCACCGCCCCCACTGGCGCAAGTCCTCGTACTCCGCGGGCGAGGGCCAGTGCGTCGAGGTCGCCGTCGCCGGCGGCCGCGTCCAACTGCGGGAGAGCGACGCCCCCGGCACGGTCCTGACCACCGCGCCACCGGTCCTGGCCGCCTTCGTCCGCAGCGCGAAGGCGGGCGCGTTCGACGCCTGATCGTCACGTCGGTGCGGTGCCGTCCCGGGACGGCACCGCACCGACCCGCACTACCGGATCGACCGGACAACGATCAGAACTGGACGTCCGAGCAGGCGTAGAAGGCGTTCGAGGTGTCCGCGATGGTCCACACGGCGAGAATCACATGTCTGCCGCTCTTACCGCTCGGGATGGTGCCCGAGTGGGAGAGCGTGGACGGCGGACGCTGGCCGTTGTACGGAACGGTCAGGAAGGGCTGGGACTCCAGGCTCGCACGGGTGAGCTTCTGGCTGGGGTTCCAGCCGTTCTTGGTGATGTAGTACTTGAAGTCCGTGGTCGAGTGGGAGGCCGTGAACCGCCAGTTGAAGGTGTAGCTCTGGCCGGCGGTCATCCTGGTCGCGGGCCAGTTGCCACCCCGCGGGTCGTCGAGCTGGGAGAACCGGCTGTTGCCACCCGCACAGATCGAGCCGTCCGCGGGACCGCCGGACGGGAAGCCCTTCGGGCCCTCGACGCTCTGGGGCTCGTACTGGATGTCACCGCAGCCCGTCACCGTGCCGTTGGCGCACAGCTTCTGGCGGCTGATGGGTGAGTCGGTGTAGCCGTGGCTGGAGGCGCTGCCGCCGGTCGCGAGGACGGAAATCGCCGCGAGACCGATGCCGATGACGGCGGCGCTGATCTTCTTGCGCATGCTTCGCTCCTGAAGACGTGGGGAGTGCTTCGATGAGCCGTGCACGGCGGTCTAGACCAAGTTGAGAGTATCCAGGGCCAATAGTCATGTCCATACCAATGGCGCAAGGCCGCGGCGCGGCTCGCGGCGCCCTGAGCACGGCCCGGGGCCGGGCCTGACCACCGCCCAAGGTCGGGTAGAATTTCCACGTCAGCAGGCGCCGCTAGCTCAGTTGGTTAGAGCAGCTGACTCTTAATCAGCGGGTCCGGGGTTCGAGTCCCTGGCGGCGCACCAGTACCCATATCGCTGACCTGGGCGTCCTCGGCTTCCGAGGGCGCCCATTGTTCGTGGCGGCCGCGACCGTCGAACAGTCTCCTTTTGACGTGTCAATCAGCCCCGACAGTGCTGCTCATGACCCAAGACCTGCCGAAGATGACATGTAAGCTGCCCATATGTCTCTGTCGCACGCACTGCTGGGCCTCCTCGCCATCGAGCCCGCGAGCGGCTACGAACTGAGCAAGGAGTTCGAGCGCGACCTCGGGCGGTACGCCTGGCAGGCCGGCCACACCAGCGTGTACCCCGAGCTGATCCGGATGGCGGAGCAAGGGCTCGTCGAGGTGACGCATGAGGGCGCTCGCCGTAGCCGGACCTACGCGGTCACCGACAAGGGCCGCGAGGAGCTGAGGGAGTGGCTGCTCGCGCCATGGGGGCAGGGCGTGGTGCGCAATGAGCAGGTCCTGCGGTTGTTCCTGCTCGAAGCGCTGGAGCCGGACGAGACCGTCACCGCGCTGCGCGGCCTTGTCGAGCACGCCGAGGGGCGCATCTCCGAACTCCGCAGGCTCCGCGAGGAACAAGACGCCGAACCACGGCAGGGCCGCGACACCCTCGGGCAGCTCGCCGCCGAGTACGGTCTGCGCCAGTACCAGGCGACTCACGACTGGGCGCTATGGGCCATCGAACACGTGAACAAGCGCCAGGGGTCCGATTCGGCATAGCCTCCGCCACAGGTCCCGGCCGACGCCCCCGTCGCTCGTCCGGCGGCCAGTCGCTGAACGGAGGGGGATTTCGGCCACCGCGGGCCGTCACCTGAAGTCGCCGAACCGGCGTGCCCGCCGCTGCCGCCCGCGACCGCGCATGAGGTCCAGCGGATCGCCCTGACGCCCGTCGGCGTACGGCGTCGCCGGGCCGGCGCCGCCCGGCCGCCCGGGGGCCTCGTCGTCCAGCGGCGGAGGCGCGAACCGCTGCGACACCTGTTCCGGGAACGTCCTGCCGTCCCGCTCCGGGGCGAACGCCACGCCGGAGGACATCACGCGCGGGACGAGGACGAGCGCCTGTCCGAGCCGGTTGACGCCCAGCATCAGCAGAATGGTCGCCGAGGACGCCGCCACCTTCGCGTCCACCACGTGGGCGACGGCCATCATCCCCACGCGGGTGACCACCAGCAAGGCCCACAGCCACAGGCCGACCGCCGGCATCCGCGCCCACAGCACACCGGCGCGCCGGTCCAGCCGGATGGTCGCGCCCTGAGCCGCGCCGATGGCCGCGGCCAGCAGCGCGCCGACGACCAGGCACACCACGTCGATGGAGGCCGGATGGCGGTCGTGCCGACTCAGGTCGGCCATGCCGATCACGGTGAGGATCACGGGGAGCAGCATCAGCCGCCGGCCGGTGAGTGCCTCTCCCCGCAATTGGCGCGCGATGAGGGCCACGACGACCGCCACGGCGGCCAAAACCTCGAAGAAGCTCATGCGCCTCAAACTACATGTCACGCTCGACATGTCAAAGCTGACGTAGCCAGAGTCCGCCGTAGGGCAGGGCCAGCACAGTTGGGCCTTGGACTGAGCAGCCGAGTTGACTTGACATGTCAGCTTGGCAGTATGCAGAGTCCCAGCGAGCCGCACCCGCACCCGCACCCGCAATGAATCAGGAGCTGTTGACGGTGAAGTCTCTGAACGGAATCGACATCGAGCGGATACAAGCGTTCTCCGACGCGGTCTTCGCCATCGCCATCACCCTCCTCGCCCTGGAGATCACGGTCCCGGAGCATCTCCCCACGGCCGAACTCGGGCACGCGCTGAGGGAGGAGGCGCTCCCGTCCGCTGCCGGATATCTGCTCAGCTTCGTCGTGGTCGGAGCACTGTGGATCTCGCATCACCGGCTGTTCCGGATGACCAAGGTGGTGGACGGCCCGCTGCTCTACCTGGATCTGGCGCTGATGGCCCTCGTCGCCGCCCTGCCGTTTCCGACGAAGATCGTCACGGAATACCACAGCAGCGCGATCGCGACCTCGCTGTACGCCGGCACGATCGCCGTGGCCGCGCTGCTGATCGCGGCGATGGCGACCCGCCTCCTCCGGCGCCCCAGCCTGCGCGACACCGACATTCCGCGCGCTCTGTTCACCCAGTCACTCCAGCACGCGGCGGGTGTCGCGCTCGTCTTCGGAAGCTCGGTGCCGGTGGCGGTGATCATCTCGTCCGACGCGGCGGAGTACTGGTGGCTCCTGGCCGTTCCCGTCCGGTATTGCCTCGGACGGCGCCACATCAGTGCGAGCAAGCATGCGGCGGTCGCGCCGTCCCACCCCGCCCCGTGACCACGGAGACGGTGAACTCGGAGCGAAGAATTCCTTTATGACGACCCCTCACGGCAGTCCGGATCTCGCCCGCCGAGTCCCGAGATAGTGACCAGCGACACATCTCAACCCTCTGTATACCGAGCTCGTTGCACATGAGTCGCTTTATCACCTCATTGGGGACGCACCGCGACGCACCCCGTACCTCCTCCGTGACCACCCTCCGGCGGAGGGTCCGACTCCGCTCCCCAGGCTCCTCCAGACCTCTTGTCCAAGGCCATGACCAGTGCATATGTTCCGTGCGACACAGCGCGGAAAGCGCTTGTTCCCGCGTCCGGGCCTTGGGGAGAGGCCCCGGCGATCTCCGTTTTCAGCAGCCTTTACGGGAGGGGTACGTCCATGTCCACGATCCTCAGATCCACCGTCGGTGCCGCCCTCGCCTCCGCCGCGGCGGCCGTGCTCACCCTCACCGCGCCCCAGGCGTCGGCCGCCGAGCGCCCCGCGGCGCCCAGCGTCAAGGTGGCCCCGTCCGCCTCCGCCGAGACCAAGGCGTTCGCCAAGGCCAACCCGGCGCCCACCGCCGCCGCCGCGACCGTGTGCGGCACCGGCTACACGCTGAACAAGGCCATCCCGCTGCCCGTCGGCACCGACCCGAGCCTGCGCCTGGCCACGCTGTTCAGCTACACCAACAGCGGCAAGGGCTGCGCGATCCTCGACAACAACTACGGCGCCTCGCAGTACATGTACCTCAAGGTCTGCAAGGTGGACGGCACCGGCTGCGACACCGACTCGGGCAACTTCAGCGAGTACGCGGGCCCTGTCTATGTCTCCAGCATCGCCTGCGCCCCGGTGACCGCCAAGATGGGCAAGACCTCCAGCAGTCTCTACATCAACTACTCGTCCGACTACGTCTTCCCGTGCAACTGACCCCCGTCACTCGGCACTGAAGGAGACGTCATGGCCGACGCCATGGTCATGCGGGCGCAGCAGTTCATCAACGAGACGTACGCCGGGAAGCTCGGCATTCCGGCACTCGAGGTCGACGGGAAGACCAGCTGGACCGTGATGTACGCGCTCACCCGGGCGCTCCAGTACGAACTGGGCATCACCAGCCTCTCCGACAGCTTCGGCCCCACCACCCTGAGCACGCTGCAGTCGAAGTACCCCAAGGTCAACGCCAGTACGACGCCCTCGACCAAGTTCACGAAGATCGTGCAGTCGGGGCTGTACTGCAAGGGGTACAACGGCGGCGGAATCGACGGGGTGTTCAGCTCCACGGTGGCGGGCTCGATCACCGAGCTGATGACCGACATGGGCGTGGCGGGCGTCTTCGAGGCGGGCAGCCTCGCCCCCAAGGTCTTCAAGGGGCTGCTCACCATGGACGCCTATGTCGTCACCGGTGACGGCGGCGCCGATATCCGCACGGTGCAGCAGTATCTCAACGCGAACTACGTGAAGCGCCAGGACTACTTCGTCATCCCGTGCGACGGACACCACTCGCGGACCGTCGCCAAGTCCATGCTGCTGGCCGTGCAGTACGAACTCGGCATGGCCGACGGTGTGGCCAACGGAAACTTCGGCCCCGGCACCCAGTCCGGGCTCAAGCAGCACCCCGTCTCCTCGGGCGAGACCAGCACGTGGGTGCGGCTGTTCTCCGGGGCGATGATCCTGAACCAGCGGCCCAATGTGCCGTTCAGCTCCTCGTTCGGAACGGCGCTCGGCTCCGCGGTGAACAGCTTCCAGAGCTTCGCCAAGCTGCCGGTCACCGGCAAGGGCGACTACTCCACCTGGGCGTCGCTGCTGGTCTCCTACGGCGACCAGGATCGCCAGGGCCAGGCATGCGACGGCGTCACCAAGATCACTCAGGCCCGTGCCAACACCCTCAAGGCCGCCGGGTACAAGTACATCGGCCGCTATCTCACCAACCCCAGCACCACCGATCTCCCCGAGAAGGCCATCCAGATCGGCGAGCTCCAGACCCTCGCCGACAACGGGCTCCGATGCTTCCCGATCTATCAGACCTTCGGCCGCGACGCCTCGGGCTTCAACTACGCCGCCGGCAACGCGGCGGCCATCGCGGCGGCGAACGCGGCCGATGACCACGGCTTCAAGGACGGCACCCGGATCTACTTCGCCGTGGACTTCGACGCCTACGACTACGAAGTCACCGACAATGTCCTGCCGCACTTCAAGGGCATCGTGGACGGCATGGCCATCGCCGGGAACCGCTACAAGATCGGGGTCTACGGACCGCGCAATGTGTGCATCCGGGTCTCCGAGGCGGGCCATGCCACGGCGAGCTTCGTCTCCGACATGTCCAGCGGCTTCTCCGGGAACTACGGCTATCCGCTGCCACCCAACTGGGCCTTCGACCAGATCGTGACCAAGACCATCGGCTCCGGCGACGGCTCGATCAACATCGACAACAACATCGCCTCCGGTCTGGACACCGGACAGGGGTCCTTCAACCCGCCGGTGGCGTCGATGCCGGACAGCCTCTTCAACCAGGCGTATTACCCGGGGCTGCTGGCCGACGTCCGGTCCTATATGCAGTCCATCGGCTTCGCCGAGGACGACGGCAAGATCTACACCACCGGCCAGTGCCTGGAGACCATCATCGCCGGGGATGTCGCCGTGACCAATACGGCACGGGCCTACGGCATGCGCAAGGCACTCATCCAGACGACGGCGTTCTGGGAGTTCCGGCACTACGGCAATGAGGACCTGATCAAGGACGCGGGAGTGTGGCTCTACCACAACGGCTATGTGCCGGACTGGGCCAAGGACTTCCCCAAGGTGGACGCGTTCCGGGACAGCAGCACCGGAGTGGGCCAGATGTTCGGCCGGGCGGGCGTTCTCTGCTGGAACAACTCCATCAGAAGCGGCCTGGTGACCGGCACCCCGAAGGACCCGGACAAGGACTCCGACATCTTCTCGGTGTGGGACAAGCTCCGTACGGACAACGACTTCGCCCTCACCTCCGTCGGCCACGCGCATATCTGGGGAGCCGACGGCAAGCCGGGTGGCACCGCCGCGGAACAGGAAACCGGGATCCGCCGCCCCTCGCTGGACTACAAGGAGTCCGAGATCTACGAGGTGCTGCGCCGTTACCAGGGATATGAGGAGCCCGCGTTCACCGATGCCAGGAAACGCATGCCCCTCTACTACATCTTCGAGAAGTACAACAGGATGATGCGGTGAGCGAAGAACCTTCCCTGCTGGCCGCCGATTCGGCGGGCGGGCACGACTCGATCCTGCTGCTCTTCATCTGCCTGATCGGGGTCATCGTCATCTTCACCCTGATCGGCATACTCGGCTCCGGCGTCTCCCGGCGCACCGGCCGCCGGAAGACCCCGGCCGACTGGCTCGGGGGAATCGCCCTGCTCTCCGTCTGCGCGACCATCGCCCTGTACATCTGGGGCGCACTCCACGTGATGTTCATGGAGAACGCCAATATGCGCGAGGAGTGCGCCGATGCGGGCGGGGCGGCGAAGGCGGCTCAGGTCGACCGCTATGAAGCGCACTACCTTCCGCTTCGCTTCACCTGCCATCTCGACGAGGGCGGAAGTTACGACGCCGCGGTCCCCGGATACGTCAACCCGGCCATGGCCATCGCCTTCATCCTGGCCATCGCCACGGGCGCGGTATCCGTAGTGGCCCGCGACCAGGACCGGTCCACCAGCCCTACCGTCACGAGGGGACGATGAATGAGCGTGTTCGACCCATCCCGTAGGCAACTGCTCATCCGCTCCGGTGCGCTGGCCGGCGCGGCGGCGCTGGCCTCTCTCCCCGGTTCGGCCCTGCTGGCGACACCCGCGTACGCCGCGTCCTCGCACTCCAAGACGCCCACCGGCGAGGAGATCCGGAAGGCATACCGCCGCTTCCAGGCCAATCAGGCCCGGGTGCTGACGGGCAGACCGAGCCCCAACGGCTGGGAGATGGAGAAGGTCACCGACGGCGGCGGAACCATCTGGTCCCGTCCGGTGCCCGGCACCCCGCTGGAGGGCGTCACCGTCCGCATCGGCGCACCGGAGGCCGTGCTGGTCCATGTGATCCGCCGCTTCCACTACGAGATCGACGAGCTGCGCAAGGGCGATGTGGTGGGCTGGCGCGGCCCCGACACGGTCCGCAAGGGGCTGCCGGAGGGCAATCTGGCGTCCGGTACGGCGGTCCGGATCCGCCCCGGCCACTACCCGCCGGGCGTCAGGGGCGGCTTCTTCCCCCAGCAGGAGGTCGTGCTCCGCGACATCCTCGCCGAGCTCGACGGCGTGGTCCGCTGGGGCGGGGACGACCGTAAGCCGGACGAGTCGCTCTTCTACCTCGCCGTGAAACCCGGCGATCGGCGGCTGGCCGAGGTCGTGGCCCGGCTGGGCCGCTGGCGCGAGACACCGGGCAGCGGCGCGGGCGCTCCCGTCGACGTCCTCGCGCCGGGGCGCCGTAAGGCGGCGGCGTCCCTGGCACACCGCCAGCGCACGGCCGCCTGAGCGGCGGACCGCGGGGCGCGTCCATGCAGTGCGCGCCTGGTCGGCTCGGGCCGACCAGGCGCGCGCCCACAGAGAACGGGGAGCCCCCGGCGCGTGGTGCGCCGGGGGCTCCCTTTGGCGATCAGCCGCAGGAGGGGCAGGGCGTGCAGCTCCGGACCATGACGTCGTCGATGACCGGCCCGTAGGCGGAGTTGTTCGTGCTGGCGAACGCCAGCGTCGTGGAGGTCCCCCGCGCCACGAAGGTCACCTCCTGGGTCACATAGCCCATGTTCCCGAAGGACTTGCCGGTGATGTCGAAGGTGAAGTTCCGGAAGTTCTGCCCGTCGACCAGGACCGATCCGGTCTTCACGGTGGGACCGCCCGCCGGGTTTCCGGCCAGGGAGTACGTGACGGTGTACCGCTTCCCCGGCACCGTCGTGAAGGTCTGGGCCACCGTGCCGGCGTCCGTACCGTTGAGGTCCACCGACTGGCCCCCCTCGGCCGCCTGCCAGAAGCCGTCCCCGATGTGGTCCACGTTTCCGGATGTGACCTTCCACGGCCCGATGGTCCCCCCGGCCACCACGGTCCCGAACGTGTTGGCCCCCACCGCGGGCGTCTCGAAGCTGCCGTCGTCGAAACGGCTGACGGCGGCGGCTGACGCGGCACCCGCCCCGGTACCGGCCAGCACGCCGGCGACGGCGAGCGACGCGATAAAGATGCGAATAGGCGACATGTTCCCCTCCAGTGCGACACATTCGGCAATGCACCGAATTGCTTGCGCGGCAGAATCTTCCGCACCAGAGGGACACACGCCAGAGCACCACCCCCGGCGCATGGTGGTGCGGACCGCGTCAGGTGCGGCTGATGCGCCGGTTGATCACCCCGACCGCCCCTCGGGGAGCGGGATGGCGGCGCGGCAGCCTGGGCCGCCTTCCTCGCAGCACATCTGACCTGCTCGCGCCGCCGCCGCTAAGCTGTTCGGATCGGAGGTGGCGGTGGCGGCGCACTCGCATTCGCATTCGCATTCCCACGCGCGGGGTGTTTCGCGGGGGATGACGAACGACATCCAGGAACGCATCAAGCGGCTGATCATCGACCAGCGGCTCCGCTCGGGCGCTCCACTGCCCACCGAGACCGAGCTGATGGAGCTGCTCGGCGTCAGCCGCAACTCCGTGCGCGAGGCGCTCAAGGCGCTGCAGGCGATGGGGCTCGTGGAGATCCGGCACGGCTTCGGGACGTACGTCGGGCCCATGTCGATGGCGCCGATGATCGAGGGGCTGATCTTCCGTACCGTCGCCGGCCACTACCGGGGCGAGGACAGCCTGCTGGAGCTGCTGGAGCTGCGCGAGGCCGTCGAGACCGGGCTGATCGCGCGGCTGGCCGGGCGGATCCCGGAGGCGGATCTCGCCGAGCTGGACGCGGTCGTACGGCGAATGGAGGCGGAGGCGGCGGAGGGCTCGGTACGGGCCGAGACGGACCGGGCGTTTCACGCCGCGCTCTACGGGAGCCTGGACAACACGCTGCTGAGCGAGGTGCTGGAGGCGTTCTGGGACGCCTTCCACCGGGTGCGCACCGATCTCGTGGACGTGCCCACGGATCCGAGGGTCACCTGCAAACAGCACCGGGAGATCCTGGAGTCGGTGCGCTCGGGGGACGCCCTACGGGCCGAGGGCGCGATCCGCGACCACTTCGGCAACATCCGCATCCGACTGCGGTCGGCGCATCAGGACTAAGCAGATCGACCGAAGCCGGCTGCGGTTCGAGGGGCGCCCCAAAGGGGCGCGGGGAACTGCGCGACCAGCCACGACGGCGCGGCCAGGCGATCAACGGCGTCTCGGGGCACTCCCGGCGGAGCGCTTGCGCCGATTTCAAGCCGGGACTCGACGCCCCCTCTTGCTCAGGTTTATCCGATAAACAGATCCCTGGCGGTCTTCGGCGGGTCGCTCGCCTCTTCCTTCTACTTCGGCCACAGTCATCCAGCGATGGCCGTTTGGGCATCAATTGCCCTGGCTGTCACAGCCGCGCCGATCATCGCCTGGCGGTGGACCGTCCGCCAGGAGAAACGGAACCCGCAGCCCGCTCTTGGGGGACGATAAGAAGTGAAGTACCGACCGAGTCGCCGCACCCGTCGCTTCGGGATCGGTGCGGCGGCAATCACCGTGCTGGCCGGGATGAACGGCCCGGCTCTCTACCGTTTCAGCTCGGACAAGTACCACGCGTACAAAATCAACCAACCGGAGTACAAGGCGGAGAACGGCCACTGGGACGTGGTCGACGTCCCCGAGCAATACCGGATCAATACGATCCACGCCGCCCTGCTGCATACGGGCAAGGTGCTGCTGGTGGCCGGCTCCGGGAACAACGCCAAGAACTTCGCCGCCAAATCCTTCCGCAGCGTCCTGTGGGATCCGGAGAAGAACACCTTTACCAACATTCCGACCCCCAAGGACCTCTTCTGCTCCGGGCACTCCCAGCTCCCGGACGGAAAGCTGCTGGTGGCGGGCGGCACCCAGCGCTACGAGAAGCTCAAGGGCGATGTCGAGAAGGCGGGCGGACTGATGTTCGTCCACAACGAGGACCCCGACAAGCCCAAAACCCTCCCCGCCGGGACCCGCTTCACCGGGAAGGAGAGCGGCAAGACCTTCGTGTCCAAGGACCCGCTTCTCGTTCCGCGCGCGACGAAGAAAACGAACCCCAAGACCAAGAAGGTCACGGTCAGCGCGAGCACGGCACGGGTCTATGTGGAGGCGCTGCGCAAGGGCAGGAAGTACCAGACCGGCACCGAGGACAATTACCGGATCGCCGGACTGAAGGGCAAGGACCGGCAGAACTTCTACGGCATCGCGCAGAAGCTGTCGTTCGACAAGAAGGACTTCCAGGGCATCAAGCAGGCCTATGAGTTCGACCCGGTGGCCGAGCGGTACATCCCGGTCGATCCGATGAACGAGGCCCGCTGGTACCCGACCCTGACCGGCCTCCAGGACGGCAAGGTGCTCGCGGTCTCCGGGCTGGACGAGATCGGCCAGGTGGTCCCGGGGAAGAACGAGATCTACGACCCCAAGACCAAGAAGTGGAAGTACCTGCCCAAGAAGCGCTTCTTCCCGACGTATCCCTCGCTGTTCCTGACCGGCAAGGGGCGGATCTTCTACACCGGCTCAAATGCCGGATACGGCCCGGACGACAGGGGCCGCACCCCCGGCATCTGGGATCTGAAGAGCAATCGGTTCGACGTGGTCCCGGGCATCAGCGACCCGGACGCGCTGGAGACCTCGATGTCCGTGCTGCTGCCGCCCGCACAGGACCAGCGGTACATGGTGCTGGGCGGGGGCGGGGTCGGCGAGGACGCCAAGTCCACGGCGAAGACCCGGATCGCCGACCTGCGTGCCGATAAGCCGCGCTTCAAGAACGGGCCGGAGCTGTATGCGAAGGCGCGCTATCCGAGCAGCGTGATCCTGCCCGACGACACCGTCCTGACCACCAACGGCTCGGGCGACTACCGGGGCCGCGGCGACACCAATGTGCTCAAGGCCGAGCTCTACACCCCGAAGACCAACACCGCGCGCCCGGTGGCCGATCCGCTGGTGGGCCGCAACTACCACTCGGGTGCGCTGCTCCTGCCGGACGGCCGGGTCATGACCTTCGGCTCGGACTCGCTCTTCGGCGACAAGGCCAACACCAAGCCGGGTGAGTTCCAGCAGCAGATCGACCTCTACACCCCGCCGTATCTCTTCCGCGACTCCCGTCCGAAGCTCACCGACACCGCGCCCAGGACGGTCAAGCCGGGCGTGAAGACCACGTACCGGACCGCTCACGCATCGGCGATCACCAGGATGCGGCTGATCCGGCCCGGGTCCTTCACCCATGTGACCAATGTCGAGCAGCGGTCGATCGCGCTCGACTTCACGCGAACGAAGGACGGGGTGACGGTGACGCTGCCGAAGGACGCGTCACTGGTGCCGCCGGGGTGGTACATGCTCAACGCGGTGGACGACCAGGGCACACCGTCGAAGGCGGTGTGGGTAAAGGTGCCCGCGCCCGCGCCCCCGAAGAAGTAACAGCCTTCGGGCCGCCCTTCAGCTGTCCTTACGGTTGGCGTTACGTCAGCTGTCCTTACTGTTGGCGTTACGGGCGAGATCGAGCGCGTACCGGGGCCACCACCGACCCGCGGTGGGACCGCCCTTGCAGGTGCCGTCCGACTCGCCCGGACGCTTGATCCACAGATAGGCGTCGACCAGCTTGTCCCCGGTGTCGGTGGTCGGCCGCTCGCCCAGCGCCCGGCCCTTCGGGTTGCACCACGCCTGCGGGTCGTCCTTACCGGGGGCCGGCCCATTGCCGTTACGGCTGGTGTCGATCACGAAGCGCTTGCCGCCGGTCAGCGCGGACAGCCTCTTGCCGTACGCCCTGTTCTCCTGGGTCGTCTGGTAGTTGGAGGTGTTCAGCGCGAAGCCGTCGGCCTTACGGATACCGGCCCGCTTCAGCGGCTCGACCATCCGGCGCGGGTCCTTGATCCAGTGGGGGTTTCCGGCGTCCAGATAGACCTTGGTGCGCGGCAGCCCCTTGAGCTTGTCCACAGCGCCGGACAGTAAGTCGTACCGCTTGGGCGCACAGCCGTCCACCACGTGCGGCAGCGCGTCGGGCTCCAGGATGACCGTCGCCCGGCGGTTGCCGATCCCCCGGACCGCCTTGTCCAGCCAGGTGCGATAGGCGTTGCCGTCGGCGGCGCCGCCCTTGGAGTACTGCCCGCAGTCGCGGTGCGGGATGTTGTAGAAGACCAGCAGTGCGTCCCGGTTCACGTGATCCGCGGCCGCGGTGAACCCCCGCGCCTGCCCCTCCGGATCGTCCACCCCGAGCCACTCCGCGACGGGCTGCTCCGCGATCTTCTGTATCAGCCTGGCCTCGCCGTCCGCCCCCTTCTTGCGATACGCCGCCGCCTGCCGCGCCGCGCTGCCATCCGGATTCACCCAGTAGGGAATCGTGGACTTGGGCCGCTGCTTCGCCTGCCCGGCGAGGGAGGCATGGTCGCTGTCCCCCTTCGAGGCCCCGAAACACCCGGAGAGCGCCACGAACGACAGCAGCGCCCCAGCGGCGGAGAGAGCGCGGATGCGGGTACGGGCAACGTGACACGAACGGCCGGTGCAACTGCCGTACATCCACTCCCCCTTGGGTGCACGCTCCGGGGAACAGGCGGTGATCCCCCGGCGGGACAAGACCGGTCGAATCAATCCTTACACACCACCCCGAACCACCGCGGCCTCATCCACAACCCACCCCGTTTTTCGCCCGTACGCCATGACACGATGCGCTCCGCGGCAGGGATGGGGCCCCGAGCGGGGCTGCGGGACGCTGTGCCCCAGCGGGGGTCCGGGGCGCTGTGCCCCAGCGGGGGTGCGGGGCACTGTGCCCCAGCGGGGGTGCGGGACGCTGTGCCCCAGCGGGGGTGCGGGGCACTGTGCCCCAGCGGGGGTCCACGGCGGAGCCCCGAGCGGGGGCAGGGGGCGCAGTCCCGGGCGGGGGCAGGGGCGGAGCCCCGAGTGGGGCCAGGGCGCAGTCCCGAGTGGGGCCAGGGCGCAGTCCCGAGTGGGGCCAGGGCGCAGCCCCAAGCGGGGTCCGGGGGGGCGCAACCCCGAGGGGGGATGCAGGGCTGAGCCCCAAGCGGGGCCCCCGAGCCGGGGCAGGGGGCGCAGCCCGGGGCAGGGGGCGCAACCCCAAGCGGGGCCCGGGAGCGCAGCCCCAAGCGGGGCCCGGGGACACAGCCCCAAGCGGGGCCCGGGGACACAGCCCCGAGCGGGGGCCGGGGGCGGAGCCCCGGGTGGGGGTGCAGGGGGTGCAGCCCCCTGGTTTCGGGGAGGGGCGGGGTGGGGGCTCTGCCCGCCGCAGGCGCCCGCACCCGCACCGAACTAGTGCGCGCTGCGGCTGCCGGCCGACACGTTGTGGGCGGAGCCCGTCGTGCCCGTCAGGTAGGCCGAGACGACGACGTTCGCCGTATACGTCCGGGTCGAACGGTTGAACTTCCCTCCGCAGGTGATCAGCCGCAGCTCCGCACGGTCATGGGACCGCGACCCGTACACCCGTCGCGCGTCGAAGTGGTTCTCCGGCACCACCTCGACGTCCTCGACCGTGAACTCCGCCGTCGTACCGTCCGATCGCGCGACCCGCACCCGCTCCCCCCGCTTGAGGTCGCTCAGCCCGTGGAAGACCGCCGGTTTGCTCTTCGTGTCCAGGTGGCCGACCAGCAGCGCGGCGCCCGGGGAGCCGGGCTCGGGGCCGGCGCGGTACCAGCCGACCGTGCCGGGGCGGCTGACGGACGGGGGCTTCACCGCTCCGTCGCGGTCGAGGCCGCTGGCGACGATGGGGGCGCGGACGCCGGCCGCCTCGATCACGACCCGCTTCGGCCGTGCGGACGCCAGCGGTGCGTGCGCCGGGGGCAGCGGATGGGCGGGCGGTCGTCCGACCGCGGCCACGTCCCCGGTCATCGGCGCCGGACCGCCCGTTCCCTCGGTGGTGTCCCGGCCCCACATCCACAGGCCGAGCAGCAGCGCCACCCAGGCCACCCCGGTGGCCAGCCGTCCGAGGCCGGAGAAGCGATTCCCGTCCACGTTCCCGTCCATCTCGGTATCCATGTCCATGGCGATCAACCCGCCGTACCGGAGGGATGACGGCGGCGGTGGACCGCGAGGCCGCCGACGGCCAGGGCCGTACCGCCCGAGAGCACCAGGCCGTACGCCTCCGCACCGCCGATGCCGTCGCGTGCCCGGGTCTCGTCGGGCGCGGTGCCGCCGCCGCCCGCCCGGACGGGGGCGACGGGCGAGGGCGGGCGTTCCACGGCGAGGGAGACCCCGCTCATGCCGCCCTTACCGTCCTCACGAGCCTCACGATCCTCGCGCGCGAGACCGTCCGCGCAGTCGACAGTGACCCGGTGCGCCCCCTTGGTCGCCGTCGAGCGGATCGTCGCCTCGCTGAAGAGCGCATTCCCCTCGGGCGTCAGCTCCGCGTCGTCCACGAACACCGGTGACGATGCCGTGGCCTCCAGGTCAGGGCAGCCGAAGGCCCAGATCTCGACCTCGGCCCCGGGGGCGAGCGCGTGCGGACCGATCCGGATCGTGGTGGTGGCGGAGTGGCGCTGGTCGGCGAGGGCCGGAGCAGCGGCCGTCACCGCCGCGACGGCGGCGCATGCTGCGGTACAGAGAGTGAGTGCGACGATGCGCATGGTGACAACCTCCCGATACCAAGAGGCTCACGCGCCCGGCAGGGGCCCGCATCCGCTGCGGGCCCCTACTGCGCCATCCGGGGCACAGGGGCCGCCGGTGGGCCGGGCAGGGGGTCCCGGCGGATCAGGCAGGGGTGACCGGCGACCGGCGGGTCAGGCGATGCGTTCCACGAGATTCGCGATGGAGTCGACGACCGTGGACGGGCGGTACGGATACCGGTCCACCTCTGCCGCCTTGGTCACCCCGGTGAGCACCAGGAAGGTCTCCATACCGGCCTCGAGCCCGGCCCGGACATCGGTGTCCATCCGGTCGCCGATCATCGCGCTGGTCTCGGAGTGGGCACCGATCGCGTTCAGCCCGGAGCGCATCATCAGCGGATTGGGCTTGCCGACGAAGTACGGCTTCTGGCCGGTCGCCTTGGTGATCAGCGCGGCCACGGAACCGGTGGCGGGCAGCGCACCCTCCGCGGAGGGGCCGATCTCATCGGGGTTGGTGGCGATGAACCGCGCACCGTCGTTGATCAGTCGGATGGCCTTGGTGAGCGCCTCGAAGCTGTACGTACGGGTCTCGCCGAGCACCACATAGTCCGGTTCGACATCCGTAAGGACGTAGCCGATGTCGTGCAGCGCGGTGGTCAGCCCCGCCTCCCCGATCACATACGCGGTGCCGCCGGGGCGCTGCTCATCCAGGAACTGGGCGCTGGCCAGCGCCGACGTCCAGATGTTGGCCACCGGGACGTCCAGCCCGATCCGGGACAGCCGGGCGTGGAGGTCGCGCGGGGTGTAGATGGAGTTGTTGGTGAGCACCAGGAAGGGCGTGCCGGATTCGCGCAGCCGCTTGACGAAGGCATCGGCACCCGGCACCGGTATGCCCTCGTGCATCAGGACACCGTCCATGTCGGTGAGCCATGACTCGATCGGCTTGCGCTCTGCCACTGGTTGCTCTCCGCTCGGAATCGACCTCTGGCGACGACCTCAGCCTAACCGGGGAAAGCCCCGGGGAGACCGCCCCGTGTCCGGGAGCACAATGCGTTCGCCGTCCGTTCGCGCCCCGTCCCAGCGCGACAGATCCGCACAGGTGTCTGATCCTGAGGGAGGGGCGGATTCCGCCCCTCCCTGGAACGAGCCGGACCGTAAGGAGGCCGCGATGGGCATGATGGACAAGCTCAAGGGCGCGATCAGCAAGAACCCGGACAAGGCTCGGAAGGGCAGTCGTAAGGGGGCCGAGGCCGCTGACAAGAAGACGGGCGGCAAGTACTCGGAGCAGGTCCAGTCCGGCTCGGACAAGATCGACGACGAGCTGCGCCGCCGGGGCGAGGGGCCCCGGGGCCAGTAGCTCGGAGTTGAGGGCGTCGGGGACGTCGGGGCTTCAGGTCCCCGAGCGCCGGGATCTCACCACGAGGACGGTACCGCAGGTCACGAGCGCGGCGCTGATGACGCCGAGCCCCGCGAGCAGGGCGGTGTGACGACCCGTCGCGGCGAGTTCGGGCACCGGCTCGCGCTCGTGGCCGCCGTCCTCCTCTTGACGTCCATCGGTGCCGGTGCCGGTGCTGGGGTCGGCTTGGGACTCCTGTCCGGGGTCGGTTTCGGCTCCGGGGTCGGTCTCCGCTCCGGGGTCGGTTTCGGCACCCGGATCGGTCTCGGCTCCGGGGTCGGTGCCCAGGTCCGTCTCGGTGCCCAGGTCGGTTTCGGCGCTGGGGTCGTCGGTCTCCGTACCTAGCTCGGTGTCGGTGCCCAGGTCGGTGTCGGTGCCCAGGCCCTCGTCGAGGCCAGTGTCGGCGTCGGCGTCCGTCTCGGTGTCGGTACCCGCCTCGGTGTCGGCATCCGTACCGGCGTCGGTGCCCGAGCCGAGGTCCGCGTCCGCGTCGGTGTCCGCGTCCGCGTCGGTGTCCACGTCCGTGTCGACATCCGCACCCAACTCGGTATCGGTGCCCGTATCCGTCTCGGCATCCGCTCCGGTCCCTGTGTCCGTTTCGGCACTGGGATCGGTGTCGACGTCGGCCTCCGCGCCGACATCGGCCTCCGCCTCCGCGTCGGCATCAGTGTCGCTGTCGGCACGGGGCGGCACCGTGGCCGGATGGCTCTCCCCATGGCTTGCGCCGGCGCTCGGCGTCCGGCTCGGCGCGGCGGAGGGCCGGGTCTTCTCGGGCGTGCGCGTCGGAACGGCCGTGGGGCTCTTGGAGCGGGTGGTCGGCTGCGGGGCGGGCTTGGTCTCGGTGGCTTCGTCGGTAGCGGCTCCGGCGCCGACGCCGGTATCCGTCTCCCTATCCCTGACGGCGCCCGTAGCCGCCCTCGTCCGCGTTCCGGTACCCGTCAGGGCCTCCGTACCCGTCCCGGCCTCCATACCCGCGCCCGAACCCGAACCCGTACCCGAAGCCGCCCCCGTGCCCGAAGCCGCCCCCGTCGCCGCCGGGCCGATGTGGAATGCGTAGTCGTTGGACTGCCCCACCCAGTCGCCGTCGTTCGCGCGCCGCTGTACGGCGATGGCGTTGGCCGTCACCGGCCCCTCGGGCGCGTCCTCGGTGAACCGCGTGCGCACCTGCACGTCGACGGTCTTGTGCGCGGGCACGGTGAAACCCTTGAAATGGCTGTTGTCGAAGACCCCGATGTTCTCGTCCTCGTCCGTCGTCTGGAAGGAGACGGCCCGCCAGGTGGCGCCGCCCTCCGCGGACGGGTCCAGGAACTCGAAACCAATATGGCGGGGCCGCAGTTCACGGGCCTCGTCGATCAGGACGGCGATGGGGTGGATGGCGCGGCAGCCGGTGTCCGTGGCGTTGCGCAGTTCGAGGTGCCAGCCGCGCCAGCCGCCGCCCCGGGCGTACTGATCCGGCCCATCGCGCAGATGGGCTTCGATCGGGAAGTCGGAGGCGTTCCGGCCCCCGCAGGCGGCGGACTCGGCCTCGGCGGCGTACACCGGGATTCCATAGAGGGCGGGGGCGAACGCGAGCGCGGCCGCCGGAAGGACAGCTCGTAGGGACAGTGCGGTGGGCAAGCGCATGAGTGACCTCTGCTGTGCGGGGTTTCCCCGAGCACTGCGCTACATTCCGCGTCCGCACGCCGACACACCGCACCAGGCCCGGATTGCCCCCGACTGGCGGTCAGGATCCCCCTCGATCAGCCCAGTGCGAACAGCGGTGCGAGGACGAGCCGGGCGGCGCCCTCGACGACGGCCCGCCCGCCCCGCTCCACCACATCCACGGGCACGGTAAGGCGGCTGGCGCGGGCGGAGTCCTCGGCGATCATCGTGGCCACACCGCGAACGTAGGGCTCGGGGTCGGCCAGCACCACCCGGCCGCCCAGCAGCACCCGGTCGATGTCGAGGAGCCGTACGAGGTTGGCCGCGCCGACGCCGAGCAGCCGCGCCGCGTCCGTATGGTCGTCGCGTGCGACGGCGGCGAGGCACAGCGCCTCCAGGCAGCCGCGATTGCCGCATTCGCAGGGCGGCCCGTCGAGCTGGATCACCTGATGCCCGAACTCGCCCGCGTCGGTCCGCGCCCCCGGTAGACGTCCCCGCCGAGCATCAGACCGGCGCCGAGGCCGGTGCCCAGATGGAGATACGCGGCCGATGGGGCGGTCCCGGCGGTCACCAGCCCGAGCGCCGCGGCGTTGGTGTCCTTGTCGAGGACGACGGGCAGGCCGAGCCGCTCGGCGAGCGCGTCCCGCAGCGGGAAGCCGTCCCACTGGGGGAAGCCGGTGACGCGGTGCAGCACGCCGGAGCCGTGGTCGAGCGGTCCGGGCGCGGCGACGCCGACACCGAGCAGCCCGCCGCCCGGGCCACCGCCCGCCGCAGCTCCGGTCGCGCCACCCGTCTCCGTACCGGTCTCCGTAAGGCCGGTACAGGCGTCTGCGAGGAGCGCCCCGACCTCGGCGGTGGCCGCCGTGAGCGCCTCCTCCGCCCCCGCGCCGAAGTCGAAGGGCGCCGTACGGGCGGCGACCGGTGTGCCCGCGAGGTCGACGAGAACGGCCGTCAGCTCATCGCGGTCGAGCTGCAGCCCGATCGCGTGGCGGGCGCCCGGGACCAGGCGGAGTACGGCGGGCGGTTTGCCGCCGGTCGAGGCGCGCTGACCGGCCTCCACCGCCAGCCCCTCCGTCCTCAGCCGCGCCGTGATCTTGCTGACGGCCTGGGGGGTGAGGCCGGTGTGGCCGGCCAGCTCCGGTCGGCTGACTCCGTCCTCGCCCGCGTCGCGCAGCAGACGCAGGACGAGCGCGGCGTTATGACTGCGCAGGGCGGTCAGATTGGCTCCGGGCCCGGCCGCCCCCGACATGGTGCTGTTCACCCCTCCATTGTGGCCACCGCTTGCACTTTGGCAACACTGTTGCCAAAGTGACCCTCATGGATGCCATGGATGACAGCAGCACCGTCCGCGTGGGACTGATCGGCTACGGCCTGGCCGGATCCGTCTTCCACGCCCCCTTGATCGCGGCCACCGAGGGACTGGTGCTGGACACCATCGTCACCTCCAGCCCGGAGCGGCAGCGGCAGGCACGCGCCGAGTTCCCCGATGTCCGTCTCGCGGACTCCGCCGATGAGCTGTGGGGCCGGGCGGATGAGCTGGACCTGATCGTCATCGCCTCCCCGAACCGCACCCATGTCCCGCTCGCCCGCACCGCCCTCGAGGCGGGGCTGCCGGTCGTCGTCGACAAGCCGCTGGCCGCGACCGCCGCCGAGGCCGAGGAGCTGGCCGCGCTCGCCGAGGCCCGCGGGCTGCTGCTGAGCGTCTTCCAGAACCGCCGCTGGGACAACGACTTCCTCACCCTCCGCAAACTGCTCGCCGAGGGCGCGCTCGGCGACGTGCAGCGCTTCGAGTCCCGCTTCGAGCGGTGGCGGCCGCAGCTCAAGGGCGGCTGGCGGGAGTCCGGCGACCCGGCCGAGGTCGGCGGGCTGCTGTACGACCTGGGCAGCCACCTCGTCGATCAGGCGCTCACCCTCTTCGGCCCCGTCGAGTCCGTCTACGCCGAGGTGGATGTGCGCCGTCCCGGGGCGCAGACCGACGATGACACCTTCATCGCCCTCACCCACACCAGCGGGGTCCGCTCCCATCTGTGGATGAGCGCGATCACCGCCCAGCTCGGCCCGCGCTTCCGGGTGCTGGGCAGCGGGTCGGGCTATGTGAAGTACGGTCTCGACCCGCAGGAGGCCGCCCTGCGCGAGGGGCTGCGCCCCGGCGACCCGTCCGCGGAATGGGGCGCCGAGCCGGAGAGCGAATGGGGCCGGCTGGGCGCCGGAGAGTCCCCGCTGACCGGCGGCGGGGTCCCCGTGCCGACCCTCCAGGGCGACTACCCCGCGTACTACGCCGCCGTCGCCGCCGCCCTCCGAGACGGCACCCCGCCGCCGGTCACCGCCGCCGAGGCCGCGGCCGCCCTGCATGTGCTGGAGGCGGCCCGGGTGTCGGCCGCGGAGCGCCGTACCGTCCGGATCGAGGTCCCCGCATGAGCGAGCACGCCGAGCTGATATCCCGCATCGAGGAGCAGGAGCGCCGGCTGCGGCTGCCCCGCTTCGACAACGACGACGCCTGGCGTCTGGGCTGCCTCATCGCCGACCTGGCCCAGGAGCGCGGCGCCGCCGTCACGATCGGCATCCACCGGGCCGGTCAGCGGCTCTTCCACCGCGCCCTGCCGGGCACCTCCCCCGACAACGACGCCTGGCTGGAGCGCAAGTGCCGGGTCGTGGAGCGCTACGGGGCGAGCTCATTCCTCGTCGGCGCCCGCTTCCGCGCCAAGGGCGCCGGCTTCGAGGAGTCCTCCCGCCTCGACCCCGACCGGTACGCCGCGCACGGCGGCGCCTTCCCCCTCCATGTGACGGGCACGGGCGTCATCGGCGCGGTCGCCGTCTCGGGGCTGCCGCAGGCCGAGGACCACGCGCTGGTGGTGGAGGCGCTGGAGCGCTATCTGGCGGCGACGGCCTGAGGCGGCCATACGGAGGGGCGGCCCCGACGGGGCCGCCCGCCCGGCATCCGGCTACGCGTCCTTGAATTCCTGGCGCTGGCGGCCCAGCCCGTCGATCTCGAGCTCGACGACATCGCCGGAGCGGAGGTACGGCTTGGGCTCGGGGCGGCCCATGGCCACGCCCGCCGGGGTGCCGGTGTTGATGACATCGCCGGGGTAGAGGGTCATGAACTGGCTGAGGTAGCGGACCACATGCGCCACGCCGAAGATCTGGTCCGCGGTGGTGCCATCCTGCTTGACCTCGCCGTTGACCCAGAGGCGCAGGCCCAGGGCCTGCGGGTCGGGGATCTCGTCGGCGGTCACCAGCCAGGGGCCCAGGGGGTTGAACGTCTCGCAGTTCTTGCCCTTGTCCCACTGGCCGCCGCGCTCGATCTGGAAGGCGCGCTCGGAGACGTCGTGGGCGATCGCATAGCCCGCGACCGAGGCGAGGGCGGCCTCGTCGGAGTCGAGGTAGCGGGCGGTGCGGCCGATGACGACGGCGAGTTCGACCTCCCAGTCGGTCTTCACGCTGCCGCGCGGGACGAGGACCGTGTCATCGGGGCCGACGACCGTGTCCGGGGCCTTCATGAAGATGATGGGCTCTTCGGGGGCGCTGGCGCCGGTCTCGGCGGCGTGGTCGTGGTAGTTCAGCCCGATGCACACGATCTTGCCAATACTGCCGAGCGGCGGGCCGATGCGCACTCCGCCGTCCTCGATCACCGGCAGGGCGTCGTCGCCCTCGGCGGCCGCCGCCGCGCGCAGTCGCGCGAGGGCGACCTCGTCGGCGAGGAGGGCGCCGTCGATGTCCGGGACCAGGGCGGACAGGTCGCGCAAGGTGCCGTTCTGATCGAGCAGCGCGGGGCGTTCCGCGCCCGCCGGTCCGACTCGCAGCAGTTTCATCCCAAGACTCCCGAGGTCACAGGCCGGTGCGAGGCGCCTACCGGCTGATCGATCCTCCCTTCAGGGGCATCCAGCCCGCAAGACCTCATTCACGGACTGGGACAGCGGTTTCACTCGTGACTCCGACGGGCGCCGTTGTGGCCGCCGTTGGGGCCCCGCCATGGGTGCCGCCACGGGTGCCGCCATGGGTGCCGCCACGGGCCCCGCCATGGGTGCCGCCACGGGTGCCGTCATCCGCGGTGCAGCAGGGCCCGCTCCACCGCCGTCCAGGTGGTGCTGGTCGCCAGGTACAGCGCCGCCGCCAGCGGGACCACGGCGGCGGTGACGAGGGTGCCGAACGACAGCAGCGGCAGCGCCCGGACCACTCCGGGCGCCCCGGGGACGGTCGTCCTACGGGCGCGGAGATACGTCCAGGTCGCCACGGCCGCGATCAGCGCGAAGAGCCCGAGGTAGACCAGGCCCGGCGCACCGCTGAGGGCCCCGCCCCACCGGTTCCCGAGCGGGGCCCCGGCGAGGGTGTGGTCGAGGAGGTCTCCGGCGCCGCTGCCGGTGGAGAACACGTGGTACATGACGAAGAAGACGGGAAGCTGGGCGAGCGCCGGGAGACAGCCCGCCAGCGGTGACGCACCCTCCTTCGCCTGCAGCTCCGCCATGGCGCGCCGCAGCCGCTCGGGGTCGCCCTTGTGCTTGCGGCTCAGCTCCGTGAGCTTCGGCGCGAGCGCGGCCCGCGCCTTCTCACCGCGCACCGCGGCACGGGCCAGGGGATGCAGTACCGCGCGGACGCACAGCGTGAACAGGACGATGGCGGCCGCCGCCGCGGACGCGCCGAAGAGCGGGTCGAGGCCGCCCGCCATGGTGGTCAGCAGGGAGCCGAGGGAAGAGAAAAGGGACATGGGAGCCCTCCGCGGGTCTCGTCGTGCCGGAGTGAGGAAGACATCGGCGTGACGAGCCGCATGGCGCGGCGGTACGGATCGGCCTGGCCGGACGAGGAGTGCGGACCGTGGGCCCGGCGGGGGCTTTCGGGACTGACGCCCCGGATCCCGCTCCTCAAACGCCGGAGAGGCTGAAGGTGGTGCGCCTACGCGGCCGTCGGCCGCCGACGGCCCGGCGCTCGCGGCCTCGGACGTCCGGAGGCGTCGGGATCCCGCTGGGGCAGAAACGCCGTACGGCGCTCGCGGTCCCGTATCGCGGTGCGAATCCGCCCGGCGGGGGCGGGTATTCGGCCGCGGGAGGCGAGGATCGCGCAGGTGAGCAGCGCCGTGGCGACGGCGGCCGTGGCCGCCACGGTGGCGGCGAGGGCGACGGCGCTGACGGCCCCGCTCTGCGCCAGCAGAACCCCGGTCAGCAGAAACAGGCAGACGCCCAGCCGCATGCGCAGCGCTTCGAGTCGTCGCGACACCGTCACGTCCCCCTCTCCGGCCGGTCTCCCCTCCTGGCTACGCCAGTCTAAGCAGATCGGCTGAAGTCGGCTGCGGTTCGGCGTCCCGAAGGCGCGCGGGGCCGTGCCGATGTGCGGCTCCACCGCGTAACTGGGGCTTCGCCCCGGGCCCCGGGGCCCGGGGTGAAGCCCCAGTTACGGGAAGGGGCGGGGAGGGGGAGGCAGCGCGCGGCAGGCGTCACGACCCGCCGGACGCCCCCTGGCGGCCCACGTCCACGTCCCGTGGGGCGGCGGCCCGCAGCCGCGCCCAGACCACCAGGCGGTAGCGGGAGGTGAATTCGGGGGTGCAGGTCGTCAGCGTGAGGTAGTAGCCCGGTTCGGTGTAGCGGTAGCGCGGATGGGCGGAGCTGTACGGCACCCGGGCGATCACCGTGCCGTCGGCGGGCGAGGTGCGCGGCAGGGTGCGCTCGACCGTGTACGTGTAGCGGGCGTCGGCGGTGTCGATGCGCACCGTGTCGCCGGGGCGCACCTCGTCCAGCTGCCGGAAGGGCTCGCCGTGGGTGTTGCGGTGGCCCGCGAGGGCGACATTGCCCGCCTGGCCCGGCTGGGCGGTCCGCGGATAGTGGCCCACGTACCCCTTGTTGAGCACCGCCGCCCGGCCGATGCCCTCGGCGATGGGCACCGTAAGGCCGATGCGCGGGATCCGGAGCACGGCGTACGCCTGGTCCCGGCGCGGCCCCCGGCCGCCACCCCCGGTCGCCCGGTCACGGTCGCTTCCGTCCCCCCGAGGGGAATCGGAGGAGCGCGTCGCGCCCGGCGCCGGCGTCGCGGACTCGGCGGCCCCGTCGCGCCATTGCCGCTCCAGTACGCCCACCTCGTGCCGTGCGCCGGCCCTCGCCTGCCGGTTGGTCCACCACAGTTGGTGGACGACCAGGAGCAGCACCACGACCCCGAGGGTGACGGCGAGTTCACCGGCCGTCCACAGCCCCCGGGCGAGCACGGCCCGCCCTCCACGACGTCGCACGCGCGCACCATAGGCCAGGCCGCGCGCACCTGCCAGAGACAGGGCGCGGCTATCCGCCCAGCGCGCGCGAGACCGTATAGATCACCAGCCCGGCCAGGGCACCCACCACCGTGCCGTTGATCCGGATGAACTGCAGATCCCGGCCGATATGGGCCTCGATCTTCCGGGAGGTGTGCTCGGCGTCCCAGCTCGCCACCGTCTCGGTGATCAGCGAGGTGATCTCGTCCCGATACGTCGTCACCACATAGACCGCGGCGTCCTCCAGCCAGCCGTCGACCTTGTCCCGCAGCCGTTGGTCCGTCACCATCCGCCTGCCCAGCGACAGAATCGCCGCCCGCGCCCGCTGCCGCAGCTCGCTGCGCTCGTCCTCGGCCGCCGTGACGATCATCGCCCGCACCGAGGCCCAGGCCGTGGCGATGATGTCCTGGACGTCGCCGCGCCCCAGCACCTCGCTCTTCACCCGCTCCACCCGCGCCCGGGTGTCGGTGTCGGACTGCAGATCCCCGGCGAAGTCGGTGAGGAAGCGGTCCAGGGCGCCGCGCGCCGGATGGGCGGGCATATCGCGCATCTCGGTGACGAAGCGCAGCAGTTCCTTGTAGACGCGGTCGCCGACCTTGCGGTCCACGAACCGCGGCGTCCAGCCGGGGGCGCCGCCGGTCACCGCCTGCATCACCGAGTCGTTGTGCTCCACCAGCCAGTCGTGGGCGCGCAGGCAGACCAGGTCCACGGCGCGGCGGTGGCCGCCCTCCGCGACAACGCGCTCCAGCAGCTTGCCCAGGCCCGGCGCGACCTCCTGGGCGTCCGCCCGGCGGGTGATCGCCTCGCCCACCACCGCCTGCACATCGGAGTCGCGCAGCACCGTGAGCGCGCCGCGCAGCGCGGTCGCCAGCTCGGCCGTCACCCGCTCGGCATGCTCGGGCTGGACGAGCCAGGTGCCGAGCCGGCCGCCGATGCCCACCGCGCGCAGCCGCATCCGTACGACGTCCCCGGAGAGGAAGTTCTCCCCGACGAACTCCCCAAGGCTGGCCCCGAGCTGGTCCTTCTTGGTGGGGATGATCGCCGTATGGGGGATGGGCAGCCCCATGGGCCGCCGGAAGAGCGCGGTGACCGCGAACCAGTCGGCCAGGGCGCCCACCATGCCCGCCTCGGCGGCCGCGGCGACATAGCCGGGCCAGCCGTCGACACCGGAGGAACGCGCCCAAGTGGCGAGCACGTACACCAGTGCGACCCCGAGCAGCATGCCGGTGGCGAGCGCCTTCATCCGGCGCACTCCGCGCCGCCGCTCCACGTCCAGCGGGCTGTCCGTGACAAAGGGCACAGCCGCGCCCCGAGGCGGCGGGGCCGCTGTCTCACCAGTCGTTCTTCGCTCCATACGCTCCACCCGGTCGACCCGTCCCCTCACGCATTGTCTCTTTCCGGTCTCAGTCGCCCATGGGTGGAACGAACGGTGAGTTCCCGTCGTCTGTCTGGGGGAGCGACCCAGCACATTGGGGGCAGGCCGACAGGCGGAGCCGGGTCCCACCATGGGATCATGAGTGACCGACCGGACCGCATCGGCGCTGCCGGATACCACCCGCCGTTCCCGTCCACTTCCGGAGCCTCGGGCTCCGTCCGCCCGAGGAGACAACCCGCTCATGAGCATGCCCCCAATGCCCAGACGCACGGGGTATGCCGTGCTCGCTGCGCTGGCGGCTGTGGTGATCCTCGTCTCCACCGCGATATTCATCGGGCTCGGTGGCGACACGGGCGGTACGGACCCCCGTGCGCAGGGGGCCCGCGGCTCGGCCGACCCGGCCTCGGCCGGGTCCTGGGTGGGCACCTGGTCCACCTCGGCCGCGGCCGCCGAGCCGCGGACGCTGCGCGGCCTGTCGGGCATGTCGATACGGAACGTGGTGCACACCACTATCGGCGGCACCAGCGCCCGTATCCAGCTCTCCAACTTCTACAGCAGCCGTCCGCTGACGATCACGCATGCCTCGCTGGCGTTGGCCGCCGCGCCCAGCAACCCCACCGCGGCGACCGGCACCATGCGCCGCCTCACCTTCAACAACCGCTCCTGGGTGACGATCCCGCCCGGTAAGGCCGTCACCAGCGACCCGGCGCGACTCGCCGTCCCGGACTCGGCCGATCTGCTGGTCACCACCTACACCCCGCAGGCGTCCGGCTCCGTCACCTACCATCCGCACGCCCGGCAGACGTCGTACATGGCGCGTGGCGACCGTACGGAGGACACGGCGGGCGCCGCCTACACCCAGCAGAGCCCGTACTGGCGCTATCTGACCGGTGTGGACGTGTGGTCCAAGCAGGCCGAGGGCGCGGTCGCGGTGCTGGGCGACTCGATCACCGACGGCATCACCTCCACCGCCGGGGCCAACCACCGGTGGACCGACTTCCTCTCCGAGCGGCTGCGCAGCGAGCCCGGCGCGCCCCGCTTCGGCGTGCTCAACCAGGGCATCAGCGGCAACCGCGTGCTGAGCGACGGCACGCAGTACCCGCCCAACAACCCCAGCGGGCTCTCCCGCTTCGACCGCGATGTGCTGTCCCGTACGGGCATCAAGGCCGTCATCGTCGAACTGGGCGTCAACGACATACTGCGCATCCCCCACGAGACCGACCCCAACCGGATCGTGTGGGGCCTGAAGCGGCTGACCGAACAGGCCCACGCCCGGGGCCTGCGGGTCGTCGGAGCCACCCTGACGCCCTTCTACGGGCACCGCGGCTACACCCCCCAGCTCGACGCCGTACGCGAGCGGGTCAACGCGCAGATCCGCGCCGGGAGGGTCTTCGACGAGGTCGTGGACTTCGACAAGGCGCTGCGCGACCCGATCAGCCCGCTGCGGCTGCGCCCGATGTACGACTCGGGCGACCATCTGCACCCGAGCGACAACGGCTACCGGGCGATGGCGCGGGCGCTGGACCTGGACCACCTGCGGGGCCGCACGGCGGCCGAGCTCTAGCCGCAAGCTCAGCCGGAGCCAGCCGGAGCCTCTTCAAAGGCCCCGTAAAAGCCCTAGTAGTCGTCGCGGCGGCGTTCCTTCTCCAAGGACAGCCGGCGCTCCTCCCGCTCCTCATGGCGCTCATCGCGCCGTGCGCCCCGCAGTTCCCGGCGCTCGGCGCGCAGCTCGTTCCTGCGCTCGGCCTTCACCCGGCGGCGCTCCTCCTTGAGGCGCTTGTGCTCCTCCTTACGGAGCTTGCGCTCGACGCCGACCCCGCCGAAGAGCGCGAGGCCGGTGACGGTCACCCGCGGTGCGCCGGGCTCGCCCTCGACCCCTCCGCTGTGGTCGAAGCCGCCCATGATGCCGATGCCGCTGACATGCGTGTCGACGCCCGGCTCCACGGTGATCTGAACGCCGCCCATCAGGGCGAAGCAGCGGATGACGACCTCGCGGTCCTCGAAGCGGGCCTCGCGCAGGTCGATCTCACCGCCGCCCATGAGGGTGAACGCGGTGAAGCGGCGCGGCACGGTCCAGGTGCCCTTGCGCTGGAAGCCGCCCATGATCGCGATCCCCATGCGGGACGTCGGGGTGCCGCCGATCCGCTCCCTCCAGCCGGTGGGATCGGCCGCGGTCGGCGGGGCGGGAGCGGCGCTGCCGGGCACCGGGAGGTCCCGTACCAGCGGCTCCAACTCGCCATGGGTGCGCGCCGTGTAGGCCGCGTTCAGCCGCTCGTCGAACTCCTCCATGTCCAGGCGGCCTTCGGCGACGGCGTCGCGGAGGACCTCCGCGATCCGCTCACGCTCCGCGTCGGAGGCCCGCATCCCGGCCGGGTCCGGGAGGTCGGGGCTCGCCCCCTGGGAAGAACCAGCGCTCGTCATACGGACAGACTAACGGCGGGCACCGGCCGTGGCCCGTATCTCGCACGCGGGTGCCGCCCCCGATCTGTCGCCCGCGTACCGCCCCCAGCGCCCCGCTCACGCTCCGCGCCCCGCCGCCCCGCCCTCCCCGCTGTGCAGCATCCTCGCGATCACGTCCTCGATCTCGGGCTCGCGCACCGAGAGGTCCACCAGCGGATAGCCGTCGGCGACCGCCGCGACGATCGGCGCGGCGCTGCTGGTCGCCGGGAAGGCCAGCCACTGCCGGGGCCCCTCGACCCGCACCGTCCGGGAGCCGGGGATCTCGATGGGCGGCAGCTCCTGCTCCAGGTCGACCACGAGGGTGCGTTCGCTCTCCCCCACCGCGTGCAGCCCGTCGAGCCCGCCGTCGTAGACCAGCCGGCCGTGGTCGATGACCATCACCCGCTTGCACAGCAGTTCGATATCGGTCAGATCGTGGGTGGTGAGCAGCACGGTGGTGCCCTGCTCGGCGTTCACATCGCGCAGGAACTCCCGCACCTTCGCCTTGCTGACCACATCGAGACCGATGGTCGGCTCGTCGAGATAGAGCACCTCGGGGTCGTGCAGCAGGGCGGCCGCGATATCGCCGCGCATCCGCTGGCCGAGCGAGAGCTGACGCACCGGCACGTCCAACAGCTCGCTCAGGTTGAGCAGTTCCACACAGCGGTCCAGATTCTCCCGGTAGCGGTCGTCGGGGATCCGGTACATCCGCCGCACCAGCGCGTACGAATCGCGCAGCGGCAGATCCCACCACAGGGTGGTCCGCTGCCCGAAGACCACCCCGATCCGGCGCGCGAGCCGCGTCCGCTCCCTGGAGGGGTCGATTCCGGCGACCCGCAGCCGTCCGCCGCTGGGCACCAGGATCCCGGTCAGCATCTTGATCGTGGTGGACTTCCCGGCGCCGTTCGGTCCGATGTAGCCCACCATCTCGCCGCGCGGCACCCGGAAGCTGATGCCGTCCACGGCGCGCACCTCGCGGCGCTCACGGCGCATCAGCCCGGCTCTGCGCCGCACCTGGAACACCTTCTCGACACCGTCGAGCTCGATCAGATCGTCCACGGCCATGCTCCCCCTCAACTCCCCGTTCAGCTCCCCGTGCTCTGATACGCCCGCAGCCCCGCCCGCCAGGCCAGCCCCGCCACCGCACAGCAGCCGCAGGCGACCAGCGGCGCCGCGAAGCCGATCCGGGCCGGGAGCCCCAGCGGATCGGGGCGGCCCAGGATGTGCAGCGCCGGCAGCCAGTTGACGAAGGCCAGCGGGATGACGAAGGTGACGCCCCGCAGCAGCTCCTTGCCGAAGACCGTCGGCGGGTACTCCAGCAGCGTGGTCCCGCCGAAGGTGAAGGCGCTCTGCACCTCGGAGGCGTCCTTGGCCCAGAACTGGAAGGCGCCGCCGAGGACGAACAGCGCCCCGAAGATGGCACCCCCGCTCAGCAGCATCACCGGCATCAGCAGCGCCCGGTCCACCGTCCAGTCGATGTCCAGCCGGCTCAGCGACCAGCCGAGCAGCACCGCCCCCTGGGTGATCCGGCCCAGCCGGCGCAGCGCGAAGCGGTCGGCGGCGACCTGGGCGAGTATCGGCACCGGCCGCACCAGCAGGGTGTCCATCGTGCCGTCGCGCACCCGCTGCCCCAGCCGCCCCATGGTGCCCAGCGTGAGATCGGCGAGGCCGAAGGCGACGCTGGTGGTGCCGTAGAGGAAGGCCACCTCGTCAAGGGTGAAGCCGCCGAGCTGCCCGATGTGGGTGAACATCAGCGCGATCGCGACGAAGTCCAGTCCGGTCGCGAGGAGGTTCCCCAGCGTCATGATCAGGAACGAGGTGCGATACGCCATCGTGGAGCGCACCCACATCCCGACGATCAGGACGTAGGCCCGGAGCCCGGACGACACGGCCGACTCAGCCACCCTGGACCACCACCTTCCGGGTCGCCACCGACTGCAGCACCCGCCCCGCCGCCAGCAGCACCACCATCCACCCCACCTGGAAGGCGAACGCCCCCAGCAGCCCCGCCCCCGGTGCTCCTCCAGGAAGACATCCGCGGGCACCTGGAGCATCGCCGCCCAGGGCAACGCGCGGGCGATCTCCCCCAGCTGCCCGGGGAAGACGTTGAGCGGCAGGATCATCCCGGAGAAGAACAGGCACAGCAGCCCGCTCAGCATGGACAGCCCCGTCCCGTCGAGCAGCCAGAAGGAGGCCAGCGACACCAGATAGCGCACCGCGAAGCCGACGCACACCGCGAGCGCCACCGACAGCAGGAACCACAGCCAGGTCAAGGGCGAGGCGGGCAGGCGGAGTTCGAAGACCAGCGCCCCGATCCCCATCGGCACCACGCCCCGCCCCAGCAGCTGGAACAGCGCCCGGCCGAGCTCGGTGGCCAGCCACCACGACTGCAGGTCGACGGGTCGGTAGAGGTCCACCGCGATGTCACCGGAGCGGATGCGGTCCTGCAGCTCCTCCTGGAAGCCGCCGCCCATCAGCGCGACGGCCGCCAGCAGCGCCTGGCCGAGCCAGACGAAGGTCAGCGCCTGGGCGAGGTCGTAGCCGCCGAGGTGCGGCCGCTCGTCCCACAGCGCGGTGTAGGTGTAGGCGAGGATGAAGCCGAAAACGGTATTGGTGAAGACCCCGGCCACGGTGGCGACCCGATACGTCGCGTAGCGTTTGAAGCCGCTGACCGCGACGGCCGCGTACAGCCGCATCCGCCCGTCCCTCCCTCCCCCGACCACGGCGCCCGGCCGGCGCCAAAATCCGGAGCCTAGTGGGAGGGCCGGAGGGACGGCCAGGCAATATTCACCGGATGGTGTGAGCGGAATCATCCATATGGCCGGTCACAGACCAGTCACGGGTGCGCGCCACGTCCTCGGCCCGGAACGGATGATGCGACAGTGTTTTATCGGGCGTACGACGCGAATCGCCCGACCGTGCACGATCCTGCCGCCGTGCAACCCTCGACGGCGGCTGAGGAGTCTCAGGAGACATGAGCGACGAGCCCCAGTTGATCGACGGTGGCGCGGCCGGAACGGGTGCCCGGCCCGGCATCGACGATGGCAACCACGACACGCCGCACCGCGCGGACGGCCTCCCCGCGGGCAAACCGGCCAAGGGCAGAAAGGGCCGTCCCCAGCGCACCGGATGGCGCCGTCTGCTGCCCACCTGGCGCATGGTCCTCGGCGGCTTCCTCCTGATCGTCCTGCTGATCGCGGGCGGGCTCGTCACCGGCTATCTGCTCGTCGACATCCCCCGGCCAATAGAGCCGCCATCGCCCAGAGCAATGTCTTCCTCTACTCCGACGGCTCCCAGCTGGCCCGCGAGGGCAAGGTCAACCGGGAGAACGTCCAGCTCAGCCAGGTGCCCAAGCGGATCCAGCACGCGGTGCTGGCGGCCGAGGACCGGGACTTCTACTCGGAGTCGGCCATCAACCCCGAGGCGATGGTCCGCGCCGCCTGGAACACCGCCACCGGCAAGGGCAAGCAGTCCGGCTCCACCATCACCCAGCAGTATGTGAAGAACTACTACCTGGACCAGGAACAGACGGTCACCCGCAAGGCCAAGGAGTTCTTCATCGCGATCAAGCTGGACCGGGAGGTGAGCAAGGACAAGATCCTCGAGGGCTACCTCAACACCAGCTACTTCGGTCGCAACGCCTACGGAATCCAGGCGGCCGCCCAGGCGTACTACGGCAAGGACATCGGCGAGCTCGACACCGCCCAGGGCGCGTATCTGGCGACCCTGCTGAACGCCCCCAGCGCCTACGACATCGTCGCCCATCCCCAGAACAAGGGGCGGGCCACGGCCCGCTGGCACTACGTCCTGGACGGCATGGTGAAGAAGGGCTGGCTGACCAGGGCCGACCGGCAGAAGATGACCTTCCCCGCGCCCTCCGAGGCCAGGGCCCCCTCCGGCATGTCCGGCCAGCGCGGCTATCTCGTCGAGGCCGTCGAGGACTACCTCACCAGCAACGGGATCATCGACGAGCAGACCCTGGCGCGCGGCGGCTACCGCATCACCACCACGATCGACAAGAAGAAGCAGGACGCCTTCGCGGAGGCCGTGCGCGACCGGCTGATGAGCAAGCTCAGCACGGAGGACCGCAAGGTCGACCGCTATGTCCGCGCGGGCGGCGCCTCGATCGACCCGAAGACCGGGAAGGTGGTCGCGCTCTACGGCGGGATCGACTACACCAAGCAGTTCGTCAACAACGCGACCCGCCGTGACTACCAGGTGGGATCCACGTTCAAGCCATTCGTCTTCACCTCGGCGGTGCGCTACGGGTCCACCACCCAGGACGGTCAGACGATCACCCCGGACACCCTCTACAACGGCGACAACAAGCGCGAGGTCGTCGGCCCGGAGGGGCCCACCGGCTACGCCCCGCCAACGAGGACGACGTCGACTACGGCGACATCGACGTCACCACGGCCACCGACAACTCCGTGAACTCGGTGTACGCGCAGATGGCCCAGGACGTCGGCCCCTCCAAGGTCAAGCAGACCGCCATCGACCTGGGCGTCCCCAAGGACACCCCCGATCTGCACGCCTCCCCCTCCATCGCGCTCGGCCCCGCCACCGCGAGCGTGCTGGACATGACCGAGGCGTACGCGACGCTCGCCAACCACGGCGAGCACGGCAGGTACAGCCTGGTCGAGGAGGTCACCAAGGACGGTGCGCGGATCGGTCTCCCGGACCGGGAGAACCGGCAGGCCATCCCGCGCAGCGCCGCCGACACCACCACCTCGATACTGCAGAGCGTGGTCGACGGCGGCACCGGCACCGCCGCCCAGGCCGCCGAGCGTCCGGCGGCGGGCAAGACGGGCACCGCGGAGGAGGACAAGGCCGCCTGGTTCGCGGGCTACACCCCGGATCTGGCGACCGTGGTCGCGGTGATGGGCCAGGACTCCAATACCGGCGTGCAGAAGCCGCTGTACGGGGCGACGGGCCTGGAACGGATCAACGGCGGCGGCTATCCCGCCGAGATCTGGGCGCAGTACACATCGGGCGCGCTGGACGGCAAGCCACCGGCCGAGTTCGATCTGCGGCTGGAGGACGGGGCGAGCGCCCCCGACGGCTCCCAGACCGGCCAGCAGCCGCCGGGCTCCCTGCCGCCGGTGGTCACCACTCCCCCGACCGGCGCCCCGCCGGACACCTCGGTCCCCACGGCGCCGACCGACACCCCGCCGACGCAGCCCACCACGCCCCCGACCATCCCCACCCCGCCGACGGACATCCCCACCGGCGGGCCGACGACCGAGCCGGGCCCAGGCGGTCCGGGCGGGCCGGGTGATCCGGGTGGCGATCCGGGCGGCCCAGGGGGGCCGGTGGGCGGCTGAGACCGCGGACCACGAACAGCGGAGGGTGGTGACGGATACCGTCACCACCCTCTGTCATGTCCGATCCCGGCAGGGAAAGTCCCGTATCCCCGCGGGGTAAGTCCGCTGCGCCTACAGGTAGAGCCCCGTGGAGTCCTCCGCGCCCTCCAGCCGCTCGGCGGCCACCGCGTGCAGATCGCGCTCCCGCATCAGGACGTAGGCGACCCCCCGGACCTCGACCTCGGCGCGGTCCTCCGGGTCGTAGAGCACCCGGTCACCGGGCTCCACGGTCCGTACGCTCTGCCCGACCGCGACCACCTCGGCCCAGGCCAGCCGCCTGCCGACCGCCGCGGTGGCGGGGATGACGATGCCGCCGGACGACCGGCGCTCGCCCTCCGGAATGTCGGTGCGGACCAGCACACGGTCGTGCAGCATCCGGATGGGCAGCTTGTCATGGGTCGTGTTCGCACTCACGCCATGACCGTACCTGGCCGGACGGCGCGATGACGCCTCAGGGCCGGTGCCGGCCGTCTTCGCTCAGCGCCGCCGCTTGGAGCACCACGAGGAGCGGGACGCCTTGGCGGACCGGGAGGACCGCGCCGAGAGCGCGAGCAGCCCGACCAGTCCGGCCACGGCGAGCGCGACCGGCACGATCCGCTCCATGCGAGGCCGGCCCTCCTCCGACACCAACTGGCCGCGCACGCCCGCCACCACGCGGTTGGCGGACACATAGGCCCGCCCGGCGGTCCGGTCCACGGCCGACGCCGCCTTCGCCTTCGCATCCCCGATGATCGTCTTCGGGTGCACCCGCACCCCGATCTCGTCGAGCGTCACGGCGAGCTCCTGCCGCCTGCGGGCGATGTCCGCCTCGATCTGCGCAGGGGTCCTGGCATCCGACACCGCGCTGCCTCCGTCAGTCTCGATGATTCGTGATGGACAGTCTGTCAGCTCGCTCTCCTCCCCGCCCCACGGCACCCCCGGACGGGAAGCTGGCTAATGTCGGGTACGTACCCCCGATGCCACGAGGAGCACCAGACCATGAGCGAGCGACTGCAGCCCGGCGACACCGCCCCGCCTTCACCCTCCCCGACGCGGACGGCAGGGAGGTCTCGCTCGCCGACCACGCCGGCCGCAAGGTGATCGTCTACTTCTACCCCGCCGCGCTCACCCCCGGTTGCACCAAGCAGGCGTGCGACTTCACCGACAACCTCGCCTTCCTGACCGACCACGGCTACGACGTCATCGGCATCTCGCCCGACAAGCCCGAGAAGCTGGCCAAGTTCCGCGACCAGGAGGACCTGAAGGTCACGCTCCTCGCCGACCCCGCCAAGGAGACCCTGGAGGCGTACGGCGCCTTCGGCGAGAAGAAGCTCTACGGCAAGACGGTCATCGGCGTAATCCGCTCCACCGTCATCGTCGACGAGCAGGGCAAGGTCGAACGCGCCCTGTACAACGTCAAGGCCACCGGCCACGTAGCCAAGATCATCAAAGACCTGGGGCTGTGACGGACCCGGGGCTGCCGCCCCGGCCCCCGTTCACCAGGCAGTACCATGACCGTGCCGAGCGGCCGTGATGGAATTGGCAGTCATGCTGGGTTTAGGTCCCAGTGGGGTAACTCCCGTGAGGGTTCGAGTCCCTCCGGCCGCACGTCGCGCGAACCCAGGCCCGGCCCGCCAATCGCGGGCCGGGCCTGCGGCGTCCTACGGGGCTCACCCCAGGAGTTCGCGGACGATCGGGGCGATGGCGCGGAACGCCTTGCCGCGGTGGCTGATGGCGTTCTTCTCCTCCGGGTCCAGTTCGGCACAGGTGCGGGTCTCGCCGTGGGGCTGGAGGATCGGGTCGTAGCCGAACCCCCCGCCGCCCACGGGCTCATGACGGAGCGTGCCGGCGAGCCGGCCGGAGACGACGCGCTCGGTGCCGTCGGGGAGGGCGAGGGCGGCGGCGCAGGCGAAGTGGGCGCCGCGGTGTTCGTCGGGGACGTCAAAGAGCTGGGCGAGCAGCAGGTCGAGGTTGGCGCGGTCGTCGCCGTGCCGGCCCGACCAGCGGGCCGAGAAGATGCCGGGGGCGCCCCCGAGGACGTCCACGCAGAGGCCGGAGTCGTCGGCGATGGCAGGGTGGCCGGTGGCCTGGGCGAGGGCGTGGGCCTTGAGGAGGGCGTTCTCCGCGAAGGTCACGCCGGTCTCCTTGACGTCCGGGACCTCCGGATAGGCGTCGGCGCCGACGAGTTCGGCGTCGAGGCCGGCCTCGCCCAGGATCGAGCGCAGTTCGGTGATCTTGTAGGCGTTGCGGGTCGCGAGGACCAGACGGCGGGGGTGTGGGCGGTGTCCCTCAATGTGTTGCTGCATAGCTCTCGATTATCGAGGGGAGGTCAGGGAGAGCAGACACCGGTCAGCTCGCCCGCCGCGTCCCTGACCGGAGTCATATCGGGGTGCTTGCCGCTGTCCACGGACTTCTGGACGTTGTCCAGGGCCTTCTGGAGGTCGTCCACGGCCTTGCCGACGTCCGCGCTGTCGGTGCGGTCGCCCACCTTGTCGATGTCCTTGTCGAGGGCGTCCAGGATCTTGTCGGCGTCCTGCGGATTGGCCGCGGCGCCGCTCAGGGCGTCCTGGAGGTCGTCCACGTCGTTGGTTATCTCGACCGCGAGCTGGGCGCAGTCGAGGGCCTTCTCCACCGCGCTGCACCCGACGGTGACCGGCACGATGAGCGCGACGGCGGCGAGTGCGGTGACGGCGGTGGTACGGCGGTGACGGTGGCGCGGCGCCATGGAGTGGGTCCTTCCCCGGGAACGGTGCTGGTACCTGACTAAACGCCGGGCGCCGCGCGACGGTTGCTTCGTGCCGCCGTCACATCTCCTGGGCCAGCGCCGCGCGCTGGATTCCCGCCAGGGTGTCGCAGCCGGCCACGGCGAGGTCCAGCAGCCCGTTCAGCTCCTCGCGGGCGAAGGGCTCGCCCTCCGCCGTGCCCTGCACCTCGACGAAGCGTCCGTCACCGGTACAGACCACGTTCATGTCGGTCTCGGCGCGCACGTCCTCCTCGTAGCAGAGGTCGAGCAGCGGGATGCCGCCGACGATGCCGACGCTGACGGCGGAGACAGTGCCGGTCAGCGGCTGCCGGGTGGCCTTGATGAGCTTCTTGCCCCGGGCCCAGCCGATGGCGTCGGCCAGGGCCACATAGGCGCCGGTGATGGCGGCGGTGCGGGTGCCGCCGTCGGCCTGGAGGACATCGCAGTCCAGGACGATGGTGTTCTCGCCGAGCGCCTTGTAGTCGATCACCGCGCGCAGCGAGCGGCCGATGAGACGGGAGATCTCATGCGTACGGCCGCCGATCTTGCCGCGGACGGACTCGCGGTCGCCCCGGGTGTTGGTGGAGCGCGGCAGCATCGCGTACTCCGCGGTGACCCAGCCCTCGCCGCTGCCCTTGCGCCAGCGCGGCACGCCCTCGGTGACGCTCGCGGTGCACAGGACCCGCGTATCGCCGAAGGAGACGAGGACCGAGCCCTCGGCATGCTTGCTCCATCCGCGCTCGATGGTCACGGGTCGGAGCTGGTCAGGGGTGCGGCCGTCGATACGAGACATGAGATGAGCCTATCGGCATCGCGGAGGCCCCCGGTCCGCGTCCGGCGAGGGCCCCGCCCCGGGGGACGGCGCTCCCGGCCGGGAAGGTCACCTCAGGTCCCGGAAGGTCACATCAGGTCTTCGATCTCGGCGGCGACGGGGTCCGCGTCGGCGCCGATGACCACCTGGATCGCGGTGCCCATCTTCACCACGCCATGCGCGCCAGCGGCCTTCAGCAGGGCCTCGTCGACCAGGGCGGCGTCCTTGACCTCGGTACGCAGACGGGTGATGCAGCCCTCGATCTCGACGATGTTGTCGATCCCGCCGAGCCCCTCGACGATCTTGTCAGCCTTGGTGGCCATGTTCGCTCCTGTCGTCCTGCTGTCCGCGTGGTGTCCGCGATGCGGCAAGTGGTCTACACCATTATGCGGGTGAGGAAGTCACTCGTCACTTGGAACGATAGATTCCTTTAGCGGATCCCTACGTGCTACAACAGGTCTACACCACATGTGGTTTAGACCATAGCGCGGGCCGCCCCTCCCCTGAGAGCCCGCCTCACCAGGAGGAATCCGATGAGTACGGCCACCGCGCCGGCCGCGCCCGCCCAGAAGCGGGGTGCCGGTCTGATCAAGGGTATGCAGAAGATCGGGCGCAGCCTCCAGCTCCCCGTCGCCGCTCTGCCCGCCGCGGGCATCCTGAGCCGGCTCGGCCAGGACGACGTCTTCGGCAAGACGGGACTCGGCTGGAACAAGCTCGCGGAGATCTTCGCCCACGCGGGCGGCGCGCTCTTCGACAACCTCGCCCTGCTCTTCTGCATCGGCGTGGCCATCGGCTTCGCGAAGAAGTCGGACGGCACCACGGCGTTCGCGGGCCTGGTCGGCTTCCTCGTCTACAAGAACGTCCTGACCGGCTTCGTCAGCGAGGTGACCGGCAAGCCGGAGGACCCGGGCGTCCTCGGCGGCATCGTGGTCGGCCTGACCGCCGCGGTGCTGTGGGAGAAGTACCACCGCACCCGGCTGCCGGACTGGCTGGGCTTCTTCAGCGGCCGCCGCTTCATCCCGATCCTGATGTCCTTCGCGGGCGTGATCTACGGCGTGCTCTTCGGCTACCTCTGGGGCCCGATAGGCGACGGCCTCAACAACTTCTCCGAGTGGCTGTCGTCCAATGGCGCGGTCGGCTCGGGGATCTTCGGTGTGGTCAACCGACTGCTGATCCCGGTCGGCATGCACATGCTGCTGAACTCGTTCGCCTGGTTCCAGTTCGGCGACTTCAGCTCCGGCGGCCAGACCTGGCACGGCGACATCGCGCGCTACTTCCACGACGACCCGTCGGCCGGAATGTTCATGACCGGCTTCTTCCCGATCATGATGTTCGCGCTGCCCGCCGCCGGTCTGGCGATCGCGCACTGCGCCCGTCCCGAGCGGCGCAAGGCCGTGATGGGCATGATGATCTCGGTCTCACTGACGGCGTTCGTCTGCGGTGTCACCGAGCCGATCGAGTTCTCGTTCATGTTCATCGCGCCCCTGCTGTACGGCATCCACGCGGTGCTGACGGGACTCTCCATGGCACTGACCTGGGCACTCGGCATCCGCAGCGGCTTCACCTTCTCCGGCGGGCTGTTCGACTATCTGCTGGGGTGGTCGCACAGCGAGAAGGCCTGGATGCTGATCCCGATCGGGCTGGCGTTCAGCGTCGTCTACTACGTGGTCTTCCGCTTCGTGATCACGAAGTTCAACATCCCGACGCCGGGACGAGAACCGGAGGACTCCCTGGACGACGCCGCGGTGGCGGACGGCAAGAAGTAGCCACCGAGCGTGCGAAACGGCGAAGCTCCGGGCTGGTCCTCCAGCCCGGCGCTTCTGCGTTCACCGCCGGTTACACCTCGTAGACCGCGCCCGCCTTGGCCAGCTCCACCGGGCCGCCGAAGACCGCCTGGGCGTCGCGCTGGTTGATCTGGGGGTCCGTCCACGGCGGGATGTGGGTGAGCACCATGCTCCCGACCCCCGCCCGCAGCGCGTGTTCACCCGCCTGGCGGCCGTTGAGATGCAGCTCCGGGATGTCCTCCTTGCCGTGCGTGAAGGCCGCCTCGCACAGGAAGAGGTCCCCGCCCCGGGCCAGGTCCACCAGGGCCTCACAGGGGCCCGTGTCGCCCGAGTAGACCAGCGAGCGGCCGCCGTACTCGATCCGGAAGCCGAACGCCTCCACGGGGTGGCAGACGCGCTCGGCGCGGATGGTGAAGGGGCCGATGTCGAAGCTGCCGGGCGTCAGGGTGCGGAAGTCGAAGACCTCACGCATCGATTTCTCATCGGGCAGGTCGTCGTACGCCTGGACCAGCCGCCGCTCGGTGTCCTCGGGGCCGTAGACGGGGATCGCCTCGGCGCGGCCACCGTCGTGCCGGTAGTAGCGAGCGACGAAGTATCCGCACATGTCGATGAAGTGATCGGGGTGGAGATGGGACAGCAGTACGGCGTCGAGGTCGTAGAGACCGCAGTGGCGCTGCAGCTCGCCAAGGGCGCCATTGCCCATGTCGAGGAGCAGCCGGAAGCCGTCGGCCTCTACGAGGTAGCTCGAGCAGGCCGATTCCGCGGACGGGAACGACCCTGAGCATCCGACGACGGTGAGCTTCATGAAGCAGGAACCTCCTTGAGGGGTCCCCATGCCGAAGGCCATGGGCGGGTGCGGGGGGTCATGCGGTGCCCACGAGCGTAAGGCGCAAAAGCCCAGGCAGCTCCTCCACGGGGCCGCGTTGTGGGCGGAATCACCAGGACGGAGCCGGGTGGCGCCCGGCCCTGCCCCCGCCGGCCGATCGGCCCGATGGACTACGCCCAGAGCTGGCCGTGCAGCGTTGCGATCGCCTCCTCGGTGGTGGCCGCCGTGTAGACACCGGTGGAGAGGTACTTCCAGCCACCGTCGGCGACGACGAAGACCACATCGGCGCTCTGCCCGGCCTTGACCGCCTTACCGGCGACACCGAGCGCGGCGTGCAGGGCCGCCCCGGTCGACACGCCCGCGAAAATGCCTTCCTGGGCGAGGAGTTCCCGGGTGCGGGTCACCGCGTCCTCGGAGCCGACGGTGAAGCGGGTGGTCAGCACGGACTCGTCGTACAGCTCGGGGACGAACCCCTCGTCCAGGTTGCGGAGTCCGTAGACGACGTCGTCGTAGCGCGGTTCGGCCGCGACGATCTGGACGTCCGGCTTGTTCTCGCGCAGGAAGCGGCCCACGCCCATCAGGGTGCCGGTGGTGCCGAGACCCGCGACGAAGTGGGTGAGGGAGGGCAGGTCGGCGAGGATCTCGGGGCCGGTGGTGGCGTAGTGGGCACCGGCGTTGTCCGGGTTTCCGTACTGGTAGAGCATCACCCAGTCCGGGTGCTCCTCCGCCAGCCCCTTGGCCACCCGGACGGCGGTGTTGGAGCCGCCGGCGGCGGGCGAGGAGATGATCTCCGCGCCCCACATGGCGAGCAGCTGGCGCCGCTCCTCGCTGGTGTTCTCCGGCATCACGCAGACGATGCGGTAGCCCTTGAGCTTGGCCGCCATCGCGAGCGAGATCCCGGTGTTGCCGGAGGTGGGCTCGAGGATGGTGCAGCCGGGGGTCAACCGGCCGTCCTTCTCGGCCTGTTCGATCATATGGAGCGCGGGGCGGTCCTTGATCGAGCCGGTCGGGTTGCGGTCCTCCAGCTTGGCCCAGATCCGTACGTCGGAGGAGGGCGAGAGCCGCGGCAGCCGGACGAGCGGCGTATTGCCGACCGCGGCCAGCGGGCTGTCGTACCGCATCAGACCATGCCCGCGCGTCGCCCGGCCGCCACCTCAGCGGGACGGGGCTCCGCCCCGAGAGCCCCACCTGCGACGGCGGGGAGAATCGTCACGTTGTCGCCGTCCGAGAGCTTGGTGGAGATGCCGTCGAGGAAGCGGACGTCCTCGTCGTTCAGATACACGTTGACGAAGCGGCGCAGCTCACCGCCGTCGACCAGGCGCTCCTGGATCCCGGCGTGCCGGGTCTCGAGGTCGGTGAAGAGCTCGGCGAGCGTGGTCCCGCTGCCCTCGACCGCCTTCTGGCCGTCGGTGTAGGTGCGGAGGATGGTCGGGATGCGGACCTCGATGGCCATTCTTAAGCTCCTGTCGGAGGGCGGGGTGGACTCCCGGGCCGGAGCGGCCGGGAGGGCGTCGTCGAAGGGCGTCGGGGCGTCTCGGGCGCGCGCTCAGGCGGCCACGGCGCGGCGCGGACACATCGCGCTGGCGAGCCGGCACAGGTCGACGTGGAGCCGCGCCACGAGCAGCATGCCCGGCGTCTTCTCGCTCACGTCATCGAAAACCATGGACTCATCGTATCGATTCCCGGTCCGGCCTCGGGTAGGTCATCCCATAATACGGATGGGTAACGACCACGATACGAGACGCGCAGGCCATTCAGCCGCCCGGGACGATCTCGACCTCTTCCTCGGTGACCTCGCCGTCCACGATCCGGAAGGACCGGAACTGGACGGGTCCCTCGTCATTGCCGCATTCGGCCGTGGAGACCAGGACGTAGTGGGCACCGGGCTCATTGGCGTAGGAGATATCGGTACGGGAGGGGTAGGCCTCGGTGGCGGTGTGCGAGTGGTAGATGACGACCGGCTCCTCGTCCCGGTCGTCCATCTCGCGGTAGAGCTTGAGCAGGTCACCCGAGTCGAACTCGTAGAAGGTGGGCGAGCGGGCAGCATTCAGCATCGGGATGAACCGCTCGGGGCGGCCGCTTCCGGCCGGGCCCGCGATCACGCCACATGCCTCGTCGGGGTGGTCGGCGCGGGCGTGCGCGACGATCTTGTCGTGAAGCGCCTGGGTGATGGTCAGCATGAGCACACAATAGGAAAGAAAAAGGGGGCGGCGCGCAGCGCCCCGGTTGAGGGTGGTGGCGGGAGACGGGCGGGCGGGCTCCGGACAGTGGTCCGGAGCCCGCCTGCTGAGATACAGCGCCCGAAGGGCGATACGGCTTACTTGCGCGCGTACTCCGGCTCCGCCTCGGCGCGGGCACCCGGCTGGCCACCCTCGCGCGACTTCAGCAGGAACCAGCCGATCACCAGGAGGACGGCCCAGCCGGCACCCACGTACAGACAGACCCGGGCGTCCTTGTCGTACGCGATCAGGCCGGTCACGATGATCAGGAAGATCAGCGCCACCCAGCTGAAGGCCGCGCCGCCCGGGGCCGGGAAGGACGAGGCCGGCAGCCGGCCGGAGGTCACCGCCTTGCGGTACTTGATATGGCTGAGCAGGATCATCGCCCAGGCCCAGATGCCCGCGGCCGTGGCCACCGAGGTGACGTACTCGAACGCCTTCTCCGGGACGACGTAGTTGAGGACCACGCCGATGCCCATCAGCATCACCGAGACGGTGATGCCGATGGCCGGGGTCTTGCGGGCGTTGAGCATCCCGAAGGCCCGCGGGGCCTCGTTGTTGGCGGCCAGGCCGCGCAGCATCCGGCCGGTGGAGTACATCCCGGAGTTACAGGAGGACAGGGCCGCGGTGAGCACGACGAAGTTGACGATGCCGGCCGCGAACGGGATGCCGATCTTGGAGAAGGCATGCACGAAGGGGCTCTCGCCGGCCGAGAACTCGGTCCACTTGACGACGGCGAGCAGCACCACCAGGGCACCGACGTAGAAGATGATGATGCGCCAGGGCAGCGTGTTGATCGCCTTGGGCAGGGTCTTCTCGGGGTCCTCGGACTCGCCCGCGGTGACGCCGACCAGCTCGACGGCGAGGTAGGCGAACATCACGCCCTGGAGGGTCATCAGGCTGTCGCCGATGCCGTTGGGGAAGAAGCCGCCGTGGGACCAGAGGTTGGAGGCGGCCGCGGTGTCACCGGCGTCGGAGAAGCCGAGGGTGAGCACGCCCAGACCGATGACGATCATGCCGATGATCGCGGTGACCTTGACCATCGAGAACCAGAACTCGACCTCACCGAAGATCTTCACCGAGATCAGGTTGACGCCGAACAGCACCACCAGGAAGACCAGGGCGCTGACCCACTGCGGGATCGAGGGGTACCAGTAGTTGATGTAGATGGCGGCGGCCGTGAGCTCGGCCATGCCGGTCACCACCCACATCAGCCAGTACGTCCACCCCGTGACAAAGCCGAAGAACGGGCCGAGGAACTCCCGGGCGTACTCCGCGAAGGACCCGGAGACCGGGCGGTAGAGGAGCAGCTCACCGAGCGCTCTCATGATGAAGAAGATGACCACGCCCGCGAGGGCGTACATCAGGATGATGCTGGGGCCGGCCTTGGCGATGTTCGCTCCGGCGCCCATGAACAGGCCGACGCCGATGGCGCCACCGATTGCGATCATCTGCACCTGGCGACTGCCCAGGCCCCGCTCATAGCCCTCTTCAGGAGCCGCTGAGGTCATATTGCTGCGCCTTTCTCCCTGTGGCGGCTGGCTGGCGATCGTGAAGATTTACCACGACCGCAACACTGATCGACTGAGCCGCGTGTGGTGCACACCACAGGAAGAAGCGGACAAAAGTTATTCAGTGCAACAAAGTACACAACCGCAGTGATGCGATCGTTATCCGGAGTTGAGCATCCTCTAAACGAACACTCAGTTATCGCCGGAGGGAGCTATTCCGGCACCAAGAGAGCTATTCCGGCATCAGGGTCTCGACCAGGGTCTCCTGCAGCCCACCGAGCCAGAAGTACGCCATCACCATCGGCTTGCGCGGATCGGAGTCGGGCAGCCGCAGCAGGTCACCGCCGTCGTCCTCGTCGGTGACCTCCAGCCGGGTCCCGATGGCCAGCCGCAGGTCGTTCAGGGCGGTCAGCCAGTGCCGGGCCTTCTCCGGCGCCAGCTCCAGCACGCCCGGGGCCCCGGCGGACGCTCCGGAGGCCAGCGAGTCCAGGTCGCGCACGACCGTCAGGGCGTCGTCGCGCTTGCGCGCCCGCAGGTCGTTCTCGGTGAAGCGGCGGAACTCCGCCGACGCCTCCCGCGCCTCCTTCTCCTCCCGCGACCCCAGCTCCTGGCCCGGGGGGCAGTAGGCGTCCGGGAACAGCCGGGCCAGCGCCGGATCGGCCGGCGGCTTGCTGGGGCCGTCGGCGAAGAGCGCGTCCAGGGGGTCACCGCCCCGGCGGGCTGGTCGCCCGGGCCGATCAGCTCGGCGAGCTGCATGGCCAGGCTGCGCAGAATGGAGATCTCGACCTCGTCCAGCGCGAGGGAGGCACCGCCGCCGGGCAGCGGCTCGAACCGTCCCGACATCAGCGCTCCTGCTGGAGGGTCGCCCACAGGCCGTAGCCGTGCATCGCCTGCACGTCGCGCTCCATTTCCTCGCGGCTGCCGCTCGAGACGATCGCGCGGCCTTTGTGGTGGACGTCGAGCATCAAACGGTGCGCCTTGTCCTTGGGATAGCCGAAATAGCTCTGGAAGACGTAGGTCACGTAGCTCATGAGATTGACGGGGTCGTTGTGCACCACCGTCACCCAGGGAACGTCGGGCTCGGGCACCGACATCGGCGCTTCACGGGTTTCGGGACGTTCGGTCTCCACGGGCGTGACACTCACACGTCCCATGCTGCCACCCGGCACTGGCCGTCGCATAAACCGGCACCCAGATCTCGTCACTCTGACGAGTACGGGAGGTAGCATCGTCGACCATGGACACTGCGGACTTGGGACTGCCGGTGGACGTGCCGTCGACCGCACTCTTCACCGACCGGTACGAACTCACCATGCTGCAGGCCGCGCTGCGGGCGGGCACCGCCGACCGCCGCTCGGTCTTCGAGGTATTCACCAGGCGCCTCCCCGAGGGCCGCCGCTACGGTGTCGTCGCCGGCACCGGGCGGGTGCTGGACGCCGTCGAGAACTTCCGCTTCGACAGCGACGTCCTGGACTTCCTCGCCCAGCAGCGGATCGTGGACGAGCCGACGCTCGCCTGGCTCGCCGACTACCGCTTCCGCGGCGACATCTGGGGCTACCCCGAGGGCGAGGTCTACTTCCCCGGCTCGCCGATCATGCGGGTGGAGGGCACCTTCGCCGAGGCGGTGCTGCTGGAGACGGTCATCCTCTCCATCTTCAACCACGACTCCGCGGTGGCCGCCGCCGCGTCCCGGATGTCCACCGCCGCCGGCGGCCGGCCGCTCATCGAGATGGGCGCCCGCCGCACCCATGAACTGGCCGCCGTCGCCGCCGCCCGCGCCGCCTACGTCGGCGGCTTCGCCACCACCTCCGACCTCGCGGCCGGATTCCGCTACAACATCCCCACCGTGGGCACCAGCGCCCACGCCTTCACCCTGCTGCACGACAGCGAGCGGGACGCCTTCACGGCGCAGGTCCAGGCACACGGCAGCGGCACCACCCTGCTGGTGGACACCTATGACGTCGCCGAGGCGGTGCGCACCGCCGTGGAGGTGGCCGGCAAGGACCTGGGCGCCGTAAGGATCGACTCCGGCGATCTGCTGCTGCTCGCCCACCGGGTGCGCCAGCAGCTCGACGAGCTGGGCGCCAAGAACACCAGGATCACGGTGACCAGCGATCTCGACGAATACGCGATCGCCTCGCTGGCCGCGGCCCCGTGGACGCGTACGGGGTCGGCACCCAGCTGGTCACCGGCAGCGGCCACCCCACCTGCTCGATGGTCTACAAGCTGGTCGCGCGGGCCGGTTCGGACACCCCGGACGCGCCGCTGCTGCCGGTGGCCAAGAAGTCCATGGGCGCGAAGTCCTCGGTGGGCGGCCGCAAATGGGCGGCGCGGCGCGTGGACGAGCACGGTGTGGCCGAGGCCGAGGTGGTCGGCACCGGTGCGGTCCCCGAGGAGCTGGCGGGCCATCAGCTGCTGGTGGAGCTGGTGCGCGGCGGCGAGATCGTGGCCCGGGAGCCGCTGGACGCGGCACGGGACCGGCATATCGCCGCCCGGGCCGGGCTGCCGCTCTCGGCGACCCAGCTCTCGCGCGGCGAGCCGGTCCTGCCCACCGAGTACCTGACGGCCTGAGGCGCGCCATGAGGGGGAACGCGGGGCATGCCCACTGCCGCAATCGACGCGGAGTGTCTACCCTCGGTGACATGCACCGGGCACTGATCGTCGTCGACATCCAGAACGACTTCTGCGAGGGCGGAAGCCTCGCGGTGACGGGGGGCGCGGATGTCGCGGCCGCGATCACCGATCTGATCGGGGAGGCGACGCCCGGTTACCGCCATATCGTCGCCACACGTGATCACCACGTCGCCCCGGGCGATCACTTCTCGGACAACCCGGACTACGAGCACACCTGGCCGATGCACTGCGTCGCGGGCACCGAGGGTGTCGGGTTCCACCCGAACTTCGCGCCCGCCGTCGCCTCCGGCGCGATCGAGGCGGTCTTCGACAAGGGCGCGTACAAGGCGGCGTACAGCGGTTTCGAGGGCATCGACGAGCACGGCACCCCGCTCGCCCAGTGGCTGCGCGAGCGGGAGGTGACCGAGGTGGACGTGGTGGGCATCGCCACCGACCACTGTGTGCGGGCCACCGCGCTGGACGCGCGCCGCGAGGGGTTCACCGCGCATGTCCTGCTGGACCTGACCGCGGGTGTCTCCCCGGGCACGACCGAGCGCGCCCTGGGCGAGCTGCGGGCGGCCGGGGTCGAGCTCAGCGGCAAGCCGGTCGTCTGAGGGCGCCGGAGGCGCTCTGCGCGCCTCCCAGCCGCCCTGGCGGCCCTGCGCGGCCGCCCCTCCGGGCCCCGGCGCTATGAGCGGCCCCGGCGCCACGAGGGGCCCCGTCGCTATGAGGGGCCCCGGCGCCACGAGGGGCCCCGGCGCTACGAGGCCGGGGCCGACGGTCTGAGCAGAGCGGCGATCGGATGCCACAGCTCCCCTCCCCGGTCCGGCGCGGTGCGCCAGACCAGCCCGTCGGGATGGTGCAGCACCGCCGTCACCTCGTCGGGCGTCGGCGGGGCCATATTGCCGCGCAGATAGATGGCGCGAAGCCCGAGATTGCGCAGCCTGGTCAGGGCGCGCTGGCGGTTCCCGGCGTGTACCAGGACGCGGACGCCGCCCTCGCCCAGCGGGCTCGGCAGCGTCAGTGCGACCACCACGCTGCCGCCCGGCAGCTTGGTGAATCCTCCGTTGGCCATTGCGGGTCATGTCCCCGTGAGACGTCGTGTCAACAAGTTGGTCGTAGGGGCATCTAAACGCGAACGGCCGCCGCCCGCTAGGGGCGACGGCCGCTACCGCTCTGACCTGCGAAGACGCAGACGGTGTGGATCTAGGAGGCGGACGGTCCGACCTGGACGGTCATCGTCGAGCCGCCCGGGAGCTCCTTGAGGATCTTGATCCGGGTGTTGGTGTCAGCAATCTTCACACTGCCGGTCGGATTGCCCTTGTCCCAGTACGTCCCCTTGTGATCATCGAAGACCGGGATGCCAGGCTTCGGCTTCACCTTGGCGGCCTTGCCGTCGTTGTGCAGCGTGAAGCCGTCCGACGGGAGCCGGCTGAAGGGCGAGTCGTACGCCTGGATCCGGTTGCGCATCAGCGTGCCGTCCGCCCACTTCTCGGGGGTGGCGTGCGCGTCGATCGGCAGGATCAGACCGCTGCCCGGGTGGACGCCGACGTTGTTGTCCGGCTGCGAGGTGTCCCACTGCCAGATCAGCAGCCCGTTCTGGTACGGGAAGTGCTCGACCCAGTCGGGCCGGGTGGAGGCCCAGCCGAAGTTGTACGGACCGGTCTTCAGGGTGGTGTCGTACGAGACGTACTGGCGGTTCTCGGCGATGTAGTACTGCGGGTAGTCCTTGCTGAAGGACGCGCCGATGCGCGAGAAGCCGTTCGCGGTCCAGCCGTTGTCATCGCCCTCGGCGCCGTCGCTGAAGACCGGGGCGCCGTCGGCGGTCAGGGTGATCGCGTCGGCCGCGAAGCCCTTCTGCGCCACACCGCCGTCGGTCTGGTAGCGGAAGCGGAGCTCGATCTTCTTGCCCGCGTAGGCGTCCAGCGGGAAGGAGAGCTTCTTGTACGCTCCGGCGGTGCCGGTCAGCGCGGGCTTGTCACCGGCGTCGCGCGGAATGGCCTTGCCGTCCGCCGTACCGTCGATCGGCGTCCAGTTGGCGCCGCCGTCGGTGGAGACCTCGGTGTAGAGGTAGTCGAAGTTCTCCTCGATGTCCCACCAGCCCTGCAGATCCAGGCTCGCCTTGGACTTACCGGTGAGGTCCACGGACCGGGTGAGGGTGTTCTTCAGGTCGTCCCCCATCCCGCTCCACCACTGCTTGGTGCCCTCGGCGGGGGCGACCACCTCGGTGGTGACGGGCTTGGCGGGCAACTCGACGACCAGCGCCTGCTTGTTCTTGGTGTTGTACTCGGCGACCCCGAGCGTGTGGGTCGACTTCTTCCCGGCCTTGGCCGAGGCGTAGTTCAGCCACCCGAGCTGCAGCTTGTCCCAGGCGTTCATATCGCCGGGCAGATCGCCGATGGCGTCCTTACCGGTGCCGAGCCACGATCCCGCGGACATCAGCGACCAGTAGGCGACGGACGACTCCCCCTTACCGGTGGTGTCGTACTCGTCCGGCAGGCCCAGGTCATGGCCGTACTCATGGGCGAAGACACCGAGGCCGCCGTTCTCCGGCTGCATCGTGTAGTCGCCCACCCAGATGCCGGTGTCGCCGATCTGGGTACCGCCCGACTTGTTCTCGCCCGGGCCGGTGTTGCCGGCGTCGGTGCCATACGCGTACCAGCGGTGCGCCCAGATGGCGTTCTCGCCCTCGGCCCCGCCGCCCGCGGACTCGTCCTCACCGGCGTGGACGATCTGGAAGTGGTCGATGTAGCCGTCGGGCTCGTTGAAGTTGCCGTCGGCGTCGTAGTCGTAGCGGTCCCACTGGTCGTACTGGGCCAGGTCCGCCTTGATCTGCGCGTCGGTGCGGCCGGCCGCCTTCTGGTCCTTGGCCCACTGGTTGACGCCGTCGCGGATCAGGTCCCAGGCGTTGGCGCAGTTGGTGTCGCCGCAGTAGTTGGAGCCGTACCGGGCCTCGTTCCAGTCGACCTTGACCCAGTCGGAGACCTCGCCGTCCACGGAGTAACGGCCCGAGGACTGCTTCTCGTAGTACTTCTTCAGGGACTGCTTCTTCTTGTCCTTGGAGAAGTAGAGGTCCTGGAAGTGCTCGCGGTTGTAGTCCTTCTGCCAGGCCGTGCTGTTGTCGTCGGCGCGGTCCGGCTCGGCGATGGTGTTGTGCGCCGGGCCCGGGTCGCCGCCGTACTTCTTCACCGGCGGCTCGGGGCCGTCGCCGTCCGGGTCGTACATGGTGGTGTCGTCCACCTTGTCGCCGAACTCGACCAGGATGGTGAAGATCTTGTCGGTCTTCTCCCGGGCCAGCTCGACGTACTTGCCCCTGCCGAGCTTCACCACCTTCGACGCCCCGCGCGTGGTCGCCTTGGCGTCACCGGAAATGACCTGACGCAGCGCCTCCTGGCGCTGCGCCTCCTGCTGCTTGCTGTACGGGCCCTCGAGATCGTGCTGGACATCCGTCTTCGCGGGCGCCGGATCATGGCGCTCAACACGCGTAGACGACGCGTCTGCCTGAGCCATGCCAGTCGAGAGTGCCGCCGCGCCGAGCGCGGCCACCACGGTGGCTATGGCGGCCGATCTGGCCGTTCTCCATTGGCTGTTCACTCGCTCAGTCCTCCCCTTTCACACCGGTGCCGGACATTTGACCGGAGTGGCAGGAGAAAAGACAGACCTTGACTTGGACTGATGAGACAAGTACGTTCTGCGATCCCGGTGTTCCGGTTAACGGACAGCAACGGGCGCGCCGTGCGCGCCCGTTGGAGAAGCCGATGATTCCGTGCGCCCCCTGTGCAACGGCGCCGTGGGTGAGGTCACGCTTACTTCCGTTCCCCCTCGGGCATTCACCACCGTAGAGTCAAGCTGACGGTCACATCAGCCTGACCCATGCCCCCTGCATATCGCCCCTGAGGACGGATACCGCCATGCCGCGTCCGACTCCTGCACAGCTTGCCTATGGTTCGGCCACCGTCGTTCTTTCGACCTTCGCCATGCTGCTGCTGTCCCAGACCCGATCGGGACTCGGTATCGCGGTGGTCACCGTGGTCGGGCTCGCATCCGGGCTCCTCGTCGCCGTCACCGTGCCGGTGGCCCGGGTCTCCCGCCCCAGCCGCACCGTCCGCACCAGCGGCCCAGCGGCGGGATCCGGACCGGCCGACTCGGCGGGGGCGTGCGCCCGGGCGCACGCCGACTCAATGCGCGGCTGACACCACCACGGTCCGCGCGGCCTTGTCGTGCAGACAGCGCTGGAACGGCTTGTCCCACAGCAGTGATGCCGAGTTGACCAGCCAGAAGACCGTGCCGACGAGCAGCGGGATCAGCATCCCGGGCAGGACGTAGACCGCCGCGCGGACCCAGCCCTGACCGGCCGGCACATCTCCGTCGGACAGCATCGCGACCCGGATGCGCAGCGCCTTCTTGCCGAGTGTCTGTCCGCTGCGGGCCAGCATGACGCCCTCGTAGCCGAAGTAGAGGGCCATCGTGATGATGAGCGCGAGGGTCACCCTGCCCATGTCCTGCTCGCCCGGGTGGTCCATCGTGTACTGGAGCGCGCCGGTCGCGATGAGCGCCACCGTCCAGATGACGCCGAGGACGACGATGTCGATGAGCCGGGCGGCGAAGCGCTGACCAGGGGTGGCCAGCGGGGGCATCCCGGCGGGGAACGCGTGCGGGGGCGAGGACAGCGGGTCGGGGGCCATGCCCCGATTACATCAGCGCTCTCGGTGGACCGGAAGCTCAGGGTGGCACCTCAGGGGCACTGGCGCTCAGGGCACGGCCGAAGCTCAGGGCACGGCCGAAGCTCAGGGCACCGCCGAGACCACGAGGGTCTTGGCCGCCTTGTCGTGCAGGCACTGCCGATAGGGCCGGTCCCAGGTGCACCACAACACATTGATCAGCCAGAAGACGAAGCCGCAGCAGGGCACGATCTCGGGCAGGGCGTACACCCCGGCGCGCACCCAGCCGGCCGGGCCGGCCGGCGGCTGGCCGTTCTCCAGCAGGGCGACCCGGATCTTCATCGCCTTCTTGCCGACCGTCTGACCGTCCCGGGTCAGCATCAGCCCCTCGTAGACGAAGTAGACCAGGACGTAGATCAGCGTGACGATGGTCGAACGGGCGCTGCCGTCGACCGGGTCGTAGCCGCCGGCGATCGCGCTCAGGACGAGCCCGACCGGGATGCCGATGAGCAGCGCGTCGATGATCCTGGCGATCAGACGGCGGCCGAGGTGCGCGAGCGGGGGCATCCCGGCGTACGGCTCGGCCCCGGCGGTGTGGTCCCCGTACGGGGAGCCGTTCGCCCGCGGATATTTGGCGAACGGATCGCTGCTGTCCCGGTCCCGGGGCTCATCGGGCCCGGGGGGCGGCTGGTCGGTGCTCATGGCCCGAGTCGACCCCGGAGCCGGGCCTGTCGCATCCGGCGCGCACCGTTCGGGCGACCGGGATCGTCCATCCGCCTCAGCGGGGCGGGTGGCTGAGGCTCAGTGGTCGGCGGGGAGCGGCCGTGCTCAGTCGGCCGCCGCGACGAAGGTGCGGGCCGTCTTGTCGTGCCAGCACTGCCGCCACGGGCGGTCGAACAGGCACCACAGCACGTTCAGCACACCGATGACGAGCACCCCCAGCACCGAGTAGACCAGCCAGCGGCGCAGCGCGGCGCCGAACGACGGGGTGTCGTGCCCCTCGATGTCCAGCACCCGCACCCCGCTCAGCTTCTTGCCCAGCGTGCGGCCCCACTTGGCGGTCGGCAGCGTTTCCAGGACGATGCCGAGGACGAGCAGCAGACCGAGGACGATGCCCAGATAGCCGCCGGTCGTGCCGTCCAGGAAGTAGACCGTGACGGTCTCACCGCTCTGCTTGGCCGTCTCGACCTTCTCGTCGATGTGGTCGCTCGCCTTGCCCCACAGCGGGAACGCGACGGCGCCGGCGACGCCGAGCAGCACCACCGTGTCGATCAGCCGGGCGGCGAGGCGACGGCCGAGCGGGGCGGGCCGTCCCTGGGCCTGGGCGGCCTGCAGGAAGGGGTTGTCGACGGGCGGCTTCCAGGGGATGACACCCTCGGGCGCGCCGGGCGGGGCACCATGCGGTGCGGCCTGCGGCGCGCCCTGCGCCGGGCCGGGCTGCTGGGCGAACGGGTGCCCCTGCTGCTGCCAGGCCGGGCCGCCGCCCTGGGCGGGGATACCACCGAAGGGCTGCTGGGGCTGGTACGGCTGTGGGGGCTGCTGAGCTTGATGTGCCTGCGGAGGCTGCTGGGGCTGGTGGGGCTGGTGCGGGGGCTGGGCCGGGGGTGCCGCTTCGGCGCCCTTGCGCGCGCCGCCGCGGCCGATCGCCCGGATCGCCATCGTCCCGTCGTCACGGCCGGACGCCGGGTTCCGGCCCTGGCCCTGGCCCGGACCCTGGCTCTGCCCCTGGCCCGTCGTGGGCGCCGCTCCGTCGCCGCGCCCCACCGCGCGGATCGTCATCGTCCCGTCGCCCGCCGCGGCGGGCGTCTCCGCGTCGTCCGCCGAGGGCAGCTCCGGGGCCCGGCGCACCGGCGGCAGGGCCTGCGTCGAGCGGTCCACCGTGCCTTCGCTGCCGCCCCCGCGCATGGTCAACGTGCCCTCATCGCGACCGGCGCCCTCGCCCGGGCCCGCCCGCCGCGGGTCGGGCACCCCGGGCCACTGCCCGCCATCGGCCTGCCCGGCACCGGCCCGGGCGTCGCCGGGGGCGTCCGTCTCCGAGCCCCAGGAGACCCGGCGGTCCTGCTCACCGCCGAATCCGCCCTGCCGGGACGCGTCCGCCTGCCAGGCCGACCCGGCATCGGGACGGGTGCCGTGCAGCCGCTGGGGATCGTTCCAGTCGACGGAGGCCGGGACGCCGCCGGGCGGCACCGGCTGGGCCCCCATGCCACCGGCCGCCGCCTCGGGCGGTCCGCCCGCGCCCCGGACGTCCATCTCGGCGCTCCGGCGCAGCTCGGGCAGGGCGCTGCCGGTCTCCTCGGCGGGCCGCGGCGCCGGCTCCTCGTCCAGGAACATCGGGCCCGTCTCGTCCGGCGCCGGGCTGATCACCTGGGTATGGGTGACGCCGGGCGGCGGCGCGGGCATGGCCTCGCCCGCGGCCGGGGCGGGGCGGCTGGTGCCGGGCACCCAGGCGGCACCGTTCCAGTAACGGATGTAGCCGGGGATGGACGGATCAGGATAAAAGCCAGGAATGGAGCTGCCGTCCGCGGATCCTGAGGTAGGGGCGCTCATGATCTCCGATGTCCCATATCTGCTCGGCCGTGCTGTACTGCGCTGCGCCTTTACGGTGCCTCGCGGTGAGGGGGGCGTAAGCAGTTTGCCGTACAGGAGCCGCTGTGCAACCCGGAACGCGCGCTGTCATGGTCTATCAGACCGGCCCGCCGACGGCGCCCACAGCTCCTCGCCACCACTCTCCCGTGCGAGCGCCACAAAGCCTTACGAGCGGCGACGGCCCGCCTGGCACCACCCGGCCTAGGTTCAACAGACCTACTCTGACACGCTCGGATGGCCTTTCCGTTGCCAATACTGGAACCCATGGACCGCAATACCGAGCTCAGTGAGTTCCTGCGGAGCCGCAGGGCTCGCCTGAGCCCTGGGGACGCGGGCGTGAGCGTGACCAACGACAGCCCCCGTCGAGTGCCGGGGCTGCGCCGCGAGGAGCTGGCGCAGCTGGCCGGGGTGAGCACGGACTACTACACGCGTCTGGAACAGGGCCGTCACCTCAATGTGTCGGAGACGGTGCTGGACGCCGTGGCCCGTGCGCTGCAGCTCGACGAGACCGAGCGCGCGTACCTCTTCGAGCTGACCCGGCCGCGCCCCCGGCGCACGGTGCGCCGCCGGCCGCCCCGCCCCCAGCGGGTGCGGCCCGGGGTGCATGCGCTGCTGCGGACGCTGGACGGGATCTCACCGGCCTTCGTCCTCGGGCGCAGGGGCGATGTCCTGGCCTCCAACCAGCTGGCCCGGGCGCTGATCATCGACTTCGAGGCGCTCCCGTACCACGAGCGCAACATGGCCCGTTTCATGTTCCTCGACGAGGCGGCCCGTTCCCTGTGGCCGGACTGGGAGACGGTCGCGGCGGAGATGGTGGCCTCCCTCCGGCTGGAGGCCGGGCGCCATCCCGAGGATCCCCGGCTGACCGAGCTGGTGGGCGAGCTCACCATCAAGAGCGCGGACTTCCGTAAGTGGTGGGCGGACCACAACGTGCGGGAGAAGACCCACGGCGTCAAGCGCTACCACCATCCGGTGGTCGGGGACATGACGCTCTCCTACGAGAACGTGGCCGTTCCCGGCGATCCCGACCAGGCGCTGTGCATGTACACGGTCGAGCCCGGCTCTCCCTCCGAGGCGGCCCTGCGGCTGCTGGCGAGCTGGACCGCGCCTCCTTCCGCCCGTTCCTCCGCGCCCTCTTCCGATGCGCGTCCTTCGGGGGGACCGTCCTCCGACGTTTCCCCCTGATCTCACCCATCTCCCTTTTCAATCAATTTCACCCTTCACCCCATTCGCCTCACTACCCCCATGCCTACCGCACCCCACATTCATCGCATTCCCCTCATTTCTTCCAGGGAGACAGTTCTATGACCACCAGCGTCACCGCCTACGCAGCCCCCGCTCCGAAGGCCCCGCTGGAAAAGACCACCATCGAGCGTCGCGCACTGCGCGAACACGATGTGCTGATCGAAATCGCCTACGCCGGCATCTGCCACTCCGACATCCACCAGGCCCGCGAGGAATGGGGCTCCGCCCAGTTCCCGATGGTGCCCGGCCATGAGATCGCCGGTGTGGTCGCCGAGGTCGGCCCCGGTGTGACCAAATACGCCGTGGGCGACCGGGTCGGCGTGGGCTGCTTCGTCGACTCCTGCCGCGAGTGCGAGAACTGCCTCGCGGGCGAGGAGCAGTTCTGCCTCAAGGGCGAGGTGCAGACGTACAACGGCACGGAGTACGACGGCGCCGCCACCTACGGCGGCTACAGCACCCACATCGTGGTGGACGAGAACTACGCCCTGCGCATCCCCGAGGGGGTATCGCTGGACGTCGCCGCCCCGCTGCTGTGCGCCGGGATCACCCTCTACTCGCCGCTCGCCCACTGGAACGCCGGTCCCGGTAAGAAGGTCGCCATCGTCGGCCTGGGCGGCCTCGGCCACATGGGCGTGAAGATCGCCCATGCGATGGGCGCCGAGGTGACCGTGCTGAGCCAGACGCTCCGTAAGAAGGACGACGGGCTGCGGCTGGGCGCCGACCACTTCTACGCCACCGGCGACGACTCCACCTTCACCGAGCTGGCCGGCACCTTCGACCTGATCGTCAACACGACCTCGGCGAACCTGCCGCTGGACAGCTACCTGTCGCTGCTGAAGGTCGACGGCACGCTGGTGCACGTGGGCGCGCCGGAGAACCCCAGCTCCTTCAGCCAGTTCTCGCTGATCCTGGGCCGGAGGTCGATGGCCGGGTCGAAGATCGGCAGCATCCGGGAGACGCAGGAGATGCTGGACTTCTGCGCCGAGCACGGGCTCGGCGCGGAGATCGAGGTGATCAACGCCGACCAGATCAACGAGGCCTACGACCGCGTCGTGAGCAGCGATGTGCGCTACCGCTTCGTGATCGACATCGCCTCTCTCACGGCCTGATCGAGGTCGCCTCGCTGGAGGCGTGATCGGGTTCTGAAGCCGAGGCCGTCCGGACCACCCCCGGGTCCGGGCGGCCTCAGAACAGTTTGCCGGGGTTGAGCAGGCCCAGCGGATCGAAGACCTGCTTGATCCCTTGCTGCAACTCCACCCCCACCGGGCCCAGCTCCCGCGCCAGCCACTCCCGCTTGAGGACGCCGACGCCGTGCTCACCGGTAATGGTGCCGCCGAGCTCCAGACCCAGCGCCATGATCTCGTCGAACGACTCCCGGGCCCGCCGCGACTCGTCGGGGTCCGCCGGGTCGAAGCACACCGTCGGATGGGTGTTGCCGTCCCCGGCGTGGGCCACGACGCCGATCGTGAGGGCGTGCTTCTCGGCGATGGCGGCCGTGCCGTCGATCATCTCGGCGAGCCGGGAGCGGGGCACACAGACGTCGTCGATCATGGTGACGCCCTTGACCGCCTCCAGCGCCGGAAGCGTCATCCGGCGGGCCTGGAGCAGCATGTCGGACTCGGCGGCGTTCTCGGCCGGGACCACCTCCGTCGCACCGGCCGCCGTGCACAGCTCGGCGACGGCGGCGAGGTCGGGGGCCGGGTCCGGGGTGTCGAACGCCGCCATCAGCAGGGCCTCGGTGGACTCCGGCAAGCCCATGTTCCCCATCGCGTTGACCGCGCGGACGCTCGTCCGGTCCATCAGCTCCAGCAGCGAGGGGGCGTGGCCGCGCTCCATGATCCGGCAGATGGCATCGCTGGCGGACGCAATGGAGGGGAACTCGGCGGCCAGGACCAGCTGTTCGAGCGGGGCGGGCTTGAGGGCGAGGACCGCGCCGACGACGATGCCGAGGCTGCCCTCGGAGCCGACGAACAGCCGGGTCAGGTCGTAGCCCGCGACGCCCTTGGCGGTGCGGCGGCCGGTTTTCAGCAGCCGCCCGTCGGCGAGGACGACATCGAGCCCGAGGACGTATTCGGCGGTGACGCCGTACTTCACACAGCACAGCCCGCCGGACGCGGTGCCGATGTTGCCGCCGATCGTGCACTGCTCCCAGCTGGAGGGGTCCGGCGGATAGTAGAGGCCCTTTTCCATGACCGCGCGGGACAGGGTCGCGTTGATCACGCCCGGTTCGACGACCGCGATCCGGTCGACCGGGTTGATCTCCAGGATCCGGTCCATCTTGACCAGGGACAGCACGATGCAGCCCTCGGACGCGTTGGCCGCGCCCGACAGGCCGGTGCGCGCGCCCTGGGGCACCACCGGGACGCGCAGCGCGGTGGCGGTGCGGCAGACGTGCTGCACCTGCTCGACCGTGCGCGGGAGGACGACGACGGCGGGCACGCCCGCCTCGCAGAAGCTCGCCATGTCGTGTGCATACGCCCCGGTCACATCCGGGTCGGTCAGCACGGCCTCCTCGGGGAGGCCCTCCCGCAGCAGTTCGATGAGGTCCGTCATGAGTCCAGCCTCGCACCCGGGAAGCGCGCGGGGAAGATCGTGGCAGCGGACGGCTTACCGCGAAATTGTCGATCTACTGTGCCTTGTAGTAGACGCTGACCTTACGGTCTCCGGCGGCGCCCGAGGCGAAGCCCATGCACAGCCGTCGGGGGCTGGAGAGCTGGACGGCCATGCCCTCGGGCTCGCGGTAGCTCAGCGAGTAGGCGGCCTCGGTGCGGGCGCGCTGGACGAGCTCGCCGGTGCGCAGATCGATGCAGGAGACGTAGGTGTTGCCGTGGCCGGAGGGCGGGTTGGCGCCGTCCTCGCCGGTGTAGGCGGTGCCGGTCATCTGGTACGCGTAGTCGCCGAGGACCGTGAAGCCCTGGAAGACCTCGCCGTCCTCGACGCCGGTCTGGGGTATGTCGTCGTATACGGCGGTGTAGTCGCCCGCGCTGACCCCGGAGAGACTCATCAGCCGGTAGCGGACCTCGCCGTCGAGGCGGTAGCGCAGCAGCAGCCGGCGGTTGAGCATGTCGACGGCGGGCTGGTTGCTGGTGGAGCCCGCCACCGGGCGGTGCTTGACCAGCGAGGACGAACCGGACGCCAGCACGGTGCCATCGGCGAACTTGAAGCGGCTGATGGCGCGGCCGTAGCCGGAGTCGGGGTTGGCGTCCGACTCGGTCCACAGATAGGCGGTGGAGCCCACCGGCTCGCAGCCCATCGCAACGCCGTGCCCGAATCCCTTGAGGTACATGGAGCCCAGCTCCGCACCGGCCACGGACAGCTTGGTGACGCACAGATCGCCGTGGGCGGCGCGGTCGGCACCCGAGACGGGGGCCGACTCCCCGCTGAGCTGGATACCGCCCTGCATCAGCTGGACGGTGTAGAGGTGGCCATTGACGTCATCGAACGCGAAGGACTGCAGCACGGTGGCGTTGTGCGGGGTCTTCTCGCGGATCAGCTGAGTGGAGGGCACCGACAGATCGAACCGGCCCCCCGCCACGGTGGCGGCCCCCGCGCGGGCGGCGAAGGCACCGAGCGCGCCGGCCGCGGCCACGCCCCCGCCGAGGGTGAACCTACGCCTGGTCAAACGACCCGCAGTGTACTTTTCCGTGTGCATTGATACTCAACAACTCCCATGCGATCACGCCGTGTTGGAGTGAACAGATCGCCGAGAGTGTAGACGCTGGGAAAGTGCTCCCCTTCACGTGTTCGGATTTTCTGGCATGAGCGGCGCATGCGCATAACGGAGCAAGGGTGCATGTCCACACGAGTACGGGGGACGGGCGGGCCGCGTCACGCGGGGCGGGCCTTGGACCCGCCCCGCGTAGCGGTCAGAGGTTGCCGCGCTTCTCCTGCTCGCGCTCGATCGCCTCGAAGAGCGCCTTGAAGTTGCCCTTGCCGAAGCCCATCGAGCCATGCCGCTCGATCAGCTCGAAGAAGACGGTCGGCCGGTCCTGGACCGGCTTGGTGAAGATCTGGAGCAGATAGCCGTCCTCGTCCCGGTCGGCGAGGATCTTCAGCTCGCGGAGGGTCTCCACCGGGACGCGGGTGTCGCCGACCCACTCCCCCAGGGTCTCGTAGTACGAGTCCGGGGTGTCCAGGAACCGCACCCCGGCCGCGCGCATCGCCCGCACCGTGGCGACGATGTCGTTGGTGGCGAGCGCGATGTGCTGGACGCCGGGGCCGCCGTAGAACTCCAGATACTCGTCGATCTGCGACTTCTTCTTGCCGACCGCGGGCTCGTTGAGCGGGAACTTCACCTTGCGGGTGCCGTCCGCCACGACCTTCGACATCAGCGCGGAGTACTCGGTGGCGATGTCGTCGCCCACGAACTCCTTCATGTTGGTGAAGCCCATGACGTCGTTGTAGAAGCCGACCCACTCGTCCATCCGGCCGAGCTCCACATTGCCGACGCAGTGGTCGATGGCCTGGAAGTTCCGCCGCGCCGGCGGGGCGACGATCGGCTCGGCCTCCGCGTATCCGGGCAGGTACGGGCCGTCGTAGCCGGTGCGCTCGACGAGCGTGTGGCGGGTGTCGCCGTAGGTGCGGATCGAGGCCACCACCACCGTGCCGTGCTCATCCTTGAGCTCATGCGGCTCCTCGATCCCGGCGGCGCCGTGCTCGACGGCGTACGCGTACGCGGCGCGCGCGTCCGGCACCTCCACCGCGAGGTCGATCACCCCGTCGCCGTGCTCGGCGACATGCTCGGCCAGGAAGCGGCCCCAGGCGCTCACCGGCTTGATGACGGAGGTGAACACGAAGCGGGCGCTGCCGGAGACGAGGACGTAACTGGCCGTCTCCCGGCTGCCGTTCTCCGGACCGGAATAGGCGACGAGCTTCATCCCGAAGGCGGTGGCGTAGTAGTGCGCGGCCTGCTTCGCGTTGCCGACCGCGAAGACGACCGCGTCCATCCCCTTCACGGGGAACGGGTCGGCGTGCCGTGCGTCCCCCTGCTGCAGCATCTCTGTCGTCTCAGTCATACTTCGCAGCGTCCTCCCAAGGCTCAAGGTGCGCAACACTTCGCGAAAACGCTGGTCAGGATGTATAGCCAGAGCAGGCTTCCATGGAGCATCCTGTACAGGGTGACCACCGTCACAGAGAACGCCACAGAGACCACGGAGACCTCCAGGGGGGACCGCATGGGGATCGACGGGCTCGACGCTCGCCTGATCGAGCTGCTCGCCGAGGAACCGCGGATAGGCGTGCTGGAGGCGTCGCGCCGCCTCGGTGTCGCCCGCGGCACGGCGCAGGCGCGGCTGGACCGGCTGCGGGCCCAGGGGGTGATCCGGGGCTTCGGCCCCGATGTGGACCCGGCGGCGCTCGGCTATCCGGTCACCGCGTTCGCCACGCTGGAGATCAAGCAGGGGCAGGGGCAGGACGTACGGGCCCATCTGGCGACCGTTCCGGAGGTGCTGGAGCTGCACACCACCACGGGCCACGGGGACATGCTCTGCCGGTTGGTGGCCCGCTCCAACGCCGACCTCCAGCGGGTGATCGACCTGGTCGTGGGGTTCGAGGGGATCGTCCGGGCCTCGACGGCGATCGTGATGGAGAACGCGGTTCCGCTGCGGATCATCCCGCTGGTGCGGCAGGCGGCACTGGACTGAGGGCGAGGGCCCGTGACGGCCCCTGAAACGGATCCAAAGACTCCGTTGCAAAGAAAGTGTTGCAACTGAGTCTTTGCATGCTTACGCTGCCGCGCATGGCAGAGAACGAAGAGCCTGCGCCCGACGACGTCCGGGTGCTCGACCCCCGCACGCTGCGCGGGCTCGCGCATCCGCTGCGCATGCGGCTGCTCACCGCGTTGCGCGAGTACGGACCGGCCACCGCGTCCCAACTGGCCGCCCGATTGGGCGAGTCCAGCGGAGCCACCAGCTACCATCTGCGACAGCTGGCCACCTATGGCTTCGTCGAGGACGACCCGGAGCGGGGCAAGGGGCGCGAGCGGTGGTGGAAGGCGGCGCACAGGGGTACGCGCTGGAACGCCGACAAGTTCCTGGCCCACCCCGACCCGGCCGTACGGGGGGCGGTGAACACCGTGCTGCACGAGGTGGCCACCCAGCACACGCAGGAGATGTCCACCTTTCTGGGCACCCTGCACGGATGGTCGGGGGAATGGCGGGCGGCCTCGGACCTCAGCGACTTCTACATGCGCCTCACTCCCGAACTCGCCCACGAAATGCGCGACAAGGTGCACGAACTGATCGAGAGCTACCGCGAGAAGGAGGTGGACCGGGACACCGAGGGCTCCGCCCCGTACCGCGTCCATCTGCACGCCTTCCCGCGCGAAGAGGACTGACCGATCCCTGGGGGGAACGACATGTACGGCGACGAGATCCATCTGCGGCTCCACCGAATACGCGCCGAGCGTCTCCAGCGTGAGGCCCACGAGGCGTCCCGGCCCCACCGCCGGACCCACCGCACCCGCCCCGCCCGCGCCCGGGCGCTGCGCGCCCGGCTCGGCTGGACGCTGGTGGAGGTCGGGCTGCGGCTGGCCACCCCGCGGCTGCCGCAATCCGGTCTGACGGCGCGGTTCGACCACTGACATGGCCGACGACACAGGGGACAGAGAGCGTCGGGGAAACAGCGGTGACCGAAGACCGCTCATGCTCGTCCTCGCCGCCAACACCGTTTCCATAGCGGGCAATTCGCTCACACTGATCGCCGTCCCGTGGTTCGTCCTGGAGACCACGGGCAGCGCGGCCAAGGCCGGGTTCGTGTCCTTCTGCGCGACCCTGCCGGTGGTGGTCTCCGCCGTGATCGGCGGGCCGGTGATCGACCGGGTCGGCCGCAGGCGGGTCTCCATCGCCTCCGACGCGCTGTGCGGGGTGGCCGTCGCCACGATTCCGGTGCTGCACTTCGCCGGGCTGCTGCGGTTCTGGCAGCTCTGTGCGCTGATGGCGTTCTGCGGACTGCTCCACGCACCGGGTGAGACCGCCCGCCAGGTACTCGTCCCCGCGCTGGCCGAACGGGCGGGCACCACCCTCAGCCGCGCCGCCAGCTTCTACGACGGGGCCTCGCGCGGGGCCCGGATGCTGGGCGCGGCGGTCGGGGGCTGCTGATCGCGCTGCTCGGCCCGCCCGCCGTACTGCTGCTGGACGCGGCGACGTTCGCGGCCTCCGCACTGCTGATCATGGCGGGGCTGCGCGGGCTGCCCGCCGCCGCGCCGCGCAAGCCCGTCGTGCCGGTGTCCGCCCGCGCCTACCGCGCGGAGCTGCGCGAGGGGTACCGCTTCCTGCTGCACCATCGGCTGCTGCTGGCCATCGTGCTGATGGTCATGGTCACCAACGGCCTGGACCAGGGCCTGTCCTCCGTACTGCTGCCCGTCCACGCCGAGCGGCATCTGGGCGGTTCGGTGCAACTGGGGCTGCTCACCGCGCTGTTCGGCGGCGGTGCGCTGGTGGGGGCGCTGCTGTACGGGGCGGTGGGCGACCGCTTTTCGCGCCGGACCGTCTTCGCGGTGAGCTTCCTGGTGTGCGGGCTGCCGCGCTTCCTGATCGCCGCGTTCGTTCCCGGTGTGTCCCCGCTCGCCGTGACGATGGCGGCCAGTGGGGTCGCGGCCGGGATGCTCAACCCGATCCTGACCACGGTGACCTACGAGGCCGTCCCCGATGAGCTGCGCAGCCGGGTCTCGGGCGCGCTCACCGCGGGGGTGTGGGTGGTGATGCCGCTCGGCGGGCTCGCGGCCGGGTGTCTGGTGGAGGGGGTGGGGCTGACCGCCGCCTTCCTGGTGACGGGCGGGGTCTACTTCCTGGCCACGCTCAGCCCGCTGGTCTTCCCGGCCTGGCGCGGGATGGACGAGGGGCAGCGGTGGACAAGGGGGCGACGGTTGACGAGAGGACGGCGGCGGACAAGGCGACGGCGGTGGACGAGAGGAGGGCGGCACCGCTCAGCAGTGCGGGACCGCGCCGCCCGACCGCAGCGCCCGCAGAGCCGTCACGGCACCCTTGAGCGTGGTGACGGGGATCAGCCGCAGCCCCTTGGGCAGTTCGGCGGTGGCGTCGGCGCATTCGGCCTTCGGCACCAGGAAGACCGTGGCGCCGTCCCGCTTGGCGGCCTGCGTCTTCAGCGGGACCCCGCCCACGGCCCCGACCTTGCCCTTGGCGTCGATGGTGCCGGTGCCCGCGATCGTCCGGCCGCCGGTGAGATCGCCGCCGCGGCCGTCCCCGTCCAGCTTGTCGATCACGCCGAGGGAGAAGAGCAGCCCGGCGCTCGGCCCGCCGACGTCGGCCAGGCGCAGGGTGACCTTGACGTCGCGCGGGGAGCGGTGGAGATAGCCGAGCGCGGCGCTGGTGGCCGAGGACTGGGACTCCCGCATCTCCTCGGCGTTGTGCCGCTCGATCTCCTTGGTGGTGCCGCCGACGTAGACCGAGTCATGCGGCATGACGGCGCGGTCGGTGGCGAACCAGCCGCTGATCACGTCCTTCAGCCGCACGGTGGCGTCCGGTCCGGTGGCCAGGATCGTCGTCATCCGCAGTTGCCCGGTGGTCTTGCGGGTGCCGCTCCCCGAGATGCTGATCACCTGCTTGCCGCGGTCGGCGCCGAGGACGTTCACGGTCGAACCGGGCTGGGCCACGGTGAACGGCAGCGGGGCGAACGCGGCCACCGCGAGCAGGGCGAGCACGGGCGCGGAGCAGAGCGCGAGGATGCGGGCGCGGGGGAGACGGCAGGCATGGTGCGAATCTAGTTGACCGCCGGGACGGACGGGGCGCCGCCCCGATCCGCGAAGGCTGGGCGGGCGGCGGATGCGGGCCCTGGCGGGCGGCGGACACGGGCCCTGGCAGACGGCGGACACGGGCCCTGGCAGGCGGCGGACACGGGCCCTGGCAGACGGCGGACACGGGCCCTGGCAGACGGCGGACACGGGCCCTAACGGGCGGCGGACACGGGCCCTGGCAGACGGCGGACACGGGCCCTGGCAGACGGCGGACACGGGCCCTAACGGGCGGCGGACACGGGCCCTGGCAGACGGCGGACACGGGCCCTAACGGGCGGCGGACACGGGCCCTGGCAGACGGCGGACACGGGCCCTAACGGGCGGCGGACACGGGCCCTGGCAGACGGCGGACACGGGCCCTAACGGGCGGCGGACACGGGCCCTGGCAGACGGCGGACACGGGCCCTAACGGGCGGCGGACACGGGCCCTGGCAGACGGCGGACACGGGCCCTGGCAGACGGCGGACACGGGCCCTGGCAGACGGCGGACACGGGCCCTGGCGGACGGCGGGCGCGGACGGCCGGCTCAGCTCGTGACGCCCGGCCGACGCGGGCAGGCGCACGGCGCCCGGCCAAGGGCGCCGGGCTCACGGCTCCCGGCCGCATGACCGCCCCCTGGGCCGACCCGGGGGCGGGGCGGCCATGGCGTACCGCGCCCATCGAGGCCGCCACCACGGCGTGGTGTGCCACGCCGGACGCTCAGCTCAGGGCGTCCGAGACCTCTCGGGCCGCGTCCACGACCCGCGGGCCGACCCGGTCCGGTACCGAGTCGCAGAGCATGACGACCCCGACGCTGCCCTCGATCCCCGTCACCCCGATGAGCGGGGCTGCCGCGCCGCTCGCGCCCGCCTCCAGTTCGCCGTGGGTGAGGGCGTACCCGGGGTCGTCGGGGCGGCCGGCGCGGGCGGCGAGGATCGCGCGCCCGGCGGCGCCCCGGTCGAGCGGATGCCGGAATCCGGCCCTGTAGGCCACGTGGTAGTCGGTCCAGGTCGGCTCGACGACCGCGACGGCGAGGGCCTCGGTGCCGTCGACCAGAGTGAGGTGGGCGGTCGCGCCGACGTCCTCGGCGAGGGAGCGCAGCGCGGGCAGCGCCGCCTCCCGTACGAGCGGATGCACCTGGCGGCCGAGCTGCAGCACCCCCAGCCCGACGCGCGCCCGTCCGCCGATGTCCCGGCGGACGAGGGAGTGCTGCTCAAGGGTGGCCAGCAGCCGGTAGACCACGGTGCGATTGACGCCGAGCTTGTTGGACAGCTCGGTCACGGTCAGCCCGTGGTCGGTGTCGGCGAGCAGTTTGAGGACGCGCAGTCCCCGATCGAGCGTCTGAGAGGTCTCCGCGGTCACGACGCCCCCTCCTCGGTGATGAGTGGCGGCTCTTCGCGCGGTGTGCCCGCCGGTCCCGACGACGGCGCGCGAAGAGGCCGCCGGTCGCGGTGGTCACGCACCGGCTGCGCTCCGCGGCGGCGCTGCCACGGGGCGTGTGCGTGCCCGAACGCTAGCGAGCCGGTCCGCTTTGCGGAAGGGTTTGTCCAGAATCCGAGCAGAACTGCCAAAGAGAACGACATGGGAGCATCCCGAATCACCCGGGTTTATCCGGATTGACAAGGGGGGCGTGCGACCGGTTCATGAAACTTTTCGAAAAGGGGTTGCGCTGAGGCGGATCCGCCCGCCTCAGCGCTTACGCATACCGATGCGAATACGGGCACGGACGCGTATCCGCGTCACCGCATCCGCGTCGCCCACTCCTGCACCTTCTTGATCCGCTCGCGGATCTGCCCCGCCGTCGCCTCCGCGCTCGGCGGGCCGCCGCACACCCGGCGCAGCTCGGTGTGGATCACGCCATGCGGCTTACCGCTCTGGTGGACATACGCCCCGACCAGCGTGTTGAGCTGCTTGCGCAGCTCCAGCAGCTCCTTGTGGGTGACCACCGGCCGCCGCTCCGCCGGGAGCTCCAGCAGATCCGCCTCCGCGTCCGGCTTCTTGCGGCTGTGCGCGATCTGCTTGGCCTGCCGCTTCTGGAGCAGCATCTGCACCTGGTCGGGTTCGAGAAGCCCGGGGATGCCGAGGTAGTCCTGCTCCTCGTCGCTGCCCGGATGCGCCTGCATGCCGAACTCGGCGCCGTCGTACAGCACCCGGTCGAAGACCGCGTCCGACTCCAGTGCCTCGAAGGGGAGTTGGTCCTGTTCGCCGGTGTCCTCGTCCTGCTGCTTCTCGGCCTCCTCGAGGAGCTTGTCCTCCTCCGCGTACGGGTTCTCCTCCTCACCGTCCTTCTTCGGCTTGTCCAGGACGTGGTCGCGCTCGACCTCCATCTCGCCCGCGAAGCCGAGCAGCATCGGGATGGTGGGGAGGAAGACGGACGCGGTCTCGCCGCGCCGCCGCGACCGTACGAAACGGCCGACGGCCTGGGCGAAGAAGAGCGGGGTGGAGATGGTGGTCGCGTAGACCCCGACCGCCAGCCGGGGCACGTCCACCCCCTCCGACACCATGCGGACCGCGACCATCCAGCGGTCGTCGGAGTGGCTGAAGTCCTCGATCCGCTGGGACGCCGCCGCCTCGTCGGAGAGCACGAGCGTCGCCTTGTTGCCGGTGATCTCGCGGATCAGCTTGGCGTACGCACGGGCCGAGTCCTGGTCGGCGGCGATGACGAGCGCCCCCGCGTCCGGGATGCCCTTGCGGACCTCGGACAGCCGCTGGTCGGCGGCGCGCAGCACATTCGGCATCCAGTCGCCGCGCGGATCGAGCGCGGTACGCCACGCCTGGGAGACGGCATCCTTGGTCATCGGCTCGCCGAGCCGCGCCTCGAGCTCGTCGCCCGCCTTGGTGCGCCAGCGCATGTTGCCGCTGTAGGAGAGGAAGATGACGGGGCGCACCACACCGTCGGAGAGCGCGTTGCCGTAGCCGTAGGTGTAGTCGGCGGACGAGCGCCGGATGCCGTCGTTGCCCTCTTCGTAGGTGACGAAGGGGATGGGGTTGGTGTCGGACCGGAACGGGGTGCCGGTGAGCGCGAGCCGCCGGGTCGCCGGCTCGAACGCCTCCAGACACGCCTCGCCCCAGGAGCGGGAGTCGCCGGCGTGGTGGATCTCGTCGAGGATGACGAGCGTCTTGCGCTGCTCGATGCGATTGCGGTGCAGCATGGGCCGGACGCCGACGCCCGCGTAGGTGACGGCGATCCCGTGGTACTCCCGGCTCAGCGGGCCCGCGCTGTACTCCGGGTCCAGCTTGATGCCGATCCGCGCGGCGGCCTCCGCCCACTGCTTCTTCAGATGCTCGGTCGGCGCGACGACCGTCACCTGCTGGACGACGTGGTGGTGCAGCAGCCAGGAGGCGAGGGTCAGCGCGAAGGTGGTCTTACCGGCGCCGGGGGTCGCGACCGCGAGGAAGTCCCGCGGCTGCTCCTGGATGTATTTGTCCAATGCGCCCTGCTGCCAGGCGCGCAGCTTGCTCGCGGTACCCCAAGGAGCCCGGCCGGGGAAGGCGGGCGAGAGGTGATGACTGGTGGAGGCGGCAGTAGTACTCACGGTCTCCGTCGGGCTGGCTCGGCGAGGTCGATCGGGAACCGCGTCAGCCTACCGGTGCCGTCGTTCACGCTCCGGGGTACGGGCCGATCCCACCCGAGGGTGGGATCAGGCTCACATTCCCTCGTGCAGCCTGCGCAATCTGGCCGCGATGTCGCCAACGTCCTCGAGCACGCCCGCGGCCACACCGACGACCAGCTTGTACGCCTCGTCCTGGTCGACGTCGAGCATCTCGGTGCCGTTGAGGTCGAGAAAGACCACCGTGCACATCCACGCCATCCGCTTGTTGCCGTCCACCAGCGGGTGGTTGACGGCGAGCGACTGGAGCAGCGCGGCGGCCTTCTCGAAGCGGTCGGTGTACGCCTCTATGCCGAACATCTGCGACTGCGGACGATGCACAGCCGAGCTCAGCAACCCCAGATCGCGCACCGCGATCCGCTGCCCCCCACAGGCGATTTCCGCCAGGTCCAGCACTTCCTGGACCGTCAGGTACTTCACTTACTCCCCCAGCCTCCGCAGAAGGTCCGCGTGGCGTGCCGCGTACTTCGCCCCCAGGCGCTGGACCGACTCCCGGTCCGCCTCCTGCTCGAGATACCGATCGATCGCCTGAAGCACTATGGCGTGCATACTGCGGCCCTCCTCCTCGGCCCGCTGCTTGAGCGCCTCTTGCTGGTCGTCGCGCAGTCGGAGATTCATAGCCATACCAAAACGGTACCACCAATGGGGTCAAAATGGTACTACACGGTGACGGGCCGCAACCGCGTCGTCACCCACGCCCCCACCAACGCCACCGCCGTCATCGCCACGTAGACCGCCCCGAAGGCGGCCGGCTGGTGGGAGGCGGTCGAGCCGGTGGCGGCGACATCGCCGCCACCGAAGGTGACGAAGAGGACGCCGCTGAGCCCGACCAGCGTGATGTTGCCGAGCGCGTCGGAGACCTGGAGGGAGGCGGAGTTGCTGCCCGCGTCCTCCGGACGGGAGAGCTTCAGCAGCAGCACGCTCCCGCTGGAGATGGCCAGCCCCATCCCATAGCCGCCGATCACCCAGGCCACGGCCACAATCCAGGCCGGGACGGAGTCGATGAGGGCCAGGAGCACCATGGCGATGGACACGGCCATGAGGAGCATGCCGAGGCCCATCAGCCGTTCACGGTGCGGCTCCAGGCGGGGGCGGCTCTGGGTGTACGAGCCCAGTGCCCAGGTGAGTCCGCCGCCGGTGAGACAGAGCCCGGCGGCGGTCGCGGACAGGCCGCGCTGGGTCACCAGCATCAGCGGGACGAAGCTCTCCGCGCCCAGGAAGGACCCCGCCGCCACCCCGCGCAGCAAGATCACCGACGGCAGTCCGCGGGCGGCTCGGAAGGTGCCCTTGGGCAGCAGCCGCAGTACGCACGGGACGATCAGGGCGAGCCCGGCGGCGGCCGGAAAGAGGGAGAGCCAGCTGAGGTCCTGGCCCGCGTACTGCAGCAGCCCGGCGCCGGCCGCGACGGCGAGCGCGAGGAGGATGCGGCGGCGGTTCATGCCCGCGGAGCGCTCGCTCGGGGGCAGGGCGCGCAGCGCGGGGAGCATCACCGCGAGCGGCGGCAGCACCAGCACCGGGATGGCCAGGAACACCCAGCGCCAGCCGACCTGTTCGGTGACGGTCCCGGCGGCGAGCGGGCCGACGATCACCGGCAGCACCCAGGCGGCGGAGAAGGATGCCAGCACCGCGGGCTGCAGCCGCTGCGGATAGGCGCGGCCGACCACCACATACAGCGCGACGATCACCAGCCCGCCGCCTATGCCCTGCACCGCGCGCCCACCCACGAACATCCACATCCGCTGTGCCGAACCGGCCACCAGCAGCCCGGCGGCGAACGCCGCGATCCCGGTGAACAGCGGCGCCAGCGGCCCCTTGCGGTCGCACCACTCCCCCGACAGCGCCATCGCGAACAGGCTCGCGGTGAAGTAGGCGGAGAAGGCGTACGCGTAGAGCTCGACCCCGTCCAGCGCGCGGGCCGCGACCGGCATCGCGGTGTTGACCGCGCTCGCCTCGAAGGCGATGAGGGAGACGACGGTGACGATGCCGAGGGTCAAGGCACGGTAGCGCCTCCCCAGTACGGTGTCGCCGGTGTCGCCGCCGCCCTCCGGACCCAGGTCCAGGTCCAGGTCCAGCTCTCCGTCGTGCGGCTCGGGTGGGAGGGAGGACGCCTGGGGCGGCAGGGCGGCGCTGTCCGTGACGGCGGCGTCGGCGTCATGGGGGTCGCGAGGGGTCATGGCGTCAGAGTAAGTGGCGTTCCGGGACGTCACACCTGTCGCGGGACGGAGCCGCGCTCGGCCGTTGGCCCTAGGCACCCTGTCCGCGACGCGGGCCCTCGGTCCTGGCCGTCCCCGGCCCCTACGTGGTGAGCACGACCCCCGCGTACGAGGCCCCCGCGATCACCACCCACGCACACAGCCCCAACGCCGCGACCCGGGCGCCGGTGCGGGTGAGTGAGGGGAGGTGGACGGCGCTGCCGAGGCCGAAGAGGGCGGCGGCGAGGAGGAGTTCCTGGGCCGTGGCGGCGGTGTCCAGCGCGGCGGTGGACAGGAGGTCCGTGCTGCGCAGGGCGGTCATCGCGAGGAAGCCGAGGACGAACAGCGGCACCAGCGGCGGCCGCCGCTTCGCCGCCTCGCCCACCGTCCCCTCGGCCGCCGCCTTGGCGCGCCCCCGCGCCCGTACGGACGTCGCGAGCGCGGCGACCAGCGGGGCGAGCATGGCCACCCGCACCAGCTTGACCAGCACCGCGTCGCCCAGTGCCGCCGGTCCGGCGGTCTGCGCGGTGGCCACGACCTGGCCCACGTCGTGCACGCTCGCCCCCACCCACCGGCCGAACGCCACGTCGTCCAGCCCCAAGGGGTGCTGAAGCAGCGGCAGGACGGCGATGGCGAGGGTGCCGCAGAGCGTCACCAGCGCCACGGAGGTGGCCACGTCGCGTTCATCGCTCTCCGACACCTCGCTCACCGCGCCGATGGCGGAGGCCCCGCAGATCGAGTAGCCGGTCGCGATCAGCAGCGGCTGATCGCCGCGCAGCCCCATCCGGCGGCCGAGCCACCAGGTACCGCAGAAGGTGGCCGCGACCACACCCAGGACCATCGCCACGGTGGCCCAGCCGAGGCCCAGCACATCGCTCAGGCTGAGCTTGAGGCCGAGCAGCACGATGCCGAGCCGCATCAGCCGCTTCCCGGCGAAGGAGAGCCCGGCGCGGCAGACGCCCCGGACGAGTCCGCGCGCCCCCGGCAGATGGGCCGCGACGATGCCCAGCACCACGGAGGCGGTCAGCAGGGGGACGGCGGGGAGCAGCCAGTGGACGCCCCAGGCGGCCGCGACCCCGGCCACGGCGAGTCCGAGCCCGTACGCCGTGGCCGGCGGCCGCCATCCGGCAGCCTGCCGCGCCCGGCCGGGCGCGGCAGTCAGCGTCACTGGCCGTCCGCCGTCGGAAGGCCCTGGACCTCGTCCGCCGTCGGGAGGTCGTAGACCCGCCGGACGCTGCTGCCCAGGCGGGCGATGTCCGCCCCGTAGACATGGATCGAGATCGCCTTCGTCCCGCAGGCGTTCCACACCCTGTGGATATCTCCGGGCGGCGCGAAACCGCACACCGCGCCCCGCGGGTTGACCACGTCCTCGACCGCGATCAGCCGCGAGCCCGGGCCGTCGGGGACGAGGCGGTAGCGCCGCTCGTGCTCCTCGCCCTCGTGGACGCCGGTCACACACCAGGACACATGGTCATGGATCGCCGTGCGCTGACCGGGCAGCCATACCAGCGCGACGATCGAGAAGCTGCCGTCGGGCTCGGCATGCAGCACATGCTGGCGGTAGCGGTCGGGGTCGCCCTCGCGCTGCTCGGGGGTGAGCAGATCGGGCGCGCCGAGGTGGGGCGCGAGCCGCTCGCCGACCAGATAGGCGGTCACATCGGGCGCCAGCCCCCGGTCGACGGCCTCGCGGACGTCGCCGACGAACTCGCCGAGGCGTGCCGTGAGAAGACGGGAGGACGGATACGCGGTCGGGGTGCTCATGGTGGCAGCGTCCTGCCGCCCGCTCCATCACGTCCAACGACAGCTTGTTGAGCCGTCCCCAAGCGCCGCTTATGGATGGCGCTCATGGACGAGCGCTCGGCGCACGGCCGCGCTCAGCATCCGACCCGGTTCCCCGCCACCGTCTTCAGCTCCTCCAGCACCCGCGCGGTGGCCGGTATCTCCAGATGTTCGCGCAGCACATACGCCGAGACATGGCGGCGCGAGGCGGGGTCCAGGGCGCGCCCGGTGACCTTCTGGTGGCACAGGAACGAGAGCACCAGCCCCGGCATCATCGCCACGCCCAGCCCCGCCGCGACCATGCTCTGCACCACCAGATTGTCGTCAGTGGTGAAGGCGATGTCCGGGGCGAAGCCCTGCTCCGCGCATTCGTGCAGGAAGTTGGCGCGGCACCGCAGACACCCGGCGATCCAGCGCTCCTCGCTCAGCTCCGCCAGCTTGACGGCCCGCCGCCTGGCCAGCGGATGCCCGGTCGGCAGCAGCACCGTCAGCTGGTCCTCCAGCAGCGGGATCTCCACCAGCTCGGCCGGGGTCTCCTCGCGCAGCCCGGGATAGGTGAAGGCGAGCGTGATGTCGCACTCCCCGCGCACCACCCGCCCCAGCGAGTCCGGCGGCTCGCCCTCCAGCAGCTCCACCCGCACCCCCGGATGGGCGGCGGCGAGCCGGGCCATGGCCTCGGGGATGAGGGTGGCGTTGGCGCTGGGGAAGGCGCAGACGCGGACCCGGCCCGAGCGCAGCCGGGTGATGGCGCTCATCTGCTCCTGGGCGGTGGAGATGCTGGTCAGGATGGTGTCGGCGTGACGGGCGAGGGTCTCCCCCGCCTCGGTCAGCCGCATCCCCCGGCCGACCCGGATGAACAGCGGACTGCCGACGGCCCGTTCCAGCGCCTTCATCTGCTGGGTGATGGCCGGCTGGGTGTAGCCGAGCGCGCGGGCGGCCCCGGAGTAGGAGCCGGAGCGGACCACCTCGTGGAACGTCTTCACGTGCCGGGAATCGAACACATTCGCATCATACGGAGAAGCAGACGGAAACCATAAGCGTAATTTGGGTCCGCACAAGATCGCCCCAACCGAAGCTTTTGCGTCACGCGGACCGCCGCCACGGCTCATGCGCCACACCCGGCACACCACACCCCCCGGTCAAGCACGGTCAAGATGACGATGCTGGGGCAAGCTGACTCCATGCCGCACTACACCTCGTACGACGGAACCGAGCTGGCCTACCGCGTCCTGGAGGCCCGGGACGGCTCAGCGGGGCCGCCGCTGATCTGCCTGGCGGGCGGGCCGGGGCGCAGCGCCGCGTATCTGGGCGACCTCGGCGGACTGAACGCCCATCACACCCTCGTCATCCCCGACAGCCGCGGCACCGGGGACTCCCCGCCCGCCGTCGACCCCAGTGGCTACGCCTTCCCGGGGCTCGCCGAGGATCTCGAGGCGCTCCGCCGCCATCTGGACCTCGCCCGCTTCCCGCTGCTCGCCCATGACGCGGCCGCCGCGACGGCCCAGGCATACGCGGCCGCCCACCCCGAGCGGCTCGCCCGGCTGATCGTGGTCTGCCCGGGCGCGCGGCTGCAGGGCGAACTCCCCGAGGACGCCCGGGAGATCTTCGAGTCCCGCGCCGACGAGCCCTGGTGGCCGGAGGCGTATGCGGCGGTCCAGCTGCTGCCCGGCACCACCGACCTCGCCGAGGTGCGCAGGCTGCTGCTGCAGGCCGCCCCCATGGCGTACGGCCGCTGGGAGGAGCCCCAGCGGGCGCACGCCGAGAGCGAGGGCGAGCAGCTCGGGCCCGTGCCCCGGGCCGGTTTCTGGCAGGGCGTCGACGAGGCGGGGCGGCGCGCGGTGCTGACCCGGCTGCGCGAGGTGCCGTGCCCGGTGCTGGCGATCACCGGCGACCGGGACGCGGTGACCGGGATGCGGGCCGGGGAGCTGGTCGCCGAGTCCTTCCCGGACGGGCAGGCGCGGCCCCTGCCCGGGGTGGGCCACTATCCGTGGGTCGACGACCCGGATCTCTTCCGCCAGGCGGTCGAGGACTTCCTGGCGCACCGCCCCACGCCGTGAACCGGGGCCCGGCCGCCCCCGGGCATGCGCAGCCGGGCGGAGGACGTATCCGGGCGGGCGTATCCGGGCGGGCACCCCCAGCCGGGCGTATCCGGGCGGGCCTATCCGGCGGCCATGAACGCAGTGTGTCAGTCGTATGGCAGCCCCCGCCTCGGCGTTGTGCCCGCCCCACCCCCGCCCTATCGTCGGGAACAGAGCACGACATCGGCCGTGTGCCCGAGTGGTTGAGGGGCTCGACTGCAAATCGAGTTACGTGGGTTCGATTCCCGCCACGGCCTCCACACACCTTGCGCGGGCGCCCTCAGGGGCGTCCGCGCAATGCGTTGCCGCTCGGTGAACTCTCGGACATGCTCTGGACACGCGCGCCCGCCTGACGCATGCTCATCCACGCCGTCAGCCGTCTCGGCGCCGGGATACCCCAGGTAAATCCCTAGGACTTCGGCGATTTTCACACTCTCGCCACCGAACGGTCTCCTGACCCCCTCACTGAGTGCAATTGCGTCTCATAGGGTCAGTGTGGTGCCTGCGGCCGCGCGGAAAACGACTCCCGGTCGACAGGCACCTTTTTCGACCGTGGTTCCATCCTCAATGGGGGAAATGTGCAGCCCGCCGCACCGGCCGCCCGTCTGCCGCTCTCGACCGGCCAGAGTGAGATCTGGTTCATTGAGCAGCTGGAGCCGCCGGAGAGCACCACCTTCAGGGTCGGCGAGTACCTGGAGATACAAGGACCGATAGACACCGAGATATTCGAGCGGGCGCTGCGCCGGGCCGTGGCGGAGGCCGAGCCCTACAACGTGCGGGTCGGCGAGGACGACGGGGAGCCCTGGCAGATCCTGGACCCGGTGACCGACTGGGAGCTGCCGAAGCTGGACCTCACCGGCGCGGACGACCCCTGGGCCGCGGCCGAGCGGTGGATGAAGAACGACCTGGCCACGGGGGCGCTCAAGCTGGGCGACTACCCGGCGTTCTCGTTCGCCCTGCTGAAGGTGGAGCCCGAGCGCTTCCTCTGGTACCAGGGCACCCACCACATCGTGTCGGACGCCGGATCGGCCGCCCTGCTGGGCCGGCGGACCGCCGAGGTGTACACCGCGCTCGTGGAGGGGACCGACCCGGCCGAGGGGGAAACGGTCTTCGGCTCCCTGCAGGCGATGGTGGACCAGGACGCGGAATACCGGGCCTCGCCGGATTTCGCCAAAGACCGCGCGTACTGGCTGGAACACGTCGGCGATTCCCCGCGCCCCGCTCGGCTTTCCACCCACCCCACCAGGGAACTTTCCACCGTCCTCCGGCAGACCGCCTACCTGACCGAGGAGGAAGCGGTCGAGCTGCGGGCCGCCGCGCGTAAATACGCCACCCACTGGTCGGCTATGATCATCGCAGCGACCTCTCTTTATCTGCATCGATTGACCGGTAAATCGGACATCATTCTCACGCTGCCGATCTCGGGCCGTACCGATGCCACCGCCCGCGCCATTCCCGGGATGTTCGCCAATGTGGTGCCGCTGCGTATCCAGGTGCGCGCCGATATGCGAATACGGGAGCTGGTGCGGCAGATCTCACGCGAAGTCAGGCAGGCCCTGCGGCATCAGCGTTACCGCCGTATCGACCTGGCCCGGGATCTGCGACTTCCGGATGGCGGAAACGGATTGCTCGGCCCGCACGTCAACATCATGACGTACGACTACGACTTCCACTTCGCCGGTCACCGGGTCAAGGGCCACAACCTCTCCAACGGAACCGTCGAGGACCTCTCGATCATGGGATACGACCGGTCCGACGGGACCGGTATCCGGATCGACCTCAACGCGAATTCCAACCTCTACACCGAGGACGCCCTCATCGCGCACCGGGAGCGCTACCTCGGCCTGCTGCGCTCCCTCGCCGACACCTCGGACCTGCAGCGCACCGTCGGCTCCCTGGAGCTGCTGTCCGCCGAGGAGCGCCGGCGGGTCCTGGACGCGCCGGGCGAGACGGCGCACCCGACCTCCGGCGCCCTCCTCCCGGAGCTGCTGGCGGCCCAGGCCGCCCGGACCCCCGACGCCCAGGCCCTGGTCTGCGACGACACCGTGCTCAGCTACGCGGAGCTGGACCGGGCGGCGAACCGGCTGGCCCGGGTGCTCATCGCGCGCGGCGCCGGGCCCGAACGCACCGTCGGCGTGGCCCTGCCCCGCTCCGCCGACCTGGTCATCGCGCTGATCGCGGTGCTCAAGACGGGGGCCGCGTATCTGCCCCTGGACCTGGACTACCCGGCCGAGCGGCTGGCGTACATGCTCGACGACGCAAGCCCCGCCCTCGTCGTCACCCGCGCCGACAGCGCCGGGGCGCTCCCCGCGCACCACGGTGTGGGACGGCTGCTGCTGGACGTCGTGGACATCACGGGCACCCGGGGCGCGGCGAACGTTTCCGCTCCGGCGGTGGCGATCGACCCCGGGCACCCCGCGTACATCATCTACACCTCGGGCTCCACCGGCCGCCCCAAGGGCGTCCTGGTGCCCCACCGGGCCGTCGCCAACTGCCTGGAGTGGATGCGGGACGCCTACGACCTCACCTCCGGGGACCGGATGCTGCAGAAGACCCCGGCCGGGTTCGACGCCTCGGTCTGCGAGTTCTTCCTGCCGCTGCTCAGCGGCGCGACCCTGGTGGTCGCCAGGCCCGGCGGCCACAAGGACCCGGCGTATCTGGCGCGCACGGTGCGCGAACAGGGCATCACCGCACTCCAGTTCGTACCGTCGATGCTCCAGGCGTTCCTCGCCGACCCGGACGCCGCCGACGCGTGCGCGGGCATCCTGCGGCGGGCCTCCAGCGGCGGTGAGGCGCTGCCGCGTGAGACCGCCGAGCGGTTCCACGAGCGGTTCCCCGGCGTGCCGCTGAGCAACCTCTACGGGCCCACCGAGACCACCATCCAGATCGCCCACCACCCCTCCGCGCCCGGCGGTGAGGGACCGGTGCCGATCGGCCGGCCGGTGTGGAACACCCGGATGTACGTCCTCGACACCGCCCTGAAGCCCTGCCCGGCCGGGGTCACCGGCGAGCTGTACGTGTCCGGGGCGCAGCTGGCCCGCGGCTATCTGGGCCGCCGGGCCCTGACCGCCGAGCGGTTCGTCGCCGACCCCTACGGCCCGCCCGGCACCCGGATGTACCGCACCGGCGATCTGGCCCGCCGGCTGCCGGACGGCGACGTCGAGTACGTGGGCCGCGCCGACGGCCAGGTCCAGCTCCGCGGTTTCCGCATCGAGCTGGGCGAGGTCGAGGCGGCGCTGCGGACGCTCCCCCAGGTCGCCGAGGCCGCCGCGGCGATCCGCACCGACCGGCCCGGCGACCAGCGGCTGGTCGCCTATGTGACGGCCGCCGGCGAGACCCCGCCGGACGCCGCCACGGCCCGCGAGGCGCTGGGCGAGGTGCTGCCCGAGCACATGGTGCCCAGCGCGGTCGTGGTGCTCGGCACCCTCCCCCTGGACGCCAACGGCAAGCTGGACCGGGCCGCGCTGCCCGCGCCCTCCTTCGAGGCCGCCACGGGCGGGCGGGCGCCCCGCACCCCGCGCGAGGAGGCGCTGTGCGCGCTCTTCGGCGAGGTCCTGGGCGTCGACGGCGTCACCATCGACGACGACTTCTTCCTGCTCGGCGGCCATTCGCTGCTCGCCTCCAAGCTGGCCAGCCAGGCCCGCGCCGCGCTGGCCACCGAGCTGTCGATGCGCGACCTCTTCGAGGCGCCGACCGTCGCCCGGCTGGTGGCCCGCCTGGACGCCGCGGGACCGGCGCCGGCGCAGCCGCGGCAGCCGCTGGACATCCTGCTGCCGCTGCGCGGCGAGGGGCAGCGCCCGCCGCTGTTCTGCGTCCACCCCGGCGGGGGCCTGGGCTGGTCGTACACCGGGCTGCTCCGCCATCTCGCCCCGGACCAGCCGGTGTACGCCCTCCAGGCGCGCGGGCTGACCGAACCGGACGTCCTCCCGGCGAGCGTCGAGGAGATGGCCGCCGACTATCTGCGGCAGATCCGGACCGTCCAGCCGACCGGTCCGTACCATCTGCTCGGCTGGTCCTTCGGCGGGCTGATCGCGCATGCCATGGCCACCCGGCTGCAGGAACAGGGCGAGGAGGTCGCCACGCTGGCCGTGGTCGACGCCTACCCCGACAACGCCCAGGCGCTGCCCGAGGCACCGGAGCTCAGCAAGCGTCAGTGGCTGGGGGTGCTGCTCGACGACATCGGGGGCGGCGACATCTTCGCCCCGGGCTGGCTGGAGGCGCACCCCGACGGGGCGGACGGCACCGCCGACCTGGTGGCGGACCTCTGCCGGGAGACCGGGCTGCCCGCCCGGCTGCTGGAGGGCGAGACCAGCTTCCCGCTGCTCGACATCCTGCGCAACGACCAGGAGCTGATGCGCAAGTTCGCGCCCGACCGGTTCCACGGCGACATGCTGCTGTTCCACGCGGCCGAGGAGATCCCCGCCTACCGCCGCGATCCGCTGCATGTGCCGGACTCCTGGCGCCCCTTCGTGGACGGCGCCCTTACGGTGCACAGCATCCCCGACCACCACTACCGGATGATGCGGGAGGAGTCCCTGGACCGGATCGGCCCGGTGGTGGCTGCGGCGCTCGAACCCGGCCGCCCCGTGCTCGGCACCGGGCGCCCGGAAGAGCACGACCGCCCGGTGCTGAGCGCGGCCGCCATGCGCTGAGTGGGGAGGCCGGGCCCGGGGCTGAGTACGAAAGCCACCGGGCACGGAGAACGGGCGCCCCGCGGCTGCGGGGCGCCCATCGGCGTCTTACGGACGCGTCGGCTACGTACGGTCGGCGCCTTACGGACGCGTCGGCTACGTACGGTTGACGACCGCCGCCTGGGGGCGGATCGGGAGGCGGTTGACCGGACGGCCGGTGGCCGCACGGACCGCCGCCGCCACCGCCGCCGGGGAGGTGACCACCGGCACCGCGCTGACCGGCTTGGCGCCGAAGGGGGCCACCACGTCCCGCTCCTCGACCAGTTTGACGATGCGGATGTCGGGGACGTCCAGGGCGGTCGGCAGGGCGTAGCCGGTCAGGTCGGGGTGGCGGACCACACCGCGCGAGGTGCGCAGGTTCTCGGTGAGAGCCGCGCCGATGCCCTGGGCGACGCCCGCCTCGATACGGGCCCTGAGCTGACGCGGGTTGAGGATCCGGCCCACGTCCTGGGCCACCGTCATGTCGACGACCCGTACCGCGCCGATCTCGATGTCGACGTCCACCACGGCGCGCACCGCGCAGTAGGCGAGCCCGACGAAGGCGTCACCCTGCCCGGTCTCGTCCAGCGGCTCGGTGGGATGCGGACGGCACTGCGCGGTGGCCCACAGCTCCTTGCCCTCCAGGGCCTCCTCGACGGTGGTGCTGAGCACCCCGTCATACGAGGTGATCTTGCCGTCGGCGATGCTGAGCAGCTCGGTCGACATGCCGAACGTATGCGCGAGCGGCTGCAGGAGCTGGGTGCGGACCATCTTCGCGGCCCGCTCGACCGCACCGCCGGAGACCCAGGTGTGGCGGCCGCGCGAGGCGGGCCCGGCCGGGGGCTGGTCGGTGTCGATGGGCGCGATATGGACCTCCTCGATACCGAGGACGTCCTGGACGATCTGGCGGGCCAGAGTGGCGAAGCCCTGGCCGGTCTCGACGGCCGCGCAGATGACCGTGGCCACCGGGCCGGTGACCTTCACGGTGGCGGTGGAGACCTCGTCGGCCCCTCGGCGCCGAGCATGTGGACCATGCCCAGGGCGTAGCCCACCCCGCGCCGCACGGCGGCCGGGTCGCCCGCGCCCTCCAGGCCGCCCGGCAGCAGCCACTCCTCCTCCGGGTCGTCCTTGGGGAGAGCGGGCAGCGGTGCGTCCCTTACGGCCTGCAGCAGTTCGGCGACCGGGGCCGGGCAGGTGACGGTCTGTCCGGTGGGCAGCAGATCGCCGGTGGCCATCACATTGCGCATCCGGATCTCGACGGGGTCGATGCCCAGCTTGGCCGCCAGCTTGTCCATCTGGCCCTCGTACGCCGCGCACACCTGCATCGCGCCCTCGCCGCGCACATGGCCGGAGGGCGGGTTGTTGGTGCGTACGGCCCAGCCCTCGATGAAGGCGTGCGGGACGACGTAGGGACCGCAGGCGAAGGAGACGGCGGCGGCCAGGGTGTCCCCCGAGGAGTCGGCATAGGCCCCCGCGTCCAGCAGGATCTGCGCCTCGACCTTGACCAGCTTGCCCTGGGCGTCCGCGTGGTGGCGGTAGCGCAGCAGGGTGGGGTGGCGGTGGGCGTGGCCGAGGAAGGACTCCTCACGGGTCGCGGCCAGCTTCACCGGATGTCCGGTGCGCAGCGCCAGCAGCCCGAGCGGCAGTTGCATCCCCGGGTCCTCGCGCTCGCCCATGGCACCGGGGACGCCGGTGACGACGACCTTCACCCGCTCCGGCTCCAGCCCGAAGCAGGCGGCGGCCAGGTCGCGGTCGGCGTGCGGATCGGTGGAGGCCGTGTAGATCTCCACCCCGCCGTCGGGGCGTGGCACGGCCAGGCCCGCCTCGGCGCCGATGGGCGCCGGGTCCTGACGGCCGATGCGGTACAGCCCCTCGGCGATGACCTCGCCGACCACGTCCGGGTCGCCGAAGGACAGCGGGATATGGCGGACCAGATTGCCGTCGGGATGCAGCGGCTCGGCGGAGAACGCCTGCTCGGGGTCGGTGACCGGCTCCAGCACCTCGTACTCGACGGCGATGGCGGCGGCCGCCAGCCGGGCCGTGTCGGGATGGTCGGCGGCGACCGCGGCGATGGGCTCGCCGTGGTGGCGGACCAGGTCCTTGGCGAAGACCGGACGGTCGGCGACCCGGCGGCCGTGGGAGGCGTCGCCGGGCACGTCGGCGTGGGTCACCACGGCCCGTACGCCGGGCATCTCGACGGCCTGGGTGGTGTCGATGGAGACGATGCGGGCGTGCGGGTGCGGGGAGCGCAGCACCGCGGCCCACAGCAGCCCCTCGGCCCACAGGTCGGCCGCGTACGGGAAGGTGCCCGTGGTCTTGGCCGCCGAGTCGGCGGGCGGCAGGGAGACGCCGAGGCCCATGGTGGACGGGGGCTGGACGGGCGTTCCGGCGGCGGGGGTGGCGGTGACGGCGCCCCCGCCGTCCGCGATTCCGGTCATGCCGATGCCCTTCCGCTACCGCTTCCGTTGACGCTCCCGTTGCCGGTGATGCCGTGCGGTCCCGTCTGGTGCGGGATACGGGCCGGGTCCTGGTGGGCGTCGGGTCCGCCGTCCGGCTCGGCCTGCGCCGCCTCGTCGGCGGCCTCGCGGCCCGCGACGACCTCGCGGACGGCGTCGAGGATCCCGCGGTAACCGGAGCAGCGGCAGAGGTTGCCGGAGATCGCCTGACGGGTCTCCTGGTCGGTGGGGGCGTGGTTGCCCTCGAGGAGGTCGTGCATGGTCATCGCGAGCCCGGGCACGCAGAAGCCGCACTGCACGGCCCCGCATTCGGCGAGCGCCCGCTGGACGTCGGAGGGCTGTCCGCCGGTGGCCAGGCCCTCGACGGTGCGGACCTCGCTGCCCGCGGCGGTGGCGGCGGGCACCAGGCAGGAGGCGACGAGCCGCCCGTCGACCTGCACCGAGCAGGCCCCGCACTCGCCCTGCGAGCAGCCGTCCTTGGCCCCGGCGAGGCCGAGGCGCTCCCGCAGCACGTAGAGCAGCGACTCGCCGATCCACACGTCGGTGACGGGGCGGTCGGCGCCGTTGACGCGCAGCACGTAGGAGGCGAGCGGATGCTCGCTGTGGCTCGGCTGCCCATCGGCGGCCGGGGCCGCCTCGGCGGAGGCGGGCTCCGTAAGGAGCTCGGCGGGGGCGTCAGCGGCCTCGGGAGCGTCGGTCGGGGTCCCGGCCGGGGCGGGCGCCGCGGCGGCCTCAGCGGCCGCGAACTCACCCTCGGCCGCGGCCGGTTCGGGCTCCTCGGTCGCGGACTCGGCGGGCTCCGGCTCGGCGTCGTCCGGCAGCGCTTCGGCGGGGGCCTCGGCGGCGTTCGGCGCGGTGTCGGGGGCGTCGGTGTGGCCCGCGCCGTCCTCGGGGCCGGGGTGCGGGGCGTGCCCATGGGCGTCGCCCGCGAACCGGTCGTCCGCGAACGCGCCGGGCCAGCTCGTCTCCTGGGACAGTCCGGGCGCCGGGCTGCCGTGCGGCGGGGTCTCCAGTCCGGCGTGCTGACCGTCGACCGGGAACTCGCCGGAGTCCCCGGCGGCCGGGCCGTCGGGCCGCCGCCCGGGGCCGTCGGCGGGCATCCGCTCGCCGGGCGCCGGGCTGTTGTGCGGCGGGGTGCCACGGGGCGGGGTGTGCAGCCCCTGGTGCCCCTCGGCCGCGAACTCGCCCGAGCCCCCGGCGGCGGGCCCCGGCCACGCCGGGTCCTGGCGGTCGGGCATGCGCAGCCGGCGGCGGGCGGGCGGCTGCGTGGGGGTGGCCGGCGGGGCGGACGCGGCCGGGCCCGGGTGGCCCTCGACCGCGTACTCCCCGGAGTCCTCCACGCCCTCCTCGGCGGCCGGAACCGACCACTGGCCGGTGTGTCCCTGCTGCTGCCCGGGCTGGGGCTGGTGGGGCTGCTGCCGGGGCGCCGACCCGGCGAAGGGCATCCGCAACTGGGCCGTCGTCTGCGGGTCCTGAGGCCCGTCCGCGTGGCCGCCGTACGGAGGCGCGGCCGGGCCGGGGTGGTCGTCGACCCGGTACTCACCGGTCTCGTCCACCCCGTCGTCGCCCGCGACCGGGATGGTCCACTGGCTGGTCTGCACGGGCCCGCCCGCGCCGTTGTCGGACGAGGCGGGCACCGGCCAGTCGTCCACCGGCCAGTCGTCCACCGGCTCCTCGGCCGCCGGAGCCGGCCAGTGGCCGGTGTGCGGCGGGTGGTGGCCCTGCTGGTCCTCGGCGGGCACCGGCCACTGGACGGAGCCGTGCGGATCGTGGTGGCCGCCGTACAGATAGCCGCCGTCGGTCTCCGCGGTGGTCCAGTGCCCGGTCATGCCCTGGTCGTGGGCGGACGGCTGCCACTGGCCGCCATGGGACGGGTCACCGTGCCCCACATCCATCGGCGGGGGCGCGTAGCCCGTGCCGGGCGCCGCGAGCGGGTCCCAACGGCCGGACGGGTCGGTCGGGTCCGGGTGGGCGTAGTCGGGCGGAAGCTGTACGAACGCCGTCGACTCGGCGTCGTACTCCGGGCCGTGCGGCATCGGCTGCCATCCGCTCCCCGGATCCGGCCGGTGCGGCTGCTGTTCATCACTCACGCGAGTGCCCTCCCCAGAGCTCGGCGGGCCAGGGCCGCCACGGTACGCCTCAGGTGGATCGCGGCAGGTGGCAGGGGGACCGGCTCGCTTCCGTCCTGCGGGGGCAGCGGATCGGGGATGCACGCGGCGGCGACGTACTCGCCGAAAGCGGTGGTGACCTGCGGATCGAGATGGCCGCGGTCGCCGTCCCAGTCGATGAGCGAGGCGACCCAGCGCTCGGCGTCCAGGGGGCGCAGCGGCATCGGCGCGACCGCCCCGACCGCACAGCGCACCCCGCGCCGCGCGGGGTCGAGGACGAGGGCGACCGAGGCGGTGGCCCGGCCGGGCCCGGTGCGCCCGGTGGCCTTGATGAAGGTCTGCGGGGCGTGCAGCAGCGGAACCCGGACGAATCCGACGAGTTCACCGGGGTTCAGCAGATCGACCCCGGCGAGCAGATGGCTGACCGGGATCTCGCGGCGGGACCCCTCGGGCCCGGCGATGATGACCGTGGCCTCCAGCGCGGCGAGCACCGGCAGCGCGTCGCCGGTGGGGGCGGCGGTGACGATGTTGCCGCCGAGGGTGCCGGCGTTGCGGATCTGCGGTGGTCCGGCGGCCCGTGCGGCCGCGGCCAGCGCCGGGATCAGCGCGGCGAAGTCGGGGCGCCCCATCCGGGCGTGGGTGAGTCCGGCGCCGAGGAGGGCGTGCCCGTCCAGATAGCGCCAGCCTCGGATTTCGCTGATCCGGCCGAGGCCGACGAGCGCGGCGGGCCGCAGCAGGCCGGAGTTGACCGCGGCCATCAGATCGGTACCGCCCGCCACGGGCACGGCGGCGGGCATGGCGGCCAGTGCCGCCACGGCCTCGTCGAGCGTGCCCGGCAACGTCACCGTGTGCGCCGCCTGCGGTGCGTGCGTGGTCAACCCAGCTGCCCCTTCCCCGGTGTCCCGGCTGTTGCGCCGTACGGTACGTGCTGACAGCCCGGACGTGGCAACTCTGGCACATCTTGCGAGCCCGCCGTCGCGAGGGTCCGTGATCCGTGGATCCGTCCCTGACCTGGGGGATGGTACGGGTTTGGGGCAAGGTCTCCGCCGAGAGTGGATTGCCACGTTTCAGGGACCCTTGTGCGATTTGGTCTTGCGCCGGAGGGGCTACTCTCCCCGGGACGGCGGAGCGTCGGCGCGCACCATTTCAGGGCCCGGTCGACCCGGCTGCGGCCGGGGGGGTGCCCCCGGCCGCGGCGGGGCGGCTCACACGATCGGGGGCGCTCCCTCGCGCGGGCGTCCGAGCAGGCCGGGGCGCCGCTGCCAGGGAAGCGGACCGGCGGGCGGGCGGTAGCTCACGCCGAGCGCGTCCAAACGCGCGTAATGTGCCTCCATGCGCCCCTGGAACGCCCCGAAGTCCCGTTCCGACGACGGCGGCAGCGCCGACCAGACGACCTCGGCGAAGGCGGCGAGCCGGGGGAAGGCCTGGTAGTCGACGCGCCGGCGGTCCTCCATCACCTCGGTCCAGAGATTGGCCTGGGCGCCCAGCACCCGGTCCGCGTCGGCTCCGGTGAGCTCCGGTGGAACCGGTTCGAAGCGATAGACATCCTCCAGGGTGCGGACGTAGCCGATCGGGACCGGCTCGTCCTCGCCCGGAGCCTGCCGGTGGTCGAAGTACACCTGCTGCTCGGGGCACATGACGACGTCGTGGCCGGCCCGCGCGGCGGCGATCCCGCCCGCGTAGCCGCGCCAGGAGGAGACCGCGGCGCCCTCGGGCAGCGGGGCGTCGGCCGCGCCGCCCTCGAGGATCTCGTCCCAGCCGATCAGCCGGCGCCCGCGCTCGGCGAGCCAGTGGCCGAAGTGGCGGATGAACCAGCTCTGCAGCTCGTCCTCGTCGGCGAGGCCCTGCGCGCGGATGCGCTCCTGGGCGGCCGGGGACGCCTTCCACTGGTCCTTGGGGCACTCGTCGCCGCCGATGTGGACGAAGGTGCCGGGGAACAGCTCCAGCACTTCCTCCAGTACGTGCTCGAAGAAACGGAGCGTGTTGTCGGTGGGGGCGAGTACGTTCGGGTTGACGCCCCAGGTGGTCCAGACTCCGAGGGAGGCGGTGTCGATGACATCGGTGTTGCCCAGCTCCGGGTACGCGGCGATGGCGGCCTGCGAATGCCCGGGAATGTCGATCTCCGGCACGACGGTGATATGCCGCTCGGCGGCGTAGGCGACGATCTCGCGGATGTCGTCCTGGGTGTAGTAACCGCCGTGCGGCCGCTCGTCCCACAGCGGGGACGCCCGGTGGCCGAGCTTGGTGCGCTCACGCCAGGCGCCCGTCTCGGTCAGCTTCGGATAGCGGCGGATCTCGACGCGCCAGCCCTGGTCGTCGGTGAGATGGAAGTGGAAGACATTGAGCTTGTGGGCGGCGAGCAGGTCGAGATAGGCGAGGACGCCGTCCTTGGGCATGAAGTGGCGGGCCACATCCAGCATCAGCCCGCGCCAGGCGAACCGCGGCGCGTCCTCGACCGTCCGCTCCGCCAGTTCCCAGGCGGCCTCCGCGCCCCTGAGCGGGGCGCGGCGGAAGGCGTCGGGGCCCAGCAGCTGACGGAGCGTCTGCGTGCCCCAGTGGACGCCCGCGGCCGTGCCGCCCGCGATCTCCACCCGGCCGTCGGCGACGGTGAGCCGATAGCCCTCGGGCTCCAGCGCGGCGTCGATCCGCAGCGTGACGGTGTCGGGGCCGCCGGGTTCGCCGTCCGGCAGGGACAGGCCGAGCGCCTGGCCGAGAGTGGTGCGCAGCAGGCGCGCCACGCCCTCGGTGCCGGGGCCGGCGGCCAGGGCGGTGTGCCGCGGGTGGATCCGCGCGCCCGCGCGGCCCGTACGGCTCTGGTCATGGCGGGGCGCGGGGATCAGCCCCGCGGCGTCGTGTGTCATCTGCTCCCTCATCGGCCCTTGTCGGCGCTTACCGGGGCTTACCGGGGCTGGTCGGCGCGTTGCCGGCCCTTGTCGGCCCGTTCGTCGATCTCTTCGTCAGTCCTTCACGGCGCCGCCGAGACCCGAGACCAGCCGGCGCTGTACGAGGACGAAGAAGATCAGCACGGGGATGGTCATGACCGTGGACGCCGCCATGATGCCTCCCCAGTCGTTCCCCTCGGCCTTGAAGAAGACCAGCAGCGCCATCGGAAGGGTGGAGTTCTCGGTCGCGCTGATGATGAACGACTTGGCGAACAGGAAGTCGTTCCAGGTGGAGATGAAGGAGAAGACGCTCGTCGCGACCAGGCCGGGGAAGACGAGCGGGAAGAGGATCTGCCACAGGAAGCGGGAGCGGCTGGCCCCGTCCAGATAGGCCGCCTCCTCCAGCGCCTCGGGCACCGCCTTGACGAAGCCGCGCAGCATCCAGATGGCGAACGGCAGCGAGAAGGCGATATGCGGCAGGATCAGCGAGCCCAGGGTGTTGAGGCCGATTCCCGGCACCGACTCCCCCAGATCGCGCATCAGGAAGAACAGCGGGATGGTCAGCGCCTCGATCGGCACCATCTGCGCGACCAGGAACATGATCAGCAGCGTGGTGCGGAAGCGGAACCGGAAGCGGGCGACCGCCGTCGCCGCGAGGAAGGCGATCAGCGCCGAGGCGACCACCACCACCGCGGCCACGAGGAGGCTGTTGAGGAAGTAGCGGCCGAAGTCCTCCTGCTGGAAGACGCGCCGGAAGGAGTCCAGCGACGGGGCCGTCGTCCACGGCCGGGGCTCGGTGGACTGGATCTCCCCCTCGGGCTTGAAGGCCGAGAGCACCATCCAGTACAGCGGGAAGGCGACCACGGCCGCCACGATCAGGGCGGTGGCCTCGGCGGCGAAGCGCCAGGGGCGGCGGATGCGCAGCGAGACGCGCGAGTGGCTCACAGTTCTTCTCCCTGGCGTCGCAGCAGCCGCAGATAGACCAGCGTCACGACCAGCAGGATCAGCAGCATCACCACGCCGATCGCCGAGCCCAGGCTGTACTGCGAGGACGCGAACGCCTTCTGGTACGCGTACACGTTGAGCACCATGTTCTGGCGCGCGATCCCGCCGCCGTCCGTCATGACGTAGATCTGGGTGAAGACCTTGAAGTCCCAGATGATGGACTGGATGGTCACCACGACGAGGATCGGCCGCAGCATCGGCGCCATGATGGTGCGCCAGATCCGCCAGGTGGAGGCGCCGTCGAGGGCGGCGGCCTCCAGCACCTCGGTGGGGATGGCCTTGATGCCCGCGTAGACGGTGACCATCACGAACGGGAACGAGCACCACACGACCTCGAACAGCACCAGGGCGAAGGCGCTGTAGCGGTCGTAGGTCCAGGAGTAGTTCTCGAACCCGGAGAGCCCGAACCACACCAGGATCTTGTTCACCGGCCCGAAGTCGGCGTCGAAGAGGAAGACCCAGACCGTCGAGCCGGTGACCGCCGGGGTGGCCCAGGCGCCGAGCGCGGCCAGCATCAGCGCCAGCCGCGGAATGGCCCGTACGCGCGTCAGCAGCACCGCGAGCGCGCAGCCGACCGCGAGGGTGGAGATCACGCACACGGCGGCGAAGAGCAGCGTGGCCACGACCACGTTCCAGAACTCGCTGTCGCCGAACAGCTCGGCGTAGTTGGCGAATCCCTGGAAGGTGGTCGGTTCACCGCCGCTGACCTGCGCCTGGGTGTACTCCAGGAAGGAGATCAGACCGAGCTGGTAGATCGGGTAGACGAGCAGCCCGCCCAGGACGACGAGCGCCGGGGCGAGATAGAGCCAGGGCGTCCAGCCTCCCCGCCGGGAGCCCTTCCCGGCTCGGCCCCGGCCGGGACGACGGGGCCCGGCCGGGACCGGCGGCCCTTGGCGGGGGCGCGCCGGGCGTGCTGTGCGGTGCCGGAACTCACTGCTGGAATGCCTCGTCCATCTTCTTCGCGGCGTCCTTGGTGGCGGTCTCCACGTTCTTACGGCCGCTGACGATCTCCTGGAACATGGTGGGCAGGACGAGCTGTGCGTCGATGGCCGCCCAGCCCGGCGAGGCGGGCACGAACTTGGCGCTGTCGTTGAGGGTCTTCACGAAGGGCTTCACGAAGGGGTCCTTCTGCGCCACGTCGCCGCGCACATCGGTGAAGGTCGGCAGGAAGCCCATGGCGTCGTAGAGCTTGCGCTGGGTCTGCTTCCCGGTGAGCGTCTGCAGCAGGTCCACGGCGAGGGTGCGGTGGGTGGTGCTCTTGAGCACTCCGACGTTGTTCCCGCCCGCGAAAGCCGGGGCGATATCGCCCTTCTTCACGCCCGGCAGCGGCACGACCTTGTACTTGCCCTTGACCTTGCCCGCCTCGATGGCCTGGCGGCTGAAGTCGCCGCCGATCGCCATGCCCGCCTTGCCCGAGGCGAACGCCTCGATGGTGTCGTTGCCGCCCCACTGGGCACACTTGGCGGCTGGGCAGTTGTCGTTGCCGAAGAGCGAGGTGTACGCCTTGACGCCCTTCTGCGCGTCGGCGCTGTCGATGGCCGCCTCGTACTCGTTCGAGCCGAACTTGCCCTTCTCGCTGGCGAGATCGCCGCCGTTGGCCCAGATGAAGGGCATCGCGCCGTAGGTGTAGGCGCCGCCGACCGCGAGACCGTACAGATCCGACCGCTCCGAGCGGATCTTCTTCGCGGTCGCAATCAGTTCGTCCTGGGTGGTGGGCGGCTCCAGGTCGAGGTCCTTGAAGACGTCCGTCCGGTAGTACAGCGCCCGGACGCCGACGAAGAGCGGGGCGCCGTAGACCTTGCCGCCGATGGTCAGCGAGTACTTCGCGGTGGGGTCGATGTTCGTCGAGTCGCCCCAGGCGCCGAACTCCTTGCTGATGTCCAGCAGTCCGCCGTCCTTGACGTAGCCGGCGGTGTCGGTGTTGCCGTACTCGATGACGTCGGGAGCGCTCTTGGGGTCGTTGAAGGCCGCCTTGATCTTCTGCGCCCGGGTGTCGATCGGGATGTAGGTCACCTCGACCTCGGTCCCGTCGTGCTCCTTCTCGAAGCCGGCGACCGCGTCGTCGATCACCTTCTTCTTGGGCGCGTTGTTGACCTCCTGGAAGAGCCAGACACGCAACTTGCCGCTCTTCTCATCCTCCTTGGAGCTGTTGTCGGAGGTGGAGGGAGCGCATCCGGTCGCGGCCAGCCCCGCCAGGGTCAGTGCCGCCACGGGCACGGTGACGCGGGAGGAGAGCCGGGAGAACACGGAGAGATGGGACGACTTCATGAGGACCCTTAAACATTTGGCGTTGCAACATATGCAACGCATGTTTCGCTCAGCACAATATGCGTGAGGCTAGGGAACCTTGAGCGACGCCACAAGAGGTCTGAACCACTCCGTGACCAAATGAGCCCGAACCGCTGTGCCGCACAACGAACTTCGCGCTAGCGACGCGGCAACTCCTCGCCCGGATAGGAGGGTTCAACATACGGCACGGCCTCCACCCGCGCACCCGCTTCCTCCAGGCGCGCGATCACCCGGTCCCAGTCGGGCCAGGTCTTCCGGATCCGCTCGAGAACGCGGTCGCTGGCCACCAGCACCACGTCACAACCCGGGTCGGCCGCCCACTCCAGAAGTCTGGGAAGGGTCGGCTGCGCGACCGACATCACACAGCTTCCGGCGGGCCGGTAGCCCCGCTCGGCGGCCAGCCGCCCGCACTGTTCCAGCTGGGCGTCCCAGTCCTTCTCGAACTGGCAGTAGGCGCTGGCGCCTTCCGCATCGGGCTCGTCGACCTCACGCGCCCCGAACACCAGATAGGCGGCCCGCGCCGCCCCGTTCTCCGTACGCCCGCTCATGGGCCGACCCTACTGGGGTCATCCGGCGCACGGCAGGGCGCACAAGCACGGCATGCCCGGCCCGCGACCCCCGAGTGGGGCCGCGGGCCGGGCGAGCCGTCTGTCGCGCGGGGCTTTCCGTCAGCGGCTGGGGCCGGCGGACCGGCTACTTCTTGCCGTCGCCGCCGTCCTTGCCCTTGTCCCCGCCGGCGCCCATGCCCTCGAAGATCTCCTTGCACATGGGACAGACCGGGTACTTCTTCGGGTCACGACCCGGGACCCAGACCTTGCCGCAGAGTGCGACGACCGGAGATCCGGAGAGGGCGCTCTACATGATCTTGTCTTTCTGTACATAGTGGGCATAGCGCTCGTGGTCGCCGTCACCGTGCGACACCTGAGGTGTCGGCTCAACGAGGGTCCCCGTGCCTGCCCCGCGCTCGGGCTCAAGAGTGCTCATACAGCCCTAGGGTACTCATGCCTAGTTGAGAGAAGGGTCGTCCGGATACGTGGCGACCATGGCCAGCTCGCTGCGCTGGCGGCGCAGCACCGCGCGCCACAGCCGCTCGGGGGCGGGCGAGGACACATCGCCCGGTTCGGACTCCACCACGTACCACGCGCCCTCGGCGAGCTCGTCCTCCAGCTGACCGGGCCCCCAGCCCGCGTACCCGGCGAAGATGCGCAAGGACCCCACGGCGGCCGCCAGCAGCTCCGGCGGCGCCTCCAGATCGACCAGCCCGATCGCCCCGTGCACTCTGCGCCAGCCGAGTGGCCCGTCCTCGGTGCGCGCCGGGGACCGGCCCGATTCGCCCGGGACGACGGCCACGCCCAGCGCGGAGTCCAGCGAGACCGGACCGCCCTGGAAGACCACCCCCGGTTCCCCGGCCAGCTCGGCCCACGACTCCAGGATGTCGCCCACCCCCACCGGGGTCGGGCGGTTCAGGACCACACCGAGCGAGCCCTCCTCGTCGTGATCGAGGAGGAGCACCACCGCGCGGTCGAAGTTCGGGTCAGCAAGCGCCGGTGTCGCGACAAGCAGCCGTCCTGTGAGCGAGGACACCTCGGTCATGGCCACATGATCCCCCATATCCGGGCCGGAGGGGGAGTGGAAGACGAGTCCCGTATGAGAGCAGGTCGGGGCGCAAGACAGCAGATGCGGCGCACGTGACTGTGGGCTCTTCCAGAGGGACGGAACGTGTTGCCGCCCCCGCAGGAGGACTCAATGCGCGCAAGAGTCTTACGGAGGCGGTCTCCAGGGCCATTACTCTTGCCCTTTGGCCCCTGTGCCTTTTGGCCCCTGCCCGTCTCAGGAACGCGAGACCCGATGACCCGCTCGAACGATGTCCTGCTCGTCCACGGCGGCACCCCGCTCGAAGGCGAGATCCGTGTCCGCGGCGCGAAGAACCTCGTGCCGAAGGCCATGGTGGCCGCCCTGCTCGGCAGTGCGCCCAGCAGGCTGCGCAATGTCCCCGACATCCGCGATGTGCGGGTGGTGCGCGGGCTGCTGCAGCTGCACGGCGTGACGGTGCGCCCCGGTGACGAGTCCGGTGAGCTGGTGCTCGACCCCACGCATGTGGAGAGCGCCAATGTCGCCGACATCGACGCGCACGCCGGTTCCTCGCGGATCCCGATCCTCTTCTGCGGCCCGCTGCTGCACCGCCTCGGCCACGCCTTCATCCCGGGCCTGGGCGGCTGTGACATCGGCGGCCGGCCGATCGACTTCCACTTCGACGTGCTGCGCCAGTTCGGCGCGACGATCGAGAAGCGGGCGGACGGGCAGTACCTGGAGGCCCCGCACCGGCTGCGCGGCACCAAGATCCGGCTGCCGTACCCCTCGGTGGGCTCCACCGAGCAGGTGCTGCTGACGGCGGTGCTCGCCGAGGGTGTGACGGAACTCTCCAACGCGGCGGTCGAGCCGGAGATCGAGGACCTCATCTGCGTGCTGCAGAAGATGGGCGCCATCATCTCCATGGACACCGACCGCACGATCCGGATCACCGGTGTCGACAAGCTCGGCGGCTACAACCACCGCGCCCTCCCGGACCGTCTGGAGGCCGCCTCCTGGGCGAGCGCGGCGCTGGCGACCGAGGGCAGCATCTATGTGCGCGGCGCCCGCCAGCGCGAGATGATGACCTTCCTGAACACCTACCGCAAGGTGGGCGGCGCCTTCGACATCGGCGACGAGGGCATACGGTTCTGGCACCCGGGCGGCAAGCTCAACGCGATCGCCCTGGAGACCGACGTCCACCCCGGCTTCCAGACCGACTGGCAGCAGCCGCTGGTGGTGGCCCTGACCCAGGCGTCGGGCCTGTCCATCGTCCACGAGACGGTCTACGAGTCGCGGCTGGGCTTCACCTCGGCGCTCAACCAGATGGGCGCCCACATCCAGCTCTACCGCGAATGCCTGGGCGGCTCCGCGTGCCGCTTCGGCCAGCGCAACTTCCTGCACTCCGCGGTCGTCTCCGGCCCCACCAAGCTCCAGGGCGCCGACCTGATCATCCCCGACCTCCGCGGCGGCTTCTCCTACCTGATCGCGGCCCTGGCGGCCCAGGGCACCTCGCGGGTCCACGGCATCGACCTGATCAACCGCGGCTACGAGAACTTCATGGAGAAGCTCGTCGAGCTGGGCGCCAAGGTAGAGCTGCCGGGCGGCACACACCCCGCGTAGGGCCCCGTAGACGGGCCTCTGAGCCTCGTAGACGGCTCTCAGCCTCGTCAGACGGGTCTTCGGGCCCGTAGGAGCGCCAAAAGGGGCGGTCACCCTCGGGTGACCGCCCCTCTCGTTCGCGAGGGCTTACTTGCCCTTGGCGGCTTCCTTGAGCTTGGAGCCCGCGGAGACCTTCACGCTGTAGCCGGCCGGGATCTCGATCGGCTCACCGGTCTGCGGGTTGCGCGCGGTGCGAGCGGCACGGTGGGTGCGCTCGAAGGTCAGGAAGCCGGGGATGGTGACCTTCTCGTCGCCCTTCGCGACGACCTCACCGGTCACCTCGGCGAGGGCGGCCAGCACGGCGTCGGCGTCCTTTCGGGTCACCTCGGCGCGCTCGGACAGAGCGGCCACCAGCTCACTGCGGTTCATGTTGTACTCCCGTGTTCATCTTGCCAATGAGGCGTGAGATCGAAGCCGATGCTGCCAGGGCCCTCGGACAGTCCCCGGACCCGGGTCTGCTGTTCAGACCCTCGCGCCCGGAACGCATCCTGCCCGCACCTGTGGCGGGAAAGCCAATCCGGAGCCCTCGAGAGTCACACGAAAAGCGCCGTGGCGGTCGTTTTCCTGCCCGCCACCCTATGGCTGCCTTCGGGACCCCACAGCGCGCGACGCGCCGTGCCGGGCCTAGACCGCAGTGGTACCGGTCACAGGGCGCGCCGCGTCCCGTACGGCTCCGGCGACCGCCCCCGCGACCTTGTCGTTGAAGACGCTCGGAATGATGTAGTTCGCATTCAGTTCGTCGTCGTGGACGACGTCCGCGAGCGCGCCGGCAGCGGCCAGCATCATCTCGGTGTTCACCGTACGCGACTGCGCGTCCAGCAAACCACGGAAAACGCCCGGGAACACGAGCACGTTGTTGATCTGGTTCGGGAAGTCCGAGCGTCCGGTGGCCACCACGGCGGCGGTCTGGCGGGCGATCGCCGGGTCCACCTCGGGGTCGGGGTTGGCCAGCGCGAAGACGATCGCGCCGTCCGCCATGGCGGCCACGTCGTCGCCGGAGAGCACGTTCGGGGCCGAGACGCCGATGAAGACGTCAGAGCCCCGCACGGCCTCGCGCAGGGTGCCCGTGACGCCCTCCGGGTTGGTGTTGTCGGCGATCCAGCGCAGCGGGGACTCCGGGTCGGCGGAGACCAGGTCCTCGCGCCCGGCGTGCACCACACCGTGGATGTCGGCGACCACCGCGTGGCGCACGCCCGCGGCGATCAGCAGCCGCAGGATCGCGGTGCCGGCGGCGCCCGCGCCGGACATGACGACCCTCACATCCTCGACCTTCTTGTCGACCACCCGCAGCGCGTTGGTGAGGGCGGCCAGCACCACGATCGCGGTGCCGTGCTGGTCGTCGTGGAAGACCGGGATGTCCACGGACTCGCGCAGCCGCGCCTCGATCTCGAAGCAGCGGGGAGCGGAGATGTCCTCCAGGTTGATCCCCGCGAAGCCGGGGGCGATGGCCTTCACGATCGCGACGATCTCGTCGGTGTCCTGGGTGTCCAGGCAGAGCGGCCAGGCGTCGATGCCCGCGAACCGCTTGAAGAGGGCCGCCTTGCCCTCCATGACCGGCAGGGCGGCCTTGGGGCCGATGTTGCCGAGGCCCAGGACCGCGGAGCCGTCGGTGACGACGGCCACACTGTTGCGCTTGATGGTGAGGCGCCGGGCGTCCTCGGGGTTCTCCGCGATGGCCTGGCAGACCCGGGCGACACCCGGGGTGTAGACCATGGACAGGTCGTCACGGTTGCGGATGGGGTGTTTCGACGACATCTCGATCTTGCCGCCGAGGTGCATCAGGAACGTACGGTCGGAGACCTTGCCGAGCGAGACACCCTCGATGCCCCGCAGCTTCTCCACGATTTCCTGGGCGTGCGCGGTCGAGGTGGCGGCGATGGTGACGTCGATACGGAGCTTCTCGTGGCCGGAAGCGGTCACATCGAGGCCCGTGACCGAGCCGCCGGAGGACTCCACGGCCGTGGTCAGCTGGCTGACCGCGGTACCGCTCGCGGGCACCTCCAGCCGGACCGTCATCGAGTACGAGACGCTGGGCGCCGTTGCCATGGCCTGCTTCCTCTGCTTTCCCTTGTTCATGCCGTCCGGGCCGCGGGAATGCCGGGCCACGTCCTCAGATAGTTGCACCTACCTCTCGGTACGGGGTAACCCGGCCCGACTTTCGGACATATTGTTCTGACATAGCAGAGTGGGGTCAGCCGAGTGGAAAGCCCCACTCCTTCGCGGGAACGCCTGGCGAGGCGGGCCGTCCGCCGCATCCACCGTCCTAGGCTCTGGCGCGCTACAGCGTCAGAGGAAGAGACAAGAGGAGCGCGGGCATGGCTCAGGGCACCGTGAAGTGGTTCAACGCCGAGAAGGGCTACGGCTTCATCGCCCAGGAGGACGGCGGACCGGACGTCTTCGTCCACTACAGCTCGATCGACGGCAGCGGCTACCGCAGCCTGGTCGACGAGCAGCGGGTCGAGTTCCAGATCGTGCAGGGCCGCAAGGGCCCGCAAGCCGAAGAGGTCCGCATCCTGGGCGGCTGACACCGCCCGGCGCGGACCCCTTACGGAAAAAATGAGGGGTCAGAGAAGATGAAGAGTGGCACCGACCCGCCATGCTCGCCTCGCGGCAAGTGGTCGCTCGAAGCGACGAAGGTTGGGCCCGGGGGCTTGGATCGGGCCGGTGCCACACCAAGGCTAACAAACAGGTCCGGGAAGGGATTCCCCTCCCGGGGGTTGATTTCGCCCCCGCCGTTCCGAGCGGACCTGGCCCCCCTTTCGGCCGCCTTCCAGCGGCGGCCGGGGGCCTGGGCGCCCCGGCCGAGCCCGGCGGGAGATTCACTCCCGCAGCAGGTCGGGGACGCCGTGGGGGTCCGGCTCGTCGCGTGCCCCCGACACCACCGTCAGCCGCTGGGTCGCGCGGGTGAGCGCCACGTACAGCACCCGTAGCCCCGCGGGCGACTCGTCGGCGATCTCGGCGGGCGAGACCACGACCGTCGCGTCGTACTCCAGCCCCTTCGCCTCCAGGCTGCCCAGCGCCACCACCCGGTGGCCCAGACCGGTCAGCCACTGACGGGCCTGCTCGCGGCGGTTCATCGCGACGACGACGCCGACGGTGCCCTCCACCTCGTCCAGCAGCCGGAGCGCCTCCCGGCGCGCGGCGGCACCGAGGTCGCCGTCCATGCCCGGTGCGAACCGCGGCTCCACGCCGGTGGAGCGGACCGCCTCGGGCGCGGGGGTGCCGGGCATCGCCAGCGTGAGGACCCTGGTGGCCAGTTCGGCGATCTCGGACGGATTGCGGTAGTTGACGGTGAGGGTGAAGCGGCGGCGCGGGCGGCTGCCGAGCGCCTCGTCCCGGGCCCGCCCCGCCTCGTCCGGGTCGGACCAGGAGCTCTGAGCCGGGTCGCCGACGACCGTCCAGGTGGCGTGGCGGCCACGCCGTCCGACCATCCGCCACTGCATGGGGGTGAGGTCCTGCGCCTCGTCGACGATGACGTGGGCGTAGTCGGTGCGCTCTTGCTCGGCCCGGTCGGCGCGGCTGCGGCGGGGGCCGACGCGGTCGGCGTAGGTGGTCAGCTCCTCCAGACCGGTCAACTGGTCCAGCGGATCCACCTCGCGCGGGGCGGCGGGGCGGGCGGGGAGGCCCAGGAGGGTGTTCAGCTCGTCCAGCAGCGCCACGTCATGGACCGACAGCGGGCCCTGCCCGTCCGGGCCGAGCCGGGCCAGCGACCGGGCCACCTGACGGACCTCGCGCGGGTTGAGCACCCTCCGCGACCAGCGCCCCAGCCGCTTCTCGTCGGCCATGGCGGCCAGGACGGAGCGGGGGGTGAGCTCGGGCCACCAGGCGTCCAGGAACTCCTGGAAGACGTCCTCGGAGGAGATGTCCTCGTCGAAGCCCTCGCGCGCCTCGGCGGCCAGCTCGGGGTCGGTATAGCGCCGGGGCGCGCCGGAGCGGGACCACAGCGCGTCCAGGAGCAGCCGGCGGGCGCGGGGGCGCAGCAGGTTGACGGGTGCGGTGCCGCCCAGCACGTTCTGGCGGATGCGGCGCAGCTCATCGGCGTCCAGCTCGATCCGGGCGCCGAAGGCGACCACGCGCAGCCGCTCGGGCGGGCCGCCGGGTCTGGTTCCGGAGCCCGCGCCGGGTCTGCCGCCGTCGGTCGACGGGATGGTGGCGGGGGCGCCGAGCGCCGCGTCGAGGGTCAGCCGGCCGTCGTCCGACGACGAGGGATCTGACGAATGGTCCGATGCCGAGGCCGATCCGGTGGCGGCTCCCCGCGGCATCTCCAGCGCGCCGCGGGCGGCCTTGCGCAGCACCCTCAGCATCCGGGAGGAGCCCTTGACGCGGGCCACGGCCGGGGTGTCGTACGTGGTGGCCTCGGCGCCCTCCACCAGGGAGCCCACGGCGCGGATGGCCACTTGGCCCTCCTCGCCCAGTGAGGGCAGCACGCCCTCGGTGTAGGCGACCAGCAGCGGGGTGGGGCTGACCACGAGGATGCCGCCCGCGTAGCGCCGCCGGTCCTGGTAGAGGAGGTACGCCGCGCGGTGCAGCGCGACCGCCGTCTTCCCGGTGCCGGGGCCGCCCTCGACCTCGGTGATGGAGGCGGCGGGAGCGCGGATCACCTGGTCCTGTTCGGCCTGGATGGAGGCGACGATGTCCCGCATGGTGTGGCCGCGGGCCTGGCCGAGCGCGGCCATCAGCGCGCCGTCGCCGACCACCGGCAGCGCACTGCCGTCGAGGGTGGCGCTGAGCTCCGGGCGCAGCAGATCGTCCTCGACGCCGAGCACCCGGCGGCCCTTGCTGCGGATCACCCGGCGGCGGACGACACGGCCGGGGGCCACCGGAGTCGAGCGGTAGAAGGGCGCGGCGGCGGGCGCCCGCCAGTCGATCACCAGCGGGGCGTAGTCGGCGTCGAGCACGCCGATGCGGCCGATGTGCAGGGTTTCGGCGATCTCCGCGCGGTCGCCGTCCGGGCCGGTGCGGATGGCGTCGTCGGCGGGCTCGACGGAGGTGTAGGCGCCGTCGGGGCCGCGTTCGCCGTCCTTGCCCGGCAGCAAGTCGATGCGGCCGAAGAGGAAGTCCTCGAACTCGCTGTTCAGCCGGTTGAGGTGGACCCCGGCCCGGAAGACCTGGGCGTCCCGTTCGGCGAGCGCCCCGGGCGTACCGACCTGGCCCCGTTTGGCGGCGTCGTCCATGAGGAACTCCGCCTCGTGGATCTTCTCCTCGAGGCGGTGGTACACCCGGTCCAGGTGCGTCTGCTCGATCCGGATCTCGCGGTCCCGGACCCCGTCCCCGCCATCCCGCCGCGGTGCCGTCCGGTCGTCATGCGTGGCGTTCTGCGCGGCCACCCAGGCCCCCTTCTGTGTTCTTAAGGGCAGCCGTCAACCGTACGCCCCTGGGGAGAGGGATTCTCAGAGCCTGACCTCGGCCAGGCGCTGGCCGTCCAGCGTGCGGACCTCGAAACGCTCGATGTCATCGGTGTTCATGGCGGCGCCGCCCTGGGCGTAGAGCGGCTCCTTGCTCCAGCGCGAGCCGTCCCCGTCCGTGATGCCGTAGCCCGATGTGGGCACGGCCCAGGTGGTGATGGTCTCCTCGTGGCCGTCCTTGCCGATGGCCACCAGGTCGCAGGTGCGCGGCCCCTTGAGGTTGCCCAGCTTGAGGGCGACGGAGGTGCCCCAGCCCTTCTGCTGCAGCGAGACGGACGCGTCCACCTTGGTGACCGGGTCCACCGCGCTGAACTTCTTGCCCTGCTCGTACACCTGCTGGGAGGTGGAGGCCACCGCCTGGGTCTTCCCGTCGTCGTCGGAACTCGCGGTGAGCGCCGCGCCCGCGAGCGGGCCGCCGACGATGAGGATGGCGGCCGCGGCGACGAGGTAGAGCCGCCTTCTGCCGGATGCCTTGCGGCTGACCGTGACGTCGTCCAGGAGCCGGTCGAGCAGTTCGGGCCCGGGGCGGGCGGTGACCACCGACGGGTCCGGGAGCGCGGTGCCGTCGGCGGCGGTGGCGTACTCGGCCAGCAGGGGCGGCAGGCCCATCAGCTCGTCGAGCTCGGCGGCGCACCGCTCGCACCCGATGAGGTGGTCCTCGAAGCGCGCCGCGTCCGCGGGGTCGAGCACTCCGAGCGCATAGGCGCCGACCGCGGTGTGCTGCTGGTCGTCCGCTGCCGGCATCATGCCGTAACCCCCCGTTCCTCGAGCGAGAGCTTCAGGGAGCGCAGCGCGTAGAAGACCCGGGACCGTACCGTCCCGGCGGGAACGCCCAGCACTTCGGCCGCCTCACTCACCGTCCGTCCCTTGAAGTATGTCTCCACGAGGGCCGCTCTATGTGCATCGGTGAGGTCATTCAACGCGTCAGAAATGGTCATCTGGCGCAATGCGCGGTCGATGTCGTCCGCGGCGGGCATCACATGGAGCGGTGCCGCGTCCACTTCATGGGGACGTGCGCGGCGCTGACGGTGGCCGTCGATGACGATGCGGCGGGCCACGGTCACCAGCCAGGGGCGTACCGACCCGCCGGAGCGCCGGAGTTGGTCGGCGTTGCGCCAGGCCCGGAGCAAGGTTTCCTGGACCACGTCCTCGGCGCGATGCCGGTCGCCCGCGACCAGGCGCAGGACGAAGGCGAGAAGCGGGCCCGCGTGCTCCGCGTAGAGCGCGCGCATGAGCGCGTCGTCCGGTGTCGTCCTCTCGGTCACGAGGGCATCTTTGCGTACGCAAGCCGCCGGGTCGAGGGGGGTACGGGCTGGAAACGCTCGGCGTTCATCGGCCACCGTGTGATGTACGTCCCAATTCCGGGCTGAACATCTCCCCCTGTGCGATGCGTACTTGAGTCCGAGTAGGCCGACGCCGGGCGGGTGGCGGCCATCAGGAAGGGCTCCCTCCCCAAATCCGCCCCACAGGCCCCGGTCCCCCCATCCGGGGCCTGTGTCATGTCCGGAACCGGTTCATGTTTTGCCAATGCTTGGGTTTAGGTGGCGGTTGGGGCTACCCGACGGCGGTGACGGGCGACTCGTTCGCGGTTTCCGCAGATTTCGCTGGAGCACCAGCGCCTTCGGCGGCCGCGCGAGGTGTCGAGGTAGAGCAGTGAGCAGGTCTCCCCCTCGCAGCGCCGCAACTGCCCGCGTGCCACCGGGTCGGTGAGCAACTGCACCGCGTCCCGCGCGATCTGGGAGAGCAGCGCACCACAGTCGGGTTTCCCGGCGAGGGCGCGGACCAGCGTGCCGTCGGGGGTCCGTACGGCGCGCAGGGCGGGCGGGGCGGTGGCGGCCAGCGCGTTCATCCGCTCCAGGTCGGCACCGGCGGCGTGGCCCTCGACTTCGGTGTGGACGATGCGGTGCAGCAGATCGCGGGCCGCCCGGAAGCGGACGAGCCAGCGGTGGTCCACGACGTCGAGCGGGGTGCCGCCGGGCACCAGACCGGCGCCGAGCAGCCAGGCTCTGAGGGGCTCCACGCCGCCGAGCCGCTCGACGGGCGCCTCGCTGAGCCGGCCGCCGACGGTGGCCACCAGGTCCAGGCAGATCCGCCCCGAGTCGAACCGCAGGTCGTAGCCCGACGCCGCCGCCATGTTCCTGTCACCCCTTGGGGAAGGCCCGATCCGGTCACCTTTCAGAGTGCCCGGCCCGCCTGTCCCCCGGAACCCCTCCGGGGCGAGGGCGGGCGAACGCCTCGCAAACGCTTTGCGTGGGGCTCCGCGGGGTGGCCCTGTGGGGTGCCGCACCCGGCCCCTGGGCCGCACACCGAGTGCGGACCGTGGGCGCCTCCGGCGGAAAGCCCCCACCCCGCCCCTTCCCGAAAGAGGGGGCTCCCCCTTCCCGAAAGAGGGGGCTCCGCCCCCTCACCCCGCCGGGGCTCCGCCCCGGACCCCGCTCCTCACACGCCGGAGGGGCTGAATTGTCCGCCCCGGAACGGCACACCACCCGTGCCACCGCCCACCACACACCCCACCGCGCCCCCAAGGGCGCCCCTGCCCCGGGGCAACCCCGCGGCGCACCCCAGCAACCACCACCGCGCCCCCGGTGGGCAGCTACGCGTCCGCCGCGTACTTCGTTTCGGCCGAAGGGTCCAGCGCCAGTCTGTACCCGCGTTTGACCACGGTCTGGATGAGCTTGGGGAGCCGAGGGCCGTACGCAGGCGGGCCATCGCCGTTTCCACGGCGTGTTCGTCGCGGCCCGCGCCCGGCAGGGAGCGCAGCAGTTCCGCGCGGGCCACGACCCAGCCGGGGCGGCGGGCCAGGGCGCGTAGGAGGGCCATCCCCGCGGGTGGCACGGTGCGCAGTTCGCCGTCGACGACCACCGCGTGGCCGCGGATCTCCAGGCGTCGCCCGGCGACCGGCAACGGGCGGACCCGGGCCGGGAGTTCCGCGGTCAGCAGCTGGACGAGGGGGCCGAGGCGGAACCGTTCGGGCTGCGAGGTGGGTATGTCGTGGGCCTCCAGCGGGAGCGCGGTGACGGGGCCGACGCAGGCCGCCAGCACGTCGTGGCGGAGTGCGTCCAGGAGTTCCCCGCGCATCCCGCGCCGTTCGGCCCGGTCCAGCAGGCTCGCGGCGGCGGGGGCGCTGGTGAAGGTGACGGCGTCCAGGGCGCGGGCGACCGTGGCGTCCAGCAGTCGGTCGACGGGCCCGATGTCCTCCGGTGGCATCCAGCGGTAGACCGGCACCCCGACCACCTCCGCTCCCCCGGCGCGCAGCGACTCGATGAAGCCGGGCAGCGGCTCGCCGTGCAGCTGGATGGCGATGCGCTGCCCCTCGACACCCTCCTCCAGGAGCCGCTCGAGCACCTCGGCCATCGACTCGGAGGGCGGGGACCACTCCTCGGTGAGCCCGGCGGCCCGGATCGCCCCGCGCACCTTGGGCCCGCGGGCCAGCAGCCGCACCTCGCGCAGCCGGTCCAGGAGGGCGTCGCCCAGGCCCCAGCCGTCGGCGGCCTCGACCCAGCCGCGGAAGCCGATGGCGGTGGTGGCGATGACGACGTGCGGGGCGTGGTCGATCAACTGCTTGGTGGCGGCGAGGAGTTCGGAGTCGTCGGCCAGCGGCACGATCCGCAGCGCCGGCGCGTGCAGCACGGCCGCGCCGCGGCGCCGCAGCAGCGCGCCGAGCTCATCCGCGCGCCGTGCCGCGGTGACGCCCACGGTGAATCCGGCGAGAGGGCCGACGGGCGCCTCGGCGGCGGCAGCGGCTCCGGTCTGTTCTCGGTGCATGGCTCTCGTCCCGATCTCCCGATTCACTCGCGTATGGGCGCCTCCGTTCCGCATCCTGTCGCCGTCCCGTGACGGTGGCGGTTCGCGGAGGTTTCCCACCTGTAACGGAGCGTACGGCCGGGGGCTTCCCCGGCCGACCGTACGCCCCGAGCCGTAAGGACGCCCGCTCAGACATCCGCGTAGGCGGGTTGCCGCTCCGGCCGCGGATCATGCGTGTCCGGCTCGGCGGCGGGCGACGCCGAGGCAGGGCCGGCGCCGCGGAGGTATACGGCCCAGGTGACCGCGGAGCACACGGCGTAGAAGGCGAGGAAGGAGACGAAGGCGGGGGTGCCGGAGTGGGCGCTTGCGAACGACTCGCGGAAGACGAGGTTGATCCCGAGCCCGCCGAGCGCGCCGACCGCCCCGATCAGCCCCATCGCCGCGCCCGACAGCCGCCGCCCGTAGGACGCGGCCTCCTCGCCCTTCAGGCCCCGGGCGAGGGCCTTCGCCTGGAAGATGCCGGGGATCATCTTGAAGGTGGCGCCGTTGCCGAGCCCGCTGAGGACGAAGAGGGCGATGAAGCCGACGAGGAAGACGGGCAGCGACTTCTGCGCGGAGGCGTAGACGACCACGAGGGTCGCGGCGGCCATGGCGGCGAAGGTCCACAGCGTGATCTTCGCGCCGCCGTGTGCGTCGGCGAGCCGCCCGCCGACGGGGCGGATGAGCGAGCCGAGCAGCGGGCCGATGAAGGTGAGCGAGGCGGCCTGCAGCGGGGTGCGGTCGAACTGGTTCTGCAGCACCAGGCCGAAGGCGAAGCTGTAGCCGATGAACGAGCCGAAGGTGCCGATATAGAGCAGCGACATGATCCAGGTGTGGGCGTCGCGCGCCGCCTCCTTGGCCGCCCCGGAGTCGTTGCGCACCGGCGCCAGGTTGTCCATGAACAGCGCCGAGAGCACCGCCGCGACCACGATCAGCGGGAGGTAGACGGCGAGCACGAGCCGCGGATGGGCCGCCCCGGCGGTGCCGATGACCAGCAGTCCGATCAGCTGGATCACGGGCACGCCGATGTTGCCGCCGCCCGCGTTGAGCCCGAGCGCCCAGCCCTTCTTGCGCAGCGGGTAGAAGGAGTTGATGTTGGTCATGGACGAGGCGAAGTTGCCGCCGCCGACCCCGGTGAGCGCCGCGACCACCATGAAGGTGGTGTAGGAGGTCCCGGGCTCCATCACCGCGGCGGCGGTGATCGCGGGCACGAGGAGCGTCGCCGCGCTGATGATCGTCCAGTTGCGCCCGCCGAACCGGGCGACGGCGAAGGTGTACGGGACCCGAAGGATCCCGCCGACCAGCGTGGGCATGGCCACCAGGAAGAACTTCCCGGCCGCGTCGACGCCGTACTCCGGCCCCATGAACAGGACCATCACCGACCACAGGCTCCAGATGGAGAACCCGATGTGCTCGGAGAGGATGGAGAAGACCAGATTCCGGGTGGCGATCCGCTCCCCCTTCTCCCTCCAGAACGTCTCGTCCTCCGGGTCCCACTGCTCGATCCAGCGGCCCCCCTTGCGTGCGGCGGTGGTCGGGGCAGTCATCACGCCTCCACAGTTCTCGGTGTCGCTGCCCGACGGTAGGGACGGCGCATTACCGCGCTGTGGCGGCAGGTGACGCGGACGAAACCTTGCACTCACCTGCGGGGGCGGGGGGCGGTGAGGGGTTTTCCGGGGGCGCGGGGGTGCCGGGGCCGGGGCCTCGGGGTCCGGTCCCGGAGCTCCGGCGTTCCGGGATTCCGGGGATCCCGGGGATCCCTCATGCGGTGGAGTCGTGGCCATCGCATACGCGACGCGAGGTATCGCCCGGTACCGTACGCGGTGCACCGCCCGCCCGCCCCGCCGGAGGATCGCATGAGCAGCCAGCCGGATCACCCGCACGACCCGCTGGTGCCACAACCCGCCAGCACACCGGAGGCGCTGCGCGCGACAGTGGCGCAGGTCGCCGCTGGGTCCCTCGCCGCCTTCGACGCCGAACGCGCCGAAGCGGTGCGGCAGGCTCGCGCCGATGTGAGCGCTGCCCCGCTGCGCCGTTTCACCCGGCAGTGGGCCGTCAATGTGGCGATCGCGCGCCACCCGGCGCGCGCTGCCCGTCTCCGCAAGTTGGAAGCGCTGATCGCAGAAACGGACGACCTCGTCCAAGCTCGCGAGGCCGCCACGGAAGTCGGCCGGATCCTGGACGCCGCGTTCGCCGAGGCCGGGCTGAAGCGAGGAGACGCGTGAGTGACGCATGGCGCTGGGAGTACGAACCGGACGAAGCGCACGTCGTCGCCGGGCTGCCCGGCCACGTGATCAGCGAGGTCGAGCGCCTCGCGCATGAACTGGTCGACCTCGCCGGCCTGGGCGTCGACGTCGCCGATATCGGCAAGGGTCCTCAGCCGGGTGTCCCGGGTGGGCTGCGCCGCCTCGGTATCGGCGGGGATGGCTGGCTGTACTTCCTGGCCATGCCACGCCTGCGGCTCATCGTCATCACGCGCGTCATTCCGCCGTACGAAGATTTCTGATCATCACGCCCGCCTCCGGGCGTGGCAGCCAGGCGCCCGGTGGGCGGGCCAGCCAGTCGGACGTGGTGGCGAGCGTGTGGGCCGCCGCGTGGAGGGCGTCCAGGCCGGGGTGGTGCAGGTCGCGGCGCCAGAGCAGGGAGACCGGGGAGAGCGGGACCGGGTCGGTGAGGGGGCGCAGCACCGTGCCGGGGAGGTGGATGAACACCTCGCTGGCCAGCACCGACCAGCGGCGCTTGGTCACCACCCGGATGAACTCCTCGTCCCCCTCGATCTCCGGGAACGGCTCCGCCATCGCGATCCCGCGCCCCGCGAAGAGCTGTGCGGCCAGGTCGGTCCACTCGGTGGTGGTGGGGTTGCCCGCCGCCGCGTACAGGGTCTCGCCCGCGAGCGCGGCCAGCGGGATCTCCTCGAGCCCGGCCAGCGGATGGTCCTCGCGCAGGACCACGGCGATGCGCTCATAGCGGATGAGGCGGTGTTCCAGCCGGGCGAGCACGGCGGGGTCGAGGCCGTGGGCCCGGCCGAAGGAGACGTCGAGGCGGCCGGCGAGGAGCTCGGCGGCGGCCCCGGCCAGTCCGCTGTGGAAGCGGGCCACCAGCTCGGTCTCGGGGCCGAGGCGGTGCCGCGCCTCCGTCAGCACCTGGCTCCCCGTGCTCACCGGGGCGCCCACGTCCACCAGCAGCGGGCGGTGCTCGGCCCCGCTGAAGGCCGCCGCCAGGTCGTCCTGGGCCTGGAGCACCCGCCGGGCGTACGGGAGCAGCCGCTCACCCGCGGCCGTGAGGGCGACCTGGCGGGTGGTGCGGACGAACAGCTCCGCGCCCAACTCCCGCTCCAGGCGTCGGATGTCGCGGCTGAGGGCCTGCTGGGCGACGTAGAGGCGGGCGGCGGCGCGGGTGAAGTGCAGTTCGTCGGCGACGGCGGTGAAGGCGCGCAGCAGGCGCGGTTCGATGTCCCGGTTCACGCGCACCATGGTGGCCGACGCGACCCCCGATCCTTCACCTGACCGGCATTGACAACGGATATGCGTGAATGGGCCCGGATCAGGTGTTGGACCGGCCCCGGGCGGCCCCGCGACCGTGGTGGGGTGATCCTCTTCCTCGCCTCCCGGCCCGTCGTGCCCGGTCCTTCCCGTCCCGCCTCCCGGCCCGGCGCCGCCCCCGCCCCGCCGCGCCGCCGCCGCTCGCCGCTCGCCCCGTACCGCCGGCTCTTCGCCGCCCCCGGTGCGCTCGCCTTCACGCTCGCGGCCCTCGTCGGACGGCTGCCGGGCTCGATGCTCGGCGTCTCCACGGTGCTGATGATCGCCACGGTGCGGGACTCCTTCGCGCTCGCGGGCGCCGTCTCGGCGACCGGAGTCGCGGTGACAGCGGTCTCGGGGCCGCTGCTGGGGCGGCTGGTCGACCGGTACGGGCAGGCCAGGGTCGCGGTCCCCGCCGTCCTCGTCTTCGTGGCCGGGGCGACCGCCATGGTGCTGTGCGTCCACTTCGGCGCCCCGGCCTGGGCGCTGTTCTGCTGCGCTGCGGGCTCGTCCGGCGTGCCCAGCCTGGGCGCGATGACCCGCGCCCGTTGGGCCGCGCTGCACCGCGACGACCCGGCCGCCCGGCACACCGCCGCCTCCTTCGAGCAGGTCGTCGACGAGGTCTGCTTCATGGCCGGGCCCGCGCTGGCCATGGTGCTGTGCACGGCGGTCCTCCCCGAGGCGGGGCTGGTCGCGGCGGCGGCGCTGCTGCTCACCGGCACCCTGCTGTTCGCCGCCCAGCGCCGCACCGAGCCGCCGCCGGAACCGCACACCGCCCGGGGCCGCGTGCTCCTCACCCCCGCCCTGCGGGTCGTGCTGTTGACCTTCCTCGCGACCGGCGCGGTCTTCGGCTCGATGGAGGTGGCGACGGTCGCCGCCGTCGGCTCGTACGGGGGCTCCACGGCGAGCAGCGCCGTCCTCGCCCTCCAGGCCGCCGGGTCCTGCGCCGCCGGGCTGGTCTTCGGCGCGCTGCCACCACGGGGTACGGCCGGAGGGCGCCTGGTGGCGGGCGTGGCCGCGATGGCCCTGGCCGTCCTCCCCCTCCTGACCGCCCACAACCTCGCCACCCTCGCCCCGCTGCTCTTCCTGGCGGGCATGGCCACGGCCCCCACGATGATCACCGGGATGACCCTGGTCCACCGCCTGCTCCCGTCGGCCCGCCTCAACGAGGGCATGACCACCGTGTACACCGGTCTGCTCATCGGCATCTCCACGGGCGCCGCGGTGGGCGGCTGGACGGTGGACCACCTGGCCCCCACCTCGGCCTACCTCACCCCGGCGACGGCGGCCGCCCTCGCCTTCGCCATCGCCTGGTCGGGCCGGGGTTGTCTGCGGGCCCCGCTACGGTCCGTACCGCAAGCACACGGCTCGGAGGGCCGACCATGACCACATCGCCGGAACCCGCGGACGTCCCCGCGCAGTGACGTCGACCGAGCCGGGCGTCAGGACCCGTCCGTCTCCGCCAGGAAGGGCGTGAGCAGCGACAGCAAGGGGCCCGGGCGCTCCTCCGGGAGGTAGTGGCCGCTGTCGTCGACCACGGCACCGCGGGTCGCCGGGGCGACGTGGCCGAGGCTGTGGAGAGGGGCCGGGCCACCGGCCCGGCCACAGCCGATGGCCAGGGTGGGCATCGGCAGCCGGGTGCGGGCGAGTTCGGTGAGGGCGGCGGTGTCGGCGGGCGCGTTGCGGTAGTACGCGAAGCCGTTGGCCAGCCGACCCGGCCGGGTGTAGCTGCTCAGATAGGTGTCGACATCGGAGGGGCGGATGGCCCCGCTCTCCATGGCGTGCGCGTAGAAGTGCTCCAGCAGGATCCGCTCCCGGCCCGCCGCCAGCTCCTCCGCGAGACCGGGTACCGAGAAGAAGCCGAAGTGCCAGAGCCCGGCGCGGGCGATCAGCTCGCTCAGCCCGAAGCCGTGCAGCGGCACGGCGAGCAGGGTGAAGCTGCGGACGTGCGCGGGGTGGGCGGCGGCCCACGCATAGCCGATGGGGCCGCCCAGATCGTGGCCGACGACATGGACCCGGTCCAGGCCCAGTTCGGCGCGCCAGGCGTCAAGGAGGTCGGCGGCGATCCGGACGCCGTGGCCGCGCGGGGAGGAGCCCGAGTCGCCGAGGCCCGGCAGGTCCACCGCGAACACCTCGTGGTCGCGGGCGAGTTCGGGGATCACCTTGCGCCAGGCGTACCAGGTCTGCGGCCAGCCGTGGAGCAGGACGACGGGGGTCCCCGATCCCGCCCGCACCCAGTGCAGCCGTACGCCCTCGATCGTCGTCTCGCGGTGTTCCCGATCTCCTTGGTGTTCCCGGTGTTCCTGGTGCTCTCGGTGTTCTCGCGTCGCGTTCATGCGGGCCAGTCGAGCACCGGCACCCCGGTATTTTCTTCTTTGATATATGAGAGGTGAAGGGATTATTCGCGATCAGATATAGGCTTGGCTCTCATGGAGCTGCGCCATCTGCGCTATGCACTCGCCCTCTCCGAGCACGCCCACTTCGGCCGCGCCGCCGCCGCGCTGGGCATTCGGCAGCCGCCGCTGTCCCAGCAGATCAAGGCGCTGGAGACCGAGTTGGGCGTACAGCTCTTCGACCGCACCGGGCACGGGGTGCGGCCCACCGCCGCGGGCGAGGCGTTCCTGGCCCGGGCCCGGCAGGTGCTGGACCATCTCGCCCTCGCCGTACGGGACGCGGCCGACGCCGGCCGGGGCGAGACCGGTTCGCTCGCCATCGGCTTCCTCGGCACCGCGCTGGCCGCCGTACTGCCCGAGGTGCTCACCGCCTTCCGGACCCGCCGCCCGCAGGTCCGGCTGGAGCTGCGCGAACTCCCCAGCACCCGGCAGATCGAGGCGCTGCTGGACGGCAGCCTGGACGCCGGGGTCATCTGCGGCCCGCCGCCCGCGGCCGCCCGGCGGCGGCTGAGCAGCCTTCCGCTGGGCCGGGAGACGCTGGTGGCGGCGGTGCCGTCCGGCCATCCGCTGACCGGTGCCGCGTCCGTGCCCGTACGGGCGCTGGACGGCGAGCCGCTGATCCTCTCCTCGCGGCAGGCCGAGCCCGCCGCCGCCGATGTGGCGCTCGCCGCATGCCGCGCGGCCGGGGTCGAGCCGAGGATCGCGCATGAGGCGCACAATCTGCACACCCTGCTCGGGCTGGTCGCCTGCGGGCTGGGGATCGGCATCGGACCGGCGGGGATGCGGCGCTTCCGGCATGTGGGAGTGACCCTGCTGCCGCTGGAACCGGCCGCCGCCGGGCTGGAGTTCCACCTCGCGCATCGCTTCGGACCGGTGCCGAGCGTCCTGGGCGCCTTCCTCCGCACGGTGCGCCAGGTCCATCGGGGCTGAGGACCCCGACAGCGACTTAGGCGCCCCGGAGGCGAACCGAGCCTCAAAAGAGGGCGCCCGCCCCCTGCCTGTTTTGTCAATGGCATTGACATATTCCTCCCACCCCTCGTATACCTCTCCCCATCGAAGCGCTTCGACGAACGTTGCACGTGCGCCCTTCCTTCCCATCCTCCCGGAGGCAGCGGATGTTGACGGCACGGAAACGGACGAAACGAACGGTGGCCGTCATCGCGGCCGCGCTCGCAGGAGCCCTGGTCATGGCGGGTTGCGGGGGCGGCGGGGATGAGGCCGGGGACGGCAAGTCGCTCACCCTGTGGCACTACGAGGCGCCCAACAGCGCCATGGGCATCGCCTGGAAGCAGGCGATCGAGGAGTTCAAGAAGAGCCATCCGGGCGTCTCGGTGAAGGTCGAGGAGAAGGGCTTCGAACAGATCCAGAAGACCGCCTCGATGGTCCTCAACTCCGGTGACGCACCCGACCTGATGGAGTACAACAAGGGCAACGCCACCACCGGGCTGCTCTCCAAACAGGGCCTGCTCACCGACCTCACGCCCCAGGTCACCAAACGCGGCTGGGACAAGCCGCTCAGCCCCGGGGTGCGCACCACCAGCCGCTACGACGCCCAGGGCGTGATGGGCTCCGGCAACTGGTACGGAATCCCCAACTACGCCGAGTACACGATGGTCTTCTACAACAAGACCCTCTTCGAGAAGCACCACATCAAGGTCCCGACCACCTTCGCCGAATTCACCTCCGCCCTGCAGGCGTTCCAGGACAAGGGCGTCACCCCGCTCGCCAGCGCGGGCGCCGAATACCCCGCCCACCAGTACGTCTACCAGCTCGCCCTCACCAAGGCCGACCGCTCCTGGGTGGACGCCTACGAGCAGTACAAGGGCAAGCCGGACTTCCACGACGCCGCCTGGACCTATGGCGCCACCACCTTCGCCGACTGGGTCAAGAAGGGCTATATCGCCAAGAGTTCGAGCGGCGCCAAGGCCGAGGACGCGGGCGCGGCCTTCATCGCGGGGAAGTACCCGATGTTCTTCTCCGGCAGCTGGTGGTTCGGCCGCTTCACCTCCGAGATGAAGGACCGGTGGGGCACCTTCCCCTTCCCCGGCTCCAAGCTCACCCTCGGCTCCGGCGGCAATCTGTGGGTCGTCCCCAAGGGCGCCAAGAACAAGGATCTCGCCTACGACTTCATCGACATCACGATGAAGAAGGGCATCCAGAACACCCTCGGCAACCACGGCGGAGTGCCCGTGGCCGCCGATCCGTCGGCGATCACCGACCCCCAGTCCAAGAGCCTGATCCAGGACTTCACCGCCTACGCCGACGGAGACGGCCTGGCCTTCTACCCCGACTGGCCGGTCCCCGGCTTCTACGACACCCTCGTCTCCGAGACCCAGAAGCTGATCACCGGCAGCGCGGATCCCGACGCGTATCTGGACGCGCTGAAGAAGGCGTACGACGCGGGCGCGCCGAAGGGATGAGCTCCCGATGAGCACCCACAGCCCCGGCGCCCCACGCCTACCAGGACGCTCACCGCACCGCCGCGAGTATCCGTACGCCCTGTTCCTGCTCCCCGGCGCGCTGGCCTTCCTCGCCGTCATCGTCGTCCCGTTCCTGATGAACACCGGGATCAGCCTCACCCACTGGCAGGGGGTGGGCAGCCCGAAGTGGGCCGGGCTGGACAACTACCGCGCCCTGCTGGACGACTCCGCCTTCTGGGAGTCCTTCCGGCACAGCCTGGCGATGGTGGTGGCGATGGCCGTACTCCCCACCGCCCTCGGCCTGGTGCTGGCCGCCGCGCTCTTCGACTACATCGCCAAGCACATCGGCAGCCGCACCGCGAGCGTGCTGCGCGCCTGCTTCTATCTGCCGCAGGTGCTGCCGATCGCGGTGGCCGGGATCGTCTGGAGCTGGATCCTCGCCCCGGAGGGCGGAGCGCTGAACGAGGCGCTGAACGCCGTGGGCCTCGGCTCGCTGCGCCATGACTGGCTGGGCGACCCGGACTTCGCGCTGTACAGCGTGATGGCCGTGATGGTCTGGGTCCAGCTCGGCTTTCCGCTGGTGGTCTTCATGGCGGGGCTGCAGCGCGCCGATCCGTCCCTGCACGAGGCGGCCGAGCTGGACGGGGCCTCGTGGTGGCGGCGGTTCTGGCATGTGACGCTGCCGCAGATCCGTCCGGAGATCTCCGTCGTGCTGCTGTGGTGCACCATCGCGGCGCTCAAGGTCTTCGGCGCGGTGTATGTGCTCACCAAGGGCGGGCCCGGTGGGGCCACCAATGTCCCCTCGTACTTCTCCTTCCAGTCCTTCTTCGAGAAGACGCAGGTCGGCTACGGCTCCGCGGTCTCCACCGCCCTCACCGTGATCATCCTGGCGCTGGCCCTGGTGGCCTTGCGCCTGCAAACCCGGGCGGAGGATCAGTAGCGGTGAACGCCCTCAAGCGACACCAGGCCCCGGCCCGCTTTCCGGTGCTGGCCGCGCTGACCGTGGCGGCCGTACTCATGGTGCTGCCGTTTCTCGTGGTGGCCCTCAACGCGGTGAAATCGCCCGCGGAGTACTCCGCGAACGGCCCGCTGAGCCTTCCCGAGGGGATCCATCTGGACGGGCTGCGGGACTTCTGGCAGCGGGTGGACTTCGGCCAAAAGCTGTTCAACTCCGCGCTGATCTCCGGCTCGGTGGCGGTGCTCGCCGCGCTGCTGTCGGTGCTCAACGCGTATGCGATCGGCATCGGGCGGGTCAGGGGCCGTCCCTGGGTGCTGGCCTTCTTCGTCCTGGCCAACATGCTGCCGCAGGAGGCCCTGGTCTATCCCGTCTACTACCTGTCCAAGCAGGTCGGCCTGTACGACACCCGGCTGAGCGTGATCATCGTCTTCACCGTGATCCAGTCGGCCTTCGGCACCTATCTGCTCTCCTCCGTGCTCGGCGCCTTCCCCAAGGAGGTCATCGAGGCGGCCCGGATCGACGGCGCCAACAAGTGGCAGGTGCTGTGGCGGGTGGTGGTGCCGGTCAGCCGCCCCACCCTCGGGGTGCTGCTGGTCTTCTTCTTCATCTGGACCTGGAACGAGTTCCTGCTGCCCCTGGTGATGCTGATCTCCAACGACAACCAGACGGTCTCGGTGGCGCTCGGCGTCCTCCAGGGCCAGCGGCTGATGGACGCCACCATGACCAACGCGGCCGCCCTGCTCGGGGTGCTCCCCGCGTTCTGCTTCTTCCTGATCTTCCAGCGGACCCTGACCCGTGGCATCGCCATGGGCGCGGTCAAATGACGAGGAGGGCCGCATGAAGTTCAGCGACGGCTACTGGAGGCTGCGCGAGGGCGTCCGCGCCGCGTACCCGCAGGGGGTGCTCGATGTGGAGACCGGCCCCGGCACCCTCACCGTCCACGCCCCCACCCATCCCGTCCGCCACCGCGGCGATCTGCTCAAGGGCCCCGCCCTCACCCTGACCTGCACCTCCCCCATGCCCGATGTCATCGCCATCCGGATCACCCACTTCGCCGGCGGGGTGGAGCGCGGCCCGTCCTTCGAGATCGCCCGCCAGGAGTGCGCGGCCGAGGTGAGCTGCGACGCCGAGGAGGCCCGGCTCACCTCGGGCGCGCTCTCGGTGCGCTTCGCCCGCACCGGACCCTGGCGGATGGACCTGGAGGCGGCAGGGCGCACGCTCACCAGCAGCGGCGCCAAGGACATGGGCATCATGGAGACCCCCGACGGCCACCACCACCTGCGCGAACGGCTCGCGCTGCGGGTCGGCACCTCCGTCTACGGCCTCGGCGAGCGCTTCGGCCCGCTGGTGAGGAACGGCCAGGCCACCGACATCTGGAACGCCGACGGCGGCACCGCCACCGAACAGGCGTACAAAAACGTCCCGTTCTTCCTCACCGACGCGGGCTACGGCGTCTTCGTGGACCACCCCGGCCGGGTCTCCTTCGAGGTCGGCTCGGAGGCGGTCTCCCGGATCCAGTTCAGCGCCCGCGACCAGGAGCTCACGTACTACGTCATCCACGGCCCCACCCCCAAGGAGATCCTGCGCCGCTACACCGCGCTCACCGGCCGCCCCGCGCTGCCCCCCGCCTGGTCCTTCGGGCTGTGGCTGTCCACCTCCTTCACCACCTCCTACGACGAGGAGACGGTCACCGGCTTCGTCGACGGCATGGCCGAGCGCGGACTGCCGCTGTCCGTCTTCCACTTCGACTGCTTCTGGATGCGCGAGTACCAGTGGTGCGACTTCACCTGGGATCCGCGGGTCTTCCCCGACCCGGAGGGCATGCTGCGCCGCCTGCGCGAGCGGGACCTGCGCATCTGCGTCTGGATCAATCCGTACATCGGCCAGCGCTCCCCGCTCTTCGCCGAGGGCAAGGCGGCCGGCTATCTGCTCAAGCGCCCGGACGGCTCGGTGTGGCAATGGGACCTGTGGCAGCCGGGCATGGCGCTGGTCGACTTCACCAACCCCGACGCCCGCGCCTGGTACGCGGCCAAGCTGACCGCACTGCTGGACATGGGCGTGGACTGCTTCAAGACCGACTTCGGCGAGCGGGTGCCCACCGATGTGGTGTACGCGGACGGCTCCGACCCCGAGCGGATGCACAACTACTACACCCACCTCTACAACCGCACCGTCCACGAGGCGCTGCGCGAGCGGCGCGGTGAGCACGAGGCGGTGGTCTTCGCGCGCTCGGCCACGGCGGGCGGCCAGCGGTACCCGGTGCACTGGGGCGGCGACTGCGAGTCCACCTACGAGGCGATGGCCGAATCGCTGCGCGGCGGGCTCTCGCTGGGTCTTTCCGGCTTCGGCTTCTGGAGCCATGACATCGGCGGCTTCGAGGGCACCCCGGACCCGGCCCTGTTCAAGCGGTGGATCGCCTTCGGCCTGCTGTCCTCGCACAGCAGACTGCACGGCTCGTCCTCCTACCGGGTGCCGTGGCACTTCGACGAGGAGTCGGTCGAGGTGCTGCGCTTCTTCACCCGGCTGAAGCTGCGGCTGATGCCGTATCTGTACGAGGCGGCGCGGCAGGCGCACACCGAGGGCGTCCCGGTGATGCGCGCCATGGTCCTGGAGTTCCCCGACGACCCGGGATGCGCGGGGCTGGACCGGCAGTACATGCTCGGCGGGGATCTGCTGGTCGCCCTGGTCTTCAACGACGAGGGCGAGGTGAGCTACTACGTGCCCGAGGGCGTCTGGACGCATGTGCCGAGCGGGCGGACGGTGCACGGCCCGCGCTGGGTGCGCGAGACCCACGGCTTCCTCAGCGTCCCGCTGCTGGCCCGGCCCGGCGCGGTGATCCCGTTCGGGGCGGCCGACGACCGCCCCGACGCCGACTGGGCGGACGGGATCACGCTGCGGGTGTACGAACCGGCGGCGGGCCGCCCGGTCACGGTGCGGGTGCCGCGCCCGGACGGCACGACGGCCGCCACCTTCACCGTCGTCCGGGACGGGGCGGAGCTGCGCGCCGAGGCCGCCGGCACCTCGGCGCCCTGGCGGCTGGAGGTGGCCGGCGGCCCGTCGGCCGAGGCGGCGGCGGGGACGGCGGTGCTGACGGTGCCGATGCCGTAGCCCTGGCCGTAGCCCTGGCGCCGGCGCTCAGCAGCGCCGGGGCCGGCCCAGGAACGCGCTCAGCAACGCCGGGGCTCGACCCGGAACACGCTCAGCAACGCCGGGGTTCGACCCGGAACACGCTCAGCAACGCCGGGGCTTGGCCCAGGCGCATTCGAGTCCGGCGTCGGCCGTGGCGCCCCGTACGGCACGGGGTCGCACCGCCTCCGCATGGCCCTCGCCGGACTTCGCGAGCGTCACCACGATCGCGTCCTCCAGGCTCTTCACCGACTCCGCGAGGTAGTTGTTGAGGACGACGCTGTAGACCAGCTCCCTGCCGTCCGCGTCGGTGACATAGCCGGAGAGCGCGGAGGCGCCGGTCAGGGAGCCGGTCTTGCCGCGTGCGTTGCCGGCCCCCGGGGTGGAGCACATCCGCGTCCGCAGCGTGCCGCCCACGAACCGGTCCGGGGCGCAGGCCACCGGCAGCGAGGCGTACCAGTCGGCGTACCAGGGCTCGTCGCGCACCGACAGCAGCAGCTCGGTGAGGCGCCCGGCCGCGATGTTGTCCATCCGGGACAGCCCCGAGCCGTCGACCTGGCGCACCGCGCCGGTGTCCACACCCTGCTTCTTCAGCCAGTCGGCGATGGCGCCGAGCCCCGCGTCCCAGGTGCCGCGACCGGCCGTCTCATAGCCGATGGCCTTGGTGAGCGCCTCGGCGTGGATGTTGTTGGACAGCTTCATAAAGGGGATCAGCAGCTCCTTGAGCGGCATGGAGCGGTGTGAGGCGAGCTTCCGGGCGTCCGCCGGAGTGGCCCGGCCCAGGCGGGTGGGCCCGGCCACGCGGACGCCGTGCCGGTCGAGGGCGTCGGCGAAGACCGAGGCGGCGTAGCCGGTGGGCTCCCAGACGCTGACCCACTCCTTGGCGGTCGCCGCCCCGGCCGGAATCGCGCCGCTGACGGTGATGGTGTTGGAGCCGTGCCCGCGCTCGACGGTGAGGCTGCCGCTTCCGGTGGTCGCGCGGTTGTCGATCCGTACGGAGGAGTTCGGCGGCGTGACGGTGACCTTCGGCCGATCACCGGCGGCCGCGCCCGGGGCGACCTCCACGATGACGCTGCCCGCGTCGTAGTCGGTGTCGGGGGCGAGGGTCAGCGCGGAGATCTGCGCCGCGTAGTACGAGGACTCGTCGTCGGCCGCCCAGGAGCGGCCCACCCGCTGCGCGTCGAAGCGGGTGTCATCGGCGATCAGCCGCCCGCTGACCTTGGTGATGCCCGCGTCGGCGACGCTCTTGGCCAAGCGGTCGTAGTCCCCGGCGAGCATCGTGGGGTCGCCGGTGCCGCGCAGATACAGATCGCCCCGGAGCGTACGGCCGTGGCGGCTGCCGTCGGTCAGCACATCGGTGCCGAAGCGGTGGTCGGGGCCGAGCAGCCCCATGGCGGCGGCCGAGGTGAACAGCTTGGTGTTGGAGGCGGGCATCAGCCGGTCGTCCGCCCCATGCCGGTAGAGGGCGGCGCCGGAGTCGGCGTCGGCGACCACCACCCCGGCCGCGCCGCCCTTCAGCAGGGGGTCGGCGAGGATGGTGTCGAGGGCGTCGCCGATCCCGGCGCGGGAGGTGTCCGCACCGGCAGGCGAGCTCCAGGTGAGGGTGCAGGCGAGTCCGATGACGAGGGGCCAGATCCAGCCGCTCACACGACGCTTCATGGGTCTGCTCATGTCACGGGAGGATCCCGCACCCCGTCATTTCGCGACAGAGCGCGCGGGCGGCAACCGAAGCTCCGGATCAACACGTCTCCTGTGATAGACGAGGGATTCGAACACTGCGAACACTGCGAACACGACGAGAGGCGGTTCATCGATGGCCATGCCCGGAGCCGATCTGCTGTGTATCGCGGTCGGCCTGTTCATCTACGCCTGCGCCGTCCGCGACGCCCGGCTGGTGCGACGGCTGCGTCGCGAGGGGCTCCGTACGGAGGGGCTGGTGGTCGCCAACATCGTGGACCGCCGCGACCAGAGCGCGACGCAGACGCCGGTCATCCGGTTCCACGACCACCAGGGCTACGTGGTGGAGTTCAAGACCGCGATCCAGGGCGTCGGGATGGGGCTGGCGACCGGCCGGAGAGTGGGCGTGGTGTACCTCCCGGGCAGCTCGCACAAGGCGCGGGTGGACATGCGGCGCCAGTTGGTGGGCCCGGCGGTGGGCATGATCCTGATCGGAACGATCTTCCTCGGCCTCGGCCTGGTGATCGCCTTCACCTGACCGTCGCCCGCGGGGGGCGCGAGGTCACCGCCGTGGGCGGGCGGTGCCGGACCGGCCACGGGCGGCCCAGGGCCCGGACATCAACCGCCGTCCCCGCCGGGCGTGGTGGGCAGCGCGAGGCTGCCGGGGAGGGCGGCGACGGCCTCGCGGAGGCGGACGGCCAGCCTCTCCGTGGTGGGCGGCTCGTCACGTACCACGTCAGCCGCCTCTTCGGCCTGTGCCACCCAGCTCGCCAACGCCCCGTGGAACGCGGCGATCAGCATGTCCACGGCCAACCGCGGCCGCAGATCGTCCGGCCCCCGAGGCCGAACCTGCGGTGCAGGATCTCCAGCGCCTCCTGGGTGGTGGCCTCGCAGAACTGCAGACCGTGCGCGCCCATTGAGGGGGTCCGCTCGGCCAGTCGCCGGCTGAGCAGCATCCGCCGGGCCCAGCCCTCGTCGTCCATCCGCTCCAGCGCGGCCAGCAGCGCGTCCCGTCCCAGCTCCACCACGGGCAGCGCGCCCGGGTCCGCGGTCTCCAGCTCCTCCAGGAAGGCCCGCCACAGGTCCTGGTCGGGGGCCATCGCGACATCTTCCTTGCTGGTGAAGGTGCGGAAGAAGGTGCGCTTGGAGACCTCCACCTCCTCGCACAGCTCATCCAGCGTCACTCCGCCGAAGCCGCGCCGGGTGAACAGCTCCAGCGCGGTGTCTATCAGGGCCTGGCGGGTGCGCCGCTTCTTGCGTTCGCGCAGTGAGGAGTTGGGAGCGGCAGTCACGGCGAAAAGTGTAACCGTCAGCGACGATGCCACTTGCGCGCTTTTGCCACTCAGTGGCATAACTGTGATCGTCACCCCTCATCGAAAGGCGAACCGCCATGCGCGCCCTGCTCGTTGACCACTCCGCCCCCTCCGGCCTCCGCCTCGGCGCGGCCGCCGACCCCGAACCCGCCCCGCACCAGGCGCTGGTCCGGGTGACCGCCACCTCCCTCAACTACGGCGAGGTCGCCCACCGGACCGAGGCCCCCGAAGGCACCGTGCTGGGCTGGGACGCCGCCGGGGTGGTCGAGCGCGCGGCCGCCGACGGCTCCGGACCGGCCGCCGGAACCCCCGTAGTCACCCTGGGCGCGGACGGCGGCTGGGCGGAGCTGCGCGCGGTGGACACCGCGATGCTCGGCGTCCCGCCCGCCAGTGCCGACCCCGGCGCGATCAGCACCATCCCGGTCGCGGGCGCCAGCGCCCTGCGCGCCCTGCGGCGGATCGGCGACACCCTCGGCCGGCGCATCCTGGTCACGGGCGCCACTGGCGGCGTCGGCCGGTACGCCGTCCAGCTCGCCCGGCTCGGCGGCGCCCATGTCATCGCCTCCACCGGCGATCCGGACGCCCACGGCGACGGCCTGCGGACACTGGGCGCCCACCAGGTGGTCAGGGACCCGGCCGAGATCGACGAGCCGGTGCACGGAGTGGTCGACAACGTCGGCGGCCCGCAGCTCGTGGCGGCGTACGACAAGCTCGCCGCACACGGCACCCTGGTCTCCGTCGGCCATGTCACGGGCCGGCCCGAGACCTTCCCCTTCGGCGCCCTCTACGGCAACGAAGGCCGCCACGACCGCTCGATCGTCACCTTCTACCTACTGGACGGCGCCGATATCGGCCCGGACCTCGGCTGGCTCGCGGAGCGCGTCGCGGCGGGCGACCTGGACCCCCAGATCACCTGGCGCGGCGGCTGGGACCGGGCCGAGGAGGCCGTCACCGCTCTACTGGACCGCCGCCTCCACGGCAAGGCGGTCCTGGACATCGGCTGACCGCCGGCAGGGGCCTGACCTGGAGGGATCAATGGGTTCGCGGGACCAGCCCCTGCAGCAGCAGGGTGAGGGTGAAGGTGAACCGGTCGTGTCCGGTGCCTGAGGTGAGCTCCCGCGCATGGGCGACGGTATGGGGGAACAGGTCGGGCGGCAGCATCCGAAGCCGCTCCTCGATCTCGACGCGGTCGATCACCCGGCCGTCGGCGTCCTCACTCTGCCGCCGGGCCATGGATGCCTCCAGGCAGTAGCCCGTGATGTAGAGGAAGGCCGCGTCGCTGGTCCACGCCGCCTGTCGGGCGGGCGCGCCACTGGCGAGCAGGATCGCGAGCATCCCCTCGCCGACCCGCAGAGTCGCCAGATCGGCGGGCACCACGGTGAGAGCGGCCTGCGCGATACCGGGGTAGCGCAGAAACTGATCGCGGAGCTGTGCGCACACGTCCATGAACTGGTCCCGCCAGCACGCGGGGTCCGGTGCGGGGAGAGCGACCTGGGAGCACAGCCTGCCGATGAGCAGGTCACCGAGCTCCGCCCGGTTGCGCACGTGCGCGTACAACGACGCGGGGCCGGTCCCCAGCCTCGTCGCGACCATGCGCATCGTCAGGTCCTCGAAGCCGCCCGCCTCGACGGCCTGGAGAGCGGCGTCGATGATGCGCTCCACCGTGATGGGGGTCTTCTCCCGGCCGGCGGCCCGACGCGCTCCGGTTTCCGATGCGGCGTTCTTGGCCGAGATCAGCGCCGCCCACTGATCCCGGGAGATTGCGTCACGCGCTGCCCGTCGTCCTGCCACGACGCCAGTCTATCCGTTGACGAACAATGGTCGCCGATAGAACAATGTTCGTCATAGATTGGCGGGCGAGCCAACGCGAAAGGAATCACCATGACGACCTCGGTCTCGATCATCGGCGCCGGGCTCGGCGGACTCACGCTCGCCCGGATCCTGCACCTCCACAACATCCCCGCCACCGTCTACGAGGCGGAGAAGTCCGCGGGCGTCCGCACCCAGGGCGGACAGCTCGACCTCCACGAAGAGGACGGCCAGCTCGCCCTGGAGATGGCCGGACTCACCGAGGAGTACCGCTCGATCATCCACCGAGGCGGCGGCGCACGACGTGTCGTCAACAAGCAGGGACGCGTGGTCGTCGACCGGCCGGACGACGGCTCCCTGGCGCGGCCGGAAACCCTGCGCGGTGACATCCGTCGGATCCTGCTCACATCACTGCCGCCCGGCACGGTGCGATGGGACAAGAAGCTCGTCTCGGCGACCCCCATCGGAGACGGACGACACCAGGTGTCGTTCATGGATGGCTCGTCGGCCGTGTCCGACGTCCTCGTGGGCGCCGACGGGGTCTGGTCCAGGGTCCGGCCGCTCCTGTCGGACGCACGGCCGGTGTACTCGGGCATGAGCTACGTCGACACCTCCCTTCACGACGTCGACACGGCCCACCCGCGCGTGGCCGGTCTCGTCGGGAACGGCGCCCTGTACGCCCTGGTCCCGGGCAAAGGATTCCTCGCCCACCGTGAAGCCGGTGACGTCGTCCACACCTACGTCGTGCTGCACCGTCCTGTGGAGTGGTTCGATGCGATCGACTTCACCGACGCCCCGACGGCGAAGGCACGGGTGGCGGCGGAGTTCGACGGCTGGGCACCGGAACTGCTGGCCTTGATCACCGACGGCGAGTCCGCACCCGTCCTGCGCAGCATCTACGAGCTGCCGGACGACCACCGCTGGGACCGGGTCCCCGGCGTCACACTCCTCGGCGACGCGGCACACGCGACCGTCCCCGGAGGAGACGGAGCCAATCTCGCGATGCTCGACGGCGCCGAACTCGGTACGGCGATCGCGGCCCACCCCGACAACATCGAGCAGGCCCTCGCCGACTACGAGAGCAGAATGTTCCCCGGAGCCGGAAGGCGGCTGCCGCCGCCCACCGCACCATCGACTTCATCTTCGGCGCCAACGCCCCCGCCGGGGTCATCAGCCTGTTCTCGGAAGCCGCTCGATCCCCGGGCTCGTCCGAGCACCGATGAGCACCGAAACACGACGAGGGCCCCGCCGGATGGCGGGGCCCTCGTCGTACATGGGATGAGTGGAGATGGCGGGAATCGAACCCGCGTCCACCGGTGTGGAATCAGGACTTCTCCGAGCGCAGTCCGCTGTGATTTTCTCGGCCCCGGAGATCACGCGGACAAGTCTCCGACGGGCTCAGTCACTGTTTGATTTCCCACTACGCCCCGTGACCGGGCTTAGTGGTTTAGTTCCCTAGCTGATGCCAGGATCCGGGTCGGGAACAGCCCCGGGCTGACACTTCGCAAGTCGCTACTTAGGCAGCGAGGGCGAAGGAATCGCGCTTGGTGTTGGCGATTATTGGTTGCGACATATGGTTAACGAGATCATTGCCGCTTCCTCGGCTCGCTTCTCCTGCTTCGACAGCCGCTGTCGAAACCGATCATCCCCATGTGGCCACTATTGAATTAGATACTGCTCAAATGGTGGTGCCGCGCCCTCGGAGGGGCACAGTGCCATCATAGGTGAACAACGCGCGACGGGGCCACATCATTCCCGTGGCCCGGGGCACGTGCCCGGCTGGTCAGGCCCACTGGGCTGCTCAGACCCGCTGGACTGCCCACGCCCGCCCGGCTGGTCAGGCCCGCTGCCGCCGCCGCGCCGCGGACATCGCCCGCTCGGACTCCCGGCGGTCCTGCCGCTCGCGGAGCGTCTGACGCTTGTCGTACTCCTTCTTACCCTTCGCCAGCGCGATCTCGACCTTGGCCCGGCCGTCCTTGAAGTACAGGGCCAGCGGCACCAGGGTGTGCCCGGTCTCCTGCGTCTTGCCGATCAGCTTGTCGATCTCCGCCCGGTGCAGCAGCAGCTTCCGCCGGCGGCGCGCCGAGTGGTTGGTCCACGTCCCCTGGCTGTACTCGGGGATGTGCACGTTGTGCAGCCATGCCTCGCCGCCGTCGAGCTGGGCGAAGCCGTCCACGAGCGAGGCACGCCCCTGGCGCAGCGACTTCACCTCGGTCCCGGTCAGCACCAGACCGCACTCGTACGTATCCATGATGTGATAGTCGTGCCGCGCCTTCTTGTTCTGCGCGATCAGCTTGCGACCCGTCTCTTTAGCCATAGCCAGGCCATTCTCGCACTAGGACCCACCCCCGAGGCCACTCAATACCGTGCGCGCCCGCGCCTCGGCCGACGGGCCGTCGTCGCCCTTGACCCTCAGGTCCGGGTCGATGCCCTCGCCGTCGACGTTCCGCCCGGCCGGGGTCCGGTAGTGGCCCACGGTGAGCTCGGCGACCGAGCCGTCGGGCAGCTCGCTCGGCATCTGCACCGAGCCCTTGCCGAAGGTGCGGGAGCCCACGACCACGGCGCGGCCGCGGTCCTGCAGCGCGCCGGTGAGCAGTTCGGCGGCGCTCATGGTGCCGCCGTCGACCAGCACCACCAGCGGGCTGTCGGTGTCGCCGCCCGGCCGCGCGTCGAGAACTCGCTGGTCACCACGGACGTCATAGGTGGCGACCAGGCCGCCGTCGAGCAGCGAGGAGGCGGCGGTGACGGCCTCGGAGACCAGCCCGCCGGAGTTGCCCCGCAGATCGAGCAGGATGCCGTCGCCCCGGGGGGTGGAGCGCACCGCCCGCCGGATCCGCTCGCCGGTGCCCTTGGTGAACGAGTCGACCTTGATCCGGACGGCGCCGGGTCTATGCGCGTCGTAGCCGCTGAGCCGGTCGACGGTCACCGGGTCGGTGCTCAGCCGGGCCCGGCGGAGCTCTTGCGTCCACTTCTGTCCGCCACGCCGCAGCCCGAGCTCCACCCGGGTGCCCGGGGAGCCGTCGGCCGGGCCGCGCAGCAGGGCCACGACCTCGGTGACGGGCCGCCCGGTCACGTTCTTGCCGTCGACCGTGCGCACCCGGTCACCGGCCCGGATCCCGGCCTTCTGGGCGGGGCTGCCGGGCTCGACGCGCTCGACCGCGATCCGCCCCTGGGCGTCCCGGTGGGCGGAGATCCCGACGCCGACGTACGCACCGTCGAGCTTCTGGCGGAAGCCCTCGTACTCACGGGCGCTGTAGACCGCGCCCCACCGGTCTCCGCTGCGGCTGACCACCTCACGGGCGGCCTTCGAACCGGACTTCCCGTCCTCCTGGGCCGCGGCCGCGGCCGCCTTGACCTGGTCGCTCTCGACCGCGCCGACATAAGCACGAGCGGGCACCCCGGCGGGCTGGGGGTCCTGGCGCGGTCCGGGCTCGGCGCCCCAGGAACCGACGGCCGCCCCGGTGGCGAGCACGCTCACGAAGACCAATGTCAGGGCGGCCCCGTGGCGAATGCGGCGGGGATGGACGAACAAACACGGGCCCGACATGCCGGTGAGTGTAGGGCACCAACAGGCGCCGTACCGGGGGTTGTCCGGTACGGCGCCGTAGGCGAATGTCACACCTTGAGGTACTTGCGCAACGCGAAGAACGCCGCGAGCGCGGGCATGAGCAGGCCAATCGCGAGCACCAGCGGCAGCTTGGCGAGCACCGCGTCCCAGCCGATGAAGTTGATCACATCGATCTTGTCCACCAGCCAGTTGTTGACCAGGAAGTACTGCCCGCTCACCAGCAGTACACAGGCGAAGCCCGCGCCCAGCAGCCCCGCGATGGCGGCCTCCATGATGAACGGCATCTGGATATAGAAGCTGGACGCGCCGACCAATCGCATGATCCCGGTCTCCCGGCGGCGGCTGAACGCCGACACCCGCACCGTGTTGACGATCAGCATCAACGCGACGATCAGCATCAGCGTCATCACACCGAGCGCCGCGAAGTTCATGCCGTTGAGCAGATTGAACAGGTCGTCGACCAGGGCCTTTTGATCCTGGACCTCCTGCACCCCGGGGCGGGCGGCGAAGGCCGTGGAGATGACGTCATAGCGCTCGGGATCCTTCAGCTTGATACGGAAGGACTCCTGCATCTGGTCCGGCGTCAGGGAGTCGGCCAACGGCGAGTCGCCGAACTGCTCCTTGTAGTGCTTGTACGCCTCCTCACTGGTCTCGAAGTGCACCGACTCGACGATGTTCATCTGCTTGAGCTCGGACTCGATCTCCTGCTTCTGGGCCTCGGTGACCGCGCCCTTGGCGCAGTTGGCCGAGGTCTCCTTGTCGTTCTTGTTGCAGAGGAAGATCGAGACGTTGACCTTGTCGTACCAGTAGCCCTTCATCGTGCTCACCTGCTCGCGCATGAGCAGGGACCCGCCGAACAGGGCGAGCGAGAGGGCGACGGAGACGATGACCGCGAAGGTCATCGTGAGATTGCGGCGGAGACCGACGCCGATCTCCGACAGGACGAACTGGGCGCGCATGGCGTCCTTTCAGTGCTGGTAGCCGTAGACGCCGCGGGACTGGTCGCGGACGAGGCGGCCCTTCTCAAGTTCGATCACGCGCTTGCGCATCTGGTCCACGATCTGCTGGTCGTGTGTCGCCATGACGACAGTGGTGCCGGTCCGGTTGATCCGGTCCAGCAGCTTCATGATGCCGACGGACGTCTGCGGGTCCAGGTTTCCCGTCGGCTCGTCGGCGATCAGCAGCATCGGACGGTTGACGAACGCGCGGGCGATGGCCACCCGCTGCTGTTCACCACCGGAGAGCTCGCCGGGCATACGGTCGTCTTTACCGCCCAGTCCCACCAGATCGAGCACCTCGGGGACGGTTTTCCGAATGGCGGTGCGCGGCTTGCCGATCACCTCGAGCGCGAAGGCGACATTCTCCCCCACCGTCTTGTTGGGGAGCAGCCGGAAATCCTGGAAGACGGTCCCCAACTGGCGGCGCATCTGCGGCACCTTCCAGTTGGACAGCCGCGCGAGATCCTTGCCCAGCACATGGACCGCGCCATGGCTGGCGCGCTCCTCGCGGAGGAGCAGCCGGAGGAAAGTGGACTTCCCCGACCCCGAGGAGCCCACGAGGAAGACGAACTCGCCCTTCTCGATCTCGAGCGAGACATCCCGGAGTGCGGGACGGTTCTGCTTGGGGTATGTCTTGGATACGTTGTCGAATCGGATCACTGGAGCACCACGGTGACCTGGGTAGCGGTACGGGCTGCAGCCGAAGCGGCTCCCGTCGGTGAGCGTGACCATACGCGAAGCGCGCACGGGCGCGCAGTCCGCCGTCCGGCGTGGGTGGGTTTCTTCACTGCACTATTGGGGTCAAACGGTTGACAAACCGCCTGTCGTGGCGGCTGAAACGGCCACGAAACCGGTACGGATGCGGCACGGAATCGTGCGGGGCGCGCCGAACCGGACGGAAGCTGGCACAGTGGAAGGGGAACAAACCCATTTCGCTGGGCGTTGGTCCCGTGTCTACTGCGGCACCGCCGCGCGGGAGGAGAAAGCGCATGACGTACGACAGGCTCGTCTGCGCCAACTGCGCGAGCCCCGTCAGCGAGGGCCGCTGCCCGGTCTGCCGGGCCAGCAGGGAGCGCCTGCAGCAGGACGGCATCTTCGGTGGGCTGACGCCGGCCGCGCTGATAGCGCTGCTGGTGGCGCTCATCGCGGTAGCCGTGCTCGCACATGAGATGGCGACGGCGTAACGGAGCGTTACGCAGGCTGTACCTCGGGTGTGGCACCCCCTCGGAACGCGTAAGTCGCACACCCTCTGAACGCACAAGGGGCCCGGAGCTCTGGAGAGCTCCGGGCCCCTTACCGTGCGCAGAGCGCGCGATCAGGCGAGGTTGTTGCGGTTCACCAGACGCGGCACAAAGCGGAAGCCGATACCGCCGGCGATCATCGTGGCGGCGCCGACCAGCAGGAACGTGGTCTCGGAGGAACCGGTCTCGGCCAGCTGCTCCTTGGCCTTGCCCTGCTCCACCGGCTTGGAGCCGACGTTGTCGGTGCCGGTGTTGTCGTCGCAGTTGGTGCTGTCGAGGTCCACCGTGCAGGTGCTCTCGTCGCCACCACCGCCGCCGCCACCCTGACCGGGCGAGCTCGGCCCGGCAGTGGGCTCGTCGGTCGGCTCGTCGGTCGGCGGCTGAGTGGGCTCATCCGTCGGCTCACCGGTCGGCTCGCCCGTGGGCGGCTGAGTCGGGTCATCCGTGGGCGGGACGGTCGGGTCGTCCGTCGGCGGGACGGTCGGCTCGTCGGTCGGCTCGCCCGTCGGGATCGAGGTCGGCTCGTCGGTCGGTTTGTCGGTCGGCTTGCCGTGGCCGTTGCCGATGCCGACACCGACGTCCAGGCCCTTCTCGTCCGCGTTGGCGGAAACGTTCACACCGCCGATACCGACATCCACACCAACGGCCGATGCAGCGCCGGCGGCGGTGAGCGATGCGCCGGCGGCGATCACCGCACCGGCAGCTATGCGCGCAACGCGCAGCCGCGTCTTCTTCGTCATCTGCCTGCTACCCCCAGTAGCTGTACTCGTCAATGGAGCAGCTATGCACGGGGCAACGGCTCAGGGTGTCGCATTCTCCGCGGTCCCCATCCCTCTGAGGCGGTCCGCCGGCCCCCGTTCACACGCGCCCCAGTCATACGCATGCCGCGCGTCAGCCTTCCCAGTTTTCAGATCATCGTCAAGGCCATTGCACGCGAGATGTCCGCTATGGAAGTGGATGCGGCATGCATGGGTACAGGACTGTGACCAAAACCGCGGTGCACGGGGCCCGTTGGGGGCGAAGCGGGAAGGTTACTTCCCCTGCTCCTGCTGCTTACGCCAGCGGATCCCGGCCTCCAGGAAGCCGTCGAGCTCACCGTCGAGCACCGCCTGCGGATTGCCGACCTCGAACTCGGTACGCAGGTCCTTGACCATCTGGTACGGGTGCAGGACGTACGAACGCATCTGGTTGCCCCAGGAATTGCCGCCGTCGCCCTTGAGCGCGTCCATCTTGGCCTGCTCCTCCTGGCGGCGCCGCTCGAGCAGCTTGGCCTGGAGGACGTTCATCGCGGTCGCCTTGTTCTGGATCTGCGAGCGCTCGTTCTGACAGGAGACGACGATGCCGGTGGGGATGTGGGTCAACCGCACCGCGGAGTCGGTGGTGTTGACGCCCTGGCCGCCGGGGCCCGAGGAGCGGTAGACATCCACCCGCAGCTCGGACTCGTCGATCTCGATGTGGTCGGTCTGCTCGACGACCGGCAGCACCTCGACGCCCGCGAAGGAGGTCTGGCGGCGGCCCTGGTTGTCGAACGGCGAGATCCGCACCAGGCGGTGGGTGCCCTGCTCGACCGAGAGCGTCCCGTAGGCGTACGGGATCTGCACGGCGAAGGTGGTCGACTTGATGCCGGCCTCCTCCGCGTACGACGTCTCGTAGATCTCGGTCTTGTAGCCGTGGCGCTCGGCCCAGCGCAGATACATCCGCTGGAGCTGCTCGGCGAAGTCGGCGGCGTCCACCCCGCCCGCCTCGGCGCGGATGTTCACGACCGCCTCACGGGAGTCGTACTCGCCGGACAGGAGGGTGCGCACCTCCATCTCGTCGACCGCCTTGCGCACGGCCTCCAGCTCGGCCTCGGCCTCGGCGCGGGCGTCCGCGTCGCCCTCGTCGGCGGCGAGCTCGAACAGCACCTCGAGATCGTCGATCCGGCCGCGCAGCTCCTCGGCCCGGCGCAGGTGCCCCTGGAGATAGGAGAGCTTGCTGGTGACCTTCTGCGCGTTCTCCGGGTCGTCCCACAGGGACGGGGCCGCCGCCTGCTCCTCGAGCACGGCGATGTCGGCCCTCATCTTGTCGAGGTCCAGGACGGCCTCGATCGACCCCATGGTCGAGGAGAGGGACTTCAGCTCTTCGGATACATCGACGACTGCCACGGGACCAGCGTAACCGCTACCGAAGACTGACCGTCCCCGGTCATGGCGTACCGGGGTCCTGGGAGGCGGAGTGCTCGCCGCCCTTGGGCGGATCGCCGCCGTCGTCGCCGCCCGCCACCAGCCAGCCGCCGAGCCCCACCGCGACCAGGGCGGCCAGCGTGATCGCGGCCACCTTGAGCCGACGGCGGCGCAGCGCGCCCGCGACCGCGGGGTTACGGGCCGAGCCCGCCCGGCGCTGGCCGTGCACCCGGGGGGCGCGGGCGGTGCCATGGGCGCCGCCCGCGAGCTCGTCCGCGCTGGGCACCCGCATGCTGGTGTGGGTCTCGCGGCTGGAGTCCGGCACCGCGCCGGGGACCAGAGGCACCGCGCCGCGCCGCCGCGAGGGCGTAGGGGCGGGCCCGGCGGCGGGCACGGAGACGCCGCGGTGCGGGGTCTCCGCTTCCGCGCCCTCCCGCTGCTCGCCCTCCTGCTGCTCATCGGGCTCGTCGATGTCCAGCGGCGGATATCCGGCCAGGCTGGGCAGCAGCTCGCGCAGCCGGGTGGCCAGCTCGGAGGCGCGCAGCCGGGAGGCGGGCGCCTTGGCCAGGCACTGGAGGAGGAGCTGCCACAGCTCGTCGGGGATCCCGGGCAGCGGCGCCACGGTCTCGGTCACATGGCGGCGCAGGATCGCGCCCGGGTGGCCGCCGCCGAAGGGCGTGAAGCCGGCCAGCATCTCGTAGAGCACCGTCGCGAGGGCGTACACATCCACGCTGGCCCGGGGCGGCAGCCCCTCGACGATCTCGGGAGCCAGATAGTCCGGGGTGCCGATCACGCTGCGCGGGTTCGGCGAGCGGCCCTGGGAGGAGGCCCGGTCGCGGGCGGGCTGGGCGCGGATCGGGGTCGGCTCGTCCACCAGGCGGGCGATGCCGAAGTCGGTGAGCAGGGCGGGGTGCGCACCGCCGGGGCCGAGCGGGCCCTCCATGTCCAGCAGTACGTTCTCCGGCTTGACGTCGCGGTGGACGACCCCGGCGGCGTGCGCGGCGGACAGCGCGTCGGCGACGTCCGCCGCGATCGCGACGGCGGCCTCGGGGGCGAGCCGGCGCTCGCGGTCGAGGCGGGTGCGCAGATCCGTACCGCGGATCAGGTCCATGACCAGCGCGAGGTCATTGCCGTCGACCACCAGGTCGCGCACCCCGACCACCCGGGGGTGGTCGAGGCCGAGCAGTACGGTGCGCTCCTGAACGAAGCGCTCCACGAGCTCCTGGTCGGAGGAGAGGTCCTCACGCAGGAGCTTGATGGCGACGGGGCCCTCGGGTCCCTCGCCCAGCCACACCGTGCCGGCGCTGCCGCGCCCCAGGAGCTGGTGCGCGGTGTACCGACTGCCGATCTTCCGTGACAAGACTGCTCCGAATCCTCCGACAAGGGGGCACGTTGGCGACAAAGCTACGCGGCTACTGGCGCGTTGGGTGCACCAGACAACGCCAACTGTCACTTCTGCGGCGGAAAACACCCTTCGGATGTCGACAAATCACCGGAGTCGGAGGTGGGAAGGCGAGGATCGGGCCGAGAGTCGGCCCGGGACCGGGGGCGGATCAGCTGCTGGGACCGCCGAGGTCCTCGATCCACTTCTGGACGTCCTTGGCCCAGCCGGTGACCGCGTCCCAGTAGCTCTGCCCCTCGGCGATCCAGTCCTTGAGCGGGGTCAGCTCCCAGACCAGCCAGGAGCCGATGATCAGGACCACGATCACGAACAGACAGCCCTTGAGGCACCCCAGACCCGGGATCTTCATCCGGTTGGGGCTGGAACCGCGCTGCCGGGGCTCCCCGCGCGGCTCCGGCTGCTGCGGCGGCGGGGCGTAGCGCTGCGGCTGGGGCTGCTGGGGGTGGTGCGGCGCCGGGGCGTACTGCTGCGGCTGCTGCTGGGCGTACGGCGGCGGCTGCTGGCGGCCCCGCCGGCGCTGGGGCGGCTGCTGGGGCTGCTGATACTGCTGCGGCTGCTGGTATTGCTGCTGCTGATACGGCTGCTGGGGCGCGGCGCGGTGCGGGCGGCGGCGCAGCGGGTCCTGGCTCGGGTCGAGGTACTGGACCTGGGTCTGCTCATTGCGGTCGCGGGCCGCGCGCAGCTGGTTCTGCCAGGGGTGCGGATCGTCCTGGCCCGGCGGCACGGGCGGCATGGCACGCGTCGGGTCGGCACCTCCGGCCGGTCCGGAGCCGCTCGGCAGCACCTGGGTGGGGTCGGCATTGCCCCGGCGTTCGCCCCGGTGGTCGGCATCACATTGGTGGCCGCGGCCGGGTCGTACGAGGGGGTGCCCCCCGGTGCGTTCGGGAGCACCTGGGTCGGGTCGGCCGGGTCCGCGGGCGCGGTGTCGGGGACCGGCGCGGGCGCCGGGTCCGGGGCGAGCAGCGCGGCGACGCCGAGCGCCGCCTCGGCCTGCGCGGCGGAGGCGTGCACCCCGACACCGGCGGCGACCACGCGCAACGCATGGGCCAGGCTCTCGGCGCTGGGGCGCTCCTCGGGCCGCTTGCGCAGACAGCGCTCTATGACGGTCCACAGCGGCTCGGGCACGGTCGAGGGCCGGCGCGGCTCCTCGCTGAGGTGGCGGTGGAGGACCTCGAGGGCGGTGTTGCCGGCGAACGGCGGACGGCCGGTGACCAGCTCGTAGAGCATGATGCCCGCGCCGTAGATGTCCACCGCGGAGGTCTGCGGACGGCCCTCGGCGGACTCCGGCGCCACATAGGCGGGGGTGCCGACGAACTCCTGGGTGCGGGTGAGGCCGGGCGAGTCGGCCAGGCGCGCGATGCCGAAGTCGGTCAGCATCGGGTGCATCTCCTGGCCCTCACCCGTGCCCGCGAGCAGCACGTTGGCGGGCTTGAGGTCGCGGTGTACGACGCCGTCGGCGTGGCTGGCGGCGAGTGCGTCCGCGATCTGGGCGGTGAGGAGGGATGCGGCGACGGGGGTGAACGGGCCGTTGCTGCGCAGGTATTTGTGCAGATCCGGGCCGTCGATCAGGTCCATGACCAGGGCCAGCAGATCACCCTCGACCACCAGGTCACGGGTGCGGACGATATTGGGGTGGGTGAGCCGCAGCAGCACCGAGCGCTCGCGGAGAAAGCGCATGACGATGTCCGCGTCGTTCGCGAGCTCCTCCTTGAGGACCTTGATCGCGACGGTCTCGCCGGGCTGCCCGGCCACGGCGGCCTCGGCCCCCGCCGCCTCCCGCTGGCTGGCCCGCCATACGGTGCCCGTGGCTCCGCGCCCGAGCGGCTCCTCGAGCAGGTACTTGCTGCCTACCGGCCGCACGTCATGCGCTCCCTGATCGTGGTCTTACATCGGTGGTCTGCGATGGTCTGCTGGACTGCTCTGCTTGCTGCTCTGCTTGCTGCTCTGCTTGCTGCTCTGCTTGCTGCTCTGCTTGACGGTCTGCATGTGGTGCTCGTCCGCACCACTGTAATGGCGACGCACGGTGAGCCCTATCCGATCACCACACGAGGGTCCGGCGCGGGGGAAGACGTGTGATCCGGACAGATGGTTGCCAGTGTTGGTCCAGGCCGCTCGATCGGCGCTCGATCCGGCACCGCCGGGCGTCTCAAGGGCGGCCGTTCCGGTCGCAATCAGCCAGTTTCGGCCGACTAGCCGACCAATCAAGATCATGTGGCGCCGGGCGGCGGGCGAAGTGTCGGTGGCAGGTGCGAGGATGCAGGCAGCACGAAGCGCCGAGCGGTTGGGGGCTCACGCTCCGTGACCCGTACGACCCCGTACGGACCTGTACGTGCCGAAGGGCCTGGGGCGGTGGTGGGGGTCGGCACCCCTGCCCGGCCCCCCGGACAGAAGGGACCGTTGACGGCGATGCAGATTCGGCTGACCGTCCTCGGGCCGCGCAGCGCCCACCCGGGCCGTTCCGGCCACCATCCTGCGCCCGCGTCCGCGCCGCATGCCCTTATGGGCGCGGTGGACGTCCTGGTCACCGCCCCTGTCGGCACGGCCCTCGCCTCGGTGGCCGGCGGGCTCGCCGACGCGGTCGCCGCGGCCGGGTACGAGGCGGGGGGCGGCAGCAGTGGCGGCGGCGCGGTGGTGCTGTACGCGGGCGGTGAGCGGCTGGACCCGCAGCGCTGTGCGCTGGGCGAGCCGCCGCTGGTGGACGGCGCGGTGCTCTCCCTGCACACCCCGGCCGACCCCGACTCCGGCCACTACCCCGGCTATCCCGGCCTCCCCGAGACCGCCGTGGCCGACGCCACGGTCCATCTGGACGTGGTCGCGGGGCCCGACGCGGGCGGCGTCCATCTGCTCCACGGCGGCCAGGTCCGCATCGGCCGCTCCGCCGACGCGGACGTTCCGCTGGACGACCCCGACGTCTCCCGGCTGCACTGCGCGGTCACGGTCGCCGAGGACGGCCGCGTGACCATCGCCGACCTCGGCTCGACCAACGGCACCGCCGCCGACGGCGTCCCCGTGGGCACCCATCCGGTGCCGCTGGAGCCGGGGGCGCTGCTGCGGATCGGCGAGTCCGCCCTGCGGCTGCGCGTCCCCTCCGCGGATTCCGCGTTCCCGTCGGCCCCCTCGCGCCTTCCGGTCCACGCGGACGGGGAGGGCCACCTCCGCGTCACGCCGGCCGGTGACCACCCCACCCACGCGGAGGGCCCCTGGACCGGCGCCCCTCAGTCCGCCCCACCCACTCCGCCGAGGGCACCTGGACACCCCCGGCCCACCACCCGGGCACCGGCTGGACGCGAGTCACCCAGCCCGGTGACGAGCCTCACTCGGCGTCCGGGGCGCGCGGGGAGGGCGCAGGCACCGGGGCGCGGGACCCCCGCGGGGGCGAGGAGGGCTGGGGCCCGGGCACGGGAGCCGCCGGGGGCGCGGCACGGGAGCCGGGGCGGGCGGTCACGGCCACCGGGACGACGGATGGCACCCCGGCGAGGGGGCCGTCGGCGGGGCGCGGGGCGGGGCGGGTGGCAGCGGCCACCGGGACGACGACGGCTGGGGGCCCGGCTCGGGAGCCGCCGGAGCCCGCGGCACGGGCGCCGGGGCGCGGGGCGGCGCGGGCGGCCAGGCCCACCGGGACGACGGACGGCACCCCGGCGAGGGGGCCGTCGGCGGGGCGCGGGGCGGCGCGGGCGGTCGCGGGTCCGGCCACGCGGACCAGGACGGGCGGGCCGACCGCCGGCCGACCGGCGACGGCTCGGTGAACCCGGGCGGCTCTCCTTACGGCGCCGCGGGCGCCGGTCGACGGGGTGAGCGGCCGCGTGGCGAAGGACATGGCGAAACGGGCGGACGCGGCCGGGGCCCGCAGGAGCCCCCGACCCCCGCCGACCAGCCGTACGACGACCCGTCCACCACCCCCACCCGACGCGGCGAGCGCGTCCCCGGCCAGAAGCCGCCGGACACGGCCCGGCGGGGCAGCCCGAGCGGCCCGCCCAGGACCGACCCGGCGCGGGCGGCAGCGGCGGGCAGCCGTACGGTCAAGGGCGCGGAGAAGCCCCCGAGCGTGCGTACCCCGGCGGCCGGCCGGGGCCGCGCGGCGGGCACGGCCCGGCCGACCGCTCGGCCGACCCTCGCCGCACAGGCCACGGCGCGGCTCCCGGCGACGCGCACCCCGGCGGCTCGCCGTACGGCGGCGCGGGCGCGGGCCGCGGTCGGCAGGGCGATGGCGACACGGGTTACGGCGCCGCCCCGGGCGGCGGGCAGCCATACGGCCAAGGGCGCGGCGACACGGACGGACGCGGCCGACGCCCCCAGCGGCCCTGGTCCGCCGGCAACCAGCCCGCCGACGCGAGCCCCGGCGGCTCGCCGTACGGCGGCGCGGACGCAGGTCACGGCCGCCACCACGACGGCGACGCCGACTCCGGGCGGCAGCCGGGTCCGGGCGCGGGTTACGGCGCCACCCGGCGCGGCGGGCAGCCGTACGACCAGGGGCCCTCCGCCACCGGCGGACAGCCCACCGACGCGGGCCACCAGGGAGAGCCTTACGACGGCCCATCAGCCGCTTCCGGACAGCGCAGCCCCTACCCCGGCGGCCAGCCGGGCGCCGGGCCGCACGGCGGACGCGGCCCGGGCGACCGCTCGGCCGACACCGGGCGGCCGAGCGCCGGGGGCTCCGGGGCCGGCGGCGCTGGGCGGCGGGGGACGGGCGATCGTACGCATGCCGGGGCCTACGCGCTGGACGCGCCGGGGCTCAGGCGCGGCGGCGCGGGATAGGGGCCTGGGTGCGGCAGTTGGCCGGGGGAAGGCGGCCGAGCGGGGCGGGGCGCGGGAGGACGGGGGCGGTCAGGGCGCGGCGGAGCGGGCGGCCGCGGAGGCGGAGGTGCTGCAGCGGCGGTGGCCGGATCCGGCCACCGTGTTGATGACGGCGTTGGGGCCCGGCTCCCGGTTGTGGGAGCGCACCCAAGGACATCCGGACGCGCTCACCGTGCGTCTCGGCTCGGCCGACCAGCTGGCGGCCGACGGCGGGCTGCTCGTCGCCGCGCCCGTGACCGTCGATCTGCGGCAGTGCGGCTCGCTGGGGCTGGCGGGGCCGCGGGCGCGGGTGGCGGGGCTCGCCCGGTCCGTCGTGGCGCAGTTGGCGGCCCTGCACTCACCGGCCGCGCTGGAGATCGTGCTGATCAGCGGCGAGGAGCGACTCACGGAGTGGTCGTGGCTCGGCTGGCTGCCCCAGCTCCAGCCGATGCGCGGCCAGGACTGCCGCCTGCTGCTCGCGTATGACGGCGAACAGGCCACGGCCCGTACGGACGAGCTGACCCGGCGGCTGGAGGACGGGCCGCTGGGCCCCGGCTGGGCGAGCGCCTCCCCCGCCGCTGCGGCGGCCGCGGCGGCGCGCCACGTCGGGCCGCGCACCGTGGTGGTCGTGGACGGCGCCCCCGGTCCGGCCGCGCTGCACGACACGCTCGCCCGGCTGGCGGCGAGCGGCTCGGCGGCCGGGATCCATCTGCTCTGTCTGACCGAGGCGCCCGCCGCGTCGCCTCTGTCCCCGCTGCCGATGAGCTACGAGGCCGCGTGTGCCGCGTCCGCGGCCTTCGCGGCCTCCGGGGTGGCGGCCGTGCTGAGCGGCGATGTGGCCACGGGGCTGCAGATCGTCCATGCGGACGGGGACGGAGCCACGTCCGGCATCGCCGGGGTCACTGGCGTCTCCGGGATCACCGGCGCGACCGGCGCCACCACGACCGTCACCGTGGACGCCGTGTCGGCGGCGTGGGCCGAGCGGTTCGCGCGGGCGCTCGCGCCCCTGCGCCCGGCCGCCTCCGCGCAGGGCGGCGCGTTCGGCGGCTCCGATGGCCCGCCGACCGTTCCGCTGCCGGACTCGGCGCGACTGCTGGACGAGTTGGGCCTGGCGCGGGCCACGCCCGCGTCGCTGCTGGCCCGTTGGGCCGCCGCGGCGGACGAGGCCCCGGCGGGCGGCCGGGCGCTGGCGGTGCTCGGCGCCGGGCCGCGCGGCGCGCTCGCGGTCGATCTGGCCGCCGACGGTCCGCACGCGCTGATCGAGGGCACGGCGGGCACCGGTAAGACGGAGCTGCTGCGCTCGTTCGCCGCGTCGCTCGCGGCCGCCGAACGGCCGGACCGCCTCGAGCTTATCCTCATCGACGGAGCCGGCGCCGGGGCCGGAGCGGGCGAGGGACTGCGGGTGTGCACGGATCTGCCGCATGTCTCGACGCATCTGGCGGCCACCGACCCGGTACGGATGCGGGAGTTCGCGCAGGCACTCAGCTCGGAGCTCAAGCGCCGCGCCGAGTTGCTGGACCGGCTGGACTTCACCGCCTGGCACGCCCGGCCCCACCACGGCGATGGCGGGGGCGAGGGCCGAAGTGACGGCGCCGCCGACCCGGGCGGCACCCCTGGCGCGCCCGGCGCCGGTTCGGCCCGCGTCGTCGCACCCCGCCCGCCCGGCGATGTCGACCCGCCGCCCAGCGACACCCTCCACACGCTCAATCTGCGCACTCAGCGCACCGCGGGCGCGGCAACAACCCGCTCCCGCCCCTTCCTCCCCCGTCTCGTCGTGCTCGTCGACGACTTCGACGCGCTGGTGGCCCCGGCCCTCGGCAGCCCCGGCCGCCCGGCGGCCGGTTCGGTCGTCCGCGCCCTGGAGGCGATCGCCCGCGACGGCGCCCGCCTCGGGGTGCATCTGGTCGTGGCGTCCGGCCGCCCGGACCGTACGGCGGACACGGTGGCCGTCGAGCGGGCCGGACTCCGGATCGTTCTGGACCCGCGCCCGCTGAACCCCGCACACCCCGCCCGCCACGGGGAGGCCGAACGGCCCGATACAGCCCCCGCCGCATCGCCACGCTCGGTCACACCCACCCCCGCAGCCGCAGCCGCCCCGGGCGGCGACCCGGCCCCGGGCCGTGGGCGGCTGTTCCGCCCGCAGGACGCCGGAGGGACCCCGTTTCAGGCGGGCCGGGTGACCGGACGGATACCGCGCACCGCCACGCAGCGGCCCACCGTCGTGCCGCTGGAATGGCGGCGGATGGGCGATCCGCCCGCCCGCCGGCCGCTGCGCGAGCTGGGCAACGGCCCCACCGACCTCGCACTTCTCGCCAGTGCGCTGCAGCGCGCCGCGCAGTCGGCCGACGCGCCCACCGCACCCGCGCTGATCTGACCGCCCCCGATCGCCGCTGGCCGCCAATGCCCGCGGCAGGCCACGCCCTGCCCGTTTCCTGACCGTTCCCGGGCGATCTCGCCGTTCCTGACCGGCTTTCCGAGCCGTTCTGCCCAACCTCCCGTCTGACCCACCTGCCCCGTTCTCTGCCGATCGTTCATCACGGCCCGGTCACGATCCGTGAGTGAACGCCGGACGCAGTATTGCGACGTTCGGTGACCGGGCGTAGGACTACTCGCACGGGACACGGCCGCACGGGGGCGGTCGGCATCGGAGGGAACACGGGGATGCACGTATCGCTTCCTGCGAAGCGTTCGACACGAGCTGCGGTGGCCCTGCTGGCGGCGGGAGCACTGATGCTCACCGCCGCGGGCTGCGGCGGTGACGACGGAGACACGGTGAGCGGCGGTCCGCCGCCGAACACCGTGAAGCTGCCGAATCTCAAGGGGCAGAAACTCCAGGTCACCGCGGTATGGACGGGCACCGAGCAAGAGAACTTCACCAAGGTGCTGAAGGAGTTCGAGAAACGCACCGGCGCCAAGGTCTCCTTCGTGCCCAGCGGTGACGACATGGCGGGCTTCGTCGGCTCGAAGGTCGCGGGTGGCGCCCCGCCGGATGTCGCGATGGTCGGACAGGTCGGCGTGATGCGCGAGTTCGCCCAGAAGGGCTGGGCCAAGCCGCTCGGCGCCGAAGCCAGTGCCGAGCTGGCCAAGAACTACGCCAAGGGCTGGCAGGACCTCGGCTCGTACGAGGGCAAGCCCTACGGGGTGTATTTCAAGACCAGCAACAAATCCCTGCTCTGGTACAACACCTCCGCGTTCGACTACGCGGGCGCGAAGGTGCCGAAGACCTGGCAGGAATTCCTGGCGCAGGCCCAGCTGATCTCCGACTCCGGCACCGACGCGGTCGCGATCGGCGGCCAGGACGGCTGGACGCTCACCGACTGGTTCGAGAACGTCTATCTCTCCCAGGCGGGCGCGGAGAAGTACGACCAGCTCGCCCAGCACAAGATCAAGTGGACCGATCCGTCGGTGAAGAAGGCGCTCGAGACGCTCGCCGAGCTGTGGGGCACCAAGGGCCTGGTCGCGGGCGGCCGGAGCGGTGCGCTGCAGACCGCGTTCCCGGACTCGGTCACCAAGGCGTTCGGCAACAAGGCGGAGCCGGACGCGGGCATGGTCTTCGAGGCCGACTTCGTCGCCGCCAACGTCGCCGACGCGGGCGCGGAGCTGGACCAGGACGCGAAGGTGTTCCCGTTCCCCGCGGTGGACGGCAAGGCACCGGTGGTGACCGGCGGCGACGTCGGCGTGGCGCTGACGAACAGCAAGGCGGCGCAGGCGCTGCTCACCTTTCTCGCCTCCCCGGATGCCGGGACGATCTGGGCCCAGTCCGGCGGATTCATCTCGGCGAACAAAAACGTCAAGTTCAGCGCCTATCCCAATGCCTCGATGCGCAAGATCGCACAAGCGCTGATCGCGGCGGGCAATGACTTCCGGTTCGACATGTCCGACCAGGCTCCGGCCTCCTTCGGTGGCAAGCCGGCCCAGGGCGAATGGAAAGCGCTCCAGGACTTCCTCAAGAACCCGAGGAATGTCGAAGGCATCCAGCGCCAGCTGGAGCGGGATGCCGCCAAGGCGTACAAGAACTGACCACTCGACCGGGAGAACCACATCATGTCGACCGCGACAGCGGATGGCGCGGCCACACCTGGCCGGGCATCGTCCGCCCCACCGGCACAGCGTCCGGGCGCCAAAAAGAAGAAGAGCGTCATGGGCACCCGCCCCTGGCTGGCGGCGGTGTTCCTGCTGCCCGCCCTGGTGCTGCTCGGGGCCCTCGTCGTCTATCCGATCGGCTACTCCGTCTACCGGAGCTTCTTCGACGCCTCGGGCAATGGCTTCGTCGGCCTGGACAACTACCAGGAGATGTTCTCCGACGACGCCACCAAGACGGCGATCAAGAACAACATCATCTGGCTGATCCTGGCCCCCACCGTCTCCACCGCCCTGGGCCTGATCTTCGCCGTGCTCACCGAACGGGTGCGCTGGGCCACCGCCTTCAAGCTGGTCGTCTTCATGCCGATGGCGATCTCGATGCTGGCGGCGGGCATCATCTTCCGGCTGGTCTATGAGCAGGACCCGGACAAGGGCGTGGCCAACGCCATGTGGGTGAGCGTGCATGACTCCTTCAGCGAGTCGCCGCCGTTCCCCGGTGCCCATCCGCGTCCCACCGCCGGGCTGACCGAGGCGTCGGGCGGCTCGTTCACTACCCGGGACACCGTCCGCGCCGGCACCCCCGCCTCGCTGCCGCTGGTCGCGGCCAAGCGCGGGGACATCAGCGACGCGCAGGACGCCAAGGCCGCCAAGGCCGAGCCGGGGAAGGTGACCGGCACCGTCTGGTTCGACTTCACCCGGGGCGGCGGAGGCGAGCAGGGCACCATCGACAAGGGTGAGAAGGCGATGGCCGACCTCAAGATCGAGGCGGTCAAGGACGGCAAGGTCGTCGCCCGGACGACCTCGGCGGCGGACGGTACGTACACCCTCCCGGCCAAGGCCGAGGGCGCCCAACTGCGGCTGCCCGCCTGGAACTTCGCCCAGCCGTACAACGGCGTGGACTGGCTGGGCCCGTCCATCGTCACCCCGGCCATCATCGGGGCGTACGTCTGGATCTGGGCCGGTTTCGCGATGGTGCTGATCGCGGCGGGGCTCGCGGGGGTGCCGCGTGAGCTGATGGAGGCCGCGCGGATGGACGGCGCCACCGAGTGGCAGGTCTTCCGGCGGATCACGGTGCCGATGCTGGCGCCGGTGCTCTCGGTCGTCGTCGTCACACTGATGATCAACGTGATGAAGATCTTCGACCTGGTGTACATCATCGCGCCGGGCCCCTCGCAGGACGACGCCAATGTGCTGGCGCTCCAGCTCTTCCAGTCGTCCTTCGGCACCGACGTCAACCAGGGCCTCGGCAGCGCCATCGCCGTGCTGCTGCTGTTGCTCGTGCTGCCCATCATGTTCATCAACATCCGCCGGATCCGAAGGGAGAGCCGCCGATGACCAGCGCGGACACGGTCGTACAGGCGAAGCAGTCCCTGGTCGCGCGGATCGCGGCCCGCGCCGGCGGCGGGGTGATGCGGGTCGTCCTCCTCCTGATCGGCCTGCTGTGGCTGATGCCGACCGCCGGACTGCTGCTGTCCTCCCTGCGGGACCCGGCCGAGGTGGACCTCTCGGGCTGGTGGAAGGTCTTCACCGACCCCGGACAGCTCACCTTCAGCGGCTATGACGAGATCCTCGGCAATCAGCAGATCACCGACTCGCTGTGGACCACGCTCGCGATCACCGTCCCGGCGACGCTGCTGGTCGTGGTGATCGGCGCCCTGGCCGGTTACGCCTTCGCCTGGATGGACTTCCCCGGCCGCGACTGGTGGTTCCTCATCGTGGTCGGCCTGCTGGTCGTCCCGGTCCAGGTCGCGCTGATCCCGGTGGCCAAGCTCTTCGGCGAGATCGGCATCTTCCAGACCACCACGGGCGTGGTCCTCTTCCACACCGCCTTCGGCCTCCCCTTCGCGATCTTCCTGCTGCGGAACTTCTTCGCCGAGATCCCCCGGGAACTACTGGAGGCGGCCCGCCTGGACGGCGCGGGCGAACTGCGCCTGTTCCTGCGCGTCGTGATGCCGCTGGGCGGTCCGGCCATCGCCTCGCTGGGCATCTTCCAGTTCCTGTGGGTCTGGAACGACATGCTGGTCGCCCTGATCTTCGCGGACAGCGGCAACCCGCCGATCACGGTCGCCCTGCAGCAGCAGGTCCGGCAGTTCGGCAACAACATCGACATCCTCGGCCCGGGCGCCTTCGTCTCGATGCTCATCCCGCTGGCGGTCTTCTTCGCCTTCCAGCGGCAGTTCGTGGCGGGCGTGATGGCGGGCGCGGTGAAGTAAACCGCCCACCACCCCGACTCACCGCGGCCCGGCGCCCCCTCCCAGTGGGACGCCGGGCCGTCTCCTTTGTGGTCGGCGACAGCCGGACCGCTTTGTGGTCAGTGACAGCCGGACCGCGTCTCGGCGGTGTCCTTGAGTCGTTGCATCCAGTCCTTGAGGCCCGCGTCGAGACTGCTCTGACTGCCGGGGATGTCGGCTTCGACGGGAGGGCCTGCCCAAGACTCCTCCGTGGTGGCGAGCACGCCGCCCTTGACCGGCTTGAAGGTGAACAGGTGGACACCGGTGATGCCGTTCACGGGCGCGCCCCATGCGGTGCACCGCAGCGGCTTGACCGTTTTGACCGTCGACTTGACCTTCATGTTCTGCGGTGACCATTCGAAGGACGAACCCGGGCGCAGCGGCCCCGGCGTCGTCTTCCGTGCCGGGGTGATCTCCGGTATCCAGCTCGCCCAGTTGTCGATATCCGTGTGCAGACGCCAGACCGTCGTCAGCGGCGCCTTGATGAGAACGCCGGCCCTGCTGATCACGGGGGCGTCCTTGTCGACGGTCACCCCCCGGCAGTCCTGGTAGGTCCGGGCACTCGGCCGCGCCTCGTCCGCCGCCGCCACTGGCTGCACGGCCAGCGTCACCGTCGTGCCGAGTGCGGCGACACCGATGCCCTTCAGGAGCTTGCGTCGTGCGTTCATCAAGGTCTTCCTCTTCTCGATCGCCCATGCGTTGTACTTACGGACGTAAGGCTACGGCTGTAAGTTGAGCACGGCGAGAGGTTCACGTCAATAAACTTCGGGGTGTAAGGTTACGGAGTGGAGAAGACCAGCGCGGCAGGCCCGGCCGCACCGAAACGGGCGCGCGCACGCAACCGTCGCGGCGAGGGCAGCCGCCTGCGCGAGGACATCATCTCCGCCGCCGCGGAACTGCTCGACGAGACCGGCGACGAACACGCCATCACTCTGCGGTCGGTCGCCCGCAAAGTGGGCATCGCCGCCCCGTCGATCTACCCGCACTTCCCCGACCAGCCGGCCATCATGCTGGCCGTCGTACAGCGGGAATTCGCCGAACTGGAAACCCTCCTGCGCTCCGTCGTACAGGAGGCCGGCGGTGACCCACGAGAACAGCTGTATGCGGTCTGCCGGTCCTACCTCGCCTTCGCGAAGAGCCACCCCGAGCGCTACCGCACGATGTTCGGCGGCCTCTGGATGCCAACCCTGGGCGACAACTCCCTGACCGAGGAGGACCTCGTCAGCCTCGGCTCGACGGCCATTCAGGTCCTCGTCGACGTCCTCACGGACTGCGCCGCCGCGGGCCAGTGCGCCATCAGCGACCCGGCGCTCGACGCGATCACACTGTGGCTCAGCATGCACGGTCTCGCGCACCAGCGTGCCGTCATCCGGGCCTTCCCCTGGTCCGAGGAGAGCATCGCCGACTCCATCATCACGAGAATCACCCGCCTCAAAGACGCCTGATCGCTGCCCCGGGCAACGCCTGATCGCTACCCCGGGGCAAACGCCTGATCACCACCCCCGGGCAACGCCCCGAACGCCACCCCCGGGCCACGCCGGATCACCACCCCCGGGCGACGCTGATCGGCGCCTCCGAGCACCCCGCACATCCGCCTGTCGCCGACGGGCGCGCCATCGGCGACAGTGGCCCCCGCCCCCGCACGGCGCCCGGGGGCCGAGGGCGTCGAGGTCGGCGATCCCCTCTTCGAGGGCCTTCACCCCCCTCTTGAGACCGGTCCGCTTCGAGTTCTTGAGCCCGGTCCGCTTCGAGGCCCGCACCGGTCTTCTTCGATCCGTAACCTTACAGTGCGAAGTTTACATCCGTAGCCCCTTGTCGCACTCGACTTACATGCGTAGCCTCACAGTCGTAAACACACAGCCGATGCCTACAAGGAGCCCCCATGAGCACGCCGGTCGCCACCCGCGCCACCGAGATCGTCCTGCCCGGCGCGGTCGAGCCGAGCGGCCTGGAGGTCCGGACCCGCGACCTTCCCGCTCCGGACACGGGCCAGGTTCTCCTGCGGATGGATGCGACCGGAGTCTGCTTCGCCGAGCAGCAGATGCGCCGCGGCAAGTACTACGACCAGCCACCGTTCCCCTTCGTGCCCGGGTACGACGTGGTGGGCACCGTCACCGCGACGGGGCCCGGCGTGGACGCCGGGATGACCGGACGCCGGTTCGCCGCGGTCACCAAGGTCGGCGCATGGGCCAGTCATCTGCTGATCGACGCCGCGGAGTTGATGCCGGTGCCGGACGGCATGGACGCGGCCACCGCGGAGACCGTGGTCGTCAATGGGATCACCGCCTGGCAGATGCTGCACCGGACGGCCAAGGTGCGCGCCGGCGGAACCGCCGTGGTGCTGGGCGCCAACGGCGGTGTCGGCTCCATCCTCGTGCAACTGGCCCGGCACGCCGGGATCACGGTGATCGGCACGGCCTCGGCGCGGCACCACGCGAGCGTGCGCGAACTGGGCGCGATCCCGGTCGACTACCGCGACCCGGACATGTACGACCAGATCCGTGAGATCGCGCCGGACGGCGTCGACGCGGTCTTCGACCACGTCGGCGGCCCCGGAGTGGTGCAGTCGTGGCGGCTGCTGCGCCGGGGCGGAACCCTGGTCTCGTACGGCACCGCGGCGACGAAGAACGAAGAGGGCAGCTCGCAACTGCCGGTGCTGAAGCTGTTCGGGCAGCTCGCGGCGTGGAACTCGCTGCCCCACGGCAAGAGCGCGCACTTCTACAACTTCTGGGCGGGCCGGCGCTGCCGGACGGAATGGCGGCGCCGACTGGCCGAGGACCTCACCGAGGTGCTGCGCCTGGTGGCCGACGGCGCCCTCACCCCGCGGATCGCCGCCGAGATCCCGCTGCACGACGCCGCCTCGGCGCTGGCGCTCGCCGAGTCCCGCACCGTCATCGGCAAAGTCGTCCTCGTCCCGGGGGCCTGACCGGCACGTTCTCCTCCCGCACGCCTCTGACCACGGCGGCCGACCCGCTGATGCCGCGCGGCGTCTCGCGGCCCACCGCCACGCACCACCCACTCAGCCCGGTACGGGCAGCTTCCCGGACCACGTACGACGTATACGTGCCGACTCTCGGCCACCTCTGCCGGTCCGTCCGTCTCGTCAGTTCCCCCACCACCCCGGAGGTTCCGTCATGCCCCTCGCCACCGCCGACCCCCAGGTCACCGCCCCGCACACCACCGCCGCGATGCGCTCACCGGGCGAGGTCGACAACCGCGCGGCCTACATCGGCTTCGGACTCGCCTACGTCTTCGGGCACGGCTCCGCCGCGCTCTCCAAGGGCACCAGCCCGCTGCTCGATCTGCCCTCCTGGCTGCCCATGACACTCCTCGGCGCCGGGCTCGCGGCCGGCACCGTCCAAGCCACCCGCGCCGCCCTGCGCGCCCAGCGCGGCGCCGCGGGGCCGGACCTCCTGTCCGGCAAACTGCTCGGCGCCTCCTGGCTCATCGGCTTCGCCGCCCTGTTCCTCGCCATCACCGGCCTGTCGTCCGCCGTCGAGATGCCCGACCTGCAGTCCATGCTCTGGCCCACCGGATCCGGCCTCATTGTCGGCTTGCTCTACGTCAGCGAAGGCGCCGCACGCCGCAACGTCCTGCACTACGGTCTCGGCGTCTGGCTTGCGCTGACCTCCACCGCCGCGCTCTTCCTCGGCACCCCCGGCCTCTACTGGGTCCTCGCCATCGCCGGTGGTGGCGCCTACGCCGTCGCCACCGTCCTCGAACGCCGCCGCCTCGGCGTCCGCTGACCACCCACCTTCACCCACCACGGCACGGGAACCCGATGATCTACGCCTAGCTGTTGTCCGGCCTCGACTCCCACACCGGCAGCAGCGCTCTCGGGCACAGGAGTTGACCAGCGGCCGAGCACCCTGTCCGTTGCCAGCGGGGCCACCGTGCAGGACGCGTCCGACGCGGGCGGATAGCCCCACTCCTCCATGCGCCGCACCGCGAGCCGCCGCGCGGGACGCGCTCCGCGCGGTGTAGCGGGGAACTGCTGGGGTGACCTACGACCGGCCGCAGCCTCTGATCCCCGCACCGGATAAGTCCTCGCGATGCGACCGCAGTTGGGATCCTCACTGTCCGAAATCGGCTCTCCGGCACGCGGAACCTCCCCCGGGCACCGCCCATCTTCCGGTGCGCAGGCGCCGACTGACTTCGCGCGCCGATTCGTATGCGAGGAGAACCCCGAACTTCATGAAGAACAAGCTGACCGCCGTGGCCCTTGCGGCCTTCGTCGTCGCGGGTACTGCCGCTACGGCCATCCCGGCCTCGGCCGCCACCGCCAAGGCCGCGCCGACCCGCTGCCACACCGCCGACCTGAAGGCCGGTTTCGCCATGGGGGAAGACGCGAGGCCGGAGATGGAGCAGACCGAGAAGCAAACCCAGGCGTACATCTGGTTCACCAACAAGAGCACGCGCACCTGCACCCTGTCCGGCTTCGCCGGTGTCGACATGATCGGCGCTCAGGGGACTGACGGCACCTGGTCGCTGGCACGCTCCTCCAAGACGCCCGAAAAGATGGTCCTGGGGCCGGGAGATACGACGGACTTCAGCATCAACCTGCTCCCGGTGGCCGAGTCCACGCCGCAGAAGGAGAAGTTCGTTCCGGCGAAGTTCCTGGTCACCCCGCCGAACGAGACGGAGCACTTCACCCTGAAGTGGCCGTTCGGCGGCCAGATCCTCAAGCAGGACGGCGCCACCCACCCCGGCACCTACCTCAACCCGGTCGGGCTGTAACCAAGCTGGGCAGCCCCTCACCACCGTCCCTGAGTCGGCCAGGGGCCGGTCCGCGTCGTCATTCCGGGCCCGCCGGACCCTCGTACGCGGGGGTCCGGCGGGCCGCGAACTCCCCCAAAGAACCGGGATAAAGAACTCCCGCCCACCCACCCTTCCCGCTGCTCACCCGTACGAGTGACCAGCTTGCGGGCGAAGCACACCGGTCGTTACGTTCACCGCAACACGACCGCAAACAGACGACGGCCCCCGGCCGGGACTGGCATCCCGATCGAGGGCCTGACCGATCAGGAAGAACAGGACTTCCCGATGGCTGAGCCGCAGTCTAACGCGCGCCTGCGCGCCGACGCCGAAGCTCCGACCTCCGGCGTGATCCACGTCCGTACCCGGCTCACCGCCGACTTCACCGTGATCGCCAACGCCCTCGCACAGCGACGTGGGAGCGCGGTCACCACGCTGGATTGCTCTGGGGTTCGAGGTGGGGGAAGGGCGGCGGGCAGACGTCGAGCCCGGCGACGGCTACTCCGCCGACGCCGACGACCTCGGCTTGGGCGCGGCCGATCGGTAGTCCAGGGCGGCCGGGCGAAGCGCGGGCCGCAGTCCGGGCGTGGTGGGTCAGTCGCTGTCGGACGTGTGGGGGTGCTCCACGGAGGAGAGCCACGTCGTCAGCAGCGTTTCCAGTGCCGAGGCGTCAGTGGGCGTCAGGAGATCCAGTAGGCGGCGTTCGTTGCGCATGTGGTCGGCGAACGCTCGGTCGATCAGCTCCAGTCCGGGGCCGGTCAGGGCGACGATCCGGCCTCGTTGGTCGCCGGTGGAGCGGCGGCGGGTGACGAGGCCGGCGCGCTCCAGGCGATCGATTCTCTTTGTCATCGCGCCGGTGGTGACCATGGTGTGCACGGCGAGTTCGCCGGGTGCGCGTTCGTACGGCTCGCCTGCGCGGCGAATGGCGCACAGCACATCGAACTCGCCCTCGCTCAAGCCGTAGCGGCTGTAGACGAGGCGGAGTTCTTCGCTGAGCCGGTCGGCCAGGCGGTGCAGTCTGCCGATCACTCCTTGCGGGGTGACGTCGATCTCGGGTCGCTCGCGGCGCCACTCCGCCTGGATCCGGGCCACATGGTCCATCGGTTGTCGGTCCTCCATGGAAGACAATATAGCTTCCCGGGAAGCTATATTGTCTTCCATGGAAGCTAACGTGCGTTGGGTGGCGCTGACCGCGGTCGCGCCGGTGGCCTGGGGGGCCAACTACTACGTCACCCGTGAGTTCCTCCCGGCGGACCACCCGCTGTACGGGGCCGCTCTGCGGGCGCTGCCCGCGGGGCTCGCGCTGCTGGCCGTGCGGCGGCGACGGCCTCACGGCGCGTGGTGGTGGCGGTCCGCCGTGCTGGGGCTGCTCAATGTGAGCGTGTTCTTCGTCCTGGTCTACGCCGCCTCGCAACTGCTGCCGACGAGCGTCGCCTCGACGGTCATGGCGGCGTCCCCGCTGACGATGATGTTCATCGCATGGCCCCTGGTGGCCGAGCGGCCCCGGACCGCGCATCTGTCCGGTGCGGTGATCGGGCTCGCCGGTGTATGTCTCATGCTGCTCATGGGGGCAGGGGCGAGCGTGCCGGGGATCCTTGCCTCGGCGACGGCCGTACTGGTGTCATCCTTCGGCCACGTCCTCACCAAGCGGTGGAGCGGCAACGCCGACCTGCTCGCCTCGACCGCCTGGCAGCTCACCGCCGGAGGGCTGTTCCTGCTTCCGGTGGCCGCGGCCGTGGAGGGCACCCCGCCCGCGCTCTCGCCATCCGTCTTCGCCGCGTTCTGCTACGTCGCCCTGGTGGCAACCGCCTTGGCCTTCACCGCCTGGTTCACCGGGCTGCGGCATCTGCCCGCGGGCACCGTGGGGCTGATCGGACTCCTCAACCCCGTGACGGGCGTGCTGCTCGGCACGGCGCTCGCCAAAGAGGCGCTGACCGTTCAGCAAATATGCGGGCTGGCCATGGTCCTGGCGGGCGTCGCCCTGGGCCGCCCCACGCGCGCCGGCCGACGCGCCGATGGTCGGGCAGCCAACGACGGGAACGACAGCTCCCCCGGCCCGAACCGGAAGCCCGCCCTGGCGGCGCACGCATGCGATCCATCCACTGAACAACCCGGCCAAGGCTGATCCGATGGCCATGGCCGGGACGCTCGCCAGGCGTCGGGACGCCCGTCAGGCGTCGGGGCGCTCCGCGGCCGCCCGCTGCGACTCCTCCACGACGCGGTGCAGCGCCGCCACATGTCTTTCGAGTGCGGCCCGTCCGGTCGGGGTGAGGGCCAGCCAGGTTCGGGGGCGCTTGCCCACGTAGCCCTTCTTCACCTCGACATAGCCCCGGGCCTCTAGCGTGCTGACCTGCTTGGAGAGCGCGGAGGGCGACATTCCCACCGTCTCGCGCACCCATCCGAACTCGGCCCACTCCACGCTCACCAGCAGCGACACGATCGACAGCCGTGTCGGGTCGAGCAGGGCGGCGTCGAAGTCAGTGGGATCCATCGGCGACACCGTTCATGCGGTCCTTACCGTCGCCGCGCATCGCCAGGGAGTTCAGCCCCCGCTGCAGACTGCGGCCGAAGATGATGAGGGTGCCGCCGAGCACCGCGCCCGCCACCGTCCCCGCGTACGGGAAGAGGTGGTCCGGCAGGAAGAGTGCGCCGACGAAGCCGAGCAGCACGACGGCGACGATCGTGAGCTGGGCCAGCCGTGCGAAACGCGGGGAGATCTCGCTCCTGCGCACGCGGGTGGGCCGCCCCAGGAGGGCGCCGCCGCGAGGGGTTCGCAACATCATCGCGTACACCAGGATCAGCGCCGTGACCGCCAGGGAGATCCAGGGACGCACGTCGTCACCGAAGAAGTCGGGTGCCGCCAGCTCGGCGAAGATCGTGACGCCGAACACGACGCTGACCCAGCGGGATTCCTGCTCCGAGGCGCGACCTTGGGCTCGGAGCCGCTCGATGTCGCGCAGCGCGCGGGCGGCCTCGGCGGGCGGGGTCACACGGTCGGACATGGGGTACCTCCAGGAGCTTTCGCATGCTTCAACCGAACTAGTTTCCTAAATGGAAACTAGTTCCCTCCAGTGGAATAGTCAACCGACGGGACAGTCGTGTCCTGAGGGCGGGAGGTGGTGGGAAAGCCGCCTCCCGGAAGGGCGCCGGAGCTGGGCGCGCCCATGGGAGCGGTCGGGCGTTGGGCCGAACGGGGGGCTTTTGCGGGGCGGTCCGCCACGTCGCCGCCCCATCTGACAGGCGTTCAGATGATGGTGTGAGAAATCATCATTGCCGCGTCGACCGATGGGATGCGCCGTGCCCCGGTTCAGCGTCATCGTGCCCGCATACGAGGTCCAGCCGTATCTGAACGACTGTCTGCGGTCCGTGCTGGAGCAGGACTTCACGGACCTCGAGCTGATCGCGGTCGACGATCACTCCCCGGACGCCTGCGGCGCGATCATCGACGAGGCGGCGGCGTGCGACCCCCGGGTGCGGCCCGTGCACCTCCCGGAGAACGCGGGGCTCGGCCGGGCCCGGAACGCCGGGATCCGCCGGGCCACCGGCGACTATCTGCTCTTCCTCGACGGCGATGACACCCTCGCCCCCGGCTCGCTGCGCGCCATCGCCGACCGGCTGGCGCGGACCGGCGAGCCGCAGGTGCTGGTCTACGACTACGCGCGCGTGGACTGGACGGGCGAGGCCGTGCGGAACATCCGGGCCGAGCTGCTCCGGCAGGGGGATCCCGAAAGCGTCCGCCAGGTCTTCCGGCTCGACCAGCGGCCCGAGCTGCTGCGGCTGCTGATGGTCGCCTGGAACAAGGCGTACCGCCGGGACTTCGTCCGTAAGGAGGGCTTCGCCTTTCCGCCCGGCTTCTACGAGGACACCCCCTGGACCTTCCCGGTGCTGCTCACCGCCGAGTCCATCGCCGTCCTGGACCGGGTGTGCGTCCACTACCGGCAGCGGCGGCGCGGCGGGATCCTGCGCACCACCAGCCGTCGCCACCTCGATGTGTTCGAGCAGTACGACCGGGTGTTCCGGTTTCTCGACGCCCGTCCCGGGCTGGCCCACTGGCGCCCGGCGCTGTTCCAGCGGATGGTCGACCACTTCGGTGTGATCGCCGCCGCGCCGGGACGGCTGCCGGTGCGGGCCCGGGCCGAGTTCTTCCGCCGGACGGGCGCGCACCACCGCCGTTATCGGCCGCTCGGCGCGGCCACCCCGTCCGGCCGCGCCCGGTGGCGGGGGCTGCTGCTGCGGCTGGGCGCCCGCCGGGCGTACGAGCTGCTGCGCGGCGCCGACCGGCTGCGCCGCCGCACCGCCGACCGCGGCCGTACGGCGTATGCGAGGGCCCGCCGGGCGGCGCTGTGGCTGCACTACCGGCTGCAGCGGTGCCGGCCCGTCGATCCCGGGCTCGCCGTCTTCGCCGCGTACTGGCACCGTGGCTACGCCTGCCATCCGGCGGCCATCGAGGCGAAGGTGCGCGAGCTGGCGCCGGGGGTGCGCACCGCCTGGATCACCACCCCCGAGTACGCGCACACCCTGCCGCCCGGCGTGCTGCGGCTGCATCCCGGCTCGGCCGCGTACTGGACGGCGCTGGCCCGCGCCCGCTTCCTCGTCAACAACGTCAACTTCACCCAGGGGATGCGCAAACGGCCCGGTCAGATCCATCTCCAGACCCATCACGGCACCCCGCTCAAGCACATGGGCCTGGATCTGCGGGACCGCCCGGCCGCCGCCCGCGGCATGGACTTCGGCAAGCTGATGGAGCGGGTGGACCGCTGGGACTACAGCCTCTCCGCCAACCGCCACACCACCCTGGTCTGGGAGCGGGTCTACCCCTCCGGCTACACCACGCTCCCCTACGGTGCCCCGCGCAACGACGTCTTCCAGCACGCCACCGAGGACGAGGTGGCCCGGCTGCGCGCCCGGCTGGGCATTCCCGCCGGTACCGTCGCCGTGCTGTACGCGCCGACCCACCGCGACTACCAGCGCCGCTATGTGCCACGGCTGGATCTGGAGCGGATGGCCCGCGCGCTGGGTCCCGGGTTCACCCTGCTGGTCAGGACGCACTACTTCCATGCCCCGGCGACGGGCGTGGCGAGCCCCACCGGGCGGGTGCTCGACGTCCCGGGGCACGGGCGAGTGCTCGACGTCCCGGGGCACGGGCGAGTGCTCGACGTCCCGGGGCACGGGCGAGTGCTCGACGTCTCCGGGCACGGGCGAGTGCTCGACGTCTCCGGGCACGGCCGGGTGGAGGAGCTGTGCCTGGCGGCCGACGCGCTGCTCACCGACTACTCGTCCCTCATGTTCGACTACGCCAATCTCGACCGCCCCATCGTCATCCACGCCGACGACTGGGACGCCTATCGCGCCGCCCGCGGCGCCTACTTCGACATCACCGCCGCCCCGCCCGGCCCGGTCTCCCGCACCGAGGACGAGCTGATCGCCCTCTTCGCCGGAGGCGCCTGGTGCGGTCCGCGCTCGGCCGCGCTGCGCGCCGCGTTCCGGGCCCGCTTCTGCCCGTACGACGACGGGCGGGCGGCCGAACGCGTGGTGCGCCGGGTGTTCCTCGGCGAGCGCCACGCGCTGCTGCCGCCGGCCGTCCCGCTCGCCGAGCGCCGCCCCGCCCCCGCCGCCGTCCGCACCCTCCCGAACGTTCCCGCCGTTCCCGCCGGTGCTGCCGTTCCCGCCGGTGCTGCCGTTCCCGCCGGTCCTGCCGGTCCTGCCGGTCCTGCCGGTGCTGCCGGTGCTGCCGGTGCTGCCGGTGCTGCCGGTGCTGCCGGTCCCGACCGGCCCACCGAGCCCTGGACGGCGCGGCGGGCCGGGGTGGCGTGCGCCGCACCGGCCGCCGCACCGGCCGCCCTGCCGACCGCCTCACCGGTCACCGCTCCCGCCGCCGCTCCCACCGCCTCACTCCCCCACCGGAGCCGCCCCACTAGCCCCCGCCAACCTCACCGGCCCCCGCGCCCCATCCGCCGCGAGGACCCCGCGCCCGCCGTCCCGCCGCCCCGACCCAGGACGCACGATGCCCCTCACCGCACCGCCCGCCGCCCTCCGCCCCTGGCTCGCCGACCCGTCGCCGCTGGTGCGCGGATACCGGCGTACGGTCCCGCTGCCACTGCGCCGCGCGGTCGTCGCCGTGACCGGCCCCGGGCTGCGCCGGGCGGCCATGCGGGGCCTCGGCGGGCTGTCGGCCGCCTCCGGCGTGCTGCGGCTGCGCCGGGCGCGGCGGCGGATGCGCCGGGCCGGGCTGCTGGCGGGGGCCACCGGATGGTGATCGCGAGCCGGCGGGGCGCCCTGGTGGCGACCCTGGCCCCCTCCCCCACCCCGCTGTTCGCGCGCGGAGAGAATCTGCGGCTGGTGTGCGAGGCCCTGGACCGGGCGCGGATCGACCACTTCGTGGTCCGCTGCCACAGCAACGTCGGCTCGGCCGTGGGCGTCCGGTCCGATCAGCGGGCGGAGGTGGTCAAGGCGCTGTCCGAGCTGTGCGCCGAGGAGGCCGGGTATGTCTCCCTGCCCCCGCGGCGGGGCCGGGCGACGGCCCCGCCCCGGCTCGGCGGTACGCGACGGGCCTGGCGGCGACTGGCCGCCGCCCCCGTGGTCCGCTTCACCCGCTTCCACACCGGGCCGGGCGGACGGCTGGTCCTCGGCCCGGCACACGGCTGCGACATCGAGTTCTGGGAGCCTGGCCGGCAGGGTGAGGAGCGGGTGCTGATCGCGCCACGCTTCAACCGCACCACCGCGTCGGTGCCGCTGGTGGGGGAGCCGGTCCGCGCCCCCGACCAACTGTTCACCCGGCTCGCCCCGGCCATCGGCTGGCAGCCGGGGCCGCTGGTGCGCACCCGCCCGGAGTTCCTCACCCGGCTGCCGGACGAGGTCCGCTTCCCCATCGACGTCGTCTACACCTGGGTCGACGGCTCGGATCCGCAGTGGCAGCGGCGGCGGGCGGCCCTCGCGGGCGCGGGCTATCACGCCCAGGCCGCCAACGCCGCGCGTTACGCCAACCGCGACGAGCTGCGCTACTCCCTGCGCTCGCTCTATATGTACGCCCCCTGGGTGCGCCACATCTATCTGGTGACCGACCGTCAGGTGCCCGACTGGCTCGCCGTCTCGCACCCGGGGATCACCGTCGTGGACCACCACGACATCTTCGACGACGCCAGTGTGCTGCCCACCTTCAACTCCCACGCGATCGAGACCCGGCTGCACCACATCGACGGGCTCGCCGAGCACTTCCTCTACTTCAACGACGACGTCTTCCTCGGCTCACCGGTCACCCCGCAGGACTTCTTCCTGGCCAACGGCGTCTCCAAGTTCTTCCCGTCCCGCGCGCTGATCCCGCTGACCCCGGTGGGCCCCGGCGACGTCCCCGTCTCGGCGGCGGGCAAGAACAACCGGGCGCTGCTGGAAAAACGGTTCGGCCCGGCCGTCACCCAGAAGATGAAGCACACCCCGCACGCCCTGCGCACCAGCGTCCTCACCGAGATCGAGAAGGAGTTCCCCGACGCGGTCCGCGCGACCATGGCCAGCCGGGTGCGGTCGACGTCGGACATCTCCGTACCGTCCTCGCTCCACCACTACTACGCCTTCCTGACCGGACGCGCGATCCCCGCCCAGCTCCGCTACGACTACTTCGACCTGGCCCAGCCCACCATCCACGCCCGGCTGGCCAAACTGCTGCGGGCGCGCCACTGCCAGGCGTTCTGCCTCAACGACACGGTCTCCTCCGAGCACGACCTCGAGGACCAGCTGGCTCTGGTCCGCCCCTTCCTCGACGCCTACTTCCCCCTCCCCAGCCCGCTGGAGCGGGCCGTCACCCGACAGGAGACGCGGCAGCCATGCCCCTCGCCATCACCCTTCCCCTGAACCCGGACGTCCTCGAGGCGGGCCGGCCGTATCCGCGGGCGCTCAATGTGCTCAGCCGCAAACAGACCGCCGTACAGCGGCAGTTGCGGCGTGCCGGGCTCGCGGGCTACGAGCCGACCACCCAGGCCACCTTGCTGGCCCTGGCCCAGCAGGCGCCCGAGGGCAGCGTGGTGTACGACATCGGCGCGCATATCGGGCTGTACTCGGCGCTGATCAGCGCGGTGTACGGGAGCGGTGGGCCGCGGGCCATCGCGTTCGAGCCGACCCCGGAGACGGCCGCGCTGTGCCGCCGGATCCGGGACTGCAACCGCCTCGGTTTCGAGGTGCAGCAGACCGCGCTGGCCGCCGAACCGGGCACCGCCGAGCTGTACTTCTCCCATAAGTCGGAGTCCTCCAACTCGCTCAACCCGGCCCACCGTCGGCACACCGAGTCGGTGACGGTGCCGGTCACGACGGTCGACGCGTTCACCGGGGAGCGCGGCATCACCCCGCATCTGATCAAGATCGACGTGGAGACGTTCGAGGCGGCGGTGTTGCGCGGGTCGTACGAGACGATCCGCCGCCACCGGCCCTGGATCGTCTGCGAACTCCTGCCCGGGGCCGACCACAACGCGCTGCGCACCGCGCTCGTGCCACTGACCGCCATGGACTACGGGCTCCACCCGATCACCCCGGAGTCGCCCTGGCACCGCTACGACGAGACGACCTACCGGTCCGCGGTGAGCGGGCAGTGCCGCGACTGGCTGCTGGCCCCGCGGCCGCTGACCCCCGCCTTCCACCGGGCGGTGCGGCGGTGGCTGATCGCGATTCTGGCGTGCGACGAGACGACGAACATCATCAGCACCGACAAGGCGTCGTTCCCTTACGGCTGGAACGCGCCGTACCGCTCGCCGCGGGGTGCGACGCGGGTGCCCCGGACGGGGCTGCTGCGGCTGGCGGGTGCGGCCGCGCTGGCCCGGCGGGCGGTGGTCCCGGCGCGGCGGGCGCCTGGTGCCCAGGCGACGGGCAGTGGGTCGTTGCGGGGGTGAGGGTGGGGAGATGGGGCGGGGGCGCTTGCGGTGGGGTTCGCTGGTCGCGGGCGAGCCGTGGTTTTCCCCACCCCGCCCCTTCCCGAACCAGGGGGCTCCGCCCCCTGCCCCCGCCGGTGCTCCGCCCCGAACCCCGGGGCGACCCGCTGTGCGGGTCATCAGCGTGGCCCTCGGGAGCGGTTCACCGGGCGGGCGAGCGGCCGGGGCCTTCGCCTCCGTGGAACGGCTCACGGCGCGGGGGACCACGGAGGTGACCGGCCGGGGTCTTCGGGGGAACGGTTCGCCACGCGGGTAACACCAGCGGGCCCACAACAGCGGCTCGCCGTGCGGGTGACGGCCGTTAGCCCTCGGGACCCCGTCAGCGGTGCGCCCTCGGGGCTTTGCCTTGGGGGCTTTGCCTTCGGGGCTTTGCCTTCGGGGCTTGCTGGGCTTGCCTTCGGGCAGCGGCGTAACTCCGGAGGCCCTCAGTCAGCGGTGACACCCCGTGGCCCGGGCCCTCGGGACCATCTGGGCCCTCGGTCTCAGCCTGCGGGCCCCGCCCGCACATAGTGCTCCAGCCGGATGCCGGGCAGGCACAGCGAGTACGCCAGTCGGAAGCGCCCGGTCAGCACGGTCGCCTTCGCCCGGCGTGTCTCCGGCTCATCGGCCGCGATCACCCACGCCGACCGCGCCCCGCCGAGCCGCCGCAGCAGCTCGGCGGGGCCGACGTCGACCCCGTAGAGCGTGCCGGAGGCGGGGCCAGGCGTGCCCAGCGCGATGTCGCGCAGCCCGGCGAGGGGGCGCGGATAGGCGATCGCGATCCGCCGTTCCTTGGGCGGGTCGTACAGCACCGGCTCACCCGGCCGGGTAAGCCTGCCCACCGCTGCGGCCAGCGCCGCCAGGTCGTCCTGACGGCTCAACGGCTCCCGCTCCCGCTGATGCAGCGGAAGCTGCCAGACGAAGCCGCAGCCGACCGCAAGAACCCCGGCCGCCGCCACCACGGCCCGACGCCTTCCCACCACGGCGCGACGCCCGGCCAACGTGGCGCGGCCCCGGTCGGTCACCACCCCGGCGAGCCGGTCCGCCTCCACGGCGGCCCGACACCGCGCCACCACCCGGGCCAACCGACCCGCCACCGCCCCAGACAGCCCGTCCGACATCGCCCCGGCCCGCCAGTCCACGCTCACCCCGGCCCGCCGACCAGCCACCACCCGAGCCAGCCGCTCCACCCCCGCCGCAGCCAGTAGGGGGATGCCCGCGAGGGCGAAGAGGAGATAGCGCTCGTGGAAGCAGGGGCGGTGGAGGGCGAGGGCGAAGAGGAGGACGGGCGGGACACAGAAGAGGGGCAGGGCCACCGCGGTCAGCGAACGCCATCGGGGGCGGACCACAGCGACCGCGATCAGCAGGAGGTTGAGGGCCAGGACGAGCGCGCTGGGGCCCGCGAACTCCTCGACCACCGCCCACAGCCGACCCGGCGTCGGATGGCGGATCCAGGCGATCTGCGCGCTCTGCCGCCGGGCCAGCGCCGCCAGCGGCACCACCGCGCCCACAGCCCCGGCCGACGCGCTCCCCCAGCCCCACCACACGCGGCGCGGGGCACGCGAGACGAGCAGAGTGAGGGCGTGCGCGGCGAGCATGAGCACCGCGAAGACGTGCAGCAACGCGGTCACGGCCACCACACCCCCGTACGCCGCCCACCGCCACCCCGCTCCCGGCGCCGCCCGCTCCGGGCCCGGCGCCGAGGCGGCCCGCGCTATGCGAGGCACGCCGCCGCGGACCAGTACGGCCGAACGGGCGCGTGCGTCCGGCGCCACCCTGCCCGCCTCCCCGGCCGCTCGGTCCGGCGCGGCCGAGCGGGCAGGCCCGCCCGCGGCCCCGGCCGCTCCCTCAGGCCCAGCCGCTCGGGATACCGCCCCGGGCCCGGGCGTGGGCGCCTGACCCGGCGCGGGCCGGTCCGCCGGGGTGGTCCCCGCACCCGGCGCAGGCTGGTCCGCCGGGGTGGTCCCCGGGCCCGGCGCGGACCGGTCCGCCGGGACGCCCCCCGCAGCGCCCCCCGTCGCCGCCCTCACGGCAAGCCCCGCCGCGCCCACCAGCAGGTACGTCGCCCACGCCGCGCCCGCCGCGACCAGGGCGTAGGAGCGGCCCTCCTGGGCGTAGTGGGTGACCACCGGCGTGGCCGCGTAGAGCAGGCCGGCCCACAGGCCCACCCGGGGACGGGCCAGGCGGCAGCCCAGGGCGGCTACTAGGGCGGTGGCGGCCACGGCGGCCAGGACCGAGGGCAGACGCATGGTCACCTCGGAGGGGTACAGCGCCAGCAGCGGGTGCATCAGGAGGTAGTAGAGGCCGTGGACGGCGTCCACGGTGCCGAGTGCGTCGCGGATCTGAGGGAGGGTCCGCCGTGCCATCTGGTACGTCGCGGACTCATCGCGCCACATCGTGCCCCGGTCCAGGCCCCACAGCCCCAGCGCGAGCATGACGGCCATCGGGAGCACGATCGCCGTCGGCACGGAAGTCCCAGCACGCTTCCGTTTCCGCACCCTCACCCTCACCCTCGCCCTCATCCACACCTCACCCACCCCACACGACAACAAAAGGCATAAATACGACTATTCGCCTACAGTGTGCAGTCAGGACGACACATCCGCCGCGAAGGGCACGCGTCATGAACCGCCTCGGTATCGAAAACCCCCGCGGTCTCGTGGCCTTCGCCGCGCTGACCGGGTGTCTGGTGACCCTGGCGGTGGCGGCGCTCACCGGGGCCGGAGGGGTCTTCGCCGGGGCGGGGCTGGTCGGCTGCGGCTGTGAGCTGCTGCTGCACCGCACCGAACCGGGGCTGATGGCCCGTCTGGGGCGGCTGCACATGGGTGCCACGTCCCGCTTCGAGATCCGCTGCGTCCTGCTGCTTCTGCTGCTCGGCCGACTGCATGTCACCGGCCCCATCGGGCTGGCCGCGGCCATGACGCTGGTGCTGTGTCTGCTGGCCGGGCAGGCCCTGCACGCCGCGCTCATCACGCTGATCCGGCGGCGCCGCGCCCTCGCGGTCGCGGCCCGCAACATCGATCTGCGCCGGCTGGACATCAGCGACCGGCCGCCCCGCCAACTCACCGAATGGCCCGGTCAGCGGATGCTGGTCTACGAGCTGTCGGCCCTGCTCGGGCTGACCGCGTCGCTGATGACCGGCGACGCCCGCTGGGTGGTGGCGGCGCTCACCCTGGCCGCCGGATCCTGCCTGATCACGGTGGTGGCCCTCGTCCCGTACCTCGTCCGGGCCATCCGACGACTGCCCGGCGCCGCCCAGGTGCTGGCCGAGGTCGACGCCTGGCTGATCCATCGCCGTCCCCGTACGGTGCTGTACTTCTCCGGTCCGCGCGACCGCGCCGACCAGCTCACCCGCTGGCTGGGGCCGGTGGCCGCGCTGCCCACCCCGTCCCTGGTCATCGTGCGCGAACGGGAGCTGCTGGAGGCCCTGGAGCCGACCCCGCTGCCGGTGCTGTGCGTGCCGAGCGCCGCGCATCTCTCGCAGTTGGACCTGGGCGGGGTGCGGGTCGCGCTCTACCCCGCCAATACCGGCCGGAACATCCACCTCCTGCGGATCCCCACCATGCAGCACGTCTTCCTGGCCCCCGGCGGCGACGGCGACGAGGCCGCCTCCGTCGATCCGTACAGCAAGGTCTACGACCAGGTGTGGGTCGCGGGCGAGGCGGGGCGGCGGCGCCATGTCCAGGCCGCGGTCGGCGTCGAGGACGCCGACATCGTGGAGATCGGCCGCCCCCAGCTCGACGGACTGCGCGTCGCCGGAACCGGCCACACCCCCGCGCCCCTGCCCACCGTGCTGTACGCGCCCACCGGGGACGGTGCGGCGGGTGAGCCGATCGTACGAGCGCTGCTGGACAGCGAACGCCCCCTGCGGCTGCTCTACCGGCCGCATCCCCCCACCGGCCACCGCACCCCCGAGGCCCGCGCCGCCCACCGCCGTATCGTCGCCCTGATCGACGCCGCGAACGAGCGGCGCACCGCGGACGCCCTCGGCGAGGCGCCCGAGGACGCCGAGGCGCACACCGAGGCGCAGCGCACCGAGGACGCCCGCCGCCGCGCCGAACTGGCCAAGCGCATCGCCGCGCTGGACGCGCGGCTGCGCCGGGCCGACGCCGACGAGGCCATGCTCACGCGGGACCGGGCCGCACCCGATCCGGCCCTGCTCACCGAGGCCGAGGGGCTGCGCCGGCAGTGGCACCAGGCCCACTGGGCGGCCTCACCGCCCTGGCTCCACCAGGTGATCGAGGGGGACATGCCCACCCTCCACTCCTGCTTCGACCAGGCCGATCTGCTGATCGGCGATCCCTCCGACGTGGTCGGCGACTTCCTGGCCACCCTCAAGCCGTACGCGCTCACCGCTCCGGCGGGGCTCGGCGAGGAGGAATTCCGCCGGCAGAACGTCGTGGCCAGGGCGGCCTATCTGCTCGGTCCCGGGGCATCCGGTATGGAGGACCTCCTGCGCCGGCTCTTCGACCCGTGCCTCGACGAGCTGCGCACCGCCCGCCACGAGGTGAAGGAGTTTCTGCTCGGCCCCACCACCCCACCGTCGATCCAGCGCTTCACCGACGCCGTGGACGCGCTCGCCGAGAAGGGCGAGACGGTCGTCCGGCTGCGTGACCTCCACACGGCCCCGACCCCCGGCGCCGGACGCTGGTCCGTCATCCGATAACAAGACATCCCACATGTACGTCACCCGGTAGCAGCACATCCCACACCCGGACCTCACCCCAGGCCCTCACCATGAGCTTCCACCCCAGGCCCCGCCCCCAGGAGCCCCCCTCCCACGTCTCCTGAGCCCCCCGCATCCCCTCCGGAGCCAGCATGCCGCGCAATCACCGCCCCGGCCCGCCTCCCCGTGTCAGCGTGATCGTCCCCGCCCGTGACGCCATGCCCGGGATCACCCGGGCCGTCACCTCCGCCATGGAGCAGACCCTCGGGCTCAGCCGACTCGACATCATCGCCGTCGACGACGGATCGGCCGACGGCACCGCGGAGGAGCTGGAACGGCTCGCCGCCGGCTGCCCCTCGCTCCATGTCGTCCGCAACCCCCACCCCTGCCGCGGCGGCGCCGGCGGCCCCCGCAACACCGGACTGGCCCGCGCCCGCGGCGACTTCGTCTTCTTCCTGGACGCCGACGCCCGCCTGGCGCCCGACGCGCTGCGCCGCATGGTCGCGATGGCCGACCAGAACGGCACCGACGTGGTCCTGGGCAAGATGGTCTCGCCGGACGGACGCGGCGTCCCCAAGGCGGTCTTCCGCCACAACCAGCTGCGCACCGACGCCCACAGCTCCCACGCCTACGCCACCCTGGAGCCCTGCAAGCTCTTCCGCCGCTCCCTGATCGAACGGCTCCGGCTGCGCTTCCCCGCCCACCTCCACCACGGCGAGGGCAAGCCCTTCACCGCGGCCGCCTATCTCAACGCCTCCGGCATCTCCGTCGTCGCCGACTACGACTGCTACCACCTGGGCCCCCGCCGGGGCCGCAGCGCCGCCGGTCTCGCCGACCGCGTCGACGCCATGCGGCCGCTGTTCGAGACCGCCGCCCGGCACACCCGGCCCGGCACCCGCCGCGACACGGTCATGCTCCACCACATCCGGCGGGAGCTGTGCCCGGCGCTGCGCGCACTGCCGCGCGAGGACGAGGCCGAGGCACGCGAGCGGTTCCTGCCCGAGCTGCGCCGATGGGCGCTGGCCCACTGCTCCGACACGCTCTTCCCCATCCTGACCGCCCCCGAGCGGCTGATGGTCCATCTGCTGCGCACCGGCCGCTTCGAGGATCTGCTGTCCGTCGTGCGCAACGCCAAACGGGACGCCCGGTGCGGCCATCTGGTCGAGAAGGGCAGCGTCTACTGGCTCCACCCCTTCTTCCGCGACCCCGACGCCGAGGTCCCCGACGCCTGCTTCGACGTCACCGACCGGCTGCCGGTCCGCCACCACCTCGCGGGCGCCGCCTGGCACGGCCGCAGCACGCTGCGGGTGCGCGGCCGGGCGGCCATCGACGGGCTGGAGACCGACCCCGAGGAGGACCGCGCCGAGCTGGTGCTGCGCCGCCGCGAGGCACGGGAGGAGGTGCGGATCCCGGCGGTGGCCACGGCGGAGGACGACCCCGCGGAGTTCGCGGCCGATGTGAACATCGCCGCCGCCGACGGCGGCGCACCGCTGCGCCCCGGCGTCTGGGACGTCTTCCTCGACGTCCGCGCCCAGGGCATCAGCCGCACCGTGCGGTTCGGCAACCGCCATGACGACACCCTCGACATCGGCACCGCGCGCCGGGTGGTGGCCGCCGGGCCCGGGCTGCGCGCCCGGGTCACGCCGTACTTCACCAGTCCGTACCGCAATCTCTCCGTCGACATCGGCCCGGCCCCGCGCGGCGCGCCCTGCGAGGTGACCGAGGCCGTGTGGCATCCGTCGGACAAGGGCACGCTGGTCGTCGCGGGACGGCTGCTGCCGCCCGGTACCCCGGCGCGCGGGCGGCTGCTGCGGCTGCGCGCCGAGCACGCCGACGGACGGGTCTTCGACCATCCGGTGCGGTTCGCCGCGGGGCATCCGGCGGGTGCCTTCACCGCCCGGCTGCCGGTGCGGGACCTGGGCCGCGGCCGCTGGACGGTGACGCTGGCCGTCATCGGCCCGGGCGACCAGGCCCCGGGGCACCCCGCGCCCGCCGCGCCCGTACCGCCGCCCGCCCGGCTGCCCGGCGCCCGCTGGGTGCGCCGCGGCCGTCCGTACTACGCCAAGCCGCTGATGGGGCGCGGCGAGGTGACGCTGGAGCTGCGGGTGGCGCCGGTCCGGCTGCTCGCCGCCGTACGCAACCGGCTGCGGTCGTGACGAGCCATGACCCCGCTCACCCCCGCAGCCGCCGCCGCACCCCCGTGGCGACCTTGATCGGAGCCACCTCCAGGCCGAGGGCCCGGGCCGGGCCCAGCGCCACCGGCTTGGCGTAGTACGGACGGCAGCCGAAGCGGAGCCAGCGGGTCGCGGCCAGCCGGTCGAAGTACGGCACGGCCACGGCGCGGCGCGGCGCGTCCTCGCCGGGTCCGTCCATGATCAGCGTCAGCGTCCAGCGGCCCGTGCCCAGCCTGCCGACCGGCAGCCGGGCGGTGAAGACGGACGAGGAGCCGCCGGGCTCACAGCACACCGGCAGTTCGTGCACCGTGCCCGTCCCGCCCTCGGCGCGCAGCAGCAGTGTCCCGCCGTCCCGCGCGGCCTCCTCGGTCAGCCGTCCGCCGACCAGCAGGGTGCTCCGGGTGCGCCAGAGGGTCCGGAGCACCTGGCAGGGCGGGTCGAGGGGATGGGCGACCTCGCCGACGTCGAGCGAGAGATTGCCGTACGGGGTGTAGTACGGCACCACCACCTCCGCCCCCTGGGACGTGGTGACGCGGCGCCGGGACGGATGGGTGACCTCGCCGCCCTCGCGGCGGTTGCCGAACCGCACCGTACGGCTGACGCCTTGGGCGCGGACATCGAGGTAGATGTTCCACAGCCCGCGCTCCAGCGGGGCCCCGCCGTCGGCGGTGGCCGGGTCGATCTCGGCAATGAAGCCCGCCATCTCGTACCGCCGTCCCTCCCCCGGCAGCGGGTTGGCGGAGAGGCACGGCGTGGTGGGCAGCCGGACCTCGGGGCGGTCCGCCCGGTACTTGCGCAGCACGATCTCGGTGGCCGGGTCCAGGGCGTCGATGTCCTCGATATAGGCGTGGCCGGCCAGCCGCAGCGCCCCTCCGTGCCAGCTCGCCGCCTCCAGGTAGTGCTGGACCGGCAGCCGGTCGGTGACGTCGAAGCAGACGTCGGGAACGGCGGCGGCATGGTCGCGGAAGAACGGATGGAGCCAGTAGACCCGGCCCTTTTCGACGAGATGGCCGCGCCGCCCGTCCCGCCCCGCGTTCCGGGCCACGGTCATCACCTCCTCGAAGCGGTCGGCGCGCAGCAGCTGGATCAGCAGCCGGTCGGGGGCGTCGAGCCGCTGGAAGAGGGCGTCGCTCACCCAGGTCCTCGCCCAGTGCCGGAACTCCGGGAAGAACCGCTCCCGCGCCTCCTGTTCGCTCTCGCGGGGCAGCAGGGCACGCAGCGGACCGCACAGCTCCCACTCCACATGGCGGCGCATGATCTGGTCCCGGCGCGGGCCCGGTTCCAGATAGCGGGCCACGGTCTCGAAGCACAGCCGGGTGCCGTCCATGCGGTGGGCGAGATCGGCGGCGGTGAGGGTGAGGTTGTTGCGGTTCTCGCGGTAGCGGACGTAGTAGCAGTCGTAGTCGGCGACCACCGAGATGCCGGAGGCGTTGAGGTAGGCGGCCGCGGTGAACGGCTTGTCCTCGCAGTTGCGGTAGGGCGGGAAGCGCAGGTGCAGCCGCTCGATGAGGGAGCGCCGGAACAGCTTCCACGGGCCCAGGGTCAGATAGGCGTGGGAGGAGAAGACGTCGGTACGGGGCTGGTTGTGCTGGAAGACCGCCCGGGGCACGGCCCGTCCGCCCACGGACGCGATCTTGCCCAGCACGATGTCGGTGCCGTGGGCGTCGGCCATGGCGACCATACGGCGCAGCGCGTCCGGCCCCAGGTAGTCGTCGGAGTCGAGGAAGAAGACGAAGTCGCCCCGGGCGTGGTCCAGTCCGGTGTTGCGGGGTATGCCCGCGCAGCCGGAGTTCTCCTGGTGGATGACGCGCAGCGCGGAGCAGGTGCGGGCGAGCCGCTCCAGCTCCTCGCCGGTGCCGTCGGTCGAACCGTCGTCCACCGCGATGATCTCGACCCGGTCCGGGCCCAGGGTCTGGTCCATCGCGGAGGTGACGGCGCGGGTCAGCTCCGGCAGGGCGTTGTAGGCGGGGATGATCACACTGACACGAGGTCGGGATGGAGAGGGCATGACGGCCTCCTGACTCCGGGCTCTCGACGGGGCGGGGGTCGGGGTCGGGGGTCGGGGGGGTGGGGGGTGGGGTCACTCGGCGGTGAGGACGCCGCCGCGCGGCCCGGCCGGGGCGCTGTCGCCGCCGGCCGGCAGGGGCCGCGTCCGTGGCGCGGGCGCGAGAGGGAGCGCCGTGTCGTCCTGGCCCAGCATCAGGGTCCGTACCACCCGTTCGGCCGCGTGGCCGTCGTCGAACGGGCAGAAGCGGGCCCGGAAGGCGGTGCGCAGCGCGGTCGCGTCCGCGTCGCACCAGCGGCCCTCGCGGAAGACCTCGACCAGCTCCCGCCCGGTGCGGGCGACGGCTCCCGGGGTCTCGCCGGGGGATCCCGAGAGGAGGTCGAAGTAGACCCCGCGGGAGGACCGGTAGATGTCCCAGTCGTCGGCGTAGATGACGATGGGGCGGTCCAGGAGCGCGTAGTCGAACATCATCGACGAGTAGTCGGTGATCAGCGCGTTGGCCGCCAGGCACAGTTGCTCCGCCGACGGGTGGTGGGAGACGTCGATCACCAGCCCGGCCTCCTGGAGCCGGGAGAGGTGGTCCTGCGGCCGGTAGGAGTAGTGGGCGCGCACCAGCAGCGTGATCTGCGGGCCGAGTTCGCGGCTGAGCCGCTCCAGGTCCAGCCGGGGGGTGAACCCCTTCTGGTAGTCGCGGAGGGTGGGGGCGTAGAGGAGGGCGGTGTTCCCGGCCGGGATGCCCAACTCCCCGCGGATCCGCCGGATGTCCTCCTCCGACGCCGTGAAGAAGACGTCGTTGCGCGGATATCCGTATTCCAGCAGCCGGTACGCGGCGGGGTAGACCCGCTCCCAGATCTGGCTGGAGTGCGGATTGGAGGAGAGGGCGACGTCCCAGCGGTCGATGCGCTTGAGCAGATTGCCGAAACTCATGCCGCCCGCGGCGGCCGGATAGTGCTGCTGATCCAGCCCCATGCATTTGAGCGGAGTGCCATGGAAGGTCTGCAGATGCACCGTGCCCGGCCGTTTCACCACCTCATTGGGGAAGTTGACGTTGTTGATGAGGTATTTCGCGCGGGCCACGGTGCGATAGAAGTCACGGGTGCCGGTGACGACAAAGTCGACGCCTTCCGGGAGGGACTCGATCTCCGACTTCTTGACCGCCCACACCCCGTGGATCTCCGGTGCCAGCTCCCGCGCCTTGTAGTAGATCGCCCCCGGATTGCACAGCACCCCACGGCCCCAGTACGCGGAGTAGACGGCCAGCTGGGGGTCGACCGGCCGCTGTCGGTGCAGCCGGTACAGGCCCCGCTTGGCGCGTGCGGCCAGGGGCGGCCGGACGGTCCGGCGCAGCTTGCGGGCCCCGGCGGCCGCCCGTACGCCCAGTTCCCGCTCCCGGTAGCGGAGGAAGGAGCCGGACGCCAGCGCCTCGAAGCGCCAGCGGCCCTCGACCGGCGGGGTGAACCCGGCGGGCAGACGGCGGCGATACCACGCGGCGGCCCGTCCGAAGAAGCGCGGCCGGTCCGCCGTCGACACCCGGGACGTCCGGTCCAGGCAGAACAGGAAATGCGAGATGGCCCGTTCGAAGAGCAGCGGGCGCAAATGGTCCAGACGCGGATGCTCGTCGAGGAAGTCGAAGAGCCGGGCGTACTGCTGGAAGATGACGAAGTGCTTCTCCCCGGGGCTTGCCGTACTGGCCCCGACCCGCCGCTGCCGGTATTCCAGGCCCACCAGATCGACACACGCTATTCGCCGCGCGGTGAGCATCGTCTTGTACGAGAGCAGGGCGTCCTCGTAGATGCCATCGCTGAACGCGAAGCCATGGCGGGTGTAGAAATCCCGGTGGTAGACGCGGTTGGACGACATCGCGAACAGCCGCAGGAATTCCGGGCGTTCGACGATGGAGAAGACATCGGTGCCCGCCGAGGCCAGCAGATCCCCGAAGAGGCTGGGGGCCCTCCGCTCCGACCAGTAGGTGCGCACATGGTTGAAGTAGAGGATGTCCGGGTCATGGGTGAGGGCCAGCCGGTCGGCGAGGCCCTGGAGGGTGCCCGGGGCGAGGGTGTCGTCCCCGTCCAGGAAGAGCAGATAGTCCCCGCGGGCCCGCTCGACACCGGCGTTACGGGCCTGGCCCGGCCCGGAGTTGACCCGCTGGTGCACGGGCACGACCCGGCTGTCGCGTGCCGCGTACGCGTCGATGATCGCGCCGCAGTGGTCCGGTGAGCAGTCGTCGACGGCGACCACCTCCACGTCCTGACATGACTGGCTCAGCACGGAATCCAGGCAGGCGCTCAGATAGCCCTGGACGCGATAGGCGGCGATGACGATGGTGAAGCGGGGCATAAGGCTCCTCGGGACGCGACGGCGGTTCGAGGTGCGAAGCACTCACTGACCACCCACGCTAGGTGGGTTCGTCCCGGTATGCCCGCTCGGTCGTTGGACGGGCGCCCAAGCGGGTGACAAACGCCCCCGGCGGACATGAAGTCCACCGGGGGCGCCAAGAGCCGCCTTCTGCTGAGCGTCAGCTGTGGGTGCGCAGCAGCGTCCGCATCGTCCGCATCGCGACCGACAGATTGGCCAGGTCGAAGGTCTCCGACGACTGGATCTCATCGAGCGTGGTGCGCGCACGCTGCAGGATCGCGGCGTTCTTCTCCTCCCACGCCTTGAAGCGCTGCTCGGGCGTGGAGCCGCCGTTGCCCACCGACAGCACATCGGAGGTCAGGGCGGCCTGGGCCGCGTACAGGTCCTCGCGGATGGAGACCCGGGCCATGGACTGCCACCGGTCGGCGCGCGGCAGCTCGATGATCCGGTCCATCAGCTGGCTGATCCGCAACCGGTCGGCCAGGTCGTAGTAGACCTCGGCGACCGCCAGCGGCTCCTTGCCGGTGCGGTCCGCGATGGCGACGATGTCCAGCGTCGGGAAGGCCGAGGAGAAGCCCGCCACCCGGGTGGCCAGGTCCTCCGGGACGCCCGCCGCGGTGATCTCGTCGTAGATCCGCTGGTACCACTCGATGTCGGAGCCGCGCAGCAGCTTGGGCATCTGCGCCCGGACCGCGGCGACCCGCTCGCCGAAGAAGTCGATGGTCTCGGCGAGCTCCAGCGGCTGCGGCCGGTTGTTGAGCAGCCAGCGGGTGCCGCGCTCGACCAGCCGCCGCGAGTGCAGCCGCATCCTGGTCTGGATGTCGGCGTCGACGACCGTGTCCAGCGCCTCGACCTCGTCCCACACCTGGTTCAGCTCGAAGATCGCGCGGGCCGCGGTCTGGGCGCGCACGACCTCCTCGGTGGAGGCCCCGCTCTCCTCCCGCATCCGGTGCAGGAAGGTCGTCCCGGCGGTGTTGAGCGTGTCGTTGACCAGCACCGTGGTGATGATCTCGCGCCGCAGGGCGTGGCCGTCGATGTACTCGGGGAACCGCTCGCGCAGCGCCTGCGGGAAGTAGGCGTGCAGCAGCCGCTGCAGATACGGATCGTCGGGCAGCCTGGTGGTGATCAGCTCGTCGGCCACCGTGATCTTGACGTAGGCGAGCAGCACGGCCAGCTCGGGCTGGCTCAGACCGCGCCCGGCGGAGAGCCGCTCGCGGATCTGGCGGTCGGTGGGCAGGAACTCCAGCGCCCGGTCCAGCCGGCCCTCCCGGCCCAGGCGGCGCATCAGCCGCTGGTGGGCGTGGAGCAGGCTGGGGGCCTGGACGACGGAGTTGGCCAGGGCCACGTTCTGCGCGTAGTTGTTGCGCAGCACCAGCGCACCGACCTCGTCGGTCATCTCGGCGAGCAGCTTGTTGCGCTGCTTGAGGGTGAGGTCGCCCTCGGTGACCAGGGCGTTGAGCAGGATCTTGATGTTCACCTCGTGGTCGGAGGTGTCCACACCGGCGCTGTTGTCGATCGCGTCGGTGTTGATCCGGCCGCCGTTGGCGGCGAACTCGATCCGGCCCAGCTGGGTCAGGCCCAGGTTGCCGCCCTCGCCGACGACCTTGACCCGCAGGTCCTGGCCGTCCACCCGGATCGCGTCATTGGCCTTGTCGCCGACATCGCCGTGGGATTCGGTGGACGCCTTGACGTAGGTGCCGATGCCGCCGTTCCACAGCAGGTCGACCGGGGCCTTGAGGATCGTCTTCATCAGATCGGCCGGGGTCATCTTGGCGACCCGCTTCTCGATGCCGAGCGCGGCCCGCACCTGCGGGGTGATCGGGATGGCCTTGGCGGTACGGGGGTGGATGCCGCCGCCCGCCGACAGCAGCTCGGTGTTGTAGTCCTCCCACGAGGAGCGCGGCAGCTCGAACAGGCGGCGGCGCTCGGCGTAGGAGGTGGCCGCGTCCGGGTTGGGGTCCAGGAAGATGTGCCGGTGGTCGAAGGCGGCGATCAGCCGGATGTTCTCGCTCAGCAGCATGCCGTTGCCGAACACGTCACCGGACATGTCGCCGACGCCCACGACCGTGAAGTCCTCGGTCTGGGTGTCATGGCCCAGCTCGCGGAAGTGGCGCTTGACCGACTCCCAGGCGCCGCGGGCGGTGATGCCCATGCCCTTGTGGTCGTATCCGGCGGAGCCGCCGGAGGCGAAGGCGTCGCCGAGCCAGAAGCCGTACGACTGGGCCACGTCATTGGCGATGTCGGAGAAGGTCGCGGTGCCCTTGTCGGCGGCGACGACGAGATAGGTGTCGTCCCCGTCGTGGCGGACCACGTCCTTGGGCGGCTCGACCTGGCCCGCGACCAGGTTGTCGGTGATGTCGAGCAGACCGGAGATGAAGGTCTTGTAGGAGGCGATGCCCTCGGCCATCCAGGCGTCGCGGTCGACGGACGGATCCGGCAGCCGCTTGCCGACGAAGCCGCCCTTGGCGCCCACCGGCACGATGACGGTGTTCTTCACCATCTGCGCCTTGACCAGGCCGAGGATCTCGGTACGGAAGTCCTCACGCCGGTCGGACCAGCGCAGACCACCGCGCGCGACCTTGCCGAACCGCAGATGCACACCCTCGACCCGCGGCGAGTACACCCAGATCTCGTACGCCGGGCGGGGCGCGGGCAGATCGGGCACGGCCTGCGGGTCCAGCTTGATCGACAGATACTCGTGGGGCTTGCCGTCCCCGTTGCTCTGGAAGTGGTTCGTCCGCAGGGTGGCCTTGATCAGGGTGAGGAACGAGCGCAGGATGCGGTCCTCGTCCAGCGAGGCCACCTGGTCCAGCGCCGCGTCCAGCTCCTCCAGCAGGGCGTCGGTCAGCTCCACGCCCGCCCGCTGCCGCTCCGGCGACATCCGCGCCTCGAAGAGCGAGACCAGCAGCCGGGTGGTGTGCACATTGTTGCGGAGGGTGTCCTCCATGTACGACTGGCTGAACGTGGAGCCGGCCTGCCGCAGGTACTTGGCGTAGGCCCGCAGCACCATCGCCTGCCGCCAGTCCAGCCCGGCGCCCAGCACCAGCTGGTTGAAGTTGTCGCTCTCGGCCTGGCCGGTCCACACCGCGGCGAACGCGTTCTGGAAGCGCTCACGGGCGTCGTCGGCCAGCGCCTCGCCCTCGCGCAGGGGCAGCCGCAGCCCGAAGTCGTAGACCCAGGCGGTGGTCTTGTCCGAGCAGCGCAGCTCGTACGGGCGCTCGTCGACCACCTCGACGCCGAGGGTGTTGAGCACCGGGAGCACCGCGGACAGCGAGATCTGGGCCCCGGCCCGGTAGATCTTGAAGCGGCGCTCGGCGTGGGCCGCGCCCACCGGCTCGTAGAGGCTGAGCCCGAACTCCTTGCCCCGGTCCTTCAGCCGCTCCAGGTGCTGAAGGTCGGCGACGGCACCGCGCGGGGTGTGGTCCGCCTTGTACCCCTCGGGGAAGGCGTGCTGATAGCGGCGCAGCAACTCGGCCGCGCGCTCCTCGCCGGCCTCGGAGACCAGCGCCTCGGAGAAGCCGTCGGCCCAGGAGCGGGCGGCCTCGATCAGCCGGCTCTCGATCCGCTCCACATCGGCGTCGGTCAGATCCGGCAGCTCGGTGCCGGGCTGGAGGCGGACCACGAAGTGCAGCCGCGAGAGCACCGACTCGGTGTGCAGGGCGGTGAAGTCGACCGGCGGGCGGCCGCTCAGCTCCTCCAGCAGGATGTCGGTCAGCCGCAGCCGCACATCGGTGGTGAAACGATCACGCGGAAGGTAGACCAGCGCGGAGTAGTAGCGCCCGTACTCGTCCTGGCGGAGGAACAGCCGCAGCCGGCGGCGCTCCTGGAGGTAGAGCACGCTGGTGACGATCGAGCGGAGCTGGTCGACCGGGGTCTGGAAGAGCTCATCGCGCGGGTAGGTCTCCAGGATCTGCAGCAGATCCCGGCCGTCGTGGCTGTTGGGCGCGAAGCCGGCGCCCGCGAGCACCTCGACGACCTTGCGGCGGATGACCGGGACCCGGCGCACCGACTCGGTGTACGCGGCGGAGGAGAACAGCCCCAGGAAGCGGCGCTCGCCGATCACATTGCCCTCGGCGTCGAACTTCTTCACGCCGATGTAGTCGAGGTACGAGGGGCGGTGGACGGTGGCGCGGCTGTTCGCCTTGGTGAGCACCAGCAGCTTGCGCTCCCGCGCCTTGGCGCGGGCGTCGGCCGGAAGCCGGTTGAAGGACGGCGACCCCGGGCCCCCGTGGGTGCTCTCGTCGCTGTCCTTGTGCTGCGGATCGGAGCGGAGGATGCCCAGGCCCGTGCCGGGCACGGCGGTCAGCACGTCCTCCTCGCCACCGGCCTCGGTGGGGACCTGCGTCAGCTCGTACTCGCGGAAGCCGATGAAGGTGAAGTGGTCGTCGGCGAGCCAGCGCAGCAGCTCACGGGCCTCCTCGACCTCCTCCTCGCGGACCTCGGCGGCCTTGGGCTCGTCCGGCAGACCCTCGGCGAGGCGCAGCGCGGACTCGCGCATCTTCTCCCAGTCCTCGACCGCCTCGCGGACATCGGACAGGACGCGCAGGAGATCGGCGGTGATCTGCTTCAGATCGCCGCGGTCGGTCTCGCGGTCGGTCTCGACATGGATCCAGGACTCCACGACCGCGTCATGCGGCAGCTTCTTCTTCCTGGCCGGGCCGTCCGGGGAGACATCGAGCAGCTCGATCAGCTTGCCGGTGATGTCACGGCGCACGATCACCTGCGGGTGGATCACGACATGGATGCCGCGTCCCTGGCGGGTGAGCTCATTGGTGACCGAGTCGACCAGGAACGGCATGTCGTCGGTGACCACCTCGACCACGGAGTGGCTGCAGGTCCAGCCGTGCTCCTCGACGGTCGGGGTGTGCACACGGACGTTCGCCGTGCCCTGCGGACGCACCTCGGCGAGCCGGTAGTGGGAGAGCGCCGCCCCGAAGACGTCGACCGGATCGCGGTCGGCGAGGTCCTCCGGAGGCGTGTGCAGGTAGTAGTGCTGGAGGTATGCGGTCAGGGTCTCCGGTCCTGGGCCCTGAACCGGTTTTCCCCCGGCAGGGCTGTTCTCAGCGACCCGGGCGGCCCGTTCGAGCAACTCGGCCTTGGCTTCGTCCAGCTTGGTCTGCATGTCCTCTGGCTCCTGTCGCGCGCCGTTGCGTGACATCGATGGCGGTGGCATGACGCCGCGACGCGAAAAATCCGGTCGTTGACGACGGTATGCCGGATCGGGGAATGGCCGGGGTGTACTGGGCCGTAAGTGACCAAGAACCCACGCGCCACGGGTCAGCGGCGGCTCGGGCCCGGGGCCGGTGGGGCTCCGGGCGCGGAGCGAGGGCCTCGTTGCCCTCACGGACTATCGCGCTGATCACGCAGTAAGGCTATCGCTCCTCCCCAGGGGGTCGTCATGAGCCGTTCGTGTACAAAACCGAGCGCTGAAGTTTGACGAAATGGACAGCGACCACGGGCGCGCGCGAACCGATGATGTGCCGGTCATGCCTTCTGGTGCCGTCTGGTGCCTTCTGGTGCCCTCTTGGCAACGCGCCGGCGCGGATGCACCGTGATCGGGACGGTGGTAAGCGTGGACGTGAAGGTGGAGGTGGGCGGTATGAGCGGCACCGGCGGCACGGATGGCATGGGCGGCACGGGCGGCATGACTGCGAAGATCCTTCTGGTGACCGGCGACGCGGCCGAATCGCTGGAAGTGCTCTACCCCTACCAGCGGCTGCGCGAGGAGGGGTACGAGGTCCATATCGCGGCCCCGACCCGCAAGACGCTGCGCCTCGTGGTTCATGACTTCGAGGAGGGCTTCGACACCTACACCGAGAAGCCCGGCTACACACTCCCCGCCGACCTCGCCTTCTCCGAGGTCGACCCGGGTCAGTACGGAGCCCTCGTGATCCCGGGCGGCCGGGCCCCGGAGTATCTGCGCAACGACCCCGAGCTGCGCAAGATCTGCAAGGCGTTCTTCGACGCGGACAAGCCGGTCGCGCAGATCTGCCACGGCCCGCTGCTGACGGCGGCCGTGGGCGGCCTGAGCGGGCGGCGGGTCACCGCGTATCCGGCGCTGGAGCCGGACATGCAGGCGGCGGGCGCGGAGTACCAGGACGCGGAGGTCGTGGTCGACGGCTCGCTGGTCTCCTCCCGTGCCTGGCCGGACCATCCGGCATGGATGCGGGAGTTCCTGGCGGTGCTGCGGACGAAGGCGCCGGTGGTGTGAGGGGTGGTGGGGGCCGTGGCGACGCGGGAGGCGTATGGAGGCAAGAGCGGGCGCACGAGGTGGTGAAGAGCCCTGGACGAACGCCGAGCAAGCCCAGGACGGGAGCCCTAGACGGACACCGAGGAAGCCCAGGGCGGGCCCCGAGGAGCCCAGGACGGGCCCCGAGGAGCCCAGGGCGGGCCGCTCGGGCTGGCCTCCGACCTACTCGTCGGCCATGCGCTCGGCCTCCCGTACGGCCTCCTCGAGCGTGTCCACGACCGGCACCCCGGCCGCCGCCAGACTGGCCCGACTGTGCGAACCCCCCGTGTAGAGCACAGCTCGCGCCCCCACATGGCGTGCCGCCAGCGCGTCGTCCACGGCGTCCCCGATCACCACCATCCGCTGCGGGGGCACCCCTTCGAGCTCGGCGATATGGCGCATCATCTGCTCGGCCTTGCCGGTGTTGCTCTGGCCGACGCGGCCGTCCACCCGGATGAAATGGCGCTCGATGCCATGCGTCCGCACCAGCGGGACCAGATGCTCATGCGGGGCCAGTGAGCACAGCGACTGGGTAAGACCCGCCTCCTGCCACTCGACGAGCAGCTGCCGGGCGCCGATCGCCAGCCCGGCGCTCTCGGCCAGCGTCCCATAGTGCCGGTGGAACGCCTCGTCCATGAGCGCCCACTCCTCGTCGGTGGGCAGCCGTCCCATCAGCCGCTCATAGAAGCGCGGGACCGGGACGCAGTACAGGTCGCGATAGCGCTCGAGGGTGATCGGCGGCAGGCCGACCTCTCCGAACGACGCGTTCGTCGCCGAGATCACGGCGTCGATGTCGTGGAACAGCGTGCCGTTCCAGTCCCACACGAGGTGCGTCACGTGGTTCTTCCCCATCCCACGACCGTACCTGTCGGGTCCGACAGCAGGCATCACTCGATGAGATTGGGGATCTCCTGGGTGGCGTACCAGAGCAGCTCATGGTCCTCGGCGCCGTCCACGGTGAACTGCGCATCGTCGTCACCGAGGTCCGCCGCGCCCAGCGCGTCGGCGGCCGCGGCGATGTCGCGCTCGGCGTCATCGGCGTCCAGGTGCACGGCGGCGGCCTTCGCCAGCGGTACGGCGGCCTTGATCCGCACCTCGCCCAGCGCGGACTGATCCAGCCCCCGGTCCGGATCGGCGACCGCCTGCCCGTCGGGCACGTCCACGGCCACCACGACCCGACGGCGCGGCGCTTGCGGGTCGACGGCGAGCAGCCGCAGCGAGGCCTGCGCGGCCCGGCTCAGCGCCGCGTACTCCAGCTCCTCGATGTCGTCGGAGACGTACCACTCGCGGAGCGCGGGGGTGACCGCGTAGGCCGTCAACGGCGTCGGCCCCAGTTGGCCCTCCTTGTGCGCCTCGGCGAGAGCGGAGAGGGTCAGGGGGACGTAGACGCGCATATCTGCCGCTTTCATCAGAGACCAATAGGCCCCAAGCATACGATCGCCCGTCCCCTGACCCGAGCCTTCTGCGAAGCCCGGTGGTCCCCTTTCGGGCGACGGGCTGCGACGGCGCCGCACAGAGCCCGGAACAAACCCGGCCCGCCCCCGCGACCAGGGGCGATGAGCGCCCGTATGCCCCAAATAGGTGAACCGCAGCGTCGGCCGAGACCAGTGGCCGCCTTCATTGCGGAGGCCGAAACCCCCTCGGTAGAAGACTCTCCGACGAAAGCTACCGCCCGGTATTCGACCGGGCCGGAGAGAACGGGGCGAGAAGCATGCGCGAGGGCGTCCGGGCGACGGATCGGACCACGACGACCGGGGAGAACGTACGACGGCGCGCCAGCAGCGGACCAGGCCGAAGCGGCCCCCCACCCGCAAAGACCCCGCCGCCCCCGCACCACCCCAACAACGGCATCACCACCCACCACGACGTCGGCACCACCCACCCCAACCGCACCATGCGGCGCAACCGCCGCCACCCCCACATCGCACGACGTAGCCGCACCACCCACCGAGACCGCCCCATACAGCACACCCACCACCAACGAGACCCCCACCCCGCACGACGCAGCCACACCACCCACCCACGCCGCCCCACACAGCACACCCACCACCAACGCCACCCCCACCTCACACGACGTAGCCGCCCCGCGCACCACTACGCCACCCGCACCGTCCACGCCTCTCACGGTCACCCGCGCCGCGGCGGTATCGCGCAGTGCGGCCGTATCGCCCACCACCACAGCCGCACCCCACACCCCAACCGCATCCCGCGCCGCCGCCGTATCGCGCACTGCGGCCGCCGCCGCAGCGTGTCGGCAGCGGGACCGGTTGCCGCGCTACTGGTTCGCCAACCGGCTGGTGCTCACCCTCAGCGGTCAGCGCCCCGTGCACACCCTCCTCGGGCACGCCCTCCCGGCGGCCTACGACCGGCTGATCGAGCTCGCCCCACGCGCCCCGCTGCGCCCCGCCGGAGGGCGCGCCACAGCACCCGTCGTGCGGCGCTGTGGCGAGTACCAGCCCCGGCACGGGGTTATCGAGGCGTTCGCCCGGATCGCCTCCGGAGACCGGCTCAGCGCGCTCGCGTTCCGACTGGAGCTCGGCGCCGACGCCCGCTGGCGCTGCGCCGCCATCGACCTCGGCCCACTCGCCCAGGCGGTGTCCGACGGATCGTGACGCCTGCGGCGGACTGCTCCCCTTCCCGCAGCATCGATGCGGCTCCGCCGCGCGGCAGGGCTCCGCCCCAGCCCCGGCGCCCAGGGCGCGCCTTCCCGAGACCGGGGCTTCGCCCCAGGCTCCGGGGTTCAGGGGCGAGCCCCTGGTAACGGGAAGGTGCGGGGAGCCAGCCCAGCCCCTCCGGCGTTTGAGGAGCGGGGGCCCAGGGGCAGAGCCCCGGCCGGGGTCTGAGGCAGAGCCCCACCGGAGCCGGGAGCCAGGCCCCGGTTCTCCAGCCCCTCCAGCGCTTGAGGAGCAGAGCCCAAGGGCAGAGCCCCGGCCGGGTCTGAGGCAGAGCCCCACCGGAGCCGGGAGCCAGGCCCCGGTTCTCCAGCCCCTCCAGCGCTTGAGGAGCAGAGCCCAAGGGCAGAGCCCCGGCCGGGGCCTGGGGCAGAGCCCCACCGGAGCCGGGAGCCAGGCCCCGGTTCTCCAGCCCCTCCAGCGCTTGAGGAGCAGAGCCCAAGGGCAGAGCCCCGGCCGGGGCCTGGGCAGAGCCCCACCGGAGCCGGGAGCCAGGCCCCGGTTTTCCGCCCCTCCGGCGCTTGAGGAGCGGGGCCCAGGGGCGGAGCCCCACCGGAGCCGGGAGCCAGGCCCCGGTTTTCCAGCCCCTCCGGCGCTTGAGGAGCAGAGCCCAGAGGCAGAGCCCCGGCCGGGGTCTGGGGCAGAGCCCCACCGGGGCCGGGGGCCAGGCCCCGGTTTTCCAGCCCCTCCGGCGCTTGAGGAGCGGGGCCCAGGGGCGGAGCCCCGGCGGGGCCGGGGCCGGCCCCGGTTGTGGGAAGGGGCGGGTAGGGGAAAGACCCGCCGGACACGCCATAGACCCACAACCGCGGCCACGGCCACAACCACGCCCACGCCCACGCCCACGCCCACGCCCACGCCCACAACGCAAGGCAACGCAACGCAAGGCAACGCAACGCAACGCAACGGGCCGCGGCGCCGCACTCCCGCGCGGCACCCCGGCCCGTCAGTCAAACCAAAGCCCCGCCGGACTACTTCTTGCGGCGCCGCCCCTTCTGCGCCTTACGCCGCTCCGCCCGCGTCAACCCGTCGGACTCCGACCGAGGCGCCGGCGGCGTCTCACCGTTGGGGAAGTCGCCCTCGACGACACCGCCCTCACCGTCCACCGTCGGGGCGGAGAAGTGCAGCCGGTCCGGCCGCTGCGGGGCCTCCAGGCCCTTGGCGCGGATCTCGGGGCGGCCCGAGGAGCCCGCGGCCGGCGCGGCGGGCGCGCCCGCCGGCACCGCGTCCTGCACATCCTTCGCGAGGGCGACCTTCTCGTCCGCCGCCTCGACCGGGACCTCCTCGACCTGCTGCTCGACCTGGACCTCCAGGTTGAACAGGTAGCCGACGGACTCCTCCTTGATGCCCTCCATCATGGCCTGGAACATGTCGAAGCCCTCGCGCTGGTACTCGACCAGCGGGTCCTTCTGGGCCATCGCGCGCAGCCCGATGCCCTCCTGGAGGTAGTCCATCTCGTAGAGGTGCTCGCGCCACTTGCGGTCCAGGACGGAGAGCACGACCCGCCGCTCCAGCTCACGCATGATCTCGGAGCCGAGCTGCTCCTCACGCGATTCGTACTGCTGGTGGATGTCGTCCCTGATGGACTCTTCGATGAACTCGGCGGTGATCCCGGCGCGGTCGCCGGCCGTGTCCTCCAGCTCCTCGACCGTCACGCTGACCGGGTAGAGCTGCTTGAAGGCGCTCCACAGCCGGTCCAGGTCCCACTCCTCGGCGAAGCCCTCGACCGTCTCCGCCCGCACATAGGCCTCGATGGTGTCGTCCATGAAGTGGCCGATCTGGTCCTGCAGGTCCTCGCCCTCCAGGACGCGGCGGCGCTCGCCGTAGATGACCTCACGCTGCCGGTTCAGGACCTCGTCGTACTTCAGGACGTTCTTACGGGTCTCGAAGTTCTGCTGCTCGACCTGCGACTGGGCGGAGGCGATGGCCCGCGTGACCATCTTGTTCTCGATCGGGACGTCGTCCGGGACGTTCGCCATCGCCATGACGCGCTCGACCATCTGCGCCTTGAACAGCCGCATCAGGTCGTCGCCGAGCGAGAGGTAGAAGCGGGACTCGCCGGGGTCGCCCTGACGGCCGGAGCGGCCGCGGAGCTGGTTGTCGATCCGGCGCGACTCATGGCGCTCGGTGCCCAGCACATACAGCCCGCCGAGCTCCTTGACCTCTTCGAACTCGGCCTTGACCGCGGCCTCGGCCTTCTCCAGGGCGGCGGGCAGCGCGGCGGCCCACTCCTCGGAGTGCTCCACCGGGTCCAGACCGCGCTGGCGCAGCTCGGCCTCGGCGAGGTCGTCCGGGTTGCCACCGAGCTTGATGTCGGTACCGCGGCCCGCCATGTTGGTCGCGACCGTCACGGCGCCCTTACGGCCGGCCTGGGCGACGATCGTCGCCTCCCGGTCGTGCTGCTTGGCGTTGAGCACCTCATGCGGCACCCCGCGCTTGGCGAGCTGCTGGGAGAGGTACTCGGACTTCTCCACGGAGGTGGTGCCGACCAGGACCGGCTGGCCCTTCGTGTGCTTCTCGGCGATGTCGTCGACCACCGCGTCGAACTTCGCGACCTCGGTGCGGTAGATCAGGTCGGACTGGTCGATCCGGGCCAGGGGGCGGTGGGTCGGGATCGGGACCACGCCGAGCTTGTAGATCTGGTGGAACTCGGCGGCCTCGGTCATCGCCGTACCGGTCATGCCGGAGAGCTTGTCGTAGAGGCGGAAGAAGTTCTGCAGGGTGATCGTGGCGAGCGTCTGGTTCTCGTCCTTGATCTCCACCGCTTCCTTCGCCTCGATGGCCTGGTGCATGCCCTCGTTGTAGCGGCGGCCCGCGAGGATACGGCCGGTGTGCTCGTCGACGATCATGACTTCGCCGTCCATGACGACGTAGTCCTTGTCCTTCTTGAAGAGCTCCTTGGCCTTGATCGCGTTGTTGAGGTAGCCCACCAGCGGGGTGTTGACCGACTCGTAGAGGTTGTCGATCCCCAGCCAGTCCTCGACCTTGGTGACACCGGACTCATGGATGCCGACGGTGCGCTTCTTCTCGTCGACCTCGTAGTCCCCGGTCTCCTCCACGCCCTTCTGCGGCTCGGCGGCCTGGCCCCTGCTGAGCCGGGTGACCAGCTTGGCGAAGTCGCCGTACCACTTGGTGGCCTGGTCGGCCGGGCCGGAGATGATCAGCGGCGTACGGGCCTCGTCCACCAGGATCGAGTCGACCTCGTCGACGATCGCGAAGTTGTGGCCGCGCTGCACCAGCTCGTCCTGCGACCACGCCATGTTGTCGCGCAGATAGTCGAAGCCGAACTCGTTGTTGGTGCCGTAGGTGATGTCGCACGCGTACTGCTCGCGGCGCTGCGCCGGGGTCATGTTGGCGAGGATGCAGCCGACCTCCAGGCCGAGGAACCGGTGCACCCGGCCCATCCACTCGGAGTCGCGCTCGGCCAGGTAGTCGTTGACCGTGATGAGGTGGACGCCCTTGTCCGACAGCGCGTTCAGATACGCCGGGAGGGTGCCGACCAGGGTCTTGCCCTCACCGGTCTTCATCTCGGCGACATACCCGAGGTGCAGCGCCGCGCCGCCCATCAGCTGGACGTCGTAGTGACGCTGGCCGAGCACCCGCTTGGCCGCCTCGCGCACCGTGGCGAACGCTTCGGGCATGAGGTCGTCGAGGCTCTCACCGTCGGCGTACCGCTGCTTGTACTCGTCGGTGAGGGCGCGCAGCTCGGCGTCGGAGAGGGACAGGAAGTCCTCTTCGATGGAATTGACCTGGTCCGCGATGCGGTGCAGCTTGCGCAGGATCTTTCCTTCGCCTGCACGCATGAGCTTGTTGAGGACGGACACGTAGGCTGGCTCCTTGCCGGTCGGGCCTGGCACTGTCGGGGTGCGCTGGCGCGGCATTGTCAAGGGGCGCAGGCCCCGCCGCAACGGCCATCGTAAGACAGACCCCGGCACGCCGGGAGGTCCGTCACCACGAGGACCGGATGTCACCTCACCGTGTCAACGCCCGAGACCTCCCCCAGGTGCCCTCGAATTCACGGAAACCGCTCGCGGTGAGTGACGACGGCGGCGCAGACTCGGGACGCATGGAGCCTGTCACCCTCACCACCGAGCGTCTGATCCTGCGCCCCTTTCGGCCCATCGACACGGACGCGGTCTTCGCAGCTTGTCAGGACCCGGACATCCAGCGATGGACCGCTGTGCCCTCCCCGTACGAACGTACGCACGCGGAGGACTTCACCAGCCGGCTCTGCCCGGAGAACTGGCGCGACGACGTGACCTACGACTTCGCGGTGGTCACCAAGAGTGACGGCACCCTCGTCGGCGCCATGGGCCTGGTGCGGCTGGCCCATCTGCGCACCCTCAAGCACCAGGCCGAGCTGGGCTACTGGACGGTCCGGGAGCACCGGCGGCGCGGCTATACGGACGAGGCGGCGCGGGCCGTGATCGAGTGGGCGTTCACCCGGCTCGGGGTGGAGCGCCTGGAGTGGAGCAGCGAGGCCGGGAACGAGGGCTCGCGGGCGGTCGCCCTCGGGGTGGGCTTCCGGATGGAGGGGACGGACCGCGCCCGGATCGTCCACCAGGGGACGCGGCGGGACGCCTGGCGGGGCGCGCTGCTGCCCTCCGACTGGGGGCTGCCGTCGACGACGCCGTACCTGCCCTCCAAGGCGTCGGAGACGTCCAACGCACCTCAGGCTTCCGAGGCGCCCGGCCGGGCGTCCACAGCGCCGTCAGCGGTCTGAGAGAGGCCGTAGGCCCCGGGGGCGTCGGGCGGGCGCGGGCGGGGATCGGCGGCGTTGTCAGTGGGTGCTACTACGGTGGCGCGCATGACGAACGCCGCCACCGGGTCCGCCGTGGACCGCACACCCGAGGCCACGCTCTCCGCCGACGAGGCGCGCCGGATCGCGCTGCGCGCCCAGGGGCTGCTGGGCGCGCCCGACCGGCGTGGCGGGTGCGGGGCGTGCTGCGCCATCTGGGTGCGGTGCAGCTCGACACGATCTCGGTGCTGGCCCGCTCGCATGAGCTGATTCCGTACGCACGGCTGGGCGCGGTCGGCCGTAAGACGGTCGAGTCGGCCTATTGGAGCGACACCCATGCCTTCGAGTACTGGTCGCATGCCGCCTGTGTGCTGCCGATCGAGGAGTGGCCGCACTTCGCCTTCCGGCGCCGCGCCTACCGCCTGCGTCCGCACTGGCACCACGAGCTGCCGGACGGGGTGTACGAGACGGTGGTGAAGCAGCTGCGCGCGGAGGGCCCACTGACCGCGACCGAGCTGGGCGGGGCCAAGAACGGCGGGCCGTGGTGGGACTGGTCGGCGGCGAAGATCGCGGTCGAGCGGGCGCTGATGTTCGGCGAGGTGGTGTGCGTCGAGCGGCGTGGCTGGAAGCGGGTGTACGACCTGGCGGAGCGCGCCGTGCCGGACGCGCTGCTCCATGACGACCTGGACGACCGGGAGTGTCTGCGCCGGCTGGTCCGGCTGGCCGGGCAGTCCCTGGGCGTGGGCACGCGGGCGGATATCGCCGACTACCACCGGCTCAAGGGCGAGCAGGTGGACGCGGTGATCGCGGACTCCGGGCTGGTGCCGGTGGCGGTCGAGGGCTGGGACAAGCGGGCCTGGGCGGACCCCGAGGCGCTGGCCGCCCCGCCGCGCGGCCGGCACCGCACCACGCTGCTGTCGCCCTTCGACTCACTGATATGGGATCGGGCGCGCACCGAGCGGATCTTCGGCTTCACCCATCGGCTGGAGGCGTATGTGCCCAGGCCGAAGCGGATCTACGGCTACTTCGCCATGCCGCTGCTGTCGGGCGGGCGGCTGCTGGGCCGGGTCGATCCGGCCCGCGAGGGGACGACCCTGGTCGCCCGGCAGGTGTCCCTGGAGTCGCCGAAGGCCGTGGCCCCCATGGCGCAGGCGCTGCGGGAGGCGGCCGAATGGGTGGGCTGTGACTCCGTACGGGTCGAGCGTGTCGACCGCCCGAAGCTCGCCGCAGCACTCGCGGCAGCCGTCGCCTGAACCGCCCGGGCGGGCGCCCGGCCGGGGCTCCGGCTCATCCGGAGCTCCGGCTCACCAGGGGTTCCGGCTCACCCTTCACCTGATCTCGAGGATCTTCTCCCGCATCGCATAGACCACGGCCTCCATCCTGGAGTGCAGCTGCAATTTCTCCAGAATGTTGCGCACGTGGTTCTTCACGGTGTTCTCGCTGATGAACAGCTCCTTGGCGATATCCCGGTTGTTCATTCCGGTCGCCACCAGCTTGAGCACCTCCAGCTCCCGGTCGGTGAGCCGGGGCGCGGGCACCAGCCGCCGCTCATCGGTGCGCTGGATCATCGACTTGAACTCGGTCAGCAGCTTGGCCGCCATCGACGGGCTGATCTGCGACTGGCCGTCCGCCACCGCCCGGATGGCGGTCGAGACCTCGTCGGTCGAGATCTCCTTCAGCAGATAGCCCGTGGCCCCCGCTTTGATCGCGTCGTAGAGATCGGCTTCCTCATCGCTGATCGTCAGCATGATGATCTTGGCGCTGGGTGCCACCTCCTTGATGGCGGTGCAGGCCTCGATCCCCCCGCGCTTGGGCATCCGCACATCCATCAGGACGATGTCCGGCAGCAGATCCGCCGCCTTGTCCACGGCCTCGGCCCCGTCCCCCGCCTCGCCGATGACCTGGATGTCCTCCTCCTGGGCGAGGACGATCTCCAACCCACGCCGGAAGAGCGCGTGGTCGTCCACGACGAGGACCCGAATCGGCTCCTTGCGCGGTTCGCCGCGCGGCTCGCCCCCGTCCGGACCGACGCCATGGTGTTCCCCGGCGTCGGACACGGGCCCGAAGCTGTCCGCCATCGTTCCTCCCCCTGAAGGCCATGGCCCTTGCGGTCCGCACCCTGGGTGCACTCGGTCTGGCGTCAACCGGTGCATTCGCTACACCGGTTGGCCGCCCGGCCATGATTTCATGCCCGGACGGCGGAATGTTCCTACCTTGGTCGCACGGCGGTGCCCCGGGGGCGCGCAGGCGCTCCGGGGCACCACTTACGTGTCAGGCTGGATTCGGCTGAATTTCTCGGTCAGCCGCCGAGTGCGCCACCGGCGCCGCCGGGTGCCTCTCCGACGAACGCTTCCGGCTGAAGATGAATCACCCCGTAGTCATAACCATGCCGCCGGTAGACGACGCTGGGCTGGTTGGTGTCGGAGTCGACGAACAAATAGAAGTCGTGCCCGACCAGCTCCATCTCGTAGAGAGCCTGGTCGAGGGTCATCGGAGCCGCGGCGTGGGTCTTCTCCCGGACCACCAAGGGGCCCTCGCCCTGGACTTCCAGGGGGCCCATCCGGGTGGTGGGGACGGTCTCCGTCGTGCGCTGGGGAGCGATATCGCCATGCCCGTTGATACGGGCCGCGTTGGGCACGGTGACAGCCACATCGCTGGCCGGAATGCGACCGTTTCCACGGCGCGTATGGCGCTTGTCGTGCTGCTTGCGCATCCGTGCTTCCAGCTTGCTGGCCGCCAGGTCCAGCGCTGCGTACGGATCGGCCGCGGCGGCCTCCGCCCGGATCACCGGGCCGCGCGAGCGGAGCGTGATCTCCACTCGGTCGGCGCGGTCGGACTGCCGCGGGTTGTGCTCCTTGGACACCTCGACGTCGAGGCTGATCACCTTGCCGTCGAGCTTCTGGATCTTATCCAGCTTCAGCTTCTCGGCCACGTGCTTCCGGAACCGCTCGGGCACCTCAGTTTTACGGCCCTTGACGACGATGTCCACGCAGAACTCCGTTCCCGGGTAGCTCCAGTCAGTATCGGAGCGTCATCCCTTGTGCACTTGGCTCCGGCGTCCTCCGGAGCCATCGGCTTGGCGCTTTCAGCTCCTCCTTCCCACGGAGAGGATCTCAACCCCGTTTGTTCCAAGCCTCACCAGAATGCAGGCAAAACACGCCAAGCGGATGAGCGAGTCATAGCACCCGCCTTTCCTCACAACCGAACATAGCTCGACCGGTCGGAAGTCGGCACCCCCTACCGGCACGTACCTCCGACGAGGTGCTTTGCCGCGGTTACCACCTGCAACGATGCGGCTTCGTATTCAGTTCCGGTTGATACGCATCAGGGGTGCGGCCACCACGGCCGCGCCGATGACCAGCCCGCCGGCCGCCGTCACCGCCCGCGCCGCCTCCGCGAGCGAGGCCCCCGTCGTCATCAGGTCGTCCACCAGTACGACCGGGCCTGCCGCCAGCAGCCGGCCGCTGCCGGGGACCGTCCCCAGCGCCCCCGTCACATTCGCCCGCCGCTGCCGTGCGTCCAGCCCCGACTGGTCGCTCACCCGGCGCCGCTGACGCAGCACCGCCGGGACCCTCGCCGGACGCCCGCCACCCCGCAGCACGCCCGCCGCGGCGAGCGCGATCCGCCGGGCCGGGTCATGCCCCCGGGCGCCCACCGCACGCCGGGCCGATGGCACCGGCACCAGCAGCAGCGGACCCCCGCAGGGTCTCGCCCCGGATCCGTACCCGGGTCTCGCCCCGGCACACGCTCCCGATCCAGTACCCGGTCTCACCCCGGATACCCGGTCCGATCCCGCGCCCGCCCGCCTTCGGGACCCCGCACCGGGCTCCGAGTCGGGCCCTGAGCCGTGCTCTGGATCAGGCCCCGGCCCGGGACAGGCCGCCCGCACCGCCCCCGCCAGCGCCTCGCCCAGCGGCCGCGCCAGCCGGAGCGCTCCGCGCTCCTTGTGCGCGAGCAGCACCGCCCGCGCCTCGTCCACGTAATCCACCGCCGCATGGACCACCGGCAGCCCCGGCGGCACCGGGCTCGGCTCCACCCGGCGCGCCCCGGACCCGCGCAGCGCCCCACGACAACGCTCACACAACGCGCCGCCCGGCCGACCGCATCCGGCACAGTCGGCCGGCAGCACCAGATCGGCGATCTCCTGCCACCAGCCCCGCATGAACACCACTGTCCCGGCGGCCAAGCCCGAGCGCCACCCCTTGTGGACAACCGCGCACATGTGGACAACCAGCCACCCCCGACCGGTGTCCTGGCCTAGAAGCTGCCGCTGCTGCCCCGCCTAGCCGGGATAGACCGGAGCCGAACCGTCCTGGTCCACGGTCTTCCAGTCGGTGTTCGGCAGCAGCCGCACGATGCCGTTCTCCCTGGTCTCGGCGATCAGCGGCCGGGTCTGGTCCTCCGAGGCGCCGATCGACTGCACACCGTTCGGCCCCGGCACCTCCGGGATGTTCGCCGGGAGCCGTCCGTCTCCACGTACTGCAGCTGCTGCACCCCGTCCGACTCCCGGCCCGCGACCACCAGCCGGCTGTCGCCCGCCCAGGAGAAGGTGTCCACGTCCTCCAGCTTCGGCGCGACCGCCCGCAGCGCCCCCACCGACAGCTTCGGGGCCGCCTCGGTGCCCCGCCGCTCGATCCGGCCGAGCCGCAGCGTGGTGTGGCCGGATCGCTTGACCAGCATCGCGATCCTGGATCCGTCCGCGGAGACCCGCAGCGCCGTGATCCGGCCGCCGTCCAGCTGCGGCAGCTCCACCTCGTCCGCCGGTCCGGTGCCGCCCCGCAGCCGCAGCAGCCTCGGCCGCTGCGGATTGCGGTCGGCCACCCACAGACCGCCCAGCCCGTCCCAGCTCGGCGCCGTCAGACCGTGCTCCACGCTGCCGCCCTGGCTGCGCAGCCGCACCTTGCCGCGCTCGGCGCCTGGGGCCATCTGGGTGACATACAGCGCCTGGCCGTCGGCGGTGACCCCCGCCGCGTCCCGCTCGTCGCGCGAGACCGCCACCGTGCCCAGACTCACGTCATCGGAGCCGAACGGCCCCGGAACCGGCTGTGGCTGGTCCTCGTCGTCGGACAGCCGGACCATCCGATGATCGGAGTCCACGAAGTACTGGTGGCGCGGATGGCCCTCGACCCCGTCCGGGGCGTAGGCACGCGCCCCGTCATTGGAGAGGGCACACAGCTCCGAACCGTTCTGCCGCTCCAGCCGTACCCCGCTGACCTCGGACGATCCCTCGCCCAGATCCTGGACTGTGAACAGCGTCTGCGCCGCCATCCGGGCACACCGCGCCGCGCTGACCTGCACCGCCCGGTCACTCAGCCGGACCTTCAGCGTGTTCGAGTCGTCCAGTGACAGCCGCTCGTCCCGGCGGCCGAGCGCCGAACCGCGCGGGAAGGAACTGCTGACCACCGGCTCCAGCCACTCCGTGGGACCGCCCAGCAGCGCCTTGACGGTCGCGGTCACCGGATCGATACGGCGCCGCACATAGACCGGATCGGCCACCAGGACGTTGTCCCCGGCCGTCGACTCCTCGGCGTCCGGACCCAGATCGGCGAAGTAGTACTTGTTGACCGAGCGGTAGATGCGCTGGAAGTCCGACTCGCCGAGGATCAGCCCCCGCGGCGGCCCGTCGATCCGCCACTCCGAACCGCTCAGCGTGAGATGGATGCGCTCCTCGTACGGCTGCTCATCGGGCTTGTAGGCGTGCGTCTCGTCCACGACGGCGATCCGCTTGCCCGACAGCACGACCGTCTTACCGCTGCCGTCCCGGTCGCCCGGGTCCGTCTCCACCCGCACATCCGGAGCCTGCTCCAGCACCGTGGTGGCCGCGAACGGCTGCCACCGCTTGACCGCGCTCTTGGTCAGGTACTCCTTCGCGGTGCCGAAGTTCTCCTCGTCGCTCGTCGTGGCCTCCAGGAAGCCGGAGACCAGCTCCGCGGGCTGCTCGCCCTTGCCCGGGCTCACCCCGTACACCCGGACCTGCGAATCGACGTCGGAGCGCGGTGAGGAGTCCACCCGCCGCACATCGCCGCTGTCGGGCATCGAGGCACAGCCGGACAGCAGCAGGGCACCACAGGCCAGCAGCGCGGGCGTGCTCAGGGCCCGGCCGTCCGGGCGGCGCCCACGGCGGCGAAAGCGGCGACGGTCGGCACGATCAGCGCCCACGAGGGCGGCCCTCCCCTTCGTTCGATGTCGTCGGCCGGGCGGCCGGCGCCCTGCCGCCCCGCGACCCGTCGGACGGCGTCTCCGGGGCACCGCGCACCACCCGCGACCCATTGCCCGGCAGAGCCGTGGGGTCGGCCGACGGCGCCGCGGCTTCGGCGGGCAGCGCGGACCGCGGCTGCGCGGGCACCGCCGCCAGCCGCTCCGCCGCGGGCTGCGGGGCCCCGGCGTCATCCGTACGGCGGTTACGCCGGGAGTCCTCGGGCTCCAGCGGGATCGGCGAGCCGCGCAGCACATCGCCCGCGGTGCGCGGCACCGTCAGCCGGAACTGCGAACCGCCGCCGGGCTCACCCCACGCCTGCAGCCAGCCGCCGTGCAGCCGCGCGTCCTCCACCGCGATCGACAGGCCGAGCCCGGTGCCGCCGGTGGTGCGCGCACGGGCCGGATCGGCCCGCCAGAAGCGGTTGAACACCCGCGTCGCCTCGCCGGGCTTGAGCCCGACGCCGTAGTCCCGCACCGCGACGGCCACCGCACCGCCCGCCGTCGCCAGCCGCACGACCACATCGCGGCCCTCACCGTGCTCCACGGCGTTGACCACCAGATTGCGCAGCACCCGCTCGACACGGCGGGTGTCCGCCTCCGCGATCACCGGCGCCTCGGCGCCCCGCACCAGGATCCGGGTGCCCTTGGCCTCGGCGAGCGGCTCGGCCCCGTCCACCACCCGGTGCACCACATCGCGCAGATCGATCGGCTCGGCCTCCAGCGCCGCCGCGCCCGCGTCGAACCGGCTGATCTCCAGCAGATCGCTGAGCAGCGACTCGAAGCGGTCGACCTGGCCCCACAGCAGCTCGGCGGAGCGCGCGGTGATCGGGTCGAAGTCCTCACGCGCCTCGTAAATGACGTCCGCCGCCATCCTTACGGTCGTCAGCGGGGTGCGCAGCTCATGGGAGACATCGGAGACGAAGCGGCGCTGCATCCGGGAGAGCTCCTCCAGCTGCTGAATCTTGAGCTGGAGGTTCTGCGCCATCTTGTTGAACGACTCCCCCAGGCGGGCGATGTCGTCCTCACCGGTGACCTTCATCCGCTCCTGGAGCAGACCGGCCGCCAGCCGCTCGGAGATCCCCGCCGCCATCCTTACGGGCGTCACGACCTGCCGGACCACCACCCAGGCGATGGCCCCCAGCAGCACCACCACGAACACCCCGGCCGTGGCCAGGGTGCCCTTGACCAGGCTCAGCGACTTCTCCTCCTGGCTGAACGGGAAGAGGTAGTAGAGCTGGTAGGCGTCGCCGTTGTTGTCGTCCAGACGCTTGCCGATGATCAGCGCGGGCTCGGAGTCGCCGGAGCCCGCGTGCACGATCTTTCCGTAGCGCTCGTACGGCGCCGTCCGGCCCTCGTCCACCCGACGGCGCAGATCAGCGGGCACGCTGTCCGGCTGGACATCGCCGGAGGCCCGCGGCCCCCGGCTGGCCACATAGGGCGTCTCACCGGAGTCGGAGCTGAGCGCCACCACCGAATACGCGCCCTTGCCGCCACTGGAGAGCTGCTCCACCAGCGCGTTCAGCCAGGCGCCGGAGTCTTCGGGACCGGCCCCCGGCCCGTCCTGGCCACGGGAATCGCTCTTGCGGTCGGCCATCTGCTCGGCCACCTCGAACCCGCCGACGGCCTGCCCCTGCGCCGCATGGCGCTTGGCGTCCAGCAGACCGTTGCGCACCTGTCCGATGACCACCAGGCCCAGCAGCAGCACCACACCGAGCGACATCAGCAGCGTGGTGGCGACCACCCGCAACTGGATGTTCCGCCGCCACAGCCGGGCAGCGGGCAGCAGCGGACGGCGCACCCACCGTCCGAACAGCCGGATCACCGGATGGGCCGGCCCTCCGGAGGCCCCGTCGGGCAGCAGATGTCCACCGCTCCACAACCTCCGCAGCAGCGGTATCTCACCCGCCGGGTCGGGCCGCCCCATCCGGGCACCCTCCGGAGCCCCGCCTCCCGGTCCTCCGGGCTGCGGCGCCGTACCACCCGTCATCTCAGCTTGGCCCGGCCTTGTAGCCGACACCGCGAACGGTCACCACGATCTCCGGCCGCTCCGGGTCCTTCTCGACCTTGGACCGCAGCCGCTGCACATGCACATTCACCAGCCGGGTGTCGGCGGCATGCCGATAGCCCCAGACCTGCTCCAGCAGCACCTCACGGGTGAACACCTGCCACGGCTTACGGGCCAGCGCCACCAGAAGATCGAACTCCAGCGGAGTCAGCGCTATCGACTGGCCGTCCCGCTTCACCGAATGCCCCGCCACATCGATCACCAGATCGCCTATGGCCAGCTGCTCCGGCGCCGGCTCCTCGGAACGCCGCAGCCGGGCCCGGATCCGGGCCACCAGCTCCTTCGGCTTGAACGGCTTGACGATGTAGTCATCCGCCCCGGACTCGAGCCCGACCACCACATCGACCGTGTCGCTCTTGGCCGTGAGCATCACGATCGGCACCCCTGACTCGGCCCGGATCAGCCGGCAGACCTCGATGCCGTCCCGGCCGGGCAGCATCAGATCGAGCAGCACCAGATCCGGCTTGGTCTCGCGGAAGGCGGCAAGAGCCTTGTCGCCGTCCGACACGAACGACGGTTCAAAGCCTTCGCCGCGCAGCACGATGCCAAGCATCTCTGCCAGTGCGGTGTCGTCGTCGACGACAAGGACGCGTCCCTTCATATCGACATCATCCCATTACCCGATCGTGACCTGGACCACAGCTCGGCGATACCGTCCGCTGTGACCGGAGAGATCACACCGTCCTCGGTGACAATCGCCGTCACCAACTCCGGTGGTGTGACGTCGAAAGCCGGATTGTGGGCCTGTGTCCCCAGCGGAGCGACCGGCACTCCGGTGCCCGCCTCGTGCCCGGCGATGGAGGCGTAAGGAATTGTGATGTCTGTCACCTCATGTCCAGGACGCTGCTCGACCTCGATCGAGGCTCCGTCGGGAGTGGCCGGGTCCACCGTGGTGGTCGGGGCGACCACCACAAACGGCACATGGTGGTAGCGGGCCAGCACCGCGAGCGGATAGCTGCCCACCTTGTTGGCCACCGAGCCGTCCGCGGCGATCCGGTCCGCCCCGATCAGCACCGCGTCCACCTCACCCGCCGCGAACAGCGAACCCGCCGCATTGTCGGCGAGCAGCGTGTACGCCATACCGGCCCGCGCCGCCTCGTACGCGGTCAACCGCGCCCCCTGGAGCAGGGGCCGGGTCTCGTCCACCCAGAGCCGCCGCAGCTGCCCCGCCCGGTGCACCGCCTTGACCACGGCGAGGGCGGTCCCCTCGCCTCCGGAGACCAGTGCGCCGGTGTTGCAGTGCGTGAGGATCCGGTGACCACCGGCAGGCAACAGCTCATCGAGGAGCGCTTGACCATGGGCCGCCATGCGGTCGCTGGCCTCGGCATCCTCCCGGTGCAGGGCCCGGGCCTCGGCGAGGGCGGCCGCGGCGGCCTGAGCATCGTCCGCGTCGTCCCGGATCGCCGCGTGATACGCGGCGACGGCCCGGCGAACGCCATAGCCGAGGTTGACGGCCGTGGGACGGGCATGGGCGAGCGATTCGGCGGCCTCGTCCACATCGAAACCCCGGGCCGCGGCGAGCGCGATCCCGTATGCCCCGGCGAGGCCGAGCAGCGGGGCGCCGCGCACGGCGAGGGAGCGGATCGCCTCCACCAGCGCCGGCACATCGGTGCACACCAGATCGACCTCTTCGGCGGGCAGCCGGGTCTGGTCGAGAAGTACCAGTACGGGCCCCTCTGGGGGCTCCTCCCAGCGCAGCGCCAAGGCGGTGGGAGGTATGGGGGCTTCCGGGGACACCGGACGCTGATCAGCCATCCGCCCAGTCTGCCCTGTGCGCCACCGACTATTGAAGTGCCGGACCACCCCCAGTGACCGGTACGAGGCGCAATACGCCGTGGGACGATGGCTGGCATACGGCCGCCGCGGACGCCGCGGCCGGTCAACGAACGACCTACGGAGCGACGATGAATGACACTCCGGGCTGGGCCCCGCCCGGATCGTCCCCTTCCGACGAACCGGACCACGGCGCTCAGCAGCAGGACGAGCCCGCCGACCAGCCCGCCCCGGAGCAGCCCACCTGGGGCGACCAGTGGGCCCGGCGCCAGCCGCCGCCCGGCCACTGGACCGCATCGGGGAAAGGCCCCACGCCACCGTCGGTGCCGCCCGCTCCCACACCGGGCGGCGGATGGGGCACCGGCCGGCGTCAGCCGCCTGCTCCCCGCCCAGGTGTCATTCCGCTGCGACCGCTGGCGGTCAGCGAGATCCTGGACGGCGCGGTGGCCATCATGCGCGCCCACTGGCGCACGGTCCTCGGCATCTCGCTGATCGTCTCGATCGTCACCCAAGGTCTGATCACGGCTGCCACTGGGCTCTGGTTCAACGACGCCCGCGGCAACGAGGGCAATGTCCTCGACGATCCGGACGCCACCGTCAGCCAGGCGATGCGCGCCGTCGGCGCCTCGCTCGGGGACAGCGGAGTCACCCTGCTGCTCGGCGTCCTCGGAACGATCGTCACCACCGCCCTGCTGACCGTGGTCACCGCCCGGGCGGTGCTGGGCCGGTCCGTATCCACCAAGGAGGCATGGAGCGGTGCCCGCCCGCACCTTCTTCAGCTGTGCGGGCTGCTCCTTCTGATCCCCACCATCGCCGTGGGCGTCATCGCCGCCGGTATGACGCCGGGTCTGCTGCTGGCCTTCGCGGGCGTGCACAGCGAGGGCGCCGCACTCGCCTCTCTCGGCGGATTCGCCGCGGCCGGCGTCGCCGCCTGGCTCTGGGTCCGCTTCAGCCTCGCCCCTCCCGCGCTGATGCTGGAGAAGCAGGGCATCATCAGGGCCCTGCGACGCTCCTTCAAGCTGGTGCGCGGTGCGTGGGGGCGCGTCTTCGGCGTCCAACTGCTGGCCGTCGTCCTGGTCTTCATCGTCGGCGCCATCGTCGAGATCCCCACCAGCCTGATCGCCATGGTCATCGGCGGGGACAACGCCATGGACTGGCTCTCCGGTGAATCCGTCTCCGTCAGCTGGACCTTCCTGGCCGTGGTCGGCGTCGGCGGGGTGCTCAGTTCGACCATCACCTTCCCGATCAGCGCGGGTGTGACGGCCCTTCTCTACATGGACCAGCGCATCCGGCGCGAAGCCCTCGACCTCGAGCTCGCCCGCGCCGCGGGGAAGCCGGGCGACCCCACGGAGGGCCATGGCAAGGACCAACCGACCGTCGCCTCGACATCCGGGAACTGACGGCACCACAGGCGGGCACGAACGGGGCGTCATCCGACGCCCCTTCACCGCACAGGTCGTCACTCTCACAGGCCCTCACCTCCCCCGTCCGCTCGCTCGGCGTCGCGCCCGCGGCCTGCTGACCGGTCGTCAACGGACTCGTCGGACCGCGGCCTCACGGACAACTCTGCGTGCCATCAACCGCGCCACGCCAGGATGCTGAGGGCTTTTCACTCGATCCGGTGGAACATCCGATCGAATGGGAACGCAAAAAAGCCTCGGTCCCGAGTACATGTACTCGGGACCGAGGCTAAAGATTGTTCGGCGGTGTCCTACTCTCCCACAGGGTCCCCCCTGCAGTACCATCGGCGCTGAAAGGCTTAGCTTCCGGGTTCGAAATGTAACCGGGCGTTTCCCTAACGCTATGACCACCGAAACACTATGAAACTGAACCGGAACCACACCCCAAACAAAAAAAAAGGGGGCTCAATACGGTTCATTGCTTCAGAACCAACACAGTGGACGCGAGCATCTGAGGACAAGCCCTCGGCCTATTAGTACCAGTCAACTCCACCAGTTACCCGGCTTCCATATCTGGCCTATCAACCCAGTCGTCTACTGGGAGCCTTAACCCATCAAGTGGGTGGGAGTCCTCATCTCGAAGCAGGCTTCCCGCTTAGATGCTTTCAGCGGTTATCCCTCCCGAACGTAGCCAACCAGCCATGCCCTTGGCAGAACAACTGGCACACCAGAGGTTCGTCCGTCCCGGTCCTCTCGTACTAGGGACAGCCCTTCTCAAGACTCCTACGCGCACAGCGGATAGGGACCGAACTGTCTCACGACGTTCTAAACCCAGCTCGCGTACCGCTTTAATGGGCGAACAGCCCAACCCTTGGGACCGACTCCAGCCCCAGGATGCGACGAGCCGACATCGAGGTGCCAAACCATCCCGTCGATATGGACTCTTGGGGAAGATCAGCCTGTTATCCCCGGGGTACCTTTTATCCGTTGAGCGACGGCGCTTCCACAAGCCACCGCCGGATCACTAGTCCCGACTTTCGTCCCTGCTCGACCCGTCGGTCTCACAGTCAAGCTCCCTTGTGCACTTACACTCAACACCTGATTGCCAACCAGGCTGAGGGAACCTTTGGGCGCCTCCGTTACCCTTTAGGAGGCAACCGCCCCAGTTAAACTACCCACCAGACACTGTCCCTGATCCGGATCACGGACCCAGGTTAGACATCCAGCACGACCAGAGTGGTATTTCAACAATGACTCCACACTAACTGGCGTTAATGCTTCACAGTCTCCCACCTATCCTACACAAGCCGAACCGAACACCAATATCAAGCTATAGTAAAGGTCCCGGGGTCTTTCCGTCCTGCTGCGCGAAACGAGCATCTTTACTCGTAGTGCAATTTCACCGGGCCTATGGTTGAGACAGTCGAGAAGTCGTTACGCCATTCGTGCAGGTCGGAACTTACCCGACAAGGAATTTCGCTACCTTAGGATGGTTATAGTTACCACCGCCGTTTACTGGCGCTTAAGTTCTCAGCTTCGCCACACCGAAATGTGACTAACCGGTCCCCTTAACGTTCCAGCACCGGGCAGGCGTCAGTCCGTATACATCGCCTTACGGCTTCGCACGGACCTGTGTTTTTAGTAAACAGTCGCTTCTCGCTGGTCTCTGCGGCCACCACCAGCTCACCGAGTAAATCGGATCACCAGCAATGGCCCCCCTTCTCCCGAAGTTACGGGGCATTTTGCCGAGTTCCTTAACCATAGTTCACCCGAACGCCTCGGTATTCTCTACCTGACCACCTGAGTCGGTTTAGGGTACGGGCCGCCATGAAACTCGCTAGAGGCTTTTCTCGACAGCATAGGATCATCCACTTCACCACAATCGGCTCGGCATCAGGTCTCACCCACAAAGAGGAACGGATTTACCTACTCCTCGGGCTACACCCTTACCCCGGGACAACCACCGCCCGGGCTGGACTACCTTCCTGCGTCACCCCATCACTCACCTACTACAGGTCTGGACCGTCGGCTCCACCACTCCCCTTTGCCCGAAGGCTCCGGGGCGGCTTCACGGACTTAGCATCGCCTGGTTCGACGTTGGCGCTTCAAAGCGGGTACCGGAATATCAACCGGTTGTCCATCGACTACGCCTGTCGGCCTCGCCTTAGGTCCCGACTTACCCTGGGCAGATCAGCTTGACCCAGGAACCCTTAGTCAATCGGCGCACACGTTTCCCACGTGTGTATCGCTACTCATGCCTGCATTCTCACTCGTGAACCATCCACAACTCGCTTACACGGCTGCTTCACCCGGCACACGACGCTCCCCTACCCATCACAGCGATCGTTAGACCACATGCTGCAATGACACGACTTCGGCGGTACGCTTGAGCCCCGCTACATTGTCGGCGCGGAATCACTTGACCAGTGAGCTATTACGCACTCTTTCAAGGATGGCTGCTTCTAAGCCAACCTCCTGGTTGTCTCTGCGACTCCACATCCTTTCCCACTTAGCGTACGCTTAGGGGCCTTAGTCGATGCTCTGGGCTGTTTCCCTCTCGACCATGGAGCTTATCCCCCACAGTCTCACTGCCGCGCTCTCACTTACCGGCATTCGGAGTTTGGCTAAGGTCAGTAACCCGGTAGGGCCCATCGCCTATCCAGTGCTCTACCTCCGGCAAGAAACACACGACGCTGCACCTAAATGCATTTCGGGGAGAACCAGCTATCACGGAGTTTGATTGGCCTTTCACCCCTAACCACAGGTCATCCCCCAGGTTTTCAACCCTGGTGGGTTCGGTCCTCCACGAAGTCTTACCTCCGCTTCAACCTGCCCATGGCTAGATCACTCCGCTTCGGGTCTTGAGCGCGCTACTAAAACGCCCTATTCGGACTCGCTTTCGCTACGGCTTCCCCACACGGGTTAACCTCGCAACACACCGCAAACTCGCAGGCTCATTCTTCAAAAGGCACGCAGTCACGAGACACCAGCAAGCTGATGTCCGACGCTCCCACGGCTTGTAGGCACACGGTTTCAGGTACTATTTCACTCCGCTCCCGCGGTACTTTTCACCATTCCCTCACGGTACTATCCGCTATCGGTCACCAGGGAATATTTAGGCTTAGCGGGTGGTCCCGCCAGATTCACACGGGATTTCTCGGGCCCCGTGCTACTTGGGAAATACTCAAGCAAGTTGCTGACATTTCAGCTACGGGGGTCTTACCCTCTACGCCGGGCCTTTCGCATGCCCTTCGCCTACATCAACAATTTCTGACTCACCGACCGGCCGGCAGACCGATCAAAAGCACTCCCACAACCCCGTACGCGCAACCCCTGCCGGGTATCACACACATACGGTTTAGCCTCATCCAGTTTCGCTCGCCACTACTCCCGGAATCACGGTTGTTTTCTCTTCCTGCGGGTACTGAGATGTTTCACTTCCCCGCGTTCCCTCCACATACCCTATGTGTTCAGGTATGGGTGACAGCCCATGACGACTGCCGGGTTTCCCCATTCGGACACCCCCGGATCAAAGCTCGGTTGACAGCTCCCCGGGGCCTATCGCGGCCTCCCACGTCCTTCATCGGTTCCTGGTGCCAAGGCATCCACCGTGCGCCCTTAAAAACTTGGCCACAGATGCTCGCGTCCACTGTGCAGTTCTCAAACAACGACCCGTACCCCGTCACCCACACCTCGCGATGCGGTACACCGGGACCGGCCGAAGGAACAGGCAACTTTCCAGCCCGTACCCTCAGACACCCAACAGCGTGCCCGACACCCTCTCTCTGCTCACTCTGTGTTCCACGCCGAAGCAGTACTGACAGAGAAGAGCATCCAGACGATGCCGAATAGTCAACGTTCCACCCATGAGCAAACCGTGCGAGACATGCGCTCGCAGTCGGCTATGCGCTCCTTAGAAAGGAGGTGATCCAGCCGCACCTTCCGGTACGGCTACCTTGTTACGACTTCGTCCCAATCGCCAGTCCCACCTTCGACGGCTCCCCCACAAGGGTTGGGCCACCGGCTTCGGGTGTTACCGACTTTCGTGACGTGACGGGCGGTGTGTACAAGGCCCGGGAACGTATTCACCGCAGCAATGCTGATCTGCGATTACTAGCGACTCCGACTTCATGGGGTCGAGTTGCAGACCCCAATCCGAACTGAGACCGGCTTTTTGAGATTCGCTCCACCTCACGGCTTCGCAGCTCATTGTACCGGCCATTGTAGCACGTGTGCAGCCCAAGACATAAGGGGCATGATGACTTGACGTCGTCCCCACCTTCCTCCGAGTTGACCCCGGCAGTCTCCTGTGAGTCCCCATCACCCCGAAAGGCATGCTGGCAACACAGAACAAGGGTTGCGCTCGTTGCGGGACTTAACCCAACATCTCACGACACGAGCTGACGACAGCCATGCACCACCTGTACACCGACCACAAGGGGGCCCCTGTCTCCAGAGGTTTCCGGTGTATGTCAAGCCTTGGTAAGGTTCTTCGCGTTGCGTCGAATTAAGCCACATGCTCCGCCGCTTGTGCGGGCCCCCGTCAATTCCTTTGAGTTTTAGCCTTGCGGCCGTACTCCCCAGGCGGGGAACTTAATGCGTTAGCTGCGGCACGGACGACGTGGAATGTCGCCCACACCTAGTTCCCAACGTTTACGGCGTGGACTACCAGGGTATCTAATCCTGTTCGCTCCCCACGCTTTCGCTCCTCAGCGTCAGTATCGGCCCAGAGATCCGCCTTCGCCACCGGTGTTCCTCCTGATATCTGCGCATTTCACCGCTACACCAGGAATTCCGATCTCCCCTACCGAACTCTAGCCTGCCCGTATCGAATGCAGACCCGGAGTTAAGCCCCGGGCTTTCACATCCGACGCGACAAGCCGCCTACGAGCTCTTTACGCCCAATAATTCCGGACAACGCTTGCGCCCTACGTATTACCGCGGCTGCTGGCACGTAGTTAGCCGGCGCTTCTTCTGCAGGTACCGTCACTCTCGCTTCTTCCCTGCTGAAAGAGGTTTACAACCCGAAGGCCGTCATCCCTCACGCGGCGTCGCTGCATCAGGCTTTCGCCCATTGTGCAATATTCCCCACTGCTGCCTCCCGTAGGAGTCTGGGCCGTGTCTCAGTCCCAGTGTGGCCGGTCGCCCTCTCAGGCCGGCTACCCGTCGTCGCCTTGGTAGGCCATCACCCCACCAACAAGCTGATAGGCCGCGGGCTCATCCTGCACCGCCGGAGCTTTCCACACGCATCCCATGCGGGAGCGTGTCATATCCGGTATTAGACCCCGTTTCCAGGGCTTGTCCCAGAGTGCAGGGCAGATTGCCCACGTGTTACTCACCCGTTCGCCACTAATCCCCGGCCGAAACCGGTTCATCGTTCGACTTGCATGTGTTAAGCACGCCGCCAGCGTTCGTCCTGAGCCAGGATCAAACTCTCCGTGAATGCTTCCGGGATATCCCGGCAACACATCACGAGAGCGGAGCAGACCGGAGGAATAATCCAGTCCGCTCACAGCGTCCTCGCTGTGTATTTTTCCAAAGGAACCTCGTCCGAGATGGACGGGGTATCAACATATCTGGCGTTGACTTTTGGCACGCTGTTGAGTTCTCAAGGAACGGACGCTTCCTTCGAAACCGTTTCACCGGTTTCTCCGGGCGCTTCCCTTCGGTGTTTCCAACCTTACCAGATTCTTTTCCGGTCCGTTTCCGGTCCGAATTCTGATTCCGGTGGCCGTTGGAGGGCCTTTGCCTTTCGGCGTGTTTTCGACTTTAGCAGACATGTATCCGCCGAACCTAATCGGCTTCGGATGATGTCCGCGGGTGTCAAAGGTGCTCCGTTGGATTTCCATCCGTTCTGCGGAGCGAGTTCAGATTAAGCGTCTGCGAGTGAGCAGACACTGCTCACCACAACCGTTTAAACCTACCTCCCCGGGCGGACCTCGTCAAGGATCCCAGGAAAGTTTCGTTGTGTGGCGTCTTTCGTTGTGTGGCGTCACCGGAGGGCCTGGGCACTCCGTCCGCCGCGACATTCCAACGTACGCACCCGTGCTCCCCGCGTCAAGGGAATCCCAAAAGTTTCCGAACGTTGCAGGTCAGAGGGGGTGCTGCAGCGGTCAGGCCGCGAAGAACGACGGCGGGCTCTCCAGATCCTCCAGCTCGATGCCGGGGGCGGCGAGCACCACGTCGCCGGCGATATGGACCGTCCGGACCTCTCCGGTGTCCAGCTCGCTGACCTCGTATTCATCCACCACGAGTGGGCCCGTGTCCGTGGTGTGTCCGGCTCGGTCGCGAAGTGCCCAGGACTGGTCCAGGGTCAGGGGCGCGAGGACCGGATCGGTGAAGGCCACGAGGCGGACGCGGATGGCCCCGGCGCCCGGCTCCAGCCGCAGCAGGCGGGAGATGGCGACCAGGAAGGCGGGGGAGGCACCGGTGAAGGCGTGGGCGCCGACATTGCCCTCGGTCGCGTGCTCCCCGGTGGGATCCGTGCGGACCCAGGTGACGCCGTCCAGTGCGGCGCCCTTGACCTGCCAGCTCGCCGCGTGCAGCTCGACCCTGAGCGGCCGGCCCAGTTCGTCGAGGGTGAGGTCCACGGACCCGGCGTGATCGCCGGAAGGTGAGGTCCGCTGTGCGACATAGCGCCATCCGCTGGGGCCGGGCGCGCACTGGAAGTGCTCCTCACCCAGCGGGGTGTGGTCATGTGGGTCGTGGAGGGAGTAGCGGCCGCGGGGCATGTGAGGTCCTTGACGAGCGTCGGACCCGCCCGGCCGGACGGCGCGGACGGGCCCTGGGGCCCCCGCCGTGGCGGGGGCCGGGTCAGCGGCCGCCGACCGTGCGGTCGGCGGCGCCGGTGCGATCAGCGGGTGCGATCAGTAACGGTAGTGCTCGGGCTTGTACGGGCCCTCGACCGGGACGCCGATGTAGGCGGCCTGATCGGGCCGGAGCGTGGTCAGCTTCGCCCCGAGCGCGTCCAGGTGGAGGCGGGCGACCTTCTCGTCCAGGTGCTTGGGGAGCACATAGACGTCGGTCGGGTACGACTCCGGCTTGGTGAAGAGCTCGATCTGGGCGATGGTCTGGTTCGCGAACGAGTTGGACATCACGAACGAGGGGTGACCGGTCGCGTTGCCGAGGTTCAGCAGACGGCCCTCGGAGAGCACGATGAGCGTCTTGCCGTCGGGGAAGGTCCAGGTGTGGACCTGCGGCTTGACCTCGTCCTTCACGACGCCCGGGAGGGCGGCGAGGCCGGCCATGTCGATCTCGTTGTCGAAGTGGCCGATGTTCCCGACGATCGCCTGGTGCTTCATCTTGGCCATGTCCGCGGCCATGATGATGTCCTTGTTGCCGGTCGTGGTGATGAAGATGTCGGCGGTCTCCACCACGTCGTCCAGGGTGGCGACCTGGTAGCCGTCCATCGCGGCCTGCAGCGCGCAGATCGGGTCGATCTCGGTGATGATCACCCGGGCGCCCTGGCCGCGCAGCGACTCGGCGCAGCCCTTGCCCACATCGCCGTAGCCGCAGATGACCGCGACCTTGCCGCCGATCAGCACGTCGGTCGCCCGGTTGATGCCGTCGACCAGGGAGTGGCGGCAGCCGTACTTGTTGTCGAACTTGGACTTGGTCACCGCGTCGTTGACGTTGATCGCCGGGAAGAGCAGCAAACCGTCCCGCTGCATCTCGTAGAGGCGGTGGACACCGGTGGTGGTCTCCTCGGTGACCCCGCGGATCTCGGAGGCCAGCTGCGTCCACTTCTGCGGGTTCTCGGCGATGGTGCGGTTCAGCAGCTCGAGGATGACGCGGTGCTCGTCGTTCTCGGCGGTGGCGACGTCAGGGGCGGCGCCGGCCTTCTCGTACTCGACGCCCTTGTGGACGAGGAGGGTGGCGTCGCCACCGTCGTCCAGGATCATGTTGGGTCCGCCGGTGGGGGTGCCGGGCCAGGTCAGGGCCTGCTCCGTGCACCACCAGTACTCCTCCAGGGTCTCGCCCTTCCAGGCGAAGACCGGGATGCCCTGCGGGTTCTCCACAGTGCCGTTCGGACCGACGGCGATCGCGGCCGCGGCGTGGTCCTGGGTGGAGAAGATGTTGCAGGAGGCCCACCGGACCTCGGCGCCGAGGGCGACCAGGGTCTCGATCAGCACGGCGGTCTGCACGGTCATGTGCAGGGAGCCGGTGACACGGGCGCCGGCCAGGGGCTGCTGCTCGGCGTACTCCTTACGGATCGCCATCAGGCCGGGCATCTCATGCTCGGCGAGGGTGATCTCCTTACGGCCGAAGGCAGCCAAGGAGAGGTCTGCGACCTTGAAGTCCTGACCGGAGACGGCTGTCGTCATGAGTGCTGCTCCTCCTCGATCGTGTGCGAGCGAGAGTGGTTTCGGCTGGGCATGTGAGGCGCTGGGCAGGGCCCCGCACAGCGGGCACACCTGTCCCCTTCTACCTCACAGTGCGCAGTCCGTCGGAGGCCCTCTCTCCCTCGGCCGACCCGGTGTACGGGCCGCCCGACCGCCATCAGCAGCGACGTCTGGCTCGGTCACGAATCTACACCGATCGGCGCAGCCAACCCCAGCCCCCATGGGCCATCTTCGGCCGTAAGGCCATGACCTGCACCGACGGCCACGCCGCTCGGGGAGCCCCAGTGGCTCACCCCGTCGCTTTGATCCTGGTCGGATGTATTGCACGATGCCGCGAGCGCGGGGACGCTGGCAGCCTTCCGCGCCCGCTCAATGCGTTGTTAAGGAGAACCACGTGACCAGTCCAGCCGATCCCCCCAACGGTGCGGGGGCCAGCGGACCGGGGCTCAAGCTGCTCGCGGTGACCGCCTGTCCCACGGGTATCGCCCACACCTATATGGCCGCTGAGAAGCTGGCTCAGGCGGCGGAGTCACTCGGCCACAGTATGAAGGTGGAGACCCAGGGCTCGATCGGGGCCGAGAACGTTCTGTCTGACAACGATGTCAGCCAGGCCGACGGCATCATCATCGCCGCCGACAAGGACGTCGACCGCAGCCGTTTCATCGGTAAGAGAGTGCTCGTCGTCGGGGTCGCCGACGGCATCCACCGCCCGGAGCGGCTGATCGAGCAGGTGCGTAACGCGCCCGTGTACCAGGGCGACGGCCATGAGGCCCAGCGCGGCGCCGCCTCGGCGGCTTCCGACGGCGGTAAGGGGCGCAGCGTCACCTATAAGGCGCTCATGAACGGCGTCTCGTACATGATCCCGTTCGTCGTGGTCGGCGGTCTGCTGATCGCGGTCTCGCTCGCCCTGGGCGGTGATACGACGTCCAAGGGCATCGTCATACCCGACGACTCCTTCTGGAAGACGGTCAACGACATCGGGAGCATCGGCTTCGAGCTGATGATCCCGGCCCTGTCCGGCTATATCGCCTACGCCATCGCGGACCGGCCGGCGCTGGTGCCGGGCATGGTGGGCGGCTGGATCGCGGCCCACGGCGAGCTGTACGACAGCGAGGCGGGCGCCGGCTTCATCGGGGCGATCGTCACCGGCTTCCTGGCCGGCTATCTGGTGCTGTGGATCAAGCGGGTCAAGGTTCCGAAGTTCGTCCAGCCGATCATGCCGATCATCGTGATCCCGATCGTGGCCACCTCGGCGCTCGGCCTCTTCTTCATCTATGTCCTCGGCGAACCGATCTCCTGGGTCTTCGAGCGCCTCACCGACTGGCTCGGCGGACTGACCGGCACCAGCGCGGCGCTGCTCGGCATCATCCTCGGGCTGATGATCGCGTTCGACATGGGTGGTCCGGTCAACAAGACCGCGTTCCTCTTCGGCGCCGGGCTGGTGTCCAAGAACCCCGAGGTCATGGGGGCGTGTGCGGCCGCCATTCCGGTTCCGCCGCTGGGCCAGGGGCTGGCCACGCTGCTGCGCCGCCGGATGTTCGACGACCAGGAGCGGGAGACCGGGCTCGCGGCGCTCTTCATGGGCTTCTTCGGCATCACCGAGGGCGCGATTCCGTTTGCCGCGGCGCGTCCGGCGCGGGTCATCCCGGCGAACATGCTGGGCGGCGCGGTCGCCGGGGCGATAGCCGGGGTGGCGTCGGTCGAGGACAACGTGCCGCACGGCGGGCCGATCGTCGCGGTGCTCGGCGCGGTCGGCGGGGTGCCGATGTTCTTCGTCGCGGTCGTCGTCGGTACGGCGGTTACGGCGCTGGTCACGATTGCGCTGATGTCTGTGGGTGGCGGCGGGCGGGGTGCCGATGCGGATGCGGGTGCCGGGGGTGTGGCGGAGGCCGCGGTGGCTGGGGAAGCCGCTTCCTTGGCTCCGTCGTCGGCGGGTACGCCGGTGCTGGCCGGGGTGGGCAGCGGGGGCGGTACGGGGGCGGCGAGCGCCGCCGTGACTGCCTCTGACGCGACTGCGCCTAAGGCCGTGTCCGGCTCGGCCGCTGAGCCGCGGGACGGCGGTAAGGCCGAGGCCGCTCCCGAGGCAGCCGAGGCCGCTCCCGAGGCCGGGGACCAGGTGCTGTCCGGCTATCTCACCGAGCAGACCGTGAAGGAGCGGCTGGCGGCGGACGGTAAGGACGCCGCGATCCGCGAGATGGCCGAACTGCTGGCCGCGACCGGCAAGGTGGCGGATACGGCGGAGCTGGTCCGGGCCGCGTTCGCCCGGGAGGACCAGGGCACCACCGGCCTTGGCGAGGAGATCGCGATTCCGCATGCCAAGACGGACGCGGTGACGGCTCCGGTCGTCGGCTTCGCGCGCTCCCCCGAGGGCATCGAGTGGGGCGCGCCGGACGGCACGAAGGCCCGGCTGGTGTTCATGATCGCGGTGCCGGAGGCGGCCGCGGGCGATGAGCATCTGCGGATTCTGGCGCTGCTGTCGCGCAAGTTGATGGGCGCCGAGTTCCGGGAGCGGTTGCTGGGGGCGGCGGATGTGGGGGCGATTCTGCGGGTGCTCGGGGAGATCGAGTAGGCCCCCTTATGGGCAGGTGCGCCCCGGTCGCGTGTGCGGTGTATGCCGTTGGCGGCCGGGGCGCGCTTCCGGGTGCGGGCCGGTGGCCGGTTTGTGCCCACCCGTTCCGCCAGGGGGCACCGCCCAGCGGTAGCTGGGCGAGGAACGAATGCCCACAAACCGGCTGTGCCGGTCAGGTGGTCGGGGATGTCCGGAAGATGTCCGGTTCCAGGTAGATGACGCGGGCGATGGGGACTGCCTCGCGGATGCGTGCCTCCGCGGCGTCGATCGCGCGGGCGACCTCCGCCGCCGTGTCGTCGTGCTGCACCGCGATCTTGGCGGCCACCAGCAGCTCCTCGGGGCCGAGGTGGAGCGTGCGCATGTGGATCACCCTGGTGACGGTCTCGCCGTCCACCACCGCTTCGCGGATCTTGGCGACCTCGTTGACGTCGGCCGCCTCACCCAGCAGCAGCGACTTGGTCTCGGCCGCGAGCACCAGGGCGATCAGCACCAGCAGGACGCCGATGCAGAGGGTGCCGATGCCGTCCCAGACGCCGTCGCCGGTCAGCAGCGCGATCCCGACGCCGCCGAGCGCGAGGACCAGGCCGACGAGGGCGCCGAAGTCCTCCAGGAGGACGACGGGCAGCTCCGGGGCCTTGGCCCGGCGCACGAACTGCGACCAGCTCAGCTTGCCGCGGATCTCGTTGGACTCGTTGATGGCCGTACGGAAGGAGAAGCCCTCGGCGATGATCGCGAAGACGAGCACTCCCACCGGCCAGTACCAGTGCTCCACCTCATGGGGATGCTTGATCTTCTCGTAGCCCTCGTACAGCGCGAAGACACCACCGATGGTGAACAGCACGATGGAGACGAGGAAGCCGTAGATATAGCGCTCGCGGCCGTAGCCGAAGGGATGCTCCGGAGTAGCCTCGCGCTTGGCCTTCTTCCCGCCGAGGAGCAGCAGCCCCTGGTTGCCCGAGTCGGCGAGCGAGTGCACGCCTTCGGCGAGCATCGACGACGAGCCACTGAAGGCGAACGCCACGAACTTGGCTGCGGCGATAGCCAGGTTCGCGCCCAGCGCGGCAACAATCGCCTTGGTTCCGCCTGATGCACTCATATGTGCCGAATGTCCCTTCCGCTTCGTTACAGCTCATGGCGGCTTTGCCAGCGCTTTACCGCCTCACGGCGGGCCATTGTTCCAGCCCCTCGAACGGGCCGTACGTCAGGCGGTCACTGTGGCCCTGAACACAGTGCCATCGCCGCCCAGTACGACCTCCTCGCCGGCCGGTACGAAGGCCGACTCCCCGCGCTTCAACGGGAGTTCGCCCTGCGCACCGCGCAGGGAGACCTCGCCCGAGGCGCACAGCAGGATCTGCGGGCCGGTCGCCGGCAGCGGGCGCGCAGCGGCGCCGTCGGCCAGGACGTGGCGGGAGAGCCGGAACTCGCCGATCGGGGTGGCGTAGAGCTCCTCACCGGAGGGGTCCGCCTCGGGCCGCAGCACGGCGGGGGCGGCGCTTTCGAAGCGGACGATGCGCAGCAGCTCGGGGACGTCCACATGCTTGGGCGTCAGCCCGCAGCGCAGCACATTGTCGGAGTTGGCCATGATCTCGACGCCCAGGCCGTCGAGATAGGCGTGCGGTACGCCGGCGCCGAGGTAGAGCGCCTCGCCGGGCTGGAGGGTCACGAAGTTGAGCAGCATCGCGGCGATCACCCCGGGGTCGCCCGGGTAGTGCTGCGCGATGGAGGCGTACGCCGCGTACGCCGGGGCGTGCGGCCCGTCCAGCGCGCCGAGCCGCTCGGCGGCGGCCGCGGCCTGCCTTATGGTCTCCGTCATCGCCTCCCGGTCGGCCGTCAGCACGGCGGTCAGCACCTCGCGCAGGGCGTGCGACTCCGGGTGGGCGTGCAGGATGTCGACGTACGGCTTGAGCGAGTCGACCTCCAGGGCGGCCAGCAGTTCGGCCGCCTCGTTCGGGTCGCGGAAGCCGCACAGCCCGTTGAACGGCGTGAGCGCGCATATCAACTCGGGCTTGTGGTTCGCGTCCTTGTAGTTGCGATGCGGGGCATCGGCCGGAACGCCGCGCTCCTCCTCGTCCGCGTAGCCCTCCTTGGCCTGCTCGAGGTCGGGGTGGACCTGGAGCGACAGCGGCGAGGCGGCGGCCAGCACCTTCAGCAGGAACGGCAACTGCGGCCCGAAGAGGCTTACGGCGTCCGCGCCGAGCTCGCCCTCGGGATCCGCGGCGATCACCTCGGAGAGCGCGACGGGGCCCGTGCCCCGGTCGACCCGGGACGGCGCCCCGGGGTGTGCTCCCATCCACATCTCGGCCTGCGGCTCCCCGGTCGGCCGGACGCCGAGCAGCTCGGGGATGGCGGTGGTGGAGCCCCAGGCGTAGGGGCGCACGGTGTTGACGAGGCGGTCCATGCGGTGCGGTTCCTGACTGTGCAGTGAGGGACGTGGGGCGGGTGGTGCGTGGTCTTACGACGTTGCGTGGTCTTACGGCGTCACGTTCTGGAGGTCTGATCCAGAGGTCTACGGCGTCACGTTGTCGAGGTCTACGGCGTGCACGTGGTCGTGTTCCAGGACGTCAGCGCTCCGACGGCGTCAAGTTCTATCGGCCGAAGCGAGCGCGAGGTAAACGGCGGCGAAATCCGTGACGGCGAGAAGTTCCGCGGCCCGCTCCAGTGGGGTGCCCTCGGCCGGTTCCAACTCGCTGAACGCGGTGTCATGCGCCAGTGCGAGCTCCCGGGCGGTCGGCACCGCCGAGACCGGGCCCACCGGCTCCTCGTGGAGCAGCACGATCCGGGCGCGGAGCGCCTCGGCCTCCTCCACCCGGTCGCGGAAGAAGTCGTCCGGGTCGGCCCCGCCCGCGAACGCCCCGATCAGCATCGCGCCATGCGCGGCGAGCGCCCCCGGGAGCTCGGCGACGAGCGCGGGCCGCCCGGCGAGCGACGCGAGCAGCCGCGCGAAGCGCCGTCCGGTCGCCGCGGCGACCGGACCCTCGGTCCACAGCAGCGGAAGCGCCCCGGCGAGCTCGGCCGCGAGCGTCTTGGCGGGGTTGGTGTAGGTGGCGATGGCCGGGCCGCAGCGCTCGGCGACCTGGTCGAGCCGGTCGGCGACCTGCAGCAGCGCGGCGGGCGACGCGGACACCAGGCCGATCCGGTCGACCAGCAGGAGCAGCGGGGTGAGCAGGGCCCACAGCGTGCCGGGCAGCGCGGGGCCGGCCATCTCGTCGGGGGCGGTGCCGGCCGGCTCCACGGGGTGCGGGACGGAAGGCGTCCCGTACGAGCCGGGGGCATCCCCCAGGGCGCCCTCGGCGCGGGCGGTGTCGTCGTCCTCGGCCGCGCCGGGCGCGTGCGCGTCCGTGCGGTACGGATCGGTGCTGTACCCGCCCGTGGCGTACGGGGCCGAGGCGTACGGCGCCGTGGCCAGCGGCACCATCAGGCCGCGCGCCTGCGCGACCGCGTCGGCCAGCGGGGACTGTGCCGGGGCGACCGCGACGATCGCGCAGCCGCGGCGGTACGCCTGCTCGACCAGGCGCGGAAGGCCCGGTTCCGTACCGTCCGGCGTCGCGACGACCAGCAGGTCGAGCGGGCCCGCCCAGCCGGGCAGCGTCCAGCGCAGGGCCCCCGGCGCGGGGGCCACGCCGGTGGGCCCGATCAGGCTGACGGGGCAGTTGCCCCCGCTGAGCGCGCCGAGGAGGTCGGCGGTGCAGGTTCCGGCCGCCCCCGGGCCCGCGACCATGACGGCGCGTGGCCGCCCGTCCGGCTTGAGGTCGCCGATCCCCGCCTCGGTGGCGTGCCGGGCGGCGGTGCGGATGCGGGCGCCGGATTCGGCGGCTCCGCGCAGCAGCCCGCGGCTATCGGCGCGGGCTAGGGCCTCTGGGGCGTCGAGGAGGGATTCGTCGAGCATCGTGCTTCGGCCTCCGATCGCCGTGGCGGGCGGTACGCGCGGGACCGCGCGGGGCTGGGGCTCCGGCGGGCCGCCGGGTCAGGCCGGGCGGCGGGCCTCGTCGACGAGCAGCACGGGGATGCCGTCCCGGACGGGGTACGCGAGACCGCACCCCTCGCCCGTGCACACCAGCTCGGGGGTCTCCGGGGACTGCTCCTCGCGCAGCGGGGCGTGGCACGCCGGGCAGGCGAGGATCTCCAGAAGACCGGCTTCGAGCGGCATGGGGCGTCCCTTCGGGTATGGGTCCAGCCGGACATCGGCCCGGCGTGGTCAGCGTACCGCCGGGCGGGGGCGGGGCGCGGCCGGTGGGCGGCGGAGCCCGGGGGCTCGCCCCGGGCTCCGGCGACGCCGTGCGCCCCGCGCGCGGACCGCCGTGAGGACGCGAACGTCCGCAGGGTCCGCGCGGGAGGCGCCGTAAGGCTTACGCGCGGACGATGGAGAGGACCTCGTCGCGGACCCCGGCCACCCGCTCCGCGTCCCGCGCCTCCACGTTCAGCCGCAGCAGCGGCTCGGTGTTGGAGGGACGGAGGTTGAACCACCAGTCGGCGGCGGTGACCGTAAGGCCGTCGAGTTCATCGAGCTCGACGCCTTCGCGGCCCTCGTACGCCGCCTTGACCGCCTCCATGCGCCCGGTCTGGTCGTCGACGGTGCTGTTGATCTCCCCGGAGGCCGCGTACCGGTCGTACTGCGCCACCAGTTCCGACAGCGGGCCCTTCTGGCCGCCGAGCGCGGCCAGAACGTGCAGGGCGGCCAGCATGCCGGTGTCGGCGTTCCAGAAGTCGCGGAAGTAGTAGTGCGCGGAGTGCTCACCGCCGAAGATCGCGCCGGTGCGGGCCATCTCGGCCTTGATGAAGGAGTGCCCCACGCGGGTGCGGACGGGGGCGCCGCCGTTCTCCTTGACGACCTCCGGGACCGACCACGAGGTGATGCAGTTGTGGATGACCGTCCCGCCCGGGTGCTTGCCCAGCTCGCGGGCGGCGACCAGGGCGGTGATGGCGGAGGGCGACACCAGCTTGCCGCTTCCGTCCACGACGAAGCAGCGGTCGGCGTCGCCGTCGAAGGCGAGCCCGAGGTCGGCGCCGGTCTCCAGGACCCGGGCCTGCAGATCGACGATGTTCTTGGGGTCGAGCGGGTTGGCCTCGTGGTTGGGGAAGGTGCCGTCCAGCTCGAAGTACAGGGCGTCGAGCTCGAGCGGGAGCCCCTCGAAGACGGTCGGGACGGTGTGGCCTCCCATGCCGTTGCCCGCGTCCACGACGACCTTCAGCGGCCGGATGGCGGTCAGGTCCACCAGCGAGCGCAGATGGGCGGCGTAGTCGGCGAGGACGTCCCGCTGGGTGATGGTGCCGGCCTCGGCGGCGGGCTCGGGCGCGCCGCTGTCGGCCCATTCCTCGACCAGGGCGCGGATGTCGGCGAGCCCGCTGTCCTGGCCGATGGGGGCGGCGCCCGCGCGGCACATCTTGATGCCGTTGTACTGCGCGGGGTTGTGGCTGGCGGTGAACATCGCGCCGGGCAGGTCGAGATGTCCGCTCGCGAAGTAGAGCTGATCGGTCGAGCACAGCCCGATCTCGGTGACATCCACCCCGAGCGAGGCGGCGCCGCGCGCGAAGGCCCGCGCCAGACCGGGCGAGGAGGGGCGCATGTCATGGCCGACGACGATCGCGTTCGCGCCGGTCACCCGGGCGAAGGCGGCGCCGAAGAGTTCCGAGAGCGACTCGTCCCACTGGTCCGGGACCACACCGCGCACGTCGTACGCCTTCACGATCTGCGACAAGTCGGGCACAGCCAACCCCTTCTGGAGGTCCTGGTGAAGATGTCTCTGCGGACGCCTCTGGGGACGTCCCTGCGGACCTCAAAACCTACCCGCAGGACCTGGGCCGGAACTGTGAGCCCCGTCGCGCGGCGTGCTGCCGGGGTCCCGCGCCGGGTCGCGGCAGCATGGCGGGCTGCCGGGCGTCCCCGGCCGGGTCACGGCAGCATCCAGCTCAGCAGGAACGACGACTGCGCGACGACGATGAGGCACATCACCAGCAGCAGGGCGAGGCTCCACGGCAGCACCTTACGGAGCAGATCCCCCTCGCGCCCCTTCAGCCCGACCGCCGCACAGGCGATGGTGAGGTTCTGCGGGGAGATCATCTTGCCGAGCACCCCGCCCGAGCTGTTGGCGGCGGCGAGCAGATCCGGGGAGAGCCCGGACTCATGGGCGGCGGTCACCTGGAGGGCGCCGAAGAGGGCGTTCGCGGAGGTGTCCGAGCCGGAGACGGCGACGCCGAACCAGCCGAGCACCGGGGAGAGGAAGGCCAACCCGGCCCCGGCGGCCGCGACGAAGTGCCCGATGCTGGCGGCCTGCCCGGAGAGATTCATGACATAGGCGAGCGCGAGCACCGAGGTGACCGTAAGGATCGCATGACGCAGCTCGTGAACCGTGGCCGTCCACTCCCGCACGGCGTCGCGGGCGGTCACCCCCAGCACGACGACGGTGGCCACCCCGGCCACCAGCACCAGGGTGCCGCCGGTGGCGATCAGGGGCAGCGAGAAGACATTGGCGCCAACCGGCTTTCCATCGGGCGCCGCGACGTCCAGGAAGGGCCAGTCGAAGGTACGGGTGGCCTTGGCCAGGAGATCCTTGACCGGGCCGATCTGGGCGATGGAGAAGATCGCCACGATGAGCGCGTACGGGGCGTAGGCGCGCAGCACCTCGGGGCGCGCGTCCTCGCGGTCCAGGTCGTCGCTGCGTACGCCGGTGAGCACGGCGGCGCGCACCGGCTCCTCGGCGGGTCGCCGGGCGGCGGGCATGGCCACCAGCACGGCCGCGCCGACCAGCGCCGCCGCGATATCGGCGAGCTGGACGGAGAGGTAGTTGGAGACGGTGAACTGGGCGACGGCGAAGGCCACCCCGCAGGCCAGCGCGGGCGCCCAGGTCTCGCGCAGCCCGCGGCGGCCGTCCACGAGCGCGACCAGCAGCAGCGGGACCACGAGGGCGAGCAGCGGGGTCTGCCGGCCCACGACGGAGGCGACGGAGTCCAGCGGCAGCCCGGTGACCTGAGCCAGCGTCACCACGGGGGTGGCCATGGCGCCGAAGGCGACCGGCGCGGTGTTGGCGACGAGCGCGACGACGGCGGCGCGCACCGGGTCGAAGCCGAGGGCCACGAGCATGACCGAGCAGATCGCCACGGGCGCGCCGAACCCGGCGAGCGCCTCCAGGAGCGCACCGAAGCAGAAGGCGATGACGAGGGCCTGGACGCGGGGGTCGTCCGAAAGCCGGCCGAAGGAGCGGCGCAGCACGTCGAAGTGGTCGGTGCGGACGGTCATCCGGTACACCCACAGGGCGTTGACGACGATCCACATGATGGGGAAGAGACCGAAGAGCGCCCCCTGGACGGCGCTGGACAGGGCCTGGCCGACGGGCATCCCGTACGGGAGGCAGGCGACGAGCGCGGCGACGACGAGCCCGATGGGGCCCGCGTAGTGGGCACGCATCCGCACCCCGCCGAGCAGGACGAGGACGGTGACGAGGGGAAGGGCGGCGACGAGGGCGGACAGGGAGAGTGAATCGGCGACGGGGTCCAACTGCTGCACGAACACACGGGCCTCCCGGCATGGGCCATCCCTGGAAGGTCACATCCGTAATGCGGAAACGGAGGACCCTGGGGTGCACGCATGGTCGTGTCCGCGCCAAGTCACAGTCAATGCTCCGTCAGCAAGTGATCCGAACAAGGGGCCGGAGACGACCGCGAGACGCTCGCGAGAAGGTCGCGGGGAGGTGCGAGAAGATCGCGGGAGAAGCGCGGGAAGATCGCGGGAGAAGTTCGGGGAGGAGCCGATCAGGACTCGGGCGACCGCAGGACCCGCAGATGGCCGCGGCGCGCGACCTCGCGCGGGTCGCCCTCCCGGCCGCCATGTCCGCTCCCGGCTCCGGAGCCTCCCGAACCGGACGCCGCCCCCGCAGCGCGCTCATGCGGGCGCGCGGCCTCACGGACCGCGTTGGCCAGCGCCTCCAGATCGTCACCGCTGGGCCGCGTCGGACCGGTGTCGACGGCGAGCCGGACGACCTCCCAGCCACGCGGGGCGGTCAGCCGCTCCGAGTGCTCCGAGCACAGGTCGTAGCAGTGGGGCTCGGCGTAGGTGGCGAGCGGCCCGAGAACGGCGGTCGAGTCCGCATAGACGTACGTCAGCGTCGCGACGGCGGGGCGGCCGCAGGCGGTGCGCGAACAGCGACGTACAGGGCTCACGACGTTGGACGGTACCGCACTCTTGAGCGGGCCGCGACGACTCTCCACCAGCTCACTCCGCCGTGTCGTCCTGGTTCGCCCCGTGCACCCGAAACGTGAACTTACCGGTTGACCAGCACGGACTTCCGGCGCGGCAAAAACCGCCGGCAACGAATCCGGTCAGCACGCGAACCGAGAGGGATCATCCTGGGCCAGAGAAGCGACGCAAGAGACGTCCGTTTTTGGACCCAAGCATGGCTGGAATGCTCATTTGGCGACATCCGGCACGGCTGTCCGCTAAGCGCACGGGGGGCGGGCAGGCGACGGCTACCCTCGTGAGTGATGACCAGGCCCGTACATCCCCATCAGTCCGAGCCGCGCCCTCGCCGTCGCGACCGCCACGGACGAGGTATGCGCGGCCCTATCGCGCCGCCCCAGGTGCCGCTCTCGGTCAGCCGCGCGGAGTCCTTCGTCGATCTGGTACAGGACTCGGCCGAGCGGCTGGAGAGACGCTGGCCACAGCTCTCCGGAGTGGACTTCACGGTACTGGAGGTACCCACGTCGGGACTGGGCGGCCCGGGGTCGGGCGGGGGCCCGGACGGGCACGGCGGACCGGACGGCTGGGACGGCGAGTCCGTGCCGCTCGGGCGCTTCATCGCGGCCCGCGGGGACACGCCGGACCGGATCGTGATCTACCGCCGCCCGGTCGAGATCCGGGCGAAGAACCGGGACGAGCGGGCGCTGCTGGTGCACGAGGTCGTGGTCGAGCAGGTGGCGGAGCTGTTGGGGCTGGCCCCGGAGTCCGTGGACCCGCGGTACGGACAGGAGTAGCGGACAGCGGCCCCTCTCGAGGCACGACGCGCCCCGCGGCGCGGGCTGCCCGGGGGCGGGCCGCGAACCCCCGTGGCAGGCCCCGCGCGGGCCGCAGGACCCCAGGCCCCAGGACCACAGGCCCCAGGCCCAGGCCCCAGGCCCCAGGAGAGGCCCTAGCCGTCCCCGGGCGCGGCCCTAGCCGTCCCCAGGTGCGGCTCTAGTCGTCGTTGAGCAGGGACAGGTCCTGGCCCGCCTCGGGCACCGCGACCATGCCCCGGTCGTCCGGCAGCGACTGGATCGTGAACATCGGCACCCCGCCCTGCGGCAGCGCCAGCATCCGTGAGGCGTGCACGGGGCCGCCGGAGAGCCGCTCGACCGTCACCGCGTACGGGCCCTTGCCCGAGGCCGGGCGCGGCGGCTCCAGGGCCTGGGTGGTGCCGCCCTTGACCTCGTAGGTCTTGCTGACCGGGCTGCCGCCGCCGGCGCCCGCGGAGGCGGTGATCCGCACCTTGGCGGTCGCTCCCGGCGCCACCAGGGAGAGCGTCGAGCCCTTGGTGCGGTTGTCGGCCGCGGTGGCGCTGCGCTCGATCGCGCCGGTCGCGGGGATGAACGCCGTCTCCTGGTCGCTCCCCTTGCCCCGGGTCACCTGGAGCCCGGCCACCACCGGCGTGGCCGGACCGTCGCCGCCCTCGGGGGTGAGCAGCAGCGAGCCGGGCTCGCCCTTGGTCACGTCGCCGAGGTCGATCGCGGTCGTCATCCCGCTCTTGACGTGCAGTGACTCATGGCCGGCGGGGGTAATCGAGTTGTTCGGCCCGGCCAGCCGCACCTTGAGGTCCGCGTCATCGGCCCCGGGCGCGAAGACGACCAGGCGTGCCGAGGTGGCGTCCTTGGGGATGCCGGGGATCGCCACGCTCGTCGAGGGCACCGCGGAGGCCGGAAGCCAGTCGCTACCGGCCTTCTGGTCCACGGCCTGTACGGCGGCGCCGAGCCGGCCGGTGCGGGCCGTCACGCGGAGCGAGGCACTGGCCGCCCGCTGGTCGGTGAGGGTCGAGAGCAGGACCGGCACGGTGGAGCGCGGCGGGACCGTGATCGACTCGTCGGTCGAGGGCTTCAGCCGGCCGCTCGGTCCGTAGAGCTTCAGATCCACCTCGGCGGCGGCGTCGTCCGGGTTCGTCAGATGGACGAAGTCCTGGCGGTTCCGGTCGGTGCTGACGCCGGGAAACCAGAAGTCCGTGTCGGGCGCCGTGCACGCGGTGCCCAGGATGCCGCGTCCGCTGCCCGCGTCGATCGTGGTGGTCTGCTGGACGGTCCAGCCGGGCGCGAAGCGGCCGTCGGCGGTGCCGATGAGCGCGGGGGCGCCCTCGCTGTCCACGTCGGTGGTGACGGGCTTACCGGGCTCCTTCAGCGGCAGTACGGGCTTGTCGCCGCCCGGGGACGCCTGGCCGCCCTTCTTGTCGTCCTTACCGTTCTTGTCGTCCTTACCGCCGTCATCGCCGCCGGGATCCGCCACGTCATCGGCGGGGTTCTGTGCAGGCAGCAGTTCGGCGGTGCCGTCCTTGGCGTCCACGCCGTCCCGCTTGGGCGTGTAGGCGGTGTAGGTGGTGCTGCTCACCTCCGAGGAGGAGGGCGTCGGGCACAGCAGCGTCGAGCGCTGCACGGGCAGCCGGGTGGCGGCCTTCGCGGCGGAGTCCGGGTCATCGGAGGAGCCCCCGGTGAGGGCCGCGACGCCGGTGACGGCGGCCAGGGCCGTGGCGGCGCCGATCAGGGACAGGGTGGTGCGGTTCATCGCTGCTGCTCGCTCCCGTCGCGGCGGTCCTCGGGGTCGGCGCCGCCGTACGTCGTATCGCCCTGCGGGGGGTAGCCGCCGTCGGGGTAGGGCTGCTGCTGGTCGTAGCCGTAAGGGTCGGCGTACTGGCCGCCCGCGTACGGGTCCGCCGGGTACTGGCCCTCCTGGTACTGGCCCTCCTGGTAGCCCGCCGGATAGCCGGTGTCCTGATAGTCGCCCTGGTAGTCACCGGCCGGGTACTGGCCGCCGGGGTACTGACCCGGGTAGCCCTCACCCTGGTACTGCTCGCCTTGGTACTGCTCCCCCTGGTACTGACCGGCCGGGTACTGGCCGTATCCGGCGTCGGCGTACGTCTGGGCGTCCCACTGCTGCCCGTACTGCTGCTGGTGCGGTACGGCCTGCTGCTGATGCGGCACCGCCGCGTACGGGTCACCGGCGGCCGTCTGGTCGCCGTACGGATCGTTCGCCACCGCCTGGTCGCCGTAAGGATCGTTCGCCACCGCCTGGTCGCCGTAAGGGTCACCCATGGCGGCCGGCTCGGCGGGCGGCTGCAGCGGTGGCTCGCCCGGCTGCGGCGGAATCTCGTCCGGCCGCGGGGGCATCGCGTCCGCGGCGGCCGGATCCGCGTCCGGCCGCCCCTGGGTGGCCTCGGCCTGTACGGCCTGCGCCTCCGCGGCGGCCCGCAGCCGTCGCGCCCGGCGTCCGTCGCCCGCCAGGTCCTCGGCGGTGATGACGGCGGCCGCGGCCTCCGCGTCCGGCAGGTCGTCGTCGACGTTCCGGCGGCGGCCCGGCAGCGCGAGCACCAGCAGCACGACCGCGAGCAGCCCCTGCGCCCACACCCACGCGGTGTGCGTGATGGGCGTGTCGTAGGTGAGGTCCAACCGGCCGCCGGTCGCCGGGAGTTCGAAGCCCTGCGCCCAGCCGTCGACCGTCGTCGCCTTCAGCGGCTTGCCGTCGAGCGTGGCCTGCCAGTCGGGTGCGGACCGGTCGGCGATCCGCAGCACCCGCCCGGCCGTGCCGTCCGGCACCGTGGTGTGCGCCTCGACCGGGCCGGACGCCACATGCACCGGCTTGGCCGCCGCCCCGCCCGCCGGGCGGCCCGAGGACTCGGCCGGGACGATGGAGACCCGCGAGACCCGCTGGTCGACCCGCCACAGCACCCCGCCGTGCTCCCGGCTGAGTTGGGTGAGGCCCGGGGTCGCGTTCAGCACCCGCTCCATCTCGGACGGCGCGCCCTTCTGGACGTACACATAGCGCACCGCGTAGCCGCCGAGCTGACGGGTCTGGTCGGCGCCGGAGCCCGCGATCAGATTGGCCACGACACCGTCGAGCCGGGTGTCGGCGCCGCCCGCCGCCGCGAGTTCGCCCTCGCCCAGCCGGGCGCCGGAGCCGCGCACCAGGGCGTAGTCGGCGTGGGCGGCGCTGCTGCCGCCGCCGAGCACCAGGGTGCGGGCCTGGTCCTCGGTGGCGCTCTCGGCCGCCACGAACGCCGGAACCTGCGAGGGGTCGCGCCGCCCCACCGGGCCGTCCGCGCCGCTCACCATCCAGCTGACGGCGGCGTACAGCGGCGCGGCGACGGTGGCGACCGCGATCAGCAGCGCCACCGGCTGGCGCCAGCCGAAGCTCTGCGCCGCGACCCGCTCGCGTGCGTTCTCTGCGCCGACCACACCGGCGGTCAGCAGCGCCAGGCCGTAGACGAGGGTCGCGGGCCCGGCCCAACCGGAGCCGCCCGTGAACGCCGCGAAGAGGAAGCCGGTGAGCGCCACGACCCACGCGGTGCGCACCACCGTCTGCCGCTCCCCGCGCATCAGGGCGGCGAGGGCGGCCAGCACGAAGCCGAGCAGCAGCAGCGTGCCGCCACCCTTGGGGCCGCCGGGGCTGAGCGCGAGCAGGTCCAGGGCGGTCGCCGAGCCGGCGCCGCGGTCCAGCCCGGCCTCCTCGAGGAAGCGGGCGGGGTCGGTAAGGAGGTCCAGCGACCAGGGGGCGAGCACGACGAGCGGGGTGACGACCACGGTCAGGAACCGCAGCCCGTACCCCATGAGCTGCTCGGTGCCGCTCTGCCGGTGGCGCAGGACGAGCACGCCCGCGCCCAGGAGGAGCGCCATCGGCCAGACGACCGGGGTGAAGGCCATGGTGAACGTCAGCAGCAGCGCGTACGCCCACGCCGCCCGCCAGCTCGGCAGCCGCGTCCCATTGCTGGTGAACCCGCTCGCGGCGGCCGCGGCCCGGGCCATCAGCGGCAGCAGTATGGCGAGCACGGCGGTGCCGAGCCGCCCGCCCGCGAGCGCCCCGGTCGCGGCCGGGAGGAAGGCGTACGCGACGCTTCCCCAGGCGCGCAGCAGCCGGGACTCGACCAGCGGCCGCGAGGCGAAGTACGCGATGAACCCGGCCAGCGGCACCGAACAGACCAGCAGCAGGGTCAGTGTGAAGCCCGTGGAGCCCAGGAAGACCGTGCCCAGCGCGGCGAGGGCGGCCAGATACGGCGGCGCGGACTGCGTTCCTCCGGTGCCGACCGGATGCCAGCCGTCCACATAGCTCGACCAGAGCTCGGAGACATGAGCGGGCGCGGGCAGCAGGGCGCCGCCCGCGAGCGCGCCCGCACCGAGCAGATCCCGGCAGGCGACCAGCGAGACCACCAGCAGGACGAGGAAGAGCATCGGCCCGGGCTTGCGCGCGATCCGCTTGAGCCGGGCGAACTGCTCGATCTCCAGGAAGTCGGCGTCATCGCCGCCGGGCCCGGACTCGACCGCGCCGTGCCGCCCGCCGGAGGACAGTTCGGGCTCGGAACGGCCGCCTATATTGCTGGCGACCTGCTCGACCGTCGCCCTTACGGTCGCGCCGGGCGGCGGGAACAGCGGCCGCAGCTCGCTCGGCTCCGCCGCGGGGCGGCCTCTGCGCTTGCGCGCGGCGAGGATCCGCCCCGGCCGCAGCAGGATGCCGAAGAGACCGGCGACTTCGTCCAGGGCCTGCCCCGGCACCTTGCCCACGAGATAGGCCAGGGTGCGCAGCAGCGTGCCGAACAGAAGCCGCAGCATCACATAGGCCAGTAGCGCGCCACGGGTGTTGACCAGCAGGGTGTAGACGGCGCCGGCCTTGTCCACGCGATGGGGGTTCGCCACGGAGCGCCCCACGCAGTCGATGGGCCGCCGCTCGCGCGCCGACGCCTCCGCGTGCCGCAGTACGGCGTCCGGAGCGATCAGCACCTGGTGGCCGGCCGCCTGGGCCCGCCAGCACAGATCGACGTCGTCCCGCATCAGGGGCAGCCGGGCGTCGAAACCGCCCAGCTCCTCCCACACATCGCGGCGCACCAGCATGCCCGCGCTGGACACCGACAGCACGGGGCGCACCTGGTCGTGCTGGCCCTGGTCCTGCTCGCGCCGCTCCAGACCGGTCCAGCGGCGGCCGCTGCGGGCGATACTGACGCCGACTTCGAGCAACTGCCGGCGGTCGTACCAGCCGCGCAGCTTGGGGCCGACGATCGCGGGCTCGCGGTTGGCGGTGAGCTCGGCGTCGACGACCCGCAGCAGCTCGGCCAGCGCGTCGGGCTCGGGCGCGCAGTCGTCGTGCAGCAGCCACAGCCACTGGACGGGCTCGCCATGCGGCAGCTCCGGCAGGTCGTACGCGTCGTCGCGCCAGGTCCGGTTGACGGGGTCCCAGCCGCTGGGGCGCTTGAGGTAGGTGAGCTCCTCGGGGCCGAGCACCGGCGCCGTACGGACCGCCTCGGCGACGGCCGTGCCGAAGCCGCTGCGGCGCGCCATATGCAGCACCCGCTCGTCGCCGAGAGTCTCGGTGAGCAGCCGGGCGGAGTCGTCGGCGCTGCCGGTGTCGGCCGCGATGACGCCCTGGACGGGGCGCTCCTGGCCGAGCAGACCGGACAGCGCGTCGGGCAGCCAGCGGGCGCCGTCGTGGGCGACCAGGACGGCGGTGACGACATGACGCGGATAGGCCGGTGTCTGAGCCGGTTCTTGAGCGGGCGCAAACGCGGCGTTGGCGGCCGGATATTGGGCCGCCTGGTGGCTGTGCACGGACATCGAGGTACGGGCCCCGGTTCGCTGGACTGCGGTGGACGCGCGCGCCCCCTGGGGGCGTTGGAGCGTCTCGGACGGGGCCCCACACTAACGGCTGTGTATGCGACCGGTCCGCCTCCCGTCACCATGCGGGCGGGGGGCGGACCGGTCGCGGTGGCTCACTCCGCCGTGAACTGTGCGGATATGTCAGCGCGGGTCATACGGTTCCGGCAGGGCTGACGGGGCCGACGGGCCCTCGAGCCGGGCGGGGCCGACGGGCGCCACGAGTCGGCGCGGCCGACGGGGCCCACGCGCCCACGGGGCCCACGAGCCGACGGGGCCGACCGCACGGACAGGTCCGACGGGTCGACGGGTCGACGGGTCCGGCGAGTCGGGCGGGTCCCGCGGCGGGTGTCAGACGGCGGCCTTCTTCAGTCGGCGGCGCTCGCGCTCGGACAGACCACCCCAGATGCCGAACCGCTCATCGTTGGCGAGGGCGTACTCGAGGCACTCGGAACGGACCTCACAGGCAAGGCAGACTTTCTTCGCCTCACGCGTGGATCCGCCCTTTTCCGGGAAGAACGATTCCGGATCGGTCTGGGCGCACAGCGCGCGCTCCTGCCAACCGAGCTCCTCGTCCGCCTCTTCGACCAGCAGTTGCTGGAACAACTCGGTCATGTGCGCCCCTCGTCTGTCTTTGCGTCCCCGTGCCTGATGCCGTCGATGAAGCGGCAGAACGACACGAGTGAAATTACAAGTGCGCCGATCCGGGCCAGTCAAGCCGAGATCTGCTATTGGGCCTCTTATTCACTCTGCGGAACCAAGGCTGCGCGGAAAGTGTTCAAATCGGCCTAAACGCGACACCTTCCCCATCCGACGCCCAAGTCCCTCCTCTCACGCTCACTGAGGAGGACGCCACCGACGCCGGTCCCGTTGCATCGCACGGGAGATGTGGCGGGGTGGCGCAGGGGTCGTGCGGGGATCGTGCAGGGGTCGTGCGGGGGTGGTGCGCGTCGATGCGCGTTGATGCGCCGTCTCACCGGTACAACGCGCGCACAAACCTTTCTGCCTCCATAGCGACCGGATGAGGTGAACCTTGAGCTGAAACGTGAGATCAAGTTGACAGCGGCGCGGCGATCCGGGTCTCCTTGGTCGCATGTCAGTGACCCAGGCGCCCCTGCCGACCCGTGACCACGGGTTCCGCTGCGCTGTGCAGGCTCGCTGTCGCTGTTCGAGCTGTTGATGCCCTCCGAGCTCCAGCTTTCTCCGCGTTTCTCTCGCTTCGCCTACGGCGTCTCGTCCTGAGACCACGTTCGCACCGCACTTCGCGCCCTTACCGCTACCGCGTCCCTACGGCGCACCTCTCCGCGCCCTTCCCGCCGAGGAACCCCCGCCATGAACAGCGACGTCCAGATCGCCGGTGACCCGCTCGCCATCCCGCATCTGCTGCCGCCCGTACCCGCGCACCCCTCCACCGTCTCCGCCTTCGCCGGCCTGGCCCGCACCATCGCGGCCGACCGCGACGGCTGGGCGTCCCTCGTCCAGTACGACGCCACCAGCCGCTGGTACCACCGGCTGCGCACCGGCCCCGGCTATGAGGTGTGGCTGCTCAGCTGGGTGCCAGGACAGGGCAGTGGAGCCCATGACCACGGCCGCTCCTCCGGGGTGCTGACCGTGCTCCAGGGCGAGCTCACCGAACGGGTGGGAACGCGCGGCGTGCGGCATGCGCTGCGCGCCGGCGCACAGCGTGTCTTCGCGCCCGGTTATGTGCACGACGTCGTCAACGACGCCCTCGAACCGGCCGTCAGCCTGCACATCTACTTCCCCGGGCTGACCGAGATGCCGCTGCACCCCACCCAGAGCGCCGAGTTGTCCGCCCCCACCGCCCCTGTCGCGGCCCCCGGCACGCTGGGCGTCCCGGGTCGCTGAGCCGCCCCGAACGCCCGCGATGTCCGGGGCTGCTGCCAGACTGTCTCCCATGCGCATTGTGGTTCTGGCAGGCGGTATCGGCGGCGCCCGTTTCCTTCGCGGTCTGATGTCGGCGGCTCCGGACGCCGACATCACCGTCATCGGGAACACCGGCGACGACATCCACCTCTTCGGTCTCAAGGTCTGTCCCGACCTCGACACCGTGATGTACACCCTCGGCGGTGGCATCCACGAGGAGCAGGGGTGGGGCCGGGCCGACGAGACCTTCACCGTCAAGGAGGAGTTGGCGGCGTACGGGGTGGGGCCCGAGTGGTTCGGCCTCGGCGACCGCGACTTCGCCACGCACATAGTCCGTACGCAGATGATCGGCGCGGGCTACCCGCTGAGCGCCGTCACCGAGGCGCTGTGCGCCCGCTGGCAGCCGGGGGTGCGGCTGCTGCCCATGACGGACGACCGCGTCGAGACCCACGTCCTGATCGACGACCCGGACGCCCCGGACGGCGAGAGCCGTAAGGCCGTCCACTTCCAGGAGTACTGGGTGCGGCTGCGCGCCTCCGTGCCCGCCCACGCCGTCGTTCCCGTCGGCGCCGACCAGGCCAAGCCGGCGCCCGGCGTCCTGGAGGCCATCGCCGACGCCGACGTCGTCCTCTTCCCGCCGTCCAACCCGGTCGTCAGCGTCGGCACGATCCTCGCCGTGCCCGGCGTGCGCGAGGCCATCGCCGATGCCGGGATCCCGGTCGTGGGCCTGTCCCCCATCGTGGGCGACGCGCCGGTGCGCGGCATGGCCGACAAGGTGCTCGCCGCCGTCGGCGTCGAGTCCACCGCCGCCGCCGTCGCCAAGCACTACGGCTCCGGGCTGCTGGACGGCTGGCTCGTGGACACCGTGGACGCGGGCGCGGTCGATGAGGTCGAGGCCGCCGGGATCCGCTGCCGGGCAATCCCGCTGATGATGACGGACCTCAAGGCCACGGCGGCGATGGCGGCCGAGGCGCTGATGCTGGCGGAAGAGGTGCGGGGATGAGCGCGTTGCGGGACGGGGCGGGTGGCGTGTCGGGTGACGCGGCGCAGGAGCCGCCGTCGTATCAGGTGTGGGCGCTGCCCGGTATGCCCGAGGTGCGGCCCGGTGACGACCTCGCCAAGCTCATCGCCGACGCCGCGACCTCCGGCGGTCTGCCGGGGCTCGCGCACGGCGATGTGCTGTTGGTCACCTCCAAGATCGTCAGTAAGGCGGAGGGGCGCGTCGTCGAGGCGACCGACCGTGAGGCGGCCATAGACGCCGAGACGGTGCGGGTCGTGGCGCGACGCGGCCGCACCCGGATCGTCGAGACCCGCCACGGCCTGGTCATGGCCGCCGCCGGAGTCGATGCCTCCAACACCCCGCCCGGGACCGTCCTGTTGCTCCCTGAAGACCCCGACGCCTCGGCGCGGGCGATCCGGGCCGGGCTGCGTGAAGTGCTCGGCGTGGAGGTCGGCGTCATCGTCACCGACACCTTCGGTCGACCGTGGCGGACTGGGGTCACCGACGTCGCCATCGGGGCGGCGGGGGTGCGGGTCCTGGACGATCTGCGCGGCGGCGTCGACGCGTACGGAAACGCGCTGAGCGCGACCATCGTCGCCACCGCCGATGAGCTGGCCGCGGCGGGTGACCTGGTCAAGGGCAAGGCCGGGGGGTTGCCGGTGGCGGTGCTGCGGGGGCTTCCGCAGGTGGTGGCGTTCGAGGGGCTGGACGACGGGGCTGATGGGCTTGGCGGACCGGATGGGCTTGCCGGACCGGATGGGCTTGCCGGACCGGATGGGCTTGGCGGGTCTGACGGGCTTGGCGGGTCTGACGGGCTTGGCGGGTCTGACGGGCAAGGGGTCGATGAAGGTGCGCGGGCGTTGGTGCGCGGTGCCGCGGACGACATGTTCCGGCTGGGCACCTCCGAGGCCGTACGGGAGGCCGTGACGCTGCGCCGTACGGTCCGGGAGTTCACCGACGAGCCGGTGGACGGCGCGGCGGTGCGGCGCGCGGTCGCCGCCGCCGTCACCGCGCCGGCGCCGCACCATACGACGCCGTGGCGCTTCGTTCTGCTGGAGTCGGAGGAGTCGCGGACGCGGTTGCTGGACGCGATGCGAGATGCCTGGATCGCCGACCTGCGGGGGGACGGCTTCTCGGAGGAGAGCATCGCCAAGCGGGTGCGGCGCGGCGATGTGCTGCGCAAGGCGCCGTACCTGGTGGTCCCGTGCCTGGTCGCGGACGGCGCCCACACCTATCCCGACCCGCGGCGGAACACGGCGGAGCGCGAGATGTTCGTGGTCGCGGCGGGCGCCGGGGTGCAGAACCTGCTGGTCGCGCTGGCGGGTGAGGGGCTGGGGTCGGCGTGGGTGTCATCCACGATGTTCTGCCGCCCGGTGGTGCGTGAGGTACTGGGTCTGCCGGACGACTGGGACCCGATGGGCACGGTCGCGGTGGGCCAGGCGGCAGTTCGGCCGACGGCGCGGCCGGAGCGGGGGGTCGAGGGGTTCGTGGTGGTGCGGTAGGGGGGGCGGGCCCCGGGGGCGGGCCCGGGGGCGGGTCCGGGGGCGAGTCCGGGGGCGAGTCCGGGGTTGCCGAGGCCGCGGGTGAGCTGAGCGGAGCGGTTGTGCGGGCTCGTTTTGCGTGGCGGTTGTGCGGGCTCGTTTTGCGTGGCGGTTGTGCGGGCTGGTTGTGCGTGCCGGTTGTGCGGTGGGGTCGTGTGCGCGGGGGCAGGGGGGCGCGCGTTGTGCGGGGTGGGGGCACGGGTGCGGGAGCGTTTGCTGGGGTGCGCCGCGGGGTTGCCCGGAGCGGGGGCGCCCTTGGGGGCGCGGTGGGGTGTGTGCGGGTTCCGCTGTGTGCGGGTTCCGCTGTGTGCGGGTTCCGCTGTGTGCGGGTTCCGCTGTGTGCGGGTTCCGCTGTGTGCGGGTGCGTGGTGGTTGCTGGGGTGCGCCTGCTGTTCGTGGTGGGTGGCGGGTGCGGGGCCTCCGGGGCGGCGCCCTGGACCGTATATTTACGGCGCCGTTGGCCGGGGGCGTTGAGTTGGTCGGGGATTGGCGCCACAAATACACGTAAGCGTCCAGGACACCACCCCTGCGACCCCGCCCCCTCCCGTCTCGTCGGCGGCTCCCCACCGGTGGCACCGGGCGCGTGTCCGTCTTGCGTTCAGCCTGGGGGCCGGGTGCTGGGCGGGGGTGGGAGCGGCCCCACCCCCTGCCGTCCTCTTGCGGCCACCCGCCAGGGGCACCGGGCGCCTGTCCGTCTTGCGTTCAGCCTGGGGGCCGGGTGCTGGGCGGGGGTGGGAGCGGCCCCGCCCCCTTCCGCCTCGTCGGCGACCGCGCCCCTGGCACAGGGCGCCTGCCCGTCCCACGCCGGGGGCTGGGTGTTGGGTGGGTGCGGCCCACCTCCTGCCGTCCTCATGCGGGCACCGGCCAGGGGCACCGGGCGCCTGTCCGGCCCGCGTTCGGCCCGGGGGCCGGGTGCTGGGCGGGGGTGGGAGCGGCCCCACCTCCTGCCGTCCTCTTGCGGCCACCCGCCAGTGGCACCGGGCGCCTGTCCGGCCCGCGTTCGGCCCGGGGGCTGACCGGGCAGTGGGAGCGACCCCGCCCCCTTTCGCCTCGTCGGCGACCGCGCCCCGGTGGCACAAGGCTCCTGCCCGTCGTGCGTTCAGGCCGGGGGCCGGGTTTGGGTGGGGGTGCGCGGGACCCAGCCCCCTTCCGCCGTCCCGTGGCTACCCGCCGGTGGCACAGGACGTCTGTCCGTCCCGGGTTCAGCCCGGGGTCGCTGGATGGACAAGGGGAGTGCCCCTTCGGTGCGTGGCAGACGGATCGAGGCCTGGGGGCTACATCGTCCGGAAGTCTCGGACCGCGAAGCGGGGGGCGCGGCGGGGTGGGGTGCGGCCGGACAGGAGGATCAGCCGGGTCGCGCGGTAGCGCTGGCCCGCGTAGGGGGCCAGGAGTTCGAGCATCGCCTCGTCGTCCGCACCCCGCTCTCCAGTGAGCGCGTAGCCGACGATCTGCGGCAGATGCAGATCCCCGACCGTGATCGCGTCCGGGGTGCCATTGCTGCGCTGCAGGGTCTCCGCCGCCGTCCAGGGCCCGATGCCCGGGATCAGTTGCAGCCGGGCGGAGGCGGTGGCGAGGTCCATGGACGCGGCCTCCTCGAGCCGTCGGGCGACCCGGACGGCCCGCAGGATCGTCGAGGAGCGCTTGGTGTCCACGCCCGCGCGGTGCCACTCCCACGACGGGATCAGCGCCCAGGTACGCGGATCGGGCATGACCCGCATCCGCATCCCCTCGGCCGGACCGGGCGCGGGCTCGCCATGGCGCTGGAGCAGTAGCCGCCAGGCGCGGTACGCCTCGACGCCGGTGACCTTCTGCTCGAGGATCGAGGGAATCAGGGATTCCAGGACCAGCCCGGTGCGGATGAGCCGGAGACCGGGGTGGCGGCGGTGCGCCTCGTGGACGAGCCGATGGCGGGGTACGAACGCGGACGGGTCGTCGTCCGCCCCGAGGAGGGCGGGCAGGCCGTCCAGCAGCCACTCCGCACCCGGCCCCCAGGCCCGGCCTTCGACCTCCTCACCCTTGCGCGCGATCCGTATGGTCCCGGGCCCGACCGGTGTCCGGCTTGCCCGCCAGAAGGCGCCGTCCGCGCCGACCTGAAACGCGGGATCCCCTGGGCCTCGCTGCAGCACGCCGAGGTTACGCGCGAGGTCGCAGGGCCCTGAAGGGCTCCAGGTACGTCTCACACACACCCCGCCACCCTACGACCCACCGCGCGTGCCGAGGGTCGCCGCCCGCCCCGGGGCTGCCAGGCAGGTGGCCTATGCCCCGGGTCGTGGTCGTCGATGCGGCGGAAGGGGGCGGGGCGGTTCCCACTCCCCGCCAGCGCTCCCGGGGGTCCGGAGCCGGACAGGCGCCCGGTGCCACCGGCGGATGGCCGCGAGATGACGGCAGGGGGTGGGGGCCGCTCCCACCCAACGCCCGGTCCCCGGGCTGAACGCGGGACCGGCAGGCGCCCTGTGCCACCGGCGGGTGACCGCGGGACGGCGGAAGGGGGCGGGGCCGCTCCCACCCCCGCCCAGCACCCGGCCCCGGGCTGAACGCAAGACGGACAGGCGCCCGGTGCCACCGGAGTGCGGTCGCCGACGAGGCGGAAGGGGGCGGGGCCGCTCCCACCCCCGCCCAGCACCCGGCCCCCAGGCTGAACGCAAGACGGACAGGCGCCCGGTGCCCCTGGCGGGTGGCCGCAAGAGGACGGCAGGGGGTGGGGCCGCTCCCACCCCCGCCCAGCACCCGGCCCCCGGGCTGAACGCAAGACGGACACGCGCCCGGTGCCACCGGTGGGGAGCCGCCGACGAGACGGGAGGGGGCGGGGTCGCAGGGGTGGTGTCCTGGACGCTTACGTGTATTTGTGGCGCCAATCCCCGACCAACTCAACGCCCCCGGCCAATGGCGCCGTAAATATACGGTCCAGGGCGCCGCCCCGGAGGCCCCGCACCCGCCACCCACCACGAACAGCAGGCGCACCCCAGCAACCACCACGCACCCGCACACAGCGGAACCCGCACCCACCACGAACAGCAGGCGCACCCAAGGGCGCCCCCGTCCATACGGCAACCAGCCCCACGGCAACCCGCCCCACGGCAAGCCCGCCCTACGGCGCACCCGTCACTGGTCGGACGAGAAGCGGACCGCCCCCGCCGGGATGTCCGCGCCGCACCACACCCGTACGCCGTCCCGCAGCTCGTTGTCCGGGCCGACCAGCGCGCCGTCGCCGACCACCGCGCCCTGCAGCACCGTACGGGCGCCGATGCGTGCCCCCGCGCCGACCAGCGAGTCGCACACCTGGGCGCCCTCCTCCACGACGGCGCCCTCCAGCACCGTGCTGCCGTCGATGCGCGCGCCCGCGCCCACCCGGGCCTGTGGGCCGATGACGGTTCCGCCGGTCAGCTTGGCGTCGCCCGCGACCGAGGCGCTGTCCAGGACGAGGCGGTCGCCGCAGCGCCCGGGGACGGCCGGGGAGGGGGCCCGGCCGAGCACCAGGTCCGCGGAGCCGCGGACGAAGGCCTGGGGGGTGCCGAGGTCGAGCCAGTACGTGGAGTCGACCATGCCCTGCAGATGCGCGCCCGCGGCCAGCAGACCGGGGAAGGTCTCGCGTTCGACGGAGACGGGGCGGTCGGCGGGGATGGTGTCGATGACCGAGCGGTTGAAGACGTACGCGCCCGCGTTGATCTGGTCGGTGACGATCTCCTCGGGGGTCTGCGGCTTCTCCAGGAAGGCGGTGACCCTGCCCTGTTCGTCGGTGGGCACCAGCCCGTACGCGCGGGGGTCGGGGACCCGGGTGAGGTGCAGGGAGACATCGGCGCCCGTCGTGCGGTGGTTGTCGACGAGGGCGCGGATGTCGAGGCCGGTGAGGATATCGCCGTTGAAGATCAGCACCGGGTCGTCGGGGCCCGAGCGCAGCCGGGAGGCGACGTTGCGGATGGCGCCGCCGGTGCCGAGGGGTTCCTCCTCCGTGACGTACTCCAGGTGCAGACCGAGCGCGGAGCCGTCACCGAAGTACGGCTCGAAGACCTCCGCCAGATAAGAGGTGGCGAGCACGATGTGCTCGACCCCGGCGGCGCGGGCGCGGGCGAGTTGGTGGGTCAGAAACGGAACGCCGGCCGCCGGGACCATCGGCTTGGGAGTGTGCACCGTCATCGGGCGCAACCGGGTTCCCTTGCCGCCGACCAGGAGGATCGCCTCTGGCGATGGCGTTGCTGGCGCAATGGTCACGTAACGTCTCTGCTTCCTGCTGGGGCTCGCCGGTCGGCGGCCAGTGTATGCAGATCCCCGGACCGCGCCTGATCAGCGCCCCTGGAGGCGGGCGGCTGTCTTCCGTACCGAACCGAGCTTCTTGTAGAGGTCCTTGCCGGGGCACTCGGTGGCGAAGCCGTCGCGGTGACCCGCGATCACATGGAGCTTTACGTTGGCGCCCTTTTTGTACTTGTTGCCGCCGCCGGACACCAGATGCGTGGTGCCACGCGGATTTCGCTTGAAGAGACCCAGTTTCCACGCGGTGAGCTTGGCGATGGCCTTCACGGCCTTGGCGGAGGGCTTCTTGGTGGAGAAAGTACCGAGGACAGCGACGCCCATGCTGTTGGTGTTGAAGCCCAGCGTGTGCGCTCCGCGTACGGCTTTGGTCACACCGCCGGAGCGGCCCTCGTAGATTTTTCCGCACTTGTCGATGGTGAAGTTGTAGCCGTAATCGCGCCATCCCAGGCTCTTCACGTGGTAGCGGTAGATACTGCGCATAACGGAGGGCGCCTGGGAGCAGCTGTACTTATTGCCCGTCACGGTGTGGTGGATGAAGGCGACCTTCACGGTCTTGCTGTAGACGTGGCCCGTTTCACGGATCTTCTCGTCGGCGCCCCAGCCCGCGCGGGTGACGATGCTGGGCCGCGGCGCGCTGTAGCGGGCGGCGTTCGCCTTGGTCGCCTCCTCGGCGAGTACGTCGGGCGGCGGCGTGGAGGGGGTGGCGGGCGTGGTGTGGGTGGAGGGGTACGGCAGTGGCTTGGCGGATGACCTGGAGGGTCTGGGGGACGACGGCTTCGCGGACCACCTGGAGGGCCAGGACGGCCTGACGGACGGTTTGGAGGGCCTGATGGTGGATGGCCTCGACGGCCTGGGGAACGGCCTCGCGGACCACCTCGACACCCCGGAGGGTCCCCAGGACGGCTTCCCGGGCGCCTCCGCCGACGGCCTCGCACCCGGCGCGGCACTCCCCGCCGTCGGCACCGGATGCGCCGGAAGAGCGCGCAGTACGGCCCGGTCCGGGGGCGGCGCCGGGGCCTCGCCGGGGTCGATCAGCTCCAGTCGCAGCCCGGACGGCAGAGCCGCCGCCCGGGCACCCGCGCCAGCGTCCGCGACGGCGCCTCCGTCCACACCCGCACTCGCGCCCCCGTCCACACCCGCACTCGCGCCCGCGGCCGCATCCGCACTCGTGCCCGCGTCCGCACCGGCGCCCCCGCCCGCGCCCCCATCCCCAGCCACCACCCCTTCCGGCCGCACCCGCGCCTGGACGCCGTCCGATGCGCCGACCCACAGCGGCGCGGTGCCGCCGTGGGCCCGTACGCCGCGGAGTTCGGGCGAGTCGGGGTCGGGGGCCTCGTCTCCGTACGGCAGCAGCTCGCGCCATGGCGACCACGCGCCGCCCACCGCGCGGGTGCGGACCTGTACCCGGCCGCGGAGGTCGGCGGAGGGCTGGTCCCAGACGACGCCGACGAGCGAGAACGGCCGTACGCGCGGCGCGGCGACGCCCCGGTCGGCCGGGGCCGGGGCCGGAGCGTCGCCGCCGGGTGCGGTCACGCTCCGGTCGAGTCCGTCCGCCGCGAGGGGAAGGAGTGGCAGCGACTGCGTGGAGCCGGGGCGGCGATCCGCTCGGCCCGGGCGTGGGCGGGGCCGGGGTAGACGGCGAGGGGCAGGGCGAGGGCGGCGGTGCACGCGACGCCGATCGAGGATGCCAGGTATGCACGCATGATTGAAATCGTCTACATAAGGGGACAAACCTGTCCATTCGGAAGAGCGGCCACGTCGCGGACCGTTCGCTGAGCCGAGCCCCACCGACCCCGTCCGCGCCGCAACTTCGGCGCGTAGTCTTGCGCGCGTGAACGCCACCGATCGCACCCCCGCCGACCTGCTGGGATCCGCGCTCGCCGCGGACCCGTCCCGCCCGCTCGTGACCTTCTACGACGATGCCACGGGCGAACGCGTCGAACTCTCCGTGGCCACCTTCGCCAATTGGGTGGCGAAGACCGCCAATCTGCTCCAGGACGATCTGGCCGCCGCGCCGGGCGACCGATGCGCACTGCTGCTGCCCGCCCACTGGCAGACCGCCGTGTGGCTGGTGGCCTGTTCCTCGGTCGGGGTCCTCGTGGACATCGGGGGCGACCCGGCCTCCGCCGATCTCGTCGTCAGCGGCCCGGACACCCTCAAGGAGGCACGGGAGTGCTCCGGTGAGCGGGTGGCGCTGTCGCTGCAGCCGCTGGGCGGCCGGTTCCCCCAGCTGCCGGAGGGGTTCGCGGACTACGCCGTGGAGGTGCCCAGCCAGGGCGACCGCTTCGCCCCGTACTCCCCGGTGGACCCGGAGGCGCCCGCGCTGACCGTCGGCGGTGTGGAGCTGACGAGTGCGGAGGTGGTGGAGCGGGCGCACGCCGACGCCGCCGCGCAGGGGCTCGGGCCCGGTTCGCGGATCCTCTCGGGGCTTCCGTACGACAGCTGGGAGGGACTGTCGTACGGGCTGTACGCACCGCTGGCCACCGGTGGTTCGGTGGTGCTCTGCCGCCATCTGGACCGGCTGGACGAGAAGGGGCTGGCCGGGCGCAAGGAGAGCGAGCGCGTCACCGCGACCACGCTCTGAGGCCACGGCCACAGCCACAGCGCCCTCCACCTGGGACCGATCACCCCACCCCGAGACTGCCCGAGATCACCCCGAGCCCCCGTAACCGCCCCACCTCCAGACCCCAGACCCCACCCCCTCCCCACTCCTGACCCGTCCGGCGGACCGCGGGCCGAGTCCACGGGCCGTGCCGCCCACCCCGCGCGATGATCTACGAATACGTACAACCATGTACGGGCTTCGCATGTCTGTTCCGTTAATTCGGTATCCCGGCATGCGATGCCGCTCCGCCCACGGGCGGAAGACGGGTGGGAGGACGCGGACGTGACGACCGACAGCTCTGAGCCTGCGCCGAGACGCAGGCGCCGCTGGCCGCGTGTTCTCGCGCTGGGCGTGGCCATGCTGGTGCTGTCGGTCGCCGGGGCGGGTTGGTGGTTCTACGAGCGCCTCGACGGCAATATCCGCACCGATACCCGGACCGCCGACGAGCTGAGGAAGTACGAGGCCGAGCGGCCGGTGTCGGTGGTGCGGGACGCGCAGAACATCCTGCTGATCGGCTCCGACAACCGGGGTGGCAAGGGCAACGGCAAGTACGGCAAGGACACCGGCACCCAGCGTTCGGACACCACGATCCTGCTGCATCTGCAGGCCGGCGGAAAGAGCGCCACCGCCGTCTCCATCCCCGGGATCTGATGGTGGACATCCCGGCCTGTGACCAGCCGGACGAAAAGCGGACCCACGCCCGGTTCGCCCAGTTCAACTCGGCGTTCGAGGCCGGTGGCGCGGCCTGTTCGATCCGCACCGTCGAGAAGCTGACCGGGATCCGCGTCGACCACCATCTGATCGTGGATTTCAGCGGCTTCAAGCGGCTGGTGAACGCGGTCGGCGGGGTGGAGATGTGCCTGAAGGAGCCCGTGGACGACGATGACGCGCATCTGAAGCTGCCCGCGGGCCGTCAGGTCCTCCACGGAGAGCAGGCGCTGGGCTATGTGCGTGCCCGGTACAGCATCGGCGACGGCAGCGACACGGAGCGTATCGGCAGACAACAGGAGTTCATGGGCTCGCTTGTGAAGAAAGTGCAGAGCAATGGTGTGCTGCTCAATCCGGCGAAGCTGTACCCGGTGCTCAACGCGGCGACGTCCTCACTGACCACGGATCCGGGGCTGGATTCGCTCAAGGATCTGTACGCGCTGGTGCGCGGGGTGCGGGACATCCCGCGGGAGAAGATCCGGTTCCTCACGGTTCCGCGGCAGCCCTACACGTACAACAAGAACCGGGATGAGCTCGTCCAGCCCGACGCCGACCGCTTGTTCCGGCAGTTGCGGCTCGATCGTCCGGTGCCGGTGGCCCACACCGTCACCGCCTCGACGGACGGCGACCAGAAGGCCGGCAACCTCAGCCCGTACCAAGGGACGACGGCCGCGCGAGGCATCTGCGAGTAAAAGCACGTTAAGGGCGGGCCATGAATCGTGAAGGACGAGATAAGGATTGGGCAGATTGCCCAGTTGTAGGGAAGTGGAATTTGTCACCGGCGTCGCTTGACGCTGATCCGGGCGGATAGTGTGAGCGATCCGGTGCGCTCTACGAGGTGGCCGCGCACTGCACGAAGACAGATGGAGCGCCTTGAGGGGGAGGCGCCGCGTGGCACCGACGGAGGACACAGACGACCGTGGACGCGCAAGGCCCTGGCGGGGCGGGTGACTTCGACCCAGCCGATCAGTGGGTATTCGACCCGAATACGGGCAATTACGAGCTGCGGCTGAACCCCGCCGAGACATCGGAGGACACCACCGAGCTGCGACGGGTCACCAGATCGTCGAGCGGTGACGGCGCCACCGACTCCGAGCCGAGGGGGCGCCGCCGCGCGGCCAAACGGGAGCCGGAGAAGGAGACCGGCCCGGTCAGCCGTCGCAAGCCGAAGCCGAAGAAGTCGAAGACGAAGAAGGCGCTGTACTGGGGCAGTGGCACCCTGGCCTTCCTGCTGGTGGGCGGTTCGGCCGCGGCGTACTTCGTCTATCAGCACCTCAACAACAACATCAGCAAGATCGACGTCGGCGAGAACAACGCCGCGGTCTCCGACGGCCCGATGAACATCCTGCTGATCGGCACCGACCGGCGCGACGGCAAGGGCAATGAGGGGTACGGCGACGCGGGGAGCGTCGGTCACGCCGACACCACGCTGCTCTTCCACGTCTCCGCGGACCGCTCGAACGCGACGGTGCTGAGCTTCCCGCGCGACATGATCACCGACGTCCCGGACTGCACCGTGAAGGAAGACGGCCAGGAGAAGACCATCCCGGGCGAGGAGGAGGTGCGGTTCAACACCAGCCTGGGCCAGGAGGGCCGCAACCCCTACTGCACCTGGCAGACGGTGGAGAAGATCACCGGCCTGAACATCAGCCACTTCATGATGGCCGACTTCAACGCGGTCAAGGAGATGTCCACGGCGGTCGGCGGGGTGGACATCTGCCTCGGCAAGGACATCAACGACCCCAAGTCGCACCTGAACCTGAAGAAGGGGCGGCACACGGTCAAGGGCGAGCAGGCCCTGGCGTTCGTCCGGACCCGGCACGCCGTCGGCTTCGGCGGCGACCTGGACCGCATCAAGCTCCAGCAGCAGTTCCTGAGCTCGCTGATGCGCAAGATGAAGGACAGCGGGACACTCACCAGCCCGGGCAAGATGTGGGACCTGGCCCAGACCGCCACCAAGGCGCTCACCGTGGACACCGGGATCGGCACCGTCTCCAAGCTGGCCTCACTGGGGAAGAACCTGAGCAAGGTCGACCTCAAGAACGTCACCTTCGCGACCATCCCGGTCGTCGACAACACCGACGGTGCGACCGTGCTGCTCGACAAGACCAAGGCCGAGCCGCTGTTCTCCATGGTCCGCCAGGACGTCTCCCTGACCGAGGTCAAGAAGAAGGAGAAGGCGGCCAAGGACGAGCAGGCGGCGCGGCTGAAGGGGCCGAAGTCCGATCCCGCCGAGGTCCGGGTCAAGGTGCTCAACGGCAGCGGGCAGTTCGGCGCCGCCCAGGAGACCGTCGACTGGATGCAGAACACCGAGGGGATGCTCCTCACCAGCAACGGCGGAAACGCTCCGTCAGAGCTGAAGAAGACGACGCTGGAGTACGCTCCCAACCAGGCCGACCAGGCGCGTCGGCTGGCCGACAGCATGGGGCTGCCCGCCTCCGCCATGAAGGAAGGCACCAAGGACGCCGAACCGAAGGCGGAGATGAGCCTGACGCTGGGCGCGGACTTCAAGGGCGCCGGCACACCGATCTCCGCTCCGACGAAGGCGCCGAAGGACATTCAGAGGGTCGAGGCCGACGACAAGAACGTCTGCGCCAAGTGATCGTCGCCGGCCGGCGGACCCATCGCTTCCATCGGGGTCCTTCGGGCCGGACGACCTAGAGAGTGCGGGGAGGGCCCGATGGGGCAGAGCAGTGTGCGGGGGGAAAGAGGGCGCAGAGCCGCCGTCCCCGAGCCCCGCGAGCCCGGTGAGGACGGCAGCCCGCAGGAAGGGAAGCGCCCCGCGTCATCGGACGCGGGGCGCCGCTCGAGCGGTAAGGGGCGGCCGAGCGGCAACGGGCGGCGCGGCAAGGAGCGGCCGCAGCGGAGTCGCGGGGTGCGGATCCTGCGCTGGACCGCCCTGACGCTGGCCGTGCTGGTACTCGGCGCGGCCGGCGCCGGATACTTCTACTACGAACACCTGAACGGCAATCTGAAGAAGGAGGCTCTGGACCTCGGCGACAGCAAGATCGGCAAACCCGAGCCGAACGCCGCCGGCCAGACCCCCCTCAACATCCTGCTCATAGGCTCCGACAGCCGGAACACCGCGGAGAACGTCAAGCTCGGCGGGGCCAAGCAGGACGCGGACCGCAAGCCGCTGGGCGATGTGCAGATGCTGGTCCATGTCTCGGCCGACCGCAGCAATATGTCGGTGGTCAGCATCCCGCGCGACACCCGGGTGACCATCCCCCAGTGCACCGATCCACACGACGGAACGGTGTATCGGAAGACCGAGGGGGCCATCAACGAGTCGCTCCAGCACGGCGGTCCGGGCTGCACGGTCGCCACCTGGAAGGAGCTCACCGGCCTCTACATCGATCACTTCATGATGATCGACTTCTCCGGGGTGGTCTCCATGGCGGACGCCATCGGCGGTGTCCCGGTATGCGTGAACAACAACGTCTACTCCCATGACAGCAAGGGCCATGGCTCCGGGCTGAAGCTGACCAAGGGCACCCACAACGTCAAGGGCGTCCAGGCCCTCCAGTGGCTGCGCACCCGCTACGGCTTCGAGGACAACACCGACATCGGCCGGGCCAAGGCCCAGCACATGTATATGACCTCGATGATCCGCCAGCTGAAGTCGGGCACCAAGCTCAGCGACCCGGGCAAGCTGATGGACCTCGCGGAGGCCGCCACCGAGGCGCTGACCGTCGACCATGGCCTGGGCACCGTCAAGAACCTGTACGACCTGGGCAATGACCTCAAGCGGGTGCCGACCAAGCGCACCACCATGAGCACCATGCCCTGGGAGTACGGCGGCGGCGGGGAGTATGTGCTGCCCAAGCCGGGCGACGCCGAGCAGACCTTCTCGCTGCTGCGCAACGACATCGCGCTGGACGGCAAGGACAAGAAGAAGCCCGACGCCACCCCGGCGCCCACCGCGCCCAAGGAGCAGATCCCGGTGGTGGTGCAGAACGGAACCGCCAGCACCGTCCTGGGGCCGGTCTCCGGCCGGGCCTCGGTCATCACCTCCGAGCTGGTGCGGCTGGGCTACGCCAAGGCCACCGCGAACACGGAACTCATCTCGCAGGCCGACACCACCGTCCTCTACCCGGGCGAGGACCGGCAGGGCGACGGCCTGGCCGTGGCCAAGGCGCTGAAGCTGCCGAAGGCCGCGGCGAAGTCGTCCACGTCGGTCCAGGACATCACCGTGGTGGTCGGCAACGACTGGCGCGAGGGCACCGCCTATCCGAAGCCGGCGGCGGACGACGACGGCAAGACGCCCGAGAGCGCGGACGCGCTCAACGGCGAGGAGAAGGGCTGTATGAAGGTCAACCCGGGCTACAGCTTCTGACGCCTCCGTGACGGCACGACGAAGACGCCCCCCGTGACGGCACGACAAAGGGGCCGGACCCGCGGCGGGTCCGGCCCCTTCGCGTAGGGCTACGGGGCCATGACCGCCGGGCGGCGGCTGGCGATGACCCGCTTGGCGAGCGCCCGCGGGCTGGTCAGAAAGCCCCAGCCCCAGGACATGTGCATGGTCGCGAGCGCCACCGGGACCCGCAGCCGGGCGGCCACCGGAAGCCCCTTGCCCGCCGGGATCGAGCCCGCGACGATCGCGGCCAGATAACCGCCGGGGATCACGAAGGCCCACGGGGTGACGGCGGCGCCCACCACGATGCCCGCCGCGATGGCGACGACGGCGGTCGGCGGAGCGAGATAGCGCAGATTGATCGAGCCCTGGTGGAAGCGGGCGACGACATGGCGCCAGCGCCCGTAGTCCTTGTACTGCTTGGCCAGGGCCCGCACGCTCGGCCGCGGCCGGTAGGAGACCTTCAGCTCGGGCGAGAACCAGACCAGCCCGCCGGCCTCGCGGATCCGGAAGTTCAGCTCCCAGTCCTGGGCGCGGATGAACTCCTCGTTGTAGCCGCCCTGCTGTTCCAGCGCCTCGCGCCGGAAGACGCCCAGATAGACGGTCTCGGCGGGGGCCGCGTCGCCGCCGGTGTGGAAGGCCGCGTTACCCACGCCGATCTTGGAGGTCATGGCGGCGGCGACGGCCTTCTCCCAGTCGTTCTCGCCCTCGGCGTGCATGATCCCGCCGACGTTCTGCGCGCCGGTCTCCTCCAGGAGCCGGACGGCGGTCGCGATGTAGTTCGGCGAGAGCATGCCGTGGCCGTCGACCCGCACCACCACCGGATGGCGGGATGCCTTGATCGCCGCGTTCAGGGCGGCGGGGGTGCGGCCCGTGGGGTTGGGGACCGTATGCACCCGGGGGTCCTCCGCCACCAGTTCGGCGGCGATCTCATCGGTACGGTCCGCGGACGGGCCGAGCGCGATCACCACCTCTATCTCGCCGTCGTACTCCTGCTCCAGGATGTGCCGCACGGCATTGCGCAGATGGCGTTCCTCATTGAGCACCGGCATGATCACGGAGACGGCCGGGAGCTGATGCGGGGGCATGGCACCTCGGGGTTCGGGGGCCGGGCCCCAGGAGACTGGGGGTGGGGCCCCAAAAAGACTGCGATATCGCGCACACGTTACCGCGAATGGTGGACACCGGAACGCGCCGCCCGGGTGGCAGCGCGCCACACGGGCGGCGTGGGGCCGTCAAAGCGATCGTCGTATGGGCCTACGGTGAGGCGGTTCCGCCCAGCCCACCCGTTCACGGAGGTCCCCGGAGTGAGTGCACCGGCCCGATCGCCGCGCCCGCCGCGCCCCCGCTCCCGCCGCCCCCGCTGGGGGCTGCGGCTCGCCACAGGCGGCGCCGCTCTGGTGCTGGCGGTCAGCGGCATCGGGCATCTGCTGGTCAGCGAGCTCGAATCCGGGATCCACCGGGTGGATGCCTTCGGCGGCCTGGACAACCGGCCGAAGAACACCGGCGGGGGCGTCAACTTCCTCGTGGTCGGCACGGACGGACGGGAGAAGATCACGCCTCGGGAGAAGGCGCTGTACCGGCTGGGCGGAGCCCCCTGCCGCTGCACCGACACGATCATGCTGATGCATCTGTCGGCCGACCACCGCCGGGTCAGCGCGGTCAGCCTGCCCCGCGACTCGTACGCCCAGATCCCCGCGTACACCGACGCCACCGGCAAGCGCCATCCGCACCATCCGCGGAAGCTGAACGCCGCGTACGCCGAGGGCGGGCCGAGCCTGACCGTGCGCACCGTGGAGCATCTGACCGGCATCCACATCGACCACTACCTCGAGGTGGACTTCACCAGCTTCATGAAGACGGTCGATGTGCTCGGCGGGGTCAAGATCTGCACCGCGCGGCCGCTCAAGGACGACCACACCGGGCTTGACCTGGCGGCGGGCACCCATGTCCTGAACGGCGGCCAGGCGCTGCAGTACGTCCGCTCCCGGCATGTCGACGGCACCTCCGACCTGGGCCGGATCCAGCGCCAGCAGCGCTTCCTGGCCGCCGTGGTCCACCAGACCACGGCCGGGGGCATCCTGCTCAACCCGGTGCGGTTCAACCGGGTCGCCGGGGCCCTGCTGGGCTCGGTCCGCGCCGACCACGGCTTCGGGGCGGCGGACATGGTCGCCCTGGGGCGGGCGATGAGCGGCGTCACCCCCGCGTCCTCGGAGTTCGCCTCGGTCCCGGTGATCCTGCCCGGCGTCCCGGTGAAGGGGTCCGGCTCCACGCTCCGCTGGGACCAGCCCAAGGCCGAGCGGCTCTTCGCCACCCTCCGCGAGGACCGGCCGCTGGTCGCCCACCGCCCGAAGCGTCCCGGCGCCACCCCGGTCGACGTGGACCCGGGCCGGGTCCGGGTCCATGTGCTCAACGGCACCAATACGGCGGGGCTCGCCCGCCGCGCGGACCGCGCGCTGCACGCCACCGGCTTCGCCACCACCGGCTCCCCCGCCGACGCCGCGACCCCCGACGTCCGGCGCACGGTGATCGCGTACGACCCGGTCTGGGACCGCTCGGTGCGCTCGCTGGCGGCCGCGCTGCCCGGGGCCCGGCTGAAGCCGGTGGTCGGGCAGGGCGCGGTGATGCAGATCACCATCGGCGCGGACTACGCGGGTGTGCGGCGGGTCCGGGTCGAGAAGCCGCGGACCGACACTGCCGGGTTCGGGGCCATCACCGGCGACGAGGTCGTCTGCCCCCAGGGCGCCACTCGCTCCCTTTGACCGGGGTCACCGCCGGCCGGCGTCCTCGGCGTCGTCGTCGGCGCGCGGGGCGACGCGCCGGGCGCGGAGTTCCTTGATCGCGCGACGGCGGGCCAGCCGGTGGGTCCGGCGGATCTCGGCCTCCTGGTAGCGCCGCTTGTCCCGCTCGGTCTCCGGGATGACCGCGGGCACCGGCCGGGGCTTGCCGTCGGCGTCGACGGCGGCGAAGACCAGATAGGCGCTGCCGACCTGGGTGGCGGGCGTGGACTCGTTCCACCGCTCGGCCAGCACCCGCACCCCGATCTCCATGGAGGACCGGCCGGTCCAGTTGACCTGGGCCTTCACATGCACGAGGTCGCCGACTCTGACCGGTTCGAGGAAGACCATCTCGTCCATCGACGCGGTGACCGCGGGCCCCTCGGAGTGGCGTCCGGCGACCGCTCCGGCCGCGTCGTCCACCAGTTTCATGATCACGCCGCCGTGGACGGTCCCGAGCAGATTGGTGTCACTGCCCGTCATGATGTGTGACAGTGTGGTACGGGAGGCGGAGGTGGGCTTTCCCGGAAGCTCCGGTTCCGCACCGTGGGCCTGATTGGTCATGCCGTCCACCTTATGCGGACCAGATTCTTATCAGGTCTGCAACAGCCGTGCCCCGATCCGGCACCCGCCCTGTAAGGCGACCCACCCGACCAGGCAGACTGCCTTGCATGAGCGAATGGCCCCAGGGATCGACCGGCGACCGCAGCGGCCGGTACGGACGTGGTAGCGGCAGCCCCGACCCGGAGGGGGCGCGCGCCATGCCACAAGTGAGACGTGCGGCACCCGGTGCGGGTGGTCCGTACAACGAGCCGCCACTGCCGCCCGACCTCTCGCCGCACGGCACCATTCCGCGGCAGCAGGCGTCCCAGGGCTATGACGATGACGACGGCGGCTACAACACCGGGCAGGTCTACGGGCGCGGCAACGGCGGGCCCGGCGGCGGCGACCCCTACGGCCCCGGCGGCCCCGGCCCGCGTCCGGTGAGGCCGAAGAACTGGAAGCGCCGGATAACCATCGGCCTGGTCACCCTGGTCGTTTTGCTGCTCGCCATCGGCATCGGCACCTACATCTGGGCCGACTCCAAGCTCCGCAACGAGGTCGACCTGAGCAAGGTCGAGGACCGGCCGGGCGGCGGCAAGGGCACCAACTACCTGATCGTGGGTTCGGACAGCCGCGAGGGCATGTCCGACGAGGACAAGAAGAAGCTGCACACCGGGTCGGCCGAGGGCCGCCGCACCGACTCCATGATCCTTCTCCACGTCGGTGAGAACGGCAACACCATGGTCAGCCTCCCGCGTGACTCCTGGGTCACCATCCCGGCCTTCACCGGCTCGGAGAGCGGCAGGCGGATCCCGGCGGGCCAGAACAAGCTCAACGCGTCGTTCTCCTCCGAGGGCCCCTCGCTGCTCGTCCGCACGATCGAGTACAACACCGGCCTGAAGATCGACCACTACGCGGAGATCGGCTTCGACGGCTTCGCCAGTCTCGTGGACGGGGTCGGCGGCGTCGACATCGACATCCCGCAGGACATGAAGGACAAGAAGTCCGGCAATGACCTGAAGAAGGGCAAGCAGACGCTGAACGGCCAGCAGGCGCTCGCCTTCGTCCGGCAGCGCTACGGCCTCGCGGGCGGCGACCTGGACCGCACCAAGAACCAGCAGAAGTTCCTCTCCGCGCTGGCGAACAAGGCGGCCTCGCCCGGCACGGTCATGAACCCCTTCAAGCTCTACCCGACGATGGGCGCCGGCCTGGACAACCTGGTCGTCGACAAGGACATGAGCCTGTGGGACGTGAAGGACATGTTCTTCGCGATGAAGAGCGTCTCCGGCGGTGACGGCAAGCAGATGAACATGCCGATCTCCAACCCCGGCCTGGCCACTTCCAAGGGCAGCGCGGTGCAGTGGGACATGGCCAAGGTCAAGCAGCTGATGGGCGAGCTGAAGAACGACGAGACGGTCACGGTCTCCAGCAACTGATCGGGACGACACAAAAAGACCGCTGCCGGACCCGGCAGCGGTCTTTTCTGTTGTGAAGGGTGGTCGCGAAGGGTTACGGCAGGTTGCGCGCCATCACGATGCGCTGGACCTGGTTGGTGCCCTCGTAGATCTGCGTGATCTTGGCGTCGCGCATCATCCGCTCGAGCGGGTAGTCACGGGTGTAGCCGTAGCCGCCGAGGAGCTGGACGGCGTCCGTGGTGATCTCCATCGCGGCATCCGAGGCGTAGCACTTGGCCGCGGCGCCGAAGAACGTCAGGTCCTCCTTGCCGCCTCCGGCGGAGACCCGCTCGGACTTGGCCGCCGCCGCGTAGGTGAGCTGCCGGGCGGCCTCCAGCTTCATGGCCATGTCGGCGAGCATGAACTGGACGCCCTGGAAGTCGCCGATCGGCTTGCCGAACTGCTTGCGCTCCTGGACATACCCCTTGGCGTAGTCCAGGGCGCCCTGGGCGATGCCGAGGGCCTGCGCGGCGATGGTGATCCGGGTGTGGTCCAGAGTCTTCATGGCGGTGGCGAAGCCGGTGCCCTCTTCGCCGATCATCCGGTCCGCGGGGATGCGGACGTTGTCGAGATAGACCTCCCGGGTCGGGGAGCCCTTGATGCCGAGCTTCTTCTCCGGGGCGCCGAAGGAGACGCCCGGGTCGGACTTCTCGACGACGAAGGCGGAGATGCCCTTGGAGCGCTTCTCGGGGTCGGTGACGGCCATCACCGTGTAGTACTCGGAGACCCCGGCGTTGGTGATCCAGCGCTTGACGCCGTTGAGGACGTAGAAGTCGCCGTCGCGCACCGCCTTGGTCTTCATCCCCGCCGCGTCCGAGCCCGCGTCCGGCTCGGAGAGGCAGTACGAGAACATCGCGTCGCCCTTGGCGAGCGGGGCCAGGTACCTCTTCTTCAGCTCCTCGGAGGCGGAGAGGATGACCGGCAGCGAGCCCAGCTTGTTGACCGCGGGGATCAGGGACGAGGAGGCGCAGACCCGGGCGACCTCCTCGATGACGATCACGGTGGCCAGCGCGTCCGCGCCGGAGCCGCCGTAGGACTCGGGGACGTGCACCGCGTGCAGATCGTTCGCGACCAGGGCGTCGAGCGCCTCCTGGGGGAACCGGGCCCCCTCGTCGACCTCTGCGGCGAAGGGGGCTATCTTCGCCTCGGCGAGAGATCGGACGGCGTCCCGGAGCATGTCATGCTCCTCGGACGGCCGGTACAGGTCGAAGTCGTTCACCGAGGACGCCAAGCCTCTCACTCCCCAAGAGTGCTAACTACCGTTAAGTAACTGAATTCTAGGGGCGACGCCCCGGTAGGTATACGTGAGTTACCTGACAGAGTCGGCTGAGCCCGTCCCGGGGTCCCGACTATGCTCAGGCACCGCATCTGCGATCGACCGTTCTGGAGCACTGCATGGCCCTCAAGATCACTGTGATCGGCACCGGCTACCTCGGCGCCACCCACGCAGCGGCCATGGCGGAACTGGGCTTCGAGGTGCTCGGCCTCGACATCGTGCCCGAGAAGATCGCGATGCTCACCGAGGGCCGGGTGCCGATGTACGAGCCCGGCCTCGAGGACCTGCTGCGGCGCCACGTCGCGGGGTTCGAGGGCGCCACCGGGCGGCTGCGCTTCACCACCTCCTACGAGGAGGCCGGGGAGTTCGGCGACATCCACTTCATCTGTGTGAACACCCCGCAGAAGCACGGCGAGTACGCCTGTGACATGAGTTACGTGAACGCCGCGGTGGACTCGCTCGCCCCGCATCTGCGCCGCCCCGCGCTGGTCGTGGGCAAGTCCACGGTGCCGGTCGGCAGCGCCGACCTGCTCGCGGCCCGGCTGGCCGAGCTGGCCCCGGTGGGGGCGGACGCGGAGCTCGCCTGGAACCCCGAGTTCCTGCGCGAGGGGTTCGCCGTCCAGGACACCCTGCACCCGGACCGGATCGTGGTCGGCGTCGCCGGCGACCGGGCCGAGAAGCTGCTCCGCGAGGTGTACGAGACGCCCATCGCCGAGGGCTCGCCCTTCGTGGTGACCGACTTCCCCACCGCCGAGCTGGTGAAGGTCGCCGCCAACTCCTTCCTGGCGACCAAGATCTCCTTCATCAACGCCATGGCCGAGGTCTGCGAGGCGGCGGGCGGCGATGTGGTCAAGCTGGCCGAGGCCATCGGCTACGACGAACGCATCGGAAGTAAGTTCCTGCGGGCCGGGATCGGCTTCGGCGGCGGCTGTCTGCCCAAGGACATCCGGGCCTTCATGGCGCGCGCCGGTGAGCTCGGCGCCGACCAGGCGCTGACCTTCCTCCGCGAGGTCGACTCGATCAATATGCGGCGCCGCGGCCATATGGTCGAGCTGGCCCGCGAGGCCGTCGGCGGCAGCTTCCTGGGCAAGCGGGTCGCCGTGCTGGGCGCGACCTTCAAGCCGGACTCCGACGACGTCCGGGACTCCCCCGCACTCAACGTGGCCGGTCAGATACAGCTCCAGGGCGCCCAGGTCACCGTCTTCGACCCCAAGGGCATGGAGAACGCCCGGGCCCTCTTCCCGACCCTCGCCTACGCGGCGACGGCGGCCGAGGCGGCGCAGGGCGCCCATGCGGTGCTGCATCTCACCGAGTGGCGCGAGTTCCGCGAGCTGGACCCGGCGGCCCTCGGCGGCGTCGTCGCCGAGCGCCGCATCCTGGACGGTCGCAACGCCCTGGACCCCGACCACTGGCGCGAGGCCGGCTGGACCTACCGCGCGTTGGGGCGCCCGCTGGCGTAGCCGTTCGCCCTCCCCCGACGTACGGGCCGTTCTCGCCGTCGGCCTTACGGTGCGCGGGCAGCCACTTGTCCATGGCGCCGTTGTTCCACGCCTCGTGCTGCACCGACCAGGCGTGGCTGGTGGAGGGGACCGCCTGGGGAGAATTGCGTGAACGATGCATCAAGGCATCGCAAAGGCACCAAGAGCCGCTAAAGGGGCTGTTGGTGTGTCAGGTGTGTTGGTGCGTCGGTCGGCTCGGTGCGCCGGGCCGGTGGGGTGTTATGCGGTGGCTGCGCCGTCCAGGTGGTCGATGGTCGCGAGGGACGGGCCGCGGGTGCTCTGCGCGGCGCGTGCCGCATCCTCGGCGCCGCGCAGCGTACGGACCGCGTTCTGCCAGGTCAGCTTGGCGAGGTCGGCCGGTGACCAGCGGCGGTCGAGAAGCTCGGCGATCAGGTTCGGATAGCCCGCGACATCGGTGAGGCCCTCGGGGGTGAAGGCGGTGCCGTCGAAGTCGCCGCCGATGCCGATGTGGTCGATGCCCGCCACCTCGCGCATATGGTCGAGATGGTCGGCGACGGTCGACACGGTCGCCAGGGGACGCGGGTTGGCCTCCTCGAAGGCGCGCTGGACCTTCATCCCGGCGGGCGTCATCTCCAGCGGATGCATTCCGTGGGCGCGCATGTTCTCGTCCGCTGCCTTGGTCCAGGCGACCGCCTCGGGGAGAACGAACTTGGGGACGAAGGTGGCCATCGCCACGCCCCCGTTGGCGGGCAGCAGCGCCAGCACATCGTCGGGGATGTTGCGCGGATGGTCGCAGACGGCGCGCGCGGAGGAGTGCGAGAAGACCACGGGCGCCTCGGTCACCCGGAGCGCGTCCCGCATGGTGTCGGCCGAGACATGGGAGAGGTCGACGAGCATGCCCAGGCGGTTCATCTCGCGCACCACCTCCTCGCCGAAGCGGGTGAGGCCGTGCGCCTTCGGCTCGTCGGTCGCCGAGTCGGCCCAGGGGACGTTGTCGTTGTGGGTCAGCGTCATATACCGCACGCCCAGGTCGTACAGGGTGCGCAGGGTGGCCAGGGAGCAGTTGATGCTGTGGCCGCCCTCGGCGCCCATGAGGGAGGCGATCCGGCCCTCGGCCCGCGCCGCCTCCATGTCGTCGGCGGTGAAGGCCGGGCGCAGGTCGGTCGCGTAGCGCTCGGTGAAACGGCGGACGACATCGATCTGTTCGAGGGTGGCGCTGACCGCGGTGTCGCCGCTGAAGTCCGAGCGCACGTACACCGACCAGAATTGGGCGCCCACGCCGCCCGCGCGGAGGCGGGGGATGTCGGTGTGGGTGTGCGGGGTGAGGTCGGCGGCCATGTCGCGCTGGTCGAGGTCGTAGCGGACCTGCTCGCGCAGGGCCCAGGGGAAGTCGTTGTGGCCGTCTACGACGGGGTGGGCGGCCAGCAGGTCGTGGGCTTGCACGAGGTGATCGGTCATCCTGGCATTTTCGTATGCGGGTGGGTCGAAGTCACGTGTTGGGGGGCGCGCGTGCGGTGGGGGCGCCTGCGGCGGGCTATGCCCCACCCCGCCCCTTCCCGCAACTGGGGGCTCCGCCCCAGCCCCCCGTTTTCGGGAGCTCCGCCCCCGGCCCCCCGCCTGGGCTCCGCCCCGGACCCCGCTCCTCAATCGCCGGAGGGGCTTGAGGAGCGACCCAAACACCAGAGGGGCTTGAGTGTGGCTCAGCGACCGAAGCCGAACGCATCCGCCCCGTCCACCTTCGCCCGCAGGCGCTTGCCCTTTTCCGTGGCCTGGGCGTTGAGTTCGTCCTGGAACTCGCACATCCGCGCCTGGAGTCCGGGGTCGTGTGCGGCCAGGATCCGGGCGGCGAGCAGGCCCGCGTTGCGGGCGCCGCCGATGGAGACGGTGGCCACCGGGACGCCCGCGGGCATCTGGACGATCGACAGCAGGGAGTCCATGCCGTCGAGGTACTTCAGCGGTACGGGCACCCCGATCACCGGCAGCGGGGTGACGGACGCGAGCATGCCCGGGAGGTGCGCGGCACCGCCCGCGCCCGCGATGATGGCCTTGAGGCCGCGGGACGCCGCGTTCTCCCCGTAGGCGACCATCTCGCGCGGCATGCGGTGGGCCGAGACGACATCCACCTCGTACGGGACCTCGAACTCGTCGAGGGCCTTGGCCGCTTCTTCCATGACGGGCCAGTCGGAGTCGGAGCCCATGACGATGCCGATCACAGGAGCGCTCATTCGGTGATGGTCCCTCGGAGGTAGTCGGCAGCGTGCCGGCCGCGCTCGCGCACATCGGCCAGGTCGTCGCCATAGGTGTTGACGTGGCCGACCTTGCGCCCGGGCTTCACGTCCTTGCCATACATATGGATCTTGAGCGCCGGGTCGCGCGCCATGCAGTGCAGATACGCCCCGTACATATCGGGGTAGTCGCCGCCGAGCACATTGGTCATCACGGTCCACGGGGCGCGCGGCCGCGGATCGCCGAGCGGGAGGTCCAGCACGGCCCGCACATGGTTGGCGAACTGGGAGGTGACGGCGCCGTCCTGGGTCCAGTGACCGGAGTTGTGGGGGCGCATCGCCAGCTCGTTGACCAGCAGCCGGCCGTCGCGGGTCTCGAACAGCTCGACCGCGAGATGGCCGACCACCCCGAGCTCCGCCGCGATCTTCAGCGCCATCTCCTGCGCCGTGCCGGACAGCTCCTCGGAGAGACCGGGGGCCGGGGCGATCACGGTGTCGCAGACCCCGTCCACCTGGATCGACTCCACGACCGGGTAGGCCACGGCCTGGCCGTGCGGGGACCGTACGACGTTGGCGGCGAGCTCACGGGCGAAGTCGACCATCTCCTCGGCGAGGACGGGCACCCCCGCGCGGAACGGCTCGGCCGCCTCCTCCACACCGCGGACGACCCACACGCCCTTGCCGTCGTAACCGCCGCGCACCGTCTTGAGGACGACCGGAAATCCGTCGCCCTCCCCCGCTTCCGCCGCGAACCGCGCGACGTCCTCGGGGTCGGCCACGATGCGGTGGCGCGGGCACGGCACACCGGCCTCGCTCAGCCGCTTGCGCATCACACCCTTGTCCTGGGCGTGCAGCAGCGCCTCGACTCCGGGGCGGATGACCACACCATCCGCTTCCAGGGCGCGCAGATGCTCCGCCGGGACATGCTCGTGGTCGAAAGTGACCACATCACAGCCTTGTGCGAAAGCACGAAGAACGTCCAGGTCGCGGTAGTCGCCGATGACGACATCGCTGACCACCTGGGCCGCTGAGTCCTGGGGGGTGTCACTGAGCAGCTTGAACCTGATGCCGAGGGGGATGCCCGCCTCGTGGGTCATACGGGCGAGCTGGCCGCCGCCGACCATGCCGACTACCGGGAATGTCACCCTCCCAGGGTAACTTCCCCCTCCGACCGGCCCTGACCTGCGTTGGAGGAACCTCCAGAGATACCCACCGGACACCTGCCCGCGGCCTGAAGGGCACGGGGCACGGCCGCTGGTTAGCATGGGGGGATGGACGACACCGACGGGACGGGGCTGAACGATCACCATGAGTGAACGGAGCACACTCGGCGGGCTGCGCGCCCAGATGGGGCAACTGGCTCGCGAGATCGCGAAGTTCGGGGTGGTCGGCGGTGCCGGCGTCTTCGTCAATCTCGCGGTGTTCAACCTGGTCCGCAGCGTCACCGAACTGCCGGTGGTGCGGGCCAGCATCGTGGCCACGGTGGTCGCCACCGGCTTCAACTACGTGGGATACCGCTACTTCACCTACCGGGACCGCGACAAGCAGGGCCGCACCAAGGAGCTCAGCCTCTTTCTGCTGTTCAGCGCCATCGGCCTGATCATCGAGAACGGTGTGCTCTACGCCGCCACCTATGGCTTCGGGTGGGACAGCTCACTGCAGAGCAATGTGTTCAAGTTCCTCGGCATCGGCCTGGGCACCCTCTTCCGCTTCTGGTCCTACCGGACCTGGGTGTTCCGGACACTGCCCGCGCGGGACGCCGTCGTGCGCGCGGAAGCCTTCCTGTCCGACGCGCCGCCCGCCCAGGCCACCCGTAAGCAGCCGGTCCGCAAGTAGGTCCGCAAGGAGCGCCCGAGGGGCCCTCGGGCGCCGCTCAGGAGCCCGAGGCGTCCTCGGCCTCCCGGCTGAGGAAGAGCGCGAAGACCGGCGGATGCTGCTGCAGCAACTCCAGCCGGCCGCCGTCCGCCTCGGCCAGATCCCGCGCGACGGCGAGCCCCAGCCCGGTGGAGTTCCGTCCGCTGACCGTCCGCTCGAAGACCCGCGCCCCCAGGTCCGGCGAGACCCCCGGACCCTCGTCGGAGACCTCCACCACGGCCTGGTTGCCGGTGACCCGGGTACGCAGCGCGACCGTACCGTCACCGTGCATCAGCGAGTTCTCGATCAGCGTCGCCAGCACCTGGGCGACCGCGCCCGGGGTGCCCACCGCGCGCAGCCCCTTCTTGCCCGAGCGCACGATGGCGCGGCCCTCGCTGCGCGAGGCCGGGCGCCACTCCTCGATCTGCTGCTTGACGACCTCGTCCAGGTCGAAGGCGACCGCGGAGCCGCTGCGCGGATCGCGCGAATTGGTCAGCAGCCGCTGGACGACGTCGGTGAGCCGCTCCACCTGGCCCAGCGCGATCGTCGCCTCCTCCTTGACCGTCTCCGGATCGTCGGTGAGCGTGATCTCCTCCAGCCGCATCGACAGCGCGGTCAGCGGCGTACGGAGCTGATGCGAGGCGTCGGCGGCCAGCCGCCGCTCGGCGGTGAGCATCCGGGCGATCCGCTCGGCGCTCCCGTCCAGCACATCGGCGACCCGGTCCAGCTCCGGCACCCCATAGCGCCGGTGGCGCGGCCGGGGGTCCCCGGAGCCCAGCCGCTCGGCGGTCTCCGCGAGATCGGTGAGCGGGGCGGAGAGCCGGTGCGCCTGGCGTACGGCGAGGGCGACGGCGGCGAGCACGGCGAGCAGCGCGACGGCGAGGATGATCAGCATGGTGCGGCCGACCTCGCGGCTCACCGTGGTCCGGGACGCCTCGACCCGTACGACCTCGCCCTGCTCACCCGACTCCTCGGCGGAGATGACACTGCCCTCGGGGCGCTTGCCGATCTCCACATTGCGGTGGTCGGGCATCCTGATCACGGCGTAGCGGCCGGGCTCGATCTGCTCGCGCAGCACTCTGGGGGTGACCCCCTCGCCCCCAGCAGCCTGCTGTCGACGATGCTGACCAGACGCACCGCATCGGAGCTCACGCTCTCCTGGGCGCTGTTCTCGATGGTCCGCGTCTCGACGATGACCAGCGACAGGCCGAAGACCGCGATGACGACGAGCACCACGGCCAGCGTGGAGTTGATCAAGCGACGGCGCATTGCCCTACCGTGTCAGTACTGGTCGGCTTCTTCAGCTTCTTCAGCTTCTTCAGCTTCTTCAGTTTTTCTCGAATCGGAAGCCGACACCACGAACGGTGGCGATATAGCGGGGGTTGGCCGCATCGTCACCGAGCTTCTTGCGCAGCCAGGAGATGTGCATGTCGAGGGTCTTGGTGGAGGACCACCAGGTGGTGTCCCACACCTCGCGCATCAGCTGATCGCGGGTGACGACCCGCCCGGCGTCCCGCACCAGGACGCGCAGCAGGTCGAACTCCTTGGCGGTCAGCTGCAGCTCCTCGTCGCCCATCCAGGCGCGGTGCGACTCGACGTCGATGCGCACCCCGTGGGTGGCCGGCTGCTGTTGCTGTGTCTCGACGGCACCGCGCCGCAGCAGCGCCCGGACCCGGGCGAGCAGTTCGGCGAGCCGGAACGGCTTGGTGACGTAGTCGTCGGCGCCGGCGTCCAGGCCGACCACCGTGTCCACCTCGTCCGCGCGGGCCGTGAGCACCAGCACCGGAAAGCCGTGGCCCTCCGTACGGAGCCGACGGCAGACCTCGAGCCCGTCCATCCCGGGCAGGCCGAGGTCGAGGACGAGCAGGTCGACGCCTCCTTGCAGACCGGCGTCGAGCGCGGTGGGTCCGTCCTCGCGCACCTCGACCTCGTACCCCTCGCGGCGCAGGGCGCGGGCGAGCGGCTCCGAGATGGATGCGTCATCCTCGGCGAGCAGTACTCGGGTCATGGGGGTGATGGTAGTCCGCTGAGGTCGGGGCACGGGGCGCGTACGGCGCGACGGACGGTGCACGGAAGGTTGCACGCCTCCGCCGTGAGCTATCTCTCACCGTCTCCAAGAGTGTCAAGTACGTGTCGTATGGTGAAACAACGTCTGTAGCACTCCTCCGGGGCCTTTGGTGACGACGACGCACCCAAAGGTCTCTGTCATGTCCGGAGCGGGGAAGGGGCCGGCACAACCGGCCCGGACCACGTCCGGCGCTCAGTCGCTCAGCCATCCCCCACGGGCGCTGGCCCCCTCGGCAGCGCTCTCTGAGCACGCAAGGAAACCACCATGGCGTCCAGCCTGACGAAGGGCGCCACCGCGCAGGGGACCCCTGCCGGCGGCAAAACCTTCTTCGGCCACCCCCGCGGCCTGGCCACTCTCTTCATGATCGAGATGTGGGAGCGGTTCAGCTTCTACGGCATGCGGGCCCTCCTCGTGGTCTATCTGATCTCCGGCGGCCCCGACGCCAAAGCCGGCGGGCAAGGCGGTGGGCTCGGGCTGACCGAGGGCAACGCGGTGGCCATCTACTCGGTCTACCTGGCCATGGTCTATCTGCTGGCCATGCCGGGCGGCTGGTTCGGCGACCGGGTCTGGGGTCCGCGCAAGACGGTGGTCATCGCGTCCGGGATCGTCATGGCCGGACATCTGGCGCTCTCCGTCCCCGGCCAGGCGACCTTCTTCGTCGGTCTCGCCCTGGTGGCGCTCGGCTCCGGTCTGATCAAGGCCAACATCTCGACGATGGTGGGCCAGCTCTACGACGGTCCGCAGGACCCGCGCCGGGACGGCGGCTTCACCCTCTTCTACATCGGCATCAACCTCGGTGCCTTCGCCGCTCCGTTGGTGATCGGCACCGTCGGCCAGTCGTACAACTGGCACCTGGGCTTCGCGCTCGCCGCGCTGGGCATGGCCCTGGGCCTGGTCCAGTTCCTGATCGGCACCCGCCATCTGAGCCCGGAGAGCAACGTCGTCCCCACCCCGCTGGCGACCGAGGAGCGCCGCTCCTGGCTGCGCAAGGCGATGATCTGGCTGATCGTCGCCGCGGTCTTCTACACCGGCGTGGTGCTCAGCGGGAGCTGGACCCTCAACTGGGTGCTGATCCCGATCACCATCCTGGGCCTGATCATCCCGACCGGAGTGCTCATCCGGATCAAGCGCGACCGGGAGCTCTCGGCGGTCGAGCAGACCAAGGTGAGCGGCTACATCTGGTTCTTCGTGGCCGCCGCGGTGTTCTGGATGATCTACGACCAGGGCGGTTCGACGCTGTCCGCCTTCGCCGACGCCAAGACCGCGGACACGATCTTCGGGCTGCACTTCCCGTCCTCGTGGTTCCAGTCGGTCAACCCGCTGATGATCATGGCGCTGGCCCCGGTCTTCGCCTGGCTGTGGCTGTGGCTGGCGCGGCGTGACCGGGAGCCGAACACCACGCTGAAGTTCGCGATGGCCCTGGTCCTGATCGGCGCCTCGTTCTTCGTCTTCGTCGTGCCGATGGGGATGGCCCAGGACGGGACCAAGGTCAGCCCGCTGTGGCTGGTGTCGATCTACATGGTCCAGACGATGGGCGAGCTGTGCCTGTCGCCGGTCGGCCTGTCGGTGACCACCAAGATGGCGCCGGCGAAGTACGCCAGCCAGATGATGGGCGTGTGGTTCCTGGCCGTGACCGCGGGCGACTGCATCACGGGGCTGCTGTCCATCGCCGGGGTCGACCTGAGCGGGGTCGGGGTGATCACGCTGGAGGCGGCCATGGCGGCGCTCGCGGGCTTCGCGGTCTTCATGTACCGGAAGAAGGTCGTGGCCCTCATGGCCGACGTCCACTGACGTCCATAGCGGTACGCGGTACCGCGTAGCGATACGAGGGGCCCGGCGCGGGAAGACCGCGCCGGGCCCCTCGCCGTTCGGTGTGGCTACGCGGTTCAGCGGGTGGTGCCGCGCAGCTTGCGCCACGGGGTGAGGGTGAAGATGGCGCCGCCGAGCAGAACGGTGGTACCGGCGATCAGGGCGAGCGCCTTCAGCCCGCCGTGGTCGTTCGCACCGGTGTCGGCGAGCCCGCCGCTGGTGGCCGAACCGCCGCTGCCCGAGGTGCCGCTGCCGCCGGAGGTGCCGCCCCCGGTGCCGCTGCCCCCGCTCGTGCCACCGCCGGTCGTGTCACCGCCGGTGGTGCCGCCGGGCTGGCCGGTGGTGTCCAGTTCGAGCGAGACGCCGGGGTCCTTGGACGGGGTGCAGGTGGTGGTCGTACCGAGCGCCTTGACCGTCAGCACCCCGGGGGTGAGCGTCGACTTGCCGCTCGCGCCCGGCTTGTAGGTGCCGGTGAGGTCGGGGATCTCGATCGGATCGCCGGACTTGATGGGCTCCTTGTTGGTCGGCCCCGCCACGGCGACGGTGCCCTTGTCGGCACCGCCCACCTTGACGGCCATCGACGGCTTGACCGAATTGGCGGGGATGTCGGCCGGACTGTCCATCACGGACTTGCCGAACTTCACGGTCAGCGCGAAGCTCCCGCCGCTCTTGGTGGCGTTGATCTGGACCGGGGAGGTCGCGTTCTTGTCGCCGATGGGGGTCTTGCAGGCGTAGGCGACCTCAACCTCCTTACCGGTGTAGGAATCGTCTCCGCCGCCCCCGCCACCGGTGGTGCCGCTGGTCGTGCCACTGGTGGTGCCGCTCGTCGTCCCGCTCGTGGTGCCACTCGTCGTGCCGCTCGTGGTACCGCTGGTCGTGCCGCTCGTCGTACCACTGGTGGTACCGCTGGTCGTGCCGCCCGGACCGCCGCCGCCGTCCGTCACCTTGATGGTCGCGGCGGCCTTGACGGCCTCCTTCGCCGAGCACTTGGTGTCCGTGGGCAGCGGCTTGCTGACGTTGATGTTGTAGCCGCCGGGCGTCAGCGTCACCTCGCCCGCCTTGGTGAGCTTCAGCTTCCCCTTCATGTCGGAGAGCTTCATCTCACCGCCCTTGGGGATCGCCGGGTTCTCCCGCGGCCCCTCCAGGGACAGGTCACCGGTCTGTGCGCCGCCCACCGTGATGGTGCCGGTCGGCAGGATGGTGTTGGCCTCCAGGTCGAGGATCGGCGGGTTCTTGGAGGCGGCCTGCACCGTCTTCCACACCACCTCGACCTCCTCCCCGACCTTGGCCGTCGCCGGTGCCGTGACGGCCACGGTCGTGGTGCCCTCCACCGGCGGCATACCGGAGATCGGAGGCGGTAGACACTCGGTCTTGTACGAGACCTCGGCGCCCGCCGCGCTGCCCGCGCCGAGCAGCACGCCCGCACCGCCGAGCAGCAGCGCGACGGCGGCCGCACTCACTCTTCGTCGCATCTCAGGTGGTTCCTTTCGGAGTCGATCGGATCTCCTCGGACGGTGCGGAAATCTGGTGGTGCGGCGGTGCCTCCGGCGCCGTGTCGGGGGTGAACCAGGGCAGCGCCGGATGCGCGCCGTTCGCCCCGGCCTGTCCGGTGGACGGGGGCGGGGATGCGGGCGGCGGTGGCGCGGCCCGGGCCGTACGGGGCCGTACCTTGTCCACGACGGCCATGCCGATCCGGAAGACCGTCGCCGCGACCACGACGCACAGCAGGACCCAGAAGAGCGTGACGCCCCAGGGCCGTCCCACCGCCCACGGCTGTTCGACGAGCAGCTTGGATCCGTAGCGCAGCGAGACCCGATAGTCGCCATGGGCCCCGGCCGACAGTTCGACGTCCAGCTTGACCTGCGCCTTCTTCCCCGGCTGGATCGTCCCCCGCCATCGCTGCTCCTCCCAGGAGGGGGCGAAGACGCCGTGCGAGGTGCCCACTTCGAAAACCGGATCGCGGGCCGGGGTCGAGCCGAGATTGCCGACGGTGACGACGAGCCGTCGGCTCGGCGGCGCGCCGAACCAGGTCAGCAGCCCGCTGGAGCCGTCGAGCCGGGCCGAGAGCACGCTCAGCCGCTCGCCTCCGCTCCGCTCCTTCGGCAGCGGCGCGACCGGATGCCCGGCGACCTTGAACGCCACGTCCGCGGCGGCGGCTTCACCGGTGGCGGTCGCTATATGGATGACACAGGGGCAGGGTTTGGGCGGCTCGGCGACCGGCAGCTTCTTGGTGAAGGTGCCGTCCGCGCCGACGGTGACCGCCCTGCCGTCGCCGTTGGCGCAGGAGTTGGTGCCGCCGATCATGTTCTGTCCGCAGATGAGCAGGGTGAGCAGGGCACGCGGCCGCCATCGGGCGCCGGTCACGGTGACCGTGCCGCCCGTGCCCGCCTCTGCCTGGGAGACCTTGGCGGTCGGGCCCTCGGCCGCCTTGGCGCCGCCCGTAAGGGGCGCGCCAAGGGTGAGGAGGACCAGGACGAGCACGGTGACCACGGCGGAGGGCCGGGCCGGGGTGGCTGCGCATCGACATGGGTTCACGTGGTCGCTCCTGCCCCTGTGCTCTGCGGTTGCGGCTGCGGTCCCGGGGTGTGGCGTCGGCGCCGTCGTCTTCGCCGCAGCCAGACGCCTCCGCCGGCGCCCGCGCCCACCAGGGCCGCCGCCGCGGGGGCGAGCAGCCACCAGGGGACGGCCGTGTATCCGACGGTCGCCGTGGCGTGCGCGCCCCCGTCCGCGGTGACCGTGAGCCGCACGTCCACCGAGTCGAGGGCGGGCGGGTGCGGCCAGCTCTCGGTGAGCCGCACCCGCTTGCCCGGCGGCAGCTCGACCGGCAGGGTGCGCGGGTCCCGGCGCAGCACCTGACCGAAGAGCCCGTCGGCGCGTACGGCCAGCCGTGGGGTGAGCACGGTGTTGCCGCGGTTGACGAGGGCGTAGCGGATGGCCGCCCGGTCGCCGCGGCCCTGGATCGTCACGTCCTCCACGGCGAGGGCGGGCAGCGTCGCACCGCTGATCCGCAGCCGCAGCCGGACCGCGATCTCGCGGCCGCCGGAGGAGACCATGACCGCGCCCGGGCGTTCGCCGGGCACCGCGTCGGAGGGGACGGTGAGGGTGAAGGGGATGTCGGCACGGGTGCGGGGCGGCACCGTCACCCGCTGTTCGGCGAGCGCGATACGGGCGCCGTCGGCGCCGCGCAGCCGCACCGTGCGGGGGCGCTCGCCCTTGTTGGTGACCGACAGCTTGTCCTCCAGGACGGCGCCGGGCCCGCCTTCGAGGTAGATGTACGGCCGGTCGCCCGCGCCCGGTGCGCTGCCGCCGCCGGCGGCGGGAGCCGCCGACCAGTCGGGTCCGGCGGCGGCAGCCGGGGAGGCCCAGGGCCCGGGGGCACCAGGAACGCGGCCAACAGGGCCGGGGCACAAAGGCGGGCGGCTGGACGCATGACGGCATGCCCGGCCGCACGGCGGACCGCTCGGCTCACTGCACGGATACGCGACGGCATCGGCGGCTCCTCGGATGCCGCGAGCGTCAGGGCGTCCGCTGACGGCGGGTCAGCCAGAGCGCCCCGGCCACTCCGGCGAGCAGCACCGTGCCGCCGAGGGTGCCGAGTGCGACGGCGGAGTCCGCTGGTCCGGTCTGTGGCAGCTGGTCGTTGCCGGAGCCGCCCTGCGCGCCGCCGGGTCCGCCCGTGCCGCCCGTACTCGTACCGCCCGTGCTGCCCGTACCGCCGGTGGAGCCGGAGTCCCCGCTGCCGCCCGCGCCCTTGACGTCCAGCGTCAGCGAGGGCTTGGGGTTGTTGCCGGGGTGCAGGTGGTGGTCGTTCCCAGCGCCTTGATGGTGAGGGTCGAGGCGGTGAAGGTGACCTTTCCGCTCTTCTTGGGCGTGTAGGTGCCCGACAAGTCACTGATCTTGATCGGGGTGTTGGCCGGGATCGCCTTGTCGTTGGCGGGCCCCGACACCGAGACCGTGCCGCTTTCCGCTCCGCCCAGTTTGATGAGCGCGCTGGGGTGCATGGCGCCCTTGCCGAGCTCGACGGGGCTGGAGGAGACGCCCTTCTCGAAGGACATCGTGAGCTTGTAGGAACCGCCGCTCGCGACGCTCTTGATGTCGATGGGCGATACGGCGCTCTTGTCGCCGATCGGCGTCTTGCACTGGTAGTCGACGTCCACGGTGTCGGCGTGCGCGGCCGGGGCGGTGAGGAGCACCACGGAGCCGGCCAGGGCCGCCGCGAGCGTGAGGGCGCCGCCACGGCCGGCCGGGCGCCGTTGATTGTGGGACACCACGAGATCCCCTCTCGTCAAGCGCCGCAGCCGAATGTAACTGACGGCACATCAGATTGGGCGCTGACGGTACGCCGGGGACCTTGCCAAGGGAAGACAAAAAGCACGCCGGATCGGCGCGAAGCGGAGAAGAGGGGTGAAGTGGCCGCCGCGGCGGCGGGATCAGACGGGCCCGGGGCCGGAGATGCGACAGGGAACAAGCGGGCCCGGGCCGGAGATGCGACGGGGATCAGGCGGGCCCGTAGCCGAAAATACGGCGGAGTCAAGCGGGCCCGGGGCCGGACATGCCGGAGGAGACCCCGGCCGTAGTGGGCACGGCCGGGTCGGCGCGGTGGATCAGCCGGGCCTGCGGGTGGACGGTGGCATCGTGGTGGGGCCGGAGCCGCGCTCTTCAGCCCGGCGCGGCGAGCTCGGCCCAGACCGTCTTGCCGGATCCCTCCACGTTCCGCACGACCCCCCAGTCGAGGCACAGCCGCTGGACGATGAACATGCCGTGGCCGCCGGGCCGGCCGGCGCGGTGCGGGGTGCGCGGCGCGGGCGTACCGGTACCGAGGTCCACGACCTCGAGGCGGAGCACTTTGGCGTTACAGCTGACGCGCAGCTCCTCGGGACCCTCGGCATGCAGACAGGCGTTGGTGACCAGTTCGGAGACGACGAGCAGGACGTCCTCCGCGGCGGCCCGGTGGTCGGCGGTCGCGGCCGGAAGCCACCCCCAGTCGCGCAGCGCCTCGCGCGTGAAGTCGCGGGCGCGCGGAACGGCCCCGCTGGCCCCGATCAGAGCGAGCCTGCGGGTCTGGCGGATGGGACCGGCGGTCGGGGGGCCGGTGGGGAGGCCGAAGCCGCGGGGCCGTCCGGGTCCGGGCCGCGGTCGCCCGGCGGGTACGGCCGGGTGGTGCTCATCAGCGCTTCACCTCACCGATTCACCGATTCAGGGTCAAGGGATACCTGATCTCTTCAACAGTTTCAGCCTGTCTCCTGCCCGGCCAAAGCGTGAGAACACCCACTACTTCCGCCCCACTGATGTGACGCAGGCAACGCATCGGTGACCCATCGATGACACGCCGGGAACAGGAGTGACCTATGTCACTCGACAAGCGCTGCGTCGAGCGACTCATGCACCGTAAAGACGGCATCCGCGCCCGTGATCTCGAACACTCGGGCAACGATCGGCAGCATCCCGGCCAGATGGACGCCGCCGCCTTCGGCCTCGGCCTTGAGTCGTGCACCGAGAAGGACATTGAGCCCGGTGGAGTCGCAGAACTCCAGCTTCGAGCAGTCCACCACCAGCCGGACACGTCCCCCCTCTACGCACTTCTCGAGCGGCTCGCGCAGCACTTCGGCGGTGTGGTGATCCAACTCACCCGCCGGTGTCACGACCGCGCTCGCCCCGTGGTGCCGAACCTCGACCTGGAGCCGGCCTTTGCTGGCGCTGCCGACCATCCCGCGGTCCATCTGCGCACCTCTTCTGGCGTCTCGTTGCTTTCGATTGCGCGCATCGAACCCTACGCCTTCTACCCGGTCCTCTGGTAGCTGAACATTTCGCATAGTTCGGCAAATATGGACAACGTGGACTTGCCACTTGGTGGCTGATGCAGGTAGGCGTAGAGGGTCACATCCGCTTACGGCCCGGCTTTGGAGGCGCCGCTCACCGGAGCAGCACGTTATGGCACCGGCAGCCATATGCCGAGAACGATGGAGGAGACTATGTCATCCCGCCTCGACGACACGCGTACCGAACCCTCGGGGAGTACCCGGACCACCGTTTCGTCGGCCTCCCTGCCCGAGCAGTTCACCCCCGACGCGGACGCCCAGGCGACCGTTGGCCTCTTCGATGAACTGCCGGAATTGTCCGATCTGCCAGAGATACCTCCTTATGACACGGTAGCACCGGTAGACGCGAGGGCTCTGTCGAAGACCCTTTTCGAACGTCTCGAGGTGCTGGAGGAAGGCACCCACGAGTACGCCTATGTGCGTAACACCCTGGTCGAGCTCAACTTGGCGCTGGTCAAGTTCGCCGCCTCCCGGTTCCGCTCCCGCAGCGAGCCGATGGAGGACATCGTCCAGGTCGGCACCATCGGCCTGATCAAGGCCATCGACCGCTTCGAGACCGGCCGGGGCGTCGAGTTCCCGACCTTCGCGATGCCGACGATCGTCGGTGAGATCAAGCGCTTCTTCCGCGACACCAGCTGGTCGGTGCGCGTACCGCGGCGGCTGCAGGAGCTCCGTCTCGACCTGGCCAAGGCCGGCGACGAACTCGCCCAGCGGCTGGACCGCGCCCCCACCGTCAGCGAGCTGGCCGAGCGGCTGGACATCAGCCAGGCCGAGGTCGTCGAGGGCATGGCCGCGAGCAACGCGTACACCGCGAGCTCGCTGGACGCCCAGCCGGAGGAGGACGACTCCGAGGGAGCGCTGGCGGACCGGATCGGCTACGAGGACCACGGACTCGAAGGCATCGAGTACGTCGAGTCCCTGAAGCCCCTGATCGCCGATCTGTCCGCGCGCGACCGGAAGATCCTCTCCCTGCGCTTCGTGGCCAATATGACGCAGTCGGAGATCGGTGAGGAGCTGGGCATCTCCCAGATGCATGTCTCGCGGCTGCTGTCGCGCACCCTCCGTCGGCTCCGTAAGGGTCTGATGATCGAGGAGTGACGCCTCCGCAGACGGGTAAGGGCCCGCCCCGGCCGACCGGGACGGGCCCTTATCCGTGCGCGCTGCCGTTCCGTCAGGTCACATCACGTCACGCGTCAGATCAGAGTGCCGTTGTGCCACACCGCCGTGACCAGTGGGACACCGGGGCGGTAGGCGAGGTGCACATAGGACGGGGCGTCCAGCAGCGCCAGATCGGCCCGGGCGCCCGGGCTCACCCGGCCCACGTCGGTACGGCGCAGGGCCCGCGCCCCACCGGCCGTGGCGGCCCACACCGCCTCGTCGGGGGTCATCCCCATCTCCCGTACGGCCAGGGCCACACAGAACGGCATGGAGCTGGTGAAGGACGAGCCCGGGTTGCAGTCCGGGGACAGCGCGACCGTGGCGCCCGCGTCGAGCAGCCGGCGCGCGTCCGGATACGTCGAGCGGGTGGAGAACTCCGCCCCGGGGAGCAGAGTGGCGACCGTCTCCCCCTGGGCCAGCGCGTCGACGTCCGCATCGGTCAGATGCGTGCAGTGGTCGGCTGAGGCGGCGCCCAGCTCCACCGCGAGCTGCACCCCGGGGCCGTAGGAGAGCTGGTTGGCGTGGACCCGCGGGATCAGCCCGCGCTCCTTGCCCGCGGTCAGGATGGTGCGGGCCTGGTCGCCGTCGAAGGCGCCCTGCTCGCAGAAGACGTCGATCCAGCGGGCGTACGGGGCGCAGGCGTCCAGCATCGGGCCGGTGACCAGATCCACGTACCCGGCCGGGTCGTCGGCGAACTCGGGGGCGACGATATGCGCCCCGAGGAAGGTCACCTCGTCGGTGTGGGCACCGGCGATGGTCAGCGCGCGGGCCTCGTCCTGCGAGGTCAGTCCGTAGCCGGACTTGATCTCGACGGTCGTGGTGCCCTGGCGGCGCGCCTCGGCCACATAGCGGCCGACGTTGGCGTGCAGCACGTTGTTCGACGCGGCGCGGGTGGCGGCGACGGTCGTGCGGATCCCGCCCGCGCTGTACGGGCGGCCGGACATCCGGGCGTTGAACTCCTCGGTCCGGTCGCCCGCGAAGACCAGATGGGAGTGGGAGTCCACAAAGCCCGGAATGGCCGCCCGGCCACCGGCGTCGACCCGGTTGTCGGTGGCGGGTGCTTTGCTGGACTCACCGACCCAGGCGATGCGGTCGCCGTCGATGACGACGGCCGCGTCCCGGATCAGGCCGAGGGGGCCTTCACCGAGGGAGGGGTCATTGGTGACCAGACCGGCGATGTCGGTGATGGCGGTCGTGGTCGGCGCAGTCGTCGCGGTGGTCATCGTGGGGGTGTTCTCCTTCGTCGGCCGTTGCGGTGGCGGCCGGATCACCGTCCGTGCAGGGCTTCGATGGACTCGGCCAGCGCTTGCGGGACGCGCGGGACGAGCTGATGGGCGCCGTCCCGTACGACATGGCGGCCGCCGACCACGGTGTGCCGGACGTCCGCGTTGGTCGCCGCGAATACGGCGGTCTCGGCACCCAGCCGGGGCGGTGGCCCCGCCGTGCGCACCGAGTCCAGCGCGACCGTGGTGAGGTCGGCGAGCGCGCCCACCTCGATCCGGCCGGCCTCCGCGCCCCAGCCGAGCGCCGCGTGACCGTCCACGGTGGCGGCCCGCAGCAGCCGGGCCGCGGTCCAGTGGCCCCGGGCGCGGGTGCGCAGCCGCTCGTCCAGCTCCATGGCGCGGGCCTCCTCCAGGATGTCGATCACGGCATGGCTGTCGCTGCCCAGCGAGAGCGGTGAGCCCGCGCTCTGCAGTTCGGCGGCCGGGCCGATCCCGTCGGCGAGGTCACGCTCGGTGGTCGGGCACATGCAGACACCCGTGGCGGCGTGGCCCAGCAGCCGGATGTCGCCGGGGGTGAGATGGGTGGCGTGCACGGCGGTCGTCTCCGGGCCCAGCACGCCGTGGTCGGCGAGCAGCCGGGTGGGGGTGAAGCCGTGCGCCTCCACACAGGCGTCGTTCTCGGCGGTCTGCTCGGAGAGATGGACGTGCAGGGGCGCCGTGCGCTCCTGGGCCCACCCGGCCACGGTCGCGAGCTGATCGGCGGGGACGGCCCGCACCGAGTGGATCGCCGCGCCGATGCGGGTGTTGCCGTCGCTCTTCAGCCCGGAGACCCGCTCGGCCCAGGCTTCCGCCGTGCCGTCGGAGAAGCGCAGCTGGTGCTCGTTGGGCTCGGCCCCGAAACCGGAGGAGAGATAGCAGGTGTCGAGCAGGGTGATCCGGATACCGGCCTCGGCCGCGGCCGCGATCAGGGCCTCCCCCATCGCGTTGGGGTTGCCGTAGCGGGCGCCGCCGGGCGCGTGGTGGAGGTAGTGGAACTCCCCCACGCAGGTGATCCCGGCCATCGCCATCTCGGCGTAGACGGCGCGGGCCAGCGCGAAGTAGCTGTCCGGGGTCAGCCGGTCGGCGACCCCGTACATCACCTCGCGCCAGGTCCAGAAGGAGTCCGGCGCGCCCGCCGTCCTGGTCCCCGCCTCGGCCCCCGCCTCGCTCTCCGCCTGTACGACACCGCGCAGGGCCCGGTGGAAGGCGTGGCTGTGGGCGTTGGCCAGACCGGGGATGGTCAGACCACGGAGCGTGACGGACCCGGCGGGCGGCCGTGGGCTGCCGGGCACCACCGCCGCGATCCGTCCGTTGGCCGCGGCCACGATCACCACGTCCGACCGCACGCTTCCGTTCACCCAGGCGTGCTCCGCCCAGTACGTCTGCGCCGTCAGTGACACGCCAGGCCCTCCAGTACCTCCGCGAGTGCGGCCACACCGGCGAGGCAATCGTCCTCGCCCGCCGTCTCCGCGGGTGAATGCGAGACGCCGGTGGGGTTCCTTACAAACAGCATGGCCGTAGGAACGGACGCGGACAAAATGCCGGCGTCGTGCCCGGCCCCGGTCGGCAGCACCGGAACGCCGCCCAGCAGCCCGGACAGCCGGTCCCGGAGGTCGTGGGCGAACTCGACGACCGGGGTGAACGACTCCCGGGTGACCCGGACGTCCACCCCGTCGCGCTCCCCGCGCTCGAGCGCGGCGCGCTCGATCTCGCCGACCACGGCGGCCAGGGTCTCCTCGTCGGCGGCGCGTGAGTCCAGCCAGCCGCGGACCAGGCTCGCGATCGCGTTGACCCCGTTCGGCTCGACGCTGACCTTGCCGAACGTCGCCAGCGCCCCGGCGATCCTGGCCTTCTTACGGGCCGCGAGGACGGTGTTGGCGTAGGTGAGCATCGGATCGCGGCGGTCCTCGATCCGGGTCGTCCCGGCGTGGTTGGCCTCGCCGTGGAAGTCGAACCGCCAGCGGCCGTGCGGCCAGATCGCGGACGCGACGCCCACGGCGTCGTTCGTGTCCGCCAGGGCACGCCCCTGCTCGATGTGCAGCTCGACAAACGCGCCGATGCGGGCCAGCCGCTCCGGGTCGGGCCCGATGGCGTCCGGATCGTATCCGGCGCGCTCCATCGCCTGGGGGAGGCTCAGCCCGTCCGCGTCGCGCAGCTGGTGCGCCTGGTCCGTGGTGAGCTGCCCGGCGGTCAGCCGGGAGCCCACGCAGGCCAGACCGAAGCGGGCGCCCTCCTCATCGCCGAAGTTGACGATGGCGAGCGGTTTGGTGGGGTGCGCACCCCGTGCTCGCAGCTCGTCGAGGGCGGCGAAGGAGGAGACGACGCCCAGCGGGCCGTCGAAGGCGCCGCCGTCGGGGACGGAGTCGAGGTGGGAGCCGGTGACCACGGCGTTTCCGGCGGTGGGGTCACCCAGCCAGGCCCATTGGTTGCCGTTGCGATCTACTTCGTAGGTGAGGCCGCGGGTTTGGGCTTGCTCCTTGAACCACGTTCGGCAGTCGGCGTCGGCTTCCGTCCAGGCGTAGCGGCGGTAGCCGTTTGTTGTTGTGTTGCGGCCGATGGGGGCCAGGTCGCGCCACATCTCGTGGAACGACGCGCTTGTGGTCGCGGGTGCGCCTGCCGCCGCCGGTCCTTCCGTTTCGTGGGCGGGTGCGGCCGAGTGGGTGGGTTGTGCCCACCCGTCCCGCCCCGCGGGACGATTGCCCACAACACTCACTGCGCTTCCCTCATCGGGATGCGGACGTCTCGTTCCTCCGCCACCTCGTCCGCGCGGTCGTAGCCCGCGTCCACGTGGCGGATCACACCCATGCCGGGGTCGTTCGTCAGCACCCGGCGGATCTTCTCGCCCGCCAGCGCCGTGCCGTCGGCGACCGTGACCTGGCCCGCGTGGATCGAGCGGCCCATGCCGACTCCGCCGCCGTGGTGGATGGAGACCCAGGACGCGCCCGAGGCCACGTTGACCATGGCGTTGAGCAGCGGCCAGTCGGCGATCGCGTCCGAGCCGTCCAGCATGGCCTCGGTCTCGCGGTACGGGGAGGCCACCGAGCCGCAGTCGAGGTGGTCGCGGCCGATCGCCAGCGGTGCGGCGAGCGTGCCGTCGGCGACCATCTCGTTGAAGCGCTCGCCGGCCTTGTCGCGCTCGCCGTAGCCGAGCCAGCAGATACGCGCGGGCAGCCCCTGGAAGTGGACCCGCTCCCCCGCCATCTTGATCCAGCGGGCCAGCGACTCGTTCTCCGGGAAGAGCTCCAGCATCGCCTTGTCCGTGGCCGCGATGTCCCTCGCGTCGCCGGACAGGGCGGCCCAGCGGAAGGGGCCCTTGCCCTCGCAGAAGAGCGGCCGGATGTAGGCGGGCACGAAGCCGGGGAAGGCGAAGGCGCGGTCGTAGCCCGCGAGCTGGGCCTCGCCGCGGATCGAGTTGCCGTAGTCGAAGACCTCGGCGCCCGCGTCCATGAAGCCGACCATGGCCTCCACGTGGCGGGCCATCGCCTCGCGCGCCCGCTGGGTGAAGTCGGCGGGCTTCTCGGCGGCGTACGACGCCATCTCGTCGAAGTCCACGCCGATCGGCAGATACGCCAGCGGGTCATGGGCGCTGGTCTGGTCGGTGACGATGTCGATCGGGGCGTTCATCGCGAGGAGCTGCGGGACCAGCTCGGCCGCGTTGCCCAGCACGCCGATCGACAGGGGGCGCCGGGCGTCGCGCGCCTCGGTGGCCAGCTGCAGGGCGTGGTCCAGGCTGTCGGCGCGGACGTCCAGGTAGCGGTGCTCGATACGGCGCTCGATGGCGCGCGGGTCGCAGTCGATGCAGATCGCGACGCCGTCGTTCATGGTGACCGCCAGCGGCTGGGCGCCGCCCATGCCGCCGAGGCCCGCGGTGAGGGTGATCGTTCCCGCCAGGGTGCCGTTGAACTTCTTGGCCGCCACGGCCGCGAAGGTCTCGTAGGTGCCCTGGAGGATGCCCTGGGTGCCGATGTAGATCCAGGACCCGGCGGTCATCTGGCCGTACATGGTCAGGCCCAGCGCCTCCAGGCGGCGGAACTCCTCCCAGTTGGCCCAGTCGCCGACCAGGTTGGAGTTGGCGATCAGCACCCGCGGCGCCCATTCGTGCGTCTGCATGACGCCCACCGGGCGGCCCGACTGGACCAGCATCGTCTCGTCCTGCTTGAGCGTGCGCAGGGTGCGGACCATGGCGTCGAACGAGCGCCAGTCGCGGGCCGCCTTACCGGTGCCGCCGTAGACGACGAGCTTGTCGGGGTGCTCGGCGACCTCCGGATCGAGGTTGTTCTGCAGCATCCGCAGGGCGGCTTCCTGCTGCCACCCCCGAGCGCTGAGCTCTGCACCACGCGGCGCCCGTACGGGTCGCGGTCCTGTCATGGGGCCAAGCCTCCCTGCCATCGATTGGATCGAGTTATTCACATCTTGATGCCGATGAATATGACTAGTCAATACCGTGGAGCTGCACATACACCCGGGTGGTTCAGCGGCGCGGGCTCGCGGGGACGCGACCGGCCCTGTCCGGCCCCCCGGGGTAGCGTCACCGGGAGGTGTCCGCTCCGCCCGCCGAGGAGCCCCGCGTGTCCCTTCCCGCCACCCATCGCGAGGTCCGTCTGGCAGCCCTGCCCGAAGGGGCGCTCACCCCCGGTCACTTCGAGGTCGTCACCGCTCCCGTCCCCGTCCCCGGCCCCGGACAGGTGCTGGTGCGCAACCGGCTGATGAGCGTGGCCGCCGTGATGCGCCCGCTCACCCTCGCCGACCCCGACACCTTCGGCCTTCCCCAGCTCCTGCACAAGACCGGCGAGGTGATGCGGGGCCCGGCCCTCGGCGAGGTTCTCCGCGCGCCGGGCACGGAACTCGCCCCCGGGACCCTCGTCCGCCACCGCGCGGGCTGGCGCGAATACGCGCTGCTCGACGCCGCACAGGCGTCGCCCATCGACCCCGAGGCGCTGCCGGACCCCGCCGCCCATCTGTCGCAGGGGTTCGCCGCCTGGCTGGGGGTGGTGCGCGGAGCCGGGGTGCGGCGCGGCGACACGGTGTTCGTGACCGGCGCGGCGGGCGGCGTGGGCTCCCTGGCCGGGCAGTTCGCCCGGCTGCACGGCGCCGAACGGGTCATCGGCTCCACCGGGTCCCGCCACAAGGCCGACCGGCTGACGCGGGAGCTGGGCTACGCCGCGGTCGTCCTCCGCGGGGCCGGACCGATCGAGGAGCAGCTCCGCGCGGCCGCCCCCGACGGCATCGACGTCCTCCTCGACACCGTCGGCGGCGAACAGCTCCGGGCCGCCCTGGCCCTGGCCCGCCGCAACGCTCGTTTCGCCCTGGTCGGCGCGCTGGCCGCGCAGCTCTCGGACGACGCGTCGGCCCCGACCGGGATCAGCACCCTGGCCCTCATCGCCCGGGGCGTCACGCTGCGCGGCATCAGCGCGATGGACCACCAGGACGCGATGCCCGCGTACCTGCGCGAGTTCGGCCGGGCGCTGCGCGAGGGCACCCTCATCTATCCGTACACCCGGCTGACGGGGATCGGCCAAGCGCCACGCGCGCTGTGCGAGTTGGTGGCGGGCCGTCACCTCGGGGCGGTGCTGGTGGAGCTGTAGACCTCGGGCGGTGTGCTGGGGGTGGAGCCCTCGGGCGGTGTGCTGGGGGTGGAGCCCTCGGGGCGGGGCTGGTGCGGGTGGCCGAGCGCGGTCAGTCCGAGGCCAGCAGCCGCTCCGACGTCGCCCAGAGGCGGTCGGCACCCTCCGGATCGAGGGCGTACGGGGCGACCCCCGCCATCATGGCGATGACGTCCTCGGGGCGGCGGCTCACCGGCACGGCCTCGGCGCAGTCCGCGAAGTAGCGCCCGCCGACTCCCTCCAGCAGCGGCGAGGCCGCCAGCAGCACCGAGGTGGCCGCCCCCTGCTCCGGGGTCTTCCACGCCACCGCCGGGGCCGTGAGGGTCCCGACGTGGCGCTGCAGATTGGTCCGGATGCCCCCGGGGCTGAGGGCGTTGGCCGTGATGCCGTCGCCCGCCCAGCGCGCCTGGGCGCCCACCGCGAAGAGCACGTTCGCGGTCTTGGACTGCCCGTACGCCTGCATCGGTTCGTACGGCCGGTAGTCGAAGTGGAGGTCGTCGAAGACGACCGGTGAGCGCAGATGCGCGGCCGAGCTGACCGAGACGATCCGCGCGCCCCCGGCGGCCGCCAGGGCGCCGTGCAGGCCGCGCGCCAACGCGAAGTGGCCGAGGTGATTGACGGTGAACTGCCGGTCCCAGCCCTCGGGTGTACGTCCCTCGGGCAGGGCCATGACGCCCGCGTTGTTCACCAGGATGTCCAGCGGCCCATCCCACACATCGGCGAACGCGGCGACCGAGACCCGGTCGGCCAGGTCCAGCGGTGCGACATGCAGCCGCTTGTTGCCGGTGTGGCGGTGATGTCCTCGGCGACCCGGGCCCCGGCCTCGAGGTTCCGCACCGCGAGGGTCACCTCGGCCCCCGCCCCGGCCAGCGCTCGCGCGGTCTCGATGCCGATGCCGGAGGCGGCCCCGGTGACCACCGCGCGCCTGCCCGAGAGGTCGATGCCGTCGATCACCTCGGCGGCGGTGGAACGGGCACCGAAAGGTGTCGTGATGCGTGTTTCGTTCTGGTCCATGCCCCCAGCGTCGCTCCGCCCATCGCCCCCAGCCAGACCCCACGCATCCTGGGAGTCACAGGGACAGGCTCAGACCGCGCCACCGCCCCCACGATCACCCGAGGCCGCTCCCGCGCACCCGCGCCCCGCGCCCCCGGACGACAGACGGGCCGGACGCCCCCACGGACGGGGCAAGCCCGCTCCCCCCCCATCGCCCGCCACCCGACCAACCCGTTCCGCAGCCGCATCCTGGGAGTCACAGGGACAGGCTCAGACCGCGCCGGGCGCCTAGCGTGGAGGTATGGCGGAGAGCGCGAATCGGCTGGGTGAGTATCTGCGGGCGCGCCGCGAGCTGGTGCGGCCCGAGGACGTCGGGCTGCCCGCCGTGGGGCGGCGCCGGGTGCCCGGGCTGCGCCGTGAGGAGCTCGCACTCCTCGCGGGCATCAGCAGCGACTACTACCTGCGGCTGGAGCAGGGCCGCGACCGCCACCCCTCCGAGCAGGTGCTCGACGCCCTGGCCCGCGTGCTGCGGCTCGACGACGACGCCACCGCCCATCTGCACCGGCTGGCCCGCCCCGCGCCCCGCCGCCGCCGTCCGCGGCGGCCGGAGCGGGTGCCCGCCGGGATCCAGCAGCTCGTGCGGTCCTGGACGCGGAACCCCGCCTTCGTCCAGAGCCGCTATATGGACATCCTCTTCGCCAATCCGCTGGCCATCGCCCTCTCCCCGCTCTGCAGACCCGGTGTGAACGTGGTCCGCGCGCTCTTCCTCGACCCGGAGATCCGCGAGGCGCACGGCAGCGACGCCACCACCGCCGGTGTCGTGGCCGGTCTGCGCGCGCTCGTCGGCCCCGATGTCGACGATCCGCCCCTCGCCGAGCTGGTGGGTGAGCTGTCGGTCAGGAGCGAGCGGTTCCGGCGGTTGTGGGCCCGCCATGACGTCAAGCCCAAGGCCGGCGCCGGTACGTCCACCTTCCGGCACCCGCAGATCGGCCCGATCGAGCTGAGCTACGAGAAGCTGGCCGTCACCGGCACCGAGGGCCAGCTCCTGGTGGTCTACCACGCCGCCCCGGACAGCCCCGCCGAACAGGCCCTGGCGCTGCTGTCGGGGCTCGCGGCCGACGCCGGGCAGGACTCCCGGAGCGGCCCCGGGAGCGGCCCCGGGGCAGTTGGTCCGCAGCCGTCCCCGGATGGTTGGCTGAGGTCATGACATCGAAACCGGTGGCGATGGCCGCCCGGCGCGAACGGGCCGTTCGGGCCGCCGTGGAGCAGGGGCTGCTGGGCCCGGATCGGCCCGTCGTCGGGCTGCTGGACGTGGCCGGGATCCGCGCCGCCGCCGCCGAACTGCGCGCGGCCTTCGAGGACGTCGTCACGCCCGGCACCCCCGTGCTGCACGCCTTCGCGGTCAAGGCCGCCGCGCTCGTCCCGGTCCTGCGGCTGCTGGCCGACGAGGGCCTGGGCTGCGAGGTGGCCAGCCCCGGCGAGCTGGCGCTGGCCCGCGCGGCGGGGGTGACGCCCGACCGGATCGTCCTGGACTCCCCCGCCAAGACCCCAGCGGAGCTGCGCGAGGCCCTCGACCTGGGCATCGCCGTCAACGCCGACAACCCGCAGGAGCTGGACCGGCTCGGCGCGCTGGTGGGGGACAGCGCGGACCCGCCCGCGCCCCTGGGCCTGCGGATCAACCCGCAGGTGGGCGGCGGCAGCATCGACGCGATGAGCACGGCCACCGCGACCTCCAAGTTCGGCGTCGCCCTCCAGGACCCGGGGGCGCGCGAGTGGGTCGTCCGCGCCTTCGCCGAACGCCCCTGGCTGACCCGGCTGCACGCCCACGTCGGCTCCCAGGGCTGTCCCCTGGAGCTGATGGCGGCGGGCATACGGGTGGCCTACGAACTGGCCGAAGAGATCAACGGGGCGGTCGGCCGGCAGCAGATCGACGCCCTCGACATCGGCGGCGGCCTCCCGGTGAACTTCGCCTCCGACGAGATCACCCCCAGCTACCGGGAGTACGCACAGCTCCTGCGGACCACCGTGCCGGGGCTCTTCGACGGGCGGTACAAGCTGGTCACCGAGTTCGGACGGTCCCTCCTGGCCAAGTCCGGCCTGGTGCTGGCGCGGGTCGAGTACGCCAAGTCCGCGGGCGGCCGTCCGATCGCGGTCACCCACGCGGGCGCCCAACTCGCCACCCGTACGGTCTTCGCCCCCGAGGCCTGGCCCCTGCGCGTCACGGCCTACGACCCGGAGGGCCGCCCCAAGGCCGGGGGCTCCTCCGACGGCCAGGTGCCCCAGGACATCGCCGGTCCCTGCTGTTTCGCGGGCGACCTGGTCGCCCGCGACCGGCCCCTGCCTCAGCTGGCGGCGGGCGACCTGGTCGGCCTGCTGGACACGGGCGCGTACTACTTCTCCAACCACTTCGCGTACAACAGCCTGCCCCGCCCCGGGATCTACGGCTTCGACGCCACGAACGGCGACGGCGAGGTGCGCTTCGCGACGGTGCGGGAGCCGCAGACGGTGGACGAGATCGTGGCCGAGAGCGGCGCGGCACATGCACTGGGGCTCAGCCGCCTGCGGTAGCGCTCCGCACCCGGGCGCGCCGCACATCGAGAAGTGCGCCCAGGCCGCATGGCCCCAAGGTCCGCCGCGCGACCACCGCTTCGTCTCGCTTGCCGCCCTTTGAGCATCGGGGCAGGTGGCGGCGGGCGCGGACGGCGTCGCCGAACACCGGGCCGGTGGGAGCGAAGCCCGGTGGCGGCCCTGTGATCCGGAGCCGAGGCCGCTGCCGGACCGCGGGTCCCCGCGGCCCGGCGACCACACCCCCGGCCCAGGCACCCAGGCCGGGCTGCACCGCGCACTCGCGGGTCGCCGAAGAGCCGACGTGTCCCGGGCGGCCCGACGTCCCACTCGCATGCCCGGCCACCTCCACCCGGTGGGGGTACCCCCTTCCAGAAATCGCTTGATCCAACGCAACTAATTCATCAAACGATTTCGAGAGGGGTCCCCCAACCCCCCGCAGTCCGGATCGGCGCGAAGCCCGGGCCGGAGGGGCGCCGCAACCGGAGCTCTCTACGCCGTGAAGAAGTCGGCGAGCGCGCGGCCGATGTGGTCGGGGGCGTTCTCCATGGGGATGTGATCCGCATTCCGGATGCGGATGAGCGTGGTGCGGGGCATCTCTGAGGCGAACCGTTCGGCGTATTCCACCGTCTCGTGGAGGTCGTCTTCGCCCCAGATCAACAGCTTGGGAGTCGTGGACCGCTGCAGGGCGGGAACGAGGTCAAGGGTGTAGCGGTTGTCGGCCGCGCCCGCGAGGGCCGCCCAGGAGCGGCGCACTCGCTCATCGGTCCACGGATCCACGTAGTCCGCGATCAACGACTCAGTGGCGACACCGGCCAGCACCCTCGTAATCGCCTGCCGACGGGCGGCGAGCACACCCTCGCCCGCGCCCCCGCCCCGGAATTGGGCCACGTGGGGCGCGGGCCAGGAGTCGTAGAGGACCGAGTTGACCAAGGCGAACCGGGACACGTCGAGCCGGTTCCGGGCAAGGAGGTACTGGGCGATGGCGCCGCCGATGTCGTGTCCTGCCAGGGCGATGGGGCCGGAGAGGTTCAGCGCGGAGACGAATCGCGTCACCCCTCTGCAGACCACCGCCGGCTACGCGATGCTCGTCGACGCCGGGCTGGAGGCCCTGGAGCAGGCGGACACCGTGGTCATCCCCGGCTGGCAGCCGCCCGGCACACCCGTGCCACCGATCATCACGGCGGCACTGCGGGGTGCCCACCGGCGCGGCGCGAGGATCGTCGCCATCTGCACGGGGGCCTTCGTCCTCGCTCAGGCCGGACTGCTGGACGGCCGCCGCGCCACCACCGACTGGCGCGACCCGGCCCGGCTCGCCGCCGCCTTCCCCGAGGTGCGGATGGACCATGACGTGCTCTTCGTGGACCACGGCGACGTGGCGACCAGCGCCGGAACAGGCGCGGGCATCGACCCGTGCCTTCACCTGGTACGTGCCGACCACGGCGCGGCATACGCCGCCCAGATCGCCCGGAACATGGTCCTGCCGCCGCACCGGGAAGGCAGCCAGCTCCAGTACGCCGCACAGCCCGCCCCGGCCAAGGCGGACGAGTCATTGGCACCCGTACTGGAGTGGGCCACCTCCCGGCTCGACACCCGACTGACCCTCGCCCACCTCGCCGAACGCGCCGGGCTTTCCGGCCGCACCCTCGCCCGGCGGTTCGCCGAACAGCTCGGCACCAGCCCGGGACAGTGGCTGATCGGCCAGCGCATCGACGCGGCACGGGTATTGCTGGAACAGACCGACCTGCCGGTCGAGGCCATCGCCACCCGCGTCGGACTCACCTCGGCAGTCAACCTGCGCCGCCGCTTCCGGACGCATCTGGGCACCACGCCCGGCGCCTACCGACCGACGCACCTTCAGTCGAACCTGATGACGGAGCTGGATCTCAGCGCGCGGCCGCCGCCGCGGTCCGCGAGGAGCGGCGCGCGCCGCCCGGTCCCGCGTCCCCGGCCACGATGCCCGTCGTCTGGTAGGCGTCCACCGCCTTGCCCGCGGGCCGCCCGCCGGAGACCCGCTCCGTGCGGACCCACAGCAGCACCTCGTTCGCGCGCTCCCAGCGGCCCAGCCACAGCGCTTTGACCCACAGCCCGGCGCCGAGCCCCGCCATCAGCATCCCGCCCGCCGCCGGAACGGCGAAGGACGAGCCCATCGCGGCGAGGAAGGCCAGCAGCAGCCACCACCGCAGGGCGCGTCGGCGCGTCCTTACGGTCACCGCACGGTCCTGGAGGAAGACCGACTTGCTCGCGCGCGAGGCACCGCGCGCCAACTCCAGATACCGCTTCCTGCGCACCGTGAACACCACGACCGCCGCGATCAGGAAGAGCGCCGCCCCGGCGAGCACTCCGATCCGGCGCCCGGTCAGCCCCGGCACCAGCGCTCCGATCCCCGCGGCCAGCACACCCGGCCACCACAGCCACCCCGCAGGGGCCCTCACGACCACCGCCACCCGTGCCAGCGCATACGCCCCGCGCCCCACGACCGACCTCCTCACCCTGGCGAATCCCTGATGAAATCCCTGTCGAATCGAGGAATCTAGCCAGGATGCCTGAGAATTGGGTGAGAGGAACGGAGGTTGTCACACAGAGCGGCCCGGAAATCTTGAGCAGCCCAAGAGCCCCGAGAGCGCCCCGAGAGCCTTCAACCGTGGCTCATTCCACGAACAGCCCCCGCTCCGCCGCCTTCGCGTCGAACTCCTCCAGCCGCGCCTGCGCCTCCGGCAGCGCGTCGCACATCGCCTCCAGCAGCACCCGCCCCAGCAGCATCGGCGCACACGCGGTGTCGAAGGCCAGGCCCGTGCCGACCGCCGCGGGCAGCAGCAGATCGCTGTGGCGGGCGATCGGGGCGAAGGCGCTGTCGGCGACGGCGACCACGGTCAGGCCCGCCTCCTGGGCGTACTCCAGACCCTCCACGACCTCCCGCGGATGCCGCGGCAGCGCGAAGCACAGCAGCGCCGTCGCGCCCGCGCGCTTCGCCGCGTCGACGCGGTCGGCGAGCATCGTTCCGCCCTCGTCGAGCAGCCGCACGTCCGGATGGACCTTGCGCGCGAAGTAGGTGAAGCCGCGCGCCTGCGCGGAGGCGGCGCGCAGCCCGAGGACCAGCAGCGGGCGGGAGTCGGCGAGCAGCCGGCCGGCCCGGACGACGGGGGCGGGGTCGGCCAGCAGCGCGGCGAGATGGCGCAGATTGTCGATCTCGGACTGCACGGCCTGCTGGTACTCGTTGTACGACCCCTCGTCCGCCTCCGGCTCGGCGGGGGCGACATCGCGCAGATGCTTGCGCAGTGCCGGATAGCCGTCGAAGCCGAGGGCGACCGCGAAGCGGGTCACGGACGGCTGGCTGACGCCCGCGAGTTCGGCCAGCTCGACGCTGGAGAGGAACGGCGCGTCCGCGGCCCGCCGCACCATGCAGTGGGCGATCCGCCGCTGGGTCGGGGTCAGCCGGTGGCCCTCGAAGAGCGCCTGCAGCCGAGCGGCGGTCGAGGCACCGGAAGCGGTCGAGGCGACCGAACCAGTCGAAGCGCCCGAACCCGTCGTAGCGATCGAGCCGCCCGCGCCATCCGCACCGGCGGAGCCACCCGCCCCCACCGAGACCCCCGGCGGCGCCACCGCGACCTCCTCGGCCGCGGGCGCCATCCGAGCACCGCTCACCCCGTCGCTCACCCCATTGTCCGTACTCATCGCGTCCTCCTGACCCTCGTACCCTCGTCCCTCATACCCCCGCCAGCCGGTCGAGCAGGCGCGCGGCCACCGCCACATCCTCCGTCAACGGCCGGTCCTCCATCCGGGGATCGAGCACTTCCGACGCCATGGCGAAGGCGACACCGGCCGGGAGCTCCGGGTCCGGTTCCAGACCGCGCTGACGCAACGCCCGTACGGCCGCGACAAGTTCGCAGCCCAGCACCAGCCGGTAGTGGTCGGCGACGCGGAGCGTCTGGCGGGCGCCGAGCGAGGCGAAGCTGGCCTGTTCCTCGACACCGCGGGAGAGCACGGCATGCCCCAGCGAGGCGGGGTGGGAGACCGCGCGCATCTCGCCGAGGGCGGCCCCCGCCGCGTATTCGAGGATCATCACGCCCGAGCTGGCGGGCGCGGCGTCGCCGAGGAAGGGGCGCAGCCGGGTGAAGTCGGGTTCGCTGAGCGCGGCGAGCCGGGCCGTGGAGAGCCGGGCGGTCTGCAGCGCGGCGAGCCGGAAGGCGTCCAGGGCGAGGGCGGCGTGCGCGGCGTAGAAGTTGCCGTGGTGGTAGGCGGCCTCGTCGGCGGAGCTGATCAGCGGGTTCTCGGTGGCCGCGTTGAAGTCGACGGTCAGCACCCGCTCCAGCGCCTCCGCCGCGTCCAGCGCCGGTCCGTGGATCTGCGGCAGACAGCGGAAGCCGTACGGGTCCTGTATGCGCCCGAGCGGCGGGGTGGGCCGGGCCGGGGCGCCGAGCAGGGCGCGCATCCGGGCGGCGGCCTCGACGGAGCCGGGGTGCGGCCGGGCGGCGTGCACGGGTTCGGCGTACGCCTCGTACGACCCGCCGACCGCGATCAGCGAGAGCGCGGCCACCGAGAGCGAGGCGGACAGCAGCCGCTGCAGCTCGGCGAGGGCGAGCGCGGACTGGCCGAGGGTGAGGGCGTTGCTGCTGATGAGCGCGAGGGCGTCGTTGCTGTCGAGCACGATCGGGTCGGGGGCGCGACGGCCCGGGGCGACCTCGGTGAGGTCCCAGGGGTGCTCGCCGACGAGCGCGAGACCGGTCTGGGCGAGCGCGGCGAGGTCCCCGGTGCCGACCGCGCCGTATTCGTTGATCACCGGGTGGGCGCCGCTGTCGAGCCCCTCGACGAGCGCGGTGACGACGGCGGGGCGCAGCCCGGCGCCGCCCGCCAGCAGCTGATTGGCGCGGACGGTCATCATGGCGCGCACCTCGCGCGCGGGCAGCGGTGCGCCGATCGCGCCGGCGTGGCTGCGCAGCAGCCGCAGCCCGTGGTCGGAGTCGGCCGGGCCGACGTCCTCGGTACGGTTGGCGCCCACGCCGGTGCTCCGGCCGTAGACGCGGCCGGTGGCGGCCAGCCGATCCGCGGTCTCCCAGGCGCGCTCGGCCAGGGCGAGCGCGGTCGGGTCGGGCGCCGCGGGCCGGCTGATGCGGTCGGCCAAGCGGGCGATATCGACGACGCGTAGGCTCCGGCCGTCCAGTGTGATCCGCTGAGCTGTGCCGCCTGTGCCCTCGGCCGCCGCGGCATCAGCATCCAGCATGTGAGACAACATCCAGGGCAACCCCTCTCAAAACGCCCATTCCGGGCCAGCCGCCAGGGCACTTCGTCCACATCGCGAGCAGAAGTAACCGGTGATTAACGCAAACCTCTTGACTTCTATTCACTCGACTATGACTGTGCATGACTATATGCAGACAGGGCAAGGGGAAGCGGATGATCAGCTTCAAGGACGTCAGTAAGCACTACCCGAACGGCACCACAGCCGTGGACCGACTCAGCCTCGAACTCCCGGAAGGGGGCATCACGGTTCTTGTCGGCTCGTCGGGCTGCGGCAAGACCACCACCCTCCGCATGGTCAACCGCATGGTCGAGCCGAGCAGCGGCACGGTGAGCGTGGCGGGGCGTGATGTCCTCGCGGCGGACGCCGCCGAGCTGCGGCGCGGGATCGGCTATGTGATCCAGCAGGCCGGGCTCTTCCCGCACCGTACGATCCTCGACAACATCGCCACCGTCCCGCTGCTGCTGGGCTGGGGCCGCCGCAAGGCGCGGGCCCGCGCGGCCGAGCTGCTGGAGCTGGTCGGGCTGCCCGGCGACTCCGGCAAGCGCTATCCGCACCAGCTCTCGGGCGGTCAGCAGCAGCGCGTCGGGGTCGCCCGCGCGCTGGCCGCCGATCCGCCGGTGCTGTTGATGGACGAGCCGTTCGGCGCGGTCGACCCGGTCGTACGGACCCAGCTCCAGAACGAGCTGCTGCGGCTGCAGAGCGAGCTGCGCAAGACGGTCGTCTTCGTCACCCATGACATCGACGAGGCGGTACGGCTCGGCGACCGCATCGCGATCTTCCGCACCGGCGGCCATCTCGTCCAGTGCGCACCCCCCGCCGAGCTGCTGGCGAGCCCCGCCGACGACTTCGTGGCGGGCTTCCTGGGCGCCGAGCGCGGGCTGAAGCTGCTCTCCCTGTCCACCCTCGGGACCTGCCACAGGAGCCCGTCCCCGCCGATGGGGACCGCTGGCGGCTGGTCACCTCCGAGCGCGGTGAGCCGCTGGGCTGGCGCGACACCGAGGGGCCGGAGGGCGACCGGGCGCCACTGCTGCCGGTGCGGGCGCTGCGGGACGGCGATTCGCTGCTCACCGCCCTGGACGAGTCGCTGGCCTCCCCCGCCGGCCTGGTGGCCCGCGTGGACGCCGACGGCGTCCTGACCGGGGTCACCGGGCGCGCGCGGATACACGAGTTCGCGGGACGCCGCCACGCGGAGGCGGGCCGCGCGGCGGCCCTCAAGAACGCCACGGAAGCCGCCGAAGCCTCCCGGGCCGCCGAGACCCGTGGCGAAGCCGACGACGAGGGCACCCAGGGCTCCGCGGGCTCCGACGACACCCCGGCCTCCGACCCGAGCGTGACCGCATGACCGTCGACTGGGGCTGGTTCCCCGATCACCAAAGCGACCTGGTCACGCTCACCCTCGACCACCTCTCCACCGCCGTCCCCGCCGTCCTCTTCGGCCTGCTGATCGCGCTGCCGCTGGCCGTCATCGCCCACCGGGTGCGCGCCCTGCGCGGACTCCTCCTCGGGCTCTCGAACATCCTGTTCACGATCCCGTCCATCGCGATCTTCGTCCTGCTGCTGCCGATCACCGGCCTCACCCGCACCACCGCCATCACCGGCCTGACCATCTACACCCTGGTCGTGCTGCTCCGGAACACCGTCGAGGGGCTCGACAGCGTCCCCACCAAGGTCCGCGAGGCGTCCACCGCGATGGGCGCCCGTCCGCTGCGCACCCTGCTCACCGTCGAGCTGCCGCTCGCCTTCCCGGTGATCATGGCGGGCGTACGGGTCGCCACGGTGATGGCGATATCCCTGGTCAGCGTGGCCAGCTACATCGGGTACGGCGGTCTCGGCCAGCTGTTCACCGACGGCTTCCAGCGCAACTACCCCACCCCCGTCGTGGCCGGGGTCCTCCTGTCCCTGCTGCTCGCGCTGGTCGCGGACGCCGTGCTGGTCACCATCCAGTGGCTGTGCACCCCGTGGCTGAGGAGGCGTGCCTGACATGATCGAACTGCTCAAGGACCTCCTCCGCTGGCTGACCAGCGGCTCCCAGTGGTCCGGGACCGACGGCATCGGGACCCGCCTCCTGGAACACCTCCAGTACTCGCTGCTGGCCACCCTGGTCGCCGCCGCCATCGCCCTCCCGGTCGGGCTGCTCATCGGCCACACCGGACGCGGCGCGTTCCTCGCCATCAACCTCTCCGGCTTCGGGCGGGCACTGCCCACCGTCGGCCTGGTCACCCTGGTCTTCCTGGCCAGCGGGCTGAGCATGTGGCCGGTGTACATCTCGCTGGTCGCCCTCGCGGTCCCGGTGATCGTCACCAATACGTACGCGGGCATGGCCGCCGTCGACCCCGAGGTCCGGGACGCGGCGCGGGGCCAGGGCATGCGCTGGTACCAGGTGCTGTTCCAGGTCGAACTGCCCCTCGCGCTCCCGCTGATCATGACCGGGCTGCGGCTGGCCTGCGTCCAGGTCGTCGCCACCGCCACCATCGCCGCGTACGTCAGCTTCGGCGGGCTCGGCCGCTACGTCTTCGACGGGCTCGCCCAGCGCGATCTCGTGCAGGTGCTGGGCGGGGCCGTGCTGGTCGCCGTGCTGGCCATCGCCCTGGACCTGGCGCTGGCCGGAGTGCAACGCCTGCTGTTCCGCAACCGCCCCCCGCGCGCCCACGCGCACTGACGTCACCGACTCACTCCGGATCCGAGGAGAGCACCCCATGAACCGCAGGAAACTGCTCGGCGGCCTGCTCGCCGGCGCCTCCGTACCCGCGCTGGCCGCCTGTAGCGGCGGCGTCACCTCGCTCAAGGGCGACGGCGGCAGCGGCGGCTCGGGCGGCGGCAGCAGCCTGGGCGGCCTGGTCATCGGCACCGCCAACTTCACCGAGAACCAGCTGCTGGGCTATCTCTACGCCGAGGCGCTGAAGGGCGCGGGCATCAAGACGAGCGTGCGGCCCAACCTCGGCTCCCGCGAGATCGTCATCCCCGCCCTCCAGCAGGGCGATATCGATCTGCTCCCCGAGTACCAGGGCAATCTGCTGCTCCACTTCGACGACAAGGCTCCCCAGACCGAGGCCGGGGACCTCCAGAACGCCCTCACCGTCGCCCTCCCCAGCGGCCTGGAAGCCCTGTCGTACGCGGCCGCCGAGGACAAGGACGTCTTCTGCGTCACCCATGAGACCGCGCAGAAGCACGGTCTGCGCAGCTTCGCCGACCTCGCCAAGCAGAACGGCAAGCTGGTCTTCGGCGGCCCGGCCGAGGACAAGAAGCGCGTGGTCGGCCTGGTGGGCCTCAAGGACCGCTACGGCGTGACCTTCAAGGAGTTCAAGGCCCTCGACGCCTCCGGCCCCCTGGTCAAGGGCGCGTTGAAGAAGGGCGATGTCGACGTCGCCAACCTCTTCTCCACCGACCCCGACATCGAGGCCAACGACTGGGTGATCCTCGCCGACCCCAAGGCCCTCATCCCCGCCCAGCACATCGTGCCCGTCGTCCGCTCCGCCAAGGCCGACACCAAGGTCCGCAAGGCCCTGGCCCGCCTGGGCGGCGCCCTCACCACCCAGGAACTGGCCCGGCTCAACAAGCTGGTGAGCAACGACAAGAAGGACCCGGACCGGGTCGCCGCCGACTGGGCCGCCAAGAACGGCCTCACCAAGAAATAGCGGCAGGAGCACCCTTATGCCCGAATCCCCCGCCTCCCGCGACTCCCACGACTCCCGCGACGCCCTCGACTCGCTCGTCGAGAAACGCTCGATCGACGTCGTCCCCGACGCGGAGCGCCATGGCACCGCCTTCAGCCAGTTCACCCTGTGGCTCGGCGCGAACCTCCAGATCACCGCCGTCGTCACCGGCGCGCTGGCCATCGTCTTCGGCGCGGGCGCCTTCTGGTCGATCATCGCCCTGCTGCTCGGCAACCTGCTCGGTGGAGCCGTCATGGCGCTCCACTCGGCGCAGGGCCCCCGGCTCGGCCTCCCCCAGATGATCTCCTCCCGGGCCCAGTTCGGGGTCCGGGGCGCGATCGTCCCGCTGCTGCTGGTCATCGTCATGTACGTGGGATTCTTCGCCAGCGGCAGCGTGCTGGCGGGCCAGGCGGTCGGCGAACTCACCCATCTCGGCGACACCACCGGGATCATCCTCTTCGCCCTCATCACCGGCGTGGCGGCCGCCGTGGGCTACCGCCTGATCCACACCCTGGGCCGGATCGCCGGCGTGGTCTGCGCCCTGGCCTTCGTCTACCTGGGTATCCGACTGCTGGACCGCACCGACCTGGCCACCCTGCTCCACGACCGGACCTTCGACTTCCCGCTGTTCCTCCTCGCGGTGTCGCTGTCCGCCTCCTGGCAGCTCGCCTTCGGCCCGTACGTCGCCGACTACTCCCGCTACCTGCCGCGCACCACCTCCCCCAAGGCCACCTTCTCCTGGACCCTGGCCGGCACCGTCCTCGGCTCGCAGTGGTCCATGACCTTCGGCGCCCTCGCGGCCGCCGCGGCCGGCCACGCCTTCGTCGGCAACGAGGTCTCCTACATCGTCGGCCTCGGCGGCGGCGCGGCCGTGATCACCTCACTGCTCTACTTCGTCATCGCCCTCGGCAAGCTGACGATCAACGTCCTGAACACCTACGGCGGCTTCATGTCGATGGTGACCAGCATCAGCGGCTTCCGCGGCAAGGCCACCCTCTCCCCGCGCGGCCGGGCCGCCTACATCGCCGGGATCATGGTCGCGGGCACGGCGGTCGCGCTGCTCGGCAAGAACAGCTTCCTGTCCTCCTTCAAGGACTTCCTGCTGTTCCTGCTGACCTTCTTCACCCCGTGGAGCGCGATCAACCTCGTCGACTACTACGCCATCGCCAAGGAGCGCTACGACATCCCCGCCCTCAGCGACCCGGGCGGCCGCTACGGCGCCTGGCGCTGGAAGGCCCTGTCCACCTACGCCGTGGGCGTCCTGGCCCAACTCCCCTTCCTGTCAACGCACTTCTACACCGGCCCCCTCGTCGCCCCGCTGGGCGGCGCGGACATCTCCTGGCTCGTCGGCCTCGCCATCCCCGCCGCCCTCTACTGGCTCCTGGCCCACCGCGACACCGCCCACGTCCCCGACCACATGATCCTCGCCCCGGAGCCGTCCCCCGACCGGCCGTACGCCACCGAGCCCGGGTGACGGCAGGACCCCGGGTGACAGCAAGGCCCCGGGTGACAGCAAGGCCCCGGGTGACAGCAAGGCCCCGGGTGACAGCAAGGCCCCGGGAGCCTGGGGCCGGGGTCAGGCCGGGGGCAGGAGTTTCTTCTGCGGCTTGCCCATGGCGTTGCGGGGCAGGGCCTCCAGGAAGCGGACCTTGCGGGGGCGCTTGTGGACGGAGAGCTGGGTGGCGACGAAGTCGATCAGCTCCCGTTCGCCGATGCCATCGGCCACGACGTAGGCGACGATCTCCTGGCCCAGATCCTCGTGCGGGGCGCCGACGACGGCGGCCTCGCGGACGGCGGGGTGGTCCAGGAGGGCGTTCTCGACCTCGCCCGCGCCGATGCGGTAGCCGCCGGACTTGATCATGTCGGTGGAGGCGCGGCCCACGATGCGGTGGAAGCCGTCCGGGTCGACGGCGGCGATGTCGCCCGTGCGGAACCAGCCGTCCTCGGTGTACGAACCGGCCGTGGCCTCCGGCCGGTTCAGATAGCCGTCGAAGAGGGTGGGGCCGGTGAGCTGGAGTTCGCCGATCTCGGCGCCCTCCTCGGCGGCGATCCGGGTGCGGATGCCCGCCAGCGGGGTGCCGACATAGCCGGGACGGCGCTCGCCGTCGGCCCGGGTACTGATCGTGATGAGGCTCTCGGTCATGCCGTAGCGCTCGATGGGCCGCTGGCCGGTGAGCCGCTCGAGGTCGCGGAAGACCGGGGCGGGCAGCGGGGCGCTGCCGGAGACCAGCAGCCGGGCGGAGGCCAGGGCGCGGGCGGAGTCCGGGTCCTGGACGATCCGGTTCCAGACCGTGGGAACCCCGAAGTAGAGGCTGCCGCCCGCGGCCGCGTACGCCGCCGGGGTCGGCTTGCCGGTGTGGACGAGGCGGCTGCCCGTCCGGAGCGCGCCCAGGACGCCCAGCACCAGGCCGTGCACATGGAACAGCGGCAGCCCGTGGACCAGGGTGTCCTCCGCGGTCCAGGCCCAGGCCGCGGCGAGCCCGTCCAGGTCGGCGGCCACCGCCCGCCGGGAGATCAGCGCGCCCTTGGGCGCCCCCGTGGTCCCCGAGGTGTAGAGGATGAACGCCGTGGATTCCGCGTCCGGCTCCGGCTTCGTCCACGCAGCCCGCTCGGCCGGGTCCACCGGGACGGTCTCGATCGGGGCCTCTACGGCCTCCCCGGTGAGCAGCAGGGTGGCGCCCGAGTCCCGGAGTATGTGGTCGCGCTCGGCCGGACCGGAGTCCGGCGGTACGGGCACCACCGGCACCCCGGCCAGCAGCGCGCCGACCACCGCGACCACCGTCTCCGGGGTCGCGGTCGCCCGGACCGCGACGACCGGCGCACCGGCGATACGGGCCGCCACCGCGCCCGCGGCACCGAGCAGTTCCTCGCGCGAGAGGGAGCGGCCGCCGACGCTCAGCGCGTCGGGGCGGTCGCCGCCGGGCGCGGCGAGGGACGTGAGGAGAGGTGCGGTCACGGAACTGACTCCTTCCACAGCGGACCGGGGTACCAGGGGGGTACCTCTTCGCGCCCGCGCGTCTTTCGGGGCTAGCCCTACCGACAAAGCGTCCCCGCGACCGTACCGTCATTAAGCATGGACGCCCGTGACCCGGATCTGAAAAAGGAACTCGACGCGGCCCTGCAGACCCGTAAGGAGCTGGGTGCGGAGTACGAGTCGGAGCTGGTCGACTCCTTCATGGACAAAGTCGAGCAGCGCTTCAACGATACGGCGGACCGACATGTCCGCCGCCAGCTCGCCGAACAGCAGATGGCCGCGGCCCGCGGCACCCGCCCGTACGCCACCGGCACGCATCCGGACCAGGCCCATGGCATGGGCATCGGCGAGCGCTTCGCCTTCGTCGGGATCTCCCTGGTGCTGGCGATCCCGCTGTCGGCGATCGGCGTGGTGAACGAGGGCCTGCCCGGCCTGTTGATCACCTGGGCCGGGATCTTCGGGGTCAACGCGGTCCACGCGGCGGGAGGCTTCTCCTGGCTGCGGCAGGGCCGTAGGCCGTCCGGCGACCGCGATGGGGAGTAGCCGGCCGGGCCCGCGTCACGCCGCCGGACGCGCGGTCGTGGCTGTGGCCGTGGGCGTGGGCGTGGGCGTGGGCGTCTGAGCCAACAGCCGCTTCGCCCACGCGCCCCGGCGGGTGACGACCGTAACGGTGTGGCTGTGGGTCCTGGACCGGCTGTCGCTCGGTGGATTCAGGATGAGCGCCCCGGAGGCGAACCGAGCCCCAAGAAGACTGCGCGGGGACCGCCGCACCCCGGTGCTGGGCACCGAGGGCGGGACGACGGCGGTCCCCGCGGGGGACGCGGGCCGGGTCAGGGCCGGACTTCCGCGTCCAGGCGACCATGGAGGTCCGGGAGCCGCTCCGGAGGTCCTGTCGCCTCATCCTGGGTGTCGGTGTCGTCCTTCCGACACCCACTAATCTGCCGGAGCTGTGTTAACCCTGTGCTGCGGGCGCGTGACACGTGCGTACCACTTCCCCGAAGCCCTGGCGGGCCTCCCGCGAAGGGCAGTTGGGGCCCGTTCGGGTCCCGGCCGGGCCCCGGCGGGGTCCCGTTTCAGCCCCCTTGATGAGCCCCTACTTGACGCCGCTGGCCAGATACGCCAGCAGGTCCTGCCGGCTCACCACGCCCTTCGGCTTCCCCTCCACCAGCACGATCGCCGCGTCCGCCGTGCCCAGCACCGCCATCAGGTCCTCGACCGGCTCGCCGGAGCCGACGTGCGGCAGCGGCGGGCTCATGTGCTTCTCCAGCGGGTCGGTCAGCTCCGCGCGGCGGGCGAACAGGGCGTCCAGCAGTTCGCGTTCCACCACCGAACCGATGACCTCGGCGGCCATCACATCCGGGTGCCCGGCGCCCGGCTTGACGATCGGCATCTGCGAGACGCCGTATTCGCGCAGGACGTCGATGGCCTCGCCCACCGTCTCGTCCGGGTGCATATGGACCAGCGAGGGCAGTCCGCCCTGCTTGCCCTGGAGGACATCGCCGACGCGCACCGAGGGGCCGTCCTCCTCCAGGAAGCCGTAGTCGGCCATCCACTCATCGTTGAAGATCTTGGACAGATAGCCACGGCCGCTGTCGGGCAGCAGCACGACCACCACATCGTCCGGGCCGAGCCGCTCGGCGACCTTCAGCGCGCCCACGACCGCCATTCCGCAGGAGCCGCCGACCAGCAGCCCCTCCTCCTTGGCCAGCCGCCGCGTCATCTGGAAGGCGTCCTTGTCGGAGACCGCGACGATCTCGTCCGCGACGGTCTGGTCGTAGGCGGTCGGCCAGAAGTCCTCACCGACGCCCTCGATCAGATACGGGCGGCCGGAGCCGCCGGAGTAGACCGAGCCCTCGGGGTCGGCGCCGATCACCTGGACCCGGCCCTCGCTGGCCTCCTTCAGATAGCGGCCGGTGCCCGAGATCGTGCCGCCGGTGCCGACGCCCGCGACGAAGTGGGTGATCTTCCCCTCCGTCTGCTCCCACAGCTCGGGGCCGGTGGACTCGTAGTGGGAGAGCGGGTTGTTCGGGTTGCTGTACTGGTCGGGCTTCCAGGCACCCGGCGTCTCGCGGACCAGCCGGTCGGAGACGTTGTAGTACGAGTCGGGGTGCTCGGGGTCCACGGCGGTGGGGCAGACCACCACCTCGGCGCCGTAGGCCCGCAGCACGTTGATCTTGTCCGTGGACACCTTGTCCGGGCAGACGAAGATGCACTTGTAGCCCTTGCGCTGGGCGACCATCGCGAGGCCCACGCCCGTGTTGCCGGATGTCGGCTCGACGATGGTGCCGCCCGGCTTGAGCTCACCGGAGCGCTCGGCCGCCTCGATCATCCGGACCGCGATCCGGTCCTTCACCGAGCCGCCGGGATTGAAGTATTCGACCTTGGCCAGGACGGTTGCCCGGATGCCCTCGGTCACGGTGTTGAGCTTCACCAGCGGGGTGTTGCCGACCAGCTCAATCATCGATTCGTAGTACTGCACACCTGCTCCTGGTCCGGTTCCGCGGGATCTCCGCGTCGGGGCGGCCGCCATCGCGGCGCCGTGCTGCCAGCTTATTGCGCGCCCCCGCCCCGCGACCCGTGCGTTGGGAGGAAGGCTGTGCGGGGCAACAAGTTGTTAGCGAGGCGTACAAAGGAGAAAGAAGCGCGTGCGCGTGCGGACGGAGGTGGGCTGGACCCATGTCGATGTCGAGGGCGAGGGTGGCGCGGCGGATCGCGGCCGCGGCGGCGTACGGGGGCGGCGGGATCGGGCTGCTGGGCGGGGTGACCGCCGTGTTGTTGCTCACTGAGGTGTCCCATGCGAAGCGGGTCGTGGGCGGATCGGACGATCCTCCGCCGCGCGCGGACGGCCGATATGGCTTCGCCTTCGCCCGCAGGACCGGCCAGCCCCCACTGCGGCTGGCCTTTCTCGGCGACTCCACGGCCGCCGGGCAGGGCGTCCACCGCCCTAGTCAGACACCGGGCGCGCTGCTCGCCTCGGGGCTCGCGGCGGTCGCCGAGCGCCCGGTGGACCTGCGGAACGTAGCACTGCCGGGGGCGCAGTCCAGCGATCTGGAGCGCCAGGTCACGCTGGTGCTGGAGGATGCGGAGCTGCTTCCCGATGTGTGCGTGATCATGATCGGCGCCAATGACGTGACCCGCCGGATGCCGCCCGCCAAGTCGGTGCGGCTGCTGTCGGACGCGGTGCGCAGGCTGCGCGAGAGCGGCTGCGAGGTGGTGGTGGGCACCTGTCCCGACCTCGGCACGATCGAGCCCGTCTATCAGCCGCTGCGCTGGGTCGCGCGGCGGCTGAGCCGACAGCTGGCCGCCGCGCAGACGATCGGGGTGGTGGAGCAGGGCGGGCGTACGGTCTCGCTGGGCGATCTGCTGGGCCCCGAGTTCGCGGCCAATCCGCGCGAGCTGTTCGGCCCGGACAACTTCCACCCCTCGGCGGAGGGGTACGCGACGGCCTCGATGGCCGTTCTGCCGACCCTGTGCGACTCGCTGGGCCTGTGGCCCGAGGAGGCGCCGGAGATGCTCGACGAGGGCATCCTGCCGGTCGCCACGGCGGCGGCCGAGGCGGCCGCGGAGGGTGGCACCGAGGTCACGGCGGCTCGGGGCCCTGGGCTCGGTTGTTGCGGCGTCATCAGCCCGCGACGAAGGAGCCGGCGGCCGTGTCCGGCTCCACCGACGCGTCGTCCCCGAGCTCCCCGCCCCCATCGGGCTGCTGACCCCGGCCGGGCCCGCCTGGGGCGCGGGCCCCCGCCCAACCCAGGCCTGCGGCCCCCAGCCCCCCGGGCCCGCGGGCCCGCGGGCCTGCGGGCCCGGGGGCCCGGGGGCCCGGGGGCCCGGGGGCCCGGGGGCCCGGGGGCCCGGGGGCCCGGGGGCCCGGGGGCCCGGGGGCCCGGGGGCCCGGGGGCCGGGCTGCCACGCAGCCGCCGGACTTCGACTGCCGTGCCGCCACGGCGGTGGCCGCTTCCCGGGCCGACATGCTCCTCCGGGACGGGCTGATCTGCCCGGCCCGGCGCGGGTTTCGTCTCGCGCCTTCGGCGCAATTGAGCAGCGGCGACGCAGATGCCCAGCCGAGCCCTCGCCGCCGACCACCGAGCCGGAAGGGGCGAAGGCCGGTCGCGGCTCCCGCCACCGGAGCCCGAGGCCGACGCCGGACAGCGGGCCGTGGCGGGCCGGGCCTGCCGCCGGGGCGGTGGCGGCTTCCGTGGTCCAGGGGGTTGGGGTACCCCTCTGGAAATCGCTTGATGAATTAGTTGCATCAGAGCAAGTACTCGTCGGCAGGGGCGGGGCGCCGGGGCCGGGACTGCCTGCTCGGTTGGGAGCGGGCGTCCGCCCCGCGTTCGGGGCCCGGGGGCCTGGCGGCGGCGCCCGGGGGCTGTCGGCGGCCCGTGGAGCGCCGGGGGAAGGGCGCCGCAAACGGGGCGAACCCGGGGCCACTGAGCGTACGCTTGGAAAAAAGAGTTCCGCGTCACAGCCCGCACCCCGTGACCCTGCCGATACGTGCAGGTAACTTCCCTCAGAGTCCCAGCCCGCACCCCCGCCCCCATGGAGCCGTGATGCCCGAAGCAGTGATCGTCTCTGCAGCCCGTTCTCCCATCGGCCGCGCCTTCAAGGGATCGCTCAAAGATCTGCGCCCGGACGACCTCACCGCCGAGATCATCCAGGCCGCGCTCGCCAAGGTCCCCGAGCTCGATCCGCGCGACATCGACGACCTGATGCTCGGCTGCGGGGCGCCCGGCGGCGAGCAGGGGCACAACCTGGGGCGGGTCGTGGCCGTGCAGATGGGGATGGACCATCTCCCCGGCTGCACGATTACCCGCTACTGCTCCTCCTCCCTCCAGACCTCGCGGATGGCGATGCACGCCATCAAGGCGGGCGAGGGCGACGTCTTCATCTCGGCGGGCGTCGAGATGGTCTCGCGGGCCAAGAAGGGCACCTCGGACGGGCTGCCGGACACCCACAACCCGCTGTTCGCGGACGCCGAGACCCGTACGGCCACGCGCGCCGAGCAGGGCGGTGAGGACTGGCACGACCCGCGCGAGGACGGCCTGCTTCCCGATGTGTACATCGCCATGGGCCAGACCGCCGAGAACCTGGCCCGGCTCAAGGGCGTCACCCGCGAGGACATGGACGAGTTCGGTGTCCGGTCCCAGAACCTCGCCGAGGAAGCCATCAAGAAGGGCTTCTGGGAGCGTGAGATCACCCCGGTGACCACCCCCGACGGCACGGTCGTCAGCCAGGACGACGGCCCCCGCGCGGGCACCACCCTGGAGGCCGTGCAGGGCCTGAAGCCCGTCTTCCGCCCCGACGGCCGGATCACCGCGGGCAACTGCTGCCCGCTCAACGACGGCGCCGCGGCGCTGGTGATCATGTCCGACACCAAGGCGCGGGAGCTGGGCGTGACCCCGCTGGCCCGGATCGTGTCGACCGGCGTGTCCGGCCTCTCCCCCGAGATCATGGGGTACGGACCGGTCGAGGCGTCCAAGCAGGCGCTGGCCCGCGCCGGGATGTCGATCGGCGACATCGACCTGGTGGAGATCAACGAGGCGTTCGCCGCGCAGGTCATCCCGTCCTACCGCGATCTGGGCATCGACCTGGACCGGCTCAACGTCAACGGCGGCGCGATCGCCGTGGGCCACCCCTTCGGCATGACCGGCGCCCGGATCACCGGCACGCTGATCAATTCGCTGCAGTTCCACGACAAGCAGTTCGGCCTGGAGACCATGTGCGTCGGCGGCGGCCAGGGCATGGCGATGGTCATCGAGCGCCTGAGCTGAGCCGGGCTGAGCCGGGCGGCCGAGCCCGGCCGAGCCGCTGGACCGATCCGGACCGGACCGAGGCGCCGAGCCGCCCCGCGTCTGGGACACTGGTTTCGATCGAGCCGTGACCGAATCTCCCCCAGGATGTGACAAAGGTCCTGGGGAGAGTCGTCTGCCCAGCTCAGCACGGGTGACCAAAGGCCCTTCCGGTACCGAATTCTGTCCATTTGGTGATGGTATGCACTGAGGTCGAGAGGCGATAAGCCTCAAGCTGAGGTAGGAATTCGGGGGATCAACAGCCAACCGGGAGTACGTCAGTGAGCCCCACGACTCTTGCCCTCCTCCTGGCCGCGGTGACCGCCACGGCCGTAGGGGCGGCCGCCCTGCACACCGCCCGCGGTATGCGCCGGCAGATCTGTGAGCTGCGCGCCGAGCTCGCGGCCACCGTCGCCGTCGGCGCCCAGGCGGCCAAAGGCGGCGAGGAGAACGGCGTGACGGTGCCCGCACCCCGCGCCACCCCGGCCGCCGAGATACGCGCGGCCGTCGCCGAGGCGCTCGCCGAGGAGCGGGAGCGCGAGCTGGCCGAGGCGCGGGCCTTCTGGGCCGCCCAGGAGGCCAGGGACTCCGCCGGAACGGCCGACGCCCACTCGCTGCTGGGCGGGCCGGGCGGGTACGGCGAGGACTCCGTCCAGGACGCGCAGCTCTTCGTGCCCCGCCAGGCCGATCTGGCCGGGCTCGAACCGCTGCTCGGCCTGGACGCGCTGGGTCCCGAGGCGCTGGACTCCGCCGGGGACCAGGAGCCCGAGGTCGAGGCCGAGGTGGAGCTGGAGCTGGGTGTCGAGCCGGAGCCGGCGGCCGAGCCCCGGGAGTCGGCCGAGCTCGCGGCGGCCCGCCGGCGCCACCCCTCCCACCCCGACTTCTCCCCGTCGTCACCCGTGGCCGACCACGACCGTACGGTGACCCGGATCACCGAGCTGGCCGACGCCCGCACCCCGCTGTCCGATGTGCGCCCCGGGCCCCTCGGCACCCTCGATGTCTATGTCTTCGTCGACGGCACCACGATCTGCATGACCCCGGGCCACCGGGAGACGGCCGAGCGGCTGGCGGACGCGCTGCGCGAGGGCACCACCCCGGTGCTGCTCGGCGGCTCGGGCGTCTCCGGTGCGTATGCGCTCACGTTCGGTTGCGGCGAGGACAATGTGTACGTCCTGGCCGACCGCGTCATCGCCTCGCTGTGAGCCCCGGTACGAACCCGCGGTAAGCCCCGGTACGAACCCGCGGTAAGCCTCGGCGACCGGCGCCCTCAGACCCCGCAGCGCCCGGCCGTCTCCACCACGAGCGCCACCGCCTCGGTGACCCCCTGCGCCACCCGCCCGCCCCCGGAGCCGCCCGGCGCACGCTCCAGCGCATGCACCAAGTCATGTCCGGCCACCGCGACCTGGTCGGCGACCACGAACAGCCCCGCGTCCGGCATGATCCGCGGCGGGGTTCCCGGCTCCTCCAGACGCTGTGCACGCGCCGACAATTCCCTGGCCAGCGCCAGTCCTTCGGCCGCCGCGCCCGCGCGCAGCCGGGACTGCGGAAGGGCCCGCAGCCGGTCGGCGAGCCGGTCGACGGCGGTCAGGAGAGGGGTCGTATCATCCACGCTCCGAGCGTATGCGCCACTGAGGGACTGTTGCCAACGGGCGAACACTCAGGCACGGTGAGCTGAAGGAAACCCGGGCCATGGACCCGGGGGCCGGCATGGAAGCGTCCGGAGGCGCCGATGTCCCAAATCTTCTCCGACGAGACTCACCGGAACCTACTCTCCCGCATCCCCCAGTGCACGGGCCGTGAAGTTGCCGACTGGCTGCGCACGGTCGACGATGGCCCCGCTTTCTTCCGCTTCGAGGAGAAGGTCAGCTGGTTGCGCGGCGAGCACCAGCTCGCTTACGGCCACGCGAAGGCCATCATCCATGAACACGACTTGAGGCGTGCGGCGCGCAAGTTGCTGTAGCCGCTGCCCGGAGGCAGAAGCGTGTATGACAGACCCACCGAACCGGGCGGCTTAAGCCGCACAGGAAGAAGGGCCCGCGGAGGTCATCGCCTCCGCGGGCCCTTTCAGGTGGTGCGGGTTCGAGCGGGTGGTGCGGACAAGGCCCGCACCACCGGGCGCTAGTCCCTGAAGATCGAGATCAGCCGGAGCAGCTCCAGGTAGATCCACACCAGCGAGAGCGTCAACCCGAAGGCCGCCAGCCAGGACTCCTCGCGCGGAGCGCCGTACCGGACGCCGTCCTCGATCTGCTTGAAGTCCATCGCCAGGAACGCCGCGCCGAGCACGACACCGACGAGGCCGAAGACGATGCCGAGGCCACCGCTGCGGAAGCCGAGGCCGTCCCCACCGCCGAAGGCGGCGAACAGCAGGTTGACCGCCATCAGCAACACGAAGCCGATGGCGGCGGCGAGCACAAAGCGCTGGAATCGCGCGTTCACCCGGATGAGACGGGTCTTGTACGCGACGAGCACACCGACGAACACGGCCATCGTGCCGAGCACGGCCTGCATCGGGATGCCGGACCAGCGCTCGTTGTACACCTGGCTGATGACGCCGAGAAAGAGGCCCTCGAAGAGGGCGTAACCCATGATCAGCGCAGGCGAGGCCGTGCGCTTGAACGACTGGACGAGGCCGAGCACCATCGCCACGAGCGCGGCGCCGATGCCCACGCCCACCGGAAGCTGCGCGATCCACGCGGCCGCGGCGGCGACGATGACGGTGCCGAGCGTCATACCGGTGCGCATGACGACGTCGTCCATCGTCATCCGGCCGGTCTGCAGCGGGCCCGCCGGCGGCGCGCCGTACATCTGCTGCAGCTGCTCGGGGGTCAGATTCTGCTGGTCGCCCGCCGCATAGGGGTTCGTGGGCGCCTGTGTCTGCGCGTACGGATTGCCCTGACCGGCGACGGGGCTCCCGGCCTGCGGCGCCGCGCCGAAACCGGCGTAGCCGCCGCTGCGGCTGAACCCCCGTCGCGAGAAGACCGGGTTGCTGCTCCTCATCTCACTCCTCCATGGCCGCCGGGCGCGACCTTGACTCAAGAGTAATAGGTAAGCAAAGAAAGCACCCTAGTGCCCAAGGAGGATCTTTTCATGCAGGGAGAGACCGCGCGAGGCCCCTGCGGGCCCCGCGCACGCACATTGGGCGACCATCCACACACGCTGAGTGCGCCCACCGGATCTGAAGGTGCCCGGAACCGGACTTGAACCGGTACGCCCGCGAGGGGCAGCGAGGTTTAAGCTCGCCGTGTCTGCATTCCACCATCCGGGCGGCGGTTCCCCCTGGGCCGTACGGAGCGCATACGGCCCTCCCCTGAAAGAGAGCAGCACGAGCCTATCCGGGGACATGCCCCCGCACAGTGAATCCGCGGACCGAGGTTGTCTTATTTTATTGGCAACTGAGGGTGCATCAGCAGCGGGGCGGGGTACCCGAAGTTGCCGACGGCCATTGGACCTGCCGATATGCCCTGAACCCCCATTAACTGGGGATTGACGCAATCTCGACGCCCCGCCCGGGGTGTCTTCTCCTCCTCAAGGAGGACTCCGCCACCACCACCTACATCGCGAGACCCCCCGCAGAACCGGAGCACGGGCTGATCCCGTCCCCCTTCACAACCGGAACCATGGAGTGACGTCCCGCCCACTCCCGCAGAGCACGACAGGAGTCATCCACCGTGACCACCACCCCCTTCGGCGTCGAAACCGCCCACCGCACCTCAGCGGCGGCCGCCCGGGCCACCGATCTCTCCAAGGTCTACGGCGAGGGCGAGACCCAGGTCATCGCCCTGGACTCGGTCTCGGTCGAGTTCCGTCAGGCGGAGTTCACCGCGATCATGGGCCCCTCCGGGTCCGGCAAGTCGACGCTGATGCACTGCATGGCGGGTCTCGACACGATCTCCAGCGGCTCGGCCCGGATCGGCGACGTCGAACTGACCACGCTCAAGGACAAGAAGCTCACCCAGCTGCGCCGCGACAAGATCGGCTTCATCTTCCAGGCGTTCAACCTGCTGCCGACGCTGAACGCGCTGGAGAACATCACCCTCCCGATGGACATCGCCGGTCGCAAGGCCGACTCCGCGTGGCTGGACCGGGTCGTGGCCACGGTCGGCCTGGCCGGCCGGCTCAAGCACCGGCCCAACCAGCTGTCGGGTGGTCAGCAGCAGCGCGTGGCGGTGGCCCGCGCCCTGGCCGGCCAGCCGGAGATCATCTTCGCCGACGAGCCGACCGGAAACCTGGACTCCCGCTCCGGCGCCGAGGTCCTGGGCTTCCTCCGCAACTCGGTGCGGGAGATGGGCCAGACGATCGTGATGGTGACTCACGACCCGGTCGCCGCGTCCTACGCCGACCGCGTCGTCTTCCTCGCCGATGGCCGCATCGTGGACGACCTGCGCAACCCCACCGCCGACTCGGTCCTGGACCGTATGAAGCGGTTCGACGCCAAGGGCCGTACGAGCTGACGCGAGGCGCCCCCATATCCGTACGCCGCCTCGCACTCCCCTCCCCACCCCTCAGGACTGACACTCATGCTCCGTACAGCCCTGCGCAATGTGCTTGCGCACAAGGCCCGGTTGCTGATGACCGTGCTCGCCGTGATGCTCGGCGTGGCCTTCGTCGCCGGCACCCTGGTCTTCACCAACACCATCTCCGACGCCTACCAGAAGAGCTCCCAGAAGGGCTTCCAGGGCGTCGACGTCGCCATCAGCCCGGACAAGAAGGACGACGACTCGGCCATCCCCGGTGAGGCCCCCCGGCTGAGCCAGCAGGTGCTCGACAAGGCGGCCAAGGTGCCCGGCGCCGCCTCCGCCTACGGCGTCGTGAACGGCTACTCCGCCCTCGCCGACAAGAAGGGCGACCTGCTCGGCGGCGGCTTCTCCAACCGCGGTGGCAACTACTACCCGGGGGCCGACGGCAAGGACGCCCGGTACACGATGACCGAGGGCCGCGCCCCCAAGGCCGCGGGTGAGATCGCGCTCGACTCCAAGACCGCCGAGCGCGGCAAGTACAAGGCCGGGGACTCCATCCGGGTCTCCGTCGACGGCCCGGTGCGCACCGAGAAGGTCGTCGGCGTCTTCACCACCGACGACGGCAATGTCGCGGCCGGCGGCACCCTCGCCCTCTACGACACGGTCACCGCCCAGAAGCTGTTCGCCAAGCCCGGGCAGTTCGACGAGATCGACGTGAAGGCCGCCGCGGGCACCTCGCAGGCGACGCTGAAGTCCGCGCTCGACAAGGTCCTGCCCGAGCAGGCCAAGGCCACCACCGGCAAGAAGCTCGCCAAGGACCAGGCCAAGGCGATCGAAGAGGGCATGAGCAGCATGCAGACCGCGATGCTGGTGTTCGCCGGGATCGCGCTCTTCGTCGGCATCTTCATCATCGTCAACACCTTCTCCATGCTGGTCGCCCAGCGCACCAGGGAGCTCGCCCTGATGCGCGCGGTGGGTGCGACCCGCCGTCAGGTGACCCGGTCGGTGCTGATGGAGGCCACCTTCGTGGGCGCCGTCGCGGCCGTGGTGGGCCTCGCGGCCGGTGTCGGCATCGGCGCCCTGCTGCGCTCGGTGCTCAACTCCACCGGGGCCAGCGTCCCGGACGGTCCGCTCATCGTCGCGCCGACCACCGTGCTGGTCTCGGTGCTCGTGGGCGTCGTGGTGACCGTGCTCTCGGCCTGGCTGCCCGGCCGCCGCGCCGCCAAGATCCCGCCGGTCGCCGCGATGAACAGCGTGCACGCCGCGCCGACCACCCGTGGTCTGGTGGTCCGCAACACCATCGGCTCGCTCTTCGCCGCGGCCGGTGTCGCCCTGGTGGTGTCCGGTGCGGGCATGGGCGGCAGCGACGGCCAGGGCCCGATGGCATTCGGCGCGGCCGTCCTGGTGATCGGCGTCTTCATCCTCACCCCGCTGCTGTCCCGGCCGATGATCGCGGCCGCCTCCCCGGTGCTGCGGATCTTCGGGATGCCCGGCAAGCTGGCCCGGCAGAACGCGGTGCGCAACCCGCGCCGTACCGCCGCCACCGCCTCCGCCCTGATGGTCGGCCTCACCCTGATCACCGGCATGACGGTGATCGCGGGGAGCATGCAGAAGGGCATCAACAACATGGCCGCCGACGGGCTGAAGTCCGACTACGTGGTCAGCATGGGCGGGGACGGCGTACGGCCGCTGTCGCCGGAGGTGTCCAAGAGCCTGGCCAAGGTGCCCGAGGTCACCGCGATCAGCCCGCTGCGCTCCTCCCCGGCCCGGGTCGCCGGTGACACCGAGACCCTGATGGGCGTCGACCCCAAGGCCATCAAGGAACTGGTGAACGTCGACTTCACCGAGGGCTCCTTCGGCGCGCTCGGGGCACCAAAGTCCTCGTCGACGACAAGATCGCCGACGAGAACCACTGGAAGGTCGGCTCCGCCTTCCCCGTGACCTACGAGGACGGCAGCAAGGGCCGGCTGACCGTGGGCGGTGTGTACGAGGGCAACCAGATGGTCAACGGCGTCATGCTCGACAGCGCCACGGTCAGCCCGCATATGACGACCGTCGCCGACTTCCAGGTGATGCTGAAGACCAAGGGCGGCGCCACGCAGGACACCCAGGACCTGCTGAAGAAGACGCTCGGCGACAACCCCGCGATCAAGATCCAGAACAAGCAGGACCTCTCGGACGAGATCGCCAAGGCCTTCACCCTGATGCTGAACATGCTCTACGGGCTGCTCGGCATGGCCGTGATCGTCGCGGTGCTCGGGGTCATCAACACCCTGGCGATGTCGGTCTTCGAGCGGTCCAAGGAGATCGGCATGCTGCGGGCGATCGGCCTGGACCGGCCCGGTATCAAGCGGATGGTGCGGCTGGAGTCCCTGGTCATCTCGCTCTTCGGCGGGGTGCTCGGCATCGGCCTCGGCGTCTTCTTCGGCTGGGCGGCCGGTGAGCTGATCGCCGCCGAGCTGCCGACCTACGAGCTGGTGCTGCCGTGGGCCCGGATGAGTCTGTTCCTGCTGATGGCCGCGCTGGTCGGCGTGATCGCCGCGCTGTGGCCGGCCCGGCGGGCCTCCAAGCTCAACATGCTGATGGCCATCAAGGCCGAATAGCGGCGAGCCGATCGGCCAACCGCTGCCGGACGTCCCTGTCCGCCCCCTCTGCGGGGCGGACAGGGACGTCCGCGTTTCAGCCGCGCCAGTCGCGGGCGCGCAGCGGCAGCCCCGAGGTCCCGCTCTCGGGGGTGCGGACGGCGAGGATCTGGTTGACCCCGATCTTGTTGCGTTCGAAGGAGAGGGCGGAGGCCGCCATGTAGAGCCGCCAGACCCGGGCCCGGCCCGGGGAGGTCAGCCGCACGGCCTGGCTCCAGGACCGCTCCAGATTGGCGACCCAGCTGCGCAGCGTGAGCGCGTAATGCTCACGGATGGCCTCCACATCGCGCACCTCGAAGCCCGCCTCCTCCAGCTGGGTGACCGTCCGGCCGACCGGGGCGAGCTCACCGTCGGGGAAGACATACCGGTCGATGAACTCGTCCACGTGGTACGCCTCTTCGTCCGGCTGGGGGCGCCGGGCGATCTGGTGGTTCAGCACCCGCCCGCCGGGCCGCAGCAGCCGGTGCAGGATGGCGGTGTACTCGGCGTAGCGCACGGAGCCCACATGCTCGGCCATACCGATGGAGGAGATGGCGTCGTAGGGCCCGTCCGGAACCTCGCGGTAGTCCTGGACCCGGATCTCCACCTGGTCGGTGAGCCCGGCGTCCGCGATGCGCTTACGGGCGTACGCCGCCTGCTCCTCGGAGAGCGTGACGCCGACGGCGCGCACCCCGTACTCGCGGGCCGCGTGCAGCACCATCGAGCCCCAGCCGCACCCCACGTCCAGCAGCCGCTGGCCCGGCTGCAGGGCCAGCTTGCGGCAGACGAGGTCCAGCTTGGCGCGCTGGGCGTCCTCGAGCGCCGCATCCGGGCTGTCCCAGTAGGCGCAGGAGTAGACCATCGAGGGGCCGAGCACCAGCTCGTAGAAGTCGTTGCCGACGTCGTAGTGGTGGCTGATGGCCTTCTTGTCGCGGCGCAGGGAGTGCAGCGGGCCGAAGCCGGTCCGCGCCTCCTCGCGGGGCGGGGGCGGCGGCAGCCCGGGCCCGGCGAGCGCGATCAGCTTCCGGGCGGCGGTGCGCAGCGCGGGGTCGCGCAGCGCCTGGATGCCGGTGCTGAGCCGGGACCGCGGCGCGGTGGCGGGGCCGCGCTCCCACAGCAGCCCGGACAGGCGCTCCAGGGCGTCGTACAGATCGCCCTCGACATCCAGGTCTCCGGCGACCCAGGCGCGGGCCAGGCCCAGCTCGCCCGGCCGCCACAGCAGCCGGCGCAGCGCGCGGCGGCGCCGGATGACCAGGGTGGGGGCGCCGGGCGGGCCGGTCTCGCTGTGGTCCCAGGCGCGGACGCGGATCGGGAGGGGCTCTCCCAGCACCTCCGTGGCCAGGGTGGCGATCCGCCCAGCGGCGTCGGACATGTCACACCTCCGTGATGGCGAGTCAAGAAGATTCACTCACCACGTAAACACCACGGAACCCGCCGTTCAGTCCCGCCGACACGTCTGGAATTGGCAAAACAGCTTCAAAAGGCGGGCCATCGGCGGGCAGACGAAAGGGCGTCCGCCCCACGGATGGCGGACGCCCTCGGCGTCAGATGTGCGGGTCCGGCCCGGAGGTCAGGACGCCTTGGCCTTCTCGGCCGGTGCCGACGGCTTGACCGCGGCGGCGGCGCTGACCGGGGAGGCGGCCTCGTAGAACTCCTCGCGGGGGTTCTCGATGGCGCCGAGCGAGACGACCTCGCGCTTGAGGAACATCCCCAGCGTCCAGTCGGCGATCACCCGGATCTTGCGGTTGAAGGTCGGCATGGCCATGCCGTGGTAGCCACGGTGCATGTACCAGGCGAGACGACCCTTCAGCTTGATCTTCATCTTGCCGAAGACGATCATCGCGACGCCCTTGTGGAGGCCCAGGCCCGCGACGGCGCCCTTGTTGGCGTGCTTGTAGTCCTGCTGCGGGAAGCCCCGCATACCGGAGATCACGTTGTCACCGAGGACCTTGGCCTGGCGCAGCGCGTGCTGGGCGTTCGGCGGGCACCAGGCGCCCTCGCCGACGGCGAGGTCCGGGACCTGGGCGTTGTCGCCGGCGGCCCAGATGTAGTCGGTGCCCTGGACCTGGAGGGTCGGGGCGGTGTCCACATGGCCGCGCGGGCCGAGCGGGAGGCCGAAGCGGGCCAGCGCCGGGTTGGGCTTGACGCCGGCGGTCCACACGATGGTGTTGGAGTCGACCTCGAGGCCGTTCTTGAGGACGACATGGCCGTCGATGCAGGAGTCCATGGAGGTCTTGAGGTAGACCTCGACACCGCGCTTCTGCAGGTGCTCCAGACCCCACTGGCCGAGCTTCGGGCCGACCTCGGGGAGGATCTTGTCGGCGGCGTCGACGAGGACGAAGCGCATGTCCTCGCGCTTCACGTTCGGGTAGTACTTGGCCGCGTCACGGGCCATGTCCTCGATCTCGCCGATGGTCTCCGCGCCGGCGAAGCCACCACCGACGAAGACGAAGGTGAGCGCCTTGCGGCGGATCTCCTCGTCCGTGGTGGAGTCGGCCTTGTCGAGCTGCTCGAGGACGTGGTTGCGCAGGCCGATGGCCTCCTCTATGCCCTTCATACCGATGCCGTTCTCCGCGAGACCGGGGATCGGGAAGGTGCGGGAGACCGCGCCGAGGGCGATGACCAGGTAGTCGAAGGGCAGCTCGTACGTCTCGCCGACGAGCGGCTGGATGACGGCGACCTTGCGGTCCTGGTCGATGGTCGACACTCGGCCGGTGAGGACCTCCGCCTTGGGGAGCACGCGCCGCAGCGGAACCACGACGTGGCGCGGGGAGATGCTGCCGGCCGCAGCTTCGGGGAGGAAGGGCTGGTACGTCATGTACGAGCGGGGGTCGACGACCGTGACGGTCGCCTCGCCGTATCGCATCTTCTTGAGGATGCGGCGTGCCGCGTACAGGCCTACGTACCCACCGCCTACAACGAGGATCCTGGGACGCTCCGTGGTGCTCATGTTTCGAGTATCCAGCACCTCCCGAGGGGGACCTCGTGAGCCCCTTCACAAGCATGGTGACGGTATCTGCTACACTCCGCCGCTCCCGTGACGGATGCCATATCCGCAGGGGGAACCATGAGGCGGATCGGCACGTTCCCGACCCCTCTGAGCAGGGCTTGTGGTTGAACTCGGGAGTAGACCAGACGGTCCGCGCCGATGCCCGCGACACCCCCCTGACGCCTCACGATCCGGTCAGTAACGGGGCCCGGCCACCGAAACCGCCCCGGAGGGCCGCATCGGTCGGCCACCAGGCGGCTTTTTCATGTGAAGAGTTTCACGAACTTTCTCGGAGGCGGTTCACGGAGGGCTCCCGAAGGGCGTTCCGTGGCCGCTCATACGTTATTCCGCCCGCTCAGGCGATGCTCCAGGCGATGCCGTCGAGGATGTCATGTTCGCTCACCACGACCTCCTGGGCGCCGGTCCTTTCCATGATCGAAAGCAGGATGACCGCCCCCGCGCCGATCACATCGACCCGCCCCGGATGCATCACCGGAATCTCCGCCCGCTCGGCGTGGGTGGAGCCGAGCAGCTTCGCGGTGATCTCGCGGACCTGGTCGACGGTGATCCGCGAGTGGTGGATCGCGGAGGAGTCGTACTCCTCAAGACCCAGCGCGATCCCGGCCACGGTGGTGACCGACCCGGCCAGCCCGACCAGCGCATGGCCGTCCGCGGGACGGCAGGCGCGGGTGAGCGGCACGGTCTGCTCGGCGAGGTCCAGCGCCGCGTCCACATCGCCCTTTATGGCGGCGAGCTGATCCTCCGTCGGGGGGTCGGTGATCTCACCGTCGACCACCAGATGGCGCTCGGTCAGCCGGACGCAGCCGATGTCCACACTGCGGGCCGCCCGCACCCCCTCGCCGCCCTCGACGAACTCCGTCGAACCGCCGCCGATGTCCACCACCAGATACGGCCCGGCCACATGATCATGACCCATGAGCTCCTTGGTGGCCCCGGTGAAGGAGAACTCCGCCTCCTGGTCCCCGGTGATCACCTCGGGTTCCACGCCCAGGATCTCCACGACCCCGCGCACGAACTCCTCGCGGTTCTCGGCGTCCCGGGAGGCGGAGGTGGCCACGAAGCGGATGCGCTCGGCGCCCAGCTCCCGGATCACCTGCGCATACTCGCGGCAGGCGGCGAAGGTGCGCTCCAGGGCCTCGGGGGCGAGCCGTCCCGTACGGTCCACGCCCTGGCCCAGCCGGACGATCTTCATCCGGCGGTCGAGCTCGCTCAGCTCCCCGGTGGCCGGATCGGCGTCCGCCACCAGCAGCCGGATCGAATTGGTGCCGCAGTCCACGGCGGCGACGCGGGTCATGCGCTCTCCTCCCGGCCCGTGCCCTCGGCCCCGCAGGGGCTCACACACGGGCCCTTGCGCCACCACTCCGGCAGCATCGCCAGCGCCTCGTCCCCGAGCGGATTGACCCCGGGCCCGGCCGCGAGGGCGTGGGCGACCAGGACGTGCAGGCACTTCACCCGGTCCGGCATCCCGCCCGCGCTGGGGAAGCCCTGGAGCACCTCGATGGCGTCGCGGCGCGCGAGGTAGTCCTCGTGGGCGGCGCGGTAGGCGGCGGCGAGCTCGGGGTCGGTGGCCAGCCGGGCCGTCATCTCCTTCATCACGCCCTCGGCCTCCAGCGTGCCGATCGCGGACGCGGCACGCGGACAGGTCAGGTAGTAGAGGGTGGGGAAGGGCGTACCGTCCTCGAGCCGCGGCGCGGTCTCCACGACGTCCGGATTGCCGCAGGGGCAGCGGTGCGCGATCGCACGCAGGCCCCGGGGCACACGGCTGAGCTGCTCCCGTACGGCGTGAATGTCCGCGTCGGTGGGCGCGGTGGGCTCCGTCTGGGGCGGGGGCGTATCCATGAGTGGGAAAGTTCTTCTTCTTCGTTTCGATTCGTCACCGGGTGCGACCGGCGGCCGGAGCGCGGCGCCTCAGCGGCGCGCGCTGCCCGCCCCCGCCGCGTCCGCCGTGTCCACGGCGTCCCAGAGGTTGGAGTACCAGGGGCGGCCGGCCGCGCCCTGATCGGTGGAGCGCTCGCTGGAGCCGCTGCCGTCCACCACGCTGTAGCCGGTCTCCCCCGGCATCAGGAAGTGCAGCCGCTCCCGGGCCTGCTGCTCGGTGTAGGCGGGGTCGCGCAGCCGGGCCTTCCGCTCCCGCAGCTTCTTCACGTCCTCGCGGGCCCGCTGGGCCTCGCTCCGCTGCTCGGCGATGTCGGAGCGCTGGGAGATGTACTGCCGCATCGGGTAGGCGAGCGCCACCACGAGGGAGCAGACGACCAGCGCGAGCAGGGCCGCGCGGCCGGTCAGCCGGCCCCGGCGGCGCTTGGTCCGCACCCGGTAGACCCGGGCGGCGGCATGCTCGCCGAGCGCCTTGAGCCTGGTCGCGGTGGAGAACCGTTCGCGATCCGCCGGCACGTCGCCTCCCCGGAGATGACTTCGCTTGAGTGACGCGTAACGCCGTCCCCGGTCACGGTACGGGACCGCGGCCGGGGACGGGTGTCAGACGTGTCTGCTACGTGAGGACGTACGCAGGTCAGCCCTTGAAGCGCGGGAAGGCCGAGCGGCCCGCGTACACCGCGGCGTCGTCGAGGATCTCCTCGATGCGCAGCAGCTGGTTGTACTTGGCCACCCGCTCGGAGCGGGCCGGGGCGCCGGTCTTGATCTGGCCGCAGTTGGTGGCGACGGCCAGGTCGGCGATGGTGACGTCCTCGGTCTCACCGGAGCGGTGCGACATCATGCACTTGTAGCCGCTGCGCTGGGCCAGCTCGACGGCGTCCAGGGTCTCGGTCAGCGAGCCGATCTGGTTGACCTTGACCAGCAGGGCGTTCGCGGTGTCGCTGTCGATACCGCGGGAGAGCCGCTCGGGGTTGGTGACGAAGAGGTCGTCGCCGACCAGCTGGACCTTGTCGCCGAGCTGCTCGGTGATGGTCTTCCAGCCGTCCCAGTCCTCCTCGTTCAGTGGGTCCTCGATGGAGACCAGCGGGTACGCGGCGACCAGCTCGGCGTAGTACGAGGTCATCTCGGCGGCGGTGCGGGACTTGCCCTCGAACTCGTACGACCCGTCCTTGTAGAACTCGGAGGCGGCGACGTCCAGCGCGAGCGCGATGTCCTGGCCAGGCTGGTAGCCGGCCTTCTTGATCGCCTCGAGGATCAGGTCGAGGGCCTCACGGTTGGAGCCGAGGTTCGGCGCGAAGCCGCCCTCGTCGCCGAGACCGGTGGACAGGCCGCGCTCCTTCAGCACGGACTTCAGGGTGTGGTAGACCTCGGCGCCCCAGCGCACGGCCTCGGAGAAGGACTCCGCGCCGATCGGCGCGATCATGAACTCCTGGATGTCCACATTGGAGTCGGCGTGCGATCCGCCGTTGAGGATGTTCATCATCGGGACCGGCAGCAGATGCGCGTTCGGCCCGCCGAGGTAACGGAAGAGCGGGAGGTCGGACGCCTCGGAGGCGGCGTGCGCGACCGCGAGGGAGACGCCGAGGATGGCGTTGGCACCGAGCGAGGACTTGTCCGGGGTGGCGTCCAGGTCGAACATCGCCTGGTCGATCAGGCGCTGCTCGGTGGCGTCGTAGCCGACCAGCTCGGGGCCGATCTGCTCGATGACGGCGAGGACGGCCTTCTCCACGCCCTTGCCGTTGTAGCGGTTCTTGTCGCCGTCACGGAGCTCGAGGGCCTCGAAGGCGCCGGTGGAGGCGCCGGACGGAACGGCGGCACGGCCGGTGCTGCCGTCGTCGAGGCCAACCTCGACCTCGACCGTGGGGTTGCCTCGCGAGTCGAGGATCTCGCGAGCTACGACGACGTCGATGGACGGCACGAGGTTCTCCTTCGTATGGGTCTGCGGTAGCAGCACGAGCCTAACGGGCCGGGAGGGCTGCACCCCGCGTTCGCCCGCCCCACGAGACAGGGGTGTGACACAAAAAGCCAGATTCTGAATCACATATCCAGATTTCTGGTGAATCGGGAAATGAGGGAGCCCCGGTGGGGCGCGCCAGCGGCACGCCCGACCGGGGCTCGACTCTCAGGAGCTCACGGTGGCTCAGCCGAGGTGGAGCTTCTGGCCCGGGTAGATCAGGTCGGCCTTCTCCACGATGTCGTCGTTCAGCTTGAAGAGCTTCTTCCAGCCGCCCTTGACGTGGTGCTCCTTGGCGATCGTGCCGAGGGTGTCGCCGGACTTGACCTTGTACTCGCCGTCACCCTTCTTGATCGGGCCACGGGGCTGCTCACGCGTGGCGCGCTCGGGCGCGGAGTGCGGCTGCGCCTTCGGCTGGGCAGGCTGGGCGGCCGGGGCCGACTTGGTGGAGGCCGACGGCTGGTCCTGCGAACCGGAGGGCGCGGAGGGGGCGGACGGGCTGCCGCCGGAGGTCAGACCCTTGCCGCAGACCGGCCAGGCACCCTTGCCCTGGCTGCCGAGGACCTTCTCGGCTATCTGGATCTGCTGGCTCTTGCTGGCCTTGTCCGCGGTGGGCGCGTAGGCGGTGCCGCCGTACGCGGCCCAGGTGGAGCTCGAGAACTGCAGGCCGCCGTAGTAGCCGTTGCCGGTGTTGATCGACCAGTTGCCACCGGCCTCGCACTGCGCGACCTGGTCCCACTGGGAGCTGGTGGCCGCGGAGGCGGAGGTCGCCCCGATGAGGGGCGCCGCCACGGCGGCACCGGCGAGACCGGTGAGCGCGGCGATACGGGTGGCCTTGGAGGGACGGCGGTGCTTCCCGTTGGACTTCAGCATCGTTGGTTCGTTTCCTCACCGACGCCTACGAGGTGAGCTGTCGGGTTCGGACGTGAGTTGCCCGGCCGGTCGCGATGATCGCTCCCGGCTTCACCCCTAGCCGACGAGCCCGTGTCCACAGGCCACTCGGCACCTACCTTGGGTCCCCCGCTCCTGCCTTCGGCGCTGACGCGTCGGATTCCCCCCGACCGCCGGCAGGATTCGGCGTGACGATCGACGGTGCTCGCGGTGGCGAGCGGAAAGACGTTAAACACACCTCCCGAGAACGTTCAAACACCCCAATGGCAGCGAATGGGGCTGTAATTGATCTCACCCGGCCCACATCGGCGCAGGTAGGGCCGGGTGAGGAGAGATCGGACAGGAGGTGCGGCCCGGAAATTGTGACGAGATGTATGTCTCATCGGAACCAGATCGGGCAATTCCCCCCGAATCACTGCTCCCTGATGGAGAGATCAAGTCGCTGACCAGGGATGATCAGGTCGGGGTCGATTCCGATGAGCTTCTCGTTGCTCTCGTAGAGCCCTTCCCAACCTCGGGACACATTCCGGTCCTCGGCGATCCCTGACAGATTGTCACCGGGGCGAACAGTGTAATCGTCGCCCGTGGGGCTCTGGTCGCGGTCCGCGGCGTCGCGCGAAGCGTGGCGCCCGGAGGCCTGCCCGTCCGCCGCATCGCCGCCCTCGGCCCGCTCCCCGGCGTCCGGGGAGCCGCGGTGGCGGCCGGAGGGCGAGGGATCGGCGGAGGGATCAGCCGAGGACCCCTTCGAGCCGTCCGACGCCGAGTCGCCCGAGCCGTCCGATGCCGGGTCATCCGAGGCCGAACCGTCCGGCGTCCGGGTGTCCGACGCCGAGCCGTCCAGCCCGTCGGGGGACTTGGAGGTGTGGGGGGCCTTCGACTCCTCGGTCGATCCGGACGAATCCGGCTTACCGGCGCTGTCGGACGTCCCCGAACGGTCCGCCTCCGGCGAGGAGGAGCCGTCCCGCCCCGGTCCCCCGCCTCGCCCCGGCCCGTCCCCGCATCCGGGGTGGCCGTGCCGCCGGGGTTCACATCGGGGGCGCCGCCGCCGTCGGTGAGCCCGGCGCCCAGCGCACAGCTCGGCCAGGCGTCGGGGCCGCGGTCGCCGAGGATCGACTGGGCGACGGATATCTGCTGGGAGCGGCTGGCCAGGTCGGGGCGCGGGGCGTACTCCGTGCCGCCGTAGTCCTTCCACATGTCGAGGGTCAGCTGCAGTCCGCCGTAGAAGCCGTTGCCCTCGTTGGCGCTCCACATGCCGCCGCTCTCGCACTCGGCGACCTGATCCCAGGTGGCGGTGTCGGCGGCCTGGGCGCCCGAGGCCCCGAAGAGGGGCAGGGCGATGCTCGCTCCCGTGACCCCCGCCGCGACGATGATGGCCGGAGCCTGACGGGGGCGACGGTGTCGACCATTACCGGAACGCATGCGATTGCCCTCTCTATGACGAACTCGGTTGCCGGTGAACATAGCGAGGGCACTCGATCATCACAAGCCGATGTATCCCAGGTCACGCCGAGGTCACACGACTGATCATTCGTCACCAATGTCCGTACGTACGGGGCTTGGACGCCTCAGCGGCCCACGGAATTCCAGGTCACCGGGAGCGTGCGCAGTCCGCGCATGATGAGCCCGCCGCGCCACCGCAGATCCTCCGGATCCGCCGCGAGCCGCAGTCCGGGCAGGCGCCGCAGCAGGGTGGCGATCGCGGTCTGCGCCTCCAGCCGGGCGAGCGGGGCGCCGAGGCAGTAGTGGATGCCGTGGCCGTAGCCGAGGTGCTGGTTGTCGCGGCGGGTGAGGTCGAGGACATCGGGCTCCGCGAACCGCTCGGGGTCCCGGTCGGCCGCGGCGAGCACCACCAGCACCGGCTCCCCTTCGGCGATGCGTTGCCCCGCGAGGGTGAGCGGCTCGGTGGCGAACCGCCAGGTGGCGATCTCCACGGGCCCGTCGTAGCGCAGCAGCTCCTCGACCCCGGCGGCCAGCAGCCGCTCGTCCCCTTCTTCCAGGGCCCGCCGCATGACGGCGCGCTGCTCCGGATGGCGCAGGAGTGCGTAGACCCCGTTGCCGATGAGGTTGACGGTGGTCTCGAAGCCGGCGAACAAGAGGATGAAGGCCATGGCCGCGGCCTCGTTCTCGGTGAGGTGCTCACCGTGGTCGCTGGCCCGGATCAGCCCGGAGATCAGATCCTCCCCGTCCTCTTCCTCCCTCCGCTCCACGAGCTCCAGGCGCTTGCGGTGGATCAGCTCGCCGAGATACGCGCGGATCCTCTTCACGGCGCGGGCCACCCCGCCGCGCGGGCCTCCGCCGTGCCGGATCATCGCGCCGGCCCAGTCCCGGAAGTCGTCCTGGTCCTCGCGCGGCACCCCGAGCAGATCGCAGATCGCATAAATAGGGAGGGGGAAGGCGAACTCATGGATGAGGTCCGCCTCTCCCCTTTCCTCGAAGGTGTCGATGAGCTGATCGGTGAGGGTCTGCACGCGAGGGGCGAACGCGGCCACCCGGCGCGGGGTGAACGCCTTGGAGACCAGGCGTCGCAGCCGGGTGTGGTCGGGAGGGTCGATATTGAGCAGATGTGTCATCAGATCGGCACGTTGTTCGCCGGGAATGCCCACCTTGCCCTTTGCGTGGGCCGCCGCGCTGTGCCGCTGGGGGTTCTTGGAGAGCCGGGGATCGGCCAGTGCCTTCCGGGCATCGGCGTAACGGGTCACGAGCCAGGCGTCGACGCCACTGGGCAGCGTGGTCCGGTGCACCGGGGCGTGCTCGCGTAGCCAGGCGTACGCCGGGTAGGGATCGGTGGCGAACTCCCAGGTGAAGAGGGTGGGAGCGGAGCTGTCACGGGGCTGTTCCGACACGCCCCGACGATACCCGCGACCAGTCCCCCCTCCGGCCTGTCGGAAGTAACGGGCAACACGAGAAATAAGTGAATAAGCAGAACAAAGAGAATAAGAGAGTAATGACCGGGATGAATGTCAGGCGGAATTCCCCATTCATCTCCACACATCCTTCACCACCCATGCACAGCGCGGGTCGAATGCCCGGATATCTGATGGCTGCGACCATCGTTCGGCGGTTGCTCGCGCCGCCTCGATACGAACCCCCGGGACATGCCCTGACGTCGGTCAACGCGGTGAACTGGCGGTCTGGCTGAAACGGCGTCAGGTCAACGAATGGGACTGGGGCACATGCACGGGGCCCAGTGATACCGGTGATACGATCACCGCGCTTGCCAGGCGAGCCAAGGGCGCGTAAGACACACGGCGATCCGGCACATCAGCCGAGAGGATCCCCACTCTGAGGAGCATTATGCCGCCAGTTGGGCATATGGAGCCGTTCCGGCGCACCGACGCCTGCGCGCTGCCGCCGGCAAGACGAGTGCGATGTCCCCGGAACCCGCGGGCGCCGTACGGGCGCTGACTTACCGCTGCTCAGGCACATTCCAGACGCATAACGCACCACACCTCCCTAAAGTCCCTGGCGGTCTAGTCGTTTAAAGAGAGTCTTAATGACGCAATATCTACAGGATCCAGCACTCTGGGCCCTGATCGCTGGCACGCCTCTCGCCGCAACCGCCATTGTTCGCGGGCGAAAGGCGCGGGCGAATCTGCGCCAGGAGAAGGCGGAGCTAGAGAAACGCGCGGCCGACCTCGAGAACAATTACGCCGACGCGGTGCAGGAGGCTCACAACCGCGCTGAGGAGGCCACCAAGAGCGCGCTGAAGTCCGCTATGCGTACGCTTCAGGGCCTCGCCAACGAGCAGCAGCTGGCCATCTCCAAGACACAGGACAAATACGGCGAGCATCAGCTTCTCCAGGACCTCCTGGAGATCGACCACATGAACTCGCAGTTCGGGCGGCGTGCACAGTCCATCGCGGTGCTGTGTGACGGCTGGCTGGGCCGGCAGCGCGCGGTGGCGTCGGTGTACGACGTGGTCCGCAGCGCCAAGGGCCGCATCCGTCACTACACCCGGGTGGAGATCCGCTCACAGAGCAACTTCGCTCTGGTCAGCCGGGCCGTGGAACCGGTCGCGCTGGCGCTGGCCGAGCTTTTGGACAACGCGACCAGTTACTCCGCGCCCGACTCGCCGATCGACATCACCATCCGCACCGTCCCCAAGGGCGTCTGCGTCATCATCGACGACGCCGGTGTCGGTATGAACGAGGAGGAGAAGAACCGGGCGGACAAGCTGCTCTCGGCCACGCACGCCACCGGTGTAACAGGACTCGGCAATCCGCCGCAGTTCGGTTTCGCGGTGATCGGTGTGCTCGCCGCGCGCTATGGCTTCACGGTGTCCGTCGATTCGGCCTCTCCCTACGGTGGTGTACGCGCGGTCGTGCTTCTCCCCGAGGACCTTCTGACCAATATGCCCGAGCCGGAAGAGCAGCCGACGACCCACGTTCCCGCCGCGGCCGAGCAGCCGCAGGCGAGCGGTTCCACCATGACCGGTTCCACCGTCAGCGGTTCGACCGTGAGTGGTGCCACTGCCGGGGGCCTGCCCAAACGTCGCCGTAAGGGGTCGATTTCCATCGTTCCCAGAGCAGACTCCACCAGTGCCCCGGCACGGACGAGCGAGGAATCCGCATCGATCATGGGCGCGTTCCAGCGCGGCACGCAGTCCGGACGCTCAGCAAACCCGAACAGGGAAGGGCATGATCCTCAGTGAACAACGACCTGTCATGGATGCTTGAGAGCGCCCTGGAAGTACCAGGGGCTCGTCATGCGATCCTGGTCTCCGCCGACGGTCTGCTGATGGCCCGTTCTCAAGAGGTCCAAAAGGACGAGGCCGACACCGTTGCCGCGGCGATGAGCGGCATCCAGTCGCTCAGCCGCACCATGGCCGGCTTCTGCGGTGGCACCCATATGACATGGCGCCAGACCCTGGTCGAGTTCGACGGTGGCTGGGTCTTCCTCATCTCCGCGGGTGAGGGCGCGTATCTGGCGGTCTCCTCCGCCCCGGATGTCGACATGGCCGACATCACCTTCCGGATGCAGCAGCTTGTCGGGCAACTCGGCAAGGCGCTGACCACACCACCTCGCGAAAACAGCGGTATTGAGGCATGACGGCACCAGGCGAGCAGGAGCCCGAGTCCGCTCAATTAGTGCGACCGTATGTCATCACCAACGGTCGAGGGCTCCCGGAGAATGACCAGTTCAACCTGATCACGCTGGTCACCGCCTCCGAACAGAGACCTCCCAGTCATCTCGATCCGGAGAAGCGCAGGCTCTTGGAGCTGTGCGCGGGTGGTTATCTCTCGGTTGCCGAGATAGCGGGGCATATGGGGCTCCCGATCGGCATCGTGAAGGTCCTGCTGTCCGATCTCTCATCGGACGGGTACCTCATCACCCGTGCCCCCGCGCCTCCCGCGCAGCTTGTCGACGTTTCGCTCCTTCAGGAGGTGCTGGATGGGCTCCAGGCCCGTTTCGGATGACGGCGTCTATCTGAACGAAGCGGTGCAGATCGCGGCCAAGATCCTGGTCGTGGGTCATTTCGCGGTCGGAAAGACGACGTTCATCGGCACCATGTCCGAGATTCCTCCGCTGCGCACCGAGGAGCGGATGACTCAGGCCGGAGCCCACGTCGACGACCTGATGGGCACCCGAGGCAAGACCACGACCACCGTGGCCATGGACTTCGGCCGTCTCACGCTCAGCGAGAGACTTGTCCTGTATCTCTTCGGCACGCCCGGACAGGAACGCTTCGTCCAGGTGTGGGAGGACATGACCCGAGGCGCTCTCGGGGCACTGATCCTCGTCGATCCCGAACGCATCAAGGAATCCTTCCCGGTGATCGACCTGGTGGAGCACTACGGACTCCCCTATGCGATTTCCGTCAATCACTTCGACGGCACGCCGGTCCGCCCCGACGAGGAATTGCGCGAGGCGCTCGATCTGCTGCCCGAGACCCCCATCGTCACCTGTGACGCACGTGACGAGAAGTCATCGGCCAATGCCCTGATGGCGCTTGTCCGTTACCTACAGGAACGTACCCGCTAGGAGCACCTGATGAACATGCAATCGGATTTCTCGGCGGTGCCACCACCCGGCTGCCCCGCCCATGGCAGCGGCAAGCGGGTGCCGCTGTACGGGCCGGAGTTCGCCGCCGATCCGGGTGCCTATTACACGTATATGCGCTCGTACGGCCCGGCCGCACCGGTCGAGCTCTCCCCGGGGGTCGAGGCCACACTGGTCACGGACTACTCGGCGGCACTTCAGCTGCTGCAGAACCCCGACACCTTCCGGAAGGACTCGCGCCGCTGGCGCGATTACAACGAGGGCAAGGTCACCCGGGACAATCCGGTCGTCCCGTTGCTGGAATACCGGCCGAACTGCATGTTCACCGATGGCGCCGAACATATGCGGCTGCGTCAGGCGGTGACCGACAGCCTGGCCAAGGTGGATACGCATCGGCTGAGCCGCCATGTCGAGCGCGTCGCGGACTATCTGATGGACCAGTTCATCTCCCGCGGCTCGGCCGATCTGCTCAATGACTATGCCAAACTGCTGCCGCTGTTTGTTTTCAATGAGCTCTTCGGATGCCCGGCGGAAATCGGCGACCGGGTCATCTTCGGCATTTCCGGGATTTTCGACGGAATCAATGCGGAGAAGGCGAACGAGGTGCTCGGCCAGAGCGTCAGCGAACTCGTCGCACTGAAGCGCAGGCAGCCCGGGGAAGATGTCACCTCCTGGCTTATGCAGCACCATGCCCAGCTGACCGATGAGGAAATGGTCCACCAGCTGGTGCTGCTGCTGGGATCCGGCGCCGAGCCGCAGCGGAACCTCATCGCCAACGCGCTGCTCCTGCTGCTCTCCGACGAGCGGTACGCGGGAGCCGGGCTGCTGGTCGAGGACGCCCTCGACGATGTGCTGTGGAACAGCCCGCCGATGTCCAACTACGCCCCCCATTACCCGGTTTCCGACGTGGATTTCGCCGGAACCCGGCTGCGGGCGGGCGATCTGGTGCTGGTCTCCATCGCGGCGGCCAACAGCGACCCCGCGCTGTCGGCCTCCCGGCAGCAGCTCAGCAAGCGGGCACACCTCGCCTGGAGCGCGGGTCCGCACGCCTGCCCGGCCAAGGACACCGCTCAGCTCATCGGTGTGGTGGCCATCGAAAAACTGCTCAATCAGCTGCCCGACATTGAGCTCGCGGTGCCCGAGTCGAGCCTGACTTGGCGCCCCGGTCCGTTCAACCGCGGGCTGACCGCACTGCCTGCCCGATTCACTCCGATACGTACGGACAAACAGCCCGTTGCACAGCAACAGATCCCGACGGGCGACCATCGCGGCCACGCCCAGAATAAGCAGGAGAAGGGCGGCTTGTGGAGTTCGTTCCTCTCGTGGTGGAGAGCGTGATCCACACCACATCCGGAACCCATTTCATACCGCATGAATGTTCAACTGAACGGGTAGGCACTATCGCGCAATTTTTGTTGGCCCATTCCTAAGAGGAGCTGTCGTGAGGTCTCCCGCCGCCGACGACATCACTGTCGGTCGACGATCCGCGGTTTCACTCATATCCCGACCGCACCACCCCCGCGGCCAATCGAACACCTACCCTAATTTCGCGGAAGCACACGCGATGGGAGCCGAGATACCCGCCCCACCGGGCGGGTATCTTCTCGTGGGGCATGACCGCCCGATAACCCCGCCACACAAACCCAAACAGCCGTTCCTCTCGATTCAGCGGGAGGTTCGATGAACGGTTTCCGTTCGGGTGAGACGCTGCTCGGCGACCTCGCCACGGGTCAGCTGACCCGGCTGTGCCAGGTGGCGGGGCTGAGCGAGGCCGATACGGCCGCCTACACAGGGGTACTGATCGAGAGTCTGGGCGCCTCGGCCGGACGGCCGTTGGCGCTGCCACCCCCGTCACAGACCTTTCTGTCCGACGACCACAGCCCCGTGGAGTTCTCCCTGGCGTTCCTGCCGGGCCGGGCTCCGGACCTGCGGGTCCTGGTGGAACCGGGCTGCTCCCGGGGCGATGACCTCGTGGAGAACGGCCGGGCCGGTCTGCAGGCGATCCATGCCATGGCGGACCGCTGGGGGTTCTCGACCGGCCAGCTCGACCGGCTCGAGGACCTGTTCTTCCCCCACTCCCCCGAGGGCCCGCTGGCCCTGTGGTGCGCCCTGGAGCTCCGCCCCGGCGGTGTCCCCGGCGTCAAGGTCTACCTCAACCCCTCGGCGAACGGCGCCGACCGGGCCGCCGAGACGGTACGCGAGGCGCTGGCCAGGCTCGGCCATCGGCAGGCGTTCGACTCGCTGCCCCGGGCGGACGGCTTCCCGTTCTTCGCCCTGGACCTCGGCGACTGGGACGCCCCGCGGGTGAAGGTCTACCTCAAGCACCCCGGCCTGTCCCCCACCGAGGCGGGCTCCCTCCCCCGGATGTCGCCCGCACCGGGCCGGGAACGGCTGGAGGAGTTCTTCCGCACCGCGGGGGACCTCCCCGCCGCCGACGACCTCCCCGCCGCCGACGACCTCGCCGCCGATGAGGACGCCGACCGGCTCACCGGACGCCCCGCCCTCACCTGCCACTCCTTCACGGAGACGGCGACCGGACTGCCCAGCGGATACACCCTCCACGTGCCCGTCCGCGACTACGTCCGGCACGACGGCGAGGCCCGGGAACGGGCGGTGGCCGTGCTGCGCAGCCATGACATGGACAGCACAGCGCTCGACCGGGCGCTGGCCGCCGTGAGCCCGCGCCCCCTCGGCGACGGGGTGGGCCTGATCGCCTACCTGGCGCTGGTCCACGAGCGCGGCCGGCCCCAGCGGGTGACCGTCTACGTCTCCTCCGAGGCGTACCGGACACGGCCGCCCCGCGAGACGGTCCCCACCCGCGACCGGGTGCGGGCACGGCTGTGACATCCGCCGAGACACCGAACAACGAGAAGACAGGAGCAGCGGTCAGCGTGGAGCCGTACAGGATCAAGGTCGTCGAACCGATCCCCTTCACCACCCGGCAGCAGCGCGAAGAGGCGCTGCGGCGTGTGAACTACAACCTCTTCGATCTGCGCGCCGAAGAGGTGACCATCGACCTGCTCACCGACTCGGGCACCGGAGCGCTGTCCGCCGCCCAGCTCGCCGCGGGGATGGCCGGCGACGAGTCCTACTCGGGCTCCCGCTCGTTCTACCGGTTCCACGAGACGGTCACCGAGCTGACCGGTTACGCGCATATCCTCCCCGCCCACCAGGGGCGCGCCGCCGAGCGGGTGCTGTTCACCACCCTGCTGGAGCGCGGCGACCTCGTGCTGTCGAACACCCACTTCGACACCACCCGGGCCAATGTCGAGCTGAACGGGGCCGAGGCGCGCGATCTGCCGTGTCCCGAGGCCAAGAACCTCGACAGCACCGAGCCGTTCAAGGGCAACATCGACCTGGAGGCGCTCGCCCGGACGCTGTCCGGGCCCGACGGCTCCCGGGTCGCCGTGGTGGTCATGACCATCACCAACAACGGCGGCGGCGGCCAGCCCGTCTCCATGGACAACCTCAAGCGGACGGCGGCCCTGTGCCGTCAGCACGGCGTCCCGCTCTTCCTGGACGCCGCCCGGTTCGCCGAGAACGCCTGGCTGGTCACCCGCCATGAGGAGGGCTACCGCGACCGCACCCCCCGGCAGGTCGCGGAGGAGGCGTTCCGGCTGGCGGACGGCTGCATGATGAGCGCCAAGAAGGACGGCATCGTCCACATCGGCGGCTTCATCGGCACCAACGACCCGGAGCTCGCCCAGAAGTGCGAGCTGCTCCTCATCGCCACCGAGGGGTTCGCGACCTACGGCGGTCTGGCCGGACGCGACCTCGACATGATGGCGCAGGGGCTGACCGAGGTGACCGAGCCGAGCTATCTCGCCGAGCGCGCCGAGATCGCCTCGCACCTCGCCCACCGGGTCCGCGCCGCGGGCGTGGACATCGTCGAGCCGCCGGGCATGCACGCGCTCTACCTCAACGCCGGGCGTTTGCTGCCGCACATCCCGCCGCACCGCTACCCCGGCCACGCCCTGGCCGTCCAGCTCTACCTGGAGGGCGGCATCCGCTCGGCCGAGCTGGGCTCGCTCTACCTCGGTGAGGAGGACGAGCACGGGAACCCGATCAAGAGCGCGCCGTACGAGCTGGTCAGGCTCGCCCTGCCGCGCCGGGTCTACACCCGCAGCCACTACGACCACGTGGGCGAGACGCTCGCGAAGATCGCCAAGAACGCGGACCAGGTGTACGGCTTCCGGATCACCGACCAGTCGCCGATCCTGCGCCACTTCCGCGCCACGCTGGTGCCGGTGCCCATCACGGGCTGACCGCCGCACCATAGGGGACACGGACGAGGGCCCGGCACCGGACACCACCGGTGCCGGGCCCTCGTCATGCGCCTGGGCCGCGCAGGGCAGCCCGTACCCCGGCGCCCCCGTACTGGTGGCCCGTGGCCGGGTCCGCGCCTCAGCCGTTGCCGAACGAGCCGCTGCTGCCCTCGGTCCAGGTCGGCCGGCCCTCGGCGCCGCCCTTGCCGGAGTCCCGCGTCCCCGAGCCGCCCAGCTCGGACGGAAACCGGCGGCCGCGGTCCCGGTCCAGCTCATCGGGCTCGCGGTGCTGGGTGACATAGCCGACGCCGGTGTCGTCGTCCTGATGCCCCGGGCCATGGCCGGCCTCCCGCGCCTCGTGGTCGGCCTCCTGGGCCTTCTGCCAGGCGCCGGCGCGGGGCTGCGGATGCTGGGGCGGGGCCGGTTCACGGGCCCGTAGCCGTATCCCCCACCACACGGCCCCGAAGCACAGGATGACGACCACCAGACCGACGATGAACGGCCCGGTCCCGACCAACAGGTCCCGGGTCACGGCGAGATCCTCGGTGTACGTATCCATGACGGCCGGGTACCCGGACCCGCCCGGATATCACTCCGGCCCCACGGGCGTCACACCCCGCCCGCGTCACCGCCCCGGATCACCGCGCCGCGGCACCACGTCACAGCACCGCGCCGCGTCACCGTCCCACGGAGCCCTCCGCCGCCCGTATCGTGTCGCGGTAGGCGCGGGCCGCCGCGCGCAGCGCCGCCTCCGGGTCCACACCGTCCGCCTCGGCGCGCACCGCGAGCGCCAGCAGCTCGTAGCCGATGCCCGTCCCGTCCGGCAGGGCCACGTCGAGGGCGGCCGTACGGGCGCGAGAGGCCAGCTTGGCGGTCAGCGCGAGCGCGGGCTGACCGAGTGGCACCCCTTCGGTGACCGAATCGCGTTGTTTCTCGGCCGCCTTGGTCCGCAGCCAGTGCCTCTGGACGTCCTCGGGGGTCTCGGCGGCCTCGTCGCCGAAGACATGCGGATGGCGGTGGATCAGCTTGTCCACGATGCCGCCCGCCACATCGTCGATCGAGAACGGGTCCTCGGGGTCGTCCTGGGCGATCCGGGCGTGGAAGACGACCTGCAGCAGCACATCGCCGAGCTCCTCCAGCAGCGCCTCGCGGTCGCCCTCCTCGATGGCCTCGACGAGTTCGTACGCCTCCTCGATGCCGTACTTCACCAGCTCCTCGTTGGTCCGGGTGCCGCTCCACGGGCACTCGGCGCGGATCCGGTCCATGACCTGCACCAGATCGAGCAGCCGTGCGCCCGGCAGATCGTAGGAACCGGGCAGCAGCTCCAGGTCCGGCATCGCCTCACGGCCGGATCCGGCCAGCCGCGCCAGCCCGTCGGTCAGCTCGGACTCGCCCTCGGCCGAGGTGAGCACGACGGCCGTACGGCCGCCCTCCGCCACGCAGTAGTCGACCAGCTCGCGCGCGGCCGGTGAGCCCGGCTCCACCGCGACGCCCGCCTCCCGCAGATACGGCAGCTGCGGATGGTCCGGATCGCCGGAGAGCACCCGGTCCGCGCCGTGCAGCGCCTGCCAGGCGGGCCAGGACAGCAGCCCCGGCGCCACCCGGTGGGTGGTGGTGAGGAGGACGATGCGGCCGGTGGGGGCGGCGTCGGCGGGGACGGGCGAGTCAGCTGCGGTCACCCTTGCAACGTAACTTACGCCTGCTCCGGGGTGCCGCCGGAGGTGCGCAGCCATGCCTCCCTGGCGAGGACGGCGGTGCCCTGGGTGTTGTCCCACTTTCCGTAGCGGGGGTTCACCTTGATGTCGAGCGCCTTGGAGGTCCGGGCGAACACCTCGTTGACCTTGGAAGTGCCCAGCTTGCGCAGCAGGGCGTTGCGCGTGAGGTCCATCCGGACGGCCTCGTCGATCCCGGCGGGCGCGATGCCCTGCTGCAGATACAGGGCGCGCAGGGCGGTGGCCCCGCCGCTCTGCGTCTCGGCCGCGGAGCGGGCGCGCTGGATCTCGCGGCGGGTGAGGCTGATCCCGTTGTCCTTACCGGCCCGCTCGATCACCCGGAACTGGATCATCCGGATCAGCGTGTCCTGGCTCAGCCGGCCGCTGCCCGCGACCATTTGAGCCGCCCTCGGGTCATTGCGCTGCGCCTCCCGGACGGCCTTGACCTGCCCCTGGAGCTCGGACACGGTGATCCGGCCGCCGTCCATGACCGCCGCGGCGCCGGGCCGCGGGGCCTCGCCGCACGCGGTGAGCAGCGGGGCGGAGAGGAGGAGCGCGGACGCGGCAGAGACGGAGAGCGCAGTATGGCGGCGGATCATTGAGCCTCCCGGCAGAGATCGTGCGGCGCGACAAACGATCTGGCGTTGATCGATGGTATGGAGTCGGCGCGGCCTAGGCCACTGCTTGGACAACGATTCACCGCGGTCTTGGTCAGCCTCCGGCCGTCATCGGCCGGAGCGGGCCCAGGGGGTGTCTGGTCGATCAGGCCGGATCAGCGAGCGGCGTCCGGTGCGGTGCATCGCATGTCGCGTGCGGAGAGCGCAGCGGCGCTGCGTGCGACGAGCGCGGCGCCGCGAGGTGCCGCACCGGACGCCGGGAGCCCGGCATGATCGGCGAGACACCCCTAGCGGCCGCCGGAGCGCGCGGGCAGCTTCGCCGTCGGGCAGCCGCCCAACACCCGCTTCATCGCACCCTTCTCGGCCTCGGTGACCCACAGCCCGTACGCCTTCTTCACGGCCACCTGATGCGCCACATAGTCGCAGCGGTACGCCTTGTTGGGCGGCAGCCAGGTCGCCGCGTCGCCATCTCCCTTACGGCGGTTGGCGGACGCGTCCACGGCGATCAGACTGAGCGGATCGTTGGCGAACGCCAGGCGTTTGTCCCGGTCCCACTTCTGGGCGCCCTTCTGCCAGGCGTCCGACAGCGCGACCACATGGTCGATGTCGACCTTGCTGTGGCCCCGGACGAACCGCACATCGCGGCCGGTGTACGGATCGTCGGTGAGCGTGCCCGAGGCGACCAGGCAGTGGCCGTCGCGGAACCTCACGTCCTTCAGGTCCCGCTTGAGGATGTCATCGCGGGTCCCGCAGCCGTTGTCGTCGGTGTCCACCCACGAGCTGCCGAACTCGCTGCGCTCATAACCCGTCTTCGGCGCACGCCCCTTGACTGTGAGCGAGGACACAGCCGTAAGGGCCGGTCCGGACGCCGTGGGCGCGCTCGAAGCGCCCCCGCCCTTGCCGCCACCCTGGTCACCGGCCTGGTCACCGGCCTTGCAGCCGCCGGCCGCCAACAGCGCGACCAGCACCGCCACAGAACTCCGCATCGGTATGCGAAACCGTCCCTGCAACCTTCCCGCCCCCTTCGCGTATCTTTTCGCACAGACCGCCCACACGATAAGGACCCTGGATGGACACGGCCGCAACCGCTCCGCCCGGCACCGGCGCCGAGAGGGCGACCGCCGTCACCACGGGGCGTACCCGGCTCGTCGCGAGAGCGGGTTTACTACGGCATCCGCGGGCCGATCCGTACTGGCTGGCCCTCGCCCTCTTCGCCGCCTTCACGGCGCTGTCGGTCTGCCGCTACCGCCGCATGGCCACCATGTCCTGGGACCTGGGCATCTTCGAGCAGGCGATACGGGCGTACGCCCACTTCCAGGCCCCCATAGCCGATCTCAAGGGCCCCGGCGCCAATATCCTCGGCGACCACTTCAGCCCCATCACGGCGCTGCTCGGCCCCGCCTACCGGCTCTTCCCCGGCCCCGTCACGCTGCTGGTCGCGCAGGCGGCGCTGTTCGCCGTCTCCGCCGTTCCCGTCACCCGTGTCGCCGCCCGGCTGCTGGGGCGCGGCCGGGGGCTCGCGATCGGCATCGCCTACGGGGTCTCCTGGGGCCTCCAGCGCGCCGTGGACTTCGACTTCCACGAGATATGTTTCGCCGTTCCGCTCATCGCCTTCTCCCTGGAGGCGGTGATCCGCAAGCGCTGGTACCCGGCGATGCTGTGGGCCGCCCCGCTGGTCTTCGTCAAGGAGGACATGGGCGCCACCGTGGCCGCGATCGGCGCGGTCGTGTGGATCCGCGCCCGGCGCGACCCCGAGCGCGGCCCCCGCGCCGTACCGCTGGCCGTCGTGCTGATGGGCTTCGGCGTCATCGTCTCGGCGCTCGCGCTCGGCGTCGTCATCCCCGGCTTCAACGGCGGGGGTTCGTACGACTACTGGGACAAGGTCGGCAGCGGCGGTGAGCAGACCGGCACGATCCCCTTCGGTACCGCGCTGCGCACCCTGCTGTGGATCCTGCTGCCGACCACCGGTCTGCTGGCGCTGCGCTCCCCGCTGCTGCTGGCCGCCGTTCCCACCCTCGGCTGGCGCTTCCTCTCCCACGACGACCACTACTGGGGCACCGACTGGCACTACAACGCGGTGCTGATGCCGGTCGTCCTGCTGGCCCTGGTGGACGCCCTGGACCGCACCCGCGCCACCCGGCGGCCCTGGCTCGCCTCGTACGCCCGCCAGCTGCCCGCCGCGGTCTGCGGCGCGGCCCTGGCGCTGTCGTCCTCCATGCCGCTGTACAGCCTCACCCAGGGCGCCACCTACGACAAGCCGCCGCATGCGGGCGCGGTGGAGCGGCTGCTGGACCGGATCCCGGACGGGGCGACGGTGGAGGCCAACGTCGGGCCGATAAGCCGGCTCACCAGCCGCTGCCGGGTGCTGTGGGTCGGCGCCACCGAGGACATACAGCCGGACTACATAGCCCTGCAGGAGCCGCCGGAGCGCACCGAGCGGCAGGTGGTCGACTACGCGGGGCAGCTCCACCCGGACACGCGGTACACGCCCGTCGGCTCCACCTCGGGCTACTTCGTCCTCAAGCGGGGCTGAGGTCTCAAGCGGGGCTGGGGCCCTCAAGCGAGCTGGGCGGGCCCGGGCGGGGTCCGCGCTGGTTCGGCCCGCGGCTCAGCTCATGGGCTTCGGGGCGATGAGGGCGAACGGCGCCCCCTGCGGGTCCTTCACCAGGGACATCCGGCCCGCGATCATGTCGTACGGCGGGCGGAGGACCGTGCCGCCCTCCGCGGACACCTTGGCCGCGGCACGGTCGGCGTCCTCGACGGCGAAGTAGACCAGCCAGTGCGGGGGCACCTCCGGCGGCATCCCCTCCCGCAGCGGCTGGAGCCCGCCGACCGTACGGCCGTCGACGGAGAGCGCGAAGTAGCCCTCGGCGCCCTCCATCGGCGTCGACTCCAGACCCAGCGCCTCCGCGTAGAACGCCGAAGCCGCCTCCCGGTCGGTGGTGTTGAGCTCGTTCCAGATCAGCGTGCCCGGCTCGTTGACGAGACCGGTGCCGGAGAAGCCGAGCGGCTGCCAGACGCCGAAGACGGCCCCCAGCGGGTCGGCCGCCACCAGCATCCGCCCCAGGTCCATCACATCCATGACCGGCAGCAGCACGGTGCCACCGGCCCGGCTGATGGCCTCCGAGGTGGCCTGGGCCTCGGCGGAGCAGAAGTAGGTGGTCCACACGGTCGGCGGCGGGCCCTCCCCGGACATCGACTGCGCCGACATGACCCCCGCGACGGGCTTGCCCTTCAGGGTGCACATCGCATAGCCCCCGGACTCCGGAGGGCCGACCTCCGCCTCCCAGCCGAACAGCCCGGAGTAGAAGTCCAGGGCGGCCCGTTGGTCGGGGACCATCAGATCGATCCAGCAGGGCGTTCCGGGCTGATAGGACGTGACTTCGGGCATGGGGCCGCCTCCGTATCGCCACCTCCGGCCGGGCGCGGCCGGATGGGATGGCCCCCTGTGGCCCATTCTCCTCCGGCCGGGCAGGCACGCCACTCGACGGGGATCGCTTCCGCGCGCACCGGCCCGTGACCGGCCGCGCACACGGCTTCCGGACGTTCTCGAGTCCGCCGCGAAACCGCCGGGCGGCGGCCGGCCCGAAGGCCGACCGCCGCCCGGCGGTGGTGAGGAGACGGTGTGTCAGGCGCCGCCGATGGCGCTTCCGGACACCCACTGGCTCCAGTCCATGTTCCATCCGTTGAGGCCGTTGTCCGGCTGGATGGTCTTGTCGTTGGAGTTCTTCACGACGACGACGTCGCCGACCTGGGAGTTGTTGTAGAACCAGGCGCCGTCCGTGTTGGCGTCGCCCGCTCCCTTGGTGTCCGACAGGCCGACACAGCCGTGGCTGGTGTTGACGTTGCCGAAGATGGACTTGGCGCCCCAGTAGTTGCCGTGGATGAAGGTGCCCGAGGTGGACAGCCGCATCGCGTGGGGCACGTCCTTGATGTCGTACTCGCCCTTGCCGTCGTCATCCGTGAAGCCGACCGTCGCACCGTTCATCCGGGTCTCCTTGAACTTCTCGGAGATCACCATCTGACCGTTGTAGGTCGTGTTGTCGGGGCTGCCGGCCGAGATCTTGATGGTCTTCAGCAGCTTGCCGTCGCGGACGACCTTCATCTCCTTGGACTCGGCGTCGACCGTCGAGACCTGCGAGTGGCCGATCTTGAAGTTGACGGTCTTCTCCTGAACGCCCTTGACACCCGGCGCCGCCTCGACGCCGTCCAGGTCGAGCTTCAGGGAGACGGTCGAGCCCGCCTTCCAGTAGTCCTTCGGGCGCAGGTCCAGCCGGTTCCCGTCGAACCAGTGGCCGACCACCTGCTGGCCGCTGCTGGCGGTGACCTTGATGTGCGACTCGACGTCCTTCTTGTTGGTCACCGCCTTGTCGAACCGGATCGACACCGGCATGCCGACGCCGACCGTGGAGCCGTCCTCGGGCGTGAAGTTGCCGATGAAGCTGTTGGCGGGCGAGACGGTGGTGAAGGACGAGTTCTCGGTCGCCTTACGGCCCTTGGAGTCCTCGGCGGACGCGGAGATCTTGTACTGGGTGGCCCGCTCCAGCTGCCCGCTCGGCTTCCAGGACGTCTTGTCGGGCGATATGGTCCCGGCCACGGTGTTGCCGGTCGCCGCGGACGTCATCGTGACGGAGTTGAGCTTGCCGCCACTGACCGTGACCTTGGTGTCACTGTTGATGCCCGCGTTTGTCGCACCGGCCTTCGGCGTGATCTTGATGTGGGCGTCCGACGCGTCCTTGGCCGCTGCCTCGTCGACCTGCGACTGCGACTTGTTCCCGTCGTTCTTGGCGTCGTCGTCGCCGCCGCCATCCCCGCCGCATGCGGCGAGAGTGAGTACGCCGCCGAGCACGGCGGCCGCGGCCACCAGCCCCTTACGGCGCTTGCCGTCCGTCATCACACGCTTCTCCATTTGACCTGGATCTTGATCTGGACCCCAGAAACCCCGGACCTGCCTGAAAAGAACGCCGGTACCTTTTGGCCGGTTCCACGCACAGTAAAACTGTGCGCAAGGCCACTTAGCAAAGACACCGGACAAGCCTAAGACCCGTTGGCACCCGGACCCGTACGGCTCAGCCGTCTTCGCCGCCCTGAGCCCCCTCGGTGCCGCTCTGAGCCGCCATGTGCGCCGCCCGGGGCCGCCGTGGGCGCGCCGCCCGGCTCCTCAGTCGTCCTCGTCCAGGTCGGCGAAGGCCCCGGACCACTCGGCGGCGCGAGGATCGTAGTCGATGTGCTCGCTGCTCCAGGACGCCTGGGCCAGTTCGACCCCCGGCACCTCCTCCACCATCTCGAACGGATCGACCAGATACGCCAGCGCCTCGGCCTCGTCCGACTCCACCATGCGGCGCGCGTGTCCTCGCTCCTCCGCGGCCAGGGACTCATCGCTGTCGATCCGCTCGTACGTCGCGCGCCGCAGTCCGTCCGGATCGGTGATCTCCACCACGAGCTCCACGCGAAGCCGGACAAACCGGGATGTCTCGGTACTCGTCATGCGACGGAGGTTAGGGGTCCTACCCGTCTCGCTTCCGCACGACCCGCAGTTGTCACTACGATCGGCGCACGGGGTCAATTTGCCGCAGCCTCAAGGAGGATGCCGTTGTCCGCACGCCGACCGCTGCTGACGGCCGCCGCTGCCGGTTCGCTGCTGTGCGCCCTGTGGTTCGTTCCGTCCGCCAACGCGACGGTGGAGGACCCGGGGTCGTCATCGGCGCCCTCGCAGACCCAGCCCGGATCCGGGCCCAGGACCGAGGCCGTGCCCGACGGGGATCTGGCCGACACCGGCAGCGTGGACATCACCCCGTATCTCTTCGGCGGCACGGCCTTTCTGGGCCTGGGCGTCGCGATGGTGACGGCCTCCGTGCGGCGGACCCGCCCGGAGGCGTACTGACACCGCCGGCGCGGCGCGTTCGGTCCGGGCGGACCCTGCGGTGCACTCGGCCCGTTCGCTCCACGCGGATCGTCCCGTCCACGCGGACTGTTCAGTCCAGGCGGCCCGTCACCGACTCCACGGCATCGATCAGCTCGCCGGATCGGACGAACGCGTCCGCCGCCGCCAAGTCGGGCGCCAGATAGCGGTCCCCGCCCGGCCCTTCGACGCCCGCCCGGCGCACCGCCGCCAGCACCGCCCGGCTCGCGGGCGCGGGCTCCAGCCCCTCGCGCAGCTCGACGCCGCGGGTGGCGGCGACCAACTCGACGGCCAGGACACGGGCCAGGTTGTCCACCGCCGTACGCAGCTTGCGCGCCGCCGACCAGCCCATCGAGACATGGTCCTCCTGCATCGCGGAGGACGGGATGGAGTCGACCGAGGCGGGCACCGCCAGCCGCTTCATCTCGCTGACCAGCGCCGCCTGGGTGTACTGGGCGATCATCAGCCCCGAGTCCACGCCCGGGTCGCCGGCCAGGAAGGGCGGCAGGCCGTGGGAGCGGTTCTTGTCCAGGAGCCGGTCGGTGCGGCGCTCGGCGATCGAGGCGAGGTCGGCCGCCGCGATGGCGAGGAAGTCCAGGACATACGCCACGGGGGCGCCGTGGAAGTTGCCGTTGGACTCCACCCGACCGTCCGGCAGGACGACGGGGTTGTCCACGGCGGAGGCCAGCTCGCGGTCGGCGACCAGCCGGGCGTGCGCGAGGGTGTCCCGGCCCGCACCCGCGACCTGCGGGGCGCAGCGGATCGAGTACGCGTCCTGGACGCGCGGCGCGTCGTCCTGGTGGTGCCCGGTGAGCCCCGAACCCTCCAGCACCCGCAGCATGTTGGCGGCGCTGGCGGCCTGCCCCGGGTGGGGGCGGATGGCGTGGAGCTCGGGCGCGAGGACGCGGTCGGTACCGAGCAGCGCCTCCAGCGAGAGGGCGGCGGTCACATCGGCGACGGTGAACAGCCGGGCGAGATCGGCACAGGCCATGATCAGCATGCCGAGCATCCCGTCCGTGCCGTTGAGCAGCGCGAGCCCCTCCTTCTCGCGGAGCTCGACCGGCTCGATGCCGTGCTCGGCCAGCAGCTCGCCGGCCTGCCGGACCACCCCGTCCGGGCCCTCGGCCTCGCCCTCGCCCATCAGGGTCAGCGCGCAGTGGGACAGCGGCGCGAGGTCCCCGGAGCAGCCCAGCGAGCCGTATTCGTGCACCACGGGGGTGATCCCCGCGTTGAGGAGTGCGGCCATCGTCCCGACCACGACGGGCCGGACCCCGGTACGGCCGGACGCGAGCGTCTTCAACCGCAGGAACATCAGCGCCCGCACCACCTCGCGCTCGACCCGCGCGCCCATGCCGGCGGCGTGCGAACGGACGATGTTGCGCTGCAGCTGGGCGCGGAGCTCGGGGCTGATATGGCGTACGGCGAGCGCGCCGAAGCCGGTGGAGACGCCGTAGACGGGCTCGGGCTTGGCGGCGAGATCGTCGATCACCTGCCGCGAGGCCGAGACGGCCTCGAGCGCCGCCTCGGAGACCTCGACGCGCGCGGCGCCGCGTGCCACGGCGATGACATCGTCGGCGGTCGTTCCGGACGTCCCCACGACCACAGAGTGCATATCCATATTCAGGCACCCTAGAGAGTGAATCGCCCCCTGTCACCCCGCTGGACCTTTCCCCCACCCCACCCCTTCCCGAACCGGGGCCCCGCCCCACACCCCCACCGAGGCTCAGCCCCGGACCCCGCTCCTCAATCGCCGGAGGGGCTGAGGGTTGGGGCTCAGCCCCCGGTCTCGGGGAGGGAGGGAGTGTGGGGCGGGAGCCCCGGCGCGGGAGCGCAGCCCCCGCTCCGGGGACAGAGCCCACCAGGCCCCGGGGCGCAGCCCCCCGTCAGCGCCCGGGACGGAGCCGACCAGGGCTCGGGGCCGTAGCCCGTCAAGCCCCGGGGGCGCGGCACCGCCGGAGGCCCGGGGCGGAGCCGGATCTTCCAGCCCCTCCGGCGATTGAGGAGCAAGGCCCGGGACGGAACCCGATCTTCCAGCCCCTCCGGCGATTGAGGAGCGGGGTCTGGGGCGGAGCCCCGGTTCGGGAAGGGGCGGGGTGGGGAACGAAACGCTTCTCGCCCGACGCCCACCGGGCAGGGTGAGGAACGGAGCGCGCCTCACCCGTATGCCAAGGTCTGGGGCGGAGCCCCATCGGGGCCCGGCGCGGGGTGGGGAACGGAGCGCGCCGTGCGCCCTAGCGGCGCCCCCGGAATCGGCGACGCTCCGGCGGGTGCGCGGCAGACGTATCGGCCAGCCGAATCACCGAGTCCTCCGTACCCCCATCCCGCCCCGCCACCACCGGCTTGAGCGACCGCGCCGCCTTGGCCCGATACTGCGCCGCGTCCGCCAAGCGAAAGAGGCGGCGAGCCGACGGCACAGGCCCGATCGGATCGCCCGTGGAGGCGATCCCGCAGGCAACCCCCTCCCCCATCTCCAGCTCGGCGGCCCGGCGGCACAGCTCATCCGCCACCCGCACCACCTCGTCCGCCGGAGGCCCGACCCCCAGCAGACAGAACTCATCGCCGCCCAGCCGGGCCACCAGCGCCCCGGGCAGCATCGCGCCGCACAGCGAGAGCAATGAGCCAAACCGTTCCAGCAGGCGATCACCCACCGCATGGCCAAGCGTGTCGTTGACCCGCTTGAGGCCGTTGAGATCGCAGACCACCAGGCTCACCACGGTGCCGTCCGCGTGATGCGCCTCCAGCGCCTCGTCCAGCCGTATGTCCACCGCGCGGCGGTTGCCGAGGCCGGTCAGCGGATCGGTGAAGGCGAGGCGGCGGGCCTCCTCCAGGCGTTCGGTCTGGGCCAGCCCGGCGGCGGTCACCGAGGCCAGCACGGTCGCGAAGTCGGCGTCGTCACGGTCGAAGACGGGCCGCCCGGCCGCCCGGGCCACATACAGCTCGCCCCACGCCCGCCCGTGCAGCACGATCGGGGCCACCACGCAGCTGCCGCGACCGCGCCGCCGCAGGGCGGCCACCCTCCCCCAGCTACCGCTGGCCGGCGCCCCCTTACGGCCGGGCGGGGTCGCGCCGGGACGTACGCCGTCCGCGGTCTCGACCCAGGCGTGCGGCTCCCCGCCCGCGGCCCAGTGCTCATGCAGGAACTCGGCGATCTCCGGGAAGTCGTGCACCGGATACGACTCGTCCTCCGGCAGCGGCTCCTCCCCCGCCATCAGCTCGCCCACGTTGACCAGCACCCGCAGCCGCCCCGCGCACGCTCCCACACCGAGATCGCCGCGAAGCCGCCGTCGAGGGCGCGGCGGGCCGCCTCGGCCGCCGCGCCCACCGACTCCTGCGGGGTGTGCGCCGCCGCCATCCCCTGGGCGAGCCCCACGACGGCCCGCAATCGTCCATCGACCCCGCCGGGCCGTCCGCCGATCTCCCCGTTGTCCGTCACGACGGCCTCGCATTCCTCACGGCCATGCATCGTTCGCTCTGCTCTCCAGCGTAAGAACGTCGAGAACAATCCGCTGCGGGCCGTTCACCCCGGGTATCCGAGCGAACGGTCACCCCCGGTGACCGCGCGCTCCCCGGGCCGGGGCCACTCCCCGGATCCGGTCAGCTTCCCCGGTCCGGGATCCCTACTCCCCCGGCCCCCTACTCCCCCGGCCCCAGCCGGTCCGGCGGACGGTGAACGTGCTTCCCACCCCCGGCCAGTCCAGCCAGACCGCCCAGCCCGGCCGGCCCGCTCCTCACTCCCCCGGCCAGTTCGGCGACCGCTTCTCGTTGAACGCGGCAACGCCCTCCGCCCGGTCGCCGGAGAAGGCCACCGTCCGCCACGCCGCGTCCTCGACCTCCAGACCGGCCCGCAGATCCAGCCCCTGCCCCAGCCGCAGCGCCTTCTTGGCGGCCCGCAGACCCACCGGGGAGTTGGCGGCGATGCCCCGGGCCAGTTCCACCGCCTCGGCCCGGTCCTCGCCCTCCGCCGCCAGCCGGTCCACCAGGCCCAGCTCATGGGCCTCCGCGGCGGCCACCCGGCGCGCGGAGAAGATCAGCTCGGCGGCGCGTGCGGCGCCCACCCGGCGCGGCAGCAACTGGGTGCCGCCACCGCCCGGGATCACCCCGACCGACACCTCGGGCAGCCCCACCACGGCGGTGGGGTCCGCGACGATCACGTCACAGGACAGGGCCAGCTCGAAGCCGCCGCCCAGCGCGAAGCCGTGCACCGCGGCGATGGCGGGCATCGGCAGCTCCAGCACCCCGGTGTAGGCGGCGCGGGAGACCGGCCGGTGCCGCAGCATCTCGGCGTCGGAGAGCGAGTTGCGCTCCTTGAGGTCCGCGCCCACACAGAAGGCCCGCTCATGGGTCGAGGTCAGCACGACGGCCCGCACGTCACGGTCCTCGGACAGTGCCGCGCAGGCCGCCGTGATGCAGCGCGCCATCTCGGAGGAGACGGCGTTCATGGCCTTGGGCCGGTCCAGCACCAGCTCGGCCACGAAGCCGTCCCTGCGGACCGCGACCCACTCCCCGTACCGCTGCTCACTCATCACGCACTCTCCCGGTTAACGACCGTGAACCCAATGCGGCGATCATTTCAGCTCCCCGGGGTGTGCGGAACCTGTGAGCCACCCGGACCGGGCCTAGCGGGTTCGCCGCCACCGGTTCAGGAAGCCCAGCAGGACCGACTGTTTCTGCCCGTCCTCCCCCTGCTCCTCCAAGTCCGTCCCCTCCAGGGGCTCACCTCCGGACACCGACGCCCCCTCGGTGGCGAGCGGCAGCGAGAGCGGCGGGATGGACGGCGGCGGGGGCGCCCCCTGCGGCACCTTCGGTGGCATGCCCGGCGGCATCCCCTGCAGCGCCCCTTGCGGCGCCTCGTGCCGCTGGCCCTGCGGATCCCGCTCGCCCGGGCGGGCGGCGGGCGGGCCAGGGCGCCGGCCCCCGGCCTGGCGACGGGCGCGAACCGCACCGGCAGGGAGACCACCCCCCTGACGAAGACCCCGGACAGCCACTTCAGCTCCTCGACATCCCCGGCCAGCGCGAGGTCCGGGATCCGGTCCAGCAGCTTCTCCAGCGCGACGGAGGCGATCAGCCGCGCCGAGCTCCGGCCGGGGCAGGCGTGGGGGCCCGCGCCGAACGCCAGATGGGCCCGGTTGCCCTGCTTGTGCGGGGACCTCAGCAGGGCGTCCCGGTTGGTCGCCGCGAAGCTGATCATCACGGCGTCGCCCGCGCGCAGCCGCTTCCCGGCGAGGTTGGTGTCATGCACCGGGAAGTAGAGCCCCATGTTGGCCAGCGGCGGATCGGTCCAGAGCACCTCGTCCAGGGCGTCCTCGACGAGCATGCTGCCGCCCATCAGCTCGCCCGAGAACCGCTCGTCGGTGAGCAGCACCCGCAGTGAGTTGCCGATCAGGCCGGGCACCAGCCCGGTCACCATCCCGATCAGCAGCAGCAGCTGCTCGACCAGCTCCTCGTCGGTCAGCCGCGCCGGATGGGCGATCAGCCAGGACGTGATGTCGGCGCCCGGATCGCGCCGCTTGAGGTCGATCAGCTCGCGCAGCGCCGCGGCCGCGGCCCGGTCCCCGCCCGCGGGATCCGAGCCGTCGATGAACGCCACCACGCCCCGCAGCAACGGGTCCATGGCCTGCTGCGGGAAGCCGAAGAGCTGGCTGGTCACCAGCACCGGGACCAGTGCGCAGTACGTCCCGATCAGCTCGGTCTCGCCCGCCTCGCAGAACTGGTCGATCAGCGAGTCGGCGATGCGCTCGACATAGTTCCGCAGCGCGCCGGAGTCGATCCGGCCGGTGCAGTCCTCGATGGCGCCGCGCAGCCGCCGGTGCTCCTCGCCGTCCACGAAGTCGACCTGTGGCCGGGGCCTGATGACCTGCGGGGCATAGCTGGTCCCGGACAGCACGCCCTCGTTCCTGGCCCGCCAGTGGCGGGGGTCCTTGGAGAAGGTCTCGGGGCGCCGCATGATCTCCAGCGCGGTGTCGTACCCCAGGCACAACATGGCCGGGACGCCTCTGTCCAGCTCCACCGGCGCGAGCTGGCCGTGGGTCTCGCGCAGGCGCCGGTAGACCGCGAAGGGGTCTCTTCCGAACTCGGGCGCGTGGAGCGGCTCGGCACCGGCTCCCTCATGGGCGGGGCAGCCCGGTGGAGGTAAGGCGCCCGGACGCTGAGCACTCGAATCGTAAAGCGGGGTCACACGTGCTCCTGGACACCGCCGGGCCCACCCCGCGGGCGGACGCGCACGGTGCTTCTTCGACGACAGGACCTGGGATCCACCGAGTGGATCTTGCGGACGTAGGCTAGCCCAACAGGCCCGGATCCGCGCCCAGTTCAACGATCCGGCCGCAGCCACCGAAGGGATCCGGACGAACGTCGTCCAGCGCGTCCTACCCGGGGACGCGCCCCGGCGTCACACCCGGCCGCCCCCCGGCGTCATGCGCGGCCGCCGCCCATGGTCACGCCCGGCGTCATGCCCGACGGCTCAGCAGCCACGGCTCCACGACCCCCAGACCACGCACCGGCCGCTGCCACATCGGCTGGAGCGCGAACCGGTACGAGGGCGGCTCCTCACCCTCCTTCTCCGCCGCGGCGGCCGCCTCCGCGGCCTCCGCCTCCGACACCGGGGCCTCCCCGGTGCGGCTCAGCTCCTCCGCGAACGCGCCGTCCACCAGGACCGCGTTCTTGGGGGCTATGGACGTCAGCCGGCTCGCCAGGTTCACCGTCGTCCCGAAGACGTCGCCCATCCGGGTCGTGACGGTGCCGAACGCGATCCCGACCCGCAGCTCCGGCATCGTCTCGTCATGCGTGAGCGTCTCGATCAGGCGCAACCCGATCTCGGCGGCGATGCCCGCGTCGTCGGCCGCGTAGAGCACCTCGTCGCCCAGCGTCTTGATCAGCCGCCCGCCGTGCGCCGCCACCAGGTCGGCGGCCGTGGTCTCGAACGCCTCGACCAGTTCGCCGAGCTCCTCCTCCTCCAGCCGCCGGGTCAGCCGGGTGAAGCTCACCAGGTCGGCGAAGCCGACGGCCAGCCGACGGTCCACCATCTCCACGTCGTCCGCCGCCTGCACCACCCGGCCGGTCGCGGCCGCGAGCTGGCGCCGGTAGACATAGACCAGGAACTCCTCCAGCTCCGGCAGCAACAGCTCGACCAGCGGATACGCGATCTCGGTCCGGGTCATCCCGGTCTCCTGGGGGTCGGTGAGCCCCTCCAGGAACGAGTCGATCTGCCAGTCGGCGAGCCGGGCGCTGGTCTGGCCGGTGGACCGCGCCACCTGGATGGCCATCGGCTCGCTCAGCAGCCCGGCCTCCACCAGTCCGGACAGCCGGCGCAGCGCCAGCACATCGGCCTCGGTCAGCGCCTTGGCCTGGCCGATGTCGGCGAAGCCCATGGCCCGCCAGAAGCGGGTGGCCAGCTCGACCGAGACGCCCGCGCTGCGGGCGGCCTGGAAGGGGGTGTAGCGCCGCTCGGCACCGAGGATCAGCTGCTCCAGCCGGAGCGCGATGGGATCCGGCTGGTCCTCCTCGTCGAGGGCCTCATCGGGGGCCTCCTCGGGAGCCTCCGCGGCGGCGCTCTCCCGCGCCCCGGTGTCCCGTACGGCCCCGTCCGGCGCGGCGGCGTCCCACGCCTCGCGCTCCTCGGCCGTGCCGGAACCCGCGTCGTCGGCGGTCACCGCCCGCCCCCTGTCAGATCCCTGCGCACTGCCCTTCCGTTCCCTCTTCCCGGTTGGGGTTCCGAATCGCCCACAGCCGCCCGAGCTGGACCGACCGCGACCACGATACGTCAGGTGTGCCGTAGCTCACTCTCCACGGCAGGGGTTCATTCCTCCCTCGGTACGGAGCGTAGATGCACGATGTCCCCGGCGGAGACCGGCTCCTGAACCCCGCCCTCGGTGGCCAGAACCAGCCGTCCGTCGCCGTCGACCGCGACCGCCTCGCCGACCCGCTCCCGGCCGCCCGGAAGCTCGGCGCGCACCTGCCGCCCGAGGGTCGCACAGCCCGCCGCGTAGCTCTCCTGGAGGCCACTGGCCCCGGGGTCGCCCTCGAAGCGGCACCACTCCCCGTACCACTCCGCGATCGAGCGCAGCACGGCCCGCAGCAGCGGATCGCGGTCGGTGGAGATCGCGTCGGCCAGGGCCAGCGACCCGGCGGTGGGCACCGGAAGCTCATCGGCGCGCAGCGAAACGTTCAGCCCCATGCCGATGACCACCGCGTCCCCGGCCCGCTCGGCGAGGATCCCGCCGAACTTCCGCTCCTCGCCCGCGACCGTCACCAGCAGGTCGTTCGGCCACTTCAGCGCGGTGTCCACGCCCGCCGTGCGGCTGAGCGCCCCGGCGCTCGCGACCCCGGCCAGCAGCGGCAGCCAGCCCCAGCGCTCCGTGGGCACGCCGGCGTCGGCGGGCCGTAGCAGGATGGAGAAGAAGAGCCCGGACCTGGCCGGAGCCGTCCAGGCGCGGTCGAGCCGGCCGCGCCCCGCGGTCTGCTCCTCGGCGACGAGCACCGCGCCCTCGGGGCCCCGGCCCGGGCCCGGGTGACCAGATCGGTATTGGTCGAGCCGGTCGCCTGCACCACCTCGAACTCGGTCCACAGCCCGCCGGGGCGCACCAGCCCCCGGCGCAGCGCGGTCGCGTTCAAGGGGGGCCGCTCGAGATCGGACCAGCGGCCGGGCCCGTCACCTGGGCTCCCTGAGGTGTCAGAAGGCGTCATGAGGGCCAGCCTAGGGTCAGGAGGTGTGGCCAACGACGCAGTGCCACCAAGCGGTGCCGCCGATACGCTACGTGCCGGTAGCCCAGCCGGCGCAACAGCCGCCGAACGGTCCGTAACCGCCGAACGTCCATAGGCCCCCACTGATCACGATTCCGACCCCGTACCCCGTTTCCACTGCTTCCTCCGATTCCCCCCGACCCTGAAGAAGTCCGCCGTATCCACCCCCAGGACGAGCAGGAGCCGCATCCCGATGTCCGAGCCGGAGATCGCCCCCGAGATTCCAGACCGTCACACCACCGCGGGGAAGCTCGCGGATCTGCAGCGCCGTATCGAAGAGGCGACCCATGCGGGGTCCGCGCGCGCGGTGGAGAAGCAGCACGCCAAGGGCAAGCTGACCGCGCGCGAGCGCATCGACCTCCTCCTGGACGAGGGGTCCTTCACCGAGCTCGACGAGTTCGCCCGGCACCGTTCGACCAACTTCGGCATCGAGCAGAACCGCCCCTACGGCGACGGGGTCGTCACCGGCTACGGCACGGTCGACGGCCGCCCGGTGGCCGTCTTCTCCCAGGACTTCACGGTCTTCGGCGGGGCGCTCGGGAGGTGTTCGGCGAGAAGATCGTCAAGGTCATGGACTTCGCGCTGAAGACCGGCTGCCCGGTCATCGGCATCAACGACTCCGGCGGCGCCCGCATCCAGGAGGGCGTGGTCTCGCTCGGCATGTACGGCGAGATCTTCCGCCGCAACACCCATGCCTCCGGAGTGATCCCGCAGATCAGCCTGGTCGTGGGCCCGTGCGCGGGCGGGGCGGTCTACTCCCCGGCGATCACTGACTTCACGGTGATGGTCGACCAGACCTCGCACATGTTCATCACCGGCCCCGATGTGATCAAGACGGTCACAGGTGAGGACGTCGGCTTCGAGGCGCTGGGCGGCGCCCGGACCCACAACACCACCTCCGGTGTCGCGCACTACATGGCCGGCGACGAGAAGGACGGCATCGAGTACGTCAAGGCCCTGCTGGCCTACCTCCCCTCCAACAACCTCTCCGAGCCCCCGGCCTTCGCCGACGAGGCCGATCTGGAGGTCTCGGAGGAGGACCGGGAGATGGACACCCTCATCCCGGACTCGGCGAACCAGCCGTACGACGTGCACAAGGCCATCGAGCACGTCCTGGACGACAACGAGTTCCTGGAGACCCAGGCGCTCTTCGCGCCCAACATCATCACCGGCTTCGGCCGGGTCGAGGGCCACCCGGTGGGCATCGTGGCCAACCAGCCGATGCAGCTCGCCGGCTGTCTGGACATCGACGCCTCCGAGAAGGCCGCACGCTTCGTGCGCACCTGCGACGCGTTCAACGTGCCCGTGCTGACCTTCGTGGACGTGCCCGGCTTCCTGCCCGGCACCGACCAGGAGTACAACGGCATCATCCGGCGCGGCGCCAAGCTGATCTTCGCCTATGCGGAGGCCACCGTCCCGCTGATCACGGTCATCACCCGCAAGGCGTTCGGCGGCGCGTACGACGTCATGGGCTCCAAGCATCTGGGCGCCGACCTCAACCTGGCCTGGCCCACCGCGCAGATCGCGGTCATGGGCGCCCAGGGCGCGGTCAACATCCTCCACCGGCGCACCATCGCCGCCTCCGACGACCCGGAGACCACCCGCGCCGAGCTGATCGCGGACTACGAGGACACCCTGCTGAATCCGTATATCGCGGCCGAGCGAGGGTATGTGGATGCTGTGATCATGCCGTCCGAGACCCGCCGCCACATCGTCCGCGGACTGAGGACCCTGCGGAACAAGCGCGAGTCGCTGCCCCGAAGAAGCACGGCAACATCCCCCTCTAGCCCCCTCGAGCGAAGGGCTAATTCCATGATCCGAATTGTCCGGGGCAACCCGACCCCCGAGGAGTTGGCCGCCGCACTGGCGGTGGTGCAAGCACGCGCGGCGGCCGTCACGGTCGCTGCGCAGAGCGAGGACGATCCGGAGGAGTGGTCCGACCCGGCCCGCACCGTCCCCAGCCACCGGGTGCCGCACCCCGGCCCCAAGGCGTGGCGTACCACCTACTGGCCCGCTTGAGAGCCGCGCGGCAAGGCCGGAATGGCACCTTCGCGGCGGGGCGCCTGAGTACGCGTACTCAGGCGCCCCGCCGTCCGCGGCCTCAGGATCGGTCCCATGCTGTGGTCCGAGCCGCCCGACGAGCCGCCCGAGGAGCTGCGGCGCGCGGAGGCCATGCTCCGCCGCGCCCGCACGGTGCTGACCGTCTCCGTGCTGCTCGCGATGTGTCTCCTCGGCCTGTGGCTGTGAACGCGGCCCTGTTCCGAACCCCGGCCTGATCCGGCTTGATTCTGACCTCGTCCGGCCCGAGCTGAGCGAGAGGCCGGTGCCATGGCCCGGCTCCGGCCCCTGGCCGGGCCGTCCCGGGGGCGGCTTACCCTGGTGCGCATGACTGCGCAGCGCACTCTCATCCTCGCGTCCGCCTCGCCCGCCCGGCTCGGACTGCTGCGGCAGGCCGGAATGGCGCCGAAGGTGATCGTCAGCGGGGTGGACGAGGACGCGCTGAGCGCCGAGACACCCGCCGAGCTGGCCCGGGTACTGGCCGAGGCGAAGGCCACCGCCGTGGCCGGGCTTCCGGAGGCGGCCGACTCCCTCGTCATCGGCTGCGACTCGGTACTGGAGCTCGACGGTCAGGCGCTCGGCAAACCGGCGGACGCCGAGGAGGCCACCGCCCGCTGGAAGTCGATGCGCGGCCGGGCCGGGGTGCTGCGCACCGGGCACTGCGTGATCGACACGGCGAGCGGCCGCCACACCTCGGCCACCGCGTCCACCACCGTCCGCTTCGGCGAGCCGACGGACGAGGAGGTCGCGGCGTACGTCGCCAGCGGCGAACCGCTGCATGTGGCGGGGGCGTTCACGCTCGACGGCCGTTCGGCGCCGTTCATCGACGGCATCGAGGGCGACGCCGGAACCGTGATCGGGCTGTCCCTGCCGCTGTTCCGCCGACTGCTGGGCGAGTTGGGCGTGCGGATCACGGCCCTGTGGGACTAGCCAGGGGTCTCCCTGGCTCCGGGGCGACTGGGGATTCCCCTGTCGGGTCGGGCCGGGGGCTAGGGATTCCCCGCGAATAAGACCGGGCCCGGCTAGGGATTTCCCCTGAATCAGGCCGGGCTGGGGGCGTCCTGGCCGCCGGCCGCGGCCTCCGCGGAGGGCTCGGCGGGCGGCTCCGCCTCGTACCCCAGCAGGCTCAGCACGATCAGCCCCAACACCACCATCAAGAACGCGAACGCCGGCCAGCCCACCAGGCCGACCGCGAACGCGCCCACCAGCCCGTGCACCACCGCACAGGTGACGAGCAGGATGCGGGCGAGGCGGCCGGGGGCGCGGTCGCGCACGGCGGTGCGCAGCAGCACCACCCCGCACACCAGCAGATAGAGGCCGAAGAGGCCGCCCGCGACCCAGGTGCCGATGGACATCGCATCGGTGTCGAGGCCGCCCATGGACATCTGCTGACGGTCCACGACCAGGCCGAGGATCCAGTTCAGCAGCGCTATACCGACCGCTTCGAACATGAGCGTCACAGCCGCTATCGCGGCCACTGGTCTGCGCGCCACCGTGTTCCCCCTCCACTCCGTCAGTGCCGAAGCACGCTACTAACGGGTAAGCGCCGCCACAAGAGGTGCGGACGAGCTGAACGCCATGGCAAAGTTTCCGCCCGGCATTCGTAGGGTTTCCACAAAGGAACGCGAAGCGCCGCAGCACGGCGGGCCAGAGACCTTGCCCACACCATGGACGGCGCACCAGCCCCGAAAACCGGGCGTACGGTGGAGCGACGGGGGATCTGGTCGCTCGCCCAACGCGAGGTTCACGCTCCGTGTGGTCAAGCTCACGCCCGGGATCTTCTCGGCGCGAGGTGTCGCCTGTACCTAAACTCGGCTTGTTTCAAGGAGGGAGCCATCGTGCGCAAGGTGCTCATCGCCAACCGTGGCGAGATCGCTGTCCGTGTTGCCCGTGCCTGCCGGGATGCCGGGATCGCGAGCGTAGCCGTCTACGCCGATCCGGACCGGGACGCATGTCATGTGCGCGCGGCCGATGAAGCCTATGCGCTGGGCGGTGACACCCCGGCGGCCAGCTATCTCGACCAGGCCAAGGTCCTGGCCGCGGCCGCCGAATCCGGCGCCGACGCCGTCCACCCCGGCTACGGATTCCTCTCCGAGAACGCCGAATTCGCCCAAGCCGTCCTCGACGCGGGCCTGACCTGGATCGGCCCCCCGCCGCACGCCATCCGCGACCTGGGCGACAAGGTCGCCGCCCGCCACATCGCCCAGCGCGCCGGCGCACCCCTGGTCGCCGGCACCCCCGACCCGGTCTCCGGCGCGGACGAGGTCGTGGCCTTCGCCGAACAGCACGGCCTGCCGATCGCCATCAAGGCCGCCTTCGGCGGCGGCGGCCGCGGCCTGAAGGTCGCCCGCACCATGGAAGAGGTCCCCGAGCTCTACGACTCCGCCGTGCGCGAGGCCGTGGCCGCCTTCGGCCGCGGGGAGTGCTTCGTCGAGCGCTACCTCGACAAGCCCCGCCATGTGGAGACCCAGTGCCTGGCCGACACCCACGGCAACGTGGTGGTGGTCTCCACCCGTGACTGCTCCCTCCAGCGCCGCCACCAAAAGCTCGTCGAAGAGGCCCCGGCCCCGTTCCTGACCCAGGAGCAGAACGACCAGCTCTACGCCGCCTCCAAGGCCATCCTCAAGGAAGCCGGCTATGTGGGCGCCGGCACCGTCGAGTTCCTCGTGGGCAACGACGGCACCATCTCCTTCCTCGAGGTCAACACCCGTCTCCAGGTGGAGCACCCGGTCACCGAAGAGGTCACCGGCATCGACCTGGTCCGCGAGATGTTCCGCATCGCCGACGGCGAGGCCATCGGCTACGACGACCCGCCGATGCGAGGGCACTCCTTCGAGTTCCGCATCAACGGCGAGGACCCGGGCCGCAACTTCCTGCCCGCCCCCGGCACCGTGACCTCCTTCGTCCCGCCCGCCGGCCCCGGTGTCCGGCTGGACGCGGGCGTGGAGTCGGGGAGTGTCATCGGCCCGGCGTGGGACTCGCTGCTGGCCAAGCTGATCGTCACCGGCGCCACCCGCACCCAGGCCCTCCAGCGCGCCGCCCGCGCCCTGGCCGAGTTCCAGGTCGAGGGCATGGCCACCGCGATCCCGTTCCACCAGGCCGTGGTGGTGGACCCGGCGTTCACCAGCGAGCCGTTCACGATCCACACCCGCTGGATCGAGACCGAGTTCAACAACACCATCGCCCCCTTCGCCCCCGTCAGCCCCGACGAGGACGAGGAGCCCACCGCCCGCGAGACCGTCGTGGTCGAGGTCGGCGGCAAGCGGCTGGAGGTCTCGCTGCCCGCCTCCCTGGGCGTGGCCACCGCCCCGGCGGGCGGCTCGAAGAAGCCGAAGCGCAAGGCGGTCAAGAAGTCCGGCTCCGCCGCCTCCGGCGACGCCCTGGCCTCCCCGATGCAGGGCACCATCGTCAAGGTCGCCGTGGGCGAGGGCGACACCGTGGCCGAGGGCGACCTCATCGTCGTCCTGGAGGCCATGAAGATGGAACAGCCCCTCAACGCCCACCGCGCGGGCACCGTCAAGGGCCTGACCGCCGAGGTCGGCGCGTCCATCACCTCGGGCGCGGTCATCTGCGAGATCAAGGACTGACGCGCAGACCAGGGACTGAGGCGGGAATCAAGGACCGACCCGCCCCTCCGCACATGACGGCGGGCCCCGACCGGAATCCTCCGGCCGGGGCCCGCCGTCGTCGTACCCGGTCCGCTCAGCGGCCGTGCACCACGTCCTGGGGGAAGGTGAGCTGGCCGTTCATCCACCGCAGGGCCGTGGGCAGCTCGCGGCGCCAGGTGCGGAAGTTGTGGCTGCCCCGGTCCAGGATGATCGACTGCGCGCTCATCGGCGGCCGGACGGCGGCCAGGAAGGCGCGGGTGGCGGTGTAGTTGGGCTCGCCCCGGCGGCTGGAGGACACCAGCACCGACACCTGCGGTTGGGGCAGCCGGCGCAGCCGCCACAGCAGATCGTGCTCCCGCTTGCCGCGCTCGCCCTCCGGGCCCGGGCCGAAGAGGTCCCCGGTGGTGGGGTCGTTGACCACGCGATAGTCGGGCGACAGGGCCGCGGCCGCGCTGTAGACGCGGGGATGACGCAGGATCAGCTCAAGGGCGCAGGTGCCGCCCGAGGAGTAGCCCAGCACGCCCCAGGCGCTGGGGTCATGGCCGATCCGGTAGTGCCCCCGCAGCGCCTCGGGCAGGTCCTGGGCGAAGTAGGTCTCGGCCTGGGGGCCGCCGGGGACGTCCACGCATTCGGTGTCGCGGGGCGGGGCGATGGTGGGCCGCACCATCACGATGACCGCCGGCTGCATCGCCCCGGTGCGGATCAGCCCGCCCGCGGTCTGGGGCAGCCGCAGATGCTGGGCCAGCAGGAAGGATCCGCCCGGATAGCCGCTGATCGCCACGATCACCGGGAAGCGCTGCCGGGCGTACTGGCGCTGGAAGTACTGCGGCGGCAGATACACATACGCCGGGTTGGCCACCTGGCTGCGGCGGCCCAGGATCCGCACCGACTCGACCTTGCCCGCCTTGTCGGGGGGCCCGCTCGGCAGCCCGTGCACCGTGTCCAGCCCCTGCGGCGGGGCGGGCCGCACCAGCCCGCCCGACGCCCCGGCCGGCCCCGCGGCGCCGCCCTGCACAGGGGACAGGGCCGCCGGAGCCGCTTCGTCCTCGCCCAGCAGTTCGTCCCAGGACCCGTAGAACTGGAAGGTGGTGTTCACCGCGAGGGCCAGCGCGGCCACGATCGCGCACTGGGTCACGGCGAGGGCGGCCAGCCGGCCCAGCCAGGCCCGTACGCCCCGGCCCGCGAAGCGCGGCCACAGCCAGAGGGTCAGCCCCGCGCACCCCACGGCGAGGGCGATCATCACATACTCGAGTGAGCGACTGGTCAGTCCCATCGTTCTTCCACTTCGGCGCACCGCAACGCACGATGCCGTCGCCCCGTTTGATGCCGTTCGCGGTATCCGCGTCGCCTGGCCAGGGCGTGCCTCCGGTCACGAAATGGCATGCTTGACTCACGGGCAGCCACGGCAGGGAGGACCGCGATGGCGATCGAGACAGCCACGGCGCAGATGCCACCGCGCCCCATGCGCGCCGACGCGCGCCGCAACTACGAGCGGCTGCTGGCCGAGGCGCGCACGGCCTTCACCCGGCACGGTACCGATGCCTCGCTGGAGGACATCGCACGCCGCGCGGGCGTCGGCATCGGCACGCTCTACCGCCACTTCCCCAACCGCACCGCGCTGATGGGCGCGGTCTTCCAGGGCGAGATATGCGCCCTGCTGGAGCGGTCGCGGGAGCTGGCCAAGGAGCCGCGGCCGTGTCAGGCGCTGATCGACTGGCTGCGCGCCATCGTCGACCACGCCAGCACCTACCGAGGGCTCTCCCGGGCCCTGATGGCGTGCTCGGGAGACGAGACCTCGGCGCTGTCCCGCGGCTGCGGTCTGCCGCTGCGCGAGGCGGGCAGCGAACTGCTCGCCCGCGCACAGCAGAGCGGTGCCGTACGGTCCGATGTGGTCATCGCCGATCTGATGCAGCTCACCAACGCGATCGCGCTGGCCGTGGAGCAGTCGCCGGACGACCCGGAGTTGGCCGACCGGCTGCTGGCGCTGGCCTTCACCGGTCTCAAGGCCCGCTGACACCGGCCGACGCCCCCTCGCTAGCGACGGCGCGGCGCCAGATCCGCCACCCGCCCCGGCTGCTCCGCCAGCGGCACCGCGCTGCGCAACTGCGCGGAGCCGGGGCCGCCCGGCGGATGCGGGTGGTTACGGCGCGGCCCCGGCAGCGGCAGGCCCTCCTCGCCGCCGCCACGGCCCTGGGACGCGCCCAGCCGCCCCGACTGCCGGCCCGCCGAACCGCCGCCCTCACCGCCCCCGGCCGGGCCGGACCCCGCGCCCGGCCCGGCCACGGCGATCTGAACCCCCTGGTCCGCGAGGGCCTGGAGCTCGGTCAGGGCACGGTCGTCATGGGCGGGTGGCTCATCGGTCACCAGCCGCGTGATCACATCGGTGGGCACCGTCTGGAACATGGTGTCGGTGCCCAGCTTCGTATGGTCGGCGAGCACGACCACCTCCGCCGCCGCCTGGACCAGCGCCCGGTCGACGCTGGCCGAAAGCATGTTGGAGGTGGACAGGCCGCGCTCGGCGGTCAGCCCGCTGCCGGACAGGAAGGCGCGCGAGACCCGCAGCCCCTGCAGGGACTGCTCGGCGCCGCTGCCGACCAGGGCGTAGTTGGAGCCGCGCAGGGTGCCGCCGGTCATCACGACCTCGACCCGGTTGGCATGCGCCAACGCCTGTGCGACCAGCAGGGAATTGGTGACCACGGTCAGCCCCGGAACCCGCGCGAGCCGGCGGGCCAGCTCCTGCGTGGTGGTTCCGGCGCCGACGACCACGGCCTCGCCCTCGTCGACGAGACCGGCCGCGAGATCGGCGATGGCCGTCTTCTCCGCGGTCGCTAGATGGGATTTCTGCGGGAAGCCGGACTCCCTGGTGAATCCGCCCGGCAGCACCGCACCGCCGTGCCGGCGGTCGAGCAGTCCTTCTGCCTCCAGCGCCCGCACATCACGCCGTACGGTCACTTCGGAGGTCTGGACGACGCGGGCGAGCTCCCGGAGCGACACCGCTCCGTTCGCGCGCACCATTTCAAGGATCAATTGGCGACGTTCTGCAGCGAACACGAAACTGACAGTAACGCCAACGACCGTCTGTTTTCAGCAGCTTGCACCAATTAGCAGAAGTTGGACATCTCTGAAGGCGTGAAGTGCTATAAGGACCGGATCTACGACTCTTCCTGAGTCTTCCGGGTATGCAACTGCCGCGCCACCTCGGCGATCGAACCGGACAGCGAGGGGTAGACCGTGAACGCCTTGGCGATCTGCTCCACCGTCAGGTTGTTGTCGACCGCCAGCGAAATCGGGTGGATCAGCTCGCTCGCCCGCGGCGCGACCACCACACCGCCGACCACGATGCCGGTGCCCGGACGGCAGAAAATCTTGACGAAGCCGTCCCGGATGCCCTGCATCTTCGCCCGCGGATTGCGCAGCAGCGGCAGCTTCACCACCCGGGCGTCGATCTTCCCGCCGTCCACGTCCGCCTGCGAGTAGCCGACCGTGGCGATCTCGGGGTCGGTGAAGACGTTCGCGGAAACCGTCTTCAGGTTCAGCGGCGCCACCGCGTCCCCCAGGAAGTGGTACATCGCGATCCGGCCCTGCATCGCCGCCACCGACGCCAGCGCCAGCACCCCGGTGCAGTCACCGGCCGCGTAGATGCCCGGCGCGCTGGTCCGGGACACCTTGTCGGTCAGGATGTGCCCCGACTCGGCCAGCTTGACCCCGGCCTCCTCCAGGCCCATGTCCGCCGTGTTCGGGATCGAGCCGACCGCCATCAGACAGTGGGTGCCGGAGATGACCCGCCCGTCCGAGAGCGTGACCTCCACCCGGTCCCCGACCCGCTTGGCGGCCTGCGCGCGCGAGCGGGACATCACGTTCATCCCCCGGCGCCGGAAGACGTCCTCCAGCACCGCCGCCGCGTCCGGGTCCTCGCCCGGCAGCACCCGGTCCCGGCTGGAGACCAGCGTGACCTTCGACCCCAGCGCCTGATACGCACCCGCGAACTCCGCGCCCGTGACACCGGAGCCGACCACGATCAGCTCCTCGGGGAGCTCGTCCAGGTCGTACACCTGCGTCCAGTTCAGGATCCGCTCGCCGTCCGGCTTCGCGTCCGGGATCTCCCTCGGATGCGCACCGGTCGCCACCAGCACCGCGTCCGCCACCAGCGTCTGCTCGGTGCCGTCCACCGCCCGCACGATCACCCGCCGCGAGCCGTCCAGCGACTGCTGCGGCTCCACCCGCCCGTGCCCGCGCATGACCCGGCCGCCGGCCCGCGTGACCGACGCCGTGATGTCGTGCGACTGGGCGAGCGCGAGCCGCTTCACCCGGCGGTTGACCTTGCCGAGATCCACGCCGACCACCCGGGCCGCCTGCTCCATCGGCGGAGTGTCGTCGGCGACGATGATCCCCAGCTCCTCGTAGGAGGAATCGAAGGTCGTCATCACCTCAGCGGTGGCGATCAACGTCTTCGACGGCACGCAGTCGGTGAGCACCGACGCGCCGCCCAGACCGTCGCAATCCACGACGGTCACCTCCGAGCCGAGCTGCGCGGCGACCAGCGCCGCCTCATAGCCGCCGGGTCCGCCACCAATGATCACGATCCGAGTCACATGCTCCATTGTCCCGCACCGGTTCGACTGGCTTCAGCCCGGGGGTTTCGCGGGGGCGACTGACGTACGAACCTCCCACCCCGAGGGCCGTTCCGCCCCACTCCCGTACCCTCAGACCCATGTCGCTCTACGCCGCGTACGCCGGCAACCTCGACGCGCGGCTGATGTCCCGCCGCGCACCGCACTCCCCGCTGCGCGGAACGGGCTGGCTGAACGGCTGGCGTCTCACCTTCGGCGGAGAGCAGATGGGCTGGGAAGGCGCCCTCGCCACCATCGTGGAGGCCCCGCGCTCCCAGGTCTTCGTCGCCCTCTACGACATCGCGCCCATGGACGAGGACTCCATGGACCGCTGGGAGGGCGTCGGCCTCGACATCTACCGCCGGATGCGGATCCGCGTCCACACCCTGGACGGCGACGAACCCGCCTGGCTCTACGTCCTCAACGGCTACGAGGGCGGCCTGCCCTCCGCCCGCTACCTGGGCGAAATCGCCGACGCGGCGGAATCCGCGGGCGCGCCGCACGACTACGTGATGGAGCTGCGGAAGCGCCCCTGCTGAGTCCGGGGTTTCCGGTGTTTCCGGTGAGTCCGTGCCTCCGGGCGAGCCGTGCGCCCGGGCGGCCCGGGGGCCTGGGGGTCCGGTCGGTCCGGGGGTTTATGCAACGATCCGAATACCTCCACGGACTCCGTCTACGCGCGTAGGCAGTTACCGGCTACCCTCGTGCGCGTGAACGCATCAGTTTCTTGGGACGACATCCAGGGCGACCCCCACGCCGCCGCCGACGACGCCGCCACCCGCCTGCGCGAGCTGACCGGTGCGGAGACCCACGACGTCGCGCTGGTCCTGGGCTCCGGCTGGGTCCCCGCCACCGACGCCCTCGGCGCGCCCGAGCACGAGTTCCCCGTCACCGAGCTGCCCGGCTTCCCGCCGCCCGCCGTCGAGGGCCATGCGGGCCGGATCCGCTCGTACCGGATCAACGACAAGCGGGCGCTGGTCTTCCTCGGCCGTACGCACTACTACGAGGGCCGCGGTGTCGCCGCCGTCGCACACGGCGTACGCACCGCCGTCGCCGCCGGCTGCAAGACCATCATCCTCACCAACGGCTGCGGCGGCCTCCGCGAGGGCATGCGCCCCGGCCAGCCGGTACTGATCAGCGACCACATCAACCTCACGGCCACCTCCCCGATCGTGGGCGCGAACTTCGTCGACCTCACCGACCTGTACTCCCCGCGGCTGCGCGCCCTGTGCCAGCAGGTCGATCCGACCCTGGAGGAGGGCGTCTACGCCCAGTTCCCCGGGCCGCACTACGAGACCCCGGCGGAGATCACCATGGTCCGCACCCTGGGCGCCGACCTGGTGGGCATGTCCACCACCCTGGAGGCCATCGCGGCGCGCGAGGCGGGCGCGGAGGTCCTGGGCATCTCCCTGGTCACCAACCTGGCGGCCGGTATGACCGGCGAACCCCTCAACCACGAGGAGGTCCTCCAGGCCGGCCGCGACTCCGCCTCCCGCATGGGCAGCCTGCTGTCGCAGGTCCTCGACCGCATCTGACCTCGCCGGCAGCGGCGTCACGGCGTGCTGCGCGGGTACTCACCCCTCAGCCAACTGAACAGAGCGTCGCGGCACCCTCTGCCGGGGCGCGGTGGGGTGCGTGGTGGGTGCCGGGGGCGGGGCCTCCGGTGCGGCGCCCTGGACCGCACATTTACGGCGCCGGTGCCCGGGAGCGTGAGGCGGGCCGGGGATTGGCGCCACACATATGCGAAAGCGTCCAGGACACCACCCCTCCGACCCCACCCCCTCCCGTCTCGTCGGCGGCCACCCGCCGGTGGCCCAGGGCGCCCGTCCGTTCCGCGTTCGGCCCGGGAGCTGGGTATTGGGTGGGGGTGGGTACGGCCCCGCCCTCCCGCGTCGCGGTGGCACGGACTCCGGCCCGGTTCCGGACCGCCCGGGGGTTCCGGTGCCAGGTGGAGGTGGGTACGACCCCGCCCGTCCCGTCTCAACTGAAACCGCGCCCCAGTGGGACAAGCCGCTTGTCCGCCTCCGGACCGCCCAGGAAAGGGGATGGCCCACCGTCCCGCCCCCGCCGCAGAGGCTGGAGGGGTGCTCACCCGAAGCGGGCCCGTGAGCGGATGCCAACAAGATGCCCACCCCAAAAGCCGAGAGCACGGTCGTCCACGAGGCCAGAGGAGACGGGGCAGTATCCCCCCTCGCCCAGCCCTTCTGGCCACGCGGACACCGACGAGTGGGAGGGAGAGGCGCCGCACCCGGGCGATCCGGAACCGGACCGGGGCCTGTGCCACCGAGGCACCGGCAAGCGAGCGCGAGACGGGCCGCACCGAGCACCCTGGCGGTCCGGAACCGGGCCAGGACCGGAGGCCACCGGTGGGGAGCCGCCGACGAGACGGGAGGGGGCGGGGTCGCAGGGGTGGTGTCCTGGACGCTTACGTGTATTTGTGGCGCCAATCCCCGGGCCACTCAACGCCCCCGGCCAACGGCGCCGTAAATATACGGTCCAGGGCGCCGCCCCGGAGGCCCCGCACCCGCCACCCACCACGAACAGCAGGCGCACCCCAGCAACCACCACGCACCCGCACCCACACCCACACCCACAAGCCGCACCCGCACCCGCACCCACACCCACACCCACAAGCCGCACCCACAAGCCGCACCCGCACCCGCACCCGCACCCGCACCCGCACACAGCGGAACCCGCACCCACCAAACGACCACCCCCAGGAGGCCCCATGGCCACGGAGCCCGACCTCATCGCACAGGCCCGCGCATGGCTCGCCGAGGATCCCGATCCCGAGACCCGCGACGAGCTCAGCAAGCTGCTCCAGGCCACCACGGACAGCGCGGACGCCGCGCAGGACGCGCAGGACGCGCAGGACGCGTTCGACGAGATCGCCGACCGCTTCTCCGGCATGCTGCAGTTCGGTACCGCCGGTCTCAGGGGTGAGCTCGGCGCCGGCCCCATGCGGATGAACCGCGCCGTCGTCATCCGCGCCGCCGCCGGGCTCGCCGCGTATCTGCGCAAGCATCACGATCAGGGGCTCGTCGTCATCGGATACGACGCGCGCTACAAAAGCGCCGACTTCGCCCGGGACACCGCCGCCGTCATGACCGGCGCCGGATTCCGCGCGGCCGTGCTTCCGCGGCCCCTCCCCACGCCCGTCCTCGCCTTCGCCATCCGTCACCTCGGCGCCGTCGCCGGTATCGAGGTCACCGCCAGCCACAACCCGCCCCGCGACAACGGCTACAAGGTCTACCTCGGCGACGGCTCCCAGATCGTGCCGCCCGCGGACGCCGAGATCGCCGCCGAGATCGCCGCCATCCGCAGTCTGAACGACGTGCCCCGCCCCGACAGCGGCTGGGAGACGCTGAACGACGACGTCCTCGACGCGTATCTCGCCCGTACGGACGCCGTCCTCACGCCGGGTTCCCCCCGCAACGCCCGCGTCGTCTACACCCCGCTGCACGGCGTCGGCCGCGAGACGCTCACCGCGGCCTTCGCGCGGGCCGGTTTCCCGGCGCCCGCGGTCGTCCCCGAGCAGGCCGAGCCCGACCCGGCGTTCCCGACCGTCGCGTTCCCGAACCCGGAGGAGCCGGGGGCGATGGACCTGGCCTTCGCGACGGCCCGCAAGGTCGCTCCGGACATCATCATCGCCAACGACCCGGACGCCGACCGCTGCGCCGTCGCCGTGCCCACGATCACGAACCCCACGGCCCCCACGGACGCCGCCGGCTGGCGGATGCTGCGCGGTGACGAGGTCGGCGCCCTGCTCGCCACCCACCTCGTCCACAAGCGCGCCCGTGGCTCCTTCGCGACCACGATCGTCTCCTCGTCGCTGCTCTCCCGGATCGCGGAGGACGCCGGGCTCCCGTACGCCGAGACGCTGACCGGCTTCAAGTGGCTGGCCCGGGTGGACGGGCTGCGCTACGCGTACGAGGAGGCGCTCGGCTACTGCGTGGACCCGGAGGGCGTACGCGACAAGGACGGCATCACGGCCGCGCTGCTCGTCGCCGAGCTGACGTCCGAGCTGAAGGAGCAGGGCCGCACCGTCACCGACCTGCTGGACGACATCGCGGTCGCCCATGGGCTGCACGCCACCGACCAGCTCTCCGTCCGGGTCACGGACCTCTCCGTGATCGGCACCGCGATGAAGCGGCTGCGCGAACAGCCGCCCACCGAGCTCGCGGGGCTCGCCGTGACCTCGGCGGAGGATCTGTCACGGGGTACGGAGACGCTGCCCCCGACGGACGGGCTGCGCTACCAGCTCGCCGGAAAGGACACCGTCCGGTCGGCCCGGGTGATCGTCCGGCCCAGCGGCACCGAGCCGAAGCTGAAGTGCTACCTGGAGGTGGTCGTCGACGTGCAAGGGGCGGTCGCCCTGGTCCCGGCCCGCGCCACGGCGGACAGCGTGCTGGCCGCGTTCAAGAAGGATCTCTCGGCGGCAGCGGGAATCTGATCGGTGCCGGTGACGGGCCGGTGACGGTGCCGGGTGCCGGGTGCCGGAGCCGGGTGCCGGAGCCGAGCCACGTCAGATCCGGCTGAGGCAGCGGAACCCGGTATCGGGTCCGGCGCAGGGCTGGAGGGTGAGGTCGCCCCAGTAGAGGCCGTGGGCGGGGCGCCGCGCCCAGGGTTCGGGTAGTGGGCGTAGACGCGGTAGCGGAAGGTGCCGCGCGGGCCGGTCACCGTGACGACCGTGCCGATGGGCAGGGTACGGCCCTCGTCGTCGGCATGACTACTGCGGCTTCCAGCAGTGCACCACCATCGCGGTGCCGTACTCCGTGCCGTAACCGAGCGTGGGCCCGGCCCACTGAACGGGCCTCGCGACAGGCGTCCACGGCGTCCTGGCCGCCGCAGACGACCCGCGCGGACCAGGAGCCGATGCGCAGCGTGGTGGCGCCGCCCGCGCTCCGGCCGCACCCGTCCCGGGACCGCTTCGGCCGCTCCGCGGCGGGGGCCGGGCGGCCGGGCGGTGGCGGACGGGGAGGAGCGCGGGGGCGCCGCAGGCGACCCGGGAACCGACCGGCCGGGGCCCGACCAGCCGGACCCGAAAGCCGCGCCGCCAGGCGCTCAGCCGATGGCCAGCATGATGATCAACAGCACCGCACCCGCCAGCGTCGGCGCGATGACCTCGAAGGCCCACCGGACCTCGGGCGCCCCCTGGGCGCCTTCGCGTGGGGCGTTGAGTTCGGCCATTTCGCGCAGGTCGCCGATGGCCGCGTCGGAAGGGGCCCGCCGGTCCTCCCCGGCCTTGTTCGCCGACACATGGGCCGACGTGCGGCTGAAGGGGTCTTCGGAGGCCGCCCTGGCCTGCTGCCTCGCGGCCCGCTTGCGCTGCCGCAGCGAGACCGGGATCGCCCAGAGCTGGTACGTCGCCCCGCCTGCCAGCACCTCGCTGGTGTATCCGGCGCGCAGCCCCTCGACCGAGGCCCAGGGCAGCGTGACCGTACGGAAGGGGTTGCGGACGAGCAGCCGGTCCTGCCCCGCGTACACCGCCGGGCGCACCGTGAAGGCGATCACCACCGGCACCGCGAACAGCAGTCCGGCCAGCGCCAGCCACGGTGTCCGTCCCTCGCCCCGGATCATCGCGTCGATGCCCAGCCACCCGCTGAGCGCGAGCAGCAGCACCCCGCCTCCGATACCGCTCGAGGAGCGGTAGACCCGGTCCGAGAAGGTCTCGGGCACCGAGGAGGATGCGGCGGGGGCGGAGTCGTCGTCCGGGCTCGTCATGCGCCCGATTGTGCACCACACTCCGGGGGTGGGGGGCGGCCAGGGATCGCTCGCCCCGGCCCGCATGGAATCCGGGGCCGGGGGTGACATCCGACTACGCGCGTAGATATGCTCGTCTGGTGACCATGCCCACCACAGTTCCCGCATACGGCAAAGAGGCCGCGGAGCGACTCGCGTCGATGGCGGACGTGACCGCCGACGACCGCGCCCTGCGCCGCTTCCTGCACGGCCTGCCGGGCGTCGACGCGGTCGGCCTGCAGGCCCGTGCCGCGACCCTCGGCACCCGCTCGATCAAGACCACGGCGAAGGCGTACGCCATCGACCTGGCGATCTCGATGATCGACCTGACGACCCTGGAGGGTGCCGACACCCCGGGCAAGGTCCGGTCCCTGTGCGCCAAGGGGATCAACCCCGATCCCACCGACCGCACCGTCCCCCAGGTCGCGGCCATCTGCGTCTACGGCGACATGGTGGCCACCGCCAAGGAGGCCCTGAAGGGCAGCGGCATTCACGTGGCAGCCGTCGCGACCGCCTTCCCCTCCGGCCGGGCCGCGCTGCCGGTCAAGCTGGCCGACACCCGGGACGCGGTGGCCGCCGGGGCGGACGAGATCGACATGGTGATCGACCGCGGCGCCTTCCTCTCCGGCCGCTACCTCGAGGTCTTCGAGGAGATCCGGCAGGTGAAGGAGGCCTGCGTCCGCGAGGACGGCACCGCCGCCCACCTCAAGGTCATCTTCGAGACCGGTGAGCTGCAGACGTACGACAACGTCCGCCGCGCCTCCTGGCTGGCGATGCTCGCCGGCGCGGACTTCATCAAGACCTCCACCGGCAAGGTGGCCGTCAACGCGACCCCGCCCGTCACCCTCGTCCTGCTGGAGGCGGTCCGCGACTTCCGCGCCGCGGTCGGCGTGCAGGTGGGCGTGAAGCCGGCGGGCGGCATCCGCACCTCCAAGGACGCGATCAAGTACCTGGTGATGGTCAACGAGACGCTGGGCGGCGAGTGGCTCTCCCCGGATTGGTTCCGCTTCGGCGCCTCCAGCCTCCTCAACGACCTGCTGATGCAGCGCCAGAAGCTGAGCACCGGCCGGTACTCCGGTCCCGACTACGTGACGGTGGACTGATACGCCATGCCCGTTTTCGAGTACGCACCGGCGCCGGAGTCCCGCGCGGTCGTCGACATCGCACCGTCCTACGGCCTGTTCATCGACGGGGAGTTCGGCGAGGCGGGCGACGGCAAGGTCTTCAAGACCCTCTCCCCCTCCTCCGAGGAGGTCCTCTCCGAGGTCGCCCAGGCCGGCGCCGAGGACGTGGACCGCGCCGTCAAGGCCGCCCGTAAGGCGTTCACGACCTGGTCCGCGCTCCCCGGCTCCGAGCGCGCCAAGTACCTCTTCCGCATCGCGCGCATCATCCAGGAGCGCTCCCGCGAACTGGCCGTCCTGGAGTCGCTGGACAACGGCAAGCCGATCCGCGAGTCGCGCGACTCCGATCTGCCCCTGGTCGCGGCCCACTTCTTCTACTACGCGGGCTGGGCCGACAAGCTCGCGTACGCCGGCTACGGCACGGACCCGAAGCCCCTGGGCGTCGCCGGCCAGATCATCCCCTGGAACTTCCCGCTCCTGATGCTGGCCTGGAAGATCGCCCCGGCGCTCGCCACCGGCAATACGGTCGTCCTCAAGCCCGCCGAGACGACGCCCCTGAGCGCCCTCTTCTTCGCGGACATCTGCCGCCAGGCCGGGCTCCCCAAGGGCGTGGTCAACATCATCACCGGCGACGGCTCGACCGGCGCCGAGCTGGTCGCCCACCCCGGGATCGACAAGGTGGCCTTCACCGGCTCCACCGAGGTCGGCAAGGCCATCGCCCGTACGGTGGCCGGTACGAGGAAGAAGGTCACCCTCGAACTCGGCGGCAAGGCCGCGAACATCGTCTTCGACGACGCCCCCATCGACCAGGCGGTCGAGGGCATCATCAGCGGCATCTTCTTCAACCAGGGCCATGTCTGCTGCGCGGGCTCCCGCCTCCTGGTCCAGGAGTCCGTCCAGGACGAGCTGCTCGACGCGCTCAAGCGCCGGATGGGCACCCTGCGGTTGGGCGATCCGCTGGACAAGAACACCGACATCGGCGCCATCAACTCCGCCGAGCAGCTGGCCCGGATCCGCGCGCTGGCCGACGCGGGCGAGGCCGAGGGCGCCGAGCGCTGGGCCCCGGCGTGCGAACTCCCCAGCTCCGGCTACTGGTTCGCGCCCACCCTCTTCACCGGCGTCACCCAGGCCCACCGGATCGCCCGCGAGGAGATCTTCGGCCCGGTGCTGTCGGTGCTCACCTTCCGCACCCCCGAAGAGGCCGTGGCCAAGGCCAACAACACGCCGTACGGACTGTCGGCGGGCATCTGGACGGAGAAGGGTTCGCGCATCCTGTGGATGGCGAACAAGCTCCGGGCGGGCATCGTGTGGTCCAACACGTTCAACAAGTTCGACCCGGCCTCCCCGTTCGGCGGCTACAAGGAGTCGGGATACGGCCGCGAAGGCGGTCGTCACGGCCTGGAGGCATATCTCGCCGGAGCAGCCCAACCGACGAGCGAGCGCAGCGAGCGAGAAGGAGAGCGCGACCGATGAAGCAGCCTGACAACCGGCTCTCCGTGCTGAAGACCTACAAGCTGTTCGTCGGGGCAAGTTCCCCCGGTCCGAGAGCGGGCGGGTGTACGAGGTGACCACAGCAAAGGGCCAGTGGCTCGCCAACGCCCCCCTGGCCTCCCGCAAGGACGCCCGGGACGCGGTCGTCGCCGCGCGCAAGGCGTTCGGCGGCTGGTCCGGGGCCACCGCGTACAACCGGGGCCAGATCCTCTACCGCATCGCCGAGATGCTGGAGGGCCGCCGCGACCAGTTCATCCACGAGGTCGCCGACGCCGAGGGCCTGTCGAAGTCCAAGGCCACCGCCCAGGTCGACGCCGCGATCGACCGCTGGGTCTGGTACGCGGGCTGGTCGGACAAGACGGCCCAGATCGCCGGGTCCGCCAACCCCGTCGCCGGGCCGTACTTCAACCTCTCCTCCCCGAGCCGACCGGCGTGGTCACGCTCCTCGCGCCCCAGGACTCGTCCTTCCTCGGCCTGGTCTCCGTGATCGCCCCCGCGATCGCCACCGGCAATACGGCCGTGGTGGTGGCGAGCGAGAAGTCCCCGCTGCCCGCCCTCTCCCTGGCCGAGGTGCTGGCCACCTCCGACCTCCCGGGCGGCGTGGTCAACATCCTCTCCGGCCGCACCGCCGAGATCGCCGCCCCGCTCGCCGCGCACCAGGACGTCAACGCGATCGACCTCGCCGGCGCGGACCCGGAGCTCGCGGTCGAGCTGGAGAAGGCCAGTGCGGAGAACCTCAAGCGGGTCCTTCGTCCACAGCCTGTGGATTGGGCGGCCGACCCCGGCACCGGCCGTCTCCTCGGCTTCCTGGAGACCAAGACCGTCTGGCATCCGATGGGCGCCTAGCCCGGCAGCTCCGCGCCTGAGCCACCCCGCCCCCGCGGCGTCCGCAACCCGGACATCGCGGGGGTCTTTTTTCGTCGCACATATTGTCAACAATTTCATCGACAGTTAGGTTGCGAGGAACCGCACGCCGAGAAGGAACCGCGAATGATCATCGACTGCCATGGCCACTACACCACCGCGCCACCGGCGCTGGAGGCATGGCGCACCCAGCAGATCAACGGACTCACCGACCCCGCCAGCACCCCCTCCCGCGCCGATCTCCGCGTCAGTGACGACGAGCTGCGCCACAGCATCGAGCCGAACCAGCTCCGGCTGATGGACGAACGCGGCATCGACCTGACAGTCTTCTCGCCCCGGGCGTCCTTCATGGCCCACCACATCGGCGATCTCCACACCTCCGCCGAGTGGGCGGCCCTCTGCAACGAGCTCTGCTTCCGCGTCAGCGCGCTCTACCCGGAGCGCTTCGCCCCCGCCGCGATGCTTCCGCAGTCGCCGGGCGTCGACCCGGCCACCTGCGTGCCCGAGCTCGTCCGCTGCGTGGAGGAGTACGGGGCCGTGGCGGTCAACCTCAACCCCGATCCCTCGGGCGGCCACTGGACGGCCCCGCCGCTGACCGACCGCTCCTGGTACCCGATCTACGAAAAGCTGGTGGAGTACGACCTCCCCGCGATGGTGCATGTGAGCACCAGCGTCAACCCCGCCTTCCACACCACCGGGGCGCACTACCTCAACGCCGATACGACGGTGTTCATGCAGCTGGTGCAGGGCGATCTGTTCGCCGACTTCCCCACCCTGCGCCTGATCATCCCGCATGGCGGCGGCGCCGTCCCGTATCACTGGGGCCGGTTCCGCGGCCTGGCGATGGCCCTCGGCAAGCCGCCCCTGGAGGAGCACGTCCTGGGCAATGTCTTCTTCGACACCTGCGTCTACCACCAGCCCGGCATCGATCTCCTCCTCGACGTCATCCCGGCCCGGAACATCCTCTTCGCCTCCGAGATGATCGGCGCCGTCCGCGATGTCGACCCCCGGACGGGCCGGCACTTCGACGACACCCGCCGCTACACCGAGGCCGCCGGGCTCTCGGCGGCCGATCTGACCGGCATCTACGAACATAACGCCCGTACCGTCTACCCTCGCCTGGACGCCCTGCTGACCAAGCAGGGCCGCTGATGGCCACCGCCTGGTCCGCCGATCGCGATCACAGGTCCCCTGATGACGACCTCCGGTCCGCGATGACGACCGCAGGGTCCGCGATGACGACCGCACGGCCTACGAGGACGACCGCAGGGCCGCCCACTCGCCCAGAGGAGCCCTCATGAGCACGCTCTCCCCCAAGACCCCCGGCTGGCTGGACTGGCACCCCGACCCGTCCCGGCCCGCCTTCGCCCTCCCGCCGGGCACCGTCGACACCCACTGCCACGTCTTCGGCCCGCAAGCCGCGTTCCCCTTCGCGCCCGAGCGCAAGTACACGCCCTGCGACGGCGGCAAGGACGACCTCTTCGCCCTCCGCGACCACCTCGGGGTCGCCCGCAATGTGATCGTCCAGGCGACCTGTCACGGCGCGGACAACAGCGCCATGGTCGACGCCGTCCAGGCGTCCGGCGGCCGGGCGCGCGGTATCGCGACCGTACGCCCGGATGTCACCGACGCGGAGCTGCGCCGGCTGGACGCGGCGGGGGTGCGCGGGGTGCGCTTCACCTTTCTGCGGCGCCTGGCCGACGCCGCGCCCCAACACGATCTGGCCACCATCGCGCAGCGGATCGCCCCGCTCGGCTGGCATGTCGTCCTCTACTTCGAAAGCGCCGACCTGCCAGAGCTGGAACGTTTCTTCAGCTCCCTGCCCACCCCCCTCGTCGTGGACCACATGGGACGCCCCGATGTGACCGCACCGGCCACGGGACCCGACTTCACCCGCTTCCTGCGGTTCGCCGAACGCGACGAGGTGTGGGTGAAGGTCACCTGCCCCGAGCGCCTCAGCGTCACCGGGCCCCCGGCCCTGAACGCGGAGCGGCACCCGTACACCGACGTCGTGCCCTTCGCCCGCCGCGTGATCGAGGAGTTCCCCGACCGGGTGCTGTGGGGCACGGACTGGCCGCATCCCAACCTCACCGGCCATATGCCCGACGACGGGCTGCTGGTCGACTACGTGCCCCAGGTGGCGGTCACCGCCGAGCAGCGGCGGAAGCTGCTGGTCGACAACCCCATGAGGCTCTACTGGCCCGGCGAAGGCGCCTGACCCCGAACCGCCCGCCGAGACCCGCCCCCGTCCCCTCCCCGCCTCTTCCTCTCCGCCCTCCTCCCCGCCTCTTCGACAAGGGCCACCCATGCAGCACTCCAATGCGGTGAACCGGCTGAACAGACTCCCCATCTCCCGGTTTCACAAGATCACCTTGCTGGCCGTCTCGTTCGCCTACTTCTTCGAGTTCGCGGACATCAACACCTTCGCCACCACCGCTCCCCAGCTCATCGACCTCTGGGGCATCACGGTCGACCAGATCGCCTACGTCACCTCGCTGTCGTTCGTCGGCATGTTCATCGGCTCCGTGGTCGCGAGCACCCTCGCCGACCGCTGGGGCCGCAAGAAGGCGCTGATCCACACCACGCTCTGTTTCGGGGTCTTCTCCCTGGCCTCGGCCTTCTCCTGGGACCTCGTCTCACTCAGCGTGTTCCGGGTGCTGACCTCGGCCGGGCTGTCCGCGATGACGGTCGTGGCGGTCATCTACGTCAACGAGATGTACCCGGCCGCCGTACGCGGAAAGTTCCAGGCGTACGCGATCGTCATCGGCATCTGCGGCACCCCGGCCACCAACCTCATCGCCAGCGCCGTCGTACCGCTCAACGACTGGTCATGGCGGCTGGTCTATCTGTGGGGCGCCGTCGGCATCCTCTTCGTCCTCTTCACCCGGCATCTGGAGGAGTCGCCCCGCTGGCACGAGAGCAGGGGCGAGTACGACGCGGCGGAGGCGATCCTCACCGGGATCGAGACCCGGGTCGCCGCCGAGAAGGGCCCGCTCCCCGAGCCCGCGCCGCCGATCGACGAGACCCGGCCCGCCAAGGCATCGCCCCGCCTCCTCCTGCGGAAGCGCTACCTCGGGCCGACCCTGCTGCTCACGGTCCTGTGGGTGACCCAGACCATCGGCTTCTTCGGCTACTCGAGCTGGGCGCCCACCCTGCTGGCCAAGGAAGGCTTCAGCGTCGAGAAGTCGGTCTTCTATGTGGCGCTCACCACCGTCGGCGCCCCGCTCGGCTCGTTCCTGGCCTCCCTGGTCACCGACCGCTTCGAGCGCAAATGGTGCCTGGTGGCCTTCGGCGCGGTGATCGCGCTGTGCGGTCTGCTGTACGGGCTGACCTTCAACCCGGTCCTGATCGTGGTCTTCGGCTTCCTGGTGAACCTCTTCGAGCGCGGCTACACGGCCCTGGGGTACGCCTACTCCCCCGAGCTGTTCGACACCCGCGGCCGCTCGCTGGGCACGGGCGTCTCCTACGGGCTCGGCCGTCTCTCCAACGCCGCCGGACCGCTGATCATCGCGGCCCTCTACCACCGCACCGGCTATCAGAGCGTCTTCTACTTCATCGCCGGCACCTGGCTCCTGGGCGCCCTCATCCTGGCGGTCTTCGGCCCCCGTACCCGCCCGGCCCGTACGGCGGCGGCGGAACGGCCGCGCGCGGTCGTGTGACGGCGGGGGGACACGGGCGGCGACGCCGTCACACGGCCGCGCGCGGTCGTGTGACGGCGGGGGGACACGGGCGGCGACGCCGTGACAGGACGACGTGGTGACGCGGCGACGCGGTAACACGGCGACGTCGGACGTTACGTCGTCGGTCACGCGGGGGCCACGTGGGCGAAAGGATGCGTCACACTGGTCTTCCGTGACCAGCCAACCGCCTTCCGCCCGTGTCGTCCTGCTCACCGGCCCCTCGGGCTCGGGAAAGTCCTCGCTCGCCGCCCGCACCGGGCTGCCCGTGCTCAACCTCGACGACTTCTACAAGGAGGACGGCGACCCGACGCTCCCCCAACTCGCCGACGGCGGGGGCGCCGACTGGGACTCGCCAGGCTCCTGGGACGCGGACGCGGCGGTCGCGGCAATCGAGACGCTCTGCCGTACGTCACGGACGACCGTGCCGCTGTACGACATCGCCACCAGCTCCCGCGTCGGCGAGGAGACGCTGGACATCGGGCGGGCGCCGCTGTTCATCGCCGAGGGGGTCTTCGCCGCCGACATCATCGCGCGCTGCGCCGATCTCGGGGTGCTCGCGGACGCGCTCTGTCTGCGCGGCCGTCCGTCCACCACCTTCCGGCGTCGGCTGCTGCGCGATCTGCGGGAGGGCCGTAAGCCCCCGCACTATCTGCTGCGGCGCGGCTGGCGGCTGATGCGCGCGGAGCGCGGGATCGTGGCCCGGCAGACGGCGCTGGGCGCGTACGCGTGCGGCAAGGGCACGGCGATGGGCCGGATAGCGGCCGCGACGGCCGGAGGGCAGGTCCCCGCCTCCGGCCAGAAGGCGTCCGTATAACGAAAAAGGGCGTGAGAAAAGGCGCGAGGCCGGACAATCCCCCTCGGATGTCCGGCCTCGCGCCTGTTTCCCCCGTACTCCCCCGATTTCTTGTTCCCCTCCCGTTTCCCCCACCTTCCCCCGTCTTCCCCCGTTTTCCCCCGATTTCCCCCCGCCTTCGGTCGTCCCGCCGCCGTCAGGCGACCAGTTCGCCGAAGGACTCCTCCTGGTCACGGCCGAAGCTGAGGGACTCGTCCTCGCGCAGCCGGCGCAGCGAGCGCCAGATGCTGCTTTTGACCGTTCCGACGCTGATGTTCAGGATGTCCGCGATTTCCGGATCCGTCCGGCCCTCGTAGTAGCGCAGCACCAGCATCGTGCGCTGCAGCTCGGGCAGCCGGGCCAGGGCCTGCCACAGCACGGCGCGCAGCTCGGTGCCGCGCATCGCGTCATGGTCGCCCACCGTCTCCGGCAGCTCCTCCGTCGGGTACTCGTTGAGCTTGCGCCGACGCCAGGCGCTGATGTGCAGATTGGTCATGGTGCGGCGCAGATAGCCGCCGACCGCCGCCTTGTCGCTGATCCGGTCCCAGGCCCGGTAGGTCGAGAACAGCGCGCTCTGCAGCAGGTCCTCGGCCTCGAAGCGGTCACCGGTCAGGTGGTAGGCGGTTGCGTACAGGGAGGCGCGGCGCTCCTGGACATAGGCGGTGAACTCCGCCTCCGACGCGGTGCGCCGCTCCCCCTCTGCCTCCCTGTACGAGCTTCCCCCGTGTCCCCCCGGTCCCCCGTTTTCCCCCCGAGGCCGTGACCGGCCTCCTTCTCCCCCGTGATCGCGTCAATGGCCACCATGTAAGGAGGCCGCTGACGCCCGGCGCCGCGAGCGCACCCCCGCCCGCTCACGGCACCGGACTTCTCGTTGCCCCGGCCGGTGTCGTGGAGGCGCGTGCGAACTGCGCTGGTGTTCGTGAAGTGCAGTGTGCTCATTTCGCGCCCCCCGTCGGTGGAGCCTGATCGGTCTGCTGGCTGCCCCGGCCGGTGGCGTTCCGCCCGGTGCACAGAAGACTTTGCCGGGTCAGTTTCATGGGGCTGTCTGTCGACTGTCACAGGCTCGTCACAGGCGATCGGACCGATAAACCGTTCCTAAGGACTGAGCGGCAGTGAGTCCTGTTGCCAGGGCAGTTGCTCAGCCGCGTGCGCCGAACGGTGTTGGGCACGCTGGTCATCCACGCAGCGTCCGTCTCGGAGACCCGCAGTCGGTCCCGGACAGCCACCCCAGCCGGGCCAGGCACCACGAACAGCGCCTTCACCTTTCGCTGCTCGCCCACCCGCCCCCCCTTGTCGCGCCGCCGGAGATCCTGTCGCCGCACTCAACGAACCACGCCCGCGAAGGTCACCCATTCGACATACGAACTTCCATTCCGACCGCGGAAACCCCGCCGCGCTCAGACCGGAAGCCAAGGGAGCCGATGCTCACTCGTACTCGCCCAATCACGCTCGTAGACGGTCCAGCAGCAGCTCCCTACGCCCTGACGGTCGAACTACAGGCCCCTTGTAGGCCAGAATGACCAACGTGCCTTTCCTGTTGCTGATCGAGGACGACGACGCCATCCGCACGGCCCTCGAACTCTCTCTGTCCCGCCAGGGCCACCGTGTGGCGACCGCGGCGACGGGCGAGGACGGCCTGAAACTGCTGCGTGAGCAGCGGCCGGATCTGATCGTGCTCGATGTGATGCTGCCCGGGATCGACGGCTTCGAGGTGTGCCGCCGGATCCGCCGTACCGACCAGTTGCCGATCATCCTGCTGACCGCGCGCAGCGATGACATCGACGTCGTCGTGGGCCTGGAGTCCGGCGCCGACGACTATGTGGTCAAACCCGTCCAGGGCCGGGTGCTGGACGCCCGGATCCGCGCGGTTCTGCGGCGTGGCGAGCGGGAGGCCAACGACTCCGCGGCCTTCGGCAGTCTGCTGATCGACCGCGCGGCCATGACGGTCACCAAGAACGGCGAGGATCTGCAGCTCACCCCCACCGAGCTGCGGCTTCTGCTGGAGCTCAGCCGCCGGCCGGGGCAGGCGCTGTCCCGGCAGCAGCTGCTGCGGCTGGTCTGGGAGCACGACTACCTCGGCGACTCACGGCTGGTCGACGCATGCGTACAGCGCCTGCGCGCGAAGGTGGAGGACGTCCCGTCGTCGCCGACGCTGATCCGTACGGTGCGCGGGGTCGGATACCGGCTGGACGCGCCATAGTGAGCGACGCACGTGCGGCCACCCGCCCGCAGCCGACGACGACACCCGCACCCTCGCCGCACGGGCGGAGAAGCGAGCAAACCGGCACAGTGAGCGACGCACGTGCGGCCACCCGCCCGCAGCCGACGACGACACCCGCACCCTCGCCGCACGGGCGGAGAAGCGAGCAAACCGGCACAGCGAGCGACGCACGTGCGGCCACCCGCCCGCAGCCGACGACGACACCCGCACCCTCGCCGCACGGGCGGAGAAGCGAGCAAACCGGCACAGCGAGCGACGCACGTGCGGCCACCCGCCCGCAGCCGACGACGACACCCGCACCCTCGCCGCACGGGCGGAGAAGCGAGCAAACCGGCACAGCGGGGACGATGCGTGGTGCGCGCGGGGGCGGAGACGTACGGAGTTGAGCGCAGTGAGCGATGAGCCCGGTCGGGCCCGGGGCTGGGCCGCGGGGCTCTTGCGGTGGTTCAGCCTCCGGCTGCGGCTGATGCTGGTCTTCGGCCTGGTGGCGCTGACCGCCGCCGTGTCCGCGTCGGCCATCGCGTACTGGCTGAACCGTGACGCAGTGCTGACCCGTACCCAGGACGCGGCGCTGGACGAGTTCCGTAAATCGCTGAAGGACGACACCGACCCGCTGCCCTCGGTCCCGACCTGTTCCGAATTGCGGGACGCCGCGGGTCGTATGGCGGACAACACCCAGAAGTACGAGGTGCTGCTGATCACCCGGACCCGGGATGCCGGAAGCTGTCCGGCCGCCTCGGACAAGGGCCTGTTCACCCTCGACGCGGTGCCCGCGTCCCTGCGGCGCGCGGTGGACCAGAAGCGCCCGGTGGGCAAGGGGAACACCTCCCCGTACCACCTCTACTGGCAGCGGATCACGCTGGACGGCACCCCGTATCTGGTCGGCGGGGCCAAGGTGAACGGCGGCGGGCCGACCGGCTACATGCTCAAGTCCCTGGACACCGAGCGCCAGGATCTGAACTCCCTGGCCTGGTCGCTGGGGATCGCCACCGGGCTCGCGCTGATCGGCGCCGCGCTGCTGGCGCAGGCCGCCGCGGCCACGGTGCTGCGGCCGGTGCAGCGGCTCGGGGAGGCGGCGTACCGGCTGGGCGAGGGGCATCTGGACACCCGGCTGCAGGTCTCGGGCTCCGATGAGCTGGCCAATCTCTCCCACACCTTCAACCGGGCGGCGGAGCGGCTGCAGAAGCGGGTGGCGGAGCTGTCCGCGCGGGAGGCGTCCAGCCGGCGCTTCGTCGCGGACATGTCGCATGAGCTGCGGACCCCGCTCACCGCGATCACGGCCGTCTCCGAGGTGCTGGAGGAGGAGGCCGACTCGCTCGACCCGATGATCGCTCCGGCGGTGCAGCTCGTGGTGAGCGAGACCCGGCGGCTGAACGACCTGGTGGAGAACCTGATGGAGGTGACCCGCTTCGACGCGGGCACGGCCCGGCTGGTGCTCGACGATGTCGATGTCGCCGACCAGGTGACGGCGTGCATCGACGCCCGCGCCTGGCTGGACGCGGTGGAGCTGGACGCGGCGCGCGGGATCGTGGCCCGGCTGGATCCCCGGCGGCTGGATGTGATCCTGGCGAATCTGATCGGGAACGCGCTCAAGCACGGCGGCTCGCCGGTGCGGGTCTCGGTGCGCACCGACGGCGATGAGCTGCTGATCAAGGTCCGGGACCACGGTCCCGGCATCCCCGAAGATGTGCTGCCGCATGTCTTCGACCGGTTCTACAAGGCGAGCGCGTCCCGCCCGCGCTCGGAGGGCAGCGGGCTCGGGCTGTCGATCGCGATGGAGAACGCCCATATCCACGGCGGCGACATCAGCGCCGCGAACTCCCCGGAGGGCGGGGCCGTCTTCACACTGCGGCTGCCGATGGACGCCTCCCGGATCGCCTCCGACGAGGCCGCGGACGAGCTCGGCGATCTCGACGATCTCGACCGCGAGGGCGCCGCCGAGGGCGAGCGCGACGACGGCGACAGGGCCAGGGGCAAGGGCAAGGGCAGGACCTGGGGCAAGGGCAAGGGCGGGAATTCGGCCAGGGGCACGGGCCGGAACGAGGAGGGCAGGCCATGAGCGCGCGGTGGAGCCAGTCGGCGGCCGCTCTTCTGCTGGCCGGCGCGGTCGCCCTGCTGGCGGCCGGCTGCGGCATACGCGGCACCTCGGTGCCGGTGGACGCCGGGGCCGCGCCCTCGCGGGCGTCCTGCCGGGCGCCCGAGTCGGAGCGGGCCGCCGAGGGGATGAGCCGGGGCTCCGTACGGATCTATCTGCTGTGCTCCTCGCGGATCCTGTCGGTGAGCCGGACGACCCGGCAGGGCGACGAGAAGACGTCCCCGGAGCCGGTGCGGGTCGCCCAGGCGCTGCTGGAGCAGTTGCGGCTGCCGCCGACGGCGGCCGAGGCGGCGGCCGGGTTCTCCACGGCGGTCGAGGACTGGGTGGAGATCTCCGGTCCGGCCAAGGACGACCCGGACAGCGCGCTGCGGCTGAGCCGGCCGCCGGAGGAGATCCAGTCCCTGGCGCTCGCGCAGATCGTCTGCACTCTCGCGGACACCACGGTGGCCGGGGATGACGGCAAGGTGGTGCTCGGCGGCCCGGACAGCCAGCGGGATCCGCTCAAGGCGTACCAGTGCACCGAGGAGATGCGCCGCAACCCCATGATCGCGGTCAACTCCGGGGTCCTGGTCTCCTGATTCGTTACCTGCCGGTACCGCCTCGTCCCAGGTCGGCGACTTGTCGGTAACAAGGTGCTGACCAGCGGGGTGCGGGCGGAACCACGACCCCCGCGGGCGGCGTCCTGATTTTCGTGCAGGGTCCCTTCGGCCGCAGGGCCGCCTTTCGCTACCGCGTCGCGGGCTTCGTCCTCCTCGTCGCACATCTCGCGTTCGTCTGCTGGCTGACCCTGCGACCGACCAACGTGCCCTGGGTGTCCGCCGCGACCCTCGAACCGCTGGCCACCATCCGCGCCGATCTGGCGCTCAGCCCCTGGGAGGCGGTCCGTTCCATCGGAGGCGGGCTGCTGCTGCTCGCGCCGCTGGGGGTGCTGCTGCCGCTGGCCGGGGGCCGGGTGGAGGCGTATCCGCTGGCCTCGCTGGCCCGTACGGCCTTCAGCGGGGCGATGGCGGCCCTGGGGGTGGCGCTGCTGCGCAGCGAGATGACCGGGCAGATCATGAACGTGGACTCGGTGCTGCTGAACACCGTCGGGGTCGCCCTCGCGCACGTACTGGTGGTCCCCGCCGTCCGGACGCGGCTCCGCCGTCGGGCTGACCGGGGCCGGGCCGCGCCCCTCCCCCGGGACGACGGCGCCCTGGCCCCGACCCCGACGATTCCCAGGGTCGGGATCGCACCGTGGAGCGACGTCTCCTCCAGCACGCGGACATAGCGTTGAGTCCATCGGGAACTTGGCTCTTCCCGAGCCCACTCGACGAGGAGGAGTCCCCATCATGAGCGCACCGCTGGTCCGCCCCCGCCACGAGAAGAAGATCGCCGGTGTCTGCGCGGGTCTCGCCCGGCGCTTCGGGACCACCCCGACGACGATGCGGGTGCTCTTCGTGGTCTCGTGTCTGCTGCCGGGGCCGCAGTTCCTGCTCTATCTCGCGCTGTGGTTCCTGCTTCCCGCGGAGGACGCCTACCGCGAGGCGTGGTGACCCTGGCAAACGGAACGGCCGGGCCGCACACCCCATCGGGATGTGCGGCCCGGCCGTGTGCCCAGGCGGAGATCAGCCCAGCTTGATGAGGTTGCTGGTCGGCAGACCTTGCAGCGGGAGCTGACCCAGCATGCCCTGGCCGGGCTTGGCCTGGGGGGCGGGCTTTCCGGGCTGGGCGGCGGGCTGCCCCGGGGCGGCGACACGGCCCGCGGAGCCGCCCGGGACCGGCGCGCTGGGGGCCGCGGACGCGGCGCTGCCTCCGGTGATGACGGCGACGGCGCCGAGGGCAATGACACCGAGAGTCTTGAGCGTTCCCTGCTTCATCAGAAATCTGTCCTTGAGACGGGGGCTTGACCGATACGGAAACGTAGCCATGGATTTCGGCTGCCCGCAAACGCCGAAAACCGCCCCCGAAACCCCGTCCGAGCCATGGGCCCAGTGCGCTCGGTCAGCTTCCCCCGGACGCGGAATCCCTGGTCACAGCCGACGCGGAGGCCACATTTCGGAACAGCCATTCGGACTTCAGCTCGGCGTATCCGGGCTTGATCACGTCACTGATCATCGCCAGACGTTCGTCAAAAGGAATGAAGGCCGATTTCATGGCATTGACCGTGAACCATTGCATGTCGTCGAGCGTGTAATGGAACGTTGATACAAGATGCTGGAATTCCGCGCTCATGCTCGTCCCGCTCATCAGACGATTATCCGTATTCACGGTGGCACGGAAATGCAGTCGGCGGAGCAGCCCGATGGGGTGCTCGGCGTACGAACTGGCCGCGCCCGTCTGGAGGTTGGAGGTCGGGCACAGCTCCAGCGGGATGCGCTTGTCGCGGACGTACGAGGCGAGGCGGCCGAGGGCGAGGGAGCCGTCGTCCGCGACCTTGATGTCGTCGATGATGCGGACGCCGTGGCCCAGCCGGTCGGCGCCGCACCACTGGAGCGCCTGCCAGATGGACGGCAGTCCGAACGCCTCGCCCGCGTGGATCGTGAAGTGGTTGTTCTCCCGCTTCAGATACTCGAAGGCGTCCAGGTGCCGGGTGGGCGGGAAACCGGCCTCGGCGCCCGCGATATCGAAACCGACCACGCCCAAGTCGCGGTAGCGGTTGGCGAGTTCGGCGATCTCCAGGGCGCGGGCCGCGTGCCGCATCGCGGTCAGCAGGGCGCCCACCCGGATGCGGTGGCCGTTCTCCCGGGCCCGCCGCTCCCCTTCGCGGAAGCCCTCGTTGACCGCCTCGACGACCTCCTCCAGGGTCAGCCCGCCCTCGAGGTGCTGTTCGGGGCGTAGCGGATCTCGGCGTAGACGACGCCGTCCTCGGCGAGGTCCTCGGCGCATTCGGCGGCGACCCTGACGAGCGCGTCGCGGGTCTGCATCACGCCGACGGTGTGGGAGAACGTCTCCAGATAGCGCTCCAGCGATCCGGAGTCCGCCGCCTCGCGGAACCAGACGCCCAGCTTGTCGGGCTCGTTCTCCGGCAGCGCCTCGTACCCCGTCTCCCTCGCGAGGTCGACGATCGTGCCGGGACGCAGCCCGCCGTCGAGGTGGTCGTGGAGCAGCACCTTGGGGGCGCGGCGGATCTGTTCGGGGGTGGGCTCGTGGCTGTGCTCGCTCGTCATCTGGGCACCATAGCCCCTACGCGCGTAGAACGTGAGGGATAGATACGGAACAGTGACCCGCACGGGTAGTGGAGTACACCAGTCCTTCTGCGATCGTTCTGCCATGGCTCAGCAAGCGTTGCCCGAGCGGGGCGCACGGCTGGGGCGGCCGATGGGCGCGGCCGCCGCGCAAAGGACCGTACACGGTGTGGTACTGCTCCTCCCCGAGGGCGAACCCAACGGGACGAGACGGCCCTCCAGACTCACGGCGGCAGCCGCCCTGCCACTGGCCCGGCGGCTGGTCCGGGCGGGCCGGGAGGAGGGGCTGGCCGGTCATGTCGTCCACTACCGGCGCCGGGGCTGGAACGGGGCCGCCGCCGATCCCGCCTCCGATGCCACGTGGGCCGTGGAGGAGGTGGTGCGGCGCTACGGCGATGTGCCGGTCTGCCTCGCGGGCCACGGCATGGGCGGGCGCGCCGCCCTCCGCGCCGCCGGCCACCCGGCCGTCACCTCGGTGGTGGCGCTGGCGCCATGGCTTCCGGCGCCGGACGAGGTGCTCGAACCCGAGCCGGTGAAGCAGTTGGTGGGACGGCAGGTGCTGATCGCTCACGGCACGAACGACGAGCGGTCCGACCCCGAGCTGTCCTACCGGCTGGCGGAGCGGGCGAAGAAGGCCAACCGCGATGTGTGCCGCTTCGAGGTGCACACCGACGGGCACGGGCTGCATCAGCACCGCTCCGAGGTGCAGGCGCTGGCCGTGGACTTCCTCCTCGGCTCCCTCTTCCACTCCGGCTTCTCCCGCCCGGTCGCCGACGCGCTGGCGGCTCCGCCGCCGCTGGGGCTGCGGATGCCGTTGGCGTCGGGGTTCGGGGCGAACCTGCGGCGCTGAGCCTTGGCCGCGCGGGCGTAGCGGGGGCGCGTAGGGGATTACGTTGCCGGGTGCGTCGCCGTCTCGCGCCCCTATGGGCCCCATGGGCGAAGGGGCCGCCCCGCCGGGACAGTGGCGGGGCGGCCCCTTCGGGCTTCAGAGGGCTGTGCTGGGCAAGCGCCCGGGGCCGGGCTAGGCCGGTGCGCCGACCAGTTCGCGGCGTGCGGCCTCCGCGCGCCGTTCGGCCTGCGCCTTGCGCGTCGCGTACACCGTGATCGCCGCCGCGCCGCCGACCGCCACCAGGCCCATGGCGACCGTGCCGCCCCATCCGGCCGCGTGGAAGGCGAGTGCGCCCAGCGCACCGCCCACGCTGCTGCCGATGTAGTACGACGCCTGGTAGAGCGCCGCGGCCTGGGCGCGCCCGGTCTTGGCCGTACGGCTCACCGCCGAGGACGCCGCCGCGTGGCCCGCGAAGAAGCCGGCGGTGATCAGCACCAGACCGGCCAGCACCGCCGGGATCGAGTTCAGCAGGGACAGCAGCAGTCCGGCCGCCGTCGTGGACACCGCCACGTACAGCGCGCCGCGCCGCCCGAGCCGGCCGACCAGCTTGCCGGTCGCCGCCGAGGAGACCGTGCCGACCAGGTAGATCAGGAAAATCGAGCCGATCAGGCTCTGCGAGAGGCCGAAGGGCTCGGCCACCAGGCGGTAGCCGATGACCGTGTAGACCCCGCCGAAGACCGTCATGAACAGCGCGCCGATCGCGTACAGCCGGCACAGCAGCGGATCGGAGAGATGTCCGGCGAGGGTGCGGGCCAGCGCCCGCGGGCTCACCGCGGCCGGGGTAAAGTTCCGGGCCTTGGGGAGCAGCAGCCGGAAGGCCACCGCGCACAGCAGCGCCATCGCGCCGACCGCGGCCAGCGCGGCCCGCCAGCCCCAGGCGTCCGCCACCCAGCCGGTGAGGATCCGGCCGCTCATACCGCCGACGCTGTTACCGGCCACGAACAGCCCGATCGCGCCGACCAGCGCCTTCGGGTGAACTTCCTCCGAGAGGTACGCCATCGCGGAGGCCGGGATCCCGGCCAGCGCCACACCCTGGACCGCGCGCAGTCCGATCAGCCAGCCCAAGTCCGGTGCGAACGGCACCAGCAGGGCGAGGAGGACCGCGACCGTGAGCGAGCCGGTCATCATGGCGCGTCGGCCGAACCGCTCGGACAGCGCGCTCAGCGGCACGACCGCGAGCGCCAGGCCGAAGGTGGCCGCGGAGACGCTCCAGCTGGCCTGGTCCGCCTGGACCCGCAGATCGTCGGAGATCGCGGGGAGCAGCGCCTGGGTGGAGTAGAGCAGGGCGAAGGTGGCGAGTCCGGAGGTGAAGAGGGCGAGCCGCATCCGGACGTAACCGGGGTGGCCCGGGCTCATCTGCTGGGACGCGGGGCTCGCGTTGCTCACGGGGTTCGCGGGGCTCGCGTTGCTCGCGACCTTCGCGTTGCTCGCGGTGGCGGGCTGGGAGGAGTTCGGGTTCGTCGGCATCGAAGCGGAGGCGTCCACACGGTGGGTTCCGGTGGACGCCCCGGTATCAGCGGGAGGCATGCTTCGACCGTACGTAAGCACGGTTGATGCGTCCAATGCACGGAATGGCGATAATCAATCCACCGCAGCATGAGTAAAGGTCAGGGTCGTAGGTGTCACGCATCAGTTACGAAAACGACATTCCGGTGACAGTAGATGTCGAGGCGGAGTCCTGGGCCGCCACCCTCACACCGCGCCTCGCCCAGTTCGCCGCCGTCGCCCGCCATGAGCATGTGACGCGCGCCGCACAGGAGATGGGGGTGCCCCAGTCGACGCTCAGCCGGGCGATGGTCCGGCTGGAGGAGGACCTGGGCGTGGCGCTCTTCGCCCGCCGGGGCCGTACGGTGGCGCTCACCCCGGCGGGACGGACGTTCCTGCGCTCGGTCGAACGGGCCCTCGCCGAGGTCGACCGCGCCGCCGAGTCCGTACGGGCCGACGCGGATCCGGCGGCGGGCCTGGTCTCGTTCGGCTTCCTGCACACGCTGGGGACCGAGACCGTGCCCGGTCTGATCCGGAGCTTTCGGGTGGACCATCCGCGAGTGCGGTTCCAACTGGTCCAGAACTACGGCGAGGCGATGATCGAGCGGATGCGCGCGGGCGGCCTCGACCTGTGTCTGACCTCCCCGGTGCCGGACGCCCCCGACCTGGTCGCCCGCCGCCTGGACGAACAGCGGCTACGGCTGGTGGTCCCCGACGACCACCGGCTGGCCGGACGCCGCCGGGTCCGGCTCGCCGAGGCCGCCTCGGAGCTGTTCGTCACGCTGGAGCCGGGCTACGGGCTGCGGCGCATCACCGATGCGCTGTGCGCGGAGGCGGGGTTCACGCCCCGGATCGCCTTCGAGGGCGAGGAGGCGGAGACGCTGCGCGGCCTGGTCGCGGCGGGCCTTGGGGTGGCCCTCCTCCCTCCGCCTGCCGTTCCCCGCCCCGGGGTGGCGGAGCTGACCGTCACCGCGCCGCGTGCCGTCCGCGAGATCGGTCTTGCCTGGCTGGACGGGCACCCTGACACACCGCCGGTGGCGGCCTTCAAGAAGTTTCTGCTGGGGCGGCGGGGTCAGCTGCTGACGTAGTGGGTGTGCGTTCCGCTGTGTGCGGCCTGAATTCAGCCCCTCCGGAGTTTGAGGAGCGGGGCCCGGGGCGGAGCCCCGGCGCGGGTGAGGACGCGCAGCCCCGGCGGGGGCGAGGACGCGCAGCCCCGCCAGGGGCGAGGACGCGCAGCCCGCCAGGGGCGAGGACGCGCAGCCCCGCCAGGGGCGAGGACGCGCAGCCCCGCCAGGGGCGAGGACGCGCAGCCCCGCCAGGGGCGAGGACGCGCAGCCCCGCCAGGGGCGAGGACGCGCAGCCCCGCCAGGGGCGAGGACGCGCAGCCCCGCCAGGGGCGAGGACGCGCAGCCCCGCCAGGGGCGAGGACGCGCAGCCCCGCCAGGGGCGAGGACGCGCAGCCCCGCCAGGGGCGAGGACGCGCAGCCCGCCAGGGGCGAGGACGCGCAGCCCCGCCAGGGGCGAGGGGGCGCAGCCCCGGCAGGGGCGAGGGGGCGCAGCCCCGGCAGGGGCGAGGGGGCGCAGCCCCCTCTTTCGCGAAGGGGCGGGGTGGGGGCTGTCCGCCGCAGGCGCCCACGGTCCGCACTCGGTGTGCGGCCCCGGGGCCGGGCGTTGGGTGGGTTCGCCGCCCAATCAGGCGATGCGTTCCAGCACGATCGGCGTGGGGATGAAGTCCGCGTTCTGGGGGGCGTAGGTGACCGCTTCCTTCAGTGCCTCCAGGGCGTAGGCGAAGGCCGACGGGGTGTCGGTGTGGAGGGTGAGGAGCGGCTGGCCCGTGGTGACGCGGTCGCCCGGTTTGGCGTGGAGTTCGACGCCCGCGCCCGCCTGGACCGGGTCCTCCTTACGGGCGCGGCCCGCCCCCAGGCGCCAGGCGGCCAGGCCGACCGCGTAGGCGTCGAGGCGGGTGAGGACGCCGTCGGCGGTGGCCGTGACGACGTGGTGTTCGCGCGCCGCGGGGAGCGGGGCGTCCGGGTCGCCGCCCTGGGCGGCGATCATGCGGCGCCAGTGGTCCATCGCCGTGCCGTCGGCCAGGGCCTTGGCGGGGTCGGCGTCCGGCAGGCCCGCCGCGTCCAGCATTTCGCGGGCCAGGGCCAGGGTGAGCTCGACGACATCGGCGGGGCCGCCGCCCGCCAGGACCTCCACGGACTCGCGGACCTCGAGGGCGTTGCCCGCGGTGAGGCCGAGCGGGGTGGACATGTCGGTGAGGAGGGCGGTCGTGCGGACGCCGTGGTCCTTGCCGAGGCCGACCATCGTGGTGGCCAGTTCGCGCGCCGAGTCGATGTCCTTCATGAAGGCGCCGGAGCCGACCTTGACGTCCAGGACCAGGGAGCCGGTGCCCTCGGCGATCTTCTTGGACATGATCGAGGAGGCGATGAGCGGGATCGACTCGACCGTCCCGGTGACATCGCGCAGCGCGTACAGCTTCTTGTCGGCCGGGGCCAGGCCCTCGCCCGCCGCGCAGATGACCGGGCCCACGTCGCGGAGGACGGCCAGCATGTCCTCGTTGGACAGCTGTGCGCGCCAGCCGGGGATGGACTCCAGCTTGTCGAGGGTGCCGCCGGTGTGGCCGAGGCCCCGGCCGGAGAGCTGCGGTACGGCGGCTCCGCAGGCCGCCACGAGGGGGGCGAGCGGCAGGGTGATCTTGTCGCCGACGCCGCCGGTGGAGTGCTTGTCGGCGGTCGGGCGCGGCAGGGAGGAGAAGTCCATCCGCTCGCCGGAGGCGATCATCGCGGCGGTCCAGCGGGCGATCTCGGCCCGGTCCATGCCGTTGAGGAAGATCGCCATCGCGAGTGCGGACATCTGCTCGTCCGCCACCTCGCCGCGCGTGTAGGCGTCGATGACCCAGTCGATCTGGGCGTCGGTCAGGCGGGTGCCGTCGCGCTTGGCGCGGATGACGGAGATGGCGTCCATGGGGGCGGTACGGGGCCTTTCGTGTTCGGGAACGTCAGCCGTGGGCGGCGGCGCGGCGCAGATCGGCGGGGCCGAAGGCGTCCGGGAGGAGCTCGGCGAGCGGGCGGATGCCCGTGAGGGTGTCCATCTGGAGCTCGGGGCCGCCGTGCTCCCACAGCAGCTGACGGCAGCGGCCGCAGGGCATCAGCACGGCGCCCTCGCGGTCGCAGCAGGTGAAGGCGGTGAGCCGGCCGCCGCCGGTGGCGACGAGGGAGGAGATCAGACCGCATTCGGCGCACAGCGCGACGCCGTACGCCGCGTTCTCCACATTGCAGCCGCTGACCGTGCGGCCGTCGTCGACGAGCGCGGCGGCGCCCACCGGGAAGTCCGAGTAGGGGGCGTAGGCCCGGGACATGGCGTCCCGGGCCTGTGCGCGCAAACCGTCCCAGTCGGGGCGGAAGTGCTCATGTGCCCTGTCCCTTTCGATAGGGCCTGTTGTTCGCCTTGGGCATCCGCAGCCGCTGTGAGGCGAGCCCCATGACCAGCAGGGTCACGATGTACGGCGTGGCGCTGACCAGGCCGCCTGGGACCGTGTCGGTCAGGGCATACCACAGCAGCAGCGCGACGGCCGCGGCGCCGGACACCGCGCCCGCGACATAACTCTTGCGGACAATCCGCCAGACCGCCAGCGCGGCGAGGCCGAGTGCGACCAGGAGCAGCAGGGCGTGGACGGTCGCCCCGCCGTTGCGCAGTTGCAGGGCGTCGGAGTAGCCGAAGAGACCGGCGCCCATCGCGAGCCCGCCCGGCCGCCAGTTGCCGAAGAGCATGGCGGCGAGGCCGATGTAGCCGCGGCCGCCGGTCTGGCCCTCGTTGTAGATGTGCGAGCGGACGAGGGCGAGGAAGACGCCGCCGAGCCCGGCGAGGGCGCCGGAGATCACCACGGCCGCGTACTTGTAGAGGTAGACGTTGACGCCGAGGGACTCGGCCGCCGTCGGGTTCTCACCGCAGGACCGCAGCCGCAGTCCGAACGAGGTCCGCCACAGGGCGAAGAAGCTGCCCACGACCAGGAGGATGGAGACGACGGTCAGCGCGGAGATGTCGGTGACCAGACCGCCGAGGATGCCGGCGACGTCCGAGACCAGGAACCAGTGGTGGTTCTCCAGATCCGCGAGCCAGTCGGACAGTCCGGGGACGGTGAACGTCTGGATGGGGTCGACCTGCGGGGAGTTCTTCGGGGAGCCGCCGATGTCGGACAGCGGCTCGAACCAGCGCTTGGCCAGATAGGTGGTGGCGCCGAGGGCGAGGATGTTCATCGCCACACCGGAGATGATGTGGTCCACCCCGAAGGTGACGGTGGCCACCGCGTGGACCAGACCGCCGACCGCGCCGCCGAGGACGCCCGCGAGTACGCCCACCCAGGGGTTGGTCTGATAGCCCGCCCAGGCGCCGAAGAAGGTGCCGAGGATCATCATGCCCTCGAGGCCGATGTTGACCACACCGGCCCGCTCGGACCACAGTCCGCCGAGGCCCGCGAGGCCGATCGGCACGGCCATGGAGAGCGCGGCGGCGATCTGCCCGGAGGAGGTGACGCGGTCGAAGTCCGACTGCTGGGCGGCGTCGACGAACGCCCGCAGCACCGACAGCGCGACCAGCGCCCCGGCGACGATCAGCAGCACCTTGCCCAGGGACATCCGGGAGGCGGGCCCGTTCCCCTTGCCCGGCGTGCTCGTGCTCTTGGTGGTGGTCACCGTGGCACTCATCGTGTCTCTCCGTTCGCCCCGCCGCGGCAGCGGCCGATGTCACTGTCGCCCACTCGGCACGAAGGCCCGGCCATCGTCGTCATCTGCGGCCCGGAGGCCCCGTGTGCGTCGCTCACGGCACCGCCACCTCCGTCTTGTCGATGCCCTTGTCGGCCCTGGCCTGGGCGGCGAGCTCCGCGCCGACCCTCTGCTGCTGGCGCTTGAGCCCGTAGCGGCGCACCAGTTCGTACGCGATGACGACACACAGGACGATCACGCCCTGCATCACGCCGACGATTTCCTTGTCGTAGCCCTCGAACTCCAGGCGGTTGGCGCCGCGCTCCAGGAAGCCCCACAGCACGGCGGCCAGCGCGATGCCGACCGGGTTGTTGCGGCCGAGCAGCGCGATGGCGATACCGGTGAAGCCGATGCCGGTCGGGAAGTCGGAGGTGAACTGGTGGGTGTCGTTGAGCAGGGTCGGCATGCCGATCAGACCGGCCATCGCGCCCGAGAGCACCATGCTGGTGAGCACCATGCGCTTGACGTTGACGCCGCTGGCCTGGGCGGCGGACTCGGAGCGGCCCACCGCGCGCAGGTCGAAGCCGAACCGGGTGCGCCCGAGCAGGAACCAGAAGCCGACGCCGGCGAGCGCCGCGACGACGATGAAGCCCCAGATGGGGTCGAGGTCGCCGCCCGCCGGGAAGGTGAAGAAGTGGCTGGAGGACGGCAGCGGGTCGGTGGCCACGATGTTGGTCTGCTTGTCGAGGTCGGCCAGCCGCCCGTCCACCAGCAGATAGCTGATGAGGATGCCGGAGAGGGAGTTCAGCATGATGGTGCTGATCACCTCGCTGACGCCCCGGTAGACCTTCAGCAGACCGGCGATGGATGCCCACATGGCGCCGACGAGCATGGCGACCAGGAGGATCAGCGGGATCTGCACCAGCCCCGGCAGCTCCAGTGCCCCGCCGACGACGGCGGCGAAGAAGGCGGCGAGCCGGTACTGGCCGTCGACGCCGATGTTGAAGAGGTTCATCCGGAAGCCGATGGCCACCGCGAGCCCCGCCAGGTAGTACGTCGTCGCCTTGTTGAGGATGTAGACCTGGCTGTCGGCCTTCACCCCGTAGTCGAACATGATGCCGAAGGCGTTGAACGGCTCCTTGCCGGTCGCCAGCAGCACCAGCGCGGTCACCACGAACGCGGCGGCGAGCGCCAGCACCGGGGCGGCGACCGCGAGCAGCACCCGCTCCTTGTCCAGCTTCTTCATCGGGCCTCTCCCCGGTCGCGGCCTCGGCCTCGTCGGCCGGGTGGTCCAGACGGCCGGAGGCGGCGCCGGTCATGGCCGAGCCCAGCTCCTCCGGGGTGATGGTGGCGGGGTCGGCGTCGGCGACCAGCCGGCCGCGGAACATCACCCGCAGGGTGTCGGACAGGCCGATCAGCTCGTCCAGGTCGGCCGAGATCAGCAGCACCGCGAGGCCCTCACGGCGCGCGGTGCGGATCTGGTCCCAGATCTGCGCCTGGGCGCCCACGTCCACACCCCGGGTGGGGTGCGCGGCGATCAGCAGCTTGGGGTGGTGGCTCATCTCCCGGCCGACGATCAGCTTCTGCTGGTTGCCGCCGGACAGCGAGGCCGCGGTGACCTCGATCCCGGGCGTACGCACGTCGTACTCGGCGACGATCCGCTCGGTGTCCCGCCGGGCGGCGGCCGGATTGAGCAGCCCGCCCTTGCTGTTGGGCACCTCGGTGACATGGCCGAGGATGCGGTTCTCCCACAGCGGCGCCTCCAGCAGCAGTCCGTGCCGGTGGCGGTCCTCGGGGATGTAGCCGATGCCGTCCTCGCGCCGCTTGCGGGTGGGCGCGTGGGAGATGTCGGCGCCGTCCAGGGTGATGGTGCCGGCGTCGGGGTCGCGCATGCCCATGATGGCCTCGACCAGTTCGGCCTGGCCGTTGCCCTCCACACCGGCGATGCCGAGGACTTCGCCCTTACGGATGGTGAAGGCGATGTCGTCGAGCACGGCCCGCTCCACCCCGTCCACATCGGTGGCGGTCAGCCGCAGCGCGTCCACGACGAGCATGTCGGTGTCGGTGACGGTGGATTCGCGGGTCTCCGGCGAGGGCAGCTCGCTGCCGACCATCAGCTCGGCCAGCTGCCGGGGGCTGGTCTCGGACGGCGCGACGGAGGCGACCGTGGTGCCGCGGCGGATGACGGTGATGTCATCGGCCACGGAGAGCACCTCGCCCAGCTTGTGCGAGATGAACAGCACCGTCAGGCCCTCGGACTTGAGCTCGCGGAGGTTGTCGAAGAGCGCGTCGACCTCCTGCGGGACGAGGACGGCGGTCGGCTCGTCGAGGATGAGCGTCCGGGCGCCCCGGTAGAGGACCTTGAGGATCTCCACGCGCTGACGGTCCGCCACGCCCAGGTCCTCGACGAGGAAGTCGGGACGGACGCCCAGCCCGTAGGCGTCGGATATCTCCTTGATCCGGGCGCGCGCCTTGCCGCTGATGCCGTGCAGCTTCTCCGCGCCGAGGACCACGTTCTCCAGCACGGTGAGGTTGTCGGCGAGCATGAAGTGCTGGTGCACCATGCCCACTCCGCGGGATATGGCGTCCGCCGGGGAGCTCAGTTCCACCGTCTCGCCGTCGATCGCGATGGTGCCCTCGTCCGGGCGCTGCATCCCGTAGAGGATCTTCATCAGGGTCGACTTGCCCGCGCCGTTCTCGCCCACGAGGGCGTGCACGGTGCCGCGGCGCACAGTGATGTCGATGTCGTGGTTGGCGACGACTCCGGGGAACCGCTTGGTGATTCCGTGGAGTTCTACGGCGACGTCGGTGACGGCACCGGCGGGAGCGCCCTTGGGTGGGCTGGCGGCTTCGATGGCGCACTCCTGAGGGGCGACGGAGGTGGGGCGGGCCGGGGGCCGGACCGGCCGGGTGTGCCACGGACCCGGGCGGACGCCCGGGAGGGGGCGCCGTACGGGTCCGTGGCCCGAGGGTCAGTCCTTGTAGGTGTCGTTGACCTTGATCTGGCCGTCGACGATCTTCTTCTTGGCCGCCTCGATCTTCGGCTTGATGTCGTTGATGAATCCGCCGGAGTACGAGAGGGAGACGCCGCCGCGCTTGAGGTCGTAGGACTGGACGCCGCTCTCGGGCTTCTTGTCCTTGATGACGCTCTTGATGAAGTCGTAGACCGAGCCGTCCACGGTCTTGACCATGGAGGTCATGATCGAGTTCTTGTACTGGGCCAGGCCCTTGTCGTAGTACTGGTCGCCGTCGACGCCGATCGACCAGGTGCCCTTCTTCCCGGCGGTCGCCTCGATGGCGCCCGCGCCGGAGCCGCCGGCCGCGGAGAAGATCACGTCGACCTTGTTGGAGAGCATGCCCTCGGCGATGTCCTTGCCGCGGTCCGGCATGCCGAAGCCCTTGGGCGAACCGACCTGCACCCACTGGACGTCCAGGGACGCCTTGGGGTTGGTGTCCTTCAGACCCTGCTGGAAGCCGCCCGCGAACTTCTTGATCAGCGCGCTGTCGGTGCCGCCGATGAAGCCGACCTTGTTGGACTTGGTCTTCAGGCCCGCGGCCACGCCGGCGAGGTAGGAGCCCTCGTGCTCGGCGGAGACCAGGCTGGCCACGTTCTTGGCCTCGACGACCGAGTCGACGATGGCGAAGTCGGTGTCCTTGTACTTCTTCGCGGCCTTGGTGAGCGAGGGGGTCCACGCGTAGCCGACGCCGACGACGGGGTTGTAGCCCGCCTCGGCGAGGCTCGCCAGCTTGTCGTAGCGGTCGGCGTCGGTGTCGCCGTCCTTCGCCGTCAGCTCCTTGCCCTTGACGTCGAAGTCCTTCAGGGCCTTGTCATAGCCCTTGGCGGCGGAGTCGTTGAAGGAGTGGTCGCCACGGCCGCCGACGTCGTAGGCCAGGCCGATGCCGGCGTCCTTGCTTCCCTCTTCGGAGCTGCTGCCACACGCGGTGACGGAAAATGCGAGAGCCGCGGTGGCAATGCCCGCGACAGCTATCGTGGATACCCGGCGCACGAGGGTCCCCTCTGATGATCTCGAAGCGCCCCTTGCGGCGCTGGCTCCGCCGCATCGTAACGCGCGTAGATGCCAGATAAAGGCCCCCTCGGAAGCCGTTATCGGATCGTCGCGAACCTCTCGTATCCGCGAGCGGTACCGGCGGTGACGAAGGGGTTGATGGAGGGGTTGGCGGGCCGCCGTCCGGCAGCCGCGCGCCCCGGGAGGCGCGCGGCGGTGCGACCGGCGGGTCTGCGCGATCCGGACAGCGGGTCTACGTGCTTCCGCCCGCCGGGCCTACGCGTTCCGGTCGAGCAGGACCGCGGCCGTGAACAGCTCCACGCCCACCGCGATCGCGCCCTCGTCCACATCGAAGTCGCCCGCGTGCAGGTCGCGCCGGGTGGTGTCGCCGACCGTGCGCACGCCCAGCCGGGCCATCGCGCCGGGCACCCGCTCCAGGTACCAGGAGAAGTCCTCGCCACCCAGGGACTGTTCGGTGTCCTCGACCGCGTGCGCGCCGCGGCGGGCGATCATGGCGTCCCGCAGCAGCTCGGCGGAGCTCGCCTCGTTGACCACCGGCGGTACCCCGCGGATGTAGTTGATCTCCGACTTGGCGCGGTGCAGGGTGGCGATCTCGTCCACCGCGGCATGCACCAGATCGGGCGCCTCCCGCCAGGCGGGCAGGTCCAGGCAGCGGACCGTGGCGGACAGCTCGGCGTGCTGCGGGATCACATTGCAGGCGTGGCCCGACTCCACCCGGCCCCAGGTGACGGCCAGGCCCGAGCGGGCGTCGACCCGGCGGGCCAGCAGCGCGGGCACCTCGGTGATCACCTTGGCGGTGGCGGTCACCAGGTCGGTGGTCAGATGGGGGCGCGCGGTGTGGCCGCCCGGCCCGTCCAGCGAGATCTCCAGCCGGTCGCAGGCCGAGGTGATCGGCCCGACGCGCAGCCCGATCCGGCCGACCTCGACCTTCGGGTCGCAGTGCAGCGCCAGGATCCGGCCGACGCCGTCCAGCACGCCCGCCTCGATCGCGTCGGCCGCGCCGCCGGGCAACACCTCCTCGGCGGGCTGGAACAGCAGCCGCACCGGGCGCGCCAGCCGCCCCTCGCGGGCCAGCTCGGCCAGGACCAGACCGGCGCCCAGCACCACGGTGGTGTGCACATCGTGGCCGCAGGCGTGGGCGCGGTCGGCGATGGTCGAGCGGTAGTCGACCGTCTTGGTGTCGGGGATGGGCAGTCCGTCGATGTCCGCGCGCAGGGCCAGCAGGGGCGCTACGCCATCGCGTGGGCCGATGTCACAGATGAGGCCGGTGCCGGACGGCAGCACCCGCGGCTCGAGTCCCGCCTGCTCCAGCCGCGCCTTGATCGCGGCGGTGGTGCGGAACTCGCAGTTGCCGAGTTCGGGGTGCATATGTACATCGCGCCGGAAGGCGATGAGTTCGGCACGCAGCTCGTCGGGGAGCGTGCCGGGCAGGGCCGGCGCTTCGGCGGGTGTGGCATCGGTCGCATCGAGGGACATCAATTGCTTCACCTGAAGAAGCGTAGAACGCCAGGTGGGCCCACCGAATGTCGATCAACAAAAATTCAATCTCTTCGGGTACGCAAAAGTACCCGGCCCGGTGCATGATCCCCCTCGTCAGGGGTATAACAGCCGATTTTGCGGCCGGTCGCGGGTGAGAAGCGCCACACGGCCGTACGGGCGATGAGCTCAGGACGCCGCGACCGGTGCCGCGGGCGAACCCGGGCTCCCCGGCGGGGCCGGATCCCTCGGCGGGACCGAACCCTTCGGCGGAGCCGGGTCCGTCGGCGGCCCCGAGTTCAGCCGGCGCACATCGCGGGCCGTCCCGGTGACCCCGGACAGAAAGCCCTGGGCGCGCGGGGAGGCGTTGCTGGTCAGCCAGGCGGGGTCCACATCGCAGACCGCGACCTGCACACCGGTGCCCACGAGCGCGAGCGGCAGGGTGTGCACCACGGTCGAGGGGAAGCTCACGATCGTGTGGCCGATGGGGCCCCGGCGGGCTATCAGCTCGAGCGGCAGATCGGGCCGTACGATCTCCAGCCCCACCTCGGCCGAGACCCGGTGCAGCTTCTCGGCGCTCTCGCGGCGATGGGCGAAGTAGCGGGTGGCTCCATGGGCGCGGGTCAGCGAGCCGACCGCCTCCAGATAGCGCTCCAGGTCCACCACGCCCGTCTCCACCAGGGAGGTCCCGACCAGGTCGGTGCCGCCGGTGAGCCGGGGCGGGCCGAACCGGGCCCGGGTCCAGGCGAAGTCGTTGGCGGTGATGGTGACCCCGTCGGGCGCCTCCACCGGCATCGAGCTGAAGACCTCGACCCGGCGCTTGGCGCCCGGGGTGAGCCGACGGCGCGCGGTGGCGGAGACCGGCGCGAACACCATGTCGCGCGGCCCCCGGTTGCCGCGCCGGTGCCAGCGCACCAGGGGCTCGCCCTTGGCGAGCTGGGAGATGAACTCCATGGTGGCCGTGCCGTCGTCCACCACGACCAGGTCCTTGGCGCGGGTGAGGGTCAGCAGGAGCTGGACATAGCGGGAGAACGGATCGCCTATCACGATCCGCGCGGCCCGGCGCAGCGGTCCGCGCAGCCCGCCGATGGTCTTGACCGGCGCACCGGCCCCGCCCCGCGCGTCCTCCCAGCGCACGGCGAAGCCCTCGTCCCGCGCCAGCTCGGCCATCCGGCGCAGCTGGCCGCGGGTCATCGGGTCGTGCGGGGAGAGCACCACCACGGTCAGGTCCTGGGGGGCCGTGGCCTCCGGACCCTGGGCTCGCTGGGCGTCGGCGTACGCCCACTCCAGCACGTTCAGCAGCTGAACCGGGCTCTCGACGAAGGCAAGAGTGGCCAGAGGGGCCGGAGGGGCAAGGGGGGCAGCGGAGACCATCGCACCGTCCAAAGGCAGGGCCCGGAAGCGGCGGGCGGCCCCTGACGCATCAGAGGTGCCCGCCGCTTCCGGGCGAGGGCCGGGCACACCGGCCGGAGGATTCACGGCAGAGTGCCTCAGACCGTGGCGGGCTCGCGGTCGGCGGAGTCGGACTCGGCGATGACGCCCGCGACACGGCGGAGCTTCTTCATCGGGCCGAGCTCGCTCTCGTAGACCTTCTTGACGCCGTCACCGAGGGACTCCTCGATGGTGCGGATGTCCCGCACCAGCCGCGTCAGGCCCTGCGGCTCGACGGAGGCGGCCTGGTCCGAGCCCCACATGGCGCGGTCGAGGGTGATGTGGCGCTCGACGAACGCGGCACCCAGGGCGACGGCGGCGAGAGTGGTCTGCAGACCGGTCTCGTGGCCGGAGTAGCCGATCGGCACGTTGGGGTACTCGGCCTGCAGCGTGTTGATCACGCGCAGGTTGAGCTCCTCGGCCTTGGCCGGGTACGTGGAGGTGGCGTGGCACAGCAGGATGTTGTCGCTGCCCAGCACCTCCACCGCGTGGCGGATCTGCTTGGGGGTGGACATGCCCGTCGACAGGATGACGGTGCGGCCGGTCGCCCGCAGGGCGCGCAGCAGCTCGTCGTCGGTCAGCGAGGCCGAGGCCACCTTGTGGGCCGGGACGTCGAACTTCTCCAGGAAGGCGACGGCCTCGGTGTCCCACGGGGAGGCGAACCAGTCGATGCCGCGCTTCTTGCAGTGCTCGGAGATGGCGGTGTACTCGTCCTCGCCGAACTCCACGCGGTGGCGGTAGTCGATGTAGGTCATCCGGCCCCAGGGGGTGTCACGCTCGATGTCCCACTGGTCACGGGGGGTGCAGATCTCCGGGGTTCGCTTCTGGAACTTGACCGCGTCACAGCCGGCCTCGGCGGCGACGTCGATCAGCTTGAACGCGTTCTCCAGGTCGCCGTTGTGGTTGATGCCGATCTCACCGGTGACGTAGACCGGGTGGCCGGGTCCGGCGATCTTGTCACCGAGGGTGCGGAGGCGAGAGTTGGAGCTCACTTAAGACAGTTCCTTTCCGAGAATCCACGAGGCGATCTCGCGGATCGCGCCGTCTCCTCCGGGGGTGGAGGTGACCGCACGTGCAGCGCCGCGCACGACGTCGTGCGCACCTGCGACCGCCACGGGCCAGCCGACGAGGCCGAAGCACGGGAGGTCGTTGACGTCGTTGCCGACGTAGAGCACGCGCTCCGGCGCGATGCCCTGCTCCTCGCACCATTGCTTCAGTGCGAGATCTTTTCGGTCGATGCCGTGGAGCACGGGGACCTGGAGTTTGCGGGCCCGTGCGGCGACGACCGGGTTCTTTTCCGTGGACAGGATCAACAGCGCCAGCTCTGCGCGGCGCAGGGCGGCGATCCCGAGCCCGTCGCCGCGGTGCACGGCCACGAGTTCGCGTCCTTCGGAGTCGACCAGCACCCTGTCGTCGGTCTGGGTGCCGTCGAAGTCGAGTACCACCGCGTCGATGTCGTCACGTGTCGGCAGGTGCGCGAGGGCGCCCGGCCGCTCGGCGTCGAGCAGCGGGGCGAGCGCGCGGGCGCGGGCCAGATCGTGCGGATCGTCGATCTCCAGCACCCGGGCGGGATCGGTGCGCACCAGGTCGGTGCGGCCGAAGAAGCGGTGCCCGGCCTCGCGGAAGCCCCGGGCGTCCATCGCGTAGGCGGCGCCGGTCTCCAGGAAGTCCTGGGGGCGGTCCTGGCGGCGCGGGCGGTAGGACTTGTCGTGGTTGACGCCGTCGCCGCCGTCCGCCGCGTCTCCTTGGCGGTCTTCCCCTCGCGCCAGACGAAGCCGTGGAAGGGGGCCACGGTCAGGGCGGTGTCGGCGCCCTTCTCGGCGACCGCCGCGGCCACTCCGTCGATGTCCTCGCGGATGATGAACGGGCTGGTGCACTGCACCAGGAGGACCACGTTCACGGTGGTGTCGTGCGACGCCTCGTACGCGTCCATGGCGTGGATCACCGCGGCCTCGCTGGTGGCGGTGTCACCGGCGAGGTCGGTGGGCCGCTGGATGACCACGGCGCCCGCACCGCGGGCGGCGGCGGCGATCCCGGCGTCGTCGGTGGAGACGACCACGTCGGTCACCAGCCGGCTGGCCCGGCACTCCATGACGGCGCGAACGACCAGCGGCACGCCTCCCACGGCGGCGAGGTTCTTCGCGGGGACGCCCTTCGACCCGCCGCGGGCGGGGATCACGGCGAGCACGCACGGGCTCGGGGCGGTCATGGCGGCTCCTTCAGGGGTTGCAGAGGTGATCGAGGCCGTCCCGGCCTCCTCTTGGTTCGCGTCGCTCACAGCCGATTTCTTGCTCGCTTCTCCGTCCACGCGGCGCAGAGGCGCGGGCATCGTCGTCGACTGCGACCCGGCGGCCGCGCGTACTCCCCCAGCTACCGCTGGGCGGTGCCCCCTGCTCACAGCTCCCCCATTCGCCGGATGACCGGGGCCACCCGCTGCACGCCGTGGCGGTAGGCACCGCGGGCCGCTTCGCGCATCGTGTTGCGCACCACCCGCCGCAGCGCCGAGACCTGCGCCTCGTCCTCGGCCGAGGCCCCGGGGCGGGGCGAGCCGTCCGGCTCGAAGCCGTACCGGGCGAGCCGGCCGGGCAGATAACCGGGCGCGGTGGTGGGGGTGTAGAAGGGGGCGAGCGGCGGGAGGGTCGGTGCGGCGGCCAGCTCGGCGACCCGCTCCCGCGCGGCGTCGAACCAGGTCTCGTACGGCCCGTCGGCGGCGACGCCCTGGCGGCTGAGCCACTCGGCGTTCGGCTCCGGCAGGTGCCCGGCGTCGAGCTGGTCCCAGGAGGCGAGACAGCCGGAGCCGAGGAAGTGGTGGTTGCCGAGCGTCTCCCGCACCCCGAGGTCGGTGAGGACGGCGGTCGGTATGGAGCGGTGCAGCGACTCCAGGGCGGCCGTGGAGCTGACCGTGACCAGCAGGTCCGCGGTGTCCAGGACCTCGCCCATGTTCCCGTAGGCGAGCCGGAAGTTGGCGGGCAGATCGTCGCCGAACTTGGCGATCAGCTTCTGGTAGGGAAGCTCTTCGATATGCGTGGTGTGCTCGCCCGGCTTGCTGCGCAGCTTGACCACGACCTCGCGGTCCGGATGGCGGCGCGCGTGCTCCACCGCGCGGCGCAGCAGATAGGTGCGGTCGGCGCGGTTGTCCGGGACGGACGGCTGGACGGCGAAGACGACCGTGCCACCGGGGTACTTCCGCCCCAGGCGCGCCTTCGGGTCGTAGCGGTCGCCGCCGAGGAAGGGCAGCGCGCATTCGACGACGCTGTTCCCGTCGGCGCCGACGCCCGTGTAGACGTCGCGGAAGCGGTCCGCGTCATGGCGGGAGTTGGCCAGCACCACATCGGCGCCGTGGCGCAGCAGCAGACCGTCGGCCAGCTTCTCGTAGACGACACCGACATAGCCGGTGACGACCACGGGGCGGCGCTCGTCGTCCTGCCAGGCGTGGCGCAGTCCGTGCAGCATGGCCTGGACGGCGCCGCCGACCAGGGAGAGCACGATCACGTCATAGCGCTCGCGGTCCACCGCCCGTACGAATTCCACGCCCGTGACCTCGCGCATCGCGTCGGCGCGCACCCCGACCTCGGTGAGCTGCCGGGCGGTCGGCGTGGCGCGGCCGCGCAGCAGGAAGCCGTCGAGGCGACGGCCCGAGGCTGAACCCGACTCGTCCGGTACGAGGCGATGCGCGGTGAGCGCGCCCCATTTCCACCGGGTGTCGGAGTCGGCGAGCACGGCGACTCGCACAGGGGATTTGGTACGTGAGGACACGTCGCAGACGCTAGGAAGCGTTGTCGATTCACGGCCCAACGCAAGAGCAACAAAGGGTTAACAGAACATCGACGATTGGAGAATCGGCTGGCCGGAGCGGCGGGTTAACCGTTCCGACGTGTTTCGTTCACCTCTACGTACACCCTAGGTCAAGACGAATGCCGAACAGCGACCTAGCGTCACCCGCGTGGTTAAGCTCTCCGTCATCGTGCCGTTCTACAACGTGCAGACCTATGCCCCCGACACGCTCAGAAGTCTGCGCGCGAACGCGCGTGAGGACTTCGAATTCATTCTCGTCGACGACTGTGCCACCGACGGGACGCCGGAGATCCTGGAGCGCGCCGAACGCGACCTTCCGGGGGCCGTCTATGTACGGCATGAGAAGAACGGTGGGCTGGCCACCGCCCGGAACACCGGCCTGGACAAATCCACCGGCGAGTACATCACCTTCCTCGACGGCGACGACTGGCTCGCCCCCGGCTACTACGAGCAAGTGCTCGCGGCGATGGAGGACTTGGGGTGCGACTTCGTCCGCACCGACCATGTCCAGTGCACCGCGCGAGCCCGCTCGATCACCCGGGTGCCGCACGGCCGCCGCGATGTGGTGATGAACCCGCGGGACGCGATCCTCCCGGCCGACCGCTCCACCTCCGTCGACTACCCCTATGCCTGGGCGGGCATGTACCACCGCCGCCTGGCCGACGAGGGGCTGCTGCACTTCACCCACGGGCTGCGCACCGCCGAGGACCGGCCCTGGATCTGGCGGCTGCACCGCGAGGCCCGCAGTTTCGCCGTCCTCGGCGTGCACGGGGTGTTCTACCGGCGCGGCGTCTCCTCCTCGCTCACCCAGATCGGGGATGTGCGCCAACTCGACTTCATTCGCGCATTCGACCAGGTCATCGAGGAAACCGCGCGGGACCGCGACGCCGACGCACTACTGCCGAAGGCCGTCCGCACCTACTGCGCGATCATTTCCCACCACCTGGGCAACATCGAGAGATTCGAACCACAAGTGGCCCGCAAACTCCGATCCATGTCGGCGGCGGCGATGAAACGCATGCCCCAGGACGTATTGAAGGACGCACTGGATTCCATGGACTACGAGCGCGCCGCACGCCTGCGGCGAGTCAAGCGCCGGCCCGCCGGGGCGGAGGTGGCGGCCTGATGTCCGCCTACAAGCCGCTGGCGGAGCGCAAGCGCACCCAGATCTTCCTCGCCTCGACCCTGTACGGGGCGGCGACCCTGGCGGCCGCGATCGACGCGGACAGCGTCGGCCCGGCCGACCGCCGGCTGCTGCTGATCAGCAATAACGCCGCGACGCCGGAGACCACCCCGCCGGTCGACGAGATGCCCGGCTTCGAGCGGCTGCGCGGCCGCTTCGACCGGGTGCTGTCCTGGAACGAGACGATCTCGCCGTTCCACCCCGGCGGCTGGGCCCCGCGCGTGGACGACGCCCCGCTGTGGGAGCGCCATCTGCGGCTGCTGTGGAACCTCGGCGACGACAGCATCGAGCTGGTCCTGGAGTCCATCCAGGTCAACCCGGCGATGGCGGTCGCCAATGTCTTCCAGGGCGCGCCCATCGACGTCTACGCCGACGGTCTGATGAGCTACGGCCCGACCCGCAACAAGCTGGACCCGCTGATCGGCACCCGCATCCGCCGGCTGCTCCACCTGGACCTGGTGCCCGGGCTGCGGCCGCTGCTGCTGACCGAGTTCGGCGTCGAACCGGAGATCCTGCCGACCGAGGTGTTCACCAAGGTGCTCACCGAGATCGCCGACGCCGCCCCGCGCGGTGTCGTCTCCGCCAGCGAGCGGATCGCCGTCGGCAACGGCCCGGCGCTGATGCTCGGGCAGTATCTGTCCGCGCTGGACATCCTCACTCCGCAGGAGGAGGAAGAGCTGCATGTGCGGATGTTGCGCGGCGCCGTGGCGCTGGGCCACCGCAGCGTCGTCTTCAAGCCGCACCCCACCGCCCCGGCCCGCTGGTCGCGGATGCTGGAGAAGAAGGCCGCGGAGCTGGGCGCGGAGCTGACCGTCATGGACACCCCGGTCCTGGCCGAGGTGCTGTACCAGCGGATGAGCCCGGCCCTGGTCATCGGCTGCTTCTCCACCGCGCTGCTCACCGCCGACGTCTTCTACGGGCTGCCGGTGGCCCGGATCGGTACCGATACGCTTCTGGAGCGGCTCACCCCGTACCAGAACAGCAACCGCGTGCCGGTGACGATCGCGGACGCGCTGCTGCCCGACCTCGAGGACCACAAGGCGGTGGCCGCGGCCCAGCCGGTCGACGAGCGGGCGGGCAAGCGGCTGACCGGACTGATCACCGCGGTCGGGTTCTGCATGCAGGCCAAGATCTACCCGGATCTGCGGCCCGCCGCCGAGCGCTATCTGGCCGCCCACCTGGACAACCAGACCTGGCGCTACTTCAAGAAGCGCCGGCTGACCGCGCTCGCCCTGCCCGGGGCCGTCCCCTCGCAGCTCGCCTTCATCCCGCGCAATGAGACGGTGCGCAAGGTCGCCCGCCGGGCCCGGGCCATCAAGCGGGCCGCTCTCAAGCGGACGGTCACCGGATGAGCGCGCCGCCCGCCCCCGACGCCGGGCCGATATCCCCCGCGGCGGCGACGGCTCCCACGCCGACGCCGCCGCACGCCCCCGATCTCGCTCGGGAGCGATCCGCCGAGCGCACCGCCAAGGCGGCCGCGCGCGGCGGCGGCCATCCGGTGCGGCTGCGCGCGCTGGACGGGCTGCGACTGCTCGCCGCGCTCATGGTGGCCGCGTACCACTACGGCGGCCGCGACGGTGAGATAGCCCAGGCGTGGGGCTCCTCGCCCCGCGCCCAGTTCCCCACCCTGTCCAGCACCTTCGCCTACGGCTGTCTGGGCGTCCAGATCTTCTTCGTCATCAGCGGCTTCGTCATCTGCATGAGCGGATGGGGACGGCCGCTGCGCTCCTTCTTCGCCTCGCGCGTCTCCCGCCTCTACCCCGCCTACTGGGTCGCGATCATCCTGGTGACCGCCGTCTTCGCGCTCCCCTGGGTCACCTACAAGGCGGTGTCGCCCAGCGACGCGCTGGTCAACCTCACCATGCTGCAGCAGCCGCTCGGGGTGGACCGGGTGCTGGGCGTGTGCTGGACCCTCTGGGCCGAGTTGCGGTTCTACGCCCTCTTCGCGCTGTTCGTGGTGCTGCCGGGCGCGACCCGGCACCGGGTGGTGCTCTTCTGCGCCGTCTGGACGCTGGGCTCGGCGTTCGCCGAGGCGGCGAACCTGCCGCTGCTGGACGTCGTCCTGATGCCGGAGTACTCCTCGTACTTCATCGGCGGCATGGGCATCTATCTGCTCCACCGCTTCGGCCACGACGCCCTGTCCTGGGGCATCATCGGGATCAGCTTCCTGATCGGCCAGCACTACGCGATCCGCGAGCTGTGGCACCCGGCCAACATCGACGCCTTCTCCTACCGCTCGGCCGTCGGCATCATCGGCGTGGTCGCCTTCGGCTATGTGGCGGTGACGCTGATCGCGTTGGGCAAGCTGAACTGGGCGAACTGGCGCTGGCTGACCGTCGCGGGCGCGCTGACCTACCCGTTCTACCTGGTCCATGAGCATCTGGGCTGGGTGGTCGTCTGGGTCCTCCACCAGAAGCTGGGCATTCCGTCCTACGGGACGTTCGCCCTGACCGTGCTGGTGATGCTGGGCCTCGCGTGGCTGCTCTACCGCTTCGTCGAACAGAAGCTCACCCCGGTGATCAAGCGCTCGCTGACCACGGTCCGGCTCTGAAAGAGCGACCCGGGGTCAGTCCCGTGGTCAGAATTCGAGAACGATGCGGCCCCGTGTCCCACCGGCCTCCAGCAACCGGTGGGCCTCGGCCGCCCGCGCGGCGGGAAGGGTGCGGGCCACCCTCAGGGTCAGAACACCGCGCTCGGCCTGGCGCCGCAGGGTGTCGAGCCGGGCGCGGTCACTGACGTAGTCGGGGACGTAGATCACGCGGTAGGAGAGCGAACGCCGACGCAGTTCGGCGGGGCTGACGGCTCGTGAGTCCTCGTCACGCAGTACGGCCACTCCGCCGCCATCGCCGATGGCGGGCGCCAGACGCGCCGAGCCGATGAGGGCCGCGTCGACTATCCCGTCCACGCCTCCGGGTACGGCGTCCAGGATCCGATCGGCGATGTCGTCCCCCCTGGGGACCACGACGTCCGCGGGCAGGGACCGCACCAACTCCTCATCGGCGGGCGCGGCGTCCGCGACGACATGCAGCCCGTCGGCCTTGGCCAACTGCACCACGTACCCGCCCACCACACCGGCGGCACCGGTGACGGCGAGAGTCCGGCCGGGCGCGAGGCCCAGCCGGTCGAGGGCCAGGCGCGCGGTGAGGCCGTTCATCGGCAGGGTCGCCGCCCGGGCGTGGCCGGCCCCGGCGGGTGCCGGGGCCACCGAGGAGACGGGCAGCACGACATATTCGGCGTAGGCCCCGCCCTCCGGCCTGATCGGCATGACCATCGCCATCACGTGGTCCCCGAGCCGCAGGTCGGTGTCCACACCCTCACCGATCTCGTCCAGCACCCCGGCGGCTTCCATCCCGGGGAGGTAGGGAGGCTCGACGGCGCCCAGGTCGATCATCCCGCTGCGCAGGAGCGTGTCCCCCGGGTTGACGGTGGCGGCGTGCACGCGGATCCGCACCTCTCCCGGGCCGGCATGCGGTTCGGCCAGGGAGAAGGTGCGCAGGACCTCCGGCCCGCCGAAACTGGTCAGCCCTACAGCCTGCATGGTCGTCTCCTCGGATCGAGCTGGTGCGTCGGTGGGGCGTTCGCTGTTCCCGGCACACGTTTCCGCAAAATTTTTTGATCGTACATTCCATTTTTTGCCCATGCGCATACGCGCTCAGCGGTCCCCGGCCACCTCAGCCGAGGGAGTCCAGGGCCACCTCGGCGGAGGCCATCAGCGCGCGGCGGTCAGGGTTGATCGAGCCCATCACCCGCAGCCCCTGCATCACCGACAGCAGGAACCGGGCCACGTCCCGGGCGTCCCGGGCGCTGCCGAGCTGACCCTGGGCCTGCGCCTCGGCCACGACCTCGCACAGCGCGTCCTCCAGCGACGAGGTCGTCGTACGCAGATGCGCGGCGACCTTCGGGTCGTGCGCGACCCGCTCCGCCGAAGCGCCCACAATCAGACAGGCGCGCCTGCTGCCGTCGCGCACGACCTCGTCCACCACACCCACCAGCACCTCGCGCAGCAGCTCACGAGCCGGAGCTCCGCAGCGCAGGATGTCCACCAGGGGGGTCGCGTACATCAGGCGGTAGCGGTCCAGGGCGGCCAGATACAGGCCCTCCTTGCTGCCGAACGCCGCGTACAGCGAACCGCGTCCCACGCCGGTCGCGTCGACCAGGTCCTGCACCGAGGTGCCCTCGTAGCCCTTGCGGCGGAAGGCATTCATCGCCGCGTCCACCGCCGCCTCGGTGTCGAACTCCCTGATCCGCGCCATAGCCGTACCGTACGTCAATCAGGAATGAGCGGTCAAGATTCGACGGCGGCCATCGAACCGAAAGATTTTTTGACTATACGTTCCACATAGTGTTCCCTATCGGCAGCCGCGGACCCTCTCGATCGGGGCCGCGGCCCCTGTCCCCGTACGTCCGGCCCTCGCGGGGGGCCGCCCACGGAAGGAACCCGGCATGCCCGGACCCGAATCCCCGTCCGCGACGACGCGGCGACTGACCGACATTCAGGACATCCAGCAGCTCAAGGCCCGCTACTTCCGCTATATCGACACAAAGCAGTGGTCGAAGCTGGCGGCGCTGTTCACCGAGCGCCCCACCATTGACGTCGGCGCGAAATACCACAGCGGCACAGAGCTCGCGGAGCGGACGGCGGCGCTGATCGGTGATGCCCCAACCGTCCATCAGGGCTTTCTGCCGGAGATCACCGTGAACGGCGACCAGGCGTCCGGGATATGGGCGATGGAGGACCACGTCAGCTTCCCGCCCGGCTCTCCCCAGGAGTCCGGCTTCCACGGCTACGGCCAGTACCGCGACACCTACCAGAAGATCCACGGCCGCTGGTACATCTCCAGCACCGAACTGTCCCGGTTCCGGGTGGACCCCGTCCCCAACTGGACGCCCCCGGCCGCAGCACCGAAGAAGTGACCACAGACCCCACAGGAGTGACAGCATGACCCCCATCGGTGTCGGCATCATCGGCGGCAGCCGGGGAGGCTGGGCCTCTCTCAGCCACATCCCCGTGCTGAAGGCACATCCGGACTTCGAACTGCGCGCCCTCAGCACCTCGCGCCGCGCATCCGCGCGGGCGGCCGCGGAGGAGTTCGAGGTGGAAGCCGCCTTCGACCACTACGCCGACCTCATCGCCCATCCCGGTGTCGACGTCGTGGTGGTGGCGGTCAAGGTCCCCCATCACCGGGAACTGATCTCGGCGGCGATCGACGCGGGCAAGACCGTCTACGCCGAATGGCCCCTCGCCCTGGACCTGGCGGAGGCCACCGAGCTGACCCGGCGCGCCGAGGCCGCCGGAGTGCGCACCGCGATCGGTCTGCAAGGCCGCTACCACCCCGCACTCCGTTACGCCCGCGCGCTGATCGAGGACGGCCGGATCGGCCGGGTGCTCGGTACCACCCTGGTGGCTTCCGGCATGGTCTGGAACGGGGAGACCACACGCTCCCACGCGTACTGGTACGACCGGACGCAGGGCGCCACACCTCTTGCGGGCGCCGCCCTGCACGCCGTCGACGCGCTCAACGTGACGCTCGGCGAGCTGGTCCATCTGTCGGCGAACCTGGTCCTCGGACGCACGGAGGTGACCGTGACCGACGACCGGAACGCCGTCCTGCCGGTGACCGCCCCGGACCAGATCTCCCTCATCGGCACCCTGGAGAGCGGCGCGGCGGCCTCCGTCTTCTACCGCGGCGGCCGCTCCCGCGGTGACAACTTCCGCTGGGAGATCAACGGCACCGACGGCGACCTGGTACTGACCGCCGCCTGGGGCAACATCCAGGTCGCCGACCTCACGCTCCATGCCGGGTTCGGCGCCGACGCACAGGTGTCCCCGCTCGAGGTGCCCGCCGAGTACTCCGCCGACATCCCCGACGGCCTCACCGGCCCCGCCCGGAACGTCGCCGCCCTCTACACACACCTGGCACAGGACCTCCGGGACGGGACCCGCACCGTCCCCGACTTCGCCCACGCCCACTCGCGCCACCGGCTCATGGATGCCATCGAGCGGGCATCGTCCGGACGGACGGCAGCGTGAACGCCGCGGGCGCCGGCTCGCGGCGAGGGCTCCCCTCGCCGCGCGGCGAGGGGAGCGGGTCCCTGCTCGTCATGGCGGCGACAGCAGCACCTGATCGATGACATGGCGCGCGTTGGCCGCCATCGTCGGGTTCGTCTCGCGGTAGTACGGAAGCTGGATGAGCGCCATGCTCAGGGCCCAGCCGCGGCCCCGGGCCCAGGTGGCGTCGTCGACGTCGAGCGCGGTGCGGAAGTCCTTCCGTACCGGCGCCGGGAGCAGGTTCCAGGCCGGGATCAGATCGCAGGCGGGGTCGCCCACCCCGGCGGTTCCGAAGTCGATGACCGCGCTCAGCCGGCCGTCCGCGACCAGCAGGTTGCCCGGCATCAGATCGGAGTGCACCCACACCGGTGGCCCCTCCCAGCCGGGCGCCGCCAGCGCCTGCTCCCATGCGGTGGCCGCCGCCCCGGTGTCGATCGTCGCGCCCAACCGGCCCAGCGCGGTGCGGGTTTCCTCGTCCACCTCCCGCAGCGGTCCGCCCCGGTAGGCGGGCGGACCGTCCGCGGGCTCGATTCCGCGCAGCGCGATGATGAACTCCGCGAGATCGGCGGCGAGCCGCCCGGGCCGGGCGACCCGCCCCTCCCGCGGGTTCTCCCCGTCGAGCCACCGGTGAACGGTCCACGGCCAGGGGAATCCGTCGTCCGGCGCGCCCTCGCCGAGCACCGTGGGGATGGGGACCGGCAGCGCGGGGGCGAGCCGCGGCAGCCAGTGGTGCTCCCGCTCCACGTCCCCGGCACCGCCCGCGATCCTCGGCAGCCGTACGGCAAGGTCGTCACCGAGCCGGAACAGGGCGTTGACGGTGCCCGACGAGGCGAACATGGGTGCCAGTGGCGTCATCGACGAGACCGAGACGGGAGGGGCCGACCGGGCAGAGCCGTCGGTTCCCGCGCCGGACAGGATCGAGGGGGGCGTCTCGGGGGAGCGCCTGGTGCTTTTCACCGACGCGGTGACCGCGATCTCCATCACCCTGCTGATCCTGCCGCTGGTGGACCTCGTCCCAGAAGCCGCGTCCGCCCACGAGCACGCCAGCGAGGTGATCACCGGTCACCTCGACCAGATCTGGAGCTTCCTGCTCAGCTTCGCGGTCATCGCGAACATCTGGCGGGAGCACCACCGGACCTTCTCATCGGTCACGAAGCTCACCCGCTCCCTGATGGTATGGAACATGGGGTGGCTGCTCTCCGTCGTCGTACTTCCTCTACCGACGGAGATGCTCGGCACCTTCGGCCGCGACCGATTCGTGGGGGCGTTCTACTACTCGACCCTCCTGGCCGGCATGGTCTGCCGGTTCGCGATGCTGAGGATCCTGAAAACCACCCCGGCACTCCTCGAGGAAGATGGCCAGGCGGACCACCGGAGGACCGAGGACTTGTACACCGAGAGCTATCTCAACGTCCTCGCCCTGGTCATCGCCTTCGCCATCGCGCTCGCCGTACCCGTCCTGCAGTACTACAGCCTGCTGCTGCTCGCCGTCCTACCGAGGCTGGCGCGTCTCCGACGCCGGCGCACCGCCCGCTGACCACGGGAACGGCCGGCGTTCGGATACCCGCCTGAGTCCTGGGCACAGCCGTTCCGCAGCTCGACATGATCCGCTGCTATGGCTCAAGACATCCTGCGCGGGGAGAGGCACGAGGACGCGTGACGACATCCCCTCCGGCGCTTGAGGAGCGGGGCCGGGGCGGAGCCCCGGTTTCGGGAAGGGGCGGGGAGGGGAAAAGTCCGCCCCTGTCCGGGCTCAGAGCCAGCGCGGGGCGTCGACGCCCAAGCGGCCGGGCGGACGAGCCCAGTCCAGTGGGCCGTCCACGGAGCCGTCCGGGAAAGCGATCGGCGAGCAGGCATACCGCAGCGTTCCGAGGCCCGACACGGTCTCGGCCAGCCAAGGCGCCGGGTCGTAGGCGGGGCCCCCGCCCCGCGGCACGGGAGCGATACCGTGCAGAAGCCACGACGCCGTGCCCGCCAGCGAGAGCCGCAAATGGCCCCCGCCGCCCACCTCCTGCCGCGCCGTCAGCCCCCGCAGCACCCCCGCCGCCAGCAGATAGCCGGTGCCGTGGTCGAGCGCCTGGGCGGGCAGCACACCGGGGTGACCGTCGGCGTCGGCCTTCGCCTCGATCGCGGCGATCCCGGTCGCCGCCTGGACCAGACTGTCGAAACCGCGCCGCCCGACCCAGGGCCCGGACCAACCCCATGCGCACAGCTGGGCGACGATCAGCCCGGGGTGGCGCTCCAGCAGGGCGTCCGGGGCGAGGCCGAAGCGGTCGAGCGCGCCGGGGCGGTAGCCGGTGACCGCCACATCGGCGTCGGCGAGCAGCGCCTCCAAGGTCCGGCGGCCCTCCGGCGCGCCGAGGTCGAGCGCGGCGGAGCGCTTGCCGAAGCCGGTGTCGGCGTGTGCGTCCGGGTCCTCGGGCAGCCCCGGGGAGTCGATGCGCAGCACATCGGCGCCCAGCAGGGCCAGAGTGCGGGTGGCCACCGGCCCGGCGATGACCCGGGTCAGATCGAGCACGCGCACCCCGCTCGCGGGCAGGGCCGCCTCCGGAAGCGGGCGCGGACGCGGCGCGCCCTCCCCGATCCACCGGGACTCGATCAACGGCAGCCCGCCAAGCGGGATTTCGCTCTCACCGGGTTCGGCCACGGCCACGGCCAGCCCGCCCCCCGCGTACACGGTCTCCTGGATCGCCCGGGCGGGGCGGCCCGCGAGCGCCGCCGCGAGTTCGTCCGGCCCGCTGTCGCCGGACAGTCCGAGCGCGGCGAGCAACCGGGCCCGGTGGTGCGGGTAGTTGGCGTGCGTACGGACCCATCCGTCGGCCGCGCGCCAAAACCCGGACAGCGGGGCGAAGTTGGTGGGCTTCCGGCCGTCGATGCGAAGGTGCCGTTCGCTGACGAACGCGGTGGCCACGGCGCCCTCGTCGACCCGTACCTCCGGAACGGCCCCGCCGGAGCGCCGCGCGCCCAGTTCGGCGGCGGCCAGCGAGCACACGCCCACGGTCGCGCGGGCCAGCTCGGCCACGGGCAGCCGGGCGGGCAGTCCCCCGCTCACCGCGCGGTACGCCACTTTCCCCAGCAGCGCCGGATCGCCGCCGAGGGCGGTCCAGGCGTGGGCGGTGGCGGGGTCCGGTGGTGCGTCGCTCCTCGTCATGCGCTTATTGTGCGCCGCCGCACCGGACCGTCCAACGGCGAGTGCCCCGCCCCCTCCTCCTGGTCGGGGACGGAGAGGGCGGGCCGTACAAGGTGGGCGGTGGGCCGGTGCGGCGCGCGCCCCATTTCGGCGCCCGTCCTGAGCAGATCGGCGGAAGTCGGCTGCGGTTCGAAAGGCGCCCGGGAGGGGCGCGGGGCTGTTTCGATGTGCGGCTCCGCCGCGGGGCGCGACCAGCCATGACAGCGCCGCGGACGATCGTCGGCGTGTCAGGGCACTTCCAGCGGAGCGCTTAGGCGGCGCCCGCCCGCCGGTAGAGGTCGAGGGCCTCATTGCCCAGCGTCGGGTGGTATTCGTTCGCACCGGCGCTGACGCTGATGTTGCCGATCAGATAGCCCCCGCCGCCCGAGAAGTCGGCGAGGAAGCCGCCACCGCTGGACCCTCCGGTCTGGACGCAGTCGATGCCCCACATCGTGGAGCCGGGGCGGCCCGCGTCGGGGAACTCATTGCCCTCGCAGTGGTTCAGCCGCTCACCGTTGCCCTCGGCGGCCGAGCCTCCGTAGCCGAAGGAGTGGACATGGCGGCCGGTCTGCGAGTTGAAGGCGATGCCCTGCGCGCCCACGGTCTCGGCCAGGGTGCGGCCGTTCAACGTGTTCATGACGGCGAAGGCGTAGTCCCAGTTGGCGTTGCCCCGCGTGGAGACGTACTGGGGCTCCCAGAACAGACTGCGGGCGGAGAAGGTGCCGTAGGGACGGTTGCCGCCTGTGTAGCCCGGGATGAAGACCCAGTTGCGGTAGCCCGTGCCGGTGGCCGCGTCCACGACGCAGTGGCCGGCGGTGAGCACGACGGACCGGTTGTCGCTGTTGGCGACGGTGGCCGAGCAGGCGAAGGTGCCGCCCGAGGCGTTCTGGAAGAAGACCTTGCCCGCCGTGGTGCTGATCAGGCCGCCGCCGGTCCAGGCGGTGGGGGAGGTGGCCCGGGTCGAGGGCGCGGAGGTGGCGGCGGCGGGACCCGGGAGCGGGGGCACGCTCACCCGCTCGCCCGTGGTGGGCGGGGCGGTCGCGAGTTTCGCGGTGCGGGCGGCGGGCAGGGCGGTGACGTCCTGGGCGGCGCGCAGCCGGTCCGTCGTCCAGAAGCGCACGGCGGCGCGCTGCTCCTCGGTGGAGACGGAGGTTCCGGCTCCGTCGGCGGAGGGGGACGGGGCGGGGGCCGCGTGGGCGGCGGTTCCGGCGGTCCAGCCGAGGGTGGCGAGAGCGAGGGCGCTGAATAAGGTGGCGACACGTCTCATGCGGTGAGCTCCAAGTCCGTTGGAGGTACCCGAGAGCGTCGGACAACGTTGTCCGACGCTTGGTCGCCGGTAGAGTGCCACGACTGGTCCAGACCTGCCATGGCGTCGGACGTCACAATTAGGGATCCCCCTAGCCAGGACGGGCCCTCCAACGCGCCCCTAACGCGAGCCCGTCGGCGCCAAGGTCGCCTCGATGCCCGCCACGACGGTGCGCAACCCCCCTCGAAGCGCGCCTCGTGATCCTGGAACAGGTCCGCGCTCACCTCCGCCGACAGCTCGTAGCCCTCGGCGGCCATGCGCTCCTCGTGCTCGGTGACGTCGCACACAGCGGAACCCGCACCCACCACGAACAGCAGGCGCACCCGCCCCGCCCAAGGGCACGATCAGTTGGCGAAGTCCAGCAGCACCTTGCACGACTGGCTCCGGTCAGCGGCCTGGCCGAACGCCTCCACCGCCTCCCGCGCCGGCCGCACCCCACTGATCAGCGCGTCGAACGACGGCTCGGCCGCCAACAGCCGCAACGCATCGTCGAACTCGGCATGGAAACGGAGCGCGCCCCGCAGCTCGATCTCCCGGGCGACCAAGAGATTCCCGGCGAACGGGCTCTGCCCGGGCGGCAACATGCCGAGCTGCACCACCACACCCCCGCGCCGCACCCGGCGCAGACAGGTGTCGAGCCCAGCAGCCACGCCCGACGCCTCGATCGCGACGTCCATCTCGTCCGAGGGCCAGTTCGGGTCGTCCGGATCGTCGGCCCGTACGCAGGCCGTCGCCCCGGCCGCCGCCGCGAACTCCAGGGCGCGGGGCAGCAGATCGGTCGCCGTGATGGTCGCCGCGCCCGCCGCGCGGGCCGCCGCGATGGTCAGACAGCCGATCGGACCGGCGCCCGTGACCAGCACATGGCGGCCCTTCACCGCGCCCGCCCGCCGCACCGCGTGCAGTGCCACGGCCAGCGGTTCGGCGAGTGCGGCCCGGCGCGGCTCCAGCCCCTCGGGCAGGGCCCGGAGCTGCACCGCCGGGACGGCGATCCGGGAGGCGAAGCCGCCCTGGACATGCGGGGTACGCGCGGCGCTGCCCAGATAGCGGGTGTCGCGGCAGACGTTGGCGCGGCCGTCGGAGCACTCCGGGCACACCCCGCACGGGGTGGCCGGGTGGACGGCGACCGGGGTGCCGACGGCGGGCCCGGTCGCGCCCTCGCCGTACGCCACGACCGTGCCGACGACCTCGTGCCCGAGCACCATCGGCTCCTGGAGCCGGAAGTCGCCCACCCCGCCGTGCCGGTGGTAGTGGAGATCCGATCCGCAGATCCCGCCGTACCGGATCGCCACGAGCGCCTGCCCTGGCGCCGGTTCCGGCTCGGGGAGTTCCTCGATCCGCAGATCACCCTGCCCGTGGATCACACAGCCCAGCACCATCGCCCAGCCTCCTCAAGCTCACGCGGTTTCTCGTGGTTCAGAGCCCGTCAGGGCTCACAGCACGCTCGTCATGCCGCCGTCGACGTACAGGACCTGTCCGCTCACGAAGTCCGCGGCCGGCGAGGCGAGATAGAGCAGCGCGCCGACCAGGTCCTCGGTGCGGCCCCAGCGCCCGGCCGGGGTCCGGCCGCGCACCCAGGCGCTGAACTCCTCGTCCTCGACCAGCGGTCGGGTCAGCTCGGTCTCGATATAGCCGGGGCCGAGCCCGTTGACCTGGATGCCGTACCGGCCCCAGTCCGCGCACATGCCCTTGGTGAGCATCTTCAGCGCGCCCTTGGTCGCCGCGTAGGGGGCGATTCCGGGGCGGACCACTTCGCTCTGCAGGGAGCAGATGTTGACGATCTTGCCGTGGCCGCGTTCGGTCATCCGCCGGGCGGCCTCCCGGCCCACCAGGAAGGCGCTGGTGAGGTTGGTGTCCAGGATCTGCCGCCAGGCGTCGTCGGTGAACTCCAGCAGGGGCGCCCGGTTCTGCATCCCGGCGTTGTTGACCAGGATGTCGAGCGGGCCCACCCGCTCCTCGACATCGGCGATACCGGCGGCCACGGCCGGGCCGTCGGTGACGTCGAACGCGGCGGTGTGCACCCCCGCGTCCGCGCCGCCGAGCTCGGCGGCGGCCTTCTCGAGGGCGTGCGGATCGCGCCCGTTGAGCACGACCGTGCAGCCGGCCTCCACCAGACCGCGCGCGAGGGCGTGGCCGATGCCCCGGCTGGAGCCGGTGACCAGCGCGGTGCGGTCCGCGATGTCGAAGAGCGGATGTGTCGTCATGGCGTACGTACCCCTCCGGTGCTCATGTCACCAGTTGCTAGATCACCAGGGACAGCAGCAGGACGAAGACGAGCCCGACGACGGAGATGATCGACTCCATCACCGACCAGGTCCGCACGGTCTGCCCGACGCTCATCCCGAAGTACTCCTTGACCAGCCAGAATCCCGCGTCGTTGACATGGCTGAAGAAGAGCGACCCGGCGCCGATGGACAGCACGAGCAGCGCCACATGGGTGCTCGACATATCGGCGGCCAGCGGGGTCATCAGCCCGGCGGCCGAGATCGTGGCCACCGTCGCGGAGCCGGTGGCGAGGCGGATGGCGACCGCGATCAGCCAGGCGAGCAGCAGCGCGGAGACGTTCCAGTCCTGCGAGATGTCCATGATCATCTTGCCGACGCCGATGTCGATCAGCGTCTGCTTGAAGCCGCCGCCCGCGGCGACGATCAGCAGCATTCCGGCGATCGGGGCGAGCGAGTGCTCGACGGTGGAGGAGATCCGGTCCTTGGTGAAGCCCGCGGCCCGGCCGAGGGTGAACATGCCCACGATCACCGCTGCCAGCAGCGCGATCAGGGGAGCGCCGATGACGTCGGCGACCCGCTGGACGGTGTTCTCCGGGTCGTCCACCACGATGTCGACCAGCGCCTTGATCAGCATCAGCACGACCGGGAGCAGCACGGTGAGCACGGTGACGCCGAACCCGGGACGCCGCTCCAGCTCCTCCGACGGCCGCGTGGGCATCAGCCGGTCCGGCGGGGTGACATGCACCCAGCGGTCGGCGACGCGCGAGAAGACCGGGCCCGCGATGATGGCGGTGGGCACGGCGATGAGGACGCCGAGCGCCAGGGTGATCCCCAGGTCGGCGTGGACCGCGTCGATCGCGGCGAGCGGGCCGGGGTGCGGCGGCACCAGGCCGTGCATCACGGACAGGCCCGCGAGCGCCGGGATGCCGATCCGCATCAGGGAGAAGTTGCCGCGCTTGGCGACCAGCAGCACCACCGGGATCATCAGCACCATGCCGACCTCGAAGAAGAGCGGCAGCCCGATGATCCCCGCGATCAGCACCATCGCCCAGGGCATCGTCCGGTTGCTCGCCTTGGCGAGGATGGTGTCGACGATCTGGTCGGCGCCCCCGGAGTCGGCGAGGAGCTTGCCGAGGATCGCGCCGAGCGCGATCAGCACGCCGACGCCCGCGACGGTCGACCCGAGGCCGGCCGAGAAGCTGGTGATGACCTTGTCGAGCGGGGCTCCCGCGACGGCGCCGAGCGCCAGTGAGCCGATCGTCAGCGACAGGAACGCGTGCAGCTTGGTCTGGGTGATGAGGAGGACGAGGACGGCTATGCCGACGAGGACGGCTATGCCGAGCTGTGCGTGACCTGCCGACGTGATCGGGTCGACGGTGTCCGCTGCCAGCATCTCGACGCTGAGTCTGGTCACGGGGGTTTCCTAACCTGCGTTACTGGTGTTCGAGCCGCCGCAGTTCGGCGTCGGCCCGCTCGGTGATGAGCTCGGGTTCCGGGCCGACGTCCACGGCGACGCCGTACTCGTCCGGCTGCAGCGGTTCGAGCGTGGCGAGCTGGGAGTCGAGCAGTTCCCCGGAGAAGAAGTGGCCCTTGCGCTCCTTCATCCGCTCGGCGATCAGCTCGCGGTCGCCGGTCAGATGGAGGAAGACGATGCCGGGCGCGGCGGACCGCAGCCGATCGCGGTACTTCCGCTTGAGCGCGGAGCAGCTCACCACGCCCCCGCCCTCGGCGTGGTCGTGGGCCCAGGCACCTATGGCGTCCAGCCAGGGGCGCCGGTCGTCGTCGTCCAGCGGGGTCCCGGCCGACATCTTGGCGATGTTGGCCGGTGGGTGGAAGTCGTCGGCCTCGGCATACGGGACGCCGAGCTCCTCCGCCAGCAGGGGGCCGACCGTGGTCTTGCCCGTTCCGGACACTCCCATGACCACGACAACCTGGGGGGCGTGCATTGTGTGAAACCTCGCTGTCTTCTTCGACCTCGGCGCCGGGGACACTCAACCCCACAGATACGACGTATTCAAGAGTCCGTGACTTAAAAGTCATACTTATTTGGAGGGTGGGCGGCCGCGTAGGCTGAGCGCATGGACGAACAGGGGCCCCAGGGCCGTGGTCAGAGGCCCAGGCCCCAAGGGCTTCACGACCGGCTCCTGGAGTCCCTCGGCCCCGCGATCACCGGGGGCGACTATCCGCCGGGCACCGTCCTGCGCACCGATGAGCTGGAGCGGCGCTACGACGTCTCGCGCACGGTCGTCCGGGAGGCGGTGCGGGTCCTGGAGTCCATGCACCTGGTGGAGTCCCGCCGCCGGGTCGGGGTGACGGTGCGCCCCACCGAGGAGTGGGACGTCTTCGACCCCCAGATCATCCGCTGGCGCCTGGCCGGCCCCGACCGCCCCCGCCAGCTCCGCTCCCTCACCGCCCTCCGCTCGGCCATCGAACCCGCCGCCGCCGCGCTGGCCGCCGAGCACGCCACGCCGGAGCAGTGCGCCGAGCTCACCGAGCACGCCCTCAACATGGTCGCCACCTCACGCGGCCAGCAGCTGCCCGCGTACCTGATCCATGACGTCGCCTTCCACCGCGTGGTGCTGCGCGCCTCGGGCAACGAGATGTTCGCGCGCCTGGGCGACGTCGTCGCCGAGGTCCTGACCGGCCGCACCCAGCACCGCGTCATGTTCACCGACCCCGACCCGGAGGCGGTCACCCTCCACGTCCGCGTGGCCGAAGCGGTCCGGGCGGGCGACGCGGAGGCGGCGGAGCGCTATACGCGGGAGATCACGGTGGGGGCCCTGCGAGAGCTGGACATCCTGGCGCCCTGAGGACAGCGGGGTCCGCACCCGGGAACGCCTCCGCGAACACCGGGTCTTCGACGTCCGGTTCACCTCAGCGGTCCCACCTCAGCGGTCCAACGAGTCCCAGAAATCGGTGAGCACCTGGGCACCACGGCCGGGGTCCTGGGTCATCCACCAGTGGCCGAGCCCGCCCAGCGTCGCGGTCACGGCGCCGGCCCGCCGCGCCGCGCGGCACCGCTGTGCGACGGTCCCGACGAAGCGGTCCTCGGTGGCGAGCAGGGCGAGGCCCGGCCGCTGCGCCGCGCGTTCGAGGTTCCGACCCAGCTCGGCCATCACCGGTTGGGCGGCTGATCGGTAGAGCGAGTGCGCGGCCCGCCCCATCGCCTCATCCTGGCCCACCGCGACCCGCCCGGCGACCGGCTCGCCCATGCCGAGCTCCACGAGCATCGCGACCCGCACCGCGAGGTCCGGACCGAACGGGACGGCCGGGTCCGGTCCCATGCTCTGTGGCTCCTGCTGACTCAGGGCGAACTCGTGCCACACGTAGTCCGGGTCGAACAGGCCGATCACGTCGCTGGTCCAACTGCGCACGAGATCCGGGCGGGCCATCACCGCGTTGAGGGTGTGTGCGCCGCCCCAGTCGTGCCCGACCAGGTCGACGGGTTCGGCGAAACGCTCCAATTCGTCGATGAGCCAGTCCCGGTAATCACCGACGGTCGCACCGAACCCCGTCGGCAAGGGCGCCCCGAAACCCGGCGGGGACAGGCGGATCGGGGCGGGGCGAGCGGGAGCGATGCGTTCGATCTCGGCGAGCAGCGGCTCCCAGATCTCCGGCGTCTCGGGGAAGCCGTGGACGAAAACGGTTGGCATGGCGGGAACTCCGTTCATGGTGATCGCGATTCTCGATCTGACCAGATGACCAATCTGGTCAGTGACCATACTCTGGGTGTGGAGCCGCTACGCGACCAGTGCGAGATGTTCGGCCCTTCGGTGGTCACGCTCCAAGGAAGCTCACCGTTTCCGCCATGTCCGCCCGCCCGGTGCGCGGCCGCGGCACGCCTTCCTTCTCGAATCCCATCGATACACCGCAGAACAGTTCGAGCCCGTCATCGGCTCCGACTGCCTGACTGACGGTCTTGTGATACATCGACCAGAACGCCTGGGGGCAGCTGTGCAGCCCTTCCGCCCTCAGCAGCAGCATGACCGTCTGCACGTACATCCCCGCGTCCGCCCACTGTCCGGGCCCCATCGTCCGGTCGAGGTAGCAGAACAGCACAACCGGCGCCCCGAACGCCTCCGCGTTCAAGGCGGCGAGCTTCATGTTCCTTTCGGGGTCGTCACGCTCGACTCCCATCGCTTCGTGCCGCTGGGCGGCCGCAGCGGAAAAACGGTCCAGATACGGCGAGACCAGTTCGGCCGGGTACATCGGATACTCCCGCTCATCACCCGGATCTCCCGCCAGGGCCCTGGCCGTCGCGCGCGTCTTCAGTTCGGCCAAGGGCTCGCCGGCCAGGACATACGCACGCCATGGCTGGAGGTTCCCACTCGACGGAGCCCGCGTGGCCGCGACCAGCACTCGTTCGAGTACCTCCTTGCGCACCGGCTGATCGCTGAACGCCCGCACGGCCTGGCGACTGTTCACGGCTTCATACACATCCACGTTCTCGCCCTTCCTCGACTGACCAGATGACTAATCTGGTCAGTGAGTCTACTGTGGGGGCCATGAAGACGAACATCACCCCGCGACAGCGGGCTCTCGTAGTCGGACTCGGCGTCAGCGGAACCGCCTCGGCGCTGCGGCTGCACAAGGCAGGCTGGGACGTTGTCGTCCTGGAGAAAGCAGCCGAACGCCGCCGCGGCGGGTACTTCCTCACGCTCTTCGGCACCGGGATCACCGCGGCGGAGCGCCTGGGCATCGAGGTGCCGGACCGCTTCTCGGCGGACATCGCCTACTACAACGTCGATCGCGCGGGCCGGCGACGGCGCGGCATGGGCTTCGCCGAGGCCGTACCCGGCCAGTCACGACCGGTCGTGCGCGGCGACGTCGAGCAGGCAGCGTTCGACGCCCTGCCCGAGAGCGTGGAGATCCGGTACGCGTCCATTCCGGTCGCGCTGCGCCAAGACGCGGACAGCGTGCAGGTTGACATCGAGGACCGGGCCGCCGGGACGGTGGCCACCGAACGGTTCGACCTCGTGGTCGGGGCCGACGGCCTGCGCTCGGCCGTGCGCCGGCTGGCGTTCGGGTCCGACGAAGGCCGTATTCACCGTCTCGGCTACATGCTCGCGGCGTGCGGCCTGCCCGGCCCGGTCCCCGGTTTCCGGGGTACGGACGGCATCATCATGTCCGAGCTGGGCCGGTCGGCATGGGTGTTCGCCTTCGCCGACCGGCCACCGACGGCGCTGTTCAACTACCGGACCAACGATGTGGACGGCGAGTTCACCCGGCCCGCCATCGACTCGCTGCGGGCGGTGTTCGGACCGGAGCCCACGGGCACGACGCTCGGCTGGCTGCTCGATCAGTTCGAGCAGGCACCGGACCACCTGTTCGACACCGCCGAGCAGGTGCGGCTCGACACGTGGCACCAGGGCAGGGTGGTGCTCGTCGGCGACTCGGCGTGGTGCCTGACCCTCTACTCCGGGATGGGGGCCTCCAGCGGCCTGGCCGGGGCCGACATGCTGGGCACGATGCTGGAGCGGAATCCCGGAGACGTGCCACGGGCGCTGCGGGCCTGGGAGGCGAAACTCCGCCCCTTCATCGAGTTCCACCAGGACAGCGGCATGCTCATGCGTAAGCTCTTCGTCCCGGCCGACCGCACCGAGTACCGGATCCGGTCCGTCTTCGACCACGTGGTGGGGACGACGCTCGGCAGGACGCTCCTCTCGCAGGCCGAGCACCACAGCAAGGCTTCCCGGATGAAGACGGTCGACATCGCCCTGGCGTGACCCGGCCTCGGGACCCCGCCGCACGGCGGACACACCACCTCCGTGAACCCCCGTGACATCATGACGCCGAAGAGCGAACGGGAGGAACCACGACGGTGAGCCGGCTGATCGAACACGACTCCGTCAAGGCAGCCAGAATCCTCGACAGCGCCCGCGAACTGGTCCTCGAACACGGCGTCCGCAAGGTGACCATCGCCGAGATCGCCGCTGCCGCGGGCGTGGGCAAGGGCACGGTCTATCTGTACTGGGAGACCAAAGAAGACCTGTTCGTGGGGCTGGTCGCGCGCGAAGTACTGGCCTGGATCGAGACGATCAACAACCAGATCGCCCAGGACCCGTGGTCCATCCTGCCCCGTCGTCTCGCTCCGCTGCTCATCCGCACGACACTGGGCAACCCGTGGCTGCGGTGGCTCCGGAGCGACGACAGCGCCCTGCGGCAGTTGCTCCGCCGCCCCGCCGACCAAGAGCGCTTCGCCGAGGCCAGCACGGGCGCGATGGGCAACACGGTCATAACGATCCTGCGCGACCACGGGATCGTGCGCGACGACCTCCCGCTGTCCAGGCAGATGTACGCCCTGCACGCCGTGCTGGTCGGCTTCAGCACCGTCATGAACGACACCGATGTCGCAGGCTCGCTCAGCATCGACGAGCCCGAAACCGCCCTCGCCGACACCGTCCACCTGCTGCTCGAACGGCCTCGCGACCCCGCCGCGCGCGATGTCGCCAAGGCCGCGGAAGCGGTGCGGGCCCGGTTCACCGAGATTCACGACAACCTCCTGGGACTCGTCGCGGCGGGCGCCGCCGGAACCAGATGACCCGCGTCCTCGAGGCCGTGCCGTTCAGCCGCGGATCAGCCGACGCGGCGTAGGACCAGGCCGCGCCCGATGTGCGCTACGTCTCACCCGTGGGCCGTTACACCAGATACGCCGCTGGTGTCTCAAGGCCGAGTCCATAACGCGAGGGAGACATCATGAACGGGAACGTCGAGGTGGTCGTGATCGGCGGCGGGTACGGGGGCGTGACGGCGGCCAACAGCCTGGCTCGGCGCGATGGCGTGTCGGTGACCGTGGTCAATCCGCGTCCCCACTTCGTCTCGCGGATCCGCCTGCACCAGCTTGTGACCGGCTCCGATGACGCGGTCGAGGACTTCGGTGAGGTTCTGGGCGGGAAGGTCCGGCTGGTGGTCGACACCGCGACCCGGATCGACGCCGCCGAGCGCCAGGTGTCGCTGGCGGGCGGTGGCACGGTCTCCTACGACTATCTCGTCTACGCGGTGGGCAGCGGCGCCGCCGATCCCGGCGTGCCCGGAGCGGCGGAGTTCGCTCATTGGGTGTCGGACCTCGAGGGGGCGGAACGACTGCGGTCGGCGCTGGCCGCGGCGCCGGCGTCGGCTCCGGTGACCGTGGTCGGGGCCGGCCCGACCGGTCTGGAGACCGCCGCCGAGCTGGCGGAAGTGGGCCGCAAGGTCACCCTGGTCTGCGGCGGCGTGCTCGGCCCCAGCCTGCATGCCCGGGTCCGCCGCCCGGTCGCCCGCCGGCTCGCCAAGCTGGGTGTGACCGTCATCGAAGGTCCCCGTGCGCAGGTGGCGGAAGTGACGAGCGACGCCGTGCGGCTCGACGACGGCCGCGAGCTGCCCAGCGCGGTGACCATCTGGACCGCGGGATTCCGCATCCCGGACCTGGCCGCCCGCAGCGGGCTGCGCACCGACGCCGAAGGCCGTCTGGTCACCGACGCTACGCTGACCAGTGTGGACGACGTGCGCATCGTCGCCGCCGGGGACGCGGCGGTGATGACGGACCGGCCGTTCCGGATGAGCTGTCAGGCCGCCGTGCAGCTCGGCCCGGCGGCCGCCACCACGGTCCTGCGCCGGATCGCGGGGAAGACACCCGCTCCCGTCCGGATGTTCTTCGCCGGGCAGTGCCTCAGCCTCGGCCGAAACGAGGGCGTCACCCAGTTCTCCTACCCGAACGACAAGGTGAACGCGCTCCGCATCAGCGGGCGGACCGGTGCCGGAGTCAAGGAGATCGCCTGCCGGTTCACCCTCAACAAGTTGGTGTCCGGGGCCCGCAAGGCCAGTTCCCGCGCATCCCACGGCGACGACACCCACCGCCTGGAAACGCCCCGGCCGGAACACCGCACGACGCCGTCCGACACGCGAGGCGCGGCCTGACCGCCACGTTCCCTTCCTGGGCCGGACCGACCGGCCCGGCCCGAGAAGGACCGAGCCGGACTGACAAGCCGGCACCTGGGGCCGACCACGAGAGAGTGAAAGCGCACGACATGGACGACCACGTCTCCGACCCCGCGACCGAGGTCTTCGTCGCCCACCGCGACCTGCTGTTCACCGTCGCCTACGAGATGCTCGGATCGGCGGCGGACGCCGAGGACGTCCTCCAAGAGGCCTGGCTGCGGTGGGTCAGGGTCGACCTGGCGCAGGTGCGGGACCAGCGCGCCTACCTGGTACGGATCACGACCCGGCAAGCACTCAACCGGCTACGCACCCTCAAACGGCGCAAGGAGGCCTACGTCGGCTCCTGGCTGCCCGAGCCCCTGCTCACCGCGCCGGACGTGGCCGAGGACGTCGAACTGTCCGAGAACCTGTCGCTGGCACTCATGTTCATCCTCGAAACCCTCTCACCGACCGAACGCGCCGTCTTCGTGCTGCGCGAGGTCTTCGACATCGGCTACGACGACATCGCGGCCGCGATCGACAAGACCCCCGCCGCCGCACGCCAGATCTCCTACCGCGCCCGCCGGCACGTCGACGCCCGCCGGCCGCGCACACCGGTTTCCCCGGAAGAGACCCGGGCGGCGCTGAGCTCGTTCCAGCGCGCGCTGGCGACCGGGGACCTGCGGGGCCTGCTCGACGTACTCGCCCCGGACGTCGTTTTCGTCAGCGACGGCGGCGGCCTCAGGCTGGCGGCCCTGCAGCCGGTCGTCGGCGCCGACAAGGTGCTCCGGTACATGGCCGGCAGTATCGACAAGGCCGGCGGCATCCTCACCGGTGAGCTCACGACGGTCAACGGCAACCCGGGACTCATCCTGCGTCTGGACGGCGTGGTCGACGGCGTGCTGGCCTTCCGCGTGGAGAGCGCCCGCGTCACCGGCCTCTACTACGTCCGCAACCCCGAAAAGCTCACCCGCGTCGAGTCCGAGACCCCCCTCACCTCCCGCTGACCGTCCCCTACGGCGCCGGGGCCTGCTCGCCCGCTACCTCGCCCGCTACCTCGCCCGAGGGGGTTCCGATCTCAGCGGGGAGTGGCGAAGACGTTGCGCTCCGCGAGGTCCGAGAGGAGACGCGCGGCCGCGCGGAAGTCGGCGTCGTCGTGCAACACGACGAGGCCGTGGTGTGCGGCCGTCGCACAGATCAGCCAGTCGACCGCGGACAGGCTTTGATGCTGCCCCCGTTGGGCCAGGCGGTACTGGCCGGTCTCGATCCACTTCCAGGCGCTCTTCGGGACGGAGACGTCCGGGAAAAGGTCCGCGAACATCTCCGTCATCCCGTCGTACTCATCCAGACCACGCGCCGACTGCCGGAACTCCGTGCGCTGCGGAGCGCACGAGCCGATGGCCCCCTCGTCCAGCTCATGGCCCCATAGATCATTGAGCTTGCGGTCACGCTGGAGACGCCAGACGGCCGTGGAGTCGGCGAGGTAGCGGATCACGGTCAGGCTGCACCCTTCTCCGTACGCTCAGAGCCGCCCTTCTCGGCCGCGTGGCGCCGCCAGAAGCCTTCCTCGTCCCATTGCTGGGCCTGCTCAAGGTGACGCAAGCGCGCCTCGGTTCGCGCCCGGCGCTCCGCGTACTCGCGGAGGGCGATGTTGACCATCTCCTTCTTGGTCTTGGCGCCGGACAGCCGCATGGCTTCCGCGAGAGCGTCGTCGTCGATGTCGATCTGAGTGGCGGACATCGGAACCTCCAAGAGATGGGCTTCATACAAAGGTAGCCGATACCGCATACACATCGCATGCGATGCGATGCGACGCGGTCCTGCTGCCTCGGGGGCCCAGAGCCTTACCTGGCGGGCCGCCGCGTCACCTCAGATGCCGATCGACAAACTGCTCGAATGCCCGGGCGGCCGCACTCGGGGTTCGGTTGTCGGGGATGGACGATCAGCCTGGGCGGCCCGGAGGTGCTCAGCTTCCGCGACCAGGCGCGGATCCTGGGGGACCTGATGAACCGTGAGATCGAGCTGCGCACACCAGCTCCGGATCAGGCGGCCGCCCACCTGAGCACCCACGTTCCCGCGCCGCTCGCCGCGGCGGTGCTGGACTATTGGGCCCAGATGTCCGACCGGCGGATCGAGGCGTCACGCTCCGCCGAGCGGATCACCGGCCGCCCCGGCCGTACGTTCCGCCAGTGGGCCACCGAGAATCTCGCTTCGTTCCGGTGAGCCCCGTACACGGTGTGCCGTCGAGCTCGGCCCATACCGTCTTGCCGATCAGCTCGGGTACGACGCCCCAGCGGTCGGCCAGCTCCTCGACCAGCAGCAGCCCGTGCCCGCACTCGCGCGGCGCTTCGGGCTCGGGGGTCGGGCGCACGGTCGGCAGTCGTTCGACCCGGGGGTCCCGCACCTCGATACGGAGGGTGTTCCCGGTGACGCTGAGTGTCAGCCGGAAGTTCCGCCCCGGGACGCGTCCGTGCAGCGCGGCGTTGGCAGCCAGCTCGGCGATGATCAACGCCGCCGTCTCATGCGACAGGCCCCACGAGCGGATGCGTTCCGTCCCGAGGAGTCGTGCCAGGCGGGCGCCCTTGCGGGTGGCCGAGAGCAGGACGGTGAAGGGCGAAACGGAAGTGTCGGTTCGAGTGATTTGTTGGCTCACGTCACTCAGAGTGGCCACGCACGAATAGGCTGAAAAGTAGCGACGCCGATACGGGCAGTGACTGTCCGGCCCTGGTCCGGGCCTGTCCGGCGGCGCCGGGTGGGAGGTGGTCCCGTATGGAGGATGAGGAGAGCGGCGCGGTCCTGAGGACGGTCGGCCGTCAGATCAAGTTGTGGCGCGAAGCGGCCGGGCTGAAACAGGCCGAGTTGGGGACGGCGATCGGTTACGGCGAGGAGCAGGTTTCGGCCGTCGAACGGGCCCGGCGCATCCCCAGCCCGGAGTTCTTGGAGAACGCGGACCGGGTATTGGAGGCGGGCGGCAAGATCGCTGCGCTGAAGAAGGACGTTGCGGAGGCCCGCTACCCGAAGAAGGTTCGGGACTTGGCGAAGTTGGAAGCCGAGGCCGTCGAGTTGGGGGCGTACGGCAACCACAACGTGCACGGGTTACTTCAGACACCCGAGTACGCCTGCGCGTTGTACGACATGCGACGGCCCTCGTACTCGGAGGACGAGGTCGAGCAGCACGTGGCGGCGCGAATGGCCCGGCAGGAGATCTTCGAGCGACGTCCAGCGGCCACGCTGACATTCGTCCAGGAAGAAGTGACGCTGCGGCGCCCACTCGGGGGCAAAATGGTCCTGCGCCGCCAGCTCGAACATCTATTGGAACTAGGTCAGTTGAGGCACGTCGAGATCCAGGTGATGCCGACAAACCGCGAGGACCATGCCGGAATGGGCGGGCAGCTCCAGCTGCTGAAGCTCAACGACGGCACGACGGTAGGTCACTGGGAGGCCCAGTTGTTCAACCGACTGATCTCCGACCCCAAAGAGGTCCAGATCCTTGACATTCGGTATGGGATCATCCGGGCGCAGGCCCTCACACCGCGTGAGTCTCTGGCCTTCATCGAGAAACTGCGGGGAGAGACATGACCCTCAAGCCCAACGAGTGGACCAAGAGCAGCTACAGCAGCAACGACGGCCCTGAGTGCGTTGAGGTGGCATGGACGAAGAGCAGCTACAGCACCGATGACGGCCCTGCCTGCGTAGAAGTCGCCCCCACCCGCGACACCATCCACATCCGCGACTCCAAGAACCCCAACGGCCCCCAACTCGCCGTCACCCCAGCCTCCTGGACCGCGTTCGTCCACTACGCCAGCAACAACTAGGGGCCCCGACGGGCCGTGACGCCTACGGCGGGCTGCTCTCCTCCCCGCCCCTTCCCGCGGTATCGATATGCGGCTCCGCCGCGTGGCAGGGGCTTCGCCCCTGGACCCCGAGGTCTGAGGCGGAGCCCGGCCCAGAGCCTGAGGCAAAACCCCACCCGGGGCCCGGAGCCTGAGGCAGAACCCCACCCGGGGCCCGGAGCCCGGGGCAGAGCCCCACCCGGGCCCGGGGCGGAGCCCCGTTCGGGGTCTGGGGCGGAGCCCCGCACGCGGCGGAGCCGCATATCGTCAGGTGCCGGGAAGGGGCGGGGAGGGGAAAGACCCCCGCGCCCCCTACCCGCGGCGGCCCACCGGCTGATCGTTCCGCAGCCGTTCGAAGAGCTTCTTCGCCCGCTTCTCGTCCCACTTCAGCGCGTCGCCCTTGGACGTCACCAAACTGCGGTTGGCCACAGGGACGGTCAGCCGGTTGCCGTCGCCGCCCGAGACCCGCTTCATCGCCTGGAACAACGACATCAGCGTCCGTAGATCGGACCCCTTGTCCACGATGAGCGTGTCGAGGCCCGCACCGACGGTCGGCAGGGACTTCCAGGGAACGAAGACCTGGTCCGGCTGCGCGGCCCGCTTCGCCAGCGCCGCGAGGAACTTCTGCTGGTTCTGGCTGCGGCCGAGGTCACCGTTGGCCTCCTGGTGGCGTTGGCGGACGAAGGCCAGGGCCTGGCGGCCGTCCAGCATCTGACAGCCCGCCTTCAGATCGGCGCCCGACTTCTTGTCCTTGATGGGCTTGTCGAGGCACATCCGCACGCCGCCCACCGAGTTGACGACGTTGACGAAGCCCGCGAAGCCGATCTCCGCGTAGTGGTCGATCCGCAGCCCGGTGTTGTACTCGATCGTCCGCACCAGCAGCTCGGGACCGCCCAGCGAGAACGCGGCGTTGAGCTTGTTCTTCGATGGCCCGGGACGCTTACCGGTCATGGGGTAGGTGAACGGCGGGAGGGTCACCCAGGAGTCACGCGGCAGGCTCACCATCGTGGCGCCGTGGGCTCCGGTGTGCAGCACCATCATCGAGTCGGTGCGGCGGCCCTCGGCCGAGCCGGTGTGCAGGTTCTTCTTGTCGTCCTGGGAGAGGCCGTCACGGCTGTCGGAGCCCACGATGAGGTAGTTGGTCCCCTTGCCCGGCGCGGGGCGGTGCTCGACCTTGGCCAGGTCGACGTCGTTGTTCAGCTGGGACCAGGCCCAGCCGTACGTGGAGACGGCCCCGACCAGGACCACCGCGAGCAGGACGACCACCGTGCGCCGCAGCCGCCGGGGCCACCGGCGACCGGGGGTGGGCGCCTCGGCGCCGTCGCCCTCGTCACGCGGCCGGTACGGGTCCGGCGGTATCCGGTGGCGCGGCGTCAAAGGCTGGTGGTGCGGCGTCAAAGACTGCGGGGCGCCGCCCGGCCATGGAGCCTCGCCCGGCCATGGGGCCTCGCCCGGCCATGAGCCCTGGGCGGGCCACGAGCCCTCGCCTGGCCATGGGTTCGACATGCTTCTCCAACCCCCGCTCACTTGGACAGACTCTGGTGTCCGGCCGGTCCGACGATCCGCTGTTCCCCGGCGGAGCCGGACCGCTGCATGCGGTGCCAGCGCAGCCGGGTGCCAAACAGGGCACTGACCACGGACTGGATGATCACGAGGTACATCAGTTGCCGGTAGACGACGAGTTGGAAGGGCATCGCCCACAGCGCCCGCAGCCGTTCCTTGTCCAGCCGCAGCGCGTATCCGGCGCCGAACAGCTGCACCACGAGGAAGGCGAGCCACACCCCGATCGACTCCACGGGATCGGCGAACAGCACGCCGTACAGGGCGAAGACGTCCACGATGGGGGCGAGCAGCGGCAGCACCACCTGGAAGAGGAGGAGGTAGGGCAGCGCTCGGCGGGCGAAGCGCCCGGCCGGGCCGACCTCGCGGAGGGCGCGGCGGTGCTTCCACATGGCCTGAAGCGTGCCGTAGCACCAGCGGTACCGCTGCCGCCACAGCTGGCGCAGCGAGGTGGGCACCTCGGTCCAGGCGACGGCGGACTCCTGGTAGACCACCCGCCAACCGGCCCGCCACAGCGCCATCGTGAGGTCGGTGTCCTCGGCGAGGGTGTCCTCGCTGACCCCGCCGACGCCCATCACCGCGTCCCGCCGGAAGGCGCCGATGGCGCCGGGCACGGTCGGCATGCACTCCAGCATCTCGTACATCCTGCGGTCGAGGTTGAAGCCGAAGACGTACTCCAGGTGCTGCCACCGGCCCAGCATCCGACGGCGATTGCCCACCTTGGTGTTGCCGCTCACCGCGCCGATGGCCGGGTGGGCGAGCGGCTGGATGAGCTGATGGATGGCCTCCGGTTCGAAGACGGTGTCGGCGTCGACCATCACCACGATGTCGTACTGGGCGTGCACCAGGCCGGTGTTGAGAGCGGCCGCCTTGCCCGCGTTGGGCTGGCGGATCACCGAGACGCGGGGGTCGTCGATCCAGGTGGCGAGGTCCGCGGTCTGGTCGGTCGAGCCGTCGTCGATCACGATGATCTGGAGCTGCGGGTGGGTGGAGGCGAGCAGTGACCGCACGGTGGACTCGATGCCCGCCTCCTCGTTGTAGGCGGGGATGAGCACCGTCACCGGCTCACTGATTTCGCGCAACCAGGGCGAGCCGGGCCGGAAGCGATGCAGGCGCCGGACATGGGACCGCGCGAAGAAGACGAGCAGCAGCAGCCGCAGCAGGGCCAGCGCGCCCGCGACGCCGAGCACCCAGGTCATCGCCTGGACGAAGGCGTGCCCGATGGACTGGACCTGGAGCAGCGCCTTGCCCTGCACCTGGCCGACGGTGGAGGCGGGGGTGTTGACCGGTGCCTGGCCGAGCCCCTCGGACACCGTCATGTACTTCTCGATCTTCCGGTTCCGGAAGAGCTTCTTGATCTCGCTGTAGGCGCTGTCCGTCTGGCTGTACTGCTGGATGACGCCCCGCTCCGGCTTCCGGTCCGGCCGGTCGGCCGCGACCAGCAGATACCCCTGCTCGGCGGCGCGCCGGGCGGCCGTCCACTCGCCGCCGCACATCGTGTCGGCCTGGGTGGTGAGCGGCAGCCGCAGCAGTTTGGTGGTGGTCCCCGCACTGCCCGCCAGCGCCGTCTGGGTCAGGGACAGCTCCAGCCGGGTGCGCACGGCGGACGCCGAACCCAGGTCTGAGCCGGTGTAGGTGAGCGAGCCGATCTCATGGCCCGCGTCGCGGATCCGTCGCACCAGCTCGGGGTGGCGGGCCGCCTCGACGCCGGAGAGGAAGAAGGTGGCGTGCGCGTGGTGCGCGCGCAGCAGGCCCAGCAGGCGTGGGGTCCAGACGGGGTCGGGGCCCCGTCGAAGGTGAGGGCGACGGTGCGGGCCGGCATCCCGGCCGTCTGCACCCTGCCGCCGGCGATGCGCACCACCGGCTTCCCGGTGTCGGCGGCCTTCGGGATGGGACTCGTACAGGGGCGGCGCGTCGGCTGGGAGGCGACCTCGTTGGTGGTCCAGCCTTCGAAGACCAGTGCGGCGGCGACCGCGGAGACGACGACGATCAGCAGCAGCCAGTGGCCGCGCGGCTCGGGGCGGTGTGCGTGCCTGCTCACCAGTGGCCGCCCCGGACGGTGAGTCGGCGGCAAGGGGGTCGGTCACCGCGGTCCCGTAGGTGTACGAACCGGGCCAGGGCTCCACGGTCGGAGCGCTGCCGGTGGTGGACCGCTCGGCGGTCCTGGGCGGCTCCTGGTCGTCCTGCCACAGCACACCGGACAGGGCCGCCACGAGCAGCAGCAGATAACCGACGCAGGCACAGCCGACAGCCAGCGCCGCGAGCGCCAGAAGCTGCCTCCGGCCGCCGGAGGCATTGACGAATATCTGACTCTTCTGTTTTCTTCTCCGACGCTTTTCGGTCACCCTCTTCACCATGTGGCGGAAGTGTAGCGACGCGTTCGCACGCTTGTGACCACTCGAGATGGCGCCCTCCTCATTACCGGAGGTAGCCATGGCCTGGTCTTCTCTCTCAAGCGGGTATGTCTGAAAAGTGTGAGAGAAGGCTCACTGCGGGCCGGGGCGGGACACCTGGGGCCGGTGCTCGTACCACCGCTGGTCGGCCTCCATCTGGGCCGCCAGCGAGATCAGCACGGGCTCACTGTTGGCCGGGCCGAGGAGCTGGGCGCCCAGCGGCAGCGTGCGCTCGGGGTCGGCGAACCCGGCGGGGACGTTCATCGCGGGCCACCCCAGCACATTCCACGGCCAGGCGTACGGACATGCCGCGATCATGGCCCGGTCGGTCTGCCACCCCGACAGCGCGGCCATGGCGCCGATCCGTAGCGGGGGCGTGGCCGTCGTCGGGGAGAGGACGACGTCGAAGCGCTGGAAGATCGCGCCGACCTGGCGCCGCAGCGGCTCCTCGTACGACCGCGCCCACCGCAGCGCGGCGCCGCCCAGCAGCCGGCCGTTGCGGGCGGCGTGGCGGGTGCGGATGTCGAGCTGCAGTGGATCGGGGACGCGGCCGGACCATTCGAAGAGCCCGGCCGTGGCGCGCGGCAGAAACGAGAAGCCCACGAGCCCGTAGCGCGGCTCGGCCTCCACGACCTCATGGCCGAGGGCCGCCAGCCGCTCGGCGAGCCGGACGACCGAGGCCCGCACCAGCGGGTCCAGCCTCTTGGGGGTGCCGGTGAAGGCCGTCTTGAAGGAGAGGGCGATCCGCAGCCGCCCCGGGTCGCGGCCCACCGCGGACAGCACATCCACCGGCTCCGGGCAGTGCAGATCCCCCTCGCAGTTGCCGCTGACGGCATCCAGCAGCAGCGCCGCGTCGGCGACCGTACGGGCGAGCGGGCCGTGGCAGGTGATGCCGTTGAACGACTCGGCGTCCGGCCAGGTGGAGATCCGGCCGCGCTGGGGCTTGATGCCGATCAGGTGCGTCCAGGCGGCGGGGATGCGGACCGAGCCCGCGCCGTCGGAGCCGAGCGCGGCGGGGACCAGACCGGCGGCGACGGCGGCCGCGGCGCCGCCGGACGATCCGCCGGGGGTGTACTCCGGGTTCCAGGGGTTGCGGGTGTCGCCGAAGGCGGGGCCCTCGGTGAACGGCCACTGGCCCAGCTCGGGGGTGTTGGTCTTGCCGACGATCACGGCCCCGGCCGCCCGCAGCCGCCGCACCGCCTCGCCGTCCTCGACCTTGGCCGGGAAGTCGCCGCAGCAGCCGAAGGCGGTGGGCTCGCCCGCCACATCCGTATCGTCCTTGACCGCGAGCGGCACCCCGAGCAGCGGCAGCCGCTCCCCCGCCGCCAGCCGCCGGTCGGCCTCGGCGGCCTCGCGCAGGGCGGCCTCGGCGCGGATGCGGCGGAAGGCGTTCAGGGTGGGCTGGGTCTCGGCGATGCGCTCGAGCGCCTGCTCGACCAGCGCATGGGAGGTCACCTCGCCTCCGGCCAGGGCACGGAGCTGCTCGCCCAGACCCTTGGGAATGACGCTGGTCACCGTGGTCCTCCTCGGGTGAGTTCGGCCACTTCCCCTTTACCCCTGGCGGCTGCTCCGCGCACCCTGGGCAACGGTGATGACCCGTTTCATCACTTTCATCACGATCATCGCTGAGCACAGAGGACACCCGCATGACCGACATCGCGGCGCGCCGTATCGGCCTCCACTCCCGCACCGGAGGCCCCTCCGACGGCGAGGATCACCTGTTGGAGCATCTGCTCGGCTGGTCGCTCGTCGTCGTCCTCGCCTTGCTCACCACCCAGCTCGGACTGTTTTAGGGGCGCGCGGCCTGCGCCACGACCGGGGCCTAGTCGGTGAATCGCACCTCCGGGTAGCGGGCCGACGGCCCGTCCAGCAGCCCCGCGTCATCGCGGTGGCGCAGCTCACGGTCGAAGAACGCCGGGACATACGCGCGCTGTACGGCCACCGCCCGCTCCGGGTCGACCGTGCCGATCGCGTCGGTCACCACCTTCTCCGGCAGGCCGAGCCGCGCGGCGATCCGCGGCAGCATCGACGTGGCGTCAGTGTAGGTCGCATGGCCCGAACCGAGCAGCGTCAGATCGAGGCGCGGGCCCGAGCTGTGCTCCCACAGCGCGCCCCACGACGGCACGGTGTGGTGGTCGTTTCCGTCCTTGCCCATGGTCAGCACGGGACGGTCCAGCCCGTCCGCGGCGACCGTGGAGAGAGGGCCGGGGTCCTGGTCCCCCTCGACATAGGCCAGCACCCCGTCCAGATTGACGGCCGCCGCGATCCTCCGGTCGTCCTGCATCGCCTGAAGGGCCGCGAAACCGCCCGCCGACTGCCCGAACGCACCGATGGCGGACCGGTCGAGCGGCATCGGGGCGAGCGCATCCAGCCGGTCGAGGACGAAGCGAAGATCCGCCACCCGCACGGCACAGGTCTTCCGCAGCAGTTCGACGACCGTGCCCTCGCGCTTGGCGCGTTCGTATTCCTCCGGCAGCCTGCTGGTCTCGACCCGGCCATCCGGGAACTCGACCGCCGACCCGTCGTAGGTGTGGTCGACGCAGATCACGACATAGCCACGCGAGGCCAGCTCATCGTTGAGCGTGGTGCCCAGCGAGCGGGGGTCGCCGACGCCGGGCGAGTAGAGCAGCACCGGGCGCGCGGCGCCGCGGCGCGCCCGCGCGGGCGGGGCACCCTGGTGCGCGAAGGTGCGCGTCGCCGCCCAGTCGACGCGGCCCTGCGGCACGCCCCCGAAGTTGTTCAGCCGGTCGAAACCGGCCGCCTCGCCCGGCAGCAGCTGGGCGGCGCGCGGATACCGCTCGACGTCCCGGGCCGGATAGCGGACGCTGACCATCAGTTCGCGCGACGGCCGGGAGGCGACCCAGGGATCGGGCCGGTCCTCATCGACGAGGCGGTGGGAGACGGTGCCCACGCGGTACGGCCCGGTGGGCGCGGGCAGCGTCAGCCGCACCCGCCGCGCGGCCGGGGCGGCGACCGCCTTCGGCTGGGCCGAACCCACGCCGAGGGCGGCGAGGGCGGCGGGGGCCGGAGTCGGAAGTACGTGTGGTCATGCCGAAGAGCGTGCCGCTTCCCGGCCGTACGCCACCATCAGGCCGCCCACCGTCTCCAGGGGGGGTTGGCCCCAGCGCCCGTACAGGGTGACCGCGGCGCCCGTACAGGGTGAGCGCGGCGCCCATACAGGGTGACCGCCGCGCCCGTACATCACACTGCACCGCACCGTATGCCATAGTGGACCGCATGACGAACGACGCCGCAGGCTGGCTGGACTCCGCCGCCATCGACCCCGCCGTGCACGCCCTGCGCCCCGACTACCGGGCGCTGCTCATCACCGCCGAGGGGCTGCGTCCCGGGCCGAGCGACGAGCTGAGCGAGCGGCTGCTGGCCGACGCGGAGCAGACGGCGCGGGAGCGGTTCGGGGACGGGCCAGTGGAGGAGCATCCGCATCTGGCCGCCTGGCGCGAGGCGTTCCGCGCCTTCGCGGCGAAGCCCCAGCGCACCCGGCCCAGCGCGGAGGCCCTGCTGCGGCGCGCGCCCGCCGGGCTGCCCAGGGTGGACCGGCTGACCGACATCTACAACGCGATCTCGGTCGCGCATGTGATCCCCCTCGGCGGCGAGGACCTCGACCACTACGTGGGCGCGGCCCGGCTGGTGCGTGCCGAGGGCGACGAGACCTTCGAGACGACGGCCGGGGGCGAGCCCGTGGTGGAGCACCCGTCGCCCGGCGAGGTGGTCTGGCGCGACGAGGCGGGCGTCACCTGCCGCCGCTGGAACTGGCGCCAGTGCACCCGCACCCGGCTCACCCATGCCACTACCCGGGCGATGTTCGTGCTGGACGCGCTGGGGCCGATGGACGATACGGCGCTGAAGGCAGCCGGCGACCAGCTGATGGAGGCCCTGACGGACACCGGCCCGGGGGTGACGCTCGCCTCCCGGCTGGTGGGCGCGGCGGCGTAGCGGGGCCACTGGGCGGCGAGTCTTTCCCCTACCCGCCCCTTCCCGAAACCAGAGGCTCCGCCCCCGGACCCCGGCGGCCGGGACGGAGCCCCGAACACCCCAGCGCGCCGGCACGCCACGACGACGGCGCCTGAGCACTGGACCAGCCTGGCCCGGAGCCTCATTTCGGGAAGGGGCGGGTAGGGGGAAACAGCCTGCCCGCCCGTCCCCGCCCCCATGGGCCTCGCCCCCAGACCCCGGGGCGGAGCCCCACCACGCGGCGGAGCCGCATATCGACGCCGCGGGAAGGGGCAGACCCGCCGCGGGCTAGAACAGCGACTGCTGCCCCGGCGTCGGCGGCTCGTCCTCCCCGAAGAGCTTCGGCGGGGTGGTCAGCAGCGGCGCGATCCGCCGCGAACCGGGGCAGGAGATCAGCTCAAGGGCGGAGCGCCGCCCCGGCGGGTCATGGCGGGCGAAGCGCCCACCGACGACCGCGATCTCACGGGTGCAGACCGGGCAGGCGCGGCGGGGTGACGACGACATGGCTCCAGTGTCACCCAACCCCCTGACAACGGCCCCGGACCGGCCCCGGGCCCGCCCCGGACCGGCCCCGACCCCGACCCCGACCCCGGCCGCGGCCCCGCCGGCCCCTCAGAACGCGTCCACCGGCTTGTACGTCCCCCACACCTCCCGCAACGCATCGCACACCTCACCAAGCGTGGCCCGCGCCGCGAGCGCGTCCTTCATCGGGTACAACACATTGGCCGTGCCCGGCTCGCTCTCGGCGGCCTTCCGCAGGGAGGAGAGCGCCGCGCCCACCGCCGACCGGTCACGTTCGGCGCGCAGCCGGGCGAGCCGGTCGCGCTGCCGGGCCTCGATCTCCGGGTCCACCCGCAGCGGCTCGTACGGTGCCTCCTCCTCCAGCTGGAAGCGGTTGACGCCGACCACCACCCGTGTCGCCGCGTCCGTCTCCTGGGCGATCCGGTAGGCGCTGCGCTCGATCTCCTCCTTCTGGAAGTTCCGCTCGATGGCGGCCACCGCACCGCCCAGGTCCTCGACCCGCCGCATCAGATCGACGGCCGCCGCCTCGACGGCGTCGGTCAGCGCCTCGACGGCGTAGGAGCCCGCGAAGGGGTCCACGGTCGCCGTCACATCGGTCTCGTACGCCAGCACCTGCTGGGTGCGCAGCGCCAGCCGGGCGGAGGTGCCGGTCGGGAGCGCGATGGCCTCGTCGAAGGCGTTGGTGTGCAGCGACTGGGTGCCGCCGAGCACGGCGGCCAGGCCCTGGACTGCGACGCGTACGAGGTTCACCTCGGGCTGCTGGGCGGTGAGTTGGACGCCCGCCGTCTGGGTGTGGAAGCGCAGCATCTGGGACTTCGGATCGCGGGCGCCGAACTCCTCCCGCATCACCCGCGCCCAGATCCGGCGCGCGGCGCGGAACTTGGCGACCTCCTCCAGCAGCGTGGTGCGGGAGACGAAGAAGAAGGAGAGCCGGGGTGCGAAGTCGTCGATGTCCATCCCCGCCGCGACGGCCGTACGGACGTACTCGATGCCGTCGGCCAGGGTGAAGGCGATCTCCTGCGCGGGCGAGGCCCCGGCCTCCGCCATGTGGTAGCCGGAGATCGAGATGGTGTTCCACTTCGGCAGCTCGGCCTTGCAGTACTTGAAGATGTCCGCGACCAGCCGCAGCGAGGGGCCGGGCGGAAAGATATAGGTGCCGCGGGCGATGTACTCCTTGAGGATGTCGTTCTGGATGGTGCCGGTCAGCCGGCTCCCGGCCACGCCCTGCTCCTCGGCCACGAGTTGGTAGAGGAGCAGCAGCAGGGCCGCGGGCGCGTTGATGGTCATGGAGGTCGAGACCCGGTCCAGCGGAATGCCCCCCATCAGCACCCGCATGTCCTCGATCGAGTCGATGGCCACGCCCACCTTGCCGACCTCGCCGTGTGCGAGGGGCGCGTCGGAGTCGTAGCCCATCTGGGTCGGCAGGTCGAAGGCCACCGACAGTCCGGTGGTGCCGTGCTCGATCAACTGCCGGTAGCGGGCGTTGGACTCGGCCGCGGTGCCGAACCCCGCGTACTGCCGCATCGTCCAGGGGCGGCCGGTGTACATCGTCGGATAGACCCCCCGGGTGAAGGGGTACTCCCCCGGCTCGCCCAGCCGCCCGGCCGGATCCCAGCCGCTGAGCGCGCCGGGCCCGTACACCGGCTCGACGGGGAATCCCGACTCCGACTCGCGCGCCATGGGTCCACGCCTCCTGGTGGCTGATACCGGGCGTTCTCCCGGTACGGGGCCTTGCTCACAGCATGCGTCGATGTTCGCCTCCTGGCAGCTTCGGGAAGCATTCAGAGCAAAAAGATCAGGGAGTGGGGGGTTCAGATGCACCGGACAGCGGTGGTCGGCACGGCGCTGGCCACGGCCACGGCGGCCGCACTGGTCGCGGGGTGCCGGGCGGGGGAAGCGACCGTGGACGGCCGGGGGCAGGAGAGACCGCAGGCCAGGGCCAGTACGAGCGCACCCGCGCGGGAGACGCCCCGGCCGCATCGCACGTTCACGCACAAGGCCAAGCCCAAGCCCAAGCGGGTCGTGGCGCCCCCGCCGCGCACCACGAAGCCCGTCACACCGCGGCGCACCGCGCCGAGGGTGGCCCCGCCCGTGATCGCCGTCGGCACCAGCGGGGACCGGGTGCGCGAGCTCCAGGCTCGGCTGCACGCACTCGGCCTCTTCAACCGGAACCCGACGGGCTACTACGGCACGATCACGCAGGCGTCGGTCAGCGCGTACCAGCGGGGTCACGGCCTCTCGGTCACCGGCTCGGTGAGCCCGCGCACCTGGGCCTCACTGCGCTCGGCGACCAAGACGCCCACGCACGACCAGCTGTATCCGCCGACCACTCTTCCGCTGGCCAAACCGGATCCGCGGTGCCTGACCGGCCGGGTGCTGTGCATCAGCAAAAGCAGCCGCACCCTGGCCTGGATGGTCAACGGGCGGGTGGTGTCGGCGATGGATGTGCGCTTCGGCTCGGAGTACACCCCGACCCGGGAGGGGCTGTTCCAGGTCAACTTCAAGAGCCGCGACCATGTGTCGACGATCTACCACACCCCGATGCCGTACGCGATGTTCTTCAGCGGCGGTCAGGCGGTGCACTATTCGTCGGACTTCGCCGCCCGCGGCTACAGCGGCGCCTCGCACGGCTGCGTCAACGTCCGCGACAAGAAGAAGATCGCTGCGCTCTTCGCCAAGGTCAAGGCGGGTGACAAGGTCGTCGTCTACAAGTAAGGCCGCAACCGTCAATTGAGCAACCCCGACGGCGAGGACCCGGTCCGTGCGAGCGGCGCCGGTTGAGAGCGCAAAGGGCGAGCGGCGCGGGCAGAGCCGGGGAACGTGCTCTGCCCGCGCCGAATGCGCGGTGCCGTCGGTACGGGGGGAACCTCGGCTCCCGCGCGGCCGATGACCAGTCGGCCCATTTCTTTCAGCGTCACCGCTGAAAAAAACGTCACACCTGGGTGCCGGAGTCTCAGTCGGCACCCGTTCCCGTAGCCGTCACCGGGTCCGTTGGCGCCGCGGAGTCACCTGCGGGCGTCGGTGTCGTGGTGGCGCTCGGCGTGCCGGTGGTGTCGCTCGGCGGAGGCGGAGGCGGAGGAGGGGGCTGGGGGACTGTGGCGTCGTCCCCGCCACCTTTTCCCGAATCGCCACCGGAGCCGCCACCGCTGTCCGAATCGCCGCCGTCACCGGAGCCGGAGCCATCGGACCCACCGTTGCCGCCGCCGTTGTCCGAACCGCTGTCGGTGCCGTTGTCGCCGCCGCCGTTGTCCGTGCTCCCGCCGCCGTCGTCGCTGCGCGGGGTGTCCGTGCTGTCGTCGGCGAGGATCTGGGTGCAGTAGCCGTGGATGGCGGACTCGCTGCCGGCCGCCTTCGCCAGCTTCTTCAGCGACTTCTTGTCGAGGTCCGCGCCCCCCAGCTCCCCGACCAGGTAACGGGGGCAGGTACGGAGGGCCCATCCCGGGGTGCCGTGCTCCCCCTTCGAGGAGGCGTCCCCTCCTTGCCCTTGTCGTCATCCTCCGGATCGGAGGGGACGGTTCCGCCCTGGGCGCCGTTCGACCCCACATCGCTGGCATCGTTGTCGCTCGAGCCACTGGGGCCGGGTGCCGTCGTTCCGCCGTCCTCGGAGATCTCCGGGTGGGCGGATTCCCCGCCGGGCCCGGCGCCCGACATGCTCACCGAGGGGCCCGGAGTGTGGTGGCTCAGCCCGAACGGGGTGGGCAGCACGCCCGCCGCGGCCGCGACCGCGAAACCGCTCAGCGCACAACCGGCCACCATCGCGATCATGCTCGCCCGCAGGGGGCGGCGCAGCCGCGGCTGTCTCTCTCTGAACTTCCGGATCCGCTGCGACCGCCGGGCCACCCCCGGCTCGGCGACGGCTTCCGCTTCGGCCTCGACGGCGACCCGGGCCGCCCGGAAGGCGGCCATGGCCGCTTCCTCGCCCGGAAGCGCGGACGCGTCGGAGGGGGCCGCCGGGCGGCCCGCTCCGGCGACGGCGCTGAGCACGGCCGCCAACCGCTCCGCTTCGGCATATGACTCGTCGCCCCGGCCGTCGGGGGCCCCGGGCTGCCCCTCGACCGGTTCGCCGCGAAGCAACCGCTCCACGGCACTGTCATCCAGCCAACTGTAGCGGTGGTCTTCGGCCATCACATGTCCTTCTGCGTTGGCGCGCGTGAATCCGTCACACCAGCAGACTTCGCCACACCCGGCTTGGTTGCTCCGCCGCCGTGTGACTCACGTTGCCCCGGGATCCCCTCGAGCACCGCCGGATCGTCCCCCGCCGCCGGGCCGATCAAGTCCGCGAGCCGCCGCAGACCCCGGTGGGCGGCCGTGCGCACCGCCCCCGGCCGCTTGCCCAGCACCGCGGCCGCGCTCTTGGCGTCGAGGCCGAGGACCACCCGGAGCACCACCGCCTCGGCCTGGTCCTGGGGCAGCTGGGCGATCAGCCCGAGCGCCCGGCCGGTGCCGAGGGCCTCCATCGCCTCACCGGCGGTGTCCGCGTCGGAGGCGCGGAACTCCAGCTCCGACTCATCGCCGCCGATGGCCGGGCGACGGCCGCGCATCCGTATGTGATCCAGTGCGCGATTGCGGGCTATTCGGGCCGCCCAGCCCCGGAAACGGTCGGCGTCTCCGCTGAAGCGTTGCAGGTCGCGGGCGATCTGCAGCCATGCTTCGGAGGTGATGTCCTCCGCGTCTCCGTCACCGACCAGCGTGCGCACATAGCCGAGGAGGCGAGGGTGCACGGACCGGTAGACGGTCCGGAAGGCGGTCTCGTCCCCTTCCTGCGCCGCGAGTACCGCGGCGGTCAGTTCCGCGTCGTCCGCCTGCACGCTCTCTTCCTGCCCCACTCGGAGAATCCGTGGTCCAGTCGATTCCGGCGTAGCCGCGGGCTAGCCCTGCCCGTAGGGCGGGTACTGCTGACCGGGCTGGCCGGGTGGCGGGGTCGGTGGCATCTGGGGGGCACCGTACGAGCCGGGCCCGGGGGCCGGGGCGCCGTACGGGTTCGGCGCCGGCATGCCGTACGGCGCCGGGCCGCCCATCTGCGGGGGCAGCGAGGCGCGCTGCTCCTGCATCGCGGTGATCTGCCGGACCAGCAGCAGCGCGAGGACCGCCGCGGCCATGAAGATCACGATCGCGAACATATCGAAGGCCAGGATGGAGTGCAGGCTCTCGATGTCGCTCTTGGCCTCGGAGGGGGAGGGGGCGTAGCCGTCGCCCTCCACCTTGCCCCGCAGCAGGTTGTAGCGGATGCCGCCGATGGCGTTGGTGATCAGCGCGACGATCCAGGTGACCCACCAGCCGTTGAGCAGACCGCGGCTGACCGCGTGCGGCCCCTGCGGGGAGCTGGCGCGCCAGATGTCGTTGGCGATCTGCTTGGGGAACCAGAAGTTGACGACGGGGGTGAACCACGAACCGGCCGCCCAGCCGCTGCTGAAGCGGTGCTGGCCGGGCGCGAAGACCTCGGCGTTCAGCCGCAGCCGCCGGAACCAGATCACCCAGACCACGGCGATCGCGACGGTGAGCAGCGAGTAGATGACCTGTGCGGTGGTGAACAGGTCATCGGCGTCGTCGAGGTCCTGCTCGGTGATCGAGACGGACTTGCCCTCGACCGCGTCCAGCATGTCCCCGATCACGCTGTACTGGCCGGAACGCCCCACGAAGAGGAAGATGAGCGCCGGCAGCGCCACGCCGAACAGCGCGACGAGCGTGGTGGAAAGCCCGCGCCGCAGATCGACCCCGCCGGCCGGCATGCCCATGGGCGGGGCGGCCGGGTAGCCGCCGGGTGTCGGCGGCATCTGCGCCATCTGCGGCGGAACGGACGGCTGCTGCGGCGGCGCGGAGGGCTGCTGCAGCTGCTGCTGGTACGTCCCGCATGCGGCACAGCGCCCGTCGGGGCCGACAGCGACAGCGCGGCAGTTCCCACACGGATACATGGTCTTTTGAGTCCCCCTGGGAACGTGACCCGCTGCGGGCCACGCGAGAAAATGAAGCCTCTGACCGCGCCCAGAGCGCGGACCTGCACGTTACGGGCATCCGACCGGTCAAGTCCAGAGCGGAACGGACCCTGGACGCGGGGTGAAGTCCCCGGTTTCGTGCAAGGGGAGGTGTGACGCAATCGAGGCGTGCGACGCTGTAAGGGGTGCGAGCCTTTGACGGCTCTCCCTGATCGACGGTCGGGGCCTCTCCTGTGGGGGGTGGCGGCCCCGACCGTCCTTCTTTTCTCCCTCTGCTCTCCCGCCCGGCTCCCGCGCTCAGACCCCGAGCCGCTCGGCGAGCCGGGTGAAGGCGGACCAGCTCAGCGGCGGCTTCCCGGGATCCCACACCCGCTGGGCCAGCGCCGCGAGCGGCAGCCGGATGCCCTGGGCCACCTGTGCGGGCGTCTGGGCCTCGGGCCGGTCGCCCCAGATGGCGAAACGGGCGCCGAGGATCCGGTTCGGTCCGGTCAAGGACTTGTCGGCGACGGGCGTGGAGCTGCGCAGGACCGCGGGGGACCAGCTCTCGTAAATGCGTTCGCCGGTCGGGTAGGTGAAGCCGCCGGGCTCGCCGAGGACGTAATAGAGGTACGAGTCGTTGAGGTTGACCACCTTGCGGCCCTCCTTCAGATACTCCAGCGGCTGCCGGGCCGTCTCCTTCAGCCGTCCCGTCCAGTACTCGACCTCGATGTTCTTGTCGGGCTTGACGACGCCGCCGGCGAAGAAGCCGTCGTTCCACGCCTTGGGCTGCTTGCCCAGCTGCCGGGCGAGCCGGGCCCGGTCGTTCAGCCAGCCGGTGACCAGGTCCTGCACCCGGGCGTTGGGGCCGTACTTCGCCTTCGCGGCGGCCACCAGCTTCGGGAACGACGCCTGGGGGTCCTTGACGGTCAGCGCGAGGTACTCATCGGCGCCCAGATGCCACCAGCGGCCGGGGAAGAGCGGGGCGTACTCGCGCATCAGCTGATCGACGATGCGGGCCGCGGCCGGATGGGAGATGTCCACCGACCCCTGGAACGTGGTGCCGCCCGCGTTGCGGAGCTGGAGCTGCGGATGGGCCCTGATGACGGCGCCGAGATGGCCCGGCGAGTCGATCTCGGGGATGACGGTGATGTGCAGCCGCTGCCCGAGCGCGACGATCTCCCGGACCTGGGCCTTGGTGAGGTGCTGGGCCGAGACGATCTCGGGGTGGCTGGTGCTCTGGATGCGGAAGCCCTGGTCGTCCGAGAAGTGCAGGGCCAGCTGGTTGAGCTTGAGGTCGGCCATCTCGCGCATCCGGGCCTCGATCCACCCGGCCGAGAAGAACTTGCGCGCGATGTCCAGGTTGAGGCCGCGCTGGGCGCGGCCGGGCCGGTCGTGGATCACGCCTTCGGGGAGGCGGCCGCCGGAGCGCAGGGCCTGTTTCACGGTGCGGGTGCCGTAGAAGACGCCCGCGTCGGCCGGGCCGGTGATCCGGGCGCGGCCGCCGCCGACCGTCAGCGTGTACGCCTCACGGCCACCGCTCTGCCCCCGCTCGAGGGCGAGGGAGAGATCACCGGTGCGGGGGGTGCCGGAGGCGGTGCGCAGCCCCAGCTCCGCGGCGATGGTGCGGGCCTCGTCGGCGAGCGGGCCATCGAGGTCGGCCACCACCCGGCTGCCGCTGCCGGGCCGCCAGCCCGGGCCCGTGGTCGGGGTGAACTCGCGGACGGAGGGGATGGTGCGGGGCGGGGCGGAGGCCGCCGTGCCGTGCGGCGGGGGGTCGAGGGGGGCCGCGCCGAGGTGGCGGTCGTGGCGTGCGCGGAGTGCGCCGGCGAGGAGCGGGTGCCGGCCCGGCCCTGGCCGCCGTCCGTCTGCTGGCAGCCGAGGGCCGCCAGGACGAGGGTGGCGACGGCACCCGCGATGAGACCGCGGACGCAGGACGCCTTGGTGGCTCTGAGCGGCAATCCCATGGCGGTGTACCTCCTTAGGCCCTCCCCGCTTCGGGCATTCGGCCGCCTTTGGGTCGAAAAACACCATGCGCCCCGAATGCCGTCCACCGCATGCAGTAAAACCTCCCCGTTCGGGTGATATCGCGTTCCCCCCGGGCCCCCCATCCCCGCCCCTCGTTAACGTGAACTGCTCACGCGCCCAGCCCATGTCTCCCACGCCTGACCCGGGTGTCCGCTGCTCCCGGGCGCGGCGCCCGTTCCCCGCGTGTCTCATGCGTGTCCGAGGAGTCCACGCTGTCCAGGTCCAGGTCCCGCGCCGCCGCCTCCCGCCTCGACCGGCTCAATACCGCCACCGCCGACGCGGCCGAGGCCGCGCTGCTCGCCTGTTGCGGCAGCCGTCGCTGGGCCCGGCTGATCGTCGCCCACCGCCCGTACCCCGATCTGGAGGCGCTGCTGGCCGCCGGGGACGAGGCCAGCTATGACCTCACCCCGGCCGATCTGGACGAGGCGCTCGCGGACGAGTCGGTCGTCGGCCATGAGCTGCCGCCCGCGGAGAGCCTGGGGTCACTGGCCGCCCATACCGCGCTCCAGGCCGCCCACGATGCGTACGAGCGTCGATTCGGTCACGTTTTCGTCATCTGTCTGGATGGTCTGCCGCCCGAGGAGCGGCTCGACCGGCTGCTGACCGCGATCCGGGACCGGCTGGGCAACGAGCGGGAGCGGGAGCGCGACAACACCGCGGAGGAGCTGCGGCGCATCGCCCGCGGCAGGCTCGTCCGGCTGGCCGCGAACACCTCCCGTTTGCCGGATGTATCCGGGTTCCGTATCGCATGATCGCCCGTTCGTGCTTGATAGATCACACCTGAGCCCCCCGGACGAACCTGCCGACAGCACGTCGGTACGATGTCCAGGGCCGGTGGACCGTACCCGGCCGGGCCCGACCGACCGTGAAGCCGGCAGGCCCCAAATCCGCTTCCGGAGGGTTTTTCCGTGCCGGCTGGAACGCTGTATCGCGGCCGGGAAGGCATGTGGTCCTGGGTGGCTCATCGAGTCACCGGCGTCCTCATCTTCTTCTTCCTGTTCGTACATGTGCTGGACACCTCGCTGGTCCGCGTCTCGCCCGAGGCGTACGACAACGTGGTTGCCACCTACAAGAATCCCGTCGTGAACCTGATGGAGTACGGCCTCGTGGCCGCCATCCTGTTTCACGCCCTCAACGGCCTTCGCGTCATCGCCGTCGACTTCTGGTCCAAGGGAGCGAGGTACCAGCGGCAGATGCTCTGGGGTGTCGTCGGTATCTGGGTCGTGCTGATGGCCGGTGCCTTCTACCCGATCCTCCAGCACACGCTGCGCGAACTGTTCGGGAGCTGACGCACATGTCCGCCGAGACCACCACCCCCGCGAGCGACGCGGTCAGCGCGTACGACGTGGATCATCCGGCCCCGGTCATCGAGCCGCCGCGGGCCCGTACCCGCAAGACGCCCAGGGCGACCCGTACGAACTTCGAGATGTACGGCTGGCTCTTCATGCGCCTGTCCGGCGTCCTGCTGGTCGTCCTGGTCCTGGGACATCTGCTGATCCAGCTGGTGCTGGACGGCGGTGTCACCAAGATCGGCTTCGCCTTCGTGGCCGGCCGCTGGGCCTCGCCGTTCTGGCAGGCATGGGATCTGATCATGCTCTGGCTCGCCACGCTGCACGGCGCGAACGGCCTGCGCACGATCATCAACGACTACGCGGAGCGGGACAACACCCGCCTGTGGCTGAAGGCGCTGCTCTACACGGCGGCAGGATTCACCATCGTGCTCGGCACTCTGGTGATCTTCACCTTCGACCCGAACATCCGCTAGGCCCCGGGGCTGAGGTATCCACTCATGAAGATCCATAAGTACGACACCGTCATCGTCGGCGCCGGCGGGGCCGGAATGCGCGCGGCCATCGAGTCGACCAAGCGCAGCCGCACCGCGGTGCTCACCAAGCTCTACCCGACCCGCTCCCACACCGGCGCGGCACAGGGCGGCATGGCCGCCGCCCTCGCCAACGTCGAGGAGGACAACTGGGAGTGGCACACCTTCGACACGATCAAGGGCGGCGACTACCTGGTCGACCAGGACGCCGCCGAGATCCTGGCGAAGGAGGCCATCGACTCCGTCCTCGACCTGGAGAAGATGGGTCTGCCGTTCAACCGCACCCCGAACGGCACCATCGACCAGCGCCGCTTCGGCGGCCACAGCCGGAACCACGGCGAGGCCCCGGTCCGCCGGTCCTGCTACGCCTCGGACCGCACCGGCCACATGATCCTCCAGACGCTGTACCAGAACTGCGTCAAGGAGGGCGTGGAGTTCTTCAACGAGTTCTACGTCCTGGACCTCCTGATGACCGAGGTCGACGGGGTCAAGCGCACCGCCGGTGTGGTGGCGTACGAGCTGGCCACCGGTGAGCTGCACGTCTTCCAGGCGAAGGCCGTCGTCTTCGCCTCCGGCGGCTGCGGCAAGTTCTTCAAGGTGACCTCCAACGCGCACACCCTCACCGGTGACGGCCAGGCGGTCGCCTACCGGCGCGGGCTGCCGCTGGAGGACATGGAGTTCTTCCAGTTCCACCCGACCGGCATCTGGCGCATGGGCATCCTGCTGACGGAGGGCGCCCGCGGTGAGGGCGGCATCCTCCGCAACAAGGACGGCGAGCGCTTCATGGAGAAGTACGCGCCGGTCATGAAGGACCTGGCATCGCGAGACGTGGTGTCGAGGTCGATCTACACGGAGATCCGTGAGGGCCGCGGCTGCGGTCCGGAGGGCGACCACGTCTATCTGGACCTGACCCACCTGCCGCCGGAGCAGCTGGACGCCAAGCTGCCCGACATCACCGAGTTCGCGCGGACGTACCTGGGCATCGAGCCGTACACGGACCCGATCCCGATCCAGCCGACCGCGCACTACACGATGGGTGGCATCCCGACCAACGTCCAGGGCGAGGTGCTGGCGGACAACGACACCGTCGTCCCGGGCCTGTACGCGGCCGGCGAGGTCGCCTGCGTCTCGGTGCACGGCGCCAACCGCCTGGGCACCAACTCGCTGCTCGACATCAACGTCTTCGGCCGCCGGGCGGGCATCGCCGCCGCGGAGTACTCCGCCAGGGCCGACTTCGTCGAGCTTCCGGAGGACCCGGCCGGGTTCGTCCAGAGCCAGGTGGAGAACCTGCGGGACGCGACCGGCACCGAGCGGGTCACCGAGGTCCGCAAGGCGCTGCAGGAGACCATGGACAAGAACGTCATGGTCTTCCGCACCGAGCAGACGCTCAAGGAGGCCGTCGAGGAGATCGGCCACCTGCGGGCGCGGTTCAAGAACGTCAGCGTCCAGGACAAGGGCAAGCGGTTCAACACCGATCTGCTGGAGGCCATCGAGCTGGGCAACCTGCTCGACCTGGCCGAGGTCATGGCGATCTCGGCGCTGGCCCGCAAGGAGTCGCGCGGCGGCCACTACCGCGAGGACTACCCGAACCGCGACGACGTCAACTTCATGCGGCACACCATGGCGTACCGAGAGGTGGGCGCGGACGGCTCCGAGTCCATCCGCCTCGACTACAAGCCGGTCGTGCAGACCCGCTACCAGCCGATGGAGCGTAAGTACTGATGAGCACTCCCACCCTCGAGAAGTCCGACCAGGCCCCCGAGGCGGCCGACGCCACCGCCTCGCACCTGATCACCGTCACCTTCCGGATCCGGCGCTTCAACCCGGAGGTCTCGGACCAGTCGGTCTGGGAGGACTTCCAGATCGACATGGACCCGAAGGAGCGCGTCCTCGACGGTCTCCACAAGATCAAGTGGGAGCTGGACGGCACCCTGACCTTCCGCCGCTCCTGCGCCCACGGCATCTGCGGCTCCGACGCGATGCGGATCAACGGCCGCAACCGGCTGGCCTGCAAGACGCTGATCAAGGACATCAACCCGGAGAAGCCCATCACGGTCGAGCCGATCAAGGGGCTCGCGGTCCTCAAGGACCTGATCGTGGACATGGAGCCGTTCTTCCAGGCGTACCGCGATGTGATGCCCTTCCTGATCACGACGGGCAACGAGCCGACGCGTGAGCGGCTGCAGTCCGCCGAGGACCGCGAGCGGTTCGACGACACCACCAAGTGCATCCTGTGCGCCGCGTGCACCTCCTCGTGCCCGGTGTTCTGGAACGACGGCCAGTACTTCGGCCCGGCGGCGATCGTCAACGCGCACCGCTTCATCTTCGACTCCCGCGACGAGGGCGGTGAGCAGCGGCTGGAGATCCTGAACGACAAGGACGGCGTCTGGCGCTGCCGCACCACCTTCAACTGCACCGAGGCGTGCCCGCGGGGCATCGAGGTCACCAAGGCCATTCAGGAGGTCAAGCGCGCCTTGATCACGCGCCGCTTCTGAGCGTCCGCTTCTGAGCGCTTCTGAGCGACGGAGCCTTTGGTTCCAAGCCTTTGGCTCCTAGCCTTTGGCTCCAAGCGTTTGACGAGGGCCCCGCTTCCCGGATTCCGGGGGCGGGGCCCTTGTCGTATCGGCGCACGCCGGGGACTATGCGCACGATCTATACATGCGATGTATACACATGACGTATAGTCATGCGCATGGCCACCGCCTACCTTCTGCCGATCAAAACGGCCGCAGCCCTCTTCCCGCTGCTCGCACTCGTGTTATTGCTGCCGACGGCCGTCCTCCTCTACCGCCGTCACGGCGTGATGTCCCCGGGGCGGACGCTGTCGCTCTACGGCTTCCTCTACTACCTGCTCACCGCCTACTGCATGACGATCGTGCCGCTGCCGAAGCAGACCGGCGACATGTGCGAGCGATTCGCACCCGTGGCCCATCCGCAGTGGATGCCCGGGAACACCTTCAGCGACATCTGGAAAGAGGCCCACCACAAGGTCGGGCTCAACGCGCTCGTCCTCCAGAACCCCGCCGTCGCCGGGACCCTCTTCAATCTGCTGCTGCTTGTGCCGCTCGGCGTCTTCCTGCGCTACCACTTCGGGCGCTCGCTGCGCGCCACCGCCGTGATCGGCTTCGTGGTCTCGATGTCCTTCGAGCTGACGCAGTGGACCGGGGTGTGGGGTCTCTACAGCTGCCCGTACCGCCTCTTCGATGTGGACGACCTGATCGTCAACACCTCGGGAGCGGTGATCGGTTGGCTGCTGGCCGGCCCGGTCGCGCGGATGCTGCCCGCGCTGGAGGCGCTGGACGGGCGGGCGCTGGCGGCACGTCCGGTGCCGTTCGGGCGGCGGCTGACGGCGCTGGTCGTGGATGTGGCCGGATACGTCGTCGCATCGGTGTTCGCCGCGGCCGTGATGACCTATCAGGGCGGCGCGGCCCCCTCCTGGATACCGGTCGGAATCTTCGTGGCCTGGTTCATCCTCCTGCCGCTGGCGACCGGCGCGACCCCCGGAAAGCGGCTGTTGCTGCTGAAGCTGGTGTCGGAGGACGGCGGCCCGCTGGTGCCCTGGCGGCTGACCCTGCGCGCGCTGCTGCTCGGGGCGCTGGTGATGCCGTTCCTGTCGGGGCTGTTCCTGGCCATGCTGACCCTGCTGCACGAGCCGTGGCCGTCCGGTCTGTTCGCCACCGTCCGCGACTCCGGCGCCCAGGGCGCGGCGGCGGCCCTTACGGCGCTGAGCCCCGTCCAACTGCTCGCGGTGATGGCCGGGTTCACGCTGACCGCCACCTGCGTACGCAAGACCCTGCGCCACCCCCATCGACTCGCCCCGCACGACCGCGTCTCGGGCATCCACAACGCCACGCTGCCGCACAGCCGGGCCGTACGGGCCGGCGCGCAGACCGCCGACCGGTCGGAGCCGGTCGCGGTGGCGCGGCCGGCCGACGACGGCGCACCGGCGGGCACCCCCGACCGTCCGCTGGTCGGCACGGGTCCTGTCGGGCCCACCGGCTCGGCGGAGGTTCAGCGGTCCGCCGCCGACTCCCGCTGACGCAGGATGGGGCCGGGATGGCGGGCGCTCAGACGCTCAGGTACGGGTCGAGGCAAGCTCCACCACGGTGACGTCCGGCGGCGCCCCGACCCGTACCGGCGGGCCCCAGGCGCCCGCGCCGCGGGTCACATAGAGCTGGGTGTCGCCGTACCGCTCGAGACCGGCGGCGGTCGGGTTGGCGAGCTCGGCCACATAGGTGCCGGGCCAGAGCTGACCGCCGTGGGTGTGGCCGGACAGCTGGAGATCGACGCCCGCCTTCACCGCGTCGTGGATCACCACCGGCTGATGGGCGAGCAGCACGGAGGCACGCGATCGGTCGCGGCCGCCGAGCGCCTTGCCGAAGTCGGGGCCCTGGCCCTCGCTCTCGCCCGCGACGTCGTTCACCCCGGCGAGATCGAAGCCGGGCAGCTCGGTGCGCTCGTTCTCCAGAGGCCGCAGACCCAGCTCACGCACATGATCCAGCCACGCGTCGGCGCCCGAGTAGTACTCGTGGTTGCCGGTGACGAAGTAGCTGCCGTGGCGGGCGCGCAGCGCGCGCAGCGGCTCGGCGGCCGGGCCGAGGTCCGCGACACTGCCGTCCACGAGGTCGCCGACGACGGCGATGAGGTCGGGGTTGGTGCGGTTGACCGCCTCGACGACCCGCTGGGTGTGGGCGCGGCCCAGGATCGGCCCGAGGTGGATATCGCTGACGACGGCGATCCGGAAGCCGTGCGCCCGGCGCGGCAGCTTGGCGAGCGGCACAGTGATCCTCTTGACCCGCGGCCCGCGCAGCACGGTGTACGTCCCGTACCCCACCGTTCCGGCAGCCACGGCAGTGGCCCCGACGGCCACGGCCCGGGCGACAAACAGCCGCCGGGAGGCGGCGGGCGCCGGACCGTCCGTGCGGACAGCCACCGGAGCGGGGGCGACGACGGTCGCCGCCGAACCGGCGTCCGCCGTCCGCCCGGCGGCAGCCTCATCCGCGGCCGCCGCGGGGCCCTCGGTCGACCGCACATCAGCGGGTTCGGCGGGCTTGCGACGGCCGAGCCAAGCGCCCAGCAGAGGCCGTACCGCCTCGCCCACGAGCAGGGCCAGGGTCAGGTACAGGAGCAGGGCGAGCCAGAGGTAGCCCGGCCAGGCCAGCACACGCTGGAGCGGGAAGGGCGCGCCCGCGCGGCCCGAGATCACCGCGCCGACGCTCATCAGCGGCAGCACGAAGGCGGCCGCCGTGCCCGTACGGCGCACCCACCCCCCGCGCGCCGTCGTGTCGCCGACCAGCCGCCGCCACACGTACCAGTGGACGCCGGTCAGCAGACCAACGACGGCCAGCGCGATCAGGACGTAGAGCACGACCATCCCCGGTCCCCTCCCCTAGCGACTACCCGACGGCTACCTGGAACGGCTACTCGGAGGCGTCGTTTCGACGCAGAGCGCGCACCCCACGCAACCCGATGACCCCGATCGCCGTCCCCAAGAGAAACGAGGTGATCGCGAGCAGCAGATGCACCCAAAAGTACGTGGTGGGGTCGCCGGAGTCGTCGAAGGCGAGTCCGCTGGCGTCCTTCCACAAATTTTTGACAAAGGTGAACCAGATGACCCAGCTCCAGACCCCGAAGGCGAGCAGGAACCAGGACACGGGGCGGCTGAGCTTCATGGGTTCCAGTATGGGCACGGCCCCGGATACCTCCACGCGGGGGTCTGCCGTCAATACGTCGGCGCTGCTGTCGCTCTCCTCAGCGACGCCAGGTACGTTCACCTCCGTGCCCACACCTTCCTTCACCAGCACTCACGTCCGAGACCGCACCCGTAAGAGCACCGGCAAGAGCACCCGCGAGAGCAGTCGCCGTACCCCCGCCCGGCGCGCCGCCGCGCCGCTGGCCGCCACTGCCGCCGCCCTCCTGCTGTGCGGGCCGCTCGCCGCCGCCCCGGCGCACGCCGCCGATCAGCCGGGCGGCGCCACCGACGCGGTCAAGCCGCCCGCCCATATGTCCACGGTGGGCGGGAAGCGGCTCGGTCGCCCCGGCACCCAGGTGGACCCCAAGGCGGGCGCGCCCGCGCTGCCCAAGGAGCTCAGCGGAAAGTCCTGGCTGGTGGCCGACGCCGAGTCCGGTGATGTGCTCGCCTCGCACAACGCCCACTGGCAGCTTCCGCCCGCGTCCACGCTGAAGATGCTGTTCGCGGACACGCTGCTGCCGAAGATGCCGAAGACGAAGACCCACAAGGTGCAGCTGTCCGACCTGGAGGGGATGGGTGAGGGCAGCAGCCTGGTCGGGGTCAAGGAGAACTACACCTACTCGGTCCACGACCTGTGGCTCGGCGTCTTCCTGCGCTCGGGCAACGACGCGGTGCATGTGCTGTCGGCCATGAACGGCGGTGTCCCGGCGACCGTAAGGGAGATGCAGGCACACGCGAAGCATCTGAACGCGCGCGACACCCATGTGGTCACACCGGACGGCTACGACGAGAAGGGCCAGGTCAGCAGCGCGTACGACCTGACCCTCTTCGCCCGCTCGGGGCTGCAGAAGGCGGACTTCCGGGAGTACTGCTCGACGGCGACCGCGCAGTTCCCCGGCACGTTCGAAAAGGGCAAGAAGAAGCGCTCCAGCTTCGGCATCCAGAACACCAACCGGCTGCTGACCGGCTTCGGCGTCGAGCCCTACAAGGGCATCGCCGGGGTCAAGAACGGCAACACCACGAACGCGGGCGCCACCTTCACCGGGGTCGCCCAGCGCGGAAGCCGGGTGCTGCTGGTCACCGTCATGAATCCGCAGGAGAAGGAGGCGAACGAGGTCTACAAGGAGACCGCGAGGCTCTTCGACTGGGGCTTCAAGGCGGCGGGCTCGGTGAACCCGGTCGGCACCCTCGTCCGCCCGGGCGCGGCGGGCGCGAGCCACCCCTCGGACGGCGGCGAGAACGGCCATAAGCACGCCCAGGCGTCCGTCTCCACGGACGACGGGGGCTCCGGCGGGGCGTGGACCGCGGTGGGCATCGCGGGCGGCTCCCTGGCGCTGCTGGGCGCGGTGGCCTTCGGGGTGCACCGCCGCTGGCCGCTGCCGGAGCTGGTCCGGCGCCGCTCGCGCGACTGAGCGAGCCCGCTGAGCGAGCCCGCTGAGCGAGCGCGCTGAGCGAAGCCCACTGAGCGAAGCCCACTGAGCGAGCCCTTACGGCCGAGCCGGGCCTCTTACGGTCGCTGTCACGCCGCCGCCTGCGGGCCTTCGGGCCCGCAGGCGCGGTGCTTTCCGACCTCCGGCTCGGACGGCCGGGCGCGGTCCGGCTCGGACGGCTCGGCCTTGTCCGGCTCGGACGGCTGAGCCTTGTCCGCCTCGGCCGCCCATTCGGCCTCGTGCTCGGCCTGGGCGGCGGGCGGGGTGGCGGTCCAGGCGGCGCAGTACAGCGTGAGTTTCGCGGTGAAGTTCATCCATAGGAGCAGGGCGATGGGCACCCCGAACGCCCCGTACATGCTCTTGGCCGCCACGTCCTTCAGATAGCTGCTGAGCAGCACCTTGAGCAGTTCGAAGCCGATCGCGCCGATGAGCGCGGCGACCACGACCGTACGGCGGGGCGGCTGCACGCCGGGGAGCCAGGTCAGGACGTAGCTCAGCAGCACGAGGTCGGCGCAGACGGCGATGGCGAACGCGGCGATCCGCAGCAGCCAGCCGCCGATCCCGTTCTCGGGGATGCCGATCAGCCGGGAGATCCGGCCCACGGCGGTGGCGGCCAGGGCGGACACGGCGAACGACACGAGCGCCACACCGCCCAGCCCGATCAGCACGAAGCCGTCCTTGACCTTGCGCACCAGCGGGTTGCCGGGGTCCTCCTCCAGCCCCCATACGGCGCGCAGGCACTCGCGCAGCGAGCCCACCCAGCTGATGCCGGTGAACAGCAGCAGGGCGCCCGCGACGACTCCGATCGTGGCGGCGTTCTGGACGAGTCCGCCCAGGTCGAGCTGGCCGGAGATACCGGGGATCTGCTGGGCGATCTTCTTCTGCAACTGGGCCATCTGCGAGTGGCTGAGCGTCGCCGCGCCGATGGCCGCGCCGACGGCGATGAGCGGGAAGAAGGCAATGAAGCTGGTGAAGGTGATCGCGGCGGCGAGCCGGGTCCAGTGGACGCGGTCCAGCCGTTCGTAGGTACGCCAGGCATGGGTGCGCATCAGCCAGGCCATCGCGGGGCCGACGACAGGCAGCCGGGTCAACGATTCCATGATCAGCAAGTACCCTTCTGCGCGGTGTCACTCCTCGGCGCGCCGGTGCGCGATACGGATATCCGGGTTCCCCGGACAGCCGCTCCGCTCGTCACTCTTTTCGGTGAGGCCGTGAGTACGGGCGCACAATCACTCCATATGCCCCGCGTCGGGGGATACGTTCCCCGCATGAAGGACGTGGTCGGTTCCCCGCAGTCGGTGCTCGTCCTCGGCGGCACGTCCGAGATCGCCCTGGCGACCGTCCGCCGCCTGATCAGCCGTCGCGCCCGTACGGTCTGGCTGGCCGGCCGCCCCTCCCCCGCCCTGGAGTCGGCCGCCCGGCAACTGCGGGACCTCGGTGCCGACACCCTTACGGTGCCCTTCGACGCGCTGGCCCCCGAGGCCCACGAGGTGACCTTGGGCAAGGTCTTCGCCGAGGGCGACATCGACCTGGTGCTGCTGGCCTTCGGCGTCCTGGGCGTCCAGGCGCGCGACGAGACCGATCCCCCGGCGGCGGTCCGCGTCGCACAGACCAACTACACCGGCGCCGTCTCCTCGGCCCTGATCTGCGCCAACGCCATGCGCCGCCAGGGCCACGGCTCGCTGGTGGTGCTCTCCTCGGCCGCCGCGGGACGGGTCCGCCGCGCCGACTTCATCCACGCCTCCGCCAAAGCTGGGCTCGACGCGTTCGCGCAGGGGCTGGGCGAGGCGCTGCGCGGCACGGGCGTCCATGTGATGGTCGTCCGCCCCGGCTTCGTCCGTACGAAGCTCACGGCCGGACTGCGCCCCGCACCGCTGGCCACCACGCCCCAGGCGGTCGCCGAGGCCATCGAGGAGGGGCTGCGGCGGCGCACCGCGATCGTCTGGGCACCGGCCGCGCTGCGGCTGACAATGGCGGCACGCCGCCTGCTGCCCCGGCGGGCCCCGTAGGGGCGCGGGGCTGTGTCGATGTGCGGCTCCGCCGCGTGGGCGCGACCAGCCACGACGGACCCGCGAATGGCGCGCCGGAATCCGGCACGGCGCACCCTGGGGCGCCTAGTGGGGCGCCGCCGGACGCGAGAGATCAGCCTGACGAGGCACCACGGGCGAAGCCCCGTCCGGCAGTTCATCCGACCCGAACGGGTACTCACGGTCCAGCCGCCAGACCCCGTCCTCCCCCTGCTCGTACAGCGCGAAGCCGGTGATCGTCCAGGCGGCCTCGTACTCCTTGAGCTCGACGAACGCCCGGTCCATCGCCTCCTCGTCGATGCCGTGGGCGATCGTGACATGCGGGTGGTACGGGAACTGCAGCTCCCGCGCGCACGGCCCGGACTCCACCCGGATCCGCTCCTGCAGCACCGCGCACTCCTCCGCGCCCTCGACGATCCTGACGAAGACGACCGGCGAGAGCGGCCGGAAGGTGCCGGTGCCCTCCAGCCGCATCGGGAACGGCCGCCCCTCGGCCGCGACCCGGGCCAGATGGTCCTCCACGGCGGGCAGCGCCGAGGTGTCGACCTCGGTCGGCGGCAGAAGGGTGACGTGAGTGGGGATGCCATGGGCGGCCGGGTCCCCGAAGCCCGCGCGCCGCTCCTGGAGGAAGCTGCCGTACGGCTCCGGGACCGCGATCGAAACGCCGAGCGTTACGGTCCCCACTGCGTTCTCCCTCCTGGCCCTCCCGGGCTGCTGAGTTGTGGCCGCTGCACCCGTGTCAGTGTGGCGGCTGCGCCGCCTTCGCGGCTAGATTCCTCGGTTCTTCCACACACCGATCCGCAGGCCCCCTGGTCAGGGGGCCGGACCGGTGTGTTCCGCTGTCCGCGCGGGTCCGTATCCATACGTGCGCGGGGTGCGCCGTGCTCACCGGGTGGTGCGGACGACGCTCGACGTGCCGCTCAGCGCACCGCGGGCAGGAAGCCCACCTTGTCGTAGGCGGCGGCCAGCGTCTCGGCGGCGACGGCTCGGGCCTTCTCGGCGCCCTTGGCCAGGATTCCGTCCAACGTCGCGGGGTCGGCGAGGTATTCCTGGGTCCGCTCGCGGAACGGCGTGACCCACTCCAGAAGCACCTCGGAGAGCTCGGTCTTGAGCGCGCCGTAGCCCTTGCCCTCGTAACGGCGCTCCAACTCCGGGATGGCGGTGCCGGTCAGGGTGGAGTAGATGGTCAGCAGATTGCTGACGCCCGGCTTCTTCTCCTCGTCGTAGCGGATCTCCGTCTCGAGGTCGGTCACCGCGCTCTTGATCTTCTTCGCGGAGACCTTGGGCTCGTCGAGGAGGCTGACGATGCCCTTCGGTGTGGACGCCGACTTGCTCATCTTGATCGTCGGGTCCTGGAGGTCGTAGATCTTCCCGGTCTCCTTGACGATGTACGCCTCGGGGACGGTGAAGGTCTCGCCGAAGCGGCCGTTGAAGCGGTCGGCCAGATCCCGGGTGAGCTCGATGTGCTGGCGCTGGTCCTCGCCGACCGGGACGTGGTTGGCCTGGTAGAGCAGGATGTCCGCGACCTGCAGGATCGGATAGGTGAAGAGGCCGACGGTGGCCCGGTCGGCGCCGTGCCTGGCCGACTTGTCCTTGAACTGCGTCATCCGGGACGCCTCGCCGAAGCCGGTGAGACAGTTCATCACCCACCCGAGCTGGGCGTGCTCGGGCACATGGCTCTGGATGAAGAGCGTGCAGCGGTCCGGGTCCAGGCCGGAGGCGAGCAGCTGGGCGGCGGCGAGCCGGCTGTTGGCGCGCAGCTCCGCCGGATCCTGCGGCACGGTGATCGCGTGCAGGTCGACCACGGTGTAGAACGCGTCGTGGGTCTCCTGCAGCGCGACGTACTGCCGGATCGCACCGAGGTAGTTGCCGAGGTGGAAGGAACCTGCGGTGGGCTGGATACCGGAGAGCGCACGGGGACGATCGAGGGCCATGGCACCCATTCTCTCAGGTGTGGAACCAGACTCCGTCCGCCGGTGTATGAAAGGTGTGAGGACTCGTGAAGCACAGATCATCGCGCGGGTGCGGGCCGGCGACACCGAGGCATATGCCGAGCTGGTGCGGGCCCATGCGCCGATCGCGCACCGCACCGCCCGGCTGCTCGGGGCGGGCGCGGATGCCGAGGATGTGGTGCAGGACGCCTTGGTGAAGGCGTATCTCGCGCTGGGGCGGTTCGAGAGCGGGGCGGCGTTCCGTCCCTGGCTGCTGCGGATCGTCGCCCATGAGACGAGTAACGCGGTGCGTTCGGCGCGCCGCAGGCAGACGGCGGCGGACCGGGAGGGAGCGCTGCTGTCCGGGGCCGAGCCGGTGATACCGGAGTCCGCCGATCCGGCGGCCGTGGCGCTGGCGGGCGAGCGGCGGGAGCGGCTGCTGACCGCGCTGGAGGAGCTGAGCGAGCCGCAGCGGCGGGTGGTGATCTACCGCTATCTGCTGGATCTGGACGAGGGCGAGACCGCGGAGGCGCTGGGCTGGCCTCGCGGCACGGTGAAATCACGGCTGAGCCGCGCCCTGAGACGGCTGGAGCGGCTGCTGGGGCCGTCGGAGACCGCCGAGGAGACGCGGTGGACGGCTGATGGGACCGAGTGGGGAGGCGAAGGAGATGGCCGAGGAAGGGCTGCCCGGAGAGCTGCGGGCGCTCGGGCAGGCGTTGGAGATACCGCCGTCCGGCGGACCGTCGCGGCACGGCGTGTCGCGCGCGGGCGAGGAGACGCTGGTCGAGCGGGTGCTCGCCCGGATCGTGGGCCTGCCGGTTCCGGTGGCCGACGACCGGATCCGGGAGGAGCAGTGGTGGCGGCCGCTGCCCGGCCTGGAGGCCGGGCAGGGGCCCGCGGGAGGCGTCAGCCGGTCGGCAGGCCGGGAGCCGGGTAGGCCGCCATCAGCTCGGACACCTCGGCCCTGATCTTGATGAGGGCGCCCTGGTCACCGCTCTTCGCGGCGGTCACCCCGCGGTCGATCCAGTCGGCCACGGCGGGCATGTGCTCGGTGGACAGACCGCGCGAGGTGAGGGAGGGGGTGCCGATCCGGACGCCGGAGGGATCGAAGGGCTTGCGCGGGTCGTAGGGGACGGTGTTGTAGTTCACCACGATCCCGGCCTGGTCCAGGGCCTTGGCCGCGACCTTGCCCGGCACCTCCTTGGGCGTCAGGTCCATCAGGATCAGATGGTTGTCGGTGCCGCCGGAGACCAGATCGAAGCCGCGGGCGAGCAGTTCCTCGGCGAGCGCCTTGGCGTTGGCGACGACGGCATGGGCGTAGTCACGGAAGGCGGGCTGGGCGGCCTCGTGCAGGGCCACCGCGATGGCGGCGGTGGTCTGGTTGTGCGGACCGCCCTGCAGCCCGGGGAAGACGGCCTTGTCGATGGCCTTGGCATGGGTCTCGCGCGCCATCAGCATGGCGCCGCGCGGGCCTCGGAGCGTCTTATGAGTGGTGGTGGAGATGACATCGGCATACGGAACGGGCGAGGGGTGGGCGCCGCCCGCGATCAGGCCGGCGATATGCGCGATATCGGCGACGAGCACCGCGTCCACCTCGCGGGCGATCTCCGCGAAAGCGGCGAAGTCGATCGTGCGGGGCACCGCCGTGCCACCGCAGAAGATCAGCTTGGGCCGCTCCTCGAGGGCCAGCTCGCGCACCTGGTCGAAGTCGATCGCGCCGGTGTCCTGGCGCACCCCGTACTGGACGCCGCGGAACCAGGTGCCGGTGGCGGAGACGCCCCAGCCGTGGGTGAGATGACCGCCCATGGGCAGTGACATGCCCATCACGGTGTCACCGGGCTGGGCGAAGGCCAGATAGACCGCGAGGTTGGCGGGCGAGCCGGAGTAGGGCTGCACATTGGCGTGCTCGGTGCCGAAGACGGCCTTGGCCCGGTTGATCGCCAGGGTCTCCACCTGGTCGATGACCTGCTGGCCCTCGTAGTAGCGGCGGCCGGCGTAGCCCTCGCTGTATTTGTTCTGCAGCACCGTCCCGGAGGCTTCCAGGACGGCGGCGGAGACATAGTTCTCGCTCGGGATCAGGCGCAGGGTCTCGGACTGCAGCAGCTCCTCGGAGCCGATGAGGGAGGCGAGTTCGGGGTCGGCGGCCGACAGGGCGGGGTGGGTCAGGGGCAGGCTCATCGAGTCCTCCGGGGCGATCGGTGACGGTCCGGTCGTGTCCCGGGGTGCCCAGGCGGGCGGCACCTCGTGGCGCTAAGGCCGCGCATCGCTTCCTCGTGGTCGGTTCCACGCTCGGCTCGCCAGTCACGGTGCGCACCCCCACTCTAGCTAGTGAGACAAGGAGGACAAGATGGGACCGGGACGCTCCGCGGAGCGGGCCATCGCCGCCGCCGAGGCCCATGGCGCGCACAACTACCATCCGCTGCCGGTCGTCGTCGCGTCCGCCGAAGGCGCCTGGATGACCGATGTCGAGGGCCGCCGGTATCTCGATCTGCTCGCCGGATACTCGGCGCTCAACTTCGGGCATCGCAACCGCCGGCTGATCGAGGCCGCCAAGGCGCAGCTGGACCGGGTCACCCTCACCTCTCGCGCGTTTCACCACGACCGCTTCGGCGCCTTCTGCTCCGAGCTGGCCGAGCTGTGCGGCATGGAGATGGTGCTGCCCATGAACACGGGGGCGGAGGCGATGGAGACGGCCATCAAGACCGCCCGCAAATGGGGCTACCGGATCAAGGGCGTACCGGACGGCCGGGCCAGGATCATCGCCGCCGGGAACAACTTCCACGGCCGGACGATCACCCTCATCAGCTGCGCCACCGATCCGGAGGCCCGTGCCGACCATGGCCCCTTCACCCCCGGGTTCTCGATCGTGCCGTACGGGGAGCTGGCGGCGATGGAGGCGGCGCTCGACGCCGCGCCCGAGGAGACGGTCGCCGTGCTGCTGGAGCCGATCCAGGGCGAGGCCGGGGTGGTGGTGCCGCCGCCCGGCTATCTGGCCGGGGTCCGGGAGCTGACCCGGGAGCGGAATGTGCTGTTCATCGCCGATGAGATCCAGTCGGGCCTCGGGCGCACCGGCACCACCTTCGCCTGTGAGCACGAGGGGGTGGTCCCCGATGTCTATGTGCTGGGCAAGGCGCTGGGCGGCGGGGTGGTGCCGGTGTCGGCGGTGGTGTCCTCACGTGAGGTGGTCGGGGTGCACCGCCCCGGGGAGCACGGCTCCACCTTCGGCGGCAGCCCGCTCGCCTGCGCGATCGCCTTGGAGGTCATCGCCATGGTGCGGACCGGGGAGTTCCAGCGGCGCTCGGCCACGCTGGGCGAGCTGCTCCACCGGGAGCTGGGGCTGCTCCTGGGAAGGGGAGTTGAGCAGGTGCGTGGCCGGGGGCTGTGGGCGGGGGTGGACATCCATCCGTCACGGGGCACCGGGCGGCAGATCGCCGAGCGGCTCATGGACCGCAGAGTGCTGGTCAAGGACACCCATGGCGCCACTATCCGGATCGCCCCGCCCCTGGTGATCGGCGAGGAGGATCTGGAGTGGGCGCTGGACCAACTCAGGGCGGTGCTGGCCGAATGACCCGATACGGCTCCTCGGTGGACCTGCGCTGGTTGGAGGCCCCGTACGGCTCGGGGCCCCGTACGGCTCGGAGGATCAGTGTGGTTCAGAGGATCACATGGGGGATGAAGCGCGCGTACTCATCCGTCACCAGCCCCGCCGACTCGCGGATGCCGAGCCCCGCCGCCTCGCCCTCGACGACCCAGGTGCCGAGCACCACCCGGTTGCCGTCGAAGTCGGGCAGCGGCGCCAGTTCCTGGTAGCAGCACGGCTCATCGCGCAGGACGGGCTCCTCGCCCGGCGGGTGCACGGTGACCCCGGCCCCCTCACGGCCGAGCAGCGGCTTGGCCACATAGCCGGTGGTGCGGGCCAGTTCCCGGGGGCCGTCGAGGTAGGCGGGCAGCAGGTTGGGGTGGTCCGGGAAGAGCTCCCACAACACGGCAAGCAGCGCCTTGTTGGACAGCAGCATCTTCCAGGCCGGTTCGATCCACAGCGTGGATCCGGTGCCGCCCCCGTTGTCGAGGGTGTCCAGCACCTGCGGGCCGAACCGGTCGGTGGCCAGCCACTCCCAGGGATAGAGCTTGAAGCAGCTTCGGATGAAGCGGAACCGCTTGTCGACGAAGCGGCCCGACAGCCGTTCCCAGCCGATGTCCTCCATGGAGATCGCCTCGGTGCTCAGCCCGGCCTGGTCGGCCGTCTCACGGAGGTAGGCCACCGTCATCAGGTCCTCGCCCAGCTCGTCCCCGGCCGAATGGGCGAAGTACAGGGGCGTCCCCGGCGGCAGCAGCGCGGCCTGGGTGCGCCAGGCGTCGACCAGCCGTTCATGGAGGGAGTTCCATTGGTCGGCCCCCGGAAAGCGGTCCTCCATCCAGAACCACTGGGCGCTCGCCGCCTCCACCAGCGAGGTGGGCGTATCGGCGTTGTACTCCAGCAGCTTCGCCGGGCCCGAAGCACCGTCGTAGCGCAGATCGAACCGGCCGTAGACGCTGGGCTGTTCGGCCCTGCGGTGCCAGGACTCGGCGATCAGCCCGGCCAGCCGCGGATCGTCGATGCCGAGGTCGGCGAAGCGGCCGGTCTCGACGATATGAGCGGCCGCGGCCAGCGACATCCGATGCAGCTCCTCGACGACCTCCTCCAGCGCCTCGACCTCGGGCAGCGAGAAGGCGTAGTAGGCGCTCTCGTCCCAGTAGGGGCGCAGCGAGCCGTCCGGGTAGCGGGTCAGCGGATAGATGACCCCCTGCTCCTCCACCGTGGGCTGCCAGTCGGGGCGGGGGTCGATGGTGTGGCGCTTCATCGTGGGGTGGCCCGCTCAGCCGCCGCTGGAGCCCGAGCAGCCGAAGCCGCCCCGGTCGGCCGCCTCGCTCTTGTCGAAGGTGCCGTAGTCCGCCCAGCGGCCGCTGACGTCGGAGTCGTAGTACCACTGGCCGTCGGCGCTCTTCGTGCCCCGGTTCTTCATGCCCTTGCCGCCCGTGGTGGACGAAGAGCCCTTGCAGGCACTGGAGTCGACGACCCGGTATCCGTTCACCGCGTCATAGCTGTTCCGGTCCACACAGCGCTTGTCCGGTTCCGAACCACAGGAGGTGAGCGCCGCCGCCAGCGCGCCCATACCGCCCAGGATCACCGTGCTCGACCGCAGTCGCCGCGTCGTCTTCCGTTCCATCCCCGTGTCCCCCGTTCCTCTCCCCCGAGGCCGTCGTCCCTCCCGAGGGCGTCGTCTCCCCGGTCTCCCCGAGGCCGCAACCGTCCACCCTAGGGGGAGCTACCGCGCATAGGGACGGCGGGGCTCGACCGAAGCGTGTGGCCTCAGGTGTGCCTTCAGGCCGCCGAAACGCAAGGCTTCAGGGCAGCACCCGGCACAGCGCCTCCAGGGCGCCCGCGAAGGCGTGGTCGGGTGCGGTGCCATAGGCGAACACCAGCGCATCGGGGTGACCGCCCGGCTCCTGTTGTTGCTGCTGCCCCTGTTCGTCGCGGTAGCGGTAGCCGGACAGCCCATCCAGCGCCAGGCCCTGCCAGGCCGCGCCCCGCACCACGGACTGCTCGGTGCCCGGCGGCAGTTGGAGCACCGCGTGCAGCCCGGCCGCGATGCCCGTGACCCGCACCCGCGGGGCGCGTTCGGCGAGCGCCGCCACCAACTGGTCTCGGCGGCGCCGGTAGCGCATCCGCATACCGCGCACATGACGGTCGTACGCCCCGGAGTCGATGAACTCCGCGAGCGTCAGCTGGTCCAGCCTGCCCGACTCCCACTCCCCCGTTCTCTTGAGCGCCAGGAGGTCGTCCATCAGATGGTCCGGTACCACCATCCATGCCAGCCGCAGCGCGGGCGCCAGGCTCTTGCTCGCGGTGCCCAGATAGACCACATGCTCGGGGTCGAGCCCCTGCAGTGCCCCGACCGGCTGACGGTCATAGCGGAACTCCCCGTCGTAGTCGTCCTCCAGCACCAGTCCGCCCACCCGCGAGGCCCAGTCGACCACGGCGGCGCGCCGGTCGGGGTCCAGCGGAACGCCGATGGGGAACTGATGGGCGGGTGTGAGCAGGACGTTCCGCAGCCCGGCCGACCGGTCCAGCTCCGCCGTCCGCGCCCCCTGCTGATCGACCGGCAGCGGTACGGTGCGCAGCCCGGCCCCGCGCATCACGTTCCAGTGGGCGTCGAGCCCGTAGGACTCCACCGCCACCTCACGGTATCCGGCCTTCTCCCGCACCTTGCTGAGCAGGGCCAGCCCCTGGACGAACCCCGCGCAGACCACGATCCGTTCGGGCGCGGCCCGCACCCCGCGGGCGCGCGCCAGATAGTCGGCCAGGACCCGCCGCAGCTCGGGCCGTCCGGCGGGTGGCCGTAGCCGAAGGCGTCGTTCGGCGCGGCGATCAGGGCGCGCCGGGCCGCGGAGAGCCAGGCGGTCCTGGGGAAGGCCGAGACATCGGGTTCGCCGGGCCGCAGATCGTAGGTGGGCCGGGTGGCGGCCGCGGCGGCGGCCGGGGGTGTGCGCGGCGGGGCGGGCTCGGGCGGCACGACGCGTTCGGCGACCCGGGTGCCCGAGCCCTGCCGGGCGGTCAGCCAGCCCTCGGCGACCAGTTCCCCATAGGCGTCGGCGACGGTGTTCCGGGCGATGCCGAGGTCGGTGGCGAGGGAACGGGAGGAGGGCAGCCGGGTGCCCGGGGCGAGCCGCCCGCTGCGGGCGGCGTCGCGCAAGGCGCGGATGAGCGCGACCCGCACCCCACTCCCGCCGCCCGGCGGCAGATCCAGATGCAGATCCGTGCCCAGCCCGCCGCGGCCGTCCGTCCGCTGTCCGGAGCTGTCCGTTCGCTGCCCGGGATCGCCTCTTCGAGTGGCCCATGAATCTGCCATGGAAATGGACCATACTCCTGGGCCGCCGCGCCTCTAGTGTGGAGGCATGACGAGCGGAACTTCTCATGCGCATGGCCCCCGGATGGAGTTCGCCAAGGCGGCCCCCGAGGTCTACAAAGCCATGGTCAGCCTGGACACGGCCGCCCGGAAGGGCGTGGACCCGGCGCTGGCCGAGCTGGTCAGGACGCGTGCCTCGCAGCTCAACCACTGCGCCTTCTGCATCGACATGCACACCAAGGACGCCCGCGCGGCGGGAGAGTCCGAGGAGCGCCTGTACCTCCTCAACGCCTGGGAGGAGGCCGGCGACCTCTACACCGAGAAGGAGCAGGCCGCCCTCGCCCTGACCGAGGCCGTGACCGTCCTGACCGACGGCTTCGTCCCCGACGAGGTCTACGAGCGCGCCGCCAAGCACTTCGAGGAGCAGGAGCTGGCGCAGGTGATCGCCCTGATCTTCACCATCAACGCCTGGAACCGCATCGGTGTGACCACCCGTATGACCCCCGGCGCCTACAAGCCCGCCGACCACTGAGGCGGGTCCGGCATGACGACACCCGCGACCACGGACGGGGCCCGGACGCTCCGCGCGCTGCACCACGGCCGGGAGCCCGGTGAACCGCTGGTGCTCCCCGGGCCATGGGACGCCGCCTCGGCCCGGATCTTCGCCGACGCCGGATTCCCCGCGCTCGCCACGCCGAGCGCGGGGATCGCGGCCTCCCTCGGCCACCGGGACGGCCACACCCCGCCGGAGGAGATGTTCGCCGCGATCGCCCGGATCATCCGGGCGGTGGACGTCCCCGTCTCGGCGGACATCGAAAGCGGCTACGGCCTCGCCCCCAAGGAGCTGGTCGAGCGGCTGCTGGAGACCGGCGCGGTGGGCTGCAACCTGGAGGACTCCGACCACGCGACGGGCGGGCTGGTCGAGCCCGCGCGCCAGGCGGACCGGCTGGCGGCGGTGCGGGCCGAGGCGGGCGAGGATCTGGTGATCAACGCCCGTGTCGACACCTTCGTCCGCGGCGGCCCGGACCTCGACCCCGAGACCGCGGTCGCGGCCGCGATCGATCGCGGACGGCTCTATGTGGAGGCGGGCGCGGACTGCGTGTACCCGATCTTCGCGCCCCCGGAGCTGCTGCCCCGTCTGGCGGCCGCCATCGACGTCCCGCTCAACGCGGCGGCGTTCGACCCGGAGGGCCCGTCCCCGCGTGAGCTGGGCCGGCTGGGCGCCACCCGGATCACCTTCGGCCCCCGGCTGCTCCGCCAGACCATGGCCGAGGCGGGGAACCTCGTCAAACGGCTGGATCCCGCTCCGTAAAACGGACCCGTTCCGTAAAACGGACCCGTCCCGTAAAACGGACCCGTCCCGTAAAACGGCTGGGCCCCGCTTCGTCCCGTGCATGCGTGTATGAGGACGAAGCGGGGTCCACCGCGTGTGTCCACGGCTGGAGCGCCGCCCTTACGGCATCCACTTCTTCCAGACGTCCGGGTGCGCCTCGACCCACTTCTTCGCGGCGTCCTGGGCCGACATCCCCTTCGAGGCGATCAGCTCGGACACCTCGTTCTGGCTCTGCTTGGTCCAGTGGAACTTCTTCAGGAACGCCGACGCCTTCCCGCCCTGCTTCGCGAAGTCCGCGTTGAGGTACTTCTGCAGCGGTGTGGTCGGGTAGGCGCAGTCGACGGACTCGGGGTCCTTGGTGCCCTCGTTCGCGCACTCGTCGGTGTACTTGGGCAGCTTGACCTCGACCATCGGCACCTGGTTGAACAGCCACTGGGGCTCGTACCAGTACGTCAGGAACGGCTTCTTGCCCTTGGCGAACTGCTTGATCTGGGTGATCTGCGCCGCCTCCGAACCCGAGAAGACGATCTGGTAGTTCAGCTTCAGGTTCTTCACCAGCGCCTTGTCATTGGTGACATAGGACGGGGAACCGTCCAGCAGCTGGCCCTTGCCACCGCTCTCCGCGGTCTTGAAGGTCTTGGCGTACTTGTTGAGGTTCTTCCAGTTCAGCACGTCCGGATGTTTGTCGGCGAAGTACTTCGGCACCCACCAGCCGATATGGCCGGTGACGCCGAGCCCGCCGCCCGGCACGATCAGCTTCTTGTCCTTGACGTAGCGCTGTTCCTGCTCCGGGTGGCCCCAGTCCTCCAGGATCGCGTCCACCCGGCCCTGGCTGAGCGCGTCCCACGCCGGAATCTCGTCCACCTGGACGGTGTCGACGCGGTAGCCCAGCTCATGCTCCAGCAGATACTGGGCGACCGCGACATTGGACTGGGCGCCGACCCACGACTGGACCGAGAGCGTGACGCTCTTCGCCCCGCCCACATTGGCGTACGGCGAGGACTGCTTGGTCATGTCCGCCGCGCCGCAGCCGGTCGCGGTGAACACGGCGGCGATCCCGGCGGCGGCCGTCAGCAGCTGAATACGGGTGCGAGCCATCTCAAGCCCCCTTCCTGTCGCGGCGCGAGGTCGGCTGGGTGACGCGGTCGAGCATCAGCCCCAGGCAGACGATCGCCGTGCCCGCCACCAGACCGGTCGCCAGATCGCCCTGCGCCAGGCCGAACAGCACGTCGTAGCCGAGCGCGCCCGAGCCGACCAGACCGCCGATGACGACCACGGCCAGCACCAGCACCACGCCCTGGTTGACGGCGAGCAGCAGCGCCGGGCGGGCCAGCGGGAGCTGGACCTGGCGCAGCTGCTGTCCCTGGGTGGCGCCGAGCGAACGCGCCGACTCCAGCGCGGCCGGGTCGACGTTCCGGATCCCCTGGGTGGTGATGCGGATGACGGCGGGCAGCGCGTAGACGATGGCCGCGGCCGCCGCGGGGGCGCGGCCGACGCCGAACAGCGCGACCACGGGGATCAGGTACACGAACTGCGGCATGGTCTGGAACATGTCCAGCACCGGTCGCATCATCCGTTCCAGCCGGGTGCTGCGCGCGGCCCAGATGCCGATCGCGAAACCGAGGACCAGCGTGACGAAGACGGCAGCCAGCACCTGGGAGAGGGTGTCCATGGACGGCTCCCACACCCCGAGCACACCGATCGCGGCCATGGCGGCGGTGGCGGTCAGCGCGGTGGCCCAGGTGCCGATCAGCCAGGCCAGGGCCGCGACGATCAGCAGCACCGCGTACCACGGGAGGCCCTGCAACCCCTCGCGCAGCGGGTCGAGGATCCACTTGACGTAGTCCGCGGCCCAGTCGGCGGTGCCGCCGACGACCGGCACTCCGGTGTAGAGGTGGTCGACCATCCACTCCTTGAACTGGTTGACGGGCTCCTCGATGGCGACGGTCCAGCCGGTGGGCCAGGTCTGGGAGCCGGTCAGCCGTCCGACGACGGTGATGACCGCGGTGACCACCGCGACCCCCGCCCACGCGGGCCAGCCGCGCAGCAGCCGGTGCCCGCCCTCGGCCGGGGGCGTGCCGAGCCGCTCGCCCGCCGATCCGATGGTGCGGTCCATCACGACGGCGAGGAGCACGATCGGGAGGCCGGCGGCGAGCGCCTTGCCGACGTCGACGCTGGACAGCGCCTGGTAGACGCGGTCACCGAGTCCGCCGCCGCCGATCACGGAGGCGATGACGGCCATGGACAGCGCCATCATGATCGTCTGGTTGATGCCCAGCAACAGCTCCTTGCGGGCCAGCGGCAGCCGGGCGGACAGCAGCCGCTGCCGCCAGGTCGCGCCGAGCGAGGTCACCGCTTCCAGCACCCCGGCGTCCGCGCCGCGCAGGCCGAGGGCGGTGAGCCGGGCCATGGGCGGAGCCGCGTAGATCACGGTGGCCAGTACCGCGCCGGGCACGCCGTTGCCGAAGATCATCACGACGGGGAGCAGATACGCGAACGCGGGCAGCACCTGCATGGTGTCGAGCACCGGCCGGAGCACCCGGAACGCCCATTCCGAGAGGCCGCCGGCCAGGCCCAGCAGTCCGCCGATGACGACGGACGCGGTGACGGCGATGACCATCAGCGCGAGCGTCTGCATCGTCGGCACCCACATGCCCAGCAGTCCGCAGATGGCGAAGGACACCAGGGTCGTGACCGCGATCCGCACCCCGGCGACCCGCCAGGCGATCAGGGTCAGCCCGGCGGTGACACCGGCCCAGCCGAGGGCGAGCAGGGCCACATAGACGGCGCGGACACCAATGATGATGACGTTGCTGATGTGGCCGAAGAAGTAGAGAAAGATCCAGTGACTGTCCCGGTTGTCGAGGATCCAGTCGCTGGCATCGCCGAGCGGCCCGGACACATCGACGGTCAGCGCATGCGGCCAGCTGCCGCTCGCCCACTTGGCGTGCGCGAGCGGTATGAGCACGGCGGCGATCACCACGAGCGCCGCCAGCTTGCGCGCGGCGGGGCTGCGGACGGCGGAGCTCAGCAGGGACGGGCGCGGTTCGGCCGCCGCCGTCCCGGTGGCGGCCGGGTCGGTGGCGGGGTCGGTGGCGGGGCGGGTGGCCGTGGCACTCATACGCGCCCCCGGTGCCGCCCGGCGGAGAGAGGGTCGAGGCGGTGGTCATGCCGCGGCCACCTCCTTGCCGTCCAGGCCCGCGACGACGCTCAGCAGACAGGCGTGGTCGACGACGCCCAGGCAGCGGCCGTCGTCCACGACACGCGCGGGGCCGCCGGTGCGGGCCACGGCCTCGATCGCGTCGGCGACCGTGGTGCCAGGCGCCAGCGCGGGCCCGCCGTCCTGCTCGTCCGAGGTCGCGGGGCGCATGGCGCGGCGCACGGTCAGCACCTGCTCCCGCGGAACATCACGGACGAAGTCCCGCACGTAGTCGTCGGCCGGGGAGCCGACGATCTCCTCCGGGGTGCCGAGCTGCACGATCCCGCCGTCGCGCATCAGCATGATGCGGTCGCCGAGCCGCAGCGCCTCGCTGAGGTCGTGGGTGATGAAGACCATCGTCCGGCCCTCGTCATGGTGCAGGCGGATGACCTCCTCCTGCATATCGCGGCGGATCAGCGGGTCGAGCGCGCTGAACGGCTCGTCGAAGAGCAGCACCTCGGGGTCGACGGCGAGCGCCCGGGCCAGGCCCACGCGCTGCTGCTGACCGCCGGAGAGCTGTCCGGGGCGGCGGCGCTCGAGGCCGGTGAGACCGACCTTCTCCACCACCTCGGCGGCCTTGGCGCGGCGCTCGGCCTTGCCCATGCCCTGGATCTCCAGGCCGTAGGCGACGTTGTCGATGACGGAGCGGTGCGGCAGCAGTCCGAAGTGCTGGAAGACCATGGCGGCGCGGTGCCGGCGCAGATCGCGCAGCCGGGCCTTGTCCATGGCCAGGACGTCCTCGCCGTCGATCTTCAGGGTCCCGGAGGTGGGCTCGATCAGCCGGGTGAGGCAGCGTACGAGGGTGGACTTGCCGGAGCCGGACAGCCCCATGACCACGAAGACTTCACCGGGCTGGACGTCGAAGGAGACCTCGCGGACGGCAGCGGTGCAGCCGGTGCGGGCACGCAGCTCGCCGGCGGGCAGCTCCGCCTCGGCGGAACCGGGGATGCGCTCGGCCTTGGGACCGAAGACCTTCCACAGGTCGCGGACCGAGAACACCGGGGCGCGCTCGCCGCTCTCGGGGATCTTGGGAGTGTCGGGCGTCTCGGGGACCAGGGTCGTGGCCATCACGCCTCACCTCCCGGCGCGAGCGTGGCAGCCCGGTCATCGGGCCTGTGCCGTTCCCGGTCGCGATCCTCGAACAACAGCTCAGCGCACTTCTCGCCCACCATCAGGACTCCGATCATCGGGTTCACGGCCGGCATCGTCGGGAAGACGGACGCGTCGGCGATACGGACGCCGTTCAGACCCCGGATCCGCAGATCCGGGCCGACCACGGCGAGTTGGTCCGACGGGGCACCCATACGACAGGTGCCCGCCGGGTGGTACACGGTGTGCGCGACCTTGCGGGCGTACTCGCTGATCTTCTCGTCCGAGGTGATCTCCGGGCCCGGGCACACCTCGCGCTTGAGCCAGCTCGCCAGCGGTTCGGTCTTGGCGATCTCACGCGCGACCCGGATGCCGTCGACCAGCGTGCGGCCGTCGTAGTCGTCCTCGTCCGTGAAGTACCGGAAGTCGAGGGCGGGCTTGACCGACGGGTCGGCGCTGGTGAGGTAGAGCCGGCCGCGGCTGCGCGGCTTGGGGATGTTGGGGGTCATCGACACGCCGTGCTCGGGCTTTTCGTAGCCCAGCCGCTCCGGATTGTCGGTGAACGGGATCTGGTAGAAGTGGAACATCAGGTCCGGGCCCCGGGATTCGGGGTCCCGCCGGATGAACAGGCCCGCGTCGGAGTCCATCGCGGAGTTGTCCGGGATCGGGCCGTCCGTCTCCCACACGATGACCGACTCGGGGTGGTCGAGCAGGTTCTCGCCGACGCCCGGCAGATCGTGGACGACGGGGATACCCAGCGCCTCCAGATCGGCCTTGGGCCCGATACCGGAGTGCATCAGCAGCCGCGGGGTGTCCACGGCGCCCGCGCAGACCAGGACCTCGGTCTCGGCCCGGACGACGATCTCCTCACCGTCCTTGGTGCGCACATGCACGCCGGTGATCCGGCCGGTGTCGTCCAGCTCCAGCCTGTACGCCCAGGTCTCCAGCATCAGATGGAGGTTGGGCCGGTCCAGGAACGGGTGCAGATAGGCGACAGACGCCGAGGAGCGCTTGTTGTTCTCCGGGTGGTACGCGAGGTCGAAGAAGCCGACGCCCTCATGGAACGGCTTCTTGTTGAACCCCTCGACCCGCGGCACCCCGGCGGCGGCCTGGGCGGCGTCGACGAAGTCCCGCGCGATCGCGTTCCGGTCCTTCTCGTCCACCGGGACGATGTTGTTGCGCAGCCGCTGGAAGTACGGGTCCATGGACTGCGCGTCCCAGCCCTCGGCGCCGGCCTCGGCCCACTCGTCCCAGTCACCCGGCAGCGGCTTGAAGGAGATCAGGGTGTTGTGCGAGGAGCACCCCCGAGCACCCGCGCCCGGCTGTGCCGGATATGCGAGTTTCCGCGTGGCTGCTCGGTGGTGGGGTAGTCGTAGTCCAAGTCCCCGCCGAGCAGGCCGAGCCAGCGGCGCAGGGTCAGCACATCGGGCCGGTCGACATCGGACGGTCCGCCCTCGATGACGGCGACACGGATGTCCGGGTCCTCGGTGAGCCGGGAAGCGATCACCGATCCTGCGGTGCCGCCGCCGATGACGACATAGTCGTATACGACAGGTACGGACATGTGGGGTTACTCCTCGCGGTCTTACCCAAACGGCTCGCGCCGGTGCGGGACGGGGGCTGCCGCCCCTGGGGGTGGGGGTGTTGCTGGGTGCCTCGGTGTCCACGGGCCGAGCCCCGCCGGTCGCCGTGACCGGGTGCGGCCGGGCCCGGGCCCCGGGGGACGAGTCCGGGCCCGGCCGAGCCCCGGGCGAGCCCGGCGGCGGGGCGTCAGCCGGCGAACCAGCGCACCGGGCTCGGTCGCAGGTTCTCGTAGACGTGCTTGGTCTCGCGGTATTCGTCAAGGCCCGCGGGACCGAGCTCGCGCCCGACCCCGGACTTGCCGAAACCGCCCCATTCGGCCTGCGGAAGGTAGGGGTGGTAGTCGTTGATCCACACGGTGCCGTGCCGCAGCCGGGCGGCGACGCGGCGCGCCCGCGCGGTGTCGGCGGACCAGACGGCGCCGGCCAGTCCGTACTCCGTGTCATTGGCGAGTGTGACGGCCTCGTCCTCGGTTTGGAAGGACTCGACCGTCAGAATCGGCCCAAAGGTTTCCTCCCGCACCACCCGCATCTCGCGGTGACACTGGTCGAGCACGGTCGGGAGGTAGAAGTAGCCGGTGGCCGGGCGGACCTCGTTGGGCTCCGGCTGCTTGCCACCGCACCGCAGCAGGGCGCCCTCCTCCAGGGCGGACGCCACATACGCCTCGGTCTTGTCCAGTTGCTGGGCCGAGACCAGCGGACCGCATTCCACACCGTCCTCGGTGCCACGGCCCAGCTTGATCTTCTCCGCGCGGCGGGCCAGCTCGGCCACGAACCGCTCGCGCACCGACTCCTCGATGATCAGCCGGGCACCGGCGGAGCAGACCTGCCCGCTGTGGATGAAGGCGGCGTTCAGGGCCTGGTCGACGGCGGTGTCAAAGCCCTCGGCAGTGGCGCAGGCATCGGCGAAGACCACATTGGGGTTCTTGCCGCCGAGCTCCAGCGCGACCTTCTTGACCGTCGGGGCGGCGGCCTGGGCGACCTTGGTGCCGCTGAGCAGCCCGCCGGTGAAGGAGACCAGGTCCACATCGGGGTGCTCGGACAGCCGGGCGCCGACGGGGTCGCCCGTGCCGGTGACCAGGTTGGCCACCCCGGCCGGCAGCCCGGCCTCGGCCAGCAGCCGCACCAGATGGACGGTGGACAGCGGGGTCACCTCGCTGGGCTTGATCACAAAGGTGTTCCCGGCGGCCAGCGCCGGGGCGATCTTCCAGCTCGCCTGGAGCAGCGGATAATTCCAGGGGGTGATCATCGCGCAGACGCCGACCGGCTCATGGACCACGACGCTGTGCACATCGGGGGTCCCGGCGTCGATGACCCGCCCGGCGGACTCGCCCGCGGCCAGGTCGGCGAAGTAGCGGAAGGCATTGGTCACGTCATCGACGTCGACCCGCCCCTCCTCCAGGGTCTTGCCGGTGTCACGGCTCTCGATGAGCGCGATCGTCTCGCGGTCGCGCTGCAGCAGCTCGGCGACGCGGCGCAGCAGCGCCGCCCGCTCGGCCACCGGCGTCCCGGGCCAGGGGCCCTGGTCGAAGGCGCGACGCGCGGCCGCGACCGCCGCGTCGGTGTCCTCGACACCACCCTCCGCGACGACGGCGAGGGTCTTGGCGTCCGCGGGGTCGAGAACCTCCCGCTGCGCCCCGGACGCGGCTGCCTGCCACGTCCCGTCCACATGAATGGTCTCGACTGCCGCCACGTGAATTCTGCCTTCCGGTTCTGCGTGCTTTACCGCTGGTCCAAGCCAGCAACATGGACCCCTAACCGGAAGGCGGGAACCTATGCGCGATTCGCAAGAGAAAGTGGGCCGGCTCACGTGATCCGAAGGGGGAGACGGCCCCCCGGGTCATGATCGGCCGATCTGTCAAGAGCTGACGCACCTGGTCGGTCGGTGTCAGAAAGCGATGCGTAGGCGGCCCGTGTCAGGAAGCCGTGCAGTAGCCGGTCGGGCAGAAGGTGTCCACCGCCGCCTGGTGGACCTCCCGCGCTTCCGCCCCGTCCCCGGAGGGGCCGATCACCAGCACCGCGTACATCGTGCCGTTGGGGGCGGCGAAGCGGCGGTCGAGTATCCGGCGGTGGCCGTCGCTCTTGGACTGGTACGTGTACTCCAGCTGTGCCGGGCCCAGGGCGTCCGAACCCAGCCGGGTGAGGGCGATCTGCTCGTAGTCGCGGTGGGTGGAGGCGATCCGCTCGGCCTCCTGGGCGGACTCGTACGGCGTCGACTCGGGGCCGTGCAGCTCGAAGACCTGGATCACGGTGCTGTCGTCGGGCGAGGTGTAGTAGACGCTGGGGCCCTCGGTCGTCCGCTCCCAGCCGTCCGGGACCGCGAGGTGGTATCCGGCGGGGTCGGCCTGGGTGCTGTAGCCCGCGGGCGGGGCGGCGCCGGTCAGGGAGGGGAGGACGGGGTGCCGAAGGGCGTCGCGGACGGGGACGCCCCGGTCGGGAGGTCCGTGGGGAGATCGCTCGGGAGATCGGTGGGCCCACCGGTCTCGGGGCCGGGCGAGGGATAGAGATCGCTCGGCTGGGAGGCCTCCGCGCTCGGCGTGGCCGTGGGGCTCTCTTGGTCCCAGGGCAGCGGGCCCGCCTGATGGCGGGAGGTGCCGTCGCCGCCGAAGGCCACCCAGCCGGAGAACGCGATCCCCACGGCCAGGAAGATCGCCACCGCCACCGCCCGCAGTGCCCGCCGGGCGTCCTGCCCAGGCGCTCCCGGCCCTCCTGGCGCGCCCGGCACTCCCCCGTCATGCATGCTCATCTATCCCCCGATAGTGGAACTCTGCTCCCATAAGCCGACAAGCCGCGCCAGCCGACATCGGTGTACCCGGTTCGAGGGTCTCCCCACCCTCGGCCACCCCACCGATACGGATATGTCGCCTTAGGTGCGCCGCCCTGTGCCTGGCGCCGGCTGCCGCCGATCCGTGCCCGGCGCTGCCTGCCGCCGAATGCGCCCGCCCCCGCCTGCCCCCGGTCAGGTGGCAGGGCAGTAGGCGGTGGGGCAGAAGGACGCCAGCACGATGCGCTGCCGCTCCCGCTGCTGCGGCCAGTCGTCGGCCGGGCCTGCGACCAGCACCGCGTACTGCACCTGGTCCGGGCCGGTGAAGGCGCGGTCGAGTATGCGGCGCGGGCCGTACTTGGCGCTGCGGTAGCCGTACTCCAGCTCCGCGTCCGCGTCGTCGCCGGGGCCGAGCCGCTTCAGCTCGTACCGCTGGTAGCCGGGGTTCTTCTTGAGCCCCGCCTCCGCCTGGCGCAGCGCCTCGTACGGGGTGACGTCGGGCTCGGTCAGCGCGAAGACCTGGATCAGACTGCTCGCGTCGGACGACTCGTAGAACACCCCGGTATCGCGCTTGACCCGCTGCCAGCCCCTGGGCACATCCAGCCGGAACCCCTCCGCGTCGGTGGTGCGCACATAGCCCGCCGGCGGCGCCTGCGTGCTGTCCGCGGACACCGACGGCGGCGCCGAGGTCGTCTCCGAGAACGGCCCCGACGGCACCGCCGAGGGCTGCTCGGCCGACGGTGACCAGGACGAGGCCGACGGCGAACCGCCGTCCGCCCGGGGCTTGTCATCCCCGCCGCCCGACACCAACTTCCAGGCGCCCACGCCGATCCCGCCGACCAGGACCACCGCGAGCACCGCCAGAAGCACCGTGCCCAGATGCGGATTGGGTGGTCGTCGGCCCGGGGCGGGCGGCTCCGCGCCCTCCCCCACCCACCGCTGGGCCTCCTCGTCCCATCGACGGCCCCCTCGCCGCCCGGTGTGCTCATCTCAGCCGCCCAGGAGCGCGCCGACCGCCTGTCCGACGGCGACGCCGGAGGCGAGCATGCCGACGCTGGCGCTCGCGTCCTGCAACGTCACCCGGATCCTGGCCAGTCGGCCGGCCCCGGCCCGGCCGGTGCGCTGGATCTCGTCCTGGGTCTGGTCCAGTTCATCGGAGAGCGCGCCGACCTCCGGGCTCGGGACCACCCGTCGCAGATCCTCGGCGAGCTGCCGAACGGCCTCCAGCAGCTCCTGATAGGCGGGGTCGCAGGGGGCGTCCCCCTGCGATCCGTTCACAATGTGGTTGTGGTCGCCGATGCCGATGGCACTGCCGCTCACCTTGCCGAACCTGATGTCCCCGAAGGAGCGCCCGCCGCTGCCCGCCGGGCCCGCGCCGCCACCGCTCGCGCCCGCCGTGTGGTCCGCACCGCCGCCGCTCACGCCGCTGCCGTCCTCCGTATCACCCATCGCCATGGCCGCCTCCCGCTCCATTGGTTCCGGTGGTGTTGCTGATGGTGTTGTGGTCACCGAAGCCGAAGGCGCTGTTCGCCGCGGACTCGATGAAGACCCCGCCGCCGCTCACATTGATGACCTTCTGCTCGAACTCGCCGGTCTCCCAGCCGGCTTCGTCGAGCGCCCTTCGCACGCCATTGGCCACCCGGTCCTCGACGCTCTTCAGATAGCGGCTGACGTCCATTTCCTGGAAGAGCGATGCGCCGGCGTCACTGCCCAGCTCCCGCACCGAGATCCAGGGCCCGTCGGGGATGGCCGCCTCATAACCCCCCGCGTACATCCGCCAGACGAAGGCGGCCGAGCGGAAGGCGTGGATGACCGCCCGGCCCGCCGCCGTGGGCGTCCGCCCGAGCGCCCAGACCGCCTTGCCCGGCAGTCCACCGCGGCGATGCGAGTCGGAGAGCCGGTCGACGGCCCGGAAGTCCGGGCGGATCGGGCGCAGCACATGCGGCGCGAACTCCAGCATCAGCATGCCGCCCTGCGTATGCACCCGCACGAAGACGGTGGTGACCACCTCTTCCCGCCATGCGCCGACGCGGATGCGCAGAAAGTGCCGGCGGATCTCTCCGCCCTCCTCGACGGCCTCCGCCCGCTCCCGCGCGAAGTCCGCCTCGCCGTACGGCACGAAGGAGCGGCTCCGCAATCCGGTGACCTTGAGGAAGACGCATTCGTCGAGCTCCAGGCCGCGCAACCGGTCGCGGCTCGCGGCGGCGGGCCGGACGGCGCCCTGGACGGAGGCGGTGCCCTGGACGGAGATGGTGCCCTGGACGGAGGTGGGGCCCTGGACGGAGGTGGGGCCCTGGGTCGATGAGGTGCGCAACTTCTCGACCAGCGGGCGGATTCGCTCCAGGATCACGCGGTTGTCCAGCGGCGCCGGGTCGCCGCCCTCGCGCGGCCGCAGCTCGACGGCGAGGGTCCAGGTGTCATGGGCGATGCCCGCGCCGAGGAAGGGGTGCCGGTCGTGGTAGAGGATCACCGGTGAGTGCTGCTCGCGGCGGATCAGGGCCCGCACCCGCTGGAAGCGCCCGCCCTCGAACCGCTCCGCCGGGTCCGCGGCGAGGTCGGCGAAGGTCTCCGGCTCCAGGTCGGTGGCCAGCACCCGGGCCACATGCTCACGGTGCAGGGCGACCGCGGTGGCCATCACGGCCGGGATCACCAGCGCGAACCAGGCGGCGGTGGTGTCCGACCCGGCCGCCAGGTCCGGTGCGAAGTCCTGCAGCCCGCTCGTACCGGGCTCGCCCGTGAACGCCTGTGTCACGGCGGAGACCGCATAGGACAGCAGGATCAGACAGCCGAGCACCCGCAGCACCGCGGCCGCCCGCCGCCGGGTGACGGTGACCCCGTCGGCCCCGGGATAGTCGGCGCGGAAGGGGCCCATGGCGCCGCCCCTGGCCCAGGCCGCCAGCAGAAGCAGCGCGCAGGACAGCAGGAACAGATAGAAGAAGCCCTGCGCCAGCAGAAAGTCCAGCACCCATAAGGACACCAGCAGCGCGGTCCAGCATGCCTCCAGACGGCGGGCGCGCAGCGCGTGCGCGAGCACCCGGGCCGCGTCGATGCCCAGCGAGGGTGCCACGGCCCGCTCCTCGTGGACATACAGCTCGTCCAGGACCGCGTCCCGGAAGTCGTCGTCCAGATAGGCGCCCGCGCACAGCAGCCGGGTCGCCTCGCTGGTGGCATAGGGGGACGCATCGTCGGCGGCAGGAGGAGGAGAGGGGACGACCGGTGAAGAGTCCGGCCGCGGCCGCGGCAGATGAGCGGAGTGATCGCCCAAAGAATGATCATCGCGCCTGTTGGCCATGTTTCCCCCCGAGGCCGTAGCAACTACCTCCACGCTAGGGGAAGATGGCCCGCAATTACAGCGAATAGCCGAAGGGTCACACTCCGGAGTGAAAACCGGAGTGTGACCCTTCGGAAACGGCCTCGGTGGGGCGCGTCAGATCAGGCCGAGACCCCGCACGGCCTCGCGCTCCTCCTCGAGCTCCTTCACCGACGCGTCGATGCGGGTCCGCGAGAACTCGTTGACGTCCAGGCCCTGGACGATCTCGAACTTGCCGTTCGCGGCGGTGACCGGGAACGAGGAGATCAGGCCCTCCGGCACCCCGTACGAGCCGTCGGAGACCACACCGGCGGAGGTCCAGTTGTCGGCGTCGGTGCCGTTGACCCAGGTGTGGACGTGGTCGATGGCGGCGTTGGCGGCGGAGGCGGCCGAGGAGGCGCCGCGCGCCTCGATGATCGCGGCACCGCGCTTGGCGACGGTCGGGATGAAGGTGTCGGCCAGCCACTGCTCGTCGTTGACGACCTCGGCGGCGTTCTTGCCCGCGACCTCGGCGTGGAAGACGTCCGGGTACTGGGTGGCGGAGTGGTTGCCCCAGATCGTCAGCTTCTTGATCTCGCCGACCGGGACGCCGGTCTTCTTCGAGAGCTGCGACAGGGCGCGGTTGTGGTCCAGCCGGGTCATCGCGGTGAAGCGCTCGGCCGGTACGTCCGGCGCGGCGGCCTGCGCGATGAGCGCGTTGGTGTTGGCCGGGTTGCCCACGACCAGGACCTTGATGTCGTCCGCGGCGTGGTCGTTGATGGCCTTGCCCTGCGGCTTGAAGATGCCGCCGTTGGCCTCCAGCAGATCGCCGCGCTCCATGCCCTTGGTGCGCGGGCGGGCGCCGACGAGCAGGGCGACGTTGGCACCGTCGAAGCCCACGTTCGGGTCGTCGGAGATGTCGATGCCCTGGAGGAGCGGGAAGGCGCAGTCGTCGAGCTCCATCGCGGTGCCCTCGGCGGCCTTCAACCCCTGCGGGATCTCCAGGAGACGCAGCTTGACCGGCACGTCCGCGCCGAGGAGCTGACCGGAGGCGATGCGGAAGAGCAGCGCGTAGCCGATCTGGCCGGCCGCGCCGGTGACGGTGACGGTGACGGGAGTGCGGGTCATGGCGGTCTCCTGCGCTGTGTTGTCAGTCCAAGATCTCTTGGTGTCGAGATACCTGCGTCAGGCTATCCGACGGCACCTGGCCCAGGTTCTCTCGGGCCACTGTGTAACCGCTCACCGCGCGTTCAGACCTCGCGCACTTTGGCGGCCGCCTGCCAGGAGGGGGAGTGCAGGCGGCCGCCCAGTGCCGCACCCGTGGGGGCTCGGACACCGCCTGCCCCGATTCCCCCGGCTCATTCCCCCTGTTTGCGAATTCCCCCGGACGGACTTCCCCCGCCCGCGCTCACCCCTGGGCGCCGGAGGCCGTGCAGCCGCGCGTACCGCCCGTGAGAGTGGCGCACGCGGTGGTCCGTGCGGTGGCGTCCACCGAGATCATCTCGGTGTAGGCGTCGCCGTCGGCGCCGGCCCTGCTGTTCTGGGCGCGGGCCGCACCGCCCCTCGCACCCGGCGCCTTGATCTGGATCACATCGCCCGGGGCCGCCCGGGTGATACGGGCCCAGGCCGCCCGGCAGGTCTTGCTGTAGCGGACCTCGACATACGCGGTGCCGACGATGACGTCCGCGGTGGTCGTCGCGGCGGTGCCGCACAGGTCCCTCCAACGAGGCATTGCCTCCCCCTGTCCCCCCGCACGTGCCTGTCAATCCCCCGCGCTAAGGCCCCTGTTGGCGCCCCCGGGCCCCGAACTGACTACCCAAAGGGACGCCTTGCCCCAGGATGTCAGCTTCTCGGGTGGGGGCGCATCGGAGCATTTCGTGCACCGGTGTGTACTCCGCCACGCCCCGCTCGTCGTTGCACGGCCGAGATCTCGTGCTGGAACGGTCACTTCCGCGCCACAGGGTTCTGACGGTCATTGCTCCGGCACAGTCCACGCACAACCCTGATTACCAGGTGGTCCGTCCTTCTTCGGGGGAGAGGGCGGACCGCCGCCGGACCGTTCGGATCCGGCCACAACGACGGCGGCCCGTCCTTCCACGGGGGAGAGGACGGGCCGCCGGTTCACGCCATCGGCTAGCGCACCGTGAAATGCACCACGTCATCCAGGAACGGGATCGATACCCACGGATCCGGCTGGGCCATCAGGGACAGCAGCACGATCGCCGCGCCCAGCAGCCCGTAGGTCAGCATGTCGGTGAAGCGCGACCGCACCGCGAGCATCCCCACCTCGGGCAGCGCCCACCGTATGAAGGCGCCCGCCAGCAGGGCCAGCCCGATCACCACCGTGCCGGCCCGGAACGCGTCCAGGGCGACGATCAGCAGCCCCAGGCCCACACCGCCCATCACCGCGAGCAGCGGCCACTGCCGGGCGGGCGCCGGAGCGGCACCGGGCGCGGCCCGGCCGCCGCCCTCCGGACGCGCGGTGTCCCGGGTGATCAGCGGGAAGCGGCGCGACTTACGGATGAGCCGGGCGGGGCCAGAAGGCTGCGCCGGCGGCGTCTGCCGCTGCTCCCCGGCCGCCGGCTCGCTCGCCTCAGCCGTCATGGCCGGCACCGGCGTCGGCGTCCGCCTTCGCGTTCCGCTCCGCGGCCTCCACCACGTTGACCAGCAGCTGGGCGCGGGTCATCGGGCCGACGCCGCCCGGGTTCGGCGAGATCCAGCCCGCGACCTCGGCCACACCGGGGTGCACATCGCCGGCGATCTTGCCGTGCTCGTCCCGGCTGACGCCCACGTCGAGCACCGCGGCGCCCGGCTTCACGTCATCCGGCCCGATCAGATGCCGCACCCCGGCGGCCGCCACGATGATGTCGGCCTGGCGCAGGATCCCGGGCAGGTCGCGGGTGCCGGTGTGGCAGAGGGTGACCGTGGCGTTCTCGGAGCGGCGGGTCAGCAGCAGCCCGATCGACCGGCCGACGGTGATGCCCCGGCCGACGACCACCACATGCGCGCCGTTGATCTCCACACCGTGGTGGCGCAGCAGCTGGATGACGCCCTGGGGCGTGCAAGGCAGCGGGCCGCTCTCGTTGAGCACCAGCCGGCCGAGGTTCATCGGGTGCAGTCCGTCGGCGTCCTTGGCCGGGTCGATCAGTTCCAGCACCCGGTTGGTGTCGATGCCCTTGGGGAGCGGCAGCTGGACGATGTAGCCCGTGCAGGCCGGGTCCTCGTTGAGCTCCCGCACCGCCGCCTCGATCTCCTCCTGGGTGGCGGTCTCGGGCAGGTCGCGCCGGAGGGAGTCGATGCCGATCTCGGCGCAGTCGCGGTGCTTGCCCGCGACGTACCACTTGCTGCCGGGGTCCTCGCCCACCAGCACCGTGCCGAGGCCGGGATGGATGCCCTTGGCCTTGAGCGCCTCCACGCGGCTGACGAGATCGGACTTGATCGCGGCTGCGGTTGCCTTGCCATCGAGAATCTGGGCGGTCATGGCTTCATCCTCCCGGATGCGGGGACGTCGGATCCAATCAGGGGCCGGTCGGTGCCGGACCGGCGAAGGCCGCACCCCGTGGTCCGGTCGGGGTGCGGCCTCCTGTGCTCGCTCGGCGGTCACTCAGTGGAAGAAGTGGCGCGTGCCCGTGAAGTACATGGTGACGCCCGCCTTCTGGGCGGCCTCCACCACCTGCTCGTCACGGACCGAGCCGCCCGGCTGCACCACGGCCGTGACGCCCGCCTCGGCCAGCACCTCGAAGCCGTCCGGGAACGGGAAGAAGGCGTCGGAGGCGGCGTACGAACCGGCGGCCCGCTCGGCACCGGCCCGCTCGACGGCCAGCTTCGCCGAGTCCACGCGGTTGACCTGGCCCATGCCGACGCCGACCGTGGCGCCGCCCTTGGCGAGCAGGATCGCGTTGGACTTCACCGCGCGGCAGGAGCGCCAGGCGAAGGCCAGCTCGGCGAGGCCGTCGGCGTCCAGCGCCGCGCCCGTGGCGAGGGTCCAGTTGGCCGGGTCGTCGCCCTCGGCCTGGAGGCGGTCCTTGGCCTGCAGCAGCAGGCCGCCCTCGATGGGGCGCTGCTCGGCGAGGTCCGCCGGCGCGTCCGCGCAGCGCAGCACGCGGATGTTCTTCTTACGGGCCAGCACCTCGACCGCGCCGTCCTCGTACCCCGGGGCGACGATCACCTCGGTGAAGATCTCGGCGACCTGCTCGGCCATGGCGACCGACACCGGGCGGTTGACGGCGATCACACCGCCGAAGGCCGACAGCGGGTCGCAGGCGTGCGCCTTACGGTGCGCCTCGGCGACATCCGCCCCGACCGCGATCCCGCACGGGTTGGCGTGCTTGATGATCGCGACACAGGGCTCGGTGTGGTCGTACGCGGCCCGGCGGGCGGCCTCGGTGTCGGTGTAGTTGTTGAACGACATCTCCTTGCCGTGCAGCTGCTCGGCCTCCGCGAGCCCCTTACCGCTGCCGTCGGAGTAGAGCGCGGCCGGCTGGTGCGGGTTCTCGCCGTAGCGCAGCACGTTCTTACGGGTGACGGTGGCGCCCAGGAACTCCGGGAAGGAGGAGTCGTCCGCCACGTAGTCAGCCGCGAACCAGTTGGCCACCGCCACGTCGTACGCCGCCGTGTGCTGGAACGCCTCGGCCGCCAGCCGCTTGCGCCCCTCCAGGTCGAATCCGCCGTCCGCGGCGGCCTTGAGGACGTCGTCGTACCGCTCGGGGTTGACGACCACGGCCACGGACGGGTGATTCTTGGCGGCGGCCCGGACCATGGAGGGCCCGCCGATGTCGATCTGCTCCACGCACTCGTCCGGCGAGGCGCCCGAGGCGACCGTCTCGCGGAACGGATAGAGGTTGACCACGACCAGCTCGAAGGGCTCCACGCCCAGCTCCTGGAGCTGCGCACGGTGCGAGTCGAGCCGCAGGTCGGCCAGGATGCCCGCGTGGACGCGCGGGTGCAGCGTCTTGACGCGGCCGTCGAGACACTCGGGGAAGCCGGTCAGCTCCTCGACCTTGGTGACCGGGACGCCCGCGGCGGCGATCTTCGCGGCCGTCGAGCCGGTCGAGACGAGCTGGACACCCGCCGCGTGCAGCCCTCGGGCCAGCTCCTCGAGACCCGTCTTGTCGTAGACGCTGACCAGCGCGCGGCGGATGGGCCGCTTGGTACCTTCGGCGGTCACGGGATCCTTACCTTTCGTCCCTCTATGCGGTAGCCGTGACGCGCCAGACGCCCCACGACCTCGACGAGCAGCGAGCGCTCGACTTCCTTGATCCGCTCATGAAGAGCGGACTCGTCGTCCTCGTCCCGGACCTCGACCACGCCCTGGGCGATGATCGGGCCGGTGTCGACCCCGTCGTCGACGAAGTGGACGGTGCATCCGGTCACCTTCACACCGTGCGCGAGCGCGTCGCGTACGCCATGGGCACCGGGAAAGCTCGGGAGCAGCGCGGGGTGGGTGTTGACGCAGCGGCCGCCGAACCGGGCGAGGAATCGCGGCCCCAGGATCTTCATGAACCCGGCCGAGACGACCACGTCCGGTTCATGGGCGGCGGTGGCCTCCGCCAGCGCCGCGTCCCACTCGGCGCGGTCGGCGTGATCCTTGACCCGGCACACGAACGTGGGGATCCCGGCGCGCTCGGCGCGCGCCAGGCCCTCGATGCCGTCGCGGTCGGCGCCCACGGCCACCACCTCGGCGCCGTAGCGGGCCACGCCCTCGGCGGCGATGGCGTCGAGCAGCGCCTGCAGATTCGTACCGGAGCCGGAGACGAGTACGACGAGGCGGACCGGGCGCCGGGGGCGGGCAGGGCTGACGGGGGAAGGCGGGGAGGCCACGGCGGGGCTCTTTCTCGCGGGCGGTGCTGCCGTTTGTGTGGTCGTACAAGGTCGCGGACTCATCAATTCCGGGGAACTCTACGAAGCCGCCGACCGTCAGCAACGATACCGGCACACGAAGCGGCCCCCAGGGGACGGGGGCGGGCACGGGAGGTAGCGTCTGGACTGCGCATCCAACTGACGCCGTGGGAAAGACCGCCTCCAGCCGTACACGCCCCCGGCGTGCAGGACGACGACACAAGGGGAAGACACACTCCACATGCCGGACCGACGCCGCCGCGCGGCTCATCGCCTCACTCCGCCTCCCGCCACGACCGGGGGCGGCGATGAGGCGCGCCCGCATGTCGCGTACGACGCCGCTGCTCCGGGAGCAGCAGTCGCCGTCCTCCTCGGCCCCCGGCGGGCAGAACGGTGACCAGCACGACGACAATCCGTTCGCCCCGCCGCCCGAGGGCAGGCCCGACCAGCCGTGGCAGCCCCGGCCGGACGACGCCGACGAGCAGAGCGGCGAGGACGACCAGCGGCCGCAGCAGCCTCCGGCCTGGGGCAGCCAGTGGAGCAGCCGCCAGCCCAGCCGCCAGGGCGGCAGCTTCGGCACCGGCCCCGGCTCCAACCGCCCCACCGGCCCCAGCGGCCCGCGCTGGGACCCCAACGACCCGGCCCAGCGGCGCGCCCGGTACGCGCTGCTCGCGGGCATGTGGGCGTTCTTCTTCGCGCTCTTCAGCCTGCCGCAGATCGCGCTGCTGCTCGGGACGCTGGCCCTGTACTGGGGCATCAGCTCACTGCGGGCCAAGGCGCGCCGCACAACACCGCCCCCGACCGCTGCCGCGCCCCTGAACGCCCCGCCCCGCCCCCGGGCGCCACCCCGGCGCCGCTGCCCGCACCCGGCAGCGCGAAGCCGCAGGCGACGGCGGCGATCAGCGGCCTGGTGACGGGCGGGCTCGCGCTCGCCATCGTCGCGGCGACGTTCAGCTTCCAGGTCGTCTACAACGACTACTACACGTGCGTGGACGACGCCCTCACCCAGAGCTCCCGCCACGACTGCGAAACCCTGCTCCCCGAGCAGCTCCGCCCCTTGCTGAGCACCCAGGACTGACGGCACCACCTTCGCCAACGAGGCGCCCACCCAACACCCGGCCCTAGGGCCGAATAGCGAGTGCGGACCGTGGGCGCCTCCGGCGGACGGCCCCCACCCCGCCCCTTCCCGAAACGAGTGGCTCCGCCCCTCGCCCCCGCCGGGGCTCCGCCCCGGACCCCGCTCCTCACAAGCCGGAGGGGCTGAATTCAGGTGGCGCCCATCCCCGACCACCTCAACGCCCCCGGCCAATGGCGCCGTGAATATACGGTCCAGGGCGCCGCCCCGGAGGCCCCGCACCGGCACCCACCACACACCCCACCGCGCCCCTGCCCCGCCCGCCTTACGGTTCGCGGCGGGTGTCGTCCGGTGGGGGTGAGAGGTCCGGGGTCGCGGGCTGGGGTTCGGTGGGGAGCTGCGGGTGCGGGTGTGGCTCGGGGGTGCGCTTCCGATTCAGCGTCCAGCGGCGTGGGCGGTCCGCCGTCCCGGCGGCGTTCGGGGTGCCCGCCGGGGTCGCGAGCCCGGCCATCGTGCTGACGCCCGCCTCCCGCCCCACCTCCGCACCAGCGCCGGCTTCCGGCTTCCGATCCCGGTCCCGGTTCCGCTTGCGGTGGGTGCCCGACGGCCGCAGCCACTGCCACCACGGCTCGGCCATCGCCTCGCGCACCTCGGCGGACTCCATGGGCGAGGCCACCGGGGGCCGCATCGCCGCCCGGACCTCCGCCTCCTCCGTCTTGGCCGCGGCCCGCACCGCACGAGCCTCCGCCTTGGCGGCAGCCCGCACCGCACGGGCCTCCTTCGCCTCCGTACGGGCCTGTGCCCGAGACGCCCGCCGCGCCGCCCGCGTCGCCTTCCACTCCGGCCAGGAGGCCCTCGTAGGAACGCACAACCGGTACCAGCGCAGCACCACCGCACCGGGCACCCCGATCACTCCCGTCCAGGCCAGCGTGATCATGCCCGTACGCCACCAGCTCGGACCCAGGTCGGCGAGGATGCCGATGCCCAGCGGGCCGCCCGAGACCCCGGCCAGCAGCGCCATCGCGGCCGCGCAGCCGCCCGCCGCCAGCCCGGCGAGCACCAGCGTCTCGCCCCAGCCCCACGGCGGCCTGGGCTCGCCCTTGCCGGGGCGCCGCACCGCCGCGACCCCGATGAACCAGGCCACCGACACCCCGGCCGCGATCCCCGTGAGCCAGACCAGCGGCCCGCCGGAACCGTCCGTGGGCAGCGCGGCGACCAGGGGAAAGTGCGGCAGCTGGGGGTAGGAGGTGATACCCAGCGGCGCGACCACACTGCCGCCGCCGACCGTGAAGCCCGCGCCGACCCCGTACGCGGCGCCCCAGACGATGGCGTTCGGCAGCAGCGCCAGGCTCACCAGCAGCACCGCGAACCGCCCCGACCACACATCGCTGAGGTTGAGGAATGTCACTTGTACGGCGCCCGCGTGGCTCAGCATCGACGTCGCCGTAAGGAGCGCACCGCTGCCGAGCAGAACGACGAGACCGCTGGTCCCGGCCCGCAGCGCCGCGGTCAGCCGGTGGCGCCGGCACCAGTTGCGCGCGGCCAGGGAGGTGGCCAGGGACGCGGCCGTCCGTACGGTCCAGCCGATGCCGGGGAGCCGCCGCAGTCCGGCATTCACCCGTCCGGGAAGGCGGAGCGGGTACCGTCCGCTCGCCGTCCACACGCCGACGGCGGCGATGGCCGCCGCGACGACCGGCAGATGCAGCAGCGCGCTGAGCAGGTCGACATGCAGCGGCCCGCCCGAGGCGTACAGCACGGCCGCGGTGCCGACCATCAGATAGCCGCCGGTCACCCAGCCGAAGGCGGTGCGCGGATCGACGACGGACTTTGGATCGACAACGGAGTCCTCGGGAACCCACTGCCCCTCCTGCCCCTCGCTCTCGTCCGGCTCCGCCTGGTAGACGGCGTGCTGGGCGGCCCGGTAGAGCAGCCAGCACGGCACCATGCCGAGCAGCAGCGGGGTCAGCCCGACGGGCGCGGTGTGGCCGGAGAGCGTCTCGGTGCGCACGAGGTCGGCGCCATGGCCGAGCAGCCACAGGTCGGCGGCGACATGCAGGGCCCCGTCGGGGCTGCTGTCGGGGGACGAGGAGGTGATCCACAGCAGCAGTACGACCACGGCGAGCGTGCCGAGGCCGAGCCCCGCGGCGACCACACCGCCGAGGAACGCCTCCCTGATGGCGGAGGAGCGCCGGGGCGCGGAACGGTCACGTGAGGACACCGACGGGCTGCGATCGGTCGTTTGCGTCACGTGACCATGCTGCCAATAACAGCCGTTTCATCCTCACATCAAGGGTTTGGTCGCCGTGTCGCGTCTAGTCCGCTTATGCGTCTTTTACGGCGCTGTGAGACGAATGGGTGGCTTGCCGATGTCGGCCCCCGGGTATCCGTCGCCCGGGAACGGCGCGGGCCCGCACCACCCAGGGTGGTGCGGGCCCGTGGCATCGAGCCGTGGCGGCGTCAGCCGGCCAGGGCGGCGCGCGCCAGGCGCGCGGTCTCGGACGGGGTCTTGCCGACCTTCACGCCCGCGGCCTCGAGGGCCTCCTTCTTCGCCTGAGCGGTGCCGGAGGAGCCGGAGACGATGGCACCCGCGTGGCCCATCGTCTTGCCCTCGGGCGCGGTGAAGCCCGCCACATAGCCGACGACCGGCTTGGTGACGTTGGCCTTGATGAAGTCCGCGGCCCGCTCCTCGGCGTCGCCGCCGATCTCGCCGATCATGACGATCAGGTCGGTGTCGGGGTCGGCCTCGAAGGCGGCGAGGGCGTCGATGTGGGTGGTGCCGATGATCGGGTCACCGCCGATGCCCACGCAGGACGAGAAGCCGATGTCCCGCAGCTCGTACATCATCTGGTAGGTCAGGGTGCCGGACTTCGACACCAGACCGATCCGGCCGGGCTTGGTGATGTCGGCCGGGATGATGCCCGCGTTCGACTGACCCGGCGTGATCAGACCCGGGCAGTTCGGGCCGATGATGCGGGTCTTGTTGCCCTTCTTGCCCGCGTAGGCCCAGAAGTTCGCCGAGTCGTGGACGGCGATGCCCTCGGTGATCACGACGGCGAGCGGAATCTCGGCGTCGATCGCCTCGATGACCGCGCTCTTGGTGAACTTCTCCGGGACGAAGATGACCGTGACATCGGCGCCGGTGGCGTCGATGGCCTCCTTGACGGAGCCGAAGACCGGGATCTCGGAGCCGTCGAAGTCCACGGTGGTGCCGGCCTTGCGGGGGTTCACGCCACCGACGATGTTGGTGCCCGAGGCAAGCATCCGACGGGTGTGCTTCTGCCCCTCGGACCCGGTCATCCCCTGGACGATGACCTTGCTTTCCTTGGTGAGGAAGATAGCCATGGTTTCTGGTGACCTCGTCCCTTACTTCGCAGCCAGCTCGGCGGCACGCTCGGCCGCGCCGTCCATGGTGTCCACCTGCTGAACGAGCGGGTGGTTGGCGTCGGTGAGGATCTTGCGACCCAGCTCCGCGTTGTTGCCGTCGAGGCGCACGACCAGCGGCTTGGAGACGTCCTCGCCCTTGGACTTCAGCAGCTCCAGGGCCTGGACGATGCCGTTGGCGACGGCGTCACAGGCGGTGATGCCACCGAAGACGTTGACGAAGACCGACTTGACGTCCGGGTCGCCGAGGATGATCTCGAGACCGTTGGCCATCACCTCGGCGGAGGCGCCACCACCGATGTCGAGGAAGTTGGCGGGCTTCACATTGCCGTGGTTCTCACCGGCGTAGGCGACGACGTCGAGGGTCGACATGACCAGACCCGCGCCGTTGCCGATGATGCCGACCTCGCCGTCGAGCTTGACGTAGTTGAGGCCCTTGGCCTTCGCGGCCGCCTCGAGGGGGTTGGCCGCGGCCTTGTCCTCGAGCGCCTCGTGCTCCGGCTGGCGGAAGGCGGCGTTCTCGTCCAGCGAGACCTTGCCGTCCAGCGCGATGATCTTGCCGTCTTCGGTCTTGACCAGCGGGTTGACCTCGACGAGCAGCGCGTCTTCCTGGATGAAGACGACCCACAGCTTCTGCAGGACCTCGACGACCTGGTCCGCGATCTCGGCCGGGAACTTCGCGGCGGCGACGATCTCGGCGGCCTTCTCCTGGGTCACACCCTCGATGGCGTCCACCGGGATCTTGGCGAGCGCCTCGGGGTTCTGCTCCGCGACGACCTCGATCTCCACGCCGCCCTCGACGGAGGCCATGGCGAGGAAAGTGCGGTTGGTGCGGTCCAGCAGGAAGGAGACGTAGTACTCCTCCTTGATGTCCGCGGTCTGGGCCAGCATCACCTTGTGGACCGTGTGGCCCTTGATGTCCATGCCCAGGATCTGGCCGGCCTTCTCCACGGCGTCGGCCGGGTCGGAGGCCAGCTTGACGCCGCCGGCCTTGCCGCGGCCGCCGACCTTCACCTGCGCCTTGACGACCGCGCGGCCGCCCAGGCGCTCGGCTACCTCGCGCGCCGCCTCAGGCGTGTCGATGACTTCACCGGCCAGCACCGGTACACCGTGCTTGGCGAAGAGGTCCCTCGCCTGGTATTCGAACAGGTCCACGCGCGTCCGTCCCTTTTCCATGGATATCGCGGTCGTTATCTGCGCGGGCGTGCCGCGGGGGCAGCGTGAGGACGCGATCTATAACGAGGGCGGCACACGTTCGCCGGGTACGCGGCATGTCCGTCTCGCAGGTTATCTCCGCAGGACGTGCGGCCCTAAATCGCAGATCACACTGGAGCGGTGATTACAGTCACAGATCGCGACCGTTTCCATCTATCTCCATACGACAACCGGGCAGCCCCTCCCCAACGAGGGCTGCCCGGTCGATGACGCTCGCCTTACGGTTTTACTGATTTCCGGCCTTCATAGCGTGACCGCCGTACGCCCGCCGGGGCGATCAGACAGTCGGGAGCGTGCCCGGAACGGTCGGCAGCTGGGCCGGGACGGAGGGCAGGTCCACCGGAACCTGCGGGAGGTCGGCCGGGAGCTGCGGCAGCTCGGCGGGGAGCTGCGGGAGCTCGGCCGGAACGGTGGGCAGCTCCGCCGGGAGCTGCGACAGGTCAGCCGGGAGCTGCGGCAGGTCGGCCGGAACGGTGGGCAGCTCCGCCGGGAGCTGCGGCAGGTCAGCCGGGAGCTGCGGGAGCTCGGCCGGAACGGTGGGCAGCTCCGCCGGGAGCTGCGGGAGCTCGGCGGGGAGCTGCGGCAGGTCGGCCGGAACGGTCGGCAGGTCGGCGGGCAGGACCGGGAGGGCCGGGATGTTGGCGGCGTCGGTCAGGTCGGTGGGCAGCACGGGGAGCAGGCTCAGCGCACCGTCCGTGACGTTCCCCACGGTGGTCTGGGCGTCCGCGACCGTGCCCAGGGCCAGGTCCTGGGCGAACGGCACGGTGGTGCCCGCCAGGTCCTGCGCGAACGGGATGGCGGTGGACGGCACGCTCACCACGACCGGCACCAGGCGGTCGACGGTGTCCTGGGCGGCCGGAACCACGTTGGAGACGGTCCCCAGCGCGAAGCCCTGGGCGCTGCCGGTCACGACGCCGACGTACGGGGTGGTGCGGGCCACGGCGTCGTCGGCCAGCGCGCCGGTGTCACCGACGGTCCGCTGCGCGACCGGGACGACCTTGACCACGATGCGGTGCACGGCGGGCGGCAGCACGTCCGAGGCCACACCGTCGACGACCGGCTTGGTGGTGGTGCCGACGACACCCTGGACCTTGCCGGTCAGCTCCTCCGGGCGGATACCGGCGCCGGAGAGGCAGGCGAGCAGGTCATTGACCGAACCCGGGGCGGCGGGCAGCTTCGGGGTGGCGGGGAGCTGGACGGGCAGCTTGCCCGTGACGCCCTCGACGTCCGTCAGCGAGCCGGTGGGCAGCGTGGAGGTGTCGGGCAGGGTCGGCAGCGAGCCGAGGCCGGGGAGGCTGGGCACCACGCCGGGACCTCGCCGGTGGGCAGGTCAAGGTCGGTGGTCTTCTTGACGGTCTTCTCGAGGCCCTTGACGGCCTTGTGGGCCTTCTTGACGACCTTGTCCGGCTTGGCGGCGTCGCCGGTAAGGCCGTCGGTGGTGCCCTCGACGGTCTTGGTGACATCCGAGACCCGCGGCAGGTTGGCGGCGCCGGGGACGCGGTCCCGCACGGGGGCGGTGACGCCGTCCACGGTGGAGGCGGCGCCGTCCACGGTCTTCTTCGCGGTGTCGGTGACCTTGGAGGTGTCGGCCACACCACCGGTCACGCCGTCGACCGTCTTGGTGAGGCCATCCACGGTGCTGGTGACACCGTCGGTGGTGGGAACGGCCGGGTTCTCGGCGGCGTTGGCGGCGGCGGAACCGAGGGCCCAGATACCGGTGGCGGCAGCGGCTACGAGGATGGAGCGGCGAAGGTTGTTGCGCATGGTGGAGGAAGTCCTTCGAAGTCAAGAGGGGTGTCGGACGGGCAGACCTGACCCGCCCCCGCGCGGCAGGTCTCTACAGACGGGGGTGAGGTCTGCCCTAGCCGGGGAATTCGAGGACTTCGTTGAACCGCTCGCGCGTCGGCGCCGAGCTCTCCGCGCGCACCGTGCCGGGCTTCAGCCCGAACGACGCCGCGCCGGACGGCGGAAGAGCGGCCTGGGTGTTCCCACCACGGGAAGCGCCGCTGTCGCCGGTGCACTGGTAGGTGGCCCCGAGCGGGGACCGCGGAAGGGGCAGCGGCGCCGGGGCCCCACCGTCCGGACCGGTGCCGGAGGCTGCCGCCCGGACGACGGGCCCGTGCCCGGCGTGGGAGGCGGCCGCGTCATGGTGCGTGGTGACGGCCGGGGTGTGGGCCACGGGCCCTATCGGCTTCTCGGCGGCGGGCGCCGCCTTGTGCACGGTCACCGGCTCGGCCTTGGCCGCGTGGTGCTCGGCGGCCGGGCCGTGGTCCGCCACAGAGCCAGGGGTACCCAGGCCGATGGCGTCACCGAGGCCGACGTCGGGCAGCCGCACCGGCAGCTCACCGCTCGTGGCGTCGCCGACCAGATCGTCGATCGGCTTGGTGATCTTCTGCGCTTCCCGCTCGATCGGCTCCTGGATGGGCCGCACGGTCTTCCATACGACGTCCTGTGCCGTGTGAGTGGTGCGCCCCACCACGGGCGGTGCGTGCTGCTCCACCTGCTGCCGCGCCCCCTCGACGCCCGAGGGGTCGAGCAGCCCGGAGACGGTGGTACGGCCGGCCGACGTGCCGCCGGCAGCGTCCTGTTCGCTCCGATCGGCGGCGTGAGCGCTGCCGCCGAAGAGGAACGCCAGGGCCAGGAAGCCGCCGAGGAAGAGCGCCGCCAGCAGCGCCCGCCGCGCGGCCACCGTGCGCGGCAGGCGCACGGTGACAGGCATGGCGGACACGACAGACACGAGCGGGGCCTTCCCTGAGTACGAGGCGTACCTACGAGGCGTACAACGGGCACGTAAGCGTGGCGTATGGCTTTGAGGCCGCACTGAGCAGGACGACATCGCCAACCGGATGGCTGGATTCACGTCCTGGGCGACGGGGTTGATCCTTGCACGACCCACAGGGGTCGGCGCAAGCCCTGGATCACTGATGGATCATCATGTCCGGTATGGGAAGTTGGCGTCGTTCGATGGCCGCCGCCATCACCTCCGGGAAGAGATCGGGGGTGCAGGCGAAGGCGGGCGCGCCCAGCGCGGCGAGTGCCGCCGCGTGCTCGCGGTCGTAACTCGGCGCCCCCTCGTCGGACAGCGCGAGCAGCGTCACGAACTGCACCCCGGACGCCTTCATCGCGGCGACCCGCCCCAGCATCTCCTCGCGTATACCGCCCTCGTAGAGGTCGCTGATGAGGACGACGACGGTGTCGGCGGGCCGGGCAATCTTCGACTGGCAGTAGGCCAGCGCGCGGTTGATGTCGGTGCCGCCGCCGAGTTGGGTGCCGAAGAGGACGTCCACCGGATCGTCGAGCTCATCGGTCAGATCGACCACGGAGGTGTCGAAGACGACCAGCCGGGTGGCGAGGGAACGCATCGAGGCGAGCACGGCGCCGAAGACCGAGGCGTAGACCACGGACGCGGCCATCGACCCCGATTGGTCGACGCACAGCACCACGTCCTTCTTCACCCCGCGCGCCGCCCGTCCGTATCCGATGAGCCGCTCGGGGACGACCGTACGGTGCTCGGGCAGGTAGTTCTTGAGGTTGGCCCGGATCGTGCGGTCCCAGTCGATGTCCCGGTGGCGCGGGCGGCTGATCCGGGCGGAGCGGTCGAGCGCTCCGGTGAGGGTGGCGCGGGTGCGGGTGGCCAGCCGCTTCTCCAGATCCTCGACGACCTTACGGACGACGGCCCGAGCGGTGTTCTTGGTCGTCTCCGGCATCGCCTTGTTGAGGGACAGCAGGGTGCCCACGAGGTGGACGTCCGCTTCCACGGCCTCCAGCATCTCCGGCTCCAGCAGCAGAGCGGAGAGCCCCAGCCGGTCGATGGCGTCGCGCTGCATGACCTGGACGACGGAGGTGGGGAAGTACGTACGAATGTCGCCGAGCCAGCGGGCCACTTGGGGGGCGGAGCCGCCGAGCCCGCCGGAGCGCGCACCGCTCGCCGTGCCCTGATGGCCCCCACCGCGGCCGGCGACCGTGCCACCGCCGTGGCCATCACCGCCTCCGGAGCCGTAGAGAGCCTCGAGGGTGCGGTCCATGGCGGTGTCGGTCCCGTTGAGCGAGCAGCCGGTGCCGTCGGCGCCCTGGCCCCGAGCACCAGCCGCCAGCGCCGCAGCCGTTCCTGATCGCCTTGGCCGCGAGCGGGGTTGTGGTCGTGGTCGTAGTCATGGTCGGCGTCGCCGTGAAGGCCGGGATCGCCGTGAGGGTTGCCGTCGCCGCGAGGGTCGCCGTGTGTCATCGGGCTGCCTCCATGGTGTCGTTACCGTGCGGGTCCGGGTCGAGGCCCAGGAGCAGGCGCACCGTCGGGACGACGGCCGCCGCGCGGTGCGGGTCCAGCCCGGGGCCGAAGCCGGGTGCGGCGGGGGCGCCTTGACCGCCGGAGTGCCCCTCGGCCGCGGGGCCCCGGCGGACCAGCTCGCCCAGGGTGCGGCGCACGCCCGTGTCGTACCCGGAGAAGGTGCGCCGCAGCAGGGGCAGGACGTCGGTGAACGCCTCCGCCGGAACGGAGATCAGCCAGCGGTCGACCAGGCCGAGCAGCCGCTCGTCGTGGACGAGCAGCATGCCGCCGCCCGCACCGCCACCGATGAACCCCTCGATCCAGGAGGCCGCTTCGGGCGGCTCGATGCCGGGCGAGAGCGCGAGCCCCATCAGTCGGGCCGCCTCGTCCTCGGCGAGCCGGGCGTCGTCCAGCAGCAGCCGCGCGGCGCGGCCCCGGATCAGCCCGGGGGTGGCGGGGGTGCCGTCCCGCCCGGCGAGGGAGCGCAGCATGGCCGCCCAGCGCTCCCGCAGGCCGCCGGCGGCGCCGGACCCGGCCGCGCGCGGCTGCGGCCGCGCCTCTGCCGCCGGCCAGGTCTCCGGTTCTGCCCCGGACCCTGCCTCTGGCTGTGTCCCGGTCTCCGACCCGGACTCCGACAGCAGTCCGATCGCCCGGTGCACGGCCTCCATATGGCCGCGCATCTCGGCGGCGCCGTCGGCGTCGAGGCCGACGCAGGCGGGCGGCAGCCCGACCAGGATCCGCTCGGCCAGCCCCACCGCGACCTCGCCGAGCGCGGCGGTGTCGGTGCCCCGTACGTCCCCGTAACGCACCGAGCGCACCAAAGCGGGCAGGGCCTGGGCGAGATGGCCGACGTCCGCGTCGAGCGCGGCCCGGTCGGCGAGCGAGCGCATTACGACGGGAAGGGCCCCGGAGAGCGCGCCGAGCAGACAGCGCTCGGCCAGCTCGGTCACCTCGGCGAGCCCCTTGGCACTCCGGGCCTCGGTCTCCGCCTTGGCGGTGGCCGCCGACAGCACCGTGGTGCCCCACACCCCGGCTTCGGCGACCCGCACCGACAGCTCCGGCTCCCACCGCAGCCGCCAGGTCTCCCGGAAGGTGCCGGTGCTGCCGCGGGAGACGGCCGGGCTGCCCCAGTCGACCCCGAGCAGCCGCAGCCGGTGCAGCAGGCGGCTGCGCCCGGCGTCGGTCTCCTTGCGCAGGTCCAGCTCCAGCTCGCGCTCCAGCGCCTCGGGCTTGAGCCGCAGCGAGCGCTGGGTGCGCGTCAGGTCGCGCTGGAGCGGCGCCGCCGGAGCCGACTCGGGCACTTCGCCCAGCACATCGCCGACCACCAGCCGGTCCCACACCAGCCCCATCGGCACATCGGAGCCCTCGCACAGCACCGCCCTTACGGCGTCGAGGGTCTCGGCGAGCCCGGCGAGCGGACGTCCGCGCATGGCCGCCAGCGTTTCGGCGAGCCTTACGGCCTCGATGACATGGGCCGAGGACACCGCGAAGTCCTCGGCCCGCAGCAGCCCGGCGACCTTGGTGAGCCAGCGCTCGACGGGCCGGTCCGGGGCGTGGAAGAGATGGTCGTACCAGCCCGGCGAGGTGATGCCCGCCCCGTATCCGCTGTGCCGGGCCAGCCGCCGGTGCGTCCACGGCACCCAGCTGATCTCGGCCTTGACCTTCGGCAGCCCCTTGAGGAGCTTGCGGTCGGCGGTCGCGGTGGTCCGCTCCCCCAGCGCCGGTACGTGCCAGGCCCCGCAGACGACGGCGACCTCGTCCCCGAACTCCCGCCGCGCCTCGCGCAGCCGCAGCCGCATATGGGCCTCGCGCACCGCGTCGTCCTCGTGTCCGCCGTGCCCGTACTCGGCGCGCAGCGCCTCCATGGCCTCCGCCACGGCCGTGAACGCCTCCGCGCCGCCGGTGCCGCGGTGCTCGATGACGTCTTCCCACCAGCGCTCCGGATCGTCGTATCCGGCCGTCTCGGCGAGAACGGACAGCGGATCGACGCGCAGCCGCTCGGCGGAGCCGGCGCCCGGAGCGGCCTGTTCGCCCGGGTCCACCGGTTCGAGCGGGGCGGCCGGGTCGGGCAGAGCGGCCGGGTCGGGCGGCCCGGCCGGAGCGGGCGCGGCCGCCGAGGTCTGCTTCGCCGACATGGCCAGCGAGTTGGCCGCCGGGAGGTCGATGAACCGTACGGGGACCTCGTGGGCCAGCGCCCACTGGATGGCCGCCCACTCCGGGGAGAACCCGGCCAGCGGCCAGAATCCGGCGCGCCCCGGGTCGTCCGCGGCATGGGCGAGCAGCGCGACGGGCGGACGCATGTCCTTCTCGGCGGCGAGCCGCACGATCGCGTCCGCCTCCGGCGGCCCCTCGATCAGCACCGCACGCGGTGCGCACGCCTCCAGCGCCGCCCGCACCGCCCGCGCCGATCCGGGCCCGTGATGGCGCACGCCCAGCAGCAGCGGACCGGCGGTCCGCGCCCGCGGGGCGCCCGTCATGCGGTCACCTCTCGGCACGAGCGGTAGAAGTCCTTCCAGCCGTCGCGCTCGCGGACCACCGTCTCCAGGTACTCCTGCCAGATGACGCGGTCGGCCGCCGGGTCGCGGACGACCGCGCCCAGGATGCCCGCGGCCACATCGCCCGCCCTCAGCACGCCGTCGCCGAAGTGGGCGGCGAGCGCGAGGCCGCCCGTGACCACGGAGATGGCCTCGGCCGTGGACAGCGTGCCCGAGGGCGACTTGAGCTTCGTACGGCCGTCGCCGGTCACTCCCTCGCGCAGCTCGCGGAAGACCGTGACCACCCGGCGGATCTCCTCGACGCCCTCCGGGAGCTCCGGGAGCTCCAGCGAGCGGCCGATCTGGGCGACGCGGCGGGAGACGATGTCGACCTCGTCCTCCGGGGTCGCGGGCAGCGGCAGCACGACCGTGTTGAAGCGGCGGCGCAGGGCGCTGGAGAGTTCGTTGACCCCGCGGTCGCGGTCGTTGGCGGTCGCGATCAGGTTGAAACCGCGGACCGCCTGGGCCTCTTCCCCCAGCTCCGGGATCGGCAGCGTCTTCTCGGACAGGATGGTGATCAGCGTGTCCTGCACATCGGCCGGGATGCGGGTCAGCTCCTCCACGCGCGCGGTCATGCCCTCCGCCATCGCGCGCATCACCGGGCTCGGCACGAGCGCGTCGCGGCTCGGGCCGTGGGCGAGGAGCTGGGCGTAGTTCCACCCGTACCGGATGGCCTCCTCGGGCGTCCCGGCGGTGCCCTGGACCAGCAGGGTCGAGTCACCGCTGACCGCGGCCGCCAGATGCTCCGAGACCCATGTCTTGGCGGTGCCGGGCACGCCAAGCAACAGCAGGGCGCGGTCGGTCGCGAGGGTGGTGACGGCGACCTCGACGATGCGGCGCGGGCCCACGTACTTGGGTGTGATCACGGTGCCGTCGGGCAGCGTGCCGCCGAGCAGATAGGTGGCGACCGCCCACGGCGACAGCCGCCACCGCGCGGGGCGCGGACGGTCGTCGGCGGCGGCGAGCGCGCTCAGCTCGTCGGCGAAGGCGACCTCCGCGTGTGGACGCAGCGCTTCCGCGGCTCCGGCGGCCTCGGTGGGCCCTGCCGCCGCGCTGCTGTCGGTGGATTCGGTTCCGGGCACAGTGACGGTCACAGCTCCCCCACGACTTGTTTCCTCGTTCCGTTTCCGGACGTGTGAACCACCCTGCACCACCCCACTGACAACCGGGCCCCGGTCAACTAACGCCCAGGTCAGGGCGATTGTCAGTGGGTGCCCGTACCGTCGCAGACATGAATCCGCAGGGGGAACGCTGGACGGCGGAGCAGGTGCTGGCCCTGGCTCCTGACGCCACGTCACGCACGGCGGGCGGCAAGCTCGCCGCGGCCGGCCAATGGTCGGGCGCGGGCGCGCACGGCCAGGCGGTGTGGGGGCTGTGCTCGGGCAGCGGCAGCAAGCCGTACCAAACGGTCGTCGATCTGAACGGGCCCGGATATCGGTGCAGTTGCCCGAGCCGGAAGTTCCCGTGCAAGCACGCGCTGGGTCTACTGCTGCTGTGGGCGTCCGGTGAGGGGGGCGTGCCCGGGGGCGGGGAGCCGCCGGAGTGGGCCGAGCAGTGGCTCGGCGACCGGCGGGAGCGGGCCGAGAAGCTCGCCGCCGCGGCCCGGGACGGGGGCCCGGGCCGCGGCGGCGAGACGGGGGACGGCGCGGGGAGAGGGGAGAAAGGGGAGAGCGGAGGCGCGGCCGATCCGGAGGCGGCCCGCCGCCGCGCCGAGCGGCGGGCCCAGCGCATCGCCGCGGGCGCCACGGAGTTGGAGCGGCGGCTCGCCGATCTGCTCCGCGACGGTCTGGCCTCCGCCGACCGCGCCGGGTACGGGGCGTGGGACGAGACGGCCGCGCGGATGGTCGACGCCCAGGCTCCGGGGCTCGAGACACGGGTGCGGGAGCTGGCCGCGATTCCGTCGTCCGGTCCGGGGTGGCCCGCCCGGCTGCTGGAGGAGTGCGCGCTGGCCCACCTCCTCAACCAGGGCTTCCTCCACCTGGACCGGCTCCCGGAGAAGCTGGCCGCCACGACGCGCACCCGCGTGGGCCTCACCACGCCGGTGGCCGAGCTGCTGGCGACCGGGGAGCCGATCCGGGACCGCTGGCTGGTCCTGGGCCGCCAGGACGGCACGGACGGCAGGCTGACCACCCGCAGGATCTGGCTGCGGGGCGAGCGCACACACCGTATGGCGCTGCTGCTCTCCTTCAGCGCCCCCGGCCAGTCCCCGGAGCTCGCCCTGCCCCCCGGCCTGGTCCTCGACGCCGACCTCACGTATTACCCGGCGGCCCGGCCCCTGCGCGCCGCGATCGGCACCCGGCACGAGGAGTTGCCGCACGCCCCGTCTCCCCCGGCGCCTTCGCCCCCCGAGGGGTGCGATGTCGACACCGCGCTCGCGGCCTATGGGGCGGCGCTCGGGGAGGATCCGTGGCTGGACGGCTGGCCGGTCGTGCTCGCCGATGTGGTGCCGGTCCCGGGGGACGGCGGATGGCAGCTGGCGGATGAGCGGAGCGGCTCGGCGCTGCCCGTCGATCCGCGCTGCGCGGGGCGCACCGATCTATGGCAGCTGATGGCCATATCCGGCGGTGGCCCGGTCACCGTCTTCGGCGAGTGCGGCCATCGCGGCTTCTCGCCCCTCACGGCCTGGGACCCGACCCCCGTCTCGCTCCTCGACACGGCAGCGCAGGGAGGCATCCGTTGACCACTACGACGCCCGCCGCGTCCTGGGACGATCTCGTCGCGGCCGCGCTGCTCGGCACCGAGCGGCGCACCCCGCCCGTCGCCCCGCGCCCCGGGCAGGACGTGCCGTCCGCCCTGCTGGACGCCGCCGCGCTCAGCACCGTACGGCGGCGGGCCGGGCTGCGGCCCGCGCCCGCCCGGCCGGGCCCCGGCCGGGCGCCCGAGGATCCGCGTCCGGCGCTGCCCACGGCCGCCCGCAGCAGGCTGGCGATGCTGCTCGCCGATCGCTCGGCGCCGGGGCGCGGCGGTCCGCGCTCCGCGCCCGATCTCGCCGAGCTGCTGCCGCAGTGGCTCGCCCTGGCCAATCACCACGGCTATCGCGTGCCCGACGCGCTGCTCCCGGCGCTTCTCGACGCGGCCCGTGCCCGCACCGATCTGCGGCCCGAGGCACTGACGCTCGGCGGACCGCGCGCGCTGTGGCTGGCCCGGCTCAACCCGGACTGGAAGTTCGCGCTGCGGGGCACGGCGGGCCGGCCTCCCACAGCGCTCCCGGAGCCGTCGGGGGCGGCCACCGGGCCGGAGGACGAACAGCGGCTGTGGGAGGAGGGGTTGTTCGCCGAGCGGGTGTCGCTGCTGGCGGCGGCGCGCCACCGCGACCCGGCGGCGGGGCTGGCCCTGCTCAGCGGCACCTGGTCGACCGAGCGGGCAGAGGACCGGCTGATGTTCCTGGACTCGCTGCGCGACGACCTCTCGCCGTCCGATGAGCCGTTCCTCGAACAGGCGCTGTCCGACCGCAGCCGGAACGTCCGGGCGACCGCCGCCGAGCTGCTCTCCGCGCTCCCCGGCTCCGCGCTCGCCGCGCGCATGGCCGAGCGGTCGCGGGGCTGCGTCTCGCTGACCACCGACGAGGTGATCGGCGGTGAGCTGACCGGCGGTGAGCTCGCCACCGGCGAGCCGACCACCGACAAGGTGACCGCCGCCGAATGGATAACCGTCCGGCCGCCGGACGAGTGCGACAGCGGAATGCAGCGCGATGGCATCGTGCCCAAGCCGCCCTCCGGCCGGGGGAACGGTCTTGGTGGCTGGGCCAGTTGGTGGAGGCGACCCCGCTGGACCGCTGGAGCGCGTGGTTCGGCGGGCGCGGTGCCGCCGAGATCGTGGCGCTGCCCGTCGCGGACGGCTGGCAGGCGGATCTGCACGCGGCCTGGTGCCGGGCCGCGGTGCGGCAGCGCAGTGCGGAGTGGTCCCGTGCGCTGCTCGGCACCCCGGCGGTGGCGCCGGTCACCGCCGGGGAGGCGGCCCCTGCCGCCTGGCGGGACCCGGCGAAGCTGCTGTCCGCGCTGCCCGCCCGGGAGCGGGCGGAGTGGGTGGCCGAGTTCATCGCGTCCCACGGCCTGTCCGACGCCTTCCGGCTGCTCGGGGTGTGCACGGTGCCCTGGGCCGAGCCGCTGGGCCGGGCCGTCGTCGACGCGCTGGACATCGCACGGGACGCGGGCAGCTACCCGTGGAGCTTCAGCGGGGTCATGGGCCTGGCCGAGCGCTGTCTGGACCCGACGCAGGCGGATCGGCTCGAGGTGCTGACGGCGATACCGGACGAGTCGGAGGGGGCGGCGCCGGGGGCAGGGGGCTATTGGGCGGAGGCGTTCCAGCGGCTGGTGGGCACGCTCCGGCTGAGGGCGGCCATGCAAGCCGAGCTCTAACCGGGGTAACCCGCGAAGCGAGCCCGGGGCCCGCGGATGCCCTGACCTCCGGTCGTGCGGGGCCCTGCCGTGCCCGAGCCGGTAATGCTCCGTGGCCCACGTGCGCGCCATGGCCAAAGGTGCTCCGGGATCCGGCGCCCTCCAGGGATCCAGTCGGGCTCCGGCGCCTCCCATCGGGCTCCGGACCGGTCGTACTGCGGCCCCAGTCGGGCCCCGGGATCCGCTCCTGCCTCCGAGGGTGGGGCGGCGCCGGTCGAACTCCGGGCCCGGTCGAGTTCCGGGCCCGGTCGGACTCCGGGCCCGGTCGGGTTCCGGGCCCGGTCGGACTCGGGCGTCAGCCTCCGGGTCGGGCCCAGGCATCAGCCCCGGACTCGGGCTGGGGCTGGGGCTTCAGGCCCCGGGACGGGCTGGGCGTCGGCCTCTGGAGCAAGCCCGCGCATCAGCCCCGGACCCCGGCCCGGGCTTCAGGCCCCGGCGGGCCCGGGTGCCAGGCTCGGAGGCTGGCCCAGGCATCAGCCCCGGACTCGGGCTGGGGCTGGGGCTTCAGGCCCCGGGACGGGCTGGGCGTCGGCCTCTGGAGCAAGCCCGCGCATCAACCCCGGACCCCGGCCCGGGCTTCAGGCCCCGGCGGGCCCGGGTGCCAGGCTCGGAGGCTGGCCCAGGCATCAGTCTGCGGGGCGAGCCCAGGCTGCGGGCCGCGGGCTGCGGGCATCAGGCCGCGGGCTGAGAGACGGACGTCCACCCCCACGGGGCCAGGCGACACCGGGGCACAACGTGGTGCCGTACGGCCGACGCGGAACGACCCAGCACTGTACGGCCGACGCGGAACGGCCCAGCGCCGCACGGCCCGGCACCGCATGACCAGCGCGCCGTACGCCCCACGCCCGCCCCGCACAGAACTGGCAGGTCAGGCGGCTACCGGGCGGACGTTCTCGCGTACCCACTCCACGATGGCCGTCGTCGTCGCGCCCGGGGTGAAGATCTCCGCGACGCCCTGCTGCTTGAGCGGGGGGATGTCCGCCTCGGGGATGATCCCGCCGCCGAAGACCTTGATGTCCTCCGCCTCGCGCTCCCGCAGCAGCTCCAGCACCTTGGCGAACAGGGTCATATGGGCACCGGACAGGATGGAGAGCCCGATCGCGTCGGCGTCCTCCTGGATCGCGGTGTCGACGATCTGCTCGGGCGTCTGGTGGAGCCCGGTGTAGATGACCTCCATGCCCGCATCGCGCAGCGCCCGCGCGATCACCTTCGCCCCGCGGTCATGGCCGTCCAGCCCCGGCTTGGCCACCACCACACGGATCGGACCGGTCACACCCATCGCAGCCTCCAAGCCCTCGAGCTTTTCGAGCCCTCGCCCGCATCGACGTGAACGAACGTTATCTCCAGCATCCCCTACCCGGCAGTTTCGCGGCGCGCCGCGAGGGGGAAATCACACGTGGGACACGTTCACTGAAGGCCGCACCCGTACCCGCATCCGCATCCGCGCACGCCGCGCATCCACCGCGCGGATGCCGCATACGCTTCGGGTCGGCCACACCAGGGGAGCCGCAGCGGGGACCGTCGCACCGCGCAGCGCCGTCGAGAGCCGCATGGCGCCGCGGTGCGACGGGCGGTCCTGCGTCATGCGGTCACAGCGCCCTTCCCCGTGCGGTGCCGGAGGACATCGGGCCACCGCACGGCCGAAGTCACCATGACCCACGCCCTGACCGACGCCCTGACCGACGCCCTGACCAGGACTCAGGACCGGGCTCAGGACCAGGGCTCAGGATCGGGGCTCATGACCACGACCGAAGCGACCGGCTGCCCATGAGGGCATACGGGGGGAGCCTCCAGCCGCCTCCTGTGCGCCGCATTGCGGGAGGTCGGCCGCCATGGGCCTCGTACAGATCCGGCAGCTCCGGGCCATCGCCCTCGACCTGGCGCTGCTCGCCGGGCATCTGCTGCTCTACCCGACCGGGCTGCGCCAGGAGCGCCCGCCCGCTCCGCCACCGCCCGGCGCGGCGGCGCGCCTGCCCATGGACGGCCGGGCCCACCGCCCCGTCCTGCTTCTCCACGGCTTCATCGACAACCGGTCCGTCTTCGCACCGCTGCGCCGCTCGCTCGGCCGCCACGGCCGGCCGCACATCGAGGCGCTCAACTACTCGCCGCTGCTGTGCGACCTGCGCACCGCCGCCGCGCTGCTCGGCCGCCATGTCGAGGAGGTCTGCGCGCGCACCGGCCATGGTCAGGTGGACGTCATCGGGCACAGCCTGGGCGGTCTGATCGCCCGTTACTACGTCCAGCGTCTGGGCGGGGATGTCCGCGTCCACACCCTGGTGACGCTCGGCACCCCGCACGGCGGCACCCGTATCGCGCCCTTGTTGTCCGCACATCCACTCGTGCGCCAGATGTGCCCGGACTCCGAGGTGATAACGGAGTTGCGGCAACCTGCCCCTGATTGCCGTACGCGATTCATCGCTTTCTGGAGCGATGTGGATCAGTTGATGATCCCGGCGGAGACGGCCCGGATAGACCATCCGGATGTGATCTCACAGAACATCCGCGTCAACGGAATCGGACATCTCGCCCTGGCGGTGCATTCCTCCGTGGCCGTACGGATCCGCGAGGCTCTGGATGCCCCCGACGAGGCGCCGACGGACGCCTCCGGCACGGTCTCGGTGGCGTGAGACGAGAGACCGCCAGACGGCGACACAAAGCCCCTCGCGGTAGTTCAGCGGGCCCGAAATTGCCGAACGCCAATCGAACACCCGGCCAAGGAACTGCGTACAGTCAGCCGAAAGACGGCCAAATGCCCTTTGCCGTGCTGCTCAAAACTCACGGAAGATTGTCGCTGTCGCGTACCGCCGGGTACAGTCGCCGCTAATTCTCCTGCAGCCGAGGCGAAAGAGAAGTTGGTGGTGAACGACCGTCACCCGTCGGGGGCCCCTCCGACCGTCCCCGCTCCTGACGCCTCGTATCCGTACGACGAGGCCTACGGTCAGCGACAGGACACAGCGCACGGCTACGCCGGGTACGACGGCTATTCCACCGGCAGCTTCGCCCACCTGGCCACGGCCTACGGTGACGGCGACCCGCTCTTCGGCACGCTCCCGGGCGCGTACGACGACACGCAGGGCACCCACAGCGGTCAGTACGACGCCTCGCAGTGGGCCGCGGTCGACCAGCAGCAGACCGGGTCGTACGAGACGGGTCACTACAACACGGCCCACTACGACACCACTCAGTACGACTCGGGCTCCCACGACACCACCGCGATGTGGGCCGCCGCCGGCTATCACCTGCCGACCGGTATCCCCGCCCAGCAGGACGCCGAAACCGGCGCCCAGTGGGACATCGGCGCCTGGGACACGGGCGCCACCGGCCACACCGAGATGCCGGGACAGTGGGACCAGGGCGCGGGGTACGAGGCCGAGGCGTACACCTCGGGCGTGGACACCGGCCAGACCCAATTCTGGGACACCACCGCCTACGGGACCGTGGACGAGGGGCAGCACTACGACCACTCGGGGCTGACCCAGCCGGGGCTCGACCACTCGGGCTTCGACCAGCAGGGGCTGGACCACCACCCCGGGCTCGACCAGTCAGGGTTCGACCAGCACCAGCACCAGCCCGAGCACGAGGCGAACAGCTTCGAGCAGACGGCCGTGTTCGAGCCCAACTCCTTTGACCAGACCGGTGCCTTCGAGCAGACCGCCGCGTTCGACGAGACGGCCGCGTTCGAGCAGGCCGCCGTCGCGGAGCAGACCGGCGGCTTCGAGCACACCGCCGTCTTCGATCCGGTCCACGAGCCCGACCAGTCGTACGATCCGGCCGCCGAAGCGGAACCTGAACCCGAGGCGGCGGCCGTGCGGGAATCCGCCCCCTCCCCCGCCGGGAGGCGAGCCGCGGCCGCCGCCGTACCCCCTCGCCCCGTCCCAAGCGCTCCGCGCTCCTTACCGTCGCCGTCCCCTCCGTCTGCGCCCTGGGCGTCACCGCCGTGGCCGCCGCCTCGGTCAGCGGCGTGGGAAGTGACAAGAAAGACGAGTCCACCACTCAGGCCGCCCCCGACACCGCGGCGGCCCCCGTGAAGCCCTCCGTGGCCAACAGCAAGCTGGACTCCCAGCTCGCCGGGGTCCGGGAGGGCGCCGACGACTTCCGCGACCGCGCCAGCCGCACCCAGGAGCGGATCGACCTCCAGGCGCGCCAGGCCGCCGAGAAGAAGCGCAAGGCCGCCGAGGCGGCGCGCAAGGAGGCGCTGCGCCCGAAGTTCGCGCTGCCCGTCGCGCAGCACGGTCTGAGCGCCATGTTCGGCCAGGCCGGTATCAACTGGATGTCCGTGCACACCGGCATCGACTTCCCGGTGAGCTACGGGACGCCCGTGATGGCCGCCACCGACGGCACCGTGACGACGCAGTGGAACGACGCCTACGGCAACATGGTCGTCCTGACCAGCCCGGACGGCACGGAGACCTGGTACTGCCACCTCAGCAGCGCCAAGATCCGCTCCGGCACTGTCAAGGCCGGGGAGACCATCGCGTACTCCGGGAACTCCGGTAACTCCACCGGCCCGCATCTGCACTTCGAGGTCCACCCCGGCGGTGGCTCGGCCATCGACCCGCTGCCCTGGCTGCGCGGAAAGGGCCTCGACCCGACCTGACCGGCTCCGGGTCCGGGTCCGGGTCCGGGTCCGGGTCCGACACGATCCCCGATCCGGATCCTGACCGCTGTAGCGCGCCACCGGCGCGCTACAGCCTCAGCGCTTCGACCGGCCGCCGGAGCTACAGCTTCTCCACCGGTGCGTACCGCAGCAGCAGCCGCTTCGGCTTCTCCTCGCCGAAGTCGATCGTCGCCTCCGCGTTGTCCCCGCTGCCCTTCACCGCCACCACCGTGCCGAGCCCGAACGAGTCATGGGTGACCCGGTCGCCGATGGCCAGCGCGACCACCGGACGCTCCTTGGCCCGCCGGGTCGCGAACCCGCTGCCCCCGGTGCGCGAACGCGACGACGACAGACCGGACGACAGCCCCGACGGCGGGGTCGAGGCAACGCTGCCCATGGACGCCGAGGGGGTGGCGGGCCCGGTGCGCCGCCACCGCACATACTGGTCCGGGATCTCCTCCAGGAAGCGGGACGGCGGGTTGTACGCGGGCTGGCCCCAGGCGCTGCGCATGGTCGAGCGGGTCAGATAGAGCCGCTCGCGGGCCCGGGTGATGCCCACATAGGCCAGCCGCCGCTCCTCCTCCAGCTCCTTGGTCTGGCCGAGCGCCCGCATATGCGGGAAGACGCCGTCCTCCATGCCGCTGAGGAAGACGACCGGGAACTCCAGGCCCTTCGCCGTGTGCAGCGTCATCAGCGTGATCACGCCGGAGCCGTCGGTGTCCTCGTCGGGGATCTGGTCGGAGTCTGCGACGAGCGCGACCTGCTCCAGGAAGTCCGCGAGGGTGCCGGGGTTCTCCTCGCCGCGGTCCTGCTCGAACTCCAGGGCCACGGCCGCGAGCTCCTGCAGGTTCTCGATCCGGGTCTCGTCCTGCGGGTCGGTGGACGCCTGGAGCTCGGCCAGATAGCCGGTGCGCTCCAGCACCGCCTCCAGGACGGTCGCCGGGCCCGCCCCGGACTCCACGATGGTGTGCAGCTCCTCCATGAGCGTGTTGAACCGCTTGACGGCGTTGGCCGAGCGGGCCGCCATGCCGTACGCGTCGTCGACCCGGCGCAGCGCCTGCGGGAAGGTGATCTTCTCGCGCAGCGCCAGCGCGTCGATCATGGCCTCGGCCCGCTCCCCGATGCCGCGCTTGGGCACGTTCAGAATCCGGCGGAGCGGGACGGAGTCCTCGGGATTGGCCAGCACCCGCAGATACGCGAGGACGTCCCGGACCTCCTTGCGCTCGTAGAAGCGCACGCCGCCGACGACCTTGTACGGCAGCCCGACCCGGATGAAGATCTCTTCGAAGACACGGGACTGGGCGTTGGTCCGGTAGAAGACCGCCACGTCACCGGCCTTGGCGTCGCCCGCGTCGGTCAGCCGGTCGATCTCGTCGGCGACGAACTGGGCCTCGTCGTGCTCGGTGTCGGCCACATAGCCGGTGATCTCGGTCCCGGCGCCGGCCTCGGTCCACAGGTTCTTCGGGCGGCGGTTCTCATTGCGCTCGATGACCGCGTTGGCCGCGCTGAGGATGGTCTGGGTGGAGCGGTAGTTCTGCTCCAGGAGGATCGTGCGCGCGGTGGGGTAGTCCTCCTCGAACTGGAGGATGTTGCGGATCGTGGCGCCCCGGAAGGCGTAGATCGACTGGTCGGCGTCGCCCACCACGCACAGCTCGGCGGCCGTGGTCTCCTCGGTGTCCGTGCCCACCAGCTCGCGCACGAGGGTGTACTGCGCGTGGTTGGTGTCCTGGTACTCGTCCACCAGGACGTGCCGGAAGCGGCGGCGGTAGTGCTCGGCGACGTCCGGGAACGCCTGGAGCAGATTGACCGTGGTCATGATGATGTCGTCGAAGTCCAGTGCGTTGGCCTCGCGCAGCCTCGCCTGGTACATCGCATACGCCTCGGCCAGGGTCTTCTCGAAGCCTCCCCCAGACTCCGTCCGGGAGGTGCCCCTGTCGCCTGTCCGGCGAAGGTCTCCTCGTCGATCAGCTCGTTCTTCAGGTTGGAGATCTTGGCGCTGAAGGACTTCGGCGGGAACCGCTTGGGGTCGAGATCCAGATCCCGGCAGACCAGCGACATCAGCCGCTTGGAGTCGGCGGCGTCGTAGATCGAGAACGATGAGGTGAAGCCGAGCTTCTTGGACTCGCGGCGCAGGATGCGGACGCAGGCGCTGTGGAAGGTGGAGACCCACATGGCGTTCGCCCGCGGGCCGACGAGCTCCTCCACCCGCTCCTTCATCTCGCCCGCCGCCTTGTTGGTGAAGGTGATGGCGAGGATCTGGCCGGGGTGCGTACCGCGGGCGCCGAGCAGATAGGCGATGCGATGGGTGAGCACCCGGGTCTTGCCGGAGCCGGCGCCCGCGACGATCAGCAGCGGCGAGCCGGTGTGCTCCACGGCGGCTCTCTGCTCCTCGTTCAACCCCTCGAGCAGGGCGGACGGGTCCACGACGGGCCGCGCCGCGCCGTCCCGGTAGTGGGCCTCCCGGGGCACGGGCGCGTCGAAGCCGCCGCTGAAGAGGTGATGCGGCACGTCCTCGGCACCATCGGGGCCGGGGTGCGCCGAATCCTCGGGCGGCGGCGGTGGCTCCTCGTTCGAAGGAGGTCCGAGGTCCGCCAGGAAGCTGTCGTCAAAGAGGCTGCTCATCGCTCCCCGAGTCTAGGCCGCCCCAGTGACAGCCGATGCCCGAACATCACGAAACGGTTTCGGGCAAAACGGCCACCAGTCTTCACAGGAGCCCCACGTGTTGGCTACCGTCCTGCGTCAGGCGGCCCGGAAGATCCGTCGGCGAACCACGTCGGCACGGGCGGCCTCCGCCGAGTCCGGCACCGCCGTAAGGTGCCCGGAGCCGGGGACCCGACAACGCAACACCGGGGTGAATCGGCCCGACGGCGTGGCACGCAGGTGCCGCCCGGACACGGCCGTAGGGCAACCTTCCGTACCGCCCGAACCCGACAGCTAACCCGGTAGGCGGTCCACGGAAGGAGTCGCCTCCCTTGGCGTCGCACCGCAAGCCGCGGAGCCGGATACCGGCCCCGCTCACCGGTCACGGCCGCCGTACGGCCGTCGGGTTCACCACGGCCGCTCTCGCATCCGTCACCCTCCTCTCCCAGACGGCCAACGCCGCGCCGGGTGACCCCAAGCCGGCCGCCCCGTCGATCGAGAAGGTCAAGGAGAAGGTCGACACCCTCTACCACCAGGCGGAGAGCGCCACCCAGCGCTACAACGCCGCGAAGGAGCAGGCCGATCAGCAGCGGGGCAAGGTCGACAAGCTGCTGGACTCCGTCGCCGAGCGCACCGAGAAGCTCAACGAGGCGCGGCGCACGCTCGGCGCCTACGCCGCCGCCCAGTACCGCGACGGCGGAATGGCCCGCTCCGCCGCGACCCTGCTGTTCTCCAACGATCCGCAGGACGTCTTCGACCAGTCGCATCTGATCGACCGGCTGACCGGTCGGCAGAAGCAGGCCGTCGACGACTTCCAGAAGCAGCAGGCGAGCGCCGCCAAGGAGCGCGGTAAGGCCAGCGAGAGCCTCGCCTCGCTGACCGCGTCGCAGAAGCAGCTGAAGACCCAGAAGAAGACCGTCCAGGACAAGCTGACCGAGGCCCGGCGGCTGCTGGCGAATCTGACCGCCAAGGAGAAGGCGCGACTGGCGGCGATCGAGAAGAAGAAGGCGGAAGAGGCCCGCCGTAAGGCGGCCGCGCTCGCCGAGAAGCAGCGCCAGGAGGCCGCGCGCAAGAAGCAGCAGGAGCAGCAGAACGGAGACAGCAGCTCCGGTTCGACGACGCCCTCGGCCCCGGCCAACAGCTCCAAGGCGGCCCAGGCCATCGCCTTCGCGAAGTCGCAGCTCGGCAAGCCGTATGTCTGGGGCGCGACCGGCCCCAGCTCCTTCGACTGCTCAGGGCTGACGCAGGCGGCCTGGAAGACGGCCGGGATCTCGCTGCCGCGCACCACCTGGGACCAGGTGAAGGTCGGTACGCGCGTCTCGACGTCCGAACTCCAGCCGGGCGATCTGGTCTTCTTCTACGACGACATCAGCCATGTCGGCCTCTACATCGGCGACGGGATGATGATCCACGCGCCGAAGCCGGGCGATGTGGTGAAGAAGGCGCCGATCACCGAGATGCCGATCTACGGGAGCGTGCGGCCCGCGTAGGGCGCGGGGGCCGTGCGGGCCCCTGGTATGCCGCTGCCCGGGCCGGGGCCCCGGGCAGCGGCACCGTCACCTCATCGGCTCAGGTGCCGGGCTTGCGCCCGTAGACGTACACGTCGTCGCCGTTCTTCAGCAGGCTCCAGTACTTCTTGGCCTCGCCCGTGCGCATATTGACACAGCCGTGGGAGCCGGGCGGGGACCATACGCTCCCGGCGATCGAGTGGAACGCCTGACCGCCGTCGAAGAACTGGCTGTAGGGCATGGCGACCTTGTAGAGCGTCGACCAGTGGTCGATGTTCCGCCAGTAGATCTTCTTCAGCCCCGTGCGGGTCTCGAAGCCGTTCCGCCCGGACCGCACCGGCGCCGGCCCGTAGACCAGCCGCGAGCCGTCCTGGATCCAGCTGAGCTGCCGGGTGAGGTCGACGCAGGCGATGCGGCCCTTGTTGGTCGGGCACTTCTTCGCCGCGTTCGGGTTGTGTCCGGCGGCCTTCTGGGTGTTGATCAGGCTCATCACGCCCCAGGTGATCGGGCCCGCGTAGCCGATCGTCGGGCTGATGCCGTGGTTGACCTGGAACTTCTGGATCGCGAGACAGTCCGCCCGCGACTGCCGCCCGTCCACGGGTCGGCCCAGGAACCGCTCGGCCTGCCTCTGGTACGGCCCCACGCTGGTCGTACACGATGACGCGGCCATGATCGCCGGTGTCACCGATCCGGCCGACGTGCCCAGCGGCCGTGCCTGAGCCTGCGCGGGACCGGCGACGGCGACCGCGAGCGGCACCGTCATCCCTGCCAGCCCCAGCACGAGTCCCGCGCGTCGGCCAGGCCCACCATGCCTGCTTCTGACTGCCCCCACTGCCCCCATGGCCACTCCTCTCGACTGCCTCGCTCTTTACCAGGACAGCTCGCGAGTGCAAACGGTTGCCTCAGGATCGTGTCGAAAAGGTGTCGGAATTGTCTCGCGATTACCTCAGATGATCAGCTCGTCAGGTCCACAGCACGGCGATGAAAATGTTTGCCGTTGTCAAGGCACCCACCGCGCCGAAGGCGGCAGACTCTACCTTCTCCTCGTCGCGCTTCACATACACCAGGCCGAGGACCACGATCAGCAGCGCCAGCTTCACACCGATCTTGATGTTGTTGACGCTGTTGTCGTCGGCCTGATTGAGCCCGACCAGCGCCGCGCCGGTCACCAGCATGGTCAGCGCGCCGTGCAGCATCGCCGGGGTCATCCGGGCCTCGCCCGTGCCCATCGCCTTGAGCTGCGAGAAGAAGCCGCCGAGCAGCGCGCCGATGCCGACGATATGCAGGCCGACGAACACGTGAATGAGTACGTCCATGGCTCCGGAGACTAACCGCGCGCATATCATCACCCGGCACTCGGGTGGGCCCCTATCGACGCTTCGGTCACGGCCGCCCCACACTCCCGACCACCCCACTCGCCGGGCGATCAGCCGCCGTCACGGGAGCGACGAAATCCGTGCACTCCCGTTCAACCCCCGCACGACCCCCGGTTTCCGGCCTAACTTCCTCCTCCAGGTGGCAGTCCGCTTCCCGTCAACTGAGGGTCCCCGCCTCACGGCGGACTGCCACCTGTCCGTCCGCTCCCCACGAGGGTCCAGGATCAGCGGAATGTCCTGGAATGCCCAAGAAAGACCAGGTGAACCGCCGCAGTGGCGTCGCACAGGAAGCCCAAGCAGCGCTCGCTCACCAGCAGCACCGCCCGCGCGGCCGCGCTCCTCGCCCTCACCGGCGCCGCGTCCGCCACCCTCCTCGACGGCACCGGGCACGCCGAGAACCGCCTCACCCCCGCGCAGGTGAAGGCGAAGGTCGATGAGTACCAGCGGCAGGCCGAGGAGGCCACCGAGCGGTACAACGGCGCGAAGGACAAGGCCGACAAGGCCCGTGAGGCGCTGGACGCGCTGCGCGACCAGGCCGCCCGCCGCACCACCCGGCTCAACGCCGCGCGCAACGCCCTCGGCGCCTTCGCCACCGCCCAGTACCGCTCGGGGACGATCGCCCCGGCCCTCCAGCTCGCCCTGTCCTCCTCCCCCGGCCAGTACCTTCAGCGCGCCTCGCTCGCCGAGCGCGCGGGGAGCCGCCAGGCCGCCCTGATCGCCTCCGTCGGCCGTCAGGAGCGGAAATTACGCCAGGTCCGCGGCGAGGCGGCCGACCGCCTCGCCGCTCTGCGCGCCTCCCAGACGGCGGCCGCCCACCACAAGCGGACCGTCCAGCAAAGGCTCACCGCCGCCGATCGCCTCCTCGACCGGCTGACCCTCGAGCAGCGGCAGCGCCTGCTGGCAGCGCAGGACGGCGACAAGGCCCATGCCGACGGCAACGGCTCCCCCACCACGGGCCGTGCCGCCCGCGCCGTCTCCTACGCCTACGCGGCCCTCGGCAAGCCGTACGTCTGGGGCGCCACCGGCCCGCACGGCTATGACTGCTCAGGGCTCACACAGGCCGCCTGGCGCGCCGCCGGGGTCGCCCTGCCCCGCACCACCTACACCCAGATCAACGCCGGCCGCCGCGTCACACGCGATCAACTGGCCCCGGGCGACCTGGTCTTCTTCTACTCCGGCGTCAGTCATGTGGGCCTCTACATCGGTGACGGCCGCATCATCCACGCTCCGCGCCCGGGCGCCCCCGTCCGGGTGGCCTCCGTCGCCGACATGCCCTTCGCGGGAGCGGCCCGCCCGGCGTAGCCGTCCCGCCGTTGCGGCCGTCCCGCCGGTGCGGCCGTCCCGCCGGTGCGGCCGTCCCGGGCCGGACTTGTCGGCGGGATGGCGGCGGCTGACGGGGGCCTGTCGGCGAGTGCCACCGTTTGACGGCGCTCTGTCGGTGGGGCGTCGGTCGCCGCCGTAAGGCTGGCATGTGGCCGCGTCAGCCACATTCGGTCACCGGCCCGCCGCCCCTCACGAACGCCAGGAGCCCCCGTATGCCTTCCGCCGCCTCCTCCGAAGCCCCGTCCGAGGCCTCGACCGCGCCATGGGATGTCCATCGGCTGCCGCGTGCCGACGGAAAGACCTTTCTGGTGACCGGCGGCAACGCGGGGATCGGGTACTTCGTCGCCGAACAGCTCGCCGGTACGGGAGCCACCGTCGTCCTGGGCAGCCGGGACGCGGACAAGGCGGACGCCGCCGCGACCTCGATCCGCTCCCGGGTCCCCGACGCCCGGGTGCGCCATATCCGGCTGGACCTCGCCGACCTCGCCTCGCTCAAAGCCTCCGCGGAAGCGCTGCGTTCGGACCGTCTGGACGCGGTCGTCCACAACGCCGGGGTGAAGTTCGACCAGCCGGACCGCCGTGAGACCGGGGACGGCCATGAGGCGATGTTCGGGATCAACCACCTCGGGCACTTCGCGCTGACCCACTGGCTGGCACCGCTGCTGGCGGCCGCGCCCGAGGGCCGGGTCGTCACCACGGGCAGCTTCGCGGCCACCTCCGAGCGGCTGGACCTGGACGACCTCGAAAGCACCCGGGACTACCGGCCGGACCGCACCTATGGACGGTCGAAACTGGCCCAGATGCTCTTCGGGTTCGAACTCGACCGCCGTCTGAGGACGGGCGGCAGCACAGTGCGGAGCGTGGTCACCCACCCCGGTGGCGCGCTCGACTCCCTCACCCCGCCCCGCCCGCCCCTGCACGCCCCCACGACCGGCGAACGGCTGCGCGGGCTGCCCGCCGGAATCCTCGTCCAGGGCAAGGAGGCGGCCGCCTGGCCCGCCGTACGGGCGGTCCTCGACCCGTCCGTCACCGGCGGCCAGCTGTGGGCCCCGAGGATCTTCGGTCTCCGCGGCCCCCCCGGCTCCGGCCCGTCCGCGGTCATCTGGCGGACGCGGAGGTCGCGGCCCGCCTGTGGTCGGCGAGCCGCGACCTGACGGGGGTCGAGCCGGAGTTCGGCATCGGATGAGGCCCATCCGGGTGCGGCCCGGGCGGTCTGCCGCACCCGGCCGGCGGTGCCGGCGGGCTCAGGCCCGGGTACCGCCGTCCACGGGGAGGACCACGCCGGTCACATACGAGGCGCGGTCGCTGAGGAGCCAGGCCGCGGCCTGGGCGATCTCGTCCGGGTCGGCGGCGCGGCGCAGCGGGGCGTGGGTGGTGATCCGCTCGACGACGCCGGGGGATTCCGCCTCCCATTCGCGGATCATCTCGGTGAGCGTGGCCCCGGGCGCGATGGCGTTGACGCGGATGCCCTCCGGGCCGTAGGTGATGGCGGCGGACTCGGTGAGGCTGTTGACCGCGCGCTTCGCGGCACCGTACGCGGGGAGTTCGGGGTTGCCACTGAGGCTGCCGACGCTGGTGTTGTTGACGATGGCGCCCGTTCCGGCGGTGGCGCGGATGGCCGCGATCTCCGCGTTCATGGCCAGCCAGGGGCCCCGGAGGTTGACGGCGTAGACGTGGTCGAAGTCGGCCTCCGGCAACTGGTCCATCGGGCCCGGCTGCTGGCCCGTCGCGCCGTTGTTGAAGGCCACGTCGAGCCGGCCGTACAGCTCCACGGCCCGGTCGACCGCGGCGCGGACGCTCGCGGCGTCGGCCAGGTCGCACACCACGTGATCCGCGGTGCCACCGGCCGCCCGGACCTCCTCGGTGACGGCCTTGAGCTCTGCCTCCGTACGGGCCGCCAGCAGCACCCGGGCGCCCTCCCGGGCGAAGAGGCGCGCCGCGGCGGCGCCGATGCCGCGCCCGGCGCCGGTGATGAAGGCGACCTTGCCGGCCAGTAGGCCGCCGGCCGCCGTGGGGGTGGAGGGGTCGAGGGTGGTGTTCGGTGTGTTGTCCATGACAATGAGCCTGCTGTGGGCGCCGGAGCCCAGCCAGGCACAGGCAGTACCTGGCTGAGCCCACCGCCGCGCCGCACACTGAAGGCGTGGACAGACGAGAACTGGCGGCCTTCCTGCGCAGCCGGCGCGAGCGGATCACCCCCGCCGATGTGGGGCTGCCCGCCGGGACCCGGCGCCGCACCCCGGGGCTGCGGCGCGAGGAGGTGGCGCAGCTGGCGTTCATCTCCACCGAGTACTACACGCGGCTGGAGCAGGCCCGCGCCCCGCGTCCGTCCCGCGAGGTGCTGACCGGGCTGGCCCGGGCCCTGCGCCTGTCGGACGCCGAGCGCACCCATCTCCACCATCTCGCGGGCGCCCCGCCGGGCCCCGCGGCCGGGCCCCCGCGGCAGGTGCGGCAGAGCATCGTGGATCTGCTGCGGCGGTTGCCGAACGCGGCGGCGATCGTGGTCTCCGCGATGTACGAGGTGATCGCGTGGAACGACCTGGCCGCCGCGCTGATGGAGGACTTCTCCGCCCTCTCGCGCCGGGACCGCAACCTGGCCCGCCGCGCGTTCCTCGGCCCGCACCAGGACGAGCGGCGGCTGTACGGGGTGACGGACGCGGGGGAGTTCGCGCGGGCCACGGCCGAGAATCTGCGCGCCGCGGCCGCCCGCTACTCCGACGACCCCGAGCTGACCGAGCTGGTGGCGGAGTTGCACGCCGGAAGCGAGGAGTTCGCCCGGCTGTGGGCCTCCCATGACGTGTGCGCCCGGCCCACCCTGTGCAAGACGTTCCGCCATCCGCTCGTCGGGCCCGTCTCCGTCAACTGCGATGTGCTGGACCTCGCCGACCGGGATCAGCGGGTCGTCATCTACACCGCCGACCCCGGCTCACCGTCCGAGGAGGCCCTGCGGCTGCTGTCGGTGATCGGCACGCAGCGCATGGAGGTGCCGGGCTGAGCGGCCGCCGTCCGCTTCCGTTTCCCGCTCAGACCAGGCGGCGGGCCGTCGCCCACCGGGTCAGCTCATGCCGGTTGGAGAGCTGGAGCTTGCGCAGCACCGCCGAGACATGGCTCTCGACCGTCTTCACCGAGATGAACAGCTGCTTGGCGATCTCCTTGTAGGCGTAACCGCGTGCGATGAGGCGCAGCACCTCGCGCTCGCGCTGGGTGAGCCGGTCCAGGTCCTCGTCCACGGGCGGGGCGTCGGTGGAGGCGAAGGCGTCGAGGACGAAACCGGCGAGGCGCGGCGAGAAGACCGCGTCGCCCTCGGAGACCCGGAAGATCGCGTCGACGAGGTCCGTGCCGGTGATGGTCTTGGTCACATAGCCGCGGGCGCCGCCGCGGATGACCCCGATGACGTCCTCGGCGGCGTCCGAGACGGAGAGCGCGAGGAAGCGCACCGGACGCTCCTGGTCGGCCATCAGGGAGGCGCTGCGACGCAGCACCTCGACGCCGCCCCCGCCGGGGAGGTGGACGTCGAGCAGCACGACCTCGGGGCGGGTCGCGGTGATCACGGTCACGGCCTGGTCGACGTCGGCGGCCTCGCCGACCACCTCGACGCCGGTCCGGGCCGTCTCCCCGATCTCGGCCTGCACTCCGGTACGGAACATCCGGTGGTCGTCGACGAGGACGACGCGCACGCGGCGCGGCACGGCGGCGTCGTCGGCCCCGGCGCCTCCGGCCCCGGCCGGACCGGGCACGGGAACGGCACCGGGCGCGGGAACGCCACCCGCCGCGGAAGCTCCGCCCCCCGTGGGGACACCGCCCGCCGCGGAGGCGCCGCCCGCCATGGGCACGCCACCCGAGGCCCCCATGGCACGAGGTCCGCCGAAGGCCGAGCCGCCCCCGAAAGCCGGGAGGCCACCTGGCGCGGCAGGGCCTCCCTCGCCGCCTCGGTTACCGGCCGGCAGGCCATACGCGTCGGTCATGTCGTCGCCGCCCTCTCCATCTCCAGCTCCACTTCCGTGCCCCCGTCCGGCGCTGATCTCAGCCGGGCCGTGCCGCCGTTCCGCTGCATCCGGCCGATGATCGACTCGCGTACGCCCATCCGGTCCTCCGGCACCGCGTCCACGTCGAAGCCGGGGCCGCGGTCGCGCACGGAGATGAACACCGTCGCCCCCTCGACCTCGGCGAAGACCTGGACGGCCCCGCCGTCGCCACCGTACTTGGCCGCGTTGACCATCGCCTCGCGCGCCGCCTGTATCTGCGCGCCCAGTCTCTCGTCCAGCGGGCAGTCGCCGACCACCACCACCTCGATCGGGACGCCGTGGTGGTCCTCGACCTCCGCCGCCGTCTTCTTCACCGCCTCCGCGAGGGTGTCCGGCTCCTCGGCCTCGTCCTTGCCGGTGCCCTCCGGCCGGTAGAGCCACGCGCGCAGCTCCCGCTCCTGGGCGCGGGCGAGCCGGGCCACCTCGCGGGGCTCCTCCGCGTTCCGCTGGATCAGGGTGAGGGTGTGCAGCACGGAGTCATGGACGTGGGCCGCCACCTCCGCCCTCTCCTGCGCGCGGATGCGCATCAGCCGTTCCTCGGAGAGGTCATGCGTCATCCGCACCACATACGGGCCCACCAGCAGCGCGATGCCGACGAGAACGGCCAGGGCCGCCTGCAGCACGGCCCCCAGATGCTTGGCCGAACCCTGCAGGACGACGATCCCGGACACCCCGGCCGCCACCAGCACGACCCCCGTGGCGCCACGGGCCAGGGGCAGGACCCGCTTGCTGCGGCTGAGCTCGACCCACTGGGCGCGGCGCGCATTGTCCGCCTGGCGCCAGAAGAGGGCGACGCCCGCGCCGATGAGGAGGAGCGGCCAGATGTAGGTGTTGGCGCGGCCGAGGTGGAAGCCCTGGATGAAGATGCCCATGCCGACGCAGAGGGCGACCAGCGCGATGATCTGGCCCCGCTCCGGCCTGCGGGCCAGGATCCGGCGGCGGCCGTCGGGGCCCACGGTGGTCAGCGGGCGGGTGGTCATCGTCTCCACGCCGCCGACGCCGAGCGGGACGATGAACCAGAAGAGCGCGTAGACGAGCGCGCCGAACCCCTCCGCCATGACCAACGCGACGAAGACGATCCGCACCCACAGGACCGGAAGCCCGAGATGCCCCGCGAGCCCTCGCGCCACACCGCCGAGGAGGCGGCCTTCGGCACTGCGGTAGAGCTTGCGCGGGGGCGGCTCGGGGGTCGTAGGGGGCACGGCGGCGGTCATGGCTCGATCGTCACACGTCCGGCCGACAGTGGGCATCAGGGTCGCCCCTGATCGTTCCCCGACCCGGCGCCCGGGGATCCCTCCCCGGGTCCCCGACCCCGGCGCCCGGGGTCCCGCCCCGCGGCCCCCTCAAGACATCCACATACACCCCATACACCCACACACATCCCCACACCCCCACACACACGCCCGGCCACCGCCCCCAAAGGCGCCTCAGCCCCCGCTCTCGGCTACACCCTCCTCAGGGGTCGCACGCCGCGACCGGCGACGGAGGGCGTAGGTGAGGGCCGAGGTCAGGGCCGCCACGCACAGGCCGCCCAGGAGCGCCGGGAGGGCGATCTCCGGGCGGACGTCCCACTCTCCGGCCGCATCCATCCCGTACGCGGCGGCCACGCCCAGGATCACCAGGCCGGCCACCAGCTTGCCCGGCTCGAACGCGTGGCGGGTCCGGTCGGGGGCCGAGTGACGGAGCGAGTGGTCGAACGGACGACCGAATGAATGACCGAATGAATGACGCCTCATGATCGCTTCACCTCCACGGTGCCCAGCCCCAGCTCCAGCTTCAGCGAGACCGTGCCCTCGGCCTTACCGCCACCCGCCGGGCCCAGGGTGAGCTTGCGCTCCCGGCCCGGCCCGATGTCGACGTTGTCGGTCTTCTCGCCCGGAAGCCAGATGTCGCCGAGCCCGACCTCGATGTCCAGCTTCACCCGGGCGTCGCGCGGGACCGTCACGGCCAGCTTGCCCGCGCCCATCTCCACCCTGCTGGAGACGGTGCTGCCCGCCTCCAGGGGCAGGCGGTCCAGCTTCAACTCGGCGACGCCGCCGCCCAGCTCATAGCCGCCGCGCAGGGAGCTGACGGAGGTCGGGGCCCAGGTGCGGCGGGCCCAGTCGGGGGTGACGGAATCGGGGAGGGCCGCCGCGCCCGCCAGCAACCCGCTCGTCAGGAGCGCGAGGAACACCGTGCCGCCGCCGGCGCGGCCCCAGCGGGAGCTGATGACGAGGGCCAGCCCGAAGACGCCCAGCGCACAGGCGAACCCGATCTCGAGGCTGGTACCCAGCGGCTGGGAGGACCACCCCGCCCGCGCCCCCACCACGGCCGCGGCGACCGCCACCAGGAAGGCCCAGCCGCCGATCGACGCCCGGTCCCGCACCCGGCGGGCCCGCTCCGCCCTCGCCTCCGCCTTGTCGTACGGGCCGTCGTCCGGCCCCCACAGATAGCCGGTACGCGATCCGGCACCGGACCCCGCGGCGAAGCCGAGCGGCCCGGTCGTGCCGTCCTTGACGATCGGGTCGCGCCACCAGGACGGGGCGGGGCCGCCGCGCGTGGGCGGGGCCTTGGTCTCGGGCGGCGCGTCGGCGACCGCCTGGGCCGTGGCCGGGTCCACCGCGCCCACGCTCACCGCCTGGCGGCGGTGGTGCGACCAATAGCCCGCACCGGCCGCCGCGAGGGCGAGCATGAACGAGAAGTACATGACGCCGCCGTTGTTGAGCATCGACAGGAACAGCCCGCAGCCCACCAGCGCCACCAGCACCGCCGTCAGCCCCGGGCCCTCGACCCGCCCCGAGAGCAGCCTGCGCCCCTCGTTCTCGTCCTCGCCGTGGAACGGGATCAGCAGCCAGCAGAAGCCGTACACGATCAGGCCGAGGCCGCCCGCGACGCCCAGCACCGACAGCACCACCCGGAAGATCACCGGGTCCAGATCGCAGTAGCGGCCGAGCCCTCCGCACACCCCCGAGATCACCTTATGGTCACGACTGCGCCGCAGTGGCGTCGGTGACAGGCGGGAACCGGACGCGGCCTCGGCCTCGTCCGCCACGGTGGGTGCTTCGGTCATGCCTCCATGGTGACAACAGGGCCGTACCCGCGACATCCGGCATGCCCCTAGGTCTTCCCTGAGATCCCCCCAAGGGTCACGGCGGCTATCGTGTCGCATCGAACGTGTGGGAGGGGACAGCGGTGTCGGACGAAGGCCACCTGATAGCCGGACGTTACCGCCTGGTCGAGAAGATCGGCCGGGGCGGCATGGGCACGGTGTGGCGCGCGGAGGATGAACTGCTGGGCCGCCAGGTGGCGGTCAAGCAGCTCTACGTCTCTCCGCACCTCGCCGAGGACGAGCTGACGACGCTGCACGAACGCACCCGTCGCGAGGCGCGCAGCGCGGCCCGCATCACCCACCCCAATGTGGTCGTGGTCCATGACGTGGTGGACCACTACGGACTGCCGTGCATCGTCATGGAGTACGTGCCCTCCACGACCCTCGCCGACCTGCTGAAGAACGGCGGACGGGTCGCCCCCGACGAGGCCGCCCGCATCGGCCGCGGCATGGTCGCCGCCCTGCGCGCCGCGCACGCGGCCGGGGTGCTGCACCGGGACGTCAAGCCCGGCAATGTGCTGCTCGGCCCCGAAGGCCGGGTCGTGCTCACGGACTTCGGCATCGCGATGGCCACCGGCACCTCGACGCTGACCAAGACCGGCGAGGTCGTCGGCTCCATCGACTACATCGCGCCCGAGCGGGTCAGGGGCCGCAAGCCCGGCCCCGCGTCGGACCTCTGGGCGCTGGGGGCGACGCTCTACCAGGCGGTCGAGGGGCGGCCGCCGTTCCGCAAGGCCACGGCCATCGAGACGGGTTACGCGATCGCCGTCGATCCGCTGGACCCGCCCAAACAGGCGGGGGCGCTGGGTCCGCTGATCGAGCGCCTGCTGGCGAAGGAGCCGGAGCTGCGGCCCTCGGCGGAGGAGACCGAACGGGCGCTGCGGATGCCGGCGGCGGAGGCGGAGACGACATCGCTCTCGACACCGCCGATCGACGCGACCATGAATCTGTCGACGCGACGGGAGCCCGGCGCGGCCACGGGCGGGACCACGAGCACCACATCGCCCGCCGCGCCGAACCCGCCCACGACATCGACCCCGTATTCACACACGACCCACACACCGAGCACGCCGCACACGCCGAGCACTCCGCACCCCTCGGACCCCCGCCTTCCGCATCACACCCCGCCGGGCACCGGGAACACGCCGGGCCCGCAGCACACCCCGGGCACCGCGAACATCCCCGGCCAGCAGCACACCCCGCCCACGTCCACGCCGTTCACCGCGTCGACGCCGTCCATGACGACCCCGACGGCCATGCCCCCGTCCGCTCCGGTGCGCAAGAGCCGTAAGGCGGTACGGACGGCCGTGGCGGCCTCCCTGGCGGTCGTGACCGTGGCGGGCGGCGTCTATCTGTTCGGCCTGGACCACGACAACGGCAACGGCAAGAAGAACGGCGGAGGTCAGTCCTCCGCCACGGACACGCCGTCGTCCGCCGCGAACAAGCCGTACACCCCGCCGTCCGGCTACCACATCGTCACCGAGAAGAAGTTCGGCTTCTCGCTGCCCATCCCCGACGGCTGGTCCCGCCAGGAGAAGTCCGACCCCGACGGCAACACGGTCGACCGCACCCAGGAGGTCCGCTACCTCGACCCCAACGGGCTGGTCGGCCTGCGGATCAACGTCCTGGACTTCGCCTCCGGCGACCAGGTCCAGCACTTCGAGGACCTCGAGGTCGGGTTCAAGGACAAGAAGGAGTACCCGATCTACGAGCGGTTGCGGCTGCAGGAGACGAAGTACCAGGGCTTGCCGGCCGCCATCTGGGAGTTCAAATTCCGCGGCGAGGTCCGGATGTACCGCGCGATCGACCTCGGCTTCGGCAAGGAGGGTGAGAAGGAGTACGCGATCTACCTGAGCGGCCCGGACGCGGACTGGGGCACCACTCGGCCGATCTTCGACGAGGTCCGGGACGGCTTCCGCATCCTCGGCTGACGGGCCGGGGCCCGGGGCCCCGGCCACGTCCTGTGTGAAGCGCCATGCCCCACGTACAGCGTCATGTCACGTGAAGAGCTGCGATCCCTGCCGGCGACGGCGCCTGGAGATGACGACGTCCAGGGAGAGATACGGCGCACCGGCCAGCACCAGCGGCAGCCACGCCATCAGATAGGCCAGGTCGTTGCCGTAGTAGTAGGGGTCCGACTGCCAGCTGACCGTGAGCCACAGGCTCAGGGAGATCAGCGCGCCGCCGAAGGCGGCCAGGCGGGAGAGAAGGCCCACCAGGATGCCGAGGCCGACGGCCAGTTCGCCGTAGGCCATGGCGTAGCCGAAGGCGGTGGGGTCCTTGAGGGCCTGGTCGACCATCCACGGCAGGGCCGAGCTGTCCCGCACCTGACGCATCAGCTCGCCGATCGAGCCGGTGCCCGAGTCGGACAGGAAGGCCGAGTCGGTGAGTTTGTCGATCCCGGCGTAGACGAAGGTGACGCCGAGGAAGATCCGCAGTGGCAGCAGCGCGTAACGGGCGGCCGTGGCCCGAATTCCCACGGGCTGCTGCCCGCCTATGCCGCTCACGCTGCCCACCCCGTGCACGCTGCCGCCGCTGCCCGCCGTGCCCGAACCGGCCATACGATCCGCGTGTCTCATGCCGCCCGCCTCTCCCGTCGCGCCGCTATTTCGTTGCGCGTTCGACAAAACCATACGGAGCGGCAGGCCGGAACGACTCAGTCCATAACATCGATGGGATAGGGGTTGGTCTCCGCGCCCGAGGCCGTCACGACCTGTACGTCCACCCGGCCCGGCTCCACGTCCACCGGGACCGGCACCGTGAGCGCGGTGTCGGTCGGGCTGCTGAAGCCGCCGGCGACCGGGACCAGCGGCACATGGACGTGCACCGTGCCGATGCGGACGACCAACTTGGCCAGCCGGTCCGGGCCCTGGGCGCCCGGCGGGACGAAGCCGCTGCCGCGGATCTCGATGTCGTCGCCGGTGCGGATCGGGGCGTCGCGGTCGATGGCGCCCTCCTCCGGGCGGACCCGTACGACGGACAGCACGGTCGGCCGGCCGCCCTCCGCGTACTTCCCGGTCAGGTACATCACCACCGATACGGCCGCCAGCAGCGCCAGGCCCCACGGCACATCGGGCAGCCGCCACGGCTCGCGGCCGAGGCGGACGGCGGTGCAGGCGAGGGCCGCGGTGTGGACGACGACGTACTGCACATCGGCGAAGCTGCCGCGGCCCGCGTCGTCGGTCAGCAGATCGGCGGCGCGCGGGCGCACGGCCCGCACCTTCTGCAGCCGCTGCGCCCGCACCCGGGCCGCCACGAAGAGCCGTGCCAGCACCGCGGTCACACACGTCAACGCGGCGACCGTAAGGAGCCCGGCGGCATGGTCGAGGGCCAGCCCGTCGGTCAGCCGCTGCCGGTCGCCGGGGGCCACGGCCAGCTCGACGCCGAGCACCAGCACCGCGAAGACCGCGATCAGCAGCCAGGCGGCGGCGACGGCGCGGGAGGTGGAGAGGCGGTTGTCCTCACCGACGAGCGGGGCGAGCGGCCCGCCGTCCGCACGGTGCAGCCGGGCGGTGAGGGTCAGCAGCGCGGCGGTGACCACGGCGGCGGTGAGCCCGGCCGTCCGCGCGACCGACCAGCCCGCGCCGATCGCCGTGGCCAACTGGCCGATCAGCAGCACCCCGACCGCGCCCCACACCACGAACACGGTGCGCCGCCAGACCCGGTGCCGCCATGCCGAGGTCTCGGCGCGGCCGCTGTCGGCGACCGAACGGGCCGCCTGGGACAGTTCGTCCGAGACCCACTGCCGGGACGCCCCTGCCGAGTGGACGAGAGCCGCTGGAAGGCCCTCTCCGGCCGCGAAACGCTCCCGCAGGGCCACGAACGCGGCCACGGCCCGCCGATGGCCCTCACGGGCCCCCTGAGAGCATTCACAGCCCGTGTGGCCGTGGGGATGCCCATGGGGGTGCTGTCCTTCTGCCGTCGTGGCGTTCTCCGCCGTCTCCACCGCCACGCGGGTCGCTCCGTCGTTCACTCGTTCCGTACGGGACCGCGGGTTCGCGCGGCACCGCCCAACTGACAGGTGTTGAGAGGGGATTGTGCCGCACCGCGGAGGGTGTCAGCTCAGCAGGTCCGGCTCATCGCGGGTGATCTGCAGATACAGAGGTTGATAGTTGATCCAGGCCACAAGATCGTTTCCCAGCTGCTCACGCGTCCGCATCGCGTCGCCGTAGTCGATGGGCACCGGCTTGCCCGACGCCTTCGCGGTGAGCTGCACCTGGGCGGCCCGCTCCATCGTGATGAACCACCACGCGGCCGCGTCGACCGAGTCCCCGACCGTCAGCAGACCGCGATTGCGCAGGATGAGGGCCTTGTACCCGCCGAGCGCGGCGGCGATCGCGCGCCCCTCCTCCTCGTCCACGACAACGCCCGTGGTGCCCCCGTAGACCGCGTGGTCCTCGAAGAACGCGCAGACCTCCTGGGTGATCGGCTCCAGCGGCTCGCCGAGCGCGGCCAGCGCGCGGCCGTGCACCGAGCGGCTGTGCGCGACGGCCACGACGTCCGGCCGCGCCTGATGCACGGAAGAGTGAACGACAAAGGCCGCCTGATTGACGTGGGAGCGCCCCTCCACCACCTGGCCCGCCTGATTGACGAGGAGCAGATCGCTCACGGTGATATGGCCGAAGGGGACGCCGAAAGGGTTCACCCAGTAGCATTCGGTGAATTCCGGGTCCCGCACGGTGATATGCCCCGCGACCCCCTCTTCGTACCCGAACCGCCCGAACAGGCGCAGCGCCGCCGCCAGCCGCTCCTTGCGATAGCGGCGCTCGTCGTGGGGCGAGGCGTGCTGCGGGGGCATGGTGAACCGCAGCTGGTCGGTCGGTATCGGGGTGGGGGTCTGCGGCTGGTTCGTCATCGGCAGCTCCGCTCCTCAGGGGTGCTGAAGCGGAAGCTACCTCTGGGTATCGCAGGAGGCCAGAGTCAGGGCCCGCTACAGGTGGTCGATCTCGGTGAGGTCGATGTCGATGGTGAAGGGGACCGAGAGCTTGAGCTGGTTGTGGTGGAAGCCGGTGGACCGGTAGGCGTGCCTTTCTTCGTCGAGCTCGAAGACACGGACCACGGGGCGTGCGTCCGTGTTGGTCATCTCGACGCGCCAGAAGTGCGGGATACCCGCGTTGGCGTACTTGTGCGGCTTGGTGTCGTGGTCCCGGGCCTCGGACTCGGGAGAGACCACCTCGACGGCCAGGATCACATCGCCGACCTCGAAATAGGTCTGTTCACGGCTCCGCACGGCTTCGGCACGCACGACCGCGATGTCCGGTTCCGGGCCGTTGCGCTTGTCGATCACCACAGTCATCTCGCGTGCGATCCGCAGGTCAGGCCGCACAGTCTGGCGCAGCCCGCTTACCAGCAGATCAATCACGACGCTGTGGAAGTAGCGCTGCGGACTCACGAAAACCAGACTCCCGTCGATCAATTCGGTATGCGGCGGGAGATCGGGCAGCGTCAGCAAATCGTCCACGGTGTAGCCATCCAGCGGCGGCATCGGCCACGAGGTGGTGTGCGGCGGCTCAGCGGTCATGGTTTCTCCCATGGACGGGATTCTCGGCCGTAGAGCCAGCGTACCCAGCGCAAACGTCGACGCCGCCACCCAAACGAATGAGCGACGGCGTAGGCGTTTGACGATCAAATGACCATCCGACCCGGAGGGAGCGCGGCGGTCACTCCCACTCGATGGTGCCGGGCGGCTTGCTGGTGATGTCCAGCACCACCCGGTTGACCTGGTCCACCTCGTTGGTGATGCGGGTCGAGATCCGCGACAGCACGTCGTACGGCAGCCGCGACCAGTCGGCCGTCATCGCGTCCTCCGAGGAGACCGGGCGCAGCACGATCGGGTGGCCGTAGGTGCGGCCGTCGCCCTGGACGCCGACCGAGCGGACGTCGGCGAGCAGGACCACCGGGCACTGCCAGATGTCCCGGTCCAGACCGGCGGCGGTCAGCTCCTCGCGGGCGATGGCGTCGGCCTCGCGCAGCAGGTCCAGGCGCTCCTTGTTGACCTCCCCGACGATGCGGATGCCCAGGCCCGGGCCGGGGAAGGGCTGGCGGTGGACGATCTCGTCCGGGAGGCCGAGCTCCTGGCCGACCATCCGCACCTCGTCCTTGAACAGCCGCCGCAGCGGCTCGACGAGCTGGAACTCGATGTCGTCGGGCAGCCCGCCCACGTTGTGGTGGGACTTGATGTTGGCGGTGCCGGTGCCGCCGCCGGACTCCACGACGTCGGGGTAGAGGGTGCCCTGGACCAGGAACTCCACGTCCTCCCCGGCCGCGCCCGCCTCGGCCACGAGCTCGGCCTGGGCCTGCTCGAAGACCCGGATGAACTCCCGGCCGATGATCTTCCGCTTCTCCTCGGGGTCGGACACCCCGGCGAGCGCGGACAGGAACCGCTCCTCGGCCTCGACGACCTTGAGCTGCACCCCGGTGGCCGCCACGAAGTCCTTCTCGACCTGCTCGGACTCGCCCTTGCGCATCAGGCCGTGGTCCACGTACACGCAGGTGAGCTGGTCACCGATGGCCTTCTGGACGAGGGCTGCGGCCACCGCGGAGTCCACTCCGCCGGACAGGCCGCAGATCGCGCGCTTGGTGCCGACCTGCTCCCGGATCGCGGCCACGGACTCCTCGACCACATTGCTGGTGGTCCAGGTGGGCTCCAGGCCCGCGCCCCGGTAGAGGAAGTGCTCCAGCACCTGCTGGCCGTGGGTGGAGTGCATCACCTCGGGGTGGTGCTGTACGCCGTACAGCTTGCGCTCGTCGCATTCGAAGGCCGCGACCGGGACCACTTCGGTGGACGCGGTGACGGTGAAGCCCTCGGGGCCTGGGAGCAGGCGTCGCCGTGCGACATCCACACCTGCTGCTCCTCGGGGGTGCCCGCGAAGAGCGTCGAGCCCTGCTTGGTGACGGTGAGCGCCGTACGGCCGTACTCCCGCGCCCCCGTGTTGTCCACGGTGCCGCCGAGCGCCGTGGCCATCAGCTGGAAGCCGTAGCACATGCCGAAGACCGGGACGCCCGCCTCGAAGATCGCGCTATCGAGCGAGGGCGCGCCCTCGGCGTAGACCGACGAGGGACCGCCGGAGAGGATGATCGCCTTGGGGTTCTTGGCGAGCATCTCGGCCACCGGCATGGTGGACGGAACGATCTCGCTGTAGACCCGGGCCTCACGGACCCTGCGGGCGATGAGCTGGGCGTACTGCGCGCCGAAGTCGACGACCAGGACGGTGTCGGGGGCGGCAGCAGGGGACGCTGATGGCACTTCGGCGGCCTTCCGGCGGTGGTGGCGTGCGGTGGAACCGTCTGCGGCGGGACCGCAGGTTTGGACTTTCGATTCTAACGGGCTCATAATCGACGCCATGTCCACGCACATGACCTTCGTCTTTACCTATGGCACCGGCCCGTCCGGCTGCCATGGTCGTGCTGCGTAAACACTGACAGCGACTTCCCAGGCGCCCCGGGCCGGCAAAGGCCCGGGGCGCTCTGTCTTTCCTCCGGGCCGATGCCGGACTCCAGGGCTCCGCGATCACGGACCAGGAGATACGGACATGAGCAGCAGCAGTACGGCGACGGAGAGCACGGAGACCGCGGCCACGGAGACGACGGGGACCGCCGATGTGATCGGCACCGCGCGGGAGCGGATCGACGCCCTCGACGGGCAGATCCTCGATCTCGTCCGGGAGCGGATGGCCGTCTCGGCCGGCATCCAGGAGGCGCGGATCGCGTCGGGCGGGCGGCGGGTGCAGCTCTCCCGCGAGATGGAGATCCTCGACCGCTACCGGCAGCGGCTGGGCAAGCCCGGTACGACGCTCGCCATGACGCTGCTGGAGCTGTGCCGGGGCCGGGTCTGACACCGCTGCCTCTCGGCCGGGCGGAGAGCCCAGCGGAGGACCAGCCCACCAAGCGGCGGGGCCCCTCGAACAAGCGAAGGGCCCCGGGGGCGCCCGAACGGGGCGGGCGCCCCCGGGGCCCTAGGCGGTCAGCACCGGCGTCAGGGCAGCGCCGGTGCTGAGAGGCGGCGCCGGGGGGTTGCGCCGCTGGCTTCTGGGGCCCGTATGTCAGGGGTATCTGAACGGCGTACGCCCGCGTGGTCGGACCAATGTCGGGGTGTGACCGGGGGCGTTCTCCCTCTCAGCATCGTGGTGGATGCGGAGCGCCGGGCGCAACCGTTTCGACCGGATACGGTCGGCCCCAGGCGTCCCCGGGACCGACCGTCCTTGAGGTGATGACCGGGCTGCTGTCCCCTGCCGACCGGTCACCTCGCCGATGCGAGGTCCCACGACGCGCCGCCTGAATCACCACAGGGGCCGCGTCTCATCGCTTCGGCGGATCTGAGCCACGCGTGGATTTCTCCGGGCCGCTCCTGGCTGGCGCGGCACCGGGCACAACGAGCCCCCGCGCGGGCCGGTCACGCGCCGTACGGGTGATGACGCGCGGGGCCGAGCGCCCGTGGCGGATTCTGTGACCATTCTGTGAGCAACTGTGAAGGCAACCTTTCGGCCATCCGCCTGGTCATGTACGTGCAAAGCACGGCCATCCCGCGCCCCACCGCGACGGCCCTCCACATGCGTATCGCCCCTCCAGGGGATACGTACGGACCCAGAAGAGGTCTTCATGAAGCTACGCCGCGCCTTGGCGGCTGCCGCAGCGACGGCCGCCATAGCCCCTGCCGCGCTCCTGGCGGCGCCCGCTGCCTTCGCGGAGACGCCGAGCGAGAGCCCGTCGCCGTCCGCCCCCGAGACGGTCACACCGTCTCCGCAGGACCCGTCGCCGTCGCCGTCGCAGACCACTCCGACCGCCGAGCCCACGCCGAGCACCCCGGCGCCGTCCACGAGCGCCACGCAGGCTCCGACCCCCGGCGACCCCTCCGGCACCCCCACCGAGACCGCCACGCCGACCACCGGGCCGACCGAGGAGCCGGATGACGAGTGCGCGGACGACGGGGACTACAACGAGGACCCGGAGCTCAGCACGACCCTGGTCGGCCTGCCGTCGAAGGTCGTGGCGGGCAGCGGCTTCCACGGCTTCACGTTCCAGGTGAAGAACGACTCGGACCGCAGCTACCAGCGGGTCGACTTCGGGCTCTTCGCGGGCACGGTGCACGAGTCCGCCCCGGACGGGACGGGCAAGTACCTGACGCTGCAGTACAAGGACCCCAGGTCCGGCGCCTGGAAGGCGATCTCCACCGACGAGAACGACGCGGGCTCGGGCTACATCGGCTACACCGATGTGCGTCCGCACGAGACCCTTAAGGTCGACCTCCGGCTGAGCGTCGCCAAGAGCGCGCCCGAGGGCTTCGGCTACGCCATCAGCGTCGGCGTGTACGCGGACGACGAGGGCAACTGCGTCTACTCGACCGGTGAGTACTACGAGTTCGACGTGCTGAAGGCGGGTTCGGAGCCGGGCGAGGTGCCGCCGGCCGACCCGAAGCCGCAGGGTGGCAAGAAGCCGCTGCCGCACAAGCCGGAAGGCAACACGGAGATCAGCCCGCAGGGCAGCCTGGCCGAAACCGGTTCCTCCTCGGCGCTGCCGACGATCGCCCTGATCGGTGGTGTGGCGATGGCCGCGGGCGGAGGCGCGGTCTTCGTGGTCCGCCGCCGTCGCGCCACCGTCTGACGGTCCTGAGTCCGACGGTTTTCAGGGGCGGGGCGGGCTGGTCACCGGCCCGCCCCGCCCCCTCCGCTCAGGCCGCCGGACCCGGCGGGACCTTCGGCACCGGCAGCAGCGGGAGCCTCAGGGCACCGAAGGCGTCCGCCGGTACGGCGGGGCTGCCCGGCGCGACGGGCTGGAGGCGTTCGTACGGCGCCTCCTGGGACGGGCGGGGGTCGACCTCGCCCTTGTTGGGCCACAGGGACATCGCCCGCTCGGCCTGGGCCGTGATGGTCAGGGACGGGTTGACGCCCAGGTTGGCCGAGACGGCGGCGCCGTCGACCACATGGATGCCCGGATGGCCGTAGAGCCGGTGGTACGGGTCGATGACGCCCTCCTTTGGGGACGCCCCGATCGGGCAGCCGCCGAGGAAGTGGGCGGTCAGCGGAGTGCCCATGAGCTCGCCCACGTTGCTGCCCGCGAAGCCGTTGATCGAGTCGGCGATATGGCGGGCCGCCTCGGCGCCTTCGGGGATGTGGTCGGGGTTGGGCTCGCCGTGGCCCTGGCGGGCGGTGAGCAGCCCCTTCCCCGGCCCCTTCGGTTTGCGGTAGGTGGTCAGCGAGTTGTCGTGCGTCTGCATGACCAGGCCGATGATGGTCCGCTCGGACCAGCGGCGGTTGGACAGCGAGCGCACGGCCAGGCTGGGATGCCGGAGGTTGGCGCCCAGGAAGCGCAGCCAGCGCGGAAGCCGGCCGCCGTGCGGGATCTGCAGAATGGAGAGCATCCCCATCGCGTTGGATCCCTTGCCGTAGCGGACCGGCTCGATATGGGTGTTCTCGTCGGGGTGGATGGACGAGGTGATCGCGACACCCCGGGTGAAGTCCGCCCGCTCCTCCCCGCCCCGGGCCCGGCGGTAGCGGCGGTCGGTGGTCTGTGCGCCCACCAGGGCCTCGGAGTTGGTGCGGGTGAGGATGCCGAGCCGCTCCGACAGGCGCGGCAGCAGCCCCTTGTCCCGCATCGTGTGCAGCAGCGTCTGGGTGCCGTACGTACCGGCGGCGAGGACGACGTACCGGGAGCGCAGCGCCTTCGGTTTGCCCTTACGGCGGTTGTCGGTGGGGACGGTGGTGACCGTATAGCCGCCGTGCGGATCGTCGCAGAGGGCGACGACGGTCGTCATCGGGTGGACGACGGCACCGGCCCGTTCGGCGAGGTGGAGATAGTTCTCGTTGAGGGTGTTCTTGGCGCCGTGGCGGCAGCCGGTCATGCACTCACCGCACTCCGTGCACGCCTTACGGGTGGGGCCGGAGCCGCCGAAGTACGGGTCGGGCACGGCCTGGCCCGGCTCGGCCCTCGTGGCGCCGTCGGCGTCGTGGCCGTCCCCGAAGAAGACCCCCACGGGCGCCATATGGAAGGTGTCCCCCACGCCCATCTTGTCGGCGGCCGCCTTGAGGTGGACATCGGAGGGGGTGAGGGTGTGGTTGAGGCGCGCCCCGAGCATCCGCCGCGCCTGGTCGTAGTAGGGGCGCAGTTCGTCCTGCCAGTCGGTGATGTGCCCCCACTGGCGGTCCCGGAAGAACGGCTCGGGCGGTACGTAGAGCGTGTTGGCGTAGTTGAGCGAGCCGCCCCCGACCCCGGCGCCCGCCAGCACCATGACCTTGCCGAGGACATGGATGCGCTGGATGCCGAAGCAGCCGAGGGCCGGGGCCCAGAGGTAGTTGCGGAGGTCCCAGGAGCTCTTGGGCAGGGTTTCGGGGGTGAAGCGGCGGCCCGCTTCGAGGACGCCGACCCGATAGCCCTTCTCGGTCAGGCGCAGGGCCGATACCGACCCGCCGAATCCCGAGCCGATCACGATCACGTCGTAGTCGAACTCACCCTCATCGGGCCCGGTCTCTCGCTCCCGGCTGTGGGCAGACTTCTCCCCTGACACGGGTACCTCCCTTGAACTGTGCTGGTCAGCGCAGGCGCAGTGCCTTGAGCGCGCGCAGGCTGCGGGTCATGAAGTCCGCGTATTTCTCGTCCGTCATCCCGAAGGCCGGGCCGAGCGGCATCAGCCGCTGCTGGGCTACCGTCTGCGGCTCGGTGAACCGGAGGATGCCCTCGGAGCCGTGGCGGCGGCCGAGCCCGGAATCGCCCATGCCGCCCATGGGGGAGGCGACGCTGCCGAAGGCGGCGGCGTAGCTCTCGTTGAGGTTGACCGTGCCCGCGCGCAGCCGGGTGGCGATCGCGCGTCCGCGCCGGGCGTCCTTGGTCCAGACGCTCGCGTTCAGGCCGTAGGACGTGGCGTTGGCGCGCTCGATCGCCTCGCCCTCGTCGCGGAAGCGGTAGACGGAGACGACCGGGCCGAAGGTCTCCTCGGCGCACACGGCCATCGGGGACTCCACGCCGTCCAGGATCGTCGGCTCGTAGAAGTACGGGCCGATGTCCGGGCGGGCGCGGCCGCCGGCGAGCACCGTGGCGCCCTTGGAGACGGCCTCGTCCACATGGCGGGTGACGGTCTCCAGTTGGCGCTCCGAGACGAGCGAGCCCATCTCCGCCCCGTACGCGAGGGCGGTGCCGAGCCGCATGGCCTTCGTACGGGCGACGAACCGCTCCAGGAAGGCGTCCGCGATCGACTCGTGGACGTACAACCGCTCCATGGAGATGCACAGCTGCCCGGCGGAGGCGAAGCTGCCGCGCACCGCGCCGTCGACCGCGCGGGCGAGGTCGGCGTCGCGCAGCACCAGCATGGCGTTCTTACCGCCGAGTTCGAGGGAGCAGCCCACCAGGCGGGCGGCGGCGGCCTGGGCCACCTCGCGGCCGGTGCGGGTGGAGCCGGTGAACGCGACGTAGTCGGCGTGCTCGACCACGGCGGGGCCGACCACCGGGCCGTCCCCGATCACGATCTGCCACACTCCGGCCGGCAGTCCGGCCTCCACCATCAGCTCGCGCGCCCACAGGGCGGACAGCGCGGTCTCGGTGTCGGGCTTCATCACCACGGCGTTGCCCGCCACGAAGGCGGGTATCGCATCGCCCACGGAGAGCTGGAGGGGGTAGTTCCAGGGCGCTATGAGGCCGACGACCCCGCGCGGCTGGCGCAGTTCGGTGACCTTGGTGAGGGTGGGCACCGCGCCCAGATGCCCCTTGGGGCGCAGATAGGCGGGCGCCTTACGGCCGTAATGGCGGGCCACGATGGCGACGCCCTGGACCTCCTCCTGGGCGTGCAGCCGGGTCTTGCCGGTCTCCAGCTGGATCAGGTCCAGGATCTCCGGCTGGCGGCGCAGCAGCAGATCGTGGAAGCGGAGGAGGACGGCGGCGCGCCGGCGGACCGGGGTCGCGGCCCAGGCCCGCTGGGCGGCACGGGCGTTCTCATACGCGGTGGCGACGTCCTCGGGGTGGACTCGGGCAGGGCGGAGGCGAGGACGTCCCCCGTAAACGGGGTGTGGCTGACGGTGGTACCGCTGCCGGCGACGCCCCGGGTGAGCCGGGTGATCAGCTCGGGAGTGACGACGTCGGCGGCGGTGCGGGTGCCTTCGGGGCCACCGGGTTTCCGGTGCCGCCCTGCGTTATGTGCGAGTCCGTCATGGGGGCGAGAGTAGGCCCGCCCGGCGGCTTTGGGTACCCGGCGGTAACAACTTTCGTCCGGCGGCCCCCGGCGGACCCGCCCAACTCCCTCAGAGCTTGTCGATCTTCAGATTCCGCACGATCCGCTCGTACAGCTTCGCGCCCTCCTCATGGGCCTCGCCGTCGGCGGGTATGGAGACCGTCAGATCCCACGCGACCTTGGCCTTGTTGACGTAGAGGTGATCGCGCTTCTGGTACCGGATGGGGTTCTTGTTGCTGCTGGTGCCGTACGGCAGATACGAGGTGGTGACGTCCCGCGCCTCCTTCCCCTGCTGCTCGGTCTTGGCCGTCTCGCTCGTGGCGTCCTCGACCGTCGACCCGCCGCCGTCCTTGTAGAAGGCGACGATCTGGTCCGCCGCCGCGTCGAGGTGCGCGGGGTCGTTCTCGCCGTCGGGTGTCGACCGCCTCAGGGACACGGTGAAGACACCGCTGGGGTCGTAGTAGGTGACCACCGGGTTGTCCGAGTCGCTGTCGTCCTGGACCCGCCGGTACTCGCCGGGCACGGCCAGGGACGCGCCCACGACATCGCGCTCCTCCCGGACCGTCCAGCCGGCCGGCAGCCCCTCGCTGGAGAACGGCTTCATGACCACCAGCACCACGGCGGCAGCCACCACCAGCGCCAGACCGCCCAACCCGAGCTGCGCCTTACGGTTCTTGTGCAGGATCGGCGGCACGAAGCGGCCGCCGGTGGACTGCCCGCCGCCCGGTGCGTATCCGGCCGACGCGAGCATGGTGGGCACCGGCTGCGGCTCCCGCGCCGCCGCCTCCAGGGCCTGCCGCACCTCGGGCGCCGCCGGGCGCATCGCCGGGTCCTTGCGCAGCAGTTGCATGATCAGCGTGGCGAGCGGCCCGGTGGCCCGCGCGGGGACCTGCGGTTCGGAGCCGAGCACGGCCTGAAGGGTCGCGGGGGCGTGGGAACGGCGGAACGGGGACATGCCCTCGACCGCCGCGTACAGCACGACGCCGAGCGACCACAGGTCGGACTCCGGCCCCGGCCGCTGGCCCAGCACCCGCTCGGGCGCGATGAACTCGGGCGAGCCGACGAAGCCCCCCGTCTCGGTGAGCCTCTGCTCGCCCTCGATCTGCGCGATGCCGAAGTCGGTGAGCACCACCCGCTCGCTCCGGCCGAGCAGCACATTGTCCGGCTTCACATCGCGGTGCAGCACGCCCGCCTCATGGGCCGCCGCCAGCGCGCCGAGCACGGCGAGGCCGATCCGGGCCGCCTCGCGCGGATCCAGCGTGCCCTCCATCAGCCGGTCGCCCAGCGACTGGCCGCGCACCAGCTCCATCACGATCCAGGGGCGGCCGTCCTCGACCACCACGTCATGGACGGCGACGACGGAGGGGTGGTCGATCCGGGCCGCGGCGCGCGCCTCGCGCTGCATCCGCTGGTAGACGGTCTGCCGCTCGCGCTCGGGGAGATCGTCGGGGACGCGCGGCTCCTTGACCGCGACATCCCGGTCCACGATCTGGTCATGGGCCAGCCATACGGTGCCCATACCGCCGTGGCCGAGGCGGGAGACGAGCTGATAGCGGCCGCCGATGAGCCGCCCGGTGTTCGAGTCCTGGGCCCCGGCGGCGGGTTGCTGTGCGGCGTGCGGCTCTCCGGCGGGCGGCTGGGAGCCACTGCGCGGATCGGCGAACCGCGTCGGCTCGTACGCGCCCCGCGACGCCCCCGCCGCCCCGGCCGACTGGCCCGGCTGCTGGGCCCCCTCGGCCGCCTCCAGTGGCTCGGGCGGCGGCTGGGGCGCCGGCACCGGGGCGGCCGGCGCGTGCGGCGGCCGCAGGCTGTAGCTGGTGGGCTCGTTCGCCCGTCCCCCGTCGTTCGTCATGCGCCCATCATTACCCAGGGTGCGGCACCGTCCGCCACCGCTGGGAAGCCGCCGTGGACGCTCGTGACAAAGCCGTTGCGACCCCGTTCAGTTCGCCGCGCCGGGGCGCACGAACGTGGCGGCGGCGGTGTCGAAATGCTGCTTACCCACAGACTTCTCGCCAACCGGGGCGGACAGCCACAGGTCGTACATTTTCCCGTTTTCGTTCCAGCTCAAGTCGTATGTCTGCCGTGAGCCGCCGTCGTCGGCCGAGCCGTTCCAGATGAACGCCCACAGGGCGGCGGGGCGGCCGTTGTGCTCCGTCTCGATGACCTGGCCGCTGCGGTAACCCGGGTAGTCCTGCGGGCCCTTGGCGTCCGCGGTACGGCTGAGCCCCAGCGGACCCTCGGCGCTCTGCTCCTGGACATGGATCCCGATCCGGAACTCCATACCGGGCGAGTTGTAGTAGACCCGGGGCGCCTTGTACTCCCGGGCGAACCCCTCGGGCACGGCGAGCGAGAAGCCGAGCGGGTCCTTGATCAGCTCATAGCCGTCGGGGATCCGGGCCGACGGGTCGGCCGTGGGGTCGGCGTCCTTCACGGGACGCTGCGGCGCCTTCTCAGGGGCGCTCGAGCTCCGCGCACCCCCCTTGTCGGCGCTCTGGCTCGTACCCCCGCCCTTCGCCGTGCCACCGTCACCGCCCCCGTTGTCCAGCAGCGCCACGACGCCCGCGGCCACACCGGCGAGCGCGACCACCGCGGCGGCCACCGTAAGGACGGCACGACGGCGCCCGCCACGACCCGAACGGGACCGGGCGGCCGGGGCGGCCGCCGGAACGGAGGCGGAGGCGGGGGCGGCCGCCGGGGCGGGGGCAGGGACGGGAGCGGGAGCGGGCACGAACGCCGAAGAGCCCCGGCCGTCGGGCCCGATCGGCACACTGGGCTGGGTCGGCGTGTACTCCAGGGGGATTTCCGGGGTGTCGCCCACCTCCTGGGCCATCCGCAGCATCCGCTCGACCTCGTCGCCGCTGAGCCGCTCCTCGGGATCCCGCCGCAACAGCCCCTCGATGACCGGCTTCAGCGGTCCGGCCGCCTCGGGCACGGGGATCTCGTCGAAGACGACGGCGTGCAGCACCGCGGCCAGGGACTCGCGGTGGAACGGGGATTCACCGCGCACCAGCGTGCACAGCAGCACCCCGAGCGACCACAGGTCCGACTCCGGCCCGGTGCGGCGCCCCGACATCCGCTCCGGCGCGGTGTATTCGGGCGAGCCCACGAACGAGCCGGTCTCGGTGATCGTGGTGGACCCGGTGACCTGCGCGATCCCGAAGTCCGTCAGCACGACCCGGCCGGTGCCGGACTCCACCAGCACATTGGCGGGCTTGATGTCCCGGTGCAGCACCCCGCGCGCGTGCGCGGCCCGCAGGGCGTCCAGCAGCGCGGCCGCGATCCGCCCCGCCTCACGCGCCCCGACGGGGCCGTGCGCGCTCAACCGGTCTGCGAGCGAGAGCCCGTCGACCAACTCCATGACGATCCAGGCGCATTCGTCCTCCTCGATCACGTCGTGGAGGACGATCACGTTCGGATGCTTGATCTGTGCGACGGTCCGGGCCTCGCGCAGGGTGCGCTCGCCGCGCAACTGCGAGTCGAAGGCCGTGAGCCCCTCGTCCACATGGAGTTCCTTGACCGCGACATCACGGCCCAGAAGCTCGTCGACGGCCCGCCAGACCGTGCCCATTCCGCCGCGCCCGAGCCGCGTGGCCAGCCGGTAGCGGTTGGCGATCAGACGGCCTTCTCCCCCGGTACCCATGGGCTCATCTTGCCTCAACCCGCCGAAGCCCTCGAACACCGGACCATGGAGCCGCCCTTACGGGCGATTGAGCATGGGTGCGGCATGCGGGAACGTAGGCCATGCCGATGTTAAAGGGGCGGACCGCGGCCGCCCCCATCGGGCAACGTCGCCCTTCCGGACACGAGGGTCTTCCGGCCGGGGCGCCGCCGAGCGGTGCTGGGGACAGCCGCAGGGTGCCGCAGAGTCTCCGGGGGCTTGGGCCTACCGGATGGGGCCCCAAGGGTGGCGGGGTAAGCCGCAGGGTGCCGTAGCGCTTCCGAGTGCTTGGGCCGACCGGCGAGTGAGCCGAAGGGGCGCGTCGCTGTCGAAAGGGAGAGCGCGCGCAGGGAGCGAGGAACGAGCGACCGAGCACGGTCGACCGTCGACAGCGACTGAGGCGCCCCGGAGGCGAACCGAGCCCCAAAAATTGGGGCCGCCCCGCGGCGGGGGTCCACGGGGCGGCCAGTCAGGGGGCTGGAAGGGTCAGTTCGTGACCTTCCAGGTGCGGGAGTCCGTCAGCAGCTTGCGCAGTGCCGGGTCCTTCACCGCATTCGTGCCGTCCGTCGCCTTCGCGGTGACGGTGTGGGTCGCCCCGTCGCTCGGGACGCCCAGTGTGGCCGGGGTGACGCTCTTCTTACCGTTCGCGGCGGTGACCTCCGCGCCGTCCACGTACCACTTCAGCGATGCGCTCTTGGGGACGCTCACCTGGATGCCCGCCGACCGCTTGAGGGCCGTGGTGGTGGCCGTACGGCTGCTGAGCACGCTGGCGTGGCTGTTGAAGCCCGCGATCATCGCCTCGCGGCCGGGGAGGCTGAACTCCCGCCCCAGGGTGCGCATGATCGAGTTGTCGGTGGGGCGGTTGATGCCCTTGGGGTAGTAGCGGCCGCCCTCGTAGGCGCCGACGGTGCCGCCGTCGGGCGAGGTCTGGCCGATCCAGCGGTACCACTTCTTCTGCTGGGCGGTCATCTGGTCGGCGGTGAGCGTGGTGGCGTTGCCCTCGTCGGGCTCGGCGCCGGTGTAGGTGCCGTACTCCGGGTAGAAGTACTCGTCGGCCAGCTTGCCGAGCGAGTGGCCGGTCTCATGGACCGCGATCTGGTCGGAGTCGGCGTGGTCGGAGGAGGCGGTGGCGATGCCGTCGTAGCCGACCTGGGAGGTAAGGGTGTAGCCCGCGCCGCCGTACTTGGTGGAGTTGCCCAGGACGACCACGAGATCGGCCTCGGGCGCCTTGGCCGCGTACGACTCGACCTTGGCGGTGTCGACGCACAGCAGCCGCTCGATGTCGTCGCACCAGAAGTACGAGCCGAGGGCGGTGTCCTTGACGACGTCCCTGGACGGGTCGCCGGAGACGCCGGACTGGTTGGAGACGGCGTCCACGGTCCAGACGTTGAAGAGGTCCTTGTACGAGGCGTACGGCTCCACTGCGGACATCTGGTCCCACTTGGAGCGCGCGTCGGCCTGGAAGTCCGTCTGCTGGCTCGCGGTGTAGCCGTCGCCGATGAAGACGACGTCCAGCTTGTCGGCCGTGGTGCCGTTGCCGATGAGCGAGGTGACCTCGCCGTCGGCGGCGGTCTCCTGGGCGGACAGCGAGCGGGCGGCGCGGGCCAGGCGCTCGGGGGTGGCCGCCGGGACCTCGGTGTGGCGGGGGTGGGCGCCCGGGCCGGTGAAGTACTCCACGTCCAGGGCGCGCTGCGACGAGGCCGCGTCAGCCGGGCCGGACGACCCGGCCGCTGCCTGCGGGCCGGCCGCTCCGGGCGAGGCGGTGGCCGGCCCGGTCATGGCGGCGGCCGCCGCCAGGACGATGCCTCCGGCGGCGGCCGCGGTGCGCAGGGAGATGCGGCTGCGTATGCGGCTCCGTATGCGTCTGCGCACGGTGACTCCCGAAGTCTTCGCGATAAGCGGCCAGTTAAGCAGGATTAATTCGCCGCTCAACCTAAGGGGTCCGGGGGTCGTGGGCAATGGTAATTAGGGAAGTGGCTAGGAAACCGGGCACCGCACAACCATGTGGCGCCGTCACCACTCGTCATCCCCTCTGGTCACGCACCAGCCGCAACAGCCGGTCCAGCACCCGGCGGCCACCGGCCCGGATCCCGTCGTGCTCGAACTCGTCCGTCACCCAGGTGCGCAGGCCCCGGATCGCCCGGGCGGTGGCCAGGGAGTGCGCCGTGTCCACGTACAGATCGTCGTGGTAGATCACGGCGGCCACCGGCACGGTGTTACGGGCCAGCCGCTCGGTGTCGTACAGCGGGCCCCAGCCGGTGCGCTCGGCGAGCAGCTCGGCGGTGTCGCGCAGCGGACGCAGCGCGGCGTGGGTGTCCAGCATCCAGGGGTGCACCGTCTCGCCTGTAAGGAGCACCGGACGGTCCTCCGTGACCGCCTTACCGGCGTCGAACGCGGGGAATTCGGCGCGGACCCGCTCCGCGGACCAGTTCGTGGCCCGGCCGTCCTGGGCGTAGATGGACTCCAGCAGAAGGCTGAAGAGCGGGGTGGCGGCGCGGGAGAGCACCGCCGCCACCTGCTCGCGGAAGGCGTCGCCCAGCCGTGGCCCGTCGGCGGTGGGGACGAACGCGTCCTCCAGGAGGTAGTGCAGCCGGTGCGCTCCGTCGCCGGTGCCGAGCAGGAAGCCGAGCTGCTGGAGGGCGGGGACGGTGAGCCGGGTCCCGTCCGTCAGGACCTCCTCGTGGTCGGTCAGATGCCGCACGAGGGCACGGACGATGGCGGCGTCGCCCGGATAGCGGGCGTAGTGGGCGAGGATCTTGCGTTCCATCCGCGGGTAGGCGGCCCGGTAGACGGCGTCCACGTCGGTGTCGGGGTCGATCGCGGGCAGCCCACCGGCTATCAGGACCGCGTCGAGCCCCTCGGGCGCGTGGGACAGATAGCTCACGGCGCAGAAGCCGCCGAAGCTCTGGCCGAGGACGGTCCACGGGCGGTCCCCGATGAGCCGGCGCCGGATCAGCTCACAGTCGCGGACGATCGCGTCGGCGCGGAAATGGGAGAGATACTCGGCCTGTTCCGCGGGGCCGCCGCGCAGCGGCAGGGTCTGGCGGTTGGCCGGGGTGGAGCGGCCGGTTCCGCGCTGGTCGAGGAGGAGCACGCGGTATTCGTCGAGCGCGCGGTCCAGCCAGCCGTAACGGCCCACCGGACGGTCCGCGCCGCAGCCGGGCCCGCCCTGGAGGTAGACCAGCCAGGGGAGCCGGTCGCGCTCGGCACCGGATTTCTCCGCGGCGACGACCTCTCGTGCGTAAAGCCGGATCAGCTCGCCCTCGGGAGCCTTATGGTCGAGCGGTACGTCGAAGTGATAGTCGGCGAGGAGCAGTTCCGGCTGACGGACGGTCGTCACGGCGCCCGGCCCGGCCGGTACCGCTGTGCTTGCCTGCTGCATCCTTCAATCCTCACGTTAAATGAACTTAGCCCGGCGCTTAAGCTACCGCCGGGGAGAAGAGGGCACGGTGGCCGACAGAAGCGCCGGTGACGGGCGGACGGCGGGAACGGTGACGGGGGCGGCCGCGGGGGCGGAATCGACCACCGAGATAGGGCGCCGGGTTCTCAGACTCCGTACGGAACGCGGCCTCACCCAGCGGCAGCTGGCCGAACCCGCCTACACCGCCGCCTATGTCTCCACCCTCGAGGCCGGGAAGGTGCGCCCCTCCGAGGCCGCGCTGCGCCATCTCGCGGACCGGCTCGGCGTCAGCTACGAGGAGCTGACCACCGGCCGCTCACCCCGTGACGCCACCCGGCTGCGCGCCGCCGTCACCGACGCCCGGCGGGCCCTGGCGACCGGCGCCGCCGAGGACGCGGCCGAGCTCTTCGCGGAGGTGCGCGACGAGGCGGAGCGGCTCGGGTTCGCCGAGGAGCGGGGTGCGGCCCTGCTGGGGCTCGGCGACTGCGCGCTGGAGACCGGTGAACTCACCGTCGCGCGCGACCACTTCGAGGCCGTGGAGCGGCTGCTCGCCGGGGAACCGCTGCCCCGCCGGATCCCCGCGATCCGCGGCCGGGCGGTGGCCCATCTCCTCGCGGGCGAACTGCGCTACTCCTGCTATCTGCTGGAGAGCGCCATCGACGAGCTCAACGCCTCCGGGCTGCACGATCCGTACGCGCTGCTGTTGCTCTATACGGCGGCCATCGCGCCCTATATGGACATGGGGGCGCACGCCCGTGCCGTACGCGCCGCCGAGCTGGCCCTCGCGCTGGCCCCGAGCGTGGACGACCCGGGGCTCATCGCCCGGATGCACCGCGGGGTGGCCCGCACCCTGATCGCCGAGGGGCGCACCGCCGAGGCCGACGCCTCCCTGGCCAAGGCGCAGGAGCTGTACGAGCAGCTGCGCATCCACACCGACCTGGCGCACTGCCACTGGATGCGCGGCTATGTGCACGCCCAGGACGGCAATCTGGAGCGCGCCGAGCGCGAATTGCGCACCGCCCGGGACATGCTGGCCTCCAAGCGGGCCGCGCTGTTCACCGTGCAGGTCGAGGTCGAGCTGGCGGATGTGCTGCGCCGTCGCGGCCGTACGGCCGACGCGGAGGCCCTCTTGCTGCCGCTGCTGGCCCGCACCCCGGCCGAGGGGGCCGCGGATGCCCCCGGAGAGCCGGACGACGCGGCGGACGAGGTCGGGCTGACCGCGGACCGCGGCGCGGTCCACGCGGGCGGCGCCCACCGGCTGCTGGGCCTGATCGCGGACGAACGGGGCGACGCCGAGGCCGCGGAGGAGCACTACTGCGCGGCGCTGTCCCTGCTCGAACGCACCGGCGCGGCAGGTGACCTGGCCGATTTGTGCCGGCTGCTGGGCGATCTGCTGCGCCGGGAGGGCCGCCTGGAGGCCGCGATGGACGCCTACCGCACCGGGCTCGGCCACCGCGCCGCGCCCGGCACCACCACCCTGGGCCCGGCCCCCGCCGAGCCCCCCATGTGAGGCGTCCATCGGCCCTCCCCGCCCCCGCCGACCGCCCAACCCGGCCCCTCCCCGTACCTTCTCGGGGGCCGGGCGGCGCCTGGGACACCGGTCGGAGACCGGCGTCCGGGGCGCCGGTGGGGCGCCTGGTCGGGGCGCACCACATGGCGGGCGATCGGAGAAACGAGTCAGGCCGCCGCGTGTGGGGGTCGCGGCGGCCTGACCGCGGCAACACTCCGCCTGCCGTTTCCGCCGACCGCGCATCGGGAGGCACTCCGGCGCGTTCACGGGGCTGGGGTTTCGGGACGACCCCACGGGGTGATGCGGCTTGAGATCCACTCTGCCTGGCCGCGGCCGCCGGGGAAATCCACCATTGGGCGTCCGTCACCCCCGCCGGTCGGCGGGGGTGTTCCCGCCCACTGACGGAGCCAACCACTCCATATTCGCTCTCCGATGAGGCAGGCTGTCCGGGCAATGGGCATGACAGCTGAGGAGAGGGAGCGGCCGGTGATTCGTGTTGCTGTTGTGGACGACGAAGCGCTCGTACGATCCGGTCTGCGACTGATCCTGGGCACGGCCCCGGACATCGACGTGGTGGCGGAATGTTCCGGAGCCTCCGCGGTGGCCACGGTGTTGGGCAGTAAGGCCGATGTGGTCCTCCTCGACATCCGGATGCCGGATGCCGACGGGCTCACCGTGCTCAGACAGTTGCGGGCCGCGCCCCGCTCCCCCGCCGTGGCCATGCTGACGACCTTCGACGTCCAGGAGTACCTCGCGGCCGCGCTGCGCGCCGGAGCCGCGGGCTTCCTCCTCAAGGACACCGATCCGGAACAGCTCGTACGGGCCGTACGCACCCTCGCCGAGGGCGGCAGCGTCCTCGACCCGGCCGTCACCCGCGCCGTGATCGGCGGCTATCTCGCCGCCGAGGCGGAGGCCACGGCCGCCGAGGCCGTCGAGGCGCTCACCCCGCGCGAACGCGAGGTGCTGGCGCTGCTGGGCGAGGGGCTGGCCAATCCCCAGATCGCCGAGCGGATGGGACTGGCGCCCAGCACCGTCAAGGACCATGTGCGGGCGGTGCTCGGCAAGCTGGGCGGGCTCAACCGCGTCCAGGCCGCGATCGTCGCCGACCGCGCCGGACTCGTCACGAGCCGACCGCCGATAGGCGGCGCCCGATGACCGTCTCCCCGCTGCCGCCCCGTAGTTCGTCCCCGGGCACGCCGGGCGCGCCCCCGGCGTCGTCCCCCGCACCCGCCTCCTCCGCCTCCTCGCTGTCGCCTGTCTCCGCCGGCCGGTGGCGACCGCCGCGCCGGGTCATGCGCTGGGGGTCGCTGATCGTCCCCGTCCTCCTCGCGGTGGCCGACGCGCTGCTCGTCAACGGCGTCACCTTCGGGCTGGAGCTCAACGTCTCGCTGGCCGCGGCCGCCGCGCTGCTGGTGCGCCGGCGGCTGCCCGCGCTGGTCTTCCTGATCACGCTGCCGGGGATCCTCATCGGCTACGTCTGGTTCGCGCCGATGATCGCCCTCTACACGGTGGCCCTGCTCCGCCCCAACCACCGGCTGCTGGGGATCTCCGCGCTGCTGCTGGCCGCCGCGCACTTCATCCCCTGGCCGGTCTCCGACTTCGAGCCGACCGCGTACCGGGAGAACACCCTCACGCTCATCGACGCGTGCGTGACCTCGGTGGGGCCCATCGCGCTGGGCCTCCTGGTGCGTACGCGAGGGGAACTCGCCGCCCGGATCGAGGATCTGACCCGCAGCCGCCGCCACGCCGACGAGCTGATCGCCGAGCAGGTGCTGTCCACCGAACGCGCCCGGCTCGCCCGCGAGATGCACGATGTGGTCGCCCATCAGGTCAGCCTCATCAGCCTGCAGGCCGGGGCGGTGCAGATCAGCGCGGAGGACGCGAAGGCGCGGGAGGGCGCGCGGACGATCCGCGAGCTGTCCGTGCGGACCCTGGACGAACTCCGCCATATGGTCGGCATCCTGCGCGCCGCGGGCGGCGACCACGAGGAGCTGACCCCGCAGCCCCGGCTGGCGGATCTGCCCCGGCTGATCGAACTCAGCGCGCTGAACGTCAGCTTCGAGGCGGACGACGCGACGCGGCGCCCGGGCCATCCGGAGGCCGTGGAACGGGCCGCCTTCCGCATCGTCCAAGAGGCGCTGACCAACGTCCGCAAGCACGCGCCGGGGGCGCGGGTGACGGTACGGGTGAACGACGCGGAGGAGGCCGAAGGCGCGGCTCAAACGGCGACTGAAGGCGCGGCTCCGTCAGCGGCTCAAGGGACGGCTGAGAAGGCGGAGGAGACACGGGGCCTGCGGGTCGAGGTGCGCAACGGCCCGCCCGACGCCTCCGCCGTGGCCCCGGGGCTGCCGGGTGGCGGTCACGGCCTGGTCGGGCTGCGGGAGCGCGCACAACTGCTGGGCGGCACGCTGGAGGCAGGGCCCACGGAGGAGGGCGGCTTCGTCGTACGGGCCGACTTCCCCAAGACCCCGCGCGTCACGGGAACGGCATGAGCGGGCCACGAACAGCCCTGGGACGGGGAGGCGGGCGAACGCCCCTCGGCGGACGAGCGCGAACGCCCCTAGGCGGACAGCGGGTCGGCCGCCTCCTCGTCGTCCCCGTCCAGCTCCGTGGCCGCTCCCAGGTCGGGGTAGACGTCGAACAGCCGCCGCACCCCCAGGGCCGCCAGCACCCGATGCACATGCGACCCGTGCGCGGCGTCCTGCGGCGGCAGGATCAGCCGAAGCCGACCCGAGCACGACCGCATCAGCCGACGTGCCGCGATCAGTACGCCGACCCCGCTGGAGTCGCAGAAGCGAACCTCCGAGAGGTCCAGAACCAGCCAGTGGCGGCCCTCGGCGACCGCGTCGTGGATGTGCTGCCGGACTGCGGGCGAGGTCACCAGGTCCATCTCTCCCGAGACCTGGAGAACGACCCACTCCCCCCGCCGGTCCTCCATCACCTTCAACGTCACGCGCCCGAAGCCCTTCGCTCGCCCCTAACCGGAATTTGCTGTTCACGGGCGGCTGCCCGCCCGTCGGCGCATGAAACTCCCCCAGGCATACGCCTTGAGGGACGACCCTATGCCGCGCCGAAGCGTTTCGTCTCCCCGATGCTGCGCAAAGCGACCGCGCCAATACCATGCGCGGCCCGTTTCTCGCGCACTTTGCCTGATGGACGCGTGTTGTGTGAGCAACCGGCATTACATTCGATATGAACGTGGGCATAGTGCCTGGAGGGCCGGCCGGACGACTCGGGAATGGGGGCCGCATGGCGAATGACGCACCGCCCCGCTGGGACCGCAGGATGCAACAGCGTCTGGCACGCGGCGAAGCGGCCGCACTCGCCGAGCTTTATGACCGATTCGCGTCACTTGTCCATAATCTGGCGCATCGGGTCCTGGAGGACGAGACCGCCGCCGACCGCGTCACCCGGGAAGTCTTCGGCTACGTCTGGGAGAACCCGGACGCGTACGACCCCCAGCAGGGCTCGCTGCGCGCCTGGATCGCCATGCTCACCCAGCGCCAGGCGGTGCACCGGCTGCGCGAGTCGCAGACCGCCCCGGTCGACGGGGGCACGCTCACGGCCGAGGCCCTGGAGGAGCGGATCCGCGAGGTGTCCGTGGCCGCCCGTGCCGACTACATCGTCACCTCGATGCCCGCCCCACTGCGTGCCGCCCTGGAGCTCGCCTACTTCGACCGCCGCGACTACCGCGAGGCCGCGGCCGCCCTCGGGGTGACCGAGGACGAGGCCAGGCGCCGCCTCCGGCTGGGCCTCCAGCTCCTCTCCACGGCCCATGTCCAGCCGCCCCGCGCGGTCTCGCCCCCCGGCTATGGGCGGGCGCTGTGACCGGGCGCGGCGGGCCGGACCCGTACGACGACGCCTACGGCGAGAGCTCCGGCCCCGGGGACGGGGACGGAAGAGACGGGCCCGGACGGGGCAGCGACCCGGGTCTGCCGTCCCACCCCGCCGGGCCACCCCGCATACCGCCGCCGCGGTCGGCCGCCGAGGACAGCGGCCACTGGCCCGGCGCCCTGGACGGCGGAATCCCCGCCCCGCGCCCGCCCACCGCGGACGAGACACCGGCGGGACGGGCACCGGAGTCCACCCCGAAACCGGCCGCGAACGCCGAACCGGGTGCACCCACCCCGGGCCCCGGCCCCGACCAGGAACCGGCCCCCGGCCCCGACCAGGAACCGGCCCTGAGTCGCGACCCGGAACCGGACCCAGCGCCGGAGCCGCCCGCCTCCGCGCCCCTGCCCGCGCCCGCACCACCGGCCGCGCGCCCGCCCGCACCACCGGCCGCGCGCCCGCCCGCACCACCGGCCGCGCCGCTGGCCGCGCCCACGCCCTCGGCGGCGCATCCGCTCTCGCACGATCTGCTGCGCTCGCTGCTCGGCGCCTGGGCGCTGACCGCGTGCTCGCCGGAGGAGACCGCCGCCGTCGAGGCGCATCTCAACCACTGCCCCTCCTGCGCCGAGGAGGCGCTGCGGCTGCGCGACGCTGTCGGGCTACTGCACACCGAGCACAGCCTGGACCTCGATCCGATGCTCCGCTCCCGGGTGCTCGCGGGCTGTCTGGGCCGCCGTCCGGCCCGGATACCCATGCCCGGCTGGGCCGGTGCGTACGACGCCGAGGCCGCCCGGCTGGACGCGCTGCTGCGCGACATGGGCGAGGCCGAGTGGCGTGCGCCGGTGCGGCTGAAGTGGTTCGACGGGCGGCGGCTCACCGGCCGGGACACCACCGTCGCCGGGGTGATCGGCCATCTGATGGTCGTGGACGGCATCATCGCCGCCTCCCTCGGCCTCCCCGACCCGCTCGGCGCCGACGCTCCCCGCTCGCCCCAAGTCCGTACGGAGGCGTACTGGCACCATGAGCCCGGTGCCTCGTACGGGTCCGGTCCGCCCGGGGCGGTACGGGAGTTGTGGCGTGAGCAGGGCCACGCCCTGGTCCGTACGGTGTCCTTCGCCGGGCGCGGGGTCGCGGAGCTCGACGTGCCGTACGGGGACTTCGCGCTGCCGATCCGCGACGCGTTCCTCGACCGTGCCCTCGAATGCTGGGTGCACGCCGGGGACATCGCCGAGGCCATCGACTACCCCTATGAACCACCGGCCTCCGCCCACCTCAGAGCCATGATCGACCTGTGTGCCCGGCTGCTTCCGGGGACGCTGGCCGAGCGGCGCCGGGCCGGGCTCGCGGCCCCGCCCCGCCGGCTGGTCGAGGCGGGCACCCCGGGCCGTACGCTCCATCTGCAGGTGGAGGGCACGGGCGGCGGCGACTGGTACATCGCGCTGGACTCCCCGGCGGCGGTGGCCTCGCCGGAGGAGGCGGTGGCGACGATCGCCCTGGACCAGGAGGCGTTCTACCTGCTGGCGTCCGGGCATGTGCCGCCACAGGAGGCGGCCGCGGGCCTGTCCGGGGACACCGAGGCGATCCGGGACGTCCTCTTCGCCGCCGCGTCCCTCTCGCGCCTCTGAGTCGTGCTGTCTCCGAGTCGCCCGGCCGCCGCCGAGTCGTCCGGCCGCCGCATCAGCCGAAGACGACCGTACGGTGGCCGTTGAGCAGCACCCGGCGCTCGCTGTGCCACTTCACGGCGCGGGCCAGCGCCTGGCACTCCACATCGCGGCCGACCGCCACCAGCTGGTCCGGGGTCAGCTCATGGCCGACGCGCTCGACCTCCTGCTCGATGATCGGGCCCTCGTCCAGATCGGCGGTCACATAGTGGGCCGTCGCCCCGATCAGCTTGACCCCGCGCGCATGCGCCTGGTGGTACGGCTTGGCGCCCTTGAAGCTCGGGAGGAAGCTGTGGTGGATGTTGATGATCCGGCCCGACAGCTCCTTGCACAGGTCGTCGGAGAGCACCTGCATATACCGGGCCAGCACCACCAGCTCGACATGCTCCGTGCGCACCAGGTCCAGCAGCCGGGCCTCGGCCTCCTGCTTGGTGTCCTTGGTCACGGGCATGTGGTGGAACGGAATCCCGTAGGAGCCGACCAGCTCCTCGAAGTCCGTGTGGTTGGAGACCACCGCGGCGATCTCGACCGGCAGCGCGCCGATCCGGGACCGGAAGAGAAGATCGTTCAGGCAGTGCCCGAACTTGCTGACCATGAGCAGAATGCGCATCTTGCGATCGGCGCGATGGATCTCCCAGTCCATCTGGAAGGACTCGCCGACCGCCGCGAAGCTGGCCCGCAGATCCTCCTCCTTCACCGGTGAGACGGCGCGGAAGGCCACCCGCATGAAGAAGAGCCCGGTGTCGCGGTCCCCGAACTGCTGGCTGTCCTCGATATTGCAGCCGGTCATGAACAGATAGCTCGACACGGCGTGCACAATGCCCTGCTTGTCAGGGCATGACAGCGTGAGGATGTACTGGTCGGGGACGGAATGCGGCTCGCTCATGACTCCATAGCGTCCCACACCCGCGACGTCGTTCAGACCGCCTGCGTCATGATCGCCAGTACTTCGAGGGTGCGCGGCGGCACATCGGGGTCCTCGCCGTCGTTGGTGGCCAGCCGCACATGGGCCTCGCGGGCCGCCCGCACGGCCTCCGGCCAGCCATGGTGTTCGAGGTAGGCCGAGACGAGGGCGTCCGCGCCCACCTGGTGCATGATCCTCAGCACCCGCAGCACGGCGACATCGACCAGCGCCGCCTCCTGCGAGTCACGGAAGATCGTGCCGACGTACTTCTCGGCGGACCAGTTGTCCAACCAGGTGTCCTCGACGAGCCGGTAGACGGCGTCCGTCACATCCCCGTACCCGGCCTGGCCGGCCAGCCAGCACTCCTGCTGAAAGACGGGATCCGAGAGCATATGCAGCGCCGAGCGCACATTGGTGCGCCAGCGCCACCAGGGCATGTCGTTGACAGGCATGCCTCCCATGGTGGTCGAGCGACGGGCGCGACGGGAAGACTTCTCCGAACCTTGCACAATCACCGATCGTACGTTCTTCACACATAGCGACGGTTCGGCCCCCGGAGTTCACCTCCATGACACCGTTCCTTGTCTTGTCATAGCCACGCCGTTCCTCGCGACGGGACAGGCTCGCTTGTCATGACCGGTCGGCGACGCCCTTCCTCCCGCCCCTTCCGAGCCGCCGCCGCGGCACTGTGCACGGCGGTCGGCGCGTCGCTGCTGACCGGCTGCGGCGGGGTGCTGTCGAACAAGAGCGACAGCGACCCCATCACCGTCATGACCTGGGCCCCCGAGGGCACCAAAGCGACCAATATGCCGGGAATGCCCGCGATGGCGAAGGCATTTGCCCGCTGGGTCAACGACACCGGTGGCATCCACGGCCGCAAGCTGCAGGTCGTCACCTGCAACGAGCGCAACGACGCCGTCCAGGCCGCCCGCTGCGCCCAGCGGGCCGAGGACGAGAAGGCCGTCGCGGTCGTCGGCTCGTACAGCCAGTACGGCCGGGCCTTCATCTCGCCGCTGGAGGTCGCCGGCATCCCCTACATAGGCGGCTACGGCGTGACACAGGAGGAGTTCGACAGCCCGTACTCCTATCCGGTCAACGGCGGCCAGGCCGCCCTGCTGGTGGGCAACGGCCGTCAGCTGGCCTCCCGCTGCGAGCGCACCGCGCTCGTGCGCCCCGACACCATCGCGGGCGACGAGCTCCCCCAGCTCCTCAACACCGGCCTCCGGGCGGGCCGGCGCGACGCCGCCCATGACGTCCGCGCCCCCGAGGGCGCGGGCGACTACAGCAACCAGGCCGCCACCGCCCTGAAGAGCGTCGGCGCCGACAGCTCCCTCGGCAGCGCCGCCCAGGGCGCGGCCCTGGACAGCTCCTGCGTCACCGCGGCACTCGGCAACCGCACCGGCACCTTCTTCGACTCCTTCCGCCGGGTGCAGGAGAACCATCCGCAGGTGCGGATCGCCTCCATCCTCGGCGGTGTCCGGCAGTCCCTCATAGACTCCACCGGCGGCACCTCCAGCCCCCTGGAGGGCACCTACGCCACCGGCTGGTACCCGGCCGGGGACGATGCGCGCTGGAACCCCATGAAGAAGGTCATCAACAAGTACGCCTTCGACGACAACCGCATCGACCCGGACGACCCCGGCACGCAGACCACCTGGATCGGCTACACGGTGCTGCGCTCGGTCCTGATGTCCCTGCACGCCGACGACATCAGCGCCCGCGCCGTGCGCACCGCGCTGGACAACGGCCATGCGGTGAACACCGGCGGGCTGACGCCGACGCTGCGCTGGGGCTACGACGACACGCTGCACGTGCCCAACTACTCGCGGATCGTCAATGCGGACGTCACCTACCAGATGGTGCGCGACGGCCGGCTGGTGGCGGTGCGCAAGGGATTCGTCAACGTGTCCAAGATCCTGGAGCATTACCACCCGGCGGACTGAGCCGCTCATGCCCGGCGGTCCGGGCCGGGGACGGCGGCGCCGCCCCAGGCCCGTCCGGTCACAGTTCGGTGGCCTGGTGCGCGGTGAGGCCGTACTGGGAGGCGATCGGGTTCCACAGCCCCGAGGCCGTCTTCTTGGCCTGCGTCGCCTCGCCGCTCGCCCGCTCGGCCGCCCCGACCCGGGGCGTACGGCGGGCCTTGCCCTTGGGGCAGCCCCTCTTGCCGCCGACCTGATCGGCCCAGGCCGCGTACTCGTTGTCGGCCCTGGCCGAGGACTTCCACGCCTTGGTGAGAGCCGCGGTCAGCCGCGCGTTGTCGGGCAGCTTGTCCACCGACAGCTTGCCCAGCCGGGTCACCAGGCCATTGCGCTGGCCCGCGGCCGTCCGCAGATCCGATGCCGCCGTGGACAGGTCCTTGCAGGACTTGATGTTGTCCACGGCCTTGATCACCGACGCGCGGCTGTTGTTGCTGTCGGCGAGCAGCGCGTCCAGCGCCTTCGCCTGCGGCTCGGCGGGGTCGGCGGATTTGGACGGCTCGTCCTCCCCGGCGCTCGGCGAGGAGCTGCTCAGGGTCGAGTTGTCCTTCTTGTCGTCGTCGCCGCCCATGCTGAGCGCGGCTCCGGCGGCGAGCCCGGCGATGCCGCAGCCCGCCACCACGATGCCGATGAGCATGCCCCGCGACATCCGGCGCCGCCCACCACCACCGCCACCACCGGACGGCATCGACGGCTGCGGCTGCGGAAAGTCCTGGGTGATCTGGGGAAGCTGCTGGGTCTCCTGGGTGCCGCCGCCGTCACGGAAGAGGCCATCGAACTCCGAGGGCGGCGGCCGGTCCCCGGGACGGCCGGGCCGGATCGCGTACGGGGCGCTGCCGGGCCGCTCCGGGACGCTCGCCGCGGACGCGGGCACGGGCGCGTTCGGTGCGGGCGGCGTGGGCGGGAGCACCGCGGTCTCTTCCGCGGCGGCCTGCTGGCGGTGGGCGCCCCGGTGACCGGGGCGGACGGCGCGCAGCTGGGTGGTGGACTCGGCGGGCGACTCGGGCCGGTTCTCGGGCGGCAGCGGCGCGCTCCTGACCGGGGCGAGCGTGGTGGTGGGGGTGTCCAGAGGCGGCGGGGCCTCACCCGGGACCGGGGGTATGAACTGGGTCGCGTCGGCGTCCCCGGCGGGCTGCGGCGGCAGTACCTGGGTCTCGTCGGCGGCCTGGTACGGCGGCTGAGCCGGTCTCTGGGGAGCCGACCAATTCTGCTGCTGACCGTAAGGCTGTCCCTCGGGCGGCCCGTAAGGCTGCCCTTCAGGTGACCCGTAAGACCCGTCGGGGGCCCCATAAGACCCCTCGGGGGCCCCGTAAGGCTGCCCCTCAGGCGGCCGTCCGTAAGACTGTTCCTCGGGCGGCCCGTAAGGCTGCGCCCCGGGCGACCCTCCGTAGGTCTGCCCCTCAGGCGGCCCGTAGGACTGCCCCTCGGGAGGCGGCGGCGCGCCGAACTCCCCCTGCGGCGGCAGTTCCGGAGCGCTCTGCGGCCCCCAAGGCTGCCCCCACGCCTGCCCCCCGGCCGGGGCCGCCTGGTGGCCGTCCGAGGGCTTGTAGTCCCCCTGGGCAGGCAGCACAACCCCCTCGCGCACAGGCTGCGCGGGCGGGACCGCGGGAAGCCGCGGCTCATTCCCCTGACCGCTCTGTGTCACCGGGACTCCTTGGTTATACGGGACTACGGAATCGTCGGCTCACGCTACCGGTTCCCCAGACGGCGCGATGCCCATGAGCCCATGGGGACGGCGAGAGACTGGTCACCGCGGCAGGGGGCACACCGCCGCGATCAGGGGCGATATGAACCCCATCCGTACCCCTGGTAATCACAAGGCAACGCGCACCCCAACACGCATCTCCCACGCACGCGCCTCATCAGACCCATCAACACCACACGCACCAGCAGCCACAACGCGACGCACGCCATAATTCCCGCGCCCGCCAACACCCCCGCACCCAGCGGAAATCTCAGGCGACCTGCATTTGCAGCCGCGCCCCGAACTCCCGCACCACCGGCTCGTCCCGATACGGCTCCAACCGCTGCTGGAAGTCGTCCAGATACTCCGCCCCCGGTTGGACCGCAACGAGCCCAGCAGATCCACCGCCTGGGTGCCGATATGGCACGCCTGCTCCACATCGCGCTGCTGCACATGCGCGGTGGCCAGCAGCAGCAGCCCGATCGCCCGCCGCCGCACCCGCCCCTCCGGAAGCCCCTCCAGGGCCTCCTCGGCGCGCCGCCGGGCCTGTTCGGCCTGGCCCAGGTCGCGGTGACAGTGGGCCAGCTCATCGGCGAGATAGGCGTGGTCGAAGTGGCGGATCCAGATGGGGTCGTCACCCGTGACGGAGCCCGAACCGCTCCCCACCGCCCGCTCCAACGCGTCCAGCGCGCGCCCGGCCACGGACTGACAGGCCCGCGCGTCCCCCATCAGGGCGTGGCCGCGCGCCTCGGCCGCCAGGAACATCGATTCGGCGCGCGGCGGCACCTGGCCGCGGGCGCCCTCCTGCGCGGCCTTCGCCAACTGGGCGATCTCCCGGGGATTCCCGAGCTGGGCGGCGAGATGGCTCATGCTGGCGGCGAGCACATAGCCGCCGTAACCCCGGTCCCCGGCGGCCTGGGCGAGCCGCAGCGCCTGGATGTAATAGCGCTGGGCGAGACCGGACTGCCCGGTGTCGACCGCCATATAGCCCGCCAGCTCCGTCAACCGCGCGACGGCCGCGAAGAGTTCACGGCCGACCGCCTCGGTGTACGAGCCGGCCAGCAGCCCGGAGACCACGCTGTTCAGATAGTGGACGACGACGGGGCGCACATGGCCGCTGCCGTAGCGGTGGTCCAGGTCGACGAGGGCGTCCGTGGTGGCCCGCACCGCCGCGACGTCCGAACGCCCCACCCGGGCGCCCGCGGTGCGCGCGACCTGGGTGTCCGCACCGGTGATCAGCCAGTCGCGGCTGGGCTCGACCAGCGCGGAGGCGGCGACCGTCGAACCGCTGAGGAAGTCGCGGCGCCCCACATCGCTGCGCCACAGCTCGCAGACCTGCTCTATCGCGCCGAGGACGGTGGGCGAGAACTGCAGACCGACCCCGGAGGCAAAGTTTTTGCCGTTGGCCATGCCGATCTCGTCGATCGTGACCGTACGGCCCAGCTTGCGGCCGAGCGCCTCGGCGATGATGCCCGGCGCCCGACCCCGGGGCTGCTGGCCACGCAGCCAACGGGCCACCGACGTCTTGTCGTACCGAAGATCGAGACCGTGCTCGGCGCCGCACATGTTGACCCTGCGCGCCAACCCGGCGTTGGAGCAGCCGGCTTCCTGGATGAGCGCCTGCAGCCGTTCGTTCGGCTGCCGCGCCACGAGCGGCCTAGCGGCCATGGCGTTACCCCCTGTGACTGCTTGCGTTCTCGGCGTATCCGTCTCTGTTGCTGAGTGATGCCCCGCAGATATCGCAGGTATACGGCGAATGCGGAACTTGCCCGTATTGACCGCATCGACCGCATCGTTCGCGTACGGCGCCGATACGAGTCCGGGACCGCCCTCCCCCTGGCGCCGCGGCATGGCCGCCGGACACTCGCACGCCTGTCACGCATGGTGGTTACCCGCTTACAGAGCCGCAACCCCACACGCGCCCCCGACTGTGCACCCATGCGCCCCGCCGTGCCGTCCCCGCGCACCCCGGGCCCCCGGCGGCCCGCCCGTGCGGGGGTCCGGCCGTAACCCCCGTTGACGGCGGAAGTTGTCCTTGCGTGGAAGAGACCATGGACGTGACAGGACCATCGCGGTTCCCCGCGGGAACCTCGCAGATCCCTCAGCAGCGCGGGGAGCGGCTGCGCGACGCGGCGGTGCGATATGCCGAGGAGCGGCATTGGGACGTGCTCTCCGGCGCCTGGCTGGAGACCGTGGACGGAGTGGAGCGCTGCTCCTGCCGAACCGCCGACTGCCCGGCCCCAGGCGCCCATCCGACCGGCCGGGACTGGGTGAACCAGGCCACGGGCAGCGCGGTCGTGGTCCGCCGCATGTGGGCCAGGACGCCGCGCGCCTCCATCCTGCTGCCCACCGGCCGCACCTTCGACGCACTCGACGTACCGGAGTCGGCGGGCTGTCTGGCCCTCGCGCGCATGGAGCGCCGCCAGGTCGAGCTGGGCCCGGTCACCTGCACCCCCGGGCGCAGGATGCTCTTCTTCGTCCTCCCGGGCGCCGCCGCCAAGGTCCCCGACCTGGTGCGCAATCTGGGCTGGCCGCCGAACGCGATCGACCTGACCGCGCGCGGCGATGGCGACTATGTGGTCGCGCCCCCGACCCGGGTGGGCCTGCGCGGCCCGATCCAGTGGGCCCGGCGGCCCACCGCCGCCAACCGCTGGCTGCCCGACGCCCAGGAGCTGGTGAGCGCCCTCGCCTACGCCTGCGGCCGCGAGCGCCGCTGACACGCCTGGGCCGCCGACGCACCGCGCCCCTGGCACCCTGCGCCCGCCTCGACACTCCGCACCGCCGACACCCCCGGAGCGCTCCCCAGGTCGGCCCCTATCGTGGAGCGACGGACGGGGGCGTCACGACCGGCCCCCCGAGATTCGTCCCACAGGAAAACGGGGGAAGCCGGTGCCTCAGGAGCAGCCAGCAGCCAGCACAGAGCCGACCAGGGCCGCCGCCGTGCGGGTGAGCGGCCTGTGGAAGCGCTACGGAGAGCAGATCGCGGTCGCGGGGATCGATCTGGAGCTGCCCGCCGGGCAGTTCATCGGGCTTGTCGGGCCCAATGGCGCCGGTAAGACCACCACGCTTTCGATGATCACCGGCCTGCTGCGCCCCGACTCGGGGACGGTGGAGATCGGCGGGCACGACGTCTGGCGGGACCCGGTCGAGATCAAGGCGCGGATCGGGGTGCTGCCGGAGGGACTGCGGATGTTCGAGCGGCTCTCCGGCCGGGAGCTGCTCACCTACACCGGGCGGCTGCGCGGGCTGCCCGGTGCGGAGGTCGACAAGCGCGCCACCCAGCTCCTGGACGTCCTGGATCTCGCGGGCTCCCAGAACAAGCTGGTCATCGACTACTCCACCGGGATGCGGAAGAAGATCGGACTGGCCGCCGCGCTGCTCCACAACCCGGAAGTCCTCTTCCTCGACGAGCCCTTCGAGGGGGTCGACCCGGTCTCCGCCCAGACCATCCGCGGCGTTCTGGAGCGCTACACCCACTCCGGCGCCACCGTCGTCTTCTCCAGCCATGTCATGGAGCTGGTGGAGTCGCTGTGCGACTGGGTCGCGGTGATCGCGAGCGGCCGGATCCGGGCCCATGGCCCGCTGGCCGAGGTGCGGGGCGACGCACCGTCCCTGCAGAACGCCTTCCTGGAGCTGGTCGGCGCCAACCGGCGCGAGGCGGGCCAAAGCCTCGACTGGCTGGGCGGCGGCGCCCGATGACGCTCACCGACCCGCTCGACGCCAGGGGCCCGCTCGGCACCGCCGCGCCCGCGCCGCCCGCCGTTCCCACCGCCTCCCCCACCCCTGTCTTCGTCTCCTTGAAGCTGGCGCTGCTGCGCAACGGGCTGCGCCAGTCCAGCGGTCGGCGGGCCGCGTACCTCACCTCGCTGGTACTGGCGATGCTGTTCGCCGTGTTGCAGCTGCTCGGTCTGGTGCTGCTGCGCGACACGAACCATGTCGACGCACTGGTCACGCTGCTGACGGCGGTGCTCGCGCTCGGCTGGGCGGTGATGCCGCTGTTCTTCCCCGGCGGCGACGAAACCCTCGACCCGACCCGGCTGGTGATGCTGCCGCTGCGGCCGCGCTCGCTGATCACCGCGCTGCTGGTGTCCTCGCTGATCGGCATCGGCCCGCTGTTCACGCTGACCCTGGCCGCCGGTTCGGCCGTCGCCGTCGCGCACGGGGCGGCGGCCGCGGGGGCGGCGGTGATGGCCGTGGTGCTGACGGTGCTGGTGTGCGTGGCGCTGGCCCGCGCCGTCGCCACGGCCAACACCCGCCTCCTCACCAGCCGTAAGGGCCGCGACCTGGCGGTGCTCAGCGGTCTGTTCGTGGCCATCGGCGCCCAGTTCGTGAACTTCGGGGCCCAGCAGCTCGGCGGTAAGAACGGCCTGGCCGTGCTGGAACCGGCCGCGGCGGTGCTGCGCTGGGTGCCGCCCGCGGCGGCGGTCGACGCCGTCCAGGGCGTCAGCGACGGCGCCTACGGGGTCGCCGCGGCCCAGTTCGCGCTGACCATAGGCGCGCTGGCGGTGCTGCTGTGGTGGTGGAGGGGCACCCTCACCCACCTGATGACCACCCCGGACGCCTCCACGCTCCAGGCGGCGGCACCACGCGAGCGGCGGGGCTCCGGCGCTGCCGACACCCCGGACGCCTCGGGCCCGTTCGCCCGGCTGCTGCCCGCCGGCCGCAGCGGCACGGTGCTGCTGCGGACGCTGCGCTATGCCGTACGGGACCCGAAGACCAAGTCGGCCTGGGTCACCTCTCTGGGCGTCGGCCTCCTGCTGCCCTTCGTCACCGCCGTTCAGGACAACGGCTCGGTCTACTGGTCCTGCTGGGCGTCGGGCATGCTCGGCATGCTGATGTACAACCAGTTCGGCCAGGACTCCTCCGCCTTCTGGATGGTCGCGCAGACGATCTCCTCGCCCCGCGACGCCTATCTGGAACTGCGCGGCCGCACGCTGGCCCTCCTCCTGGTGGCGGTGCCGTACATGGCAGTGGCGGTGCTCGGCTCCGCCGCCGTCCTGAAGAACTGGTCGGCCGCTCCCGAGGCGCTCGGCATCGCCCTGGCGCTGCTCGGCTCGATGCTGGCGACCGGCGCCATGGCGTCCGCGCTGGCCCCGTACTCGATTCCGCAGGACAGCGGCCACAAGAACGTCGCCCCGGGCCAGGCGGGGATCGCCTGGATCAGCCTCCTCGTCGGGATGATCCTGGGCTCGGTGCTGTGCGCGCCGGTGCTGGGCCTGACGATCTGGCTGCATGTCTCCGGGGCGCACGGCTGGTTGTGGGTGGTGTTCCCGCTGGGCGCGGTGTACGGCGCGGCCCTCGCGGAGACCGGACTGCGCCTGGCGGCGCCGCGGGTCGCGGCGCGGCTGCCGGAGATCCTGGCGGCGGTCAGCAAGGGGTGAGCCCCGGGCACGCGGTGCGTCGGCGGGGTCGGGGACTCATCCCGGCCCCGCCGACGCGTGGTGGTGTCGCACGAACCGCCCGCAGCTCAACTGCCGTAACGTTCCGGCTAGTCGAGGTACTTGCTGTACACCCAGCCTCTGGTCCCGGCCCGGATTCCGGTCGTCGTCCGCCTCAGGATCTTTCCGTAGGACCAGCTCTCCTCAAAGCCCCGGGTGCGGCAGAAGTACCGGAAGGAATCTCCCCGGTAAAGCGTCCCTATAGCGCGGTACCGCTTTCCCGGTCCGGTACGGAATCTGGCCCCACTGGTGGAGACCTTGAAATTGACATCCGGGGAATTGAACTGACACGCCGATGACCCCACCGCCGACGCCGTCGGCGCCAGGGCCACCGAACCGCCCAGCATCAGCGCCGCCGCGAGCACGACCATCGAGGCTTTACGTTGGATCTTCACGCAACCACCCCCCGTGATCGGTTAATTCACTGCATGATCGGTTAATTCACTGCGCGCCGATGAGCGTAGCACCCGGCAATCCGGAAGCTCATGACCCGGTAAAGCCCCGACGGCCCGCGGCGAGTCGCCGGTGTACCGGTGCATCTGACAACAAGTTGAAAGCCGAAGGGAATTGTCAGCCGAGTGCGTCCGGGGTGAGCCCCGCCGCATCCGTATGGCCCGACAGCGCCATCGTCAGCTCGAACTCGGCCAGCAGGGAGCGGATCACATGCTCCACCCCCGGCTGCCCGTCCAGCCCCAGCCCATACGCGTACGGCCGCCCCAGCAGTACCGCGCGGGCGCCGAGGGCGAGCGCCTTGAACACATCGTCACCGGTGCGCACCCCGCTGTCGAAGAGCACCGCGAGCCGGGCGCCGACCGCCGTCGCCACCCCCGGCAGCGCGTCGGCCGCCCCGATGGAGCCGCCCACTTGGCGGCCGCCGTGGTTGGACACCACGACGCCGTCCATCCCCGCCGCCTCCGCGCGCCGGGCGTCATCGGGGTGCAACACCCCCTTGAGCACGATCGGGCCGTCCCAGTGCTCACGCAGGAACGCCAGGTCCTCCCAGGTCTTCCCGGGGTCGCCGAACATCTGCACAAAGTGCAGCACCGCGGCGTCCCGGTCCTCGTGCACCGGCTTGGCGAGCCCGGCCTGGAACGCCGGATCGGTGAAGTAGTTGGCGGTTCCCACTCCGTGCAGAAACGGCAGATACGCCTGGTCGAGATCGCGCGGCCGCCAGGCCAGCAGCGGGGTGTCGAGGGTCACCACAAGCGCCGTGAAACCGCACGTCCTCGCCCGGTCCAGAAAGCTCCTGGTGACCTCGCGGTCCTTGCCCCAGTAGAGCTGGAACCACCGCTCGCCGTCCCCCATCGCCTCCGCCACCCGCTCCATCGGCGTACTGGACGCCGAGGACAGGATGAACGGCACGCCCTGCGCCGCGGCGGCCCGCGCCGCCGCGCACTCGGCGTCCGGGTGCATGATCGACAACACGCCGATCGGCGCGAGCGCGAGCGGCGCGGGCAGCCGGGTGCCCAGCAGCTCGACCGACAGATTCCGCCGCCGCACGTCACGGAGCATCCGCGGCACGATCCGATGCCGGTCCAGCGCCGCCCGGTTGGCCCGCTCGGTGCTGCCGTTGCCCGCGCTGCCCGCGACATAGCCCACCGGGCCGGGTCCCAGCCGGGCCTCGGCCAGCTCCTCGAGCCGGGTCAGATCGGCGGGCAGCCGGGGAACGGCGCCGGTCATCCCGTTCAGATAGATCTCGTACTGAAATGCCGCCCAGTCCTTGCCGGGTTCCGGATCCGTGATGTCGCCGCCGAGCATGTGCTTCCCTTCACTTGTTCATTACTGATCAATTTCCCATTGCCGCAAGGGAGTAGAGGACTCGTAGGATCATCGAACCGTCGGTCGCGTTCAAGGGATCACACCGGAGCGCGACGGAGACAGTTCCCGCATTGGAGTTCCACCGTGCCGCTGACCAAGACAACATGGCTGCGGGTCGGCGCGCCCGTTGCCGTACTGACTCTCGCCCTGACCGCGTGCGGACCATTCGGGGAAAAGGGCGATACATCCGAGAACGCACGGCATACGTCCCGCTCGGAGGCCGCCGGTGGAGATCGGGGTGGGGCGCAGACGGTGGGGATGCGGTCGGGGGGCGGGGTGTTCTGGCCGGGTCAGACCGGTACGCGTGCGTTCAAGGAGGACACCGGGATCGAGCCCACCTACCGGATCGCGGCGCAGAAGGTCGACATCGGCACGGCGGACGAGGCGAAGGCGCTGGTGCCGGACCCGGCGGATGCCAAGGGCCTGGTGCCCGCGGTCGCCTCTGTGAAGTACACCCATCTGCACGGGGCCACGGTGCGGGAGTATCCGCGGGTCGGGGACTACGCGGAGGTGTACGCGGACGGCCGGCGGGGAGCGAAGGTCGTGGGCGATGCCGGGCAGCCCAAGGGCTGCGCGGACCCGGACGAGATCAAGGACTGGAAGAACGGGCAGAGCTATCTGCTCTGCACCACCTTCCTGATTCCCGCGCGGGCGAGGTCGGTCGAGGTCATGTGGACGGAGATCGGCGGGGAGCCGTTCACCTGGGTGTTCTGAACCGGGGGGCGCGCCGTCGTCAGACGGGGAGGGCCGAGGCCAGGAAGGGCTCCACGGCCCGGCGCCACCCGTCCGGCTGGTCGTAGTGGACCAGATGGCCCGCGTCCACCACCTCCGCATACTGGCCGCGGGGCAGGACGCGGACCATCTCCTGCGCCTCGGCGCGGCCGAGCTGGCCGTCCAGCCCGCGGACGACCAGGGTGGGGCACTCGACCAGGGCGAGCTCTTCCCAATGGGCGTCCTGGACCCAGGTCTCACGGGCCTTCAGCATCTGGCGGCAGGAGAAGGCCGGGCGCCAGCCGTCCGAACGCTCGGCCATGACCTCGGCGAAGAAATCGCCCCGGGCCGGATTCGGCCGCTCCAGCGTCGGATCGTCCTCGCCGAACCACTTGCGCACATCGGCGAGGGTCGCGAACGGCACCGGCCAGGAGCGGAACCATTCGGCCCACTCGCGCTGTGAGGCGGCGCCGAGGGCCGAGGCGCGCATATCGCAGATGACCAGCGCCCGGACCAGATCGGGGCGGCGGGCCGCGAGCTGCCAGGCGGTGAGGGCGCCCATGGCATGGCCGATCAGGGTCACGGGGGCGAGGCCGAGCTGCTCGACGGCCGCCTCGGCGTCGTCCACATAGGTGGAGCGGTCGAACGGCCCCTCGGCCGGCTTGTCGCTGCGGCCATGGCCGCGCTGGTCGAGGGCGACCGCCCGATGGCGGGTGGAGAGCCAGCGGGCCGTCTCCGCCCAGTGGGCCGCCCGGCCCAGCAGCCCGTGGAGCAACAGCACTCCGGGGCCCCGCGCTCCCTCACGGCCGGCGCCTGCCTTGGGCGGATCGGTGAACTCCCAGGCGGCGAGCCGCACGCCGCCGGTCCCGCTCACCTCGATGCGTCGCACCATGTGGTCTGGCACCTCCAGCCCTCTCTCGAACACCCTCACAGTATCGAACTCATATTCGAACACGGTGCTGTTACGTCCAACACCCTCGTTCGAGTGACCACCGTCAGGGATTGATCGTCTGCGCCATGGGGAGACAGCTAGCGGGAGGCGGACTACTCGGGGAAGGGAGTCCGCGGGGGACGACCCTGAGAGCTCGGGGCTCCGGGTCACCAGGGCTCCGGGTCGCACCGGCCGCGTTCGCGCGGTCCGTACGGCCCGGGGTCCAGTGGGGGGATATGGGGAAGCGGGGCCCCGGCACCTGACGGCACCGGGGCCCTCGCTGAAGATCTCCCCCTCGGCGGCACAGCCTCTCGGGCCCACCGCGGCCCCCTCCCCTGACGGCCTGAGCGTCAGCGACAGCGTCGCACGCGTCGGCCCCGCCCGCTCGGTTTCTTTCGACTCCGGTTTCGGGAAAATCCGTCGTCGCAGGTCGTGACGGCCGAATCGACTGAACGGGGTGTATCGGTCAGCGTGTCGAAGCGCGTGAGGTTGTGCGGGGGTGTACGCGCGAGGCGTTGGGCCGCCGGGCCCCCGGACCCTCGGGCCCCGGACCCTCGGGCCCCCGGGGCAGGCGCGGACTGGGTCGGGAGCGAGCCGGGTCGGGGCGTCCGCGCGCCGGGGGCCGGGGCGGTCAGGTCGGGGGTCTGTGGGGGTCGGGGATCAGGGTCTGGAACGGGGAGGAGGGTCGGGAATCAGGACGCGAGAAGCTCGCGCCCGGCCGAGGTCAGCGCTTGACCACGAAGACCGCAGTCAGCGCTCGGCCACGAAGCCCGCAGTCAGCGCTCGGCCACGAAGGCCCGGGTCAGCGCTTGGCCACGAAGACATGCGAGGCGATCTCCGCCTCCAGCTCCGCCGCCTCACCGCTGCTGCCGACCAGCACTCCGCCCGGCGACTCCGTGACGCTCACCACGGAGCCCGGCTGCACCCCGGCCCGCCGCAGCGTGTACATCACCTGGGCGTCGGCCTGGATGGGCTCGCCGATGCGGCGCACCACCACTGTCTTGCCCTCCGAGCCGGGCTCCAGCTCACGCAGGCTCACCATGGACTCGTCCAGGAACGGATCGGCCTCGGCCTTCTCGCCCAGCTCCTCCAGGCCCGGAATCGGGTTGCCGTAAGGCGACTCGGTCGGATGGCGGAGCAGCTCCAGCACGCGCCGCTCCACCGCCTCGCTCATCACATGCTCCCAGCGGCACGCCTCGGCGTGGACCTGCTCCCACTCCAGCCCGATCACATCGACGAGCAGGCACTCGGCGAGCCGGTGCTTGCGCATCACCCGCGTGGCCAGCCGGCGGCCCTCCTCGGTCAGCTCCAGATGACGGTCGCCCGCGACCGTGACCAGCCCGTCGCGCTCCATGCGCGCCACCGTCTGGCTGACCGTCGGGCCGCTCTGCTCGAGCCGCTCCGCGATCCGGGCGCGCATGGGGACCACGCCCTCCTCCTCGAGCTCGAGGATGGTGCGGAGATACATCTCCGTGGTGTCGATCAGTCCGGACATGCGTGCCCCTCGAAGTGTCGTGCGGTGGCCCTCAGCCAATTCTGACGCATCCCGCCGACAACGGGGCCGAGACGGCCTCTTCCGCCGCAAGGGACCGGGCTGCTATTGACAGCGTCATGATCGGAAACCCCCACAGGGAAGGCGACGCGTTGATGAACGAGTCCAAACCGGCCGGGCAATTCTTCGACGCGGCCATCGGCCTGCTGCGGCAGGTGCGGGACGAGGAGGGCGAGCATATCGCCGCGGCGGGCACCCTGATCGCCGATACCGTCGCCGCGGGCGGCCGCCTCTTCGCGTTCGGCGCCGGGCACTCCTCCCTGCCCGCGCAGGACGTCGTCTACCGCGCGGGCGGGCTCGCGCTGATGAATCTGCTGGCGGTGCCGGGGGTGGTGGGCGTGGACGTCATCCCCGCCACCCTCGGCAGCGCGTTGGAACGTGTCGACGGGCTCGCCACGACCGCCCTCGACTGCAGCCCGCTCCGGTCCGGGGACCTGCTGATCGTGATCTCGCTGTCCGGGCGCAACGCCCTGCCCGTGGAGATGGCGATGAGCGCGCGGGAGCGCGGGGTCAGGGTGATCGGGGTGACCTCGGTCGGCTACGCGACCGGCACGACCTCGCGCAACTCCTCCGGTGGCTTCCTGAAGGACCACTGCGATCTGGTCATCGACAACAAGATCGCGATCGGCGACGCGGAGCTCACGGTGGACGGCGTCGGCGCGCCCTTCGCCCCCGCGTCCACCGTCGTGACGAGCGCGATCATGCAGTCCATGGTGGCGGCCGGGGTCTCGGAACTGGCCGAGCGGGGGATCGAGCCGCCCATGCTGAGGTCGGGGAACGTGGACGGCGGGCATGAGTGGAACCGCAAGGTGATGACCGAATACGGGGACCGGATCTTCTACCGAAGGTAAGACCCTCGCCGGGGGCCTTTACCGGTGGTGGCTGCTAGGAGCTGGTCCCCGCCGGTGAGCGCGCAGCCGGGGGAGCTTCCCTCACCCCGCCCCTTCCCGAATCCCGGGGCGGCCCCGGACCCCGGCCGGGCTCCGCCCCCCCGACCCCGCTCCTCAAACGCCGGAGAGCTGGAGCGAATCCCGGGGCGGCCCGGCCCCGGAGCCCGGCCGGGGGTCTGCCCCCGGACCCCGCTCCTCAAAGGCCAGAGGGGCTGGATTGGCCGCGGGCGGCGGGTGCGCGATGTCTCCCGGCCCGGGGCTTCACGGGCCGGGGCGTCAGCGGCGGCCTACGGCCAGGTCCACCGAGGCTGCGACGCGGGCCGCGACGTCCTCCGCGTATGTCGCGTCCGTACGGTCGAAGGCCCGACGGCTGGAGGTGCGCAGGAAGGTGACCACGCCGAGGGTGCGGCCGCGGCTGCGCAGCACCGCGCACAGGCCGTGCACCGTGCCCTCCGGCCATTTGCGGGCCACCGCCCACTGGGCCGCCGCGGGCTCGTCCGAGCGTCTCGTGCTCGCCCGTACCGAACCGCAGCGGTCGACCGCCTGGAGCGCCGGATGGCCCTCCGGGTAGCCCAGCGGGATGCCCCCGGGGACGACGGGCGGGCAGGGGCCGGGGGCGCCGATGGGGGTGGCCGCCGCCCGGACGAGCCGGACCCGGCCCTCCGGGGCGCCCGGCGGCGGGTCCAGGACCAGGTCGATCAGGGCGTGATCGGCGAAGCCCGCCAGCGCGAAGTCCAGATGGACCGAGGCCGCCTCCATCGGGTCCCCGCATTCGGCCGCCGCCCGCGTCGCCCGGTGCAGCTGGTTGCCCCGGAAGCGCATCCGGGCGCTCTCCTGCTCCTGGCCCTTCGCCTCCGTCACGTCCTGGAAGATCCAGGCCACGCCGAGCGGCGTCGGCTCCTCGGTGAGCGGTGAGGCCAGCCGGAGGAAGCCGCTGCGCCAGCAGCGGCGCCGGGCCGCCGCACCGGACTCGCCGCGGTCGGCGCCCTCACCGCGCACCGCCTCGTCGTCGTCGAGCAGTTCGTAGCGCACCCTGTCCGCGCCCTCGAAGCCGTCCGCCGCGTCGGTGTCCCGCAGCGTCACCCACAGCTCGGTGGGCGCCGGGGGCGCGCCCTCCGCCAGGACGTGCTGCAGCGCGGCCTCCGCCTCCTCGACGCCCTGGTCCAGGAAGTCGCCCAGCGGCCGGCCGGGCGCGGCCTTACGGGCCGTACGCAGCGCCCCCGCCGCGCTGGCGTTGACCACGGCCACCCGCAGATCCGCGTCGACCAGGACCACGTTCCACGACGCGTCCTCCAGCAGCGCCTCGCTCAGCGCGATCGACCGCTCCAGGTCGACCTGCGCATGCACCTCGCTGAAGGCGCAGTACACCCCGGCCGGGCGGCCGTCCGCGCCCGCCACCGCCGAGGACTGCGTACGGACCAGGACCCGGCCGCCGTCCTTGGTCAGCAGCGCGAACTCGTGCACCCGGCGACCCGTGGTGCCCATGGCCTCCGTAAGACGCGCGTCGACGTCCCGCGCGTCCCCCGGGCGGGCGGCCCAGCCGCCCAGCCCCTTGCGGCCGACCGCCTCCGCCGCCGTCCAGCCGAGGATGCGCTCGGCCTCATGGTTCCAGTGGGTCACCGTGCCGTCGGCGTCGAACGCGCACAGGGCGGCGTCCATCCCATCGAGCAGCGCGGCGAGCAGTTCGGAGTCGGGCCGCTCGGGCCCGTCCGGGCACTCGGGCCGGACGGACGCCGACGCGGCGGCGCCCGCCTGTCCGGGGACCCCCCGCGAGGATCGGGCGGAACGCGCCGGCCCTGCGGGTTCGGAACGTTGTGAAGCGCTCACCTGACACCCCTTGCTCGACGTGGCTGTCCGTGGTGGGGCACGTCGGACATTGAACTCGAACGTGACACTCGCCACACCGCATTCGTCGAAATCGTTGCCACACGGAAATTCGCTTGTGTGTGGCAGGAGGCGGTTCTTAGGCTTGCGGTACACGAGAAGGGAGGTGGTTCGGCAGATGTATGAAATCCGGACGCGTGAGGTGACTGCGGGCTAGCAGTCCGTCGTCGCGCTCTGCGCATCGCCGGACTGGCGCACGAAAGAGGTGCGCAGCCGGCCAATCCCAAGCAGTCACCCGACCCGCGGGTCGCCGGTACGTCCGACCGGCCCCCTTCCGCCTCAGGGCGTCAGGGGAAAGACCCGCGGGTTGTCCGCGTTTTCGGGGCCCTTCAGGGGTCTGAGGGGCTTCTTCTCAGCAGCTACGGGCCTGCCCTCGGCGGCCTTACGGTCCGCACCGACCCGCCTGAGCACCGACCTCCGCGAGCGCCGCGCCTTACGGGTACAGCCGCTCCACCCGCCAGCCCTCCTCATCGGGCAGCCGGACGTACCGGAGCCGGTCGTGCAGCCGGTTCTCCCGGCCCTGCCAGAACTCGACCGCCTCCGGCACCACCCGGAACCCGCCCCACTCCGGCGGCACCGGCACCTGCTCCCCCGGCGGATAGCGGTCCGCCAGCTCCTCGTACGAGCGGTCCAGCTCCTCCCGCGAGGCCACCACCGAGGACTGCGTGCTCGCCCACGCCCCGAGCTGCGAGCCGTGCGGCCGGGTCCGGAAGTACGCCGCCGTCTCGTCCCGCCCGGTGCGCCGCGCGGTGCCCGTGACGATCACCTGCCGGGCGATGGGATGCCAGGGAAAGAGCAGCCCGACATGCGGGTTCTCGCCCAGCTCACGGCCCTTGCGGGAGCCGTAGTTGGTGTAGAAGACGAAGCCGCGCTCGTCGAAGCTCTTCATCAGGACGGTGCGGGAGCTGGGGCGGCCCGCCGCGTCGGCCGTCGAGACGATCATCGCGTTCGGCTCGAAGAGCCCGCTGCCGACCGCGTCCTCGAACCACCGGGTGAACTGCCGGAACGGATCGCCCGCGAGGTCCGCCTCGTCGAAGCCGGCCGCGCGGTAGTGCTCGCGCATGGCGGCCGGGTCGTACGTACGCGCGGAGGAAGCCGAGGGCTCCGAGTCAACGTGAGGCACGGGCATATCTTGCAACATCATCGGCCCTTCGCACGGGCTGCCCCGTAAGAGCGATCTCTCTCCCCCGCCCCACCGCCCCGTAACCCTCCCGCGACGCGTACCGCATGTGCCGCTTCTCACGCTTCCCCGTGGCGAGCACACGCACCAGACTGAGGCTGACCATGCGCCTGTCGGCGCATGGCTGGCACCACCCCCGTGTTCTGGAGGTCACTCCCCGCCGCGGTTGGGTGACCACTACCCGCACGGGGCACATCACCGGAGTGACCGGTACGGACCGCGAGCCGTGTCAGGCGGCCGCGTAACCGTTCCGGCACCGCCGTCGTCCGCAGCATGAGGAGCCGCCTGATGTCCGACTTCGTACCCGGACTCGAAGGAGTCGTCGCGTTCGAGACGGAGATCGCCGAACCCGACAAGGAAGGCGGCGCGCTGCGCTACCGAGGCGTGGACATCGAGGACCTGGTGGGCCATGTCTCCTTCGGGAACGTGTGGGGTCTGCTGGTCGACGGTGCCTTCAACCCGGGGCTGCCGGCCGCCGAGCCGTTCCCCATCCCGGTCCACTCCGGGGACGTCCGGGTCGACGTCCAGTCCGCGCTGGCCATGCTCGCGCCCGTCTGGGGCCTCAAACCGCTGCTGGACATCGACGTGGAGCAGGCCCGTGAGGACCTGGCGCGCGCGGCCGTGATGGCCCTGTCCTACGTCGCCCAGTCGGCCCGCGGCCAGGGGAAGCCGATGGTGCCGCAGCGGGAGATCGACAAGGCCGGGACCATCGTGGAGCGCTTCATGCGGCGCTGGCGCGGTGAGCCGGACCCCAAGCATGTCGCCGCCGTCGACGCGTACTGGACCTCGGCCGCCGAGCACGGGATGAACGCGTCCACCTTCACCGCCCGCGTCATCGCCTCCACCGGCGCGGATGTCGCCGCCGCGCTCTCCGGCGCGGTGGGCGCCATGTCGGGGCCGCTGCACGGCGGCGCGCCCTCCCGGGTGCTCGGCATGATCGAGGAGATCGAGCGCACCGGGGACGCCACCGGCTACGTCCGGCAGGCCCTGGACCGGGGCGAGCGGCTGATGGGCTTCGGCCACCGCGTCTACCGCGCCGAGGACCCGCGGGCGCGGGTGCTGCGGCGCACCGCGAAGGAGCTGGGCGCACCGCGCTTCGAGGTCGCCGAGGCGCTGGAGCGGGCCGCCCTGGACGAGCTGCACAACCGGCGGCCGGACCGGGTGCTGGCCACGAACGTGGAGTTCTGGGCGGCCATCGTGCTGGACTTCGCCGAGGTCCCGGCGCCCATGTTCACCTCGATGTTCACCTGCGCCCGCACGGCGGGCTGGAGTGCGCACATCCTGGAGCAGAAGCGGACCGGCCGTCTGGTGCGGCCGTCGGCCCGGTACGTCGGCCCCGGCACGCGCAGCCCGCACGAGATCGACGGGTACGGGAACACGAAGCGGTAGCTCGGGCGGCAAGGGGGTGGCCCAGGAGCCCCAGCCGCGGCTCGGGAGCCGAGCCGTAGCCGAGGGCCGAGCCGCAGCGGAGAAGCCGAGTCGTAGCCCAGGGCCGAGCCGCAGCGGAGAAGCCGAGCCGTAGCCCAGGCCCGAGCCGCAGCGGAGAAGCCGAGCCGTAGCCCAGGCCCGAGCCGCAGCGGAGAAGCCGAGCCGTAGCCCAGGCCCGAGCCGCAGCCCAGGGCCGAGCCGCGGCTCGGGAGCCGAGCCGCAGCCCAGGCGCCGAGCCGTAGCCCGGGAGCCGAGTCCTGGCTCAGGACGCGGCCGGGGAAGGGTGGCCGGGGTCCTGCCGAGTCAGGATCGTCTCCAGGACCCTCGACCACTGGGCCACCACCCGCTCCCGGCGGTGGCCGTCGTCCGTCAGGAGGTTGGCCAGGCCCAGGCCGCGTCCCATGTCGAGCAGGCCCTGGACGGCCTCCCGGACGCCCGGCACCGACTCGTCGGCGCCCAGCAGCTCCACGGCCATCCGATGGGTCTCGCGGCCGATCTTCGCCTCCAGTGCGGTCACCCGGGAGCCCAGCTGCTCCTCGTACGAGGCCGCCACCCATAGCTGGAGCGCGGCCCGGAAGAGCGGGCCGGTGTAGAGGGTGATCAGCGCCTCGACCACCGTGTGGACGCGGCCCTCCCCATGCGGGGCGGGGAGGGCGCGCAGTTCGGCCGAGCGCTCCTCGGCGACATGCTCGACGGCGGCCGTGAAGAGGTCCTCACGGGTCGGGAAGTGGTGCTGGGCCGCGCCCCGCGACACCCCGGCCCGCTCGGCGACCACCGCGACCGTGGAGCCTGCCCAGCCACGCTCGGCGAGGCAGGCCACGGCGGCTTCCAGCAGCCGCCTGCGGGTCGCGCGGCTGCGGTCCTGCTTGGGGTCGCGCAGTGCCGTACGGGGGTCATCGGGACGCCCCCGCGGCCCCGGCGCCGGGCGTGGCCCCGGTACCCGGCGTGGCCCCGGCACCCCCGGTCTGAGCGTCCGCCCCCGCGTCGGCCGCCGTCTCCCGCACCCACTCCGGCTCGCGCCGCTCCAGGAACGCCGTCATGCCCTCCCGGGCCTCCTCGGAGGCGAAGAGGCGGGCCGACAGCGCGGCCAGCGGTTCGCCGTCCCGGTCGAAGGCGCGCAGCACATCGGCGGTCACCAGCCGCTTGGACTCGGCGAGGCCCTGCGGGGAGCCGCGGCGCAGCCCGTCGAGGACGGGCGCCAGCGCCTCGTCCGCGTCGCCCTCCGGGTCGGCGATCGTCACCAGACCGATCCGGGCCGCCTCGGCGGCGTCGAACCGCTCCCCCGTAAGGTAGTAGCGGGCCGCCGCGCGCCGATCCAGCCGGGGCAGCAGCGGCATCGATATGACGGCCGGGGCGAGGCCGAGCCGCGCCTCGGTGAAGGCGAAGCTGGCGCCGCGCCCGGCCGCCGAGATGTCGCAGGCTCCGAGCAGCCCGAGCCCACCGGCCCGCACATGTCCGGTGACGCGCGCGACGACCGGCTTGGGCAGCTCCACGATCGACCGCAACAGCGCCACCAGTCCGGCCGCACCGGACGCCGAGGGCGGTTCGCTCAGATCCGCGCCCGCGCAGAAGGTGGTGCCGGTGTGGGTGAGCAGCACCGCCCGGACGCCGTCGTCCCGCCCGGCCTCCTCCAGCGCCTCGCGCACCTCGGCGACCAGGCGCGTCGAGAGGGCGTTGCGGTTGTGCGGCGAGTCCAGCGTGAGGGTGGTGATACCGCGCGCGGAGGCGGACCGTACGAGAGGCTTGGGCACCGCGGTGGGGTCTTCGGTCGGCGGGCCATCGGTCGTGGGGCCGTCGGTCATGGGGTGGTCGAGCTCCTTTCCCTGGCGCGCAGTTCACGCCTCAGGATCTTGCCGGTGGCCGAGCGCGGCACGGTGTCCGTGAACTCCACGCGGCGCACCTTCTTGTACGGCGCCACCTGTCCGGCAACGTACGCGATCAGGTCGTCCTCCGAGATCCGGGTCCCGGGCCGGCGCACCACATACGCCTTGGGGATCTCATTGCCCGCCCCGTCCGTCACCCCGATCACGGCGGCGTCGGCGACGGCCTCATGGGCGAGCAGCACGGCCTCCAGGTCGGCCGGGGCGACCTGATAGCCCTTGTACTTGATCAACTCCTTCACCCGGTCCACCACATACAGCCAGCCGTCCGCGTCCACATGCCCGACGTCGCCGGTGTGCAGCCAGCCCTCGGCGTCGATCAGCGCGTCGGTGTCCTCGGGGCGGCCCAGATAGCCCTTCATCACCTGCGGTCCGCGGATGACGATCTCGCCGTCCTCGCCGACGGCCAGGTCCTCGCCGGTGTCCGGGGCCACGATGCGCATCTCGGTGCTCGGAAGCAGCTTTCCGACCGTCCCCGGTGGTGCGTTCTTCGCGTCGCGCGGCACCAGATGGCAGCCCGGCGACAGCTCCGTCATCCCGAACGCCTGCAGCAGCGGCGGTACGCCGAGCCGCCGGGCGCACGCCTCCGCGAGCCGGGCGTCCAGCGGGGCCGCCGCGCTCAGCACGTACCGCACCGACGACAGATCGTGGCCGTCCACCGACGGATGCTTGGCGAGCGCGAGCACGATCGGCGGGGCCACATAGAGCGCCTGGGCGCGGTGCTTCTCGATGGCGGCGAGGAAGGTGTCGAGTTCGAAGCGGGGCAGCACGATCACCGTGCCGCCGTTGCGGAGCGGCGCGTTCATGAGCGCCGTAAGGCCGTAGCTGTGGAAGAACGGCAGGACGGCCAGCACCCGCTCCCCCGGCTGGTTGGGGACCAGCGTCTCCACCTGCGCGAGGTTGGTGGAGACGTTGCGGTGGGTGAGCATCACGCCCTTGGGGGTGCCGGTGGTGCCCGAGGAGTACGGCAGCACCGCGATGTCCTCGGCCGGGTCGATCTCCACCACCGGTTCGGGCGCGGTGCTCCTCATCATGGAGCGCAGCGAGCGATGGCCGCTCGCCTCGTCGCAGACGAAGATCTCCCGTACCCCGCCCGCCCGTTCGGCGGCCTGCCGGGCCACGCCCAGCAGGGCCGAGACGGTGATGACCCAGGACGCGGCCGCGTCCCGGAGCTGCTTGGCGAACTCCTCCGGGGTCGCCAGCGGATGCACCGTGGTGACCGCGGCCCCGGTGCGGGTCGCGCCGTAGAAGGCCGGTGGGTACATGATCGAGTTGGGGCTGTGCAGGGCCACCACATCGCCCTTGCGCACCCCCGCCTCGGCCAGCGCGGCCCCGATCCGGCGCGCGGCGCGATCCAGCGCGGCATAGCTCAGGGCCGCCCCGGTCACGCCGTCCACCAGCGCGGTCAGGTCGCCGAACTCCTCGGCCGCGCGGGCCAGTACGGCGTCGTGGATGGGCAGATCGACAGGCGGGACATCGGGATACTCGCTGCGCAGCACCATGGCCGTTCCCCTCAGCTCTGATGGACCTACCTGTCCGTTCTGCCCAACTCGTGAGGCCGGTACGACGCCGTCCGCTACGGCGCCGTGGGTGCGGCTACGGCGCCCGCGGCGGAAGGGTCGGCGAGAGGTCAGTACGACTTCGGCAGCCCCAGGCTCTGATGGGAGACGTAGTTGAGGATCATCTCCCGGCTGACGGGGGCGATCCGGGCCACCCGGGCCGCCGTGATCAGCCGGGCCAGCCCGTACTCGGCGGTCAGTCCGTTGCCGCCGAGGGTGTGCACGGCCTGGTCCACCGCCTTCACCGTGGCCTCCCCGGCCGCGTACTTGGCCATGTTGGCGGCCTCGCCCGCGCCCGCGTCATCGCCCATGTCGTAGAGGTACGCCGCCTTCGCCATCATCAGCCGGGCCAGTTCCAGCTCGATATGGGACTGGGCGAGGGGGTGGGCGATGGCCTGGTGGGCGCCGATGGGCTCCTTCCACACCTGGCGGGTACGGGCGTAGTCGACGGCCTTGTCGAGCGCGTAGCGGCCCATCCCCAGCGCGAACGCCGCCGTCATGATGCGCTCCGGGTTGAGCCCCGCGAAGAGCTGCAGCAGCCCGGCGTCCTCGTCGCCCACCAGCGCGTCGGCGGGCAGCCGTACGTCGTCCAGTACCACCTCGAACTGCTTCTCCGCGGCGGCCAGTTCCATGGGGATGTGGTGGTAGGAGAAGCCGTGCGCCTCGCGCGGGACGATGAACAGGCAGGGCTTGAGCTTCCCGGTCCGGGCGTCCTCGGTGCGGCCGACGATCAGGGTCGCGTCGGCGATGTCCACACCCGAGATGAAGACCTTACGGCCGTTGAGTATCCAGCCGCCGTCGTCCTCCCGTCGGGCGGTGGTGGTGATGCGGTGCGAGTTGGATCCGGCGTCGGGCTCGGTGATGCCGAAGGCCATGGTGAGGCTGCCGTCGGCCAGACCGGGCAGCCAGCGCTCCTTCTGCTCGGCGGTGCCGAACCGGGCGATGACGGTGCCGCAGATGGCGGGCGAGACGACCAGCATGAGCAGCGGGCAGCCCGCGGCGCCCAGCTCCTCCAGGACGATGGACAGCTCGCTGATGCCGCCGCCCCCGCCGCCGTACTCCTCGGGGAGGTTGACGCCGAGATAGCCGAGCTTGCCTGCCTCGGCCCACAGTTGGCGCACGCCGTCGCGCTCCTGGGGGCCGCCCGGGGCGTGTCCCTTGGCGAACGACGACACCGCCGCGCGGAGCGCCACGCGCTCCGGGGTGTCCACGGGCGTATGCGGGCTGGTCATGGACGGCTCCTCCCACTTGCGATGCGTTGTGCGGGCCGTGTGCTGTCCCGCACGGCCCGGACGGTCTGTCCGGGCCCGGACGTGCTGAGTGGTGCGCGGGGGTTCGTCACTCCCCCGCCGCCACGACGGCGAGCAGGGCTCCGACCTCGACCTGGCGGCCGGTGGTGGCGTGCAGGGCGGTGAGCACCCCGGCGGCGGGCGCCGTGACGCGGTGCTCCATCTTCATGGCCTCCAGCCACAGCAGCGGCTGTCCGGCCTCGACCCGGTCCCCGACCGCCACCTCGGCGACCCGGACCACCGTGCCCGGCATGGGCGCCAGCAGCGAGCCCGGTTCGGCACGGGCGGTGGGGTCGGGGAAGCGGGGCAGCGCGGTGAACACAAAGCCGCCCTGAGGCGTGTCGACATAGCGGCGGTCCCCATGGGCCGTCACCTCGAACGTCCGCCGGACCCCGGCCACATCGAGCACGACCAGCTCTGCTGCCGCGCCCAGCACCCCGACGTCGGGCATGTCCGCCGCGTGCAGCCCCTCGCGGGTGAGGCGGTAGCGCACCTCGTGCTCGGTGCCGCCCGGTTCGGCGCGGTAGCTCCTCGACTGCGGCTGGGAGGGCACGTTCCGCCACCCGCCCAACCGCCCGGCCACGGTCGCGGTCCCCGGCCGCCGCGCCGCGTCGGCCAGGGCGGCGGCGAGGGCGGCGAGTTCGGCGAGCGAGGCCGCCTCGTCGTCATCGGGGGCGGCGGCGGTCAGCTCGGCCAGATGGCGTTCGAGGAAGCCGGTGTCCATACGGGCCGCCTCGAACTCCGGGTGCCGCAGGGCCCGTACGAGCAGCTCCCGGTTGGTCACCGGGCCGTGGATCCGGGCCCGTTCCAGCCCGTGGGCCAGCCGGCGCACGGCCTCCGCCCGGGTGGGCGCGACGGCGATGACCTTGGCCAGCATCGGGTCATAGTGGACGCCGATCGCGTCCCCGTCGGCCGGTCCGGAGTCCACACGCAGCCCGGGGATCTCCAGCCGGTGCATGATCCCCGTCTGCGGCCGCCAGTCGCGCGCCGGGTCCTCGGCGTACAGGCGTGCCTCGACGGCATGCCCCCGGGGCGCCGACGGCTCGGCGTCGAGGCGCTCCCCCTCCGCGATCCGCAGTTGCAGCGCCACCAGGTCAAGGCCGTAGATCTCCTCGGTGACCGGGTGCTCGACCTGTAGGCGGGTGTTCATCTCCAGGAAGTACGCCCGCCCCGCCGACGAGACCAGGAACTCCACCGTGCCCGCGCCCTCGTAGCCGATGGCGCGCGCCGCGTTCGCCGCCGACTCGGCCAGGGTGCGCCGCAGTTCCTCGTCCAGGCCGGGCGCCGGGGCCTCCTCGATGACCTTCTGATGGCGGCGCTGGAGGGAGCAGTCGCGGGTACCGAGGGTCCAGACGGTGCCGTGGGTGTCGGCGAACACCTGGACCTCGACATGGCGGGCGCCCTCCATATAGGGCTCCACGAAGATCTCACCGTCGCCGAAGGCGGAGGCCGCCTCGGCGCGGGCGGAGTCGAGTTCGGCGGGGAGCGCGTCCAGTTCGCGGACCACCCGCATGCCCCGGCCGCCGCCGCCCGCCGCCGCCTTGACCAGCAGCGGCAGATCATCGGCGGTGGCCTCGGCCGGGTCGATCGCGTCGAGCAGCGGCACGCCCGCCTTGCGCATGATCTCCTTGGCGCGGGTCTTGGAGGCCATCGCCTCCATCGCCTCGGGCGGCGGCCCCACCCACGTCAGCCCCGCGTCCCTTACGGCGCGCGCGAAGTCGGCGTGCTCGGAGAGGAAGCCGTAGCCGGGGTGGACGGCGTCGGCCCCGGCGGCCAGGGCGGCCTTCACGAGGAGATCGCCGCGCAGATACGTGTCGGCCGGGGCATCGCCCGGCAGCCGTACGGCGGTGTCGGCCTCGCGTGCGTGGGGCGCGCCGGCGTCCGCGTCGGAGTGGACCGCGACGGTGGCGATGCCGAGGTCACGGCAGGTGCGGACGATACGCCGCGCTATCTCGGCGCGGTTGGCGACCAGGAGGGAACGGATCACGGGTTCCTCACTCACATCCGGAAGACGCCGAAGCGGAACCGCCGCGCACGGCGGACGAGGCGAGCGAACGGGCGGACAAACGGGCACGGCTCACGGGTTCCTCACTCACATCCGGAAGACGCCGAAGCCACCGCGCGCGCCCTCGACCGGCGCGGTGTGCAGGGCGGACAGACACAGGCCGAGCACGGTGCGGGTGTCGCGCGGGTCGATGACGCCGTCGTCGTAGAGCCGCCCGGAGAGGAAGAGCGGCAGCGACTCGGACTCGATCTGCTGCTCCACCATGGCGCGCAGCGCGGCGTCGGCCTCCTCGTCGTACGGCTGCCCCTTGGCGGCGGCGGACTGCCGGGCGACGATCGACATCACCCCGGCGAGCTGCTGCGGGCCCATCACGGCGGACTTGGCGCTGGGCCAGGCGAAGAGGAAGCGGGGGTCGTACGCCCGGCCGCACATCCCGTAGTGACCGGCGCCGTACGAGGCGCCGATGAGCACCGACAGATGCGGGACGCGCGAGTTGGAGACGGCGTTGATCATCATGGCGCCGTGTTTGATGATCCCGCCCTGCTCGTAGTCGCGGCCGACCATATAGCCGGTGGTGTTGTGCAGGAAGAGCAGTGGGATGTCGCGCTGGTTGGCGAGCTGGATGAACTGCGCGGCCTTCTGGGACTCCTCGCTGAACAGCACCCCCTGGGCGTTGGCCAGGATCCCGATCGGATAGCCGTGCAGCGCGGCCCAGCCGGTGGCCAGGCTGCGCCCGTACAGCGGCTTGAACTCGTCGAAGTCCGAGCCGTCCACGATCCGGGCGATCACCTCGCGCGGATCGAAGGGGACCTTGAGGTCGCCGGGGACGATGCCGAGCAGCTCCTCGGCGTCGTACTTCGGCGGTTCGGCGGGCCCGGGGTCGGCGTGCGCCTTGCGCCAGTTGAGGCGGGCGACGACCCGGCGGGCCTGGCGCAGCGCGTCGGGCTCGTCGGCGGCGAAGTAGTCGGCGAGGCCGGAGGTGCGGGCGTGCATCTCGGCGCCGCCCAGCGATTCGTCGTCACTCTCCTCGCCGGTGGCCATCTTCACCAGCGGCGGACCGCCCAGGAAGACCTTGGAGCGCTCCTTGACCATGATCACGTGGTCGGACATCCCGGGGATGTACGCGCCGCCGGCGGTGGAGTTGCCGAAGACCACGGCGATCGTGGGGATTCCGGCGGCGGACAGCCGGGTGAGATCGCGGAACATCGCCCCGCCCGGGATGAAGATCTCCTTCTGGGACGGGAGATCGGCGCCGCCGGACTCGACGAGGCTGACGAGCGGGAGCCGGTTGGCGCGGGCGATCTCATGGGCGCGCAGCGACTTCTTGAGCGTCCAGGGGTTGCTGGCCCCGCCGCGTACGGTCGGGTCGTTGGCGCTGATCAGGCACTCCACACCGGAGATCACCCCGATGCCGGTGACGAGCGAGGCCCCCACCGGATACTCGCTGCCCCAGCCGGCCAGCGGCGACAGCTCCAGGAAGGGGGTGTCGGGGTCGAGCAGCAGCTCGATCCGCTCGCGGACCAGCAGCTTGCCGCGCTTGCGATGGCGCTGGACGTATTTCTCACCGCCCCCGGCGAGCGCCTTGGCGTGCTCGCCCGCCAACTCGGCGAGCTTGGCGAGCATCGCCTCCCGATGGGCCGTGTGATCGGCGCCTGCGGGGTCGAGCGCGGACGCGAGCGCGGTCAAAGCAGTACCTCCGGTATGTCCAGATGGCGTGAGCGCAGCCATTCGCCGACGGCCTTGGCCTGGGGGTCGAAGCGGGCCTGTGCGGCGACGCCCTCGCCGAGCAGGCCCTCCACGACGAAGTTCAGGGCCCGCAGCCGGGGCAGCGGATGGCGGGTGATCTCCAACGGGGCCGTCTCCGGGAGCAGTTCGCGCAGCCGGTCGACGGTGAGGGTGTGGGCCAGCCAGCGCCAGGCGTCCTCGCTTCGCGCCCAGACGCCGATGTTGGCGCTGCCGCCCTTGTCGCCGCTGCGGGCCCCGGCGACCGCGCCGAGCGGCGCGCGGCGGGTCGGCCCGGGCGGCGGTGGCGGCGGAAGGGGCGGCTCGTCCGCCGGGCCTCCGACGGCGGGCGTGGTGGGGGCCGGGGGGATGGTCAGCCGGGAGCCGTCCGGCAGTACGGCGGTGTGCGGCACGGTGTCGGCCGGGGTGTCCACGGCCTCGAAGACACCGTAAGGAGAGCCCTTTCCGGGCGGGGCGGTCACATGGAAGCCGGGGTAGCTGGCGAGGGCCAGCTCGACGGCCGCGCCGCTGATCGCCCTGCCCACCGCCGCCGCGTCCCGGTCGCGGACGACCAGCCGCAGCAGGGCGCTCGCCTCCTCCTGCACGGCGGCGTCGGAGTGGTCGGTACGGGAGAGGGTCCAACGGACCTCGGCGGGGCGGCGCTTGCTCATCGCCCCCTCCATCTGGTCCCGTACGAGCGCCGCCTTGGCCTCGATGTCCAAGCCGGTGAGCACGAACACCACCTCGTTGCGGTGGCCGCCGAGCCGGGTCAGCCCGGTCTTGAGGGTGCGCGGCGGCGCCTCGCCGCGTACGCCGTGGACGCGCACCCGGTCCGGGCCGTCCGGGGCGAGCCGCACCGAGTCCAGCCGGGCGATGACGTCCGGGCCCGGATAGCGGGCGCCCGCCGTCTCGTAGAGGAGCTGGGCGGTGACGGTCCCGACCGTCACGGCGCCGCCGGTGTGCGGATGCTTGGTGATCACGCTGGACCCGTCGGGGTGGATCTCGGCGAGGGGGAAGCCGGGGCGGCGGAGGTCGTGCTCGGTGAAGAACGAGTAGTTGCCGCCGGTCGCCTGGGTACCGCACTCCAGGATGTGCCCGGCGACCACGGCTCCGGCGAGCGCGTCCCAGTCGTCGGCGGCCCAGCCGAAGTGCGCCGCGGCCGGGCCCGTCACCAGCGCGGCGTCCGTCACCCGCCCGGTGACCACCACATCCGCGCCACCGCGCAGACAGGCCGTGATACCGGCGCCGCCGAGATAGGCGTTGGCGGCGAACACCCCCGGCCCCCAGTCACGGACGCCGAGGAGGTCGTCGCCCTCGACATGGGCGACCCGGCAGTCGATGCCGAGCCGCTCGGCGAGCGCGCGGATCGCGTCGGCCAGCCCGGCCGGGTTGAGCCCGCCCGCGTTGGTGACGAGCCGTACGCCGCGCTCCATGGCGAGCCCCAGGGTGTCCTCGAGCTGGCGCGGAAAGGTGGTGGCATAGCCGCGCGCCGGGTCCTTGGCGCGGTCCCGGCCCAGGATGAGCATGGTCAGCTCGGCGAGATAGTCCCCGGTCAGCACGTCCAGGGGGCCACCGGTGAGCATCTCGCGCACCGCGTCGAAGCGGTCGCCGTAGAAGCCGGAGGCGTTGCCGATACGGAGGGGTGGGGGCGGCGGCGTCATGGGGCGCCTCCGGCGCGGTCGCCGCTCGCGCCGCCGTCACCCGCCGGGTGACCCGGTCTCTGCCCCGGGGCGCGGCCCTTGCCGGGCGGGCCCGCGAACGCCTGCGCGATGTCCAGCCAGCGGTCCGCGTCCGCCCCTTCGGCCCGTACGGCCAGATCGTCGCGGTGCGCCCGCTGGGTCACCAGCAGACAGAAGTCCAGCGCGGGCCCGGTCACCCGCTGGGCCGCGTCCTGGGGCCCGTACGTCCACAACTCACCGTCCGGGTCGGTGAGCTCGACCCGGAACTCCTCGGCCGGCGGCTCCAGCCCCCGCGCCGCGTACGCGTAACCCCGAGCCCGGACCCCGATCCGGGCCACATGGCGCAGCCGGGCGGTGGGGGCCCGGCGCACCCCCAGCGCGTCGGCGATGTCCTGGCCGTGTGCCCAGGTCTCCATCAGCCGGGCGGTCGCCATCGACATCACGCTCATCGGCGGCCCGTACCACGGCAGCCGGGCGCGCGGCGGCTGCGCGGCCAGCGTCCGGAGCAACCGCTCCCGCCCCGCGCGCCAGAGCTCCAGCAGCGCCTCGGGCGGCTCGGCCGCCCCGCGCTCCGCGCCCTCGTCCACGAACGCGTCGGGCGCGGCCCACGCCCGGCGCACCTCGTCGGCGAACCCCTGCGGGTCCTCGGCGGCTTGTACGGCCCGCTCGTCGGTCCACGCGAGATGGGCGATCTGGTGCGCGATGCTCCACCCGGGCGCGGGCGTCGCCGTACGCCACTCCGCGCCCCCGAGCCCGGCCACCAAGCCGTCCAACTCGTCCCCCTCCGCCCGCAGATCGCCGAGCAGAGCCTCCGTCTCGGACACGCGTCGCTCCCGTCCTCGGGTCAGTCGTGTGCCGGCTGTCCTTCGTTCTTGTCGAGCGAGGGTGGCAGCGCGACGAGAAACAATCAAGCACGCTTGCATGATTCAGCCGGTTGGGGGCTGATCGGGGCCAGGTCTTGTCAGGTGCGCGTTGTGGGGCGTGCGTTGTGGGGCGTGCGGGGTGAGGTGCGCGTGGTGAGGTGCGCGTGGTGAGGTGCGCGTGGTGAGGTGTGCTGGGTTGGTCGGCTCGGTCGGGTGCGGGTTTCGTCTCGCGCCTTCGGCGCAATTGAGCAGCGGAGCAGGGGGTACCGGGGCCGGGGCCGCGCCGCCGGCCGCCGGGCCGGTGGAGGCGGGCGCCGGTGGCGGCTTCCGTGACCGGCGGGCAAGGTCGATCCCGGACAGCAGCGGGGGGTGGGGCGCCCCTCTGGAAATCGTTTGATGAATTAGTTGCGTCAGATCAAGCATTTTTCAGGGGGGTACCGGGAGGGGCGGACCGACGGGGCCGCACTGGTGGAGCCTTGCCTCCTACCGCCCGCAGTCCGGAGGGGCCCCAGCCGACGAGCACGGAAGCCGACACCGGCGCCCAGGCCCGGCGGACGGCGACGCGAGCCCAGCCCCGGCACCCCGCCCCGCTGCTCAAATGCGCCGAAGGCGCGAGACGAAAGCCGCACCCGACCGAGCCGCCCCTCAGGCGCTGCCCGGCCCGCCCCCTCTCACCGCAAGCGCTCTGCCAGGACCTCCGCCAGGTGGCGGCTCTTCCGGCCGGCCAGTTGGTTCAGTTGGGTACGGCAGGAGTAGCCGTCCGCCAGGATCTCCGTGCCGGGGTCCGCGGCGCGCACCGATGGCAGTAGTTGCTCCTCGGCGCAGGCGACCGAGACGTCGTAGTGGCCGTCCTCGAAGCCGAAGTTGCCTGCCAGCCCGCAGCAGCCGCCGCTCAACGCGCCCGTAAGGCCCGCGCGTTCACGGAGGCGGCGCTCGGCGGCGTCGCCGAGGACGGCGTGCTGGTGGCAGTGGGTCTGGCCGACCACGGGGCGGTCGACCTTCGGGGGTCGCCAGTCGGGGGCGTACTCCTCCAGGGCCTGGGCGAACGTCGAGACGGACTCGGCGAGGCGTGCGGCGCGGGGGTCGGCGCCGAGGAGTTCGGGGAGGTCGGCGCGGAGGGCGGCGGTGCAGCTGGGTTCGAGGCCGACCACCGGAAGCCCGGCGTCCAGGGCCGGAGCCATGACGTCCAGGGTGCGCCGCATGACCGCGCGGGCGCGGTCGAGCTGGCCGGTGGAGACCCAGGTCAGGCCGCAGCACACGGGCCCCGGCGGGACGACCACCCGCAGCCCGGCCGCCTCCAGTACGGCGACCGCCGACCGGCCGACGGACGGGGAGAGGTGGTTGGTGAAGGTATCGGGCCACAGCACGACGGTGCGGGCGCCGTTCCCGGCGCGAGGCACCGTGCGGGCATGCTCCCGCCACCACCGCGTGAAGGGCTCCCGGGCCAGCTCCGGGATGTCCCGCTCGGGCGCGATCCCGCCCATCCGCTTGGCCAGGGCCGCGAGCGGAGGCACGCCCGCCAGGGCGTTGGCGGCGGGCGCGGCCCTCAGGAGGGAGGCGGCCCGGAGCCATACCGGCAGCCAGCCCATCGAGTAGTGCGCGGCGGGCCGCACCCGTCCCTCGTAGTGGTGGTGCAGGAACTCCGCCTTGTACGTGGCCATGTCGACCTCGACCGGGCAGTCGCTGCGGCAGCCCTTGCAGGACAGGCACAGGTCGAGCGCGTCCCGGACCTCCTCCGAGCGCCAGCCGTCCTGGACGACCTCGCCCGCGAGCATCTCGTGCAGCAGCCGGGCGCGGCCGCGCGTGGAGTGCTTCTCCTCGCCGGTCACGCGGTACGACGGGCACATCACCCCGGAGCCGGACACCGACTCGTTACGGCACTTGGCGACGCCCACACAGCGCCGGACGGCCGCCGAGAAGTCCCCCTTGTCGTGCGGATAGCCGAATTCGACGTCCACCGGGCGCCTCGGCAGGGGATCGAAGCGCAGGTTCTGGTCCAGGCGCTGCGGGCGGGCCAGGACGCCGGGGTTGAGGCCGCCTTCCGGGTCCCACAGGTCCTTGAAGCGGGAGAAGAGGCCGACCATCTCGTCCCCGTACACGCGCGGCAGCAGCTCCGCGCGGGCCAGCCCGTCGCCGTGTTCACCGGAGAGCGAGCCGCCGTGGGCGACGACGAGATCGGCGAGGTCGGAGGAGAAGGCGCGGAAGATCCGGATCCCGGGCTCGGTCAGCAGGTCGAAGTCGATGCGGACGTGGATGCAGCCGTCCCCGAAGTGCCCGTACGGCGTGCCGCGCAGCCCGTGCTGGGCCATCAGGGCGCGGAAGTCACGCAGATACGCGCCGAGCCGGGGCGGCGGCACCGCGCAGTCCTCCCAGCCGGGCCATGCCTCGCCGCCGTCCGCCCTACCCGGAATACGCAGTCGGGTGGCGGTCCCGGAGGCGTCCTCGCGCACCCGCCACAGGGCGCGCTGCCCGGCCGGGTCGGCGACGACGGTGTGGCCGGTGGTGGCCTCGGCGGCGGCGCGGGCCACCTCCTGGGCGCGGGAGAGCGCCTCCTCGCGGGTGGCGCCCCCGACCTCCACGAACAGCCAGGCGCCGCCCTTGGGCAGCCCGGAGGCCCCGGCGACCAGATCGGCGGCCATGCCCTCGACGGTCAGCGGACCGTACGGCAGCAGGGTGTGCGCGGCCTCGGCCGCCGCGCTCTCGTCGGGGTAGCCGAGTACGGCCAGGGCGCGGGCGCCGGGCACCTCCACCAGCCTTACAGTCGCCTCCGTCATCACCCCGAGGGTGCCCTCGCTGCCGGTGAGGGCGCGGGCCAGATCGGCGTTCTTCTCGGGCAGCAGCTCGTCCAGGGCGTAGCCGGAGATCCGGCGGGGCAGCTCGGGGAAGCCGGTGCGCAGCAGGGCCAAGTGGTGGCCGGCCAGGGACCGTATGCCGTCGCGGAGCCGGGCGGGCAGGTCGTGGAGGCCCTGGGCGGCGCGCACCCGCTCCCCGCCGTAGGTGAGGACGTCCAGCTCGTGGACGTTGTCGGCGGTGGTGCCCCAGGCCACCGAGTGGGAGCCGCAGGAGTTGTTGCCGATCATGCCGCCGAGGGTGCAGCGGCTGTGGGTGGACGGGTCGGGGCCGAAGGTCAGCCCATGGGCGCCGGCCGCCGTACGGAGGTCGTCGAGGATCACGCCGGGCTGGACGACGGCGGTCCGCCGCTCGGGGTCGAGCGAGACGATGCCGCGCATATGGCGGGTGAAGTCGAGGACGACGCCGAGCCCGGTGGCCTGGCCGGCGATCGAGGTCCCGGCGCCGCGCGCGACCACCGGCACCCCGCGCTCCCGGCAGACGGCCAGCACCGCCGCCACATCGTCCGCGTCCCGGGGCGCGACCACTCCGTCCGGCACCCGTCGGTAGTTCGACGCGTCCATGGTCATCAGGGCCCGGCTCGCCGTATCGAAGGAGACGTCCCCGCGGACGGCCCGTCGCAGCGCCTGCTCCAGCTCGTCTGCCTGGTGATCAGCCATGCCTCCATGGTCCACGCCGGGAGGGCCGTTGAGAATGTCCAATTCCGATTCATGGCCGCCGCGTTCCGCGATCGGCCCTACACCGGCCTCACCTCGCGCGTCAACAGGATGTGGACATGCCGTCTCACCCGCTGGACGCACGGTCGGACCGCGGGGGCCGACGGATTAGGCTTCGGTCGTGGCTGACATCCGGATTCCCGATGACATCAAGCCCGCCGACGGACGCTTCGGCTCGGGCCCGTCCAAGGTGCGCACCGAGGCGCTGAGCGCCCTGGCCGCCACCGGAAGCTCCCTGCTCGGCACCTCCCACCGCCAGGCCCCGGTCAAGAACCTGGTCGGCGCGGTACGCGAAGGGGTGCGCGAGCTCTTCCGACTCCCGGAGGGCTACGAGGTCATCCTGGGCAACGGCGGCTCCACCGCCTTCTGGGACATCGCGACCCACGGGCTGATCGACTCCAAGTCCCAGCATCTGTCCTTCGGCGAGTTCTCCTCGAAGTTCGCCAAGGCGGCGAAGCTGGCGCCGTGGCTCGAGGAGCCCACGGTGATCTCCTCCGACCCCGGCACCCACCCGGAGCCGCGCGCCGAGAGCGGCACGGACGTCTACGCCTTCACCCACAACGAGACCTCCACCGGTGTCGCCATGCCCATCCAGCGGGTGGCCGGCGCCGACGAGGGCGCGCTGGTGCTGGTGGACGCGACCTCCGGGGCGGGCGGCCTGCCGGTCGACATCGCCGAGACGGACGTCTACTACTTCGCGCCGCAGAAGTCCTTCGCGGCCGACGGCGGTCTGTGGATCGGCGTGTTCTCGCCCGCCGCGCTGGAGCGCGCCGCCCGGATCCACGCCTCGGGCCGGCACGTCCCGGAGTTCTTCTCGCTGCCGACCGCGATCGACAACTCGCTGAAGAACCAGACGTACAACACCCCGGCGCTGGCGACGCTCTTCCTGCTCGACGACCAGCTCAAGTGGATCAACGGCCAGGGCGGTCTGGACTGGGCGGTGCGGCGCACCGCGACCTCGTCGCGCACGCTGTACGGCTGGGCCGAGGAGTCCAAGTTCGCCACCCCGTTCGTGGCCGACCCGGCCAAGCGGTCGCAGGTCGTCGGCACGATCGACTTCACCGAGGAGATCGACGCCGCCGCGGTCGCCAAGGCGCTGCGGGCCAACGGCGTCGTGGACACCGAGCCGTACCGCAAGCTGGGCCGCAACCAGCTGCGGGTGGCGATGTTCCCGGCCGTCGACCCGGCGGACGTCCAGGCGCTGACGGCGTGCGTGGACTACGTCATCGAGCACCTCTGACGAGCGCTCTCACGCCCGTACGCAAGGGGCCCGCGGCCGACCACCGGCCGCGGGCCCCTTCGCATCCGCTCAAGCCCCTGCGCATGCGCTGACGATCTCGCTTGCGCCGACGGTCAGGGCCGGCCCCGGCGGAAGAGCCTGCGCAGGCCGAGGAACACGACCAGCGCACCGGCGAAGGTGACCCCGGCCTTGACCAGATTGCCGTTCTTCTCGTCCTCGGTGAGCTTGCCGTCGACGCGGTCGGAGTACTCCCCGTTCTTCTTCTGCTCCTTCGCGGTGGCGTCCGGCAGCAGCTCCCCACCGAGGTCCACCGGCGTCACCTTGGAGCCCGCGCCCTCGGTGCCGTACATCAGCGTGCCGCCGTCCGGGGTGAAGGTGACCGACTCGCCCTGCCGCTGCAGCGGCAGCCCCGGCTCCTCCTCGAGCCGCGTCGGCTTTCCGTCCCGCCAGCGGTACTCGGCGGCCGAGAAGTAGCCGCGGAGCACCAGCCGGGTGCCGTCCGGGGCGAACGCCCCGTCCGTGACCTCCATGTCGAGGTCGGAGACCCGCCGGAAGACATTCACCCCCGAGGGGCTGAGCGTGGCCGGCCCGGCGTACAGCCCGGCGTCCTCATCGCTCTTGCTGGCGATATAGACGCGGCCCGTCTTGGGATGGACCATCATCGCCTCGGCGTTGCGCGGCCCGCCCTGGTACTTGACGGTGAACTGGGTCGCGGTGACGGTGGCGTCCTTGAGCTGCTTCGGCTCGGGGAAGCGGTAGACCCACACATGGGACCACTGACCGCCCAGGTTGTCGCCGATATCGCCGACGTAGACATTGCCGTCCGCCCCTATCGAGATCGCTTCCACATCACGGGGATCCCCTATGCCCCGCAGGGCGACCCGTGCGACCGTCTTCCCGGTCTTGCCGTCGACGGCGTAGACGTACGGCCCGTCCGAGCTGTCGTTGTGCGTCCAGTAGACGCCGGGGTGGAGGCGGCTCGCGGCCAGGCCGCTGGACTCGGTGATCCGTGGATCCTCGATCGTGAAGGGAGACGGCGACGACGAGTCGTCGGCGAAGGCCGGGGCGGCTGCGAACACGGTCAGCAGCGCGGCGGCACCGAGTACGAACGGAAGCGGACGCATGGGCCCAAGCCTGCCATCCCACCGGGGCCGTCCGGTGCCGGAACCACGCCGGGGGACTCCCTCCGGCCAGGCACGGAGTAACTCCCTCTGGTCACCCGTGGCTCCCCCCGTGCATGACTTCGGCGATCACGGGCAGATAACGTCTGTCAATTATTTGTGCGGGCGACCGGCCCGAAATAACCCGCAGATTATTTGACCTCATCCGGGGATTATTTCGGCGAGAAATTTATCGGTCATTGGCCGCATAGCGGGCGGCGGCATTGCAATGCAGAAAGGCCCCGCTTACGGTCTGAGCCCATGAGCGAATACAGCCAGTCCTCTTATGCGCAAAGCGCGCCGCCCATGCATTCCGCAGGGGCCCCGAGCGGCGGTGCCGCACATGCGTCACCCGCACCGGCCACGCCGTCCAAGAAGATCGCGATCTTCGCGATCGTCGGCTCGGTCATCGCGCTGGTCGGCTCCATGGTGAACTGGGTGGTCTCCGACGCCGAGGGCGCCACCGGGGGCATCAAGGGCATCGACGGCGACGGCATCATCACGCTGATCATCGCCCTGGTCGCGGCGATCCTGTTCATCGCCGCCATGGCCACCAAGAAGGCCGCGCTCTACCTGGTCGGCGGGGTTCTGGGGCTGGCCATGGCGATCGTCGCGGCCATCAACATGGCGGACCCCGAGCGGCTGGTCACCCAGAAGCTGAAGGACGACGAGGGAGTGTCGCAGAAGGTCGCGGAAAAGGCGGCGGAGCAGGCCGCGAAGCTGTACGAAATGACCGCTGGACCGGGGCTCTACATGGTCCTGATCGGCGCACTGATGGCCCTGTCCCTCGGCGCTCTCGGCTTTATGAAGGCCCGCGCTGCGCGCTAACCGGAAAAGGTCGGCCTCGAGAAATCCCAGGACGCCCGCTTTTTGACCGCACGGGGGGCCAAAAAGCGGGCCTTCGGGTTTTCCACGGGAATTCGAGGCCGTCGGCAGTGGCCGGGTCACCGATGCCCCGGCCCGCCCCCCTTGATTAGAGCGCACTCCAACGGCTTGGCTGATCCCATGGAGTACACGCAGCTCGGACGCACAGGTCTCAAGGTCAGCCGGATCGTCCTCGGCACCATGAACTTCGGTCCGCAGACCGAGGAAGCCGACAGCCACACGATCATGGATGCCGCACTCGACGCGGGCATCAACTTCTTCGACACCGCCAATGTGTACGGCTGGGGCGAGAACAAGGGCCGCACCGAGGAAATCATCGGGAGCTGGTTCGCCAAGGGCGGCGGGCGGCGCGAGAAGACCGTCCTCGCGACCAAGGTGTACGGAAACATGGCCGCCGAGGGCGAGCCGTGGCCCAATACCGACAAACTCTCGGCCGTCAACATCCGCCGGGCCGTGGACGCCAGCCTCAAGCGGCTCGGCACGGACTACATCGACCTCTACCAGTTCCACCACGTGGACCGCTCCACCCCGTGGGACGAGATCTGGCAGGCGATCGACGTCCTCGTCCAGCAGGGCAAGATCATCTACGCGGGCTCCTCCAACCACGCCGGCTGGCACATCGCCCAGGCCAATGAGACCGCGGCCCGCCGTGGCTCGCTCGGGCTGGTCAGCGAGCAGTGCCTGTACAACCTGGCCGAGCGCCGCGCCGAGATGGAGGTCATCCCGGCCGCGCAGGGCTACGGCGTGGGCATCATCCCGTGGTCGCCGCTGCACGGCGGACTGCTCGGCGGCGCGCTCCGCAAGGAGCGCGAGGGCGGCGGTTCGCGCAGCACGTCCGGGCGCAGCGCCGACGCGCTGAAGAACACGGCGGTGCGCGATCAGATCCAGCGGTACGAGGACCTGCTGGCCAAGCACGGCATCGAGCCCGGCGAGGCGGCCCTGGCCTGGCTGCTCACCCGGCCCGGGGTGACCGGCCCGATCGTGGGCCCGCGCACGGCCGAGCAGCTGGCGTCGGCGGTGCGCGCCGCGGAGCTGAAGCTGAGCGAGGAAGTACTGACGGAGCTGGACGAGATCTTCCCGGGTCCGGGGCCGTCGCCGGAGGCGTTCGCCTGGTAGCCGAGCCGCCGCTGAGCGGTAGGCGAAGGCGTTGAGGGGCGTGGGCCGTGCGGCCCGCGCCCCCTGCTCTCTGTTGGCTCTGTGGCGGCTTCAGCCGCCCAGCGCGGCCGCAGCGGCGACGACGACGAGAATCAGCACCAGCGCGCCGCTCATGATCATGTTTCTGGTCTTGGGGTCCACAGGCTCGAGATTAGCCGGACCGCTCAGTGGCCCGGCGGCCAGGCCGCTCAGTGCCCCAGCGGCCAGGCCGCCACCACCTCGTAGCGCGGCTGCCGCCCGGGGACGCCCGGGGCCGGTGGATGGCTGCGCACCAGGCAGAGCTCGCCCACGGTCCACTCCCGGCCCGCGAAGTCGGTGAGCCCGTCCACGTACGGCACGAGGCTGGTGGCGGAGCGGTGGCGGGAGGACCGGGCGCGGGCGATGGTCAGATGCGGGTGGTACGGACGGTGCCGGTCCATCGGGACCCCGACCCGTCGGCCCCCGCCTCGGCGGAGTCGGCCAGCCGCCGCAGGGCCTCGCTGTCGCCGTCGACGCCCACCCACACCACCCGGTCGTCGAACCGGCCCCCGCCCGCCAGCCGCAGCTCGTGGGCGCGGTGCCGATGGGCGGCGCGGGCCAGCCGGGTGTGCAGCTCGGGCAGCACCTCCTCGGCCACCTCGCCGTAGAAGGCCAGGGTGAAGTGCCACCCCTCCCGCTCGGTCCAGCGCAGCCCGTCCGCTCCCGGCAGCGTCTGGAGCGCCTTGACCCGCGCGGCCAGCTCGGCGACGACCGCGTCCGGCGGCAAGACGGCGGCGAAGAGTCTCATCCGCCCAGTCTCCCCCAAGGGGGCAGTCATCGAGTGGGCCCTGTCCCGCGACGGCCGACGGGCTCAGACTGCGACGGCCCCCGTCCCACGACGGCCGCCGGGCTCAGGCTGCGACGGCTCCCGTCCCACGACGGCCGACGGGCTCAGGCCGTGGCGACCCCCTCCCGTCGCGGCCGCCGGGCTCAGGCCGTGGCGGCGAGTTGCTTGTCCTCCGGTGTGCGGGGGACAAAGACCACACGCGGGTGGCCGCGCCGGAGGTCCAGCTTCACCCGTAGACCGCCGGCCCGGACCAGGAGCAGCCCCACCGTGCCCGCGGCGGCGGCCGAGATCAGACCGCCCGCGGCGAAGCCGATACGCGCGCCGCAGGTGTCGGTCAGCCAGCCCACCAGCGGGCCGCCGATCGGCGTACCGCCCACGAAGACCATCATGAACAGGCTCATCACCCGGCCCCGCATCGCGGGATCGGTCGCGAGCTGGACGCTGGAGTTCGCGGTCACGTTGAACGTCAGGCTGAAGATCCCGATCGGCACCATGAGCGCCGCGAAGAGCCAGAAGTACGGGGTCGCCGCCGCGACCATCTCCAGCACGCCGAACATCAGCGCGGCCCCGACCAGCAGCCGCCGCCGGGCCACCACACGCCGGGCGGCCAGCAGCGCACCGGTCACCGAGCCGATCGCGATCAACGTGTTGAGCAGGCCGTACGTACCGGGTCCGGCGTGGAAGACATCGTCGGCGAAGGCGCTGAGCCAGATCGGGAAGTTGAAGCCGAAGGTGCCGATGAAGCCGACGAGCACGATCGGCCAGATCAGATCGGGGTTCCCGGCGACATAGCGCAGCCCCTCCCGGAGCTGCCCCTTGCCGCGCGGCGCCCGCTCGACCTTGTACAGCTCACTGGTGCGCATCAGCAGCAGCCCGATGATCGGGGCGGCGAAGGAGAGTCCGTTGATCAGGAAGGCCCAGCCGCTGCCCACGGCGGTGATCAGCACACCGGCGACCGCCGGGCCGACCAGCCGGGCGGACTGGAAGTTCGCGGAGTTGAGGCTCACCGCGTTCCGCAGGTCCTTGGGGCCGACCATCTCGTTGACGAAGACCTGGCGGGTCGGGTTGTCGACGACGGTGACCATGCCGAGCAGGAACGCGATCAGGTAGACATGCCAGACCTGCACATGGCCACTGAGCGTGAGGGCGGCGAGGGCGAGCCCGCACAGCCCCAGCGCGGTCTGGGTGAACAGCAGCAGCCGCCGTCTGGGACATCGGTCCGCGATGACCCCGCCGTACAGCCCGAAGAGCAGCATGGGCAGGAACTGCAGCGCGGTGGTGATGCCGACGGCGGTGGAGGAGCCGGTGATGCTGAGGACCAGCCAGTCCTGGGCGATCCGCGACATCCAGGTGCCGATGTTGGAGATCATGGCACCGGTGGCGAACAGCCGGTAGTTACGGATCTTCAGCGAACGAAAGGTCCCGCCCCGGGCGCGTCCCGTGGTGACGGGGGATGCGGGGTCGGGCGCGCGGTTTGTGGGGTGCTTCGGTGCGGGTGCGGAGTCTGCTCCGGGTCCCGTACTCAAGTGTGTTCGCCTCCTGGCTGCCTCGGTTGTTCTTACAAATGCGCGAGCTTCTCCAGCACGGGCGCGGCGGCGCGCAGCACGTCCCACTCGTCCTCGGTCAGCTCCCCGACCAGCTCGGCCAGCCAGGCGTTGCGCTTGCGTCGGCTCTCCTCGAGCATGGCCTCAGCCCGCTCGGTCGGCGAGACGACCTTCTGCCGCCGGTCCTCGGGATGCGGCTCGAGCCTGACCAGTCCCTTGGCTTCCAGCAGCGCCACGATGCGGGTCATCGACGGCGGCTGGACGTGCTCCTTGCGGGCCAGCTCACCGGGGGTGGCGGAGCCGCACTGGGCCAACGTGCCCAGGACCGCCATCTCGGTCGGGCTGAGCGACTCGTCCACCCGCTGGTGCTTGAGCCGCCGCGAGAGGCGCATCACTCCCGACCGCAGGGCGCTCACGGCGGCCGCGTCATCGGAGGGCGCCTCCGTGTCGTGCTGGGAGCGGGACAGATCCGGCATGGTCTTTAGCATAACTCATTACCTCGTCTAATGAAACCCTAGTTACTTCCCTACTTCTATTTCACCCGAACGAGTGAGTTGACTCCGGGTAGTAACGCTCGGCGAAACGCCTGAGCGCCCAGGACACCTCCGGTCCTGGGCACTCAGGAGGGGACGACGTACATGGGAGCGGGACGACGTACGCCAGGGCAGGACGCCGGCTCGACTCAGGAGACGCCGGCTCGACTGGGGACGCCGGCTCGGCTCAGGAGACCCCGGCTCGGCTCAGGAGACGCCGGCTCGACTCAGGAGACGCCGGCTCGACTCAGGAGACGCCGAGCGCCTGCTCGATCGGGTTGAGCAGGAAGTACACCAGGAAGCACAGCCCCACCGCGCCCAGCAGCCACGGGATCTCCCGGGTCCGCCGGGTGGCGATGCGCAGCAGCAGGAACGAGAGCACGCCCAGCCCGATCCCGTTGGTGATGCTGTAGGTGAACGGCATCGAGATCATGGTCAGGAAGGCCGGGACCGCGATCGTGAAATCGCTCCAGTCGATCTCCTTGACGTTCGCCGCCATGATCAGGAAGCCGACGACCACCAGCGCGGGGGTCGCGGCCTGCGAGGGCACCACCCTGGCCAGCGGGGTGAAGACCAGCGCGAGCAGGAAGAGACCGCCGGTCACCACGTTCGCGAGGCCGGTGCGCGCCCCTTCCCCGACACCCGCCGTGGACTCGACGAAGCAGGTGTTGGCCGAGGCCGAGCCGAGGCCGCCGCCCGCGACCGCGACGCCGTCCACCATCAGGATCCGGCCCATGCCCGGCAGCTGCCCGCGCTCATCGGTCAGCCCGGCCTCCTCGCCGACGCCGATGATCGTGCCCATCGCGTCGAAGAAGCCGGAGAGCAGCACGGTGAAGACGAAGAGACAGCCGGTGAGCAGGCCGACCTCATGGAAGCCGCCGAAGAGGCTGACATGGCCGACCAGGCCGAAGTCCGGGGTGTCGACCACCTTCTCCGGCACCTTGGGGATGGTCAGCCCCCACTCGGCGTCCGGGACGTGGGCCAGGGAGTTGATCACGATCGCGACCACGGTCATGGTCACGATGCCGATCAGGATCGCGCCGCGCGTCTTGCGGACGATCAGGATGAACGTGAGCGCGAGACCGGCCACGAACACCAGCACCGGCCAGCCCTGCAGCCGCCCGGCCACTCCCAGCCCCAGGGGGACGGTGGTGTGCGCGGAGTCGGGGTTACGGGTGACGAAGCCGGAGTCGACCAGGCCGATCAGGGCGATGAACAGCCCGATGCCGATCGCGATCGCCCGCCGCAGCCCGGCCGGGATCGCGTCCATCACCCGCTGCCGCAGCCCCGAGGCGACGAGGATCATCAGCACCAGACCCGCGAGCACCACCATGCCCATCGCGTCCGGCCAGCTCATCTTGGGTGCGAGCTGCAGCGAGACCACGGCGTTGATGCCCAGGCCCGCGGCGAGCGCGATGGGGACGTTGCCGATGATCCCCATGAGCAGCGTGGTCAGGCCCGCGATCAGGGCGGTGGCGGTGACGAGCTGGCCGTTGTCGAGCTGATGACCGAACTTGTCCGTACCGGCCCCGAGGATGATCGGGTTCAGTACGACGATGTAGGCCATCGCAAAGAACGTGGCCAGGCCGCCACGGATCTCCCGGGAGACCGAGGAGCCGCGCTCACGGATCTTGAAGAACTTGTCGATGCCGTTCATAGGGGGAATCGGAGCCTGTTCGCTGGCGTCGACCGGCGCGGGGGCCGAGGGGGACATGGATGACCTCAGTCTTGCGTGAACATCAACAGCGGGTCTCTTGGACGATCGAACAAGACATTCCAGCCAGACCCGAAAGCATTCAGTATGAAACTATTAAGGCCCGATCACCAAACCGGTCCCGGTACGGCCCCGACCGGGCCCATGACCGGCCCCCTTAAGCTGTGGCCATGACGAAGTGGACCCCCAAGCACGAGGCGCCGGAGCCGCTCGAGGGCAATGTCGTGGCCACGATCACCGGCGGCACGATCGTGTGGTTCGTCCTCTTCCTCGTCCAGCTGCCCTTCTACCGCTGGTTCGACGAGCACGGACATCTGTGGTGGCTGTGGACCTGCCTGGCCGGCGGCGCCCTCGGATTGCTCGGCGTCTGGTACGTACGGGCCCGGGACACGGCGATCAACGGCTCGCGGAACGGCGACGCGCAGAACGGCTGACGGGCCCACCCCGAGCACACACACCACACACCCCCGACGGCGCGCGCCCGCGACGCCGCGCGCCCGCGATGGCGGCGCACCCACGACGGTGGCGCACCCGCGACGGCGCGGCGCCGGACCGTCGCCATTCCCGGCGGCGATCCGGCGCCCTGGCCTGGTGCGCGGGCGCGCTCCCCTCCTCGCGACGCACCCGCTCACCCGTCCGTGGTGCACACAGAAAGATGAGGGCCCCGCCGCGAAGACGCGCGGGCGGAGCCGGATGCGACAACTGTACGATCTTCACGGGCCGTTCACAATGTTGTGGAAGCCTCCCGGCGCACACTTTGTTCGGGAACTACCGTCTTGTGGCAGCCAACTCACCAGTAATGTGAGGGATATGACCGGTAACCGCTTTCGTGCCGATGAGATCGACACCAGCAAGCCGCACTCGGCCCGCATGTATGACTACTTCCTGGGCGGTAAGACCCACTACGCGGTCGACACCCACGCCGCCGAACAGGTCGAGGCCGTCTGGCCCGACGTCAAGCCGTGGACCCGTGCCAACCGGTCATTCATGCACCGCGCGACCCGCTGGCTCGCGCGCGAGGCGGGCATCCGGCAGTTCCTGGACATCGGCACCGGCATCCCGACCGAGCCCAACCTCCACCAGGTCGCCCAGGAGATAGCCCCGGACTCCCGGATCGTCTACGCGGACAACGACCCCATCGTGCTGGCCTACGCCCAGGCCCTGTTGCTCTCCACGCCCGAGGGCCGCACCGCCTACATCCACGCGGACGTCACCGAACCGGCGGCCATCCTGGCCGCCGAGGACCTGGCCGACACCCTCGATCTGTCCCAGCCGATCGCCCTGTCGCTCAACGCGATCATGCACTTCATCGCGAACGAGCAGAAGCCGTACGAGATCGTGCGACAGCTGGTCGAGCCCCTGGCGTCGGGCAGCTACCTCGTGCTCTCGCACGGTGGGCTCGACCCCCGCGGCGGGGTCTCGGACGCGGTGACCAACCTCTACCGCAGCAGCGGCATCCATGTGCAGGGCCGCACCCAGGAGGAGGTCCTTCAGTTCTTCGACGGGCTGGAACTGGTCGACCCGGGCGTGGTGATGCCCCACCGCTGGAAGCCCGAGAACGAACAGGCCAAGGCGGAGGCGGAGGCCAAGGACCTGTGGATCTACGCGGGAGTGGCGCGCAAGCCCTGACCCGGGCGCGAGACGTGGCCCGGGGCGCAAGCCCGGCCCCGGGCAGGACCTGACCCGGGGCGCAAGCCCCACCCCGGGCAGTCCCAGGCGTCCGTCCGCCGAACAGCCCCCGGGTGTCCGTCAGTCGAACCAGCGGGCCCGCGCCAGCTCCTCCGTACGGGTCAGATCCTCCAGCAGGGCCGCCACCTCGAACCGGCGCGACCAGTGGCCGGCGGCCCAGGCCAGACCGGCCGCGACACCCTCGACCGTCGAGGCGTGCAGGGTGCCGTCCACATACCGCCAGTCCAGCTCGTCCTCGCCCTCGATCAGCAGCTCCTCGTGCTCGATGTACGACAGCGGGGCGCCCGGGAGGAGTTCGCGGACCGCCTCGGGCACCTCGTGCGGATCGCCCTGTGAGGTCACCCGCGCCGGGTACGCCTCGCTCAGCCGCCGCACCTGGAACAGCTCGGCCAGCTCCGCCGCCCGGGTGGGCCGTACGGGCAGCAGCGCCCGGCCGTCCGCCTCGGCCAGCGGCATCAGGTCCGGAGCGTCCGCGACCAGCGCCTCGCCCGCCTCGACCACCGTCGGCTCGCCGTCCACGATGGCGCGTACGTCGTCCGGCAGGGTCACCTGCTCGGGTTCCAGGTCGGCCAACTGCCCGTAGACGGCGTGCAGCTGGGCCGGGGTCACCTCGCGGTCCGGGTCGGCGAGGCGGGCCAGCAGCTCGGCGGCGCCTCCCGGTTCGTCCAGCAGCGCGGCGACGGAGGTCCGTACCCCCAGCGCCCGCAGCACCTGTTCGTCCTCGAACCCGGCCGCGTCCACCGCCTCGTACAGCCCCGCCAGCAGCGGATCGCCCCCGGCCGCACGCAGCCCGGCGGGGCGGCGGCCGTCCAGCACCGGATGGCCGCGCAGCCACCACGCGGTGTACGAGCGCACGGTCTCCGTCGTGCCGTCCGGCAGCAGCACCCGCACCGGCGCGGTCAGCGCGTCGCGCAGCGGCGGCTGGGCGAGCATGGCGAGCGCCCGCGGCCAGGCGTCGTCGTCGACCAGGTCCAGGTCCCGTACGGCCACGATCTCGGTGGCCACCGGCGGCACCGGCGTCTGCGGCAGCCGGTCCAGCACGTCCTCGCACCACACGTCGACGGCATCCAGCACGCCGACGTCGTCCGGCTCGGTGAAGTCGCCCTCGCGCGGCTCCAGTTCATCCGGGTCCAGCACCACATCGGTGGCCCTGACCAGCGTGAAGCCCGCGAGCACACCGACCGCCGCCAGCGGCTGCTCACCCCAGCGCTCGGCCAGCTCGGCGTCGCACGCGGCCAGTTCGCCCTCCCGCATCACCTGCTCGAAGGCGCTGCCGGGAAGGACCAGTTCACCGGCCGGGGCCAGCTCCCCGTCCTCGTCCGGCAGCGCGAGCGCGGCGAGCCAGGGCTCGTCGCCCGGCGCCAGCCGGGCCTGCTGGACGAGGCCGAGGACGGTGTCGGCCAGCGTGTCGGCGTCCAGCGCCGCGCCGAGGGCCTCGCCCTCCTCCGCGAACGGGTCGTACTCGTCCTCCGCCTCCAGCGAATGCGCGACGGCGGCCCGCACCTGCGGGGTCGTCAGCACGGCGCGGGGGGTGGCGGGGTCGCGCCGAGCTTCTCCAGGAGTGGATGGGCTGCGTCCGGATGTGCAACTTTCAGGCCGAGGCGGGCGAGCGTGCGATGCGTAGCGCTGACCGCGCCACCGCGCTCGGGGGCCTCCGCGGTCCCGGCGAGTCCGGCGGACTCGGCGGTTCCGGCCATCCCGGCGGACCCGGCGCGCCAGGCGGCCCCGGCGGACGGTGCGGCCTCGGCGGTTCCGATGCTGTCCAGGTCGCCGTCGGCCTCGCCCGGCAGCGGCAGCAGCACCTGCCGGGGCCCGATCGTCGTCCGGCCGTCCGCCAGCGGCACCGGCAGCCCGCTGAGCCGGTCCGGGTCGATGCCGCCCAGCGAGTCGTACAGCCGCCGCCACCAGGCCGGGGCGCGCTCCACACCCGCGAGCCGGTCGATGAGCTCGCCCAGCGGCACCCGGGCCACGCCCAGCACCCGCAGCTCCGAACGGCGCTCCAGCCCCGCGGGCAGCAGCGTCGGGAACAGCTCGGCCAGCACCTCCACCGTCTCCGCGCCCGCGCCCTCGACGACCTCGGCGTCCCGGGGCCGCAGGGCGTGCGGCTCGCCCTCGAAGCCGCCGCGCGCCAGCACGTCGTCGTCCCAGTCGGCCGGGGAGTCGGCCGCGGCGACCGGCGGGGCGGACACGGCCGCATCGCCCGCCGCGGGGCCGCCCTGGGCGGCGTCCGGCCCGAGCGCGTCCGGCGACCCGAGCCAGCCCTCCACGGCCTCGGTGCCCGCGCCCACCGCCGGGGCGGCGGCGCTGGGCAGGAACGGCACCCTCGGCAGCCGCTCCAGCACCCTCCGGCGCAGCTCCCCGTCCAGCTCGCCCTTGCCCAGCTGGCCCGGGACCAGGTCGATCGTGCCGACCGAGACCGGATGCCAGTCGCGCAGCAGCGTCGCGTAGGACTCGGCCGCGCGGTCCAGCAGGAAGTCCGTGAGCGGGCCGGGGGCGGTGTGGCGGCGGGTGGGCTCCAGCGGGAAGGACGCGATCAGCAGCGCCGGCATGCCCAGCGGCTCATCGGTCGGCGTCGGGGCGTGGACGACCGGGGCGGTCGCGGACCGCACCGGCGCGCCCTCCGCGTCCACCGGAACCGCCCAGGTCACCGACCACACCGGGCGCAGCCGCTCCTCCACCGGACGGTCGGCGAGCAGCTCCGGCTCCAGCCGCCCGCCGGCGCTCTCGGTGCGCCAGCGCGTCGTCCCGCGTGCGCCGCCGGCCTCGCGGCTGCCCTCGCCGCCGCCCTCACGGCTGTCCTCGATGACGGTGTACGGGCCCTCCTGGCGGCGCCGCAGCGTCCGGGTGCCCTCGACGGTCTCGACCACGACCTCGGCCAGACCGGGGAGGGTGAGCAGCAGCGCGTCGTCGATCCCGGCCAGCAGCCGCTCCGCCACGTCCAGGGCGGCGCCGTCGCGCAGCGGCAGCACCACGACGGTGTCGTAGCCGTCCGGGGCGATCCCCTCGGCGGGCAGCGGCAGCCGCAGCAGCGGTACGTGGCCGTCGCGGCGGCGCAGCTCCTCGGCGAGGCCGGGGCTGGTGGCGGTGGCGTGCTGGGTCAGCTCGCGCGCCTCGGCCAGCGACCAGCGCACCCCGCCGGTACGGCCCACGACCGCGGGCTCGTCGCTCACCGCGAGGACCGCCGCGAAGCCGACGCCGAACCGCCCGACCGCGCTCTCCGGCTCGTCCCGCTTGGCCGACGCCCGCAGGGTGGACAGCGACTCGACCCCGACCGCGTCCAGCGGCGCCCCGGTGTTGGCGGCGGCCAGCACGGCGGGTTCGCCGTCGGTGGCCGGCCGCAGGGTCAGCCGGAGCCGTCCGGGCACCCCGGCGCGGGCGGCGGCGTCCGCCGCGTTCTGGGCCATCTCGACGACCAGCCGGTCGCGGTGGCCGCCCAGCGCCAGGTCCTCCTCGGCATTGGCGTCCTCCCGGAACCGGGCGGGCGACGCGGCCCAGGCGTCCAGCACGCCGCGCCGCAGCCGCGCGGTCCCGAACGGGTCCGCGTCCTCGGTCGCGCCTCGCACCATCGCCGTGCTGCTCACGTCTCGCCTCCGGAGTTCCTGGTCGGGGTCCGTCCTGCGCCGCGGCTCCACACCGCCGAGTCCCCCGCGGTGGGGCTCGCCCCACCGCGCTCGTCGTTCCCTCGCGTGTCGCCCTTGCTAGCCGCGAACGTACCGCTATCCGCGCCCAAACGACGCCTCGGGCTCCAGACAACCGGATTCCCCGCCTCAGCCCCGAGTCCTCCCCCGCCTCAGCGCCAGGTCTTCCCCGCCTCGCCCCGAGCCCACGGCCCCCGGGGCACCCGGCCCCGGCCGCCCAGCCCCTCCGTCCGGCCTCTTCGCCCAACTCGGCCGGGCCTCCACCGGCAGACCGCCCGGCAGGGGCGGAAACCGGGGCCGCCGGGCTCGCCGTTTGGCCTGACGACGGGCCTGACGGCGGGCGGTCGCGGGCAGATCGGACGCGTGGACCGGGCCGGGCACGGCCGGGCCGTGTCGCACGGGACCGCCCGCCGGGCGCACGTCGCACAGGGCCACCCGCCGAGCGCGCGTCACACGGGGCCGCCTGCCGAGCGCACGTCGCACAGGCCCGCCCGCCGAGCGCCGTGCGCGCCGCTCCAGGCTGCGCGCGGCCGTCTGCGGACGGCAGCCCGGCAGCCGCGCCGGGCTGCCGCGGAGCAGACGGCTGGGCGCACCGAAGGCGCCGCGAGCGCGCGTCGCACGGGCCCGCCCACCGGCCGCGCGTCGCACAGGCCCGCCTCACACGGGGCCGCGCCTCACAGACCGCCTCGTGCTGCGCCGCCCTGCGCAGGGCCGCCCGCCCCAGGCGCGCGGGGCTCCCGGCCGCACCTGCCCACGCGTCGCCGGACAAGTCCGGAGGCGCGTGGCCGGGGCAGTGGCGAGGGCTCGGGGCCGCCAACGCGGCGACCAGCCGCGGCGGCACGTGCCCCGACCGGAGCAGCGGCCGTCACGGCCACCCCACGGGGCCGCAAGCAGCGGGGTCCGCAGACGCCATCGCGCCGACCAGCGCGCCGCCGCGACGGCGCGGCGCCCCAGCGACCGGCGCACCGCCGGGGCGGACCACCTGGCCGGGCCTGAGGCGAGTCTCAGCGATGGCCGACGGCGCGCCCACCAGGGCGCCCCGCAGGCCGCCTCAGCCGTGGCCCCCACAGACCGCCTCAGCTGTCCGCCAACGCAGCGACCAGCCGCGGCGGCACCTGCCCCGACCAGAGCAGCGGCCGGACAACAGCCGTCACAGCCACCCCACGGGGCCGCAAGCAGCGGGGTCCGCAGACGCCATCGCGCCGACCAGCGCGCCGCCGCGACGGCGCGGCGCCCCAGCGACCGGTGCGCCACCGGGGCGGACCACCTGGCCGGGCCTGAGGCAAGTCTCAGCGATGGCCGACGGCGCGCCCGCCAGGGCCCCCCGCAGGCCGCCTGGGCGACGGCGCGCCCGCCAGGGCCCCGCAGGCCGCCTCAGCCGTGGCCCCCCACAGGCCGCCTCAGCTGTGGCCCAGTTCCTCCGGCGGGGTGTCCGCCTCGACGGAGCCGCTCGCGCGGTCCGGGTGGAGCGGGAGCGGTTCGACGACGGTCTCGTCGACCACGGGCGCGGACGGGCGCGGGGGCTTGGGCATCACGGCCGCCTCGGAGTGGGCGCCACAGCCGTAGGAGAGGGAGACGACGCGGCCGTCCGCCGGGCTGAACTCATTCGCGCACACCCCGAACGCCTGTCCCAGCGAGCCGCCGAGGGGCATCAGGAAGCCGCAGGTCGCGCACGTGCCGGGGGCCGCCTGGGCCATGGGGGTCTGGGAGCCGTACGCCTCGTCCCAGCGGTCGGCCGCGACGTGGAGGCCGTAGCGCGACAGCACCCGGGCGCGCCGCATGCCGAGCTCCTCGGCGATGGCCGCGATCGAGCCGGTCTTGGGCACGGCGGTCTGGGCGACGGGGGCGCCGGCCGTCACATCGGCCTCCTCCACCGCCGCGAGCTGCTGCATCTCCTCCGAGACCACGGAGTTGGGCGGCGGGACGTCCTCGCCCGTGTAGCCCGGCTCCAGGCGCAGGTCCTCGGCCTCGGTGGGGAGCAGATCGCCCGGCCCCATGTCGCCGGGGCGCAGCCGCTCGCTCCAGGGCACCCACTCCGGCGCGAGCAGCGCGTCGGGGCCGGGGAGCAGTACCGTCTCGTCCAGGGTGACGGCCTTCGCGCGGGAGGCGCGGGTCACGGTGACCGCCCAGCGCCAGCCGCGATAGCCCGGGTCGGGGCTCTCGAAGAGATGCGTGACCACGCGGTCGCCCTCGGCGACAGCGCCCAAATACTCGCCGACCTTCCCCGGAAAGGCGGCTTCCATGGCCGCCTCGCGGGCGAGTTCGACCGCCTCGGCGCACAGGCGGTCGGGGGTACGGCTTCGCATCGCACTCACAGGATCGATTCTCTCTTCCACGCCGTCGCAGCCGTCTGACCTGGTGCGCCAGCCGTACGGCCGGAACGCGGGACCGCGGACGGAGCGGACCATGGGGCCGCCTCGACGTCCGCGCCCATCCGGCCTTCGGGCGCACCTTGTACGTCCCATTCTGCGGGATGGCTACTCGGCACACGGCCAGGAACGACCCTCGGTGGCGCGGTTACGCACGCTACCTTGTCCGGCCGCGCAGCCCCTACCCCCGTCCCATGCCCGTCCCCGGCCGCCGCACCGTCCACCCCCTGCCCGCCCGCCCCGGGGAAACCGCATTTCCGCTGGACAGCGGGGTGTTGCCGATCCCCGCCGACGGCGCCGCCATCCGGAAAGCCGTCGAAGGTCTGACGCCGGGGCCGCGTTGGCTGCACCATGGTCAGGTGGCAGGCACGCGGTGGTACAGCGGCGGTTCGACCAAGCGGTCGGGCCGCTGGGTCGTTCATGCGCTCCGTCTGCCCTTCGCGCTCCGTCTCCCCTTCACCGCGGCCGGGCGGGGCATCCGCCGGGCCACCCACGCCCATGGGGCCGGGGAGTCGGGACTCGGCAAGTTGATCGAGCTGCATGCGGTGAACTCCGCGGGCGACATGATGATCACCGTCGCGCTCGCCTCCACGATCTTCTTCTCGGTCCCGACCGACGAGGCCCGCGGGCGGGTCGCGCTCTACCTGGTCATCACCATGGCGCCGTTCGCGCTCCTCGCGCCCGTCATCGGCCCGCTCCTGGACCGCCTTCCGCACGGGCGCCGCGCGGCCATGGCGGGCGCGATGCTGACCCGCGCGGTGCTCGCGCTGACGATGGCGGGGGCGGTGGCGGGCGGCGGCCTCGAGCTGTATCCGGCGGCGCTGGGCGTGCTGGTGGCGTCCAAAGCGTACGGAGTCGTCCGTTCCGCCGTCGTGCCACGGCTGCTGCCACCCCACTTCTCCCTGGTCAAGGCCAACTCACGGGTCACGCTTGCCGGACTGCTCGCGACCGGCGTGGCGGCCCCGCTGGGGGCCGTGCTGCATCAGATCGGTCCGAGCTGGCCGCTGTACGGGGCGTCCGTGATCTTCCTGCTGGGCGGATTCCTGTCGTTCACCCTCCCGCACAAGGTGGACTCCGCGAAGGGTGAGGCCAGGGCGCAGCTGACCTCGGGGCAGCGCCATCTGCATCTGCCGGTGACAGTGACGGTGCGTAAACCCAAGGCCAGGGTCGGCGGGTCCAGGACAGCCTTCTGGACCCTCTTTTGGAGCTCCATCCGGAGGAGCGGTTCCGGGCGGCTCGGCCTCCGTACGGTCGGCCCCTCCGTGCTGCATGCCCTTCAGGCGTGCGCCGCGCTGAAGACCCTGTCCGGGTTTCTCACCCTCTTCCTCGCCTTCCTCCTCCGCGACCAGCCCGTGGGCGGGCTCGGCCCCGAGGTCTCGCTCGGCCTGGCCGCCGTCTGCGCGGGCGGCGGCAACGCGCTGGGCACCGCGATCGGCGCCTGGCTGCGGGCGCGCGGCCCGGAGCGGATCATCGCGGTGGTGCTGAGCTCGGCCCTGGCCGTGATCATCGTGTCGGCGACCTTCTACGGCGCGGTGACGGTCGCCGCCGTGGCCGCCACCGCCGGAATCTCCCAGGCGCTGGGCAAGCTGTCGCTGGACGCGCTGATCCAGCGCGACGTCCCGGAGGAGGTCCGCACCTCCGCGTTCTCCCGCTCCGAGACGACGCTCCAGATGGCGTGGGTCCTCGGCGGCGCCATCGGCATCGTGCTGCCGCTCCACGGGGTGCTGGGGATGGCGGTCGCGGCGGCGGTGCTCGCGCTGGGCGTGGCGCTGAGCGTCCGTGGGCTGCTGAGCGCCTCCCGGCAGGGGGCGCCGTATCCACGGGTGGCTTGAGGCACGTGGGCGGGGGCCGGCTTGATTCGCCTGCACGGCGGCCGGCACGAGCCGCCTCCGCGGCTCGCGAGGGTCGGGCGGCCCGCCTCCGCGGCTCGCCTGACCCGCGCGCGAAGTGATCGGGGCGGCCCGATAGCCTGCCCGCATGACCGCTGCGCTGTTTTCCAGGGGCAAGGGCCGCCGCGCCGCCACCGCCGCCTGTGCCGTGTCCCTCGGGCTCGTCGCCCTCTCCGCATGCGACAAGCCGACCCCGCTGGCAACGGTGACGGTCGGTTCCCAGACCGTGACGGCCGAGGCGAGCGACGGCTGCTACGGCGACGGGAAGGACCTGAGCTCGGCGAAGTTCAAGGCGTGCCTGTCGGCGAAGCCCGAAGAGACGATCAAGGTGACCCCCGGGGACAAGGTGCGGATCGGGGTGGACCCCGAGATCGCCAAGTCGAGCTGGGGCCTGATCGCCAACAACCCGGTCATGGCCGAGGCGAGCAAGGAGACGTACCGCAGCTTCGACAGCGACACCCTCTTCGCCCAGCAGAACCCGCAGACGGGCCAGACCACGCTCGAGAAGAAGGTCACGATCACGATCGCCGAGCTCGGCAAGAGCAGCCGGGGCGTCAAGGGCATCTGGCGCTTCACGCTGAAACGGGACTCCTGACAGGATTCCCGAGGTACGGGACTCCGCAGGACGAAGCGCCGGCCTGACGGGGCCTGGCCGCACGGGGAAGACTGGGCACGTCGAGAGAGCCCGACGCACCAGAAGCACCAGCCACGCCGTGACAAGGGGGAACCGTCCATGCGCGTACTGATCGTCACGGCCGTGCCCGCCGAGCGGGACGCCGTGGTGCGGGGCATCGGTGCCACGGCCCCCGAGGTGGCCGAACTCCCCGTCCCCGGCGGGATGATCCACCGGCTGAGCCCGGCGCCGCCCGCCGGGCCGCCGCTCACCGTGGACGTCCTGGCGGCAGGGGTCGGCCCGGCGGCCGCGGCGGCCGGAACCGCCGCCGCCCTGACCGCGGCCGCGGTCGCCCGTACCCCCTACGACCTCGCCGTATCGGCCGGTATCGGCGGCGGCTTCACCACCGCACGCCCCAGCGCGACCGCACGCCCCACCGCCGAGCAGCCTGCCCCCGCGCAGTCCGCCCCCGCACGCCTCGGCTCCATCGTCGTCGCCGACGCGATCGTCGCCGCCGACCTGGGCGCCGAGACCCCCGACGGCTTCACCGCCGTCACCGACCTGGGCTTCGGAACCGTCGAACACCTCCCGCCCGCCCCGCTCGTCGCCGCCGTCGCCGAGGCGACGGACGCCGTGCGCGGCACCGTGCTCACCGTGTCGACCGTGACCGGGAGCGCCGAACGGGCCGCCGAGCTGCTGCGCCGCCATCCCCACGCCGCCGCCGAGGCCATGGAGGGCTTCGGCGTGGCGGAGGCCGCCGCGGCCCAGTCCGTACCCGCCCTGGAGGTACGGGCGATCTCCAACGCCGTCGGGCCGCGCGACCGCGCCGCCTGGCGGATCGGGGAGGCGCTCGAGGCGCTCACCAGCACCTTCGGAACCATCGCCCCCCTCCTCGGCACCTGGACCTTGGACCCGGAAGGAACCCGGCAGTGACTGAGCCCCTGAAGATCGCCTACTCCCCGTGCCCCAACGACACCTTCGTCTTCCACGCCTGGGCCCACGGCCGCGTCCCCGGCGCGCCCGCGCTCGATGTCACCTTCGCCGACATCGACATCACCAACGGGATGGCGGAGCGCGGTGAGTTCGATGTGCTGAAGGTGTCCTACGCCGTACTGCCGTGGGTGCTGGACGACTACGCGCTGCTGCCCTGCGGCGGCGCGCTCGGGCGCGGCTGCGGTCCGCTGGTGCTCACCCGGCAGCCCGGCGAGGGGCAGCAGTTCACCGGCAAGGACCTGGCCGGGAAGACGGTCGCGGTTCCGAGCGAGCGTTCGACCGCGTATCTGCTCTTCCGGCTGTGGGCCGCCGCCGAGGTGCCGGGCGGGGTCGGCGAGATCAAGGTGCTGCCCTTCCACGAGATCATGCCCGCGGTGCGGGACGGCGAGGTCGACGCCGGGCTCGTCATCCACGAAGCCCGGTTCACCTATCAGAATTACGGGCTGCACTGCCTGGCTGACATGGGCGAGCACTGGGAGCAGACCACCGGCCTGCCGATCCCGCTCGGCGCGATCATCGCCAAACGCTCACTGGGCGACGAGCGGCTGCGGGAACTCGCCGACGCCGCCCGGACGTCGGTGCGGATGGCCTGGGACGACCCGGAGGCGTCACGGACCTATGTCCTGGAGCACGCCCAGGAGATGGACCCGGCCGTCGCCGATCAGCACATCGGGCTGTACGTGAACGAGTTCACCGCCGACCTGGGCGAGAACGGCTACGCCGCGGTGCGCGGGCTGCTGACCCGCGCGGCGGCCGAGGGGCTGGTGCCGCCCCTCGGCCCCGGTGCGCTGGACGCGGTCTGACGTTCCGGCGGATTCCGGCGCTCCCATGGAATTCGGCTGCGGGATTCCGCCTGACGGTGTGTCGTATGTGCGGGGCCGATCAGATCGGCCGATCAGGTCGGCGATCAGGTCATACGTCGAGCTGGTCGGCCACCGCTCGCAGCATGCCCGCGATCTTGTGGCCGTGTGCCTTGTCCGGGTAGCGGCCGCGCTCCAGCTGCTGCGTCACGTTTTCCAGCAGGGTGGTCAGATCCTGGACGATCGACGCCAGCTCATCCGGCTTGCGCCGCTGGGCGGCCGCCACGGAAGGGGTCGGGTCGAGAACGGTGACGGACAATGCCTGGTCCCCGCGGTTTCCGGCCACCACGCCGAATTCCACGCGCTGCCCCGGCTTTAGTGCGTCGACGCCTTCCGGAAGCACCGACGAGTGAACGAAGACGTCGCCACCGTCATCGCGGGAGAGAAAGCCAAAGCCCTTCTCACTGTTGAACCACTTGACCTTGCCGGTAGGCACGTCTGTCTCGTCCTCGTCGCTCGTCGGAAAACACGGAAAAACAGCTCTCGATAGCACTACAGCGGGTCGTAAGACCCGCCACCACCAAGGCTAATGGTCCCGAGCCTGGTGACAAGACGTACCCGGGTGGTTCCTATACGCGCTCTGGCACGGATCTACCCTGGTGCGGTGAGTAATGAAACCCCGCACCGTGGTGGCTCCCCCCGCTCCCCCGGGAAGCACCCCTTCCCGGCGACCGGCTCATCCGGTCCGGCGTCATTGTCTTCGCCATCGGGGCGGTGGCCACGCTCGTCACCGTCGCACCGCTCTTCCTCGGCGCGGATCCGCTGCCCTCGGTCGCGTACTTCATGTGCATGCTGATGGGTGTCGGCTTCGCCCTCGCCGGCGCCGGGCTGCTGCGCTCCATCGCGGCACAGCGGCGGCAGGCCGCGGCCACCCGGACGCCACGGACGGCCGTACCGCCGAACGGGTGAATCAGCCCCGGGTCTGCTTCACCCCGGGATCCGCCTCAGCGAGCCGATCAGCCCGCTGAGTGACCGCCTACCTGCTGGGTGACCGCCTAGACGCGACCGCCTAGGCGCGACCGCCTACGCCTGAGCGCCTATGTGCCCCGCCAGCCAGGCCGGGAACGCCGTCAGGTCGTCCAGGACGACATCGGCGCCGGCCGCCAGCAGCTCATCCGCCGGGCAGGGCCCGGTCGCGACCGCCACGGACAGCGCACCGGCCGTACGGGCGCCCCGTACGTCACCCGTGTGGTCCCCCACATACACCGTTGCCCCGTACTCCCGCAGCGCCTCCGCCTTGGCCTCGGCCCACAGCCAGCCGATGACCGCGTCGGCCTCGATGCCCAGGTGACTCAGGTGCAGCTTGGCGTTGGGCTCGTGCTTCGCGGTGACGACGATGGCCCGGCCCCCGGCCCGCCGCACGGCCTCGATCGCCTCACGGGCCCCGGCCATGGCCGGGGTGGGCCCGATGGCGTACTCCGGGTAGAACTCGCGGTAGAGCTCGCCCATCTCCTCGACCCGCTCGTCGGGGAACCAGTGCACCAGCTCCTGCTCCAGCGGCGGGCCGAGCCGGGTGATGGCGAGGTCGGAGTCGATGTAGGTGCCGGTCCGCGCCGAGAGCGCCTCGTACGCCGCCTTGATGCCCGGCCGGGAGTCGATGAGGGTCATGTCGAGGTCGAAGCCGACGGTCACCGTGTGTGAGCCGGCCTCCGCGGCGAGGCCCGGGTCGGTGGTGGGGACGGGGGACGGAGCGGAGTACGAAGACATGCCCGCCATTGTGCCTCGACCCACCCCATACACTTAGCCTCGCCTAACTTCGTAGCCGACGAGCGAGAAGAACGAACGGAAGCGATGACCGCCGACCGGACCAGCAGCCGCCCTCCCAGAGCCTCCCTGGTCCGCCGCCGCCTCGGCTGGACGGCCACCGCCGTCGTCGCCCTGCTGCTCGCCATCCTGCTGAGCCTCGCCGTGGGCAGCCGCCAGATCGCGCCGAGCGCGGTGCTGGACGCGCTGCTGCACGGCGGTTCGAGCGACGCCGCCGACATCGTGCGGTCCCTGCGGCTGCCGCGCACCGTCATCGGGCTGATGGTCGGCGCGGCGCTCGCCATGGCGGGCACCGTGATGCAGGGCGTCACCCGCAACCCGATCGCCGACCCGGGCATCCTCGGCGTCAGCCAGGGGGCCTCGGTGGGCGTGGTGCTCGCGATCGCCTTCGCCGGGGTGCACACGCTGGGCGGCTATGTCTGGTTCGCCTTCGCGGGCGCGGGGCTGGCGTCGGTCGCCGTCTACGCCATCGCCAGCAGCGGGCGGGGCGGCGCGACCCCGGTCAAACTCGCCCTCTCCGGCGCCGCGATCAACGCACTGCTGGTGTCCGTGACGACGGGCGTACTGACGACGAAGGCGGCGGCTCTGGATGAGTTCCGCTTCTGGCAGATCGGCTCGCTCGCCGGGCGGGACACCGAGATCGTCGGCCAGGTCTGGCCGTTCCTGCTGGTCGGCACCGTGCTGGTGATCGCGGTGGCACGCGGTCTGGACGCGCTGGCGCTCGGCGAGGACGTCGCGAAGGGGCTCGGCCAGAACGTGGCGGTCGTACGGGTCGTCGCGGCCCTCGGCGCCACGATCCTCACCGGGGTCGGCGTCGCCGCCGCGGGGCCGCTCGCCTTCGTCGGCCTCGCGGTCCCCCATATCGCCCGCGCGATCGTCGGCACCGACCACCGCTGGGTCCTTCCGATGGCCGCCCTGATCGGCCCGGTGATGCTGCTGGTCTCGGATGTGGTGGGCCGGATCCTCTTCCCGCCGAGCGAGGTCCCGGCGGGCGTGATGACCGCACTGATCGGGGTGCCCTTCCTGGTCACGCTGGTCCGCCGGAAGACGGTGGCCGCATGACCGCCACCGACAGCCGCGCTGACAGCCGCACCGACCGTCCGGGGGCCCGGGCGGAGGTCCGGGCGGCGGTCCGCCCCGCCGGGTACGGCCTCATCCGCATCAAGGGCGGCGGACGAAGCTGCCATGACGCGCGTGACCTCCGTGGCGGATCGTTCCTGCTGCATCGCCGCTCGGCCCTCGTCGCGCTCGGGCTGGCCCTGGCCACCGTCGCCGTCTGTGTGGCGTATCTGTGCGTCGGCGAGAGCTTCATCGCCCCCGCCGACGCCGTGAAGGCCGTCCTGCACACCCAGTGGGGCCTCGGGCAGGCCACGCCGAACGATCTCGTGGTCGGCACGCTGCGGCTCCCCCGGATGACGCTCGGTCTGATGGTCGGCGCGGCCTTCGGCGTCGCGGGCGCGCTGATCCAGACGGTGGCCCGCAACCCCCTCGCGAGCCCGGACATCATCGGTGTCAGCCAGGGCGCGAGCGCGGTGACCGTGGGCGCGATGACCTACGGGGTGACCTCCTTCGCCGTCCTGCCCTATCTCTCCGTCGCGGGCGGTCTCGCCGCCGCCGCGCTGGTGTACGTCTTCGCCTGGCGCGGCGGGCTGCAGGCGACCCGCTTCGTGCTCATCGGCATCGGTTTCGCCGTCGCGCTGCGCTCGATCACCCAGCTCTTCCTGACCAAGGGCGACTATCTGGTGGCCCAGCAGGCGAAGGTGTGGATGACCGGTTCGCTCAACGGGCGCGGCTGGGACGAGGCCGGTCCGCTCGGCTGGGCGCTGCTGGTGCTGCTGCCCGGTGTGCTGTGGGCGGCGCGGGCGCAGCGCACGGTGTCCCTGGACGACGACACGGCGACCGCGCTGGGCGTACGGCTCGGGCGGGTACGGCTGGGCCTGGTCTCCCTCGGCGTCGTGCTCGCGTCGATGGCGACGGGCGCGGCCGGCCCGGTGGACTTCGTGGCGCTGCTCGCCCCGCAGATCGCCCGCCGGATGACCAGGACCGCCCAGATCCCGCTGCTGTGCTCGGCCCTGGCCGGAGCGTTCATCGTCGTCACCGCCGATCTGCTGGCCCGCAAGCTGTTCGCGCCGACCGAACTGCCGGTGGGCGTGCTGACCGCCGCGGTCGGCGCCCCGTATCTGATCCACCTGCTGCTGTCTTCCGGGGGCCGCGGCCGTAAGGGAGGCACCGCCGCATGACCGCTTCGGCGTCCACAACGGGTACGACGGGACCGGATCTGGTGGCACCCGCTGCCCCGAACCGGCTCACCGCGCGTGAGCTGACCCTCGCCTACGAGGACCGGACCGTCGTGGACGGGCTGGACCTGGCGATACCCGACGGCGAGGTCACGGTCATCGTCGGCCCCAACGCCTGCGGCAAGTCCACCCTGCTGCGCGCCCTCGGGCGGCTGCTGCGGCCGCGTGGCGGCGCGGTACTCCTCGACGGCACGGATCTCGCCCGTATCCCCACCAAGAAGATCGCCCGGGCCGTGGGGCTGCTCCCGCAGACCCCGGTCGCCCCCGAGGCGATCACCGTCGCCGATCTCGTCTCCCGCGGCCGCCAACCGCATCAGCACTGGTGGCAGCAGTGGTCGGAGGAGGACGAACGAGCCGTCACGGACGCCATGGAGCGTACGGACGTGACGGCGCTCGCCGACCGCCCGGTGGACGAGCTGTCCGGCGGGCAGCGCCAGCGCGTATGGATCGCGATGGCGCTCGCGCAGGAGACCGATCTGCTGCTGCTGGACGAGCCGACGACGTATCTGGACATCTCCCACCAGGTGGAGGTGCTGGACCTGGTGCGCCAGCTCAACCACGAACGCGGCCGTACGGTCGTCGCCGTCCTGCACGACCTCAACCAGGCCGCTCGCTACGCCGATCAGCTGATCGCGATGAAGGCGGGCCGGATCGTGGCCCGCGGCCGCCCGGGGGACATCGTCACGGCGGACCTGGTGCACGAGGTCTTCGGCCTGGCCTCGGTGGTCGTCCCCGACCCGGTCACCGGCAGCCCCCTCGTCGTCCCGGGCACGCCTTGGCAGGCCGAGCGGGACAGAGCGGCGCAGGCCGAGCAGGACTGAGCGGAGGGCCGGGTGCCCCGCCCCCGGAGTCAGCCCTTGTCGGCCTCAGCCCTTGTCAGCCTCAGCCCTTGTCGGCCTCAGCCCTTGTCGGCCTCAGCCCTTGCGTCGCCTCGCGCGCCACAGCAGGAAGAGCACCGAGGCGATGGCCGCACCCCGGACGACGAACGGCCAGGTGCCGGTCAGCGCGTCCTTCCACCCGTCCTCGGGGATCGGCTGGCCCCATTTGCGGGCGGCCCGGCCCCACAGCCAGACCCCGGCCCCGGCCGCGACCAGACCGGGTATGCCCAGCGAGGCCCACTTCGCCCCGGCCGGGGAGTGGCGGTAGGTGCCGTAATACGCGATCACCCAGCCGAAGGCGATCGGGATGATGTTGCCCATGACGGCGCCCGCCACGAGGAGTCCGACCGCCACCAGCAGCACCGGGCCGAGACCGGCCAGCCATGTGGCGACGCCGCCGCCCCCGCCCGTGGGCTGATCGGCCGCCTTACCGGGCCCGAGGAGCACCCGGCGCAGCGCACCGCGCTGCTTGCCCCCGGCCGCAGCCTTGGCCTCCGCCTCCTCGGCGGCCCGGGCCTCGGCGGCGGCCTCCTCCTCCGCCGCCGCCTTCTCCTCGGCCTCCCGCCGCTCCTGGCGTTCCTGCTCGGCCGTCTTGCCCTTGCCGAGCAGTTCGGGGATCTCGATTCCGCCGGTGAACCCCTCGACCGAGCCGTACTGCGCGTCACGCCGCTCGGACTGGGCGAACGGACCCGCCTCCACATGCCACCAGTCCATGTTGGACTCGCGCGGGCTCAGTTCGTCCTCGCCCGCGAGATGCGGCGGCGAGGCGGCGTTGGACGGGGGTGTGGCGGGGGTGGCGGGCCTCGGCTTGATCAGGGAGGGGGAACCGTCGCCCGGGGCGCCGCCGTTCCGGCCGGCGCCGGGCACCCCCGGGGCGTCCTCCTCGCGCGGGGTGGGGACCTTACCGGTGAGACCGCTGCTCTTGGCGAGCCCGGCCAGCTTGTCGCGGGCCGCCCGCGCCGCCCCGGCGGCTCCCCGCGACGCCGCACCGCCGCCCGCGCCACTGCTCGCACCGCCGACCGCGCCACCACCCGCCGCGCCCGGCTCAGCGCCCGTTCCCGAGCCCGGGTCGGGGGCCGGCCGCCCGCGGCGGCCACCACGTCGGCCGGTGAACCCAGCTTGGACAGGATCCGCTTCACCCCGGCCGGGCTGTCCGCCCCTCCGGTGGTCCGGCGATGGTCGATATCGGCACGCAGCCCGGAGACCAGTCGCATGCGTTCACCGGACGACAGACCCTGCTGCTGAGCCAGGTCACCGACCCGGCTCAGATAGTCGTAGACGAGCTTTTCGCTCTCGATCCCCACCAAGACCCCTGAGAATGCGCACGGTCGGCGTATCAGTCGGCTCCGACCGTACCGCGCGGAAGCGGAGTCCCGCCGCATCCCCTGCGTCCCGCACCCCGCGGGTACTGTGGATCGAATGAGCAGTTCATGGAATCGGGAAGGCTGAAATGCCCGAAGAGACCAGCTCGCGCAACCGGGAGGCATGAGTTGCCCGCAGACACCGGCCGTGGGGACACCGGCCACGGGGACGGCGGCCCACGGGACACCGGCCCATGGGACGGCGGCCACGGCAACCGCGGCCGCGCGGTGCCGCGCACACTCGCCGAGGAGCTGCGGACCCGGCCCGACGACGCCCTCGCCGCCCTGCTGCGCGCCCGCCCCGATCTGCTCTCCCCGGTCCCGAACGACCTCACCCAGCTCGCCACCCGGGCCGGCACCCGGGCCTCGGTGGTACGGGCCGTGGAGCGGCTCGACCGGTTCGCGCTGCAGACCGCCGAGGCGCTGGCGGTCGCGCCCGACCCGTGCCCGTACGAAGCCCTGCGGGATCTGCTGACGGGCGATGAGGGCACGGAGGAGGCTGGGGGCGAGGGAGACGCCCGGGGTGCGGAGGAAGCCGAAGGTGCTGGGGCTCCTCTTCAGGGCCCCGGGAACGCCTCGCCCGCCTCACCCCTCGGCCCCGCCGCACCCGCCGGCCCCGCATCCGGCACCGCCGCCCTGGGCGCCGAGGAACGTGCGGCGATCGCGGCCGAGCTGCCGCGTGCCGTGGCCACCCTGCGCGACCAGGCCCTGGTCTGGGGCGGTGACGACCGGCTCCGCCTCGTCCGCACCGCCCGCGAACTGCTCGCGCCCTCCCCCACCTCGCCCTCTCCGACCGGTCTCGGCCCGACCGTCCAGGAGGCCACGTCCGGGATGTCGCCGGGCCGACTGCAGGAGTTGCTGGCGAGCGCCGGGCTGCCGCCCACCCACGACCCGGTCACGGCGGTGGCGGCCCTGGCCGAGCTGTTCCAGGACCGCGCCCGGATGGCGGCGCTGCTGGGCGGGGCGCCGACGGGCGCGGCGACCGTGCTGGCCAAGCTGACCTGGGGACCTCCGTACGGAGAGGTGTCCGTCGCCTCGCCCACTCCGCCCGTCGGCTGGCTGCTGGACCGCGGACTGCTGCTCCCGTCCGGGCCGCGCAACGTCGTGCTGCCCCGCGAGGTCGCCCTGCATCTGCGCCACGGCCGGGCACACCGCACCCCCGAGCCGCTGGCCCCGCCGCTCTCGCCCACCGCCGAACACAATCCACAGGTTGTGGATAACACCGCCGCGGGTCAGACCTTCACCGCCCTGGCCACCGTCGAGGAGCTGCTGGGGCAGTGGGAGAACGCCGGACCGCCCGTGTTGCGCGCGGGCGGGCTGAGCGTCCGCGACCTCAAGCGGGCCGCCGTGGCGCTCGACGTGTCCGAGCCGGTGGCCGCCTTCTGGATCGAGCTGGCCTACGCGGCCGGGCTGGTGGCCTCCGACGGCGAGACCGACGAGCGCTACGCCCCCACCCCCGCCTACGACGACTGGCTGCGGCTGCCCGCCGAGGAGCGCTGGGCGCGGCTCGCCGCCGCCTGGCTGCCCGCGACCCGTACGGCGGGGCTGGTCGGCGGCCGGGACAACCGGGGCCGCACCCTCGCCGCGCTCGGCCCGGACCTGGACCGCTCCCCGGCCCCCGAGGTCCGCCGCCGGGTCCTCGAACTCCTGGCCACCCTCCCGCCCGGTGCCGCGGCCGTCCCCGACGTCCTGCTGAATCGGCTGCGGTGGGAGCGGCCGACCAGCCACCGCGGGGCCCCCGCCGCGGCTGCCGCCGGTGTCGCCCCTGGTGCCACCTCGCCCACCTGGGACGCCCCCAGCGCCGCCTCCCCCAGCAGGGAGGACCTGCGCTCGCGGCTGGCTCGCTGGGCCGTGGCCGAGGCCGAAATGCTCGGGATCACCGGCCGGGGCGCACTCTCCTCCCACGGCCGCGCCCTGCTGGAACCCCACCCGGACGAGCCGCCGGCCGCCAGGATCGACACCGCGTCCGCGCACGCCGCGCGGCTGCTCGCGCCGCTGCTGCCCGAACCCCTCGACCACGTCCTGCTCCAAGCCGACCTGACCGCCGTCGCGCCCGGCCCCCTGGAACGGCCGCTCGCCGAGACGCTGGGCATCCTCGCCGACGTCGAGTCCAAGGGCGGCGCGACCGTGTACCGCTTCACGCCCGAGTCCGTACGCCGTGCACTGGACGCCGGGCGGACCGCCGACGATGTGCACACCTTCCTCGCCGCGCACTCCCGCACCCCGGTGCCCCAGCCGCTCACCTACCTCGTCAACGATGTGGCCCGTAAGCACGGCCGGCTGCGTATCGGCGCCGCCTCCGCGTATCTGCGCTGCGACGACGACGCGCTGCTCGCCGAGATCCTGGCCGACCGCCGCTCGGCGGGGCTGCGGCTGCGCCGCCTCGCCCCCACCGTCCTGGCCGCCCAGGCACCGCCGGACACGCTGCTGGAGGGGCTACGGGCGATGGGGTACGCCCCGGCTGCCGAGTCCGCCGAGGGCGATGTGCTGGTCAGCCGCCCCGAAGCCCAGCGCACCCCGCCCCGTACGCCGCCCGTCCCGGTCCCGGAGGGCCCGCCGGTGGCCGACGCCACCCTGCTGGGCGCCGCGGTGCGCGCCATCCGCGCCGGGGACCTCGCCGCGACCGCGCCCCACAAACCGGCGGCCGCGGCCGAGGCAAGGCCGGAGGCCGCTTCCGGCTCACAGCCCGGGCCCGGGTCCGGGGCCGGAGCCGGGTCCGGGTCCATCGCCACCGGCGACCGGCTGCCCCGCACCACCTCCGCCGACACCCTCGCCACCATGCAGGCCGCGGCCCTGACCGGCTCCAACGTCTGGATCGGCTATGTCAACGCCAACGGCGCGGCCAGCCAGCGCGTGATCGCCCCAGTCCGGGTCGAGGGCGGCTTCGTCACGGCGTACGACCACACGGCGGACGAGGTCCGTACGTACCCTCTGCACCGCATCACGGGCGCCGCCGAACTGGCCGAGGACGCGACGTAGGGGCTGATTTCAGCCCGTCCGGCGCTTGAGGACACGCCCGAAGGGCGTCCGGGGTCCAGGGGCGGAGCCCCTGGTGCGGGAATGGACGGGCCGGGGCCACGGCACGTAGGGACAGCTCACGCCGTGGGCGGTACCTCGGTCCCCTGTCGGGTCCACCGGTGCCACCAGTGGCGGCGCCGGGGGTGCAGGGCGTGGCCGAGCCAGCGGCCGACCACGACGTAGCCGAGCAGCGCACCCGTGGTGTTGAGGATGACGTCGTCGATGTCGAAGGCCCGGCCCTCGACGATGAGCCCCTGAACGGTCTCGACGGCCACCATCACCAAGGCCGTCACGACGACCACCCGCACCGCGCCCCGCGCCTTGGGCAGCAGCATCGGCAGCAGCACCCCGAAGGGGGCGCCGAGCAGCACATTGCCGCCGATCTGCTTCACCGTGTCCCGGAAGGCGGGCTGGTCGACGTACGCGCGCAGCGACCGCCCCGGATGCAGATTGGTGTGGACGAGGTCGACGGAGCCGGGCTGGGGCACGAGCGTGGCCTTGGCGAGCGCCGCCGCGAAGCCGACCATGCAGACGAACGCCACGAGGAGCACCAGCAAGCGTGCGGCGCGCGCGCCGAACGACTTGCGCTGCAGCAGCGCCGTCTCCTGCGTGCCCTCGGGCTCCGTGGGCTTGGCGGGCTTCGCGGTGTGCGCCTTCGTCGACGAAGCCTTCGCGGCCCGGGCCTTCGCGGTCTGCGGCTTCGTGGACTGCGGCTTTGTGGACTGCGGCTTTGTGGACTGCGGCTTTGTGGACTGCGGCTTTGTGGACTGCGGCTTTGTGGACTGCGGCTTTGTGGACTGCGGCTTTGTCGTCCGGGACCCCTTCGTCAGAGCCCCACCCGCCCGCGGCCCCTTCTTCTGGCCGCTCGCCCGCTTCTCGCCGCTCGCCGTCTTCTGGCCGCCCGTCGTCCGGGAGCCCGCCCGCGGCTTCTTCTCTCCCGGCTTCTTCTCCCCGGCTTCTTCTCCCCCGACCGCTTCTCCGCCGTCCGCTTTACCGTCGTCCTCTTGTCCGCCGTCCGCCGGATCTCCCATCCAGCGATGCTGATCACAGGGACTCCCTCCCGCCCATGGCTCTGTTGTCGCGGCGCTGTCGTCGCGGTTCCGTCGGTCCGTATCCGTCTTCGCCGCTTGCCCGTAGCCGCCCGTTGTATCCCTGCGGCTCTCCGCCACGCCTTCTCGATGGGGGACACTGGTTCTTTGGCCGGCAGCATGAAAGGACCCAGGCGCGTGAATGGACCCCTCATCGTCCAAAGCGACAAGACGCTCCTGCTCGAGGTGGACCACGAGCAGGCCGGCGCCTGCCGCCGCGCCATCGCGCCCTTCGCCGAGCTGGAGCGGGCGCCCGAGCACATCCACACCTACCGGGTGACGCCGCTGGGGCTGTGGAACGCCCGCGCCGCCGGGCACGACGCCGAGCAGGTGGTCGACGCCCTCGTCGCGTACTCCCGCTACCCCGTCCCGCACGCCCTCCTCGTCGACGTCGCGGAGACCATGGCCCGCTACGGGCGGCTGCGGCTGCTCAAGCACCCCACCCACGGTCTGGTCCTGGAGACCAGCGACCGCCCGATCCTCGAGGAGATCCTGCGGTCGAAGAAGATCCAGCCGCTGGTCGGCGCCCGGATCGACCCGGAGACCGTCGTCGTCCACCCCTCCGAGCGCGGACAGATCAAGCAGACGCTGCTGAAGCTGGGCTGGCCCGCCGAGGACCTGGCCGGGTATGTGGACGGCGAGGCCCACCCCATCGAGCTGCACGAGGACGGCTGGGCGCTGCGGCCGTATCAGACACAGGCCGTGGAGGGCTTCTGGCACGGCGGCTCCGGTGTCGTCGTACTGCCCTGTGGCGCCGGAAAGACACTGGTCGGGGCGGGTGCGATGGCCACCGCCAAGTCGACCACGCTGATCCTGGTCACCAACACCGTCTCCGCCCGGCAGTGGAAGCACGAGCTGGTGCGCCGCACCTCGCTCACCGAGGAGGAGATCGGTGAGTACAGCGGTACGCGGAAGGAGATCCGCCCGATCACCATCGCCACGTACCAGGTGCTCACCACCAAGCGGAAGGGCGTTTACCCGCATCTGGAGCTGTTCGACTCCCGCGACTGGGGCCTGATCGTCTACGACGAGGTGCATCTGCTGCCGGCGCCCGTCTTCAAGTTCACCGCCGATCTGCAGGCCCGGCGGCGGCTCGGGCTCACCGCGACGCTCGTCCGGGAGGACGGCCGGGAGTCCGATGTCTTCTCGCTCATCGGGCCAAAGCGCTTCGACGCGCCCTGGAAGGAGATCGAGGCGCAGGGCTATATCGCGCCCGCCGACTGTGTCGAGGTCCGGGTCAACCTGACCGAGGCCGAGCGGCTGACGTACGCGACCGCCGAGACCGACGAGAAGTACCGCTACTGCGCCACCACCGACTCCAAGCGGAAGGTCACCGAGGCGCTGGTCGCCCGGCACAAGGGGCAGCAGACCCTGGTCATCGGCCAGTACATCGACCAGCTCGACGAGCTGGGCGAGCACCTGGACGCGCCCGTCATCAAGGGCGAGACCACCAACGCCCAGCGGGAGAAGCTCTTCGACGCCTTCCGGGAGGGCGAGCTGTCGGTGCTCGTCGTCTCGAAGGTCGCCAACTTCTCCATCGACCTCCCCGAGGCCACGGTCGCCATCCAGGTCTCCGGCACCTTCGGCTCCCGCCAGGAGGAGGCCCAGCGGCTCGGCCGGGTGCTGCGCCCGAAGGCCGACGGCCACCCGGCGGTCTTCTACTCGGTGGTCGCCCGCGACACGATCGACCAGGACTTCGCGGCGCACCGGCAGCGGTTCCTGGCCGAGCAGGGGTACGCGTACCGGATCGTGGACGCGAGCGAGCTGCTCGCGGACGAGGACGTCTGACGTTCGGCCCACCACGAGTCACCCGGCCGTTGGGCATGCCCCCATGGCCATGACATGTGTCATGGGTGACCCGTGATCGCCGACTCTGCCCGGGACATCCCCCGCCCGGAAGGATCGTGAGTGTCAGCAGGACACGGCACCACGACACCGAAGGGGCGGGGACATGGGCATCAGCATCCGCAAACGCAAGACCGCGACCACCGACATCGACCTGAGCGACATCAAGCCGCTGCCGCTGTGGTTCTTCGGCTTCGAGGGCGTCATGGGTGCCGCGTACGACCTGACCAAGGCGTGGGACGACGCCTGGATGGTGCTCATCGCGATCGCCTTGGTGAACGTCGTCGTCGGGGCGACCGTGCTGCGCCGCCGGGTGAAGCTGATGCGCGCGATGCTCAAGAACGCCCACACCCGGAAGATCGCCATCGGGCTGCTCGCGCTCCGCGTCGGCCTCCATCTCGTCCTCGCCGCCCTCGGCGCCCCGGTCACCTCGGTCGCCGGGCATCTGACCGTCGCGGTCCTGATGGGCGCGACGACGGTGACGCTGCTGTGGTTCAACCAGCGCGTGACCTTCCGCGCCCTGCGGCTCGCCTGAGACCGGACGGGCCCACACGAGGCCCGCCCGCGAGCCCGCCCGGGCCCCCTCCCCCGGGCCCGCCATAATTCATTCGCCTCCCGGACATGCCCTGGCTACAATCGCCGGTCTTGCCGCCTCCCGCGTTCCGAACGGGAGAGCCGCCGTCCGGACGGAAACCGGTCGGCATCTCTGACCGCGCATCCGTACCGCGCACCCGCTTTGTGTACTCACTCTGTGCACTCGTTGTGTACTCGCTCGCCGGAGGCTACGCCGTGCCCTCGCACGCCCCTGACCACGCAGATCCCCTCTCAGACCCCCACGCAGACCCTCTTCCGGCCCCCAGGCGGCAGACCCCCTCGCGCGGGAGCGCGCCCATCTGACCGACTCCCGCGCCGCGCTGCGCGCCATGCGCGCCGACGTCGAGGCCCTCGACCTCCGGGACGTCGCCGCGAACTGGGTCAACGCCGCAGCGCTGCACCACCAGGTCAGCGAGCGCATCAAGGCCCTCGCCGACCTCGCCGACACCCCGCTCTTCTTCGGCCGACTCGACTATCTGCACGCACCGGGCGCGGAGGCGGCGGAGGGCGCGGAGGGCGAGCGCTTCTATATCGGCCGCCGCCATGTGCACGACGCGGACGGCGACCCCATGGTCATCGACTGGCGTGCCCCCGTCTCCCAGCCCTTCTACCAGGCGTCCAAGACGGCGCCGATGGACATCGCGCTGCGCCGCCGCTTCGGCTACACGGGCGGCGAGTTGACGGCGTACGAGGACGAACGGCTCTCCGACCCCTCCGAGGCGGAGCAGACCAGCAAGCTGCTCCAGTCCGAGATCGAGCGCCCGCGCGTCGGCCCGATGCGGGACATCGTCGCGACGATCCAGCCGGAGCAGGACGAGATCGTCCGCCAGGGGATCGGCGGCACCATCTGCGTCCAGGGGGCGCCGGGCACCGGTAAGACGGCCGTGGGGCTGCACCGGGTGGCGTATCTGCTGTACGCGCACCGCGAGCGGCTGGCCCGCTCCGGCACCCTCGTCATCGGCCCGAACCGCTCCTTCCTCCACTACATCGAGCAGGTCCTGCCCGCCCTCGGCGAGTTGCAGGTGGCCCAGGCGACCGTCGAGGACCTGGTGACCCGCCCGGCCCTGGGCGCGGAGGCGCGGGGCACCGACTCCGCCGACGCGGCGCGCATCAAGGGCGACGCACGGCTGGCCGAGGTGCTGCGCCGCGCCCTGCGCTCGTATGTCACCGCCCCCACCGAACCCTGTGTGGTGGTGCGCGGTTCACGCCGCTGGCGGGTGCCCGCGTATGAACTGGAGGAGATGGTCGAGGAGTTGCTCACCCGCGACATCCGCTACGGCGCCGCCCGCGAGGCGCTTCCGCAGCGCATCGCGCACGCCGTGCTCGTCCGGATGGAGCAGGCGGGCGAGGCGCCCGACGACCGGGTCCAGGACGCGGTCGCGCGCAACGCGGCCGTCAAGGCGGCGGTCAAGGCGGTCTGGCCGCCGGTCGACCCGGCCAAGCTGGTGCTGCGGCTGCTCTCCGACGCCGACTTCCTGGCCGAGCACGCGGAGGGCGTCCTCGACGCCGACGAGCAGAAGACCGTCCTGTGGGCGAAGCCGGGGCGCGGTGTGAAGTCCGCGAAGTGGTCCCCGGCGGACCTGGTGCTGATCGACGAGGCCGCCGATCTCATCGAGCGCACCCCGTCCCTCGGGCATGTGGTCCTGGACGAGGCGCAGGACCTGTCGCCCATGCAGTACCGCGCGGTCGGCCGCCGCTGCAGCACCGGCTCGGCGACCGTGCTCGGCGACATCGCCCAGGGCACCACCCCATGGGCGACGGCCAGTTGGGAGGAGGCCCTGACCCATCTGGGCAAGGACGGGGCGGCGATCGAGGAGCTGACCCAGGGTTTCCGGGTGCCGCGCGAGGTGATCGCGTACGCCTCACGGCTGCTGCCCGCCATCGCCCCCGGCCTGTCGGAGGCCACCTCGATCCGCGAGGCGGCGGGCGACTTCTCCGTACGGGCCGTGGACCCGGCGGAGCTGGACGCGGCCGTGATCGCCGCGTGCCAGGACGCGCTGACCCACGAGGGCTCCGTCGGCCTCATCGCGGCCGACGCCCGCGTCCCGGCGCTGGCCGAGGCCCTCGACGCGGCGGGTCTGACCCACCTCTCCCCGGCGAGGAGACCAGCGCCGAGGCCCGGCTCACGCTCGTCCCGGCGACCCTGGCCAAGGGTCTGGAGTACGACTACGTGGTGCTGGACGAACCGGCCGCGGTGGTCGACGGCGAGCCGGACGAACGCACCGGGCTGCGCCGCCTGTATGTCTCCCTGACCCGTGCGGTCTCGGGGCTGACGGTGGTCCACGGGGCGGCGCTGCCGGAGCGGCTGAGCTGACCGTTACGCCTTGGCCTCAGCGGTCTCGGCTTCGGCGGTCTGCTGCTCGAATCGCTTGAGGGCGTCCGGGGTGACGGGCGTGAAGAAGTTGACGAGATTGCCGTCGGGGTCCTTGAACAGCAGCGAACGGTTGCCCCAGGGGTGTGTGGTGGGCTCGTTCACGATCTCCATGTCGAGCTCCTTGAGCCGCTCGTACTCGCCGTCGACATCGGCGACGTGGAACTCCACGATCACGCTCTGGTTCGCCGCGGGCCGGGGCGCCTGCTCACCGAGCCCCCGCACCGTGCGGGTGCTCGCCAGGGCGAGGGTTCCGCGCGATGTCATGAACTCGGCGAAGTCGTCCGTGTACCGCTTCGCCGTCAGGCCCGTGGCCCGCTCGTAGAAGTCGGTGATCCTGGCGACGTCCTCGGTGATGATGCGGATCGAGGCGAAGTGCATGGCAAGCTCCCGTGAGGTGTTGTGTGCCGTGCGAGTGACCGTACGGTCGATACCGGGCAGAAGCCGCCCGGTATCGATCACCGGTTTCGAGGCCGGTTTCCGGGCCCGGCACCCAACAGGAGCTTGTCGGCACAGCCGCCGCACAGATCGCCTCAGCGCCGCGCGGCCCGCCCTCAGGCGACCGGAACGGGCGCGTCCAGGGCCGTACGCCACCGGCCGACCGCGGCCGCGTCCACCGGGCCGGCCCATCCCGCCGGGCGGGCCGCGCCGCCGATGTGGAAGGCGTCGATCCCGGCGGCGCGCAGGGCGGACAGATGGTCGAGGCGCAGCCCGCCACCGGCCATGATCCGCGGCTCATAGCCCGGCGTACCGGTCCGCGCCGCCTCCTCGGCCAAGGCCGGCAGACCGTCGTCGACGCCGCGCGCGGACCCGGCGGTGAGATACGTGTCGAGGCCGGGAATGTCGGCGAGCCGCTTGCGCAGCCCGTCGCGATCCGCGGCGCGGTCGATGGCCCGGTGGAAGGTCCAGCGGCTCTCGTCCACCCCGCCGCCCGCCCGCACGACCTCGGCCAGCGCGGTCACGGCGGCCAGATCGACCCCGCCGTCATCGGTCAGGAAGCCCAGGACGAACTCGTCCGCGCCCTCCGAGTGCAGCGCGGCAGCGGCCTCGCACAGCGCGTCGAACGCGGCGGGGTCCCCGGCCGCGAAGCCGTCGGCGGCGCGGAGCATCACCCGCACCGGCAGGTCCACGGCCGAACGGACGGCGGCGAAGGTCTCACGGGAGGGGGTGAGCCCGTCGGCGGCCATGTCGGTGACCAGTTCGAGGCGGTCCGCCCCTCCGGCCTGTGCGGCGATCGCGTCCGCCGGGTCCAGGGCGATCACCTCGAGAATTGGTCTAGACATGCTCCACAGCTTGCCACACCGCGCAAGAGGGCAAACCGCTACCCCACAATTGGCCCATGTCCGCACCCGCGCCCGCCCGCCATCCGGCCCACGACGCCCTGCTCACCCGCTGGACGGACCTCCTCACCAGCGCCCGCGAAGCCACCGCTCCACCTCCCCTCCCCTACGGCGAGGACCTCCTGACCCGCTGGGCCGAACCCCAGCGCCGCTACCACACCACCGATCACCTGCTCGCGGTCCTGGACCGGGTGGACGAGCTGCTCCCCCACGTCCAGGCACCCGACCCCTCCGCCATCCGGCTCGCCGCCTGGTTCCACGACGCCGTCTACCTCCCCGACCGCTCCACCAACGAGGAACGCAGCGCCCGCCTCGCCGAACGCGCCCTCACCGAGGCGGCCGTCCCGGCGCCCCGCACGGCCGAAACCGTCCGCCTCGTCCTCGTCACCCGCGACCACGACCCCGCCGAGGGCGACACCAACGGCGAGGTCCTCTGCGACGCCGACCTCGCCGTACTGGCGGGCTCCCCGGCGGCCTACGGCGCCTACGCGGCGGCGGTCCGCGAGGAGTACGGCTTCGTCCCCGACGACGCCTTCCGCGAGGGCCGCGCGAATGTCCTCCGCCACCTGCTGGGCCTGTCCCGCCTCTTCCGTACGCCGGAGGGGCACGACCGCTGGGAGGAGGCCGCGCGCCGCAACATGGCCACGGAGCTGGAGCTGCTCGGTGCGTAACCTGTGCCGTTCGCGGCTCTAAAGTTGACGGACCATCCGCGCACGGAACCTCGCCGCGACCGTCGACGCCCTCCAGCAGGTCTTCGCCGACGTCGCCGCCCGCGGGGGCACCCTCCCGCTCGCGGAGGCCCAGCTGTCCTTCCACGTCACCGCGAGCAGCGGCGTCCAGCTCATAGGCACCGGCCAGGTCCAGGGCACTCCAGCGGACCCGGATACGAACCGACGCCGAGAAGTCAGGCTTCGCGGTCCTGCCCGGCCCCGTCCGCGCCGCCCGGGAGCACCCCTGGGTACGAGCGGTCGTCGGCCACCCGGCGTGGCAGCGGACCGACCCGGAGCTGTGCGCCGCACGCGACGCGCTCAAGGGTGTTGCTGGTTATGGTCACCGCTGCCGATGACGAGGCGTCTGACCCGCCGCACGACCCGGCCTGTCGAACGGCGCGACGTCAGCCCGTACTACCTCGCGCAAGCCGCCTGACGCAGGTGCTCACCCCGGCAGCTCCGCATCAGCGCGCCCCCGGGCGCCGCACTGCCCTGTCCATCGCTCCCCACCACGCGTTGCGTCACGGGTGGAACCGCCACCGGCCTTCAGAAATGACATCCACCTTGCCGCCCCTGACGCGAACGGCCGTCTCGTCGTCGATGAAGTAAATCGGGAAGTCCGCCCGCGCAGCGATGCGATCAGCCCAGGCGTCGTCCCGCTCGGGGAAATCCGGCGAGTACAGGTGGGGCTTGAGATACCAGTCGAAGAGACCGAACGGCGGCTCCACGGTCGTCGCGCCGAGCACGTGGAGGTCCGTGGCGTCCCCGATGACGTCGGCGGAGTGTTCGGTGAGGTTACGGCTGAAAATCATCGATCCGGCGCTGACCCCCACATAGACCCGGCTCTCCAGCGCCTCCAGGAAGCCGTCGGCCAGGCCGTTGCCGGTGATGCTGCGCGCGAGGTGGTAGTGGCTGCCGCCCTCGACATAGATGACGTCGGCATGGAGCAGCCGGTCGAGCACCATGTGCCGGGGCAGGCCGTTCAGCTCCAGGATGTCGAACTCCCGCCAGCCCAGGCCGTGCAGCCGGTTCATGTCCGCGACGACCCACCCGTGGTCCCCGGGCTCGGCAACGGACGCCGTAGGAACGTACACGACGTTCGCCGACCCAAACGGCTTTCCCAGCATGTCCCGCAGCGCATCCCGCAGTGTCTCGTTGCGCAGGCCACTCGCCGTCAACAGAAGCTCCATCGGGCGAGCCAACCACGGCTGACAGGCGCGCGCAACGAACCCAGGATCAGCACCGCCGTCACGGCATGGCATGGCTCAACCCCCCTCCACCAGCGGGTTCACATCTCGATACTTCCTCACTCAGCGTGACAACACCAGATCACCGCCACCAGACCACCCCATCGAGTGAATGTTCGAGAGTCGAGCACCTCACTGTTCCGCGCAGGAATGCCGAGGTCACGCGGTGGCGTTGGGCCTGGCATGCCCTCGTTCTCCCCAGCGGATTCCGCTCGCTCCCGCATGCCCCTGGCGGTCTACGTCCTCGGGCTGTCCGTCTTCGCTCTCGGTACCTCCGAGTTCATGCTGTCCGGGCTGCTGCAACCCGTCGCGCGGGACATGGGCGTGTCCATCCCCACGGCCGGATTGCTGATATCGGCCTTCGCGATCGGGATGGTGGTCGGGGCGCCGGTGCTGGCGGCGGCCACGTTGCGGTTGCCGCGGCGGACGACGCTGATGGCGCTGCTGGCGGTGTTCGGGCTCGGGCAGATCGCGGGGGCGCTGGCGCCGTCGTACGGGGTGCTGTTCGCCTCGCGGGTCGTCAGCGCGCTCGCGTGTGCCGGGTTCTGGGCGGTGGGCGCCGCGGTGGCCGTATCGCTGGTGCCGGTGAACGCACGGGCGAAGGCGATGGCGGTGATGGTCGGCGGACTGAGCATCGCGAACATCGCGGGGGTCCCCGCCGGGGCGTTGCTCGGGCAGCACGCGGGGTGGCGCGCCGCCTTCTGGGCGGTGGCGGGGCTGTCGGCGCTCGGACTGGTCGGGGTCGTCGCGCTCGTACCGCGTACGCAGGTGCCGACCGGGGACGACCGGCCGCGGCTGCGGGCCGAGTTGCGCATCTACCGCGACCGGCAGGTGTGGCTGGCGCTGGCCGCCACCGCGCTGAGCGGTGGCGCGGTCTTCTGCCTGTTCTCCTATCTCGGGCCGCTGCTGACGGATGTGGCGGGGCTGGACGAGAGCTGGGTGCCGACCGTGCTCGCGCTGTTCGGGGTCGGCGCGCTGCTGGGCACGGTGCTCGGCGGGCGGATCGCGGACGCGCATCTGTTCGGCACGATGCTCGGGGGCATCACCGCCTCGACGGTCGTGCTGAGCGCGTTGGCGCTGACCGCGCACAGCGCGGTCGCGGCCGTGACGTTGGCGCTGCTGCTCGGCTTCACCGCCTTCTTCACCGCGCCCGCGCTCAACGCCCGGATGTTCAATCTCGCCAATGCCGCGCCCACGCTCGCGGGCGCGACGAACACCTCGGCCTTCAACATCGGCAACACGGTGGGCCCCTGGCTCGGCGGCCTCGTCCTCGACCTGGGCTGGGGCTACCCTGCGGTCGCCTGGACGGGCGCGGCGCTCGCCGGTACCGGCGTGGTGACGACGGTCGCCGCGATGCGCCTGCACCGGGCGGCCGGTGGCTCGCGCGTCATCGCCACGTCGGCGGCGTACGACCTGGCGGATGCGGAAGCGGCCCCCGACCCGTCGCGCACAACGCACTGAGCGGCCCCGCCTCGCCGCGCGGGCGCGGCCACACCCCCCCGCACCGGTCAGTCCGCGTTCGCGGCTCGTTTGGGGCGGCGGAGGCCTGCGGCCTTCAGGCGGCGGAGGAGTTCCTTGCTGCCGACCTCCTCCGCGCCCGCCCCCACCGCCGTCGCGTACAGCTCGCTCGGCAGGTCGTAGTGGTCACGGTCGAAGCCTCGGCGCGGGGCGCCGATGCGGGCGGCGAAGGCGTGGAGTTCGGCGTAGGAGACATCGCTGACCAGGTGGGACCACAGGCGGCCGTGGCCCGGCCACGAGGGCGGGTCGATCAGTACGGCCATCAGAGGGTGGTGCCCAGCGAACCCACGGGCGCCACCGCGACCGCCGTCTTGCCGCAGACCCAGTGCGGGTTGGGGCCCAACTCGGGCTCCACATCGAGGGCGTGGAGGTCGCCGCCCTGAGTGCAGACGGGGCACAGCGGCCATCGGCCGTACCGTTCCAGCAGGGCGTCCTGGACGTCCTGGGCGACCAGACCTGCCACGTACGCGATACCTTCCGGCCACTGCTCGACCCACCACCGACGGTGCGCGATCGCGTCTTCGACCAGCGAGACGATATCGGCCCGGGCGACCTCGCCCGCCGCGAGGTCGGCCAGGACGAGGGCGCGGGCCGCGTGCAGTGCGTGTTCGAGCTTCATGGGTCCCATTGTCACCTTTGCTTCCTCCTGGCGCCTGTTTGCTTCATCCTCGGTCTTCTCGCCCCGCCGCACCGCCGCACCGCCGCGTCACCGCGTCGCCGCGTCGCCGCGCGGAGGGTTGACGGGCCCTGTGGCCGGAAATAGTTTTCGCGGATGAGCAGCGACCTGAAGGAAACTTTCATGCCACCTCCGCAATCCGATCCCACCCCGCCCGCTCCGGCCGCCCTCGCCGCGAAGGTCCGCACGTTAGGCCCCTCCATGACCCGCTCCATGCAGCGCGTGGCCGAGGCCGTGGCGGGGGATCCGGCCGGATGCGCGGCGCTCACCGTCACCGGGCTCGCCGAGCGGACCGGCACCAGCGAGGCCACCGTCGTCCGCACCTCCCGACTGCTCGGCTACCCCGGATATCGCGATCTGCGCATCGCGCTCGCCGCGCTCGCCGCACATCAGGCCGCCGGGCGGGCCCCGGCCGTCACCGCGGACATCGCGGTCGACGATCCGATCGCCGATGTGGTCACCAAGCTGGCGCGGGAGGAGCAGCAGTGTCTGGCCGACACCGCGGCCGTCCTGGACACCAGCCAGGTCGAGGCGGCTGTCTCGGCGCTGGCCACGGCGCGCCGGATCGATGTGTACGGGGTGGGGGCGTCCAGCCTCGTCGGCCAGGACCTGGTCCAGAAGCTGCTGCGCATCGGGCTGATAGCCCACGCCCACGCCGATCCGCACCTCGCCGTCACCAACGCGGTCCAGCTCCACTCCGGCGATGTCGCCATCGCGATCACCCACTCCGGGCGTACGACGGATGTCATCGAGCCGCTGCGGGTGGCCTTCGAGCGCGGCGCCACCACCGTCGCGATCACCGGACGGCCGGACGGCGAGGTCGCGCAGTACGCGGACCTGGTGCTCACCACCTCCACCGCGCGGGAGAGCGAGCTGCGCCCGGCGGCCATGTCCAGCCGCACCAGCCAGCTCCTGGTGGTGGACTGCCTGTTCATAGGGGTCGCCCAGCGGACGTACGAATCGGCCGCGCCCGCCCTCTCCGCGTCGTACGAGGCCCTCGCGCACCGCCACGACCCGCGCCCCGGGCATCGCTGAGCCGGTCACGGATCATCGCTTCGCCCGGTGACCGCCCATCCGTCACCGTCACCCCCACCCCCGCCCTGACGTACCGGAAAGAGCCGCTTCACCATGACTTCCGCCGACTTCGCAGCCGACCCCGCCGACTCCGCGGCCGACCAGGGTTCCGCACGGCTCCGCGCCCAGCTCGACACCCTGACCACCGAGGCGTTCCGCCCCGAACTCGCCGAGATCGACCGGCTCGACACCCTCGAGATCGCCCGGATCATGAACGCGGAGGACGCCGGCGTACCCGCCGCCATCGCCCTCCAGCTTCCCCGTATCGCCGCTGCCATCGACGCCATCGCCGCGCGGATGTCCCGTGGCGGCCGTCTCCTCTATACGGGCGCGGGCACCGCCGGACGGCTCGGGGTGCTCGACGCGAGCGAATGCCCGCCCACCTTCAATACCCGGCCCGAGCAGGTCGTCGGGGTGATCGCGGGCGGCCCGGACGCCGTGGTGACCTCGGTCGAGGGCGCGGAGGACAGCGCGGAGCTGGCCGCCCGGGACCTCGACCTGCTCGGGGTCGGCCCCGACGACACGGTGGTCGGCGTCTCGGCCTCCGGCCGCACCCCGTACGCCGTGGGCGCGGTCGAACACGGCCGACGGCTCGGCGCGCTCACCGTCGGGCTGTCCTGCAACGCCGACTCGGCGCTCGCCGCCGCGGCGGACCACGGCATCGAGATCGTGGTGGGGCCGGAGCTGCTCACCGGCTCGACCCGGCTGAAGGCGGGCACGGCTCAGAAGCTGGTGCTCAACATGATCTCGACCATCACCATGATCCGGTTGGGCAAGACCTTCGGAAATCTGATGGTCGATGTGCGCGCCTCCAACGACAAGCTGCGCGCCCGCTCGCGGAGGATCGTCTTCCTGGCGACCGGCGCCTCCGACCAGCGGATCGAAAGCGCGCTGGCGGCCACGGACGGCGAGGTGAAGAACGCGATCCTGACCATCCTGGGCGAGGTGGACGCCCCGACCGCCGAGAAGCTGCTCGCCGAGGCACACGGCCATCTGCGCGCCGCCCTCGATGCGGCCAAGCGGTAAGCCCCGGATACGCCGGACCCCAGCCGGACCCCGGATCCGCCCGGCCCCCAAAACGCCGTCGGGGCGGCACCCCTGGGAGAGGGTGCCGCCCCGACGTCCTGGACGGTACGACCGACCGGCGAACGAACGCGCCGAGTCGATCAGAAGTCCATGTCACCGCCCGGCATGCCGCCCGGAGCGCCCGCCGGGGCGGCCTTCTCCGGCTTGTCGGCGATGACGGCCTCGGTGGTGAGGAACAGCGCGGCGATCGACGCGGCGTTCTGCAGCGCGGAGCGCGTGACCTTGGCCGGGTCGATGATGCCCTCGGCGATCAGGTCGACGTACTCACCGGTCGCGGCGTTGAGGCCGTGACCCGGGGTCAGGTTGCGCACCTTCTCGACCACGACGCCGCCCTCGAGACCGGCGTTGATCGCGATCTGCTTCAGCGGGGCCTCCAGGGCCAGGCGCACGGCCTGGGCACCGGTGGCCTCGTCGCCCTCGAGCTCCAGCTTCTCGAAGACCGAGACGGTCTGCAGCAGGGCCACGCCACCACCGGCGACGATGCCCTCCTCGACGGCCGCCTTGGCGTTGCGCACCGCGTCCTCGATGCGGTGCTTGCGCTCCTTGAGCTCGACCTCGGTGGCGGCACCGGCCTTGATGACGGCCACGCCGCCGGCCAGCTTCGCCAGGCGCTCCTGCAGCTTCTCGCGGTCGTAGTCCGAGTCCGAGGACTCGATCTCGGCGCGGATCTGGTTGACGCGGCCCTGCACCTGGTCGGTGTCGCCGGCGCCGTCCACGATGGTGGTCTCGTCCTTGGTGACGGTGACCTTGCGGGCGCGGCCGAGCAGGTCGAGACCGGCGTTCTCCAGCTTGAGGCCGACCTCCTCGGAGATGACGGTGCCACCGGTAAGGATGGCGATGTCACCGAGCATGGCCTTACGGCGGTCACCGAAGCCCGGGGCCTTGACGGCGACGGACTTGAAGGTGCCACGGATCTTGTTGACGACCAGGGTGGCCAGGGCCTCGCCCTCGACGTCCTCGGCGATGATCAGCAGCGGCTTGCCCGACTGCATGACCTTCTCGAGCAGCGGGAGGAGGTCCTTCACGCTGCTGATCTTGGAGTTGACGATCAGGATGTACGGGTCGTCGAGCGACGACTCCATACGCTCCATGTCCGTCGCGAAGTACGGGGAGATGTAGCCCTTGTCGAAGCGCATGCCCTCGGTGAGCTCGAGCTCGAGCCCGAAGGTCTGCGACTCCTCGACGGTGATGACACCTTCCTTGCCGACCTTGTCCATCGCCTCGGCGATGAGCTCACCGATCTGGGTGTCGGCGGCGGAGATGGAGGCGGTGGAGGCGATCTGCTCCTTGGTCTCCACGTCCTTGGCCTGCTCAAGGAGCTGGGCGGAGACGGCCTCGACGGCCTTCTCGATGCCCCGCTTGAGCGCCATCGGGTTGGCACCGGCGGCGACGTTGCGCAGGCCCTCCTTGACCAGCGCCTGGGCGAGGACGGTCGCGGTCGTCGTGCCGTCACCGGCGACGTCGTCCGTCTTCTTCGCGACCTCCTTGACCAGCTCGGCGCCGATCTTCTCGTACGCGTCCTCGAGCTCGATCTCCTTGGCGATGGAAACACCATCGTTGGTGATCGTGGGGGCGCCCCACTTCTTCTCGAGGACGACGTTGCGGCCCTTGGGGCCGAGGGTGACCTTGACGGCGTCGGCGAGCTGGTTCATCCCGCGCTCGAGGCCGCGCCGCGCCTCCTCGTCGAACGCGATGATCTTGGCCATGTGAAGTGGTCCTCCCAAGACGGGGTGGATTGCTCCGGACCGCGCTGGCGCCCGCGACGGACGGCCTGCCTGCCGTACGGTTCCTTGCCCCGCATGGCCTGGCGGGCCTCACCGACCCGGTCCTTCTGTCACTCTCAACGTCAGAGTGCTAACGCCAATGATTAGCACTCGGGCCTATAGAGTGCAAGCGGCCGAAGGCCATCATTGGGGGGTGGCGGTCGGGTGACGGGTGGGCGCAAGCGGCCGAAGGCCATCATCGGGGGGTGGCGGTCGGGTGACGGGTGGGCGCAAGCGGCCGAAGGCCATCATCGGGGGTGGCGGTCGGGTGACGGGTGGGCGCAAGCGGCCGAAGGCCATCGACCCCCGCACAAACCCCCGTCATGCTCAGCGCGGACACGCCGAAGGGTCCGTACCCTGGCCGGGACACGGACCCTTCGGACTGTACTGTTCAGCTGCGTCGCGTCGGCGCGTCAGCCTACGGCCACGCGGACCATGTCGGCCTGCGGGCCCTTCTGACCCTGCGAGATCTCGAACTCGACCCGCTGGCCTTCCTCGAGGGTGCGGTACCCGTCCATCTGGATCGCGCTGTAGTGGACGAACACGTCCGCACCACCGTCGACCGCGATGAAGCCGTACCCCTTCTCCGCGTTGAACCACTTGACGGTGCCCTGAGCCATTCCTAACTCCCCTATTGCTGGCCCTTGCGCAGGACCGCACTCCGCGGACCCGGGTCAGACCTCACCCCCCGGATGTGGGGGGTGTGCGCCGGAACGCGTCGACCGCCGCTGAATGTATCCGTCCCAACGCCCTCTGCAACAGGTCAATCGGACGAGAATTCTGGGCACGGCCGAACGGTTAAAAGTGAGAATTTATGTGAAGTTCGGGCAAGCCGGGCGGGACATAGGGAACCAACCCGGCAATTCGTGCTCACACTTTACGCACAACTTGACGAGTTCTCATATGTGGTTCCGACCCGGGGGCCATCGGGGAATCCGGGCAACTGTATCGCGATTCCACACACGGAATCGCCCCGTCCGGTTGTCCCCGGACGGGGCGATGCCAAAGGTGAGGAGGGTGGACGCGGGGTCAGCAGCCGCCCGCGACCGCCGGGATGATCGAGATCCCGGCACCGTCCGGGGTCGCCGTGGCCAGGCCGTCGGCGAAGCGGACGTCGTCGTCGTTGACGTAGACGTTGACGAAGCGGCGGAGCTTGCCGGTGTCGTCCAGGACGCGGGCCGCGATGCCCTGGTGGTTCTTCTCCAGGTCCGCCAGGACCTCGGCGAGGGTCGCGCCCTCGGCGGGGACCTCGGCCTGACCGGCGGTGTACGTGCGCAGGATGGTCGGGATTCGGACGTTGACGCTCATGCGAGACCAGCCTCTCGGAACGAGTCAAGAGTGGGGCGGATGATGGCGGAGGGGCCCGTGGTGGGGGCCACCGCGTCGAGGGTCTTGAGGCCGTCGCCGGTGTTGAGCACGACGGTCGTCAGGGACGGGTCGAGCAGACCGTCCTCGATCAGCTTCTTGGTCACGCCGACGGTCACCCCGCCCGCGGTCTCCGCGAAGATCCCCTCGGTGCGGGCGAGCAGCTTGATCGCGTCGACGATCTGCTCGTCGTTCACGTCCTCCACCGCGCCGCCCGTACGGCGGGCGATGTCCAGGACGTACGGGCCGTCCGCGGGGTTGCCGATGGCCAGCGACTTGGCGATGGTCTGCGGCTTCTGCGGCCGGACGACGTCATGGCCGGCCTTGAAGGCGGCGGAGACCGGGGAGCAGCCCTCGGCCTGGGCGCCGAAGATCTTGTAGGGCTTGTCCTCGACCAGACCGATCGCGATCAGCTCCTTCAGCCCCTTGTCGATCTTGGTGAGCTGGGAGCCGGAGGCGATCGGGATGACGATCTGGTCGGGCAGCCGCCAGCCGAGCTGCTCGCAGATCTCGTAGGCCAGGGTCTTGGACCCCTCGCCGTAGTACGGCCGCAGATTGACGTTGACGAAGCCCCAGCCCTCGCCGACCGGGTCGCCGATCAGCTCGCTGCAGAAGCGGTTGACGTCGTCGTAGGTGCCCTCGATGCCGACCAGCTCACCGCCGTAGACCGCGGCCATGACGACCTTGCCGGCCTCCAGGTCGTGCGGGATGAAGACGCAGGAGCGGAAGCCCGCACGGGCGGCCGCGGCGCCGACCGCGCCGGCGAGGTTGCCGGTGGAGGAGCAGGAGAGGGTGGTGAAGCCGAAGGTGCGGGCGGCCTGGACGGCGATGGCGACGACCCGGTCCTTGAAGGAGTGGGTGGGGTTGCCGGAGTCGTCCTTGATGTGCAGCTCACCGGTGACGCCGAGCTCACGGGCGAGGTTGTCCGCCTTGACCAGCTGGGTGAAACCCGGGTGCAGGCTGGGCAGGTCCGCCACGTCCGCGGGGACGGGCAGCAGCGGGGCATAGCGCCAGATGCTGTTCGGACCGGCCTCGATCCGCCGGCGCAGCTCCTCCGGGTCGCCGGCCGGCAGCTCGTACGCGACCTCGAGCGGCCCGAAACAGACCTCACACGCGAAGATCGGGCCCAGATCGAACCGCTCACCGCACTCCCGGCAGGACAATGCGATGGCGGGACCGAAGGCACCGGAGGCGTCGGAGGCGGAGGAAGCAGTTGAGCTTTCTACTGACTGCACAGCCATGGATGGCGAGGCCCTTTCTCCTCATCTTCCTCGCGACGCATTTCGTCACGAGACGGAATTGGCACCTTCCCGAGCTGGGAGCCTCGCTGCGGAATGCGAGATCAGCTGGAGGGTTGCCGGGGCTTCAACGGGCCGTTCCCTCTGCCCCTCTGGATGAGCGGTATGGCGCCGGGCGGACCCGGGCGTTTGTCAGCACGGCATCATCACGGGCTTCCTCGGTAAACACCGAGGTCGACCCCGACATACGACGGTCGCGTGCGTTGTTCAAGACTGTAACCGAAGGCCCGGATGGTTGAGCTAGCCGTCCGAAGCGCGAGATGGATCACAGCGACCACGGCAGGGAGAGACACAGGTGCTGGAAGAGGTGGAGCGCTGGCTGAAGCACCGCTCCTGGTCGGCCGACGACTGGCCGCTGGACCGCCTGCTGGACGCGAAGCGGGGCGCGGCGACGACCCTGAGCGTCGTCCTGCCCGCCCTGAACGAGGAGGCCACGGTCGGCGAGATCGCCGCGACGATCCGCCGGGAGCTGATGAGCGCGGCGGCGCCGCTGGTGGACGAGCTGGTGGTGCTGGACTCCGGCTCGACGGACCGCACCGCCGAGGTCGCCGCGGCGGCGGGCGCCACCGTCGTCCCCCGCGACTCGCTGCTGCCCCGGCTGCCCGCGCTGCCCGGCAAGGGCGAGGTGCTGTGGCGGTCCCTGCTGGCCACGCGCGGCGACATCATCTGCTTCATCGACGCCGACCTGCGGGAATTCGATCCGCGCTTTGTCTCGGGGATCGTCGGTCCGCTGCTGACCGACCCCGCGCTGCAGCTGGTGAAGGGCATGTACGACCGCCCGCTCGGCGACGTGGCGGGCCAGGGCGGCCGGGTCACCGAGCTGGTCGCCCGCCCGCTGCTGAATCTGCACTGGCCCCAGCTGGCCGGATTCGTCCAGCCGCTGGGCGGTGAGTACGCGGCGCGCCGCACGCTGCTGGAGCGGCTGCCCTTCCCGGTCGGCTACGGGGTCGAGCTGGGGCTGCTGGTCGACGCGCTGCACACGGTGGGTCTCGACGCGCTCGGCCAGGTGGACATCGGGGTGCGCAAACACCGCCACCAGGACGGGCTGGCGCTCGGCCGGATGGCGGCCGCGATCTACCGCACCGCGCAGCTGCGGCTGGCCCGGGGCCATTTGGTGCGGCCGCGGCTGACCCAGTTCGACCGGGGCGAGACCGGCTTCGAGCCGCGTACCACGGACGTGGACACCGAGGAGCGACCGCCGATGATCGAGATACCGGAGTACGCGGAGCGGCGCGCGGCGTGATCGCCCCCGGGGCATCACGCGATAGCCCCTACGGGCGGAAACAGGCCGCCCCATACCGCCTACGGGGCAAGAAACCGTACGTACGTTTGCGCGGGGTCTCGGCTGGCTAGGCTCGCGACATGGCAGTTCCGCGCACCGCTCCGATCCTGGTCGCGTCCAACCGCGGTCCGGTCTCGTACACCCTGGGCGAGGACGGCTCGCTCACCGCCCGGCGCGGCGGTGGCGGGCTGGTCTCCGGCCTCAGCGCCATCGGCCCCGACGCGAACGCGGTGTGGGTGTGCGCGGCGCTCGGGGAGGGTGACCGCGAGGCGGCCCGGCGCGCCGGGGACAGCCATCTGAACCCCGGTGACACCGGCGGCCAGCAGGTGCGGATGCTCGACATCGCACCGGATGTCTTCGCCGCCGCGTACAACGGCATCGCCAATTCGGTGCTGTGGTTCATCCACCATCTGCTCTACCAGACCCCGGTCGAGCCGGTCTTCGACGCGGAGTTCGCCGACCAGTGGGCGGCCTACGAGGCCTATAACGCGGCCTTCGCGGACGCGCTCGCCGAGGAGGCGGTGGACGAGGCCGTCGTCCTGGTGCAGGACTACCACCTGGCGCTGGTGCCCGCGATGCTCCGCGAGCGCCGCCCCGATCTGCGGATCGGTCACTTCTCGCACACCCCCTGGGCCCCGCCGGACTACTACCGGCTGCTGCCGGACGACGTCGCGGCGGGTGTGCTGCGCGGCATCCTCGGCGGCGACCGCGCCGCGTTCCTCACCGAGCGCTGGGCCGGTGCCTTCGCCGACTGCTGCGCGGCCGTGCTGGGCGCGGAGATCGTCCGGGACGGCGACGGTGACGGTAACGGCGACGGCGCGGCGACGGCCGTGCGCTTCGAGGGGCGGGAGACCCGGCTGGGCGTCCACGGCCTCGGCGCGGACGCGGACTTCCTGCGGCAGCGGTCGCGGCAGGCGGATGTGGACGAACGGCTGACCAGTCTGCGGGCGCAGATCGGACCGGACCGGAAGTCGATCGTCCGGGTGGACCGCACCGAGCTGTCCAAGAACATCGTGCGCGGGCTGCTGGCCTACCGGCGACTGCTGGAGAGCCACCCCGAGTGGCGCGAGCGCGTGGTGCACGTGGCCTTCGCCTACCCCTCCCGCCAGGACCTCGCGGTCTACCGCGACTACACCGAGCGGGTGCGGCGGATCGCGGACGAGATCAACGCCGAGTACGGCACGGAGGGCTGGGCCCCGGTCGCCCTGCATGTGAAGGACGACTTCGCACGGTCGCTCGCGGCCTACCGACTGGCGGACGTGGCGCTGGTCAACCCCATCCGGGACGGGATGAACCTGGTGGCCAAGGAGGTGCCGGTGGTCTCCGAGCGGGGATGTGCGCTGGTGCTGTCGCGGGAGGCGGGCGCATACGCCGAGCTGGGCGACGACGCGCTGGTGGTGAACCCGTACGACGTGGAGGCCACGGCCCGGGCGCTGGACGAGGCGCTGCGCATGAGCGACGGCGAGCGCGCGGACCGTACGAAGCGACTCGCCGCCGCCGCGACCGCGCTGCCGCCCCAGGCATGGTTCCTGGCGCAGCTGCGGGCGCTGTAGGGCTCTACGAGGCGTTGGCGCCGCTGACCGCGTCGGCCAGGGACGACAGCAGCTCCACCACGCCCGCCGGACCGTCGACCACCAGGTCGGCCCGCTGGGCGAGTTCGGTCACCTCCGTGCTGCCGCTGCACACCAGCACCCCCGGCACCCCCTCCTCGCGCAGCCGCTCCACCGCCCCGAACGCGGCCAGGTCGCCCAGGTCGTCGCCCGCGTAGAGCACGACTTCCGCGCCCGTGCGCCGTACGTACTCCGTGAGCGCGACGCCCTTGTCCATGCCCGGCGGCCGCAGCTCCAGCACCAGCCGGCCCGGCTCGACGATCAGCCCATGGCGCTCGGCCAGGGCGTGCAGCGGCGCGCGCAGCAGCTCGAACGTGGCCTGCGGGTCCTCGGCACGGCGGGTGTGGACGGCGACGGCGCGGCCCTTGTCCTCGATCCAGGTGCCCTGCGCGGCGCCGTACTCCTCGAGGACGGCGGGGAGTTCGGCCTGGACGGCGGCGACGCCGGGGTGCGGTTCGGGCGCCTGGACGGCGCCGCTCGCCGCGTCCCAGCGCTCGGCGCCGTAGAGACCGAGGACGACGAGCCCGTCCAGCCCCTCGGCCCCGGCGAAGCCGCCGTACCGGACGGCGACCTCGGCCGGACGGCCGGTGATCACCGCGGCGGAGCGCAGCCGCGGGGCCAGCCGGGAGAGCGCGGGGACGGCGCCGGGGTGGGCGCGGGCCTGGTCGGGGTCGGGGACGATCTCGGCGAGGGTGCCGTCGAAGTCGAGTCCGACAACGGCGCGGCCGGGCCGTTCGAGGAGGGCGGCGAGGCCCTCGCGGCCGGCGGCGGTGGTAGGTACGGGGAGGGGGTGACTGCCCATAGCGCTGCCCATGGCGGTGACCCTACCGGGCCCGGCGGCACCACAGGCTTCCCCCGGGCGTCGCATCGGTGAACGGCCCGGGCGTCCCACCGGTGAACGGCTCGGGCGTCCCACCGGTGACCGGCCCGGGGAGGTCCCTCCTCAGCGCCGTTCGCGGCGCTGGTCCCTGACCCGCCGCAGCCGGTTGACGGTCACCGGGTCGTGCTCCAGGGCCCTGGGGTCGTCCAACAGCGCGTTCAGCAGCTGGTAGTAGCGGGTCGGGGAGATGCCCAGCCGCTCCCGTATCGCCCGCTCCTTGGCGCCCGGGCCCGGCCAGCCGCGGCGCTCCACGGCGAGCACGGCCTGGTCGCGGTCGGACAGCCCAGCCTCCGGGCCCTCATCCCGCTCCTGGCCGGCGCGGTCTTCGGAAGGGTCGGGGCCGGGGCCGGGCGTGTCCACTGTCATGCCCCCGCATTCTCCATGGCGTCGGCCTCGCGCTGGATCTGGCCCAGCACGCTCGTCGGGTCGCCGCCCTTGGCCACGGTCGAGCCGATCTTCTGCTTGATCAGCTTGCTGACCTCCGCCCAGGAGGTCTTGTCGACCGGGTAGAACTCGGCGCTCTCCAGCTCGTCGAGGAACCGCCACAGCCGCTTGTACTCACGGTCGCCGAGCATCGTCTGCTCGACGGCGGTGGTCACCGGCAGCAGGTCGTACTCGGTGACGAAGTCCAGCACGTTCTTCTCGGTGTAGACGAAGTCGAGGAACTTCCCGATCTGCGTGCGATGGCCGTGCTGCTTGAAGGCCATCAGCCAGTCGGCGACGCCCATCGTCGACGGGGACTTGCCCCTGCGGCCGGGCAGGGGCGCGGTGCCGTAGCTGATGCCGTGGCCGGACGCCTGCTGCATCAGGGTCGGGTGGCCGTTGAGCATGCCGACCTCGCCCCGGGTGAAGGCGTCGAAGGCGTCCTGCCGGTTGGTGCGGGCCGGGGAGCCGGGGCCGGTGAGGTCCGCGCCGACCAGTTCGTCCCGCAGCCATTCGAAGGTCTCGATGTTCTCGGAGGAGTCGATGGTGTAGCTGCCGTTGGTGTCGGTGTAGCCACCACCGCCGCTGAGCATCCACATCATGGTCTCGGCCTGGCACTCCTCGGGGCCGAGCGGCAGCGCGTACGGGATCTTCACCCCACTGGCCTTGAGCCGGGCGGCCGCCTCCTTGAGCTCGTCCCAGCTGGTGGGGGCGGAGGATATACCGGCCTGGTCGAAGAGCTTCTTGTTGTAGAAGAGCAGCCGGGCGCTGGCCACGAACGGCACCCCGTACTGCACCCGCCGCACCTCGCCCGCCTGGGCGATCGAGGTGATGAAACCGGCCTGGGTGGGGATGGCGAGCATCTCGTCGGCGCGGTAGAGCTTGCCCTGCGCGGCATAGTCGGCGTACGCGCCGATCTGCGCGATGTCCGGGGCCTGACCGCTCTTGACCATGTCGGCCACGCGCCGGTCCACTTCGGTCCAGCTGTAGACCTTGACCTCGACCTTGATCCCGCTGTTCTTGGCCTCGAAGGCCCGGGCCAGCTTGTTCCAGTACTTCTGGGAGCTGTTGGCGGTGCTGTCGCCGTAGTCGGCCGCGACCACCTTCAACGTGGTGTCACCGTCCGAGCCGGAGCTGTCGCCGCCACAGGCCGTGAGCCCGGGTGCCGTCGTCACCGCCGCGACACCCGCCGTTGTCAGACCCAAGAACCGTCGCCGCTGCACCGCTGTTTTCCCACCCTATGGCTTGTTTCATCCTCCAGGGTCCTCCCCCGAGGTCGAGCGAGTCTGCCTTGTAAACCTCCACAAGGTCTACACCATGGGCATATCGCTTCGATATCGGCGGTTCACTTGCCCAGGTGAGGGGGTTGTTACACGCCAAAGTGCGATGTGTCACCCACTCACAAACGGAAGAACAGGTTCATACCAACTCCCTTACCGGCAACGGCGTGATCTCCTGACGAGAAGCGGCGAGTGGACTAGACCTCTCATGGTGGATCGCGCGAGACTGTTCCATGTGAAACACGTCATCGCCCTGGATGTGGGCGGCACCGGTATGAAGGCCGCCCTGATCGGGGCGGACACCACACTCCTCCACGAGGCCCGGAGGCCCACCGAGCGGGAGCGCGGACCCGAGGCGGTCGTCGACGCGATCCTCGACTTCGCCGCCGAGCTGCGCGAGATCGGCGAACGGCGGTTCGGCGGGCCCCCGGTGGCCGCGGGGGTCGGCGTGCCCGGGGTCCTGGACGAGGACCGCGGGGTGGCCGTCTTCGCCGCCAACCTCGGCTGGAGCGATGTCCCGCTGCGCGCGCTGCTCACCGAGCGGCTGGGCGGGATCCCGGTCGCGCTCGGGCACGACGTCCGGATGGGCGGGCTGGCCGAGGGGCGGATAGGAGCGGGCGAGGGCGCGCGGCGCTTCCTGTTCGTCTCCGTCGGCACCGGGATCGCGGGCGCCATCGGCATCGACGGGCGGATCGACCCCGGAGCGCACGGTTCCTCCGGCGAGATCGGCCATATCGTCGTCCGGCCGGGCGGCCCGGCCTGCGGCTGCGGTCAGTCCGGCTGCCTGGAGGCGCTCGCCTCGGCGGCGGCGGTGGGCCGCGCCTGGGCCGGTGCGAGCGGCGATCCGGCGGCCGACGCCGCCGACTGTGCCAAGGCCGTCCGGTCCGGCGATCCGAGGGCCGTGGCCGTGTGGGGGGAGATGGTGAGCGCGCTCGCCGACGGTCTGGTGACCGGCCTCACCCTGCTGGACCCCGGTGTGCTGATCGTCGGCGGTGGGCTGGCCGAGGCCGGGGAGACCCTGTTCGCACCGCTGCGCACCGCGGTCGAGGAGCGGCTCACCTTCCAGCAGCTTCCCCGTATCGTCCCGGCGGCCCTCGGGGACACCGCCGGCTGCCTGGGCGCGGGTCTGCTCGCCTGGGATCGACTCTCCACGGAGGTAACCGCCTGATGGTCCAGCGAACGGTTCTCACAGGCGCCCGGGTGGTCCTGCCGGGAGGCGTGGTCGACAACGGGCGGGTGACGGTCGAGGGCACGCGCATCACCGTGGCGGGGCCGTCGGCCGATCCCGCGTCCGGCCGGGGCGAGGAGGCGGTGGAGGCACTCGACCTGCCGGGCCGCTGGATCGTCCCCGGCTTCGTGGACCTGCATGTGCACGGCGGCGGCGGCGCCTCGTTCTCGGCGGGCACCCCCGAGGAGTCGCTGACCGCCATCCGTACGCACCGGCTGCACGGCACCACCACGATGCTCGCCTCCACCGTCACCGGCGATCTGGACGACCTCGCCCGGCAGGCCGCCGTCCTCTCGGAGCTGGTGGAGCAGGGCGAGTTGGCGGGCATCCACTTCGAGGGGCCGTTCATCTCCCCCCACCGCTGCGGCGCCCACCAGCCATCGCTGCTGCGCGCGCCCGATCCGGCGGATGTGCGCAAGCTGGTGGACGCGGCGCGCGGCACCGCGCGGATGATGACGCTGGCCCCCGAACTGCCGGGCGGGCTGGAGTCCGTCCGGCTGCTGGCCGACAGCGGCGTCCTCGCGGCCGTCGGCCACACCGACTCGACGTACGAGGCGACACGGGAGGCCGTCGAGGCGGGCGCGACCGTGGCGACCCACCTGTTCAACGCGATGCCGTCGCTGCTGCACCGCGCCCCCGGCCCGATCGCCGCGCTGCTGGAGGACGAGCGGGTCACCATCGAGCTGATCAACGACGGCACCCATCTGCACCCCGCCATGCTGGAGCTGGCGTTCCACCGGGCGGGCGCGGACCGGGTCGCCTTCATCACCGACGCGATGGGCGCGGCGGGCATGAACGACGGGCGCTATCCGCTCGGCCCCATGGAGGTCGAGGTCAAGGACGGCGTCGCGCGGATCAGCGACGGGCCGACGGCCGGCTCCATCGCGGGCTCCACCCTCACCCTGGACCGGGCCTTCCAGCGGGCCGTCACGATCGACGGGCTCAGCGTGGAGCAGACCGTAAGGGCGCTGTCCGCGACCCCCGCCCGGCTGCTGGGCATCGCCGACCGGGTGGGCTCGCTCGAGGTGGGCAAGGACGCGGATCTCGTCGTGCTCGACGACGACTTCCGGCTGCGGGGCGTGATGCGCCGGGGCGGTTGGGTGGTCCATCCCGAACTGGGCTGAAGTGCCCCGGTTTCAGGGGGCGATGACGGTGTCCAGAACGGCACGGAGGTCTGGGCCGAAGCCACTCGTTTTGGCATGATCGCTCGGGCACGGGCACGGGCATGAGCACGGGCTCAGGTACGGGCACGCGCTCGGGCATGGGTACGGGCTCGGGACCAGGCACGGGTATGTACGGCTCGGCACACAGTCGCGTTCAGCACAGGAATCTCCGTCCGGCGGGGGGACGGGAGAGGGGATGCCAGGGTGATCCTCACGGTCACGCTCAACACCGCCCTCGACGTCACCTACCGGGTGCCGGAACTGCGTCCACACGCCACCCACCGCGTCACCGAGGTCACCGAACGGCCCGGCGGCAAGGGCCTCAACGTGGCCCGGGTGCTGGCCGCCCTGGGCCACGACACCGTCGTCACCGGCTTCGTCGGCGGGGTCACCGGCGCGGTGCTGCGGCAACTGCTCGGCGGAATCGCCGTACCCGGCACCGGCCCCAAGGCACCGCACGGAACGATCACCGACGCACTGGTCCCGATCGCCGGCACCACCCGGCGCACCATCGGCGTCGTGGACGCCACCACGGGCGACACCACCCAGCTCAACGAGCCCGGCCCGAACGTCACCACCCCCGAGTGGTCCACCTTCATGGACGCTTACGGCCGGCTGCTGCGCGAGGCGTCGGCGGTCGCGCTGTGCGGCAGCCTGCCCCCGGGGTCCCGGTCGGGACGTACGCCCAGCTCATCCGGGAGGCGCATGCGGCGGGCGTGCCCACCCTGCTGGACACCAGCGGCGAACCGCTGCGCCGGGGCATCGCCGCCCGCCCCCATCTCGTCAAGCCCAACATCGATGAGCTCGCCGGGCTCACCGGCTCCACCGACCCGCTGCGCGCCGCGCGTGACGCCCGGCGGCGCGGGGCGCGCGCGGTGGCCGCCTCGCTCGGCCCCCACGGCATGCTCGCGGTCACCGCCCACGGCGCCTGGCGCGCCGCCCCGCCGCGCCGACTGGCGGGCAATCCGACCGGGGCCGGGGACGCGGCGGTCGCGGGGCTGTTGTCCGGGCTGGTCGAGGAGGCGCCGTGGCCGGACCGGCTCGCCCGCGCGGTGGCCCTGTCGGCGGCGGCCGTACGGGCCCCGGTGGCGGGCGAGTTCGACCGGGCGGTCTACGACGAGGTGCTGGCGGGCGTCGAGGTGACGGAGCACCCGGCGGCGGCGTGAGGCCGCCGCGAGCACCGCCGCACGTTCACAAGCCCCGCACCCTCGTGGGGCCCCAGCACCTCTCCGGGGCCCCGCCCTTGGCGGTCGCCCCGGCCTAGCCCTTGGCCTTGGCCAGCCACATCTGGTCGATGTTGGCGTTGCACTTGTCGCCGTTCTCACACGACACGGTGATCGTGTTGGTGCCCTTGCTGAGCTGGACGATCGACCAGGTCTCCGTCCAGCCCTTCTCGAAGTCACCCTTCGGCGCGCCCGCGAAGTTCTTCATGTTGAGCGGCCGCGCCTCCTTCTTGCCGTTGATCGTCAGCGACATGCTCTGGTCCTCGCCGGGCACGCCGTACGTGACGTACAGCCGGTACGACTTCGCCTTGGCCACGTCCACGCTCCAGGTCGCGGAGGCGCCCGGGGCGTTGACGCCGACGTAGGAGCCGCCGTCGGCCTTGGCGCCCTGGATGGCGCTCGCGGGGGCCGCGCCGCCGGTCAGCCGCATCTTGGCGGCGTCCTCGGTGGGCAGGTTCTCGTCCGGGGCCTTGGAGGGCCCGGAGGATTCGCCGGGCCCGACACTGGAGCCCGCCGTGGGCTGGTTCGTCGAATCGGCCTGGCCGTCCTTCTTGTCGTCACCGTTGGTGATCATGGCGACGCCGATCCCCACGATGACCACCGCGACCACGGCGATCGCACCGATCAGCAGCCCCCTGTTGTTGGGACCGCGGCCGCCTCCCCCATGGCCGCCGCGCGGGGCGTCCGCACCGGGCTGGCGGGGTGCCCCGCCGGGCAGGGTCTCGGGGGCGGCGTAGTGGGCGTTCTGCCGACCGTAGCCGCCCTGCTGGCCGTACCCCTGCGGCTGCTGGTTCGGGATCTGCTGGCCGTAGTTGCGCTCGCCCACCGCACGGACCTGGTTGTAGGAGGTGCGCGGGACTCCTGGCTGGGCCGGACCTGGGTAGCCGTAGCCACCGGCGCGGGGGGCGGCACCCGGCTGACCCGACTGACCGCCCTGGTCCCCCTGGTCGCCTTCCGAGCGGTACAGGTAGGCGAACGGGTCGTCGTTCTCCGGTGTGCCCGAGCCGTTGTTGCCGGCCGTCATCCCTCGTCACTCCCCTATGCATATGGCCATCGGCGCAGGATCAGAACGCGCCACGACAGCTCATATCAGGGTCGAGAGGGCCTCAACAGGGCGTGTGCTGTCCGGATGGCCAATATTCACGATCGGTTCACTGTCGGCGGCAGGGCCGCATCGGCGCAGCCTACCGCGACCGACCGCCCCCACACCTCATTCGGCCGGTCGGTGCACCCCTCCTACCCCCGACATATCTCACAACCATCCACCGGCACAGCTACCCGGCTCGGCGGCGCTCCTTGGAGCGGGACCGCTTCTCGATGTACATCCGCTGGTCAGCGGAGTGCAGCACCTCTTCGGCCGACATTCCGCAGCCCGCCCAGCCGATGCCGAAACTGGCACCGACCCGGACGGCCCGGCCGTCGACCCGGATGGGCGGGGTGATCGCATTGCGCAGCCGCACCGCCAGGTCCTGGGCGTCGGCCCGGCCGAGGCCATCGGCGAGGACGACGAACTCGTCGCCGCCGAGGCGGGCGACCGTGTCCCCCTCCCGCACGCCGTTGGTCAGCCGGCGGGCGACCTCGATCAGCACGGCGTCGCCCGCGTGGTGCCCGAAGCGGTCGTTGATGGACTTGAAGCCGTCGAGGTCGCAGAAGAGCACCGCGAGCCCCTTATGGCCATCGTCGGCGTTGGAGTCCTCGTTGGGCGGGATGGTGTGCACATGGCCGTCGAACGGGACGCTCTCGGCGGGGGCGGGGTGCCGAAGCACTCGAAGTCGTCGAAGCCGTGCAGATGCCCCGCCGCGTCGACATAGACCCCGCCGGCGCCCGCGCCGTCGGGCGAGGCGGCCTCCTCGTCGTAGCCCCCGCCCGGCCGGGGCGGGGTGGCGCACAGCCGGGCGGCGAGCCGGGCACGCAGCTCGGCGCTGTTGGGCAGACCGGTCAGGGAGTCATGGCTGGCGCGGTGGGCGAGCTGCAGCTCATGGCGCTTGCGCTCCTCGATGTCCTCGACATGGGTGAGCAGGAAGCGCGGGCCGTCGGCGGCGTCGGCCACCACCGAGTTGCGCAGCGAGACCCAGACGTACGAACCGTCGCGGCGGGCCAGGCGCAGCTCGGCGCGGCCGCCCTCGGCGGAGGTGCGCAACAGGGTGCCGATGTCCTCGGGGTGGACGAGGTCGGAGAAGGAGAAGCGGCGCATCGCGGAGGCGGGGCGGCCCAGCAGCCGGCACAGGGCGTCGTTGGTGCGCAGCAGCCGGCCGTGCTGATCGCCGCCCATCTCGGCGATGGCCATACCGCTGGGCGCGTACTCGAATGCCTGCCGGAAGGACTCCTCGCTGGCGCGCAGCGCCTGCTGCTCGCGCTCCAGGCGCAGCAGGGCGCGCTGCATGTTGCCGCGCAGCCGGGCGTTGCCGATCGCGACGGCGGCGTGGAAGGCGTACATCTGGAGGGCCTCACGGCCCCAGGCGCCGGGGCGGCGGCCGTTGCGCGGTTTGTCGACGGAGATGACGCCGATGAGCTCGCCGCCGGAGGCGCCCGCCGCGTAGAGCGGGGCGAACAGGCGGTCCATGGGGTGCCATTCGTCGGGAAAGCGGGGCGCGGGGCCGGGGGTGTGCCACTGCGGGACATCGTCGTCGTCGAGGACCCAGCCCTCGCTGTACGGGATGAAGCGCAGATCGCCCCAGCGGTCGCCCATGGACAGCCGGCGCTCCCAGGAGCAGCGGGAGCCGACCCGCCCGGCCATCAGCGCCTCGGCCCCGGCGCTGCCGCCGACGGCGGCGACGACGAGGTCTCCGTCGGGGCGGACGAGGTTGACGGCCGACAGCTCGAACCCGAGCCCGGTGATGACGCCGTCGGCGACGGCCTGAAGCGTGTCGGCGAGGCTGCGGGCGGTGTTCAGATCGGCGACCACCTGGTGCAGCTGCCGCAGTGTCGCAAGGCGGATGTACGGCTCCGACTCGGTCTCCATCGATCGCACTCCCCCGAGACCTCGACAGCAAACTCCTGGCGTCTTGTCGTCCGATTGCCACGGCCACTGAATCACAGCGAGCTGTTCACTCGGTACACAGGGTCAACAATTACTGCCTGCTGTGACTCATGTCACAGAACGTATTCACTTCTTTAACAGAGGGGGTGGGAGCGCTCCTAGTTTTTGTGAACGCAAATTCCGGAACGGAGATACCTGGCCATGCAAGGCGGCCGCCCGAATAGCCCGAGCGCCTTCCGGCCGGCGCCCGGCCTACGGCCGATGACCTAAGCCCGCCGTGGTCCCCGGGCCCGATGCGGGGAGGGGACGGGGGCGGTTAGCGTCGAAGGGTGTTCCCGACGACTCCTTCCAGTCCAGCCGAGCCCGCCGTCCCCCATGCTGGTGGGGTGAGTGAGGACGAGTTCCGTGCCGCGCTGTCACGGCTCACCGCGGGCGTGGTGCTGGTGACCGCACATGATCCGGAGGAGGGGCCGCGCGGCGAGGACGTCGGCATGACGGCCACCGCGTTCATGTCAGTGTCACTTGACCCGCCGCTGGTGATGGTGAGCGTTCGCAACGGTTCGCGGATGGATGAGCTGCTGGAGCGACAGCCGCATTGGGCGGTATCGGTCCTGTCGGAAGGTCAGCGGCATATCGCGGGACGATTCGCCATGAAGGGGCGCATCAGCGACAGATTGCTGTTCGAGGACATGCCCGTGGTGCGGGGCGAGCACACCGGCGCCCCGCTCGCGGTGGGCGCGCTGGCGACGCTGGAGTGCCACACCGAGCAGCGGGTGACGGCCGGGGACCACACGCTGGTGGTGGCACGGGTGCTGGACGCGACGACACCGGCCACGGAGGGCGGACCGCTGACGTACTTCAGGGGGCGCTACCGGATGCTGGGGTGAGGGCGGCGGTGTTACGTCCAGCCCCGCCCCGTACGCCCTCGCTTGACGTCACTGCGCTGCTTCTTCTCCCGCAGCCGCCGCTCGTTGAGGCCCCGGGGGATCCGGGTGGGGCGGCGCGGTTTGGGCGGCGGCGCGGTCGCCTCCGCGAGCAGCGATGCGAGCCTTACGGCGGCCGTCTCACGGTTGCGCCACTGCGAACGGTGCTCGGAGGCCCGTACGCTCACCACCCCGTCCACCAGCCGACCGGCCAGCCGCTCCAGCGCGCGCTCCTTCCATACGGGCGGCAGCGCCTCGGTGCGGGCGAGGTCGAAGCGCAGCTCGACCCGGCTGTCGCTGGTGTTGACGTGCTGTCCTCCGGGCCCGGAGGACCGCGAGAAACGCCACACCAGCTCGGCCTCCGGCAAGGAGACGGAACCTCGGATGACATAGGGCGCGGGCATGCGTCCATGGTCGCCTGCCGACCCCGGCGACGTCATCCGGTTATCTCGTCACACCGCCACATCAGGGTTTGGCAAAGAAAGTAAAGGGAGCTGGAACCTGTCGGGCTGTTCGTGGCGTTGTGGAGGGTGACGACGGCTTCGCCCGTCGCCTCGAATCATCGAGACCACGAAAGGGACTCCCCATGGCTGTAAGCCTGTCCAAGGGCGGCAACGTCTCGCTCACCAAGGAGGCACCGGGCCTGACCGCCGTCACGGTCGGCCTCGGCTGGGACGTCCGCACCACCACGGGCACCGACTTCGACCTCGACGCGAGTGCCATCGCCGTGAACGCGAACGGCAAGGTCTACTCCGACCAGCACTTCGTGTTCTTCAACAACAAGTCCACCCCGGACCAGACCATCGTCCACACCGGTGACAACGTCACCGGCCAGGGCGAGGGCGACGACGAGCAGATCAACGTCAACCTGGCCGGTCTGCCGGCCGACGTGGAGAAGATCGTCTTCCCGGTCTCGATCTACGACGCCGAGTCCCGCAGCCAGAACTTCGGCCAGGTGCGGAACGCGTTCATCCGCATCGTCAACCAGGCCGGCGGCACCGAGATCGCCCGCTACGACCTGAGCGAGGACGCCGCGACCGAGACCGCCATGGTCTTCGGCGAGCTGTACCGCAATGGCGCGGAGTGGAAGTTCCGCGCCGTCGGCCAGGGCTACGCCGCCGGTCTCGTGGGCATCGCCCAGGACTTCGGCGTCAACGTCTGAGGTTTCACCGGCGCGGAAACACTGAGGGCCGCCCCACACCAGGGGCGGCCCTCGCCATATCGACGCCTATAAGGCACTCATAAGGCCCTTATGTGGCCCTTATGTGGCCCTTATAAGGGGAACGGGGTCAGAATAAGGGGAACGGGGTCAGAACTCGCTGGTGTCCAGGTCGAACCCGAGCGGTTCGGGCAGCGACAGCGGCTGGGAGATGTCGACCTCGACCTTGCGGGTGTACCTCTTCCCGGCGGGCAGGGAGTGCAGCACGGCCTGCTTCCGCTCCCGGTCGATCAGCAGGTAGAACGGAATGCCCGCCGCCGCGTAGCCCCGCAGCTTGGGCCCCCGGTCGTTGTCGGCGGTCGAATGCGAGGTGACCTCGCCGACGAGCATCACCGCACCGGGGTCGTGGTACTCCAAGGAGTCGCCGAAGCTCCCCTTGGGCGCGATGACGATATCCGGCACAACCTTGCCGGTGGCAGAAGCTCCAGGAACGAGGAGCCCAAGCCCGGTACGTGTCCGCAATTCCTTGTTCGTACGACGGCTGGTCACCTGGTCCGCAACCTCGGACACAATCTCTTCGTGCTCACCGTTAGCGGGAGGCACCACGTGGATTTCTCCTTCGATCAGTTCCACGCGCCATCCCTCGGGGGCTGCCGCGCTCAACGCCACGAAGGCTTCCTCGACCGATGAAGCGGTGCTCTCGCCACTGTCCGCGCGCGCCTCGCGCTCGGGGGCCGTCAGTACCACGGTGGACCTCCTTCGTACGGAGCGATGCTTCCAGCGTAGGCGAGCGGTCCCGGGCGGTCCGGCCCGTAGTCACCCTTTCGGAGGACGATCAGACCCGCGCGCCGAAGGCGCCCGAGACCGCCTGGGAGAGGGCCTGCTTGCGGCGGTCGTGGGCCGCGGGCGGGTCGTCCGGGGCGGCTGTGGCGGAGAGGCCGGAGGCGGACCAGGTCAGGGCCATGGCGAGCAGCAGCGCGAGGACGTCCTGAGGGTCCATCGAGTCGGTGACCCGGCCGTCGCGCTGGGCGTCGGCGATCGCCTGGAGTTTGGTGGCGACGGTGGCCGATGACTCGGTCACCAGGTTGTTGGTGGCCACTCCTTCGAGCCTCGCCCAGGTGGCCAGGCGGATCAGCTCCGGCCGTTCCATGGCGGTGTCGTACAGCCGCACGGCGTACTGGGGGAGATCGTCGGCCGTGAACGGCACGGAGTCGACGACGACATCGGCGTGGAGGCGGAAGACGGCGCCGAAGAGGCCGAGCTTGTCTCCGAAGTAGGCGTACAGCTGCGCCTTGTTGATGCCCGCGGCGGCCGCGATGCGGTCGACCCGGGCACCCGCGATGCCATGGGCGGCGAAGTCGGCGGTGGCCGCGTCGAGCAGGCGGCGGCGGGTGGCATCGCTTTTCCGGGGAGACACGGGGCCCAGGTTACCAACTGGTTAGTTGCCTGCGCGGGCACGGCTGCGTAGTCTACAAGAAACCAACCAACTAGTTAGTTAGAAATGAGGTGGGGCGCATGACCGTGCGCGCCTACGCGGTGGAGCGGGCCGGGGGCCCTGTTCAGCGGCTCGAGTACGAGCCGGAGCCCCTGGGACCCCTGGAGGTCGACGTCGCCGTGACGCACTGCGGCGTCTGCCAGACCGACGTCGGCATGGTCGACGACGCGCACGGCTACTCCCGGTTCCCGCTGGTCGCGGGCCATGAGGCGGTCGGCGTGATCGAGGCCGTGGGCAGCGCCGTCGACGGCGGGCAGCTTGCCGTCGGCCGGCGGGTGGGCGTCGGCGCGGTGGCGGGGGCGTGCTTCGCCTGCGAGTGGTGCCTCAGCGGTCGGCAGTATCTGTGCGCGGACAAGGACGACACGGTGCTGCGCGGCCACCGCGGTGCGTTCGCCACCCAGGTGCGGGCGAGCGACTGGCGGTATGTCCAGCCGATCCCCGACTCCCTCGCCTCCGAGCACGCGGCGCCGCTCCTGTGCGCCGGGATCACCGTGTTCTCGGCGATCACGCGGAACGGGGTCCGGCCCACCGACCGGGTCGCCGTGGTGGGGGTGGGCGGTCTGGGCCACCTCGCGATCCAGTTCCTCGCCAAGTGGGGCTGCCACGTGACCGCCATCTCCTCGACGGCGGCGAAGGCGGACGACAGCCGCCGGTTCGGCGCCCATGAGTTCGTCGCCGCGGAGGAGGGGCTCGAGCGGGTCTCGGGCTCGTTCGACTTCATCCTCTCGACCGTCTCGGCCGATCTGCCGTGGGACGCGTATCTCGCGGCGCTGCGCCCGCAGGGGACGCTGTGCGTGGTCGGCGTTCCCCACGGGCCGTTCGGCTTCCAGCCGTTGAGCCTTCTGCTGGGCGAGAAGCGGCTGGTCGGCGGCCTCGTGGGGTCACCCGCGGAGAGCCGGCAGATGCTGGACTTCGCGGCGCGGCACGGCATCCGCCCGGCCGTCGAGACCTTCCCGGTCGCGCGGATGGACGAGGCGCTCGACCATGTCCGCCGCGGACGCGCGCGCTACCGCGCCGTGTTGGAGTTCTGAGCTCCCCCCGTCGCTCTCCGCCCAGCGGCGGGCCGGTGCCGGTGCCCGTGGTGAGGGGTGTTACGCGCCGTTCGGCACACAGATCGTCTTCTCGTCGCGTACACAGCAACGCCGCCCTCCGGGGCCGCCGAACGGCCCGCCGCGCTCGCCACCTGGGCGATTGGCCGGTACCGGCCCCCGGAGCGGCCGGAGGTGCCGATCCAACAGGGGCATGACGTAGCGCCATAAGTCGGCATCAAACAACTGTTGTTGCCTCATGCCTCGCTGACCGAATTCGCCCCCACTTGAACAACGTCGAGTCAAATTCTTGTTACGCGCCTACCCGAATCAATCGTTCGATGACAATCTCTGGTCGGCCCGCTGCGCGTCCTCTGACTCCGCAGTAGGGCCCTCTCGCACCGCAATGTGCACCACTCGCACCACTCCTGCTCGACCGGACGGCCCACCCATGGCCGTCCGTACCCCCTACACAGGGCCGCGACCCGGCGGCCCCAAGGCAAGGAGACCGAGTGAGACCCATCGCTTCCTCCCCCCGTAAGAAGACCGTCCGCGTGGCGGCGCTCGTCGCCTCCGCCGCCATGGTCGTCATCGGTGTGCAGTCCGGCCAGGCCAGCGCCCAGCCGGAGCGCTCCCGCGAGGCGGGCGCCACGGCGCTTCCGCTGACCGCCCCCGAGCGCGCCACCGCGATCAAGGCGGCCCAGGCCGACGCCTCCGCGCAGGCCGAGTCCCTCGGACTCGGGGCCAAGGAGAAGCTCCTCGTCCGCGACGTCATCAAGGACGCGGACGGAACCGTTCACACCCGCTACGAGCGCACCTACGCGGGGCTGCCGGTCCTCGGTGGCGACCTGGTCGTCCACGAGAAGGCCGGCGGCGCGCGCTCCGTCAACAAGGCCACCGGCGCGCGGATAGCCGTCAAGAGCACCGACGCCGCCGTGACCCCCGGGGCCGCCTCCGGCACCGCCCTGAAGGCCGCGCCGAAGGCGACCACCGGCGAGAAGGCCAAGTCGCCGCGGAAGGTGGTCTGGGCGGCCACCGGCAAGCCCGTCCTGGCCTGGGAGACCGTCGTCACCGGGACGCAGGCCGACGGCACCCCGAGCGAGCTGCACGTCGTCACCGACGCCACCACGGGCGCGAAGCTGTCCCAGTGGGAGGGCGTCGAGACCGGCACCGGCACCAGCAAGTACAGCGGGACGGTGCCCCTGGGCACCACCAAGAGCGGCTCCACCTACAGCCTCACGGACTCCACCCGAGGCAACCACAAGACCTATGACCTGAACCAGGGCAGCTCGGGAACCGGCACCCTGTTCACCGACGCGGACGACGTATGGGGCGGCGGGCGCCAGACCGCCGGCGTCGACGCGCACTACGGCGCGGCCGAGACCTGGGACTTCTACAAGGAGTTCCTGGGCCGCAACGGCATCAAGAACAACGGCGTGGGCTCGTACTCCCGCGTTCACTACGGAAACAACTACGTGAACGCCTTCTGGCAGGACTCCTGCTTCTGCATGACCTATGGCGACGGGTCGGGCAACGCCAACGCGCTGACCTCGATGGACGTGGCCGGGCACGAGATGAGCCACGGTGTGACCGCGGCCACCGCGAACCTCAACTACGCCGGTGAGCCCGGCGGTCTCAACGAGGCCACCTCCGACATCATGGCCACCGCGGTGGAGTTCTACTCCGGCAACTCCGCGGACGTCGGTGACTACCTCATCGGCGAGAAGATCAACATCAATGGCAACGGCACCCCGCTGCGCTACCAGGACAAGCCCAGCAAGGACGGGGCGTCCAAGGACTACTGGTCCTCGACGCTCGGCGGCATCGACGTCCACTACTCCTCCGGCCCCGCCAACCACTTCTTCTACCTGCTGTCCGAGGGCAGCGGCGCGAAGGTGATCAACGGCGTGAGCTACAACAGCCCGACCTACGACGGCTCGACCGTCACCGGGATCGGCCGGGACAAGGCCATCAAGATCTGGTACCGGGCCCTGACCACGTACTGGACCTCGACGACCAAGTACGCGGGCGCCCGCACCGGCACCCTCAGCGCCGCGTCCGACCTCTACGGTGCGAACTCCACCGAGTACAAGGCGGTCGCCGCCGCCTGGACCGCGATCAACGTGAAGTAAGCGGTCCGCCCAAGCGGTGACGGGCCGCACCGGGGAACACCGGTGCGGCCCGTTCCGGGCGTGCCCCGTCATCCCTGTCGTAGCCGCTGGTCGCCTGTCGTAGCCGGTGGTCGCCACTTACGCTGCTGTCATGACTCAACAGGTACGCGGCGTGGTAGCCCCCGGCAAGGGCGAGAAGGTCAGGATCGAGACGATCGTGGTGCCGGACGCCGGCCCCGGCGAAGCGGTGGTGAAGGTCCAGGCGTGCGGCGTCTGCCACACCGATCTGCACTACCGGGAGGGCGGGATCAACGATGAGTTCCCCTTCCTGCTCGGCCATGAGGCGGCGGGCATCGTGGAGTCCGTGGGCGAGGGCGTCACGGAGGTGGCCCCCGGCGACTTCGTGATCCTCAACTGGCGGGCCGTCTGTCACGAGTGCCGGGCCTGCCGCCGCGGCCGCCCCTGGTACTGCTTCAACACCCACAACGCGAAGCAGCCCATGACGCTGACCGACGGCACCGCGCTGACCCCGGCGCTCGGCATCGGCGCGTTCGCCGAGAAGACGCTGGTGGCCGCCGGGCAGTGCACCAAGGTCGACCCCTCGGCCTCGCCCGCCGCCGCCGGGCTGCTCGGCTGCGGCGTGATGGCCGGCATCGGCGCCGCGCTCAACACCGGCAACGTCCAGCGCGGTGACTCGGTCGCCGTGATCGGCTGCGGCGGTGTCGGCGCCGCCTCGGTCGCCGGGGCACGGCTGGCCGGGGCCGCGAAGATCATCGCGGTGGATCTGGACGAGCGGAAGCTGGAGTGGGCCCGTTCGCTGGGCGCCACCCACACCCTCCACGCGGGCAGTGTCGATGTCGTCGAGGCCATCCGGGAGCTGACCGACGGCAACGGCGCCGACGTCGTCATCGAGGCGGTGGGCCGCCCCGAGACGTACCAGCAGGCGTTCTACGCCCGCGATCTGGCCGGCACGGTCGTCCTGGTCGGCGTCCCCACCCCGAGATGAAGCTGGAGCTGCCGCTCCTGGACGTCTTCGGGCGCGGCGGGGCGCTCAAGTCCTCCTGGTACGGGGACTGTCTGCCGTCCCGCGACTTCCCCCTGCTGATCGACCTCTACCAGCAGGGCCGCCTCGACCTGGACGCGTTCGTCAGCGAGACGATCGGGCTGGAGGACATCGAGGAGGCGTTCGCCAAGATGCACCGCGGAGAGGTGCTCCGCTCGGTGGTGACGTTCTGATGACCCCTCCGCCCGTACGCGTCGACCACCTCGTCACCTCCGGCACCTTCTCGCTGGACGGCGGCACCTGGGAGGTGGACAACAACGTGTGGCTGATCGGCGACGACCACGAGGTGTACGTGATCGACGCCGCGCATGACGCCGACGCCATCGCGGACGCCATCGGCGACCGCCGGCTGCTCGGCATCATCTGCACCCACGGCCACGACGACCACATCGACGCGGCCCCGGCCCTCGCCGAGCGCACCGGCGCGCCGATCCTGCTGCACCCGGAGGACGAGGTGCTGTGGCGGATGCGCCACCCGGACCGCGCCCCGGACAAGCCGCTGGCCGACGGCGACGTCCTCACCGTGGCGGGGACCGAGCTGCGGGTGCTGCACACCCCCGGCCACTCCCCCGGTGCGGTCTGTCTGCACGCCCCGGCGCTGACCACGGTCTTCTCCGGGGACACCCTCTTCCAGGGCGGCCCCGGCGCGACCGGGCGCTCCTACTCGTCCTTCCCGACGATCGTCGAGTCGATCCGGGAGCGGCTGCTGACGCTGCCCCCGGAGACGCTGGTCCGCACCGGCCACGGCGACTCCACGGCCATCGGGGACGAGGCCCCGCACCTGGACGAGTGGATCGCGCGGGGGCACTGAGCCCCCGCTGCCGATCCGTCCCCGGCCCCGGGGCCGCGCTCACCAGACCGCGGCTCCGGGGGCCGTCTCGGCCACCGACACCGGGCGCTGGAAGGACCGGTCGTAGTAGACCAGCGGGGCTTCCTCGCCGACGTGGGCCGCCACGACCCGGCCGATGAGGACGGAGTGGTCGCCGCCGTCCACCACGCGGTGCAGTGCACAGGCGACCCGGGCGACCGCCTCCGGTATGCCCGGCAGCCCCAGCTCCATCGGCAGGGTGTCCCCCGCCGCGAACCGGTCCACACCGGAGGCGGCGAAGCGCCTCGCGATGTCCGCCTGTCCTTCCGCCAGGATGTTGATCATGAAACTTCCGGCGGTGGTGAACGCCTCATGGGTGCTCGCGGACTTGCCCAGGCAGATCAGCACCAGCGGCGGGGCCAGGGACAGCGAGCTGAACGAGCTGCCCGTGAACCCCCATCTGTGCCCGGACGCGTCGACCGTCGTGGCCACCGTCACGGGGGCCGGCACCCGGGCCATGGTCCGGGTGAACTCCTCAGAGGTGATGGTCATCGACGCTTCACCACTCGTCCTCCAGCAACTCGATCTCCTCCTGCTCCAGATTCGACAGGGCGAGGTCCGAGGGGGTGTGGCCGCCCGCGCCGGGTCCGGCCGCATGGAGCGCCATCCCCTCCAGGGCGCGCAGCCACGCCTCGCCGACCTCCCGTACCTCCGCCTCGGACAGCACGTCCTGGGCGTAGGTCCACGTCACCATGAGCTCCGGGCCACCGGGGCGGTCGATGGTGACGGCGTTCAGCTCCAGTCCGTACGGGGTGAGCGGACCGTCGGCGCCGAGGTCGAGCCCGAGCGCCTCCGAGGCCGGGCGCCAGTCGCCCCCGGGCCCGTCGTGGAACTCCACCCGGCCCAGATAGTTGAACCCGATCCGCGGCACGGCCGACCCGACCAGCTCCGCGGCCGTCTCCCGGTCCAGATGGCGCAGCAGGCCGTAGCCGATCCCGGTGCCGGGCACCGCGCGCAACTGTTCCTTGATCCGCTTGACCACCCGCCCGGTGGCCGGGCCGCCCGACCACAGGTCGCCCCACTGCACCTGGCCGGGGTCCAGCCGCACCGGGTGGAGGCTGGTGAACCAGCCCACCGTGCGGGACAGATCCACCCCCCGACACTCTCGTCCCGGCCGTGCCCCTCCACGGCGACCAGCACCGAGGTGGCCGTCGAGCCCAGCCGGCGGCGCCGGTCGGCGATCGCCAGCGCCAGCGCGCTCAGCAGCACGTCGTCCACACCGCAGTGGAACACCGACGGCACCTGGTCGAGCAGCGGCGCGGTCCGTGCGGCCGGCAGCGTCATGGTGACGCGGGCGACCGGTCCGGCCGGGTCGTGCCCGGGGGCCGGGGCGGCCCCACCCGACGGGGTGTCCGGGGCGCCGAGCTGGACGTCCGAGGCGGACAGGATCTCCGTCCACAGTGGCAGTTCCGCCCGCCGTTCCGGCCTGCGCACCTCGGCCGCCAGCCGTTCGCTCCACCGGCGCACCGAGGTGCCCACCGGGGTGAGCTCGGGCTCCCGTCCGGCGGCGAGGGCCGTCGCGATGTCGGCGAGGTCCCGCAGCAGGATCCGCCAGGACACCCCGTCGACCACCAGGTGGTGGGCGACGAGCAGCAGCCGTCCCGGCTGTCCGGGACCGGCGTCGAACCACACCGCGCGCACCATCTCGCCGTCCCGGGGCGCCAGTTCCGCACGGGCCTCGGTGAGGGCGCGGTCGAGCAGCGGGGCGAGGTCCCCGGCCGCGGCTTCGGCGATGCCGACCCGGCGGACGCGATCCGCACAGGACACCGCCCCGGCCGGTGGCACGCTCAGCCGCCAGCCGCCCTCGTCGTCCTCGCCCAGCCGGGCGCGCAGCACATCGTGCCGGTCGTGCAACGCCTGAAGCGCGGTGGTGAGCGTCGGCAGGTCCAGGCCCGCCGGGGTCCGGACGAGCATCGGCTGACTGAAGGAGTCGATCGCACCACCGCGCTCACGCAGCCAGTGCATGATCGGCGTGGGCGCGAACTCGCCGACGGGGTTGTCCGGTTCACGGGAGACCGCGTCGTCGAGCACCTCCGCCACCGCGGCGAGCCCGGCCACCGTCTTGTGCTCGAAGACGTCGTTGACGGCGAGGACCAGACCCGCCGCGCGGGCGCGGGCGATGAGCTGCATCGACACGATGCTGTCGCCGCCCAGTTCGAAGAAGCTGTCGTCGATGCCGACCGAGGACAGCCGGAGCACCTCGGCGAAGACCGCGCACAGCGCCTCCTCGACCGGGTTCCGCGGGGGCCGCGAATCGGCCGCCGCGCCGAAGCTGGGCGCGGGCAGCGCCTTGCGGTCCAGCTTGCCGTTCGGGGTGAGCGGCAGCCGGTCCAGGACCACGAACGCGGACGGGATCATGTACTCCGGCAGCGACTCGCCGAGCTTCGTGCGCAGCAGTCCGGGATCCAGCTCCTCACCGGGGGTCCGCGGCACCACATAGGCGACCAGTCGCGCGGCCTCGCCCTGGTCGGCGCGGGCGAGCGCAACGGCCTGGCCGACCGCCTCATGGGCGGTCAGCACCGTCTCGATCTCCCCGAGCTCGATCCGGAAACCGCGCACCTTCACCTGGTGGTCGGCCCGGCCCGAGAACTCCAGCCGGCCGTCGGCGGTCCGGCGCACGATGTCGCCCGTGCGGTACATGCGCTCGCCGGGGCCGCCGAACGGGCAGGCCACGAACCGCTCCGCGGTCAGCGCGGGCCGGTTGTGGTAGCCCCGCACGACGCCCGCGCCGGCGATGTACAGCTCGCCCGGCACCCCGGGGGCGACCGGCCGCAGCCGGTCGTCCAGCACATAGACCTGGGTGTTGGCGATCGGAGTGCCGATCGAGGGCACGCCGTGGCCGTCCGTCAGGTCCGCGGCCGTCGACCAGATGGTGGTCTCGGTCGGCCCGTAGAGGTTGGTCAGCCCGGCGGCCGACGTACGCAGCCGCGCGGCCAAGGCCTCCGGCAGCGCCTCACCGCCGACCAGCACCCGCAGCCCGCGTACGCCCTCCGGCGACGCGGTGACCATGGCCTGCCACAGCGACGGCGTCGCCTGGACGATGCCCGCCCCGGTGTCCTCGGCCATCCGCAGCAGCGCGGCCGGGTCGCGCACGGTGTCCCGGTCGGCGATCACCACGCCCGCGCCGCACAGCAGCGGCAGATAGAGCTCCAGCGCCGCGATGTCGAACGACACCGTGGTGACCGCGAGCAGCCGGTCGCCGGGGCCCAGGCCGAACCGCTCGGCCATGTCGTCCAGGAAGTTGCTCAGCGCGCCGTGCGGGACGACCACGCCCTTGGGGCGGCCGGTCGAACCGGAGGTGTAGATGACATACGCCGGGTGGTCCGGCGAGCACACCACACCGGGCGCGGCCGTGGGCGCCGCCGCCAGCTCGGCGACGGTGGCCGGGTCGTCCAGCACCAGAGCCGGTACGCCACCGCCCACCGCATCACCGGTGGCAGCCGCCTCCCCATCGCCGTCCCCGCCGCCCGCCGTGAGCAGCGGCGCGGTGCCGGAGGTGACCAGTGCCAGCGCGGGGCGCGCGTCCTGGAGGGTGTAGCCGATCCGGTCCTTCGGGTGGTCCGGGTCCAGCGGCAGATAGGCCGCCCCGGTCTTGAGCACGGCCAGCAGGGCGACGAGCAGGTCCGCGGAGCGCGGCATCGCCACGGCCACCAGACGCTCGGGGCCCACCCCGCGGGCGGTCAGCAGCGTGGCGAGCCGGTTCGCCCGCTCGTCCAGCTGGGCGTAGGTCAGCTCGACACCGCCGGAGACCACCGCGACGGCCGACGGCGTACGGGCGGCCTGCGCCTCGTACAGCTCATGGACCCGGCGTGCGGGCAGCGGCCGCGCGGTGTCGTTCCACTCGACCAGCACCCGCTCGCGCTCGGCCGCCGACAGCACATCGACCTCGCTGATCCGCAGCCCCGGGTCACCGGTGACCGCCTCCAGCACCTGGACCAGCCGCCGGACCAGCGTCTCCACGCTGTCCTCGTCGAACAGATCGGTGCTGTACTCGCAGACGCCGGACAGCGCGCCCGGCCGCTCCGGCCGTTCACCGAAGGCGAAGCTCAGATCGACCTTGGCGACGCCCAGGTCGACCAGCTCGGGCCGCAGGGCCAGCCCACCCAGCGCGGTCTCGGCGGCCGGCATGTTCTGGACCATCAGCATGACCTGGAACAGCGGATGCCGGGCCAGGGACCGCTCCGGGTCGACCACCTCCACCAGCCGCTCGAACGGCAGGTCCTGGTGGGCGTAGGCGTCCAGCGCGGTGCGCCGCACCCGGTCCAGCAGCTGGTCGAACGTCGGGTCGCCCGAGGTGTCGGTGCGCAGCACCAGCGTGTTCAGGAAGACGCCGATCAGGTCCTCCAGGGCCTGATCGGAGCGCCCGGCGATGGGGCTGCCGACCGGGATGTCCTCTCCGGCGCCCAGTTTGGTCAGCAGCAGGGCCAGCGCCGACTGCAGCACCATGAAGGTGCTGACCCCGCGGGCCCGGGCCAGCGCGGTGAGCCGGTCGTGCAGCCCGGGTTCGATCGCGAAGTCCAGGGTGCGGCCGCGGTGCCCGGCCACGGCCGGCCGGGGCCGGTCGGTGGGCAGGGTCAGCTCGTCCGGCAGCCCGGCGAGCGCCTGGCGCCAGTACGCCAGCTGACGGGCGGCCAGGCTCTGCGGGTCGTCCTCGTCGCCGAGGTGGTCGCGCTGCCAGAGGGTGTAGTCGGCGTAGCTCAGCGGCAGCGGCGCCCAGGCCGGGGCCCGGCCGTCGCAGCGGGCGGCGTAGGCGGCCGACAGGTCGCGCACCAGCGGCGCCGTGGACCAGCCGTCGGTGGCGATGTGATGGATCACCACGGCCAGGACGTACTCGCTCTCGCCGAGCACGAACAAGGTGGTGCGCACCGGGAGCTGGACGGTCAGGTCGAAACCCCGGGTGGCGGTCGCCCGGAGCAGCTCCGGCAGCGCGGCCTCGGCCGTCTCCACCACGGTCAGCGGAACGCGCACCGCGTCCGGGTCCCACACCTGCTGCCGGGGCGAGCCGTCGGTCTCGGGGAAGACCGTGCGCAGGCTCTCGTGCCGGCCGATCAGATCGGACAGCGCCAGCTCCAGCGCCGCCCGGTCCAGCGCCCCGGACAGCCGGAGCACCACCGGCACGTTGTAGGTGGCGCTCGGCCCCTCCATCCGGCCCAGGAACCACAGCCTGCGCTGGGCGGACGAGAGCGGGAGCACCTCGGGCCGCTCGCGGGCGGTCAGCGGCAGCCGCGCGCCCGCCTCCCCGTCCAGGGTCCTCGCCAGCGCCGCCACGGTCGGGGCCTCGAAGAGCGTGCGGACCGACAGCTCGACGGCCAGCACCGAACGGATGCGGTTGACGATCCTTGCCGCCAGCAGCGAATGGCCGCCCAGGTCGAAGAAGTTGTCGTCCACGCCGACCGCGGGCACGCCGAGCACATCGGCGAACAGACCGCAGAGGATCTCCTCGCGGGGTGTGCCCGCCGCGCGGCCCGCCGACGCGGGCGCGTACTCCGGGGCGGGCAGCGCCTTGCGGTCGAGCTTGCCGCTGGCGTTCAAGGGCAGTGCCTCCAGCACCACGAACGCGGACGGCAGCATGTAGTCGGGCAGCGACGCGGCGAGCGTGTCGCGCAGCGGGCCCGGTTCCGGTGCCTCATCCGGGTCCTGCGGCACCACATAGGCGACCAGCCGGCGTTCGCCGCTCCGGTCGTCCCGGGCGACCACCGCGCAGTCGGCCACGCCCTGGCAGGCGGAGAGCACGGCGGCGATCTCCCCCGTCTCGATCCGGAAGCCCCGGATCTTCACCTGGTCATCCGCCCGGCCCAGATACTCCAGCAGACCGTCCGCGGTCCAGCGGGCCAGATCACCGGTCCGGTACATGCGCGCACCATCACCGGCGAACGGATCGGCCACGAACCGCGACGCGCTCAGCCCCGGCCGCTTCAGATACCCCTGCGCCACGCCGCCACCGGCCACGTACATCTCCCCCGCCACCCCTGGGGGCACCGGGCGCAGCGCACCGTCCAGCACGTAGATCCGCAGGTCCGGAAGGCCCCGGCCGATGAGCGAGCCCGCGCCCGAGGCCGCCAGCTCCGCGTTCAGCGGCAGCTGGCTGACGTGGACCGTGGTCTCGGTGATGCCGTACATGTTCACCAGCAGCGGCGCACAGGCGGCGCCCGCACCGTGCCGTTCGTACCAATCCGTCAACCGTCCCAGATCAAGCGCCTCACCGCCGAAGACCACATGGCGCAGCGCCAGCCGGTCGCCGGTCCCCGGATCCTCCCGGTCGGCGTGGACGAGCTGGTAGAAGGCCGATGGCGTCTGGTTGAGGAAGGTCACCCGCTCGTCCGCCAGCAGCCGCAGAAAACGCTCCGGCGCGCGGGACACGTCGAACGGCACCACCACGAGCCGACCGCCGTGCAGCAGCGGCCCCCACAGCTCCCACACCGAGAAGTCGAACGCGTAGGAGTGGAACAGCGTCCACACATCGTCCGGGCCGAACGCGAACCACTGCCGCGTGTGCTCGAAGAGCCGCACCACATTGCTGTGCGAGACCACCACGCCCTTGGGACGCCCCGTCGAACCCGACGTGTAGATCACGTACGCGGGTGCTCCCGGCACGAGCGGCGCGATCCGCTCGGCGTCCGTCAGGTCCGTGCCCGGCAGCCCGGCGAGCCGGCCCGCGACCGCCTCATCGCCCAGCACCACCCGCGCCACGCCCTCCGGCAGCTCCACCTCGACCCGGGTGTCCGTCACCACGAGCGCCAGGTCCACGTCCGAGACCGTGTAGGCGATACGGTCCGCCGGATAGGAGGGGTCGATCGGCACATACGCGGCACCCGACTTCACCACCGCCAGCAGCGCCACCACCAGATCCAGCGACCGCGGCAGCACCAGACCCACGAACCGGCCCGGCCCCGCGCCCTTCTCGACCAGCAACCGCGCCAGCGCGTTGGCCCGCTCGTTCAGCTCCCGGTACGTCAGCCCGTCCCCGCCCAGGGACACCGCCCGCGCACCGGGACACTCCCGCACCCGCGCCTCGAACAGCTCCGGAAGGGTGGCCACGACCTCACCGGCCGCGTCCCCGTTCCACTCCACCAGCACCCGCCGGCGCTCCGCCTCGGAGAGCAGGTCGATCTCCGTGACGCGGACGGCCGGGTTGGCCGCCACCGTCTCCAGGAGGCGTACGAACCGGTCGGCCAGCGTCTGCGCGCCGGCCCGGTCGTACAGGTCGGTGTTGTAGACCAGCGTGCCGGTCATCCCGGCCGGGGTGCCGCCCGCGTCGAAGGTCTCGCCGATGGCGAAGTCGAGGTCGAACTTGGCCGTACGGTTGTTGGCGGGGTGCAGCCGGGTGTCCAGACCGGGGAAGCGCAGCTTCAGCTCGGGGATGTTCTCGAAGGTCAGCATCGTCTGGAACAGCGGGTGCCGGGAGAGCGACCGGTCCGGGCTCAGGGTCTCCACCAGCAGGTCGAACGGCACCTCCTGGTGGGCGTAGGCGGCCAGGTCCGCTTCCCGGACCCGCTCCACCAGCTGCCGGAAGGTCGGATCGCCCGACACGTCGTTGCGCAGCACCAGCGTGTTGACGAAGAAGCCGATGCCGTCCACCAGGGACTCGTCGTTGCGGCCCGCGATGGCCGTGCCGATCGGGATGTCCTCGCCCGCGCCCAGCCGGGACAGCAGCCCGACCAGGGCCGCCTGCACCACCATGAAGAGGCTGGCGCCGCTGGAGCGGGCGATGTCGGTCAGCGCGGCATGCAGCTCGGGGCTCAGGGACAGCGGCAGCCGGTCGCCGTCGTTGCCCAGCACCGCCGGGCGGGGCCGGTCGGTGGGCAGCTCCAGCTGCTCGGGCAGACCCGCCAGGGTCCGCTTCCAGTAGTCCAGCTGACCGCCGAGCAGGCTGTCCGGGTCGTCCTCGGCGCCCAGCAGCTCGGCCTGCCACAGCGTGTAGTCCGCGTACTGCACCGGCAGCGGCCGCCAGGTGGGGGCGGATCCGGTGCGCCGCGCGGTGTAGGCGGCGACCAGGTCGTCCACCAGCGGGCCGAAGGACCAGCCGTCGGCGACGATGTGGTGCACCACGATCAGGAAGACGTGCTCGGTGGGGCTCAGCACCAGCAGGTCCGCGCGGATCGGCAGTTCGGCGCCGAGGTCGAAACCGCGCCGCGCCACCTTCGACAGCGCCTCGTCCAGCCGCTCCTCGGCCACTTCGGAGACCTGGATCTCGGCCTGGGCCTCGTCGGCGTCCAGCACGACCTGGGAGGGCACACCGTCGCGGTCGGGGAAGAGGGTGCGCAGGCTCTCGTGGCGGGCGATGACGTCGTGCAGCGCGGTGTAGAGAGCGCCGCGGTCCAGCCGTCCGGTGAAGCGCAGCGAGACACCCAGGTTGTAGGTGCCGTCCGCGTGGTCCATCTGGTTGATGAACCACAGTCCGCGCTGCGGGTACGCCAGCGGCACCGCCTCGGGGCGCTCCCGGGGCGTCAGCGGGGCGCGCGCCCCGGTGGCCCGGTCGACCAGCCGGGCCATCTCGGCGACGGTCGGCGCGTCGAACAGGTCGCGCACCGCCACATCGACGCCCAGGACGGCCTGGATGCGCAGCACCAGCCGGGTGGCGAGCAGGGAGTGCCCGCCCAGGGAGAAGAAGTTGTCGTCCACCGACACCGAGGCCAGTTCGAGGATCTCGGCGAAGAGTCCGCACAGCACCTGCTCCTGCGGGGTCCGCGGCGGCCTGCCCGCTCCCTCGCCGGTGAGCTCCGGCTCCGGCAGCGCCGTGCGGTCGAGCTTGCCGTTGGGGGTGAGCGGAAGGGTGTCCAGGGCCAGTACGGCGGAGGGCACCAGGTAGTCGGGCAGCTCCTCGGCGAGCTGGTCGCGCAGCGCGGTCGCATCGAGGCGGTGGCCCGGGGCGGGCACCGCGTAGGCGACCAGCCGCTTGTCCCCGGGGCGGTCCTCGCGCACGATCACGGCGGCGGAGGCGACACCGGGCCGGCGGGCGACCGCGGCCTCGACCTCACCGGGTTCGATCCTAAAGCCCCGGATCTTCACCTGGTCGTCGGCGCGGCCGGCGAACTCCAGCACCCCCTCGCCGGTCCAGCGGGCGAGGTCGCCCACCCGGTACATCCGGCTCCCCGCCGGACCGTACGGATCGGCGACGAACCGCTCCGCGCTGAGCGCGGGCGCCCGCCAGTAGCCGCGCGCCAGTCCCTCGCCGGCGATGTACAGCTCGCCGACCACGCCCGGCGGCACCCGGCGCAGCTGGCCGTCCAGGACCTGGGCCCGGGTGTTGTCCAGCGGGGCACCGATCGGTACCACGTCGGGCACCCGGTCGGCGGAGGTCACCCGGTGGAAGGTGGCGAAGGAGGTGGTCTCGGTCGGGCCGTAGGTGTCCTTGAACACCATGCCGGGGAAGCGCTCGAGCAGGGCACGCACCGCCGTACCGGGCACGACGTCGCCGCCGGCCAGCAGCTCCCGCACACCGGTCAGGCAGTCCAGGTCGTTCTCGGCCACGACGCGGAACAGCCCGGCGGTCAGGTGCAGTCCGGTGATGCCGTGCTCGGCGATCATCCGGCGCAGGGTGCGGACGTCCATGTCCTGCGGCGGGGCGATGACCACCGTGCCGCCGGTGAGCAGCGGCACCCACAGCTCGTAGTTGGCGGCGTCGAAGGCGTGCGGCGCGTGCAGCAGCACCCGGCGGTGGGCGTCGGCGGCGAAACAGCCGTCCAGGGCGAACGCCAGCAGATCGCGGTGGGTGACCGCGACGCCCTTGGGGCGGCCCGTCGAGCCGGAGGTGAACATCACATACGCGAGCCGCTCGGGCTGGACGGGCACCGCGGGGGGCTGGTCCGGCTGTGCGGCGAGGTCATCGAGGTCGCCGTCCACCACGACGGTGGTGGCCCGGTGGCCGAACTCCAGCTCCGGCTGGGCCCGGTCGACGAGCAGCACCGACGGTTCGGTCCGCTCCATCACCTGCTCCCAGCGGCTCTGCGGGGCGCGCGAGTCCAGCGGCACGTACGCGGCACCGGCCTTGAGCACGGCGAGCAGGGAGACGACGAGCTCCACCGAGCGCTGCTGGAGCACGGCCACCCGCGCCTCCGGGCCGGCGCCCACGGCGAGCAGCCGGTGCGCGAGCCGGTTGGCGCGCGTCTCCAGCTCCCGGTAGCTGATCTCGGTGCCGTCCGCGGCGATGAGCGCGGTCGCGTCCGGGGCGGCGGCCACCCGCTCGGCGAACCGGGCGGGCACCGAGCCGGTGAGCGCGGGCACCTCGCGGACCGGACCGGCCCACTCCACGGCCAGCCGGCGGGTCTCCTCGGGTGCCAGGACGTCGATCTCGGCGATGCTCGTCCCGGGCCGCGCGACGGCCGACTCCAGCACCTTCAGGAACCGCCGCACCATCCGGCCAACGGTCTCGGCGTCGTACAGATCGGTGGCGTACAGCACCTGCCCGCCGATCCCGGCGGGCGCTCCGGCCTCGTCCCGGCGCTCTTGGAAGTCGAATTGCAGGTCGAACTTGGCGATGGTGAGGTCGCCCGGGGTCACCGAGGCGGTCAGACCGGGCAGGTCCAGCGTGCGGTCCGGGTGGTCCTGCATGCTCAGCAGGATCTGGAACAGCGGGTGCCGGGACCGCGAGCGGTCCGGGTTGAGCACCTCGACCAGCCGCTCGAACGGCACGTCCTGATGCGCGTAGGCCGCCAGGTCGGCCCGGCGGACCCGGTCGACGAGGTCGGTGAACGTCGGCCGCCCGGAGGTGTCGGTGCGCAGCACCAGCGTGTTGACGAAGAACCCGACCATGTCGTCCAGGGCCTCGTCGGTCCGTCCGGCGATCGGGCTGCCGACCGGGATGTCGTCGCCCGCGCCCAGCTTGGACAGCAGCACGGCCAGCGCCGCCTGGAGCACCATGAACACGCTGGCGCCGCCGGCGTGGGCGACGGCGAGCAGCTCACGGTGGAGTTCGGGGCCGATCTCGCAGTCCAGTACGGCGCCGCGGTGGCTCGCCACGGCGGGCCGCGGCCGGTCGGTGGGCAGGGCCAGTTCCTCGGGGAGACCGCTCAGCGCGCTCTTCCAGTACGCCAGCTGACGGGCCAGCGGGCTGGTCTCGTCGGAGTCCTCGCCCAGCAGCGACCGCTGCCACAGGGTGTAGTCGGCGTAGGTGACCGGCAGCGGCTCCCAGCCGGGCGCCCGGCCGTCGCAGCGGGCGGTGTAGGCGGCCGACAGATCGCGCACCAGCGGCGCCAGGGACCAGCCGTCCCCGGCGATGTGGTGGACGACGACGGACAGCACATGCTCGCCGCCGCCGAGGTGGAACAGCTCGGCGCGCAGCGGCAGTTCACCGGCGAGCCGGAAGCTGTGGCTCGCGGCGGCCGCGAGGGCGGCGGGCAGGTCCGCGGCGGTGACCTCGGACGCGTACGGCAGCGGCGGCAGCTCGTCGGCGGCCACCAGGTGCTGCCGGGGCTCACCCGCCGTGTCGGGGAAGACGGTGCGCAGGCTCTCGTGCCGCAGCAGCACATCGCGCAGCGCCGCCCGCAGCGCCGCGACGTCCAGTTCGCCGGACATCCGCAGCAGGAAGGGGATGTTGTACGTGGGGTTGGGTCCGTCGAGCCGGTCGAGGAACCACAGCCGGGCCTGGGCGAACGACAGCGGCATCGGGTCGGGCCGGTCCACCGGGACCAGCGCGGTCCGCGCGGCCCTCGCGGTGTCCAGCAGCTCGGCGAGCGCGGCCACGGTGGGCCGGTCGAACACCTCGTGCACGGCGAGTTCCACGCCGAGCACGGAGCGGGCCCGGCCGGCGAGCCGGGTGGCGGCCAGCGAATGGCCGCCGAGGGCGAAGAAGTTGTCGTCCACGCCGACCCGGGGCACGCCGAGCACCTCGGCGAACAGCCCGGCGAGCACCTGCTCGCCCGGGGTGCGGGCGTCGCGTCCGGCCGCCCCGCCGGTCACCTCGGGCTCCGGCAGCGCCCGTGCGTCGAGCTTGCCGCTGGGGGTCAGGGGCAGCGCGGGCAGCGTGACGAACGCGGCGGGCAGCATATAGTCCGGCAGCGACTCGCCGAGCTTCTTGCGCAGCAGTCCGGAATCCAGCGCCTCGCCGGGGGCCTGCGGCACCACATACGCCACCAGCCGCCGCTCACCGCCCCGGTCGTCCCGGGCGACCACGGCGCAGTCGGCGACGCCCTGGCAGGCCGACAGCGCGGCCGCGATCTCGCCGGTCTCGATCCGGAATCCGCGGATCTTCACCTGGTCGTCGGCGCGGCCCAGGTACTCCAGCAGCCCGTCGGCGTTCCAGCGCGCCAGGTCGCCGGTGCGGTACATCCGGCTGCCGTCGCCCGCGAACGGATCGGCCACGAACCGGCAGGCGCTCAGGCCGGGCCGCTTCAGATAGCCCTGCGCGACACCGGCGCCCGCCACATACATCTCCCCGGCCACGCCCGGGGGCGCCGGGCGCAGCGCGCCGTCCAGCACTCGCACCCGCAGATCGGGGATGCCCCGGCCGATCAGCGAACCGGCGCCCGAGGCGGCGAGTTCGGCGTCCAGGGCGAGATAGCTGACGTGCACCGTGGTCTCGGTGATGCCGTACATGTTGACCAGCAGCGGTGCGCAGGGGGCGCCCGCGCCGTGCCGTTCGTACCAGTCGGCCAGCCGCCCCAGGTCCAGCGCCTCGCCGCCGAAGACCACATGGCGCAGCGCCAGCCGGTCGCCGGTCGCCGGGTCCTCCCGGTCGGCGCCCGCGAGCTGGTAGAACGCCGACGGGGTCTGGTTGAGGAAGGTCACCCGCTCGTCCGCCAGCAGCCGCAGGAAGCGCTCCGGCGACCGCGACACCTCGAACGGGACCACCACGAGCCGCCCGCCGTGCAGCAGCGGCCCCCACAGCTCCCACACCGAGAAGTCGAAGGCGTAGGAGTGGAACAGGGTCCACACCTCGTCGGCGCCGAAGGGGAACCACCGGCGGGTGGCGGCGAACAGCCGGACCACGTTCCGGTGGGAGACCACGACGCCCTTGGGGCGCCCGGTGGAACCGGAGGTGTAGATGACGTACGCGGGGGCCACCGGCAGCAGGGGCGAGGGCCGGTCGGCGTCGGTCAGATCGGTGCCGGGCAGGGTGGCGAGCCCGGCCCGCACCTCCTCGTCGCCCAGCACCACCCGCTCCACGCCTTCCGGGAGCGCCACCTCGACCCGGGTGTCCGTGACCAGCAGGGTCAGGTCCACGTCGGAGATGGTGTACGCGATGCGGTCCGCCGGATACGCGGGGTCGATGGGCACATAGGCGGCGCCCGACTTCACCACCGCCAGCAGCGCCACCACCAGGTCGATCGAGCGGGGCAGCACCAGGCCCACGAACCGGCCGGGCCCCGCGCCGCGCGCGACCAGCAGCCGGGCCAGCGCGTTCGCCCGCGTGTTCAGCTCGGCGTAGGTCAGCGTGTCCGCGCCGAGGGACACCGCCCCCGCCTCGGGGCACTCCCGCACCCGCGCCTCGAACAGCTCGGCGAGGGTGGCGGTGGCGGTCTGGGCCGCGTCGCCGTCGAAGTCCGCCAGCACCTGCCGGCGCTCGGCCTCGGTGGCGATGTCCAGCGCTCCGAGCGCCCGGTCCGGCGCACCGGCGCCCAGGGCGCGCATCAGTCCGGTCAGCCGCTCGCCGTGGCGCTCCACCTCGGCGGCGGAGTACAGCTCGGGGCTGGCGTTGAGCTCCACCCGCAGCCCGCCGTCGCCCGCCCGGTTGTCCACGACGACGGTCAGATCGTCGTCGTGGCCGATGGTGAGGTTGTGCACCACGCCCGGGTGGCCGCCGAAGTCCAGGTCGTAGTCGAACATGATGATGTTGACGCGCGGGCCGACCAGGCGCCTGCCGTCGGCCAGCGCGCCGACGTCGCGGCGCAGCTCCTCGTAGCGGTAGCGCTGGTGGCGCAGGGCGCCGCGCATCCGCCGGGAGACCTGGCCCAGCAGTTCGGCGACGGTGTCCCCGGGCCGTACGGACAGCCGCAGCGGCACGAGGTTGGACACCATGCCGGGCACGTTGGCGGCATCGCCGCCGGGGCGGGCCGCGACCGGGAGGGCGAGGACGACATCGGTGCGGCCGGTGATCCGGTGCAGATACAGCGCCTGGGCGGCGACGGCCACCGTCGGCCAGGCCGTACCGGCCTCGCGGGCCAGCGACCGGATCGACTCGACGGCGGCGGGCTCCAGCGTGGACACGACCCGCAGCAGCGGGCCGTCCGGATAGCGGGTGGGCTGTGCGGTCAGGCCATGCGCCTCGGGGCGGTCGGCCAACTGCTCGGCCCAGTACCGCCGGTCGCCGGCGATCTCCTCGGACCCGCCGTACGCGGCGTCGGCCTCGATGAGCTCCCGCAGACCGCCGTGGCCGGACTCCGGGCACGGCTCCCCCGCCGAGGCGGCCGAGTACACGGCGGCGACCCGACGGGCGACCATGCCCACGCTCAGGCCGTCCAGCGCGATGTGGTGATGGCGCTGGTACCAGACGTACCGGTCCTCGGCGAGCCGGAACAGCGCGAAGGTGAACAGCGGTCCGGCGGAGAGGTCCACCGGACGCCTCTGGTCGGCCGACGTCCAGTCGCGCACGGCGGCTTCCGGATCGTCCTGTCCGGACACGTCCACGAGGTGGAACGGCCAGTCGAGTGCGGGCGCCACCACCTGGTAGGGGCCGTCGGCGTCCTCGCCGAAGGACACCCGCAGGGCCTCGGTCTCGTCCACCACCCGCCGCAGGGCGGCCTCGAACAGCCCGGTGTCGACGGGGCCCTGGATGTCCACCCGCTCCGCCAGGCCGAAGAGCGGATTGGCGGAGTCGCCCTGGACGGCGTACCAGATTCCCCGCTGGCCGTCGGTCAAGCGGAATCGAACACCCTGCGGGAGAGACATGCACTCACTCCACATTCGATGGGAGAAAGGAGACGGTCGGCTGAACAGCCTTCACGCTTCGCAGCCTCTCCGACGCCCGTGAGGTGCGACAACGACAGTGCAAAGAATTGAGTACGCCCCGTGCCGGACCCCGCGCGGGCGGCCCGGGCGCCCCTCCTGCGTGCGGTGCAGACCGCCTCCCCCACACGGCTGAGCCGGGCCCTTCCTGCGGTGGATGTGCGGGGCATCGAACCGCTGCGATCTTTGAAGAGCCACAGGCAGGCACCGCCGGCCGGGTCGGCGGACGCAACCGATCCTCCGCACACCGACCCGGCATCCGGACGAGGAGGATTCGCCCATGACCGCCCGCACCATCCTGACGAAGATGCACGGCCGGGTGGCCGCGGGCGTGCCCCGCTGGGCCGTGCGCACCGCCTACGCCATCACCCTGGTCACGCTGCCGTCCTGCATCTGGCGGATCGCGGGCGTCAACCTGGGGGCGCCGCTGCTGGAGCACAACTCGTCGGCCTCGGGCTCCTCGGACACCCCGGACATGTTCGGCGGCGGCTGGTGGTACGTCATCGGGCTCAGCGTCTTCAGCGAGGCGCTGGCGTTCCTCTCCTTCGGGCTGGTCACCCGGTGGGGCGAGGTGTGGCCGAACTGGATGCCCGGTCTGCGCGGGCGCCGGGTGCCGACCCTGGCGGCCGTCATCCCGGCCGGCCTCGGTTCGGTGGCGCTGCTGATCTTCCCCTACGCGCTGGTCATGATCGCCCTCGATATGAAGATCGACGGAGAGCCCCTCGGGCTGGCCATCCACGGCTGGCAGTCCGTGGCCTTCTGGATCGCGTACGCGCCGCTGGTCGCCTGGGGACCGCTGCTCGGCGTCCTGACGGTGCACTACTACCGGCGCCGGCGCGCCGCCCGGCCCGCGGCCGTCGAGTCCCAGGAGGCCGGGGCCGCCCTGACGGGCTGACGGGCTGACGGGCTGACGGGCCCGGCGAGCACAAGACCGCCCGGCGTCCCCTCGTGGGGGCGCCGGGCGGTCGTCTCTCCGGTCTCCGGGACCGGTCAGTCGTCGGCGGTGGCCAGCCCCGCCTCGTCCGGCCGGAACCGGACCGGCAGGGTCGACATCCCGGCCATCAGATTGGAGTGGATCCGGCGCGGCTCACCGGTGAGCTCGATACCGTCGCTGAAGGTCCGCATCGCGTCCAGCATCTCCTTCACCTCCACCCGCGCCAGATAGGCGCCGAGGCAGAAGTGCGGACCGTAGCCGAAGGTGATGTGCTTGTTCGGCGAACGGCCGAGGTCCAGGACGTACGGGTCGTCGAAGACCGACTCGTCGCGGTTGGCCGAGGTGTTCCACAGCGTCACCACGTCGCCCGCCTTGATGGTCCCCCCGGCCATCTCGATGTCGACCAGCGCGGTACGGCCGAAGTTCATCGCGGGGGTGGCCCAGCGCAGCGCCTCCTCGGTGGCCGACTCCAGCGTCACCGAGCCCTCCTTGAGCCGCTTCCACTGCTCCGGCTCACGGCTGAGGGTATAGAGGGAGTCGATCATCGTGAGCCGGCTGGTCTCATCGCCGCCCAGGATGAGGCTGTAGCAGTTGAAGACGATGTCCTGATCGGTCAGCGGCACCCCGTCGATCTCACTGGCGGTGAGCGTGCTGATCACGTCGTCCTGCGGATCGGCGCGCCGCTCGGCGACCAGATCGCTGAAGTACAGCAGGATCTCGTTGCGCGCCAGGAACGCCTCCTCCGGGGCCTGGTCCGCCTCGTCCGAGCTGAGCGAGGACTTGGTCAGGCCCAGCAGATACGAGTGGTCCTTCACCGGCACCCCGAGCAGACCGCCCACGGTGGTCAGCGGGATCACCGAGGCCACCTCGGCCGCGAAGTCCCCCTCCCCCCGCCGGACCGCGTCGGCGATCATCCGGCGGGCGTTGACCCGGACCAGCGCCGCGACCTTGGACAGGGCTCGCGGCGAGAACGCCTTGAGCATCACGTTGCGCAGGTCCTTGTGGCGTCGGCCGTCGGTCACCGCCAGCATCTGGCCGGCCGCCGAGTCGCCGCCCGCCAGCAGCGTCACCAGGACGTTGCCCTTCTCCGAGGTGAGCCGCTGGTTGTCCCGGTAGAGCGCCATCACATCGGCGTAGCGGCTGACCACCCAGAAGCCGGGCTTGCCGTCGACCGGCGGATGCCAGTACAGCGGGTGGTCGGCGCGCAGCCGGCGCCAGTACGCGTCCATGTCGTGCTCGAGGTAGGTCCGGGTATCGACCAGGTTGATGGCCGAGATCTCCTCCGGTATCTCGTCGCGGCTCGTCGCTGTCTGCACGCTCATCTCTCCACCAATCGGGTCACTTGAGTTCCCGGAGCTTCTCGTTGAGTACGCGGCCGATCTCGGCTGCCGGTTCGGGCCGCATCAGGTACGGGTGGGCACAGCCGATCCGCCGGTACTCGATCCGTCCGTCGACATGGGGCCGCCACCGCTCGGCGCGCGCGGCCAGGTCGGCCGCGGGCACCGACGGGTCCTCCTCGGCCACCAGCACCAGCAGGTCGCCCCGGTAGGGGGCCGGTTCATAGGCCATGAACAGCCGGCGGTTGTTGGCGAAGGCACGGGCCAGGGCGGCCACGTTGTCCTCGTCCAGGCTGGCCAGCACGGACTGCCGGTCCCGCAGCATGGTCACCACCTGGCCGTGCGTCAGCCGCACGTCCCCCAGGGCATCCACGTCGTAGCCCTCGAAGTCCAGCAGCACCCGCAGCGCGTCCTGTTCGTCCGGCAGCCGGTCGGGCAGCGGCTGGGAGCGGTCGAGCGGGAACTCGTCCAGGTTGACCAGCAGCGCCACCTCCTCGCCCTCGGCCTGCAGCAGCGCCGCCATGGCGTGGATGACCGTGCCGCCGAGCGACCAGCCGAGCAGGGCGTACGGTCCGGTGGGCTGGACCCGGCGGATCTGGGCGACATAGTCGGCCGCCATCTCCTCCAGGGTCGCGGGGAGCGCGTCCGCCTCGCCGCCCAGGCCGCGCGACTGCAGCCCGTAGACCGGGTGCTCGGCGTCCACGCTCCGCAGCAGCGCCGAATAGCTCCAGCTCAGCCCGCCCGCGGGGTGGACGCAGAACAGCGGGGTGCGGCTGCCGTGCTCGCGCAGCGGAAGCAGCACATCGAGCGAATCCTGCTCCGCGTCGCCGCCGAGCTTCTGGGCCAGTTCGGCGACGGTGGGCGCGGTCAGCACCGTCCGCATGCCGAGCTTCACGCCGAACGCCGACCGGATCCGGTTGACCAGGCCCATCGACATGATGCTGTCGCCGCCCAGGTCGAAGAAGCTGTCGTGGATGCCCACCACGTCAAGACCCAGCGCCTCCCGGAACAGCCCGCACAGGATCTCCTCCTGCGGGGTGCGCGGGCCGCTCCAGTCACGGGGGTGGTAGTCGGGTGCGGGCAGCGCCTTGCGGTCGACCTTCCCGTTGGCGTTCAGCGGCAGCTCGTCGAGCACCATGAACGCGGCCGGGACCATGTAGTCCGGTACGGCCGCGGCCAGCCGCTCGCGGACCGCCGCGGTGTCCAGCCCGCTGCCCGCCGCCGGCACCAGATAGGCGGCCAGCCGCTTGCCCGCGCCCTCGTCGCCGCGCAGCACGACCGTGGCGCGGCCCACCTCGGGGTCCCGGGCCAGCGCGGCCTCGATCTCGCCGAGTTCCACGCGGTAGCCGCGGACCTTGACCTGCTCGTCCACCCGGCCCAGGTACTCCAGCTGCCCGTCCGCGTTCCAGCGCGCCAGGTCGCCGGTGCGGTACAGCCGGCCGCCCGGCGCGCCGAACGGATCGGCCACGAACCGGGCCGCCGTCAGAGCGGGCTGGCCCAGATAGCCGCGGGCCAGCTGGCCGCCGCCGATGTAGAGCTCGCCGACGGCGCCGCGCGGCGCGGGCCGCAGCCCCGCGTCGAGCACATACAGCCGGGTGTTGGGAGTGGGCCGGCCGATCGGCACCGCGCCGGACGGGGTCTCCTCGCCCGGCTCCAGCCGCAGCACGGCGCAGCCGACGGTGGCCTCGGTGGGGCCGTACTCGTTCACCACGGCCACGTCCGGGTGGGCGGCGCGCCAGGGGGCCAGCGCCTCGCCCAGCAGCTGCTCACCGCCGATCACCAGCTCACGGGTCGGGGAGCACTCCGGGTCCACACCGGCCAGCAGCGGCAGATGCGACGGGGTGACCTTGCAGAACGCGGGCCGGACCCGCCCTTCGGCGGGCTGCTCCAGCTCCGCCACCTGCACACAGCCGCCGGTCGTCAGCGGGCCGAACAGCGAGGTGACCGCCATGTCGAAGGAGACCGGCGAGTGCAGCAGGGCCCGCTCTCCCAGCGACGGGTACGCCTCGGCGGCGTAGTCGAGGTACTGGGCGAACGAACGGTGCTCCACCACGACGCCCTTGGGCCGCCCGGTGGACCCCGAGGTGTAGATCACATACGCGGGGCTCTCCGCATGCCACCGCTGACCTGCGGGGACGGCGGGGGCGGGCTCGTCCGACGGCTGGTCCAGCAGCCGCACCGGCGCCGCCGACTCCGGGAGGCCGGGCGCAATCTCCGAGCGGGTCAGCACCAGTACCGGAGCCGCGTCGGTGAGGACGTGCGCCAGCCGGTCGGCCGGGTCACCCGGGTCCACGGGCAGATAGCCGCCGCCCGCCTTGAGCACCGCGAGGGCGGCGATCACCAGGTCCGCCGAGCGCGGCAGGGCCAGCGCCACCAGCCGCTCGGGGCCCACCCCGGCCCCGATCAGCTCGGCGGCCAGCCGGTCGGCGGCCGCGTCGAGCCGCGCGTAGCTGAGCCGGGTGCCGTCCGCGTCCAGCAGCGCCGGGGCGCCCGGGGTGCGGGCGGCCTGGGCCTGGAAGCGCTCGGGCACCAGGGCGCCGGGCGCGGGCCGGGCCGTGGCGGTGAACTCCTCCAGCAGCGTGCGGCGTTCGTCCGTGGCCAGCAGATCGACCCGGTTCACCGGCTGCCCCGGCGCGCCGATCATGGCGTCGAACGCCCGCACCAGCCGGTCGCCGATGGCCTTAACGGCGTCGCGGTCCACGACGTCCGGCCGGTAGCCCAGACGCAGCCGCAGGGCGCGTCCCGGCATCGCCACCAGGCTGATCGGGTAGTGGTTGGCGTCCGAGCCGTAGGTGCCGATGATGCGCAATCCGTCCTCGACGGCCGGCATTCCGTCGCCGTCCAGCGGATAGTTCTCGGTCACCACGATCGTGTCGAACAGCGTGTCCGGCTCGACCAGGCGCAGCACGTCCTGAAGGCCCAGGTAGTGGTGGTCCATCACCGCCGTCTGCTGGCCCCGCAGCCGCTCCAGCAGCGTCGTCCAGGTGTCGGTCGGCTTCAGCTCGGCGCGGACCGGGACGGTGTTGATGAACAGGCCGACCATGGTCTCCACACCCGGGAGGTCGGCCGGGCGGCCGGAGACGATCGCGCCGAACACCACGTCGGTCCGGCCGGTCAGCCCGGACAGCACCACGCTCCAGGCCGCCTGCACGACCGTGTTCAGGGTCACCTCGTGGCGTCGGGCCAGCGCGGTCAGATCCGTGGTGGTGCGTTCGGGGAGTTCCACGAGCAGGTCGCCGGGGACCTCGGCGGTCCGTCCGTCGCTGTCGGGCGCGATGAGCGTCGCACCGTCCACCCCGGAGAGCACCGTGCGCCATGCCTCGCGTGCCGCCTGCTTGTCCTGCCGGCCGAGCCACGCGAGATAGTCGCGGTACGGGGTGACGTCCGGCAGCGCCGACTCGTCGCCGTCCGCCTCGTACAGCGCGAACAGCTCACGCATCAGCAGCGGGCCCGACCAGCCGTCGAGCAGCAGATGGTGATTGGTCATCAGGAAGCGGGCCAGCCGATCGCCCATGTGGATCAGGGTGAAGCGCAGCAGCGGCGGCCGCTCGGGGTCGAACCGGCGCACCCGGTCCTCGTCCATCAGCGCGTCCAGCCGGGCGGCCCGCTCCGCCTCCGGCAGATGGCCGAAGTCCAGCTCGGTCCAGGGCAGTTCGAGGTCGCCGGCCACCACCTGCACGGGGCGGCTCAGCCCCTGCTGGCGGAAGCCCGCGCGCAGGTTGGCGTGGCGCCGCAGCAGGGTCCGCGCCGCGCCGCGCAGCCTGTCCGCGTCCAGGGGGCCCGCGAGGTCGATGCCGAGCTGCACGGTGTAGAGGTCGGGCTCGTCCTCGTCGAACTGGGCGTGGAAGAGCAGCCCCTCCTGCATCGGCGTGAGCGGCAGGACGTCCTCCAGCCGCTCCGCCCCCGCGGACTCGACCGCCTCGATCTCGTCCTGGGTCAGCGGGACCAGCGTCAGGTCGGAGGGGCTGTAGCCGCCCGCCCGCGGCCCCTCGGCGTGCCTGACCAGGGCGGTGAGCGCGGTCAGCCAGTTCTGGCCCAGCTCGCGGACCTCGTCCTCGCTCAGCAGCTCGCCCGCCCAGGACACATCGGCGACCAGACGAGGACCGTCCGGCAGGTCCTGGGTCATCGCGGTGATGTCGACGGTGTGCGCGAGCGGGCGCTCGGGGTCGCTGCCGCCGTCGAGGTCGAAGCCGTCCGGGGCCGGCCCCTCGGCCGGGGTGGCCTCCGCCGTCGCCACGGCGGCGGGGAAGCGGCCCAGGTAGTTGAAGCTGATCTGGGGCTCGGGCAGCCGCGACAGCACCGGAGCGGTCTGCGGGTTGAGGTACCGCAGCAGACCGTAACCGATCCCGTTGTCGGGCAGGGCGTGCAGTTGCTCCTTGACCCGCTTGAGCACCCGGCCGGTCGCCGGACCGCCCGCGCGGTACTCGGCCCAGTCGTGCGGGCCGGGGTCGAGCCGTACCGGGAACAGGCTGGTGAACCAGCCGACGGTCCGGGACAGGTCGATGCCCTCGTCGAGCTCTTCACGGCCGTGGCCCTCCAGGTTGACCAGGAGATGGCCGGCTTGATGGCCCCGCTGTGCGCGCCACTGGGTGACGGCGGCCGCGAACGCGCTCAGCAGGACATCGTTCATCCGGGCGTGGAACGCGGCGGGCACGGTGGTGAGCAGGGCCGAGGTCTGCTCGGTGGGCAGCGTGAGGATCAGCCGCCTGGTCGTCGCCGTGATGTCCCGCGCGGGGTCGAGCGGCCGGTCGGCGAGCGCCGGGTCGGGCTCGGCGAGGGTGTCCAGCCAGAACTGCAGCTCCTCGATCCGCTCCGGCCGCTGGGCGGCGTCGGTGAGCCGCTGCGCCCACTCCCGGAACGAGGTGCCGACGGCGTCGAGCCCGGAGGTGTCGCCGTCCGCCTGCGACCACGCCGTGGTCAGGTCCGGCAGCAGGATGCGCCAGGAGACGCCATCGACCGCCAGGTGGTGGATGGTGAGCAGCAGCCGGCCGGCGACGTCCGGACCGGCGTCGAACCAGACGGCCTGGAGCATCAGCCCCGCCTCGGGGTCGAGCCGGTCCCAGGCGCCCTTGGTCTCCTCCGCCATACGGGCCCGGGCCCGCTCCTCGTCCAGCCCGGTCAGGTCGACCCGGCGCAGGCAGTCCGCCGCCCGGACCGCGCCACGCTCGGGCACCTCCAGGTTCCACACCACGCCACCGGTGCGGCGCAGCCGCATCCGCAGCGCGTCGTGGTGGTCGAGCACCGTCTGCAGCCCGGCCCGCAGGCGCTGCTCGCCGAGGTTGGCCGGGACCATGACCACGTTGGTCTGGCTGAACCGGTCGGGGCGGCCGCCCCGCTCGCGCATCCAGTGGATGATCGGCGTCAGCGGTACGTCGCCGATCCCCGCGGAGGCCGCCACGGGCTCGGCCGCGGCCTCCGCGGGAGCGTCCTCGCCGGCCGTGGCCTTGGCGAGGCCGGCCACCGTCTTGTGCTCGAACACATCCCGCGGCGTCAGCTTGACGCCCGCGTCACGCGCCCGGCGGACCAGCTGGATGGACATGATGCTGTCCCCGCCGGTGTCGAAGAAGCTGTCGTGGATGCCGACCCGCTCCAGCCCGAGGACCTCCGCGAACAACGAGCACAGCAGCTCTTCCCGGGGGGTGCGCGGCCCGTCGGTCGGGGCGGCGGCGCCCACGTACTCCGGCTCGGGCAGCGCCTTGCGGTCGGTCTTGCCGTTGGGGGTCAGCGGCAGTGCGTCGAGCACCACCACCGCGGCGGGCACCATGTAGTCCGGGAGCGCGGTGGCCGCGTGGGCGCGCAGCTCGGGGCCGTCCAGCGGTGCGGCGCCCGTCTCGGGCACCACATAGGCCACCAGCCGCTGGTCCCCCGGGCGGTCCTCACGCACCATCACCTCCGCCTGCGCCACCGAGGGGCGGCTCAGCAGGACGGAGCGGATCTCGCCGGGCTCGATCCGGAAGCCGTGCAGCTTGACCTGCTCATCGGCGCGGCCGAGGAACATCAGCTGCCCGTCGCGGGTCCACTTGGCCAGGTCGCCGGTGCGGTACATCCGGCTGCCGGCCGGGCCGGACGGATCGGCGACGAACCGCTCGGCGCTGGTGCCGGGGCGGCCGAGGTAGCCGCGGGCGAGCCCGTCGCCCGCGATGTAGAGCTCACCGGCCATACCGGTGGCCACCGGCCGCAGTTCGGCGTCCAGCACATGGACCCGGGTGTTCGGGATCGGCGTGCCGATGGGCGGCTCGGCCACCCCGGACAGCGGTGCGCTGATGGTGGCGCACACCGTGGTCTCGGTCGGGCCGTAGGCGTTGACCATCCGCCGCCCGGCCGACCAGCGGCCGGCCAGCTCCGGCGGGGTCGCCTCACCGGCGACCAGCAGGGTGGTGCCCGCCGGCACCTCGCCGTCGCCCATCACCCCGAGCGCGGCGGGCGGAATGGTCGCCTGGGTGACGCGCTGCTCGGCGAGGAGCCCGGCCAGCGGGGCGCCCGGGTCCAGGCGCTCGGGCGGCGCCATCACCAGGGTCGCGCCGACCGGCAGCGACTGGCACAGCTCGGCGAACGCCGCGTCGAAGCTCGGCGAGGCGAACTGCAGCACCCGGCTGCCCGGGCCCAGCCCCAGCGCCTCGGCGTAGCCGGTGGCCAGGGCGGCGACACCGGCATGCGAGACCACCACGCCCTTGGGCCTGCCGGTGGACCCGGAGGTGTAGATCACATACGCGGGGTGGCGCACCGACACCCACACCTGCGGCGCGGTGTCCGGCGCCCCGGCGACCCGGGCGGCCGTGGCCTCCTCGTCGAGGACCAGCACCGTGGCCGAGCCGGTGGACGGCAGGGTGGCCGCGATGGCCCGGGTGGTGACGACCACACCGGGACGGGCGTCGGAGAGCATGTAGGCCAGGCGCTCGGCGGGATAGGCCGGGTCCAGCGGCAGATAGGCCGCGCCGGCCTTGTGCACCGCCAGCACCGCGGCCGGCCACTCCTGCGAGCGGGGCAGCGCGAGGGCCACGAACCCCTCGGGTCCGGCGCCTTCGGCGCACAGGACGTGGGCGAGCCGGTTGGCCCGGCGGTCGAGTTCGGCGTAGGACAGCTCGCCGCCCTCGAAGGCCACCGCGGGGGCGTCGGGGTCTTTCGCCACCTGCCGGGCGAACAACTCGGGGAAGGTGGCCCGGCCGAGGCCGGGGCGGCCCGTGTCGTTGACCCGGGAGAGCATCGTCCGCTCGTCCTCGGTCAGCACGGACAGGTCCTGTACGCGCAGTTCGGGGTCGGCGGCCACCCGCTCCAGCAGCCGCTCCAGCCGGCCGAAGAGGTCCACGACCGTCCGGCGGTCGAAGAGGTCCAGCCGGAAGTCGACCAGCGCCTGCATCCCGTTCGGGCCGCCGTCGGCGGTGGTCCGCTCGTTGAAGGTGAACGCGAGGTCGAACTGGGTGGCGTTCACCGGCACCGGATACGCCTCGGCGTCGACCCCGGGCAGACCGACCGGGGCGCTGCCCGCGGCCTCGACGTTCTGCACGTTCAGCCAGATCTGGAACAGCGGGTGCCAGGCCAGCGAGCGCTCCGGGTTGAGGAGCTCGACCAGCCGCTCGAAGGGCACCTCCTGGTTGGCGTACGCGGCGAGGTCGTACTCGCGGACGCGGTCCAGCAGTTCCCGGAAGGTCGGGGCGCCGGAGGTGTCGGTGCGCAGCACCAGCGTGTTGACGAAGAAGCCGATCATCCCCTCGAGCGCCTTGTCGTTGCGCCCGGCGATCGGCGAGCCCATGGGGATGTCGGAGCCCGCGCCGAGCGCCGAAAGCAGCGAGGCCAGACCGGCCTGGAGCACCATGAAGAGGCTGGTCCCGGTCTTCCGCGCGACGACGGTCAGCGCCCGGTGCAGCTGCGGGGAGATGTCCATCTCGACCGTCTCGGCGGTGTAGTCCGCCTCCGGGGGCCTGGGGCGGTCCGTCGGCAGCGCCAGCACATCGGGGATGCCCTCCAGCCGCTTGCGCCAGAAGTCGAGCTGCTGGGCGACCGGGCTCTCCGGATCATCCTCCTCGCCCAGCACCGCGTAGTTCCACATCGTGTAGTCGGCGTACTGGGCGGGCGGCGGCTCCCAGGCCGGTGCCGCTCCCTGTGCCCTGGCCAGATAGGCGGAGGTGAGATCGCCGGCCAGCGGGCCGACCGACCAGCCGTCGCCCGCGATGTGGTGGAGGAGCAGCAGCAGGACGTGGTCCTCCGGGCCGATCCGGAACAGGGTCACCCGCAGCGGGGTCTCGGTCGCCAGGTCGAAGTCGCGCGCCGCCTGCTCCGCGATCGCCGTGTCCAGGTCCCGCTCGTCCACGGCGGTGACGACCAGGTCGGCCGCCCCCCGCTCCGGGCTCAGGATCAGCTGCCGGGCCGCCCCGTCGGTCTCGGGGAAGATCGTGCGCAGGGTCTCGTGCCGGGCCGTGACGTCGCGGACGGCCGCCCGCAGCGCCTCCTGGTCCAGCCGTCCCCGCAGCCGCAGGCCGATGCTGATGTTGTGGGCCGCGGCGCCGTGCTCGAACCGGTTGAGGAACCACAGCCGGCGCTGTGCGTAGGACAGCGGGATCCGCTCGGGCCGCTCCACCGCGCGCACCGGCGGCCGGGCCGCGTCGGCGCCGCGCAGCCGGGCCGCCAGCCGGGCCACCGTGGGGGCCTCCCACAGGACCCGCAGCGGCAGCTCCACGGCGAACGCCGCCCGGGCCCGGCTGACCAGCCGGGTGGCGTGCAGCGAATGCCCGCCCAGTTCGAAGAAGTCGTCGTGGATGCCGACCGCGTCCAGGTCCAGCGTCTCCATGAACAGCCCGCACAGGATCTCCTCCTGCGGGGTGCGCGGGGCGGCGCCGGTGGACAGCTCGCCGAAGTCGGGCGCGGGCAGCGCCTTGCGGTCGGTCTTGCCGTTGGGGGTCAGCGGCAGCGCGTCCAGCACCATGAACGCCGAGGGCATCATGTACTCCGGCAGCCGCGCGGCGACGGACCGGCGCAGCGCGGGCACCGGCACCGCCGCGCCCGGGGCCGCGACGACGTACGCCACCAGCCGCTGCACGCCCGACCCGGCCTCGCGGGCCACCACCGCCACCTGGGCGACCTCGGGCAGTTCGGCGAGCACGGTCTCGATCTCGCCCAGCTCGATGCGGAAGCCGCGCACCTTGACCTGGTCGTCGGTGCGGCCGGCGAACTCCAGCTCCCCGTCGTCCGTCCATCGGGCCACGTCACCGGTTCGGTACATCCGGGTGCCGGGCGCGCCGAAGGGGCAGGCGACGAACCGCTCCGCGGTCAGGTCCGGACGGCCCGCGTAGCCGCGCGCCACGCCCCGCCCGGCGATGTAGAGGTCGCCGAGGACCCCGGGCGGGGCCGGTGACAGTCCGGCGTCCAGGACATAGACCTGGGTGCTCGCGATGGGCCTGCCGATGGCCGGGGGGCCGGACACCTCGGCGAGGCGGGCGGCGGTCGACCATACGGTGGTCTCGGTGGGGCCGTACAGGTTCGTCACCTCGGGGGCGAGTTCGCACAGCCGGGAGGCGAGTCCGGCGGGCAGCGCCTCGCCGCCGACCAGCACCCGCAGCCCGGACAGCGCCTCGGGGTGCTGGGACACCAGCGCCTGCCACAGGGTGGGGGTCGCCTGCATGACCGAGGCGCCGGTGCTCTTCAGCAGCGCGGCCAGCCTGGGGACGTCGATCACCTCGTCCCGGGTGGCCAGGACCACCCCGGCGCCGGAGGCCAGCGGGGTGTACAGCTCCAGGCCCGCGATGTCGAAGGCGATGGTGGTCACGGCGGCCAGCCGGTCCCCGGGCCGCAGGGCGAACCGGTCCCGCATGTCCTGGACGAAGTTGGTGAGGTTGTCCCGGGTGACGACGACGCCCTTGGGCCGGCCGGTGGAACCCGAGGTGTAGATGGTGTACGCGGGGTGGTCCCCCGCCACCGGGGCGAGCCCCGGGGACTCGCCGGACAGGGCGGCCAGCCGGTCGCGGACCGCCGGGTCGTCCAGCAGCACCCGCGCCGCGCCACCGGCCGCGGGCACCGAGGTCACCGAGGAGTCGGTCACCACCACCGCGGGCGCGGCGTCGGTCATGATGTATTCGACGCGCTCGGCCGGGTATTCGGGGTCCAGCGGGATGTACGCGCCGCCGGTCTTCCCCACCGCGAGCAGCGTGGCCACCAGGTCCGCCCCGCGCGGCAGCGCCACCGCCACCCGCGTCTCGGGGCCGACGCCGAGTCCGGACAGCAGCCGGGCCAGCCGGTTGGCGCGGGCGTCCAGTTCGCCGTAGGACACCTCGGCCCCGTCCGCGACCAGGGCCACCGCCGCCGGGTCGGCGGCCACCGCGGCCTCGAACAGCGCGGGCACCGAGGTGTCCGGGGCCCCGGCGTCGGGCTCGTTCCAGTCGTCCAGGACGGTGCGCAGCAGCTCGGGCGCGAGCACTTCGGTGCGGCCCACCGGGAGGGACGGGTCCGCCTCGATCCGCTCCAGCATGCGGCAGAAGCCGTCCAGCAGGGCCCGAGCCCGCTCGGCCGGGTACAGATCGGGCCGGTAGCCCAGGCGCAGCCGCAGGGTGGGACCGGGGGTCGGGAACAGGGTGAGCGCGTAGTGGGTGGCGTCCTGGCCGGTGATGTCGGTGATCCGCGGCCCGTCGATGGGCTCGGTGATGCCGTCGGAGTCCAGCGGGTAGTTCTCGAAGACGACCAGCGTGTCGAAGAGTTCACCGGTGACCGGTGTGGACTCCTGTACGGCGGACAGCGGCAGGTGGTGGTGGTCCAGCAGCGCGGCCTGCTGTCGCTGGACCGCCGTCAGCAGCTCGGTCCAGGGGGCGCCGTGGTCCACCCGCACCCGGACCGGCAGGGTGTTGATGAACAGCCCCACCATGGACTCCACCCCGGGGATGTCCGCCGGGCGCCCGGACACGGTGGCGCCGAACACCACGTCGCCGCGGCCGGTCAGCCGGCCGATCAGGACGCCCCAGGCGCTCTGCACCAGCGTGTTCAGGGTGACACCGGCGGAGCGGGCGAGTTCGCCGAGCCGGGTGGTGAGGTCCGCGGGCACCTCGGCGACCAGGTCCTCGGGCAGCACCTCCGCGCCGGGGCCCGCATCGGGCACCAGGAGCGTGGCCGAGTCCACCCCCGCGAGCGCCTCCTGCCAGGCCCGCTTCGCCGCGGCCTTGTCCTGCCGGGCCAGCCAGGCGAGATAGGTGCGGTAGGGGGTGACCGGCGGCAGGGTGGTGTCCTCGCCGCCCGCGCGGTAGTGCTGGAACAGCTCCTGCATCACCAGCGGGGCGGACCATCCGTCCAGCAGGATGTGGTGGGCGGTGAGGACCAGCCAGAAGGCGTCGGCCGCGACCTTGATCATGGTGACCCGCAGCAGCGGCGGCCGCTCCATGTCGAAGCGCCGCTCGCGGTCCCCGGCGGCGAACTCCCGGACCTCAGCCCGCTGCTCCTCCTCGGAGAGGTCACTGAAGTCCAGCTCGGTGACCGGGAGTTCGAGGTCCCGGAGGATCACCTGCATCGGGTCGCCGGTCGTACGACGCCGGAATCCCGCGCGCAGGCTCGCATGCCGCCGTATCAGGGTGGCCGCCGCGCGGCGCACCGCCGGGGCGTCCACCGGGCCCTGGATCCTCACCGCCAGCTGCACCGTGTAGACGTCGAGCGCGTCCGCGTCCTCGGAGTACTGCGCGTGGAAGAGCAGCCCTTCCTGGAGCGGCGACAAAGGCAGAAGGTCCTCGATACGTGTCTGCTTCACTGCACAGGCTCCCTGGGCGTCTTCGTAATGCGATGTGTGACGAGTGCGCAGTCGGATCGGCGGGGCCCTTCTCGCCCGTCGGCGAGGCCCGCCGATCCGACCGTAATGGCGCTGCGGCCCGGCGAAAGCCGCACATAAACAACTCCGAAGTGGGCTACTGCCAGTTGTCCAGTTCGCTCGCGAGCTGGTCCAACTCGTCCTGGCTGACCTCGATCAGATCCATGTCGGACGGGGTGTGGCGGACGCCCTGCGGGGTGTCGGCATGGCGGGCCAGCGCCTCCAGCGCCCGGATCCACGCCTGTGCGAGGTCCCGCACCACGGCCTCCTCCAGCAGCGCCGAGGGCCACTGCCAGAGCACCGACAGCTCGGGGCCGTCCGGGCGGTCCTGGGTGGACGCGGTGACCTCCAGCGCGTGGGCGACCGGCATGTCCGGATCCTCGCCGCCGACCGCGCCCGCTTCGGGGGCGAGCGCCCAGTCGGCGGCCTCGGGCGTGCCCGAGGAGTTGAACCGCCCCAGGTAGTTGAACCCGATCTGCGGCTCGGCCAGGCCCCGCAGCGAGGGCGCGGTGTCCGGGTTGAGATGGCGCAGCAGGCCGTAGCCGACGCCGTTGTCGGGCACCTGGCGCAGCTGCTCCTTGATCCGGGCGAGGACGTCGCCGACGGTCGTCCCGCCGGTCCACACCTCGCCCCAGTCGATCCGCCCGGGGTCCAGGAACAGCGGGTACATGCTGGTGAACCAGCCGACCGTACGGGACAGTTCGGTGTGCTCGGCGATCTCCTCGCGGCCGTGGCCCTCGAGGGCCACCAGCAGCCCGCCCGTGGCCCCGCCGAAGTGCCGGCGGCGCCAGTCGGCCACCGCCAGGGTCAGCCCGGTGAGCAGCACGTCGTTGACGGACGCGCGGAACATCTCGGGCAGCCGGGTGAGCAGGGTCCGGGTGGTGTCCGCGGACAGCGCCATGGTGATCGCGCGCTGAGTGCGGGTGAGGTCCCGGGACGGGTCGATGATCAGCTCGGCCAGTGGCTCCGGGGCCTGGGCGAGGCGGCCGCGCCAGACCGGGAGTTCGGCGATCCGCTCCGGCGTCACGGCTTCCTCGGCCAGCGTCCGCGACCAGCGGCGCAAGGAGGTGCCCACCGGGTCGAGTGCGGGGGCGCGCCCGTCCCGTACCGCCTCCCAGGCCCGTGCCAGGTCGGGCAGCAGGATCCGCCAGGAGACGCCGTCGACGACGAGGTGGTGCAGCGAGAACCACAGCCTGCCGCGCTCACCGGGCCCGGCGTCGAACCACACGAACTGGGCCATCGTGCCGTCCTCGGGGGCGAGCCGGCGCACCGCCGCGTCGCTGTGCTCGGCGAGGCGGGCGCTCCGCGCCGCGTCGTCCAGGCCGGTGAGGTCGACCCGCCGGATCAGGTCCGCGGCGCGGACCGCGCCGCGGGCCGCCACCTCCAGCGACCAGTCCCCTTCGGTCCGGTTCAGCCGCGCCCGCAGCGCGTCGTGGTGGTCCAGCAGCGTCTGCACGGCGGTGACCAGCCGGTCCAGGTCCAGCTCTGCGGGCGTCTGGAGCAGCATCGACTGGTGGAACCGGTCGATGGGCCCGTTCCGCTCGCTGAGCCAGTGCAGGATCGGGATCGCGGGGATCTCCCCGATACCGGCGTCCGGGTCCTCCGCCTCGGCCTCGGGGACGGTGCCCGCGGCGGCCGCGAGGGCGGCGACCGTCTGGTGGCGGAAGACGTCCTTCGGGGTGAAGACCAGCCCCGCGGCGCGCGCCCTGGCCACCAGCTGGATCGAGACGATGCTGTCGCCGCCCAGGTAGAAGAAGCTGTCGTCGACGCCGACTTCCTCGACCCCGAGCCCCAGCACCTCCGCGACCAGCCGGCGCAGGGTCTCCTCACGGGCGCCGCTCGGCGCACGCGAGGGGCCGCCCTGCTCCGGTGCGGGCAGCGCCTTGCGGTCGATCTTTCCGCTGGTGGTCAGCGGAAGCGTGTCGAGCGTGACGAACGCCGCCGGAACCATGTAGTCGGGCAGCCGTCGCGCCAGCCCGGCCCGCAGTGCGTCGATGTCGAGGTCGCCCGCCCCGGCGGTGGGCACCACATAGGCCGTCAGCAGCCGCACCCCCGGGCGGTCCTCACGCACGATGGTGGTGGCGCGGTGCACCTCGGGGTGGTCGGAGACGGCCGCGGTGATCTCGCCCAGCTCGATCCGCAGCCCGCGCAGCTTCACCTGGTCGTCGGTGCGCCCGATGTACTCCAGCTCGCCGTCGGCGCGCCGGCGCACCAGGTCGCCGGAGCGGTACATCCGCGATCCGGGCGGCCCGAACGGGTCGGCCACATAGCGCTCGGCGGTCAGCCCGGCGCGGTTGAGGTAGCCGCGGGCCAGCGAGACGCCCGCGATGTGCAACTCGCCCACGCAGCCGAGCGGTACCGGGCGGAGCCGCTCGTCCAGCACATGCAGCCGCGAGTCGGCGACGGGCGCGCCGAGCGCCGGTACGGCGTCGTCGGTCAGCAGCCCGCTCATCGCCGCCACGCAGGTGGTCTCGGTCGGGCCGTACACATTGTGCATCCGCACCGTGTCCCGCCACCGGCCGATCAGCTCCGGTCCGAAGGACTCGCCGCCGACGACGATCTCCATGCCCTCGGGCAGCCCGCCCTCGGGCAGCGCGGCCAGGGAGGCGGGGGTGATGAAGGCGTGGGTGACGCCGTACTCGGCGCACAGGTCCAGATACGCCTGTCCGGACGTCGGCCGCTCGGCCGGGACGACCACCAGCGCGCCGCCCACCAGCAGGCTCATGGACAGCTCCAGGAACGCCGCGTCGAAGCTGGCCGAGGCCAGCTGCGGCACCCGGGCGCCCGGGCCGACGCCCGCCCGCTCCACCAGCGTCGCGCACAGCTGCGCCACTCCGGCGTGGGTCACGGTCACACCCTTGGGCCTGCCGGTCGACCCGGAGGTGTAGATGACGTAGGCGGGGTGCTGGGTCGACAGGACGCCGGGGGGCACGGACACGTCGGCCGCGTCAGCGGCTGCCGCCCCGTCCAGCGTGTCGAACAGCGCCGTGGGCACGGTGGTCCGCGGCAGCCGTCCGGCCACGGAGCCGGAGGTCAGCAGCAGGGCGGGCTCGGCGTCGTCGAGCATGTACCCGATGCGGTCGCTCGGCAGCTCCGGGTTGATCGGCAGATAGGCCGCCCCCGCCCGCACGACCGCGAGCAGCGAGACGATCAGCTCCGGCGACCGCGGCAGCGCCACCGCCACCAGCTTCTCCGGTCCCGCTCCCCGCGCGGCCAGCGCCCGGGCGATCCGCTCGACCCTCGCGTCGAGTTCGGCGAAGGTCCAGGTCCCTTCCTCGGTCAGCAGGGCCGGTGCGTCCGGGGTGCGGGCAACCCACCCGGCGAAGAGCTCCGCCATGGTGGCGGCGGGCACCTCGCGGACCGCGGCGTCGTTCCACTCCTCGACGATCCGGTGGCGCTCCCCGGGCAGCAGCACGTCCAGCCGGTCCACCGGGGCGGACGGATCGGCGACGGCGGCGGCCAGCAGCCGCGCCAGCCGGTCCACCAGCATCCGCACCGTGTCCCGTTCGAACAGGTCGGTGCTGTAGGTCAGCGCCCCCTCGATCCCCGCGGGCGCGCCGTCGTCCGTATGGGTCTCCGACAGGGTGAAGGACAGGTCGAACTTGGCCACGTCATGGCCGATCGGCTGCGGCGCCGCGACCACCCCGGGCAGGTCGACCCTGCCCTCGGCGGTGTTCTGGAACGCCAGCATCACCTGGAACAGCGGGTGCCGGGACGCCGAGCGCTCGGGGTTGATCAGCTCGACCAGCCGCTCGAACGGCAGGTCCTGGTGGGCGTAGGCGGCCAGGTCGGTCTCCCGCACCCGCTCCAGCAGCTGGGCGAAGGTCGGGTCGCCGGAGACGTCGGTGCGCAGCACCAGCGTGTTGACGAAGAAGCCGACCAGGTCGTCCAGGGCGTCGTCGGTGCGGCCCGCGATCGCCGTGCCGAGCGGGATGTCGGTGCCCGCGCCGAGCCTGCTGAGCAGCGCCGCAAGTCCCGCCTGTACGGCCATGAAGAGGCTGGCCCGGTGCTCCATGGCCAGCTCGCGCAGGCCGCGGTGCACTTCGGCGTCGAAGCGGAAGGTGACCATATCGCCGCGGTAGCTGATGGCGGGCGGACGGCGGTGGTCGGCGGGCAGCGCCAGCTCCTCCGGCGCCCCTTCCAGCGCCGACCGCCAGAACGCGGCCTGCCGGGAGATGGTGCTCTCCGGGTCGTCCTCGCTGCCCAGCACCTCGTGCTGCCAGAGCGTGTAGTCGGCGTACTGCACGGGCAGCGGGGTGAACTCCGGGGCGCGGCCGGCGCTCCGGGCCGCGTAGGCGGCGGACAGATCGCGGCCCAGCGGGGCCATGGACCAGCCGTCGCCCGCGATGTGGTGGACCACCAGCGCCAGTACGTGCTCGGTCCGGCCGAGCGCGAACAGCCGCGCCCGTACCGGGATCTCGGTGGCGATGTCGAACGCGTACCCGGCGGCCTCGGTGAGCGCCGCCTCCAGACCGGCCTCGGTGACCTCGGCCACCGGCAGCTCGGGCACCACGTCCAGCACCACCTGGCGGGGGCGGCCGGCCACCTCGGGGAAGACGGTGCGCAGACTCTCGTGGCGGGCGACCACATCGGCCAGCGCCGCGCGCAGCGCCTCCCGGTCCAGCTCACCCGTCAGCCGTAGGGCCATCGGCAGGTTGTAGGTGGCGCTGGGCCCCTCGAACCGGCCCAGGAACCACAGCCTGCGCTGGGCGAAGGACAGCGGCACCTCCTCGGGCCGCTCCCGCGCGGTCACCGCGCGCCGCGCCCCGCCCGCGTCGCCGATCAGCCCGGCAAGGCCGGCGGGCGTCGGCGACTCGAACAGGTCGCGCACGCTGAGCTCGGCGCCCAGGATCGTACGGATCCGGCTGGTCAGCCGGGTGGCGAGCAGCGAATGGCCGCCGAGGTCGAAGAAGTTGTCGTCCACCCCGGCCTCGGGCACCCCGAGCACCTCGGCGAACAGCCCGCACAGCGCGGCCTCCTGTGGCGTGGCCGGCTCCCGCCGCTCGGCGGCCACCCGTACCGGAGCGGGCAGCGCCCGGCGGTCCAGCTTGCCGTTGGGGGTCAACGGCAGCGCGTCCAGGGCGACGAACGCGCTGGGCACCATGTACTCGGGCAAGGTGGTGGCCAGGTGCTTGCGCAGTTCGGCCGGGGCCGGGGCGGTCCGGTCGGCCAACGGGACCAGATAGCCGACGAGCTGGGGCGCGCCGGGCCGGTCCTGCCGGGCCAGGACGGCCACCGAGGCGAGGTCGGGATGGGCGGCGAGCGCCGTCTCGATCTCGCCGAGCTCGATCCGGAAGCCGCGCACCTTGACCTGGTGGTCGGCCCGCCCCATGAACTGGAGCTGTCCGTCCTTGCCCCAGCGCACCAGGTCACCGGTGCGGTACAGCCGGGACCCGGCCGGGCCGAAGGGGTCGGCGACGAAGCGCTCCGCGGTGCGGCCCGGCCGCCGCAGATAGCCGCGGGCCAGCCCGGCGCCGGCCAGGTACAGCTCTCCGACGACCCCGGGGGGCACCGGGCCGAGGGCGTCGTCCAGGACGTAGACCCGGTCGTTCCACACCGGGCGGCCGATGGGCGCCGCGGCGGGCCACTCCGCCGGGTCGGCGGGCAGGGTGGTGGCGGTGATCACATGGCTCTCGGTGGGGCCGTAGTGGTTGTGCAGCCGCAGCCACGGGCGTTCGGCGCAGAAGGCGCGCAGCCGCGGGGTGAGCGCCAGCGCCTCGCCCGCCTGGGCGATCACCCGCAGCTCGCCGAGGGCGACACCGCTCTCGAGGGCGGCCTCCGCGACGGCGTCCACCACCAGGTTGGGGGCGTACAGCTCGTTGATCCGGTGCTCCTCCAGCCACCGGGTGAGGGCGGCGGCGTCGCGGCGCACCGCGTCGTCCGGGACCACCAGCGTCTTGCCGGTGAGCAGGGTGGTCAGGATCTCCTGGGCGGAGACGTCGAAGCTGATCGCGGTGAACTGCGCGACCCTCGTCCCGGCGCCGCCACCGATCTCACCGTGGTGCCAGGCGACCAGGTTGGCCATGGCACCCGCGGGCATCACGACGCCCTTGGGGCGGCCGGTGGAGCCGGAGGTGTAGATGACGTAGACCGGGGCGGCCGGGTGGAGCGGGCGGGTGCGATCGGCGTCGGTGGGGTCGGTCTCCGGCCGGTCGGCCAGGAGGGCGGCGGCCTGCGGTGTGTCGAGGGCGAGGACCGGGGCCCGGTGGCCGCCCGGCAGCACCCCGTTCCTGGTCAGCACCAGCGAGGGCGCCGCGTCGGCCAGCATGAAGGAGACGCGCTCGGCCGGGTACTCCGGGTCGATGGGCAGATAGGCCGCTCCGGTCTTGAGCACCGCGCACACCGCCACCAGCAGCTCCGCCGAGCGCGGCAGCGCGATGCCGACCGTGTTCTCCGGTCCGATGCCCCGTGAGATGAGCACATGCGCCAGCCGGTTCGCCGCCGCGTTCAGCTCGGCGTACGACATCCGCGTCTGGCCGTGCACCACGGCCGGGGCGTCCGGCAGCGCATGTGCCTGACGCTCGAGCAGTTCCGGGAGGAACGCCCCGTCGAGCTGGTGCCCGGTGTCGTTGTAGGTGGTGAGCTGGCGGTGCCGCTCGATCGGGTCGAGCAGGTCCAGGGCGCCGATCGGCCGCTTCGGGTCCTCGGCCGCCCCGGCCAGCACCCGGATCAGACGGTCGGCGAGCCGCTGGACCGTCTCCCGGTCGAACAGATCGGTGCTGTACTCGATCCACCCGGCCATACCGTCCGGTGCGCCGTCGGGTGTGCGCCGCTCCATCAGCCCGACGAACAGATCGAACTTGGCCATGTCGCCGAGGTGGTCGTACGGGTCCACCCGCAGGCCCGGCAGCACGAGCTCGGCCGGACGGTTGTTCTGCACGGTGAACATCACCTGGAACAGCGGGTGGCGCGCCAGGGAGCGCTCGGGGTTGAGCTGCTCGACCAGCCGCTCGAACGGCACGTCCTGGTTGGCGTACGCGGCCAGGTCGGTCTCCCGCACCCGCTGGACCAGCTCGCGGAAGGTCGGGTTGCCGGAGGTGTCGGTGCGCAGCACCAGCGTGTTGAGGAAGAATCCGACCAGTCCGTCGAGGACGTCGTCGGTACGACCGGCGATCGGCGTGCCCACGGGGATGTCGGTGCCCGCGCCGGACCGCGACAACAGCACCGAAAGACCGGCCTGGACCACCATGAACAGGCTGGCCTGGGAGGTGCGGGCGATGGTGAGCAGCCGCTTGTGCAGCTCCTCGGGGAGGTGGAACGTCACGGTGTCGCCCGCGTAGCTCGCCACCGCGGGGCGCGGCCGGTCCACCGGGAGGTTGAGCTCGTCGGGAATCCCGGCCAGGGCATCCGACCAGTAGGCGAACTGCCTCGCGATCGCGCTGTTCTCGTCCGCCTCCTCACCCAGCACGCGCTGCTGCCACAGCGTATAGTCCACGTAACTCACGGGCAGCGGCTCCCACGACGGCGCGGCGTCCTTCAGCCTGGCCGCGTAGGCGAGCGAGAGGTCGTGCCCGAAGACGCCCAGCGACCAGCCGTCCCCGACGATGTGGTGCATCACCACGAGCAGGACGTACGTACGGTCGCCGGTGCGGAAGACCCGCACCCGCAGCGGGAGTTCGTCGGCCAGCCGGAACCCGGCGGCCGCCTCCTCCTTCAGTGCCTCGTCCAGCCGCTCCGGTGCCGCGCTCAGATCCACCAGGGACAGGTCGAGATCGGCCTCCGCGGGATCCAGCACCCGCTGATACGGGTCGCCGTCCACGTCCGGGAAGACCGTCCGCAGGCTCTCGTGCCTGGCCAGGACGGACTGGAAGGCATGGCGCAGCGCGTCCAGGTCCAGTTCACCGGTCAGCCGCACGGTGAGCGGGACGTTGTAGATCGGCTTGGCGCCGTCGAACCGGTCCAGGAACCACAGCCGGCGCTGGGCGAAGGACAGCGGTACCCGCTCGGGACGCGGCCCCGCCTCCAGCGCGGGCCGGCCGTCCACGGCCTGGTGCAGCCGACGGGCAATCCCGGCGGGCGTGGCCGTCTCGAACACCGCGCGCAGCGACAGCTCCTCGCCGAAGACCGCGCGGGTCCTGGTGACCAGCCGGGTGGCCAGCAGCGAGTGGCCGCCCAGGTCGAAGAAGTCGTCGTCCACCCCCACCTCGGCCACGCCGAGCAGTTCCGCGAAGAGCGCGCACAGGATCTCCTCCTGCGGGGTACGCGGCCCGCGCCCGGCCGGCCCGGCCGCGCCGGGCTCGGGCAGCGCCTTGCGGTCCAGTTTGCCGTTGGGGGTCAGCGGCAGCGCGTCCAGGGCGACGAACGCGCCGGGCACCATGTACTCGGGCAGCGAGGCGGCCACGTGTTCGCGCAGCACGGTGGGGGCGGGCACCTCTGAACCGCTCACCGGCACCAGATAGGCGACGAGCCGCTTGTCGCCCGGGGTCGGCTCACGCACCACGACCACCGCACGGTCGATCCGCTCGTGCGCGGCCAGGACCGACTCGATCTCCCCCAGCTCGATCCGGAATCCGCGGATCTTGACCTGGTCGTCGGCCCGGCCGGCGAACTCCAGCACGGGATGGTCGCCCTCGGTGTTCCAGCGCACCAGGTCACCGGTGCGGTACATCCGTATCCCGCAGCCCGGATACGGGTCGGCGACAAAGCGCTCGGCGGTCACACCGGGCCGGTTCAGATAACCGCGCGCCAGGCAGGGGCCGGAGACGTACAGCTCCCCGGTGACACCCGGCGGCACCGGCCGCAGCGCACCGTCGAGCACCCGCAGCCGCGCGGTGCCGAGGGCGGTGCCCATGGGCGGCGCCACCGCGCCGGAGAGCGGTTCGCTGAGGGTGACGCAGACGGTGCTCTCGGTCGGCCCATAGGCGTTGATCATCGTCCGGTCGCCGGACCACGCCTCGACCAGCTCCGGCGCGGACGCCTCACCGCCGACCACCAGCAGGCGTATCGACGGCAGATCGCCCTCGGTGAGCACGGCCAGCGCGGCGGGCGGGATGAGCGCGTGCGTCACCTGGTGCTCGGCGACCAGGTCGACCAGCGCCCGGCCGGGCCGCAGCCGTGTCGCGGGGGCGAGCACCAGCGCGGCGCCGGTGAGCAGGGCGGTGTAGGTCTCCCAGACGGCGGCGTCGAAGCTGGGTGAGGAGAACTGCAGCACCCGGCTGCCGGGCCCCACCTCGAACCGCTCGACATTGGTGGCGACCAGACCGGCGATACCGGAGTGCGTCACCATGACGCCCTTCGGACGGCCGGTGGAACCGGAGGTGTAGATGACGTAGGCGGGGTTGGCGGACGTCGTCACCCCCCGCCGCTCGCCCGGCTCGATATCGGTGTCCGGCCTCGCGTCGGTCTCGCGGACGGTGGCCGGGTCGTCCAGCAGCACCCGCGGCGCGGCGCAGCCGTCCGGAATCACCTCTGCCGACGCGGAGGTGGCCAGGACCAGCGCCGGGTCGGAGTCGGTGAGCAGATAGGCGATCCGGTCGGCCGGATAGGAGATGTCCACCGGCAGATAGGCCGCGCCCGCCTTGAGCACCGCCAGCATGGCGACGACCAGCTCGGGAGAGCGCCGCAGGGCGAGCGCGACGACCCGCTCCGGCCCCGCGCCCCGCTCGATCAGGGTGCGGGCCAGGCGGTTGGCGCGGCGGTCCAGTTCGGCGTAGGAGAGGGTGGTGTCCTCGTGGACCAGGGCGACGGCGTCCGGATGCCGCCGTACCTGTTCGGCGAAGAGCGCGGGGATGACGTCACCGCCCGGCAGCGGCTGTGCGGGCATGCCCAGGGCGAGCATGCGCCTCGACTCGGCGTCGCTCAGCAGGGGCAGTCGGCCGATCAGTTGCTCCGGGTCGGCCGCGAAGGCCGCGAAGAGCCGGCGGAAACGTTCGCCGAGCACCTCGATGTCCTCGCGGGTGAAGATCTCCTGCCGGTAGCCGAAGTGCAGCCGCAGCCCGTCGCCCGGCAGCGCCGCGATGCTCAGCGGGTAGTGGTTGGCGTCGGTGCCCTTGGCGCCGGTCAGCGTGAGGTCACCGGGCAGCTCGGGCAGGTCGTCCCCGCCCATGGGGTAGTTCTCGGTGACGGTGAGCGTGTCGAACAGGGTGCTGTGCCCGGCGGCCCGCTGGATGTCCGGAAGGCTGAGGTGGTGGTGTTCGACCATTCCGGCCGCCTGCCGCTGCACCCCGGTCAGCAGGGACAGCAGGCTCTCCTGCGGGCGCATCCGCACCCGGACGGGCACCGAGTTGATGAACAGGCCGACCATCTGGTCCGCGCCGGCCAGCTCGGCGGGGCGCACCGATACGGTCGAGCCGAACACCACGTCGTCACGGCCGGTCAACTGCCCCAGCAGCAGCGCCCAGCAGCCCTGGAACACCGCGCTCAGCGTGAGGTCGTTGCGCCGGGCGGTCTCCCGCACCCGGGCGGCCAGCTCATCGGGCATGGTGATGACCTGCTCGGCCGGCGCGATCCGCGCCCCGGTGTCGCCGGGCGCGATCAGCGTGGGCTCCTCCACCTCGGCGAGCACGGTGCGCCAGGCGTTCTCCGCCGCCGCCCGGTCCTGCCGTTCCAGCCAGCTCAAGGCTTCGCGGTACGGCGTCACCGGCGGCAGGCCCGAGCCGTCGCCACGACGGTGGTAGATCTCGAAGAGCTCGGACATGAGCTGGGCGGTGGACCACCCGTCGAGCAGGATGTGATGCGAGTTGAACATCAGCCGGCTGGTGCGCGGGCCCAGCTTGATCAGCGTGAAGCGCAGCAACGGACCGGTCCCCAGGTCGAACCGGTGCGCCGCCTCTTCGGCGGCGAGCCGCTCCAGCTCCCGCTCCTGGGCCGGCTCGTCGAGCCCGGTGAGATCGAACTCCCGCCAGGGCACCGGGACTTCCCGCGGAATCACCTGCACCGGCCGGCTCAGCTTCTCGTACCGGAAACTGGCCCGCAGATTGGGGTGCCGGCGCAGCAAAGTGGCCACCGAGTCGCGCATGGCCCCGGCGTCCAGGGGGCCGTCGAGGTCGATCAGGATCTGGGCGACGTAGACATCGAGTTTCTGCTCCCCGTACAGGGTCTGAAACAGCAGACCTTCCTGCAGTGGCCACAGCGGAAGGACGTCGTCGATGGCTGCTCGCGTCATTATGGAAATCTCCACTCGTCATTCCGGGGTCGCCGACAAAGGGCTCGGTCGCCTGCCACCAGCCTGGATCGCCGAGTTTCATCTCCGGCCGGTCCACCCGGCAACGGCGCTGCAAAAACTTCGTTTTGCGCGCCGCGTGGCGCTGAAGCGGCCCACTTCGAAGAATTCGCACTGCCGCTGACCGACCCGGTCCGGCCGTGCTGTCATCGGTTCGGCCGCGTGCCGTCAAGCGCCCGCGGGCCCGCCACCCGCACCGCGACTTCAGGGAGTTCTGGTGACCAACACCGGCACGCTGTCCCGCTACTGGATGTTCAGCGACGAGTACACACAGGACCCCTATCCCTTCCTCGCCCAACTGCGCGCGGAACAGCCGGTGTGCCGGGTGGAGACCCCGGACGGGGTACGGGCCTGGGTGGTGAGCCGCTACGACGACGTCCGCGACGCGCTCTCCGACCCCCGGCTCGGCCGGGACATCGGCAAGCTCTACGCCGCGCTGGGCAAGCAGCTCGGCCAGGAGATCAAGCCCGCCGACGAGATCAGCAACCACCTGGCCAACTCCGATCCGCCGCGCCACACCCCGCTGCGCAAGGCGCTCACCTTCGCCTTCACCCCCAAGCGGGTCAGGGGGCTGCGCGACGGCTGGGAGAAGGTGGTCGACGACCTGCTCGACGAGATGGTCCGGACGGACAACCGGGACCTGGTCTCCGGGCTCAACGAACCGCTTCCGATCATCACCATCGCGCAGCTCATGGGCGTGCCCGACGCCGACTGGCCGCGGTTCCTGGTGTGGACGAACACGCTGCGCCGGGTGGACGCCAGCGATCCGACGGGCATCATCGCCGAGCACACCAGGCAGTTGTCGGACTACCTCAAGGCGCTGATCGCCACCAAACAGCGGACCCCGCAGGACGATCTGATCTCCGCGCTGGTCCACGCCGACGAGGACAAGCGGCTGACCGCCGCGGAGGCGCTGTCCACCGCGTTCGCCCTGATGACCGGCGGCAACGACACCACGACCAGCCTGCTCAACGGCTCCTTCGCGGCGCTGCTCACCCATACCGGCGAGGCCGACAAGATCCGGGCCGACTGGAGTCTGCTGCCCAACGCGGTCGAGGAGCTGCTGCGGTTCACCAGCCCACTGATCAACTCCCTGCAGCGGGTCACGCTCGAGCCGGTCGAACTGTGCGGGGTGAAGATCCCCAAGGACGAGATCATCATCATTTCGCTGGCCGGGGCCAACCACGATCCGCACGCCTTCGCCGACCGTGCCGCGGAGCTGGACATCACCCGCCCCAAGCCCGCGCATGTGAGCTTCGGATATGGAATCCACTACTGCCTGGGCTCCCATATGTCCAAAGCGCTCACCGAGTTGGCGATCCGACGGGTCTATGAACGCTTTCCCGGCATCCGGCTGGCCGTGCACCCCTCGGAGGTGCGTTATCGGCCCGGACTGATGGTCCGCCCGATGATCGACCTGCCGGTGCGTTTCTGAAACGGCACACAGCAGCGACACCGCCCGGGACCCGCCGTCAGCGCGCCCCGGGCGCTTTTCTTTCGCTTTCCGGAGGACTCATGGATTTCAGCCTGTTCTACTTCGCCAACAACGACACCGAGGAGCGCGACCGCTATCGGCTGCTGCTGGACGGCGCCCGGTTCGCCGATGACAACGGCTTCACCGCGGTGTGGACCCCCGAGCGCCACTTCCATCCGTTCGGCGGGCTCTACCCGAACCCCTCGGTGACCGGCGCCGCGGTGGCGGCGGTCACCAAACGGGTGGCGGTGCGCGCCGGAAGCGTCGTGGCGCCGCTGCACCACCCGATGCGGATCGCCGAGGAGTGGTCGGTCGTCGACAACCTGTCGGGCGGCCGGGCCGGGGTGGCACTCGCCTCGGGCTGGCACGCCGCGGACTTCGCGCTCCGCCCGGAGAACTACGAGACCCGCAAGTCCGGGCTGATGGAGACGGTCGACACCATCCGCCGGCTCTGGAAGCGGGAGAGCGTGTCCCTGACCGACGGGGCGGGCGAGACGGTGGAGCTGACCATGTTCCCGCCGCCCGTCCAGCCCGAACTGCCGATGTGGCTGACCAGCGGTGGCACCCCGGGGACGTTCACCCTGGCCGGTGAGAACGGGATGGGCATGCTGACCCATCTGCTCGGCCAGGAGGTCGACGTCCTCGCGCAGCGCATCGCCGAGTACCGCCGGGCGTACCGGGAGCACCACAGCGCCTCGGCCGGGCAGGGGCATGTGGCCCTGATGGTGCACACCTTCGTCGGCACCGACCGCGACGCCGTGCGGGAGACCGTGCGCGAGCCGTTCTCCCGCTACCTGGCCAGCTCCTTCGATCTGCTGATCAAGGCGGCCGAGGCGGCGGGCGCCCAGGGCGCGGACATGTCCCGGGAGCTGAAGAGCATGGGCCCGGAGGACCGTCAGTTCCTCGTGGCCCAGGCGTTCGACCGGTACTTCGAGACCAGCGGGATGTTCGGCACCGTCGACGACTGCATGGCGATGCTCAAGCAACTCAAGGACGCGGGGGTGGACGAGGTCGCCTGTCTGGTGGACTTCGGTGTGCCGACCGATGTGGTGGTCGGCGGCTTCGAGCACCTGGCCCGCCTCCATGACACCTGGCGTGCGCATCTGGGGAGCTGACCCGGCGGCGCTCCCCCGGCGGGGGCAGGCCGAAGCCCGGACGACCGCTCGGTCGTCCGGGCTTCGGCTGTTCGGTGTCCTACGGCGGCGGGTCAGCGTGCGGCGGCCCGCTCGTAGGCCCGGTTGGCCAGCGGGACCACGACGGCCAGCAGGACCACCACCATGATCAGCGAGGCCGCCACCGGATGCCGCAGCGGGAACGCCGGGTCGGCGCCGTTCCCCGTGGGGTTCCCCCACAGCTCGCGCATCCCGGTGGTCAGGGTAGTCACCGGGTTCCACTCGGCCACCGGACGCACCCAGCCCGGCAGGTTCTGGGCCGGGTAGAAGGTCGCCGACAGGAAGGTGAGCGGCATGGTGATGACCATGGCCACCGAGTTGACCGCCTGGGGATCGCGCAGCAGCAGTCCGATGAGCGAGCCGAGCCACGCCGTGGCGTAGCCGAGCAGCAGCAGAAGACCGAAGCCCGCGAGGGCCTTGAGCGGCCCGCCGTGGATGCGCCAGCCGATGAGCAGGCCGACGGAGAGCATCGCGAGACAGGAGATCGCGTTGAGCACCACATCGGAGAGGGTCCGGCCGAGCAGCACCGAGCCCTTGCCCATGGGCAGCGAACGGAACCGGTCCACCAGGCCGTTGGAGAGGTCCTCGGCCACCCCCACACCGGTGTTGATGACGCCGGCCAGCATCATCTGGGTGAAGATGCCCGCCATGATGTACTCGTGGTAGTCGCCCTCCGGCACGTTCATCGAACTGCCGAAGAGGTAGCCGAAGAGGAACACGAACATGATCGGCATCAGGGTGATGCTGAGGATCCGCTGCGGTGCCCGCTTCAGATGCCGTATGTGGCGGCCCGCCAGGGCGAGCGCGTCGCTCAGGACATAGGTGGTCATCGGCTCGTCTTCTCCAGTTCGGCCTCGGGTCCGGCTCCGGTCAGCTCCAGGAACACGTCGTCCAGCGAGGGGCGCCGAACGAGGAAGTCGACCACCTCCACCGAGGCCCCCTGGAGCTCCGACGCCGCCGCGGAGACACCGGCGATACCGGTCTCCAGCGCGACCGACACCCGCATCCCGCTCTCGTCGACGACCGGCGGGGCGGAGCCCCGTGCGGAGATCCGGGCCAGCGCGGCCCGGGCGGTCTCCACCATCTCGGTGGTCCGTACGGTGATCTCCAGCCGCTCGCCGCCGACCTTCTTCTTCAGCTCGTCGGGCGTGCCCTCCGCCGCCACCAGCCCCTTGTCGATCAGGGCGATGCGATGGGCGAGCTGGTCGGCCTCCTCCAGATACTGGGTGGTCAGCAGCACGGTGACCCCGTCGGCGACCTGTTTGCGCACCATGTCCCACAGCGCGTTCCGGCTGACCGGGTCCAGCCCCGTGGACGGCTCGTCCAGGAAGATCACCGGCGGGCTCCCGATCAGGCTGGCGCCCAGGTCCAGCCTGCGGCGCATACCGCCCGAGTAGGTCTTGACGACCCGGTCGGCGGCGCCGGTGAGGTCGAACATCTCCAGCACCTCATCGGCGCGGGACCGGGCCCGCTTACGGCCCAGGTGCAGCAGCGTGCCCATCAGCACCAGGTTCTCGCGGCCGGTCAACTCGCCGTCCAGCGCGGCGTACTGACCCGTCAGCCCGATGCTGCGGCGCACCTCGTGGGCCTGGCTCAGCACGTCGTGGCCCGCCACGGTCGCCGTGCCCTCATCGGGCTCGATCAGCGTCGACAGTATCCGCACCGTGGTCGTCTTGCCGGCGCCGTTGGGGCCCAGGAGCCCGTAGACCGTGCCCGCCTCGACGGACAGGTCGATGCCGCCCAGCACCTCGTTGTCGCCGTAGCGCTTCCGCAGACCAGCCGCGGAGATTGCGATATCCATCAGACTCCTCTTCATCGGCCGGTACGCCGGTCCGGTCCGTCTCGCTCAGCCGAGCCGGACGGGCAGTGACTCCAGCCCCCGGGTCAGGTTCATCTCGCGGCGCAACTCCTTCGGCGCCACGGCCAGTTCGATCCGCGCGAAACGGTCGAGGAGCGCGCCGACAGCGATCTCGGTCTGCAGTCGTGCGAGGGGCGCGCCCATGCAGTGGTGGATGCCGTGGCCGAAGGCCAGATGGCCGCCTGCCTCCCGGCGGATGTCGAACCGCTCGGGGTCCTCGAAGCGTTCGGGGTCGTGGTTGGCCGAGCCGAGCGAGACGATGACGAACTCGTCGGCCGGGACGCGGACACCGGCGATCTCCACCGGTTCCGTGGTCACCGAGAGCGTGTTCAGGTGCAGCGAATTGTCGTAGCGGCAGAACTCCTCGACCGCGCCCCGCAGCAGCGACCGGTCCGCGCGCAGGGCGGCGAGCTGGTCGGGGTGGCGCAGCAGGGCGAGCATCCCGTTGCCGATCAGATGCGCGGTCGTCTCGTATCCGGCCACCAGGAGCTGGAAGACCATCGACACCAGCTCGTTCTCGCTGAGCCGGTCCTCGTCGTCCCGCGCCTGGATCAGCCCGCTGATCAGGTCGTCGGCCGGGGCGGCCCGCTTGGCGGCGATCAGCCCGGTGAGGTACTCCGCCATCTCGTCGGCGATGCGGTGCATCTCCTGTGGCTGGACGGCCACGGTCAGCGCGTTGGACCAGGCTCCGAAGGCGGCCTGGTCGGCCTCGGGCACGCCGATCATCTCGGAGATCACGGTGAGCGGCAGCGGGAAGGCGAACACCTTCAGCAGATCCACCTCGCCCTGCCCGGCGATGTCGTCGAGCAGAGCGCCGACCGTGTGCTCGATCCGCGGCCGGAGCGCCTGGATCTGCCGTGCGGTGAACGCCTTGGCCACCAGCTTGCGCAGCCGGGTGTGGTGGGGCGGGTCCATGCCCAGCATGTGCTCCACCAGCATCCGCTGTCCGGGCGACTTCGCGGCGGGCTGCTCGACCGGGTCGATGCCCGCGTGCTCGGCGGCCAGCCGGGCACAGCGCTCGGGGTCCTTGTGCAGGTTCGGATCGGTCAGCGCGGCGCGCGCCGCCTCATGGCGGAGCACCAGCCACATCGGTGCCCCGCCGAGCACCACCCGCGCCACCGGGGCCTGCTCGCGGAGCCGGGCGTACACCGGGTACGGGTCGCGGATGAAGTCCTCACCCAGCAGCTCCGGTGTCCGGCTGGTCTCCTCGGCCATGTGTCGGGTCCTCTCAATCGGCCCGGGACGCATGTCGCGGACGCAGTGGGTGAACGACGTCTCCGACCCGTTGATAGCAGTGTTTTCCGCGCTTCCCCGGCGCACTTCAAGGATTTCTATCGAGCTCCCGCGGAGGGTTTCCCGGCGGTCATCCGGACGGAGGAGAGAGCGAAGGGGGGCTCCACCCGACGGCTTGTTGGATTGCCTCCGCGGGAGGAGTCGGGCGCGGGGAGCCCCATGCCATGATCCTGTCAGTCCCCCGCATACGCGGTGCGCCGCAAAGCGTTCAAATGAAGAGAATCGAATAAGCCGTTGCCAGGGTCCGCCGACCGCCTTCGCGATCATCGCCGACCGCCCGAAAAGAGGCGATTGACGCGGTCGGCGGACCTTCTTGGCGGTCCACTCTCCGCCGCCTTCCGTAAAAATGCCGCACCCGCGTCTTTCCGGCTATAGAAGAATTCTTGGCGGCCCATGGCGACGCTCCCTGGGGCCGGTAGCGTGCGATTCCACGAGTTGCACACACACGTGTGGCGAGGCAATCGTCGGATGGGGAGCATCGTGACCGCGTATGACGTCGAGTACATCGAGATCTACACCAGCGATCAGCGGAAAACCACGGACTATTTCGTGTCCAGCATGGGTTTCCAGGAAAAGGCCCGGTGCCGGACCGGAGCGCTGGATTCGATACTCCTCCGCCAGAAGGACATCCAGCTCGTCATCACCTCGGGAGCGGGCACGGCCGACTTCCTGGCGGCGCACGGTGACGGCATCGCCGACATCGCCTTCGCCTGCGAGGACCCCCTCGCGGCCCGGGAGGGCGCCCTGGCCGCCGGGGCCCGCGATCTGACCTCCGGCAACCCGGCCGGTCCCGCCGTCTCCGGCTTCGGCGCCGTCCGCCACACCCTCCTCAAGCGCTCCGCGGGCCGCCCGCACGCGCTGCCCCCGGGCCGGGACTGGATCGCCTCGCCGGAGCGCGCCGCCCAGGACGGCACCACGACCGAACTGCGGCTGCTCGACCACATCGCGGTCTGCCTGGAGGCCGGCACCCTGCACGACACGGTCCGCTACTACATCGACGGATTCGGCTTCGAGGAGTACTCCAGCGAATACGTCGCCGTCGGCGAGCAGGCCATGGACTCCATCGTGGTGCGCAGCCCCTCGGCCGGGATCACCTTCACCATCATCGAGCCCGACAGCACCAAGAAGCCGGGCCAGATCGACGAATTCCTGGAGCGCAACGGCGGCCCGGGAGTGCAGCACCTGGCGTTCCTCGTGGACGAGATCATCCCGGCCGTTCTCGAATTCGAGAGCCGGGGCGTCGAGTTCCTGCAGACGCCCGGCACCTACTACGACGCCCTCGCCGAGCGGATCGACAACCTCGACGAGGCGATCGCCGATCTGCGCAAGACCAATGTGCTCGCCGACCGCGACGAGTGGGGCTACCTGCTGCAGCTCTTCACCCGCTCGCCCTACGAGCGGCGCACCCTGTTCTTCGAACTCATCCAGCGCCACGGGGCCCAGGGCTTCGGAAGCTCCAACATCCGCGCGCTGTACGAGGCCGTCGAGCGCGCCCGGGCGGCCAACTCGTGACCGGCCGCACGGCCCCCTCCGGCGGCTCCCGGCCGCCGCTGTCCCTCGAGGAGTACGCCGAGCGGGCACGCACCCGACTGGACCCGGCGGTCTGGGACTTCATCGAGGGCGGGGCCGGGGAGGAACGGACGCTCGCCGCCAACCTGGCGGCGTTCGACCGCATCCGGCTGAGCCCCCGGGTCCTGACCGGGACGGGTGAGTGCGACCCGTCCACCACGATCCTGGGACGCCGGTGGGGGGCGCCGGTGGCCGTGGCACCCATGGCCTACCACACGCTGATGCACCCCGAGGGCGAGACGGCCACCGCGCGGGCCGCGGGCGCGGCCGGCCTCCCGCTCGTGGTGAGCACCTTCGCCGGGCGGACCTTTCGGGAGATCGCCGCGGCCGCCACCTCGCCCCTGTGGCTCCAGGTCTACTGCTTCCGCGACCGCGACACGACCCGGCGGCTCATCGAGCACGCGGCGGCCGCGGGCTTCGAGGCCCTGGTCCTGACCGTCGACACGCCGCGGCTCGGCCGCCGGCTGCGCGACCTGCGCAACGACTTCCGGCTGCCGCCGCATATCGTGCCCGCCAACCTGCCCGCGGACCAGGCCGATTACTCGTCCCCGTCCGAGCACGGCCGCACCGGCCTCGACCCCTCGCTCGACTGGTCGGTCATCGCCTGGCTGCGCTCGGTCGGCCAACTGCCCGTACTGGTCAAGGGCGTCATGACCGCCGAGGACGCCCGGCGCGCGATCGACGCCGGCGTGGACGGCATCGTGGTCTCCAACCACGGCGGACGGCAGCTGGACGGGGCACCGGCCACCCTGGACGTGCTCGCCCCGATCGCCGCCGCCGTGGACGGCCGCTGCCCCCTGCTCCTGGACGGCGGCGTCCGCCGCGGCCGGGACGTCCTCGGCGCTCTCGCCCTGGGGGCGGACGCCGTGCTGCTGGGCCGCCCGGTGCTGCACGGGCTGGCCGTGGCGGGCGGCGACGGCGCGGCCGGCGTCCTGGACCTGGTCCTCGAGGAGCTGTCGGAGGCCATGACGCTGACCGGCACCGCCACCGTCGCCGACGCGGACGCCTCGCTGCTGACCGGGGAGGATCCGCACCGCGGCGTGGCGGACGCGGCGCTGCCGGCCGTGCCCGGGAACACCATTGCGACCGGGCTGCGCAAGCAGGACCTGCACCGCAGCGTGTCCGACCCGGTGCTGGACACCATGAACTTCCTGAACGAGATCACCGGCCGCTTCCCGGACGTGGTCTCCTTCGCCCCCGGAAGGCCGTACGAGGAGTTCTTCGACAAGGACGAGATCCTCGATCACATCCGCCGCTACCTCGACCACCTGGCCGCGGACGGCGCCTCGGACCACGCCATCCGCACCGCGCTGTACCAGTACGGCCCGACCGCGGGCCAGATCCGCGGACTGATCCGCGACTCGCTCCGCGCCGACGAGGGCATCGACGCCTCGCCGGAGGCGATCGTGGTGACGGTGGGCGCCCAGGAGGGGATGCTGCTGACCCTGCGCGCGCTCTTCGCGGACCCCGCGGACGTCCTGCTGGTCGCCAGCCCCTGCTACGTGGGCATCACCGGAGCCGCCAGTCTGCTGCAGGTGCCCGTGCACCCCGTCGAGGAGCGGGCCGACGGGCTGGACGTGGCCGATGTGGAGGCCGCCGTCCTCGCCGAGCGGGCCCGGGGCCGCCGCCCACGCGCCTTCTACGTGGTGCCGGACCATTCGAACCCGTCGGGCAACACCATGTCCCGGCGCGCCCGCGAGGAGTTGCTGGAGCTGGCCGCCCGGCACGATCTGCTCATCCTCGAGGACAGCCCGTACCGGCTGGTCAGCCCCGGCGTCCAGCTGCCCACCCTGAAGTCGATGGACCATGCGCGACGGGTGATCCACCTCGGGTCGTACTCGAAGTCGGTCTTCCCCAGCGCCCGCGTCGGCTTCGTCGTCGCGGACCAGCCCGTGCGGGATCCGTCGGGGGCCGAGACACTGCTCGCCGACGAACTCGCCAAGATCAAGAGCATGGTGACGGTGAACACCCCGGCGCTGAGCCAGGCGGCCGTCGCCGGTGCCCTGCTGGCCTGCGGCGGCCGGCTCACCGAACGCAACGCGGTGCCCGCCAAGCACTACGGCGAGGCGCTCCGCGTCACCCTGGAGCAACTGGACCGCCACTTCCCCGAAGACGTCCGCGACCGGCTCGGCATCGGCTGGAACCGGCCCAGCGGCGGCTTCTTCCTCACCGTCCGGGTGCCGTTCCCCGCCGACAACGCCGCGCTGCTGCGCTCGGCCGAGGACCACGGCGTCATCTGGACCCCGATGGCCTACTTCTACCCGGGCCCCGGCGGCGAGCGGTCGATCCGGCTCTCCTTCAGCTATCTGAGCCCCGCGGAGATCGAGGAGGGCATCGGGCGGTTCGCCGCCTTCCTCCGGGCGGAGCTCGAGCGCTCCGGGGCCACCGGACCCACACCGGGACGTGACACATGAGAACCGCCGTCGTCGTCGGAACCGGGCTGATCGGCACGTCCATCGCCCTCGCCCTGAGCCGCCGGGGCGTCCTGGTGTACCTGGACGACGCCGACACCACGGCCGCCAGGACCGCCGAGGCCCTGGGGGCCGGTTCGCTGGAGATGCCCGCCGGGCAGGTGGACCTCGCCGTCCTGGCGGTGCCGCCCGCGAGCATCGGCACCGTGCTCGCCCGCTGTCAGCGGGACGGGCTGGCACACACCTACACCGATGTGGCCAGCGTCAAGGTGCGGCCGCACGAGGAGGTCCGCGCGGCCGGCGGCGATCCGTCCCGCTACATCGGCGGACATCCGCTGGCCGGCGCCGAGCGCTCCGGTCCGCTGGCGGCCCGCGCCGACCTCTTCGAGGGCCGCCCCTGGGTGCTGACCCCCTCGCCCCTCACCGACCGCTCGGCCCTCAACCGGGGGCTGGAGCTGGTCTCGCTGTGCGGTGGTGTCCCCGTCCTGATGGACACCGACGCCCACGACCGCGCCGTCGCCCTGACCTCGCATGCCCCGCATCTGGTCGCCTCGATGATGGCGGCCCGGCTGGAGCACGCCGAGGCCGAGCACATCCGGGTGTCAGGACAGGGGCTACGGGACGTCACCCGCATCGCGGCGGGCGAACCCGCCCTGTGGAGCGACATCCTGACCGCGAACGCCGACGCGGTGGCCGACGTCCTCGACGGTTTCGCCAAGGACCTGGAGCGGCTGATCGCCGTCCTGCGGGCGCTGCCCGGCACGGAGTCCGAGGCGCGCCGGCAGGCCGCCGCCGATCTCCAGGAGCTACTGCTGCGCGGCAATCGGGGCCACGCCCGCGTACCGCACAAACAGCGTTCGCAGCCCGCCGAGTACGTGGCGATCCCGGTGGCCATCCCGGACCAGCCAGGAGCGCTGGCCCGGCTGTTCTCCACCGTCGGGGAGGCCGGGGTCAACATCGAGGACGTGCGCATCGAGCACTCCCTCGACCAGCCGAGCGGCCTGGTCGAACTCCTCGTGGAGTCGACCTCCGTCGCGGGCGTACGGCGGGTGCTGGACGCCAACGGCTGGACCATGCGGGAAAAGCCCCTGCTGGTCGGCGAGGCCTGAGGAATCCGGACCGGCTCCGCCCAGGAGCCGGTCCACGGATGTGCCCGCCGGGTGTCGCGTACCGCCTCGAGCCGGACGCGCCCCGGCCCCGGACGCGCCCCGGGCGCTAGAACGTGTCGTGGGTGTTGGGCCGGCGTATCGCCGTGTAGAGGGCGCGCAGCATGAGGATCGCGCTGACCGCGAGCACCTGATAGCCGAGCAGCGGGAACAGCTCCACCTCCGCGGTGACCTGGGGCCCGCGCCCGGTGCCGAACACCACCAGGACCACCCCCATCAGCCCCGTGCAGGCCGCCAGCAGCGTGACCGTCAACTGGTGGATCAGCCCGGAGACAAAGCGCCGCTCCCGCTCGTCGGCGAGCACCCGCACCCGGACCGTGAACCGCCCCTCCTCCAGCGACGCGCCGATCCGCTCCGCCCTCCGGGGCAGCCGCCGCAGCATCGGCAACGCGGACAGGAACTCATGGGCCGCGCCCCGCGCCAGGGACGAGAACCCGGACGCTATCCCCGCGCCCTCCTCTTCGCTCCCCGTGCCCGTGGCCCGGAACCGCAGCCGGTCGGTGAGGAGGTCCACGGCGATCGCCCGGGCCTCGTCGATCATGTTGAAGTCGGGGCTGACCCGGCCCAGGGTGCCCTCGATGGTCGCCAGGGCCCGGAAGACGGCGGCCACCTCCGGCGGCACGGCCAGTCCGAACCGGGCGAGCAGCTGGAACAGCGCGGTGAACATCTCGGTGTCCGGCCGCGCCCCCACCCCCAGGTGCTGGGCCATGAACTGCCCCAGCTCACGCTCCAGCAGCAGCGAGTTGAGCATGAGGTCCTCGCTCCTGGTGGCCCTCGTGCCGAGCAGGGCCATCAGCGCGTCGTGCAGCCCGGCCCGGTCGCCGCGGTCCACGGCCACCAGCATCTCCTGCAGGGCATGGCGCACGGACGGGTCGATACGGCCCACCGAGCCGAAGTCGAGCAGGCCGATCCGCCCGTCGTCGAGCAGCAGCACATTGCCCGGATGCGGATCGGCGTGGAAGACCCCGGCCCGCAGAATCTGGTGGAGCATGGAGGCGAAGGCGGTCCGGGCGATATGGCGGCGGTCCAGCCCCTTGCGGTCCGCGACGGCCGCGGCGCGGTCGAAGGTGACCCCCTCCAGCCACTCCTGGACCAGCACCCTGGCCGTGGTGAACTCCTCGTACACCCGGGGCACGCGCACCAGGGCGTCCGCCTGGTACCCGTCGCAGGACTCCGCCACCACCGCGGCGTTGTTGGCCTCGATCCGGAAGTCCAGCTCCTCCCGCACCGACTTGGAGAAGCCGTCGCCCAGATCCCGCAGCCCCATGGCGTGGGAGGACCGGGACCGCTGCTGGAGGCTGCGGGTGATCGCGACGACGATGTCCAGGTCGCGCTCGACCCGCTCGCGGATCCCCGGGCGCTGGACCTTGACCACGACCACCGGGCCCCCGCTCAGCTTGGCGCGGTGGACCTGGGCGATGGAGGCGGCGGCGAGCGGGATCTGCTCGATCCACTCGAAGGCGTCGTCCACCGGCCTGCCCAGCTCCTCACGCAGCAGCGCCGCCACGTCCCCCCACGGCGCGGGCGGCACATCGCTCTGCAGACGGCTGAGCTCGTCGATGAAGTGCGGGGGCAGCAGATCGCGCCGGGTGGACAGCAGCTGGCCAAGTTTGATGAAGGCCCCGCCGCACTCCTCCAGCGCCAGCCGCAGCCCCCTGGCCATCCGCTCGCCGAACTCGCCGGGCCGCAGCGCCCGTTCCAGACTGTGCCGACTGCGCAGCGGACGGCTCAGGCCGTGGCGCATGAAGATCCGGCTGATCTGCGAATAGCGGCGGGTGCGCCGCAGCCGGCTGCGCATCGCGCGCCACAGCCGCATGGGTATGGCCCAGCTGCCGCGCGGCAGAAAGACCTCGGCCAGCACCAGGGCGGCCATCGCGGCGAGGACGGACACCCCGACCTGGACCCCGTACAGCACGCCCATGCTCTGCTGGTCGTGCATGGTCGGCTTGAAGGCGAGCATCGCGCCCAGCCCGACCAGACCGGCGCCGAGGGCGCGCAGCGGGCCCACCCGGATGCCGAGCAGCCGGCCGGAGATCGCCGAGACGCCGAAGACGAAGACGCCCAGCGACGACACCGCGATCAGCACGATCAGCAGCCCGAAGGACAGGTCGTCGATGCTGGTGGTAGCCAGCCAGGTCATGGCACGTTCCCCCGTGTGCGATGAAGAGGGTGTCAACACTAGTCCGGATCGTCCTTCTTGGACCGCGGCTGCCCGGATGTCACGCGGCAACCTGCCGGACACACACCACGGGGCCCGACGTCAGGATGTCGGGCCCCGTGGCACGGGAGGACGTGGCGTGCGTCAGCCCATCGCCTCGATCAGGCTCTTGGGCCGCATGTCGGTCCAGTTCTCGTTGATGTAGTCCAGGCACGCCTGGCGGTTGTCCTGGCCGTGGACGACGGTCCAGCCCGCGGGTACCTCCGCGAAGGCCGGCCACAGCGAGTGCTGCTGCTCGTCGTTGACCAGCACGTAGTAGCTGCCGTTCTCGTCCTCGAAGGGGTTGCTCATGGCGTGATCGCCTTTCTGACAGGTCTATCGGGTCGACGATGGTCTATGAGGGTCGTTCTGCGTACGTCCGGTCAGCCGCAGCCACCGGCGTGCCCGGCGTCACCGGCCGGGACGAGCAGGGCGGGCTCGATCCCGCGGTCGTTCTCCCGCTGTTCGACGACGGCGGTCCGGGTCTTGGCACGGACGCTCGCGACGAATCCCGAGAGCCGGTCCAGCCCCCAGAACTTGTCGTGCCGGTGGATGAAGAACGGCACTCCGAACACTCCGTCGCGGTCCACCGCCCGCAGCGCCTCGATGCCCCGCCGGCGGATCTCCGGATCGTCGGCCGCACCGGCCAACGCGTCGGGGTCCAGGTCCAGTTCATGGCCGATCGCGGCCATGGTGGCGCGCTCGGAGATGTCGATGCCGTTCTCCCAGCGGGCCCGGTACACGGCGTCGATGAAGTCCCGCCCGCGGCCGGCGTCCTCGGCGACCAGATAGGCGAGATGGGAGACGTCCCAGTTGGGAGCGGTGTCGATCGGCCAGACCATCCGCAGGCCGCGCTCGATGGCCGCCCGCTTGACGTCCTGCAGGATGTAGAAGTGCTTTTCCTTCGACATCGCGACATAGGGAAGGTGGATCCCGGCGTCGGCCAGCATGCCCTCGCTCACCTCGTCCGGCTCCCAGTACGGGCGCCATTCGATCGCGTCCGCCACATCGGGGGCGTTCTCGGTGAGTTCACGGTAGGCGAGCCAGGAATAGGGGCTGCGGAGTGAGAAATACCAGCGCGGTGGCTTGACGGCCAACGGAACCTCCTGGGTTCGGGGCGATGCTAGATGGTGATGCCGCCGTCGATCTGGACGACGGAGCCCGTGACATAGGCCGCACGGTCCGAGACGAGGTACGACACGAGGTCGGCGACCTCGTCGGCCCGCCCCAGCCGCCCGAGCGGAACCGACTCCAGTGCCTTGTCCTTCACCTGGCCGGTGAGCACGGACGTCATATCGGTGTCGATGAACCCCGGGGCGACGACATTGGCGCGGATTCCGTACCGTCCGACCTCCTTGGCCAGGGCCCGGGAGAAGCCGATGATCCCGGCCTTGGAGGCCGAGTAGTTGGACTGGGTGGCGTTGCCGTGCACACCGGCGACCGAGGAGATGTTGACGATCACCCCGCTCTTCCGCTTCATCATGCCGAACACCACGGAACGGCAGACGTGGTAGACCCCGTCGAGGTTGACGTCCAGCACGTCATGCCATTCGTCGTCCTTCATCAGCAGCAGGGGATTGTCACGGGTGATCCCGGCGGCGGTCACGGCCGCGTCGATCGGGCCGAGGGTCTGCTCGGTCTCGGCGACCAGCGCACGCACCGCCTCGGCGTCACGGACGTCGAGCTTGCGGCTGAGCACCCGGGCCCCGGTCTCCGTGACCTCCTTCTCCAGCTCCAGGGCGGCCGTTTCGTTCGACTGGTAGCAGAAGGCGACATCGAAGCCGTCCCGTGCCAGACGCACCACCGTGGCCCGGCCGATTCCCCGTGAACCGCCGGTGATCAGCGCCACCCGGGATGCGTTCTCTGCCATTGGTTCTCCAAAGCGATTCGGCCGGCCGCATGGGGCCGGAGGTCTGTTGCCAGGGGTCAGGCGAGGGCGGGGCCGGGTCGCCGGGCCGCAGCTCCGCCGCCGGGCGGAAGGCCAGCACCGCGAGACCGACGGTCAGAGCGGGCTCACCGGCCACCGTGGAACCGCCCTCGATGATCACGGTGTCGTCCACCACCCGGGTGATGGACGCCCGGTGTTCCAGTACGTCCCCCGGCAGCACCGGCCGGTGGTACTCGACGCCGGACACGCTTCCGAAGAGCATGACCTGGCCCTCGAGCACATCGGGATCCGGTGACTCCCAGGTGGCCAGCAGCCCGGCCGACTGGCACCAGGACTCCAGCAGCAGCACCCGCGGATAGGCGTAGGCCTCCGCCGGCGCGTCCGGTCCGAGCCCCTGATACCAGGGCTCATTGCAGGTCACGGCCTTCACGGCGGTCACCCGCTCTCCCGGGACCACGTCGGTCACCCGGTCCAGCAGCAGCATCGGGAACCGGTGCGGCAGCACCTTTCTGATCTCCAACTGGCCGATCATCACGCCTCCTCGGCCGTGAACCGCAGTCTGACCTGCGCGGCGGGCCCGCGCTCGGTGGCCACCTTGGCGGCGCACTTCCACGCCCCGGACCCACCGGTCCACACCAGGTCCACCGCCAGCCGGTCGCCGGGGAAGACCGGGCTGAGGAACCGCGTGCTCTCCACGGCCACCAGCTCCAGACCGGCCGAGCCCGGCGGCGGGGTGCGCAGACCGCTGAGGTGCACGCACTCGATCACGCAGACCCCGGGGAAGATGGGGAAGCCCGGGTAGTGCCCGGGGAAGACCGCCTCGTCCTCGCCCACCGTGACGGCCGTCGCCGCACGCACCTTGCCCCGGTCGTCGGCGGCGGCCGGACGGACGACCTCCACCCGGGCGGCGACCGGACTGCTCGGCCGGGTGTCCGGCGTTCCGCTGGTTCCGATGATCCCGGCGGCCCCGGTCATCGCGGCCCGGCCAGACGCAGCAGGGCGCAGCCGACCGCGCCGTCACGGTCGACGGAGGTCACCAGCGCCACCCGGCCGGCGGCCTCGGGGGTGGTCTCGGCGTGCACCAGCACCCCGGCGATCTGGAACGCCGCCGCCGCGGCGCCGGTGTCCCCGATGAGCGCGGCCTGGGTGAGGTGGACCAGGTCCGCCCCCTCGGCGGCCTCCGCCACGGCGGCCCGCTCCTGCTCCCCGGACGGGCCGGGCGCCTCGCTGGTGGAGACCGCCCAGATCTCCTCCGGGCGCACCTGAGCACGGTCCAGGGCCCGGCGCAGACAGGCCGCCAGCGCGGGGCGGACCCCGCCGTCCAGGGCGATGCCCATCTCCACCGCGAGGATCTCCGCCAGCACCGGCTGCTCGGCGTCGCCCCGCGCGTCGGGGCCGCGCTGCTCCACCAGCAGCAGTCCGCAGCCCTCACCGGGCAGTTGCGCGGGCCCCTCGGTGCCCGGCTGGTGGGCGTGGCGCTCCAGCCAGGAGCGGGCGTGCGAGAACTCCTCGACCGCGCCGCACAGTACGGTCCTGGCCCGGCCGAAGGTGAGCAGCCGACGCGCGTAGTTGAGGGCGTACAGCCCCGCCGCGTGGCCACCGGCGATCGTGGTGTTCGGCCCCTTGAGCTGGTGCCAGATCGCGCTCTGCCCCGCGGCGCAGTTCATCACGGCGTTGGGAAAGCGCGCCGGGTCCACCAGATACGGCTTCTCCCCGGTGAGCGAGTCCCGGGTGAAGTCCATCTGGCTCTGCACACTGCCGGTGGTGGTGCCCAGGACGAGGGCGGCGTCCTCGCCGGTGGCCACCCACCGGTTGCGCGGGGCGTCGTCGAGCAGGCGGGCGACGGTGGTGACCGCGAGGCCAGTCACCCGGTCCATCGAGCGGACCCCCTTCTTCCCGAGCACCGTGCGCAGGTCGAAGTCGGGCACCAGACAGGCGCGGTCCCCGGCCGCCCGCCACCGCTCGTCATCGAGCGGGGCCGCCGCGGGCCGGCGCTCCCTGATCCCTTCGGTGAAGGCCGCGCGGCCGATCCCGAAGGGCGATACCGCCGACCAGGCCGTGATGACCGGTCGATTCACAAGAGCTGTGCCGCCACTCATGTCTGCTCCGTCGCTCGTCGCCGTCGTCGGTCAGGACTCGCCGCGCAGCGCCTTGGAGACGCGCTCGTCGAAGTTGATCAGGTTCCAGTCCCGCCGGTTCTCGATCAGGGCGTAGCCATGGGTGACCTTGCCGGTCGCGGTCGGCACCAGCCGGCCGTCGCGCACCACATAGCAGTCCATGCGGGAGGTGTAGGTGAAGTCCTTGAAGACGTTCTCGACGGTGTAGACCGTGTAGAGGTCCTCCTCCATCAGCGCCTCGTCCAGGATCTGGATCCGGGAGTGCGGGCAGGCGGGGATCCACCGGCGCTCGTCCAGCAGGGTCTTCACCGAGATGCCCCGGTCGGCGAGGAAGAGGTCCACGACCTCCTCCATCTGCCGCAGATAGCTCGACATCTGGAGCCGCTCCGAGAAGTGGCAGTACGGGTAGGGGATCCGCCACTTCCAGCCGAACGCGTTCTTCCCCGCGGTCAGCAGGTCGAGCACCGGGTCGGGGCCGGAGGTGCCGCGGCCGGCCGACAGCGAGGTGGTGACGGCCGTGAGGTCGGCGCCGGTCAGCTCCGGCGGCTCGGGGGCGACGGCGCCGGGGGTGCTCAGCCGGCCGGTGACGAACCGGGCGAGCTCGGCGGGCGGTTCACCGGCCGCCTCGACATAACTGTCCGAGCGCAGCACCACCTTGGCGTTGGCGGCCACCACCTTGGTGTCCTCACCGTCCCGGTCGGCGTGCAGGGCCACCGTGAAGGAGATGAAGGAGTCGTCGTCCCCGGCCGTCGGCACCACCCGCGCCCGGACCGTCTCGTCCATGTAGAGGGCGTGCAGAATGCGGGTGTCGAGGTCGACGATGTCCACCCCGAGGCCGGCTTCCGCGTACAGCGCCCGCGCCGGGAGGTCCGCGTCGGCGAAGTGGCAGAGGATGGCCTCCTCGACCAGGTAGTTGATGTGCTTGAACCCGATCCAGGTGCAGATGTTGGAGCCCTCGTATCGGGTGCGCAGCGACGCGGTCGTCTCGCTGGCGAGCAGCCTCTTGACGGCGCCTTCGGCCACTGTGGTCATCGATCGTGCTCCCATGGGAATCCGAGGCCGGGACCGCCGTGCGGACGGACGGCCGAACAGGTGCTGACGAAACGATCGAGCAGGGCGGCGAACTGCCGCGCCCGCTCGATCATCAGGAAGTGCCCGCAGTCGGGCAGCAGGCGGAACTCGGCGTCGGGAAGGCCGTCCGCGAGCGCGCGGCCCTCGGCCGGCGGCGCGGCGAAGTCGTCCGCGCCGGCGAGCACGAGGCACGGCACGGTGAACCGTCCCAGGCGCAGGGCGGGGGTGCGCAGATAGATCTCGAAGAACCGCATCCAGCCATAGGGGCCGACCCAGTCCCGGATGCGCTCGGCCAGGTGCCGGCGGGTGGCCCCGGAGACCCGGTCCCCGGCGTGCACCCGGATGCCCTCGGCGATCAGCGGGGCCATGTTGTCCACGGAGTACGCCAGGCTCGCCCAGTCGAACTCCTCGGCCGCGCGCCGGTAGAACGGGGCCACCAGCACCATGCCGTGGACGCCGAACTCGGTGAACGGGTCCAGGCCCTCCTCGATCCGGCGGGCCAGGAACTCCATCAGGACGTTCGCGCCCATCGAGTGGGCGACCACCACACCGGCGCCGCCCGGCACCGCGCGCAGGGCGTCGCCCATATACGGCACGAGATCCCCCCGGGCGCTCCACCCGGCGACGCTCCGGCCCCGCCAGGGCAGGTCGGCGGCCCACATCTCGGGGCCGCCGGTCCGGCGGCCCTGTTCGACGCAGGCGTCCCACACCGAGCTGCTGTTGGACAGCCCGTGCAGGAAGAGCACCCGGCCCCGCCCGGGGTCGCCCGCGGCGCGCCGGGTCACGACAACGGGGCTGTCCTTGTCGCCCCGCGCGGACTCCACAACGGGCCCGCCGTCCTCCCGGGCGCGTCCCCGCACGAGGCGGTCACCGGTCGACATCAGGCCCCTGCCCGCCCGTGCAGCGCGAGGCCCGCGCTGGCGTCGTCGGCGTCGGTGCCCGCGGTGGCGTACACCGGACCGGCGCCGCCCTGGGCGAACCAGCCGACGGCCGCGGCACACTGGAGCACTCCCAGCGCACCCGAGCCGAGGCCGAAGACCTCGGCCAGATCGTGCCGGTCCACGCCCTCCAGCAGGGTGTCCGGCACGGCGGCGGCCCGCTGTTCGGGCAGGTGCCACAGGGCCGGCCGGTCGCCGGCCGTCCTGGCCAGCCGTTCCAGAGTGCGGCCCAGTCCGGCGCCCCGGACGTAATCGCCGAGCACGGCCGACGCGCTCGCTCCCCGTTCGGCGGCCGATTCCCCGCTCTCCACCACCAGCGCCGCCGCCCCGTCGATGGTCCGCGCCCCGCCGGTAAAGGCGCGCACGGACTCGTTGTCGGGTTCGACGCCGAGGACCAGCGCCCGGGAGGCCCGGCCGCCGCGGATCAGGGTGGCCGCCCAGTGGACGGCGTCCAGCCCGGAGGTGGCGCCGTTGCACAGCATCAGGTTGGGGCCGCGCAGCCCGAAGCGGATGGCGACGGAGGAGGCGATGACATTGCTCGAGGCGTTCGGCAGATCCATGGCGCTGCCCGCCGCGGCCGTCTGCTCGGCGATGGTGTCGATCGCCCGGCAGATGGTGTCGAGATTGCCGTAGTTGGAGCTCGCGACCACCGCGATGCTTCCGCCGGGGACCCGCAGGCCCCCGTCGTCCAGCAGACCGGCGTGGCGCAGGGCCGCGTCGGCCGCGCAGTAGGCGAGTTGAGTGGCCCGGTCCTTGTAGCGCAGGCCCTTCCGGCCGACCAGGTCCTTCGGCTCGACCGGCGGGGCCTCGGCCACCGGTGCCATCAGCTCCGGTGCCGACCTCGCGCGGGGCAGCACCACGCCGACCCCGCTCACCACCACGGTCATCGAGCTGCCTCCAGGATCGCGACGGCGTTGATCCCGCCGAAGCCGAATGCGTTCAACTGCGCCACGGTCAGCGGCCGGTGGGCCGCCTCGCCGGTGACGAACCGGAATCCCTCCGCCTCGTCCACCGGGTCGTCCAGGCCCACGGTCGGCGGCACCCGCCCCTCGGCGAGGCAGCGCAGGGTGACCACCAGGTTGAGCAGCCCGGAGGCGCCGGAGGTGTGCCCGGTCATCGACTTGGTGGCGGTCACCAGGGGCTTGTCCCGGTCCGGGCCGAAGACGTCCGCGAGCGCGGTCGCCTCCGCCTCGTCGTTGAGCAGCGTCCCGGTGCCGTGCACCATCAACAGGTCGATGTCGGCGGGCTTCACCCCGCCCCGGGAGTGCGCCTCCCTGATCGCCTCGGCGATACCGGCCGGGTCCGGCGCCGTCACATGGAAGGCGTCGCAGTTGACCGCGACATCCCGGACCAGGCCGTGCACCGGACGGCCGCCGGGGACCCGGCTGAGCACGACCGCCGCCGCGCCCTCGCCCATCAGGACGCCGTCCCGGTCGCGGTCGAAGGGCCGCACCCGGGTCGGGGGCACCGGCTGCACCCGCTCCAGCAGGCCGTACATGGTCTCGGTGAGCACATCGACCCCGGCCACGACCACCGTGTCCGCCCCCTGCGCCAGCAGGTCCACGCCCAGCGCCAGGGCGTACAGCCCGGCCGAGCACGCGTTGGACAGGGTGTGGGTGTCATCGGCCTGGAACGCCTCGCGCAGCGCGGTGCCGAAGTGCAGCTCCGCGGCGGGGAATTCGGCGCCCTGGGTGCGCCACAGCTCCACCGAGCGCAGTTCGCGCAGTCCGGTGCCGACCAGGACCGGCACCCCGCTCAGATCGCTCTCGTCCAGGCCCGCGTCGCGGACCGCCTGGCCGACCGCGTCCAGCAGCAGCCCGGTCGCCCGCCGGGTGACGTCCACCCCGGGGGCGGGGCGGTTGTCCACCTCGTACGCGTGGTGGGCCGTGTGCAGGGCGTGGTCGAAGCCGCGCAGCTCGGCGACTCCGGAGCGGCCCGCGCACAGGTTGTGGAAGAGCTCGTCGACATCGCCGCCCACTCCGGCCACGGCCCCCATGCCGGTCACCGCCCAGCTCATGCCGGCACCCCGTCGTACCGGCCGAGCAGCACCACCGCGTTGTTGCCGCCGAAGGCCAGGCCGTTGTTCTGCACGACCTTCAGCTCCGCCTCGATGGCCACATTGGGCACGCAGTCCACATCGCACTCGGGATCGGTGGTCGTGTGGTTGATGGTCGGCGGAATGAACTTCTCGGTGATCGCCAGGGCGCAGCCGATGGCCGACAGCGCGCTGGCGGCGCCCATGGTGTGACCGATCATCGACTTCATCGAGATGGTCCTGGGCGGACGACTGCCGAAGACCTCGCGGATGGCGCGGGCCTCGGTGACGTCGTTGGCCTTGGTGCCGGTGCCGTGGGCGGAGATGAGGTCCACCTGGTCGGCCTTGACCCCGGCGTTCTCCAGGGCGAGTTGCATGCACCGGCCGACGCTGTCCTGGTTCGGCGCCACCTGGTGGTAGGCGTCGCAGTTCAGGCCGTACCCCAGCACCTCGGCGTAGATCCGGGCGCCACGGGCCAGCGCGGACTCCAGGCTCTCCAGGACCAGCACCCCGGCGCCCTCACCGGTGAGGATGCCCTTGCGGTCGACGTCGAACGGCCGGCACCGGTCCGGCGCGATGGTGCCCAGCCGGTAGAAACCGGAGAACGTCTTGCGGCACATCGCATCGGCGCCGCCGCACAGCGCGTACTCCGCGTCTCCGGAGCGGACGGCGTCATAGCCGTAGCCCAGGGCGTAGTTGCCGGCCGCGCAGGCGGTCGGAATCGTCACCGCCTCCACATCGGAGAGCTGCAGCTCCTGCGCGATGGCCGCCGACAGACGGCCGGCCGGAACGCGGCGGGCGAGTTCGGGCGGCATGTGCTCGGAACCGTGGGTGATCTCGGCCTCGACCAGGTGGTCCAGGTCCCTCGATTCACCGTCGGTGGTCCCGATGGAGATCAGACCCGGCAGCGACCGCCAGTCCGCGATGGAGACCCTCGCGTCCTCGATCGCCATCCGGGCCGCGGCGACCGAGTACTGCGTCGCCCGGCCGAGCTGCTCGACCGCGAGGTGGCGTATCCACCGCTCGGGGTCGAAGTCCTCCACCTCACAGCCGTTCGCGTGGTCGAACCCCTCGACGTCGAACACCGTGATCGGCTTGGCCCCGCTGCTTCCGGCGCGCAGTCCCCGCCGGAACTCATCGACGCCCATACCGATACTGGAGACCACACCGAGACCGGTGATCACCACTCTTCGCGGGCTCGCATGCCCCGACTCCGCCATCCCGTCCCCCTCGTCCGCTGTTCCGGCCGTGTCCGCGATTACGAAAACGCCGCTTTACCAGCCGGCGGACTCGGCGACTACCTCGTAGACGCCCTTGAGGTGCACCATCCGGGGAAGTTCCGACTGGTCGATGGTGACGTGGAATTCCTTCTCGAGATTCGCGAGAATTTCGATGGAACGCAGCGAGTCAGCCGAGTGGTCCTCCTTGAAGAGGCTGGTCTCCGTGACCTCGTCCTCTTCGATCTCCAGAACGTCGCAGACGATCTCCTTGATCTTCTGCACCCGCTCCTCGTGCACCGAACTCATGGTGGATCCCCCACTTTCGAACAAGGCCGACCCGCAGGCCGTTTCCATTTCGGACTCGGATCTTTCTATGGCACCCCGCCATACCGCGCAATGCCCACTGCATAAAGCTGCCACAACCCGGTCGGCAGACCTGCTCGCTACCCGGATTCCCGCTCGACGGCGGTTATTTATCGGCGCTTCCTCCAGAACTATCCGCGCGGCCGGAACCGCGCAACAGCCGGTACAGGAAGCTGCCAGCGAAACGTTCTCGTCCGCCGCCATCCCCTGATCAGGGGCTCGGTTCCGTGGTCGGTTCGCACGGTGTGTCCGGGCCCCTGATCTCCTCCCTGGGCATGCCGCGACGGGTGCGCGGAGCACCACGGGCGCGCCGAAGGGAGACACCGACGGTCGTTCGGGGGATGACCACCGCCGGAGTCGGATCTCCCGCCGTCCACGTGCTGGACACGGGGTGTTCCGCCAACTGACTGGATTTTTATCCGAGTCCGCTGATCTTCCACAATGGCGCTAACAGGAAGGTGCCAGCACAACGCCCGCCCCCGCCGCGGGCCGGCGGAACACCATGACACCATCGGTCGGTGATCGAGCTCGGCTACTCCCTCTCCCACCGCTTCCCGGACCCGCCGCAGACGGACTACCGGAGCGCACCGGTCCAGGCCCTGCGCCACGACCTGTTCTGCGGCGATGTCTACCTGGCGGACACCACGACCGACCGTGAACTGTCCACCGCCTGGGGATGGCTGCCGGTGCTGGACTTCGCCTGGGCGCTGTGCGACATCGTCGAACTGCTCGACCGGGATCCGCGCGGCAGCCGCTCGGCCACCCCCGTCCACGCGGAACTCGACTTCACCGAATCCACCGACCGGCTGCGCTTCGAACGGCGCTTCGGATGGGTGGACATCACCGCCGACTGGACACCGGCCACCGAGCCACCGCTGAATTTCTCCCATACCGCGCTGCGCCGTGAGGCCCGGGACTTCCTGCACGATCTGATCGCGGATCTGGTGGATCTGCACGACGGACTCGCGGACAACCCCGCCATCTGGAATCTGCAGGCCCGTTTTCCGCGCGTATAGCCGGACGCCGTACGGCCCACCGAACCGTCTATCACCGGCCTATAGCCACGGACCTCCGCAGGAATAGGCCGACCATAGGCGGGCATTCCATGCTGGTCCCGCGGACATGGATACCGGTCCGCACGAACCAGGGAGGTGCAGTGGAAAACGTATCGACCACTGAGATTCCGGCCGGAGTCGAACTCGATTTCACGGCCTGGCTGCGGCACCTGGAACGCCGGGACCTCAGCGATCCGGCACAGTTCGCCGCGGTCGTCAGGGAGCTGGCGCTCGACCCGCACCGCACGGAGTACGCCGAGTACATCGGGTCCCGGCAGTCGCTGATGAGCGACGCCGGCGCCCGCTGGGCCAGCCTGGTGGCCATGCTCATCAACGCCGTTCACAGCACCATGGCGGAGACGCCCTGAGGCGTCCGCGCCGGATCGGCCGCGCACATCGGACGGGGCCCGGCGACCACCAGGACCGCCGGGGGCCCGGCCCGGCGAAGCCCCGTAGGGCCAGCCGGATCAGCCCGTAACGTGCACCGGTGGCTGCGGCCCCGGGCCCCGGCCCCGCTGTTCACGGGCGAACAGCCGCACCAACGGGCGGTACCGGTACCGCAGTTGATCCCCGTCGGCGACGATGTCCAGCAGGCGGACCTCCGAGATCGACTCCAGCACGTCCTCGGTACGCCCCTCCGGCCACCGCAGCTCCACGGCCGCCTGACGCGCCGTGAACGCGGAGCCCTCCTCCCGATGCGCCAGCGCCCGGAACGCGTACCGGGCCGTCGGCGCCAGCCGGGCGTGACAGCGGCCCAGGGTCGCCCGCACATCGAGGCTGCCCAGGGACAGCTCGCCCAGCCGCCGGTCCGCGGGCGCCAGCCGGTCCGCCAGATGCGCCAGCCGCCACTGCGGATACGCCGCCAGCCGCGCCGCGCAGATCCGCAGCGCCAGCGGAAGCCCGTCGCACCGCGCCACGATCCGGTCGGCCGCCTCCGGCTCCGCCGCCACCCTCCCCGGCCCCGCGAGCGCCGCCAGCAGCAGCCGCCCCTCCGCGGGGTCCAGCGGATCCAGCCGCACCAGGCGCACCCCCTCCACCGAGGTGAGCGAGGAGTGGCCGGTGATCAGGGTGCGGCAGCCGTCGCCGTTCACCAGCAGCGGGCGCACCTGCCGGTCCTCGACCGCGTTGTCCAGCACCACCAGCGCCCGGCGGCCGTCCAGTCGGCTGCGGTACAGCTGCGCCCGCTCGTCCAGGGCGGCGGGCAGATCGTGATGGCCGGCGCCGAGCGCCCGCAGGAACCAGCCGAGCACATCCAGCGGATCCTTGGGCCCGCCGTCCTCCTCCCGCAGATCGGCGTAGAGCTGCCCGTGCGGGAAGTCCTCACGGCACCGGTGCGCGGCGTGCACCGCCAGCGCCGAGGTGCCCGTGCCCGGAGCGCCGGTCAGCACCGTCGCCCCGCCGCGCCCGGGGGCCCGCAGCCCGCCCACGACGACCGCGAGCTGCTCGGCGCGCCCGCTCAGATCGCCGATGTCGGTCGGCAGCATGGCGGGCACCAGACCGGCCCAGATATCCCCGGCCATCGACTCGGGTCCGGGGACGCCCGCCCGCCCCGCCTTGTGCAGCCGCACCCGGACCGGCTCCGGGGCGGCGGGGCCGGGCAGATCGCCGCGCAGCACGCCGTGGTGGACATGGCGCAGTCCCGCGCCGGGGTCCATCCCGAGCTCGTCGCGCAGCACCCGCCGTCCGCGCTCGTAGACCGCCAGCGCGTCCGCCCGCCGGTCACACCGGTACAGGGCGGTCATCAACTGGCCGCGCAGCGCCTCCCGGAGCGGATGCTCGGCCACCAGCCGAGTCAGTTCGGGTACGCACCGGGCGTGCCGGCCCAGCGCCAGCTCCGCCTCGATACGGTGCTCCACCGCGCTGATCCGGGCCTCCTCCAGACGCGGCAGCTCCGTCTCCTCCAGGAAGCCGGTCACATCCGACAGGGCGGGCCCACGCCACAGCGCCAGGGCGGACTGCAGCCGCTCGGCGGCGTCCGCGTACCGGCCGTCGGCGAGCTCCCCGCGCCCCTGCTCGGCCAGGCGCTGGAAATCCTCCCAGTCGAACCGGGCCCCGCTGTGGTCCATGGTGTATCCCGGGCCCCGGCGGGCCAAGTGGAGCCAGGGAGCGCAGCGTTTGCGCAGCCGCGAGATATGGGTGTAGAGCTGCGCGGTCATCGTGACCGGCGGATTGCGCCCCCACAGCAGCTCGCTGAGCCGGTCGTCCGAGACCACCCGGCCGCCGGAGAGCAGCAGGGCGGCCAGCACGGTCCGCTGTTTGGCACCGTCGACGGGCAGCAGCCGCCCGTCCACGCGCACCTCCATCGGTCCGAGGATTCCGAACTCCACCTGCCGCACAGCTGCCTCCCCACGGCCTCGGTGTCGTTCGGCCCGACCACCCCCGCCCTCGTCCCACCCAGCCCCGCCGTCCGCGAGGCGTCAGCAACCTGACAACTCGGCGATCCGCACCGCCGCGTCGATCGCCTCACAGCCGAACTGATGCCCCGGATTGCGGCCCATCCGGCTGATCGGCCCGGAGAGCGACAGCGCCGCGATCACCCGCCCGTCCGGGGAACGCACCGGCGCCGAGACGGTCGCCGTGTCCGGCTCCCAGCCCCCGACGCTCTGCGCCCAGCCCCGCCGCCGTACGCCGGAGAGCATGGCCGCGGTGAACCGGGCCCCGCGCAGCGCCTCGTACAGCGCCTCGGGCTCCTCCCACGCGAGCAGCACCTGGGCCACCGCCCCGGACTTCATCGGAAACGCGGTGCCCACCGGCATCGGCTCACCGCCCAGCACCTCGGAGGAGGCCACACAGATCCGCATCCGGCCGCGGCGCCGGTGGAGCCGGGCGCTCGCCCCGGTCCGGGCGCTCACCTGCGCCAGCACCGGGCCCGCCTGGGCCTTCAGCCGGTCCTGGCGGGCCTCGACGACCATGTCGCCCAGCCGGGGGCCGAGGGCGAAGTGCCCGTGCCCGTCGCGGGCGACCAGTCCCAGCCGCTCCAGGGCCAGCACCAGCCGGTGCGCGGTGGGCCGTTTCAGACCGGTGTCGGAGACCAGCCGGGCCAGCGTGGCCGGGCCGCCTTCCAACACGCCCAGCAGCAGCGACGCCTTGTCGAGCACGCCCACTCCGCTCATCAGCGGCGGTGAGGTCATCGTCGAGTGGGCCATGAGTTCAGCCCAGATGCTCGGCAAGCGCGCGGACGACGGCGTCGCGCTGCTCCACCAGGTAGAAGTGGTGCCCCGGCAGCACCCGCAGGTCGAAGCCGGCCGGTGCCACCTCGCCCCAGGCGGCCATGTCCTCCGCGCTGATGTGCGGGTCACCGTCCCCGACATGGGCCACCACCGGGCAGCCGACCGGCGCCGCGGTACGGGGACCGTACGTCCCCACCGCCTTGAAGTCCGCCCGGAGCGCGGGCAGCACCACCTCGCGCAGATCCGGGTCGTCCAGCAGCGCGCCGTCGGTGCCGCCGAGCCCCCGCACCTCCTCCAGCAGCGCCTCGTCGCCGTCCAGGTAGGTGGTCTGGGGCGTCAGCTTGTGCGGCGCCTTCCGGCTGGAGACGAAGAGCGCCTGGAGGCGGATGCCGTACCGGCTCTCCAGCCGCAGCGCGACCTCGTACCCCACGGACGCGCCCATGCTGTGGCCGAAGAGGGTCAACGGCACGTCCGCGAAGGGCAGCAGGGCCGCGGTGACCTCGTCCGCCAAGTCCTCGATGCGGTCGATGCCCGGCTCGACGAGCCGTTCCTGCCGGCCCGGATAGCGCGTGGCGAGCACTTCCACGCCGTAGTCGAAGGCGGTCCCCCAGCCATGGAAGAACCCGGCGGATCCCCCCGCGTGCGGCAGGCAGACCAGCCGCCTGCGCGGCGCCCCCTCGGTCCCGTATCTGCGGAACCACTTGCTGTCGATGCCGACGGCCATCTTCTCCACGCACCTCCTCGTCATCGTCGGCCGATCCCCCGTCGCCCTGGTGACCCGCCCCGCATTCCTTGCGGCCAGTTCTAGCCGCGCCCCGACGCACCGGGCAACGGCCCGTCATGAAGCTGCCGTGGGCTGCTGAAAAAAATGCGATGGCGTGTCACCGTCGCTCGCCGGGGGATTGCGAGATGAGCAGACCGAGTTCCGCGGCGCGTACTCCGGCCTGAAATCGTGAATTCGCCCCGAGTAACGCCATGATCTCCGCGACATACCGTCGGTAGGTGCGTACGGACATGGCGAGTTCCCGGGCCGCGACCTCGTCGGTCACCCCGGCCCGCAGCCGCTCGAGTATCTGCTGTGCGATATCCGCCCGTGTCTTGTCGCCGAATTCGATGCGGTCGGAGACCTCGACCGCGTTGCGCCACACCCCGTCGAAGAGCGCGACCAGCGGCTGGATGACACCGGGAGCGCGGACCACCGAGGCCCGGCGGCCGGCCACCGACGCGGCACACACCAGCGCGTGTTCGTTGTCGGCGATCACGGCGACCAGCGCGGGGATCCGGGCCACCCGGGTCCGTACCCGCGGTTCGGCGGCATGCGCCGAGACGAACCGCCAGTCGAGCGTCGAGGGTGTGCACAGCAGCCGCACCCGGGAGGTCGTGCGCGCCGCCCCGGACAGCAGCGCGGTCAGGGCGTCGTGGACCGCCTCGGAGTACGCGGGCTCCGCGGCGAGCACCACATCGACGCGCGTAGTGGCATTGGTGACCAGCCGCGCCGCCGTCTCGACGGCGTCCTCATGGGCGTCGATGACGTCCACCAGGGAGTCGCGGTGCAGCTGGTTGCGGCGTCTGTCCACCGTGGACGCCAGGAGCGCGCTGACTTCCAGCAGCTCCCGCTCGAATTCATCGGCGGCCTCGACCGGAACGAGGTCGACCTCTCGACGGCTGCTGCCCGAAGCGCTCTCGGGCATCCCGGATGGCACACCACTCACCCCCCGTGTGAGTTCTTCATCGCGAATCAACCGCGGAACACCCACTCGTGTCCGCCCATCGGCGCGGCCCGCCCCGCACCGCGCCGCTCCACGGGTCAGCAGTCGGCCGTCGACAGCAGACCCAGCTCGACCGCCCGCACTCCCGCCTGGAAGCGGGAGTTGGCCCCTAACGCCCGCATGATCTCCGCGACATGGCGCCGGTAGGTGCGCAACGAGACCTCGACCTCGCGAGCCGCGACATCGTCGGTGTAGCCCTTGCAGAGCCGCTCCAGGATGCGCCGGGCGGACTCGGTACGCAGCCGCTCGCTGATCCAGCGGTGCTCCGCCGGGCGCACCGCGCCCGACCACGCACCGGCGAACAGCAGATCCAGGGCCCGGACGGACGCCGTGTCCTCGATGACCGACACCACATCCCCTCCCCCGCGCTCCGCGGAGGACCGGACCATGGCCACGCCGCCGTCCACGATCAGCATCTCCATGACCGCGTCGACGACCTTGACCTGCGTGTTCACATCGCTTTCCATGGCGGCCCGGATCGCTGGGTCGGTGAGCGAAGCGGGCGTGCACAGCAGCCGTACCGGAATGCGCTCATGGTCCGGTCCGTTCAGCCGGCGCAGCGCCGAGACCATGACCTCGGCCCGGTCACCGCCGGCGGGGAGGGCGATGCTGATGCCGTGCCGAGCCCGGTCGACGAGCGCCTCCACGGCGTTCGCAACGGCCGCGTCATTCCCCTTCATCGTCACCACGGCGTGCCGGGCCACGGTGCGACGGTGCAGATTCACCGTCGATTCGATCAATTTACGGGCCTGGAGCAGAGCCTGCACCACGCCGTCACGCCCCGGTTCGGGGCCGCCGGCTCCCGAAGCCGCGCTTATCGCCGCCTGTTCTCCCGCTCTCGCGGAAACAGGCGCCATTGCCAAACCTGTCACGCTTATTACCCCCGTTATGACACAACGATCACCAGCGAACCTCGGACCGGTGGGCCCGGGATGCGGCTGGGAGGTTGAAGTGAGTGACCATCCCCCTGAATGGCCAGGTATGTCCCGTCGATAAAGGTTGAAAGGCGGAACACTTCAATCATCGATGCGCGGCCGACAGTAGTTCCCACTCCTACGCCAGTCAATGCATCCGAGTTGGCCCAGAAAGAGCAGGTGGGCCGCCCCCTAACGCCCCCCCTTGGCCCCGCCGCGCGAACGCCCGAAGTTGTCAGCTAGCTGTAGCGCAACCCCGGGGCTCCCCCGCCTCCACCGTCGCGATCATCACTGTACGTATCGATGAGGGTGCTTTCAGCGAGTGTCCCAGGCTGTTTCTGTCCTGTTACTGCCAGCCAACACCGGGAATCGAGAATGACTCCGACAAGCCGCGAACCAGCGGGTCATATCGCTCCAAACCCATGCGGCGATCATCCACATGAGGAGTTCCCCATTCCTGGGTGACGGCCGCCACAATCCGGACCGAAGGCGATTGCAGCACGCGTCAGGCCGCGGCGCAGACGCCCTTCATGCTGTCGATCAGCGCGAGCACCGCACGTGCGGACGGAAGAATCATGCGACCTTCTCTGGTGAGCTGTGCACCGGTGGAGTCGCGCGTGAAAAGCTTGGTGCCCAGCATCTGCTCCAGGCACTTGATTTGGTAGCTGATGGCCGGTTGTGAATAGCCGAGCGCCTTGGCCGCTTGATCCATACGCCCTATCTCAGCGATGGATACGAAAGCGCGGAACTCCCGCTCATGCATTTTGCCCCCTGTCCGGCGACCACCAACCGGTGGCCGTCGAGAACCCGTCGCCAAGAACGCACGGGTTATCCGATCCGTCGAGACCATATCAACGTACTCAATCTCGGAAGGCAACATCCGGTGCAGGAAGCTGCAATGCGACGGGCCGCGAAGACTTCACAAGAGCGGAACATGCTGCAACACCGGAGGTGAAGAACCCGGTCCCGAGGAAAGTTCACCCCGCGTTCACCGCACACAGCGCGAGTTGCCCGAACGCCCAAACGGAACCCTCCGGGACATGCCGCCGCCCGCCCGGCCGCGCTCTCCACCGGACGGACCCCACCGACCTGCCCCACGAGCCGCCCGAGTCGCCGACCGACGCGCTTCACCATCACGAAAGCCCGCCATCGACGATGGCGGGCTAGTGATTCAGCCGTGGATGTCAAGCGCCCCGGAGGACAGACCATCCGGGGCTTCTTCCCTGCTCGTGGGCTCAGAGCCGACTGTCGGGTTCGAACCGACGACCTTCGCTTTACAAGAGCGGTGCTCTACCAGCTGAGCTAAGTCGGCATCCCCAGCAGTGTACCCGTCCCCGGGGCGTGATCCGTTCGAAAATTCCCGGGGCCCGCCTAGAGACAGAGCCGCCCTGTCCGGTATACCGTCACGCCAATCCACCTCCGGTGGACTAGACCCCTCCTTTACTCGGATCGTCCGGCACGTTCCTGCCGGTGAAGGGACAGATCACCATGGCCACGGTCACGTACGACAAGGCAACCCGGGTGTACCCCGGCACTGAGAAGCCCGCTGTCGATCAGCTCGACATCGCCATCGAGGACGGCGAGTTCCTCGTCCTCGTCGGCCCCTCCGGCTGCGGAAAGTCCACCTCCCTGCGCATGCTCGCGGGGCTGGAGGACGTCAACGGCGGGTCCATCCGGATCGGTGACCGGGACGTCACCCACCTGCCGCCGAAGGACCGGGACATCGCCATGGTGTTCCAGAACTACGCGCTGTACCCGCACATGTCCGTCGCCCAGAACATGGGCTTCGCGCTCAAGATCGCCGGCGTCAACAAGACCGAGATCCGGCAGAAGGTCGAGGACGCGGCGAAGATCCTCGACCTCACCGAGTACCTGGAGCGCAAGCCGAAGGCGCTGTCCGGCGGTCAGCGGCAGCGTGTGGCGATGGGCCGGGCGATCGTCCGGGAGCCGCAGGTGTTCCTCATGGACGAGCCGCTGTCCAACCTGGACGCCAAGCTCCGTGTGCAGACCCGTACGCAGATCGCGAGCCTGCAGCGGCGGCTCGGGATCACCACGGTGTACGTCACCCACGACCAGGTCGAGGCCATGACCATGGGCGACCGGGTGGCGGTGCTGAAGGACGGCCTGCTGCAGCAGGTCGACTCGCCCCGCAACATGTACGACCGCCCCGCCAACCTCTTCGTCGCGGGCTTCATCGGCTCGCCGGCGATGAACCTCGTCGAGGTGCCGATCACCGACGGCGGTGTGAAGTTCGGCAACAGCGTCGTCCCGGTCTCGCGTGAGGCGCTGAGCGCCGCGGCGGACAAGGGTGACCGCACGGTCACCGTGGGCGTCCGGCCCGAGCACTTCGACGTGGTCGAGCAGAACGGCGGCGCCGCCAAGGCCCTCACCAAGGCGTCCGACGACGCCCCGGCCGGTCTCGCCGTCACCGTCAACGTCGTCGAGGAGCTCGGCGCCGACGGCTATGTCTACGGCGCCGCCGAGGTCGGCGGCGAGGACAAGGACCTGGTCGTCCGCGTGAACGGGCGCCAGGTGCCGGAGAAGGGCGCGCAGTTGCACGTCGTGCCGCGGCCGGGCGAGATGCACGTCTTCTCGACCTCCACCGGGGAGCGGCTCAGCGACTGAGCCCGCTGACCGGTCAGTCGTTCCGACGGCGCCGTTCGTCCGCTCCCCGCGGACGGGCGGCGCCGTCGCGTTGGGCGGGGGGGCGGTTGTTGCCTTGCGCGAGAGGCGGTTGTCGCGTTGCGCGGGGGCGGTTGTTGCCTTGCGCGGGGGCGGTTGTTGCCTTGCGCGGGGGCGGTTGCTGCGTTGTTGCGTTGTCGATAAATTCCCCGACATATCGACCATTTCGACTCCGATCGTCAACCTCCCGATCGCCAAGGGTGGTTTTCCATCACCCAGCCTGGTGACGGAATGTCGCCAAATCGTCGCTCCTCGCTACGATCACCGCGTACCGCAGTCCCGTACCACCCACCCGCGAGGAACTACCCCGTGAACACCGCAGCCCGCCGCATCGGCAGAACGCTCGCTCTCGTCCTCCCCGTCGTGCTCGTCCTCTCCGGCACCCTCGCGGTCACCCGCGTCCCCTGGGCCTCGCCGAGCTCCGAGTCGCAGATCCTCACCGCCTCCTCCGACCGGGCGTCCACCCACGCCACCCACCGGGCGCCGCATGAGCTGCTGCGCGACCGGCTGCTGGCCGAGCTCCAGGAGAAGAACCCCTCCGTGGCGCTCACCCACCTCCAGACCGCGACCGCCGAACGGCCCTCACTCGCCCAGCACTGCGCCTCCATCGCCCGTGCGCTGGGCCGCGCCGCGGTCGCCAAGTACGGCGGTGTGAGCCGCGCCCAGGCGTACGCCCGGCCCGTCTGCGACACCTCGTTCGCCTCCGGTATCACCCAGGCGTACCGCTGACCGCGTCACCCGTCCCGCCGAGGCCGCGCGGCTCCCGCCGAGGCCCGTACCGCCCGTGCTCTTCCCGCTCTTGCCGCCGTTCTCGCTCCGGCTCCGCCTGCGGTGGTCCTCCCACCACATATGGTGCGGTTCATGAGCGATGACGACGAGCGCAGACCCGGGCCTCCCCACCAGAGCGCGCGCCCCACACAAGCCGTCGTCCTGGCCGGAGGCCAGGGCTCACGGCTGCGTCCGTACACCGACGACCGCCCCAAGCCGATGGTCGAGATCCCGGGCACCGGGACCCCGATCATCGGCCATCAGCTGGCCTGGCTGGCCGCCGAGGGCGTCACCGACGCCGTGGTCTCCTGCGGCCACCTCGCCGCCGTCCTCCAGGACTGGCTCGAGACCGCGGACCTGCCACTGCGGGTGCGGACCGTCGTCGAGAAGGAGCCGCTGGGGCGCGGCGGCGGCCTGAAGTTCGCCGCGGCCAGACTCCCCGAGCCCGACCAGCCCTGGTACGCCACCAACGGCGACATCTGGACCCGCTTCTCGCTCCGCGACATGGCGGACTTCCACGACGAACGCGGGGCCACCGCCACGCTCGCCCTCGCCCGGCCGCGGATTCCGTGGGGCGCGGTGGAGACCAATGAATTCGGGCATGTCCTGGACTTCATCGAGTCGCCGCCCTCGCCGTATCTCATCAACGCGGGCGTCTACGTCTTCTCCGCCGCCTTCACCGCGCTGCTGCCCGACCGGGGTGACCATGAGCGCACCACGTTCCCGCGCCTGGCGCGGGAACGGCGGCTTGCGGGCTTCCCGCTGCCCCAGGGCGCGTACTGGCGGGCCATCGACACCGCGAAGGACCTGACCGAGGCCGCGAAGGAACTCGCCTCGGGCCCAGCACCACAAGGCCACGGCTCCTTCGGCACAGCACCGGTGCCACACGGCTGAGCGGCCGCGCGCGGACGGCTGTGCGTGGGGGTGGGGCTCCCTGTCCCCGGTGCTGGGGGCTTCGGTCGTGGGGGCTCCGGTGCTGGGGGCTTCGGTGCTGGGGGGCTTCGGCGCTGAGGGGCTTCGCTGCTGGGTGCTCCGGCGGCCCCGTGCTCAGGTGCCCCGGTGCTCGGGGGCTCTGCTGCTCGGGGGCTCCGTGCCCGCTGCTCCGGGGCTCGGGCGGTGCTGGGCGTGGCTCGTCGTCCGCCCGCGGGCGAGGCGGTGTTGAGCGCGGACACGGGCGTCGTGCGCCCGTTGATCCCTCGTCCGCCTGCGGACTCGCTGTCGGCTCGCTGGCGAGGCGGTTGCCGAGCCCGGGCACGAGCCGCCGCCCTCCCTGCGGACTCGCCGCACGGGCTTGCCCCACGGGGCTCGTCGTCCGACCGCGCGTCCGTCGTCCGACCGCGGGTGACGCGGTGCTGGGCGCGGGCACGGGCCGCTGCCCGCCCGCTGGTCCCTCGCCCGCCTCGGGCTCCTCGGACTCCTCGTACGCCCGGCGCGGTGCCCCGTTGGCCCCGGCTCAGCCGAGGAGGCCGCCCAAGGCGGCCTCGTCGGCGGCCGGGTCGCTGTAGGTCGACGTGTTGTCCTCCGGCGGGCCGCCCTCCGGGCCGCCCGCGGACATCCCTCCTCCGGCGCCGCCCAGCGACGACGGACCCGCCGTCGGGGCCAGGGGGTGGCGCGGAGAGCGGGGGGTGGTGCCCAGGCCCGGGCGCGACCGCGATCCGTTGCTGGGGCGGTCGGACGTACCGGACGCGGACCCCGTCGCGCTCGGCACCCCGGAGGAGGACGTCGACGCCGAGGCGGACGGCTTGGGGCGGTGCGGCAACCGCTCGCGCGGCGACGGCGCACCGGCCGAGCCGCCGCCCGTGCCCATTGGTCCGCGCTGCCCGCCGCGCGGGCTCTCCACGGACTTGCTGGGCAGCGGCGAGCCGGGCAGGTTGTTCGTCGGCATATCGCTCGGCTCCGGCGCCTTCACGACCTCCGAGGACCGTACGGCGGTGCCCAGCATCGAGCCCATCAGCAGCGTCAGCCCGGCGACCACCATCGCCATCACACCGCCGCGGCGCAGCACCCGGCGCCGCAGCTCCCACAGCTCGGCCCGGGGGCCGAGCCGCCGCCATGCCTCGCCGGCGAGCCGGGCGTCCGCCGAGTAGACCGGCGCGCCCGCGATGACCAGCGGGCTCCAGGCGGCGAGGTAGATGATGTCGGGCGCGTCGTAGACCGGCACCGTACGCCAGCTCACGGTGAGGATCAGCGCGGCGGACAGCAGCGCGCCGAACGAGGCGGCCAGCCGCTGCCACAGCCCGAGCACGGTGAGCACCCCGACCACGATCTGCAGGAACGCCACGGTCAGCCCGGCGCCCACCGGATGCTCCAGCGCCAGGTCGCGCAGCGGCTCCGCGATCGGCCAGGGGTGCAGCGTACGCAGCCAGGTGACCATCGAACCGCGCTCGCCGCCGTCGAAGTAGACGGGGTCGGAGAGCTTGCCCATCCCCGCGTAGACGGAGATGAAGCCGAGGAAGATGCGCAGCGGGAGCAGGACGACGCCGAGGTTCATCCGGCGCCCGGGGTAGTAGGCATGGCGTACGGACTCGGAGTGGCGGCGCGGGCGCGGCACCGCGGCGCTCCGCGGCTCGGGCCCGTCGCCGTCGATGGCGCCCGGTCGTCCGGAGGGCGCACCGCGCCGCTCCGCCCCGGCCGCCCGGGCCGCCGCGCTCGCACCGCTCGCCTCGGCCGGGCCGTCCGCGCCCGGACGGCGCCGCCCGCCGGACGACCTGGGCGCGTTCTCCGTACGGGAGCTGCGCGGGCCGATGACCGTGGGGGTGTCGTCGTCGAAGGCGATCCGCGGCAGCACCTGCGTGGCGCCCACGTCCTCGGCGCCCTCCCCGGACCGGGAACGGCCCAGGCCATCGGACAGGCCGTCGGACAGGCCGTCGGACAGACGGTCCGAAAGGCCGTCGGACAGACGGTCCGAAAGGCCGTCGGACAGACTGTCGGTCAACCCCTCGGCGGAGTACCGCACGGCCTGCAGCAGCCGGGTCGCCGCGGCGTCCCCGCCGGGGCGGGTGCGGCCGCTCCACACCACGGGCGGCCGACGCCGGCCCGGGGCCGGGACGCGGGTGAGCCGGGCCGTGTTCGTCAGCGCGCTGCTGACGACCGGGGCGCTGAGCTGCACCCGGAAGCTCGGGGCGTTGACGGCGACCTGCGCGGGATCGCATGGCACCTTGGCCATGGTCAGCTGTGGCTCGTCGTCGAATCCCCGCGCGCTTCCCGCCAGGGGCGAAGGCATGCGGGCTTTTCTGGTCTCCACGCCCAACTAACCGAGTGACGGACGGGAAAGACACTGCCGGGGACGTCCCGATCTGTCCGAGGCCCGTCAAGATCATCGGCCGCGGGACCCGCCCGGGCCAGGGCACCCACGCCCCGGCCCACGCCCGACCGTGCGCGCCTTACGCCCGCATCGGGCCCGCATCACGGCCGCACCGAGCCCGCCTCGACCACACCCCACTCACACCACAACCGCACCCAGCCCGCCCCGACCACACCCCACTCACACCACAACCGCACCCAGCCCGCCCCGACCACACCCCACTCACACCACAACCGCACCCAGCCCGCCCCGACCACACCCCACTCACACCACAACCGCACCCAGCCCGCCCCGACCACACCCCACTCACACCACAACCGCACCCAGCCTGCTTCACGGCCGAACCGGGCCCGCGCCCGGGCCCGCGAGGTCGCGGAGCGCCTGGCAGACCCGGTGAAGTCGGCCCTGGGCCAGCGGACAGCCGACAGCGGCTCTCGGCCCGGAGGCGCCGCCGCCACGCGGGCGCTGAGGTCGGCCGCCGTCAGCCAACTCAGCCCCTCCGTCGATTGAGGGGCAACCCCAGCCCCTCCGGCGATTGAGGAGCGGGGTCTGGGGCGGAGCCCCAGCCGGGGGCTCGGGCAACCGCACCGAGCCTGCTCCACGGCTGGAGCGAGTCGACGACACCCCTGCCAGGGGCCCGCCGGATCAAGCAGACCGCACCCCTTGCCGGTGGCCCGCCCCAAGGGCCAAGGCACCAAGGCCCCGCGCCAAAAAGCCCGCGCCAAGGCCCCGCGCCAAAAGCCCGCGCCTACGCCCGGCGCCGAGCCGCCTCGTACAGGACCACGCCCGCCGCCACGCCCGCGTTGAGCGACTCCGCGCCGCCCGGCATCGGGATCCGCACCCGCAGATCGCAGGTCTCGCCCACCAGCCGCGAGAGCCCCTTCCCCTCGCTGCCGACGACGATCACGAGCGGGCCGTCCAGCGCCTCGACGTCCTGGAGTTCGACCTCGCCGTCCGCGGCCAGCCCGACCACCGTCAGGCCCGCCTTCTGGTAAGCCTCCAGCGTCCGGGTGAGGTTGGTCGCGCGGGCGACCGGGGTGCGGGCGGCGGTGCCCGCGGAGGTCTTCCAGGCGCCCGCGGTCATCCCGGCCGCGCGCCGCTCGGGTACGACCACGCCATGGCCGCCGAAGGCGGACACCGAGCGGACCACGGCACCCAGGTTGCGCGGGTCGGTGACGCCGTCGAGGGCGACGATCAGCGGGTCCTCGCCCTCGTCGAAGGCGGCCGCGCTCAGGTCCTCGGGGTGGGCGTACTCGTACGGCGGGACCTGGAGCACCACACCCTGGTGGTTCAGGCCGTTCGTCATCCGGTCGAGCTCGGGCTTGGGCGCCTCCATGAGGTGGATGCCGCCGCGGTCGGCGGCCAGCTTCAGCGCCTCGCGCACCCGGTCGTCGCTGTCGATGAACTGCTGCACATACAGGGTGTTCGCCGGAACGCCCTCGCGCAGCGCCTCGACCACCGGGTTACGGCCCACCACCAGCTCGCTCGAACCCTTGCCGCCGCGGCGCGCGACGGGGCGCTTGGCCGCCTGGCGGGTCCGCGCGTTGGCGATCCGCTGCTTGGCATGTCCCTTACGCATCTCGGCGGGCGGGGTCGGTCCCTTGCCCTCGAGGGAGCGGCGCCGCTTACCTCCGCTGCCGACCGTCGCACCCTTCTTGTTGCTGGTACGGCGGTTCCTGCGCTGGCTGTTGCCGGCCATGAATGGTCACCTGTCTCTTCACTGCTCAGCGCTGCTCAGCAAGCGGCTCGGACGCCGAACGTCACCCGTCTGTGAGGTCAAAGGCGTCTGTGCGGTCATTTGTACGGTCACAAGTGTGCCGCCCGGGGCGCCGGGCGGCACAACACAGGAGGTCAGGGCCTCACGGGAGGTCAGGGCCTCAGCGCTGGCCCAGCTCCCAGCGCGGTCCGGACGGGGTGTCCTCGATCACCAGACCCGACTGCTGGAGCTGATCGCGGATCGCGTCCGCCGTCGCGTAGTCCTTACGGGTCCGCGCGGCCTGCCGCTGCTCCAGGACCAGCCGGACGAGCGAGTCGACCACGCCGTGCAGATCCTCACCGCGGTCCGAACCGCCGGCCCAGTGCTCATCGAGCGGATCGAGACCCAGCACGCCCAGCATGGCCCGCACCTCGGCGAGCCGGGCGACCGCCGCCTCCTTGTCGTCGGCGGTCAGGGCGGAGTTCCCCTGGCGGACGGTGGTGTGGACGACCGCGAGCGCCTGCGGCACCCCGAGGTCGTCGTCCATCGCCTCCGCGAAGGCGGGCGGCACCTCGGCCGCGGGCTCGACGGTCCCTGCCTTCTCCACCACGCGCTGGACGAAGCCCTCGATCCGCGCGAACGCCGACTCGGCCTCGCGCAGGGCCTCCTCGCTGTACTCGATCATCGACCGGTAGTGCGGGGTGCCCAGGTAGTAGCGGAGCACGATCGGACGCCAGCGCTTGACCATCTCGGAGACCAGCACCGAGTTCCCGAGCGACTTGCTCATCTTCTCGCCGCTCATGGTCACCCAGGCGTTGTGCGCCCAGTAGGCGGCGAAGTCGTCGCCGAACGCCTTGGCCTGCGCGATCTCGTTCTCGTGGTGCGGGAAGATCAGGTCGACGCCGCCGCCGTGGATGTCGAAGGCACGCCCGAGGTACTTGTGCGCCATCGCCGAGCACTCCAGGTGCCAGCCGGGACGGCCGCGCCCCCACGGGGTCTCCCAGCTCGGCTCCCCCGGCTTCGCCGCCTTCCACATGGCGAAATCGCGCCGGTCGCGCTTGCCGACCTCGCCCTCGCCGGAGGGCTGGCGCAGTCCGTCCAGATCCTGGTTGGAGAGCTTCAGGTACTCGGGGAACGAGCGCACATCGAAGTAGACATTGCCCTCGGCGGCATAGGCATGACCCCGGTCGATCAGCTCCCGCATCATCTCGATCATCTCGGGGACATGACCGGTCGCCCGCGGCTCATACGTCACCGGGAGGCAGCCGAGGATGTCGTACGCCTGGTTGAAGGCGCGCTCGTTCTCGTAGCCGATCGCCCACCATGGCCGCTTCTGCTCCGCCGACTTCGCGATGATCTTGTCGTCGATGTCGGTGACATTGCGGATGAACGTCACGTCATAGCCGCGGTGGGCGAACCAGCGGCGCATGATGTCGAAGTTCAGCCCCGACCTGATGTGCCCGATGTGCGGGGCCGCCTGCACGGTCGCGCCGCACAGGTAGATCGAGACACAGCCCGGCCTGAGCGGGGTGAAGTCACGGATCTGCCGGGCGCTGGTGTCGTACAGGCGAATAGTCACGCATCAAGGGTAGTGGGAAGTGAACGGTGCCCTGTGCGCCTTCCCCGGCGGGGACACAGAAGCGTGACACTCGGGACGAAACCGGGGCGTGGGACGCGCGGACAGCAGCCGACGACGCCCCTGCCCCTTCGCCCCCGTTACCGCCGGACCACCAGCGCCGTGGCGATCGCGGCCAGGCCCTCGGCGCGGCCGGTCAGGCCCAGGCCGTCCGTGGTCGTACCGGACACCGAGACGGGGGCGCCCACCGCCGCCGTCAGCGCCTTCGTCGCCTCTTCGCGCCGTTTGCCGATCTTGGGGCGCACGCCGATCACCTGGATCGCCACATTGCCGATCTCGAAGCCCGCGTCCCGCACGATCCGGGCCGCCTCGGCGAGCAGCGTGGTGCCCGCGGCGCCGGACCACTCGGGGCGGTCGGTGCCGAAGTGGGCGCCGAGATCGCCGAGCCCGGCGGCGGAGAACAGCGCGTCACAGGCGGCGTGCGCGGCCACATCGCCGTCGGAGTGGCCGGCCAGTCCGTACTCTCCGTACTCATCGCCGCTCCACAGCAGACCCGCGCACCACAGCTCACGGCCCTTCTCGAAGGCGTGCACATCCGTGCCGATGCCCACCAGGGGGAGCGCCACCGCGTCAGAAGCCATCGTTCGCCCTCCTGCGGGCCAGAACCGCCTCGGCCAGCACCAGATCCAGCGGCCGGGTCACCTTGAACGCCTCCTCATGGCCGGGGACGACCACGACCTCGACGCCGAGCCGCTCCACCATGCCCGCGTCGTCCGTCGCGCCCTCGCCCTCCAGGGCGATCTTCTCGTGGGCGGCCACGAGCGTGGCGCGGTCGAAGCCCTGCGGGGTCTGGACGGCGCGCAGCAGCGCCCGCTCGGGGGTGCCGACGACCGGCTCGGGCTCACCGGCCCGCTCCCCGGTGCGCGGCTCGACCTGCTTGACGGTGTCGGCCAGCGGCAGCGCCGGGACGACGGCGGGTGATCCGTCCCGTACGGCGGCGGCGACCGCGTCCACCGTGTCCACGGGCACCAGCGGCCGCGCCGCGTCGTGCACCAGCACGGTGGTGACGGTCTCGGGGACGGCGGCCAGCCCCTTGCGCACCGACTCCTGGCGGGTCTCGCCGCCGGGCACGACCACCACCTCGGTGGTGTCGGTGAGGCTGCCGCTCAGCGGATACGCGTCCAGCAGCCGCCGCACCTCGTCGGCGCCGTCCGGCGGGGCGACCACGACGACGAGGGAGACGGAGCGTGATCCGGCCATCGCCCGTACCGCGTGGACGAGCATGGGCGTGCCGCTCAGCGGGCGCAGCGCCTTGGGGGCGCCCGGGCCCAGCCGCACACCGCGGCCCGCGGCGGGGATCACGGCGGCGGTGCGGGCGGGTCGGCCGGACGCGCCGGAGCCGCCGTGATCCGGGGTCGCGGACATTGAGTTGGCGTTCAGGTTTGCTTCCTCAGCCGAGATGGGTATGGCCACAGCGTGCCGGGCGCGATGGCCCGACCGGCCCCTTCCGTGACGACCGGTCGAGTCAGCTGCCCGGGCCCGGCACACCTTGTACCGCGCACCGTGGCGTGGCTGAGCGCACCGGCACAGAGTGCGAAGACCGGGGGCTCGTAAGAGATCACCGCGTGGAGATCCTAGAGATCACCGCACGGGGATCACAGCGTCCGGTGCGTACGCATGCCGCAGCGCCCGGCGACAGACGACTTAGCGGGAATAAGATGTCTGAGTCACTCGGGCACCACGGCATTGATATTCAGGACGCGAGAACCTCGTCGAGCAGAGCCTCGGCCTTGTCCTCATTGGTGCTCTCGGCGAGAGCGAGTTCGCTCACCAGGATCTGGCGGGCCTTGGCGAGCATGCGCTTCTCACCGGCGGAGAGTCCGCGCTCACGCTCTCGGCGCCACAGATCGCGCACGACCTCGGCCACCTTGATCACATCGCCGGAGGCGAGCTTCTCGAGATTTGCCTTGTAACGACGGGACCAGTTCGTCGGTTCTTCCGCATACGGTGCACGCAGCACCTCGAAGACCCGATCCAGCCCGTCCTGGCCGACCACATCACGCACACCGACGAACTCCGCATTGTCCGCCGGCACACGAACCGTCAGGTCACCCTGAGCGACCTTCAGCACCAAGTAGGTCTTGTCCACGCCTTTGATCTGGCGAGTTTCGATGGCCTCGATCAGCGCGGCCCCGTGATGGGGATAGACCACGGTGTCGCCAACCTTGAACGTCATGTGACAGGTACCCCTTCCGTGGCTATCCAGGGTAACACGGGAACGCCTTCTTCTGAATGGCGTTTTCGCAGGTCAGGGCATATCTCGGGGCTTGACAAGTGCGGCCGGAACGTGCTGCACGGGGCGTGCGGAACCGGGTATTCGCAGGTGGGAGCGGCTGTCCGGGTACACGGAAACCTGCCCGTTACGCACCCGAAGAAGCCCGGACGAGTGGGCGTACGTCCCGTTTTGCCGGAGTCCAGTCGATGGACTTCCGCTACTCCGTTCGGATCAGGAGCGAGCGATCCGGCCCCGATTCGCGAATTGATCACAGACTTGATCACACAGAGCGCATCAAGTGTGTGATCAATTCTCGGACATGCATGGATTCCTTACCGATAATCTCCCGTGTGAACGGCCGAGCCGATATTCGGGACTTCAGGACGGCGCCGTACGGACCTCGTAACGCACCCCGCAACCGGGCGCGCACGGGTGCGGGGTGCGGGGCCGAGCGCCTTGGGGCGGGTCGGGTGCGGGCCGAAGCAGGCGGATCGGTAATCTAAGCGCGCTGATCCAATCTTTACCTCGTCTACCTCGTCCTAGGAGATGCCGCCGCCGTGAGCAGCAGCCTTCGACGCGGCGCCCTCGCCGCAGCCGCCATCGTGGTCTCGGTCGCCCCGCTCTCCGCCTGCGGAGCCGGGAACGACGCACAGACGCTGGAGGTCAAGCCCGACAACGCCGCGACCGCTGTCGGCGATATCAAGATCCAGAACGCCACGTTGGTGACCCAGCCGGACCGCGACGCGAAGGGCCCGGCCGTCGTCACCGGCCGGCTCTTCAACAACGGCAAGGGGGACCAGACCGTCAAGACCATCACCCTCCCCGGCACCAATGCGCGGGTGAAGCTCAGCCCGGCCAAGGGCAAGAGCGGCCCGGTCGTCGTCCCGGCCGGCGGCTCGGTGGCCTTCGGCGGCGAGGGCAATGCCTCCGCCGTCATCAGCGACGGGCGCGAGGCCGCCCAGGACGGCAACGCGGAGCGGGTCGTCTTCGACCTCAGCTCGACCGGCAATATCCCGGTCACCGCGTTCGTGGTCCCGGCGACGAGCTACTTCAAGGGCTGGGGCCCGTCCAAGCTGCCGACGGCCAAGCCGACGGGCTCGGCGACGCCCGGTGGCAAGCCGAGCGGTACGCCCAGTGGCAAGCCCAGCGGCACCCCGTCCGGCTCGGCGACCAACAAGCCGGGCGACACGGCGAGCGGCCAGCCGGGCTCCGAGCAGAGCAGCGGCGCCCCGAACGGCATCGCGACGGGCGAGCCGACTCCGAACGGCGACGATCACTGAGACCGTCACCGGGGCCGGTCCCTGAGACCCGGCCCCGGACATGCGCGAGGGCGGCCCTGGAGCTTTCCAGGGCCGCCCTCGCGCATGGGTCCGGCACGCCTTATGGCTTACGGCTCGAACTTGTAGCCCAGACCCCGCACCGTCACCAAATACCGAGGCGCACCCGGATCGGGCTCAACCCCCTCCCACGTGCGCCCCTCGCACCGCTCGGCCCCAGCGGGCCTCACGGGCTTCGGGACACTGTGCCGGACTCCGCCCGGCGGACCCGGGGGCTCGGGCCCGGTTTACGGCTCGAACTTGTAGCCCAGACCCCGCACCGTCACCAAATACCGAGGCGCACCCGGATCGGGCTCAATCTTGGCCCGGAGCCGCTTGACGTGGACGTCGAGCGTCTTGGTGTCGCCCACATAGTCCGCGCCCCAGACGCGGTCGATGAGCTGCATCCGGGTCAGCACCCGGCCCGCGTTCCGCAGCAACATCTCCAGCAGGTCGAACTCCTTCAGCGGGAGGTCCACCTTGCCGCCGCCGACCGTGACCACATGCCGGTCCACGTCCATCCGGACCGGCCCGGCCTCCAGGGCGGCGGGGGTGATCTCCTCCGGCTCACCGCGGCGGCGCAGTACGGCTCTGATCCGGGCGACCAGCTCACGTGAGGAGAAGGGCTTGGTCACATAGTCGTCGGCGCCTATCTCCAGCCCGACCACCTTGTCGATCTCGCTGTCCTTGGCGGTCACCATGATCACCGGGACATTGGACCGGCCGCGCAGCTGACGGCAGACCTCCGTACCGGGCAGACCCGGCAGCATCAGGTCGAGCAGCACCAGGTCGGCGCCGTTGCGCTCGAACTCGTCGAGGCCCTCGGGCCCCGTCGTCGCGATCGCGACCTCGAATCCCTCCTTGCGAAGCATGTACGACAGCGCGTCGCTGAACGATTCCTCGTCCTCGACGACCAGAACTCGGGTCACGGAAGGACCTCCGGGGCAGAGAGTGGTTCATTGGTGAAGGTCTCGTACGGCCGGCCGTGGTCCTCGCCATCGAGGTCTGCTCCGGTGTCGTACGACTCGCTCGACTCGCTCGGCTGGCTCCTCGAGCGGTCCCGGTCCCGTGCCGCACCGGCTTCCGGGAGTCTCAGGGTGAAGGTGGAGCCCTGTCCTTCGGCACTCCACACGGTGACCTCCCCGCCGTGCGAGGCGGCCACATGCTTGACGATGGCGAGACCGAGCCCGGTCCCGCCGGTCTGCCGCGAGCGGGCCGGGTCGACCCGGTAGAAGCGCTCGAAGATCCGCTCGCGGTCCTTCTCGGAGATGCCTATGCCCTGGTCGGTCACGGCGACCTCGATCAGGTCCCCGCCGGTGGCGGGGATGCGGCGGGCGGCGATGCCGACGCGGGTACGGGCCGGGCTGTAGTTGACCGCGTTCTCGACGAGGTTGCCGAGCGCGGCGGCCAGCTGGCCGCGGTTGCCCCAGACGTGCAGGTCGGCGGTGCCGCCCGTGGCCATCGTGATCTGCTTGGTGCCCGCCTGGTGGCGGCACCGGTCGATGGCCTCGGCGACGAGCTCGTCCACCCGGACCGGCTCGGCGTCCTCCAGCGGGTCGTCGTTCTGCACCCGGGAGAGGTCGATGAGCTCCTGGACGAGGCTGGTCAGCCGGGTCGCCTCGACCTGCATCCGGCCGGCGAAGCGGTTGACCGCCTCCGGGTCGTCGGACGCGTCCATCACGGCCTCGGACAGCAGGGACAGCGCGCCGACCGGGGTCTTGAGCTCATGGCTGACGTTGGCGACGAAGTCTCGTCGCACGGCCTCGATCCGGCGGGCCTCGGTGAGGTCCTCCACCAGCAGCAGGACCAGCCGGGAGCCCAGCGGGGCCACTCTGGCGGACACCGCGAGCGCGTCCCCGCCCCGGCCGGTGCCGCGGCGCGGCAGATCCAGCTCGATCTGGCGGATCTCGCCGTCCCGCCGGGTGTCGCGGGCCATCGCCAGCATCGGCTCCACGGCCAGCTTGCCGCCGCGCACCAGGCCCAGCGCGTACGCGGCCGAGCTTGCCTTGACGACGGCGTCCGCTTCGTCGAGGACGACGGCCGAGGAGCGCAGCACTGACAGGACGGTGTCGACACCGGGCGGCAGCACGGCGTCGGTATGCAGTGAGGAGCGCGTAGGCTTCGCCTGTTCACGCTCGCTCCAGCGGAACGCCAGCATGGCGATGACGCCGGTGCACAACCCGGCGAGCGCCGCCACTGCGGCGATCGCCGCGTTCACGTTCATGCGTCCAGGTTATGCGGGCGGCGAGACCACTCCACAGCCCCGTGACGATCCCCTTGGTCATACGTTGCCGAGAGTTCACCGCGGCGTCGGTATCGGTTCACTCCGGACGTTTCGCCGGGCAGGTGTCACACGGGGCGGCCGGGGCCACGTTGCCGAGAGTTCACCTGGGAGTTAGGTGTGATTAACGCCGGATGCCGGAAGCGGACGCGTTCCGGCCGGAGCGTGGAAGTGTGGGGCCCTCGAGGGCAAAAGCCACGGAGATCTGCCAGAGACCTGTCAGAGATCGTCACCGAGAGTCAGTGAAAGAGGTCAGTGATGCGGGACGCGTACCACGAGGAGCTTGATTCGATCGGGGACGGCCTGGTCGACATGGCCCGGCTCGTCGGTTCGGCCATCGGCCGTGCCACCACTGCCATTCTCGACGCGGACCTCAAGCTCGCCGAGAGCGTCATCGCCGCCGACGAGAAGGTCGATGATCTGCAGCGGGATCTGGAGGGACGGGCGATAGCCCTGCTGGCCCGGCAGCAGCCGGTCGCCACGGATCTGCGGATCGTGGTGACCAGCCTGCGGATGAGCGCCGACCTGGAGCGCTCCGGCGACCTCGCGCAGCATGTCGCCAAGCTGGCCCGGCTCCGTTTCCCGGGCACGGCCGTGCCGCACGATCTGCACGCCACGATCCTGGAGATGGGCCAGCTCGCGCAGCGGCTGATGGCGAAGGCCGCCGAGGTCATCATCACCAAGGACGTCGACCTCGCGCTCCAGCTGGAGCAGGACGACGACGCGATGGACCTGCTGCACCGCGCCCTCTTCCAGCACCTGATGGACGACCGCTGGAAGCACGGCATAGAGACCGCCGTGGACGTCACGCTGCTGGGCCGTTACTACGAGCGGTTCGCCGACCACGCGGTCTCCGTCGCCAAGCGCGTGGTCTACCTGGTCACCGGTGAGCACGCCGACGAGATGTCCCCGCAGGGAGACGTCGAAGGGGCGTGAGCGTCCGCGACGGCGTGCATCGAAGCGCCGTCGACGCGCCCCTGCGCGCGGCCGCCGGGTCGTCGGCACCATGAAGAGCAGGTGACGTGACCCCTCCCGAGGAGGCGACGCATGGCGGACCTCTCCAAGCCCGAAACCCCTCCGACCCACCCCGTCGGCAGCCCTGTCGGCGCATGCGGCTGCGGATCGGGCTGCGGCTGCGGCTGCCAGTCCGGCGGTCCGTGCCAGTGCGGCGGCTGCTGCGGCTGACGGGCACGACCGTACGACGTACGTACGACCGGCAGGATCGGCGCGACCGCACGACCGGCATGACCGGCATGACGGAGGGCCTGGGACCGGATGACCGGTCCCAGGCCCTCTGCCGTCGGCCTCGTGGGCCAGGCCCTCTGCCGTTCGGCCCCGTCGGCACGTCCCGCCCGAGGTGCGGTCGGCGCCGGATGCGGCGAGCCTGGTGCTATGGAGGACAAGACCCCGGCCCCGGCCCGCGTGGTGGTGGACGAACCGCTGGACGGCCGCCGTCGTGTGCTGATCGACGGCCAGGACGTCGGCGTGGTGGTGAGCGCGGACGAACTCCGGCGGCTCCTGCAGCGCGCGGGTGTGCTGGAAGAGAACGCGACCCTCGACAACCCCGAGCTGATCGAATGGAACGGCGGCGGCCCCGGCGACTGGCCCGCCGCGCCCCGATGACCTGACCCGCTCCCAGGTTCGGCGCCGGTCCCTCCCCTCGTGGGGACCGGTGCCGAACCATGGGGCGGCGGCGATCCGCGCCGGGCCGGCGCGGATCAGGTGCGGAGGCCGGATCCGTGGTCGATGCGACAGCCGTCCGGACGGGACCGGCTCCACGGATCTCTCGAACTCACACGACGAGCCCGCGACCGCCGTCTCGTGGCTCCGGCGCAACGTGTGACGTCGACGAAAGCTGACCGAGAACTTGCGGTGTCATGGGTTGTCTCTCCGTGCGCTGAGCTGATGGCCTTGCTGAGCGGCTCATGGTGGGGTGCGCTACTGCGCCATGATCCTGCCAGTTGTGCTTCTCACCGAGGAGGTTCCGGTATCGCATTACCGGCTTCACCGCTGGTCAGCCGTATAAAGTGAGTTTTCCGGTCCGGATGTTCAGAGCGCGGGGGAAGTAAGGAGTGGAGACCTTGAGTTCCGACTCGGGGGCACGCACAGCCTTCGCGGAACGCCTCGCGCTGCTGTACCGGGAGGCCGGCAACCCTCCCCTCAAGAGCGTGTCCGAGGCGGTCGTCCGACTCCAGCGGGCCGACGAGCGAGGGCGTCCCGTACGGGTCTCCGCCCAGCGGATCAGCGACTGGCGGCGGGCCAAGAACGTACCCGCCCAGTTCATCGCCCTCGCGGCCGTCCTGCTCGTCCTGATACCCGACGCCCGCCGCGCGCGGCCCGTGCCGGTGTCCAAGGGCCTGTACGACATGGCCCACTGGCAGCGGCTGTGGGAACGCGCGGTGGCCGACCCGGTCGGCGAACGCCCCGACCCGTCCGCGGAAGAAGAGGAACGGCCCCCGGCCGAAACCCCGGCCGTCTCCGGTGGCGTCTGCCCGTATCGCGGACTGGCCTCGTACCGTCAGCAGGACGCCCGGTGGTTTTTCGGCCGCGAGCGGAGCACGGACGCCCTCGTCACGCAGCTGTGCGCGGCGGAGGAGACGGGCGGCCTGGTCGTACTCGTGGGCGCCTCCGGGGCGGGGAAGTCCTCCCTGCTGAACGCCGGCCTGGTGCCCGCGTTGCGCGAGAGGCGGGTGCTGCAGCTCGTGCCGGGCGCCGACCCGCTCGCCGAGCTGGCCCGCCGGATCCCCGAACTCGCGGACGTCGTCCCCGCGTCGGCCGAACCGGAGGCGCGTCAGCCCGGCACCGAGGCCCGGGAACCCGGCACTCCCGGGTTCGCGCGCGCGGTGCGCGAGGCCGTCACGGCGTGGGCGGACCGCGAGACGTCCTCCGCCGCCCGTCCGGTGGTGATCGTGGATCAGTTCGAGGAGGCGTTCACCCTCGGCTCCGACGAGGCGGACCGGCGCGCGTTCATCCAGCTCCTCCACGCCGTCTGCACACCCGACGGCCCCGGCGAGCCGCCCCCCGTGCTCGTCGTGCTCGGCATCCGCGCCGACTTCTACGAGCTGTGCCTGGCCTATCCCGAACTGGCCGACGCGCTGCAGCACCGGCATATGGTGCTCGGGCCGCTGACCACCGCGGAGTTGCGCGAAGCGGTGACCGGCCCGGCCAAGGCCGTGGGGCTGGAACTCGAACCGGGACTGGCCGAGCTGATCGTCCGTGAAGTGAGCGCCGACAGCCCTCGGGGCACGCATGACGCGGGCGTGCTGCCGCTCCTCTCCCACGCCCTGCTCGCCACCTGGCAGCGGCGCAAGGCGGGACGGCTGACGCTGGCCGGCTACCGCGCGGCGGGCGGCATCCAGGGCGCGGTGGCGGCCACCGCCGAACGCGCCTGGTCCGACCTCGACACCGAGGCGCGCACGGCCGCGCGACTGCTTCTGCTGCGGCTGGTCCGGCTGGGCGAGGACACCCAGGCCACCCGCAGGCGGGGGACGCGGCACCAGCTGGCGAAGGAGTCGACGGATCCGGGCAAGACGGAGGAATCGCTCGAAGCGCTGGTCCGCGCCCGCCTGGTGACGCTCGACGCGGAGACCGTGGAGATCACCCACGAGGCGCTGCTCCACGCCTGGCCACGGCTGCGCGACTGGATCGACGAGGACCGGAACGACCATCTGGTGCGCCAGCGGCTGGAGGAGGACGGCCGGGCCTGGGAGGGCTCGAACCGCGACGCGTCGCTGCTCTACCGGGGCTCCCGCCTGGAGCAGGCCCACACCTGGGCGAAGACCGCCGGCGGCACCTATCTGACCCGCAGCGCGGTGGAGTTCCTGGCCGCGTCCGTCCGGCTGCGCAGGCGCACGGTGTGGCTCAGCCGGGGTGCGGTGTCGGCTCTGGTCGTCCTGGCGGTCCTGGCCGCCGGTACGGCGGTGGTCGCCTGGCAGCAGCGGGACGACGCGGTATTCGAGCAGGTGGTGACCGAAGCCGATCGCTTCCAGTACACGGATCCGTCGCTCTCCGCCCAACTCGCCCTGGTGGCACACCGATTGCGGCCGGACGACGAGGCCACGAAGAACCGGTTGCTCTCGGTGGTGAACGCGCCGCTGGCCACCCCGCTCCACGGCCACACCGGCGCCGTCTACCTCACCACGTTCAGCCCGAACGGGCGGCTGCTGGCCACCGCCAGCTACGACCGGACCGTACGGCTGTGGGACGTGAGCGACCGGACCCGCCCCAAACCGCTCGGCAAACCCCTCACCGGCCATACGAGCTGGGTGAGCAGCGCGGTCTTCAGCCCGGACGGCCGCACCCTGGCCAGCGCCGGCGACGACGGCACGGTCCGGCTGTGGGACGTGCGGAACCCCCGCCACCCGCGCCCGCTCGGCGCGCCCCTGTCCCGCCACGACGGCACGATCTATCTGCTCGCCTTCAGCCCGGACGGACGCACGCTGGCCACGGCCACGGAAGATCGCGTCGTTCGCCTCTGGGACATGAGCCGCCCGGGCCGGCCGAAGCCGCTCGGCGCCCTGACCGGCCACACCGCCGCCGTACGTTCCGTGGCGTTCAGCCCCGACGGCCGCACCCTGGCGGCCGGTGGCGACAACGGCACGATCAGACTGTGGAACATGGCCGATCCGCGCCGTCCCAAGCGGATCGAGACGGTGCTGACCGGCCATAAGGACCTGGTGCACTCCGTGGCCTTCAGCCCGGACGGCCGGACGCTGGCCAGCGGCAGCGCGGACAACACCGTCCGGCTGTGGAACGTCGGCGATCCGCGTCGCGCGGAGCCACTGGGCTCGCCGCTCACCGGCCACACCGGCCCCATCTGGTCGGTGTCCTTCAGCCCGGACGGATCCATGCTCGCCGCCGCCAGCCAGGACAGCACGGCGAGCCTGTGGAACGTCAGCGATCCGGAGTACCCGTCGCAGGTCGGCGAGCCGCTCGCGGGCAGCAGCGGCGAGATGTACGCCCTGGGCTTCAGCCCCGACGGCCGCACCCTGGCCACCGGGACCGGCGACAACACGGTCCGCCTGTGGTCGCTGCCGACGTCGGACATGGTCGGCCGCAGCGGAGCGTTCCGCCCGGACGGACAGGTGCTCGCCACGGCCGGGCGGGACGAGAAGGTCCGGCTGTGGAACGTGGAGAAGCCCACCCGGCCGGTGCCACTGGGCAAGCCGTTCACCCCCGGCGAGGGCTCGATCCGTGAACTGACCTTCTCCCCCGACGGCCACACCCTCGCGATGATGACCGGCGACCGCGAGGTGCGGCTGTGGAACGTCACCGACCCGGCCCACCCCGTCGCCTACAAGCCGCCCGTCCCCCTGCGGACCCGGTTCGCCGGCGCCCTGGCCTTCAGCCCGGACGGGCGCGTCATGGCGACCGCGTACAACGACGACACCATCCAGTTGTGGAACGTCAGCGACCTGTCCCGGGTCCGCCGGCTCGGCGCGCCGCTCACCGGCCACAAGGGCTATATCAACTCCCTCGTCTTCAGCCCGGACGGCCGGACTCTGGCCAGCGGCAGCGCGGACAACACCATCCGGCTGTGGAACGTGACCGACCCGCATCACGCGGTCCGACGAGGCCCGCGCGTCACGGGACACCTCGGCCCCGTCAACGCGCTCGCCTACAGCCCGGACGGCCGCACACTGGCCAGCGGCAGCGACGACAACACCGTCCGGCTCTGGAATGTCACCCGCTCCGGCAGGGCGACCCGGCTGCGCTCCCCTCTCACCGGCCACACCGACGCGATCGTGTCGCTGTCGTTCAGCCGGGACGGCAGCACCCTGGCGAGCGGCGGCAACGACAACACGGCCCGCCTGTGGGACGTCACCGTCCCGTCCAAGGCCACGCCCATCGGACAATCGCTGAGCCCCAACGCCAAGACCGGCAATTTCCTGTCGTTCAGCCGCGGCAACCGGATGCTCGGGGTGTCCAGCGGCGCCGACACGGTCCGGCTGTGGAGCCTGGACGTGGACGAGGCGGATCGTCGTATCTGCTCGATGTCCCGCGGCGTGCTGACACCGGAGAAATGGGACGAGTATCTGCCGCGGCTGTCGTACGAGCCTCCCTGCGGTCGGTAACGACGTTGCGAGAACGTTGCGTGATCGCGGTCACAACTCCTTATCGGAGGGAGGAGTCGGCTCCCACACGCGAGGAGCCGCGTTACTCTTAGGTACAGCCCGACCGCTGGTGCATCCCCCGTCGCCAGCGGTCGGGCGCTTCCATGCCAGGGGAAGCACGTCAGGGGGAAGCACGTCAGGGGGAGACTCAACGCTGCCGGCGCAACGGTGCCGGCGCAATGAACGAGAACGACCCTTCACCCCCTGGAGGCCCCGTGAGCCGCAGGCTCGACCAGGCCGCTCTGGACCTCGGCCGCGAGTACGTCCGCCATGCGCCCTGGAGCGCCGGAAAGCGGGCCCTGGTCGAGAACCACCTCAACGCCGCACTGCGGGACCGCCCCCTGCACCGCCTTGCCCGTACGCGCTTCGGCGCCACCTTCGCCGTCGACACACAGGACCTCATCCAGCGCTACCTGTACCTCTTCGGCGTCTGGGAACCGCATATGACGCGGTGGCTCCAGCGGCGCCTGAAGCCCGGGGACGTCTTCGTGGACGTCGGGGCCAACATCGGCTACTACAGCATCCTGGCCTCCCGCCTCGTCGGGGCACGCGGCAAGGTGGTGGCGGTCGAAGCCTCGCCGACCTTCCACCGCATCCTCCTGCGGCACGCACGGCGCAACGCATGCGCCAACATCCGCGCGATCAACGCGGCCGTCTCCGACCGCGACGAGCTGCTGACGTTCATCCTCGCCAGCTCTCGCAACATGGGCGCGAACAGCGTCGTCCCCTACGACGGCCCGGCCGAGTCCACCTTCGAGATCGCGGCCCAGCCCCTGCCCCGCCTCCTCACCGAAGAGGAGATCGCCCGGGCCAGGGTGATCAAGATCGACGTGGAGGGCGCGGAAGGCGGCGTCGTCCGCGGCCTCCTCCCCCTGCTGGACAAACTGCGCCCCGACGCCGAACTGACCGTCGAGGTCACCCCCCAGCGCATGGCCGACCTGGGCGACTCCGTCGAAGAGCTGCTGACGGCCCTGAAGGGCCACGGCTTCCACGTCTACCGCCTGACCAACGACTACGCGGCGGGCACCTACCCGGACGCGCTCCGGCGCCCGCCGGAGGTGCCGATGCGCTGGCGGGGCCCGGTCACCGAGGAAAGCGACCTGGTCTTCTCCCGGGTGGACGCGGAGACCTTGCCCTGATCGGCTACGGAGGACCGCTAGCAGAGATTCCTGTACCCCTTCGTGTCCCGAGACGGCGGATCACCTCGGGGCACGCCCGTCAGCAGAGGCAGCGATCAGCGATCGCCACTCTTCGTCAACGACCCCTTATCTATAAGTCGTTGAGCCCCGACAGCAAGCTCGTCCTCTCGGTTCGCACCGCGTCTAGTCGCATACGTCACATTCACGAGTGACGCATCAAGGGATCCGGCACTCCGTTCCCTACGATCCGTCAGCGACACTCCAGCAAGTAACGTTTCTGCACCTAGCCGCCCTCGAGGCACATCCGCTCAGGTCGTCGAAGGTGGCACGGTGTGCCGCCAACAGGACCCTCTAGTTGAAAGTTGACGAAGTCACAGATGGCGTAGCGCCCGGTAGGGTGCCGCTTATCAATCCGCCCCCGGGGGCCAGCATCCCTCGCGAATCTCCGCGGAGTCCACGACGGTCGTGGGCCCCAGGAAGGGGCGGAGCCCGATGGCGAAGAAGCACAACAAGCCAAAGGGGCACTGCCGCTGCAGCAGGCGGGACCAGTCGTATCGGATGGCCCGCTGGCTGGGTCCGGTCTACACGATCTACAAGATCGTGCGAGACCACTGGACCGCTTGACGCGAAGGCCCCGACCTAACGGTCGGGGCCACGCTGCAGCCGGTGTGCTGAGTCGAAGGCCTCACCTAGACCTTGGCCAGGCGACGGGTGGGGCCTTCGTCGTATCCGAGTGCTTGTTACCGCGACGCACAAAACGTGACTCCCATCACAAGCGAGCGCCGCGACGGACCCCATCTTGCCCTGTGCCCCTCGGGCTATGCGACAGGCGATCGCGCATCAATTACAGAAGGTCACCGGAAAAACCGGAAAGAAACCAGCTCATTGGGGACGCGTCGACCGTCGACGTGACATAGCTCACATTACTTAGTGACTCAATGCACACTCGAACGGGTCCGAGCTTGGTCGCTTTGTGGCAACTTCACCTTGTTGGGAGAGCCCAGTTGAGCCGCCCGGTCGATGAGCGGAGGGACTCTACCGGTCGCCGCCGACAAGGGCACCAGCGATCGCGCCAGCGTCTGTCGCTGCCGTCGACCACGGCGCCGCCTGATACGTCACAGGGGATGACTCAGCGACGCTTCTTGGGCTTCTTCTTCTGCGGCTTGTTCCATTCACCTCGGTGCAACTGGCAGCGGGAGTACCCAATCATCGCGGGCTTCTGGCATGGTTTCCCGGTCTTGGTGTTAGTTGATCCGCACTTAACCTGCTTACCCATTTGGCCCCCTCGCCGGTCAGCGCCGTCTCAAGTCAATCGTCACCGGCTAAGGCCATGTGCCGTACTGACCGCAGACGCATGCGGCCGATTCCGAGTCCTCTGAGACCGGATCCCATCCTTCGCCGTCGGAGGTCCGCCACCGCCAACGCAGCCACGGGCAACTCATAAGGCGGACAGTGCTACTGGTCGTCGCGCGGCAGGTGGACCTTGGCGTCGTCGTAGGTCGCCTCGCCCGTCGGCTCGGCCAGCGCGTAGACCAGGTGCAGTACACCGGTGCGGAAGGTCGCGGAGGAGAGCAGTCTCAGCGGGATCGTGGTATCGGCCTCGTCGAACAGCCGCATGCCCTTGCGGACGGCGATCGGGTGGACCAGCAGGTGCAACTCGTCCAGCAGGCCGTGCGCCAGGAGTTGCCGGACGACGGAGACCGAGCCGCTCAGGGCGATGTCCCCGCCCGGTTCGCGCTTCAGCGCGGTGACGACGTCGGCCAGCTCTCCCTTGAGCAGTTCGGAGTTCCGCCAGGTGAACGTGAGGTCCTGGCGGGATGCGACGATCTTGCGGGCGTCGCCGAGCTTCTTGGCGAAACCGGCGTCCTCGCCGCCCTCCGCCTCACGGTCCGGCCACGCTCCGGCGAAGCTGTCGTAGGTCTTGCGGCCCAGGAGGAGGGTGTCGGCCGTGGCGAAGGACGCGTCGACGGCGGCGCCCATCTCGTCGTTGAAATAGGGGAAGTGCCACTGATCGGGCGCTTCCACGACTCCGTCGAGCGAGATGAACAGGCTGGCGGTGATCTTCCTCATGATGCCCCTCCGGGGGGAAGCGGTCGGTGAGCTCTTCCTGGGTCGGTGAGCTCTTCCTGGGTCGGTGAGCTCTTCCACCTCTCAGACCGGGGGCGCCGCACAAACTCATCGGTGCCGCCGCCCGGCAGGCCTAGCGCGCGTCGTAGCGCCAGCCGTCCATGGCGGCCAGGACCCGGGCCCGGGCCTCGACCACCGCGAAGCGGGCCGCGCGCTCGGCCTCGTCGGTGTGGGCGGACTGGCTGGTGACCTGGCCGGGCCACTTGCGGTAGAGCAGGCCGGTCTCGGCGGTGAACCAGCCGCGGCTGACCGCGTTGAGGGCCATGAGGAGGCCGGTGTCCTCGGATGCGGGGAGGGCCATCCAGCCGCCGAGGGCGAGGAGCAGGTCCCTGCGGACGAAGAGGGTGACGGGGTGGACCTGGGCGCGGTAGTCGTTCGCCCGCCAGAATTCGAGGAGGGCGCCGCGCGCGATGGGCCCCTGCGGCGGATCGCCCTCGAAGCCGACGGTGGAACCGTCGGGCAGCAGGTCCAGGGCGCGGCAGGTGGCCCAGCCGAGATCGGGGTGGTCGGTGAGCGCGCGGAGGTCGCGGGCGAGGGCGCCGGGGGTGAGCATGTCGTCGGCGTCCAGCACCTTGACGTACTCGCCCTCGGCGCGGGAGAGCCCCATCGTGCGGGCCATCGCGGCCCGGCCGGCCCGGCCCTGACCGAAGCTGACGCGGGCGTCGTCGGGGACGTAGGGGCGTACGGCGTCGGTCTCGCCGTCTTCCTGGATGACCCACTGCCAGTCCCAGCCGGCGGGCAGCTCCTGCTCGCGCAACGACTTGTAGGCGTCCGGCAGATGCTCGGCGCCGGGGGCGTGGACCGCGGTGATGACGGTGATGGTGTTCATATGGTCCTCATGGTGTTCGGCATGGTCACCACCTCTTCAGGGGCGTGGTGAAGACGAGCTCCGTACGGTCTCCGCACAGCGTCACGTCGGAGACCTCCACGACCCGGTCGCGGATATCCGTACAGATCTTGCGCAGGACGATCACCGACACACCCTTCTTCAGCCCGAGCGCTTCGGCCTCTTCCACCGTCGGCGGCCGGGCCGTGATCCGTTCCTCTATGCGGTCCAGCTCGATGCCGATCGTGTAGAGCTGATTCTGGGTGCCGCCGGGCCAGGGCTCGTTGGCGGCGTCGAGCAGATCCGGATTGACGGCCACCTCGTCGTGGACGAGGTACGAGTGCACCAGGGCGAACGGCGCGTCCTCCTCGCGGCAGTTGGTGCGGTAGATCCGCTCCAGCAGCCGCGTGCCCATGGGGACCCCGAAGACGGAGGCCAGGTCCTGGTCGGCCTTCGCGTCGCGGTACTCGGCGTGGAAGGCGAGGTCGGTCACCTCCAGCCCGGTGTCATGCTCGGTGGACCCGGTCCGCAGCCGCTCCGCCGTGGACCGGCGCACCCGGTCCTTCTCCCACTGATGCCGATCGTTGCTCCGCATGACCCGCCGGCGCGGGGTGCGGACGAAGGTCCCGACCCCGTGCCGTCTGTCGATCAGCCCCTCGGCCACCAGCTCCGACAGCGCCCGCTGCAACGTCGGCACACTGGTCCGATACCGCGCCGCGAGCTTGTCCTCGGCCGGAAGCCGCTCCCCGGGGGTTAGCTGACCCGCACGGATGCTCTGCCGTAGGGCATCGGCGATCTGCTCGTACTTGGCCATGCGTAGCTCACCGTCCCGTCCCGGTTGTGCGGCCGCCGCGGACGATGTCAGCGTAAGTCCTTAAGAGGTCTTATCGCCCGATGAGCCACCGATCCCCCATTGGCCCGCGACCCGGGCCCGGCCCCCGGCGCCCGGCGCCCGGGAGACACTCAGCCGCCGTACCGCACGTGAGGAGATCATCGGCGCCCAGTGCTCCGGCGCGCTGGTGCTCTCCCGGCTCGGGCTGCTGGATGGAATGCCCGCCTGCACGGACCAGAAGAGCCGCCCCTTCGTCGAGACCGGCGGCGTCACCGTGCTGGACGTCCCGTTCCACGCCGAGGGAAACATCGCGACGGCGGGCGGCTGCCTGGCGTCCCAGTACCTCGCCACCTGGGTCATCACCCGAACCGTCGGGGAGGCCGCGGCGCGCGGCATCTTGGACTACGTGGCCCCGGTCGGCGAAAACGAGGAGACGGTCGAGCGCGCCCTACGAGCGGTCCACGCGGGCGAGGCGGCGTTGCGCTGAGGGTCCGCGCAACGACGCTCGGGGCTGCCGTGCGCCGAAGCCCCTACCCGCGATGAAGCCGCAGGTAGGGGGCTGAGGTCAGGTGGCGTCGATGTCCAGCACGATCCGGCCGCGGGTGCGGCCTTCCTCCTGGAGAGCCCGCCAGGCGTCGGCCGCCTGCTCCAGCGGGTAGGAGCGGTTCACGGTGACGGACAACGTCCCGGACTCGGCGAGGTCGACCAGTTCGGTCAGCTCGTCGGCGTTCGCGCGCGCCCACACCAGATGGCCGCCCTGGTCGACGACGGTGAGGTCGGCCACGGAGACGACCCGCGCCGGGTCCTTCAAGACCTGCTGCGAGACGGCCACCGCGTCGCCGCCGTAGCAGTCGAACGCCGCGTCGACACCCTCGGGCGCCAGCCGGCCCACGCGCTCGGCCAGGCCCTCGCCGTAGGTGACGGGTGTGACACCGAGCTCGCGCAGGAAGTCGTGGTTGCGCTCACCGGCGGTGCCGATGACCCGGGCGCCACGGGCGAGGGCGATCTGTACACCGAGCGAGCCGACCCCGCCCGTGGCCGCGTGAACCAGGAGGGTGTCGCCCCCCGGCGGATTGGAAGGTCAGCGCCGGCGATCTGGACGGCGTCATGGAGGCTCGCTTTCCCCTCATCCCGGGCTGGGAGGTGGCCGGGGTCATCGAGGCCCGCGGCTTCGATGCCACCGAGTTCGAGGTGGGCGACGAGGTCGTCGGCTACATCAACAAGGACTGGGGGTAGTGCCGTAGGGCAATTGCCACACCTCGTCCGGCCGCCTGGCCGCCGCCGGCCACGCTGTGGGCGTGCTCCACGAAGCCCGGGGCCGTCAGGTCAGTTCCAGGCCTCCGTCGATGGTGAGGATCTGCCCGGTGAGCCAGGTAGTGGCTGGATCGGCCAGGCGCAGGATCCAGGCGGCGACCTCGTCGGGGTCGCCGCGGCGGGCGAGGGGGATGCGGGAGGCTTCTTCGTGCTTGATTTGTTCGATGGTCTCCTGGGGGAGTCCGGCAGCGGCCAGGGCCTGGCTTTCCGTCGGGCCGGGGGCGAGGGCATTGACGCGGATGCCGTCGGCGGCGAGTTCCACCGCCCAGCTGCGGGTGAGCTGTTCGAGGGCGGCCTTGGACGCCGCGTAGTGGGCGCCGCCCGGCAACGGCCGGTGGCCGTAGGTGCTGGAGATGTTGACGATCGAGCCCCGGCTCCGGCGCAGGTGCGGCAGCGCCTCACGTGCCAGCAGGCTGGGGGCGACGACATTGAGGCCGAACAGGTCGGTGATGGCCCTGTCGGTGGTGTCGGCCAGCGGCATGATCTTGGTGGCTCCGGCGTTGTTGACCAGCACGTCCACCTGCCCCCAGCGATCAACCGCGGCGTTGACCACGTCCTCCGGTGCTCCTGGGCCGCTCAGGTCGGCCGAATGGGCGACGATCGCGGGATGGCCGGCGGCGGTCTCCTCAAGAGCGTCGATTCGGCGACCGACTCCCAGGACCCGGGCACCGGCTTGGGCGAAGGCGCGCGCCGCGGCCCGGCCGATGCCGGATCCGGCGCCGGTGACGATGACAACGCGTTCGGCGAGATCTGCGGGGGGCTTGTCGCTCATGACAACCTCAATGTTCGTCATTCATAGAACATCGAATAACGTAACATGGTCTCCGTGAAACAGGCGCGACATCCCACTCCGGACGAGATCACCCTCATCGACGTGATGGGGGCGCTCAACGACCCCATCCGGGTCGGCCTGATCCGTGTGCTCGCCGACGACCGCGAACACGGATGGGGCGAACTGCGTGCGCCAGTGGCCAAGTCCACCCTCAGCCATCACCTGCGCGTGCTCCGGGACGCGGGCGTCACCCGCACCCGGCAGGAAGGCACCCGCTGCTTCGTCACCCTGCGCAGCGACGACCTCAACGCCCGCTTCCCAGGGCTGCTGAACGCCGTTCTCGACGCCGCCCACCGCGACGACGTCGGCTCCCACGTCGGTCTCGCCGGCGACCCGCCGACCGCCTGATGCCTCACGATCCTTGACGCTGAGGACCCATGGTGGGCCCAGGTCGCGAAAAGGCCCCTGGTCCGCGCCATAAGCGCAGGTCGAGGGCCTGATCACAACGCTAGACGGCGGAAACCGCCGACGCCGTCGGGTCCTTCTCCTGGGCGAGAGAGCCGGCCGCGTGGCGGTGCGCCGCCAGTTCCTTCTCCAGCCGCTGGATGTGGTAGTGCTGCACCCGCGCCGTGCGCTGCAGGGCCATCACCGCGGTGAGGAAATGATCCATCTCGGCGGCCCGGGTGAGGATGTCGTCGGGCACGCGTTCGTCCGGCAGGCAGTTTTCCGCGTCCTGGCCGAGCACGGCCCGCGCCCAGCCACGGGTGATCGGCTTGAACAGGCTCGGATGGTTGGCCACGATCCGCGCCCGGATGGCCAGGTCGTTCTCGGCGGCCTCCACGTGCAGTCCCGTGTCCTTGTTGCGCGCCCCGAACAGCGGCTCATGGATGTGGTGGGCATCGAAGCCGTGCTCGACGCAGCCGACCCAGAAGTCCCAGTCCTCTCCGGCCCGCATGCTCTCGTCGTAGCCGCCCACGGCCTGCCACACCTCCCGGCGGAACAGCGAGCAGTAGAACATGATCAGCCGCTGGAGCATCAGTTCCCGGCTGTAGGCGGGGAGGGACATCGCCTGCGGGGGCAGATCGTCGTCGGTGAAGGTGAACACATCAGTGGAGGCGATCGCGATGCCGGGGCTGTCGTCCAGGACCGCGACGGTCTTCTCGAGCATCGTGGGAGCGATCACGTCGTCGGCGTCCAGCGGAAGGACGTAGCGGCCGGTGGCCGCCTCGATCCCGGTGTTGCGGGCGGCCGAGACGCCGCCGTTCGCCCGCTGGACGATGCTGATGCGCCGGTCGGGGTGGCGGGCGATCAGGGACCGGGCGACCTCGACGGTGTTGTCGGTGCTGCCGTCGTCGACGATGAGGAGCTCCCAGTCCCGGAAGGTCTGGGCAAGGATGCTGGACACGGCCTCGGGCAGATAGCGGGCGTAGTCATGGCAGGGGATGACCACCGAGACCACGGGGTCGGGATTGTGGGACATGCGCGGTCTTTCGGTTCGGGACGGGAACGGGATCGGGAGTGGGATCGGGAGTGGGATCGGGAGTGGGAACGGGATCGGGGGTGGGAATCGGGCGGGCCGGAAGCCGGTGTTCCGAGCGCCGGCCGTCCCCCCGGGCCACTTCTGCGAGCCCACGGCCGGACACGGCGACGGTTCCTGCGTCAGCTGTGCGCGCGCTCCGCACGCTGGGGGGCGTGGGTGCCGGCCGCGTGCTCGTGCCGGTGGCCGAACCCGCGCTCGAGTCCGGGGTCGTCGTCATCGACCCTGCAGAACCACCCGTAGTCCGGGATGGTGACGTTGCCGACGTTGCAGCAGTGCCCGTAGTCCGTGATCGTCATGTTGTTCACGGGCGGGCAGCAGTGCCCGTAGTCGGTGATGGTCATGTTGTTCACCGGCGGGCAGCAGTGCCCGTAGTCGGTGATGGTCATGTTGTTCACCGGCGGGCAGCAGTGCCCGTAGTCGGTGATCGTGACGTTGCCTATCGGATCGCAGGGGTGGCTGGTCGCGGGCGTAAGGGTGATGTCGCCGCTCATCGGCTGTCCTGAGTACCCATACGCCGCCGTCCCCGTCTGCGTGTCCGGAGCGATGGCGGCGTAGGCCGCCTCCGCGCTGCTGAGCAGTCCGGCCGTGGCCAGCGCGGCAGGCAGCGCCAGTGAGGTCATGACACGGGATTTCACGGTGACACCTTTCCTTCGGGTGTGGGGGATATGCCTTGGAATGCCGGTGTATTTCGCGGCACGGGCAGTAAAGTCACCGTAAGTTTTGTCACTCCATGTGTCAAAATGACTACTTACTGTGTGTGACGGTCAGGAGGGCGGGCTCCGGCTGCGGTGCGCCGTGGTGCGGATGCACCACTTCCAGATCCGGCAGCGCCCAGCAGGCGGTTCCCATGTCCAGGGCCATCGCGGCCAGCCCCTCCGTCTCGATGAGCTGCCGGTAGGGGAAGGACGGGAAATTGAGGCCGTCGCGGTGCAACTCCGCACGGACCAGCAACGCGGTTCCGCCGACCGAGTCGACGCGGACGAGTCCGCGTCCACGCAACTCGTCGAGATACGTCCGGCCGAAACCCCGGGGAGGCTGAAGGATGCCGTCGCGCAGCCACTGGGCCCAGTTGAGCGCGCCGGCTCCGGACTTGAGGACGAAGGTGTTGAGGTCGTACGTCGGCCCGCCGGGTGCGGTGGCGCAGTGCGGGACGACGATGTCCTTGCCCGCACCGAGCAGGCGCTGGACGAGGTCCGCCGGGTAGCCGGTGACATCGACGTCGAGCCACAGCACCCACTCCTCGTCGGCCAGGGCCCGGGCGAGGAGATGGTTGCGCACCTTGGCCAGCACCGACCGGCGACGGCGCTGGATGCCCGGCTCCCAGCGGGCTCCGGCCAACTGGAGGCCGACGTCATGGTGGACGAGGGTCACCCGCCGGAACTCCCCCTCGATGCCGGGCAGGAGCTGCCGGAGCAGTTCCGGGGTCGAGTCCCTGCTGTCACCCTCCAGCAGGCCCAGCGAGATCGCCTCGCGCGGGTAGTCCAGCGTGCGCAGGCGGTCCAGATAGCCGGGCAGAAACGCGGCCGCGTCCTTGAGGGGCGTGAGCACCAGCACCGGAGGCCGCTCGCTCGCCGGTGCCGGGGCCGGCTCGGGGACCGGCTGCGGCTTCCGCCCGTGCGTGCTCGCGGCGCCCGCGGCGGTCTCGGCGTGCGCGATGTCCCCCGGCTCGAGCGGCAGCCGGGCCGCCATGGCGAGCAACTGCCCGGCGTAGTCGCCGGGTTCGGCCCACACATGGGTCGCCACCTCGAAGTGCTCCGCGAAATGCGACTCGTCGAAGGTGTTGTTTCCGTGGCACACATAGGTGTACAGATCGGACGCGTCCACCGAGACGGCCCGGCAGCTTCGGACGATCTCCTCGGCCACCGGGGTGTCCTCGCCACGGCGCTCGGCCGGATAGCGCGGGAGCCGGTCCTTCGCGCACACCATCGACCCTTCCCAGACCCGCGCGCAGGAGATGGCGAGCTTGCGCCGGGCGGGCCACCACAGCCGCTCACGGGCGAGGAAGCACGCGTCGGCGCCGAGCGCGAGAATCGCCGCCATCTGGGTTTCCACCCGCTCCGGGTCGTACAGGTCGTCGTCGTCCCACTGGCACACGTACGGCCCGGTGGCCCGGTCCACCGCCTCATTGCGCAGTTCCCCAAGGTCCGTCGCTCCGGGGGGAGCCGGTGATGGCGGATCCGCGGGTCGCCCAGGTCACGGATGTGCTGCTCGAGCGCGTCATCGGTGCCGTCCTCCAGCACCACCAGTTCCAGGTTCGGATAGGTCTGAGCGGTGAAGCACCTGATCGCGCGGCGTGCCGTCGCCGAGCGGTCCTTGGTCACCATCAGGCAGGACACGGCCGGCGCCGGCGCACCCGAGGCCAGGCGGCGGCGCTGCGCCTCCAGGTTGAGCAGGCCGTCGGCGACCGGTTGCCGCTCCTGGCTCGCCCAGAACGGGAGCCGTCTGCCCGCCGAGACCCTCGGCGCGGTCGCGGTGTCGCAGGCCCAGCTGCCCGACCAGTGGTGCACGGCGTAGGCACGGTCGTAGTCGGCCTCCTGCGGGCCGAACAGCTCTGTCGCGTACGGGCTCACCTCCGGGTACAGGACCTCCGGGCCGACCACCGTGATCGAGTCCGGCTCCGGGGCACTGTCGACCGCTCTGGTGAGGAAGAACGGGCCGGTCGTATCGAGCGTGTGCGGCAGCTTGTGGGCGCCGACCAGCCGACGGTGCACATGGGCCGCCCAGAAGGGGTGGCCCGGCCGTGACGCGATGAACGCGTTGCCGACGATGCGGGTGAATCCGCGCTGCCGGGCCAGCAACAAGCGGGTGTGTGCCTCGGGTTCGCAGCCGAGGACGAGTTCGCGCCCGTCAAGGAGGTCGGAGACCGGCTTCAGGCACTCGAAATCCAGATCCACGTAGAGGCCGCCGAAATGGTCGAGCAGGAAATAGCGGATCGCGTCGGCCCGCATGATCGGTTCGGGATAGCCGTCGTAGACCGGCAGGAACCACGGATAGTGCTCCTGGAGGAAGGCACGATTGTCCGCGTCCGTCCACAATCGGTAACCCCAGCCGGGGTGGTTCAGCCGCCAGGACTCGGCCCACTTCTGCCACGCCGGAGGGAGGTCGGCGTCTTTCCATGTCTGGTGAATCAAGGGGGGAATTGTCTTCTGTACCGTCATTCGCACAGTATGTCGGGTTGTCCGACAGGCCGGATATCCCGTGATCCCCGTCGCCCGAGCAATCACCCGAACGGTGGGCTCGGCGCATTGCCGCCTGACCGCCCGATCAAGCAGCTCACTGCCCACAGACGGCCCCAGCACAGCAGTAAGCCCCTACCAGCGGTTTCTCCGCTGGTAGGGGGCTTACTGGCGTCGGCTTACTTCTTCTTGCCCTGGTTCTTGACCGCCTCGATGGCGGCCTTCGCGGCCTCCGGGTCGAGGTAGGTGCCGCCCGGGTTGACGGGGCGGAAGTCGGTGTCCAGGTCGTAGGAGAGCGGGATGCCGGTGGGGATGTTCAGGCCCGCGATGTCGGCGTCGGAGATGCCGTCGAGGTGCTTGACCAGGGCGCGGAGGGAATTGCCGTGGGCGGCGACCAGGACGGTGCGGCCGGTGAGCAGGTCCGGGACGATGCTGTCGTACCAGTACGGCAGCATGCGCTGGACGACGTCCTTGAGGCACTCGGTGCGCGGGCGCAGCTCCGGCGGGATGGTCGCGTAGCGCGGGTCGTCACTCTGGGACCACTCGGCGCCGTCCTCGAGCGGGGGCGGCGGGGTGTCGTACGAGCGGCGCCACAGCATGAACTGCTCCTCGCCGAACTCGGCGAGGGTCTGGGCCTTGTCCTTGCCCTGCAGCGCGCCGTAGTGGCGCTCGTTGAGGCGCCAGGAGCGGCGGACCGGGATCCAGAGGCGGTCGGCGGCCTCGAGGGCGAGCTGCGCGGTGCGGATGGCCCGCTTCTGGAGGGACGTGTGGACCACGTCGGGGAGCAGGCCGGCGTCCTTCAGCAGCTCACCGCCGCGGACAGCCTCCTTCTCGCCCTTCTCGTTCAGATTGACGTCCACCCAGCCGGTGAACAGGTTCTTCGCGTTCCACTCGCTCTCGCCATGGCGGAGGAGGATCAGCTTGTACGGTGCGTCGGCCATGCCGCCGAGCCTACTGGACCGGTCTGAGGGGGTCGGTTGACGGACCCCGTCAATTCGCTGGCGATGCGGGGGCGGCGTCGGTAAGTTGCGGATCTTGGTGGCGCCACTTACAGGTTGTGGCATGTACAGGGGGGGAGTCGTCCGGTGCCCGTCGCTCGACTGAAACAGGCCGCGAAGGAGAGCGTCTCGGGGTTGCCCCGGGAGTTCTGGTGGCTGTGGACCTCCACGCTGGTCAATCGGCTGGGCGGGTTCGTGGCCACGTTCCTTGCCATGTACCTGACCGTGGACCGAGGCTATTCGGCGATGTTCGCCGGGCTGGTCGGGGCGCTGCACGGGCTGGGCGGGGCGGTGTCGGCGGTGGTCGCCGGGGTGCTGACCGACCGGCTGGGGCGGCGGCCCACGCTGCTGGTCTCGCAGGTGTCGACGGCGGTCACGGTCGCCGTGCTGGGCTTCGTCCAGGACCCGGTCGCCATCGCCGTCGTGACCTGTCTGGTGGGGATGACCAGCAACGCGTCACGGCCCGCGGTGCAGGCGATGATCGCCGACATTGTCCGCCCCGAGGACCGGGTGCGGGCCTTCGCCCTCAACTACTGGGCCATCAACCTCGGCTTCGCCGTCTCCGCGGCGGCGGCCGGGCTGATCGCGAGCCACGGCTATCTCACGCTCTTCCTGGGCGACGCCGGGATGACGCTGCTGTGCGCGGTCATCGTCTTCGCCAAGGTGCCGGAGTCCCGTCCGGAGCGGGGTGGCGCCGCCGCCGGAGATGGGGATGGGGGTGGGGACGGGGCAATGGACGCGCTGGAGCCGGAGGTCGGGCTGGGCTCGGTGCTGCGGGACCGGCGGTTCATGGCCGTGGTCGGGCTGTCGTATCTGGTCGCGACCCTCATCCAGCAGGCGTTCGTGGCGCTGCCCGTGGCGATGGGGGCGGAGGGGCTGTCCAGCACCGACTACGGCATCGCGATCGCGACCAACGGCGCGCTGATCGTGGCCGTACAGATCCCGGTGACGCGGTTCCTCGAACATCGCGATCCGGCGCCGCTGCTGATGGCCTCCGCGCTGCTGACCGGAGGGGGCTTCGGGCTGACCGCCTTCGCCGGGTCGGTCGGGATGTACACGGTGGCCGTGACCGTCTGGACGGTCGGCGAGATCATCAACTCCCCCACGCAGATGGGGCTCGTGGCCCGGCTCTCCCCGACCCAAGCGCGCGGCCGCTACCAGGGGATGTACAGCCTGTCGTGGTCCCTCGCCTCGCTCACCGCACCGCTGGTGGGTGGCGCGGTCATGGACCGCTTCGGGGCGGACGCCCTGTGGGCGGGCAGCGCCGTGGTGGGGGTCGTGGCGGCCGGGGGTACGCCGCGCTGGGGCGTGCGATGCGGAGCCGGCCCGAGGCCGGCGGATCTGGGGGCGAGGGTTCTGGGGGCGAGGGTTCTGGGAGCGGGGTGGATACCGGTGCGGGCGTCGAGGTGGACGCCGAGGTGGGCGCGGCCGCTGAGGGTGAGGTCAGTGCCGGAGGCGGGGCGGGTGCGGTCGGTGTGGCTGCCGGTAGCGGGGCGGCCGGGGCCTCCGGTGGCGGGGCGCGCGCCGTCGGCGCGGGGCCGGTGGCGGGATAGGGACTGCCTGACGTGCCGGGGCGCGCGGTCGGCGCGGGGGCTGCCACCGGTGGCTGCGCGGGCGGTCGGGCGGGGGCGGGCGAGGGTGGCGGTGGCTAGGGGCGCGGCCCCGTGCGCTTACGGCGCGGACCTGGGGATGACGGGCTCGATGTGGATGGGCGGGGGCAGTGGGGGCTGGTAGGTCGGGATCGTCTGCCGGTCCGGGAAAGTGGGCCGCTGGTAGGTCGGGTACGGAGCGGGATCCGTACCGGTGCCGCCGCCCGGCTGGTAGCGGTCGTTCCACCGGGTCACCGGGATCCGGGGGTAGCTCGGCTCGTCCTTGTTCGCCCACAGCGCGAACGTCCACCCCGTCATCACCACCAGCACGGTGAGCGCCAGCGCCCCTACGGCGACGATGCGCCGGCGCGCGGGGCCGGTGACCTCGGGCGTGATGCTGATCCGCCGCGCCTTCTCCCCTGGCATCGGCCCGTCCGCCGTACCCCTGGCCGGGCAGGGCAAGGGTGCGCGTTCGTCCACGCCCAGGGCGGCCAGGTGCAGCCCGAGCCGCTGGGTCTGGCCGGGCAGCCGCACGGCGGTGTCGGCCCAGGTGCGGATGGTTTCGGGGGCGATGCCGTCGGGCGGTACGAGGATGCTGGGGCCGGTCCAGTTCATGGCCCAGTACGCGGTCCCCCGCGCGACCAGTTGCGCTCCGATCAGCACGGCCAAGGCGTCGGCCAGGAAGCCGAGCGGATCGTCGCGTTCGGTCTGCTCGGGGTGGGGCGTCCGCTCACCGTGCGACAGACGGGAGTTGAGGGCGCGGGCGAGGGGCATACGGCGACCGCCGTCCAGCAGCCGCAGCACCCGTTGGACCGTGAGCGCGTCCGGCTGGGCGGCTGGTCCCGCTTCCGGCTCCGGGAACCGCTCTGCTTCCGGCTCCCCGATCGGCACCGCTTCCGGCCCCGCCTTCTGGTGTCCCGCCCCCTCCGCCTCCTCGACCCCGCGCACCACCTCGGCCAACGGGGTGAGGATGCGCGTCGCGCGGTACTCGGCCAGTTCGGTGAGCCAGTCCCGCCACGGCACCCGCTTCCCCGCGTTCGGGCCGGACAGCATGACGCGGCCCAGCGCGACCGCGTACCGCGGCTGTAGGGAGAGGGGGTCCGGGGTGAGGGGATCCGGGGACGGGGCGTCCGGGAAAAGGGGCTCGGCGCCGGGCTCCGGGGCGGGCAGGCGCGCCAGCCGTTCCAAGCGGGTGGCCAGCGCCGGATGCGCGTCGTCGGGGTCGGCGGGCCGCTCGACGGCACGGGCACGTAACACGGCCAGCGGCTCCCGCACTTCGGGGGCCTCGACCATATGGGCGAAGGCGCGGAACGGATCGTCGGGGATCCGGCCCGTCGCCCGGCGCATCGGGGCGAGGAAGTCCGCCAGGAACTCCTGCCACGCCGCCTCCAGCGCCGCCGTAGAGCGCAGCGCGTCGGCCATGGCGCCCGGGCCGGCCACCCGGGCGGCCTCGCGGTCGGCCTCCAGCTCCTGCCGCCGCCGGACCGGGCGGGTGAGCCAGCGGAAGACGCGGGTGTAGAGGCCGAGCAGCAGCAGGGGCCAGCCCGCGTACAGCCGCACCAGGTGGTTGGCGGCCGACGCCTCCTGGATCGCCTGCCGGGCGGCGTCCAGCCCCGCCGCACCCCGGTGGGCGACCGCGCCGAAGCGGCTGTGGCGGCGGGAGAAGTGGCCCAGCTCATGGGCGAGGACGGCGCGCAGTTCGGCGGGCGACAGACAGGCCAGCAGGGGCATTCCGAGGTAGAGGACGCGTCGGCCGGGGGCGAGCCCGAGGAGTGGTGCGTCCTCGGTGACGGCGGCGTTGACCTCGGCGGTCAGCCGGATCCGGGCGGGCGGGCGGGTGCCGACGGCGAGGGCCAGCTCCTCGACCGTGCGCCATAGCTCCGGTGCCCCGCGCCGGGTCACCGTCACCGCGTCCTCGCGCGATACGGCGGGGCGGGCGGTGCGGATCACCGCCCACACCATGCCGAAGACGATCGGGGCGAACGCCGCGCAGGCGGTGACGACGCTCATGGGCGGCGTCTGGACCCCCGGCTCCGCCGCGGTCCATAAGGCCGCCGCGAGGAAGGCGCCCCAGAGCAGCACCATGGCCGCGACCAGCGCGTAGAAGACGGCGAGCAGGGCGAGGGCGAGAAGAGCGCGCGCGGCGGCGATCATCGGCGCTCCCGCATGCCGTCGGGACCGCCGTTACGGGCGGCGTCGGACCGGAAACCGTTACGGACGTCCGACCGGAAACCGTTCCGTGCGTCCCCCCGGAAGCCGTCCGACAACCACTCCGCGGCCCCGTACAGCGCCGCCGTCAGCGGGTCCTCCGGTGTGCGGGTCAGCAGGCGCTCGGTCGGACGGCCGAGCTCCGGGGAGACGTCCAGCATCAGGCTCAGCCGGGCGCGGGCCTTGTTGAGGTTGCTGCCGACGCTGCCGACCGAGATCCCCAGCTCGGCGGAGATCGCCCGATAGCTCATGCCCTCGAGCGAATGCATGACGACCACCTGACGCTGGCGCGGCGGCAGCGTGCCGAGGGCGCGCAGCGCGGCCAGTGCCTCGGCGGTCTCCTCCACGGTGGCGGTCGGGGCGGCCGGGACGGTCGTCTCGGCCATCTCGACCGGCTTCCAGCGGAACCACCAGCGCCGCCCGTCCTTCGACAGCTTGCGCCGCATGGTGGTGGTCACCCATGCCTCGGGCGAGGCGTACGCCCTGACCTCGGGCCAGCGGCGCATCGCCTCGATGTACGCCTCCTGCACGGCGTCCTCGGCGTTCTGCCGGTTGCCGCTGACCATCACCGCGCGGGCGGCCAGCCAAGGGTAGGTGCGGGCGTAGAAGGCGTCGAACTCCTCCTCGAACTCGCCGCCGCACGCGGTCTCCTCGACGGTGTCACTCACCCCGACCGCCCCCGTCCCGCTCCTCCGCCCGCCGCCTTATGGTCAGCGCCGCGCCGTCGGGGCGGTGGTCGGTGAGCACCGTGCCCGGTGCCGTTCTGCTCACCAACTCGGCCAGCGTGCGCGCCCGGAGCCGTTCGCCCGAGCGCGCCGCCAGCCAGCGGATGACGTCCCCCATCAGCCGTAGCACCCCCACCGTCACGACCGTTGCCACCGTGAGCCACGGATTGTCCATGAGCACCGTTGTGTCTCCTCTTCATGGTTCCCGGCCGCCGGAGCCGGTTCACCATGTAGAGGCGTCATGGACCGTATTTCTTCACCGCGTTTCTCACCGTGTTTTCGGGGAGATGTCAGCCGATCGCGCGCTGCGCCTCGTACAGATTGCGGGGGTGGACGGCCTCAGGGTGGCCATAGGACTCGATACGGGAGTGCAGCGGACCGGTGAAGTCCGGGACGTCGATCTGGCCGAACTGCCGGACCTCGCTGATCCCGACCGTCGCGCTGTACGGCGCGATGTCGTCGATCTTGACGCAGCCGGCCCGCTGATTGCTGACCGTGACGTTCCAGTGGGTGAACCGCGCACCGTAGAGCGGGCCCGCGCTCGCGTCGCCGCCGTGGGCCCCCGTGTTGTCCACGGTGATCTCCGTACGGACGTTGGCGAAGGGCATCCCGCGGTGGGTGTCGAAGGTGCCCATCTCCATCCGGCCGCGCGACCAGACGTTGTAGCTGGACAGCCCCTCCACGTTGATGCCGTGCAGCGACGTCCCCGCCGGGGCCGGGACGGTGCGCTGAGCCAGCACGAAGTCCTCCACGAGGTTGTCGTGCGAGCCCTCGCGGCAGCAGTAAGGATGATGGCTGCCGCGCCCCGTCACCCGGGTGCGGCGCAGGGTGCACGCCTTGGCGGCGACGAGCAGGAAGCCGTTGTCGACGTTGTTGACGGTCACGTCGTCCACCCAGCAGTCCCACGCGCACTGCAGCGCGACGCCGTTGTACCCCTTGTCCAGCAGATGCTGCGACTGCGGGGTCTCGACGACGTCGAGGGTGATGCCCTCGACCCCGGAGCCGGTGACCGGGCGTACGAGCGTGGTGAACCGGGGCTTCCAGGCGGGCCGGGCATCCAGCGGGAGCGGACGGTCCAGGGTCACCCGGCGGCGCCGCCGGTCGACGGAGACGACGCGGCACGGCCATTCGTAAGGGACGTACGAGGTGAGCTTGGTCTTGTCGGCCCAGACGTAGTCGGCGGCGCCCTCGACGTCACCGGCCATATGGCGCAGGAGGGAGTGGGTGTCGTCGTCGGCGAGCTGGAACAGCACGCGGTCGCCGCGGCGGAGGGCGGACGGGTCCTCGACGGTCACCGTCCAGTCCCCGCGGCGGGCGGGGGCGGCGAGATCGGTGAGGGTGTGCCCCTCGTCGCGCTTGTTGCCCGTCCAGCCCTCGAACGGCCACGCCTGGGCCCGGATCGCGTCGGTCAGGGAGCGCCAGCGGGCGTCCGGGCAGATCCAGATGAGCCCGCCGGCCCAGGACCAGGACGACTTGTTCCCGCCGTAGCGGCTGCCGTACGGGCCGATCAGCTCGGTGAGGCTGCGGGTCGCGTGGAGGGTGGTGCGGCCGCTGCCCGCGCCGCGCAGCACGACGTTGTCGTAGCCGAGGCGGATGACGTCGTCCACGCGGTACGTCCCGGGCGGCACCAGGACCGTGCCGCCGCCGCGCCGCCCGGCCGCGGCGATGGCGCGGTTGATCGCGGGGGCGGCGTCCGTGGAGCCGTCGGGCCGGGCGCCGTAGTCGCGGACGTCGGCGACGACGGGCAGTCGGGGGAAGTGGGTACGCCCACCGAGGAATCCGGCGCGCCCGACGTAGGGAATCTGCGGATGGGTGTAAGGCCGGGCGCGGAACTCACGCCAGAGGGGGGACGTCTGCGCCCCGCCGGAGGTGCCCGCCCCGCCCGGGGCGCCCGGTCCGGCGGCGGTACGCGATGCGGCCGCCGCGTCCGTGGCGGTCAGGAACGGGGCGCCCGTCCCCAGGAACGTGGCGCCCGCCGCCACGCCCATCGCGCCGCCGAGCAGTCGCCTTCTGTTGATCTCCGTGCCCATGAACCAGCCCCGCCTTCCATGGATGTGAACGCAGTTCAGGTGAGAGACGGCGTGAGAATGCCATGGGGCAGGGGTGTGCGGAAGGGGTCGCGTCAGGATGGACGTACCTCAGGCATGGCAAGGAGGCGCGTCAGGGCCGTACATCAAGCGCGCGCGGAACGCGCCTCGCCGACGTTTACTTCGCCGCGTCCCGGGTCAGATTGCTGAACGCCTCAAGGTTGCGCGTCGATTCGCCGCGCGCCGTCCGCCAGGCGTACTCCTTACGGATGGCGGTCGCGAACCCCATCTCCAGCAGGGTGTTGAAGCTGCCGTCCGCGTTCTCCAGCACCGTGCCGAGCAGCCGGTCCACTTCCTCCGGGATGACCGCGGCGAGCGGCAACTTGCCCACCAGATAGATGTCGCCGAGCTGGTCGATCGCGTAACTCACCCCGTAGAGCCGGGTGTTGCGCTCCAGCAGCCAGCGGTGGACGGCCTCGTGGTTCTCGTCGGGATGGCGGACGACGAAGGCGTTGACCGAGAGGGAGTGCCGGCCGACCCGCAGCGAGCAGGTGGTCGACAGCTTGCGGGTGCCCGGGAGCGTGACGACGTACGTGCCGTCCTGCGGGCTCTCCCACTCCAGTTCGGCGTCGTTCAGCGTCCGCTCGATGACGGCCCGGGGGTCGGTCTTGGGCGCGATGTCAGCCTTGGGGTCAGCCATGGGCCGATCGTAGGCGACGCCGCTCACGCATCGCCTCCGCGTAGACGTCCGCCGTCGCCGCGGCGGCCGTGTCCCACCCGAAGGACTCCGCGTGCCGGGCCGCCGCCGCGCCCATCCGTTCCGCCCTCCCCGGTTCGCTCGCGAAGGGGCGCAGGGCGCGGGCGTAGTCGGCGGGGTCGTGGCCCTGGATCAGCGTGCCGCTGACCCCGTCCCGTACGGCCACCGGCAGACCGCCCACCGAGGCCGCCACGACCGGGGTGCCGCATGCCTGGGCCTCGATGGCCACCAGCCCGAAGGATTCGCTGTACGACGGCATGACCAGCACGGACGCCGCCCGGTACCAGTCCGCGAGCTCGTCCTGCGCACAGGGCGGCCGGAACCGGACCACATCGCAGATCCCCAGCCGCGCCGCCAGCTTGTGCAGCCCCTCGGGCTTGGCCAGGCCGCTGCCGCTGGGGCCGCCCACCACGGGCACGACCATGCGCTCGCGCAGCGAGGGGTCCTCCTCCAGGAGGTGGGCGACCGCGTGCAGCAGGATGTCGGGGGCCTTGAGCGGCTGTATGCGCCCGGCGAAGAGGGGTATGAGCGCGTCGGCCGGGAGGCCCAGCCGGGCCCGGGCGGCGGCCCGGCCGTCGGCGGGGCGGAAGCGGTCGAGGTTCACCCCGGGGTGAACGACCGCGACCAGCTCGCGCGCCGCCTCGTAGTGGTGCACCAGCTCGTCGGCCTCCCCGCCGGTGTTGGCGATCAGCCGGTCGGCGGCGCGGACGATCTGCTGCTCGCCGATCACGCGGGCCGCGGGCTCGGGGGTGTCGCCCGCCGCCAGCGCGGCGTTCTTGACCTTGGCCATGGTGTGCATGGCGTGTACCAGCGGCACTCCCCAGCGCTCGGCGGCCAGCCAGCCGACATGGCCGGAGAGCCAGTAGTGGGAGTGGACGAGATCGTAATGGCCCGGCCGGTGCCCGGCCCACGCCCGCATGACCCCGTGGGTGAACGCACACAGCTGCGCCGGCAGCTCCTCCTTGGCCAGCCCCTCGTAGGGCCCCGCGTCCACGTGCCGGACGAGCACACCGGGGGCGAGTTCGACGGATGGGGGCAGCGCGGCGGTGGTGGCCCGGGTGAAGATCTCCACCTCGATGTCGATCGCGGCCAGCCGCTTGGCCAGCTCGACGATGTAGACGTTCATCCCCCCGGCGTCGCCGGTGCCGGGCTGATGCAGCGGCGAGGTGTGCACACTGAGCATCGCGATCCGCCGCGGCCGCCGTGGAATGCGGCGAGGCCGCTGGTGGGGCGGTGCGCCGAACGGTATATGGGACCGGCCTCGCAGACCGCCGAGCCGGGACGCGTGCTGGCTCACCGAGCGTTACCTCCTTGACGGGGCGGGCTCCCTCCTCGGTCGTTAACACCGGAACTTATGGTTCCCATTTCCGCTTTGCCAAAGCGTGACGTTCTGATACCCGTCGGCCACGCCCCGTCCGCCCCCGCATAGGCTCTGCGCCATGCCCGCCCGCGTTCCCCCGCCGTCCCGTCCGATCGGTTCGGCGACCCGTGGGACGACCAACCCCAATCGGCTGCGCCGGATGGACCGGTGGATCGCGGCGGCCCACGGGGCCGCGCTGCGGCGGGCCGGGGAGGCGCCGGTGGCGGTGGATCTGGGGTACGGGGCGGCCCCGTGGACCGCCGTCGAGCTGCTGGACCGGCTACGGACCGTACGGGCCGGGGCCCGCGTCGTGGGGGTCGAGATCGACCCCGGGCGGGTGGCCGCCGCGCGACCGTACGAGCGCGAGGGGCTCACCTTCGCCCACGGCGGCTTCGAGGTGCCGCTGCCCGGCGGGGCCCGTCCGGCGCTCATCCGGGCGGCCAATGTGCTGCGGCAGTACGAGGAGGGCGAGGTCGCCGCCGTATGGCGGCGGCTGTGCGCCCGGCTGGCGCCCGGCGGGCTGCTGGTGGAGGGCACCTGCGATGAGATCGGGCGGCGGCATGTGTGGGTCGCGCTCGACGCGGCGGGCCCGCGCACCGTGACCTTCGCGGCCCGCCTCGGCTCCCTGGAACGCCCCTCCGACCTGGCTGAACGACTCCCCAAGGCGCTGATCCACCGCAATGTGCCGGGCGAGGCGGTGCACACCTTCCTGCGCGACTTCGACCGCGCCTGGGCGGCCGCCGCCCCGTACGCGCCGCTCAGCGCGCGCCAGCGCTGGATACGCAGCGCCCAGACGCTGCGCGCACAGGGCTGGCCGCTCGCCGACGGCCCACGGCGCTGGCGCCAGGGCGAGGTCACGGTGCGGTGGGAGGCACTGGCGCCCCGGGGCTGACGGCTCCGGTCGAGGCTGTGCCTGTGCGGACAGGGCCTAGGCGTCCGCCGTACCACCCTGGGCCTTCGCCACGCCCGGCGTGCCCGGGGTGCCCCCTTCCGCGTCGGGGTCGGCGCCCGCCGCGTACTCCTCGCTGATCTCCTTCGGCCCGAACGGCCACACCTTCTCCACCCGCGCCCACAGCACGAACGCCACACACCCCGCCGCGACCCAGGCCAGCGACCATTCGATGGGGTGCCGTCCGGGGGAGTTCTTGTCCGCGTAGCCGTAGATCACCACCCAGCCCACCAGCGCCACCACGCTCGGCAGCGGATAGAGCCACATCCGGTACGGCCGCCGCAGCCCCGGCTGGCGGCGGCGCAGCACCGTGACGGCGACGATCTGCGCCAGAGCCTGCACGATCACCATGACCGTGGTCAGCAGCTGGATCAGCGTGGCCAGATCGGTGTGGCGGCCGATCAGGAAGCCGATCGCGGTGACGACACCCATCGTGGCCAGGCCCAGCATGGGGAAGCGATGGCGCGGATGGAGCGTGCCGTACGGACGGAAGAAGACCCGTTCGCGGGCGGCGTCGTACGGCACCCGGGAGCCACCCAGCAGCCCGGCGAAGACGGACGCGAAGGCCGTGATGAGGATGAGCACGGTGACGACGTCGGCCGCGCCTTTCCCCCAGGTCTCCTCCAGCACCGCCGAGGCGACGGACTGGGAGGCCACCGAGCCGGGCTCGGTCATCTCATGCCAGTCGACGACGCCGAGGGTGCCGATCTGCAGCAGCAGATAGATCCCCATGATCCCGGCGATCGAGGTGACGATCGCCCGCGGCAGGGTGCGGCCGGGGTCCTTGATCTCGGCGCCCATGTACGCGGCGGTGTTGTAGCCGAGGTAGTCGTAGATCCCGATGGTCAGGCCCGCGGCGAACCCGGTCCAGAAGTGACCGCTGCTCAGTTCGAAGGCATGGTCCGGATAGGTGAACGCCTGCCCCGCGTCGAAGTGGCTGAAGGCGGCGACGATGACCAGGACCACGGAGGCGATCATCACGCACCACATGACGGCCGTGATCCGGGCGATGTGCTCGACCCCCCGCCACAGCAGCCCGATGACCAGGACGATGACGCCGAGTCCGACCAGATCGCCCTGGGTCTGCGTCATATCGGGCCACAGATAGCCCAGATACTGCACCAGACCGACCACACCCGTGGACATGATCAGCGGGATGAACAGCATCGCCGTCCAGACGAACAGGAACGGCATCAGCTTGCCGCTGCGGTACTGGAACGCCTGGCGCAGATACACATAGCTGCCCCCGGCCCCCGGCAGCGAGGCCCCCAACTCGGCCCAGATCAGCCCGTCGGCGAGCGCGAGCACCGCGCCCGCGACAAAGCCGATGACGGCCTGCGGTCCGCCGAAGGCGGCGACCATGAGGGGGATGGTGACGAACGGGCCGATGCCGCACATCTGGCTCATGTTGATGGCTGTCGCCTGGAACAGGCCGATACGGCGGACGAATCCGCCCTCGGTGCCGGACATCCGGACCTCCATTGCCCTAGCGCGCCACCGTGAGAGGAGTTGAAAGTAAGGAAACTTTCCAGTCGCGTCAAGGAGGTTGGACGAAACAGGGTCGGGGCGCAGCGCGGGGTGCGGGGCGGCGGCTCGGGCCGTCAGGCCACCGCCGCCGCGCCCGCCAGCACCCTCAGCGCCTCCGCCGTCGCCGACCCCTCGTCGGCCGTGTACGTGCACAGCATCTGCCCCGGGTCGGCGGGCAGGACGAACGCCTCGAACCGCAGCACCAGCTCCCCCATCTCCGGATGGCGGAACCGCTTGACGCCCCGCGTCCGCTCCTGCACCTCCTGGGCCTCCCACCGCCGCCGGAACTCCTCGCTCCGCTCCAGCAGCTCATGGGTCACCCGGCACACCCGTGAGTTGCCGGGGTGGCGCCCGACCTCCGCGCGCAGCCCGGCCACCGTGTCGTCGGCGACCTCGGCCCAGTTCGGATGGATCTCCTTGAGCCGGGGATCGAGGAAGACCAGCAGCGGGCCGTTGCGCCGCTCCTCGGGGATCGCGGGGTAGTCGATGCAGAGCCGGGTGCCGAGCCGGTTCCAGGCCAGGATGTCCATCGCCGGACCGTAGACATAGGCCGGGACATTGCCGTCCATCGCGTTCAGCAGCTGCTGGATCTCCGGCCGTACGCGCGGCCGAGGGTCGGGGCCGGCCGCTCCGCCGCGCTGCCGCGGCAGGGTGATGTTGCGCAGATACGTGTGCTCGGACGGGGTCAGCCGCAGCGCCCGAGCCAGTCCGTCGACCACCGAGTCCGAGATGGCCGGGGCCCGGCCCTGCTCGATACGGGTGTAGTAGTCGACGCTGATCCCGGCCAGCTGGGCTACCTCCTCACGGCGCAGCCCCCGCACCCGGCGCCGCACGACCCCCTCCGGCAGCCCGAGCTCGGCCGGGTCGAGCGCGGCGCGGCGCGCCTTGAGAAACGACTTGATCTCCGGTTCGCCATGGCCCATCCGTCCATTATCCGCGCGCCGCCCGCTTCTGGGCCGGACAGGTGGTTCTGGCAGACCCAGGTTGAGCCGGGCCTGGTGAGGTGTCCGCCCGGACCCGAGGCTGAAGGCGCACAGGGCCATGGACAGCAGACGCCATGGACAGCAGAGACCGGCCATGGACAGCAGACGCCATGGAAATCAGCGGAAGGCACCAGCCATGAAGCGCAGGATCCTCGGTGGGACGGGCATCTCGGTGAGCGAGTACGCCCTGGGCGCGATGATGTTCGGCGCCATCGGCAACCCCGACCACGACGACTCGGTACGGATCATCCACCGCGCCCTCGACGCGGGCATCAACTTCGTCGACACCGCCGACGTCTACTCCGAGGGCGAGTCCGAGGAGATCGTCGGCAAGGCCCTCAAGGGCCGCCGCGAGGACATCGTCCTGGCCACCAAGGCCCATTTCCCGATGGGCGAGGACCCCAATGAGGGCGGCAACTCACGGCGCTGGATCACCCAGGAGATCGAGTACAGCCTACGCCGCCTGGGCACGGACTACATCGACCTCTACCAGATCCACCGGCCGGACCCCACGACGGACATCGACGAGACGCTGTCGGTCCTGTCCGATCTGGTCCGGGCGGGCAAGGTGCGCGCCGTCGGGTCCTCCACCTTCCCGGCCGAACAGATCGTGGAGGCCCAGTGGGTCTCCGACCGGCGCGGGCATGTGCGGTTCCGCAGCGAGCAGCCGCCGTACTCGATCCTGGCGCGGGGCGTGGAGGCGGCGGTGCTGCCGACCGCGCAGAAGTACGGGATGGGCGTGCTGAGCTGGGGCCCGCTCTCCGCGGGCTGGCTCACGGGCCGCTACACCAAGGCGTCCGACGTCGATCTGTCGGGCGGCCGGGCGGCCGTGGAGAAGGACAAGTTCGACCCCTCGCTGCCCGGCAACGCGCGCAAGCTGGAGGCGGTCGGCGCGCTGTCCGAGCTGGCCTCCGACGCCGGGCTCTCGCTGCCGCATCTGGCCATCGCCTTCGTACGGGCCCATCCGGCCATCACCTCGGTGATCATCGGCCCGCGCACCATGGAGCAGCTGGAGGATCTGCTCGCCGGGTCCGAGGTGGAGCTGAGCCAGGACGTCCTGGACCGGATCGACGAGATCGTCCCGCCGGGCACCGACCTCAACCGGGACGACAGCTACTACCTGCCGCCGGCGCTCGCGGACAAGAGCCTGCGCCGCCGCTGACCGGTCCCGAGGGCGGTTCAGGACGGCCGCAGGGCGTGCAGCAGCGCGTCGACGAGCGTGCGGTCGTGGTCGTAGGAGAGGCGGAGGCGGGCCGCGTCCGGGGGCAGCCAGAGCAGGCGGTCGACCTCGCGGTTGGGTACGAAGGTCTCGTCGTCGACGGCCTCCGCCGCCCAGTAGCGGACCTCCTTGGGGCGGCCCTTGGCCATGTAGTGGAGGGTGGGCAGCACCGCCCCCGGGGCGCAGCCCATACCGGTCTCCTCGACGACCTCGCGCACGGCGCCGTGCAGCGCGTCCTCGCCGGGCTTCAGCTTGCCCTTGGGGTGGGACCAGTCGTCGTAGCGGGGGCGGTGGACGAGGGCGATCTCCAGCCCGCCGCCGTGCGGGGACCGTCGCCACAGCACACAGCCCGCCGCCAGAATCGTCCCGGTGTCCGCTCCCCCGTCACCACGGGAATCTGACCGGTTCATCCACCGTCTCCCTCCCCGGTCTCCGCCGCATTCTTCGTACGTATGCGTCGTCTCTTCCTACCGCTCGCCCCGGGCGGCCGCCGTCAGGAGGCTCTGGTGGCCACGCGCCGCCAGATCCGGCCGAACGCGAAGCGGGCCGCCTCGACCTCATGCCGCTGATCGGCGTGGAGCACGCCCAGCGCGTACGCCGTCGCCGGGGCGATCCGGGGCGTACGGGCGGCCGCCGCCGCGGCGGCGGCCGCCTCGGCCGCGTCGCGGTGGCGCTCCAGCGCCTGCCCGGCGGCCAGCAGCCGTACGGACAGCGGCGGCTCGGCGTCCGCGGGGCCGGACCCGGCCGGCCCGGACCCACCTGGCCCGCCTGCCCCGTCCGGCTGCTGCCACACCTGGTCGAGCACCTCCAGGGCGTACCGCCGCAGCCGCAGCAGATGGCGCACCTGGTGCCAGGGGGCGTCCTGGCGCTCGCTGGCGGGCGGGGCGTCCGCCGCCGAGGTCGCGGCCAGGCCGTGGACCAGCGCCTCCGCGTTGTACGGATGTCCGGCGCGGATCAGCGGCAGCGCCTCCACCGCCTCGGCCAGCCGCCGGTTCGCCAGTTCGGCGAGCGGCGGCAGCACCTGCCCGGCGGGGCGGGCGGCGTTGGCCTCGTCGAGCGGGGCGTCGGAGGCGAGCAGGGCGACGGTGTCGGCGACCGCGTGGAAACGGGAGGAGCCGAGCGCCTCCAGGGCCGCGGTGTGGGCCCGGGTCCGGGCCAGGGTGAGCTGGCGCTCCAGCAGCGCTCCGGCGCGGGCCGCGCCCACGGTCAGCGCCCCGCCGCGGGCCTCCTCCTCGGCACCGGCCCGCTGGTGGGCCGTGCCCGGCCGGCCGGGCCGGTCGGTCTTCTCGCCCTTGGCGGTCCGGCCGCTCTTGTCACCGCGCTCGCCACGCCGCCGTCCGGCCGCCCGGGCCTCGTCCCCGGACGTTCCGGCCGCGCCCTCGGCGCCGCCGCCCGGATCGGCCGGACCGGACCGCGCACCCTGCCCCCCGACAGGGTCCGCGGCTCCGCTTCCCGGCGCACCGGCGGCCAGGGAGACACTGCGGCGCGCGGCACGGGTGGAACGGGGCGGGGCGGCGGCGGCAGTACCTGCAGCGCCTGCGGTACCTGCAGCGCCTGCGGCCCCTCCGGCGCCCGCGGTGCCGGAGGGGCCGCGGGCGCCGTCGACCGCGACCGTGACCCCGCCGCGCGCGGTGCGCGCCGCGCTCATGGCATGCGCGCCGTTCGTGGCGGCCTCGGCGGGCCACTCACCGGAGCTCGCGGACTCGGCGGCCGTCCCCTCTCCCTGCGACGACCGGTCCGAGGGCCCGCCCGCGCCCGAGAGCCGGTACAGGGCGCCGCGCAGCCGGTCCAGCCGCTCCGCGTAGGCGTGCTCCCGCGCCAGCGTGCCCGACAGCCAGGCCAGCTCGGTCCGCAGCTCATCGGACCAGGCCGTATCGGTGAGCGGGCGGTAGACGTAGAGTGCGCCGCTGATCCGCCGTGCGGCGCGGCGCAGCAGCCGGGCGGCCTCGGCCGCCTCCTGCACATCGGAGCCGCTCTCGCGGTGCAGCCGCAGGCTGCGGAGGAAGTCCCCGGCCTGGGCGTGCAGATACGCCGACAGCACCTCACCGGCCGTCGCCGACTCCCACGAAGGTGCCGCCTCGGCCCCCGCCGCCCGCTCCGCCGTCCCCCGGTCCGTCGTCACACCCCGGTCCGTCGTCACACCGCGCTCCGGCACACCCCGGTCCGTCATGCCGTCCGCCCCTGGGCAGGGCGGGGCGGCGGCCGGATCCGCGGCGCCCGTCATCCCGGCCGGTGACAGGTCATGTCGTTGAACCACGCCGTCGCCTCCGGGCGTCGATGAGCATCTCCTGAACGTTCCGCAGCGGCTGGCCTTCCGCGTCCGTCGCATGCCGTGTCCACTCGCCGTCCGGGCCCAGATGCCAGGAGGAGGTGGAGTCGGACATCCCGGTCTCCAGCAGGCGGTTGAGGGCGGCGCGGTGGCCGGGGTCGGTGACCCGCACCAGCGCCTCGATCCGGCGGTCGAGGTTGCGGTGCATCATGTCGGCGCTGCCGATCCACACCTCCGGCTCGCCGCCGTTACCGAACGCGAATACGCGCGAATGCTCCAGAAAGCGTCCGAGGACCGAGCGGACCCGGATGTTCTCCGAGAGCCCGGGGACGCCCGGCCGCAGCGCGCAGATGCCGCGCACCCACACATGGACCGGCACTCCGGCCTGCGAGGCCCGGTAGAGGGCGTCGACGACGGCCTCGTCGACCATCGAATTGACCTTGATCTTGACGTAGGACGGGCGCCCCGCCCGGTGGTGGGTGATCTCCTTGTTGATCCGGGTGATCAGCCCGTCGCGCAGCGACTTGGGGGCGACCAGCAGCCGCCGGTAGTTCTCCCGCCGGGAATAGCCGCTCAGCCGGTTGAAGAGGTCGGAGAGGTCCGCGCCGACCTGGGAGTTCGCCGTCAGCAGCCCCAGGTCCTCATACAGCCGGGCGGTCTTGGGGTGGTAGTTGCCGGTGCCCACATGCGAGTAGCGGGTCAGGGTGTCGCCCTCCTGGCGGACCACCAGCGACAGCTTGCAGTGGGTCTTCAGGCCGAGGAGGCCGTAGACGACATGGCAGCCGGCCTCTTCCAGCTTCCGCGCCCACTTGATGTTGGCGTGCTCGTCGAACCGCGCCTTGATCTCCACGAGCACCAGCACCTGCTTGCCCGACTCGGCGGCGTCTATCAGCGCGTCGACGATCGGCGACTTGCCGGAGGTGCGATAGAGCGTCTGCTTGATCGCGAGCACGTCCGGATCGGCGGCCGCCTGCTCCAGGAACGCCTGCACGGAGGTGGAGAACGAGTCGTACGGGTGGTGGAGGAGGACGTCCCGCTCGCGCAGCGCCGCGAAGATGTCGGGCGGGGACGCGGACTCCACCTCGGCGAGATCCCGGTGGGTGCCCGCCACGAACTTGGGGTACTTCAGCTCCGGCCGGTCCAGCGCGGCTATCCCGAACAGCCCGGTGAGGTCGAGCGGCCCCGGCAGCGGATAGACCTCGGCGTCCGAGATCTTCAGCTCGCGCACCAGCAGGTCCAGCACATACGGGTCGATGGACTCCTCGACCTCCAGCCGCACCGGGGGCCCGAAGCGGCGGCGCAGCAGTTCCTTCTCCAGGGCCTGGAGGAGGTTCTCGGCGTCGTCCTCCTCGACCTCGAGGTCCTCGTTGCGCGTCACCCGGAACATGTGGTGCGCGAGCACCTCCATCCCCGGGAAGAGCGCCTCCAGATGCGCCGCGATCACGTCCTCCAGCGGCACATACCGCTGCGGCGCCGCCTCCAGGAACCGGGAGAGCGACGGCGGGACCTTCACACGTGCGAAGTGATCATGCCCGCTCACGGGGTTGCGCACCACGACCGCGAGATTGAGCGAAAGCCCCGAAATATAGGGGAAGGGGTGCGCCGGGTCCACCGCGAGCGGGGTCAGCACGGGGAAGATCTGCTGCCGGAAGAGGGTGAAGAGGCGGGACTGCTCCTTCTCGGTCAGATCCGGCCAGCGGACCAGATGGATGCCCTCCTCCGCGAGCGCCGGGGCGACGTCCTGCTGATAGCAGGCGGCGTGCCGGGCCATGAGCTCACGGGACCGGTTCCAGATCAGATCCAGCACCTCGCGCGGCTGCAGCCCGGAGGCCGAGCGGGTGGCGACCCCGGTCGCGATGCGCCGCTTGAGGCCGGCGACCCGCACCATGAAGAACTCGTCCAGATTGCTGGCGAAGATCGCCAGGAAGTTGGCCCGCTCCAGCAGCGGGGTGGAGGGGTCCTCGGCCAGCTCCAGCACCCGCTCGTTGAACGCCAGCCAGCTGCGCTCCCGGTCCAGGAACCGCCCCTGCGGCAGCTCCCCGCCCACCAGGTCGGGCCCGGCCCCCTCCTCGTACGAGTCCAGGTCGGCGTCGAGGTCGGGGTCGAGCGAGCGCACCGGTGGCGCGGCCACAGCACGCGGCCGATGGGCCGCGATGGACCCGACCGAGGGCTGGCGCTGGGGCTGGGGGGAAACCGATGCCTGACCGCTGCTGTCGCTCATGAATTCATTGTTCCGCGCCGGAGGCGAAGACGGCGTGGCGGAAGCTGGTGCGGAAACGGCACGGAGCCTCCGGTTCGACGAATTCGGCACAGCGGGCTGCATTCAGTGATGCTCGCAACCAAGGTTGAATCGCCGGTAACGGACACATGGCGCGTAGGAAATCGGGACCCATCCCCCAGGGGTCCGACCCCCTGGGGTTCCGCCCTCTTGAGCCCCCGGGCCGGGGGCTCGCTCAGGTCTCGGTCCGGTACATCAGGTCCGTCTCATGGGTGACGAAGCCGAGCCGTTCGTAGACCGCGACCGCGGCGAAGTTGTCGGCGTCCACATAGAGCATCGCGGTCGGCAGCCCCTGGGCGGCAAGGTGCCGCAGCCCGACCGACGTGAGCGCCTTACCGAGCCCGCCACCCTGCGCGTCCGGCCGCACGCCCACGACGTACACCTCCCCCAGCCGCTCCTCGGCATGCACCTTGGTCCAGTGGAAGCCGACGATCTGCCCCTCGCGCTCGGCCAGGAAGAACCCCGCCGGATCGAACCACGGCTCGCTCTTACGGTCGTCGAGGTCACGCTGGGTGAGTGAGCCCTGCTCGGGGTGGTGGGCGAAGGCCGCCGCGTTCGCCGCCAGCCAGGCGGCGTCGTCCTCACCGGGCCGGAAGGTCCGTACGGTCACGCCCTTGGGCCATGCGGGCTCCGCGAGGCCCAGCTCCGCGAGCGACCCCAGGGGCCGGCGCATCTGGCGCAGCTCCCGGAACAGCGTCAACCCCAGCACCTGCGCCAGATGGCGCGCCGAGGCATGCCCCCCGTGCGCCCACACCCGCAGCCGCTTCCCCGATTCCCTCAGCAGGGTCACTCCCAGCGCCCGGCCATGCCCCTGCCCGCGGTGCGCCGGGTGCACGACCAGCTCGGCGGCCGGGGCCTCCACCGGGTCGGTGTCCTCAAGCTGCGCGTATCCCACCAGCTCCCCGCTCGGCTCCCGCAGCACCAGATGCCGCACCCCCTCCCGCCGCCCCCGCAGCTGCAGCCGCCCCTGCTCGGACACGGCCTGCTGACCATCGGCGTGCGCGGACTCCGCGACCAGCCGCAGCACATCCTGCGCCTCGGTGGGCGTCAGCTCCTCCAGCACATCGAGCCGCCGGGCACCGGATGTCTCGTTCACCACGTCATTCATGGGGCCGAGCCTACGGCGGCCCCCTTGTGCGGCAAGCCGCTGCACAATTTCGTACCGGCGAGTCACCCGGCTGACCCATCGGACCACCCCGTCGACGACCGGCCATCAGCTCTTCACCTCATCCCCCTGCCCCGCTACGCGCGTTGACCGTAAGCTGCGCCCCACCATCCATCACGGGGCACACAAGGGGACGACATGCCAGCGAGACCTCAACGGCGCGGGGCGGCACGCCGGTTGGCCACGGGAGTCGCGGTGCTGGCCGCCGCGGCCGGGGTGCTGACCGCCGTGGGCCCGGCGGGCGCGGACACCGCCGCCGCCTCGGACAAGCACCGGCCCGGGCGCACCGTCGACGTACAGCTGCTGTCCTTCAACGACCTGCACGGAAACCTGGAGCCCCCGCAGGGCTCCTCCGGCACCGTCACCGAGACCCAGCCGGACGGCACCACCAAGACCATCCCGGCGGGTGGGGCCGAATACCTGGCCGCCTCCCTCCGTAACGCCCGTAAGGGCCACGACTACTCCGTCACCGCCGCCGGCGGCGACATGATCGGCGCCAGCCCGCTGCTGTCCGGCCTCTTCCACGACGAGCCGACCATCGAGGCGCTCAACAAGCTGGACCTCGACGTCACCGCGGTCGGCAACCATGAATTCGACGAGGGCCGCGCCGAGCTGAGCCGGATTCAGAACGGCGGGTGCCACCCCAAGGAGGGCTGCTACGAGAAGGGCAAGACCTTCCCGGGCGCCGACTTCCCCTACCTCGCCGCGAACGTCACCGACGAGAAGACCGGCAAGCCCATCCTCAAGCCCTACACCGTGTGGAAGCACAAGGGCGTGAAGATCGGCTTCATCGGGGTCACCCTGGAGGGCACCCCGGACATCGTCACCGCCGAGGGCGTCAAGGGCCTGAAGTTCCACGACGAGGTCGAGACGGTCAACAAGTACGCCAAGGAGCTGCAGCGCGAGGGCGTGAAGTCGATCGTCGCGCTCATCCACGAGGGCGGGCTGCCCGCCTCCGCCTCGTACAACGACGACTGCGACAACGGCGGTGCGGGCAAGGGCATCTCCGGCCCCATCGTCGACATCGCCAAGAACATCTCACCCACGGTCGACGCCCTGGTCACCGGCCACACCCACCAGGCGTACACCTGCACCATCCCGGACCCGTCCGGCACCCCGCGCACGGTGACCTCCGCGGCCTCCTTCGGCCGTCTCTACACGGACACCACGCTCACCTACGACCGCCGCACCGGCGACATCGTGCGGACGAACGTGAAGGGCGCCGACGCGGCGAACCACGTCGTCGACCGCGACCAGCCCAAGGCCCCCGACATGACCTCGCTCATCGGGCGCTGGAACAAGCTGGCCGCCCCGATCGCCAACAAGCCGGTCGGCTACATCTCCGCCGACGTCAACGGCCGCGGCTCCACCGCGTACGAGACGCCCCTGGGCGACGTCATCGCCGACGGCCAGCTCGAAGCGCTCTCCCCGGCTGACAAGGGCGGCGCCCAACTCGCCTTCATGAACCCCGGCGGCATCCGCTCCGACCTCGCCCACAAGGCGTCGGGCAGTGAGGGCGACGGGGTGGTGACCTACGGCGAGGCGTTCACCGTCCAGCCGTTCACCAACATGATGAACGTGATCGACCTGACCGGCTCCCAGCTCATCTCCGCGCTCCAGCAGCAGGTCAGCGGCTCCAACGAGGCATCCCCGAAGATCCTCCAGGTCTCCAAGAGCCTCACCTACACCCTGGATCTGACCAAGTCCGGCAAGGACCGGATCGTCACGGACACGGTGAAGCTGAACGGTGAGCCGATCGACCCCGCCAAGACCTACCGGGTCGCGATGAACGAGTTCCTCGCGGGCGGCGGCGACGGCTTCCCCGCCTTCAAGGACGGCAAGAACAAGCTCGTCGGCGCCTCCGACCTGGACGCGTTCACGGCCTACCTGGGCGCGCACTCGTCGCAGTCCTCGCCGCTGGACCCGCCGAAGGCGGACCGCATCACGATCGTGAAGTAGTCGCCCGACGCCTGCCGATGGCCCGGCCGCCACAAGCGGCCGAGCCATCGTCATGTCAGCGCAGCGCGGCCTCGATCAGATCGGCGGCCCGTCCGGTTCCGCCCTCGGCCCGCACCTCGTCCCGCAGCCGCGCCGAGACGCGCGCGACCTCCGGATCCGCGGTGAGCTCGGTCAGAGCGGCACGCAGCACCTCGGCGGTGGCATCCGCCGTGTCGATACGGCGGGCCACGCCCAGCTCCACCAGCCGGTCGGCGTTCATGGCCTGTTCGGCCCCCTGCGGCACGGCGATCATCGGACAGCCGGTGTACAGCCCCTCGTTGCTGCCGCCCATCCCCGCATGGGTGATGAACGCGTCGGCCCGCTCCAGAATCGCGAGCTGGGGCACCCAGTCGCGCACCTCGACATTGCCCGGGACCTCCCCCAGCTCACCGGGGTCGACGTACTTGCCGATCTGCAGCACGACATGCCACCCGGGCAGATCCCCGAAGGCCGCGACGCACTCGCGGTAGAAGGCGGCCTGCCGGGTGTACGCCGAGCCCAGGGAGATCAGCAGCACCTTCTCCGCGTCGGCGGGGCGCTGCCACCCGCCCTGGTCGGCACGGTCCCCGAGGCAGGGCCCGACGAACGTCACGACCTCGGTGTTCACCCGGTCCGCGTTCGGCTGCATCGCGCACGGGATGAGCGCGACACAGCTCGGCGGCATCCCGGAGAAGGCGTTCGGCTCCGTGGTGGTGGCGCCGGACTCCACGAGCCAGGTCGCGAACTTCTCCTGATATGCGTCCGCGCCGGGAAGGCTCATGATCTGCGCCCCGATCTCGTCGTGGTAGCCCTCCCAGCCCACGATCGTCGGTGACAGCTGGACCAGCGGGCGCCCCTGCGCCTCGGCGAGCGCACGGGCGGCGTACGCGCCGATGTCGTACAGATACACATCGGCCGGGTCGCGGTCGTACACGGCGCGCAGTTGGGGCAGGACGCGGATGGCGTCGTCCAGGAACAGCGTCATCGCGGCGATCGGGTCCTCCGGCCAGTCGTTGTCGGCGACCGGGAGGGTGGACTCGAACGGCACGAACTCGGCGCCGGTCGGCTTGATGACGTCCGCCATGAAGGGGTCGTTGGCGTACGTCACCCGGTGCCCGCGAGCCACGAGCTCGCGGATGACCTCGAGGCTGGGGAGGGTGTGGCTGATGGCGGGGATGCCGACCATGGCGATATGGGCACGGCGACGGGACGGACGTGACATGAGAGATCACTCGTTTCAGGTCTACGGCGAGATGGACACGACGACCCGGCGCACGGGCGTGGTCACCGGTGCGCCGGAGAGAGCGGCGTGTCAGCCGTAGATCTGAAGAAACGAGTCCATGCGGATGACGGTACCCCGGCCGCTACCCGGCCCGCCTCTCCTTTTTCCGGCCTCAGCAAGCGCTAAGTGCCCGCTCAGTGCCGGGGCCTAGCGTCACGTACGCGACGGGCCGTCCGTTCTCCCTCCCTCTCCCGACGGACCGTCGCACCTTACGTTTCGTGTCCGTGGCCGGAACCGGACGGGGCCCCCGGGACCACCGGCGGGTGGCCGCAGGACGGCGGGAGGAGGCGGGGTCGCAGGGGTGGTGTCCTGGACGCTTTCGCATATGTGCGGCGCCAACCCCCGGCCCACACCGCGCCCCCGGGCACCGGCCCCGTAAATAGGCGGTCCAGGGCGCCGCCCCGGAGGCCCCGCCCCCGGCACCCACCACGAACAGCAGGCGCACCACCCACGCACCCGCACCCGCACCCGCACCCGCACCGGCACCGGCACCCGCAAGCCGGACCGGCATCGCGCCGTGCCCCGCCCGCCCCCGGAACCCACGCCGAACCCCCACCATCCCCGGGCCGACCCCGCCTACCCTGGTGGCTTCTTCGATACGGCCGGCAACAGTCACCGGGGGGACGGGGCCTCATGGATCCCGCAGCGATACACACACTGGTCCAGGAACTCTTCGTCGCCGAGGGGCCGGTGGACCGGCCCGTGCGCATCGCCTCGCTGGTCGCCTTCCAGGGCGACCGCCGCACGCTCACCGAACGGGACCTGCCCCGGATCGCCGCCGCGCTCCTTGCCGCGCTCCTTAAGGAGGCCACCGAAGGGGGCGTCGCTCAGAAACGAGAGCCGGCGCACCCCGAGCTCACCGACGCACTCGCCCGCACCCTCCACGCCCTCGGCACCGTCGACCTGGACGACCTGCGGGCCGTCCGCCTCGGCCCCGAAGCCTTCGCCCGCCACCTCGCCATCGCCGCGCCCGACGCCGACGAGGGGCTGGACGCGGACGACGCCCGGGCGTACGCCTCGCTGCGGGAGGCCGTCTGCGGGCACATCCTGCGCTTCCTCGTCCGCCGCTCCCCCTTCGTCACGGCCGCCGAGGACGCCGCGTTCGAGGAGCGCTACGCCCGGGACATCGTGGCCGCCCACGACCATCTGACGATCTACGGCATCGATCTGGCCCACTCCCCCGACAGCTGGCCGCTGGACGCCGCCTATCTCAGCCTGGAGACCGAGACCGACGCGGGAGGCCCGAGCGCCCCCGCCGAACAGGCCCTCGCCGGACGCGAAAGGGTGCTGCTGTGGGGCGTGGCAGGGTCGGGCAAGACCACGCTGGTGCAGCGGCTCGCGGTGTCCGTGGCACGCGGTGACCTCCCGGTCCCGCTGGCGGGGCTGCGCGGGCGGGTCCCCTTCGTGCTCCCCGTGCGCCGGTTCCGCCGCGACGGCTTCCCGGAGCCGGACGCCTTCCTGTCCGCCGTCCGCTATCCGCACACCGCCGCCCAGCCGCCGGGATGGGCCGAGCGGGTGCTGTCCCACGGGCGCGGGCTGCTGCTCGTGGACGGGGTGGACGAGGCCCCGGAGGGGGAGCGTGAGCGGCTGCGGGAGGCGCTGCGCGAGCTTCCGGCGCGCTATCCGGGAAATATCTGGCTGGTCACCTCGCGCCCCTCGGCCGTACGGGAGAACTGGCTGGCCTCGGAGCGCTTCACCGAGCTGAAACTCTCCCCGCTCAGCCGCGAGGGGGTCACCGCGTTCATCCGGCGCTGGCATGCGGCCGCCCGCCAGGACATCACCGACGGTGCCGATCTGGACCGGCTGAGTGGTTACGAGGAAACGCTGCTGGACGCCGTGAGGATTACCCGGGACCTCGGCCGGCTGGCCACCAATCCACTGATGTGCGGTCTGCTGTGCGCGCTGCACCGGGACCGCCGCGGCTATCTGCCGCGCGGCCGGAAAGCCCTCTATGACGCGGCCCTTTCCATGTTGCTGGAACGGCGCGACCGCGAGCGCGCCATGCTGCCGCCGGAGGGAATCGACCTCCCCCAGGAACCGAAGATCCAGCTGCTGCAGAAGCTGGCGCACTGGATGCTCGTCAACGGCCGGTCCGAAATGGACCGGACCACCGCCGTCGAGACGCTCGGCCGGCACCTCCCGGCCATTCCGCACGCGGCGCGGCAGGGCGGGCCGGAGGAGATCTACCGACATCTGCTCAATCGGACCGGTCTATTGCGCGAGCCCACACCCGGTTCGGTCGATTTCGTGCACCGAACGTTCCAGGACTATCTCAGCGCGAGAGCGGTCGTCGAACGACACGATTTCGACTTCCTGATCGACCACGCACACCTGGACGACTGGGAAGAAGTGATCAGAATGTCGGTCGCTCTCGCCCGCCCCGATGAATGCGGCTACCTCCTGGAGGGGCTGCTGGCGGCCCGTAAAGACGCCCGGCCGGTCCATGCCCGCCATCGCAAACTCCTGGCGGCCGCATGTCTGGAACACGCGACGGAGCTGGACCCCGAGGTGCGTTCCCGGGTGCATCGCTATACCCGCGATCTGGTACGCCCGACCTCGCTGGAAGCGGCCCGCGCGCTGGGCTGGATCGGGCCTATCGTGCTGGAAATGCTGCCCGATCCCAGCGGCGTATCCGATGAGGAGGCCCACCGGCTGGCCGTCACCGCCACCTCGATAGCCGACGACCGCGCCATCGACTATCTCGTCCGGCTGCGGGACCGCGCCTCCTGGGCGGTACGGGCGCAGCTCGCGGGCGCCTGGCGGCGATATGACACCGATCGTTACGCCGAGGAAATCATCGGCCATCTCGATGAGCGGGAACTCGACTTTCCGGTGTCGGACCTGGAGGAGCTGCGGGCGCTGCGCCGGCTCGGCGGCCGCCCCTGCGTCCAGATAGCCGGTGCGCTCACCCCGGACCAGCTTGCCGAGGGCCTGGTGGCGGAGCGGCTGACCGAGCTGTGGCTCGCCTACGACCTGGGCGCGGACCTGGACCTGAGCTGGCTGGCCGCCTTCCCCCGGCTGCACACCCTGCGGCTGAGCCACCGCAATACGGGGGTGACCGGGGTCCCGGAGGGCGTCCAGGTCATCGTGGCGGGCGCGTAAGGGCAGCGGCCCGGAGGTGCGGCCCCCTGGGGTTTCTCCGGCGGTCAGGCGCCTGAGCGCTCCTAGGCCCCTGAGCGGCCCCTGCCTCCCGTTCGCCCCCGCGCCGGGCCGGAAAGTCCAGGGAAACCCCCAGGGCCCGCAGAACCCCGCCAGGGCCCCTCAGGGGCGCGCCTGCGGATAAGGCCGCTGCTCCGCCCGCACAAATCCGCCCGCACAAAAGGGGGCCGCCCCGGACCGGGATGGTCCGGGGCGGCCCCAGGCGTGGGCGCGGCGTCGCCGCGTCACGCCTCCTTGCTGAGGTTCGGGCCCGCGCCACCGGCGGCGGACTCGATCGGCGGAGTGTCGGGCAGCGCCGACTTCTCCTCGCCGCGGAAGGTGAACTTCTTCTCCTCACCCTCGCCCTCGGTGTCCACGACCACGATGTGGCCCGGACGCAGCTCGCCGAAGAGGATCTTCTCCGAGAGCACGTCCTCGATCTCGCGCTGGATCGTCCGGCGCAGCGGCCGGGCGCCCAGCACGGGGTCGTAGCCCCGCTTGGCGAGCAGCTTCTTGGCGTCGCCGTTGAGCTCGATGCCCATGTCGCGGTCCTTGAGCCGCTCGTCCACCTTGGTGATCATGAGGTCGACGATCTGGATGATGTCTTCCTCGGTGAGCTGGTGGAAGACCACGGTGTCATCGACACGGTTCAGGAACTCGGGGCGGAAGTGCTGCTTCAGCTCCTCGTTGACCTTGTTCTTCATCCGCTCGTAGCCGGTCTTCACATCGCCCTGGGCGGCGAAGCCCAGGTTGAAGCCCTTGGAGATGTCCCGGGTGCCGAGGTTGGTGGTCATGATGATCACCGTGTTCTTGAAGTCCACGACCCGGCCCTGGGAGTCGGTCAGCCGACCGTCCTCCAGGATCTGCAGCAGCGAGTTGAAGATGTCCGGGTGGGCCTTCTCGACCTCGTCGAAGAGGACCACGGAGAACGGCTTGCGGCGCACCTTCTCGGTGAGCTGGCCGCCCTCCTCGTAGCCCACGTATCCGGGCGGGGAGCCGAAGAGCCGCGAGACGGTGTGCTTCTCGCTGAACTCCGACATGTCGAGCGAGATCATCGCGTCCTCGTCGCCGAAGAGGAATTCGGCGAGAGTCTTGCTGAGCTCGGTCTTACCGACACCGGACGGGCCCGCGAAGATGAACGAGCCACCGGGGCGCTTGGGGTCCTTGAGGCCCGCACGCGTGCGCCGGATGGCCTGGGAGAGCGCCTTGATGGCGTCCTTCTGGCCGATGACGCGCTTGTGCAGCTCGTCCTCCATGCGCAGCAGCCGGGAGGACTCCTCCTCGGTCAGCTTGAAGACCGGGATGCCCGTGGCCGTGGCCAGGACCTCGGCGATCAGCTCCTCGTCGACCTCGGCGACGACGTCCATGTCGCCGGCCTTCCACTCCTTCTCCCGCTTCGCCTTGGCGGCCAGGAGCTGCTTCTCCTTGTCGCGCAGACCCGCGGCCATCTCGAAGTCCTGCGAGTCGATCGCGGACTCCTTCTCCCGGCGCACATCGGCGATCTTCTCGTCGAATTCGCGCAGGTCCGGCGGTGCGGTCATCCGGCGGATCCGCATCCGGGAGCCGGCCTCGTCGATCAGGTCGATCGCCTTGTCCGGCAGGAAGCGGTCCGAGATGTAGCGGTCGGCCAGGGTGGCGGCCGCGACCAGAGCCGAGTCCGTGATCGAGACGCGGTGGTGCGCCTCGTAGCGGTCCCGCAGGCCCTTGAGGATCTCGATGGTGTGGGGCAGCGACGGCTCGGCGACCTGGATGGGCTGGAAGCGGCGCTCCAGGGCCGCGTCCTTCTCCAGGTACTTGCGGTACTCGTCGAGCGTGGTCGCGCCGATGGTCTGCAGCTCGCCCCGCGCCAGCATCGGCTTGAGGATGCTGGCGGCATCGATCGCGCCCTCGGCGGCACCCGCACCCACCAGGGTGTGGAGCTCGTCGATGAACAGGATGATGTCGCCGCGGGTGCGGATCTCCTTGAGCACCTTCTTCAGGCGCTCCTCGAAATCACCGCGGTAGCGGGAGCCGGCGACCAGGGCGCCCAGGTCCAGGGTGTAGAGGTGCTTGTCCTTGAGGGTCTCGGGCACCTCACCCTTGACGATCGCCTGGGCCAGTCCCTCGACGACCGCCGTCTTGCCGACGCCGGGCTCGCCGATGAGGACCGGGTTGTTCTTGGTGCGGCGCGAAAGCACCTGCATGACCCGCTCGATCTCCTTCTCGCGCCCGATGACCGGGTCGAGCTTGGATTCGCGGGCGGCCTGGGTGAGATTGCGGCCGAACTGGTCCAGGACGAGCGAGGTGGAGGGAGTGCCCTCCGCCGGGCCGCCGGCGGTGGCGGCCTCCTTGCCCTGGTAGCCGGAGAGCAGCTGGATGACCTGCTGCCGCACCCGGTTCAGATCGGCGCCCAGCTTCACGAGGACCTGGGCGGCGACGCCCTCGCCCTCGCGGATCAGGCCGAGCAGGATGTGCTCCGTACCGATGTAGTTGTGGCCGAGCTGAAGGGCCTCGCGGAGCGACAGCTCCAGGACCTTCTTGGCACGGGGGGTGAAGGGAATGTGCCCGGACGGGGCCTGCTGGCCCTGCCCGATGATCTCCTCCACCTGCTGGCGGACCGCCTCGAGCGAAATCCCGAGGCTCTCCAGGGCCTTAGCGGCGACACCCTCACCCTCGTGGATCAGGCCCAGGAGGATGTGTTCGGTGCCGATGTAGTTGTGGTTGAGCATCCGGGCTTCTTCCTGAGCCAGGACGACAACCCGCCGCGCGCGGTCGGTGAACCTCTCGAACATCGTTAATCGCTCCTCAGAGCGGTCAGAAAGATCGGGGACGATCCCCTCCCTGTCCTTCCGCATGCTAGTCCCGCAACCCGGGACAGCTCATTCCAACTGCCGACAACCGTCCGGATCACCCCCGCTCGCGCGGGGCAAACAGCCACTGGCTTCCTGCCCGAACAGCCGACAACTGCCTTAACCCGATGGTGCGAGACGATGTTCCCGCAGGCCAGGCATCTACGCCCACCGCCAGTACGCCGATGGCGAACGCCGCTTCCTCCCGACACGCGGACCGCCCCTCCCCACTAGGGATGTCTTACCCGCAAGCACAGATACTCCATGCCGTGGGGCCCGGTTCCATCCGCTACGGGCGAACAACCTTGCGCCCGTTCACCGGCCCTGCACGGCCTCTTACGGGCACGGTGCGCGCACGGGCCCGCACGGTAGGTCATCCGGGGCGTAACCAAGGGGGCGGGCGGAGAGTTCTGCTGGGCATGATCCACAGGGTCCACGGCGCGAGGCCGTCCGCGCCGGCACCGGCCCCCTCGTCACGCTGGTACGAGCGGGAGCTGGGCTGGCCGACGGCCGGCAGCGATCCCGTCGAATTGCTCACGGGGGTGGCCTTCGACGTCATCGAACTGCCGGCCGTGGCCGGATGGGCGATGCTGCGGCGCGTACCGCGGACCGGTCCGGTCGCGGTGGAGGGCGCCTGGATGCGGCTTCTGGTGGCCCCTGGCAGCGCCGACGAGCTTCCGGGGCTGCTCGACTGGCTGGAGTGGGGCGGTGTGGCCCTGGACCTGGGCGCGATCGGCGCCGGTGGCCGGATCACCGCGCCATGCCCCTCCCGCTCCTGGCCGCCGCTCCTGGACGCCGGGGCGCCCGGAGAGCGATGCCCGCAGGAGCCCGCCGTAGAGCGATGCCCGCAGGAGGCCGCCGTATGGCTGCGACCTCCCGACCCGAAGGGCGAGGTGGAGCCAACGCTGCCGAGGACAGGCTTCGGGGGCGATGGGGGCGCCCCCGATCTCGTACGGCTCGTGAACGCGGCGGCTACCGAATGCCACCGCACCCGATTGGTGCGCGCCCGGCCGCTGCCAAGGCAGCGGCGAGCCGGGAAAGGCTGACGCGCTCAGCCGTTGGCCTTCTCGTATGCCTCACGAACGGTCGCCGGAACACGGCCGCGGTCGTTGACCTCGTAGCCGTTCTCCTTCGCCCAGGCGCGGATCTTCGCGGTGTCCTGGCTGCCGCCCGACGCCGCGCGCGCCTTGCCCCGGCTGCCGGAAGCCCGGCCACCGGTGCGCCGGCCGCCCTTGGTGTAGGGCTCCAGGGCGTCACGGAGCTTGTCCGCGTTGGTGGTGGTGAGGTCGATCTCGTAGCTCTTGCCGTCAAGGGAGAACGTCACGGTCTCGTCCGCCTCGCCGCCGTCGAGGTCGTCGACAAGAAGGACCTGAACCTTCTGTGCCATGGGGTTCCTTTCAGGGAAAACGGGGGTTCGGGGGTGCGGCGTTAGCCGCTGATGTCTCACCCCCCAGGTAATTACACTACGAGAGAATAGGAAACCGCCTTTCCCGGAAAAACACAAACCCCCCGGGAAGGTTCGACCGATCCACCAAGCGGGAAGCCTCATGGAAGGTCATGTTCCGGAGCTATGTGATAGGGGAGCGATTCGGACATAGGACCCGCGATCACAGTTGCAGAAGCATCCGGCTGTTGCCAAGGGTGTTCGGCTTCACCCGTTCGAGACCAAGGAACTCGGCGACGCCCTCGTCATAGGAACGCAGGAGCTCGCTGTACACATCGCCGTCGACCGGCGTCTCGCCGATCTCCACGAAGCCGTGTCTGGTGAAGAAGTCGACTTCGAAGGTGAGGCAGAAAATGCGCCGCACCCCCAGCCAGCGCGCCGTCTGCAACAGCTTGTCGAGCACCAGGTGACCTACGCCGGTGCCCTTGAGAGTCCGATCGACGGCGAGAGTGCGGACCTCCGCGAGGTCTTCCCACATGACGTGCAGCGCTCCACAGCCAATGACCTCAGCGTCCTCGTCGCGCTCGGCGACCCAGAACTCCTGGATGTCCTCGTAAAGCGTCACGGTGGCTTTGTCGAGCAGGATGCGATCGTCCACGTAGGAGTCGATGAGGCGGCGCACCGCTCGTACATCGCCGGTCCGGGCACGGCGGACGGTGACTACTTTTGATAGTGGGGAGGACATGACCGGACGCTATCGCCCTGGGTCATCGCCCCGACTCACCGGGGCTCTCCCCGGTCTCCCCCACTTGTGCGACACGCATGGCATCCCGTAGTGCGTCGCGCTGCTCTTCGGACATCATCCCGAAGAACGCGACGAGAGCGGCAGCGGGGTTGTCACTGGTCGACCACGCTTCGTTCATCAGTGCGGCCGAGTAGGCGGCGCGCGTGGAGACCGCGGCATATCGATAGGCGCGGCCTTCCACCTCCCGGCGCAGCCAGCCCTTGTGATGGAGGTTGTCCATTACCGTCATGACGGTGGTGTAGGCGATCGAGCGTTCCCGCTGAAGGTCTTCCAGGACTTCGCGGACCGTGACCGGGCGGTTCCACTTCCACACCCGCGTCATGACCGCGTCTTCGAGATCTCCCAATGGGCGAGGCACACCGAGAATAATAGTGGGAGATGTCCCGAATGTCGGGAGGTCTGCGCAGGAAAAGCCACACGCCCCGGAACGCGATGCGTCCCGGGGCGTGGTGCGGCGTGCCACCGCCGTGGTGTGCGGGCGTGGCGGCGCCCGATGGGCCCGATCGATCCGATCAGGCCGTCTCGCGCTCCGGGGCCGGGCCCTCGGCCTCGGAGCGGGCCGCCAGCGCCGCGTCCACCGCGGCGTCCTCCTTGGACTTGTTGGCGCCGCCCTGGCTCTTCACCATCGTCACGATGAGCGCGGTGAAGGCCACGGCCATAAAGACGGGCGGGATCAGCGCGGAGACATAATCCATGGCTCTCGGCCTCCTTATTGCTCGAGACCACCAGATTACGCGGCGCGCCGCGCCCTCCCGGAGCCGGGCACCGGTCCGGGCGCGGCGGCCCGGGGCCGGGGCGGGGGCCGGGCCCGGCGGGGTCAGGCGGAACGGGCCCCGGCGCCGAGGCTCGACTCGCGCTCCGGGGGCGGCGAGGGGCGGCGCTTGGGCGGGAAGACCTCCGCCGGCGTGGGCACCGGACGCCCCGGGCGCGGCGCCCGGCGGCCGGGCTCCCGTCGCTTCGGCTCCTCGCGGTCGCCGTGCTCCGGCGCCGCGGGCTTCTTGCGCGGCTGCGGCTCCCCCTTGGGCTCGTCGGCCTTCCGAAGGGCCTCCCGCACGATCTCCGCCCCCTTTCGTACCACTCCCTGCGCGGCCGTCCTCTCCGCCCCCTTTCGTACCACTCCTTGCGCGGCCGTCCTGGGCGCCGCCGAGACCCCGCCGGGCAGGGCGCGCAGCCGGGGCCCAACGGCGCTCGTGCGCGGCTGTACGACGGCGCCGGCGCGCTCCGCGAGCCGGGTGCGCACGCCCCGCTCGGCAAGGCGCTCACAGTGGCTCAGCAGCGCGCGTCGGCGCGTCGCCTCACCACCTCCGGCGGCCGACCCGCACAGCGCGCGAAGCGCGGCCAGATCCTCGGCCAGCGGCTCATAACCCGCCGCGAGGGCGCCCTGGAGCTGCTCGAGATAGCCGACGGCGGCGCCGGGCAGGGCGGCGCGGTAGCGGGCGAGCTCGTCGAGCAGGAACGCTCGCAGCCGCCCGCCCTCGCGGACCGCTTCGTCCACGGCCTCGGCGAGCCGGAGACAGTCCTGGACCTCCTCCGCCCGGTCCGGGCCGAGGGGGCCGGCAGAGGGAGTGACGGGGTCGGGTCGGAGGGCGATGGCGAGGGCGCGTCGGAGCACACGCAGCTCATCCGCACTGAACGCCATTCCGCCGCGGGATCCATATGGCGTGGGCATGGGGCGACTTTAAGTGCTAAGCGGACAAATTTCGCTGAGCGTCGGACGGTGCGGCGCGTTGCGGACGCCGAGCCGCCATACGGGGGAAGCGCCGGACGGGGCCGCGCCGAGGCGGCCCCGTCCGGACCCGGCACCCGGGGCGGACCGTCGCATCCGGGTGCCGGTGTACATGGTCGACGGCCCTTCCGCTTGTCAATACGGAATTCGAAGTGCCGTCTTTCCCTTGACCGCTCCGTGACCAATGGCGAAGAGCGATCGGCGCCCCCGGCGAATCCAGAGCGCGGGAATTCGTTTCGGAATGCCGTCAATACGGTCGAGCACGCAGGTGAAGAGCTGATCGCCGGTGCTCAGCCGCGCGAGACGTTCCGCTCGTAGACCAGTCTGAGGCCGATCAGGGTCAACCAGGGCTCATGCTCATCGATCACTGAGGATTCTCCTAGCACCATGGGCGCCAGCCCGCCGGTGGCGATCACGGTGACGTCCTCCGGGTCCTGCGCCAGCTCCCGCGCCATTCGGCGGACGATCCCGTCCACCTGGCCCGCGAAGCCGTAGAGGATGCCGGACTGCATGGCCTCCACCGTGTTCTTCCCGATCACGCTGCGCGGGCGGGCCAGCTCGATCTTGCGCAATTGCGCCCCGCGTACGCCCAGCGCCTCGACCGAGATCTCGATGCCCGGCGCGATCACCCCGCCCACGTACTCGCCGCGCGCGCTGACCGCGTCGAAGGTGGTCGCGGTGCCGAAGTCGACGACCACGCACGGACCCTCGTACAGCTCGACGGCGGCCAGCGCGTTGATGATCCGGTCGGCGCCGACCTCCTTGGGGTTGTCCATCAGGATCGGCACACCGGTCTTCACGCCCGGCTCGACCAGGACGGACGGCACATCGCCGTAGTAGCGGCGGGTCACCTCGCGCAGCTCGTGGAGCACCGAGGGGACGGTGGAGCAGATGGAGATGCCCGCGATGCCGTCGCCCAGCTCCTCGCCGAGCAGCGGGTGCATGCCCATCAGGCCCTGCAGCAGGACGGCGAGTTCATCGGCGGTGCGGCGGGCGTCGGTGGAGATCCGCCAGTGCTCGACGATCTCCTCGCCGTCGAACAGGCCCAGCACGGTGTGGGTGTTTCCGACGTCGATGGTCAGCAGCATGGGCGGCACCGCTTCCGGGCGGGCTGACGGCCGAGGACGAGCCCTGGGGTGGTGGGTGGGGCGACGGGCGGGCGGATGTCTCCGGCGTCGATGGTCGGCAGCATCGATTACTTCCCCTCGGCCTCGCGCAGGTCCAGGCCGATGTCCAGGATCGGGGAGGAGTGGGTGAGCGCGCCGACCGCCAGATAGTCGACGCCCGTCTCGGCGTACGTACGGGCGTTCGCGAGCGTCAGCCGCCCCGAGGACTCCAGCGCGGCCCGCCCGGCGACCAGCTCGACGGCCTCGCGGGTGCGCTCCGGGGTGAAGTTGTCCAGCAGGATGAGGTCCGCGCCCGCCTGAAGGACCGGCGGGATCTGGTCGAGGGTGTCGACCTCCACCTCGATCGGCACGTCCGGGAACTCGGCCCGCACGGCGCCGAACGCCTCCGCGACACCGCCCGCCGCGATCACGTGGTTGTCCTTGACCAGCGCGGCGTCCGAGAGCGACATCCGGTGGTTGACCCCGCCGCCGCAGCGCACCGCGTACTTCTCCAGGGCGCGCAGCCCCGGGGTGGTCTTACGGGTGTCACGGACCTTGGTCTTCGTCCCGTCGAGGGCATCCGCCCACGCACGGGTCGCCGTCGCGATACCGGAGAGCCGGCACAGGAGGTTGAGCGCGCTGCGCTCACCGGTGAGCAGGTCGCGGGTGCGGGTGCGGACGCTGAGCAGCTTCTGGCCCGCCGCCACCCGGTCGCCGTCCTCGACATGCCGCTCGACCTCGAACTCGTCCGTACAGACGACGGACAGGATCGCCTCGGCGATCCGCAGCCCCGCGACGGTGCCCGCCTCACGGGCCGTGAAGTCACCGGTGGCGAAGGCGTCCTCGGGGACGGTGGCCACGGTGGTGACGTCCACGCCCTGGTCGAGGTCCTCCTCGATGGCCATGTGCGCGATGTCCTCGACCTGGATGGGGTCGAGTCCGGCACCGATCAGCAGCTCGGCCAGGTCGGGGTCCAGACCGCACTCCATCGGGTCGAGCCCGGAGCCGTCGGCGTCGTCGCCGCAGCCGCAGGCGTCGCCGCAGCCCGCCGCCTCGCCGGGGCGGCCGATCTGCAGCAGCGGCAGGGACACGGATGGCTGGCGGTCTTCGGCGGTGCTGCTCACGGGCGGGACTCCGTCTCGGTTCGGGGGGTGGTCGGTGGGGGAAACGCTTCGGAGTCCGTGGAACGGACATCGAGGGCGCCGTCCGGGCGGAGGGTGACCAGGAGGTGGCGGCGCCAGGCCGCGTCGTCCCGCGCGGGGCGGTCCTCGCGCCAGTGGCAGCCGCGGGTCTCCTCCCGGCGGAGCGCGGCGGCGACCAGGACCCGGGCGACCAGATGCAGGTTGGTGGCCTCCCAGGACTCGACCCCGGGCTCGGCCGTCTTGCCGTCCCGCCGCAGCTGCGCCGCGGCGTCGTCGTGGACGCCCTCCAGCCGGTCGGCGGCGCGGGCCAGGCTCTCGGCGGAGCGCAGCACTCCGGCGCCGTGGGTCATGATGTGCTGGATCTCGTAGCGGGCCTCGGAGGCGAGCAGGGGCGCTTCACCGGGGGCACCGGTGTACGGCTGCTCGGCGGTCGCGGCGGGGCGCGCGGGGCCCTCTGCGGCGGTGATGTCCTCCGCGATGCGCTCCGCGAAGACCAGGCCCTCCAGAAGGGAGTTGGAGGCCAGCCGGTTGGCGCCGTGCACCCCGGTGCAGGCGACCTCCCCGCAGGCGTAGAGCCCGGGGACGGTGGTGCGGCCGCGCAGATCGGTGCGGACCCCGCCGCTCGCGTAGTGCGCGGCCGGGGCGACCGGGATGGGCTCGGTCACCGGGTCGATACCGTGCGCGCGGCAGGCGGCGAGGATGGTCGGGAAGCGCCGCTCCCACATCCGGGCCCCGAAGTGGCGGGCGTCCAGGTACATATGCTCGGCGCCGCGCTCCTGCATCCGCCGCGTGATGCCCTTGGCGACGATGTCACGGGGCGCCAGCTCGGCCAGCTCGTGCCGGCCCTGCATGAAGCGCACGCCGTCGGCGTCGACGAGATGGGCGCCCTCGCCGCGCACCGCCTCCGAGACCAGCGGCTGCTGGCCCTCCGCCTCCGGGCCCAGCCACAGCACCGTGGGGTGGAACTGCACGAACTCCAGATCGCTGACCTCGGCCCCGGCGCGCAGCGCGAGCGCGACCCCGTCACCGGTGGAGACGGCGGGGTTGGTGGTCGCGGAGAAGATCTGGCCCATGCCGCCCGTGGCGAGGACCACCGCGCCCGCCCGCACCGCGCCCACGCCGTCCCGCTGGCCCTCGCCCATGACGTGCAGGGTGACCCCGGCCGCCCGGCCGGAGCCGTCCTTGAGCAGGTCGAGCACCAGGGCGTTCTCCACGGTGTCGATACCGGCCGCGCGCACCGCCTCGACCAGGGCCCGGGAGATCTCCGCACCGGTCGCGTCGCCGCCCGCGTGGGCTATCCGGCGGCGGTGGTGACCGCCCTCGCGGGTCAGCAGGATCTCGCCGGTCTCGTCGTCGGCGTCGAAGCGGGCGCCGGTGGCGATGAGCCGGCGCACCGCGTCGGGTCCCTCGGTGACCAGCGTCCGTACCGCCCGCTCGTCGCAGAGCCCGGCGCCGGCCACCAGGGTGTCGTCCAGATGCTGCTCGGGGGTGTCGCCCTCGCCGAGGGCGGCGGCTATGCCGCCCTGGGCCCAGCGCGTGGAGCCGTCGTCCAGGCGGGCCTTGGTGACCACGGTGACCTTGGCCCCGGCCGCGGCACAGCGCAGCGCCACGGTCAGCCCGGCGACCCCGGAGCCGACGACCACGACATCGGCCTCGGTGGCCCAGCCGGGGGCGGGAGCGCGCAGGGCGGTGGCGGGGGCCGCGGCGTCGGGCCGCCCGGTCGGATGGGTCATCGGGCGGCTCCGATCCACAGGCGGATGTTGTCTATCAGGCGGGTGGCGCCGACCTTGGCCGCGACGGCCAGCACGGCCTCGCCGGTGTGTCCGTCGGAGACCTCGGTGAAGTCGGCGGGGTCGGCCAGGCCCAGATAGTCGAGGACGAGCGGCGGCTCGAGCCGCGCCGCCTCGTCGAGCACCACGCGCGCCGCGGACCGCACCGCGGCGGGGGACGCGACCCGTATGAGCTCGTGCTCCTCGGCGCCGGCCGGACCCTCCCCGGCCGCCAGCAGCCCCGCGTCGCGCCCCGCGAACAGCGCCCTGGACAGGGCCAGCGCGGTGTCCCGCTCCTGGGCCGACAGATAGCGGTTACGGCTGGAGAGGGCGAGGCCGTCGCCCTCCCGGACGGTGGGAACGCCGACGATCTCGACCGGGAAGTCCAGGTCGCGCGCCATCCGGCGGACCAGCGCCAGCTGCTGGGCGTCCTTCTCGCCGAAGAAGGCGGCGTCGGGGCGGGTGAGATGGAGCAGCTTGGCGACGACGGTGAGCATCCCGTCGAAGTGGCCGGGCCGCGAGGCGCCCTCATAGCGCTCGCCCATGGAGCCGGCGGTGACCCGGATATGCGGCTCGCCGCCCGGATACATCTCCTCGGCGGACGGGGCGAAGACGATGTCCGCGCCCGCCTCGGCCGCGACCTTGAGGTCGGCGTCGAGGGTGCGCGGATAGCGGTCGAGGTCCTCGCCCGCGCCGAACTGCAGCGGATTGACGAAGACGGTGACGGTCACCAGGCCCTTGGCGCCCACCCGGGCGCGGGCGGCGCGGATGAGCGAGGCGTGCCCGTCGTGCAGCGCGCCCATGGTCATCACGACGGCCGTGCGCCCTGGCACGGCGAAGTTTGCGAGCGCCGTGTCCAGATCCGAGCGATGGCGGAACAGCTCCACATCCGGCTCCCCAGGAAGCGCCTTGGTCCACAGCTTCGGGCTCATGACTCACTGCCTCCCCGGCCCCGTGCGTCGGTCACATCCGAGAGCACGCCCAGCAGGTCCTCCGCGAGCTCCGGCTTGAGCAGGCCGTGCGCGAGCGCCCGGTCCGCGGTCGTGCGGGCCATGGCCAGATAGCCGGCGACGGCGTGCGGGGCGTGCCGCCGCAGCTCGGCGACATGGGCGGCGACCGTGCCCGCGTCGCCGCGCGCGACCGGGCCGGTCAAGGCGGCGTCGCCGCTGCGCAGCGCGTTGTCCAGCGCGGCGCCGAGGAGGGGGCCGAGCATCCGGTCGGGGGCCTCGACCCCGGACGCGCGCAGCAGCTCCAGGGACTGGGCGACCAGCGTGGTGAGGTGGTTGGCGCCGATGGCGAGGGCGGCGTGATAGAGCGGGCGGGACTCCTCCGCGATCCACTCGGGCTCCCCGCCCATCTCGATGACCAGCGCCTCGGCCGCCAGCCGCAGCTCCTCGGGGGCGGTGACGCCGAAGGAGCAGCCGGCCAGCCGCTGGACGTCCACCGAGGTGCCGGTGAAGGTCATGACGGGGTGCAGCGCGAGCGGCAGCGCCCCGGCCCGCAGCGCGGGCTCCAGCACACTGACGCCATAGCGGCCGGAGGTGTGCACCAGCAGCTGACCGGGGCGCACCGCACCGGTTTCGGTCAGGCCCGCGATCAGCTCGGGCAGGGCGTCGTCGGGGACGGTGAGCAGCACCAGCTCGGCCCGCGCCAGCACCTCGGAGGGCGGGACGATCGGGACCTCGGGGAGCAGGACGGCGGCCCGGCGCACGGAGGCGTCGGAGACACCGGAGGCGGCGACCGGGCGGTGCCCGGCCAGCCGCAGCGAGGCGGCGAGGGCCGGGCCGACGCGGCCCGCGCCGACGACCCCGACGGTGAGCCGGGCCGGGCGGTCCTGCGGCTCGGGAAGTGGTTGTGCGTTCACGCGACAGCGGCCTTCCGTTCCAGTCCTCAGGGGGTACCGGACGATTCCCCGCCATGCTACGCGAGTGTTTCCGGGGGAGTTTGGCCGCAGCCCGGGCCTGTGGACAACTCTGTGGTCCGATGGACACCCGTGCGACATGATCGGCCCATGAAGGACAGGACGGGCACGGCAGACGAGTCGGACGGCACGCGCATCGCCGCGGACGGGACGGCGGACAAGACGGCGGACGAGACTCCGGCCGCGGCGGACGAGGCCACCGGCGACACGGAGCGGGCCGCGCGAGTGCGCCGCCTCACGGCCTGGCACGGCTCCGAGCGGACGCTCACCCGCGGGCCCGCGGAGCGGCGGATCACCGAGCGGCTGTCCGCCCTCACGGCCGCCCTTACGGCCGACCCCTCGCCGTACGGCGGGGACGGCTGGGTGGACATCTACGGGGACGGCATCGTCGAGGAGCTGGAGCGGCGGGTCGCCGCGCTGCTGGGCATGGAGGCCGCGGCGTTCTTCCCCACCGGCACCATGGCGCAGCAGGTCGCGCTGCGCTGCTGGGCGGGGCGCACCGGCAATCCGGTGGTGGCGGTGCATCCGCTGTCGCATCTGGAGGTGCATGAGCGGGACGCGTATCTGACGGTGAGCGGGCTGCGCGCGGTGCATCCCACCAGCGAGCCGCGGCCGCCCACCGCCGAGGAGGTCCTCGGCCTCGACGAGCCGTTCGGCACGCTCGCCCTCGAACTCCCGCTGCGCGACGCCGGATTCGTGCTGCCCGAGTGGGACGAGCTGGTCGCGGTCGTGGAGGCGGCCCGGGAGCGGGACGCGGTGGTGCACTTCGACGGGGCGCGGCTGTGGGAGTGCACGGCCCACTTGGGCCGGGAGCTGCCGGAGATCGCCGGCCTGGCGGACTCCGTCTATGTGTCCTTCTACAAGTCGCTCGACGGCATCTCGGGAGCGGCGCTGGCCGGGCCCGAGACCCTGGTGGCGGAGGCCAGGGCGTGGCGCCACCGGTACGGCGGCCAGCTCTTCCAGCAGTGGCCGGCGGCGCTGGCCGCGCTGGACGGCCTGGACCGTGAGCTGCCGAGGCTTGCGTCGTACGTGGCGCATGCGCGGGTGGTGGCGCAGGCGCTGCGGACGGCGTTCACGGCCGAGGGGGTGGGGTGGTCCCGGGTGCATCCGGAGGTGCCGCACACCCACCAGTTCCAGGTGTGGCTGCCGTATCCGGCGGCGGTGCTGGACGAGGCGGGGGTGCGGCTGGCGGAGGAGACCGGGACGACGCTGTTCCGTCGCTGGCGGGAGCCTGGGCCGCCCGGTCTGGCCGCGACGGAGCTGACGGTCGCCTCACCCGCACTCGACTGGACGGCCGACGATGTCACGGCCGCGGCCGGTGCCTTCTTCGCCCGGGTCCGGGAGCTCACGGCGGGGGACGGCTGACCGGAGCCGCAGGGCGGCCAGCGCCTCCCTGATCGCCCTTACGGTGCGCGGCATCGCCCTTACGGCGCCCGGCGCGTCCGTAAGGCGGTCATCGCGGCCACGGCGGCGGGCCGCGCGCCCCGCCGTCACGGCCTGGACGTCGCGGTACTCGCGCAGCTCCCGGACGGTGCGCCAGTCGTGGCGGCCCGGTGCGGGCGGGGCGGGCTCGCCGCGCCGGGCGGCCCGGTACAGATCGAGTGCGTACTGCTCGGTGAGGGACATGGCTCGACGGTCCGCCGGGCCCCGGGCGCCCGTCACGCCGATTGACGGCGGGCGTCAAACGAGCGCGGCGCCGGGAGCGGGGTCCCTCACCATGGGCTCATGGCCAATGTCATCGACATCGCCGGGCTGCCGCCCGAGCGCATCGTCTTCAGCCCGTCCCCGCTCGCCGAGCTGGGCGCCGCGCTCCATGTGCTGTCCGAGCCCGGCCACCACCCCGGGCTGCACGGCTGGGCCACCGCCACATCCTCCGCTCTCAAGCCGGACCTCGCCGACCGGCTCTGCGAGGCGGACTTCCTGTGGCGCTCCTCCCGCTCCGATCTGCTGCTCCCGGCCATCCCCGGGGCGACGCTCGCGGAGGAACTGGACGCGCTGGACCGGATCGACGACGAGACGTTCGTGGCGGCCGCCTTCGAGATCGCCTGCTCCGCCGCGTACACCCGGCGCACCCCCTCACCGCTGGTCGACGCGGACGAACGGGCCCGGGTCCGCGAGATGGCGGCCGCCCGGGGGCCGCGCCAGGCGGCGTTCACCCACCGCATGCTGGAGGACCCGGACGGGCTGCGGGTCTGGTTGCGACGGCTGCTGGAGGACTGCGACCAGGCGTTCTTCGCCGACACCTGGCGGCGGACGCGGATCCAGCTGGCCGCCGACGCCCGCCACAAGGCGGAACTGCTGCAGCGCAAGGGGCTCGGGGAGGCGCTGACGGCGGCCTCCGCCGCGCTGTCGCTGTCGGAGGACGGGGACAGCATCCTGGTCGACAAGCTGGCGGGCGGCCGTACGACGGCGTACGGGGACGGCATCACCTTCATCCCGACCGCCTTCGGCTGGCCGCATCTCATCGTCCTGTACGCCCCCGGCTGGCGCCCGGTGATCCAGTACCCGGTCGCCGCGCCCGAACTCCCCCCGCCCGCCGCCCTGGAGCTCGTCCAGCGCCGCCTCGAGGCCCTGGCCCACCCGATGCGGATGCGGCTGTGCCGCACCCTGGCCCGCGGCCCGCACACCACCGGTGAGCTCTCCGAGTCCTACGGCATCACGCCCCCGGAGGTCTCCCGCCATATCGCCGTGCTGAAGAAGGCCGGTCTCCTCACCACCCGCCGCCGCGGCCGCTACGTGCTGCACCAGCTCGACCTGCCGTCGGTGGCCCGCCTGGGCAGCGACTTCCTGGAGAGCGTGCTGCGGTAGGGCCCTGTCTGTAGCGTGCGGTCCCAAGGGCTCCGCCTAAAATGTTCACCCCTGAGTGAACAGCGTCCGGGCCATGAGCGGCAGAGGAGCAGAGCAGCGATGAGCAACCGAAGCCACCGGGCCGCACCCGAGCACACCCACCCCGACGACGTCCCGGTGCAGACCGCGCTCGCGGCGCTCGCCGACCCCGTACGGCTTCAACTGGTACGCGAACTGGCCACCACCGCCGACTGGGAGCACACCTGCGGCACCTTCGACGTGCCCGTGGGCAAGGCCGCCCTCAGCCACCACTTCTCGGTGCTGCGCGCGGCCGGGCTGATCGAGCAGCGCGACATGGGCCCCAAGCGGGTCAACCGGCTGCGCCGCCCGGAGTTCGACCAGCGCTTCCCCGGGCTGCTCGACCTGGTCCTGCGCGACCGGCAGGAGAACGGCGAGAGCGAACGGTAGGACGGCCGTCCCCACCGTAAGGACGCGGCTTACACCGAAAAACGCCGCCGTAAGAACGCCGACTCCACCGTAAGAACGCCGCCTTCACCGTAAGAACGCCGCCGTAAGAACGCCGCCTTCACCGTAAGAGCCCCGCCCCGCCTCAGCGAGCCGGTCCCGCCGAGCCCCCGGCCCGCACCAGCCCCGTCTCGTAGGCCATCACCACCACCTGCACCCGGTCCCGCAGCTCCAACTTGGTGAGGATGCGCCCCACATGGGTCTTCACGGTCGCCTCGGACAGCACCAGCCGCGCCGCGATCTCGCCGTTCGACAGCCCCTGCGCGACCAGCAGCACCACCTCGCGCTCCCGGTCGGTGAGCCGCTCCAGCTCCGGACGGACCCGACCACCGCTTCCCCCACCGCCCGGCAGCATCGGCGCGAACCGGTCCAGCAGCCGGCGCGTCGTGCTGGGCGCGACCACCGCGTCACCGCTGTGCACCGCGCGGATCGCCGCGAGGAGTTCCGCGGGCGGCACATCCTTGAGCATGAAGCCGCCCGCCCCGGCCTTGAGCGCGGAGAAGGCGTACTCGTCCAGATCGAACGTGGTCAGGATGATGACCTTCGGCGCCCCCTCCCGCTCACATATCCGCCGGGTCGCCTCCACCCCGTCCAGCTTGGGCATCCGGACGTCCATGAGGACGACGTCCACCTCCGTGGAGCGCACCGCCTGCAGCGCCTCCACCCCATCGCCCGCCTCGGCGACGACCTCCATATCGGGCTGGGCCGCGAGCACCATCCGGAAGCCGGTACGCAGCAGCACTTGGTCATCGACGAGCATGACGCGAATCGACATTCCGGACGGGTCCCTTCCTCTGGCCTGGCAGCCGGCTCACAGCGGCCACGGCGCGACGTTACGCATGCGCATACGGGTCATGATGCGCCCACCGCTCAACGGACCGGCTTCAGCGGCAGCAGTGCGCTGATCCGGAAGCCGCCGCCCGGCCGTGGTCCCGCGTCCAGCGTGCCGCCCACCATGCCGACGCGCTCGCGCATCCCGATCAGCCCATGGCCGCTGCCGTCGGCGCCGCCGTCCTGGTACATCTCGCGCTGCGCACCCCGCCCGTCGTCCTCGACCAGCAGCCCGAGCCCGTCGTCGAAGTAGGTGAGGCGGACGCTCGCGCCCACGTCCGGGCCGCCGTGCTTACGGGTGTTGGTGAGCGCCTCCTGCACGATGCGGTACGCGGTCAGCTCGACCCCGCTGGGGAGCTGGCGCGGGCTGCCCACCACCTTGAAGTCCACCGGGAGCCCGGCGCCGCGCACCTGCTCCACGAGCTCGTCGATCTGCTCGACATCCGGCTGGGGGACGTAGTCGTTCTCCTCGCCCGGCTCCCCGGTGCGCAGCACGCCCAGCAGCCGCCGCATCTCGGCGAGCGCCTGACGGCCGGTGCCGGAGATCGTCTCCAGCGCCTGCCGGGCCTGTTCGGGCGAGGCGTCCATGACGTATGCCGCGCCGTCCGCCTGCACCACCATCACCGACACGTTGTGTGCCACCACATCGTGCAGCTCCCGCGCGATCCGGGCGCGCTCGGCGGCCACCGCGACCTTCGACTGCGCCTCGCGCTCCTTCTCCAGCCGGGCGGCCCGCTCCTCGAGCTGGGCGTAGTAGGCGCGGCGGGTGCGGATCGAGTCGCCGAGCACCCAGGCCAGTACGAACGGGATGGAGACGAAGACCGCCGAGACGAGGTCGTCCCACCAGCCCTGGTGGGACTGCGGCCAGCGGAGGGTGGCGAGGGGGGCCGCGCTGATCGCCACGCCCAGCGCGAAGCGGGAGGCCCGGCGCGAGGAGGCGACCGCCACCGTGTAGACGATCACCAGCATGGCGAAGTCGGCCAGATTGGGCTTGACGTCGGCGGCCAGCTGGGCGACACCGCACAGGATGGCCAGCGCCAGCATCTTCTCGGGGTCACGGCGGCGCAGCGCGACCGTCGTCCCCAGGGCCAGGACGATCGGCACGGCCGCGAACCGGGAACCCCGGCCCATCTCCGCCTCCACGACCCACAGGGAACCGAAGCCGACGAGGAGGACGGCCCAGAAGGTGTCCACCCCTGTCGGATGCCTGCGGAGAAATTCGTAGAGGCGCTGCACGTCACCCAGCGTAGGCACCGCCGAACCCTCTCGGGTCAACCCGAGGGGCGATCCGTATCGCCCGGCCCTACTCCCCAAGGTGGAGACGATTCCACATAGCGTGGCGGTGTGGCGACTGAGAAGCATGAGTGGAGCGGATGGCGTACGGCGGCCGAACGGGCACTGTACGGAACGGGCGGATTCTTCCGGCGCCCGGAGGGCCCGGCCGGGCATTTCCGCACGTCGGTGCATGCCTCACCGCTTTTCGCCCGGGCGGTCGCGGAGCTGCTGGGCCGGGTGGACGAGGCGCTGGGCCGCCCCGCCGAGCTGGCGCTGGTGGACCTGGGCGCCGGCCGCGGCGAGCTGCTCACGCGGGTGCTCGCCCTGGCCCCCGGCCTGCCGCATGAGCTGGACCGGCGGCTGCGACCCTACGCGGTGGAGCGGGCGGCGCGGCCGCCGGGCCTGGCGGAGCGGATCGCCTGGCTCGACGCCCCGCCGCAGGGGTGCACGGGGCTGCTGTTCGCCAATGAGTGGCTCGACAACGTGCCCGTGGACATCGCCGAGACCGACGCGGACGGGGTGCCGCGCCGGGTCGAGGTGGACCTCGCGGCCGGGGACGGCACCGAGCGGCTGGGCGACCCGGTGGACGGCGAGGACGCGGCGTGGCTGGCCCGCTGGTGGCCCCTGGCGGGCGCCGAACCGGGGCTGCGCGCCGAGATCGGCCATCCGCGCGAGGCCGCCTGGGCGCGGGCCGTGCGCTCCCTGCGGGCGGGCCTCGCGGTCGCCGTCGACTACGGCCACGAGCGCACCGCCCGGCCCCTGTTCGGCACGCTGACCGGCTTCCGCGAGGGGCGCGAGGTCCGGCCCGTACCGGACGGCTCCTGCGATCTGACGGCGCATGTCGCGATGGACGCGTGTGCCGCCGCGGCCGGGCCCGGCGCCGGGCTGCTGACCCAGCGCGAGGCGCTGCGCGCGCTCGGCCTCGACGCCCGCCGCCCCCCGCTCGCCCTGGCCTCCACCGACCCCGCCGCCTACGTCCGCGCCCTCGGTGCGGCGGGCGAGGCCGCGGAGCTGACCGACCCCGGCGGTCTCGGCGCCTTCAGCTGGCTCCACCACCCGGTGGAGCTGCCCCATGACGTGCTCCGGCCGTAGAGGGTGTCGGACGGGTCTTGACGCCTGCGGCGGGCTCTTTCCCCTCCCCGCCCCTTCCCGCAACTGGGGCACCACCCCAGACCCCGCCCCCACGCAGCGCATCGATAGCGGCTCCGCCACGTGAGGGGCCCGCCGCCCGGAGGCACCGCAGCCTGGGCCCCGGGGTCCAGGGGCGGAGCCCCTGCCACGCGGCGGAGCCGCATAGAGAAGGCTGCGGGAAGGGGCGGGAAGGGGAAAACATCGATGTGCGGCTCCGCCGCGTGGCTCGCCGGACAGCCGCACCCGGCGGGGGCCTCCCGGAGAGCTGAGAGACTGATACGCATGACGGAGACGACAGTCGGCATCGGCGGCGCCGCGGAGAGCACCGACATGGTGCTCAACATCGGCCCACAGCACCCCTCCACTCACGGAGTGCTACGGCTGCGGCTGGTCCTCGACGGCGAGCGGATCCAGAGCGCCGAACCGGTCATCGGCTATATGCACCGGGGCGCGGAGAAGCTCTTCGAGGCGCGCGACTACCGCCAGATCATCATGCTGGCCAACCGCCACGACTGGCTCTCCGCCTTCTCCAACGAACTCGGCGTCGTGCTCGCCGTCGAGCGGATGCTGGGCATGGAGGTCCCGGAGCGGGCGGTGTGGACCCGTACGCTGCTCGCCGAGCTCAACCGGATCCTGAACCACCTGATGTTCCTCGGCTCCTACCCCCTGGAGCTGGGCGGCATCACGCCGATCTTCTACGCGTTCCGGGAGCGCGAGGACCTCCAGCACGTCATGGAGGAGATCTCCGGCGGCCGGATGCACTACATGTTCAACCGGGTCGGCGGCCTCAAGGAGGACCTCCCGGCGGGCTGGCTGGGCCGGGCCCGGCAGGCCGTGGCCGAGGTGCGCTCGCGGATGGACGTGTACGACGACCTGGTGCTCGGCAACGAGATCTTCCGCGGCCGCACCCGCGACGTCGGCGTCCTGACCCGCGAGACGGTGCACGGGTACGGGGTCAGCGGCCCCATCGCCCGGGCCTCGGGGGTCGACTTCGACCTGCGGCGCGACGAGCCGTATCTGGCCTACCCGGAGCTCCAGGACGTCCTCAAGGTCGTCACCCGCCAGGAGGGCGACTGCCTCGCCCGCTTCGAATGCCTGCTGGAGCAGTCGCACAACTCCCTGGCGCTGGCCGACGCCTGCCTGGACCGGCTCGACGAGCTCCCGCCGGGGCCGATCAACCAGCGGCTGCCGAAGGTGCTCAAGGCGCCCGAGGGCCACACCTACGCCTGGACCGAGAACCCGCTCGGCCTCAACGGCTACTACCTCGTCTCCAAGGGCGAGAAGACGCCGTACCGGCTGAAGCTCCGCTCGGCCTCGTTCAACAACATCCAGGCGCTCACCGAACTGCTGCCGGGCACGCTCGTCGCCGACATGGTGGCGATCCTGGGGTCGCTCTTCTTCGTCGTCGGCGACATCGACAAATAATCGACAAATAGGGGGCATCGACCGGTAGTCGGCGACGTCACGTCGCGGGCGACGCCACGTCGTCGGCGGCGCCAAGACGCGCGCGGGCGCGATCCCGTTACGAGATCGCGCTGCGCAGCTCCCCGAGGTCGATCTGTTCCGTCTCGTCGTGCGCGGTCAGGTCGATGACCTCGCCCACCGCGCCCTTCCTGGTCTCCGCGAGGGTCTCGTCACCGATCACATCGGCGAGGTCCTCCTCGGCGGGTTCGGGCTCCCGCTTCTGCTTCTTCGGGTGCTTCTTCTGGGTGCCGAAGTAGTCGAAGCCGCTCTCCGAACGGGAGGCGGCCCGGCGTGCCGCGGCATACGGCACCACCGCCGAGGCGGCCGTACGGGCGTGGACGGGCGGCTCCTGGGGGCCGTCTTCGTCCTGCCCGCCGACCGCCGGGGGCTTCCCCAGCGTGGCGGCACCGCCCTTGTCGCGGTTCTCGCGCCGGCCCGTGCGCCCGTCCCGCTCCGCGTCCTTCTGGGCGTCCATCGCGGGGGCCGGGGCGTCGGATCGGGCACCCGCGGCGGCGGCCTGCTCGCGGCGCTCCTTCTGCCGTCGCGCGCTCTCCCTGAGCCGGCTCAGCGCCTCGTCGGCCTTGGCGTAGGCGGTGGCCGACGGCATGGCGCGACCGGAGGCGGAACCGTCCGGCTCGTTCGACTCGACGCTCGACCCGGCGGATTCGGCGGGGACGGTCGCCGCCTCCAGCGCCTTCGCGGGGAGGCGGCCTCCAGCGCGAGCCGGCGGCGGCCCTCCAGGGCGGTGGCCCGCTCGGTCTCGGCCGTGGCGTAGCGGCGCAGCAGCTCGGCGTGCTCATTGCGCAGCCGGGCGAGCTCGGCGCGCTTAGCACGCAGCCGGGTGTTGAGCGCGGTGCGGAGCTCGCTCGCCTTCTCGGCGTCCGCCTCGAGCTCCGCGATCCGCTCCTCGTACTTCATCTCCTGGCGCGCGGCCTCGCTCGCGGCCTCCGCGACGCGGCGGCCGGCCGAGCGGTCCCAACGGCGCATCAGGAAGGCGCCGACGACCGCGGCGGCGGCCGCGGTCGCGGCAAGTCCGCGGATCACGACCGTATCGCCGACCAGCCAGGCTCCGGCGGCGCAGGTTATTGACGCGACTGCGACCGAAGCGGAGGGAAGAAGCCTGTGCAGGGGTGGGGATTGACGGTGGCGTCCACGTGGCATGGCCCGAAACTTACCGTGCAAAGGGGTCGCTTGGGTGCCCGCCGGGCCAGATCTGTTGTCAATCCGTTGGCAAATGCGGCGGTCGCGTGTCCGTGATCCCTTGCCAAGCCCTCCCGAGCGGGGTTTTGATCCTACTTCACCAGCCCCTTGTCCCGCAGGTAGTCGGCGGCGACATCCGTCGGCTTGAGCCGCTCGGCGTCAACTTTCTTGTTGAGTTCCCGCAGATCGGCGGTGGTCAGCACCTTGGTGAGCTTGTTCAGCGAGTCCGCGATCTTCTGCGAGCCGGCGGACTTCGCATTCACCACGGGAAGTACGTTGTCGGCATTCTGCAGATTTTTGTCGTCGTCGAGCAGAACGAGCCCGAACTGATCCAGCGTGCTGTCCGTGGTCGTGGTCAGGACCATCTGGTCCTTACCGTCCTTGACGGCCTGCTTGGCCTGGACGCTGCCGATGTCCAGCGGGTCGATGCCGGCGATGTCGATGCCGTACTTCTTCTCCAGACCCGGCTGGCAGAAGGGCCGCTTGGGGCATTCGTCGCCCGCCGCCAGGGTGACCTTCTGCTTCGACTTCCCGAGGTCGGAGAGCGTCTTGAGATCATGTTTCTTCGCGAAGTCACCGCTGACCGCGAAGGCGTTCTGGTCCACGGCCTTGCCGGGGTCCAGCACCTTCAGCCCGCGCGGTTCGGCGAGCTTCTTCAGCGCCGTGACCGTCTCGTCGACGTCCGAGGAGGCCACCGGGGCGGCATTCGACCCGTTCTTCTTCTGGTTGAGGAATTCGGCCAGCGTCGCCGCGTACTCCGGTACGACATCCATCTGGCCCTTCTCCAGGGCCGGTTCATACAGCTCGCGGGCGTCCACGGTCTTGATCGAAGTGGAATAGCCGGCGTCCTTCAGAACCCCCGCGTACAGCTCGGCGAGGATCTTCGACTCGGAGAAGGAGGCGGATCCGATCACCAGCGAGCCCTTGCCCGGTTTCCCGGAGCTGTCGCCGCCGCTCGACTTCTCCAGGCTGTCCCCGCCACACGCGGTCAGTCCGGCCGTCAGCGCGGCGACCCCCGCGACGGCCGCCGCCGCCCGATAGATCATGCTCATGATTCCCCATCCGTAGTTGTCCGCGTCGTCGCGTTCTTCTGCGTCGGCAGCGTTTCTGCGTTTTCTGCGTGTTCTGCGTTGTCTGCGTTTTCTGGGTGTTCTGCGTCGTCCGCGCTCTGTGCGTTGTCCGTGTGCGGTGTCCGCGCTCTCTGCGTCAGTCGCGCCATCCACGTCACCCGCGCCGCCCGCCCTGGGCGACCGCACGCGCGTGCGTCCGGTCGCGGGAGGGCCCGGCCCGCGGGTGCTACGTCGTCAGCGCCGGTGAGGCCGGGGCCTGGTCGGCGGGCGGGCGGCGGGACGCGGCGAGCCGCCGACCCGTCCTGCGCCGCATCGGGTCGAGCAGCAGCCCCAGCACCACGAAGACGCCCTCGACCACCAGCGCGAGGGCCGCGACCAGCACCGCCCCGGCCACCACCTGCGGGGTGTCGGTGAGCCGGAAACCCGCCGTGATGATCCGGCCGAGACCGCCGCCGCCGGGCAGCGCGGCCAGCGTCGCGGTGGCCACGACCTGCACCGCCGCCGTCCGTACGCCCGTCATGATGAGCGGGAACGCCAGCGGCAGCTCGACCCTGCGGATCAGCTGGCCACCCGTCATCCCCATCCCGCGGGCCGCCTCCACGACCTCCTGGTCCGCCTCGTTCACCCCGACGTAGGCGTTGGTGAGCAGCGGCGGGATGGCGAACAGCACCAGCGCGATGATCGTGGGCCATTCGCCGTGCGTCCCCAGCGGGCTGAGCAGCAACAGCACCAGCACCGCGAAGGTGGGCACGGCGCGCCCCGCGTTGGAGATGTTGACCGCGAGCGCGCCGCCCTTGCCGATGTGGCCGAGGGCCACGGCGATCGGCAGCGCCACCGCGCAGGCGATGGCCAGGCAGGCGAAGGTCAGGAACAGATGCTGGCCGAGCCGGTGCCACACCCCGTCGGGGCCCGCCCAGTGCGAACCGGTGGCCAGCCAGGTCCACGCCTTGGCGACGACGTCCATCAGGTGGTGCCCTTCCGACTCTTGCGCGCCCACGGCGTCAGCAGCCGCTGGAGGGCGAGCAGCAGCAGATCCGCCACGACCGCCAGCGCCACGCACAGCACCGAGGCGGTGAGCACTTCGGCCTTGAAGAAGCTGCGCATGCCTTCGTAGATGAGGTTGCCGAGGCCGCCGTATCCGATGATCGCGCCCACGGTGGTGAGCGAGACCGTGGAGACGGTGGTGATCCGCAGCCCGGCCATCAGCGCGGGCAGCGCGAGGGGCAGCTCCACGCCGAAGAGCAGCCGCAGCGGGCCGTACCCCATGCCCCGGGCCGCCTCCCGCGCCTCTTCGGGCACCGAGGCGAGACCGGCCATGATGTTGCGCACCAGGATCGTGAGCGAATAGAGCACCAGACCGGTGATCACCACCGCGACCGAGACCCCGAACACGGGCAGCAGCAGCGAGAACATCGCCAGCGACGGCACCGTATAGAGGACCGTGGTCAGCCCCAGCACCGGCCCTGACACGGCCCGCCATCGGCGGGCCAGCAGCGCCAGCGGAAAGGCGACCAACAGACCGATCGCGACCGACGCGAGCGTGATCCACACATGCTCGAGCGTCGCGTCCGTCAGCTCCTGACCACGTGTGCGTACATACTCACCGCATATCCACTCGTTACTGATCAGGCAGTTTCCGTCGGCCATACGCTCACCTCCCCCGTCGGGTCGCGGCCCGTTGCTCTTCACAATTCCTGGTGACCCTAACCCCGGGAGATGACAATCTCGTCCGATCGCCACACAACAGCAACAATGTCTGCCACGAATGCGGCAACAATGAGGAGCCATGATCCGTTTCGAGCATGTCACCAAGCGCTACGCCGATGGCACGACGGCCGTGGACGACCTCTCCTTCGAGGTGGCGGAGGGTGAGCTGGTCACCCTGGTCGGTCCCTCGGGCTGCGGCAAGACGACGACGATGAAGATGGTGAACCGGCTCATCGAGCCGACATCGGGGCGGATTCTGGTGGACGGCGAGGACATCGCCGAGGCCGATCCGGTCGCCCTGCGCCGCCGTATCGGCTATGTCATCCAGCAGGTCGGGCTGTTCCCGCACAAGACCGTGCTCGAGAACACCTCCACCGTGCCGCATCTCCTGGGCTGGCAGCGGAAGAAGGGGCGGGAGCGCGCCGCCGAGCTGCTCGACCTGGTCGGCCTCGACCCGTCCGTCTACGGCGACCGCTACCCCGACCAGCTCTCCGGCGGCCAGCGGCAACGCGTCGGCGTGGCCCGCGCGCTGGCCGCCGATCCGCCGGTGCTGCTGATGGACGAGCCGTTCGGCGCGGTCGACCCGGTCGTACGCGAACATCTGCAGACCGAATTCCTGCGACTTCAGTCACAGGTGCGCAAGACCGTGCTCTTCGTCACCCATGACATAGAGGAAGCGGTCCGGCTCGGAGACCGCATCGCGGTCTACGGCTCGGGGCGGATCGAGCAGTTCGACACCCCGGCCACGGTGCTGGGCGCGCCCGCCACCCCGTATGTGGCCGACTTCGTCGGCGCGGACCGCGGGCTGAAGCGGCTGTCGGTCACCCCCATCGAGCCGGGCGACCTGGAGCAGCCGCCCGTCGTCCACCTGAACGACCCGCTCCCCAAGGCGGCCGCCCGGCTGGCCTCGGAGGGGGCGCGCTGGGCCGTCGTCCTGGACGACGCCGAGCGGCTGCACGGCTGGATCCCGGCGGACGCGGTCGACGGCCCGAAGGGGACCGTACGGGACCAGGCGCGCCGGATGGAGGCGTGGCTGCCGGTCGGGGCGCCGCTCAAGCAGGCGTTCAGCACGATGCTGCAGCATGACGCGGGCTGGATCGCGGTCCTGGACGATGACCGCTTCCTCGGCGTCCTCACCCCGGCCCGGCTCCATGAGGCCCTCCGGCGCTCGATCGACGCCGACGCCGGCGGCATTGCCCGCGGGGACGTCCAACTGCAGACCGTCGCCGACGTATAGGACTCCCCGGGCTTCCCCCGTCTTCCCCGGACCCGGACTCCCCCGACGCCTTCAAGAGGCCTTCGGGGGCGCCGGGGGAGCCCCGGAGACGCTCAGCGGTCGCTGAGGCGGCCGCCGAGCCACTCCAGCGCGGCGGGGACCTCCCGCTTCCAGGTGTTGAAGTTGTGGCCGCCGGTGCCCAGGATGATCGACGAGATCCGGGTCGGCTCCCCGCGCCGGTTCAGCCGCTTCACCTTGTTCACGAAGCGCACGGTCTCCCGGTAGTTCTGCTCACCGTGCTCGCTGCTGGAGACCAGCAGCGACACCGGCGGCGCCGGCTTGTGGGACAGCCGCCACATCAGGTCGTTCTCCCGCTCCAGCCGCTTGCTGCCGCCGAAGAGATCGCCCGTGGTCGCGTCGATCGGGGCCTTGTACGACGGGGAGAGCCCGGCCGCCGCGGAGAACGCGTCGGGGTGGCGCATCGCCATCTTCAGGGCGCAGTAGCCGCCGGTGGAACTCCCGATGACGCCCCAGTTACGGGCCCGCTGACCCACGCGGTAGTGGTCGGCCACCGCCTTCGGCAGGTCCTTGGTGAAGAACGTCTCGGTCCGCGGCCCATCCGGCACGTCCACGCACTCGGTGTCGCGCGGCGGCGCGACCGTCGGCCGCATCATCACCAGGACGAGGGGCTGCATCTTCCCCGCTTTGACCAACTTATGCGAATTCTGGGGGTATTTCAGGCCATTGATGAGGGCTTCGGTGGTGCCCGGGTAGCCGGTCAGCACCAGCGCGGCGGGAAAGGTCCGCCGGGCGTACTCGGGCCGGAAGTACTCAGGTGGCAGATAGATGTACGCGGGGCTCGCGATCCCGGAGACCGGCCCCTGAATGTTCACCTTCTCGACACGCCCGGCGACCTTGGGCGATGAGCCGCCGTCCACGGCCAGATGGCGGGTCTCGGTGACCCGCACCCGGGTACCGGGGGTGTCGTGGTCCACCACGACACCCGGCTCGTCCTGCGTACCGAAGAGGTCGGACCAGGAACCGTAGAAGCCGAACGACTGATTGGCGAACAATCCGAACGCCGCGAACACGGTCAGCTGCGTCCCCAGTAGCATGCCGACCCGGCCGAGCACGGGAGCCACTCCGCGCCCGGACAACCGGGGCCACAGCCATATCGTGGCCGCGAACAGCAGCAACGCCGCGACGACCGCCGCGATCACGAGGTTGTTGCTCGTGAGACCCATCACTATCTTTCTGCCGGGCGGCCGGCTCCCCCGTGCCGCGGTTGGAACCCCGCTACCTCAATTGGCGTCTATCAGGGCGCAAATCGTGCGGATGCCACGCAACAGAACCAAAGATCCTCTTGACCGAAGCGACGGGAATACAGATGCCTGACAGTCAAGATGCCGAAACGTCCGGAGAGGTTCCCCACCGGATACGGCGCCTGCTGCGCGGCCCCAGGCCGGAGGCGATGCCCACGGTCGTCGGCACCGCCTGCACGCTCATCGGGCTGATGGACATCGTCTTCCCCCGGCTGCGCCACAGCAGGGTGCACGCGCTGGCCGAGCTGCTGCCGGGCGCCGTGAGCTCCCTGGCCGCCGCCGCCTCGATCGTGGTCGGTCTGCTGCTGCTGATGCTCGCCCACGGCCTCAAACGGCGTAAGCGGCGGGCCTGGGTCGCCGCCGTGGCGCTGCTGCCCGTCGGCGCGGCCGCCCAGTTGCTCTACCGGCACTCGGTCATCGGCATGGTCCTCTCCCTCGTCCTGATGGGCGTGCTGATCCGCTACCGCGCCGAGTTCGCGGCGCTGCCCGATCCGCGCAGCCGCTGGATGGCGCTGGCCAACTTCGTCGTCATGGGCGCGGTCAGCGTCACCGTGGGACTGCTGATCGTCCGTTCGCATCCGGACGCCATCGAAGGAAGCCCGTCGCTCGGCGCGCAGCTGGAACACGTCCTGTGGGGCCTGTTCGGCTTCGAGGGGCCGGTCGACTACCGCCACGGCGCGGACTACACCGTCGGCTACTCGCTCGGCGCGCTCGGCCTGCTGACCGTCGCCACCACCGCCTACCTCGCCTTCCGCCCCGAGCACCCCGCCGCCCGCCTCACCCCCGGGGACGAGGAGCGGCTGCGGGAGCTGCTCACCACCCACGGGCGCCGCGACTCGCTCGGCCACTTCGCGCTCCGCCGCGACAAGGCCGTGGTCTTCTCCCCCAGCGGCAAGGCCGCGGTCTGCTACCGCGTGGTCTCCGGGGTGATGCTCGCCAGCGGCGACCCGGTCGGCGATGTGGAGGCATGGCCCGGCGCGATCGCCTGCTTCATGGAGGAGGCACGCGCCCACTCCTGGACCCCGGCGGTGATGGGCTGCAGCGAGACCGGCGGCGAGGTGTGGACCCGGGAGACCGGCCTGGACGCGCTCGAACTCGGCGACGAGGCCATCGTCGATGTGGCGGACTTCACCCTGTCCGGGCGCGCCATGCGCAACGTACGCCAGATGGTCAAGCGGATCGAGCGGGCCGGCTACCAGACCCGGGTGCGGCGCGCCGCCGACCTGGGCCCCGAGGAGCTGGAGGCCATCCGGCGCGCCGCCGCCGACTGGCGGGGCACCGACACCGAGCGCGGCTTCTCGATGGCGCTGGGCCGGATCGGCGACCCGGCGGACGGGGACGCGGTCATCGCCACCGCCCACAAGGCCGCCGACGAGGGCGCGGAGGGCCCGTACGGGGACCTCAAGGCCGTGCTGCACTTCGTGCCGTGGGGCCGGGACGGGATGTCGCTGGAGCTGATGCGGCGCGACCGCAGCGCCGACCCGGGCATGAACGAGCTGCTGATCGTGGCCTCACTGCAGGCCGCCCCCGAGCTGGGCGTGGAGCGGGTGTCGCTGAACTTCGCGATGTTCCGCTCGGCGCTGGCGCGCGGCGAGAAGCTGGGCGCGGGCCCGGTGCTGCGCGGCTGGCGGGCGCTGCTGGTGTTCCTCTCCCGCTGGTTCCAGATCGAGTCGCTGTACAAGTTCAACGCCAAGTTCCAGCCGCGCTGGGAGCCGCGCTTCGTGGTCTTCCGCAACACCCGTGACCTGCCCCGGATCGGCCTGGCCGCGATGCAGGCCGAGGGCTTCGTCTCGCTGGCCCTGCCCCGGCTGCTGCGCCGCGGACCGCGCCCCGAGCCCCGGCCCTGCGCCCATCGGCAGCTGGCCGACGGGCGGGGGCTGCAGCAGGCGGCCTGATCCAGAAGACACCCCCTACGCCTAGGCTGGGCACATGAGCACGTTGCATGGGCGGGGCCGGGTGGCCGGACTGCCGGAGTGGGACCGGTGCGCGGTGATGGGCGTGGTGAACGTCACACCGGACTCCTTCTCCGACGGCGGCCGGTGGTTCGACACCGAACTGGCCGTCAAGCACGGTCTCGATCTGGTCGCCGCCGGGGCCGACCTGGTGGACGTCGGCGGTGAGTCGACCCGGCCCGGCGCGGCGCGCGTCGACGAGGCCGAGGAGCTGCGCCGGGTGATCCCCGTCGTCCGGGAGCTGGCCGCGGCCGGTGCCGTGATCAGCGTGGACACCATGCGGGCCGCGGTGGCCGAGCGGGCCGTGGCCGCCGGGGCCCGGCTGGTCAACGACGTCAGCGGCGGCGGCGCCGACCCCGCGATGGTGCCCATGGTGGCCGCGGCGGGGGTGCCGTTCGTGGTGATGCACTGGCGCGGCCAGTCGATCGACATGAACAACCGAGCGGTCTACGCGGACGTGGTCGGCGAGGTCGTCGCCGAGCTGCGCGGCAGCCTGGAGCAGGCCGTCGCGGGCGGTATCGACCCGGAGCGGCTCGTGATCGACCCGGGCCTGGGCTTCGCCAAGGACGCCGGGCACGACCTGACACTGGTCGCCCATCTGTCCGCGCTGCGGGAGCTGGGCCGGCCGCTGCTGGTGGCGGCCTCCCGCAAGCGGTTCCTGGGGCGCGTCCTGGCCAGTGACGGGGGCAGCCCGCCGCCCGCCAGGGAGCGGGACGCCGCCACGGCGGCGGTCACCGCGCTCGCGGCGCGCGAAGGCGCCTGGGCCGTCCGGGTACACGAGGTACGGGCCAGCGCGGACGCGGTGCGCGTGGCGCGGGCCATCGAAGCGGCCGAATACACGGCGGGAGCGCTGTGACTTCCCTTACGGACAACGAACGTGTGGCGCAGGTGAACACCGCGCTGTACGACGCCATGGAGCAGGGCGACCACACCACGCTGCAGCGGCTGTGGCTGGACTCCCCGACACCGAGGTGTCCTGTGTCCACCCGGGCTGGCCGGTGCTGCGCGGCCGGGGCGAGGTGCTCCGCTCCTATGCGCTGATCATGGCCAACACGGACTACATCCAGTTCTTCCTGACGGATGTCGAGGTGTCGGTGATGGCCGACACCGCCCTGGTGACCTGCACGGAGAACATTCTCAGCGGCGCCCCCGCGGAGGAGGAGGGCCAGCTCGGCCCGCTGGTCGGCCAGCTCGTCGTGGCCACGAATGTGTTCCGCCGCACGGAGGACGGCTGGAAGGTCTGGTCGCACCACGGCTCCCCGGTGCTCGCGGAGAGTGACGACGAGGAGCCGGGCGGTCCCGAAGGCCCCGCCGACGACGGGTTGTTGCCGGGCTGACCCGACCCCGTTCGAGCCCCGCGAGGTGGGGGTAGAAGGCTGTGGCGCGGAGCGTCGGCAGCCGGCACCGCCCACCCCATGGGCGAATGCCGCCGGGGCCCGCAGGTAGATTGCGAGGCAGGTACCCCCGCAGACGGCAGGGGACGGGTGGTGCGCTCCGGCCAGGAGGGCGTGCCCGCGTACCGACGACCAGCAGGAGTGATTCAGGTGGATCGTGTCGCGCTGCGCGGCCTGAAGGCTCGCGGGCACCACGGCGTGCTACCCCATGAGCGCGAGGAGGGCCAGGACTTCGTCGTGGACCTCGTGCTCGGCCTGGACACTCGGCCCGCCGCGGCCGACGACGACCTCGGCAAGACCGTGCACTACGGCGTGGTGGCGGAAGAGGTCGTGGCCGTGGTGCGGGGTGAGCCGGTCGATCTGATCGAGACGCTGGCCGAACGGATCGCGGACCGGTGCCTCAAGCACGACGTGGTGCGGGAGGTCGAGGTCGTGGTGCACAAGCCCCAGGCCCCGATCACCGTGCCCTTCGACGACGTGACCATCACCATCACCCGGAGCCGAGTATGAGCAGCAGCGACCCGACCGTGCAGCCCGTTCCCATCTCCGTGGTGGAGCAGGTGGACGCCGCCGATGTGACGTTGAGCAACCCCAAACGAGCGGTGATCTCGCTCGGCAGCAATCTGGGCAACCGCCTGGAGACCCTCCAGGGCGCCATCGACGCGCTGGAGGACACCCCGGGCCTGCGGGTCAAGGCCGTATCGCCGGTGTACGAGACGGACCCGTGGGGCGTGGAGCCCGGCACCCAGGCCACGTACTTCAACGCGGTGGTGCTGATCAAGACGACGCTGCCGCCGTCCTCGCTGCTGGAGCGCGGCCACGCGATCGAGGAGGCGTTCGAGCGGGTGCGGGACGAGCGCTGGGGCCCGCGCACCATCGACGTGGACATCGTGGCGTATCAGGACGTGGTGTCCGACGACCCCCAGCTCACCCTGCCGCATCCGCGCGCCCATGAGCGCGCCTTCGTGCTGGTGCCGTGGAACGACGTGGATCCGCAGGCCGAGGTCCCCGGGCGCGGGGCGGTCGCGGGGCTGCTGGCCGCGATGGGCCAGGAAGGTGTCCGGGTCCGCACCGATCTGGAACTGCGACTGCCCGAGTAGACGTTGATCCGGATAGATTCCGGACACGTTGGCACGTACTGAATTGAGGGGCGACCGCTCGGTGAAGCAACTTCGGATCGGGGTGCTGGTCGGACTGTTCGCCGTGGCCGGTGTGGTGTCGTGGGCGGGCGCCCGGCTGTGGGACACGTTCGGGTCGCTGCCGAGCGTCCCGGTGGCGGCGCCGATCGTGCTGGCGGTGATCGCGGTCGTGCTGGCCGCCACCGCGCTGTCGCTGCGGTCCCGGCTGCGCGCCCAGCGGGAGCGGCAGCCGGACGCCAAGGGCGTGGACCCGATGGTGGCCGCCCGTGCGGTGGTCTTCGGGCAGGCCAGCGCGCTGGTGTCGGCGCTGATCGCGGGGATGTACGGCGGGGCGGGCGCCTTCCTGGCCATGGAGCAGCTCGATGTGCCCGCTCGCCGGGATCAGGCGATCTACGCCGGGGCGTCGGTGCTGGCGGCCGCGGGGGTGGTGGCGGCCGCGTTCTTCCTGGAGCGGGTCCTCAAGCTCCCGGAGGACGACGACAACGACGGCAACGGTCCGAGCGCAGCGGCCCGCGCCTGATACGCGGCACAGGCCCAAAGGCCACCAGCCGACCCGTACGGGCCCGTCAAGCCGGGGCGCGGCTCCTGCCCGGCCTGAGGCGCCCGGAGCCGCTCAGCGGGCCATGATGAGGCTCATCGCCTCGGCCCGGGTCGCCGAGTCGCGCAGCTGGCCGCGGACGGCCGAGGTGAGCGTCTTGGCGCCGGGCTTGCGCACCCCGCGCATGGTCATGCACATGTGCTCGCACTCGACCACCACGATGACCCCGCGCGGCTCCAGTATCCGCATCAGGGATTCGGCGATCTGGGTGGTCAGCCGCTCCTGGACCTGGGGGCGGCGGGCGAAGACATCGACCAGCCGGGCCAGCTTGGACAGCCCGGTGATCTTGCCGTCGTGGGACGGGATATAGCCCACATGGGCCACGCCCACGAAGGGCACCAGGTGGTGCTCGCAGGACGACATCACCTCGATGTCCTTGACCAGCACCATCTCGTCATGGCCCAGGTCGAAGGTGGTGGTCAGGACGTCCTCGGGCTCCTGGCGCAGCCCCGCGAAGATCTCCTTGTACGCCCGGGCCACCCGGCCCGGCGTCTCGCGCAGCCCCTCCCGGTCGGGGTCCTCGCCAACGGCGATCAGCAGCTCGCGGATCGCGTTCTCGGCGCGCTTCTCGTCGAACACGCCAATGGGGCTCTCGCCGTCCAGCATCACCGGGTCGGTCATGGAGCTGCCTCGTTCCTCACATACACACAACGAACGCGTAAATGCCGCGTTCACCAGGCTAGAACCTGGTGGACGCGGCATTCATTCCGGGGCCACCGGGGACGGACACCGCCCCCGGTGGTGGGGGTCAGCTCTCCGAACCGGAGCCCGACTCCTCAGGGCGCTCGGCGGCGTCCTCCGGGGTGGTGCTCTTGGTCAGCGAAGCCGCCGAGGTGGGTTGGGCACCGTTCGCCGGGGCGAGCTCCCTGGGGGAGAGCACCGGCGGGCGGGTCGAGGGCGTACGCCGCGAGGAGCCGGTCCACGCCGGGCGGGCCGGACGCTTCACGATCGGGGCGAAGATCTCGGCGATCTGCTCCTTGTTCAGCGTCTCCTTCTCCAGCAGCGCCAGCACCAGGTTGTCCAGGACGTCCCGGTTCTCGACGAGAATTTCCCAGGCCTCGTTGTGCGCGGCCTCGATGAGCTTCTTGACCTCCTCGTCCACCAGCGCGGCGACCTCTTCCGAGTAGTCGCGCTGGTGAGCCATCTCACGGCCGAGGAAGGGCTCGGAGTTGTCCGAGCCGAACTTGATCGCGCCGAGCCGCTCGGTCATGCCGTACTGCGTGACCATCGCGCGGGCGGTGGTGGTCGCCTTCTCGATGTCGTTGGACGCGCCCGTGGTCGGGTCGTGGAAGACCAGTTCCTCGGCCGCCCGGCCGCCCATCATGTAGGCGAGCTGGTCCAGCATCTCGTTGCGCGTGGTCGAGTACTTGTCCTCGTCCGGCAGGACCATGGTGTAGCCCAGGGCCCGGCCTCTGGAGAGGATCGTGACCTTGTGCACCGGGTCGCTGTTCGGAGAAGCCGCCGCGACCAGGGCGTGGCCGCCCTCGTGGTACGCGGTGATCTTCTTCTCCTTGTCGCTCATGATCCGGGTCCGCTTCTGCGGACCGGCCACGACACGGTCGATCGCCTCGTCCAGGAAGTGGTTGTCGATCAGCTTCCCGTCGCTGCGGGCCGTCAGCAGGGCGGCCTCGTTCAGCACGTTCGACAGATCGGCACCGGTGAAACCGGGGGTGCGACGGGCGACGGCCGACAGGTCGACGTCCGGGGCGACCGGCTTGCCCTTCTGGTGGACCTTGAGGATCTCCAGTCGGCCCTGCATGTCCGGGCGGTCGACGGCGATCTGCCGGTCGAAGCGGCCCGGGCGCAGCAGCGCCGGGTCGAGGATGTCGGGCCGGTTGGTGGCGGCGATCAGGATGACCCCGCCCTTCACATCGAAGCCGTCCATCTCGACGAGCAGCTGGTTCAGCGTCTGCTCGCGCTCGTCATGGCCGCCGCCCATGCCCGCACCGCGGTGCCGGCCGACGGCGTCGATCTCGTCGACGAAGACGATGGCCGGGGCGTTGGTCTTGGCCTGCTCGAACAGGTCGCGGACACGGGAGGCACCCACACCCACGAACATCTCGACGAAGTCGGAGCCGGAGATCGAGTAGAAGGGGACACCCGCCTCGCCCGCGACGGCGCGCGCGAGCAGCGTCTTACCCGTACCGGGCGGGCCGTAGAGCAGCACACCCTTGGGGATCTTGGCGCCCACGGCCTGGAACTTCGCCGGCTCCTGCAGGAACTCCTTGATCTCCTGGAGCTCCTCGACCGCCTCGTCGGCGCCCGCCACATCGGTGAACGTCGTCTTCGGCGTGTCCTTGGTGATCAGCTTGGCCTTCGACTTGCCGAAGTTCATCACCCGGGAGCCGCCGCCCTGCATCTGATTCATCAGGAACAGGAAGACCACGACGATCAGCACGAACGGGAGCAGCGAGAGCAGAATCCCGACGAAGGGGTTCTGCTTCGACGTCGAGACGTTGTACCCGTCGGGGATCCCATTGGGCTTCTGGGCATTGGCCTGCAGAGTCTTGGCGAGATCGACGCCCTGGTCACCGATGTAGGTGGCCTGGAGCTTGTCGCTGCCCGAGATCTTGGCGACGTTGTCCTTGAGCTTGATCTTTACCTTGTGCTCGTCGCCGGTCGTCAGTTCGGCGGACTGGACCTGGTTCTGGTTGATCGCCTTGACGACCTGACTGGTGTCCACCGACTTGTAGCCGCCGGACGAGCCGACGACCTGCATCAACACGACCACGGCGAGGACGGCCAGCACGATCCACATGACCGGCCCACGGAAGTAGCGCTTCACGTCCATCCATACGGGGCGAAGCCGCCCCGTCCCTCCTGCCACAGTGAGGCACAGCAGCCCTGGAGGGGCCACCTGTGCGTGCGGTGTATTGCGGTGTATTTGCGGTGTATGAGCTGTGTAATCCTCAGTCTCAAAAAAGACTGACCTTCGGACGGTACCCCAGCATTGTCACCCGACGCCGCCGTGGACTGTTAACAAAACCGCCTTCCCCTGCTCCAACGGCGGAAAACCCCGCCAGGTTCCCAGGGGTCCGCGGCGCCGTCAGCCGCCGTAGACGTGGGGGGCCAGGGTGCCGACGAACCGCAGGTTCCGGTACTTCTCGGCGTAGTCCAGGCCGTAGCCGACGACGAACTCGTTGGGGATGTCGAAGCCGACCCACTTCACCTTGATGGCGACCTTGGCCGCCTCCGGCTTGCGCAGCAGGGTGCAGACGTTCAGCGAGGCCGGCTCACGCGAGCCCAGGTTCGACAGCAGCCACGACAGCGTCAGTCCGGAGTCGATGATGTCTTCGACGATCAGGACGTGTTTGCCCTTGATGTCGGTATCCAAGTCCTTCAGGATACGCACCACCCCGGAGGACTGGGTGCCCGCGCCGTAGGACGACACGGCCATCCAGTCCATGGTGACGGGCGTGGACAGGGCACGTGCCAGATCCGCCATCACCATGACCGCGCCCTTGAGCACGCCGACGATCAGCAGATCTTTGCCCGCGTACTCCGCGTCGATGGTGGCCGCCAGCTCCGCCAGCTTCGCGTTGATCTCTTCCTCGGTGATGAGGACCGACTTCAGGTCGGTGCCCATGTCCTTGTCGTCCACCCGCGCCACTTTCGTTCGACGTACCGGCTCATCTGGCTCGGGCGGATCAGCCCTGCCGGATGACCAGTCTGCCACCCTCACGGCGGACCTCGACGCGGCCGGGGAGGTTGATGGCCCGCTGCCCCCGCCAGCCGGTGATCAGCCGGTCCACCTCTTCGATGTGGCGGGCGAAGAGCGAACCGGCCGGCGCGCCCGCGGCGATGGCGGCGCGGCGCAGTACCCGGCGGCGGACGGCGGTGGGCAGTCCGTGCAGGCCGACGGTGTCGAGATGCACGGCCTGCACACCACCGGCCGCCGCCGGTGCGGTGGTCATCACATCGGCCTCGGCGCGGGCGGCCCAGGCGTCGAGGGCGTCGGCGTCGTCGCGGGAGAGCTGAGCGGTGCGGGCGAGCGCCTCGACGACGCCCTTGCCCAGCGCCTTCTCCAGGATGGGCAGCGCCTCGTGGCGGACCCGGGAGCGGGTGTAGGACGGGTCCACGTTGTGCGGGTCGTCCCAGACGGGCAGCGACTGGGCCAGGCACGCCTCGCGGACCGTGTGCCGGTCCAGCTGGAGGAACGGGCGGCGGTAGCGGCCGTCGGCCCCGGAGACCCAGGCCATGCCGGACAGCGAGCGGGTGCCGGAGCCGCGGGCGAGGCCCAGCAGAACCGTCTCGGCCTGGTCGTCACGGGTGTGGCCGAGCAGCACGGCGGCGGCGCCGTGGCGCTCGGCGGCGGCGTCCAGCGCGGCGTAGCGGGCGTCCCGGGCGGCGGCCTCGGGGCCGCCGCCGCGGCCGACGGACACGGCGATCGCCTCGACCGGCGCCAGGCCCAGCGCCCGCATCCGGTCGGCGACCTCGGCGGCGCGGGCGTCGGAGCCCTGCTGCAGGCCGTGGTCGACGGTGACCCCGCCGGCGCGCAGGCCGGCCCGCGGGGCCTCGAAGGCGAGGGCGGAGGCGAGCGCCATGGAGTCGGCGCCACCGGAGCAGGCGGCGAGCACGAGGGGAGCGTCGTCGCGCGGGGCGGAACCGCGGGGGGCGGGGGCCGAACGCGTCGAGGGGGAGAGGCGGCGGAGGGCGAGCAGGAGGACGAGGCCGAGTGGGTGACGAGGACGTCGTGGAGGACGCGGCGGACCGCGAGGCGTATCGCGGCGACCGCTGGATGGGGACCCATGTCCGTTTCCCATCTGTCATTCGAGGGGGTGCCTCGGGGGTGCGAGGAGTTACGCGGCGTTTCGTCACGCTGCGTATGTCGATGGTGACAGAAGCGAGCTGTTCCCCGAGCATCGCACGCCTACCCGTCGCCAACGGTCCCTCGGACGAGTGATTAAAGGGGGCGTTCGTCCGTTTCCGCGTGTGCCGGGAGTGTGCCGGTTCTAGGACTCCGCCTTACGGTGCACCCGCGCGACCCACTCGGCGGGTTTGCTGATCTCCGCCTTGGTCGGAAGGGTGTTGGGCGAGGTCCAGACACGGTTGAAGCCGTCCATGCCGACCTCGTTCACCACGGCCCGGACGAATCGCTCACCGTCACGGTACTGCCGCAGCTTGGCGTCGAGCCCCAGCAGCTTGCGCAGCGCCTGGTCGAGCCGGCCCGCGCCGCTGGCCCGGCGCTTCTGGAACTTCTCCCGGATCTCCGCGACGGACGGCACGACCTCCGGCCCCACCCCGTCCATGACGTAGTCGGCGTGACCCTCCAGCAGCGACATCACCGCGGTCAGCCGGGCCAGGATCTCCCGCTGGGCCGGGGTCTGGACCAGCTCGATGATGCTCGGCGCGCCACCGCCGTCCGCCTCGTCCCGCTCATCAGCGGGGCGGCCGCCGCCGCTCAGCGACTGGAAGGCCTCGCGGACCCGCTCCAGCAGGGTGGCCGGGTCCACATCGGTCTCGCCGAGGAACGACTGGATCTCGGACTCGATGTGGTCGCGCAGCCACGGCACGCCGGTGAACTGGGTGCGGTGGGTCTCCTCGTGCAGCGAGACCCACAGCCGGAAGTCGTGCGGGGCCACGTCGAGTTCCCGCTCCACGTGGACGATGTTGGGTGCCACCAGCAACAGTCGGCCGCCGCCCGGGGAGCCGGGCAGCTCGCGGGTCGCGGGCGCGAAGGTCTCGTACTGGCCGAGCACCCGGGAGGCCAGGAAGGACAGCAGCATCCCCAGCTCGACGCCGGTCACCTTGCCGCCGACCGTGCCCAGCACCGCCCCGCCGGGCAGTCCGCCGCGCCGGTCCTGCATCTTGCCGAGCAGCGGTTTGAGGATCTGCCGGAAGCCCGCCACATTGGCCTTGATCCAGCCCGCGCGGTCCACGACGAGGACGGGGGTGTCCGAGGCCGGGCCGCCGGAGACGGCCATCCGGGTGAAGGAGCGGACGTGCTCCTCCGAGGACTTGGCGTGCCGCCGCAGCTCCGCGACGACGGCACGCGCCTCCTCGCGACTCACCTCGGGCCCGGGGCGCACCAGCCGGGTCGCGGTCGCGACCGCGAGATTCCAGTCGACCATCTCCACACCACCGATGCTCGTCATGGCTTCACGGTACGTGGCCCGCGCCCCATCCGGGAGGACACCGAGGTCCGCACAGGCAGCCGCCCCGCGTCCGGGTCACCCTCGTGGCCTTACGGCGGCCACCGTGACGTGGCCGCCGCGCGTCCGGGTCGGCCCCGCGCTCAGCGGCAGCCGCAGTTGGCGAGGGCCGAGGCCATCCGGTCCAGGGCGCGCTGGGCGCCGTCGGCGTCGGTGGTGCCGTTGGTCATGAACGCGAAGACCAGCAGCCGGCCGTCCGCGTCCACGACCGAGCCCGCGAGGCTGTTGACCCCGGTGAGGGTGCCGGTCTTGGCGCGGACCACGCCCCGGCCGACCGCGTCCTGGGCGTAGCGGGTGCGCAGGGTGCCGCTGAAACCGGCCACCGGCAGCCCGGTGAGCAGCGACCGCAATGGGGGGTGGTCGCGGTCGGCGGCCCGCACCAGCACCTGGGAGAGCAGCCCGGCGGACACATGGTCGGCGCGGTCGAGCCCGCTGCCGTCCGCGATCCGGGCACCGCCCAGCGGCAGCCCGAGCTTGCGCAGCCGCTGGGTCACGGCCTTCGCCCCGCCCGCGAAGCTGGCGGGCTTGCCGGCCGCGAGGGCGGTCTGCCGGGACAGGGCCTCCCCGATGTCGTTGTCGCTGGTGGTCAGCATCCGCTCGACGAGCGAGGACAGCGGCTGGGAGCGGACGGAGGCCACCGTACGGGCGCCCTTGGCGGCCTTGCGCGAGCCGGGCTCGCCCTTCACCTCGACGCCGCGGTCGCGCAGCATCGACGCGAAGGTGCCGGCCGCGTCGGCGGCCGGGTCCTCGGCGCGCGGGGCGGGGCCGTGGTCGCTGTCGTCCTTACGGCCCTCATCGGCCATCAGGGGGACGACGGGCGAGAGGTTCTCGTTGGGGCCGATCGGGTGGAGCTTCGGCCCGGAGTAGAGCGAGGTGTCGTAGCCGAGCCGGTAGGGGCCCGCGCCGCGCTTCTTGAGGGCGCGGGCGGTGTCATCGGCCAACTGGCGGAGTGCGGCGGGGTGGTCGTCCCCCTCGACGGCCCGCGCGGTGAGCGTGGGGTCGCCGCCGCCGACCAGCACGATGTCGTCTCTGCCCGCGCCCGCCACGACGCTGGTCCTGATGCGGTGGTCCGGGCCGAGGGCGGAGAGGGCCGCGGCACCGGTCGCGAGCTTGATCGTCGAGGCGGGGATCGTGGCCGTACCCGCCTTGCTGCCGAACACCTGCTGACCGGTGGTCACGTCCATCACCGCCACCGAGCGCTCATCGCCCAATGCGGGATCCTCCAGCAGCGGTTCGAGCGTGTCGGCGAGCCCCGCCCCGGTGGGCGGCGGCACGGCGTCCCCGCCGTTGTCCGGCGACTTGGGCGCGGGGCGCGCGCCGAGCGCGGCCAGGACGGGCGAGGCGCTGGGCGCGGGCCGCCCCGGACCGCCGTCCCGTCCGCCGCCCGGGGCCCGGTCCTCGGCGGCGCGGGCGCGTTCGGCCGTCCGCTGTCCGCCGTCCCAGGGCCCGGCCAGGAGTACGGACACCACGGCGACCACCAGACCGGTCGCGGCGGAGACCGTCACCAGCTGCCAGGTCCGCTGCTGCTCCCGGGGTGTGCGCCGCCATTCGCGCCGGATACGGGCGCGCACGCGGTCCCATTCGTACAGCCCACGACCGCGCGCGCGGTCGAACTCGCGTCGCCCACGGCTCAGCCGGTGACTCAGCCACTCCCTGACCTGCCACGATCGGGCTTCAGGCACGACCGACCAGCCCCTTTCGCCACCACACACCTGCGTGGGGGACACTTAATCACCAGACGTATGTGTTGATCATGGAGGAGCCACCCGTGGAGTTCGACGTCACCATCGAGATCCCGAAGGGTTCGCGGAACAAGTACGAGGTGGACCACGAGACGGGTCGCATCCGTCTTGACCGGCGACTCTTCACGTCGACCAGCTACCCCGCGGACTACGGCTTCGTCGAGAACACCCTCGGCGAGGACGGCGACCCGCTGGACGCACTGGTCATTCTCGACGAGCCGACGTTCCCCGGCTGCCTGATCAAGTGCCGTGCCATCGGCATGTTCAGGATGACGGACGAGGCGGGTGGCGATGACAAGCTGCTTTGCGTACCGGCCTCGGACCCCGGGTGGAGCACCTGCGTGATATTCACCACGTTTCGGAGTTCGATCGCCTGGAAATCCAGCACTTCTTCGAGGTCTACAAGGACCTCGAGCCGGGCAAGTCGGTCGAAGGGGCCAACTGGGTGGGCCGCGCCGAGGCCGAGGCCGAGGTGGAGGCGTCCATCAAGCGCCTCGAGGCCGCCGGCGGCCACTGAGTCCTGAGCACGCGAGAGGGCGGGGCACCCTGGGGGTGCCCCGCCCTCCGGCGTTTCCGGGCCCGGGACGGCGGCCCCGGACGGGTGAGGCCCGGGGCGCGAGCACGGCCCCGGGCGGCGCGCCCGTCAGAAGCCCCTCGTGCGCTTGGCGGCGCGGCGGCCGGAGGGGTCGATGGTGGCGCCGGGGGTCTTCAGGAAGAGGCGCGCGGCCTCGCCTCCCAGGTTCACCCCTATGGCGATCGCCAGGGCCAGTGCCGCCGCCTGGGTGAGGAACGGAATGCCGCGGTCCAGGTTGCCCTGGGCCAGGGCGAGCAGGCCGAAGTAGGTCGCGCTACCGGGCAGCAGCGGCCCGATCGCCGCCGTGACGTACGGCAGCGCCGAGGCGTACCGATAGCGCGAGAGCAACTGGCCGAAGAGGCCGACCAGCCCGGCGGCCACGGTCGTGGCGGCCACCGGCGGGACGTCGGCGGTATCGGCCAGCGCGGCGTAGACCACCCAGGCGACCCCGCCGTTGAGCGTGGCGAACAGCACGGTGTGACGTTCCTGCTGGAGCAGGATGCAGAAGGTCAGCGCGAGCAGCATCGCCGCCAGGATCTGGATCACCGGCCGTTCCACATGGCGCAGCGCCGCCTCCGGGTTCAGCTTGGCGTCGAGCTGGACGCCGCCGTACAGCACCGTGAGCACCCCGCACACGATGCCCACGATCAGATAGCCGACCTCCAGCAGGCGGGCCGCCGCGGTGATGTAGTAGCCGGTCAGCCCGTCCTGGACGCCCGCGACCAGCGCTCGCCCCGGGATCAGCGCGAACAGCCCACCGGTGATCACTGCGGACGCCTGAAGCCCGGAGTTCATGAGGCTGAGCGCCACGCCCATCGCGGCCGGCGGCATCGCCGCGGCCACGAACTGGTAGAACTCCGGAAGCCCGCGCCCCGACGCCAGCCACGCCAGCCGGTCACCGAGCATCGCGCCGATGGCCGCCGCGAAGAAGACCGGCCAGTCACCGCCGACCAGCATGCTCGCCGCGCCGGCCAGCCCTCCGCCGGCCACCGTGAGCGCCCAGCCGGGGTACGGGTGACGGTTACGGCGTATCTCGGCGAGCCGCCGATACGCCTCCTCCAGCGTGAACTCCTCCTGCGAGGTGATGTCGTCCACCAGCCGGAAGACCGCCGACAGCCGGGTGTAGTCGGTGCCCCGGCGCCGCACGGTCCGGCTGGCGGTGACCGGGTCGTCCACCAGCGAGGGCTGGTAGCTGACCGACAGCAGGGTGAAGGTGACGGTCGGCTCGCAGCGGTCGAGCCCGTACGCGTGCGCCACGCCGAGCATCGCCGCCTCGACGTCCTCGGCCCCCTCGCCGCCCGCGAGCAGCAGCTCGGCGATGCGGAGGGTGAGGTCGAGCACACGCGGCACGGCCGGTCCGGTCTCGTCCTGCTGCTCGACGCGCTCGGGCGTCGGGCGCTCGCTGATCGGCATGCGCAGCATCGTGCGCATCCGGTCCTGCCAGGGGGCGTCCTTGGTCAGCCGGACGACGGGGAAGCCGTTCGCCGGGGTGATGGCGGGGAAGCCGCCCGTGGTCTGGTTGTTCTGCGGGGTCTTCACCCCGGGGGGCGGCACGAAGGCCGAGCCCTCGGGTTCGATGGAGGTCTCCGCCGTCAGCCCGTTGGGGACGGCGAACTCCGATGTCGGGTGCTCGTCCTCGGGCGGAGGCGGCATGGGTATGCCGAGGGGCGGGGTGAAGGCGCTGTGCGCCTCGTCGGACTGGGGCTTCTGGTTCTCCCCCGTGTCCGTGTCCACCGTGCTCGCACCGCGCGGCACCTGCTGACGGTCCGGCCTCACGTCTCCTCGCTCCTCACCAGCCTCCCCGTACGGTTCCCAGCAGCCAAGGATGCAGCATCGGCGGCCACCGGAGCCCATTGTGCGGGGCGGTGACCGCCGAGGGGGAGTGGGGGCGGGTGTGTGTGACGGGCGTGAATGCAGGTGAACGAGGTGCAGGCGAGACGGGAGACGCCGGGGTGGCGGGGAACGCCACGGCGCCGGGGCGCTCAGCGGCCCCGGCGCTCGGCGTCAGCGCTTGGCGTGGCGCCCGCGCGGCCCCTGGTTCGGAGCACCCGAGGCCGGGCCCTGCGGGTCCGGCTCCGCGGCGGCCTCCTTCTTCGCCTTGCCGCGGGCCCGGAGGAACTCGATCACGATCGGGATGATCGACAGCAGCACGATCGCGATCAGCATCAGCTCGATGTGCTCATGGACGAAGTCGACCTTCCCGAGCGCCGAACCCAGCAGGGTGACGCCGGTGCCCCACAGCACGCCGCCGATGATGTTGAAGATGATGAACGAGCGGTAGTTCATCCGGCTCACGCCCGCGATGATCGGCGTGAACGTCCGCACGATGGGCACGAAGCGGGCCAGGATCAGCGACTTCGGCCCGTGCTTCTCGAAGAACTCATGCGCCTTCTCCACGTTCTCCTGTTTGAAGAGCTTGGAGTCGGGGCGCCGGAACAGCGACGGCCCCACCTTCCGGCCGAAGAGATAGCCGACCTGGTCACCGACGATCGCGGCGACCGCGACGGCCACGCACACCAGCCACAGCTCCTGCTTGATCACATCGGTGGTCACCAGCAGGCCGGTGGTGAAGAGCAGCGAGTCGCCCGGCAGGAAGAAGCCGATGAGCAGACCGGACTCCGCGAAAACGATGGCCAGGACACCGAGCAGACCGAACGTCTCGATCAGATAGTCCGGGTCCAGCCACTGGGGGCCGAGCGCGAGGGTGTTCACGGGTGGGAGGCTCCTGGGTCGAGGGAAGCAGGCTCGTGCGAGGCCCGGCCGCAGGGTCGGGGCGGACTGATTCACGGAGAACATCGACAGAGTTCTTCGCAGTGTGCCGCCCAAAGCTATCAACGCCGTGTGGCTGCCCTTGGTTCCCACCGCGAGGACGCCCGCCCTCGGCCCCACCCTCCAGGGATGCCCTAGGCCCTAGTGGTGCCGCTCCGCGTTGGCGAGGATCGCGTCCCGGAGGTAGACGGCCAGCCCCGGCCCGGCCTTGTCGATGTTCTCCGTGAAGCGGTGGTCGGAGACGTACATCCGGCCCAGGCAGGCGTGCATCTCATGGCCGCACTCGTAGTGGTTCCGGCTGATCCCCTGCCGGTGCTCCTCGGCCAGGTCCATCGCCGCCTCGGACGTCGGCGGGGTGCCCGCGCGCATCAGCGCGACGAAGCGGTTGCCCAGTTCGTCCGCCTCCTCCTGGATCCGCTTCCAGTCCTCCTTGGTGTACGAGGCGGCCCTGCGCTGGGACTCCCTGTACGCCTCGGTGTTCCCCAGCGCTGCTCGACCTCCTCCTGGTGCTCGTCCGGGTCGAAGTCCCCGAAGACCTCGAACTTCTCCTCGGGGGTCAGATTGATGCCCATCTTCCGCGCCTCCATGGCCTGTTCGACGGCGGCGGCCATCTTCCGCAGCCGCTCGATCCGGTCCGTCAGCAGCCGGTGCTGACGCCGCAGGTGGGCCTGCGGATCGATATCCGGGTCGTCGAGCAGCACCGCCACCTCTTCGAGCGGAAAGCCGAGCTCCCGGTAGAACAGGATCCGCTGCAGCCGGTCGAGGTCGGCGTCGTCGTAACGCCGGTGCCCGGCCGTGCTGCGGGTGCCGGGGCGCAGCAGTCCGATCTCGTCGTAGTGGTGCAGCGTGCGCACCGTGACGCCGGCGAAGCCCGCGACCTGTCCCACGGAATAGCTCATGACCTGGTCCGCTCTCCTTCAGTTCGGTACGAGTTCCACGGTGCGCCCTTACGTCGCGTGAGGTGCAAGTCCGGATGGCGAAACTCGCTGGGCGGTGCGGCGGGCGGCTGTCATCCTGCCGATTGTGCTGGGGATAACCGATCTTTCGACCTATCTGGCCGGTCTGGCGCTGATCATCCTGCTGCCGGGCCCCAATTCGCTGTATGTGGTGTCGGTCGCGGCCCGCCGCGGCCCCCGTACCGCCTATCGCGCGGCGGCCGGGGTGGTGTGCGGGGACGCCGTGCTGATGGCGCTGTCGGCGGGCGGGGTGGCCTCGCTGCTGCACGCCAGCCCGGTGCTCTTCGCGGTGGTCAAGTTCGCGGGCGCGGGCTATCTCACCTGGCTGGCGGTGGGCATGCTGCGCGGGGCGCGGGCACTGTGGCGCCGCCGGCCGGGGAGCGCGGGCGGGGCCATGGAGTCCGCGCATGCCTCCATGGAGTCGGCGGACGCGGCCAAGGGGTCCGCGGAGGGCGAGCGCCCGTACCGCAGGGCGCTGGTCATCAGCCTGCTGAACCCGAAGGCGATCCTCTTCTTCATCTCCTTCTTCGTGCAGTTCGTGGATCCGGACTACGCCCATCCCGCGCTGTCCTTCCTGGCGCTGGGCGCCTGGGCGCAGTTGTTCAGCATCACCTATCTCTCGGTGCTGATCTTCAGCGGTACGTATCTGGCGGCCACCCTCCGGCGGCGCCGGCGGCTGAGGGCGGGGCTCTCGGCGGCGGCGGGCACGGCGTTCCTCGGCTTCGCGGCGAAGCTGTCGCTCAGCAGCGCGGGGTAGCGAGGACGGGGCGCGGGGCACGGCGCGGGGTCAGGACTTATGACCGGTATGCCCCTAATTTAACGAAGATGGCTCTTCATAAAGGCACTCGTGGCCGGCACGACAGGGAAGAACGCCCCGAATTCTCCATCAATCCGCTCTACGGCGAGGCCAATCCCGTCAGCGGCATGACCGGTAAACCCCCGCGCCGCCGCCTCCCGGACGGGCCGATGGCGGCCACGACCGCGTATCAGTTCGTCCATGACGAGCTGATGCTGGACGGCAACGCCCGCCAGAATCTGGCCACCTTCGTCACCACGTGGATGGAGCCGCAGGCGGGCAAGCTGATGGCCGACTGCCGCGACAAGAACATGATCGACAAGGATGAGTACCCGCGCACCGCCGAACTGGAGCGGCGGTGCGTGGCCATGCTCGCCCATCTGTGGCACGCACCCGACCCGGACACGGTCGTGGGTTGCTCCACCACGGGGTCGAGCGAGGCGTGCATGCTGGCCGGAATGGCCTTCAAGCGGCGCTGGGCCAAGCGGAACCCGGTGAGCTATCCGGCGACCGCCCGCCCCAACCTGATCATGGGGACCAATGTCCAGGTGTGCTGGGAGAAGTTCTGCAACTTCTGGGAGGTCGAGGCGCGGCAGGTGCCCATGGAGGGCAACCGGTTCCACCTCGACCCCCAGGCCGCCGCCGAGCTGTGCGACGAGAACACCATCGGGGTCGTGACGATCCTGGGGTCCACCTTCGACGGCTCCTATGAACCCGTCGCCGAGGTGTGCCGGGCACTGGACGACCTCCAGGAGCGCACGGGCCTGGACATCCCGGTGCATGTGGACGGCGCCTCGGGCGCGATGGTCGCACCGTTTCTCGACCAGGACCTGGTGTGGGACTTCCAGTTGCCGCGGGTGGCCTCCATCAACACCTCGGGGCACAAGTACGGCCTGGTCTACCCCGGGGTGGGGTGGGCGCTGTGGCGTACGGCGGACGCGCTGCCCGAGGAGCTGGTCTTCCGCATCGACTACCTGGGCGGCGACATGCCGACGTTCGCGCTCAACTTCTCCCGCCCCGGCTCCCAGGTGGCCGCCCAGTACTACACCTTCGTACGGCTGGGCCGGGAGGGCTACCGCGCCGTCCAGCAGCAGGCCCGCGATGTGGCGCGCTCGCTCGCCGAACGGATCGAGGGCTTCGGGGACTTCACCCTGCTCAGCCGCGGCGATCAGCTCCCGGTGTTCGCGTTCACCACGGCGGAGGGGGTGGGCACCTTCGATGTCTACGACGTCTCGCGGCGGCTGCGCGAAAGCGGCTGGCTGGTGCCCGCGTACGCCTTCCCGCGCAACCGGGAGGACCTGTCCGTGCTGCGGGTGGTGTGCCGCAACGGCTTCTCGGAGGACCTCGCCGATCTCTTCCTGAACGACCTGGGGTCGCTGCTGCCGGACCTGCGGTCGCAGCCCGCGCCCACGGGGAAGACCGCCCAGGCGTTCCACCACTGAGCCCGGTGTCTCCGGTCCTGGGAACGACGGCGGTCAGCGCGTGCGGGCCGGGGCCCGGAGCAGCTCGGCCCGGCGCCGGACCGCCTCCAGCGCGCCGGGCCTGCGGCCGGGCACCCTGCTCCGCAGCTCCATCAGCAGCGGGGCCAGGGCGCTGGCCCTGGCCCGGTCCTGGACGAACTGCCACTGGTGGTGCGCCCGGTCCACGGCGCCCTCGACCTCGGGATGGCCGACCGGCTCCCCGTTGCCCAGCCGCGCGTCGGCCACCGCGAGCCACAGCTCACAGGCGCGGGCCGGGTCCCCGGCGATACGGGAGAGATCGGCCCGGACCTCCAGCCAGTGGATCGCCTCGTCGGAACGGGGACCGGCGGTCCGGAGGGCCTCCTGCTCCCAGGCGGCCGCCATCGAGGCGGCCTCGCTGTGCCGCCCCGAGTTGGCCGCCTCGAATATCGCCGCGTGCGTGGCGGCCAGCGGATCGGCCACGGGCGCCCGCCTGGGCGGCGGGGGCAGGGGGGCGTGCGTCGGCTGGGGCGGGCGCAGTGATGGTGGCGCCGGTCGGGGATCGGCGGGGAGGAACGATTCGGGAGGGCCGGGCGGCATGCGCGGCGGCGTGACCGCCACCGGCCCGACTGCCCCAGCCGGTCCGGCAACCCCAGCCGGTCCCGTCTGCCCGGCCCATCCGGCGGCCTCCGGGCCAGGAGCGGCATCCGGGGCCGGATACGCCTCATCGGGCCCGGCGCCGTCCAGCAGCAGCTCGGGGCCGCTGCCCAACCCGGCCTCCAGCGCGGCCCGCTGGTGCAGCAGCGCGAGCGGCGGGCGTTCGGCGGCACCCCGCAGCAGCCCGGCGAACGCCCGGCTGTAGTCCGGCGTCGCCATCCCCCGCTTGGGCGGGGCGGGCGCCACCGTGCCGTACAGCGTCAGCCCGGCCGCGAGTCCGGACGGCCCGGCGGCCCTCAGCGGCGGCCATGCCGTCTCGTCGGCCACCAGATCGGCGACCACGACGGTGCTGCCCGGCGGCCGCCGGCCGAGCTCGGCCGCCAGCCAGTGCCAGGGCAGCGCCGTATAGCGGGCGGTCCTCGGCGTCGTACGGGCCAACGCCAGGTGTGGCAGCCGCTGTTTGGCGTCGAGGGTGAGCTGGCCCGCGAGATGGACCAGCACCGGGCCCGGGTGCGCGGCGGCGGTGCGCAGATGCGTCAGCACGGTCTGCGGGTCGGCCGGGTCCACGAGTTGGACGACGCTGGCGCCGCCGGGCGTGCCCAGCAGCGCCGCCGGCGGTACGGCGGCGAGCTGAGGCAGCGCGGCGGCCGCGTCCATCAGTCGCTGTTTGCCGGCCGGGCCGGCGGCGAGCAGCAGGGCGTACCCGGGCCCGCTCACCGTCTCCGCCCCCGTGCCCGACCTGTCGTTCCCCATATATGCACCGTATCCGCAACCGGCGACGACCGGTGGGGGGGTGACCCGCCGGACGTCCGGCCCGGCGCCGCCGTCAGCGGCTGAGCCGCCCGTAACGCCGCACGGCGAGCGGCGCGAAAACCGCGATCAGCGCCAGCGGCCAGCAGACGGCCAGGAGTTGGGCATGGTCCGCGGCCCAGCCCTCGCCGCCGCCCCCGGGGCCGCCGAACAGATCGCGGATCGCCGTGGCCGTCGCCGACATCGGGTTCCAGACCGCGAGGGCCCCGAGCCAGCCGGGCATGGTCTCGGGCGAGGCGAAGACATTGGAGAGGAAGCCCACCGGCCAGACCAGGATCTGGACGGCCTGCACCATCTCCGGGCGGCCTGCGGCCATGCCCAGGAAGATGCCGAGCCACAGCATCGCGAACCGCAGCCACAGCAGCAGCCCGACGGCGAGAAGCCCGTCACCGACGCCGCCGTGCCAGCGCCAGCCCATCGCCAGACCGACCCCGAGCAGGACGAACAGACCGAGCGCCGACTGGAGCATGTCCAGCACGCTGCGCCCGGCCAGGACCGCCGAGCGGGCCATCGGCATCGAGCGGAAGCGGTCGATGACGCCCTTGTTGAGGTCCTGGGTGATGGCGAGCATCGTCCCTTCGAGGCCGAACACCATGGTGAGCGCGAGCGTGCCCGGCACCAGGAAGTCCTTGTAGTCGCCGCCGCCCGGGACGGTCATCCCGCCGCCGAGGAAGTAGGCGAACATCAGCAGCATCATCACCGGGAAGACCAGCTGGACGACCACCTGGACGGGCTGCCGGGCCCAGTGGGCGAGCCCGCGGCGGGTCATGGTCCAGGAGTCGATGAGGGTCGCGGTCGTCATACGGGGGTCTCCTCCTTCGCCGTGTCCGCCCGTTCCCCGGTGAGATGCAGAAAGACCTCGTCGAGGGTGGGGCGGCGCAGCACGATGTCCTCCGCCTCGATCCCGGCCGCCGCCAGCGCCCGTACGGTCTCGGTGAGCGCGGCGACCCGGTCGGTGACCCGTGCGCCGAGCCGCCGGCGGTCGGGGTCGGTCTCGACCTCGCCGGCGCGGGTCGCCATGCCCACGACCGAGGCGGCGGCGGGCAGTTGGCCCGCGTCGCGCAGCACCACCTCGATACGGTCCCCGCCGAGCCGGGCCTTGAGCTCGTCGGCGGTTCCGTCGGCGATGGCCCGCCCGCCGTCGATCACGCAGATACGGTCGGCGAGTTGGTCCGCCTCCTCCAGGTACTGGGTGGTGAGCAGCACGGTCGTACCGCCGTCCACCAGCGAACGGACCGCGTTCCACACCTCCGTACGGCCCCGGGGGTCGAGCCCGGTGGTCGGCTCGTCCAGGAAGAGGATCCGCGGCCGCATGACGAGGCTCGCCGCCAGGTCCAGCCTGCGCCGCATGCCGCCGCTGTACTGGCTGACGGCCTTGGCGCCGGTGCCGGCCAGGCCGAACCGCTCCAGCAGCTCGTCCGCGCGGGCGGCCGCCTGCCGACCGCCCAGGTGGTAGAGGCGGCCGAACATCTCCAGGTTCTGCCGTCCGCTCAGCTCCTCGTCCACCGCGGCGTGCTGGCCGACCAGGCCGATGCGGTAGCGGACCTGGTCGGGGTCGCGCAGCACGTCGTACCCGGCGACCTCGGCCCGGCCGCCGTCATGGCGCAGCAGGGTGGCCAGGATCCGTACGCAGGTGGTCTTGCCCGCGCCGTTGGGGCCGAGCACGGCGTGCACGGTGCCCTGCGGGACGGTCAGATCGAGCCCCGCGAGGGCTTGTTTGTCCCGGTAGGTCTTCCGTAGTCCCTCGACGACGATCGCGGGATCGCTGTCGGCCAAGGCCTTCCCCTCTCCTTCTGTGCTCCTCCGGTCCGCGTAGTCAAGTTTGACTACGCAGATCCGGACGGTACTGCCCGCGACGGCTGCTAGTCAAACTTGATTAATAGCGACGACCGCCGTCAGCCGCCCTCCCTCGGCATGGTCTTCCTCAGTCCGCGTCGGGCGCGGCGTACGGGTTGGGGACCCCCTCCGGCAGCACCTCCACCGACCGCTCCCCCTCCCCCGCCATCACATACGCCCCGCCCTCGAGCCGCTCGATCAGCCCACGGGTCCACTCGGCGCCGCTGTCCGCGGAGTGCACCCAGAACTTCATGATCTCGCCGATATGACCCCACTCCTCGGGGGTCCCGTCCGGCGGCGTCCAGTGTTGGGTCACCTCGGCCCGCCACTCCTCCAGCGCCGCCACCCGCTGCTTCAGCAGGGCGATCGCCTCGGCGCGGGGCAGGTCGACGATGAAACCCACCCCGGCCGTCAGCTCGTCGATCTTCTGGTCATGGCGCAGCAACGCGTCCCGCAGCAGCCGGAAGTACTCCTCCTCGCCCGCCTCGGTCAGCTCGTACTCGGTCCGCGGCGGCCCGCCGACCGTGCTCGGCGCGACGTCGTGCGCGCGCATCAGGCCCTGTTTGGCCATCTGTTTGAGGGCGTGGTAGATCGACCCGGGTTTGGCGTTGGACCACTCATGCGCGCCCCAGAACTCCAGGTCGTTACGGACCTGATAGCCGTGCGCCCGCCCGTGTTGGCGCACGGCCCCCAGCACCAGCAACCGGATCGCTGACATCGCCCGCTCTTCTCCATCCTGGTCCCGGCCCCGCCGTGACCAGGCTAGGCCGTCGCCGGGCCCGGCGGATCACCCCTCCAGGATCGACCAGTCCGGCTCCGGCATCGCCCCGGTCTCGAAGACCAGGTCGAAGGCGCCCTTGCCGTCGATCGTCTCGCGGATGATGTCGGCGTGACCGGCGTGCCGGGCGATCTCCTCGATCAGATGGAGGATGGCCCAGCGCCAGGTGCGGGTGCCGCCCTCGTCCCAGGGGAGCCGGAGGGCCTCGAAGGTCGTGTCCAGCGACGGCAGGGCCCGCACCGCCTCGTCGGTCTCGCGCGCCACCTCCTCGTACCGGGCGAGCATCGCCTCCACCGTCTCGTCCTCGGTGGGCTCGAAGGTGTGCTCCCACTCGGCCATCTGGTCCTTGGCGTTCCCCGGCGCCTTGCCCTGGAGGACGCGCAGCCAGCCGCGCTCGCCGGTGACCACGTGCTTGAGCAGCCCGGCCAGGGAGAGCGCGCTCGCGCTGGGGGTGCTGCGGGCCTGCTCCTCGGTCAGTCCGTGGACCGAGCGCCGGATGCCGCCGCGCTGCGCGTCCAGGTACGCGAGCAGCGCACCGCGCTCGTCGTTACATGCCTCGGGGTTCACGATCACGGGCATGGCTGCCGCCTCTCATCTGGAGGGCGCCCGGGTCCGGCGCCCTTCGATGAACCCCACGTTAGGAAGGCTTGCGGTCAGCTTCTGTCCGCGTGTCGGCGCGCGTTTCCGTGCCGGCTCAGAACGGGAACTGGCTCCGGCCGTGCTGGATGGAGATCCACTTGGTGGTGGTGAAGTCCTCGATCATCGACTCCCCGTTGAGCCGTCCGAGGCCGGAGTGCTTCTCCCCGCCGAACGGCACGATCGGCTCGTCGTGGACCGTGCTGTCGTTCACATGGATCATGCCGGTGTGGATCCGCTGGGCGAACCGCACCCCGCGCTCGATGTCCCCGGTGTGCACGGCGCCGCTGAGCCCATAGTCGGTGTCGTTGGCGATCCGGACGGCCTCCTCGTCGCCGTCGAACGAAATCAGCGTCACCACCGGGCCGAAGATCTCCTGCCCGAGGATCGCCGCGCCCTCCGGGACCCCGCTGAGCACGGTCGGCCCCATCAGGGTGCCCTCGGTGCGCCCCCGCACCAGCGCGGTGGCGCCCTCGGCGATCGTCTGCTCGACGAGCGAGGCGATCGCCTCGGCCTGGCCCTCGTTGATCAGCGGACCGATGTGGGTGGTGGGATCTCCCGGGTCGCCCACCTTCAGCGTCTCCACCTTGGCCACGAACTTCTCGGTGAACTCCCGCTCCACCGCCCGGTCCACCAGCACCCGGTTGGCCGCCATGCAGACCTGCCCCTGGTGGACGAAGCGGCTGAAGACGGCCGCGTCCACCGCGTAGTCCAGGTCGGCGTCGTCCAGCACGACCAGCGCGCTGTTGCCGCCCAGCTCCAGGACCGTGCGCTTGAAGTGGGAGGCGGCCACGGTGGCGACATGCCGGCCGACCTTGTCGGAACCGGTGAAGGAGATCACCTTCGGTATGGGGTGCTCGATCAGGGCGTCGCCTATCTCCGCTATGTCGGTGACCACGACATTGAGCAGCCCGGCGGGCAGCCCGGCCTCCTCGAAGATCTTGGCGACCAGGCCACCGCCGCAGACCGGGGTGTTCTGGTGCGGCTTGAGGACGACGGCGTTGCCGAGCGCCAGCGCGGGGGCGACCGACTTCAGCGACAGCAGGAAGGGGAAGTTGAAGGGGCTGATGACGCCGACCACGCCCACCGGCAGCCGGTAGAGGCGGTTCTCCTTGCCGTCGACCGGCGACGGCAGGATGCGGCCCTCGGGCCGCAGCGCCAGATGGACCGCCTCCCGCAGGAACTCCTTGGCGAGATGCAGCTCGAAGCCCGCCTTCACATGGGTGCCGCCGCACTCCGCGATGATCGTCTCGGTGAGCTCCTTCTCGCGGTCCCCGATGATCCGCAGCGCCCGCTCGAAGATCGCCCGCCGGGCGTAGGGGTTGGTGGCGCCCCACTCCGACTGCGCCCGCTCGGCCACCCGGTAGGCCAGGTCCACCTCCTCGACGGTCGCCACAGTGATGGAGGCCAGCTTCTCCCCGTTGTAGGGGTTGAAGTCGACGATGTCCCAGGAACCGCTTCCGCCGCGCCACTCGCCGTCGATGAACTGAAAGGCCAACTCGGAGAAGTAGGACATGCCATCCCTATCTGCAGGACGCGGTGCCGCGCACCGACAGCCGCGCACGTGTGGGGGGTATTCCTGACAGAACGTCATCCTACTGACGAGTCAGGCATCGTGAAGGAGCCCTCGGAGCAAATCCCGGCTCTTCTCCGGGGACAGGCTGTCCGCACTGAGCCGCTCCAACACCCGCTCGTACTGGGAGACCTCATCGCGCTTGTCCAGATAGAGCGCGCTGGTGAGCTGTTCCAGATAGACGATGTCGGGAAGGTCGGACTCCGGGAAGCGCAGCCGGGTGAACGCCCCGCTCTCCCCCGCGTGCCCACCGAAGGCGAACGGCATCACCTGGAGCGTCACCTGTCGATGCTCGGAGACCGTGATCAGATGGCGCAGCTGGGCGGACATCACGCCGCGCCCGCCGTAGGGGCGGTGCAGCGCGGCCTCGTCCAGCACCACATGGACCGCCGGGGCGCGCTCGGAGACCAGCAGCTTCTGCCGCTCGAGGCGCAGCGCCACCCGCCGCTCGACCTCCTCGGTGCACGCCTGGGGCTGGCCGCGGGTGACCACGGCATGGGCGTAGCCCTCGGTCTGCAGCAGACCGTGCACGAACTGGACCTCGTAGCAGCCGATATGGGAGGCGGCGCCCTCCAGGCCGACATAGGTCTGGAACCAGCCGGGCAGCACATCGCCGTAACTGTGCCACCACCCGGCGACATTGGCCTCGCGGACGAGCCCGAGCAGTGCCGCGCGCTCCGCGTCGTCGGTGACTCCGTACAGCGTGAGCAGATCCTCGATGTCCCGCGCCTTGAAGCTCACCCGGCCCAACTCCATGCGGCTGATCTTGGATTCGGAGGCCCGGATCGAATAGCCCGCCGCCTCGCGGGTGATGCCACGGGCCTCGCGCAACCGTCTGAGCTGAGAGCCCAGGAGGATACGGCGCACCACCGATCCACTCGACTCGCCTGCGGCCATTTCCGCGATCCTCCCTGTACGGAAAGCATCCTTGCGAACGGCGCCCCCGCAGCCTCTGAGGGTGAAGTCTGCCACTGTTCGGGCTCCGCGCTGTAGGCATGTCGTTACTCAGCCCGAGGTTGTACGTCAGTGTACGGAGTCAGATATCCGACCAAAACCGATCGGACCGGACCAAGCGATGTGCGTGCACGTGCATTTGCCCTTGCATCTGACGTGCGCATTCGGAACCATAGGCTGTGCGCACGTGCTAGCTGGTACGAAATCTGGCCAGAGTTCGTCACGGCCACGGATGCAGGAGTGCTCGCATGGGGAGCGAAGGTTCGGCCCTGCTGGAACCCTTGTGGCAAGGGCTTACCGCGATCGATCCCTCCGCCGTCTCCGGATCCGTCTCCTGCGCCCTTCCCGCCCGCTTCGAGGCGGTCAAGGGGGCCCGGCAGTTCACCGGCTCCACCCTGCGGCAGTGGAACATCCCCGAACTCCTCGACGAAGTGGCGCTCGTCGTCTCCGAACTGGTCACCAACGCGCTCCGGCACGCCCTGCCCGGCACCGCGGCGACGGCCGGTGAGCCCGAGCGGCCGGTGCGGCTCCATCTGATGCGCGGCCCCTCACGGCTGGTATGCGCCGTACGCGACCCCAGCGAGATGGGCCCGGTGGCCGGCGAGGCGGGCTGCGGCGAGGAATCCGGGCGCGGGCTCCATCTCGTGGAGTCCTTCACGGACGGCTGGGGCTGGCAGCCGCTGCCGGGCTCCCCGCACGGAAAGATCGTCTGGGCCGTCTTCCATCTCCCTCCGGCGTGAGCCGCCTCCCCCACGCCTGAGCGCACGCACCCCTCCGTATCAGCGGTCATGGGCGGGTGGACTCCGGCGGGGCCGTGGTGATGCCCAGGCCGTGCAACTGGAAGAGCCGGTTCACATCGTGCATCGTGATGATCCCCTCCAGCTGCCCGTGGTCCACCACCAGCACCGGCATACCGCCGCCACCCGGACGCGCCCGCTCCAGCACCTCGCTCAGCAGCTCACCAGGCTCGGCCACGGTGCACCGCGACAGCGGCGTCGCCACATCGCGCACCCGCTGGGTCTCCCGCGCCTCGGTCGGCACCGCCGCGAGCGCGCGCAGGTGGACGGCCCCGCTGGGCTGTCCCTCGAAGTCCAGCACCGGGATCACCGAATGCCGGGAGTGGGCCGCCACGTCGTCGATGAACCGTCCCACGGTCAGCCAGTCGGCCCCGGCGGCGACCGGCGCCGACATCGCGTCCGCCACCCGCACCCCGCGCAGCGCCGTGTTGACGCCGGCCCGCTGCCGCTCCGCGTTGGCGATGATCACCATGAAGAGGCCGATGAGCGAGAGCCACAGCCCGCCGGTGTTCCCGCGCAGGAAGGAGATCCAGCCGAGGGCGATGAGCGCCACACCGAGGATCTGGCCGCTGCGCCCCGCCGCCCGGTCGGCGCGCTCCCGGTCCCCGGTGCGCCACCAGATCGCGGCCTGCACCACCCGGCCGCCGTCCAGCGGCGAGGCCGGCAGCAGATTGAAGACGCCCAGCAGCAGATTGGCCCAGCCCAGCCAGATCAGGACGGCGGTCGGCACCCCCCATCCGGTGAGCGCATGCACCCCCATCCCCACGCCGAGGGCGACACCGCCGATGACCAGGCTGGTGAGCGGTCCGATGACGGCCACCCAGAACGCGACCCCGGCGGTGCGGGGCCGTCCCATCTTGGTCATGCCGCCTAGCGCCCAGAGCGTCACGTCCTCCACCGAGACGCCCTTACGGCGGGCGGCGACCGCGTGCGCGGCCTCGTGGAGCAGCAGGCTGCCCATCAACAGCACGGCGCCGACGACGCTGGCGAGGGCGTAGACGGTGTCGGTGCGGCCGGGGGTCCACGCGGGCAGCGTCTGGTGCCCCAGCCCGTAAGCGAGCAGGACGATCAGCACCGGGACGCTCCAGTGCATCCGCAGTGGAACCCCGAGTATGCGTCCGACCCGGACCGAGCCGCTCATCGCCGTCTCACATCAGTCGGGTGCCCCCGCTCGCCACTACCAGTGTCGCGCGTCCGCGGCGATCAGCCCATACCGGCAGAATCGCGCGCAAGATGGTCGAACTCGCCGTCCTTGGCACCGAGCAGCATCGCCTCGACCTCGGCCGGGGTGTAGATCAGCGCCGGTCCGTCGGGGAACCGGGAGTTGCGGACGGCCACGTTCCCACCGGGCAGTTTGGCGAACTCGACACAGGAACCCTGGGAGTTACTGTGTCTGCTCTTCTGCCAGACGACCCCCTGGAGGTCCGCGGCCGCCATGCCGTTGTAGGGGTGGTCGCGCACAGGGCTTCTCCACTGTTCGTGCATGCGTGCAGCTGTCAACTGTCTCGGATCATAGCTGCGTTCCTTTGCAAACGCATGGGCAAATGCATCTGCGTATGCACAGGTAGATGCACAGACAGATGCACGTGCACCATGCGTATCTGCATGATCACCCGACACCCGGCATCTCCTGCCCGGAGTGAAGAAGAGCAGTCGTCATGTATGACGTCCGAGTCCTCCTCCGGGTTGAGCGGACCTCGTTGCGGGGCGTTGTCAGACCCCCCTGCGAGACTCACGGGCATGAGGTGGGCGGCGGCGGAGACGGACGACGGGGGTGTTCGTCTCTGCCCGCTCGACCCCCAGGGAAAGGCCGCCGGACCGGTAGTGGAGGTCACGGCGGCCCAGGGCGGGATCGCCGAGGCCGTGCGTTCCCGCCCCGAGGCCGACCGATGGGTCTGGCGGTCCACCGCCGAGGTCTATCCGCGGCTGCTGGCCGCCGGGGTCCGGGTTGAGCGGGCCTATGACATCGAGGCGGCCGAGGCGCTGCTCCTCGGCCATGAGGGGCGCTCGGGCGCACCGCGTTCGCTCGCCGCCGCCTGGGCCCGGCTGCGCGGGCTGCCCGTCCCCGAGGATCCGCCGCCCCGGGCGGCCGGAGGCCAGCCGTCGCTGTTCGAGCCCGGTCCGCCGCCGCTGCCGCCGGGCGCCGACCCGCTGGAGGCGCTGCTGGCGGTGTACGCGGAGCAGCTGGTCCGTACGGAGGCGGCCGAGCACCCGGACCGGATGCGGCTGCTGACCACCGCCGAGTCCGCGGGGATGCTGATCGCCGCCGAGATGCGGCGGGCCGGGGTGCCCTGGAGCGCGGAGCGCCATCGGGAGCTGCTGGACGAGCTGCTCGGCGAGCGCTATCCGGGCGGTCTGGAGCCGCAGCGCCTGGTCGAGCTGGCCGACGAGGTCTCGCGTGCCTTCGGCACCCGGGTCCGGCCCGATCTGCCCGCCGAGGTCGTCAAGGCGTTCGCCCGCGCGGGCATCGCGCTCGGCTCGACCCGCGCCTGGGAGCTCGAGCGGATCGACCACCCCGCCGTGGAGCCGCTGCTGCGCTACAAGAAGCTCTACCGGCTGCACACGGCCCATGGCTGGGCCTGGCTCCAGTCCTGGGTGCGCGAGGGCCGCTTCCGCCCGGAGTACCTGCCCGGCGGCACCGTCTCCGGCCGCTGGACGACGAACGGCGGCGGGGCGCTGCAGATCCCCAAGGTGGTGCGGCGCGCGGTGGTGGCCGATCCGGGGTGGCGGCTGGTGGTGGCCGACGCCGACCAGATGGAGCCCCGGGTGCTCGCCGCGATCTCCCGCGACCCCGGGCTGATGGAGGTCGCGGGCAGCGGCCGGGATCTGTACGCGACGCTGTCCGACCGTGCCTTCTCCGGCCGCCGCGAGCTGGCCAAGCTGGCGCTGCTGGGCGCGGTGTACGGCCAGACCTCCGGCGACGGCCTGAAGCATCTCGCCGCCCTGCGGCGGCGCTTCCCGGCGGCGGTGGCGTATGTGGACGACGCGGCCCGCGCGGGCGAGGAGGGCCGGCTGGTGCGCACCTGGCTCGGCCGCACCTGCCCGCCCGTGGGCGGCGCCGAGGAGCCGGCCGACGAGGCGGGGCTGCCGCGGGAGCAGGAGGAGCCGTCGTACGGCAGCACCGCGAGCGCCCGCGCGCGGGGCCGGTTCACCCGGAACTTCGTGGTGCAGGGCAGCGCCGCCGACTGGGCCCTGCTGATGCTCGCCGCGCTGCGGCGGTCGCTGAGCGGGGCGGGGCTGCGCGCGGAGATCGTCTTCTTCCAGCACGACGAGGTGATCGTGCACTGCCCCCAGGAGGAGGCCGAAGCGGTCCGGGAGGCGATCGCCGAGGCGGGCGAGACGGCCGGGCGGATCGCCTTCGGACCGACACCGGTGCGGTTTCCCCTCACCATGGCCGCGGTGGAGTGCTACGCGGACGCGAAGTAGGCGGCCCGGGTCCGGTCCTGTGGATCTTCGCGGCTGCGACAGCGGCGGCTGACGCCCGGGGCATCCGGCATCCGGCATCCGTCATCCATCCGGTGCAGGGGCAGCCCCAGCGGTCCATCCGTAACCGGTCGGCGCGCTGTGCCAGGCGTCGCGGGCCCGCGACGATCCACCGCACCGGACCCAGGAGGCAGTCGCTCCCCCGACCGGCTCAGCCCCGCAGGCAGCGGCCCTGATCGTCCCCACACGATGAGAGCGGAGGGCCGCCGGGCGGCGGCCCGCCACGCCGCCCACAGGGGAGACCTGCCATGACCATCAGCCTCGAGGCACTGCGCCGCTGCTCCATCGCCGTCGACCTCGGCGCGGCCAGAACGCGTGTCTACCTCAGGCGTACCGGGCTCATCGTCGACGAGCCGACCGTCGCCGCCGTGAACACCCACACCGGCGGGCTGATCGCGGTCGGCGCACTGGCCGAGCGGATGACCGGGCGGACGCCCGAGCACATCCGCGTCGTACGGCCGGTCTCCAACGGCACCGTCGTCGACATCGAGATGGCCCAGCGGATGCTGCGGCTGCTGCTGGGCAACAAGCTGCGGCGCGCCTGGCGGCGCCGCCCTCTGGTGAGCGCGGCCGTCTGCGTGCAGCACGACGCCGACCCGCTCGCCCAGCGCGCCGCCGTCGAGACGCTCACCGGTATCGGCGCCAAGCGGGTCGAGCTGGTGGACACCCTGATCGCCGCCGCCGTGGGCTGTGGTCTGCCGGTGGAACGGCCCGAGGCGACGATGATCGTGGTGTGCGGCGCGGCCACCACCCAGGTCGCGGTCCTGTCGCTGGGCTCGATCGTGGCCGCCGAGCGGGTGCCGGTGGGCGGGGAGACCGTGGACCACGCGGTCGTCCAGTATCTGCGCAATGAGCACGCGCTGATGCTGCCCAGCCAGGCCGTCCGCCCGCTGCATCTGCTGCTCAAGAACGGCGCGGACGGCGCACCGGCCGTGCCCAGCACCGAGGTGCACGGCCGGGACGTGGCCACGGGGCTCGCCCGGACCGTACGGATCGATGTCGGGAGCGTACGGAGCGCCATCCGCACCCCGCTCACCGGAGTGCTGGACGCCATCGGCACGGTGCTGCGCCGCTGTCCGCCCGATCTGGTGGCCGATCTCGCCGACCGCGGCATCATGCTGGCCGGCGGGAGCGCGGTGCTGCCCGGGTTCGACACGATGCTGCGGGAGGCCACCGGGATGCCGCTGAACATCGCCGACCACCCCGACGTCTGCGCGGTCGAGGGGCTCGGCGCGATGCTCGACGGCAAGGTGCAGCCCCTGCTGCTGAACGCCATGGTCTCCTGACCGCCCCGCCCCCGCCCTGACCGACCCCCCTGGCCCGCCGCCCCCTTGCCCCCTGACCCCTGATCGGAATTTCTTCGCGACGCGTTGAGCGGCTGCCTCCCCCCATGCGTAGTGAAGGGGGAAGAGGCCGACATGGCCGCCGATCCCCCCGGGGCTCAGACCGGGAGCGTCCGTAGATGTCCAACTCAGGTCAGGTCCTGGAGGTTCAGGTGCACGACGACGCCGCCGTGGCCGATGAGCGTCCGTCAAGATCCCGGCGTGGTACGCCGGACGAGCACCTCATGCGCGCGCTCTACCAGGAGCACGCCGGGCCGTTGCTCGCGTTCGTCCTGCGGCTGGTCGCGGGCGACCGTCACCGCGCCGAGGACGTCGTCCAGGAAACCCTGGTGCGCGCCTGGCGGAACGCCGACCAGCTGTCCCGGGCCACCGGCTCCATCCGGCCCTGGCTGGTCACGGTCGCCCGGCGGATCGTGATCGACGGACACCGCAGCCGGCAGGCCCGGCCGCAGGAGGTCGACCCCTCCCCGTTGGAACTCATGCCCGCGGAGGACGAGATCGACCGTGCACTGCGGCTCATGACCCTGACCGACGCGATGCAGGACCTCAGCGACGCCCATCGCGAAGTGCTGGTCGAGACCTACTTCAAGGGCCGGACCGTCAACGAGGCGGCCCAGACCCTCGGCATACCCAGCGGGACGGTACGGTCCCGGGTCTTCTACGCGCTGCGCTCCATGAAGCTCGCGCTCGAGGAGAGAGGAGTAACGGCATGACAGCGCAGACGCACCACTCGGGACATGACGCCGTTGGCGCGTATGTGCTCGGCGTGCTCGACGAGGCGGAGGCCACCTACTTCGAGGAGCATCTGGCCGGCTGCGACCGGTGCGGACGGCAGCTCGACGAGCTGACCGGACTGGAACCCCTGCTGGCCGATCTGGCGGCCGACATCCCCGGGATCCACGGCAGCCCCGGGCGGACCCAGCTGACGGGCCACACGCCACATGCCTTCAGCGCCACTCCCAACGCCATCGAGACCCTCACCGCGCGCCCCGGTCCGGCGCTGCTCCAGCGCATGGTCGGCGAGGTGGCCGTATCCCGCGCCAAGCGGCGGCGGCGCGGGCTGTACCTGGTCGCGGCGGCGGCCGCCCTGATCGTCGGCGGTCCGGTCGGCACCATCGCGGTCACCTCCGGCGGCTCGGACAGCTCCGTGACCGCCGCCCCCAACGAGAGCGCCCTCTTCGCCGGAATGCCCGACAAGGTGCAGGGCACCGACCCGGACACCAAGGTGGACGCGGCGGTCGCGCTGGAGGACAAGATGTGGGGCACCGACGCCGTGCTGCGGCTGAAGAACCTCAAGGGCCCCCTGGACTGCAGCCTGATCGCGGTCTCCAAGGACGGCCACGAGCAGACGATGATGACCTGGTCCGTGCCCGAATGGGGGTACGGGATCGAGGACAGTCCCAAGGCGGAGGCGAGAGATCCGCTGTGGGCCCACGGCGGCGCGGGCATGAAGCGTGCCGACATCGAACGCTTCGAGGTCCGTACGGCCGAGGGAAAGCGCCTGGTCTCCCTGAACGTCTGAGAACGTCTGAGCTACGTCGACGTCTGATCCTGCTTGAACGTCCGGTCCGCCGGAACGTCTGATCCGCCACTCGGATCGCCGATCATCCCGTGCGGCGCGGTGAGCGAGATGTTACACAGAGTGTGATATGTCGTGCTTCGCGTCCCGGGGGGTCCGGATCCGAGGAGGCACCCCGTGGCTGACCCGGACGCCGATCAGCAGCGCATGTTCGCTCAGTATGTGCTGCCCGAGGTCGAGGTGCTGCTGCGCGTGGCCATGTCACTGACCACCCAGCGAGCCGACGCCGAGGATCTCGTGCAGGACACGTTACTACGGGCGTACCGGGCAGTCGGCCGTTTTGACGGGAGACATCCACGGGCCTGGCTGCTCACGATCATGCGGCATGCGGAGGTCAGCCGGCGCCGCCAGCGCCGGCCGCGGCTGCTCGACGATCCGGATACGGAGCTGGAGCGGCTGGCCCCGGCCCGGGACGCGACACCGGAGGAACTGGTGGTCGACACGACGTTCGACGAGGCCGTGGACGCCGCGTTCACGGCGCTTCCGCTGCGGGACCAGCAGGTGGTGCGGCTGGTGCATGTGGACGGGCTGTCGTACGCGGAGGCCGCACAGGTGCTGGACGTCCCCAAGGGGACGGTGATGAGCAGGCTGCACCGGGCGCGCAAGCGGATCCGGAACCAGCTGCTGGACGCGGGAGTGGAATCGGAGCGAGGTGGCGCATGAGCAGATGGACATGGTGGCGGACCACACGCACCACTCGAACCACGCAGACCACCGGAGAGCTCCGGGGCGCGCGGTGTCCCCTGGGCGCCCCGATGCTCCAGTCGTATCTGGACGGGGAGCTGGAGGCGCCGGCCGCGGCCCGGGTGCGGACCCATGTGGCCGAGTGCCACCGCTGCGCCCGGGAGCTCGCCGTCTACCAGCGCATCAGCGAGGCGCTGGCCGCCCGCGCGGTGACCGACGAGGCGGTGCTGGACCGGCTCAGGGATTTCGCGGAGTCCCTCGCCGAGCGGGAGAGCCGGGAGCCGGGGACGGAGGCGGCGCCGACGGAGCCGGTCCCGGGGACGGAGACGGTGCCCGGGGCGGTGCCGACGGAGGCCGAGCCGGAGCCGGAGACGGTCCCAGGGAGGGTGCCGGGGTCGGATCGGGAGGCGGATCAGGGCGCGGTGCACAAGGCCGGAGGCTGACGATCGGGTCGGGCTCCACACCTCCGCCGGGCAGCGCGACGGCCCGTTCGCGCGAGGTTCTGCGCAGCAGCAGGGCCGCGGTGAGCAGGGTCCCGGTGATCAGGGCCACATCGGCGAGGTTGAACACCGGCCCACGGGCGTCCAGCGTGATCCAGTCGATGACGGCGCCGCGCAGCGGGCCCGGCGACCGGATCATCCGGTCGGCGCCGTTCCCCATCGCTCCCCCGGCGATCAGCCCCAGCCCCAGCGCCGCGCCCCGCCCGCGGACCCGCAGCCCCGCACCGGCCGCACCCAGCGTGGCCACCGCGCCCGCGAGCGTGATCACGACGATCAGCGCGGGCCGGCTGTGGCCCAGGCCGAAGGCGACCCCGGTGTTGCGCACCAGCAGCGCGCAGAACGGGCCGAACCGGGCCTGTGGCCCGGCGGTGCCGCTCCAGGCGGCCAGCGCCATCGCCTTGCTGAGCTGATCGGCCACGATCACGACGAGCGCGACCAGGGGGAAGAACAGCCGGCCGGTCGCCGGATGGGGCTTCATCATCGGCCTCCCTGGGGTGGGGGGCCGGTCCGCGGGCGCGGTCCGCGGCCCGGGAAGGAAACCCGCCGGGGGTCCGCCCCGCTTCCCTTCCGGCCGGGGAAAAAGGCGAGGGCCCGCAGGCGGCTGCCTGCGGGCCCTCGCTGCTGCCCACTGCCCATGACCTCCAGGTGGTCATCGGGGCTGTACCGAAGGGGTCACTCCGACGATTACTTCCCCTTCTTCGCCTCCAGCAGAGGCGTCTGGTACTTGGACAGCATCTTCATCTTGTTCTGGTCGATGGTCTTCCAGTCGTTCTTCAGCACACCGCCGGTGTCACCCGAGTCCGGGTTCCAGGTCCAGTAGGTGTAGCTGATCTGGTGCTTCTTGAGGTAGTCCATCAGGGCGTTCTGCCACACGGCCTCGGAGCTCTTACCGGCGGTCTTCTTACCACCGAACTCACCCATCAGCAGCGGGGCGATGTTCTGCTTCTTGATGTACGCCCAGTGCTTGTCCCAGATGGCCGGCATGTTCTTCGGGAAGTCCTTCGCCATGAACCAGTTCTGGTTGTAGACGCCCGGACCGTAGTCGTGGGCCGAGTAGACGACCTTGTTCGGCTCATTGAGCTTCACCGGGTGCTTCTTCACACCCTGGAGGTCACCGCCCCACCAGAACTGCTCGTTCTTGTGGCGGTCCGTACCCTCGACGAAGATCAGCCAGTCCTTGTTGACCTTGTGGATGGCGTTACCGGCCTTGGTGGCCGCGAGCTGCCAGTCCGTCTTCGGGTTGCCGTCGCCCCACGTGGCCTGGCCACGCGGCTCATTGTGGAGGTCGGCGCCGATCACCCGGTCGTTGTTCTTGTAGCGCTTGGCCAGCTTGACCCAGTCGTCCAGCCACTGCTTCTCGGTGAGGCTCTGGGAGTACCACAGCTCACTCTGGCCGTACTGGTCCGGACGGTGCTGGTCCAGGATCACGCGGATGCCGCGGTCGGTGGCACCCTTCACGATCTTGTCCATGATCTGCTGGGGAGTGAGGCCCTTCAGATCGGGGTTCTTGTGCCAGTCGATGCCGTTGGGCTTGGCCGACGACTTGAACATCTCGTTCGCGTACGGCAGACGCATCGTGTTGAAGCCCTGCTTGGCCATCTGGTCCAGCATGGACTCCCAGTTACGGGTCCACAGGCCGTGCGGCGCGTAGGTGCCGGTCTCGAAACCGAACCAGTTCACACCGGTCAGGACGACCTTCTTGCCGTTGGCGTCCACGATCTCGCTCTTCTTCGTGGACAGCGGGCCCTCGGCGCCCGCACCGGTGGCCTTGGCCCCGGCGGCGGAGGTGGTGGTGGCCGACTGGCCATCGGTGTTGTTCACCGCGAAAGCGGTGACAGTGCCACCCACGGCAGCAGCAGCGACGACGGCCGCGGCGATACCGAAGCGGAGACGCTGCGAGCGCGGCGCGCGCTTGGTCTCGGTGGTCGGGGCGTTGTTCTGGTCCATGGGGGAATTCATTCGGTGATGCTCCTGAGGAATTCGGGTACTGCGGTCTTGAGGATGCTGGGGTTGTTCGTCGGAGATTCCAGACATTCCATCTGCGGGTCGGAGACTGCGGTCAGCCGGACAATCCGCGCGGACGGTAGGAGTTCGCCGATCAGGCGGACCAGCCGCTGCGTTTGCCGGCCGCGCTCATCCACGTCGATCAGCACCACATCCGGCTGCATGTGGTTGGCCAGAGAAATTGCTTCTCGGGCCGACCCTGCAATTCCGGATAGCTCCAGTCCGGGCTCCTCGACAACGAGATCGGCGAGAGCACTCAACACCAGTGGGTGGTGCTCCACGACGAGAACTCTGTGCATCGATGGGAGCTCCTTCGTGGCTTGTCCTTTCGCTCACCGACATTAGGGACCGACCGGGGTCCGAATCGCCGTACGGCTGACTGAAATCTGCGTACCTCAATTGCAGGAATTCCGGGCACACCAAACGACCGAATTCCGCCTACCTCAATTGAGGTAGGAGAATTCGGCCGTTTTATGGGGGTTATGTCCGATATGGGGGGTCGATGTGAGGCGCTCAGGGCATGCGAAAGGCGCCGGTCACGGGGTGACCGGCGCCTTTGAGGAGGTCAGATGGGCAGGGGTCGGAGGGTCAGGGGGTCAGGGGGTCAGCGCGTCAGCCGGTACGCGTACCCGGGGAGGAACATGCCCGCACCGGCGGCACAGCCGTCCGCCTGCCCCGGCTGCTTGACCCACAGGAAGGCGTCGATACCGGGGATGCCGGTGGCGGCGGTGGGGGGCCTGCCCAGCTTGCGGCCCGGCGGGTCGCAGAAGCTGTGCTTCCGCGTGGGCCCCGCCCCATTGCGGCTGGTGTCCACCACGACCCCCAGCCGGGGCCGGCGCAGCTCCCTGATCACGGAGAGTCCGTAGCGCACCTCGTCGGCGGTGGCGTTGAAGTTGGAGACGTTGACCGCTATCCCGTCCCCGTACCGCTCTATACCGGCCCGCCGCAGCCGATCGGCCATGGTGCGCGCGGGCTGCCATCCGGAGTTCCCGGCGTCGTAGTAGACCCGGGCCCGTGGCGCCCCCCGCTGGAGCGCCCGCGCGGCGTACGACAGCGCCGCGAACCGCTCCGCCTGCTGCCGCCGCTTGAGACAGCTCATATGGGCCAGCGCGTCCGGTTCGAGGATGACGATGGCGCGCCCGTCCCCTATCCCCCGGGTGAGGGCCTCGCTCCAGCGCCCGTAGGCGGCCGTATCCCCGGCGCCGCCGGAGCTCAGCTGCTCGCAGTCGCGCTGCGGGATGGTGTACGGGACCAGCACCGGCAGCCGTCGCTGGGCGGCGGCGGTGCGGACCAGGGACCGGGTCCGCTCCTCGATCAGGGACTCATTGGTCTCGGTGAGCCAGGCGGCCTGGGGCTCGGCGGCGATCCGCTCGGCGATGGCCGACGCGCGCCGGTCGTGCGGATGGTCCCGCACCCAGGTCGCGGCCGGGTTGTGGGGGTCGGTGTAGAAGCGGGTCGTCGCCGGGAAGAACGGCTTGGCCACGGGGAGTGACGGCTTGCCGTTCGGCTGCCGCACCGGGCCCATGAACAGGGCCTGCACGGTGGTCGCCGCCATCACCACCTCCACCACCAGCACCATCACGATCAGCTGGGCGATGCCCCGCCCCGCCCACCTGGGCTTACGCCCGCCGGCCGGCGGGCGGGGGCGGCGGACGCGTGCGCACAGTTTCGTGATCATGGCGAGTCCAGTCCGGCCTCAGCCGTTGTGGGAGTTGTCGGGCGGGGGCCTGCGCCGGCTGATGAGCACCACCGCCAGCACCGCGAGCACCACCAGGACTCCGGCCACCACCCCTATCGTGACCAGCGCGGATTCATCCCCGTCGGTTTTGTCGTTGTCGGCGGAGGCGGCCGGGGTCGCGGCCGGATGGCGGCGGGGGGCGGAGAGCTCGGCGGAGGCCGGTGGTGCGGCCCGGTCCGCCAGCGCCTTGGCCGGGGCGATCACCCCGTATCCATAGCGCGGGTCATGGCCCGCGGAGCCCTTGCGGTCGGCGGTGTCGATCAGCTTCTGGACGACCTGGTTGGCGTTCCAGCGGGGGTGCTCCGAGCGCAGCAGCGCGGCGCCCGCCGCGACCCAGGGCGCCGCGAAGCCGGTGCCGTCGCCGGTCCAGTAGTCGCTGTTGCCGGAGGTGGTGAGGATGGAGACGCCGGGTGCGGCCAGGAGGGTCTTCCCACCGTGGTGGGAAGAGGTCCAGACGGCGCCCTTCTTGTCGGTGGCCACCACGGCGACCACCCCGGGAAGGGCGGCCGGGTAGGTGGGCTTGTTGCCCTCCTTGCCGTTGTCGCCCGCGCCGGCCACGATCACGGCGTCCTTGGCGACGGCGTACTTCACCGCGGACCGCAGCGCGGGGGTCGGACGCTTGAAGGAGACGGCCAGATCGATGACGCGGGCGCCCTGGCCGACCGCGTGGCGTATGGCCTTCGCGGTGGGGTCGGGGAGGGCCTTTCCGTCGCGGTAGACGCGGAGCGGCATCACCTTGGCCTGGGGCGCGAGGCCGTACACCCCGTCGCCGCGGTAATTGCGGCCGGTGCCGGCGATGATTCCGGCGGCATGGGTGGACTGCTCTGCCGCCTTGCCGCCGTCCCGGGTGCCGAAGCCGCCGGTGCCGCCCGCGAAATCCTTTCCGCGGACCACGCGCCCGCGCAGATCCGGATGTGTTGCGTCGACCCCGGTGCCGATGACCGCCACGGTCACTCCGGCACCTTTGCTGATTTTCCAGGCGCGTTCCGCTTTGAGCGCCGTCAGCGCCCATTCGGAATCGTGCAGCCCACCGGAATGGGAATCACTTGCCGCAGCCGGCGTGGCCAGTGCGAGCGTCATCGCTGCGATGACCGCTCCGGCCCGGCCGGCGAATGGATGGCGTGACATCACGTGACCTGACATTACGTCACCTACTCTCTTCGCACGGGACGCAAGGCCGTCGGGCCCATTTCATCTTGGGCATCCCCCGCAGGTACTGACACCCGCGAGAGGGTGAGCGACCCGTCCCTTCTTTGGGGGACCGGTCGGGATACCCGAGACCCGGCTCTCCCCAATACGGGGGAGCGGAGGGGTCCGCCGAAGGTGTACTACCCGCTCCCCCGGTCGCGGGTACTACCTCCTTTTCGGGTGACGCACTCTTGGGTCAACGGCGATAAGAGCCTCCTGTCGAGGGAGTCGCGATGCAGCGTTTCCGAACGTTCAGCGAGCGCACCGGAGAGCCGGACGAAGAGGCGGATACCTCCGCCGGCAACGCCCGTAAGCGGACCGGAATGCTTTTCCGAGCCCTCCCGGTCCGGAACCCGATGGCCGGTATGCCCGGGCTGGCCCTTCGGTTCGCGGTCGTCGGCGGGGGCGGTGTGCTCGTGAACACGGTGGTCCTCTTCGTTCTCTATCACTGGGTCGGACTTCCGCTCCTGGCGGCGTCGGCGATAGCGGTGGAACTGGCCGTGGTGCACAACTATCTGCTGAACGACCGATGGACCTTCGCGGTCGGCACCCCGTCCCTCCGTCGATTCATCAAGTTCAATATCTCGGTCCTGGGCGGACTCGGGGTCAATGTGCTCATCGTCTGGTCACTGGTGCGCGGGGGAACGCATCTGCTGCTGGCGAATTGCCTCGGCATCGCGGCGGCTTTCGCGGTCAACTTCGCGTCGAGTACCGGATGGGTCTGGGGGAGGCGGAGCCGATGATTGTCGCCATCATCTACATGGTGCTGATCGTGGTCTCGATTCTGCTCACCGTGCAGTCGGCCCACGTCCTCTACCTCATGCTCTACACCTGGGACCGGGCGGATGCCGAACGGAAGGCCAGGGCGCCGGATGAATTCCTGCCGCCCCAGATCTCCTTCAGTGTCCTGCTGCCCGCCCGGCATGAGGAAGACGTCATCCAGAACACCATCGAGCGCGTGGTGCGGGCCAACTATCCGGCCGAACTGCTGGAGGTCTTCGTGATCTGCTCACAGGACGACGACGGCACGATCAAAAAGGCCGAGGAGAAGATCGACGAGCTGAAGCGGGAAGGGCTGCGCAACGTGCGGGTCGTGGTGTTCGACGACAAGCCGGTCAACAAGCCGCACGGCCTCAACACGGCCCTTCCGCACACCGCCAACAAGGTGGTGACGATCTTCGACGCGGAGGACGACATCCATCCGGAGATCTTCAGCCTGGTGAACACCGTAATGGTGCAGGAGAAGGTCAGAGTGGTCCAGGCCGGTGTGCAGCTGATGAACTACGAGTCCAACTGGTACTCGACGCTCAACGTCCTGGAGTACTTCTTCTGGTTCAAGAGCCGGCTGCACTACCACGCCCACCACGGCTCGATCCCGCTCGGCGGGAACACCGTCTTCTTCGCCCGTGAACTGCTGCTGCGGCTCGGCGGCTGGGACGACCGCAACCTCACCGAGGACGCCGACATGGGCCTGCGGATATCCGCCATGGGCGAGCGGGTGCGCGTCGTCTATGACGACCGGTATGTGACCAAGGAGGAGACCCCGCCGACCCTCGGCCACTTCATCCGGCAGCGCACCCGCTGGAGCCAGGGCTTTATACAGACCCTGAAGAAGGGCACGTGGAAGAAGATGCCGACGCGCAAACAGCGCTGGCTCGCCTTCTACGTCCTGGTGTTCCCGCGCGGACAGGCGCTGCTCGGCCTCTATCTGCCGATCTCGCTCGGCATGATCCTCATCCTCAAGGTGCCGGTGCTGATCGCGCTCTGCTCGTATCTGCCCGTATTGCTGCTGGCCGCGCACTTTCTGGTCCAGGCGGTCGGTCTGTACGAGTTCACCGGCGCCCATGGCCTCGAAGCCTCGCCCAAAGCCCTCATGCGCATGGCCATCGCCTGGTTCCCCTTTCAGATGGTCCTCGCGTACGCCGCGCTGCGGGCCATGCGGCGCGAGATGCTCGGCCGCCACGACTGGGAGAAGACACAGCACGTAGGCGCCCACCGGGCCACCACCGAGGAGGCGGAGTCGCGTGTCGGATAACACCACGCCCTCGCGGTCGGCGCCCGTCGACTCGGAAGGCCGGAAGACCGCGGCGGACAAGGAGACCGCGCCCAACAGGAGCACCACGCCGCCGGACAAGAGCACCGCACCGGACGAGAAGACCGCACCAGACAAGAACACCGTACCGGGCAAGAAGACCGTGGCGGCCAAGAGCGCCACGCCAGGCAAGAAGACCGTGGCGGCCAAGAGCACCGCACCAGACAAGAAGACCGCACCGAACAAGAGCACCGCACCAGACAAGAAGACCGTGGCGGCCAAGAGCACCGCACCAGACAAGAAGACCGCACCGAACAAGAGCACCGCACCAGACAAGAAGACCGTGGCGGCCAAGAGCACCACGCCAGGCAAGAAGACCGTGGCGGCCAAGAACGCCAAGGTCCCCGCGCGGCGTCCGCGTCGCGGCCCGCGGTTCTCCGTGGCGCGCGGCTGGTTCCCCCCGCTGGGGACCAAGGGCAAGATCGCCCTGGTCGTCTCCCTGCTGACCGGCGTGCTCACCCACGGCTACCACCTGTTCCGCTACCCCCTCTACCTCACCGACGAGGGCATCTATATGCAGCGGGCGTGGTCGGTGCTGCGGGAGACCAGCCTGTCCCCGTACACCTACGACTACGACCACGCCCCGCTGGGCTGGATCACCCTGGCCGGCTGGGCCTTTCCGCTGCCGAAGCAGTTCGAGACCTTCGGGACCGCAATCAACACCGGACGATTTCTGATGCTGCTGGTGCATATCGCCAGCGTCTATCTGTTGTTCGAGATCGCCCGGCGGCTGTCCGGCAGTGTGCTGGCCGCCACCGTCACCGCGTTCCTCTTCAACGTCTCGCCGATCGCGGTCTACTTCCAGCGGCAGGTCCTGCTGGACAACCTGATGATCTTCTGGCTGCTGCTGAGCCTGTTCATGCTGCTCCGCCGGGAAGTCACGATCAGAGCGGTGTTCGGCGGCGGGGTGGCGCTGGGGATGGCCCTGATCACCAAGGAGAACGCGATCTTCTTCGTGCCGACCTTCATGTATCTGCTCTACCGAAGAATCAAGGGATCGCCCAGCCATCGGTTCACCAGGACCCTTTGGCCATTCGCCGCGCTCAGCCCGATCGGCGCATATGTGACCTACGCACTGCTCAAGAACGAGCTGCTGCCGAGCGGATTCGACTTCGATCTGAACAATCCGCCCGCTGACCACGTCTCGCTGCTCTACACCCTGTGGTGGCAGCTCAACCGTAACCAGGGCACCCTCTTCAGCCACACCGGACTGCTTCAGACCAGCTGGCTGGTGCGGGACAAGGTCCTCCTGATCGCCGGGGTGTGCGCGATGGTGATCTGCCTGTGGATCGGCGTGCGGAACCGCAGGCGCAACCTGGGCTTTCTGGTCGCCGGAACGCTGGCCTTCGGATACGCCTTCTATCTGGTGCGCGGCAGCGTGGTGCTGGACTTCTACGTCACGCCGCTGATCCCGATGTTCGCGCTCAATGTCGGCATGGTCACGGACCGGTTGCTCAAGGGCTCGTTCGCCAGTCGGTTCATGCGTGGTGCCCATTCCATGACCCGGGTCGCCGTGCCGTCGTTCGTCGCCATTCTGCTCCTGGCGTCACCGGCCTCCGGATATCTCGTCCACACCAATACCGAGGGCCGTACGCAGATTGCCGACCAGTACCAGTCCAAGATCAACCTCACCGGAATGCAGCATGCTCAGATCGCCTGGGTACGCAAGCACGTTCCGCCGAATTCGCGCATCGTCATGGACGACGACCTGTGGAGTCAGCTGCACGATATCCGCCCGTTCTACCCGTACGCGCACTCCCACTGGAACGCCTCGTCCGACCCGGATGTCCGCGACAAACTGTTCAAGAAGAAATGGCAGTACGTGGACTACATCATCATGTCGAACAAGATGCGCAGATCCATGATGCTCAACAATGGCGACGGCCGAGAGAACTGGATTCTCAAGGCGCTGCAAAATTCCACCCGCGTCTGGTCGATGACCCGGGGCAATATCAAGCTGGAAATCTACCGTGTGCAGTAGCCATGGGAAGAGGAGGTGAAGGCCATGCCTGAGTACGACGACGACTGGGATGTTCGGGAGGACAGGGATGATCCCGAGAACGAGGAGGAAATCCCCGACGAGGAGGAAATCCCCGAGGAGGACGACGTCTCCGAGGAAGACGGTATCTCCGACGAAGACGACATCCTCGAGGAAGAGGAGATTCCCGAGGAAGAGGACGTCTCCGATGAGGACGACATCCTCGAGGAAGAGGAAATCCCCGAGGAAGAGGAAATCCCCGAGGAGGAAAGCCCCCTCGCCGAGGAGAACCTCCCCCACCAGAAGAACACCCTCGACGAGGAGAACACCCCCGACGGTGACAAGAAGAAAAAGCTCACCTGGAAGACCGCCCTGCTCGCTCTCGTGGTCTTCGCGATCATAGGATCGCTCGTCCAGGTGGTCGCGCGCGGCGGCTTCGGAGGCGCCCTGAACACCACCGGCGGCGGAGGCGGGGGCGCCCCGCCGAAGAAGGAGCACTCCCGGCAGGAGCAGGAGATACGCCCGCCCAAGCAGCCCAAGACCATCAAGCTGGGCAACCAGCGGGTCCCCCAGGCATCCGGCCCGATCATCGTGATCAACCCGGGCCTGGTGAACCCCGGCGGCAGCGCCGCGGTCGAGGGCGGTGGCTTCGACAAGAAGGCCACGGTGGACATCCTGCTCAAGGTCCGGAAGTCGGACACCAAGGGCCGCGCCATCGGCAGTGTGCGCTCGGACAAGTCCGGATCGATCTACGCCCGGTTCACCATGCCCGAGAGCGCGGGCAACCGGCCCGCGACCCTGGTCGCCCAGCAGCGCGGCAGCACCAAGACGGCGGAGGCCAAGGTGATCACCGGTGGCGCCGTCGGCACCGCGAAGATCAACAAGTTGGTCGGCCGCCCCGGCGACGTGGTGACGGTCAACGCCCGCGGCTTCCGCCCGGGTGAGACCATCGACGTCTTCTGGGGACGGACCACCGGCACCCCCGTCACCACGCTGCACACCGACAGCAGCGGCAGCGTCGCCCATGCGGCGATCAAGGTGGGCGTGGCCCCGACCGGCTCCAGCACCCTGGTCCTGGTGGGCAAGCGCAGCAAGACCACGGCCACCGCGCCCTTCCAGATGCTGGCCATGTACCCCTCGATGAAGTCCAAGCCGTACGCGCTCAAGGCCGGTCAGCGGATCACGCTGTCCGCCAACAAGTTCGCGCCCGGCGAACGGGTGCTGGTCTACATCAACTCCACCGGCGGTCTGCCGGCCTTCACCGCCCAGGCGAACGCCATGGGGCAGATCCGCGACGTGGCGTTCAACGTGCCCTTCGGCCTCAAGGGGCGGCAGACGCTGATGGCGATCGGCGACCAGAGCCGGGCCGTGGTCCGCTCCGGCTTCACCGTGCTGCCGTACACCCCGTCCGCCGAGCCCAGCGCCTTCGGCGGCAGGGCGGGCACCACGCTCAGCTTCTATGTCGCGGGGTTCGCCCCGGGCGAGACGGTGACCGCCTACGCCGGGTCGGGCTCGAAGGGCCAGCGCAAGATCGGGACCTTCCAGGTGGACAGCCGGGGCAAGGCGTCGGCCGTGGGCTCGTACAAGATCACCACGGCGGACGAGAGCGGTGTGGCCTTCCAGCTCATCGGCCAGAAGAGCGGTGGCATCGCGAAGGCGAGCATCAACATGTCCCAGGGACGCGGAGATTAGGGACGGCAAACGGCACCGAGGAAGAACGTGGGCCGGTCCGTGCCGGACGGCGAAAACGGCCGAAAGGCAGGCCCACGTTCCAGGGAGCGGCCGGCCGCCGGCGGCCGTAGGGCGGCTCACCAGTTCCATAGATGTACCATGCGTCCTGGAGTGTCCTATGAGCGTAGTTTTCGGCCCTAACTCACGAAGAGTCCTACAATTCCTTACCCATATCGAGGACCTCTCCCCAGAGGAAATCGACCGGGTGGCCGATCTGTGGAAGCAGACGTCCAGCCAGACCCGCGCCGAGGGCTGGGCAGTGGTCCATCGCACCACCACGCCCGAGGAGCGGTACCGCATCCTGGTCGCCGCCTCGGTGGCGCGCCGGGCCGCCCTGGACACCGCGCGGAACCACCAGAGACACGACTGGGCCTTCTGGGCCGCGGTGTGGGACGCCGCGACGGCGGTCGCCGTATGCGACCGCATCGGAAGCCACTACAACGTGCTGGTCGCGCCACTGGCCGCGGTCATGCCCTCGCTGGCGCACTGCCGGCGCGACGAATTCAGCATCCGCGAACTGCAGGGTGCCATCCTCAAGGGAGGTGGGTAGTGATGGGCGACAACCGGATCGATGTTGTGGTGGCCGATGACGACCCGGCCGTCCGGGAGGCGCTCGCCGACCTCATCGACTCCCACCCCGACCTGGAACTCGTGGGCCTGGCCATCAACCATGAGCAGGCCGTGCGCGCGGCGGTGGACCACCGCCCCCGGGTCGTGATCATGGACGTGCACATGCCCCGGGGCGACGCCCCCAGCAGCGTCCGGGCCATCCGCGACCAGGTCCCTGGCGCCCGGGTGGTGGCGCTGTCCGCCCACGGCGAACGCGAGACCGTGCTGAACATGCTCGCCGTCGGGGCCAGCGGCTATCTGGTCAAGGGCACCCCCGCCGAGGAGATCCTCGAGGCGATCATCCGGGCCGCCCGCGATCAGTTCAGCATGTCCGTGGAGCTCCTCGCGGACTGCGCCGAGCCGCTGCGCCGCGCCGAGCGCGCCTCCTGGCGGTTCGAGGACCTGGTCGGCAACCGCCTGGAGGACTCGTTCCTGGAGCTGCTCGGCCACGCGCCGTGCGGCGTCCTGATCGTCGGCCCCCGCGGCCGGATCGAGTACGCCAACGCCCACACCCGGCACATGTTCGGCTACAGCTCGGCGGAGCTGCGCGACAAGCGGCTGCGGGACCTCGTCCCCGAGCGCTACCGCACCGCCTCCGAACAGTTGATCGGCAGGGTCTTCACCGCGCCGTCGGTGATGAGCGGCCGCCGTCGCGACGGCACCGAGTTCCCCGCCCAGTTCAGCGGCGGCCATCTGCAGGGCCGACAGCCCCGCGGGGTGGTCTTCATCGCCGACCTGAGCCAGCTGCGGGCGGCCGAGAGCCGGTTCCGCCAGCTCATCGAGTCCTCCCCGGACGCGATGCTGATCGTGGACACCAGCGGCCGGATCCAGGCGGCCAACAACCGCACCGAGGCGCTCTTCGGCTACGACCGCGACCATCTGATCGGCCGGGCCGTGGAGGCGCTCCTGCCCGACCAGCCGCTCACCGTCTCGCTGCGCGAATGGGACGACAGCCTGGAGGAGCCGGTGGGTCACAGCATGGAGCTGGTGGGCCGGCGCAGCGACGCCAAGCAGTTCCCAGCCGACGTCAGCATCAGCCCGCTGCGTACGGAGGAGGGCCTGCTCACCGTCCTGACCATCCGGGACATCACCGAGGTGCAGCGCGCCCAGTTCGTCCTGGAGCGCAGCCTGGAGCTGCTGGAGGTCACCGACCGCGACCGCCAGGCGCTGCTCAGCCATCTGGTCCACGCCCAGGAGGCCGAGCGGGGGCGGATCGCCGCCGACATCCACGACGACACCATCCAGGTGATCACCGCGGCCAGCCTCCGCCTCCAGCAGCTGCGCCGGCGGTTGCGGGACCCGGACGAGCAGCGGGTGATGGACAAGCTGGACGAGACCCTGAAGCTCTCGCTCAGCCGGCTGCGGCAGCTCATCTTCGACCTGCGGCCGTCCAGCCTGGAACACGGCTGCCTGGCCGGGGCGCTGCGCGGCCTGCTGGAGCAGATACGTACCGAGACCGGTATCACCTACCGGCTGGAGGACCGGCTCACGGCTCATCCCCCGGCCCAGACGATGGCGCTGATCTACCGGACCGCCCAGGAGGCGCTGGTGAACGTGCGCAAGCACGCCCACGCCAAGACGGTCCACGTACAGCTCCTCGGGCTCGACGACGGCTGCCTGGTGCGGATCGTCGACGACGGCGACGGCTACAACCCGCTCGAGGTGGAGTCCCGCCCCGGCCACCTCGGGCTCTCCCTGATCCAGGAGCGGGCCCAGATCGCGGGCGGCTGGTGCCGGATCGAGAGCGAACCCGGCTCCGGCACCACCGTGGAGTTCTGGGTGCCGCTCGGCGCTCCCCCGGACGCGTCGCCCGACCCCGCCGACTCCCCCGAAGGGGACCCACAGCCGTGACCGCACCTCCCGAACTGACGAAGGTGCTGATCGTCGAGGACCACCGGGTGGTGGCCGAGGGGCTGTGGGCCCTGCTGGCCGAGTACTCGGATCTGACGGTGGTCGGCTGGGCGGACTCGGTCGCCGAGACCGTGCCCATGGCCAAGGAGCTCAAGCCCGATGTGGCCCTGGTCGACTTCCGGCTGCCGGATGGCACCGGGGCCGACGCGGCGGCCGGCATACGGGCCCATGACCCCTCCGTCGCCATCGTGATCCTCAGCGCCGACGCCAGCGACTCGGCGCTGCTGGCCGCGGTGGAGGCGGGCGCCTGCGGCTATCTGCTGAAGTCGGCGAGCGGCGACGAGATCGCGGCCGCCATCCGCTCGGCCGCCGAGGGCGAGACCCTCATCCCGGCCAGCACCCTGGTGGAGGTGCTGGCACGGCACCGCGAGGACGCGCGGTCCACCGCCGAGCAGACCGAGCGCCTGGACAGCATGACCCCGCGTGAGCAGGAGATCCTCACACTGATGAGCCAGGGCCTGGACAACCGGGCCGTCGCGGAGCGGCTGAGCATCAGCTACGCCACCGTGCGCACGCATGTGCGCAGGATCCTGGAGAAGCTGGACGCGCGCTCACAGCTGGAGGCGGTCGCGAGGGCCGCCGAATTCGGCTTCAAGCCCGCGCAGCCGGAGGGGCCGGAGGAGTGACGGGCTGACCCCGGAGCCCCTCCGGGCACGGCCATGGCCCCTCCGGCGCGGGGGCCATTCGCTTTGGGCCGCATGCCGTACGTACGGACTCCCCCGTATGGGCCCGTACGAAGGGGGCGGGACCACCCGGGCCGGGCCCACCGAGGGCCAAATGGGGCAGAAAGTCCCCCTTAGGATGGAATCGCCGGCATACCGAGACGGGTTTCCTCCCCATGCGAGTCCATGGACGGATCCGATGCCCGCTCAGCCGCGGACACACGATCGCCTTCCTGGTGGCTGCCGCCTGTTACGCGACGGTCCTCGCGGCCGTTCTCACCGGCTCGCAGCTCGTCCGGCTCGACTGGCAGGTGGCCCTGTTCAAGCCGTACAAACAGTGGCCGCAGCTCCGGCCGGTGCTGGACGCCTTCGTCATCACGGGCCAGCGCGGGCCCACCGCCCTGGCCGCCCTGGCCTGGGCCTGCCGGCGCGGTGGGCGCACCCGAAGCCCGCGCCCGCCGCTGGTCCTGGGCCTGGCGCTGCTGCTGCTCAATGTGAGCGTCGGCGCCGTCAAGATCCTCACCGGGCGGGTGGGCCCGCCCTACGCCCAGACCCCCGGATCCGCCGAGCTCTTCCACGGCGGAATGGCCTTCCCCTCCGGTCACGCCGCCAACGCCGTCGTGGTCTGGGGCACCGTCGCCTATCTCGCCGGTCGCCACCGGCGGACGGGCGCGCTGATCGCCTGCGTAATGGCGCTCGGCATCGGTCTGACCACCGTCTATCTGGGCACCCACTGGGTGAGTGACGTCCTGGGCGGGTGGGTAGCGGGCGTCCTCGTCCTGCTGGTCCTCCCCCTCTTCGAACCACTGATCGCGACCGTTTCCGCGTCCGTCTCCGCTCGTGCGGCGATGTACTCCATGGGCAGGTGAACCAAGTGGCGCTTCGCGTGCTGATCGCAGACGACCATGCGGTGGTCCGGCAGGGCCTACGCATGATCCTTGGGCTCGACAACGAAATCAAGGTGGTGGGCGAGACGACCAACGGCCGGGAAGCCGTGCGGCTGGCCCGGGAGCTGTGCCCCGACGTCGTCCTGATGGATCTGATGATGCCGGTGATGGACGGCGTATCGGCCACGGCCGAGATCCGCCAGGACCTCCCCGAGGTCGAGGTGGTGGCGCTGACCAGCTCCCTCGACGACGCCATGGTCATGGGCGCGGTCCGGGCGGGGGCCATCGGCTTCCTGCTGAAGAACGCCGAGGCCGACGACCTCCGCAACGCCGTGAAGGCCGCGGCCGCCGGTCAGATCCATGTCTCCCCGGCCGCGATCTCCCGGCTGATGGGCCAGGTCAGGGAGCCGAGCGGCCCGGAGCAGCTCACCGAGCGGGAGACCGAGGTCCTCACCATGCTCGCCCGCGGCAAGGCCAACAAGGAGATCGCCCACGATCTGCGGATCGGCCAGCAGACGGTGAAGACCTATGTCAGCCACATCCTGACCAAGCTGGGGGTGCACAGCCGGACCCAGGCGGCGGTCTACGCGGTGCAGTCCGGCCTGGTACCGGCGGGTGAACTCACCCCTCCGGAAGCACTGGAGTCGACGACGAGGGAGCAGTGGTGGTCGGCGTGATCAATACACGATGGACCCAGACCCGGCGGCGGCGGAGCGCCACCGCGCTCGCCGAGGTCACCCAACACATCCTGGCGGGCGAGACCGCCGACGCCACGCTCCGGCTGATCGCCCGCCGGGTGCGTGAGCTCCTGGGCGCCGATATGGCCCGGGTGATGGTGCTGGAGCCGGGCGACGTCCTGACGATACGAGCCACCGACGGTGCCCCATGGACCGCGCCGAGCGGACCGCTGACGCCCGGCGGCTCCTCCCCCGCCCGCCAGGCGATCCGCGCCGGACGGCCCACGGTCTCCCGCCACGAACGGCGGCGGCGCCGGCTCGGCCGGGACCCCCGGCACGCGGTCCCGGCCTCGGTGCTGGACGCGCCGCTGCTGGTGCGCGGCCACCCCGTGGGGGTGATCGAGGTGGCGAACCGCGGCGGCGGGCGGCGGCTCAGCCATGCGGACGTGAGCACCGTGAGACGCTTCGCGGCCCCCGCGGCCCATGCGGTCGCCCAGATCCGGCACCGGGAACATCTGCGGCGGCTGGCCTCCGCGGCCGCCGGGCCGGGCTCCGCCGGTTCCGCGGGCGCTTCGGGTTCCTCGGGGGCTTCGGGCCTGCCGGAGCCTTCGGGGTTCGCGAGCGCTTCCGGGTCTTCCGGATCTTCGGGGCCCTCGGGATTCGCGGGAGCATCGAGGGTCGCGGGAGCATCGGGCCCTTCGGGTTCCGCTTGGGGCTCGTCCGGTTCCTCGGCATTCACCCGTTCCTCCGGCCCCTGCGTACGGCGGACCCTGGACTCGCTGGCCGCGGGCGCGGTCGCCCGTACCGGCGCGGCGAGCTGCACGGTCTATCTGCTGGAGCCCGGACCGTCGGCGAATCTGCGCCTGGTCGGCGGCGGCCACGGCCACACCCCGCCGTCCCGGAAACCGGCGCTGGAGGCGATCGCCGGGGCCGCGCCCGTCATCCACGGCGGTGGCCGTACCGGCACGGACAGCGACGGCCCGGCGCGGGGCGCGGTGGCCGCCTGGCCGCTGCTGCGCGAATCCACCGCGATCGGCGCGATGTGCTGCCACTTCCCGCCCGGCCGCGACCCCGGCGAGGCGGACATCACCCTCCTGGAGGTGATCGCGGGGCACGCGTCCTGCGCGGTGGAGAACGACCGGCAGCAGGGGGCCACCCAGGAGAGGTCCGTCCGCGAGGAGCGGCAGCGCATCTCGCGCGAGCTGCACGACTCGGTCTCGCAGGCGCTCTACGGCATCGCACTGGGTGCCCGTACCGCCCGCGAGATGCTGGACCGCGACATCGACAGCGCGGAGCCGGTGGGACGGGCCGAGACGCGGAGCCCGGGAGAAGGGGCGGTATGGGTCGATCCGGCGGGCGGCCACGAGGCCGTCGGGGAGGTGGTGGACCTGGCCGAGCTGGCCGAACTCGCCGAGCCCATCGAGTACATACGGCGGCTCGCGGACGCCGCGATCGCCGAGACCCGGACCCTGCTGTGCCGGCTGCGGCCCGAGTCGCTGGAGACCGAGGGCCTGGTCGCCGCGCTCGCCCAGCATGTCGAGGCGCTCCGGGCCCGGTACGGGATCACCACCGAGGCGAAGCTCGACGACGAACCGGAGACCACACCGGAGGCCAAGCACGCCCTGTACCGGATCGCCCAGGAGTCGCTGCACAACATCGCCAAGCATTCGCAGGCCCGGAACGTACGGCTCCATCTGCTCAACGAACCGGGCGCCGTCACCTTGACCGTCGCCGACGACGGCGTGGGCTTCGACTGCAAGGGCTCCTTCCCCGGCCATCTCGGGCTGCTCTCCATGCGGGAGCGGGCCCGTGAGGTGGGCGGCACGCTGAACGTGGACAGCCGCCCCGGACAGGGAAGCCGCATCCGGGCCAGGGTTCCGGCCACGAAGGATTCCTGAGCCGCCGTCCCGAGACCGGCCATCGACGACATATGAGACATTTCTGTCCATGCAGCCGACCGTGCGGGACCGCGCGCTGGCGGACGGCCTCCGGGCCGCCCAAGCGGCGGTCGACGAGGGCCTGTTGAAGGCCACCAAGAGCGATGTGCCGTTCATCACCGAGGCGGCGCGGGAGCTGACCCGCACGGCCGGGCGGCGGCTCCGGCCGCTGCTGGTGCTGCTGGCGGCGCGGTTCGGCGACCCCGGCGCACCGGGCGTGGTGCCCGCCGCCGTCGTCGTCGAGCTGACCCATCTGGCCACGCACTACCACGACGGCGTACGGGACGAGGCGACCGTACGGCGCGGCGCCCCGTGCCCGGACGCCCACTGGGACAACACGGTGGCGGTGCTCATCGGTGACTTTCTCTTCGCCCGTGCCTCGCACATCCTGGCCGACCTGGGGCCGCGGGCCGTACGGCTCCAGGCCGAGGCGTTCCGACGGCAGGTCACCGGTCAGATCCTGGAGACGACCGGATCGCGCGAGGACCGCGACCCCGTCGAGCACCATCTGGAGGTGCTGGCGAGCCGGACCGGCTCGCTGACCGCCGTCTCCGGACGGCTGGGCGCACTGACCTCGGGCGCGGACGCGAGCGCCGTGGACGCCCTCGCGCGATACGGCGAACGGCTGGGCGTGGCGAGCCACCTCGCCGACGAGCTGGCGACGCTCACCGCCCGCCGCCCTACCCTGCCCGTCCTGCTGCTGGCGGGGGCGGCGGAGCGCACGGGCCGTGGGGATCTCGCGGACCCTGGGGACCGTGCGGGCCGTGGGGATCTCGCGGACCGGGAGCTGTACGAGCTGCTCACCGGGCCAGCCGACCGGCCGGGTTACGCGGAGGCGGTCGCACGGCTGCGCACCCACCCGGTCCTGGACCTGGCCCGCGAGGAGACCGCCCGTCAGGCCGATGCCGCCCGCGTGGCCCTGTCGACGCTCCCCGACTGCCCGGCGAGGTCCGCCCTGGAGTCGCTCTGCGAGACGGTGATGCGGCGGGCCGACACCGCTCCGCCGCCCGGGCCGGACGCCCCTACGGCACCCAGTAGTTGTGGCTGACCACCAGCATCGACTGGAGTTGCACCCCGGCCGCGTAGGCGCGGGCCGGATCGGGCGGGGAGCCGCACATCCGCGCCCACAGCGCGTCCAGCCACCCCTGTGCCCCCTCGCCCTCCCCCTCACCCCCGTCACCATCCTGCTCGCCCTCCGTCATCGCGGCGACCGCGAAGGGCGCGAAGAAGGCGGGCGAGCCAGGGTCCCCATAGGCCGTGCCGTCGAGCCGGTATCCGCTCCGGATTCCCCCGGGGTCACCGCCCGTCGCCGTCCTCGCCCAGCGGCTGAGCCCGCGCACGGCCGCCCGGGTCCGTGCGTCGCCGCTGGTCACCGCGTCGGCGCCGAGCCGCCAGGGGGTACGGCAGGCGTTCCAGTGGTAGTCGCCGTCATGCGGGCTCTCCAGCACCTTCCCCGGCGCTGGCCTCGGATCGCCGGACGTGGTGTCCACGACGAAGTCGGGGAGCAGCCCGGTGGCCGGGGCATGGCGGGTGCGCAGCGCACCGGCCAGCGACAGCTGCGCGTCCAGCACCTCGGCCCACCGCGGATCGCCGGTCGCCGCCCGGAACGCCCGGAGGTGGTCCGGCATCCAGTCCGACGTACGGGAGACCTCGTCGAAGCGGCCCGAGGACCAGTCGCCCAGCTTGGTCAGCCGGGTGCCGGGGTGCACCTCACGCTCCATGACGGCGTCGATCCGCCGTCGTGCGAGCGCCTTGTAGTCGCCGTGGCCGCCGCCCCACTGCCGGTCCGCGAGCAGCAGTCCGTACGCGATGTCGAGGTCGCCGTCGGTCGCGGAGTCCCGTCCCCCGACGTCCCGGCCACCGGCGTCCTGCTGGGCGGCGTGCAGCTCGGGGTGGTTGACGGAGGGGTGGGCCAGCACATGCCGGAGGATGCCGTCGAAGAGGGCGTGGGCGTCGGGGTCGGCGCCCGCCATCAGCGCGGTGATCACCAGTCCGTAGCCCTGGGCCTCGGCGACGAAGGGGTGTGCCGCGTCGGGGGTGAACACCGCGCACCGGCCCCGGCCGCCCACCTCATCGCCCGAGCGGAGGAAGGACGCCTTCCACCGCCGGTAGTGCTCCAGGACCTGCCGGTCGGCCGCCGCCGGGTCGCCGGAGGGCCGGAGCGTGCCGGGGGCGTAGGGGACGGAGTGCGCGCCGAACGGGACGCCGGCCGCCTCGCGTGCCGTCATCGGATCCGGCGCCGCCGGGACCTCCGTGCCAGCCGCACCAGCCCGAGGACGATGTCGATCACCAGCACCACCACACCGATGACCAGCAGATAACCCAGCCCGTGCACCACCCAGCCGATGAGGCCGAGCACGATGGCCACGATCACCAGGAACAGGAAGAGCGCCACGGCCGACACCTCTCCTCGCGCGTCAAGCGTCCTCGACCATCAGCGGCGTGCGAGCTGACGCCCGCCGCCCGGACCCGACCGGTACGTCTTCCCGTAGTGCTGGAAGATCGCTCCCTCCTGCTCCGCGGGCAGCACATCGTCGATGCCGAGCGAGGGAGCCTTCTTCACCAACGACCGTGTGTAGGAGACCTTCACATAGCCCGGCCCGACCACCGCGTCGTCCACCGGGACGAACACCAGCCGGTGGCGGGTGGGCAGTCCGGTGCGGACCGTGGCCATGGCGGGTTCATCGGTGGCGGTGGCCACGTAGATCGCCTCGAGCACCCCGATCTTGCGGCCCTGCTCATCGACGACATCCTGGTCACGCCACTCACGGATATCGGCTGGCTGGATCATGACGTATCACCCTCTGACCTCTGCTCCTCCAGCCTGCCTCCGCTCACCGTGGGACGCCAGGCCACCCATCCACCAGGGGTAACGAGAGTGTTCGAAACAGCATGAATTGATCAGGTGTGCCGGAATCCCGATGGGGTACTCGCGGCGTCGAGGAGGTTGGTAAATATGGTTCCCCTGCTTGTCGTTCTTCTTCTCGCACTGCTTCTCTTCGGCGCCGGATTCGCCTTGAAGGCTCTGTGGTGGATCGCGGTCATCGTGCTCGCCGTCTGGCTGATCGGCTTCGTCGCCCGGCCGACGGTCGGCGGGCGACGTGGACGGTGGTACCGCTGGTAGCCCGAAGACCGTGCGGATAAACCCGACACGGCGCAGACCGAAGGGGCCCGGCCGGAGAAATCTCCGGCCGGGCCCCTTCGGTCTGCGTTCCTGCGTTCTGTTGTAAAGGCCAGTGCGGCGGTGAGCGGAATTCGCTACGCGTAGTACGCGACAGGCATGACGTGCCTAGTCGTCGGCGAGCATTCCGCGCCGCAGCCGGCCCAGCGCGCGGCTGAGCAGCCGGGAGACATGCATCTGGGAGACGCCGAGTTCGGCGCCGATCTCCGACTGGGTGAGCTCCTCGCCGAACCGCAGCTGCAGAATGCGGCGGTCCCGCTCACCGAGCTCTTCCACCAGCGGCTTGAGCGCGTGCAGATTCTCCACGGCCTCCATGGCCGGGTCGACGTCGCCGAACCGGTCCGCGTACGTGGTCACCCGCGTGGCCCCGCTCTCCTGCTCCGCGGGCGCGTCCAGCGAGGTGGTGAGATAGCCGTTGCTGGCCACCAGTCCGTCGACGACCTCGTCCTCGCTCAGCTGCAGATGCTCCGCGAGCTCGGCCGTGGTGGGCGACCGGTCCAGCCGCTGGAACAGCTCCTCGTTCGCCTTGGCAAGGTCGATCCGCAACTCCTGCAGACGGCGGGGAACATGCACCGCCCAGCTGGTGTCGCGGAAGAACCGCTTGATCTCGCCGACGATGTAAGGAACGGCGAAGGTGGTGAACTCGACCTCGCGGCTCAGGTCGAACCGGTCGATCGCCTTGATCAGCCCGATGGTGCCGACCTGGACGATGTCCTCCATCTCCACCGAGCGGTTGTGGAACCGCCGGGCGGCGTACCGGACCAGCGACAGGTTGAGCTCGATGAGGGTGTTCCGCACGTACTGGTACTCGTGCGTCCCCTCCTCCAGCTCCGTCAGCCGGTCCAGGAACGCCTTGGTCAGCGCCCGCGCGTCCTTGGGCGCCACCTTTGCCGGATCGTCCACCGTGGGCAGATCGGACAGTCCGGCGCTCTCCATTCCATCCAGTGCAATGTCACGTACCTGAACACCATGTGCTTGCTCAGCTTCGGCTGCCGTCAGTGTCGACATTGTCACGGGTGCCGTGTCGTTCACCGTCGCACTCCCTGTATCGGCTGCATGCATAGGCTGATTGGGGACCCGCCTACCCACCCTCCATGCCCCCATGCCTATTTCCTACCGGCGGATGGCGGACAGCGAGCACCACCAGCCCCCCGACGAGGGCCAACGCCATGAGAACGACCCCGAAGACGGTCGCCCCCGTCGTCAGCCCCGCCGCATCGCTGAGGTAACCCGCCGTTACCGGCAGCACGCCCGCGGGCACATAGCCCCCGACGTTGAGCGCCGCGTTGGCCTCCGCCAGACGGCTCGCCGGAACACCGGAGTTGAGCAGCGACAGCCCGCCGAGCTGCCCCATCCCCTGCCCCGCCCCGGCCAGCAGCGCGGCGGCGACGAGCAGCGGTACGGAGGAGGCGCGGACGGCGGCGATGAGCGCGCCCATGCCGATCGCCGTACTGACGGCACCGGCGAGGAGGATCGTCCGCCGGTCCAGCCGCTGGACCGCGAACTGCGCACCGGTCGCGGTGAGGAACATCACGAAGGCCATGGCCCCCGCGGCCACCGGGCTGTTGGTGTCCAGCAGTCCCGAGAGCAGCGACGGCCCGAGGGACAGCACGAAGGAGGTGGCCGTGATGCCGGGGGCGAAGACGGCGATTCCCATGAGAAGTTGCCGGCCGCTCCCCCGAGGCACCCCGGGTATCCGCACCCACGCCCCCTTCGCGGGCGCCGCGGGACGCCGCACCGGCATCCGCACCACGGCCACGACCGCCGCCGCCAGCAGCACCGCCTCCAGGACGAACACCCCCTTGCCCAGCACCCCGGCGAGCAACGGCCCCAGCCCGGCCCCGAACACCATCGCGCACGAGGCCAGCAGCGCCGCCAGCCGCCGTCGCCCCGGCCCGGCCACATCGGTCACCGCCGCCATCCCGGCGGAGACGACGGCGCCCACCGCGATCCCGCTGAACAGCCGCGCCACGATCAGCGCCGCCACGGCCGACGCGCTCGCGAAGATCGCGCACGCCGCCATCGCGAGCCCGAGCGCGGGCAGCAGCACGGGCTTCCGTCCCACCCGGTCCGACACCACGCCGGAGACCAGCAGCGAACCGAGCAGCCCGACGATGTAGCAGGCGAAGATCACCGTCAGAGTGCCCTTGGAGAACCCGATCTCGCGCTGCCACCGCACGTACAGCGGCGTCGCCGCGTTCGAGAGGACGAACACGGCGGTGACCGGCCATGCGGCCGTCCACACCCACCGGGTCGCGGCCGCTCCCTCCCCCTTCTCCTCATGCGCCTCCCGCGCACCCGGCACCGCCACGTTCCGACTCCCCCTCACGACAGTTCCTCCCGACGACCTCAGTACGACTTAAGTCGAACTTAGCATGCAGTACGATTGGACTCGTACAGCGAGCCGCGCGACGAGGACCCCACCGATGACCACCCAGGCCACGCAAGCCGCCCATACGGCACCGTCAGCCCAAAGCGCCCGCCCCGCCATCAAGGCGCTCCCCGAACCCCCCGACCTGCCGCCCCCGCTCCCGGAGCCGGCCGTGGAGGAGATCCGCCTGGAAACGGTCCTGGGCGCGCTGAGCGACCCCCTGCGCCTCCGCATCGTGCGCAAACTCCTCCTCGAATCGGAGCGGTTCGATCACACCTGCGGCTGGTTCGGGCTGGACCGCCCCAAGTCCTCGCTCACCCACCACTTCAAGGCCCTCCGCGAGGCAGGCATCACCCGTCAGCGCCAATACGGCCTGGAGCGCCGCAGCCACATCCGGATCGCCGACCTCGATGGCCGCTTCCCCGGCCTCCTGGACCTCGTGGCCGACTGGACCCCGGCCGAGCGCTGACGGCGGGCGTTAGCCGGACGTTAGCGAATCGGCAGCGGTCGTTAAGAGAACGCCAGCGGCGGCCGACACCATGGATGGTGCGTGAGCAGGAACCGCACAATCCGGAAGCCCATGGGGGTCGTCATGTCGCACCACATCCTCAACCGCCGAGTCCGCAAGGCCGGTGTGGCCGCGCTGATCGCCGCCGCCTCGGCCGTCGCCCTCACCGCCTGCGGGAGCAACGACTCGTCGTCCGACGCCAAGGGGAACTCCTCCTCCCACGCGTCGTCCTCCGCGAAGTCGTCGCAGTCGGACGCCTCGATCCACAACCAGGCGGGCCAGTCGGGCAAGCAGGCAACGGCCCTGGGCTCGGGGTCCAACAAGGCGCAGGCGACCGCCGAATGCCAGCCGGGGACGCTGCGGGCGACCCTGGACTCGGCCGGTACCTCCCAGGCGGGGATGAACCACCGGGGTACCTTCCTGCGGGTGAAGAACACCGGCGACGAGACCTGCGTGATCAGCGGCTACGCCGGGTTGGCCCTGGAGGGCGCCGGACACACCGCCATCAAGACCACCGCCCGCCACGGCAGCACCTACTTCGCCACCGACCCGGGCTCCCACCCGATCACCCTCGGACCGGGCAAGAGCGCCTGGGCCGACCTGGTGTGGACCACCACCGGCGCCTCGACCGCCCACGCGAAGTACCTGCAGATCTCCCCGACGGGCAGCAACTCCCACAGCACCGTCGCCTTCGCTGAGGACCTCGACAACGGCACCCTGTCGCTGACGGCCTGGTCCTCCAAGCCCCCCATCAACAGCTGACAGCACGGCTGACAACACGGCAGACGGCATAAAGAACCCCAGCTCGGACCCGGTCCGAGCTGGGGTTTCCGCGTGCCCCTGCCACTCGCGCGGCGGCGTCAGGTCACCAGACCCCGGCGGTAGGCGTAGACAACCGCCTGGACGCGGTCCCGGAGGCCGAGCTTGGCGAGGATGCGTGACACGAAGGTCTTGACGGTCTCCTGGCTGATCACGAGGGTCCCGGCGATCTCGCTGTTGGAGAGGCCGTTCGCGATGAGGCGGAGGACTTCCAGTTCGCGAGGGGTCAGCGGGATGTCGCGCGGGGGACCCTCGGCGGGCCGGATGCGGGCGGCGTACGTGCCCACGAGCTGCCGCGTCACTTCGGGGTCCAGCAGTGCCGCCCCGGTGGCCACGGTCCGGATGCCGTGGAGCAGTTGGGACGGCGGCGCGTCCTTGAGCAGAAACCCGCTCGCCCCCGCGCGCAGCGCCTCGTAGACGTACTCGTCCAGGTTGAACGTGGTCACCACGAGCACCTTGACGGGATGCGGCACCCCGGCACCGGCCAGCAGGCGGGTGGCCTCGATGCCGTCGAGCACCGGCATGCGTACGTCCATCACCACGACCTCCGGGCGCAGCCGGCCGGCGAGCTCGACCGCGGTTTGCCCGTCCCCGCACTCGCCCACCACTTCGAGGTCGGGCTGAGCGTCGATGATCGTCACCAGCCCGGTGCGGACCAGCACCTGATCGTCACAGACCAGGACCCGGATCGGCTCGGTCATGACGGGCTCCTCGCGGGTATCCGTGCCCGCACGACGAAGCCACCGCCCGTCCGCACGCCCGCGCTGAAGTCGCCGCCCAGGACGTCGACCCGTTCGCGCAGCCCCGCCAGGCCTCGCCCGCTCCCGCCGGGCGACCCGGCCCGCGAGCCGGAACCGTCCGTGCTGACCTCCACGGTGATCTCCCTTGCGCCGTGGTGCACCTGGACCGAGGTGTGGCTGCCGTGAGCGTACTTGAGGGCATTCGTCAGGGCCTCCTGCACCACCCGGTAGGCCACGAAGTCGGCGCTGCCGGTCGACTCCGCCGGCGTGCCCTCCTCGGTGAACTCCACCGGCTGCCCGGCCCGCCGGGTCTGCTCCACGAGCGTGCGAAGCCTGCCGACGGCCGGTGTCCTGGCCTCGGTGCCGTAGTCGGGGTTGAGCAGATCGAGCAGGTGCCGCAGATCGGTGATGGCCCGTCGGCCGGTGTCGGTGACAGCGGTCAGGGCCTGGTCGAGCCGGTCGGGCGCGGCCGTCAGATAGCGTGCCGCCTCGGCCTGCACGACCATCGCGGTCACATGGTGGGTCACGACGTCGTGGAGCTCGCGCGCGATGCGGGTGCGTTCGGCGGTGCGGGTGTGCTCGGCGACCCGGCGGCGGCGTTCGGCCTCCGCGACCCGGGTGGAGCGCAGCCACGACCCCATGCCCCACGGGAGAGCCAGCGCCAGGTAGTACATCAGGAACTCACCCGGCGATTCGGCGCCCGAACCGAGCCGGTAGAGCGCGACCGCCAGCGGCACATACGCCGCCGAGAAGAGGAGCGCGGTGGCACGCCGGTGCCGTTCCAGATGGGACCCCACGCTCAGCAGCGCGACGGGCACCGCGGTGCCCGCGAACGAGTGGTAACCGCGGAGCTGGTCGACGGCGAAGCCGACCGACACCAGGGCGAGACAGACGATCGGCCACCGCCGCCGCACGGCGAGCGGAAGGCACTGGAGGGCGATTGCCACCACGGCCAGCACATCGAAGGGACGGGCCGGCAGACCGCCGAGCTGCGTCCCGTGGTTGTGGAACGCCGGCACGAGCGACCCGGCGAGGATCAGCAGCCCGAGCGGCAGATCCCGGACCATGACGTCGAACCGGCGCCACAGCTCCGGCACCCGCCGGACAGCCATCACCGGCACCGGTCTCATCATCGACTCCTTCGTCCCTCCACGGCCAAAGCGCCGCGGACGGAGGAAACGCTACGCAGGGGGATCTCCAACGCGGGCCCTACGCGCGGTCGGCGGCCTGTGAGGTGACGCGCTCAATCGCCCGGACGGCGACATCGGGCTGGTCGACGTAGATGTAGTGCTCGCTGTTCTTGGCGGTGCTCAGCCTGCTGCGGCTGGAGACCGCGAGCCACTTGCGCTGGCCGTTGGTCCACGCCCGCTCCAGGCCCGGTCCGTAGTCGGGAACCGCCGCGAGGTACTGCTTCCCGTGATGGATCACCTCCACCGGGATGTCCCCGGCCGAACGGACCTTCCCGTCCGGCACCGTGAGCATCTCCGGCTCCCCGCCATGAAGGATCGCGAGGGTCTGATCACGCAATGCGACCGCCGGGCCGGTCGCGGACTCGGGGATCCCCTTGTTGAGATCAGCGGTCTGCGTCGGCGAGGTGGCGTCCATCAAGACCAGCCCCTTGACCCTGTCCTGATGCTCGGGGGCATACCGGGCGGCGATCAGCCCGCCCAGCGAATGCCCCGCCAGCACGACCGGACGGTCACCGGCGACACGATCCAGCACGGCGGTCAGAACCTTCCCCGTGCTCTCGAGGGTCTGAGGCCCATCGGGCTTGTCACTGCCCCCTTCGCCGAACCGGTCATAGGCGCAGACCCGATTCTTCTCACTCAGGGTCTTCTGAATGCCGGCCACCTTCTCCAGCCCATCGCCACCGCCGGACAAAAGCACGATGACCGGCCGGTCGTCCGCCGACGTACCCGCACAGGACACCTTCACCAACCGCCCGCCGACCTCGATCTTCTTGGTGCCGGTGAGCAAGCCCTCATCAGCAGCCTTCTCCGGAGCAGTAGCGGACCTCCCGCCGGCGGACGCGTCCGCGTCCGCCTTCGTGGAGTCCTCACAGCCGACAAGCCCCACACCTGCCACGGCACACGACAGCGCGATCACAGCCGACAGCCGACCATTGCGGACCATGTTTGCTCCCCAGAAAGAGAATTGACGCCGAAAAGGCTGCTTATCCCTGGCGGTCGTGCAATGCGCCGCCATATCCGCAGCCGAACCGCCGCGGCGATCTCGAACGCTACGGATCCGGCCCCCCGGAATCGTCACCACACGGTGGACACCTACGCGTAGCTCGCACGGGGGACAGCCCCACAAGGCCCGGCGCGAGCCAGGTCACGGCATCTGCGCCGAACAAAAAAGGCCCAGGTCACAGAGAATGTGACCTGGGCCTCAAGTGAGCCGCCTAAGGGAATCGAACCCTTGACCTACGCATTACGAGTGCGTCGCTCTGGCCGACTGAGCTAAGGCGGCATGCCGCGGAGCCAGATTGGCAGCAGCAGCGTCGCCAAGTCTACACAGTTTCGAGGGGTGCTCCGTACGGGGCTGGGTGCGGCGCGGGCGGGGCCGGGGCTGGTCAGCGGCAGCGGGTGTGGGGGCGGGTGGGCGGCCGGTGAGGAGGTAGGTGTTGATCGCGTTGTCGATGCAGCTGCTGCCGCGGCCGTAGGCCGTATGGCCGTCGCCGTCGTAGGTGAGGAGGGTGGCGGAGGAGAGCTGGGTGGCCAGCGCGCGGGCCCAGGGGTAGGGGGTGGCGGGGTCGCGGGTGGTGCCGACGACGACGATGGGGGCGGCGCCCTTGGCGTGCAGGGCGTGGGGGGTGCCGGTCGGGCGGACGGGCCAGTAGGCGCAGTTCAGGGCCGCCCAGGCGAGGGCACCGCCGAAGACGGGGGATGCCTTCTGGAAGGCGGGGATGGACTTCTTGACCTCGGCGGGGGTGCGGAAGGCGGGTGGGAGGTCGAGGCAGTTGACGGCGGGGTTGGCGTACATGAGGTTGGCGTACGAGCCGTCGGTGTCGCGCTCGTAGTAGAGGTCGGCCAGGCTGAGCAGACCGGCGCCGTGGCCGCGCATCGCGGAGCGGAGGGCGGTGCGCAGCTGAGGCCAGGCGGTCTCGTCGTACATGGCGGAGATCACGCCCATGGTGGCGAGGGGCTCGCCCAGGGCGCGGGACTCGCCGGTGGGGACCGGATGGGAGTCGAGGCGGGTGAAGAAGGCGCTGAGCCGGTCGCGGGCGGCGGCCACGGAGCCGGTACCGAGGGGACAGCCGGTGCGGCGTACGCAGTCCTCGGCGAAGGCGGTGAAGGCGGTTTCGAAACCGGCTGTCTGGTCGCGGTTGATGCGCCGGGAGGACAGCGTCGGGTCGAGGGCGCCGTCGAGGACGAGGCGGCCCACGCGATGGGGGTAGAGGTCGGCGTAGGTCGCGCCGAGGAAGGTGCCGTAGGAGGCACCCACGTAATGGAGCTTCCGGTCGCCCAGCGCGGCGCGCAGCACGTCCATGTCGCGGGCCGCCTCGACCGTCGAGACATGGCGGAGGATCCGGCCGGAGCGGGCCTCGCAGCCGTGCGCGAACTTCTTGTAGGCGGCGACGAGACGATCGGTCTCGCCACGGCCGTCGGGCGTCTGGTCGGTCTGGGTGAAGGCGTCCATCTGCTTGTTGCTCAGACAGGTGACGGGCTCGCTGTCGGCCACGCCGCGCGGGTCCATCGCCACCATGTCGTAGCGGGCGCGCACCCGGGTCGGGTAGCCCACGGCCGCGAAGCTCTGCAGATAGCCGACGGCGGAGCCGCCGGGGCCGCCGGGGTTCACCAGGAGCGAACCGAGGGAGCGGCCGGGGCCGGTCGCCTTCTTACGGGAGACGGCGAGGCTCAGATCCCGGCCGGAGCCGGGTCTCGCGTAGTCGAGCGGGGCCTTGAGCGTGGCGCATTCGAAGTCCGCGCCGCCGCAGGGGCGCCAGCTCAGCGACTGCTCGTAGTACGGCCTGAGGGCGGCGGGGACGGCCTTCTTCGACATCGACGCGGCGGGCGGCGCGGAGGCGTCGGCGGAGCAGCCGGAGGACAGCAGGGCGGCGGAGGCGAGGGCGGCGCCGAGGGTCCGGAGCGGGCGGCTGCTGTGCGGGGCGTTCATGGGCTGATCCCTCGGTTCGCGCGGTCGAGTCGCGGGATCGCACCGGTCGGATCATCCGGATCACGTCGAGCAGGGTGATCCCGGTGGCCAGGGCGGTCAGGGTGATCGCCCTGACCGCTCGGATCCTGGAGATCGGGCCCTGGAGGTCGGACCCTGGAGAAACGGCCGGTTTGCCCCCTTACGGAGGGTATCCGCCCGGACACGCTTCATGCGCCTGACAGCGAACCCGTACGGGTGACTCAGCCGGCCCGCAGCGCCATGGTCATCGCCTCGACCGCCAGCAGCGGGGCCACATTGCTGTCCAGCGCCTGACGGCACGCCGTGATCGCCTCAATCCGGCGCAGCGTCCGCTCGGGCTTCGAGCCCGAGGCGATCCGCTCCAGCGCGTCCCGTACGTCGGTATTGGCGAGCGCGACCTGGGAGCCGAGCTGGAGGGCCAGCACATCGCGGTAGAAGGCGATCAGATCGGTGAGCGCGAGGTCGAGGGTGTCGCGCTGGGTGCGGGTGGCACGGCGCTTCTGGCGGTCCTGGAGATCCTTCATGGCCCCGGCCGTGCCGCGCGGCAGCCGCCCGCCCGTACCGGCGGCGGCGCCCAGGGCGGCGCGCAGCTCCTCGGTCTCCTTGACGTCGACCTCCTCCGCCACCTGCTTGGCGTCCTCGGCCGCCGCGTCGATCAGCTCCTGGGCCGCCTTGAGGCAGCCGCCCACGTCGTCGACGCGCAGCGGGAGCTTCAGGACGGCGGCGCGGCGGGTGCGGGCCCGCTCGTCGGTGGCCAGTCGGCGGGCGCGGTCGATATGGCCCTGGGTGGCGCGGGCGGCGGAGGCGGCGAGCTCGGGGTCGATGCCGTCGCGCCGGACGAGGAGGTCCGCGACGGCCTCCACCGGAGGCGTGCGGAGGGTGAGGAGGCGGCAGCGGGAGCGGATCGTGGGCAGCACATCCTCCAGCGAGGGCGTGCACAGCAGCCATACGGTGCGCGGCGCGGGCTCCTCGACGGCCTTGAGGAGAACATTGCCCGCGCCCTCGGTAAGGCGGTCGGCGTCCTCCATGACGATCACCTGCCACCGGCCGCCGGCGGGCGACAGCTGGGCACGGCGGACGAGTTCCCGGGTCTCCTTGACGCCGATGGTGAGCATGTCCGTACGGACCACCTCCACATCGGCGTGGGTGCCGACGAGGGCGGTGTGACAGCCGTCGCAGAAGCCGCAGCCGGGGGCTCCGCCGAGCGCCCGGTCCGGGCTGACGCACTGCAGCGCGGCGGCGAAGGCGCGGGCCGCGGTGGCCCGGCCGGAGCCGGGCGGGCCGGTGAACAGCCAGGCGTGGGTCATCTTGGACGACGCCATGGGCTCCGCGGCCGGGGTCGCCGCGCCCGCCGCCGTGACCAGGGCGTCCGCATCCCGCGCGGCAGCCGTCAGCTGGGCCGCTACTCGGTCCTGCCCGACCAGGTCGTCCCACACCGCCATGGCTGCCTCCGCCGTTCGTGCTTACGGCATCCCATTGTGGGCCACCCCACCGACAGCCGAGCACGCCGTCGGCGGGGGCGTCCGGCCGGGCGGGCCGTCAGTGGGTCTCCGTCGGTCGGCCTCCGTCAGGGGCCTCCGTCACGGGGCCCTCGTCGGCGCCTGCCGTCAGCGGCTACTCGCCGGCGCCCCTGCCGTCAGCGCCCCAACGTGTCACCGTGCCGTCGGCGGCCCGGTCCGTGGCGGCCTCGCCGAGATACGCCTCGGCGTCGCGCTCGAGCTTCCGCAGCACCCACGCGGAGATCTCCTGCGCGGTGTAGCGCTTGCCGTCGACGTCACCGGTGACGGGGTTCCGTCACCGGTCCTCGCCCACGTGGTCATCGGCGCCCTGCCGCCGGCAGGTCCGGTCAAGCGCCCGACGTCGCCGATCTGCCGTCAGCGACCACCCGCCGGCGCCATGCCGCACCGCCCTGCCGTCAGCGGCGTCGGCCGTCCTCGTCGTCGCGGGGGCCGAGCAGCTCGTCGGCCAGCGACGGGAGGTCGTCCAACGGGGTCTCCTCCGCCCACTCGGGACGGCGGCGGCGCGGACGCGGCGATTCCGCACCGCCCTGCGCCTGGCCCTGGTCGTGCCCCTGCCCGTGGCCCTGGCCCTGGTCATGCCCCTGCCCGTGGCCGTACTGCGGCATCTCGCGCGTGCGCTCGTTCCCCTCGCCCTGACCCTGCTCCTGCACCTGCTCCTGCCGGAACAGCCACGGCGGGACCCGGTCCGCCGGGTCGGCGGACCGCTCGTCCCGTACGGGCGGCAGCACGGCCGTTTCGTCGGCCGCGTTCGTAGGCGGCTCGGCGGGCGGCTGGGGCAGGACGGCCGTCTCCTCGGCGTCCGGGCCGCCCCGGCGCTCCGGGCCGTCCTGGGGCCGTACGGGCGGCAGCACGGCGGTGTCACCGGCGTCCGGGCCGTTCTGGGGAGGCACGGGCGGCAGCACCGCGGTCTCATCCGCGCCCGGCCCGGCGGCGGGACGGCCGGAGCCGCCCTCGCCGACGTACTCCGCCCACGGGTCGAACCGCGGCGTCTGGACCGTCTTCGTCGAGTCCGGGTCGCCGGAGGCAGGGCCGGCCGCGTCCCGGGCACCGCCGGTGTCCTGGGAGCCGTCCGCGCCCCGGGGCCCGTCCGCATCGTGGGGCGGCGGAGCCGGGGTCTCGGTCTCCACGGTCGGCGCCTCGGCCCCCGAGGAGGCCGCCGCATCCGCCGCGTCCGCCGCCAGCCGCGCCTGCTCCGCCCGCAGCAGCGCCTCCTCGGCCTTGCGCTGCTCCTCCTGGCGGCGCGCCTCGGCCTCGGCCCGCCGCAGGGCCTCCGCCTCCGCCTCCAGGCGGCGCCGCTCCTCGTCGGCGGCGCGGGCCCGGTCCTCGGCCTCGATGCGCTTACGGTCCTCCTCGGCCCTGCGGCGCGCGTCCTCGGCCCGCTGACGGGCCGCCTCCGCCTGCCGCTCGGCCTCGCGCTGGCGGGCCTCCTCCAGCTCGCGGCGCTTGCGCTCCTCCTCCTCGGCGCGCGCCTTGGCGAGCGCTTCCTGGCGCTCGCGCTCCAGCCGCTCCTCCTCGGCCTTACGGGCGGCCTCTTCCTCGGCGCGGCGGCGGGCCTCCTCCTCGGCGGCCTTACGGGCCTCCTCCTGGGCCTTCACCTCCGCGTCGGACAGCGGCAGCATCTGGTCCAGACGGTGGCGCACCACGGAGGTGACCGCCTCCGGAAGCTGCCCGGCGTCGGCGACGAGATAGCGGGCCGGGTCTGCGGCGGCGAGGGCCAGGAATCCGGCCCGTACGCGCTGGTGGAACTCGGCGGGCTCGGACTCGAGCCGGTCCGGGGCCTCGGTGAAGCGCTCGCGCGCGGTCTCCGGCGAGACGTCCAGCAGCACCGTCAGATGCGGCACCAGGCCGTTCGTCGCCCAGCGCGAGATACGGGCGATCTCGGTCGCGGCGAGGTCGCGGCCGGCGCCCTGGTAGGCCACGGACGAGTCGATGTAGCGGTCGGAGATGACGACCGCGCCGCGCTCCAGCGCCGGACGGACCACGGTGTCGACGTGCTCGGCGCGGTCCGCCGCGTACAGCAGCGCCTCGGCGCGGTGCGAGATCCCGGCGGACGAGACGTCGAGCAGGATCGAGCGGAGCCGCTTGCCGATCGCGGTCGCGCCCGGCTCACGGGTCACCACGACCTCGTGGCCCTTGGCCCTTATCCACTCGGCCAGCGCCTCCACCTGCGTGGACTTGCCCGAGCCGTCGCCGCCCTCGATGGCGATGAAGAAACCGGTGGCGGTCGGGCCCTCGTCCGCGCCCCCGCCGCCGAGCAGCGCCTCGCGCAGATCGCGCCGCAGCGGCACTCCCTGCCGGTCGTCGGTCCGGCCCAGGACCAGCGCGGCGACGGGCAGCAGCAGCGCGCCCACCAGCATCAGGGTGAAGGCCGCGCCGCCGTGGGCGAAGACGAAATCGCCGCTGCCGAGCCGGTGCGGTCCGATGACGGCGGCGAGCAGCGGCGCGACGACCGCGCCGAACCCGACGCTGACGCGGACGACGGCCTGCAGATGCGCGGTCATCCGGGGCCGGCGGGCCTCCTCGGACTCCTGGTCCAGGAGGGCATGGCCGGTGTGGGCGGCGATCCCGGCCAGCACGCCCGCGACCAGGGCGATCAGCACGACGGTGGTCGTGTCGTGCACCAGGCCCACCGTGAGCAGCGCGAGTCCGGTCAGCGCGACCGACAGCGCCAGCAGCCTGCGCCGCGACAGTCCCGGCAGGAACTTCGGGGCCCAGCGGATGCCCAGGGCCGGACCGCCGGCCAGCACGAGGGCGAGCAGCGCGAAGGCGACCGGCCCGCCGCCGAGGTCCATGGCCTGCAGCGGGGCGACGCCCACGGCCGCGGCGATCGCGCCCGCCACCCCGGCGCAGGCGAGCACCAGCAGCGGAACAGCACCGGTGCGGCCCTTGTCGGCGCCGGTACCGGAGGCGGCGCGGGGCCGGCGCAGCCCCTCCAGGGGGGAGCGGGTGCGGCTGGTCTGCGCGCCGGGCAGTTCGAGGAAGGTGAGGATCGAGATCGACGCGGCGAAGAGTCCGGCACCGACGTACGAGCCGAGGGCGGCCTGGTGGGTGTGGAACCACTCCACGCCGGTGCCCAGCAGCCTGCCGATGAGGGTGACGACGAGCAGCCCGGCGGCGGCGATCGGCAGCGTCAGGAAGTTCGTACGGAGCGAGAGCCGCCGCAGCGCGTCCAGGTGGTCGGGCAGCGGGCGCACCGCCGCGCCCTCGGCGGGCGGTGCCGGGAGCAGCGAGGGCGCCGCGCCGTCCTTGGCGACGGTCCACAAGCGCTCCGCGACGCCGACGACGAAGGTCGTGATGAGCAGCCAGGCGACGGCGTCGGCCGGGGCCCAGTCGATCCACAGCGGCGCGATGAGGAGCAGCACCAGCCGCAGACCGTCCGCGCCGACCATGGTCCAGCGGCGGTCCAGCGGACCGGAGGGGCCGATGAGCGCGGCGAGCGGCCCGAGCAGCACCGCGCCGAACAGCACGGTCGCCAGGAGCCGTACGCCCAGCACCACCGCGACCGCGAAGGCGGCGCCGCGATACCCGCCGCCGAAGGAGTCGGCGGCCACGGACGCCTGCAGCGTCAGCAGCACCAGCACCAGCACGGCGAGCGCGTCCCCCGCGCCGCCGACGAGTTGGGCGCTCCAGAGCCGTCGCAGCGGCTGATAGCGCAGCAGGGCTCGTACGGCCCGCTCGCGGGAGTCCGCGGCAAGGGCACCGGAAGTGGCGGTCACGTCCGTTGGCTGCTCTCGCGTCATCCCGCCAGCCTATCCGGATCACATGAATCCACGGCCCCCCGGCCGAACAAACGGGCGGTGAGCCGTGGATGGCGCGGGGATTGCTCCGCCTTGCTCCGCTTTCCTGCTCGGCGTTGGCCGCTTTCCTACTCGGCGTTGGCCGACGACTTCTTGGCCGCCGCCTTCTTGGCGGCGGTCTTCGCGGTCGTCTTCTTGGCCGTCGTCTTCTTCGCCGCGGTCTTCTTGGCGGCCGTCTTGGTCGCCGTCTTCTTGGCCGTGGTCTTCTTCGCCGCCGTCTTCTTGGCCGCGGTCTTCTTGGCCGGGCCCTTGGCGCGCTTCTCGGCGAGCAGCTCGAAGCCGCGCTCGGGCGTGATGGTCTCCACGTCGTCGTCGCGGCGCAGCGTCGCGTTGGTCTCGCCGTCCGTGACGTACGGGCCGAAGCGGCCGTCCTTCACCACCACGGGCCGCTCGCTGACCGGGTCGGTGCCCAGCTCCTTCAGCGGCGGCTTGGCCGCGGCCCGGCCCCGCTGCTTGGGCTGGGCGTAGATCGCCAGCGCCTGCTCGAGCGTGATGGTGAAGAGCTGCTCCTCGCTCTCGAGCGACCGCGAGTCCGTGCCCTTCTTCAGGTACGGGCCGTAGCGGCCGTTCTGCGCGGTGATCTCCACACCCTCGGGGTCGGCGCCGACCACACGCGGCAGTGACATCAGCTTGAGCGCGTCCGCCAGGGTCACCGTGTCCAGGGACATCGACTTGAGGAGGGACGCGGTGCGCGGCTTGACGGCGTTCTTACCGCTCTTGGGAGTGTCCTCGGGGAGCACCTCGGTGACGTACGGCCCGTAGCGGCCGTCCTTGGCCACGATCATGCGACCGGTCTCGGGGTCGGGGCCCAGCTCGAACTCACCGCTCGGCTTGGCGAGCAGCTCCTCCGCGTACTCCACGGTCAGCTCGTCCGGCGGCATGTCGTCGGGGACGTCGGCGCGCCGGCCGGTGCCGCCCTCGATCTCCGTCGGGCGCTCGACGTACGGCCCGTAGCGGCCGACGCGCAGCACGATGCCGTCGCCCACGGGGAAGGACGAGATCTCCCGGGCGTCGATCGCGCCCAGGTCGGTGACCAGCTCCTTGAGGCCGCCGAGGTGGTCGCCGTCGCCGTTCCCGGCCTCGGCGGCGCCGGCCTGCGCGCCCTCGCCGAAGTAGAAGCGCTTCAGCCACGGCACGGCCTCGGCCTCGCCGCGCGCGATGCGGTCGAGATCGTCCTCCATCTTGGCGGTGAAGTCGTAGTCGACCAGTCGGCCGAAGTGCTTCTCCAGCAGGTTGACCACGGCGAAGCTCAGGAAGGAGGGCACGAGCGCGGTGCCCTTCTTGAAGACATAGCCGCGGTCGAGGATGGTGCCCAGGATCGTCGCGTAGGTCGAGGGGCGGCCGATCTCGCGCTCTTCGAGCTCCTTGACCAGCGACGCCTCGGTGTAGCGGGCCGGGGGCTTGGTCGCGTGGCCGTCGGCGGTGATCTCCTCGGCGGAGAGCCGGTCGCCCTCGGTGACCTGCGGCAGCCGGCGCTCGCGGTCGTCGAGCTCGGCGTTCGGGTCGTCGGCGCCCTCCACGTAGGCCTTCATGAAGCCGTGGAAGGTGATCGTCTTACCGGAGGCGGAGAACTCGGCGTCCCGGCCGTCGCTCGCCTGCCCGGCGATCTTGACGGTGACCGAGTTGCCAATCGCGTCCTTCATCTGGGAGGCGACGGTCCGCTTCCAGATCAGCTCGTAGAGCCGGAACTGGTCGCCCGTGAGGCCGGTCTCCGCCGGGGTGCGGAAACGGTCTCCCGAGGGGCGGATGGCCTCGTGCGCCTCCTGGGCGTTCTTGACCTTGCCCGCGTAGGTGCGCGGCTTGTCCGGCAGATAGTCGGCGCCGTACAGCTGCGTGACCTGCGCCCGGGCCGCCGTGACCGCCGTGTCCGACAGGACGGTGGAGTCCGTACGCATATAGGTGATGTAGCCGTTCTCATACAGCTTCTGCGCGACCTGCATGGTGGCCTTGGCCCCGAAGCCCAGCTTGCGGCTGGCCTCCTGCTGCAGCGTCGTCGTACGGAACGGCGCGTACGGCGAGCGGCGGTACGGCTTGGACTCGACCGAGCGCACCGTGAAGGCGGTGTCGGCGAGAGCCGTGGCCAGGGAGCGGGCGCCGGCCTCGTCCAGCTGCAGGACATTGACGCCGTCCTTGAGCTGGCCGAGCGAGGTGAAATCGCGCCCCTGGGCGACCCGGAGGCCGTCGACGGCCGTAAGGCGGGCACCGAAGGTGCCGGGGTCGCTGACGTCACCGGCGCGGCCGGTGGCGAAGGTGCCGGTGAGGTCCCAGTACTCGGCGGAGCGGAAGGCGATGCGCTCGCGCTCGCGCTCGACGACGAGACGGGTGGCGACGGACTGGACCCGGCCCGCGGACAGGCCGCGCATGACCTTCTTCCACAGGACCGGCGAGACCTCGTAGCCGTACAGGCGGTCGAGGATGCGGCGGGTCTCCTGGGCGTCGACCAGGCGCTGGTTCAGCTCGCGCGGGTTGGCCACGGCGGCCCGGATGGCGTCCTTGGTGATCTCGTGGAAGACCATCCGGCGCACCGGGACCTTGGGCTTGAGGACCTCCTGGAGGTGCCAGGCGATGGCCTCGCCCTCGCGGTCCTCATCGGTGGCCAGGAAGAGCTCGTCGGAGTCGGCGAGCAGCTCCTTGAGCTTCTTGACCTGGCTCTTCTTGTCGGAGTTGACCACATAGACAGGCTGGAAGTCGTGCTCGACGTCCACGCCGAGCCGCCGGACCTCGCCGGTGTACTTGTCGGGGACCTCGGCCGCACCGTTCGGCAGGTCCCGGATGTGCCCGACGCTGGCCTCGACCACGTAGCCCGGGCCGAGGTAGCCCTTAATCGTCTTCGCCTTGGCAGGCGACTCGACGATGACGAGTCGGCGGCCGCCCTGTGCGGTCTCGCTGGTGGTCGGGGACAACTTGGCTCTTCTCTCCGGTCGACGCTCGGTGAACGGGCAGTGTCGCGTGGGTAACGCTCACACGGCCTCCCTCTACGGTGACGCTGCGGAGTGTGACGGTACATCCCGCCCCCGTGTCAAACGGAAAAAGCCCGCAACGCCACTCGAACGGTAACCCGACAACCGACCTGTCTGCCGCCCGGACCCGGCACGAGGCAGCGCGGAAGGCCCTGTCAGGCGTAACCGAGGCACCAGATTCCGCTGCCGAGCGCGGCGATGCCGAAGAGAAGGGAGAGCGCCGCGGAAGCGACAGGACTCACACCATGTGCCACCGGTGCGCGCAGCCTCAGGCGCGCCGCCGTCCACAGCAGCAGCGCGGCGCCGAACAACACGAATGCCGTTCCGGCGAAGATCGCAGGTCCGCTCTCCATGCGGGGAGCGTGGCACGCACGGGAGGCGTGAGCGCGAACCCCGGGTGAACAGCGCGCGTCGCCCCGTACGGCCCGTGTCCCGGGTGGCCTCTTCTGCGCTCCGGCGGCAGCTTTCTGCCATACGGGGGCGCGGGGGAGGGCGCTGTACCACCGGCGTACGCCCCCAGCACCCGCCCCGCGCGCTCTATCGCGCCTCTATACCGTCGTCGCCGACCGGCCGCAGAAATCCCTGCTCGACCAGGAGCCGGATGGACTGCGGGGTGCGGTCGCGCAGCACCACCTGGTCCTCCCCGAGCAGCTGGGCGATGGCGTCCAGGATCCGGCCCGCGCTCAGTGTGCCGTCGCACACACCCGCGAAACCCGCCCCGACCGTGTCCACCGTCGTCGCGCGCCGCATCCCCCGGTACTGCCTGAGCACCACATGCTCGGGGTCTTCGGCCCCGGGCGGGCCCACCTGCTCCTGGACGACCTCGTCCGCCAGCCGGAAGCTGGCGGTCAGCAGCGCCGCGTCGTCATGCGTGCGCAGGAAGTCCTGCCGGTCGAAGTGGGCCATGACCTCGCCCCCCAGCGGCTGCTCGACCGGATGGGGCCACTCCTCCACGGTCACCGAGGGCCGGTCGGCGCCGGACTTGCGCAGGGTGATCCAGCCGAAGCCGACGGCGTTGGTCTTCCGCGCCTCGAATTCGTTCAGCCACGCGTCGTAGCGCGCCGCGTACGCCTCGGGGCCGGCCAGATGCTCACCGGCGTCGCGCAGCCACAGCTCGGTGTACTGGGTGACGTCCTGCACCTCGCGCTGCACGATCCACGCGTCACAGCCGGACGGGACCCAGGAGGCCACCCGCTCGCGCCAGTCCTCCCCCTCGATGTGCTGCCAGTTCGCCAGCAGCTGACACCAGCCGCCGTCGGCGAGGTGCCCGGCGGACTGCTGGACGAGCGTGCGGCACAGGTCGTCCCCGGACATCCCGCCCTCCCGGTAGACCAGCTCACTGCCCTCCGGGGAGCGGGGGGAGATCACAAAGGGCGGGTTGGAGACGATCAGGTCGTACGTCTCGTCCCCGACCGGCTCGAACAGCGATCCCTCCCGCAGATCCGGCTCCGGCGCCCCGGACAGGGCGAGGGTCAGCCGGGCGATGGCCAGGGCTCGCGGATTGCGGTCCGTGGCGGTGACCCGGGTGGCGTGACGGCCCGCGTGCAGTGCCTGGATACCGGAACCGGTGCCGAGGTCGAGGACCCGGCCCACGGGCGTGGGCACGGTGAGACCGGCGAGCGTGGTGGACGCGCCGCCGACCCCGAGGACGAGCCGGGAGCGGTCCTCACGGCCGCGCGCGCCGCCCGGGCCCCCGATCCCTCCGGCGCCGCCGACCGCGCAGCCCAGGTCGGAGACGATCCACCACTCCTGGCCCTCGGGGCCGCCGTAAGGCCGCACATCCACGCTCGCGCGCACCTCGTCGCCCTCGCGCACCAGCCAGCCGTCGGCGAGGCAGTCCTCGGCCGGCAGCGCCGCGGCCGCCCGCTCGTACGCCACGGGCCGCTGCAGCAGAAAGAGCCGCACCAGGGTCTCCAGCGGGCTGCTCTCGCCCCGGGTGGCGCGCACCGCCGGGACGGTCTCGCCGCGCGCCAGGGCCGCGTAGGCGGACGAGCCGAGCAGATCCAGCAGACCATCGGCGGTGAAGGAGGCGGCCGACAGCGCCTCACGAAGGCGGGCGGTGCGCTCGGGGTCGGCGACGGGGAGACGGAACGGAGGCTGGTGCGTACTCACGCCCCCATTGTCGGGGCAACCACCGACAGCGGGCGACGACAGTCGGCATCGGGACGACATCGCCCGCGTCGGCCAGGCTGACGAGCCGACAAAGGGAGCGCGAGGTGGCGGCGTTGCCCCCTGGCGGCCGAAACCGGGGCGGCCTCGAGCAGCCCCGGGCAGCCCGTCAGGACTGCGCCGTGGCGCCGCCGGTCGTCTTCGGCTTCTGGCAGCCGGACTGCTTGGCCATCGCCGAGCCGACCTTTCCTTCCTGCAGCTTCCGCAGGGCCTGGTCACCCGACTTGCTGAGCTTGTCGAGCTCGTCGGCGACGCCCTTGAGCCCCTGGGCGAACTTGGACTTGTCCGAGGTGTCCAGCTTGTCGACGGACGTCTTCAGCTTCGTGTACGCCCCCGAGGTGGCGTTGAGCTCCTTGACCGCCTGCTGCTGGGTCTTGTCGCCGTTGTCGACGGGCGGGGGGCCCGCCTTGTTCACGGCCTTGGCGAGCGCCCCGTAGGACTCGGAGATCTCCTGGAACGCCTTGGAGTCCGTCTGCTGCAGTTTCTTGGAGTCCTGCTCGTCGGCGGCACCCTGGATCGCGGTGTTGGCGCCCTGAATCTTCTTCAGCTGAGGCTGCACCTCGTCACAGACCGACTTGGCCCAGTCGTCGACCTTCTTGTCCTCATCACCGCCCCCGCAGCCGGTCAGCGCCAGTACGAGTGCCGCACCGCCGGACAGTGCAGCCACAAGCTTCTTGTTCACCGGATTGGTCCCTTCCATGGCTCTCGGCCCCGGAACATACACGTCCATCCGGCGAGGCCCACCCGGCGAGCGCCCTGTATCCATCCTTTTGGAGCTATTTGCACCCCGCTCGTTGTGGACATGGCCTCATCGAGCGGACGGGACACCCCGGACAGGGACACGGGCGGACGATGTGCTTTCGCGCATCGCCCGCCCGCATGTCGCAGGGGCTTTCCCGGCCCCCTGGCCCCTTCCGGGGCTAGGACACCACCGCCGCGTCGGCTGACTTCGCCACACGCTCGGAGTTGTCTTCGTCACCTACGACGATTCCGCGCCGCTTGGAGATGTAGACCGCGGCCACGATGATCGCGACGGCGAGCCCGGCGACGACCGCACGCAGCCCAGGGCTGGCGTTGTCCCCGTAGGAGAACTTCACCACCGCCGGGGCGATCAGCAGCGCCACCAGGTTCATCACCTTCAGCAGCGGGTTGATCGCGGGGCCCGCGGTGTCCTTGAAGGGATCGCCGACCGTGTCGCCGATCACCGTCGCGGCATGCGCCTCGCTCCCCTTACCGCCGTGATGACCGTCCTCGACCAGCTTCTTGGCGTTGTCCCAGGCGCCGCCGGAGTTGGCGAGGAAGACGGCCATCAGCGTGCCGGTGCCGATCGCGCCCGCCAGGAACGAGCCGAGCGCGCCGACCCCGAAGGTGAAGCCGACGGCGATCGGCGCCAGGACGGCGAGCAGACCCGGTGTGGCCAGCTCGCGCAGCGCGTCCTTGGTGCAGATGTCGACGACCCGGCCGTACTCGGGCTTCTCGCTGTAGTTCATGATCCCGGGCTTCTCGCGGAACTGCCGCCGCACCTCGAAGACCACCGCTCCGGCCGACCGCGACACCGCGTTGATCGCCAGCCCGGAGAAGAGGAAGACGACGGCGGCGCCGAGGACGAGGCCCACGAGGTTGTTGGGCTGCGAGATGTCCAGGTTCAGATTCATCTCCCCGGCCACGGAGGTGTGCACATCGCTCACGGCCTCCGCGATGGCGTCGCGGTACGAGCCGAAGAGCGCGGCCGCGGCGAGCACCGCCGTCGCGATGGCGATGCCCTTGGTGATCGCCTTGGTGGTGTTGCCGACCGCGTCGAGGTCGGTGAGCACCTGAGCGCCCGCGCCCTCGACATCGCCGGACATCTCGGCGATGCCCTGGGCGTTGTCGGAGACCGGACCGAAGGTGTCCATGGCGACGATCACACCGACCGTGGTGAGCAGGCCGGTGCCGGCGAGCGCGACGGCGAACAGCGCCAGCATGATCGAGGTGCCGCCGAGCAGGAAGGCACCGTAGACGCTCAGTCCGATCAGCACCGCCGAGTAGACGGCCGACTCCAGACCGAGCGAGATACCGGAGAGCACCACCGTGGCCGGACCGGTCAGCGAGGTCTTGCCGACATCCCGCACGGGACGCCGGGTCGTCTCGGTGAAGTAGCCCGTGAGCTGCTGGATGAGCGCGGCCAGCACGATGCCGATGGCGACGGCGACGAGCGCGAGGACCCGCGGGTCACCGCTGTGGCCGAGGATCTCGCGGTTGGTGACCCCGTCGAGATCCGCGTAGCTGGACGGCAGATAGACGAAGACCGCCACCGCCACCAGCGCCATCGAGATCACGGCCGAGATGAAGAAGCCGCGGTTGATGGCGCTCATTCCGCTGCGGTCGGCGCGGCGCGGAGCCACGGCGAAGATCCCGATCATGGCGGTGATCACGCCGATGGCCGGAACGAGCAACGGGAAGGCCAGCCCCGAGTCGCCGAAGGCCGCCTTGCCGAGGATCAGCGCGGCGACCAGGGTGACGGCGTACGACTCGAAGAGGTCGGCGGCCATACCGGCGCAGTCACCGACGTTGTCGCCAACGTTGTCCGCGATGGTGGCGGCGTTGCGCGGGTCGTCCTCGGGGATGCCCTTCTCGACCTTGCCGACGAGGTCGGCGCCGACGTCGGCGGCCTTGGTGAAGATGCCACCGCCGACCCTCATGAACATCGCGATCAGCGCGGCGCCGAGCCCGAAGCCCTCCAGCACCTTGGGCGCGTCGGCCGCATAGACCAGCACCACGCAGGAGGCGCCCAGCAGTCCGAGGCCCACGGTGAACATGCCCACCACACCGCCGGTACGGAAAGCGATCTTCATCGCCTTGTGTGAGACGGCCGTGAGATCCACGCTCGGCTTACCGGGGGCGGAAGCGGCCGAATCGCCATTGACGGGTGTGGTGGGGGGCTCGGGGGTGGCCTCACGGGCGGCGGCGGCGACGCGCACATTGCTGCGCACCGCGAGCCACATCCCGATATAGCCGGTGGCTGCCGAGAATGCCGCACCGATCAGAAAGAACACCGAGCGCCCGATGCGCTGCGCCCAGTCGTCCGCCGGCAACAGCATGAGCAGGAAGAACACCACCACGGCGAATCCGCCGAGGGTGCGCAGCTGCCGGGCCAGATAGGCATTGGCGCCTTCCTGAACGGCCTCGGCGATCTTCTTCATACTGTCCGTGCCCTCGCCCGCCGCGAGGACTTGTCGTACCAGGATCACCGCGACCGCGAGCGCCGCGACCGCGACGGCGGCGATCACCAGCACGATCACACGGTTGTCGTCGGTCAGCTCTGCGGCGGCCAGGGTTGGGGTGAGGTCCAGCTGATGAGGGGTGAGAGGCCCCGCCATTCGTCCTCCTTGACGTTTGGCACATGGGCGCGCAGCAGTTCTGCGACCGCAGAAGAGCCGCCGCGCTCAGGCGTCCTGAGCTCGAGATGTGGACGGATTGTAGGGAGCGTCACACGATCAAAACAGGGCGCCGGAATGGGAATTCGCCCGCACCAGCGAAGATCAATTGGTTTGGCGGTATGAATTCCTTCGGAAGAAGGAAGGTCGACAATTCACTGACGGATGTAAAATGATCTCTACAAATGATCTATATAGATGATCTAGCGGCAGTCATACGTCGTCGAGAAAAGCGCTGTTCAGAGCCTAAGCCAGAGATCGAGAAAGCGCCCGCCGAGAGGTGCGCCGGGACCATGCGGTCGACCGGGCGCGGGCATGCCAAGAGCCGGACCGGCGATCATGAAACAGCCGGTTCGGTGGGTTCCAGCGGGTCTTGTGGGTCGGAAGAGGGATGACGGACAGATGACCCTCACGAGGGACCCGGCTTCGGCGATCAGGACGAGCGAGGCCCACTCCCGGCCCCGACGAGCCGAGGTGAAGAGGGCCTGCCCGGCGCCGGCAGGACGCAGCCTGTGCGAACAGCACTCAGCCCGGGCGCGAGCAGAGCCCGAACCGAAGAGAGCACGACGCAGCCGGACGTGGCAGGACCCGAACCGAACTGGGCCATGAGCCAGCCCACTGCGAGCAGGACCCGACCAACGGGAGCAGCACACAGCCCACCACGGGCAAGACCCGGCACGGCGAGGCGGGACCCAGCCCAGCGGGGGCAGGACCCGGCGCTGTGAGGCGGGACCCAGCCCAGCGGGGGCAGGACCCGACGCTATGAGGCGGGACCCAGCCCAGCGGGGGCAGGACCCGGCGCTGTGGGGCTAGGACACCAGAGGCTGGGGTGACGTCGGCCAGCTCATCCGGATCACTCCACCGGACTCGCTGGTCGTCACCTCGACATCGTCGACGAGCCCGCTGATGACGGCGAGACCCATCTCGTCCTCGCCCTCGGCCTCGTCGTCCATCTCCGGATGGGAGCCGGACGCCAGGGCCGCCGAGGTCGGGGATTCGTCACCGACCTCGATGGAGAACTTCTTCTCCTCCTCGGTCAGCGACACCCGCACCGGTGCCTCCACCCCATTGCTCAGGTGGAGCCCGACCGCACGCGTGCACGCCTCGCCGACCGCGAGCCGCACCTCGTCGAGCACGGCCTCATCCACCCCCGCCCGACGCGCCACGGCGGCCGCGACAAGACGAGCGGTCCTGACATGCTCAGGCAGCGCGCTGAAGCGGAGTTCGACGGTGGCCATGCCATCCCCCTCGGGCGTATGGGCGTGCTTGTCGGGAGGGCCGGGCGTACGCCGCCCGGAACCCCCTTCTGTGTCTTCCTTCGGCGATCTTGTCAGTCGGTCGCCGCGACAGCGTCCTCGACCGAGGTGTGAATCGGGAACACCTTGGTCAGGCCGGTGATGCGGAAGATCTTCAGAATGCGCTCCTGGTTGCAAACCAGGCGCAGCGAGCCCTCGTGGGCCCGCACTCGCTTGAGCCCGCCGACGAGCACGCCGAGTCCGGTGGAGTCGAGAAAGTCGACGCCCTCCATGTCGACGACCAGGTGGTAGTTGCCGTCGTTGACAAGCTCGACCAGCTGCTCGCGCAGCTTGGGCGCGGTGTATACATCAATCTCGCCACCGACCTCGACGACCGTGCGGTCATCGACGGTCCGAGTCGACAGGGACAGGTCCACGGATCCTCCAGCACCTTGCATCGAGCGGTCGCCCCCCATGGATCGGCAGCCGCGATGGCATTCAATCACTTACCAGCAGGCGTGCACGACGCCTTGAGACCATTGTCCGTCAGACCAGTGACACACTCGGTGTCGATGGCCCACGACCAAATCCCGCGGCAGGCGGGCATACACCCCTCACCCCGGGCCGTCCTCGGTCGGCTGAGCACCGGGGCGGGCCGGGGCGCGCGCATCACTCATACGGAGCACTTGCCCCCGCGTCCGGGAACCCATGCCGACTGGCCCTCGGCGATCCGGCCGGAGGTGATCAACGCCATTCGCGCGGCCGGCATCGATCGCCCGTGGGCTCACCAGGCGCGTACGGCCGAACACGCGCTGCGCGGGGATTCCGTGGTCGTGGCCACCGGAACCGCCTCCGGCAAATCCCTCGCCTATCTGGCCCCCGTCCTCAGCACCCTGCTGGATGGCTCGGAGGCGCCCAACGGGCGGGGGACGACCGCCCTGTACCTCTCCCCCACCAAGGCGCTGGCCGCCGACCAGCGCCGCGCGGTGTCCGGGCTCACCGCCCCGCTGGGCACCGGCATCCGGGCGGCGGTCTACGACGGCGACACGCCCGTGGAGGAGCGCGAGTGGGTCCGCCAGTACGCGAACTATGTGCTCACCAACCCCGACATGCTCCACCGCGGCATCCTGCCCGGCCACCCCAGATGGTCCTCCTTCCTGCGCGCGCTGCGCTATGTGGTGATCGACGAATGCCACACCTACCGGGGTGTCTTCGGCTCCCATGTGGCCCAGGTGCTGCGCAGGCTGCGCCGCGTCTGCGCCCGCTACGGCTCCTCGCCGGTGTTCCTGCTCGCCTCGGCCACCGCCTCCGACCCGGCGGTCGCCGCGAGCCGGCTGACCGGCGTGCCCGTGGTGGAGATCACCGAGGACGGCTCGCCCCGCGGCGAGGTCGTCTTCGCCCTCTGGGAGCCGCCGCTGACCGAGCTCCACGGCGAGCAGGGCGCCCCTGTGCGCCGCACGGCCACGGCCGAGTCCGCGGACCTGCTCACCGACCTGGCCGTCCAGGGCGTCCGTACGGTCACCTTCGTGCGCTCCCGGCGGGGCGCGGAGCTCATCGCGCTCATCGCCCAGGAGCGGCTCGCGGAGGTGGACCGCTCGCTGCCGGACCGGATCGCCGCCTATCGCGGCGGCTATCTCCCCGAGGAGCGCCGCGCCCTGGAGAGGGCCCTCCACTCCGGTGAGCTGCTGGGGCTCGCCGCCACCACCGCCCTGGAGCTGGGGATGGACATCGCCGGGCTGGACGCCGTGGTCGTGGCGGGCTACCCCGGCACCCGCGCCTCCCTGTGGCAGCAGGCCGGGCGGGCCGGGCGCACCGGCGAAGGGGCCCTGGCGATCCTGGTCGCCAGGGACGACCCGCTGGACACCTATCTCGTCCACCATCCGGACGCCCTCTTCCGACAGCCGGTGGAGTCCACCGTCCTGGACCCGGACAACCCGTACGTCCTCGCGCCGCACCTGTGCGCGGCCGCGGCCGAGCTTCCGCTCACCGAGCCGGACCTGGAGCTCTTCGGCCCCGCCACCGAGGAACTGATGCCGCAGCTGGAGCAGCGCAAGCTGCTGCGACGCCGGGCGACCGCCTGGCACTGGACCCGCCGTGAGCGCGCCGCCGACCTCACCGACATCCGCGGGGCGGGCGGCAGCCCGGTCCAGGTCGTGGAGGCAGCGACCGGACGGCTCCTGGGCACCGTGGACGCCGCAGCGGCCCACACCACCGTCCACGAGGGCGCCGTCCACCTCCATCAGGGCCGGAGCTATCTCGTCAGGCAGCTCGACCTCGACGACTCGGTCGCCCTGGTGGAGGAGGCCGCTCCGCCCTACTCGACCACGGCCCGCGACACCACGGCGATCTCCATCCTGGAGACCACCACCGAGGTCCCCTGGGGGGACGCGCGGCTGTGCTTCGGCTCGGTCGAGGTCACCAACCAGGTGGTCTCCTTTCTGCGCCGCAAGCTGATCACCGGTGAGGTCCTCGGCGAGTCCAAGCTCGACCTTCCGCCGCGCACCCTGCGCACCCGGGCCGTGTGGTGGACGGTCACCGACGACCAGCTCGAGGAGGCCAGGGTGCACCCCCAGGCCCTCGGCGGCGCCCTGCACGCCGCCGAGCACGCCTCGATCGGCATCCTGCCGCTCTTCGCCACCTGTGACCGCTGGGACATCGGCGGGGTGTCCGTCCCGCTGCATCCCGACACACTGCTGCCGACCGTCTTCGTGTACGACGGGCATCCGGGTGGCGCGGGCTTCGCCGAGCGCGCCTTCCACACCGCCGCCCGCTGGCTGGCCGCCACCCGCGAGGCGATCGCCGCCTGCGAGTGCGAGGCGGGATGCCCGTCCTGCATCCAGTCGCCCAAGTGCGGCAACGGCAACGACCCGCTGGACAAGAAGGCCGCCATCCGCCTGCTGACGACCCTGCTCGCCGGGGCCGCGGAGCAGCCGCCGGCCGCCGAGTGAGCGCTCCCCACCGCCCGGTGCCGACGGTGGTCCGGTGACGGAAGTGCCCGCAGGCCCCGCCCGCGCCCTGGCCCGGAGGGTGAACGGGCCGGTGTGCACCTCCGCCGTGAGATCCGCGATCTCACCGCTCAGGGCGCATCGCACCACGCGCGCCCCCTGGGCGGAGGCCACCCGTCGGGCCAGACCGCAAGCCGTACGAGCCCCTTCCAGGCCGTGGTCCGCCGCCGCGAGCGCCGCCAGGTCGGCGGCTCCGCCCGCCCGATGGCGCGCCACCATGGCCTGCCCGGCCGCCAGTACGACCGCGAACACCGCGCACAGGGCCGTCGCGGCCAGCGCCGCCCAGACGGTGGCCGACCCCCGGTCGTCCGTCCTTTTCACGGGACCGCCTCCCGGGCCGCACCACCCGCGTCCACCGCGCCCACCGTGTCCTCGGCGAGCGCGGCCGCCTCGCCGCGCAGATTCACCGCCAGAGCGCCGGGACCGACGGCATGGGTCCGGACCCGCACCCGCACCAGGTCTCCCTCCTGCCACAGCTCGACCCGCGCTCCATCGGGTGCGGCCGAGCGGGCGGCGGCCATCGCGTCCGCCCTCGGCTCCGAACGCGCCGCCGCCCTCGCCCCTGCCCTGGCCGCGTCCACGCACTGAAGCTGCGCGGCCGCGGCCATCAGCCCCCAGATCAACGTCAGGGCGAACAGCGCCAGCACCGGCAGCGCGACCGCCGTCTCCGCCGTGACAAAGCCGCTGTCCCGCCCCCTGCGCTGCGTTCTTGGCACGCCCCGGGGTCCTAGGACGCCCCGGGGTCCTAGGACGCCTCGGGCCCTCGGGACGCCCTGGGTCCATGGGAGGCCACGGGTCGTCGGGAGGCCATGGGTCCTCGGGAGGCCCGGGGGTCTCGGGAGGCCCGAGGTTCTCTGGAGGCCCGAGGTCCTCGGGAGGCCCGAGGTTCTCGGGGCGCTCCGAGTCCTTGCGAGGCCCCGGAGCCTTGGGACGCCCCGCGCGCCGCTACTGGCGCGCGAACCCATCAGCTCCGCCGTCCCCGGCGCCTCAGAACTGCGCATCGAGCGCCCGTCCGATGACCGACTGCAGCGCGCCGCTGACGGTCCCGCTGGTCACCACCTTGTAGAGCACCGCGGCGAAACCGCATGCCGCGATCGTTCCCATTGCGTACTCGGCGGTGGCCATGCCCGCCTCGGCCTGCGCACGCGCCGCTGCGTACCGCCGTACCCACCACTGCTTCACCATGTCGGCCCCCTGTCCTCTCCGCGGTGTCACTGACCGCGGTTCGTCGCTCGTCGTTCGTCGTTCGCCGTGCTGTTGTCGTGCCGCTGTCGTTGGCTGGTGTGGTTGTTGCTGGTGTGATTGGTGCTGGTGTGATTGGTGGTCTCGCCGGTGTTCAGGGGCCGTCGCCCATCAGGCCGCGGGCCAGCCCGATCATCACCGGGGCCAAGCCGACCAGCAGGAACGCGGGAAGAAAGCAGCCCGCGAGCGGTGCGTTGACCAGCACACCGGTGCGGTCGGCCCGTCTCATCGCGGCCCGCCCCTGCACAGCCCGGCATTCGGCCGCCAGCCGGGACACCGGCTCCACCGCCGGGGCGCCCGTTGTCCCGGCGCGTTCCAGGGCGCGCGCCAGTCCCTGCGCTCCGGGCAGAGCTCCGATGCGCCCCCAGGCATGGACCGGTTCGCCTCCCAGCCGCAGCTCCGCCGCGGTCTGGGCAAGCCGCTCGCCGACCGGGCCGCCGAGCGAACCTCCCACCGCCTCCGCCGCCTTCCGCGGGCCCGCTCCGGCCGCCAGGCAGGCGGTCAGCAGATCGGCGGCCAGCGGGATCTGGCGCGCGGCGAGGGCCTCGAGGTGCCGGTCACGGCCGGAGCGCCCGGCCGTCGAGCGGCGGTGCCGCTGCCAGCGCCAGAGGCCCCAGGCCGCGGTGAGCCCCAGCACCCACCCCGGCGGCCCTCCGACGAGGACGACGGCGATCGTCACAGCGCCGCCCGGCGCGGCCCAGAGGGGCAGCGCGCCCGCAGTGGCCCCGGCGCGCCGGCGCCGCCACGGCCGGGCCCTCATCGGCCGCCCGGGCCGGGCCCGCCTCGGCCGCCCGTCCTCCGCACCCGGAAGCAGCGCCGCCAGCCGTCGTCGGGCGCCCCGCTCCCCATGGGCCTCGACCATCGCCATCACCGTGTACAGGGCGGCCGCCAGGAAGGACAGCGAAATCCCCAGGCTGTGGACAACTTCAGCGCTCATCGGCCACCGGCCGCCCCGGCTCGCGCGCCGCCCGCACCATCCGGCCGGTCCACACCAGGCCCGCCCACTCCAGCAGGCCGCCCACCAGGAGGCAGCTCAGCCCGGTTGGGGTGTGCAGCAGCTCATGCAGTGGATTGGAGCCCAGCAGCCCGCCCAGCACCAGCCCGACGACGGGCAGCACCGCCAGTGCGACGGCGGTGGCCTTGGCCCCCGCCAACTTGGCGTCCAGGCTCTCCCGCTGGTCCCGCTCGGCGCGCAGCGCCGCCGCCACCCGGTCGAGACCCGCCGCCAGCCCCGCTCCCTCGTCGACCGCCACCTGCCAGCAGGCCGCGACCCCGGTCAGCCCCTCGGCACCCGGCAACCGGGCCACCCTCCGCAGCGCGTCCGGCACTTCACCGCCGAACCGGGCCGCGGCTGTCACCAGCCCCCAACGCTCCCTCAGGTGCCCCGGGTCCACCGCCAGCAGCGCCTCGCCGGGATGCCGCCCGGCCCGCAGCTCGCCCGCCACGACGGCGCAGAGGTCGATCACCCCGGCGGCGCGCCGCACGCGGTCCCGCTCGCGCCGCCGGGACCGCAGCCACCGGCCGACGACCGGAGTGGCCACCACCGCCCCGAGCAGCGGCAGAACCGACGAGCCCAGCAGCGCGATCACGCATCCGACCGGCAGACACAGCAGCTCACGCCCCATCCGCCCGCCGTACCCGACCCGCCAGCGCTCCCGCAGCCAGGCGGTCGTCTCGGACAGCCGCCGCACCGGGTCGGGCCTCGCCGGCTCGACGGGTCCGCCGCCCGCGAACAGCACCCTCACCCGGCGCAGCTCCCGGTCCCGCCCGGCGAGCAGCCATACAGCCGCCCCCGCGCACAGCATCGCGGCGCACAGCGCCAGCGCCCCCTGGTCCGCTCCCGCGCCCATCATGCCGCGCCTCCGCCCCGTGCGCACAGCCGCTGGAGCCGCTGCCAGCCCACCGTCCGTTCGAAGCCTTCCGGGCTCCAGACGGCCGCGGGGACAGTTGTGACGAAGCCCGCCCGGTCCCGGTCCAGCACATGCAGCTCGGCGATCCTGCGCCGCCCGCCGCGGTCCCGCACCAGATGGACCAGGACTGACAGGGCCGCCGCCAACTGGCTGTGCAGCGCGGCCCGGTCCAGACCCGCGGTCGAGCCGAGCGCCTCCAGCCGCGCGGGAACGTCGGCCGCCGTATTGGCGTGCACGGTGCCGCAGCCGCCCTCATGGCCGGTGTTCAAGGCCCCCAGCAGATCGGTGACCTCGGCGCCTCTCACCTCTCCGACCACCAGCCGGTCGGGGCGCATCCGCAGCGCCTGCCGCACCAGATCCCGCAGGGTGACCTGGCCTCGGCCCTCCTGGTTGGCAGGGCGGGTCTCCAGCCGGACCACATGCGGGTGGTCGGGCCGCAGCTCGGCCGAGTCCTCGGCGAGGACGATCCGCTCCTGCGGGCCGACCAGTCCCAGCAGGGTGCTCAGCAGCGTTGTCTTGCCCGAGCCCGTGCCGCCGCTGATCAGGTAGGACAGCCGGGCGTCCAGCATGGCCCGCAGCAGATGCGCGCCGCCCGGCGGCACCGTCCCCGCCGCCTCCAGCTCCGCGAGGGAGAACGCCCGGGGGCGCACCACTCGCAGCGACAGACAGGTCGAGCCGACCGCGACCGGAGGGAGCACCGCATGCAGCCGTGTCCCATCCGGCAGCCGGGCGTCCACCCACGGCCGGGCGTCGTCCAGCCGCCGCCCGGCCACCGCGGCGAGCCGCTGCGCGAGCCTGCGCACGGCGGCCGTGTCCACGAAGGTGACGGTTGTGCGCTCCAGCCCCGAACCCCGGTCCACCCACACCTCATCGGGGGCGGTGACCAGGACGTCCGTGACATCGGGGGCGGCCAGCAGCGGCTCCAGGGGCCCGGTGCCGACCAGCTCCGAGCGCAGCGCCTCCACCACCCCGAGCACCTCGGTGTCGCCGAGCAGCCGCCCCTCCTCACGCAGGGCCGCCGCCACCCGGGCGGGCGTGGGCTCCGCGCCGCTCCCGGCGAGCCGCAGCCGCACCGCGTCCAGCAGATCCGGCGATACGACGCTCATGCGGTGACACCTCCCTCGTCGGCGAGGGCACGCGCCCAGAACTCCGCGCAGAACCGGCCGAGCGGTCCGCGGGGGCTGCCGCCCGGGGGCTCCCCGCCCTCGAACGCGTCCGCCAGGCCGGGCTCCGGCGGCAGCTGTCCGGCCAGCGGCAGCCCGAGCAGCCCCGCGATCTCCTCGTCGCCGAGCTCCGGTCCGCATGGGCCCCGCACCACCGCGCGCAGGTCCCGCAGCACCATGCCCACCGTGGACGCCACCCGGTGGGCGGCCGCGACCGCTCGCAGCTCCGCCGGGACGACCAGCAGCCCGAGGTCGATCTGGGCCAGGGCCTCGGCCGCCGCGTCGTCGACGCGGCGCGGCAGATCCACCACCACGACCCCGCCGCGCCGCCTGGCCGCGGCCAGCACCGCCCGCATCGCGGAGGACGGGATGACGACCGAATCGCCGCGGTCCCAGCTGAGCACCCGCAGCGCGTGCAGCTCGGGCAGCGACTCCTCCAGAGCGCTTCCGGCGACCCGCCCCCGCGACTCGGCGAAGGCGGGCCATCTCAGCCCCTGCGCGCTCTCGCCGCCGAGCAGCACATCGAGCCCGCCGCCCAGCGGATCGCCATCGATCAGCATGGTGCGCCGACCGGAGCGGGCCGCGGTGACCGCCAGGGCGCAGGCGAGAGTGGAGGCGCCAGCGCCGCCGCGGCCGCCGATGACCCCGATGGTCAGGGCCTGCCGGCCCACGCCCTCGGCGACATCGGCGATCCGGTCCACCAGCCAGGTCTCGGCATCGGGCAGGAACGCCACGTTGTCCGCGCCGAGCGCCACCGCCCGCCGCCAGATGCCGTGGTCGTCCAGATCGCGTCCGATGAGCAGCACCCCTTCTCTGCGGGCCCGGTCGCACAGCCGGGCGGCCGAGTCGTCGCCGACCAGAATCAGCGGAGCGGCCTCCCAACTGCCCCGGCGGGTGAGTGCGCCATGTGCCACTTCCGGTTCGGCTCCGGCCGCCGCGCACAGCCGCAGCAGATCGTCGAGAAGCTCCTCGTCCTCGGTGACGATGAGCGGTCTGCCCCGTTGTCCTTCGGCCGCCGAAGGGCGTTCCGGTGTGATGGATGCAGTCACGATCCCCTCCCATATCCGTTACGCGCTCTCACTCCCGCGAACAGCGAGTGCGAGCACCGCGGAGAATCACCGTGCTGCGATCCAGAAAATCTTGGGGATCTTGGTCCAAAACTGTGGACAACTCATCACTTGTGAATATCCCAGTCACCTAAAGCAGTGACTTCCGGAGAGCAGCCTAGCGATTACGTACGGTTACCGCTCAAGCTGTGGAGAGGCGGGGCCACACGGGCCCGAGGGGGAGGAGCAAGATCTCGTGAGAACGCCGAAAACGCGTCCGGACATGCGACGACCCCCGCCGGGGGGGAGAGCGGGGGTCGTCCCCACGGCCGACTCGGGGGGGAGGAGTCGGGCCGGGTTAGCACGGTCGCGAACGATCCGTGACTTCCATGGTGTACCCGAGAGCCTTCTCAGGCAAACCCACGCGCCTGAGCTTACGCCGAATGGTGGGCCCTATGCTCGGCGTCGTGGAAAACCACTCCTTGCCCCGGACAGCCGCCTTCTTTGACCTGGACAAGACGGTCATTGCGAAGTCAAGCGCGTTCACCTTCAGCAAGTCCTTCTACCGGGGTGGTCTGATCAACCGCCGCGCTGTACTGCGTACCGCCTATGCGCAGTTCGTCTTCCTCGCCGGCGGCGCCGATCACGACCAGATGGAGCGGATGCGCGCGTACCTCTCGGCGCTCTGCCGCGGATGGAATGTCCAGCAGGTGAAGGAGATCGTCGCCGAGACCTTGCACGATCTGATCGACCCCATCATCTACGACGAGGCCGCCTCGCTCATCGAGGAGCACCACACCGCCGGCCGCGATGTGGTGATCGTCAGCACCTCCGGGGCGGAGGTGGTCGAGCCGATCGGTGAGCTTCTGGGTGCGGACCGCGTGGTGGCCACCCGCTTGGTCGTCGAGGACGGGGTGTTCACCGGAGAGGTGGAGTACTACGCCTATGGCCCGACCAAGGCGGAGGCGATCGCCGAGTTGGCGGAGTCGGAGGGCTACGACTTGTCACGCTGTTACGCCTACAGCGATTCGGCGACCGATCTCCCGATGCTGGAGGCGGTCGGCCACCCTCATACGGTCAACCCGGACCGGGCGCTGCGGCGCGAGGCGGCGGCCCGCGGCTGGCCGGTGCTCTCCTTCAACCGCCCGGTCCGGCTGAAGCAGCGCAGGCCCTCGCTCTCCATGCCACCCCGCCCGGTGCTCGCCGTGGCTGCGGCCGTCGGCGCGGCCGCCGCCACCGCCGGGCTGGTGTGGTACACCAATCGGCGCCGCGCCCTTTATGCCCGCGTTTAGGGGTAACAGCAAAGATCTGCGGCGAGGGGTTCCGCTTGGCCTCTCGCAGGAGTACAAAGGAATCGACGGCCCGCGAGACCAGGGGTATCCGGGAGGAAACCCTCAGACGCCAAGGCCCCACGGACCGAGCACAGATGCTGAGCACCCACGCGACGTCGACCCGTCGATTACGGGCCAGCCGCACCAGGTGACGGGCAGAAGTTCCCGACCTGATGGGCGAATGAGATTGCACGCATGGTAACCCGGTAGCTGTGCCAGCGGCGGTGCCCACGGGTACCGCCGCAACTCTTGTCCGGCGTCAGGCCGCCCCGCGCTGCAGGGCCTCGCAGACCGCCGTGGACTCCCGCACCCCGAGCTCAACCGCCCGTCCGCAGTGTGCGATCCACACCACCATGCCCTCCGGCGTTCCGGACGCATAGCCCTCCAGCGCCGCCATGTACGGCGCGACGCCCAACTCCGCGTACCCCACCTCGGCCGGGCAGATCGACTTCGGATCGAGGCCGCTGCCGACCAGCACGATCCGTTCGGCCGCGCGCGCCACCAGACCATTGCGGGAGACAAAGGGCCGCAGAGCGAGCAGTTCACCATGGACCACCGCCGCCGTCACCAGCGCCGGAGCCTCGCTGCCCGCGAGCAGCAGCCGGGCCAGCCCATCGAGCCGTCCTGCCACCTCGTCCGCGTCCGGCAGCGGCAGGTCGGACCCGATCAGCGGCTCGTCCACCGGCTCACCCGACTGCCGGGGGCGTCCGACCCCCTCGTCGCCCTCCACCCCGCCCGCCGCGACAAGATGCAGCCGGGCCAGAACACGCAGCGGCGACTGACGCCAGATGCTCAGCAACTGCCCCGCCTCGGCGGTCAGCCGCAGCGCCGCCCCCACCGTGCGCGGCTCGCCCTCGGCCCCGAAGTCGGTACGGCGGCGCACCTCTTCCAGCGCCCAGTCCGCACCGGCCAGCGCGGCGGAGCCCCGCGCCCCGCGCAACGCCGCCTCGGAGGTGACCTCATTGCTGCGGCGGCGCATCACCCGGTGTCCGTAAACCCGGTCCACCGCGTTCCGTACGGCGTTCACGGACTCGGCAACACCGGGCAGCGCGGCCAGGGCGGCGAGCGGATCAGCTGACGTACTCATGAGTACGACACTACGCACACCACACCCGGCACCCCTCGTTGGAGTGGTGTTCTTCACGTAAATCCCGCATGGTCCGCGATCACTCACCTACGCTAGGTGAACATGAAGATCGCTTTCGTAGGCAAGGGTGGAAGCGGCAAGACCACGCTGTCGTCGCTGTTCATCCGCCATCTCGCCGCCGCCCACGCCCCTGTCGTCGCCGTCGACGCCGATATCAACCAACATCTGGGCGTGGCGCTCGGACTCGACGAGGCGGAGGCCGCCGCACTGCCCGCCATGGGCGCCCATCTCCCACTGATCAAGGACTACTTGCGCGGCACGAACCCCCGGATCGCCTCCACCGAGACCATGATCAAGACCACTCCGCCGGGCGAGGGGTCGCGACTGCTGCGGATCGGCGAGGACAACCCCGTCTACCAGGCATGCGCCCGCACCCTGCCGCTCGACGACGGGTCGGTGCGGCTGATGGCGACCGGCCCCTTCACCGAATCCGATCTCGGGGTCGCCTGCTACCACTCCAAGGTCGGCGCGATCGAGCTGTGCCTGAACCATCTCGTCGACGGGCCCGGCGAGTTCATCGTCGTCGACATGACGGCGGGCAGCGACTCCTTCGCCTCCGGCCTCTTCACCCGCTTCGACATGACGTTCCTGGTGGCCGAGCCCACGCGTAAGGGCGTCTCCGTATACCGCCAGTACAAGGAGTACGCCCGCGACTTCGATGTGGCGCTCCGGGTGGTCGGCAACAAGGTGCAGGGCCCGGACGACCTGGACTTCCTCCGTGCGGAGGTGGGCGATGACCTCCTGGTCACGTTCGGCCACTCCGATTGGGTCCGGGCGATGGAGAAGGGTCGTGCGCCCCGGTTCGAGGAGCTTGAGGAGACGAACCGCGACGCGCTGCGGGCCCTGCGGGACGCGGTGGACGCCTCGTACGAGCGGCGCGACTGGCAGCGGTACACCCGTCAGATGGTGCACTTCCACCTCAAGAACGCGCAGAGCTGGGGGAACGCGAAGACGGGTGCCGATCTGGCCGCCCAGGTCGACCCTGCCTTCGCGTTGCGGGAGTTCGCGCCGGAGGAGGGTTCGGCGGCTGCTCACGCTCCCGCTCAGGGCACGGCCCGCTCGGCGGCCAGGTAGCTCTTCCAGCCGCCCGGCGGCCGCTTCCCGACGTCCAGCACCCGCAGCTTGTCGAGGACACGGGGGTTCTGCGCGTCCAGCCAGTCGGCCAGCTGCTTGAAGGAGACGCAGCGCACTCCCTTGCGCGGGCACACCTCCTTGATGACGTCCTCCACGGCGCGCATATACGTTCCGCCGTTCCAGGACTCGAAGTGGTTGCCGATGAACAGCGGCGCCCGGTTGCCCTCGTACGCCCAGTCGAAGGCGGCGAGCAGGCCGTCGCGCATCGGACGGCCCCAGGTGGAGCGCCTGGGCCGCTTGCCCGCCTTCTTGCGCGGCTTGTTGGCGAGGAAGTTGTAGTCCATGGAGAGCGTCTCGAACGAGCGGCCCGGTACGGGGATCTGCTGCAGCGGGAAGTCCCAGATGCCGTGGATCTTGCGAGGCCAGATCTGCAGCCCGCCGGGCGAGCTCGCGTCATAGCGCCATCCCCGCTTCGCGGCCGCCCGGATCAGCTTCTTCTGCCCCTCCAGACAGGGCGCACGGCCGCCGGTGAGTTCCTTGCCGTAGTCGAAGGGGAGCGGTTTCTCATGCTCCAGACCGGAGTTGGTCTTCCAGTTCTCGACGAACGACTCGGCCTGCTGGATCTCGCTGGTCCACTGCCGCGCCGACCAGCTGCCGACTCCGCGCTTGCGTCCGCAGAAGTGGCCGTTGAAGTGGGTGCCGATCTCATTGCCGTCCAGCCAGGCGCCGCGGAGCTGCTCCACCGTGGCCTTGATGCCCTTGACGTCGTTGAAGCCGATGGACGAGGCGCCGCGCCGGTGCCTGGGCGGATCGTAGAGGTACCGCTTCTCCGCGGGCAGCAGGTACACACCGCTGAGGAAGTACGTCATCGTCGCGCCGTACTTCCTGCCGACCGCGCGGAAGTGGGAGAACAGCTTGTGCCTGTCCTGGCCGGCGCCGTCCCAGGAGAAGACGACGAACTGCGGTGGTCTCTCGCCCGGTTCAAGCCGCTCGGCCTTCGGCTGATGGGGCTGCGGGCCGGTGTCGGAGGTCGATCCGTCGCCGATGAGCCGTACCGCCTTCGGGGCCTTGTCAGGGTGGTTCGATGCCCCCGGACCCTTCTGAGGGCCGTCCCTGTCGTGGCGCGGGCCCGCGGTGCCGCCCGGTCCATGGGGCTGGGCGGAGTGTCCTGAGCAGCCGACCGGCACGGAGAGCGCCACCACCGTGGCCAGCAGTGCAGTGACGTTTCCTCTGGCCCGCATACCGTCACCTCGTCCCTCGTGTCCGTGCTGTTTCCGGGAGATCCGGCCGGATGGGAGCCAACCTCGCACGGACCGAGGAAAAGACAGAGGACGACAAGGCGTTTTAAATGACTATTCACCCCATAGGGGGAATAGCAGCCCACTCTCTCCCAAAAGGCTTCCCAGCGACTTTACTCAGCATTACGATTCATTTACCAACGCTTGGGATTCAGTACCGCAGTACGCCGTGACCCACGGCCGCGCCCCTATCCGCGACCGAAGCCCCGGAGGAGACGGGAATGTTGAAGCTCTTGGACGGGATCCACCGGGTCTCCCGCCGCAGACTCGGAGATCTCTCCGCCTCGGCCATCCTCTTCCTGTTCGACGCCCCCCTCTCACTGGTTGTCGCCCCTGCCTCACTGGGCATCGCATTGGCCTGCGGCACCTCGCTCCGAACCGGTCTCACGGCCGCCGCCGCGGTCCTTGTGGTCGCCCTCCTCGCGGTCACTCTGCTCACGGCACTCCGCCGGTCCTCGGGCTCCGGGCGGGCGACGGCCGATGGACGGCCGGCGCGGCGGATCGCGGAAGCGGGCGGCGCCCGGGCCTGCCGGCCGTGGACACCTTGGCGTGATCACCACTGCACCCGTCCAGCCGCGGCCGCCGCGGGCGCCGACGAGCACGCAGGCGGTCAGCTGCTCGGCGGCGTGAGCGCGTTCCAGCGCCATACGGCACCGCTGGTCCGCGACGAGCTGGCCCGGCTGGCGCGAGAAGGGCAGCGACCCAGCCAGCTGTTCCTCACCTGCGCCGACTCCCGCCTGGTGACCAGCATGATCACCTCCAGCGGCCCCGGCGACCTGTTCACCGTGCGCAATGTCGGCAATCTGGTGCCACCATCGGGCGCCGATGGCTCCTGCGACTCGGTGGGCGCGGCGATCGACTATGCGGTGGAGGTGCTGAAGGTCAGCAGCATCACGGTGTGCGGGCACTCCGGATGCGGTGCGATGCATGCGCTGCTCGGCTCATCGGCGCCGACCCGGCCGCCGTCCCAGCCCGGCGCCGGGGCATCAGCCGGCGGCGACCCGACGCCGCTGAAGCGCTCGCTGCGGGAGCGCTCGCCACAGGAGCGCTCGCCGCTGGAGCACTCGCCACAGGAGCGCTCGCCGCTGGAGCGCTGGCTGCGCCACGGCGGACCGGCGCTGGCGCGGATGGAGCGGATCGGTCGACTGGGGCGCGGCGAGGTCGCCCTGTCGAGCCGGCCGATCGCCGACGATGTGGAGCGGCTGGCGCTGGTCAATGTGCGACAGCAGCTCGATCATCTGATGGACCACGCCTGCGTGGCACGGCGGGTGGCGGAGGGCGAGCTGGCGCTGCATGGCATGTATTTCCACGTGGCGGAGGCGCAGGCGTATGTCCTGGACACGGGCTCGGGGAGATTCCTGCCCGTCCGTCCGGACCATGGCGCGCCCATGCCCGCCTGCCTCGTCACCCCGGCCCCCGCCCAGGCCGGAAGCGGTCATTCCGGCGTCGCGGAGCGGGAAGGCGACCCCGTCCAGGGGGCCCTGGAGCTGGGGCGGTGACATAGACCATGACAGGTCTAAACCATTTTTCGGCGACAGCCCTTGTCAGGGTGTGCCGTTGGCTGATGAGCTATGGCCTGGGACACAACGGACACCCTGGGAATGGGAGATGTCGTGAGTAACGAGAGCCTGGCCAACCTTCTTCGGGAGGAGCGTCGCTTCGCGCCGCCCGCCGAGCTGACCGCGAACGCCAATGTCACGGCCGAGGCGTATGAGCGGGCGAAGGCGGACCGCCTGGGCTTCTGGGCCGAGCAGGCCCGTCGGCTGTCATGGGCGACCGCGCCGACCGAGACACTCGACTGGTCGAACCCGCCGTTCGCGAAGTGGTTCGCCGACGGCAAGCTCAATGTGGCGTACAACTGCGTCGATCGGCATGTCGAGAACGGTCTGGGCGACCGGGTGGCGCTCCACTTCGAGGGCGAGCCCGGCGACACCCGCTCCCTCACCTATGCCGAGCTGCAGCGGGAGGTCTCCCAAGCGGCCCACGCACTGACCGAGTTGGGGGTCCAGTCGGGCGACCGGGTCGCCATCTACATGCCGATGATCACGGAGACCGTGGTCGCGATGCTGGCCTGCGCCCGCATCGGCGCCCCGCATTCGGTGGTCTTCGGCGGCTTCTCGGCCGACGCTCTCGCCACCCGCATCCAGGACGCCGACGCCCGCGTCATCATCACCTCGGACGGCGGCTACCGACGCGGCAAGCCTTCCGCGCTCAAGCCCGCCGTCGACGAGGCGCTCACCCGTCCCGGCACCGAGAACGTGCGCAGTGTGCTGGTCGTCCGCCGCACCGGCCAGGATGTGGACTGGCACGAGGGCCGCGACGTCTGGTGGCACGAGATCGTGGAGCGCCAGCCGGAGCAGCACACCCCCGAGGCATTCGACGCCGAGCACCCGCTGTTCATCCTCTACACCTCGGGTACGACCGGGAAGCCCAAGGGCATCCTGCACACCTCCGGCGGCTACCTCACCCAGGTCTCCTACACCCACCACACCGTCTTCGACCTCAAGCCGGAGACCGACGTCTTCTGGTGCACCGCGGACGTCGGCTGGGTCACCGGCCACTCGTACATCGTCTACGGCCCGCTCTCCAATGGCGCCACCGAGGTGCTCTACGAGGGCACCCCGGACACCCCGCACCAGGGCCGCTGGTGGGAGATCGTCCAGAAGTACGGGGTCACCCTCCTGTACACCGCCCCGACCGCGATCCGCGCCTGCATGAAGTGGGGCGACGACATCCCGGCCAAGTTCGACCTCTCCTCGCTGCGCATCCTCGGCTCCGTCGGCGAGCCCATCAACCCCGAGGCGTGGGTCTGGTACCGCAAGCACATCGGCGCGGACACCACGCCCGTCGTCGACACCTGGTGGCAGACCGAGACCGGCGGCATCATGATCAGCCCGCTGCCGGGCGTCACCGCGACCAAGCCCGGCTCGGCCCAGGTCCCGCTGCCGGGCATCGCCGCCACCGTCGTGGACGACGAGGCCAATGAGGTGGCGAACGGCCATGGCGGCTATCTGGTGCTCACCGAGCCGTGGCCGTCCATGCTCCGCACCATCTGGGGCGATGACCAGCGCTACCTGGACACGTACTGGTCCCGCTTCGACAAGCGCTACTTCGCGGGCGACGGCGCCAAGAAGGACGACGACGGCGACATCTGGCTGCTCGGCCGGGTCGACGATGTGATGCTGGTGTCCGGCCACAACATCTCCACGACCGAGGTCGAATCGGCGCTCGTCTCGCACCCCAAGGTCGCCGAGGCGGCGGTCGTCGGCGCCACCGACCCGCAGACCACCCAGGCCATCTGCGCCTTCGTCATCCTGCGCGGCGGCGCGGCCGAGGACGATGGCCTGGTCGAGGAGTTGCGGGCGCATGTCGCCAAGCAACTCGGCCCGATCGCCAAGCCCAAGCGGATCCTGCCGGTGGCCGAGCTGCCCAAGACCCGCTCCGGCAAGATCATGCGCCGTCTGCTGCGCGATGTCGCCGAGAACCGCGCGCTGGGCGATGTCACCACGCTCACCGACTCCTCCGTCATGGACCTGATCCAGAGCAAGCTGCCCTCCGCCCCCAGCGAGGACTGACCCGACCCACCCCAGGGCCGGCACACCACAGACGACACAGACGCCACAGGCACTAAAAGGCGCGCCACATCAGCGCCAGGCACCGCATCAGCACCACATGAGCGAGGGGCGTTCCCGCCAGACGGGAGCGCCCCTCGCCGTGATGGCCGCAGGTGGCTGTCGCATAAAAATTACGACAAGATGAGGAGCAGGAGCGCCGGGAAGTCTGGTCGGCATACGCCACACGTGTATCCGCACCACCGACCTACCCAGGAGGCCCGCCTGTGGCCGCGCCCACCAGCCGCAAGTTCCTCGGACGCCTGTCGCTGCCCGAGCGGACGTTCGTCACCGACGCGCTGCGCACCGAGACCGTCGGCGGTGTGATCCTCCTCATGGCCGCCATCGTGGCGCTGATCCTCGCCAACACCCCGCTCAGCGGCCTCTACGGCGACATCAAGGACTTCTCCTTCGGCCCCCGGGCGCTGCATCTGCACCTCTCGGTCGCCTCCTGGGCCGCCGAGGGCCTGCTCACGATCTTCTTCTTCGTCGCCGGTATCGAGCTCAAGCGCGAGTTGGTCGCGGGCGAGCTGCGGGACCCCAAGGCGGCCGCGCTGCCCGTGATCGCCGCCGTCTGCGGCATGGCCGTGCCCGCGCTCGTCTATGTCGCCGTCAGCGCGAGCGGCGGCGGCAGCCTCGAGGGCTGGGCCGTGCCGACCGCCACCGATATCGCCTTCGCGCTCGCCGTACTCGCCGTGCTCGGCACCGCCCTGCCCGCCGCGCTGCGCGCCTTCCTGCTCACCCTCGCCGTCGTCGACGACCTCGGCGCCATCCTGATCATCGCGATCTTCTTCACCCAGCACATCAACTTCATCGCCCTGGGCCTGTCCGTCGCCGCGCTCGTCCTCGTCTGGCTGCTGCACCGCAAGGGCGTCCGGACGGCCTGGATCCATCTCCCGCTCGCCGTGGTGGTCTGGGCGCTGATGCACGCCAGCGGTGTGCATGCCACCATCGCCGGCGTCGCGATGGGCCTGATGCTGCGCTGCACCGTACGGGAAGGCGAGGAGCGCTCCCCCGCCGAGCGCGTCGAGCACCGGCTGCGTCCTGTGTCGGCGGGCGTGGCGGTGCCGCTGTTCGCTCTGTTCGCGGCCGGGGTGCCGCTCTCCGGCGGCGCCCTGGCGGATGTCTTCTCCCGCCCGGAGACCCTCGGCGTCGTCCTCGGCCTCGTCGTGGGCAAGGCCGTCGGCGTCTTCGGCGGCTCCTGGTGCGCCGCCCGCTTCACCAAAGCCGAGCTGAACGAGGATCTGGCCTGGGCCGATGTTGTCGCCGTGGCCGCCCTCGCCGGAATCGGCTTCACCGTCTCCCTCCTCATCGGCGAACTCGCCTTCCCCGCCGATCCCACGCTCGCCGGGGAAATCAAGGCGGCGGTCCTCGTCGGCTCGCTGAGCGCCGCCCTGTTCGCGGGCATCCTCCTCAAGCTGCGCAACACCACGTACCAGCGGCTGTGTCAGGAGGAGGAACGGGACGAGGACATGGACGGCATCCCGGACGTCTATGAGCTGGACAGCCCCGAATACCACCTGCGGATGGCCGCCATTCACGAGGCAAAGGCCGCCGAGCACCGGCGGCTTGCCGAAGTGGCCGCCGCAAACGACTCCGGCGACGATGGTCCGGCATGATCTGAGAGGCTTGACGCCCGCAGAAATGCGCAGAAGACGTAGCAAGCACAGACGACGTACCAAGCGAGACGTACCAAGCGCGGACGGCGCAGCACGAGCGAAGACGCACAAGAGCAGAGGGAGATGGCGATGAGCGCAGCCGACGACGGCGGCAACCGCAGCCTCGGCCAGCTGGTGACGACGGCGACCACCGAGCTGTCGGCGCTGATGCACGACGAGATCGCGCTGGCCAAGGCCGAGCTCCGGGTGGGGGCCAAGAAGGCCGCGGTCGGCAGCGGCGCGGGGATGGCGGCCGGGGTGCTGCTGCTGTTCTCGCTGCCGGTGCTGAGCTTCGCCCTCGCCTACGGCATGCGCGCCTGGACCGGCCTCGGCCTCGCCTGGTGCTTTCTGATCGTGGGCGGTATCTACTGGCTGTTCGCCGGCATCCTGGGGCTGCTGGCGCTGTTGAAGTTCAAGAAGGTCAAGGCCCCGAAGCGGTCGATCGCCTCGTCCAAGGAGAGCGCCGCTGTGCTGGGGAGCGTCAAGCCGCATCCGCGTGCCGAGAGCAATGGCGGACGCTCCGTGCGGGATATGACACGCTCGTCGGCATGACCGTCCCTGATACCTCCGCGTCGGTCGTACGGCTCGACGGCCCCTGGACCCACCGGGATGTCGCGGCCAACGGCGCGCGCTTCCACATCGCCGAGCTGGGTGACGGCCCGCTGGTGCTGCTGCTGCACGGCTTTCCGCAGTTCTGGTGGACCTGGCGGCACCAGCTGCCCGCGCTCGCCGACGCCGGCTACCGCGCGGTCGCGATGGATCTGCGCGGGGTGGGCGGCAGCGACCGTACGCCCAGGGGCTACGACCCGGCCAACCTCGCCCTCGACATCACCGGTGTGATCCGTTCGCTGGGCGAGCCGGACGCCGCGCTCGTCGGCCATGACCTGGGCGGATACCTGGCGTGGACGGCCGCGGTGATGCGGCCGAAGCTGGTGCGGCGGCTCGCGGTGGCCTCGATGCCGCACCCCCGCCGCTGGCGCTCGGCGATGCTGGCGGACGTCAAGCAGAGCGCGGCCAGCTCCCATGTGTGGGGCTTCCAGCGGCCCTGGCTGCCCGAGCGCCAGCTGGTCGCGGACGACGCGGCGGCCGTGGGGCGGCTGATCCGGGAGTGGTCCGGGCCGCGACTGCCCGAGGACGAGGCCGTGGAGGTCTACCGGCGGGCGATGCGCATCCCCTCGACCGCGCACTGCTCGATCGAGCCGTACCGCTGGATGGTGCGGTCGCTGGCACGGCCGGACGGTTTCCAGTTCAACCGGCGAATGAAGCGGCCGGTGCAGGTCCCGACCCTGCATCTGCACGGGTCACTCGACCCGGTGATGCGGACCCGCAGCGCGGCGGGCTCCGGGGAGTATGTCGAGGCCCCCTACCGCTGGCGGCTCTTCGACGGGCTCGGCCACTTCCCGCACGAGGAAGACCCCCAGGCCTTCACCGCTGAGCTGATCAACTGGCTGAAGGACCCCGAACCCGACCGCTGAACGGCGTCAACCGTACGCATTCCGACCGCGCGACGGCGGTTGAGCGAACATCTGTTTTTCGAACAGCCAATTGCCTGGAGCATAGGCCAATTGCCGCAGCCACCGGCGATTACGGACCTTGGGTCAGGGGCAGACACCGAGGTATGGGCTGGACGCACGACTACCGTGACGCACCAAACAGCCGCGGCCCCCAGGCCGCCGCTACTGCCAATGCCGCGCTGGGTGTTTCCGAGCGGGGCGGCTCCGGGCCTACCCAAGGCCATGACCCGAACCTCGGGATTCCCCGCATTATCCGCCGCCGGGCCCGGTGGGTCTCGGCGCGGTTGCGCCATCCACGCAGCCGCTAGCAGTACCTCCGGCGCGGCCCGGGGCCCGGCGACACCGGAAACCCCTGGTAGCACGCTCGGTACCACCGGATCACCCCGCTTTGGAGGGCCTCTCCGCTCTGGAGGGCCACACTCCGCCGGGCGCATCCGCTCCGGAGGGCATATCCCTCGGCCACCGCGCTAGAGGGCACACCCCTGGCTGTCCACCGGCTGGTCGGCCGTACGCCCCTTCTCGATGTCCTCGCTCACCTCGTCCGCCGTCAGCGCGTACCCGGTTTCGGCATCGTCGAGGGACTTGGCGAAGACCACGCCGTACACCCGCCCCTGCGGGGTGAGCAGCGGACCGCCGGAGTTGCCCTGCCGCACGGTCGCGTACAGCGAGTACACATCGCGGTGCACGGTGGAGCGGCGGTAGATGTCGGGGCCGTTGGCCTCGATACGGCCGCGGACGCGGGCGGCGCGCACATCGAAGGCGCCGTTCTCCGGGAAGCCGGCGACGATCGCGCCGTCACCGGAGCGCGCGTCGTCCTGGGCGAACTGGAGCGCCGGGGCCTGCAGCGAGGGCACATCGAGGACCGCGATATCGCGCTTCCAGTCGTAGAGCACGACCTTGGCGTCGTACAGCCGGCCCTCGCCGCCTATCTGTACGGTCGGGTCGCTGACGCCGCCGACGACATGGGCGTTGGTCATGACCCGGTTCGGTGCGAAGACGAAGCCGCTGCCCTCGAGGACCTTGCCGCAGCTGGGGGCGGTGCCGACGACCTTGACGATGCTCTCCTGCGCCCGCGTGGCCACCGGGGACTGGGCGAGTGCGGGATCGGGCTGCGGCACCGAGGTGATCGGCTCGTTGGCGAACGGCGAGAAGACCTGCGGGAAGCCGTTCTGCGCGAGCACGGACGAGAAGTCGGTGAACCAGGTGTTCGCCTCGTCCGGAACGACGCGGGAGACCCCGAGCAGCACCTTGGAGTCACGGACCTCCCTGCCCAGGGTGGGGAGCGAGGTCTGCGCCACCAGGGAGCCGATCAGCCAGGACACCAGCAGCATCGCCAGGACGTTCACCAGCGCGCCGCCGGTGGCGTCCAGGGCGCGCGCCGGTGACCAGGTGATGTACCGCCGCAGCTTGTTTCCCAGGTGAGTGGTGGCGGCCTGGCCGACCGAGGCACACACGATCACCAGGACGATCGCCACCACGGCACCGACCGTGCCGGGGGATGTCTTGTCGGACGTGCCGTCCCATATGAGCGGCAGCAGATAGACCGCGATCAGCCCGCCCCCGATGAACCCCGTCACCGACAGCACGCCGACGACAAAGCCCTGGCGGTAGCCGACGACCGCGAACCATACGGCGGCGAGCAGCAGCAGGATGTCCAGCACATTCACCGGAACACCGTCTCATGCGCGCCAGTCGAGTGAGACGTGCTTGGCGCGGTCCCAAGGTCGCTCCCACCCCGCGAAATGCAGGATGCGATCGATCACTCCGGCGGTGAAGCCCCAGACCAGAGCGGATCCCACCAGGAAGGCGGGCCCCTGGTGGCCGCTGGGGTGGACGGTCGTGGCCCGGTTCGCCGGGTCCGTGAGATCCGCCACGGGAACCGTGAAGACCCGGGCCGTCTCGGCCGGGTCCACGGCCCCGACCGGGCTGGGCCGGCGCCACCAGCCGAGCACCGGGGTGACGACGAAACCGCTCACCGGGATGTAGAGCCGCGGCAGCACCGCGAAGACCTGCACCCCCGAGGGGTCGAGCCCCGTCTCCTCCTCGGCCTCGCGCAGCGCCGCGCGCAGCGGGCCCTCCTCGTCCGGATCCCCGTCCTCCGGATCGAGGGCGCCGCCGGGGAAGGAGGGCTGGCCGGCGTGCGAGCGCAGCGAGCCGGAGCGCTCCATGAGGAGCAGCTCCGGGCCGTCGGCGCCCTCGCCGAAAAGCACCAGCACGGCGGAGGGGCGGCCGCCGCCCTGCGGGGGCGGCAGGAACCGGCTCAGCTGACGCGGCTCGATCGTCTCGGCCAGCCGCGCCACCGGCAGCAGCCACTCGGGCAGCCCATGGGCACTGACCTCCACGTCCCCGCCGTACGTGCTCGTCACTCGGCGGCTCCCAGGGGGGCGGCGGGACGGCCGGGGTAGTCGGACGGCGGGCGCAGGCGCTGGCCCGGCTGGCCGCCCATCTCGTACTTCAGCAGCTTCTTCGCCTTGTCCGGGTCGGTCTCGCCCTCCCCGTACGCCGGGCAGAGCGGGGCGATCGGGCAGGCGCCGCACGCGGGCTTGCGGGCGTGGCAGACGCGGCGGCCGTGGAAGATGATGCGGTGCGAGAGCATCGTCCACTCGCTCTTGGGGAAGAGCGCGGCGATCTCCGCCTCGACCTTCTCGGGGTCCTCCTGGGCGGTCCACTTCCAGCGCCGCACCAGCCGCCCGAAGTGGGTGTCCACGGTCAGGCCCGGCACCCCGAAGGCATTGCCGAGCACCACATTGGCCGTCTTACGGCCGACACCGGGCAGGGTGACCAGATCCTCGAGCCGGCCCGGGACCTCGCCGCCGAAGCGGTCACGGAGGGCTGCGGACAGGCCCAGCAGCGATTTGGCCTTGGCGCGGAAGAAGCCGGTCGGCCGGATCAGCTGCTCCAGGGCCTCCGGGTCGGCTGCCGCCATGTCCTCGGGCGTCGGATAGGCGGCGAAGAGCGCGGGGGTGGTCTGGTTGACCCGCAGATCGGTGGTCTGGGCGGACAGGACCGTGGCCACCAGAAGCTGGAAGGGGCTCTCGAAGTCCAGCTCGGGATGGGCGTACGGATACACCTCGGCGAGCTCGCGGTTGATGCGCCGGGCACGGCGGACGAGGGCGAGCCGGGACTCGGGGCGGGCGCCCTTCGAGCCCTTGACCGATTTATGCGGCTTCGCGGCTTCTGCCGACTCAGCGGACTCTTGTTCGCCCACAGCGGAATTACGAGGTGCGGTCACCCGTCCGGCCCCCTTGCCCTGTGCTCTCACCGGCGTATTGGACACCCGGCCAGCCTAAGCCCACCCACTGACATCCGCCCCGGCCACCGCGAAGAGGTCCCCAATCGGACCCCTGCCGCACAGCTCGGCAGGCCAGTGCGTCAAACTTGTGATTGATCGCACTGTTTTACCGTCCGGCATCATGGGGACGTCGGTCCCCTGTGCATGTCGACAAGGAGAGACTCGTGGACGACGTTCTGCGGCGCGCCCCGCTCTTCGCGGCGCTCGATGACGAGCAGGCCGCTGAGCTGCGCGCCTCCATGGGAGAGGTCACCCTCGCGCGGGGTGACGCGCTCTTCCACGAAGGGGACCCCGGCGATCGCCTGTACGTGGTCACCGAGGGCAAGGTGAAGCTCCACCGCACCTCTCCCGACGGCCGCGAGAACATGCTCGCCGTGCTCGGCCCCGGCGAGCTGATCGGCGAACTGTCGCTTTTCGACCCCGGCCCGCGTACCGCCACCGCCACCGCCCTTACCGAGGTCAAGCTGCTCGGCCTCGGCCACGGCGATCTGCAGCCGTGGCTGAACGCCCGGCCCGAGGTCGCCTCCGCGCTGCTGCGCGCGGTCGCCCGGCGCCTGCGCAAGACCAACGACCAGATGTCCGACCTGGTCTTCTCCGACGTTCCCGGCCGGGTCGCCAGGGCCCTGCTGGACCTGTCGCGCCGCTTCGGCGTGCAGTCGGAGGAGGGCATCCACGTCGTCCACGACCTGACCCAGGAGGAGCTGGCCCAGCTGGTCGGCGCCTCCCGCGAGACCGTCAACAAGGCGCTCGCCGACTTCGCGGGCCGCGGCTGGCTGCGGCTGGAGGCGCGCGCGGTGATCCTGCTGGACGTCGAGCGGCTGGCCAAGCGCTCCCGCTGACGCCGGACGGAACCGCCGGACGGAACGGATACGCGAAAACGGAACGTAAGGGCCCCGCCGGGATTCCGGCGGGGCCCTTACGGCGCTCCTGAGTGGACCGCAGCCCGCCAGATTTCAGGAAAAGCGAGCTCAGATCAGCCCGTGCTCGCGCAGATAGTCCAGCTGGGCCCGCACCGACAGCTCCGCCGCCGGCCACAGGGACCGGTCCACGTCCGCGTACACCCGCGCCACGACCTCCGAGGGAGTCCGGTGGCCGTCCTCGACGGCCGTCTCCACCTGTGCGAGGCGGTTGGCGCGATGCGCGAGGTAGTACTCCACGACGCCCCGGGCGTCGTTCAGCACCGGCCCGTGCCCCGGCAGGACCGTGTCCACCCCGTCGTCCACCGTCAGCGAGCGCAGCCGCCGCAGCGAGTCCAGATAGTCGCCGAGCCGCCCGTCCGGATGCGCGACGACGGTCGTGCCCCGCCCGAGCACCGTGTCGCCCGTAAGGACCGCGCCATCGGCCGGAAGGTGGAAGGACAGCGAGTCGGCGGTGTGGCCGGGCGTGGGCACCACCCGTAGCTCCAGACCGCCGGTGGTTATGACGTCTCTCAGCCCCAGCCCCTCGTCGCCCAGCCGCAGCGCCGGATCCAGGGCCCTTACGGACGTCCGCGTCAGCTCGGCGAAGCGTGCCGCGCCCTCCGCGTGGTCCGGGTGGCCATGGGTGAGAAGGGTCAGCGCGACCCGCCTGCCCGCCCGCTCCGCGGTCGCGATGACGTCCTTGAGGTGTGCGTCGTCGAGCGGCCCGGGGTCGATGACGACGGCGAGGTCGGAGTCGGGCTCGGCGACGATCCAGGTGTTGGTGCCGTCCAGCGTCATGGGCGAGGCGTTCGGCGCCAGGACGCAGAAGGACCGGTCGGTGGCCGGGCCGCCGATGCTGCCCCCACGCGGCTGGCCGGGCAGAGCGGATGCGTACGTCATGCGGAGGGTCCCCCCGTGGCTCCCGGGATGTGCTTGGTGAACTCATCATGACCCGGCCAGCTCAACACCAGTTCACCGTTTTCCACCCGCGCCTGGGCCAGCACCGGCGTCAGATCCCGGTCCGCCGCCGCGACCAGTACGTCGGCGACCGAGCCATGGGCCGCGAGCTGCCGCAGCGTCGCGATCGTGGGCGGCATCATCAGCAGCTCGCCCCGGTCATAGCCGTCAGCCGCGTCGCCCGGGCGGATCCAGACGGTCCGGTCCGCCTCCGTGGAGGCGTTACGGGTGCGCTGCCCCCGCGGCAGCGCAGCCACGAAGAACCAGGTGTCGTAGCGGCGCGGTTCGAACTCAGGGGTGATCCAGCGCGCCCAGCAGCCCAGCAGATCGGAGCGGAGCACAAGCCCCCGGCGATCCAGGAACTCCGCGAACGACAGATCCCGCGCGACCAGCGCCGCGCGGTCCGTCTCCCAGTCGTCCCCCGTCGTGTCCGCGACCACGGTGTGCGGCGTGGGGCCTGCCAGCAGGACCCCCGCTTCCTCGAAGGTCTCGCGGACCGCCGCGCACACGATGGCCTGAGCCTGCGTCGCCTCGCTCGGGTCCAGCCCCAGCCGCCGCGCCCACTGCGCCCGCGAGGGACCGGCCCAAGTGACCATCCGCTCGTCGCGCGGATCCACGGAACCGCCCGGATAGGCGTACGCGCCTCCGGCGAAAGCCATGGAGGCGCGTCTGCGCAGCATGTAGACGGCGAGCCGGTGGGCCCCTCCGGCCGCGTTACGCAGGCCCTCTGGGGGCGTTTCAGAGCCTTCCGGGGCCTCCGCGGGCTCCGGCACCGTGCCGCGCCTCTCCGGTGCGTCGAGCTCGTCCGGTGAGTGCTCCCCGTCCCGGCCCTGTGCGTCCTGTGGTGTGTCCTGCCCGTCCGTTCCGTCCGGTCCGTCCCGCAGCAGCAGCACGGTGGCGGCCCGGCGCGGTGTCACCGGTGTGAGCTCGCCCGCCGACAAGAGGCGGATCCGCTCTGGCCACTCGGGTGGATACCACTGGCCATTCGTAGTGGACATGGCCGGATGCTATGCGCTTACGGGCTGATGTTCGAGTGGCACCGGCGGCGCCACGCCGGGGCCGGCCCGCGTACCGGCGGTCACACCGGTCCGCGCCCACCGGCCCACCGGCACGGCCCGCCCAAGGCCCGACCCCCAGTCCCCGACTTCGAGGCCCGTCGGTCGGCGACCTCGACGCTCGCTAGTCGGCGACCTCGACCTGGATCTCGACCTCGACCGGCGCGTCCAGCGGCAGCACCGCCACGCCCACCGCGCTGCGCGCGTGCACGCCCGCGTCGCCCAGGGCCTCGCCCAGCAGCTCGCTCGCGCCGTTGACGACACCCGGCTGGCCGGTGAAGTCCGGTGCCGAGGCGACGAAACCGACGACCTTCACGACACGCACGACCCGGTCGAGGTCACCGACGACCGACTTCACGGCGGCCAGGGCGTTCAGCGCACAGATGCGCGCCAGCTCCTTGGCCTCCTCCGGGGTCACCTCCGCGCCGACCTTGCCGGTCACGCCCAGCTTCCCCTCGACCAGCGGCAGCTGGCCCGAGGTGTAGACGTACGGACCGGTGCGCAGCGCGGGCACATACGAGGCCAGGGGCGCCGCGACCTCGGGCAGCTTCAGGCCGAGCCCGGCGAGCCTGCCCTCGACGGTGCCGCCCGCCATCAGCCCTTCTCCCGCTTCAGGTAGGCCACCAGCTGCTCAGGGTTCGGCCCGGGGACGACCTGGACCAGCTCCCAGCCGTCCTCGCCCCAGGTGTCCAGAATCTGCTTCGTGGCGTGTACGAGCAGCGGTACGGTCGCATATTCCCACTTGGTCATGGGGCCGACTGTAATGCCTCTCCGCCGGGCCCTGGTGCGTAGGGCGAGGGGCGACTGGTTAGGCTCCCCAGTGTGAGCAGGCTCCATGTCGTCAGCGGTAAGGGCGGAACCGGCAAGACCACGGTCGCCGCCGCACTCGCGCTGGCCCTCGCGGCCGAGGGCAGGCGCACCCTGCTGGTCGAGGTCGAAGGCCGTCAGGGCATCGCACAACTCTTCGAAACGGAGCCGCTGCCCTACGAGGAGCGGAAGATCGCCACCGCGCCGGGCGGCGGGGAGGTGCACGCTCTGGCGATCGACCCGGAGTTCGCACTTCTGGACTACCTCCATATGTTCTACAAGCTGGGCTCGGCCGGACGCGCCCTCAAGAAACTCGGGGCGATCGACTTCGCGACCACCATCGCCCCGGGGCTGCGGGACGTCCTGCTGACGGGCAAGGCGTGCGAAGCGGTGCGCCGTAAGGGCAAGGACGGCCGCTTCGTCTACGACTCCGTGGTCATGGACGCGCCGCCCACCGGCCGCATCACCCGCTTCCTGAACGTCAACGACGAGGTGGCGGGGCTGGCGCGGACCGGCCCGATACACAACCAGGCACAGGCCGTCATGCGCGTCCTGAAGTCGCCCCAGACGGCGGTCCACATGGTGACCCTGCTGGAGGAGATGCCGGTCCAGGAGACCGCGGACGGCATCGCCGAGCTGCGCGCCGACGGTCTCCCGACGGGCGGGGTCATCATCAATATGGTGCGGCCCGCGGTCCTCGACCACGAGGCCGTCGAGGCCGTCGCCAACGGGCAGCGCACGGCCGTCGCCAAGGCGCTCTCCCAGGCGGGCCTGGGCGGTGCGCGCCGCGGCGGCATGGCCGAGCGGCTGGTCGACCCACTGCTGGAGCAGGCGCGGGAGCACGCCGAGCGGGTGGCGCTGGAGCGGGCGCAGCGCGCCGAGCTGACCGGCCTGGGGCTGCCGCTGCACGAGTTGGAGCTCCTTACGGACGGCATCGACCTGGCGGGGCTCTACCGGCTCGCGACGGACCTGCGCAAGCAGTGGCCGGCGTGAGCGGCGCCCGCCGTAAGGGCGCCACGGACAACGAGTCGTACGCAGGAGGCGGCATGGGCATGGACGTGGCACCCGGGCTGGACATCGACGTCCTGCTGGACGATCCGCAGACCCGCATCGTGGTGTGCTGCGGCTCCGGCGGCGTCGGCAAGACCACCACCGCCGCCGCCCTGGGCGTACGGGCCGCCGAGCGCGGCCGTAAGGTCGTCGTCCTCACCATCGACCCGGCCCGCCGGCTCGCCCAGTCCATGGGCATCGACGCGCTCGACAACATCCCGCGCCGGGTGGAGGGCGTCGGCGACGGGAACGGCGGCGAACTGCACGCCATGATGCTGGACATGAAGCGGACCTTCGACGAGTTCGTCGAGGCGCACGCCGACCCCGAGCGCGCCCGGGCCATCCTCGCGAACCCCTTCTACCAGTCGCTCTCGGCCGGTTTCGCGGGCACGCAGGAGTACATGGCCATGGAGAAGCTCGGCCAGCTCCGGGCCCGCGACGAATGGGACCTGATCATCGTCGACACCCCGCCCAGCCGGTCGGCGCTGGACTTCCTGGACGCGCCGAAACGTCTCGGCTCCTTCCTGGACGGGAAGTTCATCAAGGTGCTGATGGCGCCGGCGAAGGTGGGCGGCAAGGCCGGGATGAAGTTCCTGAACGTGGGCGTGTCGATGATGACGGGCACGGTCAGCAAGGTGCTCGGCGGGCAGCTCATGCGCGACGTTCAGACGTTTGCTGCCGCGATGGACACCATGTTCGGCGGATTCCGTACTCGCGCGGAGGCCACCTACCGGCTACTGCAGGCTCCCGGTACCGCCTTCCTCGTGGTGGCCGCACCCGAGCGGGACGCCCTGCGGGAGGCCGCGTACTTCGTCGAACGCCTGGCCGCGGACCAGATGCCGCTGGCCGGGCTGGTGCTGAACCGGGTGCACGGCAGCGGGGCCGAACAGCTTTCCGCGGAACGGGCGTTGGCCGCCGCGGAGATCCTTTCCCTGACGGGCGACCCCGCGGATCCGGCGGATCCGGACGATGCGCTCGCGAACGCGGTGGAGGGAAGCGATCCGGCCAAGAACGATGCCGGGGCAGAAAATCTTGCCGACGGCGGATTTGTCGATCCCCCCTCAGGGAATGCTCAAGCGCGGAACCCCTCGGCAGCGGACCCCGACGTCTCCCCCACGTCGGCGGACACGTCGGCGGAGCGGCTCGCCGCGGGCCTGCTTCGGCTGCACGCGGAGCGTATGCAGGTGCTCGGACGCGAGCAGCGCACACACGACCGCTTCACGGCTCTCCACCCCGAGGTTCCGGTGGCCCAAGTGGCCGCACTCCCTGGCGACGTACACGACTTGGCAGGGCTGCGAGCGATCGGCGATCGCCTCGCGGTCCCACTGGAACGGACCAAACGCGCGGGCTGAGTCGGTGCCCGCGCGGCGGTCGGCAGCGCGCATGAACGCGCATGAAGGAGACGCAGCAGACGCACCGCAGGCAGCACGCATAACGGACAGCGGTGATGGACCGTGACGGACGGCGGCGTCGGACCGCGGTGACCGGCCTAGGTGACCATCGCCGAGACAGGCAGACGTACCGAGGCAAGCCGAGGCAGACAGACGAGCGGGCGCACGTGGCGTGCCTTGGCGGACACGGCGACCCAGCAAGCGGCGCATGGCCCCCGGCGGCGCACACACGGGGCACGGCAAGCCACAGTCACCGGCGGCGCAGAGCGCCACCAGTGGCGCAGGTGGCGGCAGATCAATCGCAGATCAATCGCAGATCAATCGCAGCCCCTCACAGACCAGCCGCAGACCAACCCCCGGCCCGCGTCGATCCGTTAGCCCGCGTCACCCGTGTCACTCGCGCCCCCACGGCCGACCGCGGCCCTGGCCGCGGTCGTGCTCGGAGGCGTGCGCGTACCCGTACCCGCCCCTGACGAGGCGCGCCGTACTCGCACCCCCACTCGTGCCGATGACGAGAGGTGGGTGAGGTGATGGTGAGGCGAGACGCTCACACCGGCAGGCCGTCAGCCGACCGCCGGCGCACCGCCGTCCGGCCTATCCGACCGCGGCGAAGCGCTCGTAGTCCTCGTCGTCGAAGGGCAGAATCCCCGCGCTGCGCTCGTACTCGACGCGCGCGGTCTCCAGGAGCCTGCGCCAGGAGGTCACCGTCGGCCGGCGGCGCAGCAGAGCTCGCCGCTCGCGCTCGGTCATCCCTCCCCACACGCCGAACTCCACGCGGTTGTCCAAGGCATCCGCAAGGCACTCGGTGCGCACCGGGCATCCGGTGCAGACCGCTTTGGCCCTGTTCTGTGCCGCGCCCTGGACGAACAGTTCATCTGGATCAGTAGTGCGGCAGGCGGCCTGCGCACTCCAGTCGGTTACCCAGCCCATGCTGGCGCCGTCCTCTCCCGAATCGGAGCTCCCCCACGGCGACAAACGGCATATTCACCGTCGCCAGTTGAGGACGTTACGGAAGCGAGACAAGGCGCAACACCCCCTGCAGGCCCAATCTTGGATGGTCCGAACGGACTATGGGTACGCGGCAGATCACCCAACGGAGTGAGCTGGCGACATTTGCGATTACTAGTGCAAATACGGGCAGTTCACCCGCCGAACAACGGGCAACTCAGAACAGAGGCCGCAATCCGGGCAGCTCTCATTACTCACTTGAGTGAGGGTGGAGGTGTGGCTCAGCCACTCACCTGTGACTGGCGTGAAACAGCGTATGCGAACACCCGGTCCCCTGTCCGGCGATTCGAGACGTAGGCTGCGTCCTATGGGAAACACGCGCTCGAGCGGCGGCCTGTCCACCGCTCAACAGGCCGCCAAGTTCCTCGGCGTCAGCGCGCTGGCCGGTGCCGTGATGGCCGGGCTCGCGCTTCCCGCCGTCGGGGCGCTCGGCCTCGCGGCCAAGGGAACCGTCGAGGAGTTCGACGGAATTCCGGCCAATCTCAAGACACCGCCGCTCAGCCAGCGGACGACGATCCTGGACGCCGAGGGCGGGGAGATCGCGAAGGTCTACTCCCGCGACCGGACGATCGTGAAGCTGAACGACATCTCCCCGTATATGCGGCAGGCGATCGTCGCGATCGAGGACGCCCGCTTCTACGAGCACGGGGCGGTCGACCTCAAGGGCGTGCTGCGCGCGGTCAACACCAACGCGCAGGACGGCGGGGTCTCCCAGGGAGCCTCCACGCTGACCCAGCAGTATGTGAAGAACGTGTTCGTCGAGGAGGCGGGCGACGACAAGGAGAAGGTCGCCCAGGCCACCCGGCAGTCCATCGGCCGCAAGATCAAGGAACTGAAGTACGCGATCAAGGTCGAAAAGGAACTGGGCAAGAAGCGGATCCTCGAGAACTACCTGAACATCACCTTCTTCGGGCAGCAGGCGTACGGCATCGAGGCCGCCGCCCAGCGCTACTTCAGCAAGTCCGCCAAGGACCTGAAGCTGGAGCAGGCGGCGCTGCTGGCCGGTCTCGTCCAGTCCCCCAGCCGCTACGACCCGGTCAGCGCCCCGAAGTCCGCCAAGGAGCGCCGCGACACCGTTCTGCAGCGCATGGCCCAGGTCAAGGACATCACTCCGGCGCAGGCCGCCGCGGCCCAGAAGAAGCCGCTCGGCCTGAAGGTCAGCATGCCCAGGAGTGGCTGCATCACGGCCGTCCAGGGCGCCGGGTTCTTCTGTGACTACGTCCGCGAGACCCTGCTCAACGACCCGGCCTTCGGCAAGACGGCGGAGGCGCGCGCCAAGCGCTGGACCCAGGGCGGCCTGACGATCCGTACGACGCTCGACCCGAAGGCGCAGAAGTCGGTCCAGAAGTCGATCAAGGCGCATGTCTACCAGTCCGACCCGGTGGCCACCGCGGTGACGCTCGTCGAGCCGGGCACCGGCAAGGTGCTGGGGATGGGCCAGTCCAGGCCGTACGGCTTCGGTGAGAACGAGACCCAGATCAACCTGTCCGCGGACAAGTCCATGGGCGGCTCGAACTACGGCTTCCAGGTCGGCTCCACGTTCAAGCCGATCACCGCGGCGGCCGCGATCGAGCAGGGCAAGAAGCCGTACCAGCGCTACTCCTCGCCGTACAAGATGGCGTATCCGAGCCCGGTCACCACCTGCAAGGGGACCTGGACCAACGACGAGGGCGCGACCGTCGAGAACGAGAACGAGAAAGAGGTCGGCCCGTACGGGATGCGGGACGCGACCGCCAAGTCGGTCAACACCTACTTCGTCCAGCTGATCAGCGACATCGGGGTCTGCCCGGTGACGCAGATGGCCGACAAGATGGGCGTCAAGCGCGCCGACGGCGAGGAGCACAACCAGGTGCCCTCCCTCACCCTCGGCTCCGAGGGCTTCTCGCCGCTGACGATGGCCAACGCCTACGCGACCTTCGCCAACCGCGGTGTCTACTGCTCCCCGGTCTTCATCGAGTCGATCACCGGCCCGGACCACAAGGAGGTCAAGGTCCCGCAGTCGAAGTGCTCCCGTGCGATGTCGGCGAAGACCGCGGACACCATCAACACGCTGCTGCGCGGAGTGGTCGAGGACGGCACCGGCAAGCAGGCCGGCCTCCAGAGCCGTCCGAGCGCCGGTAAGACGGGTACGACGGACGAGCGCAGGGCCGCGTGGTTCGTCGGCTACACCCCGAACCTGGCCGGTGCGGTGTGGGTCGGCGGCCCGGGCGCCAAGGGCGTCAAGATGGAGAACATCACCATCGGCGGCGTCCCCCACGACAAGGTCTACGGTGCGGACACCCCCGGCCCGATCTGGAAGGACGCGATGAGCGGCGCGCTGGAGGGCAAGCCGGCGCCGAACTTCGTGAAGGTCCCGATCAAGGACCCGAACGAGCGCAAGCCCCACGACGGCAAGAAGCCGGATGACCGCGACCACAAGCCGGGCCGTGGCAACGACGACGGTGGCAACGGCGGCGAGGACAACCCGTGGCCGGACATCTCCCTGCCCCCGGACCTGATCGGCGGCGGCAACGGGAATGGCGGCAACGGTGGCAACGGCGGTAACGGGAATGCAGACGGCGGCTGGCACTGGCCGCGGTAGCGAAGCCTCGCGATGAAGCGCCTAAGGGGGCCGGACAGAGATGTCCGGCCCCCTTCGCATGTGGGCGGGACGGCGACGCTGCGATCCTTACGGTTGCCACGGCGATGGGCTGACAACACAGAGCAAGCGCAACGCAACGCAACGCAACGCAACGCACACAGAGAGAGCGCCCCGCCCGCCCCCTGGTTACCCGTCCGCGAGCTGCCGCTTCACCGCGGCGGCGACCCGGCCGCCGTCCGCCCGCCCGGCGATCTTCGGGTTCACGATCTTCATCACGGCGCCCATGGCCCGCGGGCCCTCGGCACCGCCCGCCGCGGCCTCCCCCACCGCCTCGGCCACCAGGGCGTCCAGCTCGTCGTCCGTAAGGGGCTTCGGCAGATACTCGGCGAGCACCTCGCCCTCCGCCCGCTCCCGCTCGGCCTGCGCCGCGCGTCCACCCTTCTCGAACGCCTCGGCCGCCTCACGGCGCTTCTTGGACTCCCGCGCGACGATCTTCTCCACCTCGGCGTCGGACAGCTCACGGGCCCTCTCGCCCGCGACCTCTTCCTTCGTGATCGCGCTGATGGTGAGCCGGAGAGTCGAGGAACGCAGCTCGTCGCGCGCCCTGATCGCCGCGGTGAGATCGTCCTGCAGCCTGGACTTGAGCGTGGTGGTCATGGCGTCGAGTCTGCCAGCACTGGCCGGGAATCACCCGAAGATTTCTCCCCCGGCGGCGTTCTGCGACCATGGACGACATGCGCGCGCGATACGGAGTACCCCTGGGAATCACGGCGGTCGGCGCGGCCGGCCTCGCCTACGCCGCCGGCTTCGAAGTCCGGTCCTTCAGGCTCCGGCGGATCACCGTTCCGGTGCTCCCGCAGGGGATGCGGCCCCTGCGCGTCCTGCAGATCTCCGACATCCACATGGTGAGCGGACAGCGCAAGAAGCAGCGCTGGCTCCAGTCCCTCGCCGGACTGCGCCCCGACTTCGTGGTGAACACGGGCGACAACCTCTCGGACCCGGAGGGCGTGCCGGAGGTCCTGGACGCGCTGGGCCCGCTGATGGAGTTCCCCGGCGCCTATGTCTTCGGCTCGAACGACTACTACGGACCGAAGATGCGCAACCCCGCCCGCTATCTGCTCGAGAAGGCCAGCGGACGGCACGGGCTGAACGGCAACGCCCCGGTGGTCGGCGCCATCCACAACCCGTGGACGGAGCTCCGTGACGCCTTCGACGCGGCCGGCTGGGTCGGACTGTCGAACACGCGCGGCCGACTGAAGCTGGAGGACATCGAGATCGCCCTCACCGGCCTCGACGACCCCCACATCAAGCGCGACCGCTACGCCGAGGTGACCGGCGGCCCCGAGGCGGGCGCCGACCTCTCCCTCGCCGTGGTCCACGCCCCGTACCTACGCGTCCTCGACGCCTTCACGGCCGACCGCTACCCCCTGATCCTCGCCGGCCACACCCACGGCGGCCAGCTGTGCATCCCCTTCTACGGCGCCCTGGTCACCAACTGCGACCTGGACACCCGCCGGGTCAAGGGCCTCTCCCAGCACCAGGCCGGCGGCCACACCTCCTACCTCCACGTCTCCGCGGGCTGCGGCACCAACCGCTACACCCCGGTCCGCTTCGCCTGCCCCCGGAAGCCACCCTGCTCACCCTCACCCCCCAGACCCCCTGACCCCACCCCCACCCGCCGGGACCGCCCGGAACGCCCCGACCTGCGAGACCTCGGAAACCGGATTTCGTCTCTGGCCACAGGTCCGCTAAAGTAGAGCTCGTTGCTTCGGGGTGTAGCGCAGCTTGGCAGCGCGCTTCGTTCGGGACGAAGAGGTCGTGGGTTCAAATCCCGCCACCCCGACTGAAGGAACACAGGTCAGGGGCCTGATCCGCGAAAGCGGATCGGGCCCCTGACTCGTTCCGGGGGCCGTCTTGGGAGCCATCAGTTGGCGCGCAGTACCTGGCCGCGGTCTGCGCGGGCCGCGACGCCGATCGGCCGGCCCCATCTCGCCCCCGTCCAGGCGGATCAGCGCTCATAGGACATGCGGCCGGGGGCGCCATGAAGTAGCGACCAGTCAACTCGTCGCCGCGGCACCCAAGATGGCGTCGAGGCGGTGCGCCCCGGTCAGCTCTCGGTGCGGGCGCAGCACGGCTTCCGCGTACGGCGTTGTGTTGCTATGCGGACGCGTCGGTCCAGCCCTGGCGGCGGAGGACGGCCGGGATGTCGGGGGCCTGGTAGTGCGCGCCCTTGAGGACCTTGCCGTCGGCGCGCAGGGTGGGGCGGCCGTCGGGGCCGAGTTTGGTCATATTGGCCCGGTGGATCTCGGCGATCACCTCGTCGAGGTCGATGCCGTGGACCAGGGCGGTGCCGTAGGCGACGTAGACGACGTCGGCCAGTTCATGGGCCAGGTGGTCGACGGTGCCCTGGGCGCTCGCCTCGGCTACTTCGGCGCACTCCTCGGCCAGTAGCTCCTGGCGGTGGGCGGCGAGTTCCGGTGAGACCTCGGTGGGGGTCGTACGGGCGTCGAGGCCGAAGGCCAGGTGGAATTCGCGGACGAGGTCGGCGGGAGAGCGGCGCATTCGTCCGATCGTACGTGGGGTGGGCGGTCGGGTGCGCCTGGGCGACGCGTGGTGTGGGGCGGGCGGTCAGGCGTCGTGGGGGCAGGGGGCCGTGGGGGCGTGCGTTGTGGGGAAGTGGCGTGCGTCGGCGCGCGGATCCTTGGACGGATGCCTAGGGTGAGGCGTATCAGGCCCTTGACCTCCGCCTCCGGGGTGGTGCACCGATGAGTCTCAGCATCCGCAATCAGCTCCCCGCTACCGTCGTGTCCGTGACCCCGGGCGAGGTCATGGCCACCGTCCAGGGGCGACTGCCCGGGGGTCAGATGGTGACGGCCGCCGTGACCATGAGCGCCGTGAAGGAGCTCGGTATTGGAGAGGGCTCCGAGGTGACGGCGCTGGCCAAGGCCACCGAGGTGGCTCTGGCCACCGGGGAGGTCTCGGGGCTGAGCATCCGCAATCGTTTCCCGGGCACGGTCACCCGTCTCACGCTCGGGGCCGCCATGGCCACCGTTGTCATCGCCATCGGCGGTGACCAGGAGATCACGGCCGCCATTACCCAGGACGCCGCGGCGGAGCTGGGGCTCACCGAGGGCAGCCGCGTCACCGCGCTGATCAAGTCGACCGAGGTGTCGCTCGCCACCGCGTAGGGCGATGAGTCGGTGGGGGTCGGGGGGCGGTGGATGGGTTGATTGGGGGCGCCGGGCCTGAGCGCGGTCGTCGTCGGCCTGGGCTGGGACGTACGGACGACGACGGGCGCCGCCTACGACCTCGACGCGAGCGCCCTGCTGTGCGACGAGGCCGGGAAGGTCGCGTCCAACCGGCACTTCGTCTTCTACAACAACCTCACCAGCCCCGATGGCTCCGTGGAGCACACCGGCGACAATCTGACCGGTGAGGGCGAGGGCGACGACGAGGCCATCAAGGTCGATCTGGCCGCCGTGCCGGCCGAGATCGGCAGGATCGTCTTCCCGGTCTCCATCCACGACGCGGACAGCCGCGACCAGAACTTCGGCCAGGTCCGCAACGCCTTCATCCGGGTGGTCAACCAGGCCGACAACGCCGAACTCGCCCGCTACGACCTGAGCGAGGACGCCGCGACCGAGACGGCGATGGTCTTCGGCGAGCTCTACGGCAATGGCGCGGAGTGGAAGTTCCGCGCGGTCGGCCAGGGGTACGCCTCGGGGCTCGCGGGCATCGCCTCCGACTTCGGCGTCAATCTCTGACGCCCTCCCCCACGGCCGTCGGGCCCGCAGCTCATACGGTTCGGACACATCGAGGAAGCGGACATGACCGCCCCACCCGGGTTACAGGCCGAGGACAGGCCCGACTTCGAGCGGGCGCTGCACCAGGCGCTGCGTACGGCGGAGATCCGTGAGGCCCTGCGGCGCAACGGGGCCACCGGGGACGCGGACGTCCAACGGCTGCGCTCCCGGGCGCTGGTGGAGAGCGAGGCGATCGCGACGGCCGCCGCGCCCGAATACGCCGCGTACCTCCGGCAACGCGCCGCCGCGGCGATGAGCCCGTCCACCGCGCCCGTTACACATGCCCCCGCTGCCCCTTCTGCCTCGTCCGCTGTGGGCGTCCCCTTCCCCACGGCAGGCGTCCGTGGGCTGCTGCCGGTGCTCGCCGTCCTCGCACCGGCTCTGGCCGGTGCCTCGGCCGCGGCCTTTCTGCTCCTCGGCGGACTGCTGAAGCTCTTCCACTCCCAACGCGAGCCGGCCAAGGCACTGTTGACCGCCGGGCTGACCAGCGCGACGATCGCGGCGGTCACTCTGGCGGCGGGAGTGGCCTGCCTGCTCGCCACCGCCGTACGCCACCGCACCTCGGCCCCCGACCAGCACCCGCGCGCCCAACGGCTTCCGTACGCGCACCCGCCCCACGTCAGGCGCCGGAATGACGCGGCCGTGGCCACGGCCCGCGACGCCTGGCTGAGGGCCCTTCTTCACCGCGGCATCCTGCCGTTTCTGCGCGACCGGCTGAAGATGTCGCAGAAACCGTCCCGGATGAATCAGAAGAGCGAGAAAGGAAGCACATGACCGTAAATCTGGCCAAGGGCCAGCGGATCAACCTGAGCAAGTCCGACGGGGGCGAGCTCAGCGCGGTGCGCATGGGCCTGGGCTGGCAGGCCGCGCCGCGCAAGGGGTTACTCGCCCGGTTGACCGCCAAGGAGATCGACCTGGACGCCTCGGCCGTGCTCTTCGCCGGGCGGGAAGCCGTCGACGTCGTGTTCTTCCAGCATCTGACGAGCGACGACGGATCCGTACGGCACACCGGTGACAACCTCGTCGGTGGCACCGGGCAGGGCGGTGACGACGAATCGATCCTGATCGATCTGCAGCGCGTTCCGGCCCATGTCGATCAGATCCTGTTCACGGTGAACTCCTTCACCGGACAGACCTTCGCCGAGGTGCAGAACGCCTTCTGCCGTCTGATCGACGAGACCAACGGACAGGAACTGGCCCGCTACACCCTGAGCGGCGGCGGCCCCTACACGGCCCAGATCATGGCCAAGGTGCACCGCGAGGGCGGGGCGGGCGGGGCCTGGCAGATGTCGGCGATCGGCGCGCCCGCCACCGGCCGGACGTTCCAGGATCTGCTGCCGGTCCTCTCCTCCCACCTCTGAAACGGCCTGTGGCGTGTTTCGCGCCGTCCGAGGGAGAATCTGAGGGTGACCGAGCGAAAGCCACCGGGCATCAGCTTCGAAACATGGGCCGACCGACAGATCCGCGAGGCGGAGGAACGCGGCGCGTTCGCGAACCTCCCGGGAAAGGGAAAACCTCTCCCGAACCTCGACAAGCCCTACGACGATCTGTGGTGGGTCAAGGAGAAGATGGCCCGCGAGAATCTGTCGTTTCTGCCCCCGACACTCGTACTGCGCAAAGAGGCGGAGGACGCGCTCGCCGCCGTGGAAAAGGCGCCCTCGGAACGGATGGTGCGGGAGATCCTCTCGGAGGTCAATGACAAGATCCGTGAGGCGATCCGGCGACCCCCGCCCGGCCCGCCGCTCCATCTCACGCCCTTCGACATCGACGAGGTCGTCCGGGAGTGGCGGGAGCGCCGGGATCGGATGGAGCACGACGAGGACCGGCCCGGCTGACCGCTGATCGCCGAACACTGACCACTGACCACTGACCGCGACGCGAAGGCGGGCCGGGGCGCACGCGCCCCGGCCCGTTCGTGGTTCAGGGTCTGCCCGATGCGGGGCCCATGGTCCAGGGCCGCCCCGGGCTACTCCTCGTTGCCGTACGGGCGAGTGATGATCTCCATGCCATGACCGGCCGGGTCCATGAAGTACAGCCCGCGCCCGCCGTGATGGTGGTTGATCTCGCCCGGCTGCTTCAGATGGGGATCGGCGTAGTACGTGACCCCCTGCTGCCGGATCCGCTCGAAAGCCGCGTCGAACTCCTCGTCCGAAATGAGGAACGCGTAATGCTGCATGACGATCGACTCACCGGGAATTGTGGCGAAGTCCAGGGTGACGCCGTTACTCGTCTCCAGCGGAACGAACGGGCCCCACTCTTCTCCCACCTCGAGGCCAAGGATGTTCGCCAGGAATTCTGCGGATTCGCGGTTGTCCAGAGAATGGACGATCGTGTGATTCAACTCGACAGACACTGTGGAATGCCTCCGTAAGGCAATCTCACGGGCACCTCCATGCCTCACCCAGCCGGTGACCGACACGCGATGCCGTATCTCCGATCGTAGGCGGCACCGCCTACGACCGTCGAGGCCCGGTTCGCTCTCCCCCATCACGATCTCGACCACACATCTCGTTCACATGACGTAACCGATCGAGCGCCCCTCGGCGACGAGCACACGCCTCCCCGCGCTGTTCCTCAGCCGGACCCCGCGGAAGCGGCATCCCCGTCGGCGGGTTCACTCCTGATCGCCGCCACGTTGAAGATGCCGCCCTCCGGATCGCGCAGCGCCGCGACGCGCCCATAGGGGGTATCGGTCGGCGAGGAGAGGATGCCGCCGCCGAGCTCCGCGGCGCGTTCGGCGACCTCGTCGACGTCCTTCACGCAGAAGTAGACCCGCCAGCGGGGCCGGACGTTCGGGTCCGGGGCGGCCTCGATGGCGCCGCCGCGCAGCCCCGCGACCGCCTTACCGTCGATATGGAGGACCACCCGGTCGTGTTCGAAGCGGACGTCGCAGCGCTCGCGCTCCTGGCTGTCCCAGCCGAAGACCTGCCCGTAGAAGAGCGCCGCCTCGAAGGCGTCGCGGGTGCGCAGCTCCAGCCATACGGGCGCGCCCGGTCTGCGCTCGCCCCACCAGGCGGAGGTCAGATCGCCCTCCCAGATGCCGAAGTTGGCCCCGTCCGGGTCGGCCGCCCAGGCCACCCGGCCGCTGCCGAACTCCAGCGGCCCGACCGCGACCGTGCCACCGCGCTCCTGGACGCGCGAGGCCACCTCGTCCGCGCTGTCCGCCGCGAAGTACGTGGTCCAGATGACCGGGAGGGTCACCCCCGCCGACGGGGACGAGGCGCCGATGCCGACGGTCGGTACGCCGCCTTCGGTGTACGCGATGGTGTAACGGCCGTGCCCCTGCCGGGTGGGGCGGAAGCCCCAGCCGAAGAGCTCTCCGTAGAAGGTGTGCGCGCGGTCCAGATCCGCTGCCATGAGACTCACCCAGCACGGTGCGCCCTGGACAGCACGGAACCTCTCCCGCAAGGCCGCTCACCTCACTCATGTCCCTGGGGGCGCCACAGGCGTCCCGCAGGCAGCCGTCATCGCTCGTGCATCATGCCCGATATCTCCACTTTCCTCTGATTTCGCGGTCGGCGCCACCTTGATGCCCACCGGCGCGCCCGCCCGAGCAGGGAGCACGCGCGTTGTGGCGCATCACACCGGGGCACGTCCGGCACCGGAGCATGGCCGGCCGGCCGTGGCAGGGCAGTATTGCGCCCATGTCGAATCTCCGCTCAAACATCGTCTCCTGGCTGGGCCGCAAGTACTTTTCGAGAATTCAGAAGAATGGGTTCGACTTGTCCAAGATGTCGTTCCTCCCGGACGCCACGCTGGCACCGCTGAGGCGCGATGGACTCGACCCCATTGCCGATCTGTCCCGAACCAGGGCAAAAGAACCCATCAGCAAGATATGGCTGCCTTTCGGCATCAATGCCTGGCTTGTCACCGGATATGACGAGACCAAGGCGGTGCTCGGAAAGGCGAAGGGGTTCAGCTCCGATTTCACCAACCTCGCGGAACGGAACATCGGCGTCGCCCCGCAGCAGAATCCGGGAGGTCTCGGCTTCAGCGATCCACCGACGCATACGAGACTGCGACGCCTGCTGACGCCCGAATTCACCATGCGGCGGCTCAGCAGGCTCACCCCGCGCATCCACTCCATCGTGGAGGAGCGCCTCGACGAGATGGCGGCGGCCGAGGGCCCGGTGGATCTCGTGGAGGCATTCGCCCTCCCCATTCCCGCGCTGGTCATCTGCGAACTGCTCGGGGTGCCGTACGAGGACCGCGATGACTTCCAGCGCCACAGCACCGCGCGGTTCGATCTCTTCGGCGGGGCGAACGCCTCCCTCGGCGCGATGTCGGACTCCCTTTCCTATCTGCACGGGATCGTGCAGAAGCAGCGTGAGACGCCCGGCGACGGGCTGCTCGGCATGCTGGTGAAGGAGCACGGCGATGAAGTCGACGACCAGGAGCTGGCCGGGCTCGCCGACGGGGTGCTGACCGGCGGTCTGGAGACGACGGCGAGCATGCTGGCGCTGGGCACGCTGGTGCTGCTCCAGGCCCCCGAGCACTTCGCCGCGATACGTGATCACGACGATGTCGTGGACCCGTTCGTGGAGGAGCTGCTGCGCTATCTCACGGTGGTGCAGGTGGCCTTCCCGCGGTTCGCCCGCGAGGACATGGAGATCGCGGGCACGCGGATATCCGCCGGCGATCTGGTGCTGTGCTCACTGAGCGGCGCCAACCGCGACGAGAAGCTGGGTCCGGACATGGAGCGGGTCGATCCGCACCGGCAGGCCCCCTCGCATCTGGCCTTCGGATACGGCATCCACCGCTGCATCGGCGCCGAGCTGGCCAAGATGGAACTCCGGGCCGCCTACCCCGCCCTCATACGGCGGTTCCCGGAGATGCAACTCGCCGTACCGGCGGAGAAGCTCTCCTTCCGGAAGCTCTCCATCGTCTATGGCGTGGACGAGCTGCCGGTGCTGCTGAGGTAGCGGAGCCCGGGGAGGGAGGGGGCGAAGGGGAGGGGCAGGGGCCGGGGCCGGAGAGGTGGGGCCCGGAAGGGTGGGAGCCGGAGGGGGAGGAGCAGGGGGAAGGGGCGGAATCGCGCACCGAGGAGCTACGGACGGGTGCGGACGGAAGAGTTCGCGCTGCTGCCCGGCATTGCCTACGAGCAGTCGGAAGTGGCCAGAACCACTCAGAAGCGCTCGACCATTTGCTCGCGCTCACGCGGAGGCTCGTACGACGCCGGCCAGAAGTCGGTGATGGTCTGGATCCGGCCGTCCGCCGAGGCGGTGAAGAAGCTGATCGCCTGTGTCTCCTCCTCGTCCTCGCTGAAGCGCACCCAGGAGACCGCCTGCTCGCCGTCGGCGATGACACGCTCGACCTCCAGACTCCACTCGCCCAGGTACTCGGCGTTGAAGCGGACCACACCGTCCCGGCCGAGCACCCGCTCGCGGGTTTGCGGCAGTTCGTAGCGGACGTCGTCGGCGAGAGTGGCACCGAACGCCCGCCAGTCCCTGGCCTGGGCCGTTGCCCAGTACGTCTCCACTGTCGCGGCTATGTCGGCCATCAGCTCCCCCTCGGTGTACGGCCCCCGTCCATCCCGCCGGGAACGTTATCCACAGGCGCGGGGCGACGCCAGCGCGGATGTCGGGGTGCGGCGCAGAATGGTGGGCATGACTGAGAGCACGGAGTCCATGCCGGACTGGGAAAAGCGCTTCCGGGCGCCGCGAGTGGGGCTGCCCGACTGGGCGGAAGAAGCCCCGGACCACTCATTGTTCGTCTCCAACGCCACGGGCACATACGAGCTGTACGCATGGGATCGGGCGACCGGTGCGCAGCGGCAGGTCACGGACCGGCCGAATGGGACGACCGACGGGGTGTTGTCGCCGGACGGCCGGTGGATCTGGTGGTTCTCGGACACCGATGGCGATGAGTTCGGGGTGTGGTTGCGCCAGCCGTTCAGCGGCGGCGAGGGGGACGAGCGCCCGGCCGACGAGCCCGCGACCCCCGGCCTTGACCCCTCCTATTCCGCGGGGCTCGCGCTGGGCCGGGACGGCACGGCGGTCGTCGGGCGGTCCACCGACGAGGACGGCTCGACCATCCATGTGGTGCGGCCGGGCGGCGAGCCCGAGGAGATCTACCGGCATCGCGAGTCCGCCGGAGTGGGCGATCTCACCCATGACGGGACGCTGATCGCGATCGAGCACACCGAGCACGGCGACGCGATGCACTCGGCGATCCGGGTCCTGCGCCTCGATGGGACGGCCGTCGCGGAGCTGGACGACACCAAGGGCGGCACCGAGGAGCTGGGCCTGTCCGTGATGGGCTTCGCGCCCGTCGAGGGGGACACCCGGCTGCTGGTCGGGCACCAGCGGCGCGGCCGGTGGGAGCCCATGGTGTGGGATCCGGTGACCGGTGTGGAGACCGCGCTGGCGATCGATCTGCCCGGTGACGTCGGGGCGGACTGGTTCCCGGACGGATCGGCGCTGCTGGTCGAGCACAGCCATCACGCGCGCAGCGAGCTGCTGCGGTACGACCTCGGCTCCGGCGAGCTGACCCGCCTGGAGACCCCGGCGGGGACGATCTCGGGCGCCACGGCGCGGCCGGACGGCACGGTGGAGTTCCTGTGGTCGTCGGCCGAGAAGCCGCCCCAGGTGCGGTCCACGAGCGGGCGGACGGTGCTGGACCCGCCCGGTTTCGCGGCCCCGGAGTCGGTGCGGGTCACCGACGCGTGGGTGGACGGCCCCGGCGGGCGGGTGCACGCGCTGGTGCAGCAGCCCGCGGGCGAGGGCCCCTTCCCGACGGTCTTCGACATCCACGGCGGGCCGACCTGGCATGACAGCGACGCCTTCGCGGCGGGCCCGGCGGCCTGGGTGGACCACGGCTTCGCCGTGGTGCGGGTCAACTACCGCGGCTCGACCGGTTACGGGCGGGCGTGGACGGACGCGCTCAAGCACCGGGTCGGGCTGATCGAGCTGGAGGACATCGCGGCCGTGCGGGAGTGGGCGGTGGCCTCCGGGCTCGCCGACCCCGAGCGGCTGGTGCTGTCCGGCGGTTCATGGGGCGGCTATCTGACGCTGCTGGGGATCGGGACCCAGCCGGATTCCTGGGCGCTGGGGCTGGCCGCGGTCCCGGTCGCGGACTATGTGACGGCCTATCACGACGAGATGGAGGCCCTGAAGGCGATGGACCGCACCCTGCTGGGCGGCACCCCGGAGGAGGTGCCGGAGCGGTTCGAGGCGTCGTCCCCGCTGACCTATGTGGATCAGGTGCGGGCGCCGGTCTACATCTCGGCGGGGCTGAACGACCCCCGCTGCCCCATACGGCAGATCGACAACTATGTGGAGCGGCTCGAGCAGCGCGGCGCCCCGCATGAGGTCTACCGCTATGACGCGGGGCACGGCTCGCTGGTCGTCGAGGAGCGGATCAAGCAGTTGCGCTTGGAGATCGAGTTCGCTCGGCGTCATCTGGGGTCCGGTCCGCACCCGGCACCGTCGGAGCCGCCGGCTCGGGCGGTGTGATGCCGAGGGCCAGATCACGGGCCGTCTCGGCCTCGCGGCGGAACAGCCGGAACCACATGAAGATCACGAAGCCCGCGAAGACGAACCACTCACCGGTGTAGCCCAGGTTCTGGAACGCCTTGATATCGAGCCCGGTGCCCTCCGCCGCCGTGGGGGGCACCGGCTTCAGGGCCCCGGGAGCCTGGGAGGAGGTCACCCAGGCGTCGTACACCTGGTACGGCACCAGGTTGACCAGGGAGGCGGCGCTGATCATGCCGAGCTGACCGCGGGGGAGACCACCGGCCGCGCTCACCCCGTCACCGCCCTGGTGCTCGGACGCCTGGAGGGCCCCTGTGACGGTCACCTCACCGGAGGGGGGCGCGGGCACCTTGGCGGCGGCCGCCGGATCGTCGGCGTCGCCGGGGAGCCACCCACGGACGACGGGCAGCGCCTTGGCCCCGGCCCCGGCCTTGGCCCCGGGCTCGTCCTCGGCCCCGGCCCTGCCGTCGGCCCTGCCCTTGCCTCCGCCGACGTCCCCGTCCACGCGGAGCAGGGTCAGCACATAGAAGCCGTCGCGGCCGTCCAGCCGCCTGTCGGGCACGAGGAGTTGATGTGTGGTGTCGTATCGGCCGGTGGCGGTAGCCCGCTCCCCGGAGGTCTTCGCGGTGACCGGCAGCAGATCGCTGAGCGGCCGGGCCGCGGCCTTCCGCTCGCGGGAGGCGTCGTCCTGCTGCTGGTTATGCGTGTCGACGCGCGTCTCGAAGCGGCTGAGCTGCCAGCTGCCCATGAAGAGGCAGACCGGGATCGCCAGCAGGGTGAACACGTTGATCACCCACCAGCGGGGTGTCAGCAGAAACCGATACACACCACCACGGTACGGGCTTCGCATCGGAGTCCCGGCGGCGGGGCCGCCCCGCAGACCCCGCGCGTCGGCCCCAAGATCCCGCCGCGACGCCTCAGGAGCGCCGCTGTGACCTCCCCGGGGCGGCTCCCAGGGAGGCTCCCAGGGAGGCCACTGCCTCACAGCTCCAGAGGGATGCCGGCAGATCTAGAGAGACGCCAGCAGACCGGTGCGGTAGATCGTTCCGGCGCAGGCGCCGCCGATCGTCACGCTCGCCGCGGCCGGGTCGCCCGCCTCCGGTGTGTGGCTGACCAGGACGCTCGCGTCCTGCGGCTCACCGCCGTCGCCACCACCCGGCTCACCCGTGCCGGGGTTGTCCTGCGGCCCGTCCTGGGCCGGGTCCGTGGACGGATCGGGAGTCGGTGTGCCGGTGGTGGAGCAGCCGCTGGTGCCGCCGCCCGCCGCCGGGATCCAGGCGAACTTGACCTCGTACGCCTGGCCGGGCTTGAGGATGAGCGTGCCCGGCTGGAGGGACGGGTCGGGCAGCCCTGCCGCCGCGTCCCCCGCCGTATGGTCGACGACCAGGATCCGCGAGGCGTCCGCACCGCCCTCGGCACTCGCGCCCACCGAGCCGCTGCCCTCGACCGTGCAGGCACTGTCCGAGATGTTCGCGACGCGGAACGAGCCGTAGACCCGCCCCTCGGCGTCGGCCGCTCCGACCGATCCGGCGCCACCGCTGGTGAGCTGGGCGCGGCTGCAGGTGGGCGAAGTGGCGTTCAGCGTGTTGGAAGGGTCGGGGGCCGTACCGCCGGAGCCGCCCTCCTCGTCGCCCTTCGGCGGCTTGTCCTTCCCCTTGTCCTTGTCCTTGTCGCCCTTGTCCTGCTCGACCGTGTCGGCGGGCCCGTCGGAGCCCTTGCCGCCACTGCCCTCGCCGTGCCGGCCGCCGCTGGTCTCAGGGGTGCGGTGGCTGCTGGCGGCATTGGCCGGGCGGTCGTCCGCGCCATTGCTGGTGGTCGCGACGTGCACCAGCGCCGGTACGGCCGCGCAGCCGAGCACCACCGCGGCCGCGGCCCCGACCAGGGCCTGGCGCCGCCGCGCACGGCGGGCGGGCACGGCGCGCCGCAGATGGTCGAGGGAGTCGGAGGACGGTTCGAGATCGTCGACGGCGCGGTGCAGCAGCCGCCGCAGCGCCTCCTCGTCCTCACCGCCGGGCCCGTCGTCGTCAAGCTGAATCCGGAGGGGCGTCACCCGCCCCTGCCCGGACGCAGCGGACTCGCTGGTCCCTGCGGACCTGGTGGACGCCTCGGCCCCCGCGGGCCCCGTAGACCTGCCGGACTCACCGGCCTCCGCAGACCCAGCGGACCCGCCGGACTCCTCAGCTCCCGTGGAATCCGCAGACCCAGCGGACCCGCCGGACTCCTCGGCCCCCGTGGAATCCGCAGACCCAGCGGACCCGCCGGACTCCTCGGCCCCCGTGGAATCCGCAGACCCAGCGGACCCGCCGGACTCCTCGGCCCCCGTGGAATCCGCAGACCCAGCGGACTCACCGGCCTCCGCGGACTCCGTCGGCTCTACCGGTTCCATCGGCTCCGTGGACTCCGCTGGTTCTCGGGATTCGGGCTCGTGGCCCGTCCGCCGCCCGGGATCGTCCGGGTCCGGCGTATGTGTGATGTGGTTCATGCCGGAGCCTCCATGGCGACGCGGAGCGCCGCGATGCCGCGCGAGCCGTACGCCTTGACCGAGCCGAGCGATATGCCCAGCGTCTCGGCCACCTGGGCCTCGGTCATATCGGCGAAGTAGCGCAGCACGAGAACCTCGCGCTGACGGCGCTGAAGTCCCCTCATCGCCTTGATCAGTTGATCGCGTTCAAGCTGTTCGTACGCCCCTTCCTCGGCACTGGCCATATCGGGCATCGGCTTGGAGAGCAGCTTCAGCCCGAGGATGCGCCGACGCAGCGCGGAGCGGGAGAGATTGACGACCGTCTGCCGCAGATAGGCAAGGGTCTTCTCGGGATCCCGGACTCTCTTGCGCGCCGAGTGCACACGGATGAACGCTTCCTGCACGACGTCCTCGCAGGACGCGGTGTCGTCGAGAAGGAGCGCGGCGAGACCCAGCAGCGACCGGTAATGGGCGCGGTAGGTCTCGGTGAGGTGATCGACTGTGGTGCCCGCTGCCATCGCGTCGTCAGTGTCCTCGCGCCCTGTTGTGATGTGCGCGGGGCGGGCCGTCGGCCATGGCGCGATCACCGGCATGCCACCTGGCGGACGCACGGGGCGTACCGCCGCGCCGCCGCGCCCTGGAACCGTTGCGATGCCGAATACCTCTGCCACGCCTGTTGGACACGCCGCCCCCTGTCAGGGTTGTACGCGCGAGGCACCGCTTTTGACGATGCGTTCAATGCCCCCATGCGCATCAATTCTTCCCCAATGCCCCAGTTGTCCCCGCGCCCGCTTCGGGGCGGCTGGAAAGACGCTCCCCGCCCACTGCCGGTTGCAGCGGGCGGGGAGCGAATACGTCGATCAGATCAACGGCCCAGCTCAGCTGGTCCAGGCCAGTGACATGCACACAGGATATTCACATCTGCCGGTCGACGCACTGGTGAAACGTCACTTTAAGACGGCCGCTCACCTTACGGAGGCCCTGGACCCTCACTTGACCACGGATCGTCATCTGATGGCGGGGCCTACTTGGTGATGGGTCCTACATGGTGGTGGGTCCTACGTGGTGACGTATCCCACTTGGTGGTGACGTGACAGGCCCTGCCGCCTCTCACCTCGCGGCGGCGCCGCCGGCCAGCTCCGCCGCGACGACCTCCGCGATCTGCGCGGTGTTCAGGGCCGCGCCCTTACGCAGGTTGTCGCCACAGACGAACAGCTCCAGCGCCCTCGGGTCGTCCAGCGACCGCCGCACCCGGCCCACCCAGGTGGGGTCGGTGCCCACGGCGTCGGCGGGGGTGGGGAATTCGCCCTCCGCCGGGTTGTCGCACAGCACCACACCGGGGGCGCCCGCCAGGATCTCGTGCGCCGCCTCGACCGTCACCTCGTTCTCGAACCGCGCGTGCACGGCCAGCGAATGCGTGGTGATCACGGGCACCCGGACACAGGTCGCGGTAACCCTCAGCTCCGGCAGCCCCAGGATCTTGCGGGACTCGTTGCGCACCTTGAGCTCCTCGGAGGACCAGCCGTCCTCCTTGAGCGAACCGGCGAACGGCACCACATTGAGCGCCATCGGCGCCGGGAACGGCCCGGTGTCGCCCACCGCGCGCCGTACGTCCCCGGGGTGGGTGCCCAACTCCGTACCCGCGACCAGCGCGAGCTGCTCGCGCAGGGCGTCGATGCCTTCCTTGCCCGCACCGGAGACCGCCTGGTACGAGGAGACGATCAGCTCGCTCAGCCCGAACTCGGCGTGCAGCGCGCCCATCGCCACGATCATCGACAGGGTGGTGCAGTTGGGGTTGGCGATGATGCCGCGCGGCCGGACACGGGCCGCGTGCGCGTTCACCTCCGGCACCACCAGCGGGACATCGGGGTCCATCCGGAACGCGCCGGAGTTGTCGACGGCCACCGCGCCCTTGCTCGCCGCGATGGGCGCCCACCGCGCCGAGATCTCGTCCGGTACGTCGAACATCGCGACGTCGACGCCCTCGAACGCCTCCTCGCTCAGCGCGACGACCTCGACCTGCTCACCCCGGACGGTCAGCTTCCGGCCGGCCGAGCGGGGCGAGGCGATCAGCCGGATCTCGCCCCAGATGTCGGCGCGCTCCGAGAGGATCGAGAGCATGACAGTGCCGACGGCGCCGGTGGCACCGACGACCGCGAGGGTGGGCTTGTCGCCCCCGGCGGCACCGCCATGACCGATCATCGGCCAGTCCCTCCGTAAACCACCGCTTCGTCGCTGTCGCTGTCCAGGCCGAAGGCGCTGTGCACGGCGACCACCGCGTCCTTCACATCGTCGGCGCGGGTGACGACCGAGATGCGGATCTCGGAGGTCGAGATCAGCTCGATGTTGACCCCGGCGTTCGACAGCGCCTCGAAGAAGGTCGCGGTGACCCCCGGGTTGGTGCGCATTCCGGCACCGATCAGGGAGATCTTGGCGATCTGGTCGTCGTAGCGCAGCGAGTCGAAGCCGATCAGCGACTTCGCCTTGGTCAGCGCCTCCATCGCCCGGTGGCCGTCCGTCTTCGGCAGCGTGAAGGAGATGTCGGTCAGCCCGGTCGACGCGGCGGAGACGTTCTGCACCACCATGTCGATGTTGATCTCGGCGTCGGAGATGGTGCGGAAGATGGCCGCGGCCTCACCCGGCTTGTCCGGCACCCCGACGACCGTGACCTTGGCCTCGGACGTGTCGTGCGCGACCCCGGAGATGATCGCCTGCTCCATGCCTTCTTCTCCTTCTCCCGCTTCCGGCCGGTTGCGCACCCAGGTGCCCTGGTGGCCGGAGAAAGACGACCGTACGTGGATGGGGATGTTGTACCGGCGCGCGTACTCCACGCAGCGCAGGTGCAACACCTTGGAACCGCTCGCGGCGAGCTCCAGCATGTCCTCGTACGGAATCTCGTTGATCTTGCGAGCCTTCTTCACCACGCGCGGATCGGCGGTGAACACGCCGTCCACGTCGGTGTAGATCTCGCACACCTCGGCATCCAGGGCCGCGGCCAGCGCGACCGCCGTGGTGTCCGAACCGCCCCGGCCGAGGGTGGTGATGTCCTTGCTCTTCTGGGACACGCCCTGGAAGCCCGCGACGATCGCGACCGCGCCCAGCTCGAGCGCGTCACGGATGCGGCCCGGCGTGACATCGATGATCCGCGCTTTGTTGTGAACCGCGTCGGTGATGACTCCCGCCTGGCTGCCGGTGAACGACAGCGCCTCGTGACCGAGGTTTTTGATCGCCATGGCCAGCAAGGCCATGGAGATCCGCTCCCCCGCGGTCAGCAGCATGTCGAACTCGCGCCCAGTAGGAATCGGGGATACCTGCTCGGCGAGATCGATCAGCTCGTCCGTCGTGTCGCCCATCGCGGAGACCACGACGACCACCTGGTGGCCGTTCTTCTTGGCTTCCACGATTCGCTTGGCGACCCGCTTGATGCCTTCGGCATCGGAAACGGAGGAGCCTCCGTACTTCTGCACGACAAGGCCCACGTGCGCTCCTCGCAGCTCTCAATAATGCGGTCGGCTCAGTTTAACGAGCGGCCGGAATTTACCTTCCCAATATCACATAGCGAGACGAATGCCTCACAAAGTGATCAAGGAGGGCAAGGAGACAGAGGTCATCACGCGACGCATACGTCCATGCGTCCGCGAGATTCCCCGCATCCCTCCCACCCGCTCAGCGACGAACCCTTCCCCCTCGCCGCCGAAGCACACGGGAACGTAACCCAGCTCACAGGCTCGGATGGGTCGCGGGTCGCCCCCGCGGGCCGTTTCGGATCTTCCCGCCGTCCGCTTCGGGCACGCCTCAGCGCGGCCCCGACCGCAGGCCGAGCGGCCCCGCGATCTCCGCCGCCATAACCCGGCCGGCCTCCTCCGCGAGTTCCTCGTCACCGCCCGCGTTGCTGTCCGTGTCCAGGCCGTCCAGCTCGTCCAGCGGGCTGTCCAGCCGTACGTGCGCGACCAGCGACTGCAGGGCGCGCAGGGCCGCCGAGGCGGTCGTCCCCCAGTTGGAGAGGTACGAGAACTGCCACCACCACAGCGCCTCGCTGATCCGGCCCTCGCGGTAGTGCGCCATCCCGTGCCGCAGATCGGTGATGATCCCGGCGAGATCGTCGGAGATCCGGCAGGCGACGGGCTGGCTGCGCGGCACGTACGGGTCGAAGACCTCCGAGTAGATGTCCACCGGCTCCAGCAGCACGGCGAAGCGCTCACGCAGCTCGTCGACGTCCGGCTCCGGGCCGACATCCGGTTCGTACCGCTCGTCCGGAACGAAGTCCTCGTGCGCGCCGAGCCGACCGCCCGCGAGGAGCAGCTGGGACAGCTCGAGGAGCAGAAACGGCACAGCGCTGTCCGGCTCGTCCCCCTTGGCGACTTCGGTGACCGCGACGATGAAGCTCTCGATCTGGTCGGAGATCTGGACCGCGAAGTCGTCCGGGTCCGGGTGGGCGTCGTGCAGCGTTGCGTCAGACATCGAGAAGTCTTCTCCCTTCGAAGGCACGACCCAGCGTGACCTCGTCGGCGTACTCCAGGTCTCCACCGACAGGGAGGCCGCTGGCCAGGCGAGTGACCTTCAAACCCATGGGCTTGATCATGCGCGCGAGGTACGTGGCGGTGGCTTCGCCCTCCAGATTCGGATCGGTGGCCAGGATGAGTTCCGTGACCGTCCCGTCCGCGAGGCGCCCCAGCAGCTCCCTGATCCGCAGATCGTCCGGGCCCACGCCCTCGATGGGGCTGATCGCCCCGCCGAGCACGTGATAGCGGCCCCGGAACTCACGCGTCCGCTCGATCGCGACGACGTCCTTCGGCTCCTCGACCACGCAGATGATCGCGGGGTCGCGGCGGGGGTCCTGGCAGACGCGGCACTGTTCGGCCTCGGCGACGTTCCCGCAGACCGCGCAGAACCGCACCTTCTCCTTGACCTGGGTCAACGCATGCGCGAGGCGGCGGACATCGGTGGGCTCGGACTGCAGGATGTGGAAGGCGATCCGCTGCGCGCTCTTGGGCCCGACGCCGGGCAGCCTGCCCAACTCGTCGATGAGGTCCTGGACCACGCCCTCGTACACGCCTTCATCCAATCTCGCGCCGCCGCGCGGTGGCTGTCCTGCATATGAATATTCGGTTGCGCCGCGCCCTCACTGCCGGGACCGCCGTGGTCCCGCGGCCGGGCCCGGGGAACCGAATGGGCCCGGGGGAGCCATGGGGGCTCCCGTAGGCCCGAGGAACCCTGGGGACCCGGTGGGATTACGGAACCCTATGAGATGGGAGAGCCCGGGGACCCGAAAACCCAAGGAACCGAGAACCCGAGGATCCGGAATCCCGAGGACCGGGCCCGGGGACCCGAGAGATCCGAGGATCAGAACGGGAGCCCGGGCATACCGCCCAGCCCCTGGGCGAGCGGGCCGAGCTTCTGCTGCTGGAGCTCCTGCGCGGCGTTGTTGGCGTCACGGACGGCCGCGACGACCAGATCCGCGAGGGTCTCCGTGTCCTCAGGATCCACGGCCTTGGGATCGATGACCAGGCCCTGCAACTCACCGGAACCGGTCACGGTCGCCTTCACCAGGCCACCGCCCGCGGAACCCTCGACATGAGTCCGGGCCAGCTCCTCCTGGGCCGCGGCGAGGTCCTGCTGCATCTTCTGAGCCTGCTGCAGCAACTGCTGCATATTCGGCTGGCCACCACCGGGGATCACGGCTTCGCTCCTGGCGCTCGACAGTCGTTCTCTTCGATAGCCCGAGCCTACGTGCTCCCCGAGCGGCCTGCTCTACGCCGTACGGAGGAGACACGGCTACATCGGGCATGGGTGCGGGACCCACGCCTCCTACTCGTTGACGATCTCTTCGATCACCGTGGCACCGAGCTCGCGAACGATCAGGTCGTGCCCGCTGAGCGCGGTGTCGTCCAGGTCCGGATCGTCCTCGGCCGGCATGTCGTCCTCCAGCGCGACCCGCGGAGGCTCGGGCTCCCGGTACGCCGCCGCCTCGGGGGGCGGGCCCGCGTCCACGGCTCCGGACGGCGCGGCGGGAGCGGCCGGGGGCGGGGAGGCGGGAGCGGGCCGGGGCGCGGACTGCCGTGGCGCGGCGGACTGGCCACCGGGGCCGCCGCCACCGGGCCACTCCCGCCACCGAAGCCGCCACCACCGCCGAAGCCACCACCGCCGGGGGCGCCACCGCCTCCGCCGAAACCGCCGAAACCGGCGGAACCGCCCGCACCACCGGGGCCGGCCGGACCGCCCGGGCCGCCGCCCTGCTGTCCGGCGCCGCCCGAGGGGTCGACGATCGCCTCGATCCGCCACTGCACGCCGATGGCGTCCTGGAGCGCCTGCCGCAGGACGTCCTCGCTGCCACCGCCCACGAAGCTGTCGCGCGCGCCCGCATTGGAGAAGCCGAGCTGGAGGGTGGTGCCGTCGAAACCGGACACCGTCGCGTTCTGACTCAGCAGGATCCAGGTGAAGCGGCGGCGGTTCTTGACCGCCTCCAGGATGTCCGGCCACATCTGCCGCACCTGCACGGCGCCCTGCGCCATGCTCGGCGCGCCCTGCGCGGGTGCGGAGGGCCCGGCGGACGCGGGAGGCGAGGTCGGCACGGAAGACGCGGTCGGCGCGGAGGGCGCCGCGGGCGTCTGCGCAGGTGAGCCGCCGCCCTGCCCCGGCGCGGCGGCCGTGGGCCAGCCACCGGGCTGCCGAGCGGGCGCCCCACCACCGGAAGCAGCGCCACCGCCGACATCGGAAACACCAGACGACCCGGACGCACCGGAACCACCAGAGGCACCAGAGGCACCAGACGCACCGGAACCACCGGACGCACCGGAACCAGGCGCCGAGGCGATGGGCCAGGCTCCGGGCCGCGATCCGCCGCCCTCCACCACAGCGGACTGGGCGCCCGAAGGCCATGCTCCGGGCCGCTGCCCGCCGCCGCCCTCCACGGGCGCGGCCGACGCACCGGCCTGCTGTCCTCCCTCTGCGGCGCCGCCCGAACCGCTGTCCGCGGCCGGCCGCGCACCCGCGGGCCACCCGCCGGGTGCCTCGGCGTCGCCCGGCCCGCCTGGCGCCTGCCCCTGCCCCTGGCCGGACCCTCCCCCGGCCATCGCCGCACGCGCGGCGGCCGGACCGGACGGCCCAGCGGCGGGGGGCGCGGCCGGAGCGTGAGCGTCGGGCCCCGGTACGTACCCCATGGCGGGCCCGGGCCCCACCGCCCCGGCGACGCCACCGCCACCGGCACCGGCTCCACCGCCCAGGCCGCCCGCGAGGGCCCCGCGCTCCAGCCTCTCCAGCCGCGACTGCACCGACCGCTCGTCGTCGAAGGCGGCGGGCAGCAGCACCCGGGCGCAGATCAGCTCCAGCTGCAGCCGCGGCGAGGTGGCGCCGCGCATTTCCGTAAGGCCCTCATTGACCAGGTCCGCCGCGCGGCTCAGCTCGGCTCCGCCGAAGACCGACGCCTGCGCCTGCATCCGCTCCACCACATCGGCCGGGGCGTCGATGAGCCCCTTCTCCGCGGCGTCCGGCACGGCGGCGAGGATCACCAGATCGCGCAGCCGCTCCAGCAGATCGGCGACGAAGCGCCGGGGGTCGTTGCCCCCTCGATCACACGGTTGACGACCTCGAACGCCGCCGCGCCGTCGGTCGCCGCGAAGGCGTCCACGATCGAGTCGAGCAGCGAGCCGTCCGTATATCCGAGCAGCGAGGTGGCCATGGCGTACGTCACACCGTCGTCGGCCGCGCCCGCGAGCAGCTGGTCCATCACCGACATCGAATCCCGCACGGACCCGGCCCCGGCCCGCACCACCAGCGGCAGCACCCCGTCCTCGACCGGGATCGCCTCGCGCCCGCAGACCTCTCCCAGATACTCGCGGAGCGTCCCGGGCGGCACGAGCCGGAACGGATAGTGGTGCGTACGCGACCGGATCGTGCCGATGACCTTCTCCGGCTCGGTGGTCGCGAAGATGAACTTGAGGTGCTCCGGGGGCTCCTCGACCACCTTCAGCAGGGCGTTGAACCCCGCCGAGGTGACCATATGGGCCTCGTCGATGATGTAGATCTTGTAACGACTCGACGCGGGCCCGAAGAACGCCTTCTCCCTCAGCTCACGGGCGTCGTCCACACCACCGTGCGACGCGGCGTCGATCTCGATCACATCGATCGACCCCGGTCCGTTCCGCGCGAGGTCCTGGCACGACTGGCACTCGCCGCACGGCGCCGGAGTGGGACCCTTCTCACAGTTCAGACAGCGGGCCAGGATGCGCGCACTGGTCGTCTTGCCACAACCGCGTGGACCGCTGAAGAGATACGCGTGGTTGACCCGGTTGTTGCGCAGCGCCTGCTGCAGCGGGCCGGTGACATGCTCCTGCCCGATGACCTCCGCGAAGGTCTCGGGGCGGTAGCGGCGGTACAGCGCGAGGGACGACACGCTTACGACGATATCGGGGACGACCGACAACCGGACCACGCCCGCATCCCCGCACCCCCCGCAGGCGCAAAGCGCCCCCCACGCACCCACCAGAGCCCACTTACCCTTGCTGCCTTCCGGCCCTGGGGGAGTTCGGTGAGATAGCGCCACGTGAGGGGCTGCGCCCCACCTTAGCGGATCGACCGGGGTACGAACGACTCCGCGGGTGCCCCTTCTGGTCGTGGACCGTTTTCGGCCAGGATCCGCGATGCGCGATGCGGGATGCGGGATGCGCGATGCGCGATGCGCGATCCGGGATGCGGGATGCGGGATACGGGATGTGAGATTCGGCCGGAGGCCGGTGGGGCGGCCCCGGCAGGCGTCATCCGGTGGCTTCCGGCTCGCGATGGGTGGCGAGGTACGTCACGGCGCTGATCACGGGGATCACGGCCAGCACCCACCAGACACGGTGGTAGTCCCCCAGGATCGTCGCGCTTGTCGGCGTCCCCAGGACGGCCACGAACACGCTGACCCCGAGCAGCGCGCCCAGCTGCCGAAAGCTGTTGTTGATGGCCGTGCCGACACCGAAGCGCTCCGGTGGCAGCGCCTTCGCCGCGGCGCTGTTGAGAGTGGAGAGGGCCAGGCCGACCCCGATGCCGTTGAGCACGAGGGTGGGCAGCCAGTGCGTGGCCCAGTGCGGCGAGGCGCCGGTGCGCAGGGCGAGAGCGGCGGCGCCCGCGGCGTAGAAGAGGGCGCCGATGACGAAGACCGGTCGGTAGCCGAATCGTTCGGCCAGCCGGCCGGCCAGCGGGGCCACGAGCGCGGTGACGAGTGCGCTGGGGCTGACGGCCAGCGCGGACTTCAGCACGGAGTAGTGCCAGACGTTCTGCAGGAACAGCAGGCTGGAGAGGAGAACGGCGAAGAAGGCCACGGAGAAGACCAGCGTGGCGACGTTGGACGCCTGGAAGTTCCGAATCCGGAACAGGCTCAGGTCGAGTGCCGGCCGCGCGGCGTGCCGGGAGCGGCGGATCAGCACCGGGATCAGGAGGACACCGGCCGCCGCGGTCGCCAGGACACGCGGATCGTCCCATCCCAGGCGCGGCCCGTAGATGACGGCGAAGCTGAGCAAGGCGGGGGCGACGGCGCTCATGGCGACCCCGAGGGGGTCGGGTAGACCTCCGTTCCGGGAACCGCGGGTCTCGGTCAGCAGGCGCGCGCCCCAGGCCGCGGTGAGCAGGCAGACGGGGACGTTGAGCAGGAACACCCAGCGCCAGGTGGTGTATTCGATCAGGAGCGCGCCCAGGGTCGGGCCGATCGCGGTGGCGACGGCCGCCATGGCGCCCCAGGTGCTGATCGCCGTGGCCCGGCGCTCCAGGGGAAAGGCGGGCAGGAGGAGCGCCAATGAGGCCGGAACGATGATGGCGCCGAAGACACCTTGGGCCGCCCGTGCGGCGATGAGGACGCCGAGCCCGGGGGCGAGACCGCACAGGGCGCTGCTGAGCGCGAAGCCCACGAGACCGATCTGGAACAGGCGCTTGCGGCCGTAGGTGTCGGCCAGTTGCCCGGCCGGGATCAGGAACGCGGCGAAGACCAGGGTATAGGCGTTGAGAACCCACACGAGGCGGGTGATACCGGCATCGAAGCTGGTGCTGATCGTGTCGAAGGCGACATTCACGATCGTGGTGTCGAGGAAGACGATGAACACGCCGAGGCTGGTCAGCGCCAGGATGCGGCGGGCGTCTCCGTCCGGTACCGACGGGGAGGGTACGACCGGGGGCGTCGCTTCCGGGGCAGACGGGGTGGCGGGGGTGGCCGAGGTGGTCGGGGCGGATGGGACGGACGGGGTCGGCGGAACGGACGGGGTGGGCATCGGCGCGCGGCTCCTCATACGGCGGTCGGGGTCGTCCTCACACTGCTGTCGGGTCCGGCGGCCCGCGCACGCCCCGTCGGCAGGACGTACGGCAGCGGGCGCGGGGACTGTCCGACGGGGGTACGGGTCACCGCCACGAGCTGATGACCAGTGCGAACAACGCGATGAAGGCCACCCCCACGAGGACGAGGTACTGCGGGAAGAAACGCCGCCAGCGCTGGGTGAGCACGCCGATCAGCGTGAGCACGAGGCCGCCGCCGACGATGCGCTGCCCCCGGGCGGCCGTGGAGCGCAGCACCCATTCGCCCGCGGGGACCCCGGCTCGCCCCGCCTCGGCCGCGTACACCTTGTAGGGGATACCGCTGGCGGGCTGGTGCCGTACCGCGCGGGCACCCTCCAGCCGGATCTCCTTCTGCGCCGTGGTGTGCATACGCGTGGTGGTCAGCGGCTGGGGCAGGTCGACGGAGGCCCCGGAGTACAGGCCGAGCGCGACCAGACCTCCGGCGACGCTGGCCACGGCGGCGCTCAGGGTCAGCCGCAGCCCGGCCCTGGGCGCCGCGACGCACAGCACGGCGAGCGCGAGCTCCGGCAGCAGCGGCCAGCTCAGCGCCTCGGTGAAGGACCAGGCGGCGACCAGGCCCAGGCCTTTCCAGGACACCGCCAGCCGGGCGATCCGGTGCCGGACCCGGCTGTCGCGGGGCCGGCGCTCGGCGAGGAGTTCGAGGACCGCCGTGCGGGCCGTGTCGGCGTCGGGGTCCGTCAGCGGCTGCCCGATCCGCACCCGGACGGCGTGCGGACGCAGCCGTCCGCGTTTGGGCAGCAGTTCCGCGGTGCCGGACAGGGCGACTGGTACCACGGGCACACCGTGGGAGACGGCCAGGTCGACCGCACCCCGCCGGAACGGGCCCACGCGGCCCTCTCCTCGGGTGCCTTCGGGAAAGACGACAACCGCGTGTCCGGCACGCAGCATGGGACCGGCGATGTCCTGGAGGTCGGAGTAACCGCCACCGTGGCGGCGTACGGGAAACGCGGCGGCCAGGACCGAACACACCAGGCGGCGCGCACGCTTGAGGAACCAGTAGTCGGCGGCTGCCGCCACCCGGGGAGCACGGGCGACGCTGAGTGCGGCGAGGAGTACTGCCGTATCCGCGTGCGAGGAGTGGTTGGCCACCACGACGCAACCGCCCTTCGGCAGCTTCCCCTTGACCGTGAGACCACCGGTGAGGAAGAGGACGGTCCGCCAGAACCGCCGGCGCAGCCACGCCGCCACCAGAAGTCGGAACGCGGGCCGGTCCCGCCGCCCGGCGGCCTCCTCCGCCCCGCCGGCCACGCGTCGCTCGGGCCGCGTATCGCCCTCGGTATGGCTCCGTACCGCGGATAACGACCCGGTTGCCGCGTTCTTCGTCATGGCATGGCTCCCAACAGCAGAAGGGTCACGAGAAGGGAGTCGATGCGGTCCAGCAGCCCCCGAACCCGGGCAGCCAACGGCCCGCGTCCTTGACCCCGGCATTTCGTTTGATCATGGATTCGAGCAGGTCGCCCAGTGCGCAGCCGCACAGCACGGCGAGCCACCGCAGCGGGGTCCAGGCGTCCATGGCCCACAGCGCCACACCGGACAGGGCGGCGGAGCCCACAACTCCGCCCCAGGTCTTGGCCGGTGAGAGGGCGGACAGCGGACGCCCCAGAGGACCGGAGCGGCCCAGTGCGCGCCCGCCGCACCAACCGCCCACGTCCGCGAAGGCCACGCTGACGCAGATCGCGATGGCGAGGTCCCCCAGGGACACCAGTCCGGTGAGGGCAACGGGCAGCCAGATCAGGCCGAAGGTGGTCCTGGCCGCGCGGCCGGCGCCATGGACCACGTCCTGGCCCACCAGAGGCGGCAGCGCGGCGGCGCAGAGCAGGACGCCGGCCGCGGGCAGCGTGAGCAGTCCGGGGCGCAGCCAGGCGATGAGGGGCAGGAGCACCCCGGCAGACAGCAGCACGGCGCCGTCGGCGCGGCGCAGGCCCACCAAGCGCACGTACTCGACGGAGCCCACCACTGCGAGCCCGGCCGCGAACAGGGCGGCTCCGGGTGCGCCGAAGCCCAGCGTCCCGCAGACGATCAGTGCGGTGACGCACCAGGTCCGCCAGCGACGGCGCAGTTCGACGTTGCGGACGAAGAGAAGGGCGAGGCCGCTCACCGTGAGCGTCCCGGCGAGGAGCGGCACGGCCCGTGCCATCTCCGGCGGAAGCACATCCGCGAAGGGGGTCACAGCCGACCGCTCAGAGGATCGTGATCACGATCCTCGCCGACCCGACCACTCTCGCCGTCATGACCGCCTTCGCCGTCACGGCGGTTGCAGAGCGCCACGACCTGGAACAGCCGCACACCGGCGGTCAATGCGGAACCGACCACCATCACCACCGCGGCGGGCGCATACCACCCGGACGCCGCGGCGACCGCGACGACGAGGCAGCGCTCGGTCTTCCCCATCGGCCCGCCGTTGATTCTCCGCACCCCGGCCGCGGCCCCGGCGATGGAGATCCATGACGGCGCCGAACTGGCCAGCAGCGCACCAAGTACGAATGGAGGCGATAGGTGCGGCAGAAATCCGAGAACCACCACGAGATCCGCCGCTCGATCACCGATTTCATTCAGAAACGAACCCAGGCGGGTCTGCTTTCCGGTTTCCCTGGCAATGGAGCCGTCGAGATTCGCGCAGGCCAATCGAGCCGTCAGGAATACCACCACGGGAACGACGGCCCAGGGAGCGGCCAGCATGGCGAAGGACGCCGCAGCAGCGCCTGCACAGAGCACTCCCGCAAAGGTGACCGCATTCGGAGAGATTCCGCTCCGGATCAACCATCGCCGGAGCAGGGTTAATCGGCGGGCGAACCACGGTTTAAGCGCGTACAGCCCATTCATGGCGAGACGATAGCAAGCGGATGAACGAATCGATACCGCCGACCCCCGAAGCTAGTGAATACACCAGGCGCACGCCTTATGGCACTAGTAAATGCACCAGACCCCACATTTTACCGGAACCCCGAATACCCGCTTCTGCATCGGATTTCCCCGGTACGCTCCGGCCCGCCCCCGGCAGACCCCCGAAGGGACGGCAGAACCGGCTCATTCCAACGAACCCGCACTCCCCCCGGAAACGACCACGACGGACCACACGCCCACCCCACCCCCGCGCCCGCATTCGGCGACGACCGCCCCGGATGGAAGCCCCAGGCCACTCCCACCGACCATCAGCCACAGAACCCGTCCGGTTTATCTCGATTCCGCCGGACATTGACTTCCCCCGACCGACAATGTGGCATGGCCCACAGAGCACGCGGTACGCGCCATCGGCCGTGTCAGGGCACCTCATCAAGTGGGGTAGAGTGTTCCACGGAGGATTCGCCTAGAGGCCTAGGGCGCACGCTTGGAAAGCGTGTTGGGGCAACCCCTCACGAGTTCGAATCTCGTATCCTCCGCCAGTGCCTCACCGGGCACGATGTCGAAGGGCCCCACCGCTCGCGGTGGGGCCCTTCGGCGTATCTCAGTTGCCGTTGTCCTGGCTTTTGTCCACAAGGGACGTTCCCGGGGCTCCCCAGATGGCATCGGCGATCTGCCGGACGACGTCCTCGAGCATGGTGTCAGGCCCATGCAGGTAACTCGCCCGCATGCGTCCGGAGGTGCCGCCCCCGGTGCCAGGCTCACCGCACCTTGGGGTTCAGCAGCACCAGCGCTTGCTCCCACCGGAACGTGTCGCGTCCGCCACCCGACTTCGGCTGGTGCGGCTCGTACTCGGCGACCAGCACGCCCATACCCCGTAGCCGCTCCAGACTCTGCCGGTATGCGGGATGGGCCGCCTGCGCGGCGTTCAGATAGGGCAGGGCGGCGATGGGGACGCCCAGGCCATACGCCTCGCACAGGATGCCCACCGCCAGAGTGTCCGAGATCCCGGCGGCCCACTTGTTGATGGTGTTGAAGGTCGCCGGGGCGACGGCGACGGCATCCGGCGGCGGGAGCGGGCGCGGGTCGCCGGGCGAGCGGAAGCCGCCAGGTCGTCCGCAAACACCTCGCCGCCCTTCGCGCGGGCACCGCCGAGCCGGTCCGAGCCGACATCCCCAGCCCTCGCAAGATCACCTCGTGGATCATGCGGCCCCGCGAGAAGCTCATCGCAAGCCAGGACGAGCGACTCCTTCAAACCCGCCTCGCCTGCCCGGACATCACCCGGGCCTGCGACCTCGCTCGGGCGTTCGCCGACCTGGTCCGTCACCAGCGCGGATACCTGCTGCTGGAATGGATCCGGCAGGCCGAGCAGGACGCGCCGAAGCCTATGAAGGGCTTCGTGGGCTTCCTCCGCCAGGATCTCGATGCGGTGACCGTCGGCCTGACGCTGCCGTGGAGCTCCGGGGTTGTCGAGGGACACGTAAACAGGGTTAAAACTCAAGCGAGCCACGTATGGACGTGCCTCATGTGAACTACTCCGAGCCCGCATCCTCACCCTGCCAGGGCTACAGACGAAATGGGAGCTTTGGACGTGACGGAATGCATGGCGGGGCGTTGGGCCTGAGCGCCGCCATGGATTCAGGGTCTTCTGTCACCCGCGGAGATTGAGCGATCTCACCGCGCCTCGAAGTGCTGACGTCAGATCAACGCTACGGGCGCCGACCGGTGATGGCCACGATCCGGTCGAGGAGCGAAGCGTCGGTGGGGACCTCGACGGCCGGGCCCCACAAGCCCTCGATGGGAGCGTTCGGGACGAATGCGGCTACGTGGGCGTAGCAGGCTTGCAGCGTGTCGTCGGGGAGGTCGAAGGGCTGGTTGGTGGCCCTGGCGATGTCCCAGCCGTGCACCACTATCTCGGTGAGCGCGATCTTCCCCCATGTGTCATTCGGCAGATCGACGCCCGCGGCGTCGGTCCTGCCCTGCCAGGCCGCCGGGTCGTCCCAGGCGTCGCCGAGTGCACGCACGTTCTCGGCGATGCTTCCCCGCCAGTCGTCGCCAAGGTTCGCTGCAGTCGGCTCAGCGGCGGCTGTGTCGGCGTCCTTGCGAGCGATGCCGGTGAATCCCTGAGAAGCCCCGTCAACGTGGAGGATGAGGTCATGGACGGTGTATTCGGTACAGCGCGTAGGACTGGTGAGTTGCTCATTGCTCACACCTGTCAGCACGTCGATCATCTGGCGGCAGGCCGGCTTCAGGTCGATCACGGGTTCTTCTCCTCGGTCGCGCGATGCGGTCACATAGGCAGACGACCCGTGGAACAAGAACTCATCGGTCTGCTTCTCCACCGGGGGCCTCGGTCCGCTCCTGGTGCATGAACCCGGTAGCGAGCGCGAGAGCCCGGCGGGCCTCCGCAGTCGTGGTGGAGGACGGGTTGCAGTCCCCGTGCGTGGGCCTGGGATGGCCCGGCGAAGCTCGTCGAAGGCTCCCCGGGAATCTCCACACGCCAACGCGGGACCTTCGCACAGCGTAATCCGCGTTTCAGCAGGTCGGTGGATTCCATCGGTCACTTCCCGGCGCGGCCTTTCGGCACATCGGCACATCGGCCCATCGGCCCATCGGCACATCCGCCCATCCGCCCATCCAGGCCCGACGATGAGTGGATCAGCTTGCGGCGGTCAAGGTCCGCAGCCTGGCCAGCGTCTCGCGGATGACGTCGCCCAGGGCGCGGTCCTCGGCGGCACGGACCCATCGGTCGAAGGCGACACGGAACACGGCGACACCGGTCTCGGCCGCCAGCGTGGCCTCGGCCTCGCCAACGCCCCGCCGTCGCAACCCGTCGGCCACGGTGAGCGACATGGCCGTGAGCTTGATCAGCTCACGTTCACGGAGGCTGGCGTTGGCCATGATCACCTCTTGGCGCACCCGTGCGAGGTCGCGGTCATCGCCGATGACCTCGGCCGCGGCGTCGAGCGCGGCCGCGACGGCGTCCAGTGGCGACGCTGTTGTTGGCGCCGCCTCCAGGGCGGCGAGCGACTTCTCCTCCACTTCGGAGGACGCGTCGAAGAAGACCTCGCGTTTGTCGGCGAAGTACCGGAAGAAGGTGCGGGCCGTGACGCCCGCCCGTTCGGCTATATCGGCCACCATGGTCTGCTCGAAGCCACGTTCCAGATAGAGCGCCAGCGCGGCCTCGCGCAGCCGGCTACTGGCCCCAGGCTCCCACCGTCCCATGCCGCGAGTTTAGGCGATCGCCACGTGGTGACACTCCGTGCCGGCGCGACCCCATCACCCACTCTGATGTCATCAGGTGACATCAGCGGTGCTACGGTGATGTCACTTGATGACATCACTCTCTGGGGAGCCGGCATGGCGACGATGAAGCGCATCCAGTACCACCAGTACGGCGGGCCTGAGGTGCTGCGGCTCGAGAACTTCGAGCCCGCACGGCCCGGCGCCGGCGAGATCCTGGTCCGGGTACGGGCGGCGGCGGCCAACCCGATGGACTGGAAGATCCGCAACGGCGAGATGAAGATCATGACCGGTCGTGCCTTCCCGCGCGGGCTGGGTCACGACTTCGCCGGCGTCGTCGAGGCGGTCGGTGACGGCGTCACCCGGCTCGCCGTCGGCGACGCCGTGCTCGGCGGAGTCGGCATCAAGGCGGCGGGAGCGTTTTCCGAGATGGTCCTCGCCGAGGAGAAGGCGGTCGTGCGGAAGCCGACGGACCTCTCCTTCGAACAGGCCGCCGCGATCCCCACTGTCGGGCTCACCGCCTTCCAGGCCATGACCGGCAAAGGGAAGCTGCGGCCCGGGCAAGCGGTCTTCATCCACGGCTGCCTCGGCGGAGTCGGCCGCGCCGCCGTTCAGTTCGCCATGATGCGCGGCGCCTCCTCGGTGGCAGGCAGCTGCCGCGCGAGTGCCGCGCGGGACGCGCACGACCTCGGTGTCACCCCGGTCGTGGAGTTCGACTTCGACCCCGCGGCGCTCAGCGGACGATTCGACCTCGTCTTCGACACCGCCGGTACCCTCCCGATCAAAGCGGCACGGACGTTGCTGAAGCCCGGCGGCCGCATCCTCGACATCACCCCCACTCCTGCGAAATTCGCGAGGAGCGCGCTGCCCGGGCCCTTCCAGGTCATGATCGCCCAGCCCATCACGAGCGACCTCGAAGAGGTCGCGCGAGCCGCCGGGCAGGGCACACTGCGGCTGCCGATCGCTCGCACCGTACCGCTCGCCGAATCGATCGCGGCGCTCATGGAGCTGGAACGCCACCGCACGCCCAAGGGCGGCAAGCTCGTCATCGCCGTCGACTGACCGGCGAATACCGCCTCCTACTCGTCGCCTTGGTCCCGGCCGTCCTCGAAGACGAAGAGCGGTTTGGCGCCAGGCGCGGGTGTTTCGGCGAACGAGCTGCCCCGACCAGTACCCCCAGCGTACGCTCCTTCGCGAGCGCCGTCCTGTCGTAAGCGGCCCTGTCCCCTGGCGCGAGGCTCGGGGCCGGGAGCGTCAGGCGTCGCGTCGGTGTACCGCTCGCCAGCCGGCCAGGAGCGCGGCCGTTGCCCATAGTGCTGTCACCGCGAGGCCCGTCCAGGGGCCGAGGTCGCCCGTCGGGTGCTGGTGGAGGACTTGCTGTCCGGCGCGGTCCGGAAGATAGGCGGCGGCGCCTTCGGCGATGTCTCCGACCACGAAGGAGACGATCAGGATGAACGGGATGAGCAGGCTGAGGACCGCGACGGCGCTGCGCAGCAGGAAGGTGAGGCCCGCGGCGAACAGGGCCATCAGGGCGAGGTAGGTCCCCGCACCGGCACAGGCCCGCAGTGCTCCCGGTTCGCCGAGGCCGATGGCGTACTCCCCCAGGAACGCCTGGCCCGCGAAGAAGGTGGCGAACGCGGTCGCGAGCCCCACAGCCAGGGAAGCGGTGGCGAGGACCGCCGTTTTGGCCGCGTAGAGGAGGCTTCGGTGCGGCACGGCCGAGAGGGAGATGCGCAGGGCACCGTTCGCGTACTCGGATGACACGGCCGTGGCTCCGAAGGCGATGGCGGCGATCTGCGCGAAGTTGATCGCGTAGAAGGCTCCGAATACGGGATCCTCGCCGTTGTCCGCCTCCGCTCGGCCGACGGTGCCGAAGACGAGCAGGGTGATGGCCAGGGTGGCGGCGAAGACCGCGATGAGCGATCCGAAGCTCGCCCGGACGGACCTGATCTTGATCCACTCGGAGTGGAGCACCGCGGTGACGGACATGGTCAGGCCTCCTGCGGTGTGGTCGGGGAGGTGTGGGGCACGGCGGCGAATTCCGCCTCATCCGTCGTGAGGGCCAGATACGCCTGCTCCAAGGAGGCGCGTTCGTCGGCGAGTTCGAGGACGGGGATGCCCGCACGGGCGGCGAGGGCTCCGATGTGCTGGGCCGTGGCGCCTTCCACCACCCACCGGCCGTCGTCGCCTTCCACCACCGGGTGCCCCTCGGCCGCCAGCGTGGCCCGCAGCCGCGCGGGTTCGCTGGTGCGGACGCGTACGCGCTCGTGGCTGTGCTGTTCGATGAAGTCCTGCAGGGAGGTGTCGGCGAGGAGCCGGCCGCGGCCGAGGACGACGAGGTGGTCGGCGAAAGTCGCGGTCTCGTTCATCAAATGGCTGGAGACGAGGACCGTGCGGCCCTCGCGGGCGAGCCGGCACAGCAGTTGTCGCATCCAGATGATCCCTTCCGGGTCGAGGCCGTTGGTGGGCTCGTCCAGCAGGAGGACGGGCGGATCTCCGAGCAGGGCGGCGGCGATGCCGAGGCGCTGCCGCATGCCGAGCGAGAAGCTTCTGATCCGGCGGTGTGCGACGGTGGCGAGGCCGGTCTCCTCGAGGACCTCGGCTATGCGACGGGCCGGGAGGCGGTTGCTGACGGTGAGGAAGCGCAGATGGTCATGTGCGGTGCGGGAACCGTGGGCCGCCTGCGCGTCCAGCAGGGCGCCGACCGTGCGCAGGGGCTCGTGGAGCGTCGCGTACGGGCGGCCGCCGACCGTGGCGGTCCCGGAGGTCGGGCGGTCGAAGCCGAGGACGAGGCGCATGGTGGTCGACTTGCCGGCGCCGTTGGGGCCGAGGAACCCGGTGACCCGGCCCGGTTCGATGCGGCACGTCAGATGGTCGACGGCCCGGATGCCGCCGTACACCTTCGTGAGCCCTTGCAGATCGATGCTGGTCATGGCTTCAGCGTGCTCGGGTGCGGGCGGGTGGACATCCCCCGCCGGAGGAGACCGTCTCCCCTTCACGGGGGAGACGCCGTGACCGCCCGCCATGCCACGATGCCCACATGCCCGGCCCTCCGCTGCCGCTGACCCGTGCGGTCACCTACACCCGCTGGCTCCACCTGCTGGTGGGGGCGATCCTGCCGTTCGTCTGCGCCACGGTCTATCCGGGCCTGGACAGCCCGTCGCCGGGCGATTGGGGGGTGATCGCGGTCCTTCCGGTCCCGTTGGTCCTGGCCGCCGCCATGGCGCCCTCGGTTCGCCGTGCGGAGGGGCTGCAGGCGCGGCTGATGCTGTTCCCCGGTCCGCACGCCCGGGTGACGAGTGACGAGGATCCGGGTGTCTCCGCGATTCCGTCCGCTTCCTGGGCCGACCGGGCCAGAACCGGTGCCTGGCTGGTACTGCGGGTGGAATTGGGGCTCGCCGTCGCCCTGGTGACGGGGCAGTTGATGGCGCTCTCGCTGTCGCTCACCGGAGCGGCCGCCGGGGAGCCCGACTTCGCGGATCCGCTGCTCATGGGAGGTTCCTGGCCGCGCTGGGTGTACCTCCTCCTGATCCCCGTCCCCCTGTTGGTGCTGGTGGCCGGGGCCGCCGCGGCGGGTGCGCTGATAGCGCGGGCCGCCCGCCGACTGCTCGGGCCGTCGGTCAAGGAGCGTCTGTCCGCGTTGGAGGAGCGCACCGAGCAGCTCCTGGAACGCAACCGGATCGCTCGGGAGTTGCACGACTCCCTCGGCCACGCGCTGACCCTGGCCGTCGTACAGGCGGGCGCCGCCCGGTCGGCGGCCGACCCACAGTTCACCGACCGCGCGCTGGAGGCCATCGAGGAGACGGGACGGGCGGCGCTGGAGGACCTGGAACGCGTCCTGTTCGTGCTGCGCGAGACGGGGCGCCCGGCCGGCGCCCGGCCCACGCTCGGCGAGGCGGGCCGGCTGCTGGATTCCGCCCGGTCCTCGGGTGCGCAGGTCCACGCCGAGGTGAGCGGGCCGCTGGAGCATGTGCCGGGACCCGTCTCCCGTGAGGCGTACCGGATGCTTCAGGAGGCCCTCACCAATGTGCTGCGGCACGCGGGCCCCGTCCGGATCGGCGTGCGCATCGCCGTGGCGGACGACCGGCTGCGGCTCGAGGTGCGCAATCCGCTGGCCGCGGCGACCTCGGTGACGTCGGCGACCGGGGCGGGCGGTGGCAGGGGGGTGCGCGGGATCCGCGAGCGCGCCGCGCTGCTCGGGGGTGAAGCCCGAGCGGGGCGCGACGGCGGCCAGTGGCTGCTCCACGTCGTCCTGCCGCTGCGGTGACCTAGGCTGACGCGATGCCGCTCACCATCCTCCTGGTCGACGACGAGCCGCTGGTACGAGCCGGGCTGCGAGCCGTGCTGGAGGCTCAGCCGGACATCGAGGTGGTGGGCGAAGCGGCCGACGGAGCCGCGGTGATCCCCCTCGTACGGCAACTGCGCCCCGACGTCATCGCCATGGACGTACGGATGCCGTTGATGGACGGCATCGAGGCCACGCGGGCCGTGCTGCGCACCGTGCCGGACCCGCCGAAGATCGTGGTGGTGACCACCTTCGAGAACGACGACTACGTGTACGGGGCGCTCCGGGCGGGCGCCGACGGCTTCCTGCTCAAGCGGGCCCGGCCGGCGGAGATCGTGCACGCCGTAAGGCTGGTGGCGGAAGGCGACTCCCTGCTGTTCCCGGCGGCGGTACGGCAGTTGGCCGCCTCGTTCGGCCAGGATCACGGCAACACCGAGGCCCGGACGGCCATGGAGCGTGCCGCGCTGACCGGGCGGGAGGGGGAGGTGCTGCGTCTCATGGCGCGCGGGTTGTCGAACGCGGAGATCGCCGCGCGCCTGGTGGTGGGGACCGAGACCGTCAAATCCCATGTGAGTTCCGTACTGGCGAAACTCGGCGCACGCGACCGCACTCAGGCGGTCATCGCGGCGTACGAGTCCGGCTTCGTTTCCCCGGGCTGAGGAGCGGGCGGCGCCCGGCGCCCGGCGGGCGGCGCCCGGCCACCGCCTGACGCGACGACGCGCCCCGGGGCCGCGCGGCGTGGCATGAAGGCGGCGATCACGGCCACGGCGAACAGGAGGCCGCGGGTCGGTTCTCGTCTCAGTCCGAGTCCGCGGGGTGGGGCTCGCTGATGCGGCGGGCGGCCTCTACTACCGCTGCGCGGTGCGCGGCCAGACGCTGTTGTGACCAGGTCCGGCCGGTCTCCTCCTCATCGGCGCCTTCGTCGGCGTTGAACCATGCCTGGGCCACGGCGAGGACCATGGTCAGGAGGTCGGCGGGCTCCATTCCTCGGGCCAGGTCGCCGCGCTGCTGCGCGGTGGCCACCTTGGCGGTCTTCACGCGGAAGGCGTCCGGTTCGAGGCCGGTGGCGGAGGGGCGTTCCAGCAGTTTCCACAGGCGCAGGCGCATGAGCTCCGGCCGGGCGACGAGGTGGTCGAAGATCGCGCCCGCGTATCCGGGCAGGTCGTCCACGTCGAACGGGACGGACTCTGCGCCCGCCGCCAGCGCCCGGTGCAGCACCTCGTCGAAGAGCTGCTCCTTGTTGCCGAAGTAGGCGTAGATCAGTCGCTTGTTCGCGCCCGCGGTCTCGGCGATCCGGTCCACCCGGGCCCCGGCGATGCCGTAGGCGGCGAATTCGGTGAAGGCGGCGTCGAGCAGACGTGCCTTGGTGGCGCTGGAGTCCCGTGGCATGTACGCCACCGTAGCAAGTAACTATCTAGTTATTGACATGAGTGAGCCGTCGGCTTACCGTCCATGTATCTATCCAGTTAGTTACAGCTGTGTGTCAGGAGACCCCACCCATGTCCGTGCCCCAAACTCCCCGTACGTTCGGGGCGAGCACCACCGCCGCCGAGGTCATCGACGGCGTCGACCTGCACGGCCGCCGGGCCGTGGTGACCGGAGCCAGTTCCGGGATCGGAGTGGAGACGGCCCGGGCGCTCGCGGCGGCGGGTGCCGACGTCACCCTGGCCGTGCGGGACACCGCCGCGGGGGCCCGCGTGGCGGCCGGCCTGGAGGCCGGGCTGCCCGCGGACGCCGGAAAGCTGGCGGTGGCGCGCCTCGATCTGGCGGATCGGTCCACCGTCAAGGCGTTCGTGGACGCCTGGATGGGGCCGTTGCACATCCTGGTCGGGAACGCCGGGGTGATGGCCCTTCCGGAGCTCACCCACACCCCTGACGGCCGGGAGACCCAGTTCGCCGTCAACCACCTGGGCCACTTCGCGCTCGCCGTCGGGCTGCGCCAGGCTCTCGCGGCGGCGGACGGGGCGCGGGTGGTCTCGGTGAGTTCGCTCGGGCACCTCTTCTCACCGGTCGTCTTCGACGATCTGGACTACCGCTTCCGCCCCTACGACCCGTGGACCTCCTACGGGCAGGCGAAGACCGCCAACATCCTGTTCGCCGTCGGCGCCGCCGAGCGATGGGCCGACGACGGCATCACCGCCAACGCGCTCATGCCGGGCAACATCGGCGGCACGTCGCTGGCCCGGCACGTCGACCCGCAGCAGTTGGCGGAGCTCATCGACACCGTCGGACTGGCGCTGCCGCCGCAGAAGAACGTGGCACAGGGCGCCGCGACATCGGTGCTGCTGGCCGCCTCACCCACGGTGGCGGGCATCACCGGCCGCTATTTCGAGGACTGCGCGCAGGCCGAGCCGGTCACCGAACGAGGCACTGCCGTCGCCGGCATCGCGCCGTATGCCCTGGACCAGGAGAACGCGACCCGGCTGTGGGCGATGTCCGAGGAGTTCGTCCGCTAGGGCTCCGCAAGGGCCGTACGGGACGTGGGGCGCGCTCGGCTCGACGTCGGCGGGCGCGTTCCGTTCACCAAGAAGAGCGCGCGGGAGCTGCGTGTGCTCGTTCCGGCCCTCGACGCCAAGATCGCGGCGAGGGCCAGGATCCTTCCCGTGGACGCCCCGGACAGCCCGTGGTGGCGGGCCTTGTCCGAGATGACGTGGCGGCCGTCGCAAGGGCTCAGGCGGCGCGGCGGTCGCGCGTCAGGTAGAGGCCCGTGGCGGTGCCGATGGCGGTGAGGCCGGTGACGGAGCTGATGACGATCTGCTCGATGCCGGTGAAGGCGAAGCTGGAGGCGACGTTGACGAGGGCGGCGAGGGCGAGGACCAGCCAGAGCAGGGACTTCATTGTGGGGTTCCTTTCGCGGGGCCCTTGGTGGGCCGTGGTGTCGGCCGGTGTCGCGGCCGTTCCTTGTCCGAGCTCTACGATCCCGTTTCCGCGCCGCCGCCTCGATGGGCCGCGCCCCCGATTCCAGGGTGTAGCGCGCTACACCACCGCTGCCGTGAACCCGCCCCGTCACTTAGCCTGACCGCCATGCGGGAGACGGTATGGCGCGCGGGGCGGGCCTCGGTGGAGTTGCTGCGGGGGGCGGGGATCGCCCTGGCCTCGTATCTGTTCATCGGGGTGGCGATCTTCGCCGCCGTCGCGATGGTCACCGTCGTGGGCGCGGGGGTGCTGCCCGAGTCCATACTGCTGGTGCGCAAGACCGCCGGGTACAAGCGGCGGTGGGTGGGCGCCTGGACCGGTGAGCCGGTGCCCGAGGTGTACCAGCCGCTGAACGGGGAGGTGTTCGCGCGGGTGCGGACGGCGGTCGGGGATCCGGCCACCTACCGCGATCTGCGCTGGCTCGGGGCCCACGCGGTCTACGGCTGGCTGCTGGCCTGCTGCGCGATGCCGGTGTGGGTCATCGGGCTGCTGGTCGACGGGGTGTGGTGCGGGCTGCTGAAGCAGCGGGCCGTGGTGCTGCCGCTGATCGAGCGGCTCGTCGACCTCGACGCGGCGTGGTCGCGGGCGCTGCTGCTGCCGTCGCCGGAGGCGCTGCGCACCGCCCGGCTGGCCGAACGGGTGGAGGAGCTGTCCGAGACCAGGGCGGGCGCCGTCGCCGCCCACGGGGCCGAACTGCGGCGCATCGAGCGGGACTTGCACGACGGTGCGCAGGCGCGTCTGGTGGCGCTCTCGATGCGGGTGGGGCTGGCGCGGCGGGCGTACGACAAGGACCCCGACGCGGCGCACAAGCTGCTGGCGGACGCGCAGGACCAGGCCGAGGAGGCCCTCACCGAGCTGCGCCATGTCGTGCGCGGCATCCATCCGCCGATCCTCACCGACCGCGGGCTCGTGGGCGCCGTAAGGGCGCTCGCGGCCGGCAGCGGGCTCGAGGTGTCCGTGGACGACGACGGGGTGGAGGACGGGCCCCGGGCACCGGCGGCGGTCGAGGCGGCCGCGTACTTCGTGATCGCGGAGGCGCTGACCAACGCGGCCAAGCACAGCGGGGCCGAGCGGGCGTCGGTCGAGCTCGTGCGGAGGAAAGATAGGTTGAGGGTCGCGGTACGGGACGAGGGGCGGGGCGGGGCCGATCCCGCGGGCGGCAGCGGACTGCTCGGCATGCGGCGCCGGGTCGCGGCGCTCGACGGAACCGTGGAGATGACCAGCCCCGCCGGGGGGCCGACGCTGATCGAAGTGGAGCTGCCGTGCGTGTGGTGATCGCCGAGGACAACGCTCTGCTGCGGGAGGGCATGGTCCTGCTGCTGAACTCCGCCGGGCACGAGGTGGCGGCGGTCGCCTCCAGCGGCCCCGAGGTGCTGCCCGCCCTCCTCGAACACCGTCCGGACGCGGCCGTGCTCGACGTCCGCATGCCGCCGGGCTTCCGCGACGAGGGGCTGCGCGCGGCGCTCGCGGCGCGGCGGGAGATCCCCGGTCTGCCGGTGCTGGTGCTCTCGCAGTACGTCGAGGAGACCTACGCGACCGAGCTGCTGGCCGATGGCGCGGGCGGGCTCGGCTATCTGCTGAAGGACCGGGTGGGGCGGGTCGAGGAATTCCTGGACGCGCTGGAGCGGGTGGTCGCGGGCGGCACGGCGCTGGATCCCGAGGTGGTCAAGGAGCTGATGACCCGGCGCCGCGACGATCCGGTGGACGCCTTGACGCCGCGCGAGCGCGAGGTGCTGCATCTGATGGCGGAGGGGCGGGACAACACGACGATCGCGCGGACGCTGGTGGTTTCGGAGCGGGCGGTCAGCAAGCACATTGGCAATGTCTTCGCGAAGCTGGGGCTGCCGCCGAGCGATAGTGGGCACCGGCGGGTGCTGGCGGTGCTGGCGTATCTGAACAAGGGGATGGGCGCGGGGGAGGCGGCGGACAGGCGGTGAGGCGGCCGGGTCCGGTGGGGGTCCCTGGGCGCGGTGGGGGTGTCGGGTCGGGTGCGGGTCCCTGGGCCCGGTGCGGGCCCCCGGGCCAGGCGCGGGCCCCGGGCCAGGCGCGGGCCCCCGGGCCAGGCGCGGGCCCCCGGGCCAGGCGCGGGCCCCCGGGCCAGGCGCGGGCCCCGGACCCACCGAGATCCGGCTCCGGCCGTGTCGCGGCCGTGTGAGCCGTGGCTTTCCCCACCCCGCCCCTTCCCGAAAGAGGGGGCTCCGCCCCCTCACCCCACCGGGGCTCCGCCCCTCACCCCCACCGGGGCCCCGCTCCTCAATCGCCGGAGGGGCTGGCATGGCGCGGATACCCGCAGCATCCCCGCTCCTCAATCGCCGGAGGGGCTGGAAGACCGCGGATCAGGGGCTGGAAGACCGCGGATACCGGCCCCGCAGTGTCGTCCACACCGGCGGCAGCGACCCCGCCGCCGCCGTCAGCACCACCACCGAGACGATCAACGCGGCCTGCACCGGGGGCAGGTACGGCAGCGTGCCCGCCGTGGACAGGCTGAAGGCCAGCAGCGGTACGGACGCCACGGCCGCACCCACCACCAGGCCGGTCACCACCGTGGCCGCCGCCTCCAGGCGCAGCATTCGGCGCAGTTGGCCGCGGCCCGCGCCCGCCAGCCGTAGCAGCCGCAGCTCGGGGCGGCGTCCGGTGGCGATGAGGGCGAGGGTGCTCAGGACGGCGATCACCGTGAAGCCGCCGACCGCCCCGACCACCGCCACCGATACCACCTCGGCCAGCGCCTGCTCCGCCGCCTCGCCCCGCACCGGGGCCGGGTCCCGCTCCACGCGGGCCCCGGGCACCGCACGCGCCAGCGCCTTCGTGACCGCCTTACGGTCGGCGTCGGGCGCGGTCGCGACCAGGACCCGGCCCGTGGCGGGCAGGGATGTGTGGCGCAGCAGATCCTCGCGGGAGAGGAGGAAGTCCCCGAGTGCGAGCGAGCGCTGGTAGGTCGCCACGACCCGCACCCGGGTCTCCTGACCGTCGCCGAACCGCAGGGTCACCGTGGAGCCGGGCCGTGCGCCGAGCGAGTCCGCCCGGTCGGCGCCGACGGCGACCGTGCCGGGCCGCAGCCGGGCGAGGTCCCCGTTCCGCACGCCCGGGTCGAGGGTGTGGGTCAGCCGCTCCGGGGTGACGCCGAAGACCGGCAGCCGCTCCAGTTCGGGCGCACCGAGCTGGCTCCGCGCCAGCAGCACCGTGCCGGGGACGACTTCGGTCGCCGCCCGGACCCCCGGGACCTGGCGGATCCGCTCCACCGCACCGGCCGGGAGCCCGCCGTCCGCGCGCACCGCGAGATCGGCGCGCAGCACCTGGCGGGCCTGGGCGTCCCCCGCGTGGGTCATGGTCGCGCCCCCGGCGAGCTGGACCCCGGCGAACGCGGTGACCAGCACGATCGGGGTGATGGCCGCGCCCAGCCGGTGGGCGGACGCGGCGCAGTTGGCGGCGGCGAGGCGGCCGCCGGGGCCGAACAGCCGCAGTGGAGCGCCGAGCAGCCGCATCGCCCCCTCGGCGATCCACGGGCCGAGCACGGCGCAGGCGATCACCATCGTCACCGCCGCCCCACCGGCCGCGGCCGCCGCGGTCGCGCCCTGCTGGAGGACGGCCGTCCCGGCCGAACTCGCGCCCACGAACAGCAGCACCAGCCCCGTGATGCGGCGCGCGCTGCCGGGTGCCCGCTCGCGCAGCGCCTCCGCCGGGCGCAGCTTGGCGGTCCCGGAGCAGCCGATGAGCGCCGCGCTCCCGGCCACCAGGACGGTGACGGCGGCGGCGACCAGGGGCGCGGGCCACAGCAGCGGGGGAAGCGTCAGGTCGAGTCCATCGGGCAGCGCGCCCCGGGCGTCCAGCAGCGCGCGCAGGCCCAGGTACGCGGGGACCGCCCCGGCCGCGCCCGCCGGCGCCGCCCAGGCCGCGACCCGCGCCACCTCCCGGACCACGGCACCGCGCAGCTGTCCCGGTGTGGCGCCGACCGCCCGCAACAGGCCCAGCTCGTGGGAGCGTTGCCGCAGCGCCTGGACGATGGTCGACGAGACCACGAGCAGCGCCACCAGGACGACGGCGCCGGCCACGGAGCCGAGCGCCGCCAGCAGCTCGCCGCGGGCGGGCGCGGCGGCCAGGAACTCGGCCTCTCCCCGCTCGCCCCCGGTCAGGACGCGCACGGCGGCCGGGTCGCCGTCCGCACGGTGCCCGACGTCGGTGGCACCGGCCGCGTCCAGGGCCTTCCGCACCCGCCCGGCCAGCTCCCCCGGGTCCGTGCCGGGTTCGGCGACGACCCCGACGGCGTCCAGCGCCTCCGGGTGGCCGGCCAGGCGGCGAGCCTCGGCGCCGGTGAACCAGACGGCGGAGCCGGGCCCTTCGGCGACGCCCACGACGGTGTACGCGGTGTCGCGGCCGCCCACGCGCAGCGTCAGCCGCGCCCCGACGCGGCCCGCGCCGCCGCCCGTCACGACCTCGTCCGCGCGCTGCGGGGCGCGCCCCGTCCGTAGCGCGTAGGGCGCCAATTGGGCCGCCTCCCAGGGCCGTCCGGTGGCGGATCGGCCCGCGCGGCCCACCGGGAATTCCACATCGGCGACGGCCGTCCGCACCCCGGGCACCGCGCGCACCGCGGTCAGCGCCGTACGGGGGATCCGGACCCGCTCGGTGAGTCCGGCGCTCACGGTCTCGCGGTCGCCCAGCGACGCCGCGCTGAAGCGGGTGGTCTGGTCGCCGGCCACGACGAGGTCGGCTCCGGCGTACCGCTCCACCCGTGGATGTGCGCTCCAGGCGGAGGCGAGGGTCAGCCCGAAGGCGCCGAGCAGCAGGGAGGTGAGGGTGAGCGCGGCGAAGACGGCGGTCCACGCCTTACGGTGGGCACGGGTGGCGCGAGCGGCCAGCAGGGCGGCGACCTTCATGCCGTCCGCCCTCCCAGCTCCTTGAGGACGCGGCGGATGTCGGCCGCCTCCGGCCGCTCCTGCCGCCAGGCCAGCTTCCCCCGCATCAGGAACAGCGCCTCGTCGGCCCAGGCGGCGGCGAACGGGTCGTGGGTGACCATGACGACCGTATGGCCGTCACGGTCGACGGCCTGCCGCAGCAGCGTCAGCACCTCCTCCGCGGCGGCGGGGTCGAGCGCCCCCGTCGGCTCGTCGGCGAAGACGATGTCGGGCGTGGTCACCAGCGCGCGGGCGATCGCCACCCGCTGGCACTGCCCACCGGACAGCTCCGCCGGCACGGCGCCGCCCCGGTCCCCCAGCCCGACCGCCGCGAGTGCCCGCAGGTGCCGGTCACCGGGGCTCTCGCCGCCGAGCATCAGCGGCAGGGCGACGTTCTCCGCGACGCTCAGCGACGGCACCAGATGGTGCGCCTGGAAGACGAAGCCGATCCGCTCCCGCCGCAGCCGGGTCAGCGCCGCCTCGTTCAGCGAGGACAGTTGGGTGCCGCCGATGCGCACCGTGCCCGCCGTCGGCCGGTCGAGCCCGGCGGCGCACTGCAGCAAGGTCGACTTCCCGCACCCCGAGGGGCCCATCACCGCGAGGAACCGTCCGCGCGGCACCGTCAGATGGATGGGGTGCAGCGCCACGACCCCCGGCCGGTACTCCCGGGTGACCCCGTCCAGGGCCAGCGCGTGGTGCCAGGTCCCCGTCTGCTCCGCGGTGGCCGTCGTACGGCCGCGCCACTGCCTCTTCATCGGTCCGCCCCTCCGTCGACTCCGGGCGGATCGAACGGGTCCGCCGGTCACCGAGAACGCTAGAAACGGGCGCGGACGCGCGGGAGAGAGCACAGTCCCGTACCCGCAGGTGGTACGGCCCCCGCCCCGGGGTGGAGCAGGCTCCACCATCGCCTGATCTTCCCGGTCCGCGAGGCGACTCCCTGGGCGCGCCGCCGTGGTGAACCCCGCCGGGGACAAGATCCTGGACATCCCCACAGGACCGGAATATGAGACAGAAGACAACAGAGAGGCATCAGCCACCCATGGATGTCAGCGCCCGCATCGAGGCCGTCTACGCACAGATCGTGCACCGCAACCCCGGGGAGTCCGAGTTCCACCAGGCGGCGCGCGAGGTGCTGCCGACCCTCGCCCCCGTGCTCGGTGCGCATCCGGAGTATCTGGACGCCCGGATCGTGGAGCGGCTGTGCGAGCCCGAGCGGCAGCTCGTCTTCCGGGTGCCCTGGGTGGACGACGACGGCGAGGTGCGGGTCAACCGCGGCTTCCGGGTGGAGTTCAACAGCGCGCTGGGCCCCTACAAGGGCGGTCTGCGGTTCCACCCCAGCGTCAATCTGGGCATCGTGAAGTTCCTCGGCTTCGAGCAGATCTTCAAGAACGCACTGACCGGCCTGGCCATCGGCGGCGGCAAGGGCGGTGCGGACTTCGACCCCAAGGGGCGCTCGGACGGCGAGGTCATGCGGTTCTGCCAATCCTTCATGACGGAGCTGTACCGCCACCTCGGCGAGCACACCGATGTGCCGGCCGGGGACATCGGGGTGGGCGGCCGTGAGATCGGCTATCTCTTCGGCCAGTACAAGCGGATCACCAACCGCTTCGAGGCCGGTGTGCTGACCGGCAAGCCCGTCGGCTGGGGCGGTTCACCCGCGCGTACCGAGGCCACCGGCTACGGCACCGTCCACTTCGCCCAGGAGATGCTGCGCACCCGTAAGAAGGATCTCGACGGCCTTACGGTCGTCGTCTCCGGATCCGGCAATGTGGCCCTCTACGCCATCGAGAAGGTCCACGCCCTCGGCGGACGGGTGGTGGCCTGCTCCGACTCCTGCGGCCATGTGGTCGACCCGGACGGGATCGACCTCGCCCTGCTCAAGGAGATCAAGGAGGTGCGCCGGGAGCGGATCGACTCCTATGCCGCCGCCAAGCCGGGCGCCGTCTTCTCCGGCCGGGGTTCGGTCTTCCAGGTGCCCTGCGAGGTCGCCCTGCCCTGCGCGACCCAGAACGAGCTGACCGAGCAGTGCGCGATCGCCCTGGTCAAGAACGGGGTACTGGCCGTGGCCGAGGGGGCCAACATGCCCTGCACCCCGGCGGCGATCGAGATCTTCCGGGAGGCCGATGTGCTCTTCGGCCCCGGTAAGGCCGCCAACGCGGGCGGTGTGGCCACCTCCGCCCTGGAGATGCAGCAGAACGCGTCCCGCGAGCGCTGGACCTTCGCCCAGACCGAGGCCCGCCTCGCGGCCGTCATGACCGAGGTCCACACCCTGTGCCGCACCACCGCCGACCGCTACGACTGCTCTCCCGACGACTACGCCCTGGGCGCGAACGCCGCGGGTTTCGTGCGGGTGGCGGAGGCGATGGCCGCCCAGGGCGTCGTCTGAGCCGGTCGGGTGCGCCGAGCCGGTCGCATCGACATCGACGGCATGCGGCTCACGCCGACGGCGCCGACGGCATGTCGGCCGCCGCGCGCACCGCGCCCAGCACCGGCTTGCGGAGCAGCAGCAGCGCCGCGTCGTCGTGGAGCCGGCCGCCCACATGGGTCAGCAGTTCGTCGTGGAGCGAGGCGAGCGTGCGGGACGGCTCGTCGCAGACGTGCCGCGGCACCCGCTCCAGCAGCGGGAAGTACTCCCGGCCCCGGTCCCGCGCCTCGATGACCCCGTCGGTATAGAGCAGCAGTTGGTCCCCGCCCGCGAACGGCACGACCTGGAGGCTCGGCAGATCGCCGCCCAGGGAGGCCAGACCGAGCGGCGGGGCCGGGCGGGTGGGCTCGACGGCGATGACCCCGGACTCGCCGACCAGCAGCGGCGGGGCGTGTCCGCAGTTGACGAGCTCCATCCGGCCGTCGCTGGGGTATCCGGCGACCACGGCGGTGACGAAGTCGTCAGGCGCCAGGTTGCGGGACAGGCTGCGCTCCATCCTGGCGACGACGTCGAGCAGGTCGGGTTCGTCGTAGGCGGCCTCGCGGAAGACACCGAGCACCAGCGCGGCGGTGCTCACCGCGGGCAGCCCCTTGCCCCGCACATCGCCGACGATCAGCCGGATCCCGTACGGCGTGGGCAGCAGGGCATAGAGATCACCGCCCACCCGTGCCTCCGCGGCGGCCGCGCTGTAGCGGACGGCCACCTGGAATTGGCCGACCCGGGAGGGCACCGGTTTGAGCAGGGCGTTCTGGGCGGCCTCGGCGACCGAGCGGACGTCGGCGAGGACCCGCTCACGGCGTCTGCGCAAGGCGCTGGCCCCGCAGCTCGCCAGGGACACGGCGGCGGGCGTGGCCAGCAGGATCGCCTGGGTGCGCATCGGCTCCACGCCCTGGGTACCCAGGAACGCGCCCACCGCCACGGCGAGCAGCCCGATGCGTATCACCCCGTACGGTCCGCACTGGGCGGCGGCGAGCGCCGGGCCGACGGCGAGCAGGGGCAGCCAGGCCAGCCCCTCCGAGGTGGCCAGGGCCAGCAGGATCACCCCACAGATGATGATGACGGGGACAGCGGGGGCGAGGTGCCGACGGGCGACCGGCTGGTCAGGGTCGGATGGGCGGAGTCGGGCCGGGAACATGACCTGCTTCGCTGCTCTCTTTCACTGGGGACAAGTGATACCGGAGGCGTCCGTTATGTCCAGAGAAACAGCGATTCCATAGGTTCGGCAAGGGCGGCGTTTTCAGATAGTGAGCGAGAGGTGCCTGCTCACTCGGTTCGCCGTCGGGACCAGGTGGGTCCGGAACAGCTCACGGTGCGGATCCAGCCTGGCCATCCGGGCCAGCCGGGCCACCGGCAGCGAGATCCCGAGCGAGCCGAGCCGGTCCCCGCAGGAGATCGGCACCGCGAAGCAGACCGTGCCCAGGGCGTACTCCTCCAGGTCCGCGACCAGCGGACTGCCGGTCGGGGAGTCCAGCCGGCGCAGCAGATCGTCGGAGCGGGTGACGGTGCGCGGGGTGAGATCGACGAGCGGATGGCGGGACAGATAGTCGTAGCGGGCGTCGTCGTCCAGTTCGCGCAGTACGCATTTGCCCAGCGCGGTGGCGTGCCCGGCGTCCTCGCACCCCACCCACAGATCGACCCGGGGCGCCTGCGGGCCGTCGACGATGTCCACGATCCGGATCTCGCCCTCGTCGTAGAAGGTGAGGTAGGCGGCGGCGGAGAGCTCGTCGCGCAGCGCGTTCAGGGTGGGCCGGACCCGGGCGAGCAGCGCCTGTTCCCGGCTTCCGGATTCGAGGGTGCGCAGCTTGTCGCCGATCACGAAACCGCCGTCGTCCAGCCGGTGCACATAGCCGTCGTGGACCAGGGTGCGCAGCAGGTGGTACGTGGTCGCCAGTGGCAGCCCCGTCTCCCGTGCGAGCCGCTTGGCCGGCGCACCGCCCTCATGCGCGCCCACCGCCTCCATCAGCCGGAAGGCCCGCTGTACGGATGTGATCAGCGTAGGCGCTGTATGAACACCCATATATATAGCTTGCTCCCGGTATGACCGGATGAGCAAGATCTGAGGGATGAGACGCGCGTGAGGGCGCCGACCGGTGCGGTCGGCGCCCTCACGGACACGGGTGGAGTCGGCGCGGTCGGCCGGGGGAGAACCGACCGCGCGGTGGGGTCAGCCGGGGGAGATCCGGCCGCGCCAGGCGCCTTCCGCCTCGCCGCGCCGCTCGATGAAGTCCTTGAACCGCCGCAGGTCCCCCTTCACCCGCCGGTCGAGCGTCCCGGTCATGTCCGCGGCCTTCTCCGCCATCCCGCTCGGCTGGAAGACCAGGGCCAGATTGACCCGGGTGTGGCGCTCGTCGAGGGGCTCGAAGGTCACCAGGCCCTGCTGCTGCACATCACCGGAGGTGGTGCGCCATGCGATGCGCTCATCGGGAAGCTGATCCACGATCTCGGTGTCGAACTCCCGGTGCACACCGGCGATGGAGGTCGCCCAGTGGTTGTGGCGTTCGTCCACCTGGGTGACCTGGTCCACACCTTCCATGAACCTCGGGAACTCGGTGAACTGCGTCCACTGGTTGTAGGCGGTGTGGAGCGGAACCCCAACCTCGACGGACTCCCGCACGGTGCTCATCGGTGACTCCTTTCGATGTGGTCGTGTCGCTCACCACGGCGGGTTTCCGAGAGCGCCACGCCAAAACATGCCCTCCCCGGACGATCGAAGCGACGACAGGAGACGACAGGAGACGACAGGAACAGAGGCGGAGGCAGAGCCGGGGGACGGTCGCGGATCAGCGCAGCGGATGCAGCGGCGCCAGTTCGGCCGGGGAGGTGCCGGTCGCGATGGCGTCGGCCAGCAGCCGTCCGCTGAGCGGGCCGAGGGCCACGCCCCACATGCCGTGGCCGCCGTTGACGTAGACGCGCGGGGAGGCGGTCGGGCCGACCAGGGGCAGTCCGTCGGGGGTGCAGGGGCGGGCGCCGACCCAGGTGTCCTTACGGGCCTCCCAGTCGATGCCGCGCAGCAGCGGACGGGCCGCCGCGATGATCGCCTGGATGCGGCGCGGGTCCACCGGCCGTTCCACGGGCGCCAGTTCCATCATCCCGGCGACCCGCACCCGGCCCTCGCCCAGCGGGGTGCAGACGACCTTCTGGGCGGCCAGATAGGTGGGGCGGGTGGGGGCGCCCTCGGCCGGCACGCTGAAGCTGTAGCCGCGTCCGGCCTGGACCGGCACCCGGACCCCGAACGGCCGGACCAGCCCGTCCAGCCAGGCGCCGGTGGCCACGACGGCGACATCCGCGCGGAGTTGGCCCCGGGAGGTGGTGACGGCCACGCCCTGCCCGAGGTCCCGGATTCCGGACACCTCCGTCCGCTCCAGGATCTCGCCGCCGCGCTCGCGCACCGCGTCCGCGAGGGCGCGGACGAAGTTCCCCGGGTTCAGATAGCGCTGGCCGTGGAGTTCGAGGGCCGCGCCGATGCCGTCGCCGAGCGTCGGCTCCAGCTCGCGGGCCCGGTCCCCGTCGATCGGCTCGTACGCGATCGAGAAACCGGCCGCGCGGGCCTGCTCCAGCTCCTCGACCATCGCGGCGCGCTCGGCCGCGGTGCGGAAGGCGAGCAGACAGGGGTCGGCGGGCCGGGTCGGCTCGGCGACACCGTCCGCCGCGAGGGCGTCGTACGCCTCCAGCGCATGGCGGTTCAGCGTGGCGAAGGTGGCGGCCAGGACCCGCCAGCGGCGGGGGGTGCAGTTCCGGGTGAAGGAGAGCAGGAAGCGGGCGAGCCGGGGATCGGGCCGGGGCGGTATGTAGACGGGCGACTCGGGCGAGACCAGGCTGCGCAGCCCGTAGCGGAGCGCGGCCGGTTCGGGCAGCGGCAGCGTCAGGGCCGGGGACAGCCACCCGGCGTTCCCCCAGGACGCCCCGGCCGCGGGGTGACGCCGCTCCACGACGGTGACCTCGACGCCGTGGTTCCGCAGCGACCAGGCGGTGGCGAGGCCGACCATGCCGGCGCCGATGACGATGGCGCTGCGGGGCGGGCGGGACGGGCCGGTGGCACGGGACGAGCCGGTGGCAGAGGGCACGGATGTGCTCCTTCCCATGGGTGGAACGCCATCATCGGCGGTAGTGGCCGGGCGCGGCACCGCCCCGCCGCCCTGGTGTGCCTCCTTGGTCACCCGATGCCCGCCGGGCGCCGCCGCCAGTGCCCGGTGGCCTGCTCGAAGGCGTGGCCGACCTGGAGGACCGCGAAGTCCGCCCGGTGCGGCCCGACGATCTGCAGCCCGACGGGCAGCCCGCCGGGCGTGAACCCGGCCGGTACGGACAGCGCCGGACTGCCGGTCGAGCTGATCAGATACGCCGAGCGCATCCAGTCCAGATAGTCGTCCATGGCCACCCCGGCGACCTCGGTCGGGTACTCGATGCCGACGTCGAAGGGCAGCACCTGGCTCACCGGGAGCAGCAGCACGTCATAGCGGCCGAAGAACTCCCGGACGCGGTGGTAGAGCTGGGTGTGCAGCACCTCCGCGCGGGCGACGTCCGGACCGCTGAGCTTGCGCCCCTCCTCGGTGTTCTCCCGGATCGTCCGCTTCAGACCGTCGGGGTGGCGGTCCATGAGCGTGCCGAAGGCGACCTCGAACATCGAGGCGCGCAGCGTACGGAAGACCTCCTCGGCCTCGGTCAGGTCCGGGCAGGCCCGCTCCACGACGCAGCCGAGGTCGCTGAAGACCTCCACCGCCGACTCGACCGCCGCGGCCACCTCGGGTTCGACCGGCACCAGCCCCCCGAGATCCGGCGACCAGGCCACCCGCAGCCCCGTCAGATCGCGGTCCAGGGGGCGGGCGAAGCGGGCGCCGGGCTCCTCCAGGGCGATCGGCGACCGTGCGTCGGGCCCGGCGACGGCGGACAGCAGCAGGGCGGCGTCGGCCACGGTACGGGCCAGCGGGCCCCTGACGTTGAGCGTGCTCCAGGCGGTCGCGGCGGGCCAGCCGGGGACGCGCCCGGGCGACGGGCGCAGACCGACGACATTGCAGAACGAGGCCGGGTTGCGCAGCGAACCGCCGGTGTCGCTGCCGTCCGCGATCGGGATCATGCCGGAGGCCAGCGCGGCCGCCGCGCCCCCGCTGCTGCCGCCCGCGCTGCGGCCCAGGTCGTACGGGTTGTGGGTGGCACCGAAAATCGGGTTGAAAGTGTGCGAACCGGCCCCGAACTCGGGCACGTTGGTCTTGCCCATGGTGATCGCCCCGGCGGCCCGGATCCGTTCGATCAGCAGATCGTCCTGGTCGGGCACGCCGTCGGCGAGCGGCGAGCCATGGGTGGTGCGGATGCCCGCGGTGTTGTGGGTGTCCTTGTGGGCGATGGGCAGCCCGTGCAGCGGCCCGAGCTCCTCCCCCGCCGCGGTCCGCTCATCGGCCCGTTCGGCGGCCTCGCGGGCACGGTCCGCGACGAGGGTGACGATCGCGTTGACGGCGGGGTTGACCCGTTCGATACGGGCCAGATGGGCCTCGAGCAGCTCGCGCGCGGACAGCTCGCGGGTGCGCAGCAGGCGGCTGAGGTCCAGCGCGGTCCTGAAGCAGAGGTCGTCATCCGTCGTCGTCACGGTCGCTCGCCTTCCTTACGGGGCCCAGGGACGGAACCCATGGTTCGGGAAGCGGCCGGTCGAGGGAAGAGCACCTGGGGCCGGCCCGGGTCGGCCCGGTCAGTCCGGCAAGTGGCCGCCCCACCGTGTCCCGTCGGACACGGCGGGGCGGCCGACCCCGAGGTCCTTACGGACGTGCTCCGACCGCCCCGGCGGGCACCGGAATCCGCGCGGCCGAGGTGCCGAGCCCGGTCGGCCCGTACCACGGGGCCACCGGCCGCGCCCCCGAGCCGGCAACGGCCCCCACCGGCCGCCGCCGCACGCGGAGCAGCTCCGCCTCGCGGTAGCGCGGGACCTGCCGGTGCCAGTTCATGATCCCGGTCATCCAGTGGCGCAGCTCCCGCACATAGCCGTCCATCGCCCGCCGGGCCTCCGGCGCCAGGCCGAAGTCGTCATAGAGCACCGGGAACTCATGCTCCGCGACATGCTGGAACTGCCGCATCCGGGACGTCATCAGATCGTTCACGACGGCGACCCCGGTCGGATAGTCGCAGTCGAAGAAGTTCTGGACGACGAGGACGCCGTTGTGGATCTCGCCCTCGAACTCGATCTCCTTCTGGTACGAGAAGACGTCGTTCAGCAGCGTCGCGTAGTCCATGGCGGCGTTCTCCAGCGACCGGACGGGGCCGCTGCGGTAGATCTCGGGCGGCACCCGCCGTCCGCGCGCCAGCCGGCACAGGCTCATGGTGAGCTCGGAGCCGAAGGTGTGCCGGCGCATCTCGATGTAGTCGACCGGGTCGGGGATCCGGTTCTTGGTCTGGTTGGCCAGCTCCCACAGCCAGCTTGCGGTCATGTCCTCGATGGACTGCCGCAGATCGCGGCGCGCCGAGTCCTCCATCGGGGCCGCCGTACGGGCCCACAGATCGGCCAGCGATCGCTCCAGCGCGGTCGCCGGGGCCGGGGTGGGGCCCATGTCGAGCGGCATGAACTCCCCGAGCCGGGCGTTGCACGCCCAGGCTCCGGCCAGGTCGTGGGTGCGGCCGAAGACCGCCGGATAGTAGTCGTCCGCGTAGGTGCCCCAGGCCAGCCAGCCCGACGCCACGTCGAGCTCGTCCAGGGAGCCGTCCGGGTGGATGCCCGCCGCGCACAGCGGGAGATCGGCGGCGAGCAGCCGCTCCTCGTCCCAGACCTGCGCACCGGGGATGCCGGGCTGCGGTTCGAGGATGCCCATCCGGTGTGCCCAGTCGGTCAGATGGCGGCGGGCGGTGGGCAGATGCGCGTTGAGCCGGAGGGGGAACGGCATGAAGAAGTCCGGCAGCAGGGACGGCCCGGTCTTCTGGAACGGGACATGGCTGAACGTGCGCGCCCTGGCCGCCTCCGCCCGGCCGGTGGACAGCGGCAGGCTCGCCGCGGAGACGCCGAGGCCGCTGAGCGCGAAGGGGGACCACGCCCCGGGTATGGCCGCCTGGCCGGTGCCGCTCGCCTCGTCGGCGGCGTGAGCGCCGCCCGCTTCGTTCGCGCCGTTCATATAGCGGCTGGAGCGCATATGCCACTCATGGCCGCCGGACTGCCAGTCCTGGAGCCCCTTGACGTAGGCGAGGACGCCCGCGCAGGCCACCGGGTCCAGGCCGTGCTCGGCGAAGAGCGGGCCGAGCTCGGTGAGCGTGGTGTCCTCGAACTGCCGCAGCCGTGAGGTGAGCAGCTCGTTGACGGAGTCGGCCGCCTCCTGGGTGGTGCAGCACAGGAACGTCTCCAGGACCAGGACGCCATTGCTGAGCTCGCCCTCGTCCTCGATCTCCCGCTGGTAGGAGAACAGGTCGTTGCGCAGATGCACCGCGTCCGCGAAGGCGTCCCGCAGCACCCGCATCGGCCGCGACCCGGCGATCAGCGCCGGCACCTCGGCCCCCACCGCATGCTCGACCAGCCCGGCCGACCAGGGCGCGCCGCCGACCTTACGGCGCATCTCGATGTACTCGACCGGATTGGGGACCCGGTGGATGTTGATGTTCGAGAGCTCCCAGAGCGATTCGTTGAGCAGATTCTCGGTGCTCTCCCGGAACCGGGCCCGCCAGTCCGACGACATCGAGGGCACGGTCCGCGCCCACAGATCCGCGAGCCCCGCCTCGACCGGGTTGGTCGGCTCGGGGGTCCCGGCGGCCAGGTCCATCGGCATGAAGGCGGGCAGCCGGTCGAGATACGCCTTACCGGCCTCACGGTCCTGGGAGCGCTTGAACGTCTCCAGGAAGTGGTCGTCGAAGAAGAAGACCCACACATACCAGTCCGTGATCAGCGAGAGCTCCGCGCCGGAACAGTCGGGGTGGGTGTAAGCGCAGAGCAGGGCGTAGTCGTGGGCGTCGAGGTCCTCCTGCTCCCAGATCCCCGAGCCTTCGAGCATTCCCATCGCGCGGGCCCACTGGGTGGAGTGCTCCCGTGCCTCCTGGAGGTGGGGGTTCAGCCGGGCCGGGTACGGCATGTAGAACTCGGGGAGTTGAAAGGGCTGTGTCACTGCTGGGCCGGCACCTCTCCGTGCGACGGTGGTCCGTAGCTGTCCGGCTACGGACCGGGGTCGGCTACGGGCTACCCATGCCACTCCCGGCCTATCCGAAAGCCCCATTAGTCACACGAATGGGCTGCCGGGGCGGTCGGCGGCGGCCCCGCCGCCGGACCGCGCGGTCGGCCGGAAGGCCCATTCCATCCGCGGCTCCATCGCGAACCGGAACATCCGCTGGACAGGCGGTGTGCACAGGGCGGTCACCACGGCCACCGCCACCGCCGTCACCGCGATCTCCCCCAGCGGCCGGTGCAGCCACGGGTGGTCGTACCAGTCCCAGAAGCGGGAGCCCTTGGCCAGGAAGCCGTGCAGCAGATAGCCGTACAGCGTGCCGGCGCCGAGCACCGTGAACCACATCCGGCGCCGGGGCACCCAGGCGAGGAAGCACACGATGAGCACCATGGAGCAGCCGAAGAGGGCGAACGTCATCACCGGCCCGGCCCACCACGGCGCACCGAGCTCCTGCGCGCTGTCCCGGCGGTAGAACCACGCCGGGTTCATCCGCGGCACGGCCCAGTAGGCGAAGACCACCGCGGCGGCGGCCACCGGCACGGACAGCCGTCTGACCTCGCGTCGCCGCAGCATCCGGAAGTGCTCCGGCCGCAGGTGCAGCCCCAGCACGAAGAAGGGCAGGAACTGCAGCACCCGCTGCAGATCGAGGTCGTCACCGATATTCGGGGAGCAGGTGGCGAGCGCGGCGCCGGTGAGCGCCAGCGCCACCGGCCACCGGGCGATCCGCCACAGCGGCGTGGTCAGCCGCCAGACGAAGAGCGCGATCAGGAACCAGGTCAGATACCACGGGTCGAGCGGGCTGATCGGAGAGGACGGATCGTCGTCCGCCCACCGCTTGAAGAGGGTGTACGCGACCTCGAAGAGGAGGTAGGGGACGGCGACCCCTGTGATCAGGCGCTTGAGCCGGTCCGGCCGGACATCGAAACTCCGCGAGAAGTAGCCGGAGATGAGCACGAACGCCGGCATATGGAACGTGTAGACGGTCATATAGAGCGCGGACGCCGCTCTGCTGCCGCCCCGCAGGGGCTCCCACGCGTGTCCCATCGCGACCAGCACGATCGCCAGGTACTTGGCGTTGTCGAAGAACGCGTCACGTTGTTTCGGCGCGGGGGACGAGGCCGGTAACGCCTCGGGGGGCGGGGTCGCCGGTGCCCGCCGCGCGGGCAGTAAGGAGGAGACGTTCATCACATACGGCCTCCCGGGGAACCTGCGGGGGAAATCCCGCCTCTTTCCAGGTTTCGGTGGAGGGTTGCGGAGTGGAACATTCCACGCACCATAGTGGCGCCCGCCGCGCCTCGCCCGAAAAGGCTCAGCTCTCGCGTACGACGGTTTACGCCCAGCCCAGCGCATCCTTCACCTCCCCAACTTGGGAACTTCTTTACCCCTCCGGGAAGTTCAGAGAGCGATGAAGAGGGCCGATCCGCCCGGCCTTGACCGACCCAGCCTGCTAACTTCTACACAACTGTAGATGCTGACGACCCTATGGAGTGTGAGTGGCCATGGCCCTGTGGGACCGCCTCAAGGAATCCGCCCAGACGATGCAGACTCAGCTCGTCGAGAAGAAGAACGACTTGAAGAGCGGCGCGTTCCGCGACGCGAGCATGGCGATGTGTGCCCTGGTGGCGGCGGCGGACGGCTCGGTCGAGCCGTCCGAGCGGCAGCGTGTCGCCCAGCTGATCGCCACCAATGACGTACTGCAGAACTTCCCGGCCGACGATCTGCAGCGGCGCTTCAACGACTACCTCAACAAGCTCACCACCGACTTCGACTTCGGCAAGGTGAGCGTGATGCAGGAGGTCGCCAAGGCCAAGAAGAAGCCCGCCGAGGCGCGCGCCGTGATCCAGATCGGCATCGTCATCGGGGGCGCCGACGGCAACTTCGACAAGACCGAGCAGGCCATGGTCCGCGAGGCGTGCTACACCCTGGAGCTCCCGCCGGCCGAGTTCGACCTCTGAGGCGGCCCCGCACGCCGTGAGCCGCGCGTCGTTGGCGACAGGCCGTACGTCCTACAGCGGCGTCGCGGCGTGCAGGACGAGGACCAGGGCGACCGCCGCGTTCGCCGACGAGAGGGCGGACGCGGCCGTGCCCACCGCCGCGATCCACAGGGCCAGCCCCGCCGCCGTCCACGTCGGCGGCCAGTGCCGGGACGGCGGCACCGGCCCCAGCAGCGCCGCGACCCGCCGCGGCACCGGCCCCGGCGCGGCGAACCCGGCGAGCGCCGGTCCCGGCGCGCCCTGGGAGACCAGGGCGGCCTTGCCGACCGCCCGCGCCGTGACCCGGCGGTCGCCGACCTCCCGGGCCGCCTCCTCGTCCGCCCAGCGCTCGGCGCAGTAGTCCACCGCGGCCCGCAGCGGCCGCAGCAGCGGATTGGCCCGCGCCGCGAGCTGTGCGGCCAGCAGATAGCGGTGGTGGTGGGCGGTCAGATGGGCGCGCTCATGCGCGATCAGGGCCCGCCGCTCACGGGGGCTCAGGCTGTCCAGCATCCCGGTGGAGACCACGATCCGGCCCGGCCGCCCCGTCCGCCCGGAGGTCCCGGGCAGGGCGTACGCGTACGCCTTGTCGTCGGGCAGCACCGCGACCGGTGACTCCGGCAGCCCGGCGAGCGCGCGCCGGGCGTCCCGCCGCACCCGTACATGGCGCACACAGGTGGCCGTACAGGACACGGCCACCGCCACCAGCGCGCCGATCGCCGCCTTTCCGGCCACCGCGTCCCAGGGCACGGCCGCCCGTACTTCGGGGTCCGACCAGCTGTCCGGCAGCGGATTGCCCGGCAGTTGTGCCGTGCCGACGACCATCAGCAGCCCCAGGCACAGCGTGGAGCACACCGTAAGAACGGTGCCGACGAGCGTCAGCAGCCGGGTGGCGGTGCGCGGGTGGAGATGCTGTTCGGCGAGCCGGGCGATCGGCAGCGCCGTCAAGGGCAGAACCAGCGGGAGGAAGACGAAGACACCCATCGGTCAGTCCTCCGGCTCCTCCGCCACGTCGCTCAGCAGGTCGCGCAGCAGCCGCTCGTCGTCCTGGGTCAGCCCGGTCACAAAGCTGGCCAGAACCGCCCCGCGGTCGTCCTGGCCGTCCAGCACCCGGCGCATCCGCAGTGCCGCGAGCCCCGCCTCGTCCGAGGCCGCCCGCCAGACGAAGGAGCGGCCCGCGCGTTCACGGGTCACGGCCTGCTTGGCGTGCAGCCGGGACAGGATGGTCATGACCGTGGTGTAGGCGAGCTCGCCCTCGATCCGCTCCTGTACCCATGCGGCGGTCACCGGCCCCGGCGCCCGGCGCAGCGCCGCGAGCACCTGCGCCTCCAGTTCGCCCTGGCCACGCCGACGGGGGCGGCGGGGCCAGCCGGGCCCGCCGGTCCGGTCGTGGTCCGTCACACCGTCTCCTTCCACACCGCACGCGCCCGGCGCGTGGCGCTACATGGTAGCGAGCGACGGACCGCCGCCCTCCTCTTCCCCGGACCGCGGCCGGGCCGTTCGCCGCCCCTTCCCCGGGCCCCGGTCGTGCGTTCGCCCCATTGGCCGGGCTGTACGCGCGGCCCCGGGCCGCCTCACCGATGCTGAGCAGGGGGACGACCCCGACGAAGGAACTCACTCAGCCATGACGCAGACGCAAGGCTCACTCGCGCGGCAGATCACCGACTACGCCCATCGTGCCGACCCGTATCCGATCTACGCAGAGCTGCGCAAAACGCCCGTGGTGCACGACGAGGAGGGCCCGTACATCGTCTCCACCTACTGGGAGATCCACGGTCTGCTGCACGACCCCCGGCTCAGCTCCGAGGCGCGCAACCTGGACCCCGAGGCCGCCCCGGAGCTGGTCGAGGAGGACGACCCGGGGCTGCCGCCCAGCTTCCTGCGGCTGGACCCGCCCGAACACGACCGGCTGCGCCGGCTGGCGATGGCGCCCTTCGGCCCGCCGCACACCCCGCGCCGGCTCCACGCCATGCGCGGTGAACTCACCCGTATCGTCGGCGAGCTGATCGACGGCTTCGAGGGCCGGGACCGGATCGATCTCGTCGACCACTTCTCCTACCCCTTCCCGGTGACCGTGATCTGCCGGCTGCTCGGGGTGCCGCGGGAGGACGAGCCGCGCTTCCACACCTGGGCCGAGACCCTCGCCCTCAGTTTGGACCCCGACCCGGACGCGAACGCCGCCGAGCGGCGGCGGATCACCCGGCAGGCCCGCACCGAACTGGCGATGTACCTGTCCGAGCTGATGGAGGAGCGCCGGCGCGCACCCCGCGACGACATGCTCTCCGCCCTGGTCAACGGGCAGGGCCCGGAGGGGCGGATGAGCCGTGTGGAGCTGCTGAGCACCGCGGCGCTGCTGCTGGTGGCGGGCCATGAGACCACCGTCAACCTGATCACCAACGGCATGCTGACCCTGCTGCGCAACCCCGATGTGCTCGCCCGGCTGCGCAAGGATCCCCATCTGGTCGTCCCACTGGTGGAGGAGCTGCTGCGGTTCGATCCGCCGGTGCAGATGCTTCCCCAGCGCGCCCCGCTCTCGGAGATCGACATCGCGGGCGTGACCATCCCCAAGGGGGCGCCCGTCTGGCTGCTGCTGGCCTCGGGCAACCGCGATCCGCAGCGCTTCCGCGACCCCGACCGGTTCGATCCGCAGCGCAGGGACAACCAGCACCTCGGCTTCGGCAGCGGCATCCACACCTGCTTCGGCGCCCCGCTGGCCCGGCTGGAGGCGCAGATCGCGCTGACCGAGCTGGCCCGGCGGCTGGACCGGCCCCGGCTGCTGGAGGACCCGCCGACCTACCGGCGCAACGCGGTGCTGCGCGGGCCACGGCATCTGCCGATCGCCCTGGAGGGACTGCGGCCGAACGCATCCCCGAACGGGTCCTCGAACGGGTCCCGGTGACGGCGGGGCTCAGCAGCCCGGGGCCCGCCGGGCCGACGACGGGGCTCACCGCGAGCGGGACGCCGACGTACTCGTCCCGGCCGCGTCCGTCCCGCCCGTGCCCCTCCCGGCCACGCCCTTCTCGGCCCGGGCGGCGATGTTCCGGGCCATACCGCCGAAGACGAGGGCGTGGAAGGGCGCGACCGACCACCAGTAGAGATGTCCGGCGAGGCCGCGCGGATGGAACAGCGCCCGCTGCCGGTACACCGTCCCGCCCCGCGCGTCCCGGTCGACCGTCATCTCCAGCCAGGCCAGGCCCGGCAGCCGCATCTCGGCCCGCAGCCGCAGCAGCCGGGGCGGCAGGACCTCCTCCACCCGCCAGAAGTCGAGGCTGTCCCCCACCCTGAGCCGCGCCGCGTCCCGGCGGCCCCGGCGCAGCCCGACGCCGCCCACCAGGGTGTCGATCCAGCCGCGCAGCGCCCAGGCGAGCGGCATCGAGTACCACCCGTTCTCCCCGCCGATCCCCTCCACCACCCGCCAGACGTCCTCCGGCGAGGCGTTAACCGCGCGTGCGCGGCGGTCCTGGTAGAGGCTGCCGCCCGCCCAGTCGGGGTCAGTGGGCAGCGGATCGCCGGCCGCTCCGGGGGTGGCGGCGGAGGACCAGCGGGTGGCCACCTTCGCGTCGCGGACCCGGCGCAGGGCCAGCTCCAGCGCCCGGTCCACGCCGAGCGGCCCGCCCGGCGGGTCCGGCACATAGCGGACGATGTCCCGTTCGGCGCACACCACTTCATGGCGCAGCGACTCCACCAGCGGGCGGGCGATGGCGCCGGGTACGGGCGTGACCAGGCCGACCCAGAGACTGGACAGCCTGGGGGTGAGCACCGGCACCGGGGCGACCAGACGCCGCCGCAGCCCGGTCACCTCCGCGTACCGCCGCATCATGTCGAGGTAGGTGAGGACGTCGGGGCCGCCGATGTCGAAGGTCCGGTGCACGTCGTCCGGCAGCGTGGCGCAGCCCACCAGCAGCCGCAGCACATCGCGGACGGCGATCGGCTGGGTGCGGGTGTGCACCCAGCGGGGCGTCACCATCACCGGCAGCCGCTCGGTGAGATAGCGGAGCATCTCGAACGAGGCCGAGCCCGAGCCGACGATCACCCCGGCCCGCAGGACGGCCGTCGGCACCCCGGAGTCCAGCAGCACCCGGCCCACCTCGGCCCGGGAGCGCAGATGGGGCGAGAGCGCGCGCTCGGGGACCCCGCCCGGGGTCAGCCCACCGAGATAGACGATCCGGCGGACCCCCGCGGCCCGGGCCCGCTCGCCGAAGATCCGGGCGGCCCGGCGGTCGGTCTCCTCGAAGCCGGGTCCGGTGCCCAGCGCGTGCACCAGGTAGTACGCGACGTCCACGCCCTCCATGGCGGCGCCGAGGGACTCCTCGTCGGTCACATCGCCGCGTACGGTCTCCACCCGCCCCGCCCAGGGGTGATCGCGCAGCTTCTCGGGCGAGCGGGCCACACATCGCACCTGATGGCCCGCGGCCAGCAGCTCGGGCACCAGCCTGCCGCCGATATAGCCGGTGGCGCCGGTGACCAGGCAGCGGCGCGGCTCCTGCGCACCGCGCTCACGGTGCGGCTCCGGCGAACGCTCGGGAACAGCCATGAGGCCATGGTGCGCGGGCAGGACAAAACCTGCGAGGTGGGCTCCCTTCGGCGGCATTGTCCGTATCAGGTAGTGGAGGTCGCTTTCCGGTCTCCCCGACCTTCGAGCCTCTCAGCCCGGCCATCTAGGAAACGCTCCGGGGGACTGACGTCCTCTGTCCTGAGCGCCTCTCCGGTCGAGCTCCCTCGCTCGCCCCGCAGGCTGCTATTTACGTTACTCCGACCCTCTTTGAGCGCCTAGCCCCTTTCATGCATTTTTTCCGTTTTTCCGATCCGGGCGAAGATCGGCCCCGGCCCGGCACTCGGGCGCCTTGGCTGCGCCGGGAGGGGCTTGGCCGGTAGGCTTTCCGTGTGATCTTCAAGCGCATCGGAAACGGTCGGCCCTATCCCGACCACGGACGGGAAAGCACCCGCCAATGGGCGGATGTCGCCCCACGCCCGGTACGTCTTGACCAGTTGGTCACGACGAAGCAGCAGCTCGACCTGGAGACACTGCTCGCGGAGGACTCGACGTTCTACGGGGACCTCTTCGCCCATGTCGTGAAATGGCAGGGCGACCTCTATCTGGAGGACGGGCTGCACCGGGCGGTGCGCGCCGCGCTCCAGCAGCGCCAGGTGCTCCACGCGCGGGTCCTGGAGCTCGAGGGCTGACCGCGTCCGCGCCCCCGGTGACCGATCACCGCTGATCGACTTCCGATCTCTGTTGACCCTTTCGGGTTGGTCTGAGCACCAACCATTGATCATTTAGTAGGCATCGCCACCTGGCCGCACTACGCTGCGCTCATGAGCATGCTGACCCCTCCCGGCATGGGCGGAAAGTACCGCATTACGGGCGATCGCTACCCGCGGATGAGTCGACCCCGGAGCCGTCGGCGGCTGATGTTCGCCGCATTCGGCTCGGTCCTGACGCTCGGCCTGGTCGGCTGGGGAACGCTTCAGCTCATCGACGTCTTCTCCGGCGACAGCGACGACCAGACGGTCCGCGCGGCGCACGGCACCGGGGACTGCGAGCGCGGCGACAAGCGCCCCGACGAGAAGGCGAAGTCCGGCCGGTCCGACGGCGGCCAGAGCGGTCAGGGCGGCCGGCAGGGCCGTACGGGCGGGAAGCTGCCGAAGCCCTCCCAGATCACGGTCAACGTCTACAACGCGACCACGCGCTCCGGCCTCGCCAAGGACACCGCGAAGGAGCTGGAGAAGCGCGGCTTCAAGATCGGGAAGGTGGGCAACGCCCCGGCCCAGTACGACAAGAAGGTCAAGACCACCGGGATGCTGCTCGGCGCCCCCGGCGCCGGCGACGGGGCCTTCAATGTGCTCGGCACACAGCTCAGCGGCGCCCAGACCAAGAACGACGCGCGCGACGGCAAGGACATCGACCTGATCATCGGCAACGGTTTCAAGGACCTGGTCAAGCAGAAGGACGCCGACAAGGCGCTGGCCGCCCTGGCCAAGCCCTCGCCCGCGCCCTCCGGAAAGCCCTGCCGCTGACCGACCGCGTCAGAGCACCCTTAAGCGGTTCTCAGCCCGCGCTCCCGTACATCCGGTCACCCGCGTCGCCGAGCCCGGGCACGATGTACCCCTGCTCGTTGAGCCGCTCGTCGATGGACGAGGTGACCACCGTCACCGGCGCGCCCGCCAGTTCGCGCTCCATGAGCTCGACACCCTGCGGCGCCGCCAGCAGACACAGCGCGGTCACATCGTCGGCGCCCCGCGATATCAGCTCCCTGATCGCCGCGACCAGCGTCCCACCGGTGGCGAGCATCGGGTCCAGGACGTACACCTGACGGCCGGAGAGGTCCTCGGGCATCCGGGTGGCGTAGGTGGACGCCTGCAGCGTCTCCTCGTCACGGATCATGCCCAGGAAGCCGACCTCCGCGGTGGGCAGCAGCCGCACCATGCCGTCCAGCATCCCGAGACCGGCCCGCAGGATCGGCACGACCATGGGGCGCGGGTGGGACAGCCGTACTCCGGTCGTGGCCGTCACCGGGGTCTGGATGTCGACCTGCTCGGTGCGCACATCGCGCGTGGCCTCGTACGCGAGCAGGGTCACCAGCTCGTCGGCGAGCCGCCGGAAGGTGGGGGAGTCGGTGCGCTTGTCGCGCAGCGTGGTGAGTTTGTGCGCCACCAGCGGGTGGTCGACGACGTGGATCCGCATGGCAACGACACTAACCGAGCCTCCCGAGCCCGGCTGCCGCCGGTGGCCCCGTCCGCCCCTCCGTGCGCCTCCCCCGCGCTCAACCGTCTGCCGCCGCACTGGAATCAAACCGCCGTTTCGGGGGAAAGTGGGCAGCAGCGCCCGGAGTGCCCCCGGGCGACACCTCGGCCCCGAGGAGTGATTGACCATGGCCGACGCGACCGCGAAGGAAACCTCCGCGGAACGCCGCCGCCGTCGCGACCGCTTCCTGCGCGCGCTGAACGAGGCCAGAGCGGTGCGGAACCAGGTGCGTCCCCGCCAGGCCCGCGCGGCCCGGATGCGCCGGGCGATACACATGCGGACGTTTTCCTGGTGAGTTCTGGTGGGCTTCCGCCGAACCGCCGGAGGGGGTTTCCGCGCGTTTCGATTCCGTCCGCGTGAGCCACATCTCTTTGGACTGGTGCACGACGCAGCGTGGAAGACCTCTCGCGACGCGACGGTTTCTGCCACGATTCCGATTGGGGCGGGACACTGTCCCGCCCGCCCCGGCACGCCTATGACCAGTGGGAGAGTCACGGTGTACTTCGCCGCATTGCTCGCGCGCACCGCAGAAGGGTGGGAAGCGAGCGACACAGAGCTCGATGACGTGGAAACCCTGACGGATCTGATCGAACTGGCCCGTCTGGCCTCCGAGGACGACGACACGGTATTGGCCTTCATCGAGCACGAAGACGCGTGGTTCGGCGTCGTCCGTGTGGACGGCGAGGACGACCCGCACATCTACGTATCGGACGCGGCAGCGGCCGCCCGCACCTCGTACGGCTCGATGCTCACCGACGAGCTGCTCGGCCGGGACCCCGACGACGATCTGGACAGCCTGGTCGACCTGGACGGCACCGAGGACGGGGAGCCGGACCGGGACGACGAGGACGCGGACGACGCCCCGGTCCCGCTCGGCCCGCTCGGCGACGCCGACATCCTGGCCGACTACGGCATGGACGAGAAGGAGCTGAAGTCCCTCGACGGGGACGCCCTCGAATCGATCGCCGAGATGCTGGGCTGCAGCATGGAGGGGCTGGAGGCGGTGCGCTGACCGCCGCAGCCATGCCACCCACCCCGTCACCGCACTGATCCAAGTGATCCACACGAGCCGCGGACGCAACCGATCCGCACGAACAGATCCACACTGACGTCATGACCGATCCGCTGACCGGCCTCCTGCCCGGCCCCGAACCCGACCCCCTGCGCGATCCCTGGCGCGCCCCGATGCGCCTGGCGCTGGAGGAGGCGGTACGGGCACCCGAGACGGGAGATGTGCCGGTCGGCGCCGTCGTGCTGGGTCCGGACGGCTCGGTACTCGGCCGCGGCCGCAACGAGCGCGAGGCCCACGGCGACCCCACGGCCCACGCCGAGGTCCTCGCCCTCCGAGCCGCCGCCCACCACCTCGGCGGCTGGCGGCTGACCGGCTGCACCCTGGTGGTCACCCTGGAGCCGTGCACGATGTGCGCCGGCGCGATCGTCCTGTCCCGCCTGGACCGGCTGGTCTACGGCGCCGTGGACGAGAAGGCCGGCGCGGTCGGCTCCCTCTGGGACGTCGTCCGCGACCGCCGCCTCAACCACCGCCCCGAGGTCATCGCGGGCGTCTTGGCGGAGGCGTGCGCGGCCCCCCTGACCACCTTCTTCCGCAAGTCCTGACTCCTGCGCCCGGGTCCGCCCCGTAACCGATTTCGGTTCCCGGCCACCCGTCCGCTAGGCTCTCCCTCGGTAGCGTGTCCGAGCGGCCGAAGGAGCGCGCCTCGAAAGCGCGTGAGGGGGCAACTCCTCCGTGGGTTCAAATCCCACCGCTACCGCCGCTGAGAACGTAGGGCCCGGCTCTTATGAGCCGGGCCCTACGTGTGTGCGGTGGTCGTCCCATCCCGTCAAGACGGGGGCGGCTGCTCCGGGGGTTGCTGCTGGTTGGGGTCGGGCTGCTGCTGTGGCTGGTCCTGCGGGGGCTGGTTGGGGGGCGGTTGGTTCGGCGGGGGCTGGTTCGGGGGCGGGGGCGGCTGCGGCGGGGGCTGGTTCGGCGGCGGTTGGTTCGGGGGCGGCTGGTTCGGCGGGGGCTGGTTGGGCGGCGGCTGGTTCGGGGCGGCTGATTGGGCGGGGGCTGGTTCGGCGGGGGCTGCGGCTGCTGACCCGGATCCGTGGGCTGGTCCTGGGGCTGTTGCTGACCCGGGTCGGAGGGCTGGTCCTGCGGCTGCGGCTGCTGGCCCGGGTCCGTGGGCTGGTCCTGCGGCTGCTGACCCGGATCGGAGGGCTGGTCCTGCGGCTGCGGCTGCTGGCCCGGGTCCGTGGGCTGGTCCTGCGGCTGCTGACCCGGATCGGTGGGCTGGTCGGAGGGCTGCGACTGCTGCGAGGGGGTCCCGGACGGGCGATCGGTCTCCAGCGGGGTGAACCGGTCGGACGGCTTCAGGCTGACCTTCGGCGCTTCCCGCAGCCGCGGGGCGTGCTGCTCGCCCGGCATCGCCAGGGAGGACGGGTAGTCGGCCCGTGCCAGCACGGTGTCGCGCGGGTTCCCGCTGCCGTCACCGTCGCCGAGCGGGCGCTTCAGGAGCTCGGTCTTGCCGGCCCCCACCAGGACGAGGTGCTTGATGTCCTTCGTGGCCGGCCGGATGACGGTCACCGTGGTCCGGGAGAAACCGTTCCACTGGGGCCCGGTGAAGGTCGGCTTGGCGTTGCGCGGCGGGGCCGAGACCCTTACGGGATTTCCGGAGTCGCACTTCACGACCGGCGCGCCGTGCTCATCGACGAAAACCGCCGTTCCGGCCTGGAGGACGGCGGACACCGGCTTCACCCCGCCGCGATAGCCGTAGGTCTTCGCATAGGTGTCGGAGCGCAGCGTGGCGCTCGTGAGCCGCTGGACGAAGCCGGGGATGTCGTCCTGCCTGATGTGCTGGACCCGGCTCCAGGCGGCCCCCCTCTTCTTGTCGGCGTCGAGGTCATGGGTCAGTCCCTGCCGGTCGCAGGGCTGCCGGTTCCGGACGCCGGCGTAGAGACCGGGGGTGTCGCCGCGGAAGGCCCGGCCTCCGTTGGACGGCGAGACCACGTGTTTGCGGTCATGGCCGACGGAGGAGGTGAACGCGGGGACCGAGGTCCTTCCGACGGGTTCGCGCCGGTATTCGACCGTCGAGGCGAATCGGGGGGCTTCCCCGGAAGCCTGTCTGGAAGCTTTCCCGGAGGCCTTTTCGGAGGAGGAGACCATCCCAAGGACCACCACGACGGCCACCACGACGACGAAACCGACGAAGAGTGCTGAGCGACGTGAGGTGAGGTGCCATGAGATCGAGCGCATTTCCCTCTCCTTCCCTTCCCTCGCCCCCATCCTGCGCTCGCCCCGCCCGCCCCCGCTTCCCCCGAAGCCTTGACATCTCACCCCACTTTTGGGGGACTTGGCCAGGGTTTGCCCGCCGCCGCTCGCAGAACCGCCCCCGGTCCGGTGGCCCGGACCGGGGGCGGTCGCCGCCCCTCGCGGTCTGTGTGCGGCGCCCCCTCCGACCATGTCGGATGTTCGCCGCGTATCTAGACTAAACGGACCTGCTCCAGTTGGCAGGGGAACGGACCGGACAACGGTCGGCGGCCGAGGAGGACCCGGATGAGCGGCGCTGTCGTGGCGGGGGTCGACGGATCGCAGCGCAGCCTTACGGCGGCCGAATGGGCCGCGTGGGAGGCGGCGCGGCGCGGGCGCGTCCTGCGGCTCGTGCACGCCAGTCCACCGCTGCCGCGCCGGGTCTCGCCGGTGCCCGGGGCGGACGCCTGGCAGCACGTGGGCGAGCAGATGCTCGGGCAGACGGTCGCCGACTTCCGGGCGCGCGATCCGGACCTCGAGATCGTCGGGGAGCACACCGCCGCCGAACCGGCCGAGGCGCTGCTCACGGCCGCCGCGGGCGCCGGGCTGCTGGTGGTCGGGGCCCGGGGCTGGGGAGGCTTCGACGGGCTGGCGCTGGGCTCCGTGGCGCTGCGGGTGGCGGCGATGGCTCAGTGCCCCGTCGTCACGGTCCCGGAGACACGGCGTACGGGCGGCGGATGGGACGGTGCGCATACGGACGAGGTGCAGCTCGGCTTCGACGCCCATGCCCCGGCGGAGGCGCCGGCCGACTTCGCGTTCCGCGCCGCGCAGGAGCGGGGCGTGCCGCTGCGGGTCGTGCATGCGTGGGCGCTGCCCCCGGCCTCCCCGTCGGCCTGGATGCTCACGGTGCTGGAGGAGGACCGCGCGATGTGGGAGGACCAGGAGAGCCAGGTGGTCTCCGACGCGCTGCGGCCGTGGCGGGAGAGGTATCCGGAGGTCACGGTGGTGCCGGATGTCATTCTGCTCAATCCGGCGGAGGCGCTGGTGAGGGCCTCGGAGCGAGCCGGGCTGCTGGTGATCGGGCGCCGTGCGGCCACCCGGCCGACCGAGCTGCGGCTGGGGCCGGTCGCCCATCCCGTACTGCACCACGCCCACTGCCCGGTGGCGGTCGTGCCGCACCCCGCACTCTGAGCGCTCAGCCGAAGAACACCCCGAATTCGGAGTAGAGCGCGGGATCGACGGTCTTGGTGCCCGCCGTGGCCTCCGCCAGCGGTATACGCACGATGTCCGTGCCGCGCAGCGCCACCATCGTGCCGAAGTCCTGGTCCTTGACGGTGTCGATCGCGCGCAGCCCGAAGCGGGTGGCCAGCCAGCGGTCGAAGGCGCTGGGCGTCCCACCGCGCTGGATATGGCCCAGGACCGTGGTGCGGGCCTCCTTGCCGGTGCGGTCGGCGATCTCATGGGCCAGCCACTCGCCGATACCGGACAGCCGGACATGGCCGAACTCGTCCCGGCTGGAGTCCTTGACCACCATCTGCCCCTTCTTCGGCACGGCCCCCTCCGCCACCACCACGATCGGTGCGTATCTGATCTTGAAGCGGTTCTCCACCCAGGCGCAGACCTGGCCGATGTCGAAGGGCTGCTCGGGGATGAGGATGACGTTGGCCCCGCCCGCGATGCCCGAGTGCAGCGCGATCCAGCCGGCGTGCCGCCCATCACCTCGACCACCAGGGCGCGGGTGTGGGATTCGGCGGTGGTGTGCAGCCGGTCGATCGCCTCGGTGGCGATATTGACGGCGGTGTCGAAGCCGAAGGTGTAGTCGGTGCCGGCCACGTCGTTGTCGATCGTCTTGGGCACTCCGACCACCTGGATGCCCTCGCCGCCCAGGGCCGCGGCGACGCCGAGCGTGTCCTCGCCGCCGATCGCGATGAGCGCGTCCACCTCGTACTCGGCGAGGGTCTCCCGCACCCGGCCGACCCCGTCCTCGCTGGCCAGGGGATTGGTCCGGGAGGATCCGAGGATGGTGCCGCCGCGCGGCAGGATGCCGCGCACGGCCGGGACGTCCAGCGGCACGATGGCTCCTTCGAGCACGCCGCGCCAGCCGTCCCGCACTCCGACGAACTCGAGGCCGTGGACCTCCACGCCCTTTCGGACGATGCCGCGGATCGCGGCGTTGAGCCCGGGGCAGTCACCGCCGCCGGTCAGCACACCGACACGCATCTCCGCTCCCTCCGCCGACGCCGCGAGCCGCTGCCGCCGCTGCTTCTGGCGCCACTCGTGTCACCCCCTCTTTCTCCAGAATCCACCCATTTGTAGCGCGGCGCCCACACCGGCGAAGGACCGTTTTCACAACACCAGTCTGTTCATCCGACTGATACGACTGATGCGCCAGAGGTGTGGATAGACTCTCGCGACTGCACAAGGGCACAGCGGGAGAGGCAGCACAGATGGCCCAGGCGAAGAAAATCGTGCTCTATATGCTGATCGTCTTCGTGCTGTACACGATCATCAAGACGCCGGCCAGGGCAGCCGACCTCGTCCAGGTCGGTTTCGAGGGCATATCGGACGCCGCGACGAGCGTCGGCGAGTTCATGACGGAACTGACCAAATAGCCTCGTTCCACCCCGCTCCCACCCCTCGAACTACCGCCTCCATTAGCCCCTTATTGGGCGATTCCTCCACCAACACGTGGTAAAGCGGTGCTTGCACACAGTGCACATGTCTTGTGATGCTATGACCGCTTTTGCCGGGTGAGTAATCGTGAAGGGGTGGCGTGACCGTGTCGGCCCGTACCGCGCCCAGAACCCCGCCCCAGGGCGATGGCGGCAGCGAAAGCGGCAGAAGCCGCGGGGCTGACGCCAGAGCGCTCACCCAGGTGCTCTTCGCCGAGCTCTCGGGCCTCACCCCCGGAACCCCCGAGCACACCCGTGTGCGCGCCGCGCTGATCGAGGCCAATCTGCCGCTGGTCCGCTACGCCGCGGCCCGCTTCCGCAGCCGCAACGAACCCATGGAGGACGTGATCCAGGTCGGCACCATCGGCCTGATCAACGCGATCGACCGGTTCGACCCGGACCGCGGGGTGCAGTTCCCGACGTTCGCCATGCCGACCGTCGTCGGCGAGATCAAGCGCTACTTCCGCGACAACGTCCGCACCGTCCATGTGCCGCGCCGGCTGCATGAGCTGTGGGTGCAGGTCAACGGCGCGACCGAGGATCTGACCGTGCTGCACGGCCGCTCCCCGACGACGGCCGAGATCGCCGAGCGGCTCAAGCTCAGCGAGGAGGAGGTGCTCGCCTGCATCGAGGCGGGCCGCTCCTATCACGCCACTTCCCTGGAGGCCGCCCAGGAGGGCGACGGACTGCCCGGGCTGGTCGACCGGCTCGGCTACGAGGATCCGGCGCTCGCCGGAGTCGAGCACCGCGATCTGGTGCGCCATCTGCTCGTACAACTGCCCGAGCGCGAGCAGCGTATCCTTTTGCTGCGTTACTACAGCAATCTGACGCAATCTCAGATCAGCGCCGAGCTCGGCGTCTCCCAGATGCATGTGTCCCGACTGCTGTCCCGCAGCTTCGCCAGGCTGAGGTCCGCAAATCGGATCGAGTCCTGATCCTTGCGAGGGACCTGCGCCCCGGTACCTCAAGGCTGTAATGTCGACTTGGCGCTACAGCGTGTTGCCGACATGTGACATTCTGCAGGAACCGCGTTTGGCGCGGCCCGACCTCCGGTATTCAGGGGGAGGCTGCGTCGGACGCGAACCGCGCAGCTGGGATCCGTCCGCGACCTCTAGGGGGTGGCATGTCCGTAGAACTGGGCAGCTCGAAGGTGCTCAACAACGATGCACCGCTCATGCCTGACGACTGCGACGCCATCGACACCCGCACCCTCTCCCGCTCCCTCTTCCTGCGGCTCGCCACACTCGACAAGGACAGTGCGGAAGCCGGCTACGTCCGTGACACCCTCATCGAGCTGAACCTCCCGCTCGTCCGCTACGCGGCGGCCCGGTTCCGCAGCCGTAACGAGCCGATGGAGGACATCGTCCAAGTCGGCACCATCGGCCTGATCAAGGCGATCGACCGCTTCGACTGCGAACGGGGCGTGGAGTTCCCGACGTTCGCCATGCCGACCGTCGTCGGCGAGATCAAGCGGTTCTTCCGTGACACCAGTTGGTCGGTGCGGGTCCCGCGGCGGCTGCAGGAGCTGCGGCTGGCACTCACCAAGGCCAGTGACGAGCTGTCACAGAAGCTCGACCGCTCCCCGACCGTCCCCGAGCTCGCCACGGCGCTGGGCGTCTCGGAGGAGGACGTGGTCGACGGGCTCGCCGTGGGCAATGCCTACACGGCCAGCTCGCTGGACTCCCCGTCCCCCGAGGACGACGGCGGCGAGGGGTCGCTCGCCGACCGGCTGGGGTACGAGGACAGCGCGCTGGAGGGCGTGGAGTACCGCGAGTCGCTCAAGCCCCTGCTGGCCAAACTGCCGCCGCGCGAGCGCCAGATCATCATGCTGCGCTTCTTCGCCAATATGACGCAGTCGCAAATCGGCGAAGAGGTCGGGATCTCCCAGATGCATGTCTCCCGGCTGCTCACCCGGACCCTGGCCCAGCTGCGCGAGGGTCTGATCTCGGACTGAGCCGGCCGCCCGGTCACCCTGTCGGATCCCTGTACACCTGACGGGCCGTCAGACACACTGGCCCGATGCGATACGCATCGAGCCGGACAACCGGCCGTCGAGGCACGGCGCTCGCCTCCTCGGCGGCCGCGCTGTGCCTGGGGGCCCTGCTCAGCGGCTGCGGCGCGGGCGGCGACGGCTATGTCGCCGCCGGGGCGGCCGGGCCCGACGGCCAGCGGAGCGCGAAGGCCGTACCGCCCAAGGGCGGTGTCGACCTGGTGCCCCTGGACGAGGACGGCATAGGGAACGATCGCGACGGTAAGGGCGGCACGGGCGGGAAGCGCGATCAGGGCGCATCCGGACCCGCGGCCACCGGGGACGGCAAAGCCGGCGGACCGGGCTCGCGGGCGCCCTCGGCATCAGCACGGGCCCCCGGCCGTACGGACGGCCCGGGCCGCGGGAAGGGCGGCTCCGGGGCCCCGGAGCATGCGGACGACGACCCCAAGGGCGACGACGGGCCCAAGGGCGACGAGCCGGGGAAGCCCTCGCCCTCCGGGCCCGGCTCGGACCCCTCGAACCCGTCCGGCTCCCCCACGCCCACCGGACCGGCCGTCCTCGAGGTCGGCAAGCCGGAGCGTACGGCGACCGATGAGCGCTGGTGCGAGAAGGTGAAGGTCGAGTTCCGCAACACCGGAGGATCCGCCGTCGCCTCGGGCACCGTCACCTTCTCGACGCATGTGATCGACCTCCTCGGCATCGACTGGGCGACGCTGAAATCCGAGGAAGAGCTGCCCGCGCCGATCGGCGCGGGTCAGAAGAAGGAGAAGACCTGGACGGTGTGCGTGGACGACTGGCGGGTGCCGCTGGGCATGCATATCGAGACCAAGGACGTCTCGGTCACCTGGAAGCCGTAAGGCCGGCCCGGCAGCCGTAAGGGGCGCGGAAGCTCATGCTCCCGCTGGAAGCGTCAGGGCCTCGGGGCTCAGCCCAGCGCCAGCCAGGCCACCGCGGCGACGATCACGACCGCCGCGATCACACCGACGATCACGCCCACGCGCGAACCGCCGCTCGATCCGGTGGACGCCTGAGGCTGCCGCGTGCCCTCGTCGACGAAGGCGCGGAACATCTGAGTGGAACCGGACGGGTCCTGGTTGCCGTTGGGGCTCTGGGGGTTGTTCGCCATGGGCCCCGACCCTAGCGAACGAGCGGATTCCGGGACACCCCCGGGTCTCAGCGGCACCTGGCGCCTCAGCCACCCCACTTGACCGACTCCAGAACGACTCTTTAACGGCAATTTACCGCCCAGACCGCCCTTTCATTTGCCTGTTGCAACTAACTTCTTCTATGGTTGCCCTAAGCAACTGACCAATCCCTCTGGGGGTGCCGTGGCCACACAGCGCCACTACGAGGAGCTGGCCCGGCAGCTCAGCGCCATCGGCACCGTCAAGCGCGGGCTCGGGCGCGTCCTGCCGACCGACTGCCCATCGGGCGCCGCCATCGTCCTGATGCTCCTCGACCGCTACGGCGAGATGCGCATGAGCAAGCTCGCCGAGCTGCTCGACATCGATATGTCGGTGACCAGTCGGCATGTGGCACATGTCGCGGACCGCGGCTGGGTGGACCGCAAGGCCGACCCGCTCGACCGGCGGTCGCGCCTGCTGAGCATCAACGCCAGCGGACGAACCCTGCTCGGCCAGGTGTCCGAGCGCTACACGGACGCGCTCGCCCACTGTCTGAGCGACTGGTCGGACGAGGACGTCGACCACCTCAACGAACTTCTCGACCGATTGCGGACGAGTTTCGGGGACACGCGTTCCCGGGCCGTGCCGCAACAGGCCGAGAGCAGCATCACCCGTACACCTTCGCAACGTTAAGGAACTTCATGGCAACGACCACACCGGACGGCGGTGTGCGGGGACCCGCGGGGCACCCCGCCCACGCCAAGCACGGCGGAGGAGGACACCGGGCCCATCAGGGCCACGACGCGGACTCCTCGGCGCCGATGACCCACCGGCAGATCATGGAGGCGCTCTCCGGGCTGCTGCTGGGGATGTTCGTCGCGATCCTGTCGTCGACGATCGTCTCCAACGCGCTGCCCGAGATCATCGCCGATCTCCACGGCGGTCAGTCCGCCTACACCTGGGTCGTCACCGCCACCCTGCTGGCCATGACCGCCGCCACCCCGCTGTGGGGCAAGCTCTCCGATCTGTTCAGCAAGAAGCTGCTGGTCCAGATAGCCCTGCTGATCTATGTCGCGGGCTCCGTGGTGGCCGGTCTGTCGCAGAACCCCGGCATGCTGATCGCCTGCCGTGTGGTGCAGGGCGTCGGCGTCGGCGGTCTGTCCGCCCTGGCCCAGGTCGTCATGGCGGCGATGATCTCCCCGCGTGAGCGTGGCCGGTACAGCGGCTACCTCGGCGCGACCTTCGCCGTCGCGACCGTCGGCGGTCCGCTGCTGGGCGGCGTGATCACCGACACCTCCTGGCTGGGCTGGCGCTGGTGCTTCTACGTCGGCGTTCCGTTCGCCGTCATCGCGCTGATCGTGCTGCAGAAGACCCTGAAGCTCCCCGTGGTCAAGCGGGACGTCAAGGTCGACTGGAGCGGCGCCTTCTTCATCAGTGCGGCGGTCTCGCTGCTGCTGCTCTGGGTGACCTTCGCGGGCGACAAGTACGACTGGATCTCGTGGCAGACCTACGCGATGGTCGGCGGTTCGATCGCGCTCGGCCTGATCTTCATCCTGATCGAGTCCAAGGCGCGCGAGCCGATCATCCCGCTGCGGCTGTTCCGCAACAAGACGATCACCCTCGCCTCGCTGGCGTCGCTCTTCGTCGGTATCGCGATGTTCTCCGGCACCGTCTTCTTCAGCCAGTACTTCCAGCTGGCGCGCGGTGAGACGCCCACCATGTCGGGCGTCATGACCATCCCGATGATCGGTGGCCTGTTCATCTCCTCGACCGTCTCCGGTCAGGTCATCACCAAGACCGGTCGCTGGAAGGCATGGCTGGTCATCGGTGGTGTGCTGGTGACGGCGGGCCTCGGGCTGCTGGGCACCATCCGGTACGACACCCCGTACTGGCACATGGCGATCTACATGGCACTCATGGGCCTCGGCATCGGCATGATGATGCAGAACCTGGTGCTGGCCACCCAGAACCAGGTGGCCCCGCAGGACCTCGGCGCGGCCAGTGCCGTCGTCACCTTCTTCCGCTCCCTGGGCGGTGCGGTGGGCGTCTCGGCGCTCGGTGCGGTGCTCGCCAACCGCGTCACCCACTACGTCAAGGACGGCCTGGCCGACCTCGGCCCCAAGGGCGCCGCGCTGGGCCACGCCGGCACCGGCGGCGGTGGCATCCCCAACGTCAAGGCGCTGCCCGAGCCGATCCGCACGATCACGGAGAGCGCCTACGGCCACGGTGTCGCGGACGTCTTCCTCTTCGCCGCCCCGGCCGCGCTGCTCGGCCTTCTGCTGACCCTGTTCATCAAGGAGGTCGCCCTGAAGACCAACTCCGGATCCCAGCAGGCCGCGACCGCCTCGGACGCCCCGGCCACCGACGCCACCCCGGCCGACGCGATGGCGGCCCCGGCCGCCGCCGGACAGGTCGCCGACCTCGAGCCCGCGCTCGTGGGCGCCCCGGCCACCGGGATGCCCGAGCCGGACTCGGTCGGTGCCCTCGCGGCCACCGCCCCGCAGCGCCTGGCGGCCTTCGCCTCCACCGGGGGCGACGGCGCGGACCACCAGCCCCGGCAGGGTGTGCACGGCTTCGTGCGGAACGCGGACGGCGGCCCCGTCGCCCGCGCCGCGGTGACGCTGATCTCGCTCGCCGGGCGCCAGCTGGGCCGCTCGGTGGCGCACCCCGACGGCTCGTACGCCCTGGACGCGCCGAGCTCCGGCTCGTACGTCCTGATCGCGGCGGCCGACGGGCACCAGCCGCAGGCGTCCACGATCGTGGTCGGGGACGAACCGCTCGGCTTCGACATCGTCCTGTCGGGCACCAGCGGTCTGGTGGGCACCGTGCGCGGCGCCGCCGACGGCCGTCCGGTCGACGCGGCGATGGTCGTGGTCACCGATGTCCGCGGCGAGGTGCTGGCCACCGGGAAGACCGGTGAGCAGGGCGACTTCGGCTTCGAGGAGCTGGTCTCCGGGACCTTCACGCTCGCGGTGAACGCGCCGGGCTACCGGCCCGCGGCCCTGCCCGTCGAGGTGGGCGCCCAGGGTCTGACCCGGGTGGAGATAGCCCTGCAGGCCGGCGCCCGGGTGCAGGGCATAGTCCGGGCCGGTGCCGACCGGCGCCCGCTGCCGGACGCGCGGGTCACCCTCGTGGACGCGGCCGGGAACGTGGTCGCCACCTCCACCACCGGTGAGGACGGCGCGTACGCCTTCACCGACCTGGACGCGGGCGACTACACGGTCATCGCGAGCGGCTACCCGCCGGTCGCGGGGGCGCTGACGGTCTCCGGGCCCGGCGTCGACGGCCACGACGTCGAGCTCGCCCACCCGGGCGAGTGACGGAACTCCGGGCCCGGGGCGCGTAAGAGCGGAGACGCGCCCCGGGCCCGGTCCGGGTGACGGATTTTTCCGCCGGTCCCGGAACCCGGATCCCGGCGGCGGTGTAGTGAAGGCAGGGGACGGCCTTACACCGCCGCCCGGATCCGGCGCACAACCACCACGAACACGACGTACACGACGTACACGGTGAACACGACGAGCACGACCAGCACGTCGAGCACGACCAGCACGTCGAGCACGACCAGCTCGACGAGCACCACGCACACGACCAGCAACACCAGTACGACCAGCAGCACGAGCAACACGAGCGACACCCGAGCGGGAGCGAAACGCGGCATGACGACCACAGGAGCAGGAGCAGTCGGGGGAGCGGGGCTGCGGGCCCGGATCCACACCCGCGACGGCTGGGCGGTCCAGCACGCGGTGCTGACCGTCACGGATATGACGGGCGCGCAGGTGCTGCGTGCGCAGGCCGACGGGGACGGCGCCGTGCGGACCGACGAGCCGCTGCCGCCGGGGCCGTACACGATCATCGCCACCGCCGTCGGCTATGCCCCGGTCGCGTCCACGGCGATCGTCACGGCTTCCGGGCGGGCCGATGTGGGCACGGTGGTGCTGGCGCGGCAGGGCGGAGTGGAGCTTCCCCCGCCCGGTGCGTGGACGCTCGACCCGGCGCATTCGACGGTGGCCGCCGTCGCCCAGCACCTGGGGATCTCCAGCGTGCACGGCCGGTTCACGGAGTTCGGCGGGCGGATCGAGGTCGGCGAGGACATCGAGAAGTCGCGCGTCGAGGCGGTCATCCAGGCCGCCAGCATCGACACCGGCAATGCCATGCGGGACGGCCATCTGAAGTCGCCCGACTTCCTCAATGTGGAGGAGTTCCCGCAGCTGACGTACCGGAGCACACATCTGAGCGCGGCCGGGGCCGACCGCTGGACGGTCCATGGCGAGCTGTCGATGCACGGCGTCGTCCGGGACGTGGACCTGGACCTGACATACCTGGGCACGGGCCCCGACCCCTGGGGCGGAGTGCGAGCGGCCTTCCGGGCCGTCGCCGAGCTGCGCCGCGAGGACTTCGCGATGAACTACAACCAGGTGGTCGCGGCGGGCATCGCGGCGATCGGCACGACCCTGCGGGTGGAGCTGGACATACAGGCGGTGCAGGGCGAGGAGCTCCCCACGGCCTGACGGCCCGGCGGCCGCCCGACCGGTCGGGCCCCGACCGCCCGGCAGCCGGACCGTCCGGTGCCCTGGCCGCCCCGCAGCCCGACCCTCCGGCGCCTTGGCCGTCCGGCGGCCCGGTCCTCCGGCGGCCCGACCGTCCGCGGCTGATGTCCCGGGGCGGCGCCCCGGTCCGCCGGGCGCGCGCTACCGGTCCCGCAGGGCTTCGATACCGGCGATCGCGAGGTCCAGGGCGAACGTGAAGTCGCGGTCCCGCATCTCCTCGACCGTATTGCCGCCCCGAGCCTTCATGATCTTCCGCGACTCGTCGAACTCCATACGGTCCGCGACCGAGTTCATCGTCTCGTGGAACAGCTCGTCCTGGGTGAGTCCCGCCGCCCGGCAGCGGGCGGCGAAGCGACCCTCGATCGTGCCGAAGCCGTAGACGAACTGGTAGACGAGGGACAGCGCGCTGGTGATCTTGTCGTCCGGCAGTCCGCTGTTGCGCATCACGGCCAGCGCGGCGTTGCTGAAGACCACCGCGTTGGGCCCGATGTTGAGGTACTCCCCCAGCAGCGCGGGCACCCAGGAGTGGCGGACCATCACCTGCCGGTATTCGGCCGCGAGCTGGCGCAGCTGCTCACGCCAGTCGCGCGGCTCGGCCGGGGAGTGCTCATGCCCCTCGACGGGCCCGACCGCCTCCATGGGCAGCGCTATCTCGCCCATCGCGGCGTCGAGGACGAGTTCGAGCAGATGGTCCTTGGTCTCCACGTACCAGTAGACCGACATGGCGGTCACCCCGAGCTCCGCCGCGAGCCGCCGCATCGAGAAGCCCGACAGACCCTCGGCGTCCAGCAGCCGCATCGTCGCCGCGACGATCTTCAGATGGTCGAGCCCGACGGGCTGCTGATCGCCCTTGCGCTTGGGGGCCTTGCGTTCGGAGAGCCAGACGCTGGACCGCGGGCGGACGGTACGGCTGCCGGTTGCCATGGCGGCGCCTCTCTTTCTCCGATGCGCTGGCACCACGCGTACCGGGACCCGGCACGCGGCACCTCACTCCCTGCAGATGCTATGCCGCCGGGGCCTCCTGTGAAGATCGTTCAGCCCTGCTGAGCAGGAGCGCGGCCAGCAGCCCGCCCGCCAGCACGGCCGCCGCGCCGACGAGCTGGCTGGTCTCCAGCCCAGAGGAGAAGGCGTCCGTGACGGCCGCCCGGTCCCCGGGGGTACGGGCCGCGGCGAGGGCGGCCGGGAGCGAACCGGCTCCGGCGGCGGCCGCGGGCAGCAGCGAGCTGAAGCGGGAGTTGAGCACCGCGCCGAGGACGGCCACGCCGAGCCCGTTGCCGAACTCGGTGAGGGTCCCGTTGACCCCCGCGCCCACACCCGCCTTCTCCGGGGGGATGGCCGACATGATGGCGTTCGCCATCGCGGGCATGGCGAGCGCGATCCCGGCCCCCATCACCACCAGTCCCAGCAGCATTCCGCCATAGCCGTCCGCGCCGAGGACCGCGATGAGCGCGAGGCCGACCGCGAGCAGCCCCATACCGCTCACGATCGTCAGCGGCGTCCCGAGCTTCGGCAGCAGCCGGGCGCCGACCCCGGTGAGATTGAGCGCCACGATCACCAGCGCGAGCGGCGCGGTGCGCAGCCCCGCGTCCAGCGCGTCGTAGCCGAGCACGAACTGCAGATGCTGCGTGAGCAGGAAGAGCGAACCGCCCATCCCGAAGGCGACGAGGATGCCGCCCGCGACGGCGCCCACGAAGCGGCGGTCCCTGAAGAAGTGCATGTCCAGCATCGGATACGGAATATGACGCTCCCACAGCGCGAAACCGGTCAGCACCACGACCCCGACGAAGGCGGACAGCAGCACCCGGACCGAGGTCCAGCCGTGGTCGGGCCCGGCGATGATCGCGTAGACGACTCCGGTCATACCGATGGTGGAGAGCACCGCGCCCAGCAGATCGGGCCGGTCGCCGACCGGGTCCTTGGACTCGGGCACCAGCCAGATCACGGCGATCAGCCCGAGCAGCGCGACCGGGATGTTGATCAGGAAGATCGAGCCCCACCAGAAGTGCTCCAGCAGCGCGCCTCCGATCAGCGGCCCGGCGGCGAAGCCGAGCGAGCTGACCGCGCCCCACAGGCCGATCGCCTTGGTCCGCTCGGTCTCGTCGAAGATCTGCACCACGACGGCGAGCGTCGTGGTCATCAGCAGCGCTCCGCCGACCCCCATGCCCGCGCGGGCGGCGATGAGCTGGCCGGCCCCCTGCGCCAGCGACGCGAACAGCGAGCCGACCCCGAACAGGGCGAGCCCCGCGACCAGCATCTTCTTACGGCCGTAGCGGTCCGCGGCATTGCCCGCGGTGAGCAGCAGCCCCGACTGGACCAGCGAATAGGCGCTGATCATCCACTGGATCTCGGCGGTGCTCGCGTCCATCTCCCGGGCTAGGGAGGGGACCGCGACATTGAGGATCGTGTTGTCCAGCAACACGGTGAGCTGGGCGAGGCAGATCACGGCGAGGATCAGCCAGCGCTGTGGATGACCACCCGGGGACGGGCCGGGTGGAGCGGAGGCGGCGTCGGCGGTCGAAACCGTCATGGGGACTCCAGGCAGAGGCTTCAACGGTGTATGACGATGTGGTTGCTGTACACCGTACAAGCATGGCTGTACGGCGTACAGCGAATTGCCGTCCACACGCCGCACGCGCGTACGGGCCGGTGGCCAGGGGGAAACCCGGCCACCGGCCCGTACGTACGGGACTCCTGCGTCAGTCGAAGAGCGTCCAGGACGCCGAGGACGCCGACGACTTCGAGGACGTCGAGGACGTCTGTGTCAGGTCATAGAGCGTGGTGCTGCCCACGGTGACCTTCTTGTAGGTGGCCTCGATCCAGGAGGTGATCTGGGACGAGGTCCCCTGGCCGCCACCCGGCCCGCCGCCCATACCGGTGCCCGAGGAGATGAAGTAGTGGATCTTGCCCTGCTTCACATACTCCTTGAACTGGGCGAGCGTCGGGGACGGGTCGCTGCCGTTGAAGCCGCCGATGGCCATCACGGGCTTCTGGGTGGCGAGTTGATAGCTCGCGGCGTTCTGGGAGCCGATCGCCGCGGCCGCCCAGGTGTAGTCGTCGGCGTTCTTCTCCAGCTTCGCCTCCGTCTTGGCGTCGACCTGCTGACCGTCGAGCAGTCCGCCCATGCCGCCGCCGCGCCGGCCGCCCTCGCCCATGCCGCCGCCACCGGGCAGCATGCCCGGTCGGCCGTTCTGCCCCTGGCCCTGACCCTGCCCCTGGGCATTGCCCTTACCGTTCTGCGGAGACTGGCCGCCGCCCGGGAAACCGCCGCCGGGGAAGCCGTTCTGACCCCCCGACTGACCGCCGCCGGTGCCCCCGCCCGGCATGCCCTGCCGACCGCCCTGCCCCTGACCTTGCTGCCCCTGACCCTGCTGGCCCTGGCCACCCTGTTGATTGCCCTGGCCCTGCACCTGCCGGCCCGCGCCCTGGCGTCCGTTCTGCATCCCCGGCGGGCCGCCCATCCGGCCGCCGCCACCGGGGCCGCCCATACCGCCCGCCACCGACGGACCGGCCGTCACGATGGAGCCGCGCTTCGGGGTGTCCACCGTGTTGAGCGTGTACGCGACCGGCCCGGCCAGCCCCGCCGCGAGGCCGAGGCCCGCCGCGGCCAGCGCCGCCTTCCGGCCGAGGCGCGCCGTCAACAGCAGTCCGGCCGCCGCCACGAGTCCGCCGATCAGCACCGCCCAGCGCAGCCAGGGGTGCCAGTCCGCCGACCGCCCCAGCAGCACGTACGACATATAGGCGGTCATCGCGACCGTGACGGCCAGCACCGCCGAGGCCGCCGACCCCGCCCGGCCGCCTTCGTTCCGCCGCTCCCACAGCAGCGCCGCGCCCATGCCCACGACCGCCGCGATATAGGGCGCCAGGGCGATGTTGTAGTACTGGTGGAAGATCCCGGACATGAAGCTGAAGGTGGCGAACGTCATCAGCAGCGCCCCGCCCCACACCAGGAAGGCCGCGCGCCGGGTGTCGGTGCGCCCCGCCCGCCAGGTCAGCCAGATCCCGGCCGCCAGCAGGATGAACGCCGCGGGCAGCAGCCAGGCGATTTGACCCCCCATGTCGGAGCCGAAGAGCCGGTCGATCCCGGTCTCGCCCCACCTGCCACCACCGCCACCGCCGCCACCCGGGCCGCCCCCGCCGACGCTGCCGGTCTCATTGCCGTTGATCCGGCCCAGCCCGTTGTAGCCGAAGGTCAGCTCCAGGAAGCTGTTGTGCTGCGAGCCGCCGATGTACGGACGCGAGGACGCCGGCCACAGCTCGACGATCGCGACCCACCAGCCGCCGGAAACCACCATGGCGAGCCCCGCGAGCAGCAGTTGCCCGATCCGCCGGCCGAACTTCGCCGGGGCGCACACCGCGTACACCACCGCGAGCGGCGGCAGGATCAGCCACGCCTGCAGGGTCTTGGTGAGGAAGCCGAGGCCGAAGCAGACCCCCGCGAGCAACAGCCACTTGGTGCGGGCGTCCTCCAGCGCGCGCAGCACGCAGTAGACGGCCGAGACCATGAGCAGACACAGCAGCGCGTCGGGGTTGTTGAAGCGGAACATCAGCGCCGCGACCGGGGTGACCGCGAGCGCCGCGCCCGCGATAAGCCCGGCGGCCGCGCTGAACCTGCGCCGTACGGCCGCGTACAGCACCCCGACCGTCGCGACGCCCATGAGCGCCTCGGGGACGAGGACCGCCCAGGAGGAGAGGCCGAAGAGCCGCACCGACAGGGCCATCGGCCACAGCGCGGCCGGGGGCTTGTCGACGGTGATGGAGTTCGCGGCGTCGGAGGAGCCGAAGAAGAACGCCTTCCAGCTCTCGCTGCCCGCCTGTACGGCCGCCGAGTAGAACTGGTTGGCGTAGGCGGACGCGCCCAGGCTCCACAGATAGAGCACGGTGGTCGCGGCCAGCAGGGCCCACAGGGCGGGCCGCGCCCAGCGCGGGTCCTCCGGCCGTCCCCGCCAGACCCGCGTCAGGCGCGAACCGCCGGTGGCCTGGGGCCGCGCCGCCTGCCGCCCGTCCATGGCCGCCGGGGTCGCCGGGGTCGCCGGGGTCGCCGGGGTCGCCGGGGCCGCCGGAGCCACCTGGGTCGCCGGAGCCACCTGGCCTGCCGGGATCGCCGAGGCCGCCAGGGGCTGGGGAGGCTGCGGGGGAGCCGGCAGCTGCGAGGCCGCCGGGCGCTGCGGGGGCGGGGGTCCGGCGTCCCGGCTGCCGTGGTCGTACGTCGTCATCGGTTGTCGTTCCTCAAGTCGTCGGTGGTGGCGCCGCTGTCCGACGGGAAGACCCAGGCCCGGAAGAGCAGGAAGCGCAGAACGGTCGCAGCGAGGTTCGCCGCGATCAGCACGGCCAGTTCGGTGCCGTGCGCGGCGGTGCCGGGGCGGCGGTGCCGGGGGCGGCGTCCAGAGCGGCGAGGGAGCCGCTGGTCAGCACGAGGCCGATGCCGAAGACGACCAGCCCCTGGGCCTGGTGGCGCATCGCGCGGTCCCGGCCCCGCACCCGAAGGTGAGCCTCCGGTTGGCCGCGGTGTTGCCGAGCGCCGACAGCAGCAGCGCCAGCGCGTTGGCCACCTGCGGGCCGGTGCCCAGCCGGAAGAGCGAGTACAGCAGCAGATAGACCAGCGTGCTCAGCGCGCCGACCACGCAGAATCCGACGAGCTGGCGGGCCAGCCCCTTCGGCACCCCGCTCAGCTCGCGGTCGCGCGGATCGTCGCCGAACGGACGGCGCACCCGGTCGAGCGGCAGCGCACCGGTGGCCAGCGCGCGCCCCACCCGCCACACTCCTCTGAGGTCCTCCGTGGCCGTCTTCACGATGTGGACCGTGCTGTTGGGGTCGTCGACCCAGTCCACCGGCACCTCGTGGATGCGCAGCCCGGCCCGCTCGGCGAGCACCAGCATCTCGGTGTCGAAGAACCAGCCCGTGTCCTCGACCAACGGCAGCAGCCGCTCCGCGACGTCCTTACGGATCGCTTTGAAACCGCACTGGGCGTCGGAGAAGCGGGCGGCCAGGCTGCCGCGCAGGATCAGGTTGTACGCCCGCGAGATGAACTCCCGCTTGGGCCCGCGCACCACGCGTGAGCTGCGCGCCAGCCGCGATCCGATCGCCAGGTCGGAGTGACCGGAGATCAGCGGGGCGACCAGCGGCAGCAGCGCCTTGAGATCCGTGGACAGATCGACGTCCATATAGGCGAGCACGGGCGCCTCGGACAGCGACCACACGGTGCGCAGCGCCCGCCCACGCCCCTTCTGCTCCAGCCGGACCGCCGTCACCTCCTCGATGGACTCGTCCAGGTGGGCCGCGAGCTCGGGCGTGCGGTCCGTGCTGGCGTTGTCGGCGATGGTGATCCGGAAGCCGTACGGGAAGGTGCGGGCCAGATGGTCGTGGAGCCGTCGCACACACCGCTCGAGGTCCGCTTCCTCGTTGTAGACGGGGATGACGACGTCCAGCACCGGACGGCCGAGCTCGGCCATCACCGGCCCGCGCACGGGCAAGGTCTGCAGGGGTGTCTCGGGCGGAGCCCCGAGAGGGGTGTCGGTTCGCATGAGGTCGACAGTCGCGAGCCGCGCTGTCACGGCTGTGTGGTCAGCCTGTGGCCTGCCTGTGAGTCCGTTACGGCCTGGTGAACGGCTTGCTGACCGCCCCGGTGGACGAGCGGGTGGACGGGCGGGTGGACGGGCAGATGGACGCCGAACACGGTGCGCCCGGGAACGCTGTCCACCGTCACCTGCCCGTCGTGCGCGGCCACGACCGCGTGCACGATGGCCAGGCCGAGCCCCGTACTGCCCGCGCCGCGGGAGCGCGAGGCGTCGCCGCGTGCGAACCGTTCGAAGACATGCGGCAGCAGTTCGGGCGGAATGCCCGGACCGTCGTCCTCGATCTCCAGCGAGACGTACGAGGGCGGCTGGGGCGGGCCAAAGGCCCCGGCGGCGGCGCGGGCGGCCGCGTACGGCGATCCGTACGGCGGGGCGTATGGCGAGCCGCCGCCCTTACGGTGCCCACGGGGGCCACCGGTTCCGGGGGACATCTCTGCGGACACCCCGGACGACGGGCCAGGGGGGACCCCGTAGGACAGGCCGTACGGCGCCCCGTAAGACAAGCCGTGCGGCGCCAGATACGGCGAGGGGTACGGCGACGCCTGCGGCCCGCCCCACAGCACCCGCGCCGTGACCGTGGTGCCGGCGGGGGTGTGCGTACGCGCGTTGGCGAGCAGATTGACCAGCACCTGGTGCAGCCGGGCGTCGTCACCGTGGACGACCGCGGGTTCATCGGGCAGCTCCAGCCGCCACTCGTGGTCAGAGCCCACCGCCCGCGCGTCACTGACGGCGTCGACGACCAGCGGGGAGAGATCGACCTCCGCACATTCCAGGGGCCGGCCCGCGTCCAGCCGCGCCAGTAGCAGCAGATCCTCGACCAGCCCGGTCATCCGCCCGGCCTCGGACTCGACCCGGCCGAGGGCATGCCGGGTGTCGGGCCCGATCTCCTCCCGGCCGCGCCGGGTCAGCTCGGCGTAGCCGCGGATCGAGGCGAGCGGCGTACGGAGCTCATGGCTGGCGTCGGCGACGAACTGCCGCACCCGCGTCTCGCTCTCCTGGCGGGCCGCGAGCGCCGACTCCACATGGCCGAGCATGCGGTTGAGCGCCGCGCCCACCTGGCCGACCTCGGTGCGCGGATCGGCCTCCGAGGCCGGAACGCGCTCGCGCAGCGCCACCTCGCCGCTGTGCAGGGGGAGTTCGGAGACTCGGGTCGCGGTCGCGGCCACCCGGCGCAGCGGGCGCAGCGAGATGCCGACCATCGCGGCCCCGGCGATCCCGGCCGCGACCAACCCGGCCGCGGCCACACAGAACTCGACCAGGATGAGGGTGTTGACCGTCTCCTGGGTCTGGTCGAGCGGGAAGGCGAGGATGATGCCGCCTTCCCGGTGATCCCACTGGGCCACGGCCCGATAGCCGCCGAGGCCGGGCAGATCGATGGTGTGCACCTGTCCGTCCAAGGGGACGGCGGCGAGCGCCTTGTGCTGACCGCCGGTCAGGGAATCCACCCGGCTGTCGACGTCGATGTCGTTCGTCATGGGCGAGTCATTGCTCTTGCCGGACGTGGAGATCTCCCCGCCCTGGCCGAAGCGTGCCCCGACCGTGCCGATGGGCTGACCGGGCGAGGCGACGAAGAGCACATCGTCCCGGGGGAGTTCGCCCGCCGGGCCCGGCTTGTTCAGGAACCGCCCGACCGATGCGCGCAGATCGTCGTCCACCTGGCCCTGGAGGTAGGACTGCAGGGCCAGGGTCGTGACCGTGCCGATCACCGCGCAGACCACCGCGATCAGCGCGACGGCCGAGACGACCAGACGGGTGCGCAGAGACCAGGGACGGCGCCCACCCCGCTGAGCGCGCCGGGCGTGCGCCCACCCCTGCGCCGCTCCCACGCTCCGGGGCGACTCGGGGGCGGGGGTCGGGCCGGGGGCGGGGGTCGGCTCGGGGGCGGCGGGCATTTCGCCGGCACTAGGCGCCTCAGGGACACCAGGCGGCTCAGGGACACCAGGCGGCTCAGGGGCCCCGGACGGCCGGAGCGGGGGGAGCGCCACGGTGTCTACTCCCCGGGCTTGATCAGGTACCCGGCGCCACGCCGGGTGTGGATCATCGGGCTGTGCCCCGCATCGATCTTGCGCCGCAGATACGAGATGTAGAGCTCGACCACGTTGGCCTGGCCGCCGAAGTCATAGCTCCAGACCCGGTCGAGGATCTGCGCCTTGCTGAGCACCCGGCGCGGATTACGCATGAGATAGCGCAGCAGCTCGAACTCGGTCGCGGTGAGATGGATCTCCCGGCCGCCGCGCGACACCTCATGGCTGTCCTCGTCCAGGATCAGATCGCCGACGGCCAGCACGGACTCGCTGCGCGCGGCCGCCGCCCCCGACCTGCGCAGCAGACCCCGCAGCCGGGCGACGACCTCCTCCAGGCTGAACGGCTTGGTGACGTAGTCGTCGCCGCCCGCCGTCAGCCCCGCGATCCGGTCCTCCACCGCGTCCCGCGCGGTCAGGAACAGCACCGGGACATCGGGCAGTTCGCGGCGCAGCCGCCCCAGCACCGTGAGCCCGTCCATATCGGGCAGCATGACGTCCAGGACCACCGCGTCCGGGCGCAGCTCACGGGTGATCCGGATCGCCTCCGCGCCGTCGCCCGCGGTGCGCACCTCCCAGCCCTCGTAGCGCAGCGCCATCGACAGCAGGTCGGCGAGCGCCGACTCGTCGTCCACGACCAGCACCCGGACGGGGCTCCCGTCGGGGCGCAGCAGCTCGGTACGCCCGTGGGGCGAGGTCGGCATCATGGGCCCTACCCTCCGGGCGGGTCCTGAGAGGTCGCTTTCGGCTGCCTGTGAATTACCTGAGAATCCTGTGGGGCCACGGAACAACGGCGGAGACACGGAACAACGACGGGAACGCGGACCACCTGCGGGGGCCCGGAACACCCGCGGGGTCGCCGAAACACCCCCAGGGCCCGGAACACCCGCGGGGTCGCCGAAACACCCGCAGGGGCCCGGAACAACCTCAGGGACACGGAATAAGCGGAAGGACTCTCCGGCTTCCCCCTGTATGAGTTCTCGTCCCGCACTTGGCAAGATCGGCGTCTGGACCGCGGCCCTGAAGACGGATTCCCTACCATCAGAGCAGGTCAGCGAGGTGGCGGCCGAACTGGACGAGCTGGGGTACGGCGCCATCTGGCTCGGTGGCAACCCCAGCCCGGACCAGGCCGGTGTCCTGTTGGACGCCACCTCCCGGATCACCATCGCGACCGGAATCCTGAGTATCTGGGACCACGAGGCGGCTTATGTGGCCGAGCGCCACGCCGCGCTCAACGCGGCCCACGACGGCCGCTTCCTCCTCGGCCTCGGCGTGAGTCACAGCGCGCTCGCCGGTGAGCGCTATCGGCGTCCGTACACGGCGATGAAGGAGTACCTGACCGCGCTGGACTCCGCCCCGACCCCGGTCCCCACCTCCCAGCGGGTCCTGGCCGCCCTGGGCCCGAAGATGCTGGAGCTGTCCCGCGACCGCGCGACCGGCGCGCACCCGTACCTCGTCACTCCGGAGCACACCGCCAAGGCCCGCGACATCCTGGGGAAGGATTCCGTGCTCGCGCCGGAGCTGAAGGTCGTCCTCGACACGGATCTGGACCGCGCCCGCGCCACGGCCCGCGGCTACCTCGCCCGCTATCTGGCGCTGCCCAACTACACCAACAACTTCCTGCGGCTGGGCTTCGAGGACGCGGACTTCGCGGACGGCGGCAGCGACCGTCTCATCTCCGCCATGTTCGCCCTCGGCGACGCGGAGGTGATCCGGGCGCGCGTCGATGAGTTCCTGGCCGCGGGCGCGGACCATGTCGCGATCCAGGCGGTGACGGACAGCCCGTTGGCCGACGTCCCGCGCGCGGAGTGGCGCACGCTGGCCGAGGCACTGCCGCTGGACAAGGGCTGACCTCCTAGCCCCTCAGCTCCCTCAGCCCTTCACCCCCCGCCCGGCGCCGAGATGGCGCCGGGCGGGCCGCGTCATATCCCGAACAGGCGCGCGCCATATCCCGAACAGGCGCGCGCGTCATATCCCGAACAGACGCGCCGCGTTCCCGTAGCACACCGCGCGCAGCCACTCCTCGTCCTGGCCGATCCGCGTCAGCGCGTCCAGCGCGTGCAGGTACCCGTACGGGATGTTGGGGAAGTCGCTCCCGAACAGCACCCGGTCCCCCAGCGCGGCCAGCCTTCCCCGCTCCGCCCGCGGAAACGGCCACCGGCTCTCGGTGAAGTCGGTGAAGGCCATCGTGGTGTCCAGATGCACCCCCTCGTACCGCTCCGCCAGCGCCAGGAAGTCCGCGTACTCCGGCAGCCCCATATGCGCGATGATCAGGCGCAGCCGAGGATGACGGGCCAGCACCCGCCCCACCGGCTCCGGCCCGGTGTACTTGCCCGGATCGGGCCCCGATCCGCAGTGGATGACGATGGGCGTCCCGCTCTCGGCGAGCGTGCCCCACACCGGGTCGAGCAGCGCGTCGCCCGGGTCGTACGCCCCCACCTGCACATGGGCCTTGAACACCCGCGCCCCGCCTTCGAGCGCCGCGCGCACGTACCCCTCCACACCGGGCTCGGGGAAGAAGGTCGCGGTGTGCAGACAGTCGGGGGTACGGGCGGCGAATCCGGCCGACCAGCCGTTCAGCCAGCGTGCCATCTCCGGCTTGTGGGGATAGAGCATCGAGGTGAAGGCCCGCACCCCGAACGCCCTCAGCACCGCGAGGCGTTCGTCCTCCTCCTCGCGGTAGGTGATGTGCCAGCGGGGCTCGACGGCGTCGAAGTAGGCCCAGACCTTGTCCAGTACGCGCTGCGGCATGAAGTGGGTGTGCACATCGATGAGGCCGGGCAGCCCGAGTTCCTGCCAGAACCGCTGCACCGACACCACGGCGGAATCGTTCATGCGGGTCACGGTAGTTGCCCCGGGCGTCTGTGCTACAGCCTCGTCTCAGGGCCGCTGCGAGTTGATCACAGCCTCAACCAGTGATTTTGTCACGCCCATGATGATCTGCGGTGACAAGATCACCACAAGGGGAACCGACACGGTGAACTGACGCTCCGGCACCGGCGTATCCATCTGGGACTGGCCTCAGGCCGCCGCCTGAGGCCAGCACCCAAGGCCACCACCTGAGGCAGCGCCTACGGCCACCACCTCAGGCCGCCACCTCAGGCCACCGCCGCCCGCCCGACATCGTCACCGACCACGACCAGCCACGGGGGACCATCCATGCTCAACCGCCCGCCTCGCGCCACCCGATTCCGGGCCGCTCTCGGCTGCGCCCTCGGCGTCACCCTCCTCGGTCTCGCCACCGCCGGCTGCGAGGACGACACCGCCGCGTCCGGCTCCGGCCGACGGCAGTCCGCGACCCGCGCCGACCTGGCGACCGACGGCGACGGCGGCAAGACGCTCCGGCTGGGCGAGCCCACGTCGATCACCTACAAGCGCGGCTCGGACCATATGCGGGGCGCCCTGCGGGTCACTGCGGTGAGCGTGCGCAAGGGCACACATGCGGAGCTGAAGAAGGCGGGCACGGAACCGTCCGACATACGGACGACCCAGCCGTACTACGTCACCATGACCTTCGAGAACGTCGGCGAGAACTCCCTCCACTACCCCTTCCTCAACACCCCCACCGGACTCGAGGACACCAGCGGTGTGGACGACCAGCCGCTCATTACCGGCGACACCGAGGTGGCGGCCTGCCCGGGCAAGGACCCGGACGACTTCGCGGTGGGAGCGAAGGTCTCCCTGTGCAAGGTGTTCCTGGTGCCGAACGGCATACGGCCGGCGGTGGTGACATACAGCACAGGCGATGACACCAAGCGGCCGGTGAGCTGGAAGGTCAGGCGCTGACGGCGGCGGGGTGGAGGCGGCCGGAGGCTGCGGTTCCCGCCCCTCGAACCACGAGATGACCGAACGACCGAGGGCCCGGCACTGGAAAAGTGCCGGGCCCTCGATACCTGAGTAGCGGGGACAGGATTTGAACCTGCGACCTCTGGGTTATGAGCCCAGCGAGCTACCGAGCTGCTCCACCCCGCGTCGGTGAACGTAACTCTACGTCGTTCTCCCCGCTAAGGGAAATCCACCCTCCCCACGCCGACTCAGCGAAGGACCTCGACCACGACCGAGACGGCTCCGATGACCGCCCCGTACCCGAGGATCGTCAGCAGCGGCCAGGGGACGGGCCGGGGAACCGGCACCCGCCGTGCAGATCGACCATGCCGACGATCGGCACAGTGACGAAGATCACCGCGTTCAACACGCCCATGACCCCGGCCGCCCGCTTCCCTCGCGCGCCTTGCGGGCCATGGCGCTCGCGGATCGCGGGCGGATAGTCATCGACCAGCGCGTCCCTGGCGACCAGCAGCCCGCCGACGATGACCCCGGCGAACAGCACCACCAGCACAAGAGCATAGGAAAGGCTCACCGCGACAAGCTGCCACCAGCTCATGGCACCGCAGCATAGAGCAGACGCTTAGGCCTACCTAAGCTAATCGCCCCGTCCGGCCTCACCGGCCCTGAGTTCATCACCCGACGCCGGGCGATGCGCCGCCGCACAATCCACCGGCCAGCGCATCGAAGGCCAACGTCAGCCGACGTAGATGCGCGGCACTGATCTCGTCGATATCCCCTCCGGCAAGCCGCCGCCGCACCGTTTCGACGGCAACCGTGCGGTACGCGGCCACGAGCAGGGCCGCGGTCAGCGCGCTGTCGCCGGAGAAGCGGGCGTCGGCATCGAGTTCCGCCCTAAGCGCCTCCTCCATCTCGGACGCGAAGAGGCGGAGTCGGGCGATCAGCGCGGGAGACGCCATCAGAGTGCGCATGAACGGCTCGACGCCCTCCCCCAGCCCGGACAGCACATGGCGTTCCGTGGCCAGCGCGAGGGCGGCTTGGCGCATCGCTTCAACGGGGTCGAGGTGGTCCGCACGCTCGCGGATCACGGTCCGCATGGTGTCGAGGGCGTCCGGAAAGCGGTCGAACAGAAGGTCCTCTTTGCGGTCGAAGTGGGCGAAGACCGTCACCTTCGACACTCCGGCGGCTGCGGCGACCTCGTTGATGGTCACGTCATCGAACCCGCGCTCCAGGAACAGCTCGGTGGCGACGGATGCGATGCGAGCCCGGGTCTGTGCTCCGCCGCGGTCCCCTCGATTCGGCATGTGACAACGCTAACCTTCCTCGTTACCCTTACCCGGTAAATTTACTGAGTAAGGATAAGGAGCTCGCCATGCAGCGCACCGATGTGATCGTTGTCGGAGCCGGTCCCACGGGCCTCTTCCTCGCCGGCGAACTGGCCCTCTTGGGCGTGCGGGTGACGGTTCTGGAGCGGCTCCAGAAGCCCGATCCGACGATCAAGGCCGGGTCGATCAACGTCGCCAGCGCCGAAATCCTCGACCGGCGCGGGTTGCTGCCGGCCGCGGAGCAGGTACAGCGCCGGCTCTTCGCATCCGTCGGCGCCTTCGCCGGCCGTAAGAACGCCTTCGCGAGCCAGCCGGACTCGCACGAGGAGGGCCCGCGCGAGCGTGCCACGCACCGCTTCCCGGTCGCCGGACACTTCGCGGGCATGCTGTTCCGCAATGAGCTGGTCGATCAGGGCGACCCGGTGCTGGCCGGGCACACCGCGGCGGCCAACGGCATCCTCGTTCCCCAACACGACCTCGAACTGCTGCTCGGGGAGCACTGCGCCCGTCTCGGCGTAGAGGTTCGCCGCGGTATCGAGGTCCACGGCGTGCGCGGCGCGGACGCGAACCTTACGGACGGCGTCGACGTCGACGCCGATGTCGACGCCGATGCCGATGCCGATGTCGTGGTGGAGACCAGCGCCGGTGCAATGACAGCCGGGTGGGTCGTCGCCGCTGACGGCGGCCGCAGCGCGATCCGCAGGCAACTGCGCATCGACTTCGTCGGCACCGACCCACAGATGGTGGGATACCAGGCGGTCGCCGACTTCGACGACCCCAGCGGGCTGAGCCGCGGCTGGACCTGGACGCCCCGCGGAATCTACGCCTACGGCCCGATTCCCGGCCGCATTCTCGTCGCCCGCTTCGGCCCGCAGCCGCAGGACCGCGACGCCCCCGTCACGCTGGAGGAACTGCAGCAGGCCATACGCGACGTCACCGGTGTCGACGTGACGCTCAACGGCCTTCGCGGCCGGGCGACCCGCTGGTCCGACAATGCGCGGCAGGCCCAGTCCTACCGGCACGGCCGGGTGCTCCTCGCGGGCGATGCCGCCCACGTGCACTCGCCGTTCAGCGGCCAGGGCCTGAACCTCGGCCTGGGCGACGCCGTCAACCTCGGCTGGAAACTCGCCGCGACCGTGCACGGATACGCTCCGGCCGGGCTGCTCGACACTTACGAGAGCGAACGCCACCCGATCGCGGCCTGGGTCCTCGACTGGACGCGGGCGCAGGTCGCCCTGATGCGCGGCGACGAGCGGACCGCGCAGCTGCGCAAGGTCGTCGGCGAGGAACTGTTCACGGTGCCGGGCGTGATGAACCGCGTCGTCGCGCTGACGTCGGGGATCACCCAGCACTACGACGTAGCCGACAAGATCACCGACGAGAGCGAGTCGGCGGCACCAGTCGGATCGATCGCCGGAGATGTCACGTTGCCGTCCTCCGGCGGCCGGCTCGCCGACCACGCCCACGACGGCCGCTTCGTCCTCGTCGACCGTTCCCCCGACGGCCGCTTCGCCCAGGCCGTACGCCCGCTGGAGCACAGGATCGCCTACGTCGCCGACCCCGCCCACACATCGCCGCCCAGCCTGTTCGTACGTCCGGACGGTGTCATCATCTGGGCCACCTCACCCGACAGCGCTTCGTCCGACGACGCCGTCCTCAATGAGCTCGACACCGCCATCCGGCGTTGGGTCGGCACGCGCTGAGAGAGCCGGTCGGTGCAAACGGAGCTGCGAGGTCCGAGGCTCAGGAGGCCAACCGCTCGCGTGCGGTGCGACCGGATCCTGAGGGTTCGGCCTCGCCGTCGGACTGGTTGATCTCGGCCCACACCTCATCGAGCGAAAGGCCGAGGACGTCGGCGATCGCCGCGATGGTCGGGAAGGCAGGGGTGGCTACGCGACCGGACTCGATCTTCCGAAGGGTCTCTGGTGAGACACCCGCGTCCAGCGCGGTATCGAGCATCGAGCGCTCCCCCCTGGCCCGACGGAGGAGGGCGCCGAGGCGCTGACCGCGCTCGACCTCTGCGGGAGTAAGCGGCAACCTGACCATGGCGCCGATTCTAATACCGGTATAGTAAGCCCGGTATAGTTATTGGTTACGTGAGTACGTGAGAAGGACGCCGCATGATCGAGATCCTGAGCCCCACCGAACTGACCCGAGCAAAGGACACCGGCGCTCTGGTCGCCGACATCCTGCACACGCTGAAGGGCCGTAGCACGGTCGGCACGAACCTTCTGGACATCGATCGGTGGGCCAAGGCCATGATCGTCGAGGCGGGAGCGCTGTCCTGCTACGTCGACTACGAGCCGTCCTTCGGACGCGGCCCGTTCGGCCACTACATCTGCACGGCCGTCAACGACGCCGTGCTCCACGGACGGCCGTACGACTACACCCTTGCCGACGGCGATCTGCTGACACTCGACCTCGCCGTCTCCAAAGCCGGAGTCGCCGCGGACGCCGCCATCAGCTTCATCGTGGGCGACGCGAAGCCCCCGGAGAGCATCGCGATGATCGATGCGACCGAACGCGCACTGGCCGCGGGGATCGCCGCCGCCGGGCCCGGCGCTCGCATCGGCGACATCTCCCATGCCATCGGCACGGTCCTCAGCGAGGCGGGGTACCCGATCAACACCGAGTTCGGCGGTCATGGCATCGGATCGACGATGCACCAGGACCCGCACGTGTCGAACACCGGACGGCCGGGCCGTGGTTACAAACTGCGCCCTGGGCTGCTGCTGGCACTGGAGCCGTGGATCATGGCGGACACCGCCGAGCTCGTCACCGATGCCGACGGCTGGACCCTCCGCAGCGCGACCGGCTGCCGCACGGCGCACAGCGAGCACACGATCGCCATCACCGACGACGGAGCCGACATCCTCACCCTGCCCCAGCAGATGCGGCCGTGAGCGACGCGTTGTACGTGAGGTTTCAGGGGACCGCCCGAAGCCCGCGAGGCCACTTCCCCGGTGTCTTCGCACTGGCCAACGGCCTCGCGCGGGCAGGCCGGCTGAGTGACGAGGAACTTCGCTTCTGGCGAGCGGGCAACGACTGGTTCAACGCCAACTTCGCCAACCCCTCCGAGGTCGATCCCTCGGTCTACGACCCCGAACTCAATCCAGGAGCGGTGGCATGGTTCAAGACCACCGCCCCGGAACTGATCGCCCGGGTGGACGGCTATCTGAAGATCCTCGCCCTGCATGACGTCGCCTGCGAGCGAATCGAATCATCGAACCCAGGAAAGATCGTCTACGAGGACCCGGATCAGGTAGTCGTCACTCCCTGGGCACACAAAACTCCCTGGGCACACGAAGGCACAGGACGGCTGGAGTGACGGCGGCGAGTAGCGACACACACGCCACTCCTCCACTGCCCCACCGACCCCCGGCACAGCGTCAACGGCCATGGCGTCGCTCACCCTCGATCCGACCCTCAGTCCGACTCTCGATCCGACCCTCAGCCCGACCCTCGATCCGGGCCGCGACCGCCATACCGCTCGATCAGCCGGTCGGCGACCGCATCGAGGTCCTGCCCGATGTAGTCGGGCTGCGGGCCGACGCCGAGGGGCGCGTTGCCCTCGCGGAGGATGAGCGCGGACTGCCAACCGGCCGCCGCAGCGCCGATCGTGTCCCAGACGTGGCACGCGATCATGCAGATGTCCCCAGGATCGGCCTCGAGCGCGGCGGCCACCCCCTGGTACACCTCCGGCGCCGGCTTATGGCGTCGTACGGTCTCCACGCTGAAGCGGCGCTCGAACAGATCGATCACCCCCGCCCGCTCCAACTGCCGCTCGGAGGCCTCCAGCGTGTTGTTGGTGAGCGTGAACAGCCGGAAGCCATGGTCGCGCAGCCGACGCAGGGCCGCCGGGACTTCGGGATGGGGCGGCATACTGCCAAACCGCTCCGTGAGCTCGGCGCCATCGGCGTCACTGATCGTGATGTCGCGGGTGGCGGCGAGCATCCGGAGCACGGCACCGCCGATGTCGGTGAACGGAACGTACGCTCCGCTGAGCGTGAGCGCCTCGGAGTAGGTGACCAGGTTGGCGAACCACAGGCGCATGGCGCCGGGGTCGTCGAAAATCCTGTCAAAGGCGGGGCGGAGCGCATCCAGGTCGAGCAGGGTTTCGTTGACGTCGAAGACCAGGATCGGTCGCTCAGGCATAACGGATCCTTCGTTCACCGGCGGGACAGAAGACTCTCAGGGCGGCACGGGTCACCAGCATGTCCCCACACAACCGTGATCGACGGCATCGACGGCACGCGCTGCGAACGATGCGGCGAAAAGCCCGTTTTTGCCGACGCTCGCGACCGCACTGCCGACGGCCCGCCTCGGACGTTAGCCGGGCGTTAGCCGTACGGCGATGGATCGCCAGCGGTGCCCGACAGTCTTGTTCTCACGAAGCCGAAACACCACGTCGAGCGAACGGGAATGAAGATGTTGCAGCGCACCACGGTCCGCCACGCCCGCAAGACCGCCGCCGCCATGCTGATCGCCATCGCCGCCTTCGGGCTCACCGCCTGCCAGGACGGCGACACCAACTCCTCGTCCTCATCCCCCTCCGCGAGCGCCACGCAATCCCCCACCCCCGCGGCCAAGCCCAGCCAGGGCTCGGACCAGGACTCCGCCAAGGGCACCCCGTCGGGCATCCCCAGGAAGCCCGGTATGCGCTGCACCAACCAGATCGACTACGGCGACGACCCCAGGGACAACGCCACGATCAACAGCATCGGCTCGGACACCGGCTACTGCCCGGAGCCGCAAAAGGGCGGCACCCCGTCCGGCACCCCCAGGAAGCCCGGCATGCGCTGCACCAACCAGATCGACTACGGCGACGACCCCAGGGACAACGCCACGATCAACAGCATCGGCTCGGACACCGGCTACTGCCCGCCGGTCCAGCACCAGTGAGTGCTCGCAGTAATTCCCGCCTCCGGGGTCCACGAGCAGGCCGCATAGGATCCCCGGACAGCAATCGCCACACTGCACAGACTGGAGGCGAACATCCAGCCTGACAGCACCTCCCCGCTGAACCTCAAGCGCCTGGGCTTCCAGCGCGAGGGCTGCTCGACAGCCTTCCGGTTCATCAACGGCGAGTGGAGGAACCACGAGCGTTGGGCCATCACTACCGAGATGGCCCAAGCCGAGGCTCCCTGGCCAAAAACCTCTTGATCCGTAGGTCGTCCAAGCGACGTCGCCAAGGTCCGGTCTCCGGCCTCATGAGTGACGTCTTTTAGCCATGCCCGAAAGAGCGTTCCTCAGCTCTTGAGGGCATTTCTTTTGCTCCGTCACCAGCCCTTCCGCATACCAGGGAGTATCCGACGGATAAGGCCGGCAACGAACACGCGCCAGACGCCGCTCGCCCCAGCAGGATGGAAAGGCACATGGGCAGCACCCACCTGCTGAACTTCGTTTCCCCGCACCCCTCCCAGGGAATAATCCATACACGCTGTCAGAGGATTTCAGCGAGGCGGGGGGCCTGCTCATGAGCGGTACGTCACGGTCGCATCAGAACGGCGCGGAGGCAGGGAACAGCACCCCTGAGCCACAGCGCCACAACACCAAGCAGATAGCGCACACGCCGCCGTCCCCGGGACCGCTGCCTGAGCGCAAGCATTCGGACGACGCGCGCACCGACCGCCAACTCGCCGCAATGCGGGCCAGGATCGACGCCGGAGAGAAAATCCCGACTCCTGGAAGCACCGCGGGCAACGAAGACCGCGACATCCATGAGGAAGAGTGGCGCGCACACGATCGCCGCGGCCCCTATGGACAACGGCGCCGCCGCAAGAATTAACCCGACAGGCGCCGCAGAGGACGACCACCGTCACTGGGCAACGCAAGAGGCCCCATCCATCTCTGGAAGGGGCCTCTTAGCTGCTGTGCCGCAGATTTCCGCATCGGGGCGGCAAGGGCGTTCACGCCCAAGGCGAGGGCTTACGGGTGGTACTTCTCCTCGACCATATCGGCACCGCCGGACTTACGGTCCATAGTGACGCGGACGGTCACGCTGTTGGTCTTGGCAGCCTTCTCCAGCTCGTCCACGGTGCACTTCGCAGTGCCGTAGCCGTCGTCGCCGATGGCCACGCTGCCGTCGGGGGCGGTGCAGATCGCGGCCGCGCCGCGGATACTCGTGGCGTTGGCGACCAAGAACGCCTGGTCCGTGCCGCCGTCCTCGGGCTTGACGATCAGCTTGCCGGGCGCGAGGTACTCCATCGTGCCGACGATCGTGAGGCTCTTACCCGCGTCGGCGGCACCGCCCCCGTCCTGGCCCTGCGAGCCGGAGTTGCCCGAGGAGGAACCGCCGGTGGGCTGGCTCGAGGCTTGCTGCGAGGGGGACGCGGTCGAAGAGGCCGAGGAGCCGCTGGAGTCCGCAGCATCGGAGTCGGGCCCGCAGGCCGTGGCCCCCAGACCCAGCGCCGCGGCGGCGACGATGGTGGCGGCGATGCGGCGGCCGGCACGGCCGCGGAAGCGGTTGGTGGTGGTGCTCATCGTGTCTCCCATTACTGCGTTGTCTTGTCTCGCTCCCGGACGACAATCAGCTTCGAAGACCGCGTTGGCGTTCGACTAACGGACGCCTAATGGAACCCAGCGACGCATAACAGCACGCTTGCGCGCGTCCGAGATCACGAGTTGCCCTCGTTCGCTTCTCCGCCCGCGCGGCGAAAGCGCGGGTCGCGGGTCATCTGCGGCCCGGCGGCCGCGCGCCCCACCAACCACCCGAGCGGTAAAGCAGACGTTGAACTGACGACGCACCTCGCCGTCCGTGTATGCAATGACGCGCCGAGGGTCGGTGTACATGCCGACGAGTCCCGTGATCTCGACGTCCAACCCCGTCTCGACGTCCAACCCCGACTCCTTGACGGGTACGGCGGTCCGCGAGGTCAAGGAGCCCCTCAAAGACTGGGCGGGGGTCGCAGTCATGGAGGGACCAGCGGCCCCCGCCCTCAACAGCTTCAAGCGGGCGAGAAGCGGCGATCGTCAGGCCCCCTCCTCTGCACCTTCTGACCCTCTTTGAGTATGAGTACTCAGGTGCGCGAGCACTGTGCTGTGCATGGTGAAGCCATGATGAGCAGCAGGTCATGCCGCTGGTTAAAGGGGATCGTCGTCTCGGCAGCCGCCGCCCATGGGACGTACTGGGTGTGGGAATCCGCCGAGCAGTGGGAGTCGGAAGCGCGACATGCCAACCCGGACGGGGGCATCGGCACAGGGTTCATCGAAGGGGCTCTTGCCACATTCGCCTGGTTGACGTTGGTGCCGTTGCTGCTGTGGTCAGGGATGCGGCTGCTGCGGGAGCGCGACAATCAGCTGCTGGTGACCATGGGATCGGCGGCGTGGATCACTCTCGGGACTCAGATGACCGAGGGCGGCGTCAGCAGGGTGGAAACGGAACTGTTCCTTCTCGCGTTCACTCTGCTTGGCGGCTTCCTGGCGCTGTTCCGCCCCACCGCACCAGAAGACTGATCGCGCAGCGGCCGACTCACCGGCCCTGCCCTGAGCGTCCCCCGGCGGTTGCTGTCACCGTTGCTGTCACCGCACACGCCAGAGGCCCCTTCCGGTGATCGGAAGGGGCCTCTGAGCTGCTGCGCGCTCGGCAGGATTCGAACCTGCAACCTCTTGATCCGTAGGTTCGGGCAGGGTCCTGGCGACGGTCCGGGGGTCTCCTCACACGGCGAGGCGGCATGAGCGGCTGACCGGCTGCGTGTGCCGTCGTTGATGTCAGCCTTGATGTCAACTGTGGCTACTAGCTTGCCCGACTTACACACAGAGCTGAAGCGCACCAGACGAGGGTTAATGGTAAATAATAGCTAAGGTACATTTCGCACTGGTTTCGCCCGATCCAGCGCCCTGTGCAAAGCACTTGCTACTGACAGCCACTCGACAACCTCGTCGGAGTTGAAGTCAGGATCCGAGGGCCTATGCGCACGCGGATTACGCGCCGCGCGATAGAGCGCAAGCCCCAGATGCATGTACCCTTCCTGCTCGCTTATCTCTGATTTCGTGATGCCGTCATTAATGGCAATCAGACGCCGACTTCCAAGAGCATTCGTCACCAGCGGTGCACCGTCATCGTCCAAGCCGCTGAGCTGTCGCAGACGGGCTCCCACGCTCTTACACGCTTCCTCCACCGCCTCATCACCGTGGCCACTCGCCAGACGCGTCAATGCACCAGACCTGACGGCGGGATGCAGATGCCGCAAGCTCGACTCAATACCCGATCCCTGGCGCGAGTTCACTCCGGCGAGTTCAGGGTAGTTAATCGCCTGAAGAACGAAGGACTGAAGGCCGCGAACAAGTTCCTCGCATGTGCGCTTCACGGACCCTGATGCATAAACCCATGACGTATCTCTCTGACTCTTGCATAAAGTCAGAGCGACGTACATATTAGAATCTTCACCGTCTCGCTCAAACCGCGCGATATCAACCTTTGTAACGTCTCGATGATCTTCTCCCAGCTCAATCCGGGCATCGATCAGCGACCCATACCTTCCATAGAGGTCCCGCTTCCCTTTAACCGTAATCTCGGTCTCTGCACCTGGCCACTGATCCGTCACCCGCTCCAACTCGCGAATGACCTGTTCAATCAAATTCCAATTCTGATGATGCCCGTGCGGGATTAACGCGTTAGCAGAGAAGTCTTTCCTTGCCATTCCAGTAAGCACCTACCAATCGAATAGGTCTAATCCTCGCACTCAGACCCACCTGGTCTGAACATTCGCTGCGCTAGGAGTTGCCTTGTTGTCAGTTAACTTCCTCGGCCTACTGCTTGCTTGCTGTCAGACGCACATACGGACCGAAGGCCGTTGCGTCCATCATCCGAAACCCGCTCGGGATCGATGCGCTCGCTGGCGTCGGCACTGAGGACGGAAGGATCCTGGACAAGTCGACGATCAGGCGATCCACCAGGCCACCAAGCAAGTGCGCCACTTCGTTAGAGCTGCCTTCCATCAGCACCGTGCGCGCCCCTGCCTCAGTCAAAGTGTGCAGAGCCTTAGCGGGGTCGTCACCGAGCGGCCCAGTCGGCACGCGGAAAGCATCTTCGCCGTGGCCACCTGGCACGCCTTCCTCAACCGTTCCGTCCCGCCGAATCACAAGATCGTGTGTGCGCCGCAACTCCTTCACGGCTTGGTCCTCGTGGTCCTCGTCGACACCAACGGTGTACGCCCACGTGATGTGTGGCCTTCCCGTACGAAGCGAGTGCAGCCACGGGCCGAGGACAAGCAACGCTTCCTGCTCCAGGACGCCGCGCTCCACCTCGATGCCGGCCTGTTCCAGCACCACCGCGCCGCCCTCTCCGCGTGAGGTGGGGTCCATGACGGCCATGAGGACGCGGGAGACCTTGGCGTCGATGAGTGCCTGTCGGCACGGCGGGGTCCGGCCGTGGTGGTTGCAGGGCTCCAGGGTCACGACCGCCGTGCCGCCCTCGGCCCGCTCCCCCGCTGCGGTGAGCGCGTTCACCTCGGCGTGGTGGTCGCCCTTGCGGAGGTGGTAGCCCTCGCCGACCGGGACGCCGTCGCGGTCGAGGATCACGCACCCGACGGGCGGGTTGGGGCTCGTGGTCCCGAGGCCCTGGGCAGAGATGGCGATTGCTCGCCGCATGGCCGTCAGTTCGTTGGGCGTGGCCATCAGAACCCCGCATTCTCCTTGACTGCGTCGAGTAGATCCCGCACAGCGGGAACGTTACTCGCCGCCGCGAGAGCGTTGACCGCCGTCACGGCCTCTTGCAGAGTGCGGCCGGAACCAGAGCCGCGGGCCGTGTCGAGAACGGCTGCGGCCTCGGCGGCGGCTTGCTCGTACTCCTGGATTCCGACGTAGGCCATGGCGAGCCGCGCCTGGGCGAATCCCCGGTCTCGCTGATAGACGTCCGGTAGTTCGGTCAATGCGGTCTGGAAGGTGGAGACCGCCCGGTCCGGCCGGGACAGGTTGAGCCAGCAATTCGCGCGCTGGATTTCGATGTAGCTGGACGTGCAGAAATCTCCGTGGCCGGATCGGGCGTCACCGGAGGATTCAGCGATGGCGGCGAACTCGTGGGCCTCGTCCAACTTCCGATGGCAGGCGATCTCGTCCCCATCGAGGGCAAGTCCCTGCGCCTCCTGCTGTATGGCGGCAGCCTTCATCGGCCGGGAGAGCGCTCGTTCGTGGCGCTGCACGGCCTGGGCGAGTCCGATGGCCTGGCCTGCGTTCTTCTTCCCCGCCGCAAGCTGGCTGCGACGGAACAGGGTCCACGAGAGCATGCCTTCGTCTCCGGCCTCCATGGCCCATTCCATGGCCCGGCTCGTCCATGTCTCCGCGCTGGACACGTCCATAGAGTCCTCGTGGAGCCATGCTGCGGACTCGGCGTACTGGGCCGAGAGCTTCAGCAGCTCCTGACGGTGCTCGCCCCTGCTGTCCTCCAGAAGACCTTGCAGCATGTCGAGCTGCTGATGGACTCCCGCGAGAGCGTGACGCGGGCCGAAGAGGTTATCGGCCCTGACCAGGGTGTGCCACATGTCGCGGAAGTGCTCGATGGCTGCTTCGCCTCGTCCGGCGGGGAGTCGGTGTGGTCTGGTGGGCTTGGGGCTCACGATCTCAGCGGAAGCGTTGACGGCACGGAGGGGTCCGCTTCCTTGCAGGGCGACACCAATTGCGTGCCCGAGAAGGGCTCGGCGATTTATCGGCACGATCTGCTCCCTTCCATCGACGTACACCGAAACCAGAACGATTTCGGGTAGCGCGTCCGCGTCCGCCGAATTCGAGGGGTCCACGTGCACAATCGGCAGACCAGAGATCGCCCCCGCTGCAGGTGAGGGTGCGGGGTCGTTCGAGCCGTCTGGGCTACTGCGAGCGTAAGCCTGGTCCTGGGCAGCAGCGCTCGGTGACGGGGTACCCTCCCACGGCCGCTCGGGGAGGTCGAGCATGTGGCCGGGAATGCCCAGACCATCAGCGATGCGTTCCATGACAGCGACGCTGCGAATGCCCCGATCGCCTCGGATCACGTCGCCGACACGCGCGCTGGTCATCTTGGTGACGGCGGCAGCGATCACCGCGTAACTCGCCGGTGCTCGTCTGTTGACGAGACGGAAGATCTCGCTGAAGTCCCTCCGCCTGCAAGCCCGTTTCATGTCCTCGCTGTGGAGCAAGCGGTCCGGGATGGTGAGGGGGTATCCGCTGCGCCTGGCTTCACGTTCACTCATGGGCCGCTCACGAGGTGTAGGGACGTGCGTCCAGTCCAGCGTAGATCGCGCCGTGGATTGGGGTACCCCATTTTGCCTCCTGGAGTACCCCGTTGGCTGTCCCGATGAGGGCGCCTCACCTGCACGCTTGTGGCCATGAAGCCAGAGCTGACAGGCCCGGATGGACGCGTGGTGGTGAGGCGTTGGACCCGCCACCCCCGTTGTGTCGCCCTGGCCCGAGCCGACTTGCGTAAGGCTCTGGCTGGTTGGGGGCTGATCGCGGTCGAAGAGGTCGCGCTGTTGGTGCTGTCTGAACTGATAACGAACGCCGTGCGACATGCGCGGGTGCCGGGACGCCAGATCGAGACGCGCTATCTGCACCAGGGCGACAAGGTGCGGATCGAAGTTCACGACGCGGCCGACCAGTTGCCCAAGCTGAGGACTCCGACCCCCGAATCAGTACGCGGCCGAGGGCTGGTCCTGGTGGAAACGCTCGCCGATCAGTGGGGCGTCACCCCACGGCCAGCGGTGGGCAAGGCGGTCTGGGCGGTCCTCGCACTTCCTGTCGACGAACGGGCCTCACTGGCCGATGGAGAGCGTAGAGAGGGGCAGTCGTGACGACCGCCGGAAACTCCGTGATACGGCAGGGCGATTGGACCCTGTGGACCCTGAGCACAGACGTCACTGGGAGTCCTCCGATCTTGGAGGCCGAATGCACGACGTGCGACGACTCATCCGGGGCGACTGAAGAGGCCAAGCAGCCGGAGGTGTGGTGTCTGCGCCACGCGAACCAGACGGGCCACACCGGATTCCGGATGATCATCACGAGCTTCTTCCGCGCGTCCATGGCGAACGTGGGCTCTTCCGCGACGGCTGCGCGAGGCCGAACGGCGACGCCTGACGCGTAGCCCCTCAAGGCTGGGCGGGGGTCGCAGTCGTGGAGGGACCCGCGGCCCCCGCCCTCAACAACTTCAGACCTGAAGCCGGACCACCCCTCAAACCCTGGCAGGCGCGGGGTGGTCCGGCGGAGAGTCCATGATCAGGACCCCGGTGCCGATGGTACCGGGGTGGTTGTCGTGCTCGCTTCGACTCCGCCCGTTCCCGGATGAGTTCAGACGAAGGAAAGGGATGGTGACGAGTGCGAGGCAGATGCGAGGTGGCGGGCTCGGTGGTGACGGTCGCCAGAGCGTTGACGACACGCAGCTCGGCCACCGCGATACGGAAACCGACGCGGAGCGACCACGACGGCCTGAGCCACCGCGCGGCAGCAGCTGCTCCCCGCCCGCCAGGACCGGGCAGTTCGGTCTGCTCACGTACCCGCATCCGTGACGGCGACAGTACGGCGGCCGGCCACATCGGGCCGGGGCTGACGACCGACATGCCCCCGGCCGGGCACCCCTCCCCTCCCCGCTGGCCGTTGCTACGTGCACAACGGCGATGGCCGCAGTCGGCAGATGGCCAGTCATGTAAACCGCTCTGCGTAGCCGTCCCTCGACGGCTGGCAGGTCGGGCCCGTGGTCCTGGGCGTGCCGCTGCGTCGGCGGGTTCGCAGCGATCGTCAGGCGCTCCGTGGGAGCTGTTCCGAGTGCTGACTGCGGTCGGTGGGCTGCTGGTGTGGGGTGGCGCGCTGAGTGGCACGGGGGCGCCGCTGAGCGGGGCGGCAGACAGGAGCGGGCGGCGGCCACGGGCCGCCAGCGCGCGCGGCCCGCGCAAGCGGGCCGCCTTGATCCAGTAAGGAAACTCTGAACAGCTCACCAGAAGATCGCCGGAGGATCGCAATGCGGGGTGCGCGCGACCAACGCGCAGACGACAAGGGGGAACTGGTGCTGACCGAGCAGGAGCGGGCGCTGCTGGCCGAGATCGCGGCCATGACTGAGCGCCTGCGCGGTGAGCTGGAGGACATTCGTGCGGAGGTGATGGAGATCCAGGAAGGGCGGGCTACGGGTGCTGCTGCGCCTTCAGTTCGGCGACTTCCCGCTTGAGGGTCTGGACCTCCGCGTTCAAGGTGCGGAGCTGGTCCCGGACCTCTAGGAGTGCTTCGGTGATGGTCCCGGTGGGTTCTGTGCTCGCTGGGGCCTCGACCGTTCCGGCCGTCGTCTGGGGAGGCGTGTAGCGCTTGGCCTCGATCAGCTCGCCACCGGGGCCGATCACGTCGGCCACGTAGCTGCCGCGCCCCTGCACTGTGTAGATCAAGCCCTCTTCTCGAAGCACACGAAGAGCGCTGCGGGCGGTCATGTTGGCAATGCCGAACCGCTCTTGCAGCTCCCGATGCGAGGGGAGCTGTTCCCCCGGCTTGAGCTTGCCCGCCTTGATCTCGCTCCGGATGGCCTCGGCTGCCTGCTGATACGGCGGGCGGGCGTCGTGCGTCGGCGGCGTCATGGCCCCAGGGTAGCCGGGTTAGCCCACCTAACACACCCAGACCCTTGAACTCTGATGGCTAGCTCGCTTGACCTAGCTAGCCTGGCTAGGTCATAGTTGGGCCCCGATCGCACAAGCGGTCGGCCACGAAAGGGAGTTCAACCATGGCTATGACCCGTATCCGCGTGGGGCTGCTGCCCTCCACTCAGTTCATCGCTGGCACCCTCCCGGTGCCGAAGGTGAAGGACCCGAACACGGGTGAGGTCGCCACTGACCGCGACACCGGGGAGACCCTGCACACCCTGACGGTGTTCCTCATGGAAGAGGGCCGCGCCGAGCAGATGAAGATCACCGTGCCGGAGAGCGGTCTGCCGGGCGGTCTTCAGCCGGGGATGCCGGTGCGGGTGGCGGAGCTGTTCGCCACTCCGTGGGCGCGGCTCTTCAACGGCCAGTTGTCCGATGGCGTGGCCTACCGGGCGGCGGCGCTGGAGCTGGTCAAGTGACGGCCGCCGCCCCTGAGCCGGTCTATCCGGTCGAGCCGGAGAGCGGGGATGACGACTCGCGGTTCACCAACGGCCTGCTCTTCGACGTGGCCAAGGTGATCGAGTCGCACGGCTACCCCAAGCTCGCATCCGGCCGTGACCTGCTGGAACTGCGGATCTCCCTGTACCGATTCCTCTACACGAACAAGGACGTGCTGTGACTGTGCAGGAGGTGTTCGGGTCTGCCCCGGCTGTTGCCGGGGCGGCCCTGGCCCTGATCGGCATATGGGCCCTGTGGTGGCTGGTGCGCTATGTGCGTGCCGACAAGATGACGCGGGCGAGCATGCGGCAGGCCATCGGCGTACGGCGTCGCTGGCGTCGGCTGGCCCCGATGGTCGGGCTGTCGGTGACCGACAAGACCCCTCCGGCCGTGATCGTGGCACCCGACGGGAAGGTCCCCAAGCCTCGCGTCCTGATCCCAAAGATCCGGGTCGCGGCCGACCGGTACGGGGTGCTGGTGCACGCAGCGTGCCTGCCCAAGGTGGGCCTGGCGGAGTTCCAGCGGGCAGCCCCGTACCTGGCTGACGCCTGGCGGTGCACGCGGGTTTCGGTCCTGCCGGACAAGCCGGGACAGCTGGTGATCCGTGGCGTGCGGGTTGATCCGCTGATCGTCCCCACTGAGCACACCCCTACCGGGGCTGTGCCGGAGGATCTGGCGGTGTGGGATCTGGGCCTGGACGAGTACGCGCAGCCGGTGAGCGTCAGCCTGGCCAACGTGCCGGGCGTGACCGTGGCGGGGCTGCCCGGCTTCGGTAAGACGTCTCTGGTCAACCGGTTCATGTGCGATACGGCGCCGTCCGATGCGGTTCAGTACGCGGTAGCTGACGGCAAGGTGACCTCATCCCATGAGGGTGACTACGCCGATCTGACGGACCGGATCTTCGCGTTCGTCGGTGACGACCTGGAAGAGGCGAACGCGCTCTTCACGCGGTTGGTGAAGCTGCGGCGGGACCGGTCGGCGTCCATTCGTGCCCTGCTGGGCGTGAAGAACATGTGGCACCTCGGGCCCTCGGCGGCCTGGCCGTTGACCGTGCTCATCGTGGATGAGGCGCATACCTACTTCCGTGACTACAAGGGGTCGGACACGCGGACGAAGAAGCTCGCCGCGCTGGCTGCCGAGAACGCGCGGCTGGTGGAGGACCTGGTGAAGAAGGGCCGCAACGTCGGCATCCTGGTGATCATCGCGACACAGAAGGCAACCGGGGACGCCATCCCCACCTTCATCCGCGACGTATGCCCGGTGGGCCTGTCCTTCGCCCAGAAGACCGCCGAAGCGGCCGTGGTCGCGCTGGGGGAGGACATCCGCAACTGGCCTGACGCCAGCCCGACCGCACTCCAGGACCCGGCGTACGTCGGTGTGGCCGCCATGGCGCACCAGGGGCGGCCCGGCTTCGCCCGCATCCGCACCCCCTACGTCGCCGATGCCGACGCGGCCCGCATCGCCACCGAGACCGCGCACCTGACCCGCGACCCTGCCGAACTGCTGGAAGAACTGGCGGTCTCCGCGATGCGGGTGGACGACCCGTTCACCAAGCGGGAGGCGGCCTGACTCGTCCCTTTGGCCCGCTCGTCACGAGATCTGGAAGGAGGTGAATCCTCTATGTCTGAGGACCGGATCACTCAGCGCACCGTGACCGTGGTCATGGGCATCATCGCGGGCCTGGCCTTCGTCTTCTCCTTCGGCAACGTCTGGGCCCTGGCCCTGCGCCTCGGCGTCCCCGGCCCCATCGCACCGCTGATCGCTCCGATGGTTGACCTGTCCGTCGTCGGCCTCCTGGTCGCCCTGCGGTACCTGTCCCTGCGCGGCGTCCCGGCCGAGCAGATCAAGGGCGCCACTCGGCTGATGCACGTGTCCGGGCTGCTGACCCTGGCCCTCAACGTCGCCGAACCCATCGTCGCCGGGCACTACGGCCGGGCCGCCGTGGACGCGGTCGCCCCACTTCTCCTCCTGGGCTGGGGAGCCGTCGGCCCACAACTCCTGCGCCACTTCCACACCGTCGCCACCACCACCCCGACCCCGGCCCCGACCGCGCCGCCCGCTCCGGTCGAGAAGGCACCAGCCCCCGCGCCGGAGCCCGCCCCGACCGCCGAGCCGGTCCCGCCCCTGGCTACGCCGAAGCCGGAGAGCTCCCCGGCGGTCACGGTGCCCGTGCCGCTGCTGAACGCGGCCCGCACCATCGCCGCTGCCTACCGGGCCGAACACGGCGAGCCCATCACCCCTGCTCAGCTCCGGGCCCGCCTCGGCGTCGCACTGCCGCTGGCCACCGCCGCACACGCCCAGCTCTGACCCCGTGCCGGCCGTCCCAGCAATCCAGAAACCCCCGCCCCGACCGGGCCCGGATTCGTCATGCCCCGAGCAGCACCCGCAGCTCTGGCCGAGTGCTGCTCGGGGCCCTCTCTCCGAAAGGACGCGTCACCGTGAAAGCCCCTCTGGACCTGCGCCACGTGGCGAGCCTGGCCCTGCGGGACCTCATCCACCTCGCCCACCTCCCCGACTTCGACCGCGTCCAAGACCAGATCAGCCGAATCCGCGGTTGCACCCGGCCGGTTCAGCTCGTCGGCTCCACCGAGACCCGCGACACAGCAAGCGGCACCGTTGTCCGTGCGTACAGCACCGCTGACGAACCCACTGGGCGGCTGCTGACCGCCTGCGGTAACCGCCGGTCCTCCCGCTGCCCGTCCTGCTCGCGCCTGTACGCGGCCGACACCTACCACCTGATCCGGGCCGGGCTCTCGGGCGGCAAGAGCGTGCCGGAGACTGTGCGCACGCATCCGCGCCTCTTCGTCACCCTGACCGCTCCGTCGTTCGGGCCGGTGCACAACCGCCGTACCACCGACGCGGGCGAGAGCCTGGCCTGCCGCTGCGGCACCCGCCACCCCACAGACGACCCCGCCTTGGGCACGCCGCTGTCCCCGGCCACCTACGACTACACCGGCGCCGTGCTCTGGAACGCCCACGCCGGAGCCCTCTGGGCACGCTTCACCACCTACCTCCGCCGCGAACTGGCCGCCCACCTCGGCATGACCCAGAAAGCGCTGAACGCATCGCTGCGCGTCTCCTTCGCCAAGGTCGCCGAGTACCAGCGGCGCGGCCTGGTCCACTTCCACGCCGTCATCCGCCTCGACGGCCCCGAGGGCAGCAACGAGCCCCCACCCCGGTGGGCCACCGCCGAAGCCCTCACCCACGCGGTCACCGAGGCGGCCGAACGCGCCGTGCTCACGGTCACCTCCAACGCCATCGGCGAACGCCGACTCACCTGGGGCTCTCAGCTCGACATCCGCGAGATCGCCGCCCTGGGTGACGGTGAGCTGACCGATCAGAAGGTGGCGGCCTACGTCGCGAAGTACGCCACCAAGAGCGCTGAGGACTCCGGCACGGTAGACCGCTCGCTGCGCTGTCCCCACTGCACCGGACGCGGCTACCGGCGCGGCCCTGACGGCTTCAGGGATCTGTGCGACGAGTGCGAGGGCACCGGCCAGTCCGAACCCATCGCGGACCTGCCCGTGCACAGCCACGTCCGCCAGATGATCCGCACCGCCTGGAACCTCGGCCACCTCCCCGAGTTCGCCGAACTCAAGCTCTGGAAGTGGGCCCACATGCTCGGCTTCCGAGGCCACTTCTCCAGCAAATCCCGCCGCTACTCCACCACCCTCAGCGCGCTCCGCGACATCCGCCGCGCTTGGCGCACCGAACAAGCACGCACCACAGACGACCAGCCCGAGCTGAACGAGGAAACCACCCTCGTCGTCTCCCACTGGCAATACCTGGCCTCCGGCTACAGCCCCGGCGAAGAACTCCTCGCCGCCCAGGTACGCCAGGACATCGCCCAAGCCCGCGACCACGCCAACCGCCGCAAGACAGAAGGAGACCCCTGGCTGTGACTCCGGGACTGCTCAACGTGGACCAGGTCGCCGCCCGGCTCCAGGTGAGCCGCTGGACGGTCTACAACCTCATCCGCTCGCGCGAACTGGCCTCCCTGACCATCGGCCGTTGCCGACGCATCACCGAATCCGCCCTGCACGACTACATCCACCGCCAGACCGAAGGAGAGGCCGCCTGATGGCCGGGAGGAACGTCAACGGAGAGGGCACGATCGTCCAGCGCAAGGACGGCCGTTGGCACGGAGCGGCGTACGTCCTCACGCCGGACGGCACGTACAAACGGCGCTTCGTCTACGGCAAGAGCTGGGATGACGTTCACGAAAAGCTGACCCGCCTCAAGGCGGACTCACAGAGCGGTATTCCCGTCGTCACGAGCAAGCTGAGCCTGGGCGAGTTCCTGACGTACTGGCTGGCCAACGTCGCTCGCATCAAGGTGCGGCCGTCCACGTACGCGGCCTACGAAACGCTCGTACGGATCTACCTCGCTCCGGGCCTGGGGAAGAAGAAGCTGGCCCGGCTCACCGCACGGGACATCCGGGCCTTCCTCGCCACCACCGCGCGTACGTGCCAGTGCTGCGCTCAGGGGAAGGACAAGGCGCGGCCGGAGCGGAAACGCCGCTGCTGCGCGCTGGGCAAGTGCTGCGAGTCGTACCCGTCCGATCGGACCGTGCGTTTCCTCCTGGTGCTGCTGCGGGCGGCACTGGAGCACGCGGTGCGGGAGGACGAGCTACCGCGCAACGTGGCAAAGAACGTCGAGCTGGGCATGGGCACGAAGCGCGAGATAGAGCCGCTGACCGTGGAGGAGGGGCGTCGGCTCCTGGCGGCGGCGCGTGGCAATCGGATGTGGGCGGCGTACGAACTGGCCGTACGGATCGGGCTGCGACGCGGGGAAGTCCTCGGCCTCCGGTGGAAGGACGTGGATCTTACGGACGGCACAGTCACCATCCGCCAGACGCTCCAGCGCGTTGGCGGGGAACTGCTGGTCGCTGCTCCGAAGACTCAGCGCTCGGCCCGCCGGGTGGCGCTGCCCGGCGAGTGCGTGACGGCGCTCCGCGCTCGCCGAGCCCAGCAACACGGAGACCGCCTTGCGGCAGGAGACAAGTGGAAGGACGACGGCAGGGATCTCGTCTTCACCACGAAGAACGGAACGCCCATCGAACCGCGCAACCTGAACCGCGCCTTCACCCTCCTGTGCGAAAAGGCAGGCGTCCGGCGCGTCCGGTTCCATGATCTCCGGCATACCTGCGCGTCGCTGCTGCACGAGAAGGGGGCCGACGCCCGGATGATCATGGAAGTGCTCGGGCACAGTTCGATCCGCGTGACGATGGACATCTACACCTTCGTCCGGCTGGACTCTCAGCGCTCGGCCTTCGATCGCGTCGGCGATGCCCTGCGTGACATCAACGGCGACGATGACGATGACGGCCGGAGCGACGTCCCCGTATCCGCCTGATCCAACCCGTGTGACCGTTGATGTCAGTTTGGATGTCAACCCATACGCAGGAGGCCCCTTCCGATGATCGGAAGGGGCCTCTGAGCTGGTGCGCGCTCGGCAGGATTCGAACCTGCAACCTCTTGATCCGTAGTCAAGTGCTCTATCCGTTAAGCTACGAGCGCTTGGCTTCCCGGCGGTTTTTCTTGCCGGTCGGCGTTGCGGGGACAACATTACATGACCTCTGCCGCCAGGCGAAATCCGTTTCGCACACCCCCACTGACCTGCGAAAACTCCGTTTTCAGGGGCCGCCGGAGCGGCCGTCGCGGAACACCGGGGAGCGAGCCTTCGCGCCACGAGGCGGTGGGGAAGGGGCGGTCGGCGTCACGGACGGCTAGAGAGAAGTCACCCTCAGTCGCCTCGGTGAGAGTCCGGGGTGGGCAGGGCTATGGGGCGCAGTCGCGCGGAGCCGCGGTCACCGTCTCCGTCGCCGTAGTGTCGCCGTAGTAAGGGGAACGCGGGCGGGCGCCGTCGCGCCGGGTCCGCTTCCGTGATCATTGGCGGCAGGCCGCGGAAACGACACAGGGAGCCCGCGCCATAGGCACAGGCTCCCTGATCAGAGAGCGGAGGCTGAGGGATTTGAACCCTCGATGGGCTTTAGGGCCCAAACCGCATTAGCAGTGCGGCGCCATAGACCAGACTAGGCGAAGCCTCCAGCACATCGTCTCGCTCGCGCGAGCGCGATGTGGTGTGTGCAGATGATGTCATAGCCCAGCGGGATGTCACCAATCGCGGACTACGGTACTCGGCGGGCGGGGCCCATCGCAAAGCCCTAACGCCCGGGTGCAGGCCCAATGCCGGAGTGCAGCCCTTACGGCGGAGCGGCAGCCCCCTTCGGCGGAGCGCCGCCCTTACCGGCCGAGCGCAGCCCTTATGGCGGCGCAACGCGCGCGGCGGCGGCGCGTTAGACGGGGCAGGGGCAGCGCGCCCCCGTCTGATCACTCCAGGAGTGTCCCGATGCCCCTGCTGCACCGTCTCGTCGTCACCGCCGCTCTGACGACCGCCGCCACGGCGGGCGCGCTGGCCCCCGCCGGGGCCACGCCGCTGCCGCTGCCCCTGCCGCTCGACGGGGAGAGCGCCGACCGGCTCGTGATCACCGCCAGCCAGAACGGTGAGCCCGACGACGCCTCGACCTTTGTGCTGAGCTGCCACCCGACCGGGGGTACGCACCCCCGGGCCCGGGCCGCGTGTGCGCAGCTGGACTCGCAGACCGTGTGGGGCCGGGATCCGTTCGCGCCGGTGTCGCCCGATGCGATGTGCACCGGGCAGTACGGCGGGCCGGCCACGGCTCGGGTGACGGGTCACTGGGCGGGGCGTCCCGTCAACGCCTGGTTCGACCGCACCAACGGGTGTGAAATCGCCCGATGGAATCGGTTCTCCGTCGTTTTGCGCACGCCTGGGAGCTGACCTGGGGATTGGGGCGGGAGTGAGAAGAGGAGAGCACGGAGAGGTTTGTCCGGGCGTGCGTCGAGACGCGTACGTCGTGCTGCGACCTCCCTCTCATCCACCGTCACGTCCGGCTTCGGTGGCCGTAGACTCCCCTAGAGACACTCCGCAGACGGGACGGCAGAATGACCGCGAGTGTCAGCAAGATGCAGTAGTCAGGGAGGAAGCGTCGTCGTGAGCAGCAGGCCATCCCGAGGCGCTGCTCGCCTCGCAGCGATACTCGACGCCCTCCCGGACGCGCTGTTGCTCGTCAACTGCAACGGCACGATCGTCAACGCCAACCACATCGCGCTGGAGTCCTTCGAGGCTCCGGGCACCGCCCTGGTCGGCCGTGGTCTGCTCGACGTTCTCCCCTCCTTCGATCCCAATCGCATTCCCGGGTCGATGCGGCGCCCCGAGTCGGCGCAGCGGGACGGCATCAAGCCGACCCGGATGATGGCCCGGCGCACCGACGGGGCGCAGATTCCCGTCGAGGTGACCAGCGCGAATCTGGAGGACGGGCGGACTCCTTACGCCGATCAGTACAGCTACACCGGCGATGAGCTGCTGATGCTCATCGTGCGCGACCTGACCGGGACGCTCGACACCGAGGCCGAACTCGCCCGTCAGCAGCGCCAGACCGAGATGATCCTGCGCGCGGCGGCGGAGGGCGTGGTCGGCGTGGACACCGAGGGCAAGGTGGTCCTCGTCAACCCGGCCGCCGCGCAGATCCTCGGCTACCGGGCCAGCGACATGGGCGGTCAGGAGCTTCACTCTCTTGTACACCACTCGCGCCCGGACGGTTCCCCGTTCCCGTACGAGGAATCACCCCTCGCCGACTCCCTGCGCTCCGGCCGCAAGCACCGGGTGCGCGGCCAGGTGCTGTGGGCGAAGGACGGAAGCGAGGTGCCGGTCGATCTGACCACCGCGCCCGTCCGCGACGGCGAGCAACTCGTGGGCGCGGTGATGACCTTCACCGACCGGCGTGCCGAGAGGGACATGGCGGCCCAGCACGCCGAGGAGGTGGAGAGCCTCACGACCCAGCACACGGAGGAGGTCGAGAGGCTCACCACCGAGCACACGGAGAAGGTGGAGAGCCTCACCACCCAGCACGCCGAGGAGCTGGAGAACCTCACCGCGCAGCATACGAAGACCGTGGAGGAGCTGCGGACGCAGCTCGCCGAGGAGCGCGCGCGGTACACGGCACAGCTGGAGTCCGTCACCGCCCGGAACAGCCAGCTGCTCGCCGTGCTGGACCAGTCGCTGCGCGGACCGCTGCTGCAGCTGCGCGGCGAACTCGGTGTGCTCGCCGACGACCCGGCCGGGCAGCTGTGGCCCGAGGCCAACCAGATCCTGCACCACCTCGCCGCCGGCTACACCCGGATGACCACGCTCGTCGACAACGTCCTGAGCTATCAGCGGCTCGACGCGCACAGCGAGGAGCTGGCCCGCCGTACGGTCTCGATGGACGAGGTCGTATCGGCCAGTGTGGAGGGCGCGGTCGAGCTGATCGGCCCGGGCCGCGCGCAGTTCGCCGTGCACGCGCCGCCGATCGACGCCGAGGTGGACCCGGAGCGGCTCGCCCAGGCGCTCGCCCATTTGATCGCGGACGTGGCCGGGGTCGACTCCACCGGCAACACCGCGGCGGGCAGCGCGGCGAGCGACTCGACGATCGTGGTCGCGGCGGCGCAGCGCGGCGATGTCGTGCGGATCGAGGTCCGCGGACCGTACGCGGGCGGCGACCCGGTGCACGAGCCGATCGTGCGCGGGATCGTGCGCCGGCACGGGGGCGTGCTCCAGACCCATGAGATGCCGGGCATGGGCGGTCACGCCTACGTCCTGGAGGTGCCGATCTCGGCGGCGGCCGCGGCCGAGCAGGAGCGCGCGAACGGCGACACCGCCGGGCACGGCGACGGTACGCAGGGACAGGGCACCTCCGGCACGGGTACGGGCGCCGACGCGGGTGCGGGGACGGGCACCGCGGGCGGCAACGCCACCGGCCAGACCCCGACCGGACGCCGCGCCCGGCACGGCGCGGCCCCAAGCGGCACGCCGGGCGACACCAGCGGCGGCGGTACGCAGGGCAACGGCACGCTGGGCAACGGCACACAGGGCGGTACGCCGCCGCCCAACCTCCGTAAGGCCGACCCGCATACGGCCGATCCCCGTACGGCCGACCCGCGCACCCCCGCTCAGCAGGGCGCCCCGGGCACGCCCGCCGCTCTGCCCGCAGTCGTCGGCGAGGACAGCGCGGCCCAGCAGCAGGGCGCTGCCGAGACCGCGGACACCCCACGGCCCACCGGGCGGCGCAGGGCGCGCCCCCACCCCGACGAAGCGGCGGCCGCGGCCACCGGTCCGCAGCCGACGGGCGCAGCCGCCATGGGTGTTGTGCCGCCTCAGGGCATTCCGGCCCAGCAGCAGCCCCGGGGCCGCCGCGCCCGGCGCGGCGCCCCGGCGCAGGAACAGGGCGGCCCTCAGGCCGCCGGCGCCCCTGCCCAGGGCGCGAACGGCCGGCCTGCCCTCGCCCTGCCCGCGGCCGCCTCCGACACGCCCCAGCAGCCCGCCCAGCCGGTCGCATCGGGCATGCCCGCGCTGCCCGCCGCCCGTACGCCCGGGGAACAGCAGCCCAACTGGGGCCAGGACACCGGCGCAGGCCAGCCAGAAGAGGTCCAGCCCACCGGACGTCGCCGCGCCCGCCGCACACTGGCCGAGGCGCCGGAGCTGCCGGCGCCCGATCAGGCGCAGCCCCAGGCCCAGGGCCAGTCACAGCCCCAACCTCAGCCGCAGCAAGCCCAGCCGCAGCCCGCGGGGGAGTCCGGTCTCGTCCGCTCTCCCTTCGCGCTGCCCCCGGCCGCCGCCGACCGGGCGCAGCCCGGCGCGCTGCCGCCGGAGCTCGGCCCGGCCGGGCTCGTCCCCGCGCAGCACGGCGCCCGTGAGGCGCGGGGCGGCGCGCCCCAGCCACAGCAGGGCGGGGGCCTGGCCGTACGAGGCGAGCCCGTACCCCCCAACGGCGCCGCACGGCCCGGGGGCTGGCCGTCCGACCCCGGTCAGGCACAGGGCCAGGACCCGCGTCGGCCCCAGCCTCAGGCCCAGGGCTCCGGCACCGGTCAGCCCGCCGGATCGGGCATGCCCGCACTGCCCGCCGCCCGTACGCCCGAGGAGCAGCAGCCCAATTGGGGCCAGGACACCGGCGGCGGCCGGCCGCAGGAGGTGCCGCCCACCGGACGTCGCCGCGCCCGGCGGCCGCTGGCCGAGGAGCAGCCGGACGCGACCCAGGGTGCCCAGAGTGGCCCGGGTAATCCGGTTGGTCCGCCCCAGGGTGGCCCCGGTGGCCCGCAGCCCGCGGAGGCGAACGGGCGCCCACCGGCCCAGCAGCCACCGGCCCAGCAGCCGGCGCAGTGGCCGGACGCGCCCACGCAGCCCCGTCCGCAGCCGCTGCCCGCCGAGGCCCCGCCGAACGCCGACGCCGCCCAGGGGCGCGCGATCAGCGTGCGCACCCTGGGCCAAGGGGTGCCGTTCGCCCAGCAGGTGGGGGAGCACCCCCAGGGCCAGGCGCCGCAAGGCCAGCCGCAGGGACGCCCGCAGCAGGGCCAGCCCCAGACGCCCTCCGGAGGCACCAGCTTGGGCTCCGGCAGGCGCCGCAAGCTGGCCGCCCGGCCCGAGATGGCGGACCAGGGCACCTCGGCCGAACTGCAGCCGGCCGGCAGCCGTTCGCAACCGCACCCCGGGGCACAGACCGGCGCGCAGCCCCGCCCCCAGCCCGGGCCGGGGGCGCAGCCGCAGCGTGCGGCGAGTGCGTCGCAGAGCTCGGGCCGTGCGTTCGCCATCGGCGCGCCGGACGAGGGCGCCGAGGGGCCGGAGCCGCTGGACGGGCCCAACGGCGCCGTCGAGATCGTCGACGACCGCACCCCGCCGCCCGACGACGAACTGCCCCCGGAGCCGCTGGACAACCCGCGCCGCCTCCTCGTGTGGCCCGCGCCGGACATGTCCACCCAGCAGGCGCTGAGCGACCGCGGCTACCGTCCGGTGATCGTGAACTCCCGTGAGGAGGTCGACGCGCAGATCGCCGCGTACCCGGCGGCGCTGTTCGTCGACCCGCTGACCGGGCCGATCACCCGGACCGCGCTGCAGTCGCTGCGTACGGCCGCGGTCGCCGCCGAGGTGCCGGTGCTGGTGACCGCGGGGCTCGGCCAGGCGACACGGGAGGCGGCGTACGGCGCCGACCCGGCCGTCCTGTTCAAGGCGCTCGCCCCGCGCGACAGCGAGCAGCATCCGTCGCGCGTTCTGCTGATCGAGGAGCACGAGCCGATCGCCGCGGCCCTTACGGCGACGCTCGAGCGTCGCGGGATGCAGGTCGCCCGCGCGGCGACGGACGCGGACGCGGTCTCGCTCGCGGGGCAGATGCGGCCGAATCTGGTGGTGATGGACCTGATGCAGGTACGCCGCCGCCGGGCCGGGATCGTCGACTGGCTGCGCGGCAACGGACTGCTCAACCGCACCCCGCTGGTCGTCTACACCTCCGCGGACATCGATCCGGCGCATCTGTCGCGGCTGGCCTCGGGCGAAACGGTGCTGTTCCTCGCGGAGCGCTCGACGAGCGCGGAGGTGCAGTCGCGGATCGTGGACCTGCTGGCGAAGATCGGCACCAACTGACGCACGCGGTCCTTACGGTGACGTGCCGCCCGTAGCAGCACGCCCGCGGCCCTTACGGTGACTGCCGCCCGTAAGGGCGCGCCTGCTGTCCTTACGGTGACGCGCGGCCCATAAGGCGACGTTCGCCGGTCCATACGGTGGCGTGCCGCCCGTAAGGAGACACTCGCCTCCTTACGGTGACCGCGTCACCGAGCGACAGGGGCTCGGGCCCGCTCGGCCCGCGCCCCCGCTCCGGACGTTCCTCAGCCCAGTCCCAGCATGATCACAGGCCCAGCGTGGTCACATCCAGCTCCCCGTCCGCGTACTGCTTGCGGATCACCTTCTTGTTGAACTTCCCCACGCTCGTCTTCGGCACCGCCGGGATCAGCGCCCAGCGCTCCGGCAGCTGCCAGCGCGCGACCCGTTCGGCGAGGAAGGCCCGCAGCCCCTCGTAGTCGACCGTGGCTCCCTCCGTCAGCACCACCGTGGCCAGTGGCCGCTCTCCCCACTTCTCGTCCGGCACCGCCACCACGGCCGCCTCCGCGACCTCCGGATGGCCCATCAGCTGGTTCTCCAGCTCGACCGAGGAGATCCACTCGCCGCCCGACTTGATGACGTCCTTGGCCCGGTCGGTCAGCGTCAGATAGCAGTCGGGGCTGATGGTGCCGACGTCGCCGGTCTTCAGCCAGCCGTCCTCGGTGAACTTGTCCTCGGGGCGGAACGGCTCGCCGTCCGCCCCTCCGTAGTACGCGCCCGCGATCCACGGCCCGCGTACCTCCAGCTCACCCGGCGTCTTCCCGTCCCACGGCACGACTTCGCCGTCCGCCGAGATCAACCGGCACTCGACGGACGTCGGGAAGCGGCCCTGCGACAGCCGGTACGGCCAGGCGTCCTCCGCCGAGAGCCCGCCCGGCGGATGGGCCACGGAGCCGAGCGGAGAGGTCTCCGTCATGCCCCATGCATGGACGACGTGGATGCCGTGGCGCTCCTCGTACGCCTTCATCAGGGAAGGCGGGCAGGCCGAGCCGCCGATGAAGACGTCCCGCAGACAGCTCACCTCCCGCGGCCGGGCGTCGAGTTCGGCGAGCAGCCCCTGCCAGACGGTGGGCACGGCGGCCGCGATGGTGGGACGTTCGCGCTCGATCATCTCGGCGAGCGGCTCGGGCTGGAGGAAGCGGTCGGGCATGAGTATCGAGGCGCCCGCCATGAAGGCGGCATGTGCGGTGCCCCATGCGTTGGCGTGGAACATGGGCACCACCGGCAGCAGGGTGTCGGCACCGGACATCCCGAACGACTCGGCGGTGTTGACCTGCATCGAGTGCAGATAGATGGAGCGGTGGCTGTAGGCCACGCCCTTGGGGTCCCCGGTCGTCCCCGAGGTGTAGCAGAGCGCGGCGGCCTGGCGCTCGTCGATCTCCGGCCAGGCGTAGTGCTGCGGCCGCCCCTCGATCAGCTCCTCGTAGTCATGGACCCGGGCGGCGCAGCCGTCCAGGACGGAACGGTCGCCGGGCCCCGCGACCACGATGTGCTTCACGGTGGTGAGGCCGGGGAGGAGCGGGGCGAGCAGCGGCAGCACCGAGCCGTTGACGATGATCACGCGATCGGCGGCGTGGTTCACGATCCAGCCGAGCTGCTCGGTGGGCAGCCGCAGGTTGAGGGTGTGCAGCACGGCTCCCATGGAGGGGACCGCGAGATACGCCTCCAGATGCTCGCCGTTGTTCCACATCAAAGTGGCCACGGCCTGCCCCGGCTCCACCCCGAGCTCATCGCGCAGCGCGTTCGCCAACTGGATCGACCGCATGCCCACCTCGTGGAAGCTGCGGCGCCGGGGCTCGTCCTCACCGGTCCAGGTGGTCACATGGGCCGTACGGCCATGCACGAATGCCCCGTGCACGAGGATGCGGGTCACGGTCAGCGGTACGTCCTGCATCGTGCTGAGCACCGGGGCCTCCAGGGTTCCGGTTACGCGCGGGCTGAGGTTCCGCCGATTCTGCAGCCGACCGCTCGGTATGTCACTACCCCCGGACCCCGTCGATCACCTCCTCGATCGCCCCGTCGGTCCCCCTGCCGACCCCCGGGGCGGTCCCCCGGTCAGCCCCCGTCGACCGGCGCGCGGCCGATCATGCCGCGTAGCCGAGTTCCGGGTCCTCGCGGAGCTTGCCGAGGGCGCGCGAGACCGCGCTCTTGACGGTGCCCACGGACACTCCGAGTACCTCCGCCGTCTGCGCCTCGCTCAGGTCCTCGTAGTACCTGAGGACGACCATCGCCCGCTGGCGGTCCGGCAGCCGCAGTACGGCCCGCCACAGTGCGTCGCGGACGGCCTGCCGTTCGGCGGGGTCCGGGGCGGGCACCGTCTCGGGCTCGGGCAGCTCCTCGCAGGCGAATTCGTCGATCTTGCGCTTGCGCCACTGCGAGGTCCGGGTGTTGACCAGGGCACGCCGCACATAGCCGTCCAGCGCGTTGTGGTCCTCGATACGCTCCCACGCCAGGTACGTCTTGGTCAGCGCGGTTTGCAGCAGATCCTCGGCGTCGCACACGTTGGAGGTCAGCGAGCGGGCGGTGCGCAACAGCACCGGCCCCCGCGCCCGTACATACGAAGTGAACGACGGGAACGCGGCGGCGGATACGCCTGTGCACACGGTCGTGGTCATGGCTTAACGCTAGGAGCCGGGCAGGTCGGAGCGGATCGGCCATAAGTGCCGAAGGGGGATCAGCCTCAGGTTGTACGGGTGGGGCTGGCACCACCTCCTCCGGGGGGAGGGGGCGAGCCGAGGGTCAGGGTTCCTCCCGACGGTTCCCCGAGAACGTCCCCGAAGGCGCTCCGGGAGAGTTCCCGAGGATTCCCCGACGATGCCTCCGAGGACCCCTCCGAGAATGTCACCGAGGATGCCGCCGAGGATCCAAGGGTGTCCCGGACGGGGGCCGGTGGCGGTGGGTCACTTGATGATCGCGACCGGTGCGTCCACCTTGTTGCGGTCGATGCGCAGCTTCCGGCCGCCGTGCGTCACATCGACGTTGCCCTTGTACTGGTGGATGCGGCGGTGCGGATTCCACGCGCTCTTGGCCAGCGTCGGCTCGCCGTACAGCGACGGCTTCCCCTTCCAGCGCGCGAACCACATGGCGGAGGGCAGGTCATGGACTCCTGCCCGGCGGGCCTGCTCCAGGTGGCGCACCCCGGACTCGGCGCTGCTGTAGAAGCCGGGGAAGAAGCCGCGCGAGCGGACCTCGCGGTTCCAGCCGCGGATGAAGGAGAGCGTCTTGGCGGCGCAGCTCGTCTTCGTCAGGTCGTACGCCTCCATGTCGAGGTAGAGCGCGCTGCGCTTCTTCAGGGACAGCGCCTTGGCGCGCGCGACCGCGTCCTTGCCCTCCGCGCGCCCCTGGGAGAAGGGCTTGCTGCCGATCGGCACATGCTTCTTGTTGGCGCTGCGGACGCAGGGGGCCTGGGATCCGACGAAGATGGGCAGCACCCGCCACTTCATGCTCTTGACGCCCCGCATCCAGGAAACGGTGAGGTTGGGCTGGCTCGCACAGGCCCGGCCGCGGCCGGCGTAATAGACGCCGACGGCGCGGTAGCGGGAGCTGTTCCACGCGCGCAGGGTGGCGAGGGACGGCGCGTGGCAGGTGTCGAAGGCCCAGCCCTGGAAGACCTTGGCGCCCAGGGGGCGGGGATCGGGCAGGACCTCCGCCGAGGCGGCGGGGGTGGCACCGGCGATCGCGGTGGCCAGCGCCGCGGCCAGACCGGCGGTCCAGCCCGTGACCTGCCATCTGCTCTGCCTGCTCAGCCTGCTGGGCCTGCTCCGCCTGCTCTGCTCTCTTCGGGTCATATGACGAGTGAAGGTGGATCTCGGCGGCCCCATACCGCCGACACGCGCGCGGTTCAGCCGTCTGCGCCGAGGAGAAGCCCGGATGTCGGTACCCCGGTGCCCGCGGTGACCAGGGCGTGGGCGGCCCCCGGCACCTGGTTGACGGAGCTGCCGCGGATCTGGCGGACGGCCTCGGCGATCCCGTTCATCCCGTGCAGATACGCCTCACCGAGCTGACCGCCGTGGGTATTGAGCGGCAGCGCGTCCTCGGCGACGAATCCGGCCGCCTCACCGCGCCCGCAGAAGCCGAACTCCTCCAGCTGCATCAGTACGAACGGCGTGAAGTGGTCGTAGAGGATGGCCACGTCCATATCGGCCGGGGTCAGCCCGCTGCCGCGCCACAACTGGCGGGCCACCACCCCCATCTCGGGGAGGCCCGCCAGGTCGTCGCGGTAGAAGCTCGTCATCTGCTCCTGGCCGCGGCCCGCGCCCTGCGCCGCGGCCGTGATCACGGCGGGCGGACGCGGCAGGTCGCGCGCCCGCTCCACGCTGGTGACCACGAGCGCCTGGCCGCCGTCCGTCTCCTGACAGCAGTCGAGCAGCCGCAGCGGCTCGACGATCCAGCGGGAGGCGGCGTGATCGGCGAGGGTGATCGGCTTGCCGTGGAAGTACGCGGCCGGGTTGGTGGCCGCGTGGCGACGGTCGGTGACGGCCACATGGCCGAAAACCTCGGGCGTCAGCCCATAGGCGTACAGATAGCGCTGGGCGGCCATGGCGACCCACGAGGCCGGGGTCAGCAGCCCGAAGGGCAGCGACCAGCCGAGCGCGGCGCCCTCGGCGGACGGCTCGCGGTGCTGTACGCCCGAGCCGAAGCGGCGCCCGGAGCGCTCGTTGAACGCGCGGTAGCAGACGACGACCTCGGCGACGCCGGTCGCGACGGCGAGCGCGGCCTGCTGCACGGTGGCGCAGGCCGCGCCCCCGCCGTAGTGGACGCGCGAGAAGAAGGTGAGATCGCCGATGCCGCACGCCTGCGCCACGGTGATCTCGGGGCTGGTGTCCATGGTGAAGGTGACCAGCCCGTCCACATCGGCCGGGGTGAGGCCTGCGTCGTCCAGGGCCGCCTGGACGGCCTCGACCGCCAGCTTCAGCTCGCTGCGGCCCGAGTCCTTGGAGAACTCGGTGGCGCCGATACCGACCACGGCGGCCCGGCCGCCCAGGGTGTCCGCCTTACGGGCGCTCATCGGGGGGTGTCCGGGGTGGTCATGGGGGCGTCGGTGGTCGCTGGGCTGTCGGTGGTCCTCTTACGGGCGTCACCGGTTCCCGGGGCGTCACCGGTTCCCGGGCCGTCGGTGGGGAGCTCCGCTGTGACCTTGCCGGTCACGTGGTGGCCGATGCCGTTCCTGCCGGTGACGGCGACCTCCACCGTGCCCTCCGCGACCGCGGTGACCTGGCCGGTCAACACCATCTCGTCGCCCGGATAGTTGGGCGCCCCGAGCCGGATGGCGACCTTACGGAGGCGGGCCCGCGGCCCGAAGTGATCGGTGATGTACCGGCCGACCAGCCCATTGGTGGTGAGGATGTTCATGAAGATGTCCGGGGAGCCCTTCTCCTTGGCCGCCTCGGCGTCGTGGTGCACATCCTGGTAGTCCCGGGAGGCGAGGGCGCCGGCGACGATCAGGGTCCGGGTGATCGGGATACGCAGCGGCGGCAGCTCATCGCCCGTACGCACCGTCATGGGGCCGCCTCCTCGTCCGTACCGTCCGTCAGGTCCACCCGGTCCACCCGGTCCACCCGGTCCACCCGGTCCACCCGGTCCACCCGGTCCACCCGGTCCACCCGGTCCACCGGAGGGTCCGCTGGAGGGGTTGTTGCCTCGTCCGTCCCTCATGCCTCGGCACCCCGGAACACGGGCAGCTCCAGCTCCTCGTCCACGCGCAGAAACTCCAGCTCGACGGGCATCCCGATGCGCACCTTGTCGTACGGCACTCCGGTGATGCCGCTGACCATCCGCACCCCCTCCGCGAGCTCGATCAGGCCGACCGCGTAGGGCGGGTCGAAGGCAGGGAAGGGCGGATGGTGCATGACCACATAGCTGAACACCGTGCCCGCGCCGGACACCTCGACCGCCTCCCACCGCTGGGAACCGCACGCCCCACACCCCGGCAGCCAGGGGAAGCGCGGGGCGGCGCACTCCAGGCAGCGCTGGAAGAGCAGCTGATGCCGGGCGACGCCCTCCCAGAAGCCCGCGTTGTCGCGGTTGATGACGGGGCGAGGGCGGCGGGGGCGGCCGGCCGCCCGCTCCGACTCCCGCTCCCGTATGGGCTCCGGCTCCCGTTCCAGCTTCGCCTTCGACCGCGCGGGTGCGTACTTGAGGATGCGGAAGCGGTGGGTACCGGCCAGCTCCCCCTCCCCCGTACGGACGTTCATCCGGGTGGTGACGAAGTATCCGGTGCCGAGTTTGGTGGTCTTGCGCGGCGACACCGACTCGATGACCGCGTCGAAGGTGATCTCGTCGCCGGGGCGCAGCGGCCGCACGTACTCCTGCTCGCAGTCGGTGGCGACCACCGAGGTGCAGCCCGCGTCGTCGAGCATCGCCAGCAGCTCGTCGTACGCCTCGGAGCGGGCCGAACCGCCGGGGTGCCCGGCCAGTCCGCCCATCGTCCACGCCTGCAGCATGGTCGGCGGGGCGATACCCGGATAGGCGGGGTTGGTGTCGCCCATCGCCTCGCACCAGTGCCTGATCATGGGCTCGTTGACGGGGTCCCTGCCCGCGCCGCCGCTCGCGCACGTGCGCCCCTCGTACGCTTTCAGCCGTCCGTACAGCTCATCCAGCGCATTCAGTTCATCCAGGTCGTGCAGCTCATCGCGCGTCATCGCTGCCCCTGCCGCATGTCTGCCGTAGAAAGCAATCTGACTATCCGTCAGATGAGTCGACGCCGTCAAGAACACCGAACCAGGCCGCCACACCGCAAGGCCACCACGCACGATCGCGCGATGGCGTCGATACGCCACCGCGCGACCGCAGACCTCACCCGTCCCGTTCGCTCAATGAATCACCACAGCTCACTCGGATCGATCGGACATTGCCCCACCCCTGCGCTCCCCTGCGGGCGCCGCGATGGCGGCGACCTCCCCCGTGCGATCGGGCCAGATCCCAGGAGCCGCGCCCCGCCCTGGACGCGGAGAACGGCGGTGCGGTGAAGGTGCGGCCGGAGCCCGCCCTTGTGTCCGCCATCTCGATTCCTCCGATCCTCCGACGCTCGGGAAGTGTCGCGGAAGCAGAGTTGCCCACCGCTTCCCGGACGATGCGCACGGGCCAGGGGAATTACCACGCAAGCATGATGAACCTGTTTTAAACGCCCGACACACCCTCGCTCCCCGCATCACGCCGATGCGCCGGGTGCGGCAGGTGCGACTCTGCGCCGGTACGGGGCACGCCACCCCGCCCCGCCGCAGGATGGGCCTTACGAGGGAGCCGGTTCCGCATAGTTTCGGCCATCCTCGGCGACTTGCAGGACCCTCTTCCCATTACCGAACACTTGTCCGAAAATGGGTCACATGGCGAATCCCGCACTCGCCCATGTTCTTGCCCACGCCCTGACCGCCGCGGCCCACGGCTTCCGCGTGATCCCGCTGACCCGCGCGAAGCTGCCCGCCGTGCGCTCCCCTCACCACCACGACCCCGCGCCTCTGCCGTGCCGCGGCGAATGCGGTCGGCTGGGCCATGGAGTCCATGACGCGTCGGCGGACCCCGAGGCGATCCGTGCCCTGTTCGCCGCCGCCCCCTGGGCCACCGGCTACGGCATCGCCTGCGGACGCGCCCCGTACCACCTCATCGGCCTCGACCTCGACCTCAAGGGCGGAAGCCCGGGAAGACCCCGAGAAACCGGAGGAGCGGGCGCCACGGACGGTCGGGTCGGGACCAGGAAGCCCGGCGCAAGCCGTAAGGACGGCACGGGCGGCATGGACAGCACGGACGGTCTGGCCGCGGACGGTCTCGCCGCCCTCGCCCGTCTGGCCCGCGAGCACGCCTTCGCCATCCCCCCTACGGTCACCGTGCTCACCCCGAGCGGCGGCCGCCATCTCTGGTTGTGCGGCCCGCCCGACGTCGCAGTCCCCAACTCCGCCGGACGCCTGGCCCCCGGCATCGACATCCGCGGGCTGGGCGGCTATCTGGTCGGCCCCGGCTCATACGGCTCGCACGGCAGCTACCGCCTCGCTCCGGGCTCCCCCGCCTGGGCCCCGGCGCCCGCCCCGGCCGCACTACTGCGCCTGCTCACGCCCCCGCGCCCGGCACCGCACCGCTCGTACCGCCCCGGCCCGCCGTCCCCCGGGCCGCATCCCGCGGCCCTGGAGGGGCTCGTACGGTTCGTCCGCGCCTCACGGGAGGGCCAGCGCAACGTCCGCCTGTTCTGGGCCGCCTGCCGCGCCTACGAGACGGGCGCCGGGCCGGAGTTGGCCCCCGCGCTGATCGAGGCCGCACTCGACACCGGTCTGGCCCCGCGCGAGGCCCGCGCCACCGTCGCCTCCGCGGCCCGCAGCGCCGCCCGCCACCTCCAGCCCCCGGATGCTTGGGCCTGACGCAAACGCCGAGCCGGATGAACGGAGCAGTGGCGGCAGCCGTACGGCAGGTCGCCAGAGGCGGCGCGATCCAGCGGTATACGGACGGTGAGCCGTGCGTTACGTGAACGAGGAGCACTATCGTGACCACGCGACGAGGCGCTCCGTACAGGAACCGAAAGGCGCAGGGACCGCACGGCGCGGTGACCAGGCGGCGCGGGAACCACGCCCGTTCGCCGGTGCTTCCGCCCCGAGGCGGACCGTGAAGGGATTCCCGCTCTCCCCGTGACCGGTGATCGGTGATCGGTGATCGGTGACTGGTGGCCGACCGACCGGTGACCGTCCGACCGCCTCCGGCGCACCGGTACCAAGGCGCGAGCAGGGGGAGCATTGCACGAGCTCTACGCACAGGGGTGGTTCGCGGACGTCGCGTTACCCATCGGCGTCTGCGCACTGGTCACCTGGATCTCGCTGGTCCACCGCTTCTCCGACAAGGGCCGCCTGCTGGGAACCGTAAGGTCCGCGGCGCTGTGCTGCGGCATCATCGCCTGCAGCTGCGCGGCGGCGCTGCTCACCATCGCCCTGTTGCTGCCGCACGCCGCCGATGTGCCCCCCGCCGTGGCCGCTGCCGCAGCGGGCGGGGCCCTGGCGCCTCGCGTCCGTCAGCAGCAGAACCAGCAGTCCACGCCCCCCTTCGTCGCCGTGATCACGCTGGGCATCGCGGTGCTGCTGAGCGAGCTGGAGCGACGGCTGGTCCACGACATGTACATCCACTGCCACCGGCTGGTCCGCGACTTCGAGAACGTGGCCCAGCTGCGCATGTTCGCCTTCGAGGCCCGCCGCCACCTGCGCGGCTGCGCCGCCGCGACCAAGGACAGGACGACGATCAACACCTTGTACGAGGAGGTGGACCAACTCCTGGACGACGCGACCAAGGTCGAGGCCGATATCGAGGCGAGGTGCCGGCAGCGGGAGGTCCAGGAGTTCCCGCCGGAGCTGCACACCCCGACCCGGGAGGAGTCGGAGGACCGCCGTCAGGCCCTGGCGATGGCCATGGACGCCTGCGCGCGCATGCTGGAGTTCGGCTACCGTACCGGCAAGCGGAGCGGCGACCGCGAGCTCACGCGGCTCAGGGACGAGGCCCTGGCGGCGCGCCCCCTAGCCACGACGGGCACCCCGCACCCCTGAGCAACGCGACCCTGACACGACGCCGCACACCACACCGCCCCTCAGCGACGCTCAGGGAGCGTAGACAAAGGCATCGGACCCATCGCCCAGCCCACGCGTCCGACGAGCCCCGTCCTCCTTGGGCTCCACAAAACTGATCTTGATGTCCAGATCCAGGGCCTCGGCCACGGCAGCGAGGCTCCGCAGCGTCAGATTCTCGTCTCCGGAGAGTATTTGGCTCACCCGTCCCGGACTGACATCCATGAGCCGGGCGAGGTCAGCACGGCTCATGTCGCGCTTCCCCAGCAACCCCGCGACCTCCACGGTGGCCTGACGCGCCAGCCGCGCCCCCGCACAGTCCGCGGCCTCCCCCTTCGAACCCTTGCCTTTCCACGGCACACTCATCACTCTCCCAGCGCATGGTGCCGACCGTTGGGCTTCACACCCCTCAGCGACAGGATCCCACCTTTAGCTACAACTAAAAGCCCACATCCCCCACCCCCGCCACCCAGCCCACCCCCACCCGCGCCTTCCCCTGGCGCTGACCTGCACCAACGCCCCACCCATAGCTTTTCGGCCAGATCCAACGCCGCCCACCCCCACCCAGGACCGCCGACGCGCCCTCTGGCTCGACCGGCCAACGATGTAGTCCGGTCGAGAGTCCCTGATCAGGACTCCGGTGCCGATGGCCGCTGAGCGGGGCGGCGGACAGGAGCGGGCGGGTCGTCACGGGCCGCCAGCACACGGCCCGCGCGAGCCGGCCGCCTTGAAGGACGACGACGAGGAGCGACGTTAGGGTCTGCGAAGGGCCGAGGGGGCGAAGGGCATGGGCAGCATCGCGGGGGCCGTGGGCTCGCAGATTCTCAGCGCCGTGATTGCCGCTGCGCTCACCGGCATTGGTGGGCTGGTGCGTTGGTTCGTCATCAGACGGCTGCCCGCGCGCCGCACATGGCGATTTTCGGATGCGAGCCAACTCTCCGTCGCTCTGGACACCGGCTACATAGACACAGGTCGCTACCAACGCCCTGTCGCCGGTCTGGGACAGGTCCGAGCCCTGTCCCTGCTGATCCCCTCCCTTACCCACGCCTACCGGGACCTGGATCTGGAGAAGGTCCGGCTGTCAGCCCACGTGCCGGGCCATGAGATGGAGCACGACCTGCTTGTCCTCGGCGGGCCGAAGAACAACGAGGTAGCCCGCCGCCTCCTCACCGCCATGGGGGAGTCGCTGCCTTTCCGGCCGAGCGGGGGAACGATCACCTGGGAGGGCACCGTCTACCAGGGGGAAGTCGCTGATGGCGTGGTCACGCGGGACTGCGGTTATGTCGTCCGGGCGCCGCACCCGCTCAACCCGAGCAGGCGCGTCGTACTCCTCGGCGGCTGGTCCACCTACGGCACGGTGGCCGCCGCCCGTTGGCTGACGGACAATGGCGCCGACCGCTCGCTCACCGCCGATGTCGCCGTACTCGTGGAGGCTTCAGTCCTACGCGACGGCCACGTGTCCACGCCGAACGTTCTACGCCAAGCCAGCCTGAACATGTGACCTGCGGCGAATCGCAGAGGCATTCCTGAGAGAGCCCCACAAGGCGCCGGGAACCACGCCCGGATTCTGGCCCTGGCCCACACGCGCTGGTCAACGGTGGGCTTCCGGCGGTACAGCGTGAGACAGCGGACACGCAGAAGGGGTGCCCCTGAAGCAGGGACACCCCTTCCGACCAGCTAGTTCGCTGACCTCGGCGGAGGCTGAGGGATTTGAACCCTCGGTGACATCGCTGCCACGACGGTTTTCAAGAGGGCTGTAGCCGAAACGGCGGCTACAGCCCTCACCTGCGCGAATGACTCCTCTCACTGCCTCCTGCGGGCCTCGTGGTCCACCAGGGGTCCACAGCGTCATCCGTACGGCTTGGCAGACGACGGCACTACTGCCAGACCTCAGTGGCCACCGTGGGCAGTTCTACAGTTAAGGGCCTACCAAGGGGGCGGTCACTGGAACGAGTGAGCGCCGACACGAACAGGAATGGAGGACGCCTTGGCACGCGAGCGCGGGTCTCACTCCGTGTTGATGTGGCACTCGTCGACCGACCGGCCTTGGGCCAAGGAGATCGTTTCCGGTCTCACCCGACACGGCTTCGCTGTACGAAGAACGGAGCAATACCTACCGCGGGGGGGGGGGGGGGGGGGGGGGGGGGGAACAAACGATGGATCTACGAAAAGGTAAGCAGGAATGGCTGGCAATACCTGGCCTCCGGCTACAGCCCCGGCGAAGAACTCATCGCCGCCCAGGTACGCCACGACATCACCCAAGCACGCGACCACCTCACCGGGGCGGTCACGTCCTTTCCAAGGAGTACCGCGAGATCTGGCAGGCTGCGCGCCTCGTGGTGCTGTCAGAGGAGGAGGCCAAGACTCCGTTGGCCGAGAAGCCGTATTCGGCCAGGGCCGCTGGCGTCTCGCTCTGGCTCGAATCGGGGTGCCCCCCATCGAGGTCGCCCGGCGGGCCGGACACAGCATCGCCGTCCTGTTCCGGTTCTACGCGAAGGTGATCCACCGCAACCAGCAGCGCTCGAACGAACAGATAGAACGGTCGTTGGAAGCGGCGGAGGACGAGTAGGGAAGGCAGGAGGCCGAGGAAGATGAGCGCCAGGCGGCGACCGCCGAACCGAGCGCATGTCCGGCGGCCTCTGGTCCCGTCTCCGCCCCTGACCGGGCGTGCTGCCGACGCTGCTCCGGCCGGGCAAGCCCACAGGGAAACCTGGGCAAGCCCGGCCGGTTTGGCGCTGCCAGGCGGTACATTCGCCCCTGAGACCGCGAGGGCTCAGCTCGGCGCAGCGGGACCGCTGGCGGTGGCCTTGGGGTTTTACGGCTCCGGGTCCAGAGGAATGTTCAGGGTCACGAGCACGCCTGCGCGCTTGACGACGACCGGGTAGGTGGCGCCCGACCTCTTACCGCTGAGGACCGCATCGAGGTCGTTGACGGTGGGGGTGAGGATTCCCGCGACTTCGGTGATGACATCACCGGGGAGGAGTCCTGCGGCTTCGGTGCTGCTGCCCGGGTCGACGGCGAGCACTCGTACACCTCCGCCCGCAGGGCTGGTGTTCTTGAGGTTGCCCGCGATGATGCCCTGGATGCCGGGGGCGATGTGCACGGTGAGCGGCTGGGTCACCCCGTTCAGGGTGAAGCTCCCGGTGAAAGTCCCCCCGGCCAGAGGAGCATCGCTGTCGGCGACGACGTGGACGGTGAAAGGCCGGATGAAGTCCCACGTGCTGGCGGAGCCCTGCGCCGTGGCGGACTTGCCGTCCCCGGCGATCTGTACCGGGCATGACATCCCTGTGCATCGCAGATCCAGTCCGACGATGCGAGTGTGCGGCGGTGCCTGGATGCTGATGGAGCTGGGCTGGTGGTACCGCTGCCCGTCCGGCGGATAGTCGACGGTCTTCGCCGGCCCGCCTGCGTCCAGGTCGGGAACGTTCTGCTGAGGAGGCAGGGAACGCGCCTGAGAGGGCGCGGACGCCGCTGCCGACGCGGAGAACCCGGTGGCGGGCACAGCCGCTCCGGCTGCGAACAGGGCGGTGCCCAGGGTGAGAACGCCGCATGCTCGACGGAACTTACGGATCATCAGGAGCCTTCCTGATAGTAGGGGCCTAAATGTCCCAGCCCATACCAGAGGGCAACTTGAGTTTCGGGCTCGGCCCACTCAACCGAGGAGGAACATGTCCTAAGGCCCTTGATTTGGCCCACGCCTGGTCCACACGCGCTGATCAACAGTGGGATTCGGGCAGCACAGGGTGAGACAGCGGACACGCAGAAGGGGTGCCCCCGAACCGGGGGCACCCCTTCTGACCAGCTAGTTCGCTGACCTGCGCGGAGGCTGAGGGATTTGAACCCTCGGTGACATCGCTGCCACGACGGTTTTCAAGACCGTTCCCTTAGGCCGCTCGGGCAAGCCTCCCCGCGCCACTCGCGGTGGCGCGGGGATCAGCCTAGCGCGTCAGCTGTCACCCTTGCGCTTCCCCAAGGTGACGTCCGCCTTGGACACCTTGCCGCCGCGCTTGTAGGTGAGAGTGACCTTGTCGCCCGGCTGGTGGGTCCAGATCTCGCTGATGAGGGTCGGGCCGCTGTCGATGGCCGTGTCGTCCAGCTTGGTGATCACGTCGCCGGACTTGAGGCCCGCCTTGTCGGCCGGGCCGCCGGGGACGACGGCGGGGCTGCCGCCGGTGCCGTTGGAGGCGATGGTGGCGCCGTTGGTGGAGTCCTTCGTGCTGACCGTGGCCTCGATCACCGGGTAGATGGGCTGGCCGGTCTTGATCAGCTGCTCGGCGACGTTCTTGGCCTGGTTGATCGGGATCGCGAAGCCGAGGCCGATGCTGCCGGACTGCTGGGACTCGCCGAGGCCGCTGCCGTTGCCGGCGGACTGGATGGCGGAGTTGATGCCGATGACGCCGCCGTCCGCGTTGAGCAGCGGGCCGCCGGAGTTGCCCGGGTTGATGGAGGCATCGGTCTGCAGGGCGCTCATGTACGAGGCGTTGCCGCCGCCTCCGTCGCTGGAGGCGACCGGGCGCTTCTTGGCGCTCACGATGCCGGTGGTGACGGTGCCGGAGAGGCCGAAGGGGGCGCCGATGGCGACGGTGGCGTCGCCCACGGCGACCCGGTCGGAGTTGCCGAGCGGCAGCGGGTTGAGCTTGGCGTCCGCGGCGTTCTTGAGCTTGACCACGGCGACGTCGTAGCCCTGGGCGCGGCCGACGACCTGGGCGGTGTACCGCTTGCCGTTGGAGAAGGTGGCGGTCAGCTTGCCGTTGTCGGCGGCCGAGGCGACGACGTGGTTGTTGGTGAGGATGTGGCCCTGCTTGTCGTACACGAAGCCGGTGCCGGTGCCGCTCTCGCCGTTGTTGCCCTGGGCCTCGATGGTGACGACGCTGGGCAGGGTCTTGTTGGCGATGCTCGACACCGAGCCGGGCGCGCGGCTCTCCGTCTTGGGGTTGCCGTAGGCGGAGACGGTGGTGGTGTCGCTGCCGTCGCTCTCCCGGTCGGCGGCCCAGAAGCCGATGCCGCCGCCGATGGCGCCCGCGACCAGTACGGCGGCCAGCAGGGCGGCGACCAGCCCGCGGGGCTTGCGCTCGGACGGGCCGGAGGGCGGCACGGGAGCGGTCCCCCACGGTCCGCCCGGGCCGCCCTGCCCGCCTTGTCCTTCGCCCGGGCCGCCGGGCTGCTGTCCGCCGTCGGCCGACCACCACGTGCCGGCCTGTCCGGCGTCCGCTCCGGGGCCCGAGGCGCCGGACGCGGGGCCGGGGGCTCCCGGCTGCCCTGCCGCGTCGGGCGAGCCTATTGGCGCGTCGGACGCGGCCGGCTGCCTGCCCGCGGTGGGCTCATAGTCCGGCGCGGGTGGCACGGCCGGGTTCGGGTGCGGCGCCGGAGGGGCCGGATGCGGCCCGGGCGCGGGCGGAACGGCAGAGCCCTCGTTCTCGGTGCTCACAGCAATCTCCTCAGGTGCACGACAGATTTCCTCGACGGCCCACGTGTACGTCTTACCGTCGTCAGCTTTTCCCACAGCGCGTCAGACGGCCGTAAGGAGCGGCGGTCCTGCGGACTACCACCCTTTATCCCGGACAATTCGACCCACCGCCATTCCGTGCGAACGTACGGAGGGGCCGAGTCCACCGGCTGTCACCGGGCGGTGGCACCATAACGCGGTGACCTATGCGCGCCCTGCCCGGGACAGCCACCCCGGGCCGCCCACCGTCTCCGTCGTCGCCCATCGCGGGGCCTCCGAGGATGCCCCGGAGCACACCCTGGCCGCCTACCGTAAGGCAATCGAGGAGGGCGCCGACGCCCTGGAGTGCGATGTCCGGCTGACCGCCGACGGCCACCTCGTCTGTGTCCATGACCGCCGCGTCAACCGCACCTCCAACGGCCGGGGCGCGGTCTCGGCGCTGGAGCTGTCCGATCTGGCGGCCCTGGACTTCGGCTCCTGGAAGGGCCGGGCCACCGACAAGGAGGAGCCGGACCGCGACAGCCGGGACAGCATCTCCGTCCTCACCCTGGAACGGCTTCTGGCGCTCATCGCCGACGCGGGACGCCGTATCGAACTGGCGATCGAAACCAAGCACCCCACCCGATGGGCGGGCCAGGTGGAGGAGCGGCTGCTCGCGCTGCTGCGCCGCTACGGCCTGGACGCCCCGCCGCCCGGCGAACTTTCACCCATCCGTGTGATGAGCTTCTCAGCGCGCTCCCTGCACCGGATCCGCAGCGGGGCCCCCGGCATCCCGACCGTCTACCTGATGCAGTTCATACTGCCGCGCCACCGGGACGGGCAGCTGCCGGCCGGGGTGCGGATCGCGGGGCCGAGCATCCGGATCGTGCGGAACCATCCCGGCTATGTGGCGCGACTGCAGCGCGAGGGGCACCGAGTGCACGTGTGGACCGTCGACGAACCGGAGGACGTCGACCTGTGCGTCCGCCTCGGGGTCGACGCACTGATCACCAATCGCCCCAAACAGGTACTGTCCCAACTCGGACGCTCATAATGGGCATTACAAGGCGTGCACCGGCGCGTTCGGTACGTATTCGATCGTAACGAGTGCGTCACCCGATGCCACTTGGCCGGTTTCCGCTCCAGCACCGCGGGGCATTCATCCCGTGGCGTGGGGCGAAGGAGGTCTCGGGGGTGGCGTTGGTGGTGGCACGGCAGGTGCCGACGTCGTCGACCATGGCCGTACCCCATGGTCCTGCGGGTGTCCGCGCGGCAAGACAGCGGATGCGTGCCGATTTGGGCAGGACTGGGGTATCGGATTCGGTCATAGACGACGCTGTATTGATCCTTTCAGAACTACTCAGTAATGCATGGCGACATGGTCGCCCTTGGCGTTCCGGCCATGGTGGCGGCACGGTCCGGGCTGCATGGAGCGTCGACGAGGACGACCGGCTGACGGTCGAGGTGACGGATGGCGGAGGCCCCACAAGGCCACTTCCGGCCAATCCCTCGGTCACCGCACGCGGCGGTCGCGGGCTGAACATCATCATGTCGCTGGCCGAGGAATGGGGCGTGCGGGACGGAGTCGGCGAGGTCACCGTATGGGCCCTTCTTCCGCCTGACGACGATTTCGCCCGTCGCGTCGTGCTTCCGCCGGATCTCTCCCCCGACCTGGGCGCGGAGCTGACCTCCGGGCTGCACCCGAGCCTCGAGACGAATCTCGACGCCAGTCTCGACGCGAACCTGGGGCCGAATCTCGGGGCGAACCTCGACGCTGATCTCGACGCGAACCTGGGATCGAACGTCGAGGCGAACATCGACCCCGATTTCGATCGCGAGCTGGACTTCGCCGATCTGGACGAGCTCGCCTAGCCGACGCGGCTCATGGAGCCGACGCGGTTCGGCCAAAGGGCTAGGCTCGCGCCCGTACCAGTCGTACGCGCCGTAAGAGAGCACTGCCACGGCCGTACGCAGACCGTCACGGGCGTACGAGCAAGCCCTGAGCCGCAGATCGGGAGACAGCCTCACCATGGCCAAGAAGCGCCGCCCCCAGACGAAGGCCGCAGGCCCACAGGTCGCCAACGGCGAGATCCCTGTGGTGGGCGCGCGGGAGCCTTGCCCGTGCGGTTCGGGCCGTCGCTACAAGGCCTGTCACGGCAGGGAAGCCGCACACGCCGCCACCGAGCTGGTGCAGCGCCCCTTCGAGGGGCTCCCCAACGAATGCGACTGGGTGGCCCTGCGCGAGCTGGTGCCCGCCGCGACCGTCGAGCTGTCTCTCGCCGAGGGGCTGCCCGAGGGGGTTCCGTCGGTCACCCTGGCGACCGTGCTGCCCATGGCGTGGCCCGCGCTGCGCCGCGACAGCGGCGCCGTGCTGCTCGGTCTGCAGAACGACACGCCCTCCGGTGACATCAGCCGCGACCTGGCCGACACCCTGCGCCGGGCGCTGACCGCCGATCCGGGCACTCCGGTGGCCGCCGAGCGGGCTCCGGGCGACGGTCCCCGGCTGCAGGATCTGCTCGACCCGAAGGGCACTTTCTCGCCGACCCTGCACGAGGGGTTCGAGTTCTGGCTCGACGACGCCGCGAACGCGACCGGAGAGGTCGCCGCGTCCCTGGAACGGGCCAACGCGGCCGCGATCCCCACCGCCCGGCTCACCGGCGTGGAGGCGGCCTACTGGTGCGAGACGCCGGAGAAGAACCACCTGCGCTGGGTGATGTCCCACCCCGAGGAGAAGCTGCTCGACGCGCTCGCCCGGCTGCACGCCGCGGGTGCCTCCTCGCTCGGCGAGAACACCCGGCTGGTGGGCTCCTTCCGGGCCCATGGGCTCACGGTGCCGGTGTGGGATCTGCCACGCGGGATGAGCGCCGAGGACACCGAGAAGCCGGCCGTGGACCTCGCCGAGCGGCTCGCGGAGGCGCTCGCCTCCGACGCCCCGCTGACGCCCGAGCAGCGGCGCGCCCGGGCGGTCTCACCAACCGTCAGGTGACGCTGAGCTGACGGTCGCCGAACGGCCGGAGGGCGCCAACGGGTGACGTGACGCTGCTCACAACTCACCGTTACGCCCTGCAAATAGGCGTCCGGAAATCCGCGATCGAATTTGCTATCGGCCGATCTCTTGTTACGGTTCTAAAAGCCCGGTCGCTGGTGCATCCCCCGTCGCCAGCGACCGGGCGCTTCCATGTCCGCGTCCGGAGGCCGACGCGAGAGGCGGGCGGCGCGGCACGAGGCGGCCGGGAGAAGGTACGGACCAATTGCCCTCGGCGGTACGGGAGTTGACCCCGGATCCCGAAGCGAGCCCGGAACGTGAGTTCGGATCCCGAGTCCGGATCCTGAGCCCGAAAACCGCAGCGCGAAGCCTGGCCACGCAACCCGGAGCCGCTGACCTCGGAACCCGGAACCCCAGCGCCCTGAATTTCGGCATGCTGCCCTGAGAGCGCCCCCCCAGAGCGCCGTACCGCCGGAAAAGAACGGGCCCGGAGCCCACGCCGGAAAAGAGCGGGCCCGGAGCCCGGGGAAACGCCTCCCCGGCCTCCGAGCCCCACACATCCCTGCCCCTGAGCCTCGCGCTCAGCGGCCCCCGAACCCCCGCACCCGGGGCCCGCCCTCAATAGGCGAGCCGGCTGCCCCCGTCGGGCGCGCTGGTGCTCGCCTCGACCAAAGCGTTCACCACGGTGGCCACCTGAGGCAGCCAGGGCCGCCCGGAGCGGCGCAGCGGCGGCCGCTCCCAGCGCACCCGCCCGAGGCCCGTCTGCGACGGCGGCAGCACCACATAGCCGCCCTCGCCGTGGAACCGCAGCGAGCTGGGCACCCAGTCCTGCTGGTTCAGCAGCTCGCCGAGGTCTTCGAGGGAGTACGGCTCCACCAGCAGCGACCAGCGGGTGGGTGTGGCGACCACCGGGCCGAGCCGCACCCCCGCCCGGTCGAAGGCCGCCAGCGCCCGCGCTCCGGCGACCGCGGGCAGGCTCACCGCGCAGGGCGCGAGGCCGCCGGTGGCCAGCAGCAGGGGCGCGCTGGGCCGGTTGGCCCACCACCAGCGCACCATCCGCTGGTCGGTGGTGGCGGCAAGGAGAGCAGGGTCGAACGGATGACCACCCGGAACCGCACATTCCGGGTCGGGGCAGCCGCATACCCGGGGCCGTCCGCCGCCGGACCGGAGTCCGACGCCCGGGACCACGGGCCACTGCCACTCGGTGGCGCAGGTGAGCGCCGCACGCAGCAGCGGCGATCGCGCGCCGCGCCGCAGCGAGAACTTGCGTCGCCTTCCGAGGATCTCGCGCATGAGCGCTCGTTCCTTTCCGTTAACGCCGAGGGCTGTCCGTCGCACTACATCGCACTTCAGATGGCACTTCACTTGGCACTACGTGGCGCTGTGCGGCATCGTTCGGCCCGTCACAGCAGGTGGATCACAAGTCACTGCGCGTACAAGGCAGCGCATCATGCCGCGGGCCGAGCGTGGAACGTGGCGAGGGGTGGCGCGCGCATGGCGCTTGCCGTCCGGTTGGTGCGTTCCTCGCCACTCGGGGATGGGCGCGGCCGTTGTGGTCTATGACGCCTGGACCGGCCGCGGGGTTCCGGGGCGATCCGAACTGCCCCTGCCCCTTCTCCGAATGTGTACCCGCCGCGGTGGAGACGACGCGCTGTCGAATGACGTCAGTCGACCTCGAAGGGACAGCCTAACGACTTTTTTTCAGCCAAGTTCAATTCCCCCCAGACACCAACAAGACCACCGGGACGATGCTGGACATCGCATCTCCGCTCCGTGTACATCTGGAGACAGTAGCGGCACAGTAGCGGCGCAGCACGACAGGGGGTTTGCGATGCTATTGAGCGAGCCGGACCCGGCGGGTGAAGGCAGCGGGCCATGAACTCCCCCCACGCGCCGAAAGTGGCTGGAATCGATCCTTCCCTCCCCTCGCCCACGCAAACTGCGGACCCCGTCCCGGACCCGGTTCCCCCGCCCCTGACCGATGCCAACTCCGGTGTCCAGGACCGGCTCGCGAGCTGGGTCTCGGATCTCACCACCCTTCATGAGCTCACCGAGCGGCTGGTCAGGACCGGGACGCTCGACGAGGCGCTGCGTGAACTGCTGCGCGCGGGCGCGGCCCTGGTCGGCGCCCGGCGCGGGCTGGTGGCGCTCGAACCGGCCGATGGACTCGGCCCGGTGACCACCGTGGGGCTCGGCCTCGGCCACGCCGATCTCGGCCAGATCGAGACCATTCCCCGCGGCTCCGCCTCCGCCGGTCATCTCCTCGACGGGCTGCCCGAGCCGGGTGGTGAGCGGCGTGCCGATGTGACCCACCCCGATATCGCCGGCGAGGCCGACCTCGACCCGCGCCACCGCGAGGTGGCCGCACGGCTCGGCTTCGCCGCGAGCTACGCGGTGCCGCTGGACCCGTTCCGGGCCACCCCCTGTACCGCGCCCGGCCTTACCGCCATCCCCGCGCCCGCCCCCGACGCGGACGGGTCCGGCACCGGATCCCCGGCAGGCGCGGGCGACCGTCCGGCCCCCGGCGCGCCCGGCACCGGCCACGGACGCGATGCCGCACCGGCCGCCGCGGCCCCGCCCGGGATCGCCGCCGCCATGGGCGCCGGCGGGCCCTCCGGGCGGCTCGGCGGAGCCGCCTGGCTCTACGACGAGCCCGCCGAGCCCGGGGAGCGCCAGCGCCATCTCGTGGGCCTGTACTGCCAGTACGCCGCCGCGCACATCGCCCGGCTGATCGAGCTGTCCCGCGCCCGCGCCGTCGTCGCGACCGTCCAGGAGGAGCTGCTGCCCACCCGGCTGCCCCGGGTCCCCGGGGTGCGTCTGGCCGTTCGCCACCACCCCGGTCCGCACGGCGGCGGGGACTGGTACGACGCGCTGCCGCTGCCGGACGGGGCGCTCGGGCTCTCGGTGGGCGGGGTCACCGGTTCCGGGCCGAGCGCCGTGGTCGCGATGGGGCGGCTGCGGGCCTCGCTGCGGGCGTATGCGGTGATGGAGGGCGAGGACCCGGTCGCCGTCCTGTCCGATCTGGAGCTGCTGCTGCGGCTCACCGAGCCCGCCCGCTCCGCGACCGCCCTCTTCGCCTACTGCGAGCCCGGCACGCGCAAGGTGGTCCTGGCCGGGGCCGGGCACTGCCCGCCGCTGCTCACCGGGGAGCGGCGCACCGAGTTCGTGGAGACCACCCTGTCCGCGCCGCTGGGGATGCTCTCGTGCTGGGAGGCGCCCAGCGTCGAGATCGAACCGTCGTCCGGGGAGACGCTCCTCTTCTACAGCGACGGGCTGCTCCATCGCACCGGTGAGCCGATGGACCGGGCCTTCACCCGGCTGCACACGGCCGCGGCGAGCGCGCCCAAGGGCGTCCGGGGCGACCCGGACGCCTTCGCCGACCATGTGCTCCGTACGGTCCTCCCCGACGGCCCGGCGGCCCCCGTGGGGCGGCCCTCGGAGGACGGCACCGAGGACCTCGTCCTGCTCGTGGCCCACTTCGACTGAGGCGCGAGTTCGGCTGAAGCTCGAGTTCGGCTGGGGCTCGAGTTCGGCTGAGGCGCGAGCTCGGCTGAGGCTCGAGGGGGACCACGGCGCCCGCTGGAGCCGTGGTCGCCCCGCGCTGCGGGCCCTCCCTGCCGTCGCGCCCCCGCACATACGATGGGTGGGGTCCAGTTCGAGGAGGAAGACGTGACCGAGGAGCCCACTCCCGAAGCCCCGGAGAACCCGGAAGGCGAGGAGCCCATCAAGCAGCGGAAGAACGGCCTCTACCCAGGCGTTTCCGACGAGCTTGCGGCGAACATGCAGTCCGGTTGGGCGGACACCGAGCTGCACGACCTGGAGCCCGTCGAGCAGGCTCCGCACACCGCCCGCCGCCGCGCCGCGCTCTCCGCGCGCTTCCCGGGCGACCGTCTGGTCATCCCCGCGGGCAATCTCCGCACCCGCTCCAACGACACGGACTACGGCTTCCGCGCCTCGACCGAGTACGCGTACCTCACCGGCGACCAGACCGAGGACGGTGTGCTGGTACTGGAGCCCGAGGCGGGCGGCGGCCACACGGCGACGCTGTACCTGCTGCCGCGCTCCAACCGGGAGAACGGCGAGTTCTGGCTGGACGGCCACGGCGAGCTGTGGGTCGGCCGCCGGCTCAGCCTTACGGAGGCCGAGAAGCGGCTGGGCCTGGCCGCCAAGGACGTCCGCGAGCTGGCCGACGAGCTCAGGGCCGCGACCGGCCCGGTCCGTATCGTGCGCGGTCACGACGCCGCTCTGGAGGCCGCGCTGACCGACAAGGTCACCGGTGAGCGCGACGAGGAGCTGCGGGTCTTCCTCAGCGAGCAGCGCCTGGTCAAGGACGAGTTCGAGATCGGACAGCTGCAGGCGGCCGTCGACTCGACGGCGCGCGGCTTCGAGGACGTCGTCAAGGTGCTGGACAAGGCGCAGGCGACTTCCGAGCGCTATATCGAAGGAACGTTCTTCCTTCGGGCCCGGGTCGAGGGCAACGACGTCGGCTACGGCAGCATCTGCGCCGCGGGCCCGCACGCCACCACGCTGCACTGGGTGCGCAACGACGGCCCGGTCCGCTCCGGCGATCTGCTCCTCCTGGACGCGGGCGTGGAGACCACCACCCTCTACACCGCCGACGTGACCCGCACGCTGCCGGTGAACGGCACCTACAGCCCGCTGCAGCGCAAGATCTACGAGGCGGTGTACGAGGCGCAGGAGGCGGGCATCGCCGCCGTCCGGCCGGGTGCGAAGTACCGCGACTTCCACGACGCCGCCCAGCACGTCCTGGCCACCAGGCTCGTCGAGTGGGGCCTTGTCGAGGGCCCGGTGGAGCGGGTGCTGGAGCTGGGGCTGCAGCGGCGCTGGACGCTGCACGGCACCGGTCACATGCTCGGCATGGACGTCCACGACTGCGCCGTGGCCCGTACCGAGACCTATGTGGACGGCACCCTGGAGCCCGGGATGTGCCTGACGGTCGAGCCGGGGCTGTACTTCCAGCCCGACGATCTCACCGTGCCCGAGGAGTACCGGGGCATCGGCGTGCGGATCGAGGACGACATCCTGGTGACCGAGGACGGCAACCGCGTGCTGTCGGCCGCGCTGCCGCGGACCGCCGACGACGTCGAGGCGTGGATGGCCCGCCTCACCGCGTGAGGCGGCGGCTCATCGTGTGACCACGTGGTCCTGTGGGGAGCGGCGGCGCCGCTCCCCACAGTCCGTTCTCAGCCCTGCCCCGGACCCTTGCGGGTGGTCACCGCGATCCGGTTCCAGGAGTTGATCGTGAAGATGAGGGCGATGAGCTGGGCCAGCTCCCGCTCCTCGAAGTGCCGGGCGGCCCGCTCGTAGACCTCGTCCGGGACGCCGCCCGGCAGCAGCGTGACCGCCTCGGTGAGCGCCAGGGCGGCCTGCTCCTTCTCGGTGTAGAACCCGCCCTTACCGGCCTCCTCCTAGACCCCCACCAGGGCGATGCGCTCATCGCTCTCGCCCGCCTTATGGGCGTCGGTGGTGTGCATATGGAGGCAGTAGGCGCAGTTGTTGAGCTGGGAGGAGCGGATCTGCACCAGCTCCACCAGGGCCGGGTCCAGGCCCTCGCGGGCGGCCGCGTCCAGGCTGATCAGCGCCTTGAACGCCTTGGGGCGGCCTTCGCGAAGTCGACCCGTCCGGTCTGCCGCGTCGCCGTCGCCGCTGTGGTCGTCGTCTGGACCGTCGTCGCTGTCGCTGTCGTTGTCGTCATGGGAATGAAATTAGGCCGCTAAGCGACCCTCTGTAGGGTGCATTTCCATGGCGGATTCATGGGTCAATTCGGCGGAGATCCTCGGCAGTGACCTCCATCTGGAGCTCGCCCGCGCGGGCAGCCGCAGGACCGCGCTGATGGCCGCGCTGCGCGAGGCCATCCGCGACGGCCGGCTCGCCCCGGACACCCGGCTGCCGCCTTACCGCTCCCTCGCCGCCGACCTGGGCATCGCCCGGAACACGGTCGCCGACGCCTATGCCGAGCTGGTCGCCGAGGGCTGGCTCACCGCCCGCCAGGGCTCCGGAACCCGGGTGGCGCCCCGCCCCGCACCGCCCCCGCCCCGGCGGCGCACGCCCGGCCGGGGGCCCGGCGGGCGGTCGGCCGGGGCGAGCGGCGGCCCTCGCGCGCGCCGGCCCGCCCCGCGACCGGTGCACAACCTGCTGCAGGGCCAGCCGGACGCCGCCGCCTTCCCCCGCACCGCCTGGCTCGCCTCGGCCCGCCGCGCGCTGACCGCCGCGCCGCATGAGGCGTTCGGCCCCGGTGATCCGCGCGGCCGCCCGGAGCTGCGCCGCGCCCTGGCCGACTACCTCGCCCGCGCCCGCGGCGTCCGTACCGACCCCGGACGGATCGTCGTCTGCTCGGGCTTCGCGCACGCCCTGCAGCTGCTGAGCGGCACCCGGCTGCTGCGTCCCCGGATGGCCGTCGAGTCCTACGGCCTGGCCTTCCACCGCTCGCTGCTGAGCTCCGCCGGGATCCGCACGATCCCCCTTCCGCTGGACGCCGATGGCGCCCTTACGGATGGACTGACCGCCCTCGACGGCCTACGGGCGGCCCTGCTCACCCCCGCCCACCAGTTCCCCACCGGCGGTCCGCTGCACCCCGAGCGGCGGGCCGCGGCCGTCGCCTGGGCGCGGGAGAGCGGCGGTCTGGTCCTGGAGGACGACTACGACGGGGAGTTCCGCTACGACCGCCGTCCGGTGGGCGCCGTCCAGGGCCTCGACCCCGACCGGGTGCTCTACCTCGGCTCGGTCAGCAAGAGCCTCTCCCCGGCCCTGCGGCTGGGCTGGATGGTCCTGCCGGACCAGCTGGTCGACCGCGTGCTGGCCGCCAAGGGGGAGCGCGAGGGCTGGACCGGCGTCGTCGACCAGCTGACCCTCGCGGACTTCATCGAATCGGGCGGATACGACGGCCATGTGCGCCGTATGCGCCAGCACTACCGCCGTCGGCGCGATCAGCTCGTCGCCACCCTCGCCGAACGCGCGCCCCATGTCCGCGTCTCGGGGATCGCGGCCGGTCTGCACGCGGTGCTGGAGCTACCGCCCGGCACCGAGCGGTCCGCCCTGCGCGCCGCCGCCTGGCAGGGGCTGGCGCTCGACGGCCTCGGCGGCTACCGCCACCCGGACGCCACCACACCCCACCCCGACGGGCTCGTGGTGGGCTACGCGACCCCGCCCGAGCACTCCTTCGCGGGAGCGCTGGACGCGCTGTGCCGTGCCCTGCCGCCCGAGGCGACCGAGGCGACCGAGGCGACCGAGGCGACCGAGGCGACCGAACAAACCGACCAGACCGACCGGACGGCCACCTGACGTCCTGAGTTCCTTGAAGGGCTACGACACGGTTACGACGCCCTCAGCAGCGCCCCTTCACGCCACTTGAGGATCTTGTCGAAGCTCACCACCACCCCGCCACGCCCCGGACGGTCCCGGTAGCGGACATGGTCGGTGAGAGCCTCGATGAGAAAAAGCCCCCGCCCGTGCTCCGCCTGTGGCGGAGCCGGACTGCGCGGCTGCTGTGGTCTCGGCGCGCCCGCCGGACGCCGCTCGTTCCGAGTGCGGCCCTCGCGGCGGACGGTGCCGCGTCCGGCGAAGCCGGGGCCGGAGTCGGTGACCTCGATACGGCAGGTGTCGCCGTCGATATAGGCCGTGACTCGGTAATCCCCGCCCGTGCCGTCGCGACCTCCGTGCTCCACCGCGTTCGCACACGCCTCGGAGAGGGCGACCGACAGATCGTAGGAGATCTCCGGATCGACTCCGGCCGTCTCCATGGTGCCGAGGAGCAGTCGTCGTGCGAGCGGAACGCTCGCCGCCTCGCGGGGCAAATGGAGTGACCACCAGATGCTCATGCTCCAGCCTCCCGGCCGCGGCTCGACATACCGTTACGTATTGCCTGGGTCCATGGTCCGTAAGCGTCTTATCAACGTGACTCCGCTCATTCGGCGGACGCGCTCGATGCGCGAACCGGTGTATGGGCCTGTCCTGGTGTGCGCCGGTACGCCCCACCCGCCGTAGGGAACGCGCCCTCCCAGTGGGATGATGTCGCCGCCATGGCTTCCCCTGTCGCCCGTGCCGGCGCCGATCTGCGAATGCTGCGGGCCGCGGTCTTCACCGCGGTCTGCGTCGTGCTGTCCGCGGCGGGGCACGTGCTGGCCTCCTGCGCGACCGTGCCGCTGTGGACGGTGGGCGTGGGCTGCGCGGCGATGTTCACGGTGGCCCTGACGCTGGCCGGGCGGGAGCGGTCGCTGCCCGGGATAGCGGCCCTGCTGGCCATCGGGCAGCTCGCGCTGCACGCCCTCTTCGCGCTCGGGCAGCACCGGGCGACGGCCGCCGAGGAGGCAGCCCAGCGGGCCGACGCCGCCCAGGGCCACGTCATCGGCCTGGCAGCCAGGCTGCTGTGCACGTCGGGCCCCGGACGGCTCGACGCCGCCACGGCCCATCGGATCGTCGCGCACGCGGGCATCGACCCGTCCGCCGCGCACAGCCCGCACACCATGCCGTCGTCCGCCGCCCCGGCGGAGCAGGCGGCCGGGATGGCCGGCCTGCTGCCGTCGCTGCCCATGACCCTGGGCCATCTGCTCGCCGCGCTCGCCATCGGCTGGCTGCTGCGCCGGGGCGAGATGGCCGTATGGCGGGCGGTGCGGCTGTCGGTGGACGGGGCGCGCGGGGTCGCGGAGGCCGCGCTCGTACGGGCGCTGCGCGCCGCCCTGAAGCTCGTACGGGTGCTCCTGACCCCTTCGGGGGCGCCTTACGGCGGGCCGTGCCGTCCCCGCACGGCCGACCGGGACGAGGGCGGGACGACGGCCCTCGCCCTCCAGCACAGCGTGATCAGGCGAGGACCGCCGGCCTGCGACCTCGCGGCCTGACCGACGCGACACTCCTCCAGCGGGACCGGAGGGTGGCCGCGACGTCGCCGCACGCGCGCCCACCTGATCATTCCTGTCCCTGGAGTGTTGACATGAACGCCATGCGTCTCCGCCGTCTGCCGGTCATCGGAGCCCTCACCGCGGGCGGCCTGGTGCTGCTCACCGCGGGCCCCGCCTTCGCGCACGTCAGCGTGCAGCCCGGCGAGGCCGAGAAGGGCGGCTACAGCACCATCAACTTCAAGGTGCCGAACGAGCGCGACGACGCCTCCACCGTCAAGCTCGAGGTGACCCTGCCCGCCGACCATCCGCTCGCCTCGGTGATGCCCCAGCCGGTGCCCGGCTGGGACGTCAAGGTCACCAAGTCCAAGCTCCCCAAGCCCATGGAGATGCACGGCGAGAAGATCAGCGAGGCGGTCACCAAGGTCACCTGGTCCGGCGGCAAGATCGAGCCGGGGATGTTCCAGCAGTTCCCGCTGTCGGTCGGCCAGCTGCCCGACGACGCCGACCAGCTCGCCTTCAAGGCGCTCCAGACGTACGACGACAAGGAGGTCGTGCGCTGGATCGAGGAGCCCAAGGAGGGCGCCGCCGAACCGGAGAACCCGGCGCCGGTGCTCAAGCTGGTCGCCCCGGCCGAGGGCTCGGACGGCCATGACGCCGCCGCGGCCTCCGGACAGGGCAAGGACGGCGGCGCCGAGAAAGCCGGCGCCGAGAAGGCCGCCTCGGCCGACTCCTCCGACGACAAGGACAGCAGCGACACCACGGCCCGGGTGCTGGGCATCGTGGGCATCGTCATCGGCGCCGCCGGTGTCGCCTACGGCGTGGTTGTCAGCCGCCGCCGCTCCGCCTGACCGCCGACCACCCGACCGTACGCGGGTACCGCCGGTGACCGCCGGTCGTGAACCGACCGTGTGATCCCGGCGCGGGCGGCGGACCCCGTGTCCGCCGCCCCCGCGCGCCACCGAACCACTTCTCTCTTTGGAGAACAGCTCCATGCGCACCAAAATCCTGGCCCCCGCCATCGTCGCCACCGCCGCTCTCACCCTCAGCGCCTGCGGCGGCTCGGACAGCGGCGGCAAGGGCGACAACGCGGCCGCCGCCGAGGTCAAGGGCGGCCAGAAGTCGGGGCAGGCCATCGTCCTCGACCAGGCGAAGGCCAAGCCGGACCTCGCCCTCACCGACACCGACGGCAAGAAGTACGACCTGCTCAAGGAGACCAAGGGCCGGCCCACCCTGCTCTTCTTCGGCTACACCCACTGCCCGGACGTCTGCCCGCTGACCATGAGCAACGTCGGCCTCGCCGTGAAGAAGCTCCCCAAGGCCGAGCGGGAGAAGCTGCGGGTCGTCTTCGTCAGCACCGACCCGGCCCGGGACACCCCCAAGCGGATGCGTTCTTGGCTGGACGCCCAGGGCGGCACCGACTTCGTCGGCCTGACCGGCGACTTCAACACCATCGAGGCCGCCGCGCGGCCGCTGGGCATCTTCATCGAGAAGCCGAAGAAGGAGAAGGACGGCAGCATCACCGTCAGCCACGGCGCCGAGGTGGTCGGCTTCTCGCCCAAGGACGACAAGGGTCACTGGATCTACACGACGAACGCCACGGCGGATCGTTACGCCAAGGATCTGCCGAAGATCATCGAGGGACGGAACCCGTGACGGCGGCAGCCCCTGGCATTCCCGGCCTCCGTAAGGCGGCCGCCGCCGTCCTCGCGCTCGGTCTGTCCGCCGGGCTCGCCGCCTGCTCGGGCGACGGCGGCCGGAAGGGCGGGGGCGACCCCAAGCTGTCCGTGACCGGCGCCTATGTCTCCCAGCCGCCCATGACCGACATGGCGGCGGGCTATCTGACCGTACGGAACGCCGGTGGCGGCGCCGACGAGCTGACGTCCGTCACCACCCCGCTCGCCTCCGAGGTCACCCTGCACACCACCAAGGGCACCCGGATGAAACAGGTGAGCTCGCTCGATGTCCCGGCCAACGACCGGGTCGAGCTGTCCACCGGCGGAGATCATCTGATGCTGACAAACCTCTCCCACCGGCCGAAGGTCGGTGAGAAGGTCAGCTTCACCCTGCACTTCGCCACATCCGCCCCCATCGAGATCAAAGTCCCGGTCGAGCCGACGACGTACCGCCCCAAGGACTGACACCCGATGCCCTCGCTGACCTCCCTGGCCCCGCCGGGCCCACCGCGACCCCCACCCGGACCACCGCGACCGCCCGGCGGCTGATGGCGATCTGCGGCACCCTGCTCGCCGCGCTGCTGTGCGCGCTGAGTGTGGGCGCGAGCTCCGCGTCCGCGCATGCCGCGCTCACCTCGACCGACCCCGCCGACGGCTCGGTGGTGAAGACCGCGCCCAGGGAGGTCACGCTGAACTTCTCGGAGGGCGTGCTGCTCTCCGGCGACTCGGTGCGCGTGCTCGACCCCAAGGGCAAGCGCGTGGACACCGGGAAGACCGCCCATGTCGGCGGCAAGTCGTCGACCGCCGCCGCCGGGCTGCACTCCGGGCTTCCGGACGGCACCTACACGGTGGCGTGGAAGGCGGTCTCGGAGGACAGCCACCCGGTGAGCGGCGCGTTCACCTTCTCCATCGGCGCCCCGTCCAAGACCACGGCGAAGGTACCCACGGGCCAGGCGTCCGACAGCACCGTGAGCACGCTCTACGGAATCGGCCGGTACGCCGCCTACGGCGGTTTCGCGGCCCTGGTCGGCGGCAGTGTGTTCGCCGGGTTCTGCCGGTCCTCCCGCCCGGTGCGGAAGATCGCCGTGGGCGGCTGGGTGACGGTCTTCACGGCCAGCCTGCTGCTGTTGCTGCTGCGCGGGCCGTACACCGACGGCGAGGGGATCGGCGGGATTCTCGACCTCGGCAGGCTGGGCGATGTGCTGTCCACCAAGCCGGGCGCGGCGCTGCTGTCCCGGCTGCTGCTGCTCGGCGCGGCGGCGGTCTTCCTGGCCGTCCTCTTCGGCTCGTACACCCGTCGCACCGGGGAGCGGGAGGCGGACGCGCGGCGCCGCCAGGACCTCGCCTTCGGGCTGGGCTTCGGCGGCACGGTGATGGCGGTGGGCCTCTCCGCGACCTGGGCGATGGCCGAGCACGCCTCGGTCGGCCTCCAGCGGCAGCTCGCCATGCCGGTGGACATGATCCATCTGATCGCGGTCGGGGTGTGGCTGGGCGGTCTGGCCTCGCTCGCGGTGACGCTCCGGGCGGGTGAGCCGATCGGGCGGGCGGCCGTGCGCCGCTTCTCGCGGCTCGCCTTCGGCTCGGTCGTCGCCCTGGTGGTCACCGGGCTGTACCAGTCGTGGCGGCAGGTGGGCTCCTGGGGCGCGCTGACCGACACCGAGTACGGGCGATGGCTGCTGGTCAAGGTGGGTCTGGTGGCGGTGCTCCTGGCCATCGCGGCCATCTCGCGACGCTGGACCGGCCGCCTTACGGATGCCACGGCGGAGGAGACGGAGGCCGAGGCGGAGAGCGGGTCGGAGGCGGCTTCGGCGGCTTCGGAGGCGGAGGCCGGGACCAAGACTGAGGCCAAGGCAGCGGTGAAGGCCGCGCGGCCGGTCCGTACCGGCGCGGCCGCCGCGGCGGTCGACACCCCTGCCGATGCCGAGACCGAGTCCGGAGGCGGGCCCGGTGACGGCGCCGATACCGACGCGGCCGACGACGATCCCGAACGCGCCGCCCAGCTCGCCCGTCAGCGGGCCGCCAAGGACAAGACCGCCACGCTGCGGGAGCGCGACGCCGACCGCGAGCGCAGCGGTCTGCGCCGGTCGGTGATCGCCGAGACCATCGTGGCCGTCGTGCTGCTGGCGGTGGCCACCGTGCTGAGCGGCACCCAGCCCGGCCGGGCCGAGACCGAGCAGGCGAGCGCCCCGGCCACGAAGCCCGGCGGCCGGCTGAACGTCGACCCGGTGAGCGTCCTCGTCCCCTATAACACGGGCCCCAAGAGCGGACGCGGCAAGGCCGTTGTCATGATCGAACCCGCTCTGCCGGGTGACAACGCGCTGCATGTCTTCACCACCGACCTGGCGGACCGTCCCGTGGACGTCCCCGAGGTCAAGCTGTCGCTGACGCTCAAGTCGAAGGGGATCGGGCCGCTGCGCATCCCGCTCGAGCGCCTCTCGACCGGGCACTGGAGCGCCAAGACGGTCCAGCTCCCCATGGCCGGCACCTGGCAGCTCTCCCTGACCGTACGAACCTCCGACATCGACCAGGTGACGGAGACCAGGAACGTGAAAGTCGCTCAATGACGACAGAGCAAGCACCCTCGTCCGGCATCTCCCGGCGGCGTCTGCTGGGCTCGGCGGGTGCCGCCGGCGCGGCCGGACTGGTCGCCGGCGGAGCCGCCGGAGCCTACGCGTCCGAGGCGACGCGGGAGGCACCCGAACCCCTCAGCTCCCTGGGCGCGACCGCCGTGCCCTTCCACGGCAGGCGCCAGGCGGGCATCACCACCCCTCTCCAGGCCCATGGCCATCTGCTCGCCTTCGACCTGGCGCCCGGTGCGAACCGTAAGGCGGCCGCCGCACTGCTGCGCCGCTGGTCGCGAACGGCCCAGGAGCTGATGGCGGGCGAGGCCCCACCGGACGACACGGGGATCGCGCTCGACGCCGGTCCCTCGTCTCTTACGGTCACCTTCGGCTTCGGGCGGACCTTCTTCGGCAAGGCGGGACTCGACGACCAGCTGCCAAAGGCGCTCGCTCCGCTTCCCGACTTCGTCTCGGACGAGCTCGACCCCAAGCGCAGCAACGGCGATCTGTGGATCCAGATCGGCGCCGATGACGCGCTGGTCGGCTTCCACGCGCTGCGCGCGCTGCAGCGCGAGGCCGCGGGCACGGCCCGGCTGCGCTGGCAGATGAACGGCTTCAACCGCACCCCCGGCGCCACCGACCGCCCCATGACCACCCGCAACCTCATGGGACAGATCGACGGCACCAACAATCCCAAGCCGGCCGACGACGACTTCGAACGGCGGATCTTCGTACCGGAGAAGGGCGAGCCCGCGTGGATGGCGGGCGGTTCCTACGCGGTCGTCCGGCGCATCCGGATGCTGCTGGACACCTGGGACCACCTCTCCCTGGAGCGGCAGGAGAAGGTGGTCGGCCGCCGCAAGTCCGACGGCGCCCCGCTGTCCGGCGGCACGGAGACCACCCCGGTCCGGCTCGACAAGGTCAACGCGGACGGTGCGCTGGCCATCGCGGGCGCCGCCCATGTGCGGGTCGCGGCGCCCGCGTCCAACCAGGGCGCCGCCATGCTGCGCAGGCCCTTCTCGTACCACGACGGCTTCCGCGACGACGGGGCGCCGGACGCCGGGCTGCTCTTCATCGCCTGGCAGGCGGATCCGATGAAGGGGTTCGTCCCGGTGCAGCGGAAGCTGGACCTGGGCGACGATCTGTCGCGGTTCCTGCGGCACGAGGCCAGCGCGCTGTTCGCGGTGCCCCCGGGCTGCGCCCCGGGAGAGTACGTGGGTCAGGCACTCTTGGAGGGATAGGAGACGGGGACGAGCCGCCCCCGGTCGCCCGCGTCCAAGAGGTGACCGGCGAGTCCGCCGAGTTCGGGGACGCGAGTATCGTGGCGGTCTCGTCTGATCACAGGGAGCGACCGTGATGTCGGCCAGCCGCTATGCCTACCTCGGCCCCGAGGGCACCTTCACCGAGGCCGCCCTGCGGTCCATGCCGGAGGCCGCCACCCGGGAGCTGGTGCCGATGGTCTCGGTGCCGGTGGCGCTCGACGCGGTGCGCTCCGGTGCCGCGGCGGCCGCGCTGGTCCCCATCGAGAACTCGGTCGAGGGCGGCGTCACCGCGACCCTCGACGAGCTGGCCACCGGCGAACCGCTGATGATCTACCGCGAGGTGCTGCTGTCGATCAGCTTCGCCCTGCTGGTGCGGCCGGGCACCGCGCTCGCGGACATCAAGACGGTGACCGGACATCCGGTCGCCCAGCCCCAGGTCCGCAACTGGCTGGCGGCGAACCTCCCGGACGCCCTGTGGGAATCGGCCGCCTCGAACGCGGACGGCGCGCGGCTGGTGCAGGAGGGGCGGTACGACGCGGCGTTCGCGGGCGAGTTCGCGGCGTCCAAGTACGGTCTGGAGCCGCTGGTCACCGACATCCACGACGCGCAGAACGCGATGACCCGCTTCGTCCTGGCAGGCCGCCCCGCCCGGCCCGCCGCCCGGACGGGCGCGGACAAGACGTCCGTGGTGATCTGGCTCGGGGACGACCACCCGGGCGCGCTGCTGGAGCTGCTGCAGGAGTTCTCCGCGCGCGGGGTCAACCTGATGCGGATCGAATCGCGCCCGACCGGCGAGGGCATCGGCCGCTACTGCTTCTCGGTGGACTGTGAGGGGCACATCACCGACCGGCGGGTGGGCTCGGCCCTGATGGGGCTGAAGCGGATCTGCCCGAAGGTGCGGTTCCTGGGCTCGTATCCCCGGGCGGGTGTGACGGCGGAGGACCTGGCGGAGCTGCGGCACGGCACCTCGGACGAGGCGTTCACGGAGGCGGCGGAGTGGCTGGCCCGCTGCCAGGACGGCCGGGCCTGAGCCGAGCCACGGGTAGCGGCCCGCCCCGTAGCGAGCGTGCGCCGGGGCACTCCGGTGGCAGGTGGCCGGGCGGCTGGAGCCGGGTTCGCGGGGCTGAGCGCCGCCCGGCTGCTGGGGATCGTCGGAATCGCTGCGGAAAAGTTATCCACAGGCTGATGCGGCGCGCTGGGGATAAGTCGACATCATCAATCCGGCGAGACGGCCATACCACCACATTCACCACATCCACTCCCATCGTCGAACATCACTCACTTGTCACTCCAATTCCCTCGACCAACTCTTTGGAGTGAGGGATTCCTCTCTTGTGGAGTGTGTGAACGCTGTTTGATAGGGGAATCCATCGCCGAGCACTTGGGGGGGCGAGCGATCACCGCGACATCCACAGATCTCACACACAGCCTGTGGATAACTCCGGGGACCCCCCTCGCCCCTGTGGACAACCGGGCCTCAACTCACCCTGCGCACAAGGGAAGAAGGTCGACTCGACGCCGCCTCTTTGCCCCTTTTCGGGGAATGCGCAGGCATTCCTTGACGACGGCCGTCACAGGAATTCCCCGGTTTACCCACAGCCCCAAAAGAGGGCAAAACGGGACGCAAAGGAATATCGCGTCGAGCAGCCGAGGTCACACCGGTAACCTGGTGGGGTGATTGACCTTCGCCTGCTCCGTGAGGACCCCGATCGTGTGCGCGCCTCCCAGCGCGCCCGTGGAGAGGACGTCGGCATCGTCGACGCCCTCCTGACCGCCGACGAGCGGCGCAGGTCCTCCAGTGTCCGCTTCGACGAGCTGCGCGCCGAACAGAAGGCGCTCGGCAAGCTCATCCCCAAGGCCTCCGGTGACGAGAAAGCCGAGCTGCTGAAGAAGGCGGGCGAGCTGTCCGCCGCCGTCAAGGCGGCCGACGCCGAGCAGGACGCGGCCGCGGAGGAGACCCAGCAGCTCCTGCTCCAGCTGGGCAATCTCGTCCACCCCGCGGTCCCGGTCGGCGGTGAGGACGACTTCACCGTCCTGGAGACGATCGGCACCCCGCGCGACTTCGATGCCGAGGGCTTCGCGCCCAAGGATCATCTGGAGCTCGGCGAGCTGCTCGGCGCGATCGACACCGAGCGCGGCGCCAAGGTCTCCGGCTCCCGCTTCTACTACCTGACGGGCATCGGCGCCCTGCTGGAGTTCGCACTGGTGAACGCGGCGATGGCACAGGCCACCGCGGCGGGCTTCACCCCGGTGCTCACCCCGGCGCTGGTCAAGCCGAAGGCCATGGAGGGCACCGGCTTCCTCGGCCAGGCCGCCGAGGACGTCTACCACCTCGACAAGGACGACCTCTACCTGGTCGGCACCTCCGAGGTCCCGCTGGCCGCGTACCACATGGACGAGATCCTGGAGGCGGACCAACTGCCGCGGCGCTACGCCGGGTTCTCCTCCTGCTTCCGCCGTGAGGCCGGGTCGTACGGCAAGGACACCCGGGGATCTTCCGGGTGCACCAGTTCGACAAGGTCGAGATGTACGTCTACACGACCCCGGAGGACGCCGAGGCCGAGCACCAGCGGCTGCTGGACTGGGAGAAGCAGTGGCTGACCTCCCTCGAGCTGCCGTTCCGGGTGGTCGACCTGGCCTCGGGTGACCTGGGCTCGTCGGCGACGCGGAAGTTCGACTGCGAGGCGTGGATCCCGACGCAGGGCAAGTACCGCGAGCTGACCTCGACCTCCAACACCACCGAGTTCCAGTCGCGGCGGCTGTCGATCCGGATGCGCGAGGGCAAGAAGGTCCGTCCGCTGGCCACGCTCAACGGCACGCTGTGCGCGGTCACCCGGACCATCGTCGCGATCCTCGAGAACCACCAGCAGGCCGACGGCTCGGTGCGGGTGCCCGAAGCGCTGCGGCCGTTCCTGGGCGGACGCGAGGTCCTGGAACCGGTCGCACGGTGACGAACGCCGGACCGACGGACGCGCAGCTCGCCGGACCGACGGACGAGCTCCCCTATCGACTGGTCGCGACCGATCTCGACGGCACGCTGCTCCGCCCCGACCACACGGTCTCGGCGCGGACCCGTGACGCGCTCGCCGCGGCCACCGCGGCGGGCGCCGCGCACATCGTGGTCACCGGGCGGACCGTCCCGGTGGCCCGGCACATACTCGACGACCTCGGCTACCAGGGGCTCGCGGTGTGCGGTCAGGGCGCCCAGCTCTACCACGCGGGCGAGCACCGGCTGGTGACCTCCGTCACACTGGACCGCCAGGTGGCCCTGCTGGCGCTGGAGAAGATCGAGGCGGAGATCGGCCCGCTGTCGCTGGCCGCGGCCCGCGACGGGCTGGACGGCGAGGTGCTGTTCGGCGAGGGATACCGGATGGACCACGAGGGGATGCCCCTGGTGCCGTTCACGGACCCGGCCGAGCTGTGGTCGCAGCCCATCAGCAAGCTCTACATCCAGCACCCCGAGTTGGACGACGACGCGCTGGCGGACGCCGCCCGGACGGCCGCCGGGGGCCTGGTCGGGGTGACGATGGCCGGTACCGGACTGGTGGAGCTGCTGCCGCTGGGACTGACGAAGGCCACGGGCCTTTCGATGGCCGCGCGTCGGTTGGGGATGGCCGCCGGCGACGCGATCGCGTTCGGCGATATGCCCAATGACATCCCGATGCTCGGCTGGGCGAAGCACGGGGTCGCGATGGCGAACGCGCACCGGGATCTGAAGGCCGTCGCCGACGAGATCACCGCGTCCAACACGGAGGACGGCATCGCCGTGGTGCTGGAGCGGCTCTTTCCCGCGGCACGCCGATGACGGCAGCACGCCGATGACGGCAGCACGCCGGTGAACCGGGGCCCCCTCGGCCGCCGCCGAGGGGGCCCGGTCCAGGACGGGTCAGCCGAAGACCTTGACCGCCTGGTAGTAGGTCCACGCCGTGCCGTCGCACGACGTCTTGGTGGCACCGCTGTAGGCGCTGCACACCCGCTTGAGGTCCTCGTAGAAGGCGCTGTCGATGCGCGGTTTGTTGGCGTCGAAGGTGCCCATCGCCTTGTAGTTGCGGTAGCCGAAGTCATGCCGGGCGCAGGCGGTCTGGAAGGGGAAGCCGAAGGGGTTGTCGGGGGAGCTGCTGCAGTAGTCGGTGGACCAGTCGAACCCGTAGGCGGCCCAGGCACCCTGGTTGCTCCGCGCCGCGACCCAGGTGTTGTAGCTGCTGGCGCTGGTCTGCGTCCAGCTGGCGAGAACCTGCGGCTTGTCCGCGGGGCGGCCTGGGCGGGTGCGGCCAGGGCGATGGCGGTGGCCGCGGTGACAGCGGTGGCCGCGAGACTCGTGACGAGGCGACGCATTCGGGTTCCTCCCGTTTTTTCACTTCTGACGCCCCCTCAAAGGCTTGTGGCGCAGGGGGCGGCGCGGTGTGATCCAGCGCACGCCAAGAGTTGAGCAGGTCCCTGACAACCGTCAAGATCTACACCGACGTAGAGATGAACAGAGTGCGACCGGCAGAGTTTCGGACTTTCCTCCAACTACCGCCGCTGCACGGGTCGTTCAGGAGGAGCGCCGGGCCACCCGGGAGGGAGGGGTGAGCAGCGGCCCCGGACCCTTGACCCGTCGGAGGATCGGGGAGGTCTCCATGTCCAGGACGGAGGGCAGTTCGGCGATGCGGGTCGTCAGATAGGTGTAGAGGGCCGGGACATCGGCGCAGACCACGGTCGCCATCAGATTCTTCGTCCCGGTGGTCGCACATGCGAACGCCACCTCGGGGTGGTCCGCGAGCGTCTGCCCGGTGGCGGCGAGATCCGACGGCCTTACGGACAGCCACATCGTGGTGGTGACGCCCTGATGGAACATCCGGTGGGTGTAGTCGACGTCGAAGTACAGGGTGCCGTCGGCGCGCAGATCGGCCAGCCGGCGGCGCACCGTCGACTGTGACCAGCCGGTGGCGGCGACCAGTTCGGCCAGCGGCGCCCGGCCGTCCCGTGCGAGGACGTCCAGCAGCTTGCGGTCCTCGGCGCCCACCGGTCCGCGCGGCCGCTTCGACCGGTCCGCGGCGGGCGGGCGCAGCCGCCCGACCTGCTCGGCCGTCAGTGCGTCGGTCTTGTTGACCAGGCCCTGCTCGCCGCCGTAGAACTCATGCAGCACGCAGTGTGCGCTCACCCCCACCACTCGTGGCGTCTGCGGGAGTTTGCGCAGCAGCAGGGCATCGCTGTCCAGGCCGGACGCCGCCCGTGTCGACGCGGCGACCTCGGTGCCGTCGGAGAGCACATGCACCCAGGAGGTGTCGGTCCGCCGGGCCATCGCCTCGGCCACCGGCAGCGCGGCGTCCGGCAGGCACCGCACCCGCACCAGCCAGACCACATCGCCGACCGCCGCCGGGTCGGTGAGCCCCAGCACCCGGATCGCTCCCGTCGTCCGCAACCGGGTGTAGCGGCGGGCCACGGTCTGGTCGGAGACGCCCAGCACCTCGGCGAGCCGGCTGAAGGGGGCCCGGCCGTCGAGCTGAAGGGCGTGCACCAGCGCCCGGTCCAGGTCGTCGTACGCGTCGGATTCCACCGCATAAAGCTAGCGGACGTCGGATATCGCCACCGGAGCGGTGCCGGCTGGAGGAGCGGACCGGTCAGGACGACCGTAAGAGCCGCGGGGACTGTCGGACCGTCATCGGGATCGGCCCTCGCGTCCCCTTGCTCGGCACGTTCCGAATACCGGAGTCAGTCATGCGCAGATCATGGTGGCCGCTCGCCGCCATCACGCTCGGCAATTTCATGCTGTTGATAGACGTCACGATTGTGAACACCGCGCTGCCCCAGGTGGCGCGGGGACTGGACGCGTCCTTCACCTCGCTCCAGTGGGTGATGGACATCTACGCGCTGGCGCTGGCCGCGCTGCTGATGGTGGCCGGTTCGGCGGCGGACCTCTTCGGACGGCGGCGGCTGTATGTCGTCGGCCTCGCGGTGTTCGCGGTCTCCTCCCTGGTCTGCGGTCTGGCACCGGACGCCGGGGTGCTGATCGCGGCCCGCGCCGTCCAGGGCGTGGGGGCGGCGGCCATGTTCGCCACCAACACCCCGCTGCTGATGGCGACATACTCCGGACGCGACCGCGGTATCGCCTTCGGAGTGTGGGGCGGTACGAGCGGGGCGGCCGCGGCGATCGGCCCGGTGCTGGGCGGGGTGCTCACCGAGTACGTCGACTGGCGGGCGATCTTCCTGGTCAATCTGCCGCTGACGGCGATCGCGGTGTGGATCACGGTCCGTTCCATCGAGGAGTCGCGCGGCGCGCCGGGGGTGCGGATCGACTGGCCGGGCGCCGCCTCGTTCACGGTGTGCGCCGGGGCGCTGACGTATGGGCTGATGCGCGGCGGTGAGGAGGGCTGGGCCGACACCGGCACGGTCGCCGCGCTGGTGACGGCCGCGATCGCGCTGCTCGGCTTCGTCGCGGTGGAGCGCGGAAAGCGGCAGCCGCTGCTGGACCTGGGGCTACTGCGCCGCCCGACGTTCGCGGTGCTGATGGCCGCGGCCCTGCTGCTGCAGGCGGGTGCCTTCCCGTATCTCACCTACGCCGGGCTGTGGCTGCAGTCGGTGCTGGGGATGAGCCCGGTGCAGGCGGGGCTCGCGGTGACGCCGATGGCAGGAGTCTCACTGGTCGTCGGCGCGGCGGGCGGACGGCTGCTGGACCGGGTCGCCCCCGGGCGGTCGCTCGGCGGCGGACTGCTGCTGGTGGGCGCGGGCGCACTGGTCAACGCGGCGATGGTGACCCCGGACGCGGACTGGACGGCCTTCGTCCCGGGCCTGGCGCTGGCCGGTCTGGGGATCGGCCTGGCCATGCCGGTGCTGGTCTCGGCCGCCCTCGGCTCGGCCCCGCCGGAGCGGGCGGGCATGGCCAGCGGCGCGGTGAACACCTTCCGGCAGCTGGGCTACGCCCTGGGGATCGCCGTTCTGGGCACGGTGTTCGCGACGCGGGTGCGGGACATGGTCGACGACAGCGGGACCGTCCCGGCCCGGGCGGCCGGACAGGCCGCCGAGGCCATCAGCGGCGGCCACGCCGACGCCGTGATCGCCACCGCGCCCCCGGCCCACGCGGACGCGGCGCGCACACTCGTCCACGAGTCGTTCGCGGCCGGACTCGACCGCATCTGCCTGATCTCCGGCATCGCGGCCCTGGCGGCGGGCCTACTGGTCCTCGCCGTCGTCCGCGGCGGCCCCGGCGGAGCACCCCCGAAGCCGACCCCGGAGCAATCCCCGGCGGAGCCGATCCACGCCTGAGCCGTGGAGGACGGCGAGCCCACAAGGGGCGGGCGCCCGACGACGCCCGCCCCTCCGCTGCGTGAGGTCGGCGTCCGTCAGCACCGGGATGCACCGCCCGCGAGGCTCTGACCTGCACGCTTTTGATCGGTCCAACGTGGACCGATCAGATTCGAGTTATCCACAGGGCCGGGCCCACCCTCACCCGCGCTCCTGTGCGAGTTGTAGGATGACTGGGCAACCGGGTGAATCGAGTGAGGGAGCCGAGACGGATGGCGTTGCGGGCGGCTGGGCGGCAGTCGTTGGTCGACTCCGTGGTGGAGCAGCTGCGGGCGCAGCTTGCCGAGGGTGAGTGGGAGGTCGGCGACCGCGTGCCCACCGAGCATGCCCTCGCCGAACAGCTCCAGGTCGGCCGGAACACGGTCCGTGAGGCGGTCCGCGTCCTCGTGCACGCGGGGATGCTGCAGTCCCGGCAGGGCGAGGGCACCTTCGTGGTCTCCACGACCGACCCCGCCGAGGTCATGCGGGGCGTACGGCGCGCCGGGATCCGGGATGTGCTGGAGCTGCGGATCGCGCTGGAGGCGGAGGGCGCGCGGCTGGCCGCGCTTCGGCACAGCCCCGACGATCTGCGGCGGATGCGGGCGGCGCTGGAGTCGCTCGAGGCGTTCGGGGACGCCGGGGAGCCGCCTGCGGATAGTCATCATGAGCTGCACGCCGCCCATGACCTGGAGTTCCACACCGCCGTGGTGGAGGCCGCGCACAACGCCGCGCTGAGCGCGACCTACGGCTGGTTCAGCAGCTCGGTGCGCGACTCGCTGGTGGCCTCGCTCGGCGACCGCGAGGTGCCGAGCATCGTCCCCGCCGACCACCGCGCCCTGGTCGACGCCATCGCCTCTGGCGACCCGGCGGCCGCCGAGGCGGCGGCGCGGGCGCTGCTGGAGGCGCCGAAACGCGCCATCGAAGCCCTGCTCGCCACCGGCTGAGCCCTCTCTCGGCGGGCCTCACCGCGACCCGGACCACCCCACCCCCACCACGACCGGAACGGAGCTCTTCTTGCCACGCCCGCACACCCCCGGCCCCGAGGCCGAACCCCTGCTCGTGGACGCCGAGACGGATCTGCGGCCGACCCCCGAGGTGGCCGCCGCGCGGCGCACCCTGCGGGCTCACCCCGCCCTCCTCCTGATCGGCATCGTGCTGGCGTCGCTCAACATGCGGGCCGCGCTCGCCGGGGTCTCCCCGCTGCTCGGCGAGATCAGCGGCCACTTCGGGCTGTCCGCGACCATGAGCAGCCTGGTCACGACCATTCCGTTGATCTTCATGGGCCTGGCCTCGCCCTTCGCGCCCCGGCTCGCCCGGCGCTGGGGCACCGAGGCGGTGCTGCTGAGCGCGCTGGCGCTGCTGATCGGCGGCATCCTGCTGCGCGTGGCGCCGCCCGTGACGGCGCTCTTCGCCGGGGGCGCCCTCGTCGGCAGCGGGATCGCGTTCCTCAATGTGCTGATGCCGGGCCTGGTCAAGCGGGACTTCCCGCACCGGGCCGCCGGGATGACCGCGCTCTACACCACCTCGATGATCGGCGGGGCGACGGTCTCCGCCGCCTCCGCCGTGCCCCTGGAGAACGCGCTCGGCGGCTGGCAGGGGTCGCTCGCCTCCTGGTCGCTGCTGGCGGCGTTCGCGGCGCTGGTCTGGATACCCCAGACGGTGCTCGCGCGGCGCGGAACGCACCACGGTGAGCCCGCGGCGACGCCCGTAAGGACGACACCGGAGGCGGGGCCGAGGCTGAGCCGCTCCCCGCTGGCCTGGCAGGTCACGCTGTTCATGGGGTTGCAGTCGTCGATCGCGTACGTCTGCATCGCATGGCTGCCGACGATCTTCACCGACCACGGCATGAGCAAGAACACGGCCGGGCTGGTGTTCGCCTTCAGCACCATGCTGCAGATGGTCGGTTCGTTCGTGGTGCCCACCCTCGCCGGGCGGATGCGCTCCCAGCGGATGCTGGCCGTCGCGGTCGCGGCGCTGATGGGCGCCGGGATCGCGGGCCTGCTGGTGGCTCCCGTCGCCGGGGCGTGGGTCTGGGCGACGCTGATCGGCGTCGGACAGGGCGGGGCCGTGGGGCTCGCGCTGACCATGATGGTGCTGCGGACCGGGGACGCCCACACCTCGGCGCGGCTGTCCGGAATGGCGCAGACCTGGGGCTATCTGCTGGCCGCGGTGGGCCCTCTGGCGCTCGGCGTGGTGCACCAGACCATCGGCGGCTGGGGGCTGCCGCTGACGCTGATGCTGGCGGTGTGCGGGGTACTGGCGGCGCTGGGCCTCGGCGCGGGACGCGACCGCAAGATCCGGTCCTGAGCGGCCCGGGGGCCGAACGGCTCGAGCCTGAGCGACCTCACGCCTTCATAGCCGGTCCTCAGGCCACGGAGGGCCGGCCGACAACTCCCGCCGCCACTCTCGGTGTCATCGCGATCGACGAGGACCGGAGGACGCCATGAGTGGCATGAGCTGGATGAGCGGTACGAGCGGCATGGCCGAGGCGAAGACCACCCACGGCACGCGGGCCACGGCGGGAGGCGGCACCCGGCGGCCATGGCGGCGGCTGCGAGCCCCCTGGACCGTGGCCTGTGTGGCCGCTACCGTCCTGCTCGGTTCGTCCGCGGCCGTGGCCTCCGCCCTGGGCCACTCCAACGCGGCCCCCGGACACGCCGCGGCGGCGGCCGTTACGACGACCGCCGCCACCGCGGAGACAACCGGCGGCCGCTCCGCCGTCCCTGCGCGGTGGCGGCCGTAAGGCGGGCACGAACTCCTGGGCGCCGTAAGGCGCGTACGAACCCCTGGCGCCCGTAACGCGTACACGAACCCCGGGCGCCGGGCGTCACCTCACGCGGATCGCGCGGCCCGCGCGGGTCACGCGGGTCACGCGGGGTCACGCGGGGTCACGCGGGGTCACGCGGGGTCACGCGGGGTCACGCCAGGGGTCACTCCTCCCCCGCGAGGGTCAGCGTGCGCAGCTTGCGGCCCGCGAACCAGGTCGCGGCCACGGTCACGACCAGCAGCAGGATGACACCGGTCGCCAGGCCGACGTCCGACGTGATCACATCGCCGTCCGCCACCTTCTGCCCGAGCGCCAGCGCCCACTGCTGAACACTGAGCTTGCGGGCCCCGGCCACCAGGTTGCCGAAGAACGTCTCCCACACCAGGGCGTAGACAAGACCCGCGATCACCGCATGCCGGGTCACGGTGCCCAGCAGTAGGAAGACCGCGCTGTAGGCGACCGAGGCCACGGCGGCGGCGACGGCGTAGCCGACGGCCAGCTGATTGGCGTTGCCGTTCAGCAGGAAGCCCGCGAGCAGGGTGGGGATGGCGGAGAAGGCGACCGTGACGCCGATCGCCACGATCAGCTTGGTGAAGATGATCGTCGGCCGCTTCACCGGCTTGGCCAGCAGATAGATGACCGAGCCGTCGTCGATCTCCGGGCCGATCGCGCCCGTACCGGCGATCACGCCGATCAGCGGGACCATGGTGGCCATCGCGAAGCCGCCGAGGATCGCGTCGGCCGTCTCGTCGTCGGCCCCGGTGAGCAGCCGTACGGCGATCGAGATCAACAGCAGCAGACCCGGGAGTGAGAAGAGGATCAGCGCCCGGCGGCGGCCGAGCAGGGCCCGGTAGGTGAGCCGTGCGACGGTGGGGTGGTAGAGCGAGGACATCGCTATGGGCTCCTTTCAGGCCGCGACGAGGTAGGAGAAGACGCTTTCCAGGGACTCGTCGGAGGGCGAGACCGTGAGGAGCCGGATGTGCTGGTCACGGGCGACCCGGGGCAGCAGTTCGGTGAAGCGGGCGAAGTCGACCGCCTGGATGTGGAGTCCGCCGTCGGCGCCGGTGCTCGCGTCGACCTGGATACCGGTGGTCGACGGGTCGGCGATCAGGGCGGCCGCGAGCGCGCGGTCGTCGCTGGACCGTACGAGATAGCGGTGCGGACGGTCCGTCATCAGCCGGCGGATCTTGCGGAAGTCGCCGGAGGCGGCGTGTCGGCCCGCGACGATCACCTCGATATGCGCCGCCAACTGCTCGACCTCCTCGAGGATGTGCGAGGAGAACAGCACCGTGCGGCCCTCCGCGCCCATCCGCCGCAGCAGATCCATGAGCTGCATCCGCTGCCGGGGGTCCATGCCGTTGAACGGCTCGTCCAGGAGGAGCACCGAGGGCTCGTGCACCAGGGCGGAGGCCATCTTCACGCGCTGGCGCATGCCCTTGCTGTACGTGGCGATCTTCCGGGAGCCGGCGTAGTCCATCTCGACGGTGTCGAGCGCCTTACGGGCGGCACCACGCGGATCGGGCAGCCCGTGCAGCTCGGCGTTGGCGATCACGAACTCGCGACCGGTGAGGAAGTCGTACATCGCCTCGCGCTCGGGGACGATGCCGATGTGGCGGTAGGCCTGCTCATTGCGCCAGATCTGGGCGCCGTCCAGGGTCACGGACCCGGTGGAGGGGGCCAGGAAGCCGCCCATCATGTTGATGAGGGTGGACTTGCCGGCGCCGTTGGGGCCGAGGAGCCCGGTGACACCGGGGCCGATGTTCATGGTCACGTCGTTGACGGCCACGACGTTCCCGAACCAGCGGGAGACGTTGTCGATGGCGATCGTGGTCACAGGCCGACCTTTCGGTAGCGGCGCATCAGCAGCCCGTACGAGCCGGCGATCAGGCCGAGGAGAACGAGGACGTAGACGAGCCCGGTTCCGGTGCCGGGGCCGACCCCGCCGGGGAAGGAAGAGGTGGCACCGAGGAAGGCCGTCTGCACCCCGTCGATGATGGTGATCGGCGAGAACAGCCCGATCCAGCTCACCGGGCCGGTGCTGCCCTGGTCCCACGCGATGGCCTGGACGGCGGACACCGCGCCGTAGGAGATGGTCAGCAGGGCGATGACGGCGGCGACGCCGAAGCCGCGGCGTGGGGTGAGCGCGGCGACGACCAGGCTGATGCCGGCGAAGAGAAGCGAGAGCAGAGCCACGGAGATCAGTCCTTGTGCGAAGCCCTTCGTCTGATCGGCGAAGTCCAGCTTGGCGAGCAGTGCCCCGACGTAGAGGATCAGCAGGGGCGCGCCGGTGAGGATGAACAGCGACGAGGCCATGGCGGCGAACTTGGCCACCACATAGTCCATCGATTCGATGGGACGCGAGAAGTAGAGCGGGACCGTCTTGAAGCGGAGGTCCCGGGAGACGGACTGCGGCGCCTGGGAGGCGGTGTACAGGCCGATCACGGCCTGCAGCATGATCGCGTAACGGGTGTACTCGACGGGGAGCTCGTCCACCTTGGTGGCGATGGCCACCGCGACGATGATCGCGGCGGGCATGCACATCACGGCGAACAGCAGCATCGGCGCCACCTTGGACTTCGCCGAGCGGCCGAGGCCGTAGGCACCGCGCAGGCTCTGGGAGAAGAGCGAGCGGCGGGCGTAGGCGCGGCCGAGGCGCGGGCCGTCGTAGTGGCGATAGCCGATGTTGTGAATGACGTCGGCACGCTGCAGGGTCACGGTCTCAGGCGGCATCGACGGCACCTCCGTTCCCGTGTGCGCTTGCGCCGGCCGGTCCTGCGGGCTTCTTCGTGCCGTCCGGCGCGTCCGATGCGTCCGGGGCGTCCGCATCGTCGTCGGACCGGAAGATCTCCGCGATGCGGTGGCGGCGCTGCTCCATGCGGACCAGGCCGAGGCCGAGGTCGGCGATGGTGTCGCGGACCGTGTCGTACGTCTCCTCGCTCGCGACGTCGACCAGCAGCACATGGTCGGAGCCGGGCGTCCCGTCGGCCTCGCGGCCGACGGGCTGGACGGTGAGCCCGGCCCGGTCGAGGGCGGTGCGCAGCGCCTTGGTGCCGTCAGGGTGGTCGGTGGTGTCGGTCACCTCGACCGCGAGCGAGGCCGTCGCCTGGGTGAAGTCACTGGTGGAGCTGGAGCGGAGCAGCTTGCCGCCGTCGATGACCACGACGTGGTCGCAGGTGCGCTCGAGCTCGCCGAGCAGATGGGAGGTGACCAGGACCGAGATGCCGAAGTCGGTGTGGACGCGGCGGATCAGGCCGAGCATCTCATCGCGGCCGACCGGGTCCAGGCCGTTGGTCGGCTCGTCCAGCAGGACCAGGCGGGGGTCGTGCACCAGCGCCTGGGCCAGCTTGACCCGCTGCTTCATGCCCGTGGAGTAGCCGCCCATGGGGCGATATCGCTCCTCGTACAGGCCGACATGGCGCAGCGTGTCGGCCGTGCGCTCACGGGCGGCGGAGGGCGGCAGCCCGGACATGCGCGCCATGTGGACGACGAACTCGGTCGCCGAGACATCGGGCGGCAGGCAGTCGTGCTCGGGCATATAGCCGACGCTTTCGCGGATGGCGCTGCCGTCCTTGGCCACATCGAGACCGAGCACGGAAGCGCGGCCCTCGCTGGCGGGGGACAACCCGAGCAGGATCTTGATCAGCGTGGACTTACCGGCGCCGTTCGCACCCACCAGGCCAGTTACTCCTGGTGCGATGTCGACGGAGAGCCGGTCGAGCGCGGTGACGCGGGGGAACCGCTTGCTCAGACTTTCGGTGGCGATCACAGTCACGTGTTCGACCGTAGTGGTGTGAGCCACAAGCGGCGTCACTCCTGACGGTGGGATTCCCCTCGTCCTCGGGTCTGACGCGCCCGTAGGGGAAGGACCCCGACGGGCGGGGGTTACCCCGGGTATCCACAGGTGTTCCGGGGACTTATGCCCGGTGTGCGGCCGGTGTGAGACGCGACCGTGCCCATCCTGGGTACCACGCGGTGAACAGGGCCGGAAGAACGAACCCGGCGAACTGGACCGCGAGCGCCGCCACCATGCCCAGACCGGCGGAGATCACCACGACCATGGCCGCGGCGGAGAGGGTGAAGGCGGTCGACCAGGCGCGGGTGATCACCACATTGATCCGCTTGAACACATAGGTGTCCCACACCTCGGGCGGTGCCTGGCGGCGGGCGACACCGGTGGTGAAGGGACGCCCCACCGCGAGCGTCATCCAGGCGGTGACGGCCAGCCAGCTCAGCGCCAGCGCCCCGATGTAGTCCTTGAGTCCACTGTCCGGCCGGGCGAAGGCCCAGATCGTCAGCGCGGTGAAGAAGGCCACCGTGCTGCACTCCAGGATGAGGGCGTCGGCCGCCATGCCCGCCTTACGGGCCCGCACCAGCATCGCGCCACCCAGCACCAGCCCGGCCAGGGCGCCCCACTGCCAGCCGAGTGTCGACACGACCGCGAGGGCGATCCACGGGATGAAGCCGCGCAAGTAGTTCATTCGGCCCTCCCCCGGGCGTCAGGTCACCTTCCGGCATGCGATGTCGAAGGTAGAAGGTGCCCCGCGAGCCCATTCCTATGCCTGAGGGCCTGTCCGGTCCGTGGATTCGCCTTTGCACGGGGAGGGGAGTTGGGCCGCTGCGTCGGGGGCGAGTTGGGCCGGTTCACCCGGAGCGAGTTGAGCCGCTTCATCCGGGCGGAGCCGGGCCGTTAGAGACCCGGTGCGCCCCAGACCGGGAACCAGCGGCTCAGGTCCTCCTCGATCCGCAGATCGTCCCCGAGCAACGCCCGCATCTGGAGCTCCAGTGCGTTGTCCCGCTTCTCCGCGGCACCCGGCAGCGGCGCGAAGGGGTAGAAGGTGCCGCGCTTGTAGAGATAGACCAGCGCGAGCGAACGCCCCGCCGGGTCCTGGAAGCCGATCAGCGAGCACAGCAGCTGAGGGCCGAACCCGCCGTCCTGGAGCAGCGAATTGACCGCGTGCAGATCGTTCACCAGGGCGGGCACATCGTCCGGCGGCTGCCGGGCCAGCAGCCAGGTGTAGCCGTACGCGTCCTGGCTGAACTCCACGGGCACCCCGCCCCGGTCCGTGTCCGCGTCCAGCAGCTCCCGCACATCCCGCTGGAGCTGGGAGAACGCGCCGCCCTCCACGCTCGCGAAGCAGACCGAGCCGCGCCCGGTCGGGGTGAACCCCGCCCCCGCCTCCAGGCTGACCGCGGCCCCGGGAGCCCGAAGAGCCGGTCGAGGTCGGGGCGCACCGGCTTGCTGCGGCCCAGGATGGCGTCCAAGATCCTCACGCTCAGCCCCTTCCCGCCTGGCCGAGCTGGGCGGAGATGCGGGCGAGCTGATCGAGCCGCCGCTCCAGCGTCGGATGCGAGGAGAACAGCCGGCTGACGCTCTCCCCAGAGAGCGCGGGCGCGAAGAAGAAGGCGTTGAACGGCTCGACCTTGCGCAGATCCCGGGTCGGGATCCGGGCCATCTGCCCCGTCACCTTGGTCAGCGCGGCGGCGAGCGCCGAGGGCCGCCCGGTCAGCAGCGCGCCGGCGCGGTCGGCGGACAGCTCGCGATAGCGGGACAGCAGCCGGGTCAGCAGAAAGCTGATCGCATAGACCACGGCGCTGATCAGGGGGATGAGCAGCACCGCGATGCCCACGTTGTTGTTGCGGCTGCCCCGGCTGAGCCCGCTCCACAGCGCCGCGCGGGTCATGATGCCCGCCAGCACGCCGAGGAAGGACGCGATGGTCATGACCGCCACATCGCGGTGCGCCACATGCGACAGCTCATGGGCGAGGACGCCCTCCAGCTCCTCCGGCTCCAGCCGCCGCAGCAGCCCCGTGGTGGCGCACACCAGCGCGTTGCGCTGATTGCGCCCGGTGGCGAAGGCGTTCGGCACATCGGTGTCGGCGATGGCCACCCGGGGCTTGGGCATGTCCGCGAGCGCGCACAGCCGGTCCACCGCACCGTGCAGCTCGGGGGCCTGCTGCGGGGTGACCTCCCGGGCGCCCATGCTGAACGCCGCGATCCGGTCGCTGAACCAGAACTGCGCCACGAACAGCCCTCCCGCGATGATCACGATCAGCAGCCAGGCGCCCTTGAAGAGGGCGAGCAGCACACCGATGAAGACCACATAGAGCAGCCCGATGAAGAACATCGTCGTGACCATGCGGGCGGTCAGGCCCCGGTCCGGGGCATAGCGGGTATGCGGCATGGGATGCCTCCCCAGTGACGCGACGCCAAAGGCTCTATACCCGATTCTGCCGCTTATAGGGCGATCTGCGCCCCGGCCTTTATTCGGTTATCCGGTGGTCCGTGCCACGCCTGCTGTCCGGCGACCGTGCCGCCCGCTACCCGGCGAGCTGTGCCGCGCCCTCCGTGGCGATCTTCTCGAAGGTCGCGAGGTCGGCCGCGAAGATCGAATCGGGGATCGGCCAGTGCAGCACGATCTCGTCGATGCCCAGCTCGGCATGGCGTCCCGCGAAGTCCACGAAGGCGTCCACCGAGCTCAGCGGCCCTGTGGCCTCCGGGGTGAAACCGGTGAGCATGATCTTGTCGAGCTCGCCGGTGTCCCGTCCGGCCTCCGCGCACGCCTGGCCCAGCCGCTCGATCTGACCGGCGATGGCGGCCAGCGAATCGGCCGGGGTGCCGGTCTCGGAGATCTTCGGGTCGCCCGTGGTCACCCACCCCTGGCCGTATCGCGCCGCGAGCCGCAGCCCGCGCGGACCGGTGGCGGCCACCGCGAACGGCAACCTCGGCCGCTGCACACAGCCGGGGATGTTGCGCACCTCGTGGGCGCTGTAGTGGGTGCCCTCGTGCGTCACCACATCGTGCGTCAGCAGCCGGTCGAGCAGCTCGACGAACTCACCGAAGCGGTCTGCCCGCTCGCGGGGCGACCACGGCTCCTCGGCGCCCCGCAGCAGCGCCGTCGCGTCGAAGCCGGAACCGCCCGCGCCGATGCCGAGGGTGATCCGCCCGCCGGACACGTCGTCCAGCGTGATCAGCTCCTTGGCCAGCGTCACCGGATGCCGGAAGTTCGGGGAGGTGACCAGGGTGCCCAGCCGCAGCCGGGAGGTCGCCGCCGCGGCCGCCGTCAGCGTGGGGACCGCCCCGAACCAGGGCCCGTCGCGAAAGCTGCGCCAGGACAGGTGGTCATAGGTGTACGCCGCGTGGAAACCCAGCTCCTCGGCGCGCTGCCATATCTCCCGGCCGCGCTCGGACCAGCGGTAGACGGGCAGGATCACGGTGCTCACTCGCATGGGGCGAGCCTAAGCGGTGGGTGTGACAACGCCACACCGATATCAGCGCCGTCCCGAGATCAACGCCGTACCGAGATCAACGCCATACCGAGATCAACGTCGTACGGGCGGGACACCCGGGACGGCGCCTGGGGACGTCCCGTGACGGCGCCCAAGGACCCACACGAGCACAGCCCGGCACCGCTGAGCGGCATATGCGGGAGGATGGTTGCCGTGACCCCTGCGACCGAGCGGCCGAACACCCCGGCCCCAGAGCCTTCCCGCCCCGCCCCGGCCCGGCCCCGGCTGATCGCCACCGACCTCGACGGCACCCTGCTGCAGAACGACAAGACGGTCTCCGACCGCACCGTGGCAGCGCTCGCGGCGGCCGAGCGGGCGGGCATCGAGGTGTTCTTCGTCACCGGCCGCCCGGCCCGTTGGATGGACGTCGTCAGCGCCCATGTGCACGGCCACGGCCTGGCGATCTGCGCCAACGGCGCCGCCGTGGTCGATCTGCACCGGGGCGGGCTGCCGATCGAGGTCCGCCCGCTCGCCGCCGACCAGGCCCTCGCCGTCGTCGAGGCGCTGCGCGGGGCGGCCCCCGGCACGTCCTTCGCGGTCGAGCGCAGCGGCGGGATCTTCTACGAGCCGCAGTACCCGCCGTTCCACCTCGACCCGGGCGCGATCGTCGCCCCCGCCGAGAAGCTGCTGCACGACGGATTCGCGCACGCCGACATGCCGGTCCTCAAGCTGCTCGCCCACCACCCCGAGCTGGCGCCCGACGCCTTCCTGCAACTGGCCCGCTCGGTGGCAGGAGACTACGGCGACTTCACCCGCTCCAGTCCGTCCGCCCTGCTGGAGGTCAGCGGGCTCGGGGTCAGCAAGGCCAGCACGCTGGCCCGGTGCTGTGCCGAGCGCGGGATCTCCGCCGCGGAGGTCGTGGCGTTCGGCGACATGCCCAATGACCTGGAGATGCTGATGTGGGCGGGCACCTCCTACGCGATGGCCAACGCCCATCCGGAGGTGCTCGCCGCGACCACCCACCGCACGGGCGCCAACACCGAGGACGGCGTCGCCGCCGTCATCGAGCGGATCGTCGAGCGGATCCTGGCGGGCTGAAGCGCACACGACCGCCCCCCGGCCGTGGGGTCGGGGGCGGCGGCTCGCACGACCGCGTTTACCAGCCGCGTTTACCAACCGCGTTTACCAGAAGAAGACCAGGTAGCCGTTGCCGCCGGGGGTACCGGGGGTGCCCGCGCTGCCCGGGGTGTTGCCACCGGGGCCGCCGATGCCGCCGTCGCCGCCCGCGCTGGTGTTCGTCGGGGGCAGCTCGACGATGCCCTCGACCGCGTCGCCGCCCTCGCCGCCGTCGGCACCGGACGCCCCGTTCTCACCGGTGCGGTTCACCGCGGAGAGGCTGTTGCAGGCGCCGGTGCCGCCGGTACCGCCGGTGCCCGGAATGCCCGGAGCGGCCGTACCGCCGGCACCGCCCGTGCCGCCCGTGCCGCCACCGGCGATGAGCTGGACGCCGCTGCTGGAGGTCAGCGTCGTCGCAGTGCCCGGCCCGCCGGCGCCGCCGTGCCCACCCGGGTTGCCGCCCACGGGGCCACCGCCACCGGCACCACCGGCGCCGCCGGCGGTACCCAGGTCCACCGAGTAGGTGGCGAACGGCGTGACCGGGATGACACACCACGTGAAGCCGCCGGATCCGCCGCCACCGCCGGTGCCGCCGGGGCCGGTCAGCGTGGCGCTGGCGCCGCCACCACCGCCACCGCCACCACCGCCCGCTCCCCACGCCTGGATGTGCACCGAGGTGACGCCCGCGGGGGGCGTGAAGGTGCCGTCCGCGGTGAACTCCTGGACCCCGTGGATGATGGACGGCGGCCGGGGCGGCTTGGGACGGCCGCCGCCCAGGGTGTCGTCCGCCTGAGCGACGGGGGACATGCTCAGCACCTGGCCGGTGAGGCTCGCCGCAGCAAGGGTGGCGAAGAGGACCCGGCGGCGCGCCCGGGATCGCTTGGGAGTGGGACTCTGGCTGTTCACGTCATGACTTCCTTCCCCGCGGTCGGGCCAACATCTGTCGCGGAGGGCGATGGGATACGAAGGTCCGAACGGCCCGCGAGCCTCATCCCACCGTCGGCCACCACGCACCGCACTCCGACGGCGCGCTAGTTGGCCCGCGTAGGTGAGGCGTTGCGCCGGGCGGGCGACAACCGGCGCCCCACAGCGGCGTGTCGGGCACACAGTGGCCCGCCGGGCATCACCCTCGCCCGGCGGCGACGCGTCACGCATGCGGCAGACGTAGGCGTACGGCGGCGTCAGGCGCACGACGGCATACGCAGGCACGCAGCCCGCCGTCAGGCACACAGCGCCGTCACGCGTACGGCAGTGGCAGACGTACCGAGGCGTCAGACGCACGGCAGACGCAGGCGTACCGCGGCGCCAGACGCAGACACACAGCCCGCCGTCAGGCGCTGGACGGCGTCACGCGCACGGCAGCCGCAGGCACGCAGCCCGCCGTCAGGCACACAGTGGCCTCGGGCTGCGGCGACACCAGACGCACGGCGCCGTCAGGCGCCCTCGCTCGGCAACGGCGCCTCCCACACCACCGCCGTACCGCGCCCGCCCTCCCCGAGCCCGGGCCCGACGCCGCTCGAGCCGCCCAGCGCCTCGGCCCGCCGCACCAGGTTCGTCAGACCGCTGCGCCGCCCGCCCGCGGGCACGCCCACCCCGTCGTCCGCGACGGTCAGCCGCACCGACGGTCGTCCATCCGTAAGCCGCCCGGTGGCGTCCACGACCACCTCGATCCGCTCCGCCCGCGCGTGCCGAAAGGCGTTGGACAGCGCCTCGCGCAGCGCCGCGACGAGATGGGCGCCGGTCGCCGTGCCAACCCGGGAGTCCACCGGTCCCACGAAGGTCAGGGACGGCTGGAAGCCCAGCGGCACGGCGGCCGCTCTGACCTCCCGCAGCACCCGGCCGCGCAGCCCGGGCGGCGTCTCGGGCGGGGTCTGTTGCAGCGCGTAGATCGCCGTCCGCACCTCCTGGATGGTGGCGCCCAGTTCCTCGACGGCCCGCTCGATCCGCTCCCGCACCTCCGGCGCGTCCAACTGGCGCTCCGCGCTCTCCAGCAGCATCCCGGTCGCGAAGAGCCGCTGGACGACGAGGTCGTGGAGATCGCGGGCGATCCGGTCGCGCTCCTCGAGGACCGCGAGCCGCTCCCGGTCGCGCTGCGCCCCGGCGAGCACCAGCGCGACCGCCGCCTGCGCCGCGAACTGGGCGGCCAGCGTGCGCTCGGTGGCGGTGAACGGGCGGGCGCCGCGCTCGCGCGCGGTGGCCAGCACGCCGACCACCCGGTCCCCACTGCTCAGCGGGACCATCAGGCTCGGCCCGTAACGCCCGGGGACGCCGGTGCCGAGCAGCGGGTCGGCGGCCGGGTCCTCGATGACAACCGGCTGCCCGGCCAGCAGCCTCGGCACGGCCGGGGAGCGAGCCGGAAGTACGGCGCCGAGCAGCCCCGACCGCTCATCGGCGGCCACCGCCGCGACCTTCAGCCCGCCCTCGCCCTCCTCCGGCAGCAGCACGATCCCCACCACCGCGTCCGCGAGTTCACGGATCTTCTCGGCGACCACGGCGGGCCCTTCCCCGGCGTCGCCGGACAGCAGCGCCTGGGTGACGGCCACCGATCCCTCGATCCAGCGCTCGCGCTGCCGGGTGGCCCCCTGGACGCGGGTGTGGCCGATGGCGATCCCCGCCTCGGTCGCCAGCACCTCGACCAGATGCCGGTCGGACTCGGTGAACGGACCGCCGTCCCGCTTCCCGGCGAGGCAGAGGGTGCCGAAGATCTCCTCCCCGACCCGCAGTGGAACGCTGAGATACGAGCCCTGCGGCCGGGTGGCCGACGGCGTTCCGGTGCGCCGTGCGTCGGCCAGCAACTCCGCGCACCGCTCCCGGTCGGTCTCGGTATCGGTATCGGTGTCGGTGTCGGTGTCGGTCTCGCCGTAGGTGACCACATCGGCCAGGCCCTGCCCCCGGCGGCATCGCCGTCGGCGTGGTGCACCCCGATCGCGGCGCGGCGGGCACCCACCAGCTCGGCCGCGGTGCGCACGATCCGGTCGAGGACGGTATGCGCGTCCGGCCCGTCACCGAGCGAACGCATCGCCTCCAGCAGCCGCGGCAGCCTCGCCGTGAGCTCGGTGGACAGCCCACGCAGACCCCGGGTCGCCTCCGCGGCCACGTCCAGGGGGTCGGGGGAGGGCGCAGCGGCCGCCATGCCGTCGAGCCTAATGAATGGCTCAGATGAACGCCGCTCTGCTCGCGCTGGGCCCTGTCCGGTGGTCTTCGTCGCCTGCGCAACGGTCGACTGGCGCCTGCGACATCGGTCGGCAGGCACCGTGAGGCCCGTAGCCCGCTGCGGCCGTCGCCGCGGCCCGCGCCGTCCGGTGCCTGGCCCCGGGCCCGTCTGCCGCCGTAGCCCGCGGCATCTCGTGCCGTGGCCCGCGACAGCCCGTGACGTGGCCCGCGGCATCCGATGCCGTGGCCCGCTATGGCCATTGCTGTGGCCCGTGGCCTCTGGTGCCGGGCCCCGCGACAACTGGCGCCGTGGCTGCTGCGAACTGGCGCCGTGGCAAGCGGCGACCGTTGCCGAGGCCCCGCCGTCTCCTACCGGACCCGCGCCGGTCTGCCGCCGTAACCCCGCTACAGCAGGCGCCGTAGCCCACGACAGCTCATGCCGTGCCCCACTGCAGGCTGGCGCCGAGACCCGCGCCACCTGCTACCGGACCCCGGGCCCGTCTGGCGCCGTAGCCCGCGGCATCTCGTGCCGTGGCCCGCTCCGGCCATTGCCGTGGCCCGCGCCGCCTGCTGCCGGACCCCGCGCCCATCCGGCGCCGTAGCCCGCCGCGGCTCGTGCCGTGGTCCGCGCCGGCTGCTGCCGTGGCCTGCGGCATCTGCTGCCATGCCCCGCTGCGGCCGTTACCGGGGCCCGCGCCGCCTGGCGCCAGACCCCATGCCCCCCACCTGATGCCGTAGCCCGCGACAGCAAGCGCCGTGCCCCGCTGCGGCCGTTGCCGAGACCCGCGCCATCTGCTGCCGGACCCCGCGCCCATCCGGCGCCGTAGCCCACGACAGCTCGTGCCGTGCCCCGCTGCGGGCTGGCACCGAGGCCCGCGCCGGCTGCTACCGGGGCGCCTCGCAGCGGTGCCGGAGGGCGCCCCCAGCGGCGCCGGGGAGGCGACTCCCGGCCCTAGCCGGGGCCGCCGGGCCAGGCGTCGCGGGTCCGCGACGATCCGCCGGGCAGGGCCGCCTAGCCAGCGCCCAAGTGCCCAGCGCTCAAGTGCCCGGCGGCCACCAGGACTCCGCCTTCCAGGGCTCCGTCCTCCGCAGTCTCGCGCTCCAGCATCCGGCGGAACGGCCCGTCGGCCGAGGCCAGTTCCTCGTACGTCCCGCGCTGGACGGCCCGGCCCCCGTCGAGCACGATCACCTCGTCCACCGCGTCCAGACCCGCCAGCCGGTGCGTGATCAGGACGGTGGTGCGCCCCTGGGTCGCCGACAGCAGGTCGGCCGTCAGCGCGTCGGCCGTGGGGAGGTCCAGGTGCTCCGCCGGTTCGTCCAGCACCAGCACCGGGAAGTCCGCCAGCAGCGCGCGGGCCAGCGCCAGCCGCTGCCGCTGACCGCCCGAGAGCCGTGCGCCCTGCTCGCCGACGAGCGTGTCCAGGCCGTCCGGCAGCCCGTCCACCCAGTCCAGAAGCCGGGCCCCGGCCAGCGCCGCGCGAAGCTCGTCATCGCTCGCGTCGGGGCGCGCCAGCCGCAGGTTCTCGCGCAGCGAGCTGTCGAAGACATGGGCGTCCTGGGCGCAGAGACCGACGAGTCGCCGCACCGCGTCCCCGTCCAGGGCGGCGGCGTCCCGGCCCGCCAGGGTGTAGGTGCCGCCCTCGATGTCCAGGAAGCGGAGCAGCACCTGGGCGAGCGTGCTCTTGCCCGCCCCCGACGGGCCGACGACCGCGACCCGGCGGCCCGGCCGCAGCTCCAGGCCGAACCCGTCCAGCGCGGGGGCACACTGCCCGGGGTGACGGGCGGTGATCCCGCGCAGCACCAGCGGATACGGCGCACCGGGCGCCTCCTCGCGCCGCGCCTCGTCGGGCTCACGCACCGGAAGCGGCTCGTCCAGCACCTCGTACACCCGCTCCGCGGCCCGCCGCACGCGCTGCCGGTGCTGCACCGCGAGCGGCAGCCCCGCGACGGCCTCGAAGGCGGCGAGCGGGGTCAGCACCACGACCGCCAGCCACACCCCGTGGATCCGGCCGTCCGCCACGGCCGGCACCCCCACCCATGCCGCGGCCGCCACGGTCAGCCCGCAGACCAGTGCGGACAGCCCGGCACCGGTACCGGCGGCGGCCGCGGCCCGCCGGGCGATCCGGGTGAGCACCCCATCGGCCCGGCGCACCGCGTCCAGCCGGCGCGGCAGCGCGCCCGCGACGGTCAACTCGGCGGCCCCCGCGAGCAGATCGACGACCTGCGCCGACAGGGCACCGCGCGCCGGTGCCAGTCGGCGCTCCGCCCGCCGTGCGAGCGCCCCGGACACGAGGGGCACCGCGACCCCCGCCACCAGCAGCCCCGCCGCCAGCACGGCCCCGGCCTCGGGCAGCACCCAGGTGAGGAAGCCCACCGAGGCCACACCGACGGTCAGCGCGGTGCCGACCGGCAGCAGCCAGCGCAGGAAGTAGTCCTGGACGGCGTCCACATCGGCCACCAGCCGGGAGAGCAGATCGCCGCGGCGCGTCCGGCCGAGCCCCGCGGGCGCCAGCCGCTCGAGCCGCCGGTAGACGGCGACCCTCAGCTCGGCCAGCACCCGCAGTACGGCGTCATGCGAGACCAGGCGCTCGGCGTAGCGGAAGACGGCCCGGCCGATCCCGAACGCCCGGGTCGCGGTGACCGCCACCATCAGATAGAGGACGGGTGGATGCTGTGCGGCCCGGGAGATCAGCCAACCGGAGACGGCCATCAGCCCGACCGCACTCAGCAGGGCCAGGCTCCCGAGCAGCAGCGCCAGACCGAACCGGCCCCGCCCGCCACGTGCGGCGCCCCGCACCCGAGCCAGCGCGCCCCGGCGCGGACGTGCGGCCGAGCGACGCGACGGGACCGGTCCGCCCGGCGCGGTCACGGGCCGGAGAGAGACGGTCGGCCCCGGGCGCACGCCGCCCACCGCCAACTCGCGCCCAGCGGCGGGCAGGAGGGCAGATCCACCGGAAGCATCGGGCAGAAGGCCCGGTCCACCAGAAGCGGCCGGCAAGAGGCCCGGACCACCAGAAGCGGCCGGCAGGTGGCTTGGTCCACCAGAAGCATCGGGCAAGAGGCCCGGTCCACCAGAAGCATCGGGCAGGAGGTCCAGCGCACCAGAAGCGTCCGGCCCCGGCAGCCGCAGCACGCGGTCAGCCAGTGGAAGCAGCGCCGGGCGGTGGACCACCAGCAGCACCGTGCGGCCCTCGGCCAGCCGCCGCACCGCCTCCACCACCGACGCCTCCGTCTCACCGTCCAGATTCGCCGTCGGCTCGTCCAGCAGCAGCACCGGCCGGTCGGCCAGGAAGGCGCGCGCCAGGGCGATCCGCTGCCGCTGGCCCGCGGAGAGCCCGGCGCCCATCTCGCCGAGCCGGGCTTCGATCCCGTCCGGCAGCGCGGAGACGAAGCGCAGCGCGTCCGCGTCCCGCAGGGCGGCCCGTACCGCCGCGTCATCGGCGTCCGGCCGGGCCAGCCGGACGTTCTCCGCGATCGTCCCGGCGAAGAGATACGGGCGCTGGGGCACCCAGGCGATCTGGCGCCGCCAGCTCTCCGGGTCCAGCGCGGCCAGGTCGCGGCCTCCGATCAGCACCCGGCCCTCGTCCGGTGTCGTGAAGCCCAGCACGGCGTTCAGCAGCGTCGACTTCCCGGCACCGCTGGGACCCACGACGGCGACCGTCTCCCCCGGCCGGATCTCGAACGAGGTCCGGGCGAGGGACGGTTCGCTGCGCCCGGGGTGGCGGACCACCAGCCCGTCCAGCGTGAGTGCGGCGCTCCGGGCATCGGGGGCCGCCCGGGCATCGGGGGACGGCGAGCCGCCCGTGTTCGAGGGCTCGCGCTCCAGCACCGCGAACACTCCGTCCGCCGCCGCCAGCCCCTCCGCCGCCGCGTGGTACTGCGCGCCCACCTGCCGCAGTGGCAGATACGCCTCGGGGGCGAGTACCAGCACCACCAGCCCGGTGAAGAGGTCCATCTCGCCGTGCACCAGCCGCATGCCGATGTCGACCGCGACCAGGGCGACCGACACGGTGGAGAGCAGTTCCAGGGCCAGGGAGGACAGAAAGGCCAGCCGCAGCGTCTTGAGCGTGGCCCGCCGGTAGTCGGCCGTGCTCGCGCGGATCGAGGCGGCCTGGGCCTTCGCCCGGCCGAAGACCTTGAGGGTCGGCAGTCCGGCGACGACATCGAGGAAGTGCCCGGACAGCCGGGACAGCAACCGCCACTGGCGGTCCATCCGGGACTGGGTGGCCCAGCCGATGAGCATCATGAACAGCGGGATCAGCGGCAGGGTGGCGACGATGATCAGCGCGGAGATCCAGTCCGCGGTGACGATCCGGGCGAGCACCGCCACCGGCACCACCACGGCCAGCCCCAACTGGGGCAGATAGCGCGCGAAGTAGTCGTCCAGCGCGTCGATGCCCCGGGTGGCGAGGGTGGTGAGCTCACCGGTCCGCTGGGAGTCCAGCCAGCTCGGGCCGAGCCGCACGGCCCGTTCCACCAGCCGCAGCCGCAGCTCCGACTTGACCGCCGCACCGGCCCGATGGGCGGCCAGCTCGGTCAGCCAGGAGACGGCCGCCCGGCCGACGGCGACCAGCGCCAGCAACCCCAGCGGGAGCGTCAGCGCCCCCACGTCCTCGCCCCGCTGGAAGGCACCCACCACGATTTCGGCGATCAGCATCGCCTGCGCGATGACCAGACCCGCTCCGGCCAGGCCCAGCGCCACGGAGGCGACCAGGAAGAACCGGGTGGCCCGTGCGTACCGCAGCAGCCGGGGATCGATTGGTTTCACGTGAAACACACCACCCGAAGCATCAGTGGGCGGCGGGGATGTGCCGGGTACCGATGCGCTTACGGAAGACCCAGTACGTCCACGCCTGGTAGGCCATGATCAGCGGCATCATGATCGCCCCGACCCACGTCATGATCTTGAGCGTATAGGGGCTGGAGGCCGCGTTCGCCGCCGTGAGGCTCCACTTCGGGTCCAGCGAGGAGGGCATGACGTCGGGGAAGAGGGCCAGGAAGAGCATCGCGACAGCCGCCGCGATCGCCACCCCGGACAGCCCGAACGCCCAGCCCTCACGCCCCCGCCGGTTCATGACCAGCGCCACTGCCAGCGCCAGGACGGCGATGACGACCGCCACCAGACTGCGGGCGTTCCCGCTGGCGCTCTGCGTCCAGACCAGGAACGGCACCGTGACCACGACGGTGGCCAGTCCCAGCCCGGTCGCATGCCGCCGTGCCCTCGTCCGGATGTCCCCGGACGTCTTGAGCGCGGCGAAGACGGCGCCGTGGAAGGTGAACAGCACCAGCGTGACCGCCCCGCCCAGCAGGGCGTACGGCGTGATCAGGTCCGCCAGACCGCCCGCGTAGTTCCCGTCCCGGCCGATCGGCACCCCGTGCACCAGATTGGCGAAGATCGCGCCCCAGAGGAAAGCGGGCAGCAGCGAGCACCAGAAGATCGCATGCTCCCAGTTGCGCTGCCAGCGGTCCTCGGGGCGCTTGTGCCGGTATTCGAAGGCGACACCGCGCACGATCAGGCAGACCAGGATGGCCAGCAGCGGCAGATAGAAGCCGCTGAAGAGTGTCGCGTACCAGTCGGGGAAGGCGGCGAAGGTCGCCCCGGCCGCCGTGATCAGCCAGACCTCATTGCCGTCCCACACCGGCCCGATCGTGTTGATCAGAACCCGGCGCTCGGTGCGGTCGCGGGCGAGCAGCTTGGTCAGCACGCCGATGCCGAAGTCGAAGCCCTCCAGGAAGAAGTAGCCCGTCCACAGGAAGGCGATCAGCAGAAACCAGAAGTCGTGAAGGTTCATGATTCTCTCCGGCCGTCAGTACGCGAAGGTCAGCGGCTTGTCGGCGTCCTCGTCCTCGGCGGCGGCACCGCCGTCCGGACCGCCCGGACCGCCCGAGGGCAGCCGCAGCTTCGGATCCTTGGCGGGCGGCTTCTCGTCGGTGTCCGGTCCGGCCTTGGCGTACTTGGTCAGCAGCCGCACCTCGATCACCGCGAGCACCCCGTACAGCAGCGTGAAGACGCCGAGCGAGATCAGCACCTCGGTCCGGCTGACCCCGGGGGAGACCGCGTCGGCGGTCTTCATCAGCCCGTAGACCACCCAGGGCTGCCGGCCCATCTCGGTGAAGATCCAGCCGAAGGAGTTGGCGATCAGCGGGAAGCCCATGGTGAGGATGCCGATCCGCCAGGACCAGGTGGACAGCAGCGGGCTCATCTCGCGCTTCTTGGTGAGCATGAGCCGGGGCACCTCGTCCTCGCCGGTGCGGAAGGCGGGTGCCAGCCACCGCTTGCGCCGGGTCGTCCACAGCCCGATCAGTCCGGCGACGAACGAGGTCATACCGAAGCCGATCATCAGCCGGAAGCCCCAGAAGGTCATGAAGATGCTGGGGATGTAGTCATCGGGCTGCCCGCCGTAGGCGTCGGCCTCCCGCTGGGCGATGTCGTTGATCCCGGGGACGGCGTCGGTGAAGTTGCTGTGCGCCAGGAAGGAGAGCGCGGCGGGGACCTCCAGCTCGACGCTGTTGTGGCCCTTGCTGACATCGCCGACGGCGAAGACCGAGAAGGGCGCGGGCGCCTGGGTGTCCCACAGCGCCTCGGCCGCAGCCATCTTCATCGGCTGCTGCTCGAACATCACCTTGCCGAGCTGGTCACCGCTGAGCGCCGTGCCGATCCCCGCGATGACCGCGACGACCAGGCCCACCCGCAGCGAGGCCCGCATCGCCCCGATCTGCTTCTTGCCCTGCTCGCCCAGCTCCTCGCCACGCTCCCGGCGGCGCTTGGCCCGCAGCAGGTGGAAGGAGGAGATGCCGATGATGAAGGCGGCGCCGGTGAGGAAGGCCGCGGTCAGGGTGTGGAAGACCACGACGAGGGTGGTGTTCTGGGTCAGCACCGCCCAGATGTCGGTGAGCTGGGCCTTTCCGGTGGCCTTGTCGATGGTGTAGCCGGTCGGGTGCTGCATCCAGGAGTTGGCGGCCAGGATGAAGTACGACGAGAGGATCGTGCCGATCGAGACGATCCAGATGCAGGCGCAGTGGATCTTCTTGGGCAGCTTGTCCCAGCCGAAGATCCACAGACCTATGAAGGTGGACTCGAAGAAGAAGGCCAGCAGGGCCTCCATCGCGAGCGGGGCACCGAAGACATCACCGACGAAGCGGGAGTAGTCCGACCAGTTCATGCCGAACTGGAACTCCTGCACGATGCCGGTGACCACACCCATCGCGATGTTGATCAGGAAGAGCTTGCCCCAGAACTTGGTGGCGTGGAAGTACTTCTCCTTGCCCGTGCTGACCCAGGCGGTCTCCAGACCCGCCGTGATCGCGGCGAGAGAGATCGTCAGTGGCACGAAGAGGAAGTGGTAGACGGTGGTGATGCCGAACTGCCATCGGGCGAGCGTCTCCGGCGCCAGAGCCAGATTCACCTGAATCTCTCCTTACGGTCGTGCCTGCCCGCGAACGAGCTTGTGAACGTATTCACATTCACAAGCAATGATACGCACATGGCTTCGCCCCCTCCCACAGGGGGTGGGAGGGGGCGAATGGGGCACGTCTGGGTATGCTGCGCACCTTACGGAGGGGTCGATGGGCCCCTTGTGCGCCAGGGGCTCAGGCGGGGCTCACAGCTCCTTGCGGGCCTCAGACGCTCTAGGGCTCAGGCTCAGGCAAGGCTCACAGCTCCTTGCGGAACTCCTCCGCCGTCCGCAGGAAGATCTCGTTCGCCTCGCGCTCGCCGATCGTCACCCGCACCCCCTCACCCGGGAACGGACGGATCACCACGCCCGCCGCCTCGCACGCCGCCGCGAAGTCGAGCGTGCGCTCCCCCAGCCGCAGCCAGACGAAGTTCGCCTGGCAGTCCGGGACCGTCCACCCCTGGGCGGTCAGCGCCTCCCACACCCGGCCCCGCTCGGTGACCAGCGCGTCCACCCGCTCCCGCAGCGCGTCCTCGCTGCGCAGCGAGGCCACCGCCGCGTCCTGGGCGAGCTGGCTGACACCGAACGGCACCGCGGTCTTGCGCAGCGCCGCCGCCACCGGCTCATGGGCGATCGCGAAGCCGACCCGCAGCCCGGCCAGGCCGTACGCCTTGGAGAAGGTGCGCAGCACGCAGACGTTCGGCCGGTCGCGGTAGAGGTCGACGCCGTTGGGGACCCGCTCGTCCCGGATGAACTCGTTGTACGCCTCATCCAGCACCACCAGCACATCGGACGGCACCCGGTCCAGGAACCGCTCCAGCTCGGCCCGGCGCACGACGGTGCTGGTCGGATTGTTGGGGTTACAGACGAAAATCAGCCGGGTGCGGTCGGTGATCGCATCGGCCATCGCGTCCAGATCGTGGACCTCGGCATCGGTCAGCGGAACCTGCACCGAGGTCGCGCCCGCGATCTGAGTGATGATCGGATATGCCTCGAAGGACCGCCAGGCGTAGATCACCTCATCGCCCGGCCCCGCCGTGGACTGGACCAGCTGCTGGGCCATGCCGACCGAACCGGTCCCGGTGGCCAGATGCTCCAGCGGCACATCGAAGCGCTCCGCGAGCTCGGCGATCAGCGCCGTGCAGGCGAGGTCCGGGTAGCGGTTCAAGGACGCGGCGGAGTCCGCCACCGTCTCCAGCACCCCGGCCAGCGGCGGATAGGGGTTCTCGTTGGAGGACAGCTTGAAGGCCAGGGGACCCCCCGTGGCGGCCGGCTTGCCGGGCTTGTACGTCGGAATGCCGTCCAGCGCGGCACGCAGCTTGGGGCTCTTCTCGGTCACCGACAGTCCTCCTCGACCCATTCTGTCCCGGACCGTGCACAGCGTTCGCACACGGCAATACTGCACACCTTATGAGGATTCCCCCGTCTCGCGTACCCGCCGGGCGCCGCCGCGTACCCGCCCCCGGCGCCCGCGTACCGACCGGGGGAGCGCCCCGCTTTTCCGCGCGCGCCGGTGGCGAGCGCCGTGGCGCGCATCACCCGTGCAGGTGAGTTGAGACCTCTTCGAGACATGTATCAATCAGCAGGCGTGGATATGCCAGGGGCGATCAGAGGCCCGGTGGATCCCCCAACTGGCTTCACTTCCAAGGGAATTGATGGGGGCGTTCATGCAGAAACGTGCCTTCCGAATACCGATGGCGGAATCGCGCAACCCTCCCACCCGAGCCCTACTATCGGCTGGCCATGACAGCAGCAGGGAAGCACCAGGTGAGCCGGTCGGCCGGCCGCCGGTTAGGGCGGGCGGGCATCCGGGACGTGGCCGCCGCCGCCGGGGTCTCGATCACGACCGTCTCCGACGCGCTCAACGGCAAGGGCCGGCTCCCGGAGGCCACCCGCCGCCATGTCCGCGAGGTCGCCGAGCGGCTGGGCTACCGCCCGTCCGCAGCGGCCCGCACCCTCCGTACCGGCAAGTCCGGCCTCATCGGCCTGACCGTGACCACGTACGGGGATGAACCTTTCACCTTCACCGAGTTCGCCTACTTCGCCGAGATGGCGCGAGCCGCCACCTCCGCCGCGCTGGCCCGCGGCTACGCCCTCGTCATCCTCCCCGCCACCTCCCGCCACGACGTGTGGTCCAACGTCGCCCTCGACGGCACCGTGGTGATCGACCCCTCCGACCACGATCCGGTCGTCACCGAGCTCTTACGCCAGGGCATCCCCGTCGTCAGCGACGGCCGCCCGGCCGGGGCCCTCCCCGTCACCGCCTGGGTCGACAACGACCACGAGGCGGCGGTGCTCGGACTGCTCGACCATCTCGCCGAGGCCGGCGCCCGCCGGATCGGACTGCTCACCGGGACGTCCACCGACACCTACACCCGACTGTCCACCACGGCGTATCTGCGGTGGTGCGAGCGCGTGGGACAGGATCCGGTCTATGAGGCGTACCCGGCCCACGACCCTTGTGCCGGTGCCGTCGCCGCCGACCGGCTGCTCGCCCGCCCCGACCGCCCCGACGCGGTCTACGGCCTCTTCGACCCCAACGGCACCGATCTGCTCGCCGCCGCCCGCCGCTACGGCTTGCGCGTCCCGGATGATCTGCTGCTGGTGTGCTGCAGCGAATCGACCGTCTACCGCACCACCGAGCCGCCCATCACGACCCTCTCACTCAAACCCCGCCGGATCGGCACGGCGGTCGTACAGTTGCTCATCGACGCCATCGAGGGCCTTGATACCGACCACCCCGTCGAGCAGGTCATACCCACCGAATTGATCGTGCGGACGTCGTCACAGCGCCGTCCGCCGCGTACGACGGTCAGCGCCCCGCGCAGCCGTGCCGGAGGCTGACCTGAGGGCGACTCAAGGATGACCCGAGGAGGACCTGAGACCAATGGGCTTCCCCTACCGGGCCAATCCGGGATAAAAGTCCGACCAAGCAGGAGCGAGCACCGATTGACGGCACCCTGGTGCGTCACAAGCCCTCACGGTCATTCCTATGATGGGCGGACGACACCGCGGACCGCCGTCGACCAGGCAAGGTCCACAAGGTGGGACGGCGGCGTGATGGTGGAGGGGTCGATGACTCAGGGGGCCGGTCTGGAAGCCACGGCAGGGACCACGGCTGCGATCCCACCCGTGCCCGCGTACGGGGTGCCCACCCCGCCCATGTCCACGCATGGGGCGCCCACCTCGCCCATGCCGGCGTACGGGGCGTTCACCCCGCCCGGCATGGTCGCGCCCGGAGCCGTACCGCCCGGGCCCGCGCCCGCGGCGCCGGGCCCCGCCGCGCCCGTGCCGCCGCCCGCGCCCGCTCCCGGGGCTCCCGCGCCGGGGGCACCGGCTCCAGGGGTGCCCGTGCCGGGGACTCCTGAGGCGCCCGCGCCCGCCGCGCCGCCGCCCGCCGAGTACACCCCGACCGAGCGGCTCCCGGTCATGGGCCCCGGGCACACCATCCCGGACAGGCCGCTCGTCCCGGCGCAGGACCGCCCCACCGTCGCGCTCACCCCGGTGCCCGAGCCCGAGCACGGCCCGCTCGCCGAGGACGAGGGGCCCGGCCCGCTGTATGTCGTGGGCGATGTCCACGGCTACCACGACGAGCTGCGCGAGGCGCTCGCCGCCGAGGGCCTGATCGACCCCAAGGGCAACTGGGCCGCGGGCAACGCCCGGTTGTGGTTCCTCGGCGACTTCACCGACCGCGGTCCGGACGGCATCGGCGTCATCGACCTGGTCATGCAGCTCTCCGCCGAGGCCGCGGCCGCGGGCGGCTACTGCAAGGCGCTGATGGGCAATCATGAGCTGCTGCTGATCGGCGCCAAGCGGTTCGGCGACACGCCCGTCAACTCCGGTGCCGGAACCGCCTCCTTCCAGGCCGCCTGGCTGCTCAACGGCGGCCAGCGCAGCGACATGGAGCGGCTGGAGGACCACCACCTCCAGTGGATGTCCCGGCTGGACGCGATGGCGGAGGAGGACGGGCATCTGCTGGTCCACTCCGACACCACCGCCTATCTGGATTACGGCGACTCGATCGAGGCCGTCAACGACACCGTCACCGAGACGCTGCAGCGCAGCGACGCCGACGAGTGCTGGGACCTGTTCCGCAAATTCACCAAGCGGTTCGCCTTCCGCGACGAGGACACCGGGCCCCTGGCGGCCCGCGAATTGCTCGACACCTACGGCGGGGAGCGCATCGTCCACGGTCACAGCCCCATCCCGTATCTGCTCGGCGAGGTCGGCTCCGAGGACGGCGAGGACGGCGGCACACCCGCGGTCGAGGGCCCGCATGTCTACGCGGACAATCTCGCCGTGGCCATGGACGGCGGCGTCACCATGGCCGGAAAACTGCTGGTCGTCCAACTTCCCCTGACCGACTGAGGATTCAGCGGACGCTGCCCGGGGCAGATAGAGAGCTTCACCGGCGCGGGAGCAATTCCCGAAACTTGCTGTCACCCCGCGCCGGATCGGCTCTACCATCGGCTTATCCGTCGCAGGCTCTCCTCCGTTTCCGCCCGACTGCCCGGCGCAAGCCGGCGTCACGGCCCTACGGAGCATCGGGGGATGCACCATGAAAAGCGCTCCGCATCTGCTGACCGAGGACCGCCCGGAGTTCGAGCGAGTTCTCGACGAGGCACTGCGCACCGCCGACCGTCGCCCGGACCTCACCGGTGTCGGGCAGCGGCTGACTGCCGAGCAGTTGCGCACGATGGCGCTCGGCGCCTCGGCCGCGATAGCGGCATGCGCGGCCGCCGAATATCAGGACTACCGCGAAACTCGCGCCAAACTGCGCGAGCCCGCGCCGCTCTTCCCGCTCGCCGGGGACGTGGGCGAGCGCGAACACCCGGACGGCACGGTGGGGCTCGCCGGCGCGATGCAGGACGCCGCGGGGGCCGGGCTCGTCGCCATGCTCGCGGTGCTGGCGCCGGTGCTCGCCGGAACCGCCGCGATCATCTTCCTCATCGTCGGCTACGTCCTCAACGTCCTCGACCCGGCCCCCTCCATCGCCCAGCCGATGGTCACCGCGGGCTGGTTCTTCGCCGCGCTGACCGCCGCGGGCATCCTCATCGCCGCCGTCGGACTGCTCCTGACCGCGCTGCGCAACGGCTCCAGCGCGATCCGGGGCGAGGCGCGCAGCGAGCAGTTGGAGGAGGTGGACCGCACCCGAGAGGTCTGGCGTCAGGCCCTGCTGGAGCGCGGCATCCTGCCGTTCCTCCGCGAGGCCCTGGCCAACCCCTCGGCCCCGTCCCCCTCCGCCTACGTCCCGACCAACCCCGAAACGGTCAGCCGCACCCCGCACCTCGGCTACAGCCGCCCCGGCTTCAGCACCGACGGCGAGGGCCCCAAGGCCCGCCCCCGCTACAGCAGCCCGGACTTCACCAGCCCCGACTACGGCGGCCCGGAGCACCAGCCGGACTAGCCCGCGTCGGGGGCCGCCACGGGGTGCGGTCCGGGTGGGCGTGGGGGTGCACGTGGGGTCATCCCGGATGGCGGGTCGCGGCCGCCTCGCCAGGATGGCTGACCATGACTTCCTTAACTCGACGCACCTTCATGGGTGGTTGCGCGGCCGGAACGCTGCTGGCCGTGGCCGGGAGCACCGAGGCCCGCGCGGCGACAGGGACCACCGGATCGACCACCGCGCCGACCACCGCATCGACCACCGCATCCGACGAGCCCGCCCTTCAGGCCGCCATCAGCGATCTCTCCCATCCGCCCGCCACCTCCGCGCAACTGCGCGTCGACCGCCGAGGCGTTCACTGGTACGGCACGGCCGGGGCGGCGGACCTCGGGAGCGGGCGGGCCGTACGCCCGGACGACCGCTTCCGTGCGGGCAGCATCACGAAGGCATTCGTGGCCACCGTGGTCCTTCAACTGTGGGCCGAGCGCCGGGTGGAGCTCACCGCACCCATCGGGCGATGCCTCCCGGATCTGCTGCCCTCGGCCTTCTCCCGCCGCATCACCGTGGCCCAGCTGCTCAACCACACCAGCGGACTGCCCGACCATCGAGGGCTGCCGGACGACAGCACCCCGGAGGGCGTCGTGCGGCATCGGTGGGACCGATGGACACCGCGGGAGTGGGTCGAGACGGTGACCCACGACCCGCTCAAGTTCGATCCGGGGACCACACAGGAGTACCGGGGCATCAACTACGTCCTGCTCGCCCTGATCATCGAAAGGCTGACCGGCCGCCCCTACGGCCAGGCGATCGAGTCCCGCGTCCTCCGCCCGCTGGGCCTGACCCGGACCCTGCTACCGGGCCAGGACCCGCGCCTCCACGGTCCGCATGTGCACGGCTATCTGCGGATGACCGACGGCTCGCTGCGCGATATCACCGTGTACAACCAGTCCAGCGCCTGGGGCGAGGGCGAGCTGGTCTCCACCCTCGACGACCTGTCCCGCTTTCAGCGAGCCCTGTTCTCCGGCGCCTTGCTGCCACCCCACGCGCTGGACAAGCTCTTCACCCTGCCCCCGGATTCCGTACGCATGCTGGACGGCACCCCGGCCCGCTACAGCCTCGGCCTGCAGAAGGCCACGGTCAACGGCGTGACGTTCTGGGGAAAGACCGGCGAGGTATACGGCTACCGCACTCGCATGTTCGCCACTCGCGACCAGACGCTCCGCTTCATCCTCTCCTACGCCCCGACGCCACTGACCACCCAGGAAGAGATGACCAACCGAGTCGTCGCCATACTCACCGCGTGAACCACCGAGTGGCCCGCGCTCCGACCGCCTCAAGGGCGGCACGGAGCACGGACCAACGCTCGAAGGGATGTTTCACGTGAAACGGGCCAACGGGAAGAAGAGGAAAGCGCCCCCGTCAGCTGTACAGCGGCGACGTACGGCCCATATCCCTATTCCACCTCAGTCCGCGATCGGCAGATAGACGCGGTTGCCCGCCTCGGCGAACTCCTTGGACTTCTGGGCCATACCGGCCTCCGCCTCCGCCGCGTCCATCGCGCCACCGTGTTCGCGGCGGATGTCCTGAGAGATCTTCATCGAGCAGAACCTGGGCCCGCACATCGAGCAGAAGTGTGCCGTCTTGGCCGGTTCCGCCGGGAGGGTCTCGTCGTGGAAGGAGCGGGCCGTGTCCGGGTCGAGGGCCAGGTTGAACTGGTCCTCCCAGCGGAATTCGAAGCGCGCGTCGGAGAGCGCGTCGTCCCATGCCTGGGCGTCCGGATGGCCCTTGGCCAGGTCGGCCGCGTGGGCGGCGATCTTGTAGGTGATCACGCCGGTCTTGACGTCATCGCGGTCCGGCAGGCCCAGATGCTCCTTGGGCGTGACGTAGCAGAGCATCGCCGTGCCCCACCAGGCGATCATCGCGGCGCCGATGCCCGAGGTGATGTGGTCATAGGCGGGGGCGATATCGGTGGTGAGCGGGCCCAGGGTATAGAAGGGGGCCTCTTCGCAGATCTCCTGCTGGAGGTCGACATTCTCCTTGATCTTGTGCATCGGGACATGGCCCGGGCCCTCGATCATCGTCTGGACGCTGTGCTCCTTGGCGATCCGGTTGAGTTCGCCGAGCGTGCGCAACTCCGCGAACTGCGCCTCGTCATTGGCGTCGGCGATCGACCCGGGGCGCAGTCCGTCGCCCAGCGAGTAGGTGACGTCGTACGCCGCGAGGATCTCGCACAGCTCCTCGAAGTGGGTGTAGAGGAAGGACTCCTGGTGGTGGGCGAGGCACCACGCCGCCATGATGGAGCCGCCGCGGGAGACGATGCCGGTCTTGCGGCGGGCGGTCAGGGGGACGTACGGCAGGCGGACGCCGGCGTGGACGGTCATGTAGTCGACGCCCTGCTCGGCCTGTTCGATGACCGTGTCCTTGTAGATCTCCCAGGTCAGCTCCTCGGCCCTGCCGTCGACCTTCTCCAGCGCCTGATAGAGCGGCACCGTGCCGATGGGGACCGGGGAGTTGCGCAGCACCCATTCGCGGGTGGTGTGGATGTTGCGGCCGGTCGAGAGGTCCATGACCGTGTCGGCGCCCCAGCGGGTCGCCCAGGTCATCTTCTCGACCTCCTCCTCGATGGAGGAGGTGACGGCGGAGTTGCCGATATTGGCGTTGACCTTCACCAGGAACCGCTTGCCGATGATCATCGGCTCGATCTCCGGGTGGTTGACATTGGCCGGGAGGACGGCGCGGCCTGCCGCGATCTCCTCCCGGACCACCTCGGGGGAGACGTTCTCGCGGATCGCGACGTACTCCATCTCCGCCGTGATCTCGCCCCGCCGCGCATAGGCGAGTTGGGTCACGGGGACGCCCGCGCGACCGCGCCGCGGCTGGCGTGGGCGGCCGGGGAAGACCGCGTCGAGGTTGCGCAGCCCCCCGCGGGGCGAGGTGTGCTTGATCCCGTCGTCCTCGGGGCGGACGGGACGGCCCGCGTACTCCTCCGTATCGCCGCGGGCGACGATCCAGTTCTGCCGCAGCGGCGCCAGGCCACGGCGGACATCCGTCTCGATGGTGGGGTCGGTGTACGGGCCGGAGGTGTCGTACAGCGTCACATCCTGGCCGTTGGTGAGGTGCACTCGGCGGACCGGGACGTGAAGGTCCGGGCGCGAGCCCGCGACATATCCCTTATGCCAGCCGAATTCGGCGTTCTCGGCGCGCGATGATGCATCCTGCTGAGTCATGAGACCCACTCCCTACGCCGGCATTACCCGGTAACAGGTTCAGCGGTCGGCGCAGCTACAGCGTCAGCGCCCTCTCAGCCCGGTGCTCCGAGCTCCCGCGATTGCAAAGGTTCGTGCCCACGCTAACGGTTTATCCACAGTGCTGAACAGGGGGCCCACTCCTCTTGCGATGATGCGACCGTGACCGCCATCCAGCAGGACCATCCGCCCGAGCAGCCCCGCCCCTCCGATCAGGCGCACGACCACGGCCACGGCCATTCCCACGGCCACTCGCACGGTCATGGCCCCGCCGCCCCCGTCTCCGCCCGCCTCCGCAAGATCATCGCGGCGGTGCTCATCCCCTTCGCGGTCGCCGTCGTCGCCGGTCTGATCGTGCTCTGGCCGGGCGGCACGCCCGACCACAAGACGAGCGGCCGCAGCGGTCTCGGCTTCGACCAGCAGACCGTCGCCGGACGGGTGGTGAAGGTCGAGGAGGTGAACTGTGCGGACGTCAACGCCCAGCCGCAGGCGCCCACCGAGCCCGGCCAGGACAGCGCCGCCCAGAGCGGCACCCCCGGGCAGGGCGGGAAGAAGAGCGTCTGCGAGAAGGCCACCATCGAGGTCACCTCGGGCAAGGACAAAGGTCGCACTTTCCCCGAAATCGTCCAGCCCAACGCCTCGCGTCAGTTCAGCGCCGGGCAGGAGCTGAAGCTGGCGTACGCCCCCAAGGCGCCCAAGGACCTGCAGTACTCCGTGTCCGACGTCGACCGGTCGATGCCGATGGCGCTGCTGGCGGGGCTGTTCGCGCTCGCCGTCGTGGTGGTGGGGCGGCTGCGCGGGGTGTTCGCGCTGGTGGCACTGGCGATCAGCTTCGGGGTGCTGACGCTGTTCATCCTCCCGGCGATACTCCAGGGTTCCAATCCGCTGGTGGTCGCGGTCGTCGGGGGCAGCGCGATCATGCTTCTCGCGCTCTATATGTGCCATGGGCTGACGGCCCGTACATCGGTCGCCGTGCTCGGCACGCTGGTGTCACTGCTGCTGATCGGGGTGCTGGGCTCGCTGTTCATCGCCTGGGCGAGCCTGACCGGCAATACGGACGACCAGACCGGTCTTGTGCACGGCCTCTATCCGAACATCGAGATACGCGGGCTGCTGCTGGCGGGCGTGATCATCGGCTCGCTGGGCGTGCTGGACGATGTGACGGTCACCCAGACCTCGGCGGTGTGGGAGCTGAGGGCCGCGGACCCGACCGTGTCCCGGCGCAGGCTTTACGGGGCGGCGATGCGGATCGGGCGGGACCACATCGCCTCCGTCGTGAACACGCTGGTGCTGGCGTACGCGGGCGCGTCGCTTCCGCTGCTGCTGCTGTTCTCCATCGCGGACACCGGTGTGGGCACGGTCGCCACGAGCGAGATCGTCGCCGAGGAGATCGTACGGACGCTGGTGGGCAGCATCGGGCTCGTCGCCTCGGTGCCGGTGACCACGGCGCTGGCCGTGCTCGTGGTCTCCGCGGACCGCGCCCCGGCGGCGGACGGCGGCGCGGAGCGGGGGGCCGACGCGGGCGGCACCCAGGCGGCCCGGACCGGCCGGGGCGGGCGCGGGCGGCGGCGCCGGGCCAAGACGCGCTGAGCGGCCGGGCGACGGCACGCTGAGCCGCCGGCCGGAGGCACGACGAGCCGCTGGGCGACGAGAACCTCAGTCCCGGGCGCGCCGCCCGGGCTGTTCGGTGGCCCGGCCGGTTCGGTGATGGCGGACGGTTCGGCCGCAGCACACCGGCCGTCGGCCCGCCGCCGCGTATCCGGCCCTCAGCCGCGTATCCGGCCCTCAGCCCGCGTACCGGTCCTCGGCCAGGATGCGGTGGAGTTCGGCGTCGAGATCGCCGACCGGATCGCAGGCTGCCGGCTCCTGGCCGAAAGGCACCACCCGGTCCGTCCGATCGAGGAAGGCCACCAGAGGGGCGGCCCCGGCCCGGAACAGGGCCCGTTCACAGCCGACTTGGAGTCTGATGAAGACGTCCGAGAGCCCCTCGGGGGAGGCCGGAGCGATACGCACATCCCCCTCACCGGTAGGTCTGCTCAGCCCGTCCAGCAGCAGCTCCCGCGCGAAGGCCCAGCTCACCGGCGCGTCGCCGGGCAGATGGAAGGTGATCTCGACGGCATAGGGGTCGCTGCTGTCGTAGGACAGCTCGACCGGGATCCGGAAGGAAAGATCCTGCGAGACCAGGAAGGTCATCGTCACTTCCGCCTGAACTGTGTCACGCATGTCACGCATCGTTCGCCGCCCCGGGTTGTTTGCGCATGGCCGACTCTGGAGCGTAGCGACTCGATTGCTGTGCGGAGTCGGTTTGCCTCGTGTGAGGGAACGAAAATGGCCAGTGTTGCCATGGGGAGGCCCGCGGGGCCGGACGACGTGGGCCCGGTGGGCGGGAGATCGGGGCCGGCGCACCGGCCGTATCGAAGATCGCTGTCGTCAACAGGCACCCCCGGGGTGTTGTTGCGAGGCAGACGCCGAGAGGAAGAACGCCGAGGTCTCGCACTTTAACGGCAGGGGTGGCGCCGGGCCGCGCTCCCGCCCCGGCGGTATCCCTCGCGCGGCGTATCCGCGCGCGGTGGGGGTCCGCAGGGCCTGCGGGGATGCGTCAGGCCCTGGGGGACGCGGCGAGCGCCGCGCGGCGGGTCAGGCGGTGAACTTCCGTACGACGTAGATCAGCCCGGCGATCAGCGCCACCAGCAGCAGCGCCTTGAAGACAAAGCTCACCAGGAACCCGATCACGCTCATGATCAGACCGCCGAACACGGCGAGGATGAGGACCGGTATCGCGATCCAGGTCACCCACCACGGCAAGCCCCGGAATATCCCCTTCGTGGTCACGTAACTCCCTGCTTTCTCTCCGAGCCGTGGGTCCGGACGCCGACGGCCGGTCTTCCCTGCCGTCGATGCTAGGACGGGACGGAAGCGCGCGGGTGTCCCGCGGCCCCCGTCCTCCCCTGACCGAACCCCTACGGGACCGTCCGGCCACCCATCGGCTCCGCGGTGGACAAGCCCGCAGGCGACATCAGCCCCGGCCAGGGTCAGCCCTCGGGCGACATCAGCCCTCAGGCGGCGAGAACACCACCAGCACCCTCAGGTCCTCGGTGATGTGGTGGAACTTGTGTGCCACGCCCGCCGGTACGTACACCACGCTGCCCCGCGCCACCTGCGTCGTCTCCATTCCCACCGTGACCGACGCCCGGCCGCTCACCACCAGGTAGACCTCGTCCTGGTTGTGCGGCGACTGCGGATCGGGCTGGCCCGCGTCCAGCGCGTACAGCCCCACGGACATGTTCCGCTCCCGCAGGAACTGCAGATACGCGCCGTTGTTCGCGGCCCGCTCCGCCTCCAGCTCATCCAGCCGGAACGCCTTCATTCGCCTCTCCACCCCTGCCTACGGGGCCCCTGCCTACCGCGGGGCCTGTCTGCGACGATCTCAACCATGAAGAATTTTCTCGTCAAGACGATCGCGAACGCCGGTGCCCTCGGCGTCGCCATCTGGCTACTCAAGGACATCACGCTCACCGGTGACAACACCGGCCGCCAAGCGCTCACCCTCATTCTCGTCGCGCTGGTCTTCGGCGTGGTGAACGTGGTGGTCAAGCCGATCGTCAAGCTCCTGGCTTTTCCGTTGTTCATCCTGACCCTCGGGCTGATCACGCTGGTGATCAACGCCCTGATGCTGCTGTTGACCTCCTGGCTGGCCGGAAAGCTGGACCTGAGCTTCGACGTCGACGGCTTCGGCACCGCGGTGCTCGGTGGCCTGGTCGTCTCCATAGTCGCGTGGGCCCTGCACGTCGTGCTGCCCGATGACAAGGACTGATCCCGGCCGGGGATGATGGGAGGCATGAGAGACCCGTCGCCCTACCGTGTCTGCTTTGTCTGCACTGGCAACATATGCCGCTCGCCGATGGCCGAATCCGTCTTCCGCGCCCACGCCGCGGAGGTCGGGCTGGACGGCCGTGTCGAGGTGGACAGCGCGGGCACCGGGCCCTGGCACGAGGGCGACGGGGCCGACCGCCGCGCCATCGACGTGCTCACCGCCCACGGCTATGAGCAGGATCACATCGCGCGGCAGTTCCGGGCCGACTGGTTCGATCACCTCGATCTGGTGATCGCCCTGGACAGCGGCCATCTGCATGAGCTGCGCGCGCTCGCGCCGACCCCGCAGGACGCCGCGAAGGTACGGCTGCTGCGCAGCTACGACCCGGACGCGGACCAGAACGCGCTGGGCGGCCTCGACGTACCGGACCCCTACTTCGGCGGGACGGACGACTTCGAGGAGTGCCTGGACATGATCGAGGCCGCCAGCGGCGGACTGCTGGACGCGGTCACCGAGGCCATCGACGCGACGGAGAGCGCCGCCGAGGGGACCCCGGGGAGCGCCGCCGAAGGGACCCCGGAGCAGGCCGCCCAGAGCGCCGAAAACAGGAAGAGCGCGTCGGCCGCCGATGGCCCGGACGCGGGGAAGGAGCCCGCATGACTGGCGACGGTACCCGCGCCGTACGGGCCGGGCTGCCCGAGGCCGAGGCGTACGAGCCGACGCTGCCGGGCCCGGTCTTCGCCGCCCACTACCACCTCCCCGGCGACGCCGCCGGCCCCTACACCTACGGCCGGGACGCCAACCCCACCTGGTCCCTGCTGGAGCGGGCGATCAGCGAGCTGGAGTCACCGGGCACCGACGCCGAGACGGTCGTCTTCTCCTCCGGGATGGGCGCGATCTCGGCCGTGCTGCTGTCCCAGCTGCGCCAGGGCGACGCGGCCGTGCTGCCGACGGACGGCTATCAGCTGCTCCCGGCGCTGATCGAGCGGCTGGAGGGCTACGGGGTCACCGTGCGCACCGCCCCGACCGGCGGGGACGCCCAGCTGGACGCCCTGGACGACCGGACGAAGCTGCTCTGGCTGGAAACCCCGTCCAATCCCGGACTGGACGTCTGCGACATCCGCCGGCTCGCCGAGGCCGCGCACGCCCGCGGCACGCTGGTCGCCGTCGACAACACCCTCGCCACCCCGCTCGGCCAGCGGCCGCTGGAGCTCGGCGCGGACTTCGCCGTGGCGAGCGGCACCAAGGCGCTCACCGGCCACGGCGATGTGCTGCTCGGCTATGTGACCTGCCGCGATCCGCGGCTCGCCGCGGAGGTGCGGGCCTGGCGCAAGACGGTGGGCGCGATCCCCGGCCCCATGGAGGCCTGGCTCGCCCACCGCTCCCTGGCCACCCTGCAGCTACGCGTCGACCGCCAGGCGGCGACCGCCCTGGCCCTCGCCGAGGCGCTGCGCGAGCGCCCCGAGATCACCGGGCTGCGCCACCCCGGTCTGCCGACCGATCCCGCCCATAGGGTCGCGGCCGGACAGATGCGCGGCGGGCGCTTCGGCTGCGTGGTCTCCTTCACCCTGCCGGACAAGGAGTGCGCGGAGCGCTTCCTGGACGCGCTGCGGCTGGTGGACGACGCCACCAGCTTCGGCGGGGTGCGCTCCACCGCGGAACGGCGCGGACGGTGGGGCGGCGACGCGGTCTCCGAGGGGTTCATCCGGTTCTCGGTGGGCGCGGAGGACCCGGACGATCTGATCGCCGATGTGCTGCGGGCGCTCGATGCGGCCTCCGCCGCGGCGGATGGCTGAAAGCGGGCGGGTACGCCGGTGCGGGCGTCTCAAGCCTCCCCCTCGTGGCTTGAGACGCCCCGGTTCTTCCCGTGGAGAACCGCTCGAACAAGGCTAGTTGACTCAGCGTCAGTGTCCAATCACAGTAGCGCCATGGACCTATCGGCATATTTATAGTTGGCATGCGTGCGGGGCGCGACGAGGCGAGGGGAACCGCATGGATCTGGCCCTCTTACGCACTTTTGTCGCGGTTCACCGCGCCGGGTCCTTCACCCGCGCCGCCGGGCTGCTCGGCCTCTCCCAGCCCGCCGTCACCGGCCAGATACGCACCCTGGAGCGGCAGCTGGGCCGCCCCCTGTTCCTCCGTACGGCGCGCGGCGTCGTCCCCACCACCGTCGGGGACGAACTCGCCCACAAGGCCGCGCCGCATCTCGACGCCCTGGTGGAGATCACCGAGGCGGGTCCCGACGACGACCGCTCGGCCCTGCGCACCCTGCATCTCGCGGGCCCCCCGGAGTTCACCGCGCTGCGCGTCCTGCCCGCGCTGACCACCCTCGTCACCCAGGGCCTGGCGGTGCGGTGCGCCTTCGGCAGCACCGAGGAGCTGTTCGAGGGGCTGGGCGCCGGCCATCACGACCTGGTCATCACCACCGCCCGGCCGCGGGGCCGGCTGCTGGCCGCCACCCCGCTGTGCGACGAGGAGCATGTGCTGGTCGCGGCCCCGCGCTGGGCCGCCCGGCTCGGCGGTCCCGCGGTGCTCCAGGTCAAGGGGGTGCGCGCACTGGAGGCGCTGCCCGTCGTCGAGGTGCACGAGAGCCTGCCGCTGGTCACCCGCTACTGGTCGGCCGTCTTCGACACCCGGCCGGTCACCGCCGGCACGATCATCGCGCCCGATCTGCGCGCGGTGCTCGCCTGCGTCGCGGAGGGCGCCGGACTCGGCGTCCTGCCGCGCTATCTGTGCATGGACGCGCTGGACGCCGGAGAGGTCGTGGCGCTGCTCAACCCGCCGGTGCCGCCGCTGCGCACCTATTTCCTGGTGGTGCGGACGGGGGCGCTCGCGCTGCCGCATATCGCGCGGGCGCACGAATGGCTGTCGCGCGCGGCTGTCGACTGGTGAGTAAGTGGTTTCGCGGGGCGAAGGGTGCGGCAGATGTCCTGCATGACCGAACGACCTGTGGTCAAGCGCACCGCTCGCGCCATTCTCCTCGAGGGCGAGGCCGCCCCCCGGATGATCCTGATCAAGCGCACCAAGCCCGGCCAGGCGCCGTACTGGATCACTCCCGGCGGCGGGATGGAGCCCGAGGACGCGACCGTCGTCGAGGCCCTGCACCGCGAGGTGGACGAGGAGCTGGGGGCGAAGGTGACCGATGTGGTGCCCGCGTTCGTGGACACCGTCCCCCATTCCGATGAGGGCGCGGACGGCGCCGGAGGCGCCGAGGGCGCCGGCGGGGTGAAGGTGCAGCACTTCTTCGTCTGCAGACTCGCCTCGATGGACCTCACCCGGCGGCACGGCCCGGAGGTGGACGAGCCGTGCGGGGAGTACGACGTGGTGAGCGTCCCGTTCACCCGCGAGGGGATCGCCTCGGTCGAGGTGGTGCCGCCCTCGCTGCGGGCCTACCTCGACGCCAACATCGAGGGTGTGCTGGCCCTGCTCGCGGACGACCTCGGCTAGCGCCTGCCGGGTGGCTCGTCGCGGGGCAGGACCTAGCGGAACCAGCCGCCGAACGGCTGCTGGGTCTTGCGGGCCGCCCGCTGACGCGCCTCGGCCAGCACCCGTTCGGCCTCCTCACGCCAGGTCTCGGGACCCGCGTCGGGGCGTACCTCCGGCCGGATGGCGGGGCTGAGATCGGCGCGCGCCACGGAGGGCTGCGGCGCTTGCCCTGCCGAGTCGGCCACTTCGGCCTGCGCGGCCGGTGGGGTCTGGGTGCCCGGTTCGGCCGGCACGGCCCGGCCGGCCAGGTCCACCGGACGCACGGCTGGAGGGGCGGCCGGGGCCTGCGAGTCCGAGACGGCCTGGGCGGCCTCGCCGGGAAGGTCCACCGGCCGCGAGGCCGGTGGGGTGGCCGGGACGGCTGGGGCGGGGCCCGGGGCGGCCGGAGACGCCTGAGCCTGAGGGCCCGAATCTGCCGGAGCCGCCTGGGCCTGAAGGCCCGCGACCGCCGGGGTCTGAGGGGCCGAGACCGCCGGGGCGGCCGGAGTCTGAGGGCCAGGGGCGGCCGAGACTGCCGGGGCGGCGGTGGGGTCCTGAAGGCCCGGGGCAGCAGGAGCGGTTGAGAACCGAGGGCCCGAGACCGCCGAAGTGGCCAGGGCCTGAGGACCTGGGGCCACCGGGGCTGCTGTGGTGACCGGGATCTGAGATCCCGAGACGCCCGGCGTGACCAGGGGCCGAGCACCCGGGACCACCGGGGCGTAGGGGACGGGCGGGGCCTGAAGACCCGGGACGGCCGGGGCCGCCGGGGTGACCGGGGTCTGCGGACCCGAGACGGCTGCCATGGCCAGAGTCTGCGTACCCGGGACCACCGGGGCGTACGGGACAGGCGGGGCCAGAAGCACCCGGACCGCAGGGGCCACCGAGGCCAACCGGCCGGGCAGGTCCGCCGGCTCCGGGGCCGTCGAGGTCGGCGCGGTCGCCGAGGTCGGCGCGGTGATGGGCGGGGCGGGCGGGGTCCGGCGGCCGTCGCGCGCCTCGGCGGCCGCGCCGAAGAAGTCGCCGCCCTTCCGCTTGACGTCGTCCGTCCCCCAGTCCCGCTCCCGGTCGTGCTCGAGGGCCTGGTCACCGGAGGGTCCGCGGTGCCGGTTGTCGCCGCCGCCGGTGCGCCGCTGCGCCGGCACCTTCTGGAGGTGCGGGATGTGCTTGGCGCAGTGGATGTACGCCTCCTCGAGGGTCACCTCGACCCACACCACCGCGCGCCGCCCCGGCACCGGATCCACCGGCAGGCCGGGGTGCGCCTCGCGCATCTCGGCGTCCTCCACCACCCGGGCCCGGCCGTTCACATGCAGCCCGATCCGGTCCCGGAAGAAGTCGACCATGAGAATGCCGACGTGGGGGTTCTCCTGGATATTGCCGAGGCTGGCCAGGACGCCGTTCCCCCGGTATTCGGGATAGGTCAGGGTGCGCGCGTCGAGTACCCGCAGAAAGCCGGGCGGACCGGCACGGAAGGTGTTGTCACACTCCCCGTGCCCGTCGGAGGTGGCCAGGAAGAACATTTCCTGGCGGTCGATGAACTCCCGCATCCGGGCGTTGAGGTGGTCCAGCACCTGGTCGTCGTAGAAGCGGTCGGCGCGGTCGACCGTGTCCAGCCGCCGCTGCAGAAGGTGTTCGCCGTCGCTCCCCGGACGCCACGCGCGGTCGTCGAGGTGCTCCGCACTGTCCACGGTTCTCGTCCCCGTCCTACTGATTCGCCATCCGGAATCGCCGGAATGCCTGCCTCATGTCGGTGTTTCGCCGTCTGCCGTCCGCGCCCTATTCCGCGGCCGCGGCGAGCTCCTCGATGGAGTCGTGCCGGATGCGGTGGGACGGAATACCGATGCCCACCAGGGCGTCGACACCGCTGCGGATCATCCCGGGCGGCCCGGAGAGATACGCGTCGAACGCGTTCCACGGGCCGTACTGCCGCACGGCGTCCGGCAGCCGGCCGCTGAGGCCGTTGGTCGGGCCGTCGGAGACGACGGGGCGGACAGCGAGCCACGGATGCTTCTGCGCCAGCCGCAGCATGGTGTCGATGTCGTACAGGTCGTGATCATTGCGGGCGCCGTAGAAGACCTCGACCGGACGGTGGCGGCCGTAGTCGGCGACGTCCTCGACCAGCGCCTTGATCGGCGCGATACCGGTGCCGCCGCCCAGGCAGAGCAGCCCGTTGTCGCTGGAGTGGTCGACCGTCATGGACCCGGCGGGGGGCCCGAGGCGGATCACATCGCCGGGGCGGGCCCGGTGCACCAGCGCGGAGGACACCCATCCGGCCGGAATGGCCTTCACATGGAAGGAGAGCAGCCCGTCGGAGCGCGGCGCCGAGGCGAACGAATAGTGCCGCCACACCCGCGGCCACCAGGGCGTTTCCACTGAGGTGTACTGGCCCGCCCGAAAGGGGTACGGCTGGTCCGGGCGGACGGTGATCACGGCGATGTCGTGGGTGCGCGGCTCATGCCCGACCACCTCGGCCTGCCACCACGCGGGGGCGCGCAGTTCGTCCTCGGCGGCGGCGTCGATCATGATCTGGGAGATCGCGGTGTAGGCACGCACCCAGGCGGCCTCGGCCTCGTCGGTCCAGGTGGTGACCGCGTAGCGGGTGAGCGCGCCGATCAGGCATTCGCCGACGGCGGGGTAGTGCTCGGGCTGGGTGCCGTACTTACGGTGGCCGCGGCCGAGCCGGGTGAGGAACTCGGTGAGGATGTCGGGGTCGTCGATGAGCCGGGCGGCGGTCAGTATCGCCTTGAACAGCCGGTCGCGCTGGGCATCCATGGCGGCGGGGAAGAGCGGCCGCAGCTCGGGGTGCTGGACGAAGAGCAGCGCGTAGAAGTACGAGGTGACCTTGTCGCTGATGGGCTCGACTTCGGCCATCGTGCGGCGCAGGAGGATCGCGTCGGGCGAGGCGGTCTCGGGGATGGCGAACGGCGAGTCCGGGCCGGGCCGGACGTCCTGCGGGGCCGGGGCCTCATCGGGACGCTGATGCTCCTCGCGCCTGGGGGGCGTGGGACCGGGGGCCGCGGGGCCGGGGGCCCGGCGCTCGTCCACCCGGCGTTCGCCCGCCCGCGGGCCGGACGACCCCGGACCGGGCGCGGGGGGCGGCTCCACGGGCGTACGACGGTCGGCTCCGGTGCCGACCGGCCGTATCGGATTCACCGGACGGCTGGGCGCACGCTCGTCGCTCTGCCGGTCCGGGGACCCCCGCTCCTCGGCCGGTGGCCTGCTCGGGGTGAACCAGCCCCAGTCGCCACTGTTTCCGCCGGAGCCGTCACTGCCGGCCGACGATGTGGTGGTCGGAGCGTCCATGGTTGCCTCGCCTCGAACATCTTTCTGTCGGTCTTCGCACTTCCGCTGCCGGAATGTGCCCGCAATTCCCCGTCCTGGTGCCCTGGTTCAAGCGAGAATGGTCGTGCCGACCCTCTCCGTGACTCTCTTCGGGCAGCATGCCACGCTCGTTCCCCACCCCGGGCACATAGCCCGAAGTCCGGGGAACGGGGGCCGCGTTCCCGTTATGCTGGTTGGCCTGGGATGCCCGTTCTGACCCCGTTACAGCACGCCGCACGGAACCGGACCCGACCCTACCGGCCCCGGATGAATTCACAAGCCCCAAGTGCACCGCGTTCGTTACACCTGCCAACTCACGTAATTACCGATAGTTACGTGCGGTTACCCATCAATTCGTAAGCCTCTCGGAGATCACGTCCGGCATAGGCGTGGGATGCGATTTCGCTCACATGGTGGTCGGCGTTCACGGCGACCGAGACCGGCACCACCGAGAACAGCTCCGCGTCCGAGAGGGAATCCCCGTAGGCCACGCAGTGTTCCCTGGTCAACCCGAACTTCGCACAGAGTTCATCGGCGATCCGGACCTTCGCGGCCGGGGTCAGGATCCCCGCCGGATCCACCGGCTCCCGGAACGGCACGGCGGGCCAGGCCGATCCGTAGGTGGCGTCCGCGCCCCACTCCAGCAGCCGCGACACGAAGAAGCCCGGCGAGAGTGAAATCACCGCACAGCGCTCGCCCCGCGCCCGGATGTCCGCCCACACCTCACGGATACCCGCCAGCCACGGCGCTCCTTCGAACGCCGCCGCCACATGGGCCTCCGTCAGCTCCTCCCACAGCGCGCAGGCCCGCTCGGCGAACTGGGCCGTCGTCAGCTCCCCGCCCGCGAACGCCCGCTCCAGCGCGGCGATCTCCCGCTCCAGACCGAGCTGCCGGGAGATCTCGATCGCGGCGGCGGAGCCGTGGATGAGTGTGCCGTCCAGATCGAACAGATGCAGTCTGGTCATATCAGCCGAGCGTAGAGGCAACCGTCCGGGCCCCGCCGCCCCGGTCCTGCCCTGCTCTGCTCTGCTCCGCGCTTCTCTGCTCTGCTGTGCTCGGCGCCGCCGTCGCGGCCCGCGCCCGCCGCCGGGAGTACGCGTGGATACTCCTGCCGTCAGACGCCGCGGGGGCCGCCGCGCCGCCACGGTGGGGGCATGCAGCAGCTCACCCGCCCCGTCCGCCGGGGCCTCCTCGTCGTGCATGTCGTCGTCTCCGTCGGATGGCTCGGGCTGTCCCTCGGGATGCTGGCCCTGGGGATCACCGGGGCCGTGGCCGACTCGGCCGAAGAGGCCGGGGCGATGTACCGGTCCATGAATGTGCTGGGCGACTGGCTGCTGATTCCGATCAGCCTGCTGGCGCTGGCCAGCGGGATTGTGCTGTCGCTGGGGACGCCCTGGGGGCTGGCCCGCCACCGGTGGGTGTACGTGAAGTTCTGGCTGACGCTGGTCACCACCGGCGCCACGGCGTTCGCCCTGCGCGCCAGTATCGACGCCGCGATGGCCGATGTGGTGGCAGGCCGGGCGGTCGGGGCGACCACGGATCTGATCGTGGCGCCGTCGGTCAGCCTGGGCGTCTATACGTTCCTCACCGCGATCTCGGTGACCAAGCCCTGGGGGCTGACCGCCCGGGGGCGCCGGCTGCGGGCGATAAAGCACCGATAATTGCATACGCGGTCTTTTTCATCGCTGGACTATCCTGGAATCCGCTCACCCACCAAGGAGGGGTTCCATGCCGGAGAAGGCGCACAGCGCCGTCGCCCCGCCCGCAGGGCAGGCGCTCGCCCAGGGCTGGTGCGCCCTGTCCTCCCTGCACGGCCGGATAGAGACGCATATCGAGCGTGCGCTGCAGGCCGGGCACGACCTGAGCGTCCGCGAATTCTCCGTGCTCAACGTCCTCAGCGGACAGCACGACGGCGACGGCGGACATCTGCAGATGAAGCAGCTCGCCGACTCCGTCGTGCTCAGCCAGAGCGCCACGACCCGGCTGGTCACCCGGCTGGAGGACCGTGGGCTGCTCTCCCGCTACATCTGCCCCGGCGACCGCCGCGGCATCTACACCAACGTCAGCGACGACGGGCTCAAGCTCCTGGAGGAAGCGCGGCCGACGCACGACGCGGCGCTGCGCGAGGCCCTGGCCGACGCCGCCCGGCGGCCGGAGCTGGCACCGCTGGTCGCCGCCGTCGAGAGGCTGACGGCGACGTACTGATCACCACTAGCCGTGAGCTGCTTGCCCTGGTCCGCCGCCCGTCCGGGGCTCGCGGGCCCCGGCGTAGGCTCACCGCATGAGCGACTTCGAGATACGGCGCGCGACCGCCGACGACATCCCGGCGATCGTGGCCATGCTCGCGGACGACCCGCTCGGCGCCCACCGGGAGTCCACGGACGACCCGGCCCCGTACCGCGCCGCCTTCGACCGTCTGGACCAGGATCCCCAGCAGCGGCTGGTCGTCGCGGTCCGGGACGGCCGCACCGTCGGAACGCTCCAGCTGACCGTGATCCCCGGGCTGTCGCGGCGCGGCGCCACCCGCTCGATCATCGAGGGGGTCCGGATCCACTCCGAGGAGCGGGGCGGCGGGCTCGGCACCCAGCTGATCGAATGGGCCGTCGAGGAGTCGCGCCGCGAGGGGTGCGCCCTGGTGCAGCTCACCTCGGACGCGACCCGTATCGACGCCCACCGCTTCTACGAGCGGCTCGGCTTCGAGGCCAGCCACGTCGGCTTCAAGCTCCCGCTGGGCTGACCTGTCCCCTCCCGGCCCGTCCTGCCCGAGCCGGCACGACCTGACCTCACCGCCGGGACCACCGGGCGGCCTCACAGCGTCGCGAGGTCGATGGCTTCGGCCATCCGCCGGTAGCCCACGTCGTTCGGATGCTTGAAGTCGCCCGAGTCGTACGCCGGGTCCAGCCGCAGCGGATCGGACGGCGAGGCCATGACCGTCGCGAAGTCGACGACCGCGTCGAAGGCGCCCGAGGTGCGGATCCACTCGTTGATCGCGGCACGCTTCGCCTCCGAGCGCGGGGTGTGGTACTCAGCGCCCTTGAACGGGAGGATCGTTCCGCCGATGACCTTGATACCGCGGGCATGGGCCAGGGCGATCAGCTCCCGGTACCCCTCGATCACCTGCTCCGCCGACACCTGCGGATTGGGCTTGTAGGTGGGCAGATCCACCTCGCTGAAGCCGATGTCGTTGAGCCCCTCGAGCAGGATCACCGACCGTACGCCCGGCTTGTCCAGGACATCGCGTCGGAAGCGGGCGCCCGCCCGGTCCCCGTACCAGGCCGAATCGTGCAGCAGCAGATTGCCGCCGATCCCGGAGTTGAGGACGGGGCGCGGGGTGCCCGCGGCCGCGAGGCGCTCGGCCAGCAGATCCGGCCAGCGGTGGTCGGCGTCGTCGGTCGAGCCGAAGCCGTCGGTGATCGAGTCGCCGAACGCCACCACCGCGCCCGGGTGGCCGGGGCCGCCGGCGACCTCGACATCGGAGAGGTAGTACCAGGAGTGGGTGGTCTCGGTGAAGGCCGTCCCGGTGCGGTCGGCACGATGGTCGCCGTCCGCGCGGTAGCTGCGGGCGTATGCCTGGGCGTGGAAGGTGGCGGCGCCGGTGGGGCGGTCGAAGTACAGCGTGACCGTGACCGGCTGACGCGGCGCCACGCGCAGCGGGGCCGCGTCGCTCACCGTCTCACCGCCCGCCGGGATCTCCACCGGCCGCCGGTGCCCGAAGGTCAGCGCGCGCAGGCTCGCGCCCTGTACGGAGGCGCCGTGTGCGGTACGGGCGATGGTCGCGCCCGCGATCCGCAGCGGCGCGGTGCCATAGCGGTTCGACAGCCGGATCCGGGCGGCCGTGCCGCCACCGGTGACCCGGACGACCTGACGCAGGGTCTGGGCGGTGCGCTCGGCGAAGCCGCTCTCGGCCCAGTTCTTCTCGAAGCCCGCGCTGGGGCGCTGGACGGGGGCGGCCCACCCGGCCGACCAGCCGGTCCCCGGCCGGTCGCGGCCGGGGACCGGGCCTCCGGGCCGGGCGGTGGCCGTCCCGGAGGCGGCCATGACGGTGGTGAGAGCGAGCAGGGAGGCGCTGAGGCGAAGCGTGGACGAGCGCATGGCGGGGCTCCTGAGGGAGGGCGGGGGAAGGGCAGACCAGGCCGCTCCGGTACGGGGCACGGGGCACCTGAGTGCCGCCGTACCGACGTACGGGAGTGCGAGAGCACCTGAGTACCGGCGTACCGAGTACCGGAGCGCCGGAGTGCCGGAGTGCCGGAGTGCCGGAGACCAACCTGCCGCCCACCGCACCGCCGACCCAGCCCCTGGCCGTGCGTACCACTGGCGGGGTCAGGCTATGAGCGCCGAAGCCCGCGAACCGCCGGAACCCGGTACCGCCGGAACCCGGTACCGCGCCGGAACCCGTGCCACCGGAACACCGGAACCCGCGCCCACCGGATCACCGCACCCCGCCCCCGACCCTCAGAGCGCCCGCCAGCCCTCCTCATCGACCCCGCCGGGCACCACGCCGTCCGGGGCGTAGGGCTCCCGGGTGAACACGAAGGTGCCCAGGTCCAGATGGGCGGGGGCGTCGCCCTCCCCCTCGACCACCCGCAGCGTCTCCCCCGCGTAATAGCCGTCGAGCCCCGTCCAGGTGCCGTCCGGCTCGGCCTTGAAGCGCGAGGCCCGGCCTCCCTGGGTGGCCGGGGAGAGCTCCAGACCGCGGTCCGCGCGCAGCCGCAGATGGTAGGCGCGAGGGCCCCAGTACCAGGGGCCGGTCAGCGCCAGCAGCGCCGGATCGGCCTCGGTCAGCGGCCGCCAGGGCTCGGGGATACGCGGCTCGTGCTCCGCCACGATCCCTATGAGGTCGGCGGCGATGGCGCCGATCGCGGGCCCCGAGGTGGTGTTGGCCAGCGCGATCCCGGCCAGCCGGTCCTCGGCGCTCACCCACAGCGACGCCAGGAAGCCGGGCATGGAGCCGGTGTGGCCATGGAGGAACCGCCCGCCGTGCCGGACGAGCTGGGTCCCCAGGCCATAGCCGCCGTCCCAGTCCCTCTCCTCGGGGGCGACGGCGGGCACCCGCATCTCGGCGAGCGACTCCGTGCCGAGCACCCGCGCGTCCCCGTCCAGCAGGAAGGCGGCGAAGCGGGCCAGGTCCCCGGCGGTCGACCAGAGCTGCCCGGCCGGGCCCATCCGCCCGGTGTCCTCGGCCGGCTCGGGCAGCAGCACATCCGCCCAGGGGTGCACGGCCCAGCCCCCAGCGTGCGGGGCGCGCGGCTCCAGCGACGTGCGCCCCATCCCCAGCGGCTCCAGCACCTCATGGGCCAGCACCTCGCCCCAGGGCGCCCCGCGCAACCGCTCGACCAGCGCGCCGAGCAGCGCGAAACCGGGGTTGGAGTAGTGGTGACGGCGGCCCGCGGGATGGACCAGCGGGCGCTCGCCGAAGATATCGGCCGTCTCGGGCCGCAGCGCCCCGGGCGTGCGCTCCCACCACGGGCCGCGGGCCTCGGCGGCGAGCCCCGAGGTGTGGGAGAGGAGCTGGGCCACGGTCGCGCCCTCGGCCTGCGGCACGTCCAGATGCTTGGCCAGCGGATCGCCGAGGTCCAGCAGCCCCTCGTCACGCAGCCGCATCACCAGCACCGCCACGAAGGTCTTGGTCAAGGAGCCGATGCGGTACTGGGTGTCGGCGTCCGGTGCGGCTTCGTCCACGCGGCCGCGCGAGCCCGTCCACACCAGCCGACCCTCCCGCACCACGGCCCCCACCAGGGACGGGGCACGGCCCTCGGCCTGGCCGAGGGCGACGCGCCGCAGCAGGGCACGGCGGGTGGCGGGCAGCGGCTCCGTGAACTCATCCGCGTCGCGTGTGGTCATGTCGGCACTGTACGGCGGGGGTCCGACAGCGGGCAGCCATCGGCCGGCCGAGCGTCAACGGCCGGGGCACCGCCCGGGACCGCGACGCGGTCTGGCCTTGACGTCAGGGTCAAGGTCTACCGTCGGCACATGCGGATCGGAGAGCTGGCCGAACGGGCGGGTACCACCACCCGCACCCTGCGCTATTACGAGTCGCTCGGGCTGCTGCCCGCGCGCCGCACCGGCAATGGGTACCGGTCGTACGACGAGGACGATCTGCGGCTGCTCCAGCAGATCCGCGTACTGCAGGACTTCGGCTTCGAGCTGGAGGAGACGCGCCCGTTCGTCGAATGCCTGCGATCCGGCCATCCGGCCGGTGACTCCTGCCCCGCCTCGCTGGAGGTCTACCGGCGCAAGCTGGCCGAGCTGGACGAGTGCATCGGCCGGCTGAGCGCCATCCGGGAGCGGGTCGGGACCCAGCTCGCGCAGGCGGAGCTGGCCCGCGCGGAGCTGGAGGCCGCGGCGACGGCGCCCGAAGGGGCCCCGGAGCCGCGCTGCGAGCTGACGCCGCCCGGGCCGTGAGCCCCGCCATCCCGCCGTCAGCACGACGGCTCCGAACGACTCCGAACGCCTCCGAACAACTCCGAAGGAGAGATGAGATGTCGCTGACACACACCGGGGGAGTGGCCACGGTCACGGACGCCACCTTCGGCGAGGAGGTACTGACGGCCGAGCTGCCGGTGCTGGTGAAGTTCACCGCCTCGTGGTGCCCGCCGTGCCGGATGATCGCGCCGGTGCTGGCGGAGATCGCGCAGGAGGAGGGCCACCGGCTGAAGGTCGTGCAGCTCGACGTGGACGAGAACCCGTCCACCACCAACGCGTACGGGGTGCTGTCGATGCCGACGCTGATGCTGTTCCGGGCGGGCGAGCCGGTGCGGTCGCTGGTCGGGGCCCGCAGCAAGCGGCGGCTGCTGGAGGAGCTCGCCGAGGCGATCTGACGGAGCCGGAGCCGCGGCCGAACCGCCCCTGCTACGTTGGCCGGACATGACCATCAGTGGGGGCGGCCATCAGTGGGGGCGGAAAAGGTGAGGTCAGCGGTGCGCGTCCTGGTGCAGGGGAAACCCGTCGGCTCCTATCCGGCGCTGCCCCCCGAGGCCGAGCGCGGTTCACCGCGCCGGATCACCGAGGTCGGTGAAGACATTCTGCGCCGCTCCTGCCGGGAGGTGACCGAGTTCGGCACGCCCGAGCTGAGCGCCCTCATCGACGACATGTTCCTCACCATGTACATCGCCGACGGTGCCGGGCTGGCCGCCAATCAGGTCGACGTCGATCTGCGGCTGTTCGTCTACGACTGTCCGGACGACAACGGCGTCCGGCATGTCGGCCACATCATCAACCCCGTCCTGGACCAGCCCGATCCGGCCGAGCGGCTGCTCATCGAGGACGCCGAGGGCTGTCTGTCCGTACCGGGCGCGCGGATGGACGTACCGCGCACCGACCGCACCGTGGTCCGCGGCGTCGACAAGGACGGCAACCCGCTGGTGATCGAGGGCACCGGCTACTTCGCCCGCTGTCTGCAGCACGAGGCCGACCATCTCTCGGGGCATCTCTACATCGACCGGCTCTCCAAGCGCGACCGCAAGGACGCGCTGCGGCAGATGACGGACCTCCATGAGCAGGTCCTCGCCCGGCGCGTGGAAAAGGCGGCGGCCCTGGGCCACCAGCTGCAGCCCTGACCCGGCCCGCCCCGGACGGGTGACGGCCGGGATGGGCCTTAAGCCACCGCCGCGTTACCGCAGGCGTCGTGCTCGCAGGACGGTGTCCTGGGTGTGATGGGTGCCGGCGGGGGCGGGAGCGGTACGTGGCCGGGTTTCGTTGATCAGGACGGTCCAGTCGTCGTCGAGGAGCCTGGCGATCTCGTCGGGCTGGTAGTAGTCGCCGGGGTCGAAGCCCTGCTCGGGGTCCGGGGACAGATCGGCGAGGGCGTGGGTGGCGAAGAGCAGGGTGCCGCCGGGCGCGACGGCGTCCAGCAGGCCGCGCAGCGCGGTGTGGTCCGGCTGGTGTGCGAGCGGGAAGTAGTGGACGGACACCAGGTCGAACGCGGCGGCCGGGGGCGGCGTGCCGGTCAGGTCGGCGCGGGTCCACGCCACGCGGCCCTCGACGTCCGTGGCGGCCGCGACGGCGCGTTCCAGGGCGGCCCGGGAGATGTCGACCGCCGTGACCTGCCAGCCGCGCCGGGCCAGCCAGATGGCATCGGCGCCCTCACCGCATCCCACGTCGAGCGCCTGCCCCGGCGGCAGATCGGCGATCTCGGTGACGAGCACTCCGTTGGGCGCGCCGCTGAAGAGCTGGTCGCGGCTGCGATACAAGTCATCCCAGAACTGTGTGTCCATGGCCATGCCTTACGTGGAGGGGTCGCGTCCGGCACCAACCTGCCCCCGCCCGTGGCGAATCGACAAAGTTTTTTGCCGAAACGACGAAGAGCGGACAGTTGTCAGGCCCGGCTCATCGTCGGCCTTCACCCCCACCGACTCCATCAATGTCCGCGGGTCACCTTGAGATACGGGCTTCGATGCCGTCGAGCATGCAGTCGAGACCGATCCGGAAGGTGTGGTCGGCATCCAGGTGGGCGGCATCGCGCACCACCGTGGCCAGCGCGGGGAATCGGCCAGTGGCGAAGGTTCGCTCCAGATAGGGCCCGAGTGACGCCTGCCAGCGCTTCTCGTCCATCCCGGTGGCCCGCTCGGCACGCCGCTCGGCGATCTCCCGACGCACCGCGCCGATCACATACGCGTTCATCGCGGCGACCACCGGCATGATGGCGTCCACGTCGACGTCGTCCAGTGCGGCCACCACGGCCTCCCCGGTGGCCAGCGCGTGCGGCCCGAGCTGGGGTCGGCCGCCCAGGAGATCGGCGAGCCATTCGTGCTCGTGAGCGGCGTGCCGAGTGGCCTCGGCAAGAGACCGGAGCACCTCCCGCCAGCCGTCTCCGACCGGCCGGATCTCGGCGTGGACCGCGTCGACCATCAGGTCGAGCAACTCCTCCTTGCCGGCGATGTAGCCGTACAGCCGCATCGGACGGACGTCCAGCGCGGTGGCGACCTTGCGCAGCGACACCGCGTCCAGGCCGTCCGCGTCGGCCAGCTGGATCGCCGCTCGTACGATCCGCTCCCGGCTCAACGGGGCCGGCACGGGTCGATTCGGTGGCTCCGGCCTTTCCCACACCAACATGCGGCTCACCATACATCGCATCGAGGAATACACTGTATCGGTCCGGTACGGCGTATCGAAGGAGAGGCAACCATGACCATCGCCATTGTCGGAGCCGGCTTGGGCGGCTTGGCCCTTGCCCGGGTGCTGCATGTGAACGGCATCGACGCCGTCGTATATGAACGTGAAGCGTCACGCGATGCGCGCGGTCAGGGCGGCATGCTCGACATCCACTCCGGCCAGCGGGCGCTGCGCGAGGCCGGTCTGATCGACCAGTTCCACGCGATTGCCCGTGGCGAAGGCCAGGACATGCGTCTTCTCGAACCGGACGGCACCCTGCTGCTCCAGGAGGACACGCCCGACGACGCCCCGCTCGAACGACCCGAGGTCGACCGCGCCGATCTGCGCAACCTGCTGCTGGATTCCCTCCCCGAAGGCGTGGTGCGCTGGGGGCGCGCGTTCACCTCCGCCGACAGCGGCCTGCTGCGCTTCGCCGACGGCAGCAGTGCGACGTATGACCTGCTGGTCGGCGCGGACGGCGCGCAGTCCCGGGTCCGCGCGCTGCTCACCGACGCCCGTCCGGAACATATCGGCCAGAACATCGTCGAGGTCGGCATTCCCGATATCGACCACACGCACCCCGACCTCGCGGCGATGGTCGGGCGCGGTAACTACTGGGTGCTCGGCAACGGACTGTCCCTGGCGGCGCAGCGCAACGGCGACGGCCGCGTTCGCATCGGCCTCAGCTTCTACAACACCGCCGAGGACTGGTTCGCCACCAGCGGGATCCCGTTCGACGACCCGGCCGCCGCCCGGGCGCGGCTGATCGACCTGCTCGCCGGCTGGGATTCACGGTTCACCGCGCTGATCGCGGCCTGCGACGACACGGTCGTGCCGCGGTCGATCACCACGCTCCCGATCGGCCTGACCTGGCCGTCGACGCCGGACGTCACGCTGCTCGGCGATGCCGCGCACCTGATGCCGCCGGTGGGAGAGGGCGCCAACATGGCGCTGCTCGACGGCGCCCTGCTCGGTCTCGCGCTGGCCGCGCACCCGGACGACTTTCCCGCCGCGGTCAAGGAATACGAACGCGAGATGTTCGAACGCACCAGCGCTGCCGCCCGGATGTCCGCGGGCATGCAGGAATTGCTGATGTCGCCGGACGCCGCCCAGAAACTGCTCGCATTCTTCCAACCTGACTGAAGGTCACGTCGAGGCCCACTCCGGTCCACTGCGGACCTTCACCATGGGCGCCACCAACCACCCCAACCACCCCGCGCCGGCCCGCCAACTCCAGGACTGCCCGCGCTGGCGCAAAGCCCACGCCCGCCACCCCGACGTCCTGGCCGCCCAACGCCGAGAACGCGCCCGCGTCCGCAGCGAACGCCAACAACGCCGGAGCCGCCCGAAAGCCGCCTGACCCGGCGAACGTTCATGGCCGGCGCACTAGGTACCCGACGCAGTCGTAGCGATGTCCGACGCGGTCGTGGCGATGCCGCCGTCGACCGGAATGACGGTGCCCGTGAGGTTAGGACCCGGCCCGAATGGCCACGATCGCGGGATTCGAGCACCAAGACTCCACGTCCGCGGAGTATCGGTCCACCACGCGAGGGTGGCTCTCACAGTACCTGTACCACGAGGGTCTCCCGGCCGCCTGTAAGGCCTGCTTAGCTGAACGAAAGCGCCGACAACACTCCATGGACACGCACTGCAGCTTTACCCCCAGCAGTTCAATTCAGCTGCCCCGAATGCGCGATCGTGTCGGCGCATTCTTCCACGACAGAAGGGGCGGAGACCAATGGCGGACAACCAATTCACCACTCACGCAGAACTTTTCGATCTGAGTGGGAAGTACGCCCTTGTCACTGGCGGCACCAGGGGCATTGGGATGATGATAGCGCGCGGCCTTCTCCAGGCGGGCGCCCGCGTCGTCATCAGCTCACGCAAGGCAGACAGGTGCGCGGAGGCACAGCATCTACTGTCCGAATTCGGCGACGTTCAAGCAATCCCCGCCGACCTGTCCAGGCACGACGAGTGTCAGCGCCTCGCTGATCTTGTCAAGGTCGACTCGGAACGCCTGGACATCCTTGTCAACAACGCGGGAGCGATGTGGCGCGAGCCGCTAGAGACGTTCCCGGACGAGGCCTGGGACGCAGTGATCGACCTCAACCTCAAGTCGCCGTTCTGGCTGGTGCAGGCGCTGCTCCCCGCACTTCGCAGGGCGGGCACCGCCGATGATCCCGCGCGGATCATTAACATCGGCAGTATCGCCGCCATCCACGTCGCCGAGTCGCCCAACTACTCGTACGCCAGCAGCAAAGCGGCACTCCATCAACTCACCAGAGTGCTTGCCAGGGAACTGGGCCCACAGCACGTCACGGTGAACGCGGTAGCACCGGGACCGTTCCCGTCGCAGATGATGGCCTCAACGCTCGATGCCATCGGCGACACGATCGCGGCGAAGGCCCCTCTGCGCCGACTCGGCCGCGACGACGACATGGCAGGTATCGCCGTGTTTCTCGCCAGCCGGGCTGGGTCCTACCTCACGGGCACCATCATCCCGGTAGACGGCGGCATCGCGACGACCGCATCAGGTACCTAGGCGTCGGCGCGAGGCTTTGCCAGCGGCCGACGGCCCCTCGTGATCACCTCCAAGTCGGGTCTCAACGCAGTCGTCGAGGTACCCGCAGTACCTCCCATAGCTGTGGGCGGTTCCCGGCTGAACACAGGGGACGCGATGGCCTGGATGATTTTTACTGAAGGAGCATCTGTAATGCAGAAGCGCAAACTTGGACAGCAACTCGAAGTTTCAGCTCTAGGACTCGGCTGCATGGGCATGAGCTTCTTCTACGGTCCGTCCCCGGACCGAGCCGAGATGACGAAACTACTGCGGGCGGCAGTTGACCGCGGCGTGACCTTCTTTGACACCGCCGAAGTCTATGGCCCTTTCACCAATGAAGAGCTGGTCGGTCAGGCGCTGGCGCCGGTGCGCGACCAGGTGGTGATTGCCACCAAGTTCGGTCTCAGGCACGGCGAGCACGGGCCGACCCCGATGTCGGGGCTCGATAGCCGCCCGGAGCAGATCCGTCGAGTAACTGAGGCATCGCTCATGCGTCTTCAAACCGAGAGCATTGACCTCCTCTACCAACACCGCGTCGATCCCAACGTACCCATTGAAGACGTGGCCGGCACGGTAAAAGAGCTGATCTCCGAAGGTAAGGTCAAGCACTTCGGTTTGTCGGAGGCGGGTGCGACGACAATTAGCCGCGCCCACGCCGTGCAGCCTGTAACAGCGCTGCAAAGTGAATACTCGCTGTGGATGCGAGAGCACGAAGCCGAGATTATTCCGACCTTGGAGAAGTTGGGCATCGGCCTAGTGCCCTACAGTCCACTCGGGAAAGGCTATCTGACCGGCAAAATCGATTATCGCACGTCGCTGGCCGACAATGATCTTCGCCGCTCCCTGCCGCGCTTCACACCGGAAGCACGACATGCTAATCAGGCACTGGTCGAGTTGCTCCAGCAGATTGCCGACGATAAGAAAGCCACACCGGCCCAGGTCGCTCTCGCTTGGGTGCTGGCGCAAAAGCCATGGTTCGTGCCGATCCCCGGCACCACCAAGCTGCACCGCCTCGAAGAAAACCTAGGCGCACTCGACATCGAGCTGACGCCCGATGACCTGCAGCACATCGAGGAGGCCGCGGCACAAATTCCGATCCATGGCGAGCGCGTTCCCGGTCAGTTGAAGTCGCTGTTCGGCCGCTGAACCGGCTCTTCCGGAAATGGAGTGCAGCTGAGGGCGTGATCGGGCCAGGGGCGGGGTCGTGCTGTCCAGGATGCGGGCTGGTCGGGGTCTATCGCGACAGGGTCGAACGCAAGGTCACTGACGTGCCGGTGGTCGGGCACCCGCTCGAGCTGCGCGTGCGGGTGACGCGCTACCGCTGCACCCATGACGGCTATGTCCGGGAGGTCTTCGCCCACGACACCAGCCGGCTCGCTCGGCCTGGCGCGTCGACCACGCGTCGCTGCGCGCAGTACATCCTGCGCCGCCTGGCCATCGACAGGGCCAGCGGGGTCGACGAGCACAAGTGGTCCCACGTCCTGGGCCGCCGGGCCGATGGGTTCGTCACCGTGATCACCGATCTCACGTCGGTTGTCGCGGGCAAGGGGCCCGTGCGGCTGCTGGACATGGTCCCGGACCACTCCGCGGCCGCGATGAGCAGCTGGCTCGAGGCCCGCACAAAGGCCTTCCGCGACCAGGTCTGGATCGTGGCGACGGACGGGTACAGCGGCTGCAAGAACGCCGCCACCAAAACTCTCCCGGACGTGGTCACCGTCATGGACCCGTTCCATGTTGTCGCGCTGGCCGGGCACAAGACTCTAAAACCGGAAGAGCCGACAATTCTCGTTTCTAAAAAGTTGGGCGGTTCAATCCTTGTCTCGGCGAAACGTTGGTCCGGTTGTCTGAACTATCCGTTAGGTGCTTAAATCTCGGTGGCCATCGTCTGTTGCGTGGCCGCCCACGACGCTAGTAGCGCTAGACCGTCAGCGGTCGGTGTGCCCGCGGGGGCGGTGTAGACGTTCAGGTGCAGGCTGGGTTCGGCGGCCAGTTCCAGGGGCTCGACGTCCAAGTCGAGCGGGCCCACGATCGGATGGCGCACACGCTTGCGGCCGGACCGGTGCAGCCGCACGTCCTGAGATGCCCACCGCTGCCGAAATAGCTCACTGCACGTTGACAGTTCGCCGACCAGGGCGATCAGCTCCTCGTCGCGTGGATTGCGGCCGGCTTCCATGCGTAGCTTCGCGGCCACGTTACTGGCAATTTGGTCGTAGTCGACAAAAAATTTTTGGGCCGCCTCGGGGTTTAGATAGACGAACCGCGCTGTGTTCGCGGGCCGTCGCGAGTCGACCAGCACCGGTGAATACAGCGCGCGAGCGAGTTGATTCATGGCGAGCACGTCATAACGGCCGTTACCGATCCAGGCCGGCGCATCGGAGATCGCGTCGAGCACCTGCCGCAGCGTCGAGCGCACCGTCACGGCAGGCCTACGCCGGCGTGGGCCGCTGGGCGCGCCGGATTGGCGCGCGAGGTGAAACAGGTGCTCGCGCTCCGCCTCGTCGAGTTGCAAGGCAGAGGCCAATGCCTCGAGCACGCCGTCGGAAGCACCAGCGAGGCTGCCGCGCTCCATGCGCACGTAGTAGTCGACCGATACCCCTGCCAGTAGCGCTACTTCTTCGCGGCGCAGACCTTTGACCCGACGGTTGCCGCCGTAGGCAGTCAGGCCTGCCTGCTCGGGTGCGATGCGGGCGCGACGCGAGCTCAGAAACTCCCGGATCTCGGTGCGTAGATCCATCATAGCCATCTCCGCACTGTAAGCCCGTCGTGCAGGCTCAGGGAGGTACTGCTGGTACCCCGACGACTAGCGTTGCCCGATTTCGCCGGTGTCCACAAGCAGCGTGTGGCGCTGGCTGTGAGAGGAAATGCCCCGCGTCGATGCCTAGTGCGTGGGCGTTTCCGGCGAACGGGCCTACCGGTGCCGGATGTGATCGTGGACGCGACCGCTGTCGAAAAGGGCAAGCCCTCACGGAGCATGATTTCCATCCCCGTGTCCTATTGGCCACGCAGTGGCCATCGCTGATGGAAAGTGGCCACGGAATCTGGAAGCCTGCAATCGCCTCGTATCAGGTCTGCGCCATGTCCACGAAGCGCGAGTAGTGGCCCTGGAAGGCAACGGTGATCGTGGCCGTCGGGCCGTTACGGTGCTTGGCCACGATCAGATCCGCCTCCCCCGCGCGCGGTGACTCCTTCTCATAGGCGTCCTCGCGGTGGAGCAGGATGACCATGTCCGCGTCCTGCTCGATGGATCCACTCTCTCGGAGGTCGGAGACCATCGGCTTCTTGTCCGTGCGCTGCTCGGGGCCTCGGTTGAGCTGGGAGAGCGCGATGACCGGCACTTCCAGCTCCTTGGCCAGCAGCTTCAGGTTTCGCGACATGTCCGAGACCTCCTGCTGACGGCTCTCGGGGCGCCGGGCGCCGCCGGACTGCATCAGCTGGAGATAGTCGATGACGACGAGTTGCAGATCGCTGCGCTGCTTGAGCCGACGGCACTTGGCGCGGATCTCCATCATCGACAGGTTGGGGGAGTCGTCGATGAAGAGCGGGGCCTGGGAGACATCCGGCATCCGCCGGGCCAGCCGCGTCCAGTCCTCGTCGGTCATGCTGCCGGAACGCATATGGTGCAGCGCCACCCGGGCCTCGGCGGAGAGCAGACGCATCGCGATCTCGTTGCGGCCCATCTCCAGTGAGAAGATCACGCTCGGCATGTTGTGCTTGATCGAGCAGGCGCGCGCGAAGTCCAGAGCCAGGGTGGACTTACCCATCGCGGGCCGGGCGGCGATGACGACCATCTGGCCCGGGTGCAGACCGTTCGTCAGGGAGTCCAGGTCGGTGAAGCCGGTGGGCACCCCGGACATCTGCCCACTGCGTGAGCCGATCGCCTCGATCTCGTCGAGCGCGCCCTCCATGATGTCGCCGAGCGGCAGATAGTCCTCGCTGGTGCGCTGCTCGGTGACGGCGTAGATCTCCGCCTGGGCGTTGTTGACGATCTCGTCGACGTCTCCGTCCGCCGCGTATCCCATCTGGGTGATGCGGGTGCCCGCCTCGACGAGGCGGCGCAGCACGGCGCGCTCGTGGACGATCTCCGCGTAGTACTCGGCGTTGGCGGCGGTGGGGACCGACTGGACGAGGGTGTGGAGATACGAGGCGCCGCCGACCCGGGCGATCTCACCGCGCTTGGTCAGCTCCGCGGCGACCGTGATCGGGTCGGCCGGCTCGCCCTTGGCGTAGAGATCCAGGATGGCCTGGTAGACGGTCTCGTGGGCAGGCCGGTAGAAGTCGTTGCCCTTGAGAACCTCCACCACATCGGCGATGGCGTCCTTGGAGAGCAGCATGCCGCCGAGCACGGACTGCTCGGCGTCGAGGTCCTGGGGCGGAACGCGCTCGAAGCCGGAGCCCTCCCAGGCGGAGCCGCCCCCTCCGTCGCGGTCCTGCTGACCGTCGCGGCCCCGGCCGCCGCCCTCACCTCGGCGGAAGCGGGGGGACGGGAACCGGTCGGACGGGCCGGAGTCCGCCCAGGGGTCGTCCATGGGCTCGGGAACGCTCACCCCGTCACCTCCTCCCGTCCGCGAAGCGAACCTCGCCGTGCCCGTCCTTCTTACGGCACGGCTATGACACAACTGAGCGGCCGGCTGTCCGGACACGGCGCATCGGAGGCTGGGGATTCCAGAGCCGAATCGGGTGGCGGGCGCCGGACCACGTTAGGCCCGTCGGGACCGCCAGCCAACTTGGTTATCCACAGGGCATGTGGATGATGGGATCCATCCTGTGGGTAAGTCGCGCGAACCTGTGCACGGGTCGGGGGACAGTGCTGTGGACAAACACACAATCACCCCGAGAGCCCAACCCTGACCTGCGGTTTCTCTATCCAGGGGCTGTGTAGAAGAAAAACTTCCGCCCCCGGCGCAAGATCACGACAAAGGGCGCAGAGAAGATCGTCCCGCACGCCGCCTTGTAAGGACCGGGCAGCACTTGTGTCTCTTACCTGTGGACGATTACATTGCCCTCATGACACAGGCCCCCACGAGCGCGCGGAGCACCCTGCGCCACCACGACCGCGAGATCGTCGCACTCGCGCTTCCCGCCTTCGGCGCGCTCGTGGCGGAACCCCTCTTCGTCATGGTCGACAGCGCCGTCATCGGCCATCTGGGCACCACCCAGCTGGCCGGTCTGGGCGTCGCCGCGGCCCTGCTCGCCACCGCCGTCAACATCTTCGTCTTCCTCGCCTACGCCACCACCGGGGCGGTCGCCCGCCGCGTCGGCGCTGGCGACCTCGCCGGAGCGATCCGGCAGGGCATGGACGGCATCTGGCTGGCCCTGCTGCTCGGCGCCGCCGTCATCGCCGTGGCCCTTCCCACCGCCCCGGCCATCGTCGACCTCTTCGGCGCCTCGGACACCGCCGCGCCCTACGCCATCACCTATCTGCGGATCAGCACCCTCGGCATCCCCGCGATGCTGGTGGTGCTCGCCGCCACCGGGGTCCTCCGTGGCCTCCAGGACACCCGCACCCCGCTGTATGTCGCCATCGGCGGCTTCGGGGCCAACGCCGCGCTCAACGTCACCCTGGTCTATGCGGCCGGGCTGGGCATCGCCGGCTCGGCCTGGGGCACGGTGATCGCCCAGAACGCCATGGCCGCCGTCTACCTCGCCGTGGTCATCCGGGGCGCGCGGCGCCATGGCACCTCGCTGAGGCCCGACGCCGCGGGCATCAGGGCCTGTGCTCATGCCGGGGCACCGCTGCTGATCCGGACGCTCTCGCTGCGCGCCGTGATGCTGATCGCGACGGCCGTGGCGGCCCGCCTCGGCGACACCGACATCGCCGCCCATCAGATCGTGCTCACCCTGTGGAGTTTGCTGGCGTTCGCCCTGGACGCCATCGCCATCGCGGGCCAGGCGATCATCGGACGCTATCTGGGGCGGGCGACGAGGAGGGCGCCCGAGCCGCCTGCCGCCGCATGGTGCACTGGGGCATCGCGTCGGGCGTGGCACTGGGTCTGCTGGTGGTCGCCTCCCGGCCGCTGTTCATCCCCCTGTTCACCACCGATGCCGCGGTACGGGACGCCCTGCTGCCCGCCCTGCTGGTGACGGCCCTCATCCAGCCGGTCTCGGGTGTGGTCTTCGTCCTCGACGGCGTGCTGATGGGCGCGGGCGACGGGCCGTATCTGGCCTGGGCGATGATCGTCACCCTCGCCGCCTTCGCCCCGGTGGCACTGCTGGTCCCCTCGTTCGGCGGCGGGCTGACCGCGCTGTGGTGCACGATGGCGCTGATGATGTCGGTCCGGTTGGCCACCCTGTGGCTGCGCACCCGCTCCGGCCGCTGGATCGTCACCGGCGCGGTACGAGGCTGAGCCCGCGCCGAACCACACCACGCGCCTCCCCGGACAGAACCAGAGCCACCGGTCCCCCGACACGGCGGAGGGCCGCACCCCACAGGGGTGCGGCCCTCCAGTGCACGGTGCCCAAGGCGACCGTCACAGTCGTCAGGCGGCGACGACCTCGACGCCGACCTTGGCGGCAACCTCGGCGTGCAGACGGACCGAGACCTGGTGCGCGCCCAGGGTCTTGATCGGCGACTGCACCTCGATACGGCGCTTGTCCACGTCCGGACCACCCGCATCCTTGATCGCCGAAGCGATGTCGGCCGGGGTGACGGAGCCGAACAGCCGGCCGGCGTCGCCGGCACGGGTCTTCAGCCGCACCTTGACGCCCTCGAGCCGGGCCTTGACCTCATTGGCCTGCTCGATCGTGGCGATCTCGCGGATGCGACGACCGCGACGGATCTGCTCGACGTCCTTCTCGCCGCCCTTGGTCCAGCGAATCGCCAGACCACGCGGAACGAGGTAGTTACGGGCGTAACCGTCCTTGACGTCCACGACGTCACCGGCGGTACCGAGGCCGGAGACCTCGTGGGTGAGGATGATCTTCATGACTGGGTCACCCTTCCCTTATCGCGCGGTGGAGGTGTAGGGCAGCAGTGCCATCTCACGGCTGTTCTTCACAGCCGTGGCGACGTCACGCTGGTGCTGGGTGCAGTTGCCGGTGACCCGGCGGGCACGGATCTTGCCGCGGTCGGAAATGAACTTCCGCAGCAGGTTCGTGTCCTTGTAGTCGACGTAGGAGATCTTCTCCTTGCAGAACACGCAAACCTTCTTCTTAGGCTTGCGAGCAGGCGGCTTCGCCATTGTCTCTCTCCAGTGTGATCAAGAAGTATGTGCTGGTCGCCCTGACCAGACCGAGCGCTGTTGTTTCACGTGGTTTCACGTGAAACAGCGCCCCGGGCCTAGAAGGGCGGCTCGTCCGAGTAGCCGCCGCCGGAGTTGCCGGAGCCGCCGCCCCAGCCACCACCGCCGCCGCCCTGGCCGCCGGCCGGTGCGCCGGTCGCCCACGGGTCGTCGGCCGGAGCGCCGCCGCCCTGCTGACCGCCGCCGGAGTTGCCGGGGCCGCCGCCCCAACCGCCTCCGCCGCCCTGGCCGCCGCCACCGCCGCCGCCGTAACCACCCTGACCACCGCGACCGGTGGTCTTGGTGACCTTGGCTGTGGCGTTGCGCAGACTGGCGCCGACCTCGTCGACATCCAGCTCATAGACCGTGCGCTTGATCCCCTCACGGTCCTCGTAGGACCGCTGCTTCAGACGGCCCTGCACGATGACGCGCATGCCGCGCTGAAGGGACTCGGCCACGTTCTCCGCGGCCTGCCGCCACACCGAGCACGTGAGGAAGAGGCTCTCGCCGTCCTTCCACTCGTTGGTCTGCCGGTCGAAGGTACGGGGAGTGGACGCGACGCGGAACTTCGCGACCGCCGCACCGGACGGGGTGAAACGCAGCTCGGGATCGTCGACGAGATTGCCGACGACCGTGATGACGGTCTCGCCTGCCATTGGGGGAACCTCTCGGCGGGTACTGCTGGGCTGCTTGCTACTCGTTGCGATACGGCCCCGATGACCGCTGAACGCTTACGCGTCAGTGGGTCTCGGGACGGAGGACCTTGGTCCGGAGGACCGACTCGTTCAGGTTCAGCTGGCGGTCGAGCTCCTTGACGACCGCGGGCTCTGCCTGCAGGTCGATGACCGAGTAGATGCCCTCGGGCTTCTTCTTGATCTCGTACGAGAGACGACGACGGCCCCAGGTGTCGACCTTCTCGACCTTGCCTTCGCCCTCACGGACGACGGAAAGGAAGTTCTCGATCAGCGGGGAGACAGCGCGCTCCTCGAGATCGGGGTCGAGGATGACCATCACCTCGTAGTGACGCATGTGGAACCCACCTCCTTTGGACTCAGCGGCCACGGTCGTTCCGTGGCAGGAGGGTCGTGATGCGTATCCGTTGCGGCATCTGTGCAGACACCACCGCGGACGGTACACAGTACCCGGCTACGGCCTCCCGCTTGAAATCCGGGCGTCTTAGCCCGCAATCTGTACACATCGGGTGTGAGCGGCATTACAGTTCGCCGCTTTGCTCTATGTGCCTACCTGGAGGTGCCCCATGGCACAGGCAGCACGACCCCATCACGGCTTGCTCTCCTTCCTGGACACCGACGGCAAGCCGCATCCCGTTCAGAACGCCTTCGCCGTGACCACGCTGGTGATCGGGGCGATCGCCTTCGTCACGGCTTATTTCACCCAGCTCCACCTGGTCAGCTCATGGACCGGGCTGGTGGGGATGATCACTGGCGCCTGGGGCCAGCTGATCTCCGCGACCACCGGTGAGCGGTTCGTGCTGATCATCGGACTCGGTGCCGCGGGGGTCGGCTTCTACCTCGGCATGGCACACGGAGGGCTCTTCGGCGGCGTGCTGGGCTGAGCCCGGCCGGAGCCTGGTTGTCCCCAGGCCCGAACGGGGCGCGTCCCGGTCGCAGTAGGCTTCGGCGCGAGAGCCGGAGCCCCGACCCTGGGGACAAACCTGCCGAGGAGCGCCCCGCATGAGCCTGACCCTGAGGACGATCAGCCGAGAGCAGCATCTGGCGTATATCCAGAGCCTGCCCGCGGCCAGCCACATGCAGGTCCCGGCATGGGCTGACGTCAAGTCGGAGTGGCGCTCGGAGAACCTCGGCTGGTTCGATGCCACGGGCCAGCTCGTCGGCGCCGGCCTCGTCCTCTATCGGCAGCTGCCCAAGATCAAGCGCTACCTCGCCTATCTCCCCGAGGGCCCGGTCATCAACTGGTACGCGCCCAACCTCGAGGACTGGCTGCGCCCGATGCTCGCGCATCTGAAGCAGCAGGGTGCGTTCTCCGTGAAGATGGGCCCGCCGGTCATCATCCGCCGCTGGGACGCCAACGCGATCAAGTCGGGCATCCAGAACCCCGACGTCAAGCGGCTGCGCGATGTCGAGGCGACCTTCATCGAGCCGCGCGCCTTCGAGGTCGCCGAGCGGCTGCGGCGCATGGGCTGGCAGCAGGGCGAGGACGGCGGGGCCGGCTTCGGTGACGTCCAGCCGCGATACGTCTTCCAGGTGCCGCTGGAGAACCGCTCCCTGGAGGATGTCCACAAGAGCTTCAACCAGCTGTGGCGCCGCAACATCAAGAAGGCCGAGAAGGCCGGTGTCGAGGTCGTCCAGGGCGGCTACGAGCATCTGCCCGAGTGGCAGCGGCTCTACGAGATCACCGCGGAGCGCGACCACTTCCGGCCGCGCCCGCTCAGCTACTTCCAGCGCATGTGGACGGCCCTCAACACCGAGGACCCCAACCGGATGCGGCTGTACTTCGCGATGCACGAGAACGAGGTCGTGGCCGCCGCCACGATGCTGATCGTCGGAGGCCATGTCTGGTACTCCTACGGCGCCTCCGCCAACCACAAGCGCGAGGTCCGGCCCTCGAACGCGATGCAGTGGCGGATGCTCCGCGACTCCTACGCGCTGGGCGCGAGCGTCTACGACCTGCGCGGCATCAGCGACTCCCTCGATGAGACAGATCATCTCTTCGGTCTGATCCAGTTCAAGGTGGGCACCGGTGGGCAGGCTGCCGAGTACCTCGGCGAGTGGGACTTCCCGCTCAACAAGCTCCTGCACAAGGCACTCGACATCTACATGTCGCGCCGCTGACCACGATTCGCTGTTTCCCATACTTCCAATACACCGCAGCAACGAGAAAGGTTCCGGGACCGGCCAATGGCGCTCACCCTCTACGTCGACACCGCGCGCTGGCGGGCGCACCAGCAGACGGTGATCCAGCAGTTCCCAGGGATAGTCCCGGTCTGCAAAGGCAACGGCTACGGCTTCGGCCATGAGCGCCTGGCCGAGGAGGCGGCCCGCATGGGCAGCGACATCCTCGCGGTTGGGACCACGTACGAGGCCGCCCGGATGAAGGACTTCTTCAGCGGTGACCTGCTCGTGCTCACCCCCTTCCGCCGCGGTGAGGAGCCGGTACCGCTGCCGGACCGGGTGATCCGCTCGGTCTCCTCCGTCGACGGCGTCTACGGCCTGGTGAACGCGCGTGTGGTCATCGAGGTCATGAGCAGCATGAAGCGGCACGGCATCACCGAGCAGGACCTGCCCAAGCTGCACGCCGCGATTGAGAACGTCCGGCTGGAGGGGTTCGCCATCCACCTCCCGCTCGACCGCACCGACGGTCTGGACGCGGTCGAGGAGGTCATCGCCTGGATGGACCGGCTGCGGGCGGCACGCCTGCCGCTGCACACCATGTTCGTCAGCCACCTCAAGGCCGAGGAACTGGCCCGGCTGCAGCAGCAGTTCCCGCAGACCCGCTTCCGGGCGCGCATCGGCACCCGGCTGTGGCTGGGCGACCACGATTCGACGGAGTACCGGGGCTCGGTGCTCGACGTCACCCGGGTGGCGAAGGGCGACCGCTTCGGCTACCGCCAGCAGAAGTCCGCCTCGGACGGGCATCTGGTCGTCGTCGCGGGTGGCACCTCCCACGGCGTCGGTCTGGAGGCGCCCAAGGCGCTGCACGGGGTGATGCCCCGCGCCAAGGGGGTCGCCCGCGCCGGTCTGGCGACCGTCAACCGCAATCTCTCGCCGTTCGTATGGGCGGGCAAGCAGCGGTGGTTCGCCGAGCCGCCGCATATGCAGGTGTCCATCCTGTTCGTGCCCAGTGAGGTCCAGGCACCCCAGGTGGGGGATGAGCTGGTGGCGCATCTGCGGCACACCACGACGCAGTTCGACCGGCTCTTCGACCGCTGATTCCGCGCCGCCGGGAGAGGCTCCCCTCCGGGGCTCACTCCCGGTGGACGCCCCAGTCCACCAGCGCCGCGCCGTCGTACCGGGAAGCGCGCCGCGCCCGTCCCAGCACGAACGCGTCCGGGGCCCGGTCCAGCACGCCGCCTCCGGGGTCGTCCGCCCCGTCCTTGCGCACCGGGTCACGCTCCGGGACCAGCGCGTCCCGGATGATCAGGGCGCACAGATAGAGCGTCCCCAGCAGATGCACGGCGATCGCCAGCTGATAGCCCTCCGCGGGCAGCCCCCGGTGCTGGTCGCCGCTGCCCGTGTACGCGAGGTACATCCAGATCCCGAGGAAGTACATGACCTCGCACGCCTGCCAGACCAGGAAGTCCCGCCAGCGCGGTCGTGCCAGTGCCGCCAGCGGGATCAGCCACAGCACGTACTGCGGTGAGTAGACCTTGTTGGTGAGCACGAACGCCGCGACGATCAGGAAGGACAGCTGGGCCAGCCGCGGACGGCGCGGGGCGCACAGGGCGAGCGCCGCCACCCCGATGCAGGCCAGGACCATCAGCAGGGTGCCGTAGGTGTTGACGTCCTCCAGGGGGTTCCCGGTGCGCTGCGAGATGATCAGCCACAGTGAGCCGAAGTCGACGGGGCGCTCCTGGCTGAAGGTGTAGAACGTCTTCCAGCCCTCGCGGATGTGCAGGCCACCGCCCTGCGTGGTGATCATCACGGGGAGGTTCACCACAAGCCAGGCGGCCACGGCTCCGCCCGTCGCCGTCCAGAAGGCCCTCATCCGTCCCGCCCGCAGGCAGAGCACCAGCACCGCGCCGAGCAGCAGTCCGGGGTAGAGCTTCGCGGCCGTCGCGAGCCCCAGCAGCACACCGGCGGCCAGCGGGCGGCTGCGGGACCACATCAGCAGGGCGGCGGCCGTAAGGGCGACGGCGAGCAGGTCCCAGTTGATGGTGGCCGTGAGCGCGAAGGCGGGGGCCAGGGCGACCAGCAGCGCGTCCCAGGGGCGGCGGCGGTGCGTACGGGCCACACAGACCGCGATGACCGCGGTGCAGACCATCAGCATGCCCGCGTTGACCAGCCAGTAGATCTGTTCACGGTCCTGGATGGAGCCGCTGTGCGGGGTCAGCCAGGAGGCGACCTCCATGAAGAGGCCGGTGAGGACCGGGTACTCCAGGTACTGCATCCCGCCCGAGACGCTGTCCGGTATGCGGTCGAAGTACGGGACGAGGTCGATGGCGAAGCCGCGGCCGTTGTAGAGGTGCGGTATGTCGGAGTAGCAGGCGTGGGTGTACTGAGCGGTGGCGCCGTAGAACCAGCCGCCGTCGTAGCACGGCAGCTTCTGCACCATGCCCAGGGCGAACATGCCGATGGCGGCGATCGCCACGATCCGAACCGGGGTCCACCAGCTCGTGCCGAGCAGAGCCCGGCGCCCGGCCGGCCCACCGATCAGCTCGCTGCCGGCCGCGGCCAGCGGGTCCTCGGCGGTCGGCCTGACGGGCTCGGCCTCTGGGTCCTCGCGCACGCTCATGGCCCCATCCTGCCGTACGAGCCTGGCGGCAGGAGTCAGGACCGCCCCAGCGGCCACTGAGCGCGCCGCGGACGCCTCGGCAGGTCCTCGGGCGGGAACAAGGCTGCGAGAGGCGCAGAGGGCCGTCCAGGGCCCGGAACGGCGCCGGCCGCGCCGGAGCGGGGTTCGCTCCGGCGCGGCCGGCGAGTGGTGAACGGGTCGTTCGGGGCTGCGGGCTAGTCCTCCCGTCGGGCCCCGGTCGGGCCGCCGAAGATGCCTCCGGGACCGCCCGGCGGATCCGAGGTCGGCGAGGTGGTCGGACCGCCCGGACCGCCGTTCTGGCCTCCGTTCTGGCCGCCGTTCTGGTTACCGCCGTTGTCGTTGCAGTCGAAGTCCAGCGGGTCACAGGTGCCCGTCGGCGTCGGGCTGCCGGACGGCGACTCCGAGGGCGACTCCGACGGGGATTCCGAAGGGCTCTCCGACGGGGACTCGGAAGGCTTTTCCGTCGTCTGGGTCGGGCTCGGGCTCGCGTCCTCGCCGAAGACCTTCTCGCCGATCGGGGTGGCCGCGGGGAAGTCCTTGACGGGCTTGCCCTGCAGGGCACCGCGCATGTAGTCGGCCCAGATCTCGGCCGGGAACGACGCACCGTGGATCGTCTTCTGACCGCCCACACCGCGCATGGACAGGAACTTCTGGCTCTTGGCCTGGTCGTTCACCCGCCACATGCCGATCGCGGTGGACAGCTGCGGGGTGTAGCCGGAGAACCAGGCCGACTTGTTCTCGTCGGTGGTTCCGGTCTTGCCCGCCGCCGGCCGGCCGATCTTCGCCGAGGTGCCGGTGCCGTGCTCGACCACGTTCTCCAGGACACCGGTGACGTTGTTCGCCACGTTCGAGTCGAACGCCCGCTTGAGCTGGGCGTCCTGCTTGTGGTCGTAGACGGGGCCGTTCTTGTCCTCGACCCGCTCCACCGAGTACGGGTCGGCCTGCTCGCCGCTGGCCGCGAAGGTGGCGTACGCCCCGGCGAGCCGGATGGCGCTGGGTGCGGAGGTGCCGAGCGAGAACGTCGGGGTGATCGAGGCCAGCTGCTCCTTGCTGAGGCCCGCGGCCAGGGCCGCGTCCCGCACCTTGTCAGTGCCGACGTCCATGCCCAGCTGGATGAACGGGGTGTTCACCGAGTACTGCATCGCGGTGCGCAGGCTGATCGGACCCTTGTCCTCGTCACCGTCGTTCCGCTGGTGCCACTCCTTGCCGTCCTTGTCGTGCCAGACGGTTCCGTCGTAGTCCCGCAGGGTCACCTTGTTGTCGCCGTTGTAGACACTGCTCGGCGAGACCAGGGTGCGCTCGGAGTCGGGTTGCTCCCGTGTGCCCTTCGGGTCACGGACGCCGTTGGTCATCGCGGCGGCCATCACGAAGGGTTTGAAGGTCGAGCCCACCTGGACACCGGTGTAGTCGGCGTTGTTGCGGTAGTGCTCCAGCGCGTTCTTGCCGCCGTAGATGGCCAGGATCTTGCCCGTCTTGGGCTCCACCGAGGCGCCGCCGAACTGGACGTACTTGTCCTCCTCGCGCTGTTTCGGCTTGATGTTCTCCTTGGTGACCTTCTCGACCGCCCGGGTCAGCTCACTGATCTTTTTCCGGTCGAAGGTGGTATGGATCTGATAGCCACCCTTGTCCAGCTTCGACTTGCTGATGCCGGTGTTGGCGATGATGTAGTTGTCGGCGAGGTCGGTGAGGTAGCCGATCTGGCCCTGCTTGTTCGTGGCCACCTTCGGGTCCTGCGGCATCGGGAAACCCTTGCCGATCCACTCCTGGGCCTCGGTCCTGCTCAACCTGTGCACGGCGACCTCACGCCGCAGGATCCACTCCCAGCGCTGCTTGGCCCGCTTGGTGTTGGCCTCCTTGGTGGCCGCGGCGCCGTAGCCGCCGTTCGGGTCGTAGAGGTTGGGGCCGTTCAGCGTCGAGGCCAGGAAGGCGCTCTGGCTGGGCGTCAGGGCCGAGCAGTCACGGTCGTAGTACGCGCGGGCCGCCGCCTGGCAGCCGTAGGCACCACGTCCGTAGTAGGCGGTGTTCAGGTAGCTCCCGAGGATGTAGTCCTTGTCCTTGGTCGCGCCCACCTTTATGGAGATGAACAGCTCCTTGACCTTGCGCGTGAGCGTCTGCGACTGGTCCAGGTAGGTGTTCTTCACGAACTGCTGGGTGATGGTCGACCCACTCTGGGTCGCGCCGCCCCGCGCCATGTTGACGACCGCGCGGGCGATACCCATCGGGTCGACGCCGCTGTCGTCGTAGAAGCTGGCGTTCTCCGCGGAGATCACCGCGTTCTGCATCGACTTGGGGATCTTGCTGAGGGGGACGATCTGACGGTTGAGGTCACCACCGCCGGAGACCACCATCTGCTTGCCGTCCGCCCAGTAGTAGACGTTCTTCTGGGTCTGGGACGCGGCCTGGGCGGTCGGCACCTGCACCAGCCACAGCCCTATGCCGACGGCACCGAGCAGCACCGCGAAGAAGAAGATGAAGGTTCCCGTCACCAGCTTCCAGGACGGAACCCAGCGCCGAAAACCCGACCTTCCCCCACGCGGATAGTCAATAAAGCGCTTCTTGCCGGGGTGCCCATCGCCCCCCGAGCCATGTCCGCGGCCGCCGCCGGCTCCCCGCCGGCCGCCACCGCGACCGCCGTGGCCCGCGCCGCCCGCACCCGGATCGGCTCCTCGTCTACGGCCGCCGCTGCGTTGTGCGGCGCGGCGGGCCGCCGCGCGGCCGCCGTAAGGACGCTCTTCCCCCTGGGGGGTGGCGTCCGACCCGGCTGCGGCGTTGTGCGTCGGTGCTGCGCGGCGGCCGGACGACTGCTGTCCGGCTCGCCGGGCCGCTGCTCGTCCGCCGCCTTGGGGCTGCGGCGACTTGCGACGGTGCTCGCTCATGGAACGACTTCTCCTCGGGCAGGCGCTATCGCCTGAAAGCGGCAGATGGCTTCCGGTCCCCCCAATGTGCGGTCCGGTCGCACCAGGCAACCGGACGCACTGCATCCGGGACGAGGACGCTTCGGGGCGTCACTTGGTTCCCATAGGTCTGCATGGCGAACAGAGTACGCACGGTCAAAACCCGCCCAGCCGCCACCTTCGCTCCATAACCGTCAGATTGAATGCCACGAATTGATGATGTGACGGCGTTCACCGTGAGCCCTCTTGTCCCGCCGGGGGCACAGTTCTATCGTCTTGATGTATCGAGTCGATACATCAGCTCGACATAGCTGGCTCGGAGGAGAGGGGAGGCGGGGAATGAGCAGACGCTCCGGCGTCCTGGAGTTCGCCGTCCTCGGCCTGCTGCGCGAGTCCCCGATGCACGGATACGAGCTGCGCAAGCGGCTCAACACGTCACTCGGGGTGTTCCGGGCGTTCAGCTACGGCAGTCTCTATCCCTGCCTCAAGACGCTGGTCACCAACGGCTGGTTGATCGAGGAATCCGGCAGCACCTCCCAGGACGCCCTCGCGGCGCCCCTCTCCGGCCGCCGGGCCAAGATCGTCTACCGGCTCACGGCGGCGGGGAAGGAGCGGTTCGAGGAGCTGCTCACCCACACCGGGCCGGACGCCTGGGAGGACGAACACTTCGGCGTCCGTTTCGCCTTCTTCGGCCAGACCTCACGAGACGTTCGGATGCGAGTGCTCGAAGGGCGGCGCAGCCGCCTGGAGGAGCGCCTGGACAAGATGCGCGCCGCCCTGGCCCGCACCCGCGAGCGGCTGGACGACTACACCCTCGAGCTGCAGCGGCACGGGATGGAGTCGGTGGAGCGCGAGGTCCGCTGGCTGAACGAGCTGATCGAGAGCGAGCGGGCCGGGCGCGACCAGCGCGACGGCGCCGCCGGGCAGGACCGGGCGATCGAGCGGGATGAGGACCGGCCGCCACACCAGGAGCAGGACCAGTCAGGAGATGCGGACGGCCTGCCCCGGCACCGGGGTGGATCCCGGCCGGATCCGTCCGAATGACACCGCCAAGTGAGGCCCGGCAGCCGCGGGGCCTCATCCAGTACACACAGGGAGCAACCGGAATGGGTTCGGTTCGTGTAGCCATCGTCGGCGTGGGCAACTGCGCCGCCTCGCTGGTACAGGGCGTCGAGTACTACAAGGACGCCGACCCGGACACCCGCGTGCCGGGTCTGATGCACGTGCAGTTCGGCGACTACCACGTGAACGACGTGGAGTTCGTGGCCGCCTTCGACGTGGACGCGAAGAAGGTCGGCCTGGACCTCGCGGACGCCATCGGCGCCAGCGAGAACAACACCATCAAGATCTGCGACGTGCCGACGGCCGGTGTCACGGTCCAGCGCGGCCACACGCTCGACGGACTCGGCAAGTACTACCGCCAGACCATCGACGAGTCCGACGAGACCCCGGTCGACGTCGTCCAGGTCCTCAAGGACAAGCAGGTCGACGTTCTGGTCTGCTACCTCCCGGTCGGCTCCGAGGACGCCGCCAAGTACTACGCCCAGTGCGCCATCGACGCCAAGGTCGCCTTCGTCAACGCCCTTCCGGTCTTCATCGCCGGCACCAAGGAGTGGGCGGACAAGTTCACCGAGGCCGGGGTGCCGATCGTCGGTGACGACATCAAGTCGCAGGTCGGCGCGACCATCACGCACCGCGTGATGGCCAAGCTGTTCGAGGACCGGGGCGTCATCCTGGACCGCACCATGCAGCTGAACGTCGGCGGCAACATGGACTTCAAGAACATGCTCGAGCGCGAGCGCCTGGAGTCCAAGAAGATCTCCAAGACCCAGGCCGTCACCTCGCAGATCCCCGACCGCGATCTGGGTGCCGACAACGTCCACATCGGCCCCTCGGACTTCGTGGCCTGGCTGGACGACCGCAAGTGGGCGTATGTCCGCCTGGAAGGCCGCGCGTTCGGCGATGTCCCGCTGAACCTGGAGTACAAGCTCGAGGTGTGGGACTCCCCGAACTCCGCGGGTGTCATCATCGACGCGCTGCGCGCCGCGAAGATCGCCAAGGACCGCGGCATCGGCGGCCCGATCCTCTCCGCCTCCTCGTACTTCATGAAGTCGCCGCCGGTGCAGTACTTCGACAACGAGGCGCAGGAGAACGTGGAGAAGTTCATCAAGGGCGAGGTCGAGCGCTGACGCGCCATGCGCTGATTCCCGCCGCGTGATCACGGGCCTTCGGGTAATACACCCGGAGGCCCGTGTGGTGTGTGAGGCTGGCGTCATGCCTGTTGTGCGTGATCTCCGCGTACTGCTGCAACTGCGTGACTTCCGGCGCCTTCTGGCCATCCGCCTGCTGTCCCAGGCGGCCGACGGCGTCTACCAGGTCGCACTCGCCACCTATGTGGTCTTCTCCCCGGAGAAGCAGACCTCCCCCGCGGCCATCGCCTCCGCCATGGCCGTTCTGCTGCTCCCCTACTCCCTGCTCGGCCCCTTCGCCGGGGTGCTGCTGGACCGCTGGCGCCGGCGGCAGGTGCTGCTCTACGGCAATCTGCTGCGCTCGGGACTGGCCACCGGAACCGCCGTACTGGTCCTCGGTCAGGTGCCGGAGTGGCTCTTCTACGTCTCGGCCCTGTCGGTGACGGCCGTCAACCGCTTTGTGCTGGCCGGTCTTTCGGCGGCCCTGCCGCGGGTCGTCGACAGCCAGGAACGTCTGGTCATGGCCAACTCGCTCTCGCCCACCGCCGGAACGCTCGCCGCCACGGCCGGAGGCAGCCTCGCCTTCATCGTCCGGCTGTCGGGCCCGGGAGGCACCTCGTCGGACGCGCTGGTCGTCCTGATGGGCGCCGTGCTCTATCTCATCGCCGGGCTCACCGCCCTGTCGATGGCACCAGGCCTACTGGGGCCGGATCCCGCGGCCCTTCAGCCCCGCCTCCCCGCGGCCCTGATGAGCACCGCGCGCGGCCTGGTCGCGGGGGTACGCCATCTACTGGAGCGCAGGGACCCCACCGTGGCGCTGGCCGCGATGACGCTGATGCGCTTCTGCTACGGCGCGCTCACGGTGACGGTGCTGATGCTCTGCCGCTACGCATGGGCCGATACCGAGTCCGAGGGGCTCGCGCTCTTGGGACTGGCCGTCGGCGTCTCGGGCGCGGGCTTCTTCGCGGCGGCGGTGATCACGCCATGGGCGGTGGCCCGGCTCAGGAGGCCTGCGTCCTCCCGCCCGGACGGCCGACTCTCCTGGGTGATGGTGTGTGCGGGAAGCGCGGCCCTTCTGGAGCCGGGGCTCGGGCTGCCCTTCGAGCCCGCCCCCATGCTGATCGCCGCGTTCGTCCTCGGGCTCGTCACCCAGGGCGCGAAGATCGCCACCGACACCGTGGTGCAGTCCGCCATCGCCGATGACTTCCGCGGCCGGATCTTCTCCCTCTATGACGTGCTGTTCAACGTCGCCTTCGTGGGAGCCGCGGCGGTCGCCGCGGTGATACTGCCACCGGACGGCAGATCGGCCCCGCTGCTGATCTGTGTGGCACTGCTCTACGCGGCCACCGCGCTGCTGGTCAGGTTTCACGTGAAACATGACCGGGACCACGCCCAGCGGGTCGATGTTTCACGTGAAACCGGAGGCACTCAGCCCTCCGACTGAGCGTCCCACCACTCCTGGAGCGTGGCGATCGCGGTGTCCCGCTCCATCGGGCCGTGCTCCAGCCGCATCTCCAGCAGATGCTTGTACGCCTTGCCGACCTGCGGCCCCGGGGGAATACCGAGGATCTTCATGATCTCGTTGCCGTCCAGATCCGGGCGGATCGAGTCCAGCTCCTCCTGCTCCTGCAGCCGGGCGATGCGCTCCTCGAGGCCGTCGTACGCCCGCGAGAGCGCCGTCGCCTTCCTCTTGTTACGGGTGGTGCAGTCCGAGCGGGTCAGCTTGTGCAGCCGGTCCAGCAGCGGCCCGGCGTCACGGACATAGCGGCGGACGGCGGAGTCGGTCCATTCCCCCGTGCCATAGCCGTGGAAGCGCAGATGCAGCTCGACAAGGCGTGAGACGTCCTTGATCAGCTCATTGGAGTACTTGAGCTTCGTCATCCGGAATTTGGTCATCTTGGCTCCCACCACCTCGTGGTGATGGAAGGAGACCCGACCGTCCTTCTCGAAGCGGCGCGTCTTGGGCTTACCGATGTCATGCAGCAGCGCGGCCAGCCGCAGCACCAGATCGGGTCCCTCGGTCTCCAGGTCGATGGCCTGGTCCAGCACCGTCAGCGAATGCTCGTACACATCCTTGTGGCGGTGGTGCTCATCACGCTCCAGGCGCAGCGCCGGGAGCTCCGGCAGGACGCGGTCGGCGAGCCCGGTCTCCACCAGCAGCCGCAGCCCCTTACGGGGGTGGTCGGCCAGGATGAGCTTGTTGAGCTCATCACGTACCCGCTCGGCCGAGACGATGTCGATACGGTCGGCCATCGACGTCATCGCGGCGACCACCTCGGGGGCCACCTCGAAGTCCAGCTGCGCGGCGAAGCGCGCGGCACGCATCATCCGCAGCGGATCGTCGGAGAAGGACTCCTCGGGCGTCCCGGGGGTGCGCAGCACCCGGGCGGCGAGATCCTCCAGACCGTGGTGCGGGTCGATGAACTCCTTCTGCGGAAGCGCCACCGCCATCGCGTTGACCGTGAAGTCCCGACGGACCAGGTCCTCCTCGATGGAGTCGCCGTACGACACCTCGGGCTTCCGGGATGTCCGGTCATAGGCTTCTGACCGATAAGTCGTGATTTCAATCTGGAAGCTCTGGTCCGACCCGCTTCCTGCGGCCATGTCCTTACGACAGCCGACGGTGCCGAAGGCGATGCCGACATCCCACACCGCGTCCGCCCACGGCCGTACGATCTTCAGTACCTCGTCCGGCCGTGCGTCCGTCGTGAAGTCCAGATCGTTACCGAGCCGGCCGAGCAGCGCGTCCCGTACCGAGCCGCCGACCAGGGCCAGGCGGAAACCGGCCTGCTGGAAGCGACGGGCAAGATCGTCGGCGACGGGAGAGACCCGCAGGAGCTCGCCCACGGCGCGGCGCTGCACCTGGCTGAGCTCATTGGTCGGCTGCGGGGGTCGGCTGTCATTGTTGGCGTTCGGCACAACAGAACAGGGTACGTGGCCGTGCGCCCCGCGGACTCCACACCCGATGCGGACCACCACTGCGTAACGATCTTGTGGAGCCATCCACAGCACTTCGCCACAGCGGGCATCGTTACCATTTCGTGGACGCACATTGCGACGACCACTGACGACCTACTGACGACAAGGGACGGGCGAGCGCGTGGCCGATGCGGCAGACCTCCGGGGGACAACTTCCGCTCACGCCCGGCGATGGTTGCGGCGCACAGCGGCCCTGCTCGCCGCGGCGCCGATGCTCGCGGGCCTGACGCAGATTCCGGCGGCACCCGCCGCCCATGCGGAGAGCAAGGCCACCGGCTCACGGTCGGTGGACGTCTCCATCACCTCGCTGACCCCCACCGCGCCGAAGCAGAGCGACACCCTGACCGTCAGCGGCACCGTCACCAACGACACCAAGAGCACGGTCTCGGGAGCCCAGGTGGGCCTCCGCGTCGGTCCGACCATGAACGGCCGCAGCGCGATCGACACCGCCGCCCACCGCACCGGCTATACGGAGGGCCTCGACGGCACCGAGGTGGACGACAAATACGCCAAGAAGATCGGCAAGCTGTCGGCCGGCACCAGCCGTGACTTCTCCCTCTCCATACCGGTGGACCAGTTGCACCTGGGGGAGAACGGCGTCTATCAGCTCGGCGTGTCGCTCACCGGTGGCACCTCCAGTCAGCCCTGGCCGCAGGTGCTGGGCATCGAGCGGACTTTCCTGCCCTGGCAGTCGGGCACGGCCAGGAAGAAGTCCCAGCTCACCTATCTGTGGCCGCTGATCTCCGCCACCCATGTGACCGCGCGCACGGACAACGACGAGGACCGCACCCCGATCTTCCGGGACGACCGCCTCGCCAAGGAGCTGGCCCCCGGCGGCCGGCTGCAGCAGATGGTCGCCCTGGGGAAGAACCTCCCCATCACCTGGGTGATCGACCCCGACCTGCTCGCCACGGTCGACGCGATGACCAAGAAGTACGAGGTCCAGAACCCCTCGGGCAAGGGCACCACGGCGGGCCGCGGCCAGACCGTCGCCAAGCAGTGGCTCGACGCCCTGCAGAAGGCCGTGGACGGCAAGCAGGTGGTCGCGCTGCCGTTCGCCGACCCTGACCTCGCCTCGCTCGCCCACCGCGGTAAGAACGTCACCGGCACCCTCAGCCACCTCCAGGGCGCCACCGAGCTCGCCTCGACCACCGTGGAGACCATCCTCGGGGTGCGGCCGCGCACGGACTTCGCCTGGCCCGTGGACGGCGCGATCGACTCCTCGATCGTGGACGTCGCCACCTCCGGGGGCGCGCACAACGTCATCGCCCGAAGCGACAGCCTGCGCGAGACCGGCGGGCTCTCCTACACCCCCACCGCGGCCCGCCAGATCGGCGGCGGCAATACGGCGGTGGTCGCCGACGCACGGCTGTCGACGGCCTTCACCGGCGACATGTCCAAGGCGGAGAACTCCACCCTCGCCATCCAGACCTTCCTGGCCCAGAGCCAGATGTTCAACCTGCAGGCGCCGGACAAGCAGCGCAGCATCGTGGTCGCCCCCCAGCGGACGCCCACCACCAGCCAGGCGCAGGCGATGGCGGCGGCCCTGGAGAGCCTCTCCGGGCAGTGGACGCAGCCGCTGAGCCTGGGACAGGCCGCGAAGGCGAAGCCCGACCCGAGGGCCACCCAGCGGGTGCCGAGCTCCCGCTCGTACCCCCGGTCGCTGCGCGCGCGGGAACTGCCCACCGAGGCGTTCGACAAGATCCAGGAGACCCAGAAGACCCTGGACAATTTCGAGCCGATTCTTACCGCCAAGTACCGGGTGGTCACTCCCTTCGGGAACGCGATCAGGCGCGAGATGTCGACCTCATGGCGCAGCGAGGCGCACAACGCGGCCGGCTTCCGGCACGACGTGCAGACCTATCTGTCCGGGCTCACCAAGAAGGTGCGCCTGGTCCCCAAGACGGACATGACCCTCTCCGGGCGGAGCGCGACCGTCCCGGTGACCCTGCAGAACAACCTGGTGCAGGGTGTCGAGCTGCGGCTCGTCCTCCGCTCCCAGCAGGGCAACCGACTGGCGATCAGCGACCCTCAGCTGGTCAATGTGGAGGGCGGCCACAGCCAGTCCGTGAAGTTCGGGACCACGGCCAACGCGAACGGCCCGGTGTGGGTCTCGGCCCAGCTCTACACCCCGGACGGACAGCCTTACGGCCGCGAGATGCTGTTCGAGGTGAATGTCACCGAAATCACGTCGACCGTGATTCTCGTGATCGCCGGCGGTGTGCTGCTGCTGGTCCTCGCCGGTGTCCGGATCTACGTCCAGCGCAAGCGCGCGGCCGCCAGGAGCGGTGAGGACGGCGGAGACGGGGAAGACGCCGAGATGGCGCACGGGCAGGATGATGAGGGCGACAGCGAGGCGCCGGAGACCGACCGGCGTGACCCCGCTCACGCCCTCGTGCCCGAGCAGCCGAGTGACCCGGCGGCGGACACCGGATCGCAAAGCGCTGGCCCGTCCGGCTCGGGTGAGAAAGTGGAGCGTTGAGCAAAGCACGGGGCCGGTCGGCCGCAGTGGACGATGAGGTGGGGTAGCGATGAACGCGCCGTATGACGGTGATGGCCGAGTGCCACCACCGCCGCAGCCTTCGCCTCACGGCTCCCACGACCCTTACGGACAGGAACCGCACCAGCGCGATCCGTATCTGGGCGACGCCCACCAGGCCCCGCAGGCCGATCCGCGCCAGTCATACGGCCAGCAGTACTACGCACCGGATCCGTATCTGGACGATGCGTACGCGACGGGGAGCTTCACGCCCTACCCGTATCCGACTCAGGATCGCTACGCCCACGACCCGCTGACGGATCCGCTGTACGACCGGCACGCCCCCCACGCACCGCAGCAGGGCGGTTACCAGCAGCAGTACCAACAGCCCCCCACGCCGCAGGGCCCCGACCCGCGCGCATGGCACTCCGAGGCCGCCCCCGGCCACCAGGGCGCGGCACAGCAGCCGTACAGCGGCGGTCAGCCGGACCCCGGCTATCCGGGGGCCGGCGATGGCTACGGCGCGACGCAGCAGCCGCAGCGGGACGCCTTCGCGCATCTCTACCGCGATCAGCAGCCCTATGACCCCCGGGCCGCCCAGGGCCAGGGCCACCAGCAGGGCCCGGAGAACTACCCGCACGGACAGGCGCCGGCACAGGGGCAGGCATCGGTTCCCGGACCGTCGAGATCCGAGTCCGCCCATGCCGCGGCCGCCGCTCCCACGGTGGCCGCTCCCGTCGTGACCGCCCCCGCGACCGAGCCCGAGCCGAAGACGCCCTCAGGGGGTAAGGGCCGCGCGTCCAGCGTGCTCCAGTCCAGCGCGCTGATGGCCGCGGGCACCCTGGTCTCCCGGCTCACCGGCTTCGTCCGGCAGATGGTGGTCCTCGCGGGCCTGGGCGCGGCCACCCTCGGCTCCACCTATGCCCTCGCGTACACGCTGCCGACGATGGTGTACATCCTCACCATCGGCGGCGGTCTGAACTCGGTCTTCGTCCCGCAACTCGTGCGCGCGATGAAGGAGGACGACGACGGCGGCGAGGCGTTCGCCAACCGGCTGCTCACCCTGGTGATGGTGGTGCTCGGCCTCCTGGTCGCGGTGACCGTGTTCGCCGCACCGGTGCTGATCCGCGTGATGTCGCCGACCATCGCGGACAACCCCGCGGACAACGAGGTCGCGGTCACTTTCGCCCGCTACTGTCTGCCCACCATCTTCTTCATGGGCATTCACGTGGTGGTCGGCCAAATCCTCAATGCCCGGGGCCGGTTCGGGGCGATGATGTGGACCCCCGTCCTGAACAACATCGTCATAATCTTCACCTTCGGCCTGTTCATCTGGGTGTTCGGCTCCGCCGGCGGCTCCAAGATGGACACCACGACCATCACCGCCGAAGGCATCCGGCTGCTGGGCATGGGCACCCTTCTGGGGCTCGTCGTCCAGTCCCTGGCGATGTTCCCGTACCTGCGGGCCACCGGCTTCCGCTTCCGGCCACGCTTCGACTGGCGCGGCCACGGCCTCGGTAAGGCCGCCAAACTGGCCAAGTGGACGGTGCTGTTCGTCCTCGCCAACCAGGCGGGCGTACTGGTCGTGACCCAGCTCTCCACCGCGGCCGGTTCCGAGGCCGAGAACCAGAACGCGCCGGGCATGAGCTTCGTCGGCTACTCCAGCGCTCAGCTCATCTGGGGCATGCCACAGGCGATCATCACCGTCTCCGTCATGGCCTCGCTGCTGCCCCGGATCTCCCGGGCGGCCCACGACGGGGACGCCGGAGCGGTCCGCGACGACATCTCGCAGGGTCTGCGCACCTCCGCCGTCGCCATCGTCCCGCTCGCCTTCGGCTTCATCGCCCTGGGCATCCCCATGTGCACGCTGCTGTTCGGGGCCTCCGGCACCGACGCGGCCGTCTCCATGGGCTACATCCTCATGGCGTTCAGCCTCGGCCTGATCCCCTTCTCCGTGCAGTACGTCGTCCTCCGCGGCTTCTACGCCTACGAGGACACCCGCACCCCCTTCTACAACACGGTGATCATCGCCGCCGTCAACGCCGCCGGCTCCGCGCTCGCCTATGTCGTGCTCCCCGCCCGCTGGGCCGTCGCCGGTATGGCGGCCGCCTACGGCCTGGCCTACGCCATCGGCGTGGGCGTGGCCTGGAAGCGGCTGCGCAAGCGGCTGGGCGGCGATCTGGACGGCCCCCGCGTCATCCGCACCTACACCCGCCTCACGGGCGCCAGCATCCCCGCCGCCCTCCTGGGCGGCGGCTCGGCGTACACCATCATGCAGACCCTCGGAATGGGCATCGCCGGCTCTGTAGCGGGTTTGCTGGGCGGCGGTCTCGTTCTTATCGCGGTCTTCTACATTGCTGCCAAACGGATGCGCGTTGAGGAGCTGACGGCCATGGTCGGTATGGTGCGCGGACGACTCGGACGCTGATCATTGAGCACAACCATCGTCCGCCACCGTGTGTCGTGCATAGCGGCGGACTGTGGGCACAATTGTCTTGGCTCGGAGTAGGCGCAACGGATGGGGAGGCAGGAACGACGGTGGCGGAACGGAGCACGGCTGCCGTCGACGTGGCCGACAGCGGTGGAGAGGAGCCGCTGACCGCCGAGGCGGGCAAGGCCACGGCCGACGGGGCGGGGACGAAAGAGAAGGTCGGTAAGGGGACGGAGGACGCGGTCACCGAAGAAGTGGGCGCCGCGGCCGAAGCGAGCCCCCTGGAGCTGCACAGCGGTCATAAGTTGGCCAGACGTTACCGTCTGGAGGAGTGCGTCACCCGTCTGGACGGATTCAGCAGTTGGCGTGCCGTGGACGAAAAGCTGCGGCGTGCCGTCGGTGTGCATGTCCTGCCCGCCGACCATCCGCGCGCCAGGCCTGTGCTCGCCGCGGCCCGTTCGGCGGCCCTGCTGGGCGACCCCCGCTTCGTCCAGGTCCTCGACGCCGTCGAGGAGAACGATCTCGTCTATGTCGTCCATGAGTGGCTTCCCGACGCCACCGAACTCACCGCCGTGCTGGCCGCCGGGCCGCTTGAGCCGCACGACGCGTACCAACTGGTCAGCCAGGTCTCCCAGGCCATGGCCGCCGCCCACCGCGAGGGCCTGGCCCATCTGCGGCTGAACCCCGGGTCCGTGCTGCGCACCGAGTCCGGCCAGTACCGCATCCGGGGACTCGCCGTCATGGCCGCCCTGCGCGGTATCAGCGTCGACCACCCGCAGCGCACCGACACCGAGGCGATCGGCGCGCTGCTGTACGCGGGGCTCACTCAGCGCTGGCCGTACGACACCGACGCCTACGGCCTCTCCGGGCTGCCCAAGGGTGTGGGCCTGATCGCACCCGACCAGGTCCGCGCGGGAGTGCACCGCGGTCTGTCCGAGCTCGCGATGCGCGCACTGGTCAACGACGGGGCCACCGCCTCCCGTCAGGACCAGCCCTGCACCACCCCCGAGGAGTTGGCCAAGGCCGTCGCGGCCATGCCGCGCATCCGGCCGCCCGAGCCCGCCTACACCCCTTCGCCGGCGTATTCGCGCACGACGTACCAGCAGGGCGTGTACGGCCAGCCTCCGAACCGTGGCGGCGCCGCGCACACGGCCCGCCCGGCCGCTCCCGTGCCGCCTCCGCCGCCGCTGCAGAGCCGTACGGGCAAGGCCCTCAAGTGGACCGTCTCCGCCCTTCTGATCGCCGCCCTCGGCCTCGGCAGCTGGCAGCTCGCGGACACCCTCCTCAAGGAGGAGAACAAGGCCGACCCGGGCAAGTCCACCAGCGAGAAGGACGACGGCAAGGGCGAGCGGCTCGTGGGCAAGCCGCTCGACATCGAAAGCGCCACGGAGTTCTCCCCGTTGAGTCCGCCCTTCGCCGCTGACAAGGTCGATGGAGCCGTGGACGGCGACGCGGACACCGCCTGGGTGACCAAGGAGTTCTGGAACTACCCGAACTTCGGTAATCTGCCCCAACGCAAGCAGGGCAGCGGAATCGTCGTCGACCTCGGCAGCGCCAAAAGCGTCGCGAGTATCGACATCGACTTCTACCGCGTCGGCCAGAAGGTGGAAGTTCTCGCTGCGGACCCCTCCGCCTCCAACCCCACCTCACTCAGCGACTTCTCCCAGCACCTCACCGACCTGAAGATCGCCGGGAAGAAGCTGACGACCGTTCTCGACAAGCCAGTACGGACGCGTTTCGTCCTGGTTCACATCACCGAGCTTCCGGCCAGCACCACTGATCGCTACCGTGGCGGCATCTCGGAGATCAAGGTCAAGGGCTGACCCTCTACGGTCGGCCGAGAGGGGAGGGGCTCAACGTTGGACGACGCCACCATCGGCGGGGCGAGCGACGGCGAGCTCCTTGCCCGGCACGTCGACGGCGACCCGGACGCCTTCAGCGAAATAGTGCGGCGCCACCGCGACAGACTCTGGGCGGTGGCGCTGCGCACCCTCGGCGACCGTGAGGAAGCGGCCGACGCGGTCCAGGACGCGCTCGTCTCCGCCTACCGCGCCGCCCATACCTTCCGGGGCCAGTCCGCCGTGACGACCTGGCTGCATCGGATCACGGTCAACGCCTGTCTGGACCGGGCCCGTAAGGCCGCCTCCCGTCGCACCTCCCCCGTGGACGACACCGAGCGGCTCGAGCAACTTCTGGAGCCCCATGAATCAGCCGCCGCTCCCGCCGAGCGTGGTGATCTCCACCGCGAACTGCTCCGGGCGCTGCGCACCCTCCCTCCCGAGCAGCGCGCGGCTCTGGTGCTGGTCGACATGCAGGGCTATCCCGTCGCGGAGGCGGCGAAGGTCCTGGACGTTCCGACCGGCACCGTGAAGAGCCGCTGCGCCCGGGGCCGCGCACGACTGCTGCCGCTGCTCTCACATCTCCACCCCAGCGGGAGGGGTAGCTCACCCTCGGGCGTGGGAAGGAACCGGACGCAGGGGACGTCCGTCCCACCGACGGCAGGACCGAACGACACAGATGCCGTGAAGGGCGGAGGTGGGCGAGCGTGACATCCTCGACGGACACGGACGAGCACCCTGAAGTCGCGGAGATCTCCGCACTCACCGAGGGTCTGCTCTCTCCGTCCCGCGCCGTCGATGTGCGCACTCACCTCGCGAGCTGCGTGCTGTGCGCGGACGTATCGACGTCACTGGAAGAGATCCGCTCCCTGCTCGGGACCCTACCGGGGCCGGTGCGGATGCCCGCCGATATCGCGGGCCGTATCGACGCGGCGCTGGCCGCCGAAGCGCTTCTCGACGCGACCGCCCCCGAGGCGGTGGCCGATGTTTCACGTGAAACTCCGGATCCGGATCCGGCACCGACACCGGTTTCACGTGAAACCGTCGACGGCGCCCCCGCCTCCGACACCGTGAAGCCCCTGTCCAAGTCCTCCACCGCTACGGACCGGCCCGCTGGGCGCCCGCGTGGCGCCACCGGACCGGGACGAGGGTCCACCGGACCCGGCGCCCGTCCGGGCCGCTCCCGCCGCTGGCCCAAGGTCGTCCTCGGCGGCGCATGTGCCGCGGCGGTGATCGGCATCGGCTCCTTCTTCATCCAGGGCGGCTCCTCGGGTGATCACGGCGACCCCGGCACCCAGGCCCAAGCCAGCCAGAGCTCCGGGAAGTCCACCCTCTCCTCTGGCACGCTCAAGGACCGTGTGCACGAGCTGCTCGCCGACCGGAAGTCCACCGCGTCGAACGGGGTCACCGGGCAGGGCAACTCACCCGATGTGCCGCTGCGCGCCGACGACGACCCGAACGTGCCGTCCTGTGTACAGAGCGGCACCGGCCGCAAGGAGCCGGCACTCGCGGCGCAGCAGGACACCTACGACGGCCAGACCGCCTATATCGTCGTCCTCCCGCACCCCTCCGACAGCTCGCTCGTCGATGCCTTTGTGATCGACGCGTCCTGCGTCTCGGCGTCTCCGTCGTCTCCCGGGGAGCTTCTGGTGACCCGGACCTATCCGCGGCCCTGAGGCACACCGCGCACCCCAGGGCCCTGTCTGACAGCGCTCGGGAATGCCTGACCCGTAGGATCCGTTGGGTGGGGTGGCAGCGGAATTCCGGGGGGACTCGGAGCCGCCCGCCCAGTCAGCAGTCCGGCAGTCGGCAGAGACAAGGAAGACATCCGTGAGCGACGTCCGCAACGTGATCATCATCGGTTCCGGGCCCGCGGGCTATACGGCCGCGCTCTACACCGCCCGCGCTTCCTTGAAGCCGCTGGTCTTCGAGGGCTCCGTGACCGCGGGTGGTGCCCTGATGAACACCACCGATGTGGAGAACTTCCCCGGCTTTCGGGACGGGATCATGGGCCCCGACCTGATGGACAACATGCGGGCTCAGGCCGAGCGCTTCGGCGCCGAGCTCATCCCGGACGATGTGGTCGCGGTCGACCTCACCGAGCAGATTAAGACCGTCACCGACTCCGCCGGTACGGTCCACCGCGCCAAGACCGTCATCGTGACCACCGGCTCCCAGCACCGCAAGCTGGGGCTGGCCCGCGAGGACGAGCTCTCCGGCCGCGGTGTCTCCTGGTGTGCCACCTGTGACGGGTTCTTCTTCAAGGACCAGGACATCGCCGTTATCGGCGGCGGCGACACGGCCATGGAGGAGGCGACCTTCCTGTCGCGGTTCGCCAAGTCGGTCACCGTGGTCCACCGCCGGGACACCCTGCGCGCCAGCAAGGCGATGCAGGAGCGGGCCTTCGGCGACCCGAAGATCTCGTTCATCTGGGACAGCGCGGTCGAGGAGATCCACGGCGACGGCAAGCTCTCCGGTCTCACCCTCCGCGATGTCAAGAAGGACGAGACCTCGGAGCTGCCGGTCACCGGACTGTTCATCGCGATCGGCCACGACCCGCGCACCGAGCTGTTCAAGGGCCAGCTGGCCCTGGACGACGAGGGCTACCTGAAGGTGGATGCGCCGACCACCCGGACGAACCTGCCCGGTGTCTTCGCCGCGGGCGATGTCGTGGACCACACCTACCGCCAGGCGATCACCGCGGCCGGCACCGGTTGCTCGGCGGCGCTGGACGCCGAGCGGTACCTCGCCTCGCTGGGCCAGGGCGACGCCACCGTCTGACTTCGCTTCCCACCCCCTGCACCAACTCACTAAGGAGATTGCCATGGCCGGTGCCACGGTGACCGTGACGGACGCCGACTTCGAGGAGAAGGTCCTCAAGAGCGACAAGCCGGTACTCGTCGACTTCTGGGCCGCGTGGTGCGGTCCGTGCCGCCAGATCGCCCCCTCGCTGGAGGCCATCGCGGCTGAGCACCCGGACAAGATCGTCATCGCCAAGCTCAACATCGACGAGAACCCGGCGACGGCCGCCAAGTACGGCGTGATGTCCATCCCGACGCTCAATGTCTACCAGGGCGGCGAGGTCGCCAAGACCATCGTCGGCGCCAAGCCGAAGGCCGCCATCGAGCGCGACCTGGCCGACTTCATCGGCTGAACGCATCACGCGTCGCGCTGATGCACGAAGGGGCTGCCCATGCGGGCAGCCCCTTCGTGTTTCACGTGGAACTCTCTACAGCGGCCGAAGCGCGGGCTCCTTCTGGACGGCGCCGAGCAGCCGGTCCAGCGCCAGCTCGACATCCTCCTTCCAGGAGATCGTCGTCCGCAGCTCAAGCCTCAGCCGGGGATAGCGCGGATGCGGCCGGACGGTTTTGAAGCCCACGGCCAGCAGATGCTCGGCGGGCAGCACACACGCCGGTTCCTTCCAGGTGGCGTCCCCGAACGCCTCCACCGCCTTGAAGCCCCGGCGGATCAGATCCTTGGCGACGGTCTGCACCATCACCCGGCCCAGCCCCTGGCCCTGGTATCCGGGCATCAGCCACGCCGTCATCAGCTGGACGGCATCCGCCGCGACCGGACTGGTCGGGAAGGCCGTGGATCGCGGCACATACGCCGGAGGCGCGTACAACACAAAGCCCACCGGAACCTCATCGACATAGACCACCCGGCCGCAGGAGCCCCACTCCAGCAGCACGGCCGAGATCCAGGCCTCCTTCTCCAGCTCCGGCCGGCCGGCCCTTACGGCTGCCTCGCCGCTGACCGGATCGAGCTCCCAGAAGACACAGGCGCGACAGCGCTTGGGGATGTCCGGGAGGTTGTCCAACGTGAGCGGTACGAGCCGACGCCCCATGAAGCCAGTCCTTCACTTCCGTGGCCAGCCGCGCCACGGGCGGCTGACAGCGCACTACGCTCCCTGAGCAGACTGCCGACGAAGCCGCCAACAGCTCCCAGGCCCAATCCTGTGGCCACCAGCCCGGTGCGGCTCACCGATCGCATGGCCCTGCCCTCCACATGCGGCGCCTCCACCTGGATCCGCCCTGCCTGATCGCATCGTATCCGTGCCGAGATTGCACCGATACCGCCCTTGGGCAAACAGCGGGTCGCGTTCCGACCATGTCGGACCGCGACCCGCCCCGCACTGCCCTTCCGTACGGCCTTGCCGCACGGACAGCGCCTCACTCGTCCTCGTCCTCCGCTCCGCCCTCGGAGGAGAGCGGCTGCTCCAGCACCGGCCCCTCACCGGGAGCCAGCGAGCCGAGGATCCGCTCGAGATCCTCTATCGAGGCGAACTCGACGACGATCTTTCCCTTCTTCTGACCGAGGTCGACCTTCACCCGCGTCTCGAACCGGTCGGAGAGACGTGACGCCAGATCCGTGAGCGCGGGGGACACCCTCGCACCCGCCCGCGGGCTCTTGGTCTTCGTCGTACCGCCCGATCGCGACCCCATCAGGGTGACGATCTCCTCCACCGCACGCACCGAGAGTCCCTCGGCGACGATGCGATGGGCCAGCCGGTCCTGCTCCTCCGCGTCGTCCACGGAGAGCAGCGCCCGCGCATGGCCCGCGGAGAGAACCCCCGCCGCCACCCTGCGCTGAACGGACGGGGAGAGCCTCAGCAGCCGCAGCGTATTGGAGACCTGCGGACGTGAGCGCCCGATGCGGTCAGCCAGTTCGTCATGCGTGCAGTTGAAGTCCTTCAGCAACTGGTCGTATGCCGCCGCCTCTTCCAGCGGGTTCAGCTGGGCCCGGTGCAGGTTCTCCAGCAGCGCGTCGAGCAGAAGCTTCTCGTCGTCGGTGGCCCGGACGATCGCGGGGATCTTCTCCAGCCCGGCCTCACGACAGGCCCGCCAGCGGCGCTCGCCCATGATGAGCTCATAGCGCTCCGGCGCCAACTGCCGTACGACGACCGGCTGGAGGAGACCGACCTCCTGGATCGAGGTGACCAGTTCGGCGAGCGCGTCCTCGTCGAAGACCTCACGGGGCTGCCGCGGATTGGGGGTGATGAAGTCCAGCGGCAGCTCGGCGAAGTGTGCCCCGGCCACCTCCTCCGGCATCACCGCCGGTGCGGCCTCGGGCTCCGCCTCCGGCGGTGTGGGCTCGGGCTCCTGTGGAACGGTGTGCGTCGACAATGCGGCCACCTTGGCCGCCGGCACTCCGCGCTCCTGGGTGAGCACCGGGACCGCGGTCGGTGAGGTGGTGGCCCCGGTCGTCGTGACCGTTCCCGCCCCCGCCGAGGGCGCGGCGTTGTCCGCCCCCTTCGGCGCGGGAGGAATCAGGGCACCGAGCCCACGGCCCAGTCCTCTGCGTCGCTCACTCACTGAATCCCCTCCTGCATACTGTGCTGGTCGTGCTGGCTGAGCTCGGGCAAGGCATGAACGTGCTGGGCCTCGTAGTGCACGCCGACGCCTCTGAGGGCGATCTCGCGGGCCGCCTCGAGATAGGAGAGCGCCCCACTGGACCCCGGGTCATAGGTGAGGACGGTCTGCCCATAGCTGGGGGCCTCGGAGATGCGCACCGATCGGGGAATGCTCGTCCGAAGCACCTCACCGCCGAAATGGCTGCGCACCTCGTCCGCGACCTGGGAGGCCAGCCGGGTGCGGCCGTCGTACATGGTGAGAAGGATCGTCGAGACATGGAGCTTGGGGTTGAGATGGCCCCGCACCAGATCCACGTTCCGTAGCAGCTGCCCCAATCCCTCCAGCGCGTAGTACTCACACTGGATCGGGATCAGCACTTCCGCACCGGCCACCAGTGCATTGACCGTCAGCAGCCCCAACGAGGGCGGGCAGTCGATCAGGATGTAGTCCAGCGGCTGCTCATATGCCTGGATGGCCCGCTCCAGTCGGCTTTCCCTCGCCACCAGAGAGACCAACTCGATCTCGGCACCGGCGAGATCGATCGTGGCCGGGGCACAGAAGAGCCCCTCCACATCCGGGACCGGCTGCACCACATCGGACAGCGGCTTGCTGTCGACCAGCACGTCATAGATCGATGGGACCTCGGCGTGGTGGTCGATCCCCAGCGCCGTCGAAGCATTGCCCTGTGGGTCGAGGTCGATCACCAGCACCCGACCACCGTGCAGGGCAAGCGAGGCGGCCAGGTTGACCGTGGTCGTGGTCTTTCCGACCCCGCCCTTCTGGTTGGCGACCACCATCACCCGGGTCTGCTCCGGCCTGGGCAGCCCCTCACCAGCACGGCCCAGAGCTTCTACCGCCAGTTGAGCAGCACGGCCAATAGGGGTGTCGTCCATCGGGGGTGGCGTTTCACGTGAAACATCCTCCCCCGGCGATTCGGTACGGGGGCCGGGGACCGGATCGGTCATCGGCCCCGCGATGTTGGCGTCGGACCGCAAGGATTCACTCTCCTCGACATCAGGCTCGCAATAAGCAGAGCCTGCCATGCTTTTGGGGTCGTGAACCAGCGAGGCCCGTTCTCCTGTGGATGAATCCACGTTCATACGGGGTCGGCGGTCGCGGGGCGAGGCCGCCGCACGACCGCGACTGATGATTCCATGCAGCAGGGAGCGACGTTTCACGTGAAACACGATGCACGGGAGGCCCTGCGGATTGGTCGCGACACTCCGGTATGCGTAGTTTTGCCAGCTTGTATGGAGCAATGCCCTCGGCTCAGGGTCGACGGCGCGGCGTCCGGCGAGCGGCCTTGGCCCGCTTCGCGGCAAAGCGCACACCCCCGGGACTCTCCCCGACCTCGACCCGCACCACCGTCGAGGGCGGGTCCACCACTCCCTCTCCGACATGCAGCACCGAGGTCTCCACCACGCCCAGCTTGCCCAACGCGGCCCGGGCCTGCTTCAGCTCCTCCTCGGCGGTGTCGCCCTTCAGAAGCAGCATCTCGCCGTACGGGCGCAGCAGCGGAACCCCCCAGCCGGCCAGCCGGTCCAGCGGGGCCACCGCCCGAGCCGTCACCACATGCATCGGGGTCAGCTTCCCGAGGACCTCCTCGGCACGGCCGCGCACCACCGTCACATGATCCAGCCCCAGCAGCTCGACCACTTCCCGCAGAAAGTTCGTCCGCCGCAGCAAGGGCTCCAGAAGCGTGATCTGGAGATCAGGGCGGGTCAGGGCGAGCGGGATACCGGGGAGCCCAGCCCCCGACCCCACATCGCAGACGGTGACCTCCTCGGGCACTACTTCGGAGAGCACCGCGCAGTTCAGCAGATGCCGCTCCCACAGCCGCGGCACCTCGCGTGGGCCGATCAGCCCGCGTGTCACTCCCACATCGGCCAGCAGCTCGCCGTAGCGCACGGCCTCCGGGAAGCGGTCACCGAATACGTCCCTTGCCTCGGGGGGCGCCGGGGGAGCTCCGCTGCTTCCGTCACGGGGACCGTCCTTCCGTACCGAACACTGTGCTGAACGATGATGTAAGGCTGACAAGATTCGGCCCCGTCTGCGTGCAGACGGGGCCGTGTGGATCACGATGCGGAACCGCTTCAGACCGGAAGCACGACCACGCAGCGCTGGGGCTCCTCGCCCTCGGACTCGCTGCGCAGCCCGGCGGCGGCCACAGCGTCGTGCACCACCTTCCGCTCGAAGGGCGTCATCGCCTTGAGCTTCACCGGCTGAGCGGTGCCCTTCGCCTCCTCCGCGGCCTTGGTGCCCAGCTCGGTCAGCTCGGCACGCTTACGGGCCCGGTATCCGGCGATGTCGAGCATCAGCCGGCTGCGGTCGCCGGTCTCCCGGTGCACCGCGAGGCGGGTCAGCTCCTGCAGGGCCTCCAGCACCTCGCCGTCGCGGCCGACCAGCTTCTGCAGATCGCGACTGGTCGAGTCGCTGATGATCGACACCGCTGCGCGATCGGCCTCGACGTCCATGTCGATGTCGCCGTCGAGGTCCGCGATGTCCAGCAGCCCCTCGAGGTAGTCGGCCGCGATCTCCCCTTCCTGCTCAAGGCGGGACAGGGTGTCGACACCCTCGGCGGCCGGGGTGGTGCCTTCCGTCACGGATGGACTCCTTCGTTACTTCTTGGACGGGTGCTTGGGGCGCTGCTGGCCCTTGCGCTGGCCGGACTTCGCGCCGCGGGAGGAGCCGGAAGCCGAGCCACCGGCCGGCTTGCCGCCTTGCGCGCCCTTCTTCTGCCCCGCGCCCTGCTTCTCGTCGGGCTTCTTGACCTCGGCGGACTTCTCCGTGGAGGCCGCGGAATCCGCCTGCACGCCGGCCCTGCTGTGGCCGGTCGTGGAGCGCTGCGCCTTGGTCTGGCGCTTGGGCTGCTGACGGTTGGCACGCGCCGTCTCGGCCGCCTGCTTCGCGACGACGTCGGCCGGCTCCTCCTTCAGCTTGCCCTGGGCCCGCAGCCGCTCCTGGCGAGCCTTGAAGGCGAGGCTGCCCGGGGTCGGGTTACGGCGGATGACGAACATCTGCTGGCCCATGGTCCAGACGTTGGTGGTCAGCCAGTAGACGAGGACACCGACGGGGAAGTTGATGCCGAAGACGGCGAACATGATCGGGAAGACGTACATCAGCATCTTCTGCTGCTGCATGAACGGCGTCTTCACCGTGAGGTCGACGTTCTTGGTCATCAGCTGGCGCTGGGTGAAGAACTGCGACGCCGACATGAGGACGATCATGGTGATCGTCACGATGCGCACATCGGTCAGCGAGGCGCCGAGGGATTCGACCTTCGAGGCCGAGTCCATGAACTTCACCGACAGCGGAGCGCCGAAGATGTGGGCGTTACGGGCGCTGTCCAGCAGAGCCTGGTCGGTGATGACACCGACCGTCCTGTTGTTCGCGATGTGGTTCAGGACCTGGTACAGCGAGATGAAGAACGGCGACTGGGCGAGGATCGGCAAGCAGCTGGAGAGCGGGTTGGTCCCCGTCTCCTTGTACAGCTTCATCATCTCTTCGGACTGACGCTGCTTGTCGCTCTTGTAGCGCTCCTGGATCGCCTTCATCTTGGGCTGGAGCGCCTGCATGTTCCGCGTCGACTTGATCTGCTTCACAAAGAGCGGGATCAGGCAGATACGGATCAGCACCACCAGCGAAACGATGGACAGACCCCACGCCCAGCCACTGTCCCGATCAAAAATGAGGCTGTAGAACGAGTGGAACTGGACGATGATCCAGGAAACTACGTCATAAAGAGGACCGAGGATCGTGTCCACGAATCAGGCTCCTTGGGCGTTGGGCTGGGTCTCGGGCTGTGCGGCAGGCTCCACAGTCGGATGCCCGCCGAGGCGGTTCCGCAGCCGCTGGTGCCACACCGGACGCTTCCGGGGCGGAACGTGGTCGACGCCACCGAGCGACCATGGGTTGCAGCGCAAGATGCGCCAGGCCGTCAGCGCCGTTCCTTTTACCGCGCCATGCCGGTCAATGGCCGTGTAGCCATAGTGCGAGCACGACGGGTAGTACTTGCAGACCGGTCCCAGCATCGGGCTGATGGTCCACTGGTACAGCTTGATCAACCACAGCAGCGGGTACTTCATCGCGGCACCCCTCCCAGTAGCCGCTGCACTGCCGTGTCGAGATCGCGGGCCAGCTGGTCGTGACCCGCCTCACCCGCGCCGGGCAGCGCCCGTACGACCACAAGGCTACCTGCGCCAAAACGATCGATGCGGTCCCGCATCAGATGACGCAGTCGCCGCTTCACCAGATTGCGGACGACTGCGCCGCCGACGGCCTTGCTTACGACGAAACCCGCACGCGCCGGAGGAGCACTCTCCCCGGATGCGTGCGGGTCCGTATCACCGCTGGTGAGGCCGGTGCGAAGATGCACGACAAGGAGCGGGCGACCGGCCCTGCGTCCTCGGCGTACCGCGGCCGCGAAGTCCTCGCGCCGCCTCAGCCGATGCTCGGTAGGCAGCACGTCATGGACCTTGGATCAGGCTGCTCAGGCCGACAGGCGTCCGCGACCCTTGCTACGGCGGGACGCGAGGATCGCGCGGCCGGCACGGGTGCGCATCCGCAGCCGGAAGCCGTGGGTCTTCGCGCGGCGACGGTTGTTCGGCTGGAAAGTGCGCTTGCTCACTCGGGGGCTCCAGAAATGAATCGGATGGTGGCGGTCTATCGCTTGGCTGTCACCGTGCGCCCACGAGTAGCTCGCAATACGCCCGAGTGCACCGCTTCACGATCACAGGTCATCTCGCCCGTGATCCTTGCCCATCGGAGGCAGGCGGCAGCAGCCATCGACAACTCGACCTGGTTACGGTACGCGCGGCTACGCCATCCGGTCAAACCGGTGGCCGACACCAAGACAGCGCGGTTCCCCTCCCAGCCTAGGGGCAAGGGAACGCCCGGCGACATCGCATGGCACATTTGTACACACCCTGTGGACAACGACTTGAACCGCGTACCCCGGCCTGACTACCGTGGCTGGGCTCCGATTCCTTCACGCCCGTCCTGAGAACCACGCATTCGTGGGACCTGTCGGCGTCCCCACCCAGCGAGCTGAGAGAGCGTGCCCTGTGGCTGACGTACCTGCCGATCTTGCCGCAGTGTGGCCACGCGTGCTCGAGCGGCTGCTGGGAGAGGGCTCGGGACAGGGCGGACAAGGCGTCGAGGCGAAGGACGAGCACTGGATCAAGCGGTGCCAGCCCCTCGCGCTGGTCGCCGACACCGCGCTGCTCGCCGTCCCCAATGAATTCGCCAAGGGCGTGCTGGAGGGCCGGCTGGCCCCCGTCGTCAGCGAAACGCTGAGCCGGGAGTGCGGCCGCCCGATCCGCATCGCGATCACCGTCGACGAGTCCGCCGGCGAACCGGTCGTCCCCCCGCAGGTCCAGCGCGACCAGCGCGAGTCCTACGAGAGCCGCGACCAGCGCGAGTCCTACGAGAGCTACGACGGCCGGGACGGCTATGGCCGCCAGGCGCCGGACGATCTGCCGTCGGCCCGCCCCGCGTACCCCGGCTATCAGCAGCCGCGCCCCGAACCGGGCGCCTGGCCGCGGCCCCGTGACGACTACGGCTGGCAGCAGCCCCGGCTCGGCGGCTTTCCCGAGAGCGATCCGTACGCCTCCCAGCACTCCTCGTCCGGCTATGACCAGCAGCCGTACGACCAGCAGCGGCGCGGTGACTACCGCGGTCCGGGCGCCGAGCGCCCCGGGCCGGGCGGTCCCGGCGGCGGTCCGGGTCCTGGTGCCGAGCGCCCGCCGTACGAGCAGCGCCACGATCTGCCCGACCCGCTCGAGCGCGCCCGCGGCGGACCGCCCGTCCTGCCCTCGCAGACCGGCGCCCCCGGCCCGCTCGCCGCTCAGCCCGCGCCCGCGTCCGGCCCCGGTGAGCCGACCGCGCGGCTGAACCCCAAGTACCTCTTCGACACCTTCGTCATCGGCGCGTCCAACCGCTTCGCACACGCCGCGGCGGTCGCCGTGGCCGAGGCGCCGGCCAAGGCGTACAACCCGCTGTTCATCTACGGGGAGTCCGGGCTCGGCAAGACCCACTTGCTGCACGCCATCGGTCACTACGCGCGCAGCCTGTATCCCGGCACCCGGGTGCGCTATGTGAGCTCGGAGGAGTTCACCAACGAGTTCATCAACTCCATCCGCGACGGCAAGGCGGACGCGTTCCGCAAGCGCTACCGCGACATGGACATCCTGCTGGTCGACGACATCCAGTTCCTGGCGAGCAAGGAGTCGACGCAGGAGGAGTTCTTCCACACCTTCAATACGCTCCACAACGCCAACAAGCAGATCGTGCTCTCCTCCGACCGGCCGCCCAAGCAGCTGGTCACCCTGGAGGACCGGCTCCGCAACCGCTTCGAGTGGGGCCTGATCACCGATGTGCAGCCGCCGGAGCTGGAGACGCGTATCGCGATCCTCCGTAAGAAGGCGGTGCAGGAGCAGCTGAACGCGCCGCCGGAGGTGCTGGAGTTCATCGCCTCGCGGATCTCCCGCAACATCCGGGAGCTGGAGGGCGCGCTCATCCGCGTCACCGCCTTCGCGAGCCTGAACCGGCAGCCGGTGGACCTCGGACTCACCGAGATCGTGCTGAAGGATCTGATCCCCGGCGGCGAGGACGCGGCCCCGGAGATCACCGCCACCGCGATCATGGCCGCCACCGCCGACTACTTCGGGCATACGGTCGACGATCTGTGCGGCGCCTCCCGCAGCCGGGTGCTGGTCACCGCGCGGCAGATCGCGATGTATCTCTGCCGGGAGCTGACCGATCTGTCGCTGCCCAAGATCGGCGCGCAGTTCGGCGGCCGCGACCATACGACGGTCATGCACGCCGACCGCAAGATCAGGGCGCTGATGGCCGAGCGGCGCTCCATCTACAACCAGGTGACCGAGCTGACCAACCGCATCAAGAACGGCTGAGAGGGGCCCGCAGGGCCACCGCGAACCGCTGAAGGGCGCCCCGGGAGGGACAACTCCCGGGGCGCCCTTCGTCGTTCACCCCTACGAGCTGTTCGATTCCCTGCCCGGCCGGCCCGGTTCTCCACAGATACGCGGCTCATCCACCGTCCACACCCTGGGGACGTGGAAGTTGTCCCGATCGCGTCCACAGGGTGTCCGATGGGGAAGGCATCCACCGAGGTCAGGTGGTTGTGGAATTGTGGCTATCGGGAGTCCACAGACTGTGGACGACCGAGATACCCACAGGCCGTGCATCAGCTTGTCCACCGGCAACCCACAGCCGAAGGCCCGTTGCCCACAGCTTCTCCACACCGCTGTCCACTGTTCGGCAACGAAATGGCCACGGTCACCGGCGCGAGTGAAAGGCGTCACACCAAGGAGGCGGGTTGGGCTGTGGGGAAGGTGGGTAAAACTGGGGACAGCGCTGGGGAGAACCAGGCGATGTCTGTGCATCGCATGTGCAGAACTCTTCGGCATCCACAGACAACCCTGGTTGTCCACCGCCGTCACCCACAGGCCCGGTGGACAAAAAACCGCCGCTGACCAGGGCAAAGTCAGTTTTCCACGGTTTCCACAGGCCCTACTACTACGACCACAGAGTTATAGCGAGGAAATCGCTTCGAAGTGGGGCCTGTGCACAACCTCGGGCCGAGCCGCCCGACACCCCGCGCACCGACTTGACCCCGAGCCGCACCGACTGTCGGCGGCGTGCGTCAGACTGGTCTCCGGCTACTCAGCCGACGACGAAGGCCAGCAGGGCGAGCCAGCAACAGCAGGAGGCGGCTTACGGTGAAGATCCGGGTGGAGCGCGATGTACTCGCGGAGGCGGTGGCCTGGACGGCCCGCAGCCTCCCGGCCCGACCGCCGGTGCCCGTCCTCGCGGGCATCCTCATGAAGGCGGAGGAAGGCGCGCTCAGCCTCTCCGGCTTCGACTACGAGGTCTCGGCCCGCGTCTCGGTGGAGGCCGACATCGAGGACGACGGCACGGTCCTCGTCTCCGGCCGGCTGCTCGCCGACATCTGCCGCGCCCTCCCCAACCGCCCTGTGGAGATCTCCAGCGACGGGGTGCGGGTCACCGTCGTCTGCGGCTCCTCGCGATTCACACTCCACACCCTGCCTGTGGAGGAGTACCCGGCGCTGCCGCAGATGCCGACCGCGACCGGCACCGTCCCCGGTGAGGTCTTCGCCGCCGCCGCTGCCCAGGTCGCCATCGCCGCCGGCCGTGACGACACCCTGCCGGTGCTCACCGGTGTGCGGATCGAGATCGAGGGCGACACCGTCACGCTGGCCTCCACCGACCGCTACCGCTTCGCGGTCCGCGAGTTCCTGTGGAAGCCCGAGACCCCCGACATCTCCGCTGTCGCGCTGGTGCCCGCCAAGACGCTCCTCGACACCGCCAAGTCGCTGACCAGCGGTGACACCGTCGCCCTCGCGCTCTCCGGCTCGGGTGCGGGCGAGGGCCTGATCGGCTTCGAGGGCGCCGGGCGCCGTACGACCACCCGGCTGCTCGAGGGCGACCTGCCGAAGTACCGCACGCTCTTCCCCACCGAGTTCAACTCGGTCGCGGTGATCGAGACGCCCCCGTTCGTCGAGGCCGTCAAGCGTGTGGCCCTGGTCGCCGAGCGGAACACCCCGGTGCGGCTCACCTTCGAGCAGGGCGTGCTGATCCTGGAGGCCGGGTCCAGCGACGATGCACAGGCTGTGGAGCGGGTGGACGCCCAGCTCGACGGCGACGACATCTCGATCGCCTTCAACCCGACGTTCCTGCTGGACGGCCTCAGCGCGATCGACTCGCCGGTCGCCCAGCTGTCCTTCACCACCTCGACCAAGCCCGCGCTGCTCAGTGGCAAGCCCGCCATGGACGCCGAGGCGGACGAGGCGTACAAGTACCTGATCATGCCGGTGCGACTCAGCGGCTGAGAGCGCGAATGAGCAGGTGTAGCCCACATCTGTGCGGCTACCCGCGGGCGTAGGCTCGGACTCACCGCGAAACGCAACGCACTACGGCATGAAGGATCACTGATGGAGCTCGGTCTCATCGGCCTCGGCAAGATGGGCGGCAACATGCGCGAGCGCATTCGCCGCGCAGGCCACACCGTCATCGGATACGACCGGAACCCGGACGTCGCCGATGTCCACAGCATCGATGAGCTCGTCAACAAGCTCAAGGGCCCCCGCGTGGTGTGGGTCATGGTCCCGGCGGGCGTCCCCACCCAGATCACCATCGACGAGCTGGCCGAGCTGCTGTCGCCCGGCGACATCGTGGTGGACGGCGGGAACTCCCGCTGGACGGACGACGAGAAGCACGCCGAGCAGCTCAACGCCAAGGGCATCGGCTTCGTCGACTGCGGTGTCTCCGGCGGTGTCTGGGGTCTGGAGAACGGCTACGCGCTGATGTACGGCGGCGCCGCCGAGCATGTGGCCAAGGTCCAGCCGATCTTCGACGCGCTCAAGCCCGAGGGCGAGGGCGGCGCCGTCCACGCCGGCAAGGTCGGCGCGGGCCACTTCGCCAAGATGGTCCACAACGGCATCGAGTACGCGATGATGCAGGCGTACGCCGAGGGCTGGGAGCTGCTGGAGAAGGTGGACTCGGTCACCGACGTCCGCGAGGTCTTCCGCTCCTGGCAGGAGGGCACGGTCATCCGTTCCTGGCTGCTGGACCTGGCCGTGCGCGCCCTGGACGAGGACGAGCACCTGGCCAAGCTGCGCGGCTATGCGGAGGACTCCGGCGAGGGCCGCTGGACCGTGGAGGCGGCGATCGACAACGCCGTGCCGCTGCCCGCGATCACCGCATCGCTCTTCGCCCGGTTCGCCTCCCGTCAGGAGGACTCGCCGCAGATCAAGATGATCGCCGCGCTGCGCAATCAGTTCGGCGGCCACGCGGTCGAGAGCAGCGACAAGTAACCACCCCACGGGGTGGAGCAAGCAGTTCAGCCGGGGGAGGTCGGCGCAGCCCACTATGCACGTCACGCATCTCTCGCTCGCCGACTTCCGCTCGTACACCCGGGCCGAGGTGGCGCTCGACCCGGGCGTCACGGCCTTCGTCGGGCCCAACGGCCAGGGCAAGACCAATCTCGTCGAGGCCGTCGGCTATCTCGCCACCCTCGGCAGCCACCGGGTCTCCTCCGATGCCCCGCTGGTGCGCATGGGCGCGGAGCGGGCCGTGGTCCGGGCCGCGGTCGTCCAGGGTGACCGGCAGCAGCTGATCGAGCTGGAGCTCAACCCGGGCAAGGCCAATCGCGCCCGTATCAATCGGTCCTCGCAGGTCAGACCGCGTGATGTGCTGGGGATCCTGCGGTCGGTGCTGTTCGCGCCCGAGGATCTGGCCCTGGTCAAGGGCGATCCGGGCGAGCGCCGGCGCTTCCTCGACGAGCTGATCACCGCGCGGGCGCCCCGGATGGCCGGGGTCCGCTCCGACTACGACCGGGTGCTCAAGCAGCGCAACACCCTGCTGAAGACCGCGGCCCTGGCCCGGCGGCACGGTTCGCGCAGCGGCGGCGGCGACGCGGCCCTGTCCACGCTCGACGTCTGGGACCAGCATCTGGCCCGGGCCGGTGCCGAGTTGCTCGCGCAGCGGCTCGATCTGATCGCCGTGCTCCAGCCGCTCGCCGACAAGGCGTACGAGCAACTCGCCCCGGCCGGCGGTCCCGTGCTGCTGGAGTACCGCGGCTCGGCCGGTGAGGGGCTGACCGACGCGGGCAGCCGCGAGGAGCTGTACGAGCTGCTGATGGCCGCCCTCACCGAGGCCCGTAAGCAGGAGATCGAGCGCGGGGTCACGCTGGTGGGCCCGCACCGCGACGACCTGATCCTCAAGCTGGGCCGACTCCCGGCGAAGGGCTACGCCAGCCATGGCGAGTCCTGGTCGTACGCCCTCGCCCTGCGGCTGGCCTCCTACGATCTGCTGCGCACCGAGGCGGCCGAGCCGGTGCTGGTGCTCGACGACGTCTTCGCGGAGCTGGACGAGCGGCGCCGGGAGCGGCTGGCCGAGCTGGTCGCCCCCGGGGAGCAGGTGCTGGTGACCGCGGCGGTGGAAGATGACGTTCCGCAGGTGCTGTCCGGCACGCGCTATGCGGTGTCCGAGGGCGAGGTGCGGCGCGTATGACCGACGGAATGGACCAGCCTGCGGGGTCCCCACCGGTGCCCGAACCCTCGGGCGTCGATCTTGCGAGGGTGGCGCTGCGCGCCGCCAAGGAGCAGGCGCGCGCCCGGGGAGCCGCGGCCCAGCAGAAGAAGCAGGCGCGCAGAGGGGGCTTGCGCTCCGGCGCGCGCGCCGATGGCCGCGATCCGCTTCCGCTCGGTGCGGCGATCAACCGGCTGATCACCGAGCGCGGCTGGGAGGCCCCGGCCGCGGTCGGCGGGGTGATGGGCCGCTGGCCCCAGATGGTGGGGCCCGAGGTGGCGCAGCACTGCGAGCCCCAGCGGTACGACGAGGACGCCCGGGTGCTCACGGTGCGCTGTGACTCCACGGCGTGGGCGACCCAGCTGCGACTGCTCGCCCCGCAGCTCGTGGCCCGGCTGAACGCGGATCTGGGTCATGGCACCGTCAAGATGATCAAGGTCCTGGGCCCCGGCGGCCCGGCCCACCGCTACGGCCCGCTGCGCTCTCCGGGCTCCACCGGCCCGGGCGATACCTACGGCTGACCGGGGGCTTATGCGCTCCTGTGTTAACCGGGGGTAACAGGGTGACTGCTGAGACCCCGGTCACGGTTGCCGGTGGTTGACAGCTCGAAGCGCTGAGTGGCGGTGTGAGCCTCTTGGAGCCCGTCCCCGCATATGGGGAGTCGCTGGCAGCCGGTTCAGGGCGGCACATGCGGACTCAGGCGGCAGCAAGCCCCCATTCTTGTCGGCGCTACCGGTAGACTGGGGCCGTACACCGTCGCCGCCGGCGCACCGAGCGCTTGCGGACACATGTTGAACGACGCAGCCGCTCCTGCCTGCCCGGAGACGGCTTGTGCTGTGCCAGAAAGGGCGCTTCGTGGCCGATTCCGGCAACCCCATCGAAAACATCCCGTCCATGCCCGACGACGAGGCCCTGGCTCCGCCGTCGTACGACGCCAGTGCGATTACCGTCCTGGAGGGGCTGGAGGCGGTCCGCAAGCGACCCGGTATGTACATCGGTTCCACCGGTGAGCGCGGCCTGCACCATCTCGTCCAAGAGGTCGTCGACAACTCCGTCGACGAGGCCATGGCCGGTCACGCGGACAGCATCGAGGTCACGATCCTCGCCGACGGCGGCGTCCGCGTCGTGGACAACGGCCGCGGGATCCCGGTGGGCATCGTCCCCTCGGAGGGGAAGCCGGCCGTGGAGGTCGTGCTGACCGTGCTGCACGCGGGCGGCAAGTTCGGCGGCGGCGGCTACGCCGTCTCCGGTGGTCTGCACGGCGTCGGCGTCTCCGTCGTCAACGCCCTGTCCTCGAAGGTGTCGGTCGAGGTCAAGACGGACGGCTACCGCTGGACCCAGGACTACAAGACGGGAGCGCCGACCGCGCCCCTGGCCCGGAACGAGGCCACGGAGGAGACCGGCACCACGGTCACCTTCTGGGCGGACCCGGACGTCTTCGAGACCACCGAATACTCCTTCGAGACGCTGGCCCGGCGCTTCCAGGAGATGGCGTTCCTCAACAAGGGCCTGTCGATCTCGCTCAAGGACGAGCGCGAGGCCCATGTGGACGAGGAGGGCAAGCCGCTCTCCGTGAAGTACCACTACGAGGGCGGCATCGTCGACTTCGTGACCTACCTCAACTCCCGCAAGGGCGAGCTGGTCCACCCCACGGTGATCGGGTTCGAGGCCGAGGACAAGGAGCGGATGCTCTCCCTCGAGATCGCGATGCAGTGGAACACCCAGTACACCGAGGGTGTCTACAGCTTCGCGAACACCATCCACACCCATGAGGGCGGCACCCACGAGGAGGGCTTCCGCGCCGCGCTGACGTACCTGATCAACAAGTACGCGCGCGACAAGAAGCTGCTCCGGGAGCGCGACGACAACCTCACCGGTGAGGACATCCGCGAGGGCCTGACCGCGATCATCTCGGTCAAGCTGGGCGAGCCGCAGTTCGAGGGCCAGACCAAGACCAAGCTGGGCAACACGGAGGCCAAGACCTTCGTCCAGAAGATCGTCAACGAGCATCTCGCCGACTGGCTGGACCGTAACCCCAATGAGGCGGCGGACATCGTCCGCAAGGGGATCCAGGCGGCGACGGCCCGGGTCGCGGCCCGTAAGGCACGGGATCTGACCCGCCGTAAGGGGCTGCTGGAGACCGCGTCGCTGCCGGGCAAGCTGAGCGACTGCCAGTCCAATGACCCGTCGAAGTGCGAGATCTTCATCGTCGAGGGTGACTCCGCCGGCGGCTCGGCCAAGTCCGGCCGTAACCCGCAGTATCAGGCGATCCTCCCGATCCGCGGCAAGATCCTCAACGTGGAGAAGGCCCGGGTCGACAAGATCCTGCAGAACAACGAGGTCCAGGCGCTGATCTCCGCCTTCGGCACCGGGGTGCACGAGGACTTCGACATCGCCAAGCTCCGCTATCACAAGATCATTCTGATGGCGGACGCCGATGTCGACGGCCAGCACATCAACACCCTGCTGCTGACCTTCCTCTTCCGCTTCATGCGCCCGCTGGTCGAGGCGGGGCATGTCTTCCTCTCCCGCCCGCCGCTCTACAAGATCAAGTGGGGCCGGGACGACTTCGAGTACGCGTACTCGGACCGGGAGCGGGACGCGCTGATCCAGGTCGGCCGTGAACAGGGCAAGCGCATCAGGGACGACTCGGTCCAGCGCTTCAAGGGTCTGGGCGAGATGAACGCCGAAGAGCTGCGGGTCACCACGATGGACCCCGACCACCGCGTCCTGGGCCAGGTCACCCTGGACGACGCGGCGCAGGCCGACGACCTCTTCTCGGTCCTGATGGGTGAGGACGTCGAGGCACGGCGCTCGTTCATCCAGCGCAACGCCAAGGATGTCCGCTTCCTCGACATCTGAGTCGGCCCCCAGCCGCAGACGACAGAAGGACTTTGACCAGCAATGGCCGACGAGAACACCCCGAACACGCCCGATGAACTGACCCCCGACGAGCTCGCCGAAGGCGCCGCACTCCGCGTCGAGCCGGTCGGCCTCGAGACGGAGATGCAGCGCTCGTACCTCGATTACGCGATGAGCGTGATCGTCAGCCGTGCGCTGCCGGACGTCCGGGACGGGCTCAAGCCGGTGCACCGCCGGGTGCTGTACGCGATGTACGACGGTGGGTACCGCCCCGAGAAGGGCTTCTACAAGTGCGCCCGCGTCGTCGGCGACGTCATGGGCACCTACCATCCGCACGGCGACTCGTCGATCTACGACGCCCTGGTGCGGCTCGCTCAGCCGTGGTCCATGCGGATGCCGCTGGTCGACTCCAACGGCAACTTCGGCTCCCCGGGCAATGACCCCGCGGCGGCCATGCGGTACACCGAGTGCAAGATGGACCCGCTGGCCATGGAGATGCTCCGGGACATCGACGAGGAGACCGTCGATTTCCAGGACAACTACGACGGCCGTAACCAGGAGCCGACGGTCCTCCCGGCGCGCATCCCGAACCTGCTGGTCAACGGCTCGGCAGGGATCGCGGTCGGCATGGCCACCAATATCCCGCCGCACAATCTGCGCGAGGTCGCCGAGGGCGCCCAGTGGTTCCTGGCCAACCCGCAGGCCACCCAGGAGGAGCTGCTCGAGGCCCTGATCGACCGGATCAAGGGCCCGGACTTCCCGACCGGCGCGCTGGTCGTCGGCCGTAAGGGCATCGAGGAGGCGTACCGCACCGGGCGCGGCTCGATCACGATGCGCGCGGTGGTGGAGGTCGAGGAGATCCAGGGTCGGCAGTGCCTGGTGGTCACCGAGCTGCCGTACCAGGTGAACCCGGACAACCTCGCGCAGAAGATCGCCGACCTGGTGAAGGACGGCAAGGTCGGAGGCATCGCCGACGTCCGCGACGAGACCTCCTCGCGCACCGGTCAGCGCCTGGTCATCGTGCTCAAGCGGGACGCGGTCGCCAAGGTCGTCCTCAACAACCTCTACAAGCACACCGATCTGCAGACCAACTTCGGCGCCAACATGCTGGCGCTGGTCGACGGTGTGCCGCGGACCCTGTCGCTGGACGCGTTCATCCGCAACTGGGTGACCCACCAGATCGAGGTCATCGTCCGCCGGACCCGCTTCCGGCTGCGCAAGGCCGAGGAGCGGGCGCACATCCTGCGTGGTCTGCTCAAGGCCCTGGACGCGATCGACGAGGTCATCGCGCTGATCCGGCGCAGCGACACGGTGGACACCGCGCGCGGCGGCCTTATGGGCCTGCTGGAGATCGACGAGATCCAGGCGAACGCGATCCTGGAGATGCAGCTGCGGCGGCTTGCCGCCCTGGAGCGTCAGAAGATCATCCAGGAGCACGACGAGCTGCAGACCAAGATCGACGAGTACAACGCGATCCTGGCCTCGCCCGAGCGGCAGCGGCAGATCATCAGCGAGGAGCTGACCGCGATCGTCGAGAAGTTCGGCGACGACAGGCGCACCAAGCTGGTGCCCTTCGACGGTGACATGTCCATCGAGGACCTGATCGCCGAGGAGGACATCGTCGTCACGATCACGCGTGGCGGCTATGTGAAGCGCACCAAGACCGAGGACTACCGCTCCCAGAAGCGCGGCGGCAAGGGCGTGCGCGGGACGAAGCTGAAGCAGGACGACATCGTCTCCCACTTCTTCGTCTCGACCACCCACCACTGGCTGCTGTTCTTCACCAACAAGGGCCGGGTCTACCGGGCGAAGGCGTACGAGCTGCCGGACGCCGGCCGGGAGGCGCGCGGCCAGCATGTCGCGAATCTGCTGGCGTTCCAGCCCGATGAGAAGATCGCGCGGATCCTGGCGATCCGGGACTACGAGGCGGTGCCGTATCTGGTGCTCGCCACCAAGTCCGGCCTGGTGAAGAAGACCCCGCTGAAGGACTACGACTCGCCCCGCTCGGGCGGCGTGATCGCGATCAACCTCCGGGAGATGGCGGACGGCCGCGAGGACGAGCTGATCGGTGCCGAGTTGGTGTCCTCCGCGGACGACCTGCTGCTGATCAGCAGGAAGGCCCAGTCGATCCGGTTCACGGCGACGGACGAGTCGCTGCGGCCGATGGGGCGCGCGACCTCCGGTGTGAAGGGCATGAGCTTCCGCGAGGACGACGAACTCCTCTCGATGAATGTCGTCCGGCCCGGTACGTTCGTGTTCACCGCCACCGACGGCGGGTACGCGAAGCGGACCAACGTCGACGAGTACCGCGTCCAGGGGCGCGGCGGCCTCGGGATCAAGGCAGCGAAGATCGTCGAGGACCGCGGTTCCCTGGTCGGGGCGCTGGTGGTCGAGGAGACCGATGAGATCCTCGCCATCACGCTCAGCGGTGGCGTGATCCGTACCCGGGTCAATGAGGTCAGGGAGACGGGCCGTGACACCATGGGCGTCCAACTGATCAACCTGGGCAAGCGCGATGCCGTCGTCGGCATCGCCCGGAACGCCGAGGCCGGTCGTGAGGCTGAAGAGGTCGAGGAAGATTCCGCGACCGGGAGCGCGCCAGCCGAGGAGGCCGCGTCCGAGGCGGTCGAGGGCACACCGCCCCCGGCCGACGAGACCGAGGAGTAAGTCGTGAGTGGAGCCACGGGTGCCGCGGGCGGCGGTGCGGACGCCGGAGGGCGTCCGGGATCGGGAGCCCAGACTTCGGCGGGCGGCACCACCGCTGGGGAAGGCGCCCGTGGCCCGGCCGGGGACTCCGCCCCCGCGTCGGTGACGGAGACCCGGAAGCTGCGGCCGCAGCGGGATCCGCATCCGAAGCCCCAGTACTCCAGCCCGCTCCCCAACGAGCGTCCCGCGCCCGCCCAGCCCGCGCAGCCGTACCACCCGCCGCAGGCCTACGCCCCGCCGCCCGGCGGCGGGGCCGGGCAGGGCGGCTCCGCGGTGCCCGGGCAGCCGGGCCAGGCCGCCCATTCGGGGCACCAGCAGGCCGCCACGGCCGTCCGCCGCCCCCGTACGCCCGCGGGGGCCCGTCCGGCGCCGCGGACGCGTAAGGCGCGGCTGAGGGTCGCCAGGGTCGATCCGTGGTCGGTCATGAAGGTCAGCTTCCTGCTCGCGATCGCGCTGGGGATCTGCACCGTGATCGCGGTGGCGGTGCTGTGGATGGTCATGGACGCCATGGGCGTCTTCAGCGCGGTCGGCGGCACCATCAGCGATGCGACGGAGTCGCAGGAGGGCAGCGGGTTCGACCTGGAGTCCTTCCTGTCGCTTCCGCGTGTCCTCGGGTTCACCGGGATCATCGCCGTGATCAACGTGGTGTTGGCCACCGCGTTGGCCACGCTCGGGGCCTTCATCTACAACCTGTCGGCGGGCTTCGTGGGTGGCGTCGAGCTGACCTTGGCCGAGGACGAGTAGCGGCCCGCCGTTACCGATTTTGGGACGGGGCAGGTCGTGCGCTAATCTTTCGGTGCAGCGCGGGGCTATAGCTCAGACGGTTAGAGCGCTTCCCTGATAAGGAAGAGGCCACAGGTTCAAGTCCTGTTAGCCCCACCGTCGCGATCAGCCTGGATGAAGATCTTCTTCATCCAGGCTGATGTCGTATGGGGGGCCGGGAGTTGATCCCCGGTTCCTGCCCGGTTTCTCATCGGCCAATGCCGGTCATAGGTCACCGATCGGTATCGGTCGGTGTGTATCATCGGGCGCCAGAGGTCCCCTACGTCAAGAAAGAGACGAGGTAGCGCAGTGAAGAAGCTGCTCCTGGTCGCACTGGCCGCCATCGGCGGGCTCCTCGTGTACCGCCAGATCCAGGCGGATCGCGCCGAGCAGGATCTGTGGACGGAGGCGACCGACTCCGTGCCCGCAGGTTCGGGTGTGTGAGCTCCTAGCTCCTAAGACAGTCCCAGTGCGGGGCCCCGACCGCTGGAGCGGTCGGGGCCCCGTCGGCTTTACTGGCGCCGTGCGGGGAAGGGGCAGGGGCGCCGGGGATGGGATGACGGGGTGTCTTCGTGTTTCACTCTCGCAAACGAATAGCTTGCACAGGCAAAGTTGAACGGGCCGACCGGCCGGTACGACGAGGAGTGACGCGCGATGAAGGACCGCCGCAAGGTCAGGGCCGGTCTCGCCGCGGTGGCGGCACTGTGCACGGTGGCCGCGGCGCCGGGGACGTCCCTCGCCGACGGAGCCGACGGGGCCCAGGCGTACGAGACCCGCGGCACCCGGATATCCGGCGCCGACGCCGACTCGGGCGCCCCGTCCCTGGCGGCCGGCCGCACCTATGTCGACAGCCTCGGGCCGGGCGAGAAGCGGTACTACGGCGTGACGCTCGACACGAAGTCAGCCGCCTATGTCTCAGCGGTCGCCGCACCCCAGCCGGGTGCGGACGTGACCTCGTACCGCGACGGTGTGAAGGTGACGCTGGAGAGCCCTGACGGGGGCATCTGCGGCACCGCCGCCCCGAAGATCGAAACCAATGGCGTCGCCTATCCCCTCGCCGACTACGCCTCTCGCCAGATCGAGTCCGGGCCGGCCTCCTGCCATGAAGCGGGGCGCTATGTGGTGACGGTGGAGCGCCAGGACGGGTCACCGGACCCGGAGCGCTGGCCCGTGGAGCTCCGCGTGATGGTGGAGCCACCGGTGAAGGGCGGGGCCACGGGGGCGGCTCCGGAGGGGAGTTGGAGCACGCCGTCGCCCAAGCCGCCGGACGGCACTCCCTGGCCGCGGCGCGGCGGACGCGGCTTCACCGACGCGCCGACCCTGGGGAGCGGTGTGTGGAAGGACGAGATCACGCCGGGGGAGACGCATTTCTACCGGGTGCCCGTCGACTGGGGGCAGTGCCTCACCGCCGCCGCCGAACTGTCCGCCGACGGTGAGGACCAGAGCACCCGTCTGCTCGACCGCGCCCTGGCGATGCACGCCTACAACCCGGCGCGCGGGCTCGCCAAGCGGGGCATCCCCGCCGCGCAGGACGGCGATGCGCCCCGCACCCAGGTGGCCACCGCGCCGGTGGCCTACGGAAACCGGTATGCCAACACCGGCTCCACGGTCCGCGCGATGAGCTTCAGCGGTGGGTACTTCCTGGCGGTCACCCTCAACCCGCCGCGGGTGGCGCCGCATCTGAACGGCCCGGTGCCGGTCGTCCTGCGGGTACGGGTCGCGGGCGCCGCGCGCGGCGGGCCCAGCTACGACAAGGACCCGGTCGAGGCGGGGTTCGGCCTCACGGCGGCCGACCGGAAGGCGGCCAAGCGCCATCCGGACGCCGCGGACGATGACCGGATGGCGAGTCCTGGCTCCGGCGCCGCCGACTCGAAGACGACCGCGCTGCGGGTGGTGGGGTACGCGGGGATCGGCACGGGGACGGCTCTGGTCCTCGGGCTCGGCGTGTGGACGCTCGCCGCCCGGCGCCGGGCCTCCGCGCAGCGGTACGGGCCGCCGCCCGGCTGGTAGGTGGGGGCGCTGCTTCGCTGGGGGTGCGTCGGGGGGCGCGGTCAGGGGCGGTGAGGTCGGCGGGGGCGTGCTCAGGGGCGGTGACGTCGGCGGGGGCGTCGTCGGCGTACAGGCGACGTCAGCCCGCGGCCACCAGCGCCCATGCGCCGACGGCGAAGCACACCGCCGCGACGATCAGGATCGAGAGCGCCGCTTTCCGGGACGGCCCGGGTCGCCGCCGCCTCGCCGTGGGAACCTGCGGCCGCCCGGCGGTGTATGGACGAGTAGAAGGGAAATCACGCGGGGGCGGCGTTGGTGTCGGGGTCGGAGTCGGCGTGGGTGTCGGCGTTGGCGTCGGTGTCGGCGAGGGTGCCGCGGTCGGAGCGGAAGCGGGGGTGGGCGTATGCGGGTGCGCGTGGTGCACCGGCTGTACGGGGTGTGGGGGCTGCTGTGCGTGGTGCGGATGGTGCACGGGCGGCTGTGCCGGTGGCAGCGGGGCCGCCGTCGAGGGGGTCGGCGGGGTCAGTGGGTGGGGGAACGCCTGCGGCATCGACGGCCGCTGGACCGGTGGGGGCGGAGTCGTGGGCCGGGCGGTCGGCGGCGGAGGCGTCGGTGTCGGTGGGCCCGCGGGCTGGGGCGGTGGGGTCTGGCTCAGGGGCGTCTGGGCGTGCGGCGGTTCGGCGTGCGGGACGCCGGAGGACGGAGCCCCTGGAGACCCGGTGTGCGGGGCCTGGCCGGGCGGGGGCTCGGTGTGCGGTGTCCCTGGCTGTTGGTTTTGGGGAGCGGCGGCGGGAGGGTGAAGCTGCCGGTGTCGGACATGGACGGCTGTGGGGCGGCCGACTGGGGAGGGGACGCCTCGGCGGCGGAGCCTGCGTCGGCGGCGGTCTGAGACTGAGAGGGCGCCGCGCCGTTCGCGCCGTTCGCGCCGTTCTCTCGGGGTGGGTCCGTCTTCGCGTGGCGGCGGCGCGGCCGGGTCGGCCCGTTGGAGTCGAACCCGGCGGGCAGCGGCCCGAGATGGTCGAAGACCTCGATGGCGTCGTCGTCCAGGTCGGCCTCGGGCAGCAGGTCGACCGCCGTCGCCAGCGCCTTCCGCGCTCCTGTGGCGGTGCGGAAGCGGTCCTCGGGGTCCGGCTGCAGCAGACTCGCGATCACCTGCCACAGCGGCTCTGGCACGCCCGTGGGGGCGTTTGGCACTCCCTGCTCGAAGAGCTTGACGAGCGCCTCCGCGTCGGGCTTGTGCCCGTTGAGCAGATAGAGCGTGACCAGCCCCACGGCGAAGAGATCCGCCGGGAAGTCCGGGTCGTCGCCCATCATCTGCTCGGGCGCGAAGTAACCGGGCGTGCCCATCACGTAGTTGGCCTCGGTGAGGCGCGGCTCGCCCTTGGTCAGCGCGATGCCGAAGTCGGACAGCCGGACATGCGGCCGCCCGGTCCCGGTGGATTCCAGCAGGATGTTCGCGGGCTTGATGTCCCGGTGCACCACGCCCTCGGCATGTACCGCGGCCAGTCCGGAGAGCAGCTGGTCGAGCAGGGTGCACACATAACGTGGCGGCAGCGGACCGTAGTCCCCGATGAGATGGGCGAACGAGCCGCCGCCCACCAGATCCATGGTGAACAGCACCTTGTCGTCGTCGGCCGCCCAGCTGGCCGGCGCCAGCACATGGGGGTGATCGATCCGCAGGGCCTGTTCCCGGACGAAGCGCAGCAGCGTATGGGCATCACGTTGCTGGAGCACCTTCGCTGCCACGTACCGTCTGCGGCGGTGGTCCCAGACGCGCCATACGGCGCCCACGCCCCCACGCCCGATCGGGTCCACCAGCTCGTACCGGCCCGCGAAGATCTCACCCATCGCGCCGTGCCCGCCCCGTCATCGACTCGTCAGCAGTTCAGCCCGTCAGCTCTGGTGCGCCTCGTAGTGGGCGACCGCATCGGCGGTCCGCCCGGCGCCGTACACACGGAGAAACTCTGCCAGCTCGGGGTGGGTCGGGGCGAGGGAGTCGGCGGCATCGATGATGTCCCCCGCGGCCGCCACGGACCGCAGCAGCGACTGGATCTCGCGCACCACTCGCCGAACGGTCGGGGCGCCCGTGCTCGTCGCCGTGGACTGGGTGGAGTTGAGGACCGAGCCGCCCGCGGACTTCTTGATCTCCTCCATGCGCTCTGCGGCCTCGGCGGCGCTGACCCTGCCGTCCGCCGCCTGGCTGGACAGCTCCTGCAGCGCCTGCACCCGCTGGACGACGGCGGGGTTGCCGATCTTGGCGCGCTGGCCGCTCATGAGCTGCGAGAGCATGGGCGCGGACAGCCCGAGGACGGCGGCGAGACGGGCTTGGTTCAGACCGAGATCATCGATGAGACGGCGAAAGAGCGCCCCCAGCGGTTCCCCGTACCAGCTGCGCTGAAGCTCCCGTGCGCGCGCGGTGGCATCCTGCTGTGTTGCGTCCATCTCGCTCTCCCCTTCGCTTCGCTGCCGCGAATCTTGCGTGGCATCCTACGGAGAGCACTACGCACGAGCGATACCCGGTCGGGAATGGTGGCCGGTAGCAGGTATCCTGATCGGCGACGGGGCCTTAGCTCAGTTGGTAGAGCGCCGTCTTTGCATGGCGGATGTCAGGAGTTCGACTCTCCTAGGCTCCACCTTCGTCACCAGCCAGGACATCGTGATCGGTGTCCTGGCTGGTTTGTTTCGCCCCTGATATCGGTGTTGCCACTCCTGTCATTGCCCGGCGCAACACCCGCGGGATGCTCCAGGGTGTTTCTCACAACTCGGGCAGATCGCCCGGGAGTCGTCTGATCGGCGCGAGCCGCCGTACAGGGGACACGATGGGTGAGCTGCATCCGCTGGGCGAGAACCTGCCCGAGGAGTGCCGGGCCTTCGCTGTGGAGCTGAGGAAGCTGTTCCTGGGGCTGGGGATCTCGGTGCGCAGATATGCCGTGCGCAGACACCGTGACCCGAGCACCATCTCGCGGTTTCTGAGCGGCACCCGTATCCCCCCGTGGGAGTTCGTCTTCGATCTGTTCACCGATCTCGCGGCGCGGCGAGGCGTCGCTCCGACCCCCGCCGCCATCGAGCTGGTGCGGGAGCTGCACCGCGCCGCCGTCCGCACCAGCCGCTCCCCCGGGCATGCCATGGAGATCCTGCAGATCCAGCTGGCCGACGCCGACCGGGACGCGCGGGTGTCCATGGCGCACCAGGACGTGCTGGGCGAGGCGCTGCTGGACCGCAAGCACCGCATCGCCGATCTCGAGGTGCGGCTGAACCAGGCCGAGGCGGCCTGGGCCACGGAGCGCGCCCGGGCGGACGCGCTGGAGCGGGAGCTCCCGGACCGGAAGGAGCTGATCAAGGAGCGGGATCTGCTCCGGCAGGAGGTGGGGCGGCTCACCGAGGAGCTGGAAGACGTGCGGCTGCGGGGCCGGCTGGCGGAGGAGCGCTGCCTGGTCCTGGAGCGGCAGCTGGCCATGGTGGAGTCCCAGCCCCCGGCCGCGGTGCCGCAGCCGGAGGACGAGCCCCCGGCCCCGGAGGGACCCGCGGTGCCCAAGCGGGGCACCGGGCCGCGGCCCAAGATCCTCGTGGTGGACGACCAGCAGAACAATCTGCTGGCCATGGAGGCCGTGCTGGCCACGCTCGACCAGGAGCTGGTGACCGCGACGTCCGGGCAGGAGGCCCTCAAGGCGCTGCTCGACCATGACGACTTCGCGGTGATCCTGCTGGATGTGCAGATGCCCGAGATGGACGGCTATGAGACGGCGGCCCACATCAAGCGGCGTTCCCGTAACCGCGACATCCCGATCATCTTCCTCACCGCGATGGGCGCCGATCCCGAGAACGCCTCGCGGGGCTATGCGGCCGGTGCGGTGGATTACATGGCCAAGCCGTTCGACCCCTGGGCGCTGCGGGCCAAGGTCTCGGTCTTCACCGAGATCTTCCTCGAGCGCCGTCAGCGCCGTTCCCAGGGGGAGGACCCGGCGGACTGAGCCGGGGCCGGAGACGGGGCGAGGGGCGGGAGATCATCAGATCTCCCGCCCCTCGCGGAGGGCCGCGCCGGACGCCGTATGCGGCGTCGTTCAGCGCTCGTCGTCCCTGCGGGCCTCGGCCTGCTTGGCCTGCACCTCGGGGTCGAGGGCGCTCTGGTCGCTGCCGTCCACCGCCGAAAGCCGCTCGCGGTCGCCCACCTCGGTCGCCGCCGGGGGCTCGACCAGCCAGTCGGGGTTGGCCTGCTTGTCCCACCACTTCCACGCGGCGAAGACGCCCGCGCCGACCAGTCCGATGAAGGCCGCACGCTTGGCGACACGGGCGGTCCTGGCCCGGCGGCGGTGCTTCCTGGCCAGCTTCTCGATCTCCGCGGCCGTCACATGGGTGCGCAGCGCCGCGATGGCGGCGGCCGTACGGACGGCGGCCTCCTCGCGCACCGGTCCGGCGGCGGCGCGCGCCCCGGCCATCGCCTGTTCCATCCGCGGACCGGTGTAGTCGGCGGCGTGGCGGGCTGCCTTACGGGTGCGCTTGGCGGCCCGGGTGGCGGCCTGGTCCACCTTCGGCGGCAGAGTGCCACGGGCCTGGTTGAGCATGGGCTCGATATGGGCGTGGTACTGGGCGCCGGCCGTGCACCGGGCCTGGTGCGCCGCGGTCGACACCTTCGGCGCCAGCCGTACGCGGGCCTCGTGCGCGTAGCGCGATGCGGTGTCCTTGGCCGTGCCGGCGTAGGGTGCCACCGCCTCCGCGGCGTGCAGGACGCTGCCCTTGGCTGTGCCGGTCGCGGCTCGCACGCTGTCAATGCGGGTCACGGGATCCTCCTCCTCGGTGGCGTGGTCAAGCTCCCGGGTTCAGAGTCGTGCGTTTTCGTCGCGCGCTCCATTTGCCCAGTTTCGTGTTTCCATCCCAAGAAAGATCATGCCTGTTTGTGGAGATCATGCCCGTTCGCAGCACAGGCAGCATGCCTGACCGGGCATCTGGGTCATAGGGAGAATTCTCGTGGAAACCGCGCGGATCGGCACGCCCGGCGCCGCCTCCGCGGCTACTCGTCGACCTTGCGTCCGTGCGAGGATCAGGAGACGGAAGTGAAAACGATGGAAGGTTGATCGTGGCCGAGCAGCTTTACGCCACCCTGAAGACGAACAATGGCGACATCGTGGTCCGGCTGCTGCCGAACCACGCCCCCAAGACGGTCAAGAACTTTGTCGAACTGGCTGAAGGCACTCGCGAGTGGACCCACCCGGCCACTGGCAAGAAGGCCAAGGAGAAGCTCTACGACGGCACCGTTTTCCACCGGGTGATCAGCGGCTTCATGATCCAGGGCGGGGACCCGCTGGGCAACGGGACCGGTGGCCCGGGCTACGAGTTCGGTGACGAGTTCCACCCGGACCTGGCCTTCAACAAGCCCTACCTGCTCGCGATGGCCAACGCCGGCCCGGGCACCAACGGCTCGCAGTTCTTCGTCACGGTCTCCCCGACCGCATGGCTGACCGGTAAGCACACCATCTTCGGCGAGGTCGCCGACGAGGCCAGCAAGAAGGTCGTCGACGCGATCGCGGGCACCGCGACCAACCCGCGCACCGACCGTCCGCTGCAGGACGTCGTCATCGAGTCGGTCGTCGTGGAGACCCGCGAGGGCTGAGCCCGTACGGGGAACTTTCATGCCCCGCTTGTCCGTGTGAACAAGTGTCCGTGTGAACAAGCGGGGCGGGGGAACGCCCGATCAGAAGTGGACAAGGGGCGAGGGGACATCATGGAGGACCAGGCGGTCTGCTGCTATCGGCACCCCCAGCGGGAGACCGGCATCAGCTGCACCCGCTGTGAGCGCCCGATCTGCCCCGAGTGCATGATCAGCGCCTCTGTGGGGTTCCACTGCCCTGAGTGCGTGAGCGGACGGGTGCCGGCCGGGGCCGGGGCCTCGGCCGTCGGTCCCCCACCGCGTGCCGCCCAGCCGCGCACCATGGCCGGCGGCACGATCACCTCGGATCCCCGGCTGATCACCAAGATCCTGGTCGCCATCAACATCGCGGTATGGCTCGCGGCGCTGTCCGCGGGCGACCGGCTGGTGAACGATCTCGACCTGGTCGGACGGGCCTACGACCCCGGCGCGGCGCAGATCGTCGGAGTCGCCGAGGGCCAGTGGTGGCGGCTGGTCACCTCGATCTTCCTTCACCAGCAGCTGATCCACATCGCCTTCAACATGCTCTCGCTGTGGTGGATCGGCGGGCCGCTGGAGGCCGCGCTCGGCCGCGTCCGCTTCATCGTGCTCTACATGCTGTCGGGGCTGGGCGGCAGCGCGCTGTCGTATCTCCTCGCCGCGCAGAACCAGCCGTCGCTGGGCGCCTCCGGCGCGATCTTCGGCCTGCTCGGCGCCACCGCCGTGCTGATGCGCCGGCTGAACTACGACATGCGGCCGGTCATCGCGCTGCTGGCGCTGAATCTGCTCTTCACCTTCACCTGGTCCGGAATCGCCTGGCAGGCCCATGTCGGCGGCCTGGTCGCGGGCACGGTGGTGGCGTATGGGATGGTGCACGCGCCCCGTGAGAAGCGGGCGCTGGTGCAGCGCGGGACCTGCGCCCTGGTGCTGCTCGCGATCGTCGCCATGGTGTGGATCCGGACGATCCAGCTCACCGGCTGAGCGGGGCGGTCGGCCGGCGCTCGGCGGGCCGCCGCGGACGTGCTCCCGCAGGGCCGCTCGCAGGGCCGTGGACGGTTCCCGGCGATCTCCGGCGCATGGGGCCGAGCCGGGCTCGGTCAGTTGTCCACAGCAAATGGTGGATCATACGCAACCTGTGGAGAACCTGCGTACGACCCCCGGCTGACCTGCATTTTCGCAGGAAGACGGGGGTGTGAACGATCGAACAGACGCTCCTCGCCGGTCACACCGGCGTCAACACGGCAGAGGTTATCCACAGATCTTCTGAGTTTTCCCCGGCTGTGGATAACTCTGTGGACAACCTGGGGACAGCCGGGTCACTTCCACTGGGTGGAGACGACGAAGCCCGCGGCGATGAAGCCGAAGCCGACCACGATGTTCCAGTTGCCCAGCGACTCGACCGGCATATCACCCGTGGTCACGTAGAAGATGACGATCCACGCGAGGCCGATCAGGAACATGGCCAGCATCAGCGGTGCCACCCACCGGCGGCCGCTGCTCAAGTTGATGCTGGCTGCCTGCTTCGCCGGCGGCGGCGTGAAGTCGTCCTTCTTGCGGATCCGTGACTTCGGCACGAGGAACTCTCCTGTCGATGCGCTGCGTGACCGCGCGGGGATGTGTACGGACGGCGCCGGGGCGGGACAGCGACGGGGACCACGTCCCTCCCCCACACGTCCGTTAGCGTAGTCCTTCCGCGGCGTCGTAAGGAGTAAGGGTACGTTGAGCAATTCCGCTGACTCCCCCACCCCGGCGTCCCGCCGCCCCCGGTTCCGGCCCGTGAGACTGCTGACCGGCGCGGTCTTCGCGCTGGCCGGAGTGATCTTCTGGACCAGTTTCAACACAGCCCAGGGCACCAATATCCGCAGCGATGAATCGATGCTGCGGCTCTCCGATCTCATCCAGGAACGCAGCCGTAAGAACGGCACCCTGGACGACAGCACCGGCAAAATACGCTCCGAGGTCGACGCACTCGCCCGGCGGGACAACGGCAGCACCCAGGCCGAGCGCCGCAAGCTGGCCGCGCTGGAGAAGACCGCCGGGACCAGGAAGCTCTCCGGAGCGGGCCTTACGGTCACCCTCACCGACGCCCCGCCGAACGCCACCCCGCAGATCCCCGGCGTCCCGGATCCCCAGCCCAACGATCTCGTCATCCACCAGCAGGACCTGCAGGCCGTGGTCAACGCGCTGTGGCAGGGCGGCGCCAAGGGGATCAAGGTCATGGATCAGCGGCTGATCTCCACCAGCGCGGTGCGCTGCGTCGGCAACACCCTGATCCTGCAGGGCCAGGTCTACTCCCCGCCCTACAAGGTCACCGCTGTGGGTGACCGGGGCAAGCTGAGCGCCGCCCTCACCGCCTCGCCCGCGATCCAGAACTACCGCAGCTATGTCGACGCGTACGGCCTCGGCTGGAAAGTCGACCAGCACGACACGGTGACTCTTCCCGGCTACTCCGGCACAGTGGATCTGCACCAGGCACAGCCCATCGGATAGCACCTGCGGACACCGGTACGCGGCACGGGCCGGCGCACGGGGTCGGCGGGGCGGACAGTGGGGGCCGATGAGAACGCGGCTGATCGTCAGAACGCTCAGTGAGATCTGCGTCACCGTCGGAGCCCTGATCATCCTTTTGGTGGTCTACGTCCTGTACTGGACCTCGGTGCGGGCCGACCGCGCCATGGACGGGGAGATCGACCACCTCCAGGACCGATGGGCCACCGGTACGGTCACCGCCGGCGCCGAGCCCTCGTCCGAGCCCCGCCGCTACGAGTCCGGCGACTCCTTCGCGATCATGTACATCCCGCGCTTCGGCGCCGGCTGGGCCAAGCCCGTCCTCGAGGGGACCGCCACCGGCACCCTGAAGAAGGGGCTCGGTCACTACTCCCGCACCGCCCGCCTCGGGGCCCTCGGCAACTTCGCCGTCGCGGGGCATCGCCGCACCTACGGCGACCCTTTCAAGGACTTCCCCGCGCTGCGGCCCGGTGACGCGGTGGTGCTGACCGACGGCACCACCTGGTTCACCTACCGCGTCGACCGGCGGCCCTACCGCACCCTGCCGACCGACACCGGGGTGATCGATCCGGTGCCGCGCGCGTCCGGTTTCCGGCGCCCCGGGCGCTATCTCACGCTGACGACCTGTGAGCCGGAGTGGGGCCACAGCCACCGCCTGATCACCTGGGCGCACCTCGACGCGACCCAATCGGTTGCCCAAGGCAAGCCCAAGGCTTTGTACAGCTGACCCTCCGGCCCCACCCCGCGCCCCTTACTCTGGTGCTGCACTCCGGTGCTGCAATCGACTTCGTCATCGGTGAGTAGGGATGGCATGTACGGCTGGATCTGGCGGCATCTGCCGGGTAACGCATGGATGCGGGCGCTGATTTCGCTCGTGCTGGTGCTGGCGATCGTCTTCGTGCTCTTCCAGTACGTCTTCCCCTGGGCGGAGCCCCTGCTGCCGTTCAATGACGTGACGGTCGACGAGGGAATGGCGGGTCCGCGATGAGCGCGCGCATCTTGGTCGTCGACAACTACGACAGCTTCGTCTTCAACCTCGTCCAGTACCTCTACCAGCTCGGTGCCGAGTGCGAGGTGGTGCGCAACGACGAGGTCTCCCTGGCCCACGCCCAGGACGGCTTCGACGGCGTCCTGCTGTCCCCCGGGCCCGGCACGCCGGAGGAGGCGGGGGTCTGCGTCGACATGGTGCGGCACTGTGCGAGCACCGGCGTACCGGTGTTCGGCGTCTGCCTGGGGATGCAGTCCATGGCCGTCGCCTACGGCGGCGTCGTCGGGCGGGCCCCGGAGCTGCTGCACGGCAAGACCTCGCTGGTGATCCATGAGGGCGCCGGCGTCTTCAGCGGACTGCCCACGCCCTTCACCGCCACCCGCTACCACTCGCTGGCCGTGGAACGGGGGACGGTGCCCCCGGAGTTGGAGATCACGGCCTGGACCGAGACCGGCATCGCCATGGGGCTGCGCCACCGTGAACTGCGGGTCGAGGGCGTCCAGTTCCATCCCGAGTCGGTCCTCACCGAATGGGGCCATCTGATGCTCGCCAACTGGCTGGTGGAGTGCGGGGACACGGATGCCGTGGGGCGGTCCGCGGGGCTCGCCCCGGTGGTCGGGGCGGTCGGCGGTAAGGCCGGCGAGTGACCGGACCGCGCCCTGAGCGCGAGGGCGTCGGCCACGGCGCCCGGGAGCCCGCCCCGTACCCGCCGTACGGGTCTCGTCAGCAGCACGACGCCCATGGCGCGTATGCGGGCCCGGACGCGTTCGCGGCGGCCGGGGAGGGCCTTCGGGACCCTCTGGCCGGCCCGCTGCCGGACTCCGCCCCGGCCGGGCCCACGGGGCGGACCACGGGCACCGCGTCGCTCGCCGTGCCGCCGCCCACCGGCCGCCGACGGCGCGCCCGCTCGGCCCCCGCCGGGCCGGAGGAGGCCGCTGAGGCCGCCGTGCCGCCCACGGGGCGCCGACGCGCCCGCGCGGCCCCCTCGGGGCCCTCAGGGTCCGCATACGCCCCTCAGACGCCCGTACGCGCCCCGGGGACGCCCCGACGCCCCTCCGAGACGTCCGGACGCGTCCCTGAGGCCGCGGAGACGGCCGTCCTGCCCCGGTGAGGCCCCGGGGCGACGACGAGACGGTCGCCCTGCGCGCCGTGGAGGCGGCGCCCGCCGGCCAGACCATGGCTCTGCGCAAGGTCGAGTCGGACCGGGACAGCGGCGCCGAGCCCCCGCCCGGCGGTCGGGCCGCCCGCCGTAAGGCCGCCCAGGAGGCGGGGAAGCGCGCCGGACGGCATGGCTCCCGCGCCCGGCGCGGTACGGCCGAGGCGGGCGCCACACGGCCCACGGAGGGCGCGGGGAACGCCGGGGACGCCCCGCCCCGCACCCGTATGGAGGCCAAGCGCGCCGCGCGGGCCCGTAAGGACAGCCCGGGGGTGGTGGCGAGCCGGGTGGTCGGCGAGCTGTTCATCACCCTCGGCGTGGTGATGCTGCTCTTCGTCACCTATCAGCTGTGGTGGACGAACATCCGTGCCCATCAGCAGGCCAACGGGGCCGCCAACAACCTGCAGAAGAAGTGGGACGAGAACGGCGGCGACGACCGGAACCCCGGCACCTTCTCCCCCGGGCAGGGGTTCGCGATCATCTACATCCCCAAGCTGGATGTGAAGGCCCCGATCGCGGAGGGCATCGACAAGCACAAGGTTCTCGACCGCGGCATGGTCGGCCACTACGGCAAGAGCCCGCTGAAGACCGCCATGCCGTGGGACAAGAAGGGCAACTTCGCACTCGCCGGGCATCGCAACACCCACGGCGAGCCGTTCCGCTACATCAACCGCCTCAAGCCCGGTGACGAGATTGTCGTCGAGACCCAGAGCCGGTACTACACCTATGCGATGAGCAGCATCCTGCCGCAGACGTCGCCGTCCAACACGGGTGTCATCAATCCGGTGCCGCCCGGCTCCGGCTTCACCGAGCCGGGCCGGTACATCACGCTGACCACCTGCACCCCCGAATTCACCAGCACCTACCGGATGATCCTCTGGGGCAAGATGGTCGAGGAGCGGCCGCGTAGCCAGGGAAAGCCGGACGCGCTGGTCGAATGAGCGGGAACAGCCGGGAAACCAGAAAAAGGGGTACGACGCGGTGGCACGGACCGACCACGACGAGCGGCAGGACCAGCACCCCGGCCCGCCCGCAACGCCCAGCCGTCGTCCCGGCCGTGGGTGGGTAGCCTCGGCCATAGCGGTCTTCGGCGAGCTGCTGATCACCGCGGGGCTGATTCTCGCCCTGTTCGTCGTCTACTCGCTGTGGTGGACCAACGTCCTGGCCGACCGTGAGGCGAAGAAGCAGGGCGACCGGGTGCGCAAGCACTGGTCGCAGCGGGGGCCCGGCGGGCTGGACACCAAGAGCGGCATCGGCTTCCTGCACGTACCGTCCATGCACAACGGCGAGGTGCTGGTCAAGAAGGGCACCGGCACCGAGACCCTCAACGACGGTGTGGCCGGCTACTACACCCAGCCGGTCAAGTCCGCGATGCCGTGGGACAAGAAGGGCAACTTCAGCCTGGCCGCGCACCGGGACGGGCACGGCGCGAAGTTCCACAACATCGACAAGGTCCACGACGGCGACGCGGTGGTCTTCGAGACCCGCGACACCTGGTACGTCTACAAGGTCTACGCGACGCTGCCGGAGACCTCGAAGTACAACGTGGACGTGCTGAACGCGGTCCCGAAGGAGTCGGGACGGAAGCAGCCGGGCCGCTACATCACGCTCTCGACCTGCACCCCCGTCTACACCTCCCGCCATCGCTACATCGTGTGGGGCGAACTGGAGCGCACCGAGAAGGTCGACGCGGACCGCACGCCCCCCAAGGAACTGCGCTGAGCCCCTCGGGACGGCCTCCGGGCTGAGCCCCTCGGACGGCTCGGACGGCTTGCGGACTGGCCCCCGGGCGGCCCCTGAGCACGAAGAAGCCCCCGGCACCCTTCTCAGGATGCCGGGGCTTCCCCGTGTCACTGCTGTGCGTCTAGAAGCCGTTCTGGCCGCCGAAGATGCCGCCGTCCCCGCCTCCGTTGCCGTTCCCTCCGTTGCCCTGCCCGGCGACCGTGATGAGGTTCACCGACTGGCCCTTGGGCACCTGGGTGCCCGCACCGGGCTGGCTGGCCACCACGGTGGCTTCGTCGTCCTGCGGACCGGCGATGTTGCCCACGTTCAGGCCCAGGTCCTGGAGCGCCTTCTTGGCGTCCTTGAGCTTCTGGCCGCCCAGGTTGGGCACCGGCACGTTCTCCGCGGCGGCCTTGGCGACGGTCAGCGTGACCGTCGAACCGGGCAGGACCTCCTGGCCGCCCTTGGGCGTCTGGTCGGTCACCGTGCCGGCCTCGACGTCGCCGTTGTCGACCTCCTGCGTCTGGACCTTGAGGCCCTTCCCCTGGAGGGCGGCCGTGGCGTCCGCGACCTTCTGCGTGGTCACGTCGGGGACGGTGACCTTCTGCTGTGCCTGGGCGACGGTCAGGGTGATCGTGGCGCCCTTCGCGACCTTCTTGCCGCCCTTCGGGTCCTGGTCGATCACCTTGCCGGCGGTCTGGTCCGACTGCTGGGTCTTCTGGTCGACCTTGAAGCCCTTGGCCTCGAGCTGATCCTTGGCCGACTCGTACTGCACGTTCAGGACGTCGGGCACCTCGACCCTCGCCGCGGGCTTGGGGCCCTTGGACATGGTCAGCTCGACCACGCCGTACCGCTTGATCTCGCCGCCGCCCTCGGGGTTCTGCTCGCAGACGGTGTCCTTGTCCGCGTTCTCGCAGAACTTGGAGCCGACGTTCTTGATCTTGAAGTCGCCGTTCTCCCCTTGGCTCTTGGCGTCGGCGATCGTCTTGCCGACCAGATTGGGGACCGGGACCATGTCGTCGTTCTTACCGCCGCCGAACAGCGACTTCCCGATGAAGATCGCGCCGACCAGCACCAGTATCCCCGCGACGATCAGCAGGATCGTCGAGAGGTTGCTTTTCTTGCCGGAGCCCCCGCGCTCCCGGCCGCGGTCCGGCCGCTCGTCGTAGCCGAAGCCGCCGTCGTCCTCGCGCATCGGCGGGAGCATCGAGGTCTGCGCCCCGGCACCGGAGTTCTGCGGCCGCAGCATCGCGGTGGGCTGGTCCTCGGAGCCGTAGCCGACCGCGCCCAGCGCGGCGGTCGCGGCCACCGGCTGGCCCTCCAGGGCCGCCTCGATGTCGGCACGCATCTCGTCGGCCGACTGGTAGCGGTAGTCGGGGTCCTTGACCAGTGCCCGCAGGACGATGGCGTCCATCTCCGGGGTGATCTCGGGGTCGTACGTGCTCGGCGGCTGCGGGTCCTCCCGCACATGCTGATACGCGACGGCCACCGGGGAGTCGCCCACGAACGGCGGCCTTACGGTCAGCAGCTCGTAGAGCAGACAGCCGGTGGAGTACAGGTCGCTGCGCGCGTCGACGGTCTCGCCCTTGGCCTGCTCGGGGGAGAGGTACTGGGCGGTACCGATGACGGCGGCCGTCTGCGTCATGGTCATACCGGCGTCGCCCATGGCGCGGGCGATGCCGAAGTCCATCACCTTGACCTGGCCGTCCCGCGTGAGCATGACGTTGGCTGGCTTGATGTCCCGGTGGACGATGTTGTTGCGGTGCGAGTACTCGAGTGCCTGGAGGATGCCGGTGGTCATCTCGAGCGAGCGCTCGGGGAGCAGCTTTCTGCCCGAGTGGAGAAGCTCGCGCAGCGTGGAACCGTCGACGTACTCCATCACGATGTAGGGGATCGAGACACCGTCGACGTAGTCCTCGCCGGTGTCGTAGACCGCGACGATCGCGGGATGGTTGAGCGAGGCGGCCGACTGGGCCTCTCGGCGGAACCGGGCCTGGAAGGACGGGTCACGGGCGAGGTCCGCCCGGAGCGTCTTCACAGCGACAGTACGGCCGAGGCGGGTGTCGTGCGCGAGGTAGACCTCCGCCATGCCACCGCGGCCGAGCACTGAGCCCAGCTCATACCGGCCGCCGAGGCGACGCGGCTCTTCCATAGCTACTCCAGCCCTCTTCCGTGGTTCCCGGCCGCACCTGTGGGGGCCGGCGAAGTGCTGCTCGCGCATACCGTACCCGGCACGTCTTACGGGACCCGGCCTCAGTTGCTATCTGATACCGGACCGGTACGGCGACGTGCGGGATTGATATCCGGACGTGACGGGGGTCACTTGTCGCTCTGGGTTTCCAGTACGGCCTGCATCACGCTCTTGGCGATCGGCGCGGCCAGCTTGCCACCGGCGATGTCGCCGCGGAGGGTGTCGGACCCCTCGATGACGACCGCGACCGCGACCGGCGAGCCGTCATCGCCCTTGGCGTAGGAGATGAACCACGCATAGGGGTTCTTGCTGTTGGCGACGCCGTGCTGTGCGGTACCGGTCTTGCCGCCGACCGTGACGCCCGGGATCTGGGCGCTGGTGCCGGTGCCCTCCTTGACCACGGTCTCCATCATGCTCTGGAGCTTCTGGGCGTTCTCCGAGCTGAGCGGCTGGCTCATCTCCTCCGGGTCGGTCTGCTCGATGGTGTTGAGGTTGGGCGCGCGCAGCGAGTCGACCATGTACGGCTTCATCAGCTTGCCGTCGTTGGCGACCGCGGCGGCGACCATCGCCATCTGCAGCGGGGTGGCCCGGTTGTCGAACTGGCCGATGGCCGACATCGCGTTGCCCGGCTGGTCCATCTTCTCGGGGTAGACGCTGGCGTCGGCGCGGACCGGCGTGAAGACCTCCTCGTTGAAGCCGAACTTCTCGGCCTCCTTGAGCATCTTGTCCTTGCCCAGGTCGTCACCGAGCTTGCCGAAGACCGTGTTGCAGGAGTAGCGGAGCGCCTGCCGCAGCGAGGCGTTCTTGCAGGGGATGTCCCCCTCGTTGGGCAGCGGCTGGGTGGACAGCGGGAGCTTCCAGGGGTCCGGCGAATCGGTCGGCCCGTCGATGTCGGTGTACTTGCCGTTCTCCAGCGCGGCCGCCGCGGTGACGACCTTGAAGGTCGAGCCGGGCGGGTACGTCTGCCGCAGCGCCCGGTTGAGCATCGGGTCGTCCTTGTCGACGTCCGGCTTGAGCGCGTTGTAGGCGTCGGAGTCCTTCTTGGAGGCGCCCGCGAACTTCGAGGGGTCGTAGCTCGGGGTGGAGGCGAGGGCGAGGATCTTGCCGGTGCGCGGATCGAGCGCGGCGACGGCGCCCTTCTTGTCACCGAGGCCCTCGAACGCGGCCTTCTGGGCCTTGCCGTTCAGGGTGGTGATGACGTCGCCGCCCTTCTGCTTCTTACCGGTGATCATGTCGATCGTCCGGTTGAAGAAGAGGCGGTCGTCGTTGCCCGTAAGGATTTGGTCTTCGAGCTTCTCGATCTGGTTGGCGTCGAAGGCCTGCGAGGCGAACCCGGTGACCGGTGCCCACATGGGACCGTTCTTGTAGGTGCGCTTGTACTTGAAGTCGGTGCCGTTGGTCTCGACGGATCCGGTGATCGGCTGGCCGTCGACGATGATGTTGCCGCGCGGCTGGCCGTAACGGGCGATCAGGACCCTGCGGTTCTTCTCGTGGTTCTTGAGCTCGTCGGCCTGCACGTACTGGATCCAGTTGTCCCGCAGCAGCAGGGCGAAGACGAGAAGTCCGCAGAAGATCGCGATTCGGCGCAGCGGCTTGTTCACGGTCGGACCACCTGGGTCATCTCGGCGTCTGTGGTGGGAGCGGGCGTCGGCGCCGGACGGCGCGCGGTGTCGCTGACCTTGATCAGAATGGCGACGAGTGCCCAGTTGGCGATGACGGACGAGCCGCCCTGCGCGATGAACGGCATGGTCATACCGGTCAGCGGGATGAGGCCCATCACACCGCCCGCGACGACGAAGACCTGGATGGCGAAGGCCGCGGAGAGGCCGATGGCCAGCAGCTTGCCGAACGGATCACGGGCGGCCAGCGCGGTGCGCACACCGCGCTCCACGATCAGGCCGTAGAGCAGCAGGATCGCCATGGTGCCCGCGAGCCCGAGCTCCTCGCCGACCGTGGCCAGGATGAAGTCGGAGTTGGCGGCGAAGCCGATGAGGTCGGAGTTGCCCTGGCCGAGGCCGGTGCCGAAGACGCCACCGGAGCCGAAGGCCATCATCGCCTGGGCGATCTGGTCGCTGCCCCCGGTCTTGAACGCCGCGAAGGGGTCGAGCCAGGCGTCCACCCGCTGCTGGACGTGCGGTTCGAAGGTGGCGACGCCGACCGCGCCGACCGCGGACATCAGCAGGCCGAAGACGATCCAGCTGGTGCGCTCGGTGGCGACGTACAGCATCACGACGAAGAGGCCGAAGAACAGCAGCGAGGTGCCCAGGTCGGTCTCGAAGACGAGGATGAGGATGCTCATCCCCCAGACCACCAGGATCGGGCCGAGGTCGCGGCCGCGCGGCAGGTACAGCCCCATGAAGCGGCGGCTGGCCAGCGCGAGCGCGTCCCGCTTGACCATCAGATAGCCGGAGAAGAACACGGCGATGATGATCTTGGCGAACTCACCGGGCTGGATGGAGAAGCTGCCGAGGGTGATCCAGATGCGCGCGCCGAATCGGGGCGGGAAGAACACCGGCAGGATCAGCAGGATCAGCGCCACCACCATGGAGATGTAGGTGTAGCGCTGGAGGAGGCGGTGATCCTTGAGCAGGATCAGGACGCCGACGAAGAGGGCGACGCCCAGTGCCGAGTAGATCAGCTGGTTGGGGGCCGAGGCAGCGAAGACCTGACCGGCGTTCTCCGCCTTCTGGGCCAGCCGCTTGGACTGGTCCAGACGCCAGATGAGCACCAGGCCCAGCCCGTTGAGGAGCGTGGCGATCGGCAGCATCAGCGGATCCGCGTAGGGCGCGAACTTCCGGACCACCAGATGGCCGACGCCGGCCAGCAGACCGAGCCCGATGCCGTAGCTGAGCATGCCGGAGGGCATCTCGTCGCTGAGCGCCAGACCCGCGTTGGCGTACGCGAAGACCGGAATGATCACCGCGAAGACGAGCATGGCCAGCTCGGTGTTGCGCCTGCTCGGCGGTCCGGCCGTACTGATCGTCGTCGTGTTGGTCGTACTACTGCTCATGGGTGGACGGCCCCTTACGGCTTCACTGCTGGGTGCTGCTGCACTGCGGGACCAACTTCTTCTCCTCCTCCGAGAGGGTGGGGCCGGGCTTCGGAGTGGGAGACGTCGTCGGCGTGGGCTTGGTCGTGGCCTTTGCGGTGCGCGCCCCGAGCTGGTTCTCGGTCTTGTCGTCCCCGGACTGGGCGCCGCTCTGGGACGGGTTGGCGCTGTTGGAGGGGCTGCCCCCGGAGCCGCCGTTCTTGTCCTTGTCGCCGCCGGTGAGGTCCTTCTGGCTGTCCTCGGCCTTCTCCTGGGCCTCGGCCTTCTTACAGGCGCCGGCGAGGGTGGCGAGGTCCTTGGTCTTGTCCTGGGCCTGGCCGAGCCCGCTGACCGTGATGGTGTCCTCCACACGGCCGCGCTGGTCGGCCGGGAGGTACTTGAGTTCGATCTCGCGGTGGTCCTCATGGACCTTGTTGAGCTTGATCCAGGCGAGGTCCTGGCTGATGCCCTGGTAGATCGCGACATGGTCGCCGTTGGAGCCCACGTAGTACTGCGTCTGGGTCCAGCGATAGCCGCCGTAGAGCCCGCCGCCGATCACGGCCAGGCCCAGCACGATGAAGAGCGACCGCTTGGCCCAGGCCTTGGCGCCGCTCTTCTTGGTGAAGTCGCCGTCGGCGTAGTCGCCGTAACTGCCCTGCGGCAGACCGCCCATGGCCGGGTCGCCGCTGCCGGGCGGGCCGAAGCCGCCGTGCGGGTCGCCCTGCTGCGGTACGGACCGGCCGAGCTCGGCCGCGCGGCCCGCGGGGGTGTGCGCGGCGCCGCCGTCCCCGAGGGGGACCTGGTTCTCGGCGACCGCGCCCACGATCACGGGGGTGTCGTTGAGCTGGGCGGCCAGGGTGTCGCCGCCGTCGACGTCGAGGACGTCGGCGACGATGCAGGTGATGTTGTCGGGGCCGCCGCCGCGCAGGGCGAGCTGAATCAGCTCCTGCACGGTCTCATGGGGGCCCTGGTAGCTGCCGAGGGTCTCCTCGAGCGTCTGGTGGCTCACGACGCCGGACAGGCCGTCGGAGCAGATCAGATAGCGGTCCCCGGCCCGGACCTCGCGGATGGACAGATCGGGCTCGACATGGTCGCCGCTGCCCAGCGCGCGCATCAGCAGGGAGCGCTGCGGGTGGGTGCCCGCCTCCTCCTCGGTGATCCGGCCCTCGTCGACCAGGCGCTGCACCCAGGTGTGGTCCTGGGTGATCTGGGTGAGCACACCGTCGCGCAGCAGATACGCGCGCGAGTCGCCGACGTGCACCAGGCCGAGCCGCTGACCGGTCCACAGCAGGGCGGTGAGCGTGGTGCCCATGCCCTCCAGCTGGGGGTCCTCCTCGACCATGACGCGCAGCTGGTCATTGGCCCGCTGCACGGCGGTGCCGAGGGACGTCAGGATGTCCGAGCCCGGGACGTCGTCGTCGAGCTGGACGAGGGTGGAGATCACCTCGGAGCTGGCGACCTCGCCGGCGGCCTGGCCACCCATGCCGTCGGCGATGGCGAGCAGCCGGGGACCGGCATAGCCGGAGTCCTCGTTGCCCTCCCGGATCATGCCTTTGTGCGATCCGGCCGCGAAACGCAGTGACAGACTCATGCGCACCTCGCCTGTCGGCTCCGGGTACAGCCCCTTGCCAACCACGCTGCCCACCCTCCGGTCGTCATGGTCCTACTACTTCCGCAGCTCGATGACGGTCTTGCCGATGCGAATCGGCGCACCCAGCGCGATCGGTGTCGGTGTGGTGAGTCGGGTCCGGTCGAGATACGTGCCGTTGGTGGACCCGAGATCCTCGACGATCCACTGGCCGTCACGGTCCGGGTAGATCCTGGCATGCCGGCTGGAGGCGTAGTCGTCGTCCAGCACGATTGTTGAATCGTGCGCACGGCCGAGGGTGATGGTCTGCCCCTGCAGGGCGACCGTGGTGCCGGTGAGCGTGCCCTCGGAGACCACCAGCTTGGTGGGGGCACCGCGGCGGCCGCGGCCACCGGACTGCTGGCGCTGCGGCGGCGGCGCGCTCTGCCGCTGTTGTTGCTGCTGCGGCCGGTCGGGGGCGCCGCGCCGCGCCGAACCGCGCTGGGTCACGCGGGTCCCGAACAGGTCGCTGCGGATGACCTGGACGGCCACGATGACGAACAGCCACAGTACGGCGAGGAAACCCAACCGCATGACCGTGAGGGTCAGCTCTGACATTGCCCCCGCTTCACCCTTCGGCTTGCCGGTAAACGATGGTGGTGCTGCCCACGACGATCCGCGAGCCGTCGCGGAGCGTAGCGCGCGTGGTGTGCTGTCCGTCCACCACGATGCCGTTGGTCGACCCGAGATCCTGCACGGTCGGTGGGGTTCCGACCCGGATCTCGCAGTGTCTGCGGGAGACACCGGGATCGTCGATCCGCACGTCAGCGTCGGTGGAGCGGCCCAGGACGAGCGTGGGCCGGGAGATCTGGTGGCGGCTGCCGTTGATCTCGATCCAGCGGCGGGTCTGGCCCTGCTGCTGGGCTCCGGCGCCGGCCCCGGCTCCGCTGGTGCGGGGCACCGGGCGGGCGCCGGGGGCGTGGACGGCATCGGCGGGGCACCGGCGGGCTGGGCGGGGTAGCCGTAACCGCCGGGGCGCTGCTGCGGGGCTCCGGCGCCGGGGCGGCCCGGCGCCTGCTGCGAGTCCTGGGACTCGCTGGACGCCAGCGTCCGGCTGCGCACCCGGTACAGGCCGGTGTCGAGATCGTCGGCCTTCTGCAGATGCACCTTGATGGCGCCCATGAAGGTGTAACGCTGCTGCTTGGCGTAGTCGCGGACCATGCCGGCCAGCTCGTCGCCGAGCTGGCCGGAGTACGGGCTGAGCCGCTCGTAGTCGGGCGTGCTCAGCTCGACGATGAAGTCATTGGGGACGACCGTCCGGTCGCGGTTCCAGATCGTGGCGTTGTTGTCGCACTCCCGCTGGAGGGCGCCGGCGATCTCGACAGGCTGGACCTCGGACTTGAACACCTTGGCGAAGGTGCCGTTCACGAGGCCCTCGAGACGCTGCTCGAAGCGTTTCAGTACTCCCACGGGGCACCTCCTTCCGTCAGTCGTGCTCTATGCCGTCCTGGTACTGCTTACTGATCGTATCCACGCGTCGGGAAATCGGGTGGTTCCCCTTCCTGGCCCTGTGGAGCAGTGTCACCTCTCACAGGGATCGTAGAGGTGCCCTGACGACAGTGTCCCGCAACCGTGACGCTCCACGGACGGGTGGGGGCGGGGCGCCGGTAACGGGTGTGATTGCACCCCGGAGGGCGTGCTAATGTTCTGGATGTCGAAAGGCGCTCCACACGAACCGGACGGGTCCAGAGGATCAACCGGGGAGCGGGACGAGTGGCCGGACGGCAGCACCCATGCGCGGGTGGCGGAATAGGCAGACGCGCTGGATTCAGGTTCCAGTGCCCGAAAGGGCGTGGGGGTTCAACTCCCCCCTCGCGCACCAGTCGGAGCGGGCCTCTCAGAAGTGACGAAAGTCGCTTTTGGGAGGCCCGCTCCGCGTTGTGGCAGGGGCGGGCCTTGCCGGGGCTTTGCCGGAGCCTTGCCTTCCCAGGGAAATGGCCAGGGGCCTCCCCGGGCGAGGGGAGGCCCCTGTGGCCTGATGCCCGGGTGGGACGGGATCGGGCGCCTCAGGCTGGGTTGGGCGGTCAGGCTGACCGGTCGGTCAGCCTGACCAGGTGTCCGGATTGATCAGACGGTCGGACCGATCAGGCAGCGAAGCGGGCGGCGAGCTCCTTGGCCTTGGCCGCGGCCTCCTCGTGGGCCTTCGCCTTGGAGGCGTCCGAGGCCTCGACCAGCTCGGCCATGGCCGGATTGCTGCGGGCCAGCGTGAGTTCGGGCACAACGAAGGTGACATCGAGGCCGAGCCCGTCGCCCAGCGCCTTCCCCAGGTAGTTCGTGACGAACTCGAAGCTCTCCCGGGGCGTGCCGGGGCCGTAGCCGCCGCCACGGCTGGCGACGACGACGGTCGGGGTGCCCGAGGTGGTGGTCTGCTCGGCGCCCGAGGTGCGGCCCACGATGATCACGTGGTCCAGCCACGCCTTGAGGGTGGAGGGGATCGTGAAGTTGTACATCGGGGCGGCGATCAGGACCGTGTCCGCCTGCTCGAGCTCGCTGGCAAGGGTCTCCCGCAGGGCGAAGGCGGCGTGCTGCTCGGGCGAGCGCTGATCGGGAGCGGCGAAACCGGCCGCGGCGGCGAGACCGTCCAGGTGCGGCAACGGCTCGGCGGCCAGGTCGCGATAGATCACCGTGCCGTTCGGGTGCTGGGCCTCCCATTCCTTGCGGAAGGTGGCCGTGACCGAGCGGGAAGCGGAGGCCTCGCCGGGGAAGACGGACGTGTCGATGTGCAGAAGAGTCGGCATGGATGCCTCCAGTGAAGAGGGCTCGGCGAGGAGCCCGTACTGCCTACGTACTTACAGATGGCACAGTAGCTTACTTTTCTGCAGTCCCAAACCAGAACGCAGTAGTCTGTATTCCATGGCGAAGGATCGTGGGCAGCACAACGAGCAGGCCTGCAAGCAGGTCGACGGCGAGATGACGCGGTTCTTCGAGCTGTTCGGCAAGCGCTGGACGGGGCTCATCGTGGCCGTGCTGACGGAGCAGGCGGCGTACTTCGCCGATCTGCGGCGAGCCATCCCGGGGATCAGTGAGCGGATGCTGTCGGACCGGCTCACCGAGCTCTCCACGGCGGGTCTGGTGGTGCGGGAGGTCGACGCCGGACCGCCGCTGCGGGTGGCCTATCGGCTGACCGACGCGGGGAAGGCGCTGGAGCCCGCGCTGAAGGAGCTGTCGCGGTGGGCGGAGAGCCATCTGCCCTCGGGCGGCGACAACTGCCCGGAGCAGTTCCGGGGCTGAGGCTGGGGTTGGGCCGGGTCGGGGACTGGTTCCGTGACCGAGCCTGGGCTGGAGCTCGGGCTGAGGTGGGCCGGGCCGGGATGAGCTGCGTCTGATCAGGGGTTTCACCATGATCGCCGAGGTTTTCCACAGGCTCTGACGGGGTGGGCTGACAGGGGGTACGGTCTGCTCAGTCGATGTCGTGTGCAAGGAAGGCGGGGGCGCGATGACGGACGACCGGAGCGGTCAGGACGGCGGAAGCGGCGAGGGCGGCCGGAGCGGCGAGGGCGGCCGGGGCGGCGAGGGCGGCCGGGGCGGAGGGAGTGGCGAGCGGGGGCCGGGCGGCGAGGGCGCCGCGGCCGGGGCGGCCCGGCGGCTGCCGCCGGTTCCGGGCTTCGCCGTCTGGCGCGGTGAGGGGCCGTCTCCCCGGCAGATGGGCAAGGCGCTGCGCAAGCGGGTGCCGCGCTCGGCGCATGCCGAGCCGCCGAGGGCCGGCGGGCGGCCGGATCCGGTGGCGGCGGTCGAGCGGTCGAATGCCGGGCGGCTGCCGGAGCTCACCCCGATCCGGGTGGGGCGGATGGCCGCGGGCCCCTTCTCCTTTCTGCGCGGGGCCGCCGGGCTGATGGGGCACGACCTCACGACCACGCCGGTGACCGGCATCGGGACACAGCTGTGTGGCGATGCGCACGCCGCCAACTTCGGAATCTACGGAGATGCGCGCGGTGGCCTGGTCATCGATCTGAACGACTTCGACGAGACCGTCCACGGCCCGTGGGAGTGGGACGTGAAGCGGCTCGCGGTCTCGCTGGTGCTGGCCGGCCGGGAGGCGGGTGCCGACGAGGACACCTGCCGGGCGGCGGCTCAGGACGCCGTGGGCGCCTATCGGCGCACGGTGCGGCTGCTGGCCAAGCTGCCGGCGGCGGACGCGTGGAACGCGATCGCGGACGAGGAGTTGGTCTCCCACACGGACGCCAAGGACCTGGTCGGGACTCTGGAGCGGATCTCCGAGAAGGCCCGGCGGAACACCAGCGCGCGGTACGCGGCCCGGTCCACCGAGCCCGTACCGGGCGAGGAGGGCTCCTCCGGCCGGCCGGAGGCCCGGCGCTTCGTGGACGCGCCGCCGGTGCTGCGGAGGGTGCCAGACGAGGAGGCGGCGGCGGTGGCCTCCTCGCTCGCCGAGTATCTGGGCACGCTGCCGGAGGACCGGCTGCCGCTGCTCTCGCGGTACGAGGTGCACGATGTGGCGTTCCGGGTGGTCGGCACGGGCAGTGTGGGCACCCGCTCCTATGTGGTGCTGCTGCTCGACCACCGGGGCGAGCCGATGGTGCTCCAGGTGAAGGAGGCGCGCCCCTCCGCGCTGCTGCCGTATGTGGCGAAGGCCGGTTTCGAGGTGCCGGACGTCACACATGAGGGACGGCGGGTGGTGCTCGGCCAGAAGCGGATGCAGGTGGTCAGCGACATCCTGCTGGGGTGGACGACGGTGCGGGGGCGGCATTACCAGGTGCGCCAGTTCCGCAACCGCAAGGGAAGCGTGGACCCGGCGGCGCTTGCGGCGGACCAGATGGACGACTACGGGCGGATGACCGGCGCGCTGCTGGCGCGGGCGCATGCCCACAGCGCGGACCCTCGGCTGCTGGCCGGTTACTGCGGCAAGGGCGAGGAGCTGGACGAGGCGGTGGCCACCTTCGCGGTGGCGTACGCGGATCGCACGGAAGCGGATCACTCCGCGCTGGTCGTGGCGGTGCGCAACGGCCGGATAGCGGCCGAGTTGGGGGTGTGAGGCGCGGGGCGGGGGTGCGCGCTCGGTCGCCGATCACCGCCGGACGTAGTCTGAGCGGGTGACGAATCCGGAAGCGCAGCAGCAGGCACGGCAGTCGGTGTCGGACGCGGAGCCCCAGGCGGAGTCGCACGACCGGTCCGGGGAGACGCGATCCGGGGAGACATGGTCCGGGGAGGCGTGGTCCGGGGAGACGCGGTCCCAGGGGCCCTGGTCCGAGGAATCCGGGTCCGGTGATGCCGGGCCCGGGGACGCGGGGTCATCCGGGGACGCCGGTTCCGGGGATGCTGCGGACGCCGGGGATGCCGGGGATGCCCGTGCCCAGGAGGAGGCTCAGGCCGCCGAGCGTCTGGAGCGGGCGGTGCGCGCGGCCGAGCAGGCGCTGATCGAGTTCGAGATCGCGGTGGAGACCTTCCGGGTGGAGGTGGAGAACTTCTCCCGGCTGCACCACCAGCGGCTCGGGCCGATGTACTCGCGCCTCGACGAGCTGGACGCGCTGATCGCCGAGGCGGTCGCGGCGCGCACCGGCGATCCCGAGGACATCCGCAAGGCCCAGGAGGCGCGGGGGCTGGTGCAGCCGATGCCGGGCGTGGAGGAGCTGTTCCACGGCTGGATCGACTCGGAGGGGCTCTCTCCGGAGGCGGCCGCGATGCTCACCGAGCGGCCCGTGCAGCCGCCGCCGCGGGTGCGGCCGAGCGAGGAGGCCCGCCGGATCTACCGGGAGCTGGCCCGTAAGGCCCATCCGGATCTGGCCGAGGAGGAGGCCGAGCGGGAGCGGCGCGGTGCCTTCATCGTGCGGGTCAACGCGGCGTACGCGGCCGGGGACGAGGAGGCGCTGCGGGCGCTGGCCGAGGAGTGGGAGGCCGGTCCGCCGCCGCCGGAGCGGCGGGCGAGCCGCAGCGAGGAGCTGTACGCCCGGCTGGAGTGGCTGGCCGAGCGCAAGGAGATGCTGGCCGCGGTCGCCGCGGAGCTGGAGTCGAGCGCGATCGGCGCGATGATCAAGATGGCGCCGGAGGACCCCGACCGGCTGCTGGACGAGATCGCCGAGCAGCTGCTGGCCCAGGCCGCGGAGAAGGAGACCCGGCTCGCGGAGCTGATGCGGTAGTAGGTTTGCCGCAGCTGCCGATGTCATGTGAGAGGTGTGTCTGATGCATTTTGCCCAGCTTCCCCAGATGGAGGCGGCGGCGGTACCGGCCGATGGCCTTCTGCTGGATGTCCGGGAGGACGACGAGTGGACGGCCGGGCATGTCGAGGGCGCGCTGCACATCCCGATGGGTCAGGTCGTGGCGCGGTTCGATGAGCTGACCGCGAAGGTCGGCGAGGGGCAGCGGGTGCATGTGATGTGCCGGGTCGGCGGCCGCTCCGCGCAGGTGACGCAGTACCTGGTCGCGCAGGGCCTGGACGCGGTGAATGTGGACGGCGGGATGCTCGCCTGGGACGCGGCGGGCCGGCCGATGGTGAGCGGCCCCGACGGCACCGCCGAAGGGGCCTTTGTGCTCTAGGAGTTTCCCTACGATCGGCGGTCCCGCCGATCAGCCGAGGGGGTGGGCGGCGAGGAGTTCGCCCAGTGCCTCCTCATGGGCGGCGGCGGACCCCAGTGAGAGCTCCAGCTGCTTGCCCCACGCGTGGTAGCGGTGCAGGGAGTAGTCGGTGACCGCGCCGAAGCCGCCGTGCAGATGCTGTGCGGTCTGCACGACGCGGCGCACGCCCTCGGCGGCCCAGATCTTGGCGACGGCGACATCCCCCGCGATGGGCAGCGCCCCGCTCGCCGTCGGCCGCTCCTCGGCCAGGGACAGCCGCCAGGCCGCTTGCCACAGCGTGGCCTCCATGGCCCGCAGATCGATATAGCGGTCGGCGGTCTGCACGGCGACCGCCTGGAAGCTGGCGAGTGGGAAGCCGAACTGCTCGCGCTCGCTCACATAGGAGCTGGTCAGGTCCAGCACCGCCGAGCCGAGGCCCAGCGCGAGCGCACAGGTGCCGGTGGTGAGCAGATCGCGCAGCCATTCCCAGGCGTCGTCCGCGGCCAGCACCTCGCGGTCGGTGAGCCGCACTCCATCCAGCCGGATCTCGGCCAGGCGCTCACCGCTGGTGGAGATCTGCTCATCGAGGGCGACGCCCTCATGGTCGCGCGGGACCAGGGCGAGGATCGTCCGGCCCTCCCCGGTGTGGGCCGGGATCAGCACCTGATCGGCGCCATGCGCCCAGGGGACAGCGGTCTGGACGCCGTCCAGCACCCAGCCGTCCCCGTTCCGCCGCGCCTGGACGGCGAGTTCGGCCGGGCCATGGCCGGTGCGGCCGCTGGAGGCCGTGGTGAGGACCAGCTCACCGTCGGCGGCCCGGGGCAGTACGGCGGTGCGCAACTCGGCCCCGCCGTACCGCTGCACGGCCAGTGCCGCGGCGCTGGACTCCAGCAGCGGCACCCGGGCCAGCACCCGGCCGCATTCCCGCAGCACCAGGCACAGGGCGAGCGGGTCGAGGCCCGAACCCCCGTACTGGGGGTCGAGGCTCAGGCCCAGCAGATCGCTCTCGGCGAGCTTCCGCCACAGCGCGCGGTCAAAGTCCTCGGCGACGGCGCCGGCGGTCAGCGCGGGGCTGGGCACGCTGTCCGGTGTGACGGAGGAGAAGACGGCCTTCGCCGCTTCGACGGCCGCCTGCTGCTCCTCGGTGAAGGTGAAGTCCACTGTCCGTACCTCCCGCGCTGCGGCTTTGTCTGACGGCCCGTCAAGATAGAACAGGTTCTACAAGAAGGGAACGCCGGTGCCGCGCCCGGGGCTTCAGCGGTCGAAGTCCAGCTCCACCCGCTCGCCCACCGGATGGGACTGACAGGCCAGCACATAGCCCGCCTCCACCTCGTCCGGCTCCAGCGCGAAATTACGGTCCATCCGCACCTCGCCGGAGACCAGGAAGGCCCGGCAGGTCCCGCAGACCCCGCCCTTGCACGCATACGGCGCGTCGGCCCGGTTGCGCAGCACGGTCTCCAGCAGCGGCTCGCCGGCCTGGACCGGCCAGGTGCCCGACCGGCCGTCCAGGGTCGCCGTGACCGAGCTCTGCCACGCGGCCCGTGCCGGATCCGGCACGGGGGAGACGTCCTCGGCGGGGGCCGCCTCCACATGGAAGATCTCCTGATGGACCCGGCCGCGGGAGACCCCGAGGCCGCGCAGCGCCCGCTCGGCGGCGCGCACCAGACCATAGGGCCCGCACAGGAACCAGCCGTCCACCGAGGTGACCGGCAGCAGCGCCGGCAGCAGCGCGGTCAGCCGCTCCTCGTCGAGCCGCCCGGACACCAGCCCGGCCTGCTGCTCCTCCCGGGAGAGTGCGCACACCAGGTGGAACCGGTCGGGCCAGCGGTCCTTGAGGTCGGCGACCTCCTCCAGGAACATCGTCGAGGCCGCGGTGCGGTCGCTGCGGATCAGACAGAACCGCGCCTCGGGCTGCCGGCTGAGCAGCGTGGCCGCGATGGACAGCACGGGGGTGATGCCGCTGCCGCCGACGACCGCCGCGAAATGGCCGGGCCGGGGCTCCAGGACGAAACGGCCGGCCGGGGCCATCACCTCCATGACCTCCCCGACGGCCAGTTCCTTGAGGGCATAGGCGGAGAACTCACCGCCCTCGACCAGCCGCACCCCGATCCGCAGGAACTCCGGGCCCTCTGCGCCCGGGGCCGGGGTGCACAGCGAATACGTCCGGCGGATCTCCGCGCCGTCCGCGAACCGGCGCACCGCGATGTGCTGCCCCGCCGTGAAGCGGAACGTCTCCCGCAGCGCGGGCGGCACCAGGAGTGTGACCATCACCGCGTCATCGGTGAGCCGATCGACCGCCGCCACCCGCAGCGGGTGGAACGCGCCGTGGCGGGGCGTGGCCCGCTGCACCGCCTCCGCGGCCATCACAACTCCTTGAAGTGGTCGAACGGTTCACCGCAGGCCGTGCAGCGGCGCAGCGCCTTGCAGGCGGTGGAGGAGAAGCGGCTCAGCAGCTCGGTCTCGGTCGAGCCGCAGTGCGGGCAGCGCACCGCCAGGGCCACCGGGACCGGGCCGTCCGCCGCCGCACGGCGCGGCGAGGGCGGCGCTATGCCGGACTCCGCCAGCTTGCGGCGGCCCTCGGCGCTGATCGCGTCCGTCGTCCAGGGCGGGGAGAGGACCGTGCGCACGGCGACCTCGGGGACGCCGTGGTCATGGAGCACCCGCTCGATATCGGTGGCCATCGACTCCAGTGCCGGGCAGCCGGTGTAGGTGGGCGTCAGCTCGACCTCCACCCGGCCCGGCCCCAGCAGCCGCAGCCCGCGCATCACGCCCAGCTCGGCCAGGGACACCATCGGCAGCTCGGGGTCCGGTACGGATCCGGCCAGCCGCAGCAGCTCCTCCTCGAGCGGGGTGGTGCCGGACGCGGGAGGTGTGGGCGCCGCGGAGGGCGTGGGCGTCACCATGTCGCCCCCGGGTGACTGCGGTGCAGATGCTGCATCTCGGCGAGCATCCGGCCGAACGGCTCGGTGTGCAGACCCTGGCGCCCCGCCCCGGCCGCCCAGCCGCCGCGCCGCGGCCCCTCGGGCACCGCCAGGGTGGCGCGCTCCAGGACCGAGGTGATCCGGGTCAGCCAGGCGTCGTGCAGCGGGTGCCACTCCACCTCGCACCCCTCGACCGGCTCGAAGAGCTCACCGGTGAACCGCCAGAGCGCGTCCAGCCCCCGCCGCATCCGCTCATGGCTCTCCTCCGTGCCGTCGCCGAGCCGCAGGGTCCACTGCTCGGCGTGGTCGCGGTGGTAGGCCACCTCCTTGACCGCCTTGGCGGCGAGCGGGGCGAAGGGGCCGGTGCCGCGCGCCAGCCGCTCGTACAACAGCTCCTGGTAGGTGGAGAAGTAGAGCTGGCGGGCGATGGTCTGGGCGAAGTCACCATTGGGCTGCTCGACCAGCTGCACGTTCCGGAACGCCCGCTCCTCGCGCAGATACGCCAGCTCGTCCTCGTCGCCGGCGAGGGAGAGCAGCACCCGGGCCTGGCCGAGCAGGTCGAGGGCGATATTGGCGAGCGCGACCTCCTCTTCCAGCACGGGGGCGTGCCCGGCCCACTCCCCCAGCCGGTGGGAGAGCACCAGCGCGTCGTCGCCCAGGGCGAGGGCCGCCGTCATAGATGCCGCACCCCCTCCGGGATCGCGTAGAAGGTGGGGTGGCGGTAGGGCTTGTCGGCGGACGGCTCGAAGAACGGATCCCGCTCGTCCGGGGAGGAGGCGGTGATCTCGGCGGACGGCACCACCCAGATCGAGACACCTTCCGAGCGCCGGGTGTACAGATCCCGTGCGTTTCGCAAAGCCATCTCCGCGTCCGGGGCGTGGAGGGATCCGGCGTGGGTGTGCGACAGTCCGCGCCTGCTGCGGACGAACACCTCCCACAGCGGCCACTCGGCGCTCGGGCTACCGCTCATGCCTGTGCCTTCCCGTGCTTGGCCGCGTGTGCTGCGGCCGCCTCGCGCACCCAGGCGCCTTCCTCATGGGCCCGGCGCCGCTGGGTGATGCGCTGGGTGTTGCACGGGCCGTTTCCCCGCAGGATCTCGCGGAACTCGTCCCAGTCGATCGGCCCGAAGTCGTAATGCCCTCGCTCCTCGCTCCACCGCAGCTCGGGGTCGGGGAGGGTGAGGCCGAGGGATTCGGCCTGGGGAACGCAGATGTCGACGAAGCGCTGGCGCAGCTCGTCATTGGAGTGGCGCTTGATCTTCCAGGCCATCGACTGGGCGGAGTGGGCCGAGGCGTCGTCCGGCGGGCCGAACATCATCAGCGACGGCCACCACCAGCGGTCCACGGCGTCCTGTGCCATGGCGTGCTGGGCCTCTGTGCCTTGGCTCAGGGCCAGCAGCAGCTCATACCCCTGGCGCTGGTGGAAGGACTCCTCCTTGCAGATGCGGACCATCGCCCGTGCGTAAGGTCCATAGGAGCAGCGGCACAGCGGGACCTGGTTGGTGATCGCGGCGCCGTCCACCAGCCAGCCGATGGCTCCGACGTCGGCCCAGGTCAGCGTGGGGTAGTTGAAGATCGAGGAGTACTTCTGGCGGCCGCTGTGGAGCTTGTCGAGCAGCTCCTCCCGGCTGGTGCCCAGGGTCTCCGCCGCGCTGTAGAGATACAGGCCGTGGCCCGCCTCGTCCTGGACCTTGGCCATCAGGATCGCCTTGCGCCGCAGCGAGGGGGCGCGGGTGATCCAGTTGGCCTCCGGTTGCATGCCGATGATCTCGGAGTGGGCGTGCTGCGCCATCTGCCGCACCAGCGTGGCCCGGTAGTCATCGGGCATCCAGTCGCGCGGCTCGATGCGCTCGTCCGCGGCCAGGGCGGCGTCGAACACCGCCTCGTACGCCCCCGCGTCCGCCGCCATCGTCGTCATGCGAAGCCCCTCCGCCCATCCGTCTCCGCCGACCGGCCAGCCGACCGACCGATCGTTCGGTTCAATGGTGTGCTGAGGAACGTAGGGTGTCAACCCTGTGGATAACGCTGAGGACGCTGTGCCGAGTGGTTCCGCATGGGTACGGTGCCGGGGACGTGGGGGCCACGGGGCGCGCGGTCGACCGGCGCGCGCGAAGACCTGGACCATCGGGAGCGGGGCGGGGTATGGCGGGGCTGGGTATGGCCGGGACGGCGCCGGAACCGGGACCGACGGAACCGGAACCGGAACCGGCATCGACGGAGCCGAAGCCGGACGCCGGCGCGGCGGAACCGCTCACCGTGCTCTCCCTGCCCGCTCAGCTGATCATCGCGGTGGGCATCGCGGTCGCCGCCGTCGCCGCCGCGATCCACCTCTCGGCGGCCTTTCTGGCCGTCTCACCGCCCAACACCCTCACCAAGCGGCACGGCGCGGCGATCGACGACTACATCTATCCGGAGTTCGAACGGGTCTGGAAGCTCTTCGCCCCCAACCCGCTCCAGCAGAACATCGCCGTCCAGGCCCGCGCCGAGATCCGCACCCGCGAGGGCGGCACCGCGACCACCGGCTGGCGCGACCTCTCGGCCCAGGACGGGGCGGCCATCCGCCACAACCCGCTGCCCAGCCACACCCAGCAGAACGAGCTGCGCCGCGCCTGGGAGTTCTACGTCGGCTCGCATGACGCGCAGGAGCGGCCGCAGGGCATGCGCGGCAGCCTCTCCGAGCAGTACATCCGCCGGATCGTGATGCTCCGCTTCGGCCGCGAGGAGGACGGCGGCGCCGTGGAGCGAATACAGGTGCGCTCCGCGACCACTCCGGTGGCCCCGCCGTCCTGGAGCGACGAGAAGATCGACACCAAGACGATCTACCGGACGCTGCCGTGGTGGACGGTGACCACCGATGACATCCCGGAGGCGAAGAGCCGGTGACCCCTCCGCCCGCCTCCAGACCGCCGTGTCGCATGGCTACGCCCGCGTCACCGGAGCCGCGCTCGGCCCCCGGCAGAGCGCCGTGGTGCGCATCGGCTTCTCCTTCACCTGGCTCCTCTTCCTGGTGCGCGAATGGCCGCACCGCCAGGAGCTGTACGGGCCGGACGGCCCGTGGAACTGGGACATGGCCGCGCGGCTGATCGATGGCAACCGCGCCTTCAGCGCGCTCATGTGGTCCGACGGCGGGGTGTGGTTCGAGGTCGTCTACGCCCTCGCCCTCGTCTCCAGCGCGCTGCTGCTGGTGGGCTGGCGCACCCGCACCATGTCCGTGCTGTTCATGATCGGGGTGCTGTCGCTGCAGAACCGCTCCATCTTCGTGGGGGACGGCGGCGACAATCTCATCCATCTGATGTCGATGTACCTGGTGCTCACCCGGTGCGGTCAGGTGTGGTCGCTGGACGCGCGCCGCGCGGCCCGGCAGGCGGACCGCGAGCGGCCGCCGCGCGACACCACCGGCATCGTGCTGTGGGCCGTCACCGGGACCGCCCTGCTCTGGGTACAGCTGCTCACCGACGCCCGGCTCTCCCTGACCTCCGACGGCCCGCTGCCCGGACTGGGCTGGGCCACCGTGCTGTGGGGGTTGTGGATCGTCCAGGCCGGCTGGTGGCTCGTCCAGCGTTACGCACCGGGAGAGCCGCGCACCGTTCTGGACGTGCTCGCCAATGTGGCGCACAACGGGGCCCTGGTGGTGATCATGGCCGAGGTGTGTCTGCTGTACGCCACGGCCGGCTGGTACAAGATCCAGGGCTCGCGCTGGCAGGACGGCACCGCCCTCTACTACCCGCTGCATCTGGACTACTTCTCGCCCTGGCCGGGGCTGACCGACCTCATGGCGTCCAGCGGCACCCTGGTGATGGTGCTGACCTACGGCACGGTCATCGTCCAGGTGGCCTTCCCGTTCACCCTGCTCAACCGGCGGGCCAAGAACGCGATGCTCGTCCTGCTGATGCTGGAGCACCTCGGCATCGCCGTGATGCTGGGGCTGCCCTTCTTCTCGCTCGCCGTGATCGCGGCGGACTCGGTCTTCCTGCCGACGAACTTCCTGCGCTGGGTCGAGGCGCGGCTGGCCCGGGCCCGGGATCGGCTGACGGCGCGCGCGGTGTGGCTGCCGGGGCAGCGGGTGCGGGAGAGCGACGGGGAACCCGCGGCCGACACCCTCGTACGCTGGGGGAATGATCGATGACGAGGCCGTGCAGGCCGTACGGCACTGGCGCGCGACGGCTCCCGAGACCGTCCTGCTCGACGGCTTCCACGCGCTGAAGCACGCGCTGCGCTTCGGCGCGGAGGTGCGCGCCGCGGTCACCAGCGACAAGGCGGCCGCCGTGGAACTCGCCGAGGGCCTTGCCGACGATCTCACCGAGACGATCGCGGATCTCCTGGTGGAGGTGGAGGCCGGTACCCTGCGCGATCTGGTGCCCAGGGTGCACCCCACACGGGTCGCCGCGCTGGCGGTACGGCGCGGCCGGCAGGGCAATCTGGACGAGCTGTCCAAGCGGCCCCGGACTGCCCCGGTGGTCGTCCTGGACAACCCCCGCAACCTGGGGAACGTCGGGGCCGTGGTCCGGCTCGCCGCAGGCTTCGGGGCCACCGGCGTGGCCACCACCGGCGATATCGATCCCTGGCATCCGAACGCGGTGCGGTCCGGCGCCGGGCTTCACTTCGCCACCGCGGTCGAGCGGCTGCCGGGAGACGCCCTTCCGGAGGGGCCGCTGTATGTGCTGGACGCGGAGGGGAGGACATCCGGTCCGTGACCATCCCCGATGACGCGCTGCTCGCCTTCGGCTCCGAGCGGCACGGGATCTCGCCGGAGCTGCGGAAGCGGGCCACAAGGCTGGTGGCCCTCCCCATGCGGCCGCAGGTCTCCAGCTACAACCTGGCCACCAGCGTGGCCATGGCCCTCTTCCACTGGGGCGGCCCCGATCGCCCGGCCTAAGCGCTCCGCGGGAAGGGCCCTGACATGCCGTCGATCGTCTGCGGCGCCGTCGTGGCCGGTCGCCCAAGCGGCGGAGCCGCACATCGACACAGCCGCGGCGGAGCCGCACGTCCACTCAGCCCCGCGCCCCTTCAGGGCGGGGCGCCGGTCACCGCGCCGCCCCGCCCCGCCCACTGGGCCCGCTACTCCGCCGGGCGGCGGACTTCGATCATCCGGAAGCGGCCGGCCACGAACGCCCCGTCGCACAGCGTGGCGTTGGCCGACGGGTTGCCGCCCGAGCCGTGGAAGTCCGAGAAGGCCGCGGTCTGGTTCACATACACCCCGCCGGTCAGATTGAGCGACAGCTGGGCGCACTCCTCCAGGCACGCCTCCTCGATCAGCCGCTCCGCCTCCGGTGAGGAGGTGTACGCGCCGACCGTCATCGCGCCCTTGTCCCGGGTGGTCCGGCGCAGCAGCGCGACCGCGTCCTGTGTGGAGTCGACGGCGACGGCGAAGGAGACCGGGCCGAAGCACTCGGACAGATAGGGCGCGTCCGCGTCGGCCCCCTCCCAGAACTTCCGTGCGCCGTCCGCCTTGACCATCAGCGGCGTGCGGACCGTGGCGCCCGGGAAGTCGGGGTGGGTCACGGTGCGCGAGGCCAGGGCGACCGCGCCCAGGCCGGGCGCGGCCTCCAGCCGCTCCTGGACCCGCGGGCCCACGATCGCGCCCAGCAGCGCGCTCGCCCGGGCGTCGTCGCCCAGCAGGCCGTCCACCGCCGCCGCCAGGTCGGCCACCACCTCGTCGTAGGTCTTGGGACCGGCGTCGGTGGTGATGCCGTCGCGGGGGATCAGCAGATTCTGCGGGGTGGTGCACATCTGGCCGCTGTAGAGGGACAGGGAGAACGCCAGGTTGGCCAGCATGCCCTGGTAGTCGTCGGTGGAGTCGATCACCACCGTGTTGACCCCCGCCTTCTCGGTGAAGACCTGGGCCTGGCGGGCATGGGTCTCCAGCCAGTCGCCGAAGGCGGTCGAGCCCGTGTAGTCGATGATGCGGATCTCGGGGCGGACGGCCAGGACCTTGGCGATCCCCTCGTCCGGCCGCTCGGCGGCCAGCGCCACCAGATCGGGGCTGAACCCCGCCTCCTTCAGCACCTCGCGCGCCACCTGGACGGTCAGCGCCAGCGGCAGCACGGCCTGGGGGTGGGGCTTGACCAGCACCGGATTGCCGGTGGCGAGCGAGGCGAAGAGCCCCGGATAGCCGTTCCACGTCGGGAAGGTGTTGCAGCCGATCAGCAGTGCGATCCCGCGCGGGACGGCCGTGAACGTCTTGCGCAGGCGCAGCGGGTCGCGCTTGCCCTGCGGCTTGGACCAGTCCGCGGCGCCGGGGGTGCGGGTCTGCTCGGCGAACGCGTACGCCACCGCCTCGAGGCCGCGGTCCTGGGCGTGGGGGCCGCCGGCCTGGAAGGCCATCATGTACGCCTGACCACTGGTGTGCATGACGGCCTGGGCGAACTCATGCGACCGGGCGCCGATCCGGGCCAGGATCTCCAGACACACCATGGCCCGCGTCTCCGGACCGGCCTCCCGCCAGGCGGACATCCCCGCCCGCATCGCCGGGAGGAGCACATCGAGGTCCGGATGCGGATACTCCATGCCCATCTCGACGCCGAACGGCGAGACTTCGGAGCCCGTCCAGCCGTCGGTGCCCGGCTGGTCCAGCTCGATGCGCCGGCCGCGCAGCGCCTCGAACGCGGCCTGGCCCTCGGCGACGCTCAGGCTCGGGCGCCCGCTCTCGCCCTCGCCGCCGTAAGCCTTCGGGTGCTCGGGTGCGGGGACCAATAGGCGCGGGTACGAATCGCCTCCAGGGCCTGGTCGAGGGTGGGGCGGTGCTCTTGCGTCAACTGCGCGGTGGTGAGTGCGGCGGTCACGACTGACCAACTCCTCGTCGAGCTGGGGCTGGGCTGGAATGGGCGACAGAGTTAGAGTAACCGAACGATCGGTCGGGACAAGAGGGCCTGGCGAACCTGTGGATAACTTCGTCGAAAAGGATCTGCGGCATGACTGCGAGCGACCGTGGGATCGACCGCGCCGGCGTCGTCGCCGTCATCGGCACCGGCACGATGGGCCAGGGGATCGCCCAGGTGGCGCTGGCCGCGGGCCATCCTGTGCGGCTCTACGACGCGGCGCCCGGCCGCGCCTCCCAGGCCGCCGACGCCATCGCGGCCCGGCTCGGCCGGCTGGTCGCCAAGGAACGGCTCACGGCCGCCGACCGTGACGCGGCCCTCGGCCGGCTCGCCCCCGTCGCCGACCTCGCGGACCTGGCCGAGGCGGAGCTGGTGGTCGAGGCGATCCTCGAGGAACTCGGCGCCAAGCAGCAGCTGTTCACCGCGCTGGAGTCGGTGGTCTGCGACGGCTGTCTGCTCGCCACCAACACGTCCTCCCTCTCCGTCACGGCCGTCGCGGGCGTCCTGCGCCGCCCCGGCCGCCTCGTCGGTCTGCACTTCTTCAATCCGGCCCCGCTGATGCCGCTGGTGGAGGTGGTGCGCGGCGCCGCCACGGACGAGGCCGCCGCCGACCGTGCCCACGCCACCGTCGCGGCCTGGGGAAAGACCCCGGTGCGCTGCGCCGACACCCCCGGATTCATCGTCAACCGGATCGCCCGCCCCTTCTACGCCGAGGCCTTCCGGGCGTACGAGGAGGGCGCCGCCGACCCCGCCACCCTGGACGCCGTGCTGCGGGAGTCCGGCGGCTTCCGGATGGGCCCCTTCGAGCTCACCGACCTGATCGGCCAGGACGTGAACGAGGCCGTCACCCGATCCGTGTGGGAAGCGCTGTTCCACGATCCGAGATTCACGCCGTCGCTCGCCCAGCGGCAGCTCGTGTCCGCCGGACGGCTCGGGCGCAAGACGGGCCACGGCTGGTTCGACCACTCCGAGGGCGCCGGGCGGCCCGCCCCGCACACCGCCGAGCCGTGCGAGCCGCCCGCGAAGGTCGCCCTCCACGGCGACCTGGGGCCGGCGCAAGGGCTGGTGGGCCTCATCGAGGAGGCGGGCATCCCGGTGACCCGCGAGCCCGTCGGGGGACATCTCGCCCTGCCCGACGGCACCCGCCTGTCCCTGACCGACGGCACGACCGCCACCGACGACCCCTTCGCCGCGACGGTCCGCTTCGACCTGGCGCTGGACTACCGCACCGCCGCCCGTGTCGCCCTCGCCCCCTCCTCAGCCGCCACCGAGGAGTCCCTGCGGTCCGCGATCGGCCTGTTCCAGGCGCTCGGTAAGGCGGTCAGCGTGGTCCAGGACGTCCCCGGCATGGTCGTGGCCCGCACGGTCGCGATGCTCGTGGACTTCGCCGAGGACGCCGTCGCACGGGGCGTGGCGAGCCCCGAGGACGTAGACACCGCCATGCTGACGGGGGTGAACTACCCGCGCGGGCCGCTGGCCTGGGGGTACGCGCTCGGCGCCCGCTGGGTGCGCGACACGCTGCGCAACCTCCACCAAGCCTGTCCAACCGGCCGCTACGCCCCCTCCCAGGCGCTGATCCGGCGTGCCGCCGCCGATGAGAGGCTGCTCTAATCATGACCATGGCCAAGCGCGACACCTACACGCCCGAATCGCTGCTCGCGGTCGCCGTGGAGGTGTTCAACGAGCGTGGCTACGACGGCACCTCCATGGAGCACCTCTCCCGAGCCGCCGGGATCTCCAAGTCCTCCATCTACCACCATGTGAAGGGCAAGGAGGAGCTGCTCCGGCTCGCCATAAGCCGTGCGCTTGACGGGCTGTTCGGCATCCTCCAGGAGCCCGCCGCACGCGACGGGCGGGCGATCGAACGGCTGGAGCATGTGACCCGGCGCACCAGCGAGGTGCTGATGGAGGAGCTGCCCTACGTCACCCTGCTGCTGCGCGTCCGGGGCAACACGGACACCGAGCGGTGGGCCATGGAGCGGCGCCGGGAGTTCGACCACCAGGTCGCGGAGCTGCTCAAGCAGGCGGCGGCCGACGGCGACCTGCGGTCCGACGTGGACGCCCGGCTGGCGACCCGGCTGCTCTTCGGCATGATCAACTCCATTGTGGAGTGGTACCGGCCGGGCCGCGGCGGGGCCGCGACCTCCCAGGAAGTGGCCGAGGCCGTGGTCCGTACGGCCTTCGCGGGCCTGCGCACGGAGCGCTGAGCGCTCCAGCCCCCGCTACGGCTCCGAGTCCAGATCCGTCTCCTCGAAGACCAGCAGCGTCCGGGTGCTCAGCACCTCCGGTATGGCCTGGATCCGGGTGAGGACCAGCTCGCGCAGCGAGCGGTTGTCCTCGGTGTGCACCAGGAGCAGCACATCGAAGTCCCCGCTGACCAGGGCGATGTGGGCGGCCCCGGGGAGCTGGCGGAGCTGTTCGCGCACGGTGCGCCAGGAGTTCTGGACGATCTTCAGCGTGATGTACGCGGACGCACCCTGCCCGGCCCGCTCCTGGTCCACCCGGGCGCTGAAACCCCGGATCACCCCGTCGTCGATCAGGCGGTTGATCCGGGCATAGGCGTTGGCGCGCGAGACATGCACCTGCTCGGCGACGGAGCGTATGGAGGCACGGCCATCCGTTCGGAGCAGACGCAGGATGTCGTGGTCGATGGCGTCCAGAGGGCGTGCCGGGGGTTTGCCGTCCGGATTGGCCATCTGTTCGCCCCGCATATCGTCCCGCCTCCCCTTCATGGACGTCCTGTCTTCATCACAGGCGCTGCAGAACCGTTTGTCCACAGGCTTGGGTCGCCTGTAGCCAAAATGCGTCAACGACCGAACAATCGGTAGGGGGAGGGCGATGCCGCACGGCACGTCCCGCCCTCCCGCCGTACGCCACGCCCAGGAGGTCGCGACATGACGGTCCTTGAGCAGCCCGGTGCCTACCGGCCCACTCCCCCGCCCGGCTGGCAGCCCCGCGTCGAGGCCGCGCCGCTGCTGCCCGACGCGGAGCCGTACCGCCTGCTGGGCACCGCCGCTGCCGCCGACATCTCCCCCGATCTGCTGATCCGGCTCCACCGCGAGCTGGTGCGCGGCCGCCGCTACAACGCCCAGGCCACCGCCCTCACCCGACAGGGCCGGCTGGCCGTCTATCCCTCCTCCACCGGGCAGGAGGCCTGCCAGGTCGCGGCCGGGCTGGTGCTGGAGGACCGCGACTGGCTCTTTCCCAGCTACCGCGACACCCTGGCCGCCGTGGCCCGCGGGCTCGACCCCGTCGACGCCCTGACCCTGCTGCGCGGCGACTGGCACTCCGGCTACGACCCCCACGAACACCGCGTGGCCCCGCTGTGCACCCCGCTGGCCACCCAGCTGCCGCACGCCGTCGGCCTCGCCCACGCCGCCCGCCTCAAGGGCGACGATGTCGTGGCCCTCGCCCTGGTCGGCGACGGCGGCACCAGCGAGGGCGATTTTCATGAGGCGCTCAACTTCGCCGCCGTCTGGCGCGCCCCGGTGGTCTTCCTCGTCCAGAACAACGGCTTCGCCATCTCCGTCCCGCTCGCCAAGCAGACCGCCGCGCCCTCCCTCGCCCACAAGGCGGTCGGGTACGGGATGCCCGGCCGCCTCGTCGACGGCAATGACGTGGCCGCCGTCCACCAGGTCCTGGCGGAGGCGGTGCGCCGGGCCCGCGGCGGAGGCGGCCCCACCCTGGTCGAGGCGGTCACCTACCGCATCGAGGCCCACACCAACGCCGACGACGCCACCCGCTACCGCCCCGACTCCGAGGTCGAGGCGTGGCAGGCACACGACCCGATAGCGCTCCTGGAGGACGCCATGCGGGATCGCCGTCTGCTGGACGACGAGGGAGTCCGGGCCGCCCGGGAGTCCGCGGAGCGGCTCGCCGCCGATCTGCGGACGCGCATGCACCAGGACGCGGTCCTCGATCCCATGGAGCTCTTCGAGCACGTCTACGCCGACCGGACCAGCCAGCTGCGCGAGCAGGCGGCCCAGCTGCGCGCGGAGCTCGACGCCGAGGCCGACGACTCCGGGAAGGGGGAGTGATGACCACCGCCATCGGGGCCGACACCGCCCGTAAGCCCGCCACCATGGCCCAGGCCCTCGGCCGCGCCCTGCGCGACGCCATGGCCGCCGACCCGTCCGTCCATGTCCTCGGGGAGGACGTGGGCACCCTGGGCGGCGTCTTCCGGATCACCGACGGGCTCGCCAAGGAGTTCGGCGAAGACCGCTGTACGGATACGCCGCTCGCCGAGGCGGGCATCCTCGGCACGGCCGTGGGCATGGCCATGTACGGGCTGCGGCCAGTGGTCGAGATGCAGTTCGACGCCTTCGCGTACCCGTCCTTCGAGCAGCTCATCAGCCATGTCTCGCGGATGCGCAACCGCACCCGGGGCGCGATGCCGATGCCGATCACCGTGCGGGTGCCCTACGGGGGCGGCATCGGCGGCGTCGAGCACCACAGCGACTCCTCCGAGATCTACTACATGGCCACGCCCGGCCTCCATGTCGTCGCCCCCGCGACCGTCGCCGACGCCTACGGGCTGCTGCGCGCCGCCATCGCCTCCGACGACCCCGTGATCTTCCTCGAGCCCAAGCGGCTGTACTGGTCGAAGGCCGACTGGTCGGCCGACGCCCCCGAGCAGGTGCCGCCGATCGGGCGCGCGGTGGTGCGCAGGCCCGCCACCGGCGGCCGGCGCAGCGCCACCCTGATCTCCTACGGCCCCTCCGTACCGGTGTGCCTCGAAGCCGCCGAGGCGGCCCGGGCCGAGGGCTGGGATCTGGAGGTCGTCGATCTGCGCTCGCTCGTCCCCTTCGACGACGACACGGTGTGCGCCTCCGTGCGCCGCACCGGCCGCGCGGTCGTCGTCCACGAGGCCACAGGCTTCGGCGGGCCCGGCGGGGAGATCGCCGCCCGGGTCACCGAGCGCTGCTTCCACCATCTGGAGGCGCCCGTGCTGCGGGTCGCCGGATTCGACATCCCCTACCCGCCGCCCATGCTGGAGCGGCACCATCTGCCCGGTGTGGACCGGGTGCTGGACGCCGTCGCCCGGCTGCAGTGGGAGTCGGAGTGGACCGAGGGGAGCGCCGTCTGATGGCTGTCGTACGGGAGTTCACCCTGCCCGATCTGGGCGAGGGGCTGACCGGCGCCGAGATCGTGCGCTGGCTGGTCCAGGTCGGTGATGTGGTCGCGGTCGACCAGCCGGTGGTCGAGGTCGAGACGGCCAAGGCGATGGTGGATGTGCCGTGCCCCTACGGCGGTGTGGTGACGGCCCGTTACGGCGAGGAGGGCGCGGAGGTGCCGGTCGGGGCACCGCTGATCACGGTCGCCGTGCCGGAGGGCTCGGACGACGGATCCGCTCCGCCGGTCACCGAGAGCGCGGCCGACGGCGGATCGGGCAATGTGCTGGTCGGCTATGGCACGGCCGGTCCCGCCGCGCGGCGCCGTCGCGTCCAGCTCTCCCCCGGGCCGCTGCGCGAGACGGTGGCGGTGGCCCCCGCCGGGCCCCTGCCGGTGATCTCGCCCCTGGTACGGCGGCTGGCCCGGGAGCACGACGTCGATTTGCGCCGGCTCAAGGGCTCAGGCCCCGAGGGGCTGATTCTGCGGGCGGACGTGGAGCGAGCGGTGGCGGCTCCCGCACCCGCGGCCGTGCCCGAGCCCGCCCCCGCGGTCGCCCCGGAGGGGAGCGGGTTCCGCTGCGCGGGGTGCGGGGCGCCGTGGCCGACAAGCTCGCCCGCAGCCGGCGCGAGATCCCCGACGCGACCTGCTGGGTGGACGCCGACGCGACCGAACTGCTCGCCGCACGCGCGGCGATGAACGCCGCGGGCGGGCCCAAGGTCTCCGTGCTCGCCCTCCTGGCCCGTATCTGCACGGCGGCCCTGGCGCGCTTCCCCGAGCTCAACGCCACGGTGGACATGGAAGGCCGGGAGATCATCCGGCTCCCCGACGTCCACCTCGGCTTCGCGGCGCAGACCGACCGGGGTCTGGTCGTCCCCGTGGTGCGCGACGCTCAGACGCGGACCATAGAGGGGCTGTCCGAGGAGATCGCCCGGCTGACCGAAGCCGCGCGGACCGGGGCTCTCGCCCCCGCGCAGCTCACCGGCGGCACCTTCACCCTGAACAACTACGGGGTCTTCGGGGTCGACGGCTCGACGCCGATCATCAACCACCCCGAGGCGGCGATGCTCGGGGTCGGGCGGATCACCCCGAAGCCCTGGGTGCACCAGGGCGAGCTGGCGGTGCGCCAGGTGGTGCAGCTGTCGTTCACCTTCGACCACCGGGTGTGCGACGGGGGCACCGCCGGCGGATTCCTGCGGTACGTGGCCGACTGCGTGGAGCAGCCCATGGTGTTGTTGCGACGGCTGTAGCGGATGCCCCACGGCGCCATACTCATGGGGTGACTCCAGGTGCGTATGACGCGGTGATCCTGGCCGGGGGCGCCGCCCGGCGGCTCGGTGGGGTGGACAAGCCCGCACTGCGGGTGGGCGGGCGAGCCCTGCTCGACCGGGTGCTGGATGCCTGCCGCGGCGCCGGGCGGACCGTCGTCGTGGGCCCGCGCAGGCCCACGGTGCGGCCCGTGCGGTGGGCCAGGGAGGAGCCCTCCGGCGGCGGCCCGGTCGCGGCCGTCGACGCGGGCGTCCGCCAGACCACCGCTCCGGTTGTCCTCGTCCTCTCCGCCGATCTGCCCTTCCTCACCCCCGAGACCGTGGAGACCCTCCTCAACGGCGTCGAGGGCACCGAAGGCGCCGTGCTCATCGACTCCGACGGCCGCGAGCAACCCCTTGTCGCCGCCTACCGCGCCGAGCCGCTGCGCCGCGAGATCGCCCTCCTCGCCACCGAACACGGCGGCCTCGGCGGGCTGCCCCTGCGCCTGCTCGTCTCCGAGCTGGCCCTGGCCCGCCTCCAGCACCCCACGGCGTCGTTCGACTGCGACACCTGGGAGGACATCACCACGGCTCGAGCGCGGATCAGGGAGCATGGACGCGTGTTGGATGAATGGATTACCGCAGTCAAGGCCGAGCTCGGAATCGACCTGGATGTCGACACCGCGGCGCTACTCGATCTGGCCCGTGACGCCGCACATGGCGTCGCCCGGCCCGCAGCCCCACTGACCACCTTCCTCGTCGGCTACGCCGCGGCCCAGAAGGGCGGCGGCCCGGAGGCACTGGCCGCCGCGACCGAGAAGGCCGCGGCGCTGGCCGCGCGTTGGGCCGAGGAGCAGTGACACCACGCAACCCCCGGGACGGGGACCCGCTCGATCGAGAGGTCGACGAGGCGCTGGCGCTGGCCAACGAGGCGGAGCCCGCACCGGAGGGTCCCGGGTACTCCGACGAGGAGGACTGGGCGGACGCGGCCCTCAACCTGGCCAACGGCCGCCCGGACCGGCCCGCCCCGGAACGAGGCCGCGACAACAGCGCCGACTCGACCGGCACGGACTGGGCCGAGACCGCGCTCGACCTGGCCCATGAGCGGCCGGGGAAACGGCGGGAGAGCCGCGAGGAGACGGGAGAGGACGGGGCGGGAGGGGAGGGAGGGGAGGGGATTCTGGACGCTGACGTATACGTGTGGCGCCAATTTCTGGGTAACTCGACGTCAGAGGGCACTGGCAGCAAAAACACGCGGTCCAGGGCCCCCGCCCCGCAGACACCGGCCCCGCATCCGAAACGCACCCCAGCCGCCCCCACCTCCCACCCGCATCCCCTTATGGACGAACCGCACCACAGCCCCACCTCCTGGCCCGACGCCCGCGCCATCGCCGCCCGCGCCGCCGTCAAGGAGGCCGCCCACGCCGCCCCGGTGATGCGGCCGCTGTCCGAGGCGCTCGGGCAGGTCCTGGCCGCGCCGCTCGCCGCACTCACCGATCTGCCGCCCTTCGACACCTCCGCCATGGACGGCTGGGCGCTCGCGGGCCCCGGCCCCTGGCGACTGCCCACTGATGAAAAGGACCAGGACCACGGCATCCTCGCCGGACACGGTGAGGCGGCCGCCCTGCCCGACGGCCACGCCGTCCGCATCGCCACCGGTGCCCGCGTCCCGCCCGGCGCCACCGCCGTGCTGCGCAGCGAGTACGGCACCGCCGCGGGCGACGGCTGGCTCCACGCGTCCGCCGCCCACCCCGTCGTCCTCGGCCAGGACATCCGCACCCGCGGCCAGGAGTGCCGCAGCGGCGATCAGCTGCTCCCCGCCGGGACCCTGGTCACCCCCGCCGTACTGGGCCTGGCGGCCGCGGCCGGGTACGACGAACTGCCGACGGTGCGCAGGCCGCGCGTCGAGGTGCTGGTCCTCGGCGATGAGCTGCTCACCGAGGGGCTGCCGCACGACGGCCGGATCCGGGACGCGCTGGGGCCGATGGTCGGGCCGTGGCTGCGGGCGCTCGGGGCCGAGGTCACGGGCACCCGGCGGCTGGCCGACGAGGCGGACGCGGTGTGCGCGGCGGTGGCCGAGTCGTCCGCCGATGTCGTCGTGACGACCGGGGGCACGGCCGCGGGGCCCGTGGACCACGTCCACCCCACCCTGCGCCGCCTGGGCGCCGAACTGCTGGTGGACGGGGTGGCGGTGCGCCCCGGCCACCCGATGCTGCTCGCCCGCCTCGCACCCGAGAGCCGCGAGAGCCGCGAGGGCCGCGAGAGCCGCGAGAACCGCGAGAGCCGCGAGAACCCCGAGAGCCCCCAAAACCCCGAAGGCCCTGATAACCCCGAAAAGTCCGAAACCCCCGGACCTCAAACCCGCCCCGCCCGCCACCTGGTGGGGCTCCCGGGCAATCCGCTCGCGGCGGTGTCCGGTCTGCTGACCCTCGCGGAGCCGCTGCTGCGGACGCTGACGGGCCGCCCGGCCCCCGCCCCCGGCCCGGCCCCGCTGGCCGAGGCCGTACAGGGGCATCCGCGGGACACCCGGCTGGTCCCCGTGACCTTCCGGCAGGACGCGGCGGTGCCGCTGCGCTTCAACGGCCCGGCGATGCTGCGCGGAATCGCGGTGGCCGACGGCCTCGCCGTGATCCCGCCGGGCGGGGCGAAGCGGGGCACCGAGGTCGAGGTGCTGGATCTCCCGTGGTCGGCGATCGCGACCGAGCAACTGAGCTACGCGGACCAAACGCGCCACGCGGACCAAGCCCACCGCACACCCCAAGCCGGCCACCGCACACCCCAAGCCGGCCACCGCACATCGCAAGCGAGCCACCGCAAGGACAGAGCAGCGGGCCACGGGGACGGCGAGGACATATCCCCCGAGGAGGGCCCGGCGTGAAGCTGCCCAGCCATGACGCGGCCGCCCGCACTCCCGAGGACGGTGGCCACCGCGTCCATCTGCCCCGTTTCCGCGCGGGCCCGCTGCGCCAGGTCGCCAGCCGACTGCTGCTGGCGCTGCTGGTGCTGGTGCTGACCGTGGTCATCGTGTACGTCGACCGCACCGGCTACCACGACAACTCCGACGAGAACGTCGACTTCCTCGACGCCGTCTACTACTCGACCGTCACGCTGTCGACGACCGGATACGGCGACATCGTGCCGTACAGCGACAGCGCGCGGCTCAGTAACATCCTGCTGGTCACGCCGTTGCGCGTGCTCTTTCTGATCATTCTGGTCGGCACCACCCTGGAAGTCCTGGCCGAACGAACCCGCGAGCAGTACCGCCTGAACCGCTGGAGGTCAGCGTTGCGTGATCACACCGTCGTCGTCGGCTTCGGCACGAAGGGGCGGTCCGCGGTGCAGACCCTCTGCGCGACGGGACTGGCCAAGAACCGGGTGGTCGTCATCGACCCCAACCACAAGGTGATCGAGGCGGCGAACGCGGACGGGTTCGCGGGGGTGGTGGGCGACGCGACCCGTAGCGATGTGCTGTTGCGCGCGGAGGCGCAGCGCGCCCGCCAGTTCGTGATCGCCACCCAGCGCGATGACACCGCCGTCCTGGTCACGCTGACGGCCCGGCAGCTCAACCGGGGCGCCAACATCGTGGCGGCGGTGCGCGAGGAGGAGAACGCGCCGCTGCTGCGCCAGTCCGGAGCCGACGCGGTGATCACCAGCGCCAGTGCGGCCGGCCGGCTGCTGGGCATGAGCGTGCAGAGCCCGACGGCCGGTGCGGTGATCGAGGATCTGATCCAGCAGGGCTCGGGCCTTGACCTGGTGGAGCGCACGGTGGTGAAGGCGGAGGTGGGCAAGTCGGTGCGGGACACCGACGACCTCGTGGTGTCGGTGCTGCGCGGCCATCGTCTGCTCGCCTACGACAACCCCGACGCCAGTCCGCTGCAGGCGGCCGACCGGCTGATCACGATCGTTCGCGCGCCGATGGTCCAGGAGTAGCCTCGCGGCCATGCATGCGATCACGATTCCCGAACCCGGTGGCCCCGAAGCCCTGGTATGGGCCGAGGTCCCCGATCCCGTACCCGGTGAGGGCGAGGTCCTGGTCGACGTGGCCGCCGCCGGCGTCAACCGCGCGGATGTGCTGCAGCGCCAGGGCGTCTATCCGCCACCCCCCGGAGCCGCGCCCTACGCCGGGCTGGAGTGCTCGGGCCGGATCTCGGCGCTGGGCCCCGGCGTCACCGGCTGGGCCGTGGGCGACGAGGTGTGCGCCCTGCTCGCGGGCGGTGGATATGCCGAAAAGGTGGTGGTTCCCTCGGGGCAGCTATTGCCCCTCCCCGAGGGCGTGGACCTGGTCACGGCCGCCGCGCTGCCCGAAGTGACCGCGACCGTATGGTCCAACGTCTTCATGATCTCCCATCTCCGGCCGGGCGAGACGCTGTTGGTGCACGGCGGATCGAGCGGTATCGGCACCATGGCGATCCAGCTCGCCAAGGCGGTCGGGGCGCGGGTCGCGGTGACCGCGGGCGGCCCGAAGAAACTGGCGGCCTGCCGGGAGCTGGGCGCCGACATCCTGATCGACTACCGCGAGCAGGACTTCGTCGAGGAGATCCGCCGGGCCACCGACGGCGTGGGGGCCGACGTCATCCTGGACATCGTCGGCGCGAAGTACCTCGCCCGGAATGTACAGACGCTCGCCACCAACGGCCGACTGGCGATCATCGGGCTGCAGGGCGGGGCGAAGGCCGAGCTGAACCTGGCCGGTCTGCTCTCCAAGAGCGCCGCCGTGACGGCCACCGGACTGCGGGGCCGCTCGCTGGCGCAGAAGGCGGCGATCATCGCGGCGGTGCAGGAGCATGTCTGGCCGCTGATCGCGGGCGGCCGGGTCCGCCCGATCGTCTACCGCACCGTCCCGATGCGGGATGCCCCGGAGGCCCACCGGCTGCTGGAGTCCAGCGAGCATGTGGGGAAGATCCTCCTGACGACCTGAGCGGCCCGGGCAGGCCCGGGGCGCTGACGGAAGCCGTAAGGAGCGTTCGTCACGGGGCGGTCCGGCGGGTCCGCACGCCGGACCGCCGGATCCGCCGGGCCGCCCCGGCTCTCCGTCGCAGCCACGGCGGCGTCGCCGGACCGCCGGGCTGCCCCAGCTCTGCCGCGGAACCGCCCGGCCCCGGCCCGGAGCGATCCGTACGGACGGCGGCGTCGCAGCCACGGCGGCGTCGCGGTAGCCACGGCGGCGTCGCGGTAGCCACGGCGGCGTCGCGGTAGCCACGGCGGCGTCGCGGTCCGTACGGCGGCGCACAGGGTGCCCGGTGCGTACCCTCATGTGACGCTGATCCCGTTACGCAACGGTTCGGCACGGGAGGGTGACCACCGTGAACCCTGCGACACTCCGCACACTCCCCGCGGCGGCCCTCCTGGCGGGCACCGCCCTGACCGCCACCCAGGCGGCCCAGGCCGCCCACGCCGCATCCGCCACCTCCGCCGCCTCGACCACCCCCGCCGCCCGCGCCGACGACGACGGCGGGCTGGCGGGCACCCGGGCGGGCGAGGGTCGTACGCACCCCGGCCGCACCCGGCCCCCGCTCCCTCACCGTCGGACGAGGACCCCTCGGCCGGGACACGGGACGGGAACGGCGAAAGGGAGGGAGACGGGGACGAGAGCGGGACCGAGGGCGACGAGGGGACCGGGCGGTTCTCGCTGGTGCCCGAGTGGACGCGGTCCTCCCTCCCCATGCCACAGCGCCCGGACCGCCACCAGGCGCGCGAGCCGCTCCCCTCCGGGCAGCCTTACGGTGCTCAGCGGACCGCCGCCGAGCCCAGCGAGCGGGCGATGCGGGTGCTGCCGCTGGGCACCGGTCTCGCGCTCACCGGTCTCGGCCTCGGCCTGGCGTTCTTCGGTCTGCGGCTGCGCCGCCGCTGACATCGGCGCCGAATCCACGACCCTCGACCGCCGGACCGGATGCCGGTGCGGAACAATAGGGGTATGAACCAGCCGATGAACGAACGAGCGCAGGAGAGCCCGCACGTCCTGGTCGTCGGTCCGGACGGCATGGCACTCGGCGGCGTCGGTCCTGCTTCTGGCGAGGGCAGTGGTGACGACGAGTCGCGCGAGATTCCCGTGACAGACATGGTCGAGCAGCCGGCGAAGGTCATGCGGATCGGCAGCATGATCAAGCAGCTGCTGGAAGAGGTGCGCGCCGCACCCCTCGACGAGGCCAGCCGGGTCCGGCTCAAGGAGATCCACTCCAGCTCGGTGAAGGAGCTGGAGGACGGGCTTGCACCCGAGCTGATCGGGGAGCTGGAGCGGCTGTCGCTGCCCTTCACGGACGAGGCGGTGCCCACCGAGGCGGAGCTGAGGATCGCCCAGGCCCAGTTGGTCGGCTGGCTGGAGGGGCTGTTCCACGGCATCCAGACCACCCTGTTCGCGCAGCAGATGGCGGCGCGTGCCCAGCTGGAGCAGATGCGCCGGGCGCTGCCGCCCGGGCTCGGCGGGGGCGAGGAGGACGAGGACGCGCCCAAGCCGGGCGGCGCTCGCTCGGGGCCGTATCTCTGAGCCAGGCACCGCACGACGAAACGACGCCGCGGGCCGCACCGGAAGGTGCGGCCCGCGGCGTCGTGTGCGGAGTCGGCGGGGTGCGCCGGGCGCGTGGTCGGCGCGGAGCCGTGGCTACCCCGGGTTACCCGTGGAGACGGTCAGCTCGATGGTGTCCGTCTTGGGGTTGTACGGCTCGTAGTTCCGGTACGTGTAATTGAGGACGGTGCCCTTGCCCCACAGATTCTCGTCCTGGGTCACCACGCGGTACTTCCAGCCCGCGGCCCGGATGCACTTCTTCACCGAGTCGATGTAGAGGTTCTGGAAGTCGGGCACCGAGTACGTGCCCTTCTCGTCGGAGTCCTCGTAGGCGTCGGTGCACTTCGACGTTTCGATCGTCTTGGTCTTGTCGCCCATGCGGAAGCCCGAGGCAGTGTCGGAGGCCGACGGCTTCGACGTCTTGCCGCCGCCACCCCCGCCCCCCTTGCTCTCGTCCTTGGAGCCGCCGTCACCGCTGAACGCGATGGCCAGGACCACGGCGATGACCGCGACCGCCGCGACGACGGCCGAGCCTATGATCACGCGCTTGTTGCCGTTGCCGCCGCCTCCGGACGGCGCCGAGGGCGAGATGCTGTACGGCGGCGGGGTGCTGGGGCCCTGGTACGAGGGCGTCGGGGTCTGGTAGCCGTGCTGCCCCATCGGCGGGGTGACCGGGGCCGGAGTGGACGGGCCGAAGGCGCCGTACTGCCCGGCGGAGGGCTGCGGCTGGTACGGCGTCTGGACGCTGCCGGGGCCGGGGGCGGGCGTCTGCTGGTCGATCGGCGGGAAGACCGCCGAGCCGACACCGACGCCGCTGCGGGCCGGCGGACCGCCGCTGATGATGATCGGGGAGGCGCCGGTCTGCCCGGTACGGGCGACCCGGGCGCATTCGTCGCGCATGGCCTCGGCGGTCGGGAAGCGCTCGTTCGGGTTCTTCTTCAGGGCGCGGGCGACCAGCGCGTCCACCGCCGGGGGAATGGACTGGTTGATCGTGGAGGGCGCGACCGGCTCCTCCTGGACGTGCGCGTACGCGATGGCCAGCGGCGAGTCCGCGTCGAAGGGCAGCCGACCGGTCAGCAGCTCGAAGAGCATGATGCCGACCGAGTACAGGTCGCTGCGGGCGTCGACGCCGCGGCCCAGCGCCTGCTCGGGGGAGAGGTACTGCGGGGTGCCGACGACCATGCCGGTCTGGGTCATGGAGGTGACCCCGGACTGCATGGCGCGGGCGATGCCGAAGTCCATGACCTTGACCACATTACGCTTGGTCATCATCACGTTACCGGGCTTGATGTCGCGGTGGACCAGCCCCATCTCATGGCTGATTTCCAGCGCCGCCAGCACATCGCCGGTGATCTTCAGTGCCTTTTCGGTCGGCATCGCACCGTATTGCCGGACATCGGTGTCCAGAACCGCGCGCAGCGGCTGGCCCTCGACGTACTCCATGACGATGTACGGCATCAAGGAGCCGTCGACGGAGTCCTCGCCGGTGTCGAAGACCGAGACGATATTGGTGTGCGTGAGTTTCGCTACAGCCTGGGCCTCGCGGCGGAACCGCTCGCGGAAGGACTGCTCGCGCCCCAGCTCGGTATGAAGCGTCTTGATCGCGACCTGGCGGTCCAGTACGGAGTCATAGGCCAGGTGAACGGAAGCCATTCCGCCCTCGCCCAGCAGGTCACGCAGTTGATAGCGGCCGTTCGCCAGAGATTGGCCGTGATACCTGCCTGATGCGCCGTACTGGCTCATTTCGTACTTCCCCCTCGGCGCACTCACTACTCTGACGCGCACGTTTCGACGCATTGATCTTGATGTTCTGGATATCGTGGCCAAGTCTGCCCCAGGCCACGGACACGTCAAGCCGCGTGCCCGTTCCGTGACCGGATGAGCAAGAACCCGTCACGCGATTTGCATCGCTTTAGCGTCAACAGGTTTGATGGCCGGTCCATCACCAACCGATGTACGGCGCGAAGGCTGTAGCGTGCCTAGCAGGAACCGTACCGCCCGCGGGCGGGGCGAGCTCGACCAGACCCCCACCGAGAACGAGACGGCGAGGACCGATGGCACAGACCCAGAGCGCCCAGGGGCCCTCCGAACCTGACGCCAGCGGGTCCGGCATGCCGGATTTGCCGGAAGCGTGGGGTAACGGAGGACTTGTTGGCGATGGTCGATATCGGCTTACCGGTCGTCTCGGCCGCGGCGGTATGGCGGAAGTCTTCGCCGCCGAGGACCTCCGGCTCGGCCGGACGGTCGCGGTCAAGCTGCTCCGCGCCGATCTGGCCGAGGACCCGGTGTCCAAGGCCCGCTTCACCCGCGAGGCACAGTCCGTCGCGGGGCTGAACCACCACGCCGTGGTGGCGGTCTACGACTCCGGCGAGGACACCGTCGGCCAGAACACCGTGCCGTACATCGTGATGGAGCTGGTCGAGGGCCGGACCATCCGCGATCTGCTGCTCAACGCCGAGGCCCCGCCGCCGGATCAGGCGCTGATCATCGTCTCCGGGGTGCTGGAGGCGCTCGCCTACAGCCATCAGCACGGCATCGTGCACCGTGACATCAAGCCCGCCAACGTGATCATCACTCACAGCGGCGCGGTCAAGGTGATGGACTTCGGCATCGCCCGCGCCCTGCACGGCGCGCAGTCCACCATGACCCAGACCGGCATGGTCATGGGCACACCCCAGTACCTCTCGCCGGAGCAGGCCCTCGGCAAGGCCGTGGACCACCGCTCCGACCTGTACGCCACCGGATGTCTGCTCTACGAGCTGCTGGCGCTCCGCCCGCCGTTCACCGGGGAGACCCCGCTGTCGGTGGTCTACCAGCACGTCCAGGACACCCCGGTGCCGCCCTCGGAGACCTCCGGCACCGTGCCGCCGGAGCTGGACGGCCTGGTCATGCGCTCCCTCGCCAAGGACCCGGACGACCGGTTCCAGAGCGCCGAGGAAATGCGCGGCATGGTCCAGTACGCGCTGCAGATGCTCCACGAGGCGGGCGGCCACACCGGCGTCTGGAGCACCGGCCCGGTCACCCAGCACCTGGGCGCCGCCACCCCCGCCATGGGCATGCCGGGTGTGCCCGGGGCCACCACCGCGCTGCCGCACCCCGGCCACGGCGAGACCTCCCAGCAGCCGATCGTCAGCGGCCCCGGGGCGGTGACGGCGGTTACCACGGCGGTTCCGGCCGCCGTAAGGGCCGCGGCAAGGTGTGGCTGATCGCGGTGCTCGCGGTGATCGCGGTCGCGGCGGGGGTCGCCTTCGCCGTGCAGGCCGGCAAGAAGGACGACGACAAGCAGCCGACCAAGCCCAAGACGTCGGTCACCCAGGACAAGACCACCAAGCCGAGCGACGAGCCGACCGACGACACGGGCGATGACTCGGTCCCGACCGACGACTCCACCGGCGGGAACACGGGCGACGACTACACCCCGTCCGAGGACCCGACACCTTCGTACTCCGAAGACCCCACGGACGAGCCGACGGACTCGGAAACGGACCCGGGCACTCACGTGCCCACCGAGGAGCCGACCACCCCGGGCGGCAATGAGCCGACCACCGAGCCCACCGACGACGGGCCGACCGAGCCCACCGCCGACCCCACCGGTACGGCGGGCGCCACGGACGGCGGCATTCCGTAACGGCCCGGGGCCCCGGCGCCCTTGTAGCCGTCCGGTCACCCGCAGAAGGCGTCGCGGACCGCGTCGTACTCCCGGGTCCACCACACCACCAGCGCCGCGGCCGCCGGGAACTGCGGATCGGCGCGCCGGTCCCCGCGCTGGTAGCGCCAGCGCAGCATCCAGAAGTCATTGAGCCGCTCCCACCACACCCGGTGCACGGCCGCGGCCATCTCGGAGACCCCGGCCCCCGCCGTGCAGCGGTACGCCCGTGCGTAGGAGCGCACCTTGGTGAGCTCCAGGGTGCCGTCGGGCCGTACGAAGAAGATCGCGGCGGCCCGGACCGCCTCCTCGGCGCGCGGATGCACCCCGAGCCGGTCCCAGTCGACGATGGCGGCCGGTTCCGTGTCGCGGTAGAGCAGATTCAGCGGGTGGAAGTCGCCGTGCACCCAGCCGGCGACCGGGACGGCGTGGGCCTCCGGGCGGCGGTGGGCGTGCCGCTCCAGCAGCGTCCGCCGCTCGACCAGGCGGTGCTCGGCGAGCTCGTCGAAGCTGTCGCGGTCCCGGCGCCCCCGGATCAGCGTGAGCAGCTCGTCGATGACGTCGAAGGTGTCCTCGGGGTCGGCCGCCTCCTCGGGCGGCCGGCGGTCGCCCGTACGGGCCCGCATGACGCGCTCCAGACAGGTGTGGACAAGTCCGAGCAGTCCGCCCAGCCGCCAGCACTGGGGGGTGGTCAGCTCACCGCCGGCGCGGTGCTGTCCGTCGATCCAGGGGTGTAACGCGTAGCAGCGGCCGTCGATGACGGCGACCGTACGGCCGTCGGAGTCCGGGACCGGCGGGGCGACGGGCACCCCGAGCGCGTCCAGCCGCTGGGTGACCCGGTGCTGGCGGGCGATGGCGGTGCGGTCGCCGTCGAGGTGGTGTTTGAGGAAGAAGCGGCCGCGAGTGGTGGCGAGGCGGTAGCCCCGGTTGAGCAGCCCCTGGGTGAGCGGTTCGCAGGAGACGGCCTCACCGGCGCTGTCGTAGCGGCGGAGCAGGGCGCCCAGGGTTTCCCCGTCGGGAGCGGCCTCGGCGGAGTGTACATGTGAGCGCGGCACCTGCCAGATGTTAGATCACCGGGGATCACCGCCATGGCGCGCGAGGACGACGACGCACGGCACACCGTCTCGGCCCGCGTCGCCCGCCCGGGCTGGGGTGTCCGACGGGTCTTGGCGCCTGCGGCGGGCTGTTCCCCCTCCCCGCCCCTTCCCTCGACTGGGGCTCCGCCCCAGACCCCGGGGCCTTGGGACCTTGGGGCAAGGCCCTTGCCACGCGGCGGATACCCCCGTAGCGCTTCCCGGCCTGATCCAAACGGCAGACCCTAGTGCTTCTGGGGCTGGGTCGCCTGCATCCGGGCGACATAGGCCGCCGCCTGCGACCGGCGCTCCATGCCCAGCTTGGCGAGCAGGCTGGAGACGTAGTTCTTGATCGTCTTCTCGGCGAGATGGAGCCGCTCGCCGATCGCCCGATTGGTGAGCCCCTCCCCGATCAGCAGCAGGATGCGGCGCTCCTGCTCGGTGAGGGCGGCGAGCCGGTCGTCCGGTTTGGCGGCCGTCTGGCCGCGCAGCCGCTCCAGCACCCGGGCGGTGGCCACCGGGTCGAGCAGCGACCGGCCCGCGGCCACGTCCCGGACGGCGGAGAGCAGTTCCTCGCCGCGAATGTCTTTCAGGACATAGCCGGAGGCACCCGCGATGATGGCGTCGAAGAGGGCCTCGTCGTCGGCGAAGGAGGTGAGCATCATGCAGCGGATGCTCTCGTCGCGGGCGCGGATCTCCCGGCAGACCTCGACCCCGCTGCGGTCGGGCAGCCGGATGTCCAGGACGGCGACATCCGGACGGGCGGCCGGGATCCGCGCCAGGGCGTCGGCCGCGGTGCCCGCCTCGCCGACCACCTCCATGTCCGGCTCGCCCGCGAGCAGATCCCGTACGCCGCGTCGGACGACTTCATGGTCGTCAACCAGGAAAATCCCTATTTTTCCTTCTTCGCGCACGGATCCAGTCTCACACACCATGTCTTCCCGTGCCCTTGTCGAGCGGGATAACGTGCGCTTGTCCGGCGGCCTACGGGGCTGTGACCAGTGGATGTTTCCCCTCTCGCGCGATTTACTTGGAAATCCAAGCAAAATTGCAGGTCAGGTGGGGTTTCGCAGACATGCGACGCACTGGGTAACGTGCCTTGTGCAGGGCCAGCCGCCGGGAACCTGTCACGCCCGGCCATGCCTCGGCGCACCCACCCCGTGTGCCGAGACGGAACGGGCGAGCCGCAACTGGCCGCCGGCGGATCCCGGGGGCCGGACAACGGAGGAGCACACGTGACCGTGGAGAGCACTGCCGCGCGCAAGCCGCGCCGCAGCGGAGCCAAGCGCAGCACCACCGCGCGGGACGCCAAGAAGCAGCCGGAGGGCCAGACCGAACTCGTACAGCTGCTGACCCCCGAGGGCGAGCGTGTCGAGCACCCCGAATACGCCATCGACCCGACCCCGGAGGAGCTGCGCGGTCTGTACCGGGACATGGTGCTGACACGGCGGTTCGACGCCGAGGCGACCACCCTGCAGCGCCAGGGCGAACTGGGCCTGTGGGCGTCGCTGCTCGGCCAGGAGGCGGCGCAGATCGGCTCCGGCCGGGCGCTGCACGACGACGACTACGTCTTCCCGACCTACCGCGAGCACGGTGTGGCCTGGTGCCGTGGCGTCGACCCGACCAATCTGCTCGGGATGTTCCGCGGGGTGAACCACGGCGGCTGGGACCCGAACAGCAACAACTTCCATCTGTACACCATCGTGATCGGCTCGCAGACGCTGCACGCGACCGGCTACGCGATGGGCATCGCCAAGGACGGCGCCGACGCCGCGGTCCTGGCCTACTTCGGTGACGGCGCCTCCAGCCAGGGCGACGTCGCCGAGTCGTTCACCTTCTCCGCGGTGTACAACGCGCCGGTGGTCTTCTTCTGCCAGAACAACCAGTGGGCCATCTCCGAGCCCACCGAGAAGCAGACCCGGGTCCCGCTCTACCAGCGCGCCCAGGGCTACGGCTTCCCCGGCGTGCGGGTGGACGGCAATGACGTCCTCGCCTGCCTGGCCGTCACCAAGGCCGCGCTGGAGCGGGCGCGCACCGGGCAGGGCCCGATGCTCATCGAGGCGTTCACCTACCGCATGGGCGCCCACACCACCTCCGACGACCCGACGCGCTACCGCTCCCCCGAGGAGCGGGAGCTGTGGGAGACCAAGGACCCGATCCTGCGGCTGCGCACCCTGCTGACCCGCGAGGGCCTGGCCGACGACGCGTTCTTCGCCGAGCTGGAGCGGGAGAGCGACGCGCTGGCCAAGCGCGTGCGGGACGCGGTGCGGGCCATGCCCGACCCCGATGACATGGCGCTGTTCGAGCACACCTACGCCGACGGGCACGCGCTCGTGGACGAGGAGCGGGCGCAGTTCGCCGAGTACCAGGCTTCGTTCGTCACCGCTGAGGAGGGCATCTGACATGGCCGCCGAGAAGATGTCGCTCTCCAAGGCGATCAACGCGTCACTGCGCACGGCCCTCGAGTCCGACCCCAAGGTCCTGATCATGGGCGAGGACGTCGGCAAGCTGGGAGGCGTCTTCCGTGTCACCGACGGGCTGCAGAAGGACTTCGGCGAGGACCGGGTCATCGACACCCCGCTCGCCGAGTCCGGCATCGTGGGCACCGCGATCGGGCTCGCGCTGCGCGGCTACCGCCCGGTGGTGGAGATCCAGTTCGACGGTTTCGTCTTCCCCGCCTACGACCAGATCGTCACCCAGCTCGCCAAGATGCACGCACGCTCGCTCGGCAAGGTCAAGCTGCCGGTCGTCGTCCGGATTCCGTACGGCGGCGGCATCGGCGCGGTGGAGCACCACAGCGAGTCGCCCGAGGCGCTGTTCGCGCATGTGGCCGGGCTGAAGGTGATCTCGCCCGCCAACGCCTCCGACGCCTACTGGATGCTGCAGCAGGCCATCGGCAGCGACGACCCGGTGATCTACTTCGAGCCCAAGCGCCGCTACCACGACAAGTCCGAGGTCGACACCGCCGCGATCCCCGGTCCGCTGCACGCCGCCCGGGTGGTGCGGCCGGGGGCGGACCTGACCCTCGCGGCCTACGGCCCGATGGTGAAGGTCGCCCTGGACGCCGCCGCGGCCGCCGCCGAGGAGGGCAAGTCGATCGAGGTCGTGGACCTGCGGTCGATGTCGCCGATCGACTTCGACACCATCCAGCGTTCCGTGGAGCGGACGGGGCGGCTGGTCGTCGTCCACGAGGCTCCGGTATTCCTGGGCACTGGGTCGGAGATCGCCGCGCGCATCACCGAGAGGTGCTTCTATCACCTCGAGGCTCCGGTGCTGCGGGTCGGTGGCTTCCACTCGCCGTACCCGCCGTCACGGCTCGAGGACGAGTACCTTCCGGGGCTGGACCGGGTGCTCGACGCCGTAGACCGCGCGTTGGCGTACTGAAGGGCTTGAGGAGATCGTGACGATGACCGCAGTCGAACAGCGCTTCCGTGAGTTCAAGATGCCCGATGTGGGCGAGGGACTGACCGAGGCTGAGATCCTCAAGTGGTTCGTGGCACCGGGCGACACCGTGACCGACGGTCAGGTGGTGTGCGAGGTCGAGACCGCCAAGGCCGCCGTCGAGCTGCCCATCCCCTTCGACGGCGTGGTGCACGAGGTGTGCTTCGACGAGGGCACCACCGTGGACGTGGGCACGCCGATCATCTCGGTGGACACCGACCCGGGTGCGGGGGAGGCGGCGCCCCAGGCCGCTCCCGCCGCCGGGAAGCCCGCCGAGGCGCCCGCCGCCGAGGCCGAGCCCGCCGAGAAGGAGGGCCGCCAGGCCAATCTGGTCGGCTACGGGGCGGCGCCCGCCTCCACCAAGCGCCGTCCGCGCAAGCCGCTGCCGGGCCCCCAGCGCTCCGCACCCGCCCCCTCCGCCGGGGCGCCCGCGCCCCAGGAGCCCGCCCCCGCGCCCGCGCGCCCCGAGGCCGCGCCCGCGCCCTCACCCTCGCCCGATCTGAACGGCAGTGGCCGGACGGCCCGGCCGCTGGCGAAGCCGCCGGTCCGCAAGCTGGCCAAGGACCTGGGCATCGACCTGGAGGCGGTCACCCCGAGCGGGCCGGACGGGATCATCACCCGCGAGGACGTCCACGCGGCCGCCGAGGCCGTCCAGACGGCCCGGGAGACGCCCGTGGCGGCCCCGTCCAGGGCCGTGGAGGGCCGGGAGCGCCGGGTGCCCGTGAAGGGCGTACGGAAGGCCACCGCGCAGGCGATGGTCAACAGCGCCTTCACCGCCCCGCATGTGACCGAGTTCGTGACGGTCGACGTGACCCGCACGATGAAGCTCGTCGCCGACCTCAAGCAGGACCCGGCGATGGCCGGGCTGCGGGTCAACCCGCTGCTGCTGGTCGCCAAGGCCCTGCTGGTGGCCATCCGGCGCAACCCGGACGTCAACGCCACCTGGGACGAGGACAACCAGGAGATCGTCTACAAGGACTACGTCAATCTGGGCATCGCGGCCGCCACGCCGCGCGGGCTGATCGTCCCCAACATCAAGGACGCCCACGCCAAGACCCTGCCCGAACTGGCGTCCGCCCTGGGTGAGCTGGTCACCACCGCCCGTGAGGGCAAGACCACCCCGGCCGCGATGTCCGGCGGCACGGTCACCATCACCAACGTCGGCGTCTTCGGCATCGACGCGGGCACGCCGATCCTCAACCCCGGTGAGTCCGCGATCCTCGCCTTCGGCGCCGTCAAGCTCCAGCCGTGGGTCCACAAGGGCGAGGTCAAGCCCCGCCAGGTGACCACGCTCGCGCTCTCCTTCGACCACCGGCTGGTCGACGGCGAGCTGGGCTCCAAGGTGCTCGCGGATGTCGCGGCCGTCCTGGAGCGCCCGAAGCGCCTGATCACGTGGGCGTGAGGTAGCGGCAGACCTCATCCCCCGTCCGCATCGCGGACGGGGGATGAGTGCGCATGCATCTTGTATCTATGATGTGCGCATCATGAGTCCCGCCGATACGGCCACCAAGCCGCCGCCTGCCGCCGAACGCGTCTACCACCACGTCAAACAAGCCGTCCTCGACCGCCGCTACGAGGGCGGCACACTGCTGAGCGAGGGCGAACTCGCGGACGCCGTCGGGGTCTCCCGTACGCCCGTCCGGGAAGCGCTGCTGCGCCTGGAGGCCGAGGGGCTGCTCAAGCTCTATCCGAAGAAGGGCGCCCTGGTGCTGCCCGTCTCCTCCCAGGAGATCGCGGATGTGGTCGAGACCCGGCTGCTGGTGGAGCAGCACGCGGTCGCCAAGGTCGTCCCGGCCGGGGAACGGCTGCTGGGGCGGCTCGAGGAGCTGCTGGAGGAGCAGAAGGTGCACGCGGCGGCCGGAGATCTGGCCGCCTTCGCGGCCGCCGACCGCTGCTTCCACGCGGCGATCGTCAGGGCGGCGGGAAACGCCATCCTGGCGCAGCTCTACGACCAGTTGAGGGACCGCCAGCTCCGGATGGGCGTGGCCACCATGCACGCCGAGCCCGGCCGGATCGCCAAGAACATCACCGAGCACACGGAGATCCTCCGGGCCCTGCGCGCCGGGGACGCCGGCTTCGCGTCCGGGCTGGTGCAGCGCCACATCAGCTGGGTGAACAACCTCGCCCGGGGTGAGGAGCGATGACCTCGGCCCAGTTGCCCGGGGATCCGCCCGGCGGCCGTCGTGCCGTCGCCGTGTGGGGTCTGGGCGTCGCCGTCTACTTCGTCGCCATCACCTATCGCACCAGCCTCGGCGTCGCCGGTATCGACGCCGCCGAGCGCTTCCACATCAACGCCTCGGCGCTGTCGACCTTCTCCATCCTGCAGGTGCTGGTCTACGCCGGGATGCAGATACCGGTCGGGCTCATGGTCGACCGTCTCGGCACCCGTAAGGTGCTCATGCTCGGGGTGGTGCTCTTCACCCTGGGGCAGTTCGGCTTCGCGTTCTCCCACTCCTACGCGATGGCACTGGGCTCCCGGGCGCTGCTCGGCTGCGGTGACGCGATGACCTTCATCAGCGTGCTGCGGCTCGGCTCGCGCTGGTTCCCGGCCCGCCGTGGGCCGCTCATCGCCCAGATCGCCGCGCTCTTCGGGATGGCGGGCAACCTGGTCTCCACGCTGGTGATCGCCCGGTCCCTGCACGGCGTCGGCTGGACCACGACCTTCGCGGGCAGCGCGCTCGGCGGCCTGGCCGTCTTCGTCCTGGTGCTGTTCTTCCTCAAGGACCACCCCAAGGGCTTCGAGCCCGCGCCCGCCACGCACCTGGGCGCCGACTACGTCCGCCGGCAGATCGCGGACGCCTGGCGCGAGCCCGGCACCCGGCTCGGCATGTGGGTGCACTTCACCACCCAGTTCCCGGCGATGGTCTTCCTGCTGCTGTGGGGGATGCCGTTCCTGGTCGAGGCGGAGGGGCTGTCCCAGGCGACCGCGGGTCAGCTGCTGACCCTCGTGGTGCTCTCCAACATGGCGGTCGGCCTGGTCTACGGGCAGGTCATCGCCCGGCACCACGCCGCCCGCGCCCCGCTGGCCCTCGGCACGGTCGGCGCCACCGCGCTGCTGTGGGGCACCGTGCTGGTCTGGCCGTCCGCCCACGCGCCCATGTGGCTGCTGGTGGTCCTGTGCGTGGTGCTCGGCGCCTGCGGACCCGCGTCGATGATCGGCTTCGACTTCGCCCGGCCCGCCAATCCGCCCGAGCGGATCGGCACCGCGTCGGGAATCGTCAACATGGGCGGCTTCACGGCCTCGATGACCACTCTGCTGGCCGTCGGCGTGCTGCTGGACCTGACCGGCCAGAACTACCGGATCGCGTTCGCCTCGGTGTTCGTGCTGCAGGCGCTCGGCATCAGCCAGATCCTGCGGCTGCGCGGACGGGCGCACCGCCGGGAGCGCGAGCGCGTGGTCGCGAGCCGTGTCGAGGCCGTGCACGTACCGGCGTGACCGCCGTGCACGTACCGGCGTGACCCCCGGGGGCGTCACGGCGTGCTCCCCGAGGCGGCTCACGGCGTGACCCCCAGGAGGCTTACGGCGCGATCCCAGGGGTTTGTGTACGGCTGACCCCGCGGGCGGCGCCACGGCGTGATCCCAGGCGCTCTGCGGCCCGCCCCGCCGGGAGGCGCTACGGCGTGATCGCGAAGTGTCCGAGGATCGCCTCGGCCAGCTGCTGGTCGCCCTCGATCTTCAGCCGCTCCGAGACCGCCTCGGGCCGCACCCGCCCACACGCCAGCCGCACGTAGGTCTCCCAGTCCAGGGCGAGCGTGGCCGTCGGCCCGAGCGAGACGCTGCCGTCGATGCTGCCCCGGCCGTCCGCGTCGACCCGTACCGTCCGCATGAACTCCATCGGGCCGTTCACATCGAAGACGACGGCCGACTGGGGCGCCGCGCCCGCGTCCTTGGCGACCACCTTCGGCAGCGCCGACAGCAGCAGATCACGAGTGATCGCGGCGCCCGGCGAGTCCAGATTGCCGGGCTTGTTCAGGGCCCGGCGCAGATCCTGCTCATGCACCCAGACGTCGAAGACCCGCTTCATCAGGGCCTCCTCCAGCGTCACCTCGGAGCCGCCGGGCCAGCGCACCATGGCGTCCGGGGCGCGCTTCTCGTTCCGCAGCTGGCGGCCCCGCCGGATGACGGTGTACTCCAGCTCGGAGGTCATCTCGGGTGCGGTGTGACAGCGCCGGACGTCGACCTGGACCTCCATGTACCGCGACAGTTCGTTGGTGACGTGGAAGAGGTCGCGCGGCAGCGTGTGGATGGGGCGGGGATCGCCGAGCATCTCGCATTCGAGTCCGATCACATGCGAGACGACGTCCCGCACCGACCATCCCGGGCACTCGGTGGCGAGGTTCCACTCGTGCTCCGCGAGCGGATTCACCAACTCCGATATCGCGTCGATGGAGTGCGTCCAGGCGTCGATGGAGGTCTGAAGGCTGGGATGGACGGTCACGGGACCCCTCGGGCGGTTGGTGCGCGGGCTGGGTGCTGGTGTGTGCGTTCAAGTTACGCTGCCCACGAGCGCACGGGCAGTGCTTTCGGCTCTGATCGTAGGCCCGGATCGGGGGCTGGCGGCCTGCTCGCGATGGTAGTGTGCGCCCGCCTCCGCCCTATCTCCGGACAGACCCCAGCACATCGGTCGAAAGCCATCGGGGGGCGGGGGAATGACACGGGTGGGGCTGCTGTTTCATGGGGATATGGCTCCACGTGCACGCGTCCGCGCCCCCGAGCTGATCGGCCGGGGCGGCTGGCTCAATACCGGCGACAACGACCTCACCCTCACCGACCTGCGAGGGCGCATTGTCATCCTCGACTTCTGGACCTTCTGCTGTGTGAACTGTCTGCATGTCCTGGACGAGCTGCGCGAGCTGGAGGAGAAGCACCGCGACACCGTGGTGATCGTCGGGGTGCACTCGCCGAAGTTCGTCCACGAGGCGGAACACCAGGCGGTCGTGGACGCGGTCGAGCGCTACGAGGTGCACCACCCGGTCCTCGACGACCCCGAGCTGACCACCTGGAAGCAGTACGCGGTACGGGCCTGGCCCACCCTCGTCGTCATCGACCCCGAGGGCTATGTGGTCGCCCAGCACGCGGGCGAGGGCCATGCGCACGCCCTGGAGACCCTCGTGGGGCAGCTCGAGGCGGAGCACGCCGCCAAGGGCACCCTGCGGCGCGGCGACGGCCCGTACGTGCCCCCGGAGCCGGTCCCCACCGAGCTGCGCTTCCCCGGTAAGGCGCTGCTGCTGCCCGGCGGCACCTTCCTCGTCTCGGACACCACCCGCCATCAGCTCGTGGAGCTCGCGGCGGACGGCGAGAGCGTGGTGCGGCGGATCGGCGCGGGCGAGCGCGGCCTTGACGATGGCACGGGCGAGCGGGCCCGCTTCAGCGAGCCCCAGGGGCTCGCCCTGCTCCCCGACGGCACCGTGGCCGTCGCCGACACCGTGAACCACGCGCTGCGCCGCTTCGACCCGGCCACCGGCGAGGTCACCACGCTGGCCGGGACCGGCCGCCAGTGGTGGCAGGGGTCGCCCACCGAGGGGCCCGCCCGGGAGGTCGACCTGTCCTCCCCCTGGGACGTCGCCTGGTTCGCCGGCCGGCTGTGGATCGCCATGGCGGGCGTCCACCAGCTGTGGACCTACGACCCGCAGGCCCAGGCCGTACGGGCCGCCGCCGGGACCACCAACGAGGGTCTGGTCGACGGCCCCGCCGAGGAGGCGTGGTTCGCCCAGCCCTCCGGGCTCGCCGCCACCGAGGACCGACTGTGGATCGCGGACTCCGAGACGTCCGCGGTGCGGTACGTCGAGCGCGACGGCGACGGCTTCGCCGTCCGTACGGCCGTCGGCACCGGGCTCTTCGACTTCGGCCACCGGGACGGCGCCGCCGAACAGGCGCTGCTCCAGCATCCGCTGGGCGTCACCGCGCTGCCCGACGGCTCGGTGGCGATCTCGGACACCTACAACCACGCGCTGCGCCGCTTCGACCCGGCCACCGGCGAGGTGTCCACGCTCGCCACGGATCTGCGCGAGCCCTCCGGCGCGGTCCTGGCCGACGGGGACATCGTCGTGGTGGAGTCCGCCCGGCACCGGCTGACCCGGCTGCGGCTGCCGGAGGAGGCCGTAAGGGTCGACGCGGTGGCCCACCGCACCCAGCGCGCCGCGACCGACATCGCCCCGGGGACGCTCCGGCTGGACGTGGTCTTCCAGGCGCCCGAGGGGCAGAAGCTGGACACCCGCTACGGGCCCTCCACCCGGCTGCTGGTCAGCTCCACCCCGCCCGAGCTGCTGGCGGGCGGCGAGGGCGCGGGCACGGATCTGAACCGTGAGCTCGTCCTTACGGAGGGCGTGACCGAGGGCGTGCTGCACGTTTCGGCCATGGCCGCCTCCTGTGACGACGACCCGGCCAACGAGTACCCCGCCTGCCATGTGCACCAGCAGGACTGGGGCGTCCCGGTGCGGATCACCGAGGGTGGCGCGACCCGGCTGCCGCTGGTGCTCGCCGGGATGGACGGCTGAGCCCCGACCGGCGGTCAGTCGGGGCAGTTGGGCAGCGTGGAGTACTGCACCTGGTCCTGGCGGATGCGGATGCCCGGCACCCACATCCGCTTGCCGTCCTGTAAGACGCGGAACCACATGCTGCTGTGCCCGCCCGCCTCGTCGGTCACCGTGACGCCGTTGGCGATGCGGCAGTCGGCGCGCAGTACGTCGCCGTGCCAGGCCCGGCCCACGATGTTCGACGGGCGGTAGGCCACGTACGGATCCTCGGCCAGGCCCAGGGAACAGGCGCGGACCCGCTGGTCCTGGCAGTCCTTCTCGGCGTTGTAGACGGTGATCCGGGCGTCGCCCAGGGGTGAGGAGCCCGCCGCGCCGCCCGGGGACCCGCCGTCGTCGGACGACCGGAGGGCGATGATGCCTGCCGTGCCCCCGGCGATGATGACGACGGCGCCCACCGCCGCGAGCGTGAGCCGCAGCCGGCGCCGGGGCAGCCGGTCCTCCTCCGGAGGCCGTCCCGGGGGCGGCGGCGCGGACGCGCCGGGCTCCGGCCCGGTCCCCTCGGCGGCCTGCACGGCGGCCTCGGCCTCGGTGGCCCGGTGCAGCAGGGTCACCAGTTCGGGCAGCCGGTCCTCGGCGGTGAAGGAGAGCTTGCCCCACTGGACCAGGAGCCGCTCGTCGGGAAGGCTCTGGCCGCGCAGATAGCGGGAGAGGGAGGACCGGCTGGCGGGCAGCCGCCCCTCCAGTTCCTTCAGGCTGAGTCCCAGTTCGCCGTGCATCCGGCGCAGTGCGGTCACGAATTCCCGTACCGGGCCGGAGAGTTCCTCGGGAAGCGGGGCAAGCGGCTTGCGTCGCGGGTTCTCTGGGCGATTCGGATGCGCTGGCACGTACACCATTGCAGCACGGGATCATGAACATGCCGAGCGACACGTCCACACCCCCGAGGTGGACGTGCCGCTCGTTACAGGAACCGGGTCAGGAACGAACGCGTCAGTCCGTGAACTTCAGCGGCCGGTGGGGCTTGTACTCGCTGCCCGGCTCCAGTCCGTAGCGACGGGTCGTGTGATCCGTCCCGAAGTCGCCGCGCTGCTCGTAGGAGGTGTACGAGGTGTGGGCGGCGTCGTTCCACTTCTCGAACATCACGACATGGCGGGTGTTGTTGTTCCCGGAGGCGTCGATCAGCAGATCCCCGGGCCCCAGGTCGTTCAGGGCGATCGGCTTGGTGATGCCCGAACCGGTGAGCCCCACGGTGTTGGTGCCGGGCGCCTGCAGGCCCAGCGCCATGGAGACATAGCCCGAGCAGTCCTGGCGGTAGCCGTCCTTCCAGACCTGGGCCTGGCTGTACGGCACCCGGCCGCCGTTGTTGGCGGTCAGCCAGGTGGCGGCCCGCTGCAGCGCCTCCGCGCGGGTGCCGCCGGTCTGCGGCGGCTTCGGCGGCTCACCGCCGCCGTTCTGCACCGGGACTCCGGGCAGCGAGTCCTGCGGGATGTCCACCGCGACGACGGTCACAAAGCCGCTGACCGGCCCGGTGATATGGGCCATGTAGGTGGAGCAGGCCCCGTCCTCGCAGACCTTCTTGCCGGTGTCGACCTGGTAGTCGGCGGTGATGCGGTCCTGGCCCGGAGCGTCCTTGTTGAGCATCCCGACGGACGGGGAGCCGGTGTCCGCGCTCTGGTGGACCACCCAGCGGGTGCCCCAGGTGGGGAAGTCGGCGGTGGCCGCGGCCTTGGTGCCGAACTCCCCCGTGGTCGTCTTCAGTTTGAGCGCGGCGGCCCCGCCCTGGGCGGAGGTGGTGTCGCGGCTCGTCACGCCTTTCTCGGCGACATTCCCGGCCTTCGCCGCCTTGGCGTCATGGCCCGCGGTGTCGCCCGAGCCCGAACAGCCCACGAGTCCGGTGGCGCCGATGCCCGCCGCGGCGATCGCGGGAACCACCCTGCGCAGGAAGATCCGGCGCCGGCCGCCGCTGATGGAGTGCGTCATGTCTGGATTCCCCCTTGGTGAGAGCGCCGACAGCGGACGTCGGCACGGCTCGGTCAAGGCCGCCGGGCCGTTCGCCGCGGCGACGGGAACCACTGTGGGCCGCGGGACGGGGCCCTTCCGGGGCCGAGCCGTCCTTTGGGACGTCCCATCCGGGCACGCCCCTGATGACCTGCCAAGACGCCCATGGGAAGGGCCAGGAGCGGGACACGGAGGGCGGTGCCGTGGGACATGACGAGACGGCCCCCGCCGAGGCGGGGGCCGTCCGGGGCAGGTAGCCGGGGGAGGCGGCTACCTGTCCAGCTGGGTGGCTCGGAATCGAGCGGTCACCGGAGGGGAAGGCCGAGCGGTCACCGGAGGGGAAGGCCGAGCGGTCACCGGTGGGAGCGCCGGGCGGTCACCAGAGGAGGGCATCGGACGCGTCGCTCTGCCAGTAGCCGACCGCCGCCCCGTCCCCGACCTCCACCGAGTCGCCGGGGAGGTCGACGGCACGGCGGCTGTCCTCGCCGGGGAGGGAGACGGTCAACCCGGTGGCCTTACGGCCGTCGGCGGCCGGGGCGTTCGCCGCGGAGGTGGTCAGGCCCGCGTAACCGCTCTCACCGGGCGGCAGCGTGACGACCGTCTGCGGCCGGGTGTTCTCGTCCTGCGGCACGGCCGCCCGCCCGTCGTCGAACCGCACCACGGGGGAGCCGACTAGACGGCACGTCACCCCGGACTGGTTGGTGATCTCCAGCAGCAGATGGTTGGCCGGCCGGGGGACGGAGGTGACGCTCACCGACATCGTGTCGAGACGGCAGGCGCCGGTCTCGCCCTCGACGCCGCTGTCGGCCCGCAGACCGCCCTGGGCCCCGGCGTCGGCCCCGCCCGCCACCGTCTCCCGCGCGGCCTGCTGGGCGCCGCCCTGGAGGTCTTCCTCGTTGGCGGTGGGGACGGTGGGGACGGCCGAGGCCGTGCTCTCGGCCTTGCCGGCCGTCTTCACGCCCGACGCGTCGGCGGTGCCGCACGCCGCGAGGGTGATGCCCGCGGCGACGACGGTCAGGCCGGCCGCGACCGAGCGCAGGGTGCCGGCGCGGTGGGCGAGGCGGGCGGTGGTGAGCGGCATGGCGGGTCTCCCCTCAGCGGGCGTTCGGGCGTTTTCCGGTACGGCATAAGCCTGTCCGGACCCGCTGCCGTTCGGCTGGTGAACGGCTGCCGCCCGCTAACGTCCCGCTAACGCCCCGCTGTTCACCCCTGCTCAGGCCCCCTGTGACGGTTCGCCGGAGGCCCCGCCGGACCCCTCGCCCGGGGTCTCGCCGCGCCCGCTCCCGTCGCCCTGGGCGAAGAGCTTCACCAGGTCGCTCATCACGTAGCGGTTGGTGGCCTCCTCGTCCAGCAGATGCATCTCCGCCAGCCGCTCCAGGGAGTCCTGGATCAGCTCGGGGTCCGCCCCGACAGCGCGGCCGCCTCGGCGGTGTTGACCTCCCGCGCGAAACCGGTGCCCAGGGCCCGCAGCAGCTGTGCGTCGTCCGCCGAGAGCCGGGCCACGGAGTTGCGCAGCGCGGCGGCCACTCCGGTGTCCTCCGCCGACAGCAGCGCGAGCCGGCGGCGCTCGTCGCGCAGCGCGGTGGCCAGCCGGGCCAGCCGCCAGCGGGGCCGGGCCATCAGCTGGGCGGAGGCGGCGCGCAGCGCCAGCGGCAGGCCGTCGCACAGGGCCACCAGCTCCCGTGCGGCCTCCGGGTCCTCGGCGACCCGGGCGGGGCCCAGCAGCGCGCCCAGCAGGGCCGCCCCGTCCTCGGTGCCGAGGGCGTGCAGCCGTACGGGGCGGGCGGCGTCGGTGGCGATCAGCCCGTCCAGCCTGCTGCGGCTGGTGACCAGCGTGGCGCAGTTTGGCCCGCCGGGCAGCAGCGGGCGCACCTGGGCGGAGCTGCCCGCGTTGTCCAGCACCACCAGCAGCCGGCGGCGGGCCGCCAGCGAGCGGTACAGCGCGGACGCGGCCTCGGTCGAGGTGGGGATCTGCTCGGCCGGGGTGCCCAGGGCGAGCAGGAATTCGCGCAGCACCTCGGCGGGCACCGTCGCCTCGCCGCCGCTGAAGCCGCGCAGATCCGCGAAGAGCCGTCCGTCGGGGAAGGCGGCGGCCTGGGCATGGCCCCAGTGGACCGCAAGGCCGGTCTTGCCGACCCCGGCGGGCCCGGTGAGCAGCGCGATACCGCCCTCCTGGGGGTAGCCGCCGGAGCCGCCCTGGGCCGGTTCGGCGCTGCCCCGGGTCAGCCGGGTCAGCTCGGCCAGCTCCGCGCCCCGGCCGTGGAAGCCCGCCGGGGGCCGGGGGAGCAGCTCGGGTACGGGCGCGGCGGCCGATGCGGCGGCGGCCACGGACTGCGGATGCGACGGGGTCGACGGCACCGGCTGCCCCGAGGGGCCCGGTGCTCCGGCCCTCTCGGCGCCGGCCTGCGGCCCGTCGGCCTCGGGGGCCGCCCGCAGGATCTCCTGGTACGCGGCGGTCAGCCGCTGGCCCGGGTCGACCCCCAGGTCGTCGTCGAGGAGCTGCCGGGTGCGGTGGAACCAGGCGATGGCGTCGGACTGCCGTCCGGAGCGGTACAGCGCCAGCATCAGGGCGGCGATCAGCCCCTCGCGCAGCGGGTTGGCGACGGCGGCGGGGTGCAGTGCGCGCACCGCCTCCTCATGCTCGCCCAGCGCCTTGTGCGCCCGGGCCAGGGCCTCCACGGCGCTCAGCCGGCGCTCCTCCAGGGCGTGCGCGGCGGCCGCGAACGGCGGGCTGGCCACGGTCCCGGTGAGCGCCGGGCCGCGCCACAGGCCGAGCGCCTGGCGGAGCAGCCGGACGGCCTCGCCGGGGGCGGACTCCGGGCTGGCCTGGGCGGTCAGCTGGTCGAAGCGCTGGGTGTCGATCAGGGACTCGGGTATGCGCAGCAGATAGGCGGAGCTGTGGGTGGCCAGCTCGACACCGTGCTCCTCGGCGCCGCCCTCGGCCAGCGCGGCGCGGAGCCGGGAGACATGGCCCTGGATGACGGTCCGGGCGTGGGCTGGCGGCTCGTCCTCCCACAGGCTGGTTATCAACTGCTCCACGGACACCGTCGCGTTGGGCCGCAGCAGCAGCATCGCGAGCACGCTGCGCCGTTTGGCGGGCCCCAGCGGTAGCTCGATGGGCGCTGCCGGCGGTCCCGCGATGACGGTCACCGGTCCCAGCACGGAGAAGTCCAACTCAGCCCTCCAGAAAGGCGTGCAGTGCCTTGGCCAGCAGCCGCGGGTCCTGCGCTCCGCACAGTTCCCGTGCCGAGTGCATGGACAGGATCGCGATGCCGATGTCGACGGTGGCGATGCCGTGCCGGGCGGCGGTGATCGGACCGATCGTGGTGCCGCACGGCATCGAGTTATGGGAGACGAAGCTCTGCCAGGGCACCCCGGCGCGCTCGCAGGCGGCGGCGAAGACGGCCCGCCCGGCGCCGTCGGTGGCGTATCTCTGGTTGACGTTCACCTTCAGGATCGGGCCGCCGTTGGGCCGTGGGTGGTGGCCCGGCTCATGGCGCTCGGCGTAGTTGGGGTGGACGGCGTGGCCGGTGTCGGAGGACAGGCAGACGGTGCCCGCGAAGGCGCGGGCCCGGTCCTCGTACGCGCCGCCGCGGGCGAAGACCGAGCGCTCCAGCACCGTGCCGAGCAGCGGGCCGTCGGCGCCGGTGTCGGACTGGCTGCCGTTCTCCTCGTGGTCGAAGGCGGCCAGTACGGGGATGTACGGCAGCTCCTGGCGGGAGGCGGCGGCGATGAGCGCGGCCGTACCGGCGTGCACGGAGACAAGGTTGTCCATCCGGGGACCGGCGAGCAGCTCGCGGTCCCGGCCGAGGTAGGCGGGCGGCTCGACGCTGTGCGTCATCAGGTCCCAGCCGGCGATCTCCTCGGCCGCGACACCGGTCTCCTCGGCGACGAAGCGGATCAGGTCGCCCTCCTCGACGCCGCCGAGCCCCCAGATGGGCGTCATATGGCGCTGCTTGTCCAGCTTGAGGCCCTCGGTGTTGACGGACCGGTCGAGGTGGACGGCCAACTGGGGCACTCTCAGCAGCGGCCGGTCGATGGTGACGAGATGGTGTGAGCCGTCCCGGAGGGAGATCCGGCCGGAGAGCCCGAGGTCGCGGTCGAGCCAGGTGTTGAGCAGCACCCCGCCGTAGACCTCGACGGCGATCTGTCTCCAGCCGTGCGCACCGGTGTCGGGAATGGGCTTGACTCGCAAATTGGGAGAGTCGGTATGAGCACCGACAATTCGGTACGGAGTGGCGGGGTCCGCCCCCTCCGGTACGTACCACGCAATGATCGCACCGCCCCGCAGCACGAACCGACCACCGGCCGCGCCGTCCCAGGACGCCGTCTCCTCGATCCGCTGGAACCCGGCCTTCTCCAGCCGCTCAGCGGCGCTCGCCACAGCGTGGTACGGCGATGGGCTGGCGCGGAGGAAGGACATCAGGTCATCGGTGTGGCCGCGGTCGATGCCGGGTTGTGCGCTCATGTGCTCAGCATAGATTCGCCGGGGGTGGCTCGCCCTGGTGCGGGTCGTGGCATCCATCTGTGGGGCCACGTTGATCCAATCTGATGAAAGCACGTCAGGTAAGGCGAGAATTCGGGAGAATCGGTCGATATTCCCCGTGTACCGAGCAACGCCGCACTGAGTCGTAACTCAAGGGGATACCGGATGCGCGTTCTTCGCCACCTGCTTGTCGTTCTGGGGTCGCTGCTGCTGCTGTGCGCAGGCGGACCTGCCATGGCCAAGCCCGTCACGGATTTCGCCGCGGGGCTGTCACCCGTGGCCGCCCCGGAGCCGGCAGCCGCGCCCTCGCCCGGCCCGCGTCCGGGGAACGGCGGGGATGGCGAGGGCAAGGGCCACCCTCCCTGTCCGACCAGGGACCGCATCGGGGGGACCAGCATTGCACCCAACCCGCCGCGCGAGCGCTACTACCAGGGTGACTGGCGGCTCGGCCCCGCGCAGCTCCCCCGGTACGGCGCGATCGGGCGGATGCTCGAAGGCTATGAACGGCTCGACCACTTCCCCACCTCCTCCGCGTTCCTCGACTGCTACTGGAACGAGCAGACCAGCGGCTGGTGGTTCCCGTACCCCGACGGCTGGGTGCTGCTCAACGGAACGCCGCTGCACACCACGATCAGGTTGAAGGCCGGTCAGAAGGTCGATCTCTTCGGGAGCGGTTTCGGCCACTTCCTCGCCCCGGCGGGCACGCCCTACGAGGAGCGCGCGCTGCCGCCCAGCAACCTCAACACCATCGACCCGGCGTATCCGAACGGCTATCACCTCTATGAGGTCACCGAGCCCTTCCTGGTCGAGGCCGGTCCCATCCGGCCCTGGTTCGGACAACCCGGCTTCGGGCTGCAGTATCTGACCGGTCCTTCGATTCCCCAGTTGGTCGCGGCGGGTAATCTGCGCGCACTCAACTGAGGGCGGATCCTGAACCGGTGGACAGAACGGAACTCGTCTCAACCCTGCGCGACGAGCAGGTGCCGGACGCGCTGTACGACATCCCGGGAGTGCAGGACATCCCGGTCCAGCCGGACGCCTACTACTACCTGCGCCCCGCACCGGACGGTGGCTGGGAGACCGGGCTGAGGGAGCGCTCCCTGGACCGGGACACCAGCCGGTTCGCCACGGAGGACGAGGCGTGCCGGGATCTGCTGGAGAAGCTGAGGGCCCGCCCGCGCCCGCCGGAGGGCGGGGGCGAGTCGGTCGACGAGCTCCTCGCAGAGGGTGAGGAGCTCCGGCGGTGGGCCCGGGAGGAGGTCGAACGGGCCCTGCGGGAGCGGCCACCCGACGACGAGGAGCGGACGGGGAACGGCGGCGAGAAGCGGTGACGACGCCCGCGGGCACAGGCCAGGGGGCCGGCCGCCCCGCTGGAGGATGGGACGGCCGGCCCCCTGGACGAGGGAAGAGAGCTCTTAGAACGCGGACTCGTCCAGGTCCATGAGCCCCTTGTCGACCGACTCGGCCAGCGAGCGCTGCACCGAGACGCCCGGCAGCACCTCGTGGGCGAAGAACTTCGCCGCGGCGATCTTGCCCGCGTAGAAGGACCGGTCCTTCGTGGAGGCGGTGCCCACCTTCTCGGCGGCGACGGCCGCGCCCCTGAGGAGCAGGTAGCCGATGATCACGTCGCCGGAAGCCAGCAGCAGCCGGGTGGAGTTGAGGCCGACCTTGTAGATCGAGCTGACGTCCTGCTCGGTGGCGGCCAGGTCGGTGAGCATCGTGCCGACGATCGCCTCCAGGTCCACCGCGGCCTGGGCCAGCTGGTCGCGGGCGGCTTCCAGCTCCTCACCCCCGGCGGCCTCGGCCAGGAACTTCTTGATCTCCTCCGAGACGACGGTCAGGGCCTGGCCCTGGTCCCGGACGATCTTGCGGAAGAAGTAGTCCTGGCCCTGGATGGCGGTGGTGCCCTCGTAGAGCGTGTCGATCTTGGCGTCCCGGATGTACTGCTCCAGCGGGTACTCCTGGAGGTAGCCGGAGCCGCCGATGGTCTGCAGGGACTGCGCCAGCTGCTCGTACGCCTTCTCCGAGCCGTAGCCCTTGACGATGGGGAGCAGCAGGTCGTTGAGGCGGCTCAGGGCGGAGGCGTCCTCGCCCGCGGCCTCCTTGACCAGGATCTCGTCCTGGACGGAGGCGGTGTAGAGGACCAGTGCGCGCAGGCCCTCCGCGTACGCCTTCTGCGTCATCAGCGAGCGACGCACATCCGGGTGGTGGGTGATGGTGACGCGGGGGGCGGTCTTGTCGGTGAACGCCGCCAGGTCCGGGCCCTGCACCCGCTCCTTGGCGTACTCCAGGGCGTTGAGGTAGCCCGTGGAGAGGGTGGCCATGGCCTTCGTGCCGACCATCATCCGGGCGAACTCGATGATCTTGAACATCTGGCGGATGCCGTCGTGCTTGTCGCCCAGCAGCCAGCCCTTGGCCGGGTGGTCGGCGCCGAAGGTCAGCTCACAGGTGTTGGAGACCCGCAGACCCATCTTGTGCTCGACATTGGTGGCGTAGACGCCATTGCGCTCGCCGAGCTCACCGGTCTCCCAGTCGAAGTCGTACTTGGGGACGATGAACAGCGACAGCCCCTTGGTGCCGGGCCCCGCGCCCTCGGGCCGGGCCAGCACGAAGTGGATGATGTTGTCGGAGAGGTCGTGCTCACCGGAGGTGATGAACCGCTTCACACCCTCGATGTGCCAGCTGCCGTCCTCCTGCTGGGCGGCCTTGGTGCGGCCCGCGCCGACGTCGGAGCCGGCGTCCGGCTCGGTCAGCACCATGGTGGAGCCCCACTGCCTGTCCACCATCAGCTGGGCGATCTTGAGCTGCTCCTCGGTGCCCTCGTCGTGCAGCACGCCGGCGAAGGCCGGGCCCGAGGCGTACATCCAGATCGGGGTGTTGGAGCCGAGGATGGTCTCGGCCGAGCCCCACAGCAGCGAGCGGGGGCAGACCGTGCCGCCCAGCTCCTCCGGGACGCCCAGCCGCCACCACTCGGCCTCCATGTAGGCCCGGTAGCTCTTCTTGAACGACTCGGGAAGCGGCGCCGTGTGGGTCTTGGGGTCGAAGACGGGCGGGTTCCGGTCGGAGTCGGTGTAGCTTTCGGCCAGCTCATGCTCGGAGAGCCGGGATATCTCCGCGAGCACGCTCTTGGCGGTCTCGACGTCCATCTCCGCGAACGGTCCGGTGCCGTACACCGTGTCCCGCCCGAGCACCTCGAAGAGGTTGAACTCGATGTCGCGGAGATTCGACTTGTAGTGCCCCATGGCGACGGCTCCGTAAGGGATCGGGAGGCCAGGACCTCTGCGTTGACGCGTATCAGATCAGCTGTCGCCATGATGCTACCCGTGGGTAATAAAGGGCAACCCTCAACCGGGTAACTGTGACTCAGTACGCTTCTTCGCATGTACGGCTACGACCAGAACGCGAGCGCAGGGCAGGGTTATGCCGCTCCGCCACCTCCGCCGCAACAGCAGCCGCATGCGTCACATCACGCGCAGGCGGGTGCGGGCTACGGCCAGCAGCCGCTCTACCCGGAGCCCTCGCCGCCGTCGCTCGCCGACGCGGTGCGCGCCTTCACCACCGGTTCGATGTCGGCCGAGGACTTCCAGCAGATCTTCGCGGGCTCGAAGGTCTACTGCCCGCGCGGTGACAACCCCGGCTTCCTGGCGCTGCACAACACGCAGCAGCCGGTGATCCCCATGTTCACCTCGCTCAAGGAGCTGCGGCGGTATGCGGGCAAGGAGTCCAAGTACTTCGTGATCACCGGCGCCGAGGTGATCGACCTGCTGCCCACCGGCTACGGCTTCGTCCTCGACATGGAGGGTGAGCACCGGATCGTCTTCGACGCGAAGGCGGTGGAGCAGATGGTGGACTTCGCCATGAGGCGTATGTACGGATAGGTCCGGATATCGCCGTTCGCCTCGCGGGGTGCTCGGGTGGAAATAAAGACCCTCTTGCGAGTTGTTCAGCATTCAATTAAGTTGAATGGTGAACGACCGAGGAGGCCGTCATGCCCGCAGTGACCGTAGAGAACCCGCTGACCCTGCCGCGCGTCGCGGCACCCGCCGAGGCACGACAGCGCCCCGTGCTCGCCGTCACCACCGCCCCAGCGGTTTCGAGGGGGAGGGATTCCCGGTGCGCCGGGCCTTCGCGGGCATCGACTACCAGCACCTCGACCCGTTCATCATGATGGACCAGATGGGCGAGGTGGATTACGCGCCGGGCGAGCCCAAGGGCACCCCCTGGCACCCCCACCGCGGCTTCGAGACCGTCACGTACATCATCGACGGGATCTTCGACCACCAGGACTCGCAGGGCGGTGGCGGCACGATCACCAACGGTGACACCCAGTGGATGACGGCCGGCTCGGGTCTGCTCCACATAGAGGCGCCGCCGGAGTCGCTGGTCATGTCGGGCGGGCTCTTCCACGGTCTGCAGCTGTGGGTGAACCTCCCGGCCAAGGACAAGATGATGGCGCCGCGCTACCAGGACATCCGCGGCGGCAACGTACAGCTGCTGACGACCCCGGACGGCGGCGCGCTGCTGCGGGTCATCGCCGGTGAGCTGGACGGCCACCAGGGTCCCGGTATCACCCACACGCCGATCACGATGATCCACGCCACCCTGGCGCCGGGTGCGGAGATCACCCTGCCGTGGCGGGAGGACTTCAACGGCCTCGCGTACGTCCTCGCGGGCCGCGGCACCGCCGGCACCGAGCGCCGCCCGGTTCAGGTGGGTCAGACGGCGGTCTTCGGCGACGGCGGCGCACTGACCGTCCGCGCGGACGAGAAGCAGGACTCCCACACTCCGGAGCTCGAAGTCGTCCTCCTGGGCGGACAGCCCATCCGCGAGCCGATGGCCCACTACGGCCCGTTCGTCATGAACACCCGCAAGGAGCTCCAGCAGGCGTTCGAGGACTTCCAGAAGGGGCGGCTGGGCACGATCCCGGCCGTGCACGGGATGTCCGAGGGCGGCCTGTAAGGCTCGCCGGGACCACACGCGAACGAGCCCCGTCCGGATATGGACGGGGCTCGTCCGCGCTTATTCGGCGGTCGCCGCGCGGCTTTCCGTGCTGTCTCAGTGTTGCCTGGCGCGACGCTTCCGGGTCACGAATGCGAATGCCGCGCCCGTACCGGCCAGCAGGGCACTGAGGGAGATGATCGTCAGAAGGCCGGACGTACCGGTGTTGGCCAGCGAACCGCCGCCTCCACCAGTCCCCGAGCCTCCACCAGTCCCCGAGCCTCCACCAGTCCCCGAGCCTCCGCCGGACTGGGGGCCCGGGTTGTTGGGCGGCTCAGACGTGGGCGGCTCGGACGACGACGGAGTGGGCGTCGGCGTGGGAGTCGGCGGTGTCTTCTTGGGGATGTACACGCCGGCGTCGATCGTGTGGTCGACCTCTCCCGGCTTGTCCGGAGCTGTGACAGGTGCCTTTCCGTCGCACAGCCGCCCGGTCTTCGGCGGGGTCACATTGGAGTCGTGTGCCCGGTTGTCACCGGCCCGCGGGAGTGTGAACCGCAGCTTGGTGGCCGCCGGCTGGGTCGGTACCTCGCTGGTGTCCGCGGTACACACATCGAACCGCACCGTGTACTTGGCGCCCGGCTTGAGTGCGTAGGCGGCGCCGACTCCACCGAAGTAGTACTCGCCGGCGGCGTCGGTCTTGGTCGTGGCGACCTGCTTGCCGTCCGAGTCCAGCAGGTTGACCGTGGCGTCCGGCAGCGGCACCTCGTTGCGACCCTCGGGGTCCTGGATGCCGTTGTGGTCGCCGTCGAACCACACCCGGTTGCCGATCTGGATCGGCGCGTTCGCCGCCTCATAGGCGATATCGCCGAGCCCACCGGCCTTGCCGAACCCGCTCTGTTCCTGACTGACGAACTGGTACGCGTTGGCGGCCGGAGCGTTGCCCGGGCCCTGACCGGTCGTGACATTGTGGTAACCGGTCCCGGAGGTCGCGACGTTGACGGTCGGGTCGAATTCCGTGCTGACGGCCCACTGCTGCTGCGGAATGTAGGCCACCGACCCCAGCGCGGTCTCCAGGTGCGCGCCGCGGAAGAAGTCGCCCGGGAAGTACTCGACGACATCGTTGGCCTGGCCGCCATTGGTGGCGGGGGTGGCGTGGTTGGGACAGCTTCCGGTGCCTTCCCACGCGTATCCACCCGTGGGAGTGGCACAGGCCATGTTGATGTCGCCGCCGGCCATGCCGTTTTCGGGGTCGTCGTTGTCCGGCCTCGGGTCCAGTCCACCCCAGCTCACGACGTCCATGAACCGGTCGCGGAAACCGAGGATCATCGAACCGTCGCGGGTGAAGGCGAGGGAGGCGAGCTCCGGCTGCGGATCGATGAGGACGTTGCCCACCTTCCGCTCGTCCCACGTGGCCAGGGAGGTGTTCCACGGGTTCCAGTGGGTGGCCTGGACGACGGCGTCGGAGCCGAAGACGGAGCCGCGCTTGGCGGTGAGCGGCTGGGTCAGCACGGTGTCGAACTGCTCGCCGTCGTAGGTGTAGACGACGGCTTTCAGGTCTTCGCGCTGCTGTGTGCTCTCCGCGCTGCACACGCCACCGACGTAGAGCTTGTTGTCGTGGACCTGAAGACCGAACGGCCGCCAGTCGCCGGGGCTCGCGCAGCCCGGGTCCGGGATGCGCACCGTCGCCTTCGGCGCGGACGCGGTGGCTCCGGTCGCGTCGAAGCTGACCAGGCGCCGGGTCAGCAGGTTCACCGCGTACAGCGTCGAACCGTCCTCCGACAGGGCCAGGCCGCCGATGCTCTCCTTGCCCGGCGCGTTGGTGAACCCGGCGTCCTTGATCATGTTGGAGGTGTCGTGCGGCGTCTCCGCGGCGCCCGGCACCTTCGCGAACAGGGTCGGCGCGCTCCCGCCGTCGGTCGGCGTGGTGTAGATCGCGTCACCGCCGTCCGGCCCGTACGGGGTGTACCGCCGGGCGAACGCGCCCTGGAAGATCCGCTTCTGGTACTTGTCGTAGGCCAACGCGAACGTCGTGCCCACCTGGTCCTGCGTGTTGAGCGTGGTCGGGCACGCCGTGTCGCCAGGACACGTACCGCGTTTGTCCGTCCCGAACGCCACCAGTGCCCGGGTGTCCTTCCCGTCGGCAGTGTTCTGGATCGGTACGAAATACCGCGAGTCCGGCAGCGCGTAGTCGGCCGGATTCCACACCCCGGTAATAACCGAGTCGTCCTTGCCGTCCGACACGTCCACGAATGTCGTGAAGCTGTCGAAGTGGTTTTCTTTCGTCGAGGCCGGCGCGGCCTGAAGGTGCTTGTTGTACGGCGTTGGGATGGTGACGTCGACGCGGTACTGGCCGCCGGTCAACTCGGTCGACTTCGAGACCACCACCTTGCCAGTGGCATCCGTGGTGCCGGTGACCCGATGGCCGTCGGGGTCCGATACCGCGACCTTCATGCCGCGCTGCGGCACATCCATGGCGGCGTTGATCACGCCGGTGCCGAAGAAATCCCGCAGTACCTGAACCGTCAGGGTTCCGTCGCCAGTCGAAGCGGTGGCCGTCCCGGCCGTCGCGCCCATGGCACTGCCCAACAGTAGGAAAGTGCAGAGGCCCACTCGTGCCAGTGGCCCCGTACGCTTTCCGGCTGTCCGGCGTAACCTTCTACACACTCTTCGCACAGCCATCACTCTCCCCTCGTGATGTGAACCGACCACCCGTTGCCGGCCGTGCATGCGCTTTTCGGTCCCGGGTGACACATCGGCCATGAAAAGGGCCCACCGCTGTTTCGGTGGGCCCGGTCGTTCTTGGTCGTCCAGGCGGATGGAGCGAATTCGGGGACTCGGCAGTACCTTTCCGAGGCCAGTCGCACTCGTCCTCGACTTCCCCCGCGGAAACAGCACAAGAGTCCGAATAGTGATCCCTACCCGCCCCACCAGCAGCGATACTGTAGCGGGTGGACGCCAAGATCGGGGGAGAGTAGGGAATGAATAAGCGGAACGTGTTAGCAATGCGCCGTGCACGGAGTCCGAAAATCAGACACGTTCTCTCGCGGCGCGCGGCCGGCCGACGCCGATGGCTGCGGCCACGCTGGGTGGTGGCCGTGATCGGCGGGGTGGCCGTCGCGGTGGCCACGTTCCTGATCGCCGACAGCGGCTCCGCCCCTGCCGGTCCGAAGACGTTGACCTCGGATCAGGCGAGCCGTCTGGCGGTCACCCGGTTCCTCAACTACCAGGCGGGCGGGCGCGCCGTGACGGTCGACGTGCCGGGCACCGCTGGTGGGCTGACCTTCACCGGATCCATCGACTACCGCCGCAAGGTCGGTTACGGCGCGCTGCACGGCACCGGGCGCGATACGTCCAGCGACGGGCTGATCCAGTGGACGGCCACCACCGTGTTCGTCCACCCGATGGGGAAGGCCCCGGCCAAGGCCCCGGCACGGCCGCCGGAGTCGGGCTGGTACAGCCGTCCGCTGCAGAGGTACGGCAGTTCGCTGGACAGTTCGCTGGCCATCGCGCTGAAGCTCGGCAGCGACCGGCCGGACAACGCCGAACTGCTGCCGCAGAACGGTGCCGCCTGGGTGGGGCAGGACCGGTTGGACGGCCATCAGGTGGACATCATGACCGGGCCGAGCGCCCGTGCCACGTCCGGTCCGACGGGGGCAGCCGGTGCCGTGCGCTACTGGATCGGCTCGGACGGCACCATGTACCGGGTTCGAGTCGGCGTGGCGTCCGCATCGGAGCCGGTGGTCATCGATTTCGACACCCAGAAGTACGTTCCGGTCCGGCCGGTACCGGGAGTCACCCCGACGCGGTAGCCGCCGCTCAGTCCGTCCCCACCCGCGCGCCCGCGGCGAGCAGTGACGCCGACGGCAGCCGGAAGCCCGCCGTGTCCGGTAGCGCCGGAACGGCCGGAACGGCGGTGGCGCCCGCGGTCGTGGCGTTCGGGAACTGCGGCTGTCGCTTGGGCGCCGCCACGTCGGTGAACGGGATACCGCCAGGTGCCGTCGGCTTCGCCCAGGTGCCGGACGGCGAGGACGACCGGGCGGGACGCGGGCAGGACGCGGTTGTCGCGAGCCGGGCGGGCACCGTCGTTCGCAGCTCATTGCCGCGCAGGCAGTTGCCCCGTCCCTTCGTGGCGGTGGGGAACGTCCAGCCGACGTCAACGCTGTTGGCGGCGAAGGTGTTGTCCAGGATCCGGTTGCCGTTCGGCGGTATGTCAGCGGTTGCGGTGATCACCAGCCCGGCGTTGGTGTTGCCGGCGACTCGGTTGCGGATGAACTGGTTGTCGGTGCCGCCGTCGACGCCGATGCCGATGCCCCATCCGCCGTCGGCCTGTTCGGGGGTGGCCGCCTGCTGGTTGGCCGCGATCAGGTTGCCCGCGATGACGGCATCCCGCTGCGGGAGCAACTTCTCCTGGTGGTCGGAGTTGGTGGTGAGCCCGACCCGGTTACCGACAAGGCGGTTGCCGACCACGTACATGTCGCCACTGGCGTTGGTGCCTTCGTAACCGACCGCGTTGAGTTCGGCGATGTTGTCCCGCACCACGATGCGACAGGGCTTGCACTGTCCGACATAGATCCCCGAGTCGGCCGAGCCCGAGGTGTACGAGTGCTCGATGACACCGTTTTGCGCGGAGAACGCGTAGATGCCGTACAGCCCGTTGCGGGTCGCGGTCACGTGGGAGACCAAGAACGATTTCAGGAAGGTGACGGGCTCATCGCCGGTGTCGTAGCCGCCGGATTGCCCCGGCATTCCGGCTGCCGCCTTCGCCGAGCCGGTGACCAGGACCCCGTTCTGTGTGTTGTTCTCCACGGTCAGGTTCTCCACGGCCACCCCGGGAGCGGCGACGACGATGCCGTTCGGCTGCCGCAACCGCCCGTCGATGACGACCTTGTCCCGAGAAGCGCCGCGGAGAGTGATGCGAGCCGTCGATATCTTCACCGACTCGTGGTACTTGCCCGGCGCGACCAGCACAAGATCGCCGGGCCGAGCCAGAGACACCGCGGCCGAGATCGTCGGGGCGTCGGCCGGCACGTTGATCGTCACATGCGCACCGGACGGTCGCCGGCCGTGATCCGATCCGTCATCGTCCGCGCCGCAGCCGACCATTACGGGTGCCAGTGTGCCGAGTAACGCGGCCATCACGCGAAGACGGAGACGAGGCATGGCCTCATCCTGGCACGGGCGCCGACGGGGTCGCAGGAGCCGATACGGATATGGCACAGTTCACACCGTGTGCCAAGCCGACTCCCGCCCGTCACGCCGCGCGTTCCTCGGTGCCACCGGCACTGTGACCGCCGTCGGCCTCTCCGCCGGCTGCCAATCGCGTTCCACCCCGCCGGACCGGTCCGATGCCCCTGCGCCGACCCCGACGGTGTCACCAACGGGCCGGTACCAGGCGGGCATCACGCTTCCACAACCAGCCCAGCGGAACCTGCTGGCCGTGGTGGCCGACCTCGTTGACGCCGTGCCCGTCCGTCCGTTGCTGGCCGAACTCGGTGAGGCCATCCGCACGCTCACGGCGGGGACCGACGCACGGCTGATGGGCCTGGAGCCGGGCGATCTGACCGTGACGATCGGGGTGGGCCCCCGGCTGGTGCGCATGGTCGATCCCGCCCTGCCCGGTGCGAAGGACCTCCCGCGGTTCTCCCGCGAACAGATCGCCTCCCGGGCACGCGGTGGCGACCTGCTGATACAGATCTGCGCCGGCGACGCCTTGGTGGTACCGGTCGTGGCTGCCGCGCTTGTGGAGCGGGCCGGTGACCGGATACAGGAACGCTGGCGGCAGTCCGGGGTCCGTGGTGCGAACGTGCCGGTGGATCGGGGCCGTGCCGCGCCACGAAACCTCTTCGGCTTCGTCGACGGCATCGTGGGCCCCCACACGAGGGCCGAACAGGAACGCGACCTGTGGTTGTCCGGGCCGGCTCCGGTCGCCGACGGCACCCTTGCCGTACTACGACGCATGGAACTCGATCTGCCGCGGTTCGCCAAGCTGTCCGTCGCCGAACAGGAAGCGGTCTTCGGCCGCCACCGAGCCACTGGCGTGCCCCTCTCCGGTGGCACCATCGCCTCGGGCCCGGACCTCGGCGCCAAAACGCCGGACGGACGCTACCTCGTCCCGGCGGACGCCCATGCCCGCAGAGCGCATGCCACCGCGGTCGGCGTCGGCCTCATGCTCCGTCGCTCCTACAGCACCGACGGACCCGCCCCCGGCCTGCTCTTCATGAGCTTCCAGAACGACATACGGACCTTCACCAGCACCCTCACCAGCATGGACAATTCCGACGCCCTGTTGGAATACACGACCACGACCGCCAGTGCGACTTTTCTGGTACTTCCCGGTTTCGACGAACAACATCCGCTTGGTTCCCGGCTCTTCCGCTGAACGGCCCGGCCGCCTCGGCACCATCCCGGCCGCCTCGGCACCATCCCGGCCGGCGCGAGCTGATCACGCGCGGGGGCCGACCCGTCCGCCGCCGGGTCGGGCTGCTCGTTCGGGCTCGCCTCGTACAGCTCGTACCAGATGCATTTGCCGTCGCCGCGCGGATCCACCCCCCAGTTGTCGGCGAGCAGCTCCAGCAGCAGCAGGCCGCGCCCCGACGAGGCCAGCTCGCCGGGCCGCCGGCGGTGCGGCAGCTCATCGCTGCTGTCGGCGACGTCCAGCCGCAGCCGCCGGGACCCGTGCCGCCCGCTGACCTCGGCCACCAGCAGGGCGTCCCCGTCGGTGTGCACCAGGACGTTGGTGACCATCTCGGAGAGCATCAGCACCGCCGACTCCACCTGGTCCGGGTCGGCCCAGTCGTGCAGCATGTCGCGCAGCTGCTGCCGGGTGCCCGCTATGCGCTCCGGCTCGGCCTGGGCGACCGTGACCGCGGTCCGCCGCACCGGCGCCGAACCGGGCCCGACCAGGCACACCTCCGCCTCCCGGCGGATCAGCAGCAGGGCTATGTCGTCCTCGCGCCGGTCCGCGAGCGGGCCGGTGGTGTGGTGGGAGGGCGGCCCGTGCACGGCCTGCACCAGGGAGTCGGCGAGGGCTTCGAGGTCGTCGGAGTCGAGGCCGTGGGAGGGGAGGGCGCCGGGGTCGTCCGTGAGGGTGGCGGGCCGCTCGAAGACCTTACGGATCCGGTCCCAGCCGGTCTCCAGATCGTGCCCGCCGGTCTCGATCAGCCCGTCGGTGCACATCAGCAGCGTCTCGCCGGGCTCCAGCACCACCCGGGTGGTCGGATAGTCGGTGTCCGGATCGATGCCCAGCGGCAGCCCGCCCGCCGTGGGCCGGACCATCATCGTGCCGTCGGCGAGCCGGACCGCCGGGTCGGGGTGGCCCGCGCGGGCGATGTCCAGGGTGCCGGCGACCGGGTCCACCTCCATATAGAGGCAGGTCGCGAACCTCGGGTCGTACCGGCCGTCCGGGCCGTCAGGACCGTCCAGCGCCGACAGCCCGGCGAGGAAGCGGGAGGCGCGGGAGAGCACCGCGTCGGGGTGGTGCCCCTCGGAGGCGTACGCCCGGACCGCGATCCTCAGCTGCCCCATGATCCCGGCGGCGTGCACATCGTGGCCCTGCACATCGCCGATCACCAGCGCGGTACGGCCCGAGGGCAGCCCGATCACGTCGTACCAGTCGCCGCCGACCTGCAGTCCGCCGCCGGTCGGCACATAGCGCGCGGCCACCGTCAGCCCCGGGATATCGGGCTTGCTGGCGGGCAGCATCGAGCGCTGCAGCCCGTCCGCCAGCTCCCGCTCGGTCTCCTGGAGCGCGGTGCGGGACAGCGCCTGGGCCAGCATCCGCGCGATCGTGGTCAGCACCGAGCGCTCATCGGGCGAGAACGACACCGGATGGGCGAATCCGGCCATCCACGCGCCGATGGTGCGGCCCGCGACGATCAGCGGCAGAAACGCCCAGGACCGGCGCTTACGGGGCCGGCCGAGCGACCAGGCGGCCGGAAATCGGCCGCGGTACTCCTCCGGCGTGGGCAGATAGACGGCCCGGCCGGTGCGGACCACCTCGGCCGCCGGATAGTCCGTGCCCAGCGCGATGTCGTGAAAAGGGTGATCGGCCCCCGCCCGCGGCCCGTGGTGGCCGATCACCGAGATCCGCTCGCCCTGGACGCCGAAGACCGCGAGCCCCTCCGGGGAGAAGCCCGGCATGGACAGCCCCGCCGCGACCCGCAGCACCTCGGCGGTGGACATCGCCTCCGCCAGCGCCCGCCCCGCGTCCAGCAGGAACGCCTCGCGGTTGCGGCGCCAGTCGCCGGTGACCGGCGGGCCCGCGGCCGAGGTGCCGGGCAGCGGGTCGGGGACCTCCTGGAGGGTGCCGAGCAGGTAGTAGCCGTCCTCGCTGCCGCCCCGCGCTATCGGCCGGGACCGGGTGCGCACGGTCCGCAGCACGGTGCCCTTCTCGTCCACGATGCGCAGCCGGGCCTCGGCCAGGGTGCCCTCGGCCACCGCGAGGTCGACGATCGCCTTGACCTCCAGCCAGTCCGCGGGGTGGAAACACGCGCGGGCGGCGGCCTCGGGAAGGGTGACGGGCTCGGCGGGCAGGCCCACCAGCCGGGCCGCCTCCGCGTCATAGCTGACAGCGCCCGAGACACTGTCCCAACGCCATAGGCCGGTCGCTATGGCGGCCAGCAGGTCCTCGGTGCGCATTGCACTACCTTATGGGGATTTGCCAACCGCTTACCAGTGAGGGTCGCTGCGCCGGTAGGCTTGGCCGGAAGTTCATGAGGGTACGCACGCCTCCCGATCAGACGACTTGGATGAATGATGCATCGGTACCGGTCGCACACCTGTGGTCAGCTCCGCGCCGCTGACGTCGACACCGACGTCCGGCTCTCCGGCTGGCTCCACAATCGACGGAACCTGGGCGGCATCCTCTTCATCGATCTCCGCGACCACTACGGCCTGGTCCAGCTGGTGGTGCGCCCCGACACCCCCGCCAACGAGGCGCTGAGCTCGATCAGCAAGGAGACCGTCGTCCGCGTCGACGGCCGGGTCATCGCGCGCGGCGCGGACAACATCAACCCCGAACTGCCCACCGGTGAGATCGAGGTCGAGGTCGCCGACGTCGAGGTGCTCGGCGCCGCCGACCCGCTGCCCTTCACAGTCTTCCCCGAGGACGGGGTCGGCGAGGAACGGCGCCTGGAGTACCGCTTCCTGGACCTGCGCCGCGAGCGGATGCACCGCAACATCATGCTGCGCTCCGCGGTCATCTCCGCCATCCGGCAGAAGATGACCGCGCAGGGGTTCAACGAGCTGGCGACTCCGATCCTGTCCGCCACCTCGCCGGAGGGCGCCCGGGACTTCCTGGTCCCCTCCCGGCTGCACGCGGGCAAGTTCTACGCGCTGCCGCAGGCCCCGCAGCAGTTCAAGCAGCTTTTGATGATCGCGGGCTTCGACCGCTACTTCCAGATCGCGCCCTGCTTCCGCGACGAGGACGCCCGCGCCGACCGCTCGCCGGGCGAGTTCTACCAGCTCGACGTCGAGATGAGCTTCGTCGAGCAGGAGGACGTCTTCGGCGTCATCGAGAAGGTCATGACCGAGCTCTTCGAGGAGTTCGGCGGCGGCCGCCACGTCACCTCGCCCTTCCCGCGGATCCCGTTCCGCGAGGCCATGCTGAAGTACGGCTCCGACAAGCCGGATCTGCGGGCCCAGCTGGAGCTGCGGGACGTCAGCCACATCTTCGAGGGCTCCGGCTTCAAGGCGTTCGCGGACAAGCATGTACGCGCGCTGGCCGTGCCGGACACCGCCGACCAGCCGCGGAAGTTCTTCGACCAGCTCGGCGAGTTCGCCTCTCTGCAGGGCGCCAAGGGGCTGGCCTGGGTCCGGATCGGCGAGGACTCCAAGCTGACCGGGCCGATCGCGAAGTTCCTCACCGACGAGGACGTCGAGAAGCTGATCACCGAGGTCCAGGGCAAGCCCGGCACGTCGATCTTCTTCGGCGCGGGTGAGTTCGACGAGGTCTCCAAGATCATGGGCGCGGTGCGGGTCGAGGCCGCCAAGCGGACCGGCCACTTCGAGGACGGCGTCTTCCGCTTCTGCTGGATCGTGGACTTCCCCATGTTCGAGCGGAACGAGGACACCGGGCAGATCGAGTTCTCCCACAACCCGTTCTCCATGCCGCAGGGCGGCCTGGAGGCCCTGGAGACCAAGGACCCGCTGTCCATCCTGGCCTGGCAGTACGACATCGTCTGCAACGGCGTGGAGCTGTCCTCCGGCGCCATCCGGAACCATGAGCCGGACGTCATGTACAAGGCGTTCGCGATCGCGGGCTACGACCGGGAAGAAGTCGAGCGCGAGTTCGGCGGCATGCTGCGCGCGTTCCACTTCGGCGCCCCGCCGCACGGCGGTATCGCCCCCGGCGTCGACCGCATCGTGATGCTGCTGGCCGATGAGCCCAACATCCGCGAGACCATCGCCTTCCCGCTCAACGGCAACGCGCAGGACCTGCTGATGGGCGCGCCCAGCGAGGTGGACGAGGCCCGGCTGCGGGAGCTGCACCTGTCGGTGCGCAAGCCGCCGCAGGTGAAGAAGGCCGAGACCCCCGAGAAGGCAGAGAAGGCGGACGAGAAGGCTGAGAAGCCCGCCGAGTAGACGGGCCGGACGAGAGCCACAGGGCGGGGGCGTGCCGAACGGCGCGCCCCCGCCCCGCGTCTGCGGATGGCCGAATGACGCGCTTCGCACAGCCATTCACAGCCGGCACCCATGGGGCTGCCAGGTTGCCTCCCTACTGTCCCGGGCCATGACCGAACAGCAGAGCAACGACCTCGATCCCCAGCGGGACCTGACGAGGCGGCGGGTCGTGGTGGCGGGCGGCGCGGCTGTCGCGGCGGCGGGCCTGGGAACGGCCATCGCCACCACCGCCTCGGCGGGCGAGACCTCCGCGGCCTCCGCCACCCCCTCGGCCTCCGCCTCCTCCCCGTCCGGGGAGGTCTGTTACCGGCTCACCTCGGAGACGACCGAGGGGCCGTACTACATCGACGCGGACAAGATCAGAAAGGACATCACCGAGAACAAGGAGGGCATTCCGATGACCCTCCGCCTCAAGGTGATCGACTCCGACAGCTGCCAACCCGTGGCGAAGGCGGCCGTCGACCTCTGGCACTGCGACGCGCTGGGGCTCTACTCGGGCTATGAGAGCTCGAGCAGCGGCGGGGGCGGCACCCCGCCCACCGGCACCCCGCCCACCGACGCCCCGACGGGCGGGACGCCGCCCACCGACGCCCCGACGGGCGCTCCGACCGGTGGCCCGCCCGGCGGCGGCCACCAGGAGCCGACCGACGACAAGCGGTATCTGCGCGGCACCCAGCTGACCGACCGGCACGGCTTCGTCGAGTTCACCACGGTCTTCCCCGGCTGGTACCGGGGCCGCTGTGTGCACATCCACACCAAGGTGCACGTCGGCGGCAAGCTCACGGACGCCGGTTATGAGGGCGGCCACACCTGCCACACCGGTCAGCTCTTCTTCGCCGAGGAGGCGGTGCTCGCGTCGGCCGAGGTGGCCCCGTACAACACCAGCACCACCGAGCGCACCACCCTCGACGAGGACGGGATCTACCCCGGCAATGGCGCGCAGGGCGGTCTGCTGAATCTGAAGTACCGCAAGGGAAAGATCGAGAAGGGCGTCACCGGAAGCCTCACTCTGGGGGTCGACCCCGACGCGACCCACGAGGGCACGGACCTCTGAAACCCTGGGACGAGGTGATGCCCCGAGGTGAGGTGAAGCCCTGGGCCAGGTGCGGTCCTCGGGTCAAAGCCTCCGGTCCACGCCGCACGGTGTGCCACGGTCCGCGCGGGCGGCCCGGTGCACGGCGCGCAACAGCCGCTTCGGCGTGGTGCGGTGCTGCCATAAGACGGCTTGTACGCCGTACTCCATCACCGCCATCAGCTCCGTCTCACGGAGCTCGCCCGCGATCAGCACCACCCGCTGCCGGCCGCCCCGCACCAGGCGGCGCAGCTCCGCCCCGGCGCGGTCGTCGAGGCGCTCGGCGAGCATGACGGCGACGGCGCCGCGGGGTTCGTCGCCGGGCGGGTATGGCCGGTCGACCAGCTCGACGCTGGGCTGATGCTGCAGATGACGCACGACCCCGGCCCGGCTGAGCGGGTCGGGGCCGTGGACCGTCACCGTGACACGTGCGTCCGGCACTGCTTCCTCGACTCCCCGGTGGTTATGGACTCCACAGGGTCATCGAGGGGACTAAACGAACGGTTGCCGCGCGATCAACACGCGCATGAGCGGCTACGCGGCGCCGCTCGCCGACCGCTACGCGGCGCCGTTGCCGTTGCCGTTCTGCTCCGCGCCGCCGAAGCGCTCCCGGAAGGACTCCAGGTCCTCCTCGGTGATCTTCGCGAAGAGCACCGGGGGAACGGTGAAGGCCGTGCCCGCCGGAACCGACGCCAGCGCCTTCGCCTCCTCCTGGCCGACCCAGACCGCGGTGTCCTCGCTCAGCGCGAACGCCGACCGCATGGCCCGCGCCGAGGCCGGGATGAAGGGCTCGGAGACGATCGCGTAGAGGTGGATGAGGTTCATCGCCGTACGCAGGGTGAGGGCCGCGGCCTCCTGGTCGGTCTTGATCTCCAGCCAGGGGGCCTTCTCCTCCAGGTAGGAGTTGCCCGCGCTCCACAGGGCGCGCAGCGCCGCCGCGGCCTTGCGGAACTGGAGCGCGTCCATGTGCTCCTCGTACTCCGCCAGCAGCCGCGCGATCTCCTCGCCCAGGCGCTCCTCCGCCTCACCGGCCGCACTCCCGGCCGGGACCTCGTCGCCGAACCGCTTACGGGAGAAGGACAGCACGCGGTTGACGAAGTTGCCGAGGGTGTCGGCCAGGTCCTTGTTGACGGTGGCGGTGAAGTGCTCCCAGGTGAAGGAGGTGTCGTCGGACTCCGGGGCGTTCGCCATCAGGAAGTAGCGCCAGTAGTCGGCGGGCAGCACCTCGAGCGCGGCGTCGGTGAACACCCCGCGCTTCTGGGAGGTGGAGAACTTCCCGCCGTAGTACGTCAGCCAGTTGAACGCCTTGACGTAGTCGACCTTCTTCCAGGCGTCCCGGGTGCCGAGGAGGGTGGCCGGGAACATCACCGTGTGGAACGGGACGTTGTCCTTGGCCATGAACTCGGTGTAGCGGACGGTCTCGTCCACGTCGTACCACCACGACTTCCAGTCGCGGTGCTCCGAGTCCGTGTCTCGCGCGGCGTCCGCCCACTCCTTCGTCGCACCGATGTACTCGATCGGCGCGTCGAACCAGACGTAGAAGACCTTGCCCTCGGCCGCCAGGTCCGGCCAGGTGTCGGCCGGCACCGGAACGCCCCAGTCCAGGTCGCGGGTGATCGCCCGGTCCTGCAGCCCCTCGTTCAGCCACTTGCGGGCGATCGAGGAGGCCAGCGTCGGCCAGTCCTTGCCGCGCTCGTCGACCCAGGCGGCGACTTCCTCCGCCAGCTTGGACTGGAGGAGGAAGAGGTGCTTGGTCTCCCGGACCTCCAGATCGCTGCTGCCGCTGATCGCGGAGCGGGCGTCGATCAGGTCGGTCGGGTCGAGCACGCGGGTGCAGTTCTCGCACTGGTCGCCGCGGGCCTTGTCGTAGCCGCAGTGCGGGCAGGTGCCCTCGATATAGCGGTCGGGGAGGAAGCGGCCGTCGGCGTTGGAGTACACCTGGCGGATCGAGCGCTCCTCGATGAAGCCGTTCGTCTTGAGCTCGCGCGCGATCGTCTGGGTGATCTGCACGTTCTGCGCGGAGGAGCTGCGGCCGAAGTAGTCGAAGGCGAGCCCGAAGCCGTCGTAGATCGCCTTCTGCGCCTCGTGCTGCTGGGCGCAGAACTCGTCGACCGGCAGCCCGGCCTCCTTGGCGGCCAGCTCGGCCGGGGTGCCGTGCTCATCGGTGGCGCAGATGTAGAGGACTTCATGGCCGCGCTGGCGCATATAGCGGGAGTAGACGTCGGCCGGGAGCATGGACCCCACCATGTTGCCCAGGTGCTTGATCCCGTTGATGTAGGGAAGGGCGCTGGTGATGAGGTGTCGAGCCATTGCAGGCTGCTCCCGAGTCGATACGGTAAGTGACGTCCAGCTCTACTGAGCCGCCCATATCGTATCCGAGTGACGGGGGCCACCCGCGCGGCGTTTTTTCCGCGGCGGGTGGGCCCCCGGTGTGGTGCCTGGTGGGTTGCCGGGTATGTGCGGCCCCTGGTCAGCCCTGCGTGCGGGCGGCCAGCCAGCCCGGGAACTTCTTCAGGATCTCCCGGTACAGCTCGGCGTCGGCGACCGTACGCGGGTCGAGTCCGGCGTGGAAGAAGCCGGTGTTGTCGACCGCCCGCTTCTCCGGGACGGCGAGCGCGGGCGCGGTGTCCAGCTTCCGGAGGAAGTCGAACCCCTTCGCCTCCGGGTCCCCGAACGCCAGGAACTGCCAGAACAGCGGCAGCCCCGCCGCCTCGCACAGCGCCTTCTCGGCGGCGGTCTTGGCGGTGGGCGCGCCGTCCGTCTGGAAGATCACGAACGCGGGGTCGGTGGTGCCGGACGCCGTGTAGTGCTCGATGACGGCGTTGACGGCGGTGTGGTAGTTCGTCCGCCCCATGTGGCCGAGCGAGCCGTGCAGCTCCTCGATGCGGCCGGAGTGCTGGTCCAGCTCGAGATCGGCGGTGCCGTCGATGTCGGTGGAGAAGAACACGACGGGCACGGTGCCGGTGGCGTCGAGCTGCGCGGACAGGGCGAGCGCCTGCTCGGCGAGGTGCGACACGGTGCCGTCCTTGAAGTACCCGCGCATCGACCCGGACCGGTCCAGCACGAGGTAGACGACCGCCCGCTGCCCGGCCAGCCCATGCGCCTGGATGGCCTCCCCCGCGGCGGCGAAGGCCCCGACCAGCCCGGGCGCCCGCGATGCGAGGTCGGCGGGCGTGATGGCGGACGCGGTGGTGGTGGCGGATGCGGTGGCGGGTGCTTCGGTCTTGGTGGCGGCGGGGGCGGCGGCCGCGGCCGCCACCGGCTCGGGGTCGACCGCGGGGGCGGCCTCCGCCTCGGCGGGCTCGTCATCGGTCGTGGCCGCGGGGGCGGCCTCGCCGTCAGCCTCTGCTGCCGCCTCTGCTGCCGCCTCTGCTGCCGCCTCTGCTGCCGCCTCGGCTTCGGCCGTGGGCTCGGCCTCGGCACTTGCCTCCGCCGCCGGGGCCGCCGGGGCCTCGCTGTCGGCCGCGGGCTCGGCCTCCGCCGTGGCCTCCGGTTCGGCTTCCGGCGTGGCCTCCGGCTTGGCCTCTGCCGTGGCGGGCATGACCTCGTCGCTCGGGGCCGCGGGCATGACCTCGTCGTCAGCCTCTGCCGCTGTCTCACTCTCGGGCGCGGCGGCAGTTGCCGTCTCTGCCGTGGCGGGCTCCTCCGCAGTCTCGGCCTCCGGCGCGGGCTCCTCCGCAGTCTCGGCCTCCGGCGCGGGGTCCTCCGCAGCCTTGGCCTTGGGCGTGGTGTCGGCCTCCACCGAGGATGCGTCGGCGGCATCCGCCACCGGCTCGGCGGGCTCCGGCGCGGGCTCGGCCACGGCCGTGGTCTCGGCGGCCTCGTCGCCTGCCGTCACCTCGGCTCCGGCGTCGGCACTCGCCTCCGCCGACGCGTCGTCCGCGGCAGCCTCAGGCGCGGTGGCGGGCTCCGCCTCGGCCTCGGCGGGGGACGCCGTCTCGGCTGCCGGTTCGGGCGTCGGCTCGGCTGCGGCGGGGGACGTAGCGTCGTCACCAGCCGCAGGAGTCGGCTCGGCGGCCACGTCCGGCTCGGACGTGGCCTTCGCCTCGTCCTCGGCGGCGGGCTCGGGCTCGTCCGCCTCCGTCTTCGCCTCAGTGGCGGCCGTTTCCTTTTCGTCGGCCGCTGCCTCAGCCGGTGTGTCGTCGCCGGAGGTTGTCGTGTCCTCGGGCGCGGGGGACTTCAGGATCTCGTCGAGAGACTTCAGCGGAGCCGACAGGGCCGGGTCGTGGGTGGATTCGTCGTCGGGGGAGTCCGAGGCCGGTGCCATGTCCGCGGCCGGCTCAGGCTTCGGCTCAGCCTTCGGCTGAGGCTCGGTCTCGGGCTGGGGCTTGGCCTCGGCCTCCACCTCGGACTTCGGCTCGACGCCGGACTCGTCAGCCTTCGGCTCGGCGTCCGACTCGGCCTTGGACTCCACCTTCTCGTCTGCCGTCCGCTCTGCCGTCTGCTCTGCCGTCTGCTCTGCCGTCGGCTGTGCCGACTCCTCGGCCGACTGGGGGTCCGGGACAACCTCCGCCTCCGGCGCGGCAGAAGTTTCGTCCACCCCCGTGGTTCGGGAGCGGCCGAAAACTTTGCGCAGTAGGTCCCGTATGCCCATGGGAGATACCTCTCACGTGTCGAGTGCGGTGCATGGCGGTGCATGACCGTGGTGCCGAAAGGCTAGCGGGCCGTTGGACGGCCCTCTTCCGCCGATTCCGCTCGCGCTTCGTTCACCTCTGGTTCAGGCGTTCGTCGCCACCGTGCGGTTCTACGCCCATAGCTTCGCCGCCAGAGGATCCCGACGTCATGTCGGCCCGGACCGCGTCGGCCTACTGCCCATGCGGGGCCCTGCGAAGCCCATACGTGACACCCTTACGGAGGGGAAGACGTGCGCAACCTCCTGCCGCTCATCAGCTCGCACCCGGGCGGTCGTTCCGCGCTGACGTGCCGGTACCGCTGTGGCGACGCCTGCTTTCACGAAACGCCGAACACCAGTGACAACGCCTACGTGGGCGACGTCATCGCCGCTGCCGCCTCGCGCCGTTCCCTTCTGCGGGCCGGTGCGGTGATGACTGTGGCGGCCACGACCGGAGCCGTGGCGATCGAGCGGGCGCCGCAGGCGTCCGCCGCGTCGGCCGACGCCGCCACCGCCGGTTCCGCCGCCGCGGCGAAGAACAAGGCCGCCCGCGGCCTCCGCTTCTCGCCGGTGGCCCCCAACGCCGAGGACACCGTGGTCGTCGCCGAGGGCCACGACCAGAACGTGGTGCTCCGCTGGGGTGACCCGATTCTGCGCGGTGCGCCCGCGTTCGACCCGGCCGAGCAGAGCGCCAAGGCCCAGGCGGGCCAGTTCGGTTACAACAACGACTACATGGCCGTGCTGGACGTCCCCGGCGAGCGTGACCATCAGCTCCTCGTGGTCAACCATGAGTACACCGACGAGGTGCTGATGTTCTCCGGGTACGACCCGGAGAACCCCACCCGCGAGCAGGCCGAGATCGGCTGGGCCGCGCACGGACTGTCCGTGGTCGTGACGGCCGAGGAGCGCCGACTGGGCCGGCTTACCGCCGTGCCCCGCCACCACCTCAACCGCCGTATCACCGCGACGACTCCGTTCGAGGTCACCGGCCCGGCGGCGGGCAGCGAGCTGCTGCGCACCTCCGCCGACCGGTCCGGCAAGCGCATCCTCGGCACGCTGAACAACTGCGGTGGCGGCATCACGCCGTGGGGCACGGTGCTCTCCGGCGAGGAGAACTTCAACCAGTACTTCGCCAACCCCGACAAGGTCACCGACCCGACCGTCAAGGCGGGCCTGAAGCGCTACGGCTTCGAGGACGGCGCCTCCGAGCGCAAGTGGGAGCGTTTCGACGACCGCTTCGACCTCGCCAAGGAGCCCAACGAGGCGCACCGCTTCGGCTGGGTGATCGAGGTCGACCCGTTCGACCCCGACTCCACCCCGCGCAAGCTGACCGCGCTGGGCCGCTTCAAGCACGAGGCCGCCGAGCCCCGGCTGACCACCGACGGCCGTCCGGTCCTCTACATGGGCGACGACGAGAAGTTCGACTACTTCTACAAGTTCGTCTCCGCCAAGCGGATGATGAAGGGCGACAGCCGCACCGCCCGCGAGCACAACCGCACGCTGCTGGACGAGGGCACGCTGTACGTCGCCAAGTTCACCGGCGACAGCCCGTCCGCCGAGATCGACGGCACCGGAAAGCTGCCCAAGGACGGCGAGTTCGACGGCGCCGGTGAGTGGATACCGCTGGCCTGCGGCGACCGCTCCTTCGTGGAGGGCATGACCGCCGAGGAGGTGTACGTCTTCACGCGTCTGGCCGCCGACAAGGCCGGTGCGACGAAGATGGACCGTCCCGAGGACGTCGAGCCGAGCCCGCGCACCGGTCGCGTGTACATCGCGCTGACCAACAACACGGACCGCGGCAAGGAGGGCAAGGCCGCCGTCGACGAGGCCAACCCGCGCAACGGCAACAAGCACGGCCAGATCCTGGAGCTGACCGAGCGCTGGAACAACCCGGGCTCCACCCGCTTCAACTGGCGGCTGTTCCTGGTCTGCGGCGACCCCGAGGACCCGAGCACCTACTTCGGCGGCTTCCCCAAGGACCAGGTCAGCCCGATCTCCTGCCCGGACAACATCACCTTCGACGCGCACGGCAACCTGTGGATCTCCACGGACGGCAACGCGCTCGGCAACCACGACGGGCTGTTCGGCGTGGCGACGGCGGGCAGCCGCCGCGGCCAGGTCAAGCAGTTCCTGACGGTGCCGAACGGCGCCGAGACCTGCGGCCCGATCGTCCAGGAGCGGCGGGTGCTGGTGGCCGTGCAGCACCCGGGCGAGCTCGACGGCGCGAGCGTGGAGAAGCCCGCGTCCACCTGGCCCGACGGGCCGGGCAAGCTGACCCGGCCGTCCGTGGTCAGCGTCTGGCGGCGCGACGGCGGCGACATCGGCGCCTGAGGCCCATGAGGCCCATGAGGCCCATAAGGCGCTTGACGTCCTCGAGGCTCCTGAGTCCCACGAGGCTCAAGCGCTAGCCTTCGCCCTCCGCGAGCCGCCGCAGCCGCTCGCGGGGGGCGCGCAGGGAACGGCCCCTGGTGTCCGTACGGGCCCAGGGGTCGTCCGCGAGCCGCTCGCCGACGGTCCGCAGCGTCCAGCGGTCGGCCCTCAGCTCGGGGTCGTCCAGCTCCGCCGCGTCGATGGGCGTGGCGACGGGGGCTCCGGGGCGGGCGCGCACCGTGTACGGGGCGACGGCGGTCTGGGCGTAGGCGTTGCGCTGGATGTCCAGGTAGAGCCGGCCGCGCCGGTTGGCCTTGCGCGGCTCGGTGGTGAGCCGGTCGGGGTGGCGGGCGGCCAGCAGATCGGCCGCCTCGCGCGCGAAGGACCGTACGGTGTCGAAGTCGGCGCGGCGGTCCAGCGGGACGATTACATGCAGTCCGCGGGAGCCGGTGGTCATCAGCAGCCCCGGCAGCCCGAGCTCGCCGAGCAGCCCGCAGCAGCGGCGGGCCGTCCAGCGCACCTCCTCGAACGCGGACTCCTCCGCCGAGGGCGGATCGAGGTCGAGGACCAGCCGGTCGGGGTGGTCGGGCCGGTCGGCGCGGGAGAGCCAGCGGTGCGGGGTGACGCACGCCTGGTCGGCGAGGTAGACGAGGGTCGCGGTGTCGTCGCAGACCACATGGGTGACCTCGCCGCCCTCTTTGGGGAGTACGGCGCGGCGCACCCAGTCCGGAAAGTAGTCGGGGGCGTTCTTCTGCATCAGCGGCTTGCCGCCGATTCCGTCCGGATGGCGTTCCATCATCAAAGGGCGGCCGCGCAACTGCGGAATGATGCGGCGGGAGACCGAGCGGTAGTACGCGACGAGATCCCACTTCGTGATCCCGTCGTCGGGGAAGAGCACCTTTTCCGGGCGGCTGATCCGTACGGTGTGGCTCCCGGCCCTGACGTTTCGCGCATCGGTCCGCTTCTCGCTCATATCGGACCCGGGTAACCGTGTGGATGGCTGACTAAACTCTGGAGCCAGGAAAACGGGAGAAGTTGAAAAGCGGGGGAAATCATGGTGAGACCAGGGTCGCTCGGACCACCGACGACGGATCGGCGCGGCCGTTGGGCGCAGAGCCCACTCGCGCTCATGGACACCACGATGGACCAGTTGCGCACCTTGATCATGGTCCATGAGGCCGGTACCGCACTGGGCGCCGCACGGATTCTGGGCCGTGAACAGTCCAGCGTGCAAAAGCAGATCGACACCATGAACCGGAACTTTCGCGAGCTTTGCGGCGAACCCCTCATACTCAAGCAGGGGCGTGGCAAGGACGTGCTGTTCACCGGCACCGGAGAAGCCCTGGTCGAATTGGCGCGCGGAACTCTCGGCGAGTGGCTGGACGGCATCCATGAGTCGCGGCGGCGCCTGGGAAAAACCCTGGTGGTGGGCACCACCCGATTTACCCTCAGCTATCTGGCGGGCGCCGGGGAGCGGGTGGCCGAGGAGTTCCGGCAGCGCGCCATTGAGCTCAAGGTCGGCCATGTGCGCACCCGGGATGTGCTGGCCAAGCTGCGGGCCAAGGATGTCGACCTGGTGTGCGGTTCCGTGGTGACCCGGCCCGAGGGCGACGATGAACTCGCCGCCTTCGATGTGATGGAGTGGCGCCGCAGCGGAGTTTCGCTGCTGACCAATCTGTCCGAGGCCGAGCTGCCCGGACCCACCGCCCCGAGCAGCGCACTGCGCTCGCTGCCGCTGGTGGTCTCGGCCAGTGGGCTGATGGCCGGGGTGCTGCACACCTGGTTCGGCGGCGACTACCGCAACAAGCTGCGCATCGCCGCCGAGATCGACACGGTCAACTACGGTTTCGAGTTGCTGCGCTCCGGTCTGCTGCGCGGCTGCATGCTGGTCACCAAGGGGGTCGCGGACGCGGCGGGCGATCCGCGGGTGGCGTACGGACGCGGGCTGCGCGCCGTCGAGCTGGTCAATGACACCGGGCCCCGGCTGGAGGTGCTGCTGGGCGCCTTCACCCGGCGCGGTGAGCGGGCGTCCTATGACGCGGCCCATCCGCTCAATCTGCTCTGGGACGCCCTCGCACAGGAGAACGCGCGCTGGCAGCGCGAGCAGCGCTGGCCCACGGCGGGCCTGGAGCCCGATCCGTTCGAACTGGCCAACTCCTACAACCCGAGTGAGAGCTGAGCGCGACCCGAGTGAGAGCTGAGCGCGACCCGAGTGAGAGCTGAGCGCGACCCGAGTGAGAGCTGAGCCGCGACCCGAGTGAGAGCTGAGCCGCAGGTCAGCCCTGCGGCCCGTACAGGTCCAGCTCCACCAGCAGCGCGCGGTGGTCGGTGTGCGGCAGCTCCAGGAAGCGGGCCGTGCGAGGCCGCAGCGCCCGGCTGGCCAGCACATGGTCGATCTGCGCCCCCAGCACCGGGGCCGTGGCGCTCGGCCAGCTCGGCGTGCGGGAGATCCCGGTGGCCCGTGCGCTGTCCCGCAGCCCGGTGTCCAGGACGGCCCGGAAGACGGCGTGGTCCTGGGTGGCGTTGAAGTCGCCCGCGATCAGCGTGGGTTCCTCGCCCCGCCCGGCGGCATAGGCCCGCAGCCGCCCCAGCTCGGTGCGCCAGACGTCCAACTGGCCCGGCATCGGCGGCATGGGATGCGCGACCTGCATCCGCAGCCGCTGCCCCGCGATCCGGACGACAGCCCCCGGCATCCGCAGCGTCCCGCGCACCCCCTCCGCACGGGTCAGCGGGTGGCGGCTGAGGATCGCCGAGCCCGCGGCGGCGCTGTCGCCGAGCGCGACGCTCCGGTACGGATAGGCCGCGCGCACGGCGGCCGAGTCCAGCGCCTGGGCACACTCCGTGTCGCACTCCTGGACCGCGACCAGGTCCGGCCGCTCCCGGCGCAGCGCGGTCAGCAGCCCGTCCCTGGCCTGCCCGAACTCGAGGTTCGCGGTCATCACCCGCAGCCGGGCGAGGACCGGTCCGTGCGGCTCGGGCGGGGTGCCGCCGTCGTACGGCTGGATGAACCACCCGGTGGCCGCGGCTGCCGCCAGCGCCCAGCCGCACCCCAGCGGCCAGCGGGCGGCCGTGCCGAGCAGCAGCCCGAGCGCCGCCGGGACCAGCAGCCAGGGCAGAAAGGCCAGGAGCTGCGGTATGGGGGTGATGCCGTCGATGTCCGCGGCCCGGCACAGCACCACCACGCTGACCAGGACCAGCGGCACCATCGCACACCAGGCCGCCGTCCGCCGGGCCCGTCCGCCGGGGAGCCGGAGCAGGCGGACGACGGCGGCCCGGGCGCCGCGTGGGGCGCCGGGCGGGCGGCCGGGGCCGGTGCCTTGGTCCTCCGCGACTGTCGTCTCCACGCTGGGCCTCTCGATCGGGGCGGGGCGCACATTCTCTCCTACGCCCCGCAGGTCTAGACCTTGACGTGTTCATGAGCTAACTTCCCGGAACATCGCAGGAGTTCATGTCGGCATCCGTCGTTCATATACACGAACCCCACCGTCAGGAGCCGCCCCCATGCGCACCAGAGCCCTGTATCTCGCCCTCGCCGCAGCGCTGGCCGCGCTGTTCGCGGGCATCCTCAGCGGTCCGGCCACGGCCGGGCAGACCAAGCGGTCCGCCGAACCCAAGGCCGCCGCCGCCTTCACCCACCCCGGCGTCCTGGTCAGCCAGGCCCAGCTCGACTTCGTCCGCTCCAAGGTGAACGCCGGCGCGCAGCCCTGGAAGGGCGCGTACGACGCGATGCTGTCGAGCCCGTACGCCTCGCTGTCGCGCACCCCCAAGCCGCGGGCGGTCGTCGAATGCGGGCCGTACTCCGACCCCAACCTCGGCTGCACCGATGAGCGCCAGGACGCGCTCGCCGCCTACTCGCTCTCGCTGGCCTGGTACATCACCCGCGACAGCCGCTACGCCGAGAAGGCGATCCAGATCATGGACGCCTGGTCCGCCACCATCAAGGACCACACCAACAGCAACGCCCCGCTGCAGACCGGCTGGGCCGGATCCTCCTGGCCCCGGGCGGCCGAGATCATCCGCTACACCTACGACGGCTGGTCGGACGCCTCCATCAGCCGCTTCTCCACCATGCTGCGGAATGTCTACCTCCCGAAGGTCATCGGCGGCTCGAACTCCAACGGCAACTGGGAGCTGGTGATGATGGAGGCCGCGACCGGCATCTCCGTCTTCCTCGACGACCGGGCCAGCTACGACAAGGCCGTCGCGAAGTTCCGCGGCCGCGTCCCGGCGTACATCTATCTGCAGTCCGACGGCTCCCTGCCCAAGACCGCGCCCGGCAGCGGCCTGGACACCCGCGACAAGATCGTCAAGTACTGGCAGGGCCAGACGACCTTCGTCACCGGCCTCACCCAGGAGACCTGCCGCGACTTCACCCACACCGGATACGGCATCGCTTCCATCGCGCATGTCGCCGAGACCAGCCGCATCCAGGGCCAGGACCTCTACCCCGAGGTGGGCGAGCGGCTGCGGCAGGCGCTGGGCTTCCAGTCGAAGTACGAACTGGGCGAGGACGTGCCGTCCTGGCTGTGCGGCGGCAGCGTCAAGCGGGGCCTCGGCCCGATCACCGAGGTCGGCTACAACGCACTGCACACCCGCCTCGGCATCGCCATGACCAACACCCAAAAGCTCACCGAGCAGCAGCGCCCGGCGGGCACCAACAGCCTCTTCCTGGGCTGGGAGACCCTGACCCACGCGGAGAACCCCTCCTGATCGCTCCCGATCCCGCCCGACCCCGGACCGCCTGGCGGTCCGGGGTTTCGCGGTCCAGGGCCCCGGACCGCCCGGCTCCGGCCCGTCACTCGCCGCGCAGCGCCAGCACCGCCTCGACCGTGTCCGCCTGATCCGCCGGCTTGTCCTCCCGGTAGCGCAGCACCCGCGCGAACCGCAGCGTGACGCCCGCCGGATAGCGGGTCGAGCGCTGCAACCCGTCGAAGGCCACCTCCACCACCAGCTCCGGCCGCACCCGCACCACCCAGCCGTCGTCGCTGACCGCGATCCCCAGCAGCGCCTGTGTCTGCCACTCCAGCATCGCGTCGGTGAGCCCCTTGAAGGTCTTGCCCAGCATCAGATACGTGCCGTCCGCCGCTCGCGCGCCCAGATGGAGGTTGGACAGCTTCCCGGTGCGGCGGCCGTGGCCCCACTCCGCCGCCAGCACCACCAGATCCAGCGTGTGCACCGGTTTGACCTTCAGCCAGGACGCCCCGCGCCGGCCCGCGCCGTACGGCGCCTCCAGCGCCTTGACCAGCACCCCCTCATGACCCCGGGTCAGCACGTCGGCGGCGAACTCCCGTGCCGCCCGCCGGGTTTCCGGATCCGCCGGGTCGTCGGCCACCAGCCGCCGCACCCGGCGGGGCCCGGGGGCGATCCGGGCCAGTTCGGCATGGCGCTCGCGGGTCGGGAGGTCGAGGAGATCGCGGTCGTCCACGACCAGCAGATCGAAGAAGACGGGGGACAGCGGCAGCGCGGCCGACGCCCCGGCCACATCGAGCCGGGAGCCGACCCGGGCGGAGGTCTCCTGGAACGGCCGCGGCCGCCCGTCGGCGTCCAGCAGGATCACCTCACCGTCGAGGATCGCCCGGTCCACCGCCAGTTCCCGCGCCGCCGTGACGACCTCCGGCAGCCGGTCGGTGATCTCGTCGAGGGTGCGGGTGTAGATCCGTACGTCCTCGCCGTCCCGGTGCACCTGCACCCGGATCCCGTCCAGCTTCTCCTCGACCGCGCACGGCCCCAGCCGGTCCATGGCCTCGTCGAGGTCCTTGGCGCTCTGCGCGAGCATCGGCAGCACCGGCCGCCCCACCTCCAGCCGGAAGTCGGCCAGCGCCTCCGGGCCGCGCGCCAGCAGCGCCTCGGCGACGGAGCCCAGCGAACCGCCGACCATCACCGCTCGCCGCACCTCGGCGGCGGGTGCGCCCACCGCCTCGGCGAGCCCCTCCACGGCCAGCCCCTCCAGGGCCCCCTGCCGCAGCTCCCCGCCGATCAGCCCGAGCAGAAAGCCCTGCTCGTCCTTGGTCGCGGCGGCCAGCAGCTCGCCCACCAGCCGTTTGCGGGCCGCCGTCGCGCCGGTGCCGGAGACCGCCGCGACCCGGGTCAGGGCCTCGTCCACAGCGAGCACCGTGAGCGTCGGCTCGGCGGCGGGTTCCCGCCGGTGGCGCAGGGTGGACCAGCCCACTCCGGTCCGGCGCTGGGGCAGTTTGCCCGCGAGGTAGGTGATCACCACGGCCGCTTCGGCCGGTTCCGTACGGCGGAACAGCCGGGCCAGCGCGGCGATCTTCTCCGAGCGGGCGGCGGTGGCCGCGACCTGGCGGGAGGTCAGTGCGACATCAGCCAGCAGCATGGCTCCAGCCTGCCCCGCACCCCGCCGGGAAGCCAGGCACCGTGGCTCTCACTCAGGCCGTACGTCCCGCCTCGCCGCGTCCTCCCGCCTCGCCGCGTCCTCCCGCGCCGCTGCGGCTCGGCCCGGCGCACAGCGACCAGATGACGAGGGCGTCGACGATGAGCAACACGGTGGCCCAGACCGGGTAGTACGGCAGCCACAGGAAGTTGGCGATCAGCGCGAGCCCGGCCAGCGCCACGCCCACGATACGGGCCCACATCGCACCGGTGAACACCGCGAACCCGGCGAGCAGGAGGGCGATGCCGACGCCGAAGTGGACCCATCCCCAGCCGGAGAGGTCGAACTGGAAGATATAGCTCTGGGTGACCAGGAACACCTGGTCGGTCCGGATGGCCGAGATGCCCTGGAGCAGGTTCATCAGCCCACTGAAGATCATCATGACCGCCGCGAAGACGAGCCATCCGCTCACCGCCCGGTGCGCGTGGCCCGGGGCGACCCCTGTCTGAACTCCACCGGCGTGACTGGCCATGTCGGGCTCCTTCGTCAGGCGCAATCGGTGCCGCGCTGGCACCGATTGACGGCGATAAGGGTGAATTGCCCTTTTTCTCAGATTCGCATAGACCCCCGCCATCGGCACCTCGCCCCACGTGAATACATCCCTCAAGAGCGGTCCGTAATCGGGTCGGTACGGAAAGTCGCGCACCGCGTGCGCGTTATCGTGGCCGCCTGGCCGATGGAAGCGGAGATTCGCCTTCCAGGATTTCCCGGTGTAGATGTATGTGTATGGCCCGGTTTATGGGTCGATCGTGGGCTGCCCGCATGATCCCCGGTCGGCGCCCACGGAGTCGGCGCCGGGAGCGCCCGGAGGTGGCGGGCCGGCGCTTTCGATCGTGGCTGAGCGTCCGCAGCGTCGCCGGCCAGGTCTTCGTCCTCCAACTCGTCATCGTGCTGCTGCTCGGCGCGGCGGCGACCACCGCCCTGGTGCTCCAGGTGCGGCACGACGCCACCGACGAGGCCCGCGGCCGGTCCGTCGCGGTTGCCGAGGCCTTCGCCAACTCCCCCGGCATCGTCCAGGCCCTGCACAGCCGCAACCCGACCAAGGTGCTCCAGCCGAAGGCCGAGGCCGTCAGGAAGAAGTCCGGGCTCGACTTCGTCGTGGTGACGACCGACAAGGGCATCCGGCTCACCCACCCCAAGCTCAACCGGATCGGCAAGCACTACGTCGGCAACATCGAGCCGGCGCTGCGCGGGCACCCCACGGTCGATACCGGCCCCGGCACACTGGGCGAGGCGATGGATGCGGTGGTGCCCATCTTCGACAGCCACCACAAGGTCGTCGGTGCGGTGGGCGCGGGGATCACGATCAAGAAGGTGAGCGGGCTCGCCAACCGCCAGCTCCCGCTGCTCGTCGGCGCCGTCTCCGCCTCCCTCGTCCTCGCCACCGGTGGCACCGCCCTGGTGAGCAGGCGGCTGCGGCGGCAGACCCGCGGCCTGGACCCGGTCGAGATGACGCGGATGTACGAGCACCATGACGCGGTGCTGCACTCGGTGCGCGAGGGCGTGCTGATCGTCGGCGGCGACGGGCGGCTGGTGCTGGCCAACGACGAGGCGTCCCGGCTGCTCGATCTGCCGCCGCGGCCGGAGGGGCGGCTGGTCGACGATCTGGGCCTGGAGCCCCATGTCGCCGACGTCCTGGCCTCCGGGCGCGATGTCACCGACGAGGTGCTGGTGGCCGGCGACCGGCTGCTGGCCATCAACAACCGGCTGACCGACCGCGACGGCGGCCCGCCCGGCAGCGTCGCCACCCTGCGCGACTCCACCGAACTGCGCGCCCTCTCCGGCCGTGCCGATGTGGCGCAGAAGCGGCTCAAACTGCTCTACGACGCGAGCGTGGAGATCGGCACCACGCTCGATGTGGCCCGGACCGCCCAGGAGCTGGCGCAGGTGGCGGTGGACCGCTTCGCCGACTTCGTCACCGTCGACCTGGCGGAGCCCGTGGCGCGCGGCGATGAGCCGCTGGCGGTCGGCGGTGTCGAGATGCGCCGGGAGGCGGTCCACGGGATCCGGCCCGGCCAGGACCACCCCTTCTACCCGGTCGGCCGGGTGTTCTCGCTCGTCCCGACCTCGCCCCAGGCGTTCGGGCTGAGCGGCGGTGAGCCGGTCGTCGAGGACGATCTGACCGAGGCCACCGGCTGGCAGGCGCAGGACCCCGAGCAGACCGCCAAGGTCATCGAATATGGCGTCCGGTCCCTGGTCACCGTGCCGCTGCGGGCCCGGGGGGTGCTGCTGGGCGTGGTCAACTTCTGGCGGATGAAGCAGCGCGAGCCCTTCGAAGAGGAGGAGGTGTCCCTCGCCGAGGAGCTCGCCGCGCACGCCGCGGTCTGTATCGACAACGCCCGCCGCTACACCCGTGAGCACACCATGGCGGTCACCCTGCAGCACAGCCTGCTGCCCCGCGCCCTGCCGGAGCAGAACGCGCTGGATGTGGCCTTCCGCTATCTGCCGGCCGAGTCGGGGGTCGGGGGCGATTGGTTCGATGTCATCCCGTTGCCGGGGGCGCGGGTGGCGCTGGTGGTGGGCGATGTCGTCGGGCACGGTCTGCACGCGGCGGCGACGATGGGGCGGCTGCGGACGGCGGTGCACAACTTCTCCACCCTCGACCTGCCGCCCGATGAGATCCTGTCGCACCTCGACGATCTGATCGCCCGGATCGACCAGGACGAGGGCCCCGGCGGGCCGGAGGGCGAGGGCGCCGGCAGTGAGGGGATCACGGGGGCGACGTGTCTGTACGCGATCTACGATCCGGTGACGCGGCGGTGCACGATGGCGCGGGCCGGTCATCCGCCGCCCGCGCTGGTGCGTCCGGACGGTTCCGTGGAGTTCCTCGATCTGCCCGCCGGGCCGCCGCTGGGCCTGGGCGGGCTGCCGTTCGAGACCGCCGAGGTGGAACTGGCCGAGGGCAGCCATATCGTCCTCTATACCGACGGGCTCATCGAGGACCGCCGCCGGGAGATCGACACCGGTCTGGAGATGCTGCGCGACGCCCTGTCCCACCCCGGCCGCACGCCCGACGAGATCTGCACCGAGGTGCTGGAGGCGCTGCTGCCCAGCAACCCGAGCGATGACATCGCCCTGATCGCCGCCTGTACCCAGGTCGTGGGCGGCGACCGGGTGGCCTCCTGGGATGTGCCGTCCGACCCCGCCGCCGTGGCCGGGGTGCGCGCCGAGGTGATGCGGATGCTGGGGGAGTGGGGGCTGGACGAGGCGGCGTTCACCGCCGAGCTGGTGCTCAGCGAACTGATCACCAACGCCATCCGCCACGCCACCGGCCCGATCCGGGTGCAGTTGCTCCGCGACAAGGCCCTGATCTGCGAGGTATCCGACACCAGCAGCACCTCCCCGCATCTGCGGTACGCGGCGACGACGGACGAGGGCGGCCGGGGGCTCTTCCTGGTCGCCCAGTTCGCCGAGCGCTGGGGCACCCGCTACACCTCGGACGGCAAGGTCATCTGGGCCGAGCTGGCGATTCCATGAAAGTTCGGGGGCCTGACGCTGCCGGGTCCGTGACGTCTCCGGGTCCGTGTCGTCTCCGGATCCCTGACGCTTCCGGGTCCGTGACGCTTGCGAGCGATGGCAGCGGCATATGCGTCCGGAAGGTGACGCTTCTCGACGCTCCAACTTGACGGACCGTCATGCTCCATGTGATGAGCGGGACCGGTCAAAGCGACGTGACTCTACTAACATGTGGCGCCCACGGCTTGATGTCCGCGTGGTCCAGCCAAAAACCCTCAACGCGCCCATGAGGACCTGATAGATGTCAGCACACATATCCAGCCATCCGTACAAAGGGCCCTCGGTGACACGTGGGGCCCTGACCGTCCCCCTGCTGGCCGCCGTCGTCGCCGGTGGAGCGGGACTGTGGGTGACCACCGCCGTGCCGTCCGCCCAGCGTGCCGCCGTCGCCGTCTTCTGCGGAGTGGCCGCCGTGCTGCTGGGGGTGGTGCTCGCGGTCGCCACAAACCGCTCGCGGACCATCGGCCGCCTCCAGGAGCGGGTCACGGAGCTGGAGACCACGGCCGCCGCCAAGGAGATCGAGGCCACCCGGCTCGCCGAGGAAACGATTCCGTCCGCGGTCCGCAGACTGCGCGAGGGCGGCTCGGTGGACACCGTGATCACCCGCATGGAGCGCCCCACCAGCAGGGCCCATCAGCTCCTGCTGCGGGCGTTGCTGCGCGAGATCGGCGACGGTGAGCGGATGCGCGCCTCCGCGATGGCCGCGTGCGCCAACGCCGCGGGCCGTGTCCAGGCGCTGGCCACCAGCATGCTGGCCGATCTGCGGGAGATGGAGAACCGCCACGACGAGACCGTCCTCGGCGATCTGCTGAAGCTGGACCACACCACCGCCCAGGCGGGCCGGATCGCGGACAGCATCGCGGTGCTGACCGGTGCCCGCTCCGGGCGCCGCTGGACCAAACCGATCGTCATGGAGTCCGTGCTGCGCGGCGCGATCGGCCGGATCAGCGCCTTCCAGCGGGTACGGGTCCACTCGGCCAGCAACGCCGCGGTGGCCGGTTACGCGGCCGAGGGCGTCATGCACGCCCTCGCCGAACTGATGGACAACGCCGCCAGCTTCTCGCCTCCCACCGAGGAGGTGCATGTGTACGTCGAGGAGACGCACGCGGGCGTCGTGGTGACCATCGAGGACGGCGGGCTCGTGATGGGCCCGGCCGCCCTGGACCGCGCCCAGAAGTCCGTCTCCTCCGAGAGCCTGGACCTGATGAGCCTGTCCGGCACCCGGCTGGGTCTGGCGGTCGTCGGCTGTCTGGCCCGTAAGCACGGGCTGACCGTCTCCTTCCGGCCGTCCGCGCGGGGCGGCACCGGTGTGGTCGTCCTGATCCCGCAGCAGCTGATCACGCACGTCAACCAGGACGCGGTCGTCCTCGACGCACCGGGCTCTGTGCGCTCCGGGGTCCCCCGGCAGGCGTCCGCCCAGGCTGTCGCGTCCACGGCCACCGCCACCGCGGCCCCTGCCGCGACGGCCCCCGCACCCGCCACCTCGCCGTCCCCTTCGCCGTCGTCCGCGCCCGATCCCGCCGCGCCGGAGCCCGCCGCGCAGCCCTCACGGCCCGTCAACGGACTGCCCAAGCGGCGCCGTGGCGAGACGTTGGCCGCCGCCACCCGGGCGGCCGCCCAGGCGGCCGAGGCGGAACCCAAGGCCAAGACCAGCCGTCCACGACCCGAGGAAGCCGGAGCCCGCTTCGGCGCCTTCCGCCAGGCGGCCCGTGGTGGTTTCACCGCCGGTGCTCCGTGTGACGCCGAGCCTTCGGTATCCGCAGATCACCACGAGTCCGCCGAGTCCGCCGAGCCTGCCGAGAACGACAAGCCGTGACAGAAGGAACGCCGATGAACACCACTGACCGCAGCTTGGACTGGCTGTTGGAGAACCTGCTGGAGAAGACCCCGGGGTCACGCCACGCGCTGGTGCTGTCGCGGGACGGGCTCAAACTGTGCCTCTCCTCCGGGTTGTCCGTGGACCAGGCCGATCAGCTGGCGGCCATCGCGTCGGGCATCCAGAGCCTCGCCCATGGCGCGTCCATCGAGTTCGGCGACGGCAGCGGCGGCGTACGGCAGTCGATGACGGAGTTCCACGGGGGAATTCTGTTCATCGTCGAGGCCGGCGAAGGCGCCCATCTCGCCGTGGTGGCCCATGACGACGCCGATGTCGGCGTCATCGGCCACAACATGAACGAGCTGGTCGAGCAGATCGGCGACCATCTGCGAGCCGCCCCGAGGGTGGTCGCGGGCGACAGCGGCGGCGGGGCGACGGCATGATCCGAGGGCGGCTGGACAAGGAGGGGCCGGACCGGCTGTACACCGTCACCGGCGGCCGCAGCCGGGCCGACGAGAGCCGGTTCGACATGGTCACGCTGATCGTCAGCGAAAGCGACCCCACTCCCGGGATGCAGTCCGAGCACGTCCGGATCCTGCGGATGTGCCGCCGCCCCCTGTCGGTCGTGGAGATCTCCTCGTATCTGGAACTGCCCGTCAGCGTGGTCAAGATCCTGCTGTGCGATCTGCTGGACACCGGCCGGATCACCGCGCGCCATCCGCATGCGGCCCGCCCGGCGGCCGGCTGCCCGGGCCCGAAACCCTGAAGAAGGTGCTCGTTGCACTCCAGAATCTCTGACGACACCGTCAGCATGGCACTTCCCGGCAGCACCGGACACGCTCCGCTGCCGGAGAGCGCGAGCAACGGTCTCAAGATCGTGATCGTGGGCGGGTTCGGCGTCGGCAAGACGACGATGGTGCAGTCGGTCAGCGAGATCCGCCCGCTGAGCACCGAGGAGACGATGACGCAGGCGGGCGTCGGCATCGACGACGCCTCGTTCGTGCGGCACAAGACCACCACCACGGTGGCCTTCGACTTCGGGCGGATCAGCCTGGACGAGCAGATGGTGCTCTATCTGTTCGGCGCCCCGGGCCAGGAGCGGTTCTGGTTCCTGTGGGACCGGCTCTTCTCCGGGACCCTGGGCGCGGTCGTCCTGGTGGACACCAATCGGCTGTCCGACTCCTGGTACGCGCTGGACCGGCTGGAACACCACGGCACGCCGTTCATCGTGGCCCGCAACAACTTCACCGAGCCGCAGCACTCGCTGGAGGAGGTGCGGGAGGCCCTCGACCTCCCGCCCGAGGTGCCGATGATCGACTGTGACGCCCGCGAGCGCGACTCCAGCAAGGCCGTACTGGTCGCGCTCGCCCGCTACCTCTACTCCCTTTCCGCCAACGGCGCCGCCGGGGAGAGCCCCGCGTGACCACCCCTGACCCCACGTCCCCGTTCGAGGACCCGTCGGAGGACCCGTCGGAGGACCCGTCGGAGGACGCGCCGGAGGGCCTGTCGGAGGACTCGCCCGAGGACCCGCCCGAGCCCGTCTTCCGGTCCGCCCCCGCGCCGCCCGACGGGGTGGTGCCCGCCGGGTCGGTGCCGCTGGACTACCAGCGGTTCCGGGCCGAGCCGCTGGAGCTCTACCGGGAGCTGCGCCGGGACCACGGCCCGGTCGTGCCCGTCCTGCTGGACGGCACGATCCCCGTCTGGGCGGTGCTCGGCTACCGCGAGGTGCTCAAGGTCACCACCGATCCCCATCTGTTCGCCCGCGACTCCCGCCGCTGGCACTCCTGGCATCTGGTGCCGTCCGACTGGGAGTTGATGAGCTTCGTCGGCTACCGCCCGACCATGCTGTTCAGCGAGGGCGCCGAGCACCAGCGGCGGGCCGAGGCGATCTGGGACGGTCTGGCGGCGGTGGACCAGTTCGAACTGCGCGCGCAGTGCGAGCGCGTCGCCGACCGGCTGATCGACACCTTCGCGGGCAGCGGCCGGGCCGATCTGGTGGCCGAGTACGCCAGCCAGATCCCGCTGCGGGTGGTGACCCGGCTGTACGGCCTGGACGACACCGAATCCGCCGCCATCCAGGACGATGCGCTCCACCTCACCGGGAACGACGCACCCCTCGCGCTGCGGAATATGCAGACCCGGACGGAGGCGCTGATCAAGCGCGTCCGGGAGGACCCCGACCAGGTCAACATCGCCGCCCATCTGGTGGCCCACCCGGCCGGGCTCACCGACGACGAGATCGTCAACGACCTGCTCGGCAGCGTCTACGCCGTCCAGCAGCCCACCAGCGATCTGATCGCCAACGCCCTCCGGCTGATGCTGACGGACGAACGGTTCGCCATTACCCTCTCCGGCGGCCGGCGCAGCGTCGGCCAGGCGCTCAACGAGGTGCTGTGGGAGGACACCCCGGTCCCGTTCTGGATCGGCCGCTGGGCCGCCGAGGACACCATGCTCGGCGGACGCCGCATCAGGAAGGGCGACTGCCTGATGCTCGGCCTCGCCGCGGCCAACGCCGACCCCGACGTACGCCCGGACTTCCACTCCGGCGCGGGCGGCAACCAGGCCCATATGGCCTTCAGCCACGGCAAGCACGGCTGCCCCCCGGCCGCCCGTGAGATCGCCCAGGTCATCGCCGGCGCCGCGGTCGAGGTCCTGCTCGACCGCCTCCCGGACGTCACCCTGTCCGTCGACCCGGACGACCTCGAATGGCGGGTCACCCTGATGATGCGCGGCGTGGCAGCCCTCCCGGTGCGGTTCACCCCGGCCCACCCGCACTGACCGGTCGACGCACGCCCCCGTCCCCCGGTGGTAGGGCACCACCGGGGGACGGCCGGCTGACCCCGGCCCTGTCCCCGGTGGTGCGTTGTCACTGCCAGCGGGGAGCGGGGCTCTTCCGGGACTCAGGGGGTGGATTCGGCCGGTCCGCTTCCGGCCGACCTGTTGCCGTTGCCGTTGCCGTTGCCGTTGTCCTCGCCCTTGCCCTTGCCGGAAGCGTGCTGCTCGACGTTGGTGGTCAGCCGACGCAGCAGCTCCTGCGCGGTCTTGATCTCGTCATCGCCGAGCCCGATGGCGTCGCCGATCGCCAGCGGGACGGTGCGGATGCGCTCGCGGAGTGCGGCGCCCTGGGGAGTGAGCGCCACCTCGACCACCCGTTCGTCGTCGGGGCGGCGCTGCCGCTTGAGCAGACCGTGCGTCTCCAGCCGCTTGATCAGCGGTGTGAGGGTGCCGTAGTCCAGGTGCAGGGTGGTGACCAGGTCCTTGACGGGGGCGGTGCGGTGCTGCCAGAGCACGAGCATGACCAGGTACTGGGGGTAGGTCAGCCCGACCTCGTCGAGGAGGGGGCGGTAGACACTGGTCACCGCGCGTGAGGCGGCGTACAGCGTGAAGCAGAACTGGTCGTCCAGCAGCAGCGAGGGCTCGCCGGGCCGGCCGGGTTCGCCGGATGTCGGGGTGGGGGTGTCGCTCACCGGTCCCCTCCTCTTCTTTGGCCGTCGGTCGGTCGCGTGAGCAGCCATTGTCGCACTTATCTCGCCCTCTAGAAGCTCGCCGTCCATAAGCTTGTGCACGAGTTACTTGCGCACGAGGTAATCGGTCGCTAGGTTTCTCGGTGTCGCCCCGGACAACAAACCAGGGCCGCAGACGAAGGCGCTGTCGTCGCGCCCCTGAGAAAAAGGAGGGTTCCGCCATGAACCTCACGTCCCTGCTTCGCCCGATCCGCACCCAGGCCGTCCTCGCCGGCTCGCTCGCCGCGCTGGCCGCCCTGTCACTGGCGGCCACGACCCCGGCCACCGCCGCCAAGGCCGCACACCGCCCGGCGGAGAAGAAGCCCACGGTGGTGCTGGTGCACGGCGCGTTCGCGGACTCCTCCAGCTGGAACGGCGTCATCAAGCGCCTGCGGCACGCGGGTTACCCGGTCCTCGCCCCGCCAACCCGCTGCGCGGCCTGGCCGGCGACGCCGCCTACCTGCACAGCGTCCTCAAGAGCGTCCAGGGCCCGATCGTGCTCGTCGGCCACTCCTACGGCGGCGCCGTGATCAGCGAGGCCGCCGTCGGCGACCCGGACGTCAAGGCGCTCGTCTACATAGCCGCCTTCGCCCCGGACAAGGGCGAGAGCGCGCTGGGGCTCTCCAACAAGTACCCCGGCAGCACCCTCGGCGAGACCCTCAACTCCGTCCCCTTCCCGCTGCCCGACGGCGGCACCGGGACCGACCTGTACATCAAGCCGGAGAAGTTCCACGACCAGTTCGCGGCCGACGTCCCCGCCGCGCAGACCGACCTGATGGCCGCCACCCAGCGCCCGGTCGCCGCCTCGGCCCTGGAGGAGAAGGCGACCACGCCCGCCTGGAAGACCGTCCCGTCCTGGTATCTGCTCGCCACCCAGGACAAGAACATCCCGCCGGTCGCCCAGCGCTTCATGGCCGACCGCGCCCACTCCCACACCGTGGAGATCAACGCCTCCCACGCCGTCTCCGTCTCCCACCCCCAGGCCGTCACCAACCTGATCGACCAGGCCGCCACCGCCACCACGCACTGACCCGCCCCTGAGCCCGGCGAAGGCCCCGGACCACCTACGGTCCGGGGCCTTCGCCGTCAACGCGTCGTCCACCTGTGCGCGGGCCCTGCTGGTATCGGGCCGGGAGCGTCGCACGGTGGGAAGGAGAGGGGGCGTGCTGGACCTTCCTTCCCCTCGTGAGGAAGGTCCGGCAACTCTGCGCCCCGTTGGCCTAATGCGCTGTCGCGCGCATTAGGTAACGGGTGTCACAATAGCGAGGGGCGTGTACGCCGTGCAATGGGTTACCCGGCGTAGGGCGCCCGGATGTCGTGAAGATCTGGTGCTCACGAGGGTGGAGGGGCCGTACAGTCGGCGCGTCATGACAGAGCGACCACCGCATGGGTCGGCTCGCCCCGGGGGGCGTACGGCCCGGACTCGTGCCGCCGTGTTGGCGGCCGCTTACGAGGAGCTCGACCGCGATTCGTTCGCCGCGCTCACCCTGGACCGGCTCGCCCGGCGGTCGGGGGTGCATGTGTCGACCATCCGGCGGCGCTGGCGCACGGTGGAGGGCGTCGTCGTCGAGCTGCTGGCCGAGCGCGGCTCGACGCTGCCGACCCCGGACACCGGTGACTTCCGGCGGGACCTGACGCAACTCACGCAGGCCATCGCGGACTTCAACAACGCGCTGCGCAACCGCAACGTACTCCAGGGGCTGCTCGCGGCCGCCGCGCACGATCCCCGGGTCGAGGAGATCGTCCGCGCCGCGTTCGTGCGGCGGATCGAGGAGGTGACCCTGATCGCGCGGCAGGCGGTCGAGCGGGGGGAGATCCCCGAGGACACCGATCCGCGGGAGGTCATCGCCGCGCTGGCGGCGCCCCTCTACTACCGAGTGCTCATTCTGCGCGGGTCCATCGACGAGCGGCTGGTGCACACCACCGTCGAGACGACGTATCAGGCGGCCCGCTCCGGGGTGTTCGTACACAAGGGGGATCGCGAGGGGTGATGGCGCCCCCGGGGCGGGGGCGCCATCGGCGGGGCGTCAGGAGGACGCGCCGCGTGCCTTGAGCATGTCGGCCATCAGCTGGATCTCCGACTGCTGGCCCTGGACCATGGTCGTGGCCAGATGCTTCTCGGTCGGGTCCTTGACCAGTTCGACCGCGCCCTTCGCCATCTCGACGCCGCCCTTGTGATGGGCGGTCATCAGCTTCAGGTAGAGCACCTCGGCCGCCTTGCCCTTGGCCTTGCGCAACTCGTCGAGCTGGGTGTTGGTGGCCATGCCCGGCATGAGCGAGCCGTCGTGCGGCTTGTACGCGCCGCCGCCGTCCGTGCCCTTCATCGAGCCGTGGTCCATGCCCTCCATACCGTCCATGCCGTTCTTCATCCACGTCATGGGCGGGTCCTCGGACGTCTTGCCCAGCCCCCACATGTCCAGCCAGCCCTGCAGCATGCCGCTCTGGGTGGCCTGCGTGCTGGCGATGTCGAACGCCAGCCGCCGCACCTCGTCGTCGCCGGTGCGGTCGCGCACGATGAACGACATCTCCACCGCCTGCTGGTGGTGGACGGACATGTCGCGGGCGAAACCGGCCTCGGCGGAGGTGTCCTTCGGCGTACCCGTGTCGGTCGTGCCCTCCGAGCGGTCGCTCGTCAGCCACAGCACGGCCACCGCCACCAGCGTCAGCAGCGCGAGGGCGGCGGCGATCCCCGCCACCAGCGGCTGGCGTGCGGCGCGGCCGATGGCGGTCCCGTCGCTCACGAGGTCTTTCCGTTGGTGCAGTAGGCGCCGGGCTCGGGCGTCTGCTTGCCCTGGACGAACTTCTTGAAGAAGGCGGCCACCCGCGGGTCCGACGCGTGTCGGATGTCCAGCTGGTTGCCCCAGGCGTTGAGGACGATGGGCGCGTCCTGCTCCTGGTAGGGGCTGATCATCGAGTAGGGGGTCTTCTTCACCCGCTCCGAGAGGGTGGCGATGTCCTCCTTCGACGCCTTGTCGGTGTACGTCACCCACACCGCGCCGTGCTCCAGCGCGTGCACCGCGTTCTCCTTCGCCAGCGGCTTGGTGTAGACGTCGCCGTTGCAGTTCTGCCAGACCTGGTTGTGGTTTCCGCCGACCGGCGGCGACATCGCGTACTTCACCGTGCCCTGGACATGCGTCCGGCCCAGGTTCTTCCAGGTCTTCATGCCCTTGAACTCGCCGGTCTTCACGACCGCGGAGGTGACCTTGGCCTCCTTCTCGTCCTTCTTGTTGCTCGCGTCGACGAGGAAGTAGCCCCCGACGGCGAGCCCGGCGACGATCACCGCGACGGAGGTGATGGTGATGGCCCGGAACCTGCGCTCGCGAGCCTTCTCCGCGCGGCGCAGTTCCTCTATCTTCGCGCGGCGGTCGGCCGCGGTGCCCTTCGTCTTCGATCCCTTGGAGCCCATGGCTGTCCTTGTCCTCGGAGTGCTCACAGTTCGCGCAGTGCGCACGCTGGATGGGTGGAGCGGTACATCGCGGTTACCGGCGCCGGCCTAGGTCCGAAGCACTTGGAGCTGATGGAGGCCGAGGGCACGGACGGGGCGGTCGGGCGGCGCCCGGACGGAGTCCGGATTCCGGTGGCCGCCGGGCGGCGGAACCTCGGCGAGGAAGAGCGGGGGTACGGGCGTGGGCACCAGAGCCTGGACCACGCCCCGGGGGCCCGTGACACAGTCGTCGCCTCCGGAGCCGGTGCCGGAGCCGGAGACGTCGGACGGGCCGTGCCCGGGAGACGGATAGGTGACCGGCTTCTCGAGCGGCTCGGCCCACGCGGCGGTGTCCGCCGGGCGGCGCGGGCACCCCGTCGACAGGCCGTTGTGGTCGGCGGCGGGATGGACGCACGAGGGCGCCACCCAGATCGCCGCGGCGAGCAGCAGCACGGCACGGCAGAGGACGGACGGCACGGTGCCGCGCACCGCGTCCGTCCGTATGTGGCCCTCTCCGCCCTGCCCTCTCCCCATCGCGCCAGATCGTAACCACTGCGCCTGTCGCGACTGAATGGGTCCATGGCGGAACGTGGGCAAACGCCTGGTGAGGGCGGGGTGTCAGGCGTGCCGTCCGGCCGCCCGGTGTGGGCCAGGCGCCGCCCGCCGTACGCCGCTTGTCAGTAGACGCCCTCGATCACGACCTCGTCGTCGAACATCGCGACCGGCCCCACATCCGCCACCGAGTCCCCGGCCGCGCCCTCGGGCGGCGGGACGCGGATCGCCAGATCGCGCTCGAGGTTGTTGGGCAGCAGAGCGGACTTGCTGACGTGGTTCATCACCACCTGGCCGCGCTCGCCGTACGGCACCGGCTCCCCGCTGGCCGGGTCCACCACCGAGAAGGTGACGAACGGCGTGCGCGGATCGAAGACACACGGCTCGTCCGGGCCGAGCCCCAGCCGCTCGGTGGCGCCGCCGAGGATCATGGTGTTGCCGTAGGTGCCGTAGAGCGCACAGCCGGGGAAGACCTCGGTGCGCAGCAGATCGCGGGTGTCGGCGTCCATATGGGCGCCGCCCCACATGATGCCCTTGACCTTCTCCCCGATCAGTTCGATCAGATCGTCATGCCGGGCCAGCCGCTCCAGCAGCGGCGGGGTGGTCATCAGCACCCCGATCTCCTGGGTGCGCAGGACGTGCGCCGCCTGCTCCACCAGGTGGCTCACATAGGCGTCGGTCTCCTCGGCCTTCCCGGCGGAGATCAGCTTCTTCACCCACCGCGGATCCATGTCGACGCGGAACATCAGCCCACCGTGCCGGGCGGCCGTGCCCGCGACCATCTCGCCGACCATATGAGGGCCGCTGGGCGCGATGGCGAGCCAGTCCACCCCGCGCGGGATGCCGAGGCCGTCGAGGTCGGCGCTCAGCCCGTGGGTGAGACGGTCCAGCCAGTCGCGCAGACACACGATCCGCTTGGGTGCGCCGGTGGTGCCGCCGCTTTCGAACACACCGACGATCCGGGCGTCGGCGCCGTAGCCCTGGGGGATCAGATCGCGCACCGGCACCTCGCGCAACTCCCCGGTGACATGGGGGAAGAGCGCGAGATCGGCGACGCCCTTGACGTCCCGGCGCGGATCGAAGTCCAGCGTGCGTGCCTTCCGCAGCCAGAACGGGGAGCCGGTGTCCGGGCCGAAGTGCCACTCCATGGCGGCGCGGATGTACTCGTCGGGGTCGGGGCGCTCGTCGAAGGGGACGTCGAGCACGGAAAGGGAAGCTGTCGGCACGGGGTGCTCCTCATGCTCCTCGTGGGGCGGGCGACGCCGGGTCGGCGCCGTCGGGACAGGCGGCGCGGGGTCGGCGTCATCAGGACGGGCGACGCCGGGTCGGCGCCGTCAGCCGCGGATGACGGCCTTCGTACGCATCAGGAACTCGCCGAGATACGCGTCGTGCGGGATGCCCGGGGCGATCCAGTGCGTGGGGTGGTCCCCGATGTAGAGGTTCTTGATGCTCGGCTCGGCGAGCAGCGCGTCCAGCAGCGCCTCGTCCCCGGTGATCGCCGTGACGACCAGGCTGTCCCGGAGCGCGGCGACCCCCGCCGCACGCGTCCAGGGGGCCACCCAGACGCAGGGGAACGACAGCTCCATGCCCAGTCGCGGGTCCCGCGGATCGTCGAGCTGGAGGACGGCGGGGCGCAGGGCGGCGCTGCCGTCGCCGAGGTCGTCCACCACCCCGTCGCCGCCCAGCCACGCCCGGGCGCCCGCCGCCTTGCCGAGCAGCAGGCGCTCGAAGCCGCGGGCGGTCTCGACCGGATGGACCGGCAGTACCGCCGTCTCGTCCTGCGGCGGCAGGCTGGGGAGCGCGGCGAGCCGTTCCGCCAGCGCCTCGGCGACCGGCGCCGGATCGCCCTCGACGAGTACGGCGGTGGCGTTGACGCACGCGGTGCCGCCATGGCGGGCGATCGAGTCCACGACGACATCGAGGTGGTCGCGCCACTCCCGGTCGGCGGTGAGCAGGATCTTGGAGCGGCCGGGGCCGTTGGGCAGCACGGCCGGATCGGCGGCGTAGCGGTCGATGACCTCCTGGCCGCCGTAGACCATGGACAGATCCGCACCGTGCAGGATCTCCCCGGCCGCGTCGTGGTCGGTGGGCAGCAGCACCACCTGATCCGTCCCGAAACCCGCCTCGCGCAGGGCGCTGACCAGCCGGTACGGGGTGAGTGGCTCACGGCGGGAGGGGCGTACGGCCACTCGGTAGCCCAGCGCCAGCGCCTCCAGCCACAGGGCGTGCACGGCGGGGTGGTTGCCCGCGGCGTGCACGGCGAAGACATCGCCGCGCCGGATCCACACCGCGGTGCCGCCGCGGGCGTACGGATCGCGCCAGTCGCCCACCGCCCCCACTGGGCGGGCCGCCTGGACACTGCGGTACGCCTCGGTGGCGCTGAGCCGTATCGCCTCCACGGCGATCCGCACATTGGCGAGCGGGGTGCCCGACATCCGGCACACCGCGCTCTCGTACGCCGCCGCCGTCATCCCGGCGACGGTGCCGGTGGCGAACAGCTCCCCCGCCCGCTTCAGCGCGGCCAGCCGCTCCTCCAGTGGCGGGGTGGCGGCGGCGCGCAGCGCGGCCAGTGCCCGGGTGACGAACAGCCGTGGCACCAGGGAGAGTTCGGCCATGGGGGTGCCGGTGACATCGCTGATGGTGAGGCGGTGACGGGAGCGGTAGGGCCCCTTGGGGCCGAGGGCGTCCAGGGCCTGCAGGGGGTCCGGGGCGTCCGGGGTACGCGGCGCGTCCAGGGCGTCCGGGGTGGTGGCGGGCTGGGACACGCTGGCTCCTTCGCGGGCGGAGGACACACCGGCCCCTTGGCGGGCGCGGCGGGAAAGGGGTGAACCACGCTTATCCCACGGCGCGGACGGGACAGAGTCAATTGGCCCAAAGGCCATACCGGTCCCCTGGGGCGGGCCGGGCACACCACGCGCCACGTACCATGCCCGGCCGGAGGTGGTAGGGACATGGGAGAGACAGGTGGCGGTCGCGTCCTGGTGACCGACGACGACGCGGCCATACGGCGGTCCTTGGAGCGCGGGCTGCGGCTCAACGGGTTCTCCGTGACCCTCGCGGACGGCGGCCACGCCGCGCTCGCCGCGGTGCGCGACGGCGCGCCCGATGTGGTGGTCCTGGACATCTCCATGCCCGACCTCAGCGGTATCGAGGTGTGCCGTGCCCTGCGCGGGGACGGCAATGACGTCCCCGTCCTGATGCTCTCGGCGCTCGACGAGGTGGCCGACCGGGTGGCCGGGCTGCAGGCCGGGGGCGACGACTATCTCGTCAAGCCGTTCGCGCTCCAGGAGTTGGTGCTGCGGCTGCACGCCCTGCTGCGCCGCCGTCCGCCCGCCGCCACCGACCGGGTGCGGGCCGGTGCGCTGGAGATGGCGCCGGAGGCACGGGAGGCGTGGCTGGACGGGACGCCGCTGCGGCTCACCCGGCGCGAGTTCGAGCTGCTGGACATGTTCGCCCGCAACGCCGGGATCGTGCTGACCCGCGATCAGCTGCTGGACCGCGTCTGGGGCTATGACTTCGAGGTGCGGACGGACGCCGTGGACACCTTCGTCAGCTATCTGCGCCGCAAGCTGGAGGCGGGCGGCCGGCCCCGGATGCTGCACACCGTGCGCGGTGTGGGCTTCGTCCTGCGGCCGTCGGGAACACCGGAGGGCCGTCCAACAGGCCCGTGAGGGGGACTGTTCCGGCCCACAGAGTTTCCACAAAGAAGGCTCCTAGGTTTTTCCCCAGTCCGGGGCGGCCCGGCTCCTCCCGGGCCGTCCGGCCCCCAGGGAAGGAACAGCACCATGCACCGTGGAAAGAGCGTCATCGTGGCCTGCGCGGCCACCGCTGCCCTGCTCGGTCCGGTGGGCGCCGCGGCGGCGAACGGCAGCGCCCCGGCCTCGACACCGGCCGCCGCCCCGAGCGCGAAGCCGCACAAGGGGCGGGGGACGGCTCCCAGGGGCTGTGCAAGCGCGCCAAGAAGATCGACAAGCGGCTGGACCGGGCGCTGAAGCGGCTGAAGGGCCAGGCGAACGTCAAGGGGTCGGTGGCCCGGCTGGCGAAGCGGGTCGAGCGGGCCAAGAAGGCGGACCACACCGAGGTCGAGACCTTCCTCAACCACAAGCTCACCTTCCGCAGGTCCCTCGTGACCACGCTCGAGCAGCGCCAGAAGGACCTGTCGAAGGTCCAGACGTGGTGCGCCTCGCGCGGTGAGGGTTCCGGCACATGAGGCGCGGCGAGGCCGTGCGGCGCGGCCCCTGGGCCGTGGCGGCCACGGCGGTGCTCTGCGCCGCGCTGGCCACCGGCTGCGGTGGCGGCAAGGGCGGTTCGGACGACGCGGACGGCTCATCGGGGTCGTCGTCCGCCCCGTCGGCCACCGCACCGGCTCCCTCCACCTCCGAGCTGGACGAGCTGAACAAGCTGGTGGACGACGCCGAGTCGGCGGCCGACAAGGCGGACTCCGACGCCGCGAGCGACAACTGACTCCGAGCGACAACTGACTCCGAACGACACCTGACTCCGAACGACACCTGACCCCGAACCAGACCTGACCACAAGGTGCCCGGAGGCCCGGCCCCCGGCGCGGCATCGCGCCGGGGACGCCCCTCAGACGAGGGTGACCGAGGCGATCAGACCGGCGGTGGATCCGGCCGGTACGGGGTTGGCCTCGGCGCTGACCAGATCGCCGCTCTCCATGACCCCGGAGCCGCTGACGTCCACATGGACCCGCAGCCCGTAGTTGTCGCCCGGGACCAGCTCACCCGGGACGGTCACACTGAACGGGACATGGCCCCCCGGGCTCAGCGGCACATCGGTGAGGACCCGCGCCGCCACGATCGACTCGGGGGTATCGGAGCGGGACACGTTGCGCACCTCCACCACCACCCGCGCCGCCCGCCCGGCGGGGGCGTCGGGGGCAGGGTCACGATGCCGCTCAGGACACAGCTCACTCCGAGATGTTTTCCCCCTGGACGGAGGACTTGTTCCGCCATCCGGGTGGGAACGCCGTTCGGGCCGGGCAGCACGGTGTCGTCAGTCCGCGCAGGGGCGGCCGTTCAGGGTGAACGACCCGGGCGGCCGGTTGCCGTCGTTCCAGGTGCCGAGGAAGCCCACGGAGAGGGAGCCGCCCGCCTTGACCCGCTTGTTGTAGTCGGCGGCGGTGGCGGTCACCTTCGCGCCGGCTTGAGTGAACTCCCCGTCCCACATCTGGGTCACCCGCTGGGAGTCGCGGAAGGTCCAGGTGACCCGCCAGTCGTCGAGGGGCTTGCGGGAGGTGAGGGTGACGGCGGCCTTGAAGCCCTCGGGCCATTCGGTGATCAGCTGGAAGCGGGCCGTGCAGTCGGCGTATGCGCCGGGCGTCCGGCCGGAGGGCGGCCTTCCGCCGTGGCCGGAGGCGGAGCCGGAGTCGCCCTTGGAGGGCGAGGGGGACGCGGAGGGGGAGTGACCGGGCTTCCTCGTCGAGCCCTTGCCGGGGTCGTGGCCGGAGCCTTCGCCCGGGTCCTTGCCGTCGCTCCCGCCCGTCGAGGGGCTCGGGAGGCGGTGCCGCCGGGGTTGTGCGGTGAGGAGGTGGCGGGGGCCAGGCTGCCGTAGGTCTCGTCCGGGCCCATGGACCCGCCGCTGCGGTCGTCGGAGTCCGTGGCGGTTCTGGTCATCGCGACCAGTGCGGCGAGGGCGACGACGGCTATCACCGCCAGGATGACCGTCGTACGGGCTCTGCGTAACCGGCGGCGGGAGGCGCGGCTCCGGCCGACCCGATGCCCGCCGGCGCGGGAACCACCCGCACCATCGGCCCCGCCCGCTCCGGCTCTGCCGCCCGCGTCACCGGCCCCTCTGCCACCGGCCCGTCTGCTCCGTCGCCCCCCGATCGCGTCCAGGACCCGGTCGCGCAGCCGCTCCCACAGCGGTGCGCGGACCGCGTGCGCGGTGGGCGCGGCGGCGCGGGCGCTGGGCGCGGTGCCCGGGGCCCGCTCGGCGAGCGCGCGGCGCTGCGCGAGATAGGGGTGCGCGCCCCAGCCGATGACCCCGCTCGTCAGCGCGCCGGGCAACCCCTCGCCGTCCACATACATGCAGGTGGCGGCGTCACGGCAGGGCCGGCAACGGGCGAGGTGCTGCCACAGGTCGGCGGGTGAGGGGGAGTCGGGTGCCCGGGTGGCGGCGTCCAGCAGCTTGGCGTAGCTGCGGCACTCCTCGTCGGTGAGGGTCTCCACATGGGCGCGCTGACACCGTTCACGGAAGGCCGCGCGGACCCGGGTGATCTCCTCGGTGGCGTACTCCGGGTCGTAGCCCAGCTGCCGGGCCACCGCCTCCGTGGACCGCGCCTCCACCTCGACCAGCCACAGCAGCTCCCCGTCCGCCTCCGGCAGATCCCGCAGAGCGCGCAGCGCGAGCGGCTGGTCGCGGGGCGGGGCGGCGAAGCGGGCGGCGAGGTCGGAGGTCAGCCACGTCCGCAGCTCGGGGTTGAGCCGGTCGCCGTGGCGGTGGGCGTGCCAGTCGGCGGCGGTCTTGCGTACGGAGGTCAGGAAGAGCGGCAGCCACGGGAGACGCTTGCCGAAGCCCCGGGTGCGGCGGTGGCGGGTCTCCCGAATACCCCGCCGGAACGCCTCGGTCGCGAGCCGCATCCCGTCTTCGGGAGTGGTCGTGCACAGTTCCGCGTAATCGGCGACCGCCTCCCAATAGGCGCCCAGCAGCGCCGTCGCGGAGGCCGCGCCATCGACTTCCTCGGCGGGCGCTTCGGCGAGACCGGGGCGCGCCGGGGAGCCGTCCCCGGGAGATTCCCTGGGCGATGAGTGGTCGGGCATGGAGGCAATTCCTCACTCACGAACAGCGGCGCCCCCGCCGGGGGGCAACCCTCTCATAAACGGGCTGCGGGGTGGTCAGCCAACAGCACAGCTCTGCCTCGGAGTTGGGGATTCCCCTTACGGGGCGGGCCGAGCCTTTCACGCCGGTGACCTGGCTGACAAGAGACGTAGAGCAGTCCCCGTTTAGGGATTTCGAGCCGCCTGACAAGCCGTGAGGTCGTGTCGAATTGAGGTGAATAGTAGTCACGTTCACTGCTCAAGGCGACACAAAGTTCCCCGCCGCAAAAGGTCCAGACCGCACTGTTCGCCGTGTGAACTCCTGTGCGTTTCCGGTGACTTCCGGTGACGCGCGCCCCGGTCTCCGGTCCAGCGTCCTATTGCCATAACCAGCCGCGTGCCGAGGTCTGTGCGGTGTGACATTGCACTGTTACCGTTGAACGGACAAGTGGCCTGGTCCCCTCCCCGAGAAGGTTCCGCATGCCCGAGATTCCCGGTGTTTCCGCGCCCTGGCGTGGCGTTCACGTCGCCACGGCGCTTCCGTTCCATGACGATGACGAGCTGTCGGTCGACTACGAGGGATACGCCGCCCATGTGCGGTTTCTCGCCGAGCACGGATGTGACGGGGTCTGCCCCAACGGGTCGTTGGGGGAGTATCAGACCCTGACGGACGAGGAGCGCGCGCGGGTGGTGCGGGTGGCTGTGGAGGCGGCGCCCGAGGGGTTCGGGGTGATGCCGGGGGTGGCGGCGTACGGGGCGCTGGAGAGCCGGCGGTGGGCGGAGCAGGCGCGGGAGGCCGGGGCGCGGGCGGTGCTGGCGCTGCCGCCGAACAGCTACCGCGCCGACCGGGAGGCCGTGGTCGGCCACTACCGCGAGGTGGCGCGGGCCGGGCTGCCGGTGGTGGCGTACAACAACCCCCATGACACCAAGGTCGACCTCACCCCGGAGCTCCTGGCCGAGCTGCACGGGGAGGGGCTGATCGTCGCGGTCAAGGAGTTCAGCGGGGATGTGCGGCGGGCGTACGAGATCGCCGAGCGCACCCCCGGGCTGGATCTGCTGGTCGGCGCCGATGACGTCCTGCTGGAGCTGGGGCTCGCCGGGGCCGTGGGGTGGATCGCCGGGTATCCGAACGCGATTCCCGAGTCCACCGTGGAGCTGTACCGGCTCGCCACCTCGGGCGTCGGCGCGGACCTGGAGAAGGCGCTGCCGCTGTACCGCGCGCTGCATCCGCTGCTGCGCTGGGACTCCAGGACCGAGTTCGTCCAGGCCATCAAGGCGTCCATGGACCTCGCCGGACTGCGCGGCGGATCCTGCCGGCCGCCGCGCTCACGGCTGAGCGGCGAGGTGGGGGCGCGCGTCGTCCGGGAGACCGAGACGGTGCTCGGGCTGGGGTACCGGTGAAGGGCCCGTCCGCGAAGGGCCCGTCGGCGAAGGGGCGCCGGTGAGGTCGCGGCGACCGGTAAGGGGCGCTCGTGAGGTCGCGACGGGTCCTGCACACCGTGGAGTCCCACACCGAGGGCATGCCCACCCGGGTGGTCACCGGCGGGGTGGGGACGCTCCCGGGCGCGACCATGGCCGAGCGTCGCCGGTGGTTCATCGAGCACCGGGACGATCTGCGCACCCTGCTGATGTACGAACCGCGCGGCCACTCGGCGATGAGCGGGGCCATCCTGCAGCCGCCGACCCGGCCGGACGCGGATCACGGAGTGCTCTTCATCGAGGTGTCCGGGGTGCTGCCGATGTGCGGGCACGGCACCATCGGGGTGGCCACGGTGCTGGTCGAGACCGGGATGGTCGAGGTGCGCGAGCCGGTCACCACCATCCGCCTGGACACCCCGGCGGGCCTGGTGGTCGCGGACGTCGCCGTGCGCGACGGGGCCGCGACCTCGGTGACGATCCGGAACGTGCCCTCGTTCAGCCTGGCCATGGACCGTACGGTGCGGGTGTCCGGCTTCGGCGAAGTGCGCTACGACATCGCCTTCGGCGGCAACTTCTACGCCATCGTGGAGCTGGACGCCCTCGGGCTCCCCTTCGACCGGGCGGCCGGGCAGGAGCTGCTGACCGCCGGGTTGAAGATCATGGAGGCGGTGAACGCGCAGGAGCCGCCGCACCACCCCGAGCGGCCGGACATCACCGGCTGCCACCATGTCTATCTGAAGGCCCCGGGGTCGACGGCGCGCCACTCCCGCCACGCGATGGCCATCCACCCGGGCTGGTTCGACCGCTCCCCCTGCGGGACCGGCACCTCCGCGCGGATGGCGCAGCTCTACGCACGCGGGGAGCTGGGCCTCGGCGAGGAGTTCGTGAACGAGTCGTTCATCGGGACGCGGTTCATCGGGCGGCTGCTGGAGGAGACCACGGTGGCGGGACTGCCCGCCGTCGTGCCCGCGATCACCGGGCGGGCGTGGGTCACCGGCACCGCGCAGTTCCATCTCGATCCCGACGATCCGTTTCCGGCCGGGTTTTTGATGTAGGGGACGTAGGGACGTAGGGGAGCGTGGCGATGGTGGGAGAGACATCCGATTCCCGTGGGCGCCCCTCCAGCACGACTCCGGGGACCACCGAGGAGCCGCCGAGCACCGCCGACCTGGTCGTCATCGGCGCCGGAGTGGTCGGTGCGGCCGCGGCCTGGTTCTCCGCCCTGGCCGGACTGCGGGTCGTGGTGGTCGACCGGGGCGCCGTCGCGGGCGGCACCTCGGGCGCGGGTGAGGGAAACGTCCTGGTCTCGGACAAGGAGCCGGGCCCGGAGCTGGAACTCGCCCAGTACTCGCGGCAGGTGTGGGGCGAGGACCTGGGCGCGTACGGCGGGCTGTGGGAGTTCGAGTCGAAGGGCGGGCTGGTGGTGGCCTCCACCCCCACCGCCCTGGACGCGCTGCGGACGCTGGCCGAGCGGCAGCGGGCCCTCGGTGTCGACGTACAGGAGGTGCCCGGGGCGGAACTCCACGCCCTCGAACCGCGGCTGACCCGCGAGGCCGCCGGGGGCGCGCTGTATCCGCAGGACGCCCAGGTGCAGCCGATGCTGGCGGCGGCGCATCTGCTGAGGCTCGCGCGGCGGCGCGGAGCGGTGGTGCGGACGCGGACGGAGGTGGTGGGGTTCCTGCGGCCGGGTGGCGGGCGGCCGGGCGACGGGCATGCGGGCTCCCCGGTCACCGGCGTACGGACCCCCCACGGCACCATCAGCGCCCCCGCCGTCCTGAACGCGGCGGGCACCTGGGCCGGTGCCGTGGCGGGGCTCGCGGGGGTCGAGCTGCCGGTGCTGCCGCGCCGCGGCTTCGTCCTCGTCACCGAACCCCTGCCGCCCGCGACCGTACGGCACAAGGTCTACGCGGCCGACTACGTGGACGCCGTGGCCAGTTCGGACGCGGAATTGCAGGCGTCGCCGGTCGTGGAGGGCACGGGTGGCGGCACGGTACTGATCGGCTCCACCCGGGAGCGGGTCGGCTTCGACCGGCGGCCGTCCCCGCCGCCCTACGGGCGCTGGCCCGGGGCGCCATCGGGCTGTTCCCGGTGCTGGCGTCGGTGCGGGCGATGCGGGTGTACGCGGGCTTCCGGCCGTACTGCCCCGACCATCTGCCGGTCATCGGCCCCGACCCGCGCGCCCCCGGACTGTGGCACGCCTGCGGCCACGAGGGCGCGGGCATCGGTCTCGCGGCGGGGACGGGGAAGCTGATCGCGCAGGCTCTGACCGGGGAGGCGACGGAGCTGGACCTGGCGCCGTTCGCCCCCGAACGCTTCGCAGGCGAAGGAGGGCGTGGATGAGTGAGCGCAGCACACGTAGTGGACCGCCGCCGTACCGGCTGACCTTCGACGGCGCGACGGTCACGGCGCTGCCCGGGCAGAGCGTGGGCGCGGCGCTGATGGCCGCCGGGATCGTGGCCTGGCGGACGACGCGGCGGGAGGGCAGACCACGCGGGCTGTTCTGCGGGATCGGGGTGTGCTTCGACTGTCTGATCACCGTGGACGGGCGGCCCGGGCAGCGGGCCTGTCTGGTTCCGGCACGGGACGGGATGCGGCTGTCGGCGGAGGGCGGCGACGGCGATGGCGGTGGCGGTGGCGGTGATGGCGGTGGCGGTGGCGGTGGCGGTGATGGTGCCGGTGCCGGTGCCGGTGCCGGTGGCAGCGGCGCTGACGCTGCCCGCGGCGGTGCCGGTGACCGAGGCAGTGACCGTGGTGGTGACATCGCCCTTGGCGGTGCCCGTGGCGGTGGCGGTCGGGATGACGGCGACCGTCGCGGTGTCGATGGCCGTGTAGATGGCGAGGGCGAGAACGGTGGTGATGGCGATGTCGACTGATCCGCCGACGTATGACGTGGCCGTCGTGGGCGCGGGGCCCGCCGGGCTCTCCGCCGCCGTCGGCGCCGCCGAGGCGGGCCTGGACGTGGTCCTCATCGACGCGGGGCGCCTCCCCGGCGGCCAGTACTGGCGCCACGACGACGAACACCCTCCGCACCCCGGCCACCGCGACGGGCGGCTCTTCGCCCGCCTCCGCGCCCGGCTGCACCACCAGCGCCGCCTCGGCCGCCTCCACTACCTCCCCGGTCATCAGGTCTGGCTGATCGATCGACCCCGCCCGGACACCGGGCCGTTCACCGTGCGCCTGAACGGTCCGTACGACACGGCCCCCGTCGGGCGGGACCGGGTGCGGGCCCGCGCCCTGGTGCTCTGCTGCGGCGCCCACGACCGCCAACTGCCGCTCCCTGGCTGGGATGTGCCCGGGGTGATGGCGGCCGGAGGCGTCCAAGCGCTGCTGAAGGGGCATCGGACGGCGGCGGGCCGCCGGGCGGTGGTCGCGGGCACGGGCCCGTTCCTGCTGCCGGTGGCGACGGGCCTGGCTCAGGCGGGCGTGCGCGTCCTCGCCGTATGCGAGGCCAACCCGGCGCACGGCTGGCTGCGTCACCTGGGCGGGGCGGCGCGGGTGCCCGCCAAGTCCGCCGAGGCGCTGCGGTACGCGGTGCTGATGGCCCGCCACCGCATCCCGTACCGGACACGGGCCGCGGTGACCGAGATCCTGGGCGAGGACCGGGTGCGCGGGGTGCGGCTCGACGGCGGCGAGGTGCTCGAGGCCGATCTGGTGGCGCTGGGCTGGGGGTTCACCCCCGCCCTCGAACTGCCCCTGATGGTCGGCGCCGACACCCGGCGCGACCTCGACGGCTCCCTCGTCGCCGTGGTCGACGCCCGTCAGCGCACCACCGTCCCGGACGTCCTGGCCGCGGGGGAGACCACGGGCGTGGGCGGCGCCGCGCTGGCCGTCTCCGAGGGACGGCTGGCTGCCCTGACCCTGGCGGCGGCCCACGGGCTGCCGGTCGATCCACGCGCCGCGCGACGGCTGCGCACCACGATCCGCCACGGCCGGGCCTTCGCCGCCGCCCTGCACCGCACCTACCCCGTGCCCGCCGGCTGGACCGGCGGGTTGACCGAACGCACGGTGATCTGCCGCTGCGAGGAGGTCACCTACGGGGAGCTGTGCCGCGCCCGCACCGAACTCGGCGCCGAGGACCCCCGCACCATGAAGCTCCTCGCCCGCCCGGGGATGGGCTGGTGCCAGGGCCGGATCTGCGGGTTCGCCGTCGCCGCCGTCACCGAGTCGCTGACCGGCCGCCCGGCCACGGCGGAGGATCTGCGGCCGCTCTCGGCACGGCCGTTCGCGGCCCCGGTGACGCTGGGGGAGCTGGCGGGGATGGCGGACGGGGACGGGGAGCCCGGAGCCGACGCGGACGACGAGCCCTGAGCCTACGTTCGTCGGCGTCGCGCAGATGCCAGCCTTCGTACCCGAATCGTTGGACGGATACCACCTGACCGCCATGTACCGGCTCGCAGATGCGGCGCTACCATCGGCGGATGCATACGTACCGGATCGGTGAGGCCGCAGCTCTGATGGGGGTCAGCGCCGACACCCTGCGGCGCTGGGTCGACAGCGGACGGCTGACCGCCGAACGGGACGAGCAGGGGCGCCGGATCGTCCCGGGCCCGGCGCTCGCCGCGTTCGCCCGCGAGGTCGCCAGGAGCGCGGAGCGCGACAACCCCGGCTCCTCGGCCCGTAATCGCTTCTCGGGCATCGTCACCGAGGTGATCCTGGGCGATGTGTCCGCGCAGGTGGAGATCCAGGCCGGGCCGTTCCGCGTGGTGTCCATGATCAGCCGGGAGTCGGCGGAGGAGCTGAAGCTGGAGCCCGGCGTTCCGGCCGTCGCCGTCATCAAGTCGACCAACGTGGTGGTGGAAACCCCGTGAGCACGCGCGCCGAGGGCGGCAGTGGCACAGGCGGCAGCGGCAGCAGAGGCAGAGAGGGAGAGACAGACTCCATGACGACCCGTTCCGTATCCGTATCCGGATCCCGACCCCGAGTCCGTTGGACCTACCGTGCGGTGGGCGGTTTCGCGCTCGCCACCATGGCACTCACCGCCTGCTCCTCCGGCGACTCCGACGACTCCTCCAAGGAGTCCGACTCCGGCTCGTCCTCGAAGAAGCCGTCCGGCACGGTGACCGTGTTCGCGGCGGCCTCGCTGAAGGAGAGCTTCACCGCCCTGGGCAAGACCTTCGAGAAGGAACACCCCGGCACCAAGGTCTCCTTCAACTTCGGCGGCAGCGACGCCCTCGCGGCCAGCATCACCTCCGGTGCGCCCGCCGATGTCTTCGCCGCCGCGAGCCCGAAGACCATGAAGACCGTCACCGACGCCAAGGACGCCAAGGGCACCCCGGCCACCTTCGTCCGCAACCAGCTCGAGATCGCCACCCTCCCGGGCAACCCGAAGAAGATCGCGACGCTGAAGGACCTCACCCGCTCCGGGCTGAAGGTCGCGCTGTGCGCCAAGGAGGTGCCCTGCGGCTCGGCGGCCCAGAAGGCGCTGGACGCGTCCAAGCTGAAGCTCACCCCGGTCTCGTACGAGCAGGACGTCAAGGGCGCCCTGACCAAGGTGCAGCTCAAGGAGGTGGACGCCTCCGTCGTCTACAAGACCGATGTGAAGGCGGCGGGCGGCAAGGTCGCGGGCGTGGAGTTCCCCGAGTCCGAGCAGGCCATCAACGACTATCCGATCGCCCTGCTGAAGAACGCCCCCAACGCCGAGGCGGCCACCGCCTTCATCGACCTGGTGAAGTCCGCGCAGGGCCAGAAGGTGCTTGGCGAGGCCGGTTTCCTCAAGCCGTGACGGATCAGAAGGCGGGGCCGGTGCCGGACGCCGTGACCGGCGCGGCGGAGGTTCTGGACGGCGGCTCGCGGCGACGGTCCGGCACCCCCCGCTTCCGGGCGGGGGTCCCGCTGCCGCTGCTGCTGCCCGCCCTCGGCGGCTTGGTCTTCCTGGTCCTTCCGCTGGTGGCTCTGCTGGTCCGCGCGCCGTGGCGGAGCCTGCCCGACCAGCTGACCAGCGTCGCGGTGTGGCAGGCGCTGCGGCTTTCGCTGATCACCGCGACCGCCGCCACCGCCGTGGCACTGGTGCTGGGCGTGCCACTGGCCTGGCTGCTGGCCCGCGCCCGCTTCCCCGGCCGCCGGCTGGTGCGCGCCCTGGTGACCCTGCCGCTGGTGCTGCCGCCGGTGGTGGGTGGTGTGGCGCTGCTGCTCGCGCTGGGCCGTAACGGGATCGTCGGCCGCTGGCTGGACTCGGCGTTCGGCATCACGCTGCCGTTCACCACGGCGGGGGTGGTGATCGCGGAGGCGTTCGTGGCGATGCCGTTCCTCGTGATCAGCGTCGAGGGCACGCTGCGGGCCGCCGATCCGCGTTACGAGGAGGCCGCCACGACCCTCGGCGCCTCGCGCTTCACCGCCTTCCGGCGCGTCACCCTGCCGATGGTCGCGCCCGGCGTGGCCGCGGGCGCGGTGCTGGCCTGGGCGCGGGCGCTGGGGGAGTTCGGCGCCACGATCACCTTCGCGGGCAACTTCCCCGGCCGTACGCAGACGATGCCGCTGTCGGTCTATCTCGCGCTGCAGAGCGACCCGGCCGCCGCCATCGCGCTCAGCCTCGTCCTGCTCGCCGTCTCCATCGCGGTCCTGGCCGGACTGCGCGACCGCTGGATGGCCGCCTCATGACCACGGACACGTCTGTCGCCGAGAACGCACGGCCTCGCGACCGCTGGATGGCCGCCTCATGACCACGGACACGTCTCCCGCCGAGAACGCCGGGCCTCACAACCGCCGGATGGCCGCCTCATGACCATGGACGCCTCCCCCGCCGAAGACGCCGGGCGGCGCACCGGCGGCCTCGACGCCCGCCTCGTCGTGGACCGCGGCACCTTCCGCCTCGACCTGCGGCTGTCCGCCGCGCCCGGCGAGGTGGTCGCCCTGCTCGGGCCCAACGGCGCGGGCAAGACCACCGCCCTGCGCGCCCTGGCCGGGCTCACCCCGCTCACCACGGGGGCGCTGCGGCTGGACGGCCGGACCCTGGAGGAGCCGGAGCGCCGGCTGAGGACCCCGCCCGAACACCGCCCGGTCGGCGTCGTCTTTCAGGACTATCTGCTCTTCCCCCACCTCACCGCCCTCGACAACGTGGCCTTCGGCCCGCGCTGTCACGGCGTGCCGAAGGCGGAGGCCCGCGCCCAGGCGGCCGACTGGCTGGAGCGGATGGGCCTGACCGACCGCGCGGGCGCCAAACCCCGCGCCATGTCCGGCGGTCAGGCGCAGCGAGTCGCCCTCGCCCGCGCCCTCGCCACCCGCCCCCGGCTGCTCCTGCTGGACGAGCCGCTCGCCGCGCTGGACGCCCGCACCCGCCTCGACGTGCGCGCCGGGCTCCGCCGCCATCTGGCCGAGTTCGAGGCGGTGGCCGTCCTGGTCACCCATGACCCGCTGGACGCGATGGTGCTCGCCGACCGGCTCGTGGTCGTGGAGGACGGCCGTACCGTCCAGGAGGGCGCCCCGTCGGACATCTCCCGCCGTCCCCGTACCGACTACATCGCCAGCCTCGTCGGCCTCAACCTCTACCAGGGCCGCGCCGACGGCCACACCGTACGGCTCGACGGCGGCGCCACCATCACCACCACCGAGGACCTCACCGGCCCGGTCTTCGTCGCCTTCCCACCCGCCGCGGTCACCCTCCACCGCGACCGCCCCGACTCCAGCGCACGCAACCTGTGGCGGCTGGAGGTCGCCGGTATGGAGTCGCACGGCGACCAGATCCGCGTCGACCTCACCGGCGAACTCCCCCTGCTGGCCGACCTCACCACACCCGCCGTAGCCGAACTCGCCCTCCACCCGGGCCGCACCGTCTGGGCCACCCTCAAGGCGACCCAGACCCACGCGTATCCGGCCTGAGCCGGGCCCCGGCCGGACGGGCCGTCGGGCCTTGCGCACCTGCAGCGCGACGCTTAGCCGGGTGTTAGCGGTGCGGCAGCCTTGCGATAGCGGCTCCGAGCAGAGTGGTTGTCGTACCGAGGAGACAACGACACCGACCGCCCCGGGGGGACCCGAAATGAGCTCCAACACCACTGTCCGTACCGCTCGTCGCCGCACCGTCCGCATCGCCGCCGCGGCCCTGACCGCAGCCGCCGCCCTGACCCTGACCGCCTGCAACGGCTCGGACGCCAACGCCTCGAAGCCCGCGGCCGGCGCCGAGTCCAACGGCGGGGGCTCCTCCGCCGGAGCGCAGGGTTCCGGCGCCAAGGCGGACCCCGCTGCCAAGGTCGACACCGATGCGGGCGCCGCGGGCAAGCAGTCGAGCGGCGCGCCCGCCGCAGGCGGTGACCGGGCGGGCTCGGGCGTCGAGCGCTGCCACACCTCCGGCCTGGAGGCGTCGTTCGCCACGGGTGAGGACGCGGCCCCGGACCCGAACGCGGGTGGTTCGACGACCACCAGCATCGTGCTGACCAACGCCGGCGACCGCACCTGCAAGATCGGCGGCTTCGCGGGCGTGGACCTCACGTCCGAGAACGGCGGTCAGGTCTGGTCGCTGGCCCGCTCGTCGGCCAAGTACGGCTCGATCACCCTGGGCCCCGGGGACAGCACCGACTTCACGATCAACCTCGGCATGACCGACGAGAGCGAGGAGGGCTCCTACAAGCCCGCCTTCGCCGTCGTCACTCCGCCGAACGAGACCACCTCGCTGAAGCTGGAGTGGCCGTGGGGCGCGCTCGTCGACCAGCGAGCCGCCACCCACCCGGCCACCTTCGTCAACCCCATCGGCTGACCACGTCGGCGCTGCCTGGAATTGAGCCAAGACCATCTCCGAGCGGGAAGTCCGCTGCCCCGGTGTGCCACACCCCGGCAGCGGACTTTCCGCTTCACGCCTCGCGGCAGAGCGGTCGGCACACCCACAGCTCGACCTCCTGGGGCCTGTTGCCGCAGGTCCACTCGACCGTGCCGAGCAACTGATCGGCATACAGCCGCCGCCCGCACAGGGCACAGTGCCAGCCCTCCAGCTGCGGCCCGGTCAGCGTGTCGGGATCCGGCAACTCGATGCGGTGCGCTGCCGCGAGCGACTGCTGGGCGGCTGGACGGCAGTCGGTCACCGATCGTCCCCCTCCTCGACCCCGAGTTCGGCGACGACCGCCCGAACCAGCGCCTCACGCAGCCGGTTGGCGTCCGTGAGGTATCGCCCCGGTCCGAGCGGGACGCGCCAATGCAGATACGGCCCGCTGGTGCGGTCGATGGGAGGAACGCCGATGTACGACGTCTCGACGCGGCCCGTACCAAGCGTCTGAACCTGCCGGATACGTCGCCAGTACTGCGCGGCTCCTGGGCGGATGAGCCAGTACATGAGGTTGTAGTCGGCGATGACGGCCCGGAGGCCCCACCGAGTAACTCCAGGGCCCGCCCGCCGAGCGCCTCCGGCGCCCGTACGACATCCCAGTGCGGGCCGACCTGGACCATCTGCACGTCGGCGCCGCTCGATGGCGTCCATGGCAGGACTTGCGGATTTGTCAGCATGTTCGCCCCCGTGTCATCGAAGAAGGTTCTTGGGCACACGTCGAGATTGGCCGTGTGACCGCGATCACGGGATAACCCGGGGGTGTTACCGAGGCGGTAATACGCTCGTTCTCTGCTCGGTACGAACATTGCTTGCGCCTACGATCCACCGGAAGTTGGCACCATGGACGCCACCACGCCCGGGCTGCTCGCTCGAGACGTCCTTGACAGGGCTGACCTGCGCCGAGCCCTGGAAGAGCACGATTTCGCGGCAGCTTTCTCCCTGATCAAAAAATGGGGCGGGCTATCCCAGAACCGGATGGCTGCCGCTTGCCAGCTCACCCCCGGCAAGGTCTCCACGATCATGAACGGAACCAGCAGAGTCACCTCCGTAGAGGTCATCCGCCGGATCTCCGACGGGCTGGGTATCCCCGGGCACCTCGTGGGCCTCGCGCCCCGGCCCTGGGAGAGCGTGAATGTTGCACCGGATGAACCGCAGACGCCTGGCCCTCACGCCAGGCAACGAGTTACCGACGCCGTACCGTGGCGGCCGGACACCACCACCGGCATGGCTGCCGATCTGACCAGGAGCGATCTCGTGATGGACCGCCGAGCCGCGACGCGCGCCCTTGCCGGCGCCGCCGTCACCGGCGCCCCACTTCTCGACGCCCTCGACGGCTGGCGCACACCAGCCGCCACTGATGACCGAGCGCGCCGCCCCGGCCGTCTGGGCGCACGTGAAGTGGAAGAGCTGGAGTCCACCGCCCGTGCCTTCCGAAAGTGGGGCCGCACCGGCGGAGGCGGGCTCCGCAGAAAGGCTGTCGCCGGTCAGCTCGCCGAAGTAACCACCGCTCTCGACGAGCACCAGGCCCCAGCCATCGAACGGCGTCTCTACCGAGTCATGGCCGAACTCGCGGGCACCGCTGCCTCAATGGCCTGGGATGTCGGCCAGCAGCGGCGCGCCCAGGACTACTACGGCCTGGCGCTCCGTGCAGCCCACGCGGGCGCTGACACCAGATTCGGTGCCAACGTCCTAGCTGGCATGGCCCGGCAGATGCTCTACAACGACCGGCCGCACGACGCCCTCGAACTCATCCGGCTCGCCCAGGACGGAGCGCGTCGCGCAGTGGGCCCAAGGCTACGAGCAATGCTCCACACACGGGAGGCGTGGGCCCTGGCCCGGATGGACCGGCCGTCCGGTTTCCGACGCGCAACCGGACAGGCTGCCGACGCGCTCAGTGACGCTGGACGACCCGACAGCGAGCCCTACTGGATCGGCTACTTCGACGATGCTGAACTCGCCGGGGTCACCGGTGGCAGGCTCCTGGACATGGCCCGCTCAGACCCACGTACCTACGCCGACCAAGCCGCCGACCACATCCGTGCCGCCCTGGACCGGCGCGGCCCAGAGGCTGGACGCGGCCACGCTCTGGACTGGATCGGGCTCGCTGAATGCGCCTTCCTGATCGGCGACATCAGCAGTGCCGCCGACTACTCCTGTCGCGCTGTAGAGGTTGCGTCCGATCTCCTCTCCGGGCGTGTGCGCGCACAGTTGGCGCAGTTGTATCCGTACATGGTGGGGGACGGCGTACCGTCGGCCGTTGCCGAAGTGCGCGCTAGCATCCGCACTCTGCTGACCGCATGATGAGGAGGGCAACGGCTCCATGACGACGATCGCCGTGACCGGGCATATGGACCTCACCGACGAGTCGGTGCCGCTGGTCCGAGGGGCGCTGGACACACTCCTGGTCGGCTACGATCCCGCCACCTTGGTCGGCGTGTCATGCATCGCGAAGGGTAGCGACAGCTTGTTCGCCGACGCGGTCCTGGCAGTCGGTGGAAGCCTGGTCGTGGTGATTCCGTCGCAGGACTACCGGCAGGCGAAGGTCAAGCCGGACCACGCCGAGACCTTCGACCGTCTTGTGGAGGCCGCGGACGAGGTGCTGGTGATGCCGCATGAGACGGCGAACCGGCAGGCGTACGAAGCGGCGAACGCCGTGCTGCTGGAGCGGGCCGATCGGCTGATGGCGGTGTGGGACGGGCAGCCGCCCTCCGGCAAGGGCGGGGGTACGGCGGACGTGGTGAGCGAGGCACGCCACGCGGGCGTCCCCGTGGATGTCGTCTGGCCGGACGGGGCATCCCGCAGGGCATGACGATCCATCGGGCCCGTGCCCGTCCGGCCTGAAGTGGCCTCGGCTGGGGAAGGCTGGGGTACATGAGGCGGGGGGAGCACGGGGAGAGCGAACGCTTTGCGCGTCGGGGCGCGTGGCGTCGGTACATCGTCGCGTCCGTGGTGAGCGGTGTGGCGGTCGCGGTGGCGGTCACGCATGTGCTGGCACCGGACCTGAAGATAGACAACGTCACCGTGGCGCTCCTGGTCGTGGCGGTCGTGCCCTGGCTGCGTGATCTGCTCAACAGCATCGAACTGCCGGGCGGGTTCCGCGTGGAGTTCAAGGCCGTCGAGCAGCGCATCGAGGCCGCCGAGCGCATCGCCGACGCCGCCCTCGTCGGAAGCGGCGACGACGGACCGGAGACCGACGACCCCACGGCGCTGGCGGACGTGCGCCGACTGGCCGCCGAATACCTCGAGGTCCGCCGGTCCATGGCCAGTGGATCCGCCCGTACGCAGCGCATGAGCGGCATCTTCGCTCGGCTGGTGCGCACCACCCAGCGGCTCGCGGACCCCGACCTCGACGGCTGGCTCACCTCCCCGGACGGTGGATTGCGGCTGGCGGCGTACGCGCGGCTGTACGCGGTGCCGGTACCCGACGCGCTGACCCTCCTCGCCGAGGCCGTCGTCAAGGAGCCGCTCGCCTTCAACCAGTACTGGGGCATCCGCGCGCTCGACAAGGTCGTGGACGCCGTCGGGGTCGAGGATGTGCCACCGGGGGTCGTCCGCCGCCTGGAGGACTGCCGACCGCGTGGCAGCGACCGGGTGGCCCTCCTGCGACGTCTGATCACCAAGCTCCACGGCCTCCGATAGCGACGGCCCCTCCGGGTACCCCCGAAAAAACGCTTGATCTGAAGCAACTACTTTGTCAAACGATTTCGAGAGGGGTACCCCACCCCCCTCCCGGCTGTCCGGCACCAATCCCGGCCCCCCACCAGCTCAGCCGCCACCGGCGCCCACCCTCACCGACCCGGCGCCCGGCAGCGGCGCCGCGCCCCCCACCCCCGCCGCCGCTGCTCAATTGCGCCGAAGGCGCGAAACGGCGCCGCACCCAACCACGCCGACCAGCCCGAACATCCCGACAACCCCGACAACCCCACAACCCCGACAACCCCAACGACCCCACAACCCCGACAACCCCAACGACCCACAACCCCGACAACCCCAACGACCCCACAACCCCGACTACCCCCACCGGGTCCGTCGTACCAGCGGCGGACCCCCTCGCCCCCTCCCTACTGCGTTCTCAGTAGCGCGAACTGTCGGCAGGCGCACGACGACACGACCGCCCCCTCCCGGAGAGCCTGGGCGGACAGTCGGCACCAGATGTGGAGACCTCCTGCCGTGGCTACTTTCCTTTACCGAGTGGGCCGTCTGGCCTTCCGGCGACGCTGGTACGTCGCCCTGGTCTGGGCGGCCGTCCTGGCCGCCGTCGGGCTGGGCGCCCTCAAGGCTCCGGGAGCCTCCGACGACGGGTTCTCCATGCCGGGCATCGAGTCCCAGAAGGCGTTCGACCTGATGGAACAGCGCTTCCCCGGAGCCACCGCCGACGGCGCGACCGCCCGGGTCGTCTTCGTCGCGCCGGGCGGTGAGAAGGTCACCGGCACCGAGAACAAGCGGGCCGTCGAGAAGGCCGTGGCCGACCTGGCCGACGGCCCGCGGGTCGCGAGCGCTGTCGACCCGTTCCAGGCGAAGGCCGTCAGCGAGGACGGCACGACGGCGTACGCGACCGTCACCTACAAGGTCGCCGCCGACGACCTCACCGACGCCGACCGGACGCGGCTGGAGCGGGCCATCCACACGGCTCAGGACTCCGGGCTCACCGTCGAGGCCGGCGGAAGCGCGATGGACGACGGTGGCGGGGCGGGCGGTGCGGCCGAGGTGATCGGTGTCGTGATAGCCGCCGTCGTGCTGCTGGTCACCTTCGGTTCGCTGGTCGCCGCTGGGCTGCCGTTGCTGACCGCTCTCATCGGCGTGGGCGTGAGCACGGCCACCATCCTGACCCTGTCCCAGGCGCTGGGTCTGTCCACGACGACCGGCACCCTGGCGATGATGCTGGGCCTCGCGGTGGGCATCGACTACGCCCTGTTCGTCGTCTCCCGCTACCGCGAGGAGCGCGCCAAGGGCCGTGCGCCACAGGAGGCGGTCGGTCTGGCGGTCGGCACGGCCGGTTCCGCCGTCGTGTTCGCCGGGCTCACCGTGGTCATCGCGCTGGCCGGACTCGCGGTGGTCGGCATCCCGATGCTCACCAAGATGGGCCTGGCCGCGGCGGGCGCGGTCGTCGTCGCCGTATTGATCGCGCTGACGCTGGTCCCGGCGCTCCTGGGCTTCTGGCCGAACGCTGTGCTCCGGCGGCGCGCCCGCAAGAGCGGACGGATCGAGGAAGAGGGCACCCGGAACAACGGGGGCAGCCGCTGGGCGCGGTTCGTCCTGCGGCGTCCGCTGCCCGTGCTGCTGCTCGGCGTGGTGGGCCTCGGAGCCCTCGCGGTGCCGATGACCGCCCTGCAGCTCGGCATGCCCGGGGACGAGGCCAAGTCGACCTCCACCACCGAGCGCCGGGCCTACGACGCGCTCGCCGAGGCTTTCGGACCGGGCTTCAACGGGCCGCTGACCGTCGTCGTGGACGCGAAAGCCAACACAGACGCGAAGGGCGCGGCCAACGCGAAGGGCGCCGCCGCAACCGTCGCGAAGGAACTCCGCGGCACCGAAGGCGTCATCTCCGTCTCCCCGCCCCGCTTCAACGAGGCCCGTGACACGGCCGTCCTCCAGGTCGTGCCGTCCACGGCGCCGACCGATGAGAAGACCAAGGACCTGGTCACGACCATTCGGGGCGAGCGGCCCGGAGTCGAGTCCGAGACCGGGGCGACCTTCGAGGTCACGGGCACCACCGCGCTGAACATCGACATCTCCGACAAGGTGCAGGCCGCGCTGATCCCTTACCTGGTCGTCGTCGTGGGTCTCGCGATCGTGCTCCTGCTGGTGGTCTTCCGGTCCCTGCTCGTCCCGCTGAAGGCGGCCCTCGGCTTCCTGCTGTCGGTGCTGGCCTCCCTCGGCGTGGTCGTCCTCGTCTTCCAGCAGGGCCATGGCGCCGGACTCCTGGGCGTGGAACAGACCGGCCCGATCATGAGCCTGATGCCGATCTTCCTGGTGGGCATCGTCTTCGGCCTGGCCATGGACTACGAGGTGTTCCTCGTCTCGCGGATGCGGGAGGCGTACGTCCACGGCGAGGGACCCGGCCAGGCGATCACATCCGGCTTCCGGCACAGCGCCCGCGTGGTGGTGGCCGCCGCGCTGATCATGATCGCGGTGTTCGCCGGGTTCGTCGGCGAGAGCGACTCCATGATCAAGATGATCGGGTTCGGACTCGCCTCCGCCGTCCTGTTCGACGCCTTCGTCGTACGGATGGCGATCGTTCCCGCCGTGCTCGCCCTGCTCGGCGACCGGGCCTGGTGGCTGCCGAAGTGGCTGGACCGGCTGCTGCCCAACGTCGACGTGGAGGGTGAGGCCCTCAGCCGCCGAGGGGAAGCGGACGGGGGAGCGGGCCAGGGAACAGACCAGGAAGCAGGCTCGGAGGCGGACCCGGATCCGGCCGGGACGCCCGGCCGCGAAGTGGCCCGCACCTGAGACGACTGCCCTGCCGACCCCACCGACCGGGGCCACCCGTGGCGAACGCCATGGGCGGTCCCGGCAGCCGTTCGCGCGGGGAGCGGGGAAACGGTCACGATGGCCCGAGAGCAACGACCGGAGAGCCCGATGAGTACCTTGAGCGTTACACGGACCGTTTCGAGCAGTACGCCGACCGCTACCCCCGCGTCGTCGACGTGGTGCTCGTCCTGGCACTGATGGGCGGTGCGACCCTCGGCAGCAATCTCAGCCTGCCCGGCGCCGACCCACCCGGCCAGGACAGGACCGCCATCGTCCTCATGGGCGTGTCCTGCCTCGCCCTCTTGAAGTACCGCACCCACCCGCGCACCGCCGTCGTCGTGACCGCGGTCTGCACCGTGATCGCGATCTCGCGGGGGTATCTGCTCACCCCCCTGCTGCTGGGCCCCGTCATGGCGGCGCTCTACTGGCTGGCCACGCTCACCGACCGCAAGACCACACGCGTCTTCGGCGTCACCACCACGGCGGCGCTGATGGCTGCGGCGGTATTCGCCGACTCCATGGACAGCCACTCCCTGCTGCTCAGGACGATCGGTCCCTTCTTCTGGCTGCTGCTGCCGCTCGCCGCCGGCAACATGACCCGGCTGCGGCGCGCCTACCTGGCATCGGTGCAGGCCCGCGCCGAACACGCCGAGCGCACCCGGGAGGAGGAGGCCCGGCTGCGCGTCACGGAAGAGCGCATGCGCATCGCCCGCGAGCTGCACGACGTCGTGGCCCACCACCTGGCCCTGGCCAACGCGCAGGCGGGTACGGCCGCCCACCTCGCGCTCACCAGCCCGCAGCAGACGAAGAAGATCCTCACCGACCTCACCGGCACCACCTCCTCCGCACTGCGCGAGCTGTAGGCCACGCTGGGACTGCTGCGCCAGAACGACGACCCGGCCTGCGCATCGCTGGAGCCGTCCCCCGGCCTGGCCCGTCTGCCCGAACTGGTCTCGGCGTGTGCGTCCGCGGGGCTCACCGTCACGGTCACCACCACAGGGGAGCCGCGCCCGCTCTCCCCCGGAGTGGACCTGACCGCGTTCCGGATCGTGCAGGAGGCGCTCACCAACGTCACCAAGCACGCCGCCGCGGACGCCGCACACGTACGCATCGCCTACGCCGGATCCCGTTTGCTGATCACGGTCAGCAACGACGGTCCGGACACCACAGGCACCATGGGCCACACCGATGCCGCCGAGACCGGGCCGAGCCGGGGCTTCGGCGTCATGGGCATGCGCGAACGCGCCCACACCATCGGCGGCGAACTCCGCGCGGGCCCCCGCCCGGAAGGCGGCTTCGAGGTCACCACCGCGCTGCCGCTCCAGCCCTCGGCACCCGAGACGGCACCCGAGACGGCACCCCAAGCGGCACCCCAGTCGGCACCCGAGGCGGCTCCCCCGGCGCCCGTAGCCGCCGCAGATGTTCCAGCAGGAGGAGAAGAGTCATGACCATCAGGGTGCTGCTCGCCGACGACCAGGCCCTGCTGCGGGCCACCTTCCGGATCCTGATCGACTCCTGCGAGGACATGACGGTGGTCGGCGAGGCATCGGACGGCGCGGAGGCGCTGGAACTGACCCGCGCCCACCATCCCGACATCGTCCTCATGGACATCCGGATGCCGGGCACGGACGGTCTCGCCGCCACCTCCGCGATCTGCGCCGACCCCGAGCTGGCCGCCACCCGCGTCCTCATCCTGACGACGTTCGAGACCGAGGACTATGTCGCCCAGGCGCTGCGCGCCGGTGCCAGCGGCTTCCTCGGCAAGGACGTCACCGCCGACACTCTGCTGGCCGGTCTGCGCACGGTGGCCTCCGGCGAGGCGCTGCTGTCACCCGCCGCGACCCGCACCCTCATCACGAACTTCCTCATGTCCCCCGCCCCCGACGCCCACCTCGCGCCCCCGGAGCGCCTGTCGGAGCTCACCGGCCGCGAGCGCGAGGTGATGGGCCTGGCCGCCGAGGGCAGGTCCAACACCGAGATCGCCGAGATCCTCACGCTCAGCCCGCTGACCGTGCGCACCCACATCCACCGCGCGATGATGAAGCTCGGCGCCCGCGACCGTGCCCAACTGGTCGTCATCGCCTACCAGACGGGCCTGGTGCAGGCTGCTCCGCCCGCACCGTGACCGCCGAGGCCGGGGTCACGGGGTCACGGGGTCACGGGGTCACGCGTCGGTGATTCGCGCCGGGACTCACCCGCTCCGCGGGATCCGGACGGCCTGCCCGCTGACGCGCGCCCGGGGCTCGTCGGGCGTGACGTCGAGCAGGAGATCACTGGGTCGGCCCATGTCCTCGCCCTGGCGGATACGGACCCGGGTCGGGCCGTCGACCAGGCCGAGTGCCCGCAGATAGCCGCCGAAGGCGGCGGCCGCGGCGCCGGTGGCCGGGTCCTCGACCACTCCGCCTACCGGGAACGGATCGCGGGCGTGGAAGACGAAGCCGTTCGTCACCTCGTCCGCCGAGCCACCCCCCGCCTCGCGCCACACCAGATGCACTGTCGTCCAGCCGCGCCGCCGCATCACCGCCTCCAGCGCTTCGTAGTCGTAGTCGAGGTCCGCCAGCCGCTCGCGGGTGACGGCGGCGAGGACGAGGTGGTCGTTGCCCGCGAAGGCGACATGCGGGGCAGGGCCGGGTCCAGGTCGTCCGCGGACCAGCGCAGCGCCGCCAGTGTCGGTTCGACCTCCGCGCCCGGGTCGGCCGGGCGCGACCGCGTGGGAACGCTGGTGAGCGTGGCGCGGGACGGGCCGTCGCCGTCGGCCGTGGTCTCGACGCGGATCTCGCCCGAGGCGGTGTCGAAGATCAGCTCACCGGGGCCGTCGCGGTCGGCGAGGGCGACGGCCGTGGCGATGGTGGCGTGCCCGCAGAAGGCGACCTCGGCGAGCGGGCTGAAGTACCGCAGCCGGTAGCGGCGCGCGGCCTCGTCCCGCTCGGTGATGAACGCGGTCTCCGAGTAGCCGACCCGTGCGGCGACGGCGGTCATGGCCGCGTCGTCGTCCGCGAGGGCCGCGGCGTCGAGGACCACACCGGCGGGGTTGCCGCCGTCGGGGTGGGTGGTGAAGGCGGAGTAGTGCAGAACGTCGATGTCTGTCGTGGGTGCCGTCATGCCGTCCACGGTTCCACCGCGGCCGGTATCGCGTCCAACGATTCCTTTCGCTGGAGGCGATCGAGAAACCCGATGGGGCCAGGTGGGGGCTGCCTATCCTGACCGTCGTGGACACACGACTCCTGAGGACGTTCGCGGCGCTGGCGAGAACCGGCAGTTTCACCGCGACCGCCGCCGATCTGCATCTCGCCCAGTCCACCGTCACCGTCCAGATACGCACCCTGGAACGGGAGCTGGGCACCCGCCTCTTCGACCGGTTGCCGTCCGGCGCCCTGCCGACCAGCGCCGGCCGCCGGCTGCTGAAGGAGGCCGAGGAGGTCCTGGACGCCGAGGCCCGGCTGCGCGCGGTGGCGGCGGCCGGAAACGGCGATGGCGCGGACGGCACGGTGGAGGGCCCCGTCGCGCTCGGCGCGGGCGAGTCCCTGTGCGCTTCACACCTCCCCCGCGTGATCGCCTCGCTGCGCCGCACCCACCCCGGGCTCGATCTCCACCTCCACCCCGCGGGTACCGCGGCGGCCGTCGAGGGACTGCGTACGGGACGGCTCGACCTCGCCCTCCTCCTCGAACAGGACGTGACCGACGCGGACTTGGTCGCCCGCCCCATCGCCCGCGAACCCCTCGTCTACCTCGCCGCCCCCGGCCACCCGCTGGCCGGACGCGAGGCTGACTGGGACGAACTGGCCGCGCAGAGCTTCTTCGTCCACGAACAGGGCTGCTCCTACAGCGACCACCTCGTCCGCACCCTGCTCACTCTCCCCGGTCCGCCACCCCGCCTCACCCGCTTCGGCAGCATCGAGGCGGCCCGCTCCTGCGTCGCCGCCGGGCTCGGCCTGACGCTGCTGCCCCGCGCCACGGTGGAACGCCAGCTCGCCGACGGCCAGCTCGCCGAAGTCCATGGCCCAGCCATCCCCCCGGTCCCGGTCCACCTCACCCGCCACCGCCGCCGCTGGACCAGCCCGGCGGCGCGGGCGGTGGCGGACGAGCTGACGCGGCTGCTTGCGGTGTGAGCCGTGGGCGCTGTGGGTCAGACGAGCGTGACGCCGTCGTGGGCGCGGACCGCCGGTGGGGCGGTGGCGTTGAGGGCGTCCAGGATGCGCACGGCGTACGCCTCGTCGGCGAGGTCGGGGACCTCGGCGCGGGTGGCCCAGCGCCAGGCGCGGGTGCGGGGGCCCGTGGCGGGGGTGCCGTCGAGGGCCTCGCAGCGGAAGACGAGGGAGACGGTGAGGTCGTTCATGTCCTTGTAGACCCCGGTGAGCGCGGCCGGGAGCGCGATCTTGACGCCCGTCTCGTCGAGGATCTCGCGCTGCAGGGCGTCGGGGAGGGTGGCGTCGGGCTCGAGCGCACCGCCCGGCGGTTCCCAGGTGCTGCCGTCGCGCCGTTTGATCAGCAGCGCTCGGCCGCGCTCGTCCACGATGACTCCGGCGACGCTGACGCGGTGCGGGCGGTCAGGGGTCACGTTCCTCGGCCCTCTCGGCTGGCTGGGTTTCTCACGGTAGCAACGGCCGGACGGGGCCGGGGCCATGACCGGAGAGCCAGGCCCCGCCACCCATCCACCGACCCGGCCTGACGAGCTGCACGAGCTGCACGAGCTGCACGAGCTGCACGAGCCGCACGGGCTGCACGAGCTGCACGAGCCGCACGGGCCGTACGGGCCGTACGGGCGGCACGGGCCGCACGGGCCGCACGGGCCACACGAGTCGTACAAGCCACGCGAGCCGTACAAGCCTTACGGGCTCGGCAGGCTTTACGGGTCTAACGAACCTCGACCGCGCCGTCGTCCGCCCCGCTCGGGCGCTTCGGCTCGTCCTTCGGACCCGGCGTGCCCATGTTGCGCCGCACCGCGTCCAGGATGGTCAGCCCCTGGCCGACCAGGCCCGCCGCGATCTCGCCCAGCCCGTCGGCCCCGTTGAGGACATTGACGTTGGCCCCGGACAGCCCGGAGGCGGCCTCCTTGACGATCTGCGGGAGTTGGTCGATCAGCATGCGGTCGAGCGCCACCCGGCCGTGCGAGGCCGCCGCCTCGGCCTGGATCTTCATCCGCTCCGCCTCGGCCAGCGCCACCACCCGGATCCGCTCGGCCTCCGCCTCCGCCGGCTTCACGATCTCGGCCACGAGCTGCTGCTGCCGCAGATCGGCCGCGCGCTGGGCCAACTCGGTTCGCGCGGCGAGCACTTCCCGCTGGGCATGCGCCTCCGCCAGCGGCCCCGCCTGGGCGGCCTCGGCCTGGGCGCGGTCGACCTCAGCGCTGTACCGCGCCTGGACCACCGCCGTCTGCCGTGCGTACTCGGCCTGGTTACGCGCCGCCTCCTGCTCCGCCTCGGCCGATGCCTGGCTGGCCTGCGCCTGGGCGATCTGGGCCTGCCGCTGGATGGCGGCCTTGTGCGGGGCGGACATCGCGTCGATATAGCCGGTGTCGCCGTCGTCGATCGACTGGATCTGCAACGAGTCCACGATCAGACCGATCTTCGCCATCTCCGCCTTGGAGGTGTCCAGCACCTCGGTGGCCAGCTTCTGCCGCTCGGTGATGATCTCCTCGACCGTCATCGAGCCGATGATGGACCGCAGATGGCCCGCGAAGATCCGCCCCGTCAGCACCGCCATCTGCTCCTGGTCGGAGAGGAACCGCTGACCCGCGTTGACGATGGACTCGGTGTCATTGCCCACCTTGAACGCGATCACCGAGCGCACCGTCAGCGTGATGCCCTGTCGGCTGACGCACTTCTCCTCGACCTCCGCCTCACACATCGCCAGCGTCAGGAAACGGACCTTGCGGAAGACCGGAAGCACGAACTTGCCGTGCCCGGTCACCACGCGAAACGGCGCACCCCCCTGCCCACGCCTGCCCCCCGAGATCAGCATCGCCTGGTCGGGTGCGGGCACGCGGTAACCGAACATCCTTCGTCTCCTCAGCCGGCGCCGTCGGCCATGCCGGACGACGCGTTCAATGGATCGGTCCACTCGATGACGTCGACCTGGCGGGAGCCACGGAAGTCGATCACGAGGACGGACGCGCCTGGGGGCAACGGGTCGGCAGACCAGGCGAGGAACGTCTCCGAACCGCCTCTGACCCGCACCAGGACCTCACCGGGACCACCGGCCCCCGGGTGCCGAGTACCAGCACCCCGGTGCAACCGATCACAGGATCATCCGGTGTCATACGGCGGCCGCCCCCCAGTCGTTCCGCTGCTGAAACCCGACGTTAGACCGTTTTCCCGGCGCCGGATACGGTTGTGCGCAGCGAGGACCGGATGAACCGCCACCCGCGCGGATGGCCGCTACGAGGTGGCGTCCTTGGCTTCGGTGTCCTTGGTGTCCTTGCTCTGGGCTTCCGCTTCGGCCTCGCCGTCCGCCGAGTCCTCGAAATACGCGTCGAGCACCGCGTCGAGCTCCGCCGTCCATTCCTTGAGGAGCTTGCGGGCGGGCGCCTCGACATCGGCCGTGTACCAACGCCGGTTGGTCATATAGACCGTGATCCCGAAACGCTTCCCGAACCGCGGGGTGTCGACCTCCACCGCGCCGATTTCGTCCCATCCGAACTCGGCCTTCTCGCCATCGAGTTCGAACGCGACGCCATGGCGCCCGGCCCGGATCGCACCGCGCCGGTCGGACACGTCGAAGACGATGCCACCGTCCTCCTCCGCGCCCTCCGCTTCCTCTTCCTCGTCGTCGCCCGCTTCCCCGTCGGACGCGACGTCGCCCTTCGTATCGGCGTCGTCGTCGGACTCCGCCTCGGCGTCGGCGCCTTCTCCCTCGGCGTCTTCGACCTCGTCGACCTCATCGACTTCGTCCTCGGCGGTGACTTCCTCGGGCGGCCGCTCTGCTGCGTTGTCCGGTGCGTCCTCCTCCACATCGGCAGGGCGCGGGGACGTCAGGCCGGGGACATACCCCGGATCCGTCCCGGCTGTGTGCATGGGCGGGATGATCGGTCCAGTGCTCTGCTCCACGGCGGGAAGTATTGCCGATAAACCTGTGCCGACGACAGGCAACCCCGTACCCAATCGAGCCGACGGGGAAAAGCCGCAGGTTATGCGGAGCGCATCTCGACGCGGACCGGGGCGCGGGTCGGGGGCCCGCACCTTTACCGCCCCTTTACTATGGATGCGGGGACACTGCCTTCCCCGGACATGTACGGATCCACCGGACGTCCCGGCGAGCCACCGACCAGCGATGAAGGAGCACCAGACCCGCGATGGGCGACCCTGACCCTCCCAGTACCACCCGTGCCACCCCCGCCCGCTCCTCACGAGAACGCCCCTCACCACGGCGTCCCTCACCACGGCGCCCTTCACCAGGGCTCTCCTGAGCGGGCAGACGGCGGTGGCACGGTGACCGAGATCCTGTTGCTTCTCCTCGCGCTGGCCCTCACGCTCGCCTGCGCGCTCTTCGTGGCCGCCGAGTTCTCCCTCACCACCGTCGAACGCGGTGAGCTGGAGCGCGCCGCCGAAGCCGGTGAGCGCGGGGCCGACAGCGCGCTGATGGCGGTGCGCCGGCTGACGTTCCAGCTCTCCGGGGCCCAACTGGGCATCACCGTCACCTCCTTGGTGATCGGCATGCTCGCCGAGCCCTCGCTGGCCGCCCTGCTCCAGAGCCCGCTCACCTCGCTCGGCCTGCCCGAGGGCGCGGCGTCGACGACCGCACTGGTGCTGGGCGTGGCCCTCTCCACGGTGGTGCTGATGGTCGCCGGGGAGCTGGTGCCCAAGAACTGGGCGATCTCCCGCCCCCTGCACGTGGCCAAGGCGGTCGCCGCCCCGCAGCGCGCCTTCACCGCCGCCTTCGCCCCGCTGATCCACCACCTGAACAACACGGCCAACCGCTTGGTGCGCCGTCTGGGCCTGGAGCCCGCCGAGGAGCTGGCCTCCGCCCGTACGCCGGACGAACTGGTCGCGCTGGCCCGCCACTCGGCCGCCGCGGGCGCGCTGGAGCAGGACGCGGCCGAGCTGTTCGTGCGTACGCTCCATCTGAGCGAGCTGACCGCCGAGAACGTGATGACCCCGCGCGTGGACGTCCAGGCGCTGGAGGCCCGCGCCACCGCCGCCGACGCCGCCAACCTCACCCTGGCCACCGGGCGTTCCCGCTTCCCCGTCTACCGCGACACCCTGGACGAGGTGGTCGGCACCGTGCACATCCGCGACGTCCTCGCCCTGGCCGTCGCCGACCGGGCCACCACCCCCGTCACGGACCTGGCCACGCCCCCGCTCCTGGTCCCCGACAGCCTCCCGGTGGACCGGCTGCTGGACCGGCTGCGCAGCGCGCACACCATGGCCGTCGTCATCGACGAGTACGGGGGCACGGCGGGGGTCGCCACCCTGGAGGACATCGTTGAGGAGATCGTCGGCGACGTACGCGACGAACACGACACCGACGAGACCCCCGGCCTGGTGCCCCTCGGCCCCGGCACCTTGGAGGCGGACGGGAGCGTACGGCTGGACGAGCTCACCGGCATCGGCCTGACCGCCCCCGAGGGGCCGTACGAAACGGTGGCGGGCCTGCTGGCCACCGCCCTGGAGCGGATCCCGGCGGCCGGGGACACCATCGAGATCGACGGCCGGCGGCTCACGGTCCTGAAGGTCGACCACCACCGCGCCGACCGCGTACGGATCACCGAGACGGCCGAGACGGCCGAGACGGCCGAGACGGCCGAGACGGCCGAGACGGCCGAGACGGCCGAGACGGCCGAGACGGCCGAGACGGCCGAGACGGCCGAGACGGCCGAGACGGCCGAGACGGCCGAGACGGCCGAGACCGCCGAGCCCGCCGAGCCCGCCGAGCCCGCCGAGACGGCCGAGCCCGCCGAGACCGCCGAGCCCGCCGAGACGGTCGAAGCCACCGAGCCCGCCGAGATCACCGAGGCCACGCGATGACCGTCCTCCAACTCGCCATCGGCGCCCTCACCCTCCTCACCAACGCCTTCTTCGTCGGCGCCGAATTCGCCCTGATCTCCGTGCGCCGCAGCCAGATCGAGCCGCGCGCGCAGGCGGGGGAGAAGCGGGCGCGCGGTGTGCTGTGGGCGCTGGAGCACCTGTCCGCGCTGATGGCCACGGCCCAGCTCGGCATCACCATCTCCTCCCTCGCCCTGGGCGCGGTCGCCGAACCGGCCATCGCCCATCTGCTGGAGCCCGTCTTCGACGCCGTCCACGTGCCGCACGCCCTGGTGCATCCGATCGCCTTCGTCGTCGCGCTCACGGCGGCCACGTATCTCCACATGCTCATCGGCGAGATGGTCCCCAAGAACATCGCCCTCGCCGCCCCCGAGCGCACCGCACTCCTCCTCGGCCCGCCCCTGGTGGCCCTCACCCGCCTCCTGCGCCCCGTCGTCTTCGGGGTCAACGCCTTCGCCAACGCCGTGCTGCGGCTGCTGAAGGTCGAGCCCAAGGACGAGGTCGAGGCGGTCTTCACCGACGACGAACTCATCCGGCTGGTACGGGACTCCAGCGACGCCGGGCTGCTCGACAAGTCCGGTGGCGACCGGCTGCGCGACGCCCTGGAACTGGGCACCCGGCGGGTCGGCGACATCCTCGTCCCCCTTGACGCGATGGTCACCGTCGACCATCGCGTCACCCCCGCCGAACTGGAGCGCACGGCCGCCGCCTCCGGCTACTCCCGCCTGCCGGTCACCGGCCCCGGCGGAGCCATCCTGGGCTACCTCCACATCAAGGACACCCTCGGGGCCGTCGACCGGGACCGCCCGTTCCCCCGTACCGCCGTCCACACCATCCCCCGTGTGCGGGCCGACACGCCGCTGGACGACACCCTCACCACCATGCGCGCCACCGGCACCCACCTGGCCGCCGTGACGGCCGACACCGGTAGGGCGGTCTTCGGCTTCGTCACGATGACGGACGTCCTGGACGAACTCGTGGCCCGGCCCCGGCATAACCACGCCGACCGCAGCCGCGTCGACCGCAGCCGCGTCGACCGCAGCCGCGTCGACCGCAGCCGCGTCGACCGCAGCCGCGTCGACCGCAGCCGCGTCGACCGCAGCCGCGTCGACCGTAGCCGCGTCGACCGCAGCCGCGTCGATCAGGACGGGGGCCGCGCCGAGGGACGGTCCGGGCGCACGGAGAACGCCGTGTCCCCGGCCGTCCCCACGATCGCGTCCTGGACGAGCACCACCCTCGGCTCCGTGTCCTGCGCCGCCGTCCCGGGGTTGTCCAGCGCGGCCGTGCGCCACGCCTCCGTGCCGTCGTCCACGTTCAGCGCCAGCAGCCGGCCGAAGCGGTTGGAGAAGTACAGCTGCCCGTACCGCCTTGACAGCACGGGTGCGGACAGGCTTTCCGTCTCCGTCGACCGCTGCCACAGCTCCCGGCCGCTGTCCGCGGACACCGCGGTGACCGTGCCGTTGGCACGGACGAAGTAGACGACGCCGTGCAGCAGGGTCGGTTCACCCAGCACGGGGCGGCGCAGCGGGATCCGCTTGGTCTCGCCGGTGCTCGGGTCGACCCGGAGCATGGACGTGTACGGGCGCTCGTACCCCGAGTCGTACACCTCCTTGGCGGTCTGCGGGATCAGGAACAGCGGCTTGCCCGTGGCCGCGCCGATGGTCAGCGTCTTCTTCGGAAGAGTGGTGAGTTCGTGCTGCTTGCCGTCGGAGGCGTCGAACCGCAGCAGTTCGTACGGGCCCTCGGCGGCCAGGCCGTTGGAGGCCACGGGTGAGCACAGGCTGTAGGGTTCGCCGCCCAGCACCGTCGGCTCGCAGTACTTCCCCTGGGGCGCCGGTGACTGCCACAGCCGCTCACCCGACGTCCCGTAGGCGACGAGCTGATTGCCGTCCGGCGACAGCGTCAGCACCCCGCCGCGGAACAGCTGCGCCGGCGCGGAGCCGTTGATCCGCCGCTCCCACCGCTGTCGCTTGGTGGCGGCGTTCAGGGCCACCACCCACCGGTGGCCATCCTCCGACGCCTTGTAGGCGTAGGCGATTCCGTCCCGCACCCCGATCGGGCGCGCCGCCTGGGGGCGGGTGCCCCAGCGCCACAGGACGCGGCCGGTGGCGGCGTCGACCTTGGCGATGGTGAACCCGTTTCCGCCGCAGTACAGGGTCCGGCCGTTATCCGGGACACATCCGGACTGTTGGTAGACGAGGGGCGGCCCCTCGGTCTCGACCCGTAGATCCGTCCGCCACGGCTTCCAGCCCTCGGGGAGTGAGGCGGGCTTCTGGGACGGCGCGGTGGCGGAGGCGGCGGACGCGTCGCCCGACGACTCCGTCATGTCCGGGGCGAAGACCGCCGCCGCGACGGTCAGCCCGGTGACGGTCAGGGCCACCCCGGCGGAGGTGACGACGAGACGCCGCCGGGCTCCCCGCCGCGGTGCGGTCCGCCCCGGGCCGGGGGGCTGCCAGCCGGGGGCTGGGGAGCGGGCTGCGAGTCGGGCCGGGGAGCGTGGGCCGAGGAGGCGGGGGGATGCCCAGCGACGGCAGCCCCGGGACCACCGTCCGCCCCGAGACCACCGGCGGTGACGACGCGCTCCGCCGCGGGGAAGTCCGGCAGCGCACGCAGCATATGGTGCAGTTCGTCCAGCTTTGGCCGGGCCTCCGGCTCCTTGGCCAGACAGCGTTCGGCGATGCCCCGCAGTGGCATCGGGACCTCGTCCAGCGTCGGATGCTCGTACATCACCTGGTAGCCCGACAGATAGGGGCTGTCGGACTCGAACGGACTGCTGCCCCGCGCCGCGAACACCAGCAGCGACCCCAGCGAGAACACATCCGACGCCGCCGTGACGTCCCGCGGACTGCGCAACTGCTCCGGCGACATGAACGGCGGGGTGCCGAGCACCCGCCCGATGGTGACGGTGAGCGTCTGGCTGTCGACGGCGCGGGAGATGCCGAAGTCGATGACGCGCGGCCCGTCCTCGGCCATCAGGATGTTGGCGGGCTTCAGGTCCCGGTGGACCACCCCGGCCCGGTGGATCTCGCGCAGCGCCTCGACCAGCCCGAGGCCGAGCGTCCGCAAGGTGTGCCCGTCCAAGGGGCCGTTCTTCCGTACGACCTCGGAGAGGGTGCGCCCCGGCACATACAGCGTGGCCATCCACGGCCGGTCGGCCTCCGGATCGGCGTCCACGACGGGGGCGGTGAACGCCCCGCTCACCCGGCGCGCCGCCGCGACCTCCTGCCGGAAACGGGTCCGGAACTCCTCGTCCTGCGCGTACTGCTCGTGGACCAGCTTGAGCGCGACCTGCCGCCCCGACGCCGAACGCCCGAGATAGACGACGCCCATGCCGCCCGACCCCAGCCGGTCGACCAGGGCGTATCCGCCTATGGATTCCGGATCCCCGGTGGCCAGCGGCATCGCCGATCCCCTTCCCCGCGCTGTCTCCGCGTCTTGAACGGCCGTACCGGACTCCTAGATTAGGTCGGCGGGAGCATCGGCGGACCAGGTGGCCCAGGGCGTGGCGGAACGGTTACCAGCGGAGCGTCGGCCGGCGGGGGACAAATGGACGGACCGGCGGAGGGGCGGGTCGGCCAACTGGAGGTGAGGGCCGCGCGGTTGCGTTAGTGGCGCGTTAGCGGAACGGCGTTGCGGCGGCAGCTTTACACCAGCGCGGCACGGCAGGCTCATGGCCATACCGAGGGCCGGAGAGGAACACCGGCCGGACCGCCGATCCGACCCACAAGGAGAAACCACCATGAACGTCACCGCCTACCGCCGCGGCCGCACCGTCCGTACCATCGCCGCCTCCATGCTGGCCGTCGCCGCGCTCGGCCTGACCGCGGCGTGCGGCGGTAGCGAAGACGGAGGTTCGGACAACGCGGGCAAGGCGAACTCGTCGGCCTCGGCCTCGGCGGACAAGACGGCCAAGGGGGGCGACGCGGGCGCCAAGGATGCCAAGGACGCGAAGACGCAGGCCCAGAAGGCCGGGGCGGGGTCCGAGGAGGAGCCGATCGGCGACTGCGACATCAACAAGACGGTCTTCTCGGTCCAGAAGGTCAAGAACCCGATCAACCACCTGCTGCTCAAGGCGACCAACGGGGCCGGCGTGGACTGCAAGCTGGTCGGCTACCCCGGCCTGAAGTTCGGCGAGAACGCGCAGGCCGCCACCCCGGTGAACGAGGACAGCCAGCCGCAGTCCGTCGTCATGCTCGCCCCGGGCGAGAGCGCCTATGCGGGCATCACCACCTCCGCGGGGGACGGCTCGGGTTCGGAGGGCAGCGAGGTCAACTCGCTCGAGGTGTTCGTCGACGGCAGCGAGGACCCGGCGAGCGTCGAGCTGCCCGGCGGCTCGGTCTACATCGACAGCGCCGCCCAGGTCACGTACTGGCAGACGACCGCGCAGGACGCCCTGACCTGGTAGGTCCGCGCGGCCCTCGGGGTCAGCCACAAGTGCATATACGTGAACACTGTCTTGCATGGGAGACAGCACCCCTGGAGTATGAAGCGACGTCGCCAACGTGGAGAAGGAACAGCGGCGTCGCCGAGCCGGCGAACAGGGGGAGGAACGGATGGGCATCGACTCGACGGCGCTGCTGGTGTCGGCCGGGGTGGCCTCCGGGCTCGCCGGTTCGATCGCGGGGCTGGCCTCGCTGTTCAGCTATCCGGCGCTGCTTGCGGTGGGCCTGCCGCCGGTGGCCGCCAATGTGACCAACACGGTGGCCCTGTTCTCCAACACCGTCGGCACCGCGGCGGGATCCCGCGCCGAACTCCGCGGCCAGCGGGACCGTCTCCTCCGACTCGGCGTCATCGCGGCGCTGGGCGGCGCGGTCGGGGCCGCCCTGCTGCTGGGAACCCCGTCCTCCGCCTTCGAGACCGTCGTACCGTGGCTGATCGCCCTCGGCTCGGTGCTGATCCTGGTCCGCGATCCACTCCGCCGGCTCGTGGCCTCCCGCTCGCCCTCCCTCGCCCGCACGGCCCGGCCCACCCTCCCGCTCGCCTGCGCGGTCCTGCTGGTCGGCCTGTACGGCGGCTACTTCGGGGCGGCCTCGGGCGTCCTGATGCTGGCGGTGCTCTCGCTCTCCGCCACGGAGCCCCTCCCGGTCACCAACGCCGTCAAGAACATCGCGACCGGCGCGGCCAATGTGACGGCGGCCGTCGCCTACGTCGCCGTCGCCCCCGTGAACTGGGCCGCCGCCGTATCCCTCGGCCTCGGCGCTCTCCTCGGCAGTTGGCTCGGCCCTCTGGTCGTCCGCCGCCTGCCCGAAACCCCGCTCCGGATCGCCATCGCCCTCGGCGGCCTGGGCCTGGCCGTCTCGCTGTGGCGCTAGGCGGTCACCTCTCGACCCGGAGGATGGCGCTTACGTCCCGGACTCCTCCGGATAGAAGGTGATCAAGGTGGTGCTCCCGTCCGGCGCGACGACGCGAACGGCGGCCTCCGGGATGTCCTCCGTAGTCACATCGATCTCGGTGGGATGCCACACCATGTGCCGCAGCACCACCGGATACCGCGGCGACTTCCCGCCGACGGCACCGATCACCGTGTCGTCCTTCGGGTCGTAGCTGAGGGAGGAGAAGGGCAGTCGCTCGGCCTCGTACTGATGCCCGACCGACGGGTCCAGCACCTCGATGGTGGCGAGTTCCCCCTCGTGCTCGGCCGTGACCTGATCGAGCGTGGTCCGCCACTCCCCGCGATCGAACATTGTGGAACCGGCCATCGTCGATCCTCCCTCCGCTGCTCCACTGCTCCACCTGCTGTGCCAACCCGTCCCACGGTGGACGCCACCGCCCCGGGCCGCCACGTCCACCCGGGTCGAATCGGTCCGGCCGGGCTTGACCTCCCCGGACAAAATGGTCGGCCGCACCCCTTCCCCGGGGCCATTACCTGGGACGTAATCGCACCGCACCGCGGCCCCCGGCAGCATGGTGATCGCTTCCCGCAAGGCTTCCGATCGGAGGGATCACCATGTCCTTGGCCGCACCCACGACCACCCGCGCCCTGGTGGCGGAACTGCTGCGCCGCATCGGTGAGGGTGACCCCGAGCGCATCGCCGAGCTGTATGCCGAGCGCAGCGAGTGGAAGCTGGACTGGCCGGAGGCTGAGCACGGCCGCCCCGCCACTCCGTGGATTCGCCACCGCTCCACCCGCGCGGACGTGGCCGCCCACTTCCGTGAGCTGGCCCACCACCATGTGCCCGAGCAGGCGGCCACCGAGGTCGAGCGCATCCTCGTCGACGGTGACGACGCGGTCGTGCTGGGCGAGATCCGCCAGACCGCCCGGGCCACCGGACGCGCCTATCGTGCGCGGTTCGCCCTGCATCTCACCCTCGAAGACGGCCTCGTCACCCGGCACCACGTCTACGAGGACAGCCTCGCCGTCGCCCAGGCGTTCAGCACCCCGCAGGGCACGGCACAGGACAATTGACCACTGCGCCGTGCCCTCGAGGACCCCCGGGATCAGCCCGCGAGCAGGGACTCCACCCGGGACAGCGTGTCCAGAACATTGGCCTCGGTGATCGCCATCCGCGCCTCGTCCGGCGTCAGCCAGCGCAGCGGCGCGTCCGGGTTCTCCGGCCGTACCGCCTCGGGCACGTTGGTGGCCAGCACATAGCGCACATCGGCGTGTTCATGCGCCGGCTCCCGGCTGCTCGCGGGGACCGGGACGATCACCAGATGCCGTACGTCCGCGTCCGGCCACGGGGCCAGATCGGGCAGCCCCGTCTCCTCCTGCCCCTCGCGCAGGGCGATGGCGAGCGGGTCGTACTCGCCCGGGTCGCCATGCCCGCCCACCAGCAGCCACGACTGGTGGCGCTGGTGCCAGCGCAGCAGCACACGGCCGCTGTCGGGGTGCACGATCAGGGCGGATGCGGTGATGTGGAGGGGCGTCGACCGCTCCCAGGGGGCGCCGCCCGCCTCGACAACGCCGAGCACCCGCTCGAGGTCGACGCATTCCGCGGTGGTCTTCGGCCGGTAGCCCGTAAGGACATGGGTGACTGCGTGGTCGGCTGTGGCCATGCGCCGGATCCTAACGATGCGAGGCCGCCTATGGCGCGCGGTTTTTGTCACCCGCAGGCCGCCGTGTCCACCAGACCCATGACGTGCTGCATCGGGGCGAGACGTTCATCCCGACGCCGGACAGGACGGTGTTGCCGCCGCGCTCGACGCGGATATCGGTGCAGTCAGATGAAGAGGAAGGTGCAGTACACGCTGTAACTCACCCTCGCATTTAAGCGGCTCGCTCCTGCGGACGAAGAGACTGCCGGAGAAAGCGCCCTTCGACGGCCGCCGACGGTCAAAGCGCACGCAGCGGGCACAACGGCCCCATAGCCGGTCAGACGACAAAGTCCGAGGTCACAGCGTTGCCAGGCCGTTAACGGGGCGTTAGTTGATCGTCAGCGGAGCCGAACAGACTTGTCGTCACGGCCCCGGGGACGGGGACGACGCTCACGACAGCTGAGGGACTCATGTCGCACCGCATCACTCTTCGTCACGCTCGCAAGGTCGCCGCCGCCGCGGTCGTCGCAGTCGCCGCGTTCGGTCTGACCGCGTGCCAGGACAACGCGGACGCCGGCGGCGACTCGTCCTCCGCCGCCTCGTCCAGCTCCGGCGGTTCGGACTCCTCCGACTCGGGCACCTCGGGTTCCTCGGACAGTGGCTCCTCCGGTTCCTCCGGTTCGGGTTCCTCGGGCTCCGGTGGTGGCGGCAACGCCGGTTCCGATGCCTGCGCCACCTCGCAGCTCGCCTTCCGCAGCACCCACGGCATGGGTGAGGGCACCCTGATCGTCGACCTCAAGAACACCGGGTCGGCCACCTGCACGCTGCAGGGCTTCCCCGGCGTCGACCTGAAGAGCAAGAACGGCACCCTGAGCGCCAAGCGCAGCGACCTCGCGGCGCCGAAGACGAGCGTCAAGCCGGGTGAGGAGACCCGCTTCACGCTCTACTACCCGCCGAACACCTCCGGTGGCTCCGGCGAGACCTTCACCACGCTCGTCGTCACCCCGCCCAACGAGACCCACTCGCACTCCCTGCCCGTCAGCATCAACGTCCCCGTCACCGACGGCACCGGCTCCGACATCAAGGTGGACCCCGTCGGCACCGGCAAGTAGACAACGGACAGCGAAGCAACCCCGGGCCGCCGGCCTGGGGCTTTGCTATGAGCGCCGGGAGTCATGCGCTCGATCGATATCGATCGTACGTTTGATTTCCGGCGCACCGGCGTGCGCCCTCGCCGGTGACGGCCGACCCTGGATGGTGGACGCGGGGAGCCCGCTGAGCAGCGCCCGGCTCACGTTCCCCTGGCCCAGCGCAGGAGCTCGGACCGAACTGGAAGGTGAACGTCACGATGAAAACACCTCCGATCGTCTCGCCGCAGGAGTGGGAGGCCGCGCGTCAGGAGCTCCTCGGGGAGGAGAAGCAGCTCACCCGCGCCCGTGACGCACTGGCCGCCAAGCGCCGGCGGATGCCGTGGCTGGCGGTGGAGAAGGAGTACGCGTTCGAGGGTCCCCAGGGCCGGGTGAGTCTGCTCGACCTGTTCCAGGGGCGTCGTCAGCTCATCCTCTACCGCGCCTTCTTCGAGCCCGCCGTCTACGGCTGGCCCGACCACGCCTGCCGCGGCTGCTCCATGGTCGCCGACCACGTGGGCCACCTCGCTCATCTCAACGCCCGCGACACCACCCTCGTCTTCGCCTCGCGCGCGCCGCAGCAGGAGATCGAGCAGGTGAAGGCGCGGATGGGCTGGACGATGCCCTGGTACACGATCACCGACGACTTCGACGCCGACTTCGGTGTGGACGAGTGGCATGGCACGAACGCGTTCATCCGCGATGGCGACCGCGTATTTCGCACCTACTTCATCAACGCACGGGGTGACGAGGCGCTGGGGAGCACCTGGAGCTATCTCGACATGACCGCGCTCGGGCGGCAGGAGGAGTGGGAGGACTCGCCGAAGGACTACCCCAAGACCCCGCCGTACGAATGGTGGAACTGGCACGACGCGTACGACGACGCCGCGCCGGCGCCGGAGTGGGTGGCCCAGACCCAACGAGGCACCCAGGCCCAGCCGGGCTGAGCCGTGCGCCAAACTGTGGGGCATGGACGACCGCATCCGCCCCGCGACCGCAGCCGACGTTGGCGCAGTGGAGGCCGTCACCGACGCGGCATACCGCCCCTACGTCGCCCGGATCGGCCTCCGCCCCGCGCCGATGGACGCGGACCACGCGGCCGATATCGCGGCGGGGCGCGTGTTCGTCACCGGCGACCCGGTCGTGGGGGTGCTGGTCCTGGTGGCCGAGCCCGACCATCTCGTCCTGGAGAGCATCGCCGTAGATCCGGGCGCGCACCGACAGGGCGTGGGCAGGCGCCTGCTCGCCTTCGCCGACCTGCACGCCCGCGCTCTCGGCCTCCCGGAGATCCGGCTCTACACCAACGCCGCCATGTGGGAGAACCAGGAGATCTACCCGAGGTACGGGTACGAGGTGACCGAGCGCCGCCAGGACGGCGCGTACGACCGGATCCACTACCGGAAGCGCATCTCCGAGGCAACGCCCGACTAGCGGTGGGGCCGCTGCAGAAGCCCCCGCTCCATGGCCACCACCACCGCCCGCGTCCGGTCGTTCACATCCAGCTTGGCGAACAGGCGCAGCAGATGGGTCTTCACCGTGGCCTCGGCGATCACGAGGCGCCGTCCGATCTCGGCGTTGGTGAGTCCGTCCGCCACGGCGCCCAGGACCTCGGTCTCGCGGTCGGTCAGCGGCTCCTGAACGGGCCGCCGCAGCCGTGCGACCAGCTTCTCGGCGACCCGGGGAGCGAGCACCGTCTCGCCCCGCGCCGCCGCGTGGATGGCGTCGACGAGTTGCTCACGGGTGGTGTCCTTGAGCAGATAGCCGATGGCACCGGCCTCCACCCCGCGCTCGATCTCCGTGTCGGTGTCGTACGTCGTCAGGATCAGCACCCGCGTACGGGGATACCGGGCGACGATCTCGGCCGTCGTCGCCACCCCGTCGAGCACGGGCATCCGCAGATCGACCAGGGCCACGTCGGGGTCGTACCGATCGACCAGATCGAGCGCCGCGCGTCCGTCGCCCGCCTCGCCGACGATTTCGATGCTGTCCTCGGCGGCGAGCAGGGCGATCACTCCGGCCCGCATCACGGTGTGATCGTCCACCACGACGATGCGCAGACCTCCCTCGCTCATGCCTCCACCTCGCTCGCCAGGGGGATCATCGCCAGGATCCGCGTCCCGTCGCCCACCGAACTCGTCACCGTGAGCCTCCCGCCCAGCTCCGCCAGTCGCTTGCGCATGCCGTCGAGTCCGAAGCCCGTCGACTCCTCCACCCGGAACCCGGTTCCATCGTCGGTGATCTCCAGCTCCACTCCGTGCGGACGCCGTACCAGCACCACGCCGACCATGGACGCGCGTGCGTGTTTGCGCACGTTGGCCAGGGACTCCTGGGTGCAGCGCAGCAGCGCGATACGGGTCTGCTGGTCACACTCCAGGTCTGCCAGGTCGGCGTCCACCGTCAGCCCGGTGTCCTCCGCGAAGCGGTCCAGCGTACGGCGCAGCGTCAGCGCCACCGAACCGGCCGCCACCTGGCCCGGGCCCGGCTGCCCCGCCGAGCCGACCAACTCCCGCGCCTCGGCGAGGTTCTCCCGGGCGGTGGACTCGATCGACCGCAGTTGCTGGGCGCTGGTCGCCGGTTCGTGGTCAATGCCCGCCTGAGCCGCCTCCGCGAGCACGATGATCGACGCGAAGCCCTGCGCGAGCGTGTCGTGGATGTCGCGTGCGATGCGTTCCCGTTCGTCCGCCGCGCCCTGTCGCTGGTGTGCCTCGGAGAGCTGCGCCTGCGTCCGCTCCAACTCCTCGATCAGCTGCGCCCGTTCACTGCTCTGCGCGACGACCGAGTGCGCCCACAGGCCGATCAGCACGCCCACCGCGACCACGATCAGGGTGGACATCAGCGTCTCGCCGAAGAACTCCGCCGACCAGCCCTGCCGGACCAGACTCCCCGCCAGCGTGGCAGCGGCCGCCACCCCGAGGAACCCCATCGAGGCCCGCGGAGTGCGCCCGAACATCCAGTAGTGCGGCAGCGTCACCATGAACAGCGCCGCATAGCTGCTGCCCAGATAGGCCAGCCCGCCGAGCCCGAGCACAAGCACCGAGAGGTAGACCCGCGGCCGTACGACAGGATTCCCCGGGAAGCGGTCGAGCACCGCGTAGCACAGCACCACACAGCCCAGAAGCGCGACCGCCTGGTACTTGCTCCCCCCGGCCGGAGCCGTCGTCACCAGCCCGACGGCCATCGCGGCGAACAGGACCCAGCACACGGCGTTCCACCGGCGCAGCGAAGTGGCCCAGAAGGCGTCGGCCAAGGGGCTGGCGAGAGCGGTCATACCGATCAACGTACGTCGACCACCGGTCGCCCGTCGGCCAGATGAGCCGAGGCCGCCGCCGTTCGCCCCGCTGTCCGCGAGGGCCACCAGCTCGTCTCACCGAGCAGCAGCATCGCCGACGGCAGGACCATGATCCGGACGATGAAGGCATCGAGCAGCACGGCCGCCGCGAGGACGAAGCCGATCTGCTTCATCTCGATGATGTGCAGGAAGACGAAACTCACGAAGACGGTCGTCATCACTACCGCCGCACTCGTCACCACACTCGCCGACCCGCGGATTCCCTCGAGCACGGCCTGCCGCGTGGACACGCCGGCGAGGACGGCCTCCCTGATCCGGCTCACCACGAACACCTGGTAGTCCATCGAGAGCCCGAAGAGGATCACGAAGAGGAACAGCGGTACGCGCGATCCGATCGACCCCGTGGAGTGGAAGTCCAACAGCCCCTCGGCCCAGGTCCCCTGGAAGACCAGGACGAGCAGTCCGAGCGCCGCCGCCGCGGACAGCAGATTCAGTACGACGCCGATCAGGCCCAGCACCACCGAGCGGAACGCGTACGTCGTCATCGCGAAGGTCACCAGCAACAACGCCCCCAGGACCAGCGGGAGTTTGCTGTTCTGGTGAGCGGGATAGTCGGCGTACCGGGCGACATCCCCGCTCACTCCGAACTCCGCCCCCTCGACCCGGCCGACGGTGGCGGGCAGGTAGTCCTCACGCAGGTGGTCGAGGGAGTCGTACGCCTGGTCGGAGTTGCCCAGGTACGGCACCTTCAGCTCGAGCACACTGATCCGGTGGTCGGCGGAGGTCCGGATGCGCGAGGCGCCGGCGGACTTCGGATCGGTGCCGCCGGACTTCGGGTCGGCGCCGGCGAACAACGGGTCGGCGTCGGCGCGCCGGGCCAACTCGCGCAGCGCCCCGCCGACCTCGCCGGAGCGCTCGGCGTCGGCCCGTACGACGACCTGGTGGGTGACCCGCTGCTCCGGGAACGCCGCGTTGAGCCGGTCGTACACCCGCATCGCGGCGATGTCGCGGGAGTGGGTGTCCCGGCTCATCTCCGTGATCTTCAACCCGGCCAACGGGGTGACGAGCGCGAGCAGGGCGAGAACCGAGACGCACAGGGTGGCCAGCGGATGCCGGCTCGCGGGTCGCAGCAGAGCGGCCCATACGCGGCCCCCGCTGTCGCCCCGGGTCCGGCGCGCGGGCTTTCCCCGCTCGGCACGGCGCAGCGCCCTGCGCTCCTCCCGCTGTCCGAGCGTGACCAGCAGCGCGGGCAGCGCCGTCAGCGAACTGGCCACCGCGACCAGGACGACCACGACCGTGCCGGTGGCGAGTGAGGAGAAGATGACGTCGGAGGCGAGATACAGGGTCGCTGTGGAGACCACGACCGCTAGTCCGGAGATCACGACAGCCCGGCCCGAGGTCGCCGCGGCCATGTCCACCAGCGCCTCGGAGCTCAGCCGGCCGCCCGAGCGGGCGCGCTCCTCGCGCTCCCGCTTGAGGTAGAAGAGCGTGTAGTCGACGCCGACCGCGAGGCCGATCATCAGGATGACGTTCGTGCCGACCCCGGCGTCGGGGGAGATGTGTGAGGCCACCATCGCAAGCCCGACGGCCGCCGCGATGGACGACAGTGCCAGCAGCAGCGGCACCCCCGCCATGGTCACGGATCCGAAGACGACCAACAGGGTGATCAGGGTGATGGGAAGCGTGATCTTCTCGGAGAGCGCCAGGTCATCGCCGCGCTGCTGGTCGACTCCCTTGCTGATGGAGGGACTCCCGGTCTCCTCCAGCCGCAGCCTTGGATACGCCTTCCCCACCGCGTCGGTCTGTCCGGCCAGGGCGTCGACCTTGTCCTTGGCGTCCCGCTCCTCGCCCTTCAGCGCCACCTCGACCATGAGGATCCGGCGATCCTCGGACAGCAGCGGATCGGCGACGCCCGCGACCTCGGGCAGCCGCTTCATCCGGGCGGTCAGGTCCCCGGCCGCGGCCTCGGCCGCGTCCCGGTCGAAGGGTCCCGACCGGGAAGAGATCAGCACCTGTTCGGCGGCTCTGCGCTCCAGACCCCCCTCGACGGCCATCGCCTCCGCCCGCCCGGCCTCGCCGACCCGGTAGTCGGCCGTGGTCGCGCTGTGGGTGCCGACGGCACTGCCGACCCCAGGCACAGCGCCACGAACACCAGCCAGCCGACGATGGCCCGCCAGGGGTGCCGAGCGCTCCAGCGCGCCATGCGCACAGTGAATGAGTTCATGGCCAAAAGCGTTGCTGGCCAGTGCGGTTGGCGGACAGAGGTGCCCGGTTGAACTTCCCGTCCACCGATCGGTGGACGAGACAGGGCCAGGGCCAGGTCCCGGGATCGGGACCTGGCCCTGGAGAGTGCGCCGGGGTGGGGTCAGGAGCAGGGCTTGTAGAAGTGCTTCCAGCCGTCGCCGGGCATGGCCGGCGGCTCGGCCGTGCTGCCGAACTCCCCGTACTTCTCCTGCGTCGCGTAGTCGTAGTCCCCCGGGCCGCTGCCCGCGGTCGACAGGCGCACGTCCCGATCCAGCTGCCCGTCACCGGGGTTGTTGAGGATCGCGAGGTCCGGGTACGGGTCGTCGCCGTAGTTGGCGATCCGAAGCTGCTGGGCCTCGCCCTGGTCGCCGATGTCGGAGTGCCGGGCGTCGGCGGAGCTCAGGTCCGTCCGCGCGAGCGGGCCGGGGCGGTATTCCGCGACGCGCGCGGTCGAGGCGTCGTCCCCGTCGGCCGGCTCGACGATGTTGACGACCATGTCCAGGGTGCCGTCGTTGCGGAAGTCGGCGACCGCGGCGGTCGCGACCTCCCCCTTCTTCGCACCGAGAAGTGCGCTGACGGCGTGCTTCTCGCCGAACGAGCCGTCCGCGGCGCCCCACTGGATGGTCATCTTGGTGCCGGTGTGCCCGGGGTTCGAGATCTTGTCCGGGTGGCCGTCGCCGTCGAGATCGCCGATCAGCGTCGTGGCGTCGGCCAGACAGGGGCCCGTCGCCTCGCTGACCTTGCCGGACCGGTCCGCGCCGCCCGAGGGCGACGACCCGGACGCACTGGCCTGGTATCCGGCGATGGTCAGGGTCAGAGCGACAGCCGCGATCGGCGCGGCGATCAGACGTGACCGTTTGCGAAGCATCTACGAACTCCTAACGTCGTTACTGCGAAGTGCGAGGGCCACCTTCACCGGGATGGGGTGGCCCGCCGGTTACTGGTCCGTACCGCCGCCGAAGGGGACGGCGTCCGCCGGGGAGGTGTGCCAGTTGGTGACGACGGGCTTGTCGACGGTGATGGTGCCGACCGGCAGGGAGACCGGGTTGGCGTCCTCATTGCCGACGGCGACGATGATGCTGTCCAGTTCCTTGCCGTTGTTGTCGTTGGTGGTCTTCGGGTTCACCCCGGCATAGGCGGTGGTTCCCCCGCTCAACGTGACCGCGGGTCCTACGGACTGCTCCGCGGGACCCGCCTCGGTGCCGTCCGACCCGAAGGCCACCGTGGGAAGCGCGGCGGGCAGCACACAGGTGATCCCCGCCTTGGCCTTCGCCATGACCAGGATGTATCCGCCGGCCTGCGACTCGTCCCGGGTGCTCCAGGAAATGTCGTTGGCCCCGCACACCTGCCCGACCTTGCCGCGCTCGCCGTTGCCGGTGTCGGCACCGGAGCCGTCCTGGGCGCCCTTGTCCTTCGCGCCGGGGGACGTGGCCGACGAGTCGGCGGCGCTGTCCTTGTCGCCCGCGGCATCGGCCGTGGCCCCGGTCGTGGCCTTGGCGGAGGCAGACGAGTCACTGGACCCACTGCTCGTCTCGTCCGACTGGCAAGCGGTGGCGAACATCGCGGCAGTCACCAGCAGGCTGGCACCGGCGAACATACGGACCCGGGGGCGGCTGATAAGCATGGGAAGACCTTCTTCGTCATCAGTGGTTCGTGCTCCCGGCGACGTTTCGCTCGGTGTGCCACTTACCTTGCCGTTGGCCGCTACCGTTCCATTAGCGCTCCACTAACGAAGCGCTGACGCGATCACAAACCGGCTGACCCACCTGCGTATCGACGGCGCGCCAGTAGAGTGAAACGGTGACTTCTCTGCCGGAAGACCCGCCGTTACTCGTCAGCGAAGACGACCGCGACGCGGCCGTGCAGCGCGTGCAGGAGGCGTACGCCGAAGGGCACATCGCGCACGAGGACATGGACGAGCGCCTCCAGCAGGTGCTCACCGCCAAGACCCGCGGCGAACTGGCGTCGGCTCTGGCCTCGCTCCCGGAGGAGAACGCGGGCACGACGTCCACGATTGCCGCCGCCGGCGGGCGGATCAAGCGGCGCGGCGCCTGGCAGGTGCCTCGGGTCCTGAAGGTCGCGTCCGCATTCGGAAGAGTGCGCCTGGACCTGTCGCGGGCGGTCATCGAGCATCCGGTCGTGGACATCGAGCTGCAACTCGGCACCGGCAGGGCCAAGATCACGGTGCCGCGGGACGCGATCGTCGATCTCGAGGGTCTGCACACCGGGTGGAAGGACACGCGCTACAAGCCCCGGCGGCACTCCGGCCCCGGCGGGCCGAGGATCCGGATCTCCGGGACCATGGGATTCGGACGGTTGACGATTCGCCACGCGCGTCGTTCGCCCTTGTGACGGAACCCCGGCGCTCAGCCGACGTGGACGTGGGGCCGCCGGGCCCGGTCGGGCTCGGCCTCGCGCAGCACTTCCCGGGTGACGGGGGCGACCTCTCCCTGGCCGAACAGGAAGAACCGCAGGAACTGGGCGAAGGGGCTGCCCTCGGTCCACTCGAAGTAGATATGCGGCCTGCACCCGGTCACATCCCGTACGTGCAGCAGCAGCGCGGCCAGCGAGTTGGGGATGCTGGAGCCGTCGAGGGTCAGGACGCGGTAGCGGCCGTGCAGCACCTCGCCGTGCACGCGCAGCGCCGATTCGAAGTCGGACGGGTCGCGGACGGTGACCTCGACGAAGATCAGGTCCTCGTCGTCCGGGATGTCGTTGTCGGCTCGGATCTGCTGGATCTTGTCGCGGTACTCGGCCGCGTCCCGGTGGTCCGGCTCGTTGGCGATGAACCGTATGCGGCGGGTGGCGCTGTCGCGGACGAAGCGCTCGGCCATGGCATCCAGATCCATGTCGGTGACCCGTAGCTCGAAGGCGCGGGCGAGCCGGGACAGCAGGGACACGGCGATGATGCCGGCGATGAAACAGGCGCCGATCTTGACGCCGTCGGGGCGTTCCACGACGTTGACCGCCGTGGTGTAGCCGAAGACCACCGAGATCACGCCGAAGCCGATGGTCCAGCCCCGCTGCCCGGCGCGGCGGGCGGCGATGGTGACGGCGACCGCGGCGGAGGTCATCAGCACCAGCACCCCGGTGGCGTAGGCACCGCCCTGGGCGTCCACATCGGCGTCGAAGAGCCAGGTGACCAGGAAGGCGATCAGGGTGAAGACGAGCACCATGGGGCGCACCGCCCGGGCCCAGTGCGGGGCCATGCCGTAGCGGGGCAGATAGCGGGGCATGAGGTTGAGCAGTCCGGCCATGGCCGAGGCGCCCGCGAACCACAGGATGCCGATGGTCGCCGCGTCGTAGACGCTGCCGAAGACGGATCCCAGGTAGTGGTGGGCGAGATAGGCGAGGGCTCGTCCATTGGCCTGGCCGCCGGCCTTGAACTCGTCCTGCGGGATGAGCACGGTGGTGATGAAGCTCGTGGTGATCAGGAAGACGCTCATGATCACGGCGGCGGTGGTGAGCAGCTTCCGGGTGTCCCGGATCCGCCCGGTGGGACGTTCCTCGGTGTCGCCGGGGCCGCCGTCCACATGGGGCATGACGGCCACACCGGTCTCGAACCCGGACAGGCCGAGCGCGAGCTTGGGGAACACCACCAGCGCCAGACCGACCATGACCAGCGGGTTGCTGTGCTCGGCGGTCAGCGCCTGCGACCAGTCGGTGACCACGTGGGACGCGGTGGCCACATGCCACAGCCCGACGATCACGACGACCGTGTTCAGCGCCAGGTAGCCGCCGACGAGCACCACCGCCACCCCGATGGCCTCCATGAAGCCCTTGAGGAAGACGGCGCCGAGGAGGGCGACCAGCCCCAGCGTGATCGCCACCTCATGGCCGTGCAGTGTGCTGGTGAAGTGCGGGTTCTCCACCAGGTGGGTGGAGGCGTCGGCGGCCGAGAGGGTGATGGTGATCAGGAAGTCGGTGGCCGCGAACCCCAGCAGCGTCAGAACGAAGAGCTTGCCCTTCCAGAACGACAGCAGCCGCTCCAGCATCGCGATCGACCCCTCGCCATGCGGGCTCTCCTTGGCCACCCGCCGGTACACCGGCAGCGCCCCGGCCAGGGTCACGGCCACCAGCACGACGGTGGCGATGGGGGACAGCAGCCCGGCGGCGAGGGCGGCGATACCGGGCTGGTAGCCGAGCGTGGAGAAGTAGTCCACGCCGGTCAGGCACATCACCCGCCACCACCGCTGCCCCCGGTGCCCCTCGGGGACCTGGGCATGCGGTCCGGGTTGTTGTTTGGCCATATCGGACAGGCCCCGCAGCAGCCAGGCCCGCAGACGGCCTCCCGCGGGGGCCTCCGCCGGGCGGGGCTCCACATCGGTGGAGGTGGTCATGGTGCACTCCTGGTCAGCTCGGGGTTACCGAACATGTCGTCGAAAAGACTCGGCTGCCTCAGGGTAGGCAGGACCCTCTCCGGGCCCCACAGTGGCCTGCCCCTCACGGCCCTTCCGAGGGCACCCGGCCGGGGGCGGGAACGCCGAAGGGGCGGCGTCCGCGACATGTGTCGGTGGACGCCGCCCCTGGTGGGACGAGGTGTGGGAGATGGCCCGCGGGCACATCCCGGTTACTTCGGGTCGCGCTTGAACGACGCCGTCGACCAGCGGTAGCCGAGCACGGTCAGGCCGATGGACCAGGCGAGGGCGAGCCACCCGTTGTGGCCGATCTCGGTGCCGAGCAGCAGACCGCGGAGGGTCTCGATGGCCGGGGTGAACGGCTGGTACTCGGCGATGGGCTGGAACCAGCCCGGGATCGAGTCGATCGGGATGAAGGCGCTGGAGATCAGGGGCAGCAGGATCAGCGGCATCGCGCTGTTGCTGGCGGCCTCGGCGTTCGGGCTGGCCATGCCCATCCCGACCGCGATCCAGGTGAGGGCCAGGGCGAAGATCACCAGCAGTCCGAACGCCGCGAGCCACTCCAGGGCGGTGGCGTCCGTGGAGCGGAAGCCGATGGCCACGGCGATGGTGCCGACGAGGACCACGCTGGCGATGGACTGCAGCACGCTGCCGATGACGTGCCCGATGAGCACGGACCCACGGTGGATGGCCATGGTGCGGAAGCGGGCGACGATCCCCTCGGACATGTCGGTGGCGACGGACACCGCGGCCCCGATGACAGTGGAACCGATGGTCATCAGCAGGATGCCGGGGACGACGTAGGCGATGTAGTCGGAGCGGTCGGCGCCGCTGCCGGCGATGCCCGCGCTCATCGTGTCGCCGAAGAGGTAGACGAAGAGCAGAAGCAGCATGACCGGCGTGAGCAGCAGGTTCAGCGTCAGCGACGGGTAGCGGCGGGCGTGCAGGAGGTTGCGGCGCAGCATCGTGGCCGAGTCGCGGACGGCAAGCGAGAGGGCGCTCATCGGACGTTCTCCTTGGGCTGGTTGTTCTGGGCGGGCACGGTGGAGCCGGTCAGGGCGAAGAACACGTCGTCGAGGTCGGGAGTGTGCACGGTCAGCTCGTCGGCCTCGACGCCGACCGAGTCCAGCCAGTCGAGGAGGGAGCGCAGTTCACGCTGGCTGCCGTCGCTGGGGATCTGCAGCGACAGCGCCTCGTCGTCCCGAGTCACCTCGCTCAGGGCGACGGAGGCGGCCTGGTAGGCGGCCGGGTCGGTGAAGCGCAGCCGCACATGCCCGCCGGGGATGAGCCGCTTCAGCTCGTCGGCGCTGCCCTCGGCGGCGATCTTGCCGTCGCTCAGCACCGCGATGCGGTCGGCGAGTTCATCGGCCTCGTCCAGGTACTGGGTGGTGAGGAAGACGGTGACGCCGTCGGAGACCAGCGCGCGGATGATGCCCCACATGTTGTGGCGGCTGCGCGGGTCCAGGCCGGTGGTCGGCTCGTCGAGGAAGATGATCCGCGGGCTGCCGACCAGCGTCATGGCGATGTCCAGGCGGCGCCTCATCCCGCCGGAGTAGCTGGCGGCGGGCTTTTTCGCGGCCTCGACCAGGTCGAACCGCTCCAGCAGCTCGGTGGCGACCCGCCGCCCCTCGCGCTTGGAGAGATGGTGCAGGTCCGCCATGAGGAGCATGTTCTCCTCACCGGTGATCAGCCCGTCGACGGCGGAGAACTGCCCGGTGACACCGATCGCGGCCCGCACCGCCTGCGGGTCGGCCGCGAGGTCGTGGCCGGCGACGTGCAGCTCGCCGCCGTCGGCGCTGATGAGGGTGGAGAGGATCTTGACGGCGGTGGTCTTGCCGGCGCCGTTCGGGCCGAGCAGGGAGAAGACCGTGCCGGCCGGCACCGCCAGGTCGATGCCGTCGAGCACGACCTTGTCGCCGTAGGACTTGCGCAGCCCGTTCGCCGCGATGGCCAAGCTGGTCATGAGGGGTGCTCCTTCTGGAAGCCGCGGTTCGGAGGCTGCGGGGTCAGAGGCTGCGGGCGGCGATGTCGCCCTGGGAGGTGGTCGCGTGGATGTCGAGTTCGGCGGTGCCGTGGTTCTTGAGGCTGTTGGTGACACGGCCGTAGGAGGTACCGGCGTCCAGGGAGGCCGAGACGCCGGCGGCGGCGGTGACCGAGATGTCGCCCTGCTGGGTGCTCAGCACGACCTTGCCGCGCACGGCCTCGGCGATCCGGATGTCACCCCTCGCGGTGCTGATCTCCGCGGGTCCGTTGAGCCGGCCGATCTCGACGTCGCCGTCGACCGCGGTGAGGCGGACACTCGCGGCCTCATCGATCTTGATCTGGCGGTACGCGCCGTCGAAGGCGATGTCGCCGAGGCGGCCGACGGCCCGGAACTCGGTGCTCGCCGCCTTCGCCTCGACGCGGGAACCGGCGGGCAGTTGGACGGTCACCTCGATGGATCCGGAGGGGCCGAGGTACTGGTTCTTCACCGGGACCTCGATCCGCAGCGCTCCGTCGGCGTATCCGACGGTGGTCTGCTCCGCCGCCTTCACATCGCGGCTCTTCGAGGCGTTGGTGGGCCGGACCTCGACCGCGGTGTCGGCGCGATCGGCGGCGATGATCTGGACGCGCCCCGCGGGGATGTCCAGGACGGCGGCGATCGGGGCGGGGGTCTCGAACTTTCGCATCGTGCTCTCCTTGCGACTCGTTGTTTCCGACATTGGAAAAGCTACGTTGCGTTCATGAAGTTGGCAACGAAGTCGTTGCATAAAAACGACGTTGTCGCAGCTAGAACCCCAATATTCGTTGCGATGGTCCTGAATGTAATGCAACGTGAGCGCACCCGTACGTTGCAATGGAATGCACGTGAACGCTATGCTGGGGCATCGGACAACACGAAGGAGGGCGCGATGCCGGGCGGCAGGCTCACCCAGAAGGACCGTCAGCAGATCGCGCTGGGGCTGGCCGACAACCTCCCCTACGCCGAGATCGCCCGCCGTCTGGAGCGTCCGACCTCGACGGTCACGCGTGAGGTGATGCGCAACGGCGGCCCCACCGGCTACCGCGCGGAATTGGCCCACCGCGCCACCGAACGCCGCGCCCACCGGCGCAAGCCCGCCTCGTCCCGGGGAGCGGAGCCGGCCACCCTGCCGCATGGCCGCGACCCCGAGGCCGTGGCCGAGTACGAAGAGCGGTTCACCACCGTCATGATGCAATCGGGCCTGTCCAACAAGATGATGGCGCGGGTGATGGTCTGCCTCCTCACCACCGACTCCGGCAGCATGACCGCCGCTGAACTGGTCCAGCGCCTTCAGGTCAGCCCGGCGTCCATCTCCAAATCGATCGCCTTCCTGGAGAGCCAGTCCCTCGTCCGCAGGGAGCGCGACGAACGCCGCCGGGAGCGCTACGTCATCGACGACAACCTCTGGTACCAGTCGATGGCCGCCAGCGTCCGCGCCCTCACCCAGCAGGTCGAGATCTCACGCCAGGGCGTCGGCGTCCTCGGCCCCGGCACCCCGGCCGCCATCCGCCTGGAGAACGTCGCCCGCTTCCTCGACTTCGTCGCCGAAAGCCTCGCCCGCGCCACGGAACAGGCCCGCGACATCCTCCACATGAACGCCGAACCGAACGCCGAACCGAATGCCGGGCCGAACGCCGAACCGAACGCCGAGCCGAATGCCGAGCCGACGACCCCGGACAGCCCTGCCGCACCAAGCCCGGACCACGGATAGCGGGCCTCAGGGAACGGGCCCCTGGGTTGCGGTCGTTGCCGCGACCGGGCCTCGGCAAATCCGCGAGCTCCAGCCTCCGCGGCACCACCCAGCGCCCCGCGCGCTCGATACTGGCCGTACTCACCGCCGACCTGCCGCCCGTATCGGCTACGGGCGGCGGCAGAAGCGGGGTCCGTGCGTCCGTATGCGCTGAATCACGCGTTCAGTCGTACGCGAATGAGCGCGTCGAGCCGCTGCCACGCCGGGGACGAGGCGTTGACCGTGCCCTGGATGAGGGCGGGAATTTCGGAGGCCGCGTCCAGCTCGGGCAGTTCGTCGGGGCCGTAGCGTGCCCGGGTCGCCTCGGCGATCCGGCGGGCGAGGTCGTCGATGCGGGGATCGTCGGCGTGCAGGTCGTGCGCGTGGTCGTAGTCGAGGAAGAGCTGCCGCAGTGCCGGGTCGGCAAGGGCCTCGGCTTGATCGTGAAACAGCGTGATCGCGCGGTCCGGGTGGGTGGCGAACACGAGGATCCACAGGTCGCGTTGCAGCTCCACCCACCGAGCCGTGAAGCCCCACTGGGCGAGCTGCTTCAGATGGGCACCGACCTCGCGGGGCAGCGGTGACAGCCGCCCGGCGGCGAGCTGGTGCAGGCGCCCCTGCGTTGCCCGCAGGCTTCGGATGCGGTCGGTGAGCTCGTCGTCGATCTCGCGCAGTGCCTGCTGGAACTCGTCGTCGGTCGCTGATCTCAGGTCCCGGATACGAGCCAGGGGGACGCCGGCTTCGGCGAGGGTGCGGATCTTGATCAGCTCGATGGCGTCGTTCGCCCCGTACCGCCGGTAGCCGGACGCATCGCGTTCGGGCTCGGGGAACAGCCCCTTGTCGTGATAGACGCGGATGGTCTTGACCGACACCCCGACGTACCCGGCCAGCTGCCCGATGGTGATCACCCGGCCATCGTTCCACTTGACCCTTCCCCTGGGGCAGGGTTGCAGCATGGCGTCATGGCACACATGAATGTCGACCGGGAGAGCCTGCGCGAGCTGGCCGATCAGGGCAACGAGACCGCTTTGGACCGGCTGGCCGACCTCGCCGAGGCAGCCGACGACCTTGGCGAGCTGAGCGAGCTGTTGGACGAGGGGTCCATGCACGCCGGGTTCCTGCTCACCCGACGCGCGGCCGCGGCCGGCGCCGTGCGCGAGCTGCAAAGGATCGCCGACGCCGGGTACGACGAGGCGGGCAACGAGCTGGACCGGCTGTTGAGGGCACCAGCCGACGGGCAAGGGGATTGACGAGCACCGGGAATGAAGATCCGGCCGGCCTACGCGGCCGAGAAGGCACGGCTCGAGCATGCGGTCCGGGCTACTGGTGCTTGAGCAAACGGCGAGGCCCGTGCCTCATAGGGCGATCAGTCGCACGCGGTCATCGCAGAGCTTGGCCATGTCGTCGGTGTCGGAGGTGAGCACGGCGACGGGTGGCGGCTGGCGTATCGCCGCCTCGGCGACAGTGGCGTCGATCGCGTATTTGTGTCCGTGCAGTCCTGCTGACTTGAGTAGCTCGGCGGCAGCCTTGGCCGCCTGCTCGGTGACGGGTTCGACCTTGACCCGTGAGAGGGCCCAGTTCAGGCGGGGGAGGTTCACTCGCGCATGGCTGACTTCGACGATGGTGTTGGCGCTGACGACGAGATCGGCTCCCATTTCGTGGAACACCTGGAACATCGCGAGAACTTCGCGGTCCTGGGCGACCCAGGCGGACAGCCCCTGGGAGTCCAGGACGACGGTCTCGAGGTGTGTGCTCACGCGGCGCCCGTGCGGCCGGCGCCGTCGGCGGCGCCGAAGATCTTGGCGCGGGCATCGGCCAGCTCTTCATCCGTGAAGGCGCCTTCCTCCTCCTGATGACGCCGCAGATCGTCGCCGAGGAGTTGGTGCCGGATCTGGCGGGCCACCGCTTCGGCCACATAGCCGGACACGTTGTCCGTGAGCTTCCTCAGCTCGGCGACCTGCTCGGTGGGCAGGGTGACGGTGATGCGCGTCGTGGCGGCCATGAGTCGAGCATACTCCAGTATGCGTCCGATCCGGAGTCCGGCCGCGAACGGCTGCCCCTGCGAAAACCCACAAGGCCCAGGTCCCTGACCTGGGCTTTGGGGACGGCCACGCGCCCGGTGCGTGGGAAAACTTCGCTGCAGAGGCTCAGCCCGCCCGCAGGCCGTCGAGTCTGCGGGGCCCGATGGAGTCCCGGCCATCGCGTTAGGGCTGTTGTACGAGGGCGAGGCGTCCCATGGGGCGAAAGATGTGGCTGGGGGATTCGGGCGAGCGGATCCAGTCCGGGCACACGTCGGACGAAGACAAGGCGAGCGAGCCGGAGGACGGCGCCTTGTCCTGCGAGATACGGATGTGGGAGGGCCGCCGGGCACCCGACGGGAGCGACCTCGTACGGACCGTCGCCTACCCGGAGCGGCCGCTGCCCCCGGGCGGACCGGACGAGTACCAGAAGACACGTAAGCAGGGCAGCCGCTCCATCGTCCTGTGGGCCGACCCTCACCGGGAGGGGAAACTGGCGACGGTGGTCACCAGGACGGCGTCCAAGGGCCGCCCGGCGACGTACGACGTGGTGGATGAGTCCGGGGCGCCGCTCGGCTCGATCGTCCGCGAACCGGCCGCGAGGGGCGGGCGGGTCAGGACCCGCTGGACCGTACAGCAGACCGGCCACCCAGCCGCCGTGGGCCACAAGGGGCACCCCTTCTGGTGGGTCGTGTGGTGGCTGATCTGGCCCGTACAGCTGGCCCTCGCCTTCCTGAGCATCTTCGGGGGCGGCGGCGCCGCGGCGCGGACACCGCGGCGCACGAAGTGGCGGATCGACGGCGAGACCGTCCTGGACTGGCACGACGGTGGCCACGAGTTCCAGCTGTCCCTCCTCGCGGACTGGTGGGACGAGCGGCTGATCGCCGCCCTGGTCGCGCTGGAGGAGAGCCACGAGAGCTGGCTGGGCGACGCGTGGGACAACGTCTCGCACTAGGCAGTTTGTTTGCGGCGACTCCCGTGGGGCCTCAGGCGCCCACGCGCTCGGCGGCTTCGCGCCTGCTACTGGCAGGGGCAGGCTAGTTGGAGAGAGCCTGTCCATACTCGGTCGCATGGACGAGACAGCGCACGGCAAATCCCTCCTCGGTGAGTTCCTGTCCGGGCGCCGGGCTCAGTTGAAGCCGGCAGACGTGGGGTTGCCGGACTACGGCGACCGGCGGCGGGTGCCGGGGCTGCGGCGTGAGGAACTGGCCCAGTTGGCCGGCGTCAGCGTGGCCTACTACATCCGGCTGGAACAGGGGCTGTCGCTCAACGCCTCGCCGCAGGTCCTCGACGCGCTGGCCACGGCTCTGCGGCTGGATGACGCGGAGCGGCGCCACCTGCACACCTTGTCCGGTGATGCCCGGCAGAGCCGCCGCCGGCTCCCCGTCGAGCGGGTCACCGCAGCGGTGCGCCAACTGGTCGTTGCCTTCGGGGACTCACCGGTGGTCGTCCTCGGCCGGCGCTCGGACATCCTGACGTGGAACCGCGCCGGGCATGCGTTGTTCGCCGGGCACCTGGCCCCGGACAGCCCGGATCAAGCGGCCACCCGACCCAACACCGCCCGGCTGGTATTCCTGGACGCCCACACGCGGGACCTGTACGTGGACTGGCCCAGGAAGGCACGGGATGTGGTGGGCAAGCTGCGGCAGGCGGTCGGCGAATATCCGGACGACCCGCATCTGGCCACCCTCATCGGCGAGTTGACCATGCGCAGCCCGCAGTTCGCCACGCTGTGGGCCGAGCACCGGGTGCGCGCCTGGGACATGGCCGAGTACCGGATGCGCCATCCGACGGTCGGGGAGCTGGACGTACTGCAGCACTCGCTCCCGGTGCCCCGGGGGCAGGGGATCCGGGTGGTGGTGACGACGGCGGCGCCCGGCTCCGCCGGCCAGGCGGCACTGCGATTGCTCAACCAGACCCTCCAACCCGCGGTGGACATGCCGGCAGCCGCCGGCACCCCCGCACGTGTCGTTCCTTCCGTACCCTCCTGATCCGGCCGCCCGGCCGCCGCACAGCCAAAGGCAGCCCAGAGCGCCACACCCGAACGCCCGAACGCCCGAACAGTCGAACACGTGCATGCCACCCGACAGCCTCCGGCCCGAGGCCGGCAGGGAGTGCCGCGGGGGCCTCGTCACGCACGCCTTCCTGCCGCCGATGACGCTGCCGCGTCTCTCTCATGCCGGCAGCGTCGCCTGCGGGAACGCATGGGACCTGGCAGGGGCCATCGGCCAGAAGGCCCTGTTCGACGAGCGAGGCCACGGTCGAGCGGGAGACCGACTTCGCCCGCGGCCTCACGGCACAGATGCCGTCCGGACCGGGCGCTCCGTTCGCCCCGTCCCGGACCGCTCCGGAAGACGCCCCCGCGCCGACCGGCCGGCCGCGCTGCTCGATCGCGACATCACCGAGTGACCCCGACGCAGGTCACCGCAGTACACGCCGCCCCCAACCCTCCCAAGGAACAAGGACAACAATGAAGAAGACGAAGCTGAAGATCGCCATCGCGGGCGCGGCACTTGTCGTCGCCGTGGCCACCGGGGCGGCGTTGGCCGTGAACGGTTCCGCCGCCGGATCCGGCTCCACATCCGGCGCCGAGCAGACCCGGACCGAGCAGGCCAAGCAGAAGACGCCCAGCGTCATCAAGGCCGACGGCGCGAACGTGTTCCCGCACTCGCTGGACTTCGACGCGCGGTCGAACACGTTCTTCGCCGGCTCCCTGAAGCACGGCACGGTCTCCGCCGTCAGTCCTGACGGAAAGGTACGCACCCTCATCGACGACCCGGAACTGGTGTCGGCGCAGGCTGTCCTCGTCGACCGCGAACGGAACCGCGTCCTGGTCAGCAATGTGGACTACGGCACCGCCGACCGTTCCAAGAAGGACGCCCCCTTCCGCGTCGCCGGTGTGGGCAGCTACGACCTGGAGAGCGGGAAGCAGGACTGGTGCGTCGATCTGACCGCGCTCACCCTGGACGGCAAGAAGCACCTGATCTCCGACGTGACGGTGGCGCCCGACGGCACCGCGTACGCCGTCGACGAGCTGACCCCGACGGTGTTCCGCATCGACCGCAACGGCCGCGCCTCGGTATTCCTGCGGAACGACCTGCTCAAGGGCACGCTCGACATCCCCGACTTCCTGAACGATGTGGGGATGTCAGCGGTGGAGTGGGTGAAGGGAAACCAGCTGATCATCGCCATGGCCGACGGCTCCCTGGTACGGGTGCCCGTCAAACATCCCGAAAAGGCCCAGGAGGTGAAGCTCTCCGCGCCGCTGGGGTCCCCCACGGCCGGCATGCGACTCCTGAAGGACGGCTCGATCGCGGCGGTCAGCAGCGGTCTGCTGACCGGCAAGCCCGCCCAGATCCAGCGGGTGGAGCCCCATGACGGCTGGAAGAAGGCCACGGTGAAGGTCACTGACACGGTCGAGGATCCCGCCACCAGCGACGTGACCGCGGGACCGGACGGCACGACGTACGCACTCAGCGGCGGACTGGCCGACCTCCTTGCGGGCAAGCCCAACGACGGCTTCAGCCTGACCCCCGTCAAGACCGATTGAGCCGGCACCCGTTCCCCCGGACGACCTGCGGGCGCCCGACGTGCGGCCCCTGAGTTGACGACCGGCCGACGGGTTATCGGTGATACGGCTCAGTGGTCTCCAGGAGCGGGCGCCGTGTCGCCGCTGTTGGTGGGCCTGGACGGCGTAGCCGCCCGCGAGGGCGTACCCGTAGTCCTCGGCGAGAGCGTCCAGCCCGATGCGGATCAGTTGGCGGTGCAGCTCGTCCACTAGGCGGCCGCGGTCGTGGCGCCCGGTTCGCGGAGTGCTGGGAAGCGGGCCTCCCACGCTGTCTTGACCGGGACGGGGAGGAACAGGTCGCGCCACATCTTCTGCAGGGACATCGCGTTCAGATATGCGTTGAGGTCGTCGCGCGTCTGGGCCTCACGGATGACACGCTCGTACATCAGCCGGAGGTCGGCCTCGTCCGTCAGGTCGTAGACGTAGCGCGGCCCCAGTCGATGTGGCGCGGCAGCGTGACACTGCCGGCCGTCGGCCCGCCCAGCTTGTCGAGCGACTCCGGCAGTACGTACGGCTTCGCCGCTGCATACCTGCTCATGGATCCAGCATGCCTGATGGGGACTGCCGAGCGCATCGACAGTGCCGATCGGCGCACGGGGGAGTGAACGTGACCGCTGGCCATGTGCGACAGCTATCTGGCACGGAACGGGCACGGTGACCTCGAGCGGTCTGGGCAATAAACAAGGCCAGGTCGCTGACCTGGGCCTTCGTTGTGGAGCGGGTGACGGGAATCGAACCCGCGCTCTGAGCTTGGGAATCACGGGTTGATGGAGCCAGATCATTGCGTTGACCTGCGAAAATCGGCCTTGTTGCGGTCTTGAGTGCGGTGGGTGATTGCCCGTATCGACCGTGGCTTACCGCTCGTTCTGGCACGCATCTGGCACGGCGGTAGCTCGGGTCACTCGTACACGACTGCGGCACTCAAAGCACGGGCAAAGAGCTTCCAGTCACCGTCCGTCGGCATCTCCTGGCCGAAGCCTCGGTACCAACCTGGTGAGCCTTCGATCCATGCCGCCGGCGCCTCCAGGTAGCTCTCAAGCGTGGGGTTCTCCCACTGATTGCTTCGCGTGAGGAGATCGTCGCGCAGGCTGAGTATGTGGCACACCAGGGCTTCCCTGCTGTCAACTCGGTGCGCTGGGTGGTCTGGAAGCTGCTGCATGGCGGCACCCTACTGACGTGCTGAATCCCTCCCTGTGCCGGTGTAGGCCCGGCCGGTGTCACGGCAGAGTGAGCCGGCTGAACCCCCGGACGTCTCTGCACGTCAGCGCTCGACGTTGCTGATGAAGTCGTCGCCTCCGTCGCACGGCTTTCTCGGCTTGAGAATCACCGGTCATGTGGCCAGCGCTCGGGCCAGCGGTCACGGCAGGAGGGTGAGCGCCGGAACATGGAGGGGCTTGATGGCACGGAAGTGGCGGTGATCCAGTGTGGCGACACTGGGCGCCTTGAGACGCTCGGCAAGGGCGATCACTGATGCGTCGGCGACGCCGAGAGGGAATCCGCGGTACTGCCGCATGAGTTCGGCTATGCGGGAGAGATCGGCTCTCTCGGTGGGCACCTGGATGAGGTCCTCCGCGGCCACGGCTTCGATGAGATTGATCTCCGCGTCCGGCTCACGTACTTGGCAAGCAGGTAGCAGGCTTCGGTGAGTACATACGGTGTGATCAGAAGTTCGCCGTTGTGGGACTCAAGCAGCTCGGCGCAACTTTTGTGGTCGGGGTCGTTCCGGTTCAGCAGGGCGACGATGGGGCCTGTGTCAACGATCAGCATCGGCCTCGCCGAGCTCCTCGCGAGCGATGTCCTTGGCGCGAGCTCCAATGTCGTCCGAGGGCCCGTCGAAGCTTCGCAGGACGCGGAAACGGCTCGGCGGGGGCGTCCTCACCAGGCGCAGGGCGTGCCGACGCAGCTCTTCGACCTGCTCGGGCTCAAGCCGCTCGATGATGTCGTGCAGATCGCTGTAGTCATGGGCGGCAGTCATCAGACTCTCCCTGTCGGCAGTCTCTGCTGTCACGATAGCGCTCGACCGAGAAGACCGCCGAGGACTCCTGCGGGTGGTGCGCATGTGGTGCGCGACGCTTAACTCGGTCTAGACAACAAACAAGCCCCGGGCCGCTGGCCTGGGGCTTTGTGGTGGAGCGGGTGACGGGAATCGAACCCGCGCTCTGAGCTTGGGAAGCTCATGTTCTACCATTAAACTACACCCGCGAGAGGCGCCCGATTTCTGGCGCCGCATCGTCGGATACTTTACCCCATGGCTGACCCCCGGCGCATTCGTCGTGGGTCTTCGTGCTGTTCGGGTGGGATCGAGGTCGAGGCGGGGCCAAGACGGGGCCAAGGTGGGGTCGGGGCGAGGGTGAGTCCGGGGTGGGGCAGGACGAGTTGGTGGGGATTCGTGGGGGTTTCGGGGTGGTATTGGGGTGGATGTCGGGCGTGGGGGCGGGGTGGAAGCGGCTGTGGGGGTGCGGGAGTTGGGCGTACGGTGGGGGCGCGGAGTGCCGCGTGGAGCGGTGTGTGGTTGATCCCCTAATGTGGCTTTTGTCGTCCACGCCGTCCACGTTCTTGGGGAAGGGACTCAATGGAGCGCACCGTCGTCCGTTGTGCTGAAGGGCACGTATTCAGCACCGCCTCGTTCCCGATGCAGCACCTCACCGTCGACCGCATTGGTCCCGGCCGGTTGCTGCGGTGTCCGCGTTGCGCCCGGCTCCGGCACGCTGTGCCGGTGGGTGCCGAGAAGCGGTAAGCGGTAGCCGATGAAGCCGCAGGGTGCGGGCCCGGTCCGGTGGGACCGGGCCTGTGCCGTAGGGGTGGGTCCGATGTGCGTATCCTCTTCGGGTGCTTCTCTCAGACAAGGACATCCGGGCCGAGATCGACGCCGGACGGGTGCGGATTGATCCGTACGACCCGGCGATGGTGCAGCCGTCGAGTATCGATGTACGGCTGGACCGGTTCTTCCGGGTGTTCGAGAACCACCGCTATCCCCATATCGACCCGGCGGTGGAGCAGCCCGATCTGACGCGGCTCGTGGAGCCCGAGGGCGATGACGCGTTCATCCTGCATCCCGGGGAGTTCGTGCTCGCCTCGACGTACGAGGTCGTATCGCTGCCCGACGACATCGCCTCGCGGCTCGAGGGAAAGTCGAGTCTGGGGCGGCTCGGGCTGCTGACGCACTCCACGGCGGGCTTCATCGACCCGGGGTTCTCCGGGCATGTCACGCTCGAGCTGTCGAATGTCGCGACGTTGCCGATCAAGCTGTGGCCGGGGATGAAGATCGGGCAGCTGTGCATGTTCCGGCTGACCTCGCCCGCCGAGCATCCTTACGGTTCCGCCCATTACGGCTCGCGTTATCAGGGGCAGCGCGGGCCGACGCCTTCGCGGTCGTTCCAGCGGTTCCATCGGACGAAGGTGTGAGTGGCATGGGTGAGCAGCGCGAGAACCTTACGTACGAGCGGTTCGGGGTCGCGGTTCGTGAGCTGGCGGAGAAGATCGCCGAGGATGGGTACGAGCCCGACATCGTGCTCTCCATAGCCCGTGGCGGGGTCTTCGTGGCCGGCGGGCTGGCGTACGCGCTCGACTGCAAGAACATCCACCTGGTGAACGTGGAGTTCTACACGGGCGTGGGGACCACCCTCGACATGCCCGTGATGCTCGCGCCCGTGCCCAACGCGATCGACTTCTCCGACAAGAAGGTGCTGATCGCCGATGACGTGGCGGACACCGGCAAGACGCTGAAGCTGGTCCGTGACTTCTGCCTCGGCTCGGTCGCCGAGGTGCGCAGTGCGGTGATCTACGAGAAGCCGCAGTCGCTGGTGAAGTGCGAGTACATCTGGAAGCGCACCGATCAGTGGATCAACTTCCCGTGGAGCGTCGAACCGCCCGTGGTGCGGCGGGAGGGGCAGGTACGGGACGCCTGAGGGGTGCCGGGCGCCTGAGGGGGGCGGGAAGCCTCTTGAGGGTGCGACGACGACCTTACGGTGCGACGACGACCTTACGGGTGCCAAGCCTGCGACGTGGCGCGTGAGATGAGGAAGGGGCCCGCGGTGCGGGCCCCTTGGTCGTGCGGAATGCGGTGGCTGCCTTACAGCGTCCCCAGCTTCAGCAGGCTCAGCAGGGCGATCAGCTGGAGCGCCGACGCGCCCAGCGCCTTCTGCCACGGCAGGTCGTGCGACTTGCTCACCATCGTGGTGAAGAGCGTGCCCGCGGCCAGCCAGGTCAGCCAGCCCACCACCTTCACCAGCGAGCTGTCACCGCCCAGGAAGAGCGCGAACACCAGTCGCGGCGCGTCCGTGATCGACATGATCAGCATCGACAGGCCGATGGTCGGTGCCCAGGTGCCGTCGCCGCCCAACTGGCGCGCGAGGGTGTGGGTGACGGCGCCCAGGATCAGTCCGCTGATCACCATGGCGACGCCCGCGGTGAGCACCCACGGGATGCTGTTGGCCATAGGGGCGTTGAGGACGTCCTCACGGGCGTCGTCGAAGCCGAAGACCGCCAGCAGACCGTAGATGAAGGTCACGATCAGCGCCGGGCCCCACACCGCGTAGTCCCGCATCTGCCAGAAGGTGGCCGACGGGCGCAGCACGATGCCGCTCAGCAGCTGCTGCCAGTGCAGCCGGGGGCCGGCGGGCGGGGCGGTGGAGGAGCCGGTGCGGTACGTCTGCCCGCCGTAGCCGTCGTCGTACGAACCGGGGGCCTGGCCGTACGGGTCGTACGCGTCGGGCGCCTCGCCGATGCTGAACTGCTGTGTATGGCCCGCGTTGTTGTCGGCGTAGCCGCCGCCCTGGCCGTACGGTCTCTGCCCCTGGCCATGGCCTGCGGGGCCAGGGCCGTGCCCGGGCCTGGGGCCGTAGTGCGGGTCCTGGCCGCCGAAGTACTCCGGCTCTCCCTGTGAGGAGGGCTGCTGCCACTGCGGCGGCTGCTGACCGCCGTACGGCTCCTGCTGTCCGTACGGCGACTGCGGCGGCCGCTGCTGCTGCCCTTGTTGCGCGGAGTGGGAGTCCCGTCCGCGTCCGATCCTGAATCCAGCCACCATTCGAACGTACCCGGTCGTAGCGGGCCGGGTGCGGGAGCTGTGTGGCGGACCAGGCTTTGCGGCCGAGCTGTGACATCCCTTAGGGGGTCCCTTATGGGTTTTCCCCCCGTGGATCCTGAGGGCAGCTGGTGCACCCGTCCGGGGTTCCCCCGGCGTTCGCCCGCCCTCGCTCCCTCGGCCCGCCCTCCTTGTCCACCTAGTCCGCGTCCGCCGCGAACGGCTTGCTGCTGAAGGCCGTCTTGTCCTTCGTGCCGTCCGTGATCCACCACCACTCGGGACGTTCGCCGTATCGCGAGAAGGCCAGGCCGGGGCCCCACGCCAGGACGACCTCGTCCTTACCGTCATGATCGAAGTCCGCGACGTCGTAGAGCCGGGCCGCACGCTCGCCCTTACGGATCGTCTTGCCGTCCACGACGGAAGGTGCCGCGCGGGTCAAGAGGTGACGCCCGGCGACGCGGATCGTGGCGGAGTGGGAGCTTCGGCGCAGGGTGAGCAGCTCGACGCCGCCCCGGCCGAGCGAGACGGCCAGCTCATCGGTGCCGTCACCGTTGGTGTCGGCGGCGGCCAGCTTGCCCGACATCCCCGGCATCTTGAGGGGGTGTGGTGCAAGAGGGCGCGGATCGGCACGCCCCGGCTGCGCCGCCCTCTTGTAGTAGACGCTCACCGTCTTACCGATGTCCGGCCGCTCCGTCTCGACGCCCGGCTCGTCATTACGGGTGCCGCTGTCGCCGACCGCGACATCGCGGCGGCCGTCGCCGTCGAAGTCGCCGAACGTGATCGCGTTGCCCTCGCGCAGCCTGCGGCCCTCCGGGCTGAGGCCGTGGGAGCCGGCGGCGAGGAGGGTGGAGCCGGACTGGTCGTTGTCGTTGACCGCGTGCACCACCAGATCGGTGGCGCGGTGACCGTCGGAGGCGTGGGTGCCGGCGTCGGTGCCGTCCGCGGCGTCGGTGCCGGTGATGGTGTCGGCGATGAGATCGCCGATCTCGCCGTGGCCGTCCAGCGGGCTCGCGTACGGAACGGTCCGGGCGGCCTTGCCCGCCCGGTTGAACGGCCCGTACAGCACCAGCAGCGAGCGGCGGTCCTCGCGGATCAGGGCCAGGTCGTGGTGGCCGTCGCCGTTGAAGTCGCCGACGGTCGGGCGCTGGGCGTCCACGCCGTCCTCCGGGCCGGTCAGCTGGACGCGGGCGGCGGAGCGGGTCCTCCGGGGGCCGCCGGGGCCGCCCCAGGAGATGTAGGGGACGGTCCGGACGGTGGCCTGGGTGCGCTCCGTCTCGCGTTCGTCGAGCGCCTCGCCCGCCGTGGTGGTGACGTCGGCGTAGCCGTCGCCGTCGAGGTCGGCCGTGGTCACCTCGGTCGCGCCCGCGACGGTGACGTCCTGGGACGGCAGACCGAGGTCGCGGTGACGGAGCACGGTGCGGGTGGCGGGATTCAGGCCGTGGGACGAGCCGTGGACGAACGCGATCCGGCTGGGCAGCCCCCCTTTGCCGGACGGGACGGGGAGCCGCAGATCGGGGTAGCCGTCGCCGTTGACGTCATCCGGCAGCCGGCTGCCCTTGCCGTGGGGGACGGGCGCGGTGGCGGTGGGGGTGATGACGGACCCGCTGGCGGAGGAGGAGCCGTCGCGCCCGCCCTGTGCGCCGCCGTCCTCGGGGCCGCAGGCGGCGAGCAGCAGCGCCAGACAGGCCGTACCTGCGGCGATGGAGGCGGTGGGGACGCGGAGGAGGGAGCGGAGTCGGGGGCCCGGGACGCGGCCGGGTGGTGCGGTGGGGGGAGGTGCGGGCGTCATCCGACCCACCTCAACCCATCAGGGCGGCTGAGGCCATGGGGCGCGGCACTTCGTTACGAGGGTGATGCCTGGCGTTTCGTCCATGTCCGCTCGATGGTTGTACAGCTCGATGGTTGTACAGCTCGATGGTTGTACAGCTCGATGGTTGTACAGAAGGACGCGGGACCGATCAGTCCGCTTGGCTGTAAAGATGACCTTTTGAGCACAAGGTCTGTCCAGGACATTTACCTATGCGCCGTCGGGCATGATCCTGTAGGGAATTCGCAACGTCGTTGTGAGAAGGGATACTTCGCGGCCAGTATCGGTAGTCGATCGACGCGGAACTTCAACGCGGAAAAGCGGGGGCAGTCATGTGCTTAACGCACGGTGTTCGGGTGACGGGTGAAGCGGCGAGACCGGCGAAAGAGGGCTCGGGCGGGGTGTAGTCGCGATGTCGGACGGGAGCGCTCGGCGCCCAGCGGCGGATGCCGCTCGCCCGCCGCTGAGCGAGGGTGCTAGAAATAACGACATGGCCGGACTTTTCGGTCGACCACGGGTTCCGCTGGCCCGCACGATGAACGACTGGCGCCCACGCGGTCGGCGTGAGGGGCCCGGCTCGGCGTGGGAACGACGTGGGCGGCGCGTTCAGCAGGACCAGCAGGATCAGCGGGATCAGCGCGGTCAATCCGATCCGCAGGGCTCGCCGGTTCCCCATGACCACTGGGATCCGCAGGGCCGGCAGGACGCGTACGCCCAGCGGAGCCCGCAGGAGCGGTCGCTGGTGCGCACCGGCCGGACCGGCCACGGATCCGGTCCAGGCTCCGGCCACGGCACCGCTCACGGCTGCGGCTATGGGCGCCCCCGCCGGAACCCGGTGCGCGGCGTGCGCACCGTGGCCGGCCAAGTCTTCGTCCTGCAGGTGGGGGTCGTGCTGCTGCTGGTCGTCGCGGCCGTGGTGGCACTCGTCCTGCAGTCCCGCTACGACAGCGAGCGGGAGGCCCGTAACCGCTCCATGGCGGTCGCCGAGAGCTTCGCCAGCGCGCCCGGCATGGTGAGCGCGATCCGCGGGTCCGATCCGAGCGCCGTGCTGCAGCCGCTCGCCGAGCGCGCCCGTAAGGGCTCCCGGGTCGACTTCGTCGTCGTCATGACGCCCCAGGGGATCCGTTTCACTCACCCCAACCCCGGCCGGATCGGCAAGCACTTCATGGGCAGCATCCGCCCGGCGGCGGAGGGCCGGACGGTGCAGGAGACCTTCACCGGCACGCTCGGCCTGTCCGTGCGGTCCGTGGTGCCCGTCAAGGACAGCCACGGAAAGGTCGTCGGTCTGGTCGCGGCCGGTATCACGATCAAGAAGGTCAGCGGTGCGGCCGACCATCAGATGCCGCTGCTGTTCGGCGCGGCCGCGGCCGCGATGGCCCTCGCCACGGCGGGCACGGCCCTGGTCAGCAGGCGGCTGCGGCGCCAGACCCACGGGCTGGACCCGGCCGAGATGACGCGGATGTACGAGCACCATGACGCGGTGCTGCACTCGGTGCGCGAGGGCGTGCTGATCGTCGGCGGCGACCGGCGGCTGGTGCTCGCCAACGACGAGGCGCGCCGGCTCTTCGACCTCCCGCCGGACGCCGAGGGCCGGCTGGTGTCCGAGCTCGGCTTCGATCCGCACACCGCCGCGCTCCTGGTGTCCGGGCGCCCCGCCACCGACGAGGTCCATACGGCCGGTGAGCGGCTGTTGTCCGTCAGCCACCGCCCCACCGACCGCGACGGCGGCCCGCCCGGCAGCGTCGCCACCCTGCGCGACACCACGGAGCTGCGCGCGCTGTCCGGCAAGGTCGACCTCGCGCGCAACCGGCTCAAGCTGCTGTACGACGCGGGCGTCTCCATCGGCACCACGCTGGACGTGGTGCGCACCGCCCAGGAGCTGGCGGAGTACGCGGTGGCCCGGTTCGCCGACTACGTCTCGGTGGACCTCGCGGACTCGGTGCTGCGCGGCGAGGAGCCCCCGGACGGAGCGGCGGGCACCGGCGCCCCGGACGCGGACCCGTGGGCCGCTGTGGCGGTCGCCGACGGCGGCCGTACCGTCCTGCGCCGTACGGCCCTCAGCGGCATCCGCGACGACGGCCCGCTCTACCCCCTCGGCATGCTGATCGAATTCGGCCCGAGCGCGCCCCAGGCCCGCGGCTTCCGCACCGGAACGGTGACGGTCGAGCCGGTCCTGAGCGACTTCACCGGCTGGCAGGACCAGGACCCCGAGCACGCCCAGCGGATCGTCGACTACGGCATCCACTCGATGATCACGGTCCCGCTGCGGGCCCGGGGCGTCGTCCTGGGCGTGGCCAGTTTCATGCGCGCGGAGAAGCCGGAGCCCTTCGAGGAGGACGACATCTCCCTCGCCGAGGAGCTGGTCACCCGGGCCGCCGTCAGCATCGACAACGCCCGCCGCTACACCCGTGAGCACACCATGGCGGTCACCCTCCAGCGCAGCCTGCTGCCCCGGATGCTGCCGGAGCAGAACGCGCTGGATGTGGCGTACCGCTATCTGCCGGCCGAGTCGGGGGTCGGGGGCGACTGGTTCGATGTCATCCCGTTGCCGGGGGCGCGGGTGGCGCTGGTGGTGGGCGATGTCGTCGGGCATGGCCTGCACGCGGCGGCGACGATGGGGCGGCTGCGGACGGCGGTGCACAACTTCTCCACGCTCGACCTGCCGCCCGATGAGATCTTGTCCCACCTCGATGACCTGATCGCCCGAATCGACCGGGACGAGGGCCCTGGTGGGCTGGACGGTGACGGCGGTGGGAGCGAGGGGATCACGGGGGCGACGTGTCTGTACGCGATCTACGATCCGGTGACGCGGCGGTGCACGATGGCGCGGGCCGGTCATCCGCCGCCCGCGCTGGTGCGTCCGGACGGTTCCGTGGAGTTCCTCGATCTGCCCGCCGGGCCGCCGCTCGGCCTGGGCGGGCTGCCGTTCGAGACCTCGGAGCTCGAGCTGCCCGAGGGCAGCCATCTGGTGCTCTACACGGACGGGCTGATCGAGAAGCGCGACCGGGACATCGACACCGGCCTGGAGATGCTGCGAGATGCCCTGTCCCACCCCGGCCGGGCACCCGAGGACGCCTGTACGGCCGTGCTGGACGCGCTGCTGCCCGACCGCCCGAGCGATGACATCGCGCTGATCGTGGCCCGTACGAGGGTGCTGGAGCCCGGTCTGACCGCCGACTGGGAGGTGGCCTCCGACCCGTCGCAGGTGGCCGCGGTGCGGGCCGCGGTGGCCCGGAAGCTGGCGGAGTGGGATCTGGGCGATGTCGCGTTCACGACCGAGCTCATCCTCAGCGAGCTGATCACCAACGCGATCCGCTATGCGACCGGCCCGATCCGGGTGCGGCTGCTCTGCGACCGCAGCCTGATCTGCGAGGTCTTCGACACCAGCAGCACCTCCCCGCATCTGCGGTACGCGGGGACGACGGACGAGGGCGGCCGGGGGCTCTTCCTGGTCTCGCAGTTCGCCGACCGCTGGGGCACCCGCTACACCTCGGACGGCAAGGTCATCTGGACCGAGCAGGCGCTGCCGTTGTCGAAGAGCGGCAAGCCGCGGTCGTAAGGGTCCTGGGGCCCGTATGGAGGCCGTGAGGCGCTCACAAGAGCCCTAAGGCGCTCACGGGGCCGTAGGCGCTCCTGAGGGCCGTAAGGGCAATGCGGCCGCCTTACGGCCCCAGCAACAGCGAGAAGCCCGCCCACGGACCCCGTGGGCGGGCTTCAGCGCATTGGTTGCGGTGTTTGCGGTGCTACTTGGCCGGGGCCGGCTCCGGCGCCTCGGTGTTCTTGCCGCCGTCCTCCGGCGCGGCCGGCGTCCTCACCGAGTCGAGGAGCAGTTGCGCCACGTCCACGACCTGGAGCTCTTCCTTCGCCTTCCCGTCGTTCTTCTTGCCGTTGACGGAGTCGGTCAGCATCACCAGGCAGAACGGGCAGGCGGTGGAGACGATGTCCGGGTTGAGGGACAGGGCCTCGTCCACGCGCTCGTTGTTGATGCGCTTGCCGATCCGCTCCTCCATCCACATCCGGGCGCCGCCCGCGCCACAGCAGAAGCCGCGCTCCTTGTGGCGGTGCATCTCCTCGTTCCGCAGCCCCGGCACCTTGGCGATGATCTCGCGCGGCGGGGTGTAGACCTTGTTGTGGCGGCCCAGGTAGCAGGGGTCGTGGTAGGTGATCAGACCCTCGACCGGGGTGACCGGGATCAGCTTGCCCTCGTCGATGAGGTGCTGCAGCAGCTGGGTGTGGTGGATGACCTCGAACTCGCCGCCCAGCTGCGGGTACTCGTTCGCGATCGTGTTGAAGCAGTGCGGGCAGGTCGCGACGATCTTCTTCTTGGACTTCTCGACCACGACGCCCTCGGCCCCGTCCTCACCTTCGGCGGACTCACCGAAGGCCATGTTCAGCATCTCGACGTTCTGCTGGCCGAGCTGCTGGAAGAGGAACTCGTTGCCCAGGCGGCGGGCGGAGTCACCGGTGCACGCCTCGTCGCCGCCCATGATCGCGAACTTGACGCCCGCGATGTGCAGCAGCTCCGCGAAGGCCTTGGTGGTCTTCTTCGCCCGGTCCTCCAGGGCGCCCGCGCAGCCGACCCAGTACAGGTAGTCGACCTCGGTGAGGTCCTCGATGTCCTTGCCGACGACCGGCACCTCGAAGTCGACTTCCTTGGTCCACGCCAGCCGCTGCTTCTTGGCCAGGCCCCAGGGGTTGCCCTTCTTCTCCAGGTTCTTGAGCATCGTGCCCGCCTCGGACGGGAACGAGGACTCGATCATCACCTGGTAGCGGCGCATGTCCACGATGTGGTCAACGTGCTCGATGTCCACCGGGCACTGCTCGACGCACGCACCGCAGGTGGTGCAGGACCACAGCACGTCCGGGTCGATGACGCCATTCTCTTCGAGCGTGCCGATCAGCGGGCGCTCGGCCTCGGCCAGCGCCGACGCGGGCACGTCGGCGAGCTGCTCCTCGCTCGCCTTCTCCTCGCCCTCGGCCGTCTTGCCGCCACCGGCGAGCAGATACGGCGCCTTGGCGTGCGAGTGGTCGCGCAGCGCCATGATCAGCAGCTTGGGCGACAGCGGCTTGCCGGTGTTCCAGGCGGGGCACTGCGACTGGCAGCGGCCGCATTCGGTGCAGGTGGAGAAGTCGAGGATGCCCTTCCAGGAGAAGTGCTCGATCTGCGAGACGCCGAACTGGGCGTCCTCGTCGGGGTCCTCGAAGTCGATCGGCTTGCCCTCGCTCACCATCGGCTGCAGCGCGCCGAGGGCCACCTCGCCGTCCGCGTTGCGCTTGAACCAGATGTTCGGGAAGGCGAGGAAGCGGTGCCAGGCGATGCTCATGTCGAGGTTGGTGCTGACCGTGATCATCCAGATCATGGTCGTACCGAGCTTGATCATCGCGAACAGGTAGGTCAGGTTCTGCACCGTGTCCACGCTGAGGCCGTCGAAGAGCTGGACCAGCGGATACGAGGCGAAGTACGCGGGCTCGTAAGTGTCGACGTGGTGCAGTGCGCCCTCGGTGCCGCGCAGGGCCATGATCGCGACGCCGATGATGAGGATGACGTACTCGACGAAGTACGCCTGCCAGGCGGTGGAGCCCGCGAACCGCGACTTGCGGCCGGCCCGGCTGGGCAGGTTGAGCAGCCGGATCGCCATCAGCGTCAGGATGCCCAGGGTGGTCATCGTGCCGATGAACTCGATGTACAGCTCGTAGGGGAGGAAGCCGCCGAGGATCGGCAGCGTCCAGTCCGCCTGGAAGAGCTGGCCGTAGGCGTTGATGATGGTCGGCGGCAGGGTCAGGAAGCCGATCGCCACAAACCAGTGGGCGACGCCGATCACGCCCCACTTGTTCATGCGGGTGTGCGCGAGGAACTCCCGGGCCAGGGTCACGCTGCGCTGGTAGGGGTTGTCGATCCTGGCCCCCGCTGGGACCGGCGCGCCGAGCTTGAAGAAGCGCACGAACTGCGCGACGGCCCGGCCGAGCAGGGCAACGCCGACCGCGGTGAGAACCAGCGACACGATGATCGCGGCGAGTTGCATATGGGGCTCCTCGAACCTGCGAGCTGGATTACTAAGCAGTAACTTAATCTGGCTTGACCGAGATTACCCGCCCGGACGGGGACGCATGTAGTCGACGAGCCGGTGATCTGTGTCGCTCACTTGGCCCCTCCTCCACCTCTTCCACGCTTGGTTGGGCATAAGCCTCATATAAAACTTGAGTCCTGGCGACTCAGGTCTGTTGACAGCGACGATCGGGCTGATGCACGCTTGAGCCTGTTCCACTCAATGCTGTAGCTGGAGGATCCCGAAATGGCACGTGCGGTCGGCATCGACCTGGGTACGACGAACTCCGTCGTCAGTGTTCTCGAGGGCGGTGAGCCCACCGTCATCACCAACGCCGAGGGCGCCAGGACCACGCCGTCCGTTGTGGCGTTCGCGAAGAACGGCGAGGTGCTGGTCGGCGAGGTGGCCAAGCGCCAGGCGGTGACCAACGTGGACCGCACCGTCCGCTCGGTCAAGCGCCACATGGGCACCGACTGGAAGATCAACCTCGACGGCAAGGACTTCAACCCGCAGCAGATGAGCGCCTTCATCCTGCAGAAGCTGAAGCGGGATGCGGAGTCGTACCTCGGCGAGAAGGTCACGGACGCGGTCATCACCGTCCCGGCGTACTTCAACGACGCCGAGCGCCAGGCGACCAAGGAAGCCGGTGAGATCGCGGGCCTCAACGTCCTGCGTATCGTCAACGAGCCTACCGCCGCCGCGCTCGCCTACGGGCTGGAGAAGGACGACCAGACCATCCTGGTCTTCGACCTCGGTGGCGGCACCTTCGACGTCTCGCTGCTGGAGATCGGCGACGGCGTGGTGGAGGTCAAGGCCACCAACGGTGACAACCACCTCGGTGGTGACGACTGGGACCAGCGTGTCGTCGACTACCTGGTCAAGCAGTTCAACAACGGCCACGGCGTCGACCTGTCCAAGGACAAGATGGCCCTGCAGCGCCTCCGCGAGGCCGCTGAGAAGGCGAAGATCGAGCTCTCCAGCTCGTCCGAGACCACCATCAACCTGCCCTACATCACGGCGTCCGCCGAGGGCCCGCTGCACCTGGACGAGAAGCTCACCCGCGCCCAGTTCCAGCAGCTCACCTCCGACCTGCTGGAGCGCTGCAAGACCCCGTTCCACAACGTCATCAAGGACGCGGGCATCTCGCTGTCCGAGATCGACCACGTGGTCCTGGTCGGTGGCTCGACCCGTATGCCCGCCGTCGCCGAGCTCGTCAAGGAGCTGACCGGCGGCAAGGAGGCCAACAAGGGCGTCAACCCGGACGAGGTCGTCGCCATCGGCGCCTCGCTCCAGGCCGGTGTCCTCAAGGGCGAGGTCAAGGACGTCCTGCTGCTCGACGTCACCCCGCTGTCCCTCGGCATCGAGACCAAGGGCGGCATCATGACCAAGCTGATCGAGCGCAACACGACCATTCCGACCAAGCGCTCGGAGATCTTCACCACGGCCGAGGACAACCAGCCGTCCGTGCAGATCCAGGTCTACCAGGGCGAGCGCGAGATCGCGGCGTACAACAAGAAGCTCGGGATGTTCGAGCTGACCGGCCTTCCGCCGGCCCCGCGCGGCGTGCCGCAGATCGAGGTCACCTTCGACATCGACGCCAACGGCATCATGCACGTCGGTGCGAAGGACCTCGGCACCGGCAAGGAGCAGAAGATGACCGTCACCGGCGGCTCCGCGCTGCCGAAGGACGACATCGACCGCATGATGCGCGAGGCCGAGCAGTACGCGGAGGAGGACCACAAGCGCCGCGAGGCCGCCGAGACCCGCAACCAGGCCGAGCAGCTCGTCTACCAGACGGACAAGTTCCTCAAGGACAACGAGGACAAGGTCCCGGGCGAGGTCAAGACCGAGGTCGAGGAGGCCCTCACCGAGCTGAAGGAGAAGCTCAAGGGCGAGGACACCGCCGAGATCCGCACCGCGACCGAGAAGGTCGCCGCGGTCAGCCAGAAGCTGGGCCAGGCCATGTACGCCAACACCCAGGCGGACGGCGCGGACGCGGCCGGTGCCGCCGCCGGTGACGCCGGCGCCGCGGGCCAGGCCAAGGCCGATGACGATGTGGTGGACGCCGAGATCGTCGACGACGACAAGGCCGACAAGGGCCAGGGTGGTGCCGCGTGACGGAGGAGACCCCGGGCTTCGAGGAGCAGCCCGACGTCCCCTCCGAGGCCGCGCAGACCCCCGACGACGCGGCGAAGGGCGCCGGGTCCGCCGACAAGGCGGGCCCGGCAGCCCCGGCCGGGGACCTCGAGCAGGTAGCCCTTCAGGCACAGCTGGACCAGGTGCGCACCGCCCTCAATGAGCGGACGGCCGACCTCCAGCGGCTCCAGGCGGAGTACCAGAACTATCGGCGCAGGGTCGAGCGGGACCGGGTGACGGTCAAGGAGATCGCCGTGGCGAGCCTCCTGTCCGAGCTGCTGCCCGTGCTCGATGACATCGGCCGCGCCCGTGAGCACGGCGAGCTCGTCGGCGGCTTCAAGTCGGTGGGCGAATCGGTGGAGACGGTGTCGGCGAAGCTGGGTCTGCAGCAGTTCGGCAAGGAGGGCGAGCCCTTCGACCCGCTGGTGCACGAGGCCCTGATGCATTCGTACGCGCCGGATGTCACCGAGACCACGTGCGTGCAGATTCTGCAGCCGGGGTATCGAATCGGCGAGCGCACGATCCGCCCGGCGCGGGTCGCGGTCGCCGAGCCCCAGCCGGGAGCCACCCCCGCAAAGGGCGGCGAAGGCGAGGCCGCGGCGCCGGACGAGGAGAGCGGTGGCCCGGAAGAGGGCTGACGTGACGGTGATCGCGGGAGCAGTAGGAGAGGAGGGACGTCGAGGATGAGCACCAAGGACTTCGTGGAGAAGGACTACTACAAAGTCCTCGGCGTCCCCAAGGACGCGACCGAGGCGGAGATCAAGAAGGCGTACCGGAAGCTTGCCCGCGAATACCACCCGGACGCCAACAAGGGCGACGCCAAGGCGGAGGACCGCTTCAAGGAGATCTCCGAGGCCAATGACATCCTCGGCGACCCCAAGCGGCGCAAGGAGTATGACGAGGCCCGCTCGCTCTTCGGGAACGGCGGATTCCGCCCCGGTCCCGGCGGTCCGGGCGGCACCGGAAGCTTCAACTTCGACCTGGGCGACCTCTTCGGCGGTGCCCAGGGCGGCGGCGGTGCCGGTGGCGGTGGCGCCGGCGGCTTCGGCGGCGGGCTCGGGGATGTCTTCGGCGGGCTGTTCGGCCGCGGCGGCGCCACCCGCGCCCAGCCGCGCCGGGGCCAGGACATCGAGTCCGAGGTGACGCTGAGCTTCACCGAGGCCGTCGAGGGGGCCACGGTCCCGCTGCGGATGTCCAGCCAGGCCCCGTGCAAGGCGTGCTCGGGCACCGGCGACCGGGACGGCACCCCGCGGGTCTGCCCGACCTGTGTCGGCACCGGCCAGGTCAGCCGGGGCGGCGGGGGCGGCTTCTCGCTCACCGACCCGTGTGTGGAGTGCCGTGGCCGCGGCCTGATCGCTCAGAACCCGTGCGAGACCTGCAAGGGCAGCGGACGAGCCCGTTCCGCCCGCACCATGCAGGTCCGGATCCCCGCGGGCGTCAGCGACAGCCAGCGGATCCGGCTGCGCGGCAAGGGCGCCCCGGGCGAGACCGGCGGCCCGGCCGGTGATCTGTATGTGGTCGTGCACGTGGACGCGCATCCGGTCTTCGGCCGTAAGGGCGACAACCTGACCGTCACCGTGCCCGTCACCCTTCCGGAGGCGGCGCTCGGCGGCGAGATCAAGGTCCCGACCCTGGGTGGCCCGCCGGTCACCCTGAAGCTGCCGCCCGGCACGCCCAACGGACGGACGATGCGCGCCCGTGGCAAGGGTGCGGTCCGTAAGGACGGCACCCGCGGAGATCTGCTGGTCACCGTCGAGGTCACGGTGCCGCATGAGCTGAGCGACACGGCGCGGGACGCGCTGGAGTCGTATCGCGAGGCGACCGTGGGAGAGGACCCACGGGCGGAGCTGTTCAAGGCCGCGAAGGGAGCGTGACCCCAATGGAGTCGCACGGCCGAGGAGGCATCGGAGGCAGGGGCGCCGGCCGGCCCCGTAACCCTTATGAGCTGACCGAGGATTCGCCGGTGTACGTCATCTCGGTGGCGGCTCAGCTCTCCGGACTGCACCCGCAGACCCTGCGTCAGTACGACCGCCTCGGCCTGGTTTCCCCCGACCGTACCGCCGGCCGTGGCCGGCGGTACTCCGCGCGCGACATCCAGCTGCTCCGCCAGGTCCAGCAGCTGTCCCAGGACGAGGGCATCAACCTCGCCGGGATCAAGCGCATCATCGAACTGGAGAACCAGGTCGCGGCTCTCCAGTCCCGTGTCGCCGAGCTCCAGGCCGCGGTCGAGGGCGCCGCGACCGCCATGCAGCAGCGCGAGGCCCAGGTCCACGCCTCCTACCGCCGCGACCTGGTCCGCTACCAGGACGTCCAGCAGAGCAGCGCCCTGGTGGTCTGGCGCCCCAAGCGCCCGGAGTAGCGCCCGACGCCAGCTGATCGCAGGCCCGGTGACCGTCCTCACGGCCACCGGGCTTTCGCGTGCCCGGAGCGTGCCCGGTGCCTTCTCGGCGCCTGCCCGTTGCTTGCCCGGTGGGGCTCCCGGCCGGGCGCGCCGATGGGGCGTCCCGGGCGCACCATGGAGATATGGGAGGAGGTATCGCCATGGTGGAAGTCAAGACGATCGAGAAGCCGGACGAACGGCGTGACTTTCCCGGAGGCCATATCGAAGCCCTGCATCTGACCGGGCTGGATTTCGCCGTGGGCACCTTCGAGCCCGGATGGCGCTGGCGGGAGTCGGTGCGGCCGATCGTGGGGACCGATCTGTGCGAGGTCCACCACCGCGGGATCGTGGTCCAGGGCCGGATGCGGCTGCGCACGGCCGATGGCGCGGAGGCCGAGCTGGGTCCCGGGGATGTGTATGTGGTGGCGCCCGGCCATGACGCGTGGGTCGTCGGCGATGAGCAGGTCGTGGTGTACGACGTCGCCGGGCAGATGGCGTTGACGTATGCGAAGTCGAGTGAGGCCGGGGCCTGACGCGGGGGGCGGGAGCGGCGTCCTGTAGCGGTTCAGCCGTCGGCAGGGGACGAGATGAGTACCGGTCGGATACCACCGCGTGGACCCCGCCGCGGGGGGTGGCCGCACGGGAGTGCCCGTACCGACCAGATGCTCCGGACGCTGCTGCGGCGCCGTAAGGAGTCGCTGGCGATCGAGGACGTCACCGTCGTCGACAAGCCCGGGATGCGCCGCGCGGTCGCGGCGACCGCGATCGGCAACACCATGGAGTGGTTCGACTTCGGTGTCTACGCCTATGTCGCGGTCACTCTCGGCAGGGTCTTCTTCCCCGCCGACGACCCCGCCACCCAGGTGGTCGCCACGTTCGCCACCTTCGCCGTGGCGTTCCTGGTGCGGCCGCTGGGCGGGCTGGTGTTCGGGCCGCTGGGCGACCGGATCGGGCGGCGGCGGGTGCTGTCCACCACCATGATCATGATGGCGGCCGGCACCTTCGCGGTGGGTCTGCTGCCCGGCTATTCCGAGATCGGCTTCGCCGCCCCACTGCTGCTCCTGGCCTGCCGGGTGGTGCAGGGCTTCTCGACCGGCGGTGAGTACGCGGGGGCGACCACCTACATCGCCGAGTTCGCGCCCGATCAGCGCCGTGGTTTCCTCGGCAGCTGGCTCGACTTCGGCACCTTCATCGGCTATTCGCTGGGTTCCGGTCTGGTCACCGTGCTCACCGCCGCGATCGGCGAGACCGGGATGGTGGAGTGGGGCTGGCGGGTGCCGTTCCTGGTGGCGGGGCCGCTGGGGCTGATCGGTCTGTATATGCGGCTGCGGCTGGAGGAGACCCCGGCGTTCCAGCAGGAGGCCGAGCGGGCGGCCGAGGCGGCGGAGGCGGCGGAGGCGCACGGCGACACGGTGCCGGTCGAGGAGGCTCGCCAGTCCGGACGGGGGCGGCTGAAGGAGATCTTCACCCGGCACTGGGAGGCGATGCTGATCTGCATGGGGCTGGTGCTGCTGTACAACGTCACCAACTACATGGTGACGTCGTATCTGCCGACGTACATGACCTCCACGCTCGGTCAGGACGCCACCACGGCCCAGGTGCTGGTGCTGGGCACCATGCTGTTCGTGGTGCTGGCGATCACGGTGGTGGGGCGTGGTTCGGACCGCTGGGGGCGGCGGCCGCTGTTCCTGTTCGGCAGTCTGGGCCTGGTGGCGCTGGCCATTCCGGCGGTGCTGCTGATCCGGGCGGGCGGCGTGCTGATGCCCGCGATCGGCTGTCTGCTCCTGGGCGCGATGCTGGTCACCTTCGCGGGGACGAGCGCCGCCACGCTTCCCGCGCTCTTCCCGACCCGGCTGCGCTACGGCGCGCTGTCGATCTCGTACAACCTCTCCGTGTCGCTGTTCGGCGGGACGACGCCGCTGCTGGCCTCGTGGCTGGTGGCCACCACCCACAACACGCTGGTGCCCGCCTTCTACCTGATGGCGGCGGGTGTGATCGGGCTGATCGCCACGCTGTTCCTGCACGAGACGGCGGGGAAGCCGCTGCGCGGTTCGGGGCCCATGGTGGAGACCGAGGAGGAGGCGCGTACGACGGTGGCCGAGAGCCGTACGGAGGCCGGGCGGCACGCCCGCGACGTCTGGATCCGGCTGCGCCACCCCTGGGCGGGGGCGGGCCACCGGGAGGAGGAGGACGAGGAGTGACCCGGTCCGGGTCTCGGCCCTTGTGCATGGCGCGGTCTCAGCCCTCACCCAGGGCGATGCGGTCTCAGCCCTTGCCCAGGGCGCGGACTCAGCCCTTGCCCAGGGCGCGGACTCAGCCCTTGCCCATGGCGCGGGTGAGGGTGATTTCGATGAGGACGCGGTCGGGGTTGGGGCGCGGGGTGCGCTCGTAGCGCTCGGCGTAGCGGCGCACCGCCTCCGCGATCAGCTCGGGGTCCTCGCGGACGACCGCGAGCCCCTCCAGCGTGGCCCACCGCTTGCCCGCCATCTGGCAGACCGCGACCCGCGCACCGCCCTCGCCCGCCGCCCGGACATGGGCGACCTTACGGCTGTGGCGGTTCGCGATGACGCGGGCGAGCCCGGCCTCGGGGTCGTAGGTGACGCCGACCGGGACGACATGCGGGGTGCCGTCCGGGCGCGGGGTGGTCAGGGTGCACAGATGGCGTTCGCGCCAGAAATCGAGGTACCCGGGATCGGGGTTGCGGGGATCGACAGACATGGCCCAGAACCTACAGACAGGGCCCAGAACCTCAGGCCAGGGGAGTGGCGTGAGCGAGGTTGAGTGGAATAGACTCAACTTTGCGGAGGTTGGGTAGGGCAGGATGGGAAGATCGCAGCGAGGAGGAGCACAGGGACGTGGATGCCGAGCTGACCAACAAGAGCCGGGCGGCGCTGAGCGCCGCCAATGACCGGGCGGTGTCCTCCGGGCACGCGGATATGACGCCCGCGCATCTCCTGCTCGCCCTGCTGGAGGGCCAGGACAACGAGAACGTCATGGATCTGCTGGCAGCCGTCGAGGCCGACGCGGCCCTCGTGCGCAGCGGCGCCGAGCGGCTGCTCGCCGCCCTGCCCAGCGTCCAGGGCTCCACCGTGGCCCCGCCGCAGGCCAGCCGCGATCTGCTCGCCGTCATCGCGGACGCCACCCAGCGGGCCAGGGAACTGGGGACGACTATGTCTCCACCGAGCATGTGCTCATCGGCATCGCCGCCAAGGGCGGCCAGGCCGGGGAGCTGCTCGACCAGCAGGGGGCGAGCGCCAAGAAGCTGCTCGCCGCGTTCGAGAAGGTCAGGGGTGGACAGCGGGTGACGACGCCCGATCCGGAGGGTACGTACAAGGCCCTGGAGAAGTTCGGCACGGACTTCACCGCCGCCGCGCGCGAGGGCAAGCTGGACCCGGTCATCGGCCGGGACCAGGAGATCCGCCGGGTGGTGCAGGTGCTCTCCCGGCGCACCAAGAACAACCCGGTGCTGATCGGCGATCCGGGCGTCGGTAAGACGGCCGTCGTCGAGGGGCTCGCCCAGCGGATCGTCAAGGGCGACGTCCCCGAGAGCCTGCGCGACAAGCGCCTGGTCGCCCTCGACCTCGGCGCGATGGTCGCGGGCGCGAAGTACCGCGGTGAGTTCGAGGAGCGGCTGAAGACCGTCCTGGCCGAGATCAAGTCCAGCGACGGCCAGATCATCACCTTCATCGACGAGCTGCACACCGTGGTCGGCGCGGGCGCCGGCGGCGACTCCGCGATGGACGCGGGCAATATGCTCAAGCCGATGCTGGCCCGCGGTGAGCTGCGCATGGTCGGCGCCACCACCCTCGACGAATACCGCGAGCGGATCGAGAAGGACGCCGCGCTCGAGCGCCGCTTCCAGCAGGTGCTGGTAGCCGAGCCGACCGTCGAGGACACCGTCGCCATCCTGCGCGGGCTCAAGGGCCGCTACGAGGCCCATCACAAGGTGCAGATCGCCGACGGCGCGCTGGTGGCCGCCGCGGCCCTCTCCGACCGGTACATCACCTCCCGCTTCCTGCCCGACAAGGCCATCGACCTGGTCGACGAGGCGGCCTCCCGGCTCCGGATGGAGATCGACTCCTCCCCCGTGGAGATCGACGAGCTCCAGCGGTCGGTGGACCGGATGCGGATGGAGGAGATGGCGCTGGCCCGGGAGACCGACGAGGCCAGCAAGCTGCGGCTGGACAAGCTGCGCCGCGACCTCGCCGACAAGGAGGAGGAGCTGCGCGGGCTCACCGCCCGCTGGGAGAAGGAGAAGCAGGGCCTCAACCGCGTCGGTGAGCTCAAGGAGCGGCTGGACGAGCTGCGCGGCCAGGCCGAGCGCGCCCAGCGCGACGGCGACTTCGACACCGCCTCCAAGCTGCTGTACGGGGAGATCCCGGCCGTCGAGCGGGAGCTGGCCGAGGCGTCGGAGGCCGAGGCCGAGGTCCAGCAGGACCGCCCCACCATGGTCAAGGAGGAGGTGGGCCCGGACGACGTGGCCGATGTGGTCGCCTCCTGGACCGGCATCCCCGCCGGCCGGCTGCTGGAGGGCGAGACCAAGAAGCTGCTGCGCATGGAGGAGGAGCTGGGCAAGCGGCTGATCGGCCAGATGGAAGCCGTAAGGGCGGTATCGGACGCCGTGCGCAGGACCCGCGCGGGCATCGCCGACCCGGACCGGCCCACCGGTTCGTTCCTCTTCCTCGGCCCCACCGGCGTCGGCAAGACCGAGCTGGCCAAGGCGCTCGCCGACTTCCTCTTCGACGACGAGCGGGCCATGGTCCGCATCGACATGAGCGAGTACGGCGAGAAGCACAGCGTGGCCCGGCTGGTCGGCGCCCCGCCCGGGTACGTCGGCTACGAGGAGGGCGGCCAGCTGACCGAGGCGGTCCGCCGCCGCCCGTACAGCGTCGTGCTGCTGGACGAGGTGGAGAAGGCCCACCCCGAGGTCTTCGACGTTCTGCTCCAGGTCCTCGACGACGGGCGGCTCACCGACGGCCAGGGCCGGACGGTGGACTTCCGGAACACCATCCTGGTGCTCACCTCCAACCTGGGCAGCCAGTACCTGATGGATCCGCTGCTCGGCGAGGAGGAGAAGAAGCAGAGACTCCTGGAGACCGTACGGGCCTCCTTCAAGCCGGAATTCCTCAACCGCCTGGACGACCTCGTGGTCTTCTCCGCGCTCAGCGGGCCGGAGCTGGCCCGGATCGCCGAGCTCCAGATCGCCCGGCTGGCCCGCCGCCTCGCCGACCGCAGGCTGACCCTCGACGTCACCCCGGCCGCGCTGGAATGGCTGGCCGAGGAGGGCAACGACCCGGCCTACGGGGCGCGCCCGCTGCGTCGGCTGATCCAGACCGCGATCGGCGACCAGCTGGCCAAGGAGATCCTCGCCGGGGAGATCCGCGACGGCGACAAGGTCCGGGTGGACCGGGTCGGCGACGAGCTCCTGGTGGGCCCCGCGCAATAGGTCCGGGCAGGTCCTGGCAATGGGTCCCGGCACGCCCCGGCAATAGTCCGGCCGGTCCTTGTTCGGCCGGATCGGGCAATGTACGGCCGGGGTTGCACGTCGGGGGCGGGTGTGAGGGAGGATGGCGGTATTCCATACGAAGGGAAATCCACGGTGAGCATCGACCCGTCCTCGATTCCGAATTTCGGGGGTCAGCCCGAGCCCGAACCGACGGGTCCGAGCGGCCCCGTGCTGCCCGACCAGGATCTGGTCAAGCAGCTGCTGGAACAGATGGAGCTGAAGTACGTCGTCGACGAGGAGGGGGACCTCGCCGCGCCGTGGGAGCAGTTCCGCACCTATTTCATGTTCCGCGGGGAGGAGGAGCAGCAGGTCTTCTCCGTCCGTACGTTCTACGACCGGCCGCATGGCATCGATGAGAAGCCGCGGCTGCTCGAGGCGATCGACGACTGGAACCGCCGCACGTTGTGGCCGAAGGTCTACACCCACACCAATGACGACGGCACGGTCCGGTTGATCGGCGAAGCGCAGATGCTGATCGGCACCGGCGTCAGCCTTGAGCACTTCGTATCCAGCACGGTCAGCTGGGTGCGGGCTTCGATCGAGTTCGACCGCTGGCTGGTCGAACAGCTCGGTCTGGAGGCCGACATCGAGTCCGACGGCGACGACAAGCCGGACGACGGCGACGGCCAGGCCTGAACCGGGAGCCGTACCGGCCGGCCGTATCGAGCCGGCCGTATCGAGCCGGCCGTATCGAGCTGGATGGAGCCGACTCGCGGTGGGCCCAGGGCCTGGCGCGCGGGCGGTCCCGGGCCCGGAGCGCTGATCAGGCCGGGCTGCTCGCCACGGTCAGCAGATACGCCCCGTAGAGACAGGAGAGCCCGGCCAGCGCGCCGCCCACCAGGACGGCGGTGCGTGGCCGGGCTCTTGCCATCGCCAGCGCCGCCGGGAACAGCAGCGGGAACGCGGGCAGCAGAAAGCGCGGCTTGGAGGCGAAGTAGTTCGAGCCGGTGAGCGCGATGACCACCAGGACCAGGGTGTAGACGACCAGCGGCAGCGGCGGCGGGCGCGAGGCGAGCCAGATCAGCGAGATCAGCGAGGCGCCGATGACGATCAGGGACATGTAGTGCGGCAGCGAGCCGCTCCCCATGATCAGGCCGCGGGCGGTGCGGAAGCCGCTCACACCGAGATCGAAAGAGGTGCCCCAGCGGTCCTGGACGTCCAGATAGCCGCGCCAGGTGCCGCGCCGCACCCCCACCCAGCCGGTGTAGCCGAGCCAGCCCAGCGGCGCGAGCGCCGCGCCCGCCCACACCCGCCAGGACACACGCCCGCGGCGTCGCCAGACCTCGGCGGCCGCGCATGCGCACACCGCCGCCGCGACCGCGATCCCGTTGGGCCGCGTGGCCCCCGCGCACACGGCGAGCGCGCCGGCCCACAGCCAGAGCCGGGTCAGCAGCGCGTACAGCGACCAGGCCGCCAGCGCCGTCAGCAGCGACTCCGTGTACCCCATGGACTCGACGACCGCATGCGGCAGCAGCCCCCACAGAGCCACCAGCATCAGGGCCACCCGCCGCCCGTACAGCCGCTCCCCGACCGCGTGGATGCCCCAGGCCGCCAGCCCGGCCGTGACCCAGGTGATCAACAGCCCCGCCGTCACCGCGCTCAGGGGGACGACACTGGTGACGGCCCTGATCAGCGCCGGGTAGAGCGGGAAGAACGCGAGATCGCTGAAGCCCAGGCCGGGGTGGGTGGCGGAGGGCCGGCTGGTGCCGTAGCCGTGCTGGGCGATGCCCACGTACCAGAGGCTGTCCCAGTAGTGCCCGAGCTGCGTCCGCGGATGTTTCCCGGTCCGCCAGGCCCGCACCGCCACGCACCCGATCCCGGCGGCCCGCACCGTCGCGTACACCGCCAGCGCGAGCCACGCCCGCTCCAGCGACGCCCGCACCCCCCGCCGGGTGGCTGGTCGTCCCGGGGGTTCCGGGGCCCGGGTGGACGCGGCGGTGTCGGCGGACACGGAAACCTCCGGTGCGGGCACCCGACGGACCTGCGCCGAGCCCCCGGGAGGGGACGTACCAGGGGGCTCGGCGGACACATCGACCATCCGCCGGACCGCGGACGCCCGCGACCCGGAAGGCCCATCCGGGGGAGGCTTCCCGGGCGGTTACCGGACTTACCCGGGTGGCCGGAGGTGCCGCGTCAGCCGGCGCCGAGCGTCTTCAGACGGGCGACGGCGTCCGTAAGGACCTCATCGCGCTTGCAGAAGGCGAAGCGGACGAACGGGGAGCCCTGGTCCTGGTGGTCGTAGAAGACCGCGTTCGGGACGGCGACCACGCCGCAGCGCTCGGGGAGGGAGCGGCAGAAGGCGAAGCCGTCGGTCTCGCCGAGGGGCCGGATGTCGGTGGTGATGAAGTACGTGCCCGAGGGGCGGAAGACCTGGAAGCCCGCGTCCGTCAGGCCGTCGGCCAGCAGATCGCGCTTGGCGCGCAGATCCTCGCGGATGCCGTGGAAATAGGCGTCGGGCAGGCGCAGCGCCTCGGCGACCGCGTACTGGAAGGGCCCCGCCGAGACATAGGTGAGGTACTGCTTGGCCGAGCGCACCGCCGTGACCAGCTCGGGAGTGCCGGTCACCCACCCGACCTTCCAGCCCGTGAACGAAAACGTCTTGCCACTACTGCTGATGGTGACGGTCCGCTCGCGCATCCCGGGGAACGAGACGAGCGGGGTGTGCGCGGTGCCGAAGACGAGATGCTCGTAGACCTCGTCGGTGACCACCAGCAGATCGCGCTCGACGGCGAGCTCGGCGACCGCGGCCAGCTCATCGTGGGTGAGGACGGTGCCGGTGGGGTTGTGCGGGGTGTTGAGCAGGATGAGCCGGGTGCGATCGGTGACGGCGGCGCGCAGCTCGTCCAGATCCAGCCGGAAGGTGTCCCCGTCGGGGCGGAGGGTGACCGGGACGCGGACCCCGCCCGCCATGGCGATGCACGCGGCGTACGAGTCGTAGTACGGCTCCAGCGCGACCACCTCGTCCCCCGGCTCCACCAGCGCCAGCAGCGACGCCGCGATGGCCTCGGTGGCGCCCGCGGTGATCAGCACCTCGGTATCGGGATCGAAGCCCAGCCCGTACCAGCGCCGCTGGTGCTCGGCGACGGCGGTACGCAGCTCCGGCACCCCCGGCCCGGGCGGGTACTGATTACCCCGCCCGTCCCGCAGCGCCCGGACGGCGGCCTCGCGCACCTCCTCGGGCCCGTCGGTGTCCGGGAAGCCCTGGCCCAGATTGATCGCGCCGGTGCGCACGGCGAGAGCGGACATCTCGGCGAAGATCGTGGTCCCGAAGGCGGCCAGTCGGCGATTGAGCGGCGGTCGTCCCATGGCGCCCATACTCCGCCGAAGCGCCGGCCTTCATCAACCTTGCTTCTACCTGGGTCGCGGCAGCTCATCGACGGACTCGGGCACCTGACGCCGATCCGGGGTTTTCATCGACGCCATGGCCGGGTACCCGGCCGGGTCGGAATGTATCGAATGTGATTGATTGCGCGTTTTGCCGGAGTCGTGAGGCCCCGCGGGAGGCGAGATGGCCATGCACGAGATACAGCAGACGGCCTGGCCGCGGCTTCGGTTGGAGGACTGGGCCGAGGCGCGGGACACGCTGCATATGTGGACCCAGATCGTCGGCAAGATCCGGCTGGATCATGCGCCACCGGCCAACCAGTGGTGGCAGGTGACCTTGTATGTCACCCCGCGCGGGCTGAGCACGTCCACGATTCCGTATCGGAGCGCGGCGTTCGATATCGAGTTCGACTTTGTCGATCAGCGGCTGGGGATTCGGGTCAGTGACGGGAGCCGGCGAGAGCTGGCGCTGGAGTCCAAACCGGTGTCCCAGTTCTACTCCGAGATCATGGGTGTGCTGGGAGACCTGGGCATCCAGACCCGGGTGTACCCCCGCCCGAACGAGGTGCCCGTATCGATCCCATTCCCGGAGGATCACCGACACGCGGTGTACGACCCACACGCCACCCGGCTCTTCTGGGGTCAATTGCTGAGCGCACACCGGGTGTTCGGGGAATTCCGGTCCCATTTCGTCGGCAAGGCCAGCCCCGTGCACTTCTTCTGGGGAGCGATGGACCTGTGCGTCACCCGCTTCTCCGGCCGCACCGCGCCGCCGCATCCCCCCGGCGGGGTGCCGAATCTGCCGGACCGGGTGACACAGGAGGCGTACTCCGTCGAGCTCTCCAGCTGCGGCTTCTGGCCCGGCGGCGGCGAGGAGGGCGGCTTCTACTCCTACGCCTACCCCGAGCCCGCCGGTTTCGCCGACCAGCCGGTCCAGCCCGCGACGGCCTCGTACCGGCGGGACGTCGGTGAGTTCGTGCTGCCCTACGAGACGGTCGCCACCGCGGCCGATCCGGACCGGATGCTGACCGAATTCCTGCACAGCACCTACGAGGCGGCCGCCGAACTGGCCGACTGGGATCGCGCGGTCCTGGAAGCCGACCCGCATCATTGGGAGCACCGCTAGCGGCGCGCCCTCTCGCAGCGGTGTCAGGGCCAGACGTTGGCCTGTGCCCGGAAGGTCTCGGGGTCGGTCTCCAGGGGCAGTACGCACATCACGTGGCCGCCGGGCACGCGGAGCACCCGGCACTCCTGCCACTGCGCAATCTGCTCAGCACCCAGGGCGAGCAGGCGCGCGGTTTCCGCCTCGACGTCGTCGGTCTCGAAGTCCAGGTGGATACGGGGCGCGTCGTCGACCGCCTGGACGGCGGTGACCAGCCCCGGCAGAGCCTCATGGAGCGTGGTGAACTGTGGCTCCGGCGCAAACGGCTCGGCGGTGACGCCGAGAGCCGCGGACCAGAAGGCGGTCGCCCCGGCGGCCTCGGCTTTGGGCGCGTCGATCAAAACGGCGTACACACGGCTCCTGTGCATGCCCGGCAAGTTACCCGCCTGAGCCCACGGCCAGTCGCGCCGCGCCGAACCTCTGGACTTCCTCAACTTCGCTTTCGACCCGGGTGAGGTCGGGCAGGGGAGACGACAGGTACGAAGCGGTACCTCGCTACGGGGGATGGGAAGGAGAGTGAGGACCATGGGTTTTGTTGTCATCTTGGTCGTGGTGGCGTTCACGTTCGCGGCGCTCGCCGCGCTGAGCGCCGGTCGGTCGAAGGGGAACAGCGGGCGGCGCAGGCGGTCCTGGAGCGCCGGGTCCGGCGGGGCGGCCGGTGGCAGCTGGTGGGCCGGTGGCGACGGCGGTGGTGGCCATCACGGGGGTGGTCACCACGGCGGCGGTGGCTGCGGCGGCGGAAGTGGCTGCGGTGGCGGTGGCGGAGGTGGCTGCGGTGGCGGCGGCGGTGGCGGCGGTGGCTGCGGAGGGGGCGCCTGATCCCCTAGCCACCCGCGTCCTTACGGTCGCCACGCCGCTCGTGCGGTCAGGTCGTCCTTACGGTCGCCATGCCGTCCTTACGGTCAGGTTGTCCTTACGGTCGCCACGCCGTCCTTGCGGTCAGGTCGTCCTTATGGTTGCCACGCCGTCCTTACGGCTGTGAAGCAATGAGCCCGCGCCCGGCGCGCCAACGTGCGCCGGGCGCGGGCTTGTTGAACACTTGACCTAGAAGGCGCCCTAGGGGGTGGAAACCCGGCGAAGATGGGTAAAAACGATGTGGCGCCCAGCATTTCATGATTCCGTATACCACCATCGACCTTACGGCCCCACGTGGGCACGAGCCGGCGTATGCGCATGCCCCTGGTTCACCGCGGGGCCAGTCGGCCCATCTTTTTCCATTGCGTGCTTGCGGAGCCGATCCATGCTCACGACCCTCAAGACTGCCTACACCGATACCCGCGCCGCTGACCTCGCCTGGGGCCTGGGACGGGAGCCGCTTCCCGCCCTCGCCGTGCTTGATCTTCAACTTCATGGTTTCGACGTCCAGTTGAGGCTCCTGGGAGCCTCGCATCAGGTCCTCCTCGAAGGGGAGGGCAGCCGTTGCTCGGAGACCGTCGCCTGCATGTCCGGCAACAGCACCGCGCTTCCGCTGGGAGTTTCCACGCTCGTCGACGGCCGCGAATACGAATTCGCGGCGCGGGTCGAGGAGTTGTCGCAAGGGGCCTTCGCCGGGCGCGCGCAGGAGCTGCTCGCGCTGGTGGCCGACCATCCGCACGGGCTGGCCGGCACCTTTCCCGGCAGTCCGAACGCGTTCACGGCGCTGCTCGCGCAGTGGCACGAGGGCACGGTGGGCTGGCGGACCTGGCATGCCTACCCCCAGGAGGGGCGGTTGGTCACCACCCGCACCTGTGTGGGGGCCCGGGTGCCTGCCGCGCTCCGGCCGCCTGGCGCGGGCGGGCTCGAGATAGGTGGCCTGCCCGAGGGGCGCTCGCCCCAAGTGCCGTGTGCCTGAAGGGGGTCAGCGTGTTGGCGAGGCCATCGATGCCCGATGCGTGAACGGCAATGCACTCGTGTGGGGGACGAGGCGTAAGCGATATGTAACGTAGCGTTCCCTTTGTGATCGATTCGCCGATGTCCGCCGTCTCGGATGTGCCGTCGTCGCCGGAGTCCGGCCCTCCGGCGCGGCTGCCCGTGAGGGCGACGCTCGGCCGCTTCCTCGTTCTCGGCGCCGTCTTCGTCTGCGCCGCCTGCGGCCTCGTCTACGAGCTCGAACTCGTCGCGCTGGCCTCGTACTTGGCGGGTGACTCGGTCACCCAGGCATCCGTGGTGCTGTCCGTGATGGTCTTCGCCATGGGCGTCGGCTCCCTGCTGGCCAAGCGGCTGCGCTGCCGGGCCGCCGTCGGCTTCGGCGCGGTCGAGGCGGTGCTCGCGCTCGTCGGCGGCTGCTCGGCGATGGCGCTGTACGCGTGCTTCGCGTGGGGCGGTCACTCGCGCTCCGCGCTCGTCGGCTTCTCGTTCGCGATCGGGGTGCTCATCGGGGCCGAGGTGCCGCTGCTGATGACCCTCATCCAGCGGGTGCGCCGGCAGGACGCGGGCGGCGCGGTGGCCGATCTGTTCGCGGCGGACTATGTGGGCGCGCTGGTCGGCGGGCTCGCCTTTCCCTTTCTGCTGCTGCCCGCGTTCGGGCAGCTGACCGGCGCGCTGGTCACCGGCGCGGTCAACGCGGTCGCGGGCGGGGCGCTGGTGCTCTGGCTGTTCCGCCGCGATCTGAGCGTACGGGCGCGGTGGACGCTGATCGTCGCCAATGGGCTGGTGCTCGCCGCGCTGACCGCCGGTGCCGTGCTGACCCCCTCCTTCGAGCGGGCCGCCCGGCAGGCCGTCTACGGACCGGGGGTGCGGGTCGCGCTGCGCACCGGTGAGCAGGAGATCGTGCTCGTGGGCGGCGGAACGAGCGGGCGGCCGCTGGCCCTCTTCGTCAACGGGCGGCTGAGGGTCAGCGGGCGCGACGAGGTCCGCTACCACGAGGCGCTGATCCACCCGGCGATGGCCGCCGGACCGCACGGTCGGGTCCTGGTGCTGGGCGGGGGCGACGGGCTCGCGGCGCGCGAGATCCTGCGGTACCCGGGAGTCCGGTCGGTGACGGTCGTGGAGCGCGACGCGGAGGTGGTGCGGCTGGCTCGCCGCGATCCGGGCCTGTCCGCGCTCAACGGCGGCGCCTACCGCGATCCGCGGGTGCGGGTGGTGACGGCGGACGCCTTCGACTGGCTGCGCCGGTCCATGGCGTACGACGTGGTGGTCTGCGATCTGCCCGCCCCCGAGCTCACTCCGAGCACCAAGTACTACTCGCAGGAGTTCTACGGCCTGGCCGAGCGGGCGCTGGCGCCCGGCGGCCGGCTGGTGGTCCACGCCGGGCCGCTGCGGCCCGAGCCACGGGCGTTCTGGACGGTGGACGCGACGATGCGCTCGGTCGGGCTGCGGACCGCGCCCTACGTGATCGACACCCCGCGCCAGGGCCGTGGCTCCCCGCGTCCCGGCCGTGGCTCCCCGCACGACTGGGGCTTCGTGCTGGCGGCGCGCTCCCCGGTGGGGGTGCGGCTGGCCCCGCACGATCCGCGGCCGCGCTCGCTGACGGAGGAGGGGCTACGGGCGGCCCGCCGCGCTGCCGGGCGGCACCGGGAGGCGGGGCTGCCGCCCTCCACGTTGATGCGTCCGCGGTATGGGGAGTGAGAGGGCCCCGCACTGGGCCTCCGGGGCCCGGCGCGAGTGCCCGCCCGTACGCCGGGGGCGTGCGTCGTCGGCGCGTGCCTGGTGGGGTGCGCGCCGCCGGCCGCGGCAGGCCCTCGCTCAAGGCAAGACCACAGGGCAAGCCCGCCGTAGTCAGGCCGTGGGCGGCGCGCCCGGTGCGGAAAGTTGACCGGGAACGGGTCTCAGGTAACGAGCGATGGGTAGTGTCTTGAGCTATGGAGCATGAGGTGTTCGTTCCGTTTCCCGTCGACACCGTCCGGCTGGCGCTCGCGGAGCCCGATCGCGTCGCCCGCTGCGTTCCCGGGCTCCAGCGGGACGCCGATGAGGCCGCCGGGCCGCTTTCCGGCCGGTTGCGGCTGCGCATCGGCGGGTCCACCATCACCTACCGCGGTGTGCTGCGCGTCGGTCGGCGCGCCGATGCCTTCGAGATCGAGGGCGAGGGCACCGAGGCCCGCGGCAGCGGCTCGGTGAAGCTGGCGCTGACCGTGACGCCGAAGCCCGTCGAGGGCGGTACGCAGCTGATCTGCGCCGGGACGGTCCACAGCGAGGGGCGGCTGGCCGAGTTCGACGACGAGGCGTCCATGACCGTGGCCCGCCGCATGCTGGACCGGTTCGCCTCGGCGCTCACCGCCGGGCTGCAGAAGTCCCCGATCACCGCGATCACCGAGGACGAGGCCCCTGGCAGGCCCACCGACGAGCCCACTGACCAGGCCCCCGAGGACGAGGCCACCGAGGACGAGGCCGGCGACGAGGCCACTGACGCCGGTAGGGGCGCCGCCGCGGAGGAGTCCGGGCTGCCGACCGAGGCCGAGCTACCGCTGTCGGCCGACGACATGGACATCGACGACGTCGGCGACCTCGAGGACGTCGACGACGCGGACGCCGTCGAGGAGCCCGTCGGCTTCGGCGACCTCGCCGATCTCGACGACCTGGACGGCGAGCCCCCGGCCGAGGCCGCTCACGCCCGCCGCACGATGATCGGCCGCTCCACGGAGGAGGTCGACCACGCCCCGCCGCGCGGCCGCTACGCCCCCGTCCCCGCGCCCGAGACCGTCTCCACCAGCGCCACCCTGCGCTGGGCCGCGCCCGCCGCGGCCGTGGTGATCGCCTCCGTCGTCGTGGTGGGTCGTCGCGTCCTTCGCCGCCGCCGATGACCGTGTGCGCATAGGGTCGGTAGCTGTGACCACCGAAGAGACACCGGAGACCAAGGGCGTACGGCTGACCGCCGGGGACGCCGAGCTGACCGTCTCACCCGAGAACGGCTGCCGTATCGGTTCACTGCGCATCGGCGGTACGGAGCTGCTGCGACAGGGCCCGCGGTTCGGGGCGTTCCCGATGGTGCCGTGGTGCGGCCGGACCGGGCTGGGCCGGTTCCGCAATGGCGGGCAGACCCACCAGCTGCCCATCAACTCCCCGCCGCACGCGATCCACGGGACCGGCCGGAACGTCGCCTGGAGCCCGGTCAGGACCGGCCGGTCCAGCGCGGCCTTCACCTACGACCTCGCCGACCCCTGGCCGTACGAGGGCCGGGTCACCCAGACCTTCGAGCTCTCCCCGGACAGCGCGATCGTCACCATGAGCGTGGAGACCGAGGGCGATTCCTTCCCGGCGCAGGCCGGCTGGCATCCGTGGTTCCGGCGGAACCTGGGCGACGGCGGCGCCGATGCCGAGATCGCCTTCGACGCCGCATGGCAGGAGGAGCGCGGGGAGGACCACCTCCCCACCGGCCGCCGGATCGCGCCGAAGCCCGGCCCCTGGGACGACTGCTTCGGCATGCCGCAGGGGGTGGACGTCACGCTCACCTGGCCCGGCCAACTCGAGCTGAAGGTCACCAGCCGCACCGAGTGGGTGGTCGTCTACGACGAGCAGGCGGAGGCGGTGTGCGTCGAACCGCAGTCCGGCCCGCCCAACGGCCTCAACCTCTTGCCGCGGCTGGTCACCCCCATCGATCCGCTGGAGCTCTCCATGACCTGGAGCTGGCGCACGCTGGCCTGAGGGAGTGGCCTGGCCTGACGGGGATCGGGGCGGCTCGGCCTGAGGAACGGAGTGCCTTGAGGGGTTCCGAGGGCCACCGCCTAAGCTCATGCGCATGAGCGATGCGCGTGACGCCCTGCTGCAGCAGATCAAGGACAAGGCCGTGGTCCACGGCAAGGTGACCCTCTCCTCCGGGCGTGAGGCCGACTACTACATCGACCTGCGCCGGATCACCCTGGACGCCGAGGCCGCGCCGCTGGTCGGGCAGGTCATGCTCGAGGCCACGGCCGATCTGGAGTACGACGCGGTGGGCGGGCTGACGCTGGGCGCCGACCCGGTGGCCACGTCCATGCTGCACGCGGCGGCCGCGCGCGGCCGCCGGCTCGACGCCTTCGTGGTCCGCAAGGCCCAGAAGACGCACGGAATGCAGCGGCGGATCGAGGGCCCGGACATCGCGGGCCGCCGGGTGCTGGTGGTCGAGGACACCTCCACCACCGGCGGTTCGCCGCTGACCGCGGTGGAGGCGGCACGGGAGGCGGGTGCGGAGGTCGTCGCGGTCGCGACGATCGTCGAGCGCGGCGCCGCGCCGGCAATCGCGGACGCCGGGCTCCCGTACCTCCCGGCGTACTCGCTTGCCGACCTCGAGCTGAGCTGAATCGTGGCGGGTGGGGCGGTCGGACGTTTCACGTGAAACCACCCACCCCCGTCCGTGTGGTCTCCGCGTGCGCCGTGTGGAGCAATCGACGGAGTCTGGGATTATGGCCCCGACGATGACGTCGCCCCTAGGTCAGGGCCGAGTACGACTAACCCGCACATACAAGGAGCGGTCAGATGCCCATCGCATCCCCTGAGATCTACAACGAGATGCTCGACCGGGCGAAGGCAGGCAAGTTCGCCTACCCCGCGATCAATGTGACCTCGACGCAGACTCTGCACGCCGCCCTCCGCGGCTTCGCCGAGGCGGAGAGCGACGGCATCGTCCAGATCTCCACCGGTGGTGCCGAGTTCCTGGGTGGCCAGTACAGCAAGGACATGGTGACCGGTGCGGTCGGTCTCGCCGAGTTCGCGCATGTCGTCGCCGAGAAGTACCCGGTGAACATCGCCCTCCACACCGACCACTGCCCGAAGGACAAGCTGGACGGCTATGTCCGGCCGCTGCTCAAGATCTCCCAGGAGCGCGTCGCCAACGGTCAGAACCCGCTGTTCCAGTCCCACATGTGGGACGGCTCCGCCGAGACGCTCGACGACAACCTCCGCATCGCGCGGGAGCTGCTCGCCGAGGCGGTCAAGGCGAAGATCATCCTCGAGGTCGAGATCACCCCGACCGGTGGCGAGGAGGACGGCGTCACCCACGAGATCAACGACAAGCTGTACACGACGGTCGACGACGCCCTGCGCACCGCCGAGGCCATCGGCCTGGGCGACAAGGGCCGCTACCTGCTGGCCGCCTCGTTCGGCAACGTCCACGGCGTCTACAAGCCGGGCAATGTGGTCCTCCGCCCGGAGCTGCTGCGTGAGCTCCAGGACGGTGTCGCCGCGAAGTACGGCAAGCAGGACCCGTTCTTCTTCGTCTTCCACGGCGGCTCCGGCTCCACGGAGGAGGAGATCCGCACCGCGCTGGAGAACGGTGTGGTGAAGATGAACCTCGACACGGACACCCAGTACGCCTTCACCCGCCCGATCGCGGACCACATGTTCCGCAACTACGACGGGGTGCTGAAGGTCGACGGCGAGGTCGGCAACAAGAAGCAGTACGACCCGCGGAGCTGGGGCAAGCTGGCCGAGAAGGGGATGTCGGAGCGGGTCACCGCGGCCTGTTCGCACCTTCGGTCCACGGGGACGAAGGTGAAGTAGTTCGTTCTCCGGCTCGCTCTCACGGGCCCGGCGCTCGCCTTGCGGCGAGTCGCCGGGCCCGTTTGCGTTCCGGGGCTGGCCCTGCCGGGCCGCCCCGAGGCATGATCCAGGTATGGCAGGTGTGCGGCTCTCCGGGCCGGCCGGGCGGTGGCTGGTGTTCACCACCGTGCTGGGTTCCGCCATGGCCCTGCTCGACAGCACCGTCGTCAATGTCGCCCTGCCGCGCATCGGGCTCGACCTGGGTGCCGATCTCCCCGTACTGCAGTGGACCGTCAACGCCTACATGCTCACCCTCGCCGGGCTGATCCTGCTCGGCGGGGCGCTCGGGGACCGGTTCGGGCGGCGGCGGGTGTTCGTCACCGGGGTGGTGTGGTTCTCGCTGGCCTCGCTGGCGTGCGGGCTGGCGCCGAACGCCGGAGTGCTCATCGCCGCGCGGGCGCTGCAGGGCATCGGCGGGGCGCTGCTCACCCCCGGGTCGCTCGCGCTGATCCAGTCGGTGATCCACCACGACGACCGGGCGCGGGCGATCGGGCTGTGGTCCGGCTTCGGCGGGATCGGGGCGGCCATCGGGCCGTTCCTCGGCGGCTGGCTGGTGGACGGGCCCGGCTGGCGCTGGGTGTTCTTCATCAATGTGCCGCTGGCCGCGGTGTGTGTGCCGGTCGCTTTGCGCCATGTACCGGAGACCAGAAATCCGCGGGCGCACGGCCGGTTCGACGTCCTCGGTGCCCTGCTGGGGCGGCGACCCTCGGCCTGGTCACCTATGCGCTGATCGCCGCGCCGCAGAAGGGCGCCTCGCCCGCCGTGGTGGTCCCGGCCGTCGCCGGGCTGGCGCTGGGGGTGATCTTCGTCCTCGTGGAGCGCAGACGGCGCGAGCCGATGCTGCCGCTCTCCATCTTCTCCTCCCACCAGTTCAGCGCCGTCAACGCGGTGACCCTGTGCGTCTACGCGGCCTTCGGCGGCTTCTTCTTCCTCTCGGTGCTCGACCTTCAGGTGGTCGTGGGCTACTCCGCGCTCGCCGCCGGTACCGCGCTGCTGCCCACGACCACGCTGATGCTGCTGCTGTCGGCCCGTTCGGGAGAGCTGGGCAAGCGCATCGGCCCGCGGATCCCACTGACCGTGGGCCCGCTGCTGTGCGCGGCGGGGATGCTGCTGATGACCCGGGCCGGGGTCGGGGCGGTCTACTGGCGGGACATCCTGCCCGCGCTGCTGGTGCTGGGCATGGGCATGGTGGTGGTGGTCGCCCCGCTCACCGCGACCGTCCTGGCCTCGGTGGACGTCGCCCGGGCGGGCCTGGCCAGCGGTGTCAACAACGCGGCGGCCCGCGCGGCGGGCCTGATCGCGGTGGCGGCGCTGCCGCTGCTCGCGGGGATGGGCCCGGAGGCGTACCGGTCGGCGGACGCGTTCGGGGACACCTTCCGGCGGGCGATGCCGATCTGTGCCGGGGTGCTGGTGCTGGGGGCGATCCTCGCCTGGCGCACGGTGCGCTCGGACGCCCTGGAGCAGGTGGGCGAGGAGGTGGGGGCGGAGGCCGTGGCGGGTGCGCCGGCGGGGGCCGTGGCCGCGGCGCGCACGGAGCGAGGCGAGGGCGGCGTGCCGGCGGAACGTGCCGAGGGCGCCGTACGGCCGGAGGGGCTGCTGTGCCGCCCTGAGTGCGCGTACCACTGCGGTGTGGCGGCGCCGCCCCTGGACCCGGGCGACCTGCCCGCGCCGCCGCCCCTGGACCCGGACGAGAAACGCTCCGGCACCTGACCCCCGCCCTCTTCACCCGTCTTCGCGCCGGACGCGCCCCTGGACCCGCCCCTCGATCTGCGGACCACGTGGCTTGGGCGTGTCGGGTGGGGCCCCGGACCAGGCAGACTGGAACCCATGGCCATTCACGAGAACCTGCTCGGGGACCGCCCCCGACCCATCTGCCCGACGACCCGGAGCCACGGGAGCTGCTCGCCTCCGGCGCGGCCCCGTCCGAGGTCGCCGCGAAGTACCCGGCCTCCTCGCTCGCCTGGGCCCAGCTCGCCGACGAGGCGTTCGAGGCCGGCCGGGTGGTCGAGTCCTACGCGTACGCCCGCACCGGCTACCACCGTGGACTCGACGCCCTGCGCCGCAGCGGCTGGAAGGGCCACGGTCCCGTGCCCTTCGAGCATGAGCCCAACCGTGGCTTCCTGCGCGCCCTGCACGCGCTCGCGCGCGCCGCGCAGTCCATCGGTGAGCAGGAGGAGTACGAGCGGTGCTCGACCTTCCTGCGCGAGAGCTCCCCGACCGCGGCGGACACGCTCTCCTGAGGCGTAACGAGACGTAACGAGGCGTACCGGGCCTGTGGGGTGTCGTACGCCCCACGGGCCCCTTCCGTACTTGCCGATCGTCCGTGCGGCGCGGATGATGCGGTGCGGGGCCCCTTCGGCTGTGGGCCCCGAGGGGACCGGGGCTCCGAGACCGAAAGGATGGGGCGGACCGCTACCCGGTAGCGAGCAGTACTCAGGAGATGCGATGTCGCAGCAACCTGTCCCTGACCACGCCGCCCCGGCCCAGGCCACCCCGGGCGGAACCCCTCGAGGCCGGACCGCCCCGGGCGGGGCCACGCCGAGCGGGGCCGCCCCCGGCCGGACCGCTCCGAGCGGGACCACATCAAGCCGGACCGCACCGGGCGGGGCCGAGCTCGAGGCCCCCCATCTGGACTTCGACGGCACCACCCCGTACGAGGACTACGTCCAGGCGTCCGTGCTCACCCATCTCCAGCGCCCCCTCTCCGACGACCCCGGCGAGATGGTGTTCCTGGTGACCACCCAGGTCATGGAGCTGTGGTTCACCGTCATCGTCCATGAGTGGCACACCGCCGCGCAGGCGCTGCGCGAGGACGATCTGCCCACGACGATGGCCGCGCTCCAGCGCTCGGCCTACGAGCTGGAGTCGCTCAACGCCTCCTGGAAGCCGCTGGCCCATCTCACCCCCGGCCAGTTCAACGCGTACCGCTCCGCGCTCGGCGAAGGCTCCGGCTTCCAGTCGGCGATGTACCGGCGGCTGGAGTTCCTGCTCGGCGAGAAGTCCGCGTCCATGCTCGTCCCGCACCGGGGCGCGCCGCGGGTCCACGCCGAGCTGGAGAAGGCGCTGACCGAGCCCAGCCTCTACGACGAGGTGCTGCGCTATCTCGCCCGTCGCGGCCTCGCCGTCCCGGCCGCCGTGCTGGACCGCGATCCCGCCCTGCGCTATGAACCCGATCCGGGGGTGGAGCGGGTCTGGGAGGAGATCTACTCCGGCCCGCGCGAGGATGAGCTGGTCAGGCTCGGCGAGGCGCTCACCGAGGTCGCCGAGCTGGTGTGGCGCTGGCGCAACGACCACCTGGTGGCGACCCGGCGGGCGATGGGCGCCAAGACCGGCACCGGCGGCTCGGCCGGGGTCGCCTGGCTGGAGAAGCGCGCGGGCAAGACGGTCTTCCCCGAGCTGTGGACGGCGCGCAGCCATGTCTGACGCGACGATCCCCACGGAGTCGGCGGGCGCAGCGCCGACTGGTGCCGAGTCCGGGCCGACCAGTGCGGAGTCCGCGCTGACTGGTGCGGAGTCCGCGCCGACCAGTGCCGAGACCGGGGCGGCCGAGCCCCGTCCGCCCCGGACCGCGCTGAGCGACGAGGCCACCACACTCGACGCGGCCGACCGGCTGCGCGCCAAGCGCGACGCCTTCACCCTCGACGACGTGATCTACCTCGACGGCAACTCGCTGGGCGCGCTGCCGCGCGCCGTCCCGCACCGACTGGCCGAGGTGGTCGCCCGCGAATGGGGCGAGCTGCGCATCCGCTCCTGGGAGGAGAGCGGCTGGTGGACCGCGCCGGAGCGGATCGGTGACCGCGTCGGCCGGCTCGTCGGCGCCGCCCCCGGCCAGGTGGTGGTGGGCGACTCGACGAGCGTGAACGTCTTCAAGGCGGTCGTCGCGGCCGTACGGATCGCCCAGGAGCGCGGCGCCCACCGCGATCAGATCCTGGTCGACGAGACCACCTTCCCCACCGACGGCTATATCGCCGAGTCCGCCGCCCGGATGACCGGCTGCACCCTGCGGCCGGTCGCGGCGGGCGACATGCCCACCGCCGTGGGCGCGCGCACCGCCGTCGCGCTGGTCAACCACGTGGACTACCGCACCGGCCGCCTCCACGACCTGCCCGGGACCACGGCCGCCGTGCACGCGGCGGGCGGGCTCGTCGTGTGGGACCTGTGCCACAGCGCGGGCGCCCTGCCGGTCGGGCTGGACGACCACGGGGTCGACCTCGCGGTCGGCTGCACGTACAAGTACCTCAACGGCGGGCCCGGCGCGCCCGCGTATCTGTACGTCGCCCGTGCGCATCAGCCCCGCTTCGACTCGCCGCTGCCCGGCTGGAACTCGCATGCCGACCCCTTCGGCATGGCCTCCGCCTACACCCCGGCCGACGGCTCGGCCCGCGGCCGCGTCGGCACCCCGGACATCCTCTCGATGCTGGCGCTGGAGGCCGCCCTCGGGGTGTGGGACGACGTGACGATCGAGGACGTCAGGGCCAAGAGCCTGGCCCTGACGGACTTCTTCCTCCGCTGCGTCGAGGACTATGTCCCGACCGGCCGCGTGCAGTCCCTCACCCCCGCCGCACACGCCGAGCGCGGCAGCCAGGTGGCGCTGCGGTGCGCGGACGCGGGGAGGTGATGGCGGAGCTGACGCGGCGCGGTGTCGTGGGCGACTTCCGCCGCCCCGATGTGCTGCGCTTCGGCTTCACCCCGCTGTACACGGGCTTCGCCGAGGTGGAGCGGGCGGCGCGGGTGCTGGCCGACGTGCTGCCGAAGGAGGGCTGACCGCTGGGCGGGGCAGCGGCCGAGGAGACGTCGGTCCTGGGGCTCACACCCGTGGCTCCGGACCGGACCGCCGCGTACGGCGAACACCCGGACCAGGTGGCGGACTTCTACCTTCCGTCCAGGCCGCGCAGGGCCGCCCGCCCCGCCCCGCTGGTCCTCCTCTTCCACGGCGGCGCCTGGCGCGCCCCCTACGACCGCCGCCATGTGTCCCCCTTCGCCGCCTTCCTGGCGGGGCGGGGGCTCGCGGTGGCGTCGGTCGAATACCGCCGCGGCGGGGCGGAACCGGCACGGGCGGGGCGGTGGCCGGAGACGTTCGACGACATCGCGGCCGCCGTGGACACCGTGCCGGGCCTCGCCCGGGAGCTCGGGCTTCCCGGGGTCGACCCGGACCGCGTGGTGCTCACCGGGCACTCCGCGGGCGGGCACGCCGTGCTGTGGGCGGCGGCCCGGCATCGGCTGCCGTCCGGCACTCCCTGGCATCTGCCCTCCCCCTCCCCGCTCCGCGGCGTCGTCGCCCTCGCCCCCATCGCGGACCTCGCCACGGCCCGTGCGCTGGACGTCTGCTCCGGCGCCGTCGGCGAACTCCTCGGCGAAGTGCGCGGCGAAGTGCGCGGCGACGGCGATGAACTGACGGCCCGGTTCGCCCTCGCCGACCCCGCCGCGCTGCTGCCCACCGCGATCCCCACCACCATCGTGCAGGGCGGCACCGACATCGACGTGCCACCGGCGGTCGCCGACGCCTTCACGGCGGCCGCGACCCGCGTCGGACAGGACGTACGGCTGGTCAGGACGGAGGGCGGACACTTCCCGCCCATCGACCCCACCACGCCCGTCGCCCACACCGTCGCGGACGAGATCGCCCATGTGGCCGGAGCAGGCCCGGCAAGGTAGTTGGGGCGCCCCGACCGCGGCGCCCCCGACCGCAGTGCCCCCGACCGTGCAGCACCGCAGCGCACTTGGCGCGTGCCGGCGGCCCGCACCCGGCCACGCAGCCCGCGGCAAACCCGGTGCCTAGACGGTGTCCGACGGACCTTGAGGACATACGCGACCCCGCCGCGTGGCGGGGCTCCGCCCCAGCCCCTGGGATCCAGCGGCGGAGCCCCTGGCTGCGGGAAGGGGCGGGAAGGGGAAAGGCCCGCCGGACACCCCGTAGCGCCGCAGCGCACCCGGCCACGCCCCACCGCAGCGCGCCCCGCCGCGTAGTACTTGAGTCGGATGCCGCACAATCCACATTCCCGGGGACGACGGCGCTGTGGCCGCTCTCTACCGTGGACGGCGTGACCCAGACGATTCCGCGGACCGAACTCCGCACCATCCGCCGGGCGTTCTCCCATCTGCGGAAGGACTTGATCACCGGCGCCTTCGCCCTCCGCCCGGTGCCGCCGCTGGCCGCCACGCATCCGCTGGTGCGGTACATGCCCCGGGCGGTGCGGCCGTACGCGCCGTGGTTGCCGCAGGCCGCGATCGTGGTCTTGGTCTTCTACCTCATGGCCGTGGCGGGCGAGACCGAGGGCATAGGGCTGGCCCTGCTCAGCGGTGTGCCGCTGTTGCTGGCGCTTTACCGGCCGATCGGCGCCTGGTGGCTGTCGTTCGCGGCGAGCTTCGTCTGGGGCCTGGGCGTCGCCGACACGTACGGGGGGAGCATGTGGCCCTGGCCGGCGACCCTCTTCGCGTCGCACATCGTGGTGATGGTGATCGTCGCGACCCAGAACCGCCCGCGGGTGGCCGGGCGGATGCTGATGCTCACGGCCGGGTTCGGGCTCGCCTGTGAGCTCGGCATCAACGCGCGGCCCACGAACGCCTTCCCCATGGTGGTCGCCTCGTGCGTCATCGTGGGCGCCGTCGTCGCCCGGCGCAGTCTGCGCGAGACCAAGCAGCAGGTCGCCGTGCAGCAGTCGGCCACCTACGAGGAGCGCTCCCGCCGCACCCTGCTGGAGGAGCGCGCGACCATCGCCCGCGAATTGCATGATGTCGTCGCGCACCACATGTCCGTGATCGCCATCCAGGCGGAGGCGGCGCCCTACCGGGTGGCGAACCCGCCCGAGGAGCTGGCCACCAGCTTCGCGACCATCCGCGAGAACGCGGTCGCCGCGCTCACCGAACTCCGCCGCCTCCTCGGCGTCGTCCGCGCCGACGATCCCGATGCCTACGCCGACGCCGACCCCGAGGCGCCCCAGCCGACCCTCGCCACGCTCGACACGCTCTTCGCGGGCGTCCGGGCGGCGGGGCTGACCGTCGAGCACGTCATCACCGGCGCCGTACGTCCGCTGCCCTCCGGTGTGGAGCTGTCGGCCTACCGGATCATCCAGGAGGCGCTGTCCAACGCGCTGCGCCACGCCCCCGGATCCACCGCCCGCGTCGAGATCGCGTACGTCCTCGGCGGTCTGGGCCTGCGGGTCGTCAACGGCCCGCCCACCCAGCCCGTACGCCCCTCGCCGGGCATGGGCCATGGGCTGCTCGGGATGCGGGAGCGCGTGGCGATGCTGAACGGGGAGATGACGGCGGGAGCGGTGGAGGAGGACGGCGGCTACGAGGTCGCGGTCTTCATCCCGGCCGCCGCGGTCCCCGAGGCGGACGCCTCCACTCCGGACGCCGCGACGCCCCCGCGGCCGGGGCCCGCCCCGGAAGCAGGGACGATGAAGCCATGACGACCGATGTCACCGCTCCCATCCGCGTGCTGATCGCCGACGACCAGGTGATGGTCCGCGAGGGCTTCTCCGTGCTGCTGAACGCCCAGCCCGATATCGAGGTCGTCGGCGAGGCGGTCGACGGGCGCCAGGCCATCGCCCAGGTCGCCGCCCTGCGCCCCGACGTCGTTCTGATGGACATCCGGATGCCGGAGGTCAACGGCCTCGAGGCCACCCGGGAGATCGTCGCGGCGGACGCGGACGCCAAGGTGCTCGTCCTGACCACCTTCGACCTGGACGAATACGTCTACCAGGCGTTGCGCTCCGGAGCGAGCGGCTTCCTGCTCAAGGACGCCTCTGCCCGTCAGCTCGGCGATGCGGTACGCGTCGTCGCGGCGGGCGAGGCGCTGCTCGCGCCGACCATCACCAAGCGTCTGATCACCACGTTCTCGCGGATCGGGGAGGCCGCCGGGCTCGGCGGCCCGCTTCCCTCCCCGCAGGGGCGGCTGGCCGAGCTGACCGAGCGGGAGAACGAGGTCCTGGTGCTGGTCGCCCAGGGCTGCTCCAACGCCGAGATCGCCGAGCGGCTGATCGTCGCCGAGTCGACGGTGAAGACGCATGTCAGCCGGATCCTGGTGAAGCTGGGGCTGCGCGACCGCACCCAGGCGGCGGTGTTCGCGTACGAGGCCCGCCTGGTCACCCCTGGAGGCTGAGCGGGCGCTGGGAGGGTCCCCGGAGGCTGACCATGCCCTGGAGGCCGGGCGGGCCCGGCGGTACCGTCCGGGGATGAGCAGCAGCAGCGCGGAAGCCCCCGCCTTCGACCCGTGGCAGCCGTCGTTCGTCGCGGACCCGTATCCGGCGTACGCCGCGCTGCGCGAGCGCGGCCGCGCGCACTGGTTCGAGCCCTCCCGCCAGTGGCTGATCCCGCGGCATGCGGATGTCAGCGCCCTGCTGCGGGACCGCCGGCTCGGCCGCACCTATCTGCACCGCTTCAGCCATGAGGAGTTCGGCCGCACCGCGCCGCCGCCCGAGCACGAGCCGTTCCACACCCTCAACGACCACGGCATGCTCGATCTCGAACCGCCGGACCACACCCGGCTGCGGCGGCTCGTCTCCAAGGCGTTCACCCCGCGGACGGTCGAGGCGCTGGTGCCGACGATCCGGCGGTTCGCGGACGAACTCGTCGACTCCCTCGTCGCCTCGGGCGGCGGCGATCTCATCGCGGCGGTCGCCGAACCGCTGCCGGTCGCCGTCATCGCCGAGATGCTCGGCATTCCGCAGGCCGACCGCCCCGCGCTGCGGCCCTGGTCGGCGGATATCTGCGGGATGTACGAGCTGGGCCCGAGCGAGGAGACGGCGCGCCGGGCGGTGCGCGCGTCCCTCGAATTCTCCGGCTATCTGCGCGAGTTGATCGACGCGCGCCGTAAGGCCCCGGGGGACGATCTGATCAGCGGGCTCATCGCCGCGCATGACGAGGGCGACCGGCTCACCGAGCAGGAGATGATCTCCACCTGTGTGCTGCTGCTCAACGCGGGCCATGAGGCCACGGTCAACACCACGGGTAATGGCTGGTGGGCGCTGTTCCGCCACCCCGAGCAGCTCGCCCGGCTCCGCGCCGACCCGGACGCGCTGCTGCCCACCGCCGTGGACGAACTCCTGCGCTTCGACACCCCGCTGCAGCTCTTCGAGCGCTGGGTGCTGGAGGACATCGAGATCGACGGCACGGTGATCCCGCGCGGCAGCGAGGTCGCCCTGCTCTTCGGCTCGGCCAACCGCGACCCGGCCCGCTTCGAGCGCCCCGACACCCTCGATCTCTCCCGCGCCGACAACCCCCATGTCAGCTTCGGCGCCGGGATCCACTACTGCCTCGGCGCCCCGCTGGCCCGTCTGGAGCTCGCGGCCTCCTTCGGCGCGCTGCTCCGTAAGGCGCCCGGGATGCGACTGGTCAAGGAGCCGGAGCCGCAGGCGAACTTCGTGATCCGCGGGCTGCGGGAGCTGCTGGTCGAGCTCTGAGCGGACGACGGCGGCCAGCCGGCGGACACGCAGACAGCGGCCAGCAGACACAGCACCCCGCAGATTACGCAGACAAAAGGGCCCCCCGTTGTCCACAGGCTGTGGACAACGGGGGGCGGTTGCCGGGGTGTGGTGGGCCGACGGGGGTCAGCCGCCGATGTCACGGCGGCGCAGACCCACCAGTCCTCCGGCGGCGAGAACGACCGAGAGAAGCAGCAGCCACAGGAACGGTGCGGCCGTCACCTCATCGCCCGGCAGCTTCGGCAGATGGCTGAAGGGCGAGGTGTTCATGACGGAATCGGACAGCTCCAGCGCCGGGCCCATCCAGCCCAGGGCGACCACCCAGCCGACGAATGCCCAGGCCGCGGCCGAATACTTCGGCAACACGCCCACGAGGAAGAGCGTCACGCTGGTGAGCACCCACAGCGCCGGGAGCTGGGCGAGGGCGGCGCCCATACAGCGGCCGAGCTGGTCGGCCAGATCGCCCGCCGCGATGCCGTAGCCCAGGCCGAGCGCCAGACCGCCGATGGCGAGGATGACGACCGGGCCGAGGTAGGCGATGACCAGATGGCTCCCGGCCCAGCGCAGCCGGCCCACGGCGTTGGACAGCAGGGGCTCGGCACGCTGGTCGGTCTCCTCGCCGCGCAGCCGCAGCACGGAGCTGGCGGTGTAGACGGCGAGGATGGTGCCGAGGACGCCGACCATGGCGGCCAGGAACGCGTCGTTGAGCCCCTGGGCGCCGCCCATCCGCTGGATGATGTCGCGGGTCTGGTCGCTGTCGCCGAGGAAGTCGTCGGCACCGTCGGAGATGGATCCGAAGATGGCGCCCGCGAAGACGAAGCCCGCGGCCCAGCCGAGCAGGGCACCACGCTGCAGCCGCCAGCCGAGGCCGTAGACCCCGTTCAGCAGCGGGCCCGCGGCCGGCGGGCCGGGGCGGCTGGCGTAGAAGCTGGCGCCCACGTCACGACGGCCCGCGAGGGAGTACGCGAGGCTGATCGAGGCCGCGGCGAGCACGGCGATCAGCAGCAGCGGCCACCACCGCTCGCCCCCGTACGGCCGGGCGTACTCGGCCCAGCCCAGCGGCGAGAGCCAGACCAGGACGTGGCCGGAGCCCTTGGTGCCGTCCTCGGCGGCGTCACCCGCCATGCGCAGCACGAAGGCGACGCCGACCGCGGCGGAGCTCAGGCCCCGGGCCAGCCGTGCGTTCTCCGTGAGTTGGGCGGCGACGGCGGCCAGACCGCCGAAGGCCATACCGGACAGGCCCACGGCGAGGCCGAGCGCGAGCGCGCCGGTGCCGCCCTGGCCCGCGAGGCTGCCCGCGATGAGCAGGGTCACCGCGCCGTTGGCGATGCCCACGGCGAGCAGCGCCGAGGTGAGACCCGCGCGGCGGCCGACCATGCCGGCGGAGAGCGCCTCCTGACGGCCGGTCTCCTCCTCCTCACGGGTGTGCCGGATCACGACCAGCAGGCTCATGATCGCGGCGAACACCGTAAGGAAGGCACCCACGCGCCAGACGGTGAGCGCGCCGAGCGAGTCGTCGAAGGCGGCGCCGAACAGGGCCCGGGTCGAGCCGTTCCCGTTCATGTCCTGGACGAGGTCGGCGCGCCGGGCGGGGGTGTCGTACGCGCTCTTCAGACGGCCGACGGTGCTGCTGGCCGTGAGCCCCAGGCACAGCACCCACACCGGCATCATGATCCGGTCGCGCCGCAGGGCGAGCCGCAACAGCGTGCCCGTGCCGGCCAGATCGCGGGCCGATCCGCGGGCGCGGGGGGAGACCCGGGCGTCGGCTACGGCGGTCATCGGACGATCGCCTCGGCTTCCGTGTGCGAGATGTCGTCCTGGTAGTGGCGCAGGAAGAGCTCTTCCAGGGTGGGCGGGGTGGAGATGAGGCTGCGCACCCCGGCCTGGGTGAGCTGGCGCAGCACGGCGTCCATCTTGTCGGTGTCGACCTGGAGCTTGACCTGGCGGCCCTGAATGTCCACGTTGTGCACACCGGGGAGGCCGGACAGGCCGTTCGGCTCTCCGGCGAGCTCGGCGGTCACCGACGTACGGGTCAGATGGCGCAGCTCGGTGAGCGAGCCGGACTCCACCCGCTTGCCCTTGCGGATGATGCTCACTCTCCGGCAGAGCGCCTCGACCTCGCTGAGGATGTGGCTGGAGAGCAGCACCGTACGACCACGGTCGCGCTCCTCGGCGACGCACTCGCGGAAGACCTCCTCCATGAGGGGGTCGAGCCCGGAGGTCGGCTCGTCGAGGATCAGCAGCTCCACTTCGGATGCGAACGCGGCGACCAGGGCGACCTTCTGCCGATTGCCCTTGGAGTACGTACGGCCCTTCTTGGTGGGGTCGAGCTCGAACCGCTCCAGGAGCTCGGCGCGGCGTGCTGAGTCCAGCCCGCCGCGCAGCCGTCCGTACAGGTCGATGACCTCTCCGCCGCTCAGGTTGCGCCACAGGGTGACGTCCCCGGGGACGTAGGCGATGTGGCGGTGGAGGTCGACCGCGTCGTGCCAGGGGTCCTTGCCGAGCATCTGCACCGCACCGGAGTCGGCGCGGAGCAGACCGAGGAGGACCCGGATGGTGGTGGACTTCCCGGCGCCGTTGGGCCCGAGGAAGCCATGGACCTCACCTGCCTCGACTTCGAGGTCGAGGCCGTCCAACGCGTGGGTCCGGCCGAAGGACTTGTGGAGGCCGGACACGGAGATTGCCGTTTTCATGATTTCGAAGCTACGCTAGTTTCACAAAATTGTGAAGTTAAGGAACCATATAAACTTATGATGATGTGACGAAGAGAGGAGATGATGAAGCGGTGAGGGAGACGATCGAACCGGAGGACGCGCCCGGTGATGCGCGGGACGAAGCGGCGGTGTCCAGGTTCGTCGAGCGGTTCGCGGCCGATCTTGCCGAGGCCGGTATGCAGCGCATGGCGGCGCGGGTCTTCGCGGCGCTTCTCGTCTCCGACGCCGGGGCCCTCACCTCCGCCGAGCTCGCCGAGCAGCTGCGGATCAGCCCGGCCGCGGTCTCGGGCGCGATCCGCTATCTGTCCCAGGTGGACATGGTGGTGCGCGAGCGCGAGCCGGGCTCCCGCCGCGATCGCTACCGGCTCTACAGCGAGGTCTGGTACGAGACCCTGACCCGCCGCGACCAGATCCTGGCCCGCTGGGAGACCACCATGCGGGACGGCGTGAAGGTGCTCGGCCCGGGCACCCCGGCAGGGCTGCGGATCACCGAGACCGCCGACTTCTTCGAATGGGTCCAGCAGGAGCTGCCCAAGATGCTGGAGCGCTGGCGCGCCCACCAGGCCGCGGACCGCGCCGCGGAGGCGCGCGAGGCGCGCGAGGCGGAGGCGGGCTAGCGGCCGGGACGGCGCCGCGAGCGCGGCGCCCGGGGGCGCCGGGCCCGGAGGCGGGTCGCCGGGCGATCCGGCCCGGCGCCGGATGCGGTCGCCCGCGGCCGCGCGCCAGTGGCGGTCGCGTGCGGTCCGGTGCCGGTACCCGTCGCGTGTGGCCCGGTGGCGGTACCCGTCGCTTGCGGCCCGGTGGCGGTGGGTCTCGGGTGTGGCCCGGTGACGGTGGGCCTGGGGTGCGGTCCGGTGCCGGTGGCCGTCGCGTGTGGCCCGGTGCCGGTGGGTCTCGCTTGCGGCGCGGTGGCGGTACCCGTCGCGTGCGGTCCGGTGCCGGTGGGCCTGGGGTGCGGTCCAGTGCCGGTGGCCGTCGCGTGCGGTCCGGTGCCGGTGGGTCTCGGGTGTGGCCCGGTGCCGGTGGGCCTGGGGTGCGGTCCGGTGCCGGTGGGTCTCGGGTGTGGCCCGGTGGCGGTGGGCCTGGGGTGCGGTCCGGTGCCGGTGGGTCTCGGGTGTGGCCCGGTGGCGGTGGGCCTGGGGTGCGGTCCGGTGCCGGTGGCCGTCGCGTGCGGCCCGGTGGCGGTGGGTCTCGGGTGTGGCCCGGTGCCGGTGGGCCTGGGGTGTGGCCCGGTGGCGGTGGGTCTCGTGTCCCGGCCCGCACGGGTATCGCGCCGTCCGCCCCGTGGTGGCGCGAGTGGGGCTCAAGGGCGGTAGGGCAGCATCAGAGACCAGGCCTCTGCCAGGACCGTCCAGGTGCGGCTGCGCACCGGGCCCCGGATCAGCGCGTCCGCGTGATAGCGGAAGTCCGGGCCGGAGACGGTGACGGCCCGCGCCCGGGTGCGCAGCGGACCGTCCGCCGCGCAGGGATGGACGACGACCTCGGCCAGCCCGCCGCCCGGTGCGGCCGTTGACACCGAGACCCGCTCCACCGGCCGGTCCAGATCGGTCAGCAGCACCCCGTCCGCCTCGATCCGCAGCCGCTGCGGCGGCGGATGTGCCGGTCGCCGGGCGCCGCCGGCCAGCCCGATCACGGGAAGCGAGAGCAGCGTCAGCGCGGTGCGGGCGGTGCGGGCCGCCGGGGTCCACCACGGCCGGTTGCCGTCGCCGTCCGGATCGTCGCCGGGCGGGCCCCCGCCGTGCCCGCCGTGCCCGCCGTCCCCGCCGTCCTCCCCGTCTTCCCCGGCCCGGCGGCGGCGGTCGCGGTCGCAGGGATCGCAGCGGCAGTCCCGGCCCCTCGACCCGCCGCCGAACGGCCCCGGGTCGTGCCCGTCCGGCCCGGCCGCCGCGCCGCATCCGCCGCCCGGCGTCCCGTGCGCGCCGTAAGGAGCGCGTCCGGAGGGGATCCGCAGGCCACCGAGGACCACCCCGCCGCTCTCGTCCACCAGCAGATCACGCGGGCGCGCGGTCCCGTCGAGGACCGTACGGGCCGCGGCGACCGCGTCCGTCGGCACGCCGAGCGAATGGGCCAGGGCGACCGTCGCGGAGCCGCCGACCGGGACCACCGACAGCGTCGCGTCCGCCAGCTCCCGCCGCCGGTGCAGCAGCTCCACCATCCGCAGCAGGGCGCGGTCGTCGCCCACCAGCACCGGCCGGCGGGCGCCGCGGCGGGCCAGAGCCCGCTCGACTTCCTCCGGGCTGTCCGGCAGGCAGATTTTCGTCTGCGCGCCCGCACAGAGCACATCTTTCGCGATCCGCACCGACTCCCCGTCCATTCGCCGGGCGTTGGGGTCGATGACCATGAGCAGCGGGCGCCCCCGGACGGTGTCCGGCGCAGGGGGCCGGGGATCTGGAGCCGACACCTCGGTCCTTCCTCAGGTAATCTCTCGGTGCAAGAGCCCCTGTCGCTGTTGCGCCAGGGGCTTCGTCTATCCGGGGCACCGGTTCGACGGCTCTTGTGGTGGCGCACGTCACCATGCACGTTGGACATGCCCCGCCCGGAAGGGGTGTACGCCTGTGCCCGCACTTGTGCTGCTCGGTGCTCAGTGGGGTGACGAGGGCAAGGGAAAGGCCACCGATCTGCTCGGCGGCTCCGTGGATTATGTAGTGCGCTACCAGGGCGGTAACAACGCCGGCCACACCGTGGTGGTGGGCGACCAGAAGTACGCGCTGCACCTCCTCCCGTCCGGAATCCTGTCGCCCGGGTGTACCCCGGTCATCGGCAACGGTGTCGTCGTGGACCCTTCGGTCCTGCTCTCCGAGCTGAGCGGACTGGATGAGCGCGGCGTCGACACGTCCAAGCTGCTGATCAGCGGTAACGCCCATCTGATCACGCCGTATCACACGACCCTCGACAAGGTGTCGGAACGCTTCCTCGGCAAGCGGAAGATCGGCACCACCGGACGCGGCATCGGCCCGGCCTACGCGGACAAGATCAACCGTGTGGGCATCCGCGTCCAGGACCTCTTCGACGAGTCGATCCTGCGCCAGAAGGTAGAGGCGGCCCTGGACAACAAGAACCAGGTGCTGGCCAAGCTCTACAACCGCCGTGCCATCGCGGCCGACCAGGTCGTCGAGGAACTGCTGGGCTACGCGGACCCGCTCAGCGGCTATGTCGCCGACACCACCCTGCTCCTCAACAACGCCATCGACCAGGGCCAGGTCGTCCTCTTCGAGGGCGGTCAGGGCACGCTGCTCGACGTCGATCACGGCACGTATCCCTTCGTCACCTCCTCCAACCCGACCGCGGGCGGCGCCTGCACCGGCACCGGAGTGGGCCCGACGAAGATCAACCGCGTGATCGGCATCCTGAAGGCGTACACCACCCGCGTCGGCGCGGGCCCGTTCCCCACCGAGCTCCTCGACGAAGATGGCGAGAAGCTGCGCACCATCGGCGGCGAGCGTGGCGTGACCACCGGGCGCGACCGGCGCTGCGGCTGGTTCGACGCGGTCATCGCGCGCTATGCGACCCGGGTCAACGGCCTGACCGACTTCTTCCTCACCAAGCTGGACGTGCTCACCGGCTGGGAGCGGATCCCGGTGTGCGTCGCCTACGAGATCGACGGCAAGCGGGTCGAGGAGCTGCCGTACAGCCAGACCGACTTCCACCACGCCAAGCCGATCTACGAGACCCTGCCGGGCTGGTCGGAGGACATCACCCAGGCCAAGACCTTCGACGAGCTGCCGAAGAACGCGCAGAAGTACGTCCAGGCGCTGGAGGAGATGTCGGGCGCCCCGATCTCGGCGATCGGCGTCGGACCGGGCCGCGACGAGACCATCCAGATCAACTCGTTCCTCTGACCCTCGACGGGACCCTCGACGGGAGAGCGGCCCGCGCGCCGGCGTCATCACGCCGCGGGCGGGCCGTCGGCGTCACTACGCCGCGGGCGGGCCGAACACTCCGGCGGGCTGCTGCGCCTGACCGACGGGAGCCGTGGCCCGCTGCTCCTGCATCTTGGTGATCCGCCGCACCACCGCGATGGCCAGCAGCGCCGTCAGGATGCCGATGACGTCGTCGGCGATGCTGACGGCGACCCTGGGCCGCTGTTCCCGGATGTTGTCGCCGACGATCTCGCTGATCCCGTTCACCGGGAACATCAGGAACATGATCACGAAGAACGTCCACCACCAGTGCAGCACCCCGCGTCCGCGACGGCCGGGCCCCGGAGGGGTGCTCGAGGTCCAGACGTCGTTGGCGATCTGCTTGGGGAGCCACAGCTGGGCGATCGGGATGAACCAGGCGCCCACGGCGTAGCCGCTGCCGAACCGCTGCCGGCCGGGGTTGAGCACCGTGGAGTTGATGTAGGCGGTCCGGAACCAGACCAGCCACAGCACGACGAGCACGAGCGCGGCGACACCCGTGCCGCTGTCCATCGCTTCGACGTCGCTCTTCTTGCTGTAGAGCATGTCGTCGGTGACCGTGCCGGAGTCGAGCGAGAAGTACGTGTCGAGCAGCGCGATGTTCAGCGCCATATCGAGCAGCGTCAGCACCAGCCAGATGCCGAACATGCTCATCAACGCGGTGGCCAGACCCCGTATCGGCTTCAGCCTGGTGCCCTGGGCGGGATAGCCCACCGGCGTCTGATAGCCGCCCTGCCAGGGCTGGGTGGGCGGAGGCACCTGGTACGCGGGCCCCCCGGCCGCATGCGCGTGAGGTGTCGCGTATGCCGACGGCGAGCCGTACGCGGAGGGGCCGGGCGGGGTATGCGGGCCGGCCTGGGGGTGGCCGTACGCCGACGGGCCCTGCTGCGGCGCCATGGAGTCCGGCTGGGCGTTCTCCGCCTCCACCTCCAGGAGCTGCAGCGCGTCCCGTCCGAGCCGGGCGAGCAGCCCGCCCGGCAGCCAGGGCTCGCCGTCGTCCGTCACCGGCTGGGTGGCGGCGATCAGATCGTCCACCGAGGGCCGCTTGGCCGGGTCCTTGTTCAGGCACGCGGTGACCAGCCCGCGCGCCCCCTCGGGGAGCCCCACCAGATCGGGCTCCTCCTGGGCTATTCGGTACATCAGGGCGTGGATCCCGCTCTCCACGTTGCCGAACGGCTGACGTCCGGTGGCGGCGAAGGCGAGCACCGAGCCGAGGCAGAAGACATCGCTCGCGGCGGTGACCGGCTCGCCGCGCACCTGCTCGGGCGACATGAAACCGGGCGAGCCGACGACCGCGCCGGTCATCGTCAGATTGCCGCCCGTGGTGGAGCCCACGGCGTCCAGGGCGCGCGCGATGCCGAAGTCGATGACGCGCGGACCGTCGATGGTGATGAGGATGTTGGACGGCTTGAGATCGCGGTGGATCAGCCCGGCGCCGTGGATGTCGCGCAGCGCGAGGGCCAGTCCGTTCGCCAGGATCCGCAGCGAGCGCTCGGGCAGCGCACCGAAGTCCTCGGCGACGACGCTGTGCAGGGACGGACCGCCGATGTAGCCGGTGGCCACCCAGGGCACCTCGGCGTCGGTGTCGGCGTCGAGCACGGGGGCGGTCCACTGGCCGCCGACCCGTGTGGCCGCCTCCACCTCCCGCTTGAAGCGGCCGCGGAAGTCGGGCTGTCGTGCGAGTTCGGCCTGTACGAGCTTCACTGCGACGGTGCGGCCGCGGGCGGAGCGGGCGAGATAGACCCGGCCCATTCCGCCCTCGCCGAGCTTGCCGAGCAGCCGGTACTCGCCGATCCACCGCGGGTCCTGGGCCCCGAGGTTCTCCATCGCGGTGTGGCTCCTGTCCCTGTGCCGATAGTCCCTGCGCCGATCGGCCGATCAGTCGAGGCGGGTGAACGTCTGTGTCATCGTCTCATCGCTGTAATCGTCCGGGTCGTCATACTCGACACGCAGCTTGTCATGTCCGGAAGAGGTGAACGTCAGTGACGTGCCGGGCCCACAGAGATTCTTAGGGGTACCACCGGTGAACTTCGACGGGCTGAGGACGAGCCCCTTCTCCACCGAGGCCAGGACCCGGTCACCCTCGCAGTGGTACTTCTTACTGTCCGCGACTTCCTGGGCCACCGCGGTGCCGATCGCGCCCTGCTTGATGGTGATCTTCAGCGTGGCGTCCTGCTTCCCGAACGCGTCCTTCGCCAGCCAAGTGCCCTCGTACGAGGAGGGGATCGGCTTGCCGCCGCTCTTCGAGGGGCGCAGCGTCGCCTCGTAGGAGCCGTCCGTGGTGCTCCAGGCGAGGGTGCCGTCGTTGCCTATCCGCAGGGTCTGCTCGCCGACCGTGCTGCAACTCTCCTCGGGAATGCTGGTGGTGACCTCGTCGTCCTCGATGAGGAGCAGGCTGTCGGCCGACTTGAGCTTGGCCGAGTCCTGGCAGAACGAGTCCGAGTCGGAGGTCAGGGTCTCGGCGACGAACGCGCCGACCGGCCCCTGGGAGAGGACGATCCGGCGGATCTTGCCGGTGGACGAGCCGCTCTCCTTGATCTCGCCCTCCCAGGCGCCCAGATACTCGGTGGGCACGTCGCCGGTCGTGTCCAGCTTGGTCGCGGACGGATCGGGCGCGCCCGAACCACCGGTGGGCGCTTTGGAATTGGCGCCGCCGGGGCTGTTGGGCGGGGTGTGGGTCATCTTGTCGTAGTCGGTCTTGGCCTTGTCGCCCTTGTCGTCGTTCCCCTTGACCACGGCGAGGGCGGCGACCCCGGCGATGAGCAGCGTGGCGACGGCGGCCGAGACGACGATGAGCGTCTTACGGCGCCGCTTGGGCGGCTGCGGCGAGCCGCTGCCGGGGCCGCCTTGCCTGCCTGGTCCGCCTGGCGTGGCCGGTGTGCTCGGCCCGCTCGGGCCGAAGCCGACGGAGGGCGCGGCGGCGGCCGCCTGGCCTGGGGACGAGGCGGGCCCGAACGAGGTGGCGGCGGGCGGCCCGAACGCGTGCGGCGGCGTCGGCGGTTCGCCGTCCGCGCCGGGCTGCGGCGGTGAGGCGTGCGGCGGGTAGCCGTACGCCGGGGCGGCGTAGGGGGAGGCGGAACCGGGCGAGTTGGGCGCGGCGGGGGCCGCTCCGGCGTGAGGCGGGGTGGGGTTTCCGGCTGCGGCCTGCGGTGGTGCGGCGCTTCCGGGGGCGCCCTGCGCGCCGCTTGCCTGCGGCGCCGCGTACGGCGCGGGGCTCTGTGGCCCGGCGCCGCCGGGCGAGTTGGGCGACGCGGCTGCGGCGTCGCCCGTTCCGGCGTGCGGTGGTGTGGGGTGCCCGGGTGCGCCCTGGCCTTCGCCTGCCTGTGGTCCGGCGGGGGAGGGCGCGCCCTTCGGCCCGCCCGGCGTCCCGGCAGTCGCGGAGCCCTGGCTTCCACCGGCCGGGGACGCGTTCGCCTGCCGTGGGTCTGGCTGCCCTGCGCCTGCCTGCGACGCGGCTGACCGTTGGCCGGGTGTTCCGGGTGTTCCGGGTGTTCCGGATGCGGCGGCCTGCGGGGCGTCGTGGCCCGGCGCGGCACCACCGGGCGTGCTGGGCGACGCGGCGGATCCCCCCGCCGCCCCAGCCCGCGCCGCGCCCGCCGAAGGCGTAGCGCCCTGCGCCCCGGCGGCTGCCCCGCCCGGCGCTGCGGGCCCTGCGGCGGGGTGGCCCGGGGTGTTCTGGTGCGCGGCACCCTGCCCCGGCCCGCTGTGGCCCGAACCGGCTTGCGTGCCATCGCCCGATGGCGCGTCGGCCGACGACGAGGCGGCCTGCGGCCCGGCGGCCGGGTCCGAGCCGCCCCGGTCCCCGCCCGCCTGCGGTGCGGCGCCGTACGGCGCCGCAGGGTGCCCGCCGGGCGTCGCGGGTCCGGCGGCCTGCCCCGCGCCCGCCGAAGGAGGCGCGGACGGAGCCGGGGGAGCGGGGCGCCCGCCTGGGGCACGGCCGACGGGAGCGGCGGTGTGGTGGGCGGCGGGGGCGTGGGGGGCTCCGCCGGAGCCAGCGGGTACGACGTGGCCGACGGCGGCGCGGAGGGCGGCGGCGGGACGGCGGGTCCCGCCGCCCCGGCCATGGGCGGCACGGCAGGCCGCGCGGGCATCCCCGGCACGGCGGGCACCCCCGGCCCCGCGGGCGTCTCCACCTCCAGGAGCTGCACCGCATGGCGTCCGAGCTGGGCGACGAGCCCGCCCGGCAGCCACGGTTCGCCGTCGTCGTCCGCACCGGCCGTACGGTCCAGCAGCTCCTCCAGCGAGGGCCGGTCGTCCGGGGCCTTCTTCAGGCAGTCGGTGACCAGCTCGCGCAGCCCCTCCGGCAGCCCCTCCAGGTCCGCTTCCTCCTGTGCGATGCGGTACATGACCGCGTGCACACCGCTGTTGGCCGTGCCGAAGGGCTGACGGCCGGTCGCCGCGTAGGCGAGCACCGAGCCGAGGCAGAAGACATCGCTGGCCGGGGTGACCCGCTCGCCGCGCACCTGCTCGGGCGACATGAAACCGGGCGACCCGACGACGGCGCCGCTGCGGGTGAGGATGCCGTCGGTGACGGTCTCCAGCGCCCGCGCGATGCCGAAGTCGATGACGCGCGGACCGTCGATGGTGACCAGGACGTTGGAGGGTTTGAGGTCGCGGTGGACCAGACCGGCGTCGTGGATGTCGCGCAGGGCCTGTGTGAGGCCGTGGGCGAGGATGCGGACGGTCCGCTCGGGCAGGCGGCCCGACTCGGAGACGATCGCGTGCAGGGAGGGACCGGCGATATAGCCGGTGGCGACCCATGGGGTGGCGGCCTCGGTGTCGGCGTCCAGCACCGGCGCGGTCCACACGCCCCCGACCCGCTGCGCGGCCCGTACCTCCTGTTTGAACCGCCGCCGGAATTCGGCCTGTTGGGCGAGCTCGGTCTGGACGAGCTTCACCGCCACCGTACGGCCGCGCGAAGAATGAGCCAGGAACACCCGGCCCATGCCACCCGCGCCAAGGCGCCGGAGCAGCCGGTACTCACCGATCCATCGAGGGTCCTCGGCCCCCAGGTCTTCCATGCGTCGATCGCCCCTTCCCCGTGAATCCCCCTGATCAGCCCCTTGGAGAGAATAAAGGCGGCTGAGAGCGAAGTGGACGACGCGGACGATCCGTTATCGGTTCCGTATCCGTCCTGTGTCACTCCCGGGCCGCAGAGCGAAATCCGGACGCCGCGCCCCGATCACCGGCGGTGACGACAAGGGCCCGGCCGCCCGGCAAGGTGTCGGTGGACGGCCCGAAACCCTGACAGCCTGTCGGTGCCAGGCCCGGGGATACGGTCCGTACGCTGGTTCCACCCCGACCCGCGAGCGATGCGAGGTACCGAACGTGTCCGTGCAGCCCAGCCCCGACCTCGCGGCCGGCGCCGCAGTCAAGGCCGCCGACCGTGCGCATGTGTTCCACTCCTGGTCCGCGCAGGGCCTGATCGACCCCCTCGCCGTCGCGGGCGCCGAAGGCTCCTACTTCTGGGACTACGACGGCAACCGCTACCTCGACTTCTCCTGCCAGCTGGTGAACACCAACATCGGCCACCAGCACCCCAAGGTCGTCGCCGCGATCCAGGAGCAGGCCGCGAAGCTGTGCACCATCGCCCCGGGCTTCGCCGTGGACGTACGGTCCGAGGCGGCCCGGCTGGTCGCCGAGCGCACCCCGGGTGACCTCGACAAGATCTTCTTCACCAACGGCGGCGCCGAGGCGGTGGAGAACGCGGTCCGGATGGCCCGGCTGCACACCGGCCGCCCCAAGCTGCTCTCCGCCTACCGCTCGTACCACGGGGCCACCGCCACCGCGATCAACCTCACCGGCGATCCCCGCCGCTGGGCCTCCGACAGCGCCTCGGCGGGTGTGGTGCACTTCTGGGCGCCGTTCCTCTACCGCTCGCCCTTCCACTCCGACAGCGAGGCGCAGGAGTGCGAGCGCGCGCTGCGCCACCTCGAGGACACCATCGCCTTCGAGGGCCCGCAGACCATCGCCGCGATCGTCCTGGAGACCATCCCCGGCACCGCCGGGATCATGGTCCCGCCGCCCGGCTATCTGGCCGGGGTCCGCGAGATCTGCGACCGCTACGGCATCGTCTTCATCCTGGACGAGGTCATGGCGGGCTTCGGCCGCACCGGCCACTGGTTCGCGGCCGACCACTTCGGCGTCACCCCGGACCTGCTGACCTTCGCCAAGGGCGTCAACTCCGGCTATGTGCCGCTCGGTGGCGTCGCGATCTCCGCCGAGATCGCCGCGACCTTCGACCAGCGCCCCTACCCGGGTGGTCTCACCTACTCCGGCCACCCGCTGGCCTGCGCCTCGGCCGTCGCGACGATCAACGCGATGGCGGAGGAGGGCATCGTGGAGAACGCCGCCGCGATCGGGGAGAACGTGATCGGCCCGGGGCTGCGGGAGATCGCCGACCGCCACCCCTCGGTCGGCGAGGTGCGGGGCCTCGGCGTCTTCTGGGCGCTGGACCTCGTCAAGGACAAGGAGACCCGCGAACCGCTCGTCCCGTACAACGCGAGCGGACCGGCCAACCAGCCGATGGCCGACTTCGCCGCGGCCTGCAAGCGCGGCGGTCTGTGGCCCTTCGTGAACATGAACCGCACCCATGTGGTGCCGCCGTGCACCGTCACCGAGGCCGAGGCCAAGGAGGGGCTCGCCATCCTGGACGAGGCACTGGGCGCGGCCGACGCGCATACGGCGTAGTCGCACCGGGGCTCTGCCCGTTTGGCCTCCGGTCGCCGCCCCGCGCGCCGCCCGGTGTAGACCACTGCCGCACTCTGCGTGTTCCGCGCAACGGCCCTCGCATATCGTGATGCGAGGGCCGTCCGCTTTCTTGATCCGACGGCCGTGGAAGGAGACGGTCCTCGATGCCCGTGCCCGGCGCCAGCCCGGTCAAGCGGAACACCCTGCGGCAGCAGATCGCCGACGCGCTCTGTGACGAGGTGCTCGCGGGCCGGCTCCCTGCGGGGCGCCAGTTCACCGTCAAGGAGATCGCCCAGCAGTACGGCGTCTCCGCGACCCCCGTCCGGGAGGCACTGCTGGACCTGTGCTCCCAAGGGCTGCTCGATGTCGAGGAGCACCGGGGCTTCAAGGTCCACGACTTCACCATCGACGACTTCCGGCACATGGTCGACGCCCGCACGATGGTGGTCGAGGGCGTCTTCCGGCACTACGTCGAGAAGCCGCTGAAAACCATGACCCCGCAGGCGCTGGCCTCGGTAAGCCGGCGGGCCGAGGAGGCCGAGCGGGCCGCCCGCTCCGGTGACCTGGACATCCTCATCGGCTACGACCTGCGCTTCTGGCGCGAGATCTGCGGACTGGTCGGCAATCCGTATGTGTCGGACTTTCTGCAGCGGCTACGCGTCCAGACCTGGGTCTTCACGGTGCCCTATCTGCGTCGCGTCCCCGATCTGCGCGGTCAGTTGTGGACGGGGCACTCCGAACTCACCGCGGCGGTCACCCGTGGGGACCCGCATGACTCGGAGCGGTTGATAGCGGCGTACAACGCGCATTTCCGTGCGCTGATCGAGCGGTTGGTGGAGCGGGAGGAGTCGCGCGCGCGGAACCGGACGTCGGAGGTCAACTCCTCCTGATCTCCTCCTGAACTCTTCTCGAACGCCGCCGGGCCCCTCAGCGGTTCGCCCGGACGGTCAGTGAACCGGAGGCCGGGGAGGCCGGAGCGGCGGCAGGTGAAACGGCCCGCCAGGGTTGGCCTCCGGCACTCTTCGCGAGGCGTACGCGGGGCATTACGCTGGGCCGACCATCGACCGTACGGATACGAGAGTGAGATCGCGTGGCATGTGACCTCTGGCTGGTCCCCCTCGTCGATGTGCTGTGCCACAGCCCCGACAACCCCTTCGCCGAAGAGATCGCCGCGTACGACAAGGCCCTCAGTGATGCCGGTTTGCCGCCCGTACCCGTCTTCAGCTATATGCCGGGACTGTCCGGGGATGTCGCCCCGGTGGCCGGTTTCGACTACGACGCGCTGCACTTTCTCCGCCGTGCCTATCTGCTGCAACTGTGCGGACTCGCGGTGACGCCCGTGGACGAACTGGGCGGGGATTACGAACAGTTGCTGGAGATGTTCGAGCCCACGGCCCAGCAGTCGCATCTGGTGTGGCACTACGACCACGCGGGGGCGTATGTCCCCGTCGACTTCCAGAGCCCGCTGTCCAACGACGAACTCCTCGAGGGCGGCGGCCCGCTGGGATCCAGCCATGGCCTGCTGCGCGAGCTGGAGGCGGTCGCCCCGGCGCTCGGCATCGACCCGTCCAACCCCCCGGCCGCCCCCGCGCCCCCGGCTCGCCCCACGAGCCTGGAGGAGCCGGCGGCGTCGGTCCCGTACGAGGACAGCCCCTTCGCACGGGAGCGCCATGTCTGGCTGGGTCTGCACGCGGCGGCGACGCGCAGCCTGGGCCAGGGTTCGATGATCGTCTTCAGCTGACCGCTCCTTCAGCTGACCGTTCCATTGGCTGATCGCTCCGACAGGCGTTGCGGTCCGGCCGTCAGCGGGGCGGCTCGGGAGGACGCTGCCGCGGCATATTGGGCCGGGCGGGGCCAGGCGGCAGCGGAAAGCGGCTCGTGGGGCTCCCGCTGTCCGGACGGGAGCCCTGGGCCATCAGCGCCTGTGTGACCAGCGGGGCCGAACCGGACCCGAAGTCCACCATCCAGCCCGCCGTCTCGGCCCGTACCAGCTCCGACACGTCCTCGCAGAACCGCCGCAGCACCGAAAGACACCGCTCCACGGCCTCGCTCGCGGTGCCCTCGGTCGGGCCCAGCACCTCCCGCACGCTCTCCGACGCCCAGTCGAACTGCAGTGCCTCCAGCCGCCGGTGCACCGCCTGCGCCGTGGCCACATCCCGCATCCAGCCGGACGTCAGCCCGAAGACCCGGTCGCCGCCGACGCAGGCGGCCGCCAGCAGCAGCGCCAGCGCGCCCCACCCCGCGCCGCCGTCCAGCGCCCCGTTCAGATCGAGCAGCGGCAGCACGCCCGCCACGACCGCCGCCACGGCGGCGCCCACCCGCAGCACCCGGGCGGTCCGCCGCTTCCACACCCGTTCGGCGAGGTACCACCCCGCGACCTCCAGGGCGCCCTCCTCGACCCACCGGTACAACTCGTCGAGCCGCTCCGCCGGCTCCCCCCAGTCGCCGTGCGGGAAGGGCCGACCGAGCAGGTCACCCTGGGCTCTCGCACCCTCCGGCCGAGGGAGCCCCTCGGGCTGCATCTCCGGCTGACTCACCGTGCAACTCCCTCTGCGGCGGCGTTTCTCCTGGCGCGCGGCTGATGCGCGACCACCATTCCTACCGCCGAACGGCTGGCCACGAAGACCCGATCACGGGTTTTCAGCCCGTAAGAGCTGCCCCATCGGGTATAGGACCGCCCACTCCTCACCCAAAAGAGTGCCCCGCGCACCGGATCCGGGACTGGTCGGCCCGGCCGGGGCCGCGTCCCTGTGCCGAAGGCGCGAGACGGAACCGGCGGCCCCCAGGGCCGCAGCTCCGGCGCTGCAGCTCCGGCGCGGACAGGGTGGCAGCCCCCGCCGCACAGCGGCCCGTACCCGAGGCAATAGGCTGCATACCGTGAAGGTCCTCGTCATCGGCGGCGGCGCCCGCGAACATGCCCTGTGCCGCGCTCTCTCCCTCGACCCCGACGTCACCGCACTGCACTGCGCCCCCGGCAACGCCGGCATCGCCGAGGTGGCCGAGCTGCACGCGGTCGACGCGCTCGACGGCGCCGCCGTCGCCGACCTCGCCGCCTCCCTGGGGGTGGGCCTCGTGGTCGTGGGGCCGGAGGCCCCGCTCGTGGCGGGGGTGGCCGACGCCGTACGCGAGCGCGGGATCCCGGCCTTCGGGCCGTCCGCCGAGGCGGCGCAGCTGGAGGGCTCCAAGGCATTCGCCAAGGACGTGATGGCGGCGGCGGGAGTGCCCACCGCCCGCGCCTATGTGTGCACCACGCCCGCCGAGATCGACGAGGCGCTGGACGCGTTCGGCGCGCCGTACGTCGTCAAGGACGACGGCCTGGCCGCGGGCAAGGGCGTCGTGGTGACCGAGGACGTCGAGGCCGCCCGAGCGCACGCGCTGGCCTGCGGCCGGGTGGTGATCGAGGAGTTCCTGGACGGCCCGGAGGTCTCCCTCTTCGCGATCACCGACGGCGAGACCGTGGTCCCGCTCCAGCCCGCCCAGGACTTCAAGCGTGCCCACGACGGCGACGCGGGCCCGAACACGGGCGGCATGGGCGCGTACTCCCCGCTGCCCTGGGCCGACCCCGAGCTGGTGGACGAGGTCGTGGCCACGATCTGCCAGCCCACCGTCGATGAGCTGCACCGCCGCGGCACGCCCTTCTCCGGGCTGCTGTACGCGGGCCTGGCGATCACCTCGCGCGGGGTGCGGGTGATCGAGTTCAACGCCCGCTTCGGCGACCCGGAGACCCAGGTGGTCCTGGCCCGGCTGAAGACCCCCCTGGCCGCGGTGCTGCTCGCCGCCGCCACCGGCCGTCTGGACGCCGAGCCGCCGCTGCGCTGGAGCGACGGCGCCGCAGTGACCGTGGTCGTCGCCTCGCACAACTATCCGGACACCCCCCGCACCGGCGACCCGATCACCGGGCTGGACGCGGTGGCCGAGCAGGACGGCCCCAAGGCGTACGTCCTGCACGCGGGCACCAAGCGGGACGGCGCGTCCGGTGAGGTGGTGAGCGCGGGGGGCAGGGTGCTCTCCATCACCGCGACCGGCTCCGACCTGGCGAAGGCGCGCGAGCGGGCCTACCGCGCGGTGGGCCGGATCGGGCTGGAGGGCTCGCACCACCGCTCCGACATCGCCGCGAAGGCGGCGACCGACGCGGCCTCGTAAGGACAGGCCGCGAGTCAGGCTGTAAGAAGAGTCTCAAGCGGTGTCCCGGGCGGGCCCGTGAACGGCCCCGAACGCCCTTCCGCCTGTTCACACGGGGCCAGGCGTCGCCATCGCGAAGTTCCCGGTTTTACCCAAGGCCATTCCATCGGGTGAGCGCTTCCGCATCCTGCTGACGCACGCCCGGCCCCCAACTAGTGTGCCGCTCAGGCGAGGTGCGGCAACTGGCCCACCGGCATTGCGGAGTGGGCGGCCAGTGCGACAGTGGGTGGGAGAAAACAACGCCGCCGTCGTCCGCTGTTCAAACATCGGCCGGACAGTAGGGGGTGATGAGAACCGTGGCAGGTACCGAAGCAGGTGCCCTGGCGGCGCGCGCTCGCGCCCTCGCGGTACTGCGCATCCGGAGCACGGCGCTCGCGGTCGCACTCCTCCCGGCCGCGGCCGCCGTCGTGCTGCTGGCCGGAAGCGCCACCGGCAGCGTCGGAGGTTCCCAGGACCAGGGCTGGACGGCCCTGCGCTGGGTGGTGACCGGTGGCGCTCTGCTGGTCCTGCTGCTGGCGGCGGCCGTGGCCGCCGTGGTCGTCCGGGCCAGGCCCGCGCTCACCCCGACGGTGCCCATCGCCGAGGAGACGGCGCCCGATCTCTACCGGCTGGTGCGCGACCTGGCCGAGCGCCTGGAGGTGCCCGCGCCCTCGGCCATAGCGCTCACCCCCGACTGCGACAGCTGGCTGGAGGACCGTACGCATCCGGCGCATGCCCAGCGCCGGGAGCATAGGGACCGCGGCGCCCTGGCGGTCGAGGAGCCCCGCTCCGCACGGGGCGCCCCCGCCCCCGCGAGCGGCGCGGACCGGATCGGGGACCGCGCCGAGCGGCGGGTCCCGCAGGCGCCGGTGCTGGTGATCGGCTCACCGTTCCTGTGGTGGATGCGGGTCGCCGAGCTGCGCGCCCTGCTGGCCCCGGTGGTGGCGGGCACCGGCCCGTCCGTCCATCCCGACATAGCCTCCGCCCGCCGCTTCGTGCGCGGGCTGGACGCCGCCGTGGCCGTCGCGGCCCAGGGCGGCGAGCCGTCGTCCGGCCCCGCGCCCGCCCTGGTGGCGGTGGTGCGCCGCCCCGCCTTCGCCTTCGTCGGCTGGGTCGCCCGGCTGCTGCTGCGCGGCTGCCGGGACCATGCGGCCGAGATGGAGCGCGCGGTCGCCGCGGCCGCCTCCGAGCGGGCCCAGTCGGTCGACTACGGGCTGCGGATCGTCGCCCAGGAGCAGGTGGGCCTCGCCTACGCGGGCTGGGACCGGCTGCTGACCCGGGTCGCGCTGCCCGCCTGGCGGATGGGCCGCTGGCCCTCCCGGCTGGACGCGGGCGTGGTCTCGGCGCTCACCGAGCTCTCCCGGCGCGACCGGCTCGCCGAGGGGTTCACCTCCCGGCTGAGCGAGCGCCCGGCCTGCGACCTCCTGGAGGAGCCCGGGGTGATAGACGAGGCCACCTCGCTGCTGGCCGCCCGCCTCTTCCACGGCGGCCCGCCGGAGCCGGGCCCCGACTGGTCCCCGGTCGACTGGGGCGCGTATCCGGAAGAGGTCGTGGACCGCAAATGGCGGCAGGAGGCCGCCCGGCTGAACCGGCTCCTGGACGAGCGGGAGGACACCCACGACCTCGTCGGCGCCGCTCGCGCACCGGCCCCCGTGAGCGCGCCCGCGCCGCCCACCCTGGCCCGGGTCATGGACCGGCTCACCGCCACCGCGGCCGACCCCGCCGACCCCGCCGACGCCCCCGACGGCGGCGCCCCCGGGCTCGCCGCCCGGCTCAGCGTCGAGGTGGCCCGTGAGGAGGCCGCCGCCACCCGGGCGTACGGCCAGGGCCCCGCGGCGGGGGCGGAGGGGGCCGCCGGCGACCCGTGGATCGACGACTTCGCCCCGGCGTTCCCGCTGCAGCCGCCGCGCACCGGCCGCGAGCTGCTCGCCGACCACGTCACCGCCATGGTGTGCTGCGCCGCCGTGGACACCGCGGGTGCGGCCCCCGGCCTCGACTGGCTCGACGGGCCCGCGCTGCTCGTCGGCGGGCGGCGGCGGGCCGATCTGGCCCATCCCGTGCTCAGCCTGGTGGAGGACGGGGACGACGGGCCGCTGCGCGCCTGGCTCGGCGAGGTGGGAGTCCGTCCGGAAAAGCCCGTCCGGCTGGTGTAGGCGCGCATACTGCGCCGGATCCGGTCCTATGTCCAGCCTTGTCGCGCGTTCGGCGTCTGTTCCGGCAAATTGGCGACTATCGGTGACGGAGTAGGTGCGTAATGTGATGTGCTTGGACCGGTCGCTGTCCGCCCGGCCCACGAGTTCCGGCCCACCGGCCCGGACCGCCAGACCGGCCCCGCAGCCCGGCCCACAAGGCCGGATCCGCTGCGGTGCGGTGTGCGAGGACAGCGAGGCGAGGCGCCGCCGGGCACGCAGGGGAGGGGAACAATTGTGGGGACGGACCAGATCCGGCGCTGGGAGTCAGGAGCGCTCGCGCACGCGGTGACGGATCCTTTCGGCCAGGGCCCGCTGCCCTGGCTGCGCGACAGTGAGAACTACTTCGACGACACCGGGCGGGTGGTCCCGTGGTACGTCGATCATGTCCAGCACTCCGGGGCCATCGACCGGGCGACCGGGCGGGTCCGTGCGAAGGGCCCCGCCAGGATCCCCGGCCCCCGCACCGCAGACGATGTCCACCGGCAGATCAAGGGCTTCCCCTCCGCCTCCGCGGCGGCCCCCGGCGAGGCCATCGACTTCCGGATCACGGTGGATCCGCCCCAGCAGTTCAGCGTGGACATCTACCGCATCGGCTACTACGAGGGCGCCGGCGCGCTGAAGATCACCACCAGCCCCCGGCTGTCCGGGATCGTCCAGCCGCCCCCGCTCACCGCCGACCGCACCGTCTCCTGCCACCACTGGTGGCTGTCCTGGCGGCTGCAGATCCCCTCGTACTGGAAGCCCGGCGCCTATGTCGCGGTGCTGACCACCGTGGACGGCTACCGCAGCCACATCCCGTTCACCGTCCGCGATCCCCGCCCCGCCGATCTCCTTCTCGTCCTCCCGGACCTCACCTGGCAGGCGTACAACCTCTACCCGGAGGACGGCCGGACCGGCGCCAGCCTCTACCACGCCTGGGACGAGCAGGGAAAACTGCTGGGCGAGTCCGAGGCGGCGATCACCGTCTCCTTCGACCGGCCGTACGCGGGCGCGGGGCTGCCCCTCCATGTGGGCCACGCATACGACTTCATCCGCTGGGCCGAGCGCTACGGCTACGACCTGGCCTACGCCGAGATGAGCGATCTGCACGCGGGCAGGGTCGACCCCACCCGCTACCGGGGGCTGGTCTTTCCCGGCCACGACGAGTACTGGTCGGCGCCGATGCGCCGCACCGTGGAATCGGCCCGCGACAGCGGCACCTCGCTGGTCTTCCTCTCCGCCAACACCATGTACTGGCAGGTCGAGCTCACCGCCTCGCCCTCCGGTCCGGACCGGCTGCTGACCTGCCGCAAGCGCCGCGGCCCCGGCCGCTCGGCGCTGTGGCGGGAGACCGCGCCCGAACAGCAGCTGATCGGCATCCAGTACGCGGGCCGGGTGCCCGAGCCGAGCCCGCTGATCGTGCGCAACGCCGGCCACTGGCTGTGGGAGGCCACGGGCGCGGAGGAGGGCGATGAGCTGCCCGGCCTGGTCGCGGGCGAGGCCGACCGCTACTTCCCGCGCACGGTCCTGCCCGAGCACCTCCGCCGCATCCTGCTGGCCCATTCGCCGTACGAGGACACGGAGGGGGTGGTCCGCCACCAGGAGACTTCGCTCTACCGCGCCCCGAGCGGCGCTCTGGTGTTCGCGTCGGGGACGTTCGCGTGGTCGCCCGCGCTGGATCGTCCGGGGCATACGGATGAGCGGATTCAGCGGGCGACGGCGAATCTGCTGGATCGGATCTGCAAGCGGGGGTGACCGGACACCGGCTTACCGCGGCTTCAGGGACGGCGCCGTCCGTACGCCGAAACGATGCCTCAGCGCCGACAGGGCCGCCAGATACCCGCACATGCCGTGCACCCCCGGCCCCGGCGGAGTCGCCGACGAGCACAGGAAGAGCCCGGGGAGCGGGGTGCGGTACGGATCGAGGCGGGGCACCGGCCGGGCGAGGCTCTGCCATAGCGTCATGGCGCCCGAGCCGATGTCCCCGCCCACATCGTTGGGGTCGTACGCCTCCAGGTCCCGCCCGGACAGGCCGCGCGCCGCGAGCACGGTGTCGCCGAAGCCGGGGGCGTAGGTCTCGATCCGGGAGCGGATCAGCGCGACCGGGTCGGTGTCGTCGCCGTTCGGCACATGGGCGTAGGCCCACACCGGGCGCCTGCCGGGCCGGGCGCGCCCGGGGTCGGTGACGGCCGGGTCGACGAGCAGGACGAACGGCTCCCGGCTGCGCACCCCGCGCGCCGTCAGGGTCTCCTCCCGGGCCAGCTCGGCGTGGCCGCCGCCCAGGTGCACGGTCCCGGCGCGGCCCACGGCGGGGTCGGCCCACGGGATCGGCTCGCTGACCAGGAAGTCGGCCTTGGCGGCGGCCGGGCCGTAGCGGAACCGCCGCAGCGCCCGGACATAGCGGTCGGGCAGCCGGCGCCCGGCGATGTCCAGCAGCCCCGGCACACCGGTGTCGAGCAGCACCGCACGAGCGCCGCCGGCCAGCTCGCCGAGGTCGCCGATCGTGCGCCCGATGTGGAAGGTGCCGCCATGCGCGGTGATGTCGTCCGCCATGGCCTCGGCGATCCGGGCGCTTCCGCCGCGCGGCAGCGGCCAGCCGGGGCCGTGTGCCAGATGCCCGAGGAGGGCGGCCACCGCGCCCCCGGCCAGGCTGGGCAGTTCGCCCACGGCATGGGCGGCGACCCCGGTGAGCAGGGCGGGCGCCGCCTCACCGGTGAAACGGGCGGCGCCGAGCCGGGTGCCGTGGACGAGGATCCGCGAGGCCAGCAGCAGCGGTGCCACCGGATCGCGGGGGAGGGCACGCTGTCCGGAGAGGACGAAGTCGACCACGCCCTCGCTGTGCCGCAGCAGCGGCGCCATCAGCCGCCGCCAGCGCTCCCCGTCCGGGCCGAGCCCGGCGCAGGTGGCCGCCAGATCGCGGTGGGCGAGCGCGGCGCGGCCGCCGTCCAGCGGCTGGGCGTAGGAGACCTCGGGCGTCAGCAGCTCCACCCCGCGCGCGGCCAGGTCGAACGCGCGGAAGAAGCGCGAGACGGGCGCCATGGGGTGGACCGCGGAGCAGATGTCATGGGCGATGTCCGCGTCGAAGAGCGGCTGGCTGCGCAGTCCGCCGCCGATGGTGTCGGCGGCCTCGTACACCTCCACCCGCAGCCCGGCGCGGGCCAGGGTGACGGCGGCCGCGAGCCCGTTGGGGCCGCTGCCCACGATCGCCGCGTCGGCCATGCCACACCTCCCATCCGGCCCCCTCCAGGCCCATCCGGAGCCCTCCTTCGCGCGTCCCGCCGAACGAGTTCCTCCTGCGAGGTGTTCGAACCGGCCGGAAGCGGAACCCGAACCGCCGGGCCCCGCGGCCCGCGCCCCGCCGCCGGTCACGGCCGCTTCGTGCGGCAGAATCCAGGAGGGCTGGGACAGATGGACAAAAACACCAGGAGGAAGCGTGTCCGGATTCGTCGAGAAGCCCGAACCGGTCGAGGTTCCGGGCCTTCAGCACCTGCACACCGGCAAGGTGCGCGACCTCTACCGGAACGAGCGCGGTGAGCTCGTCATGGTCGCCAGCGACCGGATCTCCGCCTACGACTGGGTCCTGCCGACCGAGATCCCCGAGAAGGGCAAGATCCTCACCCAGCTCTCCCTCTGGTGGTTCGACCTGCTCGCCGACCTCGTCCCCAACCACGTCCTGTCCAGCGAGCTGCCCCCGGCGCCCCCGCCGACTGGGAAGGCCGCACCCTGGTGTGCCGGTCGCTGCGGATGGTCCCGGTCGAATGCGTGGCACGTGGCCATCTGACCGGCTCCGGCCTGGCCGAGTACCGCGAGACCCGTACGGTGTGCGGAATCGCCCTCCCCGAGGGGCTGACCGACGGCTCGGAGCTGCCCTCCCCGATCTTCACCCCGGCCACCAAGGCCGAGGTCGGCGAGCACGATGAGAACGTGGCGTACGAGGAGGTGGCCCACCGCATCGGCGCCGAGCCCGCCGCCCAGCTGCGCCAGGCCACCCTCGCCATCTTCAACCGGGCCCGGGAGATCGCCCGAGCCCGCGGGATCATCCTCGCCGACACCAAGTTCGAGTTCGGCTACGCGGAGGCGACCCTGGGTGCGGAGGGCGCCGAGCCGGTGCTCGCCGACGAGGTGCTGACCCCGGACTCCTCCCGCTTCTGGCCCGCCGACCAGTGGCAGCCCGGCCGCCCGCAGCCGTCCTTCGACAAGCAGTACGTCCGCGACTGGCTGACCTCCCCGGCCTCCGGCTGGGACCGCGCCAGTGAGCAGCCGCCGCCCCCGCTCCCGGCGGAGGTCGTCGAGCGGACGCGGGCGAAGTACGCGGAGGCCTACGAGCTGCTGACCGGCACCGGCTGGAAGTAGGCCGGAGAACGACCAAGGGTCCCGGCCGATCGGCCGGGACCCTTGATGCATGGAGCGGACGACGAGGCTCGAACTCGCGACCTCAACCTTGGCAAGGTTGCGCTCTACCAACTGAGCTACGTCCGCCTGCGCCGGACTTTTCCGGTTCGACGCGCCTCTACTATAACCAAACCCTCGACCGGTGAACTACCACCCGGGTGTCGAGGCCGCTTCAGGGCGGCCGCGGGGAGCGGCCTCGGGAGCGCTCGGGAGCCGCTCAGAGCCAGCCGTGCTCCTGGGCGATCCGCGCTGCCGCGTGCCGGTTCTCCGCCCCCAGCTTCGCCGCCGCGGCCGACAGATAGTTCCGGACCGTCCCCTGGGAGAGCGCCGCGCGCTGGGCGATCTCCGCGATGGAGGCGCCGTCCGCCGCCAGCTCCAGCAGCTCCGCCTCCCGCGCGGTCAGCGGGGAGTCCCCGGCGCTGATCGCGTCGGCGGCCAGACCGGGGTCGACATAGCGGGACCCGCCGTGCACCGTGCGGATGATCTCCGCCAGCCGCTGCGCGGAGGTGGTCTTCGGTACGAAGGCGCGGACCCCCGCCTCCAGGGCCCGCTTGAGGTGACCCGGCCGGCCGTGGCTGGTCACGATCATCGTCCGGCAGTCGGACAGCTCCGACCGGAGCGCCGCGGCCACCGAGACCCCGTCCGACTCCGGCATCTGGAGGTCCAGCACCGCCACATCGGGCCGGTGCGCCCGCGCCATCGCCAGCGCCTCGGGCCCGGACGCCGCCTCCGCGACCACCAGCAGATCGTCCTCGAGCGCCAGCAGGGCGGCCAGGGCGCCCCGGATCAGATGCTCGTCGTCGGCCAGCAGCACCCGGATCGCCGCGGTGTCGTTCACACGCCCCTCCCAGCGGGACCTTCGCGCAGCGGGACCACCCGGACCCGGCACGCCGTCACTTTCCCCCGGCGGCACCGCCGTTCGCTCCCGCCCCCGGCCCCCACCACGGATTCCGGGGCTGAAAACGCCTGAGGCGCCGGTCGATTCGACCGGCGCCTCAGATCTGGAGCGGACGACGAGATTCGAACTCGCGACCCTCACCTTGGCAAGGTGATGCTCTACCAACTGAGCCACGTCCGCATGCCTCCGACCAGCTTTCACCGATCGGCGCGTGCATCACTCTACCTGATCCTCTTCGCAAGAGGGCGATAGACGATGAGAGCGGGTGACAGGGATCGCACACTGCGCCTCCCCCTTGGAAAGGGGGCGCTCTACTACTGAGCTACACCCGCATGGTGTCTTCCTCGGGGTTTCGGCCTTTCGGCCTCGCCCCTCGGCGTGCTCCAGACTTTAGCGGATCACCCGGGGTGGTGTGCAACTCGGCTGAACGGGTCAGTCAGGCCGACTCGTTGAAGGCTTCGTAGACCTTCTTGGGGATCCGGCCACGCGGAGGCACCTCCATGCCGTGCGACCTGGCCCAGGCGCGCACCGCGGCCGGGTCCGGGGCGACATCGGTGCGGCGGTACGTCTTGCCCGAGCGGGCCCGCTTACGGCCGGCCTCCACGTACGGCGCGAGCGCGTCGCGCAGTTTCGACGCATTGGCAGAGTTGAGGTCGATCTCGTACAACTTGCCGTCGAGTCCGAACGTGACCGTCTCTTCCGCTTGGCCGCCCTCGAGGTCGTCGGAGAGCGTGACTACTACGCGCTGCGCCACGGATATCGGTCCTTTCGGGCTGCATCGATGCGTTGACGTGCAAAGATGTCAGCTGTCCAGTTGTGTCCAACAATGCTTTTTCATTTGTACAGCGACTGGCATTGCATTGTGAACCCCGGTAATTCCATCCGCGTGTCACGCCGCGATCGGGACCATACGTTTTTCCCCGACCTTTCCCCGTCAGTTGCCACCGACGATGCTTAAACGTGACCGAACCCTTGCATATCTACTCGCGTAGAATTTTCGCCGGGGTAGGCTTGGGCCACCGCCTTACGCACCAGCACCACACCACCGGGAGTGCCAGTGGCACGCGTCGTAGTCGACGTCATGCTCAAGCCGGAGATCCTCGACCCCCAGGGCCAGGCGGTGCAGCGAGCACTGCCCCGCCTCGGTTTCGAGGGGATCGCCGATGTCCGTCAGGGCAAGCGCTTTGAACTCGAGGTGGAGGGCCCGGTCGACGATGCCGCCCTCGCCCGTATCCATGAGATCGCCGAGACCTTCCTGGCGAACACCGTGATCGAGGACTTTTCCGTGAAGGTCGAGGTCGGCGAAGGTGCCGACGCCAGCGCCGTGAAGGCCGAATCGTGACCGCACGCATCGGAGTCATCACTTTCCCCGGCACGCTCGACGACCGCGACACCCAGCGCGCGGTGCGCACCGCCGGCCTCGAAGCCGTACCGCTGTGGCACCGTGACAAGGACCTCAAGCAGGTCGACGCGGTGATCCTGCCGGGCGGCTTCTCCTATGGCGACTATCTGCGGGCCGGAGCGATCTCCCGGTTCTCTCCGGTAATGGAGTCGGTGATCGACCAGGCGAAGGCCGGTATGCCGGTGCTTGGCATCTGCAATGGCTTCCAGGTTCTCACCGAGACCCATCTCCTCCCCGGTGCGATGCTGCGGAACAACCATCTGCACTTCATCTGCCGCGATCAGAAGTTGCGAGTGGAAAACGCGGAGACCGCCTGGACGCGCTCATACGAGCAGGGTCAGGAGATCAACATCCCGCTGAAGAACATCGACGGACGCTATGTCGCCGATGAGCGCGTCCTCGATGAACTCGAGGCGGAGGGACGCGTCGTCTTCCGCTATGAGGAGCTCAACCCCAACGGCTCGCTCCGCGACATCGCCGGAATCTCCAATGCGGCGGGCAATGTCGTCGGCCTCATGCCCCACCCCGAGCACGCCGTCGAACCGCTGATCGGCACCGGTCGCACCGACGGTCTCGGATTCTTCACCTCGATCCTCAAGAGGCTGGTCAGCGCATGACCCTGGACACCACCAAGCACGCGGCGCAGACCCCGGACGACGGGCAGCCCTGGGCCGAGCTCGGTCTGAAGCAGGACGAGTACGAGCGCATCCGCGCCATCCTGGGCCGCCGCCCCACCGGCGCCGAGCTCGCGATGTACTCCGTCATGTGGTCCGAGCACTGCTCGTACAAGTCGAGCAAGGTCCATCTGCGGCAGTTCGGTGAGAAGGCCCCCCAGAGCGACGCCCTGCTCGTCGGCATCGGCGAGAACGCGGGTGTGGTCGACGTCGGCCAGGGCTACGCGGTCACCTTCAAGGTCGAGTCGCACAACCACCCCTCGTACATCGAGCCCTACCAGGGCGCGGCCACCGGCGTCGGCGGCATCGTCCGCGACATCCTCGCCATGGGCGCCCGCCCGGTGGCCGTGATGGACCCCCTGCGCTTCGGCGCCGCCGACCACCCCGACACCAAGCGGGTGCTGCCCGGTGTGGTCGCGGGCATCGGCGGCTACGGCAACTGCCTGGGCCTGCCCAATATCGGCGGCGAGGTCGTCTTCGACCCCTGCTACCAGGGCAACCCGCTGGTCAACGCGCTCTGCGTGGGCGTGATGAAGCATGAGGACATCCACCTCGCCAAGGCGTCCGGCGCCGGCAACAAGGTGATCCTCTACGGCGCCCGCACCGGCGGCGACGGCATCGGCGGCGTCTCCGTGCTGGCCTCCGAGACCTTCGACGCTGCGGGCGACAGTGCCTCCGGCACGGGAAAGCCCACCAAGCGCCCCGCCGTCCAGGTCGGCGACCCCTTCCAGGAGAAGCTGCTCATCGAGTGCACCCTGGAGGTCTTCAAGGAGGACCTGGTCGAGGGCATTCAGGACCTCGGCGGCGCGGGCCTGTCCTGCGCCACCAGCGAGCTCGCCAGCGCCGGCTCCGGCGGGATGCGGGTCGAGCTGGACACCGTGCCGCTGCGCGACTCCTCGCTCTCCCCCGAGGAGATCCTGATGAGCGAGTCGCAGGAGCGCATGTGCGCGATCGTGAAGCCCGAGAAGGTCGACCGCTTCCTGGAGATCTGCGAGAAGTGGGACGTCATCGCCACCGTCATCGGTGAGGTCACCGACGGCGAGCGGCTGGAGATCTTCTGGCACGGCGAGCAGATCGTGGACGTGCCGCCGCGCACCGTCGCCCATGAGGGCCCGGTCTACGAGCGCCCCTTCGCCCGCCCCGAGTGGCAGGACGCGCTCCAGGCCGACGACGCGGGCAAGCTGCCGCGCCCGGCCACCGCCGAAGAGCTGCGCGAGCAGGTCCTCAAGGTGGTCGCGTCGCCGAACCAGGCATCCAAGTCCTGGATCACCGATCAGTACGACCGCTTCGTCCAGGGCAATACGGTCCTCGCCCAGCCCGAGGACTCCGGCATGGTCCGCGTGGACGAGGAGACGGGCCTGGGCGTGGCCGTCGCCACGGACGGCAACGGCCGCTACGCCAAGCTGGACCCGTACGCGGGGGCGCAGCTCGCGCTCGCCGAGTCGTACCGCAATGTGGCCGCGTCCGGCGCCACGCCGCTCGCCATCTCCAACTGCCTCAACTTCGGCTCGCCGGAGGACCCCGCGGTCATGTGGCAGTTCGCCGAGGCCACCCGCGGTCTCGCCGACGGCTGCCTGACCCTGGGCACCCCGGTCACCGGCGGCAATGTGTCGCTCTACAACCAGACCGGCGAGGTGGCCATCCACCCGACGCCGGTCGTCGCCGTCCTCGGCGTGATCGACGATGTGGCCCGCCGCACCCCGATCGCCTTCGCGGAGGAGGGCCAGCTCCTCTATCTGCTGGGCGACACGGAGGCGGAGCTGGGCGGCTCGGCCTGGTCCCAGGTGATCCACGACCACCTGGGCGGGCTCCCGCCGAAGGTGGACCTGGAGCGGGAGCGGCTGCTCGCCGAGATCCTGATCTCGGCCTCGCGCGACGGCATGGTGGACGCCGCCCACGACCTGTCCGACGGCGGTCTGATCCAGGCGCTCACCGAGTCGTGTCTGCGCGGCGGCAAGGGCGCCCGGATCGTCGTTCCCGACGGTCTGGACCCGTTCGTCCTGCTGTTCTCCGAGTCCGCGGGCCGGGCGGTCGTCGCCGTACCGCGCAGCGAGGAGGTCCGCTTCAAGGACATGTGCGGGGCGCGGGGGCTTCCGGCGGCCCGTATCGGTGTGATCGACGGCGACGCGATCGACGTCCAGGGGCAGTTCTCCATCCCGCTGGCCGAGCTGAGGGAGCCGTACGAGGCGACGATCCCGGGCCTGCTGGCCTGAGGACCCGCGTCCTTTGTGACGTACGGCCCGCTCCCTGACGGCAGGGAGCGGGCCGTACGTCCCTTCGGGCCTGGCGCGCCGGGGTTCATGGGTTCCAGACGGGGTTCACGGGCCCCAGAACGCGTCCCATGCGTCGATGTCCTCGACGCATTGGTCGATGTCGGTGATCTTCCCGCCGACGACGGTGAAGAAATTTCCGGTCCTCATGTCCAGGCCACGGTTGCCGCGCTCGGCGCGCAGATGGTGGACGGACATCGTGTGTCCGCGCCCGTCGCACATCACCCTCTCCACGTCGACCCGCATCGTGCCGCCGGACTCCTCGTACATCGAGCGGTACAGGTCCATGCAGGCGTCCCGGCCCTTGTGGTGGCCCGACATCGCGTTGTCACCGGGCAGATGATGGACGGCGTCCGCCGTCATCAGCGTCGATACCGTGTCCAGATCGCCCTGGGAGAAGGCCGTGCAGGCGCGGCGCACCAAGGTGCGATCGGGGTGTTCGCCCATGGCATCTCACACCTTCCATGCCGATGGAAAACCCTTCCTCCTTCCATCCTGCCGCTGTCCGGGGCCTCCTCTGACGACCTCCCCCGAGGTCGTAAGCTCTCCGCCATGCCGCCCCGTGCCCGTGCCCGCAGCTATGACCCCGCCAAGACCCGGACCGCGGTGATCGCGCAGCTGAGGCTGGTGCGGAAGGCGGCCGAGGAGCTGGACGCGACGGGCCTGGACGCCCCCACCCGGCTCGGCGGCTGGACGGTCCGGGAGCTGGTCGCGCATCTGGCGATGGCCGTGACCTCCGTCGTGCGGCTCCTGGAGCGGCCCGCGCCGCCCGCACGGGAGGTCACCGTCACGGGCTGGGCCGCGGCGCTCGCCGCGCACGCTGGTCCGGTCGACGAGGAGACCCTGGCGGCGGGCGAGGATCTGGGCGAGCTGCTGGAGCGCGCCGAGGCGCGGTTCGCGGAGACGGCCTCCGTCGCGCCCGGTGACCGGCTGCTGGCCACCCGCGTCGGCGCGATGCGGCTGGAGGACTACCTGGTCACCCGCTGTGTGGAGCTCGTGGTCCACGCCGACGACCTGACGGCCGCCACCGGCGTGCCCGTACGGCACGACCGGCAGGCGCTGGCCACCGCGGTCCGGGTGCTCGCCGACGCCCTCGCGGCGAAGGCGCCCGGCGGCTCGGTCGAGCTCCGGATCCCGCCGTTCGCCGTGGTCCAGTGCGTCGAGGGCCCCCGGCACACCCGCGGCACCCCGCCGAACGTCGTCGAGACCGACCCGCTGACCTGGATTCGCCTCGCCACGGACCGCCTGACCTGGGCCGAAGCCCTGGAGTCGGCGCCGCTGACCGCGAGCGGCGACCGCGCCGACCTCTCCGCGTACCTCCCCGTGGTCGGCCGAGCGCACACGGTGTGATCCTTTTCGGGGGCGCGAGATGTGATCCTTGCCTCGGCCACGGAATTCAGCGCCTGGCCATCGCAGGTCGGACACGGGTTCCGGGGGCCCGGAGCGGTGCGGGGAATGTGACTTACGCCCCCCTGACGGGTCCCTCGTTCGGAGGCACCGCTGAACTGGCCTAGACTCGATGATGTGCCACGTGGTGACGGACGACTCAGCCACGACCTGCTCCCCGGTGAGAAGGGCCCCCAGGACGCTTGCGGCGTCTTCGGAGTCTGGGCACCGGGTGAAGAGGTCGCCAAACTCACCTATTTCGGGCTGTACGCACTGCAGCACCGTGGACAGGAGTCCGCGGGCATCGCGGTGAGCAACGGCTCCCAGATCCTCGTCTTCAAGGACATGGGCCTGGTTTCCCAGGTCTTCGACGAGACCTCCCTCGGCTCTCTCACGGGCCATATCGCGGTCGGTCACGCCCGCTACTCCACCACCGGAGCCTCGGTGTGGGAGAACGCGCAGCCGACCTTCCGGGCCACCGCCCACGGCTCGATCGCGCTCGGCCACAACGGGAACCTGGTCAACACCGCCGAGCTGGCGGAGCTGGTCGCGGCCCTGCCCCGGGACGGCGGCCGGGCCACCCAGGTCGCGGCGACCAATGACACCGACCTGGTCACCGCCCTGCTCGCGGGCCAGGTGGACGACGACGGCAAGCCGCTGACCGTCGAGCAGGCGGCCCCCATCGTCCTGCCCAAGGTCAAGGGTGCTTTCAGCCTCGTCTACATGGACGAGCACACGCTGTACGCGGCGCGCGACCCCCAGGGCATCCGCCCGCTGGTCCTCGGCCGCCTCGAGCGCGGCTGGGTGGTGGCGTCCGAGACCGCCGCCCTGGACATCGTGGGCGCGTCCTTCATCCGGGAGATCGAGCCCGGCGAGATGGTCGCCATCGACGAGAACGGGCTGCGCTCCACCACCTTCGCCGAGGCCCGCCCCAAGGGCTGTGTCTTCGAGTACGTGTACCTCGCCCGCCCCGACACCGACATCGCGGGCCGGAATGTGTACCTCTCCCGGGTCGAGATGGGCCGCCGGCTGGCCAAGGAGGCCCCGGCCGACGCCGACCTGGTCATAGCGACGCCCGAGTCCGGCACCCCCGCCGCCGTCGGCTACGCCGAGGCCAGCGGGATTCCGTACGGCTCCGGCCTGGTCAAGAACAGCTATGTGGGCCGGACCTTCATCCAGCCCTCGCAGACCATCCGCCAGCTCGGCATCCGGCTCAAGCTGAACCCCCTCAAGGAGGTCATCCGGGGCAAGCGCCTGGTGGTCGTCGACGACTCGATCGTCCGCGGCAACACCCAGCGCGCCCTGGTGCGGATGCTCCGCGAGGCCGGCGCCGCCGAGGTCCACATCCGGATCTCCTCCCCGCCGATCAAGTGGCCGTGCTTCTTCGGCATAGATTTCGCCACCCGCGCCGAGCTGATCGCCAACGGCCTCTCGGTCGAGGAGATCGGCAAGTCGCTGGGCGCCGACTCGCTGGCGTACATCTCCACCGACGGCATGATCGAGGCGACCACGATCGCCAAGCCGAATCTGTGCCGCGCCTGCTTCGACGGTGAGTACCCGATGGAGCTGCCGGATCCGGGGCTGCTGGGCAAGCACCTCCTGGAGTCCGAAACACAGGCCCCGAACAGCGCCGACGCCGACGGCGTGACGACGCTGACCGCTGGTGTCGGCGGTGCCGACGCCCTGCGCCGTCCCTGAGCGCACGCCTGTCATCCCCGATACGAAAGATCTCTACGTCATGCCTGAGTCCGGGTCCACCTACGCCGCCGCGGGCGTCGACATCGAGGCGGGCGACCGCGCCGTCGAGCTGATGAAGGAGTGGGTCAAGAAGGCGAGCAGGCCCGAGGTCGTGGGCGGCCTCGGCGGTTTCGCCGGGCTCTTCGACGCCTCCGCCCTGGCCCGCTACCAGCGTCCGCTGCTCGCCTCCGCCACCGACGGGGTCGGCACCAAGGTGGACATCGCCCGGCGGATGGGCGTGTACGACACCATCGGCCGCGACCTGGTCGGCATGGTCGTGGACGACCTGGTGGTCTGCGGTGCCGAGCCGCTCTTCATGACCGACTACATCTGCGTCGGCAAGGTCTACCCGGAGCGCGTCGCCGCCATCGTCAAGGGCATCGCCGAGGGCTGCACCCTCGCCGGCTGCGCCCTGGTGGGTGGCGAGACCGCCGAGCACCCGGGGCTGCTGGGCGCCGATGACTTCGATGTCGCCGGGGCCGGTACGGGCGTGGTCGAGGCCGATCGGGTGCTGGGCGCCGATCGCATCCGTACGGGGGATGCGGTGATCGCCATGGCTTCGTCCGGACTTCACTCGAACGGGTACTCACTCGTCCGCCATGTGCTCTTCGACCGGGCCGGCTGGGCGCTGGACCGCGAGGTGCCGGAGCTCGGCCGGACGCTGGGGGAGGAGCTGCTGGAGCCCACGCGGATCTACTCGCTGGACTGTCTGGCCCTCACCCGCACCACCGAGGTGCACGCTTTCTCGCACATCACCGGCGGCGGGCTCGCCAACAACCTCGCGCGGGTCATCCCCGAGGGGCTGCGCGCGGTCGTGGACCGCTCGACCTGGACCCCCGGGGCGATCTTCGAGCTGGTCGGTCAGGCCGGATCGGTCGAGCGTCTTGAGCTGGAGAAGACCCTCAACATGGGCGTCGGCATGATGGCGATCGTCCCGGCCGACTCCGTCGATGTGGCGCTCACCACGCTCGCCGACCGCGGTGTCGACGCCTGGGTCAGCGGAGAGGTCACCGAGCGCACGGCCCCGGAAGCGGTGACGCTGACCGGTGACCATGCGAGCTGATGACCATGCGGACTGAGCGGACCGCGCCGGGTGCGCGGACAGCACAGAAGCCGGTCCGAGGCGGGTGCCCCGGACCGGTGGAGGTGTGCGGCGATAAGCCGAGCGCCTGGAACGGGTGGTTCAGGCGCGGCGACGCTGCGGGGACGGATCGGACTGGTCGTCGTCCTCGTCCTCATCGTCGTTGTACAGATCCGCGTACTGTGCGTACGGGTCGTCGTCCAGCTCATCGTCCTCGAACTGCTCGCCATTCGGCGGCTGGCTCGGTGTCGATGCGCCCAGCTCCTCGGCCAGGCGTGAGAGATCCGTCCCACCGCTGTTGTACTTCAGCTGGCGGGCGACCTTCGTCTGCTTGGCCTTGGCCCGGCCGCGCCCCATGGCTCGACCCCCTCAACGACGGGGCTCGACGGCCCCAGAGTCTTGACACGCGTTCACGTTCATAAATCGGAGCGGACTCTCATAAGAGAGACCGGTCCGTAGGGCTTCAACGGTACCTGCTTCTGTGGCCATACGGTACGTCGCCCACACGACGTGCCACGAGGCAGAACCCGCGAGGAGCCCGTTCCTCGCTGGTCAGCTGCGATTTTAACCTGTCTTGCGGGCCGACCCGCCGACAGGCCGTGAGGGATGTCTCGCCGATGGCTCCCAGGGGGCTCCCATGTCGCCCCTCCGGCGGCCTCCGGCAAGATCCCGCACGGCCTGCCCACGGCTGCGCCCAGACGCTCTCAGGCGCCTGTGGGCCACGGCTCAGGCGCCGTGGCCCTCCGCCATCCGGTGCTCGGCCAGCCGGTCGGCGGCCGCGGCGGGCGGGATTCCGTCGGTCTGTGCACGATCGAATATGGCCAAAGTCGTGTCGAAGATCTTTGTCGCCTTCGCCTTGGCCCGATCGAAGTCGAACCCGTGCAGCTCATCCGCCACCTGGATGACACCACCGGCGTTCACCACGTAGTCCGGCGCGTAGAGGATCCCGCGGCCGGCCAGGTCCTTCTCGACCCCCGGGTGGGCCAGCTGGTTGTTCGCCGCGCCGCACACCACCTTCGCGGTCAGGACGGGCACCGTGGCGTCGTCCAGGGCGCCACCGAGCGCGCACGGGGCGTAGACGTCCAGGTCGGCGCGGATCAGCGCCTCGGTGTCCCGGACCGCCTGCACCCGGGGGTGGCGGGCCAGCACGCGGTCCACCGACTCACCGCGCACATCCGTGACCACGACCTCGGCGCCGTCCTCCAGCAGATGTTCGACCAGGTGGTGGCCCACCTTGCCGACCCCCGCGATGCCGACCCGGCGGCCGCGCAGCGTGGGCGCGCCCCAGGACGCCTGGGCGCTCGCCCGCATCCCCTGGAAGACACCGAAGGCGGTCAGCACCGAGGAGTCGCCGGCGCCGCCGTTCTCGGGGGAGCGGCCGGTGGTCCAGGGGCACTCGCGGGCGACGACGTCCATGTCGGACACATAGGTGCCCACATCGCAGGCGGTGACGTAGCGGCCGCCCAGAGAGGCCACGAAGCGGCCGTAGGCGAGCAGCAGCTTTTCGGTCTTGATCTCTTCGGGATCGCCGAGGATCACGGCCTTGCCGCCACCGTGGTCGAGCCCGGCGAGCGCGTTCTTGTAGGACATGCCGCGGGCGAGGTTGAGGGCGTCGAGGAGCGCCGCTTCTTCGGGGTTCTCCTCGGAGGTGTAGGCGTGGAAGCGGGTGCCGCCGAGGGCCGGGCCCAGGGCGGTCGAGTGAAGGGCGATGACGGCCTTGAGACCGCTCTCGCGGTCCTGGCAGAGCAGGACCTGCTCATGCCCGCCGAGATCGGACCGGAACAGCGTCGCAAGCGGTGAGAGAGGGTTCGGCACGCGACTCTCCGTCGGACCGTCGGCACTGACGGTGTGACGTACGTCGGTCACGGTGGTGACTCCCATAGGTCGGGGTAGACGCCCTCCTGGCTGGTGGGGAGGGCCGTGGGCAAGAGCGTAAGCCCTGGGGCCCCAGGGGATCGGCCATGTCCCCGACGAGTCCGGATACCGGGCATGGGACGATGCCGTCAGGTGGGGGTAAGGGAGCCCCTGGCGGTGGTCTCAGCCTTGAGGGAGCGCGTGTGACCTTGGCGTCTTCGGTGATTGTCCCGTACGCGGCGTATCTCCGGGTCTATGAGCCACTGGCAGCGTTTCCGGAGCCGGAGCGATCGCACTGGGCGCGGTATGCCAAGCGCGACGACCTGCCGGGTGCGCAGGACGAGCTGCGCCGCTCGCTCGCGGACCTCCTGCCGGTCCCGCCGGTGGCGGTTCCGGTGCACGAGAGCGCGGACGCCTTCGTGGCGCTCGTGGACGGCGTCACATGCGTCTGTCCGTGGCGTACGCGGCTGAGGGGCTGGCTGGCCCTGGAAGAGCTGCCGGAGCGCCTTCCCGGGCTCCTCCTGGACGCGGCGCTGCCCCCGGTGGTGCGCCGGCAGGCGGTGGCGGACTTCGAGCGGTGGCTGGAGCGCAACCCGGACGCCCGGCCGTGGATCCGCTCGGCCACCTGGCATGTGCCGGTCCGCTGGTTCGTGCTCTTCGGGGACGAGGAGCGCGAATTCACCAAGGGTGACGACGGCCTCATCCTCCGTTACCGCACTCCGATGGTCCAGGCCAGGCGCCGGGTTGCGCGTGGCCTTAAGGTGCTCAAGGAGTCCCTCGGCGAGGGGCCGCTGATCGACGGGCTGGTGGACGTCGGCCGGTGGCTCGAGGAGTTCCACCCTCGGTCGCTGGTCGAGCTGGACTACGGCGGGCTGGTGCACACGCTGCCCGCCGGGCGGCTGGAGGAGGACCACTCGGCCGCGGATGTGGCGGAGGGCCTCGCGGCGCTGCGCGACGGGGACGGGGAGCGGGCGGGCAGCGCGTACGAGCGGCTGACCGACCGCTGGAGCGTGATCCGCGGGCGGCAGAACGCGAGCTGAGCCCGGCCGGAGCGGCGCCGGGCGGCCGGTTGACGATCGACCGGAACAGACGGGGACGTAGGTCCCGATCCGGGCCATTGCCTCAATCGTGACCTAAAGCACTGACTTCGGGCCTTGCGGTAATCGCCCATCCTCGTGTCAAAATAGGACAAGGAGTCCGGGAGGGATTCCTTCCGCCCAACTATGGGCGGATTCATCGGTATTGCACTCCTTGATGGATCTGGCTACCCCTGATCCTGTTGTGACTGATCGTCACGGCCGTGTGACTGTCCGCTATGGCATGGTCCATCGGCTTCCGTTGAGGTTGGACACCTGAGAGGGCAATTCCATCGGTTTGGCCGACGGGGCTGGACAGATGGTGTAGTTGTAGTGCCGAGGACAAGCCGTTCGTCCTATAACCGACTCGGCCCGCGTCCGCCATTTCGGGCAACGCGGGTCAAGGTGCAGAATTTAGAGGAAAGAACCGTGATGGTTCGGTTCTCCCGAGGAGGCCGCTCATGACCGCTCGCACCCCTGATGCCGAGCCGCTGCTGACCCCGGCTGAGGTTGCCACGATGTTCCGCGTGGACCCGAAGACGGTCACTCGCTGGGCGAAGGCAGGCAAACTCACGTCCATCCGCACGCTCGGAGGGCATCGGCGCTACCGCGAAGCGGAGGTCCGTGCACTTCTTGCGGGCATCCCGCAGCAGCGCAGCGAGGCCTGAACAACCGCATAACCGGGCATTTCCGGGCCCCCCAGCCCGGTTTTCGCCTGTATAGCTCCACACGACGGGTGCCTGCCCCAACAGGCCCGCCACCGCTCGACATGGGTGCGTCGTTGATCGCGCTGGACTCCGCCGGGTCCGGCGCGATCTTTTTATGCCCGGGAACGGCCTTCCGGAGGGTGCCTCCAGAGGAGTCGCAAGTGGCCCTGGAGAGGCAATAGTTCGGCTTGCCCGGGGGTGTCCCGCGGTGTCTCCCGGAGGCTCACGGCGAGTCCCCCGTGGGGTGTTCGGGGGGCGTTGGGGAGGCACGGACAGACGGTGCAATTGCACATATTAAATTGACCCATGGTGAGAGGGGTGTAAGTTCCCTCACTCCGGAAACTCATTCGGTGACTCCCGTCACACTGTCCAGCCGTTGCCCTGTGCCCGCTGGTTGCGCTAAAGGGCAACTGCGGTAAGGGCTTACCGAGTTGGCGGTGGAGCGGCGGCCGTCGCCTGGTGGCCGGCCCCGTCGTCGGCCTCGTCCCCAACTCCGTTGCCGGCCCCGTCGCCAGCCCTGTCACCCGCCTCGTCGGCCGCCGAGGGCTCCATCGCCAGCCGCAGCAGGCGATGGCAGATCGGGCAGTGCCGGGTGAAGTGGCGGTAGCCCGCGGCAGCCGCCAGATGGGCGCGCAGCAGCGCCCTGGTCTCATGCCTCGCGGACGTCGTCATACGCCGCACCTCCCGCGCGCCCCCGCGCCTTTTAGCTTGGGTACCTCTGGGTGTGGTGTGCCGTCAAGACGCCAAAGGCCCGGATCCGTATACGGATCCGGGCCTTCCGGGTAAGCGGTCCTGACGGGATTTGAACCCGCGGCCTCCACCTTGACAGGGTGGCGAGCACTCCAAACTGCTCCACAGGACCAACAGTGACGCCTGCGACTTCGTCGCCCTGCGCCGCGCTGGTGTGCGCTGCGATGCAGACTCTACAGCAGGTCAGGGGGTGCGGTCGAACTCGCGCCCGGCGGGGCTCCGGCGGGCCGCCGGAGCCCCTGGCACACCCTTACGGCGCCGCCGCGTCGATCGCCTTCACGATGCGCTTGTCGGACACCGGATAGGCCGTGCCGAGGGCGTGCGCGAAGTAGCTGACCCGCAACTCCTCGATCATCCAGCGGATCTCCAGCGCCTCCTGGGGCACCGGGCGCCCCGGCGGGAACTGCTCCAGCAGCCAGGCGTACTCGTCCCGCATCTCCCGCACCTTCGCCATCCGGGCGCGGTCCCGGTCGGCGTTGCCCGGAAGCTGCTGCAGCCGCCGGTCCACGGCCACCAGATAGCGCATGAGGTCCGGAAGCCGCCGCACGCCGTGCGCGGTCACGAAGCCCGGTGTGATGAGCTCCGAGAGCTGCTCCCTGATGTCCGTGAGGGACGGCAGCAGCACCGGGCTCCTGGTGTCCTTGAGCCGCCGCTCGCACGACTGCCAGGCCGCCAGCACCTCCTGGACCTTGCGCACGGTGTCCAGCGTGGCGTCCGTGATGTCGCTGCGCACCGCGTCGAAGAGCTTGCGGAACGACTCCTCGTCCCAGGCCGGGCCGCCACGGGCCGCGATCAGCCGGTCGGCCGCCGCGGCCACGCAGTCCTCGAAGAGCGCCTGCACACCGCCGTGCGGGCTGCTGGAGAGCGCCAGCTTGGCCTGGTTGGAGAGCTTGCCCTGGACGAACTTGGCGGGGCTGGACGGCAGCTGGAGCAGGATCAGCCGGCGCGTCCCCCGCCACATCGCCTCCTGCTGCTCGGCCTCCGTGTCGAAGAGCCGTACGGCCACCGAGGCGCCCTCGTCGACGAGCGCCGGATACGCCTTGACCGGCTGGCCGCCGCGGCGCGTCTCGAAGGTGCGCGGCAGCGTCCCGACCGTCCACCGGGTCAGCCCGCCGCGCTGCTCGATCCCCACGCCCTCCTTGGAGGACTCGAACGCCTTGGAGATCGCGGCCCGCGTCTTCGGCCGGAGCCGCTGCCGCAGTGCCTCCAGGTCCTTGTCCTCGGCCAGCTTGCGGCGCCGCTCGTCCACCACCCGGAAGGTGACCTTGAGGTGGTCCGGGACCTTCGTCAGGTCCCAGTCCTCCGGCTCGATCCGTACGCCCACCATCCGCTGGAGCTCGCGCCCCAGCGCCGCGGTCAGCGGCTCCTGGAGGGGGACAGCGCTTTCCAGGAAGCGCTTGGCATAGTTCGGCGCCGGGACGTAGTGACGGCGCACCGGTTTGGGCAGCGAGCGGATCAGCTCGGTGACCAGATCCTCCCGCAGCCCCGGAATCTGCCAGTCGAAACCGTCCGCGGTGACCTGGTTGAGCACCTGCAGCGGGATGTGGACGGTCACACCGTCCGCGTCCGCACCCGGCTCGAATTGATAGGTCACCTTGAACTTGAGCTTCCCCTGGCGCCAGGAGTCCGGATAGGCGTCCTTGGTGATGTCCTGCGCCCGCTCGTTGATGAGCATCGACTTCTCGAAGTTGAGAAGCTCCGGCGCGGCCCCTCCTTCGCGACACTTGTGCTTCCACCAGGAGTCGAAATGGGCGCCGGAGACCACATGCTCGGGGATCCGCTGGTCGTAGAAGTCGAAGAGCGTCTCGTCGTCCACGAGGATGTCGCGGCGCCGGGCCCGGTGCTCCAGCTCCTCGACCTCGCCCAGCAACTTGCGGTTGTCGTGGAAGAACTGGTGGTGGGTGCGCCAGTCGCCCTCCACCAGGGCGTTGCGGATGAACAGATCGCGGCTGGTCTCCGGGTCGATCCGGCCGTAGTTGACCTTCCGCTGGGCGACGATCGGCACCCCGTAGAGCGTGACCCGCTCATACGCCATCACCGCGGCCTGCTTCTGCTCCCAGTGCGGCTCGCTGTAGGTGCGTTTGACCAGGTGCTGGGCGAGCGGCTCGATCCACTCCGGCTCGATCTTCGCGTTGACCCGCGCCCACAGCCGGGACGTCTCCACCAGCTCCGCCGACATCACCCAGCGCGGCGGCTTCTTGAACAGCGCCGAGCCGGGGAACACCGCGAACTTGGCGCTGCGCGCGCCCAGATACTCGTTCTTGTCGGTGTCCTTCAGACCCACATGGGACAGCAGCCCCGCCAGCAACGACGTATGGACGTGATCGGGCGCCGCGTCCTGCTCGGACATATGGATGTCCATGGTCTTGGCGACCGTGCGCAGCTGGCTGTAGATGTCCTGCCATTCGCGTATGCGCAGGTAGTTGAGGAACTCACTGCGGCACATCCGGCGGAAGGCGGAGGAGGACAGCTCCTTCTGCCGCTCCCGGATGTACTTCCACAGATTGAGGAAGGCCAGGAAGTCGCTGGACTCGTCCTTGAACCGGGCATGCTGCTGATCCGCCTGCTGCTGCTTGTCCGAGGGGCGCTCGCGCGGGTCCTGGATGGACAGCGCCGCCGCGATCACCATGACCTCGCGGACACAGCCGTTGCGATCCGCCTCCAGCACCATCCGGGCCAGCCGCGGGTCCACCGGCAGCTGGGCCAGCTTCCGGCCGACCTGGGTGAGCCGCTTGCGTGGGTCCTTCTGCTTGCTGTCCAGGGCGTGCAGCTCCTCCAGGAGCTGGACGCCGTCCTTGACGTTGCGGCGGTCCGGCGGGTCGATGAAGGGGAACTTCTCGATATCGCCGAGGCCGGCGGCGGTCATCTGGAGGATGACGGAGGCCAGATTGGTCCGGAGGATCTCGGCGTCGGTGAACTCCGGGCGGGTGAGGAAGTCGTCCTCGGAGTACAGCCGGATGCAGATGCCGTCGCTGGTCCGGCCGCAGCGGCCCTTGCGCTGATTGGCGCTGGCCTGGGAGATCGGCTCGATGGGCAGCCGCTGGACCTTGGTGCGATGGCTGTAGCGGGAGATCCGGGCGGCGCCAGGGTCGATCACATAGCGGATACCGGGGACGGTCAGGGAGGTCTCGGCGACGTTGGTCGCCAGCACGATCCGGCGGCCGGTGTGTCTCTGGAAGACGCGGTGCTGCTCGGCGTGCGACAGCCGGGCGTACAGCGGAAGGACCTCGGTGACCGGGAGCTTCTTCTTGTTCAGCGCGTCGGCGGTGTCGCGGATCTCCCGCTCACCGGAGAGGAAGACCAGGATGTCGCCGGGCCCCTCGGCCTGGAGCTCGTCGACCGCGTCGCAGATCGCGGTGATCTGGTCGCGGTCGCTGTCCTCGCCGCCCTCCTCGAGCAGCGGGCGGTAGCGCACCTCGACCGGATACGTACGCCCGCTGACCTCGACGATCGGCGCGTCGCCGAAATGGCGGGAAAAGCGCTCCGGGTCGATGGTGGCGGAGGTGATCACGACCTTGAGGTCGGGGCGGCGGGGCAGCAGCTGGGCCAGATAGCCCAGCAGGAAGTCGATGTTGAGGCTGCGCTCATGGGCCTCGTCGATGATGATCGTGTCGTACTGGCGCAGCTCGCGGTCGGTCTGGATCTCGGCGAGCAGGATGCCGTCGGTCATCAGCTTGACGTGGGTGTCCTGGCCCACCTGATCGGTGAAGCGGACCTTCCAGCCGACGGACTCGCCCAGCGGCGACCGCAGCTCCTCGGCGATGCGCTCGGCCACGGTGCGGGCGGCGATACGGCGCGGCTGCGTATGGCCAATAAGTCCCTTGACGCCGCGCCCCAGCTCCAGACAGATCTTCGGAATCTGGGTGGTCTTCCCGGAGCCGGTCTCACCTGCGACGATCACCACCTGGTGATCCCGGACGGCCTCGAGGATCGCGTCCTTCTTCTGGCTGACCGGCAGCTCTTCCGGATAGGTGATGGCCGGCACGGCGGCGCGGCGGTCCGCGACCCGCAGCTCGGCACGCGTGATCTCCTCGGTGATCTCACCGAGCACGGCCGCTCGGGCCTCGGGTTTACGGATCCGGCGCGCACCGTCGAGTCGGCGTCCCAGCCGCTGCTGGTCGCGCAGCATCAGCTCGGGCAGCCGCTCCAGAAGGGCGGGCAGGGCGGGGGCAGGCGTGGTGGACATACGGACCCCAGGATCTCACCTCGGCAAAACGACTGGCGAACCATTTCCGCCGGGTGTTGTCCGGGCCACGTCGCGCGGTATGCCGGGATTGTCCGTTCTAGCGTGGGCGTATGGCGGACGACGAAAGCGGCGAAGGCGCGGGCGGGGGCGACGCGGGCGGGGGCAGGGACGACGCGAATGAGGGCAAGGGCGGGGGCAGGGGCGACGCGAGCGAGGGCAGGGGCGGGGGCAAGGGCGACGCGAATGAGGGCAAGGGCGGGGGCAAGGGCGACGCGAGCGAGGGCAGGGGCGCGCCCGACGCGGGGAGGGGCAAGGCCGGGGCGGACGCGGGCAAGGGTAGGGGCGGGGGCAGGGGCAGGGGCGGGGCGGACCGGCTCTCCCCATGGGCCCGTTTCAAGCACACCTCCTTCTTCCCCGCGACCGTCATCGTGCTGCTCATCTCCGCGGGCGCGGGGCTCTTCGCGGGCTCGTACACCTTCGCCTTCGCCAATCCCACCCCCCGGAACATCCCCACGGCCATCGTGACCGCCGATCACGACTCCACCATGCGGAACCAGTTCCTCACCGGGATGGAGAAGGCCCTGAACGCGTCCCTCAAGCTGCACCCCTACCCCACCTATGCGAAGGCCCGCTGGTCCCTGGAGGAGCAGCGGGTCTTCGCGATCCTGCGGGCGCGCGACCGTGGCGTTGAGCTGGATGTCGCGAGCGCGGCGGGGGCGACCGTGGCCCAGGTGCTCAGCCAGGCCGGTGGCAAGGTGGGCCGGGCCTCCGGGGTGCCCGTCACGGTCAGGGATCTGAAGCCGCTGCAGCCCGGCGATCCGCGCGGACTCGCGGTCTTCTACATCTCCCTGGCCGCCACGATCATCGGCTTCCTCGGCGCCGTCCAGCTCAGCGTCAACGCCGCCGCGCTCAACCCGGCCGAGCGGATCGGCTTCAACGTCGCGTACGCCGTGCTCGGCGCCTTCTCGATCGCGGCGATCGTCGACTGGGGGCTGAAGGCGCTCCGGCTCCCCTTCGCGGAGTCGTGGGCGATCCTGGCGTTGACGATGTTCACCTCGGGTCTGGTGTTCTCCATGTTCAACGTCCTCTTCGGGCGCTGGGCGCTCCTGCCCACCTGGGGCGTGATGGTGATCCTCGGCAACCCGTCCTCCGGCGGCGCCGTCTCCTGGCCCTTGCTCCCCTCGCTCCTGGGCACCATCGGCCGCTGGCTCCCGCCGGGCGCCTCGGTCAACGCCCAGCACACCGCGATCTACTTCCCTCACCACCAGCACCCCTTCCCCTTCCTGGTGCTGGGGAGCTGGTGTGTGGTGTCCGCCGTGGTCTTCTGGACCTGGCGCCACCGCCACCCGGGCGGGCGGCCGCCGAGGGCGACGCCGACGCGGTGCTGAGGGGTGCGGCGGGGGCGGTGCGGTGGGGGCGGTGCGGTGGGGTGCGGGCACACAAAAAAGTCCCTCCCCCGCAGATCAGGGGAGGGACTTCATTAAAGAGCGCCGAGCAGGCCTTGCACCTACATCCCTCGTTTGGAGACGAGTATCTTTCCTTAGACGACCGACGCATCAACTCCCGCCCCGTCGGGGCGGCGTTGCGAGATCAACTATAGCCCATCCGGGCGATCACAGCCGCCACAGCGGGGCGTCGTACCGCTCCGGCTGAGTCCCGATCAGCAGGGCCCGCAGATCCGCGCGTTGGACACCGCTCAGGCCGAGGGCCTCGGTGAGGCGGCGGAAGGTGGTGTGGCTGACCCCGCGGGCGCGGGCCTCCTCCGCGAAGCGGGCGACCCCGGCCAGTACGGCCCTGGGCCGGAACGGGCCCTCGGGCGCCGCCCCGAACCGCGCGGCCTTCTCCCGCTCGTAGTCGATCTCCGAGTATCCGCAGATGTCCCGGCAGTGCCGCTCGGCCTCGGCGAGACCGGTCGTATCGGCGATGGCCCCGGCGAGCCCATTGCGGCGGAACGCGGCGTCGAGATCCGCCTGATGGACCACGGGCCCGTCGTCCGTCAGGGGAATGGTGAGCCCCGCGTCCCGTACCTCGCACAGCCCGCGCACCCTCCGCGCCGTGGCCGTGAGCATGCCGGTGGCCTCCGACGGATGCCACTCCATGACGGGGCCGATGAGCGCGACGTCCTCGGCGGTGAGCGTATGGACCACCGGCCCCAGCCGTTCGCGCAGCACCTCCACCGGGATCTCCCCGTCCAGCCCCGGCCCGGCGACCAGCAGCCGGATCTCCGCGGTCACCTGCGCGCACGCGGCAAGCGACAGCGCGTCCCCGAGCGGGCTGCGCAGCGTCGGCTCATCGCCTCGCGCGAGGATGTCGCCGCCCACGTCCAGCAGGTCGATCGAGGCCGGGGCCAGGTGCTCGATCAGCTCTTCCAACTGCCGGACCATGCCCTCCACCCCGTGGTGGGGGTCGAGCAGCGCGAAGGTGTGCGGCAGCTCGGCGGCCAGCCGGGGCAGCGTGGCCCCGGCCGGCGCCACCGGCCGCGCGTCCTTGGGCACGGTGTACACGCTCGGCGTGAGCGCCCGCAGACCGGTGAAGTCGGCCGCTCCCCGGGGCCCGGGGACGGGGTCGACGAGCAGCCGGTCCCAGGCGTAGGTCAGGACCACCGCCCGGTCGTCGGCCGTCCCGGGCCCGTACAGAGCCCGGTCGATCACCGCGGCGGCAACGGCGTCACCGCCACCTCCCCCCGCCACGATCAGCCGTGTCATCAGCCCAGCGTACGGCCGGAACGGCCGATACCGTCGTACTTCGGGCGCGCCCCGCCCAGCCGTCGCCCCACCCCGGCCGCGCCGACCTCACCGGCGGCGGGCGGGGCGGGGCGAGGCCGGTCAGGAATGAATCCGCGAGGAATCGGACGGCTTGGGTTTCTCTTCCGCCTCGGCCTCCTGCCGGGCTTTGCCGTCCCCGAGGACGTTCGGGTTGGTCTCGGGGGCGGCCGCCACGGCGAAGACGGTGACCAGGCCCATGCCGATGAGGAACAGTGCGATCGGCCAGGACGCGCCCGACCAGGCGAGCAGCGCGGTGGCGACGATGGGGGAGAACCCGCCGACGATCATCGACGCGAGCTCATGCCCCAGGGCGAGCCCGCTGTAGGCCACCCGGCTGGCGAAGAGTTCGGTGAAGAACGCCGGCTGGGTGCCGATCATCGCCCCGTGGCCGATCACGACCGCCACGAAGATCGCCACGAAGATCAGCACCGGATTGCGCGAGTCGAACAGCGCGAAGAACGGATACGCCCAGACGATCACCGCGATCGCGCCCCCGATGTACACCGGTCGGCGTCCGAGGCGGTCGGAGAGCGCCCCGAACATGGGCATCGCGAACGACTCGAACAGCATCCCCACCACGAGCGCGGCCAGCACCACGCCCTTGCCCGCCCCGATCTCGGACGCGTAGGAGAGGCTGAAGGTGAGGAACAGGTAACTCGCACCGGTTTCGGCGACCCGCGCGCCGAAGGCGATCAGGATGGACTTGGGGTGGGTGCGGATGACGTCGAGAAGCGGCGGGGCGGACTTCTTCGGCTCCGAGTCCTTCTCCTGGAACGCGGGCGTCTCCATGATCCGGAGCCGGATCAGCAGTCCGACGGCGGTGAGCAGGATGCCGACCACGAACGGGATGCGCCATCCCCAGGCGAGGAAGGACTCCTTGGTGGTCACCTCCTGGGCCAGCGCGTAGGCGGCTGCGGAGAGGACGAACCCGAGCCCCACGCCGGTCTGGCTCCAGGCCGAGTAGAAGCCGCGGCGGTGGCTCGGCGCGTGTTCGCTGACGATCAGCACCCCGCCGCCCCACTCGCCGCCGACCGCGATGCCCTGCACGACCCGCAGCGTCACCAGCAGCACCGGCGCCCAGACTCCGACGGTGGCGTAGGTGGGCAGCACGCCGATCAGACAGGTCGCGACGCCCATGATCACCAGGGTGGTCACCAGCATCGACTTTCGGCCGATCCGGTCCCCGAAGTGCCCGAAGATGACGCCGCCCAACGGCCGGGCGAGGAACCCCACCGCGTTGGTACCGAAGGCGGCGATCGTCCCCACCAGCGGATTGAAGGTCGGGAAGAACAGGGTGTTGAACACGAGCGCGGCGGCCGTGCCATAGAGGAAGAAGTCGTACCACTCCAATGCGCTACCGAACAAACTTGCGATCGCTGCCTTGCGTACTTCGCTCGGGCGGCCCTTCACGTCTGCCATATCGGCTCTCCAATGGCCGCTTCGGATGGGATCAAGACCTGCGGCTCGGCTGTGTTCGGGATGTTCGCCGCTGGTTCTCGTGGCGGGAATGGCGACGTTCCGCTCACCGGGACGCGGGCGGGAACCGGCGACCCGCCGCCCTTCAGACGTGCTGCATCCGTACGCTCCTCACGCTTCCCTCATTCGTGCGATTTTCGTACTTATCGGTCTTGCGTTCCGCTGTGCCTGGTCACGCTCTTCACGGTGTCGGTCCCGTCCAGGGGCCCACGACGGAAGGTAGACACACATGCGTGGAAGGCTCGTCATCGCTGCCGCCGCCCTGACCATGGCTCTGACGCCAGGTGCGGCGTGGGCAGCACAGGACGGCGACGACCGGACGACCGGTTCCCACCGCCCCGAGACGTCAGTCTCCCGTGAAGACCCCCGGACCGACGAGGGGGTGCCCGGATACGAGCTGGTCACCCTGCCCAACAAGAACGTCCCGAACTTCCAGCGGCGCACGGTGTACTGCCCCGAGGGCAAGAAGGCCATCGGCGGCGGCGCCGAGGCCCGCGGCAACGACGCCATCCTCGTCGGCAGCTTCCCCACCGACGACGGCAGGGGCTGGATCGGCCTGGGCCGCCAGACCACCACCGACAACGTGGGCATCAGCGTCTTCGTCATCTGCGCCTACGTCTGATCGACACACGACGCGGCGGGGCCACGGCGACGCAGCGGCCACCGCAACGAAGAAGCCCCCTCCGGACGGACCGGGAGGGGGCTTTGCCCAGTTCAGGGCTGCGGTGGCTGGGGCCGGGGTCGAACCGGCGACCTTCCGCTTTTCAGGCCGAGTAAGGCCGCTGCCGGTGCCGGTTTCGCCTGGCTACACGGTCCGCTGACGTCCGCTGCTGCCGTCGCCGTACGCGGCCGTTGGCGTCACGGCTGGCGTCAGACGGCCCCATCGCTTCGAACTACGGTCGGCATACCGTGCCTTCCTCTGACGTCCACTGGTGGCGTCGATGTACAAGCTCGGTGGTAGCAGACGATCTGACGAGCGCCAAAGGGTGTGTGACCGAAGGCCGGTGAATGCCGTTGCCTGATCTCGCTGCGTCGTTACGGCAGCCAGGGCCCTCTTCGGTTTAGTGACAGTCCTTGGTGGTGAACTTTGTTGCTGGTTCCGTACCCGTTCCGGTGTCGACCTTGGGCAGAGACCAGCGGGCAACTCCACCCCATTGATCTTCGATGGTCAACGTTCCGCCTTTCGTGGGCGCGTTTACGTCCGTGATCGCTTTGTACGGCTTGCCTGAATCCAAGTCGGCGAAGACGCTGTAGTCATCGATGCATCCCTGCCACGGGGCGTTCGCGTAGTCCCACTCTTCGGCCTGAGCCGTATCCCCCTGCCACTTGATCATGTTGTCCGTTTGTTCACCGAGTGAGCCGCCGGACTTCGACCTCATGGTGAAGGCGAGGGCAACGGCATACTTGCCTTGTGCACCAACCGTCTTGTCCTTGGCGAAAGCGTCCCGGTAGGCGACACCGGTGAGTGTGATCTGCAAGGGATCACCTTCATCGTCACTGAGGGTGACGGTTTTCCCAATTGAACGCGTCGAGGGGGCTGCGTCTTCGGTGGCTGCCGTTCGTCTTGGGGAAGCGTCGCGTGTCGGCCCTTCGGCGCTGTCGCTTGCAGAGCAAGCTGATGTAGCAAGAAGCGCTGCAAGTAAAGAGGTTGTAACCGCAGTCGTTCGCAAAGTAGCCCCCGGGCCTTCGACACTGCCTGTTGATCAGACACTACCAACGCGGCTCACCTAGGTCGGCGGAGCGGCTTTGGGCTGGAGCTGCTTTGGGGCGAGTGATCATGGCCCCGTAAGCTTTCGGCGCGTCGGGCAGTCTGTGGACCTGCCCGCTAAAGCACGACGTTGGGGCCATGATCTTAGAGGCTCGCCCCAAAGTGGCTGCCTAAAGCCGTGGAGCCGACCGCCCCAGCCACGACGTACCCCTTCTCTGACGCCAGGTGGCTGATTGCTGTGTGCGCGGCACGGGCGGCGGCCGGGGTGGAGCGGGGCGGAGACAGGAGCGCAGGCCCGGCCGGGGGCCGGGCCGCGCGCGGGGAGCGGAGCGAGCCGCCTTGAACCCGTAGAGAAGGTTGTAACTCAGTAGTTGTTGGCCTGGTGTCGGGCGATCTTGTGTGTGGTGGGGCATGTGAACTGTTCGGCGCATGCCGGAAGGCGTTGGGCTTCGCGGTGGGCCAGGGGGAGGAAGGTGACCGGCCGGAGGATCCATTCGATGTGGGTGTCTTGCTGGGTGAGGGCGAACGTGGCTGCTTCTCCGTTGGTGAGGGCGTCTTCGGCTTCCTTGTGGCCGTAGGTGACCCAGTCCCATGCCTTGTGGGCTGTTTCTCGGTCGAGTGCTGAGGCGATGGTTCGCACGGTGACGCGGATCCATCGGGTGGCCTCGCTGGGGCTGTTGGTTTCGATGGAGGCGAGCAGGACCGAGCGGGGTCCTGTGGCTGGTGAGCGTGTCCAGCATTCGCACCAGTAGCCGGGGCGTAGCAGGGGCCTCAGCATGTGGTGACTCCTGTCTGCTCGGGGGCTACGAGTTGGGCGGTGACGGTGCGGCCGTGCTGGCTGCCGGTGATGTCCAGGCGGCGGGCGAGTGCCATGACGATGGTTAATCCGCGGCCGTGGGTGTCGTCCGGGTCGGCTTCCGTGCGGCTGGGTTCTCCGGGGTGGCCTCCCTCGTCGGTGACGGAGATCGCGACGGTGCGTGGGGAGAGCGACAGCGTGAGCTGGAAGGTGCCATAGGGGCTGCCGCTGGCGGTGTGGGTGAGGGCATTGCTTCCGAGTTCGCTCACGATCAATTCGGCGTCGTGCGCGCAGGGGTGGTTACTGAGGATGTCGCGGGTCCAGCGGCGGGCGCGGGTGACTTCTTCTCGGGATCCTGGGCACATCAGGCCCCAAACTCGCGGAGCACTCATATACTCGTCCATACAAGTTCCTTCGTGCTGGTAGGGGCTATGGGTCGTGGGTGCGTGCTAGATGAGTCGTACGCCGTCGTGGGCGCGGATGGCCGGCGGGCTGGTGTTGTCGAGTGCGTCCAGGACGCGGATGGCGTATGCCTCGTCGGCGAGCTCGGTGACCTCGTCGCGGGTGGCCCAGCACAGGGCGCGGGTCTCCGCTCCGGTGGTCGGGGCGCCGTCGATGGCCTCGCAACGGAAGACCATGGAGACGATCAGGCCGGTCATGTTCTTGTAGACGCCGGTGAGGGTCGCGGGAAGCGCGATCTTGATACCGGTCTCTTCGAGGACTTCGCGCTGAAGCGCGTCGGCGATGGTTTCCTCCCGTTCGAGCACACCGCCGGGCGGTTCCCACTTACCGTTGTCGCGTCGCTTGATCAGCAGCGCACGGCCCGCGTCGTCGACGATGACTCCGGCGACGCTCACGGAGTGCGGGCGCTCATAGCTCACGTTCCTCGGCCCTCTCGGCTGGCTAGGCTCTCCACCGTAGCAATCCCGGTCAGCCGCTCGTCTAGATACCTAAAGGAGTATGTGCACATGCCTTCTCTGACTTCCGTTCTGGGTGTATTGGACCCGACGAGCGACCGGGCGGTGTTCCGGCAGATCGCCGACGCGCTGCGGGAAGCGATCGACAAGGGCCGCTTCCGGGAGGGCGACAAGCTGCCTTCCGAGACTGAGCTGGTCGATCACTTCGGTGTCTCGCGGATGACCGTCCGCAACGCTTTGTCGCTGCTCCAGCAAGAGGGCCTGGCCGTGTCTGAACATGGCAAGGGGGTCTTCGTTCGGCCCCGGCCACCTGTGCGGCGGCTGGCTTCCGATCGCTTCGCGCGGCGGCATCGGGATCAGGGGAAGGCCGCCTTCACGGTGGAGGCGGAAGCGGCTGGCAGCCGCCCGGAGGTGGACAACCTCGAGGTGAAGGAAGAGCGGCCGTCGCCGGACATCTCGGCCCGGCTCGGTTCGCCTCGTAAGGTGCTGGCCCGGCGGCGGCGGTATCTGCTGGATGGGCGGCCGGTGGAGTTCGCCACCTCGTATCTGCCGCTCGATCTTGCGCGGAACACTCCGATCGCGCAGCCGAACCCTGGTCCTGGTGGAATCTATGCCCGCCTGGAGGAGATGGGGCACCGCCTGGACCACTTCGATGAAGAGATCCGGGCCCGGATGCCCTCCCCGCAGGAGGTGCGGACGCTCCAGCTTGCTTCCGGGGTGCCGGTGATCCATCTCGTTCGGACTGCTTACGACTCTGAGGGGCGGGCGGTGGAGGTGTGCGACACCGTGATGGCCGCCGACGCGTACGTCCTCGCCTACCAGCTTCCTGCCAACTGACGCATGGCCGGGGCGTGGTGGCCCCGGGCTGCTTCTTCTGACTCGTACACACGAAGATGCATACTCGTATAGACGAGTGGGCGAGCTGTGTGGCATGGTGGTCTCCGTTCCCGCTCGTTCGGGTTCGAAGGCCGTAACTCATCTACACAAGTAGGTGGGTTGGATGCGAGATTAGGAGAAGTAGTTGCGTTCCATCCGAGTTGAGACCTCTGGCGCCACGGTTCTGCTGACCGAGGCGCCGGAGCCGAAGGTGAAGGACCGGCAGACCGGCGAGATCGCTAAGGACGCGCAGAGCGGTGAGACGCTGATGCGGCTCGGCGTCGTCTACATCGACGGCGGGGAGTCCTCGCTGCTTCAGGTCACCGTGCCGGAGAGCGGCGTGACGGAGGGGCTGGCGCTCGGGGCGCCGGTCACGCTGATCGGGCTGATCGCCCGGCCTTGGGAGTCCGTGTTCAACGGGCAGCAGCGGCATGGCGTTGCCTTTCGGGCCGAGGCCATCGCCCCGGCCGCCATATCGGTGGGTGCGGGGGCCTGAGCCTGATGGCTGACGTGATGACGTTGATGGAGGTGGGTGGTCCGGTCGCCGGAATGGTCGGCGGGGCCGCCTACCTCCGGGCTCGGCACCCGGCCGCCTACTGGTCGACCATCGGGATGCCCATCTCTACGGCCCGGCTGCTGGGGTCGTACGGGTCCGTGATGGACGCGTGCGGGCTGACCGTTCCGCCGTCGCGGCTGCGGGCCTGGGCGGTGCAGGCGCTCACGCATCGGGAGGTGCGGCCGGTGCCTCCGCGTCGGGGGCTGATCCGTCCGACGTCGACCGGGCTGCGGGTCCGGCTGCGGCTGGCGCCGGGGCAGGAACCTGCGGACGTTGCCGCTTCGGCTGAGCGGCTGCGGCATGCCTGGGGCGTTCACGGCGCGTACGTGGAGGAGATCAAGCCTGGCGTGGTTGAGCTGCGGCTGATCGGCTTCGATGTGCTCCGAAAGGTGCGGATGCCGCGCAAGACCGGTGGCGGCTTCCTCAAGGTGCCGGTGGCGCTGCGAGAGGACGCGACGCCGTTCGTCCGGGACTACCGGGCCATCCCGCACCAGCTCACCCTGGGCGCCACGTTGTCGGGGAAGTCGATGTTCCTACGGCATCTGATAGCCGGGCTCGCCCGGCAACGGGTCGCGCTGGTCGGGATCGATTGCAAGCGGGGTGTCGAGCTGGCGCCGTTCGCTCCACGGCTCTCGGCCCTGGCGACGGATCCTGTGCAGGCAGCGGAGCTGCTGCCTGCGTTGGTCGGGATGATGGAGGACCGATACGACCTGATCAAGGCCCGGCAAGGCATCGCGCCCAGCACCCCGGACGAGGAGATCACCTCTGACATCTGGGGGCTGCCGGAGGATGAGCGGCCGGTGCCCGTGGTGCTGCTCGTGGATGAGGTGGCCGAGCTGTTCCTGGTCGCCACGCGGAAGGACGAGGAACGACGGGACGAGATGGTCACCCAGCTCATCCGGCTCGCCCAACTCGGCCGCGCAGCGGGCATCTACCTGGAGGTGTGCGGGCAGCGCTTCGGCGCCGAGCTGGGCAAGGGCGCGACGATGCTGCGGGCACAGTTGACCGGGCGGATATGCCACCGTGTGAACGATGAAGCCTCCGCCAAAATGGCGCTCGGCGACATCGCCCCCGAAGCGGTCGGCGCGGCCTGCGCCATCGCCCCCGAACGACCCGGACTCGCGGTCGCCGGTGATACGTCCGGCGGCTGGTCCCGTATCCGTACGCCGTATCTGTCGCTGGCTGAGGCAGCCGAAGTGTGCCGCGAGACCGTTCACCTCGTGCCGGACCTGCCCACGCTCGAGCCGTTCCGGCCGGACGTGCCGGCCGTACCGGTGAGCGCTCCGGCGTCCCTGCTCAAGCCGCTTCCGGCTGCCGAGTAATCCACCCCGTCTGACGGCTGGCGCGACCGCATCGCGCCGTGTCCCTACCCCCGCCATGCCTGAAACCGAGAGGGAGTCCCTGTGTCCCGTCCCACCATCTCCGAGGTCTCCGCGCTCCTGGCCGACCTGGCCGACTTCCGCACACGCGGGGACGGGAGCAACGCCGAGTTGATGAACCGCAAAGCGGACCTGTTGGAGCGCATCGCCGCTGCCCAGCCCGATGACGCCCAGGCCGCTGAGGTCGCCGCTGCTGCTCGCGCCCATGCCGACGAACTCACGGCGGGCAGCTGACCGGACCGGAAGGAGCTCCTACCCATGCGCGCTCATCTGGCGCGGGTTGACGCGGTGCTGGTGCAAGCGGTCATCGCTGCCGCGCTGTCCTTCGCCCACCTGCATGACCTGGCCTCGGCGGCCGGACAGGACGGGTGGAAGGCGTGGGCCTATCCGGTGTCCGTCGACCTGTTGCTTGTGGCGGCCTGGAAGCGGCTGCGGTCGGGCTCGTCCAAGGCGGCGGGCTGGTGCTGGTTCGTCATCGCCCTGGCCGCGTCGCTCGGGGCGAACGTCGCCACTGCTGGGCTGCTCGACCTGGCCGACGTACCGGACTGGCTGCGCATCCTCGTCGCCGGATGGCCAGCCGTCGCCTTCCTCGGCGGAACTCTCCTTGCCCACACCGCACCAGCGGCCGAGGCCGCGTCGGCTCCGGCCGAACTTGCCGAAGTCGTATCGGTCTCGACCGAGCCGGAAAACGCGGGGCCACCCGCCGATCCGGAGCCTGAGCCGAAACGGCCCGCGCCGCACGTTCCGGCCGCGCTCGTGAACCACGCGCGCAAGCTCGCCGACGACCACCGTGCCCGTACCGGATCGCCCATCGACCCCGAGACCCTGCGCGCCCGCCTCGGCGTCCCCGCGCCGCTGGCTGACGCCATCGCCTCCCGCCTCTGACAGGAGTCCACCATGCTCCGCCGCTTCCGCAACGTCATCCGTATCGGCCCGGTCCGGGTCGGCACCGCCAACGATCAGCGGGGCCGGGTGAAACACACCGCTGTGTGCACCGCTCCCCGTTGCGACTTCTCCGCCGACTACGACACCCGCGCTGCCGCCGAGTTGGCCGCCCGTACGCACCGCTGCCCCATCCGCTGAAAGGAGATCGCACGTGACCGTCAGCCTGCCCCTGGTCCTCGTTCTCGGCGCCGTCGCGTGGATCGCGATCAAGTTCATGGGCGTCCGCCTGTGGGTCGCCGTCGTGATCGCGCTGTTCGGCTTCTGGCTCGCCCACACCGCCATTGCGCCGTCCGTGGAGTCCGGTACGCGCTCCGGCGTCGACTCCGTCAACGAACAACACGACTAGACGAGTAGCTGAGAGGAGATCGCAATGTTCCGACCGAAGTACCCCGAAGCCCCCAAGCCGTCGATCGTCCACGTGCCCACCGCCGTCCCGGCGGCCCAGCACAGTCACGCCCCGGCCTGCACCTGCCAGCACACCACCGCGCCCGCTCCAACTCGCCCGGCCGGGGCCCTGAGCGGCCTCAACGCCGGAACGGTCGGCGCCGTGGTCACGGTCGGCATCGTCCTGACCGCGCTCCTGGCCGCTGTCGCTGTCACGGCCGTCTCCGTCGCGGTGGCCGCCGTCGTCATGCGCTCGCTCCTGGCCAGCCAGCGCCGCCGCTGACCCCTCGCGAACACGACTGCCGGGGCGGCCTCGATACCGCCAAGCATCCGCCGCCCCGGCAGCCCGACCCCTCCCGACCCAAGAGCCGAAAGAGGAGACCCATCATCACCCGCACCACCCCGCCACCGCTGCCCGAACTCCGCACCCTGGCAGCACTCGGCACCATGCCCGCCCTGCTCCGCCAGCTCTCCGGCCTCGGCGGCTGCACCAACCCGATCCGCCTCGACGGCCACCGCACCGAACACCACCTCAACCAAGACACCGGTGAAATCGGCCGCGTCCTCCGACACCTGGACTCCACCGAGCTGCCCGCCGGGCACCTGCTGGTCCGCTGCAACAACCGCCGCACCACCCGGTGCCCGGCCTGCGCCGAGACCTACCGGCGCGACACCTTCCACCTGATCACCGCCGGACTACGCGGCGGCAAAGGCACCCCGGAAGACGTCGCCACGCACCCGCGCGTCTTCGCCACCTTCACCGCGCCCAGCTTCGGCCCCGTCCACAACCGGCTTACCGGCCCCGCCGGTGTCCGCCGCCGGTGCCGCTGCGGCGTCCGCCACGACCAGGAGGACGACGCGCTTGGTACGCCGCTCGTCCCGGACACCTACGACTATGAAGCGGCGGTGCTCTGGAACGCTCACGCAGGGCCCCTGTGGCGGCGCTTCTCGATCTACCTGCGGCGGGAAGTCGCCAAGCGTGCCGGACTCACGCAGCGGGCCTTCCGTGACTACACCCGGCTGTCCTTTGCCAAGGTCGCCGAGTACCAAAAGCGCGGCGCCGTCCACTTCCACGCTGTCATCCGGCTTGACGGCCCGGAAGGCGACGACACCCCGCCACCAGCCTGGGCCACCACCGAGCTGCTGACCGACGCGATCCGTGCTGCCGCAGCCAAAGCGGAGGTGAAAGGGCCGGTGATCGACGGCCGGGCCCACCGCTTCGCCTTCGGAGGCCAGCTCGACGTACGGCCCATTCGCGGGCCCGAGTTGGACGGCGGAACGGTACTGACCGATCGGGCGGTCGCCGCGTACATCGCCAAGTACGCCACCAAGGGCGCCGAAACCGCGACCGGAGCCCTCGACCGGCCGATACGCCTCATCGCCGAACTCGCCCAACTCGACGTCCCCGAACACACCCGCCGCCTCGTCCGCACCGCCTGGGCCCTTGGTGCCCGCAAAGACCTCGAACACCTCCGGCTCCGCGCCTGGGCTCACATGCTCGGCTTCCGGGGCCACTTCTCCACCAAGTCGCGTCGCTACTCGACCACTCTCGGCGCGCTCCGCGACGCCCGCGCCGCCTGGCGACGTGCCCAAGCGGCGGCCACCGACTCCGGCCCGGACGAGACCACGCTCGTCCTCGCCCACTGGGCCTACGCCGGTACCGGCCTCACCCCCGCCGAGGAATGGCTGGCCGCCACCATCACCCCCGCTCCCGGAACGGAAGGAGAGCCAACCCATGGCTGACGAACTGCTCACCGTGCCGGAGGTGATGGCTCGGCTCAAGATCGGCCGTTCCACGGTCTACGACCTGATCCGCTCCCGGCGCCTGCCCTCCATCACCATCGGCCGCGCTCGCCGCGTCCCGGCCGCCGCACTCCGCGACTTCATCGACCACCAGATTGCCGAGGCCGCCTGATGCCATCGCAGCGCAAGCGCAACCCCAACGGGGCCGGAACGATCACCAAGCGCAAGGACGGCCGTTACCACGGTCGGGCGTACGTGATCACGGCGTCCGGCATACGGAAGCGCAAGTCCGTGTACGGCGAGACGTGGGATGAGGTGCACCGCAAGCTGATCGATCTCCAGTCCCAAGATCAGAAAGGAGTGCCGCTGCCCGACACCGATTCGACCCTCGGTGACTACCTGGCCTATTGGCTGGCCGAAGAAGTCGCCCCCAACCGGCGGCCCAAGACCTACCAGGGCTACGAAAGCGTCGTGCGCGTCCACCTGGTCCCCGGCCTGGGTGGCAGGAAGCTCCGCGACCTGCGCGCCCAAGAGGTCCGGGTCTGGCTCAACCGGGTCCGCGAAGAGTGCCAGTGCTGCAAGCACGGATGGGACAAGGAACGCCAGAAGCCGCAGTGCTGCGCCGCTCGCCGCTGCTGTGAGCGCAAGCTGTCGGCCCGCATGGTCCAGTCGATGCATGCCGTACTGCGGAATGCCCTGGAGCACGCCGTCCGGGAGGAGCTGATCATGCGGAACGTCGCCAAGCTCGTGAAGACCCCGGCACCCTCCTACCGGACCGGCAAGGGACTCTCACCCGCTCAGGCCAAGCTGGTGCTCAAGGAACTCCGAGATCACCGCCTGCACGCCCTCTACGTCCTGGCGCTGCTCCTCGGCATGCGGCGCGGTGAGCTGCTGGGCCTGCGCTGGTCTGCGGTGGACCTGGAGCGGGGCACCCTCACCGTGCTGACCAACCTCCAGCGCGTCGGGGGAGAGCTGCGGCTCGTCCTGCCCAAGACGCGGTCTTCCGAGCGGACCATCCCGCTCCCACCCCTCGCGGTCTCCGCGCTCCGGGCCCACCAGGAGCGTCAGGCGCAGGAGCGGGCGGCGGCCGGCATGGCCTGGCAGGAGAACGGGCTGGTCTTCCCGTCCCGGATCGGGACCCCGTACGAGCCGGACAACCTCCGCCGGAGCTGGGACCCGGTGCGGAAGCGGCTCGGCCTGGACCTTCGCTTCCATGATCTCCGCCACACCTGCATCACGCTGCTGCTGGATCTTGGCGTGCCGGTGCACGTCGTCCAGCAGATCGCCGGACACAGCGATCACGGGGTGACCATGCAGGTCTACGCCCACGCCTCGCTCGATGAGCAGCGGAAGGCGCTCGGCCGCCTGGAGGACCGGTTGGCGTAGATCCGGTGATCCGGTGATCCGGCGCCGTTGGTGTCAGCCGTAGGCGTCACAGGCAACGAAGAAGCCCCCTCCGGGTGACCCGGGAGGGGGCTTTGCCCAGTTCAGGGCTGCGGTGGCTGGGGCCGGGGTCGAACCGGCGACCTTCCGCTTTTCAGGCGGACGCTCGTACCAACTGAGCTACCCAGCCGCAGCGGTCCTGACGGGATTTGAACCCGCGGCCTCCACCTTGACAGGGTGGCGAGCACTCCAAACTGCTCCACAGGACCTTGCGTGTACGAGCACGAGTCTCGCACATGTGGGGTGCGGTCCCAACGGGATTTCCCGCTGTGGATTCGCACTCCTTGCGATGTCGAACCGGGGCCTTGATTTTTCTCCGCCGCGTCGTTGTCGCTGGATCAGCGTATCAGACCTCTGACCGTGTCCTGACCGCTCGCCGAGGGGTCAGGACACGGTCGGCGTCGGCCCGGGTCAGGGCCGACCGCCGCGCTCCAGGGGGATGCGCTCGCCCGCCTCGATCGCGACCGGCAGCCGGTTCTCGGTGGGTGGCAGGGGGCAGGTCGCGAGGTCGGTGTAGGCGCAGGGGAGGTTGGTGGCGCGGTTGAAGTCGAGGGTGACGCGGCCGGCGTCGTCGGGGGCGTCGATCTGGAGGGAGCGGTTCGCGGCGTAGGTGGTCACGCCGGAGGTCGCGTCGGTGAGGAGCACCATCAGGCTGCCGGGCCGCTTGCCGTTGAAGGCGGTGAGCCGGAGCGTCTCGCCGTCCAGCTCGAACTCGACCTGGCCGGGCGCGTCGTAGACGTGCTCCAGCCCCTCCACCGCGGCGCCCACGGTGATCGCGCGGGGCTCGTCGAAGGGGAGGTAACGGCCGCCGCGGACCCAGCGGGGGTCGGGGGCGTAGGCGGGGGTGCCGGTGAAGGCGGTGCGGAGGGGGTTGCCGGGGTGGCGGGGGCGGACGATGTCGTGGCCGCCGCGCTTGGCGATCTCGATCACCGCGTCGCCGTACCCCGCGTACAGGCTGTCGCGCTCGGCGATCGCCCCGAAGACGTACCGCCCGTGCACCGCCGTGCCGTCGAGCGACAGCTCCTCGCCGTCGGCCAGCTCGACGACCACGCCCTCCGGGCCGCTGGACCAGGCCCCGGGGGCGTCCTCGAAGCGGGCCGGCTCCGGGCTCAGCCAGTGCAGGCCGGTGATCGCGAGAAAGCCGTGGGGGTCGGCGAGTGCCTGCTCATGGGCGCGGTGCCACCGCTCCCACTCCTCGGCGAAGCTGGTCCGGTCGACGTCCTGGACGGTCATCTGCGCTCCCTCGCATGCGTGGGTTCTGCGGCGGGTCCGTTGCGTACAACCCTGTGGGGGAGGAAGTCATTCCGGGGGTTCTGGGAGTTCCGCGGATTGTGGGGTTCCGGAGCGCGTGCACGCATAAAAAAAGTCACCGGCAGGTACGTTCTGACCTGCGGTGACTAAAAGAAGGTGGTGCCCCCAACGGGATTCGAACCCGTGCTACCGCCTTGAAAGGGCGGCGTCCTGGGCCACTAGACGATGAGGGCCGATGGCCCACCTGGGCGCCTTGCGGCGCTTTCGGGGACGCGAGAAGCATATGGGATGCCGGTGAGGTTCGCCAAAACGGTTTACGGAGTGGTGGGCGTCGGCGTCGCCCCCGGGCGGTTCTCGGCGGGCAGATGACGGCTGACCTCGGCCTTCGCCAGACCCAGACCGCCCAGATCGATCTCGTCCCACGCCTGGAGCCGTCGCGTGTCCCGGTCCAGATAGAGGACCGAAGCCTGCACCGTGTCCGGTGTGCCGTCGTCCACCGCGCGTAGCCCGCTGCCGCCCGTCGACCCCTCCGTCATCAGCCGGGTGCCGCCGGGGAGCACCTCCGTACGGCGGTGATGGACATGGCCGGTGAGGGCGAGCGGCACCGTGCCGTCGGTCTCCCGGGCGGCGATCGGATTGTGGGCGAGGGCGATGTCGACCGGCGCGCCGGTGGCCTTGCGGTCCCGGATCGCCTCGGCCAGCCGCCGCCCGGCGCTGTGCTCGGCCGCGTCACCGGCGGCCGCGCTGGAACGGTCGGGGGTGAACTGCGGATCGCCGATGCCCGCGATCCGCAGCCCGGCGACGTTGATCACCTGGCCGTTGTCCACCACATGCGCCCCCTTGCGCTGGGCGAGGTAGCGCTGGGTCGACGGCGAGTCGTGGTTGCCGCGCACCCAGACATAGGGGGCGCCGAGGTCGGAGACGGGGTCCAGGAAGCCGTTCTCGGCGGCGGTGCCGTGGTCCATCGTGTCGCCGGTGTCGATGATCACGCTGACCTTGTACTGCCGCACCAGTGATTGCACGATGTGCCACGCGGCCGGATTGAGATGGACGTCCGAGATGTGCAGCACCCGCATGGTGGTCGGATCGGGCTGATACGCGGGGAGCGTCGAGGTCGCCTCGTAGAGCTGGGTGACATTGGTCACCAGCCGGGCCAACTCCCGCTGATATACGTCGAAATCGCTCACGATGCTGCGCGCGTTGCCGACCACCGAGGGGGCGCTGGAGAGCAGCCCGGAGTAGCGCGGCTCCAGGACGGAATTCGGGTTCCAGGTCGCGTATACGGCGCCCCCAGAGGCGGTCAGCAGCGTGAGCGCGAGCCCCCCGGCGGCCAGCGCCCGGCGCGGGCGGCGGTAGACCGCCAGGCCCAGCGCGGTGGCGCCGAAGACGACGGCGACGCAGGAGCGGACCGCGAGGCCGAGGGTGCCGCGGGTGACATCGCTGGCGACCTCGTCCTGCAGCCCGGAGAGCCGCTCGGGGTGGTCGACGAGGGCCTGGGACCGTATGGGGTCGAGCCGGTCCACATCCACGTCCAGGCGGAGCGGGGCGTGGTGGCTGTTCAGCTCGAGCGCGCCGAGCGGGGCCACGTTGATCTTGGTGCCGCCGGTGAGGGACGGCCGCAGCGCCATCCGGGTGTCCATGGGGCCCACGGAGATATGGACGCTGCCGACCACCAGCAGTCCGATCCAGGCGCCGAGGACGGTCACGGCGGCCAGCCCGGCGGCGCGGAGGAGGGGGCGGGGGCGCGCGGTGGGGTCGAGTGCCGAGGGGTCGAACGCTGCGGCATCGGGGGAGGCGGCGGGAGAGGGGGAGCGGGAGGAGGTCTGCGAGGGGCGGCGGAAGCGGCGAATGGGGGAGACGGCCGCGGTACGTGCGCGCTGGGCGGTGGCACGGAGCAGCCGGAGCGGTTCGCGGGCCATTGCTCGCGTATGCCCGGCCGTACGGGGGCGTATGCCTGGACGGCGCGGGAGCGGGTCTGGTGATGGCGCACTGGGTCCCGGGCGGTGGCGGCGTGCCAGGCGCCTGTCCTGCCTCCGGCGCGGATGCCTTGGCGCGGACCGCTCCTTTTCCGGGCCCGGCTGCCTGACAATGGCCTCGTGCTGGAGATGACGCGCGAGGAGTTCGAGGAACTGGTCGCCGAGGCGCTGGACCGGATTCCGCCGGAGCTGACACGGCTCATGGACAACGTCGCCGTGTTCGTGGAGGACGAGCCGCCGGCGGAGGATCCCGAGCTGCTCGGGCTCTACGAGGGGACGCCGCTCACCGACCGGGGTGAGTGGTACGCGGGCGTCCTGCCGGACCGGATCACGGTCTACCGGGGTCCGACGCTGCGGATGAGCGAGACGCGGGAGGACGTCGTCCAGGAGACCGAGGTGACCGTGGTCCATGAGATCGCGCACCACTTCGGGATCGACGACGCCCGGCTGCACGCGCTCGGCTACGGCTGATCCTTGACCTCTGCCGATCCCTGACCTCGGCCGATACCTGACCTCGGCCGATACCTGACCTCTGCCGATCCCTGACCTCGGCAGATCGCGGCTTCTGCCGACCCGGGCCCGCTGCCGATACCGGCCTCCGGCCGCCCTCCGTCTACGACCGACGCCGGACGCGCGGTCTACGCGATGGGCCGGGTCCGCGCCGTATGCGTGTCCTGGACGGGTCGGGGCCAGTTGGGCAGGGCGTCACATCCCTGCCGTCTGGAGGTGTCCCGCGCATGCCTGGATTCCCCGTGCCCGGATCCCCCGCTCCTCGCACCGCCCGTTCCCCCCGGACGTCCCGGCCCTCCCGGCCCTCCCGGCGCGGGCCCCGTCCCGCGGCGCGCGGGGCGGCGCTCGCGGCACTCGTGGCCGTCACGATGGCGCTGGGCGGCTGCATGAGCATCGCCGACGACCCTGAGCGGCCGGACAAACACCGTGGCTCCCACCAGAAGGGCGAGGCGGCGGACACGGGCGGCGCCGTGGTGCGGTCGGACGGCAGGGGGCATGCGTACGAGGACTCCGGCCGGGACAAGAAGGACGGGAGGGGGAAGAAGGGCGAGAAGCGGAAGGACGGCGAGGACCGGTCGGCCTCGGCCTCCGCGACCGACCCCGAGACCGAGCCCTCGGCCCCGCCCGGTAAGCACGGGGCCCCGCACCATGGACTGGACCCCTCCGCCCCGCCGCAGCCGGGCGGCGCCACCCCGTCCGACGCGCCCCCGCGCCCCGGCCGACGAGCCCGCCGCCGAGCGCGCCGGACCCGAAGCCGACCGACGCCGAGCCCCCGACCGCGCCCGCCTCCCCGTCGGCTCAGCCGGCAGGCTGATCCGCACCGGACGCCGCGGGCCGACCCCGCGACGACCCAGACCCGGAAGACCCCCACGCCTGGCACCGCTGTCCACCACCCACGGAGCTAATTTGCTCTTGAGGGGTGAAGGTGCGTATGGTGGTAGATCGTTTGATCCCATTTGCCCGGCGCCTCGTAAAAGTGCGCCGTGAGGCGCGTTCCTTGCCATCCCGTGGCTGACCGCATAGAGGCGGTCGTTTGCGACAACACGGAGTTTGGGCGCGTGCCGAGACTCCGGAAGGTTTCGCATTTCGCATGTCCGTTTCCACTGATCACGCCGTCATGCCCGCTGTCGATGAGCCGAACGAGCTGACCGCTCCGGCCGAGCCGTTCGAGCAGGAGCAGCGCGACGAGCAGGCTGAGCAAGCCGCCACGGAAGCCCCCGAGACCCCTAAGGCGCCCGACATCACTTTCGCCGACCTCGGCCTCCCCGAACAGATCGTCCGCAAGCTGGCGCAGAACGGCGTGACGACGCCCTTCCCGATCCAGGCCGCGACCATCCCCGACGCCATGGCCGGGAAGGACATCCTCGGCCGCGGCCGTACCGGCTCCGGCAAGACCCTCTCGTTCGGTCTTCCGCTGCTGACCACGCTGGCCGGCGGACACACCGAGAAGAAGCGGCCCCGGGGCCTCATCCTGACCCCGACCCGCGAGCTGGCGATGCAGGTGAGTGACGCGCTGCAGCCTTACGGCGATGTCCTCGGCCTCAAGCTCAAGGTCGTCTGCGGCGGCACCTCGATGGGCAATCAGATCTACGCGCTGGAGCGCGGTGTCGACATCCTCGTCGCCACCCCGGGCCGACTGCGCGACATCATCGACCGCGGCGCCGCGTCCCTCGACAAGGTCCAGGTCGCCGTCCTCGACGAGGCCGACCAGATGGCCGACATGGGCTTCCTGCCCGAGGTCACCGAGATCCTGGACCTGGTGCCGCAGGGCGGCCAGCGGCTGCTGTTCTCCGCGACGCTGGAGAACGAGATCGACAGCCTGGTCAAGCGCTACCTGGTCGACCCGGTCACCCACGAGGTCGACTCGGCACAGGGTGCGGTCACCACGATGACCCACCACGTGCTCGTGGTGAAGCCGAAGGACAAGGCGCCGGTCACCGCCGCCATCGCGGCGCGCAAGGGCCGCACCATCATCTTCGTGCGGACCCAGCTGGGCTGCGACCGCGTCGCCGAGCAGCTGTGCGACGCGGGCGTGCGCGCCGACGCGCTGCACGGCGGCATGACGCAGGGCGCCCGTACCCGCACGCTGGCCGACTTCAAGGACGGGTACGTCAACGTGCTCGTCGCCACGGACGTCGCCGCGCGCGGTATCCACGTCGACGGCATCGACCTGGTGCTGAACGTGGACCCGGCCGGCGACCACAAGGACTATCTGCACCGCTCCGGCCGTACGGCCCGGGCGGGCCAGAGCGGCACCGTGGTCTCGCTGGCCCTGCCGCACCAGCGCCGCCAGATCTTCCGGCTGATGGAGGACGCGGGCGTCGACGCCTCCCGTCACATCGTCGGCGGCGGCGGTGCGTTCGACGAGGACGTGGCCCAGATCACCGGCGCGCGTTCGCTCACCGAGGTGCAGGCGGAGGCGGCCTCGAACGCGGCCAAGCAGGCCGAGCGCGAGGTGCAGGACCTCAGCCGGGAGCTGGAGCGGGTGCAGCGGCGCGCGGCCGAGCTCCGCGAGGAGGCCGACCGGTTGTCCGCGCGGGCGGCGCGTGAGCGCGGCGAGACCGTGGCACCGGCGGAGCCCGCGGCCGAGGCCGGGGCGGAGGCGGTGGCCGCGGCCGCTGTGACGCTGCCGGCGCAGCGTACGGCGGAGCCCGCGACCGTGCCCGCGGTGAAGTCCGCGGACGCCGCCGACGGCGCGGGTGACGACGAGGCGCCGCGCCGCTCCTCGTACGACCGTCGGGACAACGACCGGGGTGGCCGTTCCTTCGACCGCCGGGACAACGACCGCGGCTTCAACCGGGACCGCCGGGATGACCGTCGCGACGACCGCCCGTTCAACCGCGACCGTCGGGACAACGACCGGGGCGGTCGCTCCTTCGACCGCCGGGACAACGACCGCGGCTTCAACCGGGACCGCCGGGATGACCGTCGCGACGACCGCCGTGACGACCGTGGCGGGGACCGCCCGTTCAACCGCGACCGTCGGGACAACGACCGGGGTGGCCGTTCCTTCGACCGCCGGGACAACAACGACCGCGACCGTGGCGGCTTCAACCGCGACCGCCGCGACGACCGTGGCAACTTCGGGCGGCGTGACGACCGTGGCGGCCGTCCGTACGAGCGCCGTGACGACCGAGGCGGCTTCAGCCGTGACCGCCGGGAGAACGACCGGGGTGGCCGTTCCTTCGAGCGCCGCGACCACAACCACCGTGGCGGGGACCGCCCGTTCAACCGCGACCGTCGCGACGACCGCCCGGCCCGCCGTGACGACCACCGGGGCGGCTCCACCGGCGGCCGTTCGTACGAGCGCTCCGGCGGCTCGTCCTTCGACCGGCGCGCCGACAAGCCGCGCTGGAAGCGCAACGGCTGATCGGGCCGTCTGGAGGGCCGTGCAACACCGCGCTGTTGCACGGCCCTTCGCTCCCGGAGGGTATTGGCTCGGGTGTTGGCCCCCGGCCGAGCTATGCTGCGGGGGTGCGGGTCATTAGCTCAATTGGCAGAGCAGTGGACTTTTAATCCATTGGTTCAGGGTTCGAGCCCCTGATGACCCACCTCGGAAACCGCAGGCACCATCGGTGACCTGCGGTTTCGTCGTTTCTGAGGGTCCCATCGCGCGGTCTTCCGCGGCCTGGGATCGGGGTGTTCGCACCCCCGTCGTACAGAAGATCGAGTCTCACTCGACCGGCGCTTGAGCAGATGCCGAACGGTACTCGACCACAGAGTCTGAACCTGCTGCGTCTGACCCCGCTGCTCGGAAACGCTAAAGGAGACTCCTCGTGCGACTCGCGACAACGATCCGGGGATTGATCCCCGTCATGGCGCTGGCGGTATCGGCATGGGCGGTCTCCGCTCCGGCGTCCGCCGAAGGGAAGGGAGGCGGCGGAGGGGCAGGCGAGAAGGCGGCCCCGGTGCCCTGCGGGGACGTGGCGGCGCTGATCACCGCGGTGAGCGAGGCCAACAGCTCGCCATCGGGCGGCTCCGTCTCCCTGGCCACGGGGTGTGTGTACACGCTGGGCGCCGCGGCGTACACCGGCGGCCCCAACGGCCCCGACGGGCTGCCGCTCATCACCCGTGACGTGACCATCAGCGGGACCCAAGCGACCATCAGACGCAGTGCGGCGGCGGGCGACTTCCGGCTCGCGGAGATCGCGCCCGGTGGAAGCCTTACGGTCAACGGCGTGACCTTCTCGGGCGGCCGGGCGACCTCGGGGGCGGGCACCGACGGCGGTGGCATCTTCGACGCGGGCTCACTGAGGCTGATCAACGCCACGGTCACGGGCAACACCGCGAGCAACGTCGGCGGTGGCATCGAGGTCGCCCCGGGCGGTTCAGCGGTGCTTTCGGCCACGGATGTGACGCACAATTCCGCGGGGGACGGCGGCGGCATCCACGTCAATACGTCGGCCACCCTCAGCGTCTCGGGCGGCAACATTTCCGACAACACCGCGTCCAGCTCGGGCGGCGGCGTCAGCAACTTCGGAACGACGCTGTTGGGCGCCGTCACGGTCGCGCGGAACAGGACCACCAACTTCGAGGGCGGCGGTATCTCCACCGCGGCCGGAGATCTCACGATCAACGGCAGCCGGGTCGCCGAGAACACCGCCGGCAGTTTCGGTGGCGGTATCGCCAATCTCGGATCCACGCTGCGAGTACAGTCCACCGTGGTGTCCGGCAATATCGCCACACTGAACGGCGGCGGACTTTTCAATCACGCCGGTACAGCACAATTGATCGGCGACACTGTCACCGGTAATACGGCCAATGGCGGCCAGGGCGGTGGAATCTTCGTCGACGGCGGTTCGGTGGCGCTCACCGTGACCACGGTCTCCGGAAACAACCCGAACAACTGCGTGCCGGCTCTCACGGGGTGCAGCGCGTAGGACGGGTGCCTGATCCGCTGAACGCCGCGGCGCCCCCGGAAACTTGCTTCCGGGGGCGCCGCGGCGCTTTCACCATGGACCAACGCGTCAGTGCTTGCAGTCCTTCTTCGGCTTGGCCTTGGCCTTGTGGTGCTTGGCCTTGTGGTGCTTGGCCTTGGGCTTGCAGTTGTCCTTCTTCGGCTTGGCCTTGGCCTTGTGGTGCTTGGCCTTCGGGTCCTTGTGCTTCGGGTCCTTGGCCTTCTGGTGCTCTTCGTGCTTGGCCCCGTTGTCGGCGATCGCGATGTTGGCGCAGTCGCTGCCGAGACGGATGTCGCCGGTGGGGGCGAGAGCGGCGTTGCCGGCGGTGGTGATGCCGGTGGTCGAGTTGCAGTCGTTGCTTTGGGACACCGCTCTGCTGTTGGTGAAGTTGACGCAGCCGGAGTTGGGATTGATGTCGCCGCTGGTGGCGAGGTCGGCGATTTCGACCTCGGGGCCGACAACCGTGTCGCAGGAGTTGCTCTGGCTGGTGCCCCTGTGCTGCGGGAACAATCCAGAGGCACTTGCGCTACCTGCGCCGCCCACGACCATTGTGCCCGCGGCCGCCGCGGCCATGAGAGCTACCTTCTTGCTGATCTGCATCGTGCTGGTGCCTCCATATCAGGTTCTCCGCGAATGTTCCGCAGACATTCCTCTCAACGATTTTAGGAAGCCCAGGATCCGGGATCGTGGCGAGCGTCACCCGTCCGCTACAGTAAAGGTATCTTCATTCGGTTGTGTTCTATCGAATTGCATATCTCATGGTGCCCGGGAATGATTCCAGTACGTGGTCGTCCTGTTTAAATGCCCGGACGTGCGAACGCGGCCCCCGGTATATGTACCTCGGAGGCCGCGTTCATGACGAGGGTCTCAGGACTTCTGGCGACTTTCTGGATTCGCACTCTTTTCGGCCCGACCGTTCTTCGTGCCGTCCCCGTTCTTTCCGTTTCCATCACCGGTGCCGGCCACGTTGACGCAGTTGGTCTCGTTGGTGACCTCCCCGGGTCCGAGGCTGATGGGGCCGATCACGGAGGTCGTATCGCAGTCGTTGCTCTGCTTCCTCACACCACCCGACTTGCTGTAGTTGATGCAGTTGGTCCGGTTAGTGATCTTGGAACCCGGAGCCAGGGCGACCGTGACAGGACCAATGACGGAGTGGGTCCGGCAACGATTGCTCTGCTCCGTCACCCCTGAGTCGGCGCTGTTGATGCAGTCGGTTTCCGTCGTGATGTCGGACGTCGCGAGCGTGACACCGCCCGTGACGGAACTCGTGTTACAGCGGTTGCGCTGGGCGCCCCCGCCGTCGAGCCCGGAGCTGGGGGCGGCAGCATCAGCACTGCCCGCACCGCCGATCAGTAGCGTACCCATGGCCGCTACAAGAAGCGCCGTTCTCTTACGCATATGCATAAAGAGCCTCCATGTGATTTTCTTCGCGATATCGGCGAATGTCTGGCCAACGATGACGGGGGGCCGAGGCGCGGAATCGGCGGCAGCAGTACCCGTTCGGCGCACAAAATCGAAAGCTGTTGCCGATCTTTCCATGTGGCAGCGGCCCTGGAAAGGGAGTTTCCAGGGCCGCTGGTCCCCAACGGGCTATCTCGCAGTGTCCCCGCGGGCGCGGGGACAATGCGAGATGGTCAGCGACTCAGTGACGGGTGTTCTCGTCCTCGATAGCGATGTTGGTGCAGTTGCTGCCGACGGTGATGTCACCGGAGGGAGCCAGATTCGCGTTGCCGGTGACGTTGCTGGAGGTGCTCGTGTCGCAGTCGTTGCTCTGAACAACCGGTCCACGGGAGTTGGTGAAGTTGATGCAGTCGGAGCCGACGTTGATGTCGCCCGTGGGAGCGAGGGCGGCGTTGCCCGCGGCCATGAGGCCGGTGGTCGTGTCGCACTTGTTGCTCTGAGCGACGAAGTCGTCGTGGTTCTGAGCGAGGGCGCCACCTGCACCGCCGATGATCATAGCGCCGGCCGCCGCGGTCAGGAGAATTGCCTTCTTGCCGATGTTCACTTACTTCCTCCGTCTGGGTTGCTCCGCGAATTCACGGACGCATGACACAACGAAGCTCATCAGTTAAGGCTTCGGGTCGCCAGTCAGCTTCACCCGTCCGGCATAGTGCGACTCTTCCGGGGCGTGTTCTCCTAGAATCCCGCTAAGGGGGGCCAATGCACGGTCCATTTGGCCCAGCGGACATCTGAATCACTTTTATGAGAATGCGGGGCAGGCGGTTGTCGGGCAGGCGCCGAGCCGGGTCCGGACGGTTGATGGCCTGGCCATGCCGGGGTGGCGGCTGTCCGGTGCCGGGGTGATGGCGGGCCGCCGTTCGGGAGACGGCCCCACGCCGGCCGGTCGGGTCGCCCTGCCCCCGGCCCCCGGATTTGTTCGACCGGTCGGACGAGTGATACATCCAGGCCCTACGACGCAGGAGTGAGTGAGGCACAGTCACACCGACAGCTTCGCGGAACCGCAGCGCGGCGCGTGTTCACGCCGCTACGCTAAGTGCGCGAGGTGGTCGCCCGGGGGGCGCGGCGAATCAACGCCGGGAGGCGGGAGGAGAGACATGGGGCACTCACGAGCGGACGGGACCCCGGCCGAGCTGATGGACGGGCTGCTCGCCCGTGCGCAGAACGGCTTCGAGATCGGCGAGGCGGTGCTGGCCCAGGCGCGGAGCGCCTTGATGCACCAGTCCGAGCTGCGGTCCTGTCGGCAGTGCAATGAGCGGTGCGGCCAGCTTGGCTACAGCACTTACCGGCATGTCTTCCTGCTCCCCGACGGCAGCAGCCTGCTGCTGTGGGAACTGGAGCACAACACCGGCGAGGGCGGCCGCCCGCTGTACGAGCTCTACGCGGACGAGGACGCCCTGACGCTGGCCGAGCGCCGCGTCCATGATCGCCTCGGCGGCGCCCGCTGGGAGGAGCTCGACGGGTTACCGCTGTGGCTGCCGGACCAGCTGCTGCACACGGCCGAGCCCCTGGAGAGCTCCCGTGCGTATGTGGCCGACAATTCGGCCGACCACGCCCGTCGTGTCCTGCGCCGCGCGGAGAACCCGGACCGCCCGGGCGAGGAGACCGAGCGGCTGCTGACGACCGCGTTCGCCCATGACATCGCCCTCGCGCCCAAGCCCCGGCGCCGCTCCGGCGGTCCCGACGCGACCTGGTGCCGGTTCTATGAGCACGCCTTCCTGCTCGCCGGAGGGGACGAGGTCGTGCTGTGGGAGCTGGAGCACAACCTCACCCGGGACGGACGGCTGGTGTGCGAGGTGTATCTCGGCGGAGCTCGCGGCGGACCGCCACGCCCGCGCGCTCGGTGTGGACCTCTGATCCTCCGACAGTAGGTCCTATCGGATGAGGTATGTGCGCGCCTCCTGCGCCCCGCGGATCATCTTTCGTTCAATCTGAGCGTCCGGTTTGTCCGCGGATCGGCTTTTGTGGAGGAATCAAGTGAACATCGGAATGAAGGCTGCTCTCCTGTCCGTAGCGGCGGGCGCTCTGGCACTGGGGAGCGCGGGTGGAGCGTCCGCCTACGGCGTGGACACCTTCGGAGCGATCCAAACCAACGCGTGTGACACGGCCACCAGCGCCATCATCAGCGGCGCTGTGGGCGCCCCGACCGGTGACACCAACGCCGGCTCGGAGTGCATCAACTTCACCAACTCCGACGCGGCCGTCCAGAGCAACGACTGTGACACCTCCGCTGGCCCGATCACCGCCTTGGGCGGGCTCGCCCCGACCGGTGACATCAACGTCGGCAGCAAGTGCGCCAACATCGCCATCGACGACACCCCCAACGGCAACAAGGGCTACGGCGGCGGCCAAGGCCACTGACTCAAGGCCACTGACTCCGAGTCCTGGCGCACGCCATGCTTGGCCGAGTGGCCCCGGAGGGATGTCCTCCGGGGCCACTCGGGTTCCGGCACACCCCGATCTCCGCGTCCGTAGAGCATTGCTGACGCCTCCACATGGCCGACACCGACTCGCATCGCGGCCCGGCACCCGCAAGCCTGATGGCGGGGCGTTACGGACCAGGGAAGCGAGAGAAGCCGGTGCGGGTGCGAGGGAGCAGGGCTCGTACGGGCGCCCGTACGGAGTGGCGTACGGCCTGGCACCGGCTGAGCCGCCCGCACACCCACCGCCGCCGCACCCGCCTGCGCACGCTCATCGACACCGGCGCCGCGGCCGGTGGTGCCTCCGCCGACGCATTCACCGGCCCCACCGCGGGGCCCGGCCCGGCCGAGGACGCTCACCAGGGGCTGCCGGGCCGCCGGGTGGCCCGCTGGGTTCCCGCCATCCTCATCCTCGGCGGCGTCAGCTTCGACCTGGCCACCCCGTCCGGCTACACCGCCTCGCCCTTCTTCGCCGCCGCCCCTCTGGTCGCCGCGGCGCTCTTACCGCTGCGCCAGACCGTCGTCATGGCCGTCATCGCCGTCCTCACGACCTGTCTGCTGGCGGAGTTGCACGGTGTGACGGACCCGACCCAGGCGGCCACCGAGATCGTCACGGTCGCCACCGTGACCGTGCTGGCGGTGGCGATCAACCGTGTCGTACGCCGCAGCTACCACCGGCTCGCCTCGGCGCGCGGCGTCGCGGAGGCTGCTCAGCGCGCCGTCCTGCCCGCGCCGCCCGCCCGTCTCGCCGGGCTGGAGATCGCCGCGCGCTACGTACCGGCGGAGAAGTACGCGGCGATCGGCGGTGACCTGTACGCGGTCCAGGACACCCCGCACGGCGTACGGCTGACCGTCGGGGACGTACGCGGCAAGGGGCTGGGGGCCGTGGAGGTCGTGGCGATCCTGCTGGGCTGCTTCCGGGAGGCGGCGGAGCAGGAGACGACTCTGGAGGCGCTCGTGGGCCGGCTGGAGCGGGCGTTGCAGCGTGAGGGCGCCCGGCGGGCCGACCTGGAGGTGTTCGAGGGTTCACGACGGCGGTGGTGGCCGAAATTCCGCGTGGCGACTCCACTCTGCGACTGCTCAACCGCGGCCATCCGGCGCCGCTGCTCATGGCGGAGGACGGAGCGGTGCGCGCCCTGGAGCCGGAGGCGGCGGCGCTGCCGGTGGGGATGGGGGAGTTGGCCGGGTGGCCGGACCGGGTGATGGAGCTGGGGTTCGAGGAGGGGGAGACGCTGCTGCTGTTCACGGACGGGGTGACCGAGGCCCGGGACCGCAATGGCGAGTTCTACGACCCGGCGAAGCAGCTGCGCGGTCGCCGCTTCGCCGATCCGCAGGAGCTGCTGGACGCGTTGGTGGCCGATGTCGAGCGCCATACGGACGGCGGGACGTCGGACGACATGGCGCTGCTGGCGGTCCGCCGGACCCCGGCCCGCGGAAACGGACGGGGGAACGGGCGCGACGGCGGTGATGCGCACCGCACCGGCCTTACGGGGGACGGCGACGCTCCCCACCGTCCGTAGCCGACCGGATCCATACCGTCCGTAGCCGGCCGGGTCCATACCGTGCGTAGTCGACCGAGCTCCCTCCGCATAACAATTGCTGCACGATCGGTCCGCACGCGTTTTTGTGAACCTTTGACCAGTGTGTCGACTCGCCCCCATCTGTCCCCTCTTGAGCGCTAAGTTCATGCCAAAGGTGCGCGGATTCCTCAGAACAGCTTGGAATCACATCGCGCTCTCTATTAACGTTCGATAACGCAGCGCGGTCGTCACAACCGTCGCAAGGGCGGCACCGTGCGCCGTCGCCGAATCCCATACGCACACCGGCAGTACCGCACCACCAGAAGCACCAAGGGAACCGGGGAACCAACACCTTGGGGTGAATCGGGTCGAACCTGACCCGTAGGAGACCTTCCTGCTCCGAACCCGTCAGCTAACCCGGTAGGCGAGAAGGAAGGAAAGGAGTGCGCCTCCGTGGCGTCCAACAGGTCTGCCCTGGACGAGGCCCCGTATCGCACACGGGGAGGCGGTTTGGGGACCGCCACCGCCTACGGCCCCGGCTTTGACGCCGGCGCCGGGATGAGTTCCGGGGACGGCCACTTCGCCCCCGACGATCGGTACCCGGATGCGGATGGGGACGCGTTCGAGGGCCCGGGTGCCGGATTCGAGACCGAGCCCTGGGAGGAGTGGAACCCCACCGAGGAGTCCATCGCTCCCGTACGCGGCCGGCACCGCGTGGCCAAGCAGCGCGGCGGGACCATGGCGCGCAGCGGCGCCGTCCTCGGGGTCGGTGTGATCGCGGCGGTCGGTGCGGGCGGTATGGCCAGCGCCAAGGACCGTCCCAAGCCGCCCATTTCCATGCCGGACCTCGGGCATGTCGCCGATGAGGTCAAGGCCAGCCTGCCCGCCGCCAAGGACCTGCCGGGCATCGGCTCCTGGATGTCGGACGACAGCAGCAGCGACTCGCAGACGGCCGCCGCCCCGCTCTCCCAGGCCGGCCTGACCAGCGAGGACGAGCAGCGCGGCACCACCGACGCGGGCGAGGCGCTCCGCGCCCGCATCCTCCAGCAGGCCGAGAACCAGCAGAACGCGGCGGACGAGGACAGCCGCACCGCCGCGGCGAAGGCCGCCGCGGAGAAGGCATCCGACCAGGCCGCGGAGGTGGCCGCCCAGCGGAAGGCCAAGGCCGAGGCGGAGAAGAAGGCCGCCGAGCAGCGGGCGAAGGAGGCGGCCGAGAAGAAGGCCGCGGCCGAGCGCCAGGCCAGGCTCGCCGCCGCGTACACCCTCCCCGTCGGCTCGTACACCCTGACCGCGAGCTTCGGCCAGGCGGGCGACATATGGTCGGCCGACCACACCGGCCAGGACTTCGCAGCCCCGACCGGCACCCCGGCCAAGGCGGTGCACGGCGGCACCATCACCCAGGCCGGCTGGGCCGGTTCGTACGGCTACCGCATCGTGCTGACCCTCAGCGACGGCACCGAGGTCTGGTACTGCCACCTGTCCTCGATGGTCGTCACCTCGGGCAAGGTGACGACGGGCGACGTCATCGGCCGCGTCGGCGCCACCGGCAATGTGACCGGCCCGCACCTCCACCTCGAGGTCCGGCCGGGCGGCGGCTCGCCGATCGACCCGATGCCCTGGCTGCGCCAGCACGGAATGAACCCCTGATACAACCCCTGATACTCCGGCGGCTCTGGCGCTCTCTCCCCCCTTGACGCCAGGGCCGTCGGTTTACGTCCCGACGGGGCCGCCCCCAGGAACAACCCTCCAGGAACAACCCCCGGGCACCCGTCCAGGAACAACCCCCGGCCACCCGTCCAGGAACAACCCCGCCCGGCCACCCGTTGTAAAAACGTATGGCTGACAACACACAGAAGATCGGTGACCTGTCCGTCTTCCCCTTCTCCCTCGGCGGGAACGTCTTCGGCTGGACCGCCAACGAGGCGGAGTCCTTCCGGGTGCTCGACGCCTTTGTCGCGGCGGGCGGCAATTTCATCGACACCGCCGATGTCTACTCCGCGTGGGTGCCGGGCAACGAGGGCGGCGAGTCCGAGACCGTCCTCGGCAACTGGTTCGCCTCCCGGCGCAACCGTTCCGACGTCGTCCTCGCCACCAAGGTGGGCGGCGGCTCCCCGGAGCCCCGCGGCCTGACCTCGTCCGCCATCAAATCGGGCGTCGAGGAATCCCTCCAGCGGCTGCGCACCGACTACATCGACCTCTACTACACCCACTACGACGATCCGTCGGTGCCGGTGGAGGAGATCATCACCACCCTGGACGAGCTGGTCAGGGAGGGCAAGGTCCGCGAGATCGCCGCCTCGAACGTCAGCGCGGAGCGCCTGGAGGCCCTGCTGACCTTCTCCACCCAGGAGGGTCTGGCCCGCTATGTCGCCCTCCAGCCGCACTACAACCTGGTCTCGCGCGACACCTTCGAGGGCGAGCTGGCCGACGTCGCCGCCCGCCACCACCTGGCGACCATCCCGTACTACTCCCTGGCGTCCGGCTTCCTGACCGGCAAGTACCGCCCGGGCACGGCGGTCGACAGCCCCCGCTCCTCGGGCGCGGCCCAGCACCTGGAGACCGAGCGCGGCCAGAAGGTCCTCGCCGCCCTGGACGACGTCGCCGCCAACCACCGCACCGAGCCCGCCACGGTTGCCCTGGCCTGGCTCCTCGCCCAGCCCACAGTCGTGGCCCCCTGGCCAGCGCCAGCTCCGTCGACCAGCTCCCGCCCCTGCTGGCGTCGGTCGACCTCAAGCTGACGAAGCCGGAGCTGGACCTCCTGACCTCGGCGTCGGACTGAGCGCCGGCCGACCGGACAGAAACCCCACGAGGGCGGGCGCCCCAAAGAAGCAGACCAGCCCAGCCCGCCCTCGTCACTCGTCCCGCACGAGGCCCGCATTCGCAGCCCGTGTCCAGAGAAGGTGTTGCCACTCATTGGCGTCCGGTGCGGGCTTGGTGGCCAGTACGGGATTCGGGCCCGTCTCGATGAGGTGCAGCAGCGACCAGACGACGCCGTGGCAGTCGTCCGAACCGAAGCAATCGGCCAGGGCCCTGGCCTCCTGAGCCGTGACCGGCGTGGGGATCGCGTGAATCTGCTCGACGCGCCTGTCGATCTCTTCTCCACTCGCCCCCCATCGGGAAGCGGGCCATCGGCGATGAACGCCTGCACCTCGGGTCTCATGCCCGAATGATCGTCCGCGGCGACTGCCCTGGGCAAGGCGCGATGCGACTCCGCGATCGAGGACCGAAGGGGTGTCGGGAAGTAGCACACTGGGGCCATGCGTGTAGCCCACCCCTCCAGCCCCGGCGTCTCGGCCCGGATGAGTCGGCAGACCAATGTGGACACCAGTGCCGAACGGGCGGTGCGGCAACTGCTCCATGCCTCCGGATACCGCTACCGGATCCACTACCCGGTGCCGGGCATGCGCAGGCGGAAGATCGACATCGCGTTCACGGGTGTCAAGTTGGCCGTCCTCATCGACGGCTGCTTCTGGCACGGTTGCCCGGAGCACGCCACCAGTCCCAAGGCGAACGCGGAGTGGTGGCGCAAGAAGCTCGATCGCAATATCGAGCGGGATCAGGAGACGAACGCGCAGTTGCTGGCCGAAGGTTGGACGGTCCTGCGCTTCTGGGAGCACGAGTCACCGCACGCCGTCATGCGTCAGGTGGCCGCAGCTGTCGACCGGGAAAAGGCCGACAGACGGAAACGACGGCGATAGGGCGGAGCCGATGAGCGAACTACGATTCATCGATGTGTGTGCGGGAGCGGGTGGGCTGGCCTTGGGGCTGGAACACGCCGGCTTCGAACCTGTACTGCTCCTGGACGAGAAGCCGGTGGTCTGCGACACACTGCGCATGAACCGACCGGCCTGGCAGGTTCTGGAGGCGGACCTGCTGGAATTCGCCCCTTCGCGGCACCAGGAGATCTACGACGTCGATCTGCTGTCGGCCGGGTTGCCCCGCGTCAGGTCCAGTGCGACCGTCGCGCGGACCGAGACCGAGGCCGAGCTGCGCTTACTGGAGGCAACTGTCTATCTGGCGCACGCCGTCCAGCCCCGGGCCCTGCTCATCGAGAACGTCCCCGGACTGGTGAACGCGCCCGACTTCGAGCCGATACGCGACTTCATCCGCGAAGAGCTCGATCACCTCGGCTATGGATTTCGATGGTTCGTCCTGAACGCGGCCGATTTCGGGGTCCCGCAGGAGCGGAAGCAAGGGGTGCTCGTCGCGTTCAAGAAGCAGTACTTCGACGCGTTCCTTCCACCCGAGCCGACCGTGCGCGAGCATCTGTCCGTCGGACGAGCTCTGCACCGTTCGATGGCCGTGCGCGGTTGGCGGGACGCCGATCAGTGGGCGGCTCAGGCTACCGGCGTGGCCCCGACCCTGGTGGGTGGGTCGGACAGGCGGGGAGGCGCGGATCTGGGACCGACGGGGACGAAGAAGGCCTGGGCGCGGATGGGCGTCGATGGCGGCACTGTGGCCGACGACGTGCCCGGCCCTGACTTCGTCTGGGCTCCTGAGACGGGGCGTCAGGGGATGGTCAGGATCACGACCCGACAGGCCGCGCTCCTGCAGGGTTTCCCGTCCGATTGGGGATTCGTCGGGAAGAAGACGGCCCGCTATCGCCAGATCGGGCACGCCTCACCGCCGCCGGTGGGCAAGGCGCTGGGCCTGACGATCGCAGCCGCACTGGGGGAGTCTCCGGCCTCCGTCGCCGGCTACACTTCAACCCCATGAACAACCCGGGAACACAGCCCCACCATCTCGATGGTGTCCGCATACTGGACCTCTTCGCGGGTCCCGGTGGACTTGACGTGGCAGCGCATTTCCTGGGCTTCAAGAGCATCGGTATCGAGTGGGACCGGAACGCGTGCGAGACGCGCTACGCGGCGGGGCTGCCGACGATTCACGCCGATGTGAGCGTCATGCGCGAGAAGCGGTTCGACGAAATTCCGAAATCGGTCGACGTGCTCGCCGGGGGGCCGCCCTGCCAGTCCTTCTCCGTCGCCGGCAACGGCGCGGGGCGGCGAGCGCTGGACACCGTGGAGACGTTCATCCACCGCCTTGTGGACGGGGAGGACGAGGCGCAGATCGACAAGGAGCTGCACGCCCTCGGCGACCCGCGCACCGCCTTGGTCCTGGAGCCCCTTCGTTGGCTCCTCAAAGCCATCGAGACGGAGGGCCGCGACCCCTACAAGACGATCGTCCTGGAGCAGGTCCCCGCGGTCCTGCCCCTCTGGCAGGTCTACGCGAAGCTGTTGCGCGGCGGGGAGGGAAGGCTGAGGGGCGTCAAGTACGAGGCGGATTGCTGGGAGTTGAAGACCGAGCAGTTCGGCGTTCCCCAGACCCGTACCCGCGCCGTGCTCGTCGCCCGGCGCCCCGGGGATGGGGCCATCGAACCGCTCGAAGCGACCCATCTCCCCTTCGACCTGCATCGGAGTAAACGCAACGCCGTGCAGGCGGAGATGCTCCCGACCGATTCCGCGATTCCCGAGGCCAAGCAGCGCTGGCTCTCCATGGCGGAGGCACTCGACGCGGCGAGCAAGCTGAAGGATTCCCCCGTGGACGTGTCCCGGCTCCGGACGGGAGGCAAGACGACGTTCTTCGTCGTCTCGAACTACGGCTCCGGGGGCGATCCGAAGAACCGGGGCAGGCGTCTGTCCTCCGAACCCGCCTTCACGGTCACCGGCAAGATCTCCCGGAACAAGGTCTACAAGGACATCGCGGCGTACGCGACCGACCGATATGACCGTTTCACCATTCCGGAGGCCGGCGTTCTCCAGACCTTCCCGCACAACTTCCCGTGGTCCGGGAACGACCAGGCCCAGCAGGTCGGCAATGCGGTGCCGCCGCGGCTGGGCATGTACGTACTCGGCAGGGCGCTGCGGGGGGACGCCCCCTCGGACGAGGAGCTGGCGGCCGCGAGGACCTGGCCGAGCGTGCCCCGCGCCACCACGGACGAACTGCGTCGCATCGGGTGCGGCGATCAGAGCCAATGCCCCCGGAGTCGCACAAGGTCACTCGCCCTCCCCGGAAGTCCGCCCCCTGACCTGCGCATCCGCGAACAGTTCCGCGAAGTGGTCGACCAGTTTCTCCACCGCCTCCCGGGAGGCCCGTTCCTCCTCCGGGCCCTCGGGCAGGTGGTTCCGTGGCGACGGGAGAGCCGACCCGGCCCCCGCGATCCAGTCGCGCAGCGCCTCCCCGTCACGTTCCACGTCCGGAGCGACGACGTCGTACATCAGCGTCGCAGCGGCGGCGTTGACCGCGGACGTGAGGGCGTTCACCTCCCGGCCGGTGCGCACGGTCCCTCGCTCCATCAGCTTGACAAGGGCCAGAGCGGTCGGGCGGTGATCGATGACATCCAGTCGCAGGGCGGAGTTGAGCATGTCCTGATTGCCGCAGGCCACGACGGCGGGCCGGTAGTCCGGGCCGTCGCGGAAGAGTTCGGCGGCCCACCAGAGTCGGGCGAACGTCTGCTTGGAGTGCGGGCCGACGAACCTGTCGCGCGCCACACGGCCGCGCGCATCGTCCGCCTTCGGTTCTGACAGGTGACGCCAGACGACGTAGTCCGGAGCCACTCCAAGGGCTATGAACGTCCAAAATCCCTTCTCGGCCGCTTCCCGGCGAGTCAACCGAAGAGTCTCGTGCAGCCGCGGCGCCAGCCACGCATCCGCCGCTGTGGGGCGCTCGTCCCGGAACGTGGTCATGGCGTCGTCGATCAGGTCGCGCACCCGGTCCAGTCGCAGCCGCCCATCGTCGTCGGGCAACGCCTCGGCAGCCTTGTTCAGTGCGATGGAAGGAACGTCCTCGCGCCCCTCCAGCAGCCCTGCGGAGATGTACTCGGCGGCCTGGATGTCGGAGATCAGAGCAAGCCGTTCCGGCAGGTACTCGGGGCGGAAAGTCACGCGTTGGTCTCCTGGTCGAGTCGTTCGATGTCGCGGAAGGCGTCGGCCAACGCCTGGGGGACCTCGGCGCGACGAGCGGCCGCATATTGAATACGCGGTTGCAGGTCCGCCCAGCCCCCTCGCCGGTACGACGGGTGTGCACTTCGCGGAGGGCGTCGTCCTCCGGCCGGCCGGGGACGATGTCCGGGAGCATCTCGCGGAGCACCGCACCTCGCCAGTCGGGCGGGAAGAGCGGAGTACCGTCGTCCTCGATCTCCAGGTCGCCGATGGCGGTATGGAAGACCGCGGCCCACACATCGGAGCGCATCTGGGCCAGCATCACCTCGCGCACGATGCTCTTCATCGTCGAACCCTGGCTTTCCACCAGCGCTACCAGGCCCTCGAAATCCGAGTTCAGACGGACGGCGGGCATCCGGCCCGCGGTGTCCAGGACCCAGGGTGCACCCTGGAAACTCCGCAGCCGATCGCCGCCACGGGCGAAACTGACCTTGCTGACGTCGAGTTCTCGGTCCCTGAGCGGCGCGTCGGCCGTCAGGTCGATCATCCACTCCTGGTCCTGGTCGGTCGAGCCGATGATCCGCCCCTCGACCCCTCCGACCGTGGCCACCACGTGCACGGCGAGGGACGCGCGGTCCAGATGGTCGTCCCGGTCGAGTTCGATCTCCCCGGTCCAGTCCTTGCCCCCTTGCGGACCGGGGAACAACCGGGCAACCCTCCTTGCATTGGTGGCCCCCTCCGTCAGAACGGCGACAACGGCGACATCGGACCAGTCGCCCTTGGTCTCGATCTCACGAGCCGGCACGGTCGCTGTCAGGACGAGTCGTGCGCTCTGCCAGTCGTGACGCTCGGCCATGCCGAGTGCCACGACCCGCTCGACCACCGAGCATCCCTTGGCGTCCAACTGTTCCCGGGCGTCACCCGGGCCGCGCAGCCGTACAGCCGTGACGCGCGCCGTCACCGCACCGTTCGGTCGGGGGTAGGGGTAAACCCTCACGCTCCACCTCCCTTGCTCTCCTGCAGCACGACCTCGAGACCGGTCAGTGCGGCCCGCACCGGATGCGTGGAAACATCAGTGACGCCTCGAAAGACGGCCCGGCGGACTCCTGGCGGGAAGTGCAGGACACCATCGGACAGTTCACAGTCCTTGACCGCGACGAGCTCGGCCCACTTGACCACCGGACGAGGACCTGACCGGACGTCCAGTTTGGCGACGGGGCTCATCCGCCAGGTCTCGACCCCGCCGGGCGACACCTTGACCTCGGCAGTGATCTGCCATGCCCCGGACGGCGCGACCACGGCCTCCAGATCGTGCAGCTTCGGGGGCGACACCGTTCCCCGGACCTTGCCGCCGGGCTTGCCCGTGATCTTGAGCCGTTTGCCGATCTTGCTCGTGCCGCTCGACTTCTTGTCCTTGGGGATCGCCACGAGGTCGTGCACGGCCCTGTTGGTCACCGTCGTCAACGCCGCGATCCGACGGTGGGCCGACGGCGAGTAGCGCATGCGCAACTCCTCGGTCTGACCCCACTTGTTGTGCTCCGGTGGCTCGGAGGATCGCAGGAACTCCTCGGCCTCGGCCGCGAACGGCGCGTCGTCCCCCGCCGCACGACCTACGAGCAGAACTGCCTGGAACGGGTTGGTCGACGCGGGGAGACCGGGCACCCAGCTGGTCCTGACCGTCATACGATTTCCACGCATCGCGGTCACCCGATTGATCTTCCCATCCGCGTCAGTGGCATCGGTGATCAGCAGCACTGCCCGATGCTCGCCCGCCGTACCGGTGAGCCCGTCCCTTGCGGGAACGTTCAACGGCACAGTGATGCGGGCCACCTGCCCCGCCTCGGTGAGACGGTCCACGGTGGTTCCGCTCAGAAACGCCTGAAGAGCCCGCGAGCGGGCGGGTTGGTGCTCATGTGGCTCGACCCGCTCCTCCGCGAGGAGCTCCACGCCATTGCGCAGTGTCCGCACGGACGCCTCCAGCAGCGGCTGGTGCTCGCCTCCCGCTGTCATCGCGGCCCAAAAGTTACGGCCGAGGGCGTTGAGCAACCTCTGGTGCATGCGCTCCAGGCTGTCCTCGTCGTCGACGTCGTCCTCCTCGCCGTGCCCGGTTCCGGCGGCGAGGCTGGCCACGTCATGCGCGCCGACGATCAGGAAGGACGTACCCGGGTCGTCGCCCTCTCGGGTGAGGTACAGGCTCTCGACCGTCTCCTCGTCGGCCCACCAGGAACGGACGACCTCCGTGTTGTTCGCATCGGCGTCCGGCCGGCCCAGCCAAGCGGGGCCGGCGAACCGCCTGCCCTCCACCTCCCGCCAGGGGAGATCGAGCCGGCCGATCACCCGCCGCGCCGTGCGTCCTTCGTGGGGCTCGGAGAGCGTGGAGTTCATGAGGACGAGCCCCAGCCGGCTGGTCGCCCAGAGCGTCGCCTTCCCCAAGCCGTACGAACCGCCTGCCGCCGCATCCGATTTGAGGCTGTCGAGCTGACGCCGCACCACGGCGGCGAATCGGCCGTCCTCGTAATCGTCACCGGTGAGCCCGTTGGCGTTGTAGTCGTCGACCCGGAGCAGGACCAGATGATCCCCCTCGGTCACCTCCCGCAGACCGGCGTTGATCACGCGTCCGACTTTCTGGTCCTGTGCGGCGGCCGCCTCGTAGTGCGAGCGGAGGCCGTCCCAGTGGATCGCCGCGAGGAACCGGGCGAGGGTGTCGCCGGTCAGCTCGTGCAGCGTGTACCGGACCCTGACCGGGCGGTTGTTTCTCCTGTCACGCTCGTCCAGGCTGTTCTGCGTCGCCTCACGGGCCAGAACCTCCAGGTCGGCCTCGAAGGCGAAGGCCGCCGCGTTGCCGAATTCCCGGCCGCCGTCGTCGTGCCCGGGACGGTGGTACCACACGGCCGGTGTCTCCGCGGGCTCGTCCCGTCGGTCCGGCCCGACCTCGGGTTCCTGCCCTGTGTCGTCCTCTGCTCCCAAGATCTCGCGCATCTTGGCCAAGAGCTCCGGCCGAGGTACGGAGCGGTCGTGGAGCCACCCGTCGATGGGCGCTCGCGTCACCCCCAGACAGTCGGCCAGTTGGCTCTCGTCCATCCCGTTTTGCCGCATCCGCTCGGCCAGCCAGCGGCCGAACCCCGTTCCCTGCGAGCTCACCGTTCCCTCTCTCCTGTCGGAACCGCTCTCCGTCCTCGGTGTGCCGACGCTCTTGTTCGGCAGTGGCGCACCGACCCCCGTGTTCTTCCGCCTTTCCAGGCCTCTGCGACGCGCGATCGCTTCGGCGGCCTCCCGAGCGATCCGTTGAGCAGCCTTCGCGCGCCGGCGTTCCGCTTCGGCGTTGTCGGGCTCCAGGCCCAGGAGAATCCTCAGATCCGTCAGCGCTTTCTTCTCGAGCTGTCGAATGCGTTCGCGCGTGACTTCGAAGTGCTCACCGATCTGCTCCAGCGTCCAGGGTGTGCCGTCGACGAAACCGAAACGCAGCAGGAGAATGTGCCGGAGTCTGTCCGTGAGGGAGCAAGCGTCGAAGAACTGGAACAGCTCCTGTCGCTCGAATGCTGACCACAGCGCCTGCTCCGGTCCCGGTACCGGTCGCAACGTGTCGACGGCCAGTTCCCCGAGGGTCAGGTTCTCACCGACGGGTTGGTCGAGCGACAGAATTGCCCGACGCCCCAACCGCAGACACTCCTCCACCTTGGTGGGAGGGAGTCCGCATGCCAGGACAAGGTCGTCGACGTTGGGCTTTCTGCCCTGGTCGAGAAATTCCCGTTCCTTCCTCCGCACCTTGTCCACGTCGGTCCAGATGTGCACCGGGAGGCGAATGGCCGACCCTTCGTTCATCACGGCGCGACTGATGCGCTGCCGAATCCACCAGGTGGCATAGGTGGAGAGCTTGCACCCCATGGAGACGTCGAACTTCTCCACAGCGTGCATGAGCCCGATCATGCCGTGCTGCACGAGATCCTCGTGCATGGGACCGCCCGCCCACCCCAGGCCCTGCACGATCTTGTGGACGAGACGCTGATTATGAAGGACCATCGCGGAGAAGGCCCGGTACGCCTCGCCGTCTCGCGGAAGCGTCGCCACGTAGTCGTCGGGTAACGAGGCCGAGGGCCCTTCCGCGCCCCGGAACAGGAGACAGAGCCCCACTTCCTCCTCGGCCGTCAGCAGGCGCCGGTGCGGGTTCACCCGCTTCCGGTCGGCCTGCAGGAGGTCCCGGGCGGTGTGTCGCGCAGCGTCCCTGTCGTCCACGCGCACCGTGCCCCGAAGCGACTCGAAATCCGGAACGGCCTCTTCCTCATCAAGGGAATCCAGGTCGTCCTCGTCGGAATCCAGGTCGTCGACAACCTCGTCGGGATCCTCGTCGTGGCCGGCACCGTTGTCGGGGTTCGCACTACGTGGAATGTCCGCTTCCTCTTCGAGCTCCTCCTCGTCGATCTCGGCCGCTATCACGGCCTTGTAAAGGGCCTGGGTCTCCTCCGTGTCGAGGCGCGCCGCTCGCATCACCTGCCGCAGGGCCGTACGGCGTTCAAGTCCTTCGGCGGTGAATCGGCGCATGAGGCCGATCAGCAGTTCCCAACCAGCGTCAGTCGGCGCCCTGCCGAGGGCACCGTCCCGCTCCGTCGCCATCACGCCCCCCCGCGCTCTGTCCCTGTGCCCGCATAGTCCATCACTCACCGGCTGTTGCTGTCAGCACATGCCGGCCGGGGGGTGTGCTCGGTTGATCCATCAGTCGGTATTTTGAAATCGCGTTGGCGTCATCATGGGGAGAGTGGATGCGCATCATTCCGAGCGAGATCTCGAGCAGCACCAGGAGCCGGGCCGAACGCAGCGTGTTCGCGGCGCTCAAGGCCATTCCGGACGACCAGAGCGTCGCCCTGCACACGGTTCACCTCCCCCGACACGACAAGAAGCGCGTCGGTGAGATCGACTTCGTTGTCATCATGCCCGACATCCTGCTCTTCATCGAGGTCAAAGGCGGTCGGGTCCACCAGCGCGACGGGAAGTGGTACTACGGTCCGCCGGATCGTGAGGAGGGGCCGAAAGAGAGTCCTTTCGCTCAGGCCAGCGGCGGCATGCACGCATTCGAACAAAAGATCGGGTCCCTGGTCGGCGACTTGAGGAACCACGGGGTCCCGAGCGGATACCTCGTGATCACCACCGACGTCGACATCCAACGCACGACCGAGTTCGAGCCTGAGCAATATCTCGGCAGCACCACGTACGCCGGCGGACGCGGCCTGGCGCAGGGCATGGAACGAGCGACGCGTTTCTGGCTCACGAGGAACAGGTGGGCCCGCACCCCTGTCCGCGCCGCCCTGCGGACGAAGATGCTGGAGGCCATCCGCCCGGACTTCGACCGTGTGCCGAACCTGCAGTCCCGGCTGACCCATCTCGACGTCGTCTTCGAGCGTCTCACCAACGAACAGTTGGACAGGCTCGACGAGTTGGAGGCCAACCCCCGTCTCATCTGGACCGGTGGCGCGGGCACCGGCAAGACCTTCCTCGCGGCCGAGGCGGCCCGCCGCAAGTCCGCCCACGGCAGTGTCCTGTTCACCTGTGCGAGCACCACACTGGCCACCCATCTCCGTCGTGTCCTCGACGACGCGATCACCGTCCTGCCCTTCGAACGCCTCGACGAGGTTCAGGGTCGCGTCTTCGATCACCTGATCGTGGACGAGGCGCAGGACCTGATGACCTTCGAGAGCCTCGACACCCTGGAGGCTCTGGTCCCCGGCGGCCTCGCCGAGGGGCGATGGATCTTCATGCTGGACCAGAACAACCAGGTACTGACGCCGGACGGTTACGATCCGGACGCCTGGGAGTACCTGCGCCCGCTGGGCACCGTGTACGGCCCCATGAAGCGCAACTGTCGCAACACCGTGCAGATCGTCAATCAGGTCCGCTTGTACACCGGGGCCGACCTGGGCGTCGCCTCCGCGGGTGAGGGCCAGCCGGTCCGCTTCGCGGATGTGCGAGACGCCCAGGAAGAGGCCACCGTTCTCGATGCCTATGTGAACGAACTCGTGCGGGAGGGGGTCTCGCCGCGGGACATCACATTGCTGTCCGCTTCCGGTGACTGGGAGGCGAGCTCGGCCCGTCTGTCACAGCGCGCTTCCAAGATCGAACGATTCGCCGACGTCGTCGGCACCGACCGCACGAAGCACCGTCTCACCTGGTCGTCCGTCTCCGACTTCAAGGGTCACGAGAACCACGTCGTCTGTCTGATCGACCTCGAACCCGAACATCTCGACGGCCGCCTCGACGCGCTCTATGTGGCCTGGACCAGAGCCCGCGCCCAGCTCTGGGTCGCGTGCAGGCCCGGCACCCAACACGCATTGAAGGATCTGGGCATGGCCGCACTGAAGAGGCAGGGGCATCTCAAGTGAACGACGCCGGATCGCGGCTCTCCGCACACCGGGACGAGTTCGTGGCCTACCTCCGCCGGCAGTTGGTCGGCCCGGCCGTCGACGAGATCGAGACCCTCGTCGATCCCCCGGACCGTCGCTACCTCATGGGGACGTTGTATCCGCGCGGGGCCTCCTTGCTGGAGCACTCACAGGAGGCCGGCGAACAGGAACTCAACGAGACGGCGGCCGGTAGCGGAGAGGAGGACGGCTTCGCCGATGACCCCGTGGCCGAGGCGAACGCGTGGCTTCCGTCGTCGCTCGGCTTCTCCTTCTTCACCGATGCCCGGAGCATCGAGGTGAGGTGCGGAGCGTCGCGCTACGTCACACATCGCGAAGGTGGTCGACGCAGTTGGCAACGCCAACCGCGGCTCGGCACGAAGTCGACCGTGACCGTGGAGGAGAAGGAACCGATCCCCGTTCTGGAGGGACACGGTCGTCTCCACGTTCGTTGGCGGCCTTTCGCGGAGGGGCATCTCGTCACCTGTGTGCTGGCCAACGCGCATCACGAGGAGGAGAGCCCACACAAGGACCGGGACCTGATGCTCTTCCAAGTCGGTGTCGAGGCGACAACGATCGAGGGCAGGATCCGCGAGTATCCGAGCACCCGCCTCAACAGCCGCGACCAGGAGGAACAGGAGCTCCGCGTCCAGTACCGGGACGTCGTGACGAGAGCCGTGGGTCATGGCTGCGCCGTCGAATGGGATGACGGGGGCCGGCAGGACAAGGTCACCACAGTGCGAGCACAGGTCATGCCGCAGCAGGTGGTCGCGCACATCAAGCCTGACGGGCCAAAGGACCTTCCGGTGCTCAATCTCAAGCACCTGTCCCGGCCCGAGCTCTCGGCAGACGAGCTCCGGGCGGGGCTGGAGGCCTTCGTCCTGGGGTATGGCGAGTGGTTCGACACCCAGCGGGCGCAGGCGAACAACTTGCCCTCCTGGGCCGCCGCGCCTGCCGGCCGGATCCTCGACCGCGTCAAGACCGCGCTCGACCGCATGACGTCAGGGGTGGAGGCGCTCACCGCGCCAACCGCGTCGGGAGAGGCGGCACGTGCCGCCTTCCGGCTCGCCAACCGGGCCATGGCGCTCCAGATGCTCCACAGCCGCCCGGAGCTCGCCGGCCGCAGGCGCCGCCGAGGCGGCGACGTACTCGAGCTGACCGAACCCGATGAGGACTACGCCTGGCATCCGTTTCAGCTCGCGTACTTCCTGCTCGTGGTCGAGAGCTTGATGAAACCCGAGCACGAGGACAGGAAGACGGTCGACCTCATCTGGTTTCCCACAGGTGGAGGCAAGACGGAGGCCTACCTCCTCACCGCCTGCTTCGAGATCCTCTGGCGGCGCCTGCGGTTCGGCGCCGCCGGGGGCGGCACTGCCGTTCTGAGCCGATACACGCTGAGCCTGCTCACCACGCAGCAGTTCCAGCGCACGGCGACGGCCATCTGCGCCTTGGAATACATCAGGCGGGGCAACGATGGAGCGCTGCCCCACGATCTCGGACAGGAGCCCATCTCCATCGGTCTGTGGGTGGGCAAGGAGACGACGCCGAACAAGATCTCCGACGCGGAGGACGAACTCGCGACCCTGAAGCAGATGAGCGAGCCCGACGATCGGTTTCTCCTGGAACGCTGCCCGTGGTGCGGTACCGAGATCGTTCCGGAACGACCGGGGCACGACAGGGATTTCGGCATCAAGGCCGATGGAGTCTCCACGTCGTTCTTCTGCCCGCGCGACAACTGCCCCTTCCATGAACGGCTTCCGGTCTCCGTGGTGGACGAGCAGATCTATCAGGAACCCCCGACGTTCGTCCTCGGCACGGTGGACAAATTCGCGCGACTCGCGTGGGAGCCCAGGGCGGGCAACCTCTTCGGAAAAGATGGCAGGCACGCCCCCTCCCTGGTGATTCAGGACGAGCTGCATCTGCTCGCCGGTCCCTTGGGAACGACGGTCGGCCTGTACGAGACCGCCATCCTCGAACTCTGCGCCTGGCGTGGCACCGTGCCGAAGGTCATCGCATCGACAGCGACCATCCGGCGTTCCCAGGACCAGATCCGCGGCCTCTACGGCCGGCCCGCGCAGCTCTTCCCTCCGTCGGGGCTCACGGCGGGCCAGTCGTACTTCGCCTCCCCGGACGAGGACAAGCCCGGACGTCTGTACGTGGGCGTCATGGCTCAGGGGCACACCGCCTCGACCTCGACGGTTCACGTGGGTGCCGCGGCCTTGCAGGCACCGAAGGACATCTGCGACGACGACACCCTCCGCGACGCGTACTGGACCACGGTCGCCTACCACAACAGCCTGCGGGAGCTCGGTCGAACCGTCACGATCGCCCGGGACGACATCCCCGCACGTCTCGAACATCTGACGAAGGACGCCACGCGGCGTCGCAGGCTCGACGACGACTCGGTGGTCGAGCTCACCAGCAACATCCCACGCGCCGCTCAGCCGCGACTGCTCGAGCGTCTGGGGAAGAACTTCAAGGAGCGCGGCAGCGTCTCCTTCCTCGCCACGACCAACATGCTCTCGGTGGGTGTCGACGTGCCGCGGCTCGGCCTCATGGTCATGAACGGACAGCCCAAGACGACCTCCGAATACATCCAGGCCACCAGCCGCGTCGGCCGTCGTGATGTACCAGGCCTGATCGTCACCCTCTTCCGCTCGACCAAACCACGCGACCGATCCCACTACGAGTCGTTCGGGGTCTACCATCGCGCGCTCTACCGGCACGTGGAACCCACCAGCGTCACACCGTGGTCCTTGCCCTCGCGCAAGCGCGCCCTGCACGCGGTGCTCACCATTCTCGTCCGGCACGGTCTCGGTCTGAAGGCGGAGGACAAAGCGGGGGACTTCGTCGACCATGCGGAGGGAGTCGAGCGGGTCCGTGACCTCATTGTGGATCACGTGCGACGGGCCGACCCCGAGGAAGCCGATGCCGCGGCAGAAGAGCTCGACCACTTGATCGAGACCTGGCAGCAGGAGGCCCGGAGCGCGCGTGGCGAGGGTGGCCGCCTCTACTACCAGTCCCAGGGGCGGTCGTACACGGCGCTCCTGACCGACTTCGGCAAGCAGGGCGGCATATGGGAGACGGCACAGTCGATGCGCAACGTCGACCGCGAGTGCGTCGTCCGCGTGAAGGGAACGTGAGAGCAGTGAAGGACATTCGCCGCAAGGTCCGCAGGGCGCAAACCATCGTTCCCTTCGGCGTCGGGGGAATCCTCGACCTGCGGGGCGAATCGTTCGTGGCCGCCGATACCCGGAGTTGGGCCGCGAGCGCCGAACGGGTCGAATCGCCGCGGCTCGCGAGGAAACTGGGCGTCCAGGAACTCCGCTCGGCCCCCGTCATTCCGTCCGGAAAGGCCGCGTACGCGAGCCGTATTGGCCCCACGTACGTCCGATTCCCCAAGTGGCTCTTCTGCCCTCAGTGCAGAAATATGCTGCACTGGAACCCAGGTCATGAGGTACGGGACAGGCAACCCACCTGCGGGCGTTGTCCAGGAAGGCCGCAGTTGGCCCCCATGCGTTTCATCCAGGTATGCAGAGCGGGGCATATGGCCGACATCGATTGGCATCGATGGGCCCATTCCAGGAGCGAGGACCCTTCCCAGCGGCAATGCCAGGCTTACCGACTCCGGTTCCTCGCCACTCCGGAATCCTCCGGCCTGGAAGCTCTGCGCGTCGTCTGCGTCGTCTGCCCGGCGAGTCGCAATCTCGCGGGTATCAGCCAGAAGAACATCCTCGTGCAGACGGGCCTGCGCTGTCCGGGAACCCACCCCTGGGACTCCGAAGCCGATGAGGCGGATCCCTGCGAGGAAAAGCCACAGGCGGTACAGCGCGGTGCCTCCAACGTGTACTTTCCGATCACACACTCGGCGATCGACATTCCCGCACCCGCCGGTCTGTCCGAAGACGACGAATCGGCCCAGAAGGTCGTCAACAATTCCCTCTGGTCGTACTTCAGGGACGCGGACGGCGGCCCGGTCTCCGATAACCTGAGAGCCGTGATCGCCCTTCAGTGCGGCGTCGCGGAGGAGTTCGTGGAAGCCGTGCGTCGTCGCCATACCGCAGAAGTTGCCCCGGCGCCGACTGCTGCCGACTCCGACGATGACCTCAGCATCGCCGAATGGGCGGCCTTCTCCGAACCGGAATCCGTCACCAATTCGAAGACATTCTCCGTGCGCCGTACCGACCTGGGAATTCGCCCCGACGATCCCGAATCCCTACGGGAGCTGGGTGCGGGCATCTCCGCGGTTGTCGTCGCGGATCGGGTGCGCGAAGTGCGCGCACTCGAAGGTTTCTCGCGGTACGAGCCCAGCTCGGGCGACGGCGAAGAGGGTGAGGGAGGCCGTGTCGTGTCGGTCAACACGCACGCCCGAGCCTCATGGCTGCCCGCCGTGGAGACATACGGTGAAGGCATCTTCATCGCCGTCGACGAAGAACGTGTGAGCGCCTGGGAGCAACATCCGTTGGTGCGCGACTGGACGCGACGTATCGAGAGCAATCTGGACGCCTCGTTCAAGGCGGACCGGCTGAGAGGCAAGACGGGCCCTGAGCTCCTGCCGCGCTTCGTGATGCTGCATACCCTGGCCCATCACTTCATCCGCCAACTCTCCTATGACAGTGGGTACAACGCGGCGTCGCTACGGGAACGTGTCTACGCCCGAAGCCACGCCCCGGGCAGCGATCTGCCGCCCCAGGCCGGCGTGTTCGTCTACACGGCGGCCGGGGACGCGGAAGGAACGCTGGGCGGGCTCGTCCGCCAAGGGCAACCGCCAAACCTCGCGGAGACGCTCATCAGGCTGCTCGAATCGGCGCAATGGTGCTCGCAGGACCCTCTGTGCGCCGACTCCACCGGCAGGTCTCTGGCCAACCTCAACCGCGCCGCCTGCCATGCGTGCACGCTGCTGCCGGAGACATGCTGCGAGATCGACAATTCCCTCTTGGACAGGACGCTGTTGATCGGTGAAGGCGATGTCCCCGGATTCTTCCGGGAGGTCCTCCAAGCCGCCATCGAGGAGTCGGCCGGAGCCGTCGAACTGTCATGAGGATTCCTTCCCTCCTCGATCTCGAGACCGAGCAGCACGCCGTCGTCGACCTTCCGTTCCATGGCAGCCACGTGATCACCGGGGCGCCCGGCTCCGGAAAGACTGTGATGGCCGTCTATCGCGCATGGGCACTGGCGACCGCCGGTCGCGACGTCACACTTCTCACTCGTTCCCAACCGCTGCGTCAGTACCTCGCGCAGATGGCGCCGGACCTCACGGAAGCTCTTCGCGTCACCACCTATCACTCGTGGGTCAGAGGTTTCTGGCGCGCGCGATTTCAGGCCGATCCCCCACAGACCGACGACGAGGGATGGTGCTACGACTGGACCGATATGCAGCGGGATTGCGTCCTCGGGGGAGTCAGGTTGACGGCGCATCTGGTGATCGACGAAGGTCAGAATCTGCCCGTCGGCTTCTATCGGCTGTGCCGCGTGCTCGGTGTCGGCGTCACCGTTTTCGCGGATGAGAACCAGCGGATCGGCGACGAGGAGAGCAGCGTGTCCGAGATATGCCGGTGTCTCGGCGTACAGTCCGATCCGCTCGCGCTGCGGGAGAACCGCCGGAACAGTCGGGAAATCGCGATGCTGGCCTCCGAGTTCCGAACGAAGAACCGTGAGGAGACTCTCGTCCCGTCGCGCGCCGGCCGTATCCCCACCGTCCTGAAAGTGCCCTCCTTGGGGTACCTTCTCACGGGAATATCTCGGTACTTCAGCGCACATCCGGAGCGAAGCATCGGAATCGTCTGCCGATCGACTCGTTTGGTGCGGGACGTCCAGAGCGGGCTCACTCGTCTGGGGCTCGCGAAGCACACTCAGGCCTATGTGTACGGCGATCCGTACCGGAACACTGTCGATTTCACGTCGCAACCCATCCGGATCGTGAGCACTGCCACCATGAAGGGTTTGGAGTTCGACAGCGTCTTTGTCCCGGACCTGGACGCGTACACGGAGGACCCGACCAGTGTGGAGGCGCGTCTCCGCCTCCTCGTGCTGTGCACTCGTGCACGCGAGGATCTTCACTTCGCTCACCGCGGTCCTCAGGAGCCCGCCATCCTGTCGAACATCCCGGAATCCTTGTTGGCCCGCCACGCCGGTTGACCAAGGGGATCGGCAACGGTGCCCGTCTCCATCCCCGGCGCGGTCGAACAGGGCAGGGGCAACCAGCGGCATGGGGCGTTCCGGGTGCCGATCGTTGGTCTCACGCACATGCGGGCACCCGCGTCCTTGGCGGTGTGGGTGCCCGCAGACCTGTGGGGGCTCAGCGCAGGGCGCTGAGCTTTTGCCAGGACGGGTAGGGGAGGTTCCAGTCGCCGAAGCCGTTGCCCGTGGAGACCGTGGCGCGGGTGGAGCCGGTGATCTCGACGAGGTCGCCTCGGGTGGCGCGGTTGTAGAACCACTTGCCGTCGGCGAGGGACATGCCGACGCAGCCGTGGCTCATGTTGGTCTGGCCGAAGTAGCCGAGGCCCTCGTTCCAGGGGGCGGCGTGGGCGTAGGTGCCCGAGGTGGTGAGGTGGACGGCCCAGGGGACGTCTTTGTTGTAGGGGTCGGCTATGCCGACGGACTCGCTGGTCATATTGACCATGGGGGCCTTGTCGAGGACGACCATGGTGCCGTTCCAGGTGGGGTAGGACGGCTGGCCGGCGGATATGGGGATGGTCTTCTGCTTCTGGCCGTCCTCGTAGACGGTCATCGTGTGCTTCTTGATGTCGACCTTGGAGATCCGGGGCGTGCCGATGGTGAAGGTCGTCGAGACATCGCGGCGGAGGTAGCGGGAGTCGCCGGTGTTCACGCCGCTGAGGCGGGCTCGGAGGGTGACCTTGGTGTCCTTGTGCCAGTAGGTCTTGGGGCGCCAGTCGACGCGCTCGATGCCGGTGAGGGGGTCCTTGGTCCAGCCCCAGGAGCCTTCGGTCTTGGGGCTGGTGGAGATGGAGAGGGTGCGTTCCACCGCTGCCTTGTTCTGCACCGGGTGGTCGAAGGTCAGGGAGACCGGCTGGCCTATGCCGACGGTGGAGCCCTTGGACGGGGTGACCGTGACGCCGTTGGTCTGCTGGGCGGCGCGGGTGCGGAAGGTGGAGTGCTGAACGGCGGATTTGCCGGCGGCGTTGGTGGCCGTGGCCTCGACGGTGTAGGTCGTACCCGGGGTCATGGTGCGGGTGGAGCGCCAGCTGCTCTTGGAGTGGGAGAGGGCGCCGGTCACGGTGGCGGCCTGGGAACCGGCGCCGTCGGGGACGACGCGGACCTTGGTGAGGGTGCCATGGGAGGCGGCCACCTTGACCGTGGCGTCGGGGGCTATCGCCGCCATGTCACTGCTTGGGGTGATCGTGATCCGGGCGGGCTTGGCGTCGGCCGGGTCCACCGAGGCGGTTTTCGACGCCGACTGGCAGCCGGCGAGCAGGGCGACGGCGATGGCGGGCACCGTGAGGGTGCTGAGGGTGCGCAGGGAACGGACGGAGAGCAGCACAGAGGACCTCTTGCGGGAGTCGTGAGGGGCGGTGGGAGGGGAGGAGCGGGTCAGCAACGCCTCTTCGCCTCCTCGGGGTTGTTCCGGTACGGGCCGGGGGAGGCGGTGGCGGTGGGATCGAGGCGCCACAGCGCGACCGTTACGCAGTAGGCGGAGGGACCGTCGATGTAGTCGCCGGATGGGGTGCCGATGCCCTCGGCCTGCAGCACCGCGATCCGAGTGCCCGAGCGCATCAGGACGACCTGGGCGTCATGCGGTGCGCGGGGCGAGTGCCAGCCGTAGGTCATGGTGGTCGGCCGGCCGACCGTGGCCTTGCTCGACGACGGTGCGTCCATCGTCTTGGGGCGGGCACAGTGGTCCTTCAGCGTCTCCTCGAGGGAGGTGAAGACCTTCGCGGCCTCGCCGTCGCTCGCATAGGCGTTGATGGTGTGGCGCGCCTGCTCCGCCGTGCGGCCCTGGTAGTCGCGGGTGCGCTGGGCGAGGGGGCGCGGACCGTCGAGGCGGCAGCTGGGGGAGAGGTCGAGCAGCGGTGCCCGGCCATCGTCGGCGGAGCCGATGGTGGCGTCGACCGTCTTCCAGCGCATCATCGCGTCGAACGGCAGCGCCGAGGGCCGTAGGAGGGCGCCTGTGGGGATCTGCGCCCCGGGGACACGGTCCGTTTGCGGGGAGGGTGGGGCCGCCGGGAGCGTACGGGAGGAGTCGTCGCCCGGCAGCAGCCGCCAGGAGCCCGCGGTCACGGCGGCCACCGCGAGGACGGCCGCGGCGGTGATCGCCGTGCGCTGCCGTGCGCGGCGCCGACGGCCCCGCGCCCGCACGGCTTCCGGGCCCGCCAGGCGTATGGAAGGCTCGACGCCTCGGGCGATATCGCGCAGACGCTCGTCCAGATCAGCCATGGGAGGGCACCCCCTTCGGGTGGCAGGTGGGCGGATGGGGCGCCGGTGCCTTGGCGTCAGCGTCAGCGTCAGCGTTGGCGAAGGAGCCGGTGTCGGCATCAGCGTCGGCGAGATGGGAGCCGAGTGCCTTGCGGGCACGGCTCAGCCGGGTGCGCACGGCGCCGGAGGAGACGCCCGTCTCCCGGGCCACCTGCTCAATGGGCAGATCGAGAAGGTGGTGCAGGACCACGGCCGTACGCTGCTCGGGCTTCAGCCCGCGCAGGGCATGGATCAGCGCTACCCGGTCCGGGGCGAGGTCGGGCAGATCGGGGGGCGGGCCATGGCGGAAGTGGGCCCGCATGCGGTTACGGGCGCGGCGCCAGGAGCTGACGGCGAGGCGCAGGGCGACGGTGCGGACCCAGGGGGTGGGATCGCCCCCGGCGGTCAGCCGGTCCCAGCGCTGCCACGCCCGGGCATACGCCTCCTGCACCGCGTCCTCGGCCTCGGCGAGATCGCCCGTCGCCGCATAGACCGCGGCCACGAGCCGCTTCGCCGTAGCCGTATAGAACTGGTCGAAATCGGATGGTGTTGATGAAGATGATGGTTCTGACATGAATCCCCCGCGCCCCCACGTGCTCCCCGCTTCTATGTAGGAACACGTCCGAAAGGGGCGGGAGGTTACAGACGACTTTCGGGTCCGCCGGGTCCGTAGGGGACGGGGGAGGTGTGGGGCGTCGCCGAGTTCGCGGGCGGCTGCGGGGTGCGCGGCTGCTGCGGGCCCTGCGGCGGAGGGGCGCCCCACGGCGCGTAGGTCGGCTGGGCCCCGTATTGCGGCTGGGCCGCGTAGCCGTACCCGTAACCGGACCCGGGCCCGCCGTAGCCGTAGCCCTGACCGGTTCCGTAGTCATACGCGTACCCGCCGCCGTACGGCCCCGCGGGCCAGAACGGTGCGGGCATCGTGCCCGGGGCCGGCCGGGGCGCCTGGCGGGGCCGGGGGAGCGGCACGGACAGCGCCGCGTGGGCCAGGGCGGGCTGGGCGGTCTCCCGCCGCTCCCACAGACGGTCCAGCAGCTCCTTCTCGTGGGTGGTGAAGTCCGGGCCGGCCGTGCCGCGGTACGCGCGGCGGCGGAGGAAGGCGAGTGAGGTCGCGAAGGCGGTGTACTCGCCGACCGTACGGGCCGCCGCCGCGCCATGGGTGCGGCGGGCGAGGTCGCGGGCGATACCGCGGGCGCGCATCGAGGACAGGGCGAGGGGCTCGGGCGGGGTCAGCCAGCCGGCGGCCTGGTAGGCGGCGAGCTGCTCTCGTATGGTGCGCAGTTCCTTGGTGCGGGACCAGAGCGTCAGCCAGGTCAGCAGCCCGAACATGGGGACCATGAACAGGGCGTAGACGATGAGGAAGCCGTAGCCGCCGAGGGTCGCCGAACCGTTCCAGACGCCGTGCAGGACCATCGCGGTCAGCAGCATCGCGATCGGTATGAGGACGCGGCGGACGCGCTGGTGCCGCGCCGCCGCGGCGGCTATGCCGAAGCCCACCCCCGTCATCGCGGTGAAGAGGGGGTGCGCGAAGGGGGACATCACGGCGCGGATGAAGAAGGTCGCGGCCGTGGTCGACCGGATGCCGGAGTAGCCGAGCGTCTGGTCGCTGACGAAGGCCGAGCCGAGATAGAGGATGTTCTCGGTGAAGGCGAAACCAGTGGCGGTGATTCCGGCGACGACGACCCCGTCGACCAGCCCGTTGAAGTCGCGGCGGCGGAAGAGGAAGAGCAGCAGGACGGCGGCCGCCTTGGCGCTCTCCTCCACGAACGGCGCGATGAAGGTGGCGCCCCAGGTGTCGGCGTCGGCCTGGCCGGTCGGAGACGAGGAGTCCACGGTGGTCATGAGCCACTCGGTGGCGAAGCCGTTGGCGATCAGCGCGACCAGTGTCGCGGCGCACGCTCCCCAGGCGAAGGCGAACGCAAGGTTTCGCCAGGGCTTGGGGTCGACGCGGTCCAGCCACCGGAAGACCGCGATGATCAGCGGCACGGGGAGCACGGCGAGGCCGAGCCCCACCAGGAAGCCCTTGGTGCCTGTCTGTTCGCGCACCAGCGCCAGGATGATCAGGCCGGAGAGCGAGAGCAGACCGGTGAGCGCGGTGGCCCGCAGCGCCTTGTTGTGCCAGACGCGGGCGAGACGGCCCCCCGGCCCCCATCGGCCCTGGCGGGGCGGATGCGGCCAGCCCGCCGGTGCGGCGCCGGTGCCGAACCACGGGTGCTGGTCACCGTAAGGAGCGCCGTAGGGAGTGCCGTGCGGTGCTGCGTCCTGCGGTGCTGCGTCCTGCGGTGTGCCGCCGTGCGGTGTGCTGTGCGCCGCCTCGTACGGGCCGCTGTGCGCCGCCTCGTACGGGCCGCCCTGCGGTGCCGCGTTCAGGCCGCCGCCGTGGGGTGCCTCGTACGGCGCTCCGTGCGGAGCCTCGCGCGGTGCGCCACGCGGAGCCTCGTACGGCACTCCGTACGGAGCCTCGCGCGGCGGCGTGACCGGTGGTTCGGGCGGCTCTTGCGGGGGCGGGGACTGATGCACTCAACCGACCCTAACGAAAGGGGGAAGGGGGACTCAGGGTTTATGCCCATCCCCTTGGGGGCGCTATGTGTCGTTGCGGCGGAAGATCAGGTCATGGACGAGGTGCCCCTTGTCCAGCCCCTGGCTCTCGAACTTGGTGAGCGGCCGGAAGTCCGGGCGCGGGGCATAGCCGCCGTCGGGCTGGGAGTTCTCGAACGCGGGGCTCGCGGAGAGGACCTCCAGCATCTGCTCCGCGTACGGCACCCAGTCGGTCGCGCAGTGCAGCAGCGCACCGGGCTTCATCCGGGTGGCGGCGAGCTCAATGAACTCGGGCTGGATGAGGCGGCGCTTGTGGTGCCGCTTCTTGGGCCAGGGGTCGGGGAAGAAGACCCGCAGCCCGGAGAGCGAGGCGGGGGCCAGCATCTCGCGGAGCAGGATGATCGCGTCGCCGTTCGCGACCCGGATGGTGTCCAGGCCGTTCCGCTCCGCGAGCGCGAGCAGATTGCCCTGGCCGGGAGTGTGGACGTCGGCGGCGAGGATGCCCGTACCGGGGTCGGCGGCGGCCATCTGCGCCGTGGCCTCACCCATGCCGAAGCCGATCTCCAGGACGACGGGAAGGCCGGGGCGCGGGCCTGCCTCTGTGGCGAACAACTCACCGAGGTCGATACGGCTCAGCCCGTCGATGTCCAGGCCCCACTGTGGCCACAGGCGGCGCAGTGCCTCGCCCTGGCCCGGGGTCACCCGGCCGCGGCGGGGGCGGAAGGAGCGGATGCGGCGCTCGTGGTGCGAGCCGGCCGGATCGGCCACGGGACCGCCGGGGAACATGGGCTCGCTGCGGTCACGGGGGGCGGGCAGGGCGCGCTCCACGTGGGAATCGGGGGCGGTGGGGTTCTCGGACACAGTGCTTCGATTCTACGGGCGGAGGCAGGGAGGGCGGCGGGGCCGGTGCGGCAGGCTGGGGTGCCGGGGGCACCGGGGGCTGGTCCGATGGCCGCCGCTCAGCGGGTCGGGGCGGCGGGACGGGCAGCCGGGCCCTTGGGCAGCCGGATCCATGGACAGTCGGATCGATGGGCAGCCGGGCCCTGGACGGTCAGGTCGTGCGGCCTCGGTGAGGGCGGCCTGAGGGGCTCGGCCCGTGCCTCTCGGCGAGGACTGGACCCGTGCCTCGCGACGCGAGCTCGGCCCGTACCTCGCGCCGAGGCTCGTCCGTATCCCGGCGGCGGGGCCCGGCTCGTACCCCGCCCCCGGCCGCCCCCTCACGCCGCCCGAAGGCTCTCCAGCACTCGGCGGGCGACCTCCCGGCCGATCGGCAGTGAGGCCGTGGCCGCGGGCGACGGGGCGTTGAGCACATGGACGATCCGGGGCGACTGAGAGATCAGGAAGTCGTCCACCAGCGTGCCGTCCGGCAGCACCGCCTGGGCGCGCACGCCCGCCGGGGCCGCTATCAGGTCGTCGGCCGTCACATCGGGCAGCAGACGGCGCACGGCGTCGGTGAAGGCGCGCTTGGACAGGGAACGCCGCAGCTCACCCGCCCCGTACCGCCAGTGGCGGCGGGCGATCCGCCAGGAGCCCGGATACGCCAGCGTCCCGGCCAGCTCCTGCGGGCGCACCGTATGCCAGGCGTATCCCTCGCGGGCGAGGGCCGGCACCGCGTTGGGCCCGATGTGGACGCCGCCGTCGATGCCGCGGGTCAGATGGACGCCGAGGAACGGGAAGGCCGGGTCGGGCACCGGGTACACCAGGCCGTTCACCAGCGAGGCGCGGGAGGGCACCAGCTCGTAGTACTCACCGCGGAAGGGCACGATCCGCATGCCCGGGTCGTCGCCCGCCAGCCGGGCGACGACGTCGCATTGCAGCCCCGCACAGTTGACCAGGGCCCGCGCGCGCAGCACCGCGCCGTCCGCCGTGCGCACCGCTACCGCGGAGGGGCGGCGGCCGATGGTGCGCACCTGCGCCCCGTACCGCACCGAGGCGCCCGCGTCCTGGGCGAGCCGGGCCAGCCGGGCCGCCACCGCGCCGAAGTCGCAGACGCCCGTCGTGCCGACATGGATCGCGGCGAGGCCGCGCACCCATGGTTCGTACTCCGCGATCTGGGCGGGGCCCAGCTCGCGCACCGGAATGCCGTTCTCCCTGCCGCGCTGGACGAGGCCGTGGAGCCTCGGCAGCTCGGAGCGCTCCGTGGCGACGATGAGCTTGCCGGTGACCTCGTGCGGAATGCCGTATTCGGCGCAGAACTTCACCATCTCCGCGGCGCCGCGCACCGCGAACCGCGCCTTGAGCGACCCCGGGCGGTAGTAGATGCCACTGTGGATCACGCCGCTGTTGCGCCCGGTCTGGTGGCGGGCCGGGCCCGCCTCCTTCTCGAGCACGGTCACGCGGGTGCCGGGCGCGGCGCGCGTGATCGCATACGCCGTCGACATGCCGACGATCCCGCCCCCGATCACCAGCACGTCGCAGTCCAACGCCGTCACGCCATGTCACCTCCCCACGCGCCACACCGTCCAGTCGCCCGACCGTCGATCCCTATCATGACCTGCACCACTGACAACGGCCCGAAACCCATGCCATGACTAGGGTCCGGGCTAGGTCCACCGGTCATATGGGTCGATTCATGTCGAGTAGCGCATTCCGGGTGGCACATATCCGAATCGCGCATTCCGGGCAGCTCTCGCCTCACCGCTCATCCCCGGCAGGCCACGCCTTTCATCCCGGGCCGCCACGTCTGCTCCCACGCCGAGGGCCGCTCATGCCGGGGCCACCAGCAGCGGCCGGGCCTGCTCGCGCAGCTCGGCGACGCGCGGCTCGTCGCGGTAGGCCTCCAGGCGGCGCATCAGGTCGCGCACATACTCGGTCGTGCGCGCGGACGAGATCCGGTTGGCGACCTCCACGGCACGGGCGCCCGCCGCACAGGCCGCGTCCAGATTGCCGGACTCCAGTTCGGCGACGGCGGACACCACGAGCCGCAGCCCGTGCGACCGTACGAACTCCTCCGTCGGCCTGGCCAGCGCCTGTTCGGTGAAGCGCCGCACCTGGCGCGGCAGCCGGAGATCGCGATAGCACTCGGCGGCGTCGGCCGCGAACCGCTCATGGCTGTAGAAGTCGAGCCAGGACGGATCGGGGTCGCCCGCCCGCGAGCGCTCCAGCCAGCCTTCGGAGGACTTCAGGGCCGCCCCGCAGGCGGGCCCGTCCCCGGATTTGGCCTGGGCGCGCGCCTCCACGAGCCGGAAGAAGCTCATGGTGCGGGCGGTGGCCAGGCCGCGGTTGCGCTCCAGGGCGGCCTGGGCCAGGTCCACGCCCTCGTCGGCGAAGCCCCGGTAGGTGGCCTGCAGGCTCATCGACGCCAGCACATAGCCGCCCAGGGGGACGTCGGCCGCGGCGCGGGCGAGGCGCAGTGCCTGGATGTAGTACCGCTGCGCGGCCTCCTGTTGGCCGGTGTCGAAGGCCATCCACCCGGCGAGCCGGGTCAGTTCGGCGGTGGCGCCGAAGAGGGAGCGGCCGACCTCGTCGCTGTACGAGCCGAGCAGCAGGGGCGCCGCGTCCACCCGGAGGCACTCGGGAACCATGGAGGAACGCCAGTCGCCGCCGCCGTACTTGGAGTCCCAGCGGCGCGCGTCCTCGGCGGCCTCGCGCAGCTTGGTGACGTCACTGTGGCCGACGCGCTGCAGCGGTAAGGCGTCCGGCGCCGCCCCGCCCGTGGTGCTCGCGGCGGTGGTCTCGTCCTCGGCGTCCTTGGGTTCGCGGGCCACCGAGCTGTCGGCGGGAGATATGAGCCAGCGTGAGGCCGGGGTGGCGTACGCGCTTACTGAGAAAGATCCGGCCAGGCTCTGCCAGATGCCGACCCCGCCCCGCCGACCCGCGAGATCCAGCCGGTAGAGCTCGGTCGCGGAGCGGACGGCCTGGCCGATGTCGCGCGGGAAGGCGAGACCGACCTCGGGGGCCGGATCGGCATCGGCCAGGCCGATTTCGTGCAGGGGGACGGGGCGGCCGAGTTTGCTGCCGATCGCAGCCGCAATGAGGTGTGGCGCGGCCCCCTGGGGGACCATGCCCTTGGACACCCAGCGCGCGACGGACGTCTTGTCGTAGCGAAGTGTCAGGCCACGCTGGGCGCCGAGGTCGTTGACTCTGCGCGCGAGCCCGGCATTGCTGATCCCAGCGAGGGCGAGAACGGTGCCGAGCTTTTCGTTCGGCCCGCGTGGCTCCCTGGACATGCGCACCCCTCGACAGCACCGACGGCCGCCCCGGCATAGGCGCGGGACATTCGTAAACCCAGCGTAGTTCGCCGCATCCCGACCGTTAAGAGGTGGTGTCCCGGATGGCGAGATTCTTGTACGAACGGGCGTGCGGGGCGTGACGTGTGCTCCCGGTGTGTGTGGCTGTGCGCCCGTGTGTGCGCTCTGTCTCAGTCGCGGCGGGGACGTTTCGATGGGTCCTGCGTGGGTCGGCCCGCTGTACTGGATCCAGTGGGCTGGGGGACGCCGCCGCCTCATTCCCCGCGGGTGGCGGAACGGTCCGGGAGGCGAATGCCGCCTCCCGGACTGTCGTGTCGGGGGGCGCGAGAGGCGGAAGTCGAGTACTGGCAGGGCGTCCGCAAGACCATCGAGAGCGCCACGGCAACTTGGCTGAATATCGCCCATCACGGCCGGGCTCCCGCGTCGGGCCGGGGAGGGGGAGGCCCGACGCGGGAAGCCCTCTTCCGCTCGGATCGCGCACGGATTCCGCCCAGAGCGGTGCGCCTCGTATCACATGCCGCGGATGCCCCAGTGCGCGGCGGACGCCGCGGCGCGGACGGTAAGTCCCTCGTCCGGTCTGCGGGTTGGCGCATTTTCCGCGCGCCCCTTCGTGCGCCCCTTGTGCGCCGCTCCGCATATGCGTCGATGCCCTTGCGCTCTTGCGCGCCCCAGTCGTGGCAGCATGGGCCGCGGCGGAACGGTGGGTCGCTACCGGCGGTGGTTCCCTCGTGGGCTCCTTACGGTTGCCTTCCCGGGAGGCATCACCTACTGGGATCAACTCTGCGATTTCTGCGGTCATCTGTGGTCACAGGACATCCAGGAGATCCATGTTGTTGTCCGGTTCGATGCCGAAACCGTCAACATGCTGTGCATGATGGCACCTACTTCTTGGTTGCCCTGGATGCCCACAGCCTGTGGAGGCGGCGATGCGGTGGTTGGTGGGGTGGAGCAGTACCGCATCCGGCCCGGTCCCCCCGGAGGGCCGTGCGATCCAGCCGGTCGGCGCCCAACTCCTGTGGTCCGACCCCGATCCGCTGTGGGCGGTCGGCGACTGGCGGCCCGATGAGGTACGCGTCGTCCAGACCGATCCCTTCACCCGCCTCGCCGTCTTCGGCTGCTGCGGCGCCACCGACGAGGAGCTGCGGGTGGGGCTGTTCGCCGCACGCGGCGGCGCCCTGCGCCATCTGACCGCCTGGTCCGGCAGCTACACCGCCGTCGCCCAGGTCGGCCGCCGCATCACCATCGTCGGCGACCTCGCGGGCGCCCGGCCCGTCTTCCACACCGACTGGGCCGGCGGCACCGCCTACGCCACGGCCGCGCTCCCGCTCGCCGACCTCATCGAGGCACAGCTCGACGTCGGCCACCTCGGCGCGCTGCTCGCCTGCCCCGACTCCCCGGAGGCCCTGGGCGACGGCACGCCCTATATGGGCGTCAGACGCGTGCCCCCGGGCCATGCGCTGATCCTGCGCGACGGCGCCCGCGACGTCACCGGCTACGAGCCCACCGCGTCCCTCGCCGTCGCCGCGCCCCCACTCGACCAGGGCACGGCCGTGGACGCGGTCCAGGACGCCCTCGTGGAGGCCGTACGGGCCCGGCTCACGGCCCCGCGCCACGCCCCCGAGACCGACGACCTCGATCCCGGTCCGGTGCCCGGCATGGGGCCCGCCGAGCGGCGGGCCGCCCGCGGCGCCCCGGCCCCCGGCATCGGCGCCGATCTGTCCGGCGGCAGCGCCTCCGCCACCCTCGCCCTGCTCGCCGCCGGGCTCCCCGGAATGCCCGGCACCCTCTTCGGGCACGGCACCGAGGCGGGCGAGCGGCTCCTGGCCGTCACCTTCAACGACCTCGCCACGGCGGGTGGCGCCCGCACCCGCGAGGCCGAACTCGAACGGGCCGGCGCCATCGCCGCCAATCCGCGGCTGCACCATGTGGTCGTCGCCGCGGGCGAGGAGGCCCTGCCGTACGCGGGCCTCGACACCGGCGCCCTTACGGATGAGCCCGGCCCCTCCCTCGTCATCGCCGAACGCCACCGGCGCCGGCTCGCCGCGGGCAGCGCGGACCACTTCATCGGGCACGGCGCCCGCCAGGTGCTCGACGCCCACCCCGCGCGCCTCGCCGACCTGCTGCTCGACCGGCGCAGACGCCATCTGCTGCGCCCCGCCACCGCGCTCGCGAAGGCCGACGGCCCCTCCGCACAGTCCTTCTTCGTGCCCTTCACGGTCTACCGGGCCGCACGACGGCTGGCCCGCACCTCCTACCGCGACGGCGTCCAGGAGGCCGCGGTACGCCTCCTGGAGCGCCGCTTCGCCGACGACAAGGCCGTACGCGACCCCGGCGCCGTATCCGCCTCCCTCGCCGCCCTGACGTGGTGCCGCCCGGGGCCCGCCGCCCGCTGGCTCACCGGGGAGACGCTCGCCGAGGTGTCCGTGCGGCTGGAGGAGGCGGCCATGCGCCCCGTGCTGGTACGCCGCCCCGGGGAGCGCCGCGCCGACGCAGCCCTCGCCCGTTACGCCGCGGACCACCGCGTCTTCGAGCAGGCCGCCGAGATCCGCAGCCAGCGCCTGCACGCGCCCTTCCTCGACAACCAGGTCGTACGGGCCTGCCGCGCGCTCCCCGAAGCGCTTCGGGTGCAACCGGGGGCGCGCGCCGCGGTACTGCGGACGGTCCTCGCCGGAGCGGGCATCCGGGAGCTTCCTCCCGGTTGGGGAGCCACCTCCCACGCCGCCCACACCGCCGCCGTACGGACCGGCATGCGCACCTGGACGGGCGAGTTGATGACCCTCTTCGACGCGCCGCTGCTGGCGGACGCGGGCCTGATCGAGGCCCGTGTCGTCCGTAAGGCCCTGCGCGCCGCCGCACAGGGGGAGCGGCTGCCCCTGGACGGCCTGGCCGAACTCGTCTCCACCGAAGTCTGGCTGCGGCGCCTGCTCGCCCGCCGGGGCACCTGCTGGACGGGTACGGCGGCGCCACGGCAGCGGGCCGTGGCGGGCGGAGTGGTGCCGCGCACGAGCCTGTGACGGCTTCCGCACCGAGGCGACACGAGGCCGCCTGGTGACACCTCGCCCGGCCCCTGGCGCCCCGCGGGGCATGGTCCCTGGCGCTCAGAGAGCTGGGGCCCGCCGCGGACCCGCCGCGCACGAAACCGGTGTCCTTACGGCGGACGGCGGCGGACGAGTCCTCACGGCGGACGAGTCCTCACGGCCGACGAGTCCTTATGGCGGACGGGACGAAGGGGCCGCGCCGCACGATCTCCCAGCGGCAACCGGCAACCTAGGAGAATGGCCCCTGTGCGGTATCTGATCCTCGGCACTACCGAAGCGCGCGACGACCACGGCGACCCGCTCCCCCTCGGCGGCCCCCGGATCCGCGCGCTGCTCGCCGCGCTCGCCGTACGGGCCGCTCGTTCCGCCCCGGTCTCCGTCGACGTCCTGATCGACGAGGTGTGGGCCGACGACCCTCCGCATGACGCGCCCGCCGCGCTCCAGGCGCTCGTCGGCCGACTGCGCCGGACCATCGGCCGGGACGCCGTCGTCTCCTCACCCGGCGGCTACCGCCTCGCGACCGCCACCCCCCAGGACGACGTCGACCTGCTCCGCTTCGAGCGGCTGACGAACGAGGGCGTCCGCGCCCTGGACGCCGACGACCCCGAGACGGCCGCCGCCACCCTCCGTAAGGCGCTCGCCCTGTGGCGCGGCCCGGCCCTTGCCGACCTACCGGACCGGGACGCGCCCGCCGCCCGCCCCGAGGCGCTCCGGCTGACCGCGCTGCACCGCCGGATCGACGCCGACCTCGCGCTCGACCGCCCTACGGACGTCATACCGGAGCTGCGCCAGCTCGTCGCGGACCATCCGCTCGACGAAACGTTCCACGCCCAGCTGATCCGCGCGCTGCGGGCGGCCGGTCACTCCGCCGACGCCCTCGCCGCGTACGAGGACGTCCGCCGGATCCTCGCCGACCGCCTCGGCACCGACCCGGGAGCGGAGCTGAAGGAGCTCCACAGACGGCTGCTGACGACGAACGCCGAGCCGGCCCTAGGGGATCCGGACGCCGCGCGCGGCGGCGCGCCCACCGCGCAGGCCGTGGCGCCGAGGGGCGACGGCCTCGGGGGGAGTGGTGGGCGCGGGGTCCGGGCCGACAGCGGGACGAGGTGGGCTCTCGACGGCCGGGGCGACAGCGCACCCAGGGGGATGACCGACGGCCGGGACGACGGCCCGGCCAGGGGCGCGTTCGACGGCCCGGCTGGGAACGGAGAAACCGGCGCCGGGGCCCGAAGCCAGGGCGACGACGGCAGGGAGGCGGGCTCGGGCACCGCCGTGCCGCCTCTGCCGCACAGCAACCTCAGGGCCCGTCTCAACAGCTTCGTCGGCCGGCAGAACGAGATCGGCGACATCCTCCGGGACCTGGACGGCGCCCGCCTGGTCACCCTCACCGGCCCCGGCGGCTCCGGCAAGACCCGGCTCTCCGAGGAGGCCGCGGCGACCGTGACGGCCGGGTATCCGGACGGCGTCTGGGTGGCTGAACTCGCCCCGCTCGACCACCCCTCCGCCGTCCCCGGCGCCGTCCTGAGCGCGGTCGGCCGCCGCGCGACCATGCTGCTCGCCTCCGGGCTCGAAAGCCGCACCACGGGCCCGGACGGCGGGGATCCGACCAGTCGGCTCGTCGAGTACTGCGCCGACCGCCGGCTGCTGCTCCTGCTCGACAACTGCGAGCACGTCATCGACACCGCGGCCCGGCTCACCGAGACCCTGCTCGCGCACTGCCCCGGTGTGACCGTGCTCGCCACCAGCAGGGAGCCGCTGGGGGTGCCCGGCGAGACCATCAGACCGGTGGAGCCGCTCGCGCCCGCCCCCGCCCACCAGCTGTTCGCCGAGCGCGCCGCCACCGTAAGGCCCGGCTTCGACCTGGCGGCGGACCCGGAGACGGCGGCCGCGGTCGCGGAGATCTGCCGCCGCCTGGACGGTCTGCCGCTGGCGATCGAGCTGGCCGCGGCGCGGCTGCGGCTGCTGACCCCACGCCAGATCGCGGACCGGCTGGACGATCGTTTCCGCTTGCTGACCAGCGGCAGCAGAACCGCGCTGCCCCGCCAGCAGACCCTGCGGGCCGTCGTCGAGTGGTCCTGGGACCTCCTCGACGAGCGCGAGCGCACCGTGCTGCGCCGTGCGTCGGTCTTCGCGGGCGGGTGGACCCTGTCCGCGGCGGAGGCGGTGTGCGCGGACGCCCCGCCCGGCGAGAACGTCCTTACGGTCGACACGGACGAGGATCGCGCCTTCGACGATGGCGTCTTCGGCGATGGCGCCTTTGGCGATGGTGTCTTCGAGGATGGCGTCGACACCCGTGGCGCCCTTACGGACGCGACGGCAAGCACGCCGGAGCCGGGAGACACAGTCGCGTACGACGAGACGTGCTCCGCTACGCGCTCTCATCCGCGCCCCCACGCCAGGATCGCGCCCGCCGAGGTGCTGGAGCTGCTCGGGGCGCTGGTCGACAAGTCGCTTCTGATCGTCGACCATCCGTCGCACGGTGCGGCGGCGGAGTCCTCCGGGCCGCCCGGCGGGGAGCCCCGCTACCGGATGCTGGAGACGATCCACGAGTACGTCGGCAAGCGCGCCACCGAGGACCGGGCGGCCCGTGCCGACCACAAGGCCGCCGTGGCCCGTCACACCGCCCACTTCAGGGACTTCATCCGCGCCGCCGAACCCCGCCTGCGCTCCGCCGAACAACTGCCCTGGCTCCACCTGGTCGAGACCGACCTCGACAACATCCGGGCCGCGTTGCACCGCTCCCTGACCATCGCGGACGAGGACACCGTCTTCGCGCTCATCCGCGCCTTGGCCTGGTTCTGGTGGCTGCGCAACTACCGGGACGAGGGCGCCGCCTGGGTCGGCCGTGCCCTGGCTCTCCAGGCCCGCCCCCACGGCACGGACGCCGAGGCGGACCGGATACCGGGCGGCACCCATCCCCTTGACCAGTTCCCGCACATCCCGGACCGGATTCCGGACGGCGAGGACGGTGTCGACGAGGAAGCCACCCGGTACTGGCAGCGTATGGACCTGCGGCTGATGCTCTTCGTCCTGCTCGCGGAGCAGGGCACCGGCCCCGATCTGAGTGACCCCAGGATCCGGGACGTCGCCATACGCATGCGCGCCGCCTACGCGGGCCACCCAGGGCCCCGTAGCGCGTCCTTCCCCGGTCTGCTGTGGCCGTTCACGGCCTTCGTCATCGAGGGCTTCGTCGGCGGGATGCTGCCGCTCATGGACCAGACCGTGGCCGTCTGCCGCACGCACGGCGACGACTGGGCGCTCGGCATCACGCTGATGTACCGCACCCACCTCGCCATCGACATGCCGGGCGGCATCGAGACCGTGGACGACGACCTGGCCGAGCTGCGCGAGCTGACCGCCCGCGTCGGCGATCGCTGGCTGCTCGCCCAGGTGGAGGGCGCGCGCGGCGAGATCGCCACCCACCACGGCCGGTTCGCGGAGGCGAAGGCCGCCTACGAGAAGGCACTGCGGCTCGCGCAGGAGCTCGGCGCCCACACCGAGGTGCCGTTCCTCTACACCCGCCTCGCCGATCTCGCTCTCCACGAGCGGGACATGGAGGCCACGCTGACGTTGGTGGCGCGCTCCGAGGAGGCGGCGGAGCGCTGCGGTACCCAGGACGTGCGGGCCTTCAACCAGATCGTGCGCAGCGAGGCCGAGCTGCTGCGTGGTGATCTGGGGCGGGCCAGGACGTATTGCGACGCCGCTTGGGATCGAGCGGGGCGTGGCACGCCGCCGCCGCAGTTCTGGGTCGTGGCCGGCGGCCTGGACGGCCGTATCACCGGCCTGGAGGGCGATCTGGTCGGCGGACTGCGCAAGCTGCGGAACACTCTGCGCGAGGGCTTCGAGGCGAGCTGCATGGAGCTGCTGCTGGCCCATCAGGCGGAGTCGGCGGCGGAGCTCCTGACGCGTTGCGGACAGGAGCGGCTCGCCGTGCGGCTGCTGGGCGCTGCCGACGGCTGGCGCGGTCGGCTGCCGCGCTCCCCCCTGGTGGCCGGGGACGTCGGCGCGACAGTGGCCCGCGCGAGCGAGGCGCTGGGCCAGGACGCGGTGGACAAGCTGCGCGCCGAGAACACGACCCTGCCCCCCGAGCAGGCCATCTGCCTGCTCGACGAGGTGCTGACCTCTCTCGACGCCAGGGATGCCGCGGACGCCACCGGCGTCGCGGACGCCTTCGAAGCGACCGCGGCCCAGGCAGGCGCCCAGGCTGAGGCCGTCGAGCGGGCCGCAACCGACGACCAAGCCAAGCCCAACACCCAAGCCAACCCCGACATCCAGGCCGAGACCGCCGACCGGGGAGCCGCACCGCCGCCCGCCCGCTGACGCGGACCCACGCGCGCGCATGCGCAACGCCCCGGCCCACCATCGCGTGTCGTCACTCGTGCGGAGGAGGCGCAACGCACTCCGACCGCCACCCCCGACCGCCCCGGCGCACGAAACCCGCGCACCTGCGGACCCCGCCCACCGGGCCGACGCATCGCCGACCCCTCGCGGGCGGCCCCGCAGCAAGCACCCACGCCCGGCACGGCTCATCGGACGTCGCCGATGTCACCCTGCCGGGCGTGGATATCGCTCCAGGGCCGACGGCATCACCCCACGGGGCGCGACCGCAGCCCGTCCAGCAGGATGTCCAGCAGCCGGGCCGACGCCGCCGCCTGCTGCGCCGCGTCCGGCAGCGAGGGCGCTGCCGTGGCGATCACCAGCAGTACGTCGGCGACCGCCACATCCGGGCGCAGCTCGCCCGCTGCCCGTGCCCGCTCCACCAGTTGCCCGACGACCTCCAGCAGCGCCGCGGCGCCCGCGTCGTCCGGCCCGTCCTCAGGTGCGGTCGGCCGCTCGACCAGCCGGAGCTCCGGCTGGCCTGGTGCGGCTAACGCCGCCTGCCGCTGCTGCGGCAGCCGGATCTCGGCCTCCACATCGACCCCGACCCGCAGCACCTGCGGCGGCAGCAGCCGGCCCGCGCCGGACGCCACCGAGGTGCGCAGGAACCGGGCCAGCGCGGACCACGGCTCGTTCTCCTGACCCAGCGCCGCTCGCGCCTGATCGGTCAGCCTTGCCGTCTCCTCCTCGGCTATGCGGCGCACCAGCACGTCCTTGCTGGGAAAGCGCCGATAGACGGTGCCCACCCCGACCCGCGCCCGACGCGCCACGTCTTCCATCGGAGCCCCGTATCCCAGCTCACCGAAGACTTCGCGCGCCGCCCGCAGGACGTGCTCCAGATTGCGCTGCGCATCCACGCGCAACGGTGTGTTCCGTCCGCCGTTTCCGTCTGACGATGCGACGGCTGCGGACCATGACGAACCCTGAAGGTGCATAAGTGATCCCCCGGTAATGACGTCTCCCCCGGAGACTCCCCGCCCAGACTGTCGAGGCAGTCACAACCCCGACGAAGTACGAACATAGTTGAGCCCAGGTCAAGAAAGAAGAGGGTAGCTCGGGACAGAACGTCCCCCGATCAGAGCAGACCACCGCCTTTTTCTGACTCGCCCCCCGATCGTCACCGACCATCGAGGGGCTGACCTGCGGACATTTCGTACGTGTAACCGATTCCGCGCCGCGGGGCGAGTCAAGCCATCCGGTCACACAATTCGTCGGGGCTGTGGACAAACCGCGGTCGCGCGTGCCTCATGGGAGGGTGAAGGAACCCGCGCGCATTCTCGTTGTCGGTGGTGGCTACGTCGGGATGTACGCCGCGCTGCGCCTCCAGCGAAAGCTGAAGCGAGAGCTGAGGCAAGGCGGCGTGCAGGTCATCGTGGTCGACCCAGAGCCGTATATGACCTATCAGCCTTTCCTGCCCGAGGCGGCGGCCGGATCGATCTCACCGCGCCATGTCGTCGTGCCGTTGCGGCGGGTCCTGCCCGACTGCACGGTCGTCATCGGCGAGGCCACCGCGATCCACCACGGCAAACGCACCGCGACCGTGAGAACCCTCGCCACGGAGGAAGAGCGCACCGGCACGGTCGACATCCACTACGACGAGCTGGTGCTGGCCCCGGGATCCGTGTCCCGCGCCCTCCCGGTCCCCGGCCTCGCCGAGTTCGGCATCGGCTTCAAGACCGTCGAGGAGGCCATCGGGCTGCGCAACCATGTCCTCGGGCAGTTGGACATCGCCTCCTCAACCCGGGACCCCGAGGTCCGCGACGCGGCGCTGACCTTCGTCTTCGTCGGCGGCGGTTACGCGGGCGTCGAGGCGCTCGGCGAGCTGGAGGACATGGCCCGGTACGCCGTCCGCTACTACCACAACATCGCCCCCGAGGATCTGAAGTGGATCCTCGTCGAGGCCACCGACCGGATCCTCCCGGAGGTCGGTGAGGAGATGGGCAAGTACGCGGTCCGGGAGTTGCGCGGCCGCAATATCGACGTCCGGCTGGAGACCCGCCTGGACTCCTGCGCAGACCGGATCGCCGCACTGAGTGACGGCTCGCGCTTCCCCACCCGCACGCTCGTGTGGACCGCGGGCGTCAAACCGCACCCGATCCTCGCCTCCACCGATCTGCCGCTGAACGAGCGCGGCCGGCTCAAATGCACCGCGGCGCTCCAGGTGGAGGGCGTGGAGCATGCCTGGTCGGCCGGGGACGCCGCGTCGGTCCCCGATCTGACGGCCGACCGGCCCGGTGCGGAGTGCGCCCCCAACGCACAGCACGCCGTTCGCCAATCCAAGGTCCTCGCGGAGAACGTGGCCGCCTCGCTCGCCGGTCGGCCGTTCACCGACTACGCGCACAAGTACGCGGGCTCCGTGGCCTCCCTGGGGCTCCACAGAGGCGTCGCCCATGTCTACGGACGCAAGTTGAAGGGCTATCCTGCCTGGTTCATGCACCGTGCCTACCACCTCAGCCGGGTGCCGACGTTCAACCGTAAGGCGCGCGTGCTGGCCGAGTGGATCCTGTCGGGGCTGTTCAAACGCGAGATCGTCTCGCTGGGCTCGCTGGAGAACCCGCGCGCCGAGTTCAAGCTCGCCGCGGACACCGGTCGCCATCCCGAGTCCAGTTGAGCCGATCGGGGCGGAGCCGGGAACTCCCCTCCCACGATCGGCGTCTCACGGATGTCAGTCCGGTCGGCCACACTGGTCGTGTGACCATGGGTGGGCTCGTATCTGCAAAGAGTGACAATCGCGAGGATTCGGAAGTTTGCTGCATTCCCCTGGGGGCCGTCCCCCGTACCCGCACCCATCTCCCCGATCCCGCGCCGGCGCGCAGCTCAGCCACCACCCCACGAGGTAATCCGCAGTGAACTTCACGCGCTGGAGCGCCCGGCTCCCCCGAACCCAGCGACGCAACGCCGCCCGGGCAGACCGCGGTGCTCGGCGGCCGAAGCCCGCGGCCACCGCGGGCGGCGGCTCCGTCCCGGCGGCCCGGGGCGAGCGCGCCGACCCCTCCGGGCGCGGCGAGCCGCCCGCGGCCGCCCCCTTCGACGCCGCGCTGCCCGACGCCGTCCCGACCCTCGACGGGCTGTCCGTCCATGACCTCCTCGGCCAGGTGCCGGCGCTGGTCGCGGTGGTCTACGGCCCCGAGCACCGCATCGCCTACCTCAACGACACCTATGCCGAGCTTTTCGGCTCCCGGGCCCCTGGCACGCCCGCCCGCCATGGCCTGCCCGAGCTGACGGAGCTGGGGCTGCTGCCGCTCATGGACCAGGTCCTGCGCAGCGGCAAGCCCCGTACGGTCAAGTCCCGGCAGGTGCCCGCCGGCGGCCCGGCGACCACGCCCGGACCGCGACAGGAGGGATCGGCCCCGGCCCCGGCCGATCGCGCCACGGCTACTACACCTTCACCTGCTCCCCGATCGAGATGGCCGCGCCCAGGGTCGTCACCCCCGCGCAACCGGCGGACGAGCGGGCGGGGGAGGGGGCCGTGGACGGATCTCCGGTGGACGGATCGATCCGGGAAGCCGCGCTCCGTAGGGGCGTCATGCCGGAAGCGGCCGCCACCGAGGCCGTCGCTACAGCTACAGCTACAGCTACCGCCACCGGCACGGTCACCGAGCCCGTCCGCGGCGTGCTCGTCTTCGGCGCCGACGTCACCGACCAGGTCGAATCCGCGGAGCGGCTGCGCGCCGGCGAGCGCCTCCAGCGCGAGGCCGCCGTCACCCTCCAGCGCAGCCTCCTTCCCCAGGAGCTGGAGCAGCCCGACGATCTGCGGGTCGCCGCCACCTATCAGCCCGGCGGCACGGACGCGGCGGTGGGCGGCGACTGGTACGACGTCATCACCCTGGGCGCCGGCCGCACCGCCCTCGTCATCGGCGACGTCATGGGCCGCGGCGTGCGGGCCGCCGCCGTCATGGGCCAGCTGCGCACCGCCGTCCGCGCCTACGCCCGGCTCGACCTCCCGCCGCACGAGGTCCTGCAGCTTCTCGACGGCCTGGCCGCCGAGATCGACCCCCACCAGATCGCCACCTGCGTCTACGCCGTCCACGACCCCAACGAGAACCGCCTCGTCTACGCCTCCGCGGGCCATCTGCCGATCCTGGTCCGCGACCCGGACGGCACCGTGCGCCGCGCCTCCGAGCCCACCGGACCTCCGCTCGGCACCGGCGGCTGGCTCCACACCACCGGCTCGGTCCCGCTCGGCCCCGGCGCCAGCGCGGTCCTCTACACCGACGGCCTGGTGGAGCGGCGGGACAAGGACATCTACGACGGTGTGGCCGCGCTCGAGCGCGTCTTCGCGGGCGCGACCGGCTCGCCCCAGGTGATGTGCGACCGCCTCATCAGGGCCCTGGGCATCACCGCGGAGCACGACGACGATGTGGCGGTGCTGGTCCTCCAGCACCCCGCCCGTACGGGGCATGACGCCGAGCTCTTCCACAACGCCGCGCTGGAGCTCCTCGGCGGGGTGGAAGCCGCACCGCGCGCCCGGGCCTTCGCCTCAGGGGTCCTCGCCAGCTGGCGCTTCCCCATGGAGCTGCGCGATCTGGGCGTGCTCGCCGCCAGCGAGCTCGTCGCCAACTCCCTCCAGCACGGCACACCGCCCATGCGGCTGCGGCTTCGCCGCACCGACCGCCGCCTGATCATCGAGGTGACGGACGGCGATGAGCATCTGCCGCGCCGCCGCCGGGCCGAACCGGTGGACGAGGCCGGACGCGGCATCTCGATCGTCGCGACCATCGCCTCCTCGTGGGGCTCACGCCGCACACCGGGCGGTGGCAAAGCGGTGTGGTGCGAATTCGCCCTGCCGGCGGGCTAGCTCCACGGGCCCGGGAGCACTGGCCCGACGAGGACAAGGCCGACCCCGAACAAGAGCATCGCCCTGGCATGGCGGAGCCGACTGGCTCCTTCGCCGCACCAGGGCGATGGCGGAATGGCCGGGTGGCTTAGGCCGCGGTGGTCACCTCGTCCGAGGCGGCCGCCCGCGGGGCGGGCACCGCGGCACCGGCGACCGCGCGCAGCGGATTGTCCTGCTCGGCCGTGAGCCACTTGCCGAGCCTCAGCGCGAGCGCGGTGATGCCGAGCGAGCAGACGATCAGCGTCACGATGTACGTCCCGTACAGCCCGGCACCGGCCATCAACCCGCCGACCGCCGGGCCCACCGCCAGGGCAAGCTGCTTGACCAGCGCAAACGCCGAGTTGTACTGACCGAGTGCCGACGACGGCGCCAGATCGGCGACCAGCGGCGCGACGGTCGGAGACAGCATCGCCTCACCGATCCCGAACAGCGCGTACGCCGAGACGATCGCGGTGATGCCGACGACCTGGCTCCTGGGCACCAGCCCGGCGGACCCGGCGACGCACCACGCCACCGTCCAGACCAGCCCGACCAGGGCGATCACCCGGCTGCGCCGCCGCCGCTCGACCAGCTTGAGCACGACGAACTGCGCCAGCACGATCGCCGCCGTGTTCGCTGCCAGGGCGACGCCCAGCATCGACGGCGATATCCGGGCGACATCCACCGCGAACGCCGACAGCCCGGACTCGAACTGGCCGTAGCAGGCGAAGAACATCACGAAGCCCAGCACACACAGCTGCACCATGGCCCGGTCGCCGAGCAGCGAACGCCAGCCGCTGCCGGGGCCACCGAGGTGCTCATCGGCGGTCGGCACCGGATCGTCGAACACCGGTGTCTTCGCCAGCCTTACGGTCGCGACCGCCGCGCCGAGCACCAGGAACATCACCGCGTCGATCGCGAAGAGCCGCACAAAGCTCGAGGCCGCAGAGGTGTCCACCAGCAGCCCGCCGAGCAGCCCGCCGACGCCGAGGCCCAGATTGCCGAGGAAGAACTGGGTGGCGAAGGCCCGCGACCGGGTGATCGGCGTCGAGCACCAGACGATCAGCGTGGCCAGCGCCGGCTGTATGGCCGCGATGCCCGCGCCCAGCACTCCGGCCGCGGCGATGACCAGCGGCTCGCTCGCCGCCAGCCCGAGCCCCATCGATCCGACAGCGGCAGCGACCGCGCCCGCGACGGCAACGGACAGCGGCCCCCGTCGGTCGATCACCCGACCGATGAAGGGCAGCACGGCAAGCGCGGCCACGGCGAACGTCGCGAGCACCACGCCCGCGGTGTTCGAACCGAGATCCCGCACCTGCGCCACATAGACGAAGAGGAACGGGACCGTGAAGCCGTTGCCGAACGCGCTCAGCGCGTTGCCCAGCTGGATACGGCGCAGCGCTGCGCCCATCGCGGTGGTCACACTCACCTACCTAGGTCGAGAAGGGTCAAGGGAGAGCGGGCCTGACCTGCGGTCCAGCCCGGAGGATCGACGTCTGAAGACTTCGAACCTAAACTTCAATACTTAAGAGTACAGATCGAAGGACTTCAGCGCCAATGACTTTCGTGCCATGCTGTTCACCATGGCGGAGACCCCCGACGCGGACGACCTGCTGAGCCTCGAGGAGCAGATCGCGGCCTATCAGCGCGAGTTCCAGGACCTGGACCCCCAGGTGGAGCAGGTCGTCAGCGCGCTCAGCCGGCTCACCCGGCGCATGCATGTCGCATACGGCCGCCAGTCGGCCAGGCTGGGGATCAGTAACTCCGAGTGGGAGGTCCTCAAGGCGCTTGTCCTTTCGGGGGCTCCTTACCGCTTGGGCCCCGGAGACCTGGCCAAGCGGCTGGGTCTCACCCCCGCCGCCATGACCCACCGCATCGACCGCATGGTCAACGAGGGGCTGGTCACCCGTGAGCGTGATGCCGACAACCGGGTACGCGTCATCGTCGAGCTGACCCCCGACGGCCGGGAGAAGTGGCTGGAGGCCATGCGCCAGGCCACGGTCTTCGAGGCGGACCTTCTCCAGGACCTCTCCAGCGAGGAGCGTGGAGCCCTCGGCGCGATGCTCACCCGCGTGCTGCGCCGGGTGGAGGAAGCCCAGCCCGATGCCGAAGGGCGCCTGAGCAACCTCGACTGAGGCATTCGGCCCAGGCCGTGTTGACACGGGTCCGGGCGATCCGTAATGTACTCCGAGCTGCCACGGAGTCGAACGGTTCTCTGGGCGGCACTTGAGCCGCACCGGCGGCAAACTACTTCTGCACGGCCCTCATCGGGATGGATTTCGGCATGCCGGAATTCGGATCGGGAAGCTCGATTATGAGCATCCGGGGGAATCCGCTAAAGTAGTGATCACGCCGGAAGGCGCGAAAGACCCCGTTCCAGCAGGGGCCGGAAACGGAATTCGGACCGGAAACGGAACGGAAAACGGATCTGGTAAGGTTGGAAACACCGAAGGGAAGCGCCCGGAGAAACCGGTGAAACGGTTTCGAAGGAAGCGTCCGTTCCTTGAGAACTCAACAGCGTGCCAAAAGTCAACGCCAGATATGTTGATACCCCGTCCATTTCGGACGAGGTTCCTTTGGAAAAATACACAGCGAGGACGCTGTGAGCGGACTGGATTATTCCTCCGGTCTGCTCCGCTCTCGTGATGTGTCACCGGGATATCCCGGAAGCATTCACGGAGAGTTTGATCCTGGCTCAGGACGAACGCTGGCGGCGTGCTTAACACATGCAAGTCGAACGATGAACCGGTTTCGGCCGGGGATTAGTGGCGAACGGGTGAGTAACACGTGGGCAATCTGCCCTGCACTCTGGGACAAGCCCTGGAAACGGGGTCTAATACCGGATATGACACGCTCCCGCATGGGACGCGTGTGGAAAGCTCCGGCGGTGCAGGATGAGCCCGCGGCCTATCAGCTTGTTGGTGGGGTGATGGCCTACCAAGGCGACGACGGGTAGCCGGCCTGAGAGGGCGACCGGCCACACTGGGACTGAGACACGGCCCAGACTCCTACGGGAGGCAGCAGTGGGGAATATTGCACAATGGGCGAAAGCCTGATGCAGCGACGCCGCGTGAGGGATGACGGCCTTCGGGTTGTAAACCTCTTTCAGCAGGGAAGAAGCGAGAGTGACGGTACCTGCAGAAGAAGCGCCGGCTAACTACGTGCCAGCAGCCGCGGTAATACGTAGGGCGCAAGCGTTGTCCGGAATTATTGGGCGTAAAGAGCTCGTAGGCGGCTTGTCGCGTCGGATGTGAAAGCCCGGGGCTTAACTCCGGGTCTGCATTCGATACGGGCAGGCTAGAGTTCGGTAGGGGAGATCGGAATTCCTGGTGTAGCGGTGAAATGCGCAGATATCAGGAGGAACACCGGTGGCGAAGGCGGATCTCTGGGCCGATACTGACGCTGAGGAGCGAAAGCGTGGGGAGCGAACAGGATTAGATACCCTGGTAGTCCACGCCGTAAACGTTGGGAACTAGGTGTGGGCGACATTCCACGTCGTCCGCGCCGCAGCTAACGCATTAAGTTCCCCGCCTGGGGAGTACGGCCGCAAGGCTAAAACTCAAAGGAATTGACGGGGGCCCGCACAAGCGGCGGAGCATGTGGCTTAATTCGACGCAACGCGAAGAACCTTACCAAGGCTTGACATACACCGGAAACCTCTGGAGACAGGGGCCCCCTTGTGGTCGGTGTACAGGTGGTGCATGGCTGTCGTCAGCTCGTGTCGTGAGATGTTGGGTTAAGTCCCGCAACGAGCGCAACCCTTGTTCTGTGTTGCCAGCATGCCTTTCGGGGTGATGGGGACTCACAGGAGACTGCCGGGGTCAACTCGGAGGAAGGTGGGGACGACGTCAAGTCATCATGCCCCTTATGTCTTGGGCTGCACACGTGCTACAATGGCCGGTACAATGAGCTGCGAAGCCGTGAGGTGGAGCGAATCTCAAAAAGCCGGTCTCAGTTCGGATTGGGGTCTGCAACTCGACCCCATGAAGTCGGAGTCGCTAGTAATCGCAGATCAGCATTGCTGCGGTGAATACGTTCCCGGGCCTTGTACACACCGCCCGTCACGTCACGAAAGTCGGTAACACCCGAAGCCGGTGGCCCAACCCTTGTGGGGGGAGCCGTCGAAGGTGGGACTGGCGATTGGGACGAAGTCGTAACAAGGTAGCCGTACCGGAAGGTGCGGCTGGATCACCTCCTTTCTAAGGAGCACATAGCCGACTGCGAGCGCATGTCTCGCACGGTTTGCTCATGGGTGGAACGTTGACTATTCGGCACGGCCATCTGGTCCGCTCTCTCTAGTACTGCCCTTCGGGGCGTGGAACGAGGCTGCTGGATTCGATGGTCGGGCCGGGCACGCTGTTGGGTGTCTGAGGGTACGGGCTGGAAAGTTGCCTGTTCCTTCTGGCCGGTCCCGGTGAACCACATCAATGTGTGTGGGTGACGGGGTACGGGTCGTTGTTTGAGAACTGCACAGTGGACGCGAGCATCTGTGGCCAAGTTTTTAAGGGCGCACGGTGGATGCCTTGGCACCAGGAACCGATGAAGGACGTGGGAGGCCGCGATAGGCCCCGGGGAGCTGTCAACCGAGCTTTGATCCGGGGGTGTCCGAATGGGGAAACCCGGCAGTCGTCATGGGCTGTCACCCATACCTGAACACATAGGGTATGTGGAGGGAACGCGGGGAAGTGAAACATCTCAGTACCCGCAGGAAGAGAAAACAACCGTGATTCCGGGAGTAGTGGCGAGCGAAACTGGATGAGGCTAAACCGTATGTGTGTGATACCCGGCAGGGGTTGCGCGTACGGGGTTGTGGGAGTGGACTTCAGTCGTCTGCCGGCGGCTGGGTGAGTCAGAAACCATTGCGATAGGCGAAGGACATGCGAAAGGTCCGGCGTAGAGGGTAAGACCCCCGTAGCTGAAATCGTGGTGGCTTGCTTGTTCATTTCCCAAGTAGCACGGGGCCCGAGAAATCCCGTGTGAATCTGGCGGGACCACCCGCTAAGCCTAAATATTCCCTGGTGACCGATAGCGGATAGTACCGTGAGGGAATGGTGAAAAGTACCGCGGGAGCGGAGTGAAATAGTACCTGAAACCGTGTGCCTACAAGCCGTGGGAGCGTCGCCGTGTTCTTCGGAGCACGGTCGTGACTGCGTGCCTTTTGAAGAATGAGCCTGCGAGTTTGCGGTGTGTTGCGAGGTTAACCCGTGTGGGGAAGCCGTAGCGAAAGCGAGTCCGAATAGGGCGTTTTAGTAGCGCGCTCAAGACCCGAAGCGGAGTGATCTAGCCATGGGCAGGTTGAAGCGGAGGTAAGACTTCGTGGAGGACCGAACCCACCAGGGTTGAAAACCTGGGGGATGACCTGTGGTTAGGGGTGAAAGGCCAATCAAACTCCGTGATAGCTGGTTCTCCCCGAAATGCATTTAGGTGCAGCGTCGTGTGTTTCTTGCCGGAGGTAGAGCACTGGATAGGCGATGGGCCCTACCGGGTTACTGACCTTAGCCAAACTCCGAATGCCGGTAAGTGAGAGCGCGGCAGTGAGACTGTGGGGGATAAGCTCCATGGTCGAGAGGGAAACAGCCCAGAGCATCGACTAAGGCCCCTAAGCGTACGCTAAGTGGGAAAGGATGTGGAGTCGCAGAGACAACCAGGAGGTTGGCTTAGAAGCAGCCATCCTTGAAAGAGTGCGTAATAGCTCACTGGTCAAGTGATTCCGCGCCGACAATGTAGCGGGGCTCAAGCGTACCGCCGAAGTCGTGTCATTGCAGCATGTGGTCTAACGATCGCTGTGATGGGTAGGGGAGCGTCGTGTGCCGGGTGAAGCAGCCGTGTAAGCGAGTTGTGGATGGTTCACGAGTGAGAATGCAGGCATGAGTAGCGATACACACGTGGGAAACGTGTGCGCCGATTGACTAAGGGTTCCTGGGTCAAGCTGATCTGCCCAGGGTAAGTCGGGACCTAAGGCGAGGCCGACAGGCGTAGTCGATGGACAACCGGTTGATATTCCGGTACCCGCTTTGAAGCGCCAACGTCGAACCAGGCGATGCTAAGTCCGTGAAGCCGCCCTGATCTCTTCGGAGTTGAGGGGAGTGGTGGAGCCGACGGTCCAGACCTGTAGTAGGTGAGTGATGGGGTGACGCAGGAAGGTAGTCCAGCCCGGGCGGTGGTTGTCCCGGGGTAAGGGTGTAGCCCGAGGAGTAGGTAAATCCGTTCCTCTTTGTGGGTGAGACCTGATGCCGAGCCGATTGTGGTGAAGTGGATGATCCTATGCTGTCGAGAAAAGCCTCTAGCGAGTTTCATGGCGGCCCGTACCCTAAACCGACTCAGGTGGTCAGGTAGAGAATACCGAGGCGTTCGGGTGAACTATGGTTAAGGAACTCGGCAAAATGCCCCCGTAACTTCGGGAGAAGGGGGCCATTGCTGGTGATCCGATTTACTCGGTGAGCTGGTGGTGGCCGCAGAGACCAGCGAGAAGCGACTGTTTACTAAAAACACAGGTCCGTGCGAAGCCGTAAGGCGATGTATACGGACTGACGCCTGCCCGGTGCTGGAACGTTAAGGGGACCGGTTAGTCACATTTCGGTGTGGCGAAGCTGAGAACTTAAGCGCCAGTAAACGGCGGTGGTAACTATAACCATCCTAAGGTAGCGAAATTCCTTGTCGGGTAAGTTCCGACCTGCACGAATGGCGTAACGACTTCTCGACTGTCTCAACCATAGGCCCGGTGAAATTGCACTACGAGTAAAGATGCTCGTTTCGCGCAGCAGGACGGAAAGACCCCGGGACCTTTACTATAGCTTGATATTGGTGTTCGGTTCGGCTTGTGTAGGATAGGTGGGAGACTGTGAAGCATTAACGCCAGTTAGTGTGGAGTCATTGTTGAAATACCACTCTGGTCGTGCTGGATGTCTAACCTGGGTCCGTGATCCGGATCAGGGACAGTGTCTGGTGGGTAGTTTAACTGGGGCGGTTGCCTCCTAAAGGGTAACGGAGGCGCCCAAAGGTTCCCTCAGCCTGGTTGGCAATCAGGTGTTGAGTGTAAGTGCACAAGGGAGCTTGACTGTGAGACCGACGGGTCGAGCAGGGACGAAAGTCGGGACTAGTGATCCGGCGGTGGCTTGTGGAAGCGCCGTCGCTCAACGGATAAAAGGTACCCCGGGGATAACAGGCTGATCTTCCCCAAGAGTCCATATCGACGGGATGGTTTGGCACCTCGATGTCGGCTCGTCGCATCCTGGGGCTGGAGTCGGTCCCAAGGGTTGGGCTGTTCGCCCATTAAAGCGGTACGCGAGCTGGGTTTAGAACGTCGTGAGACAGTTCGGTCCCTATCCGCTGTGCGCGTAGGAGTCTTGAGAAGGGCTGTCCCTAGTACGAGAGGACCGGGACGGACGAACCTCTGGTGTGCCAGTTGTTCTGCCAAGGGCATGGCTGGTTGGCTACGTTCGGGAGGGATAACCGCTGAAAGCATCTAAGCGGGAAGCCTGCTTCGAGATGAGGACTCCCACCCACTTGATGGGTTAAGGCTCCCAGTAGACGACTGGGTTGATAGGCCAGATATGGAAGCCGGGTAACTGGTGGAGTTGACTGGTACTAATAGGCCGAGGGCTTGTCCTCAGATGCTCGCGTCCACTGTGTTGGTTCTGAAGCAATGAACCGTATTGAGCCCCCTTTTTGTTTGGGGTGTGGTTCCGGTTCAGTTTCATAGTGTTTCGGTGGTCATAGCGTTAGGGAAACGCCCGGTTACATTTCGAACCCGGAAGCTAAGCCTTTCAGCGCCGATGGTACTGCAGGGGGACCCTGTGGGAGAGTAGGACACCGCCGAACAATCTTTAGCCTCGGTCCCGAGCATTTAATGCTCGGGACCGAGGCTTTTTTGTGTTTGTCTCGATATTCGCCGCGATATCCGTCCCCGGCTGTGTACGAGAGAGACGCCCTGGTAAGCACGATCGGACGATGCGTCCCTGCTGCCTCGGGACCACGTCCGTGGACGGCTGACAGGGGACTTCTACCGGGACGCCCTGTCCAGCCAGCCTGACTGCCTACTGGCCGACCACTGCCTACTGGCCGACCAGGGAGCGGTGGGGCCAGCGGGCTCGTGCTTGTTCCTGGGAGCGCATCAGGGCCAGTGTGGGCAGGCCCTGGGCCGCGCCCTGGGTGAGGAGATCGGGGAGCGCCGGGAGCGGGGCTACGGCGGCGACGTCGTCCAGGACGAGGGTCAGTGGTGGGTCGAGCCGACCGGAGGATGACCGTTCGGCCATGCGCCGGCCGTGCTCGACCACGTCTGAGGCGAGTGCGGTCAGGAGGGGCATCGCACCCGGATGGGTTCGGGGGTCCTCGATGGACTCACCCATCAGATAGAGCGTTCCCCCTTCGGCGACGAATGACTCCAGCGCGAGCGTGTCGGCGCGTCCCGGATTGCAGGCGTCCCGGATGTGGATCGAGGAGAGCGCGCCGAGGGCACGGGCGGTCAGCTCCTGGGCCATATCGCGGCGTTCGCGGTGTGCGGTGAGCGTGGCCTCCAGCTCGCCGGCCGCGCCGCCCGCCGCCTTGGGATGCGTACGGAGGATCTTGACGGGCTCGTGGGCCGAGCTGCCCTGCGCCCAGCGGTGCACATGGCGGAACGGCCGGCCGTCCACCGCGGCGGCGTGCAGCCAGCAGCGGAGCATCGTCTCGGCGACTTCCGCCATGGGTCGGTCCATGGCGTGCATGGGCCGTACGGGGGCGAGGAGGGCGGTGGCGCGGGCGGCCGCGATATCGCGGGAGCCGCAGTCCGACGCCGGGTTCCAGCGCAGCCGGGCGGGGGTGTCGAGTAGATGGGACGGGTCGAAGACGTGAGTGGGGCCGAGCTTGGCGCGGGCGTCCTTGGTCGTGGACCAGAGCTCGGGATCGCTGGTGACGACGAGCACGGGGCCGACGGCCTCCAGGACGGTGTGGGCCGCGGACTCGCCGCGCTGGGCACCGAAGAGGACGCGGGACTGGGCCAATTCGCCGTTGGGAAGGCCGGCCGCCGTCAGCGGGTCGGTGCGGGGGTGGGGAGCGGCTGTGCGGACGCCGGGTCGGGTTCGAGCGGGGCGTAGAGGCCGTCTTGGGCGGGCGGTGTGGTCGCGCCCTCCGTGGGGGCGTCCTGCGCGCGGGCTCTCTGCTCGGCGATATGGGGATGCGGCTGGTGGCCCGTCCCGGTGGCTGCTTCAGCGGCCATGGCCTTGGTCTCGTGGGGGTGACCGGCGACAGGTGCGACGAGGCCGTTGCCGGGAACCGCCTCGGCCGAAGTCGGTGCGGCGGGCCCGACGGGGTGGCCTGGAGCGGCGCTCGCTGGCCGGGAGGCCGGGGAGCCCTCAGGGGTGTGGCCGGGCCGGAGGCGGCTCTTCCAGGACTTGGTGCGGGCGGAGACGGCGCCTCGGCGCCAGGGGTCGGCTCCGGCCTCGTACCGCTGCCGGTCCCGAAGCCCTCTTCGGCGGCCCTCGCACCCGTAAGGCCGAGTCGTTTTGCCTCCGCCGCCTTCTCGCGGGCGTCCGCGCGGTCGGCGCGGCGCCGGATCCGGACCGTCCGGTAGCGGGCCAGCGTGCCGATCACGAAGATCGTCAGCACGATCAGCACCATCAGCTCACTGATGAAGACGCCCCAGAACAGCCCGTACCCCGACAGCTGGTCCTTCGGGGTGCTGGGCCACGCCGCCGCCACGTTCTGGGGCTCCTGCACCAGATGGCGTAGCGCCATGGGTGTCCGCATGAAGGTCAGGTTGTCCGGCCAGGCGCCGCGAGCGAAGAGCCCGGCCAGACCGGTCGCCGACCACATCAGGCCGAGCGTGCCCAGCAGGAGGCCGATGGCGCCGATCAGCAGGCCGTCCGGAATGCCGCCTTGCGCGGACGGAGGTCTTCCGTGCTCCGCGGGCCCGCCGTGGTTCTGTCCCGCTGCCATCTCACGCCACCGTGGATCCGTATGACGGCCCGCCGTAGGTTTCCGCCTCGACCGCCGCGGCGGCTCGCTCCTCGGCCTCCGCCTCGGCCGCCATCTGGATGGCCAGCCCGTCCTCCGTCATCGCCCGGTCGGTGTAGACCAGGGGCCGCTCGGCCTCGGTGATCAGGTGTTTGACGACCTGTACGTTGCCGTTGACATCCCAGACGGCGATACCGGGGGACAGCGTCGGGATGATCTCGACGGCCCAGCGGGGCAGGCCCAGGACGCGGCCGGTGGCCCGTGCCTCGTCCGCCTTCTGGGCGTAGATCGTCCGTGTGGAGGCCATCTTGAGGATGGCCGCGGCTTCCCGGGCCGCCGCGCCGTCGACCACGTCGGAGAGATGGTGGACGACGGCGACGAACGACAGGCCGAGCCGTCGCCCGAACTTCAGCAGCCGCTGGAAGAGCTGGGCGACGAAGGGGGAGTTGATGATGTGCCACGCCTCCTCGACCAGGAAGATGCGCTTCTTACGGTCGGGACGGATCCAGGTGTGCTCCAGCCAGACACCCACGATGGCCATGAGGATCGGCATCGCGATCGAGTTGCGATCGATATGGGACAGGTCGAAGACGATCAGGGGTGAATCCAGATCGATTCCGGCCGTGGTGGGGCCGTCGAACATACCGCGCAGATCGCCGTCGACCAGCCGGTCCAGCACCAGGGCGACATCGAGGCCCCAGGCCCGTACGTCGTCTATATCGACGTTCATCGCCGCCGCCGAATCCGCCTCGGGGTGGCGCAGCTGCTCCACGATGTCGGTCAGCACCGGCTGGCGGTCGACGATGGTCTCGTTGACGTAGGCGTGCGCGACCTTCAGGGCGAACCCGGAGCGCTCGTCGAGCCCGTGCCCCATCGCGACCTCGATGATCGTGCGGAGCAGGGCGAGCTGACCGGTCGTGGTGATCGCCGGGTCCAGGGGGTTCAGGCGGATTCCGCCGTCCAGGGCCGCCATGGGGTCGAGCCGGATGGGCGTTATTCCCAGCTCCTGGGCGATGAGGTTCCATTCGCCGACCCCGTCCTCGCCCTGGGCGTCCAGCACCACCACCTGGCGGTCGCGGAACCGCAGCTGGCGCAGGACGTAGGTCTTCTCCAGGGCCGATTTTCCGTTTCCGGACTCCCCGAGCACCAGCCAGTGGGGGGCCGGCAGCTGCTGGCCGTAGAGCTGGAAGGGGTCGTAGATATAGCCCTTGCCGGAGTAGACCTCGCGGCCGATGATCACGCCGGAGTCGCCGAGGCCGGGGGCCGCGGTGGGCAGATAGACGGCCTGCGCCTGGCCGGTGGAGGTGCGCACAGGCAGCCGTGTCGTCTCCACCTTTCCGAACAGAAAGCTGGTGAACGCATCGGTGACGGCGCTCATCGGATCGGCCACTGCGGAGCCCCTATCGTCCCTGTCGTCCCAGTCGTCTCTATCGGCGGATGCCGGTCGCGAACGGCAACGTGTTCACAAAGGCCCGGTGGTGCTCGCGGTCGCACCACTCCAGCTTGAGATAGCTCTTCCCCGCCGAGGCCCGGATGGTCCGCTTGTCGCGCGCGAGGGCCTCCGGGGAGCGGGAGGACACGGTGATGTAGCCGACGAGGTTGACGCCCGCGGCGCCGCTGGCGAGATCCTCGCCGCGCTGGTCGAGCCGGCCGTGGGCGGCGATGTCGCGCGGGTCGACGGTGCGGTTCATCTTCGCCGCGCGGCTGGCCTCGGCCTCGTCGTTGGTCTTCTCGGTGAGCATCCGCTCGATGGCGACCTCGGTGGGCTCGAGGTCCATACAGACGGCGACCGTACGGATGACATCGGGGGTGTGGACGAGCAGCGGGGCCAGGAAGTTGACCCCGACCGGCGTCATCGGCCACTCCTTCACCCAGGCCGTGGAGTGGCACCAGGGCTCGCGGGTGCTCGACTCCCGCGTCTTGGCCTGGAGGTAGGTGGGCTCCATGGCGTCCAGCTCGGCGGGCCAGGCGTTCCGCTTGGTCATCGCCTGGATGTGGTCGATGGGGTGGTCCGGGTCGTACATGGAGTGGATGAGCGACGCCAGCCGCCCCTGCCCCAGGGGCTGCCGCACCCGGATGTCGGCCTCGGCGAGCCGGGCACAGATGTCGGTGAGCTCACGGGCCATCACCACGGCGAGGCCCGCGTCCTTGTCGAGTCGGCGGCCGCCGCCGCTGTGGCGGGCCGCGCGCGCGATGGCCTGGGCCTCGGCGGCGAGGTCGCGGGTGTAGTGCATACAGGCGACGAGATAGGCGCGGTGCTGCTCGGAGGAGGTGGAGACCATGGACTGCAGCTGGTCGTAGGAGTCCTTGAGCCAGTGGGGGGCCTGGTGGTCGCCGCGCCGCTCGACGTCCTTGGCGTGCGCGTCGGGGTCGGCGGGAAGGGTGCGGGCCAGGATCTGCAGGCGGGTCACGAAGCCGTCGCCGTTGGCCACATGCTTGAGCAGGGTGCCGAACCGGTCGACGAGGGCTTCCTGGTCCTCGCTGTCGCGCAGCCCGACGCCGGGGCCCTCGATCTCGATGGCGGCGGTGACGGTGCGGCGGTCGGCATGCAGGAGCACGGCGATCTCGTCGGGGCCGAAGGGCGCCGCCAGCCAGTTGATCCGGCCGATGCCGGGGGGCGGGCCGACCTCGATCTCCCGGCCGTCGAGGCGGGTGCCGGCCTCCGCGGCGCCGGAGCGGTAGGCGGTGGTGCCCTTACGGACGCTGCGCTTGTAGGAGCGGTTGATCTCGAACCACCGGTAGAACGTCCGCCCGTTGTACGGGACGTATACGGCGGCGAGGGCAAGGGTGGGGAAGCCGACCAGGGCGACGATGCGGAACATCAGCACCGGCACCAGCAGGCCGCACATCATTCCGATGAAGGCTCCCCCGACGATCAGCGCGATCTCGCCGGTCTCGCGGTTCTTGCCGACGATCGCGTTCGGGCGGGGGCGCCCGATCAGATATGTGCGACGGGGCGCGATGGGGTGCGACTGGGCGTCGATCGTCACCGCCGGTCACCTCCCGAGTTGTTGCCGGAGCTGCGGTTTGTGGCGGAGCCGCCGCGGGAGCCTCCGGTGTGGCCGGTGCGGCTGGCGGGCCCGCCGCCCCCGCCGCCCGAGGCTCCGCCGCTGGTGCGGGTGCTGTGGGCCGCCACCCCGCCTGAGACGGGGTTGGCGGGCCTGGCCTGCCCCGGGGCGGCGCCGCCCCCGCCGGTCTCGCCTCCGCCGCGGGCGCTGTGGGCGTTGATGCCCTGCTTCACCAGGGCGGCGGGGGACGTGATGACGGCGGCGGCCTGGCGGGACGCGGGGTCGGAGCTGGCGCTGCGGGCCTTGACGATCTCATCGCCGAAGCCGGGCACGAAGCGGTAGATCATCGCGCTGGCGAAGATGGCGAGGATGATGATGGACAGGCCGGAGACGACGGCCGAGAAGGCGTCGGGTTTATCGCCGGAGGTGGAGAGCGCGCCGGCGAGGGCCAGCACGATCATGATCACCGGCTTGACGAGGATCACGGCGATCATGATTCCCGCCCAGCGGCGCACATGCCCCCACATGTTCTTGTCGACGAGGCCCGAGTAGACGGCGGTGCCGAGCAGCGCGCCCACGTAGAGGAGGGCGGCGCGGATGACGAGCTCAAGGCAGAGGACGCCGGCGGCCAGGATCGTCACGAGGGAGACGACGATGAGCATGATCGGGCCGCCGCCGATGTCCTCGTCCCGCTTGAGCGCCTGGGCGAAGGAGCCGAAGAAGGCGTCGTTGTCCGCACCGGTGCCGGAGGCGATGGCTTCGGTGACGGCGTCGGTCGCGGTGACGACCGTATAGAGGATGAGGGGGTGAAGGCGGAGGCCAGGACCGTCAGCCAGAGGAAGCCTATGGCTTCGGAGAGCGCCTCGCCGAGGGGGACGCCGCGGATGGCGCGCTTGGCGACGGCGAGGAGCCAGAGGATGAGGGTGAGGACGGTGGAGGCGGCGAAGACGACGGCGTACTGGCGGAGGAAGGCCTCGTTGGTGAAGTCGACGGTGGCCGTCTCCTTGACCAGCTTGGAGAGCTTGCCGACGAGCCAGGAGGCGGCGTCGGCGCAGCCGCGGGCGAGGGAGGCGGCGGGGTCCAGGGGGTTGGCGGGGTCGGGGGGCCGCCGCTCTTGTCACCCTTCTCGCAGTACTTCTTGGCTGAGCCGGTGAGGAGGTTGCAGTCGCCGTCGTCGGACGGGCTCGGCGACGGAGCGGCGACGGCCCGCGTGGCGAGGAGCACAACAGAGGTCTGGACCACCGCCACCGCCCCAGCGAGCGTGACGATGCGCTTGCGCGGCTTACCGGGCATACGTGAACCCTCCGTACTGCTGCACAGCCTTGGCGATCTCATCAGCCGTCGACGCGGTGTTATCGCTGTTGACCGGGGCAGGGCCGTCCTTCTGGGAGTAGCTCTCGACCTTCCAGTCCTTGTTCACCCATCGCAGCTTGACGGTCATGGTGAACCAGTCGTTGGCTACCGGGTTCTTCGATCCCTCTCCTGCAGTTCCGAACACACCCGTGCACCAGACCTCGACGGTGGCGGCGGTATCCGTGGAGGTGGTCGTCTTTGTGCCCATGGGGGCTGCGCGCGAGACATAGGTCATGCCGACGGCTGCGTTGCCGTTCGCGTCCAGGCCGAGCTTCTCCAGGAAGCCCTTGGAATAGGCCCGGTCCAACTTCTCCTGAAGCGCGTTCACTCTGTCGCTCGTAAAGATCTGGGAAACGAGCTGGTGACGGCGATCCGACTTGGTCATGTCGGCGGATGCGAGCGCCACCGCATAGTTCGCCGCCGCGCTCTGGGCCCCCTGTTCCGACTTGGCGAAGCCCGAGGCGATGCCCGTGGTGTCGTTCTTGCCGTCGACCGGGCGCTCGCCCGTGGGGGCGGTGGGGCGGGCTTCGGTGCCGGTGCCGCCGGTGTCGTCGCTGCTGGAGTCGCCGTCCTTGCCCCCGCCGCGGTTGACGAAGGCGATGGCCGCAAGGAGGAGGACGACCACGCTGACCACGGTGATCAGGTTGCGGCTGGGCTTGCCGGCGCGGCCGGGGGCTCGGCGGGGCGGGCCGTAGGGGTCGCCGTCGCCCTCGGGCAGACGGGTGCGCGTCAGGTGATCTCCAGGGGCCGCGCCGCGGCCGCGGCGCGCCTCATGGCCCTCGTAGTCACCGCCGTATCCGTCGTCGCCGCCGAGACTCATCCTGCGTACGCCCCTTCACCCGTGCCGAGCCTGCCGAGCCTGCTGATCCCGCCGAGCCTGCCGGTCGTGCCGACCGCGTCATCCATGGTCCCTCTTCCGTCACCCGCATACGACGGTAACGGTGAGGACTGACGCTCGGGCGCGCTGGTGTGAGTGGACATCAAGCTGACACGTCCTCAGCGTGGTGAGCGGGAGCGGGCATCAGGGAACAGCCTCGGGTGCGGGGTGGGGGGCCGGTAGGGGGAATCGGGAGCGGGGCTTGCGGCCAGGGGTGTGCGCCCCGCGCAGGGGAGCGGCTCGGGGCGGGCGGGGGCGCGGCTAGATGGCCATGCCATACACGATCGTGAAGAGGGTGCCCAGTGATCCGATGATGAACACACCGGTCAGGCCGGCGACGATCAGCCCCTTGCCCTGTTCCGCGCTGAAGGTGTCCCGCAGGGCCGTCGCGCCGATCCGCTGCTTGGCCGCGCCCCAGATGGCGATGCCGAAGCACAGCAGCAGTGCGACCGCCATCACGACCTCGATCATGACGCGGGCCTCGCTGCCCAGACTGCCGAACGGGCCCCAGTCTGGGGCGATTCCACCGATGATGGTGTTGATGTCGCCCTTTTCGGCCGCTAGGAACATGATGAACTCACCGCCCCTTGTGGGTTGTTGTGTCCCCCCGCCGGCATGGCGTGGGTCAGCCTCTATCTTCGCTGATGAATCCGCTTCCGCATGTCGACTTGGCGGCATTTCTTGGCGGATCTCGTGCGTGTTGTGGGACACGGCCGTCTGGCGGACGTGTGAGGCGTGTCAACGGAGTGTCGTATGGTCACTCTGTGTATCACGCGGGTGAGCATCGGGCAACGATCGGTGAGGACCGACGGTAGGGGCCGGAGGTAAGGGCCGACGTCGAGGACCGTCGGGGGCCTCGGCGAGGGCCCTCAGCGAGAGACGGAGGGGCATCGGTGAACGGCCGTCAGCCGTTCACTTCCCCTCGGGCTCGTCGGCCTCCGCGAGGTCGGCGAAGTCGTCGAACTCGCCCGCCTTGACGCCCTTGATGAACGCCTCCCACTTGGTCCGGGTCGTGACGACCACGGTCTCCGGGTCGTTGCTCTCGCGCATCAGGATCTGGTCGTCGGGGCCCACGGCCACCTCGAGGTAGGCGCGGCCCTCCTCGCTGTCGTCGGGTGCGGCCCGCTGCCAGTCGAGCTCGCGCCAGTCGCGCCGTGTCATCTGCGGTCCCCAGGGTCGTGGTGCTCGGACGGCTGGACTCTACGCGTTGCGCGGCGCCGCGAGAGGCGGCCGAGGCGGAGCGGTGAGGCGCGCGGGGCGGCTGGGCGGCGCACAAGGGGGCGCGCGTCGGCACGCACCGTATGGTTTCGGCTGGGGAGCGGCTGATTTTCGCCGTGCGGGCGTAAACGCGTTCGCATCGCGGGTGGATGGGGGAGGATGGCCGGGTGCGTAAGGTCTGGCTGGGTGTCAGTGTCGGTATCGGAGTCTCCTTTTCCTTCGTCGCGCTGCTCGTCGTCGGCACCTATATGGTCGCGGCGGACCTCATCGGCGGTGCGGGCGGTAAGGCCGTCGGGCTGGCGAAGGGCTCTGTTCCGTCCTCGTACGAGCCGCTGATCCAGCAGTATGGGAACTCCTGCCCCGCCATCAATCCCGCGCTGCTGGCCGCGCAGCTCTACCAGGAGAGCGGCTGGAACGCGAAGGCGCAGAGCCCGGCCAATGCCAAGGGGATAGCGCAGTTCATCCCCGCCACCTGGGCCTCGCACGGGGTCGACGGCAATAAGGACGGCGTCAGGGACATCTGGGACCCCCAGGACGCGATCCCGTCGGCGGCCGCCTATGACTGCTCGCTCGCCAAGTACGTCAAGGACGTGCCGGGCAATCAGACGCACAACATGCTGGCCTCGTACAACGCGGGCGCCTATGCCGTGATCAAGTACGGCGGGGTGCCGCCTTACCGCGAGACCCAGAACTACGTGAAGACCATCACCACCCTCGCCAAGAGCTTCGAGGCGCCGATCCAGAAGGTCCAGCCCTCCCAGCAGTCGGCCGGGGCGATCTACTTCGCACAGAAGCAGCTCGGCAAGCCCTACCTGTGGGGCGGGAACGGCACGCCGGAGCAGGGCGGGCGGTTCGACTGCTCGGGGCTGACGAAGGCGGCGTACAAGACGGTCGGGATCGACCTGCCGCGTGTCGCCAACGACCAGTGGAACGCCGGACCCCACCCCAAACGGAACGAGCTGCTCCCCGGGGACCTGGTCTTCTTCGCCTATGACCTCGACGACCCGAGATCGATCCACCACGTGGGGATGTATGTGGGCGGCGGTTACATGATCAACGCGCCCTACACCGGTGCGGTGATCCGTTTTGACAAGATCGACTCGCCGGACTACATCGGTGCTACACGGGTGACTCAAGATGGCGCGAAAGCGCTGCCGCGGGCGAACTCCGCGTAAGGATTCCCCCTGAGCTGCGACGATCGGTCACCCTTCGATAACGTCCCGGTGATCGTTGGGTGGAGTACGGAACCCCCGGCGACAAGAGGGAGTTCCCTGGAGGTGGATCGGAGCGTGGATCAGCGTGGATCGACGGCGGACTCTCCGGCGCCGGTCGCGATGCCACGGATCGCAAGGCATTACGGGGGGTCGGCAGCTGCACGTAGTGACAGGCAAGAGATAAGGGGCTACGGCACATGGCTGGACTCGCGCTGGACGGGTCGAACCCCGATGTCAGCCTTCTCTACGACATCAACGGGCTGGCGAAGGACGCCCCCCACTGGTTCGACCGCGTCATGGAGTTCGTCGGCGAGTACGGGATCGTCATCGGGCTCGCCCTGGTGACCCTGGCCGCCTGGTGGAGCGTGCGGAAGCGGCCGCAGGAGGCGCCGTCCGCCGTCGCCGGGCTGATGTGGGCCCCGCTGGCCGCCGGGCTGGCGCTGCTCGCCAACATCCCGATCCGCGGCTTCGTCGAGCGGCCCAGGCCCTTCAAGGACCACCAGGGGCTCGACGTCCTGGTGGCGGGCAAGACCGACTTCTCGTTCGTCAGCGACCACGCGACGCTGACCATGGCGGTCGCCGTCGGCGTCTTCATGGCCCACCGCGCCTATGGGGTGGCCGCGATAGGGCTCGCGCTGCTGGAAGGGTTCTGCCGCGTCTATATGGGGGTCCACTACCCGACCGATGTGATCGGCGGGTTCGCCCTGGGGACGGCGGTCACGCTGCTGCTGGCACCGCTCGCGATGATGCTGCTGACGCCGCTGACCACGGCGATCGCGAGTTCGCGCGTCGGCCGGCTGATACGGGCCGAGCCCGCCGCCGCCGACCAGGGCGCGGACGAGGCGTGTGCGGAACTCTCCGAGTCCCGCTCAGCGGGTGGCGACCACGGGAACAAGGATCTGGCGGCTTAGCGGCCCCCTTACGGATGCGCGCCTGGTGGCTTCCTCACGGATACGCCTGACGGCCTCCTTACGGATGTGACGAAGGCCCGGCGGCTGCCGGGCCTTCTGTCATCTGCGGCTCTCCTCGTCGGCGAACGCCCTCACAGCGCCTGCGGGAAGTCGAAGAGCCGGTCCGGGTCGTAACGCTTCTTCAGCCGCGTCAGCTTGTCGGCGGCCGAGCCGTAGTAGGCCGAGCGCCAGTCCTTCAGCGACGCGTCCGTGTAGTTCTGGTACGCCGCCCCGGAGGCGTAGCGCCGCATCGCCGTATGGGCCCCGTCCAGCCAGGCGTTGCCCGCGGTGCCGGAGCCGCTCGCCGCCCAGGACGCGGTGTACTGGGCGAGGAACCGCGAGCGGCGGTGGACGAAGGACGTGGTCGTGGGCGAGACCCGGTTGACCGCCCCGCCGAGCGCGGTCAGCGCGATGCTCACCGCGCCCCCGCCGCCGGTGCGCCGCCCGTAGCGCTCCATCTGGTCGAGCATCGCCCGTACGCCCGCCTGGCTCAGCGAGCGGTCGTAGAAGTCCGAGCGCGCCGCGTAGGTCTCGCGATTCAGCACCCCGGAGGCGCCGTGGCCGGGCTTGTCGCCCGGCAGATGGCAGTTGGTCGTCGAGGTGTCGCCGCAGCCCGCGTACATCCGCATGGCGTCGACGTAGCCGCGGCGGCGCAGGCTGACCTGTGTGGCCGGGCCGGGGCCGCCCGGTCCGTCGGCGAGCCGGTCCACCGCGTTCTGCAGCGCGCCGTAGGTGCCGAGCGAGAAGCAACTGATGGAGACGGTGGGGGTGCTCCCGGGGGCGGCCGACAGATGCAGCGCCGACCAGATCTCGTCCGGCTGGTCCGGGCCCCACTTCTGCCAGGCGCTCAGCACCTTCGCGGCCTTCGACCATGGCCATGACATATAACACGTCACGCCGTCGGCCGCCTCATGCGTACGGAACCGCAGTTCGGTGACGACACCGAAGTTGCCGTTGCCCGCGCCGCGCAGCGCCCAGAACAGATCGGCCTCGCGGTTCTTGGAGACCTCGAGGGCCTTACCGTCCGCGGTGACGATCGTCGCACCCGTAAGGCTGTCGGCGGTCAGCCCGTACGCCCGGGAGACCACACCGTGGCCGCCGCCGAGGGTCAGCCCCGATATGCCGACGCTCGGGCAGGAACCGCCGGGAACGGTGACCCCGCGGGTGCCGAGCGAGGTGTAGACGTCGATGAGCTTGGCGCCGCCGCCGATTCGCGCCTCGCCGGAGGTCGTACGGATCGACGAGAGCGCGGAGACGTCGATGACGAGCCGGCCGTCGCCGCTGGACCACCCGGCGTAGGAGTGACCGCCGTTGCGGATGGCGACGGGGGCGCCATGGCGGCGGGCGAAGTCCAGACAGGCGGAGATGTCCGAGGTGTTCTCTATATAGGCGACGGCGGCGGGCCGCAGATGGTCGAAGCGGGTGTTGTAGAGCCGGCTGGCGGAGGTGTAGTCGGAGTCGCCGGGGCGCACCAGGTCGCCCTGCAGGTCGTTGCCGAGCGCGCTCCAGTCGGCGGACTTCGGCTTGCCGTCGACGGCGCCGCGCCTGCCGCTCGCGGAGGCCGAATGGGCGTCCGGCGCCGAGGAGGAGGCGGAGTCGGCGGAGGTCCCGTCACCGCCGGCCTTTCCCGCGTCGTCGTCGCACGCGGTGGCCCATGTGGCGGTGGCCGTCAGCCCCGTGCCCGCTGCCAGCAGTGTCCGCCGGTTCATGGCGGTGTCCCCTCCCTGTCGACGCTGTTCTCAACCGTCGACCGGGCCACTGCGAAGCCGGCCCGATCCCTGGGTCAGAGGGAGGGACCGGGGGATGTGGTTCCGCTCGTTGCCGAAGTGTTGTCGGGGGACGGACAAGCCCCACTAATCGGACGAGTCCGATGAATCGCTTGTGTCGGACGGGGAGTGACGGGCCGTCACATGCGCCGCCGCGTCGTCGCGGGCGAGGCCTCTGGCGCGACGGGCCGGGCCGTACCAGCCGCAGGTGCAGCGGGCGGTGGAGAAGGAGCCCTTCTCCACCGTGGTGGTGCGGTCCTGGCCGGGGCCTATGTCGCCTGAGTCGAGCACATGACCACGCTACCGGGCCGTGACGAGCCACCGGTGCTGATCGTTAAACGAACAAGTATCAAGCGTGGACGAGCGTGGCCAGGGGGTCGGCGGTCGATGGAGTTCCAGCAGCGCGGGCTCGGCGTACGGAGACGGGTGAGAGCGGTCGCCGGTGTCGTGTCGGGCGGCCTGCTGGCCATGTCGCTGGCGACCGTCAGCGGCTGTTCCACCGAGACGGCGGCCGATGAACGCCCCGGCGGCACGGCGCGGGAGAGCGCGGTCGCGGTGCTCCACCGGGCCGCGGACGTGCTGGTCAGATCGGGCAGCTCACGGGTCCGCACCACCATGGAGACGGCGACGGGCGGCACCCGCGTGTCCATCCGCGGCAGCGGTGCGTACGACTTCGAGAAGCGGCGGGGTCGGCTGCGGCTGCTGCTGCCGAGGGACGCGATGGGGGCCGCCGAACATGCGCCGATCACCGAACTCCTGGCCTCCGGAGCGCTTTTCATGCGCAATCGCGGAGCGGGCATTCCCCGCGATAAGTGGGTTCGGGTGGATACGACGGACATTCCCGATGGCAATCTCGTCACGGGCGGGGCCACGGATCCGCTGACCGCCGCCGAACTGCTGCGCGGGGTACGGAAGGCCAGCCTGGTCGGCGAGGAGGGGCTCGACGGGGATCTGGTGCGTCACTATCGCGGCATCACCGATATCGGCCGGGCGGCCCGGCGCGCGTCGGAGGGCGCGCGGGGCTCGCTGGTGGCCGCGGCGAAGGGGTTCGACGAGAGCACGGTGACCTTCGACGCGTATCTCGACGGGCTCGGCCGGCTGCGCGAGGTGCGGCACCGGTTCACGGTGACCAGCCGGACCGACGGCCAGGAGGCGACGGCGGGCCCGGACGCCGCCCGGCGGCGCGGTGCGGTGGGGGTCGCCTCGACGACGGAGCTGTACGACTTCGGGGCGCCGGCCGTGGTCGAGCTCCCCAAGCCCACGGATATCTACACAGGAAAGGTCGGATCACCTCAGAAGTAGTCGGAGGGGCCCGCTTTGCCCTTCGAAATGGCCCATCCGTGCCATGCGCGGAGTGTGTACCGATCCCTACGCTGGGAAGCCGCTGCTCGAAAGTGCTCGCAGGTGCTCGCTGGAGGAGGTGAAACACGTGGTTGCGCGTCGCGGCTCGTCGGGCCCGGACCCCGTGGCCCTCGTCGAAATCGATCTCTATGGTGACTTGATGATCGCTGCGTCGAGCGCGGACGAGGACAGGCTCAGTACGGACCGTATCGACGAGGTGCTCCGGGTGCAGGCCGACCGATCAGATTCGGCCGAGGGGGCCAAGAGTGCCAAGGGCGCTAATGGCGTTAACGGCGCCAAGGGTGCCAATGGCGTCAAGCGGACCAAGGGTGCTAACAACGCTGACCGCGCCGAGGACGCAAGGGGTGCCGACGAATCGACGGGCGCCCCGGAGGCCGGGAGTCCGGACACCCCATAGCCGAGTCGCCGCCTCGCCGGCGGGTGCCCAGCGGCCCCGTCCGGCGAGCGGCTCGTCCGGCGAGGCCGTAGCCATACCCACACCCGGCTGCGGTCATGTCCACGCACGGGCCGGGACGGGCCGGGCCTAGACGGGCGGGACGTGCCGTGCCGGGCCGTGCCGGTGCGAGCTCAGGTCCGCAGCAGCCGGGCGATGGCCGCCGTGGCCTCGGCCACCTTGGCGTCGACCTCACTCGTGCCCTCCGTCTCGCCCTGGGCGGCGCTCTCCACGGCCGCGCTGGCGACGCAGTGGCGCAAATGCTCCTCGAGCAGCTGGAGGGCGAAGGACTGGAGCGCCTTGGTGCCGGCCGAGACCTGGGTGAGTATGTCGATGCAGTAGACGTCTTCCTCGACCATCCGCTGCAGTCCCCTGATCTGGCCCTCGATCCGGCGCAACCGCTTGAGGTGCTGATCCTTTTGTTTGGCGTATCCATGGCCACCGTGGGGTACGGACTCCTGGGCGGAAGTATGCCCGGACGTCTGGCCCCGCTCGTCGCCGTCGGTGGGCGCGGTGGTGTCGGCTGCCGTGGTCGTCATGGCGTCCTCCCGTTGATTACGCAATGTCCGCATATACCCCCAGTGGGTATATGGTACCGGCTTTTCTGGTCGAACCGGGCCCCCGTGCTGAGCACTCTGCCCGATGGGCGACACTGGGACCGCCGGTTACCGTGGCCGGAAGATGCGCCTAGCATCGACGAGTCCCCATCCGCTGCATCCGAGGATCCCCAGTGCGCTTTCGTCTGACCCCCAGGGAGACGAGCTTTTACGACATGTTCGCCGCGTCCGCGGACAACATCGTGACCGGCTCCAAGCTCCTGATGGAACTGCTCGGGGCGGACTCCTCCGCTCGTGCCGAGATTGCGGAGCGGATGAGGGCCGCGGAGCACGCGGGGGACGACGCCACACACGCGATCTTCCACCAGCTGAACTCCTCCTTCATCACGCCGTTCGACCGTGAGGACATCTACCGCCTGGCCTCGTCCCTCGACGACATCATGGACTTCATGGAGGAGGCCGTCGACCTGGTCGTCCTCTACCAGGTCGACGAGCTGCCCAAGGGGGTCGAGCAGCAGATCGAGGTGCTGGCGCGGGCGGCCGAGCTGACCGCCGAGGCGATGCCGAATCTGCGCACCATGACCAACCTCACCGAGTACTGGATCGAGGTCAACCGCTTGGAGAACCAGGCCGACCAGATCCACCGCAGGCTCCTGGCCCACCTCTTCAACGGTAAGTACGACGCGATAGAGGTGCTGAAGCTCAAGCAGATCGTCGATGTGCTGGAGGAAGCGGCCGACGCCTTCGAGCACGTGGCCAACACGGTCGAGACCATCGCCGTCAAGGAGTCCTGAGCCCGGGCATGGACACCTTCGCGCTTGTCGTGACCATCGCGGTCGCGCTCTTCTTCACCTATACCAACGGCTTCCACGACTCGGCCAACGCCATCGCGACCTCGGTCTCCACCCGGGCGCTGACCCCCAGGGCGGCGCTCGCGATGGCCGCCGTGATGAACCTCGCGGGTGCCTTCCTCGGCAGTGGCGTCGCCAAGACCGTCAGTGAGGGTCTGATCGCCACCCCCACCGGCGACCAAGGCATGATGATCTTGTTCGCCGGGCTGATCGGCGCGATCACCTGGAACATGGTGACCTGGTACTACGGTCTGCCGTCCTCCTCCTCGCACGCGCTGTTCGGCGGGCTGGTCGGGGCGGCGCTGGCGGGGGCGAGCACGGTCCACTGGGACGGGGTGCTGGAGAAGGTCGTCATCCCGATGATCCTCTCTCCCATCGTCGGCCTGGTGCTGGGCTACTTCGTGATGGTGATCATCCTCTGGCTGTTCCGTGGCGCGAACCCGCACAAGGCCAAGCGCGGCTTCCGGATAGCGCAGACCGTCTCGGCGGCGGGCATGGCGCTCGGCCACGGCCTCCAGGACGCCCAGAAGACCATGGGTGTCGTAGTGATGGCCCTGGTCATCGGGGGTGTCGAGGACGAAGGCGACGCGATTCCGGTGTGGGTGAAGATCTCCTGCGCCGCGATGCTGTCGCTCGGCACCTACGCGGGCGGCTGGCGCATCATGCGCACGCTGGGACGGCGGATCATCGAGCTGGACCCGCCGCAGGGGTTCGCGGCGGAGACCACGGCGGCCGGAGTCATGTACACGGCGTCGTTCATGTTCCAGGCGCCCATCTCGACCACCCATGTCATCACCTCGGCGATCATGGGCGTGGGGGCGACCAAGCGGGTGAGCGCGGTCCGCTGGGGGGTCGCGAAGAACATCATCCTCGGCTGGTTCATCACCATGCCCGCCGCGGCCGGAGTCGCCGCGCTCAGCTACTGGATCGTCAATCTGGCCTTCGGCTGAGGCTGGCCGCCGCACGTATCAGGGCTGACCCTCACGCGCTCCGGCCCACCGCCGTACGCAGAAACACGAAGCAGATATCCGAAGCAGATACGCAAAGCAGATACACGAAAGCGGGCCCGCCCCGGGAGCCAGGGGCGGGCCCTTCGTCTTGCGGTGGCACCGCCATGCAGCACCGCAGGACGTTCTGTCCTCGCCAGTAGTGCGGCGAGGAGCCTGATCAGCCGAAGCGGCCCGAGATGTAGTCCTCGGTCGCCTGTACCGACGGGTTGGAGAAGATCCGCTCGGTCTCGTCGATCTCGATGAGCTTGCCGGGCTGGCCGACGCCGGCCAGGTTGAAGAAGGCCGTACGGTCCGAGACGCGCGCCGCCTGCTGCATGTTGTGCGTCACGATGACGATCGTGAAGCGCTCCTTGAGCTCACCGATCAGGTCCTCGATGGCGAGCGTCGATATCGGGTCCAGCGCCGAGCAGGGCTCGTCCATCAGCAGCACATCGGGCTCGACCGCGATGGCGCGGGCGATGCACAGCCGCTGCTGCTGACCACCGGAGAGGCCGGCGCCCGGCTTGTTCAGCCGGTCCTTGACCTCGTTCCACAGGTTGGCGCCCTTGAGGGACTTCTCGACGACGGCCTCGAGCTCGCTCTTCCGGTACGAGCCGTTGAGCTTCAGCCCGGCGGCGACGTTCTCGAATATGGACATCGTCGGGAACGGGTTGGGGCGCTGGAAGACCATACCGACCGTACGGCGCACGGAGACCGGGTCCACGCCCGAGCCGTAGAGGTTCTCGTCGTCGAGCATCACCTTGCCCTCGACCCGGCCGCCGAGGGTGACCTCGTGCATCCGGTTGAGGGTGCGCAGGAAGGTCGACTTGCCACAGCCCGAGGGGCCGATGAAGGCGGTCACCGAGCGGGGCTCGACCGTCATCGAGATGTCCTCGATGGCTTTGTGGGTGCCGTAGTAGGCCGTCAGCCCGCTGACGTCGATGCGCTTGGCCATGTGAATCACTTCTCTTCTTCTTGGCCTCAGCGGCCGGACTTCGGGGCCTTCCAGCGGGCGATGCCGCGGGCCACCAGGTTCAGGATCATGACGAAGGCGATGAGCACGAGCGCCGCGGCCCAGGCCCGGTTGAAGGAGGCCTCGTTGCCGAGCTGCCACTGCTCGTAGATGTAGTACGGCAGCGACGACTGGGCGCCTTCGAACGGGTTGTTGTTGATCCCCGCGGCACCGAAGACCAGCAGCACGATGGGGGCGGACTCGCCGGCGATACGGGCGACCGCGAGCATCACACCGGTGGTGATTCCGCCGATCGCGGTGGGCAGCACCACCTTGAGGATGGTGCGCCACTTGGGCACGCCGAGCGCGAGGGACGCCTCACGCAGCTCGTCCGGGACCAGCTTGAGCATTTCCTCGGTCGAGCGGACGACGATCGGCATCATCAGGATGGCCAGCGCCATGGCACCGGCGAAGCCCGAGTAGCTGAAGCCGAGAATGATGATCCAGAAGCTGAGGATGAACAGACCGGCGACGATCGAGGGGATACCCGTCATCACGTCGACGAAGAAGGTGACGGCCTTGGCGAGCCGGCCGCGGCCGTACTCCACCAGGTAGATGGCGGTCAGCAGGCCGATCGGAACGGCGATGAGCGCGGCGAGACCGACCTGCTCCAGGGTGCCGATGATCGCGTGGTACGCGCCACCGCCGGGCAGGATCGTCTGCACACCCTCCATGGAGTGGCCCAGGAAGTAGCCGTCGAGCACCGTCCGGCCCCGGTCGATGGTCTCCCAGAGCAGGGAGAGCAGCGGGATGACGGCGAGCAGGAAGCAGACCCAGACCAGGCTGGTGGCCAGCCGGTCCCTGGCCTGCCGGCCCCCTCGACCACGGCGCCGAGGACGTACGAGGCGATGATGAACACCAGGGCGGCGAACAGGCCCCACTGGAGCGGATTGCCCATTCCCAGGGCGGCGCCGATGCCCGCACCCACCGCCGCCGAGCCGACGACCAGGGCGTACGGGGTCCACCGCGGCAGACGAGCCTGCTTGAGGCTGGAAGCGAGGTGCGCGCCCTTATCGACAACAGTGCTCATGCCGTGCCCCTTACATTCGCTCCGCTGCGCCAGCAGCTGATGTGACTGTCGCCCGCGCGGCGCAGAGGTGCGGCCTTCGTCTTCTTCTGCGGCCCGGTGGCCGCGCTTACGTCGCTCATGCCGCGGTCCCCGAGTACTCCTTGCGGCGGGCGATGATCATTCGCGCGGCGCCGTTCACCAGCAGGGTGATGACGAACAGCACGAGACCGGAGGCGATCAGCGCGTCGCGGCCGTCGTTACCGGCTTCCTTGAAGCGGCTGGCGATGTTCTGGGCGAAGGTGCCGCCGCCCGGGTCCAGCAGGCTGGTCTCGATCAGGAAGTTGGGGGACAGCACGGTGGCGACCGCCATGGTCTCGCCCAGCGCGCGGCCCAGGCCCAGCATCGAGGCGCTGATGATGCCGGAGCGGCCGAAGGGGAGGACCGACATCCGGATGACCTCCCAGCGGGTCGCGCCGAGCGCCAGCGCCGCCTCCTCGTGCATCTTCGGGACCTGCCGGAACACCTCGCGGCTCACGCTGGTGACGATCGGCAGGATCATGATCGCCAGCAGGATGCCGACGGTGAACAGGGAGCGCGCGGCGCCGCCCTGGTAGCTGAAGATCCCGGTCCAGCCCAGGTAGTCGTCGAACCAGGTGTACAGCCCGGTCAGATGCGGGACGAGGAAGAGCGCGCCCCACAGGCCGTAGACGATGCTGGGGACCGCGGCGAGCAGGTCGATGACGTAGGCGACCGGAGTGGCCAGCCGGCGCGGGGCGTAGTGCGAGATGAACAGCGCGATGCCCACCGCGATCGGGACCGCGATGACCATGGCGACGATCGAGCTGACGACCGTGCCGTAGGCGAGGACGGCGATGCCGAACCGCATCGGCGAGGAGCCGGTGTTCCACTCGAAGTACGTGAGGAAGTTGGCCTCGTCCTTGGAGATCGCGATGGCGGCGCGGTAGGTGAGGAAGGCCGCGATGGCCGCCATGATCACCAGCAGAGCGATACCGGAACCCCTGGAGAGGCCGAGGAAGATCTTGTCACCGACGCGGCCGGTGGAGCGGGTCTTGACCTTGGGTGGAGACGCGGCGGCTGATGATGTGGGTTCTATATCCGTTTTCATGAGTTCTCCGGTCTGCGGAGCCTGATGCGTGAGGCTCCTGGTGCGGCGGTGCACCGGACAATGCGGCTGACTCCGCCGCGGCGATCGCCGCGGCGGAGTCAGCCGCACTCGGGTCAGGAGAGGCTCTTGACGCTCTCGCGGACCTTGTTGGCGATCTCGGTCGGGAGCGGGGCGTAGCCGAGCTCCTTGAGGGAGGTCTGGCCGTCCTCGCTGGCGACGTAGGTCAGGAAGGACTTGGTCGCGGCGAGGGTGCTTGCCTTGTTGCCCTTGTCACAGGCGATCTCGTAGGTGACCAGGGTGATCGGGTAAGCGCCGTCCGCCTTGGTGTCGTACGCCAGGTCGAGGGCCAGGTCGCTGCCGGTGCCCTTGACCTTGGCCTCGGAGATGGCCTTGGAGGCGTTCTCGACGGTGGCCTGGACCGGGGCGGAGGCGCCGGTGTCCAGGTCGACGGTCTTGATGCTGTTCGCGGTCGCGTAGGACAGCTCGAAGTACGAGATCGCGCCCGAGACCTGCTTGACCTGCGAGGAGACACCGGAGGAGCCGTCGGCCGACTGGCCGCCCTCGCCCTCCCATGCCTTGCCCGGCTCGTGCGGCCACGCCTTCGGGGCGGCGGCCTTGAGGTACTTGGTGAAGTTGTCCGTGGTGCCCGACTCGTCGGAGCGGTGGAACGCCTGGATCTTGAGGCTCGGGAGGTTCGCGTCCTTGTTCAGCGCCTTGATCGCGGGGTCGTCCCACTTCTTGATCTCGGAGTTGAAGATCTTGCCGAGGACATCGGCGTTCAGCGTCAGCTTGTCGACGCCGGGCACGTTGAAGCCGACGGCGATCGGGCCACCGACCATCGGCAGGTCAATGGCCTTGCCGCCCTTGCAGATCTGCTCGGAGGACTTGACCTCTTCGGGCTTCAGCGCCGAGTCGGAGCCCGCGAAGGCGGTCTTGCCCTGCAGGAACTCCTGGATGCCCGCGCCCGAGCCGGTGGCCTTGTAGTTGAGCTTGGTGTCCTTGCAGGCGGCGCCGTAGGTCTTGATCCACAGGTCCATGGCGTTCTTCTGCGCGGACGAGCCCGAGGCCAGCAGCTGCCCCTTGCCGTCGCACTTGATGTTGGAGGCGGCCTTGGAGCCGCCGCCGCCCGAGTCGCTGTTGTCGTCGGAACCGCACGCCGTGAGGACAAGGACGCCGGAGACAGCAAGGGCACCGGCGGTGATGGCGCGAAGCCGGTTCTTGCGCTGAAGCTTCACTTTCAGGAGTTCCTTCCAGGAGCCGCCGGTTGGGGGACGGCGCGCGAGATTGGGTGGAGCGCACTTCGTGCGGCGTGGGCCGGAGCCGTACTCGGCTCACGCTCAGTAGGGCCGAAAGTAGGCAGATCAGGTGAAGCGGCCTGAGGGGGCGAGTTAACGGATGGTGAACCTCGGCCGTCAGTGTGGTGGCCATGTCACGGCCAGGTCACGGCCTGATCCCGAGCCCGACGACGTCCTTGCGGAGGTTGCGCCAGGTTCATCCGACACCTGTGCGACACCCGTCCGGTGAACCGGTTCGGGGTGGCTGCTGGAGTAACCGCCGCGTGTCTCTGTCGAATTGCGGTACGGCATGTCACTATCCGTCCCTACGTGCCGGTACGTCAGGTCTGGCGCGCGAGAGGGGCAGGAGCGCGCACGGCCGGAACGGAACGAGAGGAGACCGCGGGTGAGGCGGGACGGGAGAGGGAGGGGTGTGAGCGTCGCCGCGGCCACCGCGCTGGTCTGCGCGCTGGGACTGTCGGCCGTGCCGGAGACGGCGTACGCCGCGCCCGGCGAGCCGGGACCGGCTCCGGGGCCGGGCGGCGGGTCCGGTGGCGGCGCGAACGGGGGCCAGAGCCTGGAGGAGGTCCATCAGGAGGTCGACGGGCTCTACCGCAAGGCGGAGTCCGCCACGGACGCGTACAACCTGGCGCGGGAGAAACAGACCCGTCAGGAGAAGGCCATCCTGAAGATCGCCCGAGCCGTGGTGAAGGCCCAGAAGGAGATGGCCGGGCTGCGCAAGCGGGCCGGGGCGATGGCCCGGGCGCAGTACCGGGGCGGCGGGATGCCGGCGGAGGCGCGGTTGTTCCTCAACGGCGATCCGGGCGACTTCCTCGACGGTGTCACGCTCGCCCGCAAGGGTGAACAGGCCACCCACGGACTGATCGGCCGTCTGGAGCGCACCCAGGTGGCGCTCGACCGCTACGCCGAATCGGCCTCCCAGGAGTGGGAGCGGCTGGACCGGAGCCGGGCGAAGAAGGCGGCGGCGAAGAAGGAGATCCTGGGCAAGCTGGCCAGGGCGCAGCGGCTGGAGTCCCGGCTGGCGAAGGACGAACGGGAGCGGCTGCGCCAGTTGGAGGAGGACAAGGCCCGTGGCGCGCAGGCGAAGTGGCTGGACACCGGGATACTGCGGGAGCTCGGCAGCGGCGCCACCGCGATGGGCGGGCGCGCGGTCGACTTCGCGCGGGCCCAGCTCGGCAAGAACTATGTGTGGGGCGCCGTGGGCCCGGACACCTATGACTGCTCGGGGCTGACCCAGCGGGCGTGGGCGACGGCCGGCCGGGCCATCCCGCGGACCTCGCAGGAGCAGTGGAGGCTGCTGCCCAAGGTGAGCGCGAAGGACATGCGCCCGGGTGATCTGATCATCTACTTCAGGGACGCGAGCCATGTGGGGATGTACGTGGGCGGCGGCGCGATGATCCACGCCCCCCGCCCCGGCCGCCAGGTCACGTTCGCGGGCGCGGGCTCGATGCCGATCCTGGGCGTGGTCCGGCCGGACGCGCGGTAGTAGGCGGGGCCTGGTGCCCCCGGGGCTGCGAGGGTCCGCCCGGCCGCCTCAGGCCGGCGGGAGCCCGTTCAGGGCCGTCTCGAAGGCGTCGTACGCGCGCTGGTCGAAGAGGACGAAGCGGGCCTCGGTGACCGCGGTGTCCGCATCGCGGACGGTGGTGAGCGCGATCCGGGCCGCGTCGTCCAGGGGCCAGCGGTAGACGCCGGTGGAGACGGCCGGGAAGGCGACCGTACGGGCGCCCAGCTCATCGGCGACCCGCAGTGCCTCGCGGTAGCAGGAGGCGAGCGTGGCCGAGCGGTCCTCGGCCGTGGAGAAGACCGGGCCGACCGTGTGGATCACCCAGCGGGCGGGCAATCGGCCGGCTGTGGTGGCGACCGCCTGCCCGGCCGGAAGGCCCTTGCCATAGCGGGACGCACGCACATCGCGGCATTCATCCAGAATGCCGGGTCCGCCCTTTCGGTGGATGGCTCCATCGACGCCACCCCCTCCCAACAGGGAGGAGTTGGCCGCGTTCACGACCGCGTCCACGCTCTGCTCGGTGATATCCCCCAACGCCAGCGTGATGTTCGTCATCCCGGGATTGCCTCCCGGGCCACCAAGTACCGCATGACGTGCGGCATATGACAAAAGTCGGTGCCAGGAGGTCATTCCATGAAACGGCCGCCTAGCGCTAAGGTCGCCTGGCAATATCCGGTACCCGCGCTCTGGGGTCGCTGAAACCGACCAGTCGGTGTGCGTACCGGAATCCCACTGCGCTCCACCGGTCGGCGGTGCGCGCCCTCGGGGGAGGGAAGGAATCGAGTGATGTCCGTACCCGTGCCGAGGCAACGGGAGGCACCGGCCCCGGAGGCCGGTCCCGCCGCCCTGCCCGACAACGGGCTCACCCTGCTGGTGATCGAGGACGATCCGTCCGGTGCCTTCAACGTTCCCGAAATGCTGGATACCGAGGGTAACCGAGTCCGCATCCGTACGGCGCGCAACCTCACCGAGGCCAGCCGGCTGCTCACCGACGGGGTGCAGTGCATCCTCCTCGCCCTCCCGGGCCCGGACCATGACGGCGCGGACTCGCTGGCCGCGCTGCACGAGGTGCTGCGGCTCGCGCCCCTGCACGCCGTCCTCGTCCTGACCGCGGAGGACGACGCCGAGCGCGCCGCCGAGGCGGTAAGGGTGGGCGCCCAGGACTTCCTCTTCCGCGGCGAGCTGGACGGCCGGATCCTCAGCCGCGCCATCCGCTACGCCGTCGAGCGCAAACGCTCCGACCTCGCCCAGCGCCAGCTCACCGAGTCGCGGCTGCGCGCCCAGGAGAACGCCCGGCTGGAGCGCGGACTGCTGCCCACCCCGCTGCTGGACGGCTCGGGGCTGCGCTTCGCCGCCCGCTACCGGCCCGGCCGCAGCCGGGCCCTGCTCGGCGGCGACTTCTACGACACCGTCCGCACCCCGGACGGCACGGTCCACGCGATGATCGGCGACGTCTGCGGCCACGGCCCGGACGAGGCCGCCCTCGGGGTGGAGCTGCGGATCGCCTGGCGCGCCCTGACCTTCGCCGGGCTCTGCGGCGATCAGCTGCTCGGCACCCTTCAGCAGGTGCTGGAGAACGAACGCGCCGACGATGAGATCTTCGCCACACTGTGCACGGTCGACATCGCACCGGACGGCCGCCGGGCCGGGGTCTGCCTGGCCGGGCACCCCTCACCGCTGGCGATCCGCCCGAGCATGGCGCCCCGGCTGCTGCCCACCGACGAGAACGGCCCGGCGCTCGGCCTGCTGCCGAACGCCCGCTGGCCGCGCCGCGAGGTCGAGCTCGGCGGGGCATGGAGCCTGATGATGTACACCGACGGGCTGATCGAGGGCCGCGTCGGAACAGGGGTGCAGCGGCTCGGCCAGGAGGGGATGGTCGAGATCGTCGCCCGCCAGGTCGCGGAGGGACGGCGCGGCGAGGACCTGCTGGACGCGACCGTCACCGAGGTGCGCTCGCTGAACGGCGGGGAGCTGACCGACGATCTGGCGGTGCTGCTGCTGGACCGCGGCTGATCGCCGCGGCCCGTTCCGCTGTCTGTTGCCTGGCGCCCGGTGTCTGTCGCCTGGCAGCCGGTGTCTGTCGCTCGCGCCCGCTGGCGGACGCTCGACGCGTCCTAGCGGCCGTTGAAGGGTCCGTAAGGACCGTCGGAGCTGGAGCCGCGGCCGCGCGGCCAGCGGCGGCCACCGCCGGAGACCTGCCGCAGCGCGGGCCGGACGTCGACGATGTACACGATCGTCGCGATCAGCCCGATGATCGGCAGGAAGTCCAGGATTCCCATGAAGAAGTTCACCGCGGCGGCGAGACCGAGGATGATCAGCCAGAACGCCTTGGTCTGCTTGTCCGCCGCCCGGTACGCGTCATCCCGGCGGATCGCCGAGTCGACGAAGGCGAAGAGGCTGAAGAGGAGCAGGGCCCAGGAGACCCAGTACATCAGCTTGCCGAAGCCTTCAACCAGCACGCCATCCACCGCCTAGAAGATATGTATGGGACGCGTCTCTGCGGGCCACCGTACCCGCCCACCGGGCCGGGCACGCAGGGCGTACCCGGCGTACCCGGCCCGGTCGTGGACGTGCGCTCGTCAGCCGGCCGACTTCGGCTCCGGCCGCTTGGCGGGGGTGGCGGGCTTGTTGCCGCGCGCCGGGGCCTTCTTGGCCTGGGAGGACGAAGAGGCCGCGGACGTCTGCGTGCCCGAGTGACCGGAGTGGCCGGAGTTGCTCGACGGGGCCGGGGTGGCCGGCTTGGCCGCGGACTTCGGGGCCTCCTTGGACGAGTCCATGGCGACCGACTGCGACGGGGCCTTCGAACGGGCCGCCGCGTTGCCGTCGCGCCCCTCGTGGGGCTCGATCGCACCGGCGATGTCGACGACCTCGTCGGCCGCCTCACCGCGCCAGGTCCGCACGACCTCCTGGCCGTGCTCGGCCACCTCGTCGTACCGCTCCCGCGCCTTCACGGCGAGCTCGGCGGCCCGGCCCACACCCTGCAGGGCGAGGTCCTGCGCCGTGTCGCGCAGTCGCTTGATGTCGGTGTCGATCGTGCCCAGCATCTCGTTGAGCTTGCCCTGGGCCTCCTTGGCCTGCTGGGAGACCCGCTCCTGCACGACCTTGGGGTCGGTGTTGCGCACCGCGTTCAGGCGCTCCGGGGCCTCGGCGACGATCTTCTCGACGAACGACGGCACCTCCTTGAGCTTCTGGGCGGCCAGATCGGCGGTGCCCGCCATGAAGTACAGCGGGGTCGGGTCGGTCAGGGTCTTGCGTACGTCGTCGGTGATGGCCATGGTGATGGTCCTCCCGGATCAGTTCGAGGGTGTGGCGACGTCGGCGCCGGTGCCGAAGGTGTCGGAGGGGTCGGAGATGTCGTCCGAGGCGGTCTGGAGCCCGTTCTCCTTGCGGAAGGACTCGTAGATCTGAAGCAGTACCTGCTTCTGCCGCTCGTTGATCGAGGGGTCGGCGAGTATCACGCTGCGCACCTCGGTCTCTTCGCGGTCCCGCTCGTCGAGGATCCCCGCCTGTACGTACAGGGTCTCGGCGGATATCCGCAGCGCCTTCGCCAGCTGCTGCAGGATCTCGGCGCTCGGCTTGCGCAGCCCGCGCTCGATCTGGCTGAGGTACGGATTGGACACCCCGGCCGCATCGGCCAGCTGCCGCAGCGACAGCTGCGCACTGCGCCGCTGCTCGCGCAGGAACCCGCCGAGGTTGCCGACGTTGAGTGATGCCATGCCTCGATGCTGCAACAGGTGCGCTAACTATTGCAAGCATTTGCTTGCAATAGTGGCGCGTGTCATGACGGGACCGGGGCGGTGCGGCCTCGTCGAAAAAAATCTCATGGGGTCTGTCGATCCGGGCGGTGCCCGTTCGACGCAAGGGTGAGAGGCGGGGAAGCCCCGGCCTCCGTAAGGAATCTCGCTTCGTCTGCCGAATGAGGAGTCACCATGCCGCGCTATCTGTCGATGATCCGCGTCGATGAGCAGAACGCCCCCGCCGAGGGTCCCAGCCCCGAGCTCATGGAGCGGATGGGTGCGCTGATCGAGGAGATGACCAAGGCCGGGGTCATGCTGGACACGGCCGGGCTCACCCCGACCTCCGAGGGCACCCGGGTCACCTGGTCCGGCGGGAAGATCAACTGCACCGACGGCCCCTTCACTGAGAGCAAGGAGGTCATCGGCGGCTACTCCATCGTCCAGGCCAAGGACAAGGCCGAGGCCGTGGAGTGGGCCAAGCGGTTCCTGCGGACCCATGAGGAGTTCTGGACCATCACCGTCGAGGTCCGCGAGATCGTCGGGGGCTGAGCCGGCAGTGCTTGCTCCGTCCCCTTATAGCTGCTCTGATAGGGGCCGTGACGGCAGCAAGCCCGGCCGATGCGGCGAGAGCGGCTGAAACAGCCGAAACGGCTGAAGCAGTCGAAACGGCTGAAACCACCCCCATCGCCGAGACGGTCGAAACGGTCTTCAGGATCGAGTCCGCACGGATCATCGCAGGCGTCGCCCGGATCGTGCGGGACGTCGGGCTGGCCGAGGAACTCGCGCAGGACGCGCTGGTCACCGCGCTGGAGCGGTGGCCGGAGTCCGGCGTGCCGGACAATCCGGGCGCCTGGCTCATGGCCACCGCCAAGCACCGTGCGATCGATCTCGTCCGCCGTAAGGAGACCTACGCACGCAAGCTGGCGGAGGTCGGGCGGGCCCTGGAGGACGTCTCACCGCCCGACCCGGCGGATCTCGCCCGCACCGCCGAGGACATCGACGACGATCTGCTGCGGCTGATCTTCACCGCCTGCCATCCCGTGCTGTCGACCCAGGCCCGGGTCGCGCTCACCCTGCGGCTGCTGGGCGGGCTGACGACGGAGGAGATCGCCCGCGCGTTCCTGGTCCCGGAGCCCACGGTCGCCCAGCGCATCGTCCGGGCCAAACGGACGCTCGCCCAGGCCGACGTCCCCTTCGAAGTGCCCTACGGCGACGACCGGACTGCCCGGCTCTCCTCGGTCCTGGAGGTCATCTACCTGATCTTCAACGAGGGCTACTCCGCGACCACGGGCGACGATCTGGTGCGCCCGGCCCTGTGCGAGGACGCGCTGCGGCTGGCCCGGGTCCTGGGCGGGCTGCTGCCCCAGGAGCCCGAAGTCCACGGGCTGGCCGCGCTGCTGGAGTTCCAGTCCTCCCGTATCGCGGCGCGCACCGGCCCCGGCGGCGAGCCGGTGCTGCTCGCCGACCAGAACCGCACCAAGTGGAACCGCCCGCTCATCCGCCGGGGGGCCGACGCCCTGCAGCGCGCGGGCCACGGCCCGTACTCCCTCCAGGCCGCCATCGCCGCCTGCCACGCACGGGCGATCCGTTACGAGGACACCGACTGGACGGCCATCGCCGCCCTCTACGGCCGGCTGATGGCGCTGGCCCCGTCCCCGGTGGTGGAGCTCAACCGGGCGGTCGCCGTCGCGATGGCGGAGGGGCCCGCGGCGGGTCTGAAGCTGGTCGAGGCGCTGGCGGAGGAACCGGCGCTCAAGGGCTACCACCTGCTGCCGAGCGTCCGCGGGGATCTGCTGGAGCGCCTGGGCCGGCATGAGGAGGCCCGGGCGGAGTTCGCCCGGGCGGCGGACCTGACCCGTAACGCCCGTGAGCGGGCGCTGCTGCTGGAGCGGTCGTCGGGCTGATCCGATCTTGTGGTCGGGGCGAAAAGGTGCGCATGCTGCCCCATGAACTCATCCTCCGCGTCTTTCTCCTCTTCGTCCTTGTTTTCTCACCTCTCGTCACCGGCCGATCGGCTCGGCTTCGGCGCGATGCAGCTGCCGGGGCGGTGGGCCGGTCCCGCCGTCGCGCGTGCGACGGCTGTGGCGGTCGCACGGCGGGCCGTGGAGCTGGGTGCCCGTCATATCGACACCGCCGCCTTCTACTTCTCCGCCACCGAGCGGGCCAACGACATCCTGCGCGAGGCCCTGCATCCGTACCCCGCGGATGTCACCATCGCCACCAAGGTCGGGCCGCTGCGCACCGCGACCGGCGAGATGTACGCGGAGGCGCGGCCGGAGCAGCTGCGGGGTCTGGTCGAGGAGAACCTGCGGCAGCTCGGCCTCGACGCGCTCGACCTGGTCTACCTGCGGGTGGGGCGGCTCAAGGCGGTGGGCGGGGTGCCGCTCGGGGAGCGGTTCGCCGCGCTGGCCGCGCTGCGGGAGGAAGGGCTGGTGCGGCGGCTCGGGGTGAGCAATGTGAGCGCCGAGCAGCTGGCCGAGGCCCGCGCGATCGCGCCCGTGGCGGCGGTGCAGAACCGGTTCGGGGTGCTCGATCAGGCCGACGGGGCGCTGGTGGACGAGTGCGCCGGGGCCGGGATCGCCTATATGCCGTTCTTCGCGCTGGGCGGCGGCCATACCGCCCTGGAGAGCGGGAACCTGCGGACGGTCGCGGAGCGGCACGGCGCGACCGCGCATCAGATCGCCCTCGCCTGGGGGCTCGCCCGCTCGCCCGCGATCATCCAGATCCCCGGCACCAGCTCGCTGGCCCACCTGGAGGAGAACATGGCGGCGGCGCGGATCGCCCTCGGCGAGGACGACCTGGCGCTGCTGGAGCCGGTGGCGGACTGAGGCCGGACCGGGCCGATTGGCGCCGGGCCTGGCGGACTGAGTTCGGGCGGGGTCGGGATCTGGGGCGCGGCGCCGTTGTCGTACCCCCGTGGTCGAATGAACGGAACGCGGGCGCAGGGGTGGGCTGACGGCGGGAGGCGACGGATGTCCGGTGGGGCGAGCGGGGTGCGGGTGCGGCTCGAGCCGTGGGAGGACAGCGCGTCCTGCCGGGAGCTGCTGCGTGGCGTCAACAGCCCGGAGATGACGAGCCACCTGGGCGGACCGGAGAGCGAGGAGCAGATCCTGGTCCGCCACCGCCGGTATGCGGAGCTGACGGGGCCGGGCGCCGGGCGGATGTACCGAATCGTGCTGCTGCCGGGGGAGGAGACGGTCGGCAGCATCGGGTACTGGGAGCGGGAGTGGCGGGGTGAGTCGGTGTACGAGACCGGCTGGGCCGTGCTGCCCCCGTTCCAGGGGCGGGGGATCGCCGCCGCGGCCGCGGGGGAGGTCGCCCGGGCGGCCGCGGCACAGCGGACCCATCGGTATCTGCACGCCTATCCGTCCGTCGGCCACCCCGCGTCGAACGGGGTGTGCCGCAAGGCCGGATTCACCCTGGTCGGCGAGTGCGAGGTCGAGTACCCGCTGGGGACGATGATGCGGTGCAACGACTGGCGGCTGGAGCTGCGCTCGCCCTCCTAGCTGTTCAAGGCGCCCCGAGAGCCTTGGTCATCGTCGCTCAAGCTGCCCTGGGCGCGCGGCGCCTGGGGGCCATGCGTAGTGCACGGAGAGGCCGGTCCGGCCCGGCAGCACATCGGGCCGGAGCACCAGGCGCTCGTCGTAGTCCCCGCCGTTCTGGCGGCGGAACGGGATCGGTTCCTCCGTCGGCAGGTCCGCCAGTCGCTTGCGCAGCGCGGCGGCATGGGCCTCGTACGCCTCGGCCGGTACCCGGTCCGCGGCGTAGACCACATGCGGCGGCAGCACGGACATACCGCTGTACCAGAACGTGCCGTGGTGCAGCGGGAAGAGCAGATCGCCGATGGCGCCGTTGACGCCGCGCGGTCCCATGGTGTCCTCGGGCGCCCCCGCGGTCAGGACCACCATGGCGCGCTTACCGGCCAGCTTGCCGTCCCCGTAGCGCAGGGTGCGTCCGTCCGGCCCCTTGATCCCGTAGGCGAAGCCCTTGACGAAGACGCGGTCGAACCAGCCCTTGAGGATGGCGGGCATGCCGTACCACCAGAGCGGAAACTGCACGATCAGCACGTCGGCCCAGGCGATCTTCTCCTGTTCGGCACGGATGTCCTCGCTCAGCGTCCCCGCGTCATAGGCGCGCTGCGAGGCGGCTCCGACGATGAGGCGTTCGCTCGGGTCGTGGCGGAAGTCGGCGCCGTCGACTACGGGGTTCCAGCGCATCGCGTAGAGATCGGACAGCCGGTGGTCATGGCCCGCCTCCCGCAGGGCGCGCAGACCCTCGTCGCGCAACGCCCCGCTGAGGGACCGCTGTTCGGGGTGGGCGAAAATCCACAGCACATTCATGACCACCATGCTGCGAAACGGGCCCGGGACCGACGAGTGGCCGGATGGCCAGGATGTGCAAGTATCTGGCCAGAGCCGACCGACGGCCAGAGCCGACCGGCGGCCAGAGCCGACCGACGGCCAGAGCCGACCGACGGCCAGAGCCGACCGGCGGCCAGAGCCGACCGACGGCCAGAGCCGACCGGCGGCCAGAGCCGACCGGCGGTCAGCGGCGTCAGACGGTCAGCTCCGCGCGCTGACCAGCGCCTCCACACCGTCGAGAATCCGCTCCAGGCCGAAGACGAACTCGTCGTCAGGGCCGCCCGGGGTGTCCAGCTCCCCCGCCCGCAGCGCCGCCGTCACCGCCGGGAAGCGCTCGGGGTCGGTCAGCTTCCCCAGCAGCCTGGCCCAGGCCGCCATGGAGGTTTCGAGGCTGTCGCCGCTGCGTCGGCTGGCCGCCAGGATGTCGAAGGTCAGCCGGGCCTCGTTGCGGACGAAGCCGCTGACCAGCATCAGCACGGAGATCTTCTCGTTCTCGCTGAGGTGTGTGTGGCGGAGGCAGGCCAGTCCGCGCTCCATCCAGGCCACCGAGTTGGGCGTCGAGGGCGGACCGCTGGCCGGGACGTTCACCACCCACGGGTGACGGCCGAGGGCGGTGCGCAGCGACCAGGCCCAGTCGGTGAACCCGGCCCGCCAGTCCTTCGCCGGGTCGCCGGGCGGCGGGGTGCCGTAGGCCGCGTCCTCCATCAGCGTCAGCAGTTCGTCCTTGGCCGAGACATAGCGGTACAGGGACATCGTGGAGACGCCCAGCTCGGCCGCGACCCGGCTCATGGAGACCGCGCCGAGGCCGTCCGCCGAGGCGATACCCACGGCGGCGTCGACGATCCGGTCCAGGGTCAGCCCGGGGCGAGGTCCCTTGCCCGGGCGTTCCCGCAGTCCCCAGGCGGCCTCGATGCTCGTCGGCAGGCCGGTGCCGCTCTCCTCGGTGGCCATGGCCTCGGGACCTCCGTACGTGCGTGGTGCTCAGGTGTGCTCGATTGACCGCCATCCTAGAGTTGCGTATACCCTACGCAGTAGCGTGTATGGCATACGCAGAAGAGGGAACGGGGGAGCCATGGCCCATCGACCAGCCATCGAGGCAAGCGGCCTCGAGAAGTCCTACGGGACGGTGAAGGTGCTCAGGGGCGTCGATCTGTCGGTCGCGCCCGGCAGCGTCTTCGCGCTGCTCGGCCCCAATGGGGCGGGCAAGACCACGACCGTGCGGATCCTGTCCACGCTGACGCCGCCGGACGCCGGGCGGGCCCGCGTCGCGGGTTTCGACGTCGTCGCCGACCGCCGTCGCGTCCGCCGCCTCATCAGCCTCACCGGCCAGTACGCCGCGGTGGACGAGATGCAGACCGGCGAGGAGAACCTGCGGATGATGGCGCGGCTGACCCGGCTCGGCCGCACCGAGGCTCGTAGCCGCGCACGGGAACTGCTGGAGCGCTTCGACCTCACCGGCGCCGCCCGCCGCACCGTGGGCACCTACTCCGGCGGGATGCGCCGCCGGCTCGACCTCGCCGCGGGTCTGGTCGGCCACCCCGAGGTGATCTTCCTCGACGAGCCGACCACCGGACTCGACCCGCGCAGCCGGCAGGCCATGTGGGACGTGGTCAAGGGGCTGGTGACGGACGGGGTGACGGTCTTCCTCACCACCCAGTACCTGGAGGAGGCCGACCAACTCGCCGATCGCATCGCGGTGGTGGACGGCGGCCGGGTGGTGGCCGAGGGCACCTCGGCCGAACTCAAGGAGCGGGTGGCCGGGCAGCGGCTGGACCTGGTGCTCGGCGACATCGCCGGCTACGAGAGGGTCGCGCGCCAACTCGGCGTACGGCTCGTATGGAGCGACGCCGACCGGTTGACGCTGGGCGTCGCGACGGACGGCGGCGCCGCCCAAGTGCGGGCCCTGCTCGACGAGATCGACCCCGAGCGCCGTGCCGTGGACCGCTTCACCGTGCACAGTGCCACGCTCGACGACGTTTTCATGGCCCTGACCGGCCACACCGCGGAGGGCGAGAGCCGTAGCGCCGAGGGCGAAAGCCGTACCGCCGAGGGCGAGGGCCATGAAGGTAAGGGCGACAGCCCCGACGCCACGGGCGAGAAGGAGGCGGCCGGTGTCTGACGCGATCGTTCTGACCGGCCGCACGATCCGGCTGACCAGGCGCAACCTGGACGCGGTGCTCACCGCCATGCTGCTGCCGATCATGCTGATGCTGGTCTTCGTCTACTTCTTCGGCGGCGCCATCCACACCGGCACCGAGTACGTCACCTATGTCGTCCCCGGGGTGATGCTGCTGTGCGCGGGCTTCGGCTCGGCGAATACGGCGGTCACCGTCACCCATGACATGACCGGCGGCATCGTCGACCGCTTCCGGTCGCTGGACATCGGCGGCACCCCGATCCTGGCGGGCCATGTGGCCGCGAGCGTGCTGCGCAACACGGTCGCGACCGCGATCGTCTTCGGGGTGGCCTTCCTCATCGGCTTCCGGCCGGACGCCGGTCCGCTCGACTGGCTGGCCGTGGCCGGCATCCTGCTGATGTTCATCCTCGCGATCTCCTGGCTGTCGGCCTGCTTCGGCCTGATCGCCAGGTCACCGGAGGCGGCGGGCGGGTTCACCTTCCTGATGATGTTCCTGCCGTATCCCAGCAGCGCGTTCGTGCCGATCGACACCATGCCGGGCTGGCTGCACGGATTCGCGGAGCACCAGCCGGTGACCCCGGTCATCGAGGCGCTGCGGGGGCTGCTGCTGGACCGGCCGGTCGGCGACAGCGCCTGGCAGGCCCTGGTGTGGTGCGGCGGAATCCTGGCGGTGGCGGCCGGGCTGTCGGGGGTGCTCTTCCGCCGCCGCACCGCCTGAGCCACGTTTGCGGCGGCGCCGGTCGACGGGGGTCGACGGGGTCGGCGCCGCCGGGGGCATCAGGTGCCGTACGGGTGGGCGGCGCGGGCCGTGCGCAGAGCCCGCGCCCACCAGGCGAGCTGATTGAGCATCGCCCCGGCGGCGGTGTCCGGACCCTCGGAGTCCTTCAGTCGGCCGTCCTCCTCGAAGAGCCCGTGCGCGTTGTGGAAGCTGACCGTGTCCCGGACGGTCACGGCGTGAACCTCGGCGAAGACCGGCCGCAGATGCTCGACCGCGCGCAGGCCACCGGAGATGCCGCCGTAGGAGACGAAGCCGATCGGCTTGGCCTGCCACTGGGTGAAGTGCCAGTCGATCGCGTTCTTCAGGGAGGCGGGGTAGCTGTGGTTGTACTCGGGGGTGACCACGGCGAACGCGTCGGCCGCGTCCAGCCGGGGCGTCACGGCCTCCAGGGCCGCGAGGTCATCGGGGCCGGGGCGGTGGGTGAGCTCCATGGGCAGCGGGGTCTCGGCAAGGTCGACGACATCGACGGTCATATCGGAGCGGAGCGTCGCATGACCGGCGAACCATTCGGCGACCTTCGGCCCGAAGCGGCCGTCGCGGGTGCTGCCGACGATGACGACGAGCCGGATGGGGGAGTCGGTGTCCGTAGGGGCCGCGGCCGTGGAGACGGCGGTGTCAGTAGCCATGGGAAGAGCCTCGGACTTAAACAAAGGTTGAAGTCAAGCTACCCTCGGCCCTATGACGCAATTGACCTGGAAAACCCATGAGCTCACGGTCGGCGAGCTCTCGCAGCGGAGCGGAGTCCCCGCCTCCGCGCTGCGCTTCTATGAGCGCGAGGGGCTGATCCACAGCCGCCGCACCTCCGGCAATCAGCGCCGCTACACCCGCGATACGCTCCGCCGGGTCGCCTTCGTCCGCTCCTCGCAGCGCGTCGGCATCCCGTTGGGGAGAATCCGGCAGGTGCTCGGGCTCTTCCCCGAGGACCATGTCCTCACCAAGGAGGACTGGGCCCGGATCTCGGAGTGCTGGCACGCGGACATCACCGAGCGCATCGAACAGCTGGAGAACCTCCGCGACCACCTCACCGATTGCATCGGCTGCGGCTGTCTGTCGATCGACAAATGCGCGCTGGCCAACCCGTACGACCGGCTCGGTGAGCAGGGCGCGGGCGCGCGCCGACTGCTCAAGTCCTGCTGCTGAGCGCCGACCGCCCGGCGTCGGCCGCCCAGCGTCGGCCGCCCAGCGCCGACCGACCGGTGCCGACTGCCCAGCGCCGACCGCCCGGTGCCGACCGCCCAGCGTCGGCCGCCCAGCGCCGACCGACCGGTGCCGACTGCCCAGCGCCGACCGCCCGGTGCCGACCGCCCAGCGTCGGCCGCCCAGCGCCGACCGACCGGTGCCGACTGCCCAGCGCCGACCGCCCGGTGCCGACCGCCCAGCGTCAGCTGCCCAGTGCCGACCGCCCGGTGCCGATCGGGTGGGCGCCCGCCACCGTGCCCGGACACCCCCCCGACACCTCAGAAGCTGTCGGGGCACCAGGGGCGTCGCGGCGTTCGCAGCAGCCGGTCCGCCAGTGCCGCCGCGCCCGGGCGCTCCTCGGCGATCCGGCCCAGCGAGGCGAGCCGGGCCGGCGACTCGTCGCCCAGCCACAGGGTGCCCAACTCGCCGATGTCCATGGTCAGGTCGGCCGGGCGGCCCGTGGTCGCACACGCCGCGCCGTCGGGGCCCGCCTCCAGGAAATAGCGGCCACCGGCCAGCCCGGCGGCGTCGTGCAGCTCGAGCACCAGCGAGCCCTCGACCGGGTACGTACGCGTCTCCAGGAGCTGGGGCACATCCAGCGGGCGCAGCCACAGCCAGTCGGCGTACATGCTGACCTGGGCGGCGCGGGGGTCGCCGAGCAGCAGCGGAAGCAAATCGTCCGGGGCACGTCGGCCGGTGTTGACCCGGGTCACCCAGTCGACCGAGAGCAGGAAGTGCCACAGCGCCCGCTCGGCGGCCGGGGTGACTCCCATCAGCTCGAGCACGGTGGCGGTGTTGTGCGGCCGCTTGTTGCCCTCCCAGCGGTCGTCCGCCGTATACGCGAGCAGTCCGTCCACCGAGCCGTCGGGGGAGCGGTAGAGGACATAGAACGGCTCGGTCCAGGGGCGGTTGGGGAACCGCTGCTGGCCGGTGCCGATCCGCCACCAGCTGTCCGGGCGGTCGATGACGCCGTGCTGCTGGGCGCGCAGCCGCTCATGCAGTGCGGGGCCCAGCTTCCGCACCTCGTCGGCGTCGGCGAAGTCGACCCGGCCGCCGTCCACCGGAGCCGAGTGGCGCGGGTCGAGCCCGGCGCGGGGAACGTCCACCTGCCATTCGGTGGTCCAGGTGGCGGGGCCGAAGCCGTACCGCCCATAGATCGGGTACTCGGCCGCGATCAGGGTGGCCGCCGCGTCGCCCCGCTCCTTGGCGGCGCGCAGATCGTGCTCCATCATCCGGCTGAGCAGCCCCCGGCGGCGGTGGGTGGGCGACACCGCGACATTGCTGATCGCGTCGGCGGGGACGTCCGTCCCGCCGACCGCCGTCAGCCGCTGCGCGAAGCTGCGGAAGGTGGCGACGCAGCGGTCCTCGTCGAAGACCCCCTGCGTACGGGACAGGTCCATCTGCTCCCGCCGCAGCTCCACCTCTTCCTTCGGCGCCTCCGGCGGACGCAGAAAGCCGGTGTTGAGCGCGATGGTCCAGCTGGTCAGATCGGAATCGGAGAGCGAGGTGCGGAGTTCGACGGCCATGCCCACACGCTAGGCGTGAGCCGCCATCGGCCGCACGCCGATTTCCCCAGCCTGTGGACGAGGTCCTTTCATCACACCGCACCCTGTGGACGGCTCGGCGAGCCCCCGGTGGACCGCTCGGCGAGCCCCCGATGGACGGCTGGGCCAGCCTCCGATGGGAGCCCCCGATGGACGCTGGGCAAGCACCCCGCGGGCGCCTACGCCAGTAGGTCGTCCACCTGCGCCTCTCCCTCGCGGTACCGGCGGGCGATCTCCGCACTGCAGCCGTCCGCCGTCCGCTGCAGCTCCTGCCGCCGCCGCGACACCTGCTGCTCATGGCCGACGAGGCGGGCCATCGCGCCGCGCAGCTCCTCGTCCGTACGGGCCCGCAGATCGGAGAGGCCCACCTCGGCCAGCATCTCCTCGGCCAGCCGCTCGTACTCGGCGCCCTGCGGCGTCCCGAGCGTGACATGGCGGGCCGAGGAGCGGTGCCGTGAGGGGAGATCCGCGAGGATCTCCGGCAGCCGGTCCACCAGCGCGGCGGACGGCTGTGCCGTGGCCGCCGCGGGCGCCGGGTCACGGCGATGGCCCAGCTCGGCGCGGAGGATGTCGATCCGGCCCTGCAGCAGTCTGCGCAGATAGCTCAGATCCGCCTCCTCGCCCTGTGCCGCGCGGCGCAGCGCCCGCAGCTCCGGAAGCCGCAGTGCGTGCAGTCCGCTCGCCGCCGCGGACGTGGGAGCCATGGTCGGCGCCGTCACGGCGGTGGAGTCGGCCCGCCGCCCGCCGCGCTGGCTCGGCGGCCGTGGCGGCAGCAGGCCCTCGGTGGCCATGGGCTGGCCGGTGCCCGGTGTGGTCATTGGTGTCCGTCCCCTCCAGCGATGCGTCATTCCCGCAGTTCCTGCCCGCTTGCACCGCCTGCACGCATCGTGCCACCAGTGATGCTCCCTGTGCAGCGGCTCTCCACCCGATCGGCCCCGGATGGACGCACGGCATGATGGTCGGTATGCGTGCTGTGGTACAGAGAGTGGACGGGGCAAACGTCGTCGTGGACGGCGAGACAGTCGGCGAGATCGTCGGCCAGGGGCTGTGTGTGCTGGTCGGGGTGACGCATGACGACACTCCGGAGAAGGCGGCCCAGCTCGCCCGCAAGCTGTGGTCCGTAAGGATCCTCCAGGGCGAGAAGTCCTGCTCGGACACGGCCGCCCCGCTGCTGGTCATCAGCCAGTTCACGCTCTACGGCGACGCCCGTAAGGGGCGCCGTCCCACCTGGAACGCGGCGGCGCCCGGCGGGGTCGCCGAACCGCTCGTCGACGAGGTGGTGGCCCAGTTGCGGAAGCTGGGCGCGCACGTGGAAACGGGCCGGTTCGGAGCGGACATGAAGGTCTCGCTCACGAACGACGGCCCGTTCACGGTGTTGATCGAGGTCTAGCGCGACCTCACCGCGACGTCTGGCGCGACCCCACCGGGCTCACGGCTCCACGACCGTCTCCTGTGCGGCGGCCGTGGAGTCGGCGATCAGCTCCGCGTCCACCGGTACATTGCGCTTGACCAGCGCGAGCGCGATCGGCCCCAGCTCGTGGTGGCGGGCCGAGGAGGTGATGAACCCCAGTTGGCGGCCCTCCTCGCCCTCCGATGCCAGCCGTATGGGCGCGCCGTGGGAGGGCAGCGTCACCTCGCTGCCGTCGAGGTGGAGGAAGACCAGCCGGCGCGGTGGCTTCCCCAGGTTCTGCACCCGGGCGACGGTCTCCTGGCCGCGGTAGCAGCCCTTCTGCAGGTGGACGGCGGAGCCGATCCACCCCAGCTCATGCGGGATGGTGCGGTGGTCGGTCTCCAGGCCGACCCGCGGCCGGTGGGCCTCGACCCGCAGCGCCTCGTACGCCAGCACTCCGATCGCCGGCCCGCTCGCCTCGGCGAAGTCGGTGAGCCGCGCACGCGGCAGGAAGAGATCCCGGCCGTGTGGGGTCTCGCGGACGACGGTGTCCTCGGGGGCCTCGGTGATGCTGCCCGCCGGGAGGTGGACGACCGCGTAGTCGTCGGTGCGGTCCGCGATGTCGACCCGGTAGAAGAACTTCATGCTCTCCAGGTAGGCGATCAGATCGCGCTGGCTGTCGGGCTCCACATGGGCCCAGGTCGTTTCGCCGTCGTCGACGAGATAGAGCGCGTGTTCGATATGGCCGTGGGCGGAGAGGATCAGGGCTTCGGTGGCCTGGCCCGGCGGGAGCTCGCTGACGTGCTGGGTGATCAGCAGATGCAGCCAGCTCAGCCGGTCGGCACCGCTGACCGTGACCACTCCGCGGTGCGAGAGGTCCACGAAGCCGGTGCCGTCGGCGAGCGCGCGCTGCTCGCGGAACAGGTCGCCATAGTGGGCGGCGACGCCTTCGTCGGGGCCCTCGCCGGGGACGGCGCCGGGCAGCGACAGCAAAGGGCTCTTCATGAACTCAGCCTACGACCTGCGGGCTCGGCCCTCACCGGAGCCGTTTTGGCCGTCGTCTCCACCGCGCTGCCGGGCCGCGCACGCGGCACACCGGCCGAAGATCGCGAAGTGCTTCAGATCGGTCTCGAAGCCGAAGTCCGCGCGGAGCTGCCGGGTGAAGGAGTCGGCCACGGAGACATCGGCCTCGATCACATCCGTGCAGTCGCGGCACACCATATGGATGTGATGGTGCCGGTCGGCCAGGTGGTACGTGGGGGCGCCATGGCCGAGATGGGCGTGGCTGACCAGGCCCAGCTCCTCCAGCAGCTCCAGCGTGCGGTAGACCGTGGAGATGTTGACGCCACTCGCGGTGCGGCGCACCTCGGTGAGGATCTCGTCCGGAGTGGCGTGCTCCAGATGATCGACGGCTTCGAGCACGAGCTGGCGCTGCGGGGTCAGCCGGTAGCCGCGCTCCCGCAGATCGCTCTTCCAGTCGGTGGTCGCCACGGTGCAAGTGTAGGCGGGCACGCGATTACCGGCCGGACGCACAGGGGCAGAACCGGCCGCGGCACGGAAGAGCCGGGCTCGGCGGCAGGCGGAACGGCCCGCTCAAGAGCCCAAGAGCCCAAGAGCCCAAGAGCCCAAGCACTCAGGCACTCAGGCACTCAGCGGAAGAAGGCGATCCCGTCGTCCGGCAGGTCCTTGAGGTCCTTGGCCCACTCCCGGGGGTCGACGACCTTCTTCAGATGCGCGGACATGTACGGGCGCAGCTCGACCTCGGGGGTGGCCTTCTCGCCGACCCACATCAGATCGCTGTTGACGTAGCCGTACAGCCGCTTGCCGCCCGCGTACGGGGCCGCGTGCGCGGTGCGCGCCACCGCGTCCGTCGCCAGGTCGATCTGCGGCTTGCCCTCCGCGAGCTCGCCGTACCAGACCTCGACGATGCCCTGGTCCCGGCTCATCACGACCTCGACCTTGCGGTCCTTGTCGATCCGCCAGTAGCCGGACTCGGTCTCCAGGGGGCGCACCTTCTTGCCCTCGGAGTCCAGCACCCAGGTGTGCGAGACGTACTCGATGAAGTCGCGGCCGTCGTGCGTGAAGGTCGCCTCCTGGCCGAAGTTGCACTTCTCGGCCCCGGGGAAGTCCGATACGCCCGCGCCTTCCCAGTTGCCCAGGAGGAAGGCGAGCGGTACGAGGTCCGGGTGGAGGTCGGAGGGAATCTGGATCATGAATTCAGGCGATCTGTCGAGAGTCGAGCCGTGATGGCCGGGCGGGAGGGGGTCAGCGCTGGCCCTGGTACAGCTTCTTCCAGGTCAGTGCGGCGAAGCCGAGCGTGGCCACGGCGACCAGGATCATCAGGGTGGTGAAGACTGCCTCAAGCACGAGCGCGCTCCTCGGAACAGATGACGGACGGCACCGAGTCTAGTCGGCGCCGGGGTGGCCGGTGGAGACAGGTCGCCGTGCCGCGCCCGGGCCACCGTGCCGACCCTAAGGTTGGTGTATGGCGAAGAAGCTGGTGATCAAGGTGACGGCGGGCGCGGACGCTCCCGAGCGGTGCTCCCAGGCGTTCACGGTGGCGGCGGTGGCCGCGGCGAGCGGGGTCGAGGTCTCGCTCTGGCTGACCGGGGAGTCGACGTGGTTCGCGCTGCCGGGCCGGGCGGCGGAGTTCGAGCTGCCGCATGCGGCGCCGCTGCCGGATCTGATCGACGGCATCCTTACGGGCGGCGGCCAGATCACGGTGTGCACCCAGTGCGCGGCGCGCCGGAAGATCGAGGAGAAGGATCTGATCGAGGGGGCCCGGATCGCGGGTGCTCAGGTCTTCGTGAGCGAGATCATGCCGGACGGCGTCCAGGCGCTCGTGTACTAGGGCGGTCCTCAGGGCCCCGGCTACCAGGGCGGTCCTGGGCACCGCGGGCTACCGGGGCGGACCTCTACGCCCCGGCCGGGGCCCGGTCAGTGGCCCCTGCCGGGCCCCGATCGGCCGGGGCGGTTGTGCTGGTGGTCAATGCCGGTGGTTGTGCTCGTCCAGCTCCCGCCACCACCGGTCGGATTCCTCGTCCCCCGACTCGTCCCACCACCGGTCGTCCGGGCCCCGGCGATTGGCCACTATGGCGGCCAGGGGCGGGATCACCATGGCGACGATGCACATCGCGACCGCGGCGGGTACGGACCACAGGCGCACAAAGGCCCACGCCGAGATGAAGAGCGTCAGACACGCGCCCATCAGGAAAAAATATGCGTGGCGGCGTCGCGCGTACATATCTCCAGCGTACGTCCCAGGCCGCCGCGCCGACAGACGAAGGACACCGGCACCGACAGGCGAGACAGACGGAGGGCCGCACCCCGCCGAGGCGTCCAACCCTGGGGTGCGGCCCTCCGGCCGTGTGTCACGACGCGCCGTCACGCGTCAGACGGCGATGGCGACCTCCGCCAGCCCGCCCTTCTGGGCGACAACAGTGCGGTCCGCGGTGCCGCCGGGAACCAGGGCACGCAGCGTCCAGGTGCCCTCCGCGGCGTAGAAACGGAACTGTCCGGTCGCGGAGGTGGGGACCTCGGCGGTGAACTCGCCGGTGCTGTCCAGCAGCCGGACGTAGCCGGTGACGGGCTCGCCGTCGCGGGTCACCGAACCCTGGATGGTGGTCTCACCGGGCTTGATCGTCGAGGCGTCGGGGCCGCCGGCCTTGGCTCCACACATGGATGTCTGTCCTTACCTTCGGGGGCGCGTTCGGGGAGAGGGGTCAGCTGCCGGCGCCGAGCTCGACCGGCACGCCGACCAGCGAGCCGTACTCGGTCCAGGAGCCGTCGTAGTTCTTGACGTTGGTCTGGCCCAGGAGCTCGTGCAGGACGAACCAGGTGTGAGCGGAGCGCTCACCGATGCGGCAGTAGGCGATGGTGTCCTTCGCCAGGTCGACGCCCGCGCCCTCGTAGATCTCCTTGAGCTCGTCGTCGCTCTTGAAGGTGCCGTCGTCGTTGGCCGACTTCGACCAGGGGATGTTGCGGGCGCTCGGCACGTGGCCGGGACGCTGCGACTGCTCCTGCGGGAGGTGGGCCGGGGCGAGCAGCTTGCCGGAGAACTCGTCGGGGGAGCGCACGTCGACGAGGTTCAGCGAGCCGATGGCGTCGACGACCTCGTCGCGGAAGGCGCGGATGGAGGCGTCCTGCGGCTTGGCCTTGTACTCGGTCGCCGCGCGGGTCGGCACCTCGGCGACCAGGTCGCGGGAGTCGAGCTCCCACTTCTTGCGGCCGCCGTCGAGCAGCTTGACGTCCTGGTGGCCGTAGAGCTTGAAGTACCAGTAGGCGTACGCCGCGAACCAGTTGTTGTTGCCGCCGTAGAGGACGACCGTGTCGTCGTTGGCGATGCCCTTCTCCGACAGGAGCTTCTCGAAGCCGGCCTGGTCGACGAAGTCACGGCGCACCGGGTCCTGGAGGTCCTGCTTCCAGTCGATCCGGACGGCGTTCTTGATGTGGTTCTTGTCGTAGGCCGACGTGTCCTCGTCCACCTCGACGATGACCGTCTTGGGGTCGTCGATCCGGGCCTGGACCCACTCGGCGTCCACCAGGACGTCACTGCGGCTCATGTTCTCTCCTCCGGGGCAGTTGCGGCGGTACGGGCACGCTCGCGACGCGGCGCCGCGCGGGGCGTGCGGCGAGCGTACGAGCGAAAGTGCGGGAAGGCCCGGCTGACGGGCCGAAGAGGGGGCCGGTCCGAGGCGTGCCGGACCGCGTCCCGTTCAGACGGTGCGACAGAGCATGGCGGCGACACGGCACAGGTCGACTGCCCGCCGCTTCGTGAGATCCGCCTGTCGCTTCATGCGTCCGATCGTAGGGATGGACAGGCGGGCATGTCACCGGCGTGTCGAATGATGAGACGATATCGTCCGTAGAGTGAGATGAGAGGGGGTGCGCGCCCCGCAGGCGGGGTCGTCCGGGCAGGCGAAGGCCACGGGCGGTCATGGACGCGGACGAGATCGTCTCAGTGAATGGACCAGGGGCATGATCGGACGCCCCTGGTGTTGATCGCGTCAGCCCGTCAGTTGGACGTTATTACCCGTGACCGAGACGTCTATGCCGTCCTTGGTGGTCTCCACCTTGTCGAGCCGCATACCGGTGGGCAGTCCCTCGATCTTCCGCTCGATGTCGGCCTTCTCGCGGACCTTCTCCTCCCACTGGGGGATGCTGCCACCCGGGATGGACTCGGCGTGCAGCCGGATGGTGGTCCCGTTCACGATGGTGACCTGGGAGTGGGCGGTGAGGGTGAGGCCCAGCAGACTGCCGGTGATCTTGACCTTGTTGGACCCCGACGGGTCGTAGCCGACGGTCACCCCCGGACCGGCGGCCTGTGAGAGGTCCGCGTAGCTGATGTGGGCCGAGCCGGTGGCGCGGTCGGCGCTGGCCGAGGAGAAGCTGCCCGAGATGCGGACGTTGTGCAGCTTCGCGTCGAGCTCGGTGACCCGGACGCTGCGGCCGTCCCCCGTGGCCGTGGTCAGCCCGTCCACACCGACGTCGACCTCGTCCAGCTCCTTGCCCGCGACCTGGGTGAGGAAGGGGAAGCCCTTGATCGAGACATTGGGCGTGGTGGTCAGGCCCTGCGAACTCTTGATCTTGTCTGCGGCCTTCGACTCCGCGATGTACACCGCGATGCGGTCGGCGGCCACGAAGAGGCCGCCGAGTATCACGACGACGATCAAGGTGATACGTAGTGCGCGCATGTGCGTGGGTCCCCCAGGCTCTTGCTCAGGCCCTCGCCTGAGGCTGCGAGCCTATCCGGAGCGGCCAAACGGGAGCCGGGGAGTCAGCCCAGTGCGCGGCCGATCACATAGACCACGGGGGCGGCGGCCGCGAGCGGCAGCGCCACGCCGGCCGTCATATGGACGAAGCGCGAGGGGTAGTCGTAGCTGGCGACCCGGTGGCCGATCAGCGCGCACGCCCCGGCCGCGAACCCGAGCAGGGCGGCGGTGGAGGTGCCCGTTCCGGTGAGCTGCCCGGCCCCGACCCCGGCGCCCGTGGCGGCCGCCAGCGCGACCACGACGGCGGCGGCGGTCGGCAGCGGCAGCGCCCGGACGAGCACGGCCACGGCGACGGCGGCCGCCCCCACCACGACGGCGTCCGAGGACTCGGCCACGGCGGCCAGATGGCCGGCCGCGAGCACCGTAAGGGCCGTGGACGCCACAGCGGCCGTGAGCCCGTACAGCCGCTCGTCCGCGGAGGCGTGGCTGCGGAGCTGGAGGATCACCACGAGCAGCAGCCAGACGCCGATGGTGCCGATGAGGACCGTCGGGGCGTGTGCGGGCTCGGTGGCGAGCAGGCCGATGCTGGCGGCCAGACCGCCCGCGTAGGCGAGCGCGATGCCCTGCCGGGCGGGCCACATGCCGTTCAGCCGGAACCAGCCGGCCGCGGTGACCGCCTGCAGCACCGCGACCACGACGGCGACCGCCGGGCGGCCCAGCGGCGCGGTGGCCGCGAGCAGGCCGGCGAGCACGGCGGTCAGGGCGGCGGGGACGAACCCCGGGGGAGGATCTGCGGACGGCCCTCGGCGCGGGCCTTCTCGGCGGCGGTGAGCGGCCGGTCCGGCTGCGAGGCGGGCGGCTCGGCGGTCGCGGTCGCGGCTGCCGTCGCGGCGGGGGGCGCGGTCTGTGGCTGCTGGGGCTGGGCGTGCTGGGCCTGCGCGTGCTGGGCTTGCGCCTGGGCCTGCGCGTGCTGGGCTTGCGCCTGGGCCTGCGTCGCGGGCCGGGGCTGTCCCTGGTGCTGGGCGGCTGGCTGGTACGGGTGCTGCTGCTGATCCCAGCCCGGGGCGTACTGACCCTGGTTGCCCTGGTTGCCCTGGTTGCCCTGGTTGCCCTGGTGCGCCTGGCGGCCCTGCGGGTGCTGGCCCTGGTGCGTCTGGTGGCCCTGGTGCCCCTGCTGGGCGGCGTAAGGATCCGCGTACGGCTGCTGCTGGTACTGCTGCTGCGGGTGCTGGTACTGCTGCGGCTGGGCCTGGGCGTACCCCTGCTGCTGCGGATAGCCCTCGTACCCCGGCCAGTCGGCCGGCTGCTGGGCGCCCTGACCGTGGCCGCCGTTGCCGCCCGGCCCACCGTTACCGCCATCGCCGCCGTAAGGATGCGCGCTCTGGTCGTAGCCGCCGTAAGGAGCCTCGTACGACCCGTACGGGGGGTACGGCTGCTGGTACGGCTGCTGCTGGTTCTGCTGGTGGGGGTCGTGAGGCTCGTGGGGCTCGTTGGCCTGGTGCGGCTGGTTGCTCATGAGCTCGGGGTTCACCCTCCTGCGAACGGCGGGAGCACCTCGACCGTGCCGCCCTCGGCGAGTTGGATCGTCTTGTGGTCGCGGGTGCCGACCGGGGTTCCGTCGACCAGGAACGAACAGCGCAGCAGGACCCGCGCGAACTCCGGCCGAGCGGTGTGCCGCTCCCGGGCCACCTCGAGCGCTTCCGCCAGTGTCCGCGCGGTGTACGGCTCCTCCGCGGTACCGGCCGCGGCGCGGGCCGCGGCCCAGTACCGGATGGTGCCGGCGGGCGTGTTCTTCATCGCCATCGCGATCCCTTTCCCGTCATCTGCCGCCTCCATGATGACGGGTGCGGGCCGCGCCATGGACCACGCGCGGTTCGTCGAAAATACGGCCGGTTCGGGGCGTGCGTCACTTAAGGTTTCGGTGTGCTGGTACGACTGATACGGGCGTATCTGAGGCCCTATACCCGAACGATCACGCTGATCGTTTTATTGCAGCTGGTGCAGACCCTGGCCACCCTCTACCTCCCCGCGCTGAACGCGGACATCATCGACGGCGGAGTGGTGAAGGGCGACACCGGCTACATCGTCCGTGTCGGCGGGCTGATGATCGCCGTCACGTTTGTTCAGATCGTGTGCGCCGCGGGAGCCGTCTACTTCAGTGCCCGTACGTCCATGGCGCTCGGCCGCGATGTGCGCGCCGCCGTCTTCGACCGGGTGCAGTCCTTCTCCGCCCGTGAGATGGGCCACTTCGGGGCGCCGTCCCTGATCACCCGCACCACCAACGATGTCCAGCAGGTGCAGATGCTGTGCCTGATGGCGTTCACGCTGATGGTCTCGGCGCCGATCATGTGCGTCGGCGGTGTGGTCATGGCGCTCAACCAGGACGTTCCGCTGTCGGGGCTGCTCCTGCTCATCGTTCCGACTCTGGGCGTGGTCGTCACCTTCATCGTCCGCCGGATGCGGCCGCTGTTCCGCCATGTCCAGGAGCGCATCGACACGGTCAACCGGGTGCTGCGCGAGCAGATCACCGGTATCCGGGTCATCCGCGCCTTCGTCCGCGACACCCATGAGCGCGACCGCTTCACCGCCGCCAACACCGGGCTGATGGATGTCTCGCTGCGCGCCGGACGGCTGATGTCGCTGATGTTCCCCGCCGTGATGCTGGTGGTGAACGTCTCCAGCGTGGCCGTCGTCTGGTTCGGCGGGCACCGGATCGACAGCGGCGGGATGCAGATCGGCGCGCTGACCGCGTTCCTCAGCTATCTGGCGCAGATTCTGTCGTCGGTGATGATGGCCACCTTCATGTTCATGATGGTGCCGAGGGCCGAGGTGTGCGCCGAGCGCGTACAGGAGGTGCTGGACACCCAGACCAGTGTCGTACCGCCGCTCGTGCCCGTCGCGGCCGCGCTCGCCGACGCCGGACGGGGGCTGCTGGAGCTGCGGGGCGTGGAGTTCCGCTTCCCCGGCGCCGACGAACCCGTACTGCGCGACATCTCGCTGATCGCCCGGCCCGGCCGGACCACCGCCGTCATCGGCTCCACCGGCAGCGGCAAGTCCACCCTGCTCGGGCTGGTGCCGCGGCTGTTCGACGCGACCGACGGCAGCGTCCACATCGACGGGGTGGATGTGCGCGACCTCGACCCGGAGGTGATGACCCGGACCATCGGGCTCGTCCCGCAGAAGCCGTATCTCTTCGCCGGAACCGTCGCCTCGAACCTGCGGTACGGCAATCCCGACGCCACCGACGAGGAGCTGTGGCGGGCCCTGGAGACCGCCCAGGCACGGGAGTTCGTGGAGTCCATGGAGGCCGGGCTCGACGCCCCGATCGCCCAGGGCGGGACCAATGTCTCCGGCGGGCAGCGGCAGCGGCTGGCGATCGCCCGGGCCCTGGTGCGCAAGCCGTCCGTCTATCTCTTCGACGACTCCTTCTCCGCCCTCGACTACGCCACCGACGCCCGGCTGAGGGCGGCGCTCGTGGATGAGACGGAGAACGCGACGGTCGTCATCGTCGCCCAGCGGGTGTCCACCATCCGGGGCGCCGATCTGATCGTGGTGCTCGACGCGGGGCGGATCGTCGGCGCCGGTACCCACGGCGAGCTGATGGCCGGCAACGAGACCTACCGCGAGATCGTGCTCTCCCAGCTCACCGAACAGGAAGCCGCATGAGCGACGCACCCGCGGCCACTGAGCCGCAGAAGACGACGAAAGTCGCACCTCTGCGCCGCGTGGGTGACAGTCACATCAGCTGCCGGCGCAGCGGGGCGAATGTGAGGGACACAGCATGAGCGGCACCTCGGCACCCCGCAGGGGCCCGGCGCCCGCCGCCGGACCCGGCCGCTTCATGGGCGGGCAGCCGACCGAGCGGTCCCTGGACTTCCGCGGCTCCGGCCGCCGGCTGCTGGCCCGGCTCCGTCCCGAGCGCGGGATCGCGCTGCTGGTCCTCGCGCTGGGCACGTGCAGCGTCGCGCTCGCGGTGGCGGGTCCGAAGATCCTCGGCGAGGCGACCGACCTGATCTTCGCTGGCCTCATCGGACGGCAACTGCCCGACGGGGTTAGCAAGGAGCAGGCCGTCCAGTGGCTGCGCGACAGGGACCAGGGCACGGTCGCCGACATGGTGGCCTCGATGGACGTCACCCCCGGCCAGGGCATCGACTTCCACGCGGTCGGCATCGTGCTGCTGTGGGCCACGGCGCTGTATGTCGTCGCCGCGCTCCTGGGTCTGGTGCAGGCGCGGGTGGCCACGGCCATCGTCCAGCGCGCCGTCTTCCGGCTGCGCGAGGACGTGGAGCAGAAGCTGGCGCGGCTGCCGCTGTCGTACTTCGACAAGCAGTCGCGCGGTGAGGTGCTCTCGCGCGCCACCAACGACATCGACAACATCCAGCAGACGCTGCAGCAGACCCTCAGCCAGATCCTGGCCTCGCTGCTGACGATCGTGGGCGTGCTGGCGATGATGTTCTGGATCTCGCCGCTGCTGGCGCTGGTGGCGCTGATCACCGTCCCGGTCTCGGTGTGGGTGACGACACGTATCGGCAAGCGCGCCCAGCCGCAGTTCGTCGCCCAGTGGAAGACCACGGGCAAGCTCAACGCCCATATCGAGGAGATGTACACCGGCCACTCGCTGGTGAAGGTCTTCGGGCGGGAGAAGGAGTCCGCGGAGCTGTTCCGGGAGCAGAACGACAAGCTCTACGCGGCGGGCTTCCGGGCCCAGTCCATCTCCGGGCTGATCCAGCCCTCGATGATGTTCATCGGGAACCTCAACTATGTGCTGGTGGCCGTGGTCGGCGGGCTCCGGGTGGCCTCCGGTGCACTGTCGATCGGGGATGTCCAGGCGTTCGTCCAGTACTCCCGGCAGTTCAGCCAGCCGCTCACCCAGGTGGCCTCGATGGCCAACATGGTGCAGTCGGGCGTGGCCTCCGCCGAGCGGGTCTTCGAGCTGCTGGACGCGCCGGAGCAGAGCGCGGAGCCGGTGGACGCGCGGCGGCCGGAGGCGGTGCGGGGGCAGGTCGCGTTCGAGGAGGTCTCCTTCCGCTACCAGCCGGAGACGCCGCTCATCGACGGTCTGTCGCTGTCGGTGCGGCCCGGGCAGACCGTGGCCATCGTCGGCCCGACCGGCGCCGGAAAGACCACGCTGGTCAATCTGCTGATGCGGTTCTACGAGGTCAGCGGCGGGCGGATCACGCTGGACGGGGTGGACATCGCCGAGATGTCGCGGGAGGAGCTGCGCTCCCATATCGGGATGGTGCTGCAGGACACCTGGCTGTTCGGCGGGACGATCGCCGAGAACATCGCGTACGGCGCGCAGGGGGCGAGCTTCGAGAAGATCGTCGAGGCGGCGAAGGCCACCTATGTGGACCGCTTCGTACGGACCCTGCCGGACGGCTACGACTCGATGATCGACGAGGAGGGCTCCAATGTCAGCGCGGGGGAGAAGCAGCTGATCACGATCGCCCGGGCGTTCCTCTCCGAGCCGTCGATCCTGGTGCTGGACGAGGCCACCAGCTCGGTCGACACCCGTACCGAGGTCCTCATCCAGCGGGCGATGGCCTCGCTGCGCAGCGGCCGTACCAGCTTCGTGATCGCGCACCGGCTGTCGACCATCCGGGACGCGGACGTGATCCTGGTGATGGAGTCGGGGCGGATCGTGGAGCAGGGCTCGCATGACGCGCTGCTCGCGGCGGGCGGTGCGTACGCCCGGCTGTACGCGTCCCAGTTCGCCGAGCCGGTGGCGGAAGCCGAATAGCTGAGGCCGCCCCCTCAGGCGTGGGCCGCCGCCCAGTCGGCGATGCGCGTCAGCAGGGCGGGGGAGGCGGCGGTCTCGGCGTGGCCGAAGCCCGGTTCGATCCACAGCTCCGAGGCGGACGGGTCCGCCGCCGACGCCAGCATCCGCGGATGGTCCAGCGGGAAGTACGGATCCCGGTCACCGTGCACGATCAGCAGCGGCGTCGGCGCGATCAGCGGCGCCGCGGCCACCGGGGACAGCGGGTCGACGTCCCAGCCGCGCGGGTCGATCCGGGTGCGCAGCCCGTAGCGGGAGACCAGGCGGCCCGCGGGCCGGGTGACCGCCCAGTGGACCCGCCGCATGGGCGCGGTGCCCCGGTAGTACCAGCGGGCGGGTGCGCTCACCGCGATCACGGCATCGGGCGCGGCACCGTCGGCCACTTCCCCGGGCGCGCCCGGCGCCTCACCGTCCGTCGCCGCGGCTACGGGGGCCGTGCGCCCCGGCGAGCGCCCCGTGCGCTCCCCATCGTGTGCGACATGCACCGGCTGGATCTCATCGTTTTTCCCGTACAGCGCGGCCTGCCGGATCACCACCGACCCGCCCATCGAGAAGCCGACCGTGGCGACCCGCCGATGCCCGAGGCGACGTGCCCAGCGCACCGCGGCGGCCAGATCCAGCACCTCGCGGTCGCCGACCGTGGACCGTCCGCCGGACCGGCCATGCCCCCGGAACGAGAACGTGATCACGGCCGTACGCTGGCGAAACGCCGACGCCACCCGCCGCAGCGCGGGGCGCTCCAGGGCGCCGGTGAACCCGTGCCCGACCACCAGCACGAGATGGTCGGAGGGTTCGGCGCCGGATGCCGGGGAAGGCTCGTACAGCGCCTCGATGGAGACGGCGTCATCGGTCAGCAGCGTGGCCCGCAGCTCCCTCGTGATGACCTTGGAAGGACAACGGGGAGCAGATTGAGCCTCTCGGGCACATGTCATGTGGGTTATTCTGCTGTGAAGAGGATCCGGGCAACGTAGCCCCCGGGTCCTTTTGTGCTTTCGGGGCGTGATGCGCGTTTGAGCGCACCGTCGCTCCAAGGGTGCGGAGCGTGACCGTACGAAGTAGTAGCCGCAGACTCCCCCGGGCGCTGCCCGGGAGGTGCCCCTCTCGCAAGGGACCGAGGAGGAACCGACGTAATGGGCGAGCGAAGCGTGCACAACCTCGAGAACATGGCCGGGGCAGGTGGTGGACGATGAGTTCCCTCCTGCTGCTGACCAACGCACTTCAGCCCTCGACGGAGGTGCTCCCCGCCCTCGGCCTCCTGCTGCACAGCGTGCGGGTGGCTCCCGCCGAAGGCCCGGCCCTGGTGGACACGCCGGGCGCCGATGTCATCCTGATCGACGGCCGCCGCGATCTGCCGCAGGTGCGCAGCCTGTGCCAGCTGCTGCGGTCCACCGGCCCCGGCTGCCCGCTGATCCTGGTGGTGACCGAGGGCGGGCTGGCCGCCGTCACCGCCGACTGGGGCGTCGACGACGTCCTGCTGGACACCGCGGGCCCGGCGGAGGTCGAGGCCCGGCTGCGGCTGGCCATGGGCCGCCAGCAGATCACCACCGACGACAGCCCGATGGAGATCCGCAACGGCGATCTGTCGGTCGACGAGGCCACCTACAGTGCCAAGCTCAAGGGCCGTGTGCTCGATCTCACATTCAAGGAGTTCGAGCTGCTGAAGTATCTCGCCCAGCACCCCGGCCGGGTCTTCACCCGGGCGCAGCTGCTGCAGGAGGTCTGGGGTTACGACTACTTCGGCGGCACCCGCACCGTGGACGTCCATGTCCGGCGGCTGCGCGCCAAACTGGGCCCGGAGCACGAGTCCTTGATCGGCACCGTGCGGAACGTGGGCTACCGCTTCGTCGCGCCGGAGAAGGTCGAGCGCGGCGCCGAGGAGGCCCGGGCGAAGGCCGCGGCGCGGGGCTCCGCGGCGGGCGACACGGCGCGGGGCGAGCGCCCCGGCGGGGCGTCCGGCTCCGCGTCGAGGGCTGCTGCCGCACGACCGGCCAACAGCTAGCTGGACCCGCGTAGACTTCGCGCGTGGCCAAGGTGACGCGGGATGATGTGGCAAGGCTTGCGGGAACGTCGACCGCGGTCGTCAGTTACGTCATCAATAACGGACCCCGGCCGGTCGCCCCGGCCACGCGCGAGCGGGTGCTTGCCGCGATCAAGGAGCTCGGCTACCGGCCGGACCGGGTCGCGCAGGCGATGGCGAGCCGCCGGACCGATCTCATAGGGCTGATCGTTCCGGATGCCCGGCAGCCGTTCTTCGCGGAGATGGCACACGCCGTCGAGCAGGCGGCCGCCGAGCGCGGAAAGATGGTGCTGGTCGGCAACTCCGACTACCTCGACGAGCGCGAAGTGCACTATCTGCGCGCCTTCCTGGGGATGCGGGTGTCCGGGCTGATCCTCATCAGCCAGGGCCCGAGCGAGAACGCGGCGGCCGAGATCGAGGCGTGGGACGCCCGGGTGGTGCTGCTGCACGAGCGGCCCGAGGCGATCGACGACGTGGCAGTGGTGCTGGACGACGTCGGCGGCGCGCAGCTCGCGGTGCGGCATCTGCTGGAGCACGGCCATGACTACGTGGCGTGCCTCGGCGGCACCGAGATAACCCCGACCGTCGGCGACCCCGTCACCGACCACGTCGAGGGCTGGCGCCGCGCGATGCACGAGGCGGGCCGCCCCACGGAGGGGCGGCTCTTCCAGGCCCCGTACAACCGGTACGACGCCTACAAGGTCGCCCTCGACCTGCTGGCCGGCCCCGACCGGCCCCCGGCCATCTTCTGTGCCACCGACGACCAGGCGTTCGGGGTGCTGCGGGCCGCGCGTGAGCTGCGGATCGAGGTCCCCGGAGAGCTGGCGGTGGCCGGCTTCGACGATGTGAAGGAAGCCCACCTCACCGACCCCCCGCTGACCACGGTCGGCTCCGACCGCCCCGCGATGGCGCGCGCCGCGGTCGATCTGGTGCTGGACGACGGCGTCCGCCTGGCGAGCTCGCGCCGCGAGCGGGTCAAGCAGTTCCCCTCGGCACTGGTGGTCCGCCACTCCTGCGGCTGCGCGTAGCGCGGAGCGCTTCTGCCCGGGTCGGGGCCCTGGGGCCCCGACGGCCCCCTGTCGTTTTCGCGGTCCGGCGGGATGGGCCCTGCGGGCCGGTTGTGGTGCGCGGGAGGCGCCTGCCTGGTCTGGGGTCGACCGGCGGGCGGCGCCCGCGCGTTGCGGGGCCCTGCGGCCCCGCGAACGGACGCGCGGCGCCCGCCCAATGGCCTCCCGGGCGGGGAGGTTCCGCGCCTGCCGAGGCTTGTGATCCGGGCGTTCCGCGGCTGGGCCCCGATGTTCGCGGAGGCGTCGTGTCCTGCGGGTGGTGTGCTGCTCTCCGGGGTGCGGCGTCCGCCTTACGGCGGTGTGCCGGCGGGGCGCGACGCCCACGTTCTGCGGTGGGACTTCGCTGACCTGCGGTGTGACCGACGGGGTTCGGAGCGGCGGCGGCCGAGGCTACGGCGGCCCTCGACGTCCGGCGGACGCGCCCCTGCTCGCCGCCTTATGTCGGGCATACCGACTTCTGGTGGGGTTCTCAGCGGGCACTCAGGGGACTCTCATACTTCGGTCGCACAGTCATAGACATGACGGACAGCACACGCCGTAGCGGCGCAGACGAGCCCTATCCCTTCTCGTACGGCGGTGGTGCGGGGTATCCCGATCCGCCCGCGTATGAGCCTCAGCAGGCGGTCACCACGCCGTCCGGGGTCACCGTGTGGCCGAGTGGTGGCAGTGGTGGTGGGGGCGGGGTCGGGGAGGAGGGCGGCGCGGGCGCGGGTGAGGGGGCGCATGGTGGAGGGCGGCGCAGGGCGCGGGCGCCGCGTCCGGTCGCGCTGATCGCGGCCGTGGCGGCGGTCGCGGCGCTCGTGGGCGGCGGGGCGGCCGCGCTGGTCACCAACGCCACCCAGAAGTCCGACACCACGGTCTCCACCCCCGTGGTCAACGCCAAGTCCACCAGCAGCAGCGGAGTTTCGGCCGTCGCGGCCGCCGTCAGCCCCAGCATCGTGGAGGTCAGCGCGAGTGGCACCAGCGGTCAGTCCACCGGCTCCGGCGTGGTCATCACCAGCGGCGGCGAGATCATCACCAACAACCATGTGGTTTCCGGCGCCGACTCGATCAAGGTGACCTTCAGCGACGGCAGTAAGAAGACCGCGACGGTCGTCGGCACCGACAGCAAGAAGGACCTCGCGCTGATCAAGGTGGAGGGCGCGAGCGGGCTCAAGGCCGCGGCCCTCGGCGACTCCGGCAAGGTCACGGTGGGCGATCAGGTCGTGGCCATCGGCTCGCCGGAGGGCCTTACCGGCACCGTCACCAGTGGCATCGTCTCCGCGCTCGACCGCGAGGTCACCGTCTCCACGGACCAGAGCCAGGGCCAGGGCCAGGGCGGTCAGGGGCAGGGCGGCGGCGGTCAGTGGCCCTTCGAGTTCGGTGGCGGCCGGTACAACGGCGACGTCGGCGAGTCGACCACCACCTACAAGGCCCTCCAGACCGACGCCTCGCTCAACCCCGGCAACTCCGGCGGCGCGCTGATCAACATGAGCGGCCAGGTCATCGGCATCAACTCCGCGATGTACTCCGCGGCCTCGGGCCAGAGCGCCGGCAGCGCGGGCAGCGTCGGCCTCGGCTTCTCGATCCCGATCAACACGGTCAAGTCCGATCTCGCCTCCCTGCGCTCGGGCGGCAGCGACGGCAACGTCTGACCGACCCACGTGCGAGGCTGGCAGCAGCGCGGCGGAGCAGCGACGGAGCCATTCCCGCGGAGCGGCTCGCTCGGCAGCGCGGCCACCTCCCCGCCCACCGTCATCGTGATCGTGAAGGAAACCGACCCATGAGCCCCGCCGACCACGGCGATCAGCCCGCCCGCATCCTGATCGTCGACGACGAGCCGGCCGTCCGGGAAGCCCTGCAGCGCAGCCTCGTCTTCGAGGGCTACGCGACCGAGACCGCCGTGGACGGACTGGACGCGCTGGACAAGGTCGGCTCCTACGACCCCGAGCTGATCGTGCTCGATGTGCTGATGCCCCGGATGGACGGGCTGACCGCCGCGCGGCGGCTGCGCGCCACCGGGGTGACGCTGCCCATCCTCATGCTCACCGCGCGGGACACGGTCGGCGACCGGGTCACCGGGCTCGACGCGGGCGCCGACGACTACCTCGTCAAACCCTTCGAACTGGACGAACTGCTGGCCCGCATCCGGGCCCTGCTGCGCCGCAGCTCCTACGCGGGGCAGCAGGGCGCGGCGCTCCCCGAAGGCGACGTGATGGCCTTCGGCGATCTGCGGATGGACCTGACCACCCGCGATGTCACCCGGGGCGGGCGCCGCGTCGAGCTGACGCGTACCGAGTTCACCCTGCTGGAGATGTTCCTGGCACATCCCCGTCAGGTGCTCACCCGTGAGCAGATCCTCAAGGCGGTGTGGGGCTTCGACTTCGAGCCGTCGTCCAACTCGCTGGATGTGTACGTGATGTATCTGCGCCGTAAGACCGAGGCGGGCGGCGAACCGCGGCTCGTGCACACCGTGCGCGGGGTGGGCTATGTGCTGCGGCCCGCGGAGGGCGATCCCTCGTGAGGTTCCACAGACTACCGCTGCGCTCGCGGCTGGCCCTGCTGACCGCGGTGGCCGTCGCGGTGGCGGTGGCGGTGTCCGCGTTCGCGTGCTGGCTGATCGTCCGGGAGCAGCTCAGCGCCCAACTCGACTCGTCCCTGCGGAACGTCAAGGTGGACGAGCGCAATGTGCTGAGCATCCTGGAGGCGTGCCAGAGCCCCGGGGGCGCCGACGGCCACACCCCGCGCGCCCTCGGCTCGTACTCCGTACAGATCGTGCTGGCCGACGGGAGCCGCTGCACCCAGCCCGGGGCCACCCAGCTCCCGGTGACCACCGCCGATGTGGAGGTGGCCGTCGGGCAGCGGCCGAGCGCGCTGCATGACGCGACGGGCGCGGGCGGCGGGGACATGCGGGTGTACACCTACCGGCCGACCGAGGGCCCCGGCAGCCCGCTGCCGCGGGGGATCGCCGTCTCCATGGCCCGCCCGCTGAGCGAGGTCGAGCATCCACTGGGCACGCTCACCCTCGTCCTCGCCGTCGTCGCCGGGGTCGGCGTCGTCGGCGCGGGCGCCGCGGGCCTGTGGATCGCCAGGACCGGGCTCAAGCCCGTGGACCGGCTGACCGAGGCGGTCGAGCATGTGGCCCGCACCGAGGATCTGGCCGTGCGCATCCCGGCGGACGGCGATGACGAGATCGCCCGGCTGTCCCGGTCGTTCAACTCCATGACGGCGGCCCTCGCCTCCTCCCGCGACCGTCAGCAGCAGCTCATCGCGGACGCCGGACATGAGCTGCGCACCCCGCTCACCTCGCTCCGGACCAATATCGAACTGCTCGCCCGCAGCGAGGAGACCGGCCGCGCGCTGCCGCCCGCCGACCGTAAGGCGCTCATGGGGAGCGTCAAGGCGCAGATGACCGAGCTGGCCGCGCTGATCGGCGATCTGCAGGAGCTGTCCCGGCCCGACGCCCTGCCCGGCAGCGGCCCCCCGCAGGTGATCGCCCTGCACGAGGTGGCGCGGACGGCCCTGGAGCGGGCCCGGCTGCGCGGTGCGCACCTCACCATCAACGCCTCGATCGAGCCCTGGTACGTCCGCGGCGAGGCGGCCACGCTGGAGCGGTCGCTGGTCAACCTCCTCGACAACGCCGTGAAGTTCAGCCCTTCGGGTGGTGTGATCGATGTCGTCCTCAGAAGCGGAGAGGTAAGGGTGCGGGACCACGGCCCCGGCATCCCCGCCGAGGAACTGCCGCATGTCTTCGAGCGCTTCTGGCGCTCCCCGTCCGCCCGCAGCATGCCCGGTTCGGGCCTCGGCCTGTCGATCGTGGCCCGTACGGTCCAGCAGGCGGGCGGCCAGGTGGGGCTGGAGGCGGCCCCGGGCGGCGGCACGGTCGCCTGGATCAAGCTCCCGGGCGCGCCGACGGCTCCGCCGGGGATCGACGTCGACTGAGCGCGGCACCAGCCCGCCCCCGTCTGGAAGGCGGCGATGGAGAAGAAGACCGTGCTGAAGAGGGCGGAGACGGTGCTCACCACCCCGGAGGCCACCATCTGTTCGATGGACTCCACGTCCCCCGTGAGACGTTCGACCAGATCGCCCTGGCGATGGCGCTGGAAGAAGTGCGGCGGCAGATCCTGCACCTGCGCGAAGACCCGGGCCCGCAGCCGCAGGACGAACCGCTCGGCGGTCCATACGGCGAGCGAGTTGCCCGTATAGCCGACGGCCGCGCCGAGCACCGCGACCGCGAGCCACTGCGCGGCGGGGACCCAGAAGGCGCCGAGCGAGCCTTGCCGCAAGGCGTTGTCGGTCAGATCGGAGAACAGCAGGATCGCGGCGGTCTCGGCGAGCGCCGCGGCGATGACACAGGCACAGATGAGCACCAGCCGGCGCCGGTCACCCTTCGTGACCGGCCAGAACCGGCGGAACGCCTGTCGCGCGGGCAGCCGCGGAGCGGCCCCCTCGCCGCCGAGTTCGCCGGGCCCGCCGTTCCCCGCGTCCGCGTCGACGGGCAGGTACTCCTCCGGGAGCCGTGGGGCCGCCTTCGGCTGATGACGACCGTAAGGGCGCGGCCGCCCGGCGCGCCGATGCCGGCCGGGGCCGGTGGCCGGGTCGGCCCCGAGCGCGCGCAGCTGCATGGTGGGCTGGTCTTCGTACGAGGTCACGGTCGCTTACTCCCGCTCGGCTCCGGACATGGCCGAGGCGGGCCCGCGGCGCGATGCCGCGGACCCGCCTCCGGGTGTGGGTCAGCCGCCGATGGGTTCAAGGAATTCTCATGCCGAATGGGGAACCGCCCCGCCTACGGTCCGGAGAGTGCGGCCCGGGGCGCGAGCCGGGCCGCGCGCACGGCGGGCCACAGGCCGGCGAGCGCGCCGATCGCCATGGTGGCGCCGACTCCGACAGCCAGTGCCCAGGGCGGGACGACCACCTGCCAGTCCTGGGAGAGTGCGTACGCCGCCGATGCTCCCGCGCCGAGGGTGGCGCCGCTGATGCCGCCGAGGGCGGAGAGCATGACCGACTCGGTGAGGAACTGGGTGCGGATCTGGCCACGGGTGGCGCCGAGCGCACGGCGAAGGCCGATCTCGCCACGCCGTTCGAGGACGGCGATGACCATGGTGTTGGCCACGCCGACACCACCGACCAGCAGGGCGATGGCGCCGATGCCGACGAGCAGGCTGGTGAAGGCCCGGTTGGCCGCCTGCTTGGCGCTCAGCGCGTCGGAGGGCCGGGAGACGGTGACCTCGTTGGGGGCCTCGGGGTTGACGGTGGCGGCGAGGACCCCGCGTACCTGGTCGACCTTGCTGTCGGCGGTGCGGGTGTAGATCATCGTGGGGCGGCCGTCGAAACCCAGGTGGGTCTTGGCCGCGTCCCAGCCGATGAGCGCCGCCGAGTCCAGCTCGGGGGCGAGCGGCGCCTTCTGGAGGATTCCGGTGACGGTGAACCACTGCTCCCCGAGCCAGATTTGGGCACCGGGGGTGGTGATGCCCAGGTTCTCGGCCGCGGTGGTGCCGAGGACGACGGCCGGGTAGCGGCTCTGGGCGCCGTTGAGCCACGTTCCGGCGGCCATGTGGAGCCCCACGGTCCTGGGCAGGCCGAGCCCGGCCCCGAGGATACCGATGCCTCTGCTGGCGGCCTTGGGAATGCGGTCGTTGCGGTAGACCTTGGCGCCCTTGACGCTGCCGGTGGCCGCGGCGTTCTCCACCGGGGCGATGTGCCTGACCATCTCGGCGGCGTTCTCGGGCAGTGGCGCGGGGTCGCCGACGAAGTCCTTGCCGGGCGTCACGGTGAGCATGTTCGTCCCCACCGAGGCGAGTTGGGCGTTGAAGGCGGCCTGACTGGAAGCGGATACGGCGACGACCGCGACCATCGCGGCGATACCGATCGCGATACCCAGCGCCGAGAGCAGCACTCGGGTGGGGCGGGTGCGCAGCCCCACACTGCCCACCCGGAGGGTGTCGGCCGGGCTGAGCCTGCGGGGGGTGAGGCGGGCCGCGGTGAGGCGCCGCGGGTCGGGGCGGCGGCTCACCGCAGGACCCCTTCGGTGATCCTGCCGTCGCGTACGCGGATACGGCGGGGCAGTGCGGCGGCCAGTTCCTGGTCGTGGGTGATGACCAGGACGGTCGTGCCGGCCGCGTTGAGTTCCCGCAGAAGTTCCACCACGGACGCTCCGGACGTGGTGTCGAGCGCTCCGGTGGGCTCGTCGGCCAGCAGCAGCGGCGGGTCTCCGACCACCGCGCGGGCGATGGCGACGCGCTGTTTCTCGCCGCCCGACAGTTCGCTCGGGCGGTGGTCGAGGCGGTGCCCGAGGCCGACCCGGCGCAGGACCTTTTCGGCCCGCGCGCGGCGTTGCTTGCGGGGGACGCCAAGGTAGAGGAGTCCGTCGGCGACGTTGTCCAACGCGCTGACCCCGTCGGCCAGGAAGAACTGCTGGAAGACAAAGCCGATGGACCGGGCCCGCAGCGCGGACAGCCGGTTCTCGCCCAGGCCGGCGATGTCGTGACCGTCGATGCGTACGGTGCCGGACGTCGCCACGTCCAGCGTGCCGATCAGGTTGAGCAGGGTGGATTTGCCGGAGCCCGACGGGCCGACGACGGCGAGGAGTTCGCCCCGATCGACGCGGAAGGACACCTGATGGAGCACCTGCACCCCGCCCGGATACACATGGTCGACGTCTTCGAGCTCCACCAGCGGCGCGGCTCCGGTCGGCGCGGGCCCCGCCAGGGCCCCCGCTAGGGCCCCCGCCAGGGCCCCCGCCAGGGCCCCCGCCAGGGCCGGCGTCATGCGGCGACCCCCACCGTGGTGCCGGCCGTGAGGCCGCTGCCGCTGACCTCGACCCTGCCGTTCGCGAACATGCCGAGCTTCACGGCGCTGACGGTGCCCTTACCGTCGGCACCGATGACCTCGACGCCGTAGCCGCCCTCACGGAGCGCGAGCAGTGCGGTGATCGGCACGGTCAGGACGTTCTCCTTCTTCGCGCTCTGGAGCCCGACGGTGACCGGCGCCTCGGTGATGTCCGCGACGTCGTCGGCCAGCTCGATGTCGACCCCGATGGTGGATTTGTCCGCGGCGCCGTTCTCGCCCGGCGTCTTCTTCACCGTCGTACCGACACTGGTGATCGTGCCCTTGACCGTTTTGCCGTCCGGGAGGGTGACGGTGGTCGTGCCGTCCTTCTTCGCCAGCGACCGGTCACCGATGTCCAGGTCGACATGGACCTGGCGCTTGGACGAGGTGCCGGTCAGCACGGGTCCGCCCGGCCGGACGTCCGAGCCGACCGGGGCCTTGTGCCCGCCGATCCTTAAGGCTCCGGAGGCGAACACGACCCGGCCGTCCGCCACCTTCCCGGTCTGGAGCAGGCCGAGCGCCTTCTGCCAGCGTTTGACCGCCTGCGCGGTGAGGTCGGTGAATTCGCTGTCGGGGGTGAAGCCGCCGTAGCCGAGGACCTGGAGGTTCTCCTCAAGCTGGCGTACGTCCTCGCCCTTGTCGCCACTCTTCATGTCCCGGTACGCGGGCGACTTCCCGTACAGCAGGACCACGGGTTTTCCGTCCACGCCGTAGAGCCGCTCGCCGCGCGAGACGGTGCTGCCGATGCCCGGCAGGCCGGTGACGGTTCCGGCCAGCCGGCCCATGACCGAGGTGCTGCCCTTGAAGCCGAGCGTTCCGTCGACCTGTTTGCTGTTGATGAGCGTCTGGCGGGTGACCTTGTCCGTGTGCTGCGTCGGCTTGTCCGAGCCCCCCGCCGGGGCGGTGCCGGTGCCGGCGGTCGCGTAGTACACGCCGCCCCCGGCCGCCGCGACCAGGACGGCCGCGATGATCCAGTGGCCGCGGCGCCGGCGGCCGCGTGGCCGGTGGCGCCGGGCGGCGTCGGGGGAGTCGTCCCCGCCGGCTTCGCTCCGCGGCACGGTGCCGCTCTCCGTGGCGGCGGTCACTGGCCGGTCTTACCGCTGGACATGGCGCCGCATGCCTTGAGGGCGTCCTGCGTCTTCTTCGATTCACCGTCCGGGATGTTCATCCTCCCCTCGTCGGTCGGGTCCTCCGCCTCGACTCCCTTGTCGCGCAGGCACTTGGCCAGCTTCACGTCCTTCGCCTTCTGCTCAGGGGTGTACGCCGGGGCCTGGCCGTCGGCGTTCGGCATGAACTGCTTGCACTGATCGAGCGCCGCCTGGAACTTCTTCGGGTCGGAGGGCTGGACGACGTTGGTCCCGTCAGGGTCCGGGTCGGGCATGTCGATGCCCTGTTCGCGCATGCAGGCCGCGTACTTCAGCCGGGCCTTCTGCATCTCCTCCGGGCTCTTCGCCTTCTGGGAAGCGCTCGCGGACGGCTTCTTCTCGCCACCGGCGCTGGCGACATCGTCATCACCGCCACCTCCGCCGCAGGCCGACAGGACGAGGACCATACCCAGGGCGGCCGAGGCCAGGGCACAGTGCTTACGCAGAGAGAGGACAGGCATGGGGACCTCACGGGTGGGGGTAGGAGCCGGTGCTTGCGCCATGAGAGAACCAGCCGGCCGTGCGCAGGGAGGTAAGCGCGGGAGGCCGTCGCGCCCCGCCACGCTTATCCCTCTGCAATCGCCTCCCTGCTTGCATGGCTGAGCCGGGGTCCGATCCACCCGGTTTGTTACCTTCAGTAACTGCCGCGTACCACCCCGAGGAAGCTCGCCCATGAGGGTCCTGATCGCCGAAGACCACCACATCCTGGCCCGTACGATCGCCACCGGCCTGCGCCGCGAGGCCATCGCGGTCGACCTGGCCGGCTCCGGGGACGTGGCCGAGCGGATGTGCCTGCTCAATGCCTACGACATCATCGTCCTGGACCGGGATCTGCCCGTCATGAGCGGCGACGAGGTGTGCCTGCGCCTGCGCGCGATCGAGGACCCGCCCCGCATCCTCATGCTCACCGCCGCCGGTTCGGTGGAGGACCGGGTGGCCGGGCTCGATCTCGGCGCCGACGACTACCTGGCCAAGCCCTTCGACTTCGCCGAACTTCTCGCGCGGATCAGAGCGTTGAGCCGACGCGTCCCCACGCCCCCGCTGATGATCCTGCGGCACGGCGGCATCGAGCTGGACCGGGGCCGTCGCGAAGTCCGCATCGAGGGTCGGCCGGTGGAGCTGAGCCCGAAGGAATTCGCCGTCCTTCAGCTCCTGATGGAGGCGCGCGGGGAAGCCGTGACCCACCGTGTCCTTCTGGACCGTGCGTGGGACGAGAACATGGACTCGCGCACCAGCGCCGTACGCGCCACCGTCAGCCGGCTGCGTGGCAAACTCGGCCGCTCCGACGCGATCTCCATGGATGACGGCAAAGGTTACCGGCTGTGCTGAATCCCCTGTCCCTCGTCAGCCCGCGGGCCCTGCGGGCCGCGCTGCGCGACCGTCTGACCTTCCGCGCCAAACTCGCCGCCGCCTTCACCGCGCTGTTCTTCTGCGCCGGAGCCGCACTGCTGATCTTCGTCACGGTGCTGGCCCGGCAGGGAACCATGGAGCAGTTCGCCAGCATCACGACGGACCACACCGCCGGGCCGACCTCTCCTCAACCCACCTCCTCGACCTCGTTCGCCCCCGCGGGCCCGACGAGTCCCGACCCCGCCGCCCCAACGGGGATTCGGCAGAACGCCGAGGACGCCCGGCTGGCCAGGATGGAAGTCACCAACAGGCTCCAGGAGACCGCCGTGCGGCAGATGGTGGTGTGGTCGGCGGTCGGCCTGGCCGTCATGGCCGTACTGTCCGGCGCCATGGGCTGGTGGCTGGCCGGCCGGGCCCTGCGCCCCGTACGCAAAGTGATCCTCGCGGCCCGCCGGATGAGCGAGGAGAACCTCCACGAACGGCTGCAACTCACCGGACCACAAGACGAGTTGCGGGAGCTGGGCGACACCTACGACACCATGCTGGACCGCCTGGAGAGGTCCTTCACCAGCCAGCGCCGGTTCGTCGCCAACGCCTCCCACGAACTGCGCACCCCCCTGGCCGCCCAGCGCACCAGCATCGAAGTCGGCCTCGCCGACCCGCTGCCCGCCCATCTGATCCCGGTCCGCGAGGACCTGCTCATCACCAACCGCGAGGCCGAACACCTCATCGCCGCACTCCTGCTGCTCGCCCGCAGCGACCGCGGACTCGACGAGACCAGGGACACCGACCTCGCCGAACTCACCCGGCAGGCCGCCGACGAACTCAGCTCCCTCGCCGCCGAGCACACCGTCGTCACGGCGGTGCACACCACGCCCCTGGCCGTGAACGGAGACCCGGTGCTCCTCAAGCACCTGGCGTCCAACCTGGTACGCAACGCCATCCAGTACAACCACCCGCAGGGCACGGTCACCGTGCGCATCGACGATGCCCGCCGACTGACCGTGACCAACACCGGCCCCCGTATCGACCCCACCCGCGTGGACGGCCTGTTCGAACCCTTCCGCCGCCTCGACCGCGATCGCACCGCCGTTCACGGCCACGGCCTGGGCCTGTCCATCGTCCGCTCCATCGCCACCGCCCACGGCGGCACGGTCACCGCCGCCCCGGGCCCCGCGGGCGGTCTCCGCGTCGAGGTACGGCTGCCGACGACGCGGTGACGCGGTGACGCGGTGACGCACGGCGGTGGCGCCGGGACCGGCCGCGGCCCCGCGTCCGCGACCAGGTGCCAGCGGGTCTTCTCTAGCGGGTCTTCCCGAATGACAGCCCAGCGCCGGTCAGATCGGCCCGAATCCCCTCCGGGGAGACGCCGATGTTCGCCAGCTTGATCCCCTTGGCCTTTTGGGGAAGCTGGAAGGAGAGCTCCAGCTTGTCCGTCAGCTCCGGCACCTTCATCCGCGTCAGCGCCGCGGCCACCGTCGGATCGATGCCGAGCTTCCTGGCGAGCTGGGGATGGTCGTTGGCCGCCTGGACGAGGTTGACCGCGAGCAGCGCCGGGACGAAGCGCGGCGACCCCGTGATCCGGTCCAGCATCTGGTCGTCGTTCCGTGCCTGCCCCGCCTCCGCCGGCGACACCCCGAGCTTCTCCGCCACCGAGGGGATGGACAGCAGCGCCCGCGCCTTCTCGGAGTCCTCGCTGATCTGCCGTGCCGCCTTCTTGTGCAGATACAGCCCGGCGCGCGGCTCGGGGCCGGGCCGGTAGGTGGCGATCCCGGGGATGTCCAGCCGCATATCGGTGACGCTGGTGGAGATCCCACGGTCTCCCTGGCGCTGGATATGTGCCTGGGCGTGCAGCGACACCTGCTGGTCGGCGACCGGGAGCTTCCCGTCCGCGCGCACCGAGCTGGGCCCCAGCGCCTTGAACCGCACCTGGGAGGCGCCCAGTTCACGGCTGAGGTCCTCGAAGGACAGCAGCACATCGCCCTTCATCCGGCCCACCGTCGCGCCCCTGAAGGAGCTGGGCAGATCCCCCACGATCCGGATGTCCTGGGCCTGGGCGCGCACCTCGGCGAGCGAGACCCGGTCGGCCGCCACATCGGGGACGGCGATGTCGACCTGCTGCAGATCCTTGCCGAGCACCTGGGTGAGGAACGGGAAGCCGTGGATCGTCACATTCGGCGCGGTGGCCAGATCCAGCTTCTTCTGCAGCTCCTGCTCGGCCTTGCGCTCGCTGTACATCACGGCACAGCGGTCGCCCAGCACCAGCAGGAGGCCCAGCACGAGCAGCCCGATCAGCGCCTTCGCGGTGAGCGGTATCCCCCGGAAGCGGCCGCGCCGACGCCGGGACGAACGGCGGTGGTTGGGCGGTGACCACGCCGCGCCGTCGCCTCCGGATCCGGAGCCCGAACCCGAGCCGACCGGCTCACCCCTGCGCCCGCCGCCATCGGCGTCGTCGTCATCCGACGCCAGGCCGAGGCCCAGGGGGTCGTCCGGATCGTACGGATCGGCGAGCTCGGCGAGTTCCTCATAGGGGTTGCTGTAATGAACAGCAGGTGAACCGCTGTGAGGATGCGAGGGCTGGGGTGAAGATATGCGTGCGGGGGATCGCATTGATCCATACCACCACGGCACACTGCTCCACCCGCAAGTCCTAGCGGTGATACGTGGCGAACCGCACGTTCCGATTTCGCCCTCCGTAAACGTGCCGTTTCTCAGCGCGTGCCGCGTGAGACCGCCCTCGCCTCGGTGACGGTGACCGCCCTGCCGTCCATCTCCGTGCCGTCGAGCTGGGCCATCGCCTTCTCCGCGGCCATCTCGTCCATCTCCACGAACCCGAACCCCCGCGAGCGGCCGCTCTCCCGGTCGGTGATCACGGTGGCGTCCAGCACCTCGCCGAACTGCCCGAACAGGGTCGCCAGGTCCCTTGTCGTCGTCTGGTAGCTCAAGTTGCCCACATGCAGTCGTTTGGACATGACCGGCTCTCCTTGTTCTCCGTGGTCCCCAGTGCAGCGAACCGTGTCAATCCTCTCAGCGAGGTACGAAACGGGCCATCCGCATGGGCTGAACCGGTCATACGGCTCAGTGCAGCGTGCCGAGCTGCTCCACGGAGTACGGCACGAGCGCGTCCGCCCGCCCGGTCAGCACCTTCTCGGCCCACTCGGGGTCGGCGAGCAGGGCCCGCCCGATGGCCACGAGATCGAACTCGTCCCGCTCCAGCCGGTCCAGCAGATTCTCGATGTCCGCCACCTGGGCCGGCCCGCTGCCGGTCCCCGGCACGAACGTCGGCAGGAAGTCCTGGTTCAGGCCGACCGAGCCGACCGTGATCGTCGCCTTCCCGGTGAGCTTCTTCGTCCAGCCCGCGAGGTTCAGGTCCGAGCCCTCGAACTCCGGCGTCCAGTAACGCCGGGTGGAGGAGTGGAAGACATCCACCCCCGCCTCCACCAGCGGGGTGAGCAGCGCCTCCAGCTCCTGCGGGGTCTCGGCCATCCGCACGTCGTAGTGGTCCTGCTTCCACTGGGAGGTACGGAAGATGATCGGGAACTCGGCCGAGACGGCCTTACGGCAGGCGGCCACCAGCTCGGCCGCGAAGCGGACCCGCGATGCCGGGTCCCCGCCATAGGCGTCGGTGCGGCGGTTGGTGGCGCCCCACAGGAACTGGTCGATCAAATACCCATGCGCGCCGTGCAGTTCGACCCCGTCGAAGCCGATCCGCTCCGCGTTGGCCGCCGCGTCCGCGAAGGCCGCGATCACCGCGTCCACGTCGTCCTGCGTCATCGCCCGCCCGGTCGGCTCACCGTTCAGTCCGATCCCGGACGGGCTCAGCACGGGCGCCTCCGGGTGCGGCGGCGCGCCCTCCCCCGCGACACCCCCACATGCCAGATCTGCGGCGCGATCCGCCCACCCGCGAGATGCACCTGCTGCACGACCTCGGCCCACCCCGCCAGGGCGTCCTCCCCGTAGAAGCGCGGCACGCTGTCGCTCAGCCCCGCCGAGGGGTGATCGACATAGGTCCCCTCGGTAATGATCAGCCCCACCCCGGCGGCGGCGCGACGCGTGTAGTACGCCACCACATCGGCATTGGGCACCCCGCCCGGCGAGAACATGCGGGTCATCGGCGCCATGGCGATCCGGTTGGGCACAGTGAGCCCACCCACGGTGAACGGCCGGGACAGCACCTGGGCCGCGCGCTCGGCACTACTGGTTATGGACACGTGAATACTCCTTGACCGGACGTCATCACCGCGCGGAATCGCGCGACCCGGCCAAGCTAAAACCTGACGTCAACGTGAGGGTCAAATACCGGAGGCCGCCTCCGGCCAGCCCTTGCCGAGGAGCAGGCACACGGCGGCGCCGTCTGCCCCCGGAGGGGTGCCTGCGCGCCCTACCGTCAGCCGGCGGGCAGGCCCACACTGGCGGCTTGACCAATGATGCGAGGGGCCCCGGAATGGGAACGCACGGCAAGCCGCCCACACCGCAGGACGGCGGGCACTGGTGGTGCAGCCGCGACTCGTGGGCCTACGCGGCGGATGGCGCGGTGCACCAGTGGGGCCCGCGCGACCTGGCCGACGAGACCGCCGAGGCCCTCGCCTGGTGGGAGGGCGCCGGGCGGCCTGCGCTCTTCGACTTCGGCCTGACGGCCACGGCCGACGGCCACCACCGGGTATGGCTCGGCGATCCCTCGGCGGCGTGGCCCCTGCCCGCCGTGTAGCCGGTACCCCTGGCCGCCGGCGTAGCCGGAGCGCCGTCCTGCCGGCCGGGGCCGTCCCGCTCACCCGACAGGCCGCCTCCCTCCGGGGGTGCCGCATCGGTCGGGTGCGGCGCCGTCTCGCGCGCTTCGCGCGATTGAGCAGCGGGGCAGGAGGCGGGGGCGGCGGGCCGACCGCCGACCGCCGGGCCGGTGCGAGCGACCGCCGGTGGCGGCATCCGTGTGCGGGGGCGAGGTCCGTCGCCGGACCGCCGGACTCCGCATCCACGGCGAGCCGCAGGGGGTACCTCTCCCGAAAACCTTTGACAAGGTAGTTGCTTCAGGTCAAACGTTTTCGGAGAGGGTACCCGGAGGGGCCGCCCCACTGGACCGCGCTCCGGGTCGGCATCGGCTCACGGGCGCGGTTGCCGTCACGGCGCGGGCCCCCACCGGCCCGGCGGCCCGCAACGCGCCCTACGCCCCGGCCCCCGCCCGCCGCTGCTCAATCGCGCGAAGCGCGCGAGACGATGCCCGCGCCTGACATCCGGCCTGCGCTCAGAGGGTGTGGTCGAGTCGGCCGGCCTTCACGGAACGTATGAGGGCGCCGAGCGGGGCTGGGTTGGTGCGGAGCACCGTGTCGGGCTCGTCGCTCTCGCGTATACGGATGCCGTCGGGGGCGGCGGCGAGTTCGACGCAGTTTTGGTGGACGTCCGTACTGAAGGAGGACTTGCGCCACTTGAGATCAGGCATGACCACGCTTCCTAGTAATGGCTGTAGAGGATGTGCCGGATCAGGCCAAGCGAATCTCGAACGTCATGGCTGATCGCGGAAGGGCTGGTGTCTACTGGCGGTAGGGCTACGCCACGGAGTCGGTCGAAGTGCCTTCGGTACTGCGCGACCGAGTCCGGGTCGTGGAGGAACATGGACTGGCTTGCGTGGTCCAACTGGATGGTTTCCAGAATCCCGCCGTGTGAAGCGATCAGGTTGAAGGGCGTGTTCGCCATCGGAAGGCCGTCCGCTGCGAAGGGCAGGACCTGAATCGTCACATGCGGCAGTTCCGCCAGTTCTACGAGCCGCAACAACTGCTTGCGCGTCACGGCTGAGCCGCCGAACCGCATGTGCAGCGCGGCCTCGTGGATGACGGCATGGACCGTGGGCGGGTTTTCAGCGGCGAGGGCCGCCTGGCGGCGCATCCGAAACTCCACCGCGCGTTCGATGTCGGAAGGGTTCGTCACCACGTCGCTGACCCGAAAAATGGCGCGGGTGTAATCCTCCGACTGGAAGATCCCGGGGATGAACAGCGACTCGTAGGAGCGAAGCCCGATGGCGCGGGACTCAAGTTCCGCCAAGTCAAGGGCTGCGGAGCGCATGTCGCACTTGTTCAACGTCCCGCCCGCGCACACGAAAAGCACCGCATGAACGCCACCCCCGCCGAGCGGGTCGCCGAGACCCTGCGCGACGACTTCGCGGCCCACGGCGTACGGCTCCCCGACGTACGGGCCGACCTCAGTGACCCGCGCCAACCGCAACTGGAACTCGGCACCATCCCCCTCGGCACCGGCTTCGCGCTGCTGCGCGTACTCACGGACTACCAGCGCCTGCTGAAGGCCGAGAGGGTGGGTCTGAATCGGAGGGGTTAGTGGGCAGTGCTCAGGGGCCCAGAACTTGGCGGGCACGAAGCGTCTCAGGGTGATCTGAGCCAAGGATGCGCTCGCATTGCGGCAGGACTGCGCGTGCCAGGGTCTGCGCTTCTTCGATTTGGCCCGCCCGAGCAAGCAAAGTGGCCACCTCAACGTGGCCTCTCGGGACGAACGGGTGATCAGGCCCGAACAATCGCTCACGGTCAGCAACGGCATGTCGCATCAACTCAATTGCTTCTACCCACTGGTGGAGTTCTGCGGACACCATGCTGAGTAACGAGAGTGCAGCGAGTGTCAGGGGATGTTCGGGGCCATGTAGGCGCTCGCGGTCTGCCAGGTTCTGCCGTGCCAGGGGCTCGGCACGCTGCGCGTCGCCGAACTGAAGCAGGCCGTAGGCATAGTTGAGGCGCGCATCCAGCGTCGTCGGGTGATCGTGACCGAGGGCCTGCTCGCAGTCCGCGACAGTGTCCGGTGCTGTGCGCCCGAATTCCTGATCTTCTCCGACTTCCGCCAGCAGCACTATAAGGATTGAGCGACTCTTGAGCGTCTTGGGATGAGTGGCGCCGAGGACCGTCTGCTGCCCTTCCGCTGCTCTTCTCAGTAGGGCGAGATCTTCCTCGTAGCGTTGCATGAGGTGCAGTGGTTGGCGGAGGGCGAAGCAACTTTCCAGGGTGTCCGGATGGTGGACTCCCAGGGCACGTTCGCGGACCTGAAGAACCTGCCGATGCAACTCCTCGGACTCCTCATAGCGACCGAGCCGGAACAACGAGCGCCCAACACGATGCTGTGCGCTCAACGTCAGAGGGTGCTCAGTGCCCAGCACCCGTTCCCCCGCCCCGGCGGCCTCCTGAGCCAAGGCCAGGGCGGCGGCGTAGTCACCGTTCTCGTGGATGCGTTCCGAGAGGCGTACGGCCAATTCCACCACCCGCTCCGCCGCTCCGCCGTCCACCAGCCGCAGCAGCCCGGCCGCGTGCGGGGCCAGCAGCGCCACGTACCCGTCCCCGCCCCCAGACCCGGCCTCCGCCGGAAGAGCAGACTCGAGCAACAATGCCGCAGCTTCGGTGAGAGCAGCCCGCTGCTCAACGGGGGTGCCCGAAGCGACGCTGTCCAGGAGCACCCCGTGCACCTGGACGCAGCGCACCGGTCGTTCGCCCCCCGCACCCGTCGGCGCGGAGACGATCGTGGCCAGCGAGTGGTTGATCAGCCCGCGCATGGCCGGTTCGACGCGCCCCTTGTCCAGCAGGCCTGTTCCGCCTAGCGACGCCGGAGCCAGAACGGCGAGGGGCAGTGGGTCCGCACTCCAGCAAGACAGCAGCCGCAGCAGCGTCGTCGCCTCGGGGAGGCCCTGGTCGGTGAGGGCGTCCAGGGACAGCTGCCAGGTGCGGCTGACCAGGTGGCGGGACTCGGGGCGGCCGGAGTCGAGGTCCGCCCCCTGGTCCATGAGGCCGATCGGGTCGTCTTCGAGGCGGGTTCGATAGTCGTCCATGGACCAGGACTCCAGTAGCTGGTGATGCAGGTACGAACCCGCGAGAGTCAGGGCGAGCGGCAGGCAGCCGAGGCGGATGGCGACCTGTTCGGCTGCGGCAGGAGTGCCCGCGTTCGGCGCAAGATCACACAGGACCTGGGCCGCGTCCCCGGTGGGCAGCATGTCGACGGGGTGGAGAACCGCGCCTCGCCAGGCGCGCGAGGTCGCGTATCGGGTGGTGACCACCACCGTGCCGCGAGGGCTGGCGCGCAGCCAGCCCCCTTCCTCCAGGATCGCCGGATCGTCAGCGTTGTCGATCACTAGAAGCCAGGACTCCGGGGAGCGATCCAGGTAGTGCCATAAGGTCAGCGGCGGCGCGCTGCCCGCTGTGCGCGGCGGCCAGTTCACCGGGCCCCGCGCCCCGGTCGGCGGCGACAGCCAACATGCCCGCGCGCAGGGACAGCCGCGCCGAGGCGTTGATCCACAATCCAATCCGAGCCTGGTCGTGGACGGCTTCGGTGAATAGGGCATGGGCCACTGCCGTCTTGCCGCAGCCGCCCATCCCGTGCAGTACGTGAATCTGCCCGCCGCCGCCGTCCACCGTCGTCCGCAATTGCCGCATCAGGTCCGCGCGGTCGCGCAGGACGGACGGGGCCCGGCCGACCAACGGGATCCGTACGGAGTCCGGGCCCACCTCCGTGGCGGAGAACGGAGCCGGTGGGGCGGTCGTCCCAGCGAACAGGGAGGTGCCGGGGCCCGGCGCGTAGTGGTGATGGTGCTCCGCAATGTGCTGGTCGCCGGTCGACTGAAAGACCCGGCCCTGTCCCGAGGCGCGGCCCTCCGTGTGCGGAGGTGGCGGACCGCTCACCGCTCGGTGATGTGCTGGTCGCGGCCCGCCTGGTAGACCCGGCCGCTGCCGGATGCCTCCGCGCGCATACGAATCGTGGTGTTCACCGCCTGATCGTTGCCAGGTAGAGCCGGGCTCAACTCGTCCAGGATCCGACGCAGTTCGTCGACGACATCCGGATGCGCGGCGAGAAGCCGCCGCATGCGCCCCGCCCACTCCTCGCCCAGCTCGTGCTGGGTCTGTTCGTCGTTCGCGTCATGCGCGGCCAGGAGGTCGGCATGCGTGGTCTCGAGTTCGCCGTCGATTCCGTCGGCGCGGTCCGGCTGGGCCCGGCGCCATAACGCGACGATCCTCTCCCGCGCACGCTGCCACGCGTCGGTGGCCATCAGAGCCACCACGGTGGACCCGGCCGTCCGCGCAAGATCTACGATCTGCGGCTCCATCTCGCCCCCTCATCCGAGCAGCAGTCGGCTTTTCACGATACGTCGGTTGTGGGGACGGTGGGGTCGGTCGGGCGGCCGGTACGTCTTGGCGCATTGCTGGGCGTCGTCACGGTGACGCCGGGGAGCGCCTGGGGGGCAACGATCGGCGCGTTGATGACCGTGACGGTCTCCAGGTCGGGGAGAGCAGCGAGCGGGGACAGGTCGATGGAGCGGTCGGCGCCACTGGGAAAGAGGATGTTCAGGTGACGAAGGCGGGGGAATGCCGAGGACAACCAGGCGGTGTCCAGGAACTCGTGCACAACATGCAGATCCAACCAGGTGATGTTGGGTGGGAAGTCGCGCTCCATACTTGCGTGTCCGATCGTGACCTTCAGCCGCTCCAGCGCTGTGAGCTTCTCCATGCGCCAGGGCACGACGCCCACGCCTGACAGGCCCGGCGTTTCGAAGACCAAGGTGCGGAGGGGGAGGTCGGACAGGCCGGTGAGGGAGACGGCCCTGAGACAGTCGGTCAGATAGAGCGTTTCGAGGTTTACCAGGTGGCCGATCGCGGCGCCGAGGTTGTCGACCACGCCGTTACGGTTCAGCCGCAGCCGGGTCACCTCCTCCCCTTTGAGGCTGTCCCTGATCTCGTCCTCCGTGAAATCCCCGCGCAGGATCAGCCACGGACGCGGACCCGTGTCCAGGAGCAGCCGCAGATGCTCCATGGTCTCGGCCACGAAGTACAGGTCGTCCCGGTCCAGGCGGAGGATCACCTCATGGAAGTACCGCTCGGTGTCGTACCGCCCCCAGCTCGACGCCAGTTGCGCGCGCACCCCGACCGCCGGGTGGTCGGCGAACCTCGCCAGATAGGGGATCGCCGCGTCCACCGGTATGCGTGAGGCCGTCACCACGCAGCATTCCGCCACCTCGTCCGTCAGCCCCTCCGGCCCCGGAAGGAGCTCCAGCACCAGGGGGCCCACCGTGGCCAGCTCCCGGGCTCGCGGGATGGTCATGGGCGGGACGAACTCCATCGCGTTCCGCGTGACCTCGTCCCGTATCGCCGGGTCCAGGTCGGGTGCGTGCTCCAGGCAGGCCATGGCCAGCAGGAACAGACGAAGCGCCGACTCGGCGCTGCTCGCGTGGCGCGCCACCTCCAGCAGCTTGCGCAGCAACTCCGCCCGCTCGCGGGGCCGCCCATGGGCCACCGCCATGCGGATGACGTCCTCCCACTGCGCGTCATGGGCATTGCGGATCAGCAGGCCCACATCCCATGCCTCCACCGCCGCCTTCGCGCCCAGGTAGTCCTGGAAGGTGCGGTGGACGAAGTCCACCGTGCTCACGGACGGCTCGCGCAAGAGCCCACTCCTCAGGAGCAGATGGCGCAGGATGGCCGGGGCGTCGCCCAGCGCCTGGGCGGCGGGGACGGAGGGGAGGGCCTCCTCGATGAGGCGCTCCGCGCGGTCGCGGTCCAGCTCGGCCTCGCCGTTGCGGATCAGGTAGTAGGCGAGCCGCTGGAGCAGCTGGATCTGGGGCTCCTCGTCGAGCTGGACGTCACCCGGCGCGTAGATATGGCGCTCGGTGTCGCGCCGCGTCAGCAGCATCGACAGCGCCGCGTCATACAGCGCCTTGCGGCCCGGTGGCAGATAGCCGCGCCGGGCGCGGTGCAGGGCGCAGATCAGCCCGCACATCAGCGGGTTCGTGGCGAGGCGGCTGAGATCTTGCTTGGTGCGGACGGCGGTGTGCAGGGCCGACTGGTACGCGCCCAGCGTCGCCCGCTCCTCCTCCGTACGGCAGGTCTGGCGGGCCGCCTCATGCCAGCGGTCGATGAACGCGGCCATGTCCTCGCGGCTCATCGGGGACAGCGTGAACTCGGTGAAGCCCTGAGCCCCCAGCCAGTCGTCGGCCACGGCCGAGGGGCGGGAGGTGACCAGCCACAGGTTGTCCGGATAGGCGATGAGGAGGTCGGACAGCCAGGCCCGGGTGCGCTCGCGGTCGCGCTCGGGGATCTCGTCGATGCCGTCGATCAGCAGCAGTCCGCGCCCGGCGGTCAGGACGCGGTCGGCCCAGCCGAGCGGCTGGGCGCCGTCCAGCGGGTTGTGGACGGAGGCCAGGAACGAGGCCGGGGAGGGCAGGGATTCCTGGCGGGCGATCGTCCGCAGCGGAAGAACAAAGGGGACGCGGCCGATGAGCTGCTCCAGGCCGCGCAGCGACTCCTGCCGGGCGGTGCACACGGCGAGCCACTGGACGAGCGTGGTCTTGCCGGAGCCCGCGACGCCGCGCAGCAGCACCCGCTGATGGCCGGAGAGCGCCCGGTCGGCGGGCAGGGCCGTGGGAAGGGCGGCGGCGGGTGACTCACCGGACCCACCGGGCTCCCCGGCGAACGCCCCCGGCCGCTCTTCGCCGGAGGAGGAGACCGCCTCCAGGCTGAGATACGCCGCGTCCAGCGGCCAGGTGGCCTCCGCGTGGCTGAGGTCGATTCCCACGATGGTCAGCGTGGAATGCTTGCCGATCATGTATTCCGCGTACCGGCGCTCAAAGCCCGCGTCCTGCGCGGTCTGGGACGGAATCCGCTCGATCAGGATGTCGATCTTGGTGATCAGCTCGCTGAGCCGGCCGCTCTGCTCGACGAGCGTGCGAGGGACGAACGCCGAGCGCTGGGTGAAGAAGTGCAGGATGTGCAGGCAGGCGGTGTCCAGCAGGCGCTCGTAGAGCAGCGTGCCGCCTTGGCTGAGGCGCAGCGTGGTCCTGCCCCGCGTGCGGGTGGCGTGGGCCAGCTCGTAGGCCAGTCCCTGGTGGCCGAGCTGCACCGCCTGGACGTCGTTCATATCGAGGTCGCCCAGCGCGTACAGCGTGGTGGCCAGTTGCTCGGCGACCAGCTCGTCCTCGTCGGCGGGGCACGGCCGCTCGCCGGGGCCGGCGTGCCGGGTGGCCTGGGCGACCAGTTCGGCGGCGAGCTTGTCGAGGTCCTTCTCGGTCAGCGTGCGCTTCTCGCCGCGGAACGAGACGAGGGAGGAAATGCGGACCGGCTGGTTGACCAGCCCGGCGCCCGGCCCCTCCTTGACGAACAGCTTCTTGATGAGCGGTGCGACGACGCTCGACGCCAGGCGCGCGCCGATGACTGCGGGATCCACGTCCATTCCCCCGGTAGTTGTGTGTCCCTGACCGGACAGCGTACAGCGGGGTAAGGACGTTGGTCCCGAATCGGACATCCGAAAGTCCCTGCGAAGGTGACTTCTCGCACAGGTCCTTCGGCGTCTACTACGGTAAATAGGGGATCTCGCAGGTCAGAGGTGTGATGGGGGTTTCTGGGAATTTCGCACGGGAAACGCATCACATAACCAATTCGCTACGTAGCCACTTAGTAGAAGAACGCCTTGGCCTATTCACGAGAACGGGATAACAAGAGGCGTCCAAAGACGCTTCTGGAGGTACTTCCCATGGCCCCGCGCGCCACAAACCGCCGTTTCTCGCTTACGTCCGTATCCAAGGGGCGCGCCGCTGTGGTCGCCGTCGGCCTGGGCGCCTCGCTCGCGCTGGGCGCCGGAACGGCGTTCGCCGTGGGGGCGGGCGAGGCCCCCGCCGCCCCGTCCGTCAAGCAGGTCGCCGCGAAGGCTCCGGCCAAGAAGGCTCCGGCCAAGAAGGCTCCGGCCAAGAAGGCTCCGGCCAAGAAGGCTCCGGCCAAGAAGGCTCCGGCCAAGAAGGCTCCGGCCAAGAAGGCCCCCACGGACTGGCAGACCCCGGTCGACAAGTTCTCGATAGGCGCCGCCTTCGGCCTGGCGGGCAACCTGTGGTCGCACAACCACAGCGGTCAGGACTTCGTCGTGCCGACCGGCACCCCGGTGCACGCGGCCCACGAGGGTGTCGTCGTCAAGGCGGGCCCGAACGGCGGCGGTGACGGCCCCGCGTACGGCAACGCGATCGTGATCAAGCACGACAACGCGACGTACTCGCAGTACGCCCACCTGTCCCGCATCGATGTGCGGATCGGCCAGACCGTGACCGAGGGCCAGCAGATCGGCCTGTCGGGCAGCACCGGCAACTCGACCGGCCCGCATCTGCACTTCGAGATCCGTACGACGCCGAACTACGGCACCGCGGTCGAGCCGCTCAAGTTCCTCCGCGACCACGGCGTCAAGGTCTGACGCGACCACGGCGTCAAGCTCTGACCCCACTCATGCGCTCTGCGCGCGTGTCAGCCATGCGTCGATGACGCATGCGCCTGCTTCACCAGATCGAGGGCGACCTCGAGGACGGCCTTGCGCTTGTCCTCGGCGTCGCCCTCGATCGCCTGCAGCGCGAACATCCGCGCATGCATGCTGAACAGGGCCGTGACGCTCCGGACCTGGTCGACCATCGGCGCCTCGGGGTCCCGGATCAGGGCGGACATGGCGAGCATCCGGTTCTTGAAGATCTGACCGATGCTCAGCTCGCGCACTGTCGCCTGGTTCTCCTGCATGAAGCGCATCAGCGGCTCGCCGAGGTCCAGGGCCGCGCTGTAGCGGCGCAGCAGCTCCTGCTTGGTCTCCAGCGTGCGCGGCTGCTGCTCGCCCCAGGTGATCAGCTCGTCGAGCGGCCGGCCCAGGTCCTGGAAGAGGCTGAGGACGATGTCTTCCTTGGTCTTGAAGTGGTAGTAGAGCGCTGCCTTGGTGACCTCAAGGTGCTCGGCGATCTCGCGCAGTGACGTTTTCTCGTAACCCCGCTCCGCGAAGAGTTCCAGGGCCACGTCCTGGATGCGCTGACGGGTGTCTCCCCGCCGCGGTGTGCTGCCCATGGTGCTCTCCTGTGCTGGTGGTCTGGCTGCCGTCGGCAGGCCGAACGTAACTTACTTGACGCCCGGCTAGTTGGCGCCTTACCGTCTCCACTGTACTGAACTAGCCGGGCGGCAAGTAAGTGGGCGTCAGGGCTCTCATCACCCAGGGGGAGACGGAGAACATGTTCCGGAAACCATCACAAGACGAAGCGTCATCCGCTTCGACATCGGCTCAGGCCGCCCAGGAGGCCCAGATACCCAAGGAGCCCAAGGGCAAGGCCGAGCCGAAGCAGCGCAGCACCAGCGTGGTGATCTTCGCGCTGATGATCGCGATGCTGCTCGCGATGCTCGACAACATGATCGTGGGCACCGCGATGCCGACCATCGTCGGCGAGCTGGGGGGACTCGACCACCTCTCCTGGGTGGTGACCGCGTACACCTTGGCCACCGCCGCCTCGACCCCCATCTGGGGCAAGCTCGGCGACATGTACGGCCGTAAGGGCATCTTCCTCACCTCCATCGCGGTCTTCCTCGGTGGCTCGGCGCTGTCCGGTATGGCACAGAGCATGGGGGAGCTGATCGGCTTCCGGGCCATCCAGGGCCTGGGCGCGGGCGGCCTGATGGTCGGCGTGATGGCGATCATCGGTGACCTGGTGCCGCCCCGGGAGCGTGGCCGCTACCAGGGCATCATGGCCGGTGTGATGGCCGTGGCCATGATCGGTGGCCCGCTGGTCGGCGGTACCCTCACCGACCACCTCGGCTGGCGCTGGATCTTCTACATCAACCTTCCGCTCGGCGCCGTCGCCCTCGCGGCGATCACCGCCGTGCTGCACCTGCCGAAGAAGCGCTCCCAGGGGCGGATCGACTACACCGGTGCGGCCCTGCTGACCGTGGGCATCACCGCGCTCGTGCTGATCACCACCTGGGGCGGCAACGAGTACGCCTGGGGCTCGGCCCAGATCCTCGGGCTCGGGGCGCTCGGTGTCCTCGCGCTCGTCGCGTTCGTCTTCGTCGAGCAGCGGGTCGCCGAGCCCGTGCTGCCGCTGCACATCTTCCGTAACGCCAACTTCACGCTGGTCACCGCCATCGGCTTCCTCGTCGGCTTCGTGATGTTCGGCTCGACCACCTTCCTGCCGCTCTACCAGCAGACCGTCCAGGGCGCCACGGCCACCAACTCCGGGCTGCTGCTGCTCCCGATGCTGCTCGGCATGCTGGTCGTCTCGCTGGTCGCGGGCCGGGTCACCACCCAGACCGGCAAGTACAAGATCTTCCCGATCATCGGCGGTCTCCTGATCACCGTCGGGATGTTCCTGCTGTCCACCATGGACACCGAGACCACCCGCTTCAGCTCCGGTCTCTACATGGCGGTGCTCGGCATGGGCATGGGCTGCCTCATGCAGACGACCATGCTCGTGGCACAGAACAGCGTCGAGATGAAGGACATGGGCGTCGGCAGCTCCTCCGCCACCCTCTTCCGCACCCTGGGCGGCTCCTTCGGTGTCGCCATCCTCGGCGCCCTGTTCACCAGCCAGGTGCGGGACACCATGGCCGAGCGGGCCGGTGGGAAGGCGGCGGCCGTCACCTCCGGAAGCGCCCAGCTCGACCCGGCCAGCCTGAAGAAGCTGCCCCCGGGGATCCGGGACGCGTACACCCACGCGGTGGCCAGCGGTGCCCACCAGGTGTTCCTGTGGGGCGCGCTGATCAGCATCATCGGCTTCCTCGCGGCCTGGTTCGTCAAGGAGGTCCCGCTGCGCGGGGGGCCCGGCAAGTCCGCCGACGGCGGCGACGAGGCCCCGGCCGACGCGGCGCCGGTCGCCGAGACCGTCTGACCAACGGCCTCTGAGCGACGGTCTCTGTGTCAGTGGGGCATGACAGCATCGGCCCCATGGTGACCTCGCCGGACGAGGCGCGGCTGGCGCATCTGCGCCGGCTGCGCCTCGCGAAGGACGTGATGGACCGCGACTGGGCCGAGCCGCTCGACCTGGACGCGGTCGCCGCGCATGCCGGCTATTCGCGCTATCACTTCATCCGCGCCTTCAAGGGCGCCTACGGCTCCACGCCCGGGCAGTATCTGACCCGGCGCCGCATCGAGCGGGCCGAGGAGCTGCTCCGCTCGGCCAATCTCTCGGTCACCGAGATCTGCTCGCTCGTCGGCTTCAGCAGCCTCGGCACGTTCTCGACGAGCTTCAAGAAGCAGACCGGGCTCACCCCCAGCGCCTACCGGGACCAGTACGTCGGCCGGGCCGCAGGGGTCATACCGGGGTGTTACGCCATGTTGTGGTACGGCGGGCGCGACGCACCTGCCCACATCGGTGGCGCCGAGGACAGCAATTCTTGAGAAGCGGGCCGGACCTGCTGCTGCCTACGGTGGCGATGTCGCGACGACGCGCGATCCATCCCGATACCTCCGGAGGCAGCAATGATCAAGGGGATGTCCATCGTCACCGTCTGGGTCCTCGATCAGGACCGGGCCAAGGCGTTCTACACCGAGAAGCTGGGCCTGGAGGTCCGCACCGACATGAGCATCGGCGGGGACGGCGAGGGCGGCGGTATGCGCTGGCTGACGGTCGGCGCCAAGGACCAGCCGGATGTGCAGCTCACCCTGATGGTGCCCAGCTCGCCGGGGCTCGACCCGGAGTCCGCCGAGGCCCTGAGGACGCTGGTCGCCAAGGGGGTGCTCGGCGCCGGGGTGTTCACCACCGATGACATCCACCGGGACTACGAGGCGCTCAAGGCCAAGGGCGTGGAGTTCGTCCAGGAGCCCCAGGAGCGTCCGTACGGCACCGAGGCCCTCTTCCGCGACGACTCCGGCAACTGGTTCTCGTTCACCCAGCCCCGCGAGGAGATGGACTTCAGCAAGCCCTGGGAGGGCTGCGTCTCGGACTGAGCGCTCAGTCCGGCACCTCGATGATCGGGAAGCTGCCGGTGTTGGTGGGCGCGGACTCCGGCAGCCAGAGCACGGCGACCGCGCCCCGGCACTCGCCGCCCGCGCCATCCAATCCGTCGGTCCCGTCGAGCACCGGATCGGCGTTGCGGAACGTCAGCCGGGCGCCCAGCACCCGCGCCTGGCCCGCGGCTATCGTCAGCCCCAGGCCGTGCCCGGTGCCCGCGCGGTCCTTGCTGCCGGTGCGGAACCGGCTCGGCCCGTCCTTCAGCAGCTCCTCCGGGAAGCCGGGTCCGTGGTCGCGCACGCGCAGCACCCGTCCCTCGACCGTGACCTCGAAGGGCGGCTTGCCGTGCCGGGCGGCGTTGGCGAGCAGATTGCCCATGATCCGCTCCAGCCGCCGGGGGTCGGTGGAGACATGGGCGTCGCGCGCCACGTTGATCACCGCGTCGGGGGCCACCGCCCGGACCCGGCGGGCGATGAACTCGGCCACGGCTATCTCCTGGAGCTCCGCGCGCTCCGCGAAGCCGTCCAGCCGCGCGACCTCCAGCACGTCCTCGACCAGGGTGCGCATCGCCTGCGCCCGGTCCCGTACCAGCTCGGTGGGGCGGCCCGGCGGCAGCAGCTCGGCCGCTGTGAGCAGCCCGGTGACCGGGGTGCGCAGCTCATGCGCGATATCGGCGGTGACCCGGCGCTCCGCCTCCAGCCGCTGCTGCAGCGCCTCGGCCATGCCGTCGACCGCACGCGCCAGATCGTCGGTCTCATCGCGCACCCGGCCGCCGATCGCCTCGCGCACCCGGACCTCGGAGTCGCCCTCGGCCAGCTTGCGGGCGGCGGTGGCCGCCTTGCGCAGCCGCCGGGAGAGCTGATCGCCGATGAGCACACCGAGTGCGATACCGCCCATCACCACCGCCACCGAACCGATGAGCAGCACCCGGTCGAGGTCGTTGAGGACGGCGAAGCGGTCCTGGAACTTGGTGTGGACGGACAGCACCTTGCCGTTCCGCAGCGGCACCGAGGCCCACACCTCGGGGGTGCCGGTGCCGGAGTCCTCCAGATAGGTGGCGCGCTGACCGCGCCACGCCTCCTTCTTGAGCTGCTCGGGAAGCTGGGGGTCGTCCAGCTTGGCGCCGAAGCCCAGCACCCGGGACTGCTCGTACCACCGCTGGGCGACCTTCACCCGCTCGTCCATCACGGTGCGGCTGTTGTCGAGCATCGAGACCCGGGCCGCGTTGTGGACGACCAGGCTCAGCACGACCGCGACGAGCGTGCTCACCGCCGCGATGGCGAGACTGACCTTCCACCGCAGGCCGCTGCGCAGCGCGAATCGCCCCAACGCCGGTCAGCCCTTGAGCTTGTAGCCGAAGCCGCGGACCGTCTCGATCCGGTCCTGGCCTATCTTGCCGCGCAGCCGCTGCACATGGACGTCCACGACCCGGGTGTCCCCGCCCCAGCCGTACTCCCAGACCCGCTCCAGCAGCCGGTCACGGGAGAGCACGGTGCCGGGCGCGGCCGAGAACTCCAGCAGCAGCCGCATCTCGGTCGGGGTGAGCGCGACCTGCCGGCCGCCCTTGCGGACCTCCATGCCCTCGGGGTCGACCTCCAGATCGCCGAAGCACAGCACCCCGCCGTCGGGCTCCTCGGGGACGGGCTCCGCGCCCCGCCCGCCGGGGCCGCTGGCATGGCCGAAGCGGCGCAGCACGGCCCGGATGCGGGCGACCAGCACGGCGCCGTCGAAGGGCTTGGTCACATAGTCGTCGGCGCCGGCTTCGAGGCCGAGCACCACATCGATGGAGTCGGCGCGCGCGGAGAGCATGATCACGGGCACGGTGGACTCATCGCGGATCCGGCGGCACAGGCTGACCCCGTCCAGGCCCGGAACCATCACATCGAGCAGCGCGATATCGGGGCGGTCGGCGCGGAAGCGCTCGAGACCGGTCAACCCGTCGGGTGCGGCCGTCACGAGAAAGCCATCGCGCTCCAGAGCGAGCTGCGTGGCTTCACGGATCACATCGTCGTCCTCGACGAAGAGCACATGGGTCTCGGCCACAGCCTCGGTTCAGCCTTCCGTTCCGTCGTCGGCGCTCACGGACGGCGCCGGGGTCGCCTCTTCCGTGGGCACATTCTTGCTGTAGTCGGTGCGCTTGCGGGACAGCACGTCGAACGTCTTGTCCGCCTCGGTCCAGCGGTAGGTGATCACGGCCTCGCTCGAAGGGCAGCAGACGGAGTCACCGGAGGTGTAGGCGAGCTTGGTCACCCGCAGCTCGTCCTTGGCGATGTCGGCGTAGACGGGCGGCTGCTCGTCGCTGAACACGTTCTCGTACCGGTCGCCCGCCTTGCGGTACACATACGAGCCGATGCCGAAGCCATCGCCGCAGCTCATCACGTTGATCACCAGGTCGGAGGCGCTGGAGCCGGTCAGCTTGCCGTACGTCACGTCCACCGGGTAGCCCTCGATCTGCTGCTTGCCCTCGGGCGCCTTGCCCTTGGGGCAGGGCTTGAGGCTCGCCTTCAGATCGTCGCTGACGTTCGGATCCGTCTTGACCAGCTTGATCGCGTCGACCTTCTGCCCGGCCGGTGACGGCCGGCCCGAGGCGCGGCCACTCGCGTACGCGCCGGAGTCCGCGGCGGCCGAGGCCCACTCGGTGCGCGCCGGTCCCTCCTTGCGGACACCCTCGCTCGCGGCGCCGCATCCGGCCAGCATCCAGCCGCCGGCGGCCGCGAGGCCCACGACCGCACCGCCGGTGATCATGGCTGTCCTGCTGGGGGAGGCCCTGGTCAGGCCGCGCACCGGCCCTGCCCCCGCTCCTGGCGGCCGCGCCGGACCCGACCCGTGTGCTGCCGGACGTTCCCGGCCCGCTTGCCTTCCTCGTCCCGACGGCCGAGCGCGCGGGCGTCCAGATCGCGGCTCTCCAGCTCCTGCCGCAGCCGGGCCAGCGCCCGGTGCAGCGTGCTCTTGACCGTTCCGGTCGACATTCCGAGCGCCTCCGCGGTCTCTTCCGTCGTCATCTGCTCCCAGTGTCGCAGCACCACGACACTGCGCTGCTTGGGAGCCAGCACCGAGAGGATGTCCATCAGCAGGGCGCGGTCCGCGTGCTGCTCGGTGCTGTCGTCGACACTCGCCTCGGGAAGCTGCTCGGTGGGCACCTCGTCCAGCTTGCGGGCGCGCCACCACTCGGTACGGGTGTTGATCATCACGCGCCGGAGATAGGCATCGGCGAGCGATTTGTCGGCTATGCCGTCCCAGCGACCGTAGGTGCGCACCAAGGCGGTCTGGAGCAGATCCTGTGCCTCGACCGGGTCCGGAATCAGCCGACGGGCGCTGCGCAGCAGCGCGTCCTGCCGATTCCGCACGTACTCCTCAAAGTCCAGAACATTGCTGCCCATGATGCAGCCTCCATCCCGCTGATTCCCCGCCGTTGATGTGCCGCCCTGTCGGTCGGCGCGAGAAGGACGCTACGGAGGCGCTGTTGCGGCGCGATGCGCATCCGGGCCTCGGTGAATGCACAGCTACCCATAGGTTGTGTAACAACGGAACCCGGTTCGACCGAGTGTCAGAACCGGGTCCTGGGCGTGTCACAGGTCTGTCACAGACAGGGCCGTGACGAGGAATTTTCTCAGGTCGGCGGCAGTCGCTTCTCAGGTCAGCGGCAGGCGGTAGAGGCCGCCCGAGAGCGGTTCCACCAGCCCGTCGGAGACCAGCCCGTCGAGCGCGCGGGCCCGCTGCACCGGCTCGTCCCACACCTGGTCCAGCGTCGCCTGCGGTACGGGTGTCACCGTCCCCCGCAACACCGCGAGCAGCTTGCCCCGCACCTGACGGTCCGTACCGGCGTAGGTCTGGCCGCGCCGCGGCGGTCCGTCGTGCTCCGGGGAACCGGCCTGGCGCCAGGCGCAGAGCGCGGCGATCGGGCAGCGGGCGCAGTCGGGGGCGCGGGCCGTGCAGACCAGCGCGCCCAGCTCCATCGTGGCGGCCGCCCAGCGCGCCGCGGTCGGCTCGTCGTCGGGGAGCAGGGTGCGGGCCAGCTTGCGCTCGGCGGCGGTGGTGGCGTTCGGCGGGTACTGCGCACCGCCGACCGCGCGCGCGAACACCCGGCGGACATTGGTGTCCAGGACCGGATGGCGCTGGCCGTACGCGAACGAGGCCACGGCCGCCGCCGTGTACTCACCCACCCCCGGCAGCGCCAGCAACTGAGCGTGGTCGCGCGGTACGTCACCGCCGTGCCGCTCCCTTATGGCGGCCGCGGCGCCGTGCAGCCGCAGCGCCCGGCGCGGATAGCCGAGCCGGCCCCAGGCGCGGACCGCCTCACCGGGCGGTTCCGCGGCCAGGTCGGCCGGGCGCGGCCAGCGGGCGAGCCACTGCTCGTACACCGGCAGCACCCGGTTCACCGGGGTCTGCTGGAGCATGAACTCGCTCACCATCACGCCCCAGGCACCGGCCTCGGGGCGACGCCAGGGGAGGTCGCGCGCATGCGCGTCGAACCAGTCGATGACGGGCCGGTGCAGGACGGCTCCGTCGGGGTCGGGGGATGCGGCGGCCGGGGCGGCGGAAGCGGAAATGGCAGTCATCGTTCTCGATCCTGGCACGACGGGACGGTTTGCGGGTGCGCTGGGCGCGGGCGTTCGGGTCGAGCCGCGCCAGTCGTTGCCAAATCGTGCAATACGGGCGTCCGTGCGGGAACGGATGGCCGCTTGCCGCGCCCGGGTGCGGTATCCCTGCCCCTCAGGGTGGCCGCAGGGCGACTCGGGGGCGTCCGGGGGGGTGTCTTGGGGCGACTCGTGGCGGCCTGGTGGCGGACTTATGGCGGTCTCATGTGCGGGATCCGGTCGGATCATGAGAAAAGAAGGGAACGGGGCGGGGGTTATTGGCCGGTAGAGCTCCCGATCTCTCGTAGAGTTTCCGCGTGGGATCTCTGCGCAATCCGATCGGGCCGCTTCCCTCCTCCATTTACTGGCGGCGGAGGATCGTTGGGCTGGCCCTGCTCGTCGTCATCGTGCTCCTGGTCATCTGGGCCTTCGGCTGGGGTGGTTCGGGCGGTGGCGGAAGTGACGAGGGCAAGGGATCGGGCGGCGGGGGCCCCGCGAGCACGATCACCCCGGGGCCCTCCTCATCCGGGCCGGTGAACAGCGAACGGCCGGGCGGGCGCGACGAGTCGGACAACGGCGGCTCGGGCTCCGGCGACTCCGGCGGCAGCGGTGGCGGTTCGGACGACGGCGGGACCGGCGCGAGCGGCGGTGGCGCGGGCGGCGGCAGCGGCTCCGGCGGCTCCTCGGGTGGTGGCGCGGGTGGCGGTGGCATCGGCACCGGGACCGGACCGGGTCTGCCCGCCGGGTCGAGCCTGCCGGACTGCCGCCCCGGTGACGCGGAGTTGACGGTGCGCAGCGTCAAGGACTCCAAGGTCAAGAACACCTGGGCGCCGGGGAGAAGCCCACCTTCGAGATCGTTGTGAAGAACACCAAGTCGAGCTCCTGCAAGGTCGACTTCGGCCGGTCGGCGGCCTCGCTGACCATCACGGACGCCAAGAACGCCCACATCTGGGCCTCCGGCGACTGCCCGGAGGGCAGCGCCAGCGCGCTGGTCGAGGTGGAGGGCTCCGGCGAGACCAAGCGCACCGTGGAGTGGGACCGCAAGCGCAGCGCCGAGCACTGCGCCACCCCGTCGGGCAGCGCGTCGGCCAAGCCCGGCACCTATCTGGTCGAGGTGAAGGTGGACGGCCTCGGCACGGCCAAGGTGTCGTTCGTCCTCGAGAAGGACTGACCAGCGCAAGGGCCGGCCAGCGGCTTTCGGGGGCGCCGTTACGCGGACGGCGCCCCGCCCACATCCAGCCCTCCGGCGTTTGAGGGGCGGGGTCCGGGGCCGGGGGCCCGGCGGGGGCCCGGGGCCGGCCCCGGTTTCGGGAAGGGGCGGGGCGGGGCGGGGCGGGGAGCAGCCCGCCGCAGGCGCCAAGGCCCAAACGACAGACCCTAGTGCCGCATCAGGCAACGTCCGCCCTGTTCACGACCTCGTGGAGGCGTTCGCCGGCGCAGTGCTTGTTTCGCCAGATGATGTAGCGACGGATCATGCTGCCCTGCTCAAGTTGTCGAGCGCGAGCACGAGCACGAGCGCGATGCGGATCTCGGGCGGGTAGAGGCTGTGCAGGTAACGGCAGAACTCCAGAACCTGGTCCGCTTCTCCTTCGGCTTGATGTTGCCGTAGAGCTGGTCTTTGGCCAGGTCGTAGGCGGCGAACAGATGGCGGACGCCGTGCGGGCGGGTGTAAGTGGCCCGGCGGCGGGGCCTCGGTTCCCGGGCGGGGTCCTTATGGCTGCCGCCGCGTTCGGTCCATTGCCGGCCGGGGGTGGGGCTGGAGGTTGAGCGGGCCGAAGTCGTCCTGGCATAGGACGACTTCGGGCTCGCCTTCCTCGGGTATGACCTCACCGTCGGCGATCGCGTAGAGGTGTTCGACCTGGGCCTTCGATCCGCCGACGCCACGCAGGTGCGTCGAGGAGACCACCCGCCCGCCCGCCGCTCGGGAGAGGGCGACTCTCGCCTCGGGCGTGGAGGCGCCGCCGGTGACGGCCCAGAGTTGACAGATATATTTCGTAGCCCGATATATAGTCGACGCGTGACAAGACAGAACCCGTCCTTGACGGAACCGCAGTACTTCATCCTTGCCGCGCTCATGGACGGGCCGTTGCACGGTTACGGCATCATCAAGGCGGCCGAGCAGGCCACCGACGGGCGGCTCCGGATCGCTGTCGGCACCCTCTACGGCGCGCTGGAGCGGATGGAGCGGGCCGGACTGGTGGCCGCCGACCATGAGGAGATCGTGGACGGGCGGGCGCGGCGCTACTACAAGCTCACCGAGGACGGCACCGCGATGCTCAGCCGGGAGGCCCTGCGGATGCAGCAGGCGGCGGCCGTCGTCATCGGCCGTTCACGGGATGCCGGAGCGGCCCCGGCATGAACCGTCTGCTGCTTGCGGCCTATCCCGAGCCCTACCGTTCCCGGCATGGAGAGGAGTTGCTGGCTTGCCTGGCCGAGGCGTATCCCGGCCGCTCCTGGCCCCCGCCGCGGGAAGTTGCCGCTTTGGCGTGTGCCGGGGTGCAGGCCCGCGCCCGTGCCGTCGTCGACGACACGGTCCGGCCGTGGTGGCTGGACGGCATCCACCTGGCCGCCCTGGCCCTCGCCGCGCTGGCGCTGGTTCCGTACTTGCAGGATGTGTGGCACTGGGCACTGCACATCGACCCCGGCCAGCACGCCATCGCCTTCCACTTCTCCGGCTGGTACCCGTGGGCCGGAGGTCCCACGCGGATACGGCTGCTGCCCTACGGACTGCTCCCGCTGGGCTGCCTGATCGCTCTGCTGCGTGGCAGACCGTGGATCGCGCTGCCGGCCGCGGCAGCCATGATCTGGGCCGGCGCCACGTCCCACGGCCGCACCCTCTTCGGCGACGAGGGCAAGGCGGGCCTGGGCTACTACGGTCTTGGCACCCCGATAACCGCCCATGACCTGGTCCTGTCGGGGACACTGTGCACCGCGTGCGCTGTGCTGACGGCCTGCCGTCCCAGCCGTCTGCGGCGCCGCTCGTACCGCTGGCTGGTGCCCGTCGTGCTCGCCATGTACGTGGCCGGGGGCCTGCACATCATCTCCGTCAGTCCAACCTTCCAACGCGGCCTGTTCGCCCTCGAAGTCGCCGCGCTGATCGCCGCGTGGGTGGCGACGGCCTCCACCGGGGATTACCGGTGGCTGATCCCCGTCGCGGCGGTCGCGTTCATCCGCACGCAGGCGATCGTGATCCAGCCGCAGGGGTTCATGCAGTCCCTGCCGAACCTGGTCGTCCTCGTCCTCCTGATCGCCCCCCTCCCGGTCCTGGCGATCACCGCCCAGCGCCGACAGGGGCAGGCACTCGCCCAATAGGAGCGGACCCCCGGTGGGCCGACCGAGCCCGGCGGCCCACGTCGTGCCGCAAGACGTGCGTGACCGTACTCCCCCCAACGGAAGAAACAGAGCGATGACACAGCACGATTCTCCGTCCCTGCCCGCGCACCGTCCGGGGGCCTCAAGGCAGGCCCCGAGGCCCCGACGACCCCAGCCCGTCGCGTACGACACGGCCGTGGATGCCGGCTCTGCTGTACGCCCTGGGGTTCCTGACGGTCTACCTGCTCGCCATCTGCACCCCGTGGGGGCAACGAGCCGAGAACGCACTGTTTGATCTCGGTAAACAAGGCAGCGAAGAAGCATGGATCTACCCCCTGTCAGGATCGGAATACGGCTCGACGCCCCTACCCCCGATGGAATTGAGCGCCAAGCCCACCCTGATGGCGGGCCTGGCCGTCATCGTGGTCCTCACCCTGGTGCGGCGGTGCTGGCGGCAGGGGTGCGCGGCGCTCGGGATCGTCATTCTCACGACCGGAAGCAAGGAGGTGTTCAAATCGGCCATGCCCCGCCCTGATCTGGTGGGCGCGCGCGAGAATCTCCTTGATCAGGGTTTTCCCAGCGGGCACACGGCCATCCCCGCCGCGCTGACCCTCGCCGCCGTCCTCGTGGTTTCCCCCCGCATCCGCCCCTACGTCGCCACGGCCGGTGTGCTGTGGCTCGCCTGCATCGCCGCCGCCAGCGCGACCATGGGCGGCCACCGGCCCAGCGAAGTGCTGGGAGCCACACTGTTGGCCTGTGCCTGTTACGGCCTCGCAACCTGGCTGCTGCCGCCAGCCGCCGTGCCAGGCGCCACGCGGAGCCCCCGTGCGCTGCCCGTCATCACCCTGACGCTGGCACTGGCCGTCGCCCTCGTTTCCGGCGCACGGAACGACACCCTCACAAGGTCACTGGTCTCCGCGGCGACGGCCTTCATATGTGCGGCCCTGGTCTGGTACGCCGCAGTCGGGCGGCCCGCACACACCGCACGCCGGACACGCCCCGCACTGGGCTGACCACCCGGCAGGCTCCGGGCGGGAACCGGCGCATCCTTGCAAAGCGGCGGTCCGACGCCACCGTCCAGTCGTGGAAGCCGTCAACGCCCGAGCGGGGATGCCAGTCTCGTTTCAATGCAGAACGCGGCGGCCGCCATAAGGACCCCGCCCGGGAACCGAGGCCCCGCCGACGGGCGACCTACACCCGCCCGCACGGGGTCCGGCATCTGTTAGCCGCCTACGACCTGGCCAAAGACCAGCTCTACGGGCACATCAAGAAGACCAAGAACAGGTCGAAGTTCCTGGAGTTCTGCCGCTACCTGCGCTCGCTGCACCCGGCGAACGTGCGCATCGCCTTTGTCTGCGACAACTACTCACCGCACCTGACGACGAAGCGGTGCCAGCGGGTCGGGACGTGGGCCGCGGCGAACAATGTGGAAATCGCCTACACCCCGGCCAACAGCTCATGGCTCAACCGGATCGAGGCGCAGTTCACCGCCCTGCGCTATTTCGCCCTCGACGGCACCGACCATGCCAGCCACAAAGAACAGGGAAGCGTGATCCGCCGCTACATCATCTGGCGCAACAAGCACGCCGCCGACGACCGCCTCCGCAAGGTCGTGAACAGGGCGAACGTTGCCTGATGCGGCACTAGACGTACCGCTCCAGGATGGACGACTCGGCCAGCCGTGACAGGCCCTCGCGGACCGAGCGCGCCCGGGCCTCGCCCACGCCGTCGACCATCTGCAGATCGTCCACGCTCGCCGCCAACAGCTTCTGCAGGCCCCCGAAATGCTCCACCAGCCGCTCGATGATGGCGCCCGGAAGCCGCGGCACCTTGGCCAGCAGCCGGAAACCGCGCGGCGAGACCGCCGAGTCGAGGGTCTCGGGCGAGCCGGTGTACCCCAGCGCCCGGGCCACGATGGGCAGTTCGAGCAGCTCGGTGTGGGTCAGCCGGTCCAGCTCGGCGAGCGCGTCGGCCACCGTACGGGTGCGCTTGGCGGTCGGCTCGGGGACGTAGTCACGCACCACCAGCTCACGCTCGGGCTCCACGCCCGCGATCAGCTCGTCCAGCTGGAGGGAGAGCAGCCGGCCGTCCGTGCCCAGCTCGACCACGTACTCCGCGATCTCGGTGGCGATGCGGCGGACCATCTCCAGCCGCTGTGCGACCGCGCTCACATCCCGGACGGTGACCAGGTCCTCGATCTCCAGGGCCGAGAGCGTGCCCGCGACCTCGTCGAGGCGGAGCTTGTACCGCTCCAGGGTGGCCAGCGCCTGGTTGGCACGGGAGAGGATCGCCGCCGAGTCCTCCAGGACCCGCCGCTGGCCGTCCACATACAGCGCGATCAGCCGCATCGACTGGCTGACGGAGACCACCGGGAACCCGGTCTGGATGGAGACGCGCTGCGCGGTGCGGTGCCGGGTGCCGGTCTCCTCGGTGGCGATCGCCGCGTCCGGAACCAGCTGCACCCCCGCCCGCACGATCTTGGTGATGTCCTTGTCGAGGACCAGCGCGCCGTCCAGCTTGCACAGCTCGCGCAGCCGGGTCGCGGTGAACTCGACGTCGATCACGAAGCCGCCGGTGCACAGCGACTCGACGGTCTTGTCGGTGCCGAGCACGATCAGCCCGCCGGTGTTTCCCCGGAGGACGCGCTCGAGGCCGTCGCGCAACGCCGTGCCGGGCGCGACCGCGCTCAGGGAGGCACGCATCAGACCGTCGGCCTTGCCGGGTGCCGTTGCCCGGTCGCCTGCTGCCACTGCACTCCTCCGTCGCAAGGTCTGTCGGTGCCGCCAGTCGCCCTGCCATGCCGGTGTGCGAGGCCACGTATGGGCGAGACCAGGGCAAAGTCTACCGGCGGCCACCGGCCTCCCGTGGGGTCTCCCGGCGTACGCCCGTAGGTGTGAAACGGAGTGCTGCTCCCCCTGTGCCGCGCACCACCCGGTTCACGGCCCCCTTGCGTACGCCCTCACCAGCACACACCGCGCCCACGGCCCGTCACCTTTGCCGCGGTCCTCCGCGTCTCAGCCGCGGTCCTCCGCGTCCGCCCGCGCCTTTTCGCCCCGCTCCCGGCGCCGCGGCAGCACCCGCAGCGCGTCCCCGATGTCCGCCACCTCCAGCACCCGCATTCCGTCCGGGATCCGGCCCGGGTCGGTCGGCACCAGGGCGTGGGTGAAGCCGAGCCGGGCCGCCTCCGCCAGCCGCCGCTGCACTCCGGTGACCCGCCGGACCTCGCCCGCGAGACCCACCTCGCCGATCGCCACCAGGTTCTTGGGCAGCGGGGTGTCACTGGCGGCGCTGGCCAGCGCGAGCGCCACGGCGAGGTCGGCGGCCGGCTCGGACAGCTTCACCCCGCCCACCGTGGCGCTGTAGATATCCCGCTTGCCCAGCGCGCTGATCCGGCCGCGCTGCTCCAGAACGGCCAGCATCATCGAGACCCGGGAGGTCTCCAGACCGGAGGTGGTGCGGCGCGGGGAGGGGATCTGGGAGTCGACGGTGAGCGCCTGCACCTCGGCCACCAGCGGCCGGCGGCCCTCCAGGGTGACCGTCAGACACGTGCCGGGCACCGGCTCGTCGCGGCGGGTGAGGAACAGCCCGGAGGGGTCGGCGAGCCCGGTGATGCCCTCGTCGTGCAGCTCGAAGCAGCCGACCTCGTCCGTCGCCCCGTAGCGGTTCTTCACCCCGCGGACCAGCCGCAGCCGGGCGTGCCGGTCGCCCTCGAACTGCAGGACGACATCGACCAGATGCTCCAGCAGCCGGGGACCCGCGATGGCGCCGTCCTTGGTGACGTGGCCCACCAGCAGCGTGGACATACCGCGCTCCTTGGACGCGCGGATGAGCGCCCCGGCCACTTCGCGCACCTGCGCCATCCCGCCCGGCGCGCCGTCGATCTCGGGCGAGGCGACGGTCTGCACCGAGTCCAGGACGAGCAGCGAGGGCTTGACCGAGTCGAGATGGCCGAGGACCGCGGAGAGGTCGGTCTCGGCGGCGAGATAGAGATGCTCGCTCAGCGCGCCGATGCGGTCGGCGCGCAGCCGCACCTGACTCGCCGACTCCTCACCGGTGATGTAGAGCGTGCGGTGCTCCTCGGAGGCGGCCTTGGCCGCCACGTCCAACAGCAGCGTGGACTTGCCGACCCCGGGCTCCCCGGCGAGCAGCACGACCGCGCCCGGGACCAGCCCGCCGCCGAGCACCCGGTCCAGCTCGTCCACGCCCGTGCCCCGCGCGGTGGCCTGACGGCCGTCGACCTGGCCGATGGGCAGGGCGGCCGAGGTGACCCGGCCGGGCGCGGTGGTGCGCACCGCGGGCGTGCCGTACTCCTCGACCGTGCCCCACGCCTGGCACTCGGGGCAGCGGCCGAGCCACTTGGCGGTGGTCCAGCCGCACTCCGTACAGCGGTAGGAGGGGCGGTCCTTGGCGGATGAACGGGAGGAGCTACGGGCAGCCATGCCGTAACGCTAGCGTCGGCCACCGACAGAGCCGAACGGCGGCGGTGAAGGGCCCTTCACGGGCCCCCTTATCGGCCCCTTCCCCGGCCCCGCGCCGGCCCTTCCCCCGGCCCCGCGCCGGCCCTTCCCCGGCCCCCGCGCCGGCCCTTCCCCGGCCCCCGCACCGGCCCCTCGTCAGCGTTGCCGGAGGGCGCCGGGCGCATAGCAGGTTACGGCCACCGGAGGGGGACACCTGTCCCCTTATGAGGGAGATGGTCACCCGTAAGGGTTAAAACAGTGCAAGTGGCGCGAGGAAGTCTGCATCATCCGCCTACCGTCGCCGGGTGATGAGCAGCAGGTCCGAGCACTCGACACAGACCACCGGCGCACAGCGGGTGCGGCGCCGTGCGCCCCGCTCCACGACCACCCGCCCCCAGCGCCCGCCCGAACGCTATGAGCCGTATCTCGACGGCCTGTTCACCTACTGCCTGTCGGCGCTGTGCGAGCACGACGCGGCCGCCGTCGCGGTGGGCGATGTGCTGGCGGTGGCCGAGCGCCGCCCCGGCCGGGGGCGGGGCCGGGTCACCGCGGAGGGCGAGCTGTCCCGCCCCTGGCTCTACGCGGTCGCCCGCTGGGCCTGTCTGCGCAAGCTGGCCGAGCGCCGCGGCCGTACGGGGACGGACACCCCGGGCGACGACGCCGGGGCCGAGCTGCCCGAGCCCATCGCCGCCCAGCGCCGTCGCGAACTGGCCGCGCTGGCCTGGCCGGAGGCCGCCGGGACCACCGCCGAGCAGCGCGAGGCGCTCGAGCTCGCGGTGCGCCATCGGCTGGGCCCCTCCGAGGTGGCGGCCGTGCTCGGCAAGGACCAGGAGGAGACCCGCGCCCTGCTCTCCAGCGCCGCCTGCGAGGTGGAGCGCACGCGTGCCGCCCTCGCCGTCGTCGAGCTGGGCCACTGCCCGGTCGTCGCGCGGCTCGCGGGCGACACCCAAGTGCTGCTCTCCGCGGCCCTTCGCCGCGAGCTGGTGCGCCATGTGGACGACTGCCGCGAGTGCCGCCGGATGGCCGAGCGCGCCACGGCCGACGGACCCTGGCCCGGTACGGCGGCCGCGCCCGCCGCGCTGCCAGTGGTGGAGGCCCCCCGCGCCGCCGTGCACGCCGCGCTGCTGAGCGCGCTCAGCGGACGCCCCGCCCGCGCGGGCGCCGGGCCGCGGTTCGACCGGCGCGGCTTCCCGCTGGAGCCCCAGGACCGGGCCGCCCGCCGCAGCCGGATGCGCAGCCGGGCGCTGACGACGACGGTGGTGGCGACGGTCGTCGCGGCCCCGGTGCTGGCGCTGTGGGCCGCCTACCGGGGCGCCCCGCTCGCCGGTGACGAGCGCGATACGGACTCGGTGGCCGTCGCCGAGGCGGACGGCACGGACCAGGCCCCGGCCGGTCAGGACCGGCCCGCCCGTCGCTCGTACGAGCGCGGCGGCAGCGCGCAGGACCGTTCCGGCACCCAGATCGGCTCCGGACCGCGGAGCGCCAAGGGGGCCGCGGGGCGTCGGATGTGTCGGTCGAGGTCATCGGCGTGGACGGCGCGGTGGAGCGGCCGGGGCACAAGGGCGGCGAAGCGTCCCGCCCGGATGGCTCTCCGGCCGGCGGCGGCCGCCCCGGCGACGGCTCAGGACCGTCCCGACCGGCCCCCGGCCCGGGGCGGCTCACGGTCACGGCACACCCCGAGGGCGAGGTGACGGTCATCACCCTCACCGCCTCCGGCGGCTCACCGGTGCACTGGTCGGCCTCCGCCGGGGCGTCCTGGCTCCAGCTGAACCACACGGGCGGGGTGCTGCGGCCCGGCGACTCCACGACCATCACGGTCTCGGTGGACCACGGCCGGGAGCCGGCCGGTCACTGGAGCGCACGGGTCTCGGTGGACCCGGCGGGCGCGGTGGTGCTGATCGAGGGCCGCGGCGCCTCCCCCGAGCCCACCCCCACCCCCACCGGCCCCTCCGGCAACCCGACCCCAACCCCGACCGACCCGTCCCCCACCCCCTCCGGCCCGGCCGCCGCGAGGCGCTGACACAAAACCCGGCCACATCAACCGACGACGGCCCCGGAGGCGTCGACCGGCGGGCCGGCCAGGTCGACTGACGGCCGCGGACGTGCCGAGCGGCGGACCGGTCACCTGGACCGGCGGCTCCGGACACGGCAACTGGTGGGCCGGATCGGCCGGATCGCCCGCGTCAGCCCGCCGGATCCGCCGGATGCGGAGCCACCAGCGGCAGCGACGACGCCAGGCGCTGCTCGCACAGCTCGGCCAGCCGGTCGTATCCGGCCTTGCCCATCAGCTCCGTGAGCTCCGGCCGGTACGACCGGAACACCGGCTCCCCGGCCCCGTGCGCCGACGTGGCCGACGTGCACCACCAGTGCAGATCGTGGCCGCCCGGCCCCCAGCCGCGCCGGTCGTACTCGGCGATGGTGACCCGCAGCACCCGGGTGTCGTCCGGCCGGTCGATCCAGTCGTAGGACCGGCGCACCGGCAGCTGCCAGCACACGTCCGGCTTGGTCTCCAGCGGCTCGCGCCCCTCCCGCAGCGCCAGGATGTGCAGGGCGCAGCCCGCGCCGCCCGCGAAGCCCGGCCGGTTCTGGAAGATGCACGAGCCCTTGTGGCGCCGGGTCTGCCGCTCGCCGTCGTCGTCCTCCTGCACCCACCCCGAGGCGTGCCCCACATCGTGGAACTGCCAGATCTCGGGGGTCAGCCGAGCCATATGGCGGCCGACCCGCTCCTCGTCCTCCTCGTCGGAGAAGTGCGCGCCCAGCGTGCAGCAGCCATCGCTGGCCCGCCCCGCCTGGATGCCCTGGCAGCCCTGGCCGAAGATGCAGGTCCACCGGGAGGTCAGCCAAGTCAGATCGCATCGGAAGAACTGCTCGTCGTCGGCCGGATCGGGGAATTCGACCCATGCGCGGGCGAAGTCCAGACCGACCTCGTCCTCGGCGGCCCCGGCATCCTCGGCCCCGGACGGCATCGGCGCCTCGGCCGCCCACTCCAGGTCGGTCTTCCGGCCTTTGTCCTGCTTCGCCTTTTTCGTCTTTGCCACGGTGCAAGGGTAGGCCCCTCGGCCAAAAGCCGGAGGTGGGGACCGCGCACGGCCCGGCGGCGCGGCGCGGGCCCGGGATCGGCCGCCGATCGGCGACCGATCTGCCGCCCGGGCGCGCGATCGCATGCGATCGGTGGGGGACCTGTGCATGACACTGAGGGGGAGCAGTAGCGTTCACGCCATGAGACTCGGTGTCCTCGACGTGGGTTCGAATACGGTTCATCTGCTTGTGATGGACGCCCACCCCGGCGCGCGCCCGCTGCCCGCGCACTCGCACAAGGCCGAGCTGCGGCTGGCCGAACTCCTCGACGGCGCCGGGGCCATAGGCCCCGAAGGCGTCGACCGCCTGATCGCGGTGGTCAAGGAGGCGCTGGAGGCGGCCGAGGACAAGGGCGTCGAGGACGTCCTGCCGTTCGCGACCTCCGCCGTCCGCGAGGCGTCCAACGCCGATGAGGTCCTGGCCCGGGTCACCGAGGCGACTGGCGTGCGGCTCCAAGTGCTCAGCGGCGCGGACGAGGCGCGGCTCACCTTTCTGGCCGCCCGCCGCTGGTTCGGCTGGTCCGCGGGGAAGCTGCTGGTCCTGGACATCGGCGGCGGTTCGCTGGAGATCGCGTACGGCATGGACGAGGAGCCCGACGCGGCGGTCTCGCTGCCGTTGGGGCCGGCCGGCTGACCGGTTCGTGGCTGCTCGGCGACCCGCCCGACCCGGCGGAGGTACGGGCCCTGCGGCGCCATGTGCGGGCCGAGATCGCCCGAAACGTCGGCGATTTCAGCCGTCATGGGGCGCCGGACCATGTGGTGGCCACCTCCAAGACGTTCAAGCAGCTGGCCAGGATCACCGGCGCCGCGCGCTCCGCCGAGGGGCCGTACGTGGAGCGCCGCCTCACCCGCCGGGCGCTGGCGGAATGGGTGCCGAAACTGGCTGCCATGACCACCGAGGAACGGGCCGATCTGCCCGGCGTCTCCGAGGGCCGGGCCGGACAGCTTCCGGCCGGGGCGCTGGTGGCGGAGGCCGCGCTGGATCTGTTCAGCGTGGAGCAGCTGGAGATCTGCCCGTGGGCGCTGCGCGAGGGCGTCATCCTGCGCCGCCTGGACCACCTGCCAACGTGACCACGCAGCGTCACCGGGGCGGGGAGTGACGGTGGCCCCGGTCGGAAAGCCCCGGCGGCCGGGCCGGAAAGCAGGCGGCTGGGCTGGAAAGCCCCGGCGGCTGGGCTGGAAAGCGACGGCGGCGGGGTCGGAAAGCAGGCGGCCGGGCCGGGAAGCCCCGATGGGCGGGCCGGGAAGCCCCGGTGACCGGGCCGGAAAGCGGCGGCGGCCGGGCCGGAAAGTCCTGGTGGCCGGGCCGGGGAGCGGAGACGGCCGGGCCGGAAAGCGGCGGTGGTTCAGCCGCAAGCGCCGCCGCGGTTCGGCTGCGGAGAGCAGCCGCCGTACGCTGTCCCTCGTGACAGAGCCAGTGGTGCGCATCCCGGATGCGAAGGTCGCGCTGTCCACAGCCTCGGTCTATCCGGAGTCGACGGCGACGGCCTTCGAGATCGCGGCACGCCTGGGCTACGACGGCGTCGAGGTCATGGTGTGGACCGATCCGGTCAGCCAGGACATCGAGGCGCTGCGTCGGCTCTCGGACTACCACCAGGTGCCGATCCTCGCTGTACATGCTCCCTGTCTGCTGATCACCCAGCGGGTCTGGTCGACCGACCCCTGGGTCAAGCTGCAGCGGGCGAGAGCGGCGGCCGAGAAGCTCGACGCGTCCACCGTCGTGGTCCACCCGCCGTTTCGATGGCAGCGGTCCTACGCCCGCGAGTTCGTCAGCGGAGTCTGGCGGATGGCCGATGAGACCGATGTGCGGTTCGCGGTCGAGAACATGTACCCGTGGCGCTATCGCGATCGAGAGATGCTCGCGTACGCCCCGGACTGGGACGTCACCCAGCACGACTACCGCCACTTCACGATCGATCTGTCGCACACCGCCACCGCCCGTACGGACGCGATGGAGATGGTGGACCGCATGGGCGACCGGCTGGCCCATCTCCACCTCGCCGACGGCCAGGGCTCCAACAAGGACGAGCATCTGGTGCCGGGGCGCGGCACCCAGCCCTGTGCCGAACTGCTGGAACGGCTCGCGGCCACCGGCTTCGACGGCAATGTGGTCGTCGAGGTCAACACCCGGCGGGCCATGTCCACCGCCGAGCGCGAGGCCGACTTGGCGGAGGCCCTGGCCTTCACCCGGCTGCATCTCGCCTCGCCGACCTCGGCCAATCCGCCCAGCAGGGTGGTGCCCGGGTCGTGACCCCCGCCTCATCCGGGCCCGCCACGGGCCCGCGCAAGCGTGGCCGCCCGGCCCGTACGAGCGCCTCCGACGGCCCCGGCGCCCGCGACCGGATCCTGGCCGCGGCGCGCAACGAGTTCGCCGAGCGCGGCTACGACAAGACCTCGATCCGCGGCATCGCCAAGGCCGCGGAGGTGGACCCGGCGCTGGTCCACCACTACTTCGGCACCAAGGAGCAGGTCTTCGAGGCGGCCATCGAGCTGATCTTCGCGCCCGCCATGGCCGCCCCGGACGCGGTGCACGGCAGCCGGGAGGGCGCGGGCGAGCGGATGGCCCGCTTCATGTTCGGCATCTGGGAGAACCCGGTCAGCCGGCTGCCGCTGCTCGCCGTGATGCGCTCGGCGCTGACCAACGAGACCGCCGCCGTGGTGCTGCGCGGCATGATCGAGCGCCGGGTGCTGCTGCGGATGGCGGGTGAGCTGGACGTCCCGAACCCGAGTTCCGGGCCCAGCTCGCGGCCGGGCACCTGATCGGGATCGCGATGCTGCGCTATGTGATCCGGATGGAGCCGATGGCCTCGGCGGAGGTCGATGACATCGTGGCCATGGTGGGGCCCACCCTGCAGCGCTATCTGACCGAGAGCTGATCGCGGACGGGCCGGCCCTGACCGCCCGGCGCTGACCGAGAGCTGACCGGGTCCTTCCACACAGTGACCCCACCGTCTCTGGATCCGGACGGACCATCCGGATCCATGGACACAGGCGTAGGCTCAGAAGACTCCGATCCGCATTGCCGGGCGTCCCATTCGCCGGACGGCCGTATCACGAGGGAGCCGAGCACGTGCCCGAGCTGAGGTCTCGCACCGTCACCCATGGCCGCAACATGGCGGGCGCCCGCGCCCTTATGCAGGCGTCCGGCGTAGCGCGCGAGGACTTCGGCAAGCCGATCATCGCCGTGGCCAACAGCTTCACCGAGTTCGTGCCCGGTCACACCCACCTCCAGCCGGTCGGCCGGATCGTTAGTGAGGCGATCCACGCGGCGGGTGGCATTCCGCGCGAGTTCAACACGATCGCGGTGGACGACGGCATCGCCATGGGCCACGGCGGGATGCTCTACAGCCTCCCCTCCCGCGACCTGATCGCCGACTCCGTGGAGTACATGGTCGAGGCGCACTGCGCCGACGCGCTGATCTGCATCTCCAACTGCGACAAGATCACGCCCGGGATGCTGATGGCCGCGATGCGGCTCAACATCCCGACCGTCTTCGTCTCCGGCGGCCCCATGGAGGCGGGCCGGGCCACGCTCGTCGACGGCACCGTCCGCAAGCTGGACCTGATCAACGCGATCTCGGACGCGGTCAACGAGAACGTCTCGGACGAGGACATCCTCCGTATCGAGAACAACGCCTGCCCGACCTGCGGCTCCTGTTCCGGCATGTTCACCGCCAACTCGATGAACTGCCTGACCGAGGCGATCGGCCTCTCCCTGCCGGGCAACGGCTCGGTGCTGGCCACCCACACCGCCCGCCGGGCGCTCTACGAGACCGCCGGCCGTACGGTCGTGGACATCACCAAGCGCCACTACGAGCAGGACGACGAGACCGTTCTGCCGCGCTCCATCGGCACCCGCGCCGCCTTCGACAACGCCATGGCGCTCGACATCGCCATGGGCGGCTCGACCAACACGATCCTGCATCTGCTGGCCGCCGCCCAGGAGGCCGGTCTCGACTACGACCTCAACGACATCAACGAGGTCTCGCGCCGAGTGCCCTGCCTGGCCAAGGTCGCGCCGAACGTGGCCCCGGCGGCACGTACTACATGGAGGACGTGCACCGCGCGGGTGGCATCCCGGCGATCCTCGGCGAGCTGTTCCGCGCCGGGCTGCTGAACGAGGACGTCCACTCCGTGCACAGCTCCTCGCTCGCCGACTGGCTCAAGACCTGGGACGTGCGCGGCGGTTCACCGTCCGCCGAGGCCGTCGAGCTGTGGCACGCGGCCCCCGGCTGCAAGCGCTCCGCCACCGCCTTCTCGCAGTCCGAGCGCTGGGACACGCTGGACACGGACGCCGCCGGCGGCTGCATCCGCGACCTGGAGCACGCCTACTCCAAGGACGGCGGGCTCGCCGTCCTCAAGGGCAATCTGGCCGTCGACGGCTGTGTGGTGAAGACCGCGGGCGTGGACGAGTCGATCTGGACCTTCGAGGGCCCCGCCGTGGTCTGCGAATCCCAGGAGGAGGCCGTCGAGCGGATCCTGGGCAAGCAGGTCAAGGAGGGCGACGTGGTCGTCATCCGCTACGAGGGCCCCAAGGGCGGCCCCGGTATGCAGGAGATGCTCTACCCCACCTCCTTCCTCAAGGGCCGGGGCCTGGGCAAGGCCTGCGCGCTGGTCACCGACGGCCGCTTCTCCGGCGGCACCTCGGGCCTGTCCATCGGCCACGCCTCGCCCGAGGCGGCGTCCGGCGGCACCATCGCCCTGGTCCAGGACGGCGACCGGATCCGCATCGACATCCCCGGCCGCACCATCGAACTCCTGGTGAGCGAGGAGGAGTTGGCGGCCCGGCGCGAGGCGCTCGGCGGCGTCTACGCCCCGAAGAACCGCGAGCGCAAGGTGTCCACCGCCCTGCGCGCCTACGCGGCGATGGCCACCAGCGCCGACAAGGGCGCGGTCCGCGACGTCAGCCGTCTCGGCTGACGCGGCTGATGTCGGTCCCGGCCGCCGCCACGGTGTCGTATCCATAGACCGTGGTGAGGGCGTCACCGCTGAGCGTCAGTTCGGCGGGGACGCCACCGGGGTCCGTACGCGCCTTGCCCCGCCACAGCACCCGGCCGTCCTCGCGGTCCAGCGCGACCACCCGGCCCGCGGCGGTGGCCAGATACAGGGCGTTCCGGCGTCCGGACACGACCGGTGAGCCCAGCCACTCCACCTCCGTCGCCTCGCTCCACAGCCGCTTTCCGGCCGTGGTGACGGCGGTGACCTCGCCGTTCTGCCGGACGAAGTAGAGCGTGTCGCCCACCAGAGTGGGCCTGGTCTGCTGGGCGGAGAGCCCCTCGGGCAGCTTCACCCGGCGCGCCGGTCCGCCGTCCGGGGAGAGGAAGAGCAGATCGGTGTAGTCGAAGCTGTCGTGGTCGCCCTGCTCCAGATAGAGAAGGTCCCCCGAGCGCTCGGCCAGGGATACGCCCGCATTCGGCGTGCCGATCCGCCGGGGCGCCCCCGTGGTGGGGGACAGGGCGTAGAGCCGGCTCGGAGTGTCCGGGGCGGCGCGATCCTCCATCGGTCTGCAGTCGGCGAGGGGGCGTCCGGCCACCACATCGGGGGAGCAGGTCAGCCCGCGGCCGACCCGGCGCGACCAGAGCATGTCGCCGGTGCGCGCGTCCACGGCCTGGAAGGTCTCCTCGTCCCAGCTCTGGGTGAGCACGGCGGGTTGACGTCCTCGCCGGAACACCGCGCCCTGGTCGGCGCCGCCGATGTCGGTCTTCCAGACCCGCTCACCGTCGCTGGTGCGGTAGCCCTCCAGCCGGGCCGTTCCGTCCGAGCGTCCGACGGTGCCCAGGACGAGGCCGTCGACCACACCGATCAGCGCGTCCGGCTTGGTCGGCCGGTGCCAGGTCACGCGCCCCCGGGCGTCCAGCCGGGTGAGCGCGATACCGGAACCGCCGCAGTACAGCTCGGTGCCCGAGGCGAGACAGCGCCGGCCGCTCAGCCCGTTGACCGTCTGCGGAGTGCCTTCGACGCGGGTCACGACGTCGTCGTCACCGGGCTCGGTGAGCGTGCGCTGCCAGGGGCGCCATCCGGACGGGAGCGAGGCGTCCCGCGATGAGCCGGTGGCGGGGCGGGCGTCCGGCCGGTCGCCGGATCCGGACCCGGCCTTGAGGACGACGACCCCTCCTGCGACCGCGGCGACCAGGCCCGCGGCCACTCCGGCGGCCACCAAGGCGCGGCGGCGCGGGAGACGGGGGCGGCGGGGCGCGCGGCCGACCTCCGTGGGCACGGCGACGGCGCCCTCGGAATCGACGGCACCTGTGCCGTGATCGTCCGTAACGTCCTCGTTGGCGTCCTCGTCGGGCAGCGTCCGCAGCCGCTCCAGCAGCTCGTCAAGCCCGGGACGTGCGGACGGCTCCTTGCTGAGGCAGTCCGCGACCGCGTCGCGCAACGGCCCGGTCACCGCGTCCAGTTCCGGCGGCTCGTGCACCACGTGATACGCGGTCATATACGGGCTGTCCGCGTCGAACGGGCTCTGTCCGGTCGCCGCGAACACCACCACCGTCGCCAGCGAGAACACATCGGACTCCGGTCCGACCTCCCGCGGATCGCGCAGCTGCTCCGGCGACATGAACGGGGGCGTGCCCATGACCCGGCCCGTCATGGTCAGGGTCTGGTGGTCCGCCGCCCGGGAGATGCCGAAGTCGATGACGCGGGGGCCCTCTTCGGACAGCACGATGTTGGCCGGTTTCAGATCCCGGTGCACCACACCCGCCCGATGGATGTCCCGCAACGCCTCCACCAGCCCGATCGCCAGCCGCCGCAGCTCGGCGCCGCGCAGCGGACCGTTCGCCGCGACCCGCTCGGCGAGGGTGCGGCCGGGGACGTACGAGGTCGCCATCCACGGCAGTACGGCGTGGGGGTCGGCGTCCACGACGGCCGCGGTGAACGCGCCGCTGACCCGCCGGGCGGCCGCGATCTCCTGCCGGAACCGCACCCGGAACTCGTCGTCATCGGCGAACTGCTGATGCACCACCTTCAGCGCCAGTTGCCGCCCCGACTGGGAATGGGCCAGATAGACGGTGCCCATCCCGCCGCGGCCGAGCCGCCGTTCGAGCGCGTAGCCTCCGATGGACTCCGGGTCCCCGGCGCGCAGTGCCATTTCTGTTCTTCCCCCAACGAGCCACGATCCGGCGGTCAACGCAATCCAGCCCCTCCGGCGCTCGAGGAGCGGGTCAATTCAGCCCCTCCGGCGTTTGAGGAGCGGGGCCCAGGGTGGAGCCCCCTGGCAACGTATCCAGCCCCTCCGGCGTTTGAGGAGCCGGGTCCGGGGGCGGAGCCCTTGGTACGGGAAGGGGCGGGTAGGGGAAAGCACCGATATGCGGCCCCGCCGCGTGGCCCGCCGGACCCCGGTAGCCCCGGATCGCGCCGGCGCCCCTGCCGTGGCTCACCAGCCAGCCGGATCCCGCCCGTCCACCGCGAACACCGTGCCGTCCGAGGCAGTCGCGAACACCTTGCCACCCGCCACCACCGGTGCAGGCATCAGATCCAGAAAGCCACGCCCCGCCGCGCCCCGCGCGAACGGCGCGTCTCGCCGATCACCTCGCCCCGCTCGGCGTCCACGGCCAGCAACCGTCCGTCGGCCGCCGAGAAGTACAGCCGTCCGTCCGCCACCACCAGCGGCGATGCGTTGGCCACCGAGGTCTCCAGACGCCAGAGCCGCGCCTGCGCCGAGCCCTCGCGCCCGGTGTCGACGGCCACCAACCCGCCGTCCGCGCCCAGCACATACACCCGGTCGCCGCTGCTGACGGCACTGGTCGCGGACACCGGCGCGGACAGCGCGACCCGCCGCGCCGTACGCCGCCTTGGGTCGTAGCGGACGACGGCGGTGGTACGGGTCTGGGTGTCCGTCTCGGTCAGCAGCAGCACTCCGCCGGGGCCGCTCCCGGCCGGGGTCAGGTTGCCGCTGAGCGAGGCGCGCCAGCGCGTGTCACCACGCACCGTGTCCACCGCCGTGACCAGCGTGTGCGCGCCATCGTCCGCGGTGGTCACGGCGTACGCCGTGCGGCCGTCGCCGTACGAGGAGAAGGCGGGCCGGGCGTGGCCGGGCAGCCGATGGCTCCAACGCTTTTTGTTCGTCGCGCCGTTCACCGCCGTGACCGTGCCGTCCGGCGCGGCCAGCAGCACGGTGTCGCCCGAGGCGTAGACCCCGCCGTCGTAATGGGACACCTCGCGGCTCCAGCGGACGTCGTGGGTCGTGGGGTCGAGCGCCCGCAGCCGCTTACCGTCCGGGGAGACCGTCCGCACCAGACCGCCGGAGAACACGGGAGGGGAGATCGCCTCGCCGTCGCCCGGGCTCCCCGCCGCGGACGGCCGGGACCAGACCACCCGGCCGTCGTCCGGATCGACCCGGGCGGCCTCGATACCGCGCCGAGCGCAGTACAGCGCGCCCGCTCCGTACGAGCAGAACGCGGGCCGCACCCCGAGCCCGCGGCCTTTCCGACGTCCAGCCCCGTGGTCCAGGGGCGCCACGCCTCCGCGGTCGCCGCGCTGTTCCGCGGCTGCCGCCCGCCGGACGCGTCCGCGTCGCCGAACGGGCGCAGCGCGACGAGCGCGCCCGCGCCCAGCAGCACGAGGGCCGCGAGCCCGGACAGGGCCCACCGCCGAATCCCCCGGCGCCGCACCACCGGCCGGTCGGCCCTGGACTCGCCCGCCACGGGTCTGTCCGCCACCGGCCCGTCGGCCACCGGCCCATACGCCACGGACCCGTCCGCCACGGACCCGTCCGCCACGGACCCGTCCGCCACGAGCCCGCCCGGCACCGACTCGGGCTCGTCCGCCACCGGTTCCGGCTCGGCCTTCGTGTCCTTCATGAGCCGGCGCGCGGGCTCGGAGCCCGCCTTCACATGCGTATCCGTGACGCCGCCGACCTGCTCCCCGCGACCGCCCGGCAGGGAGTGCGGCTCCGGCGTCCGCTGCTGCGGCACCAGCGGGACGGGCCCGCGTGGCGCCGGCGGATGGGGGCCGCGGACGGCGCGCAGGACCGTCATCAGGGCGTCGGGCGTGGGGCGGTCCTCGGGGTTCTTGGCCAGACACCGCTGGATCAGCGGCAGCAGCTCATCCGGCACCCCCGCCAGATCCGCCTCGTCGTGCACCACCTGGTACGCCACGATGTACGGGCTCTCGGACTCGAACGGCCCCCGCCCGGTGGACGCGTGCACCAGCAGCGAGCCCAGCGCGAACACATCCGCCGCCGGGCCCACCGCACGCGGCCGCTGGAACTGCTCCGGCGCCATGAACGGCGGAGTGCCGATCAACTGCCCCGTCTCGGTGCGCAGTTCGCTGTCGGACGGCCGCGAGATGCCGAAGTCGATGACCTTCGGGCCGTCCGCCGCGAGCAGCACATTGCTCGGCTTGAGATCGCGGTGCACCACGCCCACCCGATGGATGTCCCGCAGCGCCTCCGCGAGCCCGCGGCCAGCCGCACCGTCTCGTCCGGCGGCAACGGGCCGCTCCGCTTGACGTGTTCGGCGATGGTCGGGCCGGGGATGTAGAGGGTGGCCATCCAGGGCCTCGGCCCTCCGGGTCGGCGTCCACCACGGGCGCCGTGAACGCGCCGCTGACTCGCCGGGCGGCCGCCACCTCCTGCCGGAACCGCGCCCGGAACTCGGGGTCTTCGGCGTACTCGGCATGGACGACCTTCACCGCGAGGCGCCGTCCCGAGGGCGAGCGGGCCAGATGGACCACGCCCATGCCACCCGCTCCGAGGCGTGCCTCGAGCCGGTACTGCCCGGCGTATTCCGGATCCTCCGCTTCCGCGCCCGTCCCGGCTCTGTGCACCGGCGGCATGCCCCACCCCCGTGAATTCGGCCGCATTCGCGACTCGGCGAGCCTAGTCGATGACACGTGCGAGCCTTGTTAGCCTCCGCATGTCGTGTCACTTCACACGACATGTGCACAACTTCGGAAAGAAGTTCAACGGGGGAGGGGCCGTCATGGCCATTGAAGAGACCGCGGAAACCGTCGCCACCACCGACGCCGCACACGCCACCGAAGCCGCCGACGTCGAGACCACCGCCGGAGCGATCACCTATCCGACCGCGCCCGGCTACCAGGTGAACGTCCGCAGCGGGCCCGGCACCAACCACAGAGTCGTCAAGGTGCTGCCGTACAACACCCGGGTCCCCATCCGCTGCCAGCGGCACGGCGAGAAGGTGTCCGGACCGTATGGCACCACGGACATCTGGGACAGCATCGCCCCGGGCCAGTACGTGTCCGACGCGTATGTACGGACCGGCAGCGACGGCTTCGTCACCGTGCCCTGCGGCTGACCCACGGCCGGAGCGCAACTGACCCCCGGAGCCGCGAGGGCGGCGCCGGGGGCCAGTTGACGGAAGGGGGCGTGTCCCCCGGGCGGGCCGTTACGCCGGGACCTGCTCCTCCACGGCGGCGTCCCGCTTGACCACCGCGTTGTGCCGCTCGGTCCAGGTGGCCAGCGCCATCTCACAGGCGTGGTCCACATGGCGCAGCCCGGTCAGGTCGAGCTCGACCTCCCGCTCACGGGGCAGCCCCTCCAGCTCGTCCAGCAGCTTGGGCAGCCGCAGGAAGGTCGCGTGACCGCGCACCCGGACGTGCAGGGGCTTGTCGCCGGCACCGTCGCCGTCCTCGCGCCCGCTGACCTCGACATGCACATGCGAGGTCTCCCAGGCCGTCTTGGCCACGGCCATCAGCAGACCGATGATCACGCCCTCGAACATATTGGTGATCACGATCGCGCCGGCGGTGACGACCAGGATGATCGCCTCACCGCGGTGGGTCCGCCACAGCGGCACCAGGTCCTTGGTCGGGATCAGCTTCCAGCCGGAGTACACCAGCACACCGGCGAGCGTCGCGACCGGGATGATGCCCAGGGCCGACGGGAAGAGCACCGCGAAGATGAGCAGCCACACACCGTGCAGCACCCGTGACGCCTTCGTCTTGGCGCCGGCGTGCACATTGGCCGCGCTCCGCACGATCACCGCGGTCATCGGCAGGGCGCCGAGGACACCGCACACCGCGTTGCCCGCGCCCTGCGCCATGAGCTCCTTGTCGTAGTTGGTGCGCGGACCGTCGTGCAGCCGGTCCACGGCCGCGGCGCTGAACAGGCTCTCGGCCGAGGCGATCAGCGTGAAGGCGAGCACGGTGCCGATGACGCCCACCTCGGCGAGCGCCTGGAACTCACCGCCGCCGGGCGGCTGGATGGCGTCCAGCAGACCCTTGACCTCGACCCGCGCGATCGGCAGGTCGAAGATCACGGTCGAGGCCGTGGCGAGCGCGACGGCCGCCAGCGGCGCGGGCAGCACCTTGGCGCCCTTGCGGAAACGCGGCCACAGCACCAGGACGGCGATGGTGCCGACGCCCACGGCGACCGCCTTCAGAGCGTCGCCGGAACCGGCCACGTCCCCGATGAGCTCCGGAATGCCGAAGATCTTGTCGAGCCCGCTGGTCGGCGCCTTGGCATCGGCGAGCGCGTAGAGCTGCCCGGCGATCAGCACGAGGCCGATGCCCGCGAGCATGCCCTGCACCACGGCGACGGAGATCGCCCGGAACCAGCGGCCGAGGCCGAGCGCGCCCATGGTCAGCTGCAGCAGTCCGGAGATCAGGACGAGAACGCCGAGTGCGGCGACGCCGTATTGCTCCACGGCCTCGTACACCAACACGGTCAGACCGGCGGCCGGGCCGGAGACCTGCAGGCTGCTGCCCGGCAGGAAACCGGTGACCAGCCCGCCGACGATGCCGGTGATCAGGCCGAGCTCGGCCGGAACACCCGAGGCCACCGCCACCCCCACGCACAGGGGCACGGCGACGAGGAAGACGACGAGAGAAGCGGTGAAGTCGGCGCGGAATGTTCCGGCGCCGGATGAGCCTGAGGTGCCTCCGGCACCACGGAAACGGTCAAGGAGAGAGTTTCGCATGAGGGTTGCCTCCAGTGCGCCCCGTCACCGGCTCATGGGCAGGCGGGGGCACGGCATAGCGCTACGTCAGTGGGATCGATGGAATCGGTCGCTGGCGGTTGAGATCGCTTGCGCGAGAAGCGTGAAAAGCGCGGAGATGGTGCGAGACGAACCGCCGGGCTACGGCGGTGTAGCTCTCAGCAGCGGAAGATCTGGAGAATGACGGGCAGCTCGCCCGATCTCGACACCGGAACGGCTTGCCGTTCGGTGACCGATGTGGAGATGGCGGTACGCGGCACCGGAACACCGGTGTCGCAACCGCACACACATCCGTATTTGCCGCTCGGTGTGGGAGCGGTCAGCGGGGCTCGTCCGCGAAGCCCCTTGCAGTCTTCTGTTCCGTTGTCGCCGTGCGCGGAGACCCATGATTCCGTGGCCTGCCGCAGATCGGCCGAAGCGGTGACGCTGCTCGTTTCGGGATGGATGACCTGCGCGGACGCGCAATCAGCCGCGATGAAGAGGGCAAGCAACACGGCTACCGCCGTTACCAGTGCGTGAGCGGTATGCCGAATGCTCCTCACCATCGCCCCCTCCCGTACGTATAGACACCGACCCCCATTGTGTCCATGAGACTGTGACCATTTGCAAGTCGATATGTAACCAACTTGTGAACTCGGAGTCATCGAACAGGACTGCTCGGTTCCGGGCGCCCCCATAGGCGCGGGCGCAAAGCGGCCTCCCGGGCACGCCGGATGGCGCGAAAATTTTAATTCATCGAACGACGAATAAGTAATTCATAAGAGCCGTAGGGAATAGGCCACCCGTGGGAAGATGGCGGAGAACACACATGCAGCACAGCACGACCCGCTCAGGTATGAGGAGAGCCGCACTATGACGGAGAAGGTCGCCGTGCTCGGCACGGGAAAGATTGGCGAGGCCCTTCTCAGCGGAATGATCCGAGGTGGCTGGTCGCCGTCCGACCTCCTGGTGACGGCCCGCCGCCCCGAGCGAGCCGAGGAGCTCCGCTCACGCCACGGCGTCGAGGCCGTCTCCAACGCCGAGGCCGCCAAATCCGCCGACACCCTCATCCTCACCGTCAAACCGCAGGACATGGGCGCCCTGCTCGATGAGCTCGCCCCGCACGTCCCCGCCGACCGGCTGGTGATCTCCGGCGCCGCCGGCATCCCACCTCCTTCTTCGAGGCGCGCTTGGCCGCCGGCACCCCGGTCGTCCGTGTGATGACCAACACCCCCGCACTGGTCGACGAGGCCATGTCCGTCATCTCGGCGGGTAGCCACGCCACCGAGGAGCACCTCGCCCACACCGAGGCGATCTTCGGCGGCGTCGGCAAGACGCTGCGCGTTCCCGAGTCCCAGCAGGACGCCGCGACCGCCCTCTCCGGCTCCGGCCCGGCCTACTTCTACTTCCTCGTGGAGGCCATGACCGACGCGGGCATCCTGCTGGGCCTGCCCCGCGACAAGGCCCATGACCTGATCGTCCAGGCGGCCATCGGCGCCGCGGTAATGCTGCGCGACAGCGATCAGCACCCGGTCAAGCTCCGGGAGGCCGTGACCTCCCCGGCGGGCACCACGATCAACGCCATCCGTGAGCTCGAGAGCCACGGTGTGCGCGCCGCGCTGATCGCCGCGCTGGAGGCGGCCCGCGACCGCAGCCGCGAACTCGCCTCCGGCAACGGCTGACGCCGACCGGCCGGGCGCCCGCCGCTCTGATCAGGCGACCGGCGCCCTGCCGCTTCGGTCAGGCAGGCGGCAGCAGCCCGACCGCCGCATACGCCTCGTCCACCCGGGGCCGGGCCAGCCCGCGCGCCCGCTCGGCCCCGGCCCGCAGCACCCCGTCCATATAAGTGGGGTCGGCGCACAGCTCCGCGTGCCGGGCCTGAAGCGGCCGCAGCACCTCCAGCACCGCCTCCGCCGTGGCACCCTTCAGCGCCCCGTACGAGCTGAACTCCTCGGCCAGCACCTCCGGCTTTCCATCGGTGCACGACGCGAGCACATCCAGCAGGTTGGCCACCCCCGGCTGCTCCGTCCGGTCGTACCGCACCTCGGTTCCGCTGTCGGTGACGGCCCGCATGATCTTCTTCCGCACCGCATCCGGCTCATCGAGCAGATAGACGATGCCCGCCGTCTCCGCATGCGACTTCCCCATCTTCGAGGTGGGGTCCTGCAGATCCATCACCCGCGCCGAGACCCGCGGCTGAGTGGCCCGGGGAACGGTGAAGACCGGTCCGTACCGCTGGTTGAACCGCTGCGCCAGATCCCGGGCGAGCTCGACATGTTGCGTCTGGTCCTCGCCGACGGGCACGTCATGCGTGCCATAGGCGAGGATGTCGGCCGCCATCAGCGCCGGATAGGTGAGCAGCGACAGCCGTACGCTCCGCCCTCTCGCCTGCTCCCGCACGGCCTTCTCCTTGTACTGGATCATCCGCCGCATCTCGCCGTCGGTGGCCGTGCACTCCATGAGATAGGACAGCCGCGCGTGCTCATCCACCTGGCTCTGGACGAACAGCGTGCACTGCTCGGGATCGAGCCCCGAGGCCAGCAGCAGTGTCGCGGCCTGGCGGGTGAGCCGCCGCACCCGCGCCGGGTCGTGTTCGACCGTGAGCGCGTGCAGATCGACGACGCAGAACAGCGCGTCGGCACGGTGCTGGTCCTCCTGAACCCACCGGCGTACGGCCCCGAGGTAGTTGCCGAGGGTCAGATGCCCACTCGGTTTGATCCCACTGAAGATCCGGCGCCGTGCCGTCTTCGTCTCCGTCATCTCTCTGCCATCTCCGGCCGTGTCGGGACCGCCGACCCGGCCGGCCGGGCTTCGCGGGGAGGAGATACGCGAACGGCCGCCGGAGCGGCGGCCGTGGTTGCGCATGTGTCGATAGAGGCGGCCGCCGTCAGGCGGCCCACCACCGTGGGTGTACACATGCGCTCGTCATGCCCTAGACGGTACGCCCTGACGGGGCGTCCGGCCATGAGTTTGATGGTCCTCGGGGCGTCGTGTACTGTTCACCGAGTTGCCACGGAGCCCCCGCGGGGAAACGCGGCAGCCACTCGAGCCGCACCGGCGGCAAACCACTTCTGCACGGCCCCTCATCGGGATGGATTTCGGCATGCCGGAATTCGGATCGGGAAGCTCGATTATGAGCATCCGGGGGAATCCGCTAAAGTAGTGATCACGCCGGAAGGCGCGAAAGACCCCGCTCCAGCAGGGGGCCGGAAACGGAATTCGGACCGGAAACGGAACGGAAAACGGATCTGGTAAGGTTGGAAACACCGAAGGGAAGCGCCCGGAGAAACCGGTGAAACGGTTTCGAAGGAAGCGTCCGTTCCTTGAGAACTCAACAGCGTGCCAAAAGTCAACGCCAGATATGTTGATACCCCGTCCATCTCGGACGAGGTTCCTTTGGAAAAATACACAGCGAGGACGCTGTGAGCGGACTGGATTATTCCTCCGGTCTGCTCCGCTCTCGTGATGTGTCACCGGGATATCCCGGAAGCATTCACGGAGAGTTTGATCCTGGCTCAGGACGAACGCTGGCGGCGTGCTTAACACATGCAAGTCGAACGATGAACCGGTTTCGGCCGGGATTAGTGGCGAACGGGTGAGTAACACGTGGGCAATCTGCCCTGCACTCTGGGACAAGCCCTGGAAACGGGGTCTAATACCGGATATGACACGCTCCCGCATGGGATGCGTGTGGAAAGCTCCGGCGGTGCAGGATGAGCCCGCGGCCTATCAGCTTGTTGGTGGGGTGATGGCCTACCAAGGCGACGACGGGTAGCCGGCCTGAGAGGGCGACCGGCCACACTGGGACTGAGACACGGCCCAGACTCCTACGGGAGGCAGCAGTGGGGAATATTGCACAATGGGCGAAAGCCTGATGCAGCGACGCCGCGTGAGGGATGACGGCCTTCGGGTTGTAAACCTCTTTCAGCAGGGAAGAAGCGAGAGTGACGGTACCTGCAGAAGAAGCGCCGGCTAACTACGTGCCAGCAGCCGCGGTAATACGTAGGGCGCAAGCGTTGTCCGGAATTATTGGGCGTAAAGAGCTCGTAGGCGGCTTGTCGCGTCGGATGTGAAAGCCCGGGGCTTAACTCCGGGTCTGCATTCGATACGGGCAGGCTAGAGTTCGGTAGGGGAGATCGGAATTCCTGGTGTAGCGGTGAAATGCGCAGATATCAGGAGGAACACCGGTGGCGAAGGCGGATCTCTGGGCCGATACTGACGCTGAGGAGCGAAAGCGTGGGGAGCGAACAGGATTAGATACCCTGGTAGTCCACGCCGTAAACGTTGGGAACTAGGTGTGGGCGACATTCCACGTCGTCCGCGCCGCAGCTAACGCATTAAGTTCCCCGCCTGGGGAGTACGGCCGCAAGGCTAAAACTCAAAGGAATTGACGGGGGCCCGCACAAGCGGCGGAGCATGTGGCTTAATTCGACGCAACGCGAAGAACCTTACCAAGGCTTGACATACACCGGAAACCTCTGGAGACAGGGGCCCCCTTGTGGTCGGTGTACAGGTGGTGCATGGCTGTCGTCAGCTCGTGTCGTGAGATGTTGGGTTAAGTCCCGCAACGAGCGCAACCCTTGTTCTGTGTTGCCAGCATGCCTTTCGGGGTGATGGGGACTCACAGGAGACTGCCGGGGTCAACTCGGAGGAAGGTGGGGACGACGTCAAGTCATCATGCCCCTTATGTCTTGGGCTGCACACGTGCTACAATGGCCGGTACAATGAGCTGCGAAGCCGTAAGGTGGAGCGAATCTCAAAAAGCCGGTCTCAGTTCGGATTGGGGTCTGCAACTCGACCCCATGAAGTCGGAGTCGCTAGTAATCGCAGATCAGCATTGCTGCGGTGAATACGTTCCCGGGCCTTGTACACACCGCCCGTCACGTCACGAAAGTCGGTAACACCCGAAGCCGGTGGCCCAACCCTTGTGGGGGGAGCCGTCGAAGGTGGGACTGGCGATTGGGACGAAGTCGTAACAAGGTAGCCGTACCGGAAGGTGCGGCTGGATCACCTCCTTTCTAAGGAGCACATAGCCGACTGCGAGCGCATGTCTCGCACGGTTTGCTCATGGGTGGAACGTTGACTATTCGGCACGGCCATCTGGTCCGCTGTCTCTAGTACTGCCCTTTCGGGGCGTGGAACAAGGCTGCTGGATTCGAGGGTCGGGCCGGGCACGCTGTTGGGTGTCTGAGGGCACGGGCTAATCACGCTCGTCCTTCGGCCGGTCTCGGTGTACCGCATCGCGAGGTGTGGGTGACGGGGTACGGGTCGTTGTTTGAGAACTGCACAGTGGACGCGAGCATCTGTGGCCAAGTTTTTAAGGGCGCACGGTGGATGCCTTGGCACCAGGAACCGATGAAGGACGTGGGAGGCCGCGATAGGCCCCGGGGAGCTGTCAACCGAGCTTTGATCCGGGGGTGTCCGAATGGGGAAACCCGGCAGTCGTCATGGGCTGTCACCCATACCTGAACACATAGGGTATGTGGAGGGAACGCGGGGAAGTGAAACATCTCAGTACCCGCAGGAAGAGAAAACAACCGTGATTCCGGGAGTAGTGGCGAGCGAAACTGGATGAGGCTAAACCGTATGTGTGTGATACCCGGCAGGGGTTGCGCGTACGGGGTTGTGGGAGTGCTTTTGATCGGTCTGCCGGCCGGTCGGTGAGTCAGAAATTGTTGATGTAGGCGAAGGGCATGCGAAAGGCCCGGCGTAGAGGGTAAGACCCCCGTAGCTGAAATGTCAGCAACTTGCTTGAGTATTTCCCAAGTAGCACGGGGCCCGAGAAATCCCGTGTGAATCTGGCGGGACCACCCGCTAAGCCTAAATATTCCCTGGTGACCGATAGCGGATAGTACCGTGAGGGAATGGTGAAAAGTACCGCGGGAGCGGAGTGAAATAGTACCTGAAACCGTGTGCCTACAAGCCGTGGGAGCGTCGGACATCAGCTTGCTGGTGTCTCGTGACTGCGTGCCTTTTGAAGAATGAGCCTGCGAGTTTGCGGTGTGTTGCGAGGTTAACCCGTGTGGGGAAGCCGTAGCGAAAGCGAGTCCGAATAGGGCGTTTTAGTAGCGCGCTCAAGACCCGAAGCGGAGTGATCTAGCCATGGGCAGGTTGAAGCGGAGGTAAGACTTCGTGGAGGACCGAACCCACCAGGGTTGAAAACCTGGGGGATGACCTGTGGTTAGGGGTGAAAGGCCAATCAAACTCCGTGATAGCTGGTTCTCCCCGAAATGCATTTAGGTGCAGCGTCGTGTGTTTCTTGCCGGAGGTAGAGCACTGGATAGGCGATGGGCCCTACCGGGTTACTGACCTTAGCCAAACTCCGAATGCCGGTAAGTGAGAGCGCGGCAGTGAGACTGTGGGGGATAAGCTCCATGGTCGAGAGGGAAACAGCCCAGAGCATCGACTAAGGCCCCTAAGCGTACGCTAAGTGGGAAAGGATGTGGAGTCGCAGAGACAACCAGGAGGTTGGCTTAGAAGCAGCCATCCTTGAAAGAGTGCGTAATAGCTCACTGGTCAAGTGATTCCGCGCCGACAATGTAGCGGGGCTCAAGCGTACCGCCGAAGTCGTGTCATTGCAGCATGTGGTCTAACGATCGCTGTGATGGGTAGGGGAGCGTCGTGTGCCGGGTGAAGCAGCCGTGTAAGCGAGTTGTGGATGGTTCACGAGTGAGAATGCAGGCATGAGTAGCGATACACACGTGGGAAACGTGTGCGCCGATTGACTAAGGGTTCCTGGGTCAAGCTGATCTGCCCAGGGTAAGTCGGGACCTAAGGCGAGGCCGACAGGCGTAGTCGATGGACAACCGGTTGATATTCCGGTACCCGCTTTGAAGCGCCAACGTCGAACCAGGCGATGCTAAGTCCGTGAAGCCGCCCCGGAGCCTTCGGGCAAAGGGGAGTGGTGGAGCCGACGGTCCAGACCTGTAGTAGGTGAGTGATGGGGTGACGCAGGAAGGTAGTCCAGCCCGGGCGGTGGTTGTCCCGGGGTAAGGGTGTAGCCCGAGGAGTAGGTAAATCCGTTCCTCTTTGTGGGTGAGACCTGATGCCGAGCCGATTGTGGTGAAGTGGATGATCCTATGCTGTCGAGAAAAGCCTCTAGCGAGTTTCATGGCGGCCCGTACCCTAAACCGACTCAGGTGGTCAGGTAGAGAATACCGAGGCGTTCGGGTGAACTATGGTTAAGGAACTCGGCAAAATGCCCCCGTAACTTCGGGAGAAGGGGGGCCATTGCTGGTGATCCGATTTACTCGGTGAGCTGGTGGTGGCCGCAGAGACCAGCGAGAAGCGACTGTTTACTAAAAACACAGGTCCGTGCGAAGCCGTAAGGCGATGTATACGGACTGACGCCTGCCCGGTGCTGGAACGTTAAGGGGACCGGTTAGTCACATTTCGGTGTGGCGAAGCTGAGAACTTAAGCGCCAGTAAACGGCGGTGGTAACTATAACCATCCTAAGGTAGCGAAATTCCTTGTCGGGTAAGTTCCGACCTGCACGAATGGCGTAACGACTTCTCGACTGTCTCAACCATAGGCCCGGTGAAATTGCACTACGAGTAAAGATGCTCGTTTCGCGCAGCAGGACGGAAAGACCCCGGGACCTTTACTATAGCTTGATATTGGTGTTCGGTTCGGCTTGTGTAGGATAGGTGGGAGACTGTGAAGCATTAACGCCAGTTAGTGTGGAGTCATTGTTGAAATACCACTCTGGTCGTGCTGGATGTCTAACCTGGGTCCGTGATCCGGATCAGGGACAGTGTCTGGTGGGTAGTTTAACTGGGGCGGTTGCCTCCTAAAGGGTAACGGAGGCGCCCAAAGGTTCCCTCAGCCTGGTTGGCAATCAGGTGTTGAGTGTAAGTGCACAAGGGAGCTTGACTGTGAGACCGACGGGTCGAGCAGGGACGAAAGTCGGGACTAGTGATCCGGCGGTGGCTTGTGGAAGCGCCGTCGCTCAACGGATAAAAGGTACCCCGGGGATAACAGGCTGATCTTCCCCAAGAGTCCATATCGACGGGATGGTTTGGCACCTCGATGTCGGCTCGTCGCATCCTGGGGCTGGAGTCGGTCCCAAGGGTTGGGCTGTTCGCCCATTAAAGCGGTACGCGAGCTGGGTTTAGAACGTCGTGAGACAGTTCGGTCCCTATCCGCTGTGCGCGTAGGAGTCTTGAGAAGGGCTGTCCCTAGTACGAGAGGACCGGGACGGACGAACCTCTGGTGTGCCAGTTGTTCTGCCAAGGGCATGGCTGGTTGGCTACGTTCGGGAGGGATAACCGCTGAAAGCATCTAAGCGGGAAGCCTGCTTCGAGATGAGGACTCCCACCCACTTGATGGGTTAAGGCTCCCAGTAGACGACTGGGTTGATAGGCCAGATATGGAAGCCGGGTAACTGGTGGAGTTGACTGGTACTAATAGGCCGAGGGCTTGTCCTCAGATGCTCGCGTCCACTGTGTTGGTTCTGAAGCAATGAACCGTATTGAGCCCCCCTTGTTGTTTGGGGTGTGGTTCCGGTTCAGTTTCATAGTGTTTCGGTGGTCATAGCGTTAGGGAAACGCCCGGTTACATTTCGAACCCGGAAGCTAAGCCTTTCAGCGCCGATGGTACTGCAGGGGGGACCCTGTGGGAGAGTAGGACACCGCCGAACAAATTTTAAGAAAAGCCCGGTTGGGAGCTTCGGCTCGCAACCGGGCTTTTCTCATTTCAGTTTGTAGGCTGGCCGCATGCGCTATGACCTGGTGATCTTCGACAACGATGGAGTGCTCGTCGACAGCGAGCCCATCTCCAATCGGCATCTCGCCGCCTACCTCACCGAGTTGGGGCACCCCACCAGCTACGAGGACTCCATACGCGACTACATGGGCTCCGCCATGCATCGCATCCACGAGCTGGTCCTCGAGCGCTCGGGCCGGCGGCTGCCGCCGGACTTCGACACCACCTTCCACGGCCGGGTCTTCGACGCCTTCCGCCAGGAGCTGCAGCCGGTGGCCGGGGTGTCCGAGCTGCTGGAGAAGCTGCGGGCCGACGGCGTTCCGTACTGCGTCGCCTCCTCCGGAAGCCATGAGCGCATCCGCGTGGCCCTCCGTACCACCGGGCTGTACGACCTCTTCGGTGAGGACCACATCTTCAGCTCCGAGGATGTGGGCCGGGGCAAGCCCGCCCCGGATCTGTTTCTGCACGCGGCCGAGCGGATGGGGGTGGCGCCCGAGCGCTGTGCCGTCGTCGAGGACAGCCCGCTCGGGGTCCAGGCCGCCGTGGCCGCCGGGATGGATGTGTACGGCTACACGGCCATGACACCCGCCGCCAAGCTCGCCGCGGCCCGGGACCGTTTCGTCCACATGGCCGAACTGCGAGGGTTGCTCACCTCTACCCACAAGTAGCCCGGGGCCGTACGCTCCACGGCCATGACGGATTCGCGTCCGAGCCGCCGGCTTCGGCAGGGCCGGGCCTCATTGGCCATCAGTTTCTTCGTCCAGGGCGCGATCTTCGCTCTGCTGGTGACGCGCATACCCGCGCTGCAGGATCGGTACGGGATATCCGATGGGCTGCTGCCCCTCTTCCTGGCCGCCGTGCCGATCCTCGCCGGTGTGGGCAGCGTCGGCACCGAGCATCTCGTCAAGCGGATGCGCCCGGGGCTGGTCCTCCGCGTGGTCCAGCCCATCGTCTCCGTCGCCCTGCTGGCCGCCGGATCGGGTACGACGGTGTGGCAGCTCGCGGCGGCCCTCGCGGTGTTCGGGCTGACCGTCGGGGCGCTCGACGCGTCGATGAACATGCTCGGGGTGAGCCTGCAGCGCGCGTACGGCCGCAGCATCATGCTCGGCTTCCACGGCGCGTACAGCCTGGGCGGGATCGCCGGGGCCTCCCTCGCCTGGGTGGGCGCGCACTGGGACCTGCCGCTGCCCACGCTCTACGCACCGCTGGTGGCCACCCTGGTGCCCGTCGCACTGATCGCCAGCCGCTGGTACGTGGACCGCCAAGGCGATGACCAAGCCGATGACCAAGCCGACGACCACGGCGCCGCCGTGAGCATGCGGGCGCTGCTGCCGCTCTGTCTCGTCATGGCCTTCGCCTATATCGGGGACTCCACCGTCTCCAACTGGAGCGCCAAGTATCTGGAGGACGTGCTGCACAGCTCCGAGCAGCTGGCCACGGTCCCGTACAACGTCTATATGGTCACCACGCTCCTCGGCCGCTCCTTCGGCGACTTCGGGGTGCGGCGCTTCGGCGCGGTCGCCGTGGTCCGGGCCGGGGCGCTGCTCGCCGGCGCCGGCTTCGCGGTGGTCGCGGCGGCGCCCGGCCCATGGGTGGGGATGGGCGGGTTCACACTGCTGGGGCTGGGGTTGTGCGTGCTGGTGCCGCAGACCTTCGCGGCCGCGGGGCGGCTCTTCCCCGGGGCGTCCGATGCCGCGGTCGCGCGCCTCAATATCTTCAACTACGTGGGCTTTCTTATCGGCTCACCGCTCGTCGGCGCGCTGGGCGGTGCGTGGAACTATCGGGCGGCGATGCTGGTGCCGATGGCGCTCGTGCTGGTGACGATCCGGTACGCGAGGTCGTTCACCCCTGTACCAGCCGGATACGGTGACGGGCATGAGCGGCCGCGCACAGTTGATGTGGGATGAGGAAGTAACCGGATACGACTTCGGCGCCAGGCACCCGATGGACCCGGTGCGGCTGGCACTGACCATGCGGTTGGTGCAGGCGTACGGGCTGGATCGGGCGGTCCAAGTGGTGGCCGCCAAGCCGGCCGGGGAGTCGACGCTGCGCCTGGTCCACGGGCAGGAGTACATCGAGGCGGTACGGCGCGCCTCGGCCGCCCCGGAGTCGGCGGACGGTTCGTACGGCCTGGGGACGATCGACGATCCGGCCTTCGCGGGGATGCACGAGGCGTCCGCGCTGATCGCCGGGCAGTCGGTCGGCGCGGCCGAGGACGTCTGGCGTGGAGAGGCGCTGCACGCGGTGAACTTCGCGGGCGGGCTGCACCATGCGATGCCCCGGGGCGCCTCCGGGTTCTGCATTTACAACGACGCGGCGCTGGCGGTCGCGCGGCTCCTGGAGCTGGGCGCGGAGCGGGTCGCGTATGTGGATGTGGATGTCCATCACGGGGACGGGGTCCAGGCGGCGTTCTGGGACGATCCGCGGGTGCTGACGATCTCGCTGCACGAGCACCCCCGGACCCTGTTCCCGCAGACCGGCTGGCCGGAGGAGGCGGGCGGGGAGGGCGCCGAGGGCTCGGCGGTCAATGTGGCGCTGCCGGCCGGGACCTCGGACGAGGGATGGCTGCGGGCCTTTCACGCGGTGGTGCCGGAGCTGCTGGCGGCGTTCCGTCCGCAGGTGCTGGTGACCCAGCATGGCGCGGACACCCATGTCGAGGACCCGCTGGCCCACTTGGCGGTGACGGTCGACGCACAGCGGGCGGTCGCCGAGAGCTGTCACCGGCTGGCGCATGAGCACGCGGACGGGCGCTGGGTCGCGCTCGGGGGCGGTGGCTATGCGGTGGTGGACGTGGTGCCGCGGTCCTGGACGCATCTGGTCGCGATCGCGGCGGGACGGCCGGTCGAGGCCACCACGCCGGTGCCGGAGGAGTGGCGGCAGGAGGTGTACCGGCGGACCCGGATGGACGCGCCGCGGCGGATGACGGACGGGCGGGAGCCGAGCTGGCGGGAGTTCGCCGAGTCCGGGTACGACCCGGCGGACCGGCTGGACCAGGCGATCCTGGCGACGCGCCGGGCGGTCTTCCCGCACCACGGGCTGCTTCCGTGAATCGCCCCGCGAAAAGCCTCTCCGCGCTGATCGGGAACGCCCGGACGGGGGTCTGACCAAACGGGCGTTACGCCAACCGTGGGGTCTGGCGGCATAACCGGGCGGCCGGCGGGGTGCGTCCGTCAGCATCGGTGACGTGTTGAGTACTGCCGCACTGCGCGCGCATCTGCTGGCGGCGCGGCTCGCCGGACCCGTGGCGACGAGCCGGGAGGAGAGCCTGCGCCGCTATCGGCTCTTCGTCGCCCGGGACCCCCGGGTGCTGCTCGGCCTGGAGCCCGAATACGACTGGTCCTTTACGGAATTGCTCAGCCTGATGGGCGCCAAATGTGGGGTTTCGGTCGACCCGGCCAATGTTTCGGGGCCGGATGTGATCGATCCAGAGCTGACGATCGCCGCGCTGCATGCGTTCGCGGACCGGCTGCGCGCCGCCGCCCAGGACCGGCTCCCCGTGCTCCTCGGCACCGGCCACCCCCACCGTCTCCTCGGTTTCTACGCCGCGTTGGCGTCGGCACTCTCGGCGGCGGGCTGCCGTGTCCTCACTCCCGCGCACGGTAGATGTATCGACATAACGACGCGGTTCGGCGTACGTACCCACCGGCTCGCCTACGTACGAGGTATTGCGATGGTGCAGGCGCCCGGCGCCCGCCCGACCCTGAGTGAGCCGGGCGCCCACAGCCATTCGCCGCTCCCGGTTCGGGTCGCGCTGGGCTCTGCCGCGGAGTCCGGCGGCCCGCTGCCGGGACTGGTCATCGGGGACCACGGATGGGTCTGCGGTGCAGGTCAGCTCGGCTTTGAGGCCATCGGGCTGGGGGATACGGACGACCCCGCGCTGTTCGTCGGGGAGGCCGAGGGGCGGGTGTCCGTCGCCGTTCCACTTGATGACGCTGTGCGGTCTGGTTACTACCGGCCGCTTACTCGCTATGTACTCAATCGAGCGTGTCTGTCACAGTAGGCGTCCGATCGCTACTCCTCTTCCCCACTTGCATCACCCGCCCCTAACCTGGGGTGGAGCGCGCATGCGACAAGGAGTCACCGGAGGGGAAGCCGGTGCCCGACATGTGCGGAAGGTTCAGGTGTTGTGTCATGGCTGCTGGCGAACGGCCTCTGAACGAGGTTCAGTTTCTGACCGTGGCGGAAGTCGCCTCGGTGATGCGAGTGTCCAAGATGACCGTGTACCGCTTGGTGCACAGCGGTCATCTGCCGGCGATCCGGGTGGGCAGGTCTTTCCGGGTCCCAGAGCAAGCGGTTCATGAATACCTCCGCGAATCGTATGTGGGGGTGGAGTCCGCCTAGGCGCTTTCCGGGCCCGGGGAGGACCCTCGGATTACGTGGTTCGCTCGGCGGCGGGTAGGCTGGCCCGATGTAGGTCGTGTGGGCTCGGACGCCCCGCACCGAGTGAATCGAAGTGAGCGAGGGTAGTCGTGGGCTCTGTTATCAAGAAGCGGCGCAAGCGGATGGCGAAGAAGAAGCACCGCAAGCTGCTCAAGCGCACGCGCGTCCAGCGTCGCAACAAGAAGTAAGCAAGCGACGCTGTGTTCGTCCCGCAGCCCTTCCACCGCCGGTGGAAGGGCTGCGGTGCGTGTGTGGCACGGGTCCGCGCCACGGCGGCCCCTGCGGCCCCGGCTTAAAACGCGCATCGCGCGGCGAGTGGTCATCACAGCGCAACATCGAGCGGTTACGGTGTTCGGCACAGCCCAGCTCGGACGAGGGTGGGAAGGAAGGCGCTGATCTTGGGAAAGGTCGTGCTCGTCACCGGGGTCGCTCGCCGGCTGGGAGGCCGTTTCGTCCGGCGCATACAGCGCGAACCCGATGTGGAGCGGGTGATCGGCGTGGACGCCGTGCCGCCCGAACACCACCTCGGCGGTGCCGACTTCGTCCGGGCCGATATCCGTCATCCCACGATCGGGAAACTGCTCGCCGAATACGGCGTCCACACGGTCGTCCACATGGATATCAACGGGACTCCGCTGGGGGCGCGCGGCAATCGCGCCTCGATCAAGGAGACCAATGTCATCGGCACCATGCAGCTCCTCGGCGCCTGCCAGAAGGCCCCGTCGGTGCAGCGGCTGGTGGTGAAGTCCAGCACCAATGTGTACGGCTCCGCGCCCCGCGACCCCGCCGTCTTCAGCGAGACCACCCCGCCCAAATCCCTGCCGAGCGGCGGCTTCGCCAAGGACACCGTCGAGGTCGAGGGATATGTCCGCGGTTTCGCCCGGCGCCGCCCCGATGTCGCGGTGTGCGTGCTGCGCTTCGCCAACATCCTGGGGCCCTGCGCGGACTCACCGCTCGCCGAGTACTTCGCGCTGCCCGTGCTGCCCACCGTCATCGGCTATGACCCGCGGCTGCAGTTCGTCCATGAGAAGGACGCCATCGAGGTGCTGCGGATCGGGGCCTCCGAGCCGCGCCGGTCCACGCTCAACAGCGGCACGTTCAATATCGCCGGAGACGGGGTGCTGCTGCTCTCCCAGGCCGCCCGGCGACTCGGCCGCCCGACCCTGCCGCTGCTGCTGCCCACCCTGCGATGGGCCCGCACCGCGCTGCGGTCCCTCGGCATCACCGACTTCTCGCCCGAGCAGATCCGGCTGCTCACCCACGGCCGGGTCGTGGCCACCAACCAGATGCGCGAGACCCTGGGATTCGAACCCGAGCACACCACCGCCGGTGCCCTCGCGGACTATGCGCACAGCCGTGGTCCCGGGCTGCTCCCGCCCGAGACCCTCGCCCGTACCATTGATCGGCTCGCCGCGCTGCTGCCCGCCGGCGCCCAGACGTGAGGAGCGCAACCACCATGGCGGACGCCAAGGTCATTCCGTTCGGTGAGGAGCCCCGGTCTTCTCGGAGGAAGGTCCCTCGGCTGGGGCGCGGCGGTCGCTCCCAGGGCTCGCTCAAGCCCGTACCGCAGCAGCGCGACGAGGCGCTCGAACAGCGCCCCCAGACGGCGGCCGCGGCCGTGCCGCCCCTGCCGCCCGGCCCGCCCAAGCAGGCCCCGGGCAGCGGCGACTGGGAGCGCAAGCTGGCCCATGGGCTGAGTTTTCTGCGCCGCCGGATCACCGGGGACTACGAGGTCGACGACTTCGGCTACGACCACGATCTGACCGAGCAGGTCCTGATGTCCCTGCTCCGCCCGCTGTACGAGAAGTACTTCCGGGTCGAGGTGAAGGGGATCGAGAACATCCCCGACAGCGGCGGTGCGCTCGTCGTCGCCAACCACTCCGGGGTGCTGCCGCTGGACGGGCTGATGCTCCAGGTCGCGGTGCACGACAACCACCCGGCCAAGCGCCATCTGCGGCTGCTCGCGGCCGACCTCGTCTTCGTGCTGCCGGTCGTCAACGAGCTGGCGCGCAAGGCGGGTCACACCCTCGCCTGCTCCGAGGACGCCCAGCTGCTGCTGGAGCGCGGCGAGGTGGTCGGGGTGATGCCGGAGGGCTTCAAGGGGATCGGCAAGCCGTTCTCGGAGCGGTACAAGCTGCAGCGCTTCGGGCGGGGCGGCTTCGTCTCGACCGCGCTGCGCGCGGGGGCGCCGATCGTGCCGTGCTCGATCGTGGGCGCGGAGGAGATCTACCCGATGGTGGGGAACGCGAAGACCCTGGCCCGGCTGCTCGGCCTGCCGTACTTCCCGGTCACGCCGACCTTCCCGCTGCTGGGGCCGCTGGGCGCGGTGCCGCTGCCGACGAAGTGGACGATCCAGTTCGGCGAGCCCATCCCCACCGACGGGCATCCGCCGGAGGCGGCGGACGACCCGATGCTGATGTTCAACCTGACGGACCAGGTACGAGAGACGATCCAGCACACGCTCTACAAGTTGCTGGTGCAGCGGCGGTCGGTGTTCTTCTGAGCCCGGTCTTCTGACGGGAGGCCCCGGGGGTGGGTGGTGTGCGCCGCACACCACCCACCCCCGGCCTATTTCACCTTGTGTCGTCGCCGTCGATGCTCAGACCCGGCAGCAGGTCCGGCAGCAGCGGGGGGATGGTGATGTCCGGCTGGGACGACGTCTTGCCGCCCGGGTCGCCCTTGCCCGTGGACGGGCTGGGGGCCGCGCCGCCGAGCGGCGGGTCCAGCAGGTCCCCGGCGCCGCCCACCAGCCCGCCGCTCTGGTCGTGGGTGCTTGACGAGGACGACGGGTGCGGGTGGGTGGTGGTCTCGCCGGTGCGGCTGCCGCTCGGGGTGGCCGAGGTGGACGCCGGACGGTCGCCCGGGGCCACCCCATCGACGCGCTGGGGCGCGTGGCCGGTCTGGCCGGTCTGGCCCTGCTGCTCCTTCTTCGTGGGCAGCAACGCCCGCAGCGGGCCGACCTCTTGGTCTATGGCGTCGAAGACCGAGCTCACCTCGTCGCCGACATCCATGAGCTGGACCGGGAGCTGCTCGCGCAGGCGGCCCCAGCCGCCGCGATGGGCCTGGGAGAAGGACGACAGCTGTTGGATCGGGCCGAGCGAGCCATCGCGCTCGTAGACCTGGTGCAGCAGCCGGTGGCCCTCGGAGGCGTCATGGCGCATCCCGGCCAGGGCCCGGCGGATCTCGCCCAGCGAGTCATGGTCCAGATCGCCGGTGCGGGTACGCTCCATCAGCCGGCGCGCCTCGCTCATCCGCGTCGACGCCTGGTCCAGATAGATCCGGCCCCGGTCGGCGTCGCCGTCCGCCATCTCCAGCTTGAGGTCCTCCATGCCGCGCTTGAACCCGTAGAGGGTGTCGCCCGGCAGTGCGTCCGAGCTGGCCGCGGCGACGCCGCCGAAGGCACCCGCCGCGACGCCGACGGTGAGCCCCCCGGCCGCAAGCCCCTTGGACCAGCGGGAACGGGGGCGCAGTCTTGCGACCGGGGGTTTGGCGCGGTGGGCGCCGCCGGTGCGGCGGCGCTGCTCGGGCACGCGTGGCGCGCCCTCGGCGAAGGCCGCCTCCATGGCGGCGAGCAACTGTGCCCGTTGGGTTACGCGGACCTCCGGGTCCAATGTCGGTGCCGGCAGCTCGCCCAGCCCGCTCGCCAGGGCCAGCAGCCGTCTCCGCTCGGCGCTCTCCGCCGATGGGGAACCTGGCTGTTGCTGCGGCGTCTTGTCCTGGGCGGCCTGGTGGTTGCTCTCCAGGGCCTCCAGGGCCTCCAAGGCCTTGGCGAAGGCGTTCGCCCGCCGGTGTGCCGATACGTATCCGATCACAGGCGGCACCTCCTCTCGTCGTGACGGTCGACTCCCCAGGACACCCGAGGGTTCCGTGCCATGCGCGCGTCCACCCGATCGAGTGAGCGGACTACGGGCAGGGTACGACCACGAGGCGCCTGCATCCCCCACAACGAGCGGCGCAGCACCCGGGTTACGCCCTGCCCAAAGGCGGACGGTCCGTGGCCGGACGGCTACGGGTGGTCAGCGGGCGTCGTCCGGAAGAAGCCGGGCCAGGGTGCGCACGGCCCGGTACTGAAGGGTTTTGATCGCGCCCTCGTTCTTCCCCATGACCCGGGCGGTCTCGGCGACCGAGAGGCCCTGGAGGAAGCGGAGCGTCACGCACTCCTGCTGCTGCGGGTTGAGTTTTCGCACCGCCTGCAGCAGGGCCGCGTTGGACAGCGATTCGAGGACGGAGTCCTCGGGGCTGCGCTCGACCTCGTTGGCGTCGAGCATCTCGCCGGTGGTGACCTCCAGCCGGAAGCGGCTGGACTTGAAGTGGTCGGCGACGAGGTTGCGCGCGATGGTCACCAGCCAGGCGCCGAAGTCGCGGCCCTGCCAGGTGAAGGTGCCGATGCGGCGCAGGGCACGCAGGAACGTCTCGCTGGTGAGGTCCTCGGCCGTGGCCTTGCCGCCCACGCGGTAATAGATATAGCGGTAGACCGTGTCGGCGTACTGGTCGTAGAGCCTGCCGAACGCCTCGGCCTCTCCGGACTGGGCGCGCTCGACGAGGTCCATCATGCGACGGCTGTCGCTGTCGGCGCCGGGGCGCCGGGCGGTGGGGGTGGTGGAGCCGCGGGAGCGTCTGCTGACCGCGGCGCCGCCGTCCGCCAGTGCGTAGCACGGACCGGCCTGGCCGGGGCGATTGACCGTGCCGACGGCTGGGCTGACGGGCAGGGGGGTGGCGAGGGCGGGGACGGCATACGCGGTGGGGACGAAGCCGCGCAGACAGTCAAGGACCGTTGCGCGCAGCGTAGCCAGGCCCGAGGCGTCAACCCCGACGTGTGGGTACACGAGACTCCCAGAGGCAGAGCTTCCATCACGAGCAGTACGGGACCGTCACCCGCCGTAGGGACGTGTGGGTACCGGTTTGCGTCTAAGGAGAATAACGCTTCGTACAGGCGGCACTACACCCAGTTGTTCAAATCATCGTTTCCGTTCGCTCTGTTATGTATTGACGACTCATCAAGTATCGAACGTGCACCGCTAATTGATCGGAATCATTCGTGGATTGTGCGATTGCGTAGCGTGTTGTGACAAAGCGGCGGTAAGGGGACTGGCGGGAGCGCTGTGGGGTAAGACGCGCGGAATGACCGAAACTGGGCGGGCGCGTTCGGTTGGTGACGCTGCGTATCGATGGGCGCATGGTCACGGAGCGCGATCGGCAGTCAGCCTTGACCGTCCTCGGTCACGGTCGTGCGCGAGCGGTCAGCGGGGCCCGGGGGGAGCGCGCCGGAAAGGGTTCAGCGGGAGGTCAGAGGGGTGGAGGCGGCCGTCGGCCGCTTGAGGTCAGCGGCGCCGGTGGCCCAGTCGTGCCCGCGGTTCAGCGGCGCCGGCGGTGCAGGGCCACGGCGGCCGCCGTGCCGCCCGCCACCGCGCCCACCCCGGCCGCCGCCGGAATGCCGATCTTGGCCGCCTTACGGCCGGTGCGGTAGTCGCGCAGCCGCCAGCTGTGCTCACGGGCGTGCTTGCGCAGCCGGGTGTCCGGGTTCACCGCGTACGGATGGCCCACGATCGACAGCATCGGGATGTCGTTCGCGGAGTCGCTGTAGGCCGCGCAGCGGGAGAGATCCAGCCCCTCGGCCGTCGCCAGCGCCCGTACGGCCTCGGCCTTGGCCGGGCCGTGCAGCGGCTCGCCGACCAGTCGGCCGGTGTAGACGCCGCCCACCGACTCGGCCACCGTGCCCAGTGCCCCGGTCAGGCCGAGCCGCCGGGCGATGATCGTCGCGGTCTCGACCGGCGCGGCGGTCACCAGCCAGACCCGCTGTCCGGCGTCCAGATGGGCCTGGGCGAGGGCGCGGGTGCCGGGCCAGATACGGTCGGCCATGTACTCGTCGTAGATCTCCTCGCCGATCGACATCAGCTCGGAGACCCGGTGGCCCTTGACGATGGACAGGGCGCTGCTGCGCACGTCCTCCATATGCGCCGGGTCCTCGACGCCGGCCACCCGGAACCAGGTCTGCTGCCACGCGAAGCGGGCGAGTTCGCGCTTGCGGAAGAAGTGCCGCTTGTAGAGGCCGCGGCCGAAGTGGAAGATCGCGGCGCCCTGCATGACCGTGTTGTCCAGGTCGAAGAAGGCGGCGGCCCGCTCGTCGCCGACGACGGGGAACTCCGGCTCGGCGGGGGGCTGCGGTGCGGGGGTCTCGGCCGACGACTTGCGCGCCGCCTCGGCCGATGCCTCTCCGGCGAGGACACTCCGCTCGGTGGCGGGTCGTCGACGTCGGGTGAACCATCCCAGTGCGGCCATGGAGCGAGCATAGCCAGCGCTCCGGCGCATCCCGTTACGCCCGGGTGTCGGGCCGATTCAGGTTACGCGAAAGGGAGGCCGCGGAGGGGCTGAAATCAGCCGCCTCGCGGGGGCGGAGTCAGCCGCCGAGCGCGGTGCGCAGCCGCTGGGGATTCACCCGCCAGAAGTCATGCTGTTCGCCGTCGATGAGTACCACCGGGATCTGCTCCCAGTAGGCGCGGTACAGCTCCTCGTCCTGGGTGATGTCCTTCTTCTCCCAGGGGGTGCCCAGCGCGCCGCAGACCTCTTCGATCACAGCCTCGGCGTCCTCGCACAGATGGCAGTCGGGCTTGCCGATCAGCGTGACCGTGCGCTCGGAGGGCTTCTTCCGCGGGGTGCGGCGCAGCAACGGACTCATGCCCTTCATTCTGCCTGCCCTTTTTAGAGGCTCGGTGCGCCTCCGGGGCGCTCCAGTCTCCCCCAGCTACCGCTGGGAGGTGCCCCCCGTCGACGGTCGACCGTGCCCGGCCCCTCGTTCCTCGCTGCCTGCGCGCGCTCTCCCTCTCGACAGCGACGCGCCCCTTCGGCTCGCCCCCAGCTACCGCTGGCAGGTGCTCCCGGCCGGAAGAACCCAGTGCCCTGACCCGCGATGGTGCCCCTTCCATGAGTTCGGAAGTGGGCTCTCGGTCGATTACGATCGTGGGCGTTTTGTTGCTGTCCGGGGGTAAAAGGTGAGGGAGTGAGGGCCTGTGCTCCGGTCGGCGGCCCGGCGGTACGAGTGTGCCTGCCGGGAACGGTGTGACGCAGGTGGTGGTTCCGCGGCTGGCGCGAAAAGGCGCGTGACACCGGTCACTTTGCTCGGACAAAGCGGACATCATCTTTGTGCACGCGTTCACAAAGACATAGCCTGCTGTCGATGGGGCGGTCATGAAACACCCGGCCGCCCACAGCCTCGCTCTACCCGCAGGAGCACCGTGGCAACTGGCCGAACGCACCGACCGGCGACCCGCAGCCGAGGGATCCCCGAGGCCACCGTCGCCCGGCTACCGCTGTATCTGCGTGCGCTGACCGCTCTCTCGGAGCGCTCGGTGCCCACAGTGTCCTCGGAGGAGCTGGCCACCGCGGCCGGCGTCAATTCGGCCAAGCTGCGCAAGGACTTCTCCTATCTCGGTTCGTACGGCACCCGCGGTGTCGGCTACGACGTCGAGTACCTCGTCTACCAGATCTCGCGGGAGCTCGGGCTCACCCAGGACTGGCCGGTTGTGATCGTCGGTATCGGTAATCTCGGCGCCGCGCTCGCCAACTACGGCGGCTTCGCCTCCCGTGGCTTCCGGGTCGCCGCGCTGATCGACGCCGACCCCACCATGGCCGGGAAGCCGGTCGCGGGCATCCCGGTGCAGCACACCGACGAGCTCGAGAAGATCATCACGGACAACGGCGTCTCGATCGGCGTCATCGCCACCCCGGCGGGCGCGGCCCAGCAGGTCTGCGACCGGCTCGTCGCCGCCGGGATCACCTCGATCCTCAACTTCGCGCCCACCGTGCTGACCGTTCCGGACGGGGTGGATGTGCGCAAGGTCGATCTCTCCATCGAGCTGCAGATCCTCGCCTTCCACGAGCAGCGCAAGGCGGGCGAGGAGGTCGCCGCGCCCGAGGAGGCGGCGGGAGCCGTTCCACCGCCGCCCGTGGCGCATCGCGCGCCCTCCGGCGGCCCCGCAGCCGACAGCGGCCGGCAAGGACCTGACGGGGACGTGCCCGCCGTGATGCCGGCATGAGTCTCCTCGTCGTCGGACTGAGCCACCGCAGCGCGCCCGTGAGCGTGCTGGAGCGCGCCGCCCTGGTGGGGGACGAGCAGGCGAAGCTGGTTCAGGACACCCTCGCCGCCGAGCCCGCCACGGAGGCCGCGGTGCTGGCCACCTGCAACCGCATCGAGCTCTACGCCGACGTGGACAAGTTCCACGCCGGGGTCGCCGAGCTGTCCACGCTGCTCGCCCAGCACACCGGCGTCGGACTGGACGAGCTCACCCCGTATCTCTACGTCCACTACGAGGACCGGGCCGTCCACCACCTCTTCTCGGTGGCCTGCGGGCTGGACTCGATGGTCGTCGGCGAGGGCCAGATCCTCGGCCAGATCAAGGACGCGCTCGCGCTGGGGCAGGAGCTGCACACCGCCGGGCGGCTGCTGAACGATCTCTTCCAGCAGGCGCTGCGGGTCGGCAAGCGGGCCCACAGCGAGACCGGTATCGACCGGGCGGGCCAGTCGCTGGTCACCTTCGGCCTGGAGCAGCTCGCCCAGGGCGCGCCGGTCGCGGAGTGGGCCCGGGGCAAGCGGGCCCTGGTGATCGGCGCCGGCTCGATGTCCTCGCTGGCCGCGGCGACGCTCGCGCGCGCCGGTGTGGCAGAACTGGTGATCGCCAACAGGACGTTGGAGCGGGCGCTGCGCCTCGCCGAGTCCCTGGTCCAGCAGCACGCGGCCACCCCGGCCGCGATCCCCGCCGAGGGTGATGAAACGTTGCGCGAGCCGCTGGTGGCCCGCGCCGTGCCGCGGGACCGGGTGTCCGCCGAGCTGCCGCACGCCGACATCGTCGTCTCCTGTACGGGCGCGACCGGGCTGGTCCTGACCGCCGCGGAGCTGCGCACCGCGCTCGCCCAGCGCGCGGCCTGCCCGCCCGGGGCCCACCGCGCGGGGGCGGACGTCTCGCTGCTCGATCTGGCGATGCCGCGCGACATCGACGCGGCGGCGCACCGGATCGAGGGGCTGCACCTGGTCGACATCGAGTCCCTCGCCGAGGCGGCCACCGAGCCGTCCGGGGCGCCGGGCTCGTCCGCCGGGGCGATGGCCGCCGATGTGGACAAGGTGCGGACCATCGTCTCCGCCGAGGTGGCCGCCTTCGGGGCGGCCCAGCGCGCCGCGCACATCACCCCGACGGTGGTCGCGCTGCGTACCATGGCTGCGGACGTCGTCGCGAGTGAGATCGCCCGGCTCGACGGGCGCCTTCCGGATCTGGACGACAAGCAGCGGTCCGAGATCACACAGACCGTGCGCAGGGTCGTCGACAAGCTGCTGCACGCGCCGACCGTGCGGGTCAAGCAGCTCGCGAGCACTCCGGGTGGCGCCGGTTACGCGGACGCGCTGCGCGAGCTCTTCGACCTCGATCCGCAGGCGGTCGCCGCCGTCAGCCGTGCCGACGGCTCGGCCCGCGCGGCCGAACAGAACGACCCGAAGGGAGGCCGGCCATGAACGCCACTTCCTCACCCGCCGCCTCCGGCGGCGCCGCGCCGCTGCGTCTGGGCACCCGCCGCAGCGCGCTCGCCATGGCCCAGTCCGGCCTGGTCGCGGACCTGGTGCGGGAGGTCACCGGGCGCCCCGTCGAACTGGTCGAGATCACCACGTACGGCGACACCTCGCGGGAGCACCTCGCGCAGATCGGTGGCACCGGCGTCTTCGTCTCGGCGCTGCGCGAGGCGCTGCTGAGCGGTGAGATCGACCTGGCCGTGCACTCGCTGAAGGACCTTCCCACCGCGGAGCCGGAGGGGCTGCGGCTGGCCGCGATACCGCGCCGCGAGGACCCGCGCGACGCGCTGATCGCCCGGGACGGGCTCACCTTCGCCGAGCTTCCCCCGGGCTCCCGGATAGGCACCGGATCCCCGCGCCGCGCGGCCCAGCTCAACGCGTGGGCCCGCTCCTTCGGCCTCGACATCGAGACCGTGCCGATACGCGGCAACGTCGACACCCGCATCGGCTACGTCCGGTCGGGACGGCTGGACGCCGTGGTGCTCGCCGCCGCCGGCCTGATCCGTCTGGGGCGGATCGGCGAGGCGACCGAGCTGCTCGATGTCGGCCATGTTTTGCCCGCCCCCGGCCAGGGGGCCCTGGCAGTGGAGTGTGCCGCGTCCAACGTGGCGCTCACTGCCCGGCTCGCCGAGATCGACGACCCGTATACGCGGGTCGCCGTGACCGCCGAGCGATCCCTGCTCGCCGCCCTGGAGGCCGGCTGCAGCGCACCCGTGGGGGCGCTGGCCGACCTGCTGGCCGACGGTCAGGTTGTCACCGAAATGCGCCTGCGCGGCGTCGTCGGCTCCCTCGACGGCACGACGCTGGTGCAGCTGTCCACCACCGGTCCCGTACCCGCGTCGCCCAGTGAGGCCGGGGACCTCGGTCGCGAACTCGCCGCCGAGATGCTCGCCAAGGGTGCGGCCGGTCTTATGGGGGAGCGAGCACTTTGAACCCCACCGTCCCGAATCACCCCGGCTGCGGACACGTCACCTTCCTCGGTGCGGGCCCCGGAGATCCGGGCCTGCTGACCTTGCGCGCCGTGGAGGCTCTGGCCACCGCGGACGTACTGATCGCCGACCCGCAAGTGCTCGACGTGGTGCGGGGGCACGTCAGGCCGGGCGTGGCCGCGGACGCTCAGGGCGCGCCGCGACAGGCGGACGCTGATGGGTCGTCAGCCACCGCCACCGTCCCGGTACTCCGGGACACCGCCAATCTTGTCATGACGGCCGCGCGCGGCGGCAAGCGGGTCGTCCGCGCGGTCGCGGGCGACCCCGGCCTCGACGGATACGCCGCCGACGAGATGCTCGCCTGCGCCGCCGAGGGCATCCTCTTCGAGGTGGTGCCGGGTGTGGCCGCCGCGGTGGGCGTGCCCGCCTATGCGGGGGTGCCGCTGCGGGACGCCCACAGCGCGGATGTGCGCTTCGTGGACGCCCTGGCCGCCGATGAGCGCTGCTGGAGCGAGGTCGGCTCGTCCGACGCGACCGCCGTGGTCTCCGCGACGCTGGAGACGGTGGCCGCCGCCGCGGGTGAGCTGGTGGCCGCGGGCCGCAAGCCGGACACCCCGCTCACCGTCACCGTCGGCGGCACCACCACGCGCCAGCGGACCTGGACCGCGACGCTGGGGACCATCGCTCAGGTGCTGAAGGCGGCGAAGGTGCTGCCGTCGCCGCAGGGCGCACAGCCGGTGATAGCCGTGGTCGGCGAGCAGAGCGCGGCCGGCCGGCGTGATCAGCTCTCCTGGTTCGAGTCCAAGCCGCTGTTCGGCTGGAAGGTCCTGGTGCCGCGCACCAAGGAGCAGGCCGCCTCGCTCTCGGATCAGCTGCGCAGCTACGGCGCGGTGCCCAGCGAGGTGCCGACGATCGCCGTGGAGCCGCCGCGCACCCCGCAGCAGATGGAGCGCGCGGTCAAGGGCCTGGTCACCGGGCGCTATGAGTGGATCGCCTTCACCTCGGTCAACGCGGTCAAGGCGGTGCGGGAGAAGTTCGAGGAGTACGGGCTCGACGCCCGCGCGTTCGCCGGGATCAAGGTCGCGGCGGTGGGCGAGCAGACCGCGAAGTCGCTGATCGACTTCGGGGTGAAGCCGGATCTGGTGCCCAGCGGCGAGCAGTCCGCGGCCGGGCTGCTGGAGGACTGGCCGCCGTATGACCCGGTCTTCGACCCGATCGACCGCGTCTTCCTGCCGCGGGCCGACATCGCCACCGAGACCCTGGTCGCCGGGCTGATCGAGCTGGGCTGGGAGGTCGACGACGTGACCGCGTACCGCACCGTGCGCGCCTCGCCGCCGCCGGCCGAGACCCGTGAGGCCATCAAGGGCGGCGGGTTCGACGCGGTGCTCTTCACCTCCTCGTCCACCGTGCGGAACCTCGTCGGCATCGCGGGCAAGCCGCACAATGTCACTGTCATCGCCTGTATCGGCCCGGCCACCGCGAAGACCGCGGAGGAGCACGGGCTGCGGGTGGACGTGCTGTCGCCCGAGCCCTCGGTGCTCAAGCTCGCCGAGGCGCTCGCGGACTTCGGGGCGGCGCGGCGGCAGGCCGCGATCGAGGCCGGGGAGCCGGTCACCCGCCCGAGCGAGCGACGGCCGGGATCACGGAGGAGGGCACGCTCTTGAGCACCACGTACGGCAGCTTCCCCGGTGCGCGGCCGCGCCGGCTGCGGGTGAACCCGACCATGCGCCGCATGGTCGCGGAGACCCGGCTGCATCCGGCCGAGCTGATCCTGCCCGCGTTCGTCCGCGAGGACGTGACCGAGCCGGTGCCGCTGCAGACGATGCCGGGCGTGCTGCAGCACACCCGGGACTCCCTGCGGAAGGCGGCGGCCGACGCGGTCGCCGCGGGCATCGGCGGGATCATGCTCTTCGGGGTGCCGGAGGAGTCCAAGAAGGACGCCGTCGGCACGCCCGGCACCGACCCGGACGGGATCCTCCAGGTGGCCATCCGCGATGTGCGCGCCGAGGTCGGCGATGACCTGGTGATCATGTCCGATCTCTGCCTGGACGAGCACACCGATCACGGCCACTGCGGGGTCCTGGACGCCGAGGGCCGGATCGACAACGACGCCACGCTGGAGCGGTACGCGGAGATGGCCCGCGCCCAGGCCGACGCGGGCGTCCACACGGTGGGCCCCAGCGGCATGATGGACGGGCAGGTCGGGGTGGTCCGCGAGGCGCTGGACGGCGCCGGGCACCAGGACGTTTCGATCCTCGCCTACACCGCGAAGTACGCCTCCGCCTTCTACGGTCCGTTCCGCGAGGCGGTGGGCTCCTCGCTGAAGGGCGACCGCAAGACGTATCAGCAGGACCCGGCCAACGCCCGGGAGGCGATGCGCGAGCTGGAGCTGGACCTGGCCGAGGGCGCGGACATGGTCATGGTGAAGCCGGCCCTGCCGTATCTGGACATCCTGCGGCAGATCGCCGACGCCGTGGATGTGCCGGTGGCCGCGTACCAGATCTCCGGTGAGTACGCGATGGTCGAGGCGGCGGCGGCCAACGGCTGGATCGACCGCGACCGCGCGATCATGGAGACGCTGACGTCGGTACGGCGCGCGGGCGCGGGGATGATCCTCACGTACTGGGCGGTCGAGGTCGCCCAGCGGCTGAACCGCGGGGAGTGAGCCTCCACCGCGGGGAATGACCACGAGGCCGGGGGCGCGGAGCCCCCGGCCCGCCTCTCTTCATGTCACTCATACGGCGATCACCGGCCCCTGACCACGAAGTCGGCGGCCGCCCGCCCGGGGGCGACCAGCCGGGCGTTGGCCTCGTCGGAGGTGAGGACGAAGCGCTCGGCCACCTCGCGCGGCTTGCCGAACCGCTCATGGCGGTCGATCAGCCGGCGCACCCGCTCCTCGGTGTCCAGGTCGACCCACCAGGTCTCGTCCAGCAGCTCGCGGACCGGGAGCCAGGGGGCGTCGTCCAGCAGCAGATAGTTCCCCTCGGTGATCACCAGCGGGATCTCCGGCGGCACCGGGATGGTGCCCGCGACGGGCTGTTCCAGCTCACGGTCGAACCCCGGCGCGTAGACGACCTCCTCGGCGCGCGGCGCCCGCAGCCGCCGCAGCAGCGCGGTGTAGCCGTACGGGTCGAAGGTCTCCGGTGCGCCCTTGCGGCCGATCAGGCCGAGCCGGCGCAGCTCGGCGTCGGCGAGGTGGAAGCCGTCCATCGGCACCAGGACGGCCCGGTCGGCGCCGAGGGCGTTGACCAGGTACTCGGCGAGGGTGGTCTTGCCGGCCCCGGGCGGCCCGGCGATGCCGAGCAGGCGGCGGCCGCCCGCGTCGGCCAGGCGCTGGACGCGGTCGAGGAGTTGCTGGGAGGTCATGGCGGGCGCTTTCGGTGGCTTTCGGGAATCGGCACGATCCACTATCCGGCCTGCGGCCCGGCCCCGCGGCTGCCGGTAGACGGGGCGGCAGGCGGGCAGCCGGGGGAATTTCCAGAAATCTCGGCAGAGGGGCACATCCCTTGACCCCTTTCACGCGTCAGATGAGAGAGCGGCCCTGCGATGTGGCCGCACGCATGGGGCATTTGGAGATATTCACGTTGAAAACCGGCATGAAGGGTCTACGTCGCGTATCCGCGGTCGCGATCACCGCTGGAGCCGTGCTGACGGCGGGGGCGTTCACCGCCTCCGCGCAGGCCGCGACGACCGCTACTCCCACGATCGCCGCCAAGGGCGGGTTCGTGATGAACAACGGCACGGGAAAGAGCCTTTTCACCAAGGCCGCGGACACCCGTCGGTCCACCGGCTCCACCACCAAGATCATGACTGCCCGGGTGGTGCTCGCACAGCCGAATCTCAACCTGGACGCCAAGGTCACGGTCCAGAAGGCGTACAGCGACTACATCGTCGACAACAACTGGGCCTCCTCGGCCAAGCTGATCGTCGGCGACAAGGTCACCGTCCGCCAGCTGCTGTACGGGCTGATGCTGCCGTCCGGCTGTGACGCGGCGTACGCGCTGGCGGACAAGTTCGGCACCGGTTCCACCCGGGCCGCGCGGGTGAAGTCGTTCATCGGCAAGATGAACACCACGGCCAAGTCCCTCGGGCTGACGAACACCCACTTCGACTCGTTCGACGGCATCGGGCACGGCGCCAACTACTCGACGCCGCGCGATCTGACCAAGCTGGCCAGCAGCGCGATGAAGTACTCCACGTTCCGTACGGTCGTGAAGACGAAGTCGACCAAGCAGAAGGTGACCACGAAGAGCGGCGGCTACCGCTACATGTCGTGGACCAACACCAACAATCTGCTGGGCAGCTATTCGGGCACCATCGGCGTCAAGACCGGCTCGGGTCCGGAGGCCAAGTACTGCCTGGTCTTCGCCGCCACCCGGAACGGGAAGACGATGATCGGCACCGTCCTCGCCTCCTCCTCGGTGGACAACCGCACGGCGGACGCGAAGAAGATCATGGACTACGGCTTCAAGCAGTAGGCGGGGTCCGAGGCGAACAAGGGCCTGCCCCACGACCGTCCGGCCGTGGGGCAGGCCCTTGGCCGTCTCCCTCAGCGCACCGCGCTCCAGGAGTGCGCCACATCCACCACGACCCGCCCGTCCGTCTGGAAGACGCGGAACGGCAGCCGTGCGCGCACGCCCAGGCCGACCTGGGTCTCGCCCTCGAAGCTGGCGCCGAAGCGGGTGTCCCGGAAGGTCTGGTACCCGGCGACGTTCACCCCCGGCAGCGGCTTGCGCGCCCGCCCCGGATACGACTCCCCGCCGGTCCCCGGGTCGTAGCTCGGCGCGGCCACATGGATGTCCAGGATCGCCCCGCCGCCGACCGGGATCTCCTCGCCCGAGCCGTCCTGGTACAGGGTGTCCACGTAGGCCACGCGGTAGCCGACGCGATCGGCGGCCGTGGCGCCCTTCACGTCGAACACCATGCGGTCGTAGCAGGCGTGCCGGCCGGTCCTGATGCTCCCCAGCGGTGTGTGGCCCGCGGGCTGGGCCGTCTTCTCGCCGCTGCCCCAGCCGGTCTCACAGGCCGCCGCCCCGGCCGCGGCCGGAGTGACGGCCCCCGCCGCTCCCGCCGTCGCCGCCAGCGCGCCGCCCGCGAGCACCATCGCCGCGAGTGCGGTCCCCCACCGTCGCATGGTCAAGCCCCCAATGGTCTGTTGATGACAGGTGATTCACGGGGTTGGACGGGCCGGGATGGCGAGAGGTTGTCCGGGTCCGGGAAATGTGTCGTGAATGCTACGTGCGCGACGGTACGCCTGACGTTCCGTCGGGGGTTATCCCCGGACGGGTCGGCCGGTTGCCCGGATGGGAGGCAGAAGCCGGTTCGACAAGGCTTGTGCACATGAGACCGACGACCGGCAGAACCGCCGCACTGGCCCTCGCCACCGCCGCCACCGCATCCCTCCTCGGCAGCGCGTCCGCGGACGCGACGCCGGGACCGCTGGCCGATCCGACCGCCGCCGCGCTCAGCTGGGGGGCCTGCGAGGGCACCGGGCTCGACCCCCGGCAGGAATGCGCCACGCTCACGGTGCCGCTGGACCACCGCGACCCCGGCGGCAAGCGGATCTCCCTCGCCGTATCCCGTATCCCCAGCGAGCGGCCACAGGCCCGCCGGGGCACCCTGCTGCTGATCCCGGGCGGCCCCGGATCCACGGGGCTGGAGCGGCCCAGCACGCTCGGCAAGCGGCTGCCGCGGTCGGTGCGGGACGCCTATGACATCGTCAGCTTCGACCCGCGCGGCATGGGGCGGTCCACGCACACCGGATGCGGTCTGGACACCGGCGATCTGTCGCTGCTCGCCTCCCGCCCCTGGCCCGCCCCCGGCGGGGACATCACGCAGAACGTCACCACCGGCCGCCGCATCGCCGACACCTGCGCCCGCAACGGCGGTCAGCTGCTGCGCACCATCAGCACCGTCAACGAGGCCCGGGACATCGACAGCATCCGCCGGGCGCTCGGCGAGCGGAAGCTGTCCGCATGGGGCGTCTCCTACGGGACGTATGTGGGCTCCGTCTACGCGCAGATGTTCCCCGAGCACACCGACCGCTGGGTGCTGGACAGCAATGACGACCCGGACCCGGAGCGGGTGGAGCGCCGCTGGCTGGCGAACTACGCCGTCGGCGTCGAGGACACCTTCCCGGACTTCGCCGCCTGGGCCTCCGCCCCGAACAGCCCCGTCCGGCTCGCCGGGACCCCCGACGGGGTGCGCAGCCGGGTGCTGGACCTCGCCGCCCGGCTGGACGCGGAGCCGCTGCCGTGGCCCGGCGCCAACCCGCCCGAGCTGAACGGCAACGCACTGCGCCAGAGCATGCTGAACGCCCTCTACTCCCGGGACGACTTCGAGGACCTGGCCAGGCTGATCGTGGACGCGGACGCCGGTAAGGCGCCCGGCGCGGCACCGGCCGACCCGCCCCAGGACGCCGCGGCCGTGTCCCTCGCGACCATCTGCAACGACGTGGAGTGGCCCACGTCCGTGCCGGACTACGCGCGGGATGTGGCCGCCAGCCGTAAGAGCCACCCGCTCACCGCGGGCATGCCGGTGAACGTCACGCCCTGCTCGTTCTGGCATGACACGCCGCGCGACAAGCCGGTGCGGATCACCGATCAGGGGCCGTCGAACGTGCTGCTGGTGCAGAACAAGCGCGATGTGGCCACCCCGTACAGCGGGGCGCTGAACCTGCGGCGTGCCTACGGCGACCGGGCCCGGATGGTCAGCGTGGACGCGATGGGGCATGGCGCGGCCTATGTGGTGAACAACGGCAGCGCCTGCGCGGACCGGAAGGTCACGGACTTCCTGCTGAAGGGGAGCGGCCGAAGCACGATGTGCTCTGCCGGTGAGGAGCGCGGGGGTGAGGAGCGCGATACGCACCTGATGAACGTGCGGCGCCCCGCTCCCTGTCGCAGGGGCGGGGCGCTTCACGGTCAGCCGGCTCAGAGGCGCTCGGGGGTGCGGATGCCCAGCAGGGTCATGCCCTGCCGCAGCGTCCGCGCCGTGATGTCGCACAGGAAGAGGCGGTTCTCCACCTGGGACGGGCCGCCCTCGGCCTTCAGAACCGGGCACTGGTCGTAGAAGGTCGTGTAGAGCGAGGCCAGCTGGTAGAGATACCCGGCCAGCTTGTGCGGCTCGAACCCGGCGGCCACCTCGCGCAGCGTCTCCCCGAACTGGTCGAGGTGCAGGCCCAGCGCCCGCTCGGCCGGGGCCAGCGGAAGCTCCGGGTGGGCCAGCGCCCGCTGTCCCTCATCGGCGCGGCGCAGGATCGACTGGATCCGGGCGTACGCGTACTGGAGGTAGACCGAGGTGTCCCCGTTGAGCGAGACCATCTGGTCGAGGTCGAACTTGTAGTCCCGCGAGGCGGAGGTGGACAGATCCGCGTACTTCACCGCGCCGACGCCGACCTGGGCGCCGCGCTCGAGGATCTCCTCCTCGGTGAGGCCGAGCTTCTCGCTCTTCTCCCGGACCACGGCCGCGGCCCGCTCGGTGGCCTCGTCCAGCAGGTCCTCCAGCCGCACCGTCTCGCCCGCGCGGGTCTTGAACGGCTTGCCGTCCTTGCCCAGGACGGTGCCGAAGGCGAGCTGGACGGCGTGCACCTGGTCATTGAGCCAGCCGATCCGGCGGGCGGTCTCGAAGACCATCCTGAAGTGCAGCGACTGGCGGGCGTCCACCACATACAGCAGGGTGTCGGCCTTCAGATGCTGCACCCGGTCGCGGATCGCGGAGAGGTCGGTGGCCGCATAGCCGAAGCCGCCGTCGGACTTCTGGACGATCAGCGGCACCGGATTGCCCTCGGGGCCCTTGATGTCGTCGAAGAAGACGCACAGCGCACCCTCGGAGCGAACGGCGACGCCGGACTCCTCCAGCAGCCGGCAGGTCTCGGCCAGCATGTCGTTGTAACCCGACTCGCCGACCACATCGGGGTCGTGGATCTCGATGTCCAGCTTGTCGAAGACCGAGTAGAAGTAGATCTTCGACTCGTCCACGAACTTCCGCCACAGGGCGATGGTCTCCTCGTCGCCCGCCTGGAGATCCACCACCCGCCGCCGGGACCGCTCCTTGAACTCCGGGTCGGCGTCGAAGAGCGCCCGCGCGGCCTTGTACAGCCGGTTCAGATTGGACATGGCCTCCTCGCCGGAGGAGGCGTCCTTGTGGTCCAGCTCATGCGGGTGCTCGATCAGATACTGGATGAGCATGCCGAACTGGGTGCCCCAGTCGCCGATGTGGTGGCGGCGGACCACCTTCTCGCCCGCGAACTCCAGAATCCGCACCACCGCGTCGCCGATCACCGCCGAGCGCAGATGGCCGACGTGCATCTCCTTGGCCACATTGGGCTGGGCGTAGTCGATCACGGTGGTGCCGGGCGTCTGCGCGAAGGGGACGCCGAGGCGGTCGTCGGCGGCGCGGGCGGCCAGGGTCGCGGTGATCGCGGAGTCGGCGATCGTGATGTTGAGGAAGCCGGGGCCGGAGACCTCGATGTCGGCGATCACCGGATCGGGGTCGGCCGAGGTGGCGGCGACCGGAAGGTGCGCCACGACCTTGGAGGCCAGCTCACGAGGGTTTCCCTGGAGCTTCTTGGCCAGCGCCAGCATCCCGTTGGCCTGGAAATCGGCCCGGTCGCTTCGTCGCAGCAGCGGGTCCGCGGAGCCGGCTTCCGGCAGGGCAGCCGAGAGGGCGTCCGCGACGCGCTGATGGACGGTGGCGGCGAGGGAAGGGACCGATGCCATAGATGAGGTGCCATTCCGATAGTGGTGGTATGGGCAACCCAGTATTTCACGGCGGGTCCAACGATTTCCCCGGCCTGTGGATAACCCGGGCCCGCCCGGCAGGTCCTGTGGGCAACGCCAGAGGGGTCCGTTCCGTCTGGGACAATGGGCGGTGCCATGACCGCTAGGAAGGAAGTGCCGACCGTGGCTCAGAGCACCGAGACCGACTGGGTCTCCCGATTCGCCGACGAGGTCATTGCCGAGGCGGAGCGCCGCGCCCCGGGCAAACCTGTCGTCTGCGCCTCGGGCCTCAGCCCGTCCGGCCCGATCCACCTCGGCAATCTGCGCGAGGTCATGACCCCGCACCTGGTCGCCGACGAGATCCGGCGCCGGGGCTATGAATGTGTTCACATCCTGTCCTGGGACGACTACGACCGGTACCGCAAGGTCCCGGCCGGGATCGACCCGTCCTGGTCCGAGCACATCGGCAAGCCGCTCACCTCGGTCCCGGCCCCGCCCGGATCGCCGTATGCGAACTGGGCGGAGCACTTCAAGGTGCCGATGGCCGAGGCGCTGCGGGAGATGGGCATCGAGTTCCACCCCATCAGCCAGACGGAGATGTACACCTCGGGGCGTACCGCGAGCAGATCCTGCACGCGATGCGCCATCGCCGGGAGATCGACGCCGTTCTGGACCGGTACCGCACCAAGGAGAAGGCGGCCGCGAAGAAGCCGGCCAAGCAGCAGCAGAAGCCGGTCGACGAGGCCGAGCTGGCCGCCGCCGAGGGGTCGGGCGCGGCCGCCGAGGACGACGGCAGCGCCGGCGGCGCGGGCTACTTCCCGTACAAGCCTTACTGCTCGGTCTGCGACCGCGACCTGACCACGGTGACCTCGTACGACGACGAGACCACCGAGCTGGCCTACACCTGCGCGTGCGGCCACGGCGAGACCGTCCTGCTCACCGAGCACAACCAGGGCAAGCTGGTCTGGAAGGTCGACTGGCCGATGCGCTGGGCGTATGAGGGCGTGGTCTTCGAGCCCTCCGGTGTCGACCACTCCTCGCCCGGCTCGTCCTATGTGGTCGGCGGCCAGATCGTCCGCGAGGTCTTCGGCGGGGAGCAGCCCATCGGCCCGATGTACGCCTTCGTGGGCATCAGCGGCATGGCCAAGATGTCCTCCTCCAAGGGCGGTGTGCCCACCCCGGCCGACGCCCTGGAGATCATGGAGGCGCCGCTGCTGCGCTGGCTGTACGCCCGCCGCCGGCCCAATCAGTCCTTCAAGATCGCCTTCGACCAGGAGATCCAGCGGACCTACGACGAGTGGGACGCGCTGGAGCGCAAGATCACCGAGGGCACGGCCCAGCCCGCCGACGTGGCCGCCTACGGCCGCGCGACCCGCACCTCCACGGGCGAGCTGCCGAGCACTCCGCGCCCGCTGCCGTACCGCACGCTGGCCTCGGTGGTGGACATCACCACCGGCCATGACGAGCAGACGCTGCGCATCCTCAGCGACCTCGACCCGGGCAACCCGGTCACGTCCCTGGAGGAGACCCGGCCCCGGCTCGACAAGGCCGAGCGCTGGATCACCACCCAGGTCCCGGCCGACCAGCGCACCCGGGTCCGGGACGAGCCGGACACCGAGCGGCTGGCCGGGCTGGGCGACACCGAGCGGGAGTCGCTGCGGCTGCTGCTCGACGGCCTGGACGACCACTGGTCGCTGGACGGTCTCACCACGCTGGTCTACGGAGTGCCCAAGATCCAGGCGGGGCTGTCGCCGGACGCCAAGCCGACGCCGGAGCTGAAGGTCGCCCAGCGGTCGTTCTTCGCGCTGCTCTACACCCTGCTGGTCGGGCGGGACACCGGCCCGAGGCTGCCCACGCTGCTGCTGGCGGTGGGGGCGGACCGGGTGCGCAAGCTCCTCGCGGCCTGACCTCCGCGCTCCCGGGCGCCGGGCGGGCGGCCTTACGGCTGCCGCCCGGCGCCTTCGGCTTTACGGGATGGCTTCCCGCTCCAGGCGGACCCGCTCCTTGAAGTCCTCGACATACGCGGACAGCTCGCCGTTGCTGAGGTCGCTCACGCCGTACGTCTCGCGCAGTCGCTGCCCGAACTGGTACGCGGAGGGGTACCGGCTGTGGTCGGCGAGGAACTGGCGGAAGGTCGCGTAGTAGACCTCCTCGCGCGGGACGTCGTCCGGGAGCTGGTTCACCGGCTGCCCCGGCTGCTCCTCGTACGCGTACCGCTCGGGCTCGCGCTGCTCCGGTACGTACACGCCCTGATGGCTGGCCATGCCCTCACCGCCGAGCGGGCGCACCCGGCCGCCGGGCCCGACCGGCACGGTCAGCTGGGGCTGCTGTGGCTGTTGCTGCTCGGGCTGCTGCCCGAACTGCGCCGCCTGGCCCGGGACCTGCTGGTACTGCGGCTGGGGGCCTGCTCGTACTGCGCCTGCTGGGGCTGCTGCGGCTGTTGCTCGACCGGCGTGGGGTGGGTGGCGGCCGCCGGGTCGAGCGGCACGGCGTTGCGGCCGTCGTGGCCCTGCCCGGCGGGCTGCTGGTAGACCGGCAGGGGCAGCGAGAGCGGCAGCTCCTGCGTCTGGGGCGTCTGGGGGTGCTGCTGCGGGGCGTCGGCGGCGCCGGCGCCGCCCGCACCCTCCAGGGCCCCGGGCGGGCCGTACGGGCCCGGCTGGGCCCCCGGGGAGGCGGTCTCGGCCCCCGCCCCGTCCGCCGCGTCGGTCCGCCCCCGGGGAAGCGCCGTCGGCGACACCGCGGAGGGCTCCAGCCCGGCCGCCGCGAGCCCCGCGGGGGCGGTGTCCGACAGCGGCACCCCGTACCGCGCCAGCCGCAGCGGCATCAGCGACTCCACGGGCGCCTTACGGCGCCAGGCGCGCCCATAGCGGGCCCGCAGCCGGGCCTGGTAGACCAGCCGGTCCTGCTCCAGCCTGATGACCTCGTCGTAACTGCGCAGCTCCCACAGCTTCATCCGGCGCCACAGCCGGAAGGTGGGCACCGGCGCGAGCAGCCAGCGGGTGATGCGGACCGACTCCATGTGCCGGTCGGCGGTGATGTCGGCGATCCGGCCGACCGCGTGCCGGGCGGCCTCCACGGAGACGACGAAGAGGATCGGGATCACGGCGTGCATGCCGACGCCGACCGGGTCCGGCCAGGCGGCCGCGCCGTTGAAGGCGATGGTGGCCGCGGTCAGCAGCCAGGCCGTCTGGCGCAGCAGCGGGAAGGGGATGCGGATCCAGGTGAGCAGCAGATCCAGCGCGAGCAGGACCACGATCCCCGCGTCGATGCCGATCGGAAAGACGTTGGAGAACGTGCCGAAGCCCTTGTCGAGGGCGAGATCGCGCACCGCGGAGTAGGAACCGGCGAAGCCGATCCCCGCGATCACCACCGCCCCGGTGACGACCACTCCGGCCAGTATTCGGTGCATCCGTGTCAGTTGCATCGCGGCCACCCGCGACCCCTCCCCGTCTTCAACAACAGCGGGCTCAGCGTCGCATACACGTCAAGGTCCGTGGGCGGGAAGGGGCCGTGTCGGGGGATCAGGTGCCGCTCTGGGAGTCCTTCGCGATGGCGCCGACGGCCTCCTTGGCGGCGGACTTGGCGTCCTTGAGCAGTGCGGCCGCGTCCGGGGTCTTCTCCTTCTCATAGCCCGCGCCGTCGTACTGGACGGTGATGACGACATTGGCGGTGCGGGTCACCACCGTCTGGTTGCGGAACTCGTCGCCGTCCTTCTTCTCCTTGGAGCTGACCGAGGTCGCCTCGTCGCCGATGCCCGCGGCCTTCTCGGTCTTGGGGTCGGTCACCTTGCCGGTGGCGGCCCGGCTCGCCTGCTGGGCGGCGTACTCCCCGGCGCGCCGATCGCCGGAGCCGAGCCCCGGGTCGGAGTGGAACAGCTTGAGGGAGACGGTCAGCGAGCGGTACTTGAAGCCGTCGAGGCCGCTCCACAGGCAGCTGGCGGAGGTGTTGGTGTCGGCCGAGGGAAGGGCCTTGCCCTTCTTGTTCTGCGCCTTGGGGACGAGCTTGTCGACGGTCTTCCCGGAAAGGGCGGTGCACACGTCGGGCAGCTTGCTGAACTTCGCGGCCGCGACGGTGGGTGAAGCGCTGGGCGAGCCGGGTCTCGCCGAGCCACCGGCGTTCTTTTCGTCCTTGTCGTCCGAGCCGGAGGAGCAGCCGGCGACGAGCACCATCGGTACGGTCGCGCAGGCGAGTATTCGGGCGAGTCGCGGGGCTGAACGGTGCATGGGTCCTTCGCTCATTCTCTGTCGATGGGCGGACGTACCGCCCGCGTCATTAGTCGGCACGGTACGCGGCCGACGCGCGGGCGTCCCAATTTCCGAGGTCTGAGCGGCGGCTCGCGGAGGGTGGCCGGAACCCGCTATTCGTTGAGGCGACCGGTCAGCTCATCGGCCAAGTCCTGGGCGTTTTCCTGCAGTCCCTGGCTGTTGGGAATGTGCTTCTTGTCGGTCGTCCACTGGTCGTACTCAATGGTGGCAATCACATTCGAGGACCGGAACACCAGCGTGATATCGCGGTGTATACCCGAGTCCTTGGTGATCAACTCGTCGTTGAGGAAGGCGTCGTCACCGAGGTCGTCCAGCCGGCGCGGGGCGATGTCGTCCGAGGCGGTGTCACTTTCGTCACTCTCGCCGCTCGCCTCGCCCCCCGCGGAGGGGGTATCGGTGCCTTTGCCCGTCTCATCGGAGTTGTCGGCCTCATCGCCCGTGGCGCCCTTACCGCTCTTGCCGGGCTCGTCGGAGCTTGTGCCGGGGGAGGCGGAGGAGCTGCTGTCGCCGCTCGCGCCGCCCTCGCCCTGCGAGCTGGAGGAGGGGGTCGAGGGGGCGCTCGGGGCGTCCGGGATGTCGGCGGCGCCAGCCTTCTTCTCGTAGGTCTCCTGCGCCCGGTCGTCATCGCTGACCGAGGGGTCGTACGAGACGACGCGCTGGAAGTCGATCGTGAGGTAGCGCGTGCCGCTCGCGGTCTCCACCTTCCAGCGGCAGCCGTCCCGCCGGTCTATGTCATACGTCACGGCGGCCTGGCCGTCGTACACCTTGTCGTCCTGCTCGGCGCCCGGCAGCAGGGTCTGCAGGGTCTTACGGCTGACCGCGCCGCATGCCTCGGGCAGGGTGCGGTAGCGGCCGGGCTCGGCGGAGACATTCGTCCCGGAGTCGCCGGAGGCGCCGTCGTCCGGGCCGGACGATGAATCGGAGCCGGTGCATCCGCCGAGCCCCGCGGCGGCGAGCACGGTGATGAGCACGGCGACGGCCGGGGTGGCCCGCCGTCCGTACGCCCTTCGCTGCGCTGGCTGCACTGTCGGTGTCCCTTCGAGCGACGGAAAACTCCTTGCCGCCCGCGGGCGGTGGCTGGAGACAATGTCTACCGCACGCACTGCGATGCCTGCCGGTCGCCTGCCCCCTATGGGGCTTTGGTCCGGCTTTTGCGTTTTCTGTCTTTACGGGGGAATGAGTACATCATGTCGTATGTCGAGGTGCCCGGCGCCCAGGTGCCGATCCGGATGTGGACCGACCCCTCGACGGTCGAGGGCGTGGCCATGCAGCAGCTCCGGAATGTCGCCACGCTGCCCTGGATCAAGGGCCTCGCCGTGATGCCGGATGTGCATTACGGGAAGGGTGCCACGGTCGGCTCGGTGATCGCGATGGCGGGCGCGGTGTGCCCGGCGGCCGTCGGCGTGGACATCGGCTGCGGGATGTCGGCGGTCAAGACATCGCTGACCGCCGACGACCTTCCGGGGGATCTCTCGCGGCTGCGGTCCCGGATCGAGCAGACGATCCCGGTGGGGCGCGGAATGCACGACGACCCGGTGGACCCGGGGCGGCTGCACGCGTTTCCGACGGCGGGCTGGGACGACTTCTGGAGCCGGTTCGGGGGAGTGGCCGAGGCGGTCAAGTTCCGGCGGGAGCGGGCCGTCAAGCAGATGGGTTCGCTCGGGTCCGGTAACCACTTCATCGAGTTCTGCCTCGATGACGAGGGCTCGGTCTGGCTGATGCTGCACTCCGGCTCCCGCAACATCGGTAAGGAGCTCGCCGAGTACCACATCGGCGAGGCCCGGAAGCTGCCGCACAACCAGGATCTGGTCGACCGCGACCTGGCCGTCTTCATCGCGGACACCCCGCAGATGGCGGCGTACCGGCACGATCTCTTCTGGGCGCAGGAGTACGCGAAGTACAACCGCGCGATCATGATGGCGCTCTTCCAGGACGTGGTGCGCAAGGAGTTCAGGAAGGCCCGCCCGGTCTTCGAGCCGGTGATCAGCTGCCACCACAACTACGTCGCCGAGGAGCGCTACGCGCACATGGACCTTCTCGTGACCCGTAAGGGCGCCATCCGCGCCGGGAGCGGGGACTACGGGATCATCCCGGGCTCGATGGGCACCGGTTCGTACATCGTGCGCGGTCTGGGGAACGAGGCGTCGTTCAACTCGGCCTCGCACGGAGCGGGCCGGAAGATGAGCCGTAACGCGGCGAAGAAGCGCTTCTCGACCCGGGATCTGGAGGAGCAGACACGGGGCGTGGAGTGCCGTAAGGACTCCGGCGTCGTGGACGAGATCCCGGGGGCGTACAAGCCGATCGAGAAGGTCATCGACCAGCAGCGGGATCTGGTCGAGGTGGTGGCGAGGCTCAAGCAGGTCGTGTGCGTGAAGGGCTGAGGCCCGGAACCCCGCGACCGCACATGATCAACGGCCCTGGGACCGGTGACGGTTCGGGGGCCCGCCTTGTCCATGGGTGATGCCCGGCGCTATCGGCTGAGGCCGTCGAAGGCGATGGGCAGATGCCGGGGGCCTCTGAGGACGGCGTTGTGGCGGTAAGGGGGCGGGTCCTCGACCAGACGGGGGTTGTCGAGCCGGCGGACGAGTTCGGCCAGGGCGGTCTGCGCCTCGAGGCGCGCCAGGGGCGAGCCGATGCAGTTGTGGATGCCGGTGCCGAAGCCGAAGTGCTGGTTGTCCGGGCGGTCGGGGAGGAAGCGGTCGGGCTCGGGGAAGCGCTGGGGGTCCCGGTTCCCGGAGGCAGGGACGAGCCACAGGGAGGCGCCCTGGGGAATGGTGGTACCGGCGATCTCGATGTCGTCGAGCGTGGTGCGCTCGGGCAGTAGCTGCACGGGCGGTTCGAACCGCAGCAGCTCTTCCACCAGCGGGATGACCAGGTCGGGGTCCGCGCGAAGCTGCTTGAGGGTGTCGGGGTGACGCAGCAGGGTGAGCATCCCGTTGGTGATGAGGTTGACGGTGGTCTCATGCCCGGCGATCAGCAGCAGCGTCAGGTTGCTGAGCATCTCGGGCAGGGACATCGGGCTCTCGTCGGCTCCGCGGTCGGTGGCCAGGGCGGAGATCATGTCCTCCCGGGGTGCGCGGCGGCGCTGCTCGATGAGGCCCGAGAGGTAGTCGGCGAGCTGGTGATGGGCCTCGCGAATCGCCCGCCAGTGGGCCTCCTGTTCGTCGGGCGTGCCGACGGGCGGCTCGATGGCGGTGGCGACGGTGTCGGCCCAGCCGTGGAAGCGCTGCTCGTCCTCCTGCGGGACGCCGAGCAGACGGCAGATCACGGTGACGGGGAAGGGGTAGGAGAAGTCGTCGACGAGGTCGATCCGCTCCCGCCCCCGGAACCGGTCGATGAGGCCGGAGACGATTCCGGAGATCTCGCCGTGCAGGCCGTAGACGCGCCGGGGGGAGTGCGGCGGGCCGTACGTCCGCATGATCAGTCGGCGCAGGCGGTCGTGGTCGGGAGGGTCGAGCCTGATGAAGCTCGGCGGCAGGTCGGGGTCATCGGTCCTGGGGCCGGTCTTCGCCTCGGGGGCGAGATTGCGGATGTCGGAGCTGACCCTGGGGTCGTGCAGCAGGCTTTGGATCTCCCAGTAGGTGCTGACCAGGTAGGGGCCGGATTCGTCCCGCACCACGGGGGTCCTGCGGAGTTCGGCATACAGCGGGTACGGGTCGGCGCGGTTGGCGTAGTCGAGGATCTGGCCCAGGAGTGCGACCGACGTCATGGTGGTTGTCCTTCCGGGTGCCGATGGTGTCCGCGTCGGGTGGTGGTGCCCAACTCGGGCGGTGGGGTCCGCGTCGGGTGGTGGGGTCCGCGTCAGGCGGGGGTGAACGTGACGCGCTGGTCGGTCGGGGAGTGGCCGCTCACGGTGACCTGCGGGCCGTGGGTGGGCACCGAGGGGTCGGGGAATCCGGCCGGCACCGGACGCATGCCTTCGGTCCGCCGGTCGACGGTGGTGAACGGCGGCGGGAAGGGCGCGGCCTGTTCGATCTGCCGCTGGTAGAACTCCAGCCATTTCGCCTGGTCGAAGGTGACGGCGGCGATGACGCGGCCCTGGTAGCCGTAGGCCGCGGTGAAGCGGTGTTCGCCCAGCGACCCCTGGCTGACGATGATCTGGTCGGCCATGTTCGGGACCCCGACGGACTTGATGTTGACGCCGAACTGGGCCGACCAGAAATACGGCGTCCACAGGTGCGGGCGGCGCTCCTCACCGGGGCAGATCATGTTGTGGGCGGCGACCTCGGCCTGCGCGACCGCGTTGCCCCAGTGCTCCAGGGACAGGAACTGGTAGCCGAACAGCGGATGCGGGGAGCGGGCGACGTCTCCCGCGACGAAGACATCGTCGGTGACGATGCCCCGTACGTCGAAGGCCCGGCAGCCCGCGTCGCAGGCGATCCCGCGCGGCCCCGCGGCCAGCCCGGATCCCGCGAGCCATTCGGTGTTGCGCGTCGCGCCCAGGGCGACGACGGCCACCTCCGCGTCCAGGGTCCCGCCGTCGGAGAAGTGGGCCCGCCGCAGCCGTCCCGCACCGTCGCCTTCGAGCCCGGTGACCATCACACCGCAGCGCAGGTCGACGCCGTGCTGGTGGTGCAGCTGGGCGGCCACATCGCCGATCACGCTGCCCAGGGCGCCCGACAGGGGGGTCGGGCCGCGTTCGGCGACCGTGACGGGCAGGTCCCGCTCGCGGCAGACGGAGGCGATCTCCGAGCCGGTGAATCCGGCACCGATCACCAGCACCCGGCTGGGCCCGGCCTTCAGCCGGTGCCTCAACCGGGTGGCGTCGTCCATGGTCCGCAGCACGAAGACGCCGTCCAGGCCGGCCTCCAGCTCGTTCGGCCAGGGGCGGGAGCGGACCCCGGTGGCGATCAGCAGCCGGTCGTACTCCACCGAGGTGCCATTGGCGAGAGCCACCCGCTTGGCCGTCGGATCCAGACCGGCCGCGGCGACACCCAGCCGCCATTGCGCCTCGATCGCGCGGCGCCGGGGAAGGGCCGTATGGTCGGCCGGCACCCTGCCGAGCAGGACCTGCTTGGACAGCGGCGGGCGGTCGTACGGCTCGTACGGCTCGTCACCGATCATGGTGAGGGTGCCGGTGAAGCCCTCCTCCCGGAGCGTCTCGGCGGCCCGCAGCCCCGCCAGGGAGGCACCCACGACGACGATGCGGCCCTCGCGCCTGAGCCGCTCCACGGAACCGTCAACCGCCATCGGAGACACCCGCCCCCTCCGCGGCCCATGTGGCGCCCGCGCCCTCCACGGTGATGGCCTTGACCGGACAGGCCGCCTCCGCCCGCAGGACGTCCAGGCGTCGCGTGTCGTCGGGCTGCCCGTCGTACAGCAGCGCCTCCTCACCGTGCATCGCGAACACATCCGGCGCGAGGAAGGCGCACTGTGCGTAGCCCTGGCACCGGTTGAGATCTACGACAACTCTCATGACGCCTCCGCTTCACCGCGAGGTGACGGTCTCTCCCAGCATCGGAGAGACCTCGGGACGGCGCACATGCACCGGGTCGGACGGGCGGGCGGCCAGAACGGACGGCTACAGGCCGCCCGTTCGCGGGCTCAGCGCTCGCGAACGGGCTCAGCAGGCGTCAGTAGCGGCGAAAGCGCTCAGCAGCTGCGAAACGCGCTCAGCGCTCGCGGTGGACCTTGTGCTGGGCGGCCTGGGCGCGTGGACGGATGACCACCATGTCGATGTTCACATGCGAGGGGCGGGTGACCGCCCACTCGACCGTGTCGGCCACGTCGTCGGCGGTCAGCGGCTCGGCCACGCCGTCGTAGACGGCCGCGGCCTTGGCCTCGTCGCCGCGGTAGCGGTTCACCGCGAACTCGTCCGTCCTGACCATGCCCGGGGCGATCTCGATCACCCGCACCGGCTCACCGCACAGCTCCAGGCGCAGGGTGGCCGCGATGGCGTGGGCGCCGTGCTTGGCCGCCACGTACCCGCCGCCGCCCTCGTACGCCACATGGCCCGCCGTGGAGGACAGCACCACGATCGTGCCGTCGCCGGAGGCAGTGAGGGCGGGCAGCAGCGCCTGGGTCACCTGAAGCACGCCCACCACATTGACCTCGTACATCGCCCGCCAGTCGGCCGGGTCGGCGGTGGCGACGGGCTCGGCGCCGATCGCGCCGCCCGCGTTGTTCACCAGGACGTCGCAGCGGTCCACAGCGGCGGCGAAGGACTCCACGGCGGCACGGTCGGTGACATCCAGGACATACGCCTCGGCCTCGTGCCCCGCCTCGGTCAGCTCGGCGGCGAGCGCGTCGACGCGCTCCTTACGGCGGGCGGCGAGGATGACGCGGAATCCGGCGGCGGCCAGGCGGCGCGCGGTCGCGGCGCCGATCCCGCTGCTCGCGCCGGTGATGACTGCGGTACGGGTGGTCATCGGCCCTCCTGTGGCGACGTGGCGCAAACGGCGGTGCCTGCGCATGATCCATACGCAGGATATGACGGCCTGATTTACCTCCAACCGGGGGACTGAAGATCGGAATCCGCTAGCGGGTCCTGGGCTCGGGGAAGGGTGCAGTGCGTCCGGCGCGGCGCCGGTAATGGAGCACCCATGCCCAAGGAGTGAATTCAGGTAATGACGCAGCAGAGCAGATTCCTTCAGCGGTCTCGTCGTTCTTTCCGGCGCTGGGGCGTGGCCTCAGCGGGTGCCATCGCGGCGGCGGCCCTGGTCACAGGTGCTCCGGGAACCGCATGGGCCACGGGCAGCACCCCCGAGCCGCACTCGTCGCCGAGCAACAAGTGCCACCAGGACAGGGCGCACGGCGACAGCAAGGGGCACCACGAGAACGGTCACCAGGACCCGAACGGCCGCCACGACGAGAATGGTCATCAGGACCCGAACGGCCGTCACGATCACGTCCGTCACGACGAGGGCAGCCGTCACGACGAGGGCAGCCGTCACGACGAGGGCAGCCGTCACGACGACGGTGGGCGTCACGACGACGACAGCCGTCACGACGAGGGCGGCCGTCACGACGAGGGCAGCCGTCACGACGACGGTGGGCGTCACGACGACGACAGCCGTCACGACGAGGGCGGCCGTCACGACGAGGGCAGCCGTCACGACGACGGTGGGCGTCACGAGGAGAGCGGCCAGCGTGAGGACAGCGGCCGTGACGACCACGGGCGCCAGGAGAACAGCGGCGGCCAGGAGAGCAGCGGCGGCCAGGAGGACAACGGCCAGCGCGAGGACCAGGGGCGTCCGGACCTGAGCCAGTACTTCCCCGGGAAGTATTGGCACGGCCCCCAAGGCCGCAGCATGGCGCGCCCCGAGCAGGCCGCACAGCCGCAGCAGGCAGCTCAGCCGCAGCAGGCAGCTCAGCCGCAGGAGGCCGCGCAGCCGCAGGAGGCCGCGCAGCCCGAGCAGGCCGCCCAGCCCGCTGAGGAGGCCCAGGACCGCGGCGCCGTGCGCCCTGTCACCGTTCCCGCCCACGAGGACGACCAGGCGCGCCACGGCGAGGAGAACAAGCAGAACAAGCAGAACAAGGACAACAAGGACAACAAGGAGCACCAGGACGCGAAGAAGAGCGCCCCGGTGACGATCGCCGAGGCGATCGAGATCGCCGAGTGCGAGGTCGGCGGCCGGGCCGTCACCGCCGAGCTGGTGGACTGCCCCGAGGACGACCCGCACCACAAGGGCAACCACCAGGACGAGCGCAAGGACGAGCGCAAGGACGACCGCAAGGACCCGCAGCACCACGACGGTCAGCGCAAGGACAAGCAGCGCAAGGACGAGCACAAGGACCCGCACCAGAAGGAGGGCAAGAAGGTGTGGGTCGTGGAGGTCGAGTGCGACGACACCCTCACGACCGTCTTCATCGACCCGGACACCGGCTGCGTCCTCGGTACGGAGCAGGAGCAGGAGCAGGACGACCACCACGGTGACCACGGCAAGCAGGGTGACCACGGCGACCACGAGGGCAAGGGCGGCCACGGCCGGCCGATGGTTACCGCCTAGGCACGTACATGATCACAGCGACTCCGGCCAGGCAGATCAGCGCTCCGATGACATCGAAGCGGTCGGGCCGGTAGCCGTCGGCGACCATGCCCCAGGCGAGCGATCCGGCGACGAAAACGCCGCCGTACGCCGCGAGGATGCGGCCGAACTCCGCGTCCGGCTGGAGCGTGGCCACGAACCCGTAGGCACCCAGGGAGATGATCCCTGCGCCGATCCACGCCCAACCCCTGTGCTCACGTACGCCCTGCCAGACGAGCCAGGCGCCGCCGATCTCCAGGAGCGCGGCCACGGCGAACAGAGCGATGGAACGTGCGGTGAGCATGGGGGAAGGGTACGGCCCGGCCATGAAGCCGGAACGAACCGCCCATGGGCCCGCCTGAGCCCCGGGCGTCGGCCGAAATTCCCTTTGCGCGCATCCGCCCGTGTGCCAGGGTCGGGCCGATGACGACGTCGACGACATCCCGGTGTGCCTTACTGCGCTGGCAGTTCGACCTGACCTGGTCGCTCTTCGAGTACCACCTGGAGCGGTTGGATCCCGGGGACTTCCTGTGGGAGCCCGCGGCCCACTGCTGGACGGTGCGGCGGGGCGCCGACGGGGCGTGGGTGCCGGACTGGGCGGAGACCGAGCCCGATCCCGTGCCCGTCCCCACCATCGGATGGCTGAGCTGGCATATCGGCTGGTGGTGGAGTGTGACCATCGATCACGCGGAGGGACGGAGGCCACGGGAGCGGACCGAGGTCGGCTGGCCCGGCGACGGTAAGGCGGCCATCGAGTGGCTGCGGGGTCTGCGGACGGCGTGGACGGCCGTGCTGGAACGGCTCACCGAGGAGGACCTGGACGCCATCGCGCCGTTCCCCTGGGACCGGGACCCGGAGCACACCGTGGCCCACATGGCGGCCTGGGTGAACGCCGAGCTGATGAAGAACGCCACCGAGATCGGCCAACTCCGCCTGCTGCGCGCCGCGTCCGCGACGTAGGGACCAGGCCTCAGGGCCCCGGCCTCGGAGCACGGTCCGGATTCAAGGCCCGGGTCTCAGAACCCCGGCCTCAGGGCCACACCAGGCAGTACGCCTGGTGCCCCGCCTCGTGCAGCCGGTGGCTGAAGTCCTGCCATTCGTGGAGCAGCTGATAGACCGTGAAGGCGTCCCGGGGGCCGCCGCGGTCGGGGACCGTGGACCAGATGAAGGCCGCGGCGCCCACGGACTCCTCGCCCACGCCGCGCAGCGGGTCGACGACGGTCATCGGGAGCTTGACGACGGCGTAATCCGGGTGGAGGACGACCAGTTCGAGCGGGGGACCCTGTGCAGTGGGACGCCCTCGATGCCGGTGAGGACCATCGCCGCGACCGTCTCCGGCTTGATCTTCGTGAACATGCCTTGGCCGAGCTCATCGCCGCCGAGCTCCTCGGGGCGCATGGAGATGGGGACCCTGGCCGCGGTAGCGCCATCGGGCGCACCGAAGTACTTGTAGGTCACCCCCATGCGGCCCCCGCTTCTGCCTGCCCTGCCCGCCTCGTCCCGCCGATGGCGTCCGGGCCGGGCACGCTCGGGGCCGCCTCGGTCGTCGGTCCCTTCACCCAGTTCGCCACCGCGATGCATATCTCCACCCGACCACTCGCGGCCACTACCGCGCAACCCGATCTCTGTCACAGCAACCTCCCCCACGCTCGGGCTGTGAAACGCCCGGCCGCGGGACTCTGTCCGGCTCTGACAACATGGCTTGCGTGAGCTATCCGTACGCAGCCCCAGTTTCGCAGACGCTTTTCGATCGCGCGGCCGCCGTGACCCCCGGCGGCGTGAACTCTCCGGTGCGGGCCTTCCGCGCCGTGGGAGGAACGCCCCGGTTCATGGTGTCCGGTGACGGTCCGTACCTCACCGATGCCGACGGACGCGAGTATGTGGATCTCGTGTGCTCGTGGGGACCGATGATCCTCGGCCATTCCCACCCCGAGGTCATCGCGGCCGTGCAGGCCGCCGTCGCTCGCGGTACGTCGTTCGGCACGCCCGGTGAGGGTGAGGTCGAGCTCGCCGAGGAGATCGTGGCGCGGGTCGCCCCCGTCGAGCAGGTGCGCCTGGTGTCCTCCGGCACCGAGGCGACGATGTCGGCGATCCGCCTGGCCCGCGGGTTCACCGGGCGGTCGAAGGTGATCAAGTTCGCCGGTTGCTACCACGGGCATGTGGACGCCCTGCTGGCCGCGGCCGGGTCCGGGGTGGCGACCTTCGGGCTGCCGGACACTCCGGGGGTGACGGGAGCGCAGGCGGGGGAGACCGTGGTGCTGCCGTACAACGATTTGGAGGCGGTCCGGGCGGCCTTCGCCGCGCACCCCGGGGAGATCGCCTGTGTGATCACCGAGGCGTCGCCGGGCAACATGGGCGTGGTCCCGCCGCTGCCCGGGTTCAACGCGGGCCTCAAGCAGCTCTGCGCCGACCATGGCGCGCTCTACATCTCCGACGAGGTCATGACCGGCTTCCGGGTCTCCCGGGCCGGGTGGTTCGGGCTGGACGGCGTGGAGCCCGACCTGATGACCTTCGGCAAGGTCATGGGCGGCGGCTTCCCGGCCGCGGCCTTCGGCGGGCGCGCCGATGTCATGGAGCGCCTGGCCCCGGCCGGCCCGGTCTACCAGGCGGGCACGCTGTCCGGGAACCCGATCGCCACGGCCGCGGGCGTCGCGCAGCTGAGGCTGCTGGACGACGCGGCGTACGGACTTGTCGACGCGGCCTCCGAGCGGCTGCGGGCGATGGCGACGGAGGCCCTCTCCAAGGCGGGCGTGGCCCACCGGGTGCAGGTCGCGGGCAACATGTTCTCGATCTTCTTCACCGGCGACGAGGTCACCAACTACGAGCAGGCCAAGGCGCAGGAGTCGTTCCGCTTCACCGCCTTCTTCCACTCGATGCTGTCCCAGGGCGTCTATCTCCCGCCGTCCGCCTTCGAGTCGTGGTTCGTCTCCACGGCGCATGACGAGCGGGCGCTGGAGCGGGTGGCAGCGGCTCTGCCGGGGGCGGCGCGGGCCGCCGCCGAGGCCACTGAATGATGGGTGACATGACACAGAGCGAGAACGACATCACCGTCGTCCATGTGATGCGCCACGGCGAGGTCCACAACCCGGAGGGCGTGCTCTACGGCAGGCTGCCCGGCTACCACCTCTCGGACCTGGGGCGGCAGATGGCCGACCGGGTCGCCGAACACCTCGCCGACCGTGACATCACCCATGTCGTCGCCTCCCCGCTGGAGCGGGCGCAGGAGACGGCGGGGCCGATCGCCAAGGCGCACGGCCTGGACGTGGCCTCGGACGAGCGGCTGATCGAGGCGGCGAACGTCTTCCAGGGCAAGACCTTCGGCGTGGGCGACGGCGCACTGCGCAAACCGGCCAACTGGCGCCATCTCACCAACCCCTTCCGTCCGTCCTGGGGCGAGCCCTATGTCGACCAGGTGGTGCGGATGATGGCGGCGCTGGGCCGGGCGCGGGACGCCGCGCGCGGGCACGAGGCGGTGTGCGTCAGTCATCAGCTGCCCATCTGGATCGTGCGCAGCTTCGTGGAGCGGCGGCGGCTGTGGCACGACCCGCGCAAGCGGCAGTGCACCCTGGCCAGCCTCACCAGCTTCACCTACAGCGGCGACAGGATCGTCGCGGTGGGCTACAGCGAACCGGCCCGTGATCTTGTCCCGGCCCATCTGCGCGCGGGCGCCAAGCCGGTGAAGGGGGCCTCCAAGGGCTTCGGCGCCTGAGCGGCAGGGCCTACGACGCCTGAGCGGCCGGGCCTACGACGCCTGAGCCGCGGGCTGCGGTGCGCGGTGACCGGCGCATGGCCGCACGGTGGCCGGTGCGCCACGGGGTGCGTTCCCGAATGGAGACATTGTGTCCACCGTGTAATTGACCGCGTTCCTTCGGAACCTCGCTATTCGCTTCGCCATCTCCAGGGTTGTCCGGACACCCCGGGCAATCGGAACGGCGAGTGCGAATAGAGGACGTTATGCGTGAGGTCAGCCGGAGGGGGATCCTCGGTCTGGGTATGGGAGCGGCGGCATCACTGGCCGTCGCCGGCTGTTCCTCGGGCTCGGGGACGCCGAAGCCTGCGAAGAAGACCACTCAGGCGAAGCCGATCGGTGACGGCTCCACTTCGAAGGGTGAGCAGCGGCCGGCGGACCCGAAGCCCGAGCGGCTGGCACCGGGGCAGAAGCCGCCACAGTTCGTGGTCTTCTCATGGGACGGCGCGGGAGAGGTCGGCAACGGTCTCTTCCCGCGGTTCCGCAAGCTCGCCAAGGACCACGGCGCGACCATGACCTTCTTCCTCTCCGGTATCTACTGCCTTCCGGAGTCGAAGAAGTCTCTGTACCGGCCGCCGAACAACCCGGTGGGCGCCTCCGACATCGGCTATCTCACCGATGAGCACATCAAGGAGACGCTGCGTAACGTGCGTGAGGCGTGGCTCGAGGGCCATGAGATCGGCACCCATTTCAACGGCCACTTCTGCTCCGGAAGCGGGTCGGTGGAGAACTGGACGTCCGCGCAGTGGAAGTCCGAGATCGACCAGGCCATGTCCTTCGTCACTGAGTGGCGGACGAATACGCGCTTCACCGATGTGGAACCGCTGCCGTTCGACTACGCCAAGGAACTCATCGGCGGCCGCACGCCCTGTCTGAAGGGCCAGACCAATTTGCTGCCGACCGCCCGGGAACTCGGCTGGCGCTATGACGCCAGTTCGCCCGGCGGACTCCAGGTATGGCCGTCGAAGAAGCAGGGCGTGTGGGACTTCCCGCTGCAGCAGATTCCCTTTCCAGGGCACACCTTCGAGGTGCTCTCGATGGACTACAACATCCTGGCGAACCAGTCGAAGAATTCCACCAATGCCCCGCCCGCGAACTACCCGGGCTGGCGCAAGCAGGCCACCGAGGCGTACATAGCCGGCTTCAATCGGGCCTATGAGACCAATCGTGCCCCGTTTTTCATCGGCAACCACTTCGAGCAGTGGAACGGCGGTATCTACATGGACGCCGTCGAAGAGGCGCTGAAGCATATGGCCGACGAGAAGCGGAAGGACGTCCGGCTGGTCTCCTTCAAGCAGTTCACCGACTGGATGGACGCACAGGACCCGGCGGTCCTGGCCGATCTGCGCGGGCTCGGCGTGGGCCAGGCGTGGAGCGCGAGCGGTCACTGACCGCGTCGGCGGGCCGTAAGGCCCGCGGAGGCCCTCCGGACCCCTGGCGGGGGTGCCCGGAGGGGGGTGGCGAAGATCCGCAAAAGGGCCATGCGAAACTTTTCACATGAGTGCCTGCCGTGCCCTTCGGGGCCTCGCGACCCGTCGTGGCGCAACCGTGCCGGCCATCGGGGCCGTGATCGCCGCGCTGTCCCTGACCGCCTGCAGCGGGGGCGGCGCCTCGGGCGGCTCCGCCGATACCAAGTTCGTCCAGGGCAAGGGCGGCGTGGACACGGTCTCCGAGGAGAACCGTAAGGACGCCCCCAAGCTGTCGGGGAAGACCCTGGGGGACAAGCCGCTGGACGTGGCGGACTACAAGGGCAAGATCGTGGTCCTGAACGTCTGGGGCTCGTGGTGCGCCCCCTGCCGGGCCGAGGCGTCGAACCTCGCCAAGGTCGCCAAGGACACCAAGGCCAAGGGTGTGCAGTTCGTCGGGATCAACACCCGTGACTCCAACCGCGCCCCCGCTCTCAGGTTCGAGAAGGAATACGGCGTCGACTACCCGAGCCTGTACGACCCGATCGGGAAGCTCATGCTGCGCTTCCCCAAGGGCAGCCTCAACCCGCAGGCCATCCCCTCGACGATCGTGCTGGACCGGGAGGGCAGGATCGCGGCCCGCGCTCTGACGCCGCTCAGCGAGGAGCGCCTGCGCTCGATGATCACCCCGCTGATCGCGGAGAAGTGACCTCCGTGAGCGCTCTGGCCGCCGCCACCGATCCCAACCAGACCGTCCTGACCGGGGCGCTGCTGCTGGCGCTTCCGGTCGCCCTGCTCGGCGGGCTGGTCTCCTTCTTCTCCCCGTGCGTGCTGCCGCTGGTGCCCGGCTATATGTCGTATGTCACCGGGGTCACGGGGACGGATCTGGCCGAGGCCAAGCGCGGCCGGATGGTCGCGGGCGCCTCGCTCTTCGTGCTCGGCTTCACCGCGGTCTTCGTCTCCGGGGGCGCGCTCTTCGGCAACTTCGGCTGGACCCTCCAGGAGCACAAGGAGACCATCTCCAAGATTCTCGGGGTCGTCACGGTCGTGATGGGCCTCGCCTTCATGGGGCTGCTCAAGGGCTTCGGACAGCGGGAGTTCCGCTTTCACATCAAGCCCACGCTGGGGCTCGCGGGGGCACCGCTGCTGGGCGCCCTGTTCGGCGTCGGCTGGACGCCGTGCCTGGGGCCGACGCTCACGGCCGTCAACGCCCTGGCGTTCAATGAGGCGAGCGCGGGACGCGGGCCCTGCTCACCGCCGCGTACTGCGTGGGGCTCGGGCTGCCCTTCGTGGTGGTCGCCGTGGCCTACCGCCGGGCGCTGGGCGCCTTCGGCTGGGTCAAGCGGCACTACGTCTGGGTGATGCGGGCCGGCGGCGGCATGCTCGTCGTCCTGGGGGTGCTGCTGCTCACCGGTATCTGGGACACCATGATGGGCTCCATGCAGACCTGGGCTCAGGGCTTCAACGTTGGGATCTGACTGATGTCCACCACCGATACCGACACCGCGGCCGGCCAGGAGGCGCCGCCCGAGAGCGGCGCGACCGCCGAGGAGCGCGAGCTCGGCGCCGCGGAGTCGCAGCTCTCCACCGCCCCGGCCGAGGAGATCAACATCCCCTCGCTGGGGCCGCTCGGCTGGGCCCGGTGGTTCTGGCGGCAGCTGACCTCGATGCGGGTCGCGCTGCTGCTGCTCCTGCTGCTCTCCCTCGGCACGATCCCCGGCTCGCTGGTCCCGCAGACCAGCATCGACCAGCTCAAGGTGCAGGACTTCCAGGAGCGGCACCCGACGCTCACGCCGATCTACGAGAAGCTGCAGCTGTTCCACGTCTACAGCTCGGTGTGGTTCTCGGCGATCTATCTCCTGCTGTTCATCTCCCTCATCGGCTGCATCGTGCCGCGCACGTGGCAGTTCATCGGCCAGCTGCGCGGCCGTCCGCCGGCCGCGCCCCGCCGGCTGACCCGGCTTCCCGCGTACACCACCTGGCGCAGCGAGGCCGAGCCGGAGCAGGTGCTCGAGGCCGCCCGGAAGATCATGAAGCGGCGCCGCTTCCGCATCCACGGCTCGGGTGACGCGGTGGCCGCGGAGAAGGGCTATCTGCGCGAGGTGGGCAATCTGCTCTTCCATATCGCGTTGATCGTGCTGCTGGTCTCCTTCGCCGCCGGTCAGTTGTGGAAGACCGAGGGCAGCACCCTGATCACCGAGGGCGGCGGCTTCTCCAACAGCGTCACCCAGTACGACGACATCAAGTCGGGGCAGCTGTTCAACAACGACGATCTCGCCCCCTTCGGCTTCCAGCTCGACCGCTTCACCGCGACCTATGAACGCAGCGGTCCGCAGATGCGCACCCCGCGCACCTTCCGCGCCGATGTGTCCTACTGGGAGGGCGCGGACGGGGCCACCCGCAAGACCTCCATCGAGGTGAACGAGCCGCTGGAGATCTCGGGCTACAAGATCTTCCTGGGGAACCACGGCTACTCGCCGGTCGTCACCATCCGGGACGGCAAGGGCAATGTGGTGCACCAGGGCCCGGTGGTCGGGCTGCCGATCGACGGGGCCAACCTGACCGAGAGCATGGTCATCAAGGTCCCGGACTATCGGGACAAGGACGGCAAGAAGGATCAGATCGGCTTCCAGGGGCAGTTCCTGCCGACCTGGGTGCGCAGCCAGGGCATGTTCTCCGTCTTCCCGGCGCTGGACAACCCGACGCTGGTCCTGACCGCCTACCACGGCAGCCTCGGCGTCGACGGCGGCACTCCGCAGAGCGTGTACCAGCTGGACAAGTCGCGGATGAAGCAGTTCATGGAGTCCGACGGCAAGACCAAGTTCGCCCGGGCGCTCAAGGTCGGCGACACCATGAAGCTGCCGAACGGCGCCGGAACGCTGTCGTTCGACGGCGTCAAGGAATGGGCCAGCTTCCAGATCTCGCACAAGCCGGGTGACCAGGGCGCACTCATCGGCGCCGTCGCCGCCCTGGTGGGCCTGGCCGGCTCCCTGTTCATCCAGCGCCGCCGGGTGTGGGTGCGCGCGGCGAGGGGCGATGACGGCACCACCGTGGTCGAGATGGCGGGGCTCGGCCGCAGTGAGTACGCCAAGCTCCCCGAAGAACTCGCCGATCTGGCCGTCCGTCTGCAGACGGACGCACCTCCGGCCCCGGAAGCGGAACCCGATCCGGAGCCCGACCGGGACTCCCCCGAGGAGCCCGGCAAGGACTCCTCCAAGGAGCCCACCAAGGACTCCGCATCGGAATCCGCATCCGACACCGCAGATCCCGCAGATCCTGCCGAAGGAGCGCGCGCGTGAACCTCGCCGCCGAAGTCAACGAGAACCTGGCTCATTACAGCAACGTGCTGATCTACTCGGCGATGGCGGTCTACACGCTCGCCTTCCTCGCGCATATCGCCGAGTGGGTGTTCGGCAGCCGCAGTGCCGTCGGCCGCACCGCCGCCGCGATCACCGCCGACGCCGCGGCCGCCCAGCGCGCCAAGGTGACCGTGCGGGTCGGCGGGCAGAGCGGCGGCACCGCCGTGCTGGAGCGACCGAAGATCGTCACCCGCTCCGCGGCGGGCAGCCGCGACGTGCCGGACGGGCCGGGCGCCGCGGGCGGCACCGAACAGGGCGATGTGTACGGCCGGATCGCGGTGGGCCTGACCGTACTGGCCTTGGTCTTTCATGCCGTGGGCGTCCTCTTCCGCGCGCTGTCGGTGCGGCGGGCGCCGTGGGGCAACATGTACGAGTTCTCCACGACCTTCGCCATGGTCGCGGTCGCCACGTACCTGGTGCTGCTGGCGCTGAAGAAGAATGTGCGCTGGATCGGGCTGCCCCTCGTCACCACGGTCCTCCTCGACCTCGGTCTCGCCGTCTCTGTCTTGTACACCGACAGCGACCAGTTGGTTCCGGCCCTGCACTCGTACTGGCTGTGGATCCACGTGAGCTGTGCGATCGTCTCCGGCGCCTCGCTCTACATCGGGGCCGTCGCCACGCTGCTGTACCTCTTCCGCGACCGCTACGAGGCCCAGTTGGAGAACCCGGAGGGCAAGCAGTACGGCCGGTTCGCCACCTCCGTTCTGGAGCGGGTGCCCTCGGCGGCGTCGCTGGACAAGTTCGCGTACCGCATCAACGCCACGATCTTCCCGCTGTGGACCTTCACGATCATCGCGGGCGCGATCTGGGCCGAGGCGGCCTGGGGCCGCTACTGGGGCTGGGACCCCAAGGAGGTCTGGTCCTTCATCACCTGGGTCGCCTACGCCTGTTACCTGCACGCCCGCGCCACCGCCGGCTGGAAGGGCCGCAAGGCCGCCTATCTGGCGCTGATCGCCTTCGGCTGCTACCTGTTCAACTACTACGGCGTCAACATCTTCATCACCGGCAAGCACTCCTACGCCGGGGTCTGACACCGGAACACGCCAACGGCCGGTGCCCGTGACCCAGGTCACGGGCACCGGCCGTGGTGTGTGCGGACAGCTCCGGCCGCCGCGTCAGGCCCTCCGACCCCTCCTCAGGACGCGGCCGGCGGCGGTGAGTCCTCGGGACCGGAGCCGGAACCGGAACCGGGCCCCTCGCCCTTGCGGCGCAACTCCTCCTCGCGGCGGCGGAGGTCGGCCTCCCAGTCCTTCAGCCGCTCCTCGTCGCTCTCCTGGTCGCCGGGCGGGTCGGCCTGCGCGTCCCCGTCGTCCTTACGGCTCTTGTCGTTCAGGGACTTGAGGAACTCGGGATTGTCGTCCGGCGCGACCCACCCGCCCTGGCCGCCCGCGCTGCGGGCAGCGCCCCGGCCGCCGCCTCCGGCGACGGCGCGCTTACGGCCCGCGATCAGCCAGGAGATGGAGCCCACGACGGGGAACAGCAGAACGAGGATCGCCCAGATGGGCTTGGGGATATAGCGGATGTCCTGTTCGTCGGTGGTGATGCAGTCGATGAACGCGTAGATGCTCAGTGCCAGCGGCACCAGGATCATCAGCACCCGTAGCATGAGGCGATTCCCCCTGCGTGTGGTGTTCGGGGCGGTGGCTCGGGCCCCCAGTTACGGGACCAGGGTAGTGCGTACCGGATACTGGGACGCATGGCTTATGACGATCTTCGTTCCTTTCTGCGGGCGCTCGACAAGGAAGGCGACCTCAAGAGGGTCAAGGCCGAAGTCGATCCGTATCTGGAGGTCGGGGAGATCGTCGACCGGGTCAACAAGGCGGGCGGCCCCGCGCTGCTCTTCGAGAACGTCAAGGGCTCGGCGATGCCGCTGGCCATGAATGTCTTCGGCACCGACCGCCGCCTCCTCAAGGCCCTCGGACTCCGCTCGTACGACGAGATCAGCGAGAAGATCGGCGGGCTGGTCAAACCCGAGCTGCCGCAGGGATTCGTCGGTATGCGCGAGGCGTTCGGGAAGCTGGGCTCGATGGCCCATGTGCCGCCGAAGAAGGTGAAGGAGGCGCCCGTCCAGGAGGTGGTCCTCACCGGCGAGGACGTCGATCTGGACCAGCTTCCGGCGCTGTTCACCTGGCCCGAGGACGGCGGGTCGTTCTTCAACCTCGGCCTCACCCACACCAAGCACCCCGAGACCGGCGTGCGCAACCTCGGCCTCTACCGCCTCCAGCGCCATGACCGCCGCACCATCGGCATGCACTGGCAGATCCACAAGGACAGCCGCAACCACTACCAAGTGGCCGCCCGGCGCGGGGAGAAACTCCCGGTGGCGATCGCCTTCGGCGCGCCGCCCGCCGTGACCTACGCCTCGACCGCGCCGCTGCCCGGCGACATCGACGAGTACCTCTTCGCGGGGTTCGTCCAGGGCCGGCGGGTCGAGATGGTCGACTGCAAGACGGTGCCGCTCCAGGTCCCGGCGGCCGCCGAGGTCGTCATCGAGGGCTGGCTGGAGCCCGGAAAGATGCTGCCGGAGGGCCCGTTCGGCGACCACACGGGCTTCTACACGCCCCAGGAGCCGTTCCCGGCCCTGACCATCGACTGTGTGACGATGCGGCGGCGGCCGCTGCTCCAGTCGATCGTGGTGGGCCGTCCGCCGACCGAGGACGGACCGCTGGGGCGGGCGACCGAGCGGTTCTTCCTCCCGCTGCTCAAGATCATCATCCCGGACATCGTGGACTACCACCTCCCCGAGTCCGGCGGATTCCACAACTGCGCGATCGTCTCGATCGACAAGAAGTACCCCAAGCACGCGCAGAAGGTGATGCACGCCATCTGGGGCGCCCACATGATGTCGCTCACCAAGCTGATCGTCGTAGTCGACGCCGACTGCGATGTACACGATTTGCACGAGGTCTCCTGGCGCGCCCTCGGGAACACCGACTACGGCCGCGATCTGACCGTGGTCGATGGCCCCGTCGACCACCTCGACCACGCCTCGTACCAGCAGTTCTGGGGCGGCAAGGCGGGCATCGACGCCACCGCGAAATGGCCCGAGGAGGGCTATACGCGCGACGGCGGATGGCCCCGCATGGTCATGTCCGACCCGGAGATCGCCGATCGGGTGACAAAGCGATGGAAGGAGTACGGGCTGTGAGCGCCGATTCCGCAACCTCCGATCTCTTCGGCCCCGAACCGGCGCCGCCCGGGCGGGTCCGCGCCTTTCTGCGGCTGGTGATGATCGAGCACTCGGTCTTCGCGCTGCCCTTCGCCTACACGGCCGCGCTGACCGCGATGCATCTGTGGGACGGCACCGTCCACTGGACGCGGCTGCTGCTGATCACGGTCGCCATGGTGGGCATGCGCACCTTCGCGATGGCCTGCAACCGGATCATCGACCGCGAGATCGACGCCCGTAATCCGCGCACCGCAGGGCGTGAGCTGGTCACCGGCGCCGTGTCGGTGCGCACCGCCTGGACCGGCGCGTTCATCGCGCTCGCCGTCTTCCTGGGCTCGGCGGCGCTTCTGGGCCCGCTCTGCCTGGCGCTGGCGCCGTTCGCGGTGGTGCCGATGGTGGTCTATCCGTACGGCAAGCGGTTCACCGACTTTCCGCACGCCATCCTGGGGCTGGCCCAGGCCATCGGCCCGGTCGGCGCCTGGATCGGGGTCACCGGCGAGTGGTCGTGGGACGCGGTGATCCTCGGGCTCGCGATCGGCATCTGGATCGGCGGCTTCGACCTGATCTACGCCTGCCAGGACGTGGCGGCCGACCGGGCGCACGGGGTGCGGTCGGTGCCGGCCCGCTTCGGCATCGCGGGCGCCCTGTACGGGGCGCGCGTCTGCCATGTGGTCACCACGGCCCTGCTGGTCTGGTACGCGCTGGCCACGGACGCCGGGGCGTTCTTCTGGGTGGGGCTGGTGATCGTCGCGGTGGCGTTCGGGTACGAGCACACGATCGTGCGGCCCGGCGATCTGTCCCGGCTGAACCGCGCCTTCTTCACGGTCAACGGCTTCATCGGGATCGCCCTGTTCGCCTGCGCGCTCCTGGACCTCGTGGTGCGGGGCCTCAGCCTGTGAGACCCGCCGGATAGGCTCGGTGACGTGGAGACGCCGCACGAGCCTTACGGACCGCATGAGCCGTACGGGCCGCACGAAGAAGTGAGCCGGCGCCGTCCCTGGGTGGTCGGCGTGTCCGGCGCGTCCGGGACGCCGTACGCCGCCTCGGTGCTGCGCGCGCTGCTGGCGGCGGGGGAGGCCGTCGACCTCGTGGTCAGCAGGGCGTCACGGCTGACGCTGCTGGACGAGACGGGAATCGGATTCCGGGACGCCCACTGGCGCGAGGATCTGCGCCGCTGGCTTTCGCGGGGTGCGGACGGCAGGCCCGACGCCTTCGAGGTGCCCGCCGAGGTCGCGGACGTGGCCCACTGGGCGGCCGGGGACCTGGCGGCCGGGCCGTCCTCCGGCTCGTATCCGACCAAGGGGATGCTGATCGTCCCGGCCAGCACCGCGTGTGTGGCCGGGGTGGCGCTCGGGCTGTCCAAGGATCTGCTCCAGCGGGCCGCGAGCGTGACGCTCAAGGAACGGCGCAAGCTCGTGGTGGCGGTGCGCGAGACGCCGCTGAACGGGCAGACCCTCAAGGCTCTGGTGTCGCTGGATGAGGCGGGCGCGGTGGTGCTGCCCGCCTCGCCGGCGTTCTACGCGGGGGCGACGCATATCCAGGATCTGGTGGACTTCGTCGCGGGGCGGGTGCTGGACGCGGCGGGGGTGCCGCACAAGCTGTACCGCCGGTGGGAGGGGGAGCTCGGTGGGGACCGGGACCGGGGAACGGCCTAGGGGCGCTCGCCCTAGCGGGTCCAGCGCCTCCTGGTGCGCGCGGCCCGGGCCGCGACGACGGCCGCGCGGCGGGCCGCACGGGAGACGGGCCGGTCGGTGGCATGGGCTGCACGCGAGCGGTTGGCCAGGTCCCGCAGCTCGAGCATGCGGGCCTCAAGACCTTCGATCGTGTACACGGTGAGTCTCATCTCCTGAAGACAGGTTGATCGCCTGAAAGATTTACAGGGCTTGTGGCCCTGATGCCTTAGATTCTACATGTAATCTCGCTCAATCACTGAATAATGGAAGGCGTACGTGCTTATGGACGCGGTGGACAGGCAGCTCATCCAGGCCCTGCGGGAGAACGGCCGGGCCTCGTACGCGGAGCTGGGCAGGCTGGTCGGCCTCTCCGGGCCCAGCGTTACGGACCGGATCAACCGCCTGGAGGCCGCCGGGGTGATCACCGGTTATCGCGCGACCGTCGACGCCGCCTCCCTCGGACTGGGCGTCACCGCCCTGATCGGCATCCAGCTCTCGGACGCCACCGACCACGAGGAGGTGGCCCACCGGATGCGCGAGCTCGCCGAGATCGAGGACTGCTGGTTCATCGCGGGCGACGACTCCTACATGCTCAAGGTGCGCGCCTCCGACGTGGACGGCCTGGAGCGGACCATCCGCCGGCTCTCCGGCACCAAGGGCGTCTCCCGTACCCGCACCACGATCGTGCTCTCCACCAAGTGGGAGAACCGGGTCGGCGAGCTTCCCGAGGACATCGAGGCGTAGTCTCGGCGAAGGCTGACATCAGCAGACGTATTGGGAGGCGACCGGGGTGACGGGGACCACACACGACGCGGGTTTCAAGCGGGAGTTGGAAGAGAAGGTCCGCGCGGGCGAGCGGCTCTCGCGGGAGGACGGCATCGCCCTCTACGAGTCCGACGACCTGGCCTGGCTGGGCGGTCTCGCCCATGAGGTGCGCACCCGTAAGAACGGCGACGTCGTGCACTTCAACGTCAATCGCCACCTCAACATGACGAACGTGTGCACCGCGTCCTGCGCGTACTGCTCCTTCCAGCGCAAGCCCGGCGAGAAGGACGCCTACACGATGCGCATCGAGGAGGCCGTCCGCCTCGCCAAGGCGATGGAGAACGAGAACCTCACCGAGCTCCACATCGTCAACGGCCTGCACCCGACCCTGCCCTGGCGCTACTACCCGCGCTCGCTCAAGGCGCTCAAGGAAGCCCTGCCGCAGGTCTCGCTGAAGGCGTTCACCGCGACCGAGATCCACCACTTCGAGAAGATCTCCGGCATGCCGGCCTCGGAGATCCTCGACGAGCTGATCGACGCCGGACTGGAGTCGCTCACCGGCGGCGGCGCCGAGATCTTCGACTGGGAGATCCGGCAGCACATCGTCGACCACGAAACCCACTGGGAGGACTGGTCGCGCATCCACCGGCTCGCGCACGAGAAGGGGCTCAAGACCCCCTGCACCATGCTCTACGGGCATATCGAGGAGCCCCGCCACCGGGTGGACCACGTGCTGCGCCTGCGTGAGCTCCAGGACGAGACCGGCGGCTTCCAGGTCTTCATCCCGCTGCGCTACCAGCACGACTTCGTGGACATGAAGGACGGCAAGATCCGCAACCGCCTTCAGGCCCGCACCACCATGGCGACCGGCGCCGAGGCGCTGAAGACCTTCGCGGTCTCCCGGCTGCTGTTCGACAACGTGCCGCACGTCAAGGTCTTCTGGGTGATGCACGGCGTGCAGACCGCACAGCTCGCGCTCAACCACGGCGCGGACGACATGGACGGCTCGGTCGTCGAGTACAAGATCACGCACGACGCCGACGCCTACGGGACGCCCAACAAGCTCACCCGTGACGACCTGCTCGACCTGATCCGGGACGCCGGCTTCCGGCCGGTGGAGCGGAACACCCGCTACGAGATCATCCGCGAGTTCGAGGGCCCGGACGCGGACCGCCGCGAGTCCCCGCAGCCGATGCGGGTGTGACCCGTCCTGCCCACCGCCCGGCGGCCGCTGTCTGACGGCCGCCGAGCGGGGCACTCGGGGGCCATGGCCGGTACGAACAGCCCCGAGGACGCGTACACCGCCGCCCCCTTCGTCCCGGACGGCGCCGACCTGGGCGCGCTCCGGGAGGCGGCGGCCGGATGCCGCGGCTGCCCGCTGCACCGCGACACCACGCAGACGGTCTTCGGCGCCGGCGACCCGGGCGCCCGGGCCATGCTCGTGGGCGAGCAGCCGGGCGACCAGGAGGACCGGCAGGGCAAGCCCTTCGTGGGCCCGGCCGGCAAGGTCCTCGACCGGGCCCTGGCCGAGGCCGGGATCGATCCGGGCGAGACGTACATCACCAACGCCGTCAAGCACTTCAAGTTCACCCATGTCCCCGAGCGTGGCAAGCGGCGCATCCACAAGCCGCCGAGCCTGCGCGAGCTCTCGGCCTGCGGGCCCTGGCTGGAGGCCGAGGTGGAGCTGATCGGGCCCGAGGTGATCGTGGCGCTCGGCGCCACGGCCGGGAAGGCGCTGCTCGGCTCGTCGTTCCGGGTGACCAAGGAGCGCGGGACGCGGCTGGAGGGCGACGCGTCGGGACCGGCGCGCGGCGCCCTGATCGTCCCGACGATCCACCCCTCCGCCGTGCTGCGGGCCGATGACCGGGAGGCGGTGTACGGGGGGCTGGTGGCGGATCTGAGGGTCGCGGCGGAGGTGCTCGGCTGAGCGAGCGGCCGGGGCCGGGGCGTACGGAAGCCCCGGGAGTTCCGCCGTCGTGTAAGGGGCCCGAGGCGCGTGGGCACTGACAGTCCCGGTGGGTATCGTCGGCCGCATGTCCCTGCGCTTTGAACTCGACCCCGAGGTCACCCCCGAGCTGCTCGACTCCGTCTGTTCCCTCTGGGCCGACGTATCGAACGCGGACGGCGCCGTCGGCTTCGTACCGCCCGTGACCGAGGACGACATACGCCCCGAGCTGCTCAAGCACCTCGCCGCGATGACGGAGGGCCGGACCCGCCTGCTCATCGGCCGCGACGAGGACGGCACCGTGGCCGCCACCGCGTTCTTCACCTTCAACGTCCACCGGCTGATGCGCCACTGGTGCTGGCTCTACACCGTGATGGTGCACCCCTCCCACCAGGGCAAGGGGTATGGTCGCGCCCTTATGGCCGCCGCCGAGGACGCCGCGCGCGATATGGACGGCATCCGGGGGATACGGCTCACCTGCCGCGGTGGCACCGGGGCGGACCGCTTCTACGAGGCGTGCGGCTACAAGGAGGTCGGGCGGGTGCCCGGCGCGATCAAGGTCGCGGACGACGACTTCCGGGACGACGTCACCATGTGGCTGCCGCTGAATTGATGAGAGCCCGGCCGTGGTTCACTGGGAGGACAGTTTCTCCCGGCACAAGCTCCGGCAGAACGCCCAGCAGAACTCCCAGGAGAGAGGACGAGTCGTGTCCTTCACGCCGAGTGCCATGTTCCGCTACACCCTCATGCGCTTGGGAATCTTCGTCGGCTCGTTCCTGGTCATCTGGGGCCTGGTCTACGTGCGGGTGCTGCCCTCCGGCCTCGGCAGCTCCAACCTCTTCTGGGTGGCGCTGCTCGCGCTGGTCGTCTCCGCGCCGCTGAGCTGGGTGATGCTGCGCAGGCAGCGGGACGCCGTGGCCGTCCAGGTCGCCGAGAAGGTGGACCGCGCCAAGGAGCGGCTGGCGGCGAACCAGAGCCAGGAGGACGGCGTCTGACCCGCGCCGGGCTGTAACCCTCCTCACACCACCCCACACACTCCACCGATGCCCCCTGCGCCAGCTTCCGTTGGCACAGGGGGCGTTGATGTCTTTCGGCCCCTCAGGAGCCGTCAGGAGCCCTCAGAAGCCGCCAGAAGTCAAAGATTTCCTTTGGGTGCCCCAAAGCGGCGGTGTTAATGTACTTGTCATGAAGACAGCAGCCGCGCCCCTCATCTCCGCGAGCGTTCCGCTCGTGGCGCGCCTGCACATCGATCTTTGCCGCTGCCTGTCCGCGGCCTGTCGTCGCCGCTGATCGACCTCACGCACAGCGGCCGGAGATCCCGTACGGACTCCTGGCTTTCTCCCGCCCTCTTACCTCCACCGGAGTGTGTCCGTTGTCGTCCGCCCTCAAGGCGTCCCCCCAGGGGTCGTCGTCCTTCCGCCTGCCCAAGGTGCCCTTCTGGGCACAGATCCTGCTGGGCCTCGTCCTCGGTGTGGTGCTGGGCTGGATCGCCCGCAGCGGTGATGTCGGCTGGCTGGTCACCACGCTCGACAAGATCGGTTCGATCTTCGTCCAGCTGCTGAAGCTGGCCGTCGCCCCGCTGGTCTTCTTCGCGATCCTGATCTCGATCACCAATCTGCGGAACGTCAACAACGCCGCCCGGCTGGCGACCCGCACCCTGCTGTGGTTCATGGCCACCTCGCTCATAGCCGTCGCCATCGGCCTCGCGATCGGCCTGATCACCAACCCGGGCGCCGGCACCGATCTGACCCCCAAGGACGGCGCCAAGCCCGACCATGCGGGCTCCTGGCTGGACTTCCTCACCGGGATCGTGCCGACCGACATCATCACCCCGTTCACCGAGCTGAACGTCCTGCAGATCGTCTTCATCGCCGCCGTCGCGGGCGTCGCGGCCCTCCAGCTCGGCGAGAAGGCCCAGCCGATCCTCACCCTGAGCCAGTCGGTGCTGGAACTGCTCCAGAAGGCCCTGTGGTGGGTCATCCGCCTCGCCCCGCTGGGCACCCTCGGCCTCATCGGCACCGCCATCGCCGACTACGGCTGGAACCTGATCGGCAAGTACGCGACCTTCACCGCCGACATCTACATCGGCTGCGCGCTGGTGATGTTCGGCGTCTACCCGCTGCTGCTCGCGACGGTCGCCAAGGTCAACCCCCTGAGCTTCTTCAAGGGCGCCTGGCCCGCCATCCAGCTCGCCTTCGTCTCCCGCTCCTCGGTCGGCACCATGCCGCTGACCCAGAAGGTCACCGAGCGGCTGGGCGTCCCCAAGGAGTACGCCTCCTTCGCGGTGCCCTTCGGCTCGACGACGAAGATGGACGGCTGCGCCTCGATCTACCCGGCGATCGCCGCGATCTTCATCGCCCAGATCTTCGACGTCCACCTCGGCATCGGCGACTACCTCCTGATCGCCTTCGTCTCGGTCATCGGCTCCGCCGCCACCGCCGGCCTTACGGGCGCCACGGTCATGCTGACCCTGACCCTCTCCACCCTGGGCCTCCCCCTGGAGGGCGTCGGCCTGCTGATGGCCATCGACCCGGTGCTGGACATGATGCGGACCGCCACCAACGTGGCCGGCCAGTCGCTGATCCCGGTGATCGTCTCGGCCCGCGAGAAGATCCTCGACCACGAGGCGTACGCACACGCCAGCGCGTCCCCGCTGGACGACTACGACGAGCCGGAGCGCCGGCTCGCCGCCGCGTAACCGCTGACCGGTGAACCCCTGACCGGCGACAAAACGGTGCCCCCGGACCTCCGCGAGGACCGGGGGCACCGCGCTGTTCACTCGCCGGCCGTGGCCTCCAGCCCCACGATGGCGACCACCAGCAGGAGCAGGAAGAAGATCCGGCCCGGGGTGACCGGTTCCTGGAAGAGGATCATGCCCAGCAGCGCGGTGCCGACCGCGCCGATGCCCACCCAGACGCCGTACGCGGTGCCGATGGGCAGGCTCTTCACCGCCACGCTCAGCAGCCCCATGCTCACGATCAGACCGGCGACGGTGAACACGCTGGGCCACAGCCGGGTGAAGCCGTCGCTCAGCTTCATGCCGATCGACCAGCAGATCTCGAACAGTCCGGCGATGAGCAGCAGCACCCATGCCATGACGGCACCTCCGTGAAGTCTCTCGTTACGGGGTGCGTCGTCTTTGCGGGGCCCGGTACGGCGCGTCTCGTCGGGTTGTTTTCGACCGTAGCAAACCCCGGCGTCAGGCGACCGGGTCGGTGAGGAGGGGCAGGGCGCGGGTGAGTTCGCGTTCCCAGTAGGGCCAGGTGTGGGTGCCGGGGCCGTAGAGATGGGCGGTGACGGCCAGACCGTGGGCGCGGGCCCGGCGCACATAGCGCTGGGCCATCTCCCCGAGGCCGCGCTCCAGGGTGTCCTCGGGGCGGTCCGGCGGGTCGAGGGGGCCGGGGGTGCCGTTGCCGCAGGCCAGGTAGAGCGGATAGCCGCGGGGGAGCCGGGGGATGAGGGCGTAGGGATTGTGGGCGTCCCAGAGCGCGGACTGGGCGGCGGGGTCTCCCCACAGGGCCGTCGGGTCGGCGCCCTGGCCCGTAAGGATGCCTTGGATGCCGGCGGGGTCCAGGGTGGTGTGGCTGACACCGCTGAAAGACGCCGCCGCGCGGAACAGGCGGGGTGGCGGGCGGCGTAGGACAGGGCGCCGAAGCCGCCCATGGACAGCCCGGCGATCGCCCGGCGGCCGTTGGCCCGTAGGGCGCGCTCCAGGAGGGGGCGCAGCTCGGCCAGGTGGAAGGTCTCCCAGGCGGGCGGGCCGTAGTGGCCGCCGTTCCACCAGTTGGAGTAGAAGCCGACCGGGCCGCCCTCGGGGGAGACGATCAGGGCCGGGATGCCGGCGGTAATGGCCTCGACATCGGTGTTGAGGGTCCACGCCTCCCAGCCGGGGCCGGGGTCGCAGCACCCGTGGAGCAGATAGAGCACGGGCCAGCGGTGGTGGGGGCGGCGGTCGTAGCCGGTGGGGAGGAGGACGCGGGCATGGCCCTGGCGGCCCAGTGCGGGGGAGTCGATCGTCAGGTCGAGGACGCGCTCGCTGACGCGGTCCGCGGCGATGAGGCGCGCGCGGGCGGGCGTCCGGCGTCCGGCAAGGGCTTCCGCGGGACGGGCCTTCGAGGGGCCGGGCTCCGGGGAGCGGGCTTCGGCGGTGGTCGCCAGGAGTGGTGCGGCGGCCAGCGCGGTGAGTGCGGCGACGGCTCTGCGGCGGTTCGGCATCGTTCGTTCTCCTTCGCGGCGCTGCGTACGGAGCTGAACGGGGCACGGTGCGTGGTCAGTTGAAACTTTGATGTCGACGGGCGGCTGTGGCAAGAGCGCCGACAGCGGTCCCACGTAGGCTTACTCGCGATATGTGTGCGGGGGCACGATCGAAGGGGGCGGCCTGCGTGGGCGGGGCGACGGGGAGCAAGCGCGTACCACGGGCGGTGCGGGAGCAGCAGATGCTGGACGCGGGGGTGCGGGCCTTCGCGCGCAGCGGCTATCAGAACGCCTCGATGGACGACATCGCCGAGCTGGCCGGGGTTTCCAAACCGCTGGTCTATCTCTATCTCAACTCCAAGGAAGAGCTGTTCACGGCGTGCATACGGCGGGAGGCCGCGGCGCTGGTGACCGCGGTGCGCGCCGCCGTGGAGCGGGACGCGCAGTTGTGGAGCGGGCTGAGCGGCTTCTTCGCGCATGCGGCCGAACATCCCGAGGGCTGGACGCTGTTGCATGTGCAGGCCCGCACGCATGGGCAGCCCTACGCGCGCGAAGTGGCCGCGATGCGGGCGGAGATCGTGGAGTTCGTGACGCAGCTGATCGGGGCGGCGGCGCGGGAGCACGCCCGCGGCGCGGCGCGCGCCCGGACCCTCGCGGGCACCGAGGTGTCCGGGCTCGCGCACGCGCTGGTGGGCGCGGCCGAGTCGCTCGCGGACTGGGCGGGCGACGGAAGAGCGGGCGGGCACTCGGCCCAGGAGGCCGCGGCCACCCTGATGAACTTCGCCTGGGCCGGGTTGGGGAATCTGCTCCAGGGGACGGGATGGTCGCCCGATCGGGTCGGGTGAGGTGTGGATTCAGCTGAGGCGTGGGTCGGCGTGGTGTCGGGCGGGCGTCAGGCGGTGCAGTTGCCCCGTGTCGGCTCGTCCGCCAGCCGTCCGGCCATCCAGTCCAGGGCCGCTGGCACGCCGGTCAGCGCCGTGGTGACATGGTCGAGCGGATAGTCCTGCCACTCCACCGGCACGCCCTGGGCGCACCAGCGGGTGCGCAGCGCCTCGCCGACCCGGTACGGGATCAGCTCGTCCACCAGGCCCTGGTAGAGGTAGACGGGGCGGTCCGGGGAGCGGGTGCCCAAGTACGAGGACCGCACAGCGAGTTGCCAGGCCGGGTCGGCGAGTGGGTCCCTTACGGTCACCTCGGACATGTGCTGGAAGAGCCCCGCGATGGTGCTGAGGGCCACGCAGTTCCGCTTCATGAAGTCCACATAGCCGCGGCCCCGGTCGTTGAGGTACGCGTCGAGCCGCAGTGCGGGGAAGGCCGCGTCCTGTCCGGTGAGCGCCATAAGGGCGAGCCCGGCACCGGCTCCGCCGTCGTTGTAGGCGAGCGTCGTGGGGAGATCGGCGGGCACGCCTCCGGCGGCCGTGCCCTTCAGCCGCAGCTCGGGGGCGTACGAGGCGTGCAGTTCGGCGGCCCAGCCGGCCGCCTGGCCGCCCTGGGAGTAGCCCATGATGCCGACGGGAGCGTCCGGTGAGAGTCCGGCCTCCGGAAGGCGCTGGGCGGCGCGCGCCGCGTCCAGGACGGTATGGCCCTCGGACCGGCCGGCCGTATAGGTGTGGTCGCCCGGGGTACCCAGCCCCTCGTAGTCGGTGACGGCGATCGCCCAGCCACGGCGGAGCGCCAAGTCGATCAGCTGGGCCTCGATCGAGGTGCCCTGCGGGAACCGGCCGGAGACCGCGCAGTCGTCGGAGAGGCCGACGGCGCCGATGCCCCAGGTGAGGAGCGGCCGGGGGCCCTGTTTGCCGTCGTCGGGGACGATGACCGTGCCGGAGACGACGTCGGGGCGGCCGGTGGCGGTGGTCGAGCGGTAGGTGATGTGCCATGCCCTGGTCGCCGTCGGCACCCCGGGCAGCGTCCGGAAGGCGGTGGGGGCGGAGGTGACGATGTCGCCGGGTCTGCCGGTGCCGGCGGCCGGGGCGCCCGATACGGCCGCGGCGGCGGGCGGCGCCGAGGCCAGGGCCAGTGCGGCGAGGGCGGCGAGCACGGTGGTGCGGATGCGCATACGACTCTCCCAACGGTGCGGGCGGTGCGCTCTGGTGGTGCCGAGTCGCTGTGGGAGGACCGTAAGGACGGGCGGAATGTCTGTGGCTGACCGCGGGGCTCAGATTTGCTGACTCCATGTCTCATGTCGGTATGCGCCCGGCGTTGATCCGGTCCAGCGCCGGAACGCCCGGTGGAACGCCGTGTCCTCGGAGAAGCCGAGCCGTGCGGCCAGGTCGGCGATGGGCTCGACCCCCTCGGCCAGGCTGCTGACCGCCTCGTCGCGCCGCACGGTGTCCTTGAGCTCCTGGAAGGACGTGCCCTCCTCGCGCAGCCGCCGCCACAGCGTCGCCGGGCTGACCGCCAGCCGGGCGGCCACCTCGGGAAGCTCCGGGAGCCGCGCGGTGCGCCGGCCGCGTGAGTTCATCGCCGGGCCGCCGCGCGCCCGCAGTGCCCCGGTGAGCGCGTGCCGCACCTGCTCGGCCACGGTCGTCGCGTAGGCGCGACGGCTGAGCAGCCCGGCGGGCGCGTGCCGCAGCAGCGTCCGGAGCGTGGACTCGTCCTGGACGACGGGGGCGGTCAGCCAGCGGCGGTCGAAACCGGCAGCGGTGCGCGGTGCGCCGAAGCGGGGCGGGCAGCCGAAGAGCGGCTCGTAGTCGGCGGCGTACGGGGGCGGGGGATAGGCGAACTGGGCCCACAGCAGCGGGATTCGGCGGCCGATCAGCCAGCCGGCGAGCCGGTGCCAGATGAGCATGAGCCATTCGGCCACGATGTGGTTCTCGGCCGCCGTAAGGCCGTCCGCATGCGGGCCCAGCCCGCCGCGCAGGGCGAACACCGCCTCCCGGCCGCGGTCCGCGCCGCGCTCCAGGGCCAGATTGGGCCCGCCGGGGAAGAGCCGGTAGAAGCGGGCCCCGCGCTCCACCGCCGTGCCGAGGTCGGGGCAGCCCAGCGAGGCGTAGCACATCATCGCGAAGGTGCCGGGGCGGCTGCGGATGGTCCCCAGCCCCAGGAACTCGTCCCCGGTGGCCCGGTGCAGGGCGCGCACCAGCCGGGCGAACTGCTCGGGGGAGACGCGGGCGCCGTCGTCGGTGAGCAGCAGCGGGGGTATCCGGGCCCGTTGCAGCAGGGGGACGGTGTCGAGGCCGAGCCGCTGCGCACCGCGCAGCGCGGCCCGCACATGGTGCACCGTCACCGTCCGCCGCCCGCGCCCCATGGTCAAAACCGTAGCCCGATCGGGGCGTTGCGTCAGCGGTGCGTCGCTGGACCCCTACACGGCGTGAGCACCTTAAGGGCGGCGCGAGCCCCTTCATGCCGGGTGAGTGCCTTGAGTCGAGGAGGGCGTGAGCGCCTTACGGGCTATCCTCGACGGCCCGGACGGACCTGTGAGAGCGGTGAGGGACATGACCACGACCCGGCGGCCCGCGACAGCCGAATGGCTCGGTCTCGAGCCCCATCCGGAGGGCGGCTGGTACCGGGAGACCTGGCGCAGCGATGTCACGGTGCGGCCGCCGGGGTACGAGGGCGAGCGCGCGTCGGCCACGGCGATCTACTTCCTGCTGACTCCCGGTGAGGAGTCCCGCTGGCATGTGGTGCGCTCGGCGGAGCTGTGGCTGTGGCACAGCGGCGGCCCGCTGCGGCTCCGGCTGGGCGGTACGGGCGACGGCCCGGATGCGGCCCCCACCGAGCTGGTCCTGGGCCCCGATATCGCCGCCGGCCAGCGGCCCCAGGTCGTCGTCCCGCCGGGCACCTGGCAGTCGGCCCGTCCGGTGTCGGACGAGGAGGTCCTGGTGAGCTGTGTGGTCTCCCCGGGCTTCGACTTTGCCGACTTCCGGTTGCTGGAGGACTGACCGTCCCCGCGAGGCTCCGGGAAAGGCAGAAAGCCAGAAAGGGCGGAGTAGAGCGAGAAGAGGCGGAAAAGGCAGGAGCCCCGCTTCCCGCCAGGCGGGGAGCAGGGCTCCTTAGGTGGTGCTGCTGGATCAGACGGCGCTGACGTTCTCCGCCTGGGGGCCCTTCGGACCCTGAGTGACGTCGAAGGTCACGGCCTGGTTCTCCTCAAGAGAACGGAAGCCGGTCGCGTTGATCGCGGAGTAGTGAACGAAGACATCGGGGCCGCCGCCGTCTTGGGCGATGAAGCCGAAGCCCTTCTCGGCGTTGAACCACTTGACGGTTCCGGTAGCCATAAGCCCTCCTTGGGCCAAAGGGTTGCCCTGCTCCAGAACCTGCAAGAAGTCTGAAAACTACAAAAGCCTGCGGTTACATGCTCCGCAGGCTCTGTACTGCAAGGAAACCAAACTGCAACTTGCGGCGAGCCTAGCACGCTCCGTGTGCACGAGGAAAGAGCCGAAGATCACGAAAACGAGGGGTTTCCCTGGCTTCCAGGATGGATAAGATCGCAGGTCGAGCGCTTACCGGTCAGTCAGCGCAAGGTCGGCCGACCACCCCGCCGCCATTCCCGAGGGCGAGCGGGGCTAGCCTCCGAGACGTGGACAATTCACCGAGTTCCCCCTCGCGGAGTACCCAGGACGCCTCCGAAAGCATCAGACCCCCTGTCGGTCATCGGCTCAGCCGGCCAAAAGTGGGGCACATCCAGTACCTCAATTGCATGCCGTTGTACTGGGGCCTCGCCAGGACCGGATCCCTCCTGGATTTCGAGCTCACCAAGGCATCTCCCGACGCCCTCAACGACCTGCTGGTCAGTGGCGATCTCGACATCGGCCCGATCAGCCTGGTGGAGTATCTGCGCAATGCGGACGATCTCGTCGCGCTCCCCGACATCGCGGTGGGCTGCGACGGACCCGTGATGTCCTGCGTGATCGTCTCGCAGGTGCCGCTGGAGCAGCTGAACGGGGCGCGCATCGCACTCGGTTCCGCCTCGCGCACCTCCGTACGCCTGGCTCAGCTGCTGCTCGCCGAGCGGTACGGGCTCACGCCCGACTACTACACCTGCCCGCCCGACCTCAGCCTGATGATGCAGGAGGCCGACGCGGCGGTGCTGATCGGTGACGCCGCGCTGCGGGCCAATCTCCACGACGCGCCCCGGCTGGGCCTCCAGGTTCATGACCTGGGGCAGATGTGGAAGGAGTGGACCGGGCTCCCCTTTGTCTTCGCGGTGTGGGCGGCCCGCCGCGAGTACCTGGAGCGGGAGCCGGAGATCGTCCGGGGCGTGCACCAGGCGTTCCTGGAGTCGCGGAACGTCTCCCTGGAGGAGGTCGGCAAGGTCGCCGAGCAGGCGGCGCGTTGGGAGCACCTCGAGGCGTCGGTGCTGGAGCGCTACTTCACCACCCTCGACTTCAGCCTCGGTGCGGAGCAGCTCCAGGGCATCGCGGAGTTCGCCCGCCTTACGGGTCCGACGACGGGATACCCGGCGGACGTCCGGGTCGATCTGCTGAACTGAGCCGACCCGAGCCGACCCGACCTGACCTTCCGGACCGCACCGACCTGCGTGGATGGCGGGAACACCCCCTAAGCTGGATCGGCGCACGGAGGGGGAGGCAACGCGATGGATCCGCTGGGAGCGGACGATCCGCAGGTCATCGGCGCGTACCGGCTGCTCGGACGGCTCGGTTCGGGCGGGATGGGCCGGGTCTTTGTGGGACGCAGCGCGGGCGGGCGCACGGTAGCGGTGAAGGTTGTGCACGCCCATTTCGCGATGGACGAGGAGTTCCGCGCCCGGTTCCGGCGCGAGGTCGATGCCGCGCGCCGGGTCGGCGGCGCCTTTACCGCGCCGGTCCTGGACGCCGACCCGGAGGCACGCATTCCGTGGGTGGCCACCGGCTATGTGGCGGGCCCTCCGCTCAACCAGGCCGTGTCCGACGAGGGGCCGTTGCCCGAATCGGCGGTGCGGGCCCTGGGCGCGGGACTCGCCGAGGCCCTGGCCGCGGTGCACGCCCTCGGCCTGGTCCACCGCGACGTCAAGCCGTCCAATGTGCTGCTCGCGCTCGACGGTCCGCGGCTGATCGACTTCGGCATCGCCCGGGCCACCGAGGGCACGGTGTCGCTGACCTCGACCGGCGCCTCCATCGGCTCGCCCGGCTATATGGCGCCCGAGCAGATCCTGGGCGAGGGCGTCGAGGGCGCGGCCGATGTCTTCTCCCTGGGCGCGGTGCTGGCGTACGCGGCGACCGGCAAGCCGCCGTTCCCGGGCGACACTTCGGCCGCGCTGCTCTACAAGGTGGTGCACGACGAGCCCAAGCTCGGCCCCGAGCTGACCGGGGAGCTGCGCGATCTGGTCGCCGCGTGCCTCGCCAAGAACCCGGCCGACCGCCCCACCCCCGAGCGGATCGTGCGGCGCCTCGCCCCGAGGACGGCGCCTCGGGGCTCGCGCGGCCGGGCTGGCTGCCGGGGGCGCTGGTCGAGCGGGTGAGCCGGCAGGTGGTGGAGCTGCTCGACCTGGAGGCGGAGGCCGTGGCCCTGCCGCCGGCGGCCGAGCGGCCCGCCATAGGGTCGTCCGCCATAGGGCCGTCCCCGGCCGGGCCGTCGGCCATGGAGCCACCCGCCGCCGGGCCCTCCACCACCCGGCCGCCCGCCGAGGACTCCCCGACCCCGCCGCCCACCCCGGCCCCGGGTTCACCCCTGCTGGGTGCCTTCGGCCCGCCCGACCCGTCGTACGCCAACGGGCTGCCCCCGAAGGACCGGCCGGCCGGGCCCCCGCTCCCCTCCCCGCCGTCCCCGCCGTCCCCGCCGTCGGCGAAACCGGGCGGCCGCAGTGTCGCGCTCTCCGCCGCCGTCGGCGGTAAGAAGCGCCCCAAGGCGCTGAGCTGCACGCTGGTGCTGTCCGTCGCGGGCGCGCTGGCCGTGGCGACGACCGCCGCCGTGCTCTTCAAGGTGCTGCCCGGCGGCTCCGCCGACAACAACGACCAGGGCGCCGCGGACCCCCACGCCTCCGCCACCGAGCGGAACCCGGGAGACGGAGGTTCTGATGGCTCCGGGAAGGGCGCCGTGCCCAAGGCGTTCCTCGGCACCTGGCAGGGCGATCTGACCTCGGACTCGGGCATCCCGGTGGGCACCTTGACCATCACCTTCCGGCAGGGGCGGACCGGACAGGACGTCGCCAGCGGCCGGGTCAAGCTGTCGGTGCTGCGCTGCGACAGCACCTGGAAGCTGGTCTCGGCGGCCCCGAAACAACTCCACCTCGACGCGCGCCTGAAGGGCTCCGAGCCCCAGCAGGGGTGCAGCGACGCCTCGACGGACGAGCAGTTCACCCTCACCTCCGACGGCGCGCTCAGCTACAAGGCGAAGGACGAGCAGGCGGGTGACCCCACGGGCACGCTGCGCAAGCTCGAATGAGCGGGGCGGGCTGCACTGATGTGCCCGCCACGTACTCGTACAGGCGTACAGGCGCTGGCGTACGCTGGGTCGGTCCACCCATAAACCTCCGAAAGGTACGCCCCGGTGACCGCAAACGCAGAGGTGCAGGTAGTCCTCGACCGCGCCGCCGACGGGGGTCGGATCACCCCACAAGAGGCGCTCGACCTTTACCGCTCGGCTCCGCTGCACGCGCTGGGGGCCGCCGCCGACGCCGTCCGGCGGCGTCGCTACGCCGGCACCGAGCACATCGCGACGTACATCATCGAACGGAACATCAACTACACCAACGTCTGCGTGACGGCGTGCAAGTTCTGCGCCTTCTACGCCGCGCCGAAGGACACCGCGAAGGGCTGGAGCCGCGATCTCGACGACATCCTGCGGCGCTGCGCGGAGACCGTCGAGCTGGGCGGCACGCAGATCATGTTCCAGGGCGGCCACCACCCGGACTACGGCGTGGAGTACTACGAGGAGCACTTCTCGGCCATCAAGAAGGCGTTCCCGCAGCTGGTGATCCACTCGCTGGGGGCGTCCGAGGTCGAGCACATGGCGCGGATCTCGGGTGTCTCGGCCGAGGAGGCCATCCGCCGTATCCACGCGGCCGGCCTCGACTCCTTCGCGGGCGCGGGCGCCGAGCTGCTGCCCGAGCGGCCGCGCAAGGCCATCGCACCGCTGAAGGAGTCCGGCGAGCGCTGGCTGGAGATCATGGAGATCGCCCATAACCTCGGCGTGGAGTCCACCTCCACCATGCTGATGGGCACCGGCGAGACCAACGCCGAGCGGATCGAGCACATCCGCATGATCCGCGATGTGCAGGACCGTACGGGCGGCTTCCGCGCCTTCATCCCGTACACCTACCAGCCCGAGAACAACCATCTGAAGGGCCAGACGCAGGCGACCGTCTTCGAGTACCTGCGGATGATCGCCATCGCCCGGCTCTTCCTCGACAACGTCGCCCATATCCAGGGTTCCTGGCTGACCGTCGGCAAGGAGGCCGGCCAGCTGGCCCTGCACTACGGGGCGGACGACCTCGGCTCGGTGATGCTGGAGGAGAACGTGGTCTCCTCGGCCGGCGCCCGCCACCGCTCCAACCGGATGGAGCTGCTCCACCTCATCCGCGCGGCCGGCCGGGTCCCCGCGCAGCGCGCGACGACGTACGAGCACTTGGTGGTGCACGACGACCCGGCGAACGACCCGGTCGACGACCACGTCGTCTCGCATCTGTCCTCGACGGCGATCGACGGTGGCACGGCCCACCCCGAGCTGACGGTGATCCAGGCGTCCTGATGCTCACGCTCCACGCGGCGCCCGTCGTCCGGCACACCCCTGACGACGCGGCGCCGCTGCACGACGCCGCCGTCGCGGTCGACGGCGACCGCATCGCGGCCATCGGCCCCCTGGAGGAGCTGCGGCGGAGCTATCCGCGGGCCCGGGTGCGGGAGTGGCCCGGGGAGCTCGGCCCGGCCCTCGTCCACGAGGGCCCGGTGCCCGACGCACCCAGCCCACGGGAGCGGATCCACGCCCTGCTGCGGCGGGGCGCGACCGCCGTCCTCGCGCACCACCTCGGGGACGCCGAGCTGCGCGCGGCCGCCCACCGGGGCGGTATCACCGTCCTGGACCGGCCCCGGCCGCCCGTCCTGGCCCCGGCGGGCCGCGCGGACCTGGCCGTCTTCGACGCGGACGGCGCGTGCCTGGCCACGGTGGTGGCGGGGCGGCTGGTGCACCGGCGCCGCTGAGGCACGCCGGGGCCCCGGGCGGGGGCGCGGGGCGCGGGAGGTGAACAATGGGGGCGTGAGCCGAGCATCCCTGGACAAGCAGCCGCACGAAGTCGCCGCCATGTTCGACGGCGTGGCGGCCAAATACGACCTCACCAACGATGTGCTGTCGCTCGGGCAGGCCCGGCTGTGGCGCAAGGCGGTCGCCCGGGCCGTGAACGCGCGCGCCGGTGAGCGGGTGCTCGACCTCGCCGCCGGTACGGGGACGTCCTCGCTGCCCTTCCAGGCGGCGGGCGCGTACGTGGTGCCGTGCGACTTCTCGCTCGGGATGCTCCGGGAGGGCAAGAAGCGCCATCCGCGGCTGCCGCTGACGGCGGGCGACGCGACCCGGCTGCCCTTCGCGGACGGGGTCTTCGACGCCGTCACGATCTCCTTCGGGCTGCGCAACATCCAGGACACGCAGGGGGCGCTGCGCGAGATGCTGCGGGTGACCCGGCCCGGCGGACGGGTCGTCATCTGCGAGTTCAGCCACCCCACATGGGAGCCGTTCCGCACGGTCTACAGCGAGTATCTGATGCGCGCGCTGCCGCCGATCGCGACGTCGGTCAGCAGCAACCCGGACGCGTATGTCTACCTCGCCGAGTCCATCCGCGCCTGGCCCGACCAGCCCCGTCTCGCCGCCCGGCTGCGGTCGGCGGGCTGGGAGCGGCCGGCCTGGCGCAACCTCACCGGCGGCGTGGTGGCCCTCCACCGGGCGTACAAGCCGTAAGGCGGCTAGGCGGCCACGAACGCGGCAACGTGCCGTAAGGCGGCCGTACGTGCCGTAAGGCGGCCATGGGCGGTCCCCGGCCGGGCCGTGGGGGACGGCACCTTGCTGCCCTTCGCGCCCCTTCGCGAGTGCCGGAGTTTCGCCCCACATAGACTGCAGCTGTCCAGTGCCCGGCGTGACCGGCACGCCGTTACCGAGGCTTGGGGAGACCCCGCGTGAGCGAGACCGCACCCACCGAGAGCGCGTCCTTTGGGATCTCGGAGCGCAGCGCCGATGTGATCGTCGTCGGCGCCGGACCGGCCGGCTCCACCACCGCGTACCACCTCGCCAAGGCGGGGCTGGATGTGCTGCTGCTGGAGAAGACGGCCTTTCCGCGCGAGAAGGTGTGCGGTGACGGGCTGACCCCGCGCGCCACCAAGCAGCTCGTGGCCATGGGCATCGACATCTCCGAGGAGGCGGGCTGGCTGCGCAACCGGGGCCTGCGGATCATCGCGGGCGGGGTGCGGCTGCAGCTCGACTGGCCGGAGCTGGCCGCCTACCCCAACTACGGCCTGGTCCGTAAGCGCGACGACTTCGACGAGCAGCTGGCGCGGCAGGCGCAGAAGGCCGGGGCCCGGCTGTACGAGCGCTGCAATGTGGGCGCCCCGATCACCGACGACCGCACCGGCCGGATCACCGGGGTGCACGCGAAGCTGGGCGAGGAGAAGACGCCCGTCACCTTCCACGCGCCCCTGGTGGTCGCCGCCGACGGCAACTCCACCCGGCTCTCGCTCGCCATGGGGCTGCACCGGCGCGAGGACCGTCCGATGGGCGTGGCCGTGCGGACGTACTTCACCTCGCCCCGCCATGACGACGACTACCTGGAGTCCTGGCTGGAGTTGTGGGACCGGCGCGGTGCGCAGGACCGGCTGCTGCCCGGCTACGGCTGGATCTTCGGCATGGGCGACGGCACGAGCAATGTGGGCCTGGGCGTCCTCAACACCTCGTCCTCCTTCAAGGAGCTCGACTGGCGCGAGGTCCTCAAGGCGTGGTGCGCCTCGATGCCGGAGGACTGGGGCTACACCCCGGAGAACATGACCGGTCCGATCCGCGGCGCCGCGCTCCCAATGGCCTTCAACCGGCAGCCGCACTACACCCGCGGGCTGCTGCTCGTCGGTGACGCGGGCGGCATGGTCAACCCGTTCAACGGCGAGGGCATCGCCTATGCGATGGAATCCGGGCAGATCGCCGCGGACGTGATCGTGCAGGCCCATGCCCGCGCCACCGCCTCCCAGCGCGAACTGGCCCTCCAGCGCTACCCGAAGGTCCTCAAGGACACCTACGGCGGCTATTACACGCTGGGCCGGGCGTTCGTGAAGCTGATCGGCAATCCGAAGGTCATGAAGCTGGCGGCGCAGCGCGGGCTGACGCATCCGATGCTGATGCGGTTCACCCTGAAGCTGCTGGCGAATCTGACGGATCCGACGGGCGGCGACGCGATGGACCGCATCATCAACGGCCTCACCAAGGTGACTCCGCGAGCTTGACGGCCCGTCCGGACGCCGCCGCGTGCCCGTGTCCGGACGCCCCTGCCGCGTGTACGTCCGGCGGTCCGGCCGCTAGGCCCCCGGGCCGCCGCTCGCGATGACGCCGAACGGCGCCCGGACCACATCCGCCAGCCAGGCCATCCGGCCGATCCCCTCGGCCGACATGGCCGGCATCAGCACGGAACCGCCCAGGTCCTGCCCCTTGGCCACCACCGCGTCGCAGTCCGCCACCTCGAAGTACGGCAGCCACTGCGGCGGTGTCGAATGCCCCTCCTGGAGCTGGGCGACGCCGCCGAAGGAGCCCTCCCGGCCGGCGCCGGTGGTCATCAGCACCGTGTACGACCCGCCGGGGAAGGACATCTCCTCGGCGTCCCAGCCGAAGACCTTGCGGTAGAAGGCCAGGTCCTTGGGGGATCGGGGGAGTGGAGCTCGGTCCAGCACAGGGTGCCGGGGTCGTTGACCGCGTCCAGCCCCGCCGTCCTGCCGGGCTGCCAGATGGCGAAACGGGCCCCGCCGGGGTCGGTGAACTGGGCCATCCGCCCCTCCTCGAAGACGTCGAACGGAGCGAGCCGCACCGTGCCGCCCGACTGCTCGACGGTCCGCGCGGTCGCCTCGGCGTCACGGGTGTGGAAATACGGCGTCCAGGCGGACCGTGCGCCCTCCTCGGTGAGCGGACCGACGGCGGCGACGGTCTCGCGGCCCAGGGTGAAGAAGCCGTACCCGCCCGCTTCGGGGCCGGCCGACTCGAAGCGCCAGCCCATCAGGGAGCCGTAGAAGGCCACGGCCGCTTCGGTGTCGGCGGCGCCCAGATCGAGCCAGTTGGGGGCGCCGGGGACGTAATCGGTGGTGAGCATGGGCGCTCCTTCGACGGTCGAGCGCGAAGACGCGGGAAGTTCTGCCGGCGGTTGCCTCGTTCTGTCCGGGATTGCCTCGTTACTCAGTCTGGCACCGGGCACCGACGGCCGCCGCCGGGCTCGACATGACGTCGTCGTGGGGCGTGGTGACAATGAAGGCAGGGGGCGCCGTGCGCGCGAGCCGCGGTGACGCCGGATCGATGGGGCTCACAGGGCCGGATCCACCGCCGGTGGGCCTGGCAGGAGGTACACCATGACGAAGGCAGCGGACATCATGCACCCGGGCGCGCAGTGGCTTCCGGAGAACGAGACGGTGCTGCGCGCCGCCCAGCTCATGCGGGACCTCGGCGTAGGGGCCCTGCCGGTCAGCGACAGCAATGAGCGGCTGTGCGGCATCGTGACCGACCGCGACATCGTCGTCGACTGCGTCGCGCAGGGCGCCGACCCGTCCGGGACGCCCGTCGGGGCGCTCACCAAGGGCACTCCGCGCTGGATTTCCGCGGACGCCGATGTCACCGATGTCCTGCGGGAGATGGAGGAGCACAAGATCCGCAGGCTGCCGGTGATCGACCAGAACAAGCGGCTGGTCGGAATGATCTCCGAGGCGGATCTGGCGCACCACCTCAGTGACGACCTCCTCGGCGAGTTCCTGGAGAAGGTCTACGCGCAGTAGGCGCGCGATGGGGGCGTGAGGCCGCCGTCCGAGGTCGGAACGGCGGCCCCAGGCCCCTGGGTCGGGAGGTGCGCCTTACAGGACGCGCACGGCCCCGGTGGGCATGTCGTAGTCCAGCGGGCGCTCGACGATCCCGGTGCTCGAGTTCTGGGCGCCGATGAAGTTGCCGTCGCCGACGTAGACGCCGACGTGGTACGCGCTGCCGGCGCTGCCCCAGTAGAGCAGGTCGCCCGGCTGCAGGGAGTCCAGCGAGACCGGGGTGCCGGTGGTGGACTGGTCCTGGGAGACGCGCGGCAGGCTCACGCCGACCTGCTTGAAGGCGGCCTGGGTCAGCCCGGAGCAGTCGTAGGAGGACGGACCGCTGGAGCCGAGCACATACGCCTTGCCCAGCTGCGCCTTCAGGAAGCTGATCAGCGTGGCGGCGTTGCCGGTGGCGTTGCTGACGCTGGTGGTGGACAGCGTGGTGCGCTCGGCGGAGCGCGACGCCTTCGCCGCCTGGGCCTTGGCCTCGGCCGCACGCTTGGCGGCCGCCTTACGGGCCGCCTCCCGGGCTTCCTTCGCCTTACGGTCGGCCTCAGCCTTGGCCTTCTTGGCGGCGATCTTCGCGTGGGCGGCCGCCTGCTCCTGCTGTGCCTGGAGTTCGTAGTCGGACGCGGCCTGCTGCGTGGCGTCCGCGGTCTGGGCGGCCGTGCTCGCCAGCGTGGCGCTGACGGTCGGCATTTCCAGGGTGGACTCGGCCGGGGCGGCGTTGGACTCCGCGGCGGAGGCGGGCACGGCGGCACCGGCCACCGCGAGGGTGAGGAAGCCACCGGTCATCCCTGCGCGGAGTGCACGCGTGGACGCGGCACGGCGGGGCTTCCGGTGGCTGGGTATGTGTGCGACTGGGGACATAGGTCCTTGGCTACCAGGGCCCTAAGGCCCAGATCAACAAAAGTGGGGTGCGCCACATTTGACGTGCGCACGCCTAGAAATCGGACCAAATGATCTTCGTGGGCCCGTCGGCGGCCATGCCCGAATTTCTCGATCATGTCTCTACGCACGGCATTTGGCGGCCATGCGGTGTCTGCGGGCGATCTACCACTGATGGGGCCCGCATACAAAGGGTTCCCGGGAAATCTAGATCCACAACCGGTCCGGGCGTGGGATACCTCACTCGCTCCGAGCCGCTCGTGAACGCGTGCGCGAACCGGTGATCAATCGGTGATCGACCCATGATCGATCGACGCCCGGGACGAGGGTCACCCATGAGAATGGTGGACGCATATCAGCTGACAAAGCCCACTGCAAATTTGCATGTATGTACCATGTCTTGGTAGGGGCGCAACGCGCTCACCTGTGATGACGTCTCCGTATGTCACTTCTCGTGGTCGTTCGGATGCTTCACGTACAAGATCACCGCTCATCCGACTTCATGATCCTTCGTCAGGTGGTGGAGATCACAAAGACGTTGTCGTACCCCGTGTCGCAGATCACAGACCGACGGGCATAGGATGCAGGCGAAACGGGCTTGTGAACTGCCTCACATGTGCGCGATCTTCGTGGGGTGACCGGCATGTCCGTGCGGTCCGCCAAGCAGTCATCGTCGACTGAAGGGAGCGAGGACGGTGAACGCATACGCGCCCATCCTCGTACTGGGAGCCCTCGGGGCAGGTTTTGCGATCTTCTCGGTGCTCATGGCCGCGATCATCGGCCCCAAGCGCTACAACCGGGCCAAGCTCGAGGCCTATGAGTGCGGCATCGAGCCGACTCCGCATCCGTCCGGCGGTGGGCGCTTCCCCATCAAGTACTACCTGACGGCGATGCTTTTCATCGTCTTCGACATCGAGATCGTCTTCCTCTACCCCTGGGCCGTCACCTTCGACGCCCTCGGCCTGTTCGGGCTCGTGGAGATGCTCCTCTTCGTGCTCACCGTCTTCGTGGCCTACGCCTACGTATGGCGGCGCGGCGGCCTGGAGTGGGACTAAAGGGGCTCTAGAGGAGATAGGGGAAACATCGCATGGGTATCGAAGAGAAGCTCCCGAGTGGGTTCCTGCTCACCACCGTGGAACAGGCCGCCGGGCTGGCCCGTAAGTCCTCCGTCTTCCCGGCCACCTTCGGGCTGGCCTGTTGTGCCATCGAAATGATGACCACGGGTGCCGGGCGCTACGACCTCGCGCGCTTCGGCATGGAGGTCTTCCGCGGCTCGCCCCGCCAAGCCGACCTGATGATCGTCGCCGGGCGGGTCAGCCAGAAGATGGCCCCGGTATTGCGCCAGGTTTACGACCAGATGCCGAACCCGAAGTGGGTCATCTCCATGGGCGTCTGCGCCTCCTCCGGAGGGATGTTCAACAACTACGCGATCGTGCAGGGCGTCGATCACATCGTTCCGGTCGACATCTATCTGCCCGGCTGTCCGCCGCGCCCCGAGATGCTCATGGACTCGATCCTCAAGCTGCACCAGAAGATCCGCGAGGAGAAGCTCGGCGTCAATCGCGAGCGTGCGGCCCGTGAGGCGGAGGAGGCGGCGCTCAAGGCGTTGCCGATGATCGAGATGAAGGGGCTTCTTCGGTGAGGCACGCACACGAGGCCACCGGGCCGCAGACGGCGACGAAGGCCGCACCTCTGCGCCTCGTGGGCGGAGAAGCGAACGGAGGGGAAGGGCGTTGACCGAGGCCAATGGGTCCAACGGGGTCAACCCGGACAAGGACCTCAACGCTGAGAACCTCCCCGGCCGCCGCGGCGACCAGGGCGAGCCCATCCGCGTCCAGCGCGGGATGTTCGGCGCCAACAACGGCGGCGACACCACCGGCTACGGCGGGCTGGTGCGCCCCGTACGGCTGCCCGGCCAGGCCACCCGGCCGTACGGGGGCTGGTTCGACGAGGTCGCCGACGAACTCGAGGGCGCGCTCGAGGAGCAGTCGCTGCTCCCGGAGAACGCGATCGAGAAGACCGTCGTGGACCGCGATGAGCTGACCTTCCACATCGCCCGCGAGCACCTGCCGCGGGTCGCCCGGACCCTGCGCGACGACCCGGCACTCCGCTTCGAGCTGTGCACCGGCGTCAGCGGGGTGCACTTCCCCGGCGACAAGGGCCGTGAGCTGCACGCCGTCTACCACCTGCGGTCGCTCACCCATGGCCGGGTGATCCGGCTGGAGGTGAGCGCCCCCGACAGCGATCCGCACATCCCGTCGATCGTCGATGTCTATCCGACCAACGACTGGCACGAGCGCGAGACCTACGACTTCTTCGGCCTGATCTTCGACGGTCATCCCGCGCTGACGCGGATCATGATGCCCGACGACTGGCAGGGCTTCCCGCAACGCAAGGACTACCCGCTCGGCGGCATCCCCGTCGAGTACAAGGGCGCCCAGATCCCTGCTCCGGACCAGCGGAGGTCGTACAGCTGATGACTGCCCCCCACGCAACGCCTTCTGCCTCCGCGCGCGAGACCACCGAAGGCACCGTCTACACCGTCACCGGCGGCGACTGGGACGAGGTCGTGGCCGCCGCGGCGAAGGCCGACGACGAGCGGATCATCGTCAACATGGGTCCGCAGCACCCCTCCACCCATGGGGTGCTCCGGCTGATCCTGGAGATCGACGGCGAGACGGTCACCGAGGCCCGCTGCGGAATCGGTTATCTGCACACCGGAATCGAGAAGAACCTCGAATTCCGGAACTGGACGCAGGGCACCACCTTCGTGACGCGCATGGACTATCTGACGCCCTTCTACAACGAGGCGGCGTACTGCCTGGGCGTCGAGAAGCTGCTCGGCATCGAGGACCAGATCCCGGACCGGGCCTCGGTGATCCGGGTGCTGCTGATGGAGCTCAACCGGCTCTCCTCGCATCTGGTGGCCATCGCCACCGGCGGTATGGAGCTCGGCGCGACCACCATCATGATCTACGGCTTCCGCGACCGAGAGCTGATCCTGGACATCTTCGAGCTGGTCACCGGCCTGCGGATGAACCACGCGTACATCCGGCCCGGCGGGCTCGCCCAGGACCTGCCGCCGGGTGCGGTCGACCAGATCCGGGCCCTGCTGAAGACGATGCGCAAGAACCTGCCCGAGTACGACAAGCTCGCCACCGGGAACCCGATCTTCAAGGCCCGGCTGCAGGACGTGGGCTACCTCGACCTCGCCGGCTGCATGGCGCTCGGCGTGACCGGCCCGATACTGCGGGCCACCGGGCTGCCGCACGATCTGCGCAAGTCCGATCCGTACTGCGGCTATGAGACGTACGACTTCGAGGTGCCGACCGCCGACACCTGCGATGCCTACGGCCGCTTCCTGGTCCGGCTGGAGGAGATGCGCCAGTCGCTGCGGATCGTCGAGCAGTGCCTGGAGCGGCTGGAGCCGGGTCCGGTGATGGTCGAGGACAAGAAGATCGCCTGGCCCGCGCAGCTCGCGCTCGGCCCGGACGGCCTCGGCAACTCCCTGGACCACATCAAGAACATCATGGGCACCTCGATGGAGGCCCTGATCCACCACTTCAAGCTGGTGACCGAGGGATTCCGGGTGCCGCCCGGACAGACGTACGCGGCGATCGAGTCGCCCAAGGGGGAACTGGGCGCCCATATGGTCAGCGACGGCGGCACCCGCCCGTTCCGCGTCCACTTCCGCGACCCGTCCTTCACCAATCTGCAGGCCGTGGCGGCGATGTGCGAGGGCGGCCAGGTCGCCGATGTGATCGTGGCCGTCGCGTCCATCGACCCCGTGATGGGAGGAGTGGACCGGTGACCGACGCACGCGTGAATGGTGCCTGCGCGCAGCGCAGCCGCTTGAGGGCGGTGGCGGGAGACGGGCGGGTCGCCGGGCCGCAGATGACGACGATGGCCGCACCTCTGCGCCGCGCGGGCGGAGAAGGGAACGATGAGGCACAGTGAGTGATGTTCAGCTGGGGATGCCGGAACTGCCGGCCCCCGACTACCCCGCCGAGGTACGTGCCCGGCTCGAGGCGGACGCCCGGGAGGTGATCGCCCGCTACCCGGACAGCCGCAGCGCGCTGCTGCCGCTGCTGCATCTGGTGCAGTCCGAGGAGGGCCATGTCACCCGCACCGGCATGCGGTTCTGCGCCGAGGTGCTGGGGCTGACCACCGCGGAGGTCACCGCCGTCGCCACCTTCTACACGATGTACCGGCGCAAGCCCTCCGGCGACTACCAGGTGGGGGTGTGCACCAACACCCTGTGCGCGGTCATGGGCGGCGACGCGATCTTCGAGGAGCTGCAGAGCCACCTTGGCGTGGGCAACGGGGAGACCACCGAGGACGGCAAGGTCACCCTGGAGCACATCGAGTGCAACGCGGCCTGCGACTACGCCCCCGTGGTGATGGTCAACTGGGAGTTCTTCGACAACCAGACCGTCGAGTCGGCCAAGGGGCTGGTCGACGATCTGCGGGCGGGCCGGACCGTCGAGCCGACCCGGGGCGCGCCGCTGTGCACCTACAAGGAGACCGCCCGCATCCTGGCCGGCTTCCCCGACGTCCGTCCGGGTGCCGTCGAGGCCGGCGGCTCCGCGGGGCCCGCCTCGCTGGTCGGGCTGCGGTTGGCCAAGGGGGAGGCCGCGCCCGGCCGGGTCGTCTCGCCGAGGTCCGCGGACGCCCCGCAGGACGAGGCGCCGCCGACGCATCCCAGCTCGCATGACGCGCCGCAGCGGACCTCCGCCTCCGATCCGCACCACCCCGCAGGTCCGGTCGCCGAGGAGGGGGAGTGATGACCGTGACAACCGAGATCAATGGGCACAGCCCCGAGAAGCTGCTGGCACCCGTGCTCTCCGCCTTCTGGGACCAGCCGAACTCCTGGGCCCTGCGCACCTATCTGCGGCACGAGGGTTATGAGGGCATGCGCAAAGCCCTCGCCATGGACCCCGACGCGGTGATCGCGCTGGTGAAGGACGCGGGTCTGCGCGGACGCGGCGGCGCCGGCTTCCCCACCGGAATGAAGTGGCAGTTCATTCCGCAGGGCGACGGCAAGCCGCACTATCTCGTCGTCAACGCCGATGAGTCGGAACCGGGCACCTGCAAGGACATCCCCCTTCTCTACGCCAATCCGCACTCGCTCATCGAGGGCATGGTCATCGCCTGTCATGCCATCCGCTCCGAGCACGCCTTCATCTATCTGCGCGGCGAGACCGTCCCCGTGCTGCGGCGGCTGCACGAGGCCGTCCGCGAGGCGTACGAGGCGGGCTACCTCGGCACGGCGGAACGGCGGCGGGACAAGCTCGGGGTGGACGGACTTCCCGGTCTCGACATCACCGTGCACGCGGGCGCCGGCGCGTACATCTGTGGTGAGGAGACCGCGCTGCTGGACTCGTTGGAGGGACGCCGCGGCCAGCCCCGGCTGCGGCCCCCTTCCCCGCGGTCGCCGGTCTGTACGCGTGCCCCACTGTGGTGAACAACGTCGAATCCATCGCCTCTGTTCCCGCGATCCTCAACAAGGGCAAGGAATGGTTCCGTTCGATGGGCAGCGAGAAGTCCCCGGGCTTCACGCTCTACTCGCTGTCCGGCCATGTGGCCAACCCCGGACAGTTCGAGGGCCCGCTCGGGATCACCCTGCGCCAGCTGCTCGACATGAGCGGCGGGATGCGCCCCGGCCACCGGCTGAAGTTCTGGACCCCGGGCGGCTCGTCCACCCCGCTGCTCACCGAGGAGCACCTGGACGTCCCGCTGGACTACGAGGGCGTGGGCGCGGCCGGGTCGATGCTGGGCACCAAGGCGCTCCAGTGCTTCGACGAGACCACCTGCGTGGTGCGGGCCGTGACCCGCTGGACCGAGTTCTACGCACATGAGTCCTGCGGCAAGTGCACACCCTGCCGCGAGGGCACGTACTGGCTGGTGCAGCTGTTGCGCGACCTGGAGGCCGGCAAGGGGCGGATGGACGACCTCGACAAGCTGGCCGACATCGCCGACAACATCAACGGCAAGTCCTTCTGCGCCCTCGGCGACGGTGCGGCCAGCCCCATCTTCTCCTCGCTGAAGTACTTCCGCGAGGAGTACGAGCAGCACATCACCGGCGGGGGCTGTCCGTTCGACCCGGCCAAGTCGACCGTCTGGGCCGACGAGCCGCGCTCCACTCACCTGGGGGTGAACGCATGACCGTGACCACCAACGCACCCTCGTCGGGCGGGGAGGCGGCGGTGCCGCGAGAGGATCTGGTCTCCGTCACCATCGACGGGATCGAGATCTCCGTTCCCAAGGGGACGCTGGTCATCCGGGCCGCCGAACTGCTCGGCATCGAGATCCCGCGGTTCTGCGACCATCCGCTCCTCGATCCGGCCGGCGCCTGCCGCCAGTGCATCGTCGAGGTGGAGGGCCAGCGCAAGCCGATGGCCTCCTGCACCATCACCTGCACCGACGGGATGGTCGTCAAGACGCAGCTCACCTCGCCGGTGGCCGAGAAGGCACAGCGCGGGGTGATGGAGCTGCTGCTGATCAACCACCCGCTGGACTGCCCGGTCTGCGACAAGGGCGGTGAATGCCCGCTGCAGAACCAGGCGATGAGCGCCGGACAGGCCGACAGCCGTTTCGAGGGCCAGAAGCGCACCTTCGCCAAGCCGGTCCCGATCTCGGCCCAGGTGCTGCTGGACCGCGAGCGCTGTGTGCTGTGCGCGCGCTGCACCCGCTTCTCCAACCAGGTCGCGGGCGACCCGATGATCGAGCTGCTGGAGCGGGGCGCGCTGCAGCAGGTGGGCACCGGCGAGGGCGACCCGTTCGAGTCGTACTTCTCCGGCAACACCATCCAGATCTGCCCGGTGGGCGCCCTGACCTCGGCGGCGTACCGCTTCCGCTCCCGCCCCTTCGACCTGGTCTCCTCGCCCAGCGTGTGCGAGCACTGCGCGGGCGGCTGCGCGACCCGCACCGACCACCGGCGCGGCAAGGTCATGCGGCGGCTGGCGGCGGACGACCCCGAGGTCAACGAGGAGTGGATCTGCGACAAGGGCCGCTTCGGCTTCCGCTACGCGCAGCTGCCCGAGCGGCTCACCACCCCGCTGGTGCGCGACCGCGAGACGGGGAAGCTGGAGCCGGCGAGCTGGCCCGAGGCGCTGGACGCGGCGGCCGAGGGGCTGGGGATGGCGCGCGGCCGCACCGGCGTGCTCACCGGCGGCCGGCTGACCGTCGAGGACGCGTACGCCTACGCGAAGTTCGCGCGGCTCGCCCTGGACACCAACGACATCGACTTCCGGGCCCGTACGCACAGCGATGAGGAGGCCGACTTCCTGGCCACCCATATCGCGGGCCGGGGCCGTGACCTGGACGGCGGCGGGCTCACCTACACCACGCTGGAGAAGGCCCCGGCCGTGCTGCTGGTGGGCTTCGAGTCCGAGGAGGAGTCGCCCGGCGTCTTCCTGCGGCTGCGCAAGGCGCACCGCAAGCACGGACAGCGCACCTTCTCGCTGGCCACCCACGCGACCCGGGGCCTGGAGAAGGCGGGCGGCATGCTGCTGCCGGCCGCCCCCGGCACCGAGCCGGAGTGGCTGGACGCCATCGCGGGCCGCACCGGTCTGGACGAGAGCGGGGAGCGGGCCGCCGAGGCGCTGCGCGAAGAGGGCGCGGTGATCATCGTGGGCGAGCGGCTGGCGTCCGTGGCCGGCGGGCTGACCGCCGCCGTACGGGCCGCCGCCGCCACCGGGGCCACACTCGCCTGGATTCCGCGGCGCGCGGGGGAGCGGGGCGCGATCGAGGCGGGCGCCCTTCCCGGGCTGCTGCCGGGCGGCCGCCCGGCCCACGACCCGCGGGCCCGTGAGGAGGTCTCCGCCGTCTGGGGCACCAATGACCTTCCGCACCAGGTGGGCCGGGACACCGGCCAGATCATCGAGGCCGCGGCGGTCGGCGGGCTCGGCGCGCTGCTGGTCGCGGGCGTCGAGGTCGCCGATCTGCCCGATCCGGCGCGGGCGCTGGAGGCCCTGGACGCGGTGGACTTCGTGGTCAGCCTGGAGCAGCGGCCCTCGGAGGTCACCGAGCTGGCCGATGTGGTGCTGCCGGTCGCGGCGGTCGTCGAGAAGTCCGGCACCTTCCTCAACTGGGAGGGGCGGGCCCGGCCGTTCGAGGCGGCGCTCAAGCCCGACCAGATGACCCGCCGTCATACGCTGCCGGACGCCCGGGTGCTGCACATGCTGGCCGACGCGCTGGACGCGCCCCTGGGCCTGCCGGACGTCGAGGCCGTACGCACCGAGATGACCCGGCTCGGCACCTGGCAGGGCCCGCGCGCCACCGCCTCGCTGGAGACGGGCGGCCCGCTGCCCCGGCCGGCCGAGGGCGAGGCGGTGCTCGCCGGCCATCGGCTGCTGCTCGACCAGGGCCGGCTGCAGGAGGGCGACCCGGCGCTGGCCGGGACCCGCCATGCGGCCGTGGCCCGGCTGTCGGCCGCCACGGCGGGCGAGGCGGGGGTCGAGGACGGCCAGATCCTGCGCGTCAGCGGCCCGGCCGGCTCGGTCCAACTGCCGTTGAGCATCACCCCGATGCCCGACCGGGTGGTCTGGCTGCCGCTGGCCTCCGTCGGCGGCGGTGTCCACCGCGATCTAGGAGCCCGCCCCGGTGATGTCGTCACGATCACTGCCCCCGCGACGGAGGTGACCCAGTGAGGTATCTCGCCGCAGAGGACCTGTCGATGTTCGGCACCGACCCGTGGTGGCTGGTCCTGATCAAGGCCGTCTTCTGCTTCGCGTTCCTGATGGTGACGGTGCTGATCTCCATCGTCATGGAGCGCAAGGTGGTCGGCTGGATGCAGCTGCGCATCGGGCCCAACCGCCACGGCCCCTGGGGCATGCTGCAGTCCCTCGCGGACGGCGTGAAGCTGATGCTCAAGGAGGACGTGGTCGTCAAGGGCGCGGACAAGGTGGTCTATGTCCTGGCGCCGGTCGTCGCGGCCATCCCCGCCTTCATGGCGGTCGCGGTGATGCCGTTCGGCCCCTCGGGCGGCGAGGTCTCGATCTTCGGCCATCGCACCACGATGCAGCTGACGGATCTGCCGATCGCCGTCCTCTACATCCTCGCCACCGCCTCGGTCGGCATCTACGGCATCGTGCTCGCGGGCTGGTCCTCCGGATCGACGTATCCGCTCCTGGGCGGCCTGCGCTCCTGCGCCCAGATGATCAGCTACGAGATCGCGATGGGGCTCTCCTTCGCGGCGGTCTTCCTCTACTCCGGGTCGATGTCGACCTCGCAGATCGTCGAAGGGCAGCACGACCGCTGGTACGCGGTGCTGCTGCCGGTCTCGTTCCTCATCTACATCGTCTCGATGATCGGTGAGACCAACCGGGCGCCGTTCGACATGCCGGAGTCCGAGGGCGACCTGGTCGGCGGCTTCAACACCGAGTACTCGTCGATCAAGTTCGCGATGTTCATGCTCGCCGAGTACATCAACATGGTCACCGTCTCGATGGTCGCCGTCACCCTCTTCCTCGGCGGCTGGCGGGCCCCCTGGCCGATCAGCACCTTCTGGGAAGGCGCCAACCACGGCTGGTGGCCGATGCTGTGGTTCGTCGGCAAGGTCGTCACCTCGCTGTTCGTCTTCATCTGGGTGCGCGGCACGCTCCCGCGCGTGCGCTACGACCAGTTCATGAAGCTGGGCTGGAAGGTGCTCATCCCGATCTCGATGGTCTGGCTGATGCTGGTCGCCACCGTCCGGGCGCTGCGCAACGAGAACTACGACTACCAGGACATCGTGCTGTACGTGGGCAGCGCGGTGATCGCGCTGCTGCTGCTGTCCTTCGTGGTCGACTTCTTCCGCGACCGTTCGGCCACCCAGGCCGAGGCCGGAGCGGAACAGGGACCGGAGCCCGCCTTCGATCCGATGGCGGGAGGTTTCCCGGTGCCGCCGCTGCCCGGCCAGGCCTTGCCGCCCGTCCCCCGCCGACGTCCGCGCACCGAGCGCGAGTTGATTGTCAGTGGTGGACCCGACACTGCCAGTGACGGAAAGGAGGCCGACGGTGTCTGACTTCCAGAATCCGGTGGCCGGCTTCGGCGTGACCTTCAAGGCCATGTTCAAGAAGCGGCTCACCGAGCAGTACCCAGAGGAGAAGAAGCCCACCGCGCCCCGCTTCCACGGACGCCACCAGCTCAACCGGCATCCGGATGGGCTGGAGAAGTGCATCGGCTGCGAGCTGTGCGCCTGGGCCTGTCCCGCCGACGCGATCTATGTGGAGGGCGCGGACAACACCGACGAGGAGCGCTACTCCCCGGGTGAGCGCTACGGCCGCGTCTACCAGATCAACTATCTGCGCTGCATCCTGTGCGGTCTGTGCGTCGAGGCGTGCCCCACCCGGGCGCTGACCATGACCAATGAGTACGAGCTCGCCGACCGCAGCCGCGAATCCCTCATCTACACCAAGGAAGAGCTGCTCGCGGGCCTCGAGGACGGGATGGTCGACTCCCCGCACGCCATCTACCCCGGCACCGACGAGCAGGACTACTACCGGGGTCTGGTGACCGAGGCGGCGCCCGGCACCTCCCGGCAGGTCGCGGTCAGCAAGGGCGAGACCCTGTCCGACCAGGCCGCGGGGAACGAGGAGTCGCAGGACCGGGGGCAGGGGGTGCAGGCATGAGCGGCACTCTGGCCGCTGCGGCCTCCACCACCTCCACGGGTGAGGCCCTCCAGTTCTGGGTGCTCGGCACCGTCGCCGTGATCGGCGCGCTGTGCACGATCCTGATGCGCAAGGCCGTGCACAGCGCCCTGTGCCTGGCGGGCACCATGATCGTCCTCGCGGTCTTCTACCTCGCCAACGGTGCGTACTTCCTGGGTGTCGTCCAGATCGTCGTCTACACCGGCGCGATCATGATGCTCTTCCTCTTCGTGGTGATGCTGGTCGGTGTCACCGCGGCCGACTCCCTCAAGGAGACCCTGAAGGGGCAGCGCTGGCTCGCCGCCCTGTGCGGGATCGGCTTCGGCATCCTGCTGTGCGCCGGGATCGGCAATGCCTCGCTGAAGACGTGGAACGGCCTGGGCCAGGCCAACTCCGGCGGCAATGTGGAGGGCCTGGCGGCGCTGATCTTCACCAAGTACGTCTTCGCCTTCGAGATCACCGGCGCGCTGCTGATCACCGCGGCGGTCGGCGCGATGGTGCTGACCCACCGCGAGCGCACCGAGCGGGCCCGCACCCAGCGCGAGCAGGCCGAGGCGCGCGTGCGCACCGGGCGGAACGTGCCGCCGCTGCCCGCCCCCGGCGTGTACGCGCGGCACAACGCGGTGGACATCCCCGGTCTGCTGCCCGACGGCACCCCGTCCGAGCTCACGGTCAACGCGACGCTGCGCGGCCGCGGTCAGATCCGGGACGTCTCCAGCGAGGCGTTGGCCGAGCTGGCGGCGCTGGAGCAGCGCTCGCAGCGCTGGCTGGGCCGTAACGCCAAGGACACCGGCAAGAAGGCCGAGGACGCCGCCGAGCCGGAGCACGGCGAGAACGGCGCAAACGGCGAGAACGGCGAGAACGCGGCCAGCGCGAACTCGAGGGGAGTCGCCAAGTGAATCCGGTCAACTACCTCTACCTGGCCGCCCTGTTGTTCACCATTGGTGCGGCTGGCGTTGTGATCAGGCGGAACGCGATCGTCCTCTTCATGTGCGTCGAGCTGATGCTGAACGCGTGCAACCTGGCGTTCGTCACCTTCTCCCGGCTGCACGGCAATCTCGACGGCCAGATCATCGCCTTCTTCACGATGGTCGTGGCCGCGGCGGAAGTCGTGGTCGGTCTCGCGATCATCGTGTCCGTCTTCCGCTCCCGCCACTCGGCCTCGGTCGACGACGCCAGCCTGATGAAGCTCTAGAAGGGGTCGCGTTCAAGTGGAGAACCTCATCGGATTGCTTGTCGCGGCGCCGCTTCTCGGCGCTGCCCTGCTGCTGTGCGGGGGCGGCGGCTGGACGGCAAGGGCCACTACATCGGCACGGTGCTCGCCGCCGCCTCCTTCGTGATCGGCGCCGTGCTCTTCGCCGAGATGCTCGGCCGCGGCGAGCACGACCGGGCCCTGCACAGCAAGGTCTTCAGCTGGATCCCGGTGGGCGGCTTCCGGGCGGACGTCGCCTTCCAGCTCGACCAGCTGTCCATGACCTTCGTCCTGCTGATCACCGGTGTGGGCACGCTGATCCACATCTATTCGATCGGCTATATGGAGCACGACGAGCGCCGCCGCCGCTTCTTCGGCTATCTCAACCTCTTCCTCGCGGCCATGCTGTTGCTCGTCCTCGCCGACAACTACCTGCTGCTGTACGTCGGCTGGGAGGGCGTCGGTCTCGCCTCGTACCTGCTCATCGGCTTCTGGCAGCACAAGCCCAGCGCGGCGACGGCGGCGAAGAAGGCGTTCATCGTCAACCGCGTCGGCGATGTGGGCCTGTCGATCGCGATCATGCTGATGTTCACGACCTTCGGGACCTTCACCTTCGCCCCGGTGCTGACCAACGCGGACCACGCGAGCGAGGGCAAGCTCACCGCGATCGGGCTGATGCTGCTGCTCGCCGCCTGCGGTAAGTCGGCCCAGGTGCCGCTGCAGTCCTGGCTCGGGGACGCGATGGAGGGCCCGACCCCGGTCTCGGCCCTGATCCACGCGGCGACCATGGTGACCGCGGGCGTGTATCTGATCACCCGCTCCGGCGCGATCTTCGACAACGCCCCGGACGCCCAGACCGCGGTGGTCACCGTCGGCGCGGTCACGCTCCTCTTCGGTGCGATCGTCGGTTGCGCCAAGGACGACATCAAGAAGGCCCTGGCCGGGTCCACCATGTCGCAGATCGGCTACATGATCCTGGCCGCCGGGCTCGGCCCGATCGGCTATGTCTTCGCGATCATGCACCTGGTGACCCACGGCTTCTTCAAGGCCGGGCTCTTCCTCGGGGCCGGATCGGTCATGCACGCCATGAACGACGAGGTCGACATGCGCAAGTACGGCGGCCTGCGCACATACATGCCGATCACCTTCGTCACCTTCGGGCTCGGGTATCTCGCGATCATCGGCTTCCCGGGGCTGTCCGGCTTCTGGTCCAAGGACAAGATCATCGAGGCGGCCTTCGCCAAGGGCGGCACCGAGGGCTGGATCCTCGGCGGCGCGGCCCTGCTGGGTGCGGCCATCACCGCGTACTACATGACGCGGGTGATGCTGCTGACCTTCTTCGGCGAGAAGCGGTGGGTGCCCGATGAGGCCGGCCATGAACCGCATCCGCATGAGTCGCCCTCGTCCATGACCATCCCCATGATGGTCCTGGCCGTGGGATCGGTCTTCGCGGGTGGGCTGTTCAGCCTCAACGACTCGTTCCTGAAGTGGCTGGAGCCGGTCACCGGCCACAGCCACGGCGACTCCCCGCTCAGCGCCGCGGCGGTCACCGGCGGGACGATGGTGGTGCTGCTGATCGGGGTCGCGCTCGCCTGGGCGCAGTACGGACGCCGGCCGGTGCCGCGCACCGCCCCCCGCGGCTCCCTGCTCACCCGCGCCGCCCGGCGCGATCTGCTGCAGGACGACTTCAACCATGTCGCGCTCGTCAAACCCGGCCAGTACCTGACCCGCGGGCTGGTCTATGTCGACCACAAGCTGGTCGACGGGGTGGTCAACGGCACCGCGGCCGGAGTCGGCGGACTCTCCGGCCGGCTGCGGAAGCTGCAGAACGGCTACGCCCGTACATACGCGGTCTCGATGTTCGGCGGTACGGCGGTGCTCATCGCCGCGACCCTGCTGATGAGGGCGGTCTGAGTCATGTCATTTCCCCTGCTGACGGCCACGGCCGTGGTGCCCGCGCTCGGCGCGGTCGTCACCGCCGCCGTGCCCGCCGCCCAGCGCGCCGCCGCCAAGTGGGTGGCGCTGGGCTTCTCCCTGCTCACGCTCGCCCTCGCCGCGGTCGTGCTGGTCCGCTTCGACCCCGGCGGCGCCCGCTTCCAGCTCACCGAATCCCACGCCTGGATCAAGGACTTCGGCGTCCGCTACGAACTGGGCGTGGACGGGATCGCGGTCGCGCTGATCGCGCTCACCGCGGTGCTCATCCCCTTCATCATCCTGGCGGGCTGGCATGACGCCGATCCGTTGGAAGGCGCCCGGCCCAACAGCCGCTGGCGGCCGACCCAGGGCTTCTTCGCGCTGATCCTGATGGTCGAGGCGATGGTGGTGATCTCCTTCGAGGCCACCGACGTCTTCCTCTTCTACATCTTCTTCGAGGCCATGCTGATCCCGATGTACTTCCTCATCGGGGGCTTCGGGGACCGGGCCGGGGGCCGCTCCGAGGAGGAGACGGCCACTCAGCGCTCCTACGCCGCGGTGAAGTTCCTGCTCTACAACCTGGCGGGCGGGCTGATCATGCTGGCCGCGGTGGTCGGTCTGTACGCGGTCACCGCCGATCAGCTCGGCACCGGCACCTTCTCGCTGCAGGAGATCGTCCAGGCGCGGGCGGGCGGCCATCTGGACATGGCGTCCAGCACCGAGCGGCTGCTGTTCCTCGGCTTCTTCTTCGCCTTCGCGGTGAAGGCGCCGCTGTGGCCGCTGCACACCTGGCTGCCCAACGCGATGGGGGAGTCCACCGCCCCGGTCGCCGTGCTGATCACCGCGGTCGTCGACAAGGTCGGCACCTTCGCGATGCTCCGCTTCTGCCTCCAGCTCTTCCCGGAGGCCAGCAAGTGGGCCACCCCGGCGATCATGATCCTGGCGCTCATCAGCATCATCTACGGGGCGCTGCTGGCGATCGGCCAGCGGGACATCAAGCGGCTGATCGCCTATGCCTCGATCTCCCACTTCGGCTTCATCATCCTGGGCATCTTCGCGATGACCACCCAGGGCCAGGGCGGCGCCACGCTCTACATGGTCAACCACGGCGTCTCCACGGCCGCGCTGATGCTGGTGGCCGGGTTCCTGATCACCCGGCGCGGTTCGCGGCTCATCGAGGACTACGGCGGTGTGCAGAAGGTCGCCCCGGTGCTCGCCGGCACCTTCCTGATCGGTGGGCTCGCCACCCTCTCGCTGCCCGGACTCGCGCCGTTCATCAGCGAATTCCTGGTCCTGGTCGGCACGTTCAGCCGCTACCCGGTGTTCGGCGTGATCGCGACCGTCGGAATAGTGCTGGCGGCGCTGTACGTCCTGATCCTCTACCAACGCACCATGACCGGTCCGGTGAAGGCCGAGGTGCGCTCCATGCCCGATCTGCGGGTGCGTGAGCTGGTCGTCGTGGCCCCGCTCATCGCGCTGCTGATCTTCCTCGGCGTCTACCCGAAGCCGCTGGCCGACATCGTCAACCCGGCGGTCGACCACACGATGTCCGTGGTGGACAAGAAGGATCCCAGGCCCGATCACCCCGTCACCGACGCGGGCTGGTTCAACTACGGCCCGAAGTCCGAGGGTGCTTCCCACGACGGTGCTTCCGGAGGTGCCAAGTGACCCACGCGGCCACTGTCCACAGCCTGTGGACAACAGCGGCGGCGGCGCCCGACAAGATCCCGTCGCCCGATATCGAGTACGGCCAGCTGTCGCCCACGCTGATCGTGCTCGGCGCCGCGATCGTCGGCGTCCTGATCGAGGCGCTGTTGCCGCGCCGCCAGCGGTATGTCGCGCAGGTGTTCGTCTCCGTGGTCGCCCTGGCCGCGGCCTTCGCCGCCGTCATCGGCCTCGCCGCCGGGGACTACGGCACCAGTAAGGCCCACGTCGCGGCCATGGGCGCGATCGCGGTCGACGGACCGGCGCTCTTCCTCCAGGGGACCATTCTCCTGGTGGCGCTGGTGGCGGTGTTCACCTTCGCCGAGCGGCGGCTGGACCCGCTGGTGCACGGCAACCGCGTCGACTCCTTCGCGGCGCAGGCCGCCGCCGTGCCCGGCGGCGACGCGGAGAAGGCCGCCGTCAAGGCGGGCTTCACCACCACCGAGGTCTTTCCGCTGGTCCTCTTCGCGGTCGGCGGCATGCTGGTCTTCCCGTCCGCCAACGATCTGCTGACGCTCTTCGTGGCGCTGGAGGTCTTCTCCCTGCCGCTGTACGTGCTGTGCGCGCTCGCCCGGCGCCATCGCGCGCTGTCGCAGGAAGCCGCCGTCAAGTACTTCCTGCTGGGCGCCTTCTCCTCGGCGTTCCTGCTCTTCGGCATCGCCCTGCTGTACGGCTACGCGGGCACGGTCACCTACTCCGGGATCGCCGACGTCGTCGACGGCCAGGTCAGGAACGTCTCCCCGGCGCTCGCCGGGACCATGGGCAATGACGCCCTGCTGCTGATCGGCGGGGCGATGGTGCTGATGGGGCTGCTGTTCAAGATCGGCGCCGTGCCGTTCCACATGTGGACGCCCGACGTCTACCAGGGCGCCCCCACTCCCGTCACCGGCTTCATGGCGGCGGCCACCAAGGTCGCGGCCTTCGGCGCGCTGCTGCGGCTGCTGTATGTCGTACTGCCGGGGCTGCGCTGGGACTGGCGGCCGGTGATGTGGGGCGTCGCCATCGTCACCATGCTGGGCGGTGCGATCGTGGCCGTCACCCAGACCGATGTGAAGCGGCTGCTCGCGTACTCGTCGATCGCCCACGCCGGGTTCATCCTGGCCGGTGTCATCGCCACCACGCCCGACGGCGTCTCCTCCGTCCTCTTCTACCTCGCCGCCTACTCCTTCGTGACCCTCGGCGCCTTCGCGGTGGTCACGCTGGTGCGGGACGCGGGCGGCGAGGCCACCCACCTGTCCAAGTGGGCCGGGCTCGGCCGCCGTTCGCCCCTGGTGGCCGCCGTCTTCGCGGTCTTCCTGCTGGCCTTCGCCGGTATCCCGCTGACCAGCGGCTTCGCCGGGAAGTTCGCGGTCTTCAAGGCGGCGGCCGACGGCGGGGCGGGCGCGCTGGTCGTGATCGGTGTGATCTCCTCGGCGATCGCCGCGTTCTTCTACATCCGGGTGATCGTGCTGATGTTCTTCAGCGAGCCGCGCACGGACGGCCCGTCCGTGGCCGTGCCGTCCCCGCTGACCTCGTCGGCCATCGCGATCGGCGTGGCGGTCACGCTCGTCCTGGGCGTCGCCCCGCAGTACTTCCTGGACCTGGCGAGCCAGGCGGGGGTCTTCGTCCGCTAGCCCACCTCTACCCCGACCCCCCGGCCGGGCACGGACACCACGACGGTGCCCGCGCCCGGCCGGAGCGTTTCCAGCGCCTCCGGTGTTTGCGGAGCGGGGTCCAGGGCGGGGCAATTTCAGCCCCTCCGGCGATTGCGGAGCGGAGTCCGGGGCGGAGCCCCGGCCGGGGCTGGGGCGCAGCCCCTGATGCGGGAAAGGGGCGGAGTGGGGAAGGCTCGGGTACTTCTCCGCGACGACGACCGTGCCCACCCCGGGCTGCCGCTCCACCAGGAGCTCGGCGCGCAGCAGGTCGAGCGCCTGGCGCACGGTGTTGCGGGAGGCGCCGTAGCCCTGGCCGAGCGCGTCCTCCAGGGGGAGTACGCCTCCGGGGAAGCCGCCGGTGAGGACTTGGTGGCGGAGCAGATCGGCGAGTTGCCGTGCCCGGTCGGCGCGCAGCCGGCGGCGCGCGGCGGCGACCGGCGGGGCGTGCTCGCGGGGGCGTTCGGCTGGCATCGGCCGGCTCCGGGGTTTGCTGGTCGGCGGGTCGTACGGGGACCATGCCGACGGGGCCGGGCCGATGGTGTTGCCGAAGTGTTGCGCCGCCTGGCGCCGGCCTTCGTACCGCCGCTGCCTGCGGTTTCGCCGTCGCGGCGGCAAGATCTGCCACTGCGCGCGGCGGGCCCCCGGCGCGGTGGTGCGCCGGGGCCCGGGGCGCCGGACGGGGCCGGCGCGGTGGTTCAGCCGGTCGGGAGGTCGGTCGGGATGCCGCTCGGCAGATCGGTCGGGAGGCCGGAGGGGAGGGACGTCGGCAGGCCCGAGGGAAGGTCGCTGGGCGAGGTCGCCTTGACGAAGGTGTCGTTCTTGGCGAGCGCGTCCCAGTCGACCGTGAGGGTCTTGCCGTCCGCGCCCAGCGTGACCTTGCCCGCGCTGCGCTCGGTGTTGCCGTCGGCGCACTTGAGCATGAGCATCTTCCCGCCCATGTCGGCGTATTCGCCGTTGCAGATGTGCTTGCCGGCCATCAGGACGGCCTGCTTGCCGCTGATGGACAGGATGACGGCCTCGTCGCCGGACTTCGCCACATAGGTGCCGGAGACCTTCGCGTCCGCGCCCCCTCCGCCGGGGCGCTCGACGCGGAGGAGGGGCCGTTGGAGGTGTCCTTCTTGTCGTCGTCTCCGTCACTGCCACATGCGGTCAGTAGCAGGGCGGCCGCCGCCACCGTGCCGGCGATGCCCACTGCCTTGTTCACGTGTCTCTCCTCGATCGTCAGGGCGGGAGCACGACAAATTAGCAGCCCGGGTCAGGGCGTGGCCGGGACGACCTGGCCGGTCACCTCGCCCAGCCCGATACGGACCCCCTGCGGGCCCGGCGCCCAGGCCGTGATGGTCACTTCGTCACCGTCCTCCAGGAACGTCCGGGTGGAGTCGGGGAGCCGCAGGGACCGGCGGCCTCCCCAGGTGAGTTCGAGGAGACAGCCGAGCTCGTCCGGGCGGGGACCGCTGACCGTGCCGGAGGCGAAGACGTCGCCGGTGCGCAGCGAGGCGCCGTTGACCGTCAGATGCGCGAGCTGCTGGGCCGCGGTCCAGTACATGGCGGAGAAGGGCGGGCGGGAGACCGTGTGGCCGTTGAGGGCGACCTCGAGACGCAGATCGAGCCCGCCGGGCTCGGCGGCGCTGTCGTCCAGGTAGGGGAGGAGCGGGACGTCGCGGGCGGGCGGGCTGGTGCGGGCCGCGGTGAGGGCCTCCAGCGGGGTGACCCACGCGGCGAGGGAGGTGGCGAAGGACTTGCCGAGGAACGGGCCGAGCGGGCGGTACTCCCATGCCTGGATGTCGCGTGCGGACCAGTCGTTGAGCAGACAGACACCGAAGACGTGGTCGTGGAACCCGGAGAGGCCCACCGGTGTATTCACAGTAGAAGGGGCGCCGACGACGAAGGCCACCTCCGCTTCGAAGTCGAGGCGCAGGGAGGGGCCGAAGACCGGAGTGGGGGAGGAAGCGTGTGGTGGTGCGGAGGTATCGGCCGGGGGCAGGTGCTGGCCCTGCGGGCGGACGATGGGCGTGCCCGAGACGAGGAGGGTGCCGGCCCGGCCGTGGTAGCCGATCGGCATGTGCTTCCAGTTGGGGCTGAGCGCTTCGCCGTCGGGGCGGAAGATCCTGCCCGTGTTGGTGGCGTGGTGCTCGCTCGCATAGAAGTCGGCGTAGTCGGCCACCTCGAAGGGGAGATGGAGCGCGACGGTGGGGAGGGGATGCATCAGCGGCTCGATGGTCGACCGGTGCGCGGGGTCGGTGAGCCAGTCGAGCACCTCGGCGCGGACGGCCTGCCAGACCGGGCGGCCCGCGGCCATCAGCGGGTTGAGGGTGTCGGCGCCCAGCTGTTCGGCGTGCGGAGAGGCGGCGGCGGCCGCGGCGGCGCCGGCGTCCAGCACATGGTTTCCGTAGCGCACCCCGATTTTCCGCAGATGAGGAGCGTGCGGCGTGGTGAAGACGCCATAGGGGAGGTTGTGCGGGCCGAAGGGGTCGCCTTCGGGCAGGTCCAGCGGGGATCGCTGCGGCATCGGGGCTGCCTCGCCTTCTCCTGGTCACTGCTGGGGGTGCAGCACACCCTAAGGCGAGGGGAGTGCGGGGAGAAAAGAAAGGTGGCACCGTGTCGGCTACCCCCTAAAGAGATGGCAATGTCCGGAAAATCCTTGCTGGAGGCGGCGATTCCGAAGTAGCGTCCTTGCTCGGGGTCACGCACAGTGGGGGGGCCACTGCGCTGCGGTGACCAAGGGGGGCTCGTGGCGAGCAGTGCCGTGCCATTCGCGGTGGACCGTTCCGTACCCGCTCTGGTCGTGAAGATCGGCCACTATCCGCTGCATCACGGTGGCGTCGGGGCCATCCGTTCCCTGGGGCGTCTCGGGGTCCCCATGTACGCGGTCACCGAGGACCGTTGGACCCCGGCGGCGCTCTCGCGCTATCTGGCGAGGGCCTTCATCTGGCCGACCACCGGCAGCGAGCGGCCGGAGCGGCTGGTGGAGGGGCTGCTGCGGATAGGGCGGGCGATCGGCCGGCCGACGGTCCTGCTGCCGACGGACGAAGAGGCGGCGGTGCTGATCGCCGAGCACGCGGATCGGCTCGCCGGGGAGGGCGGCTTCCTCTTCCCGCGCGCCGAGCCGGAGTTGCCCAGGCGGCTGGCGAGCAAGCAGGGGCTGCACGAGCTGTGCGTCAAGCACAGGGTGCCCACGCCCGAGGGCGTCTTCCCCGACACCTATGCCGACGTCAAGGCCTTCGCGGCGAGCGCGCGGTTCCCGGTGGTCGCCAAGAACCGGGAGGCGTTCGAACGGCGGAAGAAGCCCGCGGTGGGCGGCACCACCCGGATCGAGGGCCCAAGGGAGCTGATGGAGCTGGCGCGGCGGTGGGGACCGCGGCCCGGGGTGGTGCTGCAGGAGTATCTGCCGCGCGAGGAGGCCGAGGACTGGATCGTGCATGGGTACTTCGACGCGGGGAGCACACCGCTGGCGATGTTCACCGGGGTCAAGGTGCGGTCCTGGCCGCCGCACGCGGGGATGACGGCCTGCGCCTATGTGGTGGATAACGAGGAGCTGGCGCGGATGGCGGCTCAGTTCGTCCAGCGGATCGGCTTCAGCGGCATCGTCGATCTGGACTGGCGCTTCGACCGGCGCGACGGGCGGTACAAGCTGCTGGACTTCAATCCGCGGATGGGCGCCCAGTTCCGGCTCTTCGAGAGCGCGATGGGGATCGATGTCGTCCGGGCCCAGCATCTCGATCTGACGGGGCGCGCGGTCCCGGGGGCCGGGCAGCGGCCGGACCGCCGGTTCACGGTCGAGAACATCGACCTGCCCGCGCTGCTCGCCTATCGCCGCAGTGGATACACCACCCCGCACGCCCCGGCGAGGGCGAGCGGGACCGAGCTCGCCTGGGCCGCGCGGGACGACATGAAGCCGTTCTTCACCATGCTGGCCCGCTCGCTGCGGCCCGGCGCGGCCCAGCTCTACCGGCTGTGGCGCGCCAAGTGAACGCTGAACACCTTGGGGGATTCATGAACGATCCGGTAGTGGTCATCGGGGCCGGTCCGTACGGTCTGTCGACCGCCGCTCATCTGCGCGCCCGCGGGCTGCCGGTCCGTGTCTTCGGGGATCCGATGGTGAGCTGGCGCGAGCGGATGCCCGCGGGCATGCTGCTCAAGTCCACACCGGTCGCCTCGAACATCGACGCACCGCAGCCCGGGCACACCCTGCTGGACTTCTGCCATGCGATGGGCGGCCCGCGCTATGAGTCGGACTGGGACCTGATCCCCGTCGAGACCTTCTCCGCCTATGGACTGTGGTTCCAGGAGCGGCTGGTGCCGGAGCTGGAGCGGGTGCGGGTGGTCTCGGTCGACCGGCGGGGCGGCCGGTTCGAGCTGAAGCTGGACTCGGGGAGCAGGTCACGGCGCGCGCCGTCGTCGTCGCCAGCGGCCTCAGCGGGCTCGCCCACTCCCCCGTGAGCTGGCCGCCGCCGTACCGGACGGGCCCGCTCCCGGCGGCCCCGTCTCGCACAGTTCGCAACACCGTGACCTCGGGCGCTTCCAGGGGCGTGAGGTGGTGGTCGTCGGGGCCGGGCAGTCGGCGCTGGAGAGCGCGGTGCTGCTGGCCGAGGCGGGCGCCGCCGTGCGGGTGGTGGCCCGCGGGCCGCGCGCGGTCGCCTTCGGCGCCCCGCCGGACCACCAGCCCAGGCTGCGGCCCGAGTCGCCGTTCGGCCGCGCCTGGTCGCTGTACGCGCTGTCGCACCACGCCGTGGGCTTCCGGCGGCTGCCCGCACCGGCCCGGGAGTATCTGGTCCGCAGGGTGCTGGGGCCCAAGGGCGCCTGGTGGCTGAGGGATCGGTTCGCCGGGCGGGTGCGGGTCACCCAGGGGCGGCAGATCAGCCGGGTCACGGTGCGGGCCGACGGCCGGCCGGTGGTCAGCCTGCGCGGGGGCGGCCGGGTCGGTGAGCTGGCCGCCGACCATGTGATGGCCGCGACGGGCTACCGGATGAGCGTCGCCGCGCTGGACTTCCTCGGGCCCGGGCTCCGCTCCGAGTTGGTCACCGGCGCCGGGGGACCCTGGCTCGATGCCGGATACGGCTCCGCGGTCCCCGGGCTGTACTTCACGGGGCTGCCCGCGGCGGCGAGTTTCGGCCCGGTGATGCGGTTCGTCTGCGGCACGGAGTACGCGTCGCCACGGCTGGCGAAGGCGGTGGCCGCCGCGCACGGATGAGCGGCCGCCGAGCCCGCGGCCATCGGCCCGCCCCGGCCGATGGCTTGCCCTGGGGGATGGCCCGCCCTGGCGGATGGCTTGCCCTGGTCTCTGGCCCGACCCGGCCCCTGGCCCGACCCGGCCGTTGGCCTTCCCCGGCCGACGCCCGTCCCCGGTGCGGCCCGTGCCCGTGCCCGGGCCCGTTGACCGGTCAGCGGGCCGGGCCGGTTGACCCGTCAGCGGGCCGGGTTGGCCGACTTGTCGGGGGCCGGAGGATGAATGATCTGCTGCGATCGCGGTACTGCGATGTGAAGTAACCGGTTCGGGAGAGAACGGTGAGAGGCGCACAAGGCGGGAAGGCGCCCACAGTGATCGATACCCGACCGGATACGCTGCCTGTTGGTGGAGGCAGCGACACGTCGACATTCGCGTCATTCGTAGGCAGACAGGAGTACCCCGTGAGCTTCGTCGGGCCCTTGGGGCTGAGCGTGCGGGACCGGACTCTGGAAGCCGACACCCAGGCCGGGCTGACGGCGGTCGAAGAGGGCCTGCTGGAGGCCACCAAGAGCGATGTGCCCTTCATCACCGAGGCCGCCCAGCATCTGGTGCGGGCCGGTGGGAAGCGGTTCCGGCCCCTGCTGGTGCTGCTGGCCGCACAGTTCGGCGATCCTCACGCACCCGGAGTGGTGCCCTCGGCCGTGGTCGTCGAGCTCACCCATCTGGCGACGCTCTACCACGACGATGTGATGGACGAGGCGGAGGTGCGCCGCGGCGTCTCCAGCGCCAACGTCCGCTGGGGCAACTCGGTGGCGGTCCTCACCGGCGACTTCCTCTTCGCCCGGGCCTCGCACATCCTGGCCGACCTGGGCCCCGAGGCGGTGCGGATCCAGGCCGAGGCGTTCGAGCGGCTGGTCACCGGCCAGATCCTGGAGACGGCGGGCCCCCGCGACGGCCGTGACCCGGTTGAGCACTATCTGGATGTGCTGGCCGGCAAGACGGGCTCGCTGATCGCCGTCTCCGGCCGGTTCGGCGCGATGATGTCGGGCGCCGACGAGTCCATCGTCAACATCCTCACCCAGTACGGCGAGCGGCTCGGCATGGCCTTCCAGCTCGCCGACGATGTGCTGGACATCGCCAGCGACAGCCATGAGTCCGGCAAGACCCCCGGCACCGATCTGCGCGAGGGCGTGGCCACTCTGCCCGTGCTCTATGTGCGGGAGCGGGCCGAGGCGACCGGTTCGGCCGAGGACCGCGAGCTGTGCGAGCTGCTCGCGGGCGATCTCAGCGATGACGCGCGCCTCGCCGAGGTGCTGCGGCGGCTGCGCGCCCATCCGGCGTTGGAGCAGGCCCGCCGGGTCACGGTCCGTTACGCGGCGGAGGCCCGTTCGATGCTGGCGCCGCTGCCCGAGGGCCCGGCGAAGGCGGCCCTCGAGGGGCTGTGCGACGCGGTGGTCCACCGGGCCGGCTGACGCCCGGCCTCCCGCCCACCGGTCGGCTGACACCCCGCCCAGCCCCGCCCATCGGCCCGGCTGACGCCCCCGCCCATCGACCCGGCTGGCCCCCGCCCGCCCTCGCGCACCGGTTGGCTGACACCCCGCCCAGCCCAGCCCATCGGCCCGGCTGACGCCCCAGCCCATCGGCCCGGCTGACGCTCCACCCAGCCCCTGCCCAGGCCCCCGCTCCGCTCCGACCGGCCCCGGCTCCGGGGAGTCGACCCTGACTCCCGGAGGAGCGGTGTCATCCCCGAGCAGTACACCTAGGTGATCCTGCGGGCTGACGCGCCACGTCACACGATTTGGTGGGATGAAAAGACCACCACATGGCGGGATCGGGTGACAATGGCCCGAGAGGGTGGACGAGTGCAAGCTGACGAACCGCCGCCGACGACGGAGGTAGAGCACACATGGCACGGATCCGACCGACACAGGTCGCCGACGACGGCTTCTGGGATGACGAGCGGCCATCCCGGGGGAAGAAGGTCGCCCGGTACGCCGCCCCGGTCGCGGTCGCGGGCATCGCGGCGGCGACCATAGGACTGGTCCCGGCGCTGGCCAGCACCGGTGACCCCGACCTGCCGAAGATCTCGGCACAAGAGCTGATCAGCAAGATGGCGGCATCGGACGCCCAGCAGATGTCCGGTTCGGTGAAGATCACCACCGATCTGGGCATCCCCTCGCTCCCCGGCGGCGGCTCCCTCGCCGACCTCGGCGGGGCGCAGGGCGGCGAGGAGTCCGCCTCGCCCGAATCCCGGCTGATGGAGCTGGTCTCCGGCTCCCACACCCTGCGGGTGGCCACCGACGGCCCCGGCAAGCAGCGGGTGTCGATCGTCGAGAACGCCGCCGAGTACAGCATGATCCACAACGGCGACGAGATCTGGGCGTACGACAGCGGGAGCAACTCCGCCTACCACGCCACCGCCCCCGAGGAGGCGAAGGCCAAGGGCGGCCACCGGCAGGAGCTGCCCAAGGACCTGCGGGGCGCCACGCCCCAGGAGATCGCCAAGACCGTGCTCAGCTCCGTGGACGACACCACGGATGTGACGGTCGACGGCACCTCCCGGGTCGCCGGACGGGACGCGTACGACCTGCTGATCAAGCCCAAGGCGGACAGCGACTCCACGATCGGATCCGTCCGTATCGCGGTGGACGCGGACAACGGTGTCCCGCTGAAGTTCACGCTCTCCCCGAAGAGCGGCGGCAAGGCGGCCATCGACGTGGGCTACACCAAGGTCGACTTCGGCAAGCCCAAGGCCGGCACCTTCGACTTCACCCCGCCCAAGGGCGCCAAGGTCACCGAGGAGCCCAAGGCCGACCGGCCCGAGGCCAAGGACTTCGGCACCAAGGACTTCAAGGACGCCCAGGGCGCCCTGTCCGGGCTGAAGGTCGTCGGTGACGGCTGGGACTCGGTCGCCCGGCTCGACACCCCCGGCGGCGCGGCGTCCACGACCCCCGGCGGCGACAGCGGCCCGGGTGCGGCGTCCGGACTCCTCGGCGGCTTCGGCAAGGAGGTCAAGGGCGACTTCGGCTCCGGCACCGTGGTCAGCACCCGTCTGGTCAACGCGCTGCTCACCGACGACGGCAAGGTGTTCGTCGGTGCGGTCGACAAGGACGCCCTGGTCAAGGCCGCCAACGCGGCCAAGTGAGGCGCTGGGTGCGCACGGCGTAGAACACGACGCATAACGAAGGGGAGCCCGTGGAGCAGCGGTCCACCGAGGGGAACGACACCGCGGTGGAGACCCGCGGGCTCACCAAGCGCTACCGGGGCGGACAGCTCGCGGTCGACGCACTCGACCTGTCCGTGCCGCGTGGCAGCGTCTTCGGCTTCCTCGGGCCCAACGGCTCGGGGAAGACGACGACGATTCGCATGCTCATGGGCCTGATCGAGCCCACCTCGGGCAGAGCAAGGCTGCTCGGCGAGCCGATGCCGCGCGCCGCCCGGAGCGTGTTGCCCAGGGTGGGCGCCCTCATCGAGGGCCCCGCCCTCTACCCCTTTCTGACCGGCCGCGACAATCTGCTGCGCTACGACGCCGCGGACCCCACGGCCGACCCCCGCACCCGTGTCCCCCGCGTCGAGGCCGCCCTGGACCGGGTCGGGCTGGCCGCCGCGGCGGGGAAGAAGGCCCGTGCCTACTCGCTCGGCATGAAGCAGCGCCTGGGCCTGGCCGCCGCGCTGCTCCAGCCGCGTGAGCTGCTGGTCCTGGACGAGCCGACCAACGGCCTCGATCCGCAGGGCATGCGCGAGATCCGTTCCCTGGTGCGCGAACTGGCCGAGGAGGGCACCACCGTCTTCCTCTCCTCGCATCTCCTCGACGAGATCGAACAGGTGTGCACTCACGCCGCCGTGATGGCCCAGGGCCGCCTGATCGCCCAGGGCACGGTGGCCGAGCTGGCGGCGGGCAGCCGCGGCAGGCTGGTCGTCACCACCCCGGACCCGGCGGACGCGGTCCGGATCCTGAAGGAGCACGGCGTGACGGATCTGGTGATCCTGGACGAGCGCGTCTCCGGCGAACTGCCGGTGCCCGGCCCCGGCGCGGACGACGCACCGCTGGAGCTGGCCGATCTCAACGCCGCCCTCGTCCGCGCCGGGGTGCGGGTCCGGGCCTTCGGGGCCGAACGGGCGTCGCTCGAGGACGCCTTTGTGGCACTGACCGGGGAGGGCTTCGATGTCGCGGGCTGAGGAACTGGGGCCGCGGGCCGAGAGCGCAGGAACGGTTGACCTCGGCGCACCGGCCACCCGTACGGGGGAGAGAGCCCCGAACGCGCCCCGCCCGAACCCCCTGTGGGCCCTGGCCCTCTTCCGCTCCGAGCTGACCACCACCCTCCGCCGCTGGCGGACCCTGGCCCTCCTCGGGGTGCTCGCACTGATCCCGATCCTCATCGGCGTCGCCGTGAAGATCGAGACGAGCGACGGCGACGGCCTCGGCGGCGGCCGTGGCGGAGACGTGCAGGGCCCCGCCTTCTTCTCCCAGATCACCAACAACGGGATCTTCCTGGTCTTCGCGTCACTGGCGGCGACGCTGCCCGTCTTCCTGCCGATGGTGATCGGTGTGATCACCGGTGACGCCATCGCCGGTGAGGCGGGCGCCGGAACGCTGCGCTATCTGCTGGTCGCCCCCGCCGGGCGGACCCGTCTCCTGCTGGCCAAATTCACCACGTCCATGGCCTTCTGCCTGATCGCGACCCTGATCGTGGCGCTCTCGGGCCTGGTGACGGGGGCGCTGCTGTTCCCGCTCGGCGATGTCACGCTGATCTCCGGCATCACCGTCTCGTTCGAGGAAGCCCTGCTCCGGGCGCTCGGTGTGGCGGCCCTGGTGGCCCTGTCGCTGGTGGGGATCGCGACGGTGGGGCTGTTCATCTCCACCCTCACCAACAGCGGGATCGCGGCCATGGCCACGACCGTGGGGTTGGTCGTCACCGCGCAGATCCTCGACAGCATCCCGCAGCTCCACGCGATCCACCCGTATCTCTTCCCGCACTACTGGCTCAGCTTCGCCGATCTCCTGCGCGAGCCGGTCTACTGGGACGAGCTGGTCAAGAATCTGGGGCTGCAGGGGCTGTACGTCGCCGTGTTCGGCTCGGCGGCCTGGGCCCGGTTCACCGCGAAGGACATCACGGCCTGAGCCGGTTGGGGCCGAACACCGAGCCGAGCACCGAGCCGAACACGGCACGTCATCCGGGATCAGGCGCCGCCGAGCGTCCAGACCGCGTACGCGATGGCGTCGCTGTTGCGGTCCAGGGCGGTGTCGTTGATGTTGCTGGTGGTGTCGCAGGAGCGGTGGTAGCAGCTGTCGAACGCCCGCCCGGAGGTGCCGCCCCACTTCTGGGCCTGGGCGGAGGTCTTGATGTAGTCGGCGCCGCTGAAGAGACCGCCCACCGGGATGCCCACGTTCTTGAACGGCGCGTGGTCGGAGCGGCCGTCGCCCTCGGTCTCGATCTCGGTGGGAACACCCTTGGCGGAGAAGAACGCCTTGAACACCGACTCGATCCCGGGGTCGTCGTCATAGACGAAGTAGCCCGGGTTGGGCGAGCCGATCATGTCGAAGTTGAGATAGCCGTCGATCTTCGCCCGCTCGGCTGACGGCAGGTTGTTGACGTAGTAGCGGGAGCCGACCATCCCCAGCTCCTCGGCGCCCCACCAGGCGAACCGCAGATGCTTGGTGGGCTTCGCCCCCTGGTGGGCGACGGTGAGCGCGGTCTCCAGGATTCCGGCGGAGCCCGAGCCGTTGTCGTTGATCCCGGGGCCCGCGGTGACCGAGTCCAGATGGGCGCCGGAGAACACCACGTTGTTGGTGTCGCCGCCGGGCCAGTCGGCGATGAGGTTGTAGCCGGTGGAACCGCTGGAGGTGAACTGCTGCACGGTGGTGGTGTATCCGGCGGCGTCCAGCTTGCCCTTGATGTAGTCGAGCGACGCCTTGTAGCCGGGGCGGCCATGGGCGCGGTTGCCGCCGTTGGCGGTGGCGATCGACTGCAGTTGGGTCAGATGGGCCTTCACATTGGCCACGGAGATGTCCGGCGCCGCGAGGGCGGTACGGGAGCCCGCCGCGGGCCGGGCCGACGCGGCGGCGGAGGTGGCGGGGGCGGAGGTGGCGGGGGCGGCCGACACCAGGGCGGCCACGGCCGTACCGGCGGCGGCCATGGCGGCCGTCCGGCGTATCAGGGATCTTCGGGGGCGGCGCTCAGCGCATGACGACATGGGGGGCTCCGGTTCCGAACGAGGACAGGACGGAATGACGTGACGCTGTGTGGTGCACGTGCCCGTGGGGGCGATGGAGCGGCGAACCCGCGGTTCGCTGAAGCGGTGATGACGCGAGGCTGATGCTCCGGGTGTGGCTGACTCCGCGTCAAGGGCGGGAACCGGACATCACCCGCCGGATATCGATCCCGGCCGGGCATCGGGCGCGGCGGCATCCGATACGGCGACGTCCGATACGGCGACGTCCGCTATGACAGTCTCCGGAACGAGACCGGCTTCGGGAACGAGACCGGCCTCCGGAACGACAACGGCCTCCACTGTCGCCGACAGCGCGGCCGCCCGCGCGGCGGCGTCGGCCAGCTCCCGCCGTGCCCGCCGGGCGGTGCGCAGCGCGTCCCAGGTGAGCAGCGCGAGGGCGAGCCAGACGAGGGCGAAGCCTGCCCACCGTTCGGGTGGCATCGTCTCGTGGAAGACGGTGATGCCGAGGGCGAACTGGAAGGTCGGCGCCACGTACTGCAGCATCCCGATCGTCGACAGCGGCAGCCGCACCGCCGAGGCCCCGAAGCAGATGAGCGGCAGCGCCGTGACGAAGCCACAGCTCGCCAGCAGCGCCGCATGTCCGGCGCCCTCACTCGCGAACGTGCTGTCGCCGCGCGCCCCGAGCCAGATCAGGAAGCCCAGCGCGGGCAGGAACTGTACGGCGGTCTCGGCGGCCAGCGACTCCAGCCCGTCCAGCCCGACCCGCTTCTTGGCCAGGCTGTACGTCGCGAAGCTGAAGGCGAGGGTGAGCGCGATCCACGGCAGCTTGCCGTAACCCACCGCCAGCACGGCCACGGCCACCGCCCCGACGCCGACCGCAGCCCACTGCGCGGGCCGCAGCCGCTCCCGCAGCAGCAGCACCCCGAAGGCGATGCTGACCAGCGGGTTGATGAAGTATCCGAGTGCGGCCTCCACCACGTGACCGCTGTTGACGCCCCAGATGTACAGGCCCCAGTTGATCGAGATCACGGTCGCGGCGAGCGCGATCATGCCCAGCCGCCGGGGCTCCCGCAGCAGCGGCCGTATCCAGCTCCAGCGGCGCAGCGTCAGCAGCAGCAGACCGACGGCCGCCAGCGACCACACCATCCGGTGGGCGAGGATCTCCACCGCGCCGGCGGGCTCCAGCAGCGGCCAGAAGAGCGGCACCAGCCCCCAGAAGGCGTATGCCGCGAAGCCGTAGAGGAGACCGGAGCGATCGGCCCGGTCCTGCTGGTCCTGCGGCGTCACGGCACCCTCCCCGACGGCATGGCGAGCCCAGGCGGCCCGTTCCGAGGGTCCGAAGGTAGCGCTGGTGAGGCCCGCCTGTCATTCCCGTATCGGGATACGGTCATGACAGGTGGGCCGTGATGCTACGGGGCCGGTCAGCCCTTCAGCGCGACCGCGACCGAGTCCGCGATGGGCGTGGTCGGGCGGCCGATGAGCCGGGACAGATCGCCCGGGGTGGCGGCCAGCCGGCCGCGCTCGATGGCCCCCTCGACGTCGGAGAGGATCACTGCGAGCGGCTCGGGGACGCCCGCGCCGGTGAGGATGGTCTGGTACTCCGCCGGGGAGACGGCGCCGTAGACGATCTCCTTGCCGGTCTGCTCCGCGATCACGGCGGCGTACTCGGCGAAGCTCCAGGCGGTGTCGCCGGACAGCTCGTACGCCTTGCCCTCGTGGCCCTCGCCGGTCAGGACGGCGACGGCGGCCGCGGCGTAGTCGGCGCGCGAGGCGGAGGCGACCCGGCCCTCGCCCGCGGCGCCCACGACGGCGCCGTGCTCCAGGACCGGGGCGAGGTTCTCGGTGTAGTTCTCGTGGTACCAGCCGTTGCGCAGCAGGACGTACGGCAGGCCGGAGTCGGTGACCGCCTTCTCGGTGATGTGGTGCTCGTCGGCCAGGGTGAAGTCGGCGGCCGGGCCGCCCAGAACGCTGGTGTAGGCGAGCAGCGCGACACCGGCCTCCTTGGCGGCGTCAATGACCGCCTGGTGCTGCGGACCGCGCTGCCCGACCTCGCTGCCGGAGATCAGCAGCACCTTGTCGCCCGCGGCGAAGGCGCCGGCGAGGGTCTCGGGCCGGTTGTAGTCGGCCTCATGCAGCCGTACACCGCGGTCGGCGAAGTCGGCGGCCTTCGCGGTGTCGCGCACGACCGCGGTGATCTGGTCGGCGGGAACCTTCTCCAGCAGCCCCTCGACGACGAGTCGGCCGAGGTGGCCGGTGGCTCCGGTGACGACAATGCTCATAGGTGTGACTCTCCTGTTCGGGATCGGCACACCTACCTTAAGGGAAGCGCTAACCAATAGAAAGGTACTTCCGGTTAAGTAAGTGTGTTCATCCGGGTCCGGGCCGGGGCCGGGTCCGCGGCGGAATCGGCGGGGGTTCGCGTCACTCCGGGACCTCGCTCTCCCGTGCCGCGAGGCTGACGGCGAACGGCAGGATCGTCACCGCGACACCCGGCAGGTCCTCCAGCGCCTTCGCCAGCGACTCCGCCGTGCCCCGGTGCAGCAGCTTGCCCAGCGGGGAGGTATAGGTGCGGCGCGGCACCAGCAGGGTCAGCGCGGTCTGCCCGTCCTCGGTGGTACGGGCCGCCAGCTCCATCACCGCATGGCGCAGCCGCCGGTCCGGGCACGCCACGACCTCCAGCGCCACCGTCACCCCCGCCGTCGCCTCCCACCGCGCCATCAGCCGGCGGGCATGGCTCTCGTCCACCATGAAGTGCACCGCGCGGACCTCGTCGGGCCGCAGCTCATGGGCGTAGCGCAGCGCCTTGACCGTCGCGAGGTCGATGCTGTCCGCCAGGACGAAGACGACATGGCGCCGCCAGCGCGGGACGTCGTCCCCCGGACGCGGCACCGCCTCCAGGGCGGCCGCCTCCGCGCGGTACTCGCGGTTGATCCGGATCAGCGCCCAGACTCCCAGCGGGAAGACCACCACGACCAGCCAGGCGCCCTCGGTGAACTTGGTGATCCCGAAGATCAGCACCACGGCGGCGGAGACGGCCGCGGTGGTGAGGTTGACCGCGATCTTCCAGCCCCGGCCCGGCTCCCGCCGCCGCAGGTGATAGGCGGTCAGCCCGGCCCCGGCCATGGTGAAGGCGGTGAACACGCCGATCGCGTACAGCGCCACCAGCCGGTCCACATTGGCCTCGGTGACCACCAGCAGCGCCAGCGCCACCACGGCCAGCGCGATGATCCCGTTGGAGAAGGCCAGCCGGTGGCCGCGCCGGGTGAGCTGCCGGGGCAGAAAGCGGTCCTCGGCCACGAAGCTGGCCAGGAAGGGGAAGCCGGTGAACGGCGTGTTGGCGCCCGTGTAGAGGATGAGCGCGGTCGCCAGCTGGACGAACGCCAGCCCCAGGGCGCCCACCGCCCCGTCGCCGAAGACCAGATGGGCCTCCTGCGCGAGGACGGTCGGGGTGCCGTCCCGGTACGGGATGGCGTGGGTGAAGTGGGCGAGGGCGGAGACCCGAGGACCAGCGTGCCCAGGATGCAGCTCATCGTGATCAGCGTGCGGCGGGCGTTGTGGCCCTTGGGGTCGCGGAAGACCGAGACGCTGTTGGAGATCGCCTCCAGACCGGTCAGCGAGGAGCCGCCGTTGGCGAACGAGCGCAGCACGATGAAGAGCGAGGCGCCGTAGAGCCAGCCGCCGTCCGGGGTGCCGAGGTGGACGGCGCCCGCGGCGTGCACATCGGCGTGCGGAAGCCGCCCGGTGAGCCCGCGGACCACGCCGACCACCAGCATCAGGCCGATGGCGACGATGAACAGATAGGCGGGCGCCATGAAGACCCGCCCGGCCTCGCGCAGTCCGCGCAGATTGCCATAGGCGAGGATCAGGATCACCAGGGCGCTGAGGGGCAGTTGGAGATGGTCGATACCGGTCCAGGTGCCGCCGACGAGATGGGCGAACGAGATGATCGCGTTGGTGCCCGCCGAGACCTGGACCGCGACGGTGACGATGTAGTCCACCAGCAGTGCCACGGAGGCGATCTGGGCGATGTCCGGGCCGAAGTTATCCCGCGCCACGACATACGAGCCGCCCGCCCGGGTGTAGATCATCACCACATCGCTGTAGCAGAGCGTGACCAGCAGCAGCACCAGCAGAATCGTCCCGGTCACCGGAAGGATCAGGGAGAACGCCGCGACCCCGATGACCGGCACCAGCACCCGCAGCATCTCCTCGCTGCCGTACGCCGTCGAGGAGATGCAGTCGGAGGCCAGCACGCCCAGCGCGGCCGGGTTGCCCAGCTTCTCGCGCCGGATCCGCTCGGTGACCAGGGGCGGGCCGAGCAGCAGCCGCTTGAGTCGGTAGGCGGGGCGGTCGGGCGGCTGGATCGGGGCGGCGGGGTCGGCCATGCGGATAGCAGAGCGGGTGCCCGGCCGGAGCGTGGTCAGACGCTCCGGCCGGGCACCCGCCTGTGCCCGTATGTACGAATGTGCCCGCCGACGGTACGAAGGTGCCCGTCGGCGGGGCGGGCCGCTGAGGTCAGCCCACGACGGTCCAGGTGTCGCCGCCGGCGAGCAGCGCGCCGAGGTCGCCCTTGCCCTTCAGCTCCACCGCGTTGTCGAGCTGGTGGGACATCTGGGTGTCGTAGACCGGCCGGTCCACATCGCGCAGCACCCCGATGGGGGTGTGGTGGAGCGTGTCGGCGTCGGCGAGCCGAGTCAGCGCGAACGCCGTGGTGGGCGAGGTGGCGTGGGCGTCGTGCACCAGCACCTGGTGCTCGTTCTCCGCGGTGACGGTGACCACTCCGAGGTCGCCGGTGCTCTGGTTGCGGATGACGCCCTTGGCCTGGTCGACGCCGAAGCGGATCGGCTGCCCGTGCTCCAGCCGGATCACGGCCTCCTGGGCCTGCTCCTTGTCCTTCAGGGCCTCGAAGGCGCCGTCGTTGAAGATGTTGCAGTTCTGGTAGATCTCCACCAGCGCGGTGCCCGGATGGGCCGCCGCCTGCCGCAGCACCTCGGTGAGGTGCTTGCGGTCGGAGTCGATGGTGCGGGCCACGAAGCCCGCCTCGGCGCCGAGCGCGAGCGACAGCGGGTTGAACGGCGCGTCCAGGGAGCCCATCGGGGTCGACTTGGTGATCTTGCCGACCTCGGAGGTGGGGCTGTACTGGCCCTTGGTCAGGCCGTAGATGCGGTTGTTGAAGAGCAGGATCTTCAGGTTCACATTGCGGCGCAGCGAGTGGATCAGGTGGTTGCCGCCGATCGACAGCGCGTCGCCGTCACCGGTGACCACCCACACCGACAGATCCTGCCGCGAGGCGGCCAGACCGGTGGCGATGGCCGGGGCGCGGCCGTGGATGGAGTGCATCCCGTAGGTGTTCATGTAGTACGGGAAGCGCGAGGAGCAGCCGATGCCGGAGACGAAGACGATGTTCTCCTTCGCCAGGCCCAGTTCGGGCATGAAGCCCTGGACGGCGGCGAGGATCGCGTAGTCACCGCAGCCGGGGCACCAGCGGACCTCCTGGTCGGACTTGAAGTCCTTCATCGTCTGCTTGGTGTCGCTCTTGGGCACCAGGGAGAGGGCGCTTCGAGCCGATGCCGCGCCCTCGGCGAGGGTGTCAGTCATCGATGGCCTCCTTGAGGGCGGTGGCAAGCTGTTCGGCCTTGAAGGGCAGCCCGCGGACCTGGGTGAAGGAGCGGGTGTCGACCAGATAGCGGGCGCGCAGCAGCGTCGCCAGCTGACCCAGGTTCATCTCCGGCACCACCACCTTCTCGTAACCCTCCAGCACCTTGCCGAGGTTGGCGGGGAAGGGGTTGATATGGCGCAGATGGGCCTGGGCGATCCGGTCGCCCGCGGTGCGGACGCGGCGCACCGCGGCGGTGATCGGGCCGTACGTCGACCCCCACCCGAGGACCAGGGTGCGGGCGTCGCCGGTCGGGTCGTCCACCTCGATGTCCGGCACGGTGATGCCGTCCACCTTGGCCTGGCGGATGCGGACCATGTGCTCGTGGTTGGCCGGGTCGTAGGAGATGTTCCCCGAGCCGTCCTGCTTCTCGATGCCGCCGATCCGGTGCTCCAGACCGGGTGTTCCCGGCACGGCCCAGGGGCGGGCCAGGGTCTCCGGGTCGCGCTTGTACGGCCAGAAGACCTCGGTGCCGTCGGCCAGCACATGGTTGGTCCCGGTCGCGAACTGGACGCGGAGGTCGGGCAGCTCGTCGACGTCCGGCACCCGCCAGGGCTCCGAGCCGTTGGCCAGATAGCCGTCCGACAGCAGGAAGACCGGGGTGCGGTAGGTCAGGGCGATCCGGACGGCGTCGAGCGCGGCGTCGAAGCAGTCGGCCGGGGTCTTCGGGGCCACGATCGGCACCGGGGCCTCGCCGTTGCGCCCGTACATGGCCTGCAGCAGATCGGCCTGCTCGGTCTTGGTGGGCAGCCCGGTGGAGGGGCCGCCGCGCTGGATGTCGATCACCAGCAGCGGCAGCTCCAGCGACACCGCGAGCCCGATGGTCTCCGACTTGAGCGCCACGCCCGGGCCGGAGGTGGTGGTCACGGCGAGGGAGCCGCCGAAGGCAGCGCCCAGTGCTGCGCCGATCCCGGCGATCTCGTCCTCGGCCTGGAAGCTGCGCACACCGAAGTTCTTGTGCTTGGACAGCTCGTGCAGGATGTCCGAGGCCGGGGTGATCGGATACGACCCCAGGAACAGCGGCAGATCCGCCTGGCGGGAGGCCGCGATCAGCCCGTACGACAGCGCCAGGTTTCCGGAGATGTTCCGGTAGGTGCCGGTGGGGAAGGCCCTGGTGGCCGGGGCGACCTCGTAGGAGACCGCGAAGTCCTCGGTGGTCTCGCCGAAGTTCCAGCCCGCCCGGAAGGCCGCCACGTTCGCCTCGGCGATCTGCGGCTTCTTCGCGAACTTCTGCCGCAGGAACTTCTCGGTGCCCTCGGTCGGCCGGTGGTACATCCACGACAGCAGCCCGAGCGCGAACATGTTCTTGCTGCGCTCGGCCTCCTTGCGGGACAGGCCGAATTCCTTCAGCGCCTCGATGGTCAGCGTGGTGAGCGGCACCGGGTGGACGTGATAGCCGTCCAGCGAGCCGTCCTCCAGGGGGCTTTGGTCATAGCCGACCTTGGCCATCGGGCGCTTGGTGAACTCGTCGGTGTTGACGATGATCTCCGCCCCGCGCGGCACATCGGGGAGGTTGGCCTTCAGTGCGGCCGGGTTCATCGCCACCAGTACGTTCGGCGCGTCACCTGGTGTGAGGATGTCGTGATCGGCGAAGTGGAGCTGGAAGCTCGACACTCCGGGCAGGGTGCCTGCGGGGGCACGGATCTCCGCCGGGAAGTTCGGCAGGGTCGACAGGTCGTTTCCGAATGACGCCGTCTCCGAGGTGAACCGGTCACCCGTGAGCTGCATACCGTCACCCGAGTCGCCCGCGAACCGGATGATCACCCGGTCCAGACGGCGGACCTCTTTACCGCCCTCTGCTGTTCGCTGCCCCCCGGCGGGCGTCTGCCCGCCCTGCTGATCGGCTGGTTCGGCCTGCTCGGCCGGGCTGCTGACCTGGCTGGTCACTGCTTCGGACCTCCCTTGAGGCGGCGCTCCCGGACAGTCGGTGCCGACCGGTTGTTGTCCCATGACCATCGTACGTCGGTAAGGGTGGCCTTCCTTGGCCGGATCACATGGTGGACGCCCAAAGAAGAACCATATATGTCATGGTTTGGCATAACTCGTCCCATCCCCCGTGCTGCCATTTCCGGTGATCCCCCGTTCAGCCTTTGGCCCCGCTTTGGCCCGCGGAAGTCTGCTTTCAGGAATTGAGATACGTGAGGACGGCGAGCACCCGACGGTGATCCCCGTCACTCGGCGACAGGCCCAGCTTCAAGAAGATGTTGCTCACGTGCTTCTCGACCGCGCCGTCGCTCACCACGAGCTGCCGGGCGATGGCCGAATTGGTCCGCCCCTCGGCCATCAGCCCCAGGACCTCCCGCTCCCTCGGGGTGAGCCCGGCCAGCACATCCTGCTTGCGGCTGCGGCCCAGCAGCTGGGCGACCACCTCCGGGTCGAGCGCCGTACCGCCCTCGGCGACCCGCACCACCGCGTCCACGAACTCGCGCACCTCGGCCACCCGGTCCTTGAGCAGATAGCCGATGCCCCGGCTGTTCCCGGCCAGCAGCTCCGTGGCGTACTGCTCCTCCACGTACTGCGACAGGACCAGCACCCCCAGGCCCGGATGGTCACGGCGGAGCCGGATGGCCGCCCGCACCCCCTCGTCGGTGTGCGTGGGCGGCATCCGTACGTCGGCCACCACCACATCCGGCGGCACGCCCTCGTCGGCCAGCTCCCGCACCGATTTGATCAGCGCCTCCGCGTCCCCGACGCCCGCGACCACCTCGTGGCCCCGGTCGGTCAGCAGCCGGGTCAGCCCCTCCCGGAGCAGCACCGAATCCTCGGCGATGACCACCCGTACTCTGTCCGGCACGATGCTCGGCCCCCGTTTCACTCGGCCCCCGTTTCGCTTGTTCCGTGGGGACCAGCATCCCAGGGTTGGGCCGCCCGCGTCGCGCAGAACCGGACGTATGCGACCGGTGGGGTCGTGCGCCCTCAGCGTCGGCCGTTTGGGTCGTGCGCCCTCAGCGCCAGGGGAGCTCGGCGGTCACGGTGGTCGGCCCACCGGGCGGGGAGTTGACGACGAGGATCCCGTCCACCGCGTCGATCCGCTCGGCCAGCCCGGCCAGACCCGAACCGGCGGAGGTGCCGGCCCCGCCCCGCCCGTCGTCCGTGATCTGCAGCAGCACCCGGTCCTCGGTGCGCCAGACATCGACCTCGGCGGTGCGGGCGCCGCTGTGCTTGCTGATGTTCTGGAGCAGTTCGGAGACGGTGAAGTAGGCGATTCCCTCGATCGCGGGCGCGGGCCGCTGCGGAAGGTCGACGCTCACGGTGACGGGGACGGTGCAGCGGGCCGAGAGGGCGGAGAGGGCGGGGCCCAGGCCGCGGTCGGTGAGGATCGCGGGATGGATGCCGCGGGCGAGGTCGCGCAGTTCCTGGAGGGCGAGTTTCACCTCGCCGTGGGCCTCGTCGACCATCTTCGCGGCGGCTTCCGGGTCCTCCTCCAGCTTCTCCTTCGCCAGACCGAGCCCCATGGCGAGGGCGACCAGCCGGGCCTGGGCGCCATCGTGGAGATCGCGCTCGATCCGGCGCAGATCCGCGGCGGCGGTGTCGACCACCGTGCCCCGGTCCGACTCCAGCTCCCAGACCCGGCTCGCCAGCCGGGACGGACCGAGCAGCCCGGCCACCATGATCCGGTCGACCGAGGTCAGCGCCCGCATCACCCACGGGGTCAGCAGCAGGACCAGCACACCCACGACACAGGTCGCGGCGATCTCGAACGGGGTGTCCAGATAGAACGCGCGCCCGTGGTCGTCCCCGAAGATCTGCAGGCCCGGCTCGTCCATGTACCGGGGGAAGACCCAGCGCCACAGCGGATAGGTCGCGAAGCCCCAGCCGTAGCTGGTGAAGGCGATCGCGAAGGTGAAGGAGAAGAGCGCCCACGGCAGATGGATCAGCGCGTAGATCACATGACGCCAGGAGGTGCCGCTCCTGAGCAGCGCGCCCACCCAGGCGACCGGCCCGCGCTTGCCCCCGCGGCCGCCCTTCCGGCCGAGGACGGGCTCGGGCTCGGCCACCTCCAGCCGCAGCAGGGCACGGGCGCGGGCCCGCTCGACGACGCCGAGCGCCCGGCAGCCCGCGAGGGCGGCGCCGAGCACCGGGACGCCGAGGAAGGTGATCAGCAGCCCGGCGCCGAGCGCGAGCATCGTGATCGTGTAGACGAAGGTGAGGACGGCCATCGGCAGGCTGATCACGAGATAGAGGAACTCACGCCAGACCCGGGCCTGGAACGGCGCCTTCAGCGCCGCGGGCACCAGATGGCCACGGGGCTCGGTCCCCGGCTCGTAGGGTCGATATGCGGTGGCCATCGTCTCGTCCGTCCTCCGGGGCCTGGTGGGTCACGCGATCCGGGTCAGCAGGGTGGGTCGCGTTCTCTGCGTACACCCAGCGTCCCGGAGCGAGGTCGGCCCGACCATCGGGCGGATCGGCCTCTTCACCGGGGGGTTAGCCCTACCTTCCGGGGGTGTGCAGGCGCCTTGCGGGAGCTGGCTCTTCGCCCCGGGGGGCTGGCTGCCTCCCTGGGGCTCGTTCTGCACTTCGGGGGGCTGGCTCTGCACTCCGGCGTCAGGCGCCTCACCGGGAATGCGCCACCGCCGTGCCCGCCGCCGACCCCGTCCGGTGGCGCCAGGGCAGCTCGGCGGTCACGGAGGTCGGCCCACCGGGCGGCGAGTCCACCGCGAAGAGCCCGTCGACCGAGCCCAGCCGATCCGTCAGCCCCGCGAGCCCCGTGCCCCCGTCGGTGGTCGCCCCGCCGTGTCCGTCGTCCCGTACCTGGATCAGCAGCCGGTCCTCGGTGCGCCAGACATCGACCTCGGCGGTGCGGGCGCCGCTGTGCTTGCTGATGTTCTGGAGCAGTTCGGAGACGGTGAAGTAGGCGATTCCCTCGATCGCGGGCGCGGGCCGCTGCGGAAGGTCGACGCTCACGGTGACGGGGACGGTGCAGCGGGCCGAGAGGGCGGAGAGGGCGGGGCCCAGGCCGCGGTCGGTGAGGATCGCGGGATGGATGCCGCGGGCGAGGTCGCGCAGTTCCTGGAGGGCGAGTTTCACCTCGCCGTGGGCCTCGTCGACCATCTTCGCGGCGGCTTCCGGGTCCTCCTCCAGCTTCTCCTTCGCCAGACCGAGCCCCATGGCGAGGGCGACCAGCCGGGCCTGGGCGCCATCGTGGAGATCGCGCTCGATCCGGCGCAGATCCGCGGCGGCGGTGTCGACCACCGTGCCCCGGTCCGACTCCAGCTCCCAGACCCGGCTCGCCAGCCGGGACGGACCGAGCAGCCCGGCCACCATGATCCGGTCGACCGAGGTCAGCGCCCGCATCACCCACGGGGTCAGCAGCAGGACCAGCACACCCACGACACAGGTCGCGGCGATCTCGAACGGGGTGTCCAGATAGAACGCGCGCCCGTGGTCGTCCCCGAAGATCTGCAGGCCCGGCTCGTCCATGTACCGGGGGAAGACCCAGCGCCACAGCGGATAGGTCGCGAAGCCCCAGCCGTAGCTGGTGAAGGCGATCGCGAAGGTGAAGGAGAAGAGCGCCCACGGCAGATGGATCAGCGCGTAGATCACATGACGCCAGGAGGTGCCGCTCCTGAGCAGCGCGCCCACCCAGGCGACCGGCCCGCGCTTGCCCCCGCGGCCGCCCTTCCGGCCGAGGACGGGCTCGGGCTCGGCCACCTCCAGCCGCAGCAGGGCACGGGCGCGGGCCCGCTCGACGACGCCGAGCGCCCGGCAGCCCGCGAGGGCGGCGCCGAGCACCGGGACGCCGAGGAAGGTGATCAGCAGCCCGGCGCCGAGCGCGAGCATCGTGATCGTGTAGACGAAGGTGAGGACGGCCATCGGCAGGCTGATCACGAGATAGAGGAACTCACGCCAGACCCGGGCCTGGAACGGCGCCTTCAGCGCCGCGGGCACCAGATGGCCACGGGGCTCGGTCCCCGGCTCGTAGGGTCGATATGCGGTGGCCATCGTCTCGTCCGTCCTCCGGGGCCTGGTGGGTCACGCGATCCGGGTCAGCAGGGTGGGTCGCGTTCTCTGCGTACACCCAGCGTCCCGGAGCGAGGTCGGCCCGACCATCGGGCGGATCGGCCTCTTCACCGGGGGGTTAGCCCTACCTTCCGGGGGTGTGCAGGCGCCTTGCGGGAGCTGGCTCTTCGCCCCGGGGGCTGGCTGCCTCCCTGGGGCTCGTTCTGCACTTCGGGGGGCTGGCTCTGCACTCCGGCGTCAGGCGCCTCACCGGGAATGCGCCACCGCCGTGCCCGCCGCCGACCCCGTCCGGTGGCGCCAGGGCAGCTCGGCGGTCACGGAGGTCGGCCCACCGGGCGGCGAGTCCACCGCGAAGAGCCCGTCGACCGAGCCCAGCCGATCCGTCAGCCCCGCGAGCCCCGTGCCCCCGTCGGTGGTCGCCCCGCCGTGTCCGTCGTCCCGTACCTGGATCAGCAGCCGGTCCTCGGTGCGCCAGACATCGACCTCGGCGGTGCGGGCGCCGCTGTGCTTGCTGATGTTCTGGAGCAGTTCGGAGACGGTGAAGTAGGCGATTCCCTCGATCGCGGGCGCGGGCCGCTGCGGAAGGTCGACGCTCACGGTGACGGGGACGGTGCAGCGGGCCGAGAGGGCGGAGAGGGCGGGGCCCAGGCCGCGGTCGGTGAGGATCGCGGGATGGATGCCGCGGGCGAGGTCGCGCAGTTCCTGGAGGGCGAGTTTCACCTCGCCGTGGGCCTCGTCGACCATCTTCGCGGCGGCTTCCGGGTCCTCCTCCAGCTTCTCCTTCGCCAGACCGAGCCCCATGGCGAGGGCGACCAGCCGGGCCTGGGCGCCATCGTGGAGATCGCGCTCGATCCGGCGCAGATCCGCGGCGGCGGTGTCGACCACCGTGCCCCGGTCCGACTCCAGCTCGGCGATCCGCCGCTCCAGCTCATCGGAGGGGAACAGCAGCCCGCGCACCATCGCCCGATCCGCATGCGTCAGCCCCCGGGCGATCCACGGCAGCACCGGCCAGGCGACGAACAGCGAGGTCAGGGTGAGCGCGAAGGTGACCACCGCCCACGGCAGCCGGATCAGGGCGTACAGCGTGGCGCGCCAGCCCACCGGGTCCCGCAGACTCGTCCACAGCCGGCTGAGGAAGCCACTGCCCGGCCGGTACGGCAGGGGGCTGGGCTCATCGATGTGCACCGAGAGCAGCGCCCGGGCGCGGTTCCGCTCGAACCGGCCGAGGAGCCGGCTGAAGCGCAGCCCCAGGGCCAGCAGCGGCAGCCCCACCACCGTGACGGACAGCCCCAGCCCCACGGCCAGCCAGACCAGGGTGAGGATGAAGCAGACGATGCCCACCGGCAGATTGGCCAGGAGATAGGCGATCTCCTTCCAGGTCTGCGCGGGAAAGGCGAACGCGGGCGGCCGCGGCAGCCGCTCGTCGCCGCGGCCACGGCCGCCGCCGTCGGGGCCGTGGACGGGGGAACTGGAGGTCATGGCAGCAAGACTGCCCGGCCCGGCGGGGGGACCGCCATGGGGCTAGCCCTACCGCATGGCGGACGGGCCGCCCGGGCGGGCGGCGGCAGGGCCTAGACTTCCCGTCCGTACGGATCGTCGAACACGCGAGGTCGACGAGGAGCAGGCAGGGACCACGAGACCAGGGAGCGAGGGGCGGACGTGCCGGAGGCGACGACCGTACACACCACGAGTGGCGCCGGCGTCCAGCTCGCGGACGGCTACTTCCAGGGCTATACGGTGGTCGGACTGCTGGCGGCGATCGGCGTGATCTTCGTCGCCGTGGCCTTCGGGGCCGGGCGACTGCTGCGGCCGGTGGTGCCGACGCCCGAGAAGCTGCTGACCTACGAGTGCGGAGTGGACCCGGTGGGCGAGGGCTGGGCCCACACCCAGGTCCGTTACTACGTCTACGCTTTTCTGTATGTGATTTTCGCGGTGGACTCGATCTTCTTGTTCCCGTGGGCGACGGTCTTCGCGGCACCCGGCTTCGGGGCCGCCACGCTGGTGGAGATGTTCATCTTCCTCGGGTTCCTCGCCGTAGGTCTGCTGTACGCATGGAAGAAGGGCGTCCTGGAGTGGACGTGACACCGAACCCCACGCCGACACCGACACCGGCCGCCGCGCCGGTCCCCGCCTCCGCTCCGGTGGACCTGCCGGAGCCGCGCCGTCTCGGCACGCTGGCCCGGCTGGCTCCCGAGCCGATGAAGGTCGTCCTGAACTGGGGCCGCCGCTACAGCCTGTGGGTCTTCAACTTCGGGCTCGCCTGCTGCGCGATCGAATTCATCGCCGCGTCGATGGCCCGCCACGACTTCATCCGGCTCGGCGTGATCCCCTTCGCGCCGGGGCCGCGCCAGGCCGACCTGATGGTCGTCTCCGGCACGGTCACGGACAAGATGGCGCCCGCGGTCAAGCGGCTGTACGAGCAGATGCCGGAGCCGAAGTACGTGATCTCCTTCGGGGCCTGCTCGAACTGCGGCGGCCCCTACTGGGACTCGTACGCCGTGACGAAGGGCGTCGACCAGATCATCCCCGTCGACGTCTACGTGCCCGGCTGCCCGCCCCGGCCCGAGGCGCTGCTGCAGGGCATCCTCAAGCTCCAGGAGAAGATCGCGCGCGAGTCGTTGGGTGAGCGCTACGCCGATTCCGGGCAGGGGCGCGGGAGCACCGCGTCCACGGCGGCGGGCCGCCCGTCCGCGGCCGCGCTGCGCAGCGGGCTGGTCACGCCGCCGGGGCGGAAAGACACGACATGACCGAGCCGAACGAGCCGAACGAGACGCCGGAGCGGACCGGGGCGGCGGAGTCCGCAGAGGTCGAGCCCGCGGAGGTGGCGGAGCCCGCAGAGGTGGAGCCTGCAGAGGCGGAGCCCGCTGCGGTGGCCGCGCCGCCTGTGGGCTGGCTGCCGCGTTCCGCCACCGAGCTGTTCGGCGAGGGCGCCACGGCGGAGGAGGCGTACGACCTGCTCACCGTCGACGTCCCCGCCGACTCCTGGATCGCGTCGCTGGAGACGGCCCGCGACACCCTCGGCTGCACCTACTTCGACTGGCTGAGCGCGGTCGACGAGCCGGGCACCGGCTTCCGGGTGGCCGCGTACGTCGTCGCCCTCGGCGGAGGCGGGGGCGCGGGCGGGCGCGCGGTGCGCTGTCTGCTGGTGCGCACCACCGTGCCGCACGACGCGGCCGCGCTGCCGACCGCGACCGGCGTCTACGCCGGGGCGGCCTGGCATGAGCGCGAGACCCACGAGATGTTCGGCATCGGCTTCACCGGCCACCCCGGTCTCGCGCCGCTGCTGCTCCCCGACGGCTTCGAGGGGCATCCGCTGCGCAAGGACTTCGTGCTGGCGGCCCGGGTCGTCAAGGCGTGGCCGGGCGCGAAGGAGCCGGGGGAGTCGGGCACCGGCCACGGCCCCAAGCGCCGGCAGATGCTGCCGCCGGGCGTCCCCGACCCCAACGAGTGGGGCCCTCTCAAGGGCCAGCTGCCCCCTGCCCCGACCCGCCCGGCCCGCGGCGCCCGCGCGGCAGGCGCCGCCGCGGGCGACCGCCCCGCCCGCCGCACCCGCACCGCGACGGCCGGCTCCGCGAGCCAACGCCCGGCCGGCGCGGAGCCGACGGCGGACGCCCCGACTCCGGCGTCCGAACGCGCGGCACGGCGCTCGCGCAGCGTGAGCGAGGGGTCCGCGAGCCAGCGTCCGGCGGGTGCGGAGCCGACGGCGGAAGCCTCGGCCCCGGACGCCGCCGCCAGTCGGCGGGCCGTGGCCGATGAGCCCTCGGCCGCCGCCGCGCCACCGGCACCCGAAGCCCCCGCGGCCGATGACGCCACCGGGGCCGAGTCGCCCGCATCCGCGGCCCGGGCGCACCCGCGCCGCCCCGCGCCGCGGACCCGCTCGTCCGATGCCCCCTGGCATCATGCGCGCCCCGCGCGGGACGAGGATGCCGAGTCCCCGCGCGAGCCGGAGGCGCCGAAAGCAGCGGAGGCCGAGGCGGACGGAGACGGACGCGGGGGCGAGGAACCCGGTCCCGCCTCCGAGACGCCCGACACCCCTGACGCCCCCGACACCAACTCCGACGACCAGCCAGGAGGCACCGCGTGAACGACGTCCTCGACGTCGCGCTGCGACTGCTCGCCCTCCTGCTCGCCTTTCTCGTGCTGCCCCTGCTTGTGGGGCAGACCGAGCACAAGGTCATGGCCCATATGCAGGGCCGCCTCGGGCCGATGTACGCGGGCGGGTTCCACGGGTGGGCCCAGCTGGTCGCGGACGGGGTGAAGTTCGCGCAGAAGGAAGACGTCGTACCCACCGGCGCCGACCGGCGGATCTTCCAGCTCGCGCCCGCCGTCGCCCTGCTGCCGTATCTCCTCGTCCTCGTCGTGATCCCGGTCGGCCCCGCCGAGGGCGCCGTCGGCCAGGTCGTGGACGCGGGCATCTTCTTCGTGCTCGCCGTGATGGGCGTCGGGGTGCTGGGTTCGCTGATGGCGGGCTGGGCCTCGGCGAACAAGTTCTCCCTCCTCGGGGGCCTGCGTACGGCCGCCCAGCTCATGGCGTACGAGCTGCCGATGCTGCTCACCGCCGCCTCCGTGGCGATGGCGGCGGGCACGGTCTCGCTGCCCGGCATCCTCGAGGCGTTCGAGTGGTGGTGGGTGCCGTGGCAGGTCGTCGGCGGGGTGGTGTTCTTCACCGCCGGTCTCGCCGAGCTGCAGCGCCCGCCGTTCGACGCGCCGGTCGCCGACTCCGAGATCATCTTCGGTGCGTACACCGAGTACACCGGGCTGCGGTTCGCGCTCTTCCTGCTCGCCGAGTACGCGGGCATCGTCATCCTGTGCGGGCTGACCACCGTCCTGTTCCTCGGTGGCTGGCACGGTCCGTTCTCCGACGGCCTCGGCTGGCTGTGGACGCTGCTGAAGACGGCCGTCCTCGCCTTCGTCGTGATCTGGCTGCGGGTCAGCTATCCGCGGTTGCGCGAGGACCAGCTGCAGCGGTTCGCCTGGACCTGCCTCATTCCGCTCTCACTGGCCCAGATCGCCCTCACCGGCGTTGTCAAGGTGGTGATCTCCTGATGGGCATCCCCGGATCCGGCCTGGCCAAGGGCCTGGCCGTCACCCTCCGCACGATGACCCGGAAGTCGCACACCGCGCAGTATCCGGACGCGCAGCCCGAGCTGCCGCCCCGCACCCGCGGGGTGATCGGGCTGTTCGAGGAGAACTGCACGGTCTGCATGCTGTGCGCCCGCGAATGCCCTGACTGGTGCATCTATATCGACTCGCACAAGGAGACCGTCCCCCGGCCGCTCCGGGCGGGCGCGAGCGCAGCCGCAATGTGCTGGACCGGTTCGCGATCGACTTCGCCCTGTGCATGTACTGCGGTATCTGCATCGAGGTGTGTCCTTTCGACGCGCTCTTCTGGTCGCCGGAGTTCGAGTACGCGGAGGAGGACATCCGCGATCTCACCCATGAGCGGGACAAGCTCCGCGAGTGGATGTGGACGGTGCCCGCGCCGCCCGCGCTGGACCCGCGTGCGGAGGAGCCCAAGGAGGTCGGTGCCGCCCGTAAGGCCGCCGACAAGCTCGCCGCCGCGGAGGCCGCGGCCGCCGCCGAGGCGGAACGCGCCTCCGGCACGAGCGACGGGCCCAACGCGACCAACGGGCCCAACGCGACCAACGGGCCCAACGCGAGCGACGGCACCAACGCCACCGACGGATCCGACGGAAACGGAGCCGCCACGTGAGTCCCGCGGTCCACCTGGCCGCCACCGGCCACGGGTTCCTGTCGCCGACCGGCGTCGAGATCGCCTTCCTGCTGGTGGGCATCGCGACCCTCGGCGCGGCCGTCCTCACCGTCACCACCAAGCAACTGGTGCACGCCGCCCTGTGGCTGGTGGTGGCGCTCGGCGGCATCGCCGTGGAGTACCTCCTGCTCACGGCGGAGTTCATCGCCTGGGTGCAGGTGCTGATCTACGTCGGCTCCGTCGTCGTCCTCCTCCTCTTCGGGCTGATGCTCACCAAGGCGCCCATCGGCCCTTCCCCGGACGCCGATTCGGGCAACCGCCCGGCCGCGCTCGCGGTGGCCGTGGCCGCCGCGGGCGTCCTGGTGTGGGTGGTCGTGGACGCCTTCCGAACCACCTGGATCGAGCTCGACAAGGGCGTCCAGGGCTCCACCGCCGTCTCCGGTGAGAGCCTCTTCCGCCACTGGGTGCTGCCGTTCGAGGCGCTGTCCGTGCTTCTCCTCGCCGCGCTCGTGGGCGCGATCGTCCTGTCCCGTAAGACCGCCGAACCCCGGGACGCCCTGAGCGGCAAGGAGAAGCGCTGATGCATCTCGCCTACCCCGCCGTGCTCGCCGTCCTCCTCTTCTGCACCGGCCTGTACGGCGTCCTCGCCCGCCGCAACGCGATTCTGATGCTGATGTCGGTCGAGCTGATGCTCAACGCCGTCAACCTCAACCTCGTCGCCTTCGACGTCTGGCTCCGCGACACCCTGCACGCGGGCCAGGCACTGACCCTCTTCACCATCGCCATCGCCGCCGCCGAGATCGGCATCGGCCTCGCCATCGTCCTCCTCGTCCACCGCAACCGCGGCACCGCCGACGTCGACAAGCTCCGGGACCTGGCCGACCCCCCGTCGGACGGCCAGGACCCGATGGACGACAGCATGGCAGCCCCCCTGACAACGACGCCGACCAGGCACGACGCGCCCGGAGGCAGACCGCGTGACGACCACGACCGCCGCCGTTCTCGTCCCCCTCCTGCCCTTCCTCGGCGCCGCCGCCGGGCTTCTGCTGGGCCGCCGCGCCCCCGGTTTCGTCCGCCCCCTCGCCGTGCTGCCGACCCTCGCCGCGGCCGGTCTCGCCGTGCTTGTCGCCGTACGGCAGGGCGGGGGAGCGGGTGGCGGTACGGCCCCGCTCACCGCCGCGACCCGGCTCGCCGACACCGGCTCGGTCCCCATTGACCTCGCCCTGCAGGTCGACGGGTTCGCCGCCCTGGTCGCGGTCCTCGTCGCCGTCGTCGCCTGCTGTGTGCAGATCTACTCGACCGGCTATCTGCGGGACGACCCCCGCTACCCCTCCTACGCCGCGCTCGTCTCCCTTTTCACCGCCGCGATGCTCCTGGTCGTCTACGCCGACGACCTGATCGTGTTGCTCATCGGCTGGGAGATCATGGGCATCTGCTCGTACTTCCTGGTGGGCCACTACTGGGAGACCGCGGCCGCGCGCTCGGCGTCCCTGAAGGCGTTCCTGGTCACCAAGCTCGGCGACGTCCCGTTCCTGATCGGCATCTTCGCGCTCGCGGGCGACACCGGCACGTTCCGCATCAGCGAGATCCACACCCGGCTGACCTCCGAGACCGCCGGGGTGCCACTGGACCACCCCACCCTGATCGCGCTGCTGCTGCTGGCCGGGGTCGCGGGCAAGTCCGCGCAGTTCCCGCTGCACACCTGGCTGCCGGACGCGATGGCCGGCCCCACACCGGTCTCCGCGCTGATCCACGCGGCCACCATGGTCGCCGCCGGTGTCTTTGTCGTGGCCCGGCTGCTGCCCGTCTTCGCCTCCTCCGCCGCCGCGCTCGCCGTACTGGCCGCCATGGCGGCCGTGACGATGGTCGGCTCGGCGCTCGCCGCGCTCGCCCAGGACGACATCAAACGCGTCCTCGCCTACTCGACCGTCGGTCAACTCGGCTATATGACGGGCGCGCTGGCCGTCGACGACCGCGGCGCAGCCGTCTTCCACCTCATCACCCACGGTGCGTTCAAGGCGCTGCTCTTCCTCGGCGCGGGCGTGGTGATCCACGCCGCGGGCAGCAACTCCCTCGCTGCCATGTCCCGGATGAGCGGCCTCTCCCAGCGCATCCCCGACGCCTTCTGGACGATGACGGTCGCGCTGCTCGCGCTCGCCGCCATCCCGCCCTTCGCGGGCTTCTTCTCCAAGGAGGCCGTCCTCGGCACGGCCGAGCACGCCGCGACCGGCCACACCCCCGGCGTCCCGACGGGCGTCGGCTGGACCGTCCTCCTCGCCGGTCTCCTTACCGCGCTCCTCACCGCGGGATACGCGGCCCGGCTGTGGCTGCTCGCCTTCCGCGGCCGGGGCGAGCCCGTCCCCGACCACGGCAAGCAGCCGGTGGCCATGAACGTCGTCCTGTGGGTGCTGTTCATCCCCACGGCCGCCCTCGGCCTCGCCTACGGCACGCTGCCCGACTGGTTCGACGGCGAGACGCTCACCCCGACCCTCACCACCTCCGTCCTCGGCACCGGGCTGGCCCTGGTCGGCGTCCTCGTCATGTACGGCGCCTGGCGGCACCGCTCGGCCCGGGCCGCCCGCGTCCCGCTCGGCGCGGTGGCCGCCCACCCCGAAGCCGCCGACGCCGTCTCCGAGGCCGAGGCCATCGCCACCCACGAGGCGGCCTACGGCTCCATCGCGGGCGCCAGCGACCCCGCCGACCCCGGGCGGCTGCTCCTGGGCCCGCTGCACCGCCACGCGGCCGTCGGCTTCCACCTCGACGCCGTCTACAGCGCCCTGTTCGTCCGGCCCGTGCGGGCCGCCGCCCGGCTCGTCCGCTTCCTCGACCGCGAGGTCGTCGAGACGTATGTACGCGGCGCGGGGGGTGCGCCCCGCCTGCTCGGCGCGGCCGTCCGCCGCGCCCAGACCGGCAATGTGCAGACCTACCTCGGCGCGCTGCTCGCGGGCTCCCTCGTCCTGGCAGTGGCCGCCGTCCTCGTCGCAGCGGGAGCCTGACCCGTGAACCACACCGTCCAGCAACTCCTCCTCGCCGCCCTGGTCGTGCTCCCCCTGCTCGGCAGCGCCGCCGCCCTGCTCCCGGCCCCGCCCGGGCTGCGCGGCCGCGGGCCGGACCAGGCCGTGCTGCGCCACGGCGTGACCGTCACCGGAGTGGTGCTCGCCGCCGCCATCGCCCTGGCCGCCGGTTTCGACCACGACCACCCGGCCAGGATGCAGGCCCAGACGGACATCGGCTGGATCCCGGCGCTGGACATCCGCATCCACCTCGGCGTCGACGGCGTCTCGCTGCCGCTGCTCGTGCTGACCGCGCTGCTGACCTTCCTCAGCGCGCTCTACGCCTACTTCAACCGGCCCTCCGGGCCGTCCCCCAAGGCCTTCGTCGCGCTGCTGCTGCTCCTGGAGTCCGGCACCCTGGCCAGCTTCGCGGTGCTGGACCTGATGCTGTTCTTCCTGGCGTTCGAGATGGTCCTCATCCCGATGTACTTCCTCATCAACCGGTGGGGCAGCGGCGAACGGGAGCGCGCCGCCTGGCGGTTCATCCTCTACACGCTGCTCGGCTCCGTCGTCATGCTGCTCGGCCTCCTCCTCGTCGGACTGGGGGGCGGCACCTTCGACATGGTGGCGCTCGCCACCACTGCATCCGATAGCACCTCCGGCGCGGGGGCTCCGGGCTCAGCCACACCACCCAGCTGATCGCGGCCCTCGCCATCATCGTCGGACTCGCCGTCAAGGCCCCCATGTGGCCGCTGCACAGCTGGCTGCCCGACGCCCATACCGCCGCCCCCACCGTCGGCTCGGTGCTGCTGGCGGGCGTGCTGCTCAAGATGGGCACGTACGGGCTGGTCCGCATCGTGCTGCCGATGACCCCCGGGGCGGCCCACACCTACGCGCCCTACCTCGCCGCGTTCGCCGTGGTCGGCATCATCTACGGATCGCTCGCCTGCCTCGCCCTGGCCCGTACCGGCGCCAAGGGCGACCTCAAGCGCCTGATCGCCTACTCCTCCGTCGGCCATATGGGCTTCGTGCTGCTGGGTATCGCGACCCTCACCCCCACCGGGGTGAACGGCGCGCTCTTCGCCAACATCGCCCACGGCCTGATCACCGGCCTGCTCTTCTTCCTCGTCGGCGCCCTCAAGGACCGCTCCGGCACCACCGACCTCGACCAGCTCGCGGGCACCAGCGGCGCCGCCCTGTACGGCAGGGCGCCGCGCCTGGGCGGACTGCTCGCCTTCGGCGCCGTGGCCTCCCTGGGGCTGCCCGGACTCGCCGGGTTCTGGGGCGAGATGCTCGCCATGTTCGGGGCTTTCGACCCCGCGGACGGGCTCAGCCGCCCGGCGTATCTCACCTATATGGCGCTCGCCGGCCTCGGCACCCTGCTCACCGCCGCCTACATGCTCATCGTCGTACGGCGCGTCTGCATGGGCGACCATCCGATCGAGCCCCGCATCGGCACCGAGCCCGAGCGGCCCGCACTCGCCGACGTCCACGGCCATGAATTCGCCGCCTGGAGCCCCCTGGTGGCGCTCACCGTCCTCGCCGGACTGTGGCCCGCGGCCCTCCTCGGCCTCACCGACCCGGCCGTGCAGCAGCTCCTCGCGGGAGGCAACCGATGACTGCGAACGCCACGAGCCTGGCCACCAGCCTCGTCCAGTCCGTCGACTGGCTCGCCGTCGCACCGCCCACGATCGCGGCCCTGGCCGGCCTCGCCGTCCTCGTCGCGGACCTCTTCCTGCCCGAGCGCAGGAAGCATCTGCTGGGCTGGGGAGCGATAGCGGGACTGGCCCTGGCCGCGCTCGCCCTGCTGCCGCTGCTGGACGGCGACCGCTCCACCTTCTGCCTGACCAGCGGCGCCCACGCCTGCAGCTATACGGCCGACACCTTCGCCCTCGTCATCCAGTTCCTCGTGCTCGGCGGGGCGCTGCTCACCGGGCTGCTGTCCTTCAGCTCCCTCGACGATCTCAAACTTCCCGCGGGCGAATTCTGGTTCCTGCTGCTGTCCTCGGCCGCCGGGGCGGCCCTGCTGCCCGCCTCCCGCGATCTGGCGACCCTGGTCATCGCCCTCGAAGTGGCCTCGCTCCCGGCCTTCGCCCTGGTGGGCCTGCGCCGCGGCGACCGCCTGTCCTCCGAGGCCGCGCTGAAGTTCTTCCTCTCCTCGGTCACCGCGACCGCCGTGATGCTGCTCGGCGTCAGCTTCGTCTACGCCGCCACCGGCAGCCTCCATCTGTCCCGGATCGCGGATGCCCTCACCCATGTCGACCCACGGCTCGACACGCTCGCCCAGGCGGGGGTCGTGCTCACCCTGGTGGGCTTCGCGTTCAAGACCGCCGCCGTGCCCTTCCACTTCTGGGTGCCCGACACCTACGTCGGCGCCCCCGTGCCCGTCGCGGCGTATCTGTCCGTCGTCGGTAAGGCGGTCGGCTTCTCCGGCCTCATCCTGGTGACCGTCCTCGCCTTCCCCTCCTACGCCGATGTGTGGGGCCCGGCCGTCGCCATCCTGGCCGCCCTCACCATGACCGCGGGGAACGCCGCGGCGCTGCGCCAGCGCCCGGAGCGCGCCTTCAGCGCCGTGCGCCTGCTCGCCTGGTCCTCCGTCGCCCAGGCGGGCTATCTGTTGGTCCCGATCGCCGCGGCCGGCTACGCCGACTCCGGCAAGGACGCCTCCCGCGCCATCGGCTCCACCGTCGCGTACGCCCTGATGTACGCGGCCGTGAACCTCGGCGCGTTCGCCGTGGCCGCCCTGGTGGCCCGTACGAGCCCGGCCAACCGCCTCACCGACTACCGCGGGCTGTACGCGGCCCGCCCGGCCGCCGCCCTGGCCCTGGCCTTCTTCCTGCTGTGCCTGGCCGGGCTGCCCCCGGGCGTCATCGGGCTCTTCGCGAAGGTGACCGTCTTCTCGGCGGCCGTGGACGCGGGGCTGGGCTGGCTCGCGGTGGTGATGGCGCTCAACGTGGTCGTGGCGCTCTACTACTACCTCCAGTGGACGGCGGTGCTCTTCCGCGCCCCCGAGCCCGCCGCCGGGGCGGAGCCCGCACCCGCGGCCGGGGCGGCCGTCGCCCGCCCGCGCGCCGTTCCCCTTACGGCCGCCATCGGCCTCACCGCGGTCGCCGGCATCGCCCTCTCCGGCGCCCCGCAGCTCGTCCTGCGGTTCGCCTCGGAGAGCCTGCTGTAACCGCTCCCGCGACGCCGTAACCGCTCCCGCGTCCGCGTCCGCCTCACGGCCGCCATGGGCCTCAACACCGGCCGCGCGGCCGCACCCGTGTGCACAAGGGAACTGGTGCCCTTCGCCTGGCGTTGACTTTTTCAGGAGGGTCCACTGGAAGGTGGAGACACCAGGCAAAGCGTTCCCCTGCGGCACAACGGGAGGGCACACAGTGCACCGCCGGCACAACGGGCTGAAGACCGCCGTACTCCTCGGTGGTCTGTCCGCGATCATCATCCTCATCGGCAGTCTCTTCGGCCGTACCGGGCTGATCATCGCGGTCGTCGTCGCACTCGGGACCAACGCGTACGCCTACTGGAACAGTGACAAGCTGGCCCTGCGCGCGATGCGCGCCCGCCCCGTCAGCGAGTTCGAGGCACCGGCTCTGTACCGCATGGTGCGCGAGCTCTCCACGGCCGCGCGCCAGCCGATGCCCCGGCTCTACATCTCCCCGACCGAGGCCCCCAACGCCTTCGCGACCGGCCGCAACCCCCGTAACGCGGCGGTCTGCTGCACGGACGGCATTCTGCGGCTGCTGGACGAGCGCGAGCTGCGCGGGGTCCTCGGCCATGAGCTCAGCCATGTCTACAACCGCGACATCCTGATCTCCTCGATCGCGGGCGCGCTCGCCAGCGTCGTCATGTTCCTGGTGAACTTCGCCTGGCTGATCCCGATGGGCCGGTCCGACGACGACGAGGGCCCCGGCTTCGTCGGCATGCTGCTGATCATGCTTCTCGGGCCGCTCGCGGCCTCCATCATCCAGCTCGCCGTGAGCCGCTCCCGCGAATACGAGGCCGACGCCTCCGGCGCCCAGCTCACCGGCGACCCCCTGGCCCTCGCCAGCGCCCTGCGCAAGCTCGAAGCCGGTACGAAGCAGCTTCCGCTGCCGCCCGAGCCCCGCCTGGAGACCGCCAGCCACCTGATGATCGCCAACCCGTTCCGGGCCGGTGAGGGCATGGCCAAGCTCTTCTCGACCCACCCGCCCATGCGGGAGCGCATCGCCCGACTCGAGCAGATGGCAGGACACCAGCCGTGAAAACCCTCCTGAACCTCATCTGGCTGCTCTTCGCCGGCCTCTGGATGGCGATCCTCTACGTCTTCGCCGGGGTGCTCCTCTTCCTGACGATCATCGGCATCCCCCTCGCGTTCGCCTCCTGGCGCATCGCCGGCTTCGCCCTGTGGCCCTTCGGCCGCACCGCCGTCCCCCGTCCCGGCGCCGGAGCCCCCTCCTGCGTCGGCAACGTCCTGTGGCTCATCCTCGCGGGCTGGTGGCTGGCGCTCGGCCACCTGCTCACCGGCGTCGCCCTCTGCGTCACGATCATCGGCATCCCGCTGGGCCTGGCCAACTTCAAGCTCATCCCGATCTCCCTGGCCCCCTCGGCGTCGACATCGTCCCCACCGACCAGCCCTTCGGCCACCGCTGACCTGCCCGCCGATAACGCCAGGGGCGGCACGGCCACGCCGCACCGCCCCTGCCGCACCGGTCCGAGTGCTGCCTACCGGTAGTTCACGAACTGCACCGCGAAGTCCAGGTCCTTGCCCTTGAGCAGGGCGATCACGGCCTGCAGGTCATCCCGGCTCTTGGAGGTCACCCGCAGCTCCTCGCCCTGCACCTGCGCCTTGACGCCCTTGGGCCCCTCATCGCGGATGATCTTGGCGACCTTCTTCGCGTTCTCCTGCGAGATCCCCTCCTGCAGCGAGGCGAAGATCTTGTACTCCTTGCCCGACGCCTGCGGCTCGCCCGCGTCCAGGGCCTTCAGCGAGATCCCGCGCTTGACCAGCTTGGACTGGAAGACGTCGAGGATCGCCTTGACCCGCTCCTCGGAGTTGGCTCGCATCTCGATCCGCTCGCCCGACCACTCGATCGAGGCGCCGACGTTCTTGAAGTCGTAGCGCTGGGAGATCTCGCGGCTCGCCTGGTTCAGAGCGTTGTCGACCTCCTGCCGCTCGACCTTCGAGACGATGTCGAAACTGGAGTCGGCCATCTTGAGTTGGCTCCTCGTACGTAGATCCGTCAGTGGCACGGCCCAGCGGACCGCTCCAGCCAGCCTAGCGATCTCGGCCATGATCCAGAGGCGATCAACCGGGTGGCGAAGCACCCCCGCGCATCAGGTATTGTTTACGTCGTTGCCAGGGAGCAGCACCGCGAGAGCGGGGCACCTGGCCACATCCCAGGCGGTGTGCCCGAGTGGCCAATGGGAGCGGACTGTAAATCCGTCGGCTTAGCCTACCCAGGTTCGAATCCTGGCGCCGCCACAGTGGAAAACGGCCCCGAGCTGCGGAAACGCAGCCAGGGGCCGTTTGCTGTGTCAGGGGGGAGCGGGGACGCGGCCTCGCGCCGGGCCTAGGACTGGGTGCCGGTCCAGGTGAAGGTGGCGGAGGCCCGGGCGGGGAGCTGGTAGCTGAAGGACTGGCTGCCCCAGTTGACCTTCAGGGTCTGCTGGCTGCCGGTGTCGTTGTAGGCGATCAGCGCCTTGGAGCCGTCCGGGTTCTTCCAGGCCACGTTCGGCACCGTGGAGCTGGCGCTGGAGTCGATGCGGCGGGCTCCGGGCTTCACGAACTTCGTGAGGTGGCCCATCGTGTAGTACTCGACGGTGTAGTCCACCCGCCCGCTCTGGTTGTCGCCGTTGTGCACGGTGACCAGGCCGGTGCAGGTGTCGCAGCCGCCGTTGTGCGGGCCCTTGTTCTGGTCGACGGCGAGGCTCCACTTGATCCAGCTCTTGCCCCAGTTGCGGGTGTAGTCGATCAGGTTGTGCATGTCCTCCTGCTGCTGATTGGCGATCCAGGTGCCGCCGGAGTGCTCGGTGTCGAAGGCGTCCACGTTCGGGTACTGGTTGTGGACGGTCGTCTGCTGGCCGACGTTGCCGCCGTAGCCGTGCCAGGCGATGCCGCCGAAGTTCGGGTGGTTGCGGATGGCGGCGTCGTCCACGACGGGCGCGCCGAAGCCCGCCCACTGGTCCCAGTTCCAGTCGAGGGCGAGCACCTTGGTCTTCAGGCCCGCGTTCGCCAGCTTGGGCAGCAGCTCACTCTTGGTGAAGTAGTTGAGCCCGGAGCCGTTCCACTGCATGGAGGGGTAGCCGGGGCAGCAGGTGGGCTCGTTCTGCACGGTCACATAGTCGATCGGCACACCCCGGCTCTGGTACTCCTGGATGTACTTCACGAAGTAGTTCGCGTACGTGCCGTAGTACTGCGCCTCCAGCCAGCCCTGGTTGAGCTGGTCGTTGTCCTTCATCCAGGCCGGGGCGGTCCAGGGCGAGGCCATGACCTTCAGGGCCGGGTTGAGCTGCTTGGCCTGCTTGGTCAGCGGCAGGACGTCGGCCAGGTCGTGGTCGATGGAGAACCTGGTGAGGCCGGGGTCGGTCTGCCCGGCCGGCACATCGTCGAAGGTGTAGCCGAAGCGGGCCAGGTCGGAGCCGCCGAGCGGGTTGCGCAGGAAGCTCACCCCGATGCCGTCCGTGGGCGAGAAGAGCTTGCGCATCACCTCGTCGCGGGTGCTCTGGCTCAGTGCGCCGCTGCTGTTGAACAGCCATGCGGCGGTGTCCGTGAACGACGCCCCGGCGCCCGAGAACTCCTGGTACGTCCTGGATTCGTCGACGGTGACGCTGCCACCCCCGCCCGAGCCGAACCGGGTGGGCGCCTGCTGCTCCAGGCCCTTCACGACGGTGCGGCCGTCGGAGCCGGAGGTGGTGGTCAGATAGACGTTGACGGTCTCGCCGGCCTTGGCCGAGCCGGCCTCGGCGGTCGTGGCGTCGGCCGGGGAGGTCAGCCATGGGCCGACGGCCACGGCGACCGCGGCCAGGGCGCTCACCAGGGCGGTGCGCGTCGTGCGGGGGGAACTCACGGATCTGAGGGATCTCATGGAACCGGTGCCTTTCCTGTGCGGGCAGGCTCGGGCCGGTGTGGTCACGGCCGGAGGGAAGGAATGGGGGGAACTCCGGTCACCGGTGTGTTCACGGCAACGGAGTGGCGGAGCAGCGGTGCGGCTGAGCGGCTGAGCAGCGGTGCGGCTGAGCGGCTGAACAGCGAGGCACCGGTGTGTTCACGGTGCTCGGTGACTGTGATGATCCGAGGCGCGCCGCCGGGCGTCAAGCCTCGCGGACGACTTATCTCATGCCGTGGATTAAGTGCGACCCCCTGCCGCCGTACGGGCGGCCGTCGCCGTGGCGCGCCCTGGGCTCCGTGGACCGCTCCTAGGGTGGTGATTCCCCCGTATCAGGACAGAGAGGGCGGATCGTGCTCAGGGGCTTCAAGAACTTCCTCATGCGCGGTGATGTCATTGTTGTCGCCATCGGCCTGGTCACAGCGCTGGCGTTCTCGACGCTGATCAAGGCGTTCACCGACTCCGTGATCAACCCGATCATCGCCCGGCTCCAGGGCGGCAAGGCGGTCGGGCTCGGCTGGCAGCTCGGCCAGGAGGGGAACAACGCGACCTACATCAACATCGGGTCGTTCATCGGCGCCCTGATCTACTTCATCATCTTCATGGCCGTCATCTACTTCCTGATCGTCATGCCGTACAAGTACACCCAGGCCCGCCGGGGCGCCGAGGTCTTCGGCGAGCCGGGACCGGTAAAGACCTGCTCGGAATGCCTCGCCGACGACATCCCCGAGGCGGCGCGCAAGTGCCGTTACTGCGCCTCGGATCGGCCACGCATGGAGTAGCCGCCGGGCCGATCAGTCGCCTGGCCGCCCGCCCCGGCTACCGCGCCCCGTCGAGGTCCAGCTCCAGCATGCGGATCGCGTTGCCGCGGAGGATCTTGTACGTGACCTCGGGGGAGAGCCCGGCCACATGCTCGGCGGCGATGCGGCGGGTGTGCGGCCAGGTGGAGTCGACGTGGGGGTAGTCGGTCTCGAAGGTGGCGTTGTCCACGCCGATCGTGTCCAGCGAGGCGACCCCGTGCTTGTCGCGGAAGAAGCAGCAGTAGATCTGCCGGTAGTAGTACGTGGACGGCGGCTCGGGGATGAGATCGCGGACGCCGCCCCAGGCGCGGTGCTCCTCCCAGACGTCGTCGGCGCGCTCCAGGGCGTAGGGGATCCAGCCCATCTGGCCCTCGGCATAGGCCAGCTTGAGGCGCGGGAAGGAGACCAGGACGCCGCTGAAGAGGAAGTCCATCATCGAGGCCATGGCGTTGTTGAAGCTCAGGGCCGCCTGGACGGCCGGCGGGGCGTCGGGGGAGGCGGCGGGCATCTGGGACGAGGAGCCGATGTGCATGCACACGACCGTCCCCGTGGCCTCGCACTCGGCGAAGAAGGGGTCCCAGTAGCCGCTGTGGATGCTGGGGAGCCCGAGGTAGGTGGGGATCTCGCTGAAGGTCACCGCGCGGACGCCGCGGGCCGCGTTGCGGCGGATCTCCTGGACGGCGAGGTCGACGTTCCACAGGGGGATCAGGCAGAGCGGGATGAGGCGGCCGCCGCTGTCGCCGCACCACTCCTCGACCATCCAGTCGTTGTACGCCCGGACGCAGGCCAGCCCGACCTCCTTGTCGTTCGCTTCGGCGAAGGTCTGGCCGCAGAAGCGGGGGAAGGTCGGGAAGCACAGTGACGCCTCGACATGGTTGAGGTCCATGTCGGCGAGGCGCTCCTTGGGGTCCCAGCAGCCGCGGCGCATCTGCTCGCGGGTGATGCCGTCGAGGGTCATCTCGTCGCGGGAGAAGCCGACGGCGGCGATGATCCGCTTGTAGGGGAAGAGGTCGCCCTCGTAACTCCACCAGTCGGTGAGCTGGCCGTCCGGGTCGGTGGTGAACTTGTACTTGCCGCCGACGTAGGCGAGTTCGCCGATCCCGGCCGTCAGCGGCTTGGGACCGCGGTCCCGGTACTTGGCGGGGAGCCAGGTCTCGAAGAGGTGCGCGGGCTCGATCACATGGTCATCGACGCTGATGACCCGAGGCAGCTCGGTCGTGCCGTTCGTCTCGTCGGTCATCTCGCCATCTCCCCGGTCTTCTCGTGGTGATCCTGTGGCTCCATCCGATCTGACGGTTCGTCAGATTCTGGCGGCAGAGTAGGGCGGATCGCTTCAACCAACAAGAGAAAGTCCCGTTTCTGCACCTACGTCCAGGGCACACGATGTGCGACAACCGGGAGGAAACGGTGAACGCATCGTCGATCGCACGCGGACTGGGTTCGGCAACGGGCACACGTACCCCACGCGAGGCGGGCAGCCGGGCCATCGAGGCGGCGGCCCGCTGGGGGCTGGCCACCCGCGGGGTGCTCTATCTGCTCATCGGCGTCCTGGCGCTGCGCATCGCCCTGGGCGACCGCGGCGAGCAGGCCGACCGGGGCGGGGCCCTCCAGGTCCTCGCCCAGCAGCCGTTCGGCGCGGCGCTGGTCTGGGCGGTCGGCATCGGGCTGGTCTGCATGGCGCTGTGGCGGCTGTCCGAGGCGGTCTTCGGGGCCGCGGGGCCGGACGGGGGCGCGGCACGCAAGCGGCTGGCGGGGGCGGCCCGCGCGGTCTTCTACGGCGTCGTCGCGTACTCCGTGCTCTCCTTCGCCACCGGCGAGCAGGGCAGCGGCTCCAGCGACCGGCAGTCCCAGGACGTGACGGCCCGTGCGCTCGACCTGCCGTACGGCCGGTGGCTGGTCGCCGCCGCCGGGGCCGCGGTGGCCGCGGCCGGGGCCGCGGTGGCCGCGGCCGGGGTGTGGATCGCCGTACGGGCGCTGCGGCGCGGCTTTTGCAAGTACCTCAAGCTGGGCGCGATGTCCCGGCGGACGCGGCGGGCCGTGGAGGCGCTGGGGGTCTGCGGCGGGGCGGTCCGCGGGGCCGTGTTCGCGGTGGCGGGCGGCTTCGCGCTCTCGGCCGCCGTGCGCTACGACCCGGACAAGGCGAAGGGCATCGACGACACGCTGCGGACCTTCGCCGGGACGGCGGCGGGGCCCTGGCTGCTGATGGCGGTGGCGCTGGGGCTGGCGCTCTTCGGGGTGTTCTCGTTCGCGATGGCCCGGTGGCGCCGGGTCTGAGCGCGATTCTTGTTCACGTACCCCTTGGCACGCCCCCGCGCCTCGCGCGTCTCGCACGGATGTGCCCCGTAAGGCGGTCTTCCCCGGGGTTCCGGGCGCCGGGACCATCGGACGATGCCGACACCGAAGCCCACCGCGCCGACCGTGCGGCCCCGCGTGCCGACCATGAAACCGCGCGCCCGTATAGCCGCCTTGGGGGCGGCCTTCGCCCTCGCCGCCGCCACCCCCGTCGCCGCGTACGCCGCGCTGGACGACCCGCCCGCCGCCGCGGCCTCCGCCGCCGTGGACCGCGGTAAGCCCTACGTCGAGACCCGGCTGTTCTTCGGCACCGAGCGCCCCGACGGCGGGCCGCCCGTCACCGAGAAGCAGTTTCTGGCCTTCGTGGACCGGCAGATCACCCCGCGCTTCCCCGCCGGCCTGACGATCCACGACGGCCGGGGGCAGTGGCGGGACCAGAACGGGACGATCGAGCGGGAGCGCTCGTACGAGGTGATCTTGTTCTACCCCACGTCCGAGGCCCCGACGCAGGACCCGCGGATCGAGCGGATCCGGACGGCGTACGAGCGGCGGTACGCCCAGGAGTCCGTGGCCCGGGCCGATGCCCCGGCCCGGGTGGACTTCTGAGCCATCGGCCGGAACCGGCCAACCGGCTGACCGGCCACCCCGGCCGCTCCCGCGCCTCAGCCCCGCTCGGCGGCGATCACCCGCACCGCCTCCGCCACCGGCGTGTCGCCGTTGATCAGCTCCAGCGTGCGGCCCGCCGTACGGGGCTCGTCCAGGAGGGCGGCCAGGACCGCCGCCACATCGTCGCGGGTGATCTCGTCCCGGCCCGTGTGTTCGGCCAGCTTCACCCGGCCGGTGCCCGGGTCGTTCGTCAGCCGGCCCGGGCGCAGCACCGTCCAGTCGAGGCCGTCCCGGGCGCGGATGTCGTCGTCCGCCGCGGCCTTGGCGCGCAGATAGGCGGCGAAGACCGGGTCGGTGTCCGGTGGCGGCTCGTGGGACGCGCCCATCGAGGAGACGATCAGGAACCGCCGGGCCCCCGCCCGTTCGGCCGCGTCCGCGAAGAGCACCGCGGACCGGTGGTCGACGGTCTCCTTACGGGCGGCACCGCTGCCGGGGCCCGCGCCGGCCGCGAAGACGGCCGCGTCCGCGTTCTCCAGATGCTTGACCACGTCCTCCAGCGAGGCCGACTCGAGGTCGCAGACGACGGGTTCGGTGCCCGACGCCAGCAGGTCGCCCGCCTGTTCCGGCTTGCGGATGATGCCCGCCACTTCGTCTCCGCGCGCGGTGAGCAACTGCTCCAGCCGCAGTGCGATCTGTCCATGTCCACCAGCGATGACAATGCGCATGATCCCGACCGTACGCCGTGTGCCCTACTGTTGCTCGCCGCCGCTCTGCGACCGCGCCTGCCGGGGCAGATCCAGCGCCACCGCGGCCGCCGAGTCGCAGTACTCCCGCACCGCGCTGGTACGGGCCACCACCCGGCCCCGGTGCACCACGACCCGGCTGTACGCGAGCGAGAGCACCCCCGCGAGCCCGTCCCCGCGCACCGCGAGCAGCTCCGCCGGGAAACCGGCCTCCACCCGCACCTCGGCGAGCCCCATCGCGGCCCGCGCCCGCCCGCACACCGCCTCGTACGCCTCCTCCGGCCGCAGCCCGCCCCGGGACGCCAGCAGGAAGGCGGCCTCCAGGGGATCGCCCCGGCCCACCGGGTTGACCGCGTCCCGCAGCGCCCCGCTGCCCGCGGCCACCCGGACGCCCGCGGCGCGCAGCAGCCGCACCGGCGCGCAGGCGCAGGTGCCCGCTCCCCGCCCGCCTTGGTGCTCCAGCCCGGCGCAGTCGCCCTGGGGGAGGCAGACGACGGTCACCCCGGCCGCCGCCAGCCGCTCGGCGATCCTTCGCGCGCTCTCCAGGGGCAGCCGGGACAGCCCGCCGCAGGGGCCGATGGTGACGCCCGGCCGCAGGCCCCCGGCCATCGCCGCGAGCCGGGCGAGGCGGGCCGGGTCGTCACCGTCCGTGTGCAGATCGACGGCGCAGCCATGGCGGGCGGCGAGGTCGAGGACGGCCTCGGCGTGGCCGGTCGGATCCGGGTCGAGGTCGGGGCAGCCGCCGATGACCGACGCGCCCATCCCCACCGCATCCCGCAGCATCGCCAGACCGTCCGCCCCGGTCGCGCCGGTCAGCACCCGGGGCACCGCCACCGCGCTCAGCTCCGTGAGCCCGCGCAGGGTCCGGCCGGCCTCCAGGACGGCCTCCAGGGAGCGCAGCCCGTGCACCCCGCCGATGCGGACATGGGTGCGCAGCGCGGTCGCCCCGTGGCCCAGCTGGAGCAGCGCGGCCTCGACGGTGCGGCGCTGGATGTCCCCGGGGGCGTACGGGACCGGGCCCACCATGTCGGCCGTAAGGGCGGTGTCGCAGTGGGCGTGGGGTTCAGCGGGGGCGGGCAGCAGCAGATAGCCGCCGAGGTCCAGCCGGGTGCCGGGGACGAGGCTGCCCGCCGTGCCCACGGCCTCGATCCGCCCGCCGCTGAGCCGGACGTCCACGGTGCGCCCGTCGGCGAGCTGGACGCCGCCGAGCACCAGAGCGGTGGGCTCGGGGGCCGCGCCGCCGTTCCTGGGCGGCTGCTGAGGCTGCTGCGGCTGCTGCTGGCTCTCGGGCATCGCACTCCTGGGATTCGCAGGGCGTACGCGGGGCGCACAGGGGCGCGCGACGGTTGCATGACGAGGTGCGGTGGCAGTGACGCCAGGGCGCCACGGGTACGCGCCGGGCACGCGAGGGGTAAGGCGACGAGCAACGCGCCGGGCACGTGTCGGATACGTGCGCAGCCAAGATCACGCGGGTGCGATCCGAAGCCTAGGACGCGGTGGGGGCGGCTTCGCGGAGGAGCCGAATAGTCGTACCGGTGTGGTGCCTGAGCCCAGGGTGACGGGGGGCGATACGGATTTCACCTTCGGCGGCCGACCGTGTAATGTCTTCATCGCTCGCCCCAATAGCTCAGTCGGCAGAGCGTCTCCATGGTAAGGAGAAGGTCTACGGTTCGATTCCGTATTGGGGCTCTGATGTGTGAGGTTTCCCGTTCGGCTACGCTGAGTCGAGCGGGGAGTCACTCGCATCACAGCGGTGTAGCTCAGTCGGTAGAGCAAGCGGCTCATAATCGCTGTGTCACCGGTTCAAGTCCGGTCACCGCTACTGACAGTAGCCGATTGCGGGGTCGGTCCTTCGATCGGCTACTCTTTCTGCGTTAATCCTTTATCCGTTCGTCAAGGAGCACTCACGTGGCTGCCACCGACGTCCGCCCGAAGATCACGCTGGCCTGCGTGGAGTGCAAGGAGCGGAACTACATCACCAAGAAGAACCGGCGCAACGACCCGGATCGTCTTGAGATCAAGAAGCACTGCCCGCGTTGCAACGCGCACACCGCGCACCGTGAGACGCGATAGCAATAAGCTCTCATTCGAGGCCGCCCCCACTCGCGGGGGCGGCCTCGTTTCGTTGGTAATTCAATCGCAGGAGGTGTGCGCCGATGGCGCTCGACCAGTCCTTCGTGGGGCGGACCTACCCGCCCACCGCGGCGTACGAGGTCGGCCGGGAGAAGATCCGGGAATTCGCCGAGTCCCTGGGTGACACCAATCCGGTCTACACCGACCCCGAGGCGGCCAGGGCCCTCGGCTACCCCGACGTGATCGCCCCGCCGACGTTCATTTTCACGATCACCTTCAAGGCGGCCGGGAAGCAGGTTGTCGAGGACCCGCAGCTGGGGCTGGACTACAGCCGGGTGGTCCACGGCGACCAGCAGTTCGAGTACACCCGCCCGGTCCGCGCGGGGGACCACCTCTCGGTCACCTCGATCATCGATTCGATCAAGTCGCTGGCCGGCAACGACATCCTGTCCGTCCGCGGCGAGGTCCACGACAAGGCGGGTGATCATGTAGCGACGTCGTTCACGACGCTGGTGGCCCGCGCCGCCGACGCAGAGGTGGAGGAGAGCAGATGACGACGGCCAAGATCTCGTACGACACCGTGGAGGTCGGCACCGAGGTGCCGATGCGCGAGTTCCAGGTGAACCGCGCCGACCTCGTGCGGTACGCGGGCGCGTCGGGCGACTTCAATCCGATCCACTGGAACGAGAAGTTCGCCAAGGAGGTCGGCCTCCCCGACGTCATCGCGCACGGCGCCTACACCATGGCCCAGGCGGCCCGCGTGGTGACCGAGTGGGCCGGCGACCCCGGCGCCCTCGTCGAGTACGGCGTCCGCTTCACCAGGCCGGTCGTGGTCCCCAACGACGACAAGGGCGCGCTCATCGAGATCGGCGCCAAGGTCACCGCCAAGCTGGACGACGAGGCCCGCACGGTGCGCCTCGACATCACGGCGACCAGCGCCGGCCAGAAGGTGCTGGGCCGGGCCCGCGCCGTGGTACGGCTCGCCTGAGCCCTCGACCGCGCCCGAGCGGCCCCCAGGCGGATGAGAGCACGCCACAGCGTGTGAAGCCCGTCTGAGCGGTTTACGGGCCACACGCCCGTCGGCCCCCGGACTCCCCACACCGGGGGCGGCCACCCCAGGGCCCCAGGGGGCGCCCCCGTAGTCTTGAGCGCGTGCAGGAACTCCACGACGCCCCTCTCGCGCCCCTCACCACCTTCCGCCTCGGCGGACCGGCCAACCGGCTGATCACGGCCACGACCGACGACGAGGTCATCGCCGCGGTCCGGGCGGCCGACGCGGCCGGGACCCCGCTGTTGGTGATCGGCGGCGGCAGCAATCTGGTCATCGCCGACAAGGGCTTCGACGGCACCGCCCTGCAGATCGCGACCAGCGGCTTCACGCTCGACGGCACCCGCCTGGAGCTCGCCGCGGGCGAGAACTGGTCGGACGCCGTGGCCCGTACGGTCCGGGCGGGGCTCGCGGGCATCGAATGCCTCGCCGGAATCCCCGGCTCCGCGGGGGCCACGCCGATACAGAACGTCGGCGCCTACGGCCAGGAGGTCTCCGCCACGATCACCGAGGTGATCGCCTACGACCGCCGCGCCGACGAGGTCGTCACGATCCCGAACGCCGACTGCGCCTTCTCCTACCGCCACAGCCGCTTCAAGGCCGACCCCGACCGCCATGTGGTGCTCCGGGTCCGCTTCGAGCTGGAGGACGCGGGCGGCCTCTCCGCGCCCGTGCGGTACGCCGAGACCGCGCGGGTGCTCGGCGTCGAGGTGGGGGACCGGGTGCCGGCCGCCGTCGCCCGCGAGACCGTCCTGGGACTGCGCGCGGGCAAGGGCATGGTGCTCGACCCCGAGGACCACGACACCTGGTCCGCGGGGTCGTTCTTCACCAACCCGGTGCTTGACCAGGACGCCTACGCCGCCTTCCTGGCCCGTGTCGCCGACCGCCTGGGCCCGGGCACCGCGGCGCCCGCTTTCCCGGCGGGCGACGGCCTGATCAAGACCTCCGCGGCCTGGCTGATCGACAAGGCGGGCTTCACCAAGGGCTACGGCACCGGCCCGGCCCGGATCTCCACCAAGCACACGCTCGCCCTCACCAACCGGGGCGAGGCCACGACCGAGGATCTGCTGGCGCTGGCCCGCGAGGTGGTGGCCGGGGTCGAGGGGGCGTTCGGGATCCGGCTGGTCAACGAGCCGGTGACGGTCGGCGTGAGCCTCTGACCCAGACTACTCACGTGAGGAGTCCGGGCCCGCCAGCCAGTCGTCGATATCCGCCAGCATCCGCGTCCGGACCTCCTCCGGCGCGGCCGACCCGCGCACCGACTGACGCGCCAGCTCGGCCAGTTCGGCGTCCGTGAAGCCGTGGTGCTCGCGCACCAGCTCGTACTGCGCCGCCAGCCGTGAGCCGAAGAGCAGCGGGTCGTCCGCCCCGAGCGCCATCGGCACCCCCGCGTCGTACAGCGTCCGCAGCGGGACGTCCTCCGGCTTCTCGTAGACGCCGAGCGCCACGTTCGACGACGGGCACACCTCGCAGGTCACCTGGCGCTCGGCGAGCTTGGCGAGCAGCCGTGGGTCCTCCGCCGCGCGCACCCCGTGGCCGACCCGGGCCGCGCCGAGGTCGTCCAGGCAGTCCCGCACGCTGCCGGCGCCCGACAGCTCGCCGCCGTGCGGCGCCGCCAGCAGCCCGCCCTCCCGGGCGATGGCGAAGGCCCGGTCGAAGTCACGGGCGAATCCGCGCCGCTCGTCGTTGGAGAGGCCGAAGCCGACCACGCCGCGGTCCGCGTAGCGCACCGCGAGCCGGGCCAGGGTGCGCGCCTCCAGCGGATGCTTCATGCGGTTGGCGGCGACCAGCACCCTGATGCCAAGGCCGGTGTCCGCGGAGGCGCTCTCGACCGCGTCCAGGATGACCTCCATCGCCGGGATCAGCCCGCCCAGGCGCGGGGCGTACGAGGTGGGGTCGACCTGGATCTCCAGCCACTGGGCCCCGTCCCGCACGTCCTCCTGGGCCGCCTCGCGCACCAGCCGCCGGATGTCGTCGGCGTCCCGCAGGCAGGACCGCGCGATGTCGTACAGCCGCTGGAAGCGGAACCAGCCGCGCTCATCGGTGGCCCGCAACTTCGGCGGCTCACCGCCGCTCAGTGCCTCGGGCAGGTGGACGCCGTACTTGTCGGCGAGTTCCAGGAGGGTCGCGGGGCGCATGGAGCCGGTGAAGTGAAGGTGCAGATGCGCTTTGGGGAGCAGGTGTACATCGCGTGCCATCTGCAGATACTGCCGTACGACCGGACCCGCCGGTACCGCTTTCCCCGAACGGGGAGGTGCACACATGAGGAAGGGCCGGATCCGCTCCCCGCGGATTCCGGCCCGTTCCCTGCGTGCGTGCGACCCGTGCGCCTTACGCGCTCGCCTCGCCCAGCAGCTTCTGCAGCCGGGAGACGCCCTCGACGAGGTCCTCGTCGCCCAGCGCGTACGACAGCCGCAGATAGCCCGGGGTGCCGAAGGCCTCACCCGGCACCACCGCGACCTCGGCCTCCTCCAGGATCAGCTCCGCCAGCTCGACGCTGGTCCGCGGCCGCTTGCCGCGGATCTCCCTGCCGAGCAGCCCCTTGACCGAGGGGTAGGCGTAGAAGGCGCCCTCCGGCTCCGGGCACTCGACGCCGTCGATCTCGTTCAGCATCCGCACGATGGTGCGGCGGCGGCGGTCGAACGCCTCGCGCATCGTGGCCACGGCGTCCAGGTCGCCCGAGACGGCGGTCAGCGCGGCGACCTGAGCGACATTGCTCACATTCGAGGTGGCGTGCGACTGCAGGTTGGTCGCGGCCTTGATGACGTCCTTGGGGCCGATGACCCAGCCCACCCGCCAGCCGGTCATCGCGTACGTCTTCGCGACACCGTTGACCACGATGCACTTGTCGCGCAGCTCGGGCACCACGACCGGCAGCGAGTGGAACTCGGCGTCGCCGTAGACCAGGTGCTCGTAGATCTCGTCGGTCAGCACCCACAGCCCGTGCTCGGCGGCCCAGCGGCCGACCTCCTCGATCTGCTCACGGCTGTAGACCGCGCCGGTGGGGTTCGAGGGGGAGACGAAGAGCAGCACCTTGGTGTGCTCGGTGCGGGCCGCCTCCAGCTGCTCGACGGAGACGCGGTAGCCGGTCGTCTCGTCGGCGACGACCTCCACCGGGACACCGCCGGCCAGCCGGATCGACTCCGGGTAGGTGGTCCAGTAGGGCGCGGGGACGATGACCTCGTCGCCCGGGTCCAGGATCGCGGCGAACGCCTCGTAGATCGCCTGCTTGCCGCCGTTGGTCACCAGGACCTGGGCCGCCTCGACCTCGTACCCGCTGTCGCGCAGCGTCTTCGCTGCGATCGCGGTCTTGAGCTCGGGGAGCCCGCCGGCCGGCGTGTAGCGGTGGTACTTCGGTTCGCGGCAGGCCGCCGCCGCGGCGTCGACGACGTAGTCGGGCGTGGGGAAGTCGGGCTCACCGGCGCCGAAGCCGATCACCGGACGGCCGGCGGCCTTGAGGGCCTTGGCCTTGGCGTCGACGGCGAGGGTCGCGGACTCGGAGATCGAGCCGATCCGGGCCGATACCCGCCGGTCGGTCGGGGACTGTACGGGGGAGTAGCAGCGGTCATAGATGCATCGTCGCAGACGGGCGAAATGGGTGGCACATGGGTTTGCGGAGACTTCGCGCGCTTCTCGTTCGACGCCCGGCCGTCAAGCACGTACACTCAACCGTCGTTGGCCGATCAACAGCCGCATCCGACCGCACACTCCGTGCAGCCGGATGTATGCGGTAGGTTGGTGGTGCCGCGAAGGGTCGTAGCTCAATTGGTAGAGCACTGGTCTCCAAAACCAGCGGTTGGGGGTTCAAGTCCCTCCGGCCCTGCTACACGCACTTTGATCAGGGTGCGTGCATGCGTACGCAAGGACAAGCACCGCTGTGCGGCCGGGCCGGACGCGGCACGGCCACGACCCGGATTCAGGTGAGGACGAGTGACGGAAGCCCTTGGCTCCACCGCGACGCCTGAGAGCGGTCGTCCCGACGAGGACGAGGTGGCGACCAAGCGGGGTCGCCGTGGTGGCAAGCGCGCGAAGAAGGGGCCCTTCGGCCGCCTCGCGCTCTTCTACCGCCAGATCATCGCTGAGCTGCGGAAGGTCGTCTGGCCCACCCGCAGTCAGCTGTCGACGTACACCAGTGTGGTGATCGTTTTCGTCGTCATCATGATCGGCATCGTGACCGTGATTGACTATGGGTTCAATAACGCCATCAAGTACGTCTTTGGCTGAGACCCACGCGAAAGGCGGCCGCCGTCCCGGCGTCGCCTCTTTCGCACGTTCCACCCCTTTGAAGCCAGGAAGAAGCAGCCACAGTGTCTGACCCGAACCTGAACGACGCCGCCGAGCCCGTCGAGTCCCGTGAGGACGAGCTCGACATCGTTGAGGCGGCGGACTCCGACCAGGCTGAAGCAGCCGACGCCGCGGCGGGCGTGCCCGCCGAGGAGGACGCGCTGCGCGTCGAGGGCGAGGACGCCCTCGAGGCCGATGCGGCCCCCGCGGCCGAGCCGGACGGGCTGGACGAGGCAGAAGACGCGGCCGAGGCAGAGGCCGAGACCGAGGTCGTCGACCCGGTCGAGGCGCTCCGCCAGGAGCTGCGCGGACTGCCCGGTGAGTGGTACGTGATCCACACCTACGCGGGCTACGAGAAGCGCGTGAAGGCCAACCTGGAGCAGCGTGCCGTCTCGCTGAACGTCGAGGACTTCATCTATCAGGCCGAGGTCCCCGAGGAAGAGATCGTCCAGATCAAGAACGGCGAGCGCAAGAACGTCCGGCAGAACAAGCTGCCCGGCTATGTGCTCGTCCGCATGGACCTGACCAACGAATCGTGGGGTGTCGTCCGCAACACGCCGGGCGTCACCGGCTTCGTGGGCAACGCCTACGACCCGTACCCGCTGACCTTGGACGAGATCGTCAAGATGCTCGCCCCCGAGGCCGAGGAGAAGGCCGCGAAGGCCGCCGCCGAGGAGAGCGGCATGCCGGCGCCGAGCCGCAAGGTCGAGGTCCAGGTGCTGGACTTCGAGGTCGGCGACTCGGTCACGGTCACCGACGGCCCGTTCGCGACCCTGCAGGCGACGATCAACGAGATCAACGCCGACTCGAAGAAGGTCAAGGGCCTGGTGGAGATCTTCGGCCGGGAGACCCCGGTCGAGCTGAGCTTCGACCAGATCCAGAAGAACTGAGTCTCCTCAACGGAACTTCCGAACAGGTCAGACGGGCTTTCGCGGCCGGTCTGACCTGCTCGGTTTTAAGGCGCACACCTATACCCGTTATCGTTGTGCGGTATGCCTCCATCCGGATGATCCGGTTCGGAGGCGAACCACCTCTCACTAGGACCCGGAGAGAGCATGCCTCCCAAGAAGAAGAAGGTCACGGGGCTGATCAAGCTCCAGATCCAGGCCGGCGCCGCGAACCCGGCCCCGCCGGTCGGCCCCGCGCTGGGCCAGCACGGCGTCAACATCATGGAGTTCTGCAAGGCCTACAACGCCGCGACCGAGTCGCAGCGTGGCATGGTCGTGCCGGTGGAGATCACGGTCTACGAGGACCGCTCCTTCACCTTCGTGACCAAGACCCCGCCGGCCGCCAAGCTGATCCTCAAGGCCGCGGGCGTGGAGAAGGGCTCCGGCGAGCCTCACAAGACCAAGGTCGCCAAGATCAGCCGCGACCAGGTGCGTGAGATCGCCACCACCAAGATGCCCGACCTGAACGCCAACGACCTGGACGCCGCCGAGAAGATCATCGCCGGCACCGCCCGTTCCATGGGCGTCACGGTCGAGGGCTGACACCTCCACGGCGAGGGCCCACAGCCCCCGCAGCCACGTGTGGCAGGGCCAAGCGCTGGCCCGGACCACGAACTCCACACCAACAGGAGCAACAGTGAGCAAGCGCAGCAAGACTCTCCGCGCTGCGGACGCCAAGATCGACCGGGAGCGCAACTACGCCCCGCTCGAGGCCGTCCGTCTCGCGAAGGACACCTCCGCGACCAAGTTCGACGCGACCGTCGAGGTCGCCATGCGCCTGGGTGTCGACCCGCGCAAGGCCGACCAGATGGTCCGCGGCACCGTGAACCTGCCGCACGGCACCGGTAAGACCGCCCGGGTCCTGGTCTTCGCGACCGGTGACCGTGCTGCGGCCGCGGAGGCCGCCGGCGCCGACATCGTCGGCTCCGACGAGCTCATCGACGAGGTGTCCAAGGGGCGTCTGGACTTCGACGCCGTCGTCGCCACCCCGGACCTCATGGGCAAGGTCGGCCGCCTCGGCCGGGTGCTCGGTCCGCGTGGTCTGATGCCGAACCCGAAGACCGGAACCGTCACCCCGGACGTGGCCAAGGCCGTCACGGACATCAAGGGCGGCAAGATCGAGTTCCGCGTCGACAAGCACTCCAACCTGCACTTCATCATCGGCAAGCTCTCGTTCGACGAGACCAAGCTGGTGGAGAACTACGCCGCGGCGCTCGAGGAGATCAACCGTCTCAAGCCGTCCGCCGCGAAGGGCCGCTACATCAAGAAGGCGACCCTGACCACCACGATGGGCCCCGGCATCCCGCTGGACGCCAACCGCACCCGCAACCTGCTGGTCGAGGAAGAGGCCGTCTGAGGCCGCCTCTGACCCAGCGCACCACGGTGTGCAACCGCCGGGCCCCCGCACCGCGTCGAAGGTGCGGGGGCCCGGCGTCTTCCGTTGTCGGCCCCCTCCGCTAAAGTCACTCTGCAGACGTAAAAGAGACATAAAAATAAGGGGGAGCCGTGCGCGGTACTCATGTCGGTGCGCGTTGGGCTATAGCCGCTGGAAGCGTCGTCCTCATGGTCGGCCTCACCGCGTGCGGGAGCGAGAAGTCCGACGAGGACAAGGCCGGTGAGAAGACGGGCGACAAGTCCGGCCAGTCCGCGATGAGCCCGCTGGCGGCGCTCAAGCTGGCCTCGCAGCGGACGGACCAGAAGAACTCGGCCAAGGTCGAGGGCACCACCAAGATGGGCGAGCAGAACTCGCAGATGTCCGGCGACATGGACTGGGCCAACGGCATCCGGGCCAACATGTCCATCACCCAGAGCGGCGGTGCCATCGCCTCCTCCCCGATCGAGGGCAAGGCGATGGACGCGCGCTACACCCCGGACGCGATGTTCCTGAACATGGGCGACGAGTTCGCCGCGCAGGCCGGTGGCGGCAAGCACTGGGTGAAGTACGACTACGACGTGCTGGCCCAGAAGGCGGGCCCCTCGGGCGCCTTCCTGAAGGACCAGATGCAGAACAACAACCCGTCGCGCTCGGTGGAGCTGCTGCTCGCCACCGGCAAGGTCAAGAGCGTGGGTTCCGAGGACGTGAAGGGCGTCAAGGCCACGCACTACACCGGCACGGTCAAGGTCTCCGAGATCGCCAAGATGCAGTCCAAGGAGCTCAGCCAGTCGGATCTGGACGCCCTGCAGAAGCAGCTCGAGACCTCCGGCATGGACACCGAGACCATCGACCTGTGGGTCGACGGCCAGAACCTGCTGGTCAAGAAGCGTGAGCAGGCCCAGAGCAACAACGGGTCCTACGACTCCACCGTCTACTACTCGGACTACGGCACCGCCGTGACGGTCGAGGAGCCGACGTCCTCGGACACCGTGGACTTCCAGGACATGCTCCAGCAGTAGAGCCGATTTGCCTGGCCGCGGCCCGTTCGCGTAATCTCCTACAGAAGCCAAAGACCGCTGGTTGTCGCTGTGCCCCCGTAAGGGGTCCGGTGGCTGAAGGATCCGCTAGCTGCGGGCGACCTGCGTAGGTGTATGTGGTTGAACTCCCGAACGGGCCGTGAGCCCCGCCGGTCGAGTTACGCCCCGAGCGCCTGCGCCGGGGCGTTTTCGCATTGTCCAGTCTCCTTCCTTCAGGCCGAAGCGGTCCTCATCACCCGGAAGGAGGCCGAGGCTCATGGCGAGTCCTGACAAGGTCGCAGCCGTCGACGAGATGCGGGAGAAGTTCCGCAACTCCAACGCGGCTGTCGTCACCGCGTACACCGGTCTCACCGTTGCGCAGCTCAAGGAGCTGCGCCGTTCGCTCGGTGAGAACGTTCAGTACCGTGTGGTGAAGAACACGCTGACCAAGATCGCGGCCAACGAGGCCGGGATCAACCAGCTCGACGACCTGTTCGCGGGTTCGTCGGCCGTCGCCTTCGTGACCGGTGACCCGGTCGAGGCGGCGAAGGGTCTCCGTGACTTCGCCAAGGAGAACCCCGCTCTCGTCATCAAGGGCGGTGTCCTTGATGGCAAGGCGCTGTCCGCCGACGAGATCAAGACGCTCGCGGACCTCGAGTCCCGTGAGGTGCTGCTCGCCAAGCTGGCGGGTGCGATGAAGGCCAAGCAGTCCCAGGCTGCCGCGCTCTTCCAGGCCCCGCTGTCCAAGTTCATCCGGACCGCCGAGGCGCTCCGGCAGAAGCAGGCCGAGCAGGGCGGTGCCGAATCCCCGGCTCCCGCCGAGGCCGAGTCCGAGTAATCAGGCTCCGGTCGCAGCGGGCCGGGAAGCCCGCCGACATGTACATCCGGCACCACCTGCCGAATTAGTGGAAGGACCGCCATCATGGCGAAGCTCAGCCAGGACGACCTGCTCGCGCAGTTCGAGGAGATGACCCTCATCGAGCTCTCCGAGTTCGTGAAGGCCTTCGAGGAGAAGTTCGACGTCACCGCCGCCGCCCCGGCCGCCGTCGTGGCCGCCGCCCCGGGCGCCCCGGGTGCCGCTGCCCCGGCCGAGGAGGAGAAGGACGAGTTCGACGTCATCCTCACCGGCGCCGGCGACAAGAAGATCCAGGTCATTAAGGTCGTGCGTGAGCTGACCTCCCTGGGTCTGAAGGAGGCCAAGGACCTCGTCGACGGCACCCCGAAGCCGGTCCTCGAGAAGGTCAACAAGGAGCAGGCCGACAAGGCCGCCGAGTCCCTCAAGGGCGCCGGCGCCTCCGTCGAGGTCAAGTGACCTCTCGGCCCGCCGCCACACGCCCGTAGGACGTCCGGCGGCGCGGCCCGGTTCCAGCCAAGGGCGATCACCCGTTCGGGTGGTCGCCCTTCGGCGTTCCCGTCACGGCTACATTGTCTTACGGGGTTGTGGAGGTAGGGTGATCTTCGTTGCCTGTCGCCACGCCCTGTGACGATCTCGCCGGAGTGGGGGGCCTTGACGAACGGCACGCAGCGCGCAATTCTCAGGACGCGACGCCACATCGATCCAAAAGTCCGAGGCATGGATCGTCGGCGAAGCGGGCAGTATCGATATGCGCATCGAGCGCGCGGGCTGCCGACAGGGCGGATGAAGACAACGAGGGGCACGCCCCTCACCGGAGGGAGAGATTGGCACTGCCGGTCTCAGAAACTCGGCGCTGGACATCAGTGTGCCAAGTGGCTACACTGACCCTTTGCGCTGCCTGTTAGCTGCTCCCTGCCCGTCACCAGGGGCATACCTACCTTCGAGCACTACTGATGGAAACACCCTGACCAGGGATTTCATCCATGGGCTCTCGGTAGGACCGGTACGCGCGTAGTGAGTCCGAGCCCTCGGAAGGACCCCCTCTTGGCCGCCTCGCGCAACGCCTCGACTGCCAATACGAACAATGGCGCCAGCACCGCCCCGCTGCGCATCTCCTTTGCGAAGATCAGGGAGCCTCTCGAGGTTCCGAACCTCCTCGCGCTGCAGACCGAGAGCTTCGATTGGCTGCTCGGCAATGCCGCCTGGAAGGCTCGCGTCGAGGCTGCGCTGGACAGCGGTCAGGACGTCCCCACCAAGTCCGGTCTGGAAGAGATCTTCGAGGAGATCTCCCCGATCGAGGACTTCTCCGGGTCGATGTCCCTGACTTTCCGTGATCACCGTTTCGAGCCGCCGAAGAACTCGATCGACGAGTGCAAGGAGCGCGACTTCACCTACGCCGCTCCGCTCTTCGTCACGGCCGAGTTCACCAACAACGAGACCGGCGAGATCAAGTCCCAGACGGTCTTCATGGGCGACTTCCCGCTCATGACCGACAAGGGCACCTTCTGCATCAACGGCACCGAGCGTGTCGTCGTCTCGCAGCTGGTCCGCTCGCCGGGTGTCTACTTCGACTCCTCCATCGACAAGACGTCCGACAAGGACATCTTCTCCGTCAAGGTCATCCCGTCCCGGGGTGCCTGGCTGGAGATGGAGATCGACAAGCGCGACATGGTCGGTGTGCGCATCGACCGCAAGCGCAAGCAGTCCGTCACCGTTCTCCTGAAGGCTCTCGGCTGGACGACCGAGCAGATCCTGGAGGAGTTCGGCGAGTACGAGTCGATGCGCGCCACCCTGGAGAAGGACCACACCCAGGGCCAGGACGACGCGCTGCTCGACATCTACCGCAAGCTGCGTCCGGGCGAGCCCCCCACGCGTGAGGCCGCGCAGACGCTGCTCGAGAACCTCTACTTCAACCCGAAGCGCTACGACCTCGCGAAGGTCGGCCGCTACAAGGTCAACAAGAAGCTGGGTTCGGCCGCTCCGCTGGACGCGGGCGTCCTGACCGTCGAGGACGTCATCGCCTCGATCAAGTACCTGGTGAAGCTGCACGCCGGTGAGACCGAGACCGTCGGGGACAACGGCCAGTCCGTGGTCGTCGAGACCGACGACATCGACCACTTCGGCAACCGCCGTATCCGTAACGTCGGCGAGCTGATCCAGAACCAGGTCCGCACGGGTCTGGCCCGTATGGAGCGCGTCGTGCGTGAGCGCATGACGACTCAGGACGTCGAGGCGATCACGCCGCAGACCCTGATCAACATCCGGCCGGTCGTCGCCTCCATCAAGGAGTTCTTCGGCACCAGCCAGCTGTCGCAGTTCATGGACCAGACGAACCCGCTGTCGGGTCTGACCCACAAGCGCCGTCTGAACGCGCTCGGCCCCGGTGGTCTCTCCCGTGAGCGGGCGGGCTTCGAGGTCCGTGACGTGCACCCGTCGCACTACGGCCGCATGTGCCCGATCGAGACGCCCGAAGGCCCGAACATCGGTCTGATCGGCTCGCTCGCCTCGTACGGCCGGGTCAACGCGTTCGGTTTCATCGAGACCCCGTACCGCAAGGTCGTCGACGGTGTCGTCACCGACGACGTCGACTACCTGACGGCCGATGAAGAGGACCGCTTCGTCATCGCGCAGGCCAACGCCCCGCTCGCGGACGACCTGCGTTTCGCCGAGAACCGCGTCCTGGTCCGCCGCCGTGGCGGCGAGGTCGACTACATCCCCGGCGACGACGTCGACTACATGGACGTCTCGCCGCGCCAGATGGTGTCGGTCGCGACCGCGATGATCCCCTTCCTCGAGCACGACGACGCCAACCGCGCGCTCATGGGCTCGAACATGATGCGCCAGGCCGTGCCGCTGATCAAGGCGGAGTCCCCGCTGGTCGGCACCGGCATGGAGTACCGCTGTGCGGTCGACGCAGGCGACGTCATCAAGGCCGAGAAGGACGGTGTCGTCCAGGAGGTCTCCGCCGACTACGTGACGGTGGCCAACGACGACGGCACCTACACCACCTACCGGGTGGCCAAGTTCTCCCGCTCCAACCAGGGCACCTCCTTCAACCAGAAGGTCGTCGTGGACGAGGGTGCGCGGGTGATCGCCGGCCAGGTGCTGGCCGACGGCCCGTCCACCGAGGACGGCGAGATGGCGCTCGGCAAGAACCTCCTGGTGGCGTTCATGCCGTGGGAGGGCCACAACTACGAGGACGCGATCATCCTCAGCCAGCGTCTGGTGCAGGACGACGTCCTCTCCTCGATCCACATCGAGGAGCACGAGGTCGACGCCCGTGACACCAAGCTCGGCCCCGAGGAGATCACCCGGGACATCCCGAACGTCTCCGAGGAGGTCCTCGCCGACCTCGACGAGCGCGGCATCATCCGGATCGGTGCCGAGGTCGTCGCCGGCGACATCCTGGTCGGCAAGGTCACCCCGAAGGGTGAGACCGAGCTGACCCCGGAGGAGCGGCTGCTGCGCGCGATCTTCGGTGAGAAGGCCCGTGAGGTCCGTGACACCTCGCTGAAGGTGCCGCACGGTGAGATCGGCAAGGTCATCGGCGTCCGCGTCTTCGACCGCGAAGAGGGCGACGAGCTGCCGCCGGGCGTGAACCAGCTGGTCCGCGTCTACGTGGCGCAGAAGCGCAAGATCACCGATGGTGACAAGCTCGCCGGCCGTCACGGCAACAAGGGCGTCATCTCCAAGATCCTGCCGGTCGAGGACATGCCGTTCCTGGAGGACGGCACCCCGGTCGACATCATCCTCAACCCGCTGGGTGTCCCGTCCCGAATGAACCCGGGACAGGTCCTGGAGATCCACCTGGGCTGGCTGGCCTCCCGCGGCTGGAAGGTCGAGGGCTCCGAGGACTGGATGCAGCGGCTCCAGGCCATCGGCGCCGACGAGGTCGAGCCCGGCACCAACGTCGCGACCCCGGTCTTCGACGGCGCCCGCGAGGACGAGATCGCCGGTCTCTTCGACTCGACGATCCCGAACCGCGACGGCGACCGCCTGGTCCAGTCGTCCGGCAAGGCCCGGCTCTTCGACGGCCGCTCCGGCGAGCCGTTCCCGGAGCCGATCTCGGTCGGCTACATGTACATCCTCAAGCTGCACCACCTGGTGGACGACAAGCTGCACGCCCGGTCCACCGGTCCGTACTCGATGATCACCCAGCAGCCGCTGGGTGGTAAGGCTCAGTTCGGTGGCCAGCGCTTCGGTGAGATGGAGGTGTGGGCGCTGGAGGCTTATGGCGCCGCGTACGCCCTCCAGGAGCTGCTGACCATCAAGTCCGACGACGTGACCGGCCGCGTGAAGGTCTACGAGGCCATCGTCAAGGGCGAGAACATTCCCGAGCCCGGCATCCCCGAGTCCTTCAAGGTGCTCATCAAGGAGATGCAGTCCCTGTGCCTCAACGTGGAGGTGCTGTCGTCCGACGGCATGTCCATCGAGATGCGCGACACCGACGAGGACGTCTTCCGCGCTGCGGAGGAGCTCGGTATCGACCTGTCCCGGCGCGAGCCGAGCAGCGTCGAAGAGGTCTGACGGGTCTGGCCGGGGCGCTTCCACCAAGGTGCCCCGGCCTCTCCCCGGACCCCCAGTCAGACCCGAAGACACGACCCTGAAAGAGGGATTGACGACAAGTGCTCGACGTCAACTTCTTCGACGAGCTGCGGATCGGCCTCGCCACCGCTGATGACATCCGTCAGTGGTCCCACGGTGAGGTCAAGAAGCCGGAAACCATCAACTACCGCACCCTCAAGCCCGAAAAGGACGGACTCTTCTGCGAGAAGATCTTCGGTCCGACCCGGGACTGGGAGTGCTACTGCGGTAAGTACAAGCGCGTCCGCTTCAAGGGCATCATCTGTGAGCGCTGCGGTGTCGAGGTCACCCGCGCCAAGGTGCGCCGTGAGCGGATGGGCCACATTGAGCTGGCCGCTCCCGTTACCCACATCTGGTACTTCAAGGGCGTGCCCAGCCGTCTGGGCTACCTGCTCGACCTCGCCCCGAAGGACCTCGAGAAGGTCATCTACTTCGCCGCCTACATGATCACGTGGGTGGACGAGGAGCGCCGCACGCGCGATCTGCCCTCGCTGGAGGCCCATGTCTCCGTCGAGCGTCAGCAGATCGAGCAGCGCCGCGACGCCGACCTGGAGGCCCGTGCCAAGAAGCTCGAGGCGGACCTCGCCGAGCTCGAGGCCGAGGGTGCCAAGGCCGATGTGCGCCGTAAGGTGCGCGAGGGCGCCGAGCGTGAGATGAAGCAGCTGCGCGACCGCGCCCAGCGCGAGATCGACCGTCTCGACGAGGTGTGGAACCGCTTCAAGAACCTCAAGGTCCAGGACCTGGAGGGCGACGAGCTGCTCTACCGCGAGCTGCGTGACCGCTTCGGCACGTACTTCATGGGCGGCATGGGCGCCGCGGCGCTGCAGAAGCGCCTGGAGTCCTTCGACCTCGACGAAGAGGCCGAGAAGCTCCGTGAGATCATCCGGACCGGCAAGGGCCAGAAGAAGACCCGTGCGCTCAAGCGCCTCAAGGTCGTCTCCGCGTTCCTGCAGACCCGCAACAGCCCCAACGGCATGGTGCTGGACTGCATCCCGGTGATCCCGCCGGACCTGCGTCCGATGGTGCAGCTGGACGGTGGCCGCTTCGCGACCTCCGACCTGAACGACCTGTACCGCCGTGTGATCAACCGGAACAACCGCCTCAAGCGTCTCCTTGACCTCGGTGCCCCCGAGATCATCGTGAACAACGAGAAGCGGATGCTGCAGGAGGCCGTCGACGCGCTGTTCGACAACGGCCGCCGCGGTCGCCCGGTGACCGGTCCCGGTAACCGTCCGCTGAAGTCCCTCAGCGACATGCTGAAGGGTAAGCAGGGCCGGTTCCGTCAGAACCTGCTCGGTAAGCGTGTCGACTACTCGGCCCGTTCGGTCATCGTCGTCGGCCCGCAGCTCAAGCTGCACCAGTGCGGTCTGCCCAAGGCCATGGCGCTGGAGCTCTTCAAGCCGTTCGTGATGAAGCGCCTGGTGGACCTGAACCACGCGCAGAACATCAAGTCGGCCAAGCGCATGGTCGAGCGCGGCCGCACGGTCGTGTACGACGTGCTCGAAGAGGTCATCGCCGAGCACCCGGTGCTGCTGAACCGTGCGCCGACCCTGCACCGCCTCGGCATCCAGGCCTTCGAGCCGCAGCTGGTCGAGGGCAAGGCCATTCAGATTCACCCGCTCGTCTGCACCGCGTTCAACGCGGACTTCGACGGTGACCAGATGGCCGTGCACCTGCCGCTGTCCGCGGAGGCGCAGGCCGAGGCCCGCATCCTGATGCTGTCCTCGAACAACATCCTCAAGCCGGCCGACGGCCGGCCGGTGACCATGCCGACCCAGGACATGGTGCTGGGCCTGTTCTTCCTCACCACCGACGAGGAGGAGCGCGAGGTCAAGGGCGAGGGCCGGGCCTTCGGCTCGGCCGCCGAGGCGACCATGGCGTTCGACGCCCGGGAGCTCTCGCTCCAGGCGAAGATCGACATCCGCTTCCCGATCGGCACCGTCCCGCCCCGCGGCTGGACCCCGCCGGTTCCGGAGGCAGGGGACGACGGCGTCGGGGGAGGGGCCTGGCAGCCCGGTGACAGCTTCCGGCTGCGCACCACGCTGGGCCGCGCGCTCTTCAACGAGCTGCTGCCCGAGGACTACCCGTTCGTCGACTACTCGGTGGGCAAGAAGCAGCTCTCCGAGATCGTCAACGACCTCGCCGAGCGTTACCCCAAGGTCATCGTCGCGGCGACGCTGGACAACCTGAAGGCGGCCGGTTTCCACTGGGCCACCCGCTCCGGTGTCACCGTCGCCATCTCCGACGTGGTCGTGCCCGAGGCCAAGAAGGGCATCATCGAGGGGTACGAGGCGCAGGACGAGAAGGTCCAGAAGCAGTACGAGCGTGGTCTGATCACCAAGGACGAGCGCACCCAGGAACTGATCGCGATCTGGACCAAGGCGACCAACGAGGTCGCCGAGGCGATGAACGCGAACTTCCCGAAGACCAACCCGATCTTCATGATGGTCGACTCGGGCGCGCGCGGAAACATGATGCAGATGCGTCAGATCGCCGGTATGCGTGGTCTGGTGTCCAACGCGAAGAACGAGACCATCCCGCGGCCCATTAAGGCGTCGTTCCGTGAGGGTCTCTCCGTGCTGGAGTACTTCATCTCCACCCACGGTGCCCGTAAGGGTCTCGCCGACACCGCCCTGCGTACCGCCGACTCGGGTTACCTGACCCGACGTCTGGTGGACGTCTCCCAGGACGTGATCATCCGCGAGGAGGACTGCGGCACCGACCGTGGCCTCAAGCTCGAGATCGCGTCCAAGGGTGCGGACGGCGTGCTGCGCAAGGCGGAGGACGTCGAGACCAGCGTGTACGCGCGCTGCCTCGCCGAGGACATCGTCGTCGAGGGGAAGGTCCTGGCCCCGGCCGGTACCGACCTGGGCGATGTGCTCATCGACGAGCTGGTCCGCCACGGCGTGGAGACGGTCAAGACCCGTTCGGTGCTCACCTGCGAGTCCGCCGTCGGCACCTGCGCCATGTGCTACGGCCGCTCGCTGGCGACCGGCAAGCTGGTGGACATCGGTGAGGCGGTCGGCATCATCGCCGCCCAGTCCATCGGTGAGCCCGGCACCCAGCTGACGATGCGTACCTTCCACACCGGTGGTGTGGCCGGTGACGACATCACCCAGGGTCTGCCGCGTGTCGTCGAGCTCTTCGAGGCCCGTACGCCCAAGGGTGTCGCCCCGATCTCCGAGGCGGCCGGCCGCGTCCGGATCGAGGAGACCGAGAAGACCAAGAAGCTCGTCGTCACCCCGGACGACGGCTCCGACGAGACCGCCTTCGGCGTCTCCAAGCGAGCCCGTCTCCTGGTGGGCGAGGGCGACCGCGTCGACGTCGGCCAGCCGCTGACCGTGGGTGCCGTCAACCCGCACGACGTGCTGCGCATCCTCGGCCAGCGCGCCGTCCAGGTGCACCTGGTGGGCGAGGTCCAGAAGGTCTACAACTCGCAGGGTGTGTCGATCCACGACAAGCACATCGAGATCATCATCCGGCAGATGCTGCGCCGTGTGACGATCATCGAGTCCGGCGACGCGGAGCTGCTGCCGGGCGAGCTCGTGGAGCGCTCGCGCTTCGAGTCGGAGAACCGTCGTGTGGTCCAGGAAGGCGGCCACCCGGCCTCCGGCCGTCCGCAGCTGATGGGTATCACCAAGGCCTCGCTGGCGACCGAGTCCTGGCTGTCGGCGGCGTCCTTCCAGGAGACGACCCGGGTGCTCACCGACGCGGCGATCAACGCCAAGTCGGACTCCCTGATCGGCCTCAAGGAGAACGTGATCATCGGTAAGCTCATCCCGGCCGGTACGGGTCTGTCCCGCTACCGCAACATCCGGGTCGAGCCGACCGAGGAGGCGAAGGCCGCGATGTACTCGGCCGTCGGTTACGACGACATCGACTACTCGCCCTTCGGCACGGGCTCCGGCCAGGCGGTTCCGCTGGAGGACTACGACTACGGTCCGTACAACCAGTAAGACCCGATCCGTTCGCAGGGCGGTCACCCCCATGGTGGGGTGGCCGCCCCGCGGCGTTTCCGGGACCCGGGGCGGACTCAGCCGGCCCCGGTGGGCGGTCCCAGATACGGCCCCAGACGCTCCAGGCGGGCGGGGTAAGCGGGGTGGGAGTCGAGGAGCCGGGCCAGTGCTCCTTGCCGTTTCACCCGCTTCCCGCCGGCCGCGGCGACCGCCGCCGCGTGCTGCTCGCTCGCCTGCAGCCCGCTCAGGACCTCGGCGAGCATCGGCGCGAAGCCGAGCGCGGCCGCCTGCTGGTCGGCGTGGAACTCCGCCCGGCGCCCGACGGCCGCCAGGAGATACGGCATCAGCAGCACCAGAAGCGGCAGACCGTACAGGAAACCGATCGTCGCGATGGCGAGGACGCCGAAGACGATCACCACAAAGAGGGGGCCGGCCCAGAAGAAGAGGCCGGACACCCGGATGGCGACGTAGGTCAGGATCAGCATGAGCCGCCAGGCGATCCGGCCGGGAAGCGCGTACCAGTAGCCGAGCAGGCCCGACCAGCTGTGCCCGCCGACATGGTGGCCCAGCTCATGCGCCAGGACCGCGGCGAGCTGTCCGGAGGGCAGCCGCTCCAGCGCGAAGCGGGTGACCCCGACCATGTGCCCGGCCGCCGCGACGGCGTTCAGCTCCTCGCTGTCCTCGACCCACAGCTCGTAGGTGTGCTGCTCGATGCCCGCCCGCGCGAGCACTTCGCGCCACACCGGGACGAGCCTGGCCAGCTCCTGGGGGGTGGGGGACGCAGCTTGAGGACGTACCGGGCGAGGGCTCGCTCGGTGGGGCGGTGGAAGACCAGCGCGCCGCTGGCCAGCCAGGCGAGCACCAGGACGATGCCCAGGGCCCCGAAGAACATCGACACGAGGCTGACGACCAGCAGACTGCACAGGAAGTTCGGCACGTGGAGCAGCAGGCGGCCGATCGCGGTGTCGTCCGCACCGCGCTGGCGCTCGGATATGTGGACGCGACGCTGCTCGAACCGCAGCTCGTGGGGGTGAGGTACGGGCGGGGGCGGGGCTGCCGGCGGGGGTGTCCGGGGGTACGGGGGAGCTGGGCGCGTGGGCGGCTGCGTCGGATGGGCGGGCGGGGGCGCCTGCGGGTACTGGGACGCCTGCGGGTAGTGGGGCGCCTGCGGGGAGTGGGGCGCCTGCGGGTAGTGGGGCGGGGCCTGCGGATACTGCGGTGGTGCTTGCGGGTATCGCGGCTCTGATGGTTCGGTCATCGCAATCCTCGGAACGCGGGAAGGAGTGGGGGGTCAGCCGGCCAGGAGCGCGCCGGGCAGCAGCACGGCGCCGCAGCAGAAGGCGATCAGCCCGGTGCGGATCCACTGGTGCTTGACCGTGGCGATACGGCTGGTCTCGGTGAGCGCGGCCAGCAGCCCGGAGACCGGGGCGCGGGCGGTGTCGGTGAGGGCGGAGGCCAGGCGGCCGAGCCGGGCGGCCCGCTGGATGTCGCTGAAGTAGGCGAGCGGCTGGCCCGGCGTCCATGCGGTGCCGCCATAGCGCGGCAGGACGGTCATGAGCAGGGCGAACAGGGCCAGTGCGAAGGCGAGTGTCCCGGTCCACCAGGTGATGGAGCCGACGGTGGAGAGGTCGCCGGGGCCCCAGGCGGTGTTGGCGAGCAGACCGGTGACGATCCCGGCCGTCATCCCGAGCGCCGCGACCAGGACGGCCGCCTTGCCGTCGGCGCGCGCGATCTCGCCCCGCAGATCGGCCAGCAGCCGCTCGGCGGCTTCGACGTCAGTCGGGTCGGGTGGGGATGGAGCGCCGTTACCGCTCATGGGGCTCGGTCTCCTGGGCCACGGACGTCGGCTCGACCGGGGGCAGCACCCCGGGAGGGGGCCCGTACGCCGTCGGCTCGCCACCCTCGGGGAGCTGGTGATCGAAGATGTCGCGGACGTATTGCAGGGCGCGCCGCGTTGGTTCCTCCTTCTGGTAGCCCTCGACGTTTTCGTCCTTGAGGAGTTCGAGGGCGACGTTCGCCTGGGTCTTCATGAGCGCGAGCTGGTCCGCCCGCATGCTCTCCAGCACCAGCCGTGTGTCCTCCGGGTGCTCGGCCAGCCGGAGCGCCCAGGCGGTGACCCCGCCCTGTTCGAGATAGTGCTGGTAGTAAGCGATCTTCTGGGCGTTGAGCTCCTGCTCCTGCTGGGCACGGACCAGCTCGATCTGGTGTTGCAGCTGCTGCCGCCGCAGCTCCAGCTCATGCTGTGGGTCCAGGACCTCGCCCGCGTACCGGATCTCGCGTAGCTGCTTGCGGTGGGCGATGGCCGCCTCGTCCGGGCGGAGCCGCACCACGCAGGTGGTGTCCAGACCGATGCCCGTCGCGAAGGCGCCGCTGTCGACGGCGCGCTGCACGGCCTGTTCGGCCCAGGCGCTGTTCTCTATGGCGAAGCCACGGCTGACGGGCCGGGTGAGGTGCTGGAACTCCCGGCTCAGCCGGGTCGGCACATCGCGCTCGCCGCTGGCCACGAAGCGCGCGGGGTCGGCGACCCGCCAGGTGAGTTCGGTGGTGACGCCGAAGGAGAACGCGTCGTCGTCACTGGGGAGTTCGAGGTCGAGCGACACCGGGTGGGTGCCCATGTCCACCTCGTACACCGCGGTGTACCGGCGGCTCACTGCGTCGGACCGGCTCGGCCGGTGCGGCGGTACGTAGGTGTCGTAGGCGCCCTTGGCCGTCACGAAGACGAGGGCGTGGTCGATCGCGACCGCCGGCCTGCGCGCCATGTAGTCGAACCGCGCGATCGGGCGGACGGCCAGCACCGGGTCGATCAGATGGGTGTGGCGGTCGGCTTGTTGCTGCCATTCGGGCTGACGGCGGAAGTCCGCCATGAGGTCATCTCCTCGGGGGGATCAACAGGTGCATCAGCGGGACGGGAGGGCGGACAGCAGCCGGGCCGCGGCTGCGGGCGGCGGTCCGCCGTGTTCGCCGGGGAGGGTGCGCAGCAGATGGCTGAGGCGGGCGGTGTCCTGTGCGCTGACGGCCAGGGCCGGGAGCAGCGCGGTGAGGGCTTCTTCGGCGGATGGGTGCCGATCGGCCTCGTACACCCATGTGCGCAGTGCCGTGAGCGCGGCCTTGGTGTGCGTGGGGTCGGCGAGCGCTGCCCGCCACAGGGCGGCCGGCGTGCCGATGCCGGCCGGGGTCCGGTCGTCGTCCTCGGTGAACCAGGCGAGCAGCCCGTCCTCCTCGGCGTGGCACGCGGTCAGGAAGGCGGAGAGGACGAGGGCGCGCACCGAGGCGGTGTCCTGCTCCAGGAGGCGGACCAGCTCGGTGAGCGTCGCCCTGCGGTCGCCCGCGGACAGCAGCAGCGCCGTGGACTGGATGAAATGGTTCCGTTCGCGTGCGTCGCTCTCGCCGAGCCGGGTGCGGGCGGCGATCGCCTCCAGGGCCTGCTCCGTCTGCTCCGGCCGCAGCGGCACAAGCAGTGCGTAGGCCCGCACCGCGGTCCAGCGCCGGGCGGGGTGGTCGTCGAGACACCACTGGCTGAGGATGCGGGGGACGGCGGGCGCGCCCAGCAGATGGCTGAGGGTGAGGGTGTTGGCCGCGATCTGCCGGGGGGCGTAGCCGCGGGCGGTGGCCCAGCCGTCGATGAGCAGCGCCATGGCGGACGGCAGATCGGCGGCGGTGAGCATCGCGGCGGTGGCGGCGGCCCGGGTGCGCACCACGGGGCGGCCGTCGTGGGCGAGCCGCTGGATCCAGCGGATCAGTGCGGGTCGCGCGGACGGATGGCCGGTCCACACCTCGTCCAGCAGGGTGCGGGCGATGCGGTCGTCCTGGAAGCGGGCGACGAACTGGGGGACCTGGCCCCATTCGGTGCTCTCGTACTCCTCGTAGCCCTGGGCGCGGGCGAGTTGGAGCCGGTCGGTGATGGCCGGGCCGAAGACCGGGATCTCCGGCGGCCGTGCGGGGTTCTCGGTCTCCTGCAAAAGGACGTAGAGCTGGTCGGCGAGCTCGGCGGCCAGCGGGTACGGGGCCTGGTCGAAGACCGCGAGCGATACCAGGAAGGACTTGTCGCGCAGCGAGAGCTGCTCGTTCCCGAACCACTGCCGGACCTGCTCCTCCACACTGGCGCGGCTGAAGGCGGCCAGGTCCTCCAGGCTCCCGGACCCGCTGTCGTACGCGGCGAGCTCTTCGGCGAAGCCGCGGACCTCCCTCAGCTGGTGGGCATGGGCGAGGAAGTCGCGTACCGGGCTGAGGCCCAGCAGCCGCTCGACGGGTCCGTCGCCCACGTGATGGCGGAGGTGGGCGCGCAGCACGGCCGCGGCGGAGGGCGGTTTCCAGGGGACGGGGGTGATGCCGGTGAGGGTTGCGGTGGATTCGAGGGTGATCACCAGGTGGCCGTCGCGCTTGCGGAGCTCGTCCTGGGCGGCCAGCAGATGGTTGTACTTCAGCGGCTTGCCGCGGCTCAGGGCCAAGTCGCACAGCACATGACCGGAGGCGTTTCCCAGCTGCTCGCGCAGGGCCGCGGGCGGCGTCTCGGCGTCGAGCGCGCGCACGGTGGTGATGCCCAGGCGGTGCAGCAGCATCAGCGCGGCGGCGCGGCGGCCGGTCGAGTGGGCGCCGGTCAGGACGACGATCCGGTCGCCGCGGAGGCGCTCCAGGGCGGTGGCGAAGGAGTCGCTCTCCTCGAAGACCGCGGCCAGGCTCTCGACCTCCTCGGCGGGGATCTCGCCGGAGGCGTGCACGGGCCCCGCCGAGCCGTAGTAGTGGTGGCTTTCGGTCTTGCCGCCCATGAACACATCGCCGTCGACTCGGCCGCCGGACACTCCGTGCTGGCTGCCGCCGACCAGCGAACCGCCGAAGGAGGCCGCTGCCTTGAACATGAACTCCGGTGCGTGGTCGTACAGTTCGCGCCGGGCGGCCCGTGCCTCCTGCGGCCGTTCCTCGGGCTCGGCCTCCGCCGCCGAGAGGTCCTGCGCCGCGGCGGTGTCGGACGGGGCCGGTTCGCCGGGGCGCTCCGGTGCCGGGGCCTCGCCCGCGCTCATCGGGTACCGCTCTGGTCCGCGCCGCCGAGGTGCACATCGCCGTGGACGGTGCCGCCGGACACGCCGTGCTGGTCGCCCGCGACCAGGCTGCCGCCGAAGGACGGGGAGCCACCGGCGAAGTGGAACGTGGCGCCGGGCCCCTGGGGCGCCGGACCCGCGGCGGGTGCCGGAGCGGAATGAGGTGCCGGAGCGGCGGGTGCCCCCGCGTCCTCGGCCGTGTTCGGCAGCGGGCCGTGCAGCCATGCGCCCAGCGGGCCGTTCTTGCTCTCCAGGGTGACGGGGTGGAACTCCTCCGGGGCGATCCCGGGGTGTCCGTGCCGGACGATGCCCTGGTGGATGGATTCGGAGACGCAGAGCGCGAAGTCGTCGGCCCGCTCGCGCAGCGCGGCGCGCAGCAGCTTCGCGTCCAGCAGCCGGCAGGCGTGGTTGAGATCGGAGCCGACCCAGCCGCCCTGGCCGTCGATGGCCACGAATCCGGTGGCCAGGACCGACCGCAGCCGGATCTGGGCGCTGCTGGACGCCATCCGGTTGATGGTGCGCAGTTGCGCGGGGGCCTCGGTGAGCAGGGAGCGCAGCAGCGCGATGGGCGAGGTGTCCGCGTCGATGAGCTCCATGACGGAGTCGCCGCGGTCGGCCCGGAGCCGCTTGGTTTCCTCGACCCCGGCCGCCGCCAGGGTGCGGTCGGCGATGTCGTAGAGCATGCGGCGCAGATACGCCTGCTCGACGTCGTCACGGTCGCTGTAGCGCTCGATGTCGAAGAGCAGGATCGTGCGGTTGACGGGATGATTCATGATCGCCTCTCACTCGGTCGCCTGGTCCGACGGCAGCGTCGCGCGGTCGGCGGGGTGGGAGTGAGGGCGGATGACGCAGTCGGACTGTGACCGCGTACACACAAAGCGCCCCGGGGGTCAGTCCGAGCGGGCGACCCTCCGCAGGATGTCCGGCCGGAGGATCACCAGGGCCTTGCGCCCCGTGATCACGACCTGGCGTTCACGCAGATCCTTGAGGAGGCGCTGCACCATTTCGCGGGAGGCGCCGATGGACCCGGCGAGCTCCTGCTTGCTGAGCGGTACGGCCAGTTCGATGCCCTTCTCCGTACGTCGCCCATGGGACCTGGCGAGGTCGAGGAGCAGCACCGCGAAGCGCTCGCGCACGGTCAGCGAGGCGAAGTCGAGGCGGCGGCGGTCGGCGGCGCGCATCCGGTCGCTGGTCAGGGTGAGTAAGGTCAGCGAGGCTTCGGGGGAGTGCTCCAGGAAGAGCCGGAAGCGTTCGTGTTCGACCGCCACGGCCTCGACGGGCTCCAGGGCGGTGACCGTCGCCGAGCGCGGGCGGCCGGTGAGGGCGGACGACTCGCCGATGATGTCGCCGGGGCCGCGCAGCGCGAGAAGCGCCTCGTAGCCGTTGGCGGCGGATGCGGTGACCTTGGTCCAGCCGTGCAGGATCAGCAGGATGTGGGACGAGGGTTCGTTCTGGTGGATGATCGGTGCGCGGGAGGAGAAGTCGAGTACTCTGCCGAGAGCGAGCAGCGTGGAGCGCTCTTCGCGCTCCAGCCGCGCCAGGAAGGGCACCCGGTCGTCGAGTCCACTGTCCTCGGGAATTCCGGCCTGAGTCATGATTCCGCTCCCCCCAGTGTCATGAATAGATCAACGTACCGAATGCACTCCCTATACAGGGAGTGACGCGCCTCGGTTCACTCGCTCCGAGAGCGGTCGCACAGCGGCTATTTCCGGCGTGTCGGGGCCCTCTGCATTTGTTTTGACCGAAGTCGATGAGGTAGGTACGCTCAGACCTTGTGCCTGGGGTGTGCCCGGGTCCTTGCGTGTGCGCCCCCGGCCTTCGGCGGGGAGGTGCCTCAGCATGCGAGGGACCGAGGTGTCGACACCAACAATCTGCACTCTCCGAACTTTCGCAGAGGGCTGCGGTGCGCGACACACCCGACCGCGTGGGTCGGAGGAACTCCAGGTTAGCTTTACCGAGACTGGCACACAGAAACCGGAGAAACGGTGCCTACGATCCAGCAGCTGGTCCGCAAGGGCCGCCAGGACAAGGTCGAGAAGAACAAGACCCCCGCCCTCGCGGGGTCGCCGCAGCGCCGTGGGACATGCACTCGCGTGTTCACCACGACGCCGAAGAAGCCGAACTCGGCGCTCCGCAAGGTCGCGCGTGTCCGGCTGAGCAGTGGGATCGAGGTCACCGCCTACGTCCCGGGTGAGGGGCACAACCTGCAGGAGCACTCCATCGTGCTCGTGCGTGGCGGTCGTGTGAAGGACCTGCCGGGTGTTCGTTACAAGATCATCCGCGGCTCCCTCGACACGCAGGGCGTCAAGAACCGCAAGCAGGCTCGCAGCCGCTACGGCGCCAAGAAGGAGAAGTAAGAATGCCTCGTAAGGGTCCCGCCCCGAAGCGCCCGGTCATCATCGACCCGGTTTACAACTCTCCTCTGGTGACGTCCCTCATCAACAAGGTGCTGCTGAACGGCAAGCGCTCCACCGCCGAGCGCATCGTGTACGGCGCCATGGAGGGCCTGCGCGAGAAGTCCGGCAACGACCCGGTCATCACGCTCAAGCGCGCGCTGGAGAACGTGAAGCCGACCCTCGAGGTCCGCTCCCGCCGTGTCGGTGGCGCCACCTACCAGGTGCCGGTCGAGGTCCGTCCCGGCCGCTCCTCCACCCTCGCCCTGCGCTGGCTCGTGGGCTACTCCCGCGCGCGTCGTGAGAAGACCATGACCGAGCGGCTCATGAACGAGCTGCTGGACGCCAGCAATGGTCTGGGCGCCTCCGTCAAGCGGCGCGAGGACACCCACAAGATGGCCGAGTCCAACAAGGCCTTCGCGCACTACCGCTGGTAGTCGCTACCCCATCGAGAACCGAGAGAAGACTGAGCCAGATGGCCACCACTTCACTTGACCTGGCCAAGGTCCGCAACATCGGGATCATGGCCCACATCGACGCGGGCAAGACGACCACCACCGAGCGGATTCTGTTCTACACCGGCGTGAGCTACAAGATCGGTGAAGTCCACGATGGCGCCGCCACCATGGACTGGATGGAGCAGGAGCAGGAGCGCGGCATCACGATCACGTCGGCCGCGACGACCTGTCACTGGCCGCTTGAGAACGTCGATCACACCATCAACATCATCGACACTCCGGGCCACGTCGACTTCACCGTCGAGGTGGAGCGTTCGCTGCGCGTGCTCGACGGTGCCGTGACCGTGTTCGATGGCGTCGCCGGTGTGGAGCCGCAGTCCGAGACGGTGTGGCGTCAGGCGGACCGCTACGGCGTTCCGCGTATCTGCTTCGTCAACAAGCTCGACCGCACCGGTGCCGAGTTCCACCGCTGCGTCGACATGATCACGGACCGCCTGGGCGCGGTGCCGCTGGTCATGCAGCTGCCGATCGGCACCGAGGCCGACTTCAAGGGTGTCGTCGACCTCGTCACCATGAAGGCGCTGGTCTGGTCCGCCGAGGCGACCAAGGGCGAGATGTACGACACCGTCGACATCCCGGACACCCACACCGAGGCCGCCGACGAGTGGCGCGGCAAGCTGCTCGAGGGCGTCGCCGAGAACGACGAAGAGATGATGGAGCTGTACCTGGAGGGCGAGGAGCCCACCGTGGAGCAGCTGTACGCGGCGATCCGCCGCATCACCATCGCCTCCGGCAAGGGCGGCGGCACCACCGTCACCCCCGTGTTCTGTGGCACCGCGTTCAAGAACAAGGGTGTTCAGCCCCTGCTCGACGCCGTGGTCCGGTACCTCCCGTCGCCGATCGACATCGAGGCGATCGAGGGGCACTCGGTCAAGGACCCGGACGAGGTCATCAAGCGTCGTCCGTCCGAGGAGGAGCCTCTCTCGGCTCTGGCGTTCAAGATCGCGAGCGACCCGCACCTCGGCAAGCTCACCTTCATCCGTGTGTACTCCGGCCGCATGGACGCCGGCACCCAGGTGCTGAACTCCGTGAAGGGCAAGAAGGAGCGCATCGGCAAGATCTACCGGATGCACGCGAACAAGCGTGAGGAGATCGACTCGGTGGGTGCCGGCGACATCGTCGCCGTCATGGGTCTGAAGCAGACCACCACCGGTGAGACCCTCTCCGACTCGTCGAACCCGGTGATCCTGGAGTCCATGGACTTCCCGGCCCCGGTCATCGAGGTGGCCATCGAGCCGAAGTCCAAGGGCGACCAGGAGAAGCTCGCCGTCGCGATCCAGCGGCTTGCCGAGGAGGACCCGTCCTTCCGCGTCAAGACCGACGAGGAGACCGGCCAGACGATCATCTCCGGCATGGGCGAGCTGCACCTGGACGTGCTGGTCGACCGTATGCGCCGCGAGTTCAAGGTCGAGGCCAACGTCGGTAAGCCGCAGGTGGCCTACCGCGAGACGCTGCGCAAGGCGGTCGAGCGGTACGACTACACGCACAAGAAGCAGACTGGTGGTTCCGGCCAGTTCGCGAAGGTGCAGATCGCGCTGGAGCCGCTCGAGGGCGACGGCTACGAGTTCGAGAACAAGGTCACCGGTGGCCGCATCCCGCGGGAGTACATCCCGTCCGTGGACGCGGGCTGCCAGGAGGCCATGGAGTTCGGCGTGCTCGCGGGCTACCCGCTGACCGGTGTGAAGGTCACCCTGCTCGACGGTGGCTACCACGAGGTCGACTCGTCCGAGATGGCGTTCAAGATCGCCGGTTCGATGGCCTTCAAGGAGGCTGCCCGCAAGGCCAGCCCGGCCCTGCTCGAGCCGATGATGAAGGTCGAGGTCACCACGCCCGAGGACTACATGGGTGACGTGATCGGCGACATCAACTCCCGTCGCGGGCAGATCCAGTCCATGGAGGACCGGAGCGGCGCCAAGCTGGTCACCGGCCTGGTTCCGCTGTCGGAGATGTTCGGCTACGTGGGCGACCTGCGCAGCAAGACGTCCGGCCGCGCCAGCTACTCCATGCAGTTCGACTCCTACGCCGAGGTTCCGCGGAACGTCGCCGAGGAGATCATCGCGAAGGCCAAGGGCGAGTAAGGCGGGTTCATCCGCTTTCCTCACCCTTTAGGCTGGAAGCACAAGGCATCGGGGCATTCGTTGTGGAGCGCGTCCACCGCGTTCCACGGCGGGGCCCCTGGCGCCGGCCCCCCAGACGAATACGGCGAAGGGCATCCCCCTCGGGGTCCTGGCCGGTTCGGTAAGAAAACCTGAACCCATCCGCAAAGCGTGGATGCGTTACAGAACCACTCCACAGGAGGACCCCAGTGGCGAAGGCGAAGTTCGAGCGGACTAAGCCGCACGTCAACATCGGCACCATCGGTCACATCGACCACGGTAAGACCACGCTTACCGCTGCGATCACCAAGGTGCTGCACGACGCGTACCCGGACCTGAACGAGGCCTCGGCCTTCGACCAGATCGACAAGGCTCCTGAGGAGCGCCAGCGCGGTATCACCATCTCCATCGCGCACGTCGAGTACCAGACCGAGTCGCGTCACTACGCGCACGTTGACTGCCCCGGTCACGCGGACTACATCAAGAACATGATCACCGGTGCCGCGCAGATGGACGGCGCCATCCTCGTGGTCGCCGCCACCGACGGCCCGATGCCGCAGACCAAGGAGCACGTGCTCCTGGCCCGCCAGGTCGGCGTGCCGTACATCGTTGTCGCCCTGAACAAGGCCGACATGGTGGACGACGAGGAGATCCTGGAGCTCGTCGAGCTCGAGGTCCGCGAGCTGCTCTCCGAGTACGAGTTCCCGGGCGACGACGTTCCGGTCGTCAAGGTCTCGGCGCTCAAGGCGCTCGAGGGTGACGCCGAGTGGGGCAAGTCCGTCCTCGACCTGATGAAGGCCGTCGACGAGTCGATCCCGCAGCCCGAGCGTGACGTCGACAAGCCGTTCCTGATGCCGATCGAGGACGTCTTCACCATCACCGGTCGCGGTACGGTCGTCACCGGCCGTATCGAGCGCGGTGTGCTGAAGGTCAACGAGAACGTCGACATCATCGGCATCAAGCAGGAGAAGACCTCGACCACCGTCACCGGTATCGAGATGTTCCGCAAGCTGCTCGACGAGGGCCAGGCCGGTGAGAACGTCGGTCTGCTGCTCCGCGGCATCAAGCGCGAGGACGTCGAGCGCGGCCAGGTCATCATCAAGCCGGGTTCGGTCACTCCGCACACCGAGTTCGAGGCCCAGGCGTACATCCTGTCCAAGGACGAGGGTGGCCGCCACACGCCGTTCTTCAACAACTACCGTCCGCAGTTCTACTTCCGTACCACGGACGTGACGGGCGTTGTGACCCTCCCCGAGGGCACCGAGATGGTCATGCCGGGCGACAACACCGAGATGTCCGTCCAGCTGATCCAGCCGGTCGCCATGGAGGAGGGCCTGAAGTTCGCCATCCGTGAGGGTGGCCGGACCGTCGGCGCCGGCCAGGTCACCAAGATCAACAAGTGACCTGACGCTCCCCGGAGCAAAGAGCCCCATTCGCCACTGGCGGGTGGGGCTCTTTCGTATGTGGGTACCCGGCCGTCCACATCGAAGCCGCGTTCGACTTCGGGAGCGAATAGATGATGACAAATGGCAAGATCACGGTCGCGGTCGTGGGAGGCTACCTCCTCGGCCGCACCAAGAAGGCGAAACTCGCCTTCGGGCTGGGCATGTTGCTGGCCGGTAAGAAGATCACGCTGGATCCGCAGCAGCTGAAGAAGTCCCTCGCCGAGATGCCGCTGCTGAGCGGCCTCAACGGACAGGTGCGTCAGGAACTCGTCGACGCCACCCGGCAGGCCGCTACCAAGGCCGTGTCCGACCGGGTGGGCGGCCTCGCCGATTCGCTGCATGAGCGCACCGCGTTGCTGCGCGGTGAGAGCGAGGACGACCGGGACGAGGACGACGACGCCCGCGACGAGGGCCGCGCCGAGGACGAGGAGCCCGCCGAGCGAGAGGAGGCCGACGCGGACTCCGAGCCGAAGCGGAAACCGAAGCCGCCGAAGCCTCCCCGCAAGGCGGCGGCCAAGGCCCCGGCCCGTCCGGCGAAGAAGACCGCCGCCTCCGGCTCCGGGAAGGCGAAGAAGACCGCCGCCTCGGGCGCCGCCCGGGCCAAGAAGACCGCCAGGACCGCGGGGGGCCGCAATGGCTGACACGCTGGGCAAGCTCAAGGACGACATCGTCGGCAACCCGGCCACCGACCGGCTCAAGGACGAACTGCGCAACTACGTCCAGGCGCGGGCGACACATGCGATCTCCGGCCTCGGCACCGGCCTCGCCAAGGGCGCGCAGTCCCTCGCCGAGGGCAAGTCGCCGGGGCAGGCGCTGATGAAGGCCGGCTCGTCCCAGCTGAAGGATTCACTCAAGGAATCGCTGAAGGAGAAGGTCAAGAGCGCCTTCGGCAAGGGCCGGGGGAAGAGCGGAGGCGGCAAGTCGAAGAGTGTGACGGTCGTCGAGGACATCGACGTCGGGGTGCCGGTCCGCGAGGCATATGACCAGTGGACCCAGTTCCAGGAGTTCAGCACCTTCGCCAAGGGGGTCGTCAGCGTCGAGAAGGCCGACGACACCAGCAGCAACTGGAAGGTGAAGGTCGCCAAGTCCACCCGCAGCTGGCGGGCGAACGTCACCGAGCAGGTGCCCGATGAGCGGATCACCTGGACCACCGAGGGTGCGAAGGGCACCGTCAAGGGTGTTGTCACCTTCCATCCGCTCGGCGACAACCTCACCCGGGTGCTGCTGGTCCTGGAGTACTTCCCCAAGGGCCTCTTCGAGAAGACCGGCAACATCTGGCGGGCCCAGGGCCGACGGGCGCGCCTCGACCTGAAGCTCTACCGCAAGTTCATCATGATGCGCGGCGAGGCCACGGACGGCTGGCGCGGCGAGATCCGGGACGGCGAGGTCGTGCGCGACCACGAGACGGCCGTGGAGGAGGAAGAGCGCGACAACGCCGAGGACGAGGCCGGGGGAGAAGCCGATGAGCCGCGGTCCGAGTCCGGCGACGAGGGCGAAGCCGAAGGCGACGCCGGGGAAGAGCGCGCGGACGAGGCGGAGGACGCGTACGAGGACGAGGTCGAGGCCGAGGACGAGGACGGTGCGGCCGCGGATGCGGATGAGGCGCCGGAGGAGGAGTACGAGGAGGAGCCCGAAGACGCCGAGTCCGAGCCGGAATCCGGTCTCGAGGAGGACGAGGAGGACACCGAGGACGCCGAGGCGTACGAGGAGTCCGAAGAGCCTGAAGAGGTCGAGGAGGCCGAGGAACCCGAGGCCGCCCGCCCCCGACGGCGTGCCGCCGCGGCCCGGCGCTGAGCGCGCACACCAACGCGCCCCCGGCCCAGGGCCGGACATGACGGGGCCCCACCCGGACCGGAGACGGCGGGCGGGGCCCGGTCATGCCGTACGGCTATCGGCAAAACCACACGGCGAACGCGAATCTGGCGAGGCAGGGGGACGCGGCCGGGTCACCTCGCCCGGCCACCGGGCCGGTGGGAACGAGGGCCGTGGCGACGCCTCTGGCCGGGGGCTGGGGCCGATCCCGTGCCGCCTGGACGACGCGCGGGGGCGCGGGCCGGACGCGGATCGGGGATGCGGCCCGGGGAGCCCTGCAGCAGGGGGTGGCCATGGGCGCGCGGTAACAGACGGGGCCAGGGAGGCGCCGTACCAGGGACACCGCCGCGCGGGGGTGTGTGCCGGGCGCGGGCCGGGGGCGGCGTTCCCGGCCCACCCCACCTGGTGGTAGGCCGGGCCGTCAGGCCCGTTTCGTGGGGCGCGGGCGCCAGATCCACGGGGTGGCGTCCGGCGCCATGCCCACCACGCAGACGCCCTGGTGGCCGTCGTCCGCCAGCAGTGCCGGGGCGCCGACCGGGATCAGGTGGCCGGGGGAGCGCAGGGGCCTGGCGTCCGGGCCGGTGCCGTACTGGACCTGGACCTCCCCGCCCAGGTCGCGGCCGACCAGCAGCAGCGTCTTCGCCTCGTGCCGGCCGGACGGTTCGGCCACGGTGTGCGCGGCGATCGCCCCGTAGCCCTCGAAGTGCCGCACGGTGCGGGAGGTGTCGTGGCCGTGGACGGCGGGCACGGTGGCCGCGGGGGTGCGGTAGACCAGCGCGAGCGAGCCGTCGGGGGCCACCGCGGCGCCCAGCGGATCCCCGCCGGGGCGCGGCAGACCGGCCGGCGGGCGCAGCGTGACCGGGCCACCGGCCCACTCCTGCACCCAGTGGTGGACGGTGTCGCGGCCGGGGGCGAGGACATGGACCCGCCCCTCCGCGTCCAGCAGCGCGGTCAGCCCGTCCTGGACCTCGGCGCCGCCGAGCCGCTGCCAGGGACTCCAGCGGCCGCTCGCGTCCCGTACACGGGTGGCCAGGCCCTTGTCCGCGGTCCGTACGAAGAGATGGACCGCGCCGTCGGGGGTGGCGACCGCCGCCGGGCAGCCGACCCGGCGGCCGTGTTCGGTGCTGGTCTCGGGCGTGCCGAGTCCGGTCCAGGCGCGGAACGGGCCGTCCGGGCGGCGCTGTTCCAGCACCACGATCTCGCGCAGGTCGGCCGCGCCTTGGCCCCCAAGCGCCGCGAACCGCAGGCCGAACAGCACCTGACGCCCCGCGCTGTCCCGCACCGCGGCGAGCGCCGGGGCGAGCGGTCCGCCGCCGAGCCCCAGCGGTGCCCCGAACCGCCCGCTGCCGGGCGCCGTCTCACGCCACCGCACGGCCTGGGCGCCGAGCACGCCGTATCCCACGAGTCGGCCCTGGGCGTCGGTGGTGGGGGCGGGCAGGGCGGCGGGGTAGCGGTAGTGGGTGGAGCGGATCCAGCCCTTACGGTTCCGCAGCGGGCGCACCCCGCCCTGGCTGTAGTCGCCGCAACCGGCCGCGTTGCCGCAGTCCCAGTCGGGGGCGCCGCCGTAGGACTTGATCACCCGTGCCTTCCGGGCGAGCACCGCGGGCGGCAGATTGTGCGGCCAGCGCTGGTTGTAGTAGCCGCGGAACGCGGTGGTGGTGAAGCGCGGGGCGTGCTTGTCCCGCTGGGTCGAGGCGGCCACCCACTGGGCGATCGCCTTCCAGGCGAACAGCGCGACCGGGGTGTGGTCGCGGTGGTCCGAGCACCCCGGCTGATCGTTGTCCTTGGGGTGCAGCACGTCGTGCACCTGGAAGTCGGGGTCCGGGTCCAGCGTGTGGATCAGCGTGGGCCGATAGCGGTCCATGAGCTCGGCGAGCACGTCGACCAGCGTCCGATGGCCGTACGAACTCGGGTGCGGCACCGGGGACCCGGCGGCTCGGAGGGTGCTCATCACGGTGCCCGGGGTGCTCCACAGCGCGGGGATCCGTACGCCGCCGTCCGACAGCATCGCGATGTTGAGGAAGATCAGCCGGACCCTGCGGGCCCCGTTCGCGAGGGTGTTGGTCTCCGCGGTGACCCCGCCGGGCAGCCGCAGCACCGACCGCTGCCAGGGCGCGAACTGGTTCAGCCCGATCATCCGCGCGTACGCCTGCCGCAGCCCCTGATGGCGGGAGGCGGAGTAGGCGGCCTTGTCGGCGGGCGGGATCGGCGTCCCCGCCTGGTGGTTGATCCCCTGGGCCTCACCGGCCGTGACGTACACGCACACCACCGGGACACCGGAGCGCAGCACCTGCTCGGCGTCCGGGTTCATGAAGTACAGATCGTCGTCGGGGTGCGCCATGATCTGCAGCAGCAGCGCCTGCTTGTCGCCCACCGTCGAGGCGAAGGGCTCCGCCGCCCCGGGGGCACCGGCCCGCGCGGGCCCGGCGGGCACGGATGCCGCGCCGTGCGAGCCCCCACCGCCGCAACCGGCGACTCCGGCGACCCCGGCCGCTCCGGCCGCGGTGAGTGCCGCCAGCGCGGCCAGCGTCTGCCTGCGGGTGGTGCCCGTCCCCCGCACTGTCCATCGACTGTTCAATTTGGTGACCCTGTCACTTCGGCAGCACGTAGTCTCCGGCTGCTCCGAGTGAAAGGACGGGCGGTGATCTTGACAGGTTGTCCGATGTCCGGGAGGTATCGGTCACAGACCGGACACATCGTCTTTCGCTACGAGGGCGTGCGGGCGCGCGGGCGCCCCCGACGATGGAGCCGGTTCGCTCAGTCGGCGATCAGCACCCCGAGCACCGCGAGCCAGCAGGCCCCCACCAGCACGGGCAGCAGCATCATGATCGCGCCGGTCGGGGAGACCTTCAGATAGGCCGAGCCGGGGTCGTCGGTGCGGCGATTGACTATCCTCTCGCCGCCGTGCCAGGCCATGTACTCCTCGAGCTCGATCACCGCCTCCTTGCGTGCCAGAAGGTACTGACGGCCGAAGCGCAGCATCAGCGAGAAGCCCAGCGACACCCCGATGCCGATGACCGCGATGATCACCGCAAGCCCCTTGCCCAGGCTGCCTCCCGCGCCCTCCTTGCCGAGGCAGAAGGCGGTGGCGGCCGCGAGGCCCGCCGTGATGTAGAAGAAGTTGTTCAGCTTCTGCCAGTTGAGGTTGTCCTCGTGCTTGTAGAGGTCCACCGCGGTCCCGTACTGCGCGTGCAGCATCGCCTCACGCGGTTTGCGCCACACCCACACCACCCGGGGCAGCCCGTCCGGCGGCGTCAGCCGGGTCAGCTCCTGGAAGCCCAGCTTGTGGTGGAAGCCACTCTTCTCGGCGCGCCGAAACTACCGTGGGCCGGGTACGCCGCACCAGGATGCGTGGGGGCCGCGGGACAATGGCGGCGGGTTTGAGTGCTCACTCGTAGGGGGTATGCTTCCCCGCTCCCTGATTGGCGTCGGCGGTGCCCGCTATGGCACACTGACCAGGTTGCTCGGTTGAGTGCCGATGCTGCGCGCCTCTCGCCGGGAGGACTGGAAGCGAGTCCCACGGTACTCGTCGCCCCTGATCAGGGGCGGAAGTACGGGAATCTTCCGGGAAGCGTCAGCGGGGCCCCAGCCAGGCGCCCGGTGGGTGACTTTCTCCCCCAGCAACCCCCTTCACCAGGGATCTCCATGTGGAGATTTATGAGAAGGACTGCGACACGCCCGACCGCGTGGGTCGGAAGTGGGGTGGAGGAGGACGCGAACGCCACCGGGTCCCAGAGCGTTACGAGAGACAGGACTACGAAGTAGCCATGGCGGGACAGAAGATCCGCATCCGGCTCAAGGCCTACGACCACGAGGTCATCGACTCCTCGGCGAAGAAGATCGTCGAGACGGTGACCCGCACTGGTGCGTCGGTCGCGGGCCCGGTGCCGCTGCCCACAGAGAAGAACGTGTACTGCGTCATCAAGTCGCCGCACAAGTACAAGGACTCGCGCGAGCACTTCGAGATGCGTACGCACAAGCGCCTCATCGACATCCTCGACCCCACGCCGAAGACCGTCGACTCGCTGATGCGTCTCGACCTGCCGGCCGGCGTCGACATCGAGATCAAGCTCTGAGGTGACGCGCGAGATGGCTAAGCAGATCAAGGGCGTCCTGGGCGAGAAGCTCGGCATGACGCAGGTGTGGGACGAGAACAACCGTGTCGTCCCGGTCACCGTCGTCAAGGCCGGTCCCTGCGTCGTGACCCAGGTCCGTACCGATGACGCGGACGGCTACAGCGCCGTCCAGATCGCCTTCGGCGAGATCGACCCGCGCAAGGTGAACAGGCCCCTCAAGGGCCACTTCGCCAAGGCCGATGTGACCCCGCGCCGCCACCTGGTGGAGCTGCGTACCACCGACGCCGGTGAGTACACGCTCGGCCAGGAAGTCACGGCCGAGGTGTTCGAGTCCGGTGTCAAGGTCGACGTGACCGGCACCAGCAAGGGCAAGGGCACCGCCGGTGTCATGAAGCGCCACGGCTTCGGCGGCCTCGGCGCCGGCCACGGCACCCAGCGCAAGCACCGCTCGCCGGGCTCCATCGGTGGCTGCGCCACCCCGGGCCGCGTGTTCAAGGGCCTGCGCATGGCCGGCCGCATGGGCAATGAGCGGGTCACCACCCAGAACCTGACCGTCCACGCCGTTGACGCGGAGAAGGGTCTGCTCCTGATCAAGGGAGCGGTTCCTGGTCCGAACGGCGGCCTCGTCCTGGTCCGTACCGCGGCCAAGGGGGCCTGAGGTAACCGATGAGCACCATTGACATCCTTTCGCCGGCTGGCGACAAGGCCGGGACCGTCGAGCTCCCCGCGGAGATCTTCGACGCGCAGGTCAGCGTTCCGCTGATCCACCAGGTCGTCGTCGCCCAGCTGGCCGCTGCCCGCCAGGGCACGCACAAGACCAAGACCCGCGGTGAGGTCCGAGGCGGTGGCAAGAAGCCCTACCGCCAGAAGGGCACCGGCCGCGCGCGCCAGGGCTCGACCCGCGCGCCGCAGTTCGCCGGCGGTGGCGTCGTGCACGGTCCCGTGCCGCGCGACTACAGCCAGCGCACCCCGAAGAAGATGAAGGCCGCCGCGCTGCGCGGTGCCCTCTCCGACCGGGCGCGCCACGAGCGGATCCACGTCGTGACCGGCGTGGTCGACGGCGACATCTCCACCAAGGCCGCGAAGACCCTGCTGGGCAAGATCAGCGAGCGCAAGAACCTGCTCCTGGTCGCCGAGCGGAGCGACGAGGCCGCGTGGCTGTCCGCCCGCAACCTGCCCCAGGTGCACATCCTGGAGCCGGGCCAGCTGAACACGTACGACGTGCTCGTCTCCGACGACGTGGTCTTCACCAAGGCCGCCTTCGAGTCCTTCGTGGCTGGTCCCAAGGCCGCTGAGAAGACCGAAGGGAGCGCCGCCTGATGAGTGAGGCGACCGCTGTCACCAGCAAGACCTTCACCGACCCCCGCGACGTGCTCGTCAAGCCGGTGGTCTCGGAGAAGAGCTACGCGCTGCTGGACGAGAACAAGTACACGTTCATCGTCGACCCGCGCGCGAACAAGACCCAGATCAAGCAGGCCGTCGAGGCGGTCTTCTCGGTCAAGGTCACCGGGGTCAACACGATCAACCGGCAGGGCAAGCGCAAGCGCACCCGCACCGGCTACGGCAAGCGCAAGGACACCAAGCGCGCCATCGTGACCCTCGCCGAGGGCGACCGCATCGACATCTTCGGCGGCCCGGTCTCCTAACGGAGATCGGAACGTCCAGAAGTCCGGAATCTTCCGAGGACTGAGAAATGGGTATCCGCAAGTACAAGCCGACGACCCCGGGCCGTCGTGGCTCCAGCGTCGCCGACTTCGTCGAGATCACGCGGTCCACGCCGGAGAAGTCGCTGGTCCGCCCGCTGCACAGCAAGGGTGGTCGTAACAACGCCGGCCGCATCACGGTCCGCCACCAGGGTGGCGGTCACAAGCGTGCGTACCGCGTGATCGACTTCCGCCGTCACGACAAGGACGGCGTCCCGGCGAAGGTCGCGCACATCGAATACGACCCCAACCGCACCGCGCGCATCGCGCTGCTGCACTACGCCGACGGCGAGAAGCGCTACATCCTCGCGCCGCGCGGCCTGACGCAGGGCGACCGGATCGAGAACGGCCCCGGCGCCGACATCAAGCCCGGTAACAACCTCTCGCTGCGCAACATCCCGGTTGGTACCACGCTCCACGCCATCGAGCTGCGGCCCGGCGGCGGCGCGAAGTTCGCCCGCTCCGCGGGTGCCTCCGTGCAGCTGCTGGCGAAGGAGGGCTCCATGGCCCACCTCCGCATGCCGTCCGGTGAGATCCGCCTGGTCGACGTCCGCTGCCGCGCCACCGTCGGCGAGGTCGGCAACGCCGAGCAGTCGAACATCAACTGGGGCAAGGCCGGCCGCATGCGCTGGAAGGGCGTCCGCCCGACCGTTCGTGGTGTGGTCATGAACCCCGTCGACCACCCGCACGGTGGTGGTGAGGGCAAGACCTCCGGTGGTCGCCACCCGGTCTCGCCGTGGGGTCAGAAGGAGGGCCGTACGCGCTCGCCGAAGAAGGCCAGCAACAAGTACATCGTCCGCCGCCGCAAGACGAACAAGAAGCGCTAGGAGCGGGTTTAGATGCCGCGCAGTCTCAAGAAGGGGCCCTTCGTCGACGACCACCTGATCAAGAAGGTGGATGTCCAGAACGAAGCCGGCACCAAGAACGTCATCAAGACCTGGTCCCGCCGCTCGATGATCGTCCCGGCCATGCTCGGCCACACGATCGCGGTGCACGACGGCCGCAAGCACGTCCCGGTGTTCGTCACCGAGTCGATGGTCGGCCACAAGCTCGGCGAGTTCGCGCCGACCCGCACCTTCCGCGGCCACGAGAAGGACGACCGTAAGTCGCGTCGTCGCTGATCGGCGGAAGAGACTCATGACAGACACCGAAGGGACAACCATGGAAGCCAGGGCCCAGGCGCGGTACATCCGCGTCACGCCCATGAAGGCCCGCCGCGTGGTGGACCTCATCCGTGGCATGAGTGCCACGGAGGCTCAGGCGGTCCTGCGTTTCGCCCCGCAGGCCGCGAGCGTGCCGGTCGGCAAGGTGCTGGACAGCGCCATCGCCAACGCCGCGCACAACTACGACCACACCGACGCCGACAGCCTCTTCATCTCCGAGGCGTACGTCGACGAGGGCCCGACCCTGAAGCGGTTCCGTCCGCGTGCCCAGGGCCGCGCCTACCGGATCCGCAAGCGGACCAGCCACATCACCGTGGTCGTCAGCAGCAAGGAAGGAACCCGGTAATGGGCCAGAAGGTTAACCCGCACGGGTTCCGGCTCGGCATCACCACCGACTTCAAGTCGCGCTGGTACGCCGACAAGCTGTACAAGGACTACGTCAAGGAAGACGTCGCCATCCGCCGGATGATGACGAAGGGCATGGAGCGCGCGGGCATCTCCAAGGTGGAGATCGAGCGCACCCGTGACCGCGTCCGCGTCGACATCCACACCGCCCGGCCGGGCATCGTCATCGGCCGCCGCGGCGCGGAGGCCGACCGTATCCGCGGCGAGCTGGAGAAGCTGACCGGCAAGCAGGTGCAGCTCAACATCCTCGAGGTGAAGAACCCCGAGGTCGACGCTCAGCTGGTGGCCCAGGCCGTCGCCGAGCAGCTCTCCTCCCGCGTCTCCTTCCGTCGTGCGATGCGCAAGTCGATGCAGAGCTCGATGAAGGCCGGTGCCAAGGGCATCAAGATCCAGTGTGGTGGCCGTCTCGGCGGCGCCGAGATGTCCCGCTCGGAGTTCTACCGCGAGGGCCGTGTGCCCCTGCACACGCTCCGCGCGAACGTCGACTACGGCTTCTTCGAGGCCAAGACCACCTTCGGCCGCATCGGCGTCAAGGTGTGGATCTACAAGGGCGACGTCAAGAACATCGCCGAGGTCCGCGCCGAGAACGCCGCCGCCCGCGCCGGCAACCGCCCGTCGCGCGGTGGCAGCGACCGCCCGCAGCGCCGTGGTGGCGAGCGCGGTGGCCGTGGCCGTAAGCCGCAGCAGCAGCAGAGCGCCCCCGCCGAGGCCCCCAAGGCCGAGGCCACCGCCGCTCCGGCTGCTGAGAGCACTGGAACGGAGGCCTGACCGACATGCTGATCCCTCGCAGGGTCAAGCACCGCAAGCAGCACCACCCCAAGCGGTCCGGCATGGCCAAGGGCGGCACGGAGCTGGCGTTCGGCGAGTACGGCATCCAGGCCGTCACCCCGGCGTACGTCACCAACCGTCAGATCGAGGCCGCTCGTATCGCGATGACCCGCCACATCAAGCGTGGCGGCAAGGTCTGGATCAACATCTACCCGGACCGTCCGCTGACGAAGAAGCCTGCCGAGACCCGCATGGGTTCCGGTAAGGGTTCGCCGGAGTGGTGGGTCGCGAACGTCAAGCCCGGCCGGGTGATGTTCGAGCTGTCCTTCCCGAACGAGAAGACTGCGCGTGAGGCGCTCACCCGCGCTGCTCACAAGCTCCCGATGAAGTGCCGGATCGTGCGGCGCGAGGCAGGTGAGTCGTGATGGCGGCCGGTACCAAGGCGTCCGAGCTGCGTGAGCTGAACAACGAGGACCTCGTTGGCAAGCTCCGTGAGGCCAAGGAAGAGCTGTTCAACCTCCGCTTCCAGGCGGCGACCGGACAGCTTGAGAACCACGGCCGGCTGAAGGCCGTCCGCAAGGACATCGCCCGGATCTACACCCTGATGCGGGAGCGCGAGCTCGGCATCGAGACGGTGGAGAGCGCCTGATGAGCGAGACGAATGTGACTGAGAACGCAACGCAGAACCGCGGCTTCCGCAAGACCCGTGAGGGTCTGGTCGTCAGCGACAAGATGGACAAGACCGTCGTCGTCGCCGTCGAGGACCGCGTCAAGCACGCGCTGTACGGCAAGGTCATCCGCCGTACGAACAAGCTCAAGGCGCACGACGAGCAGAACGCCGCGGGTGTCGGCGACCGTGTCCTCCTGATGGAGACCCGGCCGCTGTCCGCGACCAAGCGCTGGCGCGTCGTCGAGATCCTCGAGAAGGCCAAGTAGGTAATTCCCGTAAGGGAATTCCACGTAATGCAGCCTGCGGGCAATAGTCCGCAGGACAGTTCCGCCAGGCTCGGCAGGGGCTGGGAATATTCAGCCCCTGCCGGGAACCGGCAGACGATCAGGAGATAGACGTGATCCAGCAGGAGTCGCGACTGCGCGTCGCCGACAACACGGGCGCGAAGGAAATCCTTTGCATCCGTGTTCTCGGTGGCTCCGGTCGCCGCTACGCGGGCATCGGTGACGTCATCGTCGCCACCGTCAAGGATGCGATCCCCGGTGGCAACGTGAAGAAGGGTGACGTCGTCAAGGCGGTCATCGTGCGCACCGTCAAGGAGCGCCGCCGCCCGGACGGTTCGTACATCCGCTTCGACGAGAACGCGGCCGTCATCCTCAAGAACGATGGCGACCCCCGTGGCACCCGTATCTTCGGCCCGGTGGGCCGTGAGCTGCGCGAGAAGAAGTTCATGAAGATCATCTCGCTCGCGCCGGAGGTGCTGTAACCGATGAAGATCAAGAAGGGCGACCTGGTCCAGGTCATCACCGGTAAGGACAAGGGCAAGCAGGGCAAGGTCATCGCGGCCTTCCCGCGCGAGGACCGTGTCCTGGTCGAGGGTGTCAACCGGGTCAAGAAGCACACCAAGGCCGGACAGACCGCTCGTGGTTCGAAGACCGGCGGCATCGTGACGACCGAAGCCCCGATCCACGTGAGCAACGTGCAGCTCGTGGTGGAGAAGGACGGCAACAAGGTCGTCACCCGCGTCGGATACCGCTTCGACGACGAGGGCAACAAGATCCGCGTTGCCAAGCGGACCGGTGAGGACATCTGATGACTGCCACCACCACTGCACCGCGCCTCAAGGCGCGCTACCGCGAAGAGATCCAGGGCAAGCTGCAGGAGCAGTTCTCCTACGAGAACGTCATGCAGATCCCGGGTCTGACCAAGGTCGTGGTCAACATGGGTGTGGGCGACGCCGCCCGCGACTCCAAGCTGATCGAGGGCGCCATCCGCGACCTCTCCACGATCACCGGCCAGAAGCCCGCCGTCACCAAGGCCCGTAAGTCCATCGCGCAGTTCAAGCTGCGTGAGGGCCAGCCGATCGGCGCCCACGTCACCCTCCGCGGTGACCGCATGTGGGAGTTCCTGGACCGCCTGGTGTCGCTTGCGCTGCCGCGCATCCGCGACTTCCGCGGTCTGTCGCCGAAGCAGTTCGACGGCCGGGGCAACTACACCTTCGGTCTCACGGAGCAGGTCATGTTCCACGAGATCGACCAGGACAAGATCGACCGCGTCCGGGGTATGGACATCACCGTGGTGACCACGGCGACCAACGACGACGAGGGCCGCGCCCTGCTGCGTCACCTCGGCTTCCCGTTCAAGGAGGCGTGAGCCGTGGCGAAGAAGGCTCTCATTGCCAAGGCCGCCCGCAAGCCCAAGTTCGGCGTGCGTGGGTACACGCGCTGCCAGCGTTGCGGACGTCCGCACTCCGTCTACCGCAAGTTCGGCCTGTGCCGCGTGTGCCTTCGTGAGATGGCTCACCGTGGCGAGCTGCCGGGCGTGACCAAGAGCTCCTGGTAATCAACCCTTACGGGTTGATACCGGACTCTCGGTAAGCAAATGGATGGCGAGCCCCGCCCGTCCACTCCCGTAGAGTGGAACGGTTGGGCGCTCGCCGCCCAGAATCCTTACTACGCCGTAGGTCCCCGCGCCGCACCCGTGCCCACCGTGAGTGGGTGAGAGGGATGGCGCATACAGGAAACCCCGGCGAGAGAGGCCGAAGGCCATCATGACCATGACCGATCCGATCGCAGACATGCTGACGCGTCTGCGAAACGCGAACTCGGCGTACCACGACTCCGTCGTGATGCCCCACAGCAAGATCAAGTCGCATATCGCGGAGATCCTCCAGCAGGAGGGCTACATCACCGGCTGGAAGGTCGAGGACGCCGAGGTCGGCAAGAACCTCACCCTCGAGCTGAAGTTCGGCCCGAACCGCGAGCGCTCGATCGCCGGCATCAAGCGGATTTCGAAGCCGGGCCTGCGGGTCTACGCAAAGTCCACCAACCTGCCGAAGGTGCTCGGCGGCCTGGGCGTGGCGATCATCTCCACGTCGCACGGGCTCCTCACCGACAAGCAGGCCGGCAAGAAGGGCGTGGGTGGGGAAGTCCTCGCCTACGTCTGGTAACCAGGGAACGGAGGAAGCACATGTCGCGCATTGGCAAGCTGCCCATCCAGGTTCCCGCTGGTGTGGACGTCACCATCGATGGCCGCACGGTCGCCGTGAAGGGCCCCAAGGGTTCTCTCTCGCACACCGTCGCCGCGCCGATCGATGTCGCCAAGGGTGAGGACAACACGCTCGTTGTCACCCGCCCCAACGACGAGCGTCAGAACAAGGCCCTGCACGGCCTGTCCCGCACGCTGGTGGCGAACATGATCACCGGCGTGACCCAGGGCTACAGCAAGGCGCTCGAGATCAGCGGTGTGGGTTACCGCGTCCAGGCCAAGGGCTCCAACCTGGAGTTCGCCCTGGGCTACAGCCACCCGATCGTGGTCGAGGCCCCCGAGGGCATCACCTTCAAGGTGGAGTCCCCGACCAAGCTGAGCGTCGAGGGCATCGACAAGCAGAAGGTCGGCGAGGTCGCCGCGAACATCCGCAAGCTGCGCAAGCCCGACCCCTACAAGGCCAAGGGCGTGAAGTACGCGGGCGAGGTCATCCGCCGCAAGGTCGGAAAGGCTGGTAAGTAAGCCATGGCATACGGTGTGAAGATCGCCAAGGGCAACGCCCGTAAGGCGGCTGCCGTCAAGCGGCGTCACATCCGCGTCCGCAAGCGGGTCTCCGGCACGCCGGTCCGTCCTCGCCTCGTGGTGACGCGGTCCAACCGTCACATGGTGGCGCAGGTCATCGACGACATCGCGGGCCACACGCTGGCCTCGGCGTCGACGCTGGACAGCGCCATCCGGGCGGCCGAGGGCGACAAGAGCGCCCAGGCGCAGCAGGTCGGCGCGCTGGTGGCCGAGCGGGCGAAGGCCGCGGGCATCGAGGCCGTCGTGTTCGACCGTGGTGGCAACAAGTACGCCGGGCGGATTGCCGCTCTGGCGGACGCCGCCCGCGAGGCCGGGCTGAAGTTCTGAGCCCCGGTTCCAACGCAAAGCGGAAACGAGAGAGGTAAATCCAATGGCTGGACCCCAGCGCCGCGGTGGCGGCGCCGGTGGCGGCGAGCGGCGGGACCGGAAGGACCGGCGGGACGGTGGCGCTGCCGCCGAGAAGACCGCTTACGTCGAGCGTGTTGTCGCGATCAACCGCGTCGCCAAGGTTGTGAAGGGTGGTCGTCGCTTCAGCTTCACCGCGCTGGTCGTGGTGGGCGACGGTGACGGCACCGTGGGTGTCGGTTACGGCAAGGCCAAGGAGGTGCCGGCCGCGATCGCCAAGGGCGTGGAGGAGGCCAAGAAGCACTTCTTCAAGGTCCCCCGGATCGCCGGCACCATCCCGCACCCGATCCAGGGTGAGGAGGCCGCGGGTGTCGTGCTGCTGAAGCCGGCGTCCCCCGGTACCGGTGTGATCGCCGGTGGCCCGGTGCGCGCCGTGCTGGAGTGCGCGGGCATCCACGACGTGCTCAGCAAGTCGCTCGGTTCGTCGAACCCGATCAACATCGTGCACGCCACGGTGGCCGCTCTGCAGGGCCTTCAGCGCCCCGAGGAGATCGCCGCCCGCCGTGGTCTGCCGCTGGAGGACGTCGCCCCCGCCGCTCTGCTGCGGGCGCGTGCCGGGGTGGGTGTGTGAGCATGGCCCGCCTGAAGATCACGCAGACGAAGTCCTACATCGGCAGCAAGCAGAACCACCGCGACACCCTGCGTTCGCTCGGGCTGAAGAAGCTCGGCGACGTGGTTGTCAAGGAGGACCGCCCCGAGTTCCGCGGCATGGCGACCACCGTGCGGCATCTCGTGACGGTCGAGGAGGTCGACTGAGATGGCGGAGAACAACCCGCTGAAGGTCCACAACCTCCGGCCCGCCCCGGGCGCCAAGACCGCCAAGACCCGTGTCGGTCGTGGTGAGGCGTCCAAGGGTAAGACCGCTGGTCGTGGCACCAAGGGCACCAAGGCCCGCTACCAGGTTCCGGAGCGCTTCGAGGGTGGGCAGATGCCCCTCCACATGCGGCTCCCGAAGCTCAAGGGCTTCAAGAACCCGTTCCGCACCGAGTACCAGGTCGTGAACCTGGACAAGCTGGCCGCGCTCTACCCGCAGGGTGGCGAGGTCACGGTGGCCGATCTGGTCGCCAAGGGTGCGGTGCGCAAGAACCAGCTCGTCAAGGTGCTGGGCTCCGGTGAGGTCTCCGTGGCGCTCCAGGTGACGGTCGACGCCGTCTCCGGCTCCGCCAAGGAGAAGATCACCGCTGCCGGTGGCACCGTCACCGAGCTCGTCTGAGCACGGTGCACACCCGACCGGGGATGCTCCAGATACGGGGCATCCCCGGTTGGTCGTTCCAAGCGGGGCCAGGTCGCCGGTAAGGTGGCGTGCGTTGTTACCTTCCGCGCGGTACGCCTCCGCGCGGGTCCTGGCTGATAAGTATTCGTCGATCCTCAAGACCGTCACCTCTCGCGCACGCACGCGGGGGCGCAGGAGGCACCGTGCTCACCGCGTTCGCCCGGGCGTTCAAGACGCCCGACCTGCGCAAGAAGCTGCTGTTCACGCTGGGCATCATCGTGCTCTTCAGGCTCGGGCAACATATCCCGATCCCGGGCATCGACTACAAGAACGTCCAGACGTGCATGGACCTCGCCAAGGGCCAGCAGGGGCTGTTCGGCCTGGTCAACATGTTCAGTGGTGGCGCACTGCTCCAGATCACCATCTTCGCGCTCGGGATCATGCCGTACATCACGGCGAGCATCATCCTGCAGCTGCTGACCGTGGTGATCCCGCGTCTCGAGGCCCTCAAGAAGGAGGGTCAGGCCGGGCAGTCGAAGATCACGCAGTACACCCGCTATCTGACGATCGCGCTGGCGATTCTGCAGGGCACCGGCCTGGTGGCCACCGCCCGCAGCGGCTCGCTCTTCCAGAGCTGCCCCGTCGGCGGCCAGATCGTCCGGGACGACTCGATCTTCACTACCGCCGTGATGGTCATCACGATGACCGCCGGCACCGCGCTGATCATGTGGCTCGGTGAGCTGGTCACCGACCGCGGCATCGGCAACGGCATGTCGATCCTGATGTTCGTCTCGATCGCCGCCGGTTTCCCGAGCGCGATGTGGAGCATCAAGCAGCAGGGCAAGATCATGGGGGCTGGCTGGAGTTCGGCCTGGTGATCCTCTGTGGTCTGGCCATGGTCGGCCTGGTGGTCTTCGTCGAGCAGGCCCAGCGCCGGATCCCGGTGCAATACGCCAAGCGCATGATCGGCCGTCGCTCGTACGGCGGTACGTCCACCTACATCCCGATGAAGGTGAACCAGGCGGGTGTGATTCCCGTGATCTTCGCCTCATCGCTGCTGTACATTCCGGCGCTGATCGTCCAGTTCTCCAATTCGAAGGCCGGCTGGGCGACCTGGATCTCGCAGAACTTCGTCAAGGGCGACCATCCGATCTACATCGCCACGTACTTCCTGCTGATCGTCTTCTTCGCATTCTTCTATGTCGCCATCAGCTTCAACCCCGAAGAAGTTGCCGACAACATGAAGAAGTATGGTGGGTTCATCCCGGGTATCCGGGCTGGTCGTCCCACCGCGGAGTATCTGAGCTACGTGCTGAACCGCATCACGTGGCCCGGTGCGCTCTATCTGGGCTTGATCGCCCTGGTGCCCACGGTGGCACTGGTGACGCTCAACGCCAATCAGAACTTCCCGTTCGGCGGCACGAGCATCCTGATCATCGTGGGTGTCGGCCTGGAGACTGTGAAGCAGATCGAGAGCCAGCTTCAGCAGCGACACTACGAAGGGTTCCTCCGCTGATGCGAATCGTCCTCGTCGGGCCTCCGGGAGCCGGCAAGGGTACGCAGGCCGCGTACCTTGCCGAGAAGCTGTCGATCCCGCATATCTCCACAGGCGACCTGTTCCGCGCGAACATCAGCCAGGGCACTCCCCTCGGCAAGCAGGCGCAGGAGTACATGCGGGCCGGACAACTGGTACCGGACGAGGTCACCATCGCCATGGCGGAGGACCGGCTGGACCAGCCGGACGCACAGTCGGGCTTCCTGCTGGACGGGTTCCCGAGGAACCAGGTCCAGGCCGAGGCCCTGGATGCCTATCTGGCCGAGCGCGGGGTCTCGCTGGACGCGGTGCTGGACCTGGAGGTCCCCGAGTCCGAGGTGATCAAGCGCATCGCGGGCCGTCGTACCTGCCGTCAGGACAGCTCGCACACGTTCCACGTGGAGTACAAGCCGCCGAAGGCCGCGGGCGTGTGCGACGCCTGTGGCGGCGAGCTGTACCAGCGCGAGGACGACAGCGAGGAGACGGTCCGCAAACGACTCGAGGTCTACCACCGCGAGACCGAGCCGATCATCGACTACTACAAGGCCAAGGGCCTGGTCGTGACGATCTCGGCGCTCGGCAAGGTGTCCGAGGTCACGCAGCGGGCGATGGACGCCCTGGCGGCCAAGGCGGCCTAGGGAACAGAGCTGATCGGCCGCGATGCCCCGCCCGGGGTGTCGCGGCCGTACTGTTGAGCAGAACCGATGGACGCGGAAGGCTGAGTGATGGTGGAGATCAAGACTCCCGAGCAGATCGCGAAGATGCGTGAGGCGGGACTGGTCGTCGCCGCCATCCACGAGGCGACACGGGCGGCCGCCGTCCCCGGCGCCACCACCAAGGACCTGGACGACGTCGCCCGTAAGGTCATCGCCGACCACGGCGCCAAGTCGAACTTCCTGGGCTACGGCGGCTTCCCCGCCACGATCTGCACCTCGGTGAACGACATCGTGGTGCACGGCATCCCGGACCAGGAGACCGTCCTCAAGGACGGCGACATCATCTCCATCGACGCGGGCGCGATCGTGGACGGCTGGCACGGCGACGCCGCCTTCACCGCCTTCGTGGGCACCGGTCACGCCCCGGAGCTGTACGAGCTCAGCCGGGTGACCGAGGAGTCGATGTGGGCCGGGATCGCGGCGGTCCGCAAGGGCCACCGGCTCATCGACATCTCCAAGGCGATCGAGGGCTACATCCGCCGCCAGCCCCGCCCGGCCTCCGGCAAGTACGGGATCATCGAGGACTACGGCGGCCATGGCATCGGCACCCAGATGCACATGGACCCGCATCTGCTGAACTATGTCTCGAAGAAGCGCGGCAAGGGCCCGCGGCTGGGCCCCGGCTTCTGCATCGCGATCGAGCCCATGGTGAGCCTGGGCACCGCGAAGACGCATGTGCTGTCCGACGACTGGACCGTCAAGACGGACGACGGGACCTGGTCCAGCCACTGGGAGCACTCGGTCGCGCTGACCGAGGAGGGCCCGCTGGTGCTGACCGCCGTCGACGGCGGCAAGGCCAAGCTGGCCGAGCTGGGCGTGGAGGCCGCGCCCGATCCCCTGGCCTGACGATCTCCGTGGGCATAAAGATCTCGATCCCGGGGCATCATGCCCCGGATTCGTGTTTCGGGATGCCCTGACGTAGACTGACACGTCGGCTCACGCATGCCCTCCCGCATGTGGCGAGCCGATCAAGGTAGCCGATCCCGAAAGCAGGACATGGCCAAGAAGCAAGGCGCCATCGAAATCGAGGGCACCGTGATCGAGTCTCTGCCGAACGCGATGTTCAAGGTGGAGCTTCAGAACGGTCACAAGGTCCTCGCGCACATCAGCGGCAAGATGCGCATGCACTACATCCGCATCTTGCCCGATGACCGGGTCGTGGTGGAGCTGTCTCCGTACGACCTCACGCGCGGACGGATCGTCTACCGCTACAAGTAGATCTCACGACCCGGAGAACCTCACACCATGAAGGTCAAGCCGAGCGTCAAGAAGATCTGCGACAAGTGCAAGGTGATCCGCCGCCACGGCCGGGTCATGGTCATTTGCGACAACCTGCGCCACAAGCAGCGCCAGGGCTGACGCACACCGGCCGGATATCCTGCACCACTCGCAGCATCTTCGCGCGACGTCAAACTTTGCGTACATACGCAGTCACCCGTTCCCGCCTCGCGGGACGACACCCCCGGTCGGAGGCCGGGGACCCGGTAGCCGTGCGAACGGTGGCCCGGGAGTGGTGCTGCGGAAGACCTCCGACAACCATCTGGAGCCAGATTCATGGCACGCCTCGCAGGCGTTGATCTCCCGCGCGAAAAGCGCGTCGAGGTCGCCCTCACCTACGTCTTCGGCATCGGTCGCACCCTTGCCCAGCAGACGCTCGCCAACACCGGTGTGAACCCGGACACCCGCGTTCGTGACCTGGGCGAAGAAGACCTGGTCAAGATCCGCGAGTACGTGGACAACAACATCAAGACCGAGGGTGACCTCCGTCGCGAGATCCAGGCCGACATCCGCCGCAAGGTCGAGATCGGCTGCTACCAGGGTCTGCGCCACCGCCGCGGCCTTCCGGTCCACGGCCAGCGCACCAGCACCAACGCCCGCACCCGCAAGGGCCCGCGTCGCGCCATCGCCGGTAAGAAGAAGCCGGGCAAGAAGTAGTCCGCACCGGACGCTGTCAAGCGGTCCGAGCTGTAGGACCGACCACCTCCACGGGAGATTTCAGGAATGCCTCCGAAGAGCAGGACGGCCGGCGCCAAGAAGGTGCGCCGCAAGGAGAAGAAGAACGTCGCCCACGGGCACGCTCACATCAAGAGCACGTTCAACAACACCATCGTCTCGATCACGGACCCGACCGGGAACGTGATCTCTTGGGCCTCTGCCGGCCACGTCGGCTTCAAGGGCTCGCGCAAGTCCACTCCGTTCGCCGCGCAGATGGCCGCCGAGTCGGCCGCCCGCCGCGCGCAGGAGCACGGCATGCGCAAGGTCGACGTGTTCGTCAAGGGTCCGGGCTCCGGCCGTGAGACCGCGATCCGCTCGCTCCAGGCCACCGGCCTGGAGGTGGGTTCGATCCAGGACGTCACTCCGACTCCGCACAACGGATGCCGCCCGCCCAAGCGTCGGCGTGTCTGACCGGCTGAAGTAGGAGACAACAGAAACATGGCGCGTTACACCGGGGCCGACTGCAAGCGTTGCCGTCGGGAGAAGCAGAAGCTCTTCCTCAAGGGGAGCAAGTGCGAGAGCGCGAAGTGCCCGATCGAGATCCGTCCTTACCCCCGGGTGAGCACGGTCGCGGGCGCACCAAGGACAGCGAGTACCTGCTGCAGCTCCGTGAGAAGCAGAAGGCGACCCGCATCTACGGCGTCCTTGAGAAGCAGTTCCGTGGCTACTACGCGGAGGCGAACAAGAAGTCCGGCAAGACCGGCGAGAACTTGCTTCGCATCCTCGAGACCCGCCTCGACAACGTGGTCTACCGGGCCGGCTTCGCCAAGTCCCGCGACCACGCCCGTCAGCTGGTCCGCCACGGCCACATCAACGTGAACGGCCGCAAGACCGACATTCCGTCGGCCCGCGTCACCGTGAACGACATCATCGAGGTCCGCACGAAGTCCCGGACCCTGACCCCCTTCCAGGTGGCTCAGGCCGAGGCGGGCGAGCGCACGGTGCCGGCGTGGCTCGAGGCCATTCCGTCGCAGCTGCGGATCCTCGTGCACTCCATGCCCGAGCGCCAGGTGATCGACACCCAGGTGCAGGAGCAGCTGATCGTCGAGCTCTACTCCAAGTAGTAGACCGCTGGACGATACGGGCGGTACGGAGCCGTTTGGCGCGTACCGCCCGTACCATTGAAGGGTTCGGCGTCAAATAGCGGGCGCCGAAGACTGGAGGCAAACCCATGCTGATCGCTCAGCGTCCCTCGTTGACCGAAGAGGTCGTCGACGAGTTCCGCTCCCGGTTCGTGATCGAGCCGCTGGAGCCGGGCTTCGGCTACACCCTCGGAAACTCCCTGCGTCGTACGCTCCTCTCCTCGATCCCCGGTGCGGCCGTCACCAGCATCCGGATCGACGGGGTCCTGCACGAGTTCACCACCGTGCCGGGCGTCAAGGAGGACGTCACCGACCTGATCCTCAACATCAAGCAGCTGGTCGTCTCCTCGGAGCACGACGAGCCGGTCGTGATGTACCTGCGCAAGCAGGGCCCGGGTCTGGTCACCGCCGCCGACATCGCCCCGCCGGCCGGTGTCGAGGTGCACAACCCCGACCTGGTCCTGGCCACGCTGAACGGCAAGGGCAAGCTGGAGATGGAGCTCACGGTCGAGCGTGGCCGTGGTTACGTCTCCGCCGTGCAGAACAAGCAGGTCGGCCAGGAGATCGGCCGGATCCCGGTCGACTCGATCTACTCGCCGGTGCTCAAGGTCACCTACAAGGTCGAGGCGACCCGAGTCGAGCAGCGCACCGACTTCGACAAGCTGATCGTCGACGTCGAGACCAAGCAGGCCATGCGGCCGCGTGACGCCATGGCGTCGGCCGGTAAGACCCTGGTCGAGCTGTTCGGCCTGGCCCGCGAGCTGAACGTGGACGCCGAGGGCATCGACATGGGCCCGTCCCCGACGGACGCCGCCCTGGCCGCCGATCTGGCGCTGCCGATCGAGGAGCTCGAGCTCACCGTCCGCTCGTACAACTGCCTCAAGCGCGAGGGCATCCACTCCGTGGGTGAGCTCGTGGCGCGGTCCGAGGCGGACCTGCTCGACATCCGGAACTTCGGCGCCAAGTCGATCGACGAGGTCAAGGCGAAGCTGGCCGGTATGGGCCTGGCGCTCAAGGACAGCCCGCCCGGATTCGACCCGACCGCCGCCGCTGACGCCTTCGGCGCCGACGACGACGCGGATGCCGGTTTCGTGGAGACCGAGCAGTACTAGAGACCTGCTGGTCCGCTGTGGCTGAGGCGTTGCCCTCGATCGCCGGACGGGCTGGATTTTGTTCACTGACACCGGTACCTCATACGGCCGGTGCAGACATCTAGGAGAGACACATGCCGAAGCCCACCAAGGGCGCCCGTCTGGGCGGCAGCGCTGCGCACGAGCGGCTCCTGCTGGCGAACCTCGCCACCGCGCTGTTCGAGCACGGCCGGATCACCACCACCGAGGCGAAGGCCCGCCGCCTGCGCCCGGTCGCGGAGAAGCTGGTCACCAAGGCGAAGAAGGGCGACCTTCACAACCGCCGTCTGGTGCTGCAGACCATCCGCGACAAGAGCGTCGTGCACACCCTCTTCACCGAGATCGGCCCGCGCTACGAGAACCGGCCGGGTGGCTACACCCGCATCACCAAGATCGGTAACCGTCGTGGCGACAACGCCCCGATGGCGGTCATCGAGCTGGTCGAGGCGCTGACCGTGCAGCAGGAGGCGGTCGGCGAGGCCGAGGCCGCCACCAAGCGCACCGCCAAGGACGCTGCCGGTGACACGGCCGCCGCGAACCTCAAGAAGGACGAGGCCACCGAGGCCCCGGCCGCCGAGGCCGAGGCGACTGAGGCTCCGGCCGCCGAGGAGTCGAAGGACGCCTGAGGCGTCGCTACGGCTTTCGTTGTCACGGACGGGCCCGCCCCAGAATCTGGGAGCGGGCCCGTTCCGCATGGAGAGGAACGACCCAGTGAGTGACGCGGCGGCGCCCGGTTTCGTACGGGTCCGGCTGGATCTGAGTTACGACGGCAAGGACTTCTCGGGCTGGGCCAAGCAGCGCGAGCGGCGCACCGTGCAGGGCGAGCTGGAGAGCGCGCTGCGGACGGTGACGCGCTCCTCGGAGACCTTTGAGCTGACCGTCGCGGGCCGCACCGACGCTGGGGTCCATGCCCGTGGCCAGGTGGCGCATGTGGATCTGCCCGAGGCGCTGTGGGCCGAGCACCGGGACAGGCTGCTGCGGCGGCTCGCCGGCCGGCTGCCCCATGACGTACGGGTCTGGAAGGTCGAGCAGGCCCCGCCCGGGTTCAACGCCCGCTTCTCCGCGATCTGGCGGCGCTACGCCTACCGGGTCACCGACCATCCCGGCGGGGTCGATCCGCTGTTGCGCGGCCATGTGCTGTGGCATGACTGGCCGTTGGATGTGGATGCCATGAACGCGGCCTCCGAACGGCTCCTGGGCGAGCACGACTTCGCCGCGTACTGCAAGAAGCGCGACGGTGCCACCACCATCCGCACCCTCCAGCGGCTGGACTGGGTGCGCGGCGCGGACGGGGTCATCACGGCGACGGTTCGGGCGGACGCCTTCTGCCACAACATGGTGCGCTCGCTGGTGGGCGCCCTGCTCTTCGTCGGGGACGGCCACCGCCCCGCGGACTGGCCGGCCAAGGTGCTCTCCGCGGGGGTGCGCGACTCCGCCGTCCATGTCGTCCGTCCGCACGGCCTGACCCTGGAAGAGGTCGGCTATCCGGCCGATGACCAACTCGCCGCCCGTAACCGGGAGTCCCGCAACAAGCGCTCCCTGCCGGGTGCGACGGCGATCGGTTCCGGCTGCTGCTGAAATCGGCGGGTGTGGGCGGCCGATCATTGGGTACTCGCCACGCGCTTCGTGTGCCGACGACTGGGCGAGTGGGTCAAGGCGGCGGGGCTATCGGCATGATGCGACTTCCGGGGCCTCCGGAAGATCGATAAAATTTGCCAACCGACAACGGTCGCCGACCGCGAAGGGATCCGCGTGAGTACCAGCGAGGCCGCTGTACGAGAGCGCCTGACCAGGGCTCTTCAGGAGCGCGACGAGGAAATCGCCGATCGCTGGGTCGAGCTGCAGATGGAGCAGGCCCTGCTTGACACCGACATCGGCGAGGCCGAACTGCGCGAGGAGGCCGACGCCTTGATCGAGGCGCTGGTTCCGGGCCTGCAGAGCGGTGTGCCGGTGGACCGGGTGGTGACCTCCACCCCGGGGCTGCACGAGGCCGTGGTGGGGCTGTCGATGCGCCGGGCGCGGGCGGGGGCCACGCCGACGGCGACCTCGCTCGCGGTGCTCGCGCTCAAGGAGGCGCTGCTCAAGGCGGTGCAGCGGGACACCCGGGACGCCGAGGAGCTGTTCGCCTCGGCCGTTTTCATGAACCGGCTGCTGGATGTGGCCGGGGCGCTGTCCTTCGAGACGTATGTGGAGGGCCGGGAGGAGATCATCCGCCGGCAGAGCCAGCAGTTGATGGAGCTGTCGACACCGGTGGTGCGGCTGTGGCGGCAGGTGCTGGCGGTGCCGCTGATCGGCACGCTGGACACCGCCCGGACCCAGGTGGTGATGGAGAATCTGCTCCAGGCCATCCAGGATCATGAGGCGCTGGTCGCGATCATCGACATCACGGGTGTGCCGACGGTGGACACCGCCGTCGCCCAGCATCTGATGCAGACCGTGAACGCCGTGCGGCTCATGGGCGCGGACTGCGTGATCAGCGGGGTCCGCCCCTCGATCGCCCAGACCATCGCCCAGCTCGGCATCGATCTGTCCACCATCCTCACGCGGGCGACGCTGGCCGACGCGCTGGCCGCCGCGATCAAGATGATCGACGGGCCCGGTCCCGACGGTGACGAAGGAGATGGTCGGTGAACGGTCATCGCTCGCCCGGCGTTCCGATTCTGCGACTGGGAGATGTCCTGGTCACGGGGCTGCTCAATGAGCTCGACGATCGGACCGCCATCGCCTTCACCGAGGAGCTCACCGAGCGGATCTCGGCCGAGGGCGCCCGTGGGGTGCTCATCGACATCTCCCGGCTGGAGGTCATCGACTCCTTCGTGGCCCGGACGCTGATGGAGCTGACCACGGTGGCCCGGCTGCTGGGTGCCCGGGTGATCGTGGCCGGGATGCGACCGCCGGTGGCGATCACCCTGGTCGAGCTGGGGATCGAACTGGTCGGTGTGGAGACCGCACTCAATCCGGAGCAGGGGTTGGCCGCGCTGGGGTGGCGTCAGGCCCAGCAGCCCCTGGAAGGGGCCCGACGTGGCACTGCCCGGTGAATCCACCCTCGCCTCCCACGGGCCCAAGCGGCCCGCGCGGGCGGAGAGCCGGCGCCCGCCCGCGTCGGCCACCTATCCGGTGCGCACGGAGGAGGACCTGTTGACGGTCCGCCATGCGGTGCGTGCGGCCACCGTCGAGGTGGGCTTCGGCCTGGTGGACCAGACCCGCGTGGTCACGGCCGCCAGCGAGCTGGCCCGTAACGCCTATGTCCACGGGGGCGGCGGCACCGTCACCCTCGACTATCCGCGCGAGCCCTCCGGACGGCGGGGGCTGCGGCTGACCGTCAAGGACGAGGGGCCGGGCATCGCGGACCTCGACGCGGCGCTCACCGACGGCTTCACCACCGGCTCGGGCCTGGGCCACGGGCTGGGCGGCGCCCGGCGGCTGATGGACGAGTTCACCGTGCGCACCGGCCCGGGCGAGGGCACCGTCGTGGTGGTCACCCGCTGGGCGGTCCGGTGACCCGCACGTTCACGGTGCCCACCGCCCAGGTGCGCATCGACCACCACAGCGCCGTGCATCTGGCCGCCGAGACGGCGCGTGCGGTGGCCCGGGAGTGCGAGCTCCCGGGGGCGCTGCCCGATCAGGCGGCGGTGATCGCCTCGGAGCTGGCGACCAACCTGGACAAGCACGCCAGCGACGGCACGCTCTACGTCCAGCCGCTGCCGCTGGGTCACGGGGTGGAGATCACCGCCGCCGACCGCGGCCCCGGTATGCACGACCCCGAGCGCTGTCTGGCCGACGGCTACACCACCTCCGGAACGCTGGGGGTCGGGCTCGGCGCCGTCAAGAGGATGGCGACCCACTTCACCATGCGCAGCGCGGATGGCACCGACGCGGGCACCTGGGCCTGCGCCCGCCTCACCGCGACCGGCGAGCAGCGGCCGGAGTGGCAGGGGGTGGGCGCGATCTGTCTGCCCGCCGAAGGGGAGGAGGGCTGCGGCGACGCCCGCGGGATCGTCGACACGGACGCCGCCCGCACCGCGGTCGTCCTCGACGGCCTGGGCCACGGCCGCGCGGCCGAGGAGGCGGCCCAGGCGGCGCTGCGGACCTTCCACACCGACCCCGACCGGCCGCTGCCGGAGGTGGTCACCCGGATGAACCGGGCCCTGCGGCACACCCGCGGGGCCGCCGTGGGGCTGCTGCGGCTGCACCACGACCGCGCCGACTACTGCGGCATCGGCAACATCCGCGCCCTCGCCCTGACCCCGCGCGGGGTCGAGCACCGGCTGACCGGACAGCCCGGGATCGTCGGCTGGGGCATGCCCGCCCCGCGCGTCCACGGCTTCCCGCTGTCCCAGGGCGCCACGGCGGTGCTGCACAGCGACGGTATAGACGCCCGCTGGGCGCTGGACCCGCCCCCTTCCGTGCTCCGTCTTCCGCCGTCCCTGCTGTCCGCCGCACTCGCCCATGGCCATCGCCGCGTCCGCGACGACGCCACGGTGCTCGCGGCCAGGTCACCCTTAAGGCTTCCATGACGACGAGGAACCTCACCTGCGCCACGACGGCCGGGCTCAGCCGGGCCGTTCGGGCGCTGGCCCGGGAGCACGCCCTGGACCCGGAGGTCCGGGGGCGCCTTGTGCTGTCCGCCGCCGAGGCCGCCGGGGCGGCGCTGCGCGCCGGGCGACAGGCGGGCCTTGAGTGGGCGTACGACCTGGACGCCGGGCTGCTCACGGTGGTGCTGCGGACGCCGGGCGATACGGACCCGTCGGTGGCGGATCTGCCGATGGCCCCCGACGCGGTGACCGAGGACGAGGTGGTCTGGCGCCTCCCGGCGGGCCCGCCGGTGGACGCCGCCGAGGAGGCGCCCGGCGACGAGGCCCTGGCCGCAGAGGAGTTGCGCGCCGTGCTGGCCGCCGCCGACGCGCTCACCGCCGAGCACCGCCGCCTCAAGGACGAACTCGAGGAGACCAACAGCGGGGTGCTCGCGCTCTACGTCCAGCTCGACGAGCGGGACAAGCAGTTGCGCACCGCGCACGGCCAGACCCTGCGGGAGCTGGAGGACGCGCTGCGCCCGCCGCTCATCAAGGCCGACGGTCTCGAACTCGCCGTGCACTACGAGCCGGCCGGCACCGACGCGCCGACCGGTGGGGATCTGTACGACTGGTTCGTGCTGCCCGACGGCACCGTCCACATCACCATCGTGGACGCGCTGGGCCATGGGGTGACCAGTACGCGCAGCGCGCTCAACGTCACCCACGCGGTGCGCACCCTGGCCCTGGAGGGCCACCGCCTCCAGTCGATCGTGGCCCGCACCGACGAGATCCTGCACCCCTTCGACCGGGCCGTGATGGCCACCGTGCTGCTCGCCCGGATCGATCCGGTCACCGGTGAGCTGTGGCTGGCCAACGGGAGCCATCCGCCCGCGCTGCTGCTGCGCCGCGACGGAACGGCCCGCTATCTGGAGGCCCGGGGGCGTGGGATCGGCTTTCCGCTGCCCGGGAGCGAGACACCGCTGACCGAGCGGCTGGCCCCCGGGGACCTCCTCCTGCTCTACACCGACGGGCTCACCGAGAGCCGCCGGGACCCGATCGAGGGCGAGAGGCGCCTGATCGAGGCCGCGCACAAGCATCTGCAGAGCCCGATCGAGGAGGTGCCCGGCGCCATCGCGGAGGATATGCACACGGTGATCCTGCATCCGGATGACACCCTCGCGCTGGCGGTGCGGCTCACCGGTCAGTGATCGGCGGCCGGGCCGAGGCGCTGCCGCGGGATACGGCCCTGCTGAAGATCCCGCTGACGGGGGACCGGGGGCGGGAGCGGGCGCTCGTCGTGCGGCTGTGCGCGCACGAGTTGCTCGAACAGGGGCCGCGCCGCGACCAGTGCCTCCCGCATCCGCTCGGTGGTGGCGTCGGCGGCCTGGGCGGCCTCGCTTTCGGGTACCTGCGCCGCCATGGCGTGCAGTCGGCGGTAGCCGTCGATCTCCCCGGGGTGACGGATGGACAGCGCGTCCATCCGCTTGTCGTCGGACTCGGCCGGATAGCCGCGGTCGACGGCCAAGGCGCCCAGCAGCCGGTCGGCTTCGCGCAGCGCCCACCCGGGAGAGTCCACGAATCGCTCCTGCAGGCCCGCCCACCGCGCCGCGTACTGCTCCCTGGCTTCCGAGGGCAGGCTTCGGACCGGCAGTTCGCCCTTGCGGCCCTGCCGGACCGAGGGGGCGATCACAAGGCCGGCCATGGCGGCCAGGGCCGCCACCAGGATGATGAGCGTGACTGTTGACATCGCTGTGCCTTCCGCAGAGTTTTCCTCGCTCGAGGCTGGTATCACCGAGTGTTACCGGTGATCTCCGCGGCAAACACCGCACCGATGGCTCATGTCTCTCAATTGTCCGTGATGGGGCAGATGATGGTGAGGTCGCCGGTGCGGGTGAGGTGGGGTCGGACACCGTGGGTGACCGGGAAGAGGTCCGTTTTGTCGCGGTCCACAATGTCGCCCACGATGCGGCCGATCGGGATCGCGGTCTCGGATCCGGCGGACTTATGGAGCGTCAGGGTCCAGGCCGCGACGCCCTCGTCGTCCGTACGGGCCCGCTGGATCCGCTCGTACGGGACGGTGAAGCGGAACCGGCCGCCGTCCAGCGCCGTGACGCCGGTGAGGAACGGGCGGGCCGGGCCGCGGGACGGGGTGGCCACCGCTGTCGGCGCGGCGTCGGGCCCGAAGCGCGCCCCGTACAGGGCGCCTTCGACGGCGAGTCCCTCGGCGTCCATGCGGATCACCCGGGCCTCGGCATGGACCGGGCGCCGCCAGGCGCGCAGCGCGAGATAGCCGTCGACCGTGGAGTAGGGGATCCACCAGGCGACGGGCGAGCCGGGCAGCGGCTCCAGATCCAACAGCCCGCGCCCCTCGGCGAAGCGGCAGCCGACCCGGCGGCGGACGCCGTCGGAGCGGCGGACCACATGCAGATCCCAGCGGCCCTCGGCGAGATCGAGCGTCGCGCGGTCGAGCGTGGCCGTCCAGGGCGCGGACGGCGCGATGCTCGCCGGGGGCAGCAGCGGAACGCGGAGCGGAGGCTCGTCGCTCTTCCGGCGGGTGACGGTCAGTTCGAGTTCGCCGCCGCGCACCTCGGCGGGCTCCACCAGCACCGACAGATTTCCCTCGGCGGTGACCCGGCAGGACGCGACGGGCCGCAGCGGCCTGCGGACGAGCTGCTTGACCGCGCCCTTGAGGGTGACGGTCAGCGGCGTCCCGGCCGCCCGGGCCCGCAGGGGCGCGATCGTACGGCGCCGGTGGGCCGGGGCCTCGGTGCCGCGGGCGGTGTGGAGTTCCTCGATGAGCCGCTCGTAGGCGGCCGCCACGCGCTCGGGGGCGTACCGCCGGGCCGAGATACGGGCCGCCTCGCCCATCGAGCGGCGCAGTTCGCCGTCCTCGATCAGGGTCAGCAGCCCCTTGGCGATCCCGTCGGCGTCACCGGGCGGCACCAGCAGCCCGTCCCGGCCGTCGGTGATGATCTCGCCCGGCCCGTGCGGGCAGTCGGTGGCGACCACGGGCACCCCGCAGTGCATCGCCTCGACGATCGTCATGCCGAAGGACTCCTCGCGGGAGGTGACGGCGGCGATCGCGCCCTTGGCCCATTCGGTCTCGATGGGGGAGTGGGCGCCCATCAGGGTGATCTGGCCGGCCAGCCCGAGCCCGTCGATCTGGCGGCGCAGCGCGGGGAGTTGGGGGCCGCGGCCGTAGATGCGCAACCGCCAGTCGGGGTGTTTGGCGGCGACCGTCTCCCAGGCGGCCACCAGCAGGTCGTAGCGCTTGACCGGGATCAGCCGGCCCGCGGCCACGACCAGTTTGGCGCGGCCGTCGGAGGGCTCGATCCCGGTGGCGGGCACCCCGTTGGGCAGGGCGGTCAGCCGGGTGGTGATACCGGGCAGATGGGCCCGGTGGGTGGCCGCGTCGGCCTCGGAGACCGAGGTGTACGCGTCGAGATGGGGTATGGCGGCGTCGCAGGCGGCGCGGATCTCGGCGCGATGGGTGCCGTAGAGGCGGTGCTCCTGGCCGATCCGCAGAAAGCGGCCGGTGCGGCCGAGCGCGGCGAGGTAGATCACCAGACCGGGGCGGGTGGCGATGACGACATCGGCGTCGGTGCGGTCGAGGTAGCCGGCGACGCGTTCATCGGTGAGGGCGTTGAAGTTGGTGGTGCCCCTGGCCTCGGCGTCCGGGATATGGGCGCTGGGCCGCGACAGCAGCGGATGGCCGAGGTCGTTGGCCCGGGCTCCGTCCTCGTGGGGTCGCTGGTCGATCAGGGGTCTGAGCCGTACGGCGGGGTGGAGGGGGAGGTTCGGGGCGTCGATGGTGCGGATCAGAGAGACGATCTCCACGGTGTGGTGAGCGGCGAGCGCCCCGGCCACATTGAAGGTCGACCGGATGGTGCCACCGATGCCATAGGCGTTGTGGAGCAGGAAAGAAATCTTCACGGTGATGTACGCCCGGCGCAGCCGATCCGCCGCGGCGTGCCCTCCCCTCCGAGGCCGTGCTGGGTGCTGGTTCCGAACCGGGCCGCATTGGGCCGATTTGAGGTCGGTGTGATGCCGGTATGGAGCCAGAAAGGACCGATCGGTCCGTAAGACTGGTCTGGGCCCCGAAGGTTGCTTATGCGCATGGTGATATGGGATCCACCACATTCGGGAAAGGGAGTACAACCCTCCTGGTGTTCTGGGAGTCTGCGGGGTGTCCGTGCGGTGGCCGTACGGGCCCGATATCGACCAGGGGTGGACAGAGAAATGAACGAGTCCGGTGCGAAGCGGACCATGGGCGCGGCCATCGTGGCGGTGGCGGCGCTGGGGCTGATGACCGGATGCGGCAGCGACTCCGGCGACGGCAAGTCCGACGGCGCCAAGCAGGACGACAAGCCCGCGAGCACCGCCCCGGCCGCGAAGGCGCTGTCCGCGTCCGCCCTGGAGCGGGCCACCCTGGCGAGCGGTGAGCTCAAGGGTTTCGAAATCCAGAAGATGACCGACAAGGAGATCAGCGAGGGCGGGTCGGCCAAGTCGGGGAAGGCCGAATGCCAGCCGCTGGCCGCGCTGATGGGGTCCCAGTACGACCCGGCGCCCAAGGCCAGCGTCCACCGCTCCTACGCCACCGACCTCTCCAAGGCGAAGATCGGCGGCATCGGCCTGATCCGGGTCTCCTCCTACGGGCCGGGCGACGCCGAGCAGACGATCAAGGACCTGCGCGGGGCGGCGACCGCCTGCCAGGGCGGGTTCGCGGCGAAGGACGGCTCCGGGGAGAAGTCGGACGTCAAGAAGGTGGAGCAGCTCGAGGCGCCGAAGGCGGGGGACGAGGCGCTGGCCTTCAGCCTGCATGACGCGAGCGAGAACAAGGCCGTCATCAAGTTCACGGTGGTGCGGTCCGGGCCGCAGCTGATGGTGTTCTTCGGGACGAACATCTCGGACCCCACGAAGTCCGAGGTCCCGGCCGCGCTGGTGGACGCCCAGGTGGCGAAGGTGGAGAAGGCCGCGCGGGGCGCCGCGTCGTAGCGGATCCCCGATCTCCCCGGCGGGCGCCGCCCGGCGGGACCGGCGTCTCAGTCGGCGGTGACGTCTCAGCCGGCGGTTCGGTTGGCGCCGGCGGCTCAGTTGGCGGACGTCGCGGCCGCCTCCGCCGATGCCTGGGCGCTGCCGCGGGCCAGGATGCGGCGGAAGGTGTAGTCGGCCACATCGCGCCCGGCCTGGAGGGCCGCGGTGTCCGACGCCGTGACCGCCTTGCCCGACGTATAGCCGGAGATCGTGAAGTAGGCGTACCGCCCGATCGCGTTCGCCGAGCTCTGGCAGGCGGTCCGGCGGCAGAAGGCCGGCACGCCCCCGCCCGTCAGCGAGGCGATATTGGGCTTGTACTGGTCCTTGGCCTTCTCGGCCGCCGCCTTGCCGTCGAAGACGGCGACGCCGACCGTCACCGCGACGCCGTCCCGGGAGAAGGTGGCCCGCAGCAGCTTGCGGCAGCCGTTGTTCGTCAGGACCGAGCCGAGCGCCCCCTGGGTGGCGGCGGCGCAGCTCGTCGTGGAGGCGGACGCCGCCTTGGTGTACGAGCGGTCGTCCTTCGCGGCGCGCTTCTCCGGGAAGAGGGTGGCCGCGGACAGCGGCGCCTTGTCCCGCCGCGCGCTGGAGATGATGTCCAGCGGCTTCGGCGGCGCGGGCGGGGCGACATCGGAGAAGGTGGGCTCGGGCGTCGCCGACTCGCTGGGGAGGTCCTGGGGGGTGGGCAGCCCGCCGGCCGCGTCACCGCCGCTCTTGTCCTTGTGGCCGCTGCTGACCACGGCGGTGGCGACGATCGCGGCGACGGCGGCGGTGGCCAGCACCCCGCCGCCGATGAAGAGCAGCCTGCGCCGCCGGTTGCGCGCTGCGGACTGGTCGGCGAGCGCCGCCCAGTCCGGTGTCGACGGCTGAGGCGGCTGAGATCCCCCGGGCCCGTAAGGCCCCCCTTGCCCAAAGCTCATGGCGCGCATCTTAGACCGGCCGGGTGACGCCGGGGAGCCGTCGGCGGGGCGCGGGCCCGGCCGGTGGTCCGGCCCGGTGCGGGCCGCGGGCGGGTGCGCGGTGAGGTGGGGGCGTTTTGACCCGCGGTGGGGCGGGCCGGTATTCTGCCAGTTCGTTATGCGTATTGGCTTGCTCGTTCTCACGTGAGAGGCCGTTACGCCGGTCCACCGGGCCGATGACCAGCGGCAGGCACTCGGATGCGTCACCGAGGTGCGGCCAAGGCTGTCGTGATCGTCCGGGTGGCCTTGTCCGGACCCGTCCCCTCGGTCCTAGCGGATCCGGGGAGACCCCACTCACTGAAGAAGCGAAGGCTACGACCGTGCGTACGTTCAGCCCCAAGCCCGGCGACGTCCAGCGTCAGTGGCACGTCATCGACGCCACCGACGTTGTTCTCGGCCGTCTGGCCACTCAGGCCGCCACCCTCTTGCGGGGCAAGCACAAGCCGGTGTACGCGCCGCATGTCGACACTGGTGACTTCGTCATCATCATCAACGCCGACAAGGTGCACCTCTCCGGTAACAAGCGGACCCAGAAGATGGCGTACCGCCACTCCGGCTACCCGGGTGGTCTGCGCTCCATCCGCTACGACGAGCTGCTGGAGAAGAACCCGGAGAAGGCCGTCGAGAAGGCCATCAAGGGCATGCTCCCCAAGAACACCCTGGGCCGTCAGATGCTCTCGAAGCTGAAGGTGTACTCGGGTGACCAGCACCCGCACACCGCTCAGCAGCCGGTCCCGTTCGAGATCACCCAGGTCGCGCAGTAGTCCCGGCCACCCCTTACGACGAAAAGAATCTGAGGAGCATCGTGGCCGAGACCACCGCCGAGACCCCCCTCGATGTCGAGGAGTACACCACCGAGAGCGTTGAGACGGTCGAGTCGGAGTACACCTCCGAGTCGCTCGCTTCCCGCTTCGGTGACCCGCAGCCGGCCGCCGGCACCGGGCGACGCAAGAACGCCGTGGCGCGCGTCCGCATCGTGCCGGGCAGCGGGCAGTGGAAGATCAACGGTCGTACTCTCGAGGAGTACTTCCCCAACAAGGTTCACCAGCAGGAAGTCAACGAGCCCTTCAAGGTGCTCGAGCTGGACGACCGCTACGACGTGATCGCCCGCATCGCGGGCGGCGGCGTGTCCGGCCAGGCCGGTGCGCTCCGTCTGGGCATCGCCCGCGCGCTGAACGAGGCGGACGTGGACAACAACCGCGCCCCCCTCAAGAAGGCCGGCTTCCTGACCCGTGACGACCGCGCCACCGAGCGTAAGAAGGCCGGTCTGAAGAAGGCCCGCAAGGCGCCTCAGTACAGCAAGCGCTGACGCCCATCGCGGCACCGCTGCTTCACCCGAACGCCCCGGCGGCACCACCTGTGCCCCCGGGGCGTTCGGCTATCGCCACCAGGGGGCGTATACCTACAAGCAAGCTTCTGCCCCCAGCTCGTAACTTCGGAGGACACCAGTGGGACGACTCTTCGGTACGGATGGTGTGCGCGGCGTCGCGAACGCCGATCTGACGGCTGAGATGGCGCTCGGCCTGTCGGTAGCGGCGGCGCATGTGCTCGCCGAGGCGGGAACCTTCGAGGGTCATCGGCCGGTGGCGGTGGTCGGGCGGGATCCGCGAGCGTCCGGGGAGTTCCTGGAGGCGGCCGTGGTGGCGGGGCTGGCCAGCGCCGGAGTGGACGTCCTGCGGGTCGGCGTGCTGCCCACGCCGGCCGTCGCGCATCTGACCGGGGCGCTGGACGCGGACCTCGGGGTGATGCTCTCCGCGAGTCACAACCCGATGCCCGACAACGGGATCAAGTTCTTCGCCCGCGGCGGCCACAAGCTGGCCGACGAGCTGGAAGACCGTATCGAGACCACCTACCGCTCGCATGCCTCCGGCGAGCCGTGGGACCGGCCGACGGGCGCCGGAGTGGGCCGGGTCCGGCCCTACGAGGAGGGCTTCGACGCCTACGTGGCCCACCTGGTCGGTGCCCTCCCCAACCGGCTCGACGGCCTCAAGGTCGTCGTCGACGGCGCGCACGGCGCCGCCGCCCGGGTCTCCCCGGAGGCGTTCGCGCGGGCCGGGGCCGAGGTCGTGACGATCGGCACCGACCCGGACGGCCTCAACATCAACGACGGCTACGGCTCCACTCACCTCGCCCGGCTCCAGGCCGCCGTCGTGGAGCACCGCGCCGACCTCGGCATCGCCCACGACGGGGACGCCGACCGCTGTCTCGCGGTGGACGCGACCGGCCGCGAGGTCGACGGCGACCAGATCCTCGCCGTCCTGGCCCTGGCCATGCGCGAGGCGGGCGAGCTGCGGGGGGACGCGGTGGTCGGCACCGTGATGTCCAACCTCGGCTTCAAGCTGGCCATGAAGCGCGAGGGCGTCGAGCTGGTCCAGACGGCGGTCGGGGACCGCTATGTGCTGGAGGAGATGAAGACCCGCGGCTACGCGCTGGGCGGCGAGCAGTCCGGCCATGTGATCGTCCTCGACCACGCCACGACCGGTGACGGCACGCTCACCGGTCTGCTGCTGGCGGCCCGCGTCGCCGCGACCGGCCGCACCCTGGCCGATCTCGCGGCCGTCATGGAGCGACTGCCCCAGGTCCTGGTCAACGTCCCCGACGTGGACAAGTCCCGCGTCGCCTCCAGCGCCGACCTGGCCGCGGCCGTCTCCGAGGCGGAGCGCGAGCTGGGCGAGACCGGCCGAGTACTTCTCCGCCCCTCGGGCACGGAGCCGCTGGTGCGGGTCATGGTCGAGGCGGCCGACATCGAACAGGCCCGCTCGGTCGCCGGGCGCCTGGCGGACGCGGTGAAGTCGGCCCTGGGCTAGCGGCTCCTTCCCCTCCCCGCCCTTTCCCGCATATCGATGCTGCGGGTAGGGGCGGGACGGGTAGGGGCGGGGGACGGGGGACGGGGCGGGGTGGGGGAAGCTACCCCCGGCGCCCCCACAAAACCTTCTGCACCCCCAACGTCAGCGTCCCCGCCACCACAATCCCCACCAGATTCAGCAGCAACTGCTCCGTAGAGCCCCACATCTGCTCGATCTCCCCATACCCCAGCGCCACCGCCGCGTTGGCCGCCGCCGGCACCGTCGTCACCGAGATCGCCACCCCCACCAGCGCACCGGACTTCGCCGACGTCAGCGAGAGCGTTCCCGCGATCCCCGCGAGCACGGCGACCACGAACGAGAACATGTCCGGCTTCCAGATGAAGTCCGTGTTCGGCCGGGCACGCTCCAGCATGTCCCTGCCGAAGAGCCCCACCGCGTCCATCGCGATGCTGAAGCCGGTGGTCAGCGCCATCGCCGCGGCGAACCCGACCAGCAGCGCGATCGCCGAGCGCGCGGCCAGCCGCGGCGCGCGCCGCACCAGCGCGGTGCACAGCCCCGCCAGCGGCCCGAACTCCGGGCCCACCGCCATCGCGCCGACGATCAGGATCGCGTTGTCCAGCACCACACCGCATGCCGCGATCATCGTCGCGATGACGAGGAAGGCGAGATAGGTCGCCGAGAGCGTGGACTCCTCATGGGTGGCGTCCGCCAGCTGCTCCCACAGGACCGCGTCCGCCCCCTCGCCGGGCGCCTCCTCCTCCGCCTTGTCGGCGCGCTTGGACAGCGAGAGGTCGATGTTCTCCACCGCGATGGACCCGGCCTCGTCAAGACCCAGCTCGCGCAGCTCTCCGAGCAGGCCGTCCCCGGCCTCGCGCGCCACGTCGCACATGACGACGTCCCCCGCGGGGTCGCGGGCGGCGCCCGGCAGCACCACCAGATGGGTGGTGCCGACCGTCTTCTCGATGCTGCGCACCACCGCCTCGGTACGGTCAGCGGGGACGATCAACCTCAAGTGCAGCATGGCGTGCGTACGCTCCTCACAGCTTGCGCAGGGACAGCCGCTGGACCTTGTGGTCCGGCCCCTTGCGCAGCACCAGCGTCGCCCGGCCCCGCGTGGGCTGGACGTTCTGCTTCAGATTGGGCTTGTTGATGGTGCGCCAGATCATCCGGCCGTAGTCCAGCGCCTCCTCCTCGGAGACCTGGGTGTACTTGCGGAAGTACGAGGAGGGGTCCTGGAAGGCCGTCTCCCGCAGCTTCCGGAAGCGGCCCAGGTACCAGCGCTCGATGTCCTCGGTCCTGGCGTCGACGTACACGCTGAAGTCGAAGAAGTCCGCGAGACCCACCCGGGTCAGCCCGTCGTTCCCCGGCAGCGCGGGCTGCAGCACATTGAGCCCCTCGACGATCAGGATGTCGGGGCGGTGCACGGTCAGCCGCTCGTCCGGCACGATGTCGTAGATCAGGTGCGAGTAGACCGGCGCCGACACCTCCGCCCGGCCCGCCTTCACATCGGCGACGAAACGGGTCAGCGCCCTGCGGTCGTAGCTCTCGGGGAACCCCTTACGGGACATCAGCCCGCGGCGCCGCAGCTCGGCGTTGGGGTACAGAAAGCCGTCCGTGGTGATCAGCTCCACCCGCGGATGCTCTGGCCAGCGGGCCAGCAGCGCCTGGAGCAGCCGGGCGGTGGTCGACTTGCCGACCGCGACGCTGCCCGCCACGCCGATGACGAAGGGCGTACCGGGCTGGGCGCCGTTGCCGTGCTTGGTGTCGCCGAGGAAGGTGTTGAGCGCGCCGCGCAGATTGCCGGTGGCGGCCACATAGAGGTTGAGCAGCCGGGACAGCGGCAGATAGACGTCCCGCACCTCTTCGAGGTCGATGACGTCACCCAGCCCGCGCAGCTTCTCCACCTCCTCGGCGCTCAGCGGCAGCGGGGTCTTGTCCCGCAGCGCGCTCCACTCGGCGCGGGACAGATCCACATACGGGGTCGCCTCGCCGCTCCGCCGCTGCGGGCCGCGCACGGTGCGCGCCGCGCGCGCGGTTGACGTGATCACCCTCTCATTGTCATGGCAGGGACCGGCCGAGTGCGCGGGGTTGAGGCGTGGGGTCGGTCACCCCGCCGACCCCCGCCGGCCATGCTGCCGGTCACCCCGGCAGGGCCCCGCCCACCGACTTCACGGGCACCGTCAGGGAGTCGTCCGGCGCGATGGCCTTCACTGGCTGCCCGAAGGAGGCCAGCGTCATCGTCACCTCGGCGGACTTCGTCTGGGAGCGGTAGGTGAGCCTGACCCGGACGATCCGCCCCGCACGGTCCACCCAGGCGTCCGTGAACACCGGGAGGTCGGTTTGGATCATCTCGTGCACCTCGGCGAGGCTCCGGCGGGCCTTCGCAGCCAGCCCCAGCGACAGGGTGGCGGTGTCGAGCGAGCCCCGGTACCGGGTGGCCGGGAGGCCGCCGACGGTCTCCGTGCCAAAGCGCGTCACCTTGCGCATCGCGGAGATCTGGCGCAACACATGCTCGGGGTCGTTGGCCGGTGCGCGCAGCAGCGAGTGGGCCTCGGCCTTGTCCCGGGCGATGGACGCCCAGGCGCCCTTCGGGACGGCGGGTTGCATCGGGGTGAGATAGATCCGGCCGCGACTGAAGATCTCGTCGATGTGGTCGACGGCCCCGCCCGGGAAGTCGACGGACAGCCTACCTTTGTCCCGGGCCATGTCGAAGGGGCCCGCGATGGACAGCGTGTAGGTGCGCGTCCCGTCGCTGAGCACGATCTTCTCGTCGACGCGGACGCTGGTGGCACGGGCCTTCGCTACCGCGGCGCGGACGATGTCGACGGGTCTGCCGTCCGTGCCTTTGGTTGCGGACGCTTTCGCTCCGGCCTTTCCACCCGGTTCCTCCGCGACGCGGGCCTTCTCGCTCGAAGCCGATGAACAGCCGGTGCCGAGCGCTAAGAGCAGCACGGCGACGGACGGCATGGTGATACGGCGCACGATTCCCCCCCGGGAAGTGAAAGTAAAAGGGCGGCCCCCCAGCCGCTCGTGCGCATTATGCACGGCATGCGAGGGCCTGGGCGTGGCCGGTGGTCGGCCCGCCGCCCCGGGGGTCGTACGCTGCGTCCATGTGCGGAATCGTTGGTTATGTGGGAGGGCAGTCGGCCCTCGATGTCGTCCTCGCCGGACTCAAGCGGCTGGAGTACCGCGGCTATGACTCGGCGGGCGTCGCCGTGCTGGCCGATGGCGGGCTGGCGGCCGCCAAGAAGGCGGGCAAGCTGGCCAACCTGGAGAAGGAGCTGGCCGACCGCCCGCTGCCCACCGGCAGTACCGGCATCGGCCACACCCGCTGGGCCACCCACGGCGGCCCCACCGACGCCAACGCCCATCCGCACCTGGACAACGCGGGCCGGGTCTCGGTCGTCCACAACGGCATCATCGAGAACTTCGCCGCGCTCCGCGCCGAACTGGCCGAGCGCGGCCACGATCTGGCCTCCGAGACCGACACCGAGGTCGTGGCGCATCTGCTCGCCGAGTCGTTCTCCTCCTGCGGCGACCTCGCCGAGGCGATGCGCCAGGTCTGCCGCCGGCTGGAGGGCGCCTTCACCCTGGTCGCGGTGCACGCGGACGCGCCCGATGTGGTGGTCGGGGCGCGCCGCAACTCGCCGTTGGTCGTCGGCGTCGGCGAGGACGAGGCGTTCCTCGCCTCCGATGTGGCCGCCTTCATCGCCCACACCCGCGAGGCCATCGAGCTGGGCCAGGACCAGGTCGTGGAGGCCCGCCGGGAGGGTGTGGTCGTCACCGACTTCGAGGGGGCGCCGGCCGAGGTCCGCCCGTACCACGTGGACTGGGACGCCTCCGCCGCCGAGAAGGGCGGCTACGACTACTTCATGCTCAAGGAGATCGCCGAGCAGCCGAAGGCCGTCGCGGACACCCTGCTCGGCCGGATCGACCTGGCCGGGAACCTCTGCCTGGACGAGGTGCGCATCCCCGCCTCGGTGCTGCGCGAGGTCAGCAAGGTCGTGATCGTCGCCTGCGGCACCGCCTCCCACGCGGGCATGATCGCCAAGTACGCCATCGAGCACTGGACCCGGATCCCCTGCGAGACGGAGCTGGCCAGCGAGTTCCGCTACCGCGATCCGATTCTGGACCAGCGGACGCTGGTGATCGCCATCTCGCAGTCCGGCGAGACCATGGACACCCTGATGGCGCTGCGGCACGCGCGGGAGCAGGGTGCGAAGGTGCTGGCCATCTGCAATACGAACGGCTCCACCATCCCGCGCGAATCGGACGCGGTGCTCTACACCCACGCCGGGCCCGAGGTCGCCGTCGCCTCCACCAAGGCGTTCCTCACCCAGCTGGTGGCCTGCTACCTGGTGGCCCTCTACCTGGGCCAGGTGCGCGGCACCAAGTGGGGCGACGAGATCCTGTCGGTGATCCGCGAGCTGTCGGAGATCGCGACCCAGGTGGACCAGGTCCTGGAGACCATGGAGCCGGTGCGCGAGCTGGCCCGCAGCCTGGCGGACAAGAACACCGTCCTGTTCCTGGGCCGTCATGTGGGCTACCCGGTCGCCCTGGAGGGCGCGCTCAAGCTCAAGGAGCTCGCGTACATGCACGCCGAGGGCTTCGCGGCGGGCGAGCTCAAGCACGGGCCGATCGCGCTGATCGAGCAGGACGTGCCGGTCGTCGTGGTCGTGCCGTCGCCGCGCGGGCGGTCCGTGCTGCACGACAAGATCGTCTCCAACATCCAGGAGATCCGGGCGCGCGGCGCCCGCACGATCGTCATCGCCGAGCGCGGCGACGAGACGGTGGCCCCCTACGCCGACCACCTGATCGAGATCCCCGCCACGCCTACGTTGCTGCAGCCCCTGGTCGCGACGGTGCCGCTGCAGGTCTTCGCGTGCGAGCTGGCCACGGCGCGCGGCAACGAGGTCGACCAGCCGAGGAACCTCGCCAAGTCGGTGACCGTGGAGTGACCCGACGGATGACGGCGTGATCGTCGGCGTGGGCATCGACGTGGCCGGTATCGACCGTTTCGCGGAGGCGCTGGAGCGCACGCCCGGGATGGCGGACCGGCTCTTCGTCGAGCGCGAGCTGTGGCTGCCGAGCGGGGAACGCCGTGGCATGGCCTCCCTGGCAGCCCGCTTCGCGGCCAAGGAGGCCCTGGCCAAGTCCCTGGGCGCCCCCGGCGGCCTGCGCTGGACGGACGCCGAGATCCTCACCGAACCCAGCGGCCGCCCCCGCCTCTCCGTCCGCGGCACGATCGCCGTCTGCGCGGAGCGGCTGGGGGTGCGGGGGCTGCACGTCTCCCTGAGCCATGACGCGGGGGTCGCGTCGGCGGTGGTGATCGCGGAGGGGTGAGGGTTCCGCTGAGTGCGGGCGCGGGTGCGGGTGCGGCTGCGTTGTTGCGTGCGGGTGTGTGGGTGGTGCGCCTGGTGTTCGTGGTGCGCCTGGTGTTCGTGGTGTGCCGGGGGCGGGGCCTTCGGTGCGGCGCCCTGGACCGCGTCTTTACGGCGCCGGTGCCCGGGGGCGTGGTGTGGGCCGGGGGTTGGCGCCACACATATGCGAAAGCGTCCAGGACACCACCCCTGCGACCCCGCCCCTCCCCTCCCGTCGGCGGCTACCCGTCGGTGGCCCCCGGGTGCCTGTTCGTTCCGCGTCCGGCCCGGGGGCGGGTGCGATCCGCGGCCTGCCCTCCGGGTCGGACCAGGGCCGCGTGTCCATCCGGGGGTCTCAGTTCCGGTTCCGCATCCGTCAGGCGGGCACGGGCTGGGGTGCGGTGAGGCGCCCGTTGCGGGCCAGGGCGCGTACGGCCGCCGCGCAGCCCAGACCGGTGGCGGTCAGCAGTAGCCAGGGCAGCCAGGTGACGTTGTGGCGTTGGGCGTGGTCCCAGATCGCGCCGGTGGCCAGGTTCCCCAGGGTGATGCCGAGACCGGAGACGGTGTTGTAGAGCCCGTAGTGGGTGGCCACCAGGCGGCCGCCGGCGAGGGAGACGACGGTGTCCATCTCGAAGGGGTAGACCACGGCGCTGCCCACCGCGAGGAGCGTCACGGCGGCGGCGAGCGCGGCCACGACCGCCGCGGTGGCGGGCGGCGTCAGGGCGAGCGGGAGGAAGGCCAGGCCCATCATGGTGAGCCCGCGGACCAGGGCCTGGTCCGCGCTCCAGTGCCGCTTGGCCCAGCCGGTCAGCCGCAGCTGTCCGGCCACCGCGACGGCGGCCGAGAGCACGAACAGGCCGCTGGTGGCCTTTGTGCCGTCCGTGCCCAGTGCCCGGTCGGCGGCGAGCGGGAGTGCCAGGTAGACCTGGAACGTCAGCACGTAGGAGCCGATCATCGCGGCGGAGAAGAGCAGGAACGGTCGGTTGGCGACGACCGTGCGCCACTGGGCCGGCACCCCCGCTGTCCCATCGGCCGCCGCTGTCCCGTCGGCGTGGCGCGGGGCAGGGCCCGCCACTGCAGAACGCTCAGCAGCGCGAAGATCAAGGCCGCGCTCGTGCACACGAGGCGGAAGTCGGCGGCCAGCAGCGCGAGGCCGACCAATGGGCCGAGCAGCATCCCGGCCTGGTAGTAGACGTTGAACGTCGCGAACGCCTCCACCCGCCGCGTCCCCGCCTCGGCCGCGAGGTAGGCGCGGACGGCGGGGTTGAACAGCGCTCCGGCGAAACCGGTGGCTGCCGAGGCGATCACCAGGGCGGGCAGCGCATCCACCCAGCCCAGCAGCGCGAACCCGCCGGTCCGCAGCAGACACCCGGCCATGATCGGGGCCTTGTAGCCATAGCGGTCGGCGAGGGTCCCGCCGATCAGGAACATGCCCTGCTGGGAGAGGTTGCGCACCCCCAGGACCAGGCCGACGGCCCAGGCCGCCAGGCCCAGGTCCCCCGTCAGATGGGCGGCGAGGTAGGGCATGAGCATGTAGAACGCCAGGTTGATGGCGAACTGGTTCGCCATCAGCAGTTGGGCGCTGGGCGGGAAGGAGCGGGTGCTGCGCCACAGGGCCTTCATCGCCGCACCGCCGGGGTGTGGGTGAGGTCGGCGAGCGGGTCGGTCACAGTGGTGCACCGGGTCCAGGAGGTGACCGTCCGCTCCCGGGGGTGGGCGATCTCCTGCGGTGCGTCGGGCGGGAAGTGGCACAGCAGACCGTGTTCGCGGCAGTAGGTCTCGCAGAAGACGGTGCCGGTGTACCGCTGGGGTCCGTCCGGGAAGATCGCGGCGATCCGGGCCTCGGCGGGCAGGACCCCGGCGAGCCAGCGGGCGGTCAGCGCGACCGCGCCCACGCTCCAGCCGCCGGTGGCGTAGTGGCAGCGGGCCAGCCGCCGAGCGGCCCAGACCGCTTCGGGGGCGGCGACCCAGTGGACCTCGTCGAAGAGGTGGTAGGCGACGTTGCGGGGATGGATGCTGCTGCCCAGGCCGCGCATCAGCCGCGGGGCAGCGGGCTGGCCGAAGATGGTGGAGCCGGTCGTATCGACGCCCACCACCTTCAGGTCGGGGAAGAAGTCGCGCAGCGCCGAACCGACACCGGCCGAGTGGCCGCCGGTGCCGACGCTGACCACCAGGGCGTCGATCCGCCCGAGCTGGGCGACCAGCTCATGGGCCAGCGGCCGGTAGGCGGCCACGTTGTCGGGGTTGTGGTACTGGTCCGGGCACCACGTGTCCGGGCGGGCGGCCAGGAGTTCGGCGACCTTGTCCCGGCGGGCCTGCTGCCAGCCGCCGACCGGATGCGGTTCCGCCACGACGTGGACGGTGGCGCCGTAGGCGGCCAGCAGGCTGCTCATCATCGGCTCCATGCCGGGGTCGGTGACCACCGTGACGGGGTGGCCGAAGGCGTTCCCGGCCAGCGCCAGGCCGAGGCCCAGGGTGCCGGAGGTCGATTCCACGATAGGGGCACCGGGCAGCAACTCGCCCCGATCGCAAGCGGCTTGGACCATGTACAGGGCGGTGCGGTCCTTGATTCCGCCGGGGTTGGCGCCCTCCAGCTTTGCCCAGAACCCGCGGCCCGGGGCGGCGAACGGCTCGCCCACCCACAGCAGCGGGGTGTTGCCGACCAGCCCGGCCGGGGTCCGCACGCTGGGTGCGGTCGCGACCGGCAGGCCGGCGGGAGGGCAGGGGGACGTCACAGCGGTGATGGTGTTCATCGGCGTCTCTTTCGACGGCCCGGCCCGCGACGGGGTCGGCCGCTCGGGTTGGAGAAGAAGATGGCCTGCGTACCGCCGCGGACACGGGAACGGCGACGATGTGTGTCCCGCTCTGCGCGCGGCGGCGCGGCCCCTCCTAGATCCGCCAGACCCCCAGTACCGCCCGGCCCCCGGCGGGCGGCGCCCTCTTGCCCCCGCCCGCCCTCGCCTGCCAACCGGGCGGCGGCACGTCATCCGAGGCGAACGCGGCGCCGGAGGCGGCCACCGCGCCGGGAAACACCAGGGGGTAGTTCTGCTGGACCCAGCCGGGCTGGTCCCCGTCGTGACAGCGCGAGGCGGCATCGCCGTCCGCCGCCCGGGGAAGGTCGCCGGCCGTGACGGGCGCCGTGGCCGCCGAGCGGACAGCACTCAGCGAATCCGCGCCGCCCGCCCGCTGGGGCCCGTGCGCACAGACGAGGAGATGGACCAGCGTGGCCAGCGCCGTGACCAGTCCGGCCAGGGCCCACCACCCGGCCCGGCCGCCACGGTGCGGCACCCCGACAGTCACATCGCTCAAAGTAACCGATCAACTGCATAAGGTGCTTGTTAGGTCCGCTCCTGCGGCCGGGCGTCTACTCGGCCGAGCACGTCGAGTCGGCCCCTCAGGCCAGCACGTCCCGCCATGTGTCCGTCAGCGCCGTCGAGACGTCGTACGCGGCGATGGGGGCGCCATGCGGCGTCGTGGCGCGGCGCGCGGCCAGCCCGTGGAGGTAGGCGCCGACGGAGGCGGCATCGCGGGCGGGGAGGCCCGTGGCGAGCAGGGAGCCGATCAACCCGGAGAGCACATCGCCGCTGCCCGCCGTGGCCAGCCAGCCGGTGCCGGTGGGGTTGACGCGCACCGGCTGGTGTTCGGCGGCGATCAGCGTGGTGGACCCCTTCAGGAGCACGGTCGCGCCGTAGCGCTCGGACAGGGCCCGCACGGCGGCGAGGCGGCCCGACTCGACCTCTTCGCGGCTCACGCCGAGCAGCGCCGCCGCCTCGCCCGCATGCGGGGTCAGGACGGTCGCCGCCTCGCGTTTGCGCAGGTCGCTCCCGGCGGGCAGCAGGTGGAGCCCATCGGCGTCGACCAGGACCGGGACGTCGGAGGCGAGAACGTCGTCCAGGGAGTGCTTGGCCGCCGCGCCGTCGCCGAGGCCGGGGCCGACGACCCATGACTGGACGCGGCCCGCCTTGGCCGGGGGCCCGGTGTGGACGAGGGTCTCGGGGAAGCGCGAGATGACGTCGTCGGCCGCGGGGCCGACGTAGCGCACCGCCCCCGCACCGCCCCGCAGCGCGCCCGAGACGGCCAGCACGGCCGCGCCCGGGTAGCGGGCGGAGCCCGCGACGACGCCCACCACGCCGCGCCGGTACTTGTCGCTCTCGGGCATGGGCCGGGGCAGCAGCGCCGCCACGTCCTCGTGCTGGAGCGCCTCCACGTCGGGGTCGGCCGGAAGATGGGCGTCCAGGCCGATGTCGATCAGCCGCAGGGCGCCCGCGTGGGTGTGGGCGGGGTCGATGAGCAGCCCCGGCTTGTACGCGCCGAAGGTGATCGTGGCGTCCGCGCGCACGGCGGAGCCGCGCACCTCGCCGGTGTCGGCGTCGACCCCGCTGGGCAGGTCCACGGCAACGGCGATGCCGCGCACCGCCCGGACCAGCCGCTCCGCGTCGGGCCGCAGCCCGCCCTTGCCGCCGATGCCGACGATGCCGTCGATGACGAGATCGGCGCGGGCCACGGCCGCCTCGCCCCAGTCGGCGGCCACCTTGCCGTCGTCGGAGGCCGCTTCGCCCCCGTCAGCGCCGGCCCGGCCGCCCTCGGCCGAAACCGTGCGCCCGCCGGCGGCCCGCAGCGCGGCGAGCCCGCCCTGGTGCGCCCGGTCGGGGTTGAGCAGCACCGCCGTGACCCCGGCGCCGCGCCGGGCCAGCCGGGCGCCCGCGTAAAGCGCGTCACCGCCGTTGTCGCCGCTGCCGACGAGCAGGGCCACCCGGGAGCCGTACACCCGGCCCAGCAGATCGGCGCACGCGGCCGCGAGCCCCGCCGCCGCGCGCTGCATGAGCGCTCCTTCGGGCAGCCGCGCCATCAGTTCCCGCTCGGCGGCCCTTACGGTCTCCACGCTGTAGGCAATCCTCATGCTCTTAGTCTCCCGAACGGAGGGCACTCCGTGCGTGGAAGCACACACTCCGGTGGGCTGATCGGCCTGAGAGACTGACGGAGATGGACGAGACACCGATGCGCGCCCGTGCCGTGGTCGATCTGGCCGCCCTACGGGCCAACGTGAGGGCGCTGCGCGCCGCGGCACCCACGGCCGAGCTGATGACCGTGGTCAAGTCGGACGCCTATGGCCACGGCATGGTCCCGTGCGCGCGTGCCGCCCGTAAGGCGGGCGCGAGCTGGCTGGGCGCGGCCACGCCCGAGGAGGCGCTCGCGCTGCGGGCGGCGGGGGACACGGGCCGGCTGATGTGCTGGCTGTGGACGCCCGGCGGCCCCTGGCGGCAGGCGATCGAGGCGGACATCGACGTCTCGGCCAGCGGGCTGTGGGCGCTGCGCGAGGCCGTCGCGGCGGCGCGTGCGTGCGGCCGTACGGCGCGGCTCCACCTGAAGGCGGACACCGGGCTCGGCCGGAGCGGCTGCCAGCCCGCCGACTGGCCCGCGCTGGTCGACGAGGCCCGCGCGGCCGAGGCGGAAGGGGCCATTCGGGTGACGGGGCTGTGGTCCCACTTCGCCTGCGCGGACGAGCCGGGCCATCCGTCCATCGGCGCCCAGCTGTCGGTCTTCCGCGACATGGTGGCGCACGCCGAACAGGCGGGGCTGCGGCCGGAGGTGCGCCACCTGGCCAATTCCCCGGCGACCCTGACCGTGCCCGAGTCCCACTTCGACCTCGTACGGACCGGCATCGCCACCTACGGCATCTCCCCGAGCTCCGAACTCGGCGCGGCCGCCGACTTCGGCCTGCGGCCGGTGATGACGCTCTCCGCCGCGCTCGCCTCCGTCAAGCGGGTGCCGGGCGGGCACGGCGTCTCCTACGGGCACCGCTATGTGACCCCCGGCGAGACGACCCTCGCGCTGGTGCCCGTCGGGTACGGGGACGGCATTCCGCGCCATGCCTCGGGCACCGGCCCGGTGCTGGTCGCGGGGAAGTGGCGGACCATCGCGGGCACGGTCGCCATGGACCAGTTCGTGGTGGACTTGGGCGGGGACACCGCCGCCCCGGGAGACGAGGCGGTGTTGTTCGGTCCGGGCGACCGGGGTGAGCCGACCGCCGAGGACTGGGCACGTGCCGTGGGCTCGATCGCCTATGAGATCGTGACGCGAATCTCGGCCCGGATTCCCCGCGTTTATGTAGGTGAGGACGGGGGCACAGGGAACTGACCATGGGCGACGAGAGCACGGCCGGCAGTACGGCAGAGATGGCGACACGAGTCGCGGCGGGGGCCACAGCCGTGAGCTGGCGCCGGGGCGCCGGATTCGCGGGAGCCACGATCGGCGTGCTCGCGGCGGGGGCGGCCGCGGGCGTCGCGCTGGAGCGGCTGACGGTCGGCCGCGGTGTACGGCGCAAGGCCCGCCTCGCACTGGACGCCGAGGGCCCTTACGGCACCCTGCGCGGCACCCCGGGCACGGCGGTCGCCGACGACGGCACCGAGCTCTACTACGAGGTCGAAGAGGTGCGGGAGAATGCCGCCGCGCCCTCGCCGCGGCGCAAGCGGCGGTTCGGGCGCCGCACCCCCACCCCCGTCACCATGGTCTTCAGCCATGGCTACTGCCTCGGCCAGGACTCCTGGCACTTCCAGCGCTCCGCGCTGCGCGAGGTCGTCCGCACCGTCTACTGGGACCAGCGCTGCCACGGCCGCTCGGCGCGCGGCTGCGCCCAGGCGGACGGCGAGGCGATCAGCATCGACCAGCTCGGCCGCGATCTGAAGGCGGTCATAGACGCGGCCGCGCCCGAGGGCCCGCTGGTGCTGGTCGGCCACTCCATGGGCGGGATGACGATGATGGCGCTCGCCGCGCAGTACCCCGATCTGGTGCGCGAGCGCGTGATCGGCGCGGCCTTCATCGGCACCTCGGCGGGCCGGCTGGGCGAGGTCAGCTTCGGCCTCCCGGTGGTCGGGGTGAACGCGGTGCGGCGGGTGCTGCCCGGACTGCTCAAGGCGCTGGGCTGGCAGGCCGACCTGGTCGAACGGGGGCGGCGGGCCACCGCCGATCTCTTCGCGGGGCTGATCAAGCGCTATTCGTTCGGCTCGAAGGACGTGGACCCGGGGGTCGCGCGGTTCGCCGAGCGACTGATCGAGGCCACGCCGATCGATGTGGTCGCGGAGTTCTATCCGGCGTTCATCGCCCATGACAAGGCGGCCGCGCTGCCGCACTTCGACGGGCGGCCGGTGCTGGTGCTCGCGGGCGACAAGGACCTGATCACCCCGATGGAACACAGCGAGGCGATCGCGGAGCTGCTGCCCGGGGCCGAGCTGGTGATCCTCGAAGAGGCCGGGCATCTGGTGATCCTCGAGCATCCGGAGGTGGTCAACGGCCATCTGACCGAGCTGCTGTCGCGGGCCGTGGACGGGGCGGGCGACCGGGCGAAGCGAGGCGTGTCGGGCTGAGGGGGCCGCCGTGGCGGCCTGGTGCCCGTGCTGGGTGGAGCGGTGCTCGTGCCCGGCGGCGGCTCGGGGCTCGTCCGTGGCCGGCCGGTGCTCGGTGCATGCGTGTCCGCGTTGGCCTGGTGGCCGTTCCCGGCGGCCCGGCGTCTGCCCCGGTGGTCGGGTGGCCGGTACCCGGTGGCCGGGTGTCCGTAGGCGGTGGCCTGGTGGCCGTTCCCGGCGGCCCGGCGTCTGCCCCGGCGGTCCGGTGGCGGGTACCCGGTGGCGGGGTGTCCGTAGGCGGTGGTCGGGTGGCCCGTTCCCGGTGGCCGGGTGTCCGTAGGCGGTGGTCCGGTGGCCCGTACCCGGCTGCCGGGTGTCCGTAGCTGTTGGCCCGGTGCCTGTCCTGACGGTGTCCGCGTGGCTTCCGCCCGACTGATCGACCGTCCGGCCAGGGCGTTCGTACCGGTCCGCACCGGGCTTTCGCTGCCCGTACCATCGGCGAGTATGGACGTAGGCACGCGCATCACCGTCACCTCTCCCGACCAGATGCGGGACCTGGGCCGCAGACTCGCCAAGCTGCTGCGCCCCGGCGATCTGGTCCTGCTCACCGGTGAGCTCGGCGCGGGCAAGACGACCCTGACGCGGGGCCTGGGCGAGGGCCTCGGCGTTCGGGGCGGCGTCACCTCCCCCACCTTCGTGATCGCCCGGGTGCACCCCTCGCTGGGCGACGGACCGCCGCTGGTCCATGTCGACGCGTACCGGCTGAACGGCGGCCTCGACGAGATGGAGGACCTGGACCTCGACGTCTCCCTGCCGGATTCGGTGGTGGCCGTGGAGTGGGGCGAGGGGAAGGTCGAGGGGCTGGCGGAGGACCGGCTGCATGTGGTGATCCAGCGGACGGTGGGCAGCGACATGGCGGTCACGGACGCGATGGCCGCCGATGTGGACGACGTACGGGACGTGGTGGTGACGGGCGTCGGCCCCCGCTGGGCGGGGGAGGACCTGGCGTCGCTGGCGGGGTAGCGCCGCGGAGCCGTTCAGCCGTGCGGTTGTCGCCGGGTAGAGCTCGCGTGCAGATGCCGGGTAGTTTCCGACAAGCCGTCGGCATGCTGTTGCATTCCGGGCATCGCCCGTGGTCACATGGGGGGAGGAAGCGTGGGTTAGGTCTGCCTAACTCCGCTCGACTGCCCCAGCACCCTCAGGAGGCATCCATGTCGGCCCACGACCCCGTGGCCGGGACCGGCGCGCGCGAGGACCGGTCACCGTCGATGTCGGAGCTCCTGGCGGCATGTGCGGCGGCGAGCGCGGTCTCGACGCCCCCGCGGCCGGCCGAGGAAGAGACGCCCGCGTCAGCCGAGACGCCCGCGTCAGCCGAGTCCGAGCCCGAGTCCGAGCACGAGGCGGACGACGAGGAGCGCGACGCGGCATAGCGCCCGTCGCGGCCGCGTCATCTCCGCTACGGGACTACCGACTGCCGGACTACGGGATGACGACGACCTTCGTGTCCACCTGGGCGAACTCCCACATCGCCGCACTGTCCGCCCGGCTCTCCCGGACGGCCCCGGTCCGCTTGCGCGCGTTCGGGTCCGGCATCGACCCGTCCACGGCCGCGCTGAAACCGAACACGACCCCCCTTCCGAGTGGAAGACGACGACGTGCTCGACCTGCACTCCGTCCGATCCGACCCCGCCCTTGTTGCGCGAGGTCACGGAATAGGTCCCCGGGTCGGGGCTGGCCGGGCTGGGGCCCACCCGGAAGGTGTGGCTGGCCTTACCGTCGGCACCGACCAGCCAGACCCGCTTGTCGCCCAGTGCGTAGACGACCCGTACGCCGGTGCCGGAGCCGGCCGGGAGGGCCGTGGACTTCCGCTTCGACCCCGCGTCGTCCTTGTCCTTCTTCTTGGACTCGGCGGCGTGCGACCCGGGCCGGGCCTGGGTCGGATGGTCGGGCGCGGTCGCGGCGGCCTGGTAACCGAGGAACCCGACGACGCCCAGCGCGGCGGCGGTGAGTACGGCCACAGCTGGCCCGGTACTGCTCCTTGGCACGGCGGCAACCCTCTCCTGAGGTCAGTACGTGCTGACGGCCCATACACACTTACGGCGACGGTAGCACCGGCGCCCACCGCCCCGCCGCGCTCCGGCCGACCGGTGACCGAGCTGTTCCACCGTCGGTACGAAAGGTCGGTACGAAAGAACGACCTCCCGGCGCGCCGTAGGCTGTTCTCGTGCTGTTGCTCGCTCTTGATACCGCAACCCCCGCCGTGACCGTCGCCCTGCACGACGGCTCCGCAGTGATCGCCGAGTCCTTGGACGTGGACGCCCGGCGCCACGGCGAGCTGCTACTGCCCGCCGTGCACCGGACGCTGAAAGAGGCGGGCACCGAGCTGGCCGCGGTGACGGAGATCGTCGTCGGGGTGGGCCCCGGCCCGTACACCGGACTGCGCGTGGGCCTGGTGACCGCGGCCACCTTCGGCTCGGTCCTCGGCGTGCCCGTCCACGGGCTGTGCACCCTGGACGGGATCGCGTACGCCGCCGGGCTGGCCGGTCTGGACGGCCCCTTCGTGGTGGCCACGGACGCGCGGCGCAAGGAGGTCTACTGGGCGCGCTACGACGACGCCCGGACCCGCGTCACCGAGCCCGCCGTCGACCACCCCGCCGATCTCGCCGAGCGGGTCGCCGGGCTGCCCGCGGTCGGCGCGGGCGCGCTGCTCTACCCGGCGGCCTTCGCCGACGTACCGCCCGGGATGCCGGAGTACCAGTCGGCCGGGGCGCTCGCCTCGCTCGCCGCCGAGAAGCTGGCGCGCGGCGAGGAGCTGCCGCCGCCCCGGCCCCTGTACCTGCGCCGCCCCGACGCCAAGGTGCCCGCCAACTACAAGGTGGTCACCCCGAAGTGAGCGGCGCGACCGTGACGCTGCGCGAGATGCGCTGGTGGGACCTGGACCGGGTGATGGAGCTCGAAGAGGAGCTGTTCCCCGAGGACGCCTGGTCGCGGGGGATGTTCTGGTCCGAGCTCGCCCACGCCCGGGGCCGGGACGCCACCCGGCACTATGTGGTGGCGGAGAGCGGGCCCCGGCTGGTCGGATACGCCGGGCTCGCCGTCTTCGACCGCACCGGCGACGTCCAGACCATCGCCTCCGCCCGCGACCACTGGGGCACCGGCCTCGGCGCCCGCCTCCTCACCGACCTCCTTACGGCCGCCACCGCCTTCGAATGCCGTGAAGTGCTGCTGGAGGTGCGGGTCGACAACGCCCGCGCGCAGCGGCTGTACGAACGCTTCGGCTTCGAGCCGATCGGCATACGCAGGGGCTACTACCAGCCCGGCAATGTGGACGCCCTGGTCATGCGGCTGTCCGACCCGGCGGCGCCGGGTGTGACGACGGCGGGCATGGCGACTGCCGCGGACAGCGAGACGGGTGTGTCCCTTGAGCCGGGCGTGTCTCCTGGCACCAGCGCGTCCCCCGAGACCGGTGCGCCCACCGAGACCAGCGCCCCCACCGCGCACCCCGCGCACCCCGCGCACCCCGCGCACACAGCGAACCCCGCGCACACAGCGAACCCCGCGAACTCCGCGAACCCCGCGACCTCAGTACAAGGAACCGAGACCCATGGCTGACGAACCCCTCGTCCTCGGCATCGAGACCTCCTGCGACGAGACCGGCGTCGGCATCGTCCGCGGCCACACCCTCCTCGCCGACGCCGTCGCCTCCAGCGTGGACGAGCACGCCCGCTTCGGCGGCGTCGTCCCGGAGGTCGCCAGCCGCGCCCATCTGGAGGCGATGGTCCCCACGATCCAGCGTGCGCTGAAGGAGGCCGGGGTCGCCGCCTCCGACCTCGACGGCATCGCCGTCACCGCGGGCCCCGGGCTCGCGGGCGCGCTGCTGGTCGGCGTCTCGGCCGCCAAGGCGTACGCCTACGCCCTCGGCAAGCCGCTCTACGGCGTCAACCACCTCGCGTCCCACATCTGCGTCGACCAGCTGGAGCACGGGCCGCTGCCCGAGCCGACGATGGCGCTGCTGGTGAGCGGCGGCCACTCCTCGCTGCTCCTCGCGCCCGACATCACCTCCGACGTCCGCCCGCTCGGCTCGACCATCGACGACGCGGCGGGGGAGGCGTTCGACAAGATCGCCCGAGTGCTGAACCTGGGCTTCCCCGGCGGCCCCGTCATCGACCGCATCGCCCGCGAGGGTGACCCGGACGCGATCGCCTTCCCGCGCGGGCTGACCGGTCCGCGGGACGCCGCGTACGACTTCTCCTTCTCGGGCTGAAGACCGCGGTCGCCCGCTGGATCGAGGCGAAGCGGGCGGCGGGCGAGGAGGTCCCGGTCGCCGATGTCTCGGCCTCCTTCCAGGAGGCGGTGGTGGACGTGCTGACCCGTAAGGCCGTCCGCGCCTGCAAGGACGAGGGCGTGGAGCATCTGATGATCGGCGGCGGCGTCGCCGCCAACTCCCGGCTGCGGGCCATGGCCGAACGCCGCTGCGAGGACGCGGGGCTCACCCTGCGGGTGCCGCGGCCGAAGCTGTGCACGGACAACGGGGCGATGGTGGCGGCGCTCGGCGCGGAGATGGTGGCGCGGGGACGGTCCGCCTCGGCGTGGGACCTGTCGGCGGACTCCTCGCTTCCGGTGACCGATCCGCACGTCCCGGACCCGAACGGGCACGCCCACTCCCACGGTCACTCTCATGACCATGTGCACGAGCTGAGCCGGAAGAACCTGTACGCATGACCGTCGCGTTGATGTGGGAAGCCCGAGCCGTGGCGGGGAAGGGCGAGGAACTGCTGGCCTGGGCCACCCGCCAGCCCCTCGACCCGGCCCCGCTGCGTCGCGAGACCTTCCGCGCACCCGAGGACCGCGTCCTCGTCATCACCTGGTGGGACGGCGCCTACGACACCCCGGGCCTGCCGGAACTCCCCGAACCGGGGGAGGACTTGGTCCGCCGCGCGGTGCACCGCTGGCGCTTCGAGACGGTCACGGACGAGAACTGAGCCGCACGGGGCGCCCTGGCCGAGCCCCGCGCCTTGGCCGTGCGACGCGCCTTGGCCGTGCGACGCGCCCTGACTGTGCGGCCTCCGGGCCGGACCGTGTGCCCCGGCCGTGTGGGGCGCCTTGGCTTGTAGGAGGAGGCGGTCCTGGCCGTGCCGCGCGCCCTGACTGTGCGGCCTCCGGGCCGAACCGTGTGCCCCGGCCGTGTGGGGCGCCTTGGCTTGTAGGACGAGGTGGTCCTGGCCGTGCCGCGCGCCCTGACTGTGCGGCCTCCGGGCCGAACCGTGTGCCCCGGCCGTGTGGGGCGCCTTGGGCTGTAGGACGAGGTGGTCCTGGTCGTGCCGCGCGTCCTGACTGTGCGGCCCCCGGGCCTACTGCGGCCCCGGCTGTGTGGCCCCCGGCCGTACCGCGCCCTGGCGGTGCCGTCCCCGGGCGTACCCGGTGTCCCCGGGCCTACCGCGTACCCCGGCCGTACTGCGCCCTGGCGGTGCCGTCCCCGGCCGTACCCGGTGCCCCCGGGCCTTACCGCGCACCCCGGCCGTATTGCTGTCCCGGGCCGTGCCGTCCCGGCCGTACGCTTCTCGGCCTTGCCGCTCCCGGCCGTACCGCTCCCGCTCCCGCCCCCGCCCCCGCCCCCGCCCTCACCCTCCTCACCGGAGGGCATCGGTGAGATCGGCCAGGTGCCGGGAGACCGGGCCCAGGGTGAGCAGGCCGCTGCCCGCCCCGGCCAGTTCCGCCGCCGCTGGGGCCAGCGCGGCGCGGGCGCGTGCCATCGTCTCCCGGTCGCCGACAGCGATGGCCGCCCGGCCGGTGAGGCACCACAGGGCCTCCAGCAGCAGATCGCGGGGCGGCTCCGGGACTGTGCGTAGCGCCGCCGCGGCCTCGGTGCGGTGGTCCTGGGCCAGCATCACCAGCGGGCGGGCCCAGGGCGCGTAGGGCCCCCAGTCGAGGTCCGCGTCGGTCGGGGCGGGGCGCCCCCGTTCCACGCGCAGACTGAGCAGCGCGAGCGGCAGCAGACCATGCGCCAGACCGGGCATCCCGGCGCCGTCCAGCCGTGTGGCCGCGTCCCGGTAGGCCGCCTCGGCCTCGGCGGCCTGCCCGGTCGCCGCCAGCCGCAGTGCCCGGTACCACTCGGTGAACACGCTGACCAGCGGCCGCTCATGGCGCTCGCCCAGACGGTCGGCGGCGGCCGCGTGCCGGTCGGCCGACGCGAAGTCCCCGAGCGCGCCGCGGGCCTGGAGCCGGATGAGATGGCCGAGCACCTCGAAGGTGACCAGGCCGTGCCGTTCCGACAGGGCGATCAGCTCGGCCCCGGTCGCGTCCCGGCGCGGCGCCAGCCCCGTGCGGTCGAAGGTCTGCATGAAGACGCCGTTGAGGGCGAACGCCAGCAGCGCGGGATCGTCCAGCCGCCGGGCGATCTCCTCGGCCTGCCGGGCCGCCTGGGGGCCACGTTGGGAGCGACCACCACGTGACTCGACGGCAATCGTGGCCAACAGCCGAGCCCGCACCGCCTCATGACGCGGCGCCGCCTCGCCCCTAGGCGCATGCCCCCGCGTGCTGTGGTCGGGCGCGTCGAGGTCTCCCCCAGGGACGGAGCTCCCACGCCCGACGGCCGCGTAGCCGGAGGTCCGGCGGCTGGGCAACTCGTACCCGGTCACCGCGCGCTCCGGCGCGCCGTGGCCGAGCGTGTCGCGGGCGGGGGCCTCGTGAGCAGGGCCCTCGTGAGCAGGGCCCTCGTGCCCCGGTGCTTCGTGGCGGGGCGCCCCGTGGCCGGTTGCCTCGTGATCGGGCGCGCGATGGCCGGTTGCCCCATGGCTGGGCGCTCCTTGGCCGGGGGCCTCGAGACCGGGCGTCTCGTGAGCAGGCGCCTCATGGCCGGGCGCCTCATGGCCGGGCGCCCCATGGCCTGGCACCCCATGGTCAGGCGGCTCAACGGCAGGGGCCCGATCGTCTGGCGGCCCGAGACCGGCCGCGAGCGCGGCCAACGTGCGTTCGGCCGCGGCGACGATCGACGCCGCCTGTTCCGGGTCGTCCAGGCGGGTCCAGATCGCCGGGACGTCGTAGGAGCCGATCACCCGGGCGGTCAGTTCCGGGTCGCCCAGTTCCTCCGCTGCCGCGACCGCCGCCACGCGTTGCTGCCGGGCCGTTCGCAGGCCGCCGCCTCCGGTCATCGAGAGGTCGCGGAGCAGGCCGACCGTGGACTCCAGACGGGTCCGCGCGCCGGAGGCCACCGTGCGGTCGTAGGCGGCGGCCGCTTCCGCCCATACCTGGGCGGCCGCTCCGCCCCGGGCCGTGGCGGGGTCGAGGTGGGGCGCCTGGCCGAGGATGTCCGTCTCCAGGCGGCGCAGTTCCGGGCCCGGGTCCACGCCCAGCTGCTCGACCAGCAGCGTCCGGGCCCGCCGCAGCACCGCCAGCGCGTCGCCCTGGCGGCCGGTGCGGTACAGCGCGAGGGCCAGCGCTCGCCAGGCGCCCTCACGCCAGGGGTGCTCGGCCAGATGCGCCTCCAGGTCCGGCACCGCCTCGGCGGCCCGGCCCAGCGCCAGGCGGGCCTCCGCCTGCCGTTCGACGGCGTGCAGCCGCAGCTCCGCCAGCCGGGAGCGCTCGCCCCGGGCCCAGTCCTCGTCGGCGAACTCCGCGTACGCGGGGCCGCGCCACCGGCTCAGCGCCTGCTCCAGCCGGGGCAGCGCACCGTCCGGCGGCAGGGTCGCGGCGGCGGACACGTCCTGTTCGAAGCGCCAGGCGTCCACCGCGTCCGCATCGGCGCGCAGCGCGTATCCGGGCCCCTCGGTGACCAGCAGCCGGGCCGGGGTGCGGGGCGGGCGCTGCGGCTCCAGCGCGCGGCGCAGCGCGGCCACGAACGTACGCACCGCGCCGACCGCCGCCGGAGGCGGCTCCGTCCACAGGTCGTCGACCAGCCGGGATACGGGTACGACGCGACGGCGCGCGATGATCAACCGGGCCAGCACGGCGCGGTGCCGTGGCCCCTTCAGCGCGATGGCGTGCCCGTCGGCGTCCCAGGCCACCACCGGCCCCAGCACCCCGAACCCGACCCGCATGCGGCCACCGTAGCGCGCTGATCGGATGCTCATCCGCACCCGGCAGGCTGACAGCCACCTGGTCACCTCCATCATTCAGAGCAAGGGCGGAAACATGGGCCTTCTCATCCCCGGCTTCGACTACCGGCGCGTCCCCGTCGCCGACGGCGTGTCCCTGAACGCGGCCGTCGCGGGCTCGGGCAGCCCCCTCGTGCTGCTGCACGGCTTCCCGCAGACCCACCTGATGTGGCGGCATGTCGCCGCCGACCTCGCTGCCGACCACACCGTGATCTGCCCCGACCTGCGCGGCTATGGCGCCAGCGACAAACCGGCCGCCGACACCGACACCGACACCGATGCCGATACCGACAGCTACATCGACAGCGCCGCCTACTCCAAGCGCACCATGGCCGCCGACATCGTCGCCCTGGCCCGCGCCCTCGGCCATGACCGCTTCGCCCTGGCCGGACATGACCGCGGTGCCCTGGTCGCCTTCCGGGCGGGCCTCGACCACCCCGCGGCGATCACCCATCTCGCCTGCCTGGACGTGCTGCCGACCCTCGACATGTGGGACGTGATGCGCGGCACCACCGCCGCGGTCGGCTTTCACCTCTATCTGATGGCCCAGCCCCCGGGGCTGCCCGAGCGGATGATCGCCGCCTGCCCCGACGACTTCTTCGGCCACTTCCTCGACCTGTGGGCGGGCGACCCGGGGGCCATCCCCGCCGAGGTCCGCACCGCCTATCTGGACGCCTGCCGCGCCGCGGTGCCCTCGATCGTGGCCGACTACCGCGCCTCCGCCGGTGTCGACGTCGACCACGACCGTGCCGACCGGGACGCCGGGCGCCGGCTGACGATGCCGCTCACCGTGCTTCAGCAGGACTGGGGCGCCGCCCTCGGCTATGACGCGGCGGCGGTGTGGCGCGCCTGGGCCGACGACCTGGAGCACCGCACCGTCGGCTACGGCCACTTCATGGCCGAGGAGGCCCCCGCCGACATCGCCAAGGCGCTGCGGGAGCTCCTCTCCCGCTAGGAGTTGTCGTCTGCCTGAGCGGACTCGGCGGGGCCGCCTGGATCAGGCCGCGTGGAGGGCGAGGGTCGGGGACAGATGGGAGGCGCGGACCGCTGGGTAGAGGCCCGCCAGGGTGCCGATGACGAGGGTGGCGGCGAAACCGCCGCCGATCGTCCACGGCGGGACCACCCAGGGAATGCCGTTGCTGATCGCGTAGCCGCCGGTGGCGGCGGCGCCCAGGAGGATGCCGACGAGACCGCCGAGTCCGGACAGCAGCAGCGACTCGGTGACGAACTGGCCCCGGATCTGACCTCGGGTCGCGCCGATGGAGCGACGCAGGCCGATCTCGTAGCGGCGCTCCAGCACTGAGATGATCATGGTGTTGGCGACGCCGACTCCGCCGACCAGGAGGGCCACTCCGCCGAGTCCGAGCAGCAGGTTGCTGAAGGCGCCCTCGGCGGCGGCCTTGGCCTGGAGCCCGGATGACGGGTCGGTGACCTCGACGTTGTGGGGCGTTTGGGGGTCGACCGTTCGCGGGATCAGGCCGTGGACCGACTCCACCCTGTCGTCGGCGGAGCGTTCGTAGATCGTGGTCGGGCGGCCGTCGAAGCCGAGTCGCGTCCGGCCGACCTCCCAGCCGACCAGGGCGGAGCGGGCGACCTCGGGGGTCAACGGCAGTTCGTCGAGGATGCCGAGGACGGTGAAGTACTCGTTGTCGATGTAGACGCGCTGACCGGGCTCGGTAATGCCGAGGCGCTGAGCCGCGACGTCGCCGAGCACCACCGAGGGGTACTTGCCGGTGGCCGCGTTGAGCCAGGTGCCGCTGCGCATGCTGCCCCGCAGGGTGGTCAGCAGGTCCTCGGTGGCGCTCTGGACCGAGATACCGCCGGTGATCATGTCGTCGATCTTCTCCGACCGGCGGACGGTGTGATCCAGCAGGCCGGTGGCGCCGACCTGCTCGACGCCGTCGATCCGGGCCACCCTGCCTGCCGCGTCCTTGGCCATCGGCACCTCCTTCTGGCTGAGCAGATCGGTGCCGGGGGTGACGACCAGCATGTTCGTGCCGAGCTTGTCGAGTTCCCGCAGGAGCTCCTCCTTGCTGGAGGCGGAGATGCCCACCACCGAGATCATCGTCGCGATGCCGATGGCGATACCGAGAGCGGACAGCACGACGCGCATCGGGCGGTTGCGCATCCCGGCCATCCCGGTGTGCAGGATGTCCAGCGGCGTGAGACGGGCCGGTTTGAGTACCGACCGCCGCCGCCTCACCGGGCCTCGCTCGGTACGTGGCCGAGGGCATGCGCGTGCCCCTGGCCGTGAGCGGTGTCCTGGACGATGTTGCCGTCGCGGATCCGCACCTGCCGGGGCAGCCGGCCGGCGATCTCGGTGTCATGGGTGATGACCGCGATGGTCGCGCCCTCCTTGTTGAGTTCGTGGATGAGTTCCACGACGGCCTCGCCGGAGGCGGAGTCCAGCGCGCCGGTCGGCTCGTCGGCGAGAAGCAGATCGGGCTCGCCCACGACCGCACGGGCGATGGCGACGCGCTGCTTTTGACCGCCGGACAACTCATGCGGCCGGTGGTTCAGCCGGTCGCCGAGGCCGACCCGTTCCAGCGTCTCCACCGCGCGCCTGCGGCGTTCGGCGCGCGGCAGACCGGAGTAGAGCAGGCCCTCGGCGACGTTGGCCTGCGCGCTCATGCCCGGTACGAGGTGGAACGCCTGGAAGACGAAGCCGATGTGCTGGGCGCGCAGCGCGGACAGGCTGCGGTCGCCGAGCCCGGCCGCGTCATGGCCCGCGATGCTGACCGAACCGGCCGTGGGCTGGTCGAGGGTGCCCACGATGTGCAGCAGGGTCGACTTGCCCGACCCCGACGGGCCGACGATGGCCACCAGTTCGCCCCGGCCGATGGTCAGATCCACCCCGCGCAGGGCCACGACCCCGCCCGGGTACTCCTTGGTCACACCCGTCAGCCGCACCACGGGTCCGGTGTGGGCAGCGTTGCCAACAGTCACCTCAGGGGTGGTCATGTCGTGGGCACCCCGACGCGCATACCGTCCCGCAGTCCGGCGCCGGAGACCTCGACCCGGCCCTGAGCGAACATGCCGAGCCTCACCTTGACCTCGCGTGCTGTGCCGCCCGCGACGACCTGGACGCCGAACGAGCCGTCCTCCAGGGCCAGCAGAGCGCTGACCGGAACGCTGAGCACGTCCTTGCGGGTCCGGCCGGTGAACATGACGGTGGCGGGGGACTTGTCGACGCCCTCCACCGCGCCGGGATCGTCGAAGGTGACCGTGACGCCGACCTTCGGGGTCTTGTCGTTCGGGTCGTCCCCCATCGTGGCGGCCTCGTCCACGGAGGAGACCGTCCCGTCGGCGACGGTTCCGCCCGGCAGCTCCACTCGTACCTTGTGGTCCGGCTTGGCCAGCGCGGCCTCGGAGACCTTGACCTCAAGGCGCACGACCCGGTCGGAACCGGTGGTGGTCATGATCTTCTGGCCCGGCGCCGCCACGTCGCCGGCCGACGCGTTCACGCTCTGCACCCGCAGCGGACCGGACGCGAAGGCGATCTGGTCGGGCCCGATCCGGCCGGTCTCCGCCAGCCCGTGGTGCTCCTGCCAGCGCTCGACGGCCGCGGTCGTGCCCGCCGTGAACTCGTCGTCGGCGACGAGGCCGCCGCCGTACCCGAGCTCGATGAGATTCTCCTTGAGCTGCTTGACGTCGGTGCCCGTGTCGCCTTCCTTCAGCGTCCGGTACATCGGCTCGCTTCCGTACATCAGACGTACGTCCTTGCCGCCGAGGGCGTACAGACGGCCGTCCCGCTTCACGGTGGAGCCGCTGCGGGTCACCCAGGTGAGGGTGCCGGACGCCCCGGCGTTCAACTTGCGTTCCCGGGAGTAGCCGAGCGTGCCGTCGACGCTGGTGCTGCTGGTCAGGTCGCCGCGCTCGACGGAGGCTGTCGCCGCGGGCAGTTGGGACCGCTGCGGCCCGGGTTCGTCCTTCCGCGGCTGGGCCAGTCCCGTCACAGCGATGCCGCCGCCGACGACGGCCGCGACCGCCACCAGTGAGAGGACGATGGCTGCCCGCCTCATGCCGCGCACTCGTTGAGGGCCTTGAGGAACTTGTCGGGGTCGGTTCCCTTCGGGATCCGGAAGCCGCCGTTGGCCCCGTTGCGGCCGGGCTTCGGGTCGGGCATGTCGAAGCCCTTGCCCCGCACGCACTCGGCGATCTTGACCTGCTGGTCGAGCGCGTCCTGCTGGTCGGCGGTGCCGCCGGAGCCGCCCCCGGCCATGGTGGATCCGCAGTCCTTGAGCGCCTTGGACCACTTGTCCGCGGAGGTGCCCTCCGGCTGCGCGAGTGTCGCCGAGTGCGGGTCCTCGCCCGGCTTGAGGTCGGGAACGTCGATGCCCTTGCCCCGCAGGCACGTACGCAGCTTCTGGGCCTTGTCGAAAGCGGCCGGGTCGGAGCCCGAGTCGCCCGAGCCGCCCGAAGCGGCGGAATTCTCGGACGAGGACGAGTCCTTGGACCCGCCGGAGTCCGACGAGCCGGAGCAGCCGGTCACGAACAGGACCAGACCGGCCGCGGTGGCCGCCAGGGACAGGGTGAGCCTGTGGTTTCTCACGGTTCTCTCTCCTCGCGAACGAGCCGCCGCCCGTGCTGCGCGCCGTTGCTGCGCGCCGTGTTGCGTGCCGTGCGGCGACCGCGTGGTTGCGGACAGCTCGGAGAGTGATCGATGAGGCTGTTTCGTTTCTCTTACAGACGCACGGGTACAGACGCACGGGTCTCTTACAGACGCACGGGCGCCTCGCCCGGCGCCGCAGGGCGGCACCACGGACACCCGTAACAGCGGACACCCGTAACAGCGGGCACCTGTAACAGCGGACACCTGTAACAACGGAGAAAGGCGCCCGTCGGGTAGACAGGGGCCATGCGTGTTCTGGTGGTGGAAGACAACGCGTTCCTCGCCGAGATGATCGCCGAGGGCATGCGCCGCGACGCGATCACGGTCGATGTCGCCCTCGATGGAGTCAGCGCTCTGCGCAAGCTCCAGTTCGGCGACTACGACGTCCTCGTACTCGATCGCGACCTTCCCGGTATGCACGGCGACGAGGTGTGCCGCCGCCTGGTCGCCAAGGGCCTGCTCACCCGGGTGCTGATGCTCACCGCCTCGGTGACCGTCGCCGAGCGGGTGGAGGGGCTGAGCCTCGGCGCCGACGACTACCTCACCAAGCCGTTCGCCTACGAGGAACTGCTCGCCCGCGTGCTCGCGCTCGGCCGCCGCGTCCAGCCCGCGCTGCCGCCGGTGATCGAGCGTGCCGGGATCACCCTGGACACCGCCCGCCGTCAGGCCGACCGCGACGGCGCGGCGCTCTCCCTGACCCGCAAGGAGTTCGCCGTCCTCGAAACGCTGATGCGCGCGAACGGCGCGGTCGTCAGCGGCGAGGACCTCATCGAGAAGGTGTGGGAGGAGAACGCCGGGTACGACACCAACCCCGTGCGCGTCGCCCTGAGCCGACTGCGCACCAAGCTCGGGGGCCCGCCGGTGATCGAGACCGTACCCGGCGCCGGATACCGCATCGCCGCCTCCGCCCCGTCCCGGCAGCACGCCGCGGAGGCGCCCGGCTCCCCGGAAACACCCGGCCCGGCGGACATACCGCGCTCCGCGGACACCTCCGGATCCAGCGATTCCCGGCGGGCCGGGCGATGATGCGCCGACTGCTGCCCACGACGGAGCGGGCCCGCCTCACCGCCCTCTACGGCGGGCTCCTGCTGCTGGCCGGAGGCGTCCTGGCCGGTGTCATCTACGTACTGGTCCAGGACGACCTGGACGCACGTCTCGGCAGGGCGATCACCCCCGTGCCGCGCGGGCCGCGGATCACCTCCGAAGACGACATCCCTCCCGGCTCCGTCCGGGGGGACGAGTACACCGTCCTCCCGGCGAACAAGGCGGGCGAGGCGGCCAGGACACGGACGGTGGCGGCCCTCACCGCCACCACCCTCAGCCGCCTGCTGACCGTCTCGGGCATCGCGCTCGGCGTCTTCGCGGTGCTCTCGCTCTTCCTGGCCTGGTGGATGGCGGGCCGGGTGCTGCGCCCGGTCGGTGTGATCACCGCCACCGCGCGCAAGCTCTCCGGGGAGAACCTCCACCAGCGCATCGGCCTCAAGGGGCCGCCCGGGGAACTCAAGGCGCTGGCCGACACCTTCGACCAGATGCTGGGTCGGCTGGAACAGCTGGTGACGGCCCAGCAGCGGTTCGCAGCGAACGCCGCGCACGAGCTGCGCACACCGCTGGCCGTCCAGCGGGCCGCCGCCGAGATCGGCCTGGCCGACGCCGACCCCGAACGCGTGGCGTGGATCCGGGCCGAGCTGATCAAGGCCGCGGACAGCAGCGAGAGACTCATCGAGTCGCTTCTCCTGCTCGCCGCCACCGACCAGGGCATCCAGCGCCGCGAGGACGTCGAGATGGACGAGACGGTCGCGGTCGTCACCGCCGGATTCTCCGACGAGGCCCACGAAAAGGCGATCACTGTCACGACCACGGTGGAGCCGCTGACGGTTCCGGGCGACCCGGTCCTGCTCGCCCATCTGGTCCGCAACCTCGTCGCCAACGCGGTGGCGTACAACCACCGGGGCGGCCGCATCCGCGTCCATCTCGCCGGCCGGGTGCTGCAGGTTTCCAACACCGGCCCGGAGATCCCCGCGGACACTGTCCACCGGCTCTTCGAACCCTTCCGCCGTCTGAACGAGCGCACGCACACCGCCGGGGAGGGCGCCGGACTCGGCCTGTCCATCGTCGCGTCCATCGCGCGGGCCCACGGCGCCGAGGCCACCGCGGACGCCAACCCGGGCGGCGGCCTCTCGGTCAGCGTCTGCTTTCCCTAAGGGGGTGTGGTCCCGACCGGCCTCGGCGCACGCGGTCACGCGGTCACGCGGTCACGCCGTCCCGCCGTCCGGCCCTCACGCCGTCCGGGCGTAATGCTCGGCGATCTCGTCGCTGGTCGTCACCCACACCCCGGGGTGGTTCACGACGTACTCCAGCGCCTGATCCACGTACCTGTGCCGGAACGGCTGGTTGATCACGAACGGATGCAGCACCAGGGACATCACCCGGCCGCTGGTGGCCGCGTCGGCGTAGAGCTGGTCGAGCTGGTCCTTGACGATCCGGACGAAGTCCGGCCCGCTGAGGCTCTTGCCCACGAACATCTGGACGTCGTTGACCTCGATCGAATACGGCACGCTCAGCATGCCCGGCACGTTCAGCCGGTACGGCTGGTCGTCGTTGGCCCAGTCCAGCACGTACCCCAGCCCCAGCTCGGCCAGGAGCTCCGGGGTCCGGAAGGTCTCCGTCAGCGCCGGCCCCAGCCAGCCGCGCGGCCTGCTGCCGGTGGCCTTCTCGATGGTGTCGATCACCTCCGTGAGGTAGGCGCGCTCCTCCTCGGGGGACATGTCCGCCTGGAGGATCGAGTTGTTCTTGCCGTGCGCCGCCCACACCCAGTTCCGCTCCCGGCCGGCCCGGACGATCTGGGGGTAGCGCTCGGTGACATCGGAGTTGAGCATCACGCTCGCCCGCACCTGGTGCCGGTCCAGGCTCTCGATCAGCCGCCAGATGCCCACCCGGGGGCCGTAGTCCCGCCACCCGTAGTTCAGCGGGTCGGGTGCCAGCGCCCTGGTGTCGGCGAAGATACTCGTCGAGGGGCGGTCGACCTGGTAGTGCTCGACGTTCAGCCCGACGTAGAAGGCCACGCGGGCGCCGTCCGGCCAGTGGATCGGTGCGCGCTCGACAATGGGGCTGTAGTCGAAGAGCTGGTTGTCCATCAGAGCTCACCTCAGGTGTGCGGTGCGGCGGTTCGGTTCGCTTGGTGGGCATCGTGAAACCCTCACATCAATGAGAAGGTCAAGCGGGCGCTTCGCATGAGGAGTGACCATGCGAGCTGAAAGACTGCGTCGGCGTAACCCGCTGTGCTGTGAGTGCCACGTGTGACGTGTGTGCCAGCAGTGCCATGAGTGCCATGAGGAAGGACGTCATGACGCCGCCCATCGAGCTTCCGTCACCGCCGCCCGGCCCGGACGAGCGGCCGTGGAAGGACCGCGCCGGATTGCTCGAGGAGCGGGCGCGGGTGATGGGAGCGCTGGCGCGGTGGTACCTGGCGCCGCATCGGGCGCTGCTGCTGTGGCTGTCCACGCTCGTCTTCGCGCTGGGGTGGAGCCTCGCGGTCTCGGGGTTCCAGTTCCTGGTGAAGGGCGAGATCATCGAGCATGTGCTGGGCGTGATCTTCCTGGGTCTCGCCCTGGGCGCCACGGTCCCCTCCAGCCTCGGAGTGGCCTCCGGCATCCGGCGCGACGTCTTCGTGGGCGCGTGCCTGCGCGACTGGGCGGAGCTGGAGCGTGACCCCCAGACGCTGCCGCACTGGCGCGTCTCCGGCGGAGCGCTCCTGTGGCTGGGCCCGTCCATCGTGCTGACCTGCCTCGGGCTGGCGCTGGGCGGGTTCGCCGTCTTCGCGGACATCGGTACGGAGAGCTTCGGCACCGTCGCCGGTATCGGTATCGTCTTCGCGGTCGCCGGGGCGCTCGGCATGGCCAAGGCGATCGACTACTACCGCCTGGTCAGCCGCGAACTCCGCCCCGACACCGGCGTTCCGGATGGCTACGGCCGGGATGCCTGCGCTCCGGACGCGCCCGGTCCCGGCTCCCCCTGCGACGACGGCTTCTGCGACGACGGCTTCTGCAGTGACTGAAAGCGGTGCCGCAGCTCCTCGTACCGCTCGTTCGGGCTCTCCCCGCGCTGCTTGACCGCCTCCTCGATGCGGGTCAGCAGCTGCCTGATCCGCACGGCGTCCATATAGGCGTCGCGCTCCAGCTTCTTGTACGCGGCGGCGGCGGGCCCCTTGTGGTCGTCCGGGTCGACCGACTGCTTCAGGTGGCCGAGACGCTCGATCTGTTCCTCGAGGTAACTGAGCATTCCCTCAAGGTCTTTGATGAGATCCGACAGATCCTGGTCCGATACGGACAGTTTGTCATTACTCATGTTCCACCGTCTCTGCCATCCTCCCATCGGCCCAGTCGCGGGATGATCGTGCCATGACCGGGGCCGGTGTGGAGAGCCGCCCGGAGTTTCTTACCGGAGGTCAGTCCGGCAGGACCGTGTCCGGGGGCAATTCGATGCAAAAGTCGGTGGCGAGAACGGCCAGCACCTCGTCGCTGTCGGCGAGTTGGCGCTCCTTACGGGTGCCGTCGGAGCCGGTCTCGACGAGCGTCCGCCCGGACAGGGAGAGATGGCGGTCCAGGGTGGCGCGCTGGACGTAGAGGCTGTGCTGGAAGGGCGAGCGCGGGCTGGTGGCGACGTACCAGTTGATCACCACGTAGTCGGACGGATGGCAGGGCTCCCGGGTGAAGGCGTACTGGTCCTGCCAGGAGCCGTCGAGGAATGCCTGGAACACCCACAGGTCCTCCAGCCCGCCAGGGTGCGGCTCGCGGATGTAGCGATGGCGCCGGGTGCCGTCGTGGAACTCGGTGCCGGCCACGAGCGGCACGGCTTCCAGGAGGCTGCCGATGCTGCCGAAGCCCACGTCGGCCACGTAACGCCGCTCCTCGCCCGGGATCTCGACCAGCAGCAGCATGTGGGTGCGCGGACGCACCGCCCCGGGGGCCGCTCCGACCCGGACGCGGCCGGAGAGGCCGGTGACGCCGAAGCCGAGGGCGGTGAGGGCGGCGGTCAGCAGCATGTTGTGCTCGTAGCAGTAACCGCCGCGCCGACTGCGGACCAGCTTGGCCTCGAGGTCGGGGAGGGCGAGGGAGGGGGCCGAGCCGAGGAGGGGCTCGAGGTTCTCGAACGGGATGGACATCAGGTGCGCCCGGTGCACCGCCCGCAGCGTCTCCACGGTGGGCGCGGGGCGCCGGTCGCCCGTCCAGCCGATACGGGCCAGATAGGCGTCAAGATCGAGGTTGGTGCGGGCCGGTTCCATACTGCCGACCGTAACGCCGCAGCCCCGGCACCGGCCTCCGCTCATGGTGGGGACCGCATCTGGTCCCCTGGACGTAGGTCCTTTACGCCTCCGGCGCCGCCGCGAGGTGATCGAGCTCGCCCGCCTTGATGGACCGGAGCAGGGCTCCCAGCTTCACGGGGGTCGTGGCGAGGATGGTGCGGGGGTCGTCGCTCTCGCGGAGGGCGACGGTGGTGCCTATGAGGGCGAGTTCTATGCAGGAGTTTCCGTCCCCCGCGCCGGAGTAGGAAGACTTGCGCCAGTTGGCCTCGGACATTCTTTCGCCCTCACATCTGTTGAACGGTCTCGCGGATGAAGTCACGTGACTCCTTCTCTGACAACGCCAGCTCTTCGGCCCGGTCCATGACCGCCCGGTAGTTCAGAAGCTGGGACTCTCCGTCGAGGAACGCCGCGTCCTGCGCGACGTCGAGTTGAACGGTATCCAACTGCGGCACGGGGCCTGTGGCGTAGGTGACGGAGATGCCAGCGACGTGGAATCCTCCGGCCACGATCGGGACGACCCGAACGGAGACGTTCGGCCGGTCCGAGGACTCCAGCAGGCTGTCGAGCTGCGCGCGCATCACGCGCTGATCGCCGAACCGCACGCGGAGCGCGGTCTCGTGGATGATGAATGTGCAGGGCGGTGGGTCGTCCAGGTCCAGGATGTCCCGGCGCTTCATGCGGTGGGAGAGTCTTCGGCGGAGCTCCGTGGGAGACCAGCCGGGGACGGCAGTGCTCAGTACCGACCGGGCGTAGTCCTCGGTCTGCAGAAGCCCAGGGATGTGCATCAGCTCCACGACGCGCAGGCTCGTGGCGAAGTACTCCAGTTCCGCCAGATCGAGACCGGCGGCGCCGAGCGTCCCCCGGTACTCCTCCCACCAGCCACGCTTGCGCTCGGTCGCCATCGCGACCAGCGCGTCGACGTATGCCTTGTCCGGGCAGGCGTAGTTGGCGGCGAGTGTGCGTACGCGCTCTTCGCTGACGCCGAACCGGGCCAGCTCCATGTTGGTGACATGCGAGCGGTTGGTGCCCAGCCGGTCGGCCGCTTCCTGGATGGTGAGACCCGCGTGCTCGCGCATCCTCCGAAGCTCCGTGCCAAGTCGGCGTTGACGTGCCGTGATGGTGGTCCTCGAAGCCATGCCTGCCTTCCTCGTGGGTCGTCACCCAGTGTGGCGCGTGGCCACGAATGGGTCTATCTACTCACTAATTTCGGCGATCTGGTGGCACTAGTTAGGCGACGACCTCTACCGTAGGTGCCGTTGCCGCTACTGCGCGTTGATCGCCGTAACGGTACGCGCGCTGTCGGCCCCCTCACAGGGAGTTGCCCCATGGATTCCGATCACGAGTCCGACGACCGTCCCCCACACCGCCCGCCCGTTCCCTCCAGGGACCCGTACGTCTACACCCTCCAGAGCAGCCGCCATGCGACGTCTCCCAAGGTCTGCCGGGACTTCGTGGCCTGCGTCCTGAACTCCGTGGGGCAGGAGGAACTGGTCGACACGGCGACGCTGTGCACCTCGGAGCTGGCCACCAACGCGTTTCTGCACGCCGAGGGCGACTCCCTGATGCTGCGCGTGGTGATCGAGCCGCCCCGCTTTCGCGTCCTGGTCTACGACGCCTCCGTCGAACTCCCCACCGCCGCACGCCTTCCCGAGGGCGATCGACTCCACGGCCGCGGCCTCGGACTGGTGGCGGCCCTGGCCGACGCGTGGGGGACGGCGGAGGGGGACGCGGTCGGCACGTATGCGAAGGGGGTCTGGTTCGAGCTCGCGGGCAAGGAGGAGAAGGCCGAGGATCAGCCTCGGCCTTTCACGGGGTGACGGCTTGCCTCACCGCTTCGCTTTGGCATCCATGAAAGTCAGCGGAAATGTCTCGCCGGACTCCGCGTAACGGTGGAACCGGCTCGCCCAGGACGGCTCCTGAAGGGCCCGGACCTGGGCGCGCGGCAGGGCCATATGCACATCGCGGGCGCCGTTCTGATCGGCCGGGGTCGGCGCTATGTGCACGGTCCAGGGAATGGGGATCGAGGTGAAGTCGTACCAGAACGGGGTGCCCTGCCCGAAGTCGATGCGGTAGAAGGGGAGCTTCGACCAGTTGTTGATCGCGATGGTGCTGTCGAACGCGTCCAGACCCATGGTGTTCATGACGCGCTTGAAGCGTCCCGCATCGCGTTCGGCACAGAGGAACGCCGTTTCCTCGCGGATTCGTTCCTCCGTGTTCTCGGCATGGCCCGCGCGGACCGCCGCGGCGACCTCGCCGAGAGGGCGGGCGCGCAGTTCGGCCGCGGTCATTCCGGGCCGGGTATTGGTGACGGCGTTGCCCCAGTAGTCATCCGGTATGGCGTCGCCGGCGAAGGAACGGAAGTCGGCGATGAGGCCGAGCCTTTCCTCGCTCGCGTCGGGGCGGTCACGCAATTCGCCGAGCACTTTCCACAGATGGGCGGTCAGCGCGTCATTGGTCGACACCCACCGCTCCGTGCCCGCGAGGTCGGCCATCGCGGTGTCCTTCATGGTGGCGAGTTCGGCGGCCGTGAAACGGGTGGTCACCGTCGTCACGTTGCCGAGGCTGCCCATCAGGGCGCGGCCGATGAAGGCGGACTTCTGGCCCCGCCCGATGATCGTGAGATGAGCACCGCCCATACGGGTGTCACCCGTGGCCGAGGCGCCGAGCGCGTCGATGACGCCGCGGTCGTGGCTGAGCTTGGGGTATCCGAGGCCCCGGTGCTCGCGCACCCAGCTCTCCAGGAAGCTCATATAGCTGGACCCGTCGGCCACGGCGTGATTCATCGTGAGGCCCAGGATGGAGCCCCCGCCCTTCATATGGGTGAGCTTCACCGTGAAAAGCGGCGTATCACGGTCAACCACCCAGAAGGGCATGGCGTGACTGAGATGGCGCTCCAGTCCCTTTTTCGCCGTATGGCGAGGCCCGTAGTCCGGCATGGGCTCGGATGCGTGTGCCTCGACGAAGCGCACACCGCCATCGTCGCAGAGCACACTGAGGCCGCCGTCGGGATCCCTCTTCATGCGGCCGGAAAGGATCGGGAAGGTGCGCAATGTCCTGGCGAGGGAGGCGCGAAGCGCCTCGCCGTCGAGCGTCTCCCGGTAGAAAAAGGCACGCGGGGTATAGACCGGGCCGATGAGCATGTCGTAGACGCTGAGCCGTATGCGGTCACCGCTCGCCTCCCCGGCACGCACGGTGAACGTTCGCTTGGCGCCGCTCTCGGTGGCGGATGCCGTCATACTCACACGCTCTTTCGTCGGGACCGAACACGCTGTCGCGTCGACGCGTTGACCCTAACTCCCCGGTCCCGAACGGCCTCATGAAGTGGAACCGGGTTTAGGGAAATTCCGCACCTTCCGTTCGGCCTCGATCTTTCTCGGCGGGCCGTGGCCGTGTTAGGCCCTGCCGTCAAAGGGGGCGCCCTGCTCCCGACGCCTGGCACGGCCGCTCGCCGCGTTGTCGCATCACCCGAGTACGCCCAGTACGAGGGCGACGCTCCGCCTTGCGATCGACCGCACCAGCCGCCGCTCGCGGCCGGGCGCCCCCTTTGACGACAGACCCTAGAAGACTGATGAAGATCTTGAGGTTCTGGCCTTGCGGTGTGAGTGGCAGGCCCAGACTCGTGTCGTGGCGATGGGTGAGTGGGTCGGGGAGACGGTCGGGCCGGACGTGTGGGAGACGTGTCGGGGTTTGATCCCAGTCGGGAGTGTGTTCGCGTTTCTGGCCGAGCATCGGGGGAGGCTGTTTCCGGCTCAGATGTTCGCGGACATGTATCCGTCGGCGAACGGGCGGCCGAGTATGCCGCCGCAGATCCTGGCCGCTGCGATCACTCTGCAGGCCCTGCACGGGCTGTCGGATTACCAGACCGTGCAGGAATTGCGGTGTGACCTGCGGTGGAAGGCCGCGTGCGGGCTGGGCCTTTACGACATGGCGTTCGACCCGTCGCTGCTGGCCTACTTCCGCCGCCGGCTGGCCCGCTCCGCCCGTCCGAACCGGATCTTCGAGACCGTACGCGAAGTCGTGAAGAGCACCGGAGTACTGAAAGGCAAGCACCGTCGGGCGCTGGACTCCACCGTGCTGGACGACGCGGTCGCCACCCAGGACACGGTCACCCAGATCATCGCCGCCATCAGGACAGTCATCCGTGAGGTCCCACACGCGGCCGAACAAGCAGCAATCCAGTGCACCGCCCACGATTACACCGACCCGGGCAAACCCCGCATCGCCTGGAACGACGAGCAGGCCCGAGCCGACCTCATCGACGCACTGGTCACCGACGCGGTGCGGCTGCTGGGCCACCTGCCCGACCAACAGCTCGGGGAGAAAGCCGCGAACGCGCTCGGCCTGCTGGCCCTGGTCGCAGGACAGGACGTCGAACCCGCCGAGGACTCCAACGGCCGTGACGGGCGTTGGCGCATCACTCAGGGCACCGCCTACGACCGGATGATCTCCACCGTCGACCCCGAAGCCCGCCACGTCCACAAGACCCGCACCCACCGGCAGGACGGCTTCAAGGCCCACCTGGCCGTCGAGCCCGAGACCGGCTTATACACCGCCCTCGCTCTGCGGCCGGCAACCGGAACCGAGCACCACGAGGCCACTGTCGGCATCGACTTGCTCGCCGACGAAGACAGCCCGGTGGACGTCTTCGGCGACAGCGCCTACTCCACTGGCGACACCTGCCAGATCCTGCACCGAGCAGGACACCGACTCTTCCTCAAGCCCGCCCCGCTGAAGACGGCTGTCCTTGGCGGGTTCAGCCTCGACGACTTCGCCATCAACACCGCGGGCAGCACGGTGACCTGCCCCGCCGGACACACCGTCCCGCTCAGCGAGCCGTCCGGGCGGCACATGCAACGCAAAGCGCTCTTCACCGACCAGTGCGCCAGCTGCCCCCTGCGCAAGCAGTGCACCACCGCCAAGACCGGCCGGATCGTCACCATCCGCCCCCACCACGACCTGCTCACCGCTGCCCGCCACCAGGCCAGCACCGACCCCGACTGGCAAGCCGCCTACCGACGATGGAGACCACCCGTCGAACGCGCCGTCGCCTGGCTCGTCGCCCACGGCAACCGCAGACTCCGCTACCGCGGCACCATCAAGAACAACGCCTGGCTCCACACCCGTGCCGCAGCCCTCAACCTGCGAACCCTGATCAACCTCGGACTCAACCACAACGGCGACACCTGGCACACCCCCGCTATCACCTGACCACGGCAACCAGAATCACACCAAGATCTTCATCAGTCTTCTAGGCCGGGTGCCCCAGAAGCATCGTGGGGGAGCCCTTCGAGCGCGTCAGCACGATGGTGCAGGCGTTCCCGCCCTCGAGCCGGAGCTTCTTGCGGAGCTGCTCCGGCTCGACCGCCGAACCGCGCTTCTTGATGGTCGCGACGCCGACCTCCCGCTCCCTCAGCAGCGCCTTGAGCCGCTTCAGGTTGAACGGCAGCACATCCGTGATCTCGTACGCGGTGGCGAACGGCGTCGGGCGCAGCTCGTCCGTCGTGATGTAGGCGATCGTCGGGTCGATCAGGCGGCCGCCGACGCGGGCCGCGACATCGGCGACGAGATGGGCGCGGATGACGGCCCCGTCCGGCTCGTAGAGCCAGCGGCCGACCGGGCCGGGCTCGGGGGCGGGGAGGTGCGGGGTGCCGACGAGGGAGTGGGCGCTCGGCAGAAGGGTGGCGCGGCGCAGCCCGGGGCGGGCGGTGCCGAACCACAGGACGGCCTCCTTCACCTGGCCGTGGTCCGAGATCCACTCGGCCTCCGCGTCCTCGGGGACCGCCTCGTGCGGCACGCCGGGGGCGATCTTGAGGGCGGCGCGCGGGGTGGTGCGGGCGGCCTCGATGGCCCAGGAGAGGGGCGGGGAGTACGCCTCGGGGTCGAAGACGCGGCCCCGGCCGCCGCGCCGGGCCGGGTCGACGAAGACCGCGTCGAAGGACCGGGTGTCGATGTCGGTGACATCGGCGCAGCGGATCTCGATGAGCTCGGCCAGACCGAGGGCCTGGGCGTTGGCGCGGGCGACGGCGCAGGTCAGCGGGTCGCGATCGACGGCGAGTACGGAGATCCCGGTGCGGGCGAGCGCGATCGCGTCGCCGCCGATGCCGCAGCACAGATCGGCCGTGCGGCGGACGCCGAACTCCGCGAAGCGGGCGGCGCGGTACGCGGCGACGGAGGTGCGGGTGGACTGCTCCACGCCATTCGGCGTGAAGTACATGCGGTGCGCGTCCTCGGGGCCGAATTTGGCCACCGCCCGCTGCCGCAGCGCGGCCTGGGTCAGGGCCGCCGAGACCAGCGCCGGGGGGTGGTCCCGGCGCAGCCGCGTCGCGGTGGCGAGCTCCTTCGCCGGGTCGTAGTCGCGGAGCCCGGAGAGCAGCGCCTGCCCCTCGTCGCCGAGCAGTGAGTCGAAGGCGTCAACGTCCACATGGCCCATTCTCCCCGCTCCCGCGAGCGCATTCGCCCGCCTACGGCGCGCAGATGCACGCCTCTGGACCGAAGATCACTTATGTGATGATGATCAAGACTGGTTTTCCTCGCTGTCTGGTTCTCGTCGGCGCGGCAGCCGTGCTCACGGCCTGCGGATCCCTCGGCGCCGCCACCGAGCCGTACACCGGCTCCCGTCACGGCGCTCCCATGCCGCCGGCCTCCCTCGCCTCCCGGCTGGACGACCCGCCGTCGCCCTCGCAGCCGCCGCCCGGACAGGAGCCGGATCCGCGGCCACCGGCGTCGCCCGGGCCGGGGTCCGAGGGGCAGGGGTACGAGGGCGAGGCCCAGGGCGGCGCGTTTCCGGACGCGCCGCCGGGCTCCGGTGACGCCTCGGCGTCCACCCCGCCCCCGGCCGCGGGGCCGTCCGGCACGGCCTCCGCGTCGCCGCGCTCGGGCTCGCTGGGCGGCGCCTCCGACGCCTACCGCCGCTGGGGGCTGGACCGGCCCCTGGAGCGGCCTCCGGCCCCGCCCGCCGTCAAGCCCGCGCTCGGGCGGTCGGGGCCGCAGCAGTGGGGGCTGCCGCCGATCGTGCGGCGGGTGCCGACCGACCAGCGGGTGGTCTTCGTGACGATCGACGACGGGATCGAGAAGGACCCGCGTTTCGTGGAGCAGGCCCGCGAGCTCGGGCTGCCGTTCACCGGGTTCCTGACCGACAACGTGATCGGGGACCACTACGACTACTTCGACGAGCTGCGCCGGCTCGGCAACCCCATGGAGAACCACACCCTCACCCATCCCAGCCTGGCCGGTATGGCCTACGACGAGCAGGTGCGGGAGATCTGTGGCCAGCGGGACATCCTGTGGAACCACTTCGGTCAACAGCCGCGCCTCTTCCGTCCCCCGTTCGGGGAGTACGACGAGACGACGCTGCGGGCGGCGGGCTTCTGCGGGGCGCGGACGGTGGTGCTGTGGCGCGCCGAGATGGAGACCCACGGGCTGGCCTACCGCTCCGGCGACCATCTGCTGCCGGGGGACATCATCCTCGCGCACTTCCGGGGGCCGGAGCAGCTTGAGGGGCAGTCGATGACCGACTGGATCACGGAGCTGGTGCGGGCGATCCAGGCCCAGGGGTTCACGATCGGGCGGCTGGAGGACTATGTGTGACGGCGCCGGGGGGAGGCTGCCGTGCGGACGGCCCGGGGCTCTGGAGCGGGGCGTGGCCGCGGGGAGCGCCGTGGCCCCGGAGTGCGGCGGCCGTAAGGCGGTGATGAGGTGGCGAGCGGGGGGTCGCCGCCACGTCGCTTGGCACTCTAGTTGACTGAGTGCTAACCGCGTCATAATGTCGAGGCTGGCACTCGGGACCGATGAGTGCCAAGGGATACAGCGACGGGCAGGTCCGGCACCCGCGACGACGGATCCACCTGGTCGCCACCTCAGACAGTTGACCCCGTGAGATCTCCGAAGGGGGAGGTCGGATCGTGACGACCACCAGCTCCAAGGTTGCCATCAAGCCGCTCGAGGACCGCATTGTGGTCCAGCCGCTCGACGCCGAGCAGACCACGGCCTCAGGCCTGGTCATTCCGGACACCGCCAAGGAAAAGCCCCAGGAGGGCGTCGTCCTGGCCGTGGGCCCGGGCCGCTTCGAGGACGGCAAGCGCCTTCCGCTCGACGTCTCCGTCGGTGACGTCGTGCTCTACAGCAAGTACGGCGGCACCGAGGTGAAGTACAGCGGCGAGGAGTACCTCGTCCTCTCGGCTCGCGACGTCCTCGCGATCGTCGAGAAGTAATCACCGAAGTTTTGCCTATGAGCCGTGCCCCGGTGCCCGCGTCTGAAACCGGGGTCGGGGCGCGGTTCGTTTGAGAGGACATACGCAACTCATGGCGAAGATCCTGAAGTTCGACGAGGACGCCCGTCGCGCCCTCGAGCGCGGCGTCAACAAGCTTGCGGACACCGTCAAGGTGACGATCGGCCCCCGTGGTCGCAACGTCGTCATCGACAAGAAGTTCGGTGCTCCGACCATCACCAACGACGGTGTCACGATCGCCCGCGAGGTCGAGGTCGAGGACCCGTACGAGAACCTGGGCGCCCAGCTCGTCAAGGAGGTGGCGACCAAGACCAACGACATCGCGGGTGACGGCACCACCACCGCGACCGTGCTGGCCCAGGCCCTGGTCCGCGAGGGCCTGAAGAACGTGGCCGCCGGCGCCTCCCCGGCCGCCCTCAAGAAGGGCATCGACGCGGCGGTCAAGGCCGTCTCGGACGACCTGCTGGCCACCGCCCGCCCGATCGACGAGAAGTCCGACATCGCCGCCGTGGCCGCGCTGTCCGCGCAGGACAAGCAGGTCGGCGAGCTGATCGCCGAGGCGATGGACAAGGTCGGCAAGGACGGTGTCATCACCGTCGAGGAGTCCAACACCTTCGGTCTGGAGCTCGACTTCACCGAGGGCATGGCCTTCGACAAGGGCTACCTCTCGCCGTACATGGTCACCGACCAGGAGCGGATGGAGGCCGTCCTCGAGGACCCGTACATCCTGATCCACCAGGGCAAGATCGCCTCGATCCAGGACCTGCTGCCGCTCCTGGAGAAGATCATCCAGGCCAACGCCAGCAAGCCGCTGCTGATCATCGCCGAGGACGTGGAGGGCGAGGCCCTCTCGACCCTCGTCGTCAACAAGATCCGCGGCACCTTCAACGCCGTCGCGGTGAAGGCCCCGGGCTTCGGTGACCGCCGTAAGGCCATGCTCGGCGACATCGCCACCCTTACGGGCGGCACCGTCATCGCCGAAGAGGTCGGCCTCAAGCTGGACCAGGTCGGTCTGGACGTGCTGGGCACCGCCCGCCGCGTGACCGTCACCAAGGACGACACCACGATCGTCGACGGTGGCGGCAAGAGCGACGAGGTCACCGGCCGCGTCAACCAGATCAAGGCCGAGATCGAGGCCACGGACTCCGACTGGGACCGCGAGAAGCTGCAGGAGCGGCTCGCGAAGCTGGCCGGCGGCGTGTGCGTGATCCGCGTGGGCGCGGCCACCGAGGTCGAGCTCAAGGAGAAGAAGCACCGTCTGGAGGACGCCATCTCCGCGACCCGCGCCGCGGTCGAGGAGGGCATCGTCTCCGGTGGTGGCTCCGCGCTGGTCCACGCCGCGAAGGTGCTGGAGAACAGCCTGGGCCTGGAGGGCGACGAGGCCACCGGTGTCGCGGTGGTCCGCCGTGCCGCGGTCGAGCCGCTGCGCTGGATCGCCGAGAACGCCGGTCTCGAGGGCTACGTCATCACCTCGAAGGTCGCCGAGCTCGAGAAGGGCCACGGCTACAACGCGGCCACCGAGGAGTACGGCGACCTGGTGAAGGCCGGCGTCATCGACCCGGTCAAGGTCACCCGCTCCGCGCTGGAGAACGCGGCGTCGATCGCCTCGCTGCTGCTCACCACCGAGACGCTGGTGGTCGAGAAGCCGGCCGAGGAAGAGGCTGAGGCCGGGGGCCACGGCCACGGTCACGCGCACTGACGCCCTGGCGTTTTGCACGCAGCTGCTTGCTGTGCGAAGGCGCGGCCGCCCTGGAGGCGGCCGCGCCTTCGTTGTTCGTCCTGCGGCGGTGGCGTGGGGTGGGCCTTCCCTTGTCTGCCTGTGTCGCTGTGTGGCGTCCAGGACACGACCCCCGCGCCCCGCCCCCTCCCGCCTGAAATTCAGCCCCTCCGGCGTGTGAGGAGCGGGGGCCGGGGCGGAGTCCCGGCGGGGGTGAGGGGCCGGAGCCCCCTCTTTCGGGAAGGGGCGGGGCGGGGGCTGTCCGCCGGAGGCGCCCACGGCCCGCACTCGGTATTCGGCCCCGCGGGCACGGGCTACGCCTTCGTCGGCGGGCGGCCGACCTTGGAGGAGAGGGTGGAGAGGGCCGAGCGTGGGGCCAGCTTGGCCAGGCTTGACATCGCCTTGTAGCGCGGGTCCGGGATGGACAGGGACTTGCCCCGGGCGAAATCCTTCAGGGCCGCCGTGACCAGCCGGTCCGCGTCCAGCCACATCCAGCTCGGGACGCTGTCCTGCTTGATTCCCGCTCGCGCGTGGAACTCCGTACGGACGAACCCCGGGCACAGCGCCATCAGCCGTACGCCCGCGCCCGCCAGGTCCTTCGCCGCGCCCTGGGTGAACTGCACGACCCACGCCTTGCTCGCCCCGTAGGTTCCGCGCGGGAAGAAGGCCGCGATCGACGCCACGTTGATCACCCCGCCGCGGCCGCGGCCGCGCATCGTTTCGGCGCCCGCGCTGGTCAGCCGTAGCACCGCCTCGCAGTGCAGCTTCAGCATCCGCAGCTCATCGGTGATCGGCACCTCCAGATAGCGGTCGCGGTTGCCGAAACCGGCGTTGTTGACGAGCAGATCGACCGGGTGGGTGCGGTCCCTGAGCCGCGTTTCGACCGCAGCGATTCCGTCATCCTCGGACAGGTCCGCCACCAGCACGTCGGCCTCCACGCCGTGCCGGTCGTGCAGATCCGCCGCCTGCTCCCGCAGCCGCTTCTCGTCGCGTGCGACGAGCACCAGATTGTGCCCGTCGGCGGCGAGCCGGCCCGCGAAGGCGGCCCCGATGCCCGCGGTGGTTCCGGTAATCAATGCAGTCGTCATACGCGCACGTTATCGGCCACGGCGGGCCCCGGCGGACCGCCGAGCGGGACCGCGAGCGATCTGGGTCGGAATGAGCACTTCCGTCAGCTGGACCGGTACTTGAGGGCGGCCTCCCGCGCCTCCGGATGCAGTGCGTCGCCCGCCGCCAGCACTCTCGGCAGCAGCTCCCGCTCCGTGGTCTCGGCGCGGAAGAGGAAGGCGACCGTCACCTCGTGGTCGGGCCGGTGCACGATCTCGACGGGGTCGCCCGAGCGGATCTCGCCGGGTTCGAGCACCCGCAGATACGCCCCCGGGACGGCGGCCTGGGTGAACCGCTTGACCCATCCCCGCTCGCCCAGCCACTCCGCGAACGTACGGCACGGGATGCGCGGTGAGGCCACCTCCAGCAGCAGCTCGTTCCCCACCCGCCAGCGCTCGCCGATGAGGGCACCGTTGACGTCGATGCCGCTGGTGGTGAGGTTCTCGCCGAAGACGCCGTTGGCCAGCTCGCGGCCCAGCTCCTGTTCCCAGACGTCGAGGTCCTCCCGGGCGTAGGCGTAGACGGCCTGGTCGTCGCCGCCGTGGTGGCGGGTGTCGCAGACCGTGTCACCGGACAGACCGCTCGCGCCCTGGCCCTTCGGCCCCGGGGCCGAGACCCGCACCGGGCGCTCGACGGGACGCTTGTCGATACCGGTGCCGGCGGGACAGTCGGTGTAGTCGGCCGGCGTCGCGCGGCCCAGGTTCACGGTGAGTATCGCTGGGGGACGTGGCGTATGCAGCATGACCGCACCGTAAGGCAGGGCGGCCAAAGCGTCGACGTAGTATCCCGGCCCATCCCCAAGGGTCGCTTATGCTCGGAGGCATGATCGAGGCCCGCCATCTCAGGGTGCTGCGCGCGGTGGCCGCCACCGGCTCCTTCTCCGCCGCCGCCCGTGAGCTGGGCTGCACCCAGCCCGCCGTCAGCCAGCAGATGAAGGCCCTGGAGGGCGCCGCGGGCACCCCGTTGCTGATCCGCAGCGGGCGGGAGATGCGGCTGACCGAGGCGGGCCGGGCGCTGGTGCGGCATGCCACCGGGATCCTGGCCGGGCTGACCGCCGCCGAGGAGGAGGTCGCGGCGATCGCCGGGCTGCGAGCGGGCCGGGTGCGGCTGGTGTCCTTCCCCAGCGGCAGCTCGACCCTGGTGCCCATGGCGCTCGCCGAGCTGCGCGCGGCGCATCCGGGGACGCGGGTCTCGCTCGTGGAGGCCGAGCCGCCGGGCTCGGTGGAGTTGCTGCGCTCGGGCGACTGCGAGATCGCGCTGGCCTTCCGCTATCCGCAGATGAGCGAGGAGGCTTCGGGCGAGTGGGACGACCTGGTCCTGCGGCCGCTGCTGAACGACCGGCTGGTGGGCGTGGTGCCGGAGGGGCACAAGCTCGCGGGCGCCGGGGCGGTGGGGATCGCCGAGCTGGGCGGGGAGCCGTGGATCGCGGGCTGCCCGCGCTGCCGGGGGCATCTGGTGGAGGTGTGCGAGTCCGAGGGGTTCACGCCGCGGATCGACTTCGCCACGGACGACTATCCGACGGTCATCGGCCTGGTCGGGGCCGGGCTGGGGGTCGCGGTCCTGCCCGAGCTGGCGCTGGAGTCCGTACGGACCAAGGGCGCCACGACGCTGGAGGTGGAACCGGCGGTGCGCCGGGAAGTGGTGGCGCTGACCCTGCCCGACCTCGCTCGCGTCCCGGCGGTGGCGGCGACGCTGGACCGGCTGGAGCAGGCGGCACGCAGGTGAACATTGCGCCCCATCGCGGATGGATTGCGTCCCATCGCAGATGGTGGGGGCAGAAGGAACGTTTCTTCGATTGGCTGCGACCAGGCTCCGATCAGGATCCGGGGGCCCCGGTGCCGGCGACCGCGCGGTGGCGTGCCCGCCCCATGAGCTCCTCGCGCTCGTCCTCGGTCAGTCCGCCCCACACTCCGTAAGGCTCGCGTACGGCGAGGGCGTGCGCGGCGCACTGTGCTCGTACCGGGCAGCGCATGCACACCTCTTTCGCCGACATTTCGCGTGCGCTGCGGGCAGCGCCGCGCTCCCCCTCCGGGTGGAAGAAGAGCGAGCTGTCGACCCCGCGACACGCGGCCAGGAGCTGCCAGTCCCACAGGTCGGCATTCGGGCCGGGAAGACGGGAGAAATCTGCCATTGCCTTATCTCCTCGATGCGATCGGCTGCGGACGCTGCGTCCTGGGTCGTACACCTACGGTGTAAGTAGATGTAAATATGACTCATTGCGAATCTAGCCACACAGACCGGCAAATTGGAAGCAAGGTCGCCAAATGCCACCGAAGGGACTGCCTCGGGGCTGCCCTATGGGGGAGACGCGAAGGGCGCGACCTGTGCGACGAAGCTGCTCCGTGTCCGAGCCCTCACGTAGAGTGTCGAAGGTGGCCGCCGAACCCCGTAACTCTTTCGGGTGACCGTCGTTGAGAGTGCGGAGGCGGTTGATGGGTAAAGCTCTCGGACAGATATCCGGGGCTGTCAATCGCTCAGGTGACGATATGTACCAGCCTGGAGGCTCAAGGTGACGCGCATCAGCTGCGGAGGACGGCCATGACATCCGTCCTCGTCTGCGACGACTCCCCGCTTGCCCGAGAGGCGCTGCGCCGTGCGGTGGCGACCGTGCCCGGCGTCGAGCGTGTGACGACGGCGGCCAACGGCGAGGAAGTCCTCCGCCGCTGGGGCGCCGACCGCTCGGATCTGATTCTGATGGACGTACGGATGCCCGGTCTCGGCGGTGTCGAGACCGTGCGGCGGCTGCTCTCCGCCGACCCGGGCGCCCGGATCATCATGCTCACGGTCGCCGAGGACCTCGACGGCGTCGCGCTGGCCGTGGCCGCCGGCGCCCGTGGCTATCTGCACAAGGACGCCTCGCGCGCCGAGCTGCGCGCCACCGTGACACAGGCGCTCGCCGACCCCACCTGGCGGCTGGCCCCGCGCCGGCTGCGCTCGGCCGAGATGGGCGCCGCGCCCACCCTCACCGCGCGCGAGATCCAGGTGCTCGAGGGCATGAGCCACGGCCGCTCCAATGCGGAGATCGGCCGTGAGCTGTTCCTGTCCGAGGACACGGTCAAGACGCACGCACGCCGGCTGTTCAAGAAGCTCGGCGCGTCCGACCGGGCCCATGCGGTGGCCCTCGGGTTCCGCTGGGGTCTGGTCCGCTGACTCGGCCACGACCGTTCTGACGTGCTGCGCAGCGGGGGCGCTACGGTCCCCGCCCGCCGGGTGGCGGGCGGGGCGAGAGCGTGCGCGGCGGGCCCTGTCGCGGTGGCCTGTGTCAGTTCCCCGCGCTATGCCGCATCCTTGAAGGTGTGGAGTTCCTCGGGGACGAGTCGGTCGGGCGTGAGGGGAGAGCGCAGGACGTGACGACAGCCGGCGCACCTGCTCATAACGCTTCAGCGCACAACTACGGACGCGGTGCCACGGAGCCACCGGGCCCGAGGCACCATGGATGGATGCCGCGCGACGACGAGAACCCAGGAGCCGCCAAGGGCGCTCCCGGGGGCACGGGGCCCATCGGCTCCCTCGTCGGGCGCGCCGCCGAAGGGGACGAGCGGGCCACGCATGACCTGCTGGCCCTGGTCCATCCGCTGGCCCTGCGGTACTGCCGCACGAGGCTGTCCCGACTTCCGGGTGATGCCCGCCACTTCGTGGACGACCTGGCACAGGAGGTCTGTCTCGCGGTGCTGTGCGCGCTGCCGCGCTACCGCGACACCGGAAAGCCCTTCGAGGCGTTCGTCGTGGCCATCGCCTCCCACAAGGTCGCCGATCTGCAGCGGGCCGCCATGCGCCACCCGGGCTCCACGGCCGTCCCCTCGGACGAGATGCCGGAGCAGCCGGACGATTCGCTGGGGCCCGAGGAGCGGGCGCTGCTCAGCAGCGATGCGGAATGGGCCAAGAAGCTCCTGGCCAACCTTCCGGAGAACCAGCGCGAGCTGGTCCTGCTGAGGGTCGCGGTCGGGCTGACGGCGGAGGAGACCGGGCAGATGCTCGGCATGTCCCCCGGAGCGGTGCGGGTCGCCCAGCACCGGGCCCTGAGCAGGCTGCGCGCGCTCGCCGAGCAGTGAGCCGAGGGCCTGCCGGTCCCCGGTCCCGCTCGTTACCTCGTTGTGCCTTACGTATTCAGCAGCTCACTGAGAAGTTATCCACAGGGCGGAATGAGGCACTCGGGGAGCCCGTTAGCATGGGAGTCCGCGCTGGGGCAAGACCATTTGGAAGGGTGTCATGACTAACAACGTCGACGGAGTGCCTGAGAAGTTCGCCATGCTCGGGCTGACGTACGACGACGTGCTGCTGCTGCCGGGCGCCTCCGAGGTGCTGCCGAACGCGGTCGACACCTCGTCGAGGGTCTCTCGGAATGTCCGGGTGAATGTGCCCCTGCTGTCCGCCGCCATGGACAAGGTCACCGAGTCCCGGATGGCCATCGCCATGGCCCGGCAGGGCGGGGTGGGCGTGCTCCACCGCAATCTGTCCATCGAGGACCAGGCCAACCAGGTCGACCTCGTCAAGCGCTCCGAGTCCGGCATGGTCACCGACCCGATCACGGTCCGGCCGGACGCCACGCTGCACGAGGCGGACGCGCTGTGTGCGAAGTTCCGCATCAGCGGTGTGCCGGTCACGGACGCGGTGGGCAAGCTGCTCGGCATCGTCACCAACCGTGATATGGCCTTCGAGGTCGACCGGGGCCGCCAGGTCCGCGAGGTCATGACCCCGATGCCGCTGGTCACCGGCAAGGTGGGGATCTCCGGCGAGGACGCGATGCAGCTGCTGCGCCGCCACAAGATCGAGAAGCTGCCGCTGGTCGATGACGCGGGTGTGCTCAAGGGCCTGATCACGGTCAAGGACTTCGTGAAGGCCGAGAAGTATCCCCACGCGGCGAAGGACGCGGGCGGCCGGCTGGTCGTGGGTGCCGCCGTCGGCGTCGGCGACGAGGCGTACGAGCGGGCGCAGGCGCTGGTCGAGGCCGGCGCCGACTTCCTGGTCGTGGACAGCGCGCACGGCCACAGCCGGGGCATCCTCGACATGATCGCCAAGGTCAAGTCCAATATCTCGGTCGATGTGGTGGGCGGCAATGTCGCCACCCGGGATGGCGCCCAGGCGCTGATCGACGCGGGGGTGGATGGCGTGAAGGTCGGCGTCGGCCCGGGCTCCATCTGCACCACTCGCGTGGTCGCGGGCATCGGCGTGCCGCAGGTGACGGCGATCTACGAGGCGGCGCGGGCCTGCCACGCGGCCGGGGTGCCGCTGATCGGCGACGGCGGTCTGCAGTACTCGGGCGATATCGCCAAGGCGATCGCCGCCGGTGCGGACACGGTGATGCTGGGCAGCCTGCTGGCCGGCTGCGAGGAGTCGCCGGGCGAGATGGTCTTCATCAGCGGCAAGCAGTTCAAGTCCTACCGGGGCATGGGTTCGCTGGGCGCGATGCAGACGCGCGGCCAGGCCCGCTCGTTCTCCAAGGACCGCTACTTCCAGGACAATGTGCTCTCCGAGGACAAGCTGGTCCCCGAGGGCATCGAGGGCCAGGTGCCCTACCGCGGTCCGCTGGCCTCGGTCGCGCACCAGCTGGTGGGCGGTCTGCGGGCGTCGATGGGCTATGTCGGCTCGGCCAATGTGGCGGAGCTGAAGGAGAAGGGCCGCTTCGTGCGGATCACCTCGGCGGGCCTCAAGGAGAGCCACCCGCACGACATCCAGATGACCACCGAGGCGCCGAACTACTCCGGCCGTTGACCCGCGCCGTTCACCCGGGCGACCCTGCGCAGGTCCGGGCAGGGATACTGGGACGGCTGTTCGTGAACAGGGAAAGGCACCCACGTGACTGAGATCGAGATCGGGCGCGGCAAGCGCGGCCGCAGGGCGTACGCGTTCGACGACATCGCCGTTGTGCCGAGTCGTCGCACCCGGGACCCCAAGGAGGTCTCGATCGCCTGGCAGATCGATGCCTACCGCTTCGAGCTGCCGTTCCTGGCCGCGCCGATGGACTCGGTGGTCTCGCCCCGCACCGCGATCCGCATCGGTGAGCTCGGCGGCCTCGGGGTGCTGAACCTGGAAGGTCTCTGGACCCGTTACGAGGACCCGGAGCCGCTGCTCGCGGAGATCGCCGAGCTGGACGAGGGCACCGCGACCACCCGGATGCAGGAGATCTACGCCGAGCCGATCAAGGAGGAGCTGATCGGCCAGCGCCTGAAGGAGGTGCGGGACGCGGGCGTGGTGACCGCCGCCGCCCTGTCCCCGCAGCGCACGGCGCAGTTCTCCAAGGCCGTGGTGGACGCGGGCGTCGACATCTTCGTGATCCGCGGGACCACGGTCTCCGCCGAGCATGTCTCCGGCGCCGCCGAGCCGCTCAACCTCAAGCAGTTCATCTATGAGCTGGACGTCCCGGTGATCGTGGGCGGCTGCGCCACCTACACGGCCGCGCTGCATCTGATGCGCACCGGCGCCGCCGGTGTGCTGGTGGGCTTCGGCGGCGGTGCCGCGCACACCACCCGCAATGTGCTGGGCATCCAGGTGCCGATGGCGACGGCGGTCGCCGATGTCGCCGCCGCCCGCCGGGACTACATGGACGAGTCCGGTGGCCGCTATGTGCATGTGATCGCCGATGGCGGCGTCGGCTGGAGCGGCGACCTGCCCAAGGCCGTCGCCTGCGGCGCGGACGCGGTGATGATGGGCTCCCCGCTGGCACGGGCCACGGACGCACCGGGCCGCGGTCACCACTGGGGCATGGAGGCCGTGCACGACGAGGTGCCGCGCGGCAAGCGGATGAACCTGGGCACGGTGGGCTCCACCGAGGAGATCCTCCTCGGCCCCTCCTCCATCCCCGACGGTTCGATGAACTTCTTCGGTGCGCTGCGCCGGGCCATGGCCACGACCGGCTACTCGGAGCTCAAGGAGTTCCAGCGGGTCGAGGTCACGGTCGCCCCGTCGGCCCGCGACAAGAGCTGAGTCCGCTGCTGAACGTTCCGCGAGGGAAGGCCCCGACCGCAGCGCGGTCGGGGCCTTCCCTCGTCTTGCCTGTATCGCTGTGTGCGCGTCGCGCGTGGGGTCAGCGGTTGCTGATCCGGTACGCGGTGCTGACCGCGGCGACCGGCGCGAGCGCCATGAAGATGTAGGTCAGCGCGTCCGAGTCTTCCTTCCACGACTTCCACAGGTCGCTGAAGTGGTCGAAGAAGATCTCGTTCGAGGAGAGCACCTGGCTGCTGGCGCCGCCACCGATCTTGTCGGCGTAGTTGCTCATCACATCGTGCAGGATCATCGCGTAGCCGTAGAGCTCACCGAGGAACACCGCGGCCAGGGCCAGCACCGCGCCGACCACCCACAGCCCCGTGTTGCGGCCGCCCAGCTTGGCGACCGCCAGACCGATGAGCGCACCGACGACCACACCGGCGTAGGCGAACTGCGTGACCTCCGGCGGGGTCTTGTCCGTGTCCGCCATCGCGCTCAGCAGGAACGCGTAGAGGAACGCGCCGACGAGAGTGGCCACGATGGCGGCACCCACCGCCAGCAGCGGGTTGCCCGGGCGGCCGACCGGCGGCGCGGGCGGCGGGAAACCGCCGCCGTACTGCGGCTGGGGCTGCTGCGGCTGCTGGGGCGCCTGCGGGTAGCCGTAGCCCGGCTGCGGCGTGCCGTAGCCACCGGCCTGCTGGGGCGGGGCGGGCTGCTGCGGGTAACCGCCGGGCTGCTGTGGGTAGCCACCCGGCTGCTGTGGCTGCTGCCAGTTCTGGCTCATGAAATTCCCCCGGGGATGAAGGTAGAGACCGCGTTCCGTGGACAGCTGAGTTGATGAGCGGCTGCGGGCCGGGAACACGGATGGAAACTATCGAGCCATAAAAGTAACAGGCAGGCATGACAACCAGACAAGTCGTGTCTGGTGTCCGTGACATGGCTGGGACCGGACGGAGACACGCTGGCCCGGCATATGCGGATTTCGTCGGCCGCTACTCGGTGATCCGCTTCGCGACGAGGTAACTCTCGGCGCCGGCCACGGCGTAGAAGGTGATGTCGTTGCGCCCCAGGATGTCATCGCGCCAGTGGTCCATGACAAGGCCGAAGTGCGCGATCAGGGCGTCCGCGGTGGGCCAGGAGCTCTCGTCCCCCATCAGCACCGCGACGCCGAGCAGTTGCGCCAGCGAGACGCCGACCACCGTGAGCGGTATGCCGATGAGCGCCAGCAGCGGTGCGGGGCCGCCCAGCTTGCCCAGCGCGGCGCCGGTCAACAGCCCGATGCACAGCGCCCAGTAGCCGAGCTCCTGGCCGCGGTGGCCGATTTTCCCCTGGATGAAGCCGAAGACCAGTGCCCCGAGCAGCGCCGCCGCGATGCCCGCCGCGAGACCACGGGCCGGTCGTGGGGCCTGAGCTGCGGAGGGTCCGGACGCGATCATGACCGCAAGGTAGCAGTGGCATGGCCGTACGGTGGTGCGAATGACATCAGTGCCGGGACAGAATCCGGCATAAGCAATAATGTCAACTTATGGCGCAGAACAAGTCGTTCAATGGGCGTGACATGGGTATCGACCTCGGCACCGCCAACACACTGGTGTACGTACGAGGCAGGGGCATCGTGCTCAATGAGCCGTCGGTTGTGGCAGTGAACACAGCCGACGGCAGTGTGCTGTCGGTGGGTTCGGCGGCCAAGGAGACCATGGGGCGCACGCCGACGAATATCGTCGCCGTGCGACCGCTGCGCGATGGCGTGATCGCCGATTTCGAGATCGCCGAGCGCATGCTGCGGTACTTCATCAAGAAGGTGATGGGCAGCCGCCGGCTCGCCCGTCCCCGGGTGGTCGTCTGCGTGCCCTCCGGGATCACGGGCGTTGAGCGGCGCGCGGTGATGGAGGCCGCGACCCAGGCCGGGGCGCGTCAGGTGCATCTGGTCGAGGAGCCCATCGCGGCGGCGATCGGGGCGGGGCTGCCGGTGAGCGAACCGACCGGCTGCATGGTCGTCGACATCGGCGGCGGTACGACGGAGGTCGCCGTGGTCTCGCTGGGCGGCATCGTCACCGCGCGGTCGGTGCGTACCGCGGGCGACTCCATGGACGTGGCGATCACCTCCTATGTGAAGAAGCAGTACGCGCTGGCGATCGGTGAGCGGACCGCCGAGGAGATCAAGGTCTCCATCGGGTCCGCCTCGCCCGCCGGGTCGCTGTCCGTGCCCCGGGTGTCGGAGGCCGTCCGGCGGCCCGAGCGGAATGTCGAGGTGTTCATCCCGGGCCAGAGCGAGGACCCCGAGGACACCCAGGCGCTGCTGCCGCCGGACCGCTGCACCATCCGCGGCCGCGACCAGGCGACCGGGCTGCCCAAGGTGCTCGAACTGACCGCGGACGAGGTGCGGCACGCCCTCTCCGAGCCGGTGGACAGCATCGTCGCGGCGGTGCGGTCCACGCTCGACGAGACCCCGCCCGAGCTGGCGGGCGACATCATGGACCGCGGCATCGTGCTGACCGGCGGCGGGGCCCTGCTGCGCGGTCTGGACGTACGACTGGGGCGCGAGCTGAACATCCCGGTGCTGGTGGCCGACGACCCGCTGGACTGTGTCGCCATCGGCACCGGCCGCTGTGTGGAGGACTTCGCCTCACTGCGCACCGCGATGGACGCACGCCCTCGCCGGCCGGACACGGTGCGGGTGTGACGCTTCGGGGGCGGGCCGGGTGAGAGCGATGCTTCCGGGCCACCGCGTACCGATGTGACGCCCCGGGGCGGACCCCGCAGGGGTCCCCGGGGCCGGGGTCTCCCATGGCCCTCCCCGGGCGGGGGTCTTGCGGGTGCGGCATCGTCCCCGGCGTGGTGGGCTGGTGACACCGCGTCGGTCCCGTGCGGCGCGGGCGGACGGCAGACGCGGGCGTCGAGGTGGTGGTCGTGGGGAGCGGCGGGACGTACGGGCGGGCGGTCGTCGCGGCCGTCACCACGATCCTGGTCGCGATCACTTCCGTACCGGCGACGCCCACCGGGCCCGCCGAGGCCGTGGGCCCGGCGCCCGGCCGCGGGACGTACGACGTCACCACGGCGCAGGGCCCGTCGCGTTCGTACAGCGTCAGCACAGCTCAGGGCCCGTCGCGTTCGTACGGCGCCACCACGCCACAGAGCCCGTCGCGTTCGTACCCCGTGTCCGTCGAACTGGCCTCCCTGACCCCCGCGGTGATCCACCAGGGCGGTGAGCTGAGGATCAGCGGGCGGGTCACCAATACCTCCGGGCGGCGTCTCGGTCCCGCGCATATCGGGGTGCGGATCGGCGCGTCCGGCGCGATCGACACCCGCGGCGGGCTCTCCACCGTGGCCCGCCGCACGCCCCTGACCCGGGCCGACGGCCCCGAGGTGGCCGGTCGCACGGCCCGTCTCGCCGCGCTGCCGACCGGCGCCGAGCGCGGCTTCCGGCTCACCGTGCCCGTCCCCGATCTGGAGCTGGACGACGCCGGGGCGTACGCGCTCACCGTGAACGTCGTCCGCGAGGGCGGCGTCGACGCCGGGACCGTGCTCGGGCTGACCCGCACCCATCTGTCCGCGTACCCCGACGCCACGCGGCTGGAGCCGCTGCGCACCACCGTGCTGTGGCCGGTCCTGGACGCCCCGCGGATGGAGGCGCTGACCCTGCGCACCCAGGACAGCGTGCTGCCGGTCTTCCGCGACGACGAGCTGACCGCCGCCTTCGGGCCGGGCGGGCGGCTGCGGCGGCTGGTCGAGATGGGCAAGGGGCAGCCGGTCACCTGGGTCCTCGATCCGGATCTGATCGTCCAGGCGCGGGCCATGGCGGCCGGGTACCGGGTGGCCCGTACGCCCGGCGACAGCGATCCGCAGGAGGCCACCGAGGGGGAGGGCGGCGAGGCGGCGGCGGACTGGCTGGCCGCGCTCCGTGCGGCGGTGCGGGGCCGGGAGGTGATCGCGCTGCCGTACGCGGACCCGGATCTGGCCTCGCTCGCCCGCGGCGGCGGTGCCCCGCTCGCCGGGCTGCTGCGCCGGGCCTCCCGGACCGGCCGGAGCGTGGTGGACCGGGCGCTGGGCGTCCACGCGCGCACCGGGGTCGGCTGGCCCGCGGGCGGTGAGCTGGACGACGGGATCGCCCGGTACGCCAAGGAGCTCGGCCTGGACATGGTGCTCGCCTCCGGCGCCGGGGTGGCCTCCGAGGGCGAGCTGGTCTCCGAAGGGGCCACCGACGACGGCGCCGTCTCGCTCGAGGGCGGGACGACCGCGCTGCGTTACGACGCGGCGATCGCCGCCCAGCTCTTCGCCAGCCACCCGGCCGCGGGTGCCGCCGGTGAGCCCGCCCGGCTGGTGCTGCGGCAGCGGCTGCTGGCCGAGACGCTGACGGCCGCACGGGAGCTGCCGTACGCCCGGCGCGAGCTGGTGATGGTGCCCCCGCGCCGGATGCCGCTCGCGGTCGCCCGGGTGCTGCTCACGGTGGTGGCCGAGGGCCGGAAGGCGGGGTGGCTGGAGCCGGCCGGGTTCGCGGCCGCGCTGCGCAAGCCCACGGCGGGGCGGCTGCGGGGCTTCGACGGCTATCCGCTGGCCCGGCACGCCTCCGAGCTGCCGCCCGCCCGGCTCGCGGCGGTGGTCCGGGACCGGCGGCGGATGCGCGCCCTGGCCAAGGTGCTGTCGGACGCGCGGGCCACCGCCGCGTCCGTCCGGGCCGCGCTGGCCCGCTCCGTCGCGACCGCCTGGCGCGCCGACCCGTCGGGCGCCGCCTCGTACCAGCAAGGGGTGTCCCGCTATCTGACCGCATCGATCGCGTCGGTGCGGCTGGTGCCGAAGTCCATGGTGGTGGTGGCCGGGGGCTCGGCGACCATCCCGGTCACCGTCGACAACGGGCTGCAGCAGGACCTCACCGGGGTGGAGCTGCGGGTCCTCTCCAGCCGCCCCGAGCGGCTGAACGCCCGGGACCGCGCGATGCCGGTCCGGGCGTCACGGGCGGTGAGCCGGACGGTGCGGATCCGGGTGAAGGCGTACGCGAACGGCCCGGTGCGGCTGACCGCCCAGCTCTACACCACGGCCGACGGACTGCCCTGGGGCGCGCCGATGACGTTCACGGCGGATGTGCGGTCGGTGCCGTCGGGCGCGGTGATCTTCGTGCTGGGCGGCACGGCGCTGATCGTGCTGGCGGCCGCGTTCCGGCCGCGGCGTGCGCGGCATGCGCGGCGGCGTTGACGAAGCGAGGGTCGGGGCTGGTCAGAGCCGGTGCGCCGTCCCCGCAGGACCCGCGCCCCGGGTGTCCAGCAGCAGCTGGGCCTTCACCGCGAGTCCTTGCAGGTCGTAGGTGCGGTGGGGCTGCAGCAGGACGGTCAGGTCGGCGTCGGCCGCCGCCTCGTACACCGAGTCGGCGCGCTCCACCTGGCGCCCCAGCACCCGCCACCGCGCCACGTACGGGTCGTGGTAGCTGAGCCGGGCGCCCAGCTCGATCAGCCGGGAGGCGATCTCCCGGGCGGGCGAGCCCTCCGCGTCGGCGACGTCGGCCTTGTAGCCGACACCCAGCAGCAGGACGTGCGCGCCGCGCGCCGACTTCCCGTACTCGTTGAGCAGGGCCGTGCAGCGGCGGGTCACATAGCCCGGCATCCGCCCGTTGACCTGCTGCGCGAGCTCCACCATGCGCAGCGGGAGGCCGAGGCCGCGCTGCTGGTCGGCCATATGGCCGTGGTCGACCGGCACGCCATGGCCGCCGACGCCGGGGCCCGGGCGGAAGGACTGGAAGCCGAACGGCTTGGTCTCGGCGCAGCGGACCACGTCCCACACATCGACGCCGAGGTCGTGGCAGTACACGGCCATCTCGTTGACCAGGGCGATGTTGACGTGCCGGTAATTGGTCTCCAGGACCTTGACGGTCTCGGCCTCGCGGGTGCCGCGGGCCCGGACGACCTTCTCGGTGAAGCGGCCGTAGAAGGCGGCGGCCGCCTCGGTGCAGGCGGGGGTGAGGCCGCCGATGACCTTGGGGGTGTTGGCGGGGCCGTGGGCGCGGTTGCCCGGGTCGTGGCGGCAGGGGGAGTAGGCGAGGTGGAAATCGCGCCCGGCCCGCAGCCCGGATCCCTCCTCGAGAAGCGGACGGAGGAATTCCTCGGTGGTGCCGGGGTACACGGTCGATTCCAGCAGAACGGTGGTGTGCGGACGCAGCCGCGCCGCGAGCGTGCGGGCCGCCTCGCCGACCGCCGACAGATCCAGTCTGCGGTCGTCCCCGAGCGGGGTCGGGGCGCAGATCACGGCGGTGCGGACGCGGCCGAGCTCGGCGGGGTCGGCGGTGATCCGGAAGCCCTGGGAGGCCATCCGGCGCAGCTCGGCGGCGGACAGCCGGCCCTCGCCGCCCGAGCCGGAGGGCAGCCGTCCGGACCGGAGGTCGGCGGCGGCGCGCGGATCGGGGTCGTAGCCGACGGTACGGACGCCGGCGGCGGTGGCGGCCTGGGCGAGAGGAATACCGAGATGACCGAGTCCGATGACGGCGAGATCTGCGGGCATGACGTCGTGTCGTCCTTCCCGGGACGATGTCGGATGGCGCAAACCCCCCACAGGCAGACTAAGCGGAAATATGACTCGTATTCAGTATTGGTGGGAGGTGTTGGCGCGGTGTCGTGGCGGTGGGCGCGGCAGCGGCATGGCACGGAGGAGCGAAAGCCAGGAAAATCGGCAGGGCGGCGTGACGTCGATCGCAACGGGAGGCAGCGGTGAAGACACCGGCACTGGGACCGGCCGAGCGCGGCGAGGCGCTGGCCCGGATGGCGGACCGTGAGCTCGATGTGCTGGTCGTGGGCGGCGGAGTGGTCGGCGCGGGCACCGCGCTGGACGCCGCCACGCGCGGCCTGGAGACCGCTCTGGTGGAGGCACGGGACTGGGCCTGCGGGACCTCCAGCCGGTCCAGCAAGCTGATCCACGGCGGACTGCGCTATCTGGAGATGTTCGACTTCGCACTGGTGCGCGAGGCGCTTAAGGAGCGCGGGCTGCTGCTGGAGCGGATCGCACCGCACCTGGTCAAACCGGTGCCGTTCCTGTATCCGCTGCAGCACCGGGCCTGGGAGCGGCTCTACGCGGGATCGGGCGTCGCGCTCTACGACGCCATGTCGATCTCCTCCGGGCACGGCCGCGGGCTGCCCGCCCACCGCCATCTGTCCCGTCGGCGGGCGCTGCAGGTCGCCCCCTGCCTCAAGAAGGACGCGCTGGTCGGGGCGCTGCAGTACTACGACGCCCAGATGGACGACGCGCGCTATGTCGCCACGCTCGTGCGCACGGCGGCGAAATACGGCGCGCAGGTGGCCAACCGCGCGCGGGTGGTCGGCTTCCTGCGGGAGGGCGAGCGCGTGGTCGGCGCCCGGGTGCACGATCTGGAGCAGGGCGGTGAGTTCGAGGTCCGCGCCCGGCAGGTGGTCAACGCCACCGGGGTGTGGACGGATGAGACGCAGGCGCTGATCGGAGAGCGCGGGCAGTTCCATGTCCGGGCCTCCAAGGGCATCCACCTGGTCGTTCCCAAGGACCGCATCCACTCCACGACCGGGCTGATCCTGCGCACCGAGAAGAGCGTGCTGTTCGTGATCCCCTGGGGCAGGCACTGGATCGTCGGCACCACGGACACCGACTGGGACCTGGACAAGGCCCATCCGGCCGCCTCCAGCGCCGATATCGACTATCTGCTGGAGCATGTCAACGAGGTCCTCGCAGTGCCGCTGACCCGCGACGACGTGGAGGGCGTCTACGCCGGGCTGCGCCCGCTGCTGGCCGGGGAGTCGGACGCCACCAGCAAGCTCTCGCGCGAGCACACGGTGGCCCATCCGGTGCCGGGCCTGGTGGTGGTGGCGGGCGGCAAATACACCACGTACCGGGTGATGGCCAAGGACGCCGTGGACGAGGCGGTGCACGGCCTCGACCGCCGGGTCGGACCCTGTGTCACCGAGGAGATCCCGCTGGTCGGCGCCGTCGGCTACAAGGCGCTGTGGAACGCCCGGGAGCGGATCGGCCGGCAGGCCGGGCTGCATGCGGCGCGGATCGAGCATCTGCTGAACCGCTACGGCTCGGCGGCGCAGGAGGTGCTGGACCTGATCGCGGCCGACCCGTCGCTGGGGAAGCCGCTCGGCGGGGCCGAGGACTATCTGCGCGCCGAGATCGTCTACGGCGTCTCGCACGAGGGGGCCCGCCATCTGGACGACGTCCTCACCCGCCGCACCCGCATCTCGATCGAGACCTTCGACCGCGGTACGCGCTGCGCCCGCGAGGCGGCCGAGCTGATGGCGCCCGTGCTGGGCTGGGGCCAGGACCAGACCGACCGGGAGGTCGAGCACTACGAGAAGCGGGTGGAGGCCGAGCGCGAGTCCCAGCGCCAGCCGGACGATCTGACGGCGGACGCGGCGAGGCTGGGCGCGCCGGACATCATCCCGCTGTAGGAGGTGCGTGATCCCGCTGTGGGAGATCGGTGTCTTACCGGGGATCGGTGGCTTACCGGGGATCGGTGTCTTACCCGGGAGGGCAGAACTCGGCCTCGAGGAGAGACGTTTCGGCGGCCAGCCCGGATGCGGCCGTGCTGTTGAGTCGGTAGGCGAGGGTGTGGCGGCCGTCGGGGGTGGCCACGGCCAGTGCGTAGGAGCCGGTGATCTCGCCGTTGTGGCCCCACAGCGTCACCCCGCACGACAGTCGCACCGGGAAAAGACCCATGCCGTACTGGCCGTCGGAGGCGGAGGTGTTCCGCATCTGCCGCAGCTCGGCCCGGGGCACGACCGTGCCGCGCAGCAGTCCGGAGAGGAGATGACTCAGATCGTCGAGCGTGGAGACCAGCTCGCCCGCGGCCCCCGCGTAGGAGGGGTTGAGGTCGGTGACATCACGTCGGGCGCCGCCGCCCCGGCCCCCGCTGTCCGGGGTCCTGCTTTCGCGCGTGTACGCGCGGCCGTGCGGGGCCGGGAGGGTGGTGCGGGTGCCGGGGAAGGAGGTGCCGTGCAGGCGCAGGGGGCCGAGCACCTCGCGCCGGGCCTGCTCCGCGTAGGAGCGGCCGGTGACCCGCTGCACGACCATGCCCAGCAGGACGTAGTTGGTGTTGGAATAGCGCCATTTCGTGCCGGGCGCGAAGTACGGGCGGTGGGTGAGGGCGATCCGCACCAGGGACGTGGGGGTGCGGGTGCCGTCGGCCGCGGCGGAGAGCTGACGCGCCAATACCGGGTCCTCGGTGTAGTCGAACAGCCCGCTGGTGTGGTTCATAAGCTGACGCATCGTGATGTTCCGGCCGTCGTTGCCGTGGCCGCGCACCAGTCCCGGAAGGTGCTCCTCCAGCGTGTCGTCCAGGCCGAGCCGCCCCTGCGCGGCCAGCCGCAGGGTCACCGCCGCGATGACGGTCTTGGTGAGGCTGCCCGCTCGGAAGTGGTCACTCCGGTGGATCCGGCGCCCGGTGCGGACGTCCGCGACCCCCGACGCGACGAACCGTGTCCCCCCGCCCGCCCGGCGGATGAGCACCGCCGCCCCCGGCGCGTCGCCCTGCGCCGCCAGCCGGCGTACGGCGCCGCGCACGGCGCCGCCATGACCTCCGCCCGCGCCCGCACTCGCCCGCGAGTCCGCGTCCCGGCCCGCTTGAGTGGCCGCCGTTCCGCAGCCGGACAGGGCGAGTCCGAGGGCGGCCGTGAGCGCCACGGCGGTCGGCATACGGCTCCGCCTGTGCCATCGTATGGCGGAGATGGGCATGACACGGACCTCCGTTTCCTGCGTACCTCCAGATGGTCGCAGGTCCCGCGGCGGCCGCCACGCCGCGCCCCGGACCCCCGGCGGTTCCGGGTCCGCGGATGAGAGACAATGGACGCTCTCCCAGGGTGGGTTCAGGGTGGGTAGATTCGCAGAGGGGTCGCATGTCGGAGGCTGAGAAGACGCAGGGTTCGACTGGGCGCCTCCTCGCCGGGCGGTACCGGCTCGGGGAGATCCTCGGTCAGGGCGGCATGGGCACGGTCTGGCGTGCGAGTGACCAGACCCTCGGCCGTACGGTCGCGGTCAAGGAGCTGCGCTTCCCGTCCAGCGTGGAGGAGGACGAGAAGAGACGGCTCATCACCCGCACGCTGCGCGAGGCGAAGGCGATCGCCCGGATCCGCAGCAACGGTGCCGTCACCGTCTATGACGTGGTCGACGAGGACGACCGCCCGTGGATCGTCATGGAGCTCATCGAGGGGCGTTCGCTCGCCGATGTCGTCCGCGACGACGGCCCGCTGACCCCGCGGCGCGCCGCCGAGGTCGGGCTCGCCGTCCTCGATGTGCTGCGCGCCGCCCACCAGGCGGGCATCCTGCACCGCGATGTGAAGCCCTCCAACGTGCTGATCTCCGACGACGGCCGGGTCGTTCTCACCGACTTCGGCATCGCCCAGGTCGAGGGCGACCCGTCGGTGACCTCGACCGGCATGCTCGTCGGCGCGCCCTCCTACATCTCCCCGGAGCGGGCCCGCGGCCAGAAGCCGGGCCCGCCGGCCGACCTGTGGTCGCTGGGCGGGCTGCTGTACGCGGCGGTGGAGGGTGTGCCGCCGTACGACAAGAGCACGGCCATAGCGACATTGACCGCCGTGATGACCGAGCCGGTGGAGCCGCCGAAGAACGCCGGCCCGCTGGAGGAGGTCATCTACGGTCTGCTCACCAAGGACCCGGCCCGGCGGCTCGATGACGCCGGGGCGCGGGCGCTGCTGGAACACGCGGTGAGCGCCCCCGAGGAGACCAAGGTCCCCGCCGACGCGACCCGCACGATGAGCCTGCCGCCCGCCCCGACGGAGGACGAGGCTGCCGCCGAGGCCAAGGAGGCGGCCGTCTCGGAGCGCAGGCGCGGTGCGCTGAAGTCCGTGCGCAACGCGGCGGCAGCGGCGGCCACGAAGAAGGCGGACAGCGGGAGCGCGGCGAAGCCGGCGGAGTCGGCGGAGAAGTCCGGCGCTTCCGGGGCCGCGAAGTCCGGCGCGGCGGCCGCCGCGACCCCCGAGGGTGTGCCCGCCCCGCGGCCCGCCGCACCGCTGCGCGCCTCGATCACCGATGTGGTCCCCAGGCGCACGCTGATCATCATCGCGGTGGTCGTGGTGCTCGCCATCGTGGGCACCGTGCTCGCCGTGGTCCTGAGCGACGGCGGGGACGGTGGCGACAAGGCCAAGGGCGCCTCGGGCGGCGACAAGTCCACCTCCGCGGGGGCCTCGGGCGGCGCCAAGGACGACCAGGGCGCCGACAAGGCCGGCCAGTCGGAGGGCGAGTCGCCGAAGGCGGGGGACTCCGGCGGAAAGTCGGGCTCGCAGCCCGGCACGGACGCCTCCGAGAGCTCGGACGACAACTCGGGCAAGGGCGGCGGCGGAAGCGGCGACGACAGCGGTAAGGGCAAGGGCGGCGACGGTAAGGGCGGTCTGCCCGACGGCTACCAGACCGTGAAGTCCTCCGACTTCCCGTTCAGCATGGCCATGCCGGAGGGCTGGTCGGTCCACTCCGGGAGCTATGCCGGAAGCCGTAAGTACTACGGCGGGTCCAGCATTCCGCGTATTCAGATCGACTTCACCAACGCGCCGAGGTCGGACGCGGAGGCGGACTGGCGCAAGGGCGAGGACAACGCCCGGCGCACCATGGCCGGCTACAAGGGCCTCGGCATCAAGTCGATCGACTGGCGCGGCTATCCGACCGTCGCGGACTGGCAGTTCGAGCGCGATCAGGACGGCAAGCGGGTCCGGGTGCTCAACCGCGGCTTCAAGGCGGACGGCAGCCATGGCTTCGCCATACTGATCACCTGCGAGGCGAGCAAGTGGAACGACAAGGAGTGCACCACCCTCCGGCAGACCGCCTTCGACACCTTCAAGATTACGGACTGAACACTCCTGTCGGCGAAGCATCGTTCGGGCACGTATCGTGAGAGGCCCTAGACTGTGCGCAGCCGCTGGAACCCGCCAAAACGACCACATTTGACGGTTTCACGCTGCGCTGATCGCTGATGAGGGCGGCGTTGATCGCGCGCTTGGGGAGGCGTCGTGGAGGAGTACGCGGGCCGGGTGCTGGCCGACCGCTATCGCCTGCCCCTTCCGCCCGCCGATGAGTACGAACTCATCGAGACCCGCGCCTTCGACACCTACAGCGGCCAGGAAGTCCATCTGCGGCAGATACCGCTGCCGGAGGTCGTCGACGCCGAAGTCGTCGACGAGGACGCGCGGTGGGGCGGCGGCGGGCCCTCGGGGCGGAACGGCACGTTCGCCGGTGCCGGGCGTACGGCCCGGGGCGGCGGTGATCCGGCCGTCCGGCGCGCCATCGCGGCGGCGACGTCCGCCGCGCAGATCCCCGACCATCCTCGGCTCGGCCAGGTCTTCCACGTCTTCGCGGAGGCCGGAAGCCTGTGGATCGTCAGCGAACTGGTCTCCGGCCGCCCGCTGGCCGCGCTGCTGGCGGAGGGCACGCTGTCCCCGCACCGCGCCGCCGAGGTCGCCAACGACATCCTTACGGCGCTGGGCGCCCTGCACGCCCATGGCTGGGTCCACCGCAACATCACCGCCCGAACGGTGCTGTTGTGCGACGACGGCCGCGCGATGCTCATGGGGCTGGCGGCGGGCGCGGCGGAAGAGGCGCTGTGCGGCTACGACCCCGTTCCGGCGCCCGCGTCCTCGCCGTCGACCGAGGCCCCCGCCGCCGAGGAACCGCGGCCGGATGAGGCCCCGGCCGCCGTGCCGCAGGGCTCGGCGAGCTCCGGCGATCAGCCGGACCGGCCCCAGGGCCAGGGCGGGCGAGGAGACGAAGGGCGCGCCGCCATCCCCGGGGCCCGTACGGGAGAGGACGGCGAGGCGCGGCCGCAGGGCGGCCCGCGCTACCGCGACCAGGGTGCCGCCGGAGGTTTCCTGCCCCCGGGCGGCCCTTACGGTGGCCATGAACCGGCGGGGACGGGTTCCCGGCCCGACGCCGAGGGCCGGGAGCACGGCGGCCACGGCACGGAGACGGGCCTGCCCGAGCCACGGACGCCTTACGGCGACCAACGGACGCCTTACGGCGACCACGGGGCGGCGGAGCCGAGTTCGAGGCCCGGCCCCAGCGGCCCGGTGTACCGGGATCAGGTGACGTTCGGTCCGGGAACCGGCGGGCCCATGGCTCCCTACCGGGACCAAGGGGCCGCCGGTGGGCTGCCCGGACCGCGCCGGGCGGGGCAGCCGGGAAGCAGGGAGGGCGAACCGGGCGGCGCCGGTGCCGACGCGCCGAGCGCGGCCGCCCGGGCCGCGCGGGCCAGCGCCATCGCCGCCTACGCGGCGGGCGCGCGAGCCGCCGCGCGGGCCAACGTCGAGGCGGCCACCCGCTCCCCGCACACCCCCGAGCCCGCCCCCGCGGCCGCGCCCGAGCCGGAGCCGGAGCCCGGCGGCGCCCGATGGCCCGGTCAGCCGGACCGTGAGGAGAGCGCCCAGCCGGCCGCCTCCGAAGGCGGCGGCTCCTGGGACACCGGCGGAGCCGCCGTCGGCGGCCCCGCCACCGCGCTCGCCGCCGAACGGGCCCGCCAGGCCCGCATCGTCGTGGTCGGCGCCGTCACCGAGCGGTGGGCACCCGAGCAGGCCGGACCGGTCCATGAGAACTGGCGGCTGGCACCCCCGGTCGGCCCCGCCGCCGATCTGTGGGCGCTCGGCGCGCTGCTGTTCCGCGCGGTGCAGGGCCATGCCCCGTACCCGGAGGAGAGCGCCGCCGAGCTGGTGCAGATGGTCTGCGGCGAGGCGCCCGCGTACGCGGAGGAATGCGGTCCGCTGCGCCCCGTCGTCGAGTCGCTGATGCGCCAGGACCCCACCGAGCGCCCGGAATTCGAGGAGCTGCGCGGCTGGCTGCGGTCGTTGATCCGGTCGGCGCCCGAGCCGGACGTCGGCAGCAGCACGGTCACGGTGCCGTCGCTCGGCGCGGGCGGGGTGTCCGATCCCCGGCGGCTGCCGATAGTCCGCCGGCGGGGCTGGCTGGTGCGCAGGGGCCGGGGCCGCCGCCCGGCCGCTGCGGCCGACGCGGCGGCCGGGCACGCCCGGCACCGGCGCGACAAGCGGGAGAAGAGGGAGGCCCGGGAGGCTCGGGCGCCCCGGGAGACTCGGGCATCCCGGCCGCCCCGACCTCCCCGGGAGAACACGGAGACCCGGGAGACCCGGCAGGCCCCGGCGTCCGCCCAGCGCAAGCCGCGCAGGCTGGGGCGGATGCTGTTGCTGCTGATCTTCCTGGCGCTGGCGGCGGCGGTGCTCTACGCGATGATGTTCATGCCGCGCGCCAAGGACGACGACGGCCAGCGGCGTACGGGTTCGTCCGGTACGCAGAGCGCGGCGCCGCACGACCCCGCGGACGGCGACGGCGACGAGGGCGAGGCCGGAAAGCCGGCCGACCCCGGCGACCAGGAGCCGCAGTCCACCGACCCGGCCGGACTGGCCAAGGGCTTCGCGGTCCGCAAGGACCCCAAGGGTTTCAAGGTCGCCGTTCACGAGGACTGGACCCGCCGGGGCGAGAACGGCCGGGGCCAGATCCGCTACATCGGCGGCGACTTCGAGCTGGTGGTCGTGGCCGGACGGGACAAGATGTCCGAGTTCGGCGGCGACCCGATGGCGTACCAGCAGGACCGCGAGGCCGAACTGGCCGCCTTCCGCGGCTCCTCCTGGGCCTCGTCCTCGGGGCTGCGGCGGATCGACGTCGGCCGGACGGCGATGGCGGAGGGCTCGTTCAGCTGGCGCGACAGCAGCGGGCGGAACGTGTACGCGCGCAACCTCGCGATGCTGATCGACGGCCGTTACCACGTGGTCCTGGTCATCGGCCCGTCCGACGAGCGCAGCGCGGTCAACCGCTACTTCGAGCAGGCCACGGCCACGTACAGCACGACCAACGGCTAGGGCGGCACGGCCAACGGCTAGGGCGGCACGACCAACCGCCAGGGCTCAGGGGCCGTCCCGGTCCTGGGCCTCTTCGTGTGCCGTCTGGGCGCCGTGCTCCGCGAACCGCTCCCGCAGCCGGTACTTGAGCACCTTACGGAGCGTCTCATTGCGCGGCAGGGCGTCCACCACTTCGAGCCGCTCCGGCAGCTTGTGCACCGACAGCCCCGCCGCACGCAGATAGGACACCGCCCGGCCGAGCGTCAGCGCCTCCGCCCCCGCCGGCTGCTCCACGACGGCGCAGACCAGCTCGCCCCGGGCCGGGTCGGGCAGGCCGATCACCGCCACATCACCCACGTCCGGGTGCTGGTACAGCAGCTGCTCGATCTCCTTGGCCGAGATGTTCTCGCCCTTGCGGATGATGATGTCCTTGGCGCGGCCGGTCAGCACCAGATGGCCGCTGTCGGTGAGGTGGCCGAGGTCGCCGGTAAGGAAGAAGCCGTCCGCGTCGAACGCCTTACGGGTCTCGGCGTCGTCCAGATATCCGGCGCAGACCGCTTCGCCGCGCAGCCCCACCTGGCCGTCCACCACCCGGATCTCCATCTCCCGGGGCGGCCGGCCCTCGGTGGTGGCGAGGTTCTCGTCCGTATCGTCCGGCGCCCCCATGGTGATCATGGGGACTTCGGTCATTCCGTAGCCGTGGGTGAGCGTGCAGCCCAGCTCCCGTACGACCTCGTAGTAGAGCTCGGGCGGTTTGGGCGCGCCGCCGCCCGCGAGGAGCCGCAGGGTGGGGATGAGCTTGCGCGAGGGGTCCTTACGCTGTTCGGCCAGGAACATCGAGTAGAAGGCGGTGCTGCCGCCCGCGACCGTCACCCCGTGCCGCCGGTAGGCGGGCAGCGACTCCGGCAGCGAGAAGTGCTCGAGCAGCACGGCCGGGAAGCCGTACAGCAGCAGCATCACGGTGTAGTCCGGCCCGGCGACATGGGCGTACGGGAAGGCCATGGACCCCACGTCGTCCGGGCCGAGCCGCAGCGCGTGGGCGAGGCAGGCACCGGCGGCGATGAGGCTGCGGTCGGTGTGCAGCACGCCCTTGGGGTCGGAGGTGGTGCCCGAGGTCCAGTAGATCCAGCGGACGGCCCGCCCGTCGGTGGGCGGCGGCGGGAGCCGCAGGGCCTGAGGGTCGGCCACCGGCAGGGTGTCGTACGCCTCGAAGACCAGCGGCGGTTCGGGCAATTCGGCGGCCAGGCGCCGGGCCATCGTGGTGTGGTCGAAGCCGCGCCAGCGGCCGGGCACGGCGAAGAACCGCGCCCCGGACTCGCGGAGCGCGAACCGCACCTCGCGGTCGCGGTAGTAGGGGATCAGCGGGGTCTGTACGGCGCCGAGGCGGGCGAGCGCCATGGTCAGCACGACCGTCTCGATCCGGGTGGGCAGCTGCCAGGCGACCCGGCTGCCGGGGCGTATCCCCATCCGGTACAGCCCGGCGGCGGTCCGTTCGGCGCGGGTGCGCAGGGCGCCGAAGGTCAGCCGCCGGTCATGGCGGGCGGCGGCGCCGGCCTGCAGCAGGGCGGGGGCGTCGGGGGTGAGCGCGGCGCGCCGTTCGAGCAGTTCCCACAGCGTCGCCGAGCTGCCGAGCTCATGCGCGTCTTGCGCGACGTCGGTCATCCCGGCCTCCCGTGGAACTCTTCCGGAACCGTTCGAGGCGATCGCGTGATCGTGGCCCGGTAGCCCGGTAGCCCGGTAGCCCGGTAGCCCGGTAGCCCGGTAGCCCGGTAGCCCGGTAGCCCGGTAGCCCGGTAGCCCGGGAGCCCGGGAGCTGGACCGCGCGCCGACCCGGCCTGGACCATAACTGACGACCCATCAGATAGTAGGGGAAGCGTAAGGGCACGCGCCTTGTCGGTCCAGGGGGTGCGGACTAGCCTGCGGATGCCCGCCTTGTCTGACGCCCCATCAGAAAGGGAGGTCGGCCGCCGATGGATCTCGCCTTCACGGACGATGAGGAGGACTTTCGGCACCGGCTGCGCGCCTGGCTCGCCGACGCCCTGCCCACGCTGCCGGACCGCCCGCATCCGGCCGACTGGCCCGGGCGCCGCGCCTATGACTGCGGCTGGCAGCGCATGCTCCACGACGCGGGCTATGCCGGGCTGCACTGGCCCAAGGACGCGGGCGGCCAGGGCGCGACGCCCACCCAGCATCTGATCTTCCTGGAGGAGACCGAGCGGGCCGGCGCGCCCTATGTGGGCGCGGGCTTCGTCGGACTGCTGCACGCGGGCCCCACCATCGCCGCCGAGGGCACCCCCGAGCAGCGGGCCCGCTGGCTGCCGCCGATCCTGCGCGGGGACGAGGTCTGGTGCCAGGGGTTCTCCGAACCGGACGCCGGCTCCGACCTGGCGTCGCTGCGCACCCGGGCGGTACGGGACGGCGATACGTATGTCGTCAGCGGAAGCAAGATCTGGACCTCGCACGCCGAGATCGCCGACTGGTGCGAACTATTGGTGCGCACCGCGCCGGTAAACGCCGACGCGCCAAAGCACCGGGGCATCACCTGGCTTGCGATGCCGATGGACGCGCCCGGGGTGACGGTGCGGCCGCTGCGGACCCTCGCCGGGACGGCGGAGTTCGCCGAGGTGTTCCTGGACCAGGTGCGGGTGCCGGTCACCCACCGGGTCGGGGAGGAGAACGACGGCTGGCGGGTGACCATGGTGACTCTCTCCTTCGAGCGCGGTACGGCCTTCGTGGGCGAAGTGGTCGCCTGCAGGCGGGTGCTGGAGGCGCTGGCCCGCACGGCGAAGGCCAACGGGCGCTGGGACGACGCGGTGCTGCGGCGCCGGTTGGGGCGGCTCGCCGCGGAGTGCGCGGCGCTGTGGCGGCTCACCCAGTGGAATGTGAGCGAGGCGCAGCGCACCGGCGGGGTGCCGGGCGTCGGCGGCTCGGTCTTCAAACTGCGCTTCTCGCAGGTGCGGCAGGAGCTGTACGAGGCGGCCGCCGAGGTGCTGGGGCCGGACGCGCTGGACGCCGGTCAGGAGTGGGTCGCGGACCGGCTCTCGTCGCTCTCGTACACGATCGCGGCGGGGACCTCGCAGATTCAGCGGAACATCGTGGCCGAGCGGATCCTCGGCCTGCCGAAGGGACGGTGAGCGGGGCCGTGGACTTCCAGCTCACGGACGATCAGCGGGCGCTGCGGGCGGGGATGCGCGAGCTGCTGGAACGGCGCTATCCGCGGACCCGGCTGCGGGCGGTGGTGGACGGGGACGCGGAGCGGGGTGCGGAGTTGGACCGGGCTCTGTGGCGGGAGCTGGGCACGGCGGGGCTCTTCGCACTGCGGGTGCCGGAGTCGGCGGGCGGGGTGGGGCTGGGGCTGCCGGAGGCGGTGCTGGCCTTCGAGGAGGCGGGCCGGGCGCTGCTGCCGGGACCGCTGGTCGCGACGGAACTGGCGGCGGGGCTTTCGGGGCTCTGGGCGGCGGGGGGTGCGGTGCCGGGGTCGTTGGAGGCGAGGCTTTCGGGGGTGGCAGCGGGTGCTGTTCAGGGTGAGACGGTGGTGACGGCGCTGGACGAGGAGGGGGCGCGTACGCCGGTGGAACATCTGACCTCCGCCGACGCGGTGCTGGCGCTGGGGCCGTCGGCGGTCGAGCTGATCCCGGCGGCGGAGGTGGCGCGTGCGGCGGAGCCGATGCGGTCCGTTGACCCGGCCACCCCGCTGCACCGGACGGAGTCGAACCGAACCCGGCAGGACCAGGCGGGGCCGGGCCGTTCGGGGATCGCCGCCCGGCTGCGCCGCGAGGCGGTGCTGCTGACCGCGGCACAACAGCTGGGCAGCGCCTCCCGAACGGTCGAGCTCGCGGTGGACCACGCCAAGCGGCGCACCCAGTTCGGCCGGCCGATCGGTGCCTTCCAGGCCGTACAGCATCTGTGCGCCCAGATGCTGGTACGCGCGGAATCATCCAGAAGTGTGGTGTATGCGGCGGCGGTCACAGAAGACCCGGGTGACATCGCGGCCGCCAAGCTGCTCGCCGATGAGGCCGCTGTCCACAATGCCCGCGATTGTCTGCAAGTCCATGGCGGGATGGGCTTCACCTGGGAGGCGGATGTCCATCTGCATCTCAAGCGGGCCTGGGTGCGGGCAGGTCAGTGGCAGTGCGCGGCGGCGGCGGAGGAGGAACTCGCCGCCGGGCTTGTGTCGACCGTTGAAAGATGTTTGTAGCCGAGCTCGATGGATACGCCTGAATTGTTGGGATGTCGCATTCTCTGGGGAGATCCCCAGAGCGTCTGAGGTGACCGAGCGTTGATACCAGGTTGTTTCCTAGGCGTGACTCGTCACAGGGGGGAGTCGGGCCCGGGCTCGGGTACTCTCCGTGGGGTGCGAGCGCTTATGGGGTGCAAGAAGCCCGGCGTTGCCCATGGGGCGATTCCGGGCATGCCGACGTGCCCCGCTCGCACGGGGTATGCGACGCCTGAGCTTTGGTGTTCGAGTCCTCAGGACGTGTGTCGCACAGTATGCCCCACGCATACTCCTTGGCGCTGGAATATGACCGAAGCGCTTGTTGGGGTGACTGTACGTCAACCATGCTGTCGCGCAAGTCTCCCAGCGGTAGCTGGGGGAGTGTCACGGTCCGTGACCTCTTGGAGGTACAAGGCGATGTGTGTGCCGGTTCGGATGGTGTGAGCAGTGCAGGTGCTTCAGGCGCAGATGGAGGTCCGGCCCGATCCGGCGGAGGTGAGCCGTGCCCGTAGGTGGGCCCGTTCGCGGCTCGTCGGATCAGGGATCGGAGCCGACGAGCCGCTCGCTGAGACGTTGATTCTGCTCATTTCCGAACTTGTCACCAACGCCGTGGTGCACACCGGCTGTCCGGCCGTGCTGCGGATGCTCTTCCCCGCCCAGTCGATGGGCGGCGGGGGCGGCGCGAACGGTGGCGGTGTCGGCGGAGGCGGGGCCCCAGCGCCGTTCGTGAGCCGGGGTCCGGGTCTGGGAACGGTCCGGGTCGAGGTCGCCGACGTCAGTGACCGCGCGCCGCGCCAGCGCTGTGCCGATGAGGAGGACACTCATGGGCGCGGTCTGGAGCTGGTCGACGGTCTCGCCGACCGATGGGGCTGGCAGCCGGAGGGCTCCGGCAAGCGGATCTGGTGTGAAATCGACCGCGCGAAGGGCGAGGAGCCGCTTTCCAAGAGGCGAGCGGCCTCTCATGCGCCATCACACATGGGACGAACCAGACAAAGTCCAGACCAGGTGTTGACGTGACGTGTTCGGTTGATCACTCTAGGATCAGCGATTCGTCGCGAGGGGACGCCGAGGGCTGTGGTGTCTCTGTGAGCCCTGTGTTCACGGTGACGTTCCTTGGCGAGTGCGGGTCGCGCCCCCGCTGCTGAACCAGGGCTCAGCGTCGGGAGTCGGGTGGCGGTGCGCGGTGCCGTGCTCGGGGCGCGCATGAGCGCACCGCCGCCCGAGAAGATCGTCCCGCCCTCCCCTTCTGGGCCCGACGCGCGCCGCCCGGTGCGCACGTTGGGGACACCAAGGCGGCGGCGGGGTCGGGCGCCAGGGGATGGGCGTCAGGGGGATGGGCGTCAGAGGATCGCCACGGGGGCGACGGGCGCGCCCGTACCGCCGACGAACGGCTCGGGCGGGGCCGACAGCAGAAAGACGTAGCGCCCCTCCTCGGCGCAGGCGTCGGAGAGTTCCTCCAGATTCCAGTTCTGGCCCTGGAGCATGCCCATCTCGACCAGATCGAGGGCGTGGACCGGCATCCAGAGGTCCTCGATCTCCGGTGGGAAGACCTCGAAGGTCAAGGTGTCGTTGGCGACCGCCGCCACATCGCGGGCGTGGAACCACTCCGGGGTGCGCAGGGAGAGGCCCGGTGAGGGTAGGCGTATGCCTCCCTCTCGCCCGCCAGATACCGCTGGATCTGCCCGGTGCGGACGAGGACGACATCGCCGGGGCGCACGGTCGTCCCGGCCAGTTCCTCGGCGGCGTCGAGGTCTTCGGGGGTGACCGTATGCCCCTCGGGCAGCCGCTCGGCACCCCGGGCGCGCGCCACATCGAGGAGCACCCCGCGCGAGACGAGGGGTCCCACCTTCTCGATACCGCTGAAGGCGGCGCGGTCATGGGTGGTGATGGAATCGGCGGGGCGGCCGTTGTAGATCCTGCCGGAGTGCGAGACATGGGTGAGCCCGTCCCAGTGGGTACCGGCCTGGAGCCCCATCGTCACGGCGTCGTCGCTGGTCGCCACGGTGCCGGGGCCGAACATCTCGAAGTTGACGGCGATCATCGTATGCAGCGGGTTGATCCGCCCGGGGATCATGCCGGTCTGGATGCCGTCCTGTCGTAGCGGCACCGCGAGGGGAATGCGACGGCCGGTCCGTATCGTCGCGGCGGCCTCCCGGACCGCGGCATCGGTGATCAGGTTGAGCGTGCCGATCTCGTCCGCCGTCCCCCAGCGGCCCCAATTGTTGACGCGCTTGGCGATCTCGTGGAACTCGGCTGGCAGCGGCATGGCATCTCCTTCGTCGTTCCCGGTCGACGTTTGTGCGCGAGGGCTTGTACTCGGGCCGCGTCTGCTCAAAAATCTAACGGACCGTCAGAAACTCCGGGAGGGGATGCGACGTGGGCAACTTCTTGGACGGCAAGGTGGTCGCCGTCACCGGGGCCGGACGCGGTATCGGACGAGCGGTGGCGATCGCCTGCGCGGCCGAAGGCGCACAGGTCATCGTCAACGACTACGGGGTCTCGATCGAGGGCGGCGAACCGAGCAGCGAGATCGCCGAGGCCGTGGTCAAGGAGATCGTGGCGTCGGGCGGTGAGGCGGTCGCGGTCGCCGACGACGTCTCGACCATGGCCGGTGGCCAGCGGATCGTGGACACCGCGCTCGACCAGTACGGACGGCTGGACGGGGTCGTCTGCGTCGCCGGGATCCTGCGCGAGCGGATGCTCTTCAACATGTCCGAGGAGGAGTGGGACCCGGTGGTCGCCACCCATCTCAAGGGCACCTTCACGGTCTTCCGGGCGGCGTCGGCGGTGATGCGCCGCCAGCGCTCCGGCACCCTGATCGGCTTCACCAGCGGCAACCACCAGGGCAGCGTCGCCCAGGCCAACTACGCCTCCGCCAAGGGAGGGATCATCTCCCTGGTGCGCAGCGCCGCGCTGGGGCTGCACAAGTACGGCGTCACGGCGAACTGCGTCGCACCGGTCGCCCGCACCCGGATGTCCGCCAATGTGCCGATGGAGCTCAAGGAGATCGGCGAGCCGGAGGACGTGGCGGCCCTGGTCGTCTATCTGCTGAGCGAACGCGCCCGCGCGGAGCGGATCACCGGCCAGGTCTATACGATCGCGGGCCCCAAGATCGCGGTCTGGGCCCAGCCCCGTGAGCTGCGCGCCGGATACACCGAGGGCGCCTGGACCCCGGAGAAGATCGCCGACTTCCTCCCGGGCACGGTCGGTGCCGATCCCATGCCGATGCTGGCCCAGCTGGAGGCCATGGCGCAGGCGGCCGCCACCGGCCAACGCCCCAACGCCTGACCGCGACAACGGCAGGGGTTGCCGGGAACACCGCAGCGCCGACGAGGGGAGAGGCTGTGGACTTCGCTTTCGGACCGGAGGACGAGCGGTTCCGCACCGAAGCGCGCGACTGGCTCGCCGAGCACTTCGCCGGACCGTTCGCCGCCCTCAAGCAGGAGCCGGGCGGCCATCCCGGCGAGGCGCGCGGCGATATGACCGCCCGCCGCGCCTGGGAGCGTGAGCTCGGCACGGGCGGCTGGATCGGCCTGGGCTGGGACCGTACGGACGGGGCGTACGGCAACCGCGCGGCGACGCTGACCCAACAGGTCGTCTGGGCCGAGGAGTACGCCCGCGCCGGGGCTCCCGGCCGGCTGGGCCATATCGGTGAGAACCTCCTCGCGCCCACCCTGCTCGCCCACGGCGACTCCGCGCAGCGCGCCCGCTTTCTGCCGCCCATCGCCCGCGGCGAGGAGCTGTGGTGCCAGGGCTACAGCGAACCCGACGCGGGCTCGGACCTCGCCGGGCTGCGGACCCGTGCCGTCCGCGACCCGGGCGAGGGCACCTATCGCATCACCGGGCAGAAGATCTGGACCTCCCTCGCCCATGAAGCCGACTGGTGCTTTGTGCTGGCGCGCACCGAGGAGGGCTCACAGCGCCATCATGGACTCTCCTTTCTGCTGGTGCCGATGGACCAGCCGGGACGGATCGAGGTGCGGCCGATCCGGCAGCTGACCGGGACCTCGGAGTTCAACGAGGTGTTCTTCGACGGGGCCCTGGCCCGCGCCGAACACCTCGTCGGCGGCGCGGGCCACGGCTGGCGCGTGGCCATGAGCCTGCTCGCGGTGGAGCGCGGGGTCTCCACCCTGGTCCAGCAGATCGGCTTCGCCCAGGAGCTGAGCCGGGTGGTGCGGCTGGCGCTGGAGACCGGCGCCGCAGAGGAGCCCGTCCTGCGTGACCGACTCATACAGCAGTGGGCCGAGCTCAAGGCCATGCGCTGGAACGCCCTGCGCACCCTGGGCGCCGCACAGAACCCCACCCCGAACCCCGCCCGGGACTCAGCCGCCCGGGGCCCCGCCCCGAACGACGCACGGGACCCCGCCCCGCGGAAGGGCGCCGCCCATGACCTCCCCCCGGGGAGCGCGGACCCCCAGGCCCCCGGCCCACGCGATCCCGGCCCGCAGGACCCCGGCGCGCCCAGCGTCGCCAAGCTGCTGTGGGGCGGCTGGCATCAGCGGCTCGGCGAGCTGGCCGTGCAGGTGAGAGGCGCCGCGGCCGCACTCGGCCCGGCGCGCTGGACCGCCGGCCGGCCGTACGAACTCGACGCCTTCCAGCGTCTCTTCCTCTTCTCCCGCGCCGACACCGTCTACGGCGGCTCGGACGAGATCCAGCGCACCATCATCGCCGAGCGCGTACTTCACCTCCCCAAGGAATCACGCCGATGACGAAGACCTATGCGCACTGGATCGGCGGCTCGTGGCGGGATCCCGGGAACGGGCACTACCCCGTCATCAACCCCGCCACCGAGGAGACCGTCGGCCATGCCCCGAGGCCGACCCGGCCGATGTGGACGCCGCCGTCCGGGCCGCCCGCGCCGCGTACGACGGCTGGTCGCGCACCGCCCCCCGGGAGCGCGCCGCCGTACTCGACAGGGTCGCCGATCTGCTCGCCGAGCACACCCCGGACCTGGTGCCCCTCGTCCAGGCGGAGACCGGGGCGACGCTGCGCGTCACCTCCTCCCTCCAGGTGCCCCCGGCGATCGACCGCTTCCGCCGCTATGCGCGCGGCGCCCTCGAACCGGACACCGTGCCGCTCGCCCCGCTGCCCATGGCCGCCACCCCGCTGGCGCCCGGCGGGCTGATCGGAGCGGCAGCGGTCCGCCGTCCTCTCGGTGTCGTCGCCTGCATCACCTCCTACAACTTTCCTCTCACGAACCTCGCGGGCAAGGTCGCCCCGGCCCTGGCCATGGGCAATACGGTCGTGGCCAAACCCGCACCGCAGGACCCGCTGTGCTGTCTGGAACTCGGCCCCCTGCTCAAGGAGGCCGGGCTCCCGGACGGTGCCTTCAATGTCGTCACCGGCTCGCGCGCGGCCGCCGGCGAGGCGCTGGTCGCGCACCCCGGTGTCGACATGGTCAGCTTCACCGGATCCACCGCCGTGGGTAAGAAGATCGCCGAATCCGCGGGGAGGTCGATGAAGCGCACCCTGATGGAACTGGGGGGCAAGGGCGCGGCCATCGTCCTGGGGGACGCCGACGAGCGAGCGATCGCGTCGGCGGTCGGGGCGGTCGGTTCGACCTTCTCCTTTCACAGCGGACAGATCTGCACGGCGCCGACCCGTGTGCTCGTCCATCGATCGCTGTACGAGAAGGTCATCGCCGCACTCACACACTACGCAGAGTCACTGAAGATCGGGGACCCTGTGGATAACTCCACGATCGTCGGTCCGTTGATCTCCGCCGCGCAGCGCGATCGCGTCGAGGCGTATGTCTCCGGAGCCCGTGACCAGGGCGCCCGGATCGTCGTGGGCGGCGAACGCCCCGCCCACAAGCCAGGCTTCTACGTCGCCCCCACCCTCATCGCCGACGCCGACCCCGCGATGACCGTCGCGCGGGAGGAGCTGTTCGGACCGGTCGTCGTGGCCCTGCCCTTCGACGACGAGGACGAGGCGGTGCGGATCGCCGACGCCACCCCCTACGGCCTCTACGACTATGTCTTCAGCGCCGACCCGGGCCGCGCCTGGACCCTCGCGGCCCGTCTGCGCAGCGGAAACGTCGGCATCAACACCGCCCAGCGCCACCCCGAGACGCCGTTCGGCGGGTTCAAGGAAAGCGGAGTCGGCCGCGACGGCGGCTCGTTCGGTCTGCACGCGTACAGCGAACTCCAGTCGCTGGTCTGGGTCTCCTGAGGCACCGGAAGGGTGATGAGGATGAGAGGCGTCATCTTCGACGGCACGGCGCCGCGCGTGGTCGAGGACCTGGAGGTGCGCGATCCCGGCCCCGGCGAGGTGCTGGTGCGCATCGCCGCCGCGGGGCTCTGCCACAGCGATCTGTCGGTCATCGACGGCACCATCCCCTTCCCCCTCCCCGTCGTCCTCGGCCACGAGGGCGCGGGCGTGGTCGAGGAGATCGGGCCGGGCGTCACCCATGTCGCTCCCGGCGATCATGTGGCGCTGTCCACCCTCGCCAACTGCGGGACCTGCGCCGACTGTGCCCGGGGCCGCCCCACCATGTGCCGCGCGGCGATCGGCCGGCCGACCCGGCCCTTCCGCCGTGGCGACGAGCGGCTGTACAACTTCGCCTCGAACTCCGCCTTCGCCGAGCGCGCCCTCGTCACCGCCGTCCAGGTGGTGCGGATCCCCGAGGAGATCCCGCTCGTCTCCGCCGCCCTCATCGGCTGTGCTGTCCTGACCGGCGTCGGCGCCGTGCTCAATCGTGCCAAGGTGGACCGCGGTGAGTCGGTCGTCGTCATCGGCAGCGGCGGTATCGGGCTCAATGTGCTGCAAGGGGCCCGGATCGCCGGGGCGTTCCCCGTCGTCGCCGTCGACTCCAACCCCGCCAAGGAGCCGCTGGCCCGGCGCTTCGGCGCGACCCACTTCGTGCCCGCCGCCGACGCCGTACGGGAGATCCTGCCGACCGGCGCGGACCACGCCTTCGAATGCGTCGGCTCGACCGGGCTCATCCGTCAGGCCGTCGATCTGCTCGACCGGCACGGCCAGGCGGTGCTGCTCGGCGTGCCACCCGCCGACGCCGAGGCGGCCTTCCGCGTCTCCTCCATGTATCTGGACAAGTCCATCCTGGGCTGCCGCTACGGCTCCTCACGGCCGCAAGCCGATATCGCCCTGTACGCCGATCTCTACCGGCAGGGGTTGCTGCTGCTGGACGAACTGGTCAGCAGGACCTACCCGTTGGAGGACTTCGCCAAGGCCGCCGACGACGCCCACCACGGCCGGGTGGCGCGCGCCGTGCTCACCTTCTGACAGGCTCCGACCTGCCTACGGTCTGCCTACCGTCCGGGTCCGGTCCGCCTTCGGCCCGCCTCCGGTCCGCATCTGGCCCGCCTCCGGTGCCCCTGACCGTCAGCGTACGGCTTCGCGGTCGTCGGCCTCGGCGCCCGCGCGGAAGGTGCGGCGGTAGGCGGTCGGGCTGACGCCCACGGCCGCCTGGAAGTGCTGGCGCAGGGACGCGGGGGAGCCGAAACCCGCCTCGCGCGCCACCTGGTCCACCGACAGATCGGTGTCCTCCAGGAGATGACGGGACCGCTCCACCCGCTGCCGGGTCAGCCACTGGCCCGGGCTGACGCCGACCTCCTCGCGGAAGCGGCGGGTGAACGTCCGCACGCTCATCGACTCCTGGGCGGCCAGCTCCCTCAGCGAGATGGGCCGGTCCAGCCGGCCGAGCGCCCAGGCGCGCGCCGTCGTCGTGGTGGCCTGCTGGGGCTCGGGCAGCGGGCGCGGGATGTACTGGGCCTGGCCGCCGTCGCGATGGGGCGGCACCAGACTGTGCCGGGCGACGTCGTTGGCGACGGCCGTGCCGTGGTCGCGCCGCACCAGATGCAGACACAGGTCGATCCCCGAGGCGACACCGGCCGAGGTGAGCACATCGCCGTCGTCCACGAACAGCACATTCGGATCGACTTTGATCGTCGGGAAGAGCCGCTGGAATTGGCCGACGCTGGCCCAATGGGTGGTGGCCGGTCGGCCGTCGAGAAGGCCGGCGGCGGCGAGTACGAACGAACCGGTGCAGATGGACACCCAGCGTGCGTCCGGCCGGGCATGGGCGAGCGCGGAGGCGAGCGGCTCGGTCATCCGGCCCTCCTCGCGGACCGGGCCGAGTGCGTACGAGGCGGGCACCAGGATGGTGTCGGCCTCGGCGAGGGCCTCCGGGCCGAGTTCCACGGCGATCGGGAAGTCGGCGTCCGTGGGCACCAGGCCGGGCTCGACGGTGCAGGTGACCACCTCATACAGCCGCCGGCCGTCGGCGGAGCGGGCCTTGCCGAAGATCCGGTACGGAATGCCCAGCTCGAAGGGGATCACACCGGGGAGGGCGAGGACGACGACGCGATGGCGCCCGTTGGCGTTAGGGGCTGGGGATTGGGGCACTTCCGGCCTCCCGTCGTTCGGACATGGCCCCCAAAGGAGCTTGGCCCGATCCTAGCGAATGCTGTCCCATGGGCCACTCGTCGTCGAGGAACCGCTGCTCAATGCTGGTCCGGTGACGCAGACAACCGAACTTTCCGGAGCTCCCGAACAGGACAAGCAGCCCGACCGGCCTCCGCGACGGGCCCTCCCGCGCCTTCCGCACCGCGCCTGGTCGGTCGCCGCCATCGCCTTCGTGACGATCATCGGCGCCGCCGGATTCGCCTCCCTGCCCGGTCTGCTCATCGATCCGCTCCACGACGAGTTCGGCTGGTCACGCGGCACGATCGGGTTCGCGGTCTCCGTCAACCTCGCCCTCTACGGGCTCACCGCCCCCTTCGCCGCCGCTCTGATGGATCGCTTCGGCATCCGTAAGGTCATCGCGGCCGCGCTCGCCGTCATCGCGACCGGTGGCGGCCTTACGGTCTTCATGACCGAGCCCTGGCAGCTCATCCTCTGCTGGGGCGTGCTGGTCGGCCTCGGCAGCGGCTCCATGGCGCTGGCCTTCGCCGCGACCGTGACCAACCGGTGGTTCGTCGCCCAGCGCGGTCTGGTCACCGGCATCCTCACAGCGGGTGGGGCCTCCGGGCAGCTGATCTTTCTGCCGCTGCTCTCCTGGATCGTCGAACGGCACGACTGGCGGCCCGCCGCGATGACGGTCGCGATCGCCGCGCTGGCGATCGTCCCCCTCGTCTGGCTGCTGCTGCGCGACTACCCCTCGGACGTGGGCCTCGCCCCGTACGGCGCCGACGGGCCGCCCGCCCCGCGGCCCGCAGCCCGGCGCGGCGCCGCCCGGCGGGCCGTCAAGGCCCTCACCTCGGCCTCGCGTACCGGCACCTTCTGGCTGCTCGCGGGCACCTTCGCGATCTGCGGCGCCTCGACGAACGGCCTCGTCAAGACCCACTTCGTGCCCGCCGCGCACGACCACGGCATGCCGGTGACGGCCGCCGCGAGCCTGCTCGCCGTCATCGGCGTCTTCGACATCATCGGGACGGTGGCCTCCGGCTGGTTCACCGACCGCTTCGACGCGCGACGGCTGCTGGCCATGTACTACGCGCTGCGGGGGCTCTCTCTGATGTTCCTGCCGATCTTGCTGGACGACGCGGTGCATCCGCCGATGATCTTCTTCATCGTCTTCTACGGTCTCGACTGGGTCGCCACCGTGCCGCCGACAATGGCGCTGTGCCGGGAGCAGTACGGGGAGGACAGCGCGATCGTCTTCGGCTGGGTGCTCGCCTCCCACCAGGTGGGAGCCGGGGTCGTCGCTTTCGTGGGCGGTATGGCGCGGGACGCCTTCGGCTCGTACAACCTGGTCTGGTACGGCGCGGGAGCGCTGTGCGCGATCGCCGCGCTGATGTCACTGGTGATCCAGCGCGGCCCGAATGCGCAGGCCGCGGCGGCGACGGGATAGGGCCGCGCGGTCTCACGGGAGGATGCGCGGCCTTACGGGGGCCGCACGGCGCCTTACGGAGGCCGCACGGCGCCTTACGGGAGGCCGCTCGGGCTCACGGAAGCGGTGTGAACTCCCCGAAGGAGCCGCGGTGGAAGAGCAGCGGCCCCGATCGCGCCGCGGACTCGTCCGTTCCCAGGGCCCGGACGCGGCCCACCACGACCAGATGGTCGCCGCCTGTGTGCACGGTGTGGACCGCGCAGTCGATCCACGCCGGGACGTCCGCGAGACGCGGTGAGCCGGTGACGGGGGACGGTTCGTAGCGGACACCCGCGAATTTATCGGGGCGCCGGGAGCCGCTGAGCGCGAAGGCGCGGCACAGCTCGCCCTGGTGGGCGCCCAGGACATTGACGCAGAAGACGCCCGCGCGGGCGATGCGCGGCCAGGTCGTGGAGGTGCGGGCGACCATGAAGGCGACCAGCGGCGGGTCCAGGGACAGCGAGGCGAAGGACTGACAGGCGAAGCCGGTCGGGCCGGTCCCGTCGACGGTGGCGATCACGGTGACCCCGCTCGCGAAATGGCCCAGTACGCGGCGGAACTCGGCGGGGTCGACCGGGGGCCGCTCATCGTCGCGCACACAACGCAGCTCCGGCGGGGGCAGCGGGTCGACCGGTCGTACGGCGGCGGTCGGCGAGCCGACCGCCCGGAGGTAGCGGACGGCGGTGGCGGCCATACCGGCGTGTCCCATCATGGCCCGTCCCCCTTTCTTGGCTTGCCCGATGACTTCCTGGCTTTCCTGGCTCTTATGCAGGTTTTCTTGACTTGTGCGACGGCGTGGGTCTCTCAGCGGCCTCGGTACACGGGGGGCCGGCGCTCGATGAACGCGCTCACGCCCTCCTGAGCGTCGGCCGTGGTCATGTTGGTCTCCTGCGCCGCCGCCTCGGCGGCGAACGCGGCCGGGCGCCCCGACTCCAGGGAGGCGTTCACCAGCGCCTTGGTGAGAGCGAGGGCGCGGGTCGGGCCGGCCGCGAGGCGCTCGGCCCAGGCGCGTGCGGTCTTGGCCAGATCGTCGTCCGGGACGACCCGGTTGACCAGGCCCAGCCGCTCGGCCTCGGCGGCGGGCAGCGCGTCGCCGAAGAACATCAGCTCCTTCGCGCGCTGCGGGCCGGTCAGCCGGGGCAGGAGATACGCACCGCCCCCGTCGGGGACCAGACCGCGGCGGATGAACACCTCGATGAAGACGGCGGATTCGGCGGCCAGCACCAGATCGCAGGCGAGGGCGAGATGGGCGCCGAGCCCGGCCGCGGTGCCGTTGACGGCGGCGATCACCGGCTTCTCGCAGTCGAGGACGGCGGCGATGAGCCGCTGCGCTCCACCGCGGATCAGCCGGGCGACGTCGCCCGCGACGCGTTCCGCCGCGGCCGGTGCGCCGCGCAGATCCGCCCCCGCGCAGAAGCCCTTGCCGGTGGCGGTCAGCACGACGGCCCGGACGGCGGGGTCCGCGGAGGCGTGGTCCAGCAGCGAAATCAGGTGTTCTCGCTGGTCGGGGGTGATGGCGTTCATCGCGGCGGGGCGGTTGAGCGTGATCCACGAAACGCCGTTGTCAGTGGTGTGCCGTAGAACGGAGTCAAGCGCTTCTTCGGGGAGGGAGAGGTCATGGGAACGCTCCATCGGTCAGCGGCAGATCGCCAGCGCGTCCAGTGCCACGGCGCCTTGGCCGCGTTCCAGCACCATCAGCGGATTGACGTCGAGTTCGGCGAGGTGGTCCCCGAGCTCCAGGGCCATGCGCTGGACCCGCAACACGACCTCCACGAGCGCGTCCACATCGGCCGGGGGAGCGCCGCGCACACCGTCGAGGAGGGCGCGACCGCGCAGTTCGGCGAGCATCGCGCGCGCCTGGTCCTCGCCGAACGGGGGGACGCGCACGGCGGCGTCACGGAACACCTCGACGAGCACGCCCCCTATACCCACGGTCACGGTCGGGCCGAAGAGGGAGTCGTGGCTCATGCCGACGACCATCTCCACCCCGCGCTGGACCATCTGGCAGACCAGCACCCCGTCCAGCTCGACGCCTTCGCAGCGGGCGATGTCGGTGAGCTCCCGATAGGTGTCGCGGACCTGGCTGGCCGAGGTCAGCCCCAGCCGGACCAGCCCCAGCTCGGTCTTGTGGGCGAGCTGCGGCGCGGATGCCTTCATGACGACGGGATAGCCCACGAGCCCGGCGGCGCGGACGGCCGCCGCGGCGCTGGTCACCAGATGCTCGCGCGGCACCCGGATGCCGTACGCCCGCAGCAGCTGTTTCGCCGCGTGCTCGCTCAGGCGGCCTCCTGGGCGCAGCAGATCGCGCACCTTGCGCAGAGATGGGGACGGGGTGCGCGGGGCGTCGTCGAAGGGGGAGCGGTACGAGGCGGTGAAGCGGTGGTGCCCCAGATAGGCGCGCACGGCGGTGATGCAGTTGGCGAACGTACGGAAGGTGGCCACGCGCGAGGAGCCCAGCAGGGTGGTGCGATAGGCGTCCTCGGTGCCGACCGGCGAGCCCCACACCACGCACACCAGCTTGTCCGTCTGCTCCGCCGCCTCCACCAGATCCTGCGCCAGCTTGTCGCTCATGGGCGGAAAGGGGCCGGTGATCGGGCAGATCAGCACGCCCACGGCGGGATCGGCCAGGATAGCGTCGATGATCTTGCGGCCGCGCCAGTCGCCGACCGGGTGGCCGCCGTTGTCGACCGGGTTGGCGACGCTGAGATCGCCGGGTATCCACTGGTGGAGCTCGGTCTGTTTCTCGGTGGAGAGGGTGGGCAGGGTGAGGCCCGCCGCGGTGGCGAGGTCGGAGAAGTGGGCTCCGGTGCCCCCGGAGATCGAATACACCACGACGCCCTCGGCGAGCGGCGGGCGGGCGCGGGCGAGCAGCGCCGCGGTGTCCTGCAGCTCGTCCAGGCCGTCCACGCGGATCACGCCGAACTGCCGCATGGCCGCGTCCACCACCGCGTCCGAGCCGGTCAGCTTGCCGGTGTGGGAGGCGGCCGTGCGGGCGCCGGTCTCGGTGCGGCCGACCTTCACGGCGACGACGGGCACCTTGGCGCGGGCGGCCCGGTCGGCGGCGAGGAGGAAGCTGCGGCCGTCCTTCAGCCCCTCCGCGTACAGGGCGATGGCGCCGACCTCGGGCCGGGTGGCGAAGTAGGAGATGAAGTCGGCGGTCTCCAGATCGGCCTCATTGCCGGTCGGGGCCCAGTGGCTGAGCCGGATGCCGAGTTCCTGGAGGGTGAAGACCGGGCGGCCCTGGTGGCCTGACTGGGTGATGAGGGCGATGGCGGGCCCGTCGAGGTCGTCGCGGAACTTCTCGAAGGCGTTGAGATTGGTGTTGGGGCCGAGCAGCCGCAGCCCGGCGCCGCGGGCCGCGGCGGCCAGCCGGACCTGCGCGGCGGCGCCCTCGGGGCCGGTCTCGGCGAAGCCGGAGGCGAAGGCGACGGCGAACTTCACCTTGCTCCCGTCGAGTTGCTCGATGACCGGGAGCGGGTCACGGACGAGGAGGACGGCGAGGTCGACGGATTCGGGCAGCGCGGCCACGGACGGTACGCACGGAATGCCGAAGACGGCGGGACGGGAGGGATGCACGGGGTGCAGCCGGGCGCCGACGCGTTCGGCCCAGGCCAGGAGCTGGCGGGTGATACCGGTGTTGGGGCGGCCGTCCGCGTCGGAGGCGCCGATGAGGGCCACCGACTCGGGATGGAAGAAGCGGTCCAGATCGGGGACGGCGGAGTGCAGCGGGCGCCCGCTGACGTCCACGTCCCCCGCGCCTTCGGCGGTGCCGTCCGCCGTCTCCCTGCTGGAGACGTGCACGGCGGGGCCGGGGGCCCGCCCGCAGGCGACGGCGCGGGCATGACGGGAGTTGGTGGTCAGGGTGCCGTAGGTCGATCCAAGCATCGGTATCCGCCACTCCTGCTCGTTGGCCAATAACCGGGCAGGTGACCGGGTGGTTCGGCGGCAAAACTGACGCCAAGTCACATTACCCAGTAGTCAGGTTACTGAACTGACGGCCTGTCAGGAATGCTCGGGGCGCGGGGAACACGCAGGGTGACGGGCGGGGCGGCGGAAATCGCTGCCGGCCGCGCACCCCCGGTGCGGTGCATGGTGTCGCGTTCGTGCCGCTGTCTGTGTTGGTGGTCTCGCCTGCTCCGCGGTCATGCCGTTGTGCGGGCCACCGTCTTGGCGATCTTCCGGGCGTCGATGGCCAGCTCGCGCAGCATCCCGCTGATCGGGTTCGTATAGCCCGTGAAGTGCAGTCCCGGGGCGGACTTCAGGGTCCGCCGACCGTGGGGGAGGGGGCGGCCACGGTCGTCGAGCACGCCCAGATGGCCGACCAGTTCCTCGAGGCCGCGCCGGTAGCCGGTCGCGGCGATCACCACCTCGGGGCTGATCCGCGAGCCGTCGGCGAGGACCACCTTGTCCAGGTCGAAGGAGTCGACCGCCGAGACCACCTCCACCCGCCCCGTCCGTACCGCGTCGACCAGCCCCACGTCCTGGACCGGGATCGCGCCCTCGCGTACGCGGGTGTAGAGCCCGGTGTCGGGCCAGGGCAGACCGTGCTCGGTCAGGTCCGGCATGCTCAGCCGGCACATCGCCCGCGCCGCCCGGTCCACCGCGCGCCGCGGCAGCCTGCGCACCAGGATGCCCGTCGCCTGTGCGGGCCAGCCGGCCGTCGAGCGGCGCAGGATGTGCGGCACGGTGCGGACCGCCAGCCGCACCCGGGCCGCGCCGCCCTCGATCAGGTCGACCGCGATCTCCGCGCCCGTGTTGCCGACGCCGACCACGAGCACGTCGCGGCCCTCGAAGGGGCGGGCGTTGCGGTAGTGGGCGGCGTGCAGCAGCTCACCGGTGTAGGCGGCGCGGCCCGGCCAGTCCGGCACCCGCGGGGTGTGGTTGAAGCCCGTCGCGACGACGGCCACGGGCGAGGACAGCGCACGGCCGCCCGTGGCACGGAGCACCCACTCCGTGTTGTCGGGCGACCGGTCGATGCGGGAGACCTCGACCCCCGTGACGATCTCCAGCCGGTGGTGCTCGGTGTAGCGCTCCAGATAGCGCACCACGTCGTCGCGCCCGACCCAGCGCCCGTAGGACCGGGGGATCGGCAGGCCGGGGAGCGCGGACAGCCGGCGCGTGGTGTGCAGATGCAGCCGGTCGTAGTGGTTGCGCCATGACGCGGCGACCGCCTCGGACTTCTCCAGGACGACGGCGCGGATCCCGCGGTGGCTGAGCGCGGCAGCGGCGGCGAGTCCGCCCGGTCCGCCGCCGATCACATAAACGGGTGAGGACTTCTCGGGGGAGCTGTCAGCCATGCGGGTGAGCGTAGCCGGGTATTTGACGGGTTTCGGTCAAAGCGATCCGGTCAAAGTGATTCCGAATGGGTTGCGGACGGGTCACGGCCGGTATCTGTCGGTCTGCCGTTCCGCCGGTCGCTGCTTCGGCGTCCCGCCGACTCCCGCTCTGCTGGTGCGACCCCTTGCGCGGGCCGCACCCGACCGTGAAACTGACGTACCGTCAGATTCGCTGGGATGGGAGAGGTGGGGGACGATGCGGACGATCGGGCTCAGCGGGGCCGAATGGCTCGCCGTACTGCGCATCGGACTCGGCCTGTGGTGGCTCGAGAGCTGGCGGCACAAGAACAAGAAGGACTGGTTCGAGCGCGGCACCGGTATCGGCTGGGCGGTGGGCGTGGCCGACAAGCACCGCTGGGCGTTCGTCCGCAGCGGCTTCGGCGCGGTGGTCACGCCCCGTCCCAAGGTCATGGCGTACGTCGTCGTCTACGCCGAACTCGCCCTCGGCCTCGGTCTGACGCTCGGCTTTCTGACCCCCATCGCCCTGGTCGGCGCGATCGTGCTCAATCTGCTCTATTTCCTGCTCATGATCCACGACTGGGCGGAGCAGGGGCAGAACTCGATGATGGTGCTGATCTCCGTGGTCGGGTTCTTCGGCATGAGCTGGCAGACCTGGTCGCTCGACGAGTCATGGGGACTGTTCCTGTGAGCCCGGCGCCGCCCGCGGACGCCCCGCGCTTCGACCTGCCCGAGATCGACGCTTTCACCCGCCCCTACTGGGACGCCGCGGCCGAGGGCCGGTTGCTGATCCGGCGGTGCGCCGACTGCGGCCGGGCTCATCACTACCCGCGCGAATTCTGCCCGTACTGCTGGAGCGAGGACGTCAGCTGGGAGCAGGCGAGCGGCGCCGCGACGCTCTACACCTGGTCTGTGGTGCACCGCAATGACCTGCCGCCATTCGGCGCCCGCGTCCCGTACACCGCCGCCGTGGCCGACCTCGACGAGGGGCCGCGGATGATGACCGAGCTCATCGAGGCCCCGGAGAGCGGCCCGCGCGTCGGGATGCGGCTCCGGGTGGCGTTCCGGTCAGCCGATGCCGTCGAGGGGGCCGCCCCGGCCGTTCCCGTCTTTCGGCCGCTGCTCGCCTAGCCCGCCGCTGCGCGTATGGCGTTACGGCGTCGCCGCCTTACGGTCGCATTGTTCAGCGGTGCACGCCTTACGGTCGCGTTCGCCTTCTCGTCGGACCCTTACGGCCGCCGCCTTACGGCCGCCGCCTTACGGCCGCCGCCATACGGCCGCACCGCTCCTACGGCCACAGCAGCTCCCGCCGCCAGCCGCCGCGCTCGCGGCGGTAGCGGAGCCTTACGTGCCGCCGCCGCGCCTCCTCCTGGTAGAACTCGACCTCGTCCGCCTCCAGGACGTACAGGGTCCAGGTGGGGGCGGTCGCGTCCGGTTCGCGTTCGGCCCGCTCGTACGCCGCCTCGAAGGCCCGTAGCAGCTCCTCGTACGAGCCGAGCACCTCGCTCTGCCGGCCGCTCCCGGCCAGGGCCGCCGCGAGCGCCGCGGGGGACCGGTCGCGCAGATCGGCCGCGCTCTCCTCCGGACCCGCCTCGCCGACCCGCCCGCTGACGCGAACCTGACGGCCCGCGCGCATCCAGTGGAACGCGAGCGAGGCGTACGGGTTCTCGGCCAGCTCCCGGCCCTTACGGCTGGTGCGATGGGTGCCGAAGTGCCAGCCGTGCTCATCGGCGTCGTGCAGCATCACCGTGCGCTGGGACGGGCGGCGGTCGGCGTCCGCGGTGGCCAAGGTCATGGTGTGCGGGCCGGGTTCCCCCGCCTCGGCGGCCTCCCGCAGCCACCGCCGGAAAAGCGGAAGCGGCGTGTCCGGGGCCGTGTCCGGGTCGAAGACCGGCAGATCGCCCGCGTGGGGTACGCGCAGGCCGCGCAGCACTGCGCGGAATGCCTCGGCCTCATTCTGGTCATTACCCTGGTCATCGCTCATCGGCTCCCCATCCGATCACCCGCGACCGGCCGGGGCAAGCGGGGGCGTACGTACGGCCGGGGCGGGCCGAACCGGGACCGGCGCGAGCCCGGCCGTCGGGCGGGTCCCGCGCCCCCGCGTGGGCCCGGTCAGCCGCGGCCCAGGACGACCGTGCCCGCTGAGCAGAACCAGCCCCCCGTGCCCGACGCCACGGCCAGCTCCGGCAGCCGTCCGCCCGCCTTGTGGACCTGTCGTTCCCCGGCCTCGCCGCGCAGCTGCCGTACCGCCTCGACCAGCAGGAACAGCCCGCGCATCCCCGGGTGGCAGGCGGAGAGGCCGCCGCCGTCGGTGTTCGTCGGCAGCTCGCCGTCCCGCGTCAGCCGCCCCTTCGCCGCGAACGCCCCGCCCTCGCCCTTGGCGCAGAAACCCAGGTCCTCGAGGGTCACCAGGGTCATATAGGTGAAGGCGTCATAGAGCTCGGCCACATCGATATCCGACGGCCGGACGCCCGCCCGGGCGAAGGCCGCCCGCCCCGAGGCGGCGGCCGGGGAGACCGTGAAGTCCTCCCATTCGGACATGGTGGTGTGCGAGACGGCCGTGCCCGAACCCAGCACCCACACGGGCGGTTTCGCCGTGTCCGGTACGTACTCCTCGGCCGCGAGCAGCACCGCGCAGCCGCCGTCCGAGCGGATGCAGCAGTGCAGTTTGGTGAAGGGGTCGGCGATCATCGGGCCGCTCAAGACGTCATCGACCGTGATCGGTTCGCGAAACATCGCGTCCGGATTGTGCCCGGCATTGATACGCGCCTGAACGGCGATGTCCGCCAGCTGCTCGAGGGTGGTGCCGTACTCATGCATATGGCGGCGCGCGGCCATCGCGTACTTGGCGACCAACGTGTGCCCGTACGGGACCTCGAACTGCAGTGGTCCGCGCGCCCCGAAGGAGAGGTTCGCGGTGCGGCGGCCCGCGCGGATGTCGGCGCGGGCGGTGGAGCCGTAGACGAGCAGGACGGCGCGGGCGTGCCCGGCGGCGATCGCGTCCGCCGCGTGCGCCGCCATGACCTCCCAGGTGGAGCCGCCGACGGCCGTCGAGTCGGTCCAGGTCGGCCGCAGTCCCAGATACTCGGCCACCTCGACCGGCGCGAGGGTGCCGAGCCCCGCCGAGGCGAAGCCGTCGACGACCGACCGGTCCAGACCGGAGTCGGCGAGGGCCCGGCGGGCGGCTTGGGCGTGGAGGGCGTAGGGGGTGGCCGTGTCGACGCGGCCGCAGTCGGAGAGGGAGACGCCGACGACGGCGACCTTACGGGCGCGCTGCGCTGCGGGCGACATGAATCTGACGGTACATCAGGTTTCTGGGGCGGAAGAGGGTGTGGAAGGTGATGGATGGAGGTGCATGGGGGTGCTGCGCGCGAGTATGCCCGGGGAAGGGGGTGGTCCGGACGCTCTCCCGTATGGCCGTGCTCGCGCCCCGAACACAGGCCCCGTCCGGACCACGCGTGAGGCGCCCGGCTACTGCAGGAACTGCCCCACACAAGCGGCGATCGCCACCAGAAGGCTCAGCACTCCGATGATGACCTGCCACTTGTCAGGGCCGGTCCATCGGTCGTCGCTTGTCTCCTGCGTGCTCCGATCGTCCATCACCCCTCCTCGCTCCTCCGACAGGCCCCGGAGGACAGGGCCACCGCCGGTCTGCGCTCCGGCGGAGCCAGTGGGGAGGAACATGGTGAGGTGTCGGCAGTTTAGCTGTGGAGCGCCGCGGAGGGGTGGGAAAGTCCGGAGCCCGTCCCTAGTATGACGGTCCGTCAGAAAACGGAGGTGCTCGCCGATGGACGCCGCGTTCACCGAGGAACAGGACGAGATCCGCCGTACGCTGCGCACACTCCTGCGGGAGCGGTGCGGGCCGGACGAGGTCAAGGCAGCGGTCCAGACCGCGCCCGGCTACGACGAGGCCCTGTGGCGACAGCTCGCCCGGACGCTCGGGCTGCCGGGCCTGGCCCTTCCGTCGGCCTACGGGGGCGTCGGCTGCGGAGTCGCCGAGCTGGCGCTGGCCTGTGAGGAGACGGGGCACGTGCTGCTGCCCTCGCCGCTCCTGGCCACCACTGTGTTCGCCGCGCCCCTGGTCGCCGCGGTGGGGACGGAGGCGCAGCGCGCCGAGCTGCTGCCGCGTATCGCGGAGGGCGCCCTTACGGCGGCGCTCGCGGTGCCGGGACGCGCGCTGCCGGAAGCGCTCGGGCTCGTTGGAGCGCGGGACGGCGCGTGGGCTGGTGGGGGGCGCGCGGGGGGTGTCCAGGCGCGCCCGGACAGCGGTGGCGGTGCGCGGTGGCGGCTGTACGGGCAGGTGGAGCAGGTGCTGGGCGGGCACAGCGCCGAACTGCTGCTCGTCGCCGCCCGCGCCGGGGGCTATACGCGCGGGCGGACACTGCTGTTCCTCGTCCCGGCGGGGGCGGACGGGCTGGTCCGCACCCGGCTCACCGCACTCGACGCGACGCGCCCGCAGGCCCGCATCGAGCTGCGGAACGTACCCGCCGAGCTGCTGGGGGTGGATGACGGCGGGAGCGGGAGCGGGGACGGGGTGGCGGAGGCGCTGGCGGCGGTGGGTACGGCGGCCGCGGCCGTGCTCGCCGCCGAGGCCGTGGGGGCGGCGGACGCGGCCCTCGCGCGGACGGTCGATTATGTACGGGCGCGTGAGCAGTTCGGCCGCCCGATCGGCTCGTTCCAGGCGGTCAAGCATCGGCTGGCGGATGTGTACGTCGCGGTCCAGGCGGCCCGTTCGGCGGCCTACTACGCGGCTTGGGCCGCGTCCCAGGGCGGCGCGGAAGGCACGGACGCGGCCCCGGGCGGTGCGCAAGGCACGGACGCCGCGGTGGCGGGCGGGCTCGCGCTCGCGCAGGCGCTGGAGGCGCAGCGCATGGCCGCGGCCGAGGCGGTGCAGCTACATGGTGGCATCGGCTTCACCTGGGAGCATGAGGCGCATCTCTACTTCAAGCGGGCCGCCTCAGACGAGCTGCTCTTCGGCCCCGTCCACCGGCTGCGGGCCCGGGCCGCGGAACGGGAGGGACTCTTCGGCGCGACCGACCGCGCTCCTTACGGCGGCCATGACGGGCGCGGGGGAATGGTGGATACGGCGGGCGCGGGGGGAACGATGGGCCTGATAAGCGCGCTAGGCGTGATGGGCGTGATGGGCGTGACGGGCGTGACGGGCCACGGAAGGCGGTGACGGTCTGATGGCCGGTTACGGCGTGAAGCTGGTCCGAAAGGTGTCCTCGACCCGCGCCTTCGCCAAGGTCGCTCCCCATGTCATCCCCGCCTTCGACCGCACCGTCCACCGGCTGACCCGCGGCAAGGTGCTGCCGAGCGCGCGGATGCTGCCCGGCGTGATCCTTACCGCGCGCGGCGCGAGGTCGGGGCTTCCCCGCCGTACGCCGCTGGCCTGTATGCCGGAGGACGGCGGCACCTGGCTCCTGATCGGCAGCAACTTCGGCCGCCCGGGCCACCCGGCCTGGACCGGGAACCTCCTGAAGCACCCGGAAGCGGAGATCAGCTGGCGGGGCCGGGACATCGCCGTCCGGGCACGGCTGCTGGAGGGCGCCGAGCGCGAGGCGGCCTGGGCGGCGGCCCTCGCCTTCTGGCCGCCGTACGCGAGCTATCAGTCGCGGGTCGAGCGCGAGATCCGCCTCTTCCGCCTCCACCGCGCCGAGGAGCCCTGAGCGGTCCGCGGGGCCTGTGGGGAGCGCTGAGCGGTCCGCGGGGCCTGTGGGGAGCGCTGAGCGGTCCGCGGGGCCTGTGGGGAGCGCTGAGCCGGTCCGCGGGGCCCGGGCGGGAGCGCTGAGCCGGTCCGCGGGGCCCGGGCGGGAGCGCTGAGCCGGTCCGCGGGGCCCGGGCGGGAGCGCTGAGCCGGTCCGTCGACCGTCAGCCGGCCCCGGCCCTCCATGGCCCTCCCATGGCCGCTAGCGCCCGGTGGGCGCAAAAAGGCCGCGGCGGATCACTCGGGAGTGATCCGCCGCGGCGTGACAGGACGTGCGGGCTCGGCCAGGCGACCGGCATCGAGAGGCCGGCAGGGAGAGGCCGAGGAAAGGGGCAGGAGAAGGGTGCGGATTCGTTACTTCGGCGGTTTGCGCCCGGTGACGCCGAGGTGGACGAGCCAGGTCAGGCTCGGCCTGAGGTCGGCCTGCTTGACGCCCCAGCTCTGGAAGCCCTTCTGGTGCGCCGCGACCGCGGCCAGCATCGCGACCAGCGAGCCCGCGATGGCCCCGGGGTTGAGGTCCTCGTCGATCCGGCCCTTGGCCTGCTGCTCCTTGACGGCGTCCGTAAGGGAGTTGGTGACGGAATTGAGGATCTTCATGCGGATCTTGTAGAACCGCTTGTCGCCCTCGGCGGCGCCCAGGTCGACCACCCTCAGGATGGCGTCGTGTTTGCGCCAGAAGGAGAGAAACCCCTCGACCAGGTCCTCCGACGCCGCCGCGCCGGACTTGCCCGCCCATGAGCGGTCGGCGACCAGATCGGTTAGGTTCGCACCCTCCTTCGCCATCTCCTCGGCGAGCTCGAGGACGGCGCCCTCCACATCGGGGAAGTACTGGTAGAACGTCGCAGGCGAGGTCCCTGCCTTACGTGCGACATCGATGACCTTGACGTCTCGATACGGGGATGTGTTGAGCATCTCGCCGAGGCAGTCGAGCAGCTTCTGCCGCGTCGCCTGCCCGCGACGACCGGCCACCCGCCCGTCGACTGTGCGTACTTGTCCTGTCATGCCGTCAGCTTACCGAGGGGTGATCGGAGCGCGATTCGGCTGCGTGCAAATGGGGTTAGGGCGAGATGAGAGGGTTTGTGAGTCTCGCTGAGCAGGCTGGAATGGCTGATTCCGACCCCTGTCCGCCGTCGTCAAGCCCTCAATCACCGCTCACCCACACGTGTGAATTGTGTTATCAACAGGCTGTGGATAACAACGGTGGATGACGCGGTCGGATCCGTCGTGGCGCGAAAAGGATTGGCCAAATATTTCGAGTTCCGGGGCGAGCAGACCGGGCGATCCCCCGTTAGCGTGGCAAGTGAGGTAAACGAGCCAAGCAGCTCCAAACACGCGCCAAGCATCTCCAAACGGGCTGTGAGCAAGCTCCGAGGGCCGAGCCTCAGGACCAAGCTCCGAGGGCCGAGCCCCAGGACCAAGCCCCAGGACCAAGCCCCAGGGCCGAGCCCCAGGGCCAAGCTCCGAGACCGGCTCCGATGACCGACTCCGAGGACCGAGGGACGCGAGAGGACCCGGGCCATGGCGGCATTCGCGGAAGGCGTGCCCTGCTGGGCGGATGTGCTGCTGTCTGACCTCGCGGCGGGCCGGCGCTTCTACGGTGAGCTGTTCGGCTGGTCCTTTGAGGAGATCGCCACGGACTACGGCTCGTACACCCGTGCCCTCCTCGGCGGTAAGGAGGTCGCGGGGCTGGTCCCCAAGCCGGACGGCCGGATGCCCACCGTCTGGAACATCTACTTCGCCGCCCAGGACGCCGCCGCGACCGCCGCCCGGATCCGCGAGGCCGGTGGCCGGGTGATCACCCCGCCGGTGTGGATCGACCGGTTCTGCGTGATGGCGACGGCCGCCGACCCGGGTGGCGCCGTCTTCGGGATCTGGCAGGCGGGCAGCCACACCGGCTTCGGACGGCGCGGCGGGCCCGGTTCGTACGGCTGGACCGAGGTCCACACTCGTCAGCCGCGCGCCGTGGACGCCTTCTACCGGGCGGTCTTCGGATACGGGATGGAGCCCTCCGCCGAGGGCGCGTCGGCCGACCTGGTCCTGTGGACGCCGCGCGGAGAGCCCCCGGACCCCCGTCACGCGATCGGCGGACGCGTCGTGATCGGCGAGGAGTACCCGGCCGTTCTGCCCGCCCACTTCCTGACGTACTTTGTGGTGGCGGATTGCGATCGGACGCTGCGCACGGCCCACAGGCTGGGTGGGCGGGTTCTCAAGACCGCCGAAGATACGCCGTACGGGCGTTTCGCGGTTCTTGCGGACAATCAGGGCGCGGCCTTCGCCGTCATCGACACCTCGACGGCAGGCTGAACCCCGGCCGGAGAACTGGGCGATACAGGCCTGAGGGCACTTAGATGATCCTCGGTCGAACCGGACGGTCCCCGGCTCCGTATCGCCCGATGACACGACGATTCGCCCCCGGGTTCGCAACCGCCGCCTTCGCCAGAGAGAATGCAGGATGCGTGCCGCCGGTTGGTTTGTCGGTGAGACGCTGCACGGGGCTGTACTTTTTCAAGCCCCCACGGGGAGGTGGCAGGCAAGTGGTGGAGCAGCTGACGCAGCACGATCCGAGGCGGATCGGCCCTTTCGAGGTGCTCGGCCGTCTCGGCGCGGGCGGCATGGGGCTGGTCTATCTGGCCCGCTCGGCATCGGGCCGACGGGTCGCGATCAAGACGGTCCGGACCGAGCTCGCTGAGGACCAGCTGTTCCGTGTCCGGTTCACCCGTGAGGTGGAGGCGGCCCGTGCGGTCAGCGGCTTCTATACGGCCGCCGTCGTGGACGCCGATCCGCGCGCCGCGGTGCCATGGCTGGCCACGGCCTATGTGCCGGCGCCCTCCCTCGAGGAAATCGTCAACGAGTGCGGACCGATGCCGGCCCAGGCGGTGCGGTGGCTGGCGGCCGGGGTGGCCGAGGCGCTGCAGTCCATCCATGGCGCGGGCCTGGTCCACCGGGATCTGAAGCCGTCCAATGTGCTGGTCGTCGAGGACGGCCCGCGGGTGATCGACTTCGGTATCGCCTCCGGTGTTTCGAACACCCGGCTGACGATGACCAACGTCGCGGTCGGCACCCCCGCCTATATGTCCCCCGAGCAGGCGCGCGACTCACGCAGTGTGACGGGCGCGAGCGACATCTTCTCGCTCGGCTCGACCCTGACCTTCGCGGCCACCGGGCATGCGCCCTTCCACGGCGCCAACCCGGTGGAGACCGTGTTCATGCTGCTGCGCGAGGGCCCCGACCTGAACGGGCTGCCCGACGAGCTGCGGCCGCTCATCGAGTCGTGCATGCAGATGGAGCCCGAGCGGCGGCCGTCCCCGGCCGATCTGCAGTCCCAGCTCGCCCCGCATCTGTTCGCGTCCAACGCCGACGACAGCGGTACGGCCTCGGCCTGGCTGCCGCCCGGCGCCGTCGCGCTCATCGAGCGCAAGCGCAGCGGCCGCAACCAGGTGCGCGGCTCCACCCGGCCCGCGTCCGGAGGCGGCCGTCCCGGAGGCGCCGGGCACGCCGCGAACGACGGCAGCCGGCCGTCCGCGCCGCTTCCGCCGGAGCGTCCGCCCACGCCGCCACCCTCGTACGCCCCCGCCGCGGGAGGCCCCGCCGACGGCCATGGCGGCCGGCACGGCGCGGCCGCGGCCGGGCCCGCCGGTGCGGGCGGCTGGGAGCCCGTGGGCGTGGGCGATCCGCGCGGGGGCCTGCGCGCGCCGGAGGCCGCGAGCCCGCCGAGCGCGCTGGGCTCCATCGGGCCCGGGCGGCACGCCGCCCCGTCCGCCGCCGCCGCGCCCGCTCCGGCGCCCGCCGGGGCCGACGGATCGGTGCGGCTGCCCGGTTCGCAGGTGCCGATCGGCCCGGGGCTCCGGGCCGACCAGGGGCGGGATCCGCAGCCGCAGCACGGCACCGGGCCCGCGACCGGCTGGGTGCGCCCGCCGGCCGGGGTGACTACCGGAGGGCTGAACGGAGGCGACGGCACGGCCGCCGTCCCGCCGCCGACCCACTCCCCGCCGGCCGAGCCGCCCGAGCCGCATGCCGGAGGAGCCGGGCACGGCCGCTGGCGCCCGTGGCGGTTCCGGATGTCCAACGACGTCTGGGGCACCCCGGCGGTGGCCGGCGATCTGCTGTATGTGACCTCGTTCGAGGTGCACGCGCTGGATGTGGCCACCGGCCGTCGCCAGTTCAAGACCCGCGACGTGGCGTGGGCCATGGCCGTGGAGAACGGCCGGATCCACGCCTCCGACGGCCCCACGCTGTACGCGCTGGACGCGGAGGACGGCGCCGAGCGCTGGCGGCTGTCGACCGACGGCTGGGTCTACTCCCTCAAGGTCGACCGCGGCACGGTCGTCACCGGGACGCGCGGCGGTGGCGTCCAGGCGTGGGAGGCGGCCAACGGCGAGCTGCTGTGGGAGATGCAGGGCCTCCAGACCGACTTCGAGACGCCCGAGTCCGGCCCGGCCGTCCACGACGGCACGGTGTATGTGTGGGCGGACGCGCGGCTGCGCGCCCTGGAGGCGCGCACCGGCGCGGAGCGCTGGTCGTATCCGGTGGGCGACGCGGCCTCGTGCGGCGGTGTGCCGCTGCGTCTGCTGGCGGCCCCCGACGGGGTGGTCTACGTCTCGGCGGGGACGCGGGTGCTCGCGCTCGACGCCGCCCGCGGGGATGTGCGGTGGCGTTTCGAGGCGCCCGCCGTCTTCCTGTGCGCCCCCGCGTACGCGCCGGGGCCCGCGGTGACCGGCGGCGGCATCTACATCGCCGACTATCTGGGCACGGTGTACGCGCTGGACGCGGCGAACGGCCGCGATCGCTGGCGTATCGCCACCGAGGCCCGGCAGTCGATCGAGCCGGTGCTGGTGGCCGACGGCTCGGTCCATCTGGGCAGCGGCAGCGCGCTCTACACGCTCGACGCGGTCACCGGCACGCCCAAGTGGCGGTTCGCGGCGGGCGGCGAGGTCATCGGCTCGCCGGTGGTCGCCGACGGCCGGGTCCACTTCGGCTCGGCCGACCACTGCCTCTACACGGTGGACGCGGCGGGCGGACAGCTGCGCTGGAAGCTGGCGACCGGCGGCGAGATCACCGGGTCCCCGGTGGCCGCCGGAGGTGTGGTGTACGCCTGCAGCAAGGACCGCTGCGTCTACGCGCTGGACGCGGTCAAGGGCACGGGCCAGTCCCGGCCGTCGGGCGGCCGGGCCTGACCGACCCCCAGCGGGGGCGCGGTGACGCGCCGGGGCGGCTGGTCGCGGGCTGTGTCCCTGACAATTCCTGCTACGGTTGCGGGCGTTCATCGACCTCCTGGGAGCCGGGAGGTCGATGGGTAACTCTCTGCGCGGTCTTCGGGGGACGGGGTCTGTGATGCGGCGTGGTCTACGGCTGGCGGCCGTGCTCACCGTGGTGCTGGTGGCGCTGACCGGGTTCAAGGGGCGTGGCCATGGCCACGGGGGTGGCGGAGGCGGCTGTTCCAGCTCCTCCTCGCACCACTCGGGGTCGGGCTCGGGTTCCAGTTCCGGCTCCGGTGGTTACTCGGACTCCGACGACGAGAGCTCCACCACCGGTTCGGGCTCCGGCGGTTCCCGCTACCGCGACTACGATGATGACGACTACGGCGACAGCGCGTCCAGCGGCACAACGCCCAACGCGCCCCAGGCGACCGTCGTCAGCTGCGCGGGCAAGGACAAGAGCGGCCATCCTGCGGCGACCGTGAAGGTGCGCAACCGCTCAGGTGCGGCCGACACCTACCTCGTCGACATGAGCTTCCAGGACCGGGACGGCTCGACCCTGACCACCGGGCGCGCCGATGTGCGGGTCCCCGCGGGGAAGTCGAGGACCGTACGGGTGCCGCTCGATGATCCCTCGGTGTCGGGAACCGTGGTGCGGTGCGAGGTCGTCTCCGTCCTCTGAGAGCCGGGCCAGGCGCGCTCGTAGGTGACTTTGGGGTAGCAAAGCCCGTTGCTAGGGTGGCGTGCACTTGTCAACCAGCCCTGACTGGCTTGAATGTGTCTTTTCAACGGGGGTAATGCCATGCAACGCCGCTCCATGCGGATATTCGCCGTCGCCCTGGTCGGGCTCATCGCGCTGACCGGGTGCGGAAAGAAGGGTCGAAGCCACGACAGCGGCCTCGGCGGGTTCGTCTCGGGCGGGAGCGGCGGCGACAACCCGGCGTCCGGTCCCACCGACCTTCCCACCGGTCTGCCCACGGATCTGCCCAGCGGAGTCCCCTCCGACCTCGACGTGCCGTCGTACGGGGCCCCCTCGCCCTCCTACACCTACTCCGCGCCGCCCACCTACAACTCGGACGGCACGAACGACATCACCGCCACCGGCTGCGACTACGACGAGTCGACCCACTCGTTCCAGTACACCCTCAACCTCAGGAACCCCGAGACGCAGTCCATGCACTACTCGATCACCATCGAGTGGGAGAACCAGAGCGGCGGCAGCCTGCTGGGATCCGACTACAAGTCCGTCACCGTGGCGTCCGGCAGCAGCCAGACCCTCAGCGCCACCTCCTACCGCTACCTCACCGAGCAGACCTCCTTCACCTGCAAGGTCACCTCGGCGCTCAAATACCCGAGCTCCACCTGAGGCCCCGAGCCGATCCGGGGCCGGTGGGCTCACCGCGTACGGAAGCCGGGCGTACGGGCCGCGAAGAGCGCGGCCTGGCGCCCCGGCGGCAGATTGCCCAGCGCGATCAACTGAGGGGCCTGTGCGAGCGCCTGGGCCAGCGCCGCCTCCTTCGCCGCCCATAGCGCCCTTACGGTCCCCTGCACCGCCTCCGTCGGGTACGACGCGATAACCGACGCGGCGCGCATGGCCGCCGTAAGGGCCTCACCGGCCGGGACCACCTCGCTGGCCAGGCCCGTCTCATACGCCCGTCGGGCCGAGAGCCGCTCTGCGGTCCCCATCAGCGCCATCCGCGCGACCTCGCCCATCGGCATCCGCTGTGCCATATAGACGGCCTCGTAGGCGCTGACCATCCCATAGCTGGTGTGCGGATCGAAGAAGGCCGCCGTCTCGTCGGCGACGATGAACTCGGCCTCGCCCAGCAGATAGAACGCCCCGCCGCACGCCATCCCGGCCACCGCCGCGACCACCGGCTTCCACAGGTCATTCGCCTTGGGCCCGACGGTGCGCAGCGGATCGTCCATCGCGTAGGGCGACGGCGGCTGCGCGACCTCCACCGAGCGGTCGATGCCGGTGCTGAAGGCCCGGCCGCCCGCGCCGGTGAGGACGACGGCCCGGACCGCGTCATCGTGGCGGAAGCGCCGCCATATGGCCGTCAGTTCGCCGACCGTCTCCAGGTCGATGGCGTTGTGCCGCTCGGGCCGGTCGAGGGTGACGACCGCGACCCCGCTCTCCTCCACCCGGGTGCGGACCGTCATGGCCGCTCCAGCAGCCAGCGCACCACCGTGAGCCTGCCGTCCGTGGCGTGGAAGGCGGCCTTCACGGGCGCGCCGATACGGATCCGCTCCGGCGGGACCGAGTTCAGCGCGGCGTCCGCGGTGGCGACCAGATTGCCCACCAGCCGGATGCGCGGGGCGTCCGCGAGCTCTACGAGGACGACGTTGTACGGCGCCTGCTCCGCGTAGGCGGGCAACAGCGGGGGATGGGGCAGCACGTACGACCAGATCCGGCCACGGCCGCTCATCCTTTTCCACAGGCAGTCGAAGGACTGGCAGTGGGGGCAGCAGGGCCGCGGAGGGAAGCGCGGTTCGCCGCAGTCGGCGCAGCACTGGACGCGCAGTTCGCCGCGCGCCGCGTAGGCGAAGAAGGGTGACCCGTCCTCGTCGGGCACGGGCGCCAGCAGCCCGTCGGACCCCTCGCCTCCGCCGCTCGCGGCCGTCGTCGGGTCAGCCGTCGGGTCAGCCGGCGTGCCCGTCGTCGTGTCGGTCGTCGCGCCCGTTGTCGCGTCAGCCGTCGTGTCCGTCTGTGTCATGGCGTTGGTCAACTCCTCAGCAGCAGGGCGGATGTGGGAACCCCTTCACCCGCCGTGACCAGGCAGGTCGTGGCGCCGGGGACCTGGGCGGTGCCGGTGCCGCGCAGCTGTCTGACCCCCTCGGTGATCAGGTTGAAGCCATGGACGTACGCCTCGCTGAGGCCGCCCCCGCCGGTGTTGAGCGGCAGCCGTCCGCCGATCTCCAGTGCGCCCCCCTCGGTGAAGGCGGCGCCCTCGCCGCGGGCGCAGAAGCCGTAGCCCTCCAGGGAGAGCGGGATCAGCGGGGTGAACGCGTCGTAGATCTGCGCGACATCCACATCCTGCGGCCCGAAGTCTGCGGTTTCCCACAGTCGGCGGGCGGCGGTCCAGGAGGGGCCGGTGAGCGGGTCGTCGTTCCAGTAGTTGACCATCCCGTGGTGCTGGGCGGGCAGCCCCTGGGCGGCGGAGTGGACGTACACCGGCCGTTGCCGGCAGTCGCGCGCCCGCTCGGCCGACACCACCACACAGGCCAGCGCGCCATCGGTCTCCAGGCAGTTGTCGAAGAGGCAGAGGGGCTCGCTGATCCACCGCGCGGTCATATACATCTCGCGGGTCAGCGGGCGGTCGTACATGATCGCGGCGGGGTTCTGATTGGCCCGGTTGCGGCAGGCCAGCGCCACATTGAAGAAGTGATCGCGGGTCGCGCCGTACTCATGCATATAGCGCCGGGCCAGCAGTCCGATCTCATCGGCCGGACGCAGCAGTCCGTACGGCCGGGTCCACTGGGCCGGGGTGGGCAGCTGCGCCCGGGTGTTGGTCCAGGGGCGCGGCCCGCTGCCGCGTTTGCGCGACCGCCAGGCCACCCCGACGCTCGCCTGTCCGGTGGCGACCGCGGCGGCCAGATGTGCGACGGTCGCACAGGAACCGCCGCCCCCGTAGCCGACCTTGCTGAAGAAGGTCACCTCCCCGGCGCCGATGGCCTTGGCGACCTCGACCTCGTCGGTCTCCTCCATGGTGTACGAGGCGAAGGCGTCCACCTCGGACGGGGCGATACCGGCGTCGTCGAGCGCGGCCAGGATCGCCCGGCAGGCCAGGGTCTTCTCGGATTCGGGGAGGCGTTTGGCGAAGGGGGTCTGTCCGATGCCCGCTATCGCCGTCGCGTCCTTCAAGGCCGCCCCCGCCGTCGGCCCCGTCGCCCCCGCCGTGCTCCTCGTCGCCCCCATGGCCGCCTCCGTGGTCGCGTTCACCGGTGCTGACAGCGGGGAAGGCTACCGCTAATCTGACGGGTAGTCAGCTAGTGGGGTCGTCCGTCCCGGGTTCCGGGGAGGGGAGCGGTCCGATGCAACGGATGGCACAGGGGAGCACCGTCCCGGCCCTGATCCGGGCGGCGGTCGAGCGGTACGGCCCCGCCGAGGCCGTGGTCGAGGGCCGCGCCCGGATCTCGTACGCCGAGCTCGGCGCCCGGATCGAACGGGCCGCGGCCGCGTGCGTCGCCTCGGGCCTCGAACCGGGCGACCGCGCCGCGATCTGGGCGCCCAACACCACCGACTGGGTCGTGGCGGCGCTCGGCGCGGTCACCGCGGGGGGCGTGCTGGTCCCGGTCAACACCCGCTTCAAGGGCGCCGAGGCGGCGTATGTGCTGCGCCGCACCCGGGCCTCGCACCTGTTCATCACCGGCACCTTCCTCGGCACCTCGTATGTGGCGTCGCTGCGCCGGGCGGCGGGGGAGGGGCGGGCCACGGCCCCCTGCCGCGCCTGCCCTACCTGCGGGAGGTGGTCGTCCTCGCCGACAACGGCCCGGAGGACTTCCGCACCTGGAAGGAGTTCCTGGCGCTGGGCGACGCCGTATCACCGGCGGAGGTCCGGTCCCGGGCGGAGGCGGTGCGCCCCACGGACCCCTCCGACATCACCTTCACCTCCGGCACCACCGGCCGGCCCAAGGGTGTGGTGACCACGCACTTCCAGACCGTGCGCGTCTTCGACACCTGGAGCGAGATCACGGGGCTGGCGGCGGGCGATCGCTATCTGATCGTGAACCCGTTCTTCCACACCTTCGGCTACAAGGCGGGCATCATCGCCTGTCTGAGCCGCGGCGCCACGATGGTGCCGCAGCCGGTCTTCAGCGTGGAGACCGCCCTGGCCAACATCGCCGCCGAGCGCATCACCGTCCTCCCCGGCCCGCCCACCCTCCACCAGTCGCTCCTCGACCATCCGTCCCGCGCCGGCCATGACCTGTCCACGCTGCGCCTGGTCGTCACCGGCGCCGCCGTGGTCCCGCTGGAGCTGGTGGAACGGCTGCGCTCGGAGCTCGGGGTCGCCACCGTCCTGACGGCGTACGGCCTGACGGAGGCGTCGGGCACCGTCACGATGTGCCGCCGTGGCGATCCGCCCGAGGTCATCGCGGGCACGGCGGGCCGCGCGATTCCGGACACCGAGGTCAAGATCGCCCATCCCACCGGGCGTGAACTCGCGCCGGGGCGGCCGGGCGAGGTCTGGGTCCGCGGCTACCACATCACCCCCGGCTACTTCGAGGATCCGATCGCCACGTCCCGCACCATCACCCCCGACGGCTGGCTGCGGACCGGCGATGTCGGGGTGATGGACGAGCAGGGCAATCTGCGCATCACCGACCGCATCAAGGACATGTTCATCGTCGGCGGCTTCAACGCCTATCCCGCCGAAATCGAGCGACTCATCGCCCGCCACCCCGATGTGGCCGACGTCGCCGTCGTCGGCATCCCGGACGCGCGCCTGGGCGAGGTGGCCGAGGCGTACGTGGTCCGCCGTCCGGACTCGACGCTGACGGCGGACGATCTGATCGCCTGGTCGCGCCGGGAGATGGCCAACTACAAGGTGCCGCGACAGGTGGTGTTCCTGGCCGAGCTGCCGCGCAACGCCAGCGGCAAGGTCCTCAAGGCCGAGCTGCGGGCGGGCCGGTCAGTCTCGTAAGACCCCCAGCCGCCGCCGAAGGCGTGCGCGGGCGGGGCATCACCAAGGGGCCGGGCATGTTCGCCCGGCCCCTTCGGCCTGCGTAAGTCGTCTCGCCGCGCCTACTGCGGGCTGGTGGGGGCATGGCCCTCGCCCTGCGGGGCCGGGGCGGCGGCAGTGGCGTATTCGCTACTGTCCACGCCGACGATAGGGGTGTGACTATCGCTTGCAGCTGCGAATGCGGCTGTCTGGCTTGTGGCTCCGACCGCGGCACCTATAGCGATAATCAAGGTCGCAATGCCCTTTGTGGCACGAGTCATTCCGGTTCCTCCGATACGGGGGGTGATTATCTATTTTGTACTGCAAATTAACAAAGAGGGGTACGTGTGTTCGGCCATCTGGCCGGAACTGGTCGAAGCTTGGCGGAAAGGGGGCCCGCCCGGTGGTGCGCGGAGCCGATCGTCCGGAGGGCGCCCGCACAGAGGGGCCGACGCCGATGACGTCCCCTCCGCGTCATCGACATCGGCCCCGCGGTTACCTGGTGGATACGAACGACGTTCCGTGGTGGCCTACTGGGGTGCCGAGGGAGTGTGGCCCTCGCCCTCGGCGCTCAGCTGCGGCGGCGCCGGGGTGTGACCCTCGCCCTTGGTGCTGAGCTGCGGAGGCGCGGGCGTGTGCCCCTCCCCCTGCGTGCTGAGCTGCGGCGGCGCCGGGGTGTGACCCTCGTCCATGGTGCTGAGCTGCGGAGGCGCGGGCGTGTGCCCCTCCCCCTGCGTGCTCAGCTGCGGCGGGGCGGGCGTGTGGCCTTCGCCCTGGGTGACCGCCTGCGGCGGCGCCGGCGTGTGGCCCTCGTCCTGAGGAGTGAGGGTCGCCGGGTCGGCCTCCAGTGGCCGGTAGGTGTCGGACTGGGGCTTCTTGTCCGTGCTTGTCACGATCAACTCCATCGGATGCTCTGGTCGGTAGAGGCCCGTTGACACCCGCCCGGCGACTCCCCCGTGGGTCGCCGGACAGGTGTCTCAAAAGGGCCGCCCACCTTACGGTGTGACCTCGCAACCGACCCGTCTGCCCCCCGCGGGGACGGGTCGACCGGTACTAAGACTCCCGGACGGCGATAAACGATTGATGAACGGTCGGCGGGACGCGCGGTTATGCCGCGGTCGCGGGGGCCAGAAGCCCCCGGACGTCCTCTGCCTCCGGTGCTCCCAGCCGCTCGTGAATCGACAGCGCCTCACGCCAGCAGGCATCCGCGCGCTCGTTCTGGCCGAGCTCCAGCAGCGCCTTGCCGAGCAGCGTCAGCACGATGGCCCGGCGCCACTCGCCCCCGATGCCCCGCAGGGCGAGGGCCTGTTCGGCGTGGGTGGCGGCCTCCGCCGGGCGCCCGATGGACAGATGCGCCTCGGCCATCCGCTGGTGGGTCATGCCCTCCCAGAGCGGCTGGCGGTGCTCACGGAAGAGGCCGAGGGCCTCGGTGAGCTGCTCCAGCGCGTGGGTCAGGCTTCCGGACCCGGTCAGGGCGATACCCAGCGCGTACTTGCCGTTGGCCAGGCGCAGGGTGCGCCCCAGGCTTCCGTAGATCCGCACGCCCTGCCGGGCCAGGTCCACGGCGCTGTCGATCCGGCCCATCTCCACATACGCGCGGGACAGGTTGCACAGCGCGCTGGCCTCGCCGGGCTGGTCGTCCACGGCCCGGTAGGCGTCGATGGCACGGAGGAAATGCCGCTCCGCGTCGTCCCAGCGGGTGCGGCTGAGGTGCGCGATGATGCCGCGCTCGGTGAGGGCGCGCCCCATGGTCACGTGGTCCTCGACCGTGGAGCCCAGGGCCAGGGCGCGCTCCGCCTCCGCGTCGGCCTCCTCCAGCCGGCCGGTGAGGTTGTGCACCTTGGCCAGGCAGGTGCGGGCCCGGCCCTCGGCCCGGGTGTCGCCGACGGTGTGTGCCGTCTCGCTGACGACGCGGGCGACGGCCTCGTAGCGCGGGGCGTTGGCACCGGATTCGGCCAGGTCCATGGCGGCGAGCAGCAGATCCGCCGCCCGGCCCAGGGTGGTGCCCGAGGCGGCCTGCTGGGCGCAGGCCAGCAGGCAGTCCGCCTCGGTGAACAGCCAGTCCAAGGCGGCGCCCTGATGCGGGAAGACCAGGCCGGGGTGGTCGGCGGGGGCCAGGTGGTCGCCCAGCCGGTCGCCCGGCCGCTCCATGGCGTACACCCGTGCCGCCGTGGCGAGGTAGAAGCTCAGCAGCCGGGAGAGCGCCGCCTCGCGTTCCGTGGCCGACTGGTGCCGCTCCGCGCGGTCACGCGCGTAGAGCCGTACGAGGTCGTGGAAGCGGTAGCGGCCGGGCGCCGCGGACTCCAGCAGGGAGGCGTCGACCAGGGACTCCAGGAGTTCCTCGGCGTCGAAGGTGTCCAGTTGCAGGACGACGGCCGCCGCGGCGAGCGAGATGTCGGGGCCGTCCGCGAGCCCCAGCAACCGGAACGCCCGGGCCTGCGGCGGCTCCAGCTGGCCGTAGCCCAGCTCGAAGGTGGCCCGCACGGCGAGGTCGCCGGCCCGCAGCTCGTCCAGCCGCCGGCGCTGGTTGGCGAGCTTGCGCGCCAGCGTGGAGACGGTCCAGGTGCGGCGCGAGGCCAGCCGGGAGGCGGCGATCCGGATGGCCAGCGGCAGGAAGCCGCAGGCCGCCACCACGTCCATGGCCGCGTCGCGCTCGGAGCTGACCCGCTCCGCGCCCACGATGCGGGTGAAGAGGACCAGCGCCTCATCGGGGCTCATCACATCCAGGTCGACCAGGTGGGCGCCCTCCAGGTCGACCATCCGGGTCCGGCTGGTGATCAGCGCGGCGCAGCCCGGCGTACCGGGCAGCAGCGGCCTGACCTGTGCCGCGTCGCGTGCGTTGTCGAGCAGCGTGAGCACCCGGCGGCCGTCCAGCATCGAGCGGTAGAGCGCGGCCCGCTCGTGGACGCCCTCGGGGATCGCGCTGTCCGGGGCGCCGAGGGCGCGCAGGAAGGCGCCCAGGATCGCGTTGGGCTCCGCGGGCACCGGACCGGCGCCCTGGAGGTCGACGTAGAGCTGGCCGTCGGGGAAGTGGGCGCGGGCCGCGTGGGCGACGTGCACGGCGAGCGTCGTCTTGCCGACCCCACCGATTCCGGCCACGGCTGACACAGCCATGACACGCCCCTCGGCGGTGGCGAGCTCATCGCTCAGCTCCTCGACGAAGGCGACCCGGCCGGTGAAGTCCGCGACCGTCGCGGGCAGCTGGGCCGGCCTCACGAAGCTGGGCCCGGCGTGCGTGCGGTCGTCCACCGGGCTCGCCAGCTCGGCATCCGCCTGCAGAATGCGCTGATGCAGCTCGGACAGCTCCGGGCAGGGGTCCACGCCGAGATCCTCGGCGAGCAGCCGCCGGGTGTCGTTGTACACCGCCAGGGCCTCGGCCTGCCGGCCGCTGCGGTAGAGCGCCAGCATCAGCAGCTCGCGCAGCCGCTCCCGGAGCGGATGGGCGGCGGTCAGCGCGGTGAGCTCGGAGACCACCTCGGTGTGGTGGCCCAGTTCCAGGTCGAGATCGAGCCTGGTCTCGGTGAGCACGAGCTGCCACTCCGACAGCCGGGCGCGCTGCGTCGTGGCGTAGGGCCCCGACAGCCCGGCCAGGGCCTCACCGTCCCAGAGGTCCAGCGCCCGGCCGATGAGCTCATGGGCGCGCAGCCGGTCGCCCGAGTGCCGGGCCTTCTCCGCCTCCGTCGCCAGGCTCTCGGCCACATCGATGTCCAGGGCCCCGAGGCCCACTTGGACCGCGTAGCCGCCCGATTCGCTGACCAGGATGTCCGAATGCGGGGCGAACGCCTTGCGCAGCCTGGAGGCGTAGGTGCGCAGCGCCGCGATCGCGGCGTCCGGCGGATCGTCGCCCCACAGGGCGTCGACGAGTTCGGGGGCGGTGGCGGTGCGCCCGCCGCGCAGCAACAGAGCGGCGAGCAGGGCTCTTTGCTGCGGTGATCCGGTGCTCAGCTGTTCCTCGCCCCGAAAGGCCCGTACCGGTCCGAGCACGGTGAAGCGCAAGGACTGCTCCTGCGCCCGCTCCTTCTCGCCGGCCATGGTCTCCCCCTGCCTCCGCTCCCAGTTGCACGGGCCAGTTTGCCTTGCCGATACCCCTTACGTCAGTAGGGGCCGGACCTCTCCACAAGGCCCGCCCGACTTCGAGACCTCCGTTTGCCGACGGATCGTCAGTTCCAGGGCCCGCTTTCGGACACCGGGGGGCCGACTCCGAAGGGGTCCCGATGGCCGGGATTCGGATCTGCGGCCGCCGGGAGGTCCGGTGCCGAGGTCGCCAGCAGTTGGCGCACCTCCTCGGGCTCGGGTGAGCCCAGCCGCTCGCGAAGGGCCTGTGCCTGGCTCCAGTACTCCTGGGCCCGGCTTCGCTGTCCGGCCGCCATCAGGGCCTTCGACAGAACGGTGAGAAAGGAGAAGCGTCGCCACTCGCCGCCGAGTCCGCCCAGGGCGAGGGACTGTTCGGCGTGCGTCACCGCCTTGGTGGGGCGATGTGCTGCCAGATGCATTTCGGCCAGCCGGAAATGTGCCATGCCTTCCCACAGCGGCTGACGGGCTTCGCGGAACAGGTCGAGCGCCTCGGTGAGGTGAACGGCCGCCTCTTCCAGTCGGTGGGCACGCGTCAGCGCGATGCCGAGGGTGTACATCCCGTTGGCGAGCCGTAAGGGGGCGCCGAGCCTGCGGTAGATGGCGAGCCCCTGCTCGGCCAGTTCCACCCCGCTCCGGGTGCGGCCCCGGCTCACATGGAGCCGGGAGAGGTTGGCCAGGGCGCTCGCCTCGCCGGCCTCGTTGGCATCGGCGCGGAACGCCTCGAGGGCCTGTCCGAGGAACCGCTCCGCGTCGTCGTACCGCCCCAGCCCGTTGGTGACGATGCCGAGCTGATTGGAGGCGCGGCTGGCGATCACCGGATCCTCGCCGTCCAGTTCCAGGGCGAGGCGAAGCTCGCGCTCGGCCTGGGCGTACCGGCCCGTGAAGCTGTACAGATGCCCCAGCGCCGAGCGGGCGCGGGCCTCGGTACGGGAGTCCCCGGCCGCGTGGGCCGCGTCGCCGGCCGCCCGCGCCACCGTTTCGTACTGCCGCGGCCGGGCCCCGGACTCGGCGAGGTCCAGCGCGCCCAGCAGCAGATCCCCGGCGCGGCGGCGGGTGGTCTCCCCGGTGCACCTGGGCACGCAGTCGAGCAGGCAGTCGCCCTCCGCGAAGAGCCAGTCCAGGGCGGCCTTCGAGGTCTCGAAGCGCAGCCCGGGATGGCCGGTGGGCTCCAGGTGCTCGACCATGCGATCCCCGGGCCGCTCCATGGCGTACACCCGCGCCGCCGTGGCGAGGTAGAAGTCCAGCAGCCGCGACAGCGCCTCCTCGCGCTCCGCCGCCGCCTGCGACTCCCGCTCGGCGCAGGACCGCGCGTAGAGCCGTACGAGGTCGTGGAAGCGGTAGCGCCCCGGTACGGCGGACTCCAGCAGCGAGATGTCCACGAGGGAGGTGAGGAGCCGGGCGGTCTCCTCGATGTCGAGGCCGAGCACCGCGCCCGCGGCCGGCAGGGAGATGTCCGGGCCGCCGACCAGGCCGAGCAGCCGGAAGGCGCGGGCCTGGGCCGGGTCGAGCTGTCCATAGCCGAGCCCGAAGGTCGCCTTGACCGCCAGATCCCCGGCCCGCAGCTCGTCCAGCCGCCGCCGCTCATCGGCGAGTTTGCGGGCGAGAACGGAGACGGTCCAGGTGCGGCGGGAGGCGAGCCGGCAGGCCGCGATGCGGATGGCGAGCGGGAGGTAGGAGCAGGACGCCACCACCTCCATGACCGCCGCGCGCTCGACCATCGCCCGCTCCTCGCCCACGATCAGCGCGAAGAGGGCGAACGCCTCGGTCGGGCTCATCGCGTCCAGGTCGACCAGGTGGGCGCGGTCCAGGTCGGCCATATGGGCGCGGCTGGTGATCAGCGCCACGCACTCCGGTGCGCCCTCGCCCGGGAGCAGCGGCCGGACCTGGGCGGCGTCGCGGGCGTTGTCCAGCAGGACGAGGACCCGGCGGCCTTCGAGAGTGGCGCGGTAGAGCGCGGCGCGCTCCTCGGTGCCGTCCGGGATGGCGGCGTCGGGGGTGCCGAGCGAGCGCAGGAAGGCGCCGAGCACGGTTTCGGGGTCGGCGGGGAGGAGCCCGCACCGCCGAGGTCGATGTAGAGCTGGCCGTCGGGGAAGTGGTGGCGGGCGGTGTGGGCGAGATGGACGGCCAGGGCGGTCTTGCCGATGCCTCCGATGCCGGCGATGGCGATGGCGGCCGGCCGGTCGGAGGGGGCGCCAGCCGGTCGTTCAGCTCTCGTACGAGGTCCTCGCGGCCGGTGAAGTCGGCCACCGCCGCGGGCAGTTGCGCGGGGCGGACGGCGGTGGTGACGGCGGCCAGGGGGCGTTGCGGGCGGCCCACGGCGGTGGGCCGGGAGAACGCGGCGGCGGGCTGTGGGGCGGCGTGCGGACGGAGCCCGGGGACGACATCGGCGCGGTAGCCGCTCTCCCACTCCAGCTCGATCCGTGTCCGGTCGAGGGCGGGGTCAGGGTCCTCGCCGAGGGCGAGGTTCGCCTCGTCACCGCGCCACGACCCGTCCGGTACGGATCCGGTGGAACCTATCCGCCGCCCCAGGCGCTCGTCGCCGACCATGGTGCCCCCCGCACACGCTTCCTCGCTGTATGGCCAGTCTGCCGTGCCCGTGGGCCGTACGTCAGTAAAGAGTGCGACGTGTCCGTGGCATCGCCCGAACCTCGTGGGAGGCGTCCAGTGAGCTGACGATCCGTCAGATCGGCGCTACCGTGCAGTCATGGAGAGCTTCCCGAAGATAATCTCGGTGGACGACCACACGGTTGAGCCCCCTCACGTCTGGCGGGACCGCCTCCCGTCGAAGTACCGCGACACCGGGCCGCGCATCGTCCGGGCGCCGCTGAAGGAGATGACCTTCATCGGCGGCCGGTTCGCCCCGAAGATGGGCGCGCCCGGGGACGACGGGCCGCTCGCGGACTGGTGGGTGTACGAGGAGCTGCACCGGCCGCTGACCCGGCTGGACACCGCCGTCGGATACGACCGGGACGAGGTCAGGCTCGAGGCCATCACCTATGAGCAGATGCGGCCCGGCTCCTTCTCGGTGCCGGACCGGCTGGCGGACATGGACGTCAACCACGTCCAGTCGGCGCTCTGCTTCCCGACCTTCCCCCGCTTCTGCGGGCAGACCTTCACCGAGGCCGCCGACCGCGAGCTGGGGCTGCTCGGGGTCCGGGCGTACAACGACTGGATGGTGGAGGAGTGGTGCGGCCCCGAGGCCCGGGGCCGGCTGATCCCGCTGATCATCGTCCCGCTGTGGGACGCCGAGCTGGCCGCCGCCGAGGTGCGGCGGAACGCGGCGCGCGGGGTGCGGGCCGTCTGCTTCTCGGAGATCCCGCCGAACCTCGGGCTGCCGTCGATCCACACCGACGACTGGGACCCCTTCCTCGCCGCATGCGACGAGACCGGCACGGTCATCGCGATGCACATCGGCTCCTCCTCCCGGATGCCCTCGACCTCCGCGGACGCGCCCCCCGCGGTCGGCTCCACCATCACCTTCGCCAACTGCTGCTTCTCGATGGTCGACTGGCTGATGAGCGGGAAGTTCGAGCGCTTCCCGAACCTCAAGGTGATGTACGCGGAGGGCCAGATCGGCTGGATCCCCTACATCCTCGAGCGCGCCGATGTGGTGTGGGAGGAGAACCGGGGCTGGGGCGGAGTGGCCGACAAGGTGCTGCGCCCGCCGTCCGAGCTGTTCGCGGAGCATGTGTACGGATGCTTCTTCGACGACGCCTTCGGGCTGCGCAACCTCGACGCGATCGGGGTCGGCAACGTCCTGTACGAGACGGACTATCCGCACTCCGACTCCACCTGGCCCAAGTCGCGCGAGGTCGGCGAGGCGCAGATGGGGCATCTGGCGCCGGACGTCGTGGAGCGGATCGTGCGCGGCAACGCGATCGAGCTGCTGGGGCTCACGGCGGACGGGCTCTGGGAGGGGGCGCCGGGGGTGTAGCCCCGGGCCGCCAGGCTTCCGTGGCGCCTTGGTCACGGAGGAGCAAGAAAGCGGTCACTGCCGGTCAATGACATCCTCCGGGCTCTCCGGCAGGCTGTGGGGCACATCGGCCCTCCCCCTCCCAGCGCCGTCACCCACCCCTACGAAGTGACAGGGGCCGTGGGTGGTGCGGAGGGCCGGGAGTCCGTGCGCACCGGGCGCCGCGGGGTTGCGCCCGGCGCGCGGGACACCAGTGCCAGGCGGCGGTAGTCGCTGGGCGGCATGCCGTACGCGGCGCGGAAGGCGCGGCTGAAGACGGCGGGGTGGGCGAAGCCCCAGCGGGCGGCGAGTTCGTGGATGGGGACGGTGTGCAGGCCCGGGTCGGTGAGGTCGCGCCGGACGCGGTCCAGCCGCTGCTGCCGGATCCATGCGGAGACCGTGGTGTCGCGGGCGCGGAAGAGGCGGTGCAGATAGCCGACGGAGATGTGGTGCGCGGCGGCGATGGTGGCCGGTGACAGCCGCGGGTCGGACAGGTTCCGCTGGATGAAGCTCTGCACCCGTAAGGCCAGGGTGTGCCGGTGGGTCTCGGGCGGCAGGGCGTCGTCGGCCTCGACGGCCTGGGCGAGCAGCGCCGCCGCCAGGTCGATCAGTACGGTCCCCAGCCGCGGCCCGTCGGAGGGACCGTAGGAGCTGCGGTCCGCGGCCAGCCGGGCGAGGAACCCGGTCAGCAGGGCGCCGACGCCGTCGCGCGCCGGGATGGGCCGGGCGAGCAGCCGGTCGATCCTGTCGTGCGGGACCGGGATCAGGGCCTTGGGGATCTCCAGACCCACGCCTCCGGGAGGGCCGCCGAAGGCCAGGCAGTCGAAGGGGCGTGAGGTGTCGACGACATAGAGCCCCTGCGCGCTGTGCGCGGCCTCCTGGCGGGACTGGGAGACCTGGAGGTTTCCCTCCAGGATGAACGAGAAGTGGTACAGCTCGGGGTCGGACTGCCGGATGAGCTTGGGGGTGCGCCGGAAGTTCATCTCACGAAATTTGGTGGGCCATACGGAGGCGGCGCCGAAGTCGAGGATGCGCACCTCTCCCCGGAAGTCACGGGTGTGGTCGCTGCTCATCTCCATCGGCGCCATGAGTTGTGCCATCTGCTCACGCCAGAAGTCGAACCGATCCGCTCTGGGCAGATCCTCGCAGCGGAAGACCGTCTCGATCATCACGTGCCCCTCTGTGTGCCCCTTGCTGTGCCCCCCGTGGTGGCCCCTGAGCGGGGCGGCGGGCGATGGGCCCGAGGTCCGAACGTCCGTACGCTAGCAGGGCCTCGCAACGCGGGACGAGACCGCCGTACCCCTTGTCTGATGGACCGTCAGATATCACTATGGCCGACGTCCGATACGACGATGGCGGTCCACCGACGAGGAGGCCCGGCATGCGCGTCCTGCCCCGGGGCCGGTTGAGCTACGGCATGCAGCTGCCCGTCCAGTCGCAGTCCACCCTGTACGCCGAGCCGTGGGAGGCGGCGGCCGGCCCGGCCGAGCTGCTCGCGGTCGCCCGCGCCGCCGACCGGCTCGGCTTCGCCTACCTCGCGGTCTGCGACCATGTCGCGATCCCGCGGCGGCTGGCCGCCGCGATGGGCACCGTCTGGTACGACCCGGTGGCCACCCTCGGCTGGCTCGCCGCGGCCACCGAGCGGGTGCGGCTGCTCAGCCATGTGGCGGTCGCCGCGCTGCGGCATCCGCTGCTGACCGCCAAGCAGTACGCGACGCTCGACCAGCTCTCCGGCGGCCGGCTGATCCTCGGGGTCGGGGCCGGGCATGTGCGGGAGGAGTTCGAGGCGCTCGGGGTGGACTTCGCCCGGCGCGGGGCGCTGCTGGACGAGACGGTCGACGCGCTGAAGGCGGCGCTGGGGCCGGAGGAGTTCCCCGACTTCCGCGGGGAGCGGTTCGCCTTCAGCGGTCTGGGGCAGGCCCCGCGCCCCGTCCAGACGCCACGGCCCCCGCTGTGGATCGGCGGCTCCTCGCCCGCGGCGGTGCGCCGGGCGGCGATCCGGGGCGACGGCTGGCTGCCCCAGGGCGATCCACGGGACCGGCTGCCCGGCCAGATCGCCCGGCTGCGCGCGCTGCGGGACGAGGCGGGGATCGACGAGCCCGCCGAGATCGGCGCGATCACCGAGCCGCTGTACGTGGGCGAGCCCGGCTGGGGCGTGGGGCGCCGGACCCTGACCGGTGCGCCACAGCGGCTGGCCGAGAGCCTGCGCGCCTACGCCGCGATGGGGGTGGACCAGATCCAGGTGCGGTTCCGCTGCCGGGACCACACCGAACTGACCGACCAGATGGCGGCCTTCGCCGCCGATGTCGCTCCGCACCTCGATGACTAGGGAGAACGGAATGGGCAAGCTGGACGGGCGGGTCGTCGTCATCACCGGGGCGGCGCGCGGACAAGGTGAGCACGAGGCGCGGCTGTTCGTGGCGGAGGGCGCCCGGGTGGTCCTCTGCGACGTGCTGGACGAGCCGGGCGAGGCGCTGGCCAAGGAGCTGGGTGAGAGCGCCCGCTTCGTCCATCTGGACGTGGGCCGGGAGGACGACTGGAACGCCGCCGTCGAGGCCGCCAAGGACGCCTTCGGCGCGGTGGACGGCCTGGTCAACAACGCCGGGATCCTCCGCTTCAACGAGCTGGTCAGCACCCCGCTCACCGAGTACCTGGAGGTGGTCCAGGTCAACCAGGTCGGGGCGTTCCTGGGGATGCGGACCCTCGCGCCGGAGCTGGCGGCGGCGGGCGGCGGGACGATCGTGAACACCGCCTCGTACGTCGCCCTGTCCGGTATGGCCTTCCTGACCTCGTACGCCGCGACGAAGGCGGCGGTGGTGGGGATGACCCGGGTGGCCGCGATGGAGCTCGCGGACAAGGGCATCAGGGTCAACGCGATCTGCCCGGGCGCGATCGACACCCCCATGACCAACCCGGCCCAGCTCGACCCGGCCGCCGACGCCGCGGAGGCGTCGGCGGCGGTCGACGAGCTCTACCGCAAGCTGGTGCCGCTGGGCCGGATCGGCCGCCCGGAGGAGGTGGCGCGGCTCGCGCTCTTCCTGTCGTCCGAGGACTCGTCGTATGTGACGGGCCAGCCGTTCGTCGTCGACGGCGGCTGGCTGACCGGCGTCTCGGTCTTCTAGGACCCCTCCGGGTCCGGCGCGGCTTCGGCCCTTGACGGTCCCTGTCCGCGGTGCCAGAGTCAATCAAAATCTGACGATGCGTCAGATCGAGTCGTCTGAGGCGGTGAACCTCCATGGAATTCGGACTCTTTGTGCAGGGATACGTCCCCGAAAGCCGACGCCGAACCGACCCCGAGGCCGAGCACCACGCGCTCGTCGAGGAGACCGAGTACGTCATCCAGGCCGACCTGTCCGGCTTCAAGTACGCATGGGCCTCCGAGCACCACTTCCTGGAGGAGTACTCCCACCTCTCCGCGAACGACGTCTACCTCGGCTATCTCGCCCACGCCACCGAGCGCATCCACCTGGGCTCCGGCATCTTCAACCCGCTGCCGCAGGTCAACCACCCGGTCAAGGTGGCCGAGAAGGTCGCGATGCTCGACCACCTCTCCGGCGGCCGGTTCGAGTTCGGCTCGGGCCGGGGCGCGGGCAGCCACGAGATCCTCGGCTTCCTCCCGGGGATCACCGACATGAACGCCACCAAGGAGATCTGGGAAGAGACGATCGCCGAGTTCCCCAAGATGTGGCTGCAGGACGAGTACCAGGGCTTCGCGGGCAAGCACTGGTCGCTGCCGCCGCGCAAGGTGCTGCCCAAGCCGTACGGGGGCTCCCACCCGGCGATGTGGTACGCGGCCGGATCGCCGCCGTCGTACGCGATGGCCGGCAAGAAGGGCCTCGGCGTGCTCGGGTTCTCCATCCAGAAGGTCTCCGACATGGAGTGGGTCCTCGACTCCTACAAGAACGCGATCAAGGAGGCCGACCCGGTCGGCGGCTTCGTCAACGACAACGTGATGGTCACCTCCACCGCGATCTGCGCGGAGACCCACGCCAAGGCCGTGGAGATCGCGGTCGGCGGCGGGCTCAACTATCTGCAGTCGCTGCTCTTCCGCTACCACGACACCTTCCCCCGCCCCGACGGCATCCCTGAGTGGCCCGAGCTGCTGCCGGAGTACACCGAGGAGATCATCGAACTCCTCATCGCCGAGGAGCTGATGATCTGCGGCGACCCGGACGAGGTCTTCCGCCAGTGCAAGCGGTGGGAGCAGGCCGGGGCCGACCAGCTGTCGTTCGGGCTGCCGATCGGGATCGGCTACGAGGACACGATGAACACGGTCAAGCTCATCGGCGAGCACGTCATCCCGAAGATCGACACCGATCCGGTGCACCGCACGACCCGCTTCCGCCACGCCGAGACCCGGTAGCCGCGGACGCGCGAGCCGAGACCCAGCAGCCGCAGACGCGAGAAGGGATCCACCCGTGCTCGACCACCTGATCAAGGGCGCCACCGTGGCGGACGGCACCGGCGCGCCCTCCTACGTCGCCGACGTCGGCATCCGGGACGGCCGGATCGTGACCATCGGCGAGCCCGGGACCGTCACCGAACCGGCGCGGTCCGCCGAGGACGCCACCGGGCTCGTCCTCGCGCCCGGGTTCGTCGACCCGCACACCCATTACGACGCCCAGCTCTTCTGGGATCCGTACGCCACCCCCTCCATGAACCACGGAGTGACCACGGTCGCGGGCGGCAACTGCGGTTTCACCCTCGCCCCGCTCAACCCCGACCGGCCCGGCGACGCCGACTACACCCGGCGGATGATGAGCCGGGTCGAGGGCATGTCGCTGGTGGCGCTGGAGCAGGGCGCGCCCTGGAACTGGCACGGCTTCGGCGAGTACCTGGACGCGCTGGAGGGCCGGATCGCCGTCAACGCGGGCTTCATGGTGGGGCACTGCGCGCTGCGCCGCCATGTGATGGGCGAGGACGCGATCGGCGGAGAGCCCACGCCCGCGCAGCTGGAGGAGATGCTGCGGCTCTTCCACGAGGCGATGGACGCGGGGGCGTGGGGGCTGTCCACCACCCAGTCCTCGACCCACTCGGACGGGGACGGACAGCCGGTCGCCTCCCGTCACGCCAAACCCGAGGAGCTCCTGGCGCTCTCCCGGGCCGTCGGCGAACACGAGGGCACGCAGATCGAGGCGATCGTGGCGGGCTGTCTCGACCAGTTCGCCGACGAGGAGATCGACCTGCTCGTAGAGATGAGCGCGGCCGCCGGCCGCCCGCTCAACTGGAACGTGCTGACCATCGACGCGGCCGTCCCCGAGCGGGTGCCGCGCCAGCTCCAGGCCGGCGAACGGGCCCGTAAGGCGGGCGGCAGGATCGTCGCGCTCACCATGCCGATCCTCACCCCCATGAACATGTCGCTCGGTACCTTCTGCGCGCTGAACCTCATCCCGGGCTGGGGCGACATCCTGGGGCTGCCGATCCCGGAGCGGATCGCGAAGCTCCGCGACCCGGACGTGCGGGCGGAGATGCTGCGCCGCGCGAGCGGTCCCGAGGCCGGGGTCTTCCGCCGGCTCACCCACTTCGGGCGGTACGTCATCGGCGACACCTACAGCGCGGCCAATGCCGGGCTGACCGGCCGGGTCGTCCGCGACATCGCCGCCGAGCGCGGCCAGGAGGACTTCGCCGCACTGGTGGAGATCTGCGCCGCCGACGAGATGCGCACGGTGCTGTGGCCCATGCCGACCGACAACGACCCGGCGAGCTGGGACCTGCGCCGGCGCACTTGGGAACACGAGGACGTCATGCTGGGCGGCTCGGACGCGGGGGCCCATCTGGACCGGATGTGCGGCGCCCCGTACACCACCCGGTTCATCGGGGACTGTCTGCGCGGCCGGAAGCTGGTCGGCCTGGAGCGGGCGGTGCGGATGCTGACGGACGATCCGGCGCGGCTGCTCGGGCTGCGCGAGCGCGGCCGGATCGCCGAGGGCTACCACGCCGACCTGGTCCTCTTCGACCCCGAGCGGATCGACGCGGGCCAGGCGCGGCTGGTGCACGACCTGCCGGGCGACAGCCCCCGGCTGGACTCGCGGGCGATGGGGATCGTGAGCGTCCGGGTCGGCGGGGTCGAGACCATCCGGAACGACGAGATCACCGGCGCGGTGCCGGGAAGGGTGCTGCGGTCGGGCCGGGACACGGAGACGGTGAGCACGAGGGGCTGAGCCGATGGCACGCGCGGCCCTGATCACGGGCGCCTCACGCGGTATCGGCCTGGCGGTGGCGAAGGCGCTGCTGGCGGACGGTGCGGCGGTGTGCCTCACGGCGCGGGACCCTGAGGAACTGGCCGAGGCCGTATGCCACCTCGGCCCGCGCGCCGTCGCCTGCCCCGGAGATGTGGCGGACCCGGCGCACCCGGAGGCGGCGGTGGCCCGCACCCTCGAGGAGTTCGGCCGCCTCGACATCCTGGTCAACAACGCCGCCACCAACGCCCCGCTGGGCCCGCTGATGACGGTGGACCCGCTCGCCTGGCGCAGGGCCTTCACGGTCAATGTGGAGGCCCCGCTGCGGCTGACCCAGGCGGCCTGGCGGGCCTGGATGGGCGACCACGGCGGCGCGGTCGTCAACATCTGCACCGAGGGCACCCACGGCGTCGGCCCGGACGTGGGCGCCTACGGCACCGCCAAGACCGCCCTCCTCCGCCTCACCCGCCAGCTCGCCGCCGAACTGGCCCCGTCGGTCCGCGTCAACGCCGTCTCCCCGGGCCTGGTCCGCACCGAGATGGCCCGCTTCGTCTGGGAGCCCGGCGAGCGGGAACTCGCCGCGGCGCTCCCGCTGGCCCGGATCGGCGAACCGGAGGACGTGGCGCGCGCGGTCCGCTGGCTGGTCTCGGACGAGGCGTCCTGGATCACCGGCGCGGACCTGGTGGTCGACGGCGGCCGCCGGGTCCGTGCGGCGCGGCCTATCGGCTGACGGGGCGGGGGAGGGGCCCTGTTCCTGGGCCGGGGTTCAGTCGTTCGCCGGTGGCGTCAGCCCGTGGCGGTGGAGGAAGGCATCGACGAGCCGGTCGGTGAACTCCTGGCCGACGGGTTCGTCGGTCATCAGCACCCGGTAGTAGACGGGGCCCGTGAGCTGGTCGGTCTCGGCCGTCAGGTCCAGGCCGGGCGGCAACTCCCCGCGCTCCATGGCCCGTTCCAGCGGAAGGCGGTCGCGGCGCCGCTGATCGTCGAGGTACCGGGACCGGAAGTCCCGGGCGAACGCCGGATCGTGCTGCGCCTGCGCGACCAGGGCCTTGAAGACCGCGCCGGCGTCGGACGCGCTGAGGAACCCGGCCAGGTCGCCCAGATAGCTGCGCAGGTCCAGGGCGAGATCACCGCGGTCGCGCACGGGCAGGTCCTCGGCCACATCCTGGAGGAAGGCGTCCATGAGGACATCGGTCTTGGTGCTCCACCAGCGGTAGATCGTCTGCTTGGCGACCCCGGCCCGGGTGGCGATCCCCTCCATGGTGACGCCCGCGAAACCCTTCTCGGCCAGCAGATCGTCCGCCGCGTTCAGCACCGCCAGCCGGGCCTGTTCGCTGCGCCCGTGCCGGTTGCCGTGGTGGCGTGGTGCCGGTCGGTCGGTGCCGCTCGTCCCGGCAGTTTGTGTCGCGCGTGCCATCTCGCCTCCCCGAGATCTCAGGATAACCACCCTCCCCGGCTCTGTTTCTTCTAGACAAGACGCAACGTCGCGTCTACTCTACGACTCATGACAGTCACTCACACGCTTGCCGACCCCCGGGTCGAGACCGCCCTCAGCCGGATGTTCGAGCTGGCCGAGCAGGACGAGACCGCCCAAGCGCAACTGCCCCCCGGCGCACTGGAATCGTTGGCCCCGCAGGAGCTCGCCGACGCCGCGGCCGGGATCTACATGCCGATCTCCGCCGAGGGCGGGAAGCTGCTCTACAACCTGGTCCGTGCCATCCGCCCGGCCACGGTGGTCGAGTTCGGCATGTCCTTCGGGATCTCCACGCTCCATCTGGCCGCCGCCGTGCGGGACAACGGCACCGGGCGCGTCATCACCACGGAGCTGAGCAAGGAGAAGATCGCCGCGGCCCGCCGCACCTTCGCCGAGACCGGGCTGGACGACGTGATCACCGTGCTGGAGGGGGACGCCCGGGAAACCCTCGCCGACCTCGATGGCTCCGTGGACCTTCTGCTGCTCGACGGCTGGAAGGACCTGTGCCTGCCCGTACTGCGGATGCTCGAACCGCGCCTGCGGCCCGGCACCCTCGTCGTGGCCGACGACATCGACCAGCTCGAGGGCCCGATGCGGCCGTATCTCGACTACGTACGCGACCCCGCGAACGGCTACCAGAACGTCTCCTTCCCCATCGAGGACGGCATGGAGATCAGCTGCCGCCTCTGATCCGGGGGACCGGCCCGTCGGCCGGTGGGACATCACCGGCCGACCCTGAAGACCGGGCGACCCTGAAGACCGGGCGACCCCGAAGACCGGTCGACCCCGAAGACCGCCGGTGGCCCGCTCGGGCCGCCGTCACGATCCGTCCGCGCCAGGTCGTCGCGGACCTCTCCGAAAGAGCAGTGACATGCAGGTATTCATCACCGGAGCGACCGGCTGGATCGGCTCGGCCGTGGTCGACCACATGCTCGACGCCGGGCACGAGGTCACCGGCCTCGCCCGCTCGGACGCCTCCGCCGCCGCGCTCGAGGCCAAGGGTGCCCGGGTGCTCCGCGGCGACCTCGACGACCTCGACGGCATCCGCTCGGGCGCCGACGCCGCCGATGCCGTCGTCCACCTCGCCAACAAGCACGACTTCGCCAACCCGGCGGTGAGCAACCGGGCCGAGCGGGGCGCCGTCCAGACCATCGGTGAGGCCCTCGCGGGCTCTCACCGGCCGTTCCTTATCGCCGCCGGCCTGGCCTCCCTCACCCCCGGCCGCGTGGCCACGGAGGAGGACCGCTCCCCGTTCCACGGCATCGATTCGATGCGCGCCGGCGGCGAGAACCTCGCGCTGGAGTTCGTGGAGCAGGGCGTCAACACGGTCGTGGTGCGCTTCGCCCCCACCGTGCACGGCGATGGGGACCAGGGATTCGTCGCCGGGCTGGTGGCGACGGCCCGCGCCAAGGGCGTCTCGGCCCATATCGAGGACGGGAGCAACCGCTGGGCGGCGATCCACCGCGGCGACGCCGGGCGCATCGTGCAACTCGCCCTCGACAAGCGGGCCCCGGCCGGCACCATCCTGCACGCCACGGCCGAGACCGGCATCCCGGCCCGCGACATCGCCGGGGCCATCGGGCGCGGACTGGGCCTGCCCGTCGTCTCCGTCCCGGCCGACGGCGCTGGTGAGCACTTCGGCTGGCTGAACAAGTTCTTCGGAGCGGACATGGCCGCGAGCAGTGACGCCACCCGCGCGCTGCTCGGCTGGGCACCCGGCGGCCGCACCCTCGCCGAGGACCTCGACAGCGGCTGCTACTACCGCTGACCGAGTGGCGGCGGACGGTGTGGCCGCCGGGTGCCCGGACGGCTCCGGCGGCCGGGAAGCCGTCAGCGCCCGCCGCAGCCGTCAGTGCTCGCGGGAAGCAGTGTCAGTGCTCGCCGAGCCAGATCGGGTTGGTCATCGCCGCCATCGGGCCCGGTACCCCCGACGCCCCGCCGTCCGCGGGGGCGTGGCGCACCTCGGCGCGCACATACGCCGCGTAGGACGCCGTCGTACGCCATTCGGCCGTGAGCGTCCCGGAGTCGGGGACCGCCGTCCCGTACAGCTGGCCCTGGTCGGTGATGAACCGCACCGAGCAGCCCGGGCCCACGCCGGAGACCTTCAGCCGGAGCGTCACCACCTCCGCGCCGCCGACCTTCAGGCGCTCGCCGATCCCGGCGTGCTGACCGCGCCCGCCGACCGCCTCGAAGGTGAGGTCGATCTTCGAGGACTCGGCGATCCAGCTCCGGCCGGCCCGGATGCCCTCCTGGAGGGCGGTGCGGGACAGGTCGTCGGCGAGCACCACCGTCTGCGGCAGGCCCACGACCTGGGGCTCGCGGTGGGCGTCGCTATGGCCGACGGCGGGCAGCCAGCGGCCCTGGCCCCGGGAGGCGGCGACCAGGGTGTTGTCCCACTCGGAGATCGTGACCTCGTCGTCCGGGGTGAAGTCCGCGTTCCACACCTCGACCGCGTCGGCCTCGTTGAAGCCGAACTTCCAGTTGCAGCCGACACAGGTGCCATGCGGATGGGCCGGGATCACCAGGCCGCCGGCCTGGCGGACCTTGCGGGCGAACTGGCCGAAGCGGTTGTCCCGGGCGCGGTAGCGCCAGTCGATGAAGATGCCCGGGTCGGTGCCGAGGGCGACCACATGGCCGTTGCGCGTGGTGATCTCCTCACCGGTGAGGATCAGCAGGTCATCGCCCCACAGACCCTCGAACGCGGCATGCGCCGAGGTGGTGTTGTGCTCGGTGGTGGTGATGAAGTCCAGCCCCGCGGCACGGGCGGCGGCGACCAGCTCGGCCGGGGTGCGCTTGCCGTCGGAGTGCACGGTGTGCAGATGCGAGTCGCCGCGGTACCAGGCGCGGCCCCGGCCCTTCGCCCGCTGCGGCGGATAAACCGGCGTGCGGGGGGTGCCGGGCGCGCCGTACCGCAGCGTGACGGTGACCGTGTAGTCCAGGCCCTGGGGGGCGACCGTGTACGGCCCCAGCACGACATGCCAGGTGCCCGCCTTCACCGGCCCCGCCAGATAGCCGGGCGTCGCCTCCTCGGCGCTGATGGCGAACTCCGTACGGGCCCCGCCGGACCAGCCGCGGAAGCCGCGCCCGCCCAGCTCCGTGCCGCGCTCGTCGAAGATGCCGATGTCGCAGGCGTTCCCCTGCGTGCCGGCCGGGACGGTCGGCTTGTCGTAGGTGTACGACACGGCGATCTCGCGCACCCCGCGCGGCACCTCGACGGGCACGTAGACGAAGTCCGGCGCGCCGGTGGGCAGATGGCCGCTGAGGGTCTTCGTCTGCTCAGGGTCGTCGGCCGGGCCTGCCGCGTCCGCCTGGGTGAAGGTCATGGGATCGAGTGTCAGCACACCCGCCGCGCCCGCAAGCGCGGAGAGCCGGAGTACATCGCGTCGCTGCATGAGAGACCCCCCAGAGTCGAGAGTGCCGTCCGACACCCGCGTGACACCGTTGTACGCGTGGGTGACACGCGCGGAAAGCCCTGTGGATAACTCCATGGCGACGAGGGAACGTACATCCCTCGCGCCCGTCCCGCCCCTCGCGCGCCGCGGCCCCCGCCGCGCCAAGTCCCGTCCGGGCAGCGGACGTCGGCACCCGCCGCGTGTAGCCCGCACGTTTCACGGTGTCCTATTCCCGCCCACGGCCCGCGGCAGCCGTGATCAGACCCACAAAACCGCAGGCCCGGCCCGTCTGGCGGTGTCACACACCGCTCGTATGCTCGGAGGATGACCACGAGCGCGCAGGGAAACGAACCGGCTGGCCCGACTGGCTCCGCCGCCCCCACAGCCAACGCGATGCGCCGTGCGCTCAAGCGCGCCCGCGACGGCGTGGCGCTGGACACCGCCGAGGCGGCGGTGCTGCTCCAGGCGAGCGGTGACGATCTGAAGGATCTGATGGCCTCCGCCGCCAAGGTCCGCGACGCGGGCCTGGAGGCGGCCGGCCGCCCCGGGGTCATCACCTACTCGCGCAGCGTCTTCATCCCGCTCACCCGGCTGTGCCGGGACAAGTGTCACTACTGCACCTTCGCGACCGTGCCCGGCAAGCTGCGCCGCGCGGGCCACGGGATGTTCATGTCGCCCGACGAGGTCCTGGCCATCGCCCGCCGGGGCGCCGAAATGGGCTGCAAGGAAGCGCTGATCACCCTCGGCGACCGCCCCGAGGACCGCTGGCCCGAGGCGCGTGCATGGCTCGAGGCCGAGGGGTACGACGACACCATCGCGTATGTACGCGCCATGGCGATCCGCATCCTGGAGGAGACCGGCCTCCTGCCCCACCTCAACCCCGGCGCGATGACCTGGACCGACTTCCAGCGGCTCAAGCCGGTCGCCCCCTCCATGGGCATGATGCTGGAGACCACCGCCGAGCGGCTGTGGAGCGAGCCCGGCGGCCCCCACTACGGCTCGCCCGACAAGGAACCGGCGGTGCGGCTGCGCGTTCTGGAGGACGCCGGGCGCAGCTCCGTCCCGTTCACCAGCGGGCTGCTGATCGGGATCGGCGAGACACCGCAGGAGCGGGCGGAGTCGCTGTTCGCGCTGCGCCGCGTCTCCCGCTCGTACCACGGCATCCAGGAAGTCATCATCCAGAACTTCCGCGCCAAACCGGACACCGCGATGCGGGGGATGCCGGACGCGGAGCTGGACGACCTGGTGGCGACCGTCGCCGTCGCGCGACACATCCTGGGCCCGTCCGCCTGCATCCAGGCCCCGCCCAACCTGGTCGACGCGGAGTACGAGCAGCTCATCGGCGCCGGTATCGACGACTGGGGTGGCGTCTCCCCGCTCACCCCGGACCACGTCAACCCCGAGCGCCCCTGGCCCCAGGTGGACGAGCTGGCCGAGCGCTCCGCCGCCGCCAGCTTCAGCCTGCGCGAACGGCTCGCGGTCTACCCCGAGTACATCCAGCGCGGCGAGCCCTGGCTGGACCCCCGGCTGCTGCCGCATGTGACCGCCCTCGCCGACCCCGCGACCGGCCTGGCCCGCGAGGACGCGACCCCCACCGGGCTGCCCTGGCAGGAGCCGGACGAGGCGTTCAGCGCCTCCGGCCGCACCGATCTGCACCACACCATCGACACCGAGGGCCGCACCGGTGACCGCCGTAAGGACTTCGACGAGGTCTATGGCGACTGGGAGGCGCTGCGCGAGGCCGCGGCCCCCGGGATGGTCCCCTCCCGCATCGACGGCGACGTCAAGGCCGCGCTCGCCCAGGCCGCCGACGATCCGACCAAGCTGACCGACCCCGAGGCGCTGGCCCTGTTCCACGCCGACGGCCCGGCGCTCGACGCCCTGTGCCGCATCGCCGACGATCTGCGCCGGGCGGCGGTCGGCGACGACGTCACCTACATCGTCACCCGGAACATCAACTTCACCAATGTCTGCTACACCGGCTGCCGCTTCTGCGCCTTCGCCCAGCGCCGTACGGACGCCGACGCCTACACCCTCTCCCTGGACCAGGTCGCCGACCGCGCCCAGCAGGCGTGGGACGTGGGCGCGGTGGAGGTCTGCATGCAGGGCGGCATCCATCCCGACCTGCCCGGCACCGCGTACTTCGACATCGCCCGCGCCGTCAAGGAGCGCGTGCCCGGGATGCATGTCCACGCCTTCTCCCCGATGGAGGTCGTCAACGGGGCGACCCGCACCGGGATGTCCATCCGCGAATGGCTGACGGCGGCGCGCGAGGCGGGCCTGGACACCATCCCCGGCACGGCGGCCGAGATCCTGGACGACGAGGTGCGCTGGGTCCTCACCAAGGGCAAGCTGCCGACGGCCACCTGGGTCGAGGTCGTCAAGACGGCGCATGAGCTGGGCGTCCGGTCCTCGTCCACGATGATGTACGGCCATGTGGACCAGCCCCGCCACTGGCTGGCCCATCTGCGGCTGCTCGCCGAGATCCAGCAGGAGACGGGCGGTTTCACCGAATTCGTCACTCTCCCCTTCATCCACACCAACGCCCCCGTCTACCTCGCCGGTATCGCCCGCCCCGGCCCCACCAGCCGCGACAACCGCGCCGTCACGGCCATGGCGCGGATCCTGCTCCACCCCCATATCCCCAACATCCAGACGAGCTGGGTGAAGCTGGGCGCGGAGGGCGCCGCCGAGATGCTCCGCTCCGGCGCCAACGACCTGGGCGGCACCCTTATGGAGGAGACCATCTCCCGCATGGCGGGCTCCTCCTACGGCTCCTACCGCTCCGTCCAGGACCTGGTGGCCATCGCCGAGCTGACCGGACGCCCCGCCCGGCCCCGCACCACCACCTACGGTCCCGTCCCCGAGGAGCGCCAGGCGGCGGCCCTCGCCTCGGACGGCCATCTGCCGGAGCTGCTCCCGGTGCTGGGGGACTGAGCCCGGCGCACGGCCGGACTGAGCCAGGCTCAGGGTTCGCGGGCGCGCCGCGCGGATACGCTGCCATGGGAAGCGGGGGAAGGGGCACCCATGGCAGCGCAGCGTCCGACGATTCGGGAGCTGATCCGGCAGCGGCGCCGGTTCGTGGGGCGGCGGCAGGAGCTGGCCGCGTTCCGGGAGAACTTCGCGGTGCCGCCCGAGGACGCCGCGCACCACTTCCTGTTCCATGTGCGCGGCGACGCCGGGGTGGGCAAGACGACGCTGCTGCGGCAGTTGGAGAACACCGCGCGGGAACACCGGGCGCTCACCGCCTCCGTGGACGAGTCGGTGAACAGCGTCCCCGAGGTGATGGCGGCCATCAGCGCCCAGTTCGCCCACCAGGGCCACCCGCTGAAGTCCTTCGACAAGCTGCTGGCCACCTACCGGCAGCGGCGCCACGAGGCCGATTCGGCGGCGCAGCAGCCCGCGCCGCAGCCTTCGGAGGAGGCGGCGGGCGAGCCCCGGCCGTCGGCGTCCAGCGCGTTCGCCGCCCGGGCGGGGCTGATCGGGCTCGGCATGGTGCCGGGCGTCGGGGCGTTGGCCGGGGCGGCGGAACCGGACCGGGTCGCCCAGGCCGCCGACCGCGCGCGGGCCAAGCTCAGCGCCCGCCTCCGCAGCCATGACGACGTGGACCTGGTGATGTCGCCGCTGGACGCCCTCACCCCCGCGTTCCTGAAGGACGTGGGCGAGGTGGCCGCGTCCGTGCCCTGGATGGCGTGGTTCTTCGACACCTATGAGCGCACCGGTCCGCTGCTCGACCTGTGGCTGCGCGATGTGATGTTCGAGGGCCGCTACGGCTCGCTCCCGGCCAACGCCGTGGTGACGCTGGCCGGACAGGGCACGCTCGCCCCGCGCTGCTGGGCCGACTACGCCGACCTCGTCGCCGACCTCCCCCTCGTCCCCTTCACCGAGACGGAGGCCCGGCAGCTCCTGACCGCCAAGGGCGTGGTCGACGAGCAGGTGGTCGAGGTCGTCCTGAGGCTCACCGGAGGGCTGCCCGTGCTGGTGTCCATGCTGGCCGAGGCCCGGCCCACCACCCCCGAGGCCGTGGGCGACCCCTCCGGCACCGCCGTCGAGCGCTTCCTGAAGTGGGTGAGCGACGAGACCCACCGCTCGGCCGCCCTGGCCGCGGCCCTGCCCCGGAGCCTGGACGAGGACGTCTTCGCGGCCGCGGTGGAGGACGAGGCGGCCGACCTCTACGGCTGGCTGCGCTCGCTCCCGTTCGTGGCGGACGGCTCCGGCCGCTGCGGCTACCACCAGGTCGTCCGTACGGCCATGTTGCGGCTCCAGCGGAACCAGTCCCCGCAGGCGTGGCGCGCCCGTCACCTCCGGCTGGCCGAGGCGTTCGCGCGCTGGCAGCGGCAGATCGAGGAGACGCTGGAGGGCGACGAGAAGTGGGAGCACGAGCGGTGGCTGGACTATCGGCTCGAGGAGGCTTACCACCGGCTGTGCGCGACTCCGGAGGAAGCCCTGCGCGAGGAGCTGCGCGCGTATGTGTGCGCGTATATCGACTACACATCGCCGTCGTGGGACCACCGCTGGAGGCGGACGCTCGTGGAGGCGGGCCGGGATTCCGGCAGCGGGTCGGTGGTGGCCTGGGGTGACCGGCTTCTCGCGGAGTCCACGAGGAGCGACCTGGTCGACAATGTGACGCGGCTGCTGGATGAGGTCGGGGCGGACGAGCGGGCCATGTCCATGGCGCTCGGGCTCCGCGGCATGGTCCGCGCGGACATGAACGAGCTGGAAGGGGCTCTGGCGGACGCGGAGCGAGCGCTGGAGCTGGACGCCGACTGTGTGCGTGCTCTTGCCGCCCGGGGGAGTGTGCACCTCGACAGGGACCTTTACGAGCAGGCGCTGGAGAGCTTCGACCGCGCCGTGACACTGGATCCCGACTTCCCCTGGCCGCTCGCCCGGCGCGGCGAGACGTATCGCCTTCTCGGACGGTACGAGGAAAGCCTGGCGGACCTCGATCGCTCCTTCGACCTGCACGAGAGCGCATGGACCGTGGGGACCCGCGCTCAGGTCCACCACGCCATGGAGGACTACGAGAAAGCGCTGGCGGATTTCGGGCGGGCGGTGGAGATCACTCCCGAATGGTCCTGGATCTACGCGGAGCGGGCCAGGACCTACCGCTTTCTGGGGCGGCACGAGGAGGCGCTCGCGGACTGTGACCGGGCCCTCGAACTCGGTGCCGACTACGCCGCGTTCGGGCGCGTCCACGCCCTCCGCAACCTGGAGCGTTATGAGGAGGCGATCGAGGCGGCCGACCGGTGCCTGGCGTCCCACCCCGAGGACCAGGCCGTGCTCGCCGAGCGTGGCGAGGCATACCGGATGATGGACCGCTTCCAGGAGGCGCTCGCGGACTTCGGCCGGGCCATCGAGATCGAGCCGTCGTATGTGTTCGCGCTGGTCTGTCGAGGGCAGACGCATGAGCACATCGGTCTGCTCGGCGAAGCCCTGGCGGAATTCGATGCCGCCGCCTCCGCCTCTCCCGACAACGCGTGGGCGCTCGCGAACCGGGGTGCCCTGCGGCTGCGCCTGGGCGACGGCGAGGCCGCCCTCGCCGATCTGGACCGGGCGCTCGGGCTCCGCCCCGACAGCCTGCTCGCGCTGGAGGCCAGGGCCAGGTGCCACCGCCTGGCGGGCCGGTACGCCGAGGCCGCCACGGACATCGAACGGGCGGCGGCGCTGGACGGCCAGGACCTCGACATCGCCTTCGAGCACGCGATGCTGGTGAGCCGCACGGCCGGTCTCATCGAGGCGCGCGGGTTGTGGACCGCCTTCGAAGCGCTCCTGGAGGAGCACGACAGCCAATGGGACGCACAGGCCCGGGCCGCCGCCCCGATCATCAGCAGGGCCGCCCTCGGGGACGGGGCCGGGGCGGCGCGTCTCGTGGCGGAGCTGCCCGCCACCCGGCCGTACTGGCAGATCGTCGACATCGCCATCCGCTCCCTGGACGAGCTCGCCCGGATACCCGGGGCGGATCCCGCCCTGCTCGCCACCCTCCGCGCCCCGCTCGCCGAGCTTCGCGCGGCCCTGGAACCCGGCCCGGCGGCGCTCGGATAAGAGCCCGGAACGCATACGACATTCGGTGAGGGAATTCGCATTTTCGGAATGCGTCCATCCGTCGTCTTCCCGGTGATGACGCCTTCACAATCCTCGGCGGCCAAGAGGCGATCATTCGGTGTCCATTACAGTTCAAAGACAGTCCAGGGCCATTCACGCAGCGAAGAAAAGAGGCATAGGTCGTGACCGCAACCGCCAGCGCAGCGACCGGCGTATGGGGCCGCGCCGAACAGCAGGACTTCCGCAGCCGGGTGCGCGGCTGTCTGCTCGGCGGGGCCATCGGGGACGCGCTGGGGGCGGCCGTCGAGTTCGCCTCGCTGGACGAGATCAGGGCGGCGCACGGAGCCGAGGGCGTGACGGACTTCCTGCCCGCCTATGGCGGCCGCGGACGGGTCACCGACGACACCCAGATGACCCTGTTCACGGTGGACGGGCTGATACGGGCGCAGGTGCGCCGCGACACGGGCGCCTGGCATCCGCCCACCGACATCCACTCCGCACACCGCCGCTGGTACTCCACCCAGCGCGACTGGGGCCCCGATGAGCGCCGTAAGGACGCCGGCTGGCTGGCCCGGGAGGAGTGGCTGTACGCCCAGCGCTCCCCGGGCCGGGCCTGTATCACCGCGCTCGCCGACGAGACCATGGGCACCCTGGAGGCGCCCAAGAACCCCGACTCCAAGGGATGCGGCGCCGTGATGCGCTCCGCCCCCTTCGGACTGCTGGTGGGCTGGGAGCCGCAGCTGGTCTTCCAGTTGGCCATCGAGTGCGCGGCCCAGACCCACGGCCACCCCACCGGCTATCTCGCGGCCGGTGCCTTCGCCCTCATCGTGCATGGCCTCGCGCGCGGCGAGGCGCTGGACGGAGCCGTCCAGCGCGCCCTCGCCCATCTGGCCACCCGCCCCGGCCACGAGGAGACCACCAACGCGCTGCGGTACGCGCTCGGCGCCGTACGGCAGGGCCTGCCGACCCCGAGCGCGTCGCATCCCTGGGCCAGGGCTGGACCGGTGAGGAGGCCCTGGCGATGGGCCTGTACTGCGCGCTGGTCGCCGAGGACGTCCGCCATGGGCTGCTGCTCGCGGTCAACCACGGCGGGGACAGCGACTCCACGGCGGCCATCTGCGGCAATCTGCTGGGCGCGCTGCACGGCGAGACGGCGCTGCCGCCCGCCTGGCTGGCGGAGGTCGAGGGGCGCGGCACGATCCTGGAGCTGGCCGACGACTTCGCCATGGAGATGACCCAGGGTCCCGCGCTCCACGGCCCGGGCAGCTCCTCCCCGGCCTGGCTCACCCGCTACCCGCGCGCGTAGATCCGCTCCGGCCGCCGCCGCGCCGCATCCGGACCGGCGGCGGCCAACTGCCGCCCTACGGTCCCGCTCCCCTCCCATGGACGCCTTACGGCGCGCAGGGTCAGATACGCGGCCACCCCCAGGAAGGCGATGCCGACCAGCGGATAGACGGCGGTGAGGAGCATCTGGGCGGGGTTCTGGTGGAGTTCCACCCGGGTCGGCCTGCTGTGGGGCGCGTACCAGACCATGAAGGAACAGAACAGCAGCCCGGTCATCACCGTCCAGGCCGTCCAGCCCGCCGTGCGCCGCCGCACCGCCTCCACCGCGAGCAGCAGGACCATCGGGACGGCCCACACCCAGTGGTGCGACCAGGAGACCGGGCTGACCATGAGGGCGGTCACCGCACAGGTCAGGGCGGCCCAGGCGCGGGCGTTCGGCAGCCGGCTGTCGTCGGTGAGCTGGGCCGCGACCGCCGTGGCCAGGCCCACACAGCCCACCAGCGCGGCCGCCATGAGCCACCACATGCCGGGGTCGGGGGTGTGCAGGATACGGGCGAGCGCGCCCTTGAGGTTCTGGTTGCCCGCGCCCTCCACATCGCCGGGGCGGTCGGTCGCGAAGAGGACCTCGGTCCAGAAGCGCCGGGAGTCATGCGGCAGCGCCAGGGCCGAGAACGCGACCGTAAGGGCGAAGGCGGCGGTCGCGACGCCCGTGCGCCGCAGATGGTCGTTCCAGAAGCGCCGCCGCGGCAGTCGGCTGCCGGGCTCGCCTCCCCCCCGGGCCGCCCCGGCCGCCCACAGCCGACGGAGGCCGAGGAGTAGCCCGGCGAGCCCCAGGAAGACCACGAAGAGCCCCGGGGTCAGCTTGATCCCGGTGGCGATGCCCGTCCCGACCCCGGCCCAGCGGTGGCCCGCCCGGCGGGTCAGATCCCACAGCACCAGCGCCGTGACCAGCGGATTGATCTGCCCGTAGCGCAGGGTCGTCCAGACCGGCTCACACCACACCGCGACAGCGGCCAGGGCCAGGACGGCGGCCGGTCGCGGCACCCGGGCGGGCAGATCGATCAGCCGCAGCGACAGATGGGCCACGGCGACCATCAGGCCGAGGTTGACGGCCGTCCCGAAGGTCCGCAGGAGGCCCGTGCCCATCACGGTCAGCGGGGTGAAGACCAGCGCCGCGAACGGCGGATAGGTATTGGGGAGATTGTGCTGAGTCGCCCGCATGTCATACAGATCCTGGGCATCGCGTACGGTCCATCCCTCGGCGCGATAGACCAGCAGATCGACCATCGACACCTGGGCGGCCCGCTGCGCGATCCAGAACCCGGTGAAGGAGAGCAGGCAGAAGACCGCCGCGCACAGTACCGGCCGGCGCGGTACGAAGGCGCGGGCCCGGTGGATCCGGGAGTCGGTGATCGTCTGTGTGGCGGTCACGGGGGCTCCAGAGGTCCCTGGGACCGCGACTCGGTCGGGGCGGGTCGACGAGTCGGGTCCGGGGGTGGTGCGGTCGGGGGCGGTTGGCTCGGACGGCCGTCCATCGTACGTTCCGGATGTGGACGGCAGGTAGAGGAGAGATTGCCTGGACAGCGTGGATCTCCCGATCGTCACCCCTGCATCACGTTCCACTTCCGCCCGGCCGCCGGGGATGGGCCGACCGTAAGGCGGCCGTCCCCCGGGGCTGTCGGCCGTAAGACGCCCGCCCCGGGACCGTCCGCCGTAAGGTGGGCCGGTGCCAGCCTCAACCGCCGTCATACGTGATGCGACCCACACCGACCTGGGCGCCATCGCCGCCATCTTCAGCCATTACGTCACCGAGACCGTGGTCACCTTCGAAGAGGTCCCGCCCACCGTCGACGACTGGGGGCGGCGGCTGGCGGACCTGACGGAACGGGGGCTGCCGTTCCTGGTCGCCGAGGTCGCCGAGGTCGCCGAGGTCGCCGAGGTCGCCGAGGTCGCCGGTGACACCGGCCGTACGGTCCCCGGAAACACCCGCAGTACGGTCGCCGGATACGCCTACGCCGGGCCCTGGCGCCCCAAGCCCGCGTACCGCCACACCGCCGAGGACGCCATCTACCTCGCCCCCGGCCGGACCGGCGCGGGGCTCGGTGCCGCGCTGCTCGGCGCCCTGCTCACCCGCTGCGCCGAGGCGGGCGTACGGCAGGTCGTCGCGGTCATCGCCGACTCCGGCAGCGACGCCTCGGCCGCCCTCCACCGGCGCTTCGGCTTCACCCCGGCGGGCACGCTGGCCGGTGTCGGCCGTATGCACGGACGCTGGATCGACACCCACCTCATGCAGTGCGATCTGAGCACCGGCACGGACCCGCAGACGGAACCGGGCCGCCGGTCACCCCACGTCGGGAGGTGACCGGCGGCCCGGATCGTGGCCGCCGCGCGGAGGGCGTCAGTCCGTGGCGCCCGCGACCGACTTCTGGCCGGCCGCGCCCTGCTCGGGCTCCGACAGTGCGGCACTCGCTGAACCCGGCCCGTCGTCATCCGAGTTGAGCGAGGCGAGGATGGCATCGCGCTCCGGTGTGTCCTCCGGCTTGATGTAGCCGACGACGATGAAGAGCACGAGCGAGACCGCGAGCGGGATGGAGATCTGGTACTCCAGGTTCACGCCTCCGTCGATCGCGTCGTTGATCGGGTAGTTGACCAGGTAGAAGGCGACCAGCCCGAGCGCCCAGCTGACCAGCGCCGCCGTCGGCCCCGACTTGCGGAAGGCGCGCAGCATGCCCAGCATCAGCGGGATCGCGATCGGCCCCATCAGCCCGGCGACCCACTTGATCACCACAGTGATGATGTCGCCGAAGAAGTCCGAGTTGACCTGGGTGGCGATGGCCATGGACAGGGCGAGGAAGAGCAGCGTGGTGTACCGGGCGGCGAGCAGCCCGGTGCGGGAGGACCATTCCCGGACGGACTTGAAGATCGCGGGCATGATGTCCCGCGTCACCACCGCCGCGATCGCGTTGGCGTCCGAGGAGCACATCGCCATGGTGTGCGAGAAGAAGCCGACGATCACCAGCCCCAGCAGACCGTGCGGCAGCAGATGCTCGGCCATCTGGGCGTAGGAGTCAGCGGGCTTGTCCGTCTTGATGATCAGAGGCGCGACCCACATGGGGAAGAACAGGACCAGCGGCCACACGAACCACAGGACGGCCGACAGGCGGGCCGAACGCTTGGCGGAGTGGGCGCTGTCGGTCGCCATGTAGCGCTGCGCCTGGTTCCACATACCGCCGTTGTACTCGAAGGTCTTGATGAAGAGGTAGGCCAGCAGGAAGATCAAGGTGTACGGGCCGACGGTCGGCTCGTGGTGGCTGTCGGGGAGGTCGTCCCAGACGGTCCAGAAGGTGGAGAAGCCGTCCAGCTCATTGAGCACCGCGATCAGCATCGCGATGCCCGCGATGAACTGGATGATGAACTGGCCGAGTTCGGTGAGCGCGTCGGCCCACAGTCCGCCCACCGTGCAGTAGATGGCGGTGACCACGCCCGTGATCAGGATGCCCTGGTTGAGCGAGACGCCGGTGAAGATGGACAACAGGGTGGCGATGGCCGCCCACTTGGCACCCACGTCGACGATCTTCAACAGCACCCCGGACCAGGCCAGCGCCTGCTGGGTGGGGAGGTTGTAGCGGTTCTTCAGGTATTCGAGCGGTGAGGCCACCTTCAGCTTGCTGCGCACCCGGTTGAGGCGCGGAGCGAAGAGGTTGGCGCCGATCGCGATGCCGATGGCGATCGGGAAGGACCAGGTGACATAGGAAGTGATGCCGTATTGGTAGGCGATGGCCGCGTATCCCGTGAACATCACCGCGCTGTAGCCGGACATGTGGTGCGAGATGCCGGACAGCCACCAGGGCATCTTGCCGCCGGCCGTGAAGAAGTCGCTGACGTTGTCCACACGCTTGTGCGACCAGAGGCCGATGCCGACCATGACACCGAAGTAGCCGATCAGTACAACCCAGTCGAGACTGTTCATGTCCCCTCCAGGGGTCCGCCATATGAACGGGAGCGCACTTCGCCGCGACGTTCGTCATGGGCGGTTCCCCCGAGCGGGAGCGGGGTACTTCCGGGATTGAACCGCTCGTTCGGGTGACCGGTCAAGGGTTCTAAGGGTCACGAGTGTGAACACAGATCAGAAAGAAGAACGAATTTACTCTTTCTTGACCTGACGGGGCGTTGTCGTTCGCATGCTCGTGAACCCACGATGAGCGGGCACTTCGTCAGACGCACGCCCACCGATCGATGGGTCGTACGGGAGCGGGATCCCGAAAGGCCGGACAGGAGTCGCGCTAACGCATCAGCTCACCGGCGTTCACCAGCAGCGACTGTCCGGTGATCGCCCGGGCCCGGTCGGAGGCCAGGAACACCGCGGCCTCCGCCACATCCCCGTCCGTCGCCAGCTCGGGCAGGGCCATCGCGTCCGTGAGCCGGGCCAGCACCTCGGCCTCGCTCACCCCTTCGGTCTGTGCCGTGAAGGCCACATACGCGCGCACCGGCGGCCCCCACATCCAGCCGGGCTGCACGGTGTTGACCCGTATCCGGTGCGGACCCAGCTCGCGCGCGAGCGCGTACATGGTGGAGGTCAGCGCGCCCTTGGAGGCGGCGTACGCGGTCTGGCGCACCTTGGTGGGGGCGGCGGAGGACGACTGGGTGCCGATCAGCACGACCGAGCCGCCGTTCCGTTTGAGCGCGGGCAGGCAGGCGCGGGTCATCCGCAGCGTCCCGAAGAGATTGATGTCCACCACCCGGGCCCAGGACGTGAAGTCGGCGTCCTCCAGTCCGCCGAAGTGGCTGTCCAGCGCGGCCACATGGACGACGGCGTCGATCCGGCCGAAGCGGTCCAGGGCGAGCGCGGCGAGGGCCTCGCACTGCTCCTCGTCCGCGATATCGGTCGGCCGCCAGGCGGTGCGCTCACCGCCCGGATCGACCTCCTCCGCCACCTTCGGCAGCCGCTCCTCGGTCCGCGCCCCCATCGCCACCCGCGCCCCGTCCCGGACGCACGCGGCCACCACCCGGGCCCCCAGCCCGGGCCCCACCCCGGAGACGACGACGGTCTTGCCCTGCAGCGGCATGGCGGCACCTCCCGTGTCTGGCGTCGCGTCAGGTTAGGGGTGCGGCCCTCAGATGGCCAGAGTGCGGCAGCGGTCCGGCTCCGGCGGAAGGCCACTCCCGGCCGTGCGGCCGCCGTCCGATTCCGCGCACTTGATACCGGCAGCCCCCTCCCCAACTGACGTCGCGTCAGCTAAACCTGGGGGCATGACAAGCGACGCGTACGCGGAACTGGCCTCCGTCGGCCCGTACGGAGTGCGCCCGGGGCATGCCCTGATCACGATGGTCGAGCCGCATCCGGGCCATGAGTACGCCTACAACCGCTGGTACGAGGACGACCACTTCATCGCGGGCGCGATGGCCATGCCGTGGATCTACGCGGGCCGCCGCTGGGTCGCCACCCGTGAACTGCAACTGCTGCGCTATCCGGAGAAGTCGGCGATCGCCCAGCCGGTCACCGCCGGCTGCTACCTCTCGGTCTACTGGCTCACCGAGGGCCGCTACGCGGACCATATGCGGTGGACGGTCGGTATCAACAAGCGGCTGCTCCGGGACGGGCGGGTCTACCAGGACCGTACGCATGTCTTCACGGCCTTCCAGGACCACGAGGCCACCGTCTACCGGGACGGGGCCGCCGGTCCGCGCGACCACCACGCGCTGGACCACCCCTATGCCGGGCTGGCGCTGGAGGTGATCGAGACCGAGGGCCCGGAGCAGCGGGAGGAACTGCTCGCGTGGCTCCGATCCAGACATCTGCCGCGCCGGCTCGCGGGTTCGCCCGCCGCGATGGTCACGGTCTTCCGGCCGACCCCGCTGCCCTCGGACCGGATGGCGTATGTGAAGCAGGTCGAGGGGGTCGACACCCGGCTGACCCTGCTCTGGTTCCTGCAGTCCGATCCGCGGGAATGCTGGGAGCGCTGTTTCACCGGTCTCGACGGCGAGGTGGCCGATGCCGGTCTCGGCCGGGTGGAATTCATGGCGCCGTTCATTCCGACGATTCCCGGTACAGACCAATACGTGGCAGAACTCCGCTGAAGCCGCGACACCGGAATGCGCCGGAAACGCCTAGAGCCCTCTCGGCAGGGACGGCGACCGGTCGAGAGGGCTCGGGTACAGGCTTGCGGCCCTGCGCCGCCGACCGCGCTACCGCGGCCGGGTGTCAGGTAAATCAGCCGAGGTCGAAGGCGCCACGGCTGACGTCGGACACAAAGGCCGACCACGATGCGGGGGCGAAGCTGAGCGTCGGTCCCTGGGGGTCCTTGGAATCGCGCACGGCGATCTCGCTGGTGACCGGGGAGGAGATTTCCACGCAAGCGCCGTTTCCGGCCGAGTACGAGGATTTCACCCACATGCTCGTCTTTCCCTGCTGAATGGACACGATTGCTCCGATGCTTTTTGTTGATGAGACCCGCCCCCGTTTGGAGGCGTCACCGACGTTACTCGGCAACATCGTCTGGAAAGCGGGCCATTCACTCGACCGGATGGCATATTCCCGTGGCCCCTTCCGCAGCACGGTGCGGAGGTGTATCTTCCGCCCCTCATCTCTCGCACCGGAGCGTTCCCGTCCCCCGTCAGTCCGCCAGGGCGGCCTCGCCGTCCTCCTGGTGCCGGCGGGCGTGTTCCTGGGCCATCTCGGTGATGAACTGGCGGCTCTGATCCGCGTTCAGCGCCTGGGCCCGCAGATGCTCGTACATCATGCTGTAGCTCTGCACATCGCTGAGCTTCTCCAGATACAGGTCGCTGGTCACGCCCTCGAGATAGACGACGCTGGTGTCCGACTCGTCCGAGAACTCCAGGATGGTGAACTGCCCGCTCATCCCCGGATGCGACCCCATGTCGAACGGAAGCGCCTGGACCGTCACATGGGGCTCGTGGCTCATCCGGACCAGATAGTCGAGCTGATCGCTCATGATCTTCGAGTTGCCGACCACCCGGCGCATCGCCGCCTCGTCCACGACCGCCCAAAGCCGCAGCGGGGCCAGCGGATCGGTGATCCGCTCCTGGCGCCTGAGCCGGACCTGGACCCGCTGGGCGATCTGGTCCTGCGGGGCCTCCGGGAGGGCGCCGCTGATCACCGCCTCCGCGTAGTCCGGTGTCTGCAAGAGGCCGGGGAGCACCTGGGGTTCATAGACCCGCAGGGACGCCGCATCCGTCTCGAAACCGATGTAGACGCTGTACGGCACATCGCCGAAGGCGTTCCACCAACCCTGCTGGCGCGACTCCTTCGCCATTTGCATCAGGGAATCGACCAGCGCCTTGTCCTCCACCTTGTAGGTGCGGCACAGGTCGCGCACATCGCGCTGGCTGATGCTGCGGCGCCCGTTCTCCAGTCGGCTGATCTTCGACTGGGAGACCATCAGCTCCTCTGCCACCTCCTCCGCCGTCATGCCCTTCTCCTGGCGGAGTCTGCGCAGCTCCTGGCCCAACCGGCGTCGCCGGACAGTGGGGCCGACGTTCGATGTCACAGGACGTGCACCTCCGGCTTCGTACTGCTGATTTCTGCTGTTCAGCAGCCTGCCACTACCGGACGGGGGCGCGCTGGGAAATGGCCGCACAAAGGCGGCCGCACCACGGTGGACGAACGCGCGCGCGGGGCGGTGGGACGGCCGGTCGTCCAAAACGGCCGTCCCACCACCCCGCGCGCTTCAGCGGCTCCCGAACCGGGTCAGTGGGGACTGCGGTGCGGTCGGTGGAGCGTGAGTGGTGCTCGGTGCCGCCCGGAGCCGGACGGTGGCGCTCCGCCCCGGACGGTGCCGGGAACGGTCTCCGCCGCCCCGCTGACGGGCTGCTGGTGCGTTCGACGGGCGGTTGTACGTGGTGGTGCGGTAGTGCCCCGAAGGGGCCTCAGCGCGCTCCGACGCGGGCCATGCTCCCGCGGCGGGACGGCTGGGCCGGAACGCCGGCCGCGGGCTCCGCCGCGGCGCCTGTTCCCGCCTGTCGGCCCGGGGCCGGTGCGCGCCGTGGCTGCGCCGCGACACCGTTCTGCACGTCCATCACGGCGTGCGCCACGAGACCGCCCATCGGGTCGTGCCGGATCAGATCCCGGAGCCTGGAGCGCGAGGAGCGCCCCTCGTTCCCGGGGTACAGATGCTTGCCGAGCCCGACCGCGTGGGCCAGGGCGGCGAGCGCGGCGGTCCGCGGGTCCGGCGGTACGCCGGTGCGGATCGCGCTGTCCAACCGGGTCCTGATCTCCCGGCTGATCGCCGTGTCCGTCGCCTGGTAGCGCGTCGTCGGCAGTACGCCACACATCTGGCCGGCCACGGCATGCACCATGCCGCAACGCTCCAGGTGCGTGAGGTACGTCTGGCGCAGCCCCAGCCGGGGCCCGCCGATCCAGTGGACAGCGCGCACCGGGCTGCCGCGTCGGCGCAGCAACTCCAATGCGGAGTCCAGAGTCGGATCTCCGGTCGGCCGTGGCAGCACCACGGCGATACGATCCCCGTCAGGGGCTATCCGTCCGGCCAGGGCCAGCTCCACTAGCTGTGCCCCGGCAAGACCCAGGTCGAGCGACTGCGGCTGCGCCGTGGTACCCGTGGTCGGGTCCAAAGCGAGCAGCAGAAGCTCCTCCGGAATTGTTCTGCGGCTCCTGCCCATCCATGCCTCCCCGCGTGGATGAATGACAGGGTGACCCCTCTCACATTGGTCTGTCGAGAGTGCCTGGGGGGTTTGGGTGGGAACCAGTAGGTATGTCTTTCTCGTCTAGCGAGTGGGCGGGCACCTGAGGACGCTCTCCGGCTGTGGCGTTGCGCTATCGCATGCCGGACACACAGGACACTGGTAGAGCTTGGGCTGCGGGACGTGACGCCACGGGGCGTAGGGCGTCCCGCGACACATATCGAGGAGGCATCGGTGGCGGGCGAGTCCCCCGGCAGGTCGGATCAGCAGAAGTCGTCGGGGGAGACGGCTAGGGGAGAAAGCGATCCGCGGCTCGCGATCTCGCGCGAAGCGGAGGCGGCCCAGGGCTCGACGGCGGTCGCCGTCGTGTCCGACGACCTCCGGTCGGGTTCCGGTGAGCCGCAGTCGGCTTCCGGCGATCCCGATGTGACCTCCGAGGCGGCCTCCGGGACGAGGGCCGAAGCGGAGGCTGAAGCGGAACCGAAGGCACCGGCTGCCGACGGGGACGACGCAAAGGTTTCTGGCGTTCGCGATGGTGAACGGGGCGAAGGTTCCGGGACGTCGGAGGCGAAGGACGAGCCGGAGGCGCATTCCGGTGCGTCGGACGAATCACCCAAGGGGGAGGCGCCCGAGGCGGACGTGGAGCCGGAAGCGGACGCGGATGACGCGGATGACGCGGAGGGTGCCGGTGGCGCCGACGCCGACGTAGAGGCTGACGGTGCCTCCGAGGCCGAAGCCGATGTCGATGCCGAGACCGAGGCGGATGAGGGCGGCGGCGAGTCGTCGGAGCCGTCGGTTGATCAGCGCACGGCCGTCTTCCGTGCGGTGACGCCGAAGGCGGACGGCGACGCGAAGGCTGAGGATGCCTCCGAAGCTGAGGTGGACGAGGACGGCGGCGAGTCGTCGGAGTCGTCCGTGGATCAGCGGACCGCCGTCTTCCGTACGGTCAAGCCCAAGTCGGGCGCCGACGTGACGGCTGAAGACGCGTCCGAGGCCGAAGCCGCGACCGAGGGTGGCGAGGACGGCGACGAGCTGTCGAAGCCGTCGGTTGATCAGCGCACGGCCGTCTTCCGTACGGTGAAGCCCAAGGCGGACGGCGACGCCAAGGCTGAGGACAAGGGCAAGGACAAGGACAAGAAGGAGACGGTCAAGGAGGAGGAGGCCGAGAAGGACGAGCCCAAGGGCGCGTCCGAGAAGGCCGCCGCCTCCGATGTGGACGACGACGCCTCCGACAAGCCGGTCGACCGCCCGACGGCCGCCTTCGGCGTGCTCCCGGAGAAGCCCGGAAAGGGCGGCAAGAAGGGCGTCGACCAGCCGACCACCGCCTTCAAGGCGGTCAGCCCCCGTCGGCTGACAAGAAGACGTCCGAGAAGGCGTCCGAGGCCAAGGCGCCGGAGGCCAAGCCGTCCGACGCCAAGAGCTCCGAGAAGGCGCGAGGCAAGAAGCCCGCCGCCGAGTCGGACAACGAGCGGACCAGCAAGTTCGTACCGCTGCGGTCCCCCGACGACCCGGCCCCGTCGAAGCCCTCCACCGCGCCCGCCGCGTCCGCCGCGCCGTCGGCCCCCGCCGCCCCGCCGACCGGCGTGCCCGAGGCCGAGCGGACCAAGCAGCAGCCGCTGCCGCCGGTGACCTCGGACGGCAAGCAGCCCGCGCCGCTCGATCTGCTGGCGCAGCTGACCAACACGCCGCCCAAGCCCGAGACCCCGATGCGGACGGCGGTCCGCCGGGTCAAGATCTGGACGCCGCTGGCCGCGCTGCTCGTGATCATCCTGGGCGTCGTCCAGGCGCTGCGGCCGCTGCCGGAGCCGTCGCTGAAGCTCACCGCCGACTCCTCCTACCGCTTCGGCGGCGGCGAGCTGTCCCTGCCGTGGCCCGACCAGGGGCAGTCGGCCGCGGAGGTCGAGGGCGTGGGCAGCCTGGGCACCTCCGGAGATCAGAAGCCCGTGCCGATCGCCAGCGTCACCAAGGTCATGACGGCCTATGTGGTGCTCAGGGACCATCCGCTGAAGGGCGACGCGCAGGGCCCGAAGATCACGATCGACGCGCAGGCGGCCGAGGAGGCCAAGTCCGCCGACGAGTCGCGGGCGGAGGTCAAGGAGGGGCAGACCTTCACCCAGCATCAGCTGCTCCAGCTGCTGCTGATCAACTCCAGCAACAACATCGCCCGGCTGCTCGCCCGCTGGGACGCCGGGTCGCTCGACGCGTTCGTGAAGAAGATGAACGACGCGGCCGAGGGCCTGGGGATGAAGCAGACGACCTACACCGACCCCAGCGGCCTTAAGGAGTCCACCAAGTCCACCGCGGCCGACCAGCTCAAGCTGGCGAAGGCGGCGATGCAGTCCGAGGCGTTCCGGGCGGTCGTGGCGACGCCCAACACCGAGATCCCGGGGCTCGACGACCGGATCTACAACAACAACAATCTGCTGGTGAAGCCGGGCGTGATCGGTATCAAGACCGGTTCGTCCACCCCGGCCGGCGGTGCGCTGATGTGGGGCGCCGTGCGGACGATCGACGGCAAGAAGCAGCGGATCCTCGGTGTCGTCCTCGAACAGCGCGCGACCACCACGCTGGACGCCAGCCTCCAGCTCGCCCAGACCAACAGCTACAAGCTGATCAGCACCCTGCAGGACGCCCTCACCTCGGCCACCGTCATCAAGAAGGGCGATGTGGTCGGCCAGATCGACGACGGGCTCGGCGGCACCACGCCGGTCGTCGCCACCAAGGATCTGAAGGCGGTCGGCTGGTCCGGTCTGGGGGTCGACATCAAGATCGGCGACGGCGGTAAGAAGGTGCCGCACTCGGCCAAGGCGGGCACGGTCGTCGGCGAGGTGACCGTGGGCACGGGCCCCGGACAGCTCACGGCGCCGGTGGCCCTGCAGGATGACCTGTCCGAGCCGTCGTTCGGCTCGAAACTGACCCGTATCGGCTGACCCACCGGGGAAGTGGGTTCAAGGGGACAAGCGGAGCGGCCCCGGCGCGAAACGCCGCCGGGGCCCGACGCGGTTCGGGGCCGCCGGCGCGTGCTAGCGTCGGTGGGTCCCCGGCCTGGACCCGCCGCATGCGAACCGGAGCGATCCGGTGCGGGGTTGAGGACGATGGGGCAGACCTCGGGGGAAGACGGGGAGAGCCGCAGTGACCACCGTGGATCCGACACGGGCCGATGAAAGCGGGGGCTCGGAGGAGAGCACCGCCGCACGAATACGCGTACCCACGCAGCGCTGGCCGGACGAGCCGACGGGCCCGGCCGAGGCGGAGCGTGAGAGCGGCCGGGCCGCTTCCGGCGGGTTGCTCCAGCGCGCCCGGACGGCCCTGCGCCATCCTGTGTGCGCCTCGCTGGCCGCCGCCGCGCTGCTGCATCTGCTGTGGGTGGCGCTGCTGGCGAACAGCGGCGGTGACCTCGCCGCGCAGGACGCCTGGGCGGAGTTCGCCCTCCAGCATCCGGACTCGGCGTACAACCTGGCCTGGTACGGCGGGATGCACCCGGTCTCGTACAGCGTCATCTCGCCCTATCTGATGGCGGTCCTCGGCGTCCGCTCGACGATGGTGATCGCGGGGACGCTGTCCGCCGGGCTGCTCGCGCTGCTGCTGGTGCGCAGCCGTGCCGTACGGCGGCCGTTGTGGCCCGCCCTCTACGGCGCGTTCGCGCTGACCTGCAACGCCATCTCGGGCCGGGTGACCTTTGGGCTCGGCGCGATGTTCGGGCTCGCGGCGGTGGCCGTGATCTTCGCCTGGCCGCGCAGGTGGCGGTCCCGGCACTGGCACCACAAAACCGGTCGATTCATACTGGCCGCCCTGCTGGCCGCTCTGTCGACCATGTCCAGCCCGGTGGCCGGCCTGTTCGTGGGCGTCGTAGCCGCCGGTCTGTGGCTGACCAAGCGGCGGCCCGCCGCGTACGCGCTGGGGATCACGCCCGCGCTGGTGGTCGGCCTGTCGGCGTGGCTGTTCCCGTTCTCCGGTGAGCAGCCGATGGGCATCGGGTCGGTGATCCTGCCGTTCATCACCGGCGCCGCCGTGCTGATGTGCGTGCCGCGCACCTGGTCGACGGTGCGGGTCGGGGCCGGGCTCTACTGCTTCGGGGTGGTGCTCACCTGGGTGATTCCCTCCCAGATCGGCACCAATATCTCCCGCCTCGGCATGATCTTCGGCGGGGTGGTGCTGATCGCCGTGCTGCCCGCCCTGCGCAAGCCGCCGCGCGCCGAGCTGCGCTCCACGCCCGCGGGCCGCCGCTGGACCGTCCTGGTGCTGGCGCTCGCGACCGTCACGGTGTGGCAGGGGGTCAAGACCGCCGACGACGTCATCCACACGACCCCCTCGGCGTCCTGGGCCCGTGAGCTGGCGCCGCTGGTCGACCGGCTCAAGCGGGAGAAGGCCGACCGGGGCCGGGTCGAGGTGGTTCCGGTGCGCAGCCACCGCGAGTCCTCCGCGCTCGCCCCGTACGTCAATCTGGCGCGCGGCTGGAACCGCCAGCGCGACCTCGACCGGAACCCGATCTTCTACGGCGAGGACACCCTGACCCCGGCCAGCTACCACGAATGGCTCAAGCGCTGGGCGGTGCACTATGTGGTGCTGCCCGCGGACGACCCGGACACCGCGGCGGAGCAGGAGGCCAAGCTGCTCGGCACCGAGCTGCCGTATCTGCGCCAGGTCTGGTCGGACGCCAACTGGAAGCTGTACGAGGTCAAGGACCCGACGCAGATCGCCGACCCGCCCGCCACCGTGCAGCGCGCGGGCGCCGACCAGCTGGTGCTGTCGGTCCGCTCCAAGGGCCCGGTGCTCATCCGCATCCCGTACTCGCCGTGGCTGGGTCTGGTGGACAACGACGGGCACAGCGTCCGGGCCCCGAAGGGGGAGGACGACCAGCTGCCGGTCAACCGCGAGGGCTGCCTCACCAAGCAGACCGAGGGCGGTGAGGAGGGCCAGCCGGAGGACGAGTGGACGGTGCTGCACGCCCCCCGGGCCGGTGTCTACCGGATAACGGGCAAGTACCAGCTGCCGCGGGGCACGCCCTGTCCGGACGAGATGGTGCCGTGAGCCCGCTCAGCCGCAGACCGTCGACAGCCAGGGCTGGTCGGGGGCGCGGCGCAGGCTCTGGCGCACCTTCTCCAGGCTGCGCAGCAGCCCGTCCGGTGGCCTGGTGGTGTCGCTGAGGTAGGTCAGTGCGGCGCGCTGGAAGGCGAGCCGCATCCGGGTGGGCATGGCGTCGGAGGCGTCCAGGCACAGTGAGGCCGAGTCCCGGAGGGTCTCCGCGATCTTCCGGTCCACCTTGTCGTCGCCCTGGGCGTCGAGCGGAACGCCAGGGTTGGCGAAGAACGGGTGGGTGCTCTTGGTGGCGGTCTGCCGGCCCCAGGTCCGCTGGGCGTCGGCCGACACCAGATAGCGCATCAGCTTCTGTGCCTGCGGGGTGTCACGGAACATCGCGGCGAAGTCCCCCGACACCTCCCGGGCGGTGGAGCCGCGGTCGGCATCGGGGAGCAGGCTGCGGGAGAAGGTGAAGTCCGCCTTGTCCGGTCGGGGGTAGCCGCTGCGGATGAACGACCCCTGGTGCTCCAGTGCACACGGCGGGTCCGCGTTGAACAGCTTGCTCCCGGCCTCGCGGAAGTCGGTGGTCAGCGCGGTGCGCGCGGTGTCCCTGCCGAAGAGCGACCCCCAGCTCTCCCAGGCCCGCTTCACCCGCGGGTCCGTCCACGGCAGCCCGCCGGTGGCCCAGTCCTGGTAGACGGATCTGCCCTGCTGCTGGAGCAGCAGATCCTCGATCCAGTCGGTGCCGGGCCAGCCGGAGGTGGCGTCGTCGCCCATGCCGACGCACCACTGGCGGCCGTCGGCGGCGAGGTCGGGCAGCGTGTCCCGGCGGCGGTCGTGGTCGTACCACACGATGCTCTTCAGATCGGCCTTGACCGCGATGCCGTAGACCGGCCCGTCGGCGCTCAGCCGGGGCGTCCACAGCTGCCCGTACGCCTTGCGCTCCTGGCTCGGGAGCACTCCGTCCAGCGGGGTCAGCTGGCGCTGGCGGGCGTAGGCGGCCAGCTCGCCCGAGCTGGGCAGCACGGCGATATCGGGTGGCGTTCCCGAGCCGACCTCCGAGGACAGCACCTCGCGCAGCGCGGTGGTGCCCTGGTAGTCGACATGGATGCCGGTGTGCCGGGTGAACGTGTCCAGCAGGTGCCGGAACGCCTCGCCCTCGGCGCCGGTCCAGGACGCGAGCACGCTGACGCTGCCGCGCGACTGCCAGCCGCTCGTATCGCCGGCGCCCACGACACACAGCAGCACCATCCACAGCCCGAGGACCGTGGCCGTGGCCTGACCGGACCGCTTCGCCGCGCTCATCGGGACTGGAACCGGTACTCGTCGATACGCGGCTGCAGACCGACCAGGATCAGCGCGGCCAGCACGGCGCCGCCCACGGGTATCCAGCCGACCGCACCGGCCTGCCAGTGCGCGTTCCGCATCGTCCTCGCCACCTTTCTGGCGGTGGGGCCGCCGGTGTGCCCGATGCCCGGTTGGGTCAGGCTGGCCCCGGCCGACTCCAGCCGGTCCTGGGTCTGATACGTGAAGGCGGCCAGCGGCAGCAGCGCGATGAGCAGCGCGGTCGCCGCCGCCAGCCAGGGATTGACCAGCCGGCGGAAGCGGTGCCGCAGGAAGCGCTGGGTGTGCACCAGCAGCGCCGCCAGCGTGAGGAACAGCCCGGGCACCAGCAGCCACCAGGCGAACGTCAGCAGCCAGCCGAAGGAGGTCTGGTCGTCCAACACGTCGAACTGCCGCTTCTGCACCGCCTTCAGGCGGTCGAGGATGCCGCTGTGGCCATGCCGCAGTATCGAGTCGGCGTACCCCAGATAGGCATCCCGGAGCGTCGGGTTGTCGCGGTTCGCATACGCCTGCTCGACGGTGTCGCCGTAGGACGTCACCAGCGCCGCGGTGGTGCGCAGCGACCCGCGCGCCGACTCGCCCCCGATGGTGCTCTTGGACACCTGGGCCAGGCTCTGCTTGGCCGTCGAGAGCTGGTTGCGGTACTCCTCGCTGAGCCCCTCGAACTCCGCGGTGGGGCTCGAGATGCTGCGCTTCGCGTCGTCGTAGGAGGCGTTCAGCGCGTCGATGGAGGCGGCGACCTGCAGGATCGCCGGGGTGGACCGGTCGGTCACCGCCGCGGAGTTGCGGCTGACGCCGTAGTACGCGGCCAGCAGCGTGGTCACGGCGACCGCCGTGACCACGAGCAGGGCGATCAGCCGGCGGACCAGGAAGGCGCGGGTGCCGCTCATGTCGCGCCGCCGGGTTCGGCGCCCAGCGGTGTGTCGCCCGGTTCGGTGCCCAGCGGAGTGTCGCACTGCTGGCAGAACTCGGCGGTGGCGGGCGACCGGCGCCCACAGGCCGGGCAGATGACATCCGCGGCGGGCGGCGCGGCGGCCCTCGGGCGCTCCACCCCCACGAAGTGGACGCTCTCCTCCGACACGATGATCGCCGAGTTGAGGTCCAGCGGCCGGATGGGCTCGCGGATCCGCACCTCGCCGGTGGCGGCGTCGACGATGTGGACCAGCCCGCTCAGCCGGGTCAGCATCTTCTCGCTGCCGAGCTGATGGGCGAGCTGGACGGCGCGCCCCCACTGGCGGCGGGCCCGCTCCCGGTCACCCGCCTCGTAGGCGTCGCAGCCCGCGGTGATGGCGTGGCCCAGCTCGGAGTCGGCGTCGTAGTGGGCCAGCCGGGGGTCGATCCGGGACGACAGCAGCACATCGTCCGTCCACTGGACCAGCAGGGACTCCGGCTCGGGCGGCGGCATCGCGGTGTCGCCCTCCACCGCCAGCTCCACGGTGGCCAGCTCGACGTCCTCGCCCGTCGGATCGCCCCGCGGATCGGCGAGCACGGACACCTGGTACTCGCGGGTCTCGTCGCCCCACGCCTTGGTGGTCCACTCCCAGGTGCGCTCATCGGGGCGGACGCCCTCGTCGGTCACGTCCACCCGGGTGGGGTGCACCTGCTTGACGAAGCCGACCCGGCTGCCCGCCCGGGTGCGGATCCGGATCCGCACCCCGGCCAGCGCCTTGGCCATCGAGGCGGAGACCATCTCCTCGAACTCGGCGGCCAGCGCGGCGTCCTCCAGGACCGCATCGGCCCTGCCGTGCAGCCGGCGCGCGATCCGCTTCAGCTCGGCGGCGTCCCAGCCGTCGCCGATCCCGCGCGCGTCACAGGTGAAATGCGGGGCGCAGGCGTCCAGCACCTTGTCCAGATAGCCGGGCGGGTCGTGTTCATTACGGCCGTCGGTGAGCAGCAGGGTGTGCTGGATCGCGGCGGGCTGCCGCAGATGGAGCCGGCGGGCGAGATCCAGCCAGGAGCCGATCGCGGTGCCGCCGACCGCGGGCAGCCGGGCCGCGACCCGGGCGGCGGCGGCCTTCGTGTCGGGCCCCGCGACCGCCATGCCGCCGGTGAACGGATAGACGACCTGGGCCTGTTCGGTTCCCTCGACGATCGCGAAACGAGTGCCGTCGCGGAGTATGCCGACCGCGGTGGCGGTGGCCCGCCGCGCCGCCGCGATCTTCGTCGGCGGCCAGCTCATCGACATCGAGCAGTCGATGACGATGACCTCCGAAGCGGCGGTACGGGCCGCCGCCGGGCCCAGGCCGCGGGCCCGCACGCTGACGATGGCATGCATCTCCGTGCGGCCCGCGGAGGCGGGGAGGTACTTGTTCTGATGCACCCGCAGGGTGAGGGCCGGGCCCCCGTCCGCGCCCTCCGGGCCCGGGGCGTGTTGTCGCTCTCTGCGGTCCTCGTTCATCTGATCCCCCTGTCAGACGTCAGACGCGGGTCACGGGCCTGATGGCGTTCGCGTGGTCGATCAGCGCACCGAGCGCCTCGGGGCTGTCCGCCTGCCGGGCCAGCCGGCGCAGGGTCAGCTCCAATTCGGCGCGCAGCGCGCTTTCGTCCTCCCACTCTCCATACACCAGCGACGGGGGTTCGGTTCCCCTCCGGGGCGCTTCAGCCGCCGCGGCGGCACGCCCCCTCCGCACCCAGCGCCGGGAACGGGCGTGCCCAGCGGGCTCACCCATCCGCTCCCCGGCACCGGACTGCCGCTCCGCCCAGTCCAGCGTCACCTCCAGCGACTCCGCGGTCAGCCGGTCGCGGGCCGGGCCGGACTCCCGTCCCTCGTCCAGATACAGCCGCGGCAGCCGGGTGCGCACCTCCGCCAGATCCTCGGCCGTCGGCAGGGCGTCGGGGTGCCCCAGTCGCCCCGACAGCACCCGCACGATGGCGATCCGCGCGGCGTCGTAGTGGCGGGAGACCTTCGGCACCCCGCCGAGGATGTCCACCGCGCCGCCCCGGTCGCCCGCCGCGAGCCGGAGCCGGGCCAGCCCGAACGCGGCGCTGCCCTGTGAGCGGTTGCGCTGCCACACCGCCTCGTAGAACCGCTTGGCGGCCTCGTGGTCGCCCAGGTGCTCGGCGCAGTAGCCCAGCGCCAGCTTGGGGGCGTACTCCCCGGGCAGAGCGCTGTAGACCTCGTCGAACTCCCGCTGGGCGTCGGCCACCGCGCCGTCCGCCAGCCGCAGCAGGGCGCGGTGCCAGGACAGCCGCCAGTCGTACGGGGCGGCCGAGCCGATCAGCTCCACGGCGATGGCCAACTCCTGCGCCGCCGCCTCCTGTTCGCCCAGCTCCAGATAGGCGCGGCAGGTGCGCAGCCGGATCTCGGCGGAGGGGCGGGGGAAGGCGTGCAACTGCTCGATCAGCCGCCGGGGCCCGCTGTCGGTCGGCACGCCCAGCAGCGCCGCGCCGGGATCCGCCGCGTCCGGGAAGGGCACCGGCAGCCCGGACGGCACCTGCTCGGGCGGGGCAACCCGGACGCCAGCAGCGGGCGCGGCTCCCCGTCCAGCCAGCGCTCCAGGTCCGGGATCCGGCCCAGCGAGGAGTCCAGCAGCGCCGAGGTGGGGGCGAAGAGCGTGGACGGCTGCGGCTGCTCCCGGCTCAGCCGCAGCGAGTGGATCTCCCGCAGCACGCCCCACAACTGCTCGGACATCTCCGCGGCCGATCCAAATCGCCGCTCCGGGTCGGGCGCGGTGGCGCGGGCCAGCACCCGGCGGTAGGACTCGGCGCCCAGGCCCGGCGGCCGCTGGGCCTGGCGGGTGGCCTTGTCGGAGAGCTCTTCGAGCGTTCGGCCGACCCCGAAGAGGTCATGGCGCTCGGTGAGGGCCGAGGCGCCCCGGGTCAGCACCTCGGGGGCGGCGAACGCCTCGGTGATCACGGGCGACCCGCCGTCCCGCTGGCCCACCCGCCGCACCGCACCGAGGTCGATCACCTTGACCCGGTCCTCGTAGTGCATCACGTTGCTCGGCTTGAGATCGCAGTACAGCAGCTTCTCGCCGTGCAGATAGCCCACCGCCCGCAGCACCAGACAGCCGTAGGCCAGGATGTGCTCGTACAGCCGCGGCCCGTCGTAGGGCCTCACCGCGTCCGCGATGTGGTCCTTGATCTGGGCGAGGGTCATCCCACCGACGAACTCCATCACGATGTAGCCCGCCAGCGCGCCGTCCCGGGGTCGGGCTGGGTGACGTAGTTGATGATCCGGACGATGCCGGGGTGGTCGAGCATGGTCAGATAGCGGCGCTCCTCGACCGCCGTCCGCAGGGCCGCCTCGTCCTCGTTGTTGATCAGGCCCTTGATGGCCACGGGCTGGTCGTCCAGCTGGGTGTCCTCGGCGAGATAGACCCAGCCGAGCCCGCCGTACCCCACGCAGCCGATCACCCGGTACTGATCGCCCAGCAGGTCCCCGGGGCTCAGCCGCGGGGCGAAGTCGAACGGATGGCGGCAGCGCGGGCAGTAGCCCCTGGAGAGCGCGGGCTGCCCGCCGTAGGGCGCGCCCACGATCTCCTCGCACCCCTCCCAGCCGCAGGTCTGGCCGCGTGAGGGGGGATGCGGATCGTCCATCACCAGATCGCGCAGCGAGGGCAGTTCGACCCGGGGCAGGGCCAGCGGATCCTCTCCCGCCGGCCTTACGGTGAACTTCCGCGCCACATCGCGGCGGCGGGCGCGGGCCGTGGTCGCGGTGGACTCGGACGTCAGGGCTTCGCCGGGCCGGGCGGGTGGGGGAGTGCGCGCCTGGGCGGGCGGGGGAGTACGCGTCTGGGTGGGTGGGGGAGTGGGCTCGGGTGCGGTGGGCAGGGCCCTGCGGCCGCACTCCGTACAGAACCCCCGGGCGTTGATCCGGCCCAGGCCCTCGCCGCGGCAGTCCGGGCGATTGCAGTGCGGACGATCGCTGTCCGGGCCATCGCTGTCCGGACGATTGCCGCCCGTACGATTGCCGCCCGTACGACTGCGGTCCGGACGACCGCCGTTCGGATGATTGCCGTCCGTCATGGCGCCTCCGCCTCCGGCGGTGTGTGCACGGCGGCCACGAACCGGTCGACGGCGCGGCGGGCTTCCGGTAGATCACAGGGCACCGTGGCCAGCAGCCGCACCGCGGCGCGGTGCAGCGGAATCAGCTCCGCCCGCTCGGATTCGGCCTTGCTCCCGAGCATCGCCGTGTACGACACCAACTGCCACTTCAGCTCCTGGACCGCGGGCTGCTGGGCCTCGATCACCCGCAGTGTCTCCTCGGCCCGCTCGGCGACCGTCCGGACCGTGTGCTCGAACGCGGCCAGCTTGGCCACGATGCGATGGGAGCGCAGCTCGGGGTCGGAGCGCAGCCGGGTCAAATTGATCCGTAAGGCCGTCGCGTCCTCGGCGTCCGACAGGGACGAGCGGCGCGCCCCGCGCTCGGCCGCCTCGTGCTCGCGGTCGGCGGCGAGGGCCACCCGCCCGGCGAGCTCGTCCAGCCAGCCGTCGATCCGCGCCGCCTCGGGTCGGAACAGCCGCTCGGCCAGGCGCAGTCCGCGCGAGTGGGGATCGCGGAAGACCAGCATCAGCCGGCCGCCCCGGTCGGCGAGCAGCTTCATGAAGCCGACCAGCGCCTCCGGATCGCGGGCGCGGTCCACGCCGACGGCCACGATGGTGAGCGGCACCGCGTTGGCCCGGACCCGGCTGAGCGGGGAGGTGTCGCCGGGCGAGCGCAGATCCATCCGGTCCGCGACCCGCAGCGCGACCTCGGTGTCGGTGCGCCCGGTGACGTCGATGGCCAGGTCCACACTGCCCAGCGGCGGTACGGTGCCGTGCGGCGCGGCGGAGACCGCCTCGTCCGGGCCGCCGCCCGACAACTCGCGGTCGGCGAGCGTGATGGCGCGGCTGAGCGCCTCGTACCGCGCGTGGTCGTCGTCCTCGATGACCACGGTCTCCACGTCCGCGATGTCCGGGCGTCCGGTGAGGGGCTCCCGGCGCAGCCATACGGCGAGCCGCTGGGCGAAGCCGATGTCCTGGACGCCGGTGGTCAACTGGGAGACCAGCGGCCGGTCCACCCCGGGGTCGCCCCGTAACCAGCGGTGGACCACCGGCAGATGGCGCACGATCGTCTCCACCGGGATCATGTAGGAGACGCTGAGGCGCTTGGCGGAGGGGACGCCGACGGGGTCGTCGTACCGGCTGACGACCATGCCGATCACATGCCGGGTCGCCTCGTCCTCCACCCCGGCGCCGCTGAAGCCCTTACGGACCACATCCCGGGGCGACTTGGGGTCGAGCCCCACCCACTCCGCCCGGGGGCCGACCCGCCCGGCGGTCTTCGCGCGCAGATAGTGGCCGTTGTCGAGCCCCTTGGGGAAGCCGCCCATCCACACCGGGCGGCCGAGCACCGGCGGCAGCCGGTAGAGCGGCGCGGCGTGCTTGGCGGGCTGCGGCCGGCTCAGCCGCAGCAGCGCCACATCGCCGCATCCGTCGGAGCGCTGGGGCACCCAGCAGCCGTCGGCGACGCGCGCGGGGACCGGTGCGGCGTCGGGCACCTCGACCAGGTCGACCAGCACCTCGGTGGCGGGCACCGGGAGCCCGTCGTCGGGGATCACATGGGCGCACGTCAGCACCGTCTCGCTGCCCAGAAGGATTCCGGCGCCCAGGACGCCACCGGCCGAACTCCGGATCCTTACCCGCCAAGTGCCCCCGCTGGAGGTCTCATCGGCGGTAATGCCCATTTCCGCCCCCATGTGGCAAGAGCATACGCCCGGGAGGTACGGAAGTGACCCGTCCGTCCGATGGGTCACGGGAACGGGTGAGGGGTGGGACCGGGCCCGGAAAGGGGCGTGCCGGGACGGCGCGGAGCGGGATGGCAGGCCGGGCGCGTGCGGTGCCCGGCCCGGCCCATCCCGCACGCCCGGCCATTCGGGTGACGTGGCGTCACCCTTCTTGTGGCGGGCTACGTCGGATGGATTACTGAAAGTGTGCGGTGGAACCCCCGCCGTTGTCTTTCGGCGCTGGGGGCGCCGCGTCCTCGCCGGAGCCGGGCGCCAGGCGTACCGCGAGGAGGACCGGGCGGGTGCCCCAACGCCCGCGGTCGCGCACCGGATTTCCGTGAGCGCGAGCGGGTCCAGCCCGCCCGGTCCCGTCCACCTGAACGCCCCGCACTTCAGCTCACCTCACCTCAGGAGGAACTGCGCCATGCCCATCTCACCCAGTCAGGGATCGTCCGCCGGCGGACAGACCGTCGTCATCACCGGCACCAACCTCGCCGGTGCCACGGCCGTGCGCTTCGGCGGCAAACTGGCCACCATCACGGCCAACAACGCCACCAGCGTGACGGTCACCACGCCCTCCGGCAACGGGGTCGTGCCGGTGACCGTGACCACGCCGGGCGGCACCAGCAATCCGCTGAACTTCTACTACATCGGCGCACCTTTCAAGTCCGCGTTGAGCACCAGCGCCGGGCCGCTCGCCGGCGGCAACACCGTCACCATCAACGGCACCGGACTGTCCACCGCCACCGCCGTGAACTTCGGCGGCACCGCCGCGACGCCGACCATCGTCTCCGACAGCCAGATCACCGCGGTCGTACCGGCCGGTGCCGCGGCCGGGGCGGTCGGGGTGAGCGTCACCACCGCGGGCGGCAGCAACAACGGCTTCTCCTACACCTATGTGGACACGCCGACGGTCACCGGCTTCACGCCCACCTCGGGCCCGCCCTCCGGCGGCACCGCGGTGACCATCACCGGCACCAACCTGTCCACCACCCAGTCGGTGACCTTCGGCGGTGTCGCGGCGTCGTTCAACGTCATCAGCGACACCAGCCTGTCCGCGGTCTCGCCGCCCACCGCGGACGGACAGCCCGGCCCCGCCGACATCGCGGTCACCAACCTGGCGGGCAGCGTCACCGCCGCGACCCCGTTCCAGTACGTGGCCGGCCCCGGCATCTGATCACCCGTGGGACGACTCGCCAGAAGGAGATCCACCTTGAGTACCCCTCAAGCCACAGGTACAGGCACCGGTCCCTCGACGGCCGTGGCGTCCCCTCCTGTGATCAGTTCCGTCGCTCCCGCCGCCGGTTCTCCCGGCGGCGGGACCCTGGTCACCCTGACCGGGAGCAACTTCATCCAGCCGTCGGCGGTCCGCTTCGGCCCGATCCTGGCCACGTTCACCGTCGTCTCCGCGACGCAGATCACGGCGGTGGCGCCGCCGGGGAACGGCACCGTGCAGATCACGGTCACCACGCAGGGCGGCACCAGCAACGGGGTGGCGTACAGCTACGCCGGCGCCCCCGCTCTCACCGGGATCTCCCCCACGACGGGCCCCGCCTCCGGCGGCACGGTCGTCACCCTGACCGGCACCAACCTTCTCGGCGCGACGGCGGTACGGTTCGGGGCCGCCAATGCCACGTCGTTCACGGTCGTCTCCGCCACGCAGATCTCGGCGGTGGCGCCGCCGGGCAGTGGGACTGTGCAGGTCACGGTGACGGGGCCGGGTGGGACGAGCAATGGGCTGGCGTACAGCTATGTGGCGGTGCCGGTGGTGTCGGGGGTGTCTCCGGGGCAGGGTCCGGCGGCTGGGGCAATACGGTCACGTTGACGGGGAGCGGCTTTACGGGTGCGACGGCGGTGCGTTTTGGTTCGACGTCCGCCTCGTTCACGGTCGTCTCCGACACGCAGATCTCGGCGGTGGCGCCGCCGGGCAGTGGGACCGTGCAGGTCACGGTGACGGGCCCGGGCGGAACGGGCAGTGGCGCGGCGTACAGCTATGTGTCGGCGCCCGTGCCCGTGCTCACCTCCGTGTCCCCGGGCCAGGGGCCCGTCGGTGGCGGCAACACCGTGACGCTTACCGGTAGCGCCCTTACGGGCGTCACCGGCGTCACCTTCGGCTCCACGCCCGCCACGTCGTTCACCGTCGTCTCGGCCACCCAGATCACCGCGGTCGCTCCGCCGGGGGCCACCGGGCCGGTGCAGATCACGGTGACCGGGCCGGGCGGGACCAGCAACGGGGTGACGTACTTCTACGTCGGCGTCCCCACCCTCACCGGCGCCGCACCCGCCCTGGGCCCCGTCTCCGGCGACAACATCGTGACCCTCACCGGCACCAATCTCCTCGGTGCGACGGCGGTGCGCTTCGGTTCGACGCCCGCCCTGTCGTTCACGGTGGTGTCGGCCACGCAGATCTCGGCGGTGGCGCCGCCGGGCAGCGGCACCGTGCAGATCACGGCGGCGACGCCCGGCGGCACCAGCAACGGCGTCCCGTACACCTATGTCGCCGTTCCCGTCCTCACCAGCCTGTCGCCGACCCAGGGGCCGCTCAACACCGGGACCACCGTCACGCTCTTCGGCAGCGGTCTCACCACGACCAGCACGGTGCTGTTCGACACCACGCCCACCTCCTTCACCGTCGTCTCGGACACCTGGGTGACCGCCATCGCCCCGTCCGGGGCCGCCGGTCCGGTGAATGTGCGGGTCACCACGCCCGGCGGCACCAGCAACAGCCTCGTCTACACCCGGGTGGGGGCGCCCGGAATCTAGCCGCGCCTAGGCGTGCGGTTCGCGCGCCGCCCCGGCGCGCAGCGGCCGGTCGGCGCACGGCCGGGACCACCACACCCCCTCGCCGTGCGTCAGCCGGGGCAGGACATGCTCGAAACCGTGCACCCGGCGGACCGGGATCTCGCCCCGGAGCAGCCATCCCGTGGCACCGTCCACGCTCTCGCCGATGTCCGCCTCGGCGGCGGCGAGTTGGGCGGTGACCGCGGCGAGCGTCTCGGGCGGGAGCTCCAGCTCGAAGGCGTGGTACGGCTCGTACACCCGCCACCCCGCCCGCTCCAGCGCCTCCTCGAGCACCACCGGGGTGACGTCGCGGAAGTCCGCCGCGGTGCTCACCGGGCCGAGGAACCCGGAGCGGACGAGGACGACCCGGCAGTCCGTCACCGAGCGCCCCCGGGGGCCGTGGAACAGCGTGTCGTACACGGTCTCCTCGATCGCGTGGTGGAACGCGCGGGGCAGCGCGCCCAGTTCGGTCTCGTAGCCGAAGACCACCCCGGCGCCGCGCGCGGTGGGCTCGACGCGCAGCCCGACGGTGGCCCACGGCCCGGTGTGGCCGGAACGGGCGATCTCACGACCGGCCTCGCCGACCCCCGAGGGGCGTTCGACGAGCACGGGACGGCTCGGTTCGAACTCCGCCTCGACGCCGTAGTCCTGGACCAGCGTGGCCGCGATGATCTCCTTCTGCACCTCGCCGTACAGCAGCACCGAGGTGGCCCCGCCCGGCATCGCCCGCGCGTGGATCAGCGGATCCTGGTCGGCCAGGTCGAGCAGCGCGGTGTGCAGCCGGGACGCGGCGGTGGCGCCGGGCTCGCGGGCGTGGACGAGGGTCTGGAGGGTGGGCGCGGCGAAGTGCGGCCGGTCCGACGGGACGTCGCGGACGGGTCCGAGCCGGTCGCCGACCCGGACCCCGGGCAGCCCCTTGATCCGCGCGATGTTCCCGACGGTCAGCGGCCCCCGCGCGGCCCCCGCCGCGCCGACGATCTCCAGCGCGGTGATCTGCCCGGTGTGCTCGGTCAGGGCGCCGCCGGGCTCGCGGCGGTGCAGCGTCACCCGCTGCCGCAACGCCACCTCACCGGAGAACAGCCGCAGATACGCCGTACGGCCGCCCCGGGCACCGCTTCCTCCGGAGCGGCCGCTTCCTCCGGACCGGCCGCCTCCGCCGGTCCGGCCGTCGCCACCCCGGGCGCCGCCACCGCCGCGCTCCACGGCGAAGACCGTGCCCCGCGGCTCTGCCCCGCCCGCCCCGCCCGGCCCGGGCGGCACCAGCCGCGCGACCCCCTCGACCAGCGCCCCGACGCCCTGACCGCTGAGCGCCGAGCCGAAGAAGACCGGATGCACCAGCCCCTCCGCCGTACGGGCCGCCAGCGCGGCCCACACCTCCTCGGCCGAGGGGAGCGGACCGTCCACGACCCGCGCGAGCATCGCGTCATCGAGCTCGGCCAGCACCTCGGCCGCCTCGGTGCGCATCCCCGGATCGTCGAGGGAGCGCGAGCGGACGTACGCGTTCCGCGTGCCCGGCTCCCGTACCGCCGTCAGGGGGAGGAGATGCGGCGCCAGGGTGCGCCGGATGTCGGCGAGCAGCCCCGCGTCGCGGGCGCCCGCACGGTCGATCTTGTTGATGAAGAGCAGCACCGGAAGCCGCAGCCGCCGCAGCGTCTTCATCAGCACCCGGGTCTGCGCCTGGACGCCTTCGACGGCGGACAGCACGAGCACCGCGCCGTCGAGCACCCCGAGGGCGCGTTCGACCTCGGCGATGAAGTCGGAGTGGCCGGGGGTGTCGATCAGGTTGAGCTGGGTGTCCCCGGCGGTGAGGGACGCGACCGCGGTCCGCACGGTGATACCGCGCTGCCGCTCGATCTCGCCGGTATCGGTCTGGGTGTCCCCGGCGTCGACGCTGCCGAGCCGGTCGATCACCCCGGCGTCGTAGAGCAGCCGCTCGGTGAGGCTGGTCTTACCGGCGTCGACATGGGCGAGCACGCCGATGTTGAGGGTCCGAGAGACCCGTGGAGAGCTGGGCATGGATGCTGAAGTCCTCGAAGACGGTCGTCCGGTAGGGGCGCTGAGTCGTTCCGAGGAATCGGCGCATCTGTTGCTCCTGTGCTCCTGCTCGTAGTGGTGAGGTCCCGGACATCGTGGACACGAGGGCGGACGGAGGCAACCGAATTACCGACGGCCCGTCACCGCGCCGGGCCGTCATCCGCTCGCCCGTCCGTTCGTGGAAAGCGCTGTCACGCCTCTCGACAACGCCCGCCGCTGCCCCGACGCTTCGTAAGCGACGGGGGCCGGTGCGGCGGAGGGGACGGACGATGCGGCGCAGAACGCTTCTGACGGCGGCGGGCACCACTGTGCTCGGCGCCGCGCTCACGACCGGCACCGCCTGGGCCGACGAGACCATCGGCGTCGACCCGGGCGGCGACCACGGGGCCTGGGAGGGCTGGGGCACCTCGCTCGCCTGGTGGGCCAATCTCTTCGGGCAGCGGGACGACTTCGCCGATCTCTTCTTCACCTCCAAGGCCGTGGCCTACGGCGGCGGATCGCTGCCCGGCCTCGGGCTGAACATCGCCCGCTACAACCTCGGCGGCTGCTCTTGGACCAGCGTGGCCGGCGAGTCCATGGTGGCCTCGCCCAGCATCCCCCGGTTCAAGCAGATCGAGGGCTACTGGCACGACTGGAACAGCGAGGACCCCGCCTCCTCGGCCTGGCACTGGAACGCCGACGCGGTCCAGCGGGCGGCGCTGGTCAAGGCCGTCCAACGCGGCGCCGTCAGCGAGCTGTTCTCCAACTCGCCCATGTGGTGGATGTGTCTCAACCACAACCCGTCCGGCGCGGCGGACGGCGGCAACAATCTCCAGTCCTGGAACTACCGCCAGTTCGCGCTCTATCTCGCCGCCACCGCCCGCTACGCCCAGGACCACTGGGGCGTCCGCTTCGCCACCGTCGAGGCGTTCAACGAGCCGTCCTCCGCGTGGTGGAAGGCCGACGGCACGCAGGAGGGCTGCCATATCGACGCGGCGGTCCAGCGGACCGTCCTCGGCCACCTCCGCGCCGAGCTCGACGCGCGCGGGCTGGCCGGCACCCGGATCTCGGCGTCGGACGAGACCAGTTACGACCTGGCCCGCACCACCTGGGGGTCCTTCGACACGGCCACCCGCGCCCTGGTCGACCAGGTCAACGTCCACGGCTACCAGGGCTCGGGCGGCCGCCGCGATCTGCTGTACACGGATGTGCGTGCCGCCGGTAAGAAGCTCTGGAACTCCGAGACCGGCGATAAGGACGGCACCGGGCTGACCCTCGCCACCAACCTCTGCCTGGACTTCCGCTGGCTGCACCCCACCGCGTGGTGTTACTGGCAGGTCATGGACCCCAGCGCCGGCTGGGCGCTGATCCACTACGACCCGGACTCGGCCCAGCCCGGCGCCGTGCAGACCAAGTACTACGTGCTCGCCCAGTTCACCCGGCATATCCGCCCCGGGATGCGGATCCTGGACACCGGCTCGGACCACGCCGTCGCCGCGTACGACCCGGCCGCGCGGCGGCTCGTGCTCGTCGCCGTCAACCCCGGCGCCGCGCAGACGCTGACCTTCGACCTGTCCCGCTTCGGCCAGGTCACCGGGGGCGCCGGCGGGCTGGTGCCGCGCTGGTCCACCCACACCTCGGGCACCGGCGATCTGTACACCGCACGCCGGGACACGGCGCTGGACGGCAGGCGGCTGAGCGTTCCGTTCGCCGAGAAGTCGGTGCAGACGTTCCAGATCGACGGGGTGGTGGAGTAGGGCGGGGTCTCACGCCGCCAGGTGGCGGACGATGCGGCGCAGCTGCTCCTCCCACCGCTCCTGGAATTCCTGCGAGCCCGGATCGATGCCGAAGATCTGGCGGACGGCGTGCGGCATCGTGGCGGGTGCGGAGACCACGGCGTAGCACATCAGCAGCACGGCGGCCGGGTCGAGGTCGTCCGCCAGCTCGCCCGCCGCCTGCCGACGCCGTATGTCGGACAGGTCCTCGGGATGCTCGTCCGCCGTCTCCTCGCCGGTCAGCCCGCGCCAGACGGCCAGCCGGATGGCGCGGGGGTCGTCGAACGCCTCCCGGAGGTAGCGGACGATCAGCTCCTCGAAGGGGACCGCGGGGTCGTTGAAGGTCGCCTCGCGCGCCAGCCACTCGCGGGTGAGCTCCTGGTAAAGGCCCTCCTTGCCGCCGAAGTAGTAGGCGATCAGCTGCTTGTTGAGGCCCGCCCGGTCCGCGATGTCCTGGACGCGGGCGCCCGCGAACCCCTTCTCGGAGAACACGTCCCTGGCCGCCTCCATCAGCAGCCGCCGGGAGCGCTCCGGGCACTGCTTGCGCTCCTCGGGGGTGGGGGCGCGACGGGGCCTCTTGGGCGTCCCCTGCATGGTCGTCATCTCCTCTTCCTCGGCCCGGACAGGCTAGCCGGGGGTCCCCGACAGGTTCTCATCTAATCGTTTGACATTGTCATCCGTTTGGATGAACCTGGCTGCGGTTATGTACCCATCGCAGGACACGCGAGGAGATTCATCATGTTCGTGGTGACCGGAGCCACCGGAAACGTCGGCGGTTATGTGGTGAAGGAGCTGGCCGACGCGGGCGCGGAGGTGCTCGCGCTCACCCGCGACCCCGAGGCGGCCCGGCTGCCGCAGGGCGTGCGGGCGGCCCGCACCGAGGAGATGCCCCTGGACGGCGCCACGGCGCTGTTCCTCAACCCCGCGGTGGTCTGGCAGGTCGGGTCCGAGAAGATCCTCGAGCGGGCCAAGGAGAGCGGCGTACGGCGGATCGTGATGCTCTCCTCGTCCTCCGTCCTGCAGGACCTCGATCCGCACACCAACCCGATCGGCGTCCGCCACCGTGCGCTGGAGGACGAGGTCGAGGCCACGGGGCTGGAGTGGACGTTCCTCCGCCCGGGCGGCTTCGCCGCGAACTCCCTGCAGTGGGTGGACCAGATCAAGGCCGGGGACGTGGTGTACGGGCCGTACGCCGGGGCGCAGATGGCCGCCATCCACGAGGCCGACATGGGCGCGGTCGCCGCCCGTGCGCTGCTCGCCGACGACCTGGCCGGCCAGACGCCCGAGCTGACCGGACCCGAGTCGCTGAGCTTCGCCGATCAGGTGCGCATCATCGGTGAGGTCGTCGGGCGGCCGCTGCGGTACGAGGAGATCCCGCCCGAGGCGGCGCGGGAGCGGATGGTCGGCGACTTCCTCACGCCGGAGATGGCGGACTCGCTGCTGCGTGTCTTCGCGGAGTTGGTGGACCGGCCGCAGACGGTCTCGCCGGAGGTGGAGCGCATCACGGGGCGTCCCGGGCGTACGTTCGCGCAGTGGGTCGAGGACCACGTGGCCGACTTCCGCTGACCGGGGTTGCGCCTGCGGCGGGCCTTCCCCTACCCGCCCCTTCCCACAACCGGGGCTCCGCCCCGGACCCCGCTCCTCAAGCGCCGGAGGGGCTGATTTCGGCTCCGGTGTCCCGGACCCCGTTCCTCAAGCGCCGGAGGGGCTGATTGCGGCTCCGGTGTCCCGGACCCCGCTGCTCAAGCGCCGGACGGGCTGATTTCAGCCCGTCCGGCGCTTGAGGACACGCCCGAAGGGCGTCCGGGGCCCAGGGGCGGAGCCCCATGGTTCGGGAAGGGGCGGGTAGGGGAAGGACCGCCGCAGGCGCGCGGGCGGTGCGCGCTCGCCGGTGCCAGGGCCGCCTCAGGAGGCGGTCCGCGTGCCGCGCCTGCCCGTCTGCTTCTTCGCGGTGGTCTTCTTGGCCGCGGCCTTCTTCGTGCCCGTCTGCTTCCGCCCGGCAGCCTTCCCCGCAGGCTCCTCCGCCGACTTGGCGGCCTTGGCCGCCTTCGTCCCGCTCCTCTTCGCCGCCGTCTTCTTCTCGCCCGCGGGGGCCTTCTTCGCCGCGGCCTTCTTCGCCGGTGCCTTCTTACGGCCGCGCAGCTCATGGACCGTCGCCTCCGCCCCTTCCTCCTCTTCCCCGGCCTCGCCCTCCGCGGCCTCCCCGCCCTCCCCAGCCTCGCCGCCCTCCTCGCCCCGGGCCTCCTTGGCGCTGCGGACGCTCTCCTTCAGCGCCGCCATCAGGTCGACCACCTGCGCGCCCGCGGGCCGCTCACCGGGCTCGGCGATGGGCGTGGCGCCGGACACCTTCGCCGCCACCAGCTCCTCCAGCGCCTCGTGGTACTCGTCGTGCAGATCGTTCAGATCCACCTCGCCGAGCGTCTCCATCAGGGTGTCGGCGAGGTCCAGTTCGGCCGGCTTGACGGTCACCTTCTCCTTGGGGCCACCCCAGCGGGCTCGCGCACCTCGTCCGGCCAGAGCAGCCGGTGCAGTGCGATGGTGTCGCCCACGACGCGGAGCATCCCCAGCCGCTCGCGGCCACGGTGGGCGTATTTGGCGATGGCGACCTTCTCGCTGCGCTTGAGCGCCTCGCGCAGCAGGGTGTACGGCTTGGCCCCGGCGGCGCCGGTGGTGCCCAGGTAATAGGCGTCGCCCATCTGCAGGGGGTCGATCTCGGCGGCGGAGATGAACGCCTCGATCTCCAGGGTGTGGGTGGTGGGCAGCGGAAGGGCCGCGAGGTCGTCGTCGGTGATCGGGACCAGCGCGCCGTCCGCGTCCTCGTACGCCCGCCCGATCTCGCTCGACTCGACCGGACTGTCCTCGAGCTCGCAGACCTTGCGGTAGCGGATGCGGCCGCCGTCGCGGGTGTGGATCTGCCGGAACGAGATCGAGTGGTCCTCGGTGGCCGGATAGATCTTGATCGGAATGCTCACCAGGCCGAAGGAAATGTTCCCATTCCAGATAGATCGCATGCTTGATCCCTTTCGTGAGATTCTTATCGTATGTCCCCGATCGCGGAGGTGGAGGGGCGGCGGATCACGCTCAGGAACCTCGACAAGGTCATCCATCCGGCCACCGGCACCACAAAGGGCGAGCTGCTGCACTACCTGGCGTCGGCCGCGGACGCGCTCCTCGGCCATCTGCACGGGCGGCCGCTGGCGTTCCTCCGTTACCCGGACGGCCCCGACGGCCAGAAGTTCTTCACCAAGAACCCGCCTCCGGGCACGCCTTCGTGGGTGACGACGGCCGAGGTCACCCGCCATAAGGGGGAGACCGCGGAGCAGGTGCTGATCCAGGACCTGCCCTCGCTGATGTGGGCGGCCAACCTCGTGGTGGAGCTCCACGCCCCGATGTGGCGGATCGACCAGGGCGTGGGCATCGCCGACCGGCTCGTCTTCGACCTCGACCCCGGGCCGCCCGCCACGATCGTGGACTGCCGCGTCGTCGCCGTATGGCTGCGCGAGCGGCTGGCCGCCGACGGCCTTACGGCGTACGCGAAGACCAGTGGCTCCAAGGGGCTGCATCTGCTGGTGCCGGTGGAGCCGACCCCCTCCCGCCAGGTCACCGCCTACGCCAGACGGCTGGCCCTGGAGGCCGCGAACGCCATGCCGGACCTGGTCATCCGCAAGATGACCCGCGCCCTGCGCCCGGGGAAGGTCTACGTGGACTTCAGCCAAAACGCGGCCGCGAAGACCACCGCCGCCCCCTACACCCCCCGCGCCGTCCCCGAACCGGCCGTCTCCACGCCCGTCACCTGGGAGGAGGTCGAGGAGTGCCAGGCCCCGGCGGCGCTGTCCTTCCTGATCGACGACATCCCCGCGCGGCTCGAACACCACGGGGATCTGCTGGCCCCGCTGCTGGACCCCGGGCAGGCGCGCCCGCTGCCGACGGGCGAGGGCGGTGCCCGTGAAAGCGACGGAGAAGAGGACGCCGACGACGAAGGCGCGGTCGACCGATGACGTCGTCCGCTGAGCCGCCCCTTCAGCCGCCCGTGGACGTGGCGCTGGCCCGCGTCGTCCCCACCCTGCCGACCGCCCCGCCCGGACGGCGGCTGGCCTACGAGCCCAAGTTCGACGGCCATCGGCTGCTGATCTTCCGGCTGGCGGACACCGTAAGGATGCAGGCCCGCTCCGGCCGCATCATCACCCGCGCCTTCCCCGACCTGGAGGCCGCCGCGCGGCCGCTGCCGCCCGGCACGGTCCTCGACGGCGAGGTGGTGGTGTGGTCGGGCAACCGTACGGACTTCGCCGCCGTCCAGAAGCGCGCCTTCGCCGCGTCCGAGTCCCGGGCGGGGAGGCTCGCCCGGGAACTGCCCGCCTCCTACGCCGCCTTCGACCTGCTCGCGATCGGCGAGGAGGATCTGCGGCCGCTTCCGTACGAACAGCGCCGGGCCAGGCTGATGGCGCTCCTCGAACCCCTCGGCCCACCGCTCCAGGCCGTGCCGATGACGACCGATCCGCAGCTCGCCGCCACCTGGTACGAGTCGCTTCTGGAGATCGGTATCGAGGGTCTGGTCGTCAAGGAGCTGGACCAGCCCTACCGGCCGGGCCGCCACTGGCGGAAGGTGCGCCACTCGGAGACGCGTGACGCCGTCGTCGTGGGCGTCGTCGGCCCCCGGCTCCGCCCGCGCGCCCTGGCGCTGGTGCTCCCCGGCGACGACGCGCCCGTGATCTCCGCCCCGCTCGCCACGGCCGTCCGGGCCCAGCTCAGCACGGCCCTGCGCGATCTGCCCGACCTGCAGCCCCCGCCCGCCGAACTCCCCACCGCCCTGGACCGGGTCGGCGCCGAGATCGCCTACCGCCCGATCACCCCGGACCTGACGGTCGAGGTCCGCCAGGAAGGCACGGTCCGCCACGCGGCGACGAGGGTCATGCGCCTCCGCATCCCCGACTGACGTCGCGCGCGGCGCGTCCCGGCTCCGGATCCGGCGGCCCGGTGACGACCGCCGTCACCCGGCTGCCCGGGGTCAGTTCGCCCCGCTCCACCAGCCCGTACACACCCCACAGCATCTTCGCCACATACCGCCGCTCCACCCGCACCCCCTGCCGCTCCTCGAACCGGGCCGCGAACGCCTCCAACTCCACCGGAACGCGCCCGTACCCACCGCCGTGACAGCCGTGCTCGATCCGCCAGTTGCCGAATGTCCGCCCCCATCCGCGCCGGTGCAGCTCGGCCACCTCGCCCTCCAGATAGCCGTCCGCCCCCTTCAGGACGGCGAACCCCACCGCCCGCGCACCGGCCGGGAGGGCGGTGGCGATACCGGCGAGGGTGCCGCCCGTGCCGACGGCGCAGCACACCACATCGCGGGAGCCGAGGTCGGGCAGCTCCGCGACGAGCTCCGCGGCCCCGCCCGCCGCCAGGACGTTCGTACCGCCCTCCGGGAGGACGTGGGCGCGCCCCCACCGTTCCTCCAGCACCCGCAGCGTGCCCGGGTCGTCCTCGCTCAGGCCGCGCAGCGTCTCGCGGTAGGCGGAGCGGCTGACGAAGGCCAGCTCCATGCCGTGCTCCTCGGCCCGTGCCAGCGACCAGTTGCGCGGCGCGCCCGCCAGCTCGTCGCCCCGGATGACCCCGACCGTCGCCAGGCCGTACGCGGCGCCCGCCGCCGCCACCGCGCGGATGTGGTTGGAGTACGCCCCGCCGAAGGTGAGCAGCCGGGTGTGACCCTGCTCGACGGCCGCGCGCAGATTCGGGGTGAGCTTGCGCCACTTGTTGCCCGGCACCAGCGGATGGATGAGATCGTCCCGCTTCAGCCGCAGCTCCACGCCCCGCTCGGCGAGCCATGGGTCGGCCACGTCCCACACGGGGGACGGCAGCCGGGGCCGTATCGGGCCGGAGGTGTCCATCGGGCGTCTCACCCGTCCATTCTCGCCGCCGTGTCACGGAGGGCCGACGCGTCGGGAAATGTTGACGCGTCGGGAATCTCCGACGTAATCTCCGGGGTGTGCCCACAGACGTCTTCAGCGCGCTCGCCAACCCCGTGCGCCGCAAGCTGCTCGACTGCCTCCGGGACGGCCCCCGCGCCGTCAACGACCTCGCGGGCGAGTTCGAGCTGAGCAGACCGGCGATCTCGGAACATCTCCAGGTGCTCCGGCAGGCCCGGCTCGTACGGGAGGAGCCGCGGGGACGGCAGCGGTACTACCACCTGGAGCCGGATCCGCTCGCCGAGGTGCAGCAGTGGCTGCATCCCTTCGAGCACTACTGGCGCGCCCGGCTCCGCACGCTGCGCGACGTCCTCGACGAGGAGAACCCATGACCGAGCCCGATGCCATCCACTGCGACCAGTTCCTGCCCCACCCCCGGCCACCGTGTGGAAGGCCCTCACCGATCCGCGGCTGCACGCACAGTGGTGGGCCGCGGGCGACGTGCGGGCGGAGGTCGGCCACCGGTTCACGCTGGACATGGGGAAGTGGGGGGAGCAGCCCTGTGAGGTGATCGAGGTCGAGCCCGAGCGGCTGCTGAGCTACCGCTTCGCCCAGACCACTCTCGACACCACCATCACCTGGCGCCTCGAACCGGAGGGCAACGGCACCCGGCTCTTCCTCGAGCACGCCGGATTCGACCTCGACACCCCGATGGGCAGGACGGCAATCGAGGGGATGGGCCGCGGCTGGCCCTCGCTGCTCCGACGCCTCGCGACGGTCCTCGGCGAAGTGGCGGGTTGACCAGTGGAGCGCGAGCGTTACGAGAAGCGCGCGATCGCCGTCATCGTCGGCCGCAGGTTCCGCACCGCGGGCAGCCGGCGCATCAGGGGCGCCACCGCCCCGTAGTAGAAGCCGCGCCCGCGCGGCGCCGGCACCTCGCGTACGTCCGTGATCGCCGGATGGGCCGTCCGCACCTTCGGCAGCTCGCCCGCGTCCATCCCCCACGGCATGGGCGGTGTGCGATAGCCCTGCGCGGTGCGCATCTCGCCGCGCGTCGCCCGGGCGCTGAACCAGCGCGGCACCGCGTCGAAGACCAGCGCCCCGCCCCGGAACCGCTCGGCGCACCCCGCTATCAGGTCCTTCACCTCGGTCGGCCGCAGATACATCAGCAGCCCCTGCGCGGTGATCAGCACCCCGTGCGCCGGATCGACCTCGTCCCGCCAGGACAGGTCGAGCGCCGAGCGGGCGAGGGTGCGCCGCCGCTCCTCGTCCGGCAGCAGCGCCCGCCGCACCTCCGCGGTCTCCGGCAGCTCCACGCATAGCCAGCGCGCCCGACCGTTGTCCACCCGCCAGAACTGCGTCTCGAGGCCCTCGGCGAGCGTGACGACCGTGCCGTCCGGATGCTCGTCGAGGAAGGCCCGTACGGCGGTGTCGAAGGTGCGGACCCGCAGCGCGTGGCCCTGGGCCAGCAGCGGGGTGGGCGCGCCGAAGGTCTCCTCGAAGGGGTAGTCGATGCGGTCGACCAGCTCCACAGCCTTGGGGTCGTCGAGCACGGTCCGCGCCCGGCGGGCCTCGGCGGCCCGCATATAGAGGTTCCACAGCGAGGTCTCGGGCACCTCGCTCAGCTCGACGCGCCGACCACCCTCGCCGTTCCCGTTGCCGTTCACGTTCCCGTTCCCGTTGCCGTCGGGCCCGGCGTCCGCTCCGGTGTCCGCCATGGCGTCGTCACTCCTCGCACCCGCGTCCCTCGGCGTTTTCGCCACCGCCTCCACCGCCATTCAACCTCACCCGATCCTCATCCGGAACGGCGAACGCCCCGGCCCCCGGACAGATGCCGGGGCCGGGGCGTTCAGGAGGGACGGCGGTCGTTCAACCCGCCTCGGCCGGAACCGGGCCGATCGCCCGGCCCGCCCACTCGGGGGCGTTCTCCAGCAGGTCCGTCAGCCGCTCCCGTATCTCCTCGGGGAAGGGGGACGAGTGGCTCTCGTTCTGGTCGATGTGGAGCGCGAGCAGCTCGGTGGTGGCCACGGGGGCGCCGACCGGTTCGCCCACATGCATTTCGTGGGTGAACCGCACCTTCTTCTCGTCCACGCCGATGACGCGCGTACGGATGGTGAGTTCGGCGCCCTCCTCGACCTCGTTCAGATACCGGATGTGCGACTCCACGGTGTAGAGGGAGCAGCCGGTCTTGGCGCGGTAGGCGGAGTCCAGGCCGGTCTCCACCATCATCTCGTCGGTGCTGTGGCCGAAGACGAGGACGTAGAACGCCTCGCTCATATGGCCGTTGTAGTCGATCCACTCGGGACGTACGGTCTGCCGGTAGTCGGGGAGCGTGGTGCTCACTTCTCGTCTCCCATGGTGCTGGGGGTATGTGTGATGGCATCCGTCCCCTCGGCGCGCTGCCGCGGCAGTCGGCCAGTCGCCCGCAGGACGTCGATGACGCCCTGGTCCCGCTCCGCGACGAGCTGCGCGATGGTACGGCTGCCCGCCGCCTCGTCACAGCCGTCGACCATGGCCGCACGCAGCGTGTCGTCCAGCTCAGGCGCCTCGAGACGGGTCCACGGAGACTTCAACGAGGGTCCGAAGTGGTCGAGCATATGTCCCATGCCTCCTTCGCCGCCCGCCAGGGCGAACGTGAGGCAGGGACCCATGAACGCCCACCGCAGCCCGGGCCCCTCGGTGATCGAGTCGTCGATCTCCTTCACCGTGGCCTCACCGCCTGCGACCATGTGCAGCGCCTCCCGCCACAGCGCCTCCTGGAGCCGGTTGGCGATGAAGCCGGGCAGCTCGCGCTCCATGGTGATGACGGACTTGCCGGCCACCTTGTAGAAGCGGGAGGCCCACTCGACCGCCGCGGCGTCGGTCCTCTCCCCGCCGACGACCTCCACCAGCGGTATGAGATACGGCGGGTTGAAGGGGTGGCCGACGACGAGGCGGCCGGGGTCGGCGGCCTCGGTCTGCATATCGGTCATCGGATAGCCGGAGGTGGAGGAGGCGATGACGACCCCGGGCGGGGCCGCCGCGTCCAGCTGGGCCAGCAGCGACCGCTTGAGCTCCAGCTTCTCGGGGGCGCTCTCCTGGACGAACTGCGCGTCGGCCACGGCCTCCTCGACGGTCGCGGCGACGGTCAGCCGGTCGGGGGAGGCGCCGTCGGCGAGGCCGATCTGGGTCAGGGCGGGCCAGGCGGCGTCCACGAGACGGCGCAGCTTCTCCTCGGCGTCGGGGGCCGGGTCCCAGGCGGTGACGTCGTAGCCGCGGCCCAGGAAGTGGGCGACCCAGCCGCCGCCGATGACTCCGGCGCCGACGCAGGCGACGCGGCGTACCTCTTCGGGGGCGCAGGGGGATGAGGGCATGGCGGTCCTAAGGGTGTGAGGGGAGGAAGAGAGATGAGGAGCTGGTGGGGGATTACGCGCGGGGCTTGAGGCCGAGCCGCTGCCGGGCCTCGTCCGGTGTGGCGACGTTCGCGCCCAGCAGTTCGGTGATCTGGACCGCACGCTCGACGAGCTGGCCGTTGGTGGCCTTGACGCCCCGGCTGAGGTAGAGGTTGTCCTCCAGCCCGACCCGTACGTTGCCGCCGAGCAGGATGGACTGCGCCACCCACGGCATCTGCATGCGGCCCAGCGCGAAGCTGGCCCACTGGGCGCCCTCGGGCAGCATGTTGACCATGGCCTGGAGCACGCCCGGCTCGGCCGGAGCGCCCCACGGGATGCCCATGCAGAGCTGGAAGACGGTCGGGTCGTCCAGCAGACCCTCGGCCAGGAGCTGCTTGGCGAACCACAGCTGCCCGGTGTCGAAGATCTCCAGCTCGGGGCGGACGCCCAGCTCCTGGATGCGCTTGGCGCCGGTGCGCAGCATGTCGGGGGTGGAGACGTAGAGGTTGCTGCCGTCGCCGAAGTTGAGCGAGCCGCAGTCCAGGGTGCAGATGTCGGGGAGCAGATCCTCGACGTGGGGGAGCCGGTCCAGGCCGCTGACCAGGTCGGTGCCGGGGAGGTGGGTGAGCGGATTCTCCGGGTCGATGACCAGGTCGCCGCCCATGCCCGCGGTGAGGTTGATGACGACGTCGGTGCCGGTCTCCTTGACCCGCTCCACGACCTCGCGATAGAGCCGCGGATCGCGGGCGGGCGCGCCGGTCTCGGGGTCGCGTACGTGGATATGGACCACGGCCGCCCCGGCCTCCGCGGCCTCGACGGCGGAGCGGGCTATCTGCTCGGGGGTGACGGGGACATGGGGGCTGCGGCCCACAGTGTCACCGGCGCCGGTCAGGGCACAGGTGATGATGACGCTGTCGTTCATGGGCATGGGCTTCTCTCCCTCTCTTACGGTGCGAAACGGCGCGGAGCTACGGTCCGCGCCGGTCGGCCGTCCTACGGTCCGGGCTGATCGGGCGGCCCGGCCTCATCGGCGCCGGAGCGCCGTTGGGTCGGTCGTGCGGCCGGTCGTGTGGTCGTGCGTACGGTCAATTCGGAGTCCACGTACGCGTTGCAGGCGAGGCCCATGGCCTCGGCGGTCGTGCCGCCCTCTCCGGGCGCGGTGGCCAGCACCTGAATGGCGAGTCCGTCGATCAGCGCGGTCAGGCGCAGCGCGCTGAACTCCGGGTCCACGGCGCGGAAGACCCCCTGCTCGATCCCGCGCCGGATCACCTCGGCGACGGTCTGCCGCCACTGCTGGTAGAAGTCGGCGTGCAGCCGCCCGATGGCCGTGGACCGCGCGGCCTCGGCCCACAGGTCCATCCACACCAGCCACTGCTGCCGCTGCCGCTCGGTGTACGGCGCCTGCAGCGCGATCAGCTGCCGCAGCTCCTCGCGCGCGTCGTCGGCCGTGGCGGTCCGGGCGGCGCGGCGCGCGGTGTCCTCGTCCATGCACCAGCGCACGGCGGCTTCGAGCAGCTCGGCGCGGCCCGGGAAGTGGTAGTGGATGGTGGCGGTGCTGGTGTCGCAGGCGGCGGCGATGTCGGCGACGCGTACGGCGTGGAAGCCGCGCTCGGCGATGAGCCGCACCGTCTCCCGCACGATCTGCAGCGGCCGCCCGCTGTCGGGGAGCGCGGCCGGGGCGGGCGGCCGCGGCGCGTCGGCGGCACCGCCGGTCGCCGTGGTGCCGAGCAGCCATCCGGCGTCCACGTTCCCGGCGTCGGCGATCCGCGCCAGTTCGCCCACGGTGAAGCGCCGGCTCCCGCTGAGCGAACGCGAGAGCTTGGACGGGTCCATCACGACCCGCCGGGCGAATTCGCGCTGGGTACAACCGGCTTTGCCGATCACCTCGCGCACGCGTTCCGCCACCTCGAACTGTTGCCGCATGGCCGACACCGTACGGACGCGTTGAGATAAGCGCAATGAATGTGGATGCTGAACGCCTGTTTCCTCCTTAAATCATAGGGAATTTCACCCGGGCGTTGCGCTATCGACTGACTGTCGAATCAGTTGAGATCAATTGTGTTCGAACACTTCCGACTATGCTCACCGGGCGTGAGAGCAGGAGAGATCGGGTGACATCGGGCGGGGACGACATGCGGCTGATCGCCGGCCGCTACCAGCTGGGCGACCGGCTCGGACGCGGCGGCATGGGCACGGTCTGGCGCGCGTACGACCAGATGCTGGCGCGCGAGGTCGCTGCCAAGGAGCTGCACGTCGCGAGCGACCACCACGAGCACCACCGACGGCTGCGCCGGGCCCAGCGGGAGGCGCGGACCGTCGCCCGGCTGCGCCACCCCCACGTCGTGGGCGTCCATGACCTGGTCGAACACGACGACCGGCTCTGGATCGTGATGGAGCTGATCGACGGCCCCTCCCTGGCCCGCCGGATCGCCGACACCGGCCCCCTCGCGCCCCGCCACACCGCCGCCCTCGGGCTGCAACTGCTCGGCGCGCTGGAGGCCGTGCACGCCGCCGGGGCGCTGCACCGCGACATCAAGCCCGCCAACGTCCTGCTGCGCGGGGACGGCAGCGCCGTCCTCACCGACTTCGGCATCGCCGCCCTGGAAGACGACGAGTCGCTCACCACGACCGGCGAACTCCTCGGCTCCATCGGCTACATGGCGCCCGAGCGGCTGACCGCGGAGGAGGCCGGCCCGGCGTCCGACCTGTGGTCGCTGGGCGCGACCCTGTCGGCGGTGGCCTCCGGCGTGCCGCCCTTCCAGCGCCCCACCGGGGCCGCCGCGCTGCACGCCGTCACCTTCGCGGATCCCGTCATCCCGGAACGGGTCGGCCCTCTGCGGCCCATCGTCCAGGCCCTGTTGAACAAGTCCCCGGCCCAGCGCCCCTCCGCCGCCACGCTCCGGGCCGCCCTGCAACGCGTCGCGGACGGCGCGGACGACCCGGGCCCGCTGCCCCCGGCCGGGCCCGCGGGGCCCGTACCGGCTCCGGGGCCCGCACCAACGCCGGGCGGCGACGCGGACACCTCCGCGTACCTGGCGGACACCCCCACGATGACCGCGCCCCCGACGGTGAGCGCGACCCCCACCGCAGGCGCGCCCCACACCGTGACCGGCACCCCCACCCCCGACCGGGACCCGACGCTGATCTCGTCCCCGGCCCGGACCCCCGACCTGGACCGGGAACCGACGCTCGTCGCCCCGGCCGGGCCGCCACCCCCTCGGCCCCGTGGCCGGGCCCGGACATGGTGGTGGACGGCGGGCGCCGCGCTCGCGGTGGCGGGCCTCGCCACCGCGCTCTTCTTCACCTTCGGCCCCCCGTCCGGCAGCGACAGCGACGACGACGCATCGCCTCAGCCCGGCACCAGCACGACGAAGGTGACCGTGGACGCGGCACGCGGCTGGCAGTCCGCGACGACCACCCCGGTCCGCAAGGGCGACGAGGTGAGCGTCCGCTACACCTCCGGCACCTGGACGGTGGACGCCGCCAATCTGCCCTTGGTCGGCCCGGTGGGCCACACCCGCGCCGACGACGAAGCCCTCCGCTTCGCCTGGACGGACTGCAAGGTGAATTCCGACGCCCCCTTCGGTGCCCTCCTGGGCCGCTACCCGGGGAATCCCCGAAACCCCCACGTCGTGGGCCGCGCCTGGCGCTTCCAGGCCACCCGCCCGGGCGTCCTCCAACTCCGCATCAACGACCGTGACGGGAGCTGCCTCGACGACAACAGAGGGGCCATCACCGTCACCGTCCAGATCACCCACTGACCGGGCAACGGCACCCCCGGGGGGACCGATTCCGCGAAAAATGTGGGTGCCCTGGGCAACTGGCAGCCCTCGCCGACGCATCCTCCCGGGCAGTCCGGCCGGTACGGGCCGGGAAATCAGCACGGACAGGGAACGTCACTTGGATACGGATACGGATACGGAGACGAGGAAGAACCCGCTGGCACGGCGGCGTGTGCTGGCTCTGATGGGTGGGGCAGCTCTCATCGCCACGGGCTGCACACAGGGCGAACAACGCCCCGCCGACAAGGTCGGCCACGCCTCCGAGGAAAGAGCACCCGCCGACGGCCCGGCCGAGGGTCCGGACGGCGCGCTGGGAGCGAATTTCAACGAGGACCCCGACAGCGTGACCTTCGCCGAATTGCGGGACCTCTCCGCGAGCTGGCTCCGGGGCTTCGTCCCCATGCCCGAGGTCACGGCCGACGCCTCCCAGCAGCGCGCCATCAAGGAGCTCCTGGACGCCCACCACCAGGGCTACGGCACGGTCCTGTCGCTGAAGTTCCGGTACAACCACCGGGCGATCCCCCGACCGGGCAGCTCGGCCATGACCGCGGAACTCGCCCGGGTCGACCGGGTCCTGCACACCGTCCTCGACACCGTCGACGTCCTGGCCATCGGCAACGAGCCGTTCATCGAGAGCCTCCCGCAGGACCGCAGCTCGGGCGCGATGAACACGTTCTACGAGACGGTCGCGGAGCACATCATCGCGTACCGGAAGAAGCACTTTCCCTCGCACTGCCGGACCCACCTCTACATGGGCGCGCTCAACCACCTCGACAAACCGGACGAGCAGACGGCGGCCACCGACCGCTGGCTGTCCTTCGCGCGCCGCACCCCGGAGATCGAGGGCGTCGACATCCACCCCCACGTCGCCGCACCGGAGCGGGTACAGCCCTACCTCGACTACATCCTTCCCCGCCTCCGCGACGACCAGAAATTCCTCGTCACCGAGTTCTCCCTGGTACAGCTCTGGAAGCAGCACCTGAGCGACACGATCCCCACCCGTTTCGCGCGCCGCTACCACCTTCCGCCGAACACTCCGGTGTGGAAACTGATCAGGGACGCCATCGAGCACCCCTTCCCGGAGCAGAAGTGGCACGACTTCCTCGCCATGAGCCCCTGGTTCGAGCGCAACAAGCACTTCCTGCGGGACCAGGTGGGCCACTTCCGTGACACGGGGCGCCTTGCCGTGGCGACGTACGGAGTCACCCAAGGCGCCGCCATGACAGAGAACTTCGGCCCGGACAAACAGCCCTGGCTCCTGAACAGCCTCTACGCCAACCGCACCGTCGAGCACCCCGACGACGGCCCACCGGCCCACACCTACGGTTTCTTCGACGACTTCCGAGCCCTCCAACGGCAGCAGGACCGCCGCGGGTCCTAGCCGCCCTCGCGCCCACCAATGGGATGCGCCCCCCGGGGGGCGCATCCGGGGCCGCTACCTGCGGTAGCCCGTCACCTCACCGATCCACCGCATGAAGTCACCCGGGTCCTGGTTGGCCCCGTGCCCGCCGTCCCAATACATCAGGGCGTTGACGTCGTCGCCAAGGTACTCCAGACCGGCGGCGAGGTTGCCGACGACCGTGAGCGAGGTGTCGGTGTCGCTGGTGCCGACGCGGAGCCACCCGTGGCGCGCCCGGCCGGGGTTGGCGTGTCTCCCCCGGCGCTGGTGCCGGAGGAGACGATCCGGTCTTGCAGAGGCGGTACGTCACCTTCTTGTCGCCGTCGTCCGTGGACACGGTCTTCGTCTCGGTCGTGTAGCCGCCCTTGTCGAAGGCCAACGGGTCCGACGAGCCCGTCGCACCCGCCGCCGGCGCTACGAATAATCCCCCGTCGGCCGCCGCCGGTACGGCGGCGGCCGCGGCAAGCCCCCTGACCATGGTTCTGCGCTTCACGGACATCTCCTCACATGGCGCGCTCCGCGCTGCCTGCTGGATGGTGGCGCATGCGAGAACGTAAGGCGCTGGCCGCAAAATCGTCAACAATTATGTTGATTTCATCGTGAACGCTTAAGTCATCCACAACGAGCGCACAGGCTGTTACCGAGCCGTGAGGGCCGTACGCCTTATGCGGGAAGGGAATTCAGCCAGTCGACCAGCAGCCGGTTGATCTCCTCGGGGCGCTCCTGCTGGATCCAGTGGCCGCAGTCATCGAGGATGTGCGAGCCGATGAGCCCGGGCAGCGTGGTCGGGTATGCCTTGATCGCGTCGCCCATCCAGGTGGTGGAGGCGTCCAGGGCACCGCCGATGAAGAGAGACGGCTGGGTGATGGGCGCACCGTCGAATTCGGCCAGGTCCTCCCAGTCCCGGTCCATGTTGCGGTAGCGGTTCAGCGCCCCGCTCATTCCGGTGCGCTCGAACTCACCGGCGTAGACATCGAGGTCCCGCTCGCTCAGCCAGGCGGGCAGCCGCCCGGCGGGGAAGCGCTCGCGCAGCGTCGCGCCGCGCGTGAGGAAGTGCGGGTCGGGCAGGTCGGGGCCGGGCATGGTGTCGCCGGACAGCGCGGCGTAGATGCCCGCGAGCCAGCCGCGTACATCTGGTTCGATCTCCGTCTCGGCCCGGCCTGGCTCCTGGAAGTAGGAGACGTAGAACTCCTCCTCCCCGCCCATCCCGGCGAAGACCTCACTGGGCCTGGGGCCGCCGCGCGGGGCGTACGGCACGCTCAGCAGCCCGACCGCGCGGAACACATCCGGCCGCAGCAGGGCGGAGTTGGCGGCGGTGGGCGAGCCCCAGTCGTGGCCGATCACCACGGCGGACTCCTCGCCGAGCGCCTCCACCACGGCGACGTTGTCCGCCACCAGCTCCCGCATCCGGTACGCGTCCACCGCCCCGGGCCTGGACGAGCGCCCGTATCCGCGCACATCGATGGCGGCCACCCGGTACCCGGCCGCGGCGAGCGCGGGCAGCTGGTGGCGCCATGAGTACCAGGACTCCGGGAAGCCGTGGACGAGCAGCACCAGGGGGCCGGTGCCCTGCTCCACGAGGTGGATCCGCCCGGCGGGGGAGGACACCAGACGGTGGGTGAGGTCGGTCGTGGGTGGCTGCGGCATGGTTCTCTCCCGGGGGCGCTCGGGCACGCACTCTGCGTGGCGGCCGACGGTCCGATCCTGCCGTGACCTGGGTGGCGCGGGCCATGTCTGTTGCCGGTTCGGCAAACTTGACCGTGGCCGTCGACCACGTTCCGTGGGTCAGGGGTGCGGAGTCAGGACGTCGCTCCCAGAATTGATCTCAGGGGGTTCTTCTCCTGGGAGGTGAGGGGCGTGGCGACCTACATCACGCTGCTGAACTGGACCGAGCAGGGAGTCAGTGCCTACAAGGACACCACGAAGCGCACCGAGGACTTCTCCGCGGCACTGAACAAGCTCGGGGCGAGGCTCGTGGACACCTACTGGACGGACGGGCCGTACGACCTCGTGTGCATCATCGAGGCCCCCGACGACGAGACCGCCACCGCGGCGTCCTTGCAGCTCGGCGCGCTGGGCAATGTGCGCACCACGACACTGCGGGCCTTCGGCCGCGAGGAGATGCGGGGCATCATCGCCAAGGCCGCGGGCTGAGGGGCGGTGGCGTTCGGCCGATGGCCTGACCCGGCTCGGAAGAGTCGGGCCAGGCCATCGAACCAACAACGGCGTGGTGCTACGTGCGGTGGTGCTACGTGATGTGGTGCTACTTCGTGGCGCGGCCGGACAGCTCCGTGCCGAAGGCGGCATCGGCTGCCGGGGAGCCGAGGTCGCCCGGCCCGATGAGGGCGGAGCCTTCGGCGGTGATCCCGTCGGCGCCCGCGTACAGGAGCGCCACCGCGCCCGCGCCCTCGGTCCGGTTCGGGACCCCGATGGCCAGGTCGGGCTTGCCGTCGCCGTTGTAGTCGGCCGCCGAGACGGCGTCACCGAACTTGTCGTTGCCCGCCATCTCGCCGGGAACGCCCTCGGTGTCGAGGGAGAACGTCTGCGCCCCCGCGTCGGTCAGCCAGTTCTTGGTGCCCTTGAGCACGGTGATGGCGCCGGCGTCGTTGTAACCGCCGGGGGCCTCGGCGGCGGTGTCGCTGACGACGAGGTCGTCATTGCCGTCACCGTTGATGTCGGTGAGCTGGGAGGCGGTGCCGCTCTGCGCCGCGCCCTTCCAGTCCACCGGGTTCGCGGTGTCGAGGCCCTGGGCGGTGCCCGGGTACGTCCGCAGGCGCTGGTCGTCCGGACCGTCCTCGAAGCCGGTGTCCGTGACGACGTCGTCCTTGCCGTCGCCGTTGATGTCACCCACCACGGCCTGGTACGAGGCGAACGGCAGCGCGACGTCCTCGCCCAGCGACTCGCTCTTCAGCCCCCCGGACGAACCGGGCAGCACGCCGAGCGTGCCCTCGTCGGCGGGGTCGTCCTGGTAGGCGACGGTGACCAGGTCGGCGAAGCCGTCCCCGTTGATGTCGCCCGAGGACAGATGCTCGATGCCCGCTCCGCCGCCGGGCGGGGTGACGCTGGACATCTTCGGGGTGGCCGTCTCGCGCAGGTTCGCCGCGCCGCTGACGATCTGGACCTCGGTGCCGTCGGAGATGGCGATGTCGTCGCGGCCGTCGTGGTTGTAGTCGCCCACGGCCATGGTGTCGCCGAACATCGCGTAGGCGGTGGCCTTCGGCGCGTGGAAGGCGATGGCGTCGCTGGACAGGCCGTCCTTCGAGCCGAAGACGACCGTCACGGAACCGGCCCGCTTGACGTCGCCGATGGCCTCGTAGTTCGCGGCGACGATCAGATCGGTGTACCCGTCCCCGTCCACGTCACCGCGCACCACGGCCGAGCCGAAGTGATCCCCGGCCTCCGGGGTGCCGGGCACCCCCGCGCTGGCCTGCGACAACGTGGCGTGCCGACCGGTGTCCACGCCGCTCTGGGCCCCGTACGTCACGCCCACGTAGCCCGCCTTGGACTTCCCGGAGACGGTGCCGTCGGGCGCGCCCACTCCGAGGTCGGCATAGCCGTCGCCGTCGAAGTCGCCCGTGGTCTTTCCTGCCGCGGCAGCCCTGGGGGAGGGCTGGTTCTGGTCGGTCCCGTCGCCGTTCGACACGACGGCGCCGGCCCCGGCGGCCACAGCGGCGGTGACGACGGCGCCGACCGCCACACCCACCACACCTCGGGTTCTATTGCGCACAAATCCTCCATCAGTAACGCATTGGTCGCCCTGGAGCCCCGACTGCCACCTGTCTCCCCCGGCGGCCGGAACGGAAGGGTCACCAAAGTAGAGTTGTCTGGAAGCTGAACGGTTGCCCAACCGAAGAAGACCGAGACCGGGCCGTGATCTCCAACCTTCCTGCTCAACTCCCTTGTGACGTAAGGCACTTGCCGCCTCGCCCGAGGTGCGGACACCCCGCCGACTCCCGTAGCTGAGCATGATGAATCGTCCTGTCCGGCAGGGCGATGGCGCGGGGATGGCAGGGCGACGGCGCGGGGATGGCAGGGCGACGGCGGGGCGTCCCTCCCCGTGGGGATCTGAGGGGACCTTCCGCCCCGTACCTCCGATGTGTGTGGGAATCGTTCCATCGGGGGAGCGGCTGGCCCCGCGTGTGCAGCGCACCACGTCGTCGCGATCTGCCCGCATGACCGCTGCCCGTCCCCCTGCCCCTGGCGTCCGGCCGCGCCGCTCGGTGGGCGAGCTCGCGTCAGCGCGGTACGCCGAGGCCGTCGAGGACGATTCCCACGGCCCGCTCGACGCCACCGTCCTCGCCGGGGGTCGCCACATGGGCCAGGGCACGCAGCAGTACCGATACGTCGTCGGCGGTGGCGTCCGGTCTGGCGGCCCCGGCGGTCTGGGCGCGTTCGAGCGCCGACCTGAGGGCTCCGCGGAAGGCATCGACTGCCGCGGTGACCGGCTGGGACAGGCCGTCGCCGTCGTCGCTGTGCGGAGGCAGCAGATCCAGCAGGGTCATCTTGACGGCCCCGGTCGACACGAGGGTCCGCATCAAGGACGCGAACGCCCTGCCGGGGTCCGTGTCATCGGCGAGCCGGCGTGCCTCGTCGGTCAGCTTCTCGAGGTAGCGCACGGCGGTGGCCTCGATCAGGTCCTGCTTGGTGGGGAAGTGCCGGAACACCGTGGCGATGCTGACCTGTGCCTGCCGGGCGATCTCCTCCGTGGAACCCGCAGCCCCGCTCGCGGCGAACACCTGCTCGGCGGCGAGCAGAACGCGCTCCCTGTTGGCGGCCCCGTCTCGGCGCATGCCGATTCCTCCTTGCGATCCGTAGTAGAGACTACGTATGATCCGTAGTGACGACTTCGCTTAAGGATATGCCCTCGCGGCGCGCCGTGGCGCGGCCCGTGCAGGCCGGGGAACGGCTCCGTGGCGCGCTCACACGAAATTGAAGGGGTACAGCCATGTCCGTAGTGGACGAAAACACCACGGTGGTGATCGTGGGATCGGGAGTCGCCGGGCTCGCCCTCGGCAACTTCCTGCTGCGCAGCGGGATCGACTGCGTCGTCCTGGAAAAGCGCAGCCGTACGTACGTCGAGCAGCGGCAGCGGGCCGGGGTCATCGACCACCGCGCGGCACGCATGTTCAGGCAGTGGGGACTCGAGGACAGGGTGCTCGACGGCGTCCCCTTCGAACCGGTGTTGAACTTCCGGATCGACGGCGAGACACGCCCCTACACGTACCTGGCCGGGGACGGCGACGGACGCTTCTGCCCCCAGCAGGTGCTCGTTCGCCACCTCATCGATGTGTTCGTCAGCGACGGCGGAGACCTCCGGTTCGACGCCGACGACGTCTCGCTGGAGAGCGTTTCCGGTGACGAACGGCCCCTCGTGCGCTACCGGGACAGCACCGGCACGACACGGACGGTCAGCTGCGACTTCATCGCCGGCTGCGACGGCGACCGCGGTGTCAGCCGGGCGACCATCCCCAGCGGCCATCTCACCCGCTACGCGCACGACTACGGGTACGCATGGCTGACCGTCCTGGCTGAGGTTCCCGCCAACCACCAGTCCATGATGGCGATCCATTCCCGTGGCTTCGCAGGCCAGTTCGCGCGCGGCCCCGAGGCGAGCCGCTTCTACCTCCAGTGTCCGCTCGACAGTTCCACCGCGGAGTGGACGGACGAGCGCATCTGGGAAGAGATCGAGACCCGCTTCGGCGAACCCGTGAAGACGCGGGGCGAAATCTCCAGCAAGCAGCTGGTGCCGCTGCGCAGCGTGGTCCACGACCCGATGAGCCATGGCCGGCTGTATCTGCTCGGAGACGCCGCCCACATCGTGCCGCCCATGAGTGCGAAGGGAATGAACCTGGCCCTCCACGACGCCGACGTGTTCGCGAAGGCCGTCATCCGCCAGGTCGAGGAGCGGGACGCGAGCCTGCTCGACGCCTACTCGTCGACCTGCCTGCGGCACGTGTGGAACTACCAGGCATTCGCGGCGTGGTTCACCGACCTGATGCACGACTCCGGAGACGCCTCCTACCAGGGCGAGTTCCGGCGCCAGATCGCCCGGGCGGAGTTCGACCGCCTCTACGCGTCCGAAGCGGCGAACCGCCTGTTCGGTGAATTCCTCACCGGACTGAACTAGGACCGGCCGGGAAGCGCTGGGCACAGCTCCTTCTGGAGATCCCCCTTTTCGACGTGGCGGGCAGCCCAGGGACAGGACACCCTGTCAGGTCGCCCGACGGGTCATGTGCATGTGCCAGTTGGTGATCCAGGTGCGCCCCTCGTCGACGGAGAACGCCTGCTCCCAGTGCGCGGTGGTCTCGGTGACCTCCGACCAGACGAAGCGGACCTTCACTCTGCGTCCGAGGTGTTCGTCGTCACCGTGGAAGACGCCTGTGCCGTCCGGCTCGAAACGGCCGGTCACAGGCGGGAAGAGCGTGCCGGTGCGCTTGCTCGCCCAGTACTGGGACCATGCGTCGGCGGCGGGGTCGTACAGCCGCAGGGTCAGTCCGGCGAAGCCCTTCGTCGGAAACTCGATCTCATCAAAGTTGGCCCGCCCGTCGAAGTGCGCGGAGGCGCGCGTGAGACCCGGGAACTCCTCCCAGCGGTCTTCGCCCTCGGTGGGGTCGAGGAAGTCCTTGCGCCGACGGTTGACGACGTCGTACGTGCCGGTGAAGAAGCCGAAGCCGGTGCTGTTGTCCATGCGCCGGAGGCTAGGCCCACTCCACTGACAGCAAGTGTCAGTGGACCTGGGTAGATTTCCCCGACATGCGCGCCGGCAGACTCCTCTCCCTCCTTCTCCTGCTGCAGAACCGCGGCCGGATGACCGCCGCCGAACTCGCGACGGAGCTCGAGGTGTCCGTCCGTACGGTCTACCGGGACGTGGAATCGCTGACCGCGGCCGGCGTCCCGATCTACGGAGAGCCGGGCCATGACGGCGGTTACGCGCTCGTCGACGGCTACCGCACCCGCTTGACCGGGCTCACCGCCGATGAGGCCGAGGCATTGTTCCTGGCCGGGTTGCCGGGGCCCGCGGCCGATCTGGGGCTCGGCTCGGTGCTGACCGCGGCCGAACTCAAACTGGAGGCCGCCCTGCCGACCGAGCTGCGGCGCCAAGCGCGACGCATCCGCGAGCGGTTTCACCTCGACGCGCCCGGGTGGTACCGAGAGGCGGACGACGCCCCGCATCTGCCCGCGGTCGCGGCCGCGGTATGGCAGCGGCGGGCGGTCCACGTGCGCTACCGGCGCTGGTACGCCCCGGAGATCGTGGAGCGGCGGCTCGAACCGTACGGGATCGTGCTCAAGGCGGGCCGCTGGTACGTGGTGGCGCACGCCGGCGCCGACACCCCCCGCACCTACCGGATCAGCCAGATCCTGGACCTCCGGCCACTCGACGAGGAGTTCGTGCCACCCGCGGACTTCGACCTGGCATCGTACTGGCGGGCGCACACGGCGCAGTTGCAGGAATCGCTCTGGCAGGGGCGGGCGGAGATCCGGATCTCCCCGGCCGGGGCCGAGCGGCTGCGGGAAATCGGGGTGCCGGCGGTGATCGACGCCGTCGAGGCGGGGGAGGAAGAGCACACTGGCGGCTGGCGCCGCGCGCTCATCCCGATCGAGAGTCTGACGCATGCGGAGGGCGAGTTGCTCAGGCTGGGCGCGCATGTGGAGGTGGTGAGCCCGCCTGAGCTGCGGGAACGGATCGCGGCAACGGCATTGGCGCTGGCGGCGCGCTACGGCTGAAGGCGATGACGGACGCCGAGGCAGCCCGTCCCCTGAAGGTGATGACGGACGCCGAGGCAGCCCGTCCCCTGAAGGCGATGACCGACGCCGGGGCAGCCCATCCCCGACGCGGGCGGCCGGGCCCCAGCCCTGCCCTGCCCTCTGACCGAGCCGTCCAGGGATCGGCGAGTGGATCGAACGGACCCGGGGCACGGTCAGCGTGGTTGGCGTAGTCCCGCGACGAGGAGCTTGACCAGCCGGCGGGCGTCGTAGTCGGGATCGCTTTCGGCGCCGATGCAGAGGTTTCCGATGCCGCGCATGAGCTGAATGGCGCTGAGGCCGGAGCGGATCTCACCGGAGGCGACGGCAGCGTCGAGGAGCTGGGTGCACACCGGGAGAAGACGGTCGACGAAGTAGGCGTGCAGCGTTTCGAAGCCGGCGTTGTCGGCCTGCATCGCGGCGGCCAGGCCGTGCTTGGTGACCAGGAAGTCGACGAACAGCTCGACCCACGCTTCGAGGGCGGCGTGCGGTGTCGGGCTGGTCGCCAGCAGGGCCGGGCCCGCCTCGGCGCAGGCTTCGACCTGGTGGCGGTAGACGGCGATGATGAGGTCCGCCCGGGTGGGGAAGTGGCGGTAGATCGTGCCCATCCCGACACCGGCCTCGGCCGCGATGTCGCGCACCGGTGCTTCCACGCCCGAGGCGACGAAGACCGCGGCGGCCGCGTCCAGCAGGGTCTGCTGGTTGCGTCGGGCGTCCTTGCGCTTGGACCCGGCTGAGCTTCCCGCGCTCCGGCCGCTGTCGTTCACCACGGCACTCGCACTCCTTCCATGACCGGCCTTGCAAAGCGGAACATCGCTCCGTATTGTTAGCGGAGCAACGTTCCGGTTCAGCCATGATGGCAGACCGGGGGACGGGCGACCAGGCCGTCCCCTGCCCTCGCACGCTCCACCGGAGCGAACAGCACACGCGGTCGTCGATACCCGGCGTCGATGCGGCCGGGTGTGACCAACCCTCCTCGCTCCCTCCCCGGCCCGCCCCGCGGCGCCACGGACCACCCCGGGCCCCCGAACCACCAGCGCGAAGAATCCGAACGGAAGGCACTCCCATGCCCATCCCCACGTCCACGCCCGACGCGAACACCACGAACGCGCAGCAGATCGAGGGTGCGCCCACCACGGTGGTATCCGCGAAGCCGGTCGTCCTGCCCGCCCCGGGCCGCGGGGAGGACCTCCAGGTCCGCGTGTCCGCCCCCGCGACCGGCGGCGATCTGCCCGTCATCGTCTTCTCGCACGGCTTCGGCTGGTCGATGAACGGCTACGCCCCCCTGGCGGACTACTGGGCCGCTCACGGCTTCGTGGTCATCCAGCCCACCCACCTCGACTCCCGGACGCTCGGCATCCCCGCCGAAGACCCCCGCACGCCGCGGATGTGGCGCTTCCGTATCGAGGACCTCACGCGCGTCCTGGACGGACTCGACGTTCTGGAAGCCTCCGTCCCCGGCCTCGGCGGGCGCCTCGACCGCGAACGCATCGCCGTGGCAGGCCACTCCTGGGGAGCCCAGAGTGCGAGCGCGCTGCTGGGCGCGCGCGTCCTCGGCGCCGACGGCGTTCCCGGCGAGGACATGTCCGACCCCCGCGTCAAGGCGGGCGTGCTGCTCGCCCTGACCGGCCTGGGCGACGACCTGACCCCGTTCGCCGTCGAACACCTCCCCTTCATGCGGCCGTCCTTCGACACCATGACCACACCGGCCCTCATCGTCGCCGGGGACAACGACCAGTCCCAGCTGTCCACCCGCGGACCCGACTGGTTCACCGACCCGTACACCTACAGCCCGGGAAACAAGGCCCTGCTCACGCTCTTCGGAGCGGAGCACTCGCTCGGCGGCATCCCCGGGTACGAGGTCGCCGAGACGACGGACGAGAGCCCCGCGCGCGTCGCTCTGATCCAGCACCTCAGCACGGCCTTCCTCCGCAGCGCCCTCCACCCCGAGGACACCGGCTGGAAGACGGCGGTCAGCGCCCTGGAAGACGACCCCAGCGCGCTGGGGAAGCTGCAGAGCAAGTAAGAGAGCCCTCCAGCGATCAAGACCGCTACAGAACAGAACCGCTACAGAACAGAAGGGACAAGCGATGATCCTCGTCACCGGAGGTCTCGGCTTCATCGGCGCCCACACCGTGCGAGCCCTGCTCGACCTGGGCGAAGACTGCGTCGTGGCCCAGCGCCGGACCCGTGAACTCCCGGCCCTACTCGCCGGAGAGCGGGTGGCGGTGGAACAGGCGGACATCACCGACCGCGACGCCCTGCTCGCGATCGGCCGCCGCCACGACATCACGGGCATCGTGCACCTGGCAGCGTCCTATCCCTGGTCCCCGGCCCCCGACGCGGCGGTCGAGGCGACGCGACAGTCGCTCGACGGACTGTTGAACATCGCGCAGGCGGCGCAGGAGTGGGGCGTGCGACGGCTGGGCGTCGCCAGCACGATCGGCGTCTACTTCGGGGTCCAGAACGACGGACCGCTCCGCGAGGACGCGCCGTTGCCCTTGAACGCGCCCGTCTCGATCCCCACCTTCAAGAAGGTCGGTGAACTGCTCAACGGTTTCCTCGCCGACACCACGGGCATGGACATGGTCAACTACGCATCTCGGGCACCTGGGGCCCGCTCGGCCACCCCGACCCGTTCTTCGCCGCCCCCGCCCTCATCCACGCCGCCGCCCGCGGCACCGCCCCGGACCTCTCCCACCTCGTGCGCCCGGCCTTCGCCGAGGACGGGATCGACCTCAACTACGTGCGGGACACCGGCCGCGCCCTCGCCCTCCTCCAGCTCGCGGACAAGCTGAACCACCGTACGTACAACGTCGGCTCCGGCCGCGCCACGACCAACGCCCAGCTCGCCGAAGCGATCAAAAAGGCGGCCCCCGACGCCCAGGTCGGCCTCCCCACCGGAGGCGACACACCGCCCATGGTCCTGGACATCAGCCGCCTCCAGGAAGACACCGGCTACCAGGCCGAATACGACACCGAACGAGCCGCCGACGACTACATCGCCTGGCTGCGCGCAGGCAACAAGATCTGACCAAGGCTCAGCGCTAAGCCGCCTTGGGGCGCGCCGCACACATGCCCGAAACGGGTCCCGGTGCACCCTCGAGCGGGAAGATCCCGTCTTCCCGAAGTCCGGGGCCTGGAACGGGTTTGTCGTCGGAAGCGGCAATGCCGCTGCGGTGGAACGGCGGGGTTGCCCTTCCGGAGCGGAGAACAGCGACGTGAGATCGATGAGAGGGTCTCTCTTTCGTTACAGGTTTCTGAAGGGGCCTGGCGTGCCGTGACCGGGCACGGCGGACCCTACAGCTTGGTCATCTTGGCGTACGGGCTCAAGATCCGCATTTGCGCCGAGCCGAAATCCACGAGCGCCGCGATTCCCTCCTCGATGCCGATCACCCGGCCGAGGCCGTAGATGTCGTGGGTGACCTGGTCGCCCACGGCGAAGTGCTTGGGAGCTGGTGTGGCCGGAGCCTTGAAGGGGCTGGTAGGCAGATGACGCTTCGATGCAGCATGTTTTGTCATTGGCCCCCCAGTATGCGCCTACGTCTATCCCGTTCGCTGCGGCTGTTCACGTTCCTCTGCGCAGCATAGACCCGGACGGCACCTACCGTTTGGGAGCGAGGTTGGGCGATCAAGGGTCTGACCTGCGGACTTTCCAGCGGATGTCACCCGCCCCGGGCCATGATCGGCTCGGGGCGTTTTGGCTGGTGCCCCCGGCAGGATTCGAACCTGCGACACCCGCTTCAGGAGTGGGATCGAATCCCTGCCGGGTGGCGCTCGGCGCTGCTACCTGGCGCTGTTTCCTCTGGCCAGCGGCGCGCTCGGTGGGTGCTCGATCCTGCCCATGAGGGCCCGTGCCGGACAGTCCGCTCACGCATCGCGCACGCACGAAGCCGTTCGTCCGAGAGGCATAGCTGCCGCTCTGCGGCGCCAGTGCCGCGGCATCGCCACCCGCTAGGAGCAGACCGCGACCATCTACCTGGCCGACTCCACGTCGCAGGCGTCTTCCTCCGGTCCGCACGCTGATCCAAACGCCGCCCAGTTCACGCCTCGTCGTCCGCCGACCGTGTCAGGTACGCGTGGTTGTCCTCGATGAGGTGGTCCAGCGCGTCCCTGGCGGCGGCGAGGCCGTCGATGTCCTCGGACAGCCGGGCCCGCTCGCGACCCATGATCTCCAGTGCCTGCCGCGCCCTGTCCTCGCTCGGCTCGGCCATGCAGGGCACCATCTCGACGATGGTGCCGCTGGACATGCCCGCCGCCAGGAACGCCCGCACCAGGCGCACCCGCTGGACGTGCTCGTCTTCGTAGTGGCGCTGTCCGCTGGGCGAGCGGGAGCTGACCAGCAGGCCCTGCTCCTCGTAGTAGCGCAGCGACCGGCGGCTGACTCCCGTCCGGGCGGACAATTCACCGATGCGCATGCCGAACTCCTCCCATGCTCCTGGCTCACTTGCCCCTGACATCCATGTGAGCTTTTAGGTTAACTCCATGCTGAAGCTCATCTTCATGATCAACCGCGTCGAGGGAATGTCGTACGAGCGTTTTGTCGAGCACCACCGGGATCGGCACGCGCCGCTGTTCACTTCCATCCCGGAGGCGGAGCGCTACGTGCGCAAGTACACCGTGTCCCACCCGGTCCCCGCCGAGAACTACCCGCCCCGGGCCTACGACGGCCTGACGGAAATCTGGTTCGAGGACTGGGAGGACCACGACGCCTTCTTCGCCTCCGACAACTACCGGACGCTGGTCAACCCCGACGAAGCACGCTTCATCGACATGGACTCGGTGGCCGTGATGGTCACCGAGGAGAGGGAGGTCATCTGACGGACCGACTCGGATGTGGCTGATCCGTTGGGAGATATTCGGGAGATCAACTCCCCGTCCGCTCACGCAAACGGCCCCGGACGCGGAGTCCGAGGCCGAATAGGGCGCCTCCCTGGGGGATAACCCCAGGTCAGCGATGTTCTGCATGGTGCCCCCGGCAGGATTCGAACCTGCGACACCCGCTTTAGGAGAGCGGTGCTCTATCCCCTGAGCTACGGAGGCCCGGCGTCAGGGCGGCATGGTGGTGCCGCCGCGTCGCACCGCCACAGTGTAGCGGGTCGTGCACTTGGATCGTTTCGGGTGCTCCGGGCCGCCGAAGGCTTGGGCCCGGGGTGCCCCCGGCCCCGAGCCCCGGCCCGCAGCCTTGGCCCGGAGCCTTGGCCCGCAGCCTTGGCCCGGAGCCTTGGCCCGCAGCCCTGGCCCCGAGCCCCGGCCCGCAGCCCTGGCCCGGAGGGCCACCGGCCGTCTCAGTCGGCCGCTCGGCCCAATCCCGCGATCGGGTTCCTCAGCGTGCCGATCAGTTGCAGTGCCCCCGCCGGGTCCTGGAGGTCGACCATCTCCCGGTTGTTGCGGAGCTGGAGGCGGTTGAGGCAGGAGAGGGCGAAGTCCTCGGTGAACATGTCGTACTGGGCGAATTTGTCCGCCAGGTGGGGGGCGGATCGTTGGTAGGACAGGACGGAGTCGGCGACCGTCTGCCAGAAGGTGTCCTCCTCCAGGAGGCCCTCGGTGACCAGGATGCCGTTGAGGAAGCGGAGGAAGCAGTCGAAGACGTCGGTGAAGATCGAGAGGAGTTTCTTGTCTTCGGGGACGTCCACGCGGATGCGTTCGACGGTCGGGGGGAGGACCGCGGTGGGGTCCATGACGGCGATTTCCTCGGCGATGTCCTTGAAGATCACGCGCTGGACGGCGCCATCCTCGATCACCAGGATGACGTTCTCGCCGTGCGGCATGAAGACCAGGTCGTAGGCGTAGAAGCTGTGCAGCACCGGGGTGAGGTAGGCGTCCAGGTAGCGGCGCAGCCAGGTGGCGGGGGTGAGGCCGGATTCCTCGATGAGGGCGCTGACGAAGGAGGCGCCGTCGGGGTCGGTGTGGAGGAGGGACGCCATGGTGGCCAGGCGCTGGCCGGGTTCCAGGGTCGGGACGGGGCTCTCGCGCCACAGGGCGGCGAGCATCTTGCGGTACGGCGAGCCCTTCGCGGTGGCGGCCTCGTACTGGCGGTGGTGGTAGCCGATGGCGGCTCGTTCCCGGATGATCGAGAAGCCGCAGGACCGGAAGGTGTCGTCGGCGGAGACCAGGCCGGCCAGCCAGTCGTTGATGGCCGGGGTCGCCTCCATGTAGGCGGCCGAGAGGCCCCGCATGAAGCCCATGTTGAGGACCGACAGCGCGGTTTTCACATAGTGCTTGGACGGGTCGCTGGTGTTGAAGAAGGTGCGGATCGACTGCTGGGCGAGGTGCTCGTCGTCGCCGGGGCCCAGGCACACCAGATGCTGCCGGGCGACCTCCGCGGCGAAGCTGACCGACAGCTTGTTCCACCACTGCCAGGGGTGCACCGGCAGCAGGTGGTAGTCGGCCGGGTCCAGGCCGAGGTCGGTGAGGGTCTGCGCGAAGCGGGCCCGGGTCTGCTCGCTCAGTTCGGAGTGGATCAGGGCGTCGTAGTCCAGGTCCGCGGAGGTGGTGAAGGTGGAGCGGTCGCGGCGGGCGGCGAGCCAGATCAGGTGAACGGGGCTCGCGGTCTCGGGGGCGTACGAGAGGTATTCGTGGATGCCGAAGCCGAGGCGGCCGTTGTTGGCGACGAAGCAGGGATGGCCCTCGGTCATCCCCGTCTCGATCTCCTGGAAGCCGGATTTGGCCAGCTGGGCGGCGCCCACCGGCTCGCCGGCCAGTTTGAAGGCCGTACCGGAGAGGGTGGAGCTGATCTCCTCGAGGTAGACGGGGAGGACGTCCTCGCTCAGGCCCAGCCGCTCGCTCAGCTCGATGAAGAAGTCCAGGGCGTCCAGCGGGAGTTCGGTGCCGGTCCGGTCGTGGCGGGTGATGCTGTCCGCCTCGACCAGCCAGTGGTCCAGGGAGAGCACCCGGGCGGCGAAGCGGTAGGTCACCGCCCCGTCGTCGCTGGTCACCGCGTAGCGGCCGTCGGGGCCGAGCTCGGGGGCGAGCAGGCGCTCGTGGGTGAACTCGGCGAGGGCCTTGCGGATGAGGAGGCGGCCCGCCCGGTCCCACAGGTCGGGGGTGAGGTGGGCGACGGCGTCGCGGGGGCTCATCGGGTCACTCCTTGGACGGCGCGGGCGGCGAGGGCGGTGCGGGCGGCCTCGAACCGCTCGCGGGTGCAGACGCTGAGGCAGGCGTCCTTCTCGGGTTTGGCGATCTGCTCGACGATCTCGAAGCCGACGGCCGCGTTGAGCGCGTGCACCGCCGCGTTGCGCACATCGGGCTCGACGACGACGCGCCGGACGTGCGGATCGGCGAAGCAGAACTCCATGACGACGGTGATCACGGCCAGCGTGAAGCCGTGCACCGGGGTGTCGGTCGGTGCGCAGAGGAAGTGCATGCCGACGTCGCCGGGCCGGGCGGGGTAGAGCCCCTCGAGTTCCACCCGCGACGGGTCGTAGCGCTCGGCCAGGAACGCCGGGCGTCCCTCGTGCAGGCCGATGAACGCGTCATGGTGCGGATGCTCGTGGATCCGGCGGTACTCGGCGGCGACCTCCGCCTCGTCCGCGCCCTGCATCATCCAGTAGGACGCCTTGGGGTGGGTCACCCAGTCGTGCAGCAGCCCGGCGTCGGCCGCCGGGTCCAGGGCGCGCAGGGTGAAGGTGCCCAGGCGGGCGTCCGTGTGCTCGAAAACCGGCGACGGTGTCATGCGATGGCTCCTTCCGGTGCGCCGAACTCCTGGAAGGCGATGGACTTCTCCACCGGGTAGTGCTCCCGCCCCAGCAGCTCACGGATGATCCACGAGTTGCGGTACGGGCCCATGCCCAGGTCCGGGGAGGTCAGGCTGTGGGCGTGGGTGGCGCCGTTCTGGAGGAAGATGCCACGCCCGGTGGTGTCGATGCTGTAGTTGCGGGCGACGTCGAAGCGGCCGTGGCCGTCCCAGCGGATGCGGTCGCGTACCGGGTCCAGGAAGGCGGGCACCTGGTAGCGGTAGCCGGTGGCCAGGACGAGCCCGTGGGTGGTGAGCGAGAAGTCCCGCTCCTGCTCCGCATGGCGCAGCCCCAGGGTGTACGTGCCGGACAGATCGTCGTACTCCGCGTCGGTGAGCGCGGTGTTGGTCAGCAGCCGCGTGGGCACCGGGCCGCTCACGCTCTTCTGGTACAGGAGGTCGTAGATGCCGTTGATGAGGTCGGCGTCGATCCCCTTGAACAGGCCCTTCTGGTCACCCTCCAGCCGGTAGCGGGTGTCCTCGGGGAGCGCGTGGAAGTAGTCCACGTACTCGGGCGAGGTCATCTCCAGGGTGAGTTTGGTGTACTCCAGCGGGAAGAAGCGCGGGGAGCGGGTCACCCAGTTCAGCCGGTAGCCGTGGGTGTCGATGTCGGCGAGCAGATCCTGGTAGATCTCGGCCGCGCTCTGGCCGCTGCCGACGATGGTGATGGACTCCTTGGACTGCAGCGCCTCCTTGTTCCCCAGGTAGTCCGTGTTGTGCACCAGATCGCCGTCCAGGCCGCGGCACACCTCGGGGAGGAACGGCGGGGTGCCGGTGCCCAGCACCAGATGGCGGGCCCGGTGGGTGGTGGTCTCGCCGGTGGCGGGACGCAGGGCGCGCACCGTGTAGAGGCCGTCGTCCTCGTCGTACTCGACGCTCGTCACCTCGTGGCCGAAGCGGACGGACGAGAGCTTCGCGGCGGCCCAGCGGCAGTAGTCGTTGTACTCGGCGCGCAGCGGATAGAAGATCTCGCGGATGTAGAAGGAGTACAGCCGCCCGGATTCCTTCAGGTAGTTGAGGAAGGAGTACGGGGAGGTGGGGTCGGCCAGCGTCACCAGGTCGGCCATGAACGGGGTCTGCAGGGTGACGCCGTCCAGCAGCATGCCCGGGTGCCAGTCGAACTCGGGCTTGCCCTCCAGGAACAGCCCGTCGAGTTCCTCGATCGGCTCGGTCAGGCAGGCAAGGCCCAGGTTGTAGGGGCCGAGCCCGACCGCGATGAAGTCATGGGTGTGCGGGGTGGGCACGAGGGTCTCCGGCGGGGTGAAGGGGCTCAACTGGCGCGCGAGTGGCGGGGGCCGCTGAGTTCGGGCTCGATGTGCAGGGCCAGATACTGACCGGCGTGCTCGGCGAGGAGGTCGAGCACAAACGCGATGTCGCTCAGCGAGGTCTCCGGGTTGAGCAGGGTGAACTTGAGGTAGTGACGGCCGTCGACGACGGTTCCGGCGACGACCGCCGCACCGGAGGCGGCCAGCGCCTCGCGGGCGTGCAGATTGGCCCGGTCGACGAGGTCCGGGTCGCCCGGCCCGTCGGTCGGCGGTACGTAGCGGAAGACGAGCGTGGACAGCTGGGGCTGGGTGACGACCTCGTAGCGCGGATCGGTGTCCAGCAGGGCCCATGCCTCGGCGGCCCGGTCCACCACCTCGTCGAAGAGGGCACCCACGGCGTCCGCGCCCATGATCCGCAGCGTCAGCCACAGCTTGAGCGCGTCGAAGCGGCGGGTGGTCTGGATGGACTTGTCCACCTGGTTGGGGATGAGGTTCCGGGCGCTGCGCTCGGGGTTGAGATAGTCGGCGTGGTACGTGGCGTGGCCGAGCGTGGCGCGGTCGCGGACCAGGACGGCGCTGGAGCTGACCGGCTGGAAGAAGGACTTGTGGTAGTCCACCGTCACCGAGTCGGCGCGCTCGATGCCGTCGAGCAGCCCGCGGCGGGTGGGGGAGGCCAGCAGTCCGCAGCCGTACGCGGCGTCCACATGCATCCAGGTGCCGTGCCGGTCGCACAGCTCGGCGATCTCGGGCAGCGGGTCGATGGAGCCGAAGTCGGTGGTGCCCGCGGTGGCCACGACGGCCATGACGATCAGGCCCTCACGACGGCAGCGGTTCAGCTCATGGGCGAGGGCGACGGTCCGCATCCGGCGGTCCTGGTCGCAGGGGACCGGGACGACGGCCTCGTAGCCGAGCCCCAGGATGGCGGCGGCCTTCTGGATGGAGAAGTGGCTGGCCTGGGAGGTGAGGATGCGCAGCCGCGGCAGGATCGCGGATTTGGCGACCGTCTCGCCGGACGCGGCGGCCTCCTTCTCCACCAGCGTGCACGCCTCGTCGCGGGCGAGCAGCATCGCCTGCAGATTGGACTGGGTGCCGCCGCTGGTGAAGATGCCGTCCGCGGCCTCGCCGAGGCCGATGCGCTCGGTGGTCCAGTCGATCAGCCGGCGCTCGATGAGGGTGCCGCCCGCACTCTGGTCCCAGGTGTCCAGGGAGGAGTTGATGGCGGAGAGGACGGTCTCGCCCAGCAGTGCGGGGATCACCACGGGGCAGTTGAGGTGGGCGAGATAGCGCGGGTGGTGGAAGTAGACGGCGTCCTTGAGGTAGACGCTCTCCAGCTCCTTGAGCGCGGCGTCCGGATCGCCGAGCGGCCGCTCCAGGTCGATTCCGGAGATCTCGGGGGCGAGTTCGGCGGGGGTGACGCCGGTGAAGGGGCGCTCGGTGCGGGCGACGGTGGAGGCCACCAGGCCGACGCCGTCGGTCACGGAGCGCCGATAGCGTTCCGCCGTACGGCCGTTGAACAGGTGGGCCCTGCCATCCGCCGCCCCGGGTATCGGCTCCGGCGACGGGTCCTCAGCGGTCTGCGCGAGGAAACTCACGGTCTGTCCCTTCTGGAAATGAGCATGCGGGCGTGCGGAGGGCGCGGGGCGCGGGCATGCGGCTGGTGGGGGGAGCGGCGGCCCACGGCCTGACGGCCCGATGGGCGTGCGGGGGCGCTGGACGCGGCGACAGGGCGCGTGGGGGCGCGCCGAGCGGTTGGCCGCCCGTCGTCCAGGGGTCGGTCTCGCGGTCCCGTAGCGGGATTCGGTTATAGGGGCTCAGTTATGAGGATTCAGCTGTGGGGATTCGTGATTCGGGATTCGAGGTTCGGGATTCCGGATTCGGTGGTGCGGAGCCGGTCCGGTACGGAGATGGGGATCAGTCGTCGGTCGCGGGGCCGGTGCCCGACACGGCTTCCTCGACGAGCTGTTCCTCACAGGTGCCCAGGCGCCAGTAGCCGGTGAAGGTCACGGCCTTGCGGTGGAAGCCGCGTTCGCGCACCAGATGGCGGCGCAGCTCCTTGACGGTCCCGGCCTCGCCCGCGATCCAGGCGTACGGCGTGCCGGAGGGCAGCTCGGTGGTACCCACGGCGTTCAGCAGCAGCGCGGAGCGCGGGGTGCCGGGGGCCACGGCGTCCCGGACCAGCCAGGTGATCTCGGCTTTCGCCGCGGTGCGCAGCTCCTGCATGTCCTCGGCGTGCTGGACCTCGAGCCACACCTTGGCGGGCAGGTCGGCGGGCAGCCATTCGAGGATGCCCGCGATGGCGGGCAGCGCGGTCTCGTCGCCGGTGATCAGCACCCAGTCGGTGCCGGACGGCGGCCGGAAGTCGACACCGCCGTTGTCCTCCACGACCGGGCCCAGCAGGGTCACGCGGTCGCCCGCCTCGGCGCGTGCGGCCCAGCGGGCGGCCGGGCCGCTGTCGTCGTGCAGCGCGAAGTCCACGTCGATCTCGTCCGGGTCGTGGCGCTGCCGGCGCACCGTGTACGAGCGCATGATGCCGCGTTCGGCCGAGTCCATCGCCCGCCAGGTGGCGAACCAGCCTTCCCCCGCCTCGACCGGGACCACCGGGGCACTCTGGCCGGGGTGCGGCAGGAACAGTTTGAAGCGCTGGTCGCGGCCTCCGCTGGTGAAGTCCTTCAGACAGGCGCCGCCGAAGGTGATCCGTGCCATGGACGGTCCGAGCGGGCGGGTCCGTACGACCCGCGCGTCGAAGAAGCGGAACGGAACGGCGGTGGTGGCGGGGGCGGTCGTGGTGGCTGCGGTGGTCATGGCAGGGGGTCTTCCCTTCGCTTGCCGTGGGGAGGCCGGGCCGGCCGGTCGCGCTGACCGTTCAGCTGAGCTTCTTCGCGTCCTGGATGGCCTTGGTGAGGGATTCGACGAGCGGGGCGGCGCCGCCGTAGGAGAAGCGCGGCTCGCTGCTCCAGGGGGTGATCTGACCGGCCTTGACCGCGGCGAGCTTGGACCAGGTCGGCTTGGAGGTCAGGGCCCCGGGCTGGAGGGTGGCGGTGCGGTTGTCGAGGAAGAGCACATCCGCGTCGTACTTGTCGGCGTTCTCCCAGCTGAGGCTCTCGAAGTAGCCGCCCTTGTCGGGCTTTTCGGGGACGACGAAGTCGACGCCGAGCTCGCTGAAGTAGATCAGGTCGGCATTGATCTTCGGGCTGGAGACATAGAAGAGATCGGCGCTGGCGGAGCAGGCCATGACCTTGATCCGGTGCGATGTGACGGTTTTGCGCAGCGTCTCGGATGCCTTCTCGAACCGCGCCTTGGCGTCGGTGACCTTGTTGGCCTTCAGATCGGCGCCGAGTGCCTCGGCCAGTGCGGCATAGCGCTTGATGGGCTCGAGCATGGAGACCCGGCCGGTGGTGATGGCGGCGCTGGGGGCCAGCTGCAGGATCTTCTTCTTGCTGTCGTCCGGGATGTAGAAGAGCGCGCCGGGGTCGAACATGTTGGTGATCAGCAGATCGGGGCTGAGCGAGGCGTACTTCTCGACGTTGAACTGGCCCCAGGTGTTGCCGAGGGAGGTGGCCTGGTCGACGGGGAAGTCGCCCGCCTGGACGTCCGGCTCGCCGTTCTTCAGCGTGGTCGGCCCGAAGACGCCGGTGATCTGCTTCTCGATGCCGAAGTCGTAGAGCGCGGCCGCCGCGGCGATGTAGGCGACGATGTGCTGGGGCCGGCCGTCGAGGCTGATCTTCTTCTTGCGGTCATCGGTGAACGACCAGGAGCCGCCGCCGCCATCGCCGCCGGAGCCCGAACCGCCCTTGTCGCCACAGGCGGTGACCAGGGCTCCGAGTCCGAGGGCGCCGCCTGCGGTGAGCAGACCGCGACGGGAGAGGGGGAGTGCTCTGGCCTGGCGCATGAAGGTGCTCTCTCTCGATGCGTACGGGGACGTGGTTCACGGGACGGCAACCCGAGGACGTAGTTAGGTTAGCCTAACCAACCCGGTTGTCCAGTGGGTGGGGTCGTTCCGAACCTCACATCGAGGGGCTCACACGGCGGTTCAGGGCGGATTCACAGGTCCAGCACCAATCGGGGGCCACGGCAGCGTGAGACACAGATCATCATGGTCTCGCCCGAGGCCCGCTCCTCGTCGGTGAGCACGGAGTCGTGGTGGTCCACCTCTCCTTCGACGACATCCGTCTCGCACGTCCCACACGTGCCCTCCTCGCAGGAGTACAAAACCGGTACCCCCGCCTCCTCGACCGTGCGCAGCACACTGCGCTCCGGCTCCACGGTGAGGGTCAGCCCGGAGCGGGTGAGCACCAACTCGAAGGCCCCGACCGCCGGTTCGGCGCCCGCCGCGTCCGTACGGGGCTGGAAGCGCTCGGTGTGCAGGGACCCGTCCGGCCATCCGCGGCACGCCTCCTCGGCGGCCTGGAGCAGCGGTTCGGGACCGCAGCAGTAGACGAGGGTGCCGGGGGTGGCCGGGGTGTCGAGATACGGCGCGAGGTCGAGCAGCCCCTCCTCGTCCTGCGGCACCAGGCGCACCTTGTCGCCGTAACGGGCGGCGAGTTGGTCCGCGAACGCCATCGAGGCACGGGTGCGCCCGCCGTACAGCAGCCGCCAGTCGGCGCCCGCGGCCTCGGCGGCGGCCGTCATGGGGAGGAGCGGCGTGATGCCGATGCCGCCCGCGATGAACAGATAGCGGGCCGCCGGGCGCAGCGCGAAGTGGTTGCGCGGCCCGCGCACCCGCACCGCGCTGCCCTCGGTGAGGGTGTCGTGCACCCGGGCGGAGCCGCCGCGCCCGGCGGATGCGCGGAGCACCGCGATCCGCCAGGAGGCGCGGTCGGCGGGGTCGCCGCACAGCGAGTACTGCCGGGTCGGGCCCGGGTCGAGGACGAGGTCGAGATGGGCGCCGGGCTCCCAGGCGGGGAGTTCACGGCCGGCCGGATGGCGCAGGGTGAGCGCCACCACGTCCGAGGCCACCTCCTCCCGGCGGGCCACCAGCAGGGTGTCCTCGTACTCGCCGCCGGGGTTCGTCACGTCATCTCCTTACGGTGGTCGGCGGGATGGTGCCCGGTGGGGTGGGCGAGCATCCACTGCCACAGCTCGACCGGGTCCTCGGCGGCGTGTTCGGCGCCGCAGTGGCAGACCCCGTGCAGCACATCGGTGCCGGGCAGCCAGTCGATCCGGTACACCTCGGCCGTGGGCGCGCCGCTCACGGGGACGCCGCCACGGCCGAGGTCCGCTCTCCTTCGGCGGCGAGGCGGGCGAGGATGCGGCGCGCGGCCAGACCCCCGGTGTCGATGTTGATGCTGAGCTCCTGATAGCCCTCGCGCTCGGTGTCCAGGGCCTTCTGGAGCAGGTTCAGCGCGGCCACGTCCTGCAGCACCACGGTCCGGTTGAGGTCGTGGAGGAAGGTGGTCACCTCCTCGTCGTCCTGCGCGAAGTCCCGTGAGACGGCCCAGAAGTCGTACACATGGTGGTCGGTGGACGGGGTGATGGCGTAGGTGATCTCCACGTGGAAGGCGTCCGGATCGGAGCCGTCCGGCCTCGGCAACACCCCGACCGGGGCGATCCGGCTGTGCAGGAGATAGAGACAGGGCGCGTGGTATTCGATGTCCTGCCAGCGGGTGATGCGGCCGTCGATCCCGGTGGAACGGGCGTAGAACGGCGGGCACTCGGCGTCGTCCATATGCCGGCTGACCCGTACGACGCCCGCACCCTCGTCGACCTCCGTGGTGATCGGGGTCTCGGCGACCTCCGGGGTGCCGATATAGCCGCTGTGCAGATACGTCTCGTGGGACAGGTCCAGCAGATTGTCCACCAGCAGGCCGTAGTCGGCGTCGATCGGCTCCATGCCGCCCACGGTCGTCCAGCGCGGATCGGCCAGCCAGGGCGCACGCGGCACCGAGCGGGGATCGGCGAGCGCCGGGTCCCCGATCCACACCCACACCAGCGAGTCCTGCTCGACGACGGGATAGGAGCGGACCCGGGCGGTGCGCGGGACGCGCTTCTGGCCCGGTACGAACACACAGGCGCCGCCGGTGTCGTAGGTGAAGCCGTGGTAGCCGCAGACGACCGTGTCGCCGTCGAGACGGCCGGCGGTGAGCGGATAGCGGCGGTGGACGCAGCGGTCGGCGAGCGCGATGACCGTGTCGTCGGACTCGGTGCGGTAGAAGGCGATGGGCTCGTTCAGGATGGTGCGCCCCAGCAGCTCACGGCCGATCTCGCGGCCGTAGGCGGCGACGTACCACTGGTTCCTCGCGAAGGCGGTCATGCGTGCCAGCGTGGTGACGCCCGTCACGTACGGGCAACGGCCCTTCCACTGAGTGGAAGGGCCGCGCGGGACGGTACCGGTGAACTGCCGGGCGGATCAGCTCCCGAACTGCCAGAAGACGGACTGGTTCAGCGTCAGCAGGACGATGAGCACGACCACATCGGCGACGCCGAGTGCGAGTCCGAGCAGCGCCCGGCCCCTGCGGCGGGTCTCCCGGGCGAGGGCGAGCGTCCCCAGGACGATCGCGCAGGGCCCGAAGACCGCGTTGAAGAGCAGCAGGCCGATCAGGCCGAGCACGAAGGAGGCGACGGCCATGCCGTCGGCGTCCCTGCGCGCCCGGACCGGTGAGGTGCGGGACGGTGCGGTGAGTGCCATGGGTCTCAGCTCCCCTTGTGGCCGGTGCGTTCGCGGATGAAGAAGATCAGCAGCCAGGCGCTGATGGCGCCCGCGGCGGCGAGGAACAGGGGGAGCGGAGTGTGCGCCGCCGCCCCCAGAAGAACTCCCATCAGGGCGAGTGCCGCGACGATGAAGAGCATGTGAGCCTCTCTCGAAGTGACGATCCGGATGCGGTTGGCGTGCGAATGGTAATTGTTCGGTGAACAGTTGGAATCACAACTGTTCACTGAGTTCTAGAGTACCCCTCCCACCCCTGGAAAAATTCAGCGAACAGCTGTTTACTGAATGATATGAGTCACACGTCCGGGGTCCGGCAGGCCCAGAAGGAGAAGACCCGGCGCGCCCTGATGGACGCGGCGTTGGGGCTGCTGGAGGACCAGAGCCTGAGCAGTCTGGGGCTGCGTGAGGTCACGCGGGCGGTGGGGGTGGCGCCGGCCGCCTTCTACCGGCACTTCCGGGATCTGAGCGATCTCGGGGTCGCGCTGGTCGAGGAGTCCCTGGGCAGCCTGCACCATATGATCGGCGCGATACTCGCAGGTCAGGACGGTGATGAGGAGCGGATCGACGCCACTGTCGAGGCGGTCGCCGAGCATGTCCGCCGCTATCCCGCGCATATCCGCTTCATCGCACGTGAGCGGCATGGCGGGGTACGTGCGGTGCGCGAGGCCATCGCCGCCGAGCTGGACCGATTCGCCGATGAGGTGGCCGCCGACTTCTCCCCGCGGCTGACGCCGGACGGCTGGCCGCCGGAAGATGTCCGGATGCTTGCGGAGCTGTATGTGGACCACATGGTGATGACGGCGACGGCGTTCCTGGAGGCGCAGCCGGATCAGCCGCGGCTGGAGCGGCGGGTCGCCGACACCGCGCGCAAGCAGCTGATGCTGATCAGCCTCGGGCGCCGCCACTGGCGCGACGGGTGATCTCCACGCCGAAGTCGCCGGCCGCGTCCCGGCCGGTGACGCGGACGCGTATCCGCAGGCCGTTGGCCTCCGTGCGGAAGGTCTCGCCGGGGGCGTAGGCCGCGTCGCTGAGCCCGGGGTGGACATTGCGCTCCCGGGTGCAGCCGCGGCCGTGGGGGGTGGAGTCCATGATGGTGACGGGGCCGCCGCCGGAGTCGACACCGGTGTCCACCCGGGAGATCAGCACACCGGGCTTGCATATGGCCTCGTCGTTGCCGCCGCTCGCGCGGGCCTCGATCGCATAGCCGGTGGACGGCGAAACGGGGACGAAGACCAGCTTGGTGCCCTCCGGCCGGTTCAGTGGGGACAGGGCGTGCGCGAAGACTCCGGAGCGGGCGGCGCAGGCGATCTGCCGCGGGCCGAGCCAGCCCAGCTTCCACTTGTGCCAGGCCAGCAGGTCGTTGCCGGCGCCCCAGTCCTCGGACATCACATCCCAGTGGCCGGCCTTGTCGCCGCCGCCCCGGGTGTAGAGGTCGGGCAACCCGAAGACATGGCCGTTCTCATGGGGCAGGACGCGGAAGCCGGTGCGGCGCAGCGAGCCGGAGCCGTCGTCCTGGCGGCTGTAGACGAAGGAGACATTGGCCAGCGGCACGCCGTCGGCGGTCGGGGCCTGCTGGTTGTCGGCGTAGGTGACGGACAGCACGGCATGCGCGGCAGGCGGCCCGGCGTTCGGGGTGACCAGGACGTTCACCAGGTCGTAGTGGCGGAAGTCGACCTTGGGGTCGGCGGCCTTGGCGATGTCGGCCACCAGTCTGCGATAGCCCGGGTCGAAGGGGCTGCCGCGCTTGATGCCGTAGGCGCGGAACGAGCGCGGCATCCGCAGCCAGTGGGTGATCGGCATCTCGGGGCGGTAGTCCAGCCGTCCGTACGAGCTCTGCGCGAACCACCGGGTGGTCTGGGGGAAGAACTCCTCGAAGCGCTGGCGGGCGGTGCCCTGGCCGCGCACATCCGGGAAGTCGATCATGAGGTTGAGGGCGTGGACCGTGCCGGTGCTACGGCTGTAGCCGCGGCCGGTGGGTATGCCCTCGGACATCTGCAGCCCCGGCCCTGAGGCGAGGGCGCAGGGCGCGAGCGAGCCGAAGGCCGATCGCCCGGAGGGTGCCCGGGCCAGCTCGGGGTGTGCGGGGGACGCGGGGCGCGGAGTCGCCGCCGGGGCGACCACTGCCACCGTGAGCACGGCGGCGGTGGCGAATGCGCTGCCTCTGCGGGGCCGGCGTATTCGTATGCGGTGGCGGGTGGTCCCATGCGTCTGTCTCATTGCCGACCACGGTGTGACGGCTGGGGCCGGGGCGCCCGTGGGGTGCCGCCGAGTGAGGGAATGACCTGCTCCGTTTGGGCGGCAAGGGGTGCCGAGCAGGTGTGAGGCAGGTCACCTGCGGACGCGGAAATTCCGGGGAGTGATTCCCCGTTTAACCGGGTGACCGCATAAACGGGGACTGACTCCCCGGAAATGTTGAAGCTCGAACGTCTGGGCCGGGGCCTGGTGTCGCCACCAAGCCGCCGGAGAACCGTACGCAGGGATGCCGTACGCAGAAAGGAGTGCTGTCATGGCCGCCGACACGATGACCGCGAAGTCCGCGCAGCCCCGGCTGCGCGCGGACGCCCTGCGCAATCGGGAGCGTATTGTCGTGGCCGCCCGTGAGGTGATAGTCGAATCCGGGGCGCAAACCCCCCTCGATGAAATCGCTCGACGGGCAGGGGTCGGGAATGCCACGATCTATCGGCACTTCACGGACCGCCGTGAGCTCATCCACCATGTGGCGCTTTCGGTGATGTCCGGCGTCGCCGACCAGGCCGAAGCCGCCATGGCCGAGGAGGCAGACTCCTTCTCCGCGCTGCGGCGCTTCGTCCATGCCGCGGCGGATGAGCGCATCGGCGCGCTGTGCCTCCTGCTCTCCGACGGCCTCGACAAGGAGCACCCTGACCTCATTGCCGTCCGCGACCGTCTGTCCGCCGGAGTCGAGGCCCTGATGGGGGCCGCGAAGGCCGACGGCCGACTGCGCACCGACATCGGTGTCGGTGACCTGATGGTCGCGCTCAACCAGCTCACCCGGCCGCTGCCCGGCAGCTTCTGTGTGGACTTCGACGCTTTTGTGCACCGGCATCTGCAGCTGTTCCTGGACGGATTGCAGGCCCCGGCGCGCTCCGAACTACCCGGCAAGTCCGTGACCTTGGAGGATCTGCAGCACCGGCCGTGACATAGATCGCACCCGGCCGATCCCGGAGCACCGCTTATTTCGCGCGCGTTCACAAGTCTTCTGTGCGTGCGTCGACGCCTCTCGCTACCTGTTACCCAACGCCCTGCGCCGGCCTGACTTCGGTCGGCCCCACTCGTCCCATTTATCACTCTCCGCACCGCTAGGTAGGCTCACCCATGCCTGAAACGGCACAATTCGTGGATCCCCGGCGCTGGAAAGCGCTGATATTCATCGCCCTCGCCCAGCTGATGGTCGTGCTCGACGCGACCATCGTGAACATCGCGCTGCCCAGCGCCCAGGCCGACCTCGGCATCTCCGACGGCAACCGGCAGTGGGTCATCACGGCCTACGCCCTCGCCTTCGGCGGACTGCTGCTCTTCGGCGGCCGGATCGCCGACCTGTGGGGACGTAAGCGGACCTTCATCGTCGGCCTGGCCGGCTTCGCGGCCGCCTCGGCCATCGGCGGTGCGGCGCTGAACACCGGTGTGCTGCTCGGTGCGCGTGCGCTTCAGGGTGTGTTCGGCGCGCTGCTCGCCCCCTCCGCGCTCTCGCTGCTCGCGGTGATGTTCACCGACCCCAAGGAGCGTGCCAAGGCGTTCGGTGTCTTCGGTGCCATCGCAGGTGGTGGCGGTGCCGTCGGTCTGATCCTCGGCGGTGTGCTCACCGAGTACATGGACTGGCGCTGGACCTTCTTCGTGAACATCCCGTTCGCCATCGTCGCCGCGATCGGCGCGGTCGCCGTGATCCGCGACCCGGTGGAGAGCCGCAACACCTCCCGGCTGGACGTCCCCGGTGTGCTCCTGGCCACCTCGGGTCTGGTCTCGCTGGTCTACGGCTTCACCCGCGCCGAGTCCGACGGCTGGTCCGCGAGCCTGACCATCGGTCTGTTCGTCGCCGCGGCCGTGCTGCTGATCGCCTTCGTGGCCGTCGAGTCGCGGGTGAAGGCGCCGCTGCTGCCGCTGCGCGTGGTCACCGACCGGAACCGGGGCGGTGTCTACGCCTCGCTGGGCCTCGCCATCATCGGCATGTTCGGCCTGTTCCTCTTCCTCACCTACTACATGCAGGTCGTCAAGGGGTACAGCCCGGTCAGGACCGGCTTCGCCTTCCTGCCGATGGTCGCGGGCATGATCACCGGCTCGACGCAGATCGGCGCCCGGCTGATGACCCGGGTCCCGGCGCGGCTGCTGATGGGGCCGGGCTTCCTGGCCGCCTCGGTGGGCATGCTGCTGCTGACCCAGATCGACCTGGACACCTCGTACCCCGCACTGATCCTGCCCGGGTTCCTGCTCCTCGGCCTCGGCATGGGTACCGCCTTCATGCCGGCGATGAGCCTGGCCACGCATGGCGTCGAGCCGCGTGACGCGGGTGTCGCCTCGGCGATGGTCAACACCTCGCAGCAGGTGGGCGGCGCCATCGGCACCGCGCTCCTGAACACCATCGCGGCGAGCGCCACCACCGCGTACGCCAAGTCGCATGCGGCGGGCGCCCCTTCCCGCACGGCGCTGGAGCTGCAGTCGATGGTGCACGGCTACACCACCGCCATCTGGTGGGCGGTCGGCATCCTGGTGCTGGCCGGGGTGATCGCCATCACGATGGTCAACGCCGGACATCAGGGAGGCGGCGGCGCGGTCGCCGGCTCCGATGAGGGAGCGGCGGAGGACGCCATTCCGGTCATGGCGCACTGACGCGCGGAGGTCGTCCGTACAGCGGAGATCATCCGTACAGAGGCGAAGGCCCCGTTCCCCTGGGGAGAATCCCGGGGGAGCGGGGCCTTCGTCCGTCCTTCGGTCGTCCTTCGTCCGTCCTTTGTTCGTCGGTCCTCGGCGTGCTGGCGCGGTGACGTCAGCGCAGCCAGGGGAGGTCGGCGCCCTCCGGCTGCAGACCGTCCGCGATGATCTGGCAGATGGTGCCGAACTGCTCGACCTGCTCGGGGGTGAGCCGGTCGAAGACGGCCGTCCGCACGGCGGACACGTGGCCCGGGGCGGTCTCCTCCAGCACCTTGAGTCCCTTGTCGGTGAGGACCGCGTTCTGCCCGCGCTTGTCGTCGGGGCAGTCCTCGCGTCGCACCCAGCCGTCCTTCTCCATGCGCGCGACGGCATGGGACAGCCGGGATCGGGTGATCTTGGCGGCCTCGGCCAGTTCGGTCATCCGCATCCGGTGGCGTGGCGCCCAGGAGAGCTTCACCAGCAACCCGTAGTAGACGTGGGGCATGCCGGCGTCCCGCTGCAGCTGGCGGTCGAGGTGATCCTCCAGAAGCATGTGTGCGTGGCGGTACGCCAGCCAGCTGCGCTGCTCGTCATCGGTCAGCCAACGCGGCTCGTCGGCGTCTGAGGGGGTCTTCATGGCGTTGTCCACGCGTCCATTCTAGAGAACACTTTTTGAACTTTAAACAAGTGTGCGCTACAGTGATGAGTGCTTGCTTGAGACTTCAAGTACCTTGTCGGGCTCTGCCGAGGAGACTTCATGTCCGCGCTCGACGGGCGTATGCCCGCCCTCTACCTCAGTCATGGTGCTCCGCCACTCGCCGACGATCCGATCTGGCCCGGGCAGCTCGCCGCCTGGGCCGCGGGCCTGCCCCGGCCCCAGGCCATTCTCATGATCTCCGCCCACTGGGAGGAGGCGCCCCTGGCGATCGGGGCCACCCAACGGGTCCCGCTGGTCTATGACTTCTGGGGATTCCCCCAGCACTACTACCAGGTGCGGTACGCCGCGCCGGGCGCCCCCGAGCTCGCCGAGCGGATCCGTAAGACGCTGCGCACGGCGGGCACACCGGTCCAGGACATCCCCGAGCGAGGGCTGGACCACGGGGCGTATGTGCCCCTGGTCGAGATGTATCCGGAGGCCGACATCCCGGTCCTGCAGGTCTCGATGCCGACCCTCGACCCGCGGAAGCTGATGGAGATCGGGCGGAAGCTGGCGCCGCTGCGGGACGAGGGCGTCCTGATCGTCGGCAGCGGCTTCTTCACCCACAACCTGGCCGCGATGCGGCAGACGGGCCCGACGCCGCCCAGTTGGTCGACCGAGTTCGACGACTGGGGGCAACGGGCCCTGGACGCGCAGGACATCGACGCGCTGCTGGACTTCGAGCACACGGCCCCGGCGGGACGGCTCGCCCACCCGCGCACCGAACACTTCGCGCCGTTGTTCGTCACGCTGGGCGCGGCGGAGGCGGAGTTGCGCAGCCAGCGGAGCGTGATCGACGGCTTCTGGATGGGGTTGGCGAAGCGGTCGCTGCAGTTCGGGTGAGTGGGGCGCTCGGTGAGGGGGTGGGTCTGGGGGGATCGGCCCTTCGGGTGCGGACCGGCTCGTGCCCGCCCTCAGAGCGCCGGGTCGATCATCGCGCAGGCGTGGAGTGCCGCGGCCAGGGCCAGGGGGTCCGGGCCCTGGGCGACGTCGAGGGCGGTGTCGGTGAGCTTGATGGCGTGCTCATCGCCGTGCGCGGCGGCGCGGGCGAAGACCTCCTCGGGGGTGACGCCCGCCGCGGACGGCAGCCGGTCGGCCGGGAGCGGCTCCTGCGGCGCGTACACCGCCGTGACCGCGGCGCTCGCCGCCCATGCCGCGTCCAGACTCGGCGCCCACAGCTCCCGCGGCAGCGCGGGCAGGACGCGCAGTACGGCGTTGGGCGCGGTCGCGGCGTGGACCAGCATCACCGGTGAGCCGTGGCCGTGGGTGGCGTAGCGATGGGTCGCGGCCCGTACGAGCTCGGTCAGCCGCCGGCGCGCCTCCTCCGCCGGGTCGGCGGCGTCGGGGGCGGCCGTCCGGCTGGTGGGCGGCCGTCCGGCCGTCCGGCCGGGCTGCGGGGTGGGCGGCCAGGTGGGGAAGGCGGTGAGCCGGGCCAGCCGCGCCCGTATGCCACCGCTCTGGTCCGCGACCGGCTCCACGGCGGCCAGTGCGTCGGCCGCCGACCCCGAGGCGGGGCCCGGCTGCTGCCGGAGCGGCGGCAGCGGAGCGTGTCGGGCGGCCCAGTAGCCGAGGGCGTGGGCCAGTTCGGCGGTGCGGGGAGCGGTCGTCGTGCCCGGGTCGTCCAGGAGGGTCCGTACGGCGTGGCCGACCCGGATCACCGGATGTGTCGCGCCCCCGGCGATGCCCGGCAGCAGCCGTGGCCACCACACGGCGAGCACGTCCCGCCAGGGGCGGTCGGCGAGCTCGCGGTCGAAGTAGGCGGGCCAGTCGGCGAGACGGCGTGGGTCGCCGAGCGCCTCGCGCCAGTTCTCCTCGGTGATCCGGGCGTACGAGTCCGGCATCTCCTCCAGCTTGTCGCGATAGCGGTCCAGCCACCGGTGCACGGTGCGCCCCTGGCCGTGACGCACCAGCGCCTCGACGGCCATCGGCGCGTGATTGCTCAGCCATCCCTCATGCTCGGGGCCGGAGGCGTGCAGTCGCTCGAGGGCTTCGTCGAGGGTTCCACTCGTGTCGTCTGTCATGGCCTCACGCTAGGGAGGGAGGGGCGGCCCCGAATCGGGCCGGGGACGGAAGCGTGCGGGGACCAACGACCTAAGCCGGGGCCGGGGCGGGGGCCCTGGGGGACCTCAGCCGGAGGTCTGGGGTGGGGGTACGGAGGCCTAGGGCGGGCCAACGGGCTACTGCCGGGGGCGCTCCTCGCGTTCGTGGAAGACGTAGAACGCTATGCCGATCATCGCGAGCCCCGCCCGAGCCCGATCCCCGCCGACCGGTACACCGAGCCTCCGCTCACGGCGTGCAGAAAGCCGAGCGCACAGCCGAGGAGCGTCCCGTAGAGCACGGCCCGGATCTCCGGCATCAGGCCCGGCGTCATCCTGCCGAGGGCGTAGCAGAGCGCCCCGACCACCACCGCCGACACCACGCCGAGGACGGCGGACGCGGGGATGGTGGAGCCTTGATTGTGGTCCACGAACATCACCCAGCCGCCGAAGAGCACCCCCAGGACGACGGGGATGCCCCAGGAGGCGGAGGGGCGAAGTGGGAGGTGGAGCAGCGGATGGTGGCGGTGGCTCACCGGGGCTGTGGGGGCATTCATGACCGAACCTCCTCGTCGCCGCGTCCCCGCCCTGACCTCTCTCTTTCCAGCGCACACCCATGCGGAGGGCAGGGCAACCCGGCGCGATGGGCCATCCGGGCAACCGAGAGCCCGCGAGATTCGTCTTGACAGATGAGAGATGGGCGGGAGAGCCGTAGGAGACGGCGGCACAGGGGGTCTGACCTGCGCTTTCCGCTACTTCGGCAGTACGCTGAGCCCCGTGAGGGTGGACAGGATACTGCATGATCGTAAAAAGGTGGGGGCCTGATGGGAATTCTGTCCTGATTCCAGTCGTTGTTTCCTTCGGACGGGGCACCCGACACCGGAGCGTCCGTCCATAGTCCGCGCCCGATCCATCTGTAAGGGAGCACGCATGGCAACCCGTGCCGTCGCCCGTAATCAGTCCGCCGCCGCTGGTGGCGCTGATGGGGCCAACAGCGTTCGCGCCTCAGGCGGGGAGATCGCCGATCGCGACCTGGTCGGCATGTATCTCGACGAGATCGCTCGTACCCCGCTGCTGGACGCGGCGAAGGAGGTCGAGCTGTCCCAGTCCATCGAAGCGGGGGTGTATGCCCAGCAGATCCTGGACGGCGAGGTTGAGGAGGCCCCTGCCGCAGGTGCGAGCCGCGAGGAGCTGGAGGCGATAGCCACCGAAGGTGCCCGCGCCAAGGATATCTTCATCCGCTCCAACCTGCGCCTCGTCGTGGCTGTGGCGCGCCGCTATCCGCGCAGTGGGCTGCCCCTGCTCGACCTGATCCAGGAGGGCAACGCGGGCCTGGTGCGCGCGGTGGAGAAGTTCGACTACACCAAGGGATTCAAGTTCTCGACCTATGCCACGTGGTGGATCCGTCAGGCCATCACGCGCTCGATCGCGGACCAGTCCCGTACGATCCGGCTGCCCGTCCACTTGGTCGAGGAGCTCGGCCGGATCCGCCGGGTGCAGCGGGAGTTCAACCGTGAGCACGGCCGTGAGCCGGAGCACGCCGAGATCGCCGAGGAGCTCGGCTCCACGATGGAGCGGGTCTCGGATGTGCTCGACTGGGCCCGCGACCCGGTCAGTCTGAACATGTCGGTCGACGACGAAGGAGAGACCCAGTTCGGCGATCTGCTGGAGGACACTTCGGCCGTTTCGCCCGAGCAGTCGGTGATGACGCTGCTGCGCAGCGAGGAGCTGGAGGACCTGATCGGCCGCCTCGACGACCGCACCGCCTCCATCATCAAGGCGCGGTACGGTATCGACGACGGCCGGGAGCGCACCCTGACCGAGGTCGGCAAGCAGCATGGCCTCACGCGTGAGCGCATCCGCCAGATCGAGAAGCATGCCTTGCTTGAGCTGAAGAAGATGGCCCGCCAGACCGGTTTCGACGCAGCGGCTTGAGTTCTCGGGACAGCAGACTCCAGCCGCCACCAGACCCTCTCCAACCCATGGACCGAGCCCCGGCGCCTCCCCCTGGCGCCGGGGCTCGCTTGTGTCCGGGTGCGGTCCGGGTGGGGTCCGGGTGCGGTTCGGGTGGGGTCCGGATGGGGTCCGGATGGGGCGCTCAGACGGCGAAGCCGCCGTCCACGGCGATCGACGCCCCGGTGATGTAGCGGCCGCTGGCGCCCGCGATATGGGCCACGGTCGCCGCGATCTCCGTGGGACGGCCGTAGCGGCCGAGTGCGGTGAAGCCGCTCTGGAGTGCGGCGCTCTCGCCGTCCGCCGGGTTCATATCGGTGTCCACCGGGCCGGGGTGGATCAGGTTGGCCGTGATCCCGCGCGGGCCGAGTTCACGGGCCAGGGCCTTGGTGAGGCCGGTGAGCGCGGTCTTGCTGGTCGCGTAGAGGCTGCCGCCGGGGAAGGCGACGCGCTCGGCCATACAGCTGCCGATGTTGATGATCCGCCCGCCGTCGGTCATCAGCGCGGCGGCCGCCTGCGCCATGAGGAACGGCGCCCGGACGTTCACGGCGAGGATCTGGTCCACATCGTCCAGCGACAGCTCGGCGAGGGGGCCGAGGACGCCGACGCCCGCGTTGTTGACCAGGATGTCCAGTCGGCCGAACTCGGCGGCGGCCCCGTCCACGGCGGCGCGCACCTCCTGCGCGTCGGCGCCGTCGACCCGCATCGCCCAGGCGCGACGGCCGAGCGCCTTGATCCGGTCGACGACGTCCGCCGCGCGGTCGGCCTGGCTGTGGTAGGTCAGGGCGACATCGGCGCCGTCCTCGGCGAGCCGGATCGCCACGGCCTCGCCGATGCCCCGGCTGCCGCCGGTGACCAGGGCCGCCTTGCCGTCGAGTGTCATGTCTTCTCCTTGTATGCGAATGATGCGAGAAAAATTCCGCTGTGCGGTGGTCCCTCCCGACGAGGGGGACATGACTCGATCCTGGTCGGGCGGGTGGTGGAAGTCCGGCGGGAATCGGACGGTGCGCTGCGGCGATCGCTGCGGCGATGCGTGGGGCGGGCAATCGGAGGCGGCGGTCCGAAGCGGGCAGCCGAGAGAGGTCGCTGAGGGGGGTTGCTGAGAGAGGTCGCTGAGAGAGGTTGCTGAGAGGGGTCGCTGAGAGGGGTCGCTGAGCGATCGCGGCCCGTCCATGCCCGGTCGAGTTCGTTTCGTGCCCGAGTCTGTTTACTTTCCGGCATCGCCCACGTAATCTGGCCGCGAAATCACAGGTTCGGGCATGGAAGGGACGTAAACCCACATGTACGCACCGGAGCGTCAGCAGGAGATTCTCCGGCTCGCCCGTGAAAGCGGGCGGGTGGATGTCCTGTCCCTCGCCGAGGAGTTCCAGGTCACCGCCGAGACCGTGCGGCGTGATCTGCGCACCCTCGACCGGGCGGGGCTGGTCCGCCGTGTGCACGGGGGCGCCATCCCGGCCGGACGTCTGGACTTCGAGCCCGATCTCGCCGAGCGCGAGTCCACCGCCGCCGATGAGAAGGACCGCATCGCGCGGGCCGCCATCGCCGAGCTGCCGTCCGACGGCAGCGTGATCATCGACGCGGGCTCGACGGCGGCCCGGTTCGCCGCCGCCCTCCCGCTGGAGGCCAATCTCACCGTCGTCACCCACGCCCTGCCGGTCGCCGCCCGCCTCGCCGACCACCCCGGTATCGCGCTGCACCTCGTCGGCGGACGGGTCCGCCACCGCACCCGGGCCGCCGTGGACGCATGGGCGCTGCGCGGCTACGGCGAGATCAAGGCCGATGTGGTCTTCCTCGCCACCAACGGCTTCTCGCTGGACGGCGGGCTCACCACACCCGATCTCGCGGAGGGCGCCGTCAAGGGCGCCATGATCGCGGCGGCGCGGCGGGTGGTGCTGCTCGCGGACTCCGCCAAGTTCGGCCGGGAGCACTTCGCCCGGTTCGGCGGCCTGGACGATGTCGATCTGCTCATCACGGACACCGGGCTCAGCCCACAGGACGCCCTGGCCATCGAGCGGCGGGGCACGGAAGTGGCACGCGCATGATTCTCACCGTCACCCCCAACCCCAGCCTGGACCGTACGTACGAGATCCCCGCGCTGGAGCGCGGCGCCGTGCTGCGGGCCACGGCCGACCGGGTCGACCCCGGCGGCAAGGGCGTCAATGTCTCGCGCGCCGTGGCCGCCGCGGGGCATCGCACGGTGGCCGTGCTACCGCTCGGCGGACCGGAGGGCGCGCTGCTCGCACGGCTGTTGGGGGAGCTGGGCATCGAGGCGGCAGGCGTGCCCGTGGCGGGCTCGACCCGGGTCAACATTTCCGTGGCCGAACCGGACGGCACCCTCACCAAGCTCAACGCGGGCGGGCCCGAGCTGAGCGACGCCGAGGCCGAGGCGGTGCTGGAGGCCGTCCGGACGAGCGCCGGGAGCGCCGACTGGATCGCCTGCTGCGGCAGCCTGCCCCGCGGGCTCGCGCCCGAGTGGTACGCCGAGCTGGTGGCGCGGGCCCACCGGGCGGGCGCCCGGATCGCCCTGGACACCTCCGGCCCCTCGCTGACCGCCGCCCTGCGCGAGCGTCCCGATGTGGTGAAGCCCAACGCCGAGGAGCTGGCCCAGGCCGTGCGCCGTCCGCTGGCCACGGTGGGCGAGGCGGTCAAGGCGGCCGAGGAACTGCGGGGGCTCGGTGCCCGCGCCGTGCTGGCCAGCCTGGGCGCCGACGGTCAGCTGCTGGTCGACGAGACGGGCACCTACTTCGGCACCGCGCGGGTCACCGCCGTGCGCAGCAACGTCGGCGCGGGCGACGCCTCGCTCGCCGGATTCCTGGCGGCGGGCGGCGCCGGGCCCGCCGCACTCGCCTCGGCCGTGGCCCACGGGGCGGCCGCGGTGCAGCTGCCGGGCAGCGCCATGCCGACCCCGGCAGACCTCGATCCGTCCGCCGTCGTCACGACGGCGGATATCCCGCTGGACCGTGTGCTCAAGGAGCCCGCGTGACCGGCCGACCCCACTCCCACCCCCAGTCCCCACTCCGTCCGCCCGCCTCCCCAGGGCGGCACCGCACACAAGGGAGCCGCGAGATGAGTGAGCTGATCACCGCGGATCTGGTCGACCTTGACCTGTCCGCCGACACCAAGGAAGCCGCCGCCCGGTCGCTCGCCGAACGCATGGTCGCGGCCGGCCGCGTCACCGACCTCGACGGCTTTCTCGCCGATGTGGCGGCGCGCGAGGAGCAGATGCCGACCGGCCTGGACGGCGGCATCGGCATACCCCACTGCCGCAGCGCGCATGTCACCGAGCCGACCCTGGCCTTCGGGCGCAGCGCGGCCCGGATCGACTTCGGCGCGGCGGACGGTCCGGCCGATCTGATCTTCCTGATCGCCGCCCCGGCGGGCGCGGACAGCGACCATCTGACGATTCTGTCGAGCCTGGCACGGCAGCTGATGAACGCCGACTTCACCGATGCGCTGCGCTCGGCCGACCGGCCCGAACAGGCGGCCGCCCTGATCCGCGGCGAGGAGCAGAGCGCACCCGCCGCCGAGGGGACGGGAGCTGAGCGATCGGAGGGTGAGGAGCCCGCCGCGGCAGGTGAGTCTGCCGCGGCAGGTGAGCCCGCCGCCGCTGAGCCTGGGGCTGCTGAGCCCACCGCCGCTGAGCCCACCGACTCGGAGCCGGTGGCCCCCTTCCGTATCGTTGCCGTCACGTCCTGCCCGACCGGTATCGCCCACACCTATATGGCCGCCGAGTCGCTGGAGAACGCCGGTCGCGAGGCCGGGGTCGAGCTGGTGGTCGAGACCCAGGGCTCGGCCGGGTTCGACAAGCTCCCCGCGGCCACCATCGCCGCCGCCGACGCGGTGATCTTCGCGCACGATGTGGAGGTCCGGGACAAGGCCCGCTTCGCGGGTAAGCCGACGGTGGACGTCGGAGTGAAGGCGGGCATCAACCGCCCCGCCGAACTCATCGCCGAGGCGCGTGGGAAGGCCGCACGTGGCGAGGTCGCCGCACCGGCCGACGGCGCGGCGGGGGGCTCGGCGCCGATGGACGAGGACGGTCCCGCCGGTGACGGCTTCGGCACCCGGCTGCGCAAGTGGCTGATGACGGGCGTCAGTTACATGGTTCCGTTCGTCGCCGCGGGTGGTCTGCTGATCGCGCTCGCCTTCGCGATCGGCGGTTACGAGATCGCGAGTGCCAAGTCGGTGGCGGACCACTTCGTCTGGGCCGAGAGCAGCAGCTGGGCTGCGCTGCTCTTCCAGATCGGCAGTGCGGCGTTCACCTTCCTGGTGCCGGTCCTGGCGGGCTATATCGCCTACGGCATGGCCGACCGGCCCGGTCTGGTCCCCGGTTTCGTGGGCGGCTACATCGCGACCACCATCAAGGCCGGATTCCTCGGCGGTCTGGTCGCGGGTCTGATCGCGGGCGCGGTCGTCATGGGTATCCAGCGGTTCAAGGTCCCGGCGGCGCTGCGCGGCATCATGCCAGTGGTGGTGATCCCGCTGATCTCCTCGGCGATCGTCGGCGTCCTGATGTTCGTGGTGATCGGCAAGCCCATCGCCTCCGCGCAGGAGGCGATGACCGACTGGCTCAACGGCCTCTCCGGCGCCAACGCCATCGGTCTCGGCGTCATCCTCGGCCTGATGATGTGCTTCGACCTCGGCGGCCCGGTCAACAAGGTGGCATACGCCTTCGCGACCGGCGGTATCGCGGTGTCGGACCCCTCCACCGGAAGCCTCAAGATCATGGCCGCGGTGATGGCCGCCGGTATGGTCCCGCCGCTGGCGCTGGCCCTCGCCACCACCGTGCGTGGACGGCTGTTCACCAAGACCGAGCGGGAGAACGGCAAGGCCGCCTGGGTGCTGGGTGCCTCCTTCATCACCGAGGGCGCCATTCCGTTCGCCGCGGCGGATCCGCTGCGGGTGATCCCCTCTTCGATGGTGGGCGGTGCCGTGACCGGTGCGCTGTCGATGGCCTTCGACTGCACGCTGCGCGCCCCGCACGGCGGCATCTTCGTGGTGCCGCTGATCGGCCAGCCGTTCCTCTACCTGCTGGCCATCGTGGCGGGCACGGTGGTCTCGGCCGGTCTGGTGGTCTTCCTCAAGGGGCTGCGGAAGACGGCCGAGGTGGAGGGCCCGGGCCAGACGGGCGGCAAGGCCGCCCGGGGCGGCGCCACCGAGGACGAGTCGAAGGTGGCGGTCGCGGCCTGACCGCATCTCAGCCACCCCCTGCCGGGTCCGGCGGCCCGCCCACCTCCGTGGGCGGGCCGTCGGTCTTTGTGGGCGGGCCGCCGATCTCTGTGGGCAGCCCGCCGGACTCCGTGGGCAGACCGCGCGAGGCGTAGTAGGCGCCGAGCGCGGCCTCGCCGCCCGACCCCATGGCGGTCGCGATCCGCTGGAAGCGAACCGACCGCAGATCACCGGCGGTGAAGACCCTGGGATGCTGGCTCCGAGGAGGGCAGTACCCGGACGGGTCGGCGGCCACGGCCCCGGCCGGGGGCGCCGGGGCGCTGCCCAGGTTGAGGAAGGCGAGATCGGCCGTGAGGACCCGCCGCTCGCCCTCCACCGTCCGGACCTCGGCGGTGACCGGTGCCGAGGAGGGCCCGAACTCCAGCCGCCGGACGGCCACCAGCTCCACCCGCGAGTCCCGCCGGATCTCCTCGATCTTGTAGGCGTCCTCGGGCGGATACGCCACCACAAAGCGGGTCCTCAGCTCCGGATGGGCCCGCGCCACGGTGCCCAGGGGCCGGTCCGCCCCCAGGACCAGCACCGTCCGGCCGTCGACCGCCGCCGGATCCGCCTCCCACAGCGGCGGCAGCGCCCGGCCCGCCACGCCCCCGAGCCATCCCGCGCCCTCAGGACCCAGCGGCCCGACCCCCGTGGCGACGACCACATACGGAGCGGTCAGCCGCGCTCCAGGACCCCGCGCGGACCCCACCGGCGTCACGGGCTCGACCGCTACCTCGACGCGGTCGTCGAAGGCGTCGATCGTTGTGGCGCGGCTGTCCAGCGCCACTCGGCACAGATCACATCGCGCCAGATCGGCCTCGATCGCCGTCGCCAGATCCGGGCCGTTGGTGACTCCGAGGACATTGCTCACCACCGGGATGCGCCGCAACGCCCCGCATACCGTGTCGCCCGACTCGATCAGCACCGAGCGCATCCCCACGCTCGCCGCCATCACGGCGGCGGCGCAGCCCGCCGGGCCACCCCCGACGATCAGCAGATCGGTGTCCATGTGAAGCCCCCCTTCTCTCCGTCTCTGCGGCCCGTTTCTCTCCCGGCCGGACGCTTCCTTCCCTCCAGTCAGGAGAGCAATTGGGCCGGATCAGCGGCTGTAAAGATCCCGGTACGCGGGGAAGACACCGCCCGGGCCGTCCACGCTCTCCGCCGCGAGCACCGCCTTGACCAGCGCCCGGGTCAGCACATCAGCCCCGGCCGCCAGCACCTCGTTCAGCGCACCGCTCTCCCGGTGCACCCCGAACGCCGGATCGTCGGCGCCCTCGGGGCCGCCCTCCGGTATCAGCGGCCGCCCGCAGGTGGCCAGGGCGAAGACGGTGTCGCCGTCGGACAGCAGATGCACCGGCCGGATGGCCCGCGCCAGACCATCATGCGCGGTACCCGCGAGCTTGTGCGCCTGGGCCCGGGTGAGCACGGCATCGGTGGCGACGACGGCCAGCGTGGTGTTCAGCGGAGGCCGTACCGACGCGGCTTGCCGCCGCTCCGACTCCGCCCGCGCGGCGGTCAGCCGGCGCATTGCCTCCGCGTGCTCCGCCGCACCCGGCCGGTGGGGCCCGCCCTCGTCCGACGGCCCGTAATGCTCCCCGTACAGCACACCCGTACCCGGATCCACGACCGATCCCACGGCGTTGACCACCGCCAACGCGGCCACCGTGACACCGGACGGCAGCACCGTGGAGGCCGAACCGGTGCCGCCCTTGAGCCCACCGGCCACCGCGCCGGTGCCTGCCCCCACATTGCCCTGCGCGACCGGCGCCCCGTCTCCGAACCGGCCGCCGCCTCGATCGCCTCGCGCCCCAGCGCGGCGTCCGGGCGGGCCCGCCAGTCGCCGCCCCGGCCCAGGTCGAAGAGGGCGGCGGCCGGGACCACCGGAACGACCTGCGCCGGATCGGGACCGACCCGGAAGCCCCGGCCGTGCTCCTCCAGCCAGGAGGCCACCCCCGTGGCGCTGTCGAGCCCGAACGCGCTGCCGCCGGTCAGCACGATGGCATCGACGCGCTGGACCAGATTGCGCGAATCGAGGGCATCGGTCTCCCGGGTACCGGGACCACCGCCGCGCACATCGACCGCGGCGACCGCACCGCCCTCGGGGGCCAGCACCACGGTCGTCCCGGTCAGCCGACCGCCGCCGGACCGCTGGGCATGGCCCACCCGCAGTCCACGGACATCCGTGAGGCCGTCGGCCGGACCGGTGGGGGTTGATTCGAAGTTTGTCTGCTCGGCATCCATGGAAGCTATGCGTAGCACGGGACGCCATGGCATGGTCGGGTGCCGAGGCGCGAACCACTCCCTTGTCCGCCCGCCCGCGATCGCCGGCGAAGGCCACAGGACGGGGTGAGGAGCTCTCATATAGAGGGCGTTCATCAGACGTTGATGGCGTGACAGCAGTCTGGGCTGTATGCCGTTCGCCCCCGTCCGAAAGAAGACCGCCGTGCCCCGTAGCTCTCGGACGGAGGAGCTCCCGACACTGGCCGCCGACACTCGGCGGGCTGCCCGGGTCGCCCTCCGCTGGATCAGCGAGCCGGACTGCACCGAGGAGCTCACCCATGCCGAGCTGCTCGACCAGGCGGCCCGGGCCGCCGCCGCACTCACCCGGCTCGGCGTCCGCGCCGGGGACCGGGTGGCGGTCCATCTGCCGCTGGTGCCCGAGTCCGTGATCGCCACGCTCGCCTGCGGTCGGCTCGACGTCGTCCGCGCCAGCCTCCCCGTGGGGCTGCGCCCCCATGAGCTGCGCGAGCGGATCAGGGAGGTCGACGCGAAGGTCGTCATCACCGCGGACGCCGGGCAGCACCGCGGGGAGCTGCAGCCGCTCAAGCGGCAGGTCGACCGGGCGCTGGCCGGCTGCCCCGGGGTGCGGTCCGTGCTGGTCGTCCACCGGCTCGCCTGCCCGGTGTCCTGGACGCCCGGGCGTGACCTGTGGTGGCACGACGAGCTCGGCCGATACACCGAGCCGCTGCCCGGGCCGTACTCTTGAGGGCTGCCCGGGCCGTACTCTTGAGGCATGAACACCGCCCCTGCCCCTGGACCGCGCGATCCGGCCGCCGCGCTGATCTTCGACGATCCACTGGCGCAGCGGTCATCGGACGATACGGACCACGGGTGGGGTGAGCGGGTTCCCGGCGGCGACAGCGCCGACGATGCCGCTGGTCTGGCCCGGTTCCTCGACGAGAAGCCGCCCCACCACCTCTGACGGGTCCCTAGGCGCTGGAGCCGCTGCCGCCACCGTCGACGGCGGCGCCGCGCTGCGCCACCAGCTCGTCGCGGATCTGGCGCAGCAGAAGGATCTCCTCGGCCTCCGCGACGGCCTGCTCCTCCTCCGCCTTCTCCTCCTTGGCGGCCTTGCGCGCCAGATAACGCGACATCGGCAGCACCATCAGGAAGTACACCACCGCCGCGGTGATCAGGAAGGTCAGCACGGCCGAGAGCACGCTTCCCCAGAGGATCGGAATGCCGTGGATGACATCGCCCGCGGCGTTGGTCTCGCAGGGCGCCTCGAGGCAGGAGCGGTACTTCTCGAGATCCTTCGTGCCGAAGGCTCCGACTATGGGGTTGATGAGGCCCTTCACTATCGAGTTCACGACGGCGGTGAAGGCGGCTCCGATGACGACCGCGACGGCCAGATCGATCACATTGCCGCGCATCAGGAAGGCTTTGAACCCTTCCATGACGCTCTTCTTCTCCTCGGTTACCTTCTCCTGGCTCAACCCACTGCCTCTCTCTTGCCGCGTCGGTGCTGGAGCGGACGGTTCCGCAACCTACACCCGCAGGTGAGAGGGGCATCAGGGGAGTTGGGGGAGTCAGCAGTGGCATAGCGTCACCGCCAGTCGGGAGCCGGCCGCGGCCCCGGCCAGCGCGGTGGCGTCCGCGCGCGGCACCGTCAGCACCACCAGCGCCCCGCCGCCGTCCAGCACACCGTCACCGTTCACCGCGCCGCCGCCGTCCAGGGCGCTGTCACCGTTCCCCGTGCCGTCGCCGCTCGCATCCGCCTCCGCACCGGCCTCCGGCGCGCCGCCGCCGGCTCCACCGCCCGCCGAGCGGCCGTCCGCCGCGCTGCCGCTCCGGGATCCCGGCACCTCGGCCACCCGGACCCCACGTGCGACCACCCGTGCCGTGGCACCGGACGACCCGGTCCGTGTGGTGTCCGGGAGCGGGGTGGCCAGCACATCCACCCGGTCACCGGGGTGCAGCAGCCGCACCGCCGCCGCGTCGGCGATCCGGACCGGCGCCGACACCATCGCAGGGCGTGGGCCGCCTCGCCGCTCCTCGCCCGCCGGAGCGGGCGCCCGCGAGGACTCGGTGTCCGTGTGGCCCCGGCCGGGCGGTGCCGCGGCCGCGAGTGCCGCGGCCGTCAGCGCCAGCCCGGCCGCCATCGCACGGCGCCGCCGCCGCACGGCCCGCCGCAGCCGGAATCCGCCGGTGCGCTCGGTGCGCACCGGATCGAAGCGTGGCACTGCGCGGGCCGGGGGAGCGGAGCGGGGTAACGCGAGGGTGGGGGTGGGGGACGGATGGGACATGGCACATCACCGCCTGGCGTGAGGGACCGAGTGCTTCTGGCCCCCTCACCATGCCCGCCCCCACCCGATCCTGCTCGGGCCTGTGGACGGCCACCGGGCTGTGGACAACTCGGTCACCCGGGCGAGCGATATCCGCGTCGGCACGCCCTCCCCGTGTCCTCCCCGAGCCCTCCCCGTGGCCTCCCGAACCGTCCCTACGGAAGCTCGATCCCCAGGTCCCAGCCGTCGTGGGCGTGGGTGCACAGGCAGTCCCGTGCGGAGCTTTCCGGCAACTTGCCCACCGCGTCGAAGAGCACCTCACGCAGTCGGCCCACGTTCTCCCCGAAGACCTTCAGCACCTCGGTGTGGGTGACGCCCTCACCCGTCTCCACCCCCGCGTCCAGGTCGGTGACCAGCGTCAACGACGTGTAGCAGAGCCCCAGTTCACGGGCGAGCACCGCCTCCGGGTGGCCCGTCATGCCGACCACGGACCAGCCCTGCGCCGCATGCCAGCGCGATTCGGCCCGGGTGGAGAAGCGCGGCCCCTCGATCACGCACATCGTCCCGCCGTCCACCGGCTCCCAGCCGCGTCCGCGCGCCGCGGCCACGGCCGCGTTCCGCCCCACCGGGCAGTACGGGTCGGCGAAGGTGGTGTGCACGACGTTCGGAATCCGGCCGTCCGGCAGTGGCTCGCCGTCGAAGTAGGTCTGCGTACGCGCCTTCGTGCGGTCCACCAGCTGGTCGGGGACGAGCAGCGTGCCAGGTCCGTACTCCGGCTGCAGCCCGCCCACCGCGCACGGGCCGAAGACCTGCCGCACCCCGAGCGAGCGCAGGGCCCAGAGGTTGGCGCGGTAGTTGATGCGGTGCGGCGGCAGGTGGTGCTTGCGGCCGTGCCGCGGGAGGAAGGCGACCCGTCGCCCCTCGATGTCGCCGAGAACGAGCGAGTCGCTCGGCGCCCCATAGGGAGTCTCCACAGTGATCTCGGTCACGTCGTCGAGGAACGTGTAGAACCCCGATCCCCCGATGACCCCTATGTCTGCTTGCCTGCTGGTCTCGACCATGCGATCACCCTAGCCACCCGCGTCCGCACGAACGACACCCCGCCTCCTCCCGGTGGAGGTGGCGGGGTGCCGATGAAGCCGGAGAGAGGTGGCCGGGTCAGGCGGCCGAACTCGACGACGAAGACGAGGAGGACGCCGAGGACGACGACGAAGACGCCGACGACGAAGACGTCGAGGAGGAGGACGAGGAAGAAGAGTCCGAGGACGAGGGCGAAGACGAGGAAGACGACGAGTCGGAGCTCTCGCTCTTCGCCGCCGGCTTGCCGGAACCGCCGCTCGTGCTGCTGGACGAGGAGCGGCTGTCGTTCCGGTAGAACCCGGAGCCCTTGAACACGATGCCGACCGCGGAGAACACCTTCTTCAGGCGTCCCTTGCAGTTGGGGCACTCGGTGAGCGCGTCGTCGGTGAACTTCTGCACCGCCTCGAGGCCCTCGCCACACTCGGTGCACTGGTACTGGTAGGTCGGCACGTTCTTCCTCCTGGCACTCTCACTCAATGAGTGCTAACGACGCTCCATAGTGCAGTATTCCTGCGCGTCAGTCCACTGGGACGGGATACACGGTGATCGAAGCCACTGTCCGAGGCCCCCTCCCGGCTCCCGGCCCGAAGCCTTCGCGGGCCTCCGCGGGCCCCCGCTCCCGCCCCCTCAGCCCGCTCCCGTGCCCAGCCAGCCCGCCAGCTTGCCGCCCCGGCCCACCGCCCGCAGCCGCCCTTCCGCCGCATCGCGCACCGGGTCCGTGGCCACCACCAGCAGCTCGTCGCCGCGCCGCAGCATCGTCGAGGGCAGCGGTACGAAGCTGGTCCCGCCCGGACCACCAGGGTGACCGCGGCCCCCGTGGGCAGCCGCAGCTCGCCTACCTCGACGCCGTGCATCTTGGACGACTGGGGGATCGACACCGACAGCAGATGGCCGCGCAGCCGCTCCAGGGGCGCCGATTCGATGCCCAGGTCGGCCGGCTCGGGTTCCTCGAGCCGCAGCCGGGTGGCGAGCCAGGGCAGCGTCGGCCCCTGGACCAGGGTGTAGACGATCACCAGCACGAAGACGATGTTGAAGATCCGGCTGCTGCCGGGCACATCGCTGACCACCGGGATGGTCGCCAGGACGATCGGCACCGCCCCGCGCAGCCCGGCCCAGGACAGCAGTGCCTTCTCCCGCCAGGGCAGCGGGAACGGCGCCGTGCTGAGCAGGACCGACACCGGCCGGGCCACCACGGTCAGCACCAGTCCGACCGCCAGGGCGGGCAGGACGTCATCGCCCAGCTCATGCGGGGTGACCAGCAGTCCCAGCAGGACGAACATCCCGATCTGGGCGAGCCAGCCCAGTCCCTCGGCGAAGCCGCGCGTCGCCGGCCAGTGCGGCAGCCGTGCGTTGCCCATGAGGAGCGAGGCGAGGTAGACGGCGAGGAAGCCGGAGCCGTGCGCCAGCGCACCGCCCGCGTAGGCGGTCACCGCGATGGCGATCACCGCGATCGGGTACAGACCCGAGGCGGGCAGCGCCACGTGCCGCAGCCCGTAGGCGCCCAGCCAGCCGATCGCGAGGCCGACCACCGCGCCGATCGTCAGCTCCAGGGCGATCGTGCCGATCAGGGTGTACCAGGGTTCCATGTGGCCCTGGCTGGAGAAGGCGACCACCAGGATCACCACGGGGGCGTCGTTGAAGCCCGACTCGGCCTCCAGGACGCCTGTGAGCCGCTTGGGCAGCGGCACCGTGCGCAGCACCGAGAAGACCGCCGCCGCGTCCGTGGACGACACCACCGCGCCGATGATCAGCGCCTGCCGCCAGTCCAGTCCCACCACGTAGTGCCCCGCGGTCGCGGTGAGCCCCACGCTCACCGCGACACCCACGGTGGACAGGACGGCGGCCGCCGGCAGGGCGGGTTTGATCTCGCCCCACTTCGTGCCCAGACCGCCTTCGGCCAGGATGACGACCAGCGCGGCGTAGCCGAGGACCTGCGTCAGCTCGGCGTCGTTGAAGGTGACGCCGATCCCGTCCGTGCCGATGGCGACGCCGATCCCGAGATAGATCAGCAGCGTGGGCAGCCCGCTGCGCGAGGAGATCCTTACGGCCACCACCGCGAAAAGCAGGACGAGCGAGCAGATCAACAGCAGTTCATTGAGGTGGTGAACAGTCAGGGGCCGACCCTTTCTCACGGGAGCGGAGGGGACGCTGCGAACAGGTCCCCTCCGACCGGAACTTCATTGCCTTACCTAACATTTTACGGGATCTTGACGCGAGCCTCCCACGAGGAGCCTTCGCCGAGGTGTACGAGCCCGGCCGGTGGCCGGTGCAATGCGTCAGTCATGACTCCGCGTAGGGGCGGCGACAGCGCTGCGCCTATGGTTGCTCCAGCACTCCAGGTTCACCCTGCCCCTCGAAGGACAGCGATGCCCGCCAACACAACCGGCTCTTCTCCCAAAAAGAAGAAGAGCCGACGTCTCCGCCTGATCGTGATCGCAGTCGTGCTGCTGCTCGTCGGGGGCGTCGGCTACGGCGCGTACTGGAGCATCAGTACAGTTCGTGCCTCATTCCCGGAGACCACGGGATCGCTGCAGCTGAAGGGGTTGTCCGGCCCCGTTCAGGTCAAACGTGACGGCTATGGGATACCTCAGATCTACGCCGGTACCTCCGAGGACCTCTTCCGGGCCCAGGGGTTCGTCCAGGCCCAGGACCGCTTCTGGGAGATGGATGTCCGCCGCCATATGACGGCCGGGCGGCTCTCGGAGATGTTCGGTTCCGGCCAGGTGGAGACCGACGCGTTCCTGCGCACCATGGGCTGGCACCGGGTGGCCAAGCAGGAGTACGACACCAAGGTGTCGCCCGCCGCCAAGAAGTATCTGCGGGCCTACTCCGACGGCGTCAACGCCTATCTCAAGGACCACCAGGGCGATGCGCTGTCCGTCGAGTACGCGGCCCTGGACTTCAAGAACGACGGCTACAAGCCCGAGAAGTGGACCCCGGTCGACTCGCTGGCCTGGCTCAAGGCGATGGCCTGGGACCTGCGCGGCAATATGCAGGACGAGGTGGACCGCGCCCTGGCCTCCAGCAGGCTCAGCGCCAAGCAGATAGATGAGCTCTATCCGTCCTACCCGTACAGCCGGAACAAGCCGATCGTCCAGGGCGGCGGCGTCAACGAGCTGACGGACGAGTTCGACCCCAAGGCCACCCCGGCGGGCTCCACGAGCGGTACGGGCGGCACGGCGGACGGAGGGGCCACCGGAGCCGGCCAGGGCCTGCAGAGCCAGCTCTCCTCGCTTTCCAAGACCCTGGATGACGTCCCGGCGCTGCTCGGCCCGAACGGGACCGGTATCGGCTCCAACTCGTGGGTCGTCTCCGGCAAGTACACGACCACCGGCAAGCCGCTGCTCGCCAACGACCCGCACCTGGCGCCCCAGCTGCCGTCCGTCTGGTACCAGATGGGGCTGCACTGCAAGCAGGTCACCAGCGCCTGTCCGTACGACGCGGCGGGCTTCACCTTCGCCGGTCTGCCCGGCGTGGTCATAGGTCACAACCAGGACATCAGCTGGGGCATGACCAACCTGGGCGCCGACGTCAGCGACCTGTACCTGGAGAAGGTCACCGACAACGGCTATCTCTACGACGGCAAGCAGCTCCCGTTCACCACCCGCGAGGAGACCATCAAGGTCGCGGGCGGCAAGAGCCGGACGATCACCGTCCGCACCACCAACAACGGCCCGATCGTCTCCGACCGCGATGACGAGCTCACCTCCGTCGGCAAGGACGCCCCGGTGGGCAGCGGCGCCGATGATGTGGCCCCCGACCGCGGCGACGGCTACGCGGTGGCGCTGAAGTGGACCGCGCTCACCCCGTCCAACACCATGGACGCGGTCTTCAAGCTGAACACCGCGAAGAACTTCAGCGACTTCCGTAAGGCGGCTCGCGACTTCGCGGTCCCCTCCCAGAACCTCATCTACGCCGACACCAAGGGCAACATCGGCTATCAGGCGCCCGGCCAGATCCCGGTGCGCTCCAGGGGCGACGGCCGCTATCCGGCGCCCGGCTGGGACTCGCGCTACAAGTGGAGCAAGTACATTCCGCAGTCGGCGCTGCCCTGGGAGCTCAACCCCGATCGCGGCTATATCGTCACCGCCAACCAGGCCGTCGTGGACAAGAAGGACTACCCGTACCTGCTGACCGACGACTGGGGGTACGGCGCGCGAAGCCAGCGCATCACCGACCTCATCGAGTCGAAGACCAAGGACGGCGGGAAGATCTCCACGGACGACATGCAGTCCCTGCAGATGGACAACAGCAGCGAGATCGCCAAGGTGCTGACGCCCTATCTGCTGAAGATCGACGTCAAGGACGACTACGTACGGCAGGCGCAGAAGCTGCTGGAGAGCTGGGACTACACCCAGGACTCCGACTCGGCGGCCGCCGCGTACTTCAACGCCGTCTGGCGCAACACCCTCAAGCTGGCCTTCGGCGACAAGCTCCCCAAGGAGCTGCGGGTCAAGGGGGAGTGCCTGAAGGTGCGCCCGGCCGACGACTCGGGCCCGCTGGAGGACCTGAACGGCAACGCCCGGCTGGTGCGCGAATGCGGTAAGCGTGACGCCGACATGGCCCAGCCGGACGGCGGCGACCGCTGGTACGAGGTCGTGCGCGACATCATCAAGGATCCGAAGAACAGCTGGTGGAAGACGGCGGGCACCCGCAACAAGCCCGGCGCCACCAGCCGTGACGAGCTGCTCGGGCAGGCCATGCGGGCCGCGCGCTCCGAGCTCACCGCCAAGCTGGGCAAGGACATCAACAGCTGGAGCTGGGGCCGGCTGCACCGGCTGACGCTGAAGAACCAGACCCTGGGCACCGATGGCCCCGGCGTGGTGCAGTGGCTCCTCAACCGCGGCCCCTGGAACCTCTCCGGCGGCGAGGCGGCGGTCAACGCCACCGGCTGGAACGCTGCGGGCGGCTACGACGTCACCTGGGTCCCGTCGATGCGGATGGTCGTCAACCTCGACAACCTCGACAAGTCGCGCTGGATCAACCTCACCGGCGCCTCCGGCCACGCCTACAACGCGCACTACACGGACCAGACCGAGAAGTGGGCGAAGGGCGAACTGCTGCCCTGGGCGTTCAACAAGAGCGCCGTGGACAAGTCGACGGAGGACGAGCTGGCGCTCACCCCGTAGTGACATCGGGGCCCCGCACGGGGCTCCGAAGGGCCCGGTGGCCGTCTGAGGGGCGTTCTCACCTCCGGCCGGCCCGGGCCCGCCGACCCTCGCGGCCCCGCCGGGAGACGCCTCCGGGCGCCTTCAGCGGGGCCGCGGCGTGAAGCGGTGGAGGCCCGACGGGGTCACCGCCGCGTGCACCGGGCGGTCGTGGCCCTCCTCGGGCACCTCCTCCAGCAGTTCACCGTCGTACAGCAGCACCACCAGCGCCGGATCGGCCCCCGCGCCCGCCAGCCGGGCCAGCACCCGGTCGTACGAGCCGCCGCCGCGGCCCAGTCGCATCCCGCGCCGGTCCACCGCGAGCCCGGGCAGCAGCACCACGTCCGCCCGGATCACCGCCTCGGGGCCGAGCCGCGGCCCCTCGGGCTCCAGCAGGCCGCGCCGGGCGGGCGCCAGCCGCTCCGGCCCCTCGTCCTCGCCCCAGTCGAGATCGTCGTCCTCGAGCAGCACCGGGAGCAGCACCCGCACCCCGCGGGCGCGCAGGGCCTTTCTGAGGGCGTGCGTGCCGGGCTCGCTCCCCACGGACACATAGGCCGCCACCGTGGCCGCCCGGCGATCTCGGGAAGCTCCAGGGCACGACACGCCAGAGCGGCGCCGGCCTTCTCGATGTCATCCGCCGTCAACCTGGACCTCATCGTCAGGTGACGTCTCCGCAATGCGCGCTTACTACCGTCAAAGTTGATCACTGGGTGCGCAAACCCCCTGTCTCATGCCATATTCACCGAATACTCATCATTTGTCCCAAAGGGAACGGATAGGGTTCGGAACATGACTCAATCGCGTACTCGGATCAGCAAGGCTGTCATCCCTGCCGCGGGGCTCGGAACCCGCTTTCTTCCGGCCACCAAGGCCACCCCCAAGGAGATGCTGCCGGTCGTCGACAAGCCGGCGATCCAGTACGTCGTCGAGGAAGCCGTCACCGCCGGACTGTCCGACGTCCTCATGGTCACCGGTCGTAACAAGCGACCCCTGGAAGACCACTTCGACCGCAACTACGAGCTCGAAGAGGCACTGACCCGCAAGGGCGACGAGACCCGACTCGCCCGCGTCCAGGAGTCCAGCGACCTTGCGACCATGCACTACGTCCGCCAGGGAGACCCCAAGGGTCTCGGCCACGCCGTGCTCTGTGCCGCCCCGCACGTAGGTGACCAGCCTTTTGCCGTCCTCCTCGGCGACGACCTCATCGATGCCCGCGACCCGCTTCTGGCCCGCATGGTCGACGTCCAGGAGCAGCACGGGGGCAGCGTCATCGCCCTGATGGAGGTGGACCCGGCACAGATCCACCTCTACGGCTGCGCGGCGGTCAAGCCGACCGTGGACGACGACGTCGTGCAGGTCACCGGCCTGGTCGAGAAGCCCGACCCCGCGGACGCGCCCAGCAACTTCGCCGTCATCGGCCGCTATGTGCTCGACCCGGCCGTCTTCGGGGTGCTGCACAGGACCGAGCCGGGCCGAGGTGGCGAGATCCAGCTCACCGACGCCCTGCAGGCGCTAGCCTCCAGTCCGGACCTCGGCGGCCCGGTGCATGGCGTCGTCTTCAAGGGACGCCGCTACGACACAGGCGACCGTAGCGACTATCTGCGTGCCATTGTCAGACTCGCGTGCGAACGTGAAGACCTGGGCCCGGAGTTCCGGGAATGGCTTCGCAGTTACGTCACTGAGGAGATGTAGCACCTTGAGTAGCACCGCAGAACGGGCCGCCGATCACGGCCCGGACCAGGACCGGGTCTGGACGGTGGCCGAGCACCTCGACGACATCCTCGGGCATGTCCACCCGCTGGAGCCCATCGAGCTGCAGTTGCTCGAAGCACAGGGCTGCGTCCTGGTGGAGGACGTCACCGTCCCCGGCGCGCTTCCGCCGTTCGACAACAGCTCCATGGACGGCTATGCCGTCCGTACGGCTGACGTCGCGGCCGCGACCGAGGACCATCCCGCGGTGCTGACCGTCGTCGGCGACATCGCGGCGGGCAGCGGTGACCTGCCCGCCGTGGGCCCGGGTGAGGCGGCCCGGATCATGACCGGCGCCCCGACCCCGCCCGGCGGCCAGGCCGTCGTCCCCGTCGAGTGGACCGACGGCGGCCTCGACAGCGGGCCGGTCACCCATATGCCCGCGCGCGGCTCGGACCCCCACGGCGGAAGCGGCAGGGTGCGCGTCTTCCGCCCGGTGAAGGAGGGCCAGCACGTGCGCCCCCGGGGCAGCGACGCGGACGCGGGCGAGCTCGCGCTGCGCGCCGGCACGGTCCTGGGCGCCCCGCAGATCGGGCTGCTGGCCGCGCTCGGCCGCGCCACCGTGAAGGTGCGGCCCCGGCCGCGGGTGGTCGTGCTCTCCACCGGCAGCGAGCTGGTCCAGCCGGGCGAGGAAGTGGGCCCCGGCCGGATCCACGACTCCAACAGCTTCCAGCTCACCGCCGCCGCCCGGGAGGCCGGCGCGATCGCCTACCGGGTGGGCGCGGTGGCCGACGACGCGGCGACCCTGCGCGCCGCCGTCGAGGACCAGCTGGTCCGCGCCGATGTCGTCGTCACCAGCGGCGGGGTCAGCGTCGGCGCGTACGACGTGGTCAAGGAGGCGATGCACGAGGTCCACTTCCGCAAGCTGGCCATGCAGCCCGGCAAGCCCCAGGGCTTCGGCCGCGTCGGCCCGGAGGACACCCCGCTGATCGCCCTGCCCGGCAACCCGGTGAGCTCGTACGTCTCCTTCGAGCTCTTCGTGCGCCCCGTCATCCGCACCATGCTGGGCGGCACCGACATCCACCGCACCACTGTGCAGGCGGTCTGCCCCGAGGGCGTCACCTCCTCGCCCAAGGACAGACGCCAGTTCCTGCGCGGCTGGTACGAGCCGGCCACCATCGACGGCCCGGCCACCGTCAGCCCGGTGGGCGGCGCGGGATCGCACCTGATCATGGCCATGGCACACGCCAACGCGCTGATCGTCGTCCCCGAGGACGCCACCGAGGTCGCCCCCGGCGCCGAGGTGGACGTCGTCCTGCTGGCCTAGCCGCCACCAGCGGCGGGTACGGTGTCGTCCCACACAGGAGCCACCTGGCCCGGACCGGGAGAACGATGAGCAGCGCCCAGGACCATCTCACCCACCTCGACCCGTCGGGCGCGGCCCGCATGGTCGACGTCTCGGCCAAGGACGTCACCGCGCGCACCGCCCGGGCGAGCGGCCGCGTACGCGTCGCGCCGCGCGTCGTGGAACTGCTGCGCGGCGAGGGCCTCCCCAAGGGCGACGCCCTCGCCACCGCCCGGATCGCGGGCATCATGGGCGCCAAGCGGACCCCGGACCTGATCCCGCTGTGCCATCCGCTCGCGGTGTCGGGCGTCACGGTGGACCTCGCGGTCGCCGACGACGCCGTCGAGATCACCGCCACCGTGAAGACCACGGACCGCACGGGCGTGGAGATGGAGGCCCTGACGGCGGTCTCGGTCGCCGCCCTGACGGTGATCGACATGGTCAAGGCCGTCGACAAGGGCGCCGTCATCACCGACGTCCGGGTGGAGGAGAAGACGGGCGGCAAGTCCGGTGACTGGAGCCGGACATGAGCGGCTCAGCGGCGCCACACCGCCGCGCCCTGGTCGTCACCGCCTCCAACCGCGCCGCCGCCGGGGTCTACGCCGACACCGGGGGCCCGCTGATCGCCGAGGGGCTGGCCGCCCTCGGCTTCGCCGTGGACGGCCCGCGCGTGGTGCCCGACGGCGATCCGGTGGAGGCTGCCCTGCGGGACGCCGTGGCCGCCTCGTACGACGTCGTGGTGACCACCGGCGGTACCGGTCTCACACCCACCGACCGCACCCCCGAGGCCACCCGCGCCGTCCTGGACTACGAGATCCCCGGCATCGCGGAGGCCATCCGCGCCGAGGGGCTCGCCAAGGTGCCCACCGCCGCGCTCTCCCGGGGGCTCGCCGGGGTCGCCGGCACCACCCTGGTCGTCAATCTGCCCGGCTCCACCGGAGGGGTGCGTGACGGCCTTAAGGTGCTCGGCCGCCTCCTGGCCCACGCGGTCGACCAGATCCACGGCGGGGACCACCGCAGACCCGCCGACCCCGCTGCTCCCGCCGATTCCGCGGGGCCGGACGGGAGCGCGCGCTGAACGCCCCCTGGCCGGTCGCACTGGCGGACGGCGACACCGTCCTCCGCCCCATAAAGCTGCGCGACCAGCGCGCCTGGCGCGAGGTCAACCAGCGCAACCGGGAGTGGCTGCGGCGCTGGGAGGCGACCATCCCGCCGCCCCCGCCGGGCGGCCCCGTCACCCACCGGCCCACCTACCGGCAGATGGTCCGCCATCTGCGGGCGGAGGCACACGCCGGGCGGATGCTGCCGTTCATCATCGAGTACCAGGGGCGGCTGGCCGGGCAGTTGACGGTCGCCGGGATCACCTGGGGGTCGATGTGCTCGGGCCATGTCGGCTATTGGATCGACCAGGCGGTGGCCGGGCGCGGAGTGATGCCGACCGCGGTCGCGCTCGCCGTCGACCATTGCTTCCGCACCGTCGGACTGCACCGCGTCGAGGTGTGCATCCGGCCCGAGAACCTGCCCAGCCGCCGGGTGGTGGAGAAACTCGGATTCCGCCAGGAGGGACTGCGGCCGCGCTATCTCCACATCGACGGTGCATGGCGGGATCATCTGGTCTACGCCCTCACGGTGGAGGAACTGTCCGAGGGACTGCTGAACCGGTGGCACCGGACCCGACCAGGCGCGTCGCAGAAATAAAATACCTGTTCGAATAACGGGAGAACATTTCCAGCCTGGTCATCTCATCAATCACAAAAAACTTTCGAGATATCAGCCAGATCGTGCGACACACCGCGCCAATTGGCAGATGGCCTCATGCGGACCCCTCTACCGTGTGAGCGTGAGCAGCAGTGGCCTCATCTACGCAGTCATCGTCGGGGCCTGGGCCGCCTATTTGGTGCCGATGTGGCTTCGGAGGCAGGACGAGCTCAATGAGGCCCGTCCGACGGAACGCTTCAGCACCGCCATCCGGCTGCTGTCCGGACGGGCGGGCATGGAGCGCCGTTACGCCAAGAGCCGCGCGGACCTCGAGCGCCCCGGGGACCCGGCGGACGACCCCGCGGAGCGCACCGCCGAGGACGCGGACGCCCCCGCCGCAGGCGGCGCCCCCGCGGCCGGGCCGGGGCGCTACGTGGCCGACCCGGACGCGGTGACCGACGCGGTCGACGTCCGGGCCTTCGCCGACCCCGTAACCCTGCGCGCCCCCGCTCCCGCGGCCGCCGAAGCCCCCGCCGAGGCCGCGCCGGCACCGGCCGCCGGGGCAGCGAGCGGTGCGCGCGGCGCGGGCGGCACGGGAGGCGCGGGCGGCAGCGGAGGCTGGAGCGCGCTGGACCGTGGACGGCGCGCGCGAGTGCTCGCGCGCCGCCGCCGCACCACCGTGATGCTCTTCCTCGCCTTCACCCTCGGCGCGATCGTCGCCGCCGTCGGTGGCCTGGCCTTCCTGTGGGCCCCGGGCATCCCGGCCATACTGCTGAGCGCCTATATCGCCTACCTCCGCGCCCAGGAGCGCCGCCGCTTCGCGTTCACCATGGACCAGCGCCACGCCGAGCAGGCCGCGCAGCGGCTGCGGGAGCGCCGCCCCCGGGCCCATCCGCCCGCCGAGAGCCGGACCGCCGGCGACGACCCCGCGGGCCCTCCCGCGCCGCCCGAGGCCGAGCCCGCCCCCGCACCGGTGCCCTCGCGGCACGCGGCCGGGCGCCGCGCGCTGGTCGAGCAGACCGATCACGCCGAGTGGGTGGACCAGGAGCGCGAGCGCGAGCGGGGCCCCGCCGCCGGGGCGGGCTGGGAGCCGGTGCCCGTCCCGCTGCCCACCTACGTCACCGCCCCCGTCGCCCCGCGCGCCACCGCCAGCGTCGACCTGGCCGCCCCCGACGCGTGGAGCTCCGCCCGCTCCAGCACCGTCGACCCCACCGCCGCCCAGAGCCCCGCCCCGGCCCCGGACCCGGCCGCCACCCCGCCCCGCGGCGCCCGCGACCGCGGCCGCACTCCCCTCTTCGACCAGTACGCCGACGAGGACCGGCCGCGTGCTGCCAACGAGTGACGGGCCCTTCACTGACCAGCGAGGAACGGATTACCAAGCACCCCGGAGGGGATGCTAGAGTTTCACTCGTTGCAAGGGCCTGTGGCGCAGACTGGTAGCGCACCTCGTTCGCATCGAGGGGGTCAGGGGTTCAAATCCCCTCAGGTCCACCGCACGACTGTTCTTGAGTCAGCTCGGGGGCGGTTGACGAGATCCCGGCGATCATGATGATCGCGCGGGGTCTTTGTCGTTTCCGGGGGCTGTTCGAGGGTCTTCGGGGTGGTGGACGGCGGCGAACCTTGCGGTCGGCTGTGTCGCCGCCTCGTTTTCTCCGCTGTGCGCAGTACGGCCGGCCCCGGGATACCGGGGCCGGCCGTGGGCATGTGCTGTTCTGCCTGCTCAGCGTTTTGGGGTGGGTGGCGGTGGCTGTGCGTTCCGTGCGGGTGGATTCGTCCTTGCGGCAGACCGGGGGCAGTTCGACCGCTGGTGGCGGGTCGAGCCACTCGTTCTGCGGAAGTTGGACGGTGGGCCGTGCGGCGGGCATGTGGGGGCAGGCGAGAGAGCCGTCGATGAGCAGGGCTCCCTGCCGGCTGCCCTGTGGTCCACGGTCTTGGGTCTTGTCGTCCAGGGCCGGCCGGTAGCCGAGGCGGCGTACGGGAACCTGGAAATGCTCAGGAGAGCAGCCGGTGTAGGCGCGGTCGGCAGCACAGGTGCCTGTCGGCAGCCCGAGTCAGGCCAGTTCCTCCAGGGCGATGACCGCGTTGCGGCCGATACGGACGGTGGGGGTGTCCAGGACCAGGCCGACGCACATCTGCGGGTAGGCGGTCGGCTTGCCCACAGGCTCGCCGGGGCGGCGGCGGTGGGCCGCGACCACGAAGCCGGCGCTGTAGCCGAAGGTGCCCTCCCCGCAGGCCGCTGTAGTGCCAGCCCGCGGTGATCTCCACCGACGCGGTCTGGGTTCGGTCGCCGGCGGGAACAGCCTGAACAGGGATCGAGGTCGCGTCCACGCCGACGTCTCCCCGCCGGCCGCGCAGGTATCCGCGGGCCTTCGCGAGACGGACCGGGGTGAGGACCAGTTGGCTGGCCAGCAGTTGGAGCCGTTCGGCTGCCTGCCTGCCCGAAGGGACGTCCCAGGCGTCCGTGTAGGCGTGGGCGATCTCCTGGGGCAGACGCGAACGGCGGTCGCAGCGGGCCGGGTCGAGGAGGGCGGTGATGCGATCGAAGCCCCGGGAGAGGCGGCGGCTGGCCGCGATGCGCTCCCGCGCCGTCACCGGGGGCTCCTCGGGGATGCCCAGCCAGGTCCGTGCTCTGGGCTCAAGTCGGAAGTGGAGGATGCGCCAGGCTCCGGCGAGGTGGCGCGGCCGGTGAAGTACGCGGCCAGCAGCAGCCCGGTCGGCACCGTCCGCGGACGCGCCCCTGCCGGGCTCGGCCGTCCCACCGGGAGTTCTTCCAGCGGCTGGGGCACGCCGGACCGGTCCAGCAGGGTCAGGAGCTGGCCGACTCTGGAGTCCTCGATCTTGGTGATCTTGCCCGGGCGGATGCGTGGCCGCAGGGCTCGGGCGGCCGTCTGGTCCGCCGCCGGGCGGGGCATCATCGGCGGTGGCCGTGCAGCAGTCGGAGTACCTCCTTCCTGGGTAGAGGCCGGACCCACTGGTGGTAGGGGGCGAGCCCGGCGGGCGAGGTCATCCCGGCTGCCGTGGCGACGACGGCCGGGCTGATGCCTGTGGCCAGCAGGTTCACGATCCAGGTCGACCGCAGCCGCCGCGCCGACAGTGCCGGCAGCCCGTTGGGCGGCCGGTGGCGGGCCGGACCGGCTGACAACCGGTCCAGCACCGAACTGTCCTTGGCACCGGCGTTGGACGTCAGGGCCTCAACGTTTGCGCGGCCTGGCCGGTAAGCGCCCTGTCAGGCGGAGTGGACGTAGAGCCGGTCCTGGCGAGAAGCGCATACTGCACCGTGTGGCGACGTACAACAGCATCGGTGCGACCTACGCTCACACCCGGCGACCGGATCGCCGAATCGCCGGCAGGATCCATCAAGCCCTCGGTGGTGCTGCCACCGTGATCAACGTAGGAGCCGGTACCGGCTCCTACGAACCGTTACAAACAGTGCTGGCTGTTGAACCCAGCTCAGTGATGATCGCTCAGCGCCCGACCGGATCCGCACCGGCCCTGGAAGCATCCGCGGAGTCGATCCCCCTCGCTGACGACTCGGCCGATGCCGTGATGGCCCTCCTGACCGTGCACCACTGGAGCGACCTGGAAGCCGGCATCGGTGAACTCCTGCGCATCGCCCGGCAGCGGATCGTCATCCTCACCTTCGACCCCGACATCAACCACAGGTTCTGGCTGCTGGAGGAGTACCTGCCCGAAGCAGCCGCGTTCGACGACTCACGAGCCGTCGCGGTCGACCGCCTGGTCACGCTGCTGGGAGGTGCCCGCATCGAAACCGTCCCCATCCCGCACGACTGCACCGACGGATTCCTCGCCGCCTTCTGGCGTCGGCCCGAGGCGTACCTCGACCCGGAAGTGCGGGCCGGTATCTCGCTGTTCGCCCAGACCGGAGACGAGGCCCTCCAACCAGGCTTGGCCCGCTTGTCCGACGACCTGTCCTCCGGCCGGTGGCACCAGCGCCATGCCGACCTGCTCGATCGCGAAGCACTCGATGTTGGCTACCGGCTTCTCGTAGCCCACCTGTAAACCAGGCGAATCGTCTGACTGCGATCGTCCCGCCCGGCACCCGTGCATGACGCACAGCGTTCGTCATCAGCTCGGACAGCACCAACAGCGCGACCTCTTCGACCGCGATCAGCCCCCAACCAGCCGGAGCCGTATCTGACTTCGCGGCTTTCGTCAGGTGACCCTCGGGCTTCGTCTCTCGATGAGGACGACGTCCCGCCATAGGCCGTGGTGGCGGCCAATGCGTTCGCGGGTGCCGATGACACGGAAGCCGGCGCGCTGGTGCAGGGCGAGGCTTGCGGTGTTCTCGGGGAAGATGCCGGATTGGATGGTCCAGATGCCTGCCGCTTCCGTGGAGGTGATCAGCGCGTCCAGAAGTGCGAGACCGACCCCTTGGCCGCGCGCTGCCGGGTGAACGTAGACGGAGTGTTCGACGACACCGGCGTACGCGCAGCGGTCGGACACCTTCGTGGCGGCGACCCAGCCGAGCACGCGTCCGTCGTGGTTCACCGCGACGTGTCGGTGGTCCGCGAGTTTGGCGATGTCGAAGGCTTCCCAGCGGGGTGCGGTGGTCTCGAAGGTGGCGTTCCGTTCGTCGATGCCGAGTTGGTAGATCGCCAGGACCTCATCGGCGTGTTCGGCGGTCAGGCCGGTGATGCGGATTGTCTCGGCGTGAAGGGTCACCCGCGGCCTCCAGCCGTGAGTTCACCGACGAGGCTCTGAACGCGGGCCCGGATCTCGTCGCGGATGGGCCGTACTGCCGCAACACCCTGCCCGGCCGGATCGTCGAGCTTCCAGTCGAGGTAGGTCTTGCCGGGGAAGTAGGGGCAGGCGTCGCCGCAGCCCATGGTGATGACCACGTCCGAGGCTTGCATGGCTTCGGCGGTCAGCACCTTCGGGATTTCTGCCGCGATGTCGATGCCGACTTCCGCCATGGCTTCCACTACGGCGGGGTTGACGTGCTCGGCGGGTGCCGAACCGGCGGAGCGGACTTCGACGCGGTCGCCCGCGAGGTGGGCGAGGAAGGCGGCGGCCATCTGGGAGCGGCCCGCGTTGTGGACGCAGACGAACAGCACGGACGGCAGCTCGGCGGTCTGGGGGTCAGACACGGGCGGAACCTTCCTGGGCGGGAGCCTGCTCGGCGGTCATCAGGCGTCCCGCGCCGTTCCAGCCGGCTCGGGCAGGGGCTGCCCGGCGGGGCGGGTGAGGATCCCGGCGAGCCGGTCGGTCATCTCCGGCAGCAGCCAGTAATAGACCCAGGTGCCCCGGCGCTCGCAGTCGATCAGCCCGGCCTGCCGCAGCAGCTTCAGGTGATGGGAGATCGTCGGCTGCGACAGATCGAAGGCAGGGGTCAGGTCGCATACACACACCTCGCCTCCGGCCCGGGAGGCGATCATCGACAGCAGCCGCAGCCGGATCGGATCGCCCAGCGCCTTGAATACCTTCGCCAGCTCGATGGACTGTGCCTCGTCCAGGGGAGCGGTCAGCAGTCCTGGGCAGCAGGCGTCGGTGCCGTCCTGGCCGAGCACCGCAAGCTCTTGTTTCGACATGCTTCTATATTGACGTTCTTCGATCCAGAGCGCAATATTGCATCGAAGAGCACATCGAAGAACATCGATACAACCCGATGGGAGCACTCGTCATGTCTCGTGTGCAGCTCGCCCTGAACGTGCCCGACCTCGAAGCCTCGGTGGCGTTCTACTCCAAGCTCTTCGGCGTCGAGCCCGCCAAGCGCCGTCCCGGATACGCCAACTTCGCGATCACCGAGCCGCCGCTCAAGCTCGTCCTGGTCGAGGGCGAGGCGGAGCAGGAGACGCGGCTGGATCACCTCGGCGTCGAGGTGGCGTCCACCGACCAGGTCACCGCCGCCACCGACCGTCTCAAGGGTGCGGGGCTCGCCACCTTCGAGGAGAACGACACCTCCTGCTGCTATGCCCTCCAGGACAAGGTCTGGGTCCACGGTCCCGGCAAGGAGCCCTGGGAGGTCTACGTCGTCAAGGGTGACGCTGATCAGATGGGCAAGAGCGTGGCACTCGACACAGTCGACGCCTGCTGTGCAAGCGAGCCTGCCCCGGCGGAGGCCGTCACGAGCGGCGGACGCCGAGCCTGACGGCGAGCCGCGCAGGCGCCTCCCTCATGGTCGATGCATGGGAGGTCCGGCGCCATGACCGTCGCGGTCGGTGCGGGACTCTCCCTAGCGGTCCTGCCGACCGGGTCGGCCAGTGCCGCCGAAGACCTTCAGGTGCGGTGCAACGACATCCCCGGCTTGGTGGACGCGATCAACCAGGTCATCGACAACACCCCGGACAACCGCGCCCCGAAGGAAGCGTCCCTGGCCGCGCCAACCGCACCGCCACGATGGACGCGCCCCCGACGCGGGAACTCCTGCCAGGCGACGACATCAAAGACTCCGAGTGAGCTGAGCCTCAAAGGAGACCCCGCCGGGGAAATCCGGCGGGGGCTTGCGGGGAGTGGTGTCAGGCGGATCGGTTTTCCGCGCTGACCATCCAGGCGTGCTTCTCCAGGGCATCGATGATCGCGTGCAGCAGGTCGGCCGTGGAGGGGTCCTCGTTGTCGATCTGGTCGTGGCGGGTGCGCAGGGTGTCGACGGTGGTGCGCAGGCGCGTGGTGATGAGGTCGACAACGGTGCTCACGTTCACCTCTCCCGCCGGGAACGCGGGGAGCGTGGTGGTCGCCGCGACGGTGTCGGAGCGGCCGTCCGGCACGGTCGCGAGGGCGCGCATGCGCTCGGCGATGGTGTCGGCCGACTCCCGGGCGTCGTCCACGATCTGATCCAGCTGCAGATGCAGGTCCCGGAAGTTGTGGCCGACCAGGTTCCAGTGGGCCTGCTTCCCCTGGAGGTGCAGTTCGACGAGATCCACCACGATCTGCTGCAACGCCTGGGCGAACTGCGGCGAGGCCGTGAATCCGGCGGCATCGGTCTCCGAGCGTCGGGAACCGCCGGCAGAAGCGGGCATGGCGTGTCTCCTTCGAAGCGTCACGGCACGGCAGGCCCCTGGGACAGAAGGCCCGACGTCCTATGGGATCAAGCCTATGGAGGTCTCTCTCCGCCGCCACTGCGCCTGATCCAGTCGGGTGGGCACCGGGGATCGGCGATGTCATGGAATCGTGCTGACCGCGTTCGTGTTTGGTGCGGGCCGGGGGACAGGTGATGGCGCAGGCCAGGGGCGCGGGCATAGTAGATGCCCTGTCCAGTGGCTTCGTGGCGTGAAAACGCCGTAGGGCAGACGCAACACAGCACAGCACAACAACTGCACCACAACAGGGGGATAAGGCTCCATGCCACTCATACGCCGTTCCACCGTGGCGGCCGCGGCCATGACCGCGCTGCTGGTGGTCTCCGCTTCCGCCTGCGGGCCCGGTGACGACGAGGCGGCTTCCGCGTCGGACTCCTCGGCCGCGTCCGCCGGGCAGCAGGCCAAGGACGGGATCAAGCTGCCGGAAGGCGTCCCGACGAGTCTGGACGACCTGAAGAAGTGGAAGGAGGGCGGCTGGAAGGACTGGGACAAGTGGGCCCGCAAGGCGTCGGAATTCGCCAATCCGATGATCAAGGACTTCTGGCAGCCGTCCCGGATGGCCAAGGCGAAGGACTCGTCGACCACCGTTTCCACGCAGAGCGCCGGCCAGGACCAGGCGGCCACCGACCCCGAGCCGCCCGCCGTGCCGGCCAAGCAGGTCTCGCGGCCGTACCACCAGAACATGGCGCCGGTCGGGAAGGTGTTCTTCGACAGCCCCGAGGGGCCGATGGTGTGCTCCGGCACGGTCGTCGACGACCCGGCGCATCCGGGGAAGTCCAACCTGGTGTGGACCGCGGGCCACTGTGTGCACTCCGGTAAGCAGGGCGGCTGGATGCGCAACATCGTCTTCGTGCCCTCGTACAACGACAACGGACTGGGGGCCGAGCAGACCCAGACGGCGGCCCAGAACGAGGTCAGCCCCTACGGCGTGTGGTGGGCGGACTGGTCGCAGACCTCGTCCGAGTGGATCGCGAACGGCGGTAAGACGGGCGGGGTGGGGTCGGCGTACGACTTCGCGGTGCTGCATGTGAAGCCCGAGGGCGGCGGTGGCAAGTCGCTGCAGGAGACGGTCGGGGCCTCCGTGCCGGTGTGGTTCGGGGCGCCGTCGGCGGACCGGGTGAGCTCGATCGGCGCGTACGGCTATCCGCAGGCCCCGCCCTACGACGGGGCGAAGATGTTCAACTGCACCAGCAGGCCGGGCCGACTGTCGTTCTCGCCGACCTCGCCGACGATGTACCGGATCGGCTGCTCGATGACCGGCGGCACCTCGGGCGGCGGCTGGTTCGTCAACAACGACGGCAAGACGGTGCTGGTGTCCAACAGTTCGATCGGCTCTTACGGACACACCTGGCTCGCCGGTCCGCATCTGGGGTCCGAGGCGAAGGGCGTGTTCGAGGCCATCAGCAAGAAGTACGCCGGTCAGGGCTGATCGGCCCGCAGGCGCACGGCAGACGTAAGGGGCCCGCTCCGGATCCGGAGCGGGCCCCTCGTCATGGCCTTACGGATGGCTCTACGGATGGGCTCACGGAGGGCTCCACGGGCGCGGCCGTAAGGAGCTTGGCGTAGCAGCGGCTGCTCTCCTCGAAGCGGTAGACCCCGAACTTCGGCACCGGTGTGTAGCCGGACGAGGTGTACAGCTCTATGGCCTCGGGCTGCTCGGTGCCGGTCTCCAGGACCATCCGCACCCGTCCCGCCTCCCGCGCGCTGTCCTCCAGCGCCGCGAGGATCCGCCGGGCCAGCCCCCGGCCGCGCGCCGCGCGGACCACGAACATCCGCTTGATCTCGGCGTCCCCGTCCTCGTAGCCCTCCTCGCTCCGCTCCTGGCTGCGCCAGCCGCCGGTCGCGACCGGGGTGCCGTCGGGGTCGTAGGCCATGAGGTAGAGGCCGTGCGGCGGGTCGAAATGGGTCGCGTCCATGGGCGTCAGATCGCCCTCGCCGTAGCGCACGGCATACTCCGCCTGCACTTCCTCGTCGAGTTTGAGGGCGTCGGGGTGATCGTAGCGGATCGGTTGAATATTCATGCGTTGAATCGTACTTCTATGCGGTGGATGGGCGCGTGGTTTTTGTCGCGTATCGTGCCGGAGGTGCTCACCGTGACGACCGTGAATGTAAACGGGCTGCGCGCCGCCGCCAAGAAGGGCTTCGGCCCTTGGCTGGACGCTACCGCGGCCGATGTGGTGTGCCTCCAGGAGGTACGCGCCGAACCCAAGGAGCTGCCGGAGGCGGTCCGCGAACCCGACGGCTGGCATGTGGTGCACGCCCCCGCGGCGGCCAAGGGCCGGGCCGGGGTGTCGGTGTACGCCCGGCGCGAGCTGGAGGGCGTCCGGGTCGGCTTCGGGTCGTCCGAGTTCGACGGCAGCGGCCGCTATGTGGAGGTCGATCTGCCCGGCGTGACCGTCGGCAGTCTGTATCTCCCCTCGGGCGAGGTCGGCACGGACCGCCAGGACGAGAAGGAGCGCTTCATGGCGGAGTTCCTTCCGTATCTGAAGGAGCTGCGCGAACGGGCGGCGGCCGGCGGGCGCGAGGCGCTGGTGGCCGGCGACTGGAACATCGCCCACCAGGAGGCCGACCTCAAGAACTGGAAGGCCAACCAGAAGAAGTCCGGGTTCCTGCCGGACGAGCGCGCCTGGCTGACCCGCGTCTTCGAGGAGGCGGGGTACGTGGACGTGGTCCGCGCTCTGCATCCGGACGTCGCCGGTCCGTACTCATGGTGGTCCTACCGCGGCCGGGCCTTCGACAACGACGCGGGCTGGCGCATCGACTACCAGATCGCGACCCCGGGGCTCGCCGGGCGCGCGGTCAAGGCGGTCGTGGAGCGGGCGGCCGCCTACGACCAGCGGTGGAGCGACCATGCCCCGGTGACGGTGGCCTACGGCTCGGCGCACTGACCTTCGCGGGGGCATTGGTCCCGTCGGCTCGCCGACCTCCGTGGGCTCACTGATTCCCGGAGTGGCCGCCGGGTGGCGTCTCGTCCGTCTCCGCCCGCATGCGGCGGTTCATGGCCATCGTCAGCTCGGCGTCCACCACGCTCGTGGCCAGTGGCCGCAGCCGCTCCACGGTCTCGCCGACGTCCTCGCCGCGTTCCAGGGCGTCGGCCGCCACATGGGTGCGCAGCAGGGTGACGAAGGTCTCGGCGATCGCGTCCACATGGTCACGGACCTCGCGCGCCGCGGCGAGCACCGCGGCCAGCGGGACGCCCTGTTCGACCAGGGTGTGTGAGACGTCCAGCAGGCGGCGGCTGAGGTGGACGATCTCGTCGCCGTCGACGGCCAGATAGCCGAGGTCGAGCGAGGTGGTGAGGTTCTCCGCGGTGACCTCGCCGTGGAAGTAGTCCGCGAGCGCCTCGGGGGTGAGCCGGACCGGGGTCTCCGAGGGCCAGGAGGCGACCGTGCCGGGCAGCCCGAGCAGTTCGCCGACGTCCCGGCGGCCGCTTTCGAAGGCGGCGATCAACTCGGCGATCCCGCCGAGGGTGTGGCCGCGCTCCAGCAGCCCCGCGATCGTCCGCAGCCGGGCCAGATGGTGGTCGTTGTACCAGGCGATCCGGCCGTCGCGGCGCGGTGGCGGGATCAGCTTGCGCTCCCGGTAGAAGCGCAGGGTGCGCACGGTGATCCCGGCCTTCTCGGCCAGTTCCGGCATGCGGTACTCGCGTACCTCGTCCGCTTCGCTCGTCGCCACAACGGAAGCCTATGCCGCGTCCGGTCGGGTGCGACCGCCGGTAACTTCGTTGTCCACAGCCCCTACCGCTCGGTAGATCCCTGTCCTACGCTCCCATCGTGCCAGTGATTGCTGGCACGGTCGTATTCGCGTTCGTGGGAGGCGGCGGCATGGCTGGGCTGACGCATGAGCATGTGCGGGTGGCGGTGATCGGAGCCGGATTCGGCGGTCTGGGAGCGGCGGTGCGGCTGCGCCGCTCGGGCATCACGGACTTCGTGGTCCTGGAGCGGGCGGAGGCGGTCGGCGGGGCCTGGCGGGACAACACCTATCCGGGGTGTGCCTGCGACGTCCCGTCGCATCTGTATTCGTTCTCCTTCGCGCCCAACCCCGACTGGCCCCGGAACTTCTCCGGCCAGCCGCATATCCGCGCGTATCTGGAGCGGGTCGCCGACACCTTCGGGCTGCGGCCGCACCTGCGCCTCGGTGCCGAAGTGCGCTCCCTGCGGTGGGACTCCGCGGCGGTGCACTGGGAGGTGGAGACGGCGCGGGGTTCGCTGACCGCCGATGTCGTGGTCAGCGCCACCGGTCCGCTCGCCGACCCCCGGATCCCGGACATTCCCGGGCTCGACGGCTTCCCCGGCGCCGTCTTCCACTCCGCGCGCTGGGACCACACCGCCGATCTGCGCGGCAAGCGCGTGGCGATGATCGGCACCGGCGCCTCGGCCATACAGATCGTCCCCGCCATCCAGCGCGAGGTCGGCCGGCTCACCCTCTTCCAGCGCACCCCGCCCTGGGTGCTGCCGCGGATGGACCGCCGGATCAGCGGCCTGGAGCGATGGCTGCACACGAGGATCCCGGCCACCCGGGCGCTGCGCCGCGGGGTGCTGTGGGGCATCCGGGAGCTGCAGGTGGGTGCCTTCACCAAGCGGCCGGGCGAGATGCGGTTCGTCGAGCGGCTGGCCGGTGCCCATATGCGACGGGCCATCAAGGACCCGGCGCGGCGGGCGGCGCTGACCCCGGACTACCGCATCGGCTGCAAGCGCATCCTGCTCTCCAACGACTACTATCCGGCGCTCGCCCAGCCGCATGTGGACGTGGTTCCGGCCGGGCTGAAGGAGGTGCGCGGCGCCACTCTCGTCGGGGCCGACGGCACCGAGACCGAGGCCGACGCGATCATCTTCGGCACCGGCTTCCATGTGACCGACGTCCCGATAGCCCATCGGGTGACCGGGGCGCGCGGGACGACGCTCGCGGAGGAGTGGAAGGGCGGGATGGAGGCGCTGCGCGGCACCAGCCCGGCGGGCTTCCCCAACTTCCTGACCATCATCGGGCCCAACACCGGCCTCGGGAACAGCTCGATGATCCTGGTCATAGAGGCGCAGCTCGCCTATATGGCCGACTATCTGAGCCAGTTGGACACCCTGGGCGGCAAGGTCGCGCTGGACGCCCGGCCGTCCGCGGTGCGCGCCTACACGGACATGATCCAGGAACGGATGCGGCGCACGGTGTGGAACACCGGCGGTTGCGACAGCTGGTACCTGGACAACGGCCGCAACACCACCCTGTGGCCCGGGACCACCAGCGAGCTGCGGAAGGTCACCCGCCGCGTGGACCTCAACGAGTACACGGTGCTGCGGCCGCACACCGGGCCCGCCAAGGCCACGGTGTCCACGGCCGGTGCGGGGAGGGGACCGCGGTGAGGCGGCTTCCTTCGCCACCCGTCGGGCCGTACGCCCCGCCCGCCCCGGAGCGCGAGCTGACGGTCGTCTCGGCCGACGGGAGCCGGCTCCACACAGAGCTGCACGGCCCCGAGGATGCCCCGGCGGTCCTGCTCGCGCACGGCTGGGTCTGCTCCACGGCCTTCTGGGCGCCGGTGGTGCGTGCCCTCGCGGCCGACCACCGGGTGATCGTCTACGACCAGCGCGGCCATGGCCGCAGCCCGGCCCCGGGGCCCGGCGGCTACAGCACCCACGCCTTGGCCGATGACCTGGTGGCGGTGCTGGAAGCGGCCCTTCCATCCGGTCGACGGGCCGTGCTGGCGGGCCACTCCATGGGCGGGATGACGCTGATGGCCGCGGCCGACCGTCCCGCGCTGCGCGAGCGCGCGGCCGCCGTGGTGCTGTGCAGCACGGGCGCCTCACGGCTGGTGGACCGGTCGCTGGTGGTACCGCTGCGCTCCCCGCGGGCACGGGCGCGGGTGCACCGCGTGCTCCTGGGCTCACGCGCCCCGCTGGGCCCGGTCACCCCGCTCGCCAGGCGGCTGGTGCGCTACGCCACGATGGGCCCCGGCGCCGACCCGGCCGCGGTGGACATGTGCGCGCGGATCCTGCACGCCTGCCCCCGCGCCGTACGCGGCGGATGGGGCCGGGTCCTGCTCGACCTCGAACTGGAGGCGCGCATCGGTGAACTGACCATGCCCACGGCTGTCATCGTCGGCACCGCCGACCGGCTCACCCCGCCCGAGCACGCCGACGCCCTGGCCGCCGCGCTGCCGCACTGCACCGGCCTCATCGAGCTCCCGGGGCTCGGCCATATGACCCCGGTGGAGGACCCCGAGGCGGTCACCGGCGTGATCCGCGGCCTGGTCGAGGAGTTCGGGACGTCCCACCCCACAACAGCGGTTGAAGCGAAGGAGCAGACGACATGAGTGCGCGCAGGAGCCTTGAGGGCCAGGTCGCGGTGGTGACGGGCGCGGCGCGGGGCGTCGGCGAGCTGCTCGCGCGCAAGCTCTCCGCCCGCGGTGCGAAGGTCGCGCTGGTGGGCCTGGAGCCCGAGGAGCTGAAGCGGGTCTCGAAGCGGCTGTCGACCGACTCCGCCCACTGGCACGCCGATGTCACCGACGCCGAGGCGATGGCGCGGGTGGCGGGGGAGGTCGTGGAGCGGTTCGGCGCGGTGGACATCGTCTGTGCCAATGCGGGTGTGGCCCAGGCCGGTCCGTTCCTCGACTCCGACGAGACGGCCTGGCGGCGGGTGATCGAGGTCAATCTGCTGGGCAGCGTCACCACGGCCCGCGCCTTTCTGCCCGCGCTGATCGCGAGCCGCGGCTATCTGCTGCAGATCGCCTCGCTCGCCGCGCTCGCGCCCGCGCCGATGATGACGGCGTATTGCACCTCCAAGTCGGGGGTCGAGGCGTTCGCCCACAGTCTGCGGGCCGAGGTGGGCCACCGGGGGGTGCGGGTCGGCGTGGGCTATCTGAGCTGGACGGACACCGATATGGTGCGCGGCGCCGACCAGGACGAGGTGATGCGCGAGCTGCGGCAGCGGCTGCCCTGGCCCGCGGGCCGCACCTATCCGCTGGGCCCGGCGGTGGACCGGCTGGTGGCAGGCATCGAGCGCCGGTCGGCGCATGTGTACGCGCAGTGGTGGCTGCGCGGTATGCAGTCGGTGCGTGGCTATCTGCCCGCGTTCATCCACGCCGTGGGGCGGCGCGAGATGCGCCGCGCCGAACCACGGCTGGCGGCGACCCGGGAGGGGCGGGGCGGTCGTCTGCTGGGCGAGGGCGGCGCGGCGGACGAGAAGGCGCGCACGGCGGGCACGGAGCGTTACCAGTAACGCTCCGTCAACCGCGCTGACCTGCGCTTTCTTCGACTCCTCCGATCCGGAATGCGGAGAAAGTCAGCACATGTAACTCTTGTCGGGCCCGACGCCATTCACCCGATGAGGAGTGACACATGGGCCCCAAGGACCAGCCGAACGACAAGGGTCAGCAGGCCAAGCGGAAGCCGCAGGGCGGGCGGAGCCAGGAGCCGCGGCGCGGCCAGCAGCCTGGTGAGCGCATGCAGTCCGGCGAGCGGATGCAGTCCGGCGAGCGGATGCAGTCCGGTGAGCGTATGGAGGAGCGCTCCCGCCGGGAGCCGGGGCAGGAGCAGCGCCGTGGCAAGCAGGACCGGCCGGAGGCCCGCGGGCAGTCCCAGCAGATGAGCCGTGAGCGCCGTCAGCCGGGCATGGACGACGAGACGATGGACCAGGAGCCCTTCGAAGAGATGTGACGCGCCAGGGCGGGAGGGGTGCATCCCCATGGGCGACCATGGGCATGCGCCCCTGCGCCTGCCTGGGCCCGGCGCCGCTCCTGCCCTGGCCTCCCGGCGGAAGCGCTCATTTCCCCTTACGCGGGGCTCATTTCCCCTTACGCGGGGCTCACTTCCCCTTGCGCGGCGGCTTACTTCCCTTGCGGGTCGGCTTTTTCCCCTTGCGTGACGGCTTAGTTCCCTTGCGCGGCGGCAGTTGGGGACGCCGCAGATCGGGCACGTCCGAGTAGTCCGGCGGGGTCGCGGCCGGATGCCGCTCCAGCAGATCGAGCGCCGTACGGACGGCGACCCCCAGCTGCGGAGCGCGGCCCTCCGCCCAGTCCACGGGGGAGCGCGGCGCCTCGATGTCCGGCTCCACCCCGTGGTTCTCCACCCCCCAGCCGTAGGCGTCGAACCACGCGGCGTTCATCGGCACCGTGATCGAGGTGCCATCGCCCAGGCGGTGACGGCCGGTCATCCCGACCACCCCGCCCCAGGTGCGCAGCCCCACCACCGGCCCGATGCCCTGGATCCTGAAGGCCGCGGTGATCATGTCGCCGTCGGAGGAGGTCGCCTCGTCGGCGACCGCGACGATCGGCCCGCGCGGCGCGTTGCTGGAGTACGAGACGGGCTCGGCGTTGCGGGTGAGGTCCCAGCCCATGACCTTGCGGGTGAGCTTCTCCACCACCAGCTCGCTGATATTGCCGCCCGCGTTGCCCCGGACGTCCACGATCAGCGCGGGCAGCGACATCTCGCGGCGCAGATCGCGGTTGAACTGCGCCCACCCGGAGCCGCCCATATCGGGGATGTGCAGATAGCCGCACCGCCCGCCGCTCAACTCCCGCACCACGGCCCGGCGCTGGGCGACCCAGTCCTGGTAGCGCAGCGGCCGGTCGTCGATCAGCGGGCAGACCGCGACCCGGCGCGCCGGCCCCTCGCCGTCCGGCGGCTCGAAGGTCAGCTCCACCGTCGTGCCGCCCGCCGCCGTCAGCAGCGGGTACGGACCGGCCACCGGGTCCACCGGGCGCCCGTCGACATGGGTGAGGACGGCGCCGTCCCGGATGCCCAGACCGGCCAGCGGCGAGCGGGCCCGGGAGTCGGAGGACTCACCGGGCAGGATGCGGGCCACCGCCCACCGGCCGTCCTTGGTGCGGGTGAGGTTGGCACCCAGCAGTCCGATGGGGCGCTGGTAGTGGCGCGGGCCCTCGTTGCGGCGCGCGGCGGCGACGTAGGCGTGCGAGGTGCCCAGCTCGCCGAGGGTCTCGCGGAGCAGATCGGCGAACTCGTCGGGCGAGGCGACCCGTTCGACCAGCGGACGGTACTGCTCGAGCACCCCGTCCCAGTCGACACCGCACATCCCGGGGTCCCAGAAGTAGTGCCGGGTGATGCGCCCGGCCTCGTCGTACGCCTGCCGCCACTCGGCCGCCGGATCGGCGGTGTGCTGGATCCGCCGCATGTCGAGGTGGACCGTGGAGTCGCTGTCGCCGGTCTCGGTGGCGGGCATCGCGCGCAGATCGCCGTCGTCGTAGGCCACCAGCCGGGTGCCGTCGCCGCTGACCGCGAACCAGTCCAGCTCACTGGTGAGTTCGGTCCGCTTGGCCTTCGCCAGGTCGAAGTGTTCCAGGGTGGGGCGGCTCGAGGTCTCGGCCGGGTTGGCGAACGTCTCGCCGAGCGCACCCGAGATCGGCCAGCGCAGCCACACCAGTCCGCCGCCGCTGACCGGGTGCAGCGAGGAGTACTTGGAGGCGGACACCGGGAAGACCGTGACCCGGCTGGCCAGCCCCTCCACCTCGACCGTCACCGTGCCGTCGCCGTCGTCCCCGCTGTCGTCCGGGTCCAGCCCGCCCGCCGCCGGGCGTCCCTCGGGGGAGAGCGCGAAGGGCGAGGGGGTGGCGGAGGACAGCGGTACCAGATACGGACGGCAGCCCAGCGGGAAGGAGAGGTCGCCGGTGTGCACGTCGTAGACCGGGTCGAAGCCGCGCCAGGAGAGGAAGGCGAGATAGCGGCCGTCGCTGGTGAAGACCGGCTCCTCGTCCTCGAACCGCCCGTTGGTCACGTCCACTATGGTCCGGTCGGCCAGCCGTGCGATCTTGATCGAGCGCAGGGTGCGGCCTATCCCGGGATGGGACCAGGCGAGCCATGCCGAGTCGGGGGAGAAGGCCAGGTCGCCCACCGGGCCGTTGTCCGACCGGATCAGCTCGGTGACCTCGCCGTCCCCGTCGGCGGAGGTGTCCACCAGCAGCAGCCGCCCGTCGCCCGCGGCGACCGCGAGCAGGTCGCCGTCCGGCGAGGACTCCAGCTCGTGCACCCGGCCCAGCAGCCCGGCGGCCAGCCGGCGCGGCTCGCCGGGGCCGCTGGCCCGGGGGAGCTGCGCGATCTCGATGGCGTCCTCGCCCTCCGCGTCGGTGAGGTAGGCGACGCGGCCGGTCGAGCCCAGCATCACGGGCAGCCGCACCCGGACGCCCGGGGTGTCGGCGAGGGTACGGGCGGGGCCGTCGCGGTGGGTGAGCCAGTACAGGCTGCCGCGGACGCACACCGCGCTGGCCCGGCCCGTGGTGTCCACCGACAGCGAGTCGATGTGCGAGGCGGCCGGCACCTGGTAGGGCCGCCGCCCGGTCCGCGCCCCGCCCAGCCGGATGTCCAGCTTGCGCGGCACGCCGTCCGGGCCCAGGTCGTCCACCAGCCACAGCTCGCCCGCGCACTGGTAGACCACGCGGGAGCCGTCGGTCGAGGCGTGGCGCGCGTAGAAGTCGGCGTGGTCGGTGTGGCGGCGCAGATCGGTGCCGTCGGGCAGACAGGAGTAGAGGTTGCCGATGCCCTCGTGGTCGGAGAGGAAGGCGATCCGGCCGCCGACGAACATCGCCGCGTCCAGATGGCCGTTGAGCTCCTCCGCGAGCCGGGTGCCGTGCAGCCACAGCCGCCCGGTCGCACCGCCGCGGTAGCGCTTCCAGGTGGCGGGCTCATGCGGCGGCTTGCCGGTCAGCAGCAGGGTGCGGCGCTCGCCGTCGAGGTCGGCCACCGCGATATCGGCCACCGGCCCCCAGGGCAGCCGCCCACCGGGGCTGCCGTCGGTGGGCAGCGTGTAGGCCCAGGAGAAGTGGGAGAACGGCTGCTCATGGGAGGAGACCGCGAGGATCTGGGAGACGCCGTCCTGGTCCGGCGGGGTCCAGCCGCAGACCTGGGCGTCCGTACTGCCCCAGTAGGTCAGCCGGCGGGCCGGGCCGCCGGCCGCGGGCACGAGATAGATCTCCGGGTCGAGGCTGCGCCAGGTGGTGAACGCGATCTGGGAGCCGTCGGGGGAGAAGCGGGCAGGTCCGACGCGCGTACGGTCCACGGTCAGCCGCCAGGCCCGTCCGGGGGGCCCACCGGGGGCGGTCAGCGGGGCGACCCACAGGTCGTCCTCGGCCGCGAAACATAGCAAGTCGCCGTGCAGATGCGGAAATCGCAGATAGGCCAGGTCGTCGTCACTTCCGTAAGGCTCCACCCCACCCATGTTTTCGAGCTACGCCATTTGGAGCAACTCGGTTGTGACCTAGACCACGAGCGAAACGGTGCTGTTTCGATAGTGGCGCGCTTATGCTGGAGGAGTACGAAACCGTTTCGTTCGGAGGGAGGCGACACACCATGCCGGCCATGGACCAGGCAACGGAGGACCCGGACACCGCCCGGGTGCGTCGCAGCCGACTCTCCCCCGAGCGTGAGCGGGAGTTGTACGAGGCGGTGGTGGAGCTGCTCGGCGAGGTCGGGTACGACGGCCTGACGATGGACGCCGTCGCGACCCGTACGCACTCCAGCAAGGCCACGCTCTACCGCCAGTGGAAAGGCAAGCCGCAGCTGGTCGCGACCGCGCTGCGGCACACCAAGCCCGTTCTGCTCGAGGGTGTCGACACCGGAACGCTCCGCGGGGATCTGCAGGAGATCGTGCGGTGCTCGGAGAGCGCCCGGGAGCGGGACGCCGCGCTGATGAGGGGACTCGCCCACGCAAGCCACGACAACCCGGACCTTCATGAGGCCCTGCGAGAGTTGTTGATCTATCCCGAGATCGACGCGCTCAACGCGCTGCTGAGGCGCGCCGTCGACCGCGGCGAAATCGCCCCGGACCGGCCCGCCTTGAACTTCGTCGTGCACATGGTGTGCGGCGCGTTCATCGCCCGACCGCTCGTCGACGGTCAGCAGCCGGACCAGACGTATCTCCTGGACTACATCGACGCCGTGATCCTCCCCGCGCTCGGCGCCGCGTAGCCCTTCCCTCCTCTCCCCTTCCCTCCCCCAGCCCCCTCCCTGTTCTCCCCGCACAACCACATAAGGCCCCGACCGGCGCGCCGCTCTCGTCGCCGGCTCGGTTACCCATCCCTGCCCAGTGCCATCCAACCGACGGGAGCAACTCTTCTCGTGGCCACCTTCCTTTATAAACTCGGCCGGTTCGCCTTCCGGCGACGCGGCTTCGTCGCCCTGATATGGGTGGCGCTGCTCGCGGTCGCGGGCGTCGGCGCCGCCACCGCCTCACAGCCCGCCAACGACAGCTTCTCCATCCCCGGCACCGAGGCCCAGAAGGCATTCGACCTGCTGGAACAGCGGTTCCCCGGAGGTAACGCGGACGGCGCCACCGCCCGTGTGGTCTTCCGCGCCCCGAGCGGCGAGAAGATGACCGACCCGGACAACAAGGCGGTGGTCACCAAGACCGTCGCCGACCTGAAGGCCAGCTCGCCGCAGGTCGCCTCGGTCGCCGACCCCTACCGGGCCCGGGCCGTCAGCAAGGACGGCTCCACGGCGTACATCCTGACCAGCTACAAGGTCAATTCCATGGAGCTGAAGGACCCCGCCAAGGACGGTCTGAAGGAGGCGGGGGAGAAGGCCGAGAAGTCGGGCCTGACGGTGCAGATCGGCGGTGACGCGCTGCAGGAGATGCCGGAGACCGGATCGACCGAGATCATCGGCATCGCGATCTCCGCGGTCGTCCTCGCCATCACCTTCGGCTCGCTGGTGGCCGCCGGACTGCCGCTGATGACCGCGCTCATCGGCGTCGGCATCGGCATCTCGTCGATCACCGCGCTCGCCACCACCCTGGGGCTGTCCACCACCACCTCGACACTGGCGATGATGATCGGCCTCGCGGTCGGTATCGACTACGCGCTGTTCATCGTCTCCCGCTACCGCGCGGAGCTGGCCGAGGGGCGGGACCGGGAGGAAGCCGCCGGACGTGCCGTGGGCACCGCGGGCTCCGCGGTCGTTTTCGCCGGCCTTACGGTGGTCATCGCGCTGGTCGGCCTCGCCGTCGTCAACATCCCGATGCTGACCAAGATGGGCTTCGCCGCGGCCGGTACGGTCGTCATCGCCGTCCTCATCGCGATCAGCCTCATCCCGGCGGTGCTGGGCTTCGCGGGCAAGCGGGTGTTCGGGCGCAGGGCGCGCCGGCGGCTGGAGGAGCGCCTTGCGGCGGGTCCGGACGCCTCCGCCGAGGAGAAGCCCAATATGGGCACCCGCTGGGCGCGTTTCGTGCTGCGCCGCCCGCTGATGGTGCTTCTGGTCGCCGTGCTCGGCCTCGGTGCGGCCGCGGTGCCCGCCGTCAGCCTGGAGCTCGGCCTGCCGGACGACGGCTCGCAGCCGGTCAGCAGCCAGAAGCGCCAGGCGTACGACGCGATCTCCGACGGCTTCGGCCCCGGCTACAACGGTCCGCTGATGGTGGTCGTCGACGCCAAGGGCAGCGATGACGCCAAGGGCGCGGCCGAGCAGGTCCGTAAGACCATCACCGGCCTGGACGGTGTGGCCGGGGTCAGTCCGGCCACGTTCAACAAGGCCGGTGACACCGCGACGCTCACCGTCATCTCCAAGTACAAGCCGAGCAGCATCGACACCGAGAACCTGGTCGGGGACATCCGGGACGAGGCGAGCGGCTTCAAGGCCGACACCGGCGCCGAGGTGCTGGTGACCGGCCAGACGGGGATGAACATCGACATCTCGCAGAAGCTCAACGACGCGCTGGTGCCCTATCTGGTGCTCGTCGTCGGACTGGCCTTCCTGCTGCTGATGGTCGTCTTCCGGTCCGTCCTGGTCCCGCTCAAGGCGGCGCTCGGCTTCCTGCTCTCCGTCGTCGCGGCGCTCGGCGCGGTGGTCGCGGTCTTCCAGTGGGGCTGGCTGGCGGATGTGTTCGGTGTCGAGGAGACCGGTCCGATCATGAGCATGATGCCGATCTTCATGATCGGTGTGGTGTTCGGTCTGGCGATGGACTACGAGGTCTTCCTGGTGACCCGGATGCGGGAGGCGTACGTCCACGGCGAGCGCCCCGGCCAGGCCGTCGTCACCGGCTTCCGGCACGGCGCCCGGGTGGTCACCGCGGCCGCGGTCATCATGATCAGCGTCTTCGCCGGGTTCATCGGCTCGTCCGAGTCGATGATCAAGATGATCGGCTTCGGCCTCGCCACCGCCGTCCTCTTCGACGCCTTCGTGGTCCGTATGGCCATCGTCCCGGCGGTTCTGGCGCTGCTCGGCAAGGCGGCCTGGTGGCTCCCGCGCTGGCTGGACCGCACGCTGCCCAACGTGGACGTGGAGGGTGAGGGCCTGCGCAAGCAGCTCGAGGCGACCCCCGCGGCCCAGCAGCACGACTCCGACCCGGACGCCGAGCTGACCCGCGTCTGATCTGCGTCTGAACCGCGTCTGACGCCGGCGTTACGTTCCGGCCCGACGGCGGCCTTCCGATCCGGGGAGGCCGCCGTCGGCATGTGGACCGGCGGGATTCCGCCCGATTCCGCGATGACGGCGCTCTTGCGAACGACTTGCAGGTACGGGCTACCATCGGGCCGATAGCAGCAGCTCAGGAGCGGAGTCCCGCCATGCATGTGCCCGACGGATTCATCGACGCGCCGGTGTCGGCGGTGACCGGTGTGGTCGCCGCCGGGGCCGTCGCGGTCAGTTTGCGCGGTGCCCGGCGGGAGCTCGACGAGCGGACCGCGCCGCTGGCCGGGCTGGTGGCGGCGTTCATCTTCGCCGTGCAGATGCTCAACTTCCCCGTCGCCGCCGGGACCAGCGGGCATCTGCTGGGCGGGGCGCTGGCCGCGATACTCGTGGGGCCGTATACGGGGGTGTTGTGCGTCTCCGTGGTGCTGCTGATGCAGGGCGTCCTGTTCGCCGATGGCGGCCTTACGGCGCTCGGCGTCAACATCACGGATATGGCCCTGGTCACCACGGTCGTGGCGTACGCGATCTTCCGCACGATCGTGAAGCTGGCCCCGCATCGCCGCCGTACGGTCACCGTCGCGTCCTTCGTGGCGGCGCTGGTCTCCGTACCGGCCGCGGCGGTGGCCTTCACGGCGATCTACGCGCTCGGCGGCACGGCCGATGTGGCGATCGGCAAGGTCTTCGCGGCGATGGTCGGGGTGCATGTGCTGATCGGCATCGGCGAGGCGGCGATCACCGCGCTGACCGTCGGTGCCGTCGTGGCCGTACGGCCGGATCTGGTCTACGGGGCGCGGGGCGTGACCGCGCCTCCGCTGGAGATCCGCAACAGCCCGCTGGCTCCGGCCGCGCCGGGAGCGGTGGCCCGGGCCGGGGCTCCGGCGGCCGAACCCTCGACGGCGACCTCCGAGACGCCCGTGACCTCCGAAGCCCCCGCCGCCGAGACCTCCGAGACTCGCGAGCCCGCCGCGACCCGTGAGCCTGCGGCCGTGCCGCAGCGGTCGGCGCGGCGCGTGTGGTTCGCCGGGCTCGCGGCCGCGCTGCTGTGCGCCGGGGTCGTGAGCTTCTACGCCTCCGCCAGCCCCGACGGGCTGGAGAAGGTCGCCCATGACAAGGGGATCGACGCGAAGGAGGAGGACCACGCCGCCAAGGACTCCCCGCTCGCCGATTACGGCGTCAAGGACGTCTCCGACGCCCGGCTCTCCGGCGGGCTCGCCGGGGTGATCGGGGTGGGCGCCACACTCGCCGTCGGGTCCGGGGTCTTCATCGTCGTGCGGCGGCGCCGGGTGACGGCCGAGAGCGGGCGGAGCTGACGATGGGCGCGGGACACGCGCACAAGCTCTACCGGGAGGGCCGGTCGCCGGTCCACGCCCTCCCGCCGCACTGCAAGATCGCCGCCGTCTTCTGCTTCGTCCTCGTCGTCGTCTCCACGCCCCGCGAGGCCGTCTGGGCCTTCGGGGCGTACGCGCTGCTGCTGGCCGGGGTGGCGGCGGCGGCCCGGATACCGGCCGGGTATCTGCTGCGGCGGCTGCTGATCGAGATCCCGTTCGTGGCCTTCGCCGTGCTGATGCCGTTCATCGCGGAGGGCCCGCGGGTGGCGGTGCTGGGGATGTCACTCAGCGAGTCCGGGCTGTGGAGCGCCTGGAACATCCTCGCCAAGGGCACCCTCGGCGTCGCCGCCTCCGTCCTCCTGGCCTCCACGACCGAGCTGCGCGCCCTGCTGCTGGGGCTGCAGCGGCTGCGGATGCCCTCATTGCTGGTGCAGATCGCCTCGTTCATGATCCGCTACGGGGACGTCATCTCCGATGAGATGCGCCGGATGCGGATCGCCCGCCAGTCACGCGGGTTCGAGGCGAGCGGGGTGCGTCACTGGGGCGTGCTCGCCTCGTCGGCCGGGGCGCTGTTCATCCGCTCGTACGAACGGGGCGAACGGGTCCACCTGGCGATGGTCAGCCGGGGCTATACGGGGACCATGCCGGTGATCGACGATGTGACGGCGTCCCGTGCCCAGTGGATGCACGCCGCCGCCCTCCCGCTGACCGCGCTGGCGGTCTGCCTGACCGGATGGATGCTCCCATGACCGACCCCGCCACCACCCCGCCGTCCCTCCAGGTGGCCGGTCTGGCCTATGCGTACCCCGACGGCCATCAGGCCCTCTTCGGCGTCGATCTGACCGTGGCCCGCGGTGAGCGCGTCGCGCTGCTCGGCCCCAACGGTGCGGGCAAGACCACGCTGGTGCTGCACCTCAACGGCATCCTTACGGCGGGCGCCGGGACCGTCACGGTCGCGGGGCTGCCCGTGGCGAAGGCGCATCTGGCCGAGATCCGCCGCCGGGTGGGCATCGTCTTCCAGGACCCGGACGACCAGCTCTTCATGCCGACCGTGCGCGAGGACGTGGCCTTCGGCCCGGCCGCGGCCGGACTGCGCGGCCCGGAGCTGGAGGAGCGGGTGCGCCGCGCCCTGGAGCGGGTCGGGATGGCGGAGTTCGCCGACCGGCCGCCCCACCACCTCTCCTTCGGGCAGCGCCGGCGGGTGGCCGTGGCGACCGTGCTGGCCATGGAGCCGGAGATCCTGGTCCTGGACGAGCCCTCCTCCAACCTCGACCCGGCCTCGCGCCGCGAACTCGCCGACATCCTGCGCTCCCTGGAGGTGACCGTGCTGATGGTCACCCACGATCTGCCGTACGCACTGGAGCTGTGCCCGCGCTCGGTGGTGCTCAGCGGCGGGGTGATCGCGGCGGACGGCGGGACGCAGGAGCTGCTGTGCGACGAGGAGCTGATGCGCGAGCACCGGCTGGAGCTCCCCTTCGGCTTCGACCCCCGCTCGGTGACGGTGCCGGTGTTTCCGGTGGGACGAGGGCGCCGGTGAGGTAGGTGGGGTTCGCTCACCCGCGCGCGGACGCGGCCACCACTGTCACGGCGGCCACGCCGAGGTGGTCGGTTCGCTCACCCGCGCGCGGACGCGGCGTGCTGACGGCCGCCTCAGGTACGCCGGAAGCGGTCGGCGGCGTTCTCCTCCCGGTGGCGGGGGCACTGGCAGGGCGGCCACGCCTGCCCCAACGCGTAGGGGTTGACGTCCTCCCCGACCAGCACGGCCACCAACGCGCGCCGCGCGGTCACCATCCCGTCGCGCGCCATCGTGTAGACGCGCATCGTCATACGGGGCCCCTCGCCCCTGGTGCCGGCGATCACCGGCCACCCTCCCCGACCGGGGCCAGGAGCTGGAGCACGCTGCGCAGACCGCGCTTCACCGCGCCCAGGTGGTAGGCCAGTTCCTCCGGCGGGGCGGTGGCCAGGTCGAGGGATTCGGCCCCCGCGAGGGTCTGTCCGGCGACGATCAGCACGGCCTGTTCAAGGCCGTCGCGGGTGGGCTTTCCGGCCGCGATACACGCGGGGCACAGGCCCGAACGCGGCTCGGCGGGGTGACGGGGCCCGAAGGTGCCGGGGGCGGCGCACAGGACGCAGCCGGGGGCCGGGGTGGGCGCGGCGTGGCCGTTGGCGGTCACCGGATCACCACCATCCCGTGCGGGGCGCAGATCAACTCCACCCGGGGGACGCTCTTCGACCGCTGTCGCCGCCGTCGCTCATCGGCCACGGAGTAGGGACGCACCAGGGCGGGCAGCTCGCTGTCCAGCGGCAGGAGGGGGATGGTGTGCAGTTCGAGGGTCGGCGAGTCGGTGTAAGGGCGCGGGGGCACCGGTCGGTGCGTGACGCTCGGGGAGTCCACGGCCCCCGCTACGGGCCGGGAAGGCGCCGGATACGACGCGGGGAGGTTCGGGACGGCACGGTGACGGCCGGGCGGCCGTAAGGCCAGAACTGCCCTCACCCATTCGAGTACGCGGGCGATAGAGTCCAGCACGTTGACGCTCCAATCCAGCGTTGGCCACGCCCCCGGACGTTCGCCCGTCGCGGGGGTCTTGCTTTCCTGATGGAAGGGTCGCGCAACTCGCGTACTCTCAGGAGACGTTCATGTCCCGATGTTCAATTGGGGAAATGGGGGGCCAGGTGGCGGCACGACCACGCGAACTCACGCCCGACCGATCCGCCCGACACCTGTTCGGGGCGAAGATGCGCGCCCATCGTGAGCGAGCGAACATGAGCCTTGGTCAGTTGAAGGATGTGGTGATGGTGAGCACAAGCCACCTGTCTCGCATCGAGACGGCCGACGCTATGCCCCCGCCTGACCTACCTAGGCGACTGGATACCGCGTTTGGAACAGACGGGATCTTTCAGGAGCTATATCGGCTTGCCCTGGGAGATCCACCCTGACCAGTTCCGGCGCCGGATGGAACTTGAGGCACAAGCTCGGCTCATTGAGGAGTACGCCGGTCAGATCGTGCCGGGGCTCGTTCAGACCGAGGACTATGCTCGTGCCTTGTTCGAGAAGTTCGACCCCAAAGCCACGCTGAACGAGATTGAAGAGCTGGTCACCGCTCGAATGAGTCGGCAAGCTCTGTTGAGCGCTGACCCTCCACCGGACGTCTCGCTGATCCTCGATGAGGCAGTACTACAACGGTCCTTCGGCGGACCGGCCGTGATGCGGGCACAACTTGCCCGTCTAGTTGACCTGACGCTGACACCCACGACCGTGGTGCAGGTTCTACCGTTCGAACACGGGGGGACATGCTTTGGTAGGGGGAACGCTGACGTTGATGACCCTCGCAAAGGGCGCTCAAGTGGCCTATGAAGAGAGCATTTCGACGGGGACCCTACTTGAGGATCTTGCCACGGTCTCGGCACGTCGGCGGGCTTACGATCTGCTGAGAGCTTGCGCTCTGTCGCCGAGCGATACGGCGAATTTCATTCGGTCCCTGATGGAGGCACCATCTGATGAGCACCATTCCTGATCTCTCCGGTGTGGAGTGGGTCAAGTCCAGTTATAGCGGTAACGGGGGCGGCAGCTGTGTCGAGTGGGCGCCGAAGACCGCTACCGTTGTCCGTGTAGTGCCTGTTCGCGATAGCAAGAACCCGAACGGTCCGACGTTGGTCTTCCCCCCGTCGTCCTGGGCATCATTCATATCGGCTGTCAGGGGCGGAGAGTTTCACGGCGCCTGACCCCCGCTGACGACCCATCAGCTTTCGCGGCCCCTGGCCACTCGGCAGGGGCCGTCGCGCTGCCCCGGGTACGGCTCGTGCCGCATGGGGTCGCACGGGTCCGGGGCGCGCGGTAGCGCCACCTCTGTCGCGCCGCCCGGCCGGTGCGGCCCCTCGGGCCGTTACGCCTCCCGCGCCGCCAGGCTGGTCCGCACCGCGCGCACCAGCGCCTGCGCACGCGGATCCGCGGTGACACCGCGCCGCATACCGTTGGTGACGTAGGCGAAGCCGATGCGCGCCTCCGGGTCGGCGAAGGCGAGCGAGCCTCCGCGCCCCGGGTGGCCGAAGGAGCCCGGCCCCAGCAGCGGGCAGGCCGGGCCGTGCAGCATGTAGCCGAGGCCGTATCGGGTGCCGACGACCAGAACCCGGTCCGGCCCCGCGGACTCCTCTGTACGGGCCATCGTGAGCGTCGCCGGGGCGAAGAGCCGGCCCCCGAGCGGGCCGTACGGGCCGAGGGCAGCGGGCCGATCAGCGCCGCGTAGAAGCGGGCCAGCGCCTCGGCGGTGGCCACCCCGCCCGAGGCGGGCAGCTCGGCGGCGAGATAGGCGGGGTCGTTCTCGTCCGGCACCGGGGTGATCGCGGCGAACGCCCTCCGGGTCAGCGACTCGGGGTCCCGATACGCCTCGGCGACCGACCGCTTGGGACGAATCCGCGGCCCGTGGGCGGCGGGCGCGGCGAGGGCCTCCACCGCCGCGATCCGGCCGACCCGGCCCCGCTGCTCCTCGGGCAGCCCGAGCCACAGGTCGAGCCCCAACGGGCGGGCGATCTCCTCGGCGATCCAGCGCCCGATGGTCCGCCCGGTGACCCTGCGCACCAGCTCGCCCAGCAGCCAGCTGTACGTCTGGGCGTGATAGCCGTGGGCCTCACCGGGCTCCCATACGGGGCGCTGGGCGGCGACGGCCCGCGGCCCGGATATGCCGTCGACGGCCTCGGCGGGGGTCAGCGGGGTGTCGAGCACGGGCACGCCGGTGCGGTGCGCCAGCAGATGCCGCACCAGCACCCGCTCCTTGCCGGCCGCCTTGAACTCCGGCCAGTAGGTGCTGACCCGGCCGTCCAGGTCCAGCTGGCCGCGCTGATGCAGCAGCAGCGGCACCGCGGCGGCGACGCCCTTGGTGACCGACCGGACGACCTGGGCGGTGTCCTGGGTCCAGGGCTCACGGCCGCCGCCGGAAGCCTCGGGGCCGCTCTCGCCGTCGTCGTCGGGGGCCTTCGTGTCGGGGGCCTTCGTGCCGCCCCACAGATCGACGACCTTCTCGCCCTCCCGGTAGAGCACCATGGCCGCGCCGCGCTCGCCGTGCCGGGTGAAGTTCGCCGCGAAGGCGTCCCGGACCGGTTCGAAACCGTCGGCCACCGTGCCCTGGACGTCCACCACTGATCCGACTCCCGCCATGCCGACCCGCGCGTGTGTGCTGTGTTTCTCCTTATGGTGCAACGTCCCGTGGGTGAGGATCATGCCGGGGCCGGGCAGGATCACCGGCGGACGCGCCACCGTGGGGCGGCGGCGGTCCGAGAGCCGACGAGAAGGGGCACACGGTGCGGAGATTCGAGGGCTACGCGGTCATGCTCACCGGCGCGGGACGCGGGATCGGGGAGGTCACCGCCCGCCGCTTCGCCGACGAGGGCGCCCGGGTGCTGATCACCGACCTGGACGGCGAACGGGCCGCGAAGGCCGCCGCGTCCATACGGGCCGACGGCGGCGAGGCCGAGTCGCTGGGCTGCGATGTGGCCCGGCGGGAGGACGCCGAGGCGGCCGTGGCGCACGCCGTAAGGAGCTTCGGAAGGCTGGACGTCCTGGTCAACAGCGCCCACTCATGCCACGTCGACACCCCGCTGTTCGAGGACCAGCTGGACGACGAGTGGCAGCAGGACATCGATGTCACCCTCGGCGGCGCCTTCCGCTGCTCCCGCGCCGCGCTGCCGCATCTGGCCGCCGCGGACGGCCGGGGCGCGATCGTCAACGTCGGCTCGGTCAACGGCCTCCAGGACTTCGGCAACCACGCCTACAGCGCCGCCAAGGCGGGCCTGGGCAGCCTCACCCGCACCCTGGCCGCCCACGCCGCCCGGCGGGGCGTCCGCGTCAACCTGGTGGCCCCCGGCACGATCCGCACCCCCGGCTGGGACGGCCAGGAGGACACCCTGCGCCGCGCCGCCGAGGTCTACCCCCTCGGCCGGGTCGGCGAGCCCGCCGACATCGCCGCCGCCATCACCTTCCTCGCCTCATCCGACGCCGCGTGGATCACCGGGACCACCCTCCCCGTGGACGGCGGCATCATGGCCACGAACGTGGCGGTGCGCAGGGCCTTCGGTCACTCGGAGACGCCCAGCGAGACATAGTCGTAACGGCCCTCCCAGGGCTCGCTCGTATAGACGTTGGTCAGCCGGGAGCCGCGCCAGATCACGCTCTTCTGGAACAGAATGGGCAGATACGCGGCGGAGTCGGAGATCCTCCGATTGATCTGCGCGTAGTCGCTCCCGGCCTTCGCCGGATCCTGTTCGGCGATCGCCGTGTCGAAGAGGTCGTCGACCGTGGGGTCGTCCAGCTCCGCGACATTGAAATTGCCGGTGGGCAGGATGAAACGGCTGTCGGCTAGCGGCTGCAGAAAGCTCTGGCCGGTCGGGAAGTCGGCCAGCCAGCGGTACAGGACGATGCCGTATCCCTTCTTCTTCACCGTCGCGGGCGCGCCTATCGTCTCGCTGAAACGGCTGCCGTCGACCTGAGCGACCTCGGTGGTGATGCCGACCTTCCGCAGCGATGCCTGGAGCGACATCGCGACAGCCACATCGGTGGGGCGATTGTTGCGCACCGCGATGGTGGTACTGAATCCGTTGGGCTCTCCGCACGCCTTCAGTTCGGCCTCGGCCTTGTCGGTGTCCGGCTTTCCCTTGCGCTTGAGCGTCTCGTACGGATCGTAGGAGGAGTCGGAGCCCGCGATGGTGGGCGGGATCATATGCGGTGCGATATCGCCGGTCTGTGGACCGCCCGCGGCGGTCCGCATGTTCTCCCTGTCCGCCGCGTAGAGGACCGCCTTACGGCAGTGGACGTTGTTCAGCGGTTTGACGGAGCGGGGGAGGGCCGCGAACAGGAGCATCCCGTTGGACGGGCTGTCCAGCCGGGCACTGAGGTCGGAACTGCTCGTGGCCTGGGCGAGGGAGGCCCCGGTGAGTCCGGAGGATTGCAGATCCAGGTCATAGTCGCCCGAGAACAGGGCTTTCGCGTTCGTCTGCTCGTCGCTGCTGATATTCACCGTGATCCGGTTGGGAAGGGCGGTGCGGATCGGGTCGGACGACCGCTTCCACTCGGTGTTACGGACCAGTTCCAGCGATGTGCCCGGCTCGTAGGAGTCGAATCTGTACGGCCCCGAGGAGAATGGGTTGTCCTGGTACTTGTCCTTGGTGTCCTTCGTCTTCTTCACCGGCGATGCCGACGGGGTCGCCAGCATGCGCTCGAAGTCGCCGTTGGCCTTCGGCAGTTTGAAGACGATGGTTCTGTCGTCCGGAGTCCGGATGGCCTTCAGGCCGAGCTTGTCCTTGGACGTGTCCTTGTACGGCCCCTTGTAGGTGTGGCCGGGATCGAGTGCCTGCTGGACAAAGATCGGGCCACCGGAGACGGCGTCCTGAGCCCAGAGCCGCTCGATGCCGTATTTGATGTCCTGGGACGTGATCGCGGTGCCGTCCTCCCAGGTGATCCCGGAGCGCAGGGTGTAGGTGTAGGTCTTGCCGCCGTCGGTCACCTCGGCCTTCCGCTCGGCGAGATCCGGAACCAGTTCGGCGCCGTCCTTACCGGGCTTGGGGGCGTAGGTGACCAGTTGGCGGGCGTAGAAGCGGGAGAAGTTCCAGACGAAGCCGTAATAGCTGCGCTGAGGGTCCCATGAATCCGCGTCGTCCTTGCTGATGAACTTCAGCGTCCCGCCCGGCTTCGTCGAGGCGTTGACGACGCCCCCCTTGGCCGCGGCGTTGTTCCCGGAGGTGGGGCCCGGCTTCGGGGTGCTGGACGACTTCGAGGTGTCGCGCCCGGTGTCGTCCTTGGAAGAGTCCTTCATCCAGGACATCGCCAGGGGGACGCCCGCGGCCACCAGGGCCACGAAGAGCGCTCCCGCCAGCCCGTAGGTGACGGCGCGGCGGCGGCCCGGAGAGGCCCCGCCGGGGGCGGGGAGCGGCGCGGGCGACGGCAGGGCCATCGGCGACCAGGTGGGCATCGGCGGCACCCCGGGCAGCGGCACGGGCTCGGGGGCCGAGGGGGCCGGCTCGTGGTCCGCGGGCGCGGGTCCCGGAACGCGCGGCGGCGTGGGCGTGCCCATGAACGTGGGCGGCGTCGGCTCGTGGTCGTACGGCGGGGGCGGCGGGCCGAAGCCGGGCGGTGCCCAGGCGGCGTTGCGTGCCAGGGCGAGTCCGCCCGCCGTATTGCGGTCGCGCTTCTGCGGCAACGGTCGGCCCTTGGCCCGCAGCGCCCCGTACACCTGCGCGTAGACCGTGTCCAGGTCCAGCAACTCCGGCCCGCCCGGCACCCCTTGGCGCAGCAGCCGAAGCAGCTCACCGGTGAAGGCCGTATGGTGCTCGCCGGGCGGGGCGAGCGCGAAGCTGGTGTCGGGGACGGAGGCCAGCAGATAGGTGCCCTCGATCTCCACCTGGTCGATGACCGCCTCGGCGGCCGCCGCCCCCATGAAGCCGAGCACGCGTCCGCTGAAGCAGCAGTCGAGCAGCATCACCTGGCGCCCGGCCCGCCCGTCGAGCACGACATCGCGCAGCGTGCCGTACGGCAGCCCGGTGTAGGAGCGGTGCTGTATGGACCCGGTGAGCCCCAGGAAGAGCTCGCCGCGGCGCGGTTCCACGAGACCGTGTCCGGCGAAGTACACCAGCAGGGTGTCCGTGGCCTCCTCGGCCGCGGTCCGGACGGCCTCGAGGACCTCGACCGCGGTGGCGGGGTCCTCGATGACCGTGCAGTGCTCGGGCGCCAGCCCCCAGGAGCCCGGCGCGCACAGGGCCGCGGCCAGCGCGCTCAGGTTGTTGGCCACCGCCGGGATCTGCTCCAAGTGGGCATAGCGGCTGGTGCCGATGAGCACGGCGCGGGTGGCGGCCGGATCGGGCAGAACGGCCACGGCTACCGCCCCCCTCCGTTGGCCTGATGGTCCGGTTCCGGTTCGGGCGCGGCCGGGCGCTCCAGCGCGTCGATCAGACGCCGCAGCTCCTCGTCGTCGCCACCGTCGAGGTCGACCGTAAGGTCGCCACGGCGCACGGTGATCCGCCGGGCGTGCGGACGTGTCTGCCGCCAGGTGGACAGCGCCAGCGCGAAGGAGGCCGCGCTCCAGGCGTTCTCGGTGACCAGCTGCAGCACATCGGTGAGCACGCCCATCTGGCCCGGCGACGGCTCGACCTGGACCAGCTCCACATGGGCGCCGCGGCGCGCGGCCGGATCCCGTCTCAGCCAGTCGAGGAGCGATCGCAGCTCCGCCTCCCCGCCGTTCACCGCTACGTCGATCCGCACCAAGCCCCCCTTGTGACGACCGTCTCCCCGATTCTGTCCTACCCAGGGGCGCCCGCGCAGGACCAACGAAGAGCAAGGTCAGCGGAGTTCGGCGCCAACCCGGCCAGAAGTCAACGGAGTACGGCCTCAGCTCGCGTGCGGCATCAGAACTGGGCTACGCCGTCTCGTATGCCACCCGCCCCGCTCATGGCTGCCGCGCCGGTGGTGTGGCCAGCGCCCGGCGCCACTGCTCGGTGACCGACCGCCGCAGGCGTTCGGTGTCGACGGCGGCGGGGTCGAGAAGGCGTTGCAGCCCGATCCCTCGGAGCTGTCCGACGATCGCCACCGCGACCTCCTCGGGCGCGAGGTCGTGGCGGATGGTGCCTTCGGCGATGCCGGCCGCCACATCGTCGTGCAGATCGGCCCTGAACGACGCGTCCCGTTCGCGGAAGATCGGTGCCAGTTCGGGCATGGTGGGCGCCTCGGCCCACAGCAGCAGGAACGCGCGACTGGCGGCGCCCACCTGGCCGAGTTCGCCGATGTAGCCGTCGACCAGCCGCAGGAGCCGGTCCAGACCTGGGCGCAGATCGGCCAGGCCCGGTACGAACCCGGATTGTGCGGTGCGGGCCAGGAGCTCGAGGAGGGCCTGCTTCGAGCCGAAGTGGTGGGTGACGATTCCGCGGCTGTACCCGGCTCGCTCACCCACCCGCGCCAGCGTCAGCGAGCGCACTCCCTGCTCGACGACCAGCTCGGCGGCGGCTGCCAGCAATGCGGCTTCGGCCTGGTCGCGACGCTGCTTCTGGGTGCGGCGGGGGGTCGTCATGACGAGAGTCCTCACTAACTTGCGTGTCGTCCAACAAGTTTATACGGTGCCACTCATCCTGACTGGAGGTTTCGATGATCGACATAGATGAGCGCGCCCTCGATGCGCTGCTGGCCGAAGATCCCGGCGGCCCCGTGGTGATGCTGAACCTGCTGCGGTTCCGCCCGGACGGCGGTCGTGAGAGCTACCAGCGCTACGTCGAGGCGCTGGGCCCGGAGATCAACGCGCGGTACGGATTGCGGGTGGAGTACCTCGGGGACGGCGGTCGGGCCCTGGTCGCCGAGGAGGGGCAGGCATGGGACGCGGTGCTCCTGGTGCGCTACCCCAGCCGCCAGGCGTTCGCCGACATGATCCGTGACCCCGACTATCGGGCGGCGTCCCATTTCCGTAGCGAGGCGCTGGTGGAATCGGTCCTGCAGCCGACCGTGCCGCTCCAGGGGAGCGTGGTCTGATGCCCGCCGTCTTCGTACACGGCAATCCCGAGACGGCGGCCGTCTGGGATCCCCTGCTCGCCGAACTGAAGGCCGCCGGCACTGCTCCGGCCGACCTCATCTGTTTGTCCCCGCCCGGGTTCGGCGCGCCACTGCCGCCCGGGTTCGGGGCGACCGTCGGGGAGTACCGCGACTGGCTGATCGAGGAGCTGACACGCTTCGCCGAGCCCGTGGACCTGGTGGGTCACGACTGGGGCGGCGGACACGTCCTCAACGCGGTGATGAGCCGCCCGGAGCTGGTACGCAGCTGGGCCAGCGACACGATCGCGGCCTTCGAACCCGACTACGTCTGGCATGAACTTGCCCAGCGATGGCAGACACCGGGAATCGGCGAGGCCGATGTGGCCGCACGCTTCGGCGCGCCCGTCGAGCAGCGGATCGCGACGCTCGTCGAGCGGGGGATGGGCGAGGCGGCGGCCGAGTGGGTCGCCCAGGGTCAGAACGAGGCGATGGGCCGGGCCGTGATCGCGCTCTACACCTCCGCCATGCCACCGGTGATGGCCGAGCTCGGCCGGAACCTGGGAAACGCGGCGCGGCGGCCGGGACTCGTGTTCCTCGCCACCGAGGATCACGTGGTCGGAACCGCCGAGCAGCGACGCCGCGCCGCGCACCGCGCCGGTGCCCGGGTGGAGGTCCTCGATGGGCTGGGCCACTGGTGGATGACACGCAACCCCGCCCGCGGTGCGGAGGCGCTCACCCGTTTCTGGGCATCGCTGGACCAGGGGTAGTCGCACACAGGTGGATACCGCGCAGGCGAGGGTGCCGTCCGGGATGGGGATGGCACCCTTGCCCATCCCCTCGCGGGGTGGAGACGATCTGACGAGCCTCGTCACATTGCCTCGTGTGACTCCGCGCTTGAGACTCAGCTCTCTCCCAGCAGCCGGGCCGGCGCCGCCTGAAGTCGGCGTGCATCAGGGGACGAGACGCCTCGTCCTGGGAGATGCATGGTGACGGGTGGCGCGGCGAGGGGGTGGTGGTACGGGTTTCGTCGGCCACCACCGGTCGGCCCGCATGAATCAGCCCCGTCCGTGCGAGTTCCCGCGCGGACGGGGCTGATTCATGACTGCGTCGCGGAGATGCCGGACGCCTCACGCCGGGCCAGTGGCTGTCGCCTCGGGCTCAGCGACGAACTACGCGCTCGGGCTTCTCGGGGGCTAGCACGTGTGCATGGTCCGCAACGCCGCGCTCCTGTGGTCGGCGCATTCGTCCCACTGATCGTCGTGGTGGCTGTGTTCGTCGTAGTCGCTGTGTTCGCTGTGTTCGCTGTGCTTGTTGTGTTCGTCGTGCCCGCTGTGGTCGTCGCACTCGTCGTTGCCACCGTTGCCGCCCGGAGCGCCGGGAGGTCCAGGGGGCCCGGGAGGCCCAGGAGGTCCGGCGGGTCCTGCGGGTCCGGCAGCGCCGGTGGGTCCAGGTTGGCCTGCGGGTCCTGCGGGTCCGGCAGCACCGGGTTGGCCATTGGGTCCGGCAGCGCCAGGTTGTCCGGCGGGGCCGGGCGCGCCGGGTGCGCCAGGTGCGCCGTCTGCGCCGTCTGCGCCGGGTGCCCCGGGTGCCCCGGGTGCGCCAGGTGCGCCGTCTGCGCCGGGTGCCCCAGGTGCCCCGGGTGCGCCAGGTGCCCCCGGTGCGCCGGGAGGTCCAGGCGGCCCAGGGGGACCAACGGTGCAGGCGGCCCTCGAAATGAAGTTGGTGTCGAGCGTGACCGCGCCATTACGCGCCAGGGCCCGGCCATTGATGACCGCACCGGTCTGTACCGTGATGGACGTCAACGCCAAGATGTTGCCCTGGAAAAGGGAGTTGACCTTGACCGTGGCGGAGCTTCCCACCTGCCAGAACACGTTGCACGCCTGTGCTCCGTTGATGAGGCTGACGGTGCTTCCCACCTCCGCGGACAGGGCTGAACCCACCTGGATGATGAAGACGGCGTTGGGGTCGCCCTGGACATCCAGAGTGACGGTCCCCGTGATTCCCAGAGTCGACGTGGACGTGTAGACGCCGGGAGTCAGCGTCGACCCGCCGATGTCGCCTGCGACGGCGACTCCGGGGCCCCGGCTGGCCGCGTCGTTGTAAGCGATGGTGAGGTCGGATTGCGCCTGAGCGGCAGCGGCGTCGGCTACGTGCACCGCCCCGTTGACGATTCCGGGCGGAAAGCCCGTCACTGACGAGCCGGGGCTCAGCCCCAAATCGCCGTTGATGACGCTGGGGCCCGTATTGGTGACCGTTGAACCGGCCAGGACCGCGTAATTGGTGGCGGTTCCCAGTCCCACCGGAGCTTCTGCGGCGTGCGCGGAACCCGAGACCATCGTGAGCGTCGCCGCCAGCAACGCCACTCCGGGGATGAAGGCGAGAGCTCGCTTGAGCCGATTGCGTCTGCGCCTTCTATCGGGTGGCGCTGACGGGATGACATCCACTGCCATGGCAGAAAACCTCTCTTTTCGGCGTTGAGCCCCGTCACCCCGGCAGGGGTTTTGGCTCCCGTGATGACTGCTGGTCAGGCCACGAGCCGCCGTAGAGGGAACGGCAGAGCAAATGCTTTCCGGAGGCGGGTGGTGGCCTTGCAGGCTTCACCAAAGCATCGCCAATATCGCCATAAGAATCAAAGATTAATAAAGATCCGAAAGGGTGATTCCTGTTGCGGTGATGAGTTTTTCATCTGATTGCTCGGAGTGTCGCTCATTACTCCATGCATTCCAACGGCTATGCGAGCCCGGTCCTTGCGTCGGCCGAGGTGGCTCAACCGGCGTGCAGCATCAAGCCGATGCCCGCCACCATCAGTCCCGCCGCCGCGATCCTCGGACCGCCGAACCGCTCCTTGAAGAACAGCGCCCCGATCGCCGCGCCCACGATGATCGACGATTCGCGCAGCGCCGCGATCGGGGCGAGTTCGGCCTGGGTCTGGGCCCACAGGACCAGGCCGTAGGCGCAGACCGACAGCAGTCCGCCGAGCAGTCCGCGAGCCGCGACGGGGCGCAATTGGTGAAGGAGCGCACCGCGGCGGATGGCCAGGGCGCAGGCGGGGATGGCGAAGCCCTCCAGGATCATCAGCCAGGCGATGTAGCCGGGCGCGCTGCCGGAGGCGCGTACCCCCAGACCGTCCACGACGGTGTACGCGGCGATGGACAGACCGGTGGCGATGGCGGCCGTAAGGGCGAGCCACTGCGGTGCGGCCCCGCCGTGCTCCCCGTCGTCCTGCCCGCCTTCCTCGTCGTCAGCGTGGCGGGCGCCCCTGACGCCCCACAGCGCCACGCCCACCAGCCCGGCCGAGGCCAGCGCGATTCCCGCCGCCTGCCAGCGGTCCGGCCGCTCGCCGACGAAGACCGCGGCGGCCACGGTCACCACCAGCGGGGCGGTGCCGCGCGCGATGGGATACATCTGGCCGAAGTCGCCCAGGTGGAACGAGCGCATGAGCAGCAGTTGATAGACCACATGGATGGCCGCGGAGGCCAGCAGATACGGCCAGGCGTCCGCGGCGGGCAGCGGGGCGAAGGGCAGCAGCGCCAGCCCGCACAGCGCCCCGCCGCCGCCCACCAGCGTGAAGGCGAGCAGCTGATCGCGGATACCGTGCGCGATGGCGTTCCACGACGCGTGGGTGACGGCCGCGATGAGCACCGCGGTCGCGACGAGCGGGGTCACGCGGACCGCTCGCGCACATCCACCAGGGTGCCGTCGGCGTGCGCGATCAGGGTCTTGGGGGCGAGCGGGAAGACGGTGTGGGGGTTGCCCGCCGCGGCCCATACGGTCTCGTGGTCCAGCAGCCCGCGGTCGGCGAGGACGCGGGTGCGGGTGCGGTGGCCGAAGGGCGGCACTCCACCGATGGCGTAGCCGGTGGTCTCCCGTACCAGCGCCGCGTTCGCCCGGCGGACGCTCCCGGCGCCCAGCTCGTGCCGTACGAGCTCGACGTCGACCCGTGACGCCCCGTCCATCAGCACCACCACCGGCTGTCCGTCCGCCTCGAAGACCAGCGACTTGACGATCTGGCTCAGCTCACAGCCGATGGCCGCGGCGGCCTCGGCGGCGGTGCGGGTGGCGTCGGGGAAGCGGCGCACCTCGACGTCCAGGCCGAGCTCGCGCAGGGCGTCGGCGAAGCGGGGGTGGGCGGCGGTGTCAGGGGTGGGTGTGGGATCGACCATGGGGCGACGCTATCGACGGGCCCGCGGCCCACGCCAGGGCATTTCCCCGAGGTCGCACCGGTCGGTGGGCGGAACGCGAAGGAGCCGGGCGGGCGCTTGAGCGCTCGCCCGGCTCCTGTGCCGTCATGCCGGCGGAACCAGAGGGAACGGAACCAGAGGGACCGAACCGGAGAGAACTGCCGGCTCAGCCGCCCGCGCGCAGCAGCGCCGCCACCATCGGGCCCGCGGTGTCGCCGCCGTGGCCGCCCTCGGGGACCACACCGGCGGCCGCGATGTCATCGCGGTACGCGCTGAACCAGCCGTTGGGCTTCTCCTGGTTGTCCACCTCGGCCGAACCGGTCTTGGCGCCGAAGTCGCCGCTCATCCCGGCCATCGCCTCGGCGGCGGTGCCCGAGGTGGCCGTCAGCCGCATCAGCTTGCGCAGCTGGTCATGGGTGCTCGACTTCATCGTCTTGCTCGCCTTGGCCAGCGTCCGGTCGTCCAGCGACGGCGAGACCAGGTACGGCTGGCGGAAGGTGCCGGTGGAGGCCGTGGCCGCGACCGACGCCATGTTGAGCGGGTTCATCCGCACCCCGCCCTGGCCGATCAGCGAGGCGGCCTTGGAGGCCGCCGACTGCACCGGCACCGCGCCGTCGAAGGAGGGCACGCCGGTCTGCCAGTTGAGTCCGATGCCGAAGACGTTCCGGGCCTCGTTGGTCAGGTCGTCGTTCTTCAGCTTCCCCGCCTGGCTGATGAAGGCCGTGTTGCAGGAGCGGGCGAAGCTCTGCTCGAAGGTGCCGTTCTTGATCTCGAACTTCTTGTCGTTCTGGAACTTCCAGCCGCCGTAACTGAAGTACTTGGGGCACGGATGGGCCTTGCCGTACGCCGCCAGACCCTTGTCGATCAGCGTCGCCGAGGTGATGATCTTCATCGTCGAGCCGGGTGCGTACGAGCCCTGCAGGGCGGTGTTGAAGCCGCTCGCGGGGGAGTTGGCCACCGCGAGGATCTCACCGGTGCTGGGCTTGACCGCCACCACCGACGCCTTGGTGCGCTTGCTCACCTGCTGCTCGGCGGTGCTCTGCAGCGATGCGTCGATCGTCGTACGGAGCGTGCCCGGGGTGCCCTTGGAGAGCACCTTCAGCGTCTTGTCGGGGGACTTGGAGCCCTTGGCGCGCTCGATCCAGGTCTCCACGCCCGCCTTGCCGCCCGCCTTCTTGCCGTACCGCTCGCGCAGCGCGGCCAGGACGGTCTTGAGGGTCGGGTGGTCGGCGGCGGTCAGCTCCTTGCCGTCGCGGTCCACCGCCTTGATCGGCGGCGCCTCGGACGCGCCGGTCTTCAGGGTGTCGCCCTCGGTGAGGTCGGGCTGCACCACCGAGGGCTTCCAGGCGACGACCGGCTTACCGGTCTTGGTGTCGCGCGTGACGGTCAGCGAGGATTCATACGTCCAGGGGACGCTCTGACCGCCGGAGGAGATCTGGGCGTTGACCGAGAACGGCACCTTCGCACCGCTCGCCGACCCCGGCTCCAGCGCCACCTTGGCCACATGGGCCTTCTTGCGGTAGTCGCCCAGCGCCGTGGTGGCCGCGCCGGTGTCGTCCGTAAGGGCGGCGGCCTTCGCCGTCTCGCCCGCCGACCAGGCCGCCAGGAACGCGCGGGCGGTGGTCTTGACCTCGGCCGCGCTGGGCGGGCCGGTCTTCACGTTCTTCAGGGACGGCTTGTCGTCACCGGAGCCGGCGCTCGCACCGTCCTTCGCACTGGATGAATCGTCCTGGCCGCTGCCGCAACCGGCAACACCGACCATGGCGGCGAACACCGCACCGACGATCGCGGCTCTCGCGCCACTCCGCATTACAGAACCCCCACAGTGTTCTCGATTCTCTCCATCAGTCGATGGAGGCCGCGGTGCCCGGCACTCTACCGGCACCAAGCGAAGCCCCCGCGCACTCACCGTAGGGGCGCGGGGGCGGGGGCCGGATCCGGACGGCGGGCCGGGGATCAGATCCAGGTATCCAGCCACATCCGGGCGCGCCAGGAGTCCATCGGCATCGTCTGCCCTGTGTAGAGCGGGAAGAAGTAGATGAAGTTCCAGATGATCAGCAGGACGAGCGCGCCCGAGCCGACGGCGCCGATCACCCGGCGGGTCTCGCTCGCCCCCGGTGGCCCCAGCAGCGCGCCGATCATCATCGCCACGGCCAGGCACAGGAAGGGCACGAAGACGACGGCGTAGAAGGAGAAGATCGTCCGGTCCTGGTAGAGGAACCACGGCAGATAGCCGGCCGCGATCCCGCACAGGATCGCGCCCGCCCGCCAGTCGCGCCGCAGCGCCCACCGGAACAGCAGGTACAGCAGCGCGAAACAGGCCGTCCACCACAGCAGCGGGGTGCCGAGCGCCAGCACCTCGCGGGCGCACTTCTCGGCGGCGTCGGTGGGGCAGCCCTCCTGGCCGGCCCGCGGGGACTCGTAGAAGTACGAGACCGGGCGGGACTGCACCATCCAGCTCCACGGATTGGACTGGTAGACATGCGGCGAGTCCAGGTTGACGTGGAACTGGTAGACCTCGGACTCGTAGTGCCACAGGCTGCGCAGCGGGTTGAGCAGCCAGTCGAAGGCGCCGCCGGTGCCGTAGCCGCCGCCGTCCGGCTTCCGCGATTCGGCCCAGTGCCGGAAGTAGCCGCTGTGCTGCCAGCCGCGGCCCCGGTCGAAGGTGCCGCTCGAGGCGAACCAGCCCGACCAGGAGGCGATGTACGTGACGATCGCCACAGGCACCAGCGAGACGAACGCCCAGCCCAGGTCGCGCCGCAGCACCGTCCGGTAGGGGCGGAGGGCGCCCGCCGTGCGGCGGCTGCCCACATCCCACAGGACGGTCATCAGACCGAAGGCCGCCAGCACATACAGCCCGTTCCACTTGGTGCCGACGGCCAGGCCCAGCAGCACCCCGGCCGCGATCCGCCACGGCCGCGCGCCCAGCTTCAGGCCCCGGGCGACCGCCGGGTCCGTCCGCGGCGTGCCGTCCTCACCGGCCGGCAGCGCCGCCGCCAGCCTGGCGCGCGCCTGGTCCCGGTCGACGAGCAGGCAGCCGAAGGCGGCCAGCACGAAGAACATCACGACCAGGTCGAGCAGGGCCGTGCGGCTCATCACGTAGTGCAGCCCGTCCACGGCCATCAGCGCGCCCGCCAGACAGCCGAGGAACGTCGACCGGAACAGCCGCCGCCCGATCCGGCACAGCATCAGCACCGAGACCGTGCCGAGCAGCGCGACCATGAAGCGCCAGCCGAACGGATGCAGCCCGAAGAGCTGCTCGCCGAGGCCGATCACCCACTTGCCCACCGGCGGGTGCACCACATACGAGGCCGCGTCGCTGAGCGGGATGTGCTGCGGGGTCTCCAGGATCCGGTCATTGGCGGCTTTCGGCCAGGTGCCCTCGTAGCCGTACTCCCAGATCGACCAGGCGTCCTTGGCGTAGTACGTCTCGTCGAATATGACGTTGTCCGGGCTGCCCAGCCGCCAGAAGCGGGTCAGCCCGGCGCACAGCGCGACCAGCAGCGGACCGCCCCAGCCGCTCCAGCGGGCGATTCTGGCCGCCGCCGAGGGGGTCGCGCCGAAGACCTCCCAGAGCCGGGTGCCCGGCTCCGCGTACGGCGGGACCAGCCGCTCCCGTACGCCGGGCCGGGTCTGGCCCGCGTATCCGAAGCGGCGCAGCCGGCGCTGCCAGGCCGGCTGCTGCTGGCCGGTGGCTTTGCCCGGCTGGGCGTGGGTCGCGGTGTCACTGCTCACCGGGCCATCGTAGGGAAGGGGTCTGTGAGTGTGGTGGGGAAAGGCGGCGAACCGGGGATTCGTACCCGGGGCGGCGGGCGCGCGGGGCCGCCGCGGGCGGCTGCGAGGATGGTGGGCGTGACTGGAACGCTCGTACTGGCAGGGACCCCCATCGGCGACACGGCGGACGCGCCCCCGCGGCTGGCCGCCGAACTCGCGGCCGCCGACGTGATCGCCGCCGAGGACACCCGACGGCTGCGCCGCCTCACCCAGGCCCTGGATGTGCGCCCGGCCGCGCGGGTGGTGTCGTATTTCGAGGGCAACGAGTCGGCCCGCACACCCGAGCTGGTCGAGTCGCTGGCCGAGGGCGCCCGGGTGCTGCTGGTCACCGACGCGGGCATGCCGTCGGTCTCCGACCCCGGCTACCGCCTGGTGGCCGCCGCCGTGGAGCGCGGGATCACCGTCACCGCCGTGCCCGGCCCCTCCGCGGTGCTCACCGCCCTGGCCGTGTCCGGGCTGCCGGTGGACCGCTTCTGCTTCGAGGGGTTCCCGCCGCGCAAGGCGGGGGAGCGGCTGACGCGGCTGCGCGAGGTCGCCGACGAGCGCCGCACCCTGGTCTGGTTCGAGGCCCCGCACCGGCTGGACGACACCCTGGCGGCCATGGCCGAGGTGTTCGGCCCGGACCGCCGCGCCGCGGTCTGCCGGGAGCTGACCAAGACGTACGAGGAGGTGCGGCGCGGCCCGCTGGCGGAGCTGGCCGCCTGGGCGGCGGAGGGCGTGCGCGGCGAGATCACCATCGTGGTCGAGGGTGCCCCCGCGCCCGGCCCCGAGGAGGCCGGCCCCGCCGAGCTGGCCCGCCGGGTCGCGGTGCGCGAGGAGGCCGGTGAGCGCCGTAAGGAGGCCATCGCGGCGGTCGCGCAGGAGGCCGGGCTGCCCAAACGGCAGGTGTTCGACGCCGTGGTGGCGGCGAAGAACGCGACGGGAAGCGCGCCACGAGAAGGTAAAGCACCGTAGCGAAAGGCAAAGCTCAGGTTAGTAGCCGGGCAGCTGCGTGCCGGTTTTGGGAAGGCCGGTGCCAAATCTCGCTCAAAGAGAGGGAAGGGCCGATGCGGTAGCGCCGGGAAAGGCGTCCACTGGGTGTGGAAGACCTGGGGCGATCCCATCCCGGAAGACTTGTCCTGTGTGACAAGAGGAGCTGCCATGAGCGATATAGCGGGAACCTCGAGCGGTGCTCATCCGATAGCCGCCCACACCCCCTCCGCCGGGCCCGGCGAGGTGGCCCACGAGGCCTACGCCTTCGCCTGCATGAAGTGCGGGCACGGCTGGGAGCGGTCGTACGACATCGAACACCATGTGGACGGCGAGGGCCGGGCCTTCGTCGTCTACTTCACCGGCGGCCTGCGCGTTCCGTCCCCGCTGACGAGCCCCGACTGCGTCAACTGCGGTGCGCATCTGGTGCGGATCATGCGCTCGGGGCAGGTCTCCTCGGTCCTGGAGGGTGCGCGGCGCGGGAGGCCGCACACCGCCCGGGGCCCGGAGGCGGGCACCGGCGCGCCGGACGGGACGGATGGGGCGGAGGCCGGGACGGACACCGGGACGGATCACGCGCCGGAAAACGAGGGCCCCGCACGACGCCGGGCGCACCATTGGCATCTGGCGAATCTGCTGCACCCCTTTCAGCACCACCGCGACTGAGTACGTTCCGGTTCATCTGAGCTGTTTCACCTGAGCGGGTTCAGATGGGCCGGTACACCTGAGCCGGTTCACTTGAGCCGGGCGCGGGGCAACTGAGCGGCCGGACGCGATTCACCGCACATTCACCGGGATTCATAGAATCGCGACCATGGCGAAAACAACATCGACCCCCGGCGGCAGCGGCAAGGCGAGCGGCGCGCAAAAGGAAAAGGACGCGCCCCCGCCGCCGCCGGAGCCCCTGCGGGTCCCGGTCGCCGATTCCCACACCCACCTGGACATGCAGCCGGGCACGGTCGAGGAGGCACTGGCCAAGGCCGCCTCGGTCGGCGTGACGACCGTCGTCCAGGTGGGATGCGATCTGGCCGGGTCCCGGTGGGCGGCCGAGACCGCGGCGGCGCACGGGAGCGTCTGGGCCACCGTGGCCCTGCACCCCAACGAGGCGCCCCGCATCGTCCTCGGCGACCCCGACGGCTGGTCCCGGCAGGGGGCGCGGCAGCCCGGCGGGGACGCCGCCCTGGACGCGGCCCTCGACCAGATAGCGGCCCTCGCCGCCCTGCCCCAGGTGCGGGGCGTGGGCGAGACCGGCCTGGACTACTTCCGCACCGGCCCCGACGGCATGGCCGCCCAGGAGCGCTCGTTCCGCCGCCATATCGCCATCGCCAAGGAGCACGGCAAGGCGCTGGTCATCCACGACCGCGAGGCCCACGACGATGTGCTGCGGGTGCTCGCCGAGGAGGGCGCGCCCGACACCGTCGTCTTCCACTGCTACTCCGGCGACGCGGCCATGGCGAAGATCTGCGCCGAGCGCGGCTACTACATGTCGTTCGCGGGCAACGTCACCTTCAAGAACGCCCAGCCGCTGCGCGACGCCCTCGCCGTCGCCCCGCTCGACCTCGTCCTCGTCGAGACCGACGCGCCGTTCCTGACCCCCGTCCCCTACCGCGGACGGCCTAACGCTCCGTATCTGATTCCGCTCACCCTGCGGGCCATGGCCGAGGTCAAGGGCGTCCCCGAGGACACCCTGGCGACCGCCGTAGCGGCCAATACGGCGCGCGTCTTCGGCTATTGAGGGGGCGGTGGCGCCTCCTGAGGGGCGGTGGCGATCCGAAGTGGGTGATCACACCGCGTGATGGTGTCGCTTTGGAGAGTCACCCCCACTCCGCTACAGTCCCGGACTCAACGCCCTGACCAGTGGACTTGTGGAGTGTTACCGGAGTGTTCTTGTGAGCCGTAGGGGCAGCCACCGTGTCTCGGGCGGCCGAGCCGCCGCCCGCCGAGCCGCCCGCCGCGGCGCCGCCGGCCGGGCCGACCCGATGCGCCGGCTGCTGCCGCAGGCGATGGTGGTCGCCGCGCTGGCGGGCGGCACCTCCGCCTTCGTCGCCCAGGACAAGGCCGTACGGCTCAGCGTCGACGGCGACGCGCGCACCCTGCACACCTACGCCGACGACGTGGGCGAGCTGCTGGCGGACGAGGACGTCCACGTCGGCGAGCACGACATCGTCGCCCCCGCGCCCGGGGAGCGGCTCGCCAACGGCGACGAGATCGCCGTCCGCTACGGCCGCCCGGTCACCCTCACCCTCGACGGGGAGCGCCGCCGGGTGTGGACCACCGCCCACACGGTTGACGGCGCACTGCGCCAACTGGGCGTACGTGCCGAGGGCGCGTATCTCTCCGCCTCCCGCTCCGCCGCCATCACCAGCCGCGGCCTGCTCCTGCACGTCCGCACCGAGCGCACCGTCACCTTCCTCGCCGACGGGCGCGAACACACCATCCGCACGAACGCGGCCACCGTCGGCGAGGCCCTCGCCGCCACCGGGCTCACCCTGCGCGGCCAGGACACCACCTCCGTCCCCCAGGACAGCTTCCCGCGCGATGGCCAGACGGTGACGGTGATGCGGATCACCGGCGGCAAGGAGGTCCGGGACGAGCCGGTGCCCTTCACCACCGTCCGCCGCGCCGACCCCACCCTCCCCAAGGGCACCGAACTCGTGGAACGGCCCGGCGAACCGGGCACCCTGCGCACCAGCTACCGGGTGCGCAGCGTCAACGGCGTACGGCAGCGCCCGCGGAAGCTCCGCAGCGAGATCGTCAAGCCGCCCGTGGCCCGGATCGTGCGGGTCGGCACCATGATCGTGCCCGCCCGGGTCGGCGGCCCGGCCGACGGGCTCAACTGGCGGGCGATGGCGCACTGCGAATCGGGCGGCCGGGCGGACGCGGTCGACGGCTCCGGCCGCTACGGCGGCCTCTACCAGCTCGACCAGGGCACCTGGCACGACCTCGGCGGCCACGGCCGCCCCAGGACGCGCCCCCGGCCGAACAGACCTACCGCGCCAAGAAGCTCTACCAGCAGCGCGGCACCGGCCCCTGGCCGACGTGCGGCCGCAAGCTCCACCAGTGACCCCCTAAACTTTGCCGGTGAGCTCCACCGATCCCGACGTCCTGCTCGGCCCCGCCGACATCCGCGCCCTCGCGGCACGGCTCGGCGTACGCCCGACCAAGCAGCGCGGCCAGAACTTCGTCATCGACGCCAACACGGTCCGCCGGATCGTCCGGACCGCCGGGGTGCGCCCCGAGGACGTGGTCGTCGAGGTCGGCCCCGGGCTCGGCTCGCTGACCCTCGCGCTGCTGGAGGCCGCCGACCGGGTCACCGCCGTCGAGATCGACGACGTCCTCGCCGCCGCGCTCCCCGCCACCGTCGAGGCCCGGCTGCCGCACCGCGCCGACCACTTCGCGCTGGTGCACCACGATGCCCTGCGGCTGACCGAACTGCCGGGCCCCGCCCCGACCGCCCTGGTCGCCAACCTGCCCTACAACGTCGCCGTGCCCGTGCTGCTCCATATGCTCGGGCGCTTCCCGACCATCGAGCGGACCCTGGTCATGGTCCAGTCCGAAGTCGCCGACCGGCTCGCCGCCCCACCCGGCTCCAAGGTCTACGGCGTCCCCTCCGTGAAGGCCGCCTGGTACGCCCACGTCAAACGCGCGGGCGCGATCGGCCGCAACGTCTTCTGGCCCGCCCCCAACGTCGACTCCGGCCTGGTCTCGCTGATACGCCGGGACGAGCCCCTGCGCACCACCGCCACCCGGGACGAGGTCTTCGCGGTCGTCGACGCGGCGTTCGCCCAGCGCCGCAAGACGCTCAGGGCGGCGCTCGCGGGTTGGGCCGGGTCTGCGGGGGCCGCGGAGGAGGCCCTGAAGGCCGCCGGGGTCTCCCCGCAGGCGCGCGGGGAATCGCTGACGGTGGAGGACTTCGCCGCAATCGCCGAACACGGCCAGGCCTGATCCCGGCCCGCCTGCGGCGGCCTCGTTCCCCACCCCCACAGGCGGGACAATGGCCGCACCGGAACACCGAAGCCCACCGAGGAGCCCCGTCGCCGTGACCCGCCCCGTGACCGCCCGTGTGCCCGCCAAGGTCAACGTCCAGCTCGCGGTCGGCGGGCTGCGTCCCGACGGGTTCCACGACCTGGCCAACGTCTTCCTCGCCGTCGGGCTCCACGACGAGGTCACCGCCACCCCCGCCGACACCCTCCGCATCACCGTCGAGGGCGCGGACGCCGGTCAGGTGCCGCTGGATCACACCAACCTGGCCGCCCGCGCCGCCGTCGCCCTCGCCGAACGGCACGGCACCGCGCCCGCTGTCCACCTCCACATCGCCAAGGACATCCCCGTCGCGGGCGGCATGGCGGGCGGCAGTGCCGACGCCGCCGGGGCGCTGCTGGCCTGCGACGCGCTGTGGGGGACGAAGGCGACTCGCGAGGAACTCCTCGACATCTGCGCCGACTTGGGCAGCGACATCCCGTTCAGCCTGGTGGGCGGCGCCGCCCTCGGCCGGGGCCGGGGCGAGCTGCTGACCCCGCTGGAGACCGGCGGCACCTTCCACTGGGTGTTCGCCGTGGCCGACGGCGGCCTGTCCACCCCCGCCGTCTACCGCGAATGCGACCGGCTGCGCGAGGCGTCCGGCGCGGGCGCGGGCGTCGCCGACGTCCCGGACCCTGAGCCCTCCCCGGCGCTGCTGGACGCGCTGCGCACCGGCGACGCCACCGCGCTGGCCGCCGCCGTCTCCAACGATCTGCAGCCCGCCGCGCTCTCGCTGCGCCCCGCGCTCGCCGCCACACTGCGCGCCGGTGCGGACGCGGGCGCGCTCGCCTCCCTCGTCTCCGGCTCCGGACCGACCTGCGCCTTCCTGGCCAAGGACACCGAGGCCGCGCAGGCGGTGGCGGGCGCGCTGGCCGCCTCGGGCACCTGCCGCACGGTCCGGATCACCTCGGGCCCGGCCCCCGGGGCACGGCTCGTGGACGCCTGAGCGAGGCGCCCCGCACGGCGACTACCCTGGGGAGCCGATCGATCCGCGTAATGGAGTGTGATGGCGACCAACCTGGTCAACGTTGAATCCGTCGGCAAGGTGTACGGCACGCGTGCGCTGCTGGACGGCGTCTCCCTCGGGGTGAACGAGGGCGACCGCATCGGCGTCGTCGGCCGCAACGGCGACGGCAAGACCACGCTCATCCGGATCCTCGCCAAGCTGGAGCCCGCCGACGACGGCCGCGTCACCCACTCCGGGGGGCTGCGGCTCGGCGTGCTCACCCAGCACGACTCCCTCGACCCCGAGGCCACCGTCCGCCATGAGGTGATCGGCGATCTCGCCGACCACGAGTGGGCCGGTGACGCCAAGATCCGGGATGTGCTCACCGGGCTGTTCGGCGGGCTCGACCTGGCCGGCTTCCCCCAGGGGCTCGACACCGTCATCGGCCCGCTCTCCGGCGGTGAGCGCCGCCGTATCGCGCTCGCCAAGCTGCTGATCGCCGAGCAGGACCTGATCGTCCTCGACGAGCCCACCAACCACCTCGACGTCGAGGGCATCTCCTGGCTGGCCGGGCATCTGCGCGCCCGCCGCTCGGCCCTGGTGGTGGTCACCCACGACCGCTGGTTCCTCGACCAGGTCTGCACCCGGATGTGGGACGTCCAGCGCGGCGCCGTCCATGAGTACGAGGGCGGCTACAGCGACTACGTCTTCGCCCGCGCCGAGCGCGAGCGCATCGCCGCCGGCGAGGAGGCCAAGCGGCAGAACCTGATGCGCAAGGAGCTCGCCTGGCTGCGCCGCGGCGCTCCCGCCCGCACCAGCAAGCCCCGCTTCCGCATCGAGGCCGCCAACGCGCTGATCGCCGATGTGCCGGCGCCGCGCGACAGCGCCGAGCTGATGCGGTTCGCGAACTCCCGGCTCGGCAAGACCGTCTTCGACCTGGAGGACGTGACCGTCACCGCCGGGCCCAAGGTGCTGCTCAAGCATCTGACCTGGCAGCTGGGGCCCGGCGACCGGATCGGCCTGGTGGGGGTGAACGGCGCGGGCAAGACCTCGCTGCTGCGCGCCCTGTCCGAGGCCGCCCGCAGCGAGGGCGAACAGCAGCCCGCCGCGGGCCGGATCACGGTCGGCAAGACCGTAAAGCTCGCGTATCTCTCCCAGGAGGTCGCCGAACTCGACCGGAACCTGCGGGTCCTGGAGGCGGTCGAGCAGGTGCGGCAGCGCGTCGATCTCGGCAAGGGCCGGGAGATGACCGCCTCCCAGCTGTGCGAGAAGTTCGGCTTCACCAAGGAGAAGCAGTGGACCCCGGTCGGTGATCTCTCCGGCGGTGAGCGGCGCCGGCTGCAAATCCTGCGGCTGCTGATGGACGAGCCCAATGTGCTCTTCCTGGACGAGCCCACCAACGACCTCGACATCGAGACCCTGACCCAGCTCGAGGACGTGCTCGACAGCTGGCCCGGCTCGCTCGTGGTCATCAGCCACGACCGCTACTTCATCGAGCGCACCACCGACCGGGTGCTCGCGCTGCTGGGCGACGCCGCCTTGCGGATGCTGCCGCGCGGCGTGGACGAGTACCTGGAGCGGCGGCAGCGCGCCCTGGCCGCGGCCACCCCGGCCGCCGCGCCCGCCAAGCAGAAGCCGGACGAACAGGTCGCCCGGCAGCGGTCGGCGGCCGAGCAGCGCGCCGCGAAGAAGGAACTCCAGAAGATCGAGCGGCGGTTGGACCGGATCAGCGAGCAGGAGTCCGACCTGCATACGCGGATCGCCGAGCACGCCACGGACTTCGCGAAGGTCGCCGAGCTCGACACCCAACTGCGCGAGCTGACGGGGGAGCGGGACGACCTGGAGACCCGGTGGCTGGAGCTGGCCGACGACGCCTGAGCGGCGGAGGGGCGAGGGGCGGGTCACCACCGATGTGAGTGGCCTGAAAGCATCGTGTGAAGAGACTGTGCGGCCCTGGCGCGCGCCCTGGCAACGGTCGCGTCACAGGCCGGTCTCAGCTGGTCGATGACCTGGAAACTGGTCCCTATTGCGCCCCTTACGGGTGATACAAAGAACTCCCGCCTGCCTTCCGCTCAATGGCGGGGTTCCACGTCCGATTCGCTCCTTCCCGGAGGGCTTTGACCACCGGGATCGCGGGGGAGGCCGGTCGGTCGATGGGTCCCGCACCTGAAGGATTTCGCATGTCACAGCCGCCTCCGCCGCCCAACCAGCCGCCGCAGGGCGGCTTCGGGGCACCGCAGGATCCTGGTTACGGCTATCCGCAGCAGCCGCCCACGCCGCCTCCGGGCCAGCAGGGTTACGGCTATCCGCAGGCGCCCGGTCAGCCACCGCAGACCCCGCCTCCGCCCCCGGCGGCACCGCCCGCCCCGCCGCAGACGCCCCCGCCGGGCGCCGGCGGCTACGGCTACCCGGAGCAGCCGGGCGCGGGCCAGCAGCCTTACGGGCAGCCGCAGTACGGCCAGCAGCCTTACGGTCAGTCGCAATTCGGCCAGCAGCCTTACGGTCAGCAGCAGTACGGCCAGCCGCCGCAGCCCCAGTTCCCCGGCGGCCCCGGCCCGGGCGGCCCCGGCGGCTCCGGCCAGTCCAAGCAGCGCATGGCGATCATCGTCAGCGCCGTGGTCGCGGTCGCGCTGATCATCGGCGGCGGCATCTGGTTCGCCACCAAGGACGACGGGGGCGGCAACGAGGCCAAGGGCAAGGACAAGGAGTCCAGCCAGGGATCTTCTTCAAGCGGTTCCACGGGCGGTGGGGACAAGCCCGCCAAGACCGTAGATGCCAAACTGCTCAACAAGGTTCCGATGCCCAAGGTCTCTGACCAGATCACCGTCGAGGGCATGTGGGTCACCGACGACACCTTCGTGAAGGCCGACGTCTACAAGATCGTCGGCTATCCGCTGAGCGGCGGCACCGCGAAGTGGACGATCCCGCTGGGCGGCGCGGTCTGCTGGTCCTCGGACCACCTCACCAAGGACGGGCTGACCACGGTCCTCTACCAGGAGGCCAAGCCGTCGGCCAAGGACAAGTACCCCGGCTGCACCGAGGTCGGGCTGCTGGACCTCAAGAACGGCAAGATGCTCTGGCACCGGAACGTCAAGGAGGGCGACGAGAAGGTCCGCTTCGACGAGGTCACCCTCGGCGGCGGCACCGTGGCCGCGGGCGGCACCAGCGGCGGCGCCGCCTGGTCCACCTCGGGCCAGGCGCTGTGGAAGCCGAAGTCCGGCGAGCAGTGCTCGGACGACGGCTACGCGGGCGGCGCGGACAAGCTGGTCGCGGTGCGCCGCTGCGGCGACTACGACAACCCGCAGATCCAGGTCCAGACGCTGAACCCGAAGACGGGCGCAGTGAAGTCGGCCTACAAGGTCTCGCAGGGCATCGACTACGTGCATGTCGCCTCCACCGACCCGCTGGTGATCGGCCTCGACGCCGGTGACTCGACCGGCTCGGCGGTCTCGGACTTCCTGTCCGTCGACGACAGCGCCAAGACCGGCAAGGTGCTCGGCAAGATCGGCACCGAGAACGGCAAGTACGACGCCAAGTGCGAGTCGACCAACGTCGAGGGCTGCCGGAAGTTCGCCATCTCCAAGTCGGCCAACACCCTCTTCCTCGGCTCCGAGGACCGCACCGATTCCTCCGCCGCGACGGCCAACGAGATCGTGGCGTTCAGCCTGGCCAACGGCAAGCCGATCGGGAAGACGGACGGGGTCAAGGGCGCCGCGCTCACCCCGCTCGGGCTCGATGAGAACGGCTCCGTCCTCGCCTACCAGGAGAGCACCTGGGAGGCCGGTGGCGCGGTCTGGCAGATCGACCCCAAGTCGTACGCCAAGACCAAGCTGCTGCAGAACCCCGTCGCCTCCCACGAGATGGAGTCGAAGTTCAGCCCCAGCTACTCGGAGATCATCTACTCCGGGAAGCACCTGTTCATGAGCGACGTCTACGCCACCAAGCCCTCGGGCACCTACGACAAGGACGACCCGCTGGCGATCATCTTCGGCGCGAGCTGACCCCTTCGGCGTCCACTCAGCTCCCGGCGGCCCCGCCCGTACCCACCGTACGGGCGGGGCCGCCGCTTTTCGCCCCGGCGGAGCGCCGGGGCGCGCGCCCGCGCGGAACCCGGCCGCAGCGGTCCGATTCAGACGTCAACCGGACCTCAAGTAGGCACTAATGGCCGGGATTTCGGCATTCCGGGGGGCTTCTGCCCGGTAAGGGGCGCGCAACGTCGAACAAGCGTGTAGCTTTCCCCCCTGAGCGAATGGGGGGAGCTCATGGGCGTGCGACTCATGGTGGTCGATGACCACCGTCTGCTCGCGGAGGCGCTCGCCTCGGCGCTGAAGCTGCGCGGGCACCGGGTGCTCGCCGCGGCGGCACCGAGCGCGGGCGCGGCGGACCTGGTGGTGAGCCGGGCACCGGAGGTGTGCCTGCTGGGCACGGCGTCACCCGCCGAACCAGGGGTGTTCGACCCGGTGGTGCAGATCAAGAAGGAGCGGCCGCAGGTCGCGGTCGTGGTGCTCGGCCCGGTGCCGAGCCCACGCGGCATAGCCGCCGCCTTCGCCGCCGGGGCGTCCGGCTATGTGCGCCACGACGAGCGGATCGAGGGCGTCGAACGCGCCATGATGAAGGCGCGCGCCGGCGAGGCCGCCGTGGCGCCGCAGCTTCTCCAGGGGGCCTTCGCGGAGCTGCTCAACCCCGCGGCCCAGCCCGACGACGAGGGGGCCCGGCTGCTGCGCATGCTGACCCCGCGCGAGGTGGAGGTGCTGGTGCGGGTCGCCGAGGGCGAGGACACCCGGCTGATCGCGGCGGGTATGGGCATCGCCCCCAGCACGGCCCGCACCCATGTGCAGCGGGTGCTGATGAAGCTCGGGGTGGGCTCACGGCTGGAGGCGGCGGCCCTGGCGGCACGCACCGGGCTGCTGGACCGCGCGGCGTCCCGCCGGATCGCGTCGCCCGCGCCGCAGCCGCCTTCGCTCCAGCCGCCCGCGCCCCAGCCGCCCGCGTCGTCGGCGCCGTAGCCCGCGTCGGCGGGCCGGCAGCCCTGCCGGCTGGTTCGCGGTGGCCCGGGCCCGCGAGCCCCGGCGCGCGGCGGCCCGCGCCGCTCAGTCCTCTCCGGCTCCGGGTCCTCCGGCTCCGGGTCCTCCGGGCCCTGCCCCGGTCCCCGGCCCTGTCCCGGTCCCCGGCCCGGTCCCCGGCCCCGCCCCGGTCCCCGGCCCGGTCTCCGGCTTGGGCGCGGTCCCCGGGGCGGACAGCGGCCTGAGCTTCATCCACAGCAGGAAGAGCAGGCCGACCGCGAGCATGCACCATCCGGTCCAGAGGTTGATGTTGATGCCCGATGCCTTCTTCACATCCGCGTCCGAGGCGGTGAATCCGGCGATGAGGACGATGATCGCGTAGATCACGAACAGCCCGCCGATGATCCGCCGCACATCGAACAGCCGCGCCGCGGTCGCCGACTTCTGCTCCAGCTCCTCGACCTCGGACCGGTATGCGTACTCCTCACTCATGGCGTGGGCTCCTTATCCGCCGGAGGGTCACAGGGAGAACGGGATGTAGCACAGGGCCGCGAGGATCAGCGCGCCCCAGCCCAGCACGGCCGGGCGGCGATACCACGCCTCGTCGCCCGGAGCCGGTGGCTCGGCCACACCGGGCGCGGTGGTGCCGTAGACCAGACCGGCCAGCGACTCGACCGGCTTGGGCTTGGTGAACGGGGTCACCACGACCATCACCACCCCGCCGACCACGAACGCCACGATGGCGGAGACGAAGTTGGCGCCCTGGTCGCTGGGGATGGAGATGACGCCGTCCCGGTAGAGCCAGAAGTAGTTGATCATCGCGGCCACGGTGCCGCAGAGCAGCCCCCAGAACCCGGCCTGGGAGGTGGCCCGCTTCCAGAACATCCCGATGATGAAGACGCAGAACAGCGGCACGTTGAAGAACGAGAACAGCGTCTGGAGGTAGTTCATGATGTTGCTGAACGAGGAGGCGATGAAGGCCGTCCCCATACCGACCAGCACGCCGATCGCCGTCACCACCCGCCCGGTCAGCAGGTAGTACCCGTCCGGCCGGTCCTTCCTGACGTACGCCCGCCAGATGTCGTGGGTGAAGACCGTGTTGAAGGACGACACATTGGCCGCCATGCCCGCCATGAAGGCGGCCAGCAGCCCGGTCACCGCGAGCCCCAGCACCCCGTTCGGCAGCAGCTCGCTCATCAGCAGCGGAATCGCGTCGTTGAACTGCAGACTGCTCTTCTTCGAGCCGATCTCCGGGTCCATGGACAGCGCGATCAGCCCCGGGACCACCACGATCAGCGGGATGAACATCTTCGGGAACGCGGCGATCAGCGGGGTGCGCTGGGCGGCCGAGAGGTTCCTGGCCGACAGGGCGCGCTGCACCTCGGCGAAGTTGGTCGTCCAGTAGCCGAAGCTCAGGCAGAAGCCGAGGCCCAGCACGATGGTCAGCCAGTTGGCCCCCAGCGGGTTGGCGGAGCCGATGCCGGTGCCGCCCCAGGCGGAGACGAAATGGGGGCCGTGGGAGTCCACCAGCGAGTCCTTGAGCCCGCCGAAGCCGCCGATCCGCCGCAGGCCGATCACGGTGAGCGGGATGAGGGCGGCCAGGATCACGAAGAACTGCAGCACCTCGTTGTAGATCGCCGAGGAGAGCCCGCCGAGGGTGATGTACGCGAGCACGAAGAGCCCCGCGACCACGATGGCCACCCACTGCGGCCAGCCCAGCAGCGCCTCCACCACGATCGCCATCGCGTAGAGGTTCACGCCCGCGATCAGTACGGACGCGATCGAGAAGATGATCGAGCTGAGCAGATGCGAGGACGGTCCGTAGCGGTGCAGCAGGAACTCGGGGACGGACCGTACCTTGGAACCGTAGTAGAACGGCATCATCACCAGGCCGAGGAAGACCATGGCCGGAATCGCCCCGACCCAGTACCAGTGCACGGTGTACACCCCGTACTGCGCGCCGTTGGCGGCCATCCCCAGGATCTCCAGGGCGCCCAGATTCGCGGCGACGAAGGCCAGCCCGGTGACCCACGCGGGCAGCGACCGGCCGGAGAGAAAGAAGTCGAGGCTGGTCTTGACGCTCGCTCTGGCGGCGAATCCCACGCCGAGGACGACGACGAAGTAGAGGATCAGGATCGTGTAATCGAGTGCGTTGGTGGGAAGCCGGAGCCCTTCGGCCAGATAGCGCATGGTCTCGCCTCATCGCCTGAACGGAATGCACCAGAAACGTTCGGTGAACGTATCCGAATTCTTGTGGTTTGTCCGAGCACCTTCACCGTGCATTGACGCCACTGTTGGCTTGTGGTTCATTATGTTGAGTTGTGTTGGGTGCACATGACAGGAGCTGGCGGAGTGAAGAAGACGGCGACGCGGCTTGCGGACGGACGCGAGCTGATCTATTACGACGCGCGCGACGACGCGGTGCGCGACGCCGTCGACCAGCGGCCGCTCGACCCCATCGCGACCCGCTCGGAGATCCGGCACGACCGCCTTCTCGGCGACCGGGTGGCGATCGCCTCCCACCGCCAGGCCCGCACCTACCACCCGCCGGCCGACGAATGCCCGCTGTGCCCCTCCCGCGAGGGGCGGCACAGCGAGATCCCCGCCTCCGGCTATGACGTCGCGGTCTTCGAGAACCGCTTCCCCTCGCTGGCCGGGGACTCGGGCCGGTGCGAGGTCGTGTGCTTCACCTCCGACCACGACGCCTCCTTCGCCGACCTCGACGCCGCGCAGGCCGCTCTGGTGCTCGACGCCTGGACCGACCGCACCGCCGAGCTGGCCCAACACCCCGCCGTCGAGCAGGTCTTCTGCTTCGAGAACCGCGGTAAGGAGATCGGCGTCACCCTCGGCCATCCGCACGGCCAGATCTACGGGTATCCCTTTGTGACCCCTCGTACACAGCTGATGCTCCGTTCGCTCGCCGAGCACCGTGTGGCCACCGGTCGGAATCTGTTCGATGATGTGGTCGCCGATGAGCTGGCCGACGGGCGCCGGGTGGTGCTCGAAGGCGAGCACTGGGTCGCGTTCGTCCCCTACGCCGCCCACTGGCCGTACGAGGTGCACCTCTACCCCAAGCGGCGGGTTCCGGACCTGCCGGCGCTGGAGGAGGCCGCGCGCACAGAGTTTCCACAGATGTATCTGGAACTCTTGAAGCGCTTCGACCGGATTTTCGGGGAGGGTGAACCGCCCACGCCCTACATCTCCGCCTGGCACCAGGCGCCGTACCACATGACCGACCGCGGTGAATTCGCACTTCACCTCGAGCTTTTCACCATCCGCCGCACTTCCGGCAAGCTGAAGTTTCTCGCGGGTTCCGAATCCGGCATGAATGTGTTCATCAACGATGTGCCGCCGGAGGCCGCGGCCGAGCGACTGCGAGAGGTAGCGAGCAAGTGAGCAATGCGCAGCAGAAGAAGTACCTGGTCACCGGCGGCGCCGGCTATGTCGGCAGCGTGGTCGCGGCGCATCTGCTCGAAGCCGGTCACCGGGTGACGGTGCTGGACGACCTGTCCACCGGGCACCGGGAGGGGGTCCCCGAGGGCGCGGAGTTCATCGAGGGCCGCATCCAGGACGCCGGCAAGTGGCTCGACCCCACCTTTGACGGCGTGCTGCACTTCGCGGCGTTCTCCCAGGTCGGCGAGTCCGTCGTCAACCCCGAGAAGTACTGGGTCAACAATGTGGGGGGCACCACCGAGCTGCTCGCCGCGATGCGCGACGCCGGGGTGCGCACCCTCGTCTTCTCCTCCACCGCCGCCACCTACGGCGAGCCCGACCAGGTCCCGATCACCGAGGACCTGCCGACCGCGCCCACCAACCCCTACGGTGCCAGCAAGCTCGCCGTCGACCACATGATCAGCGGCGAATGCGCCGCGCACGGGCTGGCCGCGGTCTCCCTGCGCTACTTCAACGTCGCGGGAGCCTACCGGGCCTACGGCGAGCGCCATGACCCCGAGTCCCACCTCATCCCCCTGGTGCTCCAGGTCGCCCAGGGCCGGCGCGAGGCGATCTCGGTCTTCGGCGAGGACTACCCCACCCCCGACGGCACCTGCGTCCGCGACTACATCCACGTCGCCGACCTCGCCGACGCCCATCTGCTCGCCCTCGGCGCGGCCTCCGCGGGCGAGCACCTGATCTGCAACCTCGGCAACGGCAACGGCTTCTCCGTCCGCGAGGTCATCGAGACGGTGCGCCAGGTCACCGGCCACCCCATCCCGGAGATCGCCGCCCCGCGCCGCGGCGGCGACCCGGCGGTCCTGGTGGCCTCCGCCGAGCGCGCCAAGGAGCGCCTGGGCTGGCGCCCGACCCGCGCCGACCTGGCCGGAATCGTCGCGGACGCATGGGAGTTCGCGCAGCGGAGGGAGAGTCAGTGACGGACGAGCACGGCCCCGGGCAGGCCACGGCGGGGTTCCACGAGGTCTACGGCACCGACCCGGAGGGCGTCTGGGCGGCGCCGGGCCGGGTCAATCTGATCGGTGAGCACACCGACTACAACGACGGCTTCGTCATGCCGCTCGCCCTGCCCCACACCTGCCTGGCCGCCGCCACCCCGCGCACCGACGGGGTGCTGCGGCTCCACTCGGGCGACGCCCCGGGCGGAATCGTCGAGCTGCGGGTCGAGGAGCTGGCGCCGGTCGCGGGCGGGGCCGGCGGCGGCGACCGCGGCGGCTGGGCGGCCTATCCGGCCGGAGTGGTCTGGGCGCTGCGCGATGCGGGGCTGCTGACGGGCGCGGCCGGCGGTGCGGACCTGCACTTCGAGTCCACCGTGCCCACCGGCGCCGGGCTGTCGTCGTCCGCCGCGCTGGAGGTGGTCACGGCCACCGCGCTCAACGATCTGTACGGACTGGGGCTCACCCCGCGGCGCATCGCCCAGCTGTGCCAGCGCGCGGAGAACGTCTTCGTGGGCGTGCCCTGCGGGATCATGGACCAGATGGCGTCCGCGTGCTGCACCGAGGGACACGCCCTGTTCCTGGACGCCCGTGATCTCACCCAGCGCCAGGTGCCGTTCGACCTGGCGGCCGAGGGGCTGCGGCTGCTGGTGGTGGACACCCGCGTCAAGCACGAGCTGGGCGACGGCGCCTACGCGAACCGGCGGGCCGCCTGCGAGGCGGCCGCCGAGGCGCTCGGGTTGCCGGCGCTGCGCGATGTGCCCTTCGACGGGCTGGAGGCGACGCTCGCCCAGTTGGAGCGACTGGGCTACGACGAGACCACCCGGCGGCGGGTGCGCCATGTGGTGACCGAGGACCGCAGGGTCGAGGAGGTCATCGAGCTGCTCGACGCGGGGGACACGCGGCGTATCGGACCGGTGCTGACCGCCGGGCACGCCTCCTGCCGCGACGACTTCGAGATCTCCTGTGCCGAGCTCGACCTCGTCGTGGAGTCGGCGAACGCGGCGGGTGCGCTCGGGGCGCGGATGACCGGCGGCGGCTTCGGCGGCTCGGCCATCGTGCTGGTGGCGGAGGCGGATGCGGAGGCGGTGGGCAAGGCGGTGACCGAGGCGTTCGGCGCGGCAGGCCACGGGGCTCCGCGGATCTTCCCGGCGGTGCCCAGCGCCGGGGCGCGACGGCTGTAGGCGGGCGGGGGTGCGACGGCTGTAGCCGGCCGTCGCCACCGGCCCCTTGATCGCGTCGCGGATCGTTCTCGGTAAATCTTCGCGGCTCGTGGATCACTCGGTCCCCAAGAGCGAACAAGAAACACACGGTGAACAGCCGAGAACAGTCAGTTTCGCTAATCCGCTTCCTATATGAGACCACGGCCTTACTCTGAGTACAGCGTCGGTGGGGGCCGACGCCCATCAGGGGGCGAGACAGTCAGGTACGACGCCCGGGGCGGGGTAGCAATCACAGCACGGCGGCGGCCGTGCGGGTCGCGGTGACCTTGCGCCGGGCGCCGTACCCGCACTGTTTCTCGGTGTATCCGGAATCTTCATCCGGCGACTGGGGGGTTGTCCGTGGCACGTATTCGGGTTCTCGTGGTTGACGACCATCGTATTTTCGCCGAGTCACTGGCCGCCGCCCTCGCGGCGGAACAGGACGTGGACGTGGCGGCGGCCGGCAGCGGTCCGGCGGCGCTGCGCTGTCTGGAGCGCGCCGCGGCGGAGGGGCGCCGCTTCGACATTCTGCTGGTCGACGCCGATCTGGGCACTGCCGCCGAGGGTGCGGGCCCACCGCTCCCGGTGCCGGCCGAGGTGGCCTACGGCGGGGCGAACGGCACGCCGCACAACGGCATCCACGGCGGGCCGCACGGCGGCCCCGCCCGGGTGGTGAACGGCCGGGCGGCCGACGGCATATGGCTCGTCGGCGCGGTCCGCTCCACCCAGCCGGGGGTGCGCACCGTGGTGCTGGCCGAGCGCGACGATCCGCGCCGCGCGGCGGTGGCGCTGCAGGCCGGGGCGTCCGGCTGGGTCGCCAAGGACTGCTCGCTGGTCCGGCTGCTCGCGGTCATCCGGGGGGTGCTCCGGGAGGAGACCCATCTGCCGCCCGCTCTGCTCACCGGCGTCCTGCGGGAGTTGACGGCCGCCCGTAAGCACCGCACCGAAAGCGAGCGCCTGGTCGAGTCGCTGACGCCGCGTGAGCGGGAGGTGCTGCGCTGCATGGTGGCCGGGCTCGGCCGCAAAGCCGTCGCCGAGCGGCTCTTCCTCTCCCCGCACACCGTCCGCACCCATATGCAGAATGTGCTGGGCAAGCTGGGCGTGCACTCCACGCTGGCGGCCGTGGCGCTGGCCCGGCGTGCCGGGGTGGGCCCGGTCGACCTAGCCGGGGAGATTGTCGAACGGGGCGGTCAACTGGCGTAGCAGCGCGGCCAGTTCGGCGCGCTGGGCCTGGGAGAGCTCGGCCAGAATGGCGTGCTCATGGTCCAGCAGCCCGGCCAGTGCCTGATCGGCGCGGTCACGCCCCTCGGCGGTCAGCCGCACCAGCACACCGCGCCGGTCACTCGGGTCGGGCCCCCGCTCGACCAGCCCCTTCTTGGCGAGCCGGTCGATGCGGTTGGTCATGGTGCCCGAGGTGACCAGAGTCTGGGTCAGCAGCTGCCCGGGGGAGAGCTGATACGGGGGCCCGGCCCGGCGCAGCGACGTCAGGACGTCGAACTCCCAGGGCTCCAGATTGTGCTCGGCGAAGGCGATCCGCCGCGCCCGGTCCAGATGGCGGGCGAGCCTGCTGACCCGGCTGAGCACTTCCAGCGGTTCCACATCGAGGTCGGGGCGTTCCCGCCGCCACGCCGCGACCAGCCGATCGACCTCGTCCTCCATGGCGATCAGTGTAGTGGGTCTGTCGACATGAAGTCTCTTGACATCAAGAGATACCGTGGGCAACGGTAATACACCGGGACGCGCAGCGGTCACGGCGACGCGCCCCGTACCGACCGTACCCACAGGGGGAACCGACCATGACCACCGCGCCCAACTGGGATCCCCGGCAGTATCTGCGCCACGCCGGCCACCGCACCCGCCCTTTCCTGGACCTGCTGGCCCGCGTCCCCGAGCTGCCCACCAGCTCCGGTCCCGGCCCCGGCCGCCCGCCCCGCATCGCCGACCTGGGCTGCGGCCCCGGCAACGTCACCGTCCTGCTCTTCGACCGCTGGCCCGACGCCCATGTCACCGGCCTGGACAACTCCGCCGAGATGCTCGCCGAGGCCCAGCCCCTCGCGGGCCCCACCACCGGCGGCGGCCGCCTCGACCTGCGCCGTACCGATGTGCGCAACTGGGCGCCGGACGAGCCCTACGACCTGATCGTCTCCAACGCCGCCCTCCAGTGGATTCCTGGCCACCCCGACTCCTTCGGCACCTGGCTGGCCGGACTGCGCCCCGGCGGCACCTTCGCCTTCCAGGTCCCCGGCAACTTCACCGCCCCCAGCCACACCCTGCTGCGCGACCTGTGCGACGCCCCCGAGTGGCGCGACCGCCTCGCCGACCGCCTCCGCGACCCCGCTTCCGTTCTGGAGCCGACCGAGTACCTGGAGCGCCTGGCCGCCCTCGGCTGCGAGGTCGACGCCTGGGAAACCACCTATGTGCAGGTCCTGACCGGCCCCGACCCCGTCCTCGACTGGGTCAAGGGCACCGCCCTGCGCCCGGTCCTGACCGCCCTCGCCGACGACCCGCCCGCCCGCGACCGCTTCCTCGCCGCCTACGCCGCACTCCTCCGCGACGCCTACCCCTCCGGCCCCCACGGCACGGCCTTCCCGTTCCGCCGCATCTTCGTCGTGGCCCGAACGGCCCAAGGATGATCGCGGCCCTCGACCACGTCCAACTCGCCGCCCCGCCCGGCAGCGAGCCCGCGCTGCGCGCCTACTACGGCGAGGCGCTCGGCATGACCGAGATCCCCAAACCGCCCGCCCTGGCGGCAGGCGGCGGCCTGTGGTTCGGATGCGGCCCGGTCCAACTGCACCTGGGCATCGAGCCGGACTTCCGCCCCTCCCGCAAGGCCCACCCGGGTATCCGGGTCATCGGCATAGAAGCCTTCGCCGCCCGCCTCACCGGGCAGGGTGCCGAGGTCGTTTGGGACGAGAAGTTGCCAGGGCACCGCCGCTTCTACTCCGCGGACCCGGTCGGCAACCGGCTGGAGTTCCTGGAGCCGATCGGACACCACCCGATCGGATGATCGGCTCGGCACCCGCCAGAGCGCCTCGTGTAAGTGCCTCGTGTGAGCGCCTGGCGTCATGGCCCCGCGAAGGGCTTCGTCATCGGGGACGCGATCGTCAGGCCGTGACGGTCAGGCTCCGATACGGCCCGTCGCGGTCACAGACCAGGCACGTCTTGCCACAGCGCTCCCCAGAAGCGATCCGACATGAGACCGTGGACGCGCCGAACAACAACACCGTGGCCACGTTCTCGGGGGAGAGCCATGAGCAGCGCGTCGGGCGGGGCGGATCCGGGCAGGGGCGGGGGCAGCGAGGAGCAGCGGCAGCGCGGCATCTGGATACTGGTGGCCGCCGCCCTCGCGTTCGCCGTGCTCGTGCTGCCGCAGGTGGTCGAGGGGGACGACAGGGCCTCCTTCGCGGGCAGCGCACTGCCGGACGGCGGAGCCCCACGCCTGCCGACGAACCCCGGCGGGCTCCCCAGCAAAGGCCCCACGGCCCTCCCCAGCGCCTCGCTGCCCGGGTACGGCTCCGGAGGCAGCGGGGGAGGGGGACGGCCTGCCGAGACCCAGGCGCCCGCCTCGCCCACCGCGGCGCCGGATCCCACGGACGAGGCGTACCGGGCGGTGAGCCCAGGGGACTGCCTCGCCGTGTACGACACCGGGGGCGGGCAGTACAACAGCAGGATGCCCACCCAGGTCTCCTGCAGTGCCGGAAACGCGTTCATGTGGGTGAGCGCGGTGCGGAGCAGCGGCGGGGCCTGCCCGCAGGGCCGGGCCAGAACTACATGTCGTACACCTCGCGCGGGCGGACCACCGCCCTGTGCCTGACCCGCAAGTTCACGGTGGGGTACTGCCTGCTGGCCGAGCAGACGGGCAGCGGGCAGCAGGCGCGGATGAACGCCGGGCTGATGACCGTGGTGGACTGCGACGCGAAGCGGGTGCCGGCCCGCTACAACCGGATTCTGCACATCACCGGCGTCTACAAGGCCCCGGCCAACGCCTCCTCGGCCAACTGCGCCCGGGTCCAGGGCGACCGTACGTACTACTGGTCGTGGCTGGTGAACGACGGTCGGACACTGCTGTGCACGATGGTGTACCAGGGCTGACCGCTCAGCGGGTCGCCACGTTCACCACGCCCCCGCACAGCGCCAGCACCAGAATGACGCCGGCCCCCGGGGCCGCCAGATACGGCAGGAGGGCCAGCGTGGCCAGCAGGCAGTACCCGGCGGCCACCCAGGACAGCAACTGCTGGGCTTCCTGCGGCCCGTAGCGGTTGAGCCGCACCACGAGTGCCATGATCACAGCCGCCCACAGGGCCGCCCGCGGCTCACCGAAGGAGACATTGTCGTACAGGTCCACGGCGGGCTTGTACCAGTCCGTATCGGCCAGCGAGCCCGCGAACTCGATCATGCCCTTCAGATAGCCGTGCGACGCCATCGACGTCGCGTCCTTCAGATCCGCGCGCACCCACTCCGTGATGACCAGCATCGTCAGGCCAAGCGCATGACAGACGCCCGGCCCCACGGCCACCGCCCTCCGACGCGCCTCGGACCGCTCACCCGTGCTCATACTCTGGATCCCCCTCCCCCTGAGCCCCCATCATCCCCGCAGGGGGGACGCGCGGACCAGTACCGGGAGGTCACGCCTTGCGGTGGCCGATCAGCCGCGGCTTCTGCTCCAGACCGTCCAGACCGTGCCAGGCCAGATTCACCAGATGCGCCGCCACCTCGGCCTTCTTCGGCTTACGGACGTCCAGCCACCACTGGCCCGTCAGCGCCACCATGCCCACCAGCGCCTGCGCGTACAGCGGGGCCAGCTTGGCGTCGAAGCCGCGGGCCTTGAACTCCAGGCCCAGAATGTCCTCCACCTGGGTGGCGATATCGCTGATCAGCGAGGCGAAGGTGCCCGTCGACTGGGCGACGGGGGAGTCACGGACCAGGATCCGGAAGCCGTCCGTGTACTCCTCGATGTAGTCCAGAAGGGCGAAGGTGGCCTGCTCGCACAGCTCCCGAGGATGGCCCGCGGTCAGCGATGTGGTCACCATGTCCAGCATCCGCCGCATCTCACGGTCCACCACGACCGCGTACAGCCCCTCCTTGCCGCCGAAGTGCTCGTACACCACCGGCTTGGAGACCCCTGCCTTCGCCGCGATCTCCTCCACCGACGTGCCCTCGAAGCCACGCTCGGCGAAGAGCGTGCGACCGATGTCCAGCAGCTGCTCCCGGCGCTCCTTGCCGGTCATCCGGACCCGGCGGGGCCGCCGGGTCCCGGATCCGGAGGGCCGGCCTGTCCGGCCCCGCCGGTCCTTTTCACCGCTGGTATTACTGTCGGTCGCCACACCCTCCATCATGCCGCTCCGACGGACTCCTCCTGACGGCGGGAGTCGATACGGGCCTGGCTCGGCCAGCGGACGTCATAGGCCCAGCCCGCCTTCTCGAACCAGCGGATGATCCGGGCGCTGGAGTCCAGCTGCCCCTTCATCACCCCGTGCCGGGCGCAGGTCGGATCCGCGTGGTGCAGGTTGTGCCAGGACTCGCCGCACGAGAGCACCGCCAGCCACCACACATTGCCGGAGCGGTCCCGCGACTTGAACGGGCGCTTGCCCACCGCATGGCAGATCGAGTTGATCGACCAGGTCACATGGTGCAGCAAGGCCACCCGAACGAGGGACCCCCAGAAGAAGGCGGTCGCCGCGCCCTGCCAGGACCAGGTCGCCAGCCCGCCGATCAGCGGGGGCAGCATCAGGGAGACCAGCGTCCACACCACGAACTGGCGGGAGACCGCCCGGACGGCACCGTCCTTGATCAGATCCGGTGCGTACTTGTGCTGGGACGTCTGCTCCTCATCGAACATCCATCCGATATGTGCCCACCACAACCCCTTCATCAGAGCCGGAACGGTCTCGCCGTACCGCCATGGGGAGTGCGGGTCGCCGTCCGCGTCGGAGAACTTGTGGTGCTTGCGGTGATCGGCCACCCAGCGGACCAGCGGCCCCTCCACGGCCAGCGACCCGGCGATCGCCAACGCGATCCGCAGCGGCCGCTTCGCCTTGAACGAGCCATGAGTGAAGTAACGGTGGAAGCCGATCGTGATGCCGTGGCAGCCGATGTAGTACATCGACACCAACAGCGCCAGATCCAGCCAGCTGACCCCCCAGCCCCAGGCCAGGGGAACCGCCGCGACCAGCGCGACGAAGGGGACGGTGATGAACAGGAGAAGGGTGATCTGTTCGATGGAACGCTTGCTGTCCCCGCCGAGCGTGGCGTAGGGAAGCGGGGCCTCCTGGGCCTTCGGCGTGTCGTTGACCACGTCGGGGCTTGCAGTCATGGGATCCCTCGTGGGGCTCGGGGCATGGCTACGGATCCGTAACCTACGGCGTCGTAAGTATGGCAGGGCCGGGAAGCGGGGCAATAGGGCTCTGGTCTCACCCAGGGTCGCGCCGCCTATCCTGGGAACGTCGGACAGCGCGGTCCGCACATGGCCGAAAGCACCGGGTCAGCAGCCCGCGGCGCCCGCCGCACAAGCCCTGATGCCGCGCTTCGAACCCCGTTCACTGCAAGGAGCCCGCACCTGTGAGCAGTGCCGACCACACCAACGCCGCTCTGCGTGCCGACATCCGCCGTCTGGGGGACCTGCTCGGCGAGACCCTCGTCCGCCAGGAGGGACCCGACCTCCTCGAACTCGTCGAGCGCGTCCGCGCCCTCACCCGCAGTGACGGTGAGGCCGCCGCCGATCTGCTCGGCTCCACCGACCTCGAGACCGCCGCCAAGCTGGTCCGCGCCTTCTCCACCTACTTCCACCTGGCCAACGTCACCGAACAGGTACACCGCGGCCGCGAGCTGCGCACCCGCCGCGCCGCCGAGGGCGGCATCCTCGCCCGCACCGCCGACCAGCTCAAGGACGCCGACCCCGAGCACCTCCGGCAGACCGTCGCCCACCTGGGGGTGCGCCCCGTCTTCACCGCCCACCCCACCGAGGCCGCCCGCCGCACCGTCCTCACCAAGCTCCGCCGCATCGCCGAACTGCTCGACACCCTCACCGTCGGCGGCGACGCCCGCCGCGCCGACCTGCGGCTCGCCGAGAACATCGACCTGCTCTGGCAGACCGACGAACTGCGCGTCGCCCGCCCCGAACCCGCCGACGAGGCCCGCAACGCCATCTACTACCTCGACGAACTGCACGCCGGCGCCGTCGGTGACGTCCTCGAGGACCTCACCGCCGAACTCGAACGCGTCGGCGTCGAGCTGCCCGCCACCACCCGCCCCCTCACCTTCGGCACCTGGATCGGCGGCGACCGCGACGGCAACCCCAACGTCACCCCCGAGGTGACCCGCGACGTCCTGATCCTCCAGCACGAACACGGCATCACCGACGCCCTGGAGATCATCGACGATCTGCGCGCCGCCCTCTCCAGCTCCATCCGCAACACCGGCGCCTCCGAGGAACTCCTCGCCTCCCTCCAGCGCGACCTCGAACTGCTGCCCGAGATCAGCCCGCGCTACAAGCGGCTCAACGCCGAAGAGCCCTACCGGCTCAAGGCCACCTGCATGCGGCAGAAGATCGTCAACACCCGCGAACGGCTCGCCGGCGACACCCCCCACCAGCCCGGCCGCGACTACCTCGGCTCCGGCGAACTCCTCGCCGACCTCCACCTCATCCAGGACTCCCTGCGCGCCCACCGCGGCCACCTCATCGCCGGCGGCCGGCTCGAACGCGCCATCCGCACCCTCGCCGCCTTCGGCCTCCAGCTCGCCACCATGGACGTCCGCGAACACGCCGACGCCCACCACCACGCCCTCGGCCAGCTCTTCGACCGGCTCGGCGAGGAATCCTGGCGCTACGCCGACATGCCCCGCGACTACCGCCGCAAGCTGCTTGCCAAGGAACTGCGCTCCCGGCGCCCCCTCGCCCCAGCCCGGCCCCCCTCGACGCCGCCGGCGCCAAGACCCTCGGCGTCTTCCGCACCATCCGCGACTCCTTCGAGCGCTTCGGCCCCGAAATCGTCGAGTCCTACATCATCTCCATGTGCCAGGGCTCCGACGACGTCTTCGCCGCCGCCGTCCTCGCCCGCGAGGCCGGACTCATCGACCTCCACGCCGGCTGGGCCAAGATCGGCATCGTCCCGCTGCTGGAGACCACCGAAGAACTCAAGATCGCCGACAAGCTCCTCGACGAAATGCTCGCCGACCCCTCCTACCGACGGCTCGTCGCCCTCCGCGGCGACGTCCAGGAGGTCATGCTCGGCTACTCCGACTCGTCCAAGTTCGGCGGCATCACCACCTCCCAGTGGGAGATCCACCGCGCCCAGCGGCTGCTGCGCGACGTCGCCCACCGGCACGGCGTACGGCTGCGGCTCTTCCACGGCCGCGGCGGCACCGTCGGCCGCGGCGGCGGCCCCACCCACGACGCGATCCTCGCCCAGCCGTGGGGCACCCTCGAAGGCGAGATCAAGGTCACCGAACAGGGCGAGGTCATCTCCGACAAGTACCTCGTGCCCTCGCTCGCCCGCGAAAACCTCGAACTCACCGTCGCCGCCACGCTGCAGGCATCCGCCCTGCACACCGCGCCCCGCCAGTCCGACGAGGCACTCGCCCGCTGGGACGCGGCCATGGAAACCGTCTCCGACGCCGCCCACGGCGCCTACCGCACCCTCGTCGACGACCCCGACCTGCCCGCGTACTTCTTCGCCTCCACCCCCGTCGACCAGCTCGCCGACCTCCACCTCGGCTCCCGGCCCTCCCGCCGCCCCGACTCCGGCGCCGGCCTCGACGGACTCCGGGCCATCCCCTGGGTCTTCGGCTGGACCCAGTCCCGGCAGATCGTCCCCGGCTGGTTCGGCGTCGGCTCCGGCCTCAAGGCCGCCCGCGAAGCCGGACTCGACGGCGTCCTCGACGAAATGCACCAGCACTGGCACTTCTTCCGCAACTTCCTGTCCAACGTCGAAATGACCCTGGCCAAGACCGATCTGCGGATCGCCCGCCACTACGTCGACACACTGGTCCCCGAAGACCTCAAGCACGTCTTCGACGTCATCCAGGCAGAGCATGAACTGACGGTACGAGAGGTGCTGCGCATCACCGGTGAGCGCGAACTCCTCGACTCCAACCCGGTGCTGAAGCAGACCTTCCACGTCCGGGACGCCTACCTCGACCCGATCTCGTATCTGCAGGTGACCCTGCTCCACCGGCAGCGCACCGCCCGCGAACGAGGCGAAGAGCCCGACCCGCTGCTGGGCCGCGCCCTCCTCCTCACGGTCAACGGCGTCGCGGCGGGCCTCCGCAACACGGGCTGAACAGGGCGTATGCCTGACACCGGGCGGGCCCGCTCCCCTTCGGGAGCGGGCCCGCCCGGTGCGTGGTGGGGGTTGAGCTTCCCGGGGGCTCCGCCCCCGGCCCCCGACACGCAGCAGGCTCCGCCGCTGCCCGCTCCAGCCCCACGGCTGGGCCCCGCTCCAGCCCCGCGGCTGGGCGCACGTCGTGCCCCACGGCGGCCAGCCGCCACCTCTTCCCCGCCGCGACGGCGAGGACCCCCACGGCGACGGTCGGCGGTGCCGAACTGGCCGTGCCGCGGGACGGGTCACACGACGGTGCTGGCGGAAGCGCGCGTTCGTGACCGTGGGGGCGCCCGGTGGTCGCTATGGCGTCAGTGCGCTCCGGCGGTCGGCCGGGTGTCGGCGGCGGCTTCTCTTCCCCGCCGCGATGGCGGGTACTTCCACGGCGGAGTCCGGCGGTGCCGAACTGGCCGCGCCTACGCGACGGGTCACACCCAACGGCGGGGTGGTCCCGGGGCGAAGGGCGAGCCCAAGACCAGTGGAGGCACCCGGTGAGCGCTACAGCGTAAGCGTGGCGAAGGACGCGCCCAGCAGCGCCGCGCCCAGCAGGCCCATCGTCCAGCCCGTGCGGCGCAGGCCGAGGCCGCCCGCGACGATCAGGGAGGCGAGGAGGAGCGAGCCGCCGAAGGGGACCCAGGCGTGGAGGATGCCCGCGGCACCCGTACGGACGGCGCGGTCCGTGCCCGGCTTGAGGGCCACCGGGACCCGGTCGCCCGTCCCGTCCGTGACCGCCTTGTCGACCCGCACCCGGCCATGGGACTCGCCACCCGCGCGGGCCGGAGCGAACGAGCCGGTGCACCATTCGTCGCCGCAGTCGGAGACCGTCACGGTGCCGCGCTCAAGCCCCTTGGTGAGCATCGTCGGCTTGGCGTCATCCCAGGACGACCACACCCCGGCGGCCAGAATCAGCAACGCGACAAGCCCCATCGCCACGTTCTTCGTCAGCAACAGAAGCCCGTACGCGCTCTCGCCCGCCCGCCGCGTACGGCTGCGCTTGGTCACACCGGTGGAAGCCATGGCGGCGATCCTTGCCATCCGCGGGCGCCCGGTCAACCTTCCGCCGAACAAACGGGCGAACGGCGTCTTTCAGGAGTTGTACGTCCCCTGCGCGCGCTCCAGCCCGTCCGCGATCAGCGTCTCCACCGCATCCGCCGCACGGTCCACGAAGTAGTCCAACTCCTTGCGCTCCGCAGCGGAAAAGTCCTTCAGCACAAACGCCGCGACATCCATCCGGCCCGGCGGACGTCCGATCCCGAAGCGCACCCGGCAGTAGTCCGCACCCAGCGACTTGGTGATCGACTTCAGGCCATTGTGGCCATTGTCACCCCCGCCGACCTTCAACCGCAGCGCGCCGTAATCGATGTCCAATTCGTCATGGACCGCCACGACATGACCCACCGGCACCTTGTAGAAGTCGCGCAGCGCGGTCACCGGACCGCCCGACAGATTCATGAAGGACATCGGCTTGGCGACCACGACCCGGCGGCTCAACGGCCCCGGCGGACCCACCCGGCCCTCGACGACCTGCGCCCGCGACTTATGCGCCTTGAAGCGGGCACCCATCCGCTCCGCCAGCAGATCGGCCACCATGAAGCCGACATTGTGGCGATTGCCCGCATACTCGCCCCCGGGATTGCCGAGGCCCACCACAAGCCAAGGGCTCGCGTCGTCCGTCATCTGGATGTCTCTCCTTGAGGACGGCCGCCGCCCCACCACAAGGGCGGGACGGCGGCCGGAAAGCGAAAGGGAGCAGCCGAAGACTACGCCTCGGCGCCCTCGGCCTCGCCCTCGGCGCCCTCCTCGGCCGGAGCCTCGGCCTGGGCGGCGACCACCTGCAGCACGGCCGCGTCGTCCTCGACCGCCAGCGTGGTGCCCGCCGGAAGGGTGATGTCCTTGGCGTGGATGGTGGCACCCGCGTCCAGACCCGCGATGGAGACGGTGACCGACTCCGGGATGTGGGTCGCCTCGGTCTCGACCGGCAGCGCGTTCAGCAGGTGCTCGAGCAGGTTGCCACCCGGGGCCAGGTCGCCCTCGGTGAGGATCGGCACCTCCACGGTGACCTTCTCGCCCTTCTGTACCAGCAGCAGGTCGACATGCTCCAGAACGCCGATCTTGATCGGGTGACGCTGCACGGCCTTCGGGATGACCAGCTCGTCCTTGCCGCCCTCGACCTTCAGACGCAGCAGAACGTTCGGGGTCTTCAGCGCCATCAGCAGGTCATGCGCCGGAAGCGTGACATGCAGCGGGTCGACGCCGTGGCCGTAGACCACGCCGGGAACACGGTCGGCCGCACGGGTACGCCGGGCCGCACCCTTGCCGAACTCGGTACGGGGCTGAGCGGAGATCTTGACCTCGGCCATGGGGCACTCCTCGTAGATCGTTTACGGTGTGTGGGCGTCACCCGGCCCACGACAGACCTTGCTACGAAGAGCGCGTCGATAACGGACAGCCGCGACCAAACGCGGCCTCCCTCGCCGAGCAACCCGGCAATTCTACCAACGGATGAGGCCACCCCCGTACGGGAGTGGCCTCCAGACCCGGGCAGAACAGGTTAAGCCGCTCACGCCTGCTCCTCGAACAGGCTGGTCACCGAGCCATCCTCGAAGACCTCCTGCACCGCGCGAGCAATCGTCGGAGCCATCGACAACACCGTCACCTTGTCCAGCTCCACCTCGCTCGGAGTCGGCAACGTATTGGTGAACACGAACTCACTGACCTTCGAGTTCTTCAACCGGTCCGCCGCCGGACCCGACAGCACACCATGCGTGGCCGTCACGATCACGTCCTCCGCGCCATTCGCGAACAGCGCATCCGCCGCCGCACAGATCGTGCCACCCGTGTCGATCATGTCGTCGACCAGCACACACACCCGGCCCTCCACATCACCGACCACCTCATGCACCGTGACCTGATTCGCCACATCCGGATCCCGCCGCTTGTGCACGATCGCCAGCGGCGCGCCCAGCCGGTCGCACCAGCGGTCCGCCACCCGCACCCGGCCGGCGTCCGGCGACACCACGGTCAGCTTGGACCGGTCGACCTTCGCACCCACGTAGTCCGCGAGCACCGGCAGCGCGAAGAGATGGTCCACCGGGCCGTCGAAGAAACCCTGGATCTGATCCGTGTGCAGATCGACCGTGAGAATCCGGTCGGCCCCCGCCGTCTTCAGCATGTCGGCGATCAGCCGCGCCGAGATCGGCTCACGGCCACGGTGCTTCTTGTCCTGACGGGCATAGCCGTAGAACGGAACGATCACCGTGATCGAGCGCGCGGAAGCCCGCTTCAGCGCATCGACCATGATGAGCTGCTCCATGATCCACTTATTGATCGGAGTCGTGTGGCTCTGGATCAAAAAGCAGTCGGCACCGCGCGCGGACTCCTGGAAACGTACGTAGATCTCGCCGTTGGCGAAGTCGAATGCCTTGGTCGGGACCAAGCTGACGCCCAGCTCATGGGCGACCTCCTCGGCCAGCTCGGGGTGGGCGCGGCCGGAGAAGAGCATCAGCTTCTTCTCGCCGGTCGTCTTGATCCCGGTCACAACAAGTCTCCTTGGATGTCGCTTTGGTGCACTTTCACCGTACGCCCCGCACGACGTACCAGTGCACATGTCACTGCTGGCCCTCGTCCTCCCGACGAGCGGCCTCGGCGGCCTGTGCCGCGGCACTTCCGGGGCGCTTGCGGGCGACCCAGCCCTCGATGTTCCGCTGCTGTCCGCGTGCGACGGCGAGCGAGCCCGGGGGCACATCCTTGGTGATGACCGATCCGGCGGCGGTGTAAGCGCCGTCCCCGATCGTGACGGGAGCCACAAGCATGTTGTCGGCCCCGGTCCGGCAGTGGCTGCCGATGGTGGTGTGGTGCTTGTTCACACCGTCGTAGTTCACGAAGACGCTCGCCGCACCGATATTGGTCTGCTCACCGATCGTCGCATCGCCCACATAGGACAGATGCGGCACCTTGGTGCCCTCGCCGATCGTGGCGTTCTTCATCTCCACATACGTACCCGCCTTGGCCTTCGCACCCAGCCGGGTCCCCGGACGCAGATACGCGTACGGCCCCACACTCGCCCCCGCGCCGACCACCGCGCCGTCCGCGACCGTGAACGCCACCACCGCACCCGCGCCGACCGTGGTGTCGGTGAGCCGGGAATTCGGCCCCACCTCGGCATTCGCGGCCAGGTGAGTGGCCCCCAGCAACTGGGTACCGGGGTGCACCAGCGCATCCGGCTCGAAAGTGACGGTCACATCGATCCAGGTGGTGGCCGGATCGACGACGGTCACCCCGCTCAGCATCGCGCGCTCCAGCAGCCGGTCGTTGAGCAGCCGGCGCGCCTCCGCCAACTGCACACGGTTGTTGATCCCGACGATCTCGCGGTGGTCGGCCGCCACACACGCGCCCACCCGATGCCCGGCCTCGCGCAGAATGCCCAGCACATCGGTGAGGTACTCCTCACCCTGGCTGTTGTCGGTGCGCACCTTGCCGAGGGCGTCGGTGAGCAGCTGCGCGTCGAAGGCGAAGACCCCGGAGTTGATCTCACGGATCGCGCGCTGCGTGTCGGTCGCGTCCTTGTGCTCCACGATCGCGGTGACGGCGCCGCTCGCGTCGTCCCGCACGATCCGTCCGTAACCCGTGGCGTCGGGGACCTCGGCGCTCAGCACGGTCACGGCGTTCCCGTCGCCGGAGTGCGCCGCGGCGAGCCGCTGGAGCGTCTCGCCGGTCAGCAGCGGCGTGTCACCACAGACGACGATCACGGTGCCGTCGAGGGCGACCCCGCTGTCGGACAGCTCCTCCAGACCCATCCGGACGGCGTGCCCGGTGCCGTTCTGCTCATGCTGGACGGCGGTGCGCACCTCGGCGTCGATCTCGGCCAGATGTGCGGAGACCTGCTCCCGGGCGTGGCCGACCACGACGACGAGATGCTCGGGCGAGAGCTCACGGGAGGCGGCTACGACGTGCCCGACGAGGGAGCGGCCGCAGAGGGCGTGCAGAACCTTCGGGGTCGCCGATTTCATGCGGGTGCCCTCACCCGCTGCGAGGACGACGACGGCTGCCGGGCGGTTGGCGCTCACGGGTGTGCCCTTCGGCTTCGGGGGTGGACACCCGCAGGATACCGAGAGGTTTCCGGGCGGAAAGGAAGGAGGGTCCCGAGCCGGACGGTCAGGACCCGGAAAAACGGAATATAAAGCTCCCCCGCCAGGACTCGAACCTGGAACAACCGGACCAAAACCGGTCGTGTTGCCGATTACACCACAGGGGATGGCAAAAACGCCCAATCGGACAATCTGCTAGATCGTCGACCTGGCCCCCACCACTATGCCGTACCACCAGCCTTCAATGCGACGGTATAGGTCAGCGCTCTTGAGGACGCGAACCACCAGACAGCCCCGGTATCCCTCGCCTACGTTCTTGCGAACCGTCTTCGGGTTGTGCTTCTTCAGCGTCGTTCTCTCCAGGGCGGTGACGTCCGCGCCGATGGCCTCTGCCCAGTAGCGTTCCGCGTCGGCGACCTGGGCGGATTCATGGATCATGACGCGATAGCGCAGCCGTTCGGGCTCGACGCCGAGCAGGGACAGCCAGGCCAGATAGAGCTGGATCATGTCGGGGTCGCTGTTGATGAAGGTGGCCCTTTCGGTGGGATTGTGCGGCTTGCTCTTCGCGCCCTCGGACCAGTAGAGCCCCACCCCCACCAGGAAGAGCTCCCGGTCGGTCAGCTCGCCGACCTCCCTCGCGGCGGCGAGCTTCGTCCGCTGCCGCTCGATCTCCCGCTGCCGCAGCGTCGCCTCCCACCCCCGCTTGGCGATCGCCGACGCCTCCTCCCGGGTGCGCGGTGGCCGGTCCGGTTTCGGTAGGTCGCGGACCCAGAGCGAGATGGAGCTCTTGGAGCAGCCGAGCTCCAGCTGGATCCTGTCGTATGTCATCCCCTGCAGCCGCATCTCGCGCGCCCTGGCCCGGAGGTCGTCCTTGGCGTTGGGGCGCTTGGTCCACTCGGGTGGCGGCTCGCCCTCCAGGAGGCGGTTCAGGATGTCGTTGTTGCTGACCTTCAGCCGGTCGCGGATCTGTCTGCGGCTCATCCCGTCTTTCCGTAACGCGATCGCCCGTTCTCTCAGTTCTTCGAACGTGGTCGACCCGTCGAGGAGGCCGCCCATGCTGTCGCCGTCGCGGCGCCGTGGTGCGTTCATGACCACAGGGTCGTTCGACATCCGGGCGCGCCGGGTCGAAAACGTAGGCGATTCATTCGTTCGAGTTAAATGGGCGGTTTTGCCTGATGTTCGAGTCTCTTATGCGCCGCCGTGTCCCCGGGAAAAGCGCTGGCGCCCGGCCGTAGGCTGGTCGCTATGAGTTCGACGGGGGAAGAGGCGACGGGCGCGCGGGGCGTGCCCGTGGGGCCGTGGTGGTGGTCGCGGCGGCGGAGTATGGGGCTCGATGTCCTGCTCGCCGTGGCGTCGGCGGTGGAGTGTGCGGTAGAGGGTGTCTTTTTCGCGCATGATGCCCGGATTCCGGTTGTTGTCGGGGTGCTGATCGGGGTGGTCGTCGGGGCCACGCTGGTGTTGCGGCGGCGCTGGGCGATCGCCGTGGTGCTGATATCGATCGCGATCACGCCCGCCGAGATGGGTCTGCTGCTCGGTGTCGTGTCGCTGTACACGCTGGCGTCGTCCGAGGTGCCGCGCCGGATCACGGCGTTGCTGGCCGGGATGGCGGCGGTGGGGAGCTTCCTCGTCACGGTGATCGGCCTTCGGCGGGACAATCCGCAGAGTGGTCTGGGGACCTCCGTGTGGGAGGCCCCGATGTTCGCCATGGTGCTCACGTTGGGGCTGACCGCTCCGCCGGTGCTGTTGGGGTTGTATGTCCGGGCGCGGCGGCGGCTGGTGGAGAGTCTGCGGGAGCGGGCGGACGGTCTGGAGCGGGAGCTGTCGCTGCTGGCGGAGCGGGCGGAGGAGCGGGCCGAGTGGGCGCGTAATGAGGAGCGGACCCGGATCGCGCGGGAGATGCATGACGTGGTGGCGCACCGGGTGAGTTTGATGGTGGTGCATGCGGCGGCGTTGCAGGCGGTGGCGCTCAAGGATCCGGAGAAGGCGTCGAAGAATGCGGCGCTGGTGGGCGATATGGGGCGGCAGGCGCTGACGGAGTTGCGGCAGATGTTGGGGGTGTTGCGGTCGGAGGATGGTCTGCGGGCTCCGGGTGCGGCTTCGGCCGCCGTCGCGTCGGGGCCGGTGGTCGCTGCCGGGGATCGGGCCGCGGATGTGGCCGGGTCTTCTGTCGATGTCGATGGTTCGTCCGCGGATGCTGCCGAGGAGCGGCCGCTGGCGTCGGTGGCGGTCGCGGCTTCGGCGGCTGCGGAGGCCGCGGGGGCGGCCGGGAGGGATGTGGGGGCGCTCGGGGGGCCGCGGCTGGCGGAGCTGGAGGCGCTGGTGGGGCAGTCCCGGGCGGCGGGGATGGCGGTGGAGCTGTCGGTGGAGGGTGAGAAGCGGCGGTATGCGGCTTCGGTGGAGCAGGCGGCGTATCGGGTGGTGCAGGAGGCGTTGACCAACGTCCATAAGCATGCTCCGGGCGCGAGTGCCCGGGTTCGGGTGGCGCATCGTTCGGCCGAGATCGCGGTTCAGGTGGAGAACGGGCCGTCGGAGCGGGGTGCGGCGGATGCCGGGCTGCCGAGTGGGGGGAATGGTCTGGTCGGGATGCGGGAGCGGGTGTCCACGCTCGGTGGGGGTTTTGTGTCGGGGGCCACGGAGGCGGGTGGCTTCCGTGTGTCGGCGGTCATTCCGGATGGCACGGATGGCACGGATGGCACGGATGACGCGGATCACACCGATAGCGTGGATGAGAAGGATCACACGGTCGGCGGGGATCGGCTGGAGGGCCGTCCGGTGGAGGGCACGGCGGCCGAGGGTCGCGGCGGGGGCGTGGAGCGGGCGCAGCGCGCCTAGTGCCCGCGGCCTGCCGGATGGCGCGTGGTGCGCGGGTTATGCGCGGGCCAGTCTGGCCGGGAGTGCGCCGGTGACGAGGGTGCTGAGGGCGGCGTCGAGGGTGGGGCCGAGGTACCAGTCTCCGGTGTGGTCGAGGCTGTAGACCCGGCCTTCCGCGTCGATGGTCAGCAGTGCCTGGCCGTCGGATTCTTCGCCCAGTGGGCAGATCTCGGTTTCGAGGGCGTGGCCCAGGTCGCCGAGGGTGCGGGCGAGGTGGAGGCCGTGCAGCGGGTCGATGCGGAAGGGGGTGGGGGCGATTTCGCGGCCCGTGCCGGGTGGCTGGATGTGGAGTCCGCCGAATTCCGCCCATGCTTCGACGGCGGCCGGGAAGACGGTGTGGCGGTGGCCTGCGGGGGAGGTGTGGGCGCGGAGGGTGTCGGCCCAGACTTCGGCACGGTGCATGTCCCAGCGGCCGGGTTGCCAGCCGGCGTCGCGGAGGGCGGCGTCGACGGCGACGGAGAAGCGGGTGACGTCCAGGCGGTCGATGGGTTGTCGGGCCGGGCGTGTCGGCGGTGTCTGCGCCGCCTCCGGGGCCTGTGGTGCCTGATGTGCCTGGTTCATGTGGTCTCACCCACCGTCCGTACGCCGAAGTGGGCCAGTAGTGCGGCGCAGGACAGGCAGGGTGGGGCGTAGCTGCCGTGCTGGGGGTCGCCGGCCTCGCGGATTCTGCGGGTGGTGAGTTTGGCGTGTTTGAGGGAGCGGCGGGCTTCACCCTGGGTGAGCGGTTTGCGGGAGGCGCGCTTGGAGCGGCCTGCTTCGACGTTGGCCAGGTGGCGGGAGAGCAGGATCGCTTCGGGGCAGCGGCCGGTGAAACGTTCGCGCTGGCCGCTGGCGAGTGCGTCGAGGAATTCCTGGACCAGTGGGTGGAGTGTCGGCGGTTGTTCGGCCTTGCCTCCGGTGCAGGTCAGCGTCTCGCCGCGGACGGACAGCGCGGCCGCGACGGCGGGCAGGATGCCGTCGCGGCGCCGGTTGAGCGGCGGTGGGCCGGCGTCGGGGTCGACGCTGCTCCATCTCAGCCGGGGGTCGCCGGCCGCGAGAGCGGCGCCGTCGCCGCCTCCGTTGCTCTGCGTGATGTGCATGTGGTGGATCCCTCCCTGTGCAATCCCCCGGTTGCAATGATCAGATTGCCAAATGCCGCGGGCGCTGCGGTAGTCCGGGCCTGAACGACCTGGTGGGGGCGGAGGCCGTCATGAGGGGGGATGGCCGCCCGGTTCGGCCGGTTGCGTCACCGCATAGGCTGTGCCCAGTAGCCAGCATCAGCAGGGGGCAACCGCCATGACGACAGGTCGGCTCGGGCAGCATGCCGCGCCACCGAACACGGCCTACGCCGGGCAGGTCGTGCACTTCCCGGATCCCGTCCGGGCCGCGCGCCACCCCAAGGGCGTCCGAGTGGACGAACACGGCTTTCCGGACTTTTCGCCGTATGCGCGTGCGGCCGCCGAAATCGCCGAGCCCCCGGAGGGGTTCGGCGTCGACGAGCTGCGGCTGACGGACTATGTCTCGGCGAACGCGGCGCTGCACGCCACCGGCCATGAGCTGTGGAACGGGGCGTCGGCGGTGGCCACACCGCACGGCTGGACCTGGCACCACGTGGTCGGCACCCGCCGGATGGAGCTGGTTCCGGTCGAGGTCAAGGCGCTGCTGCGGCATCACGGTGGGCTTGCGACGGCGCAGGTCGACCAGGAGAAGCGGGGCACTCGCCCGCTGCAGGAGACCCGGCCGATCCATGTGGGCCTGCCGTTGAGGGGCATTTCGGTCACCGAGGAGCAGGTGCTCGGTGTCGAGGAGGATCTGGGCTATCGGCTGCCCGAGGCGTACCGCGCCTTCCTCAAGGCGGCGGGCGGCTGCGCACCGGTCGGCACGGCGCTGGATCCGGAGCTGGGGCTGCTGATCGACCAGCCGTTCTTCACGGTGCGCGACGAGGCGGCGGTCAATGACCTCGTCTATATCAACAAGTGTCTGCGGGATCACTTCACCAAGGACTATCTGGGCGTGGGCTTCGTCCAGGGCGGTGTGATCGCGGTCAAGGTGAAGGGTGACGCGATCGGCTCGGTGTGGTTCTGCGCGTATGACGACGCGCGGGACCGTGACGGCTGGACGGTCCAGGAGCGGGTGGGGCGGCTGTTGCTGCCGTGCGGCGACGACTTCGACGCCTTCCTGCTCCGGCTGGCGGGCAATCCGCCGGAGCTGGAGACCGTGGCGAACCTGATGGTGGACGGTGGATTCGCGTACGCCGTCCCGGTGGAGGGGTGAGCGCGATGGTGACCTTCGCACAGGCGCAGGAGCGCGCGGAACTCTGGATCAACGGCGATGTCCCGGCTTATCAGCAGCGCGAGGCGCGGGTCCGGGAGTTCGATCTGGGCTTTGTGGTCTGGGCCGAGGACCGGGCGGACGGGCCGGTCTCGGGCCGGGGGGCCGAGGGCACGCGGATGGTGATCGCCCGCGACAGCGGCGAGACCACGCTGTGGCCGGGGCTTCCGGTGGGTGAGGTGATCCGCCGTTACGAGGAGCGGTACGGCACGACGGACGGCTCTCGTGACCAGTCCACCACTGGCCGGCAGCAGCGCATCGACTTGAACGCGACGTCCTTCCTGCTCACTCCGCCGGAGTGGCTGCAGGAGGCGGCGGACGCGATGAGCAGCCGGCCCGAGGCGTCGGCGGACCTTCCCGGGCAGCGGCCGGGGGCGGAGCCGGGCGGGGGCGCGCCCGATGCCTCCGCGCCGGTGTCGGCCTCTTCCGCCGCTTCGGCTCCTCCTGTCCCTTCCACTCCTTCCGCTTCTCCTGCCCCTTCCGCCGCTTCGGCTGCTTCGCCTCCGGAGGGCGACTGGCCGTCGGCCGGTGGTCCCGGGGCCGGGCCCGGGGTGTCGGCACCCAGGATCTCGGGCGAGGACGACTGGCCGTCGGACGGCGGGTCGCGGAGCGCCGCGCCGGGTGCGCCGCCTGTTCCGGGTCCGCCTGCTGCGCCTGGGCCCGTTCCGCCCGGACCTGTTCCGGGTGCGCCTGTTCCCGGCGGGCCTGTTCCGGGTGCGCCGCAGGGGCAGGGCGGGGCTGTGGACGACTGGCCGTCCGACGGTGTCGCGCGCCCGCTCGCGGCCGGCTCGCAGCAGGACGCCCGGTCCGGCTCCGGTGCCCCGTCCGGCGGTGAGGGCTGGCAGGGCGCGCCGCCTGCGCCCGGTGGGGCCGGCCCCGGTGGGGCGAGCCCGTGGGCGCCGCCCGTGCCGGACGCCGGTACGCCCTCCTCGGGGGCCAGGCAGGCAACGCGGCCACGCCCGGCGACAGTACGCCGTGGGCCGGTACGGACATCAAGGGCGACGACGACCGCTCGGTCGCCCCGCCCGCCACGGTCTTCGCGCCGCCGCTCGCGGGCTCCGACGACGAGGACACTCCGCCGCCGGGTGTACGGCCCGACGCCAAGACCGAGTTGATGTCCGGCGGCAGTTCGCTGCCGCCCACGGCCATCGCCCCGTCCCTCGACTTCCCGGAGCAGCAGGGCGGCCCCGGTGCCGGTCCGGGTGCCGGGGCCGACCCGGGCGATATCGCGGACGCCGCCACCCGCAAGGCGGGCGGCGGTGCGATGTCTCCGCCGCCCGGTGCGCCGGGGACGCCCGGCGCCCGGCCGGGTGCGGACTCCACGCCGCCGCCCGCGCCGTCCGGGCCCGGTGCCCCCGGCGCTCCGGCCGGGGGGTACGTACCGACGCAGCTGGTCTCGCAGCTCGGCCCCGACGGTCCCGGTGGCGGCCCGCAGCCGCCCGGTCCTCCTGGTCCGCCCGGCCCTCCCGGTGCGCCTGGTGGGCAGGGTGGTGGGCAGACGCCGCCTCCGCCGGGTGCGCCCGGTACGCCCGGTGGTGGGGTGCATGCCGCCGCGACGATGCTTGCGGGTGGTCCGGGTGTGCCCGGCGGCCAGACGCCGCCCCCGGGTGCCCCGCAGCCGCCTGGTCCGCCTGGTCCTCCCGGCCCCCCTGGTCCCCCCGGGGTCCCTGGTGCCGGGCAAACGCCCCCTGGTGGGCACGGTGGTGGGCAGACGCCGCCTCCGCCGGGTGCGCCCGGTACGCCCGGTGGTGGGGTGCACGCGGCCGCGACGATGCTCGCGAGCGGTGGTCAGACCCCGCCCCCCGGCGCTCCGGGTCAGGGTGCCCCATCCGGCCCGCAGCCGCCCGGCCCACCCGGTGTCCCCGGTGCGGGTGGTCCGCAGCCGCCGCCGCCCCCGCCGGGCGCGGGCGGGCCGCCGTATCCCGGTGGACCGGGCGCGCCGGGCGCTCCCGGTATGCCTCCGCCCGCCGGTGCCCCGGCCCAGGGCCTGGCCCCGCCGCCGGGTATGCCCGCTCCAGGGATGGCCGCCCCCGGCGCACCCGTGCCAGGTACGCCTGCCCCAGGGATGCCCGCCCCGGGTACGCCCGCTCCCGGCACGCCCGTGCCGGGTATGGGGTCGCAGCCCGGCTATGCGTATCCGCCGCCGCCCCCCGGTCAGCCGACCGTGGGTCCGGGCTATATGGCGGTGCTGCGCTACCGCGCGCAGGACGGTTCGGAGCAGCAGCTGATCCGCCGTTCGGCGCCCGGCACCCCGCATCCGGAGTGGCAGATCCTGCATGAGTTGCGGGCGATGAACGTGCCGCCGCAGCAGGTGCTGGAGCTGCACACCGAGTTGGAGTCCTGTGATCTGCCGGGTGGTTACTGCGCCCGGATGATCCGGGAGAGCTGGCCGCAGGTGCGGATCAGCCACACCGCTCCGTACGGCCGTGATCACGCGACCCGGCAGCAGGGTGTGCGTCATCTGCTGGAGCACCAGGGCGAGCTGCACCAGGTGGCGGACGGCCCGGCCCGTCCGGCGCCGAACCGGGTGCCGCTGCCGCATCCCAGCCAGGTGCAGCCGATTCCGCCGGTGCCGCCGGAGGGGCTGGCGCATGAGCTGGGCCAGGCGTTCGGGCCGCAGGGCATCGTCCGCTTCGACCAGCGCGCGGTGTCGCGGATGGGCGTTCCGGAGGTGGTGGCGCAGACGCTGGTGTGGGCGGGGCTGCCGCTGGACTTCGGTCCGTTCTTCTGGGCGCAGGCGCAGGCGGGCCGTCCGGTGCCGACGCTGGCGGAGCTGGCGGCGGAGCGTGGGGTGCAGTCCGCGTCGGACGCGGGTTCGTACCTGGTCATGGGCAATGACTTCGGCCGTCAGCTGTGTGTGCAGTACGGCACGGCGAACATCGTGGCGGTGCCGTTGGAGGCGACGCCCCAGCCGACGCCGCCGCAGTTCGTGAACACCGGGCTGCCGGAGTTCGTGCGCTGCATGGCGCTGCTGGGCCGGATGTGGCGGCTGCGCTACGGGCTGACGCCGGACCAGGCGGGCCGGTGGACGGTGGACTTCCAGGCGCAGCTCGCGGGTCTGGATCCGGCGGCGTTGTCGGCTCCGGACAATTGGTGGGCGGTGCTGCTGGAGCAGATGTGGGACGGTCTGTTGTAGGTCCGTCCGCGCGGCTGTGACCGCGCGCACCGTACGAACGGCGATCGAGGCGCCCGACCCCCGTGACGGGGGCGGGCGCCTCGTCGTTGTTGTCACCGGCGGCGGTCCCGGCCGGAGATATGGGCGGAGTGTCGCGTTATGGGGGATGAGAGGCCATCTATAAAGATGTGCGCCGAAGCGCGTTGCATACCGGACAAAAGGGGTTCCAAGGATGGGCGCATCGGTGTCACGTCAGGGCTTCACCATCGTCGGCGGACGGGGCCGTGGCTACCGGCCCGCGCAGGTCGACCACTATGTGGCGGAGCTGTCCGAAACGCGGGACGCGGCGTGGGAGCGCGCCGCGCGCCTCACCGTGCTGGCCAATGAGCTGACCGCCGAGGCGGAGCGGCTGCGCGAGGTGATCGCCCAACTGGCCCCCCAGACCTATGAGTCGCTCGGCGACCGGGCCCAGCTCATCCTCATGGCGGCCGAGGAGGAGGTCGTCTGTCTGCGGGCGGCGGCCGAGGCGTCGGCGCAGGAGGAGTGGGAGGCGGCGCAGGTGGTGGCCCGTACGGTGCGGGACGCCGCCCGCGACGAGGCCGAGCGGGTCCGCGAGGCCGCCGAGGTGGCGGCGCGCGCCACGTTGGAGTCGGCCCAGGTGGATGTGGACGAGCTGCGGGCCGTCTCGCGTCAGGACGCCAAGGAGTGGCGGACGCAGGCGCTGGCGGAGCTGAAGGAGATGCGGCAGCGCGCCGCCGGGATCCTGGCCGAGCAGGAGCGGGAGCACGCCGAGCGGTGGGAGGCGGCGGGCCGTGAACTGGCCGAGCGGGACAACGCGATGACGGCCCGGCTGGCCCAGCTCGAGGAGTACGCCCAGGCGACGCTCGCCGACGCCAAGCGGGAGTACGGGATGGCCGAGCAGGCCGCGCGGCTGCGGCAGGAGGACGCGCAGGCGCAGGCGGCGGAGATCATCGCGCAGGCGCGGGCCCGCGAGGAGCGCCTGGCGCGGGAGACGGAGCGGACGCTGCGCGAGCATGTGGAGCGGCGTGAGGAGCTCAAGGCGCATCTGGAGCATGTGCGCGGCAGCCTGGCGGCGCTGACCGGGAAGCCGGTGGCGGCGGAGGACGCGGCGGCGGCGCCGCGCCCCGAGTCCTGAACGCACCGCCGGGCCGCGAGCATGCGACCGCCCACGGGGGAGCGGATGCCGTCCGGTCCCGGCTCCGTCCAGTCCGACCCTGTCAGGATTCCGTCTCGGCCTCGGCCTCGGTGCGGACCGGGAAGCGGCGCGGGGCGAGGAACACCAGAACCAGCAGCGCCAGCAGGGCGGCGGTCGCCGAGCCCAGGTAGACGTGGTCGACGGCGGTGTCCACGGCCCGCCGCAGATAGCCGGCCGCCTGGTCGGTGAGGGCGCCGGGGTGTTCCAGGGCGCGGGAGACCGAGTCCAGGTCGTCGGGCAGCCCCGGCCGGATGGCGTCGGGGGCTTCGGTGAGCCGGGAGGCGAGGGTCGCGTTGGCGACGGCCCCGAAGAGTGCCGCCCCGAGGCTCTGGCCGACCTGGCGGCAGAAGAGGATCGAGGCGGTGGCGGTGCCGCGCTCGGCCCATTCGACGGACGACTGCACCCCGATGATCAGCGGCAGTTGGAAGAGCCCGAGGGCGCCCCCGAGCAGCAGCATGATCAGCGCGGGCTGCCAGGCGGCACCGGGGTAGGGGAGGAGGGGGAAGGCGGCCAGGATCAGTGTGGCGGCGGCCATGCCGGTGATGGCGCAACGCCGGAAGCCGACGCGGTTGTAGACGCGGCTGCTGAGCGCGGCCGCGATCGGCCAGCTCAGCGTCATCGTGGAGAGCACGAAACCGGCCGGTATCGGTCCGAGTCCCAGCACCGACTGGGCGTAGGTGGGCAGAAAGACGGTCGGGGCGATCATCAGCAGGCCGAGCGCGGCGAACGCGAGGTTGACCGCCGAGATGGTGCGGCGGCGCCAGACCCAGCCGGGGATGATCGGTTCGGCGGCGCGCCGTTCGATCCATACGGTGGCCGCGGCGCAGATGGCGGCGCCGCCGAGCATGGTCAGGGACGGGGCGGACAGCCAGTCCCAGGCCACCCCGCCCTGGACGAGGGCGGTCAGCAGCAGTCCGCCGGTGAGGAAGACGCCGAGCGCCCCGGCCCAGTCGATCCTGGCGCGGCCCTCCCGGTGCCGTCGCGGTTCGTGCAGATGGCGGGTGATGAGGAGGAATGCCAGGGCGCCGATCGGCAGGTTGATGAGGAAGATCCAGCGCCAGTCGGCGTATCCGGCGAGCAGTCCGCCGATCGCGGGGCCCGCGACGGAGGAGAGCGCCCAGACGGAGGAGAGCCTGGCCTGGATCTTCGGGCGCTCCTTGAGCGGGTAGAGGTCGGCGGCGACGACCTGGATGGTGCCCTGGAGCGCCCCGCCGCCCAGTCCCTGGACGATCCGGAAGGCGATGAGGGAGGCCATGTTCCAGGCGGTGGCGCACAGCAGTGAGCCGATGAGGAAGACCACGACGCCCGCGAGCAGGATGGGTTTGCGGCCGAAGGTGTCGGAGAGCTTTCCGTACAGCGGCAGGGAGACGGTGACGGCGAGCAGATAGCCGGAGAAGAGCCAGGAGAAGACGGAGAAGCCGCCGAGGTCGCCGACGATCTGCGGTACGGCGGTGGAGATGATGGTCGAGTCGAGCGCGGCCAGCGCCATGCCGAGCATGAGGGCGGCGGCGACGGGGCGGCGGCCGCGGGGGTGGGGGCGCCGGGGTGCGGCTGGGGTGCGGGTGGCCTCGGGTCAGCGTCCATCGGCCGTCGTGCGGTGCCGCCCACGGTGGCGCGCTCCCTTCGCCGGTACGCGCCGGCACGTGTCCCTGATGTTCGTACGAGGGACTCCCGTACGCACGATTCTTGTACGACCCACGATTCCATGGCGGGACAGGCTGGGGGAAGAACGCATCCGGGCTGTCCAGAAGGCCCGGGTTGAGCCTGACGTGGCGGAAGGGTGCAGTATTTACCCCGAGTCCGGGTCAGCCTCAGGACTCACTCCCCTAGGGGATGCCCACCCTGTACTCCTACTCCCGGTTCGTCCGGGCGGATGAGGAGCCTGTCGTCCCGGCTTCATAAGGTTGCTACGGGCTGCGCGACCGAGGGGGTGGGGCTAGCCCTACCGCTGAGAGGGAGTCCTTCCCCATCGCGGAGGTTCCCGGATCACGGCAATCTGGATGCCGTGATCGGGGAGCGACATCGCCGATCAAATATTGAAGGAGAACGAGCGTGACAACGGCTGTATCGATTCCCAGGACCGGGGGCAGCGGAGGACATACGGCCGTCGCCGCCCGTGCACGTCAGGTGCTCAAGGCGTATGGCTCGGGGGAGACCCGGGTGGTCGCGCTGGACCATGTGGACGTGGACATCGCCCGTGGGCAGTACACCGCGATCATGGGCCCGTCCGGCTCCGGCAAGTCGACCCTGATGCACTGCCTGGCCGGCCTGGACACCGTCAGCTCCGGGCAGATCTTCATCGACGAGACCGAGATCACCGGGCTGAAGGACAAGAAGCTCACCAAGCTGCGCCGGGACCGGATCGGCTTCATCTTCCAGGCGTTCAACCTGCTGCCGACGCTCACCGCGATCGAGAACATCACGCTGCCGATGGACATCGCGGGCCGTAAGCCCGACCGGGCCTGGCTGGACCGGGTGGTGGAGACCGTGGGCCTGGCCGGCCGGCTCAAGCACCGTCCGAACCAGCTCTCCGGCGGTCAGCAGCAGCGCGTCGCCGTGGCCCGCGCCCTCGCCGCCCGCCCCGAGATCATCTTCGGTGACGAGCCGACCGGAAACCTGGACTCGCGGGCCGGTGCCGAGGTGCTGGGCTTCCTCAAGCGGTCGGTGGACGAGCTGGGCCAGACCATCGTGATGGTCACCCATGACCCGGTCGCCGCCTCCTATGCCAACCGTGTGCTGTACCTGGCCGACGGCCGGATCGTCGACGAGATGTACAACCCGACGGCCGAGCTGGTCCTGGAGCGCATGAAGCACTTCGACGCGCGGGGACGGGTGTCATGACCGTCCTCAAGACCTCACTGCGCAACTTCGTCGCCCACAAGGGGCGGATGGCGCTGTCCGCGATCGCCGTGCTGCTGTCGGTGGCGTTCGTCTGCGGCACGCTCGTCTTCACCGACACCACCAACGCCACGTTCGACAAGCTCTTCGCGAGCACGGCCTCCGATGTCACGGTCAGCCCGAAGGGCGCCAGCGACAACGACACCCGGCAGGGCCGGATCCGTTCGCTGCCCGGTTCGGAGCTGGCGCGGCTGAAGCAGGTGGACGGCGTCAAGTCGGTGATCGGCGACGCCACCAGCCAGTCGATCACCGCCGCCGACCGGAACGACAACAGCATCGGCTCGGACTCCGGCGCCCCGACCATCGGCACCAACTGGGACCCGACCGAGACGCGCTCGGTCCAGATCACCTCCGGTCACGCGCCGCGCGGCCCGACCGAGGTGATGGTCGACGCCGACACCGCGAAGAACAAGAAGCTGAAGCTGGGCGACGAGATGCGGATCATCGCCATCCCCGGCGAGTTCCGCGCGAAGATCGTCGGCATTGCCACGTTCCAGGTGACCAACCCCGGCGCCACGCTGGTCTTCATGGACACCGACACCGCGCAGCGCAAGCTGCTCGGCGCTCCCGGGGTGTACTCCAGCTACCTGCTCACCGCCCAGCCGGGCGTCAGCCACGACCAGCTCAAGAAGAGTGTGGTGGCCGACCTCGGCACCGGTGTGAAGGTGCAGACGAAGGCCGAGTCCAGCAAGGAGGCCGAGGACGACATCGGCTCGTTCCTGGACGTCATGAAGTACGCGATGCTCGGCTTCGCCGGGATCGCCGTCCTGGTCGGGATCTTCCTGATCGTCAACACCTTCTCGATGCTGGTCGCCCAGCGCACCCGTGAGATCGGCCTGATGCGGGCCATCGGCTCCAGCCGGAAGCAGATCAACCGGTCGGTGCTGATCGAGGCGCTGCTGCTGGGCATCGTCGGCTCGATCCTCGGTGTCCTCGGCGGCGTCGGCCTCGCGGTCGGCCTGATGAAGATCATGGGCAGCGCGGGTCTGCATCTGAGCACCGACCAGCTGACGGTGAAGCCCACCACGCCCATCATCGGCATCGGTATCGGCGTCGTCGTCACCGTCATCGCGGCCTACATCCCCGCCCGCCGGGCCGGGAAGATCTCCCCGATGGCGGCCCTGCGCGACGCGGGCACCCCGGCGGACAGCAGGGCCGGCTGGATCCGCGGTGTGATCGGCACCCTGCTCACCGCGGGTGGCGCGGCCGCCCTGGTGGTCGCGGGGAACGCGGACAAGGCGATCGACGGCTCGATGTTCCTGGGCCTCGGCGTGGTGCTGACGCTCATCGGCTTCATCGTCATCGGCCCGCTGCTGGCCGGTCTGGTGGTCCGCGCACTGGCCACCGTCGTCCTGCGGATCTTCGGCCCGGTCGGCCGGCTGGCCGAGCGCAACGCGCTGCGCAACCCGCGGCGCACCGGCGCCACCGGCGCGGCCCTGATGATCGGCCTGGCGCTGGTCGCCTGTCTGTCGGTGGTGGGCTCCTCGATGGTCGCCTCGGCCACCGATGAGCTGGACAAGTCGGTGGGCGCGGACTTCATCATCCAGTCCGACATGGGCCAGCCGATCACCGAGGGGATCGAGAAGTCGGTGCGCCAGGCCAAGGGCCTGAAGCACATCAGCGAGGCCAAGAACATCGACGGCGCCAAGCTCACCCTGCCGGACGGCAAGACGGTCACCAAGGACCTTTCGGCCGCCAGCCCGACGTACGCGGAGGACCTGCGCACCCCGGTGGTCGAGGGTGATCTGGCCGCCGCGTACGGCAAGGACGCCATGTCGGTGCCGGAGGGCTTCGCCAAGGACCACAAGGTGAAGAAGGGCGACACGCTGACCGTCGCCTTCAAGGAGGGCCGGACCGCCAAGCTGACCGTCGCCGCGATCACCTCGGACGACGTCAGCCTCGACAAGGGCGCGATGTACCTCAACATCGCCACCGTCGAGAACTATGTGCCCGCCAAGCTGATCCCGGCGGACGTCATGATGCTGGCGCAGGCCAAGGACGGCCAGGAGGACGCGGCGTACGCATCCCTCAAGGCCCAGCTGCACCACTACCCGTCGGTGAAGGTGCGCGACCAGACCGACTACAAGCAGGAGGTCAAGGACCAGGTCGGTCAGCTGCTCAACCTGGTCTACGGGCTGCTGGCGCTGGCGATCATCGTCGCCGTCCTCGGTGTGGTGAACACCCTGGCCCTGTCGGTGGTCGAGCGGACCCGCGAGATCGGCCTGATGCGCGCCATCGGCCTCTCCCGCCGCCAGATGCGCCGCATGATCCGGCTGGAGTCCGTGGTCATCGCGCTCTTCGGCGCGCTGCTCGGGCTGGGGCTCGGCATGGGCTGGGGAACCACCGCCCAGAAGCTGCTGGCGCTGGAGGGTCTGAAGACCCTGGAGATCCCGTGGCCGACGATCATCACGGTCTTCATCGGCTCGGCCGTGGTGGGTCTGATCGCGGCGCTGGTCCCGGCCTTCCGGGCGGCGCGGATGAATGTGCTGAACGCGATCGCCACGGAATAGCCAAAGCCAACGGGGGAAATAGGCCCGCTGCCCTTCCATGGGGGGAGGGGCAGAAGGCCGACCGGCCCGGTGTGCGACGGGGGAGCGCACCGGGCCGGTCTTTTCTGTGTGAACGATGCCTCCAGAGGCCCGGCATGCGGCCTGGGTGAGCGGGGCGGGGAACGCGCCGAGCCGCTCGGCCGCTGATCCGGTGGTTTGACGTGGAGTGCGCTCCAACTCCTAGCGTGATCGTCACGACCACCAGGGAGGTACCCGATGTCCGCACTGCCCACCCGCCGCCTGGGCGCACTGACCGTCGCGGCCCAGGGCCTGGGCTGCATGGGAATGAGCCATGGCTACGGCGTCTCGGACGACGCCCAGTCGATCGCCACTCTCCACCGCGCCCTCGACCTCGGCGTCACACTGCTGGACACCTCCGACTTCTACGGCTCCGGGCACAACGAGGAACTGCTCGGCCGGGCCCTGGCCGGACGCCGGGAACAGGCGGTCCTGGCCACCAAGTTCGGCTTCGCCAACCGGCTGGGGGAGCCGACCGCGATCCGGGGCGACGCCGCCTACATCCGCCAGGCGTGTGACGCGTCGCTGCGGCGGCTGGGCGTCGACCACATCGACCTGTACTACCAGCACCGCGTGGACCCCGACGTCCCCATCGAGGAGACCGTCGGCGCGATGGCCGAGCTGGTCCAGGCGGGCAAGGTGCGCCATCTCGGCCTGTCCGAGGCGGGCGCGGACACCATCCGCCGCGCCCACGCGGTGCACCCCATCGCGGCGCTGCAGAGCGAATGGTCGCTGTGGACGCGGGACCTGGAGCACGAGATCGCCCCGGTCTGCCGCGAGCTCGGCATCGGCCTCGTCCCCTTCTCCCCGCTCGGCCGCGGCTTCCTCACCGGCCGCTACACCTCGACCGAGGGCCTGCCGGAGGGCGATGTGCGCCGCACCCAGCCCCGGTTCGCCGACGGCAACCTCGAGAAGAACCTGGCCATCGTCGGGAAGCTGAACGAACTGGCCGCCGAGAAGGGCGTCACCGCGGGACAGCTCGCCCTCGCCTGGGTACAGCACCGCGGCGACGACGTAGTCCCCATCCCGGGCACCCGGCGCCAGAAGTACCTGGAGGAGAACCTGACCGCCGCCACCCTCGAGCTCTCGCCCGAGGAACTGGCCGCGATCGACGCCGCCGCCCCGGCCGACCAGGTCGCCGGCACCCGCTACGACGAGAAGAACCTCACCTTCGTGGGCCGCTGACCGCCACGGTGGTTCATCGGGCGGGAAGGTCGATCGGCGGGCGACCGATGAGTTTCGCGGTGCCTCGGGGTCTCAGGTGGTGAACGCATCACCTCAAGGGAGATCACCATGACCGAGACCGCGAAAGGCACCCGGCTCGCCGAGGTGGGCCGGGTTGCCGTCACCGTCGCCGATCAGGACCGGGCGCTGGAGTTCTATGTGGGCACGCTCGGCTTCGAGAAGCGTGCCGACATCCCCTTCGGCGACGGCCACCGCTGGATCGAGGTGGGCCCGGCGGGCGCCCCGACCGGGATCGCGCTCGTCCTGCCGCGCGAGGGCGGCCAGGGGCCGGGCTACGACACCGGCATCATCCTCACCTCCGAGGACATCGACGCCGACCACGCGACGCTGCGCTCGCGCGGCGTCGACACCGACCCGGAGGTCCAGCGCTGGGGCGGCCCGGTGCCGCCGATGTTCAGCTTCCGGGACGGGGACGGCAACGCGCTGATGGTCGTCGAGAACGGCTGACCGCAATCGGGCGGGAGCCGGTTGAAGAGCCGGTTGCCGACGGCCGGTTGCCGGGCCGGTGGTGAGCCGGTGGAAGAGCCGGTCCGCGACGGGGGCGGACCGGCTCTTCGGTGCGGCTACGACGCGTGGCGGCCCATGAGCTCGGCACGGACGCGCAGCAGGAGCCCGACCCAGCTGCGGTAGGGCCGCCAGCCGTCGGCGATCCCGGCCAGCCGGCTGATGTCGCCGGAGACGGTCTCGTCGAGGCCGTACGCGGTGGCGAGGGCCGCGTGCAGTCGCGGTTCGTGGCGCGGGAAGACATCGGGGTGCCCGGCGCCGCGGATGAGGATGAGCTCGGCGGAGAACGGGCCGATGCCGGGAAGGGTGCGCAGCGCCGCGAGAGCGTCGTCCACCGGCAGCGCGCGCAGTCGTGCGGCGTCGAGTTCCCCCGCGTCGGCCGCCTCCGCCAGTGCGTGCAGCCGCTCGATCTTCACCTCGGTCAGCCCGGGGACCCGGGTGATCGCGCGCAGCACCGGCGGGGTGGGGAAGGCGTGCAGGGTCCGGCCCGCGATCTGGACCCGCCGTCCGTACCGCTCGGCGAGGCGGGCCTTGATGGCGGCGGCCTGGGTCATACGGATGCGGTGGCCGATGACCGCCCATACGGCGGCTTCGTAGGGGGAGTGGAAGCACACCGGCCGAAGGCCCGGAAATTCCGCCATGAGCCCGGCCGCCACGGGGTCGGCGGCGAGTTCGGGGAAGCCGCTTCCGTCGACGTCGAGCGAGAGGATGCGGGCGAGTTGGGCCCGGACGGCGTCCTCGGACCTGGACGGCTCCCCGGGGGATACGGGCCCGGGCCCGGCGGACGCGGGGTCCGCCGGGGAGCCGTCCAGGTCGCCGTCCGGTTCGCCGGTATGGACGGTGAACTCGACCCGTACCGTGCCCGCTTCACCGTCCGCCGTCTCCTCCTGCCGCACCGCGGCCGCCACCGTCGCGTGGCCGTCGTCGGCGGGAAAGGCCAGGCGGAGCACCTCGTCCGCCGTGCCCGAATAGTTCGCGGGGGTGAAGCCCTCCAAGAAGCGGACGCTCGCCGCCAGCGAGAAGGGACCGGCCGGGGTGAGGGAGACGGCGGTCACGATCAGCCTCCGTGCGCGGTGATGGCGTAGCCCTCGGGGCCGATGAAAGTGAACGTGAGGCCGAAGGGGCTGTCCTGCGGCGGGGCGACGATCGGCACCCCGGCGTCGGCGAGCTGGTCGTGCAGCGCCTGGGCGTCCGTGGTGCGGAACCACAGGGCCACGCCGAGACCGGGCCGTGCGACGTCGTCGAGGTCCACGCCCGGCAGCGGCTCGCGGACGGCGAACGCGATCGGCTGGGTGGTGAACACCACGGCGCCGGGAGGCGATGCCGGGGCCCGCCGCAGTCCGAGGTGCTTTTCGCAGAAGGCGGCCGCCGCCTCGACATCGCGTACCTGCAGGGCGATGAAGTCGGGGCCGTCAAGGGTGGCGGTCATGGGTCCTCCCCAGGTGTTGATGTCAGGATTTTGACATTCCCGGACTGTACGCACGCCTCCCCCCTATGTCAAAATCCTGACATGGAAGACCGGACTCCCGTGGCCCCGCCGCACCCCGCTCACGACGTCACCGAACATGTGGGATACCGCCTCAAGCGCGCCGCCGCGGCGCTGCGCGGCGCCATGGACAAGGCGCTGCGCGAACGCGGTCTGACGGTGCCGCAGTACGCCTGCCTGGAACTCCTCGACCAGCGGCCCGGCCTGTCCAACGCCGAACTCGCCCGGGGCACCTTCGTCACCCGGCAGTCCATGAACGTCGTCCTGCGCGGCCTCCAGGACGCGGACCTGATCTCCCGGCCCGCCACCACCGACCACGGCCGCGCCCTCCCCGCCCACCTCACCGAGGCCGGCCGCGAACGGCTCGACGCGGCCCGGTCCGCCGTCTACGCCATCGAACGGACGATGGTCGACGCCCTCCCGCAACGCCGCCTGGCCGCCCTCCTCGCCGACCTCGACCGCATGGCGGAAGCCCTCGGCGGCTGAGTCCGCATCAGTCGCGGGGAAGCAGGGTGCCGAGGGGACCGAGGTCCAGGTTGAGGTCCTCCGGTGTCAGTCCGTGCTGGTCACACAGCTCCGCCATGCGCTGGTCGAGCAGCATCAGCGTGGTGCCGATGTGCTCGACCTGGCCGTCGGTGAGGCCGCCCGCGTCGATGCGGCGGATGGCCTGGCGTTCCATCAGCTGGCGGAGGAGTTCGACGACGGTCAGCACGAGGGCCGCCAGGTCGCGGCCGACCGAGTCGCGGTCGATGTCGAGGCGGGTGGGGGACGGGGGCGTCAAGGGGCTCATAGCGGGCCGCTGTCGGTCCAGGGGGCCGGGACCCGCTCGTTGACCGAGGAGAGCAGGGCGTGCAGGGAGAGGCGGACGAGGGGGACCTCGGCGATCGCGATGACGAGGTCGCCGGTGACGACGACACCGGTGGCGAGCACCCGGTCCAGGAGGTCCACGAGGGGGACGCCGAGCGGTCCAAGGGCCTCGGCGGGGGTGGTTCCCCAGGCCGGGGCCTCTTTGCGGGCGATGTCGGCGGGGGCCGCTTCCCATGCCGCTTTCGCCGGGGCGGCGTCCCAGGCGGCCCTGGTCATGAGGGCGTCCTTCCGCTGGTGCGTCTCTCGTCGGCGGTCCCTCCGTCGGTGAGTCCCCCGTCGGCGATCCCTCCGTCGGCGAAGGAGTAGGGCGCCCACGGCCCGGAGAGTTCGATCTGGATGTCCGTCTCGTCGCGGCGCAACGACGCGAGGGCGGCGCGTAGTTCGCGCTCCCGGCCCAGGTCGAGGAGGTAGGCCGCGTTCAGCACATGGGTACGGTGCTTCCCGGTCACCTCGACGCCGTGCGGGCGCAGCCGGCGCGCGGCGACGGCGAGGCTCCGCACGGCGGTGTCCACCCGCTCGGCGGCCCGCAGCGTCTGGGTGTGGTGCTGTTCGCGACTCCGCTGCCGGGTGCGGACGCGGTCCAGATAGGCGCGGCCGCTGGCCGGACCGTCCGCCGGGGCGGCTTCCGGGGCGGGCGGCGGCGGTCCCGCCGGGGCGTAGACCTTGACGCCCCATTCGGCCCGGCCCGCGATCCGGTCCAGCGCGGTCAGGAGGGACGTCTCCCGCTCGCCCAGCGCCTCGCGGGCCCGGTCGTCGTCGAGATAGAGGGTGGCCAGCGGCAGCGGAACGGTGGGGGCCAGCGCCGCCGCCGCCGTGATCACCGTGTGGTGGGCGCGGGCGCAGCGTTCCAGCTCATCGCGGTCGGACAGCCGCCGCCGCAGCGCCTCCTCGCCGAACCCGGCCGCGGGCACGTCCTGGACCACGGCGGTGAGCGGGCCCGCCGTGAGCGTACGTACGGAGGCGCCGGTGTCGAGCCCGGGGAGCGCGGCCAACGCCGTGAGGGCGCCGCCGTGGCAGACCGCGAAGGCGTAGGTGAGGGTGGAGGCCTCGGGCGGGGTCATCTGTCCGCGCCCTCCTCTGCGACCGTGGCGCCGACCGCGCTGAGCCGCTCATCGGAATCCACCCGCGATTCCAGGGCGTGGAGCCGTTCGCGCAGTTCCGCGTTCTCCTGGGCCAGGGCGTCCTTCGCGGCGCGCGAGGAGAGGGCGGGATCGGTTTCCCACCAGTCGATTCCGGCCTTGCGAGCGGTGTCCACGGAGGAGATGAACAACCGCAGCCGGATGGTGAGCAGTTCGATGTCCAGCAGGTCGATCTTGATGTCTCCGGCGATCACGATGCCCTTGTCCAGGACGCGTTCGAGGATCTCGGCGAGGTCGGAGGGGTGCCGGTCGGCGGTCACGGAAGGGGGGTACACCAGATCGCGGTCAGTCATGGCGGCTCACCCTCGCCCTTCCTCCCGGGCTTCGGCCGTCCGAGCGCTCCAGCAGATCCAGCAGCCGATCCTCCTCCCGGTCGAACTCCTCGGGGCCGATCGCCCCCGACTCCAGGGCCTCGTTCAGCGCGGCCAGCCGGGCGCGCAGCACCGACGGATGGCACAGCTCCTCCTCCGCGAGGTCCCGCACGCGCTCCGCGATCCACACCACTCCCCGCACCGGTGCCAGCGGGAAGAGGACGACCTGGCTCAGCACCCCCATGTCAGGCCCGGCCTTCCGCGAAGCTGTAGCAGGGCAGCGGTCCGGTGAGCCGCAGCTCGACCCGGTCGCGGTGGCCGGCCGCGAAGCGCTCCACCACGCCGTGGAACCGCCGCTCCTCGCGCCGGTCCAGCAGGAAGGAGACGTTGAGCACGCATCCCTCGACCTCCGGGCCGTGCACCTTGGCGTCCGCCACGGCGGAGAGCTCCGCGAGCACCGCGGCCGCGGCGGCGGCCGCCCTGCGCCCCAACCCGCGCGCCACGGCCTCACCGAGCCGCACGCTGGCCTCGTACCCCGGGGCCCTGCGGGCGGCGGTGCGCAACCGGCTCACCTCGGGGTCCTCCCGTACCAGCGAACTCAGGTCGGCCTCGGTGGGCAGCGCCTTGAGGTTCATCTCGACCCGGCCGTCGACGCGTTCGAGCGCGGCCAGGCAGTCGTTCTGGGACGACAGCAACTGCTGGCGCACCGACTCCTCGTCGGGGGCGATCATCCCGAAGCGCATCGGCAGCACCGGCCCGTCCGCCGCCAGCGTCAGGGCGAGGTCCTGGTGGGCGAGGAGGTCGCGCCGCTTGGCGCGCAGCCGGGCGGGAGCGTCGCTGATCACCGCGGCCAGCGCTCCGGCCCGGAGGGTACGGACCGGGACGGGCCGCTCGCCCACTCCGGTGCGGCCGGGCGGCACCGCGTGGGAGGCGCGGACGACGCCGTAGACGTACACGCTCCGGGGCGCGGTCATGGATCAGTCCTCCTCGGATTCACGGATCAGTCCTCCTCGGATTCATCGGTCAGTCCTCCTCGGAAGGAGCGGGGCGGCGGCGGGAGCGGGCGCCGGTGGCGGCGGTGCGCCGCCGGGGGCGGCTCTCCTGCTCCTCCGGCTCCTCTCGCTCCTCGTCCTCCTCGTCGTCATCGGCCCCGACGGCCCGCTTGACCTTCTCCCCCACGCCTTCCACCGCCTTCTTGGCCTTCTTCTTGCCGACGCCCGCGGCCACCCGCCCGGCCGGGCTGCCACCGCCCGACATCCCGCCCAGCAGTTCGGGCACGGTCTTGCTGCGGTCGAATTCGAGGTCCACGCGGTTGCAGGCTTCGGCGAAGCGCAGATAGGTGTCCACGCTGGCGACCACGATGCGGGCGTCGATCTTCAGGATCTCGATGCCGACGAGGGAGACCCGGATGAAGATGTCGATCACCATGCCCCGGTCGAGGATGAGCTCCAGGGCGTCATAGAGGGTGCCGGTCCGCTGGACGCAGACGACCTCTTCCGTGTACGTGCCAGTGGGCATCTCGGGGCGTCCTTTCGGCTGTCGTCTCAGCAGTCGTCGGCCGCACCGCGCCGGTAGCGGCGGACCCTCCGGTATTCCTGGAGTTCGCCCCGCTCGTCGACGCGCACCTCGTACGTGGCCAGCAGGCTGGTGGTGTCGGGGATCCGGGCGACCTCGAGGACGTCCACGCTGACGACCCAGCCGTCCTCGTGACGGGTCACCCCGCTGACGCCCTCGGGCTCGTGGACGATCAGTGAGGCGAGCTGGTCGCATGCCTGCCGGGCGGCCTCGGCCGGCCGGGGTGGCCGGGACCCGGGGCTCGTCTTGGTGGCCGTGGGGCGCGATTCTCGCTCTGCCATGTGTATCAGTGTGCTCACAGGGCGTGTCCGGCCGCCTGCCGTGATGGGCCGGACGTGGGGGGCCATACGCCCGCCCGGCGCCCGCCCGGTTCGGGACGCACCGGGCGGGGGCTGCGAGCCGACCCGGCGTAGTTGTCGTCGGGTGGCCGTACTCTGGAAGACCCCCGGCCCGTGACACGTGTCGGGCCGTTCGCGTTGTCCGCCTCCGGGATGGAATACCCCTTTATGAGCCTCACCGGTCTGCTCGACGTCGTCGTTAGGGACCCCGCGCTCGCCGAGGCGGTGCGCGGTGCCGCCGACGGCAATCGTCCCCACGTCGATCTGGTCGGCCCGCCGGCCGCCCGCCCGTTCGCCATCGCCGCGCTGGCGCGCTCCGCGGGCCGTCCCGTGCTCGCGGTGACCGCCACCGGCCGGGAGGCGGAGGATCTGGCGGCCGCGCTGCGCTCGCTGATGCCGCCAGGACTCGAAAACACAGTGGTGGAGTACCCGTCCTGGGAGACGCTGCCGCATGAGCGGCTCTCCCCGCGCTCGGACACGGTCGGGCGGCGCCTCGCGGTGCTGCGCAGGCTGGCCCATCCGCACCAGGACGATCCGACGGCGGGTCCGGTCTCGGTCGTCGTCGCGCCCGTGCGATCCGTGCTGCAGCCGCAGGTCAAGGGGTTGGGGGACCTGGAGCCGGTGAGCCTGCGGGCCGGGGAGACCGCCGATCTGGAGGAGATCGTGGACGGGCTCGCGGCCGCCGCGTACTCCCGGGTGGAGCTGGTGGAGAAGCGCGGCGAGTTCGCGGTGCGCGGCGGCATCCTGGACGTCTTCCCGCCGACCGAGGAGCATCCGCTCCGGATCGAGTTCTGGGGCGACGACGTCGAGGAGATCCGCTACTTCAAGGTGGCCGACCAGCGCTCCCTGGAGGTCGCCGAGCACGGCCTGTGGGCCCCGCCCTGCCGGGAGCTGCTGCTGACCGACCAGGTGCGGGAGCGGGCCGCGGCCCTCGCCGAGGCCCATCCCGAGCTGGGTGAGCTGCTCGGCAAGATCGCCGAGGGGATCGCGGTCGAGGGCATGGAGTCCCTGGCCCCCGTCCTGGTGGACGAGATGGAGCTGCTGCTGGACGTCCTCCCGAAGGGCAGCATGACGGTCGTCTGCGACCCGGAGCGGGTGCGCACCCGGGCGGCCGACCTGGTGGCCACCAGCCAGGAGTTCCTGCAGGCGTCCTGGGCGGCCACGGCCGGGGGAGGCGAGGCCCCGATCGACGTCGGCGCGGCCTCCCTGTGGGGCATCGCGGACGTCCGCGACCGGGCCCGTGACCTGGGCATGATGTGGTGGTCGGTGAGCCCGTTCGCGGCCGACGAGGAGCTGACGCAGACACTTGCCGCTGACGCGGCGGGGGACACCGTCAAGCTGGGCATGCACGCCACCGAGAGCTACCGCGGCGACACCGCCCGGGCGCTGGCCGACACCAAGGGCTGGCTCGCCGACGGCTGGCGCATGGTCTATGTGACCGAGGGCCACGGCCCCGCCTCCCGCACCGTCGAGGTGCTCGGCGGCGAGGGGATCGCGGCCCGGCTGGACGGCGACCTCACCGAGATCAAGCCGTCCGTGGTGCATGTGTCCTGCGGTTCGATCGACTACGGCTTCGTCGACCCGGCCCTGAAGCTGGCCGTGCTGACCGAGACGGATCTGTCCGGGCAGAAGGCCGCGGGCAAGGACGGGGCGCGGATGCCCGCGCGCCGCCGTAAGACCATCGATCCGCTCACCCTCGAAGCGGGCGACTTCATCGTCCACGAGCAGCATGGCGTGGGCCGTTACATCGAGATGGTGCAGCGCACCGTCCAGGGCGCCACCCGTGAGTATCTGGTGGTGGAGTACGCCCCGGCCAAGCGCGGCCAGCCCGGCGACCGGCTCTTCGTCCCCACCGACCAACTCGAGCAGGTCACCAAGTACGTGGGCGGGGAGGCGCCGACCCTGCACCGGCTCGGCGGGGCCGACTGGACCAAGACCAAGGCCCGCGCCAAGAAGGCCGTCAAGGAGATCGCCGCCGACCTGATCAAGCTCTACTCCGCCCGGATGGCGGCGCCCGGCCATGCCTTCGGCGCCGACACCCCCTGGCAGCGCGAGCTGGAGGACGCCTTCCCGTACGCGGAGACCCCCGATCAGCTCACCACCATCGCCGAGGTCAAGGAGGACATGGAGAAGTCGGTTCCGATGGACCGGCTGATCTGCGGCGACGTCGGCTACGGCAAGACCGAGATCGCGGTCCGCGCCGCCTTCAAGGCGGTCCAGGACGGCAAGCAGGTTGCGGTGCTGGTGCCCACGACCCTGCTGGTGCAGCAGCACTTCGGCACCTTCGGCGAGCGCTACGGCCAGTTCCCCGTCAATGTCAGGGCGCTCTCCCGCTTCCAGACCGACACCGAGGCCAAGGCGGTGCTGGAGGGGCTGAAGGACGGCGCGGTCGACATCGTCATCGGCACCCACCGGCTCTTCTCCTCCGAGACCAAGTTCAAGGACCTGGGCCTGGTCATCGTGGACGAGGAGCAGCGCTTCGGCGTCGAGCACAAGGAGCAGCTCAAGAAGCTCCGCGCCAATGTGGATGTGCTGACCATGTCCGCCACCCCCATCCCGCGCACCCTGGAGATGGCGGTCACCGGCATCCGCGAGATGTCCACGATCACCACCCCGCCGGAGGAGCGCCACCCGGTGCTGACCTTCGTCGGGCCGTACGAGCAGAAGCAGATCGGCGCGGCGATCCGCCGTGAGCTGCTCCGCGAGGGCCAGGTCTTCTACATCCACAACCGGGTGGAGTCCATCGACCGGGCCGCGGCGAAGCTGCGCGAGATCGTCCCCGAGGCGCGGATCGCCATCGCCCACGGCCAGATGTCGGAGACCGCCCTGGAGCAGGTCGTGGTCGACTTCTGGGAGAAGAAGTTCGATGTGCTGGTCTCCACGACGATCGTCGAGTCCGGTATCGACATCTCCAACGCCAACACCCTGATCGTCGAGCGCGGTGACAACTTCGGTCTCTCCCAGCTCCACCAGCTCCGCGGCCGGGTCGGCCGCGGCCGCGACCGCGGTTACGCGTACTTCCTCTACCCGCCCGAGAAGCCGCTCACCGAGACCGCCCATGAGCGGCTGGCCACGATCGCCCAGCACACCGAGATGGGCGCGGGCATGTATGTGGCGATGAAGGACCTGGAGATCCGCGGCGCGGGCAATCTGCTCGGCGGCGAGCAGTCCGGCCATATCGCGGGCGTCGGCTTCGACCTCTACGTCCGGATGGTCGGCGAGGCCGTCGCCGACTACCGGGCCTCGATCGAGGAGCGCGACGGCGAGGCCGAGGAAGCGCCGCTGGAGGTCAAGATCGAGCTGCCGGTCGACGCGCACGTCCCGCACGACTACGCCCCCGGCGAGCGCCTGCGCCTCCAGGCGTACCGCGCCATCGCCTCCGCCACCAGCGAGGACGACATCCGCGCCGTCCGCGAGGAGCTCACCGACCGCTACGGCAAGCTCCCCGAACCGGTGGAGAACCTCCTCCTGGTCGCGGGCCTGCGCCTGCTGGCCCGCGCCTGCGGCGTCACGGACATCACCCTCCAGGGCTCCAACATCCGCTTCTCCCCGGTGGAACTCCGCGAATCCCAGGAGCTGCGCCTCAAGCGGCTCTACCAGCGCTCGGTGATCAAACCGGCCACCAAGCAGGTCCTGGTCCCCCGCCCCTCGACCGCCCGCATCGGCGGAAAGCCGCTGGTGGGGCGGGAGCTGCTGGCATGGACGGGAGAGTTCCTGACGACGATCCTGGGGGCGTGACGACGATCGTGGGGCCCTGACAGCGACCGTGGCCCGCCTGGTGCCGGTGCCCATGGCCCGGTGCCGGGCGGGGACAGGGGCGGGCCGCGCGGCCCGGGGCACGATCGCGCTCAGGCGATGCGGATCTGTTGATCGTCGACTTCGAGCACCAGCGTCAGCCGGGCGCCCAGGGCCTGCGCATAGGCGCGCATCGCCGTGAGGTCCACCGCCTTGCCCTGCTCCAGCTGGGAGACGCGGGCCTGGGTGATGCCGAGCTGGACGGCGGCCTGCTGCTGGGTGAGCCCCCGCGCCCTCCGCAGTCGCTGCAGGTGATGGCCCAAGAGGTGGGCCTCCTGCTGCAGACGTGCCGCCTCCTTGCGTGCCGCCCACTCGGCCTCGCCCACTTCGGGGTGGGCGTCGCGACGGACGCGCTCGGCGCTCCTCTTGACCTCGTCCCACGAGGTGAAACCGTTCATTCCGCCGCCTTCTCCTTGTGGTCGAGGTACTGCCGGTAGCGCTCCTCGGCGAGTGGAACGGCGGTGTCGTACCAGCGTCGCCAATTACCCGCCTTGTCGCCCGCCACGAGGAGGATGCACTCCCGGTCGGGGTCGAAGACGAAGAGGATGCGGATTTCGGTCCGGCCCCCCGAGCCCGGGCGTAACTCCTTGAGGTTCTTCATCGAGCTGCTGTGAATCACGTCGGCCATAGGACGGCCGAGGCTCGGTCCTATCTCGGCCAGCAGCTCGATGGCCTGCTCCACCGAGTCGGCGGAATGCGGATCGTGAGCACATAGGGCGAGGAACCAATCGGCCACCTCGTCATGGATGTTGATTGACCACGTCACGGGAGTATAAGCAGTCGCTTGTAGAAGCGCATGCTTTTATTGCCGGGATGGTTCACTCGCATGGGTCGGCCGGTGCCGGGCGGGGACAGGGGCGGGCCGCGCGCAACACCCCCGTCGTCGCGCGGCGGCCGGCCCCGGATCGTGAGGCCCGGCGGGCTGGGCCAGTTCAGGACATTAGGCGGGCGCGGCAGCGGTGGCGAGGAACGATGTGCACAGTGAGGGTGCGCGGTGGTTCCCGTTCGAACGGTGAGTGCTCTGGTGAACAGTGAGTACGGCCGTGAACGGTGAGCGCACCGGTATGAATCGCGGTGTCCCGGCTCAGAGCGAGCCCAGTGCCCGCATCGCCAGCCACAGTTCGTACTTCGCGCTCGGCGCGGTCAGGAGGGATCGGCCCAGCACGTCCTCTGCCCTGGTCAGGCGCTTGCGCGCGCCCGGTAGCGAGATGCCGAGGGCGGCGGCTGCCGCGGGCAGGCGGGCGTCGGCGCGCAGCCAGGTGCGTACGGTCTCCAGACCGGCCGCGGGCCTGGCCTGTTCCAGGGGGCGTAGCTGGGCCCGGGCCCAGGCCCCGGCGGCGGGTGTGCCCAGCACCGTGTCCAGCGTGGCGGTGGGCCCCGGCGGGGCCTGGGCGCGGGCCGCCGCGGCCTGGGGCGCGGTGTGCAGCCGCAGGGCGAGCCAGGCCGCCGACTGCGCGGCCAGGCTGCGGCTGACCTCCACGCCCAGCAGCTCATCGAGATGGCGCATCCGCGCGGCGAGCGTATTGCGATGGATCTTCAGATGACGGCTGGCCGCTCCACCGAAGCTGAGCCAGGACCCGAGCGTGCCCAGCAGCTCCTGCGGGCCGGGGTCGGCGCGGCGGGCCGGGGCGTAGCGCAGGCAGGGCGCCAGGAGTTCGCTCGCCCACAGATACCCCTCCGGGCCCGCCAGTACGGTCACATCCACGTCGCCGCCGAAACCGGCGCGGCGCTCGGGCGCGTTACGGGCCACCGCAAGCGCGTGGATGGCCTGCTCATAGGCGGTCGGCGTGTCCCGCAGCGCGACCGCCGCGCTCACCCCGACCCGGCACTCGGGCACCAGGCGGACGATCAGCAGGTCCAGCGATGCGGGGAGTGGGGGGTGAGGGTCGTCGCTCACCTCGGCGGCCGGGCCCGTCGTCTTCGGCGGTACGAGCGCGAGGACGTGGTTCGGGCGTACCGGGCACGGCACGATCCACGCCGCGCCGCCGGCCTCGCGGTCGATCCGCCGGGCGATCTCGCGCCGCCGGGGTGCGGACACTCGATCACATACATCTGGACCACCGCGGGCAGCGCCGGCCGCAGCGCCCCGGCGATCCGCTGCGCGGCGGGCACGCTGCCCACCATCAGCAGATGCAGCACCGCCTCCCGGCTGTGCTCCTCGGCCGACTCGATCCGCCGCCGCGCCCGTTCGGCCTGCTCCAGCCGCCAGCACAGGGCGAGGGTGCGCGCGGCGTCGGCGAGCAGCATTCCGCAGTGCGGATCGTCCGGCCCGATGACGGCCAGATACGTGCTCGGGTCGGTGTCGAGCGCGATCAGATGCACCGGAGGCCCCTCGCCCCCGCCCAGCACGGCGGACGGCGCCCCGCGCCGGTGCAGTTCGACGGCCGCGTCGGCGGCCGGCCGCGCCACCGCCGGGTCATGCTCCCCACCCGGCCCGGCCAGCACCCGGCCCGTGTCCCCGACCAGCACGGCCGGGCCCCCGGCACGCCGGGTCAGCCAGCCGAGCATGTCCTGGACCGCCCCGCGCCGGGAGGCCAGCCGGGCGAGGGCGAGAACGTTATCGGCGCGGTCGGCGCGCACGTCGGAGGGCGAGGCGGGCATGAAACAGCACATTAGTTCCGATCGCCTGGGTTCCCGAAGGGGCTCGGACCGGTCTGCCGAATCGGCGGCGGCCAGGGGAAGGGGCGCGGCTAGGCTCGGCCGGTGTCCACTGTCATAGCCGCCATGATCACCGCCGTCGTCGGCATCCTCGGCACCCTCTTCGCGCCCCTTCTCCAGCAGCGCATGACGGCACGTCAACGAGAGGAGGACGCGCGTACGGAGGACCGGCGGCGCCGCTTCGAGGAACGCCGGACCGCCTACACCGCGATGAACCGCGCCTCCCGGCAGTTCCACACCCTCCTCAAGGACGCGCTGCACCGGATCCGCGACGACGTGTACACGGACGAGGACCGCGTCCGGCTGGAGGAGGCCCGCCGCGACTACCGCGACCGTTACGCCGAGGCGCAGATGATCGTCCCCGAGCGGGTCCTGGAGGCGTCCCGCGCGCTCAACACGGTGCTCGCCGGGATCGACGCGCAGGCCAAACGGATCGACCGGGGCCTGCAGCGCGACGGCGAGACGGCGGCGGGCGCGCTGCTGGAGTTGAAGGAGGCCGAGCCCCGGCTGGCGACGATGCGTCGGATCATGCGGGAGGACCTGGGCATCCTCGACTGAGGCCCGGGGCCCGGCCGGCCACCGCATCCGGCGCCCCCGCCATGACCTCAGGGGTAATCGACGCCTCGGGCGTGGCGCGGCAGGCTGATCCGTGTCCGCCGCAGACGCCGGACCGGACCCGACCGCCGATCAGTCCGGAGCACCTGCCGGAGCACTTGGAGGAGCCATGCCCGCCGCCTACGCGCTCGCGCATCTGCACGGCCGCAGTCCGCACCCCGACATCATCGAGTACCTGGAGCGGATCCAGGCCACCCTCGACCCCTTCCACGGCCGCTTCCGCATCCACGGCGGCGAGCTGGAGGTGGTCGAGGGGGAGTGGCCGGGCAGTGTGGTGCTGATCGAGTTCCCGGGCGGGATGGCGGACGCCCGCGAGTGGTACGCGTCGCCCGCCTATCAGGACATCCTGCGGCTGCGCACCGACCACATCGAGGGCGTCGTGGTCCTGGTCGAGGGCGTGGACTCCGGCTACGACCCGCTGGCGCGCGCCGAGAAGCTGCGGGCCGCCGACCCTGGCGGGTACGCCCGCTAGCGCGTACGCCGCCCGGCGGACCACGCGGGCCGACGAGTCGGCCATCGTCGCCGTACACCTGCACCGGCGGGCTGATCGCGGTGGGGGCGCCGCCGCGGCAGAGGGCCGGGCGGGCTCCCCTCCCCTCGCCCCTTCCCGCGGCATCGATATGCGGCTCCGCCGCGTGGCAGGGGTTCGCCCCCTGGACCCCGGGGGCTGGAGCGGAGCCCCGGTTGTGGGAAGGGCGGGGAGGGGCGCGGCCCGCCGCAGGCGTCACGGTCCGTCGGACACCACCTGGCGCGCACGCCTCCCCACCGCCGTCACCACCCCACCGCCGTCACCTCCCCACCGCGGTCACCTCCCCACCGCGTATCCCTGCGCGCCCCGCGGATTGGCGGCGGCCAGCAGGACGCCCGTCTCGGGGTCGCGGGCGACCGCGCACAGCCGTCCCTCCGACCAGGGCTCGCCGACCACCACGTCGTGGCCGCGGCGGCGCAGCTCCGCGACGGCGGGCTCGTCGATCCGGGACTCAACGACCACCCGTCCCGCCGTCATCGCCCGCGGGTGGAAGGAGCCGGGGAAGGACTCCTGGTGCCAGTTGGGGGCGTCGATGGCGCCCTGCAGATCCAGTCCGGAGCGCACCGGGGCCCGCAGCGCGACCGTGAGGAAGAAGTGCGTGCTCCACTGGTCCTGCTGATCGCCGCCCGGCGTTCCGAAGGCCATGACGGGGGTGTCGCCGCGCAGTGCGAGCGAGGGGGTGAGCGTGGTGCGTGGGCGGCGGCCGGGGGTGAGGGAGCTGGGCAGTCCGGGTCCAGCCAGGTCATCTGGAGCCGGGTGCCGAGCGGGAAGCCCAGCGCGGGGATGACGGGGTTGGACTGCAGCCAGCCGCCGCTGGGCGTGGCCGCGACCATGTTGCCCCAGCGGTCCACGACGTCGAGATGGCAGGTGTCGCCCCGCGTCACCCCGTCCGGCCCGACGGCCGGTTCGCCGTCGGCCCGTTCGCCCGGAGCCGGTCCCCCGGCCGCCGGTCCGCCGAGGGCCGGCCCCAGGTCCGGACCGCCGACCGTCGGCTCCCCGCCGCCGGGCCCGGCGGCCGGTCCGGCCGCCCCGGAGGCCGCGCGGGCCACGGCGGCCAGCGCCTGCTTGCTCAGCCGCGGCGTACGGCCCCCGGGTTGCCCGGGGCGCAGCTCGTACGAGGCCGCCTCGCCGATCAGCTTCCGCCGCTCGTCGTTGTACGGACGGGAGAGCAGCTCCGCCAGCGGCACGTCGGCGGCGTCCCCGTACCACGCCTCCCGGTCGGCCATGGCCAGCTTGCCGCCCTCGATCAGGGTGTGCAGGAAGTCGGGCGTGCCCAGGTCGTCCGCGGTCAGCCCGTCCGGCAGCAGGGCGAGTTGCTGCAGCAGCACCGGCCCCTGGCTCCAGGGCCCGGCCTTGCACACGGTCCAGCCGTTCCAGGAGTAACTGACCGGCGCCTCGTACGTGGCCTCGAAGGCGGCCAGGTCGTCCCCGGTGAGCGTCCCGGCGTGGCGCTGCCCGGACGAGTCCATCGCGGGCCGGGCCGCCGCGTCCGCCAGCTCCTGCGCGATGAAGCCCTCGCGCCAGACCCGGCGGGCCGCCTCGATCTGTGCCTCGCGCCCCGCCCCGGCCGCCTCCGCCTCGGTGATCAGCCGCCGCCAGGTGGCGGCCAGCGCGGGGTTGGTGAGCAGCCGCCCGGCGGCGGGGGACTCCCCGTCCGGCAGATACAGCTCGGCCGAGGTCGTCCACTCGGTCTCGAACAGTTCCCGCACCGCCTCGACCGTCTCCCCGATCCGCTCGACCGCGGGGTGGCCGTGCTCGGCGTAGCCGATCGCGTACCGCAGCACCTCGGCGAGCCGCTTCGTCCCGTGGTCGCGCAGCAGCACCATCCAGGCGTCGAACGCCCCGGGCACCGCCGCCGCGAGCGGGCCGGTGCCCGGGACGAGGTCGAGGCCGAGCGCGGTGTAGTGGTCGATGGTGGCCCCGGCGGGGGCCGGGCCCTGGCCGCACAGCACGGTGGGTTCGCCGCCCGCCGGGGCGAGAATGATCGGCACCTCACCCGCGGGCCCGTTCAGATGCGGCTCGACCACATGGAGGACGAACCCGGCGGCCACGGCCGCGTCGAAGGCGTTGCCGCCGTCCTCCAGGACGGCCATGGCGGACTGCGAGGCCAGCCAGTGGGTGGAGGACACCATGCCATGGGTGCCCTGCAGGGTGGGCCGGGTGGTGAACATGCGGCGAGCTCCTGATCTCGTACGGGGGCGGGTGCGCGGGCGGGGCTCAGGGGGCTGAGGAGGCTGAGGTGTCCTCAGGGGGCCGGGGTGGCTCAGAGGGCCAGGCGCCCTTAGGGAGCCGGGGCGTTCTCATGGGCCGGAGGTGTCCTTATGGGGCATGGGCATGGGGCAGGGGCATGGGTCATGGTGCCGAGGCGTCCGGCGCCGTTCCGTCGTCCGCCACCAGATGGCAGGAGACCTGCCGACCCCCGCCGCCCGCAAGTCCGCGCAGCGCGGGCGGCTCGGTGCGGCAGCGGTCGACGGCGAGCGGACAGCGGGTGTGGAAGCGGCAGCCCGGGGGCGGATCCAGCGGGCTGGGCAGCTCCCCGCTGAGCACGATCCGGGCGCGTGACCGCTGCGCGGCCGGGTCCGGCACCGGCGCCGCGGACAGCAGGGCCTGGGTGTACGGATGCTTGGGGTCGGCGAACAGCTCGGCGGCCGGGGCCTGTTCCACCAACTGCCCCAGATACATCACCGCGATCCGGTCGGCGAGGTACTCGACGGCGGCCAGGTCATGGGTGATGAACAGACAGCCGAAGCGCCGCTCCCGCTGCAGATCCGCCAGCAGATTGAGCACGGATGCCTGGACGGAGACATCCAGCGCCGACGTCGGCTCGTCGGCCACCAGCAGCTGTGGATCGACCGACAGCGCGCGGGCGATCGAGACCCGCTGCCGCTGCCCGCCGGAGAGCTCATGGGGCCGCCGCCGCGCCAGTTCGGGCCGCAGCCCCACCTGGGCCAGCAGCGCGGCGACCCGGTCACGCAGGGCGTCGCCGGAGGCCAGGCGGTGCAGTCGCAGCGGCTGGGCGACGATGGCGCCCACGGTCATCCGGGGGTCGAGCGAGGAGGACGGGTCCTGGAAGACCAGATGGAAGTCCTTGCGCAGTGGACGCAGCGCCCGCTTCGAGAGCCGGGTCACCTCGCGGCCGTTGATCGTCACGCTGCCCGCGGTCGGCCGGTCCAGCCGTACGGCGCACCGCCCCACCGTGGACTTGCCGCTGCCGGACTCCCCGACCAGGCCGACGATCTCGCCCCGCCCGATGCTGAGGCTGACCCCGTCGACCGCCTTGACGGTGCCGGCCGGGCCGGTGAAGTGGCGGACGAGGCCGCTGATGTCGAGCACGGCGTCGTCCCGCGGCGCCTCCACGGACGTGACGGCGGCGGTCATGAGGCAGCCTCCTGATCAGGGCGTTCGGGGCGTTCAGCGCGCTCTTCGGGGCGTTCTGTCTGCCCGGGGCGTTCTGTCCACTCGGTACCTTCGGTCTGCCCGGGGCGTTCTGTCTGCTCGGTGTCTTTGTTCTGCTCGGAGCGTTCTGTCTGCTCGGAGCGTTCGAGCTGCTCGGTGCCGTCGAGACGGTCCGGACGCCCGGAATCGACCGGCACCGGATACCAGCACGCCGCCTCGTGCCGCTCGCGCAGCGCCCGCAGCGCGGGCCGCTGCGCCCCGCACCGTTCATCGGCAGAGGAGCAGCGGGGCTGGAAGGTGCAGCGGTCGGGCTGTTCGGTGAGGCTCGGCACCAGTCCGGGGATCTCCTGGAGCCGCCCCCGTTCGCCCGCCGCCCGCCTCCGGCCGGGGACCGGCACGGCGCCGAGCAGCCCGCGGGTGTACGGATGGCGGGGTGCGGTGAACAGCTCGTCCACCGGGGCCTGTTCGACGCCCCGCCCCGCGTACATCACCAGCACCCGGTCCGCGATGTCCGCGACCACGCCCAGATCGTGGGTGATCAGCACGATGGCGGTGCCCAGCCGCTCCCGCAGGGACTGCAGCACCTCCAGGATGCCCGCCTGCACGGTGACGTCCAGCGCGGTGGTGGGCTCGTCGGCGATGAGCACGGCGGGGTCGCAGGCGATCGCGATGGCGATCATCACCCGCTGCCGCATACCGCCGCTGAGCTGGTGCGGATAGTCGCGGGACCGCTGGGCGGGGCGGGGATGCCGACGAGGTCGAGCAGGTCCACGGCCCGTTCGCGCGCCGTGCGGCGGTCGAGCCCCTGATGGCGCCGGAGGACCTCGCCGACCTGGCGGCCGATGGTGAGGACGGGGTTCAGCGAGGTCATCGGCTCCTGGAAGATCATCGCGATCTCCCGGCCGCGGACGTCCCGCAGCTCCTTCTCGTCCGCCCCCATCAGCTCCCGTCCGCCCAGCCGGATGGAGCCGCCGACGCGCGCGGTGGGCGGCAGCAGCCCCATCACGGCGGTGGAGGTCACGGACTTGCCGCAGCCGGACTCGCCGACCACGGCCAGCACTTCACCGGCGGCGATGTCGTACGACAGCCCGTCCACTGCGTGGACCACGCGGGTCGGGGTGCGGAAGACCACGGACAGGTCCCGCACGCTCAGGGCAGGGGTCGCGGAAGTGGTCATCGGCTCTCTCCCGACGCGGTCATCGGGCTCTCTCCCGACGTGGTCATCGGCTGTCTCCCTGGGGGTCGAGGATGTCGCGCAGCCCGTCCCCGAGCAGATTGAACGCGAGCGTGGCGGCGATGATCGCGAGCCCCGGGAAGACCGCCATCCAGGGCGCGGCGGCGATATACGCCTGGGCGCTGGAGAGCATCACCCCGAGCGAGGCGGACGGCGGCTGGATGCCGAGGCCGAGGAAGCTCAGCAGCGCCTCGCCGATGATCGCGGAGGGGATGCCCACGGTGGCCTGGACGGTCAGCGCGGACAGGGCGCCGGGGAGGATGTGGTGGAAGAGCACGGTGCCGTCCCCGCCGCCGTTGGCAACGGCCGCCGCCACATAGTCGAGGTGCTTGAGCCGCAGCGTCTCCGCCCGGGTGATCCGGATGACGGCGGGGATCTGGGAGACGCCGACCGCGATCGTGGCGTTGAGCAGCGACGGTCCGAGGATGGTGGCCAGGCCCACCGCCAGCACCAGGAAGGGGAAGGCGAGCAGGGTGTCGGTGAGCCGGGAGACTACGGAGTCGGCGAACCGCCCGTAGTAGCCCGCGATCAGCCCGAGCGGCACTCCGGCCGCGAAGGCCAGCGCCACCGCGAGCAGACCGATCTGCAGCGAGGCCCGCACCCCGTACACGACCCGGGAGAGCTGATCGCGGCCCAGGTCGTCGGTGCCCAGCCAGTGGGCCCAGCTCGGCTGGTGGAGGGCGGCCGAGAAGTCGGGCCGGGCCGGGTCGTACGGCGCGATGAGCGGTGCGAACACCGCGATCAGCACCAGGATCGCGGCGGCCACGGCACCGGTGAGGGCCAGCTTGTTGCGGGTCAGCAGCCGGAGCCGGGACAGCGGCGCGAGCGGGGCCCGCTCCCGCTCCTCGGCGACGGGAAGGGCGGTAGCAGCGGCGCTCACTGGGCACCTCCGAGCCGGATACGGGGGTCGATCACCGAATAGGCCAGGTCGACCAGGAGGTTGACGAGGATGTAGGCGGCCGAGGTGAACAGCACCACGCCCTGCACCATCGCGTAGTCGCGGGAGAAGACCGCGTCGATGGTGAGCTTGCCGAAGCCCGGCAGGACGAAGATCTGCTCGGTGACGACCGCGCCCGAGATGAGGTGCCCGAGCTGCAGCCCGAGCACGGTCACCACGGTGACCAGGCTGTTGCGCAGGGCGTGCCCCATGATCACCTGACGGCTGGAGAGCCCCTTGGCGCGCGCCGTGCGGACGTAGTCGGCGGACAGCGAGCCCAGCATGGCCGCGCGCGTCTGCCGCATCACGACCGCCGCCAGACCGGAGCCGAGGACGATCACCGGAAGCACCATATGGCGCAGGTTCTCCATCGGGTCCACGCCGAACGGCACGAAACCGGAGGCGGCGAGGACCGGGAGGGCGATGGCGAACGCGAGGACGAGCACGATGCCGAGCCAGAAGGCGGGCACCGAAAGCCCCAGCAGCGCCACCGCGTTGACCAGCCACTCCTCGGGCCGGCCGCGCCGGACCGCCGCCACCACCCCGGCGCCCACGCCGACGACGACCGCGAGCAGCAGAGCCAGGGCGGACAGCTCGAGGGTGACGGGAAGCGCCTCCAGGACCGAGTCCAGGACCGGCAGCCCGGTGCGGGAGGAGACGCCGAGATCGCCGGTGGCGGCGTGCCGCACATAGCGCGCGTACTGCACCACGATGTTGTCGTCCAGCCCGTAGCTCGCCCGGATCTGGGCGATCGCCTCGGGCGTGGGCTCCTCCCCGGCCAGCGCGGTGGCGGTATCGCCGGGCAGCGCCCGCACACCGGCGAAGACCACGACGCTGACCAGGAAGAGCGTGATCAGCGATTCGCCGACGCGGCGGATCGGATAGGACATCAGTTCCCTCCCTTCGCGTATCCGGCGTCCTTCACGCGGATCAGCCCGTCGCCGAAGACCTTCAGCCCGGCGACCTTCTTCGTCACGGACACGTAGTTGGTGGGCTGGATCAGATAGAGCACGGTGTGCTGGGCGCGGATGCGCTCGACGAGCCGGGCGTAGATCTTCTGGCGGGCGGCCTTGCCCGCGGTGGCGCCGCCCTCGGCGATCAGCCGGTCGATGGCGGGGTCGGAGAGGCCGCCGTAGTTCTGGGCGCCGCCGGTACCGGCGAACACATCGATGTTGCCCGCCGGGTCGAGCCGTCCGGACCAGTTGGTCGTCGCCGCCTGGAAGTCGCCCGCGCGGGAGTGCTCCAAGCCGGTGGCGAACTCGGTCGGCGCCAGACTCACCGCGAAGCCCGCCTCCTTGGCCATGGCCTGGACGACCTGGCCCAGCCGGTTGTCCTCCGGGGTGGTGCTGATCTGCAGCCGCACCCGGACCGGGGTGGCCACCTTGGCGGCCTTGAGCAGCCGTTTGGCCTTGGCCAGGTCGCGGGCCGGGCAGCGGGCCCCGGTGGCGTACGGGGTGCCGGAGGGGAGCGGGCCGCAGGTGGGCCGGTAGCGGTCCTGGAAGACGATGGTGTTGATGAGGGCGCGGTCCAGGGAGAGGTCGAACGCCTCGCGCACCCGCACATCCCGTGCGATCGGGGTGTCGATCCGGCCCGGCGGCGCCCCGGCGCCCTTGGTGTTGCCGATGTTGAGGGTCAGCCCGTAGTAGCCCAGCGAGGGGGAGTTGAAGAGCTGCAGCCCGGGCTCGGTGAGCGCCCTGCCCACCTGGACCGGGTCCATCTGGTCGCCGACCTGGATGTCACCGGACTGTAGATTCGCCAGCCGGACGTTGCCGTCGGTGATGGTGCGGTAGATCACCCGCCGCAGATGGACGGAGTCGGCGTCGTAGTAGTTCGGGTCCTTGTCCAGCACGATGCGGTCGCCCACCACGCGCTCGGCGTAGCGGAACGGGCCGACGCAGGTGGGGTGGCTCGCGAAGCCGTTGCCGTAACGCTTCAGCGCCGTCGGCGACATCACCATGCCCGCGCGGTCGGCGAGCAGCGCGAGCAGCGGGACGTACGGCTTCTTCAGCCGCAGCCGTACGGTGTCGTCGCCGACCGCCCGTACGGAGGTGACGGGCTTGAGCTCGCTGGCGCGGACGGATCCGGGCAGTGTGCGGTGACGGTCGAGGGAGGTCTTGACCGCTTTCGCGTCCATCCGGGTGCCGTCGGCGAACCGGACGCCGTGCCGCAGCTTGATGGTGACGGTGCGGCCCCCGTCGCTGGTGGTGGGCGGGGCGGCGGCGAGCTGCGGCACGAACCGGTCCTGGGCGTCGACGTCGTAGAGCTTCTCGCACATCGCGGCGAACACCGTGCGGCCCACGGCGGTGCTGGCCAGGGAGGGGTCCAGCTTGTCCGGGTCCGATTTGAGGGCGATGGCCAGCGTTCCGCCGTCGCGGACGGGCCGGGGGTCGGTCATCCGGTCGGCGCCCACCTCGGCCGTGGGGGAGGCCAGGGAGGCGCAGCCGGCGGTGGCGGCGACGACCAGCACGCACAGCACCCGGGCGGCGCGGGCCGCGGCGCGCGGTCGGTGGCGGGTGGGTGGGGGCCGGTCGCTGGGTCCGCTCGTTCTTTGGCGCATGGCGGGATGCCTCACTGCTGGGGACGGAGAGCGCGCGCTGCGGTGCGGCCAGGATGGCGCAGGGACAGGCGGTTGGTCCATTGGTCGGACCAGATTGCTTTCAGCGGACGATAGTGGGCGGGCCCGGCGGCTCCGGTTGCCCGCCTGTCACCACCTGGTTAAATCCCCTCGCGGCGGCGGCCGGGACGATGCCGGGGGAGAGGTCCGCCGGATATGAGACTCTGGACGACCACCGGCCGGACCGGAAAAGGCCACAGGAAGGTTCGGGAAAGCCCGGAAAGGCCCGGGACGTTCGAGAAGCTCGGGAAGTTCGGGAAGCTCGCAAGGTTCGCGAAGTTCGGAAAGCTCGGGAAAGCTGAAGAAGGCGGAGGAAAGCCAGGAGATGGACTGGCGGCAACTGCGGCACTCCACCCTGTCGAGGCCGGACGCCCTGGCCGTCGGCCTGGAGCGGCTGATCCTGAGCGGAGAGCTGCCGCCCGGTTCCCGCGTCCCCCCGGAGCGGGAGCTGGCGGAGAGCCTCGGCGTCTCGCGGGGCTCGGTCCGCGAGGCGCTGCGCGCCCTCGCCTCCCGTGGACTGGTCGCCCGGCGCCCGGGCTCCGGCACGGTCGTACTCGACCCGGGGGCCACCCCCCACGGCGACATCCTCGCCTCGGGGCTCGACGCCACGGCGGAGCTGTTGCAGGTCATGGAGGTGCGCGCGTGTATCGAGCCCTCGGTGACCGCGCGGGCCGCCCGGCGTGCCACCCCCGCCGACATCGTTCAGCTACACGCCCTGCTGGACGCGATGCGACGGGAGCCCACACGGCGGGAGTTCACCGACCTGGACCGCACCTTCCACCGCGCCATCGCCCAGTACACCCGCAACCCCCTGCTGCTGCGGCTGCTGGACCGGGTCTACGAGATCGGTGAGCCGGGGCGGCGCGAGACCTCGCTGTCCGCCGCCCGCCGGCGCGCCACGATCGAGGAGCACCAGGCCATCCTGCGGGCGATCGAGGCCCGCGACCCGGAGGCGGCCCGAGCCGCCTCCGAGACGCATCTGGACTCGGTGCTGCACCGGATCGAGGAGCAGCGGCGGCGTACGGAGGCGCGGGGCGGCGGAGTCGAGGCGGCGGGGGCCTGAGACACCGGGAGTTGAACCCGGCTGTCCGACGACCGGCCCTAGGGGCGGACGTACCGGTCGGGGTTGCCCTGCGGCCAGTTGATGGTCAGGCTCTGGCCGTCACCGCTGACCACCGCGGTGCCGCCGGAGATGGTCTCGCCCTGGCAGGTCATGGAGACGGCCATGCTCGCGCTGATCGTCCCGGGGCAGGACTTGCCCTGGTACCCCACGGTCAAGGAGCCGCCGGTCACGGTCATGACGAGGGGCTTGCCGTTCGGATCGCGCACCTGGGAGTACCACGTGCCCTGCACGCTCGCCGGGGCGCCCGCGCGGGTCGGCGCGGGGGCCTGCGTCTTCGGGGCCGTGCGGCGGGGCGCCGGGGTGACGCTGTCGGCGGTGCGGGCGGCCCGGGGGCTGCTCGGGCTGGCGCTGGGGCGCTTCCCGGCGGGCTTCGTACGGCTCGGGCTGGGGCTCGCACCGGTGGGGGTGGCGGGCGCGGTGCCGCGTTCCGAGCCGTCGCCCTTCTGGGCGGCCGCGGCCTTGCCGGAAGTGCCGGACGACTGGGCGCCCTTGTCGTCGTCGTTGCCGCAGCCGGTCAGCGCCAGAGCCAGCACCGCGACGGCCACGGTGGCGGCCGCATTTATTTTCCGCACGAGAATCCCTGATATTCCTGAGTGAAACGGGGAAGGCATGAGGGAAGATCTTGACAGGCGGATCCGGTAGAACTCCATGGGTTCCGGAAATGTTCTCCAGGAAAGGTGAGCTGTAATCCCGATCAGTTTCTTGGTGTGCTTTCTCGTGGCGCTTTCCCGCGGAGGGTTTCTCACGGTATCGCCGGACCGGCGCCGGGCTCGAAGACCACCGACCACGGCCGGGGTCGGGGTCGGCCGGTCTCCTCCGGAGGCGTGAGCAGCCGGTTGGGCGGGTCCTCCCGCGCGATGACCTCCGCGGCGATCCGGGCGAACGGAGCTGCCGCCGGATGGCCCGAATGCGCAGGCCATACGGCGGACATCCACAGCATCAGCGGCCGGCCGGCCAGCGGGCGCCAGGCGGCCCGCGGCTCCTTGCCCGCCACCCGCCCGTCGTCGAACGCCACCCCGCGTCCCGATGTCACCAGCCCCAGCAGGAATTCCGGATTACGGGCATGACGGACCGCGGGCGGGGTGAAACCGCCCTCCCGGCAGATATCGAGAATCCGGTCGTACCACCCCGGCGCCGCGACCCGGGGAAAGAGAAACAGCTCATGGCCGGTAAGGTCCGCCAGCGTCACCTCGGAAAGGCGGGCCAACGGCGAGGAACGGGGCAGGACGACCCCCAACTCGACCCCGGCGGACGGTCCCACCACGAGATCGTCGGCGTCCGCCACGGGGTGGTGCACCAGCCCCACGTCGAGCCGGGCGGCGGCGAGCAGCCGCACCTGCTCGGCCGTGTCCACCTCCTGAAGGTCGATCCGCAGCCCCGGGAACTCCTCCGCGCACGCCGACAGCAGGGCGTGCAGTGTCCGGGCGGGCGTCTGCGGCGGTACGCCCGCCCGCAGCGTGCCCAGCTCCCCGTCGCGGACCCGCGCCATGACCGTACGCAGCCGCTCCTCGCGGGCGAGCAGTTCGCGCGCCTCCTCCAGCAGCAGCGCACCGGCGGCGGTGAGCCGCACCTGGTGGGCCGAGCGGTCGAACAGCTCCAGCCCCAACTCCCGCTCCAGCCGCCGGATGGACTGGCTCAGCGGCGGCTGTGCCATGCCGAGGAGATCGGCGGCGCGGCTGAAGTGCAGCTCCTCCGCGACGACAATGAACAGGCGCAGGTGGCGTATGAGATCCACCGGCCGACCCTATGCGACGCCGGAGGGGTGAGGGGGAGCGTTGGACAAGGGGGAATCAGGGGCCCCGGTGCTGGTGGACCCGGTGCTGATCGAGAAGCGGATCGCGGAGGTGTTCGCGGCGGCGGACGCCGAGGGCCGGCTGCACGCGGTGGACATCGACGCACCCGGGCGCCAGCTCGGCCTCGGCGTGGACGACCAGGTCGTCATCGCGTCCGTGTTCAAGATCCTGCTGGTGCTCGAGTTCGCCCGGCAGGCCGGCGCCGGACAGCTCGACCCCCGCGAACGGGTGGTCATCACCGCCCCCGACCGCCTCGGCGGCTGGGGCACCGCGGGCTGTGCCGACGATGTCGAGATGTCCCTGCGCGACCTGGCGTACTTCGCCCTGTCGGTGAGCGACAACTCCGCGGCGGACGCGCTGATGCGCCGGATCGGCCTCGATACGGTGCGGCTGCTGGCGGCCGAACTCGGCCTGGACCGCACGCGGATCGTCGGCGGGCCCCGGGAACTGCTGGAGTCGATGTTCGAGGACGCGGGCGCGACGGACGAGGCGGAGTTCGCCGCCGTCTATCCGACGCTGACCTTCGAGCGGCTGCGCCGCTTCCGCGTCCTGGACGCCCGGCACACCACCTCCAGCACACCCCGCGACATCACCACCCTGCTGGGCCTGATCTGGCGGGACCGGGCAGGTTCCCCGGCGGCATGCGCGCTGGTACGGGAGTTGATGTCCCGGCAGGTCTTCCGCCGGCGGCTGGCCTCCGGCTTCCCCGATGACGTGCTGGTCGCGGCGAAGACGGGCACGCTGCCGAGCCTGCATATCGAGGCGGGCGTCGTCCGCTACCCGGACGGCGGCCGGTACGCGGTCGCCGTGTTCGCCCGTACGGCCTCGGCCGCGGCGGCACGTACGGCGGTGGACGCGGCGATCGGGCGGGCGGCGCGGCTGGCGGTGGACGCGCTCAGACGCCGCTGACCTGGCCTGATACGGAACCGGATATGGCTGCGGTGCCGCGACGATCTTGGACGGTGGGCCGGGGGAGCTGCTCTGCTGTGCCCATGACCGCCAACAGAGCATCGCGCTTCAACCGCCGTCTGCTGATCCGGGGAGCGGCGGCCGGCGCGGCCGTACCCGCCATCCTTCCCACGGCCGCCCAGGCGGCCACGGGGACGGCACCGAGCGCCCCCAGGCCCTCCGACGCGAAGACTTCGAACGCGACCTTCCAATGGCTCGGTACGAGCGGCTGGCGCATCGACATCGGCGGCGGGCGGACGATCCTCTTCGATCCCTATCTGAGCCGCTTCGAAACCGGGCTCTTCAAGAAGAGCTTCAATCCGAAGACGCCGCTGACCACGGACGGCACGACGATCGACCGCCACAGGGGAAGCCCCGAGCTGATCCTGGTCAGCCACAGCCACTGGGACCACCTCAACGACGTCCCCTATATCGCCGCGGCCGCCCCGGAGGCGCGGATCGTCGGCACCGAGACCACGTACCACCTGCTCCGGGCCCTCGGCGTCGACAAGGCCCGGATCGCCGTGGTCAGGGGCGGTGAGGTGCTGGACTTCGACGGCCTGGTGGTCGAGGCGGTCTCCAGCCGCCACAGCCGTAACGACTCCTACAGCTACTTCGCCCCCGGCACCCTCACCGGCCCTCCGCCCCGCCCCCAGACCGTCTCCGACCTCCCGGAAGGCGACACCCTCGCCTTCCACCTGACGCTGCCCGATGGGCTCTCGGCCTTCCTCATGGGAGCGAGCGACTTCAGCGAACGGGACGCGGCCGGTCTGCGCCCCGACGTGGCCATGATCGCCACCCCCAGCACCCCCGCCACCCACCGCTACGCCCCCGCCTGCTGAAGGCGCTCGGCCACCCCGCCACCGTGGTCCCCGTGCACTGGGACAACTTCGAACTCCCCCTGGACGAGGGCGCCCACCGCGATCCCACGATCGACCTGGACGGGTTCATCGCCCGGATCCGCGAGGCCAGCCCCGGCTCCCGCGTCCTGCTGCCGGAGTACGCGACGCCGTACCGCTTCTGACCCGCACGGCCGTGAACGACCTGCTCGGCCGCGAACGCCGGGCTCGTCCCTGAGCGACCGGGCCTGTGCGGCGCTCCCCAGGACGGCGCATCCCTACGACCTGATCCCCACACCCCCGCCCACGACGAGGTTCTCCCCCGTGACGAAGCCGGCCGCGTCCGAGGCCAGGAACGCCACGACTTCGGCGACCTCTTCGCTCGTCCCGAACCTCCCGAGGGGGACCTGGGAGACCGTGGCCTTGGCGACCTCTTCCAGCATTTCGGCCGGCATCCCCTGTTTGGCCCAGATTCCGGTGTCGATCGGGCCGGGGCTGACGGCGTTGACGCGAATGCGCCGGGGAGCGAGTTCAAGGGCGAGTGACGGCACCATGGAAAGCAGGGCTCCCTTGGTGGCGGCGCTGACAGCGGCCCCGCCGGGAATTCCCCTGGTGGCGCCGATCCCTACGTTGAAGATGATGGAACCTCCGTCATGGAGCAGAGGGAGAGCCTTTTGGAGGGTGAAGAACTGGCCTTTGACGTTGACGCCGAAAAGGTCGTCGTAGGCGGCCTCGTCGAATACGTCGGCTTCGATCGGTAGCATGCGGACGATGGCGGCATTGAGAAATACGACATCGAGTCCGCCGAAGCGCTCACGGATTTCCTCGACGACGCGGTCGGTCTCGGCCAGTGAGCGGGCGTCGGCGCGCACCACGACCACGCCTTCGGGGAATTCTTTCTCGGCTGCGGCGATGGTGTCGGGATTCTGCCCGGTGACGACCACCTGATATCCGCGACGATGAAGCAATTCGGCGGTGGCCTTGCCAATTCCACTGGTGCCACCGGTGATCAGCGCTACGGGTGCGGACATACGTCTCTCCTCGCTGGTACAGAAAAAAGGGGGGAAACTGCTGCGGATGCGTACGCCACGCTAGGAACGGCCCTGGACCCGCGTCCAAGGCCTGTTCCGTATCCGGAGATACGAATCAGGCATCACCACAGCTCAAGGGGATTGCCCAGTAGCGTCCGGCGGGTCGGCGCGGCTAGCGTGAGGGCATGGCAGACACGCCGCCTCCGGTGGATCTCGATCTTCGGCTGGTGCGGTATTTCACCGTCGTCGCCGAATACCGGCACTTCCGCCGCGCCGCCGAGGCCCTCCACATCACCCAGCCGTCCCTGAGCCGGCAGATCCGTCAGCTCGAACGACAGCTGGGGGCCAGGCTGATCGACCGCACCCCGCAGGGCAGCAAGCTCACCGAGGCCGGCGAGGTCTTCCTGTCCCGCGCCAAGGCGCTGCTGCGATCCGCCGCCCAGGCCGCGGCCCACACCCGGGCCGTCGCCGAGCCGAGCCGGATCACCATCGGCTACATCATGAACGTCATCGTCACCCCGGCGGTGCGCGAACTGCGCCACCGGAACCCGGACGCCGACGTCCGCACCCTGCACCTGACCTGGAACGACGCTCGGGCCGCCCTGCTCGACCACCGGGTGGACGCGGCGGTGACCCGGCTACCGTTCCCGACCGGTGATCTGCAGGTGACGGTCCTCTACGACGAGCCCCGGGTGCTGGTGGTGCCCTTCGACCACCCGTTGGCCGGGAAGGAGTCGGTCACCGTCGCCGACATCGCCGATGAACCCCTGATCCGGGGGGCCGACCCGGTCTGGAACGCCTTCTGGCGCATCGACCCCCGGCCCGACGGCAGCCGCGCACCCGACGGCCCGCTCGCCGAGGGCGTGGAGGACAAGCTCGAACTCATCGCCTCCGGGCAGGCCGTGACCATCGCACCCGGCGCCTATGGCCAGGGCCTACGCCCCGATCTCGCCACCGTCCCGCTGGACGGGGTCGAGCCGAGTCATGTGGTGCTGGCCACCCGCGCCGACGACAACAGCCGCCTGGTGACGGCCTTCCGTAAGTACGCCCGGGCCCACCTCACCGGTCCGCCTTCGGCCGGCGCAACGGCCACTCGGTGAACAAAGAGTTAAGCGGCTCACAATAGGCGGTTGCCGCGATGGAACTTTTCATGGCGCAACTACCTTGGAAAAAGGGGATGACCTGCGCCTGCGGGAAACTAGGGGATTCCCGGTGCAACCGCTTGCCGTCAATCTCGGTCTACCAGGGCGATCGGAAACACCAAATCGCCGATCGCCGGCGCCCGGTGAGCGTATCGGCGCTTTCTCCGCCGGTTTGATCGGCACTGATTGCACGAAGGGCCACACCCCTATGCGCATGTACCGGACCATGGCCGCTACGGCCACCCTCGCTCTCGCCTTGGGGGGAGCCGCTCTCGCGGCGCCCGCCGCCCAGGCGGCCGCGACGACCTCGGGCTCCCTCGTCCACGAGGACGGTGAGCTCTGGTACAAGGCCGCCGCGGGACAGAAGAACAACCTGTCGGTCTCCGAGCAGATCGTCAGCCGTGGGGAATTCGAGGAATACTACGTCCTCACCTTCCGCGACAACGGTGATATCACCATCGATCCCGAAGCGGCGGACTGGGACGAGTGCACCTACCCGACCGCGGGCGATCACACCGTCGCCCAGTGCGCGGTGCTCATCCCGCAGAACTCCGACGACTCGGACAACTACGACGTCGACCTCGGTGACGGCGACGACACCATCAAGCTCGACGCCGACAGCTCGGCCTACGCCGGAATTCACGGTGGCGCCGGCAACGACGTCCTCAAGGGCAACGCGGCGCCGATGTTCTACGGCGAGGACGGCGACGACCAGATCGACGGCGGCGGCGGTGTCATGGGCTTCGGCGCCTACGGCGGTGACGGCGACGACACCATCACCAACTGCGTGCAGGAATGCCACGGTGACGCCGGCGACGACACCATCACCGGCGGCTCCGAGGACAACATCCTGCGCGGCGGCACCGGCAAGGACATCCTGCGCGGCGGCAAGGGCGCCGACGCCATCTACGGCGACCAGGACGACGACACGCTGTACGGCGAGGACGGCAACGACACGATCTACGGCAACAGCGGCAACGACGTGCTGTGGGGCGGCCAGGGCACTGACACCCTCTCCGGTGGCCCGGGCAGCAACGAGGTTCACCAGGACTAGCTTCACCAGGATCAGGTCCACCGGGACCAGGTCCATCTGACGGCAGGGCTTCCGGAGCGGCTCGGGAAGCCCTGCCGTCGCACTTCCCGCCCGGCCGCGGCGCCTACTTGCCCCAGATCTTGCGGTAGGCCTGCCGATAGCCCTCGGAGTCCCAGGACAGCGCCCCGCCGCTGTTGGCGGCCGTGGTGATGTGCACCGGGGGGACGTATCCGCTGGCGGGCTTGTCCGCGAAGGCGCGGTTGAACTCGTCGACGATCTGCCAGCCCTGTTCGGTGAGGGGCTCGGGCACCGTGGCGGCCTGGAACCGCTCGCCGTTGACGCGCTGGAAGGCCGACGGATCGCCGTCCCCCGCACCGATGTTGAACGGGGCGTCCGCCCCGTCCTTGCCCGCGGCGCGCAGAGCGGCGGCGGTGTGGCGGAAGTACAGGTCGTTGATGGCGGCCGAGTAGGTCCACTTGTCCCCGTAGCGGGAGAGCAGCGAGCGGACTTCCCCGATGGCGCGCTTGTTGACCTCGGGTATCGGCATGTTCCGGTAGCTCAGCAGCTTGACGCCGGAGCAGGTGGCCAGCTCCTTCTTGATCAGGTCCGACTTGTGCTTGGCGAAGGGGACCGTGGCGTCGGTGAAGAGCACCACCCCCGCGCGGCCGCCCGAACGGGCGATGATCCAGTCGGCGCTGATCTTCGCGACGTCCTCGACCCGGGTGGTCACATTGCTGAAGAGCTCGGGGCTCCCGTCGGGGCCGGGGGTGGGGGCAGCGTGCCAGCCGACCACCGGAATGCCCGCCGCCTTGGCCTGCTTGATCTCGTCGGCGACGCTGCCGGGGTCGAAACCGGCGATGGCGATGCCGTCCGGCTTCAGGGCCAGAGCCTTCTTGAAGGCGGACCGGTAACCGGCGGGCGTGCCCTGCCCGTTGAGGGTGCGGGCGCTCCACCGCAGGAGCGTGGCGGCTTCCTTAACGCCCTGGGCGACCCCGGCGGGACCGGGGTTGGAGAGGTCATGGGCGATGAAGACGACGCTCTTGCCGTGTCCGGCGGCCTCGGGCCCGGTGGTGGGGCCCTTCCAGGGGGCGTCGATGGCCTCCGCCTTCTTGACGGCTTGTCTGGCTCTGGCCAGGGCGGTCGGGCAGCCGGGTTCGGCGGAGCTCCGGTGGGATGAGGTGGAGGCGGCGCCGGGCTCGCAGCCGGCGGTGGCCACGGCCAGCAGCGCGATGGCCGACAGGGCCGCCTTGCGGGTGGGGTGCACGGATCTCCTCGCAGGGCACGGAGGGTACGGAGAGTACGGGCCGGGGGACCGCCGGGGGTGGGCCGGGGGCTGGGAGGAGACAGGTTACGGGTGGCGGCGCCGGGCGGGGCAGCCCCCTTCGGCACCTGCGGCCACCATCGAGCACAGTCGTGAACAAGCCAGGTCACGCGGCGCTCTCGGCCGCCACCCCATGGGCGCCGAGCGGACACCTTCCGGACTCCGGTGGGATCTCCGGCCGGGTGCGGAGCGATGCGGAGATGACCTGAACTCAGCAATCCATGGAATTTCCGTAGTCCTTGAGAGGGTATGCCTTGCGCGGGTGCGCGCAGGCGGTAGTGTTCACGCCCGGTCAGGCATGTGGCGCAATCCCGTCGCTCGCATTCCAGCAGAAAACGCCGTCGCCGACGTCCCGCTCCCCGGTGTCGGCCATGGCGGCAACAACACCTCGGTCACCGCTCAGGAGCACATCGAAGGAGGACCTGGGTGTCTGTGGACACGGCGGACCCGCCACCCGAACAGAAGCCGTCCGGGCACGCGCCACAGCGTCGGCGGTCCCGTCGGAGGACCGAAGCCCCCGGTGCGCTCCTGGACCGCTGGCCGTTCCGGCGGAAGCTCAACGTCCTGGTGATCGTGCCCCTGGCGGTTGTCGGCCTGCTCCTCGGCCTGGGCGTGTACAGCCAGGTGCGGCAGGCCCGCGACGCCGACCGGATCGCCGAGCGGGTGCGCGACACCGGCCAGGTCGCCCGGCTGATCAACGACGTACAGGCCGAGCACCGCGAGGCGCTTCTGCTCTCCGTCCAGCAGGAGTCGCTCCGCTCCGGCGCCACCCTCCCCTCGACCGCCGACTACCGCCGGGCGCAGCGGGCCACCGAGGAGCAGGCCGCCACCGTGCGGTCCGCGTTCGGATCGGAGCTGCCGAAGGACGAGGCGCAGGCCCTCGACTACGTTCAGCGCCTGAGCGTGCTGCGGGACAAGGTCGAACGGGGCTCGGTGCCCGCCGCCGGAATCGACCCCGCGTACGCCGCCGCCGTCGGCTATCTCATCGACGGCACCGGACTTGACCACTTCTCCGACAGCTCCTCGTCGTCCGTCATCGAGCTGGTCGACGCCGTGTTGCGCGCCGACGCCGCCCACGCGGCCTTCGAGGGCGGGGTGTTCTCCGCCCAGACCCGGGACGCGAACGGCCTCACCGAGTACACCCGCGCGGTCGGCGCCCACCGGGTCTACGAGGAGCAGTCGGAACGTTTCTCCAGAATCGCCGACCCCGACCAGGTCCTGCGCCTCGACGGCATCGAGCGGAACTCCGAGGAGAACGGCATCGAGGACCGGTTCGCGGAGCTCCAGATCGACCCCGGCAGCTTGCAGGGCCAGTCGCCGCGGCAGTTGCGCACCGAGATGGCCGCGGGCACGCGGCAGGCCGAGGCCCGCCTCGAGATCGCCCGCTCGCTGATCGGCCAGATCGCCGACCGCGCCGACGGCCTCTCCCGGGACGCCCTGCACAAGGCGCTGGCGCTGCTCGCCCTCGCCCTCCTCGGCTTCGCCGCCTGGCTGACCTTCTCCTTCCTGGTCCGCCGCTCCGTCGTACGCCCCCTCGCGGCCCTCACCGGCGCCGCCCACCAGGTGGTCGAGGTGGCGGGCGAGGAACTCGCCAAGGTCGAGGACGAGGACGACGACGCGACCGACAGCACCCCGCTGCGGCCGCACCCGATCCCCGTCCCGGTGCGCGACGAGATCGGCGATCTGGCCGAGGCGTTCAACCAGGTGCAGGTCACCGCCGCGGCGCTGCTGGAGCGGCAGGTGCTCAGCCGCCGCAACGTCGGCGAGATGTTCGGCAACGTCGGCCGCCGGGTCAGCAACCTCACCACCCGCCAGCTCAGCCTGATCGACGCCGTCGAACGCCAGGAGACCGCCCCCGACATCCTGGAGCGGCTCTACCGCATCGACCACATCGCCGTACGCCTCCAGCGCAACGCCGACAGCCTCATGCTGCTCGCCGGAATCCGGGAGACCGAGCTCGACGCCCGGCCGACCACCCTGGCCGATGTGATCCGGGCGGCGCTCGGCCAGATCGAGGGGTACCAGCGGGTGTCCCTGCGGTCCGAGACCGAGGCCACCGTCGCACCCGACATCACCGGCGACCTCACGCTGATGCTCGCCGAACTGCTGGAGAACGCGGTCGCGTTCTCCCCGTCCGACACTCCCGTCGAGGTCGTCGTCCGGCCCGGCACCGACGTCAGCGCGGACGGCGGGGCGCTGATCGAGGTCATCGACCACGGCCTCGGCATGGCCGTGGAACGCCTCGACGAGGAGAACGCCCGCCTGGTGCGCCGCGAGCGGCTCGACCTCGTACCGACCAAGGTGCTCGGCCTCTTCGTGGTCGGAAGCCTGGCCCGCCGCTGGGGCATCCGGGTCACCCTGAGCCGTACGCCGGGCGGCGGGGTCACGGGCAGCGTCTGGGTCCCGGCCGCGCTGCTGGTGGCGCGGGAGCCGGAGGCGCCCTCGGCGTCGGCGGGGGCCGGGCGGGAGCCCGAAGCCGCGCCCACCGCCCAGGCCCCGCCGACCCCGGCCGTACGGGCCGCCGCCACCGCGCCCGAGCGCCGCCCGGCGGCGCCCGCGACGGAGTCCGGTCTGCCACGGCGCGTCCCGGCGGCGTCCCGTACGAACGCGGTGCCGACTCGCACCGCGCAGGAAACAACGAAGGCAGCGGACGAGCCGAACGCGGCGGACGAGCCGTCCACCGGGAACGAGCCGTCCACCGGGAACGAGCCGAACGCCGCCCCGGCCGCCCCCACTCCCGCCTCCCGCCCGCTGCGCCGCCGCGTCCGGGGCGCGACGCTCGACAAGACCACCCCACCGGCCGACCGGGCGATCCCGGCCACGCGCCGGCCCGCCGATGCCGACGCGGTCCGTTCCGAACTCGACGAGTTCGAGGCCGCCGTACGCAGGGCGGAGCAGGACAGCGCCGTCGCCGCCCAGGCCGAAGCCACACCATCGACACATCAGCGCCCCCGGAAGGAGTCGGGAAGTGACCACGCCGACAGATAAGAGCGGTTCCGCCGAGCGGGAGACCACCGATCTGCGAGCCGCCGCGGCCGACTTCACCTGGCTGCTCGACCGGTTCGCCACCGAGACCGCCGGTGTCGTCGACGCCATCGCGGTGTCCTCCGACGGTCTGCTGATCGCCGTCTCCCAACTGCGAGAACAGGCCGACTCCGAGCGGCTCGCCGCGATCGTCTCCGGTGTCACCAGCCTCGCCGCCGGTGCTTCCGGCAACTACGGCCTCGGCGACCTCAACAAGGTCATCATCGATCTGGAGGGCGGCCATGTGCTGGTCTCGTCCATCGGGTGCGGTGCCGTGCTGGGCGTGGTGACCACGAAGGAGGCGAAGCTGGGGAACATCGCGTACGAGATGACCCTCTTCGCCAACCGGGCCGGGGCCGCGCTCACCCCGCAGCTCGTCATGGAGCTGAAGAAGAGCGCCGGGTCCGTCGGCTGACGGATCGCGCGGCGCACGGAAGAGGGGGGCAGATGGTCGCCGGTGAACCGGTACCGCACGACGCGGCAGCGCATGAGGCGGCAGCCCACGAGGCGGCAGCCCACGAGGCGGAGGACAGCGCACGGGACGGCCGGGAGCCGACGGAGCCCGAGGAGCCGACGGAACCTGGCGAACCGACGGAGGCCGTCGAGCCGAGTGACCCCGTCGAGCCGACCGAGCCCGTAGGCCGCGCCTCCGCCATCCGGCCGTTCCTGCTGACCGCCGGTCGGGTGGCCGGGAGCGGCACCGGGCCGCCGCTCCCCGTCGAGACCCAGATCGTGACGACGCCGGAGGGGCTGTCCGCCCTGCGGTCGCTCACCTTCGAACGTCGCGACATCGTCGCCGCCTGCCGGCGCCCCCAGTCGGTGGCGGAGCTGGCCGCCCGGCTGCAGCTGCATCTCAACGTGGTCCGGGTCCTCGCGGAGGACCTGCGCGCCGCAGGACATCTGGCGGTCCATGTCCCGAACGCCGGGACCGTCCACGACATCTCCGTACTGCGAAGGGTTATCGATGGTCTCCGTGCCGTCCCCGACTCACGGGGCTCACTCCGCGACAGCAGTTGAACCGCCACTGCCGGTCAAGCTGGTCATCGCCGGTGGCTTCGGGGTCGGCAAGACCACGGCCGTGGGGGCGATCTCCGAGATCCGGCCGCTGACCACGGAGGCGCTGATCACGGAGGTCGCGGCGGGCGTGGACGACCTCACCCACACCCCCGGCAAGACCACCACCACGGTTGCCATGGACTTCGGCGTCATCATGATCGACCCGAAGCTGAAGCTGTACCTGTTCGGCACGCCGGGCCAGGACCGCTTCGGTTTCATGTGGGACGACGTGGTCGAGGGCGCCCTCGGCGGTCTGGTGATCGTGGACACCCGCCGCCTGGACGACTGCTACGCGGCGGTGGACTACTTCGAGCACAAGGACGTCCCCTTCGCCGTCGCCATCAACGCCTTCGACGGCGAGGTCCAGCACGATCTGGACGAGGTCCGCTGGGCCCTGGACATCTCCGAGCACGTCCCCCTGATCGTCTTCGACGCCCGCGAGACGCGCTCGGTCCGCGACGCCCTTCTGGTCGTCCTCGACGTGGCCCTCTCCCGCGCCCAATCCGCCAACCCGGCCTGACGCGAGGGGGGCAGAGCACGGCGCGTCGCACGGGCGGCGCACCGGCCGGGGCACCCCGGGGCGTTCAGCCCTCCGCGTCGTCGTCGGCCGACCTCCCCTCGCCCCCGTTCGGCCGCGGCCGCAGATGGGTGCGACGCCCGTCCTGGTCCAGGATGCCCAGGATCTCCGCCGGTCCGTCGTGTGCGCCGAAGGCGTGGGGGATCATGGTGGAGAACTCCGCGGCCTGGCCGGTCTCGACGAGGATTCGCCGATCCCCCAACACCAGCGTGACGGCTCCGGACAGGACGGTGAACCAGTCCCTGCCCGGATGGACCTTCAGCGCCTTGGCATTGGTCGGGGCCGGTTTGGTGAGGCGCATCTTGGCCACGATGACTCCGGGCTGCCGGTTCAGCATCCAGGTGGTCAGCCCGCGCGCCATGTCATGCTGCGGCCGGATGATCACGTCATCGTCGGCGTCCGACTCCACCAGCTGATCCAAAGTGGTCCCGAGGGCCCGGGCTATCGCGCTCAACTGATCAAGACTGATCCGCCGATGCCCCGTCTCGAGACGGCTCAGCGTGGAGGGGCTCAGATAGCAACGGGCGGCCAGATCATCCAGCGACCAGCCCAAGGCCGAACGCAGTCCCCTGATCCGCTTGCGGACCAAGCCGTCGAGAGCGCTGTCCTCTTGCGTCATAGGCAAGATGGTATGTCGCTGGAGCAAGGCCCTCCTAGGCTCGGAGCATGACGGATCACCACCATCACCACCACAGCGCGGCCGGGGCGGACGAGTGGGACGAGGCGGCCATGGCCGAACTCCTGGACCTCGACGCCGAAGTCCTGCACACCTTCCTGTCCGAAGCGACGGCTGTCCTGGCCCAACTCGCGCGAGACGAACCACCCCACCGGATCCTCGACCTGGGCAGCGGCACCGGTGCGGGAACCCTCGCCCTGCTCCAGCGGTTCGAGGGCGCCGAGGCGATCGCCGTGGACCGGTCCCCGCGGCTCCTGGACCATCTCCGCGGCAAGGCCCGCGCACGCGGAGTGGAGGACAGGGTGCGCACCGTGCAAGCGGATCTGGACGCCGCATGGCCGGACTTCGGCGCCGTGAACCTGGTGTGGGCGTCGGCGTCCCTCCACCACCTGACCGATCCCGACCGCGGATTGCGGCAGATCTTCGACTCGCTGCGCCCCGACGGACTCCTGGCAGTGATCGAGATGGCCGGCTTCCCGCGTTTCCTCCCCGATGACGTCGGCCGAGGGCGCCCCGGACTCGAAGCCCGCTGTCACGCCGCACGGGCCGAAGCCCACGCCGAGAGCCTGCCGGACCTGGGCTCCGACTGGGGCCCCCGGCTCTCCGCCGCCGGATTCACCGTCGAGGTGGAGCGCCCCTTCACCATCGATCTGCGTCCCCCGCTGCCGGAGTCCGTCGGCCGCTACGCCCAGGCTTCCCTTGGAGTGCTGCGTTCCCGCGTCGCCGAAAAGCTGAGCTCCGAGGACCTGGCCACACTCGACCACCTCATCGACAGCGACGGCCCCGACGGCGTCGTACGGCGCGACGACCTCACCGTCCGCGCCGAGCGCACGCTGTGGGCGGCGCGCCGCCCATGACCTGACGCGGTCACCGGCCATGGGCTTCAGCGGGTCAGCTGGTCGGCTGGTCGGCGGAAGCCCCAGGAAATCGGCGAGTTGCTCGACCGTGTGGTCGAAGAACTCGTCGCTGGGGTCCACGCTGCCGGCGAGCTGACCGAACAGCTCGAAGCTGAGCATCCCGAACAGCTGCGTCCACACCACGATGGCGCGGTTGAGCGTCTCCAGCGGCAGGTCCGGCGCGATCTGCTCGCCCAGCGTCCGCAACTGACCGGCCAAGCCCTCGGTCAGCGGCGGGCCCTCGAACGCGGGCGAGGGTTCGTCTCTCGCAGGATCCCCATCAGGACCCGCGGCACGCGCGCCACCGAGGCGATGGTGTCCTGGGGGGCGGCGTAACTCGGGACCGGTGAACCGTAGATCAGGGCGAGGCCGCCAACGGTCATAACCGGTAGCCGCTTTGACTTCGCCCATGAGGGGTGAGTAACTGTTCGCCGCACGTCGTACGTCTCTGGAGGCGCTCTATGGCCGAAGCGGAAGTGGCAGGCGAGACGGAAGCGGAGGGCGGCCGGGAAGCGGAGGGCAGCCCGAAGGCGCGCTGCCCCCTGGGCGACTTCCCGTTCGTATCGGAGCACCCCCTGGAGCCCCGAAGGAATGGGCGGCGCTGCGGGCGGAGGGGTGCCCGGTGCCGGAGCTGACGCTGCGGTCGAGCGGGGAGCCGGTACGGGTGCTGACGCGCTACGCGGATGTGCACACGATGCTGTCCGACCCGCGCTTCCCGAGGGACCGGAGCGAGGCGGGCCCGGACGGGACCGGCACGGGCGAACGGCACCAGCGCTGGCGGCGGTTGGTGGCCCAGACGCTCACCGCGAAGCGGGTCGCCGTGCTCCGCCCCCGGATCGTCGCCATCGCGCATGACCTGGTGGACACCATGGAGGCCGGGCCGCAGCCCGCGGATCTCTGGGCGGGTTTCGCGTATCCGTTTCCGGTGCGGGTCGTCGGCGCCCTGCTGGGCGTCCCGGAGCAGGACTGGGACCGTTTCTCGTACTGGTCCGGCGCCCTGTTCAGCCAGGACCGCTACGGCGAGCAGGAGACCCGCACCGCCCGCCACGACCTCGCGACCTATCTGGGCGAGCATCTGGCCCGGAAGCGGCGCGAACCGGGTGACGACCTGCTCAGCAAGCTGGTCGAGATCACCGACGCCGCCGACCGCCGCCTGCCCGAGGCGGTCTTCGTCCAGATCATGCAGGGGCTGATGCACGCCGGGCACGAGACGACGTCGAGCGTGATCGGGAAGCTGGTCCCGGTCCTGCTCGACGACCGTTCCCGCTGGCAGCGCCTGCTGGACGACCGCTCGCTGATCCGCCCGGCCGTCGAGGAGCTGCTGCGCTTCGACGTCAACCGGGGCCCGGGCATGCCGCGTTACCTCACCGACGACATCGAACTGGACGGCGAGGTGATCCCGAAGGGCAGCACCGCCCTGTCGGTCGTCGCCTCCGCCAACCGCGACGAGCGGATGTTCTCCGACCCGGACGAACTCGACCTGACCCGTTCCCCCAACCGCCACCTCGCCTTCGGCGCCGGCGCCCACTCCTGCATCGGCCAGGCCCTGGCCCGCACCGAACTCCAGGTCGCCCTGGAAATCCTGCTGGAGCGCCTGCCCGGTCTCGACCTGGCGGTCCCGTCATCCGAACTGGCACGGCGCGAGGGAGTCCTCACGGACAGCTTCGAGCAAGTCCCCGTGGTGTGGTAGCGAGCAGCGCGCCAGGATCGTGACGCGGCTCACAAAGAAAGGGTGACAGGGTGGTGTCGCGGGCGGCTGCGACTGTCTGCGCATGACGATCACAGATGAGGACTGCCTCGCCGAGACCCGGGCCTTCACCGAGCAATTCGAGGCTGCCGCGGTGAACCGTCCGGCCCGCGGGCAAGCCCCGAGCGCGGCCACGCTGGCGCTCCTGCGGCGCAACCGGCTCGGCGGCGACACCCCACCGGTGAGACTGCCGCACGCCCAAAGCCGCGTCGTCGAGGGCGGGGTGAAGCTCCGGACGTTCGTACCGGACCGCGTCGACGGCGTGTACCTGCACATCCACGGAGGCGGCTGGGCATTCGGCTCCGCGGACGGACAGGATGAACGGCTCTGGCGGCTTGCCGTACAGGCACGGCTGGCCGTGGTGAGCGTGGAGTACCGCCTGGCGCCGGAACACCCGTTCCCCGCCGGGCCCGACGACTGCGAAGCGGCCGCCCGGTGGCTGGTGGAGCAGGCCGCGACCGAGTTCGGCACCGAACGGCTGCTGATCGGTGGTGAATCGGCCGGTGCCCACCTGAGTGTCGTGACGCTGCTGCGCCTTCGCGACCGGCACGGCATCACCGGCGCGTTCCGGGCGGCCCACCTGCTCTTCGGCCTCTACGACCTGTCGATGACACCAAGTCAGCGGTCATTCGGCCCCAGACAACTGCTGATCAACACCGACTCACTTCGCGGCATCTACGAGCTCTTCACCCCGGGGATGGACGTGGAGCAGCGCCGCGACCCCGAGCTCTCACCCCTGTTCGCGAACCTGGCCGGTCTGCCGCCCGCCCGCATCGTCGTCGGCACCGAGGATCCGCTGCTGGACGACTCCCTGTTCCTCGCCGGGCGCTGGCAGGCGGCGGGCGCGCCCGTGCAACTCGGCGTCGTCGCCGGCGCGATGCACGGCTTCACCCTCTTCCCGCTGACCATCACCCAGCGGGAACAGCAGCGCGAGCGGGACTTCCTGGCCACCGCGTGACGGTAGCGTCGGCCTCATGAACCGCACGGCCCGGCTCTACGCGCTGGTGGAAGAGTTGCGCGCGGCCGCGCCGCGACCGCTGACGGTCGCGGCGCTCGCCGCGCGGTTCGAGATCAGCACCCGCACGGTGCAGCGCGACCTCCAGGCTCTGATGCAGACGGGTGTCCCGGTGCGCACCACACCCGGACGCGGCGGGGGCTGGTCGATCGCCCCCGAGATGACCCTGCCCCGATCCACTTCACCACCGATGAAGCCTCGGCACTGACCGCCGCGCTCGCCACGGCCGACGCCTCCACCCCCTACGCCAGTGCGGCCCGTTCGGCGGCCCAGAAGATCGCGGCCTCGATGACCGGCCCCGCCTCGACGGCGGCCCGGACACTCGCCGCACGCATCGTTACGCTGCCGACGCGAACCGACTCCGAGGTCCGCACCGCGGTGGAACAGGCCCTCTCCCACAACCTGGCGCTGCGGCTGTCCTACACCGACGCGGCAGGACACGAAAGCAACCGCGTCGTGGAACCGGCCGGACTGCTCACCGCCGAAGGCCGCTGGTACCTCATCGCCTGGTGCCGCACCCGACGCGCGGGCCGAGGCTTCCGCCTGGACCGGATCACAGCGGCGACTCCCACCGACGAGCAGGCCCAGCCCCACAACCTGACCGACCTACTCCTCGGCTCCACCGCCGCCACCGCGGTGCGGCCCGCCGCACTGGCCCCACTTACACCCGCCCGGCCACGGCACTGGGGCTCGTCCGGCAGATCATGGGCCGAGCCAGGGCCGGACCGAGGCGGGGGCCGGCCAGTGCCCTCATCGTGTTGACCGCCCCCGGCAGGCAGTGCTGGAGTCGGCACGTGGACAGCATCCCCGCCAACCGGCGGCTCTGGAACCAGATCAGCAGCGCCTACCAGCACAAGCACGACCCGCACATCGGCGCCGCACCCCGGCTGTGGGGCATGTACTCCATCCCCGACGCGCACCTGCACGCCCTGGGCGACGTCACCGGCAAGCGCGTCCTGGAACTCGGCTGCGGCGCCGGCCAGTGGTCCAGGGCGCTCGCCGCCGAGGGCGCCACCGTGGTCGGGCTCGACCTGTCCGAAGCCCAACTCGCCGCAGCGGCCCGCGCGATGGGAGCGGCCCGCTACCCGCTGGTGCAAGGCGCCGCGGAACAACTCCCCTTCGCCGCCGATAGCTTCGACCTGGTGTTCTGCGACTTCGGTGGCCTCAGCTGGGCGCCCCCGCACCTGGCCGTCCCGCAGGCCGCACGCGTCTTGGCCCGAGGCGGGCGCCTGGTGTTCAACGTCGCCAGCCCATGGTTCGAAGCTTGCTACGACGAAGCCGCCAGCCGCGTGACCACGACGCTGCAGCAGGACTACTTCGGGCTGAACACCATCGCCGAAGACAACGGCGCGACCAGCTATCAGCTCACCTACGGCGACTGGGTCAAGGTCCTGCGCGGCGCGGGTCTCATCATCGACGACCTCATCGAGCCACGGCCCGAACTCGGAACACCCAACGGCTACAACGAAACCGACCCACCCGACTGGGCACACCGCTGGCCGGCGGAACTGCTCTGGGTAACCCACAAACCGTAAGTTCCGCCGCGCCGAGACGTGAAGGCATCCCCTCGCCGGGCAGCCCTACGACACCACCTAACAAAGCACTACTAGATGAATGAGTCCGATGTTTGTGCTGGCCGCGACTATGGCGAAGGGCGCCCGTTGGCTTGGTTGTGACTCCTTGCCTGGACGCCCTTCTGGCGGCACTGTACGTGTTCATCGACGACCATGTGGCTCCCCGTCGCCGGATCGGGCGACCTCCAAAACTGACGGACGCCGAACTGCTGTGCCTGGCGGTTGCCCAGGTCCTGCTGGGCTTCCCTTCCGCACGGCACTGGATTCGCTTCGCCCACGCCCGGCTCGGGCACTTGTTTCGCTACCTGCCCCAGCAGTCCGCCTACAACAAGCGGCTCAACGCCGCCGGACCGCTGATCAGCACCGTGATCGAGGCACTGGCCAGGCAGGTGCCGAGCTGGCACGACGACCTGCGGCTGATCGACTCCACCCCACTGCCGTGTGCGGCCTCCCGCGAGACGGTCAAACGCTCCGACCTGGCCGGGCACGCCGGATACGGCTACTGCCGCAGCCACTCCCGCTTCTTCTGGGGCTTCCGGCTCTACCTGCTGACCACCGCCGAGGGCATGCCGATCTCCTGGTGCCTGGCCAACCCCAAGCTCGGCGAGCGGGAGGTGATGTGCGCGTTGCTGGAACGCGACCACCACCTCGTCCGCGCCGGTCAGGTGATCCTTGCGGACAAGGGCTTCGCCGGGCGGGAGTTCGAGGCGTTCCTGACCGAGCGCCTGGGTGTCCATCTGGTACGGCCGGATCGGAAGGACGAGCCGGTCCGGCACGGCCGCCTCGCCCGCGTCCGCCAGTGGATCGAAGCCGTCATCGACACGCTCAAGGGTCAGCTCGGCCTGGAACAACACGGTGGCAGAACCCTGCTTGGGGTGTTCGCCCGCACCGGCCAACGACTCCTCGCCCTCGCAGCCAGCGTCTGGCACAACTGGACCACCGGCGCCAAGATCAAGCGATCCCTGATCGCCTACGACCACTGAGAACATCGGACTCATTCATCTAGCCGCCAAAGCCCCAGAGGAGAGCGGTGGGCCCGACGAACCCCAGGACACCCAGGGCCGTCCCGGCGACGGCGGCCCACAGCCGCCCGACGCCGCGGCGAGCGTGGTGGATGCCCATGGCACCGAGCACAGTGGCGAGCGCTCCGCCGAGGACCGCCCACGGAAGGGTGATAAGCACGAGCGCAGGCACCCATGCGCCGATGGCAGAGAAGACACCAAGAACAACGGCGGTGGGTCCCAACGCAACGGCAGGCGAATCACCCCGGTCCGACATGGCCCCACCCCCGGACCCGGACACGCTCGACTCGGACATGACGTGCACCTCCGTGGGACGCATTCCCGCTATGCACTGATCGTACCGACGGGCTGCGACTGCCCCATGGGGGGCGGGCGTTGAGCGGGGGCGTCCCGGCGGAGGGAGAGGCGGCGTGCCCGTCGGCTTCCTGCGGACCGACGTCGATCACCTGGTCCGAGCTGTCAACCAACTGACCGTGGAGAACCGGCAACTGCGCGGTGCACTGTCGCAGCCCGCCTCCCCTGTTCGAGTGCTGCCAACCCAACCGCACCCGAACCGGACACTGTGAGTCACTGCTGGACCGCTGATCAACCCCAGCCACCAGGTCATCATGAACGGCCCGAGCTACCGTCCCAACAAGCGCCCGAAGAACCCCGCCGACAAGAACGGCAAGCGCCCAACCAAGTAGGAAAACCGCTCGACGTCGTGGGGATACCGCCGTCATGGCCTCACCCGACAACCCGCCCATGTCGAGACGGCGAATCTCGCCGCCTGCCGCCTGCCGCCTGCCGCACGTCAGCCGGAACATCATCCGATGCAGAGCCCTCGAGCGACAGGCCGAGGTCGGTGAGCCAGTAGTGGACGGCAGGCGGCACGGTGGGGTCCACACGCCGGGCCGCCAGGCCGTCGCGAACCAGGCCCTGCGGAGTAACGGAGGGCATCTTCTGGGAGATGCCCGGCATACGACGGCGCAACTCCGCGGCGGTTACCGCGTTGCGGTGGCCAGTGCCGCGCGGATGGCGTCCTGGCCGACCGGCTGGCCCTTCTCGTTCGAGAACGGCCCGTACGGGGTCCCCCACACCGGCGTGCCCCTCGCCTGCCGCCAGCTGTCGGCCAGCGGTCCCGCGTCCACCACGCTGTACCCGAGGGATTCGATGAATTCGGTCACCGCGGCCTTCGCCGGCGCGGAGTCCCCGGCGATCGGCAGGTAGGAGCGGTCGGCCGCCCCCGCCGGGCGGGCGAGTGACAGCAGGTGCTTGAAGAAGATGTTGTTGAACGCTTTCACGAGCATGGCGTCCGGGATGTACCGCAGCAGCAGCTCGCTCGAGGTGAGCGACTTGCTGTCGAGCTCGGGGATGTGTCCGTCACGCTCGGGGCCGTAGTTGCACGTGTCAATGACCGTCTTCCCGGCCAGTGGCGCGGCGGTCAAGTCGGGGAAGGCCTTGACCGGCACCGTGACCACGACGATGTCACCGGCCGCCGCGGCCTCCCCGCTCGTCGCCGCGGACGCCCGCGGCCCCAGTTCCGCTGCCGTGTCCGCGAGCGTTTCGGGACCGCGCGAGTTGCTGAGCACGACCTGGTGCCCGGCCTCGATGGCGAGCCGCGCGATGGTACTGCCGATGTATCCGCTTCCGATAAATCCCACAGTCGTCATATTCTCGACGTCCCTCCAGAAGAGCCGCACTCTTATCATTTGCCGGACTCGTTGGGATTCGTGTCCCTGCCGTCAACCGGCGGGGAAATAATGGCCGTTGTCCAAATCGGCGAGCAGGCCGGGCTGAGCGGGTTCCCAGCCGAGGGTCCGGCGGGTGATGAGGTTGGACGCCGGGTAGTTCTGCGTGACGATGTTCGCGAGAAACCCGAAGTATCCCGGCACCATCAGTACGTCCGCGGGAACGCTCACGACGGGCAGGCCCAGACGGCTGCCGATGGCCTCGGCGATCTCGCGGAACGGGATGCCCCCGTCCCCGACCGCGTGCCAGTATTTGCCGGCCGGCCCCTTCTCCAGCGCCAAGCGGAACACGGAGGCGACATCGCGGGCGTGCACGGCGTTCCACAGGTTCGCGCCGTCCCCGGGGTAGCCGACGAAACCCTTCTCCTTCGCGAGCGCGATCAGCGTGGGGAGGAAGCCGGCACGATCGGTCGTGCTGTGCGCGATGTTGGCGATCCGCACGACCGAAGAGCGCACTCCCCGCTCGGCGAGGCCGATCACGGCCCTTTCCACGACGTTACGAACCCGCAGGGTGCCCTTGTGCTCATCGCCGCCGGGAAGGGCCGGGTCCTCCTCGGTGGCCGGCCGGCCCAGGTGCTGCCCGGGTGAGCCGATGCTCCCCGCCGCGACCAGCGGCTTTCCGGTTCCCGCCAGTGCCTCGCCGTACGCGAGCATGATCGGGAGCTCCGCGGCGGCCACGGCGTCGATCCCACCGGAGGGAAGCAGGTCCTGCCTGTGCGCGACGTGGATGACGCCGTCGGAGTCCGCGGCCGCCTCCTTGAGCCCGTCGAGATCCTCGATGGTGCCGCGACGCACCTTCGCGCCGAGCGCGGACACCGCCGCCGCGGCTGTGTCCGACCGGGCCAGGCCGGTGACCTCGTGCCCGGCGGCGATGAGCTCGGGGATGATGTAGGAACCGGAATGACCGGTCCCACCAGCGACGAAAACGCGCATTTTACTGTCCTTGTGAAGGTAGGTGGAGGGGCTGTTCTTCTCGTGCCGCAGACCGACTGGCGTGATGCGGCGCGAGTTGTGGTGGTGCGGGTGCGCTCAGCCGAGCATGGTGACCCCGAGGGAGAAGTTGGCGTGCTTGACGGAGTGGGTGATCAGGCCCAGCTCCAGCAGGCCGACGTTCTCCAGTGCCCGCGCCATCGGAAGCTCCCCGGTGTCCATCGGACGCAGCCCCAGGCTCTCGATGAACGCCGACACGCGTGCCTTTGCCTGCGCGTCGTCGCCGGCGATGAACACGTCCAACGGACGGCCCTCGGCCGGACCGGCCGCCAACACATGGGAGAACAGGGTGTTGAACGCCTTGACGACATGCGCGCCGGCGGGCGCGGCCTTGGCGATCTCCTGCGCGCCGGAACTGTCGTCGGGGGTGACAAAGCCCTGGAAATCGGGGGTGACGGGGTTGGTGACGTCGATGATGACCTTGCCCTGCAGTGCGTCCCCGTACTCGCTCACCACCGCCGCCGCGCCGGCGTACGGCACGGCGAGGACAACGATGTCCCCGGCCGGGGCGGCGTCGGCCGTCCCGACAGTGGCGCCGCCGAGCGCGGCGGCCAATTCCTCGGCCTTGGCCGGGTTACGGCCGATGATCTCGACGGCGTTGCCGCCGGCGAGCGCCCGGGCGGCCAGGGCGCGGGCCACGTTCCCCAGGCCGATAATGCTGATGCTGCTCATTGGTGTGTCTGCTTTCTGGAGCTGGATAGGACGCCATGCCCACCCCGCCGTTGTTAACGATTGTGTCGTCGACACCGTCGAATGACGCGATGGGCGGCGCTCAATTCCTGATGCGCCCATTCTGGGACCGGGTCCTGCTATCAAGTTCCGATGTCGAATTCTTATGCCGAATTCACTTCGGCCCCATCGGGTACCTATTCAGGCTGCCATTGGCCCGAGTGGGTGTCCAAGACCTCTTTCCACCGTGGTGATACCTTGAAGGCATCACCGGGCCGGGAGGCGCCATGGATCTGGACCTGCGCAAACTGCGTTACTTCGTCACCGTGGCCGACCAGTTGCACTTCGGCCGCGCCGCCGATGAGCTGCATATCGCGCAGCCGGTGCTCAGCCGGCAGATCCGCGCGCTCGAGCAGGACCTCGGCGCCTCGCTGTTCACCAGGGATCGCCACGGCGTAGCGCTGACCGACGCGGGTCGACAATTGCTGGAGGACGCCGGTCCGCTGCTCGCCTCCGCGCACGCGGCCCGCCGCCGGGTGTCCGTGGCCGCCCGCGGCAGCCGGCGGCTGGTGGTCGGTTTCCGGGCCGGCATCCCGGTCATCCCGGCGGCGCGGGCGTTCGAGGCCCGGCACCCGGACGTGGTCGTGGACGTGCAGCGGATCGAATGGGACGACCAGGCGCCGATGCTGCTCGACGGCCGCATCGACGTCGGCTATGTGCGGCTGCCCATCGACGAGGCCGGCCTGCGCGTCACCCCGCTGTACACCGAGCCGCGGGTGGCGGTGCTGCCCGCCGGCCACCGGTTGGCCGGCAAGGAGGAGGTCACCGAGGCCGACCTGGCCGGCGAACCGCTGGTCTGGCATGCCGATCCGAGCACGCAGCCCACCAGGCGCCCGCACCCTAACGCCGGGTACCGGGTGCGCGGGGTGGACGAGACGCTCGAGCATGTCGCGGCCGGCCGGGGCATCTCGTTCCTAGCCCGTTCGGCGACCGTGTTCTACTCACATCCGGACGTCATCTATGTGCCCATCCCGGATCTGGCGCCCGACCAGGTGTGCCTCGCGGTGGCGGCATCGCGCACGTCGCCAGTGGTGGATGACTTCTTCACCGCGGCTCAGGCGACGGCCGAGATCACGGCAGAATGCGGGAACTATGAAATGTGGCAGCTTGCAAGCGATGCCGTTTCACAGCACGGTTGAACAGTCCGACTGACAACAGCAGCGCCAACAGGGGGCACGCGGTCACAGCGATGACGCCAGCCGGGCCCGCACCGGCAGCCTTCCCCGAGCCCTCGCCACCTTCCGCAGCCTGGCGATCAGCCTCGCCCACCTCGCCGGGTGGAAGAACAACGCCGCCGCACACGACCACCACCGAAACCGCTCGGCCGATGCCCTACGCGAGCTCGGTCTCACGGGCTGGGCACGCAGCACACCTGGCCGTGGATTGAGACTCGAACACCTCCCTCATAGCGGGCCCGACTATGGGAAGTGTGGAACCAAGCTTCATTGGCGAGTGCTTCGGTGATCCGTCAACCGTTCGCTCAGACGGGAAGTTCGGTGACGCTGAGGGCGAAGTCCAGGTTCCCCACCCCGTGGTTGGCGAGGCCCACCGTGACCACGCCCGCTCCTTCCAGCCAGTGCGCCATTTTCAGGCCGCCGACGTCCAGCGGGCGCAGCCCGAGGCTCTCGATGAACGCCTCCACACTTGCCTTGGCCTGTGCATTGTCGCCGGCGATGAAGACGTCGGGCCGACCCTTCTCCAGGACGTGACGGAAGATGGTGTTGAACGCCTTCACCACGTTGGCGCTGGCCGGGGCGGCCTTGGCGACTTCCTGCGCGATCGAGGTCTCCTCGCGGTGGGCCAGCCCGTCGAACGTGGAATTGAAGGGATTGCTGATGTCGACGATGACCTTGCCCGCGAGAGCGTCTCCGTACTGGGCGACGGTCGGCACGACACCGTCGTACAACAGGGCCACGATGACGATGTCCCCGGCCGGGGCGGTGCCCCATTCTCCCGTCGTGGCGCCGCCGCCGAGAGCCTTGGCCAGGTCGGCGGCCTTGGACTGATCGCGGCCCATGACCTCGACGGTGTTGCCGCCCGCTATCGCCCGCGTGCCGATGGTGCGGGCCATGTTCCCGGCGCCGATGATGCTGATGCTGCTCATGAGATGTCCTGCCTTGAGTGTGGGTTGTTCGGTTCAGATGGCGGTGGTGCCGCCGTCGGCGACGAGTTCCATGCCGTTGACGTAGCTGGAGTCGTCGGAGGCGAGGAAGAGGGCGGCGGTGGCGATTTCGTCGGGGCGGCCCATCTGGCCGCGGGGGATGAGGGACTCGAACTGGCGCTTGGTGGCCTCGTCGAAGAGTTCTTCCTGCTTGGCGGTGGCGACCTGGCCGGGGGTCAGGACGTTGACGCGGATGCGGCGGTCCTTTAGCTCGTTGAGCCAGATGCGGGCCCATGCCTGCTGGACGGCCTTGCTGCCGGCGTAGACGCTCCAGCCGGGGAAGGCGCCGAGGGAGGCGTTGGAGCCGGTCATGAGGATGGAGCCGCCGTCGTTGAAGAGCGGGAGGGCCTTCTGGACGGTGAACAGGGTGCCGCGGGCGTTGAGCCCGAACCAGGTGTCGAACTGGGCCTCGGTGATCTCGCCGAGCGGGGCGGGCTCGCCGCCGCCGGCGCTGGCCCACAGCACGTCGAGGCTGCCCTTCTCCCGCTTGACGGTGTCGTACAGGCGGTCCAGGTCGTCCAGGTCAGCGGCGTCGCCCTGGACGCCGGTGACGTTGCGGCCGATCTGCTTCACGGCCTCGTCCAGGGCGTCCTGGCGGCGGCCGGTGATGAAGACGTGCGCTCCCTCGTCGACGAACAGCTTCGCGCCGGCCAGCGCCATGCCGGTGGTGCCGCCGGTGATGACCGCTACCTTGCCGTCAAGCTTTCCCATAGTCGTTCCCTTAGGTCGGTGGTGCCGTGCGCACCTGGGGTGACGGTGTTATGTACACCGCCCTGTGTGCTTACGGTACGGGGTGGGCGACTGGGACGCAAACTATGTACACCGGTCGTTACCTAGCTGGGGTAGCATGGACCCATGACGGAGTTGGAGAAGGGCCCCACGGGCCGCCGCCGCGGCCGGGGCGCCCGCGAGCGCATCCTCAGCGCGTCCCAGCAGCTGTTCCGCGAGCAGGGCATCAACCGCACCGGCATGGACCAGCTTTGCGCGGCGGCCGAGGTGTCCAAGCGCACGGCCTACCAGCACTTCACCGGCAAGGACGAACTCGTGGCCGAGTACCTCCGCCGGTTCGACCCCTCCGTTCTGCCCGGCGTGTTCGATCGCACCGACCTCACGCCCCGTGAACGGCTCCTCGCGGCCTTCGACATCCCCCCCACCACCCCCCTGTGCCCCTACATCGCCGCCGCCGTCGAACTCCACGACTCCCAGCACCCCGCGTCCCAGTACGCACGCGACTACAAGAAAGCCGTCGCCGCGCGGCTCGCCGACACCGCCCGCGAAGCCGGCGCCGCCGACCCTGAACAGCTCGGCGAGCAGCTCGCGCTGCTCATCGACGGCGCCGCGGCCCGCACCCGGGTCCTCGACGCGGACGCCTTCCCCACCGCCGCCGCCATCGCCGCCGTCCTCATCGACAACGCCATCCCCGCCACAGCCGGCGATGACCGGCGACGGGAGGAAGTGTCAAGCTAACGTGGCACTCCGCGGCCGGGCTGGACGCGCTGCGTCGCGCTGCACCCGCCGGTACGCGACACCGGCCGCCCGGCACCCGGCCCGGACCTTGTGATCAGGCGACGCGAGATCAGTCCCGGTTCGGCGGTGGCGAGTCGTAGGGCGGTATGGAGCCCATGGGTACAGCGGTGGACTCTCCCACCGTCGGAGAGTCCACCATGACGGCATGCACGAAGAACTGCTCACCATCGGGCGCTTCGCCCGCCTGTGCCGGCTCAGCATCAAGCAGCTCCGGCACTACGACGAGACGGGGCTCTTGGCCCCGGTCCACGTGGACGCCCACTCCGGCTACCGCTATTACGCGCCTGAGCAGGCACGTGATGCCCTGACCGTTGCCCTGCTCCGGGAGACGGATCTTCCCTTGGCGGTGATCGCCCAGGCGCTGTCCGCCGAGCCCGAATCCAGGGCACAGATCCTGCGCGCCGAGCGGGACCGGCTGGCCGAGCGGATCAGCAGGGATCAGGCACGGCTGGAGATGCTGGAGCGGCTGGCGGAGGGCGGCCTTCCCGGCTATGAGGTGACGATGGGCAGAGAGCCGGAGCGGCGGCTGGCGGTGGTGCGGGCGGCCTGTGCCTTCGAGGAGATCGGAGAGACGTTCGGGGCATGCGTGGGACGGCTGTTGCCCGTGCTCGGCAAGGGGGGAATCGCATGGGAGCCGCCGCTGTGGGGGCTGTATCCGCTGGATCTGGACGAGCGGATGGAGATCGCCGTCGGAGCGCAGACCTCGCAGGGGGAGGGGACGCCCGGCCTGGAGTTCGAGACGCTGCCCGGCGGACCCGTCGCCGAGACCGTGCACCTCGGGTCCTATGCCCAGCTCCCCCTGGCCTACAACGCTCTCTTCGCCGCTGTCCACGAGCGCGGGCTGCGTCCGCAAGCGCCGGTACGTGAGGTCTATCTCGTCGGGCCGGCGGAGGCACCGCAAGAAGAATGGATGACCCGGCTGATCATCCCCGTCCAGGAAAACACGGCATGACCACGGTGATTGACCTTGACGCCCGTGGTACGCGGCACTGCGAGACGTCGGCTCTGGGGGTGCTGCTGCGACACCAGGGACTCGATCTGTCCGAGCCCATGCTCTTCGGCCTCGGCTCCGGCCTGTCCTTCATCTACTGGGACAGCAAGAGCATGGGCTTCCCCTTCCTCGGGGGACGGGTCAAGCCCTTCGAGCTGACCAGGAACCTGGCCACCGCACTCGGGCTGGACCTCCTGGTTCAGGAGACCACCTCCCCTCGCCGGGCATGGGAGAACGTGGCGGCCCACATCGAGGCCGGCCGCCCCGTCGGACTGCAGCTCGACAGCTATCACCTGGACTACTTCGGATCGAAGGTGCACTTCGGCGGTCATGTCGTCGCCATGTACGGCTACGACGACCACGACGCCTACCTGGTGGACACGGACCAGCAAGGCGGAACGGTGACCACCAGCCTGACCAGCCTCGCCCGGGCCAGGGCCGCGCGCGGCCCGATGACCGCCAAGCACCGGTCCTTCACCCTCGCCGCCCCGAAGCACCTGCCCTCCCCACAGGGCCACATCATTCCCGCCATCACCGCCTGCGCCGAGGCCTTCCTCAACCCGCCCATCGCCAACCTCGGCCACCGAGGCATCGAAAAGGCCGGCAAGCAGGTACGCACATGGCTCCAGCGGACCGACAACCCGCAGCGGGACCTACCCCAGGCCGCCCTCCTGATGGAGCAGGCCGGCACCGGCGGCGCCCTGTTCCGCAACCTCTACCGCGACTTCCTCGCCGAATGCACCCAACTGCTCGACAGCGACCACCTGCGCACCGGCCACGCGATGTACACCGAGGCGGCCACCCTATGGACGGAAGTCGCCGCACTCATCACCCGCGCCGGTGCATCAGGTGATACGCAGTGCCTCGTCCGGGCCGGCGCCATCCTCCATGACCTTTCCCGCATAGAGCACGCGGCCATGCGCGCGCTGAGCCGCCTGGCAACCTTTGGCGGCCCCCGTACCTGAACAACCCCTGGCTATTGGCGGGAGAGGACTCGGGTGATGCCCGCGGCCAGGGCCGTGGCCAGCAGCCAGCCCGCGCCGATCAGGAGCCAGGCGATCCACTGGGTCGGCCCCGTCGGCTGGAACGCCCGCTCCTGGCCGAAGTCGATCACAGGAAGGAGCAGGTCCAGGCTGTACATCACGGGGTTGAACACCGGATGGGTCGTACCACTGGGCAGGTGGGGCCGGTGCAGGGCGAAGACGGTGGTTCCGGTGGCGAGCAGGGCCAGCAGCCACACGGCGGCACGTTCCGGCAAGTAGCCGTACCCGACGGTGGCATCCTGCACGTACCCCCAAGCCCGGGCGTACCAGGGGAGGGTCGTACGGCGGTGGCGCTGGCGGGTCAGGAGCACGGTCCGGGCGTCGCGGTCCTGGCCGATGGACTGGTAGACGGTGGCGAGCTGCTGGTACGGCTGGGGCCGGTACCCGTCGGGGTCGCGGCTCAGCAGCTCAAGGCGATCGTTGACGGCCAGGTGCGGTTCCAGCGACCGGTAGACCAGCCCGTCGAGTTGGAGCGGCGACTGCTCGTGACCGTCGTCATGGAGCCGGAGTACACCGATGGCGGCGTGGCGCAGATCCATGCCTCCCGTGGCCCGCGCGGGTCGAAGGAGCAGCTCCCCGGCCTGGAGGTGAGGGCAGGAGAGGGCGTTTCCCCGGGCGGGCGTGAGGGATGCGTCATCGAAGCTGACCGACCCGCCGACAGTGGCGCCGGTCAGCGTGATGGCTCCGTCGGCGCGGAAGCCCTCGCCGCAATCGATGGTCGTGGGGACCTGGATACCGGGGGCGAACAGGGCCTCACCGCCGGGTTGGTGCAGCGCCGCCCCGCGCAGGTGCAGGCCGTCACTGAGGCGCGCCTGCAGCAGTCGCAGCTCCCCGTCGGCGCGGAATCCGTCGGTCCCGACGACGCCCTTCGCCTCCAGGCGTGCGCCGTCCAGGGCCACACCGCCGGCATGGGAGAGGTGCGCGCCCTGGAGGAGCAGGCTCCCGCTGAGGTGCGCGTCATGCACGTCGACCTTGCCCTGTACGCGACAGTTCATCAGGTCGAGGTTCCCGTCCACCGTCGTGGCGCCCATCCCCAGCCCCGGTAGGCACGAGCCACCGAAACTGGTCACCCGAAGTGTGGCCCCGTACAGCTGCGGCGCCTCCTCGAACCAGCACTCCTCCAGCCACAGCACGCAGCACACCTCGGCGAAGACCAGGCGCAGCTTCCCCGCTATCCGGGCACCCACCAGGTGGACCATCGGAGTTTCACCGCTGATGGCATCGGCACCGCCCAGCAGCAACGAGCGGACCACCGAGGCCCGCACCCGCCGCTCCGGCCCCCAGCCGCCGCCGTCCACCGCCGTTCCGCCGACCGCGTCGCGCGGACGCAGATCGACTTCGCCCCCCGCGGCGAATGCCGCCCAGAGCCGGAGTTCCGGGCCGGTGAGGTCATCTGGGCGCATCCGGGGGCCCTCCGGCCGGTCGGGAGCGGGGCCCGCCCGTGATCAAGCCGGGCGAGGTGGCCGCCGCGAGCGTAGCCACGTGTCCTGGGATGCCCATGCTCTCGGCCCGGCAGTCCTCAGCCCTTCAGGACACCGGCGGAGCGGGCGGCGGCGAGCCACTGCGGGAACTCATGGAGCAACTGATCGTAGAGCGCGGCGTCGGAGAGGCCCTTCGGTTTCGGTCCGGCGGCGAAGAAGCCCGCGTTGTCGACGATGCGCCGGTTGGGCACCGGCAGCTCGTCCAACCTGTGCAGGAAGCGGAACTCGTCGTCGCCGAACCCGATGAACTGCCAGAAGATGGGCAGCCTCGCGGCCGTGCACAGCACATGCTCTGCCGCCGCCTTGGACGTGGGGGAGCCGTCGGTCTGGAAGACGACGAATGCCGGGTCGTCGGCTCCGGACGACTGGTAGTGGTCGATGACGGCCTGCATGGCGACGTGGTAGTTGGTACGGCCCATGTGCCCCATCGAGTCGTGCAGGGGGTTGATCCGGTCCTGGTAGGCATCGAGGCTGATCTCAGCCGTCCCGTCGATCTCCGTGGAGAAGAAGACGACCGGCACGATCCCGTCGTCATCGAGGTGGGCCGCGAGAGCCAGCGTCTGCTCCGCCAAGTGCTGTACGGAGCCGTCACGGTAGTACGGGCGCATGCTCCCGGAACGGTCCAGAACCAGGTACACCGCGGCACGCTGCCCGTCGGCGCCGTGCTTGGCCAGCGAGACCGCAGCCGTCTTGTAGAGGCTGACCAGCCCCGGAGCCTGCGCGGCTACCTTTTCCAGACTGATCGCTGGGGTGGGCGCCTTAGGGGACTTGCGGTAGTCGATGGCCATAGCCGGTGATTGTCCTCCAACGGGTGAACGCGGGACTATCAGCACGCGTGGTAGCGCTCGAACAGATCACGGGTGGCAGCGGTCATGTCTGGCCTCCGGTCCATGGATCAACGGGCGTGCTGCGGAGGACATCCCGGTCGGTCGTGGGTCCAGATCCTCGGTGATGTGCGGCGATGCTGTCCATGGGCACGCGCACAGGCCACGCAGCGGGAGCAACGGTGGTGGCGGGGCGGACGAGTCGGCCTATGTGCCGGGTTCTGTCTGCCGACATCGTCGTGTCAGGGCCGCGCATCCCGCACGGCCTCGGCGATGACGGTGGTCACCACCTTGCGGAGGGCCCCGGCATCCGGCGGCCCGGCTTCGCGGTCCGCGAAGAGCAGATGCCCTGCGCCGATCAACGTCGGCGCGAGTGCGTCGATATCGGCGTCGGGCGCGATGCGGCCCCGGTCCCGCTCGGCGGCGAGGTAGGACGCGATCATGGCCGTGGCCTCCGTCAGGAGCGGCACGCCGGTCGGCGTGGTTTCGCGGAGCCGGGCGCGTAGCTCGTCGCGCGAGGTGACGAGGCTGATGATGGCCACGGCGACCGACTCGAACAGGGTCGTCAGTGCGCCGGCGAGGTGGTCGGCGACGGTGCCGGTCCCGGCGGAGTCGCGCAGAGCGGCGGACTGGTGGTCGAGCCGGGCGATGCGATCCAGGACGAGCTCGGCGAGGAAGGCGTCGAAGTCGGCGAAGTGCCGGTGCAGGATGCCCTTGGCGCAGCCCGCCTCCGTGGTGACCGCCCGACTGGTCAGCGCGCTCGGCCCGTCCCGGAGCAGGACGCGCTCGGCGGCGTGGAACAGCTGCTCGCGTACGTCACGCATGGCCACCCCTGTCGGCACCGTGCGTCCCTCCTCACCTCATCGGGCCCGCTCCGTTGACGAGTGGGCATGTGCCCACTCATAGTGGGCGCATGCCCACTCTACCGTTTTCCGAGCACGAGCCTCATCAACACCGACAGATGGCGGAGTCGTTCGGCTCGGATGCCGAACGCTACGACCAGGCGCGGCCCCGCTATCCCCAAGCCATGGTGGACCGGATCGCCACCGGCAGCCCCGGCCTCGCCGTGCCCGACGTCCCCGACATCCTCGACGTCGGCTGTGGCACGGGTATCGCGGCCCGGCAGTTCCAGGACGCGGGCCGCACGGTGCTCGGGGTCGAGCCGGACGCGCGGATGGCCGAGGTGGCGCGGCGGCTCGGGACGGAGGTCGACATCGCGACGTTCGAAGCCTGGGACCCGGCCGGTCGGGAATTCGACGCCGTGATCGCGGGCCAGGCATGGCACTGGATCGATCCGGTCGCGGGAGCGGCCAAGGCCGCCCAGGTGCTGCGGCCCCACACCCGACTGGCCGCGTTCTGGAACGTCTTCCAGCTCCCGCCCGACCTGGCGGAAGCCGTCGCCACGAGCTACCAACGGGCCGTGCCCGACGCGCCGTTCGACTTCCGGGCGATGACGCGGGGCGGCCTGGACGCCAACCAGCCGATACTCACCAAGGCCGCCGACGGGATACGGGAGGCAGGCGCGTTCGGCGAACCGGAGCAATGGCGGTTCGACTGGGAGCGGACCTACACCCGGGACGCGTGGCTGGACCAGATCCCCACCCAGGGCGCCTTCACCCGGCTCTCCCCGGCCAAGCTGGCGGAGGTGCTGGAGGGCGTGGGGGCAGCCATCGACGCGATGGGCGGCAGCTTCACGATGCCGTACGCGACGGTGGTGATCACCGCGACGCGAACTGCCGCGTGACCAACCGCGCGACCGGTACGAACGGGGTTCAGGCACCCAGGTCGTGATACATGACGTGCAGTCCGACCGGCCCCAGCTCCGGATGCCGAAACGCGCCCGGCACGGTGCCGATGACGGTGAACCCGAGGCGCTCGTACAGCCCGACAGCAGGCGCGTTCGAAGCCGCGACCGCATTGAACTGCACGCCGGCGAAGCCGCTGCTCGAGGCCCAGTTGAGCAGATACTCGCCCAGCGCCTGACCGACACCCCGGCCGCGCGCCTCGGACGCCACCATGAAGTTGCCACTGGCGATATGGGCACCGGGACCGGGCCGATTGGCGTACATATTCGAGGTGCCGAGCACCCGCTCGCCCTCTACGGCCACCACGACATGCCCCGGGGGCGGCACCACCCACATCTCGTGTGCCTGCGCCTCCGTCTGGTGGGGGTCGTAGCAGAAGGTGTCTCCCTTACGGACAATCTGCTCGACGATCGGCCAGACCTGCGACCAGTCACGTTCCTCGAACGCCCGGATTTCCATCCGCCATACGCTAGCGATGGGGTTCAGCCCTTTCGACCGAATTTCTGGTGCAGAATCAGTCTGATGTGACCGTTGCCGCCCCTCCCGTTCATTCGTGAGGGCCGGAGTCCGCCCCCTGCTCGGTGAGGCATCGGCGCCCCGCCGCGAGTGTGGCCAGGGCCCGGGGGGACTCGCGCAGGCGGTCGGTCAGGGCGTCCGTCAGCGTGAGGAGGCAGTGGGGGTCCACCGAGCGGGCGGTGAGGTAGGCCGTGGCGAAGGCGAGGTGGCCGGTGAAGACGCGCTCGTCGTCCACGAATACGGCCGCTGCCAGGGAGTCCAGCAGCCGGCCGAGGAAATCGGCGGCCTCTTCGTGTTCCATGCCCGAGCGGCTCCGCAGGCCGGGGAGTACGTCACGCAGCGCGTGGACCACGTGATCGAGCAGCTCAAGGCGTTGCCGGACGAGTACGGCGTACGCCTCCACGGCACCGGGCTGGACCGACGACTCCCCGCATGTCACCGGGGGCCAGGGGCGAAGCAGTGCTTCCGCGGCGCTACGGGCGTCGGCCGCGTACAGGTCCGCGCCCAGGGCGTACGCCCATGTGCCCTCGGGGCCGAACCCCGGCCCGCCCGTCATGACGGGAACGCCGGCGCATCTGCAGGTCTGGATCTGCCGGTGGGCGAGCGGAAGGTTCCACGACAGGGTGCATGAGAGAGCGACCACGTCAGGGCCGTTCTGATGGACGTCCGAGAGGAGTTCGTGGGGGGAGACCGAGGCGCCGAGTGAGCGCACCTGGAAGCCGCGCAGTCGCAGCACCGCGGTGAGGATGTGGGAGGGCAGAACGTGCCATTCGCCGTCGCTGCATGCCACCAGCACATGGCGGGGTGGGCCGGCTCCCGCAGGGGTGCGTGCGGTGCCGCCGGTGCGGGCAGTGGACGCGATCGCGTCCACTGTCAGGCGGCTGACGTGGGTGGCGGCGTGCTCCTGCGCCACCGTCCACTCGCCGGACTCCCACCGCTCACCGACCCTCACCTGGGCGGGTGCCACCAGGCCGAGCAGTACGTCCTCCGCGCTCACGCCGCTTGTCACCAGGCCGGTGGCCAGCTCCAGCGCTCCGTCCTCGTCCGCACCCGCCAGGCAGACGTCGAAGTCCGCGCGGATGGTGTCGGTGATCCCGGTGCCGTTCATGAGCCCTCCGCGTCCCTTGCGTCTTGGGACCCTGAGCCACGGCGAGGGGGTGCCTGAAGCGTCAGGATGGAGATGTCATCGTGCGGGCGGCCGGCGAGCCATTCGGTCGTGAGGAGTTCCAGTCGCTCGGCGACCGACGGCGCCTGCATGCCGCCGCAGCTGGCCAGCGCGTCGACGAGGCGTTCGTCGCCGTAGATCTCCCGCCCGCTCGCACCGCCTCGCGCCTCCGTGACCCCGTCGCTGTAGAGCAGCATCAGCTCACCGGGGTCGAGACGGCACTCGGTACGGCCGAAACTGGGATCGGGCACCGCCCCGAGGAGCATGCCCTCGCAGACGATTTCCGCCACCTTCCCGTCGCCGCGCAGGACGAGCGGGGAGAGGTGGCCGCCGCTGGCGATCTCCACCTTCACCGAGCCGTCGTCGCAGGGGCGGGCGGAACCCGTGACCAGGGTCGTGAAGCGGTGGCCGGCACTGATGACGAGGTCGTTGAGGAGCCGCAGGTCGCGCAGGGGCTCGGGCTCCGTCCGGACCATGGCCAGGGTGCGCATGCTCTGCCGCACCTGGCCCGCAACCACCGCGGCCTCCGCACCCTTGCCGGACACGTCACCGAAGAAGAACGTGACTCCGCCCGCGGCGGAGGGGGCCACATGGTAGAAGTCGCCGCTGATGCGCAGCGCCTCCGCGGCCGGCCGGTAGGCGGCGCCGAGCCTGAGGCCGTCGGCCGACGGCAGCGGCTCCGGAGCCATGCTGGCCTGTAGGACGGCGATGGTGTGGGCCTGCTGCGAGTAGAGCCCCGCCGATGCCAGCGCGAGTCCGGCCCGTATGGCGAACCGGTGCGTCAGGTCGATGTCCGCGTCGTCGAAGCGGGCACGCTCCGGGCCGCGCAGCATGATCAGCGCACCGGCCGGGACGCCCCCCGCGGTGAGCTGGACCACCAGCGCGGCCTCGCCCCGACCGAACTCACCGGGCATGACCTCGTCGAGCGCGTCCATCTCCTGGGGGCGTAGGACAGTGGGGCGTGGGTGGAGCCCGTACAGCGCGTCCGCGACCTTGGGCACCTGTTCCAGCGTCTCGACCGCCACCTCCCCGGAACACCGGGCATCGCCCGGACCCGCCCGGTGCCAGTGGGTACGCCGCCCGCTCGCGGGCAGGACGACCACGGACGCGTCCGCCAGCTTCGGGATCACGATCTCGACCAGCGCATGGACCGTACGGCCGTGGTGGAGCGAGGCGCCCAGGCGCCGGGTGGTCTCCTCCAGAAAGGCCGACCTGTCGCGCTCGTGGGCGAGTGCCGCCTCGGCCTCCTGGGCGCTGCTGACCTGATGGACCAGCCACACCGTGAGCCCACCGGCGGTGTGCAGACGACCGCTGAGCCCGCGCCCCTCGTAGGCGGTGGAGAAGTGCTCCGCTTGTTGGGCGGCGGCCCGGGCGAGGGGCGCGGCCGCTGACATGCTGACCGGGCTGCCCGGGCGCAGCCGAGGGAAGAGGCGGGCGGCCGCGCGGTTGAATCCGCGGACGGGCCCGTCGGCCCGGTCGCAGATGACGACGGCCTCGTCGACGAGATCCAGCAGCGCGCCCAGCTGCGCCGGGGCACAGCCCCATGTACCCCCGCCGCCGCTGTCGTCCGTCATCGGCCACCGCCTCTTGCGCATGACGCCGCTACGCCCATAGTGCCCGGCTTGCTCCACCTTCCATTCTGTTTGTCCGGTGTGGTTGTCGCAGGGGCGCAGCGAGGGGCCTGGAGGGCCGGAAGGCCCAGGGGCTGACTACAGGAGCGGATGTCAGCCCTCCGCCGGAGCCACCCCGATCGGGCAGGAGACGCCCGTACCTACGAGGGTGTACCTATGTGACCGGTGACGGTACGAGCAGACAACGAAGGTCCCGGGCCGCGCTGACCGAGAGCAGGAGGACGACGCTCGCATCGTCTACCGCAATTGGTCGATGAACGCCGGGGCCAGGACACGAATGCGTTCTTCGGGCACGTCGCCTTTCAGAGCGTTGACGGCCATCTCAACACCGGGAGTCGCGGCTCCGCCGAAGAGCGCGTGGAGCTTCTCCAGGCCCGCGAGCGCGATGTCACCCACGCGGCGGTCATCGCGGAGATTGGTGAAAGTTGAGGCCACTCGGCGTGGCCGAGTCGTCATCATGATACGGAGCACATCGCCGGCGTCCTTGTCCGTGAGCCGGTCCGGGCGGGCGTCGGCATCGCCGAGGCGGTCGCTGATCTTGTATGCCTTAGCCACCAGCAGTGCTGCCGGGCCAGCGACGTTCACGGTGACGCTGCGGTCGTCTGCGGGGTCGAGGCTGCCGACGAGCATCGGAGAACGATCGGCGGCAGCTACTTCGAGGCCTTCGATCCAGCGGGCGGACATAGCTCCGTGGGGAGGGACTTTGGCGCTGCGTTTTCCGTTCTTGGGCGAAAGTTGTCTGGGGATGAGTAGGTCGAGCTCTACGGGGACGAACTTGTCACCTATGGGCTCAAGGCGTTCCCAGAGTCCCGGCTGGTTCTGATACTTCAAGTCGAAGCCGGCTCCCCGTAAGGAGGTGTCCAGGTGCGGTTGCTCGCCCAGCAGAAGGGGGTCGATGCTGATATCACCGTCAGAGGTGAAGGGGCATTGCTGATTGCCGCGTCGGGGGTGCGCAGATACACCGCCTGGGCGCCGACGATAGTCAGCGCGGGGAGGTGGTCGCTCAGCGCGTCGATCCCATCCAGGAGGACCCGCCGGGCGACGACGGTGAGCTGACGGGGGTCGACGCCTTCGGGGATTTTGGCCACGGTGTCTCGCGCTCTCCAAGAGTCGACAGAGACGCGATCTTAGAACTGCGGCTTCCCGCTCAGGTGCTCAATGCTCAAATTGCGCCATTGATCGTGATGTTCTGACATGTACTTCAGAACGGCTTCCCCTTCAGCGGGCAAGCGTCCAGGGCCGGAGAGGCAATCCAGGACAAGCTGACTCAAAGCAACATGCTGGAGACCATCGAGCGTTACGGCCCGATCGAACACGGCTCTGTCGGGTGCTCGGAGCAGCAGAACGTCGGCGTTCTCGCGCACAGGTAGCAGACCGAGGTCGTCAACGAGGTCGTCAACATTCAACCTTGGCGCTACGTAGAGCATCAGTTGTCCGCCGGCGGACAGGGGAGCAACGCGATGGGCCGCGTAGGAGCCGGTGACGGCGACGCCGTCGAACTGGGCTGGAGGAAGAGCCCGGATGTCGTCCATCACCGCGGGAACGCCGTTGGGAGCCAGTGCGCCGACGTAGGAGTTGTGTCGTAGCAGGCCGCTCTGGGTGGCCCGGGCGCGAAGCAGCTCCTGCCAGTCGACATCTGTGATAATGCGACCGTCCCGGCGGAGGAGCAGCTGGTCCTCAAGTGCGTCGAGCAGTCGGGAAATGTAGGCCAGGCTCAGACCTGCCGACTGAGCGAGCTGTGTGGCGCGGTAGGGCGGGTGGACATCGGCAAGGAGCCGCACCAAGCGGCCGGCTTTCGGCCCGGCAAGAGTCGTCCTCTGCTCTTGGGAGAGTGTTTTGGGGGATCGGGTGGCTCCCTCCGTGTGGATCACGATGGCCGGCTTGCGAACCCGGAGCGAGACGTTTCCGGTCAAGTCCAGGTAGCTGATGCCGTGGTGGCGCAGCAACTGCTGGGTTTTTGGCGAGACCCACGGCGCCATGACCATGAGATTCGTGTACTGGCTCAGGCGCCTGAGCAGGCCTACCTTGGGCACCAGCACCTCGTCCACCACCCGGGGCGTCAGAGAGGGCTTCAGCTCCACCAGCAGCTGTGTGAAGGTGCTGTCGCCTTCCGCCTTCACCTCAACAATGACGTCGATGCCATGCGACTCTTCCGGCTCGGGCCGCGGCGTGACCGTCCAAGTGGATCCGAGCAGGCCGGACAGGATTGCTAGTCCCTGCTCGAGCAGCTTGTCAGGAGTCAGATCATCTTTGGCCACCCATGCATCCTCGCATGGGGGAACCCTCCTCAGCCAGGAAAACTTGCCTATGTCGCCGACTTGCCTGAATCCGTAAACTTACGAACCCAGGCAAGTTTCTCTTGTTCTTGAGATTGTTCGGTCCAGGAAACTTCGCCTTCGGGGCAACCTTCAGGGACCCCGAGCTACCCGAAACCTTGTGCTCAGGGTCCGAGGCGTCCGGCTCGGGACGCGGACCTGCTGTTGTCGATAGGCGGCAGCGCTCAGCCCTCCGCCGGAGCCACCCCGATCGGGCAGGAGACGCCCGTACCGCCGATGCCGCAGTAGCCGGCCGGGTTCTTGTCCAAGTACTGCTGGTGGTATGCCTCGGCCGGGTAGAAGGGGCCCGCCGGGAGGATCTCGGTGGTGATCTCGCCGTAGCCGGAGCCCGTCAGGACGGACTGGTAGGAGGCGCGGGAGGACTCGGCCTCGGACTGCTGCTCGGGGGAGTGGGCGTAGATCGCCGAGCGGTACTGGGTGCCGACGTCGTTGCCCTGGCGGAAGCCCTGGGTGGGGTCGTGGGACTCCCAGAAGAGCTTCAGGAGGGCGGCGTAGGAGGTGACGGTCGGGTCGAAGACGACGCGGACGGCCTCGGTGTGGCCGGTGAGGCCGCTGCAGACCTCCTCGTACGTGGGGTTCTCGGTGTGGCCGCCCTGGTAGCCGACGAGGGTGGTCCAGACGCCCGGGGCCTGCCAGAACTTCCGCTCCGCGCCCCAGAAGCAGCCCAGGCCGAAGTCGGCGACGACCAGGCCCTCGGGGTACGGGCCGGCCAGCGGGTTGCCGAGGACCGTGTGGCGGTCGGGGACGGCGAAGCCCGGTTCGGCGCGGCCCTTCAGTGCCTCCTCGGGGGTGGGGAGGTGGTTCTTCTGGCGGCTGAACAACATCACTGGACTCCCATGCGGATCCGGCTGGCGGGTGTGGTCCCTCGGGCGGGTGCGCTACGCGTTGCCTGGGCGGGCGCGGTCACTGTGCTGGTGCGGGTCTTACGGCGCGGGGTGTTTCCCTGCGCCGTGTGCTTGTTACAACGGGCTTCGGGGTGTCTGAATTCCGCCGCCCGTCCCCTCCACCGCGGCAGCCTCTCACCGCGGCAGCGTCGCCGGGGAGCCGCCCCCGCCCTCCCAGCCCGCGACCGCGAGCGCCCGGTAGACCGTGTACTCGGCCGCCGGATCCGCCCCGTACGACCACGGGACCGCGCCCACATGGCCGTCCACGTGGCGCAGCTGCTCCAGGGCCTCCGCGTACCGCTCCGCCCGGACCAGGAAGAAGACCAGCAGATGGCGGACGTGCGGCAGCACCGGGTGGTCGGCGGGGGCCTGGCGGACGGCGAAGAGCGCGCCCTCGATCGCCTTCACGATCACCTCGCTCCGATAGAGCGTGCGCACGAGGTTGGCCTCCGGCAGGTGCTCGAAGACGCCGAAGAGGGGGAGGGCGGGGAGGAGGCTCTTCTCGGGGGCCGAGGCGGCGGCCGCGTGGGTGAAGACGTCGGCGCGGTCCTGGGATCCGTGCCACTTCTCGCACCAGTAGTGGAGGGCGGCGAGGTGGGCGCCCATATGGTGCGGGGCGAGCTTGGTGACCTTGGACCACAGCTCCTCGAAGTCGGCCTGCCGGTAGGCCATACCGCGGGCGACGCCGAGCTCGATGATGTGCGGCACCGGGTCGTCCGGGGCCAGCCGGGCCGCCTCGTGGCAGACGTCCCGGGCCTCCTCCAGGATCATCCGGAAGTCGACCGAGGACGGGTCGAGCAGCGCCTGGCGGACCAGGAACTCCGCCTGCACCGCCGCCGCGCCCGGGTCCTCGGGGGCCGCCACCCGCCAGGTGCGAAGCCACATCCCGCCCTGGCCGGGGGCCTGGGCGAGCTCGAAGGCCGCCGCCCCGGCCAGCGTCTGCACCCGCTGCCAGCGCAGTTCCGAGGTGGCGTCGGTGAGTGCGAGCAGGCGGGCGGCCGGCTGCCAGTCCTGCCGGGCCTGGACCTCCTCCAGGGCGTCGATCAGCTGCCGGTCCGGGCCGGGCAGCCGTACGTCCAGCCACTCGCGCGGTACGAAGCCGTACTCCTGCGGATCCGAGGCGCGCATCGCCCCCTGCATGGCCTCGCGGCCCCCGCGCCGCCGTCGCAGGGCCGGCATGACGATCAACCCGCCGATCATGACGATGGCGATGAGGAAGATCAGAAGCTCCATGAGGTGTCCCCGTGTGAAGTTCCGTAACGGCTGGTGGCGCAGAACGGCTGGTGGCCCAGAACGGCTTGTGGTCCAGCCTATGCGCCTCGGCGGTCGTTGAATCCAGCACGGGCGCGTCGGGCGTTACGCTCGGGCTCATGAGCCACCAGCACCCCGAGGGGCACCCTCAGAGTTTCGAGACGCTCGCCATCCACGCGGGCCAGGAGGCCGACTCGCTCACCGGCGCCGTCGTCCCCCCGATCTACCAGGTCTCCACCTATAAGCAGGACGGGGTGGGCGGTCTGCGGGGCGGCTATGAGTACAGCCGTTCCGCCAACCCCACCCGCACCGCGCTGGAGGAGAACCTGGCGGCGCTGGAGGGTGGCCGCCGCGGCCTCGCCTTCGCGTCCGGTCTTGCCGCCGAGGACTGCCTGCTGCGCACGCTTCTGGTGCCGGGCGACCATGTCGTCATCCCGGACGACGCGTACGGCGGCACGTTCCGCCTGTTCGCCAAGGTCGTGGAGCGCTGGGGGGTGGAGTGGTCGGTCGCCGACACCTCCGACCCGGCGGCCGTACGGGCCGCGCTCCGCCCCCGTACGAAGGTGATCTGGGTCGAGACCCCGAGCAACCCGCTGCTCGGCATCACCGACATCGCCGCCGTCGCCGACATCGCCCGCACCGCGGGGGCCCGGCTGGTGGTGGACAACACCTTCGCCAGCCCCTACCTCCAGCAGCCGCTCGCGCTCGGCGCGGATGTCGTGGTGCACTCCACCACCAAGTACATGGGCGGGCACTCGGACGTCGTCGGCGGTGCGCTGGTCGTCTCCGACACCGGCCTCGGGGACGAACTCGCCTTCCACCAGAACGCGATGGGCGCCATCGCCGGGCCCTTCGACGCCTGGCTGGTGATGCGCGGCATCAAGACCCTCGCCGTCCGCATGGACCGGCACAGCGCCAACGCCACGCGGATCGCGGAGATGCTCACCGCGCACCCCAAGGTGACCCGGGTCTACTACCCGGGGCTGCCGGAGCACGCGGGCCACGAGATCGCGGCCAAGCAGATGCGGGCCTTCGGTGGCATGGTGTCGTTCCAGGTCGCGGGCGGCGAGGAGGCGGCGGTCGAAGTGTGCGACCGGGCGCGGCTGTTCACGCTCGGGGAGTCCCTCGGCGGCGTCGAGTCGCTGATCGAGCACCCGGGGCGGATGACGCACGCCTCGGCGGCGGGCTCGGCGCTCGAGGTGCCGGCCGATCTCGTACGGCTGTCGGTGGGCATCGAGTCGGTCGACGATCTGCTCATGGACCTGAGCCAGGCGCTGGGCTGACGGCTGGGGCGGGTGGCCGCCCTGCCGCCGGACGCCGGACGCCTGACGCCTGACGCCGGACGCCTGACGCCTGACCGCGTGAGCTGCGGATCTTTGAGGGCGGTCACCGTCGTTCGGCGGTCACCGTGCTCCTCCGGCGGTCACCATCCTTCGAGGGGTGGGGTGGTGTCGGTGGGTGGCGGCGCGGTCCATGGTTCGACGATCGCCGCCCAGACGGCGAAGGCGACGACCGCGGCGAACAGCAGCAGCCAGCCGACGGTGCGTACGAACTGGTGGCGGCGGAGTATCCGCCGCCCCCGTTCGGTCGCCCGGCCCGCCAGATCCGGCGGCAGCACCGGATGCGGGCCCTCCAGCATCCGGCGGACCTCGGTCTCCTTGCGGTCCGGAAAGCTCATGGCGCCACCCCGGTTCCAGCTTCGGCCCCGATTCCGGCCTCGGCTCCGGTTCCGGCCTCGGCCCCGGTCCCAGCCCCGGCACCGGCCGCTCCGGTGGCCGTCCGGCGTCCTGCGGCCGGGGGCGTTCCGGTGGACGGAGGCGTGCCGTACGCGCTACGCCGCGGCGCCGCGCTGCGCATCGCCGTCACGGCGCGGGTGCAGATCGCCCGGACCCGCTCGACCGGGAGGCCGAGCGCCGCTGCCGTCTGCTCCTCCGCGACGCCCTCGTACAGCCGCAGCACCAGCACCAGCCGCTCCTGCGGGGTGAGCCTGGCCAGGAGGCCGCCGCGCGGGTGGCGGTAGCGGTGGCCTCGGTGGGCGAAGAGGGCGGCCAGCGTCCGGCGGGTGTGGTCGTACGGATCCTCGCCGCGCAGCCGGTCCCAGCGGGCGTACGTGCGCGCGAGCGCGGCGGTCAGCAGGCGCTCGGCGGCTTCGGTGTCCCCCGTCGGCTCCCCCGTGAGCAGCGCGGCCGCATGCAGCAGGCGGCCACCCGCGCCCGCGACGAATACCTCGAACTCCCGGGCCCGGCGGCCCTCCCGTGCTGCCCGCCGCTCTCGCACCACGTCCTCCGCCTCCCGTTCCTTTAGGACACGGCAGGCACGGGCACCCGGTCAAGAGGTCTGCCAAGAGGTCTGCGAGGTCTGCGCGGTCGCGCCGGGGTCAGGTGGCGGGCGCCGCCTGGGGCACCGTGCTGTGTGCGGCGGAGAGGGCGCTGTTGAACCGGGTCAGCAGATCGCAGAAGAGATCGCGCTCCTCCGCTGTCCAGTCGTCGGTCACGCGGGCCATCAGGTCGCGCCGTGAGGAGCGCACTTCCTCCAGGCGGGCCTTGCCGCGGGGGGAGAGTTGCAGCACGACCGCGCGGCCGTCCTCGGGGTGCGAGGTGCGCTTGACCATGCCGGAGTCGACCAGCGGGGCGACCTGGCGGGTCACGGTGGACGAGTCGATGCCCATGCTCCCCGCGAGCGCCTTGACCCCCATCGGGCCTTCCTGGTCGAGCCGGTTGAGCAGCAGATACGCGGCTCGGTCCATGGAGTTGCGGGCCTGGCCGACGCCGCCGAGCCGGGTCTGTTCCGCACGGCGGGCGAAGACGGCGACCTGATGCTGGAGCGTGTCCAGTACGCCGGTGTCGAGTTGAGTCGTCATGTCCGATTGGGTGGGCATGGCCTAGGGCTCACTTCATGCGGTGGTCTGTGGGATGTGGCACAGAGTACGCGGCCGGGGCCCTGCCCGTACGGGGGCTGCAGAAACCTGACGACCTCCGAGCCACAACCTGCCGTTCTGGGCCGTTCTCCGTCGCCGTGGCCCGCCGGTGGGCCTTGGCCCGATACCCGACCGGCACCGGCCCGGCGCCCGACCGGCACCGGCCCGGGCCGCGGGGGCCCGCCGGGGGTGAGCTGCCAGACTGGGGACCATGGCTGCACGACACGGCGACGAGGACGGGCCCGGCTCCGGGTCCGGCCCGGCCTCGCACCCCACCTCCTCCGCTTCTGCTTCCGCCTCCATGGGTTCCGCGGGGTCCGGCCTCGCTTCCGACCCCGCTTCCCGCTCCGGGCGGTCCGCCTCCGCTTCTGGCTCCGAGGGGTCCGGGTCCGAGGGCTCCGCCCCGGGGGCTCCGCCTCCGCTTCCGCCTCCGGGGAACCCGAGACGATCAAGACGATCACGCTCGACGACATCCGCGGGGCGCAGAAGACGCTGTCGGGGATCTCCCGGCTCACCGCGCTGGAGGGCAGCCGCTATCTGTCCGGTCTGGTCGGCTCGCCGGTCCACCTCAAATGCGAGAACCTGCAGCGCACCGGGTCGTTCAAGTTGCGCGGCGGCTATGTGCGGATCTCCGGGCTCAGCCCTGAGGAGCGGGCGGCCGGGGTGGTCGCGGCGAGCGCCGGGAACCATGCGCAGGGCGTCGCCCTCGCGGCCTCGCTGCTGGGGGTGCGCTCGACGGTCTTCATGCCCGAGGGCGCGCCGCTGCCGAAGATCGCGGCCACCCGGGACTACGGCGCCGAGGTGCGGCTGCGCGGCCAGATCGTGGACGAGACGATGCGGGCGGCGCAGGAGTACGCCGAGCGCACGGGCGCGGTCTTCATCCACCCCTTCGACCACCCGGACATCATCGCGGGGCAGGGCACGGTGGGGCTGGAGATCCTGGAGCAGTGCCCCGAGGTGCGCACCGTGGTGGTGGGCATCGGCGGGGGCGGGCTGGCGGCCGGGATCGCGGTGGCGGTAAAGGCCCTGCGGCCGGATGTGCGGGTGGTGGGGGTGCAGGCGGAGGGCGCCGCGGCGTATCCGCCCTCGCTGGCGGCCGGGCGGCCGGTCTCGATCGAGGCGCCCGTGACGATGGCGGACGGCATCAAGGTGGGGCGGCCGGGCGATGTGCCGTTCCAGATCATCGACGATCTCGTCGACGAGGTCCGTACGGTCACCGAGGACGAGCTGTCCAGTGCGCTGCTGCTCTGCCTGGAGCGGGCGAAGCTGGTGGTGGAGCCGGCGGGCGCGAGCCCGGTGGCCGCGCTGCTGTCGGCGCCGGAGTCGTTCGAGGGGCCGGTGGTCGCGGTGCTCTCGGGCGGCAACGTCGATCCGCTGCTGATGCAGCGCATCCTGCGGCACGGCATGGCCGCGGCGGGACGCTATCTGTCGCTGCGGCTGCGGCTCACGGACCGGCCGGGGGCGCTGGCCACGCTGCTGGGGGTGCTGTCGACGCTGGACGCCAATGTGCTCGATGTCAGCCATGTACGCACCAATCCGCGGCTCGGGCTGAGCGAGGCCGAGGTGGAGCTGCACTTGGAGACGAAGGGGACCGACCACTGCGAGGAGGTCCGGGAGGCGCTGCGCGGGGCCGGCTACACGGTGATGGCCTGACGACGGGAGACGGCCCGCCCCCGCGGCCCCCGCGGTGGGGCTGATGCCCTGGCTCTGCCCGGGGCCACCGTCGCCCCGGGCTTAACCATCTTCGTCTCGCGTATGTCGCGATGTATCGCGTTCCCGGTACCATTGCCGTCCAGTTGCTGCCGAGCGCTGCCCATATGGGCTGACTTATGCCTTGATTGAGTGTGGAACGGCCCCAACCCCGGGAGTGCCAACATGCCAGGCGCTATTCACGCCGAGGGTCTGGTGAAGACCTTCGGCGACGTAAGGGCTCTGGACGGCGTCGATCTCGACGTGCCGGAAGGAACCGTGCTCGGACTGCTCGGCCCCAATGGCGCCGGCAAGACCACCGCGGTGCGTGTGCTCACCACGCTGCTGCGCCCGGACAGCGGAACGGCGGTGGTCGCAGGGGTGGACGTGCTGAAGAACCCCGACGAGGTCCGCCGCTCCATCGGGCTGTCCGGCCAGTTCGCCGCCGTGGACGAGTATTTGACCGGCCGCGAGAACCTCCAGATGGTCGGCCAGCTCTACCAGATGGGAGCGCGGGCGGCCAAGGCCCGCGCGAGTGAGCTGCTGGAGCGGTTCCGCCTCGCCGAGGCGGCCGACCGCACCGCCAAGACGTACTCCGGCGGGATGCGGCGGAGGCTGGACCTCGCCGCAGCCCTGGTGGTCAGCCCGCCCGTGATGTTCATGGACGAGCCGACCACCGGTCTGGACCCGCGCAACCGGCAGGCGCTGTGGGAGGTCATCCAGGAGCTGGTGGCCGGTGGCACGACGCTGCTGCTGACCACGCAGTATCTGGAGGAGGCGGACCATCTGGCGCATGACATCTGCGTGATCGACCGCGGCCGGGTCATCGCCCGCGGCACCTCCGACCAGCTCAAGGCCCATACGGGCGGGGAGCGGGTGGAGGTCGTGGTGCACGAGCGCGAGCACATCGCGGTCGCCGAGCAGGTCCTGCGGGTCCTGGGCAAGGGCGAGACGACGGTGCAGCAGCACACCCGTCAGGTCACCGTCCCGGTCGTCGGCGGCGCCAAGCTGCTCGCCGAGGTCATCCGCGAACTGGACACCCGCGGTGTGGAGATCGACGACATCGGACTGCGCCGCCCGACCCTGGACGACGTGTTCATCTCCCTCACCGGCCATGGAACCGAGGACGGACTCCAGGGCGGCGGCGAGGCCGAGAGCAAGGGAGTCGAGTGATGGCCGTCGTCGAGGAGACCGGTGCCACCGTCGCGGCGGCCCCCCGGCCGCGCGGCGGACCGCTGCGGTCCGTCCGGGACTCGCTGGTGGTCGCCAAGCGCAATCTCCTGCGGATGATGCGCATCCCGGAGATGGTGGTGTTCGGCCTGGTGCAGCCGATCATGTTCGTGGTGCTGTTCAGCTATGTCTTCGGTGGCGCGATCATGGTGCCGGGACAGGCCAGCGCGGATGCCACGGTGTATCGCGAGTTCCTGATGGCGGGGATCTTCGCGCAGACCGTGACGTTCGCCACGGCGGGCGCGGGGGCGGGGATCGCCGACGATATGCACAAGGGGCTGATCGACCGCTTCCGCTCACTGCCGATGGCGCGGGGCGCGGTGCTCACCGGCCGTACGCTCGCCGATCTCGTGCAGACGGCGCTGACGCTGGTGGTGCTGGCGATCGTCGCAGTCATCGTGGGCTGGCGGGTCCATGACGGCGTCCTGAAGGCGCTGTGCGCGTTCGCCCTGCTGCTTCTGCTCGGCTACGCCTTCTCGTGGATCGGCGCGCTGATCGGCCTGTCGGTACGGACGCCGGAGGCGGCCACCTCGGGCGGGCTGATCTGGCTCTTCCCGCTGACGTTCATCTCGAACGCCTTCGTGCCGTCCAGCAAGATGCCCGCCGTGCTGGGCCATATCGCCGACTGGAACCCCTTCAGCGCGACCGTGCAGGCGTCCCGGCAGCTGTTCGGCAATCCGGAGGGCGTGGTCTCGGATGCCTGGCCGATGCAGCATCCGGCGCTGGCGTCGATCCTCTGGTCGCTGCTGATCATCGTGCTCTTCCGGACGCTGGCGGTGCGCAAATACCGCTCGGCGACCGCCTGAGCGGCCCCGCTGAGGGGTGTGGCGATCGTGGAGGAGCCCCGGCCGTCCGGCCGGGGCTCCACACCGGGCGCTCAGCCCTGGTACGGCTTGGCCTCCAGGATCCGCACTGAGGCGGTGCGGCCGTTGGGCAGCTCGTATTCCGCGTCCTGGCCGACCTTCTTGCCGTTCACACCCGAGCCCAGCGGGGACTGCGGCGAGTAGGTCTCGATGTTCGCGCTCGCGTACTCACGGGAGGCGAGCAGGAAGGTCAGGGTGTCGTCCGGGTCGCCGTCGAACGCGATGGTGACGACCATGCCCGGGGCGACCACGCCGGTGTCCGCGGGTGCCTCGCCGACCTTCGCCTGCTGCAGGAGCTGCGTCAGCTGACGCACTCGGAGCTCCTGCTTGCCCTGCTCCTCCTTGGCGGCGTGGTAGCCCCCGTTCTCCCGGAGGTCACCTTCCTCCCGGGCAGCCTCGATCTTCTTCGCGATCTCGACACGTGCGGGACCCGACAGGTACTCCAGCTCGGCCTTGAGCTGGTCGTACGCCTCCTGGGTCAGCCAGGTGACGTTCTCGCTGGTCTGGGTCACAGGTGCTCCTCGTCGGTGCTGGGAATACAAATGAACGCCCTACTCAGAAGGGTGCGCCTTCAAAGCGGGGCGAAACCACGAGCCTAACAATTCCGGCAAGAAACGGGGAGGAGGGAACTGGGCGCAATGCGCAGGAAAGCCGTCAGTGCTGGTCAGATCGGGGCAGCCGCCGACACGTGCGGTTCGATTATCGTCCGGGCTCGCAGCCGATCAGCTCGGCGCTGGTCGCCCGGGCCGTGGTGCGCACGGTCACCACCTTGACCAAATCGCCCTCGCGCTGGTCGAAGGTGAAGTCCTTCCGGCCCACCTCGTCGTGGTACTCATCCAGGGTACGCACGGTGCAGACACCGGTGGCGTCCTTGTCCTTGGTGATCTCCAGCCGGACGTCGACGGCGTCGTCGGCGACCACCTTGAAACCGGTCAACCGCCCGCTGACGTCCTGACCGGCGATGTAGTCGTATCCGAACCACGCGATCAGGGCCAGCAGCCCGGCACCGAGCACCGCGCCGACGATCTTCAGCGTGCGGTCGGCACGCGCGTCCGCGGACCGGCCGTAACGCCCGTCGGGCAGACCCTCGCGCACGGCGGCCATGGGCGTTCCTCCTGCTGGGAGAGACATCGGAATTATTTGTCCCTGGTTTAGGTCACTATAGAAGCCGTCTCCCACGACGAATCACTGAGGATCGAACTTGACTGAGCAGCTGCGTTTGATGGCCGTGCATGCGCACCCCGATGACGAGTCGAGCAAGGGCGCGGCCACCATGGCCAAGTACGTGTCTGAGGGGGTGGACGTGCTGGTCGCGACCTGCACAGGTGGAGAGCGCGGCTCCATCCTCAACCCCAAGCTCCAGGGCGACCCCTACATCGAGGAGAACATCCACGAGGTCCGGGCCAAGGAGATGGACGAGGCGCGCGAGATCCTCGGCGTCAAGCAGGAGTGGCTGGGCTTTGTGGACTCCGGACTGCCCGAGGGCGATCCGCTGCCGCCGCTGCCCGAGGGCTGCTTCGCCCTGCAGGACGTCGAGGCGGCGGCGGAGCCCCTGGTGAGGCTGATCCGCTCGTTCAAGCCGCAGGTGATCACCACCTATGACGAGAACGGCGGCTATCCGCACCCCGACCACATCATGACCCACAAGATCACGATGGTGGCCTTCGAGGCGGCGGGTGACCCCGAGAAGTACCCGGAGGCGGGGGAGCCCTGGCAGCCGCAGAAGCTCTACTACAACCAGGGCTTCAACCGGGCGCGCACCGTCGCCCTGCATGAGGCGCTGCTGGCCCGCGGGCTGGACTCGCCGTACGAGGAGTGGCTGGAGCGCTGGAAGACCTTCAACCGGCCCGAGCGCACCCTGACCACCTATGTGCCCTGCGCCGACTTCTTCGAGATCCGCGACAAGGCGCTGATCGCGCACCGTACGCAGATCGATCCCGACGGCGGCTGGTTCCGGGTGCCCATGGACGTCCAGCGGGAGGTCTGGCCCACCGAGGAGTACGAGCTCGCCAAGTCTCTTGTGGACACCTCCCTCCCCGAGGACGACCTCTTCGCCGGCATCCGCAACAATTGAGCCCATGATGAGCGCCACCAGCACCCTCGCCATGACGCATCTCGTCCCGCTCGCCAAGGACCTGGACGAGAACAAGGTGACCCCGGGCGTCCTCGGTTTCATCGTCTTCGCCGTGATCGGCGCGGCGGTGTGGTTCCTGATGAAGTCCATGAACAAGCACATGAAGCGGGTGGACTTCGAGGAGGGGCCGGAGCCCGGCAAGGCTTCGGCGACGGCCTCCGCCGAAGCCACCAAGGGCGAGGAGCGCACGGCCTGAACCCTGGCCGGGTCCGACCGCGTGCCCCGCGTGAGCGGGGCCCCACGGCCCGGCCGACGGGATCCCACGTATCCCGGCCCGGCCGACGAGATCTCGCGTGTCCCGGCCCGGCCGACGAGATCTCGCGTGTCCCGGCCCCCTCTCCGCGCTCTTCGTGACCAGGGCCCTGTCCGGCCTAGCCGCGAGGCTCCGCCAGCACGGCCATGACCTCGCGCGAGTGGCGGCTTGGCACCATGCCGAGCTGCCATGCCTGCCACCCCGTTTCCGGCTCGACGCCCCGCTCCAGCACCAGCGCGAACGCCTCCGCGCACCCCTCCAGCCGGGAATCGCCCGCCGTGCCCTCCTCGCGCATCTCCCGCGCCAGCTCCGCCAGCTCCTCCTGGGCCACCGCCGTGCCGATGACCGAGCCGCCCGCGGAGGCGAACGGCAGCAGGGTGCAGCGCAGGAACCGGGCCCAGGAGCGGCCGCGCCGGTCCCCGTACCCCGCGAACAGCCCGGCCGCCTCGTCCACCAGCTCCAGCGCCTGCGCCGCCTTGCCGTTTCCCGCGTCGATCACCGCCAGCTCGACGCAGGACCATGCCTCGCCATGGGCCACGCCCACCCGCCGGAAGTCATGCCGCGCGTCCTGGAGCAGTTGCCGGGCGAAGCCGCTGTTGCGCAGCGAGCCCGTCTGCGCCGCCCGCAGATCACGGGTGACCCGAGCTGAGTGATGACGGGAGCACGCCAGCCCGTACACATCCCGCATCCGGTTGAACATCAGGCGGGCCCGCTCCAGCTCGCGCAGCGCCGAATCGTGGTCGCCGCGCTCCTCCAGGGCCTGGCCCAGGTAGTACAGCGTCCATGCCTCACCGCGCGCGTCCTCGTTCTCCCGGTGGCGGGAGAGGGCCTGGCGCAGCTGGTCGACGGCCGCCGACGCCTCCCCGGCCACCAGCCGGGCCCGGGCGAGCTGGGTGAGCGCCCATGCCTCACCGCGCTGGTCATGGGTGCGGTTGTAGGCGTCCAGCGCGCCCCGCAGCTCGTCCTCGGCGCGTGGCACATCGCCCATCCGCAGACATGCCTGGCCGAGCTGGAAATGCGCCCACGCCTGGCCGTGCAGGCTCTCGTTCTCCTGATGCAGCTCCAGGGCCGCGTCCAGCAGCTCCAGCGCCTCGGCCAGCCCGCCGCGGTCGCGCTCCACCGCCGCCAGGGCGTGCATCGTCCAGCCCCGGTCACCGCGCAGCTCCTCGGCCTGCTGGAGCTCCAGCGCCTCGCGCAGCTTCGCCGCGGCCTCCCCGAGATTGCCCTGGTGATGCAGGGTGATGCCGAGACTGCACAGGGCACGGGCCGCGCCCGCCTGGTGCTGCGCCTCGAAATACAGGTCCACCACCGAGGACAGCGTGGTGCGCGCCTGGTCCAGCTCGCCGAGCTGGCGGGCCGCGATACCGGTGCGCCACTGCACGGACCGCATCAGCAGCCCCTGGTCCACGGCCTGGGTGAGCTCGCTGATCTCGCCCAGCCGGTAGAGATCGCCGCGCAGCAGGCAGTAGTCGCACAGGGCGCCCAGCAGATGCAGCACCGCGGACTGGTCCACGCCCTCCGCATGGCGCAGCGCGGCGGTGATGAAGCTCGATTCGTCGTCCAGCCAGCGCAGCGCCGCGTCCAGCGAGGTGAAGCCATGGCCGCCCGCCGCGCCCTTGCCGAACATGTCGGCACGGGTGGAGGTCTTGCCGTCGACCAGCCGGATCACCGAGTCCGCGAGCTCGGCATAGCTGCGGATCAGCCGCTCCTGCGCGGCGGTGCGCTGCTCCGGCTGCTCCTCGTCGAGCAGCCGGGCATGGGCGAAGGAGCGCACCAGGTCATGGAGGCGATAGCGGCTGCCGCGCACATGCTGGATCAGCCCGGCCCGGCCGAGCGCCTCCAGATGGCGGCCGGCCTCCTGCTCATCGGTGTCCAGCAGCGCCGCGGCCGCCGCGCCGCCCAGGCTGGCCCGCCCGGCCAGTGCCAGCCGGCGCAGCAGCCGCCGGGCGCCGTCCTGCTGGTCGGTGTAGCGCAGCCACAGGGCGCGCTCGATCGCGCCCACCGGGCCGTACGCCTCCAGCTCGGTGACCAGGGCGGCGGGGGTGCGCGGGCCGAGCGAGGAGCCCGCGATCCGCAGCGCCAGCGGCAGCCGCCCGCACAGCTCGGCGATCCGCTCCACGGACTGCCCGTCATAGGGGCCCGCCCCGGTGGGCTCCTCGGCGGAGGTCCGCAGCAACTCCTCGGCGCCCGGCTCGTCCAGCGGGCCCACCTCCATCCGGTGCACCCGGGCGGCGAGGTCGGCCGGCAGATCGAGCGGAGTGCGCGAGGTGATCAGGACCAGGCTGTCGGACCGCTCCGGGATCAGGGTGCGCACCTGCTCGGCGTCGCGGGCGTCGTCCAGCACGATGGTGACCGGCAGCCCGGTCAGATACTGGTGATACAGCTCGGTGAGCCGTCTGATGTGCTGGTCCTGCGAGGACCGCTCCCGGAAGAGCAGTTGGTCGCGGGGTGCGCCGAGCCGGTTCAGCAGATGCAGCAGGGCGTCGCGGGTGGGCAGCGGGGCCTGCTCGGGGCTGTCGCCGCGCAGATCGACCAGGCACGCGCCGCGGAACTGATCGCGCAGATGGTGGGCCGCCCGCACGGCCAGCATGGTCCGGCCGGATCCCGGCGGACCCTCCAGCAGCACCACCGTGGGCTGGGTCTCGGTGGACACGCGGGCCTGCTGCACCCACTGCGTGATCTGGGTGAGCTGCGACCGGCGCCCGGCGAACGGGCCCTCCGCCTCGGGGAGATGGGCGAAGGACTGCTCCAGCACGGTGCGCCTGCGGGCCGCCTGGCTGCGGTCCGCACCGCGCAGCTTCGGCGCCTGACCGGCGGCGGAGGCGGAGCGCTTGGCCGAACCGCCGCCCTGGCGGGTGGCGGCCGAGGTCATCCGGTGCTGGTCGATGAACGGCCGGATGCCGCGCACCTCGACCGCCGTGAGCCACTGCAGCCGCAACTGCTCGGGCCCGCCGGGCTGGTTGCGCAGCGCGGCCTGGCGATGGGCGGCGGGCCAATGGCGCGCCGTGAGCTTGACGACGGCGGCGGCCGAACCGGCCACGGCGGCCGTCACCCCCGCGCCCAGCGCCGTGCCCGCCGAGGTGCCATAGGTGAGATCCGCGCCGAAGGCCGCCGCCGCGGCGACCGTCGCGGCCAGCGCCGGGGTGCCGAGCTGACCGCGCGACAGCCGCGCCGAGAGGGGACTGCTGCCCGCGTCGGATTCGTCCAACGCGCGCACATACGCCCCGTACTCCTCCGCGGCGGTCGCGGCCATCTCGTCCAGCGCGCCCCGCGCCCGGCTGAGCAGCACCCCGCCATCGGTGCGCCCGCCCGAGCGGCGCACTTCCTCCTCCACGGCCCGCGACAGCAGCCGCTCAACTTCCGTCCGGTGGCTGTCCCGCAGCACCGCCAGTGACTCCGGCATGTGATCCCCCTCCTGCAGCAGTGCCCTCAGTCTTCCGTTTCTGGCTCTTTTCCGGCAGCCCTGTGGATAACTCCCCTGTGGACAACTCCGCCTGCCTCGCCGGGCGGTGACGCCCGGGCTTCGGCCCACTGCGGCCCCCTGACAGGCGGGGCTGAAGGTCTCAGCGCTCGCCGTCGGCTCCGTCGTTCTCGGACTCCGACGTTCCGGACGGAAGGCGCGGTGGGGTCAGCAGATCGGCGAGGGCGGCGAAGTCGGTGATGAGCGGTGAGCTGCGGGTGGCGCTCCAGGCGAGGCAGACATGGCCCGCTCCGATGCCCTCGACGGGGAGGATGACGACGTCGTGGCGGGTGTAGAAGGTGGCGGTGGAGAGCGGGATGACGCAGATGCCGGCCCCGGCCGCGACCAGTTCGAGCTTCTCCTCCACGCTGTTGATCGGCGGCACTTCGGCGCGCTCTCCGGTGCGCAGCTCATCGGCCACATCCCGCCACTCCGGTACGGCGTCGGGATCCTGGAGCAAATGCTCGCCCGCCAGGTCGCCCACCGGCAGCGCGGACTTCGTGGCCAGCGGGTGGTCCGCGGGGAGCACGACGACGCGGGGTTCGGTGAACAGGGGCCGCACCCGCAGTCCGTGCTGGTCGATGGGCAGGCGGACGATGCTGACGTCGGCGCGGCCGTCGTGCAGCACCTCGACCTGGTCCTGCCAGCCGGTCCGCAGCAGCCGGACGTCCAGTCCCGGGTGGCGGGAGGCCAGGGCGCGCACCGCCGGGGTCACCGTGATGCCCGGCATGAAACCGATGGTGAACCTCGGGGTCTCGGCGGCCGCGGCGGTGACCGCGCGGACCATCGCCGTGCTGGCCGCCAGCAGCCGGGGGGCTTCCGCCAGGAGCCGGGCTCCGGCCGCGGTCAGCTCGGTGCCCCGCCGGTCGCGGCGCAGGAGCTGGACGCCGAGGTCGTCCTCCAGAGCGCGCATCTGGCGGGACAGGGCCGGCTGGGCGATGTGCAGCCGCTCGGCGGCGCGGCCGAAGTGCAGCTCCTCGGCGACCGCCACGAAGTAGCGCAGCTTGCGCAGGTCGACGTCCACGCCGGTGCCCTCTCTCATCGTCCCCGTCGTCCTTCCTACCCGAGGTCCGTGGGGACGCGCCGGTCACCCTCGCGCGAAGACGGCCAGCGGGTCGGTGAAGGTGGGGGCCCAACCGAGCTCGTCGCGGGCGCGGGCCGGGGTGAACTGCTGGTCCAGGGCGAAGGCATCGGCGACGGGCCCCAGCTCCGCACGGGCCTGCTCCAGGGGGATGGACACGGTCCTGCCCTCCAGCCCGGCTCCGTGGCTCACGGCCTGTGCGGCGTCCCGGGCCGTCGGATTGACTCCGCCGACACCCGCGTAGACCGAACCGGCCTTGGCCCGCAGGGCCGCCACATAGAGTTCCGCGAGGTCCTCGACGTGGACCAGGGCCCAGTGCTGGAGGCCGTCGCCGATGTAGGCGATGGCGCCGGCTTTCCGGCCGGGCTGGGTGAAGAGGACGTCGATGAGCCGGTTGTCGCCGCCGTACACCAGCCCGGCGCGGATGATCACGGGACGGCCGCCGCGGACGGCGCGGTCGAGGACGGCGTCCTCGACGGGGCGGCGCCAGGCGACCACGGCCGGCGGGTTCCAGGGAGCGTCCTCGTCTGCGACGCCGTCGGTGTCGCCGTAGACCCAGGTGCCACCGGTGTGGACGTAGGTGCCCAGGCCGATGCCGTCCTGCAGGGCGGTGGCCGCGGCGAGGTCTTCCTCGCCCGTCTGGGCCTGGGCGAGGTGGATGACGGCCTCGGTGTGGGCCGCGGCGTCGTTGAGAACGGCGAGGTCCCCCAGGCCCCCGTGCACCGCGGTCGCCCCGAGCGACTGGACGGCTTGGGCCGCGTGCTCGCTGCGGGCCAGAGCGCGCACGGTGTGACCGTGGCGGTGCAGCGCCTCGATGACCGCCTTACCGATGTAACCGGAGCCGCCGGTGACGAAGACCTTCATGATGTGCGTCCTTCCGCTTCTTTCGGGATCGCTTCCACCCTGCGACCGGGGAGGAACTCGCGTCCAAGACCTGTTCCGCCCGCTGTGATGCCGCGGCGGCATCAGCGCGGACGAGCGCCCCCGGTGCGCCGCCGAAGGGGCCCACTCGCACTCGTCAACACTCTCGGTGCGCATGTGGCGGCACAGGGTCACGATCGCCGGGTGGCAGACGAGAGCTATGACGTGATGGTGATCGGGACCAGTCAGGGCGGCCGGTTCCTGCCCATCGATCTCGCGAAGGCGGGCAGGAAGGCGGCGCTTGTCGAGGGCGGCCACCTGGACGGCGTCTGCGTGAACTCCGGATGCACCCCGACCAAGACGATGGTCGCCAGCGCACGCGCCGCCCACCAGGCCCGGCGCGGCGCGGAGTACGGCGTACGGACCGGCCCGGTGTCGGTCGACCTCGCCGCCGTGCGGGAGCGCAAGCGGGCGATCTGCCGGACGGCGGGACGCGGGAGATCGGCGCGTCGGCGATCGTCATCGACACCCCTGCGCACCAATCTGCTCGGCCGGGGGAAGGTGAGCACGCGGGACAGGCTCGTCCCGTACACCGTGTTCATCGACCCGCAGCTCGGCCGCGTCGGCATGACCGAGCGACAGGCCGCGGAGCAGAACCGCTCGGTCCGGGTCGCGAAGCTGCCGATGAGCGCCGTCATCCGGGCCCTCGAGACGGGGGAGACGCGCGGCTTCATGAAGGCGGTCATCGACGCGGACACCCAGCAGATCCTCGGCGCCGCCGTGCTCGGCGTGGAGGGCGGCGAGATCATGACGATCATCCAGGTCGCCATGCTGGGCGAGCTTCCGTATACCGCCATGGCGAATGCCGTCTTCACGCACCCGCTGCTGGCGGAGGGCCTGAACAGCCTCTTCATGAGCCTCGACGCCCAGTAGCGAGGGGTCGGGGTGGTGAGGGGTCAGGTCTGGTTGTCGTCGGACCGCTTGTCGTCGGACCGCTTGTCGTCGGACCGGTCGAGCCCCAGGTCGCTCCGGGGCCGGCCGACCATGGTGGTGGGGTCGGCGAGGCGGTCGAAGTCGGCGGCGGCGATGCCCGAGGCGAGGGCGGCCTCGCGCAGGGTGATGCCCTCGTCGTCGGCCTTGTGCGCGATCGCGGACGCCTTGCCGTAGCCGATGGTGGGGCTGAGCGCGGTGACGAGCATGAGGGACCGGTCCACGTACTCGTCGATCGTGGGTCGGTCGAGTTCGGTGCCCTCGACGCTGTAGCGGCGCAGCTTCTCGCAGGCGTCGCCGAGGATCCGGGTCGAGTGCAGCACGTTGTTGATGATGATCGGGCGCATGGCGTTGAGCTCGAAGTTGCCCTGTGCGCCCGCGGAGGCGATGAGCGCGTCCTCCCCGAGGGCCTGCAGGCAGACCATGACCATGGCCTCCTGCTGGGTGGGGTTGACCTTCCCGGGCATGATCGAGGAACCGGGCTCGTTGGCGGGCAGCTTGAGTTCATGCAGCCCGGCGCGGGGTCCGGAGGCCAGCCATCGCATATCGTTGGCGATCTTCATCAGCGCGACGGCCAGGCCGCGCAGCCCGGCACTCACCGCGACCATGGCGTCCAGCGAGCCCTGGGCCGCGAACTTGTTGGGCGCGGTGACGAAGGGATGGCCGACGAGTTCGGCGAGCTGCGCGGCGATCTCCTCGCCGAACCCTTCGGGAGCGTTCAGGCCGGTGCCCACGGCGGTGCCGCCGGCGGCGAGCCGGTAGACGGCATGAAGACTGGCGGCCAGCCTGGTGCGGGCATCGTCCAGCTGTGCGGCCCAGCCGGACCACTCCTGGCCGACGGTGAGCGGGGTGGCGTCCTGCAGATGGGTGCGGCCGATCTTGACGACGTCCACCCATGCGTCGGCCTTGGCGCGGATCGCCTGGGTGAGCCGGTCGACCCGGGGCAGCAGGTGTCCGGTGACCTCCAGCACGGTGCCGATGTGCATCGCGGTGGGGAAGGTGTCGTTGGACGACTGGCCCATGTTGACATGGTCGTTGGGATGCACGGGGGCCTGGGAGCCGAGGGTGCCGCCGAGCAGCTCGCTCGCCCGGTTGCCGATCACCTCGTTGACGTTCATGTTCGACTGGGTGCCCGAGCCGGTCTGCCATACGTACAGCGGGAACTCCGCGTCCAGGTCACCGGCGATGACCTCGTCGGCGGCCCGGATGATCGCGGCGGCGCGCCGCTCGTCCAGGCGGCCGGCGCGCTGGTTGACCATCGCGGCGGCCTTCTTGACATAGCCGTAGGCGTGGTAGACGGCTTTGGGCATGTGGTCGTCGCCGATGGAGAAGTGGATCAGGGAACGCTGAGTCTGTGCGCCCCAGTAGTGCTCGGCGGGCACCTCGATCCGGCCCATCGAATCGCTCTCGACGCGGGTGTCGGCGGGCGTGGCCCTGTCCGCGGCGGCCGCCGTCCCACGACCTGTGTCGGAGGAGTATTCGGGCTGCCACATCGCCTGCTGCACGGCCTGTACGACGTCATCGATCCTGGCGCGGGCGACACCCTCCTCGAGTGCCTGGCGTACGACGGCGACCGCGACGGTGGCGGAAGAGGCGCGGAGGTTGGCCACCCCGGGGAGCAGCGAGGCGCCGGGGACGGTGGTGTCGACCAGGCCGGCGACCGCCTCGGCGGCGGCGCGGATCATGCCGGGGGTGACGTGCTTCGCTCGGGCGACCACGGTGCCCAGGCCGAGGCCGGGGTAGACCAAGGCGTTGTTGGCCTGGCCGATCTTGTAGTCGACGCCCTGGTACGCCACCGGATCCCACGGGGTGCCGGTGCCGATCAGCGCCCGGCCCTCGGTCCAGTGGATGAGGTCGGCCGGGTGGGCCTCGATCTTCTCGGTCGGGTTCGAGAGCGGGAAGATCAGGGGACGGTCGACATGCGCGGCCATGGTTCGGATGATCGGCTCGGTGAAGGTGCCACCAGCCGTCGAGGTGCCGATCAAGATGGTCGGGTGCACCTCGGCCACCGTGGTGGCGAGGGAGATCCGGCCTTCGCCGTCCCGTTCGTAGCCTGTGGCCTCGCCTGCCGACCGGGCGAAGGGGGTCTGGAAGTCCCGCAGGTCGCTCATGTCGTCCAGCAGCAGGCCCTGCCGGTCGACCAGCCAGATCCGCTGGGACGCCGTCTCCTGCCGGGCGCCGGCGCGGACCATCGCGTCGCGGATCTGGTCGGCGATGCCCACTCCGGCGGTGCCGGCGCCGAAGACGACCACCCGCTGCTCGGCCAGCGGTGTGCCGGCCACCCGTACGCCGGCCAGGACGGCGGCCAGGGTGATCGCGCCGGTGCCCTGCATGTCGTCGTTGAAGACGCAGGCCCTGTCCGCGTACTCCAGCAGAATCCGGCGCGCATTGGACGGGCCGAAGTCCTCGAAGTGCAGCAGCGCCTTCGGGAAGCGCCGCGAGGCGGCCGTGACGTAGGCGTCGATGAGCCGGTCGTACGCCTCGGCGTGGTTGCGGGAGTGCCGCAGCCCGACATACATGGGGTCGTTGAGCAGGGTCTCGTTGTTGGTGCCGACGTCGAGCATGACCGGGATGACCCGGGCCGGGTCGATGCCCGCGGCCGCCGTGTAGACCGCGAGCTTGCCCTGCGAGATGCCCATGCCGTTGCTGCCCCAGTCGCCGATGCCGAGGATCTCCTCGGCGTCGGTGGCCACCAGCAGGTCGACGTCGTCGGCGCCGAGCCCGAGGTTCGCGAACGCGGCCTCCACGGAGTCGGGGTCGTCCACCGACAGGTACACGCCGCGTGGACGCTGGTATTCATGGCTGTACTGCTCGATGGCCTGCCCGACGACCGGGTCGTACACGATCGGCAGCATCTCGGGCAGGTGATCGACGAGCAGTTTGTAGTACAGCGTCTCGTTGCGGTCCCGTAGCGATTCCAGGAACGTGTTCTGCGCCAGCGGTGTCGGCTGTGCCATGAACTGCTCGTACGCGCGCACCGCCTGCTGCTCTTCCGACAGCACCCCCGGTGGCACCAGCCCCGTCAGCCCGAACTGCGTGCGCTCTTCCTCCGTGAACGCGGTCCCGCGATTGCGGATCGGGTCACGCAGAACGGCGACCCCTCCGGAACCGCGCGTTCTCTTCTCCGTGCTCATGGCTTTCCATCCTTCTCGAGCGGCCGTTGTCCGGACTGATCCGTGCGGTCCCGACGCCCGGCTCCGCCCCGCCGCGAACGCCACACACGGGGGAAAAAACCGCGCATAACCATCGTCGCGCCGCCGGGCTGTATGGGCCCACTCCGCACTCCCGGCCCCACCCCCGGCCCCGCTCATAGGATTGCCGCCTTCCGCATCGCCACGCAGGGTGAGCCGCCGAGTCCGCTGCGGTCCACCGTGGATTCGGGGGCCTGTTGTTTACGTGCTGTGGATAACTTCGGTCTGCCTCGCCGGGTGGGGGAGGATGGACCCATGCCGAACCGTCTGGCGCACGAGACGTCCCCCTATCTGCTTCAGCACGCCGAGAACCCGGTCGAATGGTGGCCGTGGTCGGACGAGGCGTTCGAGGATGCGCGTCGCCGCGGGGTGCCCGTGCTGCTGAGCGTCGGCTATTCGAGCTGCCACTGGTGCCATGTCATGGCCCATGAGTCGTTCGAGGACAAGGAGACCGCCGAGTATCTCAACGCCCACTTCGTCTCCGTGAAGGTCGACCGCGAGGAGCGGCCGGACGTCGACGCGGTGTACATGGAGGCGGTGCAGGCCGCGACCGGGCAGGGCGGCTGGCCCATGACGGTCTTTCTGACCCCCGAGGCCCAGCCGTTCTACTTCGGCACGTACTTCCCGCCGCGGCCCCGGCCCGGTATGCCGTCCTTCCGGCAGGTGCTGGAGGGGGTCAGTGCCGCCTGGGCGGACCGCCGCGAGGAGGTGGTCGACGTCGCCGGCCGGATCGTGGAGGACCTGGCCCAGCGCACCGGGATCGCCCTGGGCTCGGATGCGCCCGCGCCGCCCGGCGAGGAGGATCTGCACGCCGCGCTCATGGGGCTGACCCGTGAATTCGACGCCACGCGCGGCGGTTTCGGCGGTGCGCCGAAATTCCCGCCGTCCATGGCGCTGGAGTTCCTGCTGCGCCACCACGCCCGCACCGGCTCCGAGGGCGCGCTGCAGATGGTGTCGGCCACCTGCGAGGCGATGGCCCGCGGCGGTATCTACGACCAGCTCGGCGGCGGTTTCGCCCGCTATTCCGTCGATGCCGGCTGGACCGTGCCGCACTTCGAGAAGATGCTGTACGACAACGCACTGCTGTGCCGGGTCTACGCCCATCTGTGGCGCGCCACCGGCTCGGATCTCGCGCGCCGTGTCGCCCTGGAGACGGCGGACTTCATGGTCCGCGAGCTGCGCACCGCGCAGGGCGGCTTCGCCTCCGCGCTGGACGCCGACAGCGACGACGGCACCGGCAGGCATGTCGAGGGCGCGTACTACGTGTGGACGCCCGAGCAACTGCGCGAGGTGCTGGGGGAGGCCGACGCGGAGTTCGCCGCCGGGTATTTCGGCGTGACCCAGGAGGGCACCTTCGAGCAGGGAGCCTCCGTGCTGCAGCTGCCCGACGGGGAGCGGCCGGCGGACGCGGGCCGAGTCGGCTCCGTACGGGAGCGGCTGCTGGCCGCCCGGGAGCGGCGGGCCCGCCCCGGCCGCGACGACAAGATCGTGGCCGCGTGGAACGGGCTGGCCGTCGCGGCTCTCGCCGAGACCGGTGCCTATTTCGACCGCCCCGACCTGGTGGACGCCGCGACCGAGGCGGCCGACCTGCTGATGCGCCTCCACATGGACCAGCGCGGGCGGCTGGCCCGCACCTCGCTCGACGGCACCGCGGGCGCCCACGCGGGCGTGCTCGAGGACTACGCGGATGTGGCCGAGGGCTTCCTCGCCCTGTCCGCCGTCACCGGAGAGGGGGCGTGGGTGGACTTCGCCGGGCTGCTCATGGACACCGTACTGACCCGGTTCACCGCCGAGGACGGCACGCTGTTCGACACCGCCGATGACGCCGAGGCGCTCATCCGCCGCCCCCAGGACCCGACGGACAACGCGGCGCCGTCCGGCTGGACGGCCGCCGCCGGGGCCCTGCTGTCCTACGCCGCCATCACCGGCAGCTCCCGCCACCGGGAGGCCGCCGAGCGCTCCCTCGCCGTGGTGCGGGCCCTCGGCCCCCGGGTGCCCCGCTTCATCGGCTGGGGCCTGGCGGTGGCCGAGGCCCGGCTCGACGGGCCGCGCGAGGTGGCCGTGGTCGGCCCCGGCGACGACCCGGCGACCCGTGCCCTGCACCGCGCCGCACTCCTGGCCACCGCCCCCGGGGCGGTCGTCGCGGTCGGCGAGCCCGGCTCCGAGGAGGTCCCGCTGCTGCAGGACCGCCCCCTGCTGGAGGGACGCCCGGCGGCGTACGTCTGCCGCGGCTTCACCTGCGACGCGCCCACGGCCGATGTCGAGGCCCTGACGGCGAAGCTGGGGGCTGAGCCGCCGGAAGCGCACAGCAGGGCACCGCGGGCCCCGCACCGCGGGTCAGAGCGGGATGCCTCGGGAGAGGAGGTCCAGGGCCTGGTCGATGGCCGTCGTCATGGCGTCGGCGCGGGTGGCGGTGGCCTTCGCGGTGCTCGCCGTGGTTGCCGACGGCCGGTGGTGGTCCAGGCAGTGGAAGACGGCTTCGCGCAGGGCGCCGAGGACGGCGCCCACCGCGACCCGTACCTCGAAGTCGTCCGGGGCCCGGCCGCTGCGCTCGGCCAGTGCCTCGCCCAGCAGCGTTCCGCTGTCGGCCAGGCCGCCGCTCATCCGAGCGCGCAGCGCCGGGACCTGCCGTACGAGGGCCAGCCGGGCCAGCAGTTCCTCGCGCTCCGCACCCGCCGCGGGCCCCAGCAGCCCCACGACGGCATGGCGCAGTGAGGCGGCCGGGGATTCGTCCCCCGGGCGCTCGCGGATCGCCTCCGCCATGAGCGCGTCGTACTCATCGGTGAGGACGATGTCCTCCTTGGCCGGGAAGTAGCGGAAGACGGTGCTGGTCGAGACGTCGGCGGCGGCAGCGATCCGGTCCACCGGAGTGGCGTCGTAGCCCTGCTCCGCGAAGAGCCGCAGGGCGGCGCGCCGGATCGTCTGCCGGGTCTTGATCTTCTTCCGTTCGCGCAGCCCTGGCCCGGGCCTGCGCTCCGTCTGTGACGGCTGCGACGGCTGTGACGGCTGTGACGTGGTGGTGGCCTTGGGCATCTCAGGCGTGCTGATACGCCACCAGGGAGATGCCGACGTAGTGCACGACGAAGGCGGCCAGCGTGAAGCTGTGGAACACCTCATGGAAGCCGAACCAGCGGGGCGAGGGGTTGGGGCGCTTGGTGCCGTAGATCACCGCGCCCACGCTGTAGAGCAGCCCGCCGACGACGATCAACGTCATGACGGCGGCGCCGCCGGTGCGCAGGAAGTCCGGCAGGAAGAAAACGGCCGCCCAGCCCAGCGCGATGTAGCACGGGGTGTACAGCCAGCGCGGGGCGCCGACCCAGAAGACCCGGAAGGCGATTCCGGCGAGCGCCCCGGCCCACACCAGCCACAGCAGCAGCTGTTTCTTGCCGTCTGGCAGGAGCAGCATCGTGAAGGGCGTATACGTGCCCGCGATGATCAGGAAGATATTGGCGTGGTCCAGCCGCCGCAGCACCGCGGCGGTGCGCGGTCCCCAATTGCCGCGGTGGTAAAGCGCGCTGGTGCCGAACAGCGCACATGCGGTGAGCGTGAAGATGGCGCAGGCCAGCCGCCCGCGCGGACTGTCGGCGAGGGCCGTCAGCACCACCCCCGAGACCAGGACCGCGGGAAACATGCCGGCGTGCAGCCAGCCGCGGAGCATCGGCTTCAGGGGGAGCGGCGGGGGCGCTGGGGGCCCTGGGGGGTTCTCAACGGCGGCATCGGGCGCGGCGGCAGTCATGGCGCTCATGCTACCTACGCCACCGTAAGTTACCGGTTCATGTCGAGTGGTGATGGTCACCAAAGTGCCCACTGGACAGATGGCCCACACAGTCGGATGATCAAATGAGCGCGGTCGGCACCGGATGAGCTGAGCATCCGGGTCGCAGCCCCCAAGGGGTAGCTGTCTCCATAAACGAATATGAGTGCACATATTCGTCCAAAACCCTCAATCAAGACGCCGGAGCGCGTGCGGTTCCGGCGGGATGGAGCGATCGTGGCGCCCAGCAATGTGGCTTCCTCCCTCACGACCACCCCGAGCCCCACGAACCACCAGGAGCTCGTCTCCTGGGTCGGCGAGATCGCCGCCCTCACCCAGCCCGATCGTGTGGTGTGGTGCGACGGCTCGGAGGCGGAGTACGACCGCCTGTGCGCGGAGCTCGTCGAAAAGGGCACCTTCACACGCCTTGATTCGATCAAGCGCCCCAACTCGTACTACGCCGCCTCCGATCCGAGCGACGTGGCGCGCGTCGAGGACCGTACGTTCATATGCTCCGAGAAGGAGGCGGACGCGGGCCCGACGAACCACTGGAAACACCCCGATGAGATGCGCGAGATCTTCGCCGGGGAGCAGGGCGTCTTCCGGGGCTCCATGCGCGGCCGGACCATGTACGTCGTGCCCTTCTGCATGGGCCCGCTCGGCTCCCCGCTGTCCGCGATCGGCGTCGAGATCACCGACTCCGCCTACGTCGCCGTCTCCATGCGCACCATGACCCGCATGGGACAGGAGGTCCTCGACGTCCTCGGGGACGAGGGCTTCTTCGTCAAGGCCGTCCACACCCTCGGCGCCCCGCTGGAGCCGGGCCAGGCCGACGTGCCCTGGCCGTGCAACTCGACCAAGTACATCTCGCACTTCCCGGAGGCGCGGGAGATCTGGTCGTACGGCTCCGGCTACGGCGGCAACGCCCTGCTCGGCAAGAAGTGCTACGCCCTGCGCATCGCCTCCGTGATGGCGCGGGACGAGGGCTGGCTCGCCGAGCACATGCTGATCCTCAAGCTCACCCCGCCGCGCGGCGAGTCCAAGTACGTGGCCGCGGCGTTCCCGAGCGCCTGTGGCAAGACCAACCTCGCGATGCTGGAGCCGACCATCCGGGGCTGGACGGTCGAGACGATCGGCGACGACATCGCCTGGATGCGGTTCGGCGAGGACGGCAGGCTGTACGCGATCAACCCCGAGGCGGGCTTCTTCGGCGTCGCGCCCGGCACCGGTGAGCACACCAACGCCAACGCGATGAAGACCCTGTGGGGGAACTCGGTCTTCACCAATGTCGCGCTCACCGACGACGGCGATGTGTGGTGGGAGGGCATGACCGAGGAGCCGCCCGCCCATCTGACCGACTGGAAGGGCAACGACTGGACCCCGGCGAGCGAGACGCCCGCGGCCCACCCCAACGCCCGCTTCACCGTGCCGGCCGGTCAGTGCCCGATCATCGCGCCCGAGTGGGAGGACCCCAAGGGAGTGCCGATCTCGGCGATCCTCTTCGGCGGCCGCCGGGCCAGCGCCGTTCCGCTGGTGACCGAGTCCTTCGACTGGCAGCACGGTGTCTTCCTCGGCGCCAACGTGGCGAGCGAGAAGACCGCCGCGGCCGAGGGCAAGGTCGGCGAGCTGCGCCGCGACCCGTTCGCCATGCTGCCGTTCTGCGGCTACAACATGGGCGACTACATGGCCCATTGGGTGAAGGTCGGCAAGAACGCGGACGCCGCCAAGCTGCCGAAGATCTACTACGTCAACTGGTTCCGCAAGGACGCCGACGGGCACTTCGTCTGGCCGGGCTTCGGCGAGAACAGCCGGGTGCTCAAGTGGATCGTCGACCGGCTGGACGGCAAGGCCGAGGGCGTGGAGAGCCCGATCGGGGTGCTGCCGACGCCCGAGGCGCTGGACACCGACGGTCTGGACCTCGGCGACGCCGAGCTCGAGCTGCTGCTCACGGTCGACAAGGAGGTCTGGCGCGAGGAGGCGGGGCTGGTGCCCGACCACCTGAGCACCTTCGGCGAGCACACGCCGAAGGAGATGTGGGACGAGTACCACGCGCTGGTCAAGCGCCTGGGCTGAGCCGCCCCGCGCCGCTCAACGGGCCGGGGCCCGCGCTCAGGCGCGGTCCCGGCCGTGTGCGGGCTGCGGGTTCCGGCCGTGTGCGGGCTGCGGGTTCCGGCCGTGTGCGTGCTGGGGGTCCCGGCCGTGTGCCGCGTCCGCGCAACGCCGGGGGAGCCGCGGGATCAGTCGAGCTGCCCGCGGGTGACGCGGCGGGTGCGGGATGTGTCCAGGCCGGTGTCCGCCCCGGCAGCGTCCAGTACCCGCCCCACCGCGCCGTCGCCACGACGTCCAGGTGCCCGTCCCCGTCCACGTCCAGCAGCGGCGCCACGGGTGCGAGCCGGGTGCGCCGGTACCGCCCGTCCTCCCCCGGCACGCCGGGGGACTCCAGGTCGACGGCCTGGAGATGGCCCTCCGCCGGGTGAGCCGCGTCGCGCAGCAGCAGTACGAGGCCCTGGTTGTTGTTGGCCTGGTCCGCGCCGACGACCAGATCGGCTCTGCCGTCGCCGGTCACATCGCCGATCGCCAGGCCCTTGGTCCCGCCGAAGTCCGGTGCTCGCACCCCCACTCCGGGGATCCGGTGGAGCACGGTGGTGTGCCCCTCGCGGTCCTCACCGCGCTGGGTGGTGATGTGCAGCTCCTTGCGGAACGCCAGGAACGTCACCTCGGTCACGTCCTCGGTGCCGTTGCCGTCCACGTCGGCGGGCACGCCGACCCGGCCCAGCACATGGGGCCCGCTGCGGCCCGCGTCGTAGCGGAGGCCGCCCGAGCCGCCCCGGTGGACCCACAGTCCGGTGTCGGTGATGTCGCCGTCGCCCTCGCTCTCCGGGTCGGTCCACCGCATCCGTACGGCCAGGTCCGTACGGCCGTCCCCGTCGATGTCGGCCGCGGTCGCCTCGTACGGGACGGAGTCCTTCCCGGGCGGGGGGTCCTTCAGGTCCTGCCGCCGCGCGGGCGCGCCGTCCCGCCGCAGCGGCCCGTACGCGACGGTCCCCGAGGAGGTCTCCGTCGTGCCGAGCCGGAACAGATCGGCGTGGCCGTCCCCGTCGAAGTCCCCCGTCTCCACGGCCCCTTGGTCCGGCAGGTCGCTCACCTCGGTGATGCCTCGCGGCCCGCTCCAGAGCACGAGGGCGCGCCGCCCGCTGAAGTCCGCGATCAGATCGGTGTGTCCGTCGCCGTCGAGGTCGGCCCGCACCAGCCGGACGTCCTCGGCGGCGGGGACGGGGGGCTTCAGCAGACAGGCCCGTACGGTCGTCCGGGTGCGCGGGTCGAGGCCGTGTGGCGAACCGTAGACGATGTTGATCCGGTCCTTGTCGTACGCGGCGAGGTCGTCGTATCCATCGCCGTTGAGGTCCCGGCCGTGGCGCTCGCGGGACACCGTCGCCGTCCCCGCCGCGGGCCGCTCCGGGCCCTGCCGCGGGGGGCTCCAGCGCAGCCCGGCGCTGGTGGTCGAGGGGGTGCGCGGTGTACCGGCGTCGGCGTGCCCGCCCCCGCCCGAGCCATCGTAGCCACCCGAGCCCCCCGAGCCACCCGAGCACGCGGCCAGGGCCGCGCCCGCCACGAGCAGCGTGGCGATCCTTCCGTGCAGTCTCATGGGCGACAGCTCACACGCAGTCGTGCGGGGTACGCCATCCCCGGCCCCGCTCCGTAATCCAGTTGTCAGCTCAGCTCAGCTCAGCTCAGCTCAGCTCGCGTCGCTTCGGCTCGCGTCGCTTCGGCTCGCGTCGCGTCGTCTCGCGTCGCTTCGGCTCGCGTCGCGTCGTCTCGCCTCGGCTCAGGCCGCCAGCCCCAGCGCGGTCGCGTGGGACCGCAGGCGCTCGGCCGCCAGCGTCGAGGCCGCCGTGTCGTTCCGGGACGTGGCCACGACCAGGGCCCACCCGGCCAGGGTGTGGGCGCGCTGGTGGAGGGCGGCTATATGCGCCGCGTCCGGCTCCGTCGTCGAGGGTGCCGCGCGCAGCGGGGCGCGGCCGTCACGCAGGCGGGCGGCCTGCTCGGCGAGGCGCTGGGCGGCGTCGTCGAGGCCGGGGTGCGGGGTGTGGGCGCGCAGCTCGTCCGTCACGGTGAGCAGCGCGGTCAGATGTCCGGCCAGCCGGATGTCCAGCTCTTCCTCGCGGGTGCGGTGCGGGAAGTCGGGCGTGGGCTCGGCCATGCTGTGGACCGATTTGGTGCGGATCGGCTCGTACATGGATGGCCTCCAAGGGGTCAGGAGACCATCCTAACTTAGACTCTGTCTAAAGTTGAGCTGAGGCTAAAAAGATCAGGGTTGGCCGTATCCGTCCAGGAAGTTCCCGATCCTGGTCACCGCGTCCGCCAGATCCTTCTTGGCGGGCAGCGTGACGATGCGGAAGTGATCCGGCTCCGGCCAGTTGAATCCCGTGCCGTGCACGATCATGATCTTCTCGGCCCGCAGTAGATCCAGCACCATCTGCCGGTCGTCCTTGATCTTGTAGACCTTGGGGTCCAGCTTGGGGAACGCGTACAGCGCGCCCTTGGGCTTCACGCACGTGACGCCCGGGATCTGGGTCAGCAGGTCGTACGCCGTGTCCCGCTGCTCCAGCAGCCGGCCGCCGGGGAGCACCAGGTCGTTGATCGACTGACGGCCGCCGAGGGCCGTGGCCACCGCGTGCTGCGCCGGCATATTGGCGCACAGCCGCATGTTGGCCAGGATGGTCAGCCCCTCCAGATAGCTGGCGGCGTGCGCCTTGGGGCCGCAGACCGCGAGCCAGCCGCTGCGGTAGCCCGCCACCCGGTACGCCTTGGAGAGCCCGTTGAAGGTGAGGGTCAGCAGATCCGGGGCGACGGTGGTGGTCGGGGTGTGGGTGGCCCCGTCGTAGAGGATCTTGTCGTAGATCTCGTCGGAGCAGACGATCAGCTGATGGCGGCGGGCGATAGCGGTGAGCCCGCGCAGCGTCTCCTCGCCGTAGACGGCACCCGTGGGGTTGTTGGGGTTGATGATGACGAGCGCCTTGGTGCGGTCGGTGACCTTGCGCTCGATGTCGGCGAGGTCCGGCAGCCAGTCCGACTGCTCATCGCAGCGGTAGTGGACGGCGGTGCCGCCGGCCAGTGAGACCGCGGCGGTCCACAGCGGATAGTCGGGGGCCGGGACGAGGACCTCGTCGCCGTCGTCGAGCAGCCCCTGCATCGACATCTGGATCAGCTCGGAGACGCCGTTGCCGAGGAAGATGTCCTCGACATCGAGGTCGATGCCCTGGGTCTGGTAGTGCTGCATCACCGCGCGCCGCGCGGACAGCAGCCCCTTGGCGTCGCCGTAGCCGTGGGCGTCGCCGAGGTTGCGGAGCATGTCCTCGAGGATCTCCGGGGGGCATTCGAAGCCGAAGGTCGCCGGATTGCCGGTATTCAGCTTGAGGATGCGGTGTCCTGCCGCCTCCAGCCGCATCGCCTCCTCGAGCACCGGGCCACGGATTTCGTAGCAGACGTTGGAGAGCTTCGTGGACTGGATCACCTGCATGTCGGCCACCATACGGCGGAGTATCCGGGGCCGCTCGGTGTTTTTCGCCACGTGGACGGTGCCGGAGGGTGTGCGGACGGTGTGCGGGGGCGCCGTGGGGCGGGGTCCGCGACCCCGCGCGCCGTCCCCGGGCCGCTCTCCGCGCCGGGTAACGACTCTGTTTCCGCCGTTGATTTTCGCGAACGAAGGGTTGGCCCGAACGCGTGTCCTGGCTATCGTTCACGCACTTCACCCAATCGTTCCGCTGAACGAATAAGGGAAGGGTGCCCCCGTTCATGCCCCCGTTCACATCCGAGACCTCCCACCGAACTGCCCCCGCCGCGGCCGGGCTGCCACGGAGGTCGCTGCTCACCACCGCGGCGGCGATCGGCGGTGCGCTCGGCGGCTCCGCCCTGCTGAGCGGCTGCTCCGGAGCCGCCTCCGCGTCCCCGACGAGGGCCGTGCCCACCCGCGGCCCGGCCGGGCGGCCCGACCGTGGCGGCACCCTGCGCATCGCCCGGCCGCCCGCCTCCGACGCCGAGACCCTCGACCCCGCGAGCGCGCTCTCCGCGTACGAATACCTCGGCGCGCTCTACAACCGGCTCGTCCGGATGGGGCCCGACGGCACCGTCGCCCCCGACCTCGCCGAATCCTGGGAGCCCGACGCCAAGGCGACCACCTGGACCTTCCGGCTGCGCCGCGGCGTCACCTTCCACGACGGCCGCGCCTTCACCTCCGCCGACGCCGCCTACACCTTGCGCCACATCCTCGACACCGCGACCGCCTCCCCGCAGGCCCCCGTGCTGTCCCCGCTGGTCGACCCGAAGCGGCTGCGCACCCCCGACGCCCACACCCTCGTCGTCCCGCTGAAGAGCCCGCACGCCGAGTTCCCCAGCCTGCTCACCCACTACAACTGCTACGTCGTCCCGGACGGCAGCGCCCGCTCCATCGGCCGCACCGGCATCGGCACCGGCCCGTTCCGGCTCACGTCCTTCGCGGCCGCCGGGCCCGGCCGGGTCACCGCCTACCCGGACCACTGGGCCGGGCGCCCGGTCCTGGACGCCATCGACTTCTACTCCGTCGCCGATATGCAGGCCCGCTCGGGCGCCCTGCTCGCCGGACAGGTCGATCTGCTCTCCCAGACCAACCTCGACTTCGCCACCGCCCGGGTCATCGCCGCCTCCGACCGCGCCACCATCGCCCGCGCCGAGAACGCCCAGTGGTACGTGCTGCCGATGCTCACCACCGAGAAGCCCTTCACCGATGTGCGGGTGCGGCAGGCGATGAAGCTCGCCTACGACCCCGAGCACATCCTGAAGGCGGCCCTCCAGGGCGCGGGCACGGCCGGCTGGGACAACCCCGTCCCGCCGAACGACCCCGCCCACACCGCAGCCCACCCCGCCCACGACCCCGAGAAGGCCCGCCATCTGCTGAAGAAGGCCGGGTACGAGCGGCTGGCGGTGGACCTCTACACCTCCTCGTACGACCCGATCTTCACGCCCATGGCCCTCGCCTACCAGGAGTCGGCCGGGCGGGCCGGTATCCGGATCCGGGTCAAGACCGCGGCCGCCGACTCGTACTACACCCAGATCTGGATGAAGAAGCCGCTCATGGCCACCTACTGGTACACCGGGCGCCCCGTCGACCAGCTCCTCAACCAGGTCTTCCGCGGCGGCTCCTCGTACAACGAGACCGCCTGGGCCGACAAGGAGTTCGACGCGCTGCTCGACCGGGCCCGCCGGGAGACCGACACGGGCCGCAGGCGCGAGCTGTACGGACAGGCGCAGACGCTCGTCATCGAGCGGGGCGGGGCCATCACCCCGATGTTCGCCGACCGGCTCGTCGGGATCTCCCGGAAGGTGCGCGGCTACGCCGAGCACGGCTTCGAGTTCGACTACCTCCGCATCGGCCTGAAGGGGGCATGAGGCGCATGCTCACCTTCCTCGTCCGCCGTGTGGTCTCCGCGCTGGGCACCCTGCTGCTCTCCTCGGTCCTGGTCTTCCTGGCCGTCCAGGCACTGCCCGGCGACGTCGCCACCCAGGTGCTCGGCAGGGACGCCACCCCCGACGCGGTCGCGGCCCTGCGCAAGCAGATGGGGCTCGACCAGCCCGGGTGGGAGCGCTACGGCCACTGGATCAACGGCGCCCTGCACGGCGACTTCGGCACCTCGCTGGTCACCACCAAACCGGTGGGCGGCGAGGTCGCCCAGTACCTCGGCAACTCCGCCCTCATCGCCGTGGTCACCATCCTCTTCGCGGTCACCGGCTCCCTCGTCCTCGGCATCGTCGCCGGGCTCTACCGCGACCGCTGGCCCGACCACCTGATCTCCACCGTCAGCCTGATCGGGATGAGCGTCCCCGAATTCGTCGTGGCCACCGTGCTGGTGCTCGCCTTCTCCGTCACCGTGCCGGTGCTGCCCGCCGTGGTGCTGTACGGACCGGGCGCCAGCACCGGGCAGCTCCTCCCGGCGGTCTGGCTGCCCGCCGCCTCGCTCGCGATCGTCATGGCCGCGTACATCGTGCGGATGGCCCGCACCTCGGTGATCGACGTCATGGCCGGCGAATACGTCACCACCGCCCGGCTCAAGGGCCTGTCCACCTGGCGGGTGGTCACCCGGCACGCCCTGCCCAGCGCCCTGCTGCCCACCCTCCACGTCATCGCGCTCAACGTGGCCTGGCTGGTCGGCGGCGTCGCCGTGGTCGAGAACGTCTTCAACTACCCCGGCATCGGCAAGCTGATGCTCTCCTCCGTCCAGAACCGCGACCTGCCCGTCATCCAGGCCATCGCCCTCATCAGCGCCGTCGTCTACGTCGTGTGCAACCTCGCCGCCGACCTCGGCTCCATGGCCCTCAACCCCAAGCTCCGCACCCGAGGAGGGAGGATCCGATGAGCTCGCTGGAAGACCCGATGAGCCCGCTGAAAGCGTCCGCGGGGGCGGCGCGGGCCGCCGCACCGCCCGCGCCCGTCCGGCCCGGTGTCGCCGCCCGCACCTGGCGCGCCGTGCGCTCCTCCCGCCCCACCGCCATCGGGCTCGCGATCGTCGCCGTCCACCTCGTGGTCGCGCTGCTCGCCCCGCTGCTCACCCCCTACCACCCCACCACCGGCGACGCCTCGCACGCGCTGCTCGGGCCCGGCGCGGACCACTGGGCGGGCACCGACAGCTACGGACGCGATGTGCTGACCCGGGTGCTGTACGGCGGGCGGTACGCGCTCGGCGTCTCCGTCACCGCGACCGTCCTCACCGTCGCCCTCGGCGCCGTCCTCGGCTGCGCGGCCGCCCTGCGCGGCGGCTGGCTGGACGATCTGCTGATGCGCGTCCTGGACGCGGTGCTCTCCATCCCCGCGATCCTCGTCCTGCTGGTGATCGTCACCGCGCTGGGTACCGGTTCCTCGGTCATCGTGCTGGCCATCGCCGTCGTCTGCGTTCCCCAGGTGGTGCGCGTCGTGCGCGGCGCCGCGCTCGCCGTCGTCCCGCAGGACTACGTCACCGCGGCGCGCGCCCGCGGCGAGAGCACCTGGGCGATCCTGCGGCGCGAGGTGCTGCCCAACATCACCGACGTGGTGTGCGTGGAGTTCGCGATGCGTGCCTCGTGGGTGGTGCTGCTGATCTCCTCGCTGTCCTTCCTGGGCTTCGGAGCCGACCCGCCCACCCCCGACTGGGGGCTGATGGTCTCGGAGAACCGCACCGCCATCACCGTCGTCCCGATGGCCAGCCTCGCGCCGATCATCGCCCTGGCCACGCTGGTGGTCGGGCTCAACCTCGCGGCCGACGGCCTGTCCAAGGCGTGGGGCGTGGACCGGATCCGGGAGGGCTCCTGATGGCGCGCATTGTTTCGGCGGACGGGAGTGTTTCGGCGGAGTCGACGCCGATCGTCTCGGTGGAGGCCCTGTCCGTGGCCTACCGGTCGGGCGGGCGCGAGGTGCCCGTCGTGGACGAGGTGTCGCTGGAGGTGCGCCCCGGCCGGACACTGGCCCTGGTCGGCGAGTCGGGCAGCGGCAAGTCGACGGTCGCCGCGACGCTGCTGGGGCATCTGCGGCATGGATCGCGGCTGACCGGCGGACGGGTCGCCGTCGAGGGCAGGGACGTCTTCGCGCTCCCCGCGCGGGAGTTGCGGCGGCTGCGCGGCGGTACGGTCGCGATGGTCTCCCAGAACGCGGGCCACGCCCTGACGCCCAGCATGCGCATCGGACGGCAGATCGCGGAGGCGGGCGGCGAGGTGCCCGTCACCGACCTGCTGGAACAGGTCAGGCTGCCGCATCCCCGCGAACTCGCCCGCCGCTATCCGCATGAGCTCTCCGGCGGACAGCAGCAGCGCGTGGCCATCGCCATGGCCATCGCGGCCCGCCCCAAGGTGCTCGTCCTGGACGAGCCCACCACCGGCCTCGATGTGATCACCCAGCGCGGGGTGCTGGACCTGGTCGGCGCCCTGCGCGAGGAACTCGGCCTTGCCGCCGTCCTGGTCAGCCATGACCTCGGCGTGGTCGCGCACATGGCCGACGAGGTGTGCGTACTGCGCGCCGGGCGGGTCGTCGAGGCCGCCCCCACCCGACGGCTCTTCGCCGCCCCCGCCGACCCGTACACCCGCCGCCTGCTGGCCAGCGTCCCGCGCATCGCGGACGCCGGGCTGGCGCTGGTGGGGGAGGACGGCACGCGGGAGATCCGGCCCAAGGCCGAGGTGCCCGCGGACGCGGCCGAGGCGCTGGACGTACGAGAGGTGACGATCGACTACGGCACCAGCCGCGCGGTGGACGGGGTCTCCTTCAGCGTGCGGAGGGGGGAGGTGCTGGCGCTGGTCGGCGAATCGGGCAGCGGCAAGTCGACGATCGCGTGGTCGCTGGCGGGGCTGCGGGGGCTGTCGGGCGGGACGATGCGGGCTGCGTCGACCGGTGCGTTGGGTGGTGCGGCGGGGTCTGCGGCGGGCGGGGACCTGGGCGCCCCCGCGCGCCGGCGCCCGCTCGCCCTGCGCCGCACCGTGCAGCTCGTCTTCCAGAACGCCGACACCTCGCTCAATCCGCGGCGTTCGGTGGGCGATGCGATACGGCGGCCCCTGCGCTTCTTCGGCTCGGCGGGGTCGCGGGGCGAGGCGGCCTCGCGGGCCCGGCGGCTGATCGCCGACGTTCGCCTCGACCCCGACTTCGCCGACCGGCTGCCCGCGCAGCTTTCGGGCGGCCAGCGCCAGCGGATCGGGATCGCGCGGGCGCTGGCCGGGGAGCCGGAGGTGCTGATCGCGGACGAGATCACGACGGCGCTGGATGTGTCCGTGCAGGCCGATGTGTTGCGGCTGCTGGACGATCTGCGCCGGGAGCGGGAGTTGGCGTGCCTGTTCATCAGCCATGACCTGGCGGTGGTGCGGGGGATCGCCGACCGGGTGGTGGTGCTGCGGCACGGGGTGGTGGTGGAGGAGGGGCCCACGGATGCGGTGTTCGAGAGGCCGGGGCATCCGTATACGCGGGCGCTGATGGGGGCGGCGCTGGAGCCGGATCCGGAGGTGGAGGGGGCTGCGGCCTCGGCCCCGGCCGAGGAGTGGGCGGATGCGGCCGAGCCGGGGGCGGTGTGGGAGGAGTTGGGCGGGGGGCACCGGGTACGCAGGTGGCGGCCGACGGATGGCTAGCCCTCACCCCGCCCCTTCCCGAAACCGGGGCCGGCCCGGCCCCCGCGGAGGGTGCCCCCCGGGGCATCGCCGCCGGGTGCGGGCCGGTGGGCCGGTTGTGCCCACCCGTTCCGCCGGGGGGCACCTCCCAGCGGTAGCTGGGGGAGGAACGATTGCCCACAACCTGCAAGCTCCTCCGGCGATGGAGGGGCCGGGTCCGGGGCGGAGCCCCGGTTTCGGGAAGGGGCGGGGTGGGGGCTTGCCCGCCGCAGGCGCCCCCGACCCCGCAGGCGCACCGACCCCGCAGGCGCACCGACCCGCAGGCGCACCGACCCGCAGGCTCACCCCCGCCCGCAGGCGCACCGACCCGCAGCCGCACCCAACCCGCAGGCAACAACCCACCCCCGCCCCACACTCCACCCCACCCCACCCCGTAAGGAGAGGCGTGAAGTACCGCGAGACCTTCGACCGCAAGGTGCAGGTCGAGGACGTATGGATCCCCACCCGGGACGGGAAAACGCGGCTGCACGCACGCATCTGGCGCCCGACGGACGCGGAGACCGCCCCCGTCCCCGCCCTCCTCGAATACCTCCCGTACCGCAAGAGCGACTGGACCGCACCCCGCGACGCCCAGCGCCACCCCTGGTACGCCGGCCACGGCTACGCCTCGGTACGGGTCGATCTGCGCGGCAGCGGCGACTCCGAGGGCGTGATGCTCGACGAGTACACCGCGACCGAGCTCGCCGACGGCGTCGACGTCGTCAACTGGCTCGCGCGGCAGCCTTGGTGCACCGGCAAGGTGGGGATGTTCGGCATCTCCTGGGGCGGGTTCAACTCCCTCCAGATCGCCGCCCTGCGCCCCGAGCCGCTGAAGGCGATCGTCACCGTCTGCTCCACCGACGACCGTTACGACAACGACGTCCACTACACCGGCGGCGCCGTCCTCGGCATCGACATGCTCGCCTGGGCCGGGACGATGCTGGCGTTCACCGCCCGCCCCCCGCACCCCACCTCCGTCGGCGAGGACCGCTGGCTGCCCATGTGGCGGGAACGGCTCGACGCGCTCGAGCCGTATCTGCACACCTGGCTCGCCCACCAGGAGCGGGACGACTACTGGCGGCACGGCAGCGTCTGCGAGGACTACGGCGCGATCGAGGCCGCCGTGCTCGCGGTCGGCGGCTGGGCCGATCCGTACCGGGACACCGTGCTGCGCCTGCTGGAACACCTGGACGCGCCCGTGCGCGGGCTCATCGGCCCCTGGTCGCATCAGTACCCGGACCGGGGGCTGCCGCCGGGCCCGGCGATCGGCTTCCTGCAGGAGACCCTGCGCTGGTGGGACCACTGGCTCAAGGACGAGCTGACCGGCGTGCTGGACGAGCCGCCGCTGCGCGCGTGGATCAACGACCCCGTACCGCCCGCCACCTCGTACGCGACCATGCCCGGCCGCTGGGTCGGCGAGGACGCCTGGCCGTCGCCGTCCATCACCTGGGACGAACGTTCCCTGGGCGGCCCCGCCGACCAGCCGGTGATCGTCCGCTCGCCGCTGCACACCGGCCTGGACGCGGGCCGCTTCTTCCCCTTCGGCAACGCCACCGATCTGCCGCCCGACCAGCGCGAGGAGGACGGCCGCTCGGCCTGCTTCGACTCGCCGCCGCTGACCGACCGGGTCGAGATCCTCGGCCGTCCCCGCGTCCGCCTACGCCTCGACAGCGCCACCCCGCGCGCCCATGTCATCGCCCGCGTCTGCGATGTGGCGCCCGACGGCTCGTCCACCCTGGTCACCCGTGGCGTACTCAACCTGCTCTCCCGCAAGGGACGGGACAAGGCCGTCGAGTGGCAGCCAGGGCGAGAAGAGGACGTGGAGTTCGAGCTGAACGCCACCGGCTACGCCTTCCCGCCCGGCCACCGCATCAGGGTCGCCGTCTCCGACGCGTACTGGCCGTGGGTCTGGCCGCACGGCGAGCGCGGCCGGCTGACCGTACGGCCCGGGGACAGCGCCCTGCTGCTGCCGGTACGGGATCCGGGCGCCGACGCGGGCCGCCCGCCCATCGTCTTCGAGGAGCCCGAACAGGCCGCGCCGCTCGCCGTGACCGTCGACCCGCCCGCCGAACCACGCCCCGAGCGGGCCCTCACCCACGATGTGGCGACGGGGGAGTGGGTGCTGGACGTGGACCCCAACTACGGCGGCTCCCGCACCTACCCCGACGGACTCCGCTACGAGGAGAGCGCCCGCGAGACCTACCGCATCCGCTCCGACGATCCGCTGTCGGCCGTGGCAAGCTCTCGGTGGACCATCCGGCTGCGGCGCGGGCCTGGGACACGGAGGTCATCACCGCCGTGGAACTGCGGGCCACGGCGGGGGAATTCATCATGGACAGCAGCATCGAGGCACGGGCGAACGGAGAGACAGTGGTCACGCGCGCATGGCACCACACCACGCCGAGGACATCCGGGTGACGTCCCCCGCCGAACGCCGCCCCCGCGCCGCGCCGTCGACGCCTCGCGCCGCACCCGGCAGCCCACCGAAGTACGCCGCCGCCTCATCGTGGAGGCCGCCGTTCCGCTCATCGCGGAGCGCGGCACCAAGGGGGTCGGGGTGCGCGAGGTGGCGGCCGCGGCCGAGGTCTCGGTCGGCACGGTGACGTACCACTTCGAGAGCGTGCAGGAAGTCCTCTCCGAGGCGATGGTCCTGCACATCGAGCGCTACTACGCCGCGCTGAGCGAGGCCGCCGCGAAGGCCACCAGCGGCGCGGAGGGGCTGCGGCTGCTCATCGACGCGCTCTTCACGGACGACACGGACCAGCACTGGCGGATGTGGTTCGACTATTGGAACGCGGGTGAACGCGACGAGTCCTTCGCCCGTGGCCAGGCCGACCGCTACGAGGCATGGCACGGCGAGATCCAGTCCCTGGTCGAACGGGGCCGTGACGAGGGCGACTTCGTATGCGACGACCCGGCCGACTTCGCCCTCCGCTTCTCCGCCCTGGCCGACGGCCTGGCCCTGCGCCGCCTGCGCCAGGCCCCCGCCCTGACCGTGGCCGACGCCCGCCGCCACCTGCGCCGCTTCGTGGCGGCGGAGCTGGAGGGCTGAGCGGCGAGGGAGGGAGATCTCGACGACCGTGACCGGCTCGTCGTGTGAACGGCCGTCAGCGCTCTTCTCGGACGGGCGGCCAGGAAACACCGCGGGGGTGGAGCCGCCGTAGGCAACTCCACCGCCGCGGTCGGGCAGGTGCTTACTGGTGGGCGCTGATCACGCCGCCGGCGCTGAGTACGATGTACACGCCGTTGGCGACCATCCCGGCGTCGTGCTGGTTCGCCTCCAGAGTGCCGTCCACCGAGCCCTCGTTGCCGATGATGTCCGCACGGAAGTGGGCGTCGCCGAGCTTGGTGACCTTGGCCGTCCAGCCGCCCGCGAGCTTGTAGGTGCCCGGTCCGCTGTGCTCGCCGCCCATCCAGGAGTGCACCTCACCGCCCAGCGTGAGCACGACGTACATGCCGTTGGCGTCGAGCCCGGCATCGCGCTGGTTCGCCTCCAGCGTGGCCAGGACGGCACCGTCGTTGATGATCTTGAGGCGGTAGTGCTGGGTACCGAGCTTGTCGATCTTGGCCGTGCTGCCGTCCGCCAACTTCTGGTCGCCGGTCGAGGATGGCGCCTTGTCCGTATCGCCCGTCTTGGCGTCGGAGCCCTGCGCACCGGTGGAGGAACCCCCGCTGTTGGACTCGGCGGAGGCCGCGGGCTTCTTCGTGCCGGTGTTGTCCGTGTCGTTGTTGCAGGCGGTCAGGCTGAGGCTGGCGGCTGCGATCAGGGCCGCGGCGGCGATGCGAATGGTGCGGCGACGGCGGACAGTGGTGTTGGCGTTCATGTCGAGTCCCCCCAGGGGCAGTTGGTGACGTTGTTCGCTCGGTACGTCACCCACTCTGGTCGGGGCCGCTACCGCAAGCCTGCCGCTCCGCTAACACCCCGCTAACAGGGGTGTTAGCGGGGAAGGCCGCCCGATCGCGCTAGGCGCGCCGCACCGAACGCCCCGCCAGGACGTCCGTCCGCCGACCGTCCTCGATGACGAAGCGGCCGTCGATGAGGACGTGGGGGATGCCGGTCGGCAGGGTGCGGGGGGTGTCGAAGGTCGAGCCCGCCGCCACCGTGTCCGGGTCGAAGAGGACGAGGTCGGCGCGGTAGCCCTCATGGATCTGGCCGCGGTCGGGGAGGCGGAGGCGGGCCGCGGGGCGGGAGGTGAGGTGGGCGACGCACTCCTCCAGGGTGAGGACGCCCAGCTCGCGGACGTAGCGGCCGAGGTACTGCGGGAAGGTGCCGTAGGCGCGGGGGTGGGGCTTGGCGCCCTGGAGGATGCCGTCGCTGCCGCCCGTGTGGACGGGGTGCTTCATGATCGCCTGGACGTTCTCCTCATGCCCGACGTGCTGCAGGATCGTGGGGCCGAGGTGGTCCTCCAGGAGGAGGCGGCGGGCGGTGGTCCAGGGGGCCTCGCCGCGTTCGCGGGCGCTCGCGGCGATGGTCCGGCCGACGTAGCCGCTGAGGGACGGGTCGTTCACCCGGAGATCTCGATCGTGTCCCAGTCCATCGGTACGCCGTGGCAGCCGTCCGCCCCTTCCACCTCCATGACGTGCCGGATGCGCTCGGCCGTCGCGTCGTCGCGCAGCCGGGCGAGCGCCGCCTCGGGGCCGCCCTCGGCCGCCCAGCTCGGCATCATCGCGGCCAGCGTGGTGCAGCCGGGGAGGTAGGGGTAGGTGTCGAGGGTGATGTCGGCGCCGTCGGCGAGGGCGGTGTCGAGGAGGGTGAGGAGTTCGGGGGCGCGGCCCTTGTTGAGGCCGAAGTTCATGGTGGCGTGGGCGAGGTGGAGCGCGCAGCCGGCCTCGCGGGCGAGGGTCACCATCTCCTCGTACGCGCGCAGGGCGCCGGCGCCGTAGGAGCGGTGGTGCGGGCAGTAGTAGCCGTCGTACGCGGCCACGACCCGGCACAGCTCGGTGAGTTCGGCGTCGGAGGCGTACATGCCGGGGGTGTAGGTGAGGCCGGAGGAGAGGCCGACGGCGCCCTGCTGAAGCCCCTCGGCCACCAGCTCCTTCATCCGGGCGACCTCCGCCGGTGTCGCGTCGCGGTCCTCCCAGCCGACCGCGAGCATCCGGACGGTGCCCTGGGGGATGAGGTAGGCGGCGTTGACCGCGATGCCCCGGCCGTCGAAGCCGTGGTCCAGGCGGTCCAGGAACTCGCCGACGGTGCGCCAGGTGAAGTCGATGTCCGTACTCCCGGGCGCACCGCCGTTCCAGCCGGTGATGGCGGTACGGATCTGGGCGAGGGTCCGGTCGTCCACGGGGGCGTACGAGAGCCCGTCCTGGCCGATGACCTCGAGGGTCACGCCCTGCGCGGCCTTCGCCGAGTGGTCGGGGTCGCGCAGCAGCGCGAGGTCGCTGTGCGCGTGCATGTCGATGAAGCCGGGGGAGAGGACGAGGCCGTCCGCGTCCACGGTGCGGCGGGCGGTGGGGCGCGGCCCGCCGCCGTCCTCGCGGACGACGGCGGCGATCCGGCCGCCGTCCACGGCCACGTCGGCCCGGTAGGCGGCACCGCCGGTGCCGTCGATGACGCGTGCGTCGCGGATGACCAGGTCCATGGGGTGCGTCTCCCTTTGCGCGGGGTGGGGCGGAGCCCCGGAGAGGTCAGAAGAAGGTGCGGATGTAGTCCGTGACCGTGCCGTCCGCCTCCGCCACCGGAATCATCTGCCACTTGTCGAAGCTGGTGCACGGATGCGAGAGCCCCAGGGCCACCCAGTCGCCGACCTCCAGCTCCGTGCCGTCCGCGACGGTGACCCAGGCGTGCTGGTCGGAGAGGGCCGTGATGGCCAGGCCCGTGGCGGGGCGGGTGGAGCCGTCGCGGGCGGAGCGGATGAGCTGGGGTGCGGGCAGGTCGAGGTCGTACGCCGCGTCCCGCTTGCCCGCGTTGAGGAACGCCTGGCCGGGCTCGGGGCGGGAGACGACCTGGGCCCACAGACGGAAGGCCGGGTGCAGCTCGCCCTCCTCCGGGACGCGGTTGAACGGGGTCAGATGCCGGTAGTGACCGTCGTCGTGGGAGACATACGCACCCGAGCGCAGCAGCTTCAGCACCGGCCGGGACAGCGTGGGCAGCTCCGCGAGGACGTCGGCCACCGCGTCGAACCACGCACTGCCGCCCGCGCTGACGACCACCTCGTCCACGCCCTCGAAGCGGCCCGCCGCGTCGAAGTCCGCGGCCAGTGCGGTGAGCCGGCGCAGCCATGCCCGTACCCGCTCACCGTCCGGCTTCGGCACCTCGCCCTCATAGCCGGCCACGCCGACCAGCCGCAGGGTCCCGGTGGCCGCGACCGCGTCGGCGACCGCCGCGCACTCCGCCTCCGTACGGACCCCGGTGCGGGTCCCCTCGCCGCCGCCCAGCTCGACCACCACCTCGACCGGCCGCCGCGCGCCGGCCTCCCGCAGCGCCGCGTCCATCAGCTCGACGCCACGCACCGAGTCGACGTAGGCGATGAAGCGGAAATCGGGGTCGGCGTCGAGCTCGGCCGCGAGCCAGTGCAGGGCGGCGGCGTCGACGAGCTCGTTGGCGAGGAAGATCCGCTGGATGCCGAAGGCCCGGTAGACCCGCACGTGGGTGGGGACGGCCGCGGTGATGCCCCAGGCCCCGTGGGCGAGCTGGCGCTCGAAGAGCTGGGGGGCCATGGAGGTCTTGCCGTGCGGGGCGAAGGCGAGCCCATGGGCGGCGGAGTAGCGCTCCATCGCCACCAGATTGTGCTCCAGCGCCTCGGCCGACAGGGCCAGGACGGGCGTGGTGAAGCCGCCGGTGAACAGGGAGCGCCGCTCGGCGGCGAGCTCGCCGACCGTCAGGCCCTCGGCGCTCGCAGGCAGCCCCTTGAAGCGGTGGTCCACGCGCTCCCGCGTGAGAGCGGCGACGGCCTGGTCGCTGTGGTCGGTGGCCATGGAGGCGCCTCCATTACGGATTCCGGTTGCAATCTCTGCAACGTTCATTGCGCATATCGCTTAGCGCTGTCTAACATCCCGCCCAGCACCGGGTCAACGGTGTGTGGCTGACCCCCATCCGTCCATCCACGAGGAGCGAGACCCAACGTGTCCCCTCTCCCCAGCGTCGAGACCGCCGATGGTGTCGCTGATGCCGTCGATGACATCGACGTCGTCTGCCTCGGCGAGTCGATGGTGACCTTCGTGCCGTCCCGCCCGGGCCGGCTGGCGGACGTCCCCTCCTTCGCCCGGGGCATCGGCGGCGCCGAGTCCAATGTCGCCTGTGGCCTGGCCCGCGCCGGGCACCGCGCGCGCTGGATCAGCCGGGTGGGCACGGACGGCTTCGGCGAGCACCTGGTGCGGGAGATCGCGGCCACCGGTGTGGACACCGCCTACGTCCAGCGCGATCCGCACCGCCCCACCGGCATCTACTTCCGCACGGCGGGCGAGCGCGCCGTCGGCTCGGAGACGGTGGACGGGTCCGGACCCGCCGACGGGGACGGCGCCGCCAAGTCGCCGGAGCCGCTCGCCGAGGTGGTCTACTACCGGGCCGGATCCGCCGCCGCGGCCATGTCCCCGGTGCTCATCCCCCGGGAGCGGGCCTGGTCCGGCCGGGTGCTCCATCTGACCGGGATCACCCCGGCCCTGTCCGCCGACTGCCGCGCGCTGATGCGTGAGCTGACCGCCCGCGCCCCTGGCCGCCCCCTCGTCTCCTTCGACCTCAACTACCGGGTCTCCCTCTGGCAGCGGGAGGACGACGCCGAACAGGGCCCCGCCGTCCTGCTCGGCCTCGCCCGCGGCTGCGACCTCGTCTTCGTCGGCGAGGACGAGGCCGAGGCGGTCTGGGGGCTGCGCGGCCCGGCGGCGATCCGGGCGGCGCTGCCCGAACCCGAGATGCTGGTCGTCAAGCAGGGCAGTGCCGGGGCCACCGCCTACGCCCGCCGCCTGGACGGCACCGACGCCGTCACCTTCCAACCCGCCCCGCGCGTCGATGTCGTCGCCCCCGTCGGCGCGGGCGACGCCTTCGCCGCCGGCTTCCTCTCCGGCACCCTGCGCGGACTGCCGGTCGCCGAACGGCTCCGCCACGGCCACCTCATGGCCGCCGCCGCCCTCACCGTCCCCGGCGACCTCGGCACCCCGCCCTCCCGCGAACAGGCCGACCAATTGGTGGCACTCGATGCCACGCAGTGGGGCACACTGCGATTCGGCCCCGGCTGGACAGATCTGCCGACTCCCGCCGAAAAGTGGGCCGAGACCGCAGTGGTGGAGGTATGCGACCCATGAGCCAGACCGTTGACCGAGCGCTGAGCATTCTGCCGTTGCTGGCGGAGGGCCCGGCCAATCTGGAGCAGGTCGCCACGCGGCTGGGCGTGCACAAGTCGACCGCGCTGCGGCTGCTGCGCACCCTCCATGAGCACGGCATGGTCTACCGCCAGCAGGACCAGCGCTACCGCCTCGGCGCCCGCCTCTTCGCGCTCGCGCAGGAGGCGGTGGAGAACCTCGACGTACGCGAGATCGCCCACCCCCATCTGTTGGCGCTCAACGAGCGGTGCGGGCACACCGTCCATCTCGCGGTGTACGAGGAGAACGAGGTGCTCTACATCGACAAGGTGGAGAGCCGCTACCCGGTACGGATGTACTCGCGGATCGGCAAGCCCGTCGCCATCACCGTCGCCGCCGTGGCCAAGCTGCTGCTGGCCGATCTGCCCGAGCCCGAGCTGCGGACGCTGGCCGAGCGGCTCAGCTACCCCGCGTACACGCCCCGTTCGACGCCGAACGCCGCCGCGTTCCTCAAGGAGCTGGCGACCGTGCGCGAACAGGGCTGGGCCACCGACTTCGGCGGCCACGAGGAGTCGATCAACTGCGTCGGGGCACCGATCCGGGGAACGGACGGGCGGGTCGTCGCCGCCTGCTCGGTCTCGGCGCCGAACGTCGTCGTCACCGCCGAGGAACTCCTCTCCCTGCTGCCGCTGGTGCGCCGCACGGCGGAGGAGATCAGCCGGGAATACTCGGGCGGCGCCCCGGTGTCCGCATCGGTGCCCCACGCCTCGCAGAACCCCTCCCAAGTAACAGCGGAAACACCCGAGAAGAAAGCCGAGGAGCCCTCCTCATGACCGAGAAGCTGCAGAAGACCCCGATCACCCCGGCCACGCACACCACCCCGCCCGCCAAGTTCTCCCACGGCGTGAAGAAGGGGAACGTCCTCCAGGTCGCCGGTCAGGTCGGCTTCGGCCCCGCCGTCCCGGGCCAGGCCCCCACCCCCGTCGGGCCGACCCTGCGCGAGCAGACCCTGCAGACCCTGCGCAATGTGCAGGCCGTGCTGGAGGAGGGCGGCGCGAGCTGGGAGGACGCCATGATGGTGCGCGTCTACCTCACCGACACCGGCCACTTCGCCGAATTCAACGAGATCTACAACGAGTTCTTCGCCGACCTCAAGGAGGCCCCGGCCGCGCGTACGACGGTCTACGTCGGCCTCCCCGCCGGTCTGCTCGTCGAGATCGACGCCCTCGCCGTCCTGGGCTGACCCCGAAAGCCCCGCGGCGGGCGGGAGCGCCTTCCGCCCGCCGCGGTTCCACCCCCGACTCGTCCTCACCGTCCCCGCCGTCGGAAGCTCGAGCCCTGATCAACCGCACCCACGCTCTCCCAGCGCGCGGCCCCCGCCGTGCGGCGGTGCCCCCTACCCACACCCGGAGTTCCCCATGCTGCTCGCGGCCGCTCCCGCTGCCGAGACACCACCCCACACCGGTGGTCTGCTCGCGCTCATCGACGGCACCGCCGGTCTGCTGACCGTCGCCGCCCTCGGCATCGCGCTACTGCTCTACCTGATCATCAAGGTCCGGCTGCAGCCCTTCGTGGCGCTGCTCGGCGTCTCCATCGTGGTCGGTCTGGCCGCCGGTCTCTCGGTCACCGAACTCTTCGGCACGGTCCAGAAGTCGGACGCCGTCTCGCTCATCGAATCCGGGATGGGCGGCATCCTCGGCCACATAGCCATCATCATCGGCCTGGGCACCATGCTCGGCGCGATACTCGAGGTCTCCGGCGGCGCGGAGGCGCTCAGCGCCCGGCTGCTCGGCATCTTCGGGGAGAAGCGGTCACCGCTCGCGATGGGTCTGACCGGCCTGATCTTCGGCATACCCGTCTTCTTCGACGTCGGCATCTTCGTCCTTGCGCCGATCGTCTACGCGGCCGCCAAGCGCAGCGGCAAGTCCATCCTGCTCTACGCGATGCCGCTGCTCGCGGGCCTGTCCATGACCCACGCCTTCCTGCCGCCGCACCCCGGCCCGGTGGCCGCGGCCGGGCTGTTCCATGTCGACCTGGGCTGGGTCATCCTGATGGGCATCGTCGTGGGCATCCCCTCGGTGCTGGCCGCCTGGGGCTACGCCGCCTGGATCGGCAAGCGCATCTTCGTCCCCGTACCGCAGGACATGGTCGAGGCGGCCGAGGAGTCCCGGGAGGCGGTCGCGGCCCAGCAGCGCGCCTCCGGCGTCACCCCGGCCGAGCGGCCGGTTTCGGTGGCCACGGTGCTCGCGATCATCGGCACCCCGCTCGTCCTGATCCTCTGCGCCACCTTCTCCTCCGTCGCGCTCGACCCGAGCACCGGCCGCTCGGTCATCGAGTTCTTCGGCCACCCCTTCGTGGCGCTGACGATCGCCCTGCTCCTGGCCTACTACCTGCTGGGCATCCGGCGCGGCTGGTCCCGCAAGTCCCTGGAGACCGTCTCCACCGCCTCCCTCAAGCCCGTCGGCAACATCCTCCTGGTCGTCGGCGCGGGCGGGGTCTTCGGCGCGGTCCTCAAGGGCAGCGGTGTCGCCCAGGCCCTGGCCGACGCCTTCGACAGCGCGGGCCTGCCGGTCATCGTGCTGGCCTGGCTGATCTCGGTGGTGCTCCGGGTGGCCCAGGGCTCGGCGACGGTCGCGATCGTCACGACGGCGGGCATCGTCACCCCGATGCTCTCCGAGGGCCACTACTCCCAGGCCCATCTGGCGCTGGTCATCATGGCCATCTCGGCGGGCTCGATCTTCGCCTCGCATGTGAACGACGGCGGCTTCTGGATGGTGGCGAAGTACTTCGGCATCTCCGAGAGCGACACGCTGAAGTCCTGGACGGTGCTGGAGACGGTGCTGTCGGTGGCGGGGTTCGTCGTGGCGGCCCTGCTGAGCATCGTCATCTAGCGGATGGCGCCCGCATGACGACGGCCCCCGAATCCCGGCAGAAAGCGCCGGGATTCGGGGCCGTCGCTTCCAGCTCAACTCCGCTCCGTGCCCAGTTGTATTCACCATTGCAACTCATTCATGGGAGCATCCGATTTTGATCAAATGATGGCAAAGAATGCTGGCTGAAAGGGCGAGCTGACGCTCGGCGGCGACGTCGCGAATGCCACGTCATTTCATTGTTCTACATACATTCAACTCTCCATCCCCATGCGCGGCATGATCAATCCATAGGGTCCTTGAGGTATTTGAAGGAAAGGGACCCATGGAAGAACTCCGAGCAATCCGGGCTCGCGGTATCACGAAGAGCTTCGGTGATGTCGTCGCCCTGGACGGCATCGATCTCGATGTAACGCAGGGTCAGATCCACGGCCTGGTAGGACCGAACGGCGCCGGAAAGACGACGTTGCTCGGCCTTCTGCTGGGGCTCGCGGTGGCCGACAGCGGTCGCCTGGAGGTCCTGGGTACACCGGTCGAGCGGGCACTCGACGCTCCCGACGGTGTGGCCGGCTTCGTGGACGGCCCCGCTCTCTACCCCTCGCTCACCCCACGGCAGAACCTCGCCGCGCTGGCCGCACTCCGCGGCCACGACGCGCGCACGGCGGGGATCGACGACGTCCTCGCCGAGGTCGGTCTCACCGACGTCGCCGACGACCGTACCCGCGGCTTCTCCCTCGGCATGCGCCAGCGACTCGGGCTCGCCGCCGCCCTGCTGACCAAGCCCCGGCTGCTCGTGCTCGACGAACCGTCCAACGGCCTCGACCCGGCGGGCAAGAGGCACGTGCACGGTGTCCTGGGCCGGCTCGCGGCCGACGGAACCGCCGTCGTGCTCTCCAGCCACAACATGGACGACCTCGAGGCGCTGTGCTCCGAGGTGACCATCCTCGCCGCCGGACGCGTCGTCTTCTCCGGCCCGCTGTCCAAGCTGGCCACCGAGAACCGTGAACTCGACTACCGGCTGCTCACCTCCGACCCGCAGGCCGCGCGCCGGCTGGCGGACGACGCGCCGGGGATCCAGGTCGTCGACGACGCCGGGGTACGGCAGGACGCCGAACTGCTCGTCGTACGGGCCCTGATGCCCGCCCTCGACCAACTCGTGGTGCGGCTCGTGGAGAGGGGTGTCGCACTGCGCGAGCTCACTCCCATGGTGTCCCCGCTCGAAGCCGCGTTTCTCGCCCTCACCGAGCAGCAGGAGGCCGGCAGATGACCGCGACCCTCACCCGGAGCCGGGCACAGGAACCCGAGCAGGTGACCGGGGGCCGTCGCGTCCCCTTCACCCGCGCCTGTCGCTTCGAGCTCGTCAAGCTCGTCTCCCAGTGGCGGATCCGCCTGCTGGTCCTCGCCTGCTGGATCGCGCCCGCCCTCTTCGTCGCCGGGGTGAGCCAGCAGAGCACGCTTCCCGTCGACACCCTCTTCGGGCGCTGGATGCTCGCCTCCGGGTGGGCCGGGCCGCTGGTGATGCTCGGTTTCGCGGGGACCTGGGCGCTTCCGCTGCTGACCTCGGTCGTGGCGGGTGATGTGTTCGCCTCCGAGGACCGGCTCGGCACCTGGCGCCATCTGCTCGTCGCGGTCCGCTCGCCTCGGCGGATCTTCGTGGCGAAGGCGGTGGCCAGCCTCACCGTCCTGCTGCTGCTCGTGGCCGGGCTCGCGGTCTCCAGCACCGTCGGCGGCCTCCTCGTGGTCGGCAACCAGCCGCTGGTCGGTCTCGACGGCCATCTCCTGGTGCCGTCGGACGCCGCCGTCTCGGTCCTGCTCTCCTGGGTCTGCGTCCTCGCCCCGACCCTGGCGCTCGCCGCACTCGGCTTCCTCGGGTCGGTCACGCTGGGACGGTCCCCGATGGGGCTGCTGGTGCCCGTGCTCGTCTCGCTCGCGATGGCGGTCGCCCAGATGCTGCCGCTTCCGGTGGCCGTGCGCGTCGCCCTGCCGAGCTACGCCTTCATCTCCTGGAACGGTCTGTTCACCAGCCCCGGCAACTCGGCCCGCTGCTGATTGGCATCGTTGTCAGCCTCGTCTGGGCCGTGGTCGCGACGGCGCTGGCGTATGTGCTCTTCGTACGGCGCGATTTCACCAACCTGGCCCACGACGGTTCGGGCCGCCGCGCGATCACCGTCGGAGTCCTGCCGCTCGTCGGGGTGGCCGCCGCGTCGTTCGCGGTCGTCGCCGCGACGACCTCGGCGACGGGCTCCGGGATCGAGCAGGACAAGGTGCAGCGCTCGCTCGCCACGGCGTTCGCGCACCTGTACCGCATGCAGACCGACCAACTCAACCGACCCGCCGTCACCGAGGCCCAGTTGAAGGCCACGGCGTCGTGCAACAAGGGAAGCACCAGGGTCGCGGCACAAGGCCCGGGCAACGACTGGCGCTGCGTGGTGACCTGGCATCTTCCCGGCGTCGAGGCCACAGGACAGGCCATCTACCAACTCGACGTCACTCCGGACGGGCGGTTCATGGCCGATGGCGATGGACCGAAGGAAGTGAACGGCTACTTCCTGGTGCGGACCCCCGATGGGGACGCACCGAACCCGCTGTGGCAGTTCGACGGCAATGTCGAACTGCTCGACACCACCCCGAAGGGATAAACCCTCAATGCAGGTAACTCGCCGCCGCAAACTCGTCGAGGAAGCCCGGATCAGCCTCATCAGCAGACGCATCGGCCGCCGGATACCGTTGTTGACGGCGGGCACCACCGCTGTCGCCCTCGTGGCCGCCGGCACGGCGCTCGCGCAGACCCAGCAGTTCGGCACGGACCAGGTCGGTCAGGTCACCAAGAACGGCCGGGTCGTCTCCAGCAACCAGTACATCGCCCCGTACGGCGACCGTCTCGTCATCAACCAGGGCAAGATCATGTCGTCCTCGGTCAGCCCGGACGGCACCCACATCGCCGCGTCGGTCACCGACGGTGGCGCCGCCCTGGCCATCGTGGACCTGAAGAACTGGAAGACGCAGCAGCTCGTCAGCAACGCCGCGTCGTCCAACCCCCGCATCAGCAGCAACAACGTGGGTCAGGAAGGCCCGACGTACTCGCCCGACGGCAAGCAGCTGTGGCTGGGCCAGCCGGACGGCTACACCGTGTTCTCCGTGAACGCGGACGGCAGCGTCTCCAGCCCGCGGACCGTCAGCATCCCGGCGCAGGGGTCCAAGCAGGCCCTGGTGGGCGCGGTGGCGTTCTCGGCCGACGGCAAGACCGCGTACTCCGCGGTCAACGGCCAGAACCGGGTCGTCTCCATCGACGCGGCGACCGGGACCATCAAGCAGAGCTGGAACGTGGGCAACGCCCCGCGTGGCATGGTCGTCGTCGGCGACAAGCTCTACGTCAGCAACGAGGGTGGCCGCCCGGCCAAGCCCGGCGAGCCCACGATCAACTCGTACGGTACGCAGGTACTCGCCGACCAGAAGACCGCTGCCACCACCAGCGGCACGGTCAGCGTCATCGACCTGGCGAACCAGGACGCCGCGGTCTCCAGCATCGAGGTCGGTCTGCACCCGACCGCCGTGTACGTCAAGAACGGCGTCGTGTTCGTCACCAACACCGCCGACAACAATGTGTCGGTCATCGACACGGCGAAGGACAAGGTCGTCCAGACCATCTCCACCCAGCCGTGGGCCAAGGCCCAGGTGGGCTACGAGCCCGACGCGGTGACCCTCACCGACGACGGTCACCTGCTGGTGACCCTCGGCCGCGCCAACGCCGTCGCCGTCTACAAGTTCACCTCGGCGCAGGAGCCGGTCAGCTACGTCGGCCTGCTCCCCACGGACTACTTCCCCTCGGAGATCACCACCTCCGGCAACGAGGTGTACGTCTCCAACACCCGTGGCATCGACGCCCGCCGTAAGGCCACCGGCGGTCACGGCACCCACGACACGACGTCGAGCGTGCAGAAGTTCACGCTGCCCGACGACAGCGTGATCAGGTCCTACACCGGCAAGGTCTTCCAGCAGAACGGCTGGAACGGCGAGTCGCTCGAGAAGTCCGACGGCTCCCCGGCCAAGCCGGTGCCGGTCCCGGTCAAGCTCGGCGACCCCTCTTCGATCAAGCACGTCTTCCTGCTCGTCAAGGAGAACCGGACCTACGACCAGGTCTTCGGTGACATGCCGCAGGGCAACGGCGACCCGTCGCTGACCGAGTTCGGTGAGAATGTCACGCCGAACCAGCACGCCCTGGCCAAACAGTTCGGCCTGTACGACAACACGTACGACATCGGCACCAACTCCGCCGAGGGTCACAACTGGCTGATGCAGGCCGACGACCCGGAGTACACCGAGTCCTCGGGCGGTGAGTACACCCGCAGCTACGACACCGAGGACGACGCCCTCGGCCACCAGAAGACCGGCTTCATCTGGACCGGTGCGCAGGCGGCCCGCAAGTCCGTCCGGAACTTCGGTGAGTTCCAGCAGTTCCTGACCAAGCCGTCGGGCGCCAGCTGGCAGAACCTGTACTGCGACAGCAAGAACATGGCGGCGACCGGTCAGGACACCGCCTACCCGCTGAACTCGACCTCGCCGATCCCGTCGCTCAACGACGTGTCGGTGCACGGGTTCCCGAAGTTCGACACCAGCGTCCCGGACGTCTACCGGGCACAGATCTGGAAGAAGGACTTCGAGAAGAACGGTCCGGCGAACCTGAACATGTTCTGGCTCTCCAGCGACCACACCGGTGGCCCGGTGAGCCCTGCCTCCCAGGTCGCGGACAACGACCTCGCCGTGGGCCAGATCGTCGACGAGATCTCGCACAGCAAGTACTGGAAGGACTCGGCGATCTTCGTCGTCGAGGACGACTCCCAGGCGGGTCTCGACCACGTCGACGGCCACCGTGCCCCGGTCCAGATCATCAGCCCCTGGGCCAAGCACTCCACGGTGGACAGCCACTACCACTCGCAGATCAACATGATGCGGACCATTGAGCAGATCCTCGGGATCCAGCCGATGAACCAGAAGGACACCGCGGCCACCCCGATGGCCTCGGCGTTCACCCGGCGCCCGGACTTCACGCCGTTCAAGGCGCTGCCCAACCGGACCTCGCTGACCGACGGTGTGAAGACCCCCCCGTCCTGTGGTCTGGACACCCCCGCGGCGCAGAGCCTGAAGGCGGCGGCCGTGCCGTCGGCCTCGGTGCCGACGGACATGAAGAACGTCGCCGCCCAGTGGAACCAGTGGAAGTCGAAGCAGCGGCTGACCGGTCCCCAGGCCGTTCCGGACTACGCTCCCCCGCCCAGATGAACCACCTCACGTGGTACGAGACGCATAACTGGGCCAAGCCGTACCCGGGTGAGAAGAAGATCTACGCTCCTCAGGACGTGCCGGGCGCCTACATCCCGTCGGCGGAGAACGACGGCTGACGCGGACTCACGTGCAGGGCGGCCCCTGGTCGGCATCATCGCCGGTCAGGGGCCCGCCTGCGGTGTGGCCCGCACCCTGGGTCAGATGGTGGGGAACTCCCCGCGCTTGACGGCGGAGACGAACGCCGACCACGCGGACGGCTCGAATACGAGCGCCGGGCCATGGGGGTGCTTGCTGTCGCGGACGGGGACGTCGGCGTGGCCACGCGCGACCTCAAGGCATTCGCCCTGACTGCCTCCGCTGTAGCTGGACTTGAACCACCCGGTGAAGGCGGCCGAGTTCGGAGCGGTGTGCTCACTGCTGACCATGTACGTGTTCCTCCGCTGCCGCTCTGACGAGGGCCACTGACTCCTGCTGCGACAACGCGTCGCTCAGTGCAAGAGCGTAAGCCGTCTGGCTGGCGGCCACCAGCGCCGGATCATCCATCAAGTTCCCGGTCAGGAAGCCTTCGACGTAGGCCACCGGTGGCGAGTCCTCGAAGCTCATGAGGGTGAGCAGACTCTCCATGAGGGCGTGCGCCCCGACGCCGTATGGCAGTACGTGCAGCCGCAACCGCCCCGCCTCGGACAAGTCGGCGATCTTGCGTAGCTGTTCGGTCATGACCTGCGGTCCACCGACACGGCGCCGCAGTACGGCCTCGTCGAGCAGCGTCCAGACGGCCGGCCTTAACGAGCTGTCGAGAATTCGGGAACGCCTTGTTCGGATGACAACGGCCTCATCAAGCTCCTCCGCCGTGTGGTTCGGCCGGTACGCGCGGAACAAGGCACGCGCGTAGTCGTCGGTCTGGAGCACGCCGGGCACCAACGAGAGCGCGAACTGCTGGATGAGCGTGGCCTGTTGCTCCAGCTCGGCCACTGCCGCGAAGTAGTCGTTGTACTTCGACCCCAGGTCTTCCAACCACCGGACGAAGAACCCGTCCGTCCCCAGCGCCTGGTCGATCCGAGCCGCGTCGTCCGGCCTCGGCAACCGGCGCCCCGCCTCGAAATGGCTGATCAGCGTGGGCGAGCGCACCACGCGCTCACTCAGCGCTTCCTCGTCATCTCGGCGGCTACGCGGCGGAGCCTCAGCTCCTCGCCGTACTTCTCCCTGGCGGTGCGTGGCCTTCGATCCATCTGCATGGGCTGACTCCCTGTGTTGAAAGGTGCCTTGTCAGGCGCGCCCTCCTAGCAGCGTAGCCAGCACGACCCCCACTCTGTGAGGAAATCGCCACACAGCGTGAAGAAGCGCAAGACCCTCGCGACCGGGGTGCACCGGCCCGAGGGCGTGGCCCACCAGCTAAATAGGAGCTGATGAACGTGAGCAACCCTAGATGAATGAGTCCGATGTTTGTGCTGGCCGCGACTATGGCGAAGGGCGCCCGTTGGCTTGGTTGTGACTCCTTGCCTGGACGCCCTTCTGGCGGCACTGTACGTGTTCATCGACGACCATGTGGCTCCCCGTCGCCGGATCGGGCGACCTCCAAAACTGACGGACGCCGAACTGCTGTGCCTGGCGGTTGCCCAGGTCCTGCTGGGCTTCCCTTCCGCACGGCACTGGATTCGCTTCGCCCACGCCCGGCTCGGGCACTTGTTTCGCTACCTGCCCCAGCAGTCCGCCTACAACAAGCGGCTCAACGCCGCCGGACCGCTGATCAGCACCGTGATCGAGGCACTGGCCAGGCAGGTGCCGAGCTGGCACGACGACCTGCGGCTGATCGACTCCACCCCACTGCCGTGTGCGGCCTCCCGCGAGACGGTCAAACGCTCCGACCTGGCCGGACACGCCGGATACGGCTACTGCCGCAGCCACTCCCGCTTCTTCTGGGGCTTCCGGCTCTACCTGCTGACCACCGCCGAGGGCATGCCGATCTCCTGGTGCCTGGCCCACCCCAAGCTCGGCGAGCGGGAGGTGATGTGCGCGTTGCTGGAACGCGACCACCACCTCGTCCGCGCCGGTCAGGTGATCCTTGCGGACAAGGGCTTCGCCGGGCGGGAGTTCGAGGCGTTCCTGACCGAGCGCCTGGGTGTCCATCTGGTACGGCCGGATCGGAAGGACGAGCCGGTCCGGCACGGCCGCCTCGCCCGCGTCCGCCAGTGGATCGAAGCCGTCATCGACACGCTCAAGGGTCAGCTCGGCCTGGAACAACACGGTGGCAGAACCCTGCTTGGGGTGTTCGCCCGCACCGGCCAACGACTCCTCGCCCTCGCAGCCAGCGTCTGGCACAACTGGACCACCGGCGCCAAGATCAAGCGATCCCTGATCGCCTACGACCACTGAGAACATCGGACTCATTCATCTAGGGAGCGGTTCCTCGCATGCGTGAGTGCACTTCTCGCCGTACTGCCGCCCGGCCGTCAACAGGCTGGGGCTCGGGCGGTGATCCGCGGTGTGGAGGCGTCCGGATGAGCGCGATGACCGGTCTGCGCCTGCTGCCGTGGACGGACCCCGACGGCAAGCCGTGTTACCTGTCGTCGGACGACGGGAACAGCCCGCTGAGCCGACGTGCGGACACGATCGAGGCCGTACAGGTGTCCATGGGGGCGGAACTCCTCCGGCACGCTCGGGCGCTGCTGGCCGCCCCCAAGGCCGACGCGCGAGAACTCCGCTACCTCGCGGACCGGTTGTGTGAGGCGCTGCGCGATGTGTTGCGGGTCGCCGAGAGCAGGGGTGCCCGACTGCCCCCGTGCGACGAAGGCGACGGTCCCGTGCCCGGAGGGGGCGGCTGTGACTGACTGGCAGATCGGCCCCGTTCCGGGCCGGGGTCTGCGTCGGGTGAACGGTGCGGAACTCGCGCTGCCGCTCCAGATCAGCAGGGGCGGGCGGCATCAAGTGATCGCCGAGTTGGAGCTGACCCCCGCGGAGGCGGAGTCGCTGCACGCGGCACTGTGTTACGCGCTCAGTGAGCAGCCCCCGCCCCCCGATGCGCCCGAGTGCCGTCAGGCTATCCGCTACCGGGGCGGCCGACAGCGGTACTGACCGCGATCGCACATGGGGCCCTCGCCAATGCTGTGACCGCATAGGTTCGCGGGGTTGGCGGTCGTCGGTTGGATGGGCGGTGACGTCCGTTCCGACCACTCACGTGCCGCCGTCGGCGCTTTGAGGGGCGTCGGTCCGGTTCAGTTCGATCAAATCCCACCGGTTCCCATAGAGGTCCCGGAAAACGGCAACCGTGCCATACGGCTCACGCCGGGGCTGTTCTTCGAACACGACCCCAGCCGCCCGCATGCGCTCGTAATCGCGGTCGAACGCCTCCGTGTTCAAAAACCAGCCGACCCGGCCACCAGTCTGGTCCCCGACACGGGCCTCCTGCTCACCGGTCATGGCCCTGGCAAGGAGTACAGCCGTCTCCCGGGCTCCCGGCGGAGCGACCACGACCCACCGCTTCTCGGCGTCGATGCGAGTGTCTTCCAGAAGCTGGAAGCCGATGACGTCCCGATAGAAGGCGATGGCCTCGTCATAGTCACGCACGACAACAGTCACCAGTCCGAGATGAGGCACCTCACGATCATTTCCATAAGGCAGTCAGAGACACCATCCGACCGGGAGGAACCGCACCCTTGCTGGGCGATGCGGCGGGGCGCGGCATCGTCTCAGCCGGGTGCGGAGCCCCCGCATCGTGGCCCGGCGGATCCGGTGAGGGCGAATACATGTGCGGTGGAGTCGCGCGTGCCGGTGACTGGTGTACGGAACTGAAATGATTGTGCGCATGGCCACCTAGAGTCGCGGTCATGAAGCTGGTGATGCAGGTGAAGCTCCTGCCAACGCCTGAGCAGGCGTCGGCCCTGGAGGCGACCCTGACCGCCTGCAACGAGGCTGCCACCTGGGTCAGTTCAATCGCATACGAACACGGCGTCATGCGGAACTTCGGCTTGCGCAAGCTCGCCTATCCGCAGATCCGCGCCCGGTGGGGGCTCGGCGCGCAGGCCGCCCAGCATGTCATCAAGAAGACAAGCGATGCATACGCCACCTTGAAGGCGAACCTGAGGGCCGGGAACCTCGGCAAGCCGGGCTCGAAACGCTACCGCAAGGCCACCGGGAAGCCGATCACGTTCCGTCCTGAGGGCGCCCAGCCGTATGACGACCGGATGCTGTCCTGGCAGATCGCCGAGCGGCGGGTCTCGATCTGGACACTGGCTGGCCGCATCAAGGACGTGAGGTTCACCGCTTCCGTGGAGCAGCTCGCCACCCTGGCCTTGCACCGCCGGGGCGAGTCGGACCTGGTGTGCCGGGACGGTATGTGGTTCCTGATGGCGATCTGCGAGGTTCCCGAACAGGCACTGAACACCGAGCCGGCGGACTTCCTGGGTATCGACCTGGGCATCGTCAACATCGCTACTACCTCGGACGGCGAGATCCTGGCGGGGCGCCGCCTCAACCGAATCCGGGCGCGCGAGCGGACGCTGCGCACCAAGCTGCAGAGGAAGAACACGCCATCGACAAGGCGTCGGTTGAAGAAGCGGCGCCGCAAAGAGGTGCGGCGAGCGAGGGACATCAACCACAAGATCGCGAAGCATGTGGTGGCCGAGGCAGAACGCACCGGTCGCGGGATCGCCCTGGAAGACCTCAGGGGTATCCGTGAGCGGGTACGGCTTGGCAAGCCCCAACGGGCCACCGTGCACTCCTGGGCCTTCGCCCAGTTGGGCGGCTTCATCGCATACAAGGCCCGCAAGGCTGGGGTGCCGGTGGTGCACGTCGATCCGGCGTACACCTCCCGCACCTGTGCCGAATGCGGCCACATCGACAAGGCGAACCGGGTGAACCAAGCCTGGTTCGCGTGCCGGTCCTGCGGATTCGTTGATCACGCAGACCGGAACGGCTCCCGCAACATCCGTGCTCGCGCATGGGAGTTGTGGCGACGCAGGGCCCAGTCAACGGCCCCTGCCTCGCCCCGGGACCCCGGGGCGAGGCTGGACGCAAGCGCAGTGCCACCGCCAGTGACGCCCGCTGTGCAAGCCCTTCGCTCTAGCGAACGGTAGTTGACGCGCAGTACTGCGATTCCTTCCCGATCGAGCGGTACATGCAGTCCGCGTTCTCCACGAGTTGGAGCACCGCGTCGCGGTTGCGGCTGGTTTCGCGGTCGATGACCTCGTCGGGCGGGTAGAAGCCGCCGTCGCCGGAGTCGGTCGGGTACATCTCGAAGGTGTAGGCGAAGACCTTCTGGGTGCCCCACAGATAGTCGTCGATCGCGCCGTCGGTGATGTAGAGCTCGCTGGACTGCTCGGGGGTGTAGCCGTTGCTCGCGGCCATCTTCTTGCCGACCGCCGCGAAGGCGTCGTAGTCGTCCCGCGTCATGCCGGTGGTGGTTTCGTCGTGCGTCCAGCCGAAGGGCCACAGCACCAGTTCGCTGTAGGTGTGGAAGTCGATGGCGGCCTTGAGCTGCTGCTTGCCGCCGACGACGCGGCCGCGGGCGAAGTCGGCGACCACCTTCACCTCGGGGGCGGAGCCGGCGCTGGGGCCGCGGTAGGTCTCCGAGCCGGGGGAGCCGGAGGAGCCGCCGCAGCAGCCCCATTTGAAGTCCCAGTTGCGGTTGAGGTCGGTGCCGACGGACGAGGAGCCGGAGTTGGGCTGGCGGTTCTTGCGCCAGCTTCGGTAGGAGCCGGTGGCGATGTCGTACTCGCCGCCGTCCGGGTTCACATCCGGGATGATCCAGATCTCCCGGCCGTTGACCGCATTGGTGATCCGGGAGTCGCTGCCGTACCCCTCGGTGAACTGCCGCACCAGATAGAGCGCCATCTCCACGGTGAGGTGCTCACGCGCGTGCTGATGGGCGGTGAAGAGAACCTCGGGCTCGCTCTCGTCCGAGGCCACGTTGTCGCTGATCTTGAGAGCGACGATGTCCCGGCCCTCGTACGACTTTCCGATGACGCGCTTGCTGAGGATCGACGGATACTTCGCCACCGCCGCGTTGATCTCGGCGTTGGTCTCGGCGTAGTTGTGGTACTTCGCATCGCCCGAGGGGAAGTCGAACGGCTTCGCGGCCCTGCCCTGGCTGCGGTCGGGCGGGCCCTGGAGTGCGGTGAGCCGGTAGCCGAGTGCGCGCAGCCGTTTGGCCTGCGCCGCGTCGGCGGTGACGACCAGGGAGCGGGCGTCGACCTCGTCGATGGAGACGCCGGTGGCGGCGACGGCGGAGCGGTCGGCCCGGGTGGCGGGGCCGGAGACCTCGTACTGCCGCACGCTCTCGTCGGCGCTTTGGGCAGTGGGTGATGCGGTGCGGTCGGTGCCGGGCCGTGGGGCGGGATCGTCGGCCTGAGCTGCCATGGGGGCGGCGAGTGCGAGGGTGAGCAAGGCGGTGAGGGCGGTGGCCCGTCTACCGCGGATGCGACGTCGCATGACATCTCCTGGGGGGTGAGGGGCGAGCGACTGCTGCGCCAGTGTTCGGCCATGCGCATGACATGCGCAAGGGTGGGAAATGGTCGAAGCCGAAGGAATCTCTCATCGAGGGAAGGAACCCCCCGCATGAACAGATCTCTCGTCGGTGCGTTCTCGGCCCTGTTGCTGGGCGGCGCGACCCTCGTCGGCGCGGGCGCGGCGCCCGCGGCGGCCGCATCCCCCGCCAAGGCCCCGAAGGCCGTCACCTTCGCGGGCACGGTGGCGCTCAGCAACTGCTCCGGCTCCGTCGTCCGGACGCCGGGCTCGGCCGACACCGACCCCGCGCTCGTGCTCTCCAACGGCCACTGCCTGGAGAGCGGCTTCCCCGGCGCGGGAGAGGTGATCGTCGACCAGCCGTCGACCCGGAGCTTCACCCTGCTGACCGCTTCGGGTGGCAGCGCCGGCACCGTACGCGCGAGCAAGGTCGCGTACGCGACGATGACCGACACCGACATCTCGCTGTACCAGCTGACGTCCACATACGCCCAGATCCAGTCGGCGTACGGCATCAAGGCGCTGCAGCTGTCGGACAGCCACCCGACCCAGGGCTCCGCCATCAATGTGGTCTCCGGCTACTGGAAGAAGATCTACTCCTGCAATATCGACGGATTTGCATACCGGCTTAAGGAGGGGGACTGGACCTGGAAGGACTCGGTCCGCTACACCTCCGCCTGTAACACGATCGGCGGAACCTCGGGCTCTCCCGTCGTCGACCCGGCGTCCGGCAAGGTCGTGGCCGTGAATAACACGGGCAACGAGGACGGCGGCCGCTGCACCCTGAACAACCCGTGCGAGGTGGACGAGAACGGCACGGTGACGGTGCGCCAGGGCATCAACTACGCCCAGCAGACCTACGGCATCACCAAGTGCGTGACCACCGGTAACAAGATCGACTTGACCCTGGCGGGGTGTGCGCTGCCCAAGCCGTAGCGAACACCGGTACGCCGGTGCGCCCCGCGTTGTGTGAGCGGGGCGCACCGGCGTACGTCGAACTGTCGTTCGTGTTCTGAGGGTCTACAGCCCGTGGACGTGCGGGCCGACCGCCTTGGACCACGCGTTGCCCGCGGCCGCGTCCCAGTTGGTGGACCAGGTCATCGCGCCGCGGATGCCGGGGTAGGTCTTGGACGGCTTGAAGGAGCCGCAGCCGGTGCCCTTGGCGAGGCAGTCGAGGGCGTCGTTGACGACGCCCGGCTCGACATAGCCGGAGCCGGCGCCGCTGGTGGAGGCGGGCACGCCGATGCCGACCTGCGACGGGTCGAGGCCGTTCTCCAGCTGGATGCAGGCGAGGGCGGTGAGGAAGTCGACCGAGCCCTGGGAGTAGACCTTGCCGTCACAGCCCAGCATCGAGCCGCTGTTGTAGTACTGCATGTTGACCACCGTCAGGAAGTCCTTGATCCCCAGGGCGGTCTTGAAGTACTCGGTGGACGCCGACTGCATGTCGATCGTCTGCGGCGCCATGGTGACCACGACATCGCTCTTCTTGTCGTGGACGGCCTTGAGGGCCTTGGTCATGTAGGTGGAGTTGACGCCGTTCTCCAGGTCGATGTCGACGCCGTTGAAGCCGTACTTGTCCATCAGGCCGGTGATGGAGGAGGCGAAGGCGTCGGCCGAGGCGTCGTCGCTGACCGAGATGGTGCCCTTCTCGCCGCCGACGGAGATGATCACGGACTTCCCGGCCGCCTGCTTGGCCTTGATGTCGTCCTTGAACTGCTGCTCGTCGCTGTAGCCGGTGGCGGGGTCGAGCTTGAAGTCGACCGCTCCGGGGGAGCCGGTGGCGTCCGCGAAGGCGACCGCGATGATGTCGTAGTCGTCCGGGACGTCCGAGAGCTTCTGGGCTGTCGCGCCGTTGTTGAAGTTCTGCCAGTACCCGGTGACGGCGTGCTCGGGGACGGCGGCGGCGTGCTGCTTGGCGTCGGAGTGGTCCTCCGACGCGTTGGCCGAGCCGGCGGATATCAGCCCTCCGGCGGCGATGGCGACGACTGCGGCGGCTCCGAGCAGCCGCTTGGTGAACTGTGCGCGTACCACGACAGCCTCCGTACGTGGGGGAGATGTGGGGGAGGTGGTGCGAGTGCGCGTTCAGGGGCCCCTGTGGCGTGCGTATAAGGTGGTCCAGACCAATGCCGTTGTCAACCCCGCGCGACGTCTTCCCTGCCCATGAGGGTGAAAAATGCGGATGAGGGGGCCGAGCGCTTGCGCCCCGGCCCCTTGGCCCATCCCCGCGGGATGCGCCGCGTCACGCTACGGCAGACCGTGCACCTTGGGGCCCACCGCGTTCGACCACGCGTTGCCCGCGGTCGCGTCCCAGTTGGTGGACCAGGTCATCGCGCCGCGCAGACCCGGGTAGGTCCGGGCCGGTTTGAAGGAGCCGCAGTTCGTGCCCCGGGCCAGGCAGTCCAGGGCGTTGTTCACGATCGTCGGGGAGACATAGCCGCTGCCCGCGCCGCGCGTCGAGGCGGGCAGGCCGAGGCCGACCTGGGACGGCGACAGACCGCCTTCCAGCTGGATGCAGGCGAGGGCGGTGAGGAAGTCGACCGACCCCTGGGAGTACACCTTGCCGTCGCAGCCCAGCATCGAGCCGCTGTTGTAGTACTGCATGTTGACCACCGTCAGGATGTCCTTGATGTTCAGCGCCGTCTGGAAGTAGGCGCCCGACGTGGACTGCATGTCGATGGTCTGCGGGGCCATGGTGATGACCAGGCCGGACCCGGCCTTCGCCGACAGGGAGCGCAGCGCCTGGGTCATATAGGTGGCGTTGAGGCCGTTCTCCAGGTCGATGTCGACGCCGTTGAAGCCGTACTCGCGCATCAGGGCGTAGACCGAGTCGGCGAAGTTGTTCGCGGAGGCCGAGTCGTTGATGGACACCGTGCCGTTCTGGCCGCCGATGGAGATCACGACGGACTTCCCGGCCGCCTGCTTGGCCTTGATGTCGTCCTTGAACTGCTGCTCGCTGCCGTAGCCGACGGCGGGGTCGAGGGTGAAGTCGACGGCCCCGGGAGTGCCGGTGGCGTCCGCGAAGGCGACGGCGATGATGTCGTATTGGTCCTGGACGTCACGCAGCTTCTGCACGGCCGCGCCGTTGTTGAAGTTCTGCCAGTAACCGGTGACCGCGTGTTTGGGCACGGTGCCGTCGCCCCCGTCGCCTCCGGCCGTCGTCGTGCCCGTGACGGCGGACGACCTGGGGGACTCGCCCGCCGCGTTGGTGGCGGTGACCTGGAACTGGTACGAGGTGGAGGCCGCCAGACCCGTCACGGTCGCCGAAGCGCCGCTCACCGACTGCACCTTGGAGCCGTCGCGGTAGACGTTGTAGCCGGTCGCGCCGGTGACCGGGGACCAGGACAGATCGATGGAGGACGAGGTGGCGCCGCCGGTCCGCAGTCCGCTCGGCGCGCCCGGCACCGGGTCGCCGGGGTCGCCGCCGGGGCCGGCCAGACTGATGTCGTCGGCGTAGTAGGCGGGCTGGCCGTACCAGCCGTGGGTGTAGACGGTCACCGAGGTGGTGCCCGCGCCGGTGGTGAAGCTGGTGCTGAGCTGCTGCCAGCCGGGCGCCGACGGCGTCCAGGCCGAGACGTCGGTGGTGCCGGTGCCGCTGGCGCCGAGGTAGACATAGCTGCCCTGGACCCAGGCGCTCAGCGTGTAGGAGGAGTTGGGCTTGACGGCCACGGTCTGGGCGCAGCGGGCGTGGTCCGTGCCCGCCGGGGTGGCCTTGAGCGCGGCCGAGCCGCTGTGGACGGGGCTCGCGACCGTGCTGCCGCTCCCGGCGGAACAGGTCCAGCCGCTGAGGCCGGACTCGAAGCCGGGGTTCTGGGCGAGGTTGGCGGCGGCGCCCGCGGCGGTGCCGCCGAGGGCGACCAGGCCGGTGGCGCCCAGGGCGATGGTGGCGAATGCGCTGGTCAGCCGGGCGAAGGTGCGTCTGAGTCGGGTGGGGCGGGGGTGTGCGACACGGTCCATGACTGCCTCCGTGGGGGAATCCGTTGGGAAGCGGGTGTGAAGGAGGAGATTGCGGACGGTGGCCACCGTATGAACGTAAAGTGGTCCAGACCAATAACCTTGTCAAGGGGATGCGCGGACTCCGCATCGGACCCGGGTGGCGTAACCCAGAGGAACTGTTCTCTCACGCCGTTTTCGTGGATAAAGTGACGACGCACCAGGACAGGGGCAGTAATGAGACAGGGGCAGTAGAGACCTGTGGCCGCCGCCGCTCGGCGCCGATGTGAGACGGGGTAGCCGACGTGCCCACCGCGATAGCAGTCACCGGCCGTGAGCTGGTGCTTCCGCCGCCCGACGGGCAGACCCCGTCGGCCGTCGTGCTCCGCCCGCCGGACGCACAGTCACTCGACGACGCCCTCGCCGAGGTCGGGAACCTCCTCGACCAGCAGGGCTATCTCGTCGTGCTCTATCCCGCCGCGACCCCCGCGGCCGTGGTCCGCCGGCTCCATATCGTGCGCTCCGTCCTGGAGAGCGACCGGATGGCGCTGCTGTCGCTCGAACTGCCGCCGCTGGCCGTCGCCGTACTGGCCCGTCAGCTGCGCCAGCTGTCCATGTCCGACTTCAGCCCCGGCGTTCTGGCGTGTGCCGCCCGGCTGCTCTCCCACTACATCCACGCGGGCGCCCTGCTGGGCAGCGTCGCCCGGCTGGACCGGGTCCCGGTCAGCCTCACCTCGCACGTCAAGTCCTGGGTGCCCGGCTCCCACTTCGGGGTGCTCGCCCACCCCACCCCGCGGCTGGTCAAGGTCGGCGGCGCGTCCGAGCTGCCCGCCCCCGGGTACGCCACCTCCATGACCGTCGCCCGGGGCCAGCTCAACAGCCATGGCTACGGGGGCGGCGCGGGCCCCGACGACTGGGTCACCGGCGCCCTCGCCCCGGCCTGGGGCGTACGGGGCGTGGAGGAGGTGCGGCTGCCCGCCGAGTCGGCGCGCTGGTGGGGCACCCCGAAGCTGATCGAGTTCGCCGCGGCCATCCCCGACCTCTCGGTCCTCTACCAGCTTGTGGCCTCCGTAAGGAGAGAGGAATGCCACTGGTGCGGTTTTGAACTCATCGGTGACCGCTGTGCCTTCTGCTCCTGCCCGGTGGCGCGCGGCGATGAGATCCCCGCACTGCTCACGTCCCCACGTCCCGCCCTGACCAGCCGGTAACGTCCCCGAACGAGGTTGTGCGTCCCATGAATTCACGCCAGCGCCGCGGAGTCATCCTGCTGCTCCTGTCGGTCCTGTGCGCCGTCGGCGCCTTTGCCGGAGTGCTCTCCGTCGTCAACGACGTGGAGTCGAAGGTCGGCCCCGAGACCACCGCCTACAAGCTCACCTCGGACGTCCAGCCCTACAAGGCGCTGGACGCGGGAGAGTTCGAGAAGGTCTCGATGCCCGAGCGCTATGTGCCCTCCACCGCCGTCACCGATCTCGACGAGCTACGCGGGAAGATCGCGGTGACCCAGCTCACCAAGGGGTCACTGCTGCAACGGGACATGATCGCGAACCGGCCCGCCCTGAAGCCCGGACAGCAGGAGATCGCCATCATGATCGACGCGGCCACCGGCGTCGCCGGCAAGATCACCCCGGGCGCGAAGGTCAACATCTACGCGACCTTCGAGGGTGACTCCCGGGGCGAGGAAGCGGTCTCCAAGCTGATCGTCGCGGGCGCCGAGGTGCTCGACCTCGGCAAGATCACCGCCCTGGAGCCCAACCAGGACGACAAGCGGCGGATCGACGAGGCCGTGCCGATCACCTTCGCGCTCGACACCAAGAACGCACAGCGCGTGGCCTACGCCGAGTCCTTCGCCTCGCATGTGCGGCTCGCGCTGGTCGCCCCCGGCGGAGGCACCTCCATAGGCCCCGGTGACCGCACCTACACCCTCGACGGCGACAAATGAGTGAGGAGGTGCCGCGGTGACGATCAGGATTCTGCCGGCCGTCGGCGACCCCGACGCCGCCCGCTCCCTGAGCGGGCTGCTCGGCCAGCTGCCCGGTGTCGAACCGTCGGCGCCGGTCGGCGACTCGACCCTGCTGCTCGACACCCTCGCCTCGCTGGCCGCGGCCTCCCTGGAGGAGCTGCCGGAGGTCGTCCTCGTCCATGAGCGCATCGCCCCGGCCCCGGCGCTGGAGCTGATCCGCGAGATCGCGCTGCGCTTCCCGGCGGTGGGCGTGGTGCTGGCGACCGCCGACGCGGGGCCCGCGCTGTACTCGGCCGCCATGGACGCCGGGGCCCGCGGCATCGCCGGGATCCCGCTGTCCTACGACGAGCTGGCGGCCCGCGTCCAGGGCGCCGCCCAGTGGGCCACGGGCGTGCGGCGCCATCTCGGGGGCGGCGGCGATCCGTTGGCCGCCGGGCCCGGCGGCAAGCTGGTCGCGGTCGCGGGCGCCAAGGGCGGCGTCGGCACCACCGTGACCGCCGTGCAGCTCGCGCTCGCCGCGCGGGCCGCGGGCCGTAAGGTCGCGCTCGTCGACCTGGACCTGCAATCCGGGGACATCGCCTCCTACCTCGACGTCCAATTCCGGCGCTCGATCGCCGATCTGGCGCAGATCAGCGACATCTCGCCCCGGGTGCTCCAGGACGCGGTGTTCACCCACCAGACCGGGCTCGGGCTGCTGCTCGCGCCGGGCGAGGGCGAGCGCGGCGAGGAGGTGACCGACCGCACCGCCCGGCAGGTCATCGGCGCGCTGCGGTCGCGCTTCGAGCTCGTGGTCGTCGACTGCGGTACGCAGATGACCTCCGCGGGCGCCGCCGCCGTGGAGATCGCGGACATCGCGCTGCTGGTGACCACCCCGGACGTGGTCGCGGTGCGCGCCGCCAAGCGCATGGTCCGGCTGTGGGACCGGCTCCAGATCCGCAAGGCGGAGGAGACCGTGACCGTGGTCAACCGGCACACCCGCAGCGCGGAGATCCAGCCGCAGCTCGTCCAGCGGGCCACCGGGACGACCGTGGCGCGCACGGCGATCCCGGCCGGCTTCAAGGAGCTGCAGCCCGCCGTCGACTCGGGCCGGATGCAGGACCTGGACGCCAAGTCGGCCGTCAAGCAGGCGCTGTGGGGGCTGGCCGGTGAGCTGGGCCTGGTGGACGCCGCGCCCCGAGCGGCGGCCGCCGCGCCGCCCACCGGGGCGGCCACGCGGCCGGGGGCGGCGGCGAGCGCGCCCTGCCGGGGCTGCGGCGGCGCCATGCCATAGAGGCGGGCGGCGACCCGGCGCAGGGCAGCGTGGGCGACGGCACCGACGCGCTCAATGAGATCGCCCCGCTGTCCACCAAGGGGTTCCTGCGCAAGCGCGGCGGCGACCGCGGCCAGGTGACGGTCGAGTTCCTCGGCGTCCTGCCGCTGGTGCTGATCGTGCTCGCGGTCGTCTGGCAGGTGGTGCTGGTCGGCTATACGTACTCGCTGGCGGGCAACTCGGCCGACAAGGGGGCCCGCGCGGGCGCCACCAAGGGCGCGGGCGCCTGCCAGGACGCGGCGAGCAAGGACATCCCCGGCTCCTGGAGCGCCGACATCGACTGCGGCGGCGGCGACGGCTCGGTCTACAAGGCCACGGTCAAGCTCCACGTCCCGATCCTCTTCCCGGGCGCCGCCGACTTCCCCTGGACGGTCACGGGGACGGCGGGCGCGGCGGACGAGAGCGACCTGGCGGGCGGTGGGGAGTGACATGAGCCGTCACCGGGAACCGGTACGCCGCCCCGCCGACGCGCGCCTTACGGTGGCGCCCGCTTCGTCGCGCGGCCGCGCCGGGGCGGGCACGCCCGCGGGCGGCGGGGTCGCGGGCGGCGGGGTCGCGGCGCGGCGCCGTCCCGAGACGGTCGGCACGCCGCGCAGTCGCGGGGCGGGCCCTCTCGCGTCCGCGCTTCGCGGTGTCGCGGCGACCGGCCACCGTGACCGTCCGGCCGCCGGGCGAGGCCGCGAACGAGGGTCGGCGTCCATCGAGTTCCTGGGGTTCCTGCCGATCCTCATCCTGGTCGCGCTCGCCGCCGTGCAGCTCGGCATCGCCGCGTACGCCGCCCAGCAGGCCGGGACCGCCGCGCGGGCGGCGGCGCGCACGGCGTCGCTGGACGAGCCGCAGACCAGCCCGCAGGCCGCCGGGGAGGCGGCGATCAGCGGGTGGCTGGCGGACGGCACCGGTATCAGCAGCGGCGGCTGCGGCGGCGGGGAGGCGCAGGCCACCGCGACCGTGGAGATCCCCTCCGTCATCCCCGGCTTCGACTTCGGCAGCGCCGAGAAGAGCGCCACGATGCCCTGCGACGACGGCGATGACGGCGCCGGCGGTACGGACAGTCCGGGGGCGGCCGCGATGGGAGGCGACCGATGAGCCTGCGGGCCCGTATCACCGCGCCCGAGGGGCCCGGCGAGGGCAGTGGCGGACGCCAGGACGGCCACCTCGTCTCCGCCTACCGCGCCAAGCTGCTCGAGGAGATCGACCTCGCGGAGATGTCCTCGCTCTCCACCGCCGAGCGCCGCTCCCGGCTGGAGCGGGTGCTCGGCCACATCATCAGCCGCGAGGGCCCGGTCCTCTCGACCACCGAGCGCTCCCAGCTCATCCGCCGGGTGGTGGACGAGGCGCTCGGCCTCGGAGTGCTCGAACCCCTCCTCGAAGACGCCTCCATCACCGAGATCATGGTCAACGGGCCGGACCAGATCTTCGTGGAGCGCTCCGGCCGGGTCGAGCAGGTCCCCGTCCGCTTCGCCTCCGAAGAGCAGCTCATGCAGACCATCGAGCGCATCGTCTCCACGGTCAACCGCCGGGTGGACGAGTCGAATCCGATGGTCGACGCCCGGCTCCCGTCCGGCGAGCGCGTCAACGTGATCATCCCGCCGCTCGCCCTCACCGGCGCCACCCTCACCATCCGCCGCTTCCCCCGTGCCTACACCCTCCATGAGCTGATCGGCATGGGCACGCTGGACGAGCAGATGCTGATGCTGCTCGCGGCGCTGGTGCGGGCCAAGTTCAACGTCGTGGTCTCCGGCCCCACCGGCTCCGGCAAGACCACGCTGCTCAACGCCCTCTCCGGGCTGATCCCCGACGGGGAGCGCATCATCACCGTCGAGGACGCCGCCGAGCTGCAGCTGCAGCAGACCCATGTCATCCGGCTGGAATCCCGGCCGCCCAACGTGGAGGGCAAGGGCCGTATCACCATCCGCGACCTGGTCCGCAACTCGCTGCGGATGCGCCCCGACCGCATCATCGTCGGCGAGGTGCGCGGCGGTGAGACCCTCGACATGCTCCAGGCCATGTCCACCGGCCACGACGGTTCGCTGGCCACCGTCCACGCCAACAGCGCCGAGGACGCGCTGATGCGGCTGCAGACGCTTGCCTCCATGTCGGAGGTGGCGATTCCCTACGAGGCGCTGCGGGATCAGATCAACAGTGCGGTGGACTGCATCGTCCAGCTCGTTCGCAACGCCGACGGATCCCGGCGGATCAGCGAGATCGCGCTGCTCGACAGCCACGGCCACGAGGCGTACCGCATCGCCACCGTCTGCCGCTTCGACGCCCAGCCCATGGGCGCGGACCGGGTGGTGCACGGGCGGTTCGGCTACTTCCCGCTGCCGGAGCGGGTCGCGGAGCGGCTGCGGCTGGCGAGCGAATCGGTGCCGCCGGCCTTCGGCGTGGCCGCCTTCCCGGCGCAGCTTGCCACCCGCGCGGCCGGATACGACCCGTACGACCGACCGCCGCACGATCGGCCGCCGCACGATCGGCCGCCGTTCGGCCGGCCTCCGCACGACCGACCCTCGTTCGACCCACCCCCGTTCGACCCCAGGGACCGGAGGTAGCAGGGCCCATGGACCATCTCGCGACGGCCGCCCTCGGCGCGACGCTGGTGTGCGGCGCGCTGGGCGTCGTGGGCGTGCACACCTACGTGCGCGGCAAGGAGCAGCAGCGCGCGCTGATCGACCGGCTCTCGGAGACCGGCCCGCTGCCGGGCACCGGCCGGGCGCGTCGCTTCGCCGGGGTCGACCGGCGGCTGCGCACCACCTCGCTCGGCCGGAAGCTGGAGCTGCGGCTGGTGGCGACGGGCCTGGAGATCACCCCGGGCGAGTTCTTCGTCTACACGGCGGGGGCGGCGGCCGGGCTCTGGCTGATCGCGGCGTCCTTCCTCGCGGCGTTCTTCGGCCCGATAGCGGCGGTGGTCGCCGTCTGGGGGGCCTTCGCGTTCCTCAGCTGGCAGCGGCAGAAGCGGATAGAGCGCTTCATCAACCAACTTCCGGAGCTGTCACGGATCCTGGCCAACGCCACCCAGGCCGGGCTGGCGCTGCGCACCGCGCTCGGCATGGCGGCGGACGAGATGGAGGCGCCGGCGGGCGAGGAGCTGGCCAAGGTCGCGGCCAAGCTGGCCGTCGGCCACTCGATCGACGACGCGCTGGAGGAGCTGGCCGAGCGGCTTCCCTCCCGGGAGCTGGTGGTGCTGGTCACCACTCTGGTGCTGTCCAACCGCGCGGGCGGGACCGTGGTCAGCTCGCTGCGCAACCTCACCCAGACGCTGGAGGAGCGCAAGGAGACCCGGCGTGAGGTGCGCACCCAGCTCTCGCAGGTGACCGTCACCGCCTATGTCGTACCGCTGCTGGGGATCGGGACGCTGCTGCTGATGAACCGGATCTCGGCCGGTTCGCTGGACCGGATGACCTCGTCCTTCTGGGGGCAGGCGGCGGTGGTCGTGGCCTTCTGCCTGTACGGGATCGGCTTCTTCCTCATCCGCCGCATGTCCAAGATCGACGTCTGAGAACGTCTGAGAACGTCCACGACCGTCCGAGAGGGGACTCAGGGAGATGGCACTGCTGCTGGCGCTGGCGGCCGGTCTCGCGGTGGCGGGCATCGCCTACGGCATCGCGCTGTACCGCAGCGAGGCCAAGCTGCCCAGCGACCTGGCGGTGGCCCTGGAGGTCGGCTCCAGCCGGACGACCGCGGTCGGTTCGGCAGTCGATCGGCTGGGCATCCGCTACGCCCCGCTGGTGCTGCGGCTGATGGGCGAGAAGCGGGTGGCCAGGGTCCGCCGCCGGATCGATCTGGCGGGCAATCCGGGCGGTCTGACGGTGGACCGCTACGCGGCCCGGCGGGCGGTCTACGGGGCGCTCGGCTTCGGCGGCGCGCTGGTGATGCTGATCAAGGGGCAAGTCCTGCTGGCGCTGGTGCTGGTGGCGTTCGGGCTGTTCTGGATCGAGGTCGGCATCTGGGCGGCGGTGCGGGAGCGCAAGGACGCGATCGAGCGGACGCTGCCGGACTTTCTGGACGTTCTGGCCGTCGTGGTGAGCGCCGGATTGAGCTTCCGTCAGGCCCTGGACCGGGTAGCGGAGAAGTACGAGGGTCCCTGGGCGGATGAACTTCGCATCACACTTCGGCAAATGGACATGGGCGTCAGTCGCCGCCATGCGTTCGAGGAGCTACGTAAACGTAATGACTCGGAACAGGTCGCGCAGTTCGTCACCGCCCTTCAGCAGGGGGAGGAGCTGGGCGCTCCGATTGTCGAAACGCTGATCGCCATTGCGAATGACATGCGCCGTACGGACGCCCAGAACGCACGGCGGCGCGCGGCGCGCGCGGTGCCGAAGGCGACCATGGTCATCACGACCTTCATGGTGCCCGGAACCATGGTGCTGCTCGTCGCGGGGTTCTTCATCGGTTCGGGCACCGACTTCGGCTCGGTGACCGGGGACTGACGGTCTCTTTTAGGTGAAGCCGCTTCGCGGTTGCAATTGAATGTGGGACAGTCGTCGACGGAGAACTCCTCGGTGGCGGGAGGGGGTGAGACGGATGCACGACCGGGGCCGGTCGTCACGTCCACGGTTCGAACGTGGTGAACGGGGAAGGCAATGCTTCCTGGGGCACTGTTCCGAGACGGCTGTTTCGGCGTACTTTGCTCGTGTCGCGAGCGACACCACGGGGGTTGAGTCGCCGGACCACAGTGGGACGGCAGCCCATGGAGGGGAACACAATGGGGAAGCGCGTCATGCGGAACGATCGGGGACAGACCTCGATCGAATATCTGGGCATCATCGCCGTGGTGGTCGCCATCGTGCTGGTTGTGTCGAGCACGGACATCGGCAGCGAGATCGCAAACGCCATCTCCAACAAGGTCGCACAGGTCGTCGGCATCTGACCGGCCGCATGAAAGCCCGCCGAGACCTCGGAAGCGACGCGGGGCAGGCATTTCCGATCTACATCACGGCGGTGGCGGGCCTGCTCTTCCTCGCGCTCGCCCTCTTCGCCGTCGGCCAGGCCGGAGCCACCCGCAACGGCGGACAGACCGCCGCCGACGCGGCGGCCCTCGCGGCCGCCCAGGACTACCGCGACCAGCTGCGCAAGGGGTTCCTGGAGGCGATCGCGAACGGCAGCGTATGGGACGACCTGCTGAACGGACGGGGGATCGGCACGGGTGACGCCTGCGAGCGGGCCCAGTGGTTCGCCCAGCAAAACGGTGCGGACCTCACGGGTCTGGGGTGCGTCCCGGGCTATCTCCCCACGTCCTTCACCGTCACCGTCAGGACGCAGAAGCCCGTGGGCAAGACCGTCATCCCCGGCACGGAGACCAAGCACGCGACGGCGACGGCCAAGGCGGTCGTCACCCCCCGCTGCACGGCCGAGCCGCCCGCCCCGCCGACCAAGGGGCCCGATGACGGCCAGGGCGGCGGCGGGGACGGCGGTAAGGGCGACGGAGACGACGGTAAGGACGACGGCAAGGACGACAAGCCGCCCATCGACCTCCGCTGCGACGGACTCGACCTGACCATCGATCCGACGCGCCTCGACCTCTTCCCCGACGCCAAGGACCTCTTCTCCGTGCACCTTGCCGACTGACGGCCGACTGACGAGCGAACGAAGAGCAAAGGACAGCGAGCGATGAGCATTCGGCACACGACGAAGGCCCGGAGGGGGGCCGCCGCGACGGCGCTCGCCGCGGCCCTGGCCCTCGCCGTGGCCGGGTGCGGCAGCGGCGACGGCGAGGGCGACAAGAAGCCCGGCGACGGCGCGGACCGGACGTCGACCGCGCCCAAGGACGACGGCGAGGACCAGGAGCCCGCGGCGGACTCCTCCAAGACCATCGGCGAGATGAAGGGTCCCGGCGGGATCGTCGTCACCCTGCACTCCGCGGAGCGCGACGACGGCGGGTTCGTCACGGTGAACGCCACCGTCACCAACCACGGCAGCCAGCTCTTCACCGCGTTCGCCTGGCGCTCGAAGGAGACCGACGTGAAGCCCAACCCGTCCGTCTCGGGAGCATCCCTCATCGACGAGAAGGGCAAGAAGCGCTATCTCGTCCTCCGGGACACCGACGGCCAGTGCCTGTGCACCACGGGGCTCTCCGGGATCAAGCCCAATGAGAGCCGGCCGCTGTTCGCCCAGTTCCCGGCCCCGCCGAAGAGCGTCACGAAGGTCGACTTCCAGATCCCGACCATGCCGTCCGTCGGCATCACCCTCTCCGGATGAGCCGGGCCATGACACCGCAGACGACGGCCCGCCGCCCCGCGCGCCGCGGCCCCGTGCTCGCCGCGCTGGCCTCCACCGCGCTCCTGGTCACCCTCACCGCCCCGGCGCCGCCCGCCCACGCGGACAGCGGCCCCGGCGCGCCCGCCGACACCACCCCGCCCCTGAAGATCGACGCCAAGGACTCCGATCTGCGGATGCCCGAGGGCGCCAAGCTGGCACCCGGCCGGGTCCTGGACATCAAGTCCGTGGTCGAGACGGACGACGGCGACGAGCGGCGGGAGGACACCAACGCCAAGGTGAAGTTCGCCCTCCAGGCGGAGGTGCTCTTCGGCAAGGACAGCGCCAAGCTGGGCGGCGAGGCGAAGGCCCGGATCAAGGAGATCGCCTCCGAGGCCGAGCGGCAGAACGCGAAGAGCGTCCGCGTCTTCGGCTTCACCGACGACCTGGGCTCCGCGGGCCATGGCATCGTGCTGTCGAAGCAGCGGGCCAACGCGGTGCAGCAGGCGCTCGCCGAGGACCTCGACCCCTCGGTCAACTATGAGATCCGGGGTTACGGCGAGCAGTACCCGATCGCGGACAACGCGAGCGAGGAGGGCCGGAAGCGCAACCGCCGGGTGGAGGTCAGCTTCCCCAGGACCGCCTGAGCGGCCCGGTTTCCGGCTCCTCAGGACGGGCGAGCTGGGCGGCCCCGGCTCCCGGCACCCCAGGACCGGCTGAGCGGCCGCGTCGGCGCGATGCCGCATCATGGGTGTGCCGATCACGCCATCCGCCGGAGTCCGTTCTGAGTACCGCCGTCGCCGAGTCCCTTTCTGTCGTGCTGCTCCTCGGCGTACTGGCCTTCGCGGTGGTGCGCCCCCGGGGCCTGCCGGAAGCGGTCGCGGCCGTGCCCGCCGCCGGGATCGTCGTGGCCACCGGGGCGGTCTCGCCCGCCCGGGCCTGGGCGGAGACCCAGGAGCTGCTGCCCGTCGTGGGCTTTCTGGCCGCCGTACTGCTGCTGGCCCGGATGTGCGCGGACGAGGGGCTCTTCGAGGCGGCGGGCCGGGCCGTGGCGCGGGCCTGCGCAGGGCGTACGGACCGGCTCCTGGGCGGGGTGTTCGCGGTCGCGGCCGTCGTCACCGCCGTACTGAGCCTGGATGCCACCGTCGTGCTGCTCACGCCCGTGGTGTTCGCCACGGCGGCCAAGCTGGGGGCGCGGTCCCGGCCGCATGTGTACGCCTGCGCCCATCTGTCGAACTCGGCGTCCCTGCTCCTCCCGGTCTCCAACCTCACCAATCTGCTCGCCCTGCAGGCCGGCGGGGTCTCCTTCACCCGTTTCGCCGTGCTGATGGGGCCCGCCTGGCTGCTGACCATCGGCATCGAGTACCTGGTCTTCCGCCGCTTCTTCGCCGCCGATCTGGCCGCCGGGACCACCGAGCCCCCGCCCGCCGACTGGCCCCGGGTGCCGGTCTTCGCGCTGACCGTGCTGCTGCTGACCCTCGCCGGGTTCGTCGGCACCTCGCTGGCGGGCCTCGACCCCCAGTGGGCGGCCTGGGCGGGCGCCCTCGTGCTCACCGTAAGGGCGCTGCGGCGCCGCGAGACGACCGTAAGGGGAGCCATTGGCGCGGCCGGGCCGCTGTTCTGCCTGTTCGTGCTGGCGCTCGGGGTGGTGGTGCAGGCCGTGCTGGCGGGCGGTCTCCAGGACGCGCTGACCCAGGTGCTGCCCAGCGGGACGAGCCTGCCCGCGCTGCTCGGGATCGCGGCGGTCGCGGCGGTGCTGGCCAACCTCATCAACAACCTGCCCGCCGTGCTGGCGCTGCTGCCGATCGCCTCCGCGGGCGGCACCGGGCCCGTGCTCGCCGTGCTGATCGGCGTCAACCTGGGCCCCAACCTCACCTACGTCGGTTCCCTGGCGACCCTGCTGTGGCGGCGCATAGTGCACCACCATGAGCCGGACACCGGCTCCGACCTGGGGGTGTTCACCCGTCTGGGGCTGCTGACCGCACCGGCGACCGTGGTGGCCGCGACGGCGGCGATGTGGATGATGCTGAAGGTCACCGGAAGCTGAGAAGTACCGGAAGCTGAGAAGTACCGGAAGCCGAGAAGTACCGGAAGCCGAGAAGTACCGGAAGCCGAGAAGTACCAGAAGCTGAGAAGTACCGGAAGCCGAGAGGCGACGGAACGCGAGGGGCCGCCGTCGCGACGGCCTGTCGCGGCGGCGGCCCTCAGGATTAAGGATCCGCTGTCAGGATTCGATCCAGTTGTGCGCCTGGGCGAGCTCGATGACCCGCCTGCGCACCTGCTTGATCTGGTCGGCGGTCAGGCTGCCGCCCATCTCGACCAGCGCCTCGGTGAGCTCCTGCCGGAGCTCGGCGACCGACAGCACATCGCACATCGTGTCGTCGCCGTCCGGCCCGGAGGAGGGCCGTACGACCGGCGCGGCGGCGCGCTCGAGGACGCGGACCTCCGACGCCTTGGGCCCCTTGTCGCCGTACTCGGGAACGAACCGCACCTTGGACCCCGGCTGGAACAGGTGCTTCTCGTCCAGCAGGTCGTTGGCGTGCATGAAGACGTCCTCGCCACCGTCGTCCGGAGCGATGAAGCCGTAGCCGCGGAACTCGTCGAAACGCAGAATCTTGCCCGTGGTCGTCACCGTGCCACCCCTACCCCTACTACCTCTACCTCGATGATCCCGACCGCTACCTCGATGAATCTCGACCGCGACCGAGGGCGTCCCAACCATGACACCGAGAAGTCAGCGTACAGAAGGAGGGGGCGGCGCTGAAGGCCCGGGGGGCGATCACGACGCGCACGCCCCGCCGCACGCCCCAGCGCTCCAACGCGCCCGCCTCCGCCTCCAGGACATGGCGGGAACGCAGCCTGGGGCGCCCGAGCCGGCCGGGGCGCAGGGTGTGGACGTCCACGACGGTGAGCCGCCGGTCCAGATACGCGACGTCGATGGCGAACCGCATCCGGAAGGTGTGCACCCCGCTCGCCGGGGTGAGGAGGAGTGCGCCGGTCAGGCCGTCCCGCCCGAGCAGACCGCGGGCGCGGGCGCGGTAGGAGGCGGCGATGGTGAGCGGAATGCCCGCCGCGCGCCCCGCGCTCAAGCCCTCCGCGCGCCCCGCGCTGCCCTTCGCGCCCTCCCGGTCCTCCTCTGCGCCGTCCGCTCCGTCCGCGCCGCCGACCACGTGCAGCGTCCCCGTACCGTCCCGCCAGCGGCCCACCATCCGGCCCCCTTCGGCCCTTCCCGCGCCGTCCGCCCTTCCCGCGCAGTGTTCCACCGGCCGGGCGCTTCCGTAGGCTCGGCCCGTGCAACCGCTGCTGATCGTGCTCGCCGCCGCGTACGGCGCGGCCGCCGGGCTGCTCGTACCGCGCCCGCTCTACCGGCTGGCCGTCGATCCGGAGGAGCCCTGGCGCGGCGCCTGTCCGCGCGGGCACGCGCTCACCGGCCCGGCGCGCGGCTGGCTGGGCCCCGCCCGCTGCGCCGGCTGCCGGGGCGGCGAGCGCGACTACGGGGCGGGTCCGGTGCCCGCGGTGCTCACCGCACTGGTGTGCGCGGGCCTGGCGGCGGCCGTCGGCGCGCGCCCGGAGCTGGCGGTGTGGCTGCTGCTGGTGCCGCTGGGGGTGCTGCTCACCGGCGTGGACCTGGCGGTCAACCGGCTGCCGGACGTCCTCACGCTGCCCATGGCGGGCGGGGCCGCGGTGCTGCTGGGCGCGGCGGCGCTGCTGCCGCACAGCGCCGGGTCCTGGCCGCGGGCGCTGCTGGGCGGCGCGGTGCTGGGCGGGGCGTATCTGGTGCTGTTCCTGATCAGCCCGAGCGGGATGGGGTTCGGCGACGTCAAGCTGGCGCTGACGCTGGGGGTCGCCCTGGGCTGGTACGGCTGGGACGTGCTCTTCGTGGGCGCCTTCGCCGGGCTGCTGCTGGGCTCCTGCTGTGCCGTGGCCCTGGTGCTGACCCGCCGGGCCGGGCGCCGGACCGCGATGGCGTTCGGTCCTTTCATGATCCTCGGGGCGGGCGCGGGGCTGGTTCTGGGGGCGCTCGGAGCCGGATGACACCGGCGCGCGAATTGTCGGCCCCGCCGATGCATGGACATCCCCTCACGAAGCGTTATGGTGGAAGCCCCCCTCGGGCCGGTCCGTACTCCCCCCCACGGACCGGCCCGCTCTATTTCGGGCATCCGAGACCCCGGGGGCGGCACGTATCTCGCACGGTCGGCTACGAAGCGTGACGCAGTGCGGTCTTTTGGCCGTCCCGGTTAGCCAGCCCCTTCGCCCGGCAGTAGGGTGTCGGCCTTGGGGCGGACCGCCATGGCGAGGCACTGAGGGGCTGGAAGACGTGAAGTTGCGCGACCTGGTGTACGGGCTCTACGCACGCCGGGTGGAAGGCCGCCTCGATCACGCCCAGGTGCCCAAGCACATCGGCGTCATCCTCGACGGCAACCGCCGTTGGGCCCGCGCGGCCGGCGGCACCGCCGAGCAGGGCCACAAGGCAGGCGCCAGCAAGATCCAGGAGCTGCTCGGCTGGTGCAGCGAGACGGACGTCGAGGTCGTCACCCTCTGGCTGCTCTCCACCGACAACCTGGACCGCCCCGAGGACGAGCTGGGCCCGCTCCTGAGCATCATCGAGGGCGCGGTGCGCGATCTGGCCACCGACGGCCGCTGGCGGGTGCACCACGTCGGCAACCGCGATCTGCTGCCCTCCCGGACCCAGACGGTCCTCAAGGAGGCCGAGCGGGACACCGAGCATATCGACGGAATACTGGTCAACGTGGCCGTCGGCTACGGCGGACGGCAGGAGATCGCCGACGCGGTGCGGTCGCTGCTGCTGGACCACGCCACCAAGGGCACCTCCTTCGAGGAGCTCGCCGAGGTCGTCGACATCGACCTCATCTCCGAACACTTGTACACCCGTGGGCAGCCCGATCCCGACCTGGTCATCCGAACCAGCGGTGAGCAGCGGCTCTCCGGCTTCATGCTGTGGCAGAGCGCCCATTCGGAGTACTACTTCTGTGAAGTTTTCTGGCCCGCTTTCCGCAAGGTCGACTTCCTCCGCGCACTGCGCGACTACGCCGCCCGTCATCGCAGGTACGGCAACTAGTTCCGGTCTGTAGCACCGCAGTTCACCGGCCCGGGGCCGGACGCCGATCGGCGTCCGGCCCCGGGCCGTGTAGCACGCTGGTTTCACAACGTTCATATCCGCGCCGTCATATGCCGTTGCATGCCCCCGCACGTTCGAGGGAATATCCCTTCCAGGTCGATGCCCTGTCCCACCTGTCCAGTTGGGTGTCGAACTGCCAGCGGACGGCATGGGCCGTTCGCCCGGGAGGCCCTTTGCACACGGACGACTGTGCGGATCGTGCGTATGACGCGGAGGGCCGGCGCTCGGCCCTCCCAGTAGGGCCTGAGCCCGGTCCGTTCCCCGTCTACGGCGGGGATACCTCACTCCCGCGACGCCGTCGCACCCCAACCTCTCCCGAGGGGGTACGTCCACCCGTGGTGACCAGCAAGAAACGCCGCGAGCACGACCGGCGCACCTATGTCCTCGACACCAGCGTCCTGCTGGCCGACCCCAATGCCATGGCCCGCTTCGACGAGCACGAAGTCGTGCTGCCGGTCGTGGTGGTCACGGAACTGGAGGCCAAGCGGCACCACCCGGAGCTGGGGTACTTCGCCCGGCAGGCGCTCCGCCTGCTGGACGAGTACCGCGTCCGTTTCGGCCGCCTGGACGCACCCATCCCGATCGGCGATCTGGGCGGGACCCTGCGTGTCGAGCTCAACCATTCCGACCCGGGTGTCCTGCCCGCGGCCTTCCTGAATCACGGCCGTATGCCGGACAACGACGCGCGGATCCTCGCGGTCGCCAGAAACCTGCAGGCCGAGGGGTACGACGTCACCGTCGTATCGAAGGACCTGCCGCTGCGCATCAAGGCGTCCTCGGTGGGGCTGCTCGCCGAGGAGTACCGCGCGGAGCTGGCGATCACCGACTCGGGCTGGACCGGGATGGCGGAGCTCGCCGTCTCGGCCGAGCAGGTGGACGACCTGTTCGCCGCCGAGACCGCGTATGTCCCCGAGGCGGCCGGACTGCCCGTGCATACGGGTCTGGTGCTGCAGTCCGAGCGTGGCAACGCGCTCGGCCGGGTCACCCCGGACGGGCAGGTGCGGCTGGTGCGCGGCGACCGGGAGGCGTTCGGGATCCACGGACGCAGCGCGGAGCAGCGGATCGCGCTGGATCTGCTGCTCGATCCGGAGGTCGGCATCATCTCGATGGGCGGCCGGGCCGGTACGGGCAAGTCGGCGCTGGCGCTGTGCGCGGGTCTGGAGGCCGTGCTGGAGCGGCGTCAGCACCGCAAGGTGATGATCTTCCGCCCGCTGTACGCGGTGGGTGGCCAGGAGTTGGGCTATCTGCCCGGCACCGAGGCCGAGAAGATGAGCCCTTGGGCCCAGGCGGTCTTCGACACGCTCTCCGCGGTGACCAGCGCCGAGGTGATCGAGGAGGTCGTGGGGCGCGGGATGCTGGAGGTGATGCCGCTGACGCATATCCGCGGCCGCTCGCTCCATGACGCCTTCGTCATCGTCGACGAGGCCCAGTCGCTCGAGCGGAATGTGCTGCTCACCGTGCTCTCCCGGATCGGCGCCAACTCCCGGGTGGTGCTCACCCACGACGTGGCCCAGCGGGACAACCTCCGCGTCGGGCGGTACGACGGTGTGGTGGCGGTCGTCGAGAAGCTGAAGGGACATCCGCTGTTCGCGCATGTCACCCTGACCCGCTCCGAGCGTTCGCCGATCGCGGCGCTGGTGACCGAAATGCTGGAGGACGGCCACATCTGAGCTGGTTGAGTCGTTTGCGACCACAAGGCGCCGCGCGGAAAGGCCAATGAGCTTAGCCGCGCGGCGTCTTGGCGCGCGGGGATTTCCAGAAATCCTAGGGCGTAAACGGGATGTGAGCTTTCACACCTGGCGGGGAATTGCCTCGGGGGCTCCGTGTCCGGCAGTGTGTGGGTTCTGTCAGGCCCCGCATACGGCACACCGGTACCCCCAGCGGTACAGAACCACAGCAGTACCAGAATTGAAGAGAGTTCGCCGTATGCCGCCCGAGCACCTCGAGGATCTCCCACGGGTGATCCCCACCGGGCCCGTGCCTCCCGTGACCAGCCGACCCCACCGTGTACCACCGGGGACGGAACAAGGGGAGGCCAGCGTCAGGGGCACGATTGCGCCCGCGAGGTCACCTAAGCGGGCGAGCTGGAAGGAAACCGAGTGAGCCGGATTTCGGTCCGGGGATTCGCAGTGGCCTCGGCCACCGCGGTCACCACTGTGGGCGCCGTTGTCGGCGTCGCCGCGGGCGGACAGCAGCAGGGCTCGTCCGACCCGATCGAGGCGACTGCCGCCGACTCGACGCTCCTTGCGGACATACCCGCCGGGCAGCAAGCCGTTGCCCAGACCGCATCCCTGACGCAGCAGGCGGACGTTCAGTCCACCGCGGCCGACGCGGAGGCGCGCAAGTCCGCCGAGGAGGCAGCCCGCAAGCAGGCGGCCAAGGACGCGAAGGCCAAGAAGGCCGCCGCGGACAAGGCAGCCGCCGAGAAGCTGGCCAAGGAGCGGGAAGCGAAGAAGAAGGAGGATCTCGCGAGCCGTTCGGCCACGCGTGACGCCGGCGACTTCCCCCAGCAGGCTTCGTACACGATCTCCGAGGTCCAGTCGATGGCCCGGCAGATCGTTCCGAGTGGCCAGTTCCAGTGCTTCAGCAACATCGTGGACCACGAGTCCACCTGGAACTACCAGGCCACCAACCCCTCGTCTGGTGCCTACGGTCTGGTACAGGCGCTGCCCGCCTCCAAGATGTCCTCGGCGGGCTCCGACTGGCAGACCAACCCGGCGACCCAGATCAAGTGGGGCGTGAACTACATGAACGAGCGCTACGGCAGCCCGTGTGACGCCTGGGCGTTCTGGCAGGCCAACGGCCACTACTGAGCCGACCGGACCGGGCCTTCCCGGCAGCGGCGCACGCTCGCACACTTCACGAAACCCCCGGCCCATGGGTCGGGGGTTTCGTGCATCCCCAGCAGGTAACGTCTCCTTGACGGCCGAGGGGGAACCTGGGGGTAGGAAACGAGAAATGTCCAAATTGCCGCAGTGGGTCGGCAGGCTGGGAACCGGACTTACCCGGCTCGCCCACCGGCTGGAATCCCAACAGGCCGAAATGCGGGGGCGCGAGGGCGACGGCGACACCGGCCCGAGGTCCCCATCGGGGCCCGAACCATCCGAGGAGCGCCCGCGGGGGGCACGGCCGTCCGGCGGTGCGCCCGGCACCGGAGCGGACCAGGACCAGGACCAGGGCGCCGGGGCCGCACGGGGCGCCGAGAGCGCCAAGGGGGCTGAGGGTCGGGAGAGTTCCGCGGGCCCGGGAAGTCCCGAGAGCCCCGAGAGTTCCCAGAATTCCGCGGGCGCCGAGGGGAAGGGCGCGCAGGGCGAGTCCCCCCGGCCGGAGCCGTCCAGCGTGCCCGCCCCGCCCTCCTACGCCCCCGCCGTCTCCGCCAGACCCGATCCGGTGGCCGCCGTCCCCTGGGGCGTCCGCGTCGCCGCCGAGGCGGCCTGGCGGCTGCTGGTGCTCGGCGGCACGGTGTGGGTGCTCATGAGGGTCATCAGCTCCGTCCAGCTGGTGGTGCTCTCCTTCACCGTCGCGCTCCTCATCACCGCGCTGCTGGAACCCACCGTGACCCGGCTGCGGCGGCGCGGTGTGCCGCGCGGGCTGGCCACCGCGCTCACCTTCATCGCCGGCTTCGTTGTCATGGGCCTGGTCGTATGGTTCGTGGTCTGGCAGGTCATGGAGAACATCGACGAGGTCTCGGGCGAGGTCCAGGCCGGTATCGACGACCTGCGGCGCTGGCTGCTGCACAGCCCGTTCCATGTGACCGAGAAGCAGATCAACCATGTCGCCAAGAGTCTGCGCGAGGCGGTCGGCGCCAACACCGAGCAGATCACCTCGGCGGGGCTCGAGGGCGTCACGGTCGTCGTCGAGGTGCTGACCGGCCTTCTGCTGACGATGTTCTGCACGCTCTTCCTGCTGTACGACGGCCCGAAGATCTGGAACTGGACCCTCAAGATGGTCCCCGCCCCGGCCCGCGAGGGCGTGGCGGGCGCCGGTCCGCGGGCGTGGGCGACGCTGACCGCCTATGTGCGCGGCACGGTGATCGTGGCGCTGATCGACGCGATCTTCATCGGCGTGGGTCTCTTCTTCCTCGATGTGCCCATGGCGGTGCCGCTCGCCGTCTTCATCTTCCTCTTCGCCTTCATCCCGCTGGTGGGTGCGGTGGTCTCCGGCGCGCTCGCGGTGGTCGTGGCACTGGTCACCCAGGGCGTGTTCACGGGGGCGATGGTGCTGATCGTGGTGCTGGCCGTGCAGCAGATCGAGGGCCATGTGCTGCAGCCCTTCATCCTCGGCCGCGCGGTGCGGGTCCATCCGCTGGCCGTGGTGCTCTCGGTCGCGGCCGGTTCGCTGATCGGCGGCATCGGCGGCGCGGTGGTGGCCGTTCCCCTGGTGGCGGTCGCCAACGCGGTCGTCGTCTATCTGCGCAGCTACAACCAGGAGAACGCGCTGCGCGCCATCCCGGGCCCGCACGGCGCCACCGCCTCCGGCGCGGCGCCCACCGACCCGCCGGGCGCGCCGCCGGAGAAGGGCAACGAGCCCCGGTAACCCGGGACCGGCCCGTGGCCGTTGAACGCCGAAGGGCGCCCCACCGATCGGTGGGGCGCCCTTCTGGTCTCCGCGACCGAGCGGTCTTGTGACCGAGTGGTCTTGTGACCGTGCGGGTCAGCCGTTCGCGGCCAGGACGCCCTCGGCGTCCAGGGTGGCGCCGACCGCCTGCAGCACCGAGGCGATCTTGAAGGCTTCCTGGATCGTCTCGCGGTCCACGCCCGCCTTGCGGAGCACCTGCTCATGCGAGTCGAGGCACATTCCGCAGCCGTTGATCGCGGACACGGCCAGCGACCACAGCTCGAAGTCGACCTTCTCCACACCCGGGTTGCCGATGACGTTCATCCGCAGCCCGGCGCGCAGGTTGTTGTACTCCGGGTCGGACAGCAGGTGCCGGGTCCGGTAGTAGACGTTGTTCATCGCCATGATGGCGGCCGCCGACTTGGCGGCGGTGTACGCCTCCGGCGAGAGGTTGGCCTTGGCCTCCGGCTCCAGCTCGGTCAGCACCCGCGCCGAGCGCGAGGCGATCGCGCAGGCCAGCACGGTGCCCCACAGCTGCTGCTGCGGAAGCTCGGAGTTGCCGATGACCGAACCGAGGTTCAGCTTGAGGTCCTTGGCGTAGTCCGGAAGCGCGGACTTCAGCTCATCGAGTGCCATGGGGAATCAGCTCACTCACCGGAGAGGAGGGCTACCGGGTCCAGGGTGTCCTCGCCCTTGCTCCAGTTGCAGGGGCACAGTTCGTCGGTCTGCAGGGCGTCCAGCACCCGCAGGACCTCCTTGGGGTTACGGCCCACGGAACCGGCCGTCACCATGGTGAACTGGATCTCGTTGTTCTGGTCCACGATGAAGACGGCGCGCTGTGCGAAGCCGTCCTCGCCCTCGATGCCCAGGTCGCGCATCAGCTCGTGCTTGGAGTCGGCCAGCATCGGGAACGGCAGGTCGCGCAGGTCCGGGTGGTCCTTGCGCCAGGCGTGGTGGACGAACTCGGAGTCGCCGGAGAAGCCCAGGATCTGGGCGTCACGGTCGGCGAACTCCTCGTTCAGCTTGCCGAAGGCGGCGATCTCCGTCGGGCACACGAAGGTGAAGTCCTTCGGCCACGCGAAGACGATCTTCCACTTGCCCTCGTAGGTCTTGTGGTTGATCTGCTCGAACTCCTTGCCGCTCTCCAGCGACACACAGGCGGTCAGGTCGTACTCGGGGAACTTGTCACCGACGGTGAGCACGCACACTCCTTGCAGGTTTTGCGTAGGAAAGGCCCGGTCATCCGGGTTTTCCTGGGGTTGGACGGTTCCTACCCTGGCACAGAGTGCATTGATCAGTGAAATAGCTACACTCGGTGGGGTTGATTGGAGGTGGCTATCAGTGGCCGCATCAGCCACACCGGCGGGCAAACCACGGCAGCCCAGCATTTCCCAGCTCAGAGCGTTTGTCGCGGTCGCGGAGCAGCTGCACTTCCGCGATGCCGCGGCCGCCATAGGGATGAGCCAGCCCGCGCTCTCGGGCGCCGTGGCCGCACTCGAGGAGACACTCGGTGTCCAGCTACTCGAGCGTACGACGCGCAAGGTGCTGCTCAGTCCGGCGGGGGAGCGGCTGGCCGCCCGGGCACGCACCGTGTTGGAGGCGGTCGGGGAGCTGCTGGAGGAGGCCGAGGCGGCGCGGGCGCCGTTCACCGGCGTGCTGCGGCTCGGGGTGATCCCGACCGTGGCGCCGTATCTGCTGCCGACCGTGCTGCGGCTGGTGCATGAGCGCTATCCCCGGCTCGATCTCCAGGTGTACGAGGAGCAGACCGCCTCGCTGCTGGACGGGCTGGCCCACGGCCGCCTCGATCTGCTGCTGCTCGCGGTGCCGCTCGGCGCCCCCGGGGTGGTCGAAATGCCGCTGTTCGACGAGGACTTCGTCCTGGTCACGCCGCGGGACCACTGGCTGGGCGGCCGCGATGACATCCCCCGCGAGGCGCTCAAGGAGCTGGATCTGCTGCTGCTCGACGAGGGCCACTGCCTGCGCGACCAGGCCCTGGACATCTGCCGTGAGGCGGGCCGCACCGAGGGCACCCCGGTGACCACCAGCGCCGCCGGGCTCTCCACCCTGGTGCAGCTGGTCGCGGGCGGTCTTGGGGTGACGCTGCTGCCGCGCACCGCGCTCCGGGTGGAGACCGCGCGCAACGACCATCTGGCCACCGGCGACTTCGCCGATCCGGCGCCCGCCCGCCGGATAGCCCTGGCCATGCGGGCGGGCGCGGCGCGCACGGAGGAGTTCGAGGCGTTCGCGGAGGCGCTACGGGAGGCGCTGCGGCCGCTGCCGGTACGGGTCGCGGGCCGCTCCGCCTGAGCGTGCCCGAGGCGCCGGTCCCGCCTGAACATGCCACCGGGGGCCGTTCCCGTGGTGGGGAACGGCCCCGGTGAGGCGGGGCGCTCGGTGGGGCCTACTCCGTCCGCAGACCCTCCGGCCGCATCATCCGCCACAGCGGCGGCAGGCTGACCAGGGTCACCAGCAGGATCACGCCGGCGCCGACGCCGGTCATGGTGCCGAGCCCGGCCCAGTCCACGGTCAGCGGCTGGCCGACCATCTTCAGCAACATCACGCCCAGCGCCAGCCCGCCCGCTATCGACAGCGCCAGGCCCAGCACCACCGGGACCGCGGTCTGCCACAGCACCGACCAGCTCAGCGTGGTGCGCCGGGTGCCGAAGGCGACCAGCACGGACAGCAGCCGCTTGCGCTCGCGCAGCTGCTCCAGAGTGGTCACGATCATGCTGGCCCCGATGAGCAGCAGGGTCGCGGTGGCGCCGATGAACAGGGACTTGCGGATGACCGTGAACTCATCCGACTGCGCGGTGCTGCTGAGCCGCATGACATCGATGGTCGGGGACAACGCCGCGCTGACGTTGCGTACGTACTCGGTCGCGTCCGGCACCTTCGGGTCCAGCCGGATCATGGCCACTGCCTGGGGGTCCGGCAGATCGGCGACGTCGAAGGCGCCGGGGGTGGCGAAGATGCCGCTGCGCTGAGCGCCGATCGGGTCCGGCCGGGACTTCACCTTCGTGGCCGAGCGGGGGATCGTCCACAGCTTCTTCTTGCTCAGGTCGGGCGTACCGTCGTCGCGGTAGGTGAGGTTGATCTGGGCGCCCGGTTTGGCGAACTTCTCCCCGCCCTCGTAGTAGTCGGCCGGCGAGTCGACGAGGAAGACATCGCCGTTCTTACAGCTGGTGACGCGGATCACCTCGCGGAGCGCGGGGCAGTCGGCGACGGTGAGGGCCTCTTCCGGGACCGACGAGGGGTCGTCCTTGCTGTGGTGCAGAGCGGAGACGTAGTCCTCGGTGACACCGAGCAGATCGCGCACGCCCTTGGTCGCGCGGTACCGCTCGAAGGCGGCGCGCGCCTCGGCACCGTTGGACACCGGGACGTTCGTCATCAGCTGGGCGCGGCGCGGGTCCTGACCGGTCGACGTGCTGTCCTGGGCCTCCACGCTGGCGAACAGCATCTGGAGCGCGAGGGCCCCGGCGACGGCGACCGTGATGCCGCTGACCGCGCGCGAAGCGGTGCCGCTGCTGAGCTGGAGCCGGCGGGTGGCGAGCTGCCAGGGCACGGAGCCCTTGCCGCCGAACCGTTCCACGACGGCCTCGACGACCCAGGGCAGCAGTGCGGTGGTGCCGACGAGTACCAGTACGGCGCCGATCGCGGCCTGGTACGGCTTGATGTCACCGCTCGTGCTGTCCGACCCGAAACCTCCCGCCAGCGGTAGGAGCAGGCCCAGGCCCAGGAGCGGCAGCAGCAGCCGCCACCACAGGCGCCGCCGCCTGGGCGCGGCGTTCCGCACGACCCCCAGCGGTTCGATGGCGATACCGCGCAGGGCGGCCAGCGTGACCATGACGGCCGAGGCGGGCACGGCCACCGCGATCGTCAGGGCGAGCGGGGCGGACGGCACGATGTCGGAGGCGAAGAAGCTGACGTCCCAGACCTCGACGCCGCCGATGATCTCCCGCGCCAGCACGAACAATCCGGCGCCGACGGCGAGCCCGAGGAGCGAGCCGAAGAGCGACTCTCCGGCGGCGATCCGCCGGGTCATATGGATGTCGGCGCCGACCAGCCGCAGCGCGGCCAGCCGCCGGTCGCGCCGCTCACCGCCGAAGCGGGTGGCGGTGGCGATGAAGATGAGCACCGGCAGCAGCAGCACCACACAGCCGACGATGACCAGCAGCAGCAGGGCGGGGTTGAGGGGCTGGGGCTTGCCGGCGTTCTTGGTGCCCCAACGGTCGATGCGATAGTCGCCGCCCGCCCGGTCGAACGCCTTGTGGGTGATCCCCGCGTAGTAGCGCAGGTCGGTCGGGCCGGAGAGCCCGTCGTGGGAGATGGTGCCGATGGTGCGGTAGGGGAAGCGGTCGCGCAGCAGCTTGCCCTCGTCGGAGTCGAGCAGCTTCTTCAGCGCGGGCGAGACCCACATCTGGCCGGGGTCCGGGAGCTGGCTGATGCCCGGGGGCTTGGGCGGACTGTCGCCGTCGGGCGCCATCACCAGGCCCTCGATGTCCTGGTCGCGGTAGGTGGTGTTCGCCTGGCCGAGGCGGATGGTGTCGGGGCCGGGCTTGGGGTCCACCTGGAAGCCGAGCGCGGCGCGCCGGTCGGACCGCTCACCGCGCAGGTCGTACGCGGCGGGGGCGGAGGAGGCCAGCAGCAACAGCGCCACCCCCAGGCCGACGCCCACCGCGGTCATGATCGTCCTGGCCCAGCTCTCCCGGCCGCCGGTGACCGCGAACCGGGCGCCCATGGCCAGGTCGGCGGCCCAGCGGGCGACGGAGACGCGGGCGCGGGGCTCCTGCGCCGGGGCGTCCTGGCCGCTCATCGGACCCCTGCCATGTCCCGGGCCTTGCCGTCGCGGACCACGACCTCGCGGTCGGAGTAGGCGGCGACCCGGGCCTCGTGGGTGACCAGCACCACGGCGGTACGGGACTCGCGGGCGGCCTCGGTCAGCAGCTCCATGACCCGCTCGCCGTTGAGCGAGTCCAGCGCGCCGGTCGGCTCGTCGGCGAACAGCACCCGCGGCGCGGTGACCAGCGACCGGGCGACGGCGACCCGCTGCCCCTGGCCGCCGGAGACCTCACCGGGCCGCTTGTGGGCCACCTCCGCGACCTCCAGCCGCTCCATCCAGGACGCGGCGCGGGCCTCGGCCTCCTTGCGCTTGGTGCCGTTCAGCCGCAGCGGCAGGGCGACGTTCTCCACACAGCTCAGCTCGGGGACGAGCTGGCCGAACTGGAAGACGAAGCCGAACTCGCCGCGGCGCAGACCGCTGCGCTCGGCGTCCGACATGGCGGTCAGCTCGCGCCCGTTGTAGTGGACGGTGCCGGAGTCCGGCCGCACGATCCCGGCCAGGCAGTGGAGGAGCGTCGACTTGCCCGAGCCGGAGGGGCCCATGACGGCGACGACCTCGCCGGGGTGGATGGAGAAGTCCGCACCGTCCAGGGCGGGGGTGTGACCGTACGTCTTGTTCAGGGACGTGGCGATCAGCAAGGAGCCTGCCGGGGTCATGAACGCACCGCCTTGGCGAGTTGGCCGAGGCGGGCGGCGGTGAGTTCCAGCCAGCGCAGATCGGCCTCGAGATGGAAGAGAGCGTGGTCGCAGATGAGTTGGTCGCTGAGGTCGCCTTCGCGCTTGCGCTGGGTCAGTTCGCGCATCAGCCGCAGATGTTCGGCGCGTTGGACATCGAGGAGATCGGCCGCGTCGCGCCCGGTGAGCAGGGCGATGACGACCTTGGTGTAGAGGACCGACTGGAGATAGGGCTCGGGCTTCTCGGGCTCCGTGAGCCAGTGCTCCACATCGGTGATGCCCGCGTCGGTGATGGCGTAGCGCTTGCGCTCCGGGCCACCCCCGTGCTCGATGCCGTCGACCTCCACCAGGCCGTTCTTCAGCAGCCGGGACATGGTCGAGTAGACCTGCCCGTAGTGCAGCGGGCGGTCGTGTCCAAATCGTTCGTCGAAGGCTCTCTTGAGGTCGTAGCCGTGGCGAGGGCCGCCCTCGAGGAGTCCGAGCAGGGTGTGGCCAATTGACATGCCCAGCACTCTACACCATGCGTATACCTGGGGTGTATAGCTGCGTTTGGGGAGTGTGTTATCGCAGGTCAGAGAGGTGTGAGCGAGGTCAGGGCTGATTCGGGGCGCGGCCGGGCCCCTCGGGGCCCTCGGAGGGGCCCCCGCCCTCGGCACCCTCCGCGGGCCGCCGCGGCGGACGGCCCCGGCGCGGGATCGGGCGCGCCGCGCCGGGCAGCCGGCCCGCATCCGCGAGCGCCTTGCGCAGCAGGAACTCGATCTGCGCGTTGGCGCTGCGCAGCTCGTCGTTGGCCCAGCGCGCGAGGGCGTCATGGATGGCCGGATCCAGCCGCAGCAGCATCTGCTTGCGCTGCCGCGGCTGCCGTCCCTTCGGCCCGCTCTCGTCCGTCACTGGTACAGCGTGCCCGTGTTCAGAACGGGCTGCGGGGAGCGGTCCCCGCAGAGCACCACCATCAGATTGCTGACCATCGCGGCCTTGCGCTCCTCGTCCAGTGTCACGATCTCCTCCTCGGTGATCCGGGCCAGCGCCGCCTCGACCATGCCGACCGCGCCGTCCACGATCTGCCGGCGGGCCGCCACCACCGCGCCCGCCTGCTGGCGCTGGAGCATCGCGGAGGCGATCTCCGGGGCGTAGGCGAGGTGGGTGAAGCGCGATTCGATGATGCGGACCCCGGCCGCCTCGACCCGGGCGTGCAGTTCGACGGCGAGCTTCTCGGTGATCTCCTCGGCGTTGCCGCGCAGCGAGAGGGCGTCCTCGTCATGGGCGTCGTACGGGTACTCGATGGCGATGTGCCGCACCGCTGCCTCGGTCTGGGTGGAGACGAACTCCAGGAAGTCGTCCACCTCGAACATCGCCTGGGCGGTGTCCTCGACCCTCCAGACGACGACCGCGGCGAGCTCGATCGGGTTGCCGTAGGCGTCGTTGACCTTGAGGACCGCGGTCTCGTGGTTGCGCACCCGGGTGGAGATCTTCTCGCGGCTGGTGAGCGGGTTCACCCAGCGCAGCCCGTCGGTGCGGATGGTGCCGCGGTAGCGGCCGAAGAGCTGGACCACCCGGGCCTCACCGGGCGCGATCGTGTTCAGGCCGCACATGGTGAGAATCGCGGCGACGATCACCACGATGCCGGAGACGATCAACAGCGTCGACCCGGCGCCCTTGTGGTCGGAGGCGACGGCGGCCCCCGCGAAGATCAGGCCGACGCCGCCCGCGAGTCCGGCCAGGCCCCGAGCAGGGCAAGTCCGCCGCTGACGTTGTGCGCGGGCCGCTCCCGGACATGCGGCTCCGGAAGGGCCGGTATGTCGGCCTGGTCGGTGATGTCCTCGGTGGAGGTGGCGTCGGCCATGGGTGGGTCCCCGTTTCCGTTCGGTGCTGCGGGTGCGTCCTTACGTTCTAGCAAAGTGATAGCACATTACGCGCTCCTGGCAACCCTTGACGCCCGTAAGCCGTCAGTTCCCTTGGAGTGGGTGCTTTTTGTCACCTTCGGAAAAAGCTAGATCGATGGGCATTTGAGGGTTGTTGCGGTGTTAGCTTCATGAGCTGGCCTGGGGGGCTTATGGACTGGAGCGGCGGGAGCGATGGGTAGAGCGGAAGAGCGACGCGCGCGGCAGAAGGGCGCTCGCAGAGCCAAGCGGGCGGCGAAGTCGGGGGGCATACGCCGCTTCTTCACCTGGAAATGGGTGCTCGGCTACGTCCTGGGGTTCTGCGCGTTGCTCGTCGGGGCGTTCTTCGTCCTCTATCTGTGGGTCGATGTTCCCCCTGCCAACGCCGCGGCCAAGGCGGAGGCGAACATCTACAAGTACAGCGACGGCACGATCATGGCGAAGACGGGCGAGGTCAACCGTGAGTCCGTACCGCTGTCCAAGATTCCCAAGAAGGTGCAGCACACCTTCGTCGCCGCGGAGAACAAGGACTTCTTCAGCGACTCCGGCGTCTCGTTCACCGGCACCGCCCGCGGTCTGATCAACACCGCGCTGGGCCGGGGCAAGCAGGGTGGTTCGACCATCACCCAGCAGTACGTCAAGAACTACTACCTGAGCCAGGAACAGACCGTCAGCCGCAAGCTGAAGGAACTGGTGATCTCGCTCAAGGTCGACCAGCAGAAGTCCAAGGACTACATCCTCGCGGGCTACATCAACACCAGCTACTACGGCCGCGGCGCCTACGGCATCCAGGCCGCCGCCCGCGCGTACTACGACAAGGACGTCGAGGACCTCAGTGTCGCACAGGGCGCCTATCTCGCGTCGGTGCTCCAGGCGCCCAGCCAGTACGACTGGTCCGCGGCGGGCCCCAACGGCAAGCGGCTGGTGAAGAACCGCTGGAGCTACGTCCTGAACAACATGGTCGAGAAGGACTGGCTGTCCAAGAGCGAGCGCGAGGGCATGAAGTTCCCCGTGCCCAAGGAGCCCAGCCCCATCCCGGGCCTCGACGGCCAGACGGGCTACTTCGTCGAGGACGCGAAGAAGGAGCTCTACAAGGCCGGGGTGGACGAGAACGAGTTCGAGGCCGGCGGCTGGACGGTCACCCTCAACATCGACCGGAAGAAGCAGAAGGCGCTGGAGAAGGCGGTCCGCACCGAGCTGACCGACAAGCTGGACCCGAAGAAGCGGACGGTCGACAAGCACGCCCAGGTCGGCGCGGTCTCGGTGGACCCGAAGACCGGCGGCGTCGTGGCGATGTACGGCGGCGCGGGCGCGACCAAGCACTACTTCAACAACGCCACCCGCTCGGACTACCAGCCCGCCTCCACCTTCAAACCGCTCATCCTCGCCTCGGCCCTGGAGAACGGCTCGGCCACCCAGGACGGCACGCCGATCACGGCCGGCACCATTTACGACGGCACCAGCAGACGGCCCGTCAAGGGCAGTGACACCGCCTTCGCCCCGCCGAACGAGGACAACAAGTCCTACGGGCCCATCTCCGTCCAGAAGGCCATGAACAACTCGGTCAACTCCGTCTTCGCCCAGATGGCGGTGGACGTGGGACTGAGCAAGGTCAAGGAGACCGCCATGGACCTCGGCATGGACGGCAGAGTGGACAACGGCTTCGATGTGCGCCCCGCGATGTCGCTGGGCGTGATGGGCGCCAGCCCCAAGCAGATGGCCGGGGTCTACGCGACCCTCGACAACCACGGCAAGACGGTCACCCCGGCGATTGTGAAGTCCGCCGAAAAGGGCGATGAGCGGCCCCAGTTGCCCGATCCCACCAATGGCCAGTCGATCAGCCGCGGCGCCGCCGACTCCGTCACCTCCGTCCTCACCGGAGTGGTCGACGACGGCACCGGCCAGGCGGTGCGGCAGCAGGGCCAGGCGGTCGCGGGCAAGACCGGCACCTCGGACGACAACAAGTCGGCCTGGTTCTCCGGCTACACCCCCGACCTGGTGACCTCCGTCGGCATGTTCGGCGAGGGCGAGAAGAAGCAGGTCTCGCTCAGGGGCACCGCGGGCGGTGGCCGCGTCAACGGCGGTGACTTCCCGGCCCGGATCTGGGCCGCGTACACCCAGTCCGCGCTGAACGGCCAGAAGGCCTCGAAGTTCGACCTGGACACCGATATGGGTGCGGCGGTCAAGCCGCCCCCGTCGCCGAGTTCGAGCGACACCTCGGAGTCGCCGTCGTCCAGCCCGTCGGCGAGCGAGTCCGCCAGCGAGTCGCCCTCGTCGTCCCCGTCGGCGAGCGAGTCCACCAGCGAGTCGCCGTCCGCCTCGTCCTCGGGGTCGCCGTCCGCCCCGGGCTCCCCGAGCGCGCCCGACCCGTCGACTTCGTCCTCGGACGACGACGACGGCGGCGTTCTCCGCAGAGACCAACAGTGACGGCCGGGTGCGGGCGCGCCCCTCGGCACGCCCGCACCGGACCACATGGCCGTAAGGCCGGAAGGTCAGAAGTTCGCCTCGATCTGGCTCTTGAGCATCGCGAGGGCGAAGAAGCCGTAGAAGCCGATGGCCAGCAGCATCATGCCCAGCCGCGAGCCCCGCAGCCGTACGGCGGTCGGCAGATCGCGGCGGTTGAGCCGGATCAGCAGCGCCGAGTAGACGAGGGTGACGACCGAGGCGGTGCAGGTGGAGATGGTCAGCAGCACGATCGGCTGGTTCACCCCGGACAGCAGGATCGCCGAGCCGATGCCCACCTCGGCCCATACGACCGCGAAGTACAGCCGCCCCTCGGTCCAGAAGGCCGACTCCCGCAGGTAGGTGCGCTTGGCGAAGTCGCTGACCACCCGTCCGATGACGTCGAGCAGACCGATCGAGGCGGCCCAGAGGGAGACCGTGGCCACCGCGAAGAACACGATCTTGAGCCAGTCGCCCACCTGCTGCCCCAGCAGATCGCCCTGGATCCGCAGGAACGTCGGGCTGTTCTCCACATCGTCGCGTCCGAAGAGGGTTTCGTACGCGAGCATGCTCATCAGCCCGATCGTCACCAGGCAGACCACGAAGAACGACACGATGTGCTCGGTGTTGGCCCGGCGCCACCACACCCGCCAGCGAGCCAGGTTCGCCTCGTCCTGCGGGAAGGCGTAGCGGTCGGCGCCCGACGCCTCCGACTGGCCGGTGATGGGGGAGACGAGCTTGGGGACATGGGCGCCCATGCCGTAGCCCTTGTCCCGGATCCAGTTGCTGAGCACCAGATTGTGCACCCCGCCCGCCCCGGCGGCGCCGATCGCGCTGAGGATCATGGTGAAGGTGATGCCGTCCGGTATCCGGCCGGCGCCGGTGACGGTCTTCTCGCCTGCCGTGCTCCAGGTGTGCCAGCCGATGACGGCGACCGCGACGACGGCGAGGAAGAACAGCGTCAGTGCGACCTTGACCACCTCGACCTTCTCGATCGTGCGATAGACCACCGGTGAGACGGTCAGCACCACCCCGAAGCCCACCAGCGAGCCCACGGTGATCCAGGTGACATCGCCGCCACCGGTCAGATACGTGAGCACCGTCGAGCCCGAGGTGGCCCAGCCCGGCCAGACGTACTGGAACGCGCCGGCCAGGCAGATCAGGATGCCCCACGCCTTGGACCAGCGGGAGAAACCGGCGACCACGGTCTGTCCGGTGGCCAGGGTGTAGCGCTCGATCTCCAGATTGATCACGGTCTGGACGACCAGGGTCACCACCGCGAGCCACAGCAGCCCGAGCCCGCCGATCGAGGTCAGATACGGCCACAGGATGATCTCGCCCGCCGCCATGCCGATCCCGACGGCGACGACCCCGGGCCGACCATCGTGCGCAGCGGCGGCGGATCGGGCAGGTCGAGCAGATCGGATGGCGCGTCGGCCGGGTGGGACGGGCGCTCGGCGGATGGTGACGGTGTCGACGACGCTGACGACATGGCGGCTCCTCGGGGGACGGCGAGGTCGTTACGGGGACGGGGACGGGGAAAGGGGGTTGGCGGTGCTCAGGTGCTCAGGTACTCAGCCGGTACGGGCGTGCTGGGCGGCCAGGCGCACGGGGGCGTTGGCCGCGCCGTAGCCCTGGTAGCCGTCGATCCGCTGGACGATCTCGAAGAAGACCCGGCCGACGGTGGCCGTGTACAGATGCAGGAAGGCGCCGCTGTCGTCCTGGTCGTAGAGCAGGCCGAGCTCGCGCAGGGTGCGATGGAGCCCGGGGTCGAGCTCATGGCGCGCTTCGAGGTCGTCGTAGTAGTTGTCGGGGATGGGCAGCAGGGGGGCGCCGAGTTCCCGCAGCCGGCGCGCGGTGGCGAGGATGTCCCGGCTGTGCAGCGCGATGTGCTGCCACAGGGAGCCGGAAGGACCCGAACCCGGCCGGACCTGGGCCACGTTGAGCGCGAGGCGCACCGAGCCGTCGGCATTGGACACGGCCCGGCTGCGCAGCAGTCCGTACGGATCGGCCAGCTCCAGGGATTCGTGCGGCCGCAGCCCCAGGACGGCGCGGTAGAACAGCGACGCCTCGTCGAAGTGGTGCCGGGGCTGGGTGAGCGCCACATGGTCGATATGGGTGATGCCGGCGGGGGAGGCCGCGTGGGCGCGCGGGGTGAAGTCGCCGGTCCAGCTCGGGTGGTCGGGGTGTTCGGTGCGGCAGAAGAAGAGCTCGGTGGAGTCGGGTGCGGCGACGGCGTCCAGCGGGGCGTCCGCCGCGGCCCGGTGGCGCGGCAGGACGGGGGAGAGCAGGGCCCGTGCCCGGCCCGCGGACGCGGCCGGGTCGGGGGTCTCCAGGCCGATGGCGGCGAGCGCGGGTTCGGGGTGGCCGGTGGCGGCGTCGAGGCCGGAGTTGAGGACGATCCGGGCGTCGCCCTGCTCCCACAGCTCCACCGGTTTGGAGTGGTGGCGGCCGGTGCGGGCGAAGCCGAGCGCGGTCAGCAGCGCCGACAGCTCGGCTTCGCCCGACGCCAGTTCGGCGAAGGCGAAACCGGTGGGGACCACGGGCGCGGGCAGATCGGTGCGGCCCGCGGCCTCCTCCAGGGCGATCAGCGAGCGCAGCGCGTCCACGGCGGTGCGGGCCGTATCGCCCTGCCGGAAGACGTCGTTGAAGACCTCCAGGGACAGCGGCCCGTCGTAGCCCGCCCGCAGCACGTGCTCCAGCAGTCCCGCCACGTCGAAGCCGCCCTGCCCGGGGAAGCAGCGGTAGTGCCGGCTCCACTGGAGGACGTCCATGGCCATCAGCGGGGCGTCGGCGAGCTGGAGAAAGAAGATCTTCTCGCCGGGGATCTCCTCGATGCCCTTGGGGTCCGAGCCGCGCGAGAGGATGTGGAAGCTGTCCAGGCAGGTGCCGAGCGCGGGGTGGCCGGCCTCCCGCACGATCCGCCAGGCGTGGTCGTAGGTGTTCACATGCCGTCCCCAGGCCAGCGCCTCGTAGGCGATGCGGATGCCGTGGGCGGCGGCCCGTTCGGCGAGCAGCCGGAGCTGCTCGGCGGCGAGGGCGTCGTCGTCCAGGGCGGCGGGGGAGACGCTGGAGCACACCAGCATCAGATCGGCCCCGAGCCGCTCCATGACCGCGAACTTCTTCTCGGCCCGGCGCAGATTGCGGGCCAGCAGGTCCTCGGGGACGGCCTCGAAGTCGCGGAAGGGCTGGAAGAGGTCGATGGCCAGGCCCAGTTCGGCGGCGCGGTCCCGGACCCCTCGGGGGACAGGGGGCTGGCCAGCAGGTCGTTCTCGAAGATCTCGACCCCGTCGAAACCGGCGGCGGCGATGGCGGTGAGCTTTTCCTCGAGGGTGCCGCTGAGGCACACGGTGGCGATGGACTTGCGCATGATCAGCCTCCGGCGGGGAGCTCGAGCAGGTCGGTGAGGTCGGTGAGCATCCGCTCGGCGTCGGGTTCGCGGCCGGTGAAGAGCCGGAAGGCGTCGGCGGCCTGGAAGACGGCCATGCCGCCGCCGTCCAGGGTGCGGCAGCCGGCCGCGCGGGCGGCCGCCAGCAGCGGGGTGACCAGCGGACGGTAGACCACCTCGGCGACCCACAGCCCGGGCCGCAGCAGCCCGGCGGGCAGCGGCAGCCCGGGGTGGGCGGCCATCCCGGTGGGGGTGGCGTGCACCAGCCCGTCGGCGACCTCGACGGCCGCCGGGAGCCCGCCGTCGGGCACGGTACGGACCCGGGTGGCGCCGAACCGTGTCGCCAGCGTCCCGGCGAGCCCGGCGGCCCGCGCCGGATCGGTGTCGGCCAGCGTCAGCCGGTCGGCGCCGACGGTCAGCAGCGCATGGGCGACGGCGGCGCCCGCCCCGCCCGCGCCGAGCAGCACGATCTCGCCGGTGGGCGCGTCGGGCAGGCCGCGGGCGAAGGAGCGGGCGAAGCCGGACCCGTCGGTGTTGTGGCCGATCGCCCGGCCGTCCTCGCCGAAGACCACCGTATTGACCGCGCCGAGCAGCGCGGCGTCCTCCGACAGCCCGTCGAGATGCCCGATGACCGTCTGCTTGCAGGGGTGGGTGATGTTCAGCCCGTCGAAGCCCAGCCGGGCGGCGGCCCGCACCAACTCGCCGACCCCGTCCGGGCCGAGCCCCAGCGGATCGATGTCGATCGTGCGGTAGAGATACCGCAGCCCGTGGCGGTCGGCCTCGCGCTGGTGCAGGGCGGGGGAGAGCGAGGGACCGACGCCGGATCCGATCAGCCCCACCAGACAGGACTCCCGGCCCGTCCGCCCCTCCGGCGACTCCCGCGGCTGGTGTGCACTGCCCCGCATACGGGTGACCTCCTGCGTTCGGCGGCTCGGCTAATGTACGAACTGGTTCGTTAGTAGTTCGGACAGTAAAAACCCCAGGACGCCTTCTTGTGAACCCCCTGCACGTAGAGTGGGCCCAGCATGAGCGATCAGCCGCCGAAGAACAGCCGCCTCCGCGACGCCGTCCGCACCCAGGCCGAGATCCTGGACGTAGCGACCCGGGAATTCGCCGAGCGCGGCTACGCCGGGGCCCGCGTCGACGAGATAGCCGCCCTCACCCGCACCACCAAGCGGATGATCTACTACTACTTCGGCGGCAAGGAGCAGCTCTACATCAAGGTCCTGGAGCGCGCCTACACCGGCATCCGCGAGGCCGAACAGGCCGTGGACGTCACCGGCCTGGACCCCGCCGAGGCCATCCGGCACCTGGCCGAGCTGACCTTCGACCACCACACCGCACACGCCGACTTCATCCGGCTGGTGTCCATCGAGAACATCCACCGGGCCGAGCACCTGACCAAGTCCGAGACGCTGGCCAAGGCCGGCACCCCCGTGATCGACCTGATCTCCGGGATCCTCGCCCGCGGCCGTGAGCAGGGCGTCTTCCGCGACGACACCGACGCCGTCGACGTCCACATGATGATCAGCTCGTTCGCCGTCTTCCCGGTGGCCAACCAGTACACCTTCGGCACCCTCTTCGGCCGCGACCCCCTGGACCCGGAGCGCCGCGCCCACTACCGCCGGATGCTCGGCGACATGGTCGTGGCCTACCTCAGCGCGAGGTCCTGAACCGTACGGCCCCGCACCGGGCGGCCCGGGACCGTACGCCTCACGACCGTGCGCCTCACGGCATCGCGAGCTCGAACCAGACGACCTTGCCCGTGGACAGCCGGGTCGCGCCCCAGCGCCGCGCCATCCGGTTCACCAGATACAGCCCGCGGCCGCCCTCGTCGGACGGCCGGGCCTGGCGCAGCCGCGGTAGCTGGGGGACGTCGTCCCCGACCTCGCAGCGCAGGACGTCCGTGCGCAGCAGCCGCAGCGTGATCGGCCGCTCGGCGTAGCGCACCGCGTTGGTCACCACCTCGCTGACCAGCAGTTCCACCGCGTCCGTCAGATCGTCCAGGTCCCATCGGGCCAGCGCCCGGCGGGCCAGCCGGCGCGCCTGCCCGGCGGTCTGCGCCTTGGGGTCCAGGAACCAGTAGGCGACATCGCTGGGCGCGATGCCCTCGAAGCGGGCGGCGAGCAGCGCCACGTCGTCGTCGCGGTCGCCGGGGCCGAGCATGTCCAGCACCTCGTCGCACAGCGGCTCCAGCGGCGGCGGGTTGGGGCCGGTGAGCCGGGCGGTGGCGGTCAGCCGCTCCCGTAGCTGCTCGATCCCGGTCCACACATCGCGCATCCGCGATTCGACCAGCCCGTCGGTGTAGAGCATCAGGGTGGCCCCGGCCGGGGCGTCCAGCTCGACCGCCTCGAAGTCGACCCCGCCGACCCCGATCGGCGCCCCCGGCGGCACCCGCAGCACCTCGGCGCGGCCGCCCCGGTGCAGCAGAAGGGGCGGCGGATGGCCCGCGTTGGCGACCACGATGCGGTGCGCGACCGGGTCGTAGACCGCGTACAGGCAGGTGGCCATGCGGTCGGTGCCCAGCCGCTGGGCCTGCTCGTCGAGGTGGTGCAGCACCTCCTGCGGCGGCAGATCGAGCCCGGCGAGGGTCTGCGCGGTGGTGCGGAGCTGGCCCATGATCGCGGCGGAGGTCATCGAATGGCCCATCACATCGCCGACCACCAGGGCCACCCGGTTGCCCGGCAGCGGGATCGCGTCGTACCAGTCGCCGCCGACCCGCGCGGTCTCGGCCGCGGGAAGATAGCGGCTGGCCAGCCGGACGCCGGTGGGCTGCGGCAGCGAGTCGGGCAGCATGGTGCGCTGCAGCTCGTCCGCGATGTACACCTCGCGCCCGTACAGCACCGCCTTGTCGACGCCGAGTGCGGTATGGGTGGCGAGCTGCGCGGCCACCAGCAGATCGTCCGGTTCGAACGGCGGACGGTCCGGGCGGCGTACGAACACGGCCGCGCCGATCACCCGGCGGCGGCCGCGCAGCGGCGCCAGCACGGTGCGCTGACCGGTCGCCACCGAGGGGCCCTCGCCGAGCAGTTCCGGCAGCGCGGCGCGGGCGGCCTGGGAGTCGCCGAAGACCGGCCGCACCCCGCGCAGCACCTCGGCCAGCGGGCCGCCCGCCTCCACCTCGCACAGCTCGGCGGCGGGGCCGCCGCCCACGGCGGGCGACAGATCCGGCTGGGAGGGCAGCAGGGAGAGCCGGCCGCTGTCGGTGTCCGGGTCCAGCGGGATCCGGTCGGTGCGGCGCAGCCGCAGCACCACCGGGCCGACCGGGCGCTCGTCGCCGACCGGCAGCGGATCGCGCAGATACACCAGGATCGCGTCGGCGAAGGTGGGCACGGTGGCCCGGCACAGGCCCAGCACGATCTCGTCCAGGTCGATGCCGCGGGCGATCCGCCGGGTCGCGGCCCCCACGAACCGCAGCCGGTCGCCGCCCCGGTCCCGCGTGGCGGCCTCGGCGGCGGCGGTGGATCCGCCCGCGGGCGGCACCGTGGGCACTCCGCCCTCCGGCGCGCTGTACGCCACCTCGCCCGCGGAGGCGGCCGCCGCGTGGGTCTCGACGGCCCGCTCCGGGTGCTCGCCCGCGCCGGCGCCCCGGCGGCGCGCCGCTCCCTGGCCCCGGCCGCCGCTCTGGGCGGCCGGGGGCTGCTCATCGGGGCCGGTGCCGCCGCCCGGCCCTCCGGGCCGGCCCGACGCGCCTCTTGCGGCATTGCGATCCGCGTCCCACACAGGCTCGCCCTCCGGTGTGCCGTGCTCCGGCTGCGCCGGGTGCTCGCTCTCCGCCGTGTTCCGGCGCTCCCTGCCTCCGCCGCCGCGTGCCGCGGCGGCGCCTCCCCGCCCGTCGGTGCCGTCGGCGCCGCTCCGGCCGGGGCCACGGCGCCCGCGCCCCGTACGGTCGGCGCCGTCGCCGCGCTCGGGGGCGCCACCGCGCTCTCTGGCGCGCGGCACGGGCTCCCCTTCGGGGCCCGGGGGTTCGTCATGGGCCGCCGGGCCCGCGGGGCCGGCGCCGACCGGACGGGGCGCGGCAGGACGCGGGCGGCCGCCGCCGGGCTCTTGGCCGGGGGCAGCCGTCTGCCGCACGGCGGTCCGCGGGTCCGGGACCGCGCCGTGCGCGTCGTCGGGCGCGGGCGCGCCCGGGGCGGCGGCAGAGGTGGCCGCCTGCCGCCTGTTGTGGGAGGTGGGGTGCTCCGTCACGCGTGGGTTTCCATCCGTCCGGGGCCGTGCGCCCGCAGGTCGTGGGCGCACCGAGTGTCAGGCACGTCGTCGGCAGTTCAGATAGAGCTGGATCTCGGGTGGTACGTCCGTGCTGGCCGGGGCGTACGCGTGTGAGTCCTCCCCGGCGATCTCGAAGCCCGCTTCGCGTACGACCTGGCGCAGCTCGTCCCGCAGATATCCGGATACCCGGACCGAGTTGCCGAGGAACGGGATGGGGAAGTCGTCGATGTCCGCCTCCACCATGCCCAGCCCCAGCAGCCCCCCGGGTCTGAGCACCGCGTGCAGGGTCCGCAGTGCGTACGGGATCTCCGGGCGGGGCAGCAGCAGCAGCGTGAAGTAGCCGGCGACGCCGTCGAAGGGGCCGAGCTCCCGGGGGCCTCCCGGGCCGTACCGACCGCCCACCCGCAGATCGACGATGTCCACATGGTGGAAGGTGGCCTCCGGCACATTGTCCCGGGCCAGCTTGAGCATCCCGGGGGAGATGTCGATCCCGACCACCTCGTGCCCGGCGTCCACCAGCTGACGGGCCGTGGGCAGGCCCGTACCACAGCCGACGTCGAGCACCCGGGAGCCGGGCGGCAGCGATTCGGCCAGCCACTGGCCGGCCGCGATCTGGCCCTCCTTGTACGGAAAGGCCTCGTCATAGCGGTCGCTGATGGTGTCGAAGGCGTCCGCCTGACCGCTGCGGTCCAGTGCGAGGCGGTCGAAGTCCTCGTAGCCCTCGTAACCGTCCCTGCACGCGTCCTCACCGCTCACGACTCCGCCCCTCCTGTGACAATACGTCAGATCTTGCGCATCGCCCGTGACTTGCGCCGGCGTCTGGTGTCCCGCATGGGCAGTGTTCCGGACGACGATCCTACGTTTGAAACACTGGGACACGACAAGAGGTTCATGACCTCGAGTGTGCCGAGGTGTGCTTCTTGTCCGTACGGCCCCAGTCCGCCGGAAGGGCGGGCACGGACCATGCGGGGTCGGGCCGCCAGTCCTCCCACCCGTCCCGGAACGGCGCTCCCCAGGACTCGATGGTCGCCACGGCCGCCCGGCCCGCGGTGCGGACCCGCTCCGCCTGCTCGGGGCCCATCAACCCGGCCCGCTGCGCCTGCGCGAACTCGTCCTCGTCCTTCCATTCCCAGCTGCGGTCGGGGTAGACCGCGATGTCCAGGAAGTGGTCCTCGGAGTCCACTCCGCGGGCCCGGCGGACCAGCGGCTCCTCCAGGTTCACGTACCAGTTCTTGAACTGCCAGCCCTGGTCCCAGAACAACCAGACCGACCACGGCTCACCGGGCCGGGCCAGCTTCAGCACCCCGGTCCCGAACCACTGGGACAGCGCGGTGGTCCGCGGCTTGGTGTAGCGGGTGGACAGCGGCTCGTGGTGCACCGAGGTGCCGTCGGTGAGCTGCGGCTTGACACAGGGGGTGCCGGGGGCGAGCCAGACGGCGAGCAGCTCGGCGGTGTCCTCGACGACGGTCACGGGACGGCAGATGTGGATGAGCTCGGAGGCGTTGGCCCGATAGCGCCACAGGATATGGTCACCCGGTGCCCACCGGGCGATGTCCGCCGTCCCCGTCGTCTCCGCGATGTCCGCTGTCATGAGCAGATCTTAGGTGCGCCGGGGCCGCGATGCCGTGACCTATGCCGCAACCGGTGGCCAACGCCCGGCTAAGGATGCGTCATGCGCAGGACGTCGAGCGCCTCGTCGAGCTGCTCCACGGTCAGCAGCCCGCGCTCCACATAGCCGGACTCCAGCACCACCGCCCGGATGGTCTTGCGCTCCGCCAGCGACCGCTTGGCCACCTTCGCCGCCTCCTCGTAGCCGAGGTAGCGGTTGAGCGGGGTGACGACGGACGGCGAGGACTCGGCGTACTCCCGGGCCCGCTCGGCGTTGGCGGTGATCCCGTCGATGGTGCGGTCCGCGAGCAGCCGGGAGACATTGGTCAGCAGCCGGATCGACTCCAGCAGATTCTTGGCGATCACCGGGAGCATCACATTGAGCTCGAAGTTCCCGGCGGCCCCGGCCATGGCGACGGTGGTGTCATTGCCGGTGACCTGCGCCGCGACCATCAGCGTGGCCTCGGGGATCACCGGGTTGACCTTCCCCGGCATGATCGAGGAGCCGGGCTGCAGATCGGGCAGCGCGATCTCGGCGAGCCCGGTGCGGGGGCCCGACGCCATCCAGCGCAGATCGTTGGAGATCTTGGTGAGGCCGACCGCGATCGTCCGCAGCTGCCCGGACGTCTCGACCAGCCCGTCCCGCGCGCCCTGCGCCTCGAAGTGGTCCCGGGCCTCGGTCAGCGGCAGCCCGGTGGCGCGGGCCAGCTCGGCGATGACGGCGGCGGCGAATCCGGGCGGGGTGTTGATCCCGGTGCCCACCGCCGTACCGCCCAGCGGCAGCTCGGCCAGCCGGGGGAGCGCGGCGCGCAGCCGCTCGATCCCGTACCGCACCTGGGCCGCGTAGCCGCCGAACTCCTGACCCAGGGTCACCGGAGTGGCGTCCATCAGATGGGTGCGCCCCGCCTTGACCACCTCGGCGAACTCGGCCGCCTTGCGCTCCAGCGCCTCCGCCAGATGGGCCAGGGCCGGGATCAGATCGCGGGTGACGGCCGCGGTGGCCGCGATGTGGATCGACGAGGGGAAGACGTCGTTGGAGGACTGGCTGGCGTTCACATGGTCGTTGGGGTGCACCGGGCGGCCCAGACGCTCGGTCGCCAGGGTGGCCAGCACCTCATTGGTGTTCATATTGGACGAGGTGCCGGAGCCGGTCTGGAAGACGTCCACCGGGAAGTGGTCGTCCCAGCGGCCCTCGGCGACCTGGGCCGCCACCTCCGCGATCGCCCCCGCGATGTCCTTGTCCACCACGCCCAGATCCGCGTTGACCAGGGCGGCCGCGCCCTTGATCCGGGCCAGCGCCTCGATATGCGCCCGCTCCAGCCGCTGCCCGCTGACGGGAAAGTTCTCCACCGCCCGCTGGGTCTGGGCGCGCCACTTGGCGTGCGCCGGGACCCTCACCTCTCCCATCGAGTCGTGCTCGATGCGGTAGCCCTCCTGGGGGCTGTCGTCGCGGTGGCTCTCGTCGGTCATGGGGACACCTCCGTCCAGCACAGCGTCATCACGCCAGCCCGTGTTCCCACGCCCGCCGTGCCGAACGGGTGAGCCCGGTCACCGTACGGCCTCCGGCGCCCGCGGAGTCTCCACCTCGCCGGTGCGCTTGAGCTTCTGCCACGGCAGCAGGGCGCCGGTCGCCGCGGTGACACAGGAGTGCAGCAGCACCAGATACATCAACTGGCGGTAGGCGATCTGCTGCAGCGGCAGTACGGCCAGAGCCCGGTAGTTCTCGCGGTCCAGCCGGAACGCGTACGCCGCCCCCAGCAGCTGCACCAGCAGCAGCGCGCCCCAGGCCAGCAGCGAGCGCACCGGGTCCAGGAAGATCACCCCGTACAGGGTGAAGAGGTCGATCAGCGGCGCGCACAGCGGGGTGAGGATCTGGAAGAGCACCACCAGCGGCATCCCCACCCGGCCGAACCGCCCCGAGGGCCCCCGGTCGATCAGCGAGCGGCGGTGCTTCCACAGCGCCTGCATGGTGCCGTAACTCCAGCGGTAGCGCTGCTTCCACAGCTGGCCGAGGGAGCTTGGCGCCTCGGTCCAGGCGCGGGCGTGCTCCTGGTAGACCACCTGCCACCCGGCCCGGTGCAGGGCGATGGTGATGTCGGTGTCCTCGGCCAGGGTGTCCGCGCTCATGCCCCCGGCCTCCAGCAGTGCCCGGCGGCGGAAGGCGCCGATCGCGCCGGGGATGGTGGGCATGCAGCGCAGCAGGTCGTACATCCGCCGGTCGAGGTTGAAGCCCATCACGTACTCGATGTGCTGCCAGGCGCCGATCAGCTTGCCCCGGTTGCCCACCTTGGCGTTGCCCGCGACCGCGCCCACCCGCGAGTCGGCGAACGGGCGGACCAGCTCGCGGATGGTGGTGGGCTCGAAGACGGTGTCGCCGTCCATCATCACGATCAGCTCGTGGCTCGCATGGGCGATGCCCCGGTTGAGCGCGGCGGGCTTGCCCGCGTTGGCCTGGCGCAGCACTCGCACGTTGGGCAGCCCCATCGCCTCGGCGATATCGGCGGTGCCGTCGGTGGAGCCGTCGTCCACGACCAGGATCTCGATCGGGTGGGTGGAGGCGGACAGCGACCTCAGGGTGTTGGCGATGCACTCCTTCTCGTTGTACGCGGGCACGATCACGCTCACCGGATCGGTCACCTCCTGCACCCGGCTCCAGCGCCGCCGCTCCCGCGAGCGCCGGTGCCACCAGGCGAGGACCACCATCAGCAGCAGCCGCCCGATCACCGAGAAGCCCACCAGCCCCAGCAGCGCCATCAGCGCGGGCAGCGCGCTGTGGGTGAACGCGGCGGCCCAGATCAACGCCCGGCCCTCCCAGATCGGCAGGGTGTGGGCCGGGTGGTTGGCGCTGTGGGCGCCGAGCGCGCCGGTGACGGTGGTGAAGGAGTAGCCCTTCTTCCGCATCCGCTCGATGTACAGCCCGAGGGCCGTCACGGTCCGCGCGCGGTTGCCGCCCGCGTCGTGGAAGAGCACGGACGCGCCCTTCTTCTTCTCGGGGGTGGCGTTCTGGACGATCTCCTTGACCGGGGGCCGCTGCCAGTCCTCGCTGTCGGTGTCCACGAACGCGCTGATGTAGCCCTTGGAGCCGATGTGCTGCTGCACCGGCCAGGTGCGGTCGTCCAGCGCGCGGACCTTGGAGGCGTACGGCGCGCGGAAGAGCGAACTGGTGATGCCCGCCGCCCCGGCCAGGGCCAGCTGGGACTGGGCCAGTTCGCGGTCCATGCGCGCCTTGTCCTGGTACGACAGGTCGACATGGGAGAAGGTGTGCACCCCGACCTCATGGCCCGCGGCCCGCATCCGGCGGACCAGCTCCGGATGGCGGACCACCATCTGGCCCAGCACGAAGAAGGTCCCCCGCACCTTGTGGCGGCGCAGGACGTCCAGGATCTCCGGGGTCCAGCGGGGGTCCGGGCCGTCGTCGAAGGTCAGCGCGATGGTCTTGGACGGGATGGCGTGCTCGGTGGCCTTCCCCTTCCGGTCGAAGGTGATCACCGGCCCGCCCTTGCGCAGCCGGTCGGGGACGGTGCGCGAGGCGTGTGAGCGGTACACCCGGGCGTCGTTGCCGACCTCGGCGTGCAGATAGCCGTCCAGCAGCAGGGTGCACACCAGCGCGAGCAGGGTGGCGAGGGCGAGCACCATCCGGGTGCGGGTGCGGAGCTTTCGCAGCTTGACGGTACGGAGCTTGGGAGCGTGGCCGTCAGCTTTGAACAGCTTGGGGGTACGGAACCTGCCCGTGAACCGGAACCTGCCCGTGAACCGGAACCTGCCCGTGAACCGAGGCTTGCCCGTGAACCGGGGCTTGCCCGTGAACCGGGGCTTGCCCGTGAACCGGAGCCTGCCCGTGAGCCTCGCGGCGCGGCGCCCGGAGTCGGTCAGCCGGAACACCGTGCGGGGCGCACCGTCCTGACGGGGCGCGGGGGGTCGGCGGCGGGGCCGCGGCAGCCTCGGCGGTCTGCCGCCGCTCATGACTCCTCGCCCTCGGCCTCGGGGGCGTCCGGCGCACCGGCCGGGTTGCCGCCGCCGGCGGGCCCCTGGGGGCCCTTCGGGGGCTTGGGCGTGTTGGCCTGCGGGGGCTTCTGGGTCTGGGGCTTCTGGGGGGACTTGGTGTGGCCGGGCTTCGTGGTGCGGCCGGGGCCTGCGGGTGGCCGGAGCCCTTGGCCGGTGGCTTGGCGGTGGCGGGGTGCTTCTTCGGCGGGGTGTGCGACGCGTCCACGGGGTGCTTGGCGGGCGGGTGGGCGGCCGGATGCGAGGGCGCGTGGGTGTGCTTGCCGTGCTTGGCGGGCCGGTGCGCCTCGGCGGACTCGCGGGTGCCGGGGCCGGGGTGCGCGGGGGAATGCCGCGGCGCCGCGCGGCGGGCCCTGGGCGGGGCGGGCTGTGGGGGCGCGGGCCGCGGCCGGGTGGTGATGGGGGCAGGGCCACGGGCTCCCGGGCGGCCTGGGGCTGCGGGCGCTCGGAGTCGTGCCGGTGGCGCTGGTGCTGACGGTGGGTCGGGGCGTACGCGTACTCCTGCGCGTCGTCGTGCCGCTCATGCGACTCGGAGGGTCCCGAACGCCCCTTTGGGGTGTGCTTCGGCTGCCGGCCGAACGCCTCGGTGGAGACGGGATGCCCGGGGATCAGCGTCTGCGGCGCGAACGGCGTACCGCCCGCGTAGCCCAGCCCCAGGACCGCCGAATAGCCGAGGCAGGCGGCCCCCGCGACTACGCCCACATGTCGTACCAGTCGGCCACGGCGCCCGGAGAGGTCCACGAACACGGGCCCCTTCCGGGCCACGTCAGCGCGGAGGGGACGCGAAGGCGCGCGCTCGGCCACATCTGACTGAGGATCCATACGGAAGAGGCTAATGCAGAAAATACGACATGCGACATATAAGTCAAACATGCGGTGTGTCATAGTTCAGTAGGCTTCACCGAATATGCGAGGTTTGGCGAGGAGAACGGCACGGGCGGCGCAGCCCCCGGCGCCTCGTACCGGACCGCAAGAAGGAGCCAGAGCCATGAGGGCCAGCCCCCGCATGAGCGGAATCGCCGTGGCCGGCGCGGTGGTCTGCGCCACCATCGCCGTATGGGCGGGACACCACAAGCAGTCGCCCGAGCCGCACGCCGCGCCCTCACCGCCGCAGGCGTCGCAGCCTCCCGCGACGCGGCCACCCGCGGAGTTCGTGCCGTACGTCAACGCCTGGTCGGACTCGGGGTACGACATGGCCGCCGCGGCCGCGCGCGGGGTCAAGGAGTTCACCCTGGGCTTCGTCGTCGCGGGCGACGGCTGCGTCCCGGTGTGGGACGGCGGCACCTCGCTCGACGACGAGGCGCTGGAGGCCCGGGTCGAGGGCGTCCGCCGGGCGGGCGGTGACGTACGGATCTCCTTCGGCGGCGCCGAGGGCACCGAGCTCGCCACCGTCTGCACCGACGTCCCCGAACTCGCCTCCGCCTACGCCGAGGTGATCGAGCGCTACCAGGCGCACCGGATCGACTTCGATCTCGAGGGCGAGGCGCTCGCCAACACCGAGGCCGCCGCCCGCCGCGCCCAGGCGCTCGCGCTGATCCAGCGCACCCACGAGGGCCTGAACATCTCCTTCACCCTGCCCGCGATGCCCGACGGGCTGACCGCCGAGAGCGTCGCCCAGTTGGAGGCCGCCAAACAGGAGGGGGTCATCCTCTCGACCGTCAACATCATGGCGATGAACTACAGCGGGGACCATACGGGCGACATGGGCGACTACGCCGTCCAGGCGGCCACCGCCGCACAGGCCCGGATCCGCGAGGTGCTCGGCATGTCGGACGCCGCCGCCTGGAAGGTGCTCGCCGTGACACCGATGATCGGGGTCAACGACGTCACCGGCGAGACCTTCACGCTGGAGGACGCCTCCGGGCTGGCGCGGTTCGCCGCGGACAAGGGGATCGGACGGCTGTCGATGTGGTCCGCCGAACGTGACCAGCCGTGCACCCCGGAAATGACCGAGTCGGCCACCCCGACCGCCCCCACGGCCGGTGCCGGGGGCCCCGAGACGGCCGAGAACGTCGTCCCGAACACCCGCTGCAGCGGCGTCATCCAACGCCCCGGCGCCTTCGAAGCGGCACTGAGAGGCTGACCGACCCAGCTCGTCCGGCGTTTGAGGACAGCCGGTCCCGGCAATTCCAGCCCGTCCGGCGTTTGAGGACAAGGTCCGTCCCGGGCCGGACGGGGACCCAGGGGCGGAGCCCCCGGGATGGGACGGGTAAGGGCGGCGGGGGCGCATCCACGCCCCCGCCGCCCCCAAAGGCGTTACGCCACCCCCGGCCCCCGCACCGGAATACTCGTGAACGTCGGCTGCGGCGCCGGATCCTGGAAGAAGTCGTTCCCCTTGTCGTCCACCACGATGAACGCCGGGAAGTCCTCGACCTCGATCCTCCAGACCGCCTCCATGCCCAGCTCCTCGTACTCGAGGACCTCGACCTTCTTGATGCAGTCCTGCGCCAGCCGCGCCGCCGGACCGCCGATCGAGCCCAGATAGAAGCCGCCGTGCGCGGCACAGGCGTCGGTGACCTGCTTCGAGCGGTTGCCCTTGGCCAGCATGACCTTCGAGCCGCCCGCCGCCTGGAACTGCTCGACGTACGCGTCCATCCGGCCCGCGGTCGTCGGGCCGAACGACCCGGAGGCGTAGCCCTCGGGGGTCTTGGCCGGGCCCGCGTAGTAGACCGGGTGGTTCTTCAGGTACTCGGGCATCTCCTCGCCCGCGTCCAGCCGCTCCTTGATCTTCGCGTGCGCGATGTCCCGGGCGACGACCAGCGTGCCGGTGAGCGAGAGCCGGGTCTTGACCGGGTGCCGGGTCAGCTCGGCCAGGACGTCGTCCATCGGCCGGTTGAGGTCGATGGCGACCGCGTCCAGGTCCGGGCCCGCGCCCTTGGTCAGCTCCTCCTCCGTCGTCTCCGGCAGGAAGCGCGCCGGGTCGGTCTCGAGCTGCTCCAGGAAGACGCCCTCCGGCGTGATCTTGGCGAGCGCCTGGCGGTCGGCGGAGCACGAGACCGCGATCGCGACCGGGCAGGAGGCGCCGTGGCGCGGCAGCCGGACCACGCGGACGTCATGGCAGAAGTACTTGCCGCCGAACTGCGCGCCGATCCCGATCTTCTGCGTCAGCTCGAAGACCTTCTCCTCCAGCTCCTTGTCGCGGAAGCCGTGCCCGGTCGGGGAGCCCTCGGCGGGCAGCTCGTCCAGGTAGTGCGCGGAGGCGTACTTGGCGGTCTTGAGCGCGTACTCGGCGCTGGTGCCGCCGACCACGATCGCCAAGTGGTACGGCGGGCAGGCGGCCGTGCCCAGTGAGCGGATCTTCTCCTCCAGGAACTTCATCATCGATGCCTCGTTCAGCACCGCCTTCGTCTCCTGGTAGAGGAAGGACTTGTTGGCCGAGCCGCCGCCCTTGGCCATGAAGAGGAACTTGTAGGCGCCGCCGTCGGTCGCGTACAGCTCGATCTGCGCGGGCAGGTTGGAGCCGGTGTTCTTCTCCTCCCACATGGTCAGCGGGGCCATCTGGGAGTACCGCAGATTGAGCTTGGTGTACGCGTCGAAGACGCCCCGCGACAGGGCCTCCTCGTCGCCGCCTTCGGTGAGCACGTTCTGCCCGCGCTTGCCCATGACGATCGCGGTGCCGGTGTCCTGGCACATCGGGAGCACCCCGGCGGCCGCGATGTTGGCGTTCTTCAGCAGGTCCAGCGCGACGAAGCGGTCGTTGGCGCTGGCCTCCGGGTCGTCGAGGATGCGGCGCAGCTGGGCGAGGTGGGCGGGGCGCAGATAGTGCGAGATGTCGTGCATCGCCTCGGCCGCGAGCTTGCGCAGCGCCTCCGGCTCGACCTTCAGGAAGGTGCGCCCGTCGGCCTCGAAGGTGCTCACGCCGTCGGAGGTCACCAGGCGGTACGGCGTGGTGTCCTCTCCCAGGGGTAGCAGGTCCGTATAGGCAAACGCTGGGTGGGCGGGACGGGAGACGGGGGGCATCGCGGCCATTCCTCACTCGACAGGGCTTCGGCTGACTTCGTCGACAGCGCGTCCATAAGCGTAGAACGGGGCGGCGGAACGGGACCTGTGAGGTAGGGCTCAGTAGCGGGCGCGGGGAGGGGTAGGGGAAGGATCAGGGATCCGTCAGGGATCGTCCCCTAGTCGCGATAGATCGCGACTGGATACCCTGAGTCCGTGGATGAGCAGCAGCCCGTGCCCCTGACCAAATCCGCCCCCGCACCCGCCCCGGCAGCCCCCGCGGCCGCCTCGGCTCCGGCCCCGGCTCCGACTCCGACTCCGGCCCCGGCATCGACCCCGGCGTCCGCGCCCGTCGCGGAGGGGGAGCTCCGCGCGTCCGACGCGGACCGCGACCGGATCGCGGACATCCTGCGGGAGGCGCTCGCCGAGGGGCGGCTCCAGCCCGAGGAGCACGCCGAGCGGATCGACGCGGTCTATCGCGCCAAGACCCTCGGCGCGCTGGAGCCCCTGGTGCGCGATCTGCCCGTCGCCCCCGCCCGCGGCGCCGGGCCGGCGTCGGCGCACGACGCGGAGCCGGACTGGGCGCGCACCGTGCCCGAGTCGGAGAACCTGGTGGCGGTCTTCGGCGGTTCGACGCGCAAGGGCCGCTGGCGGGTCAGGCGCCGTACGAACGCCCTGGCGGTCTTCGGCGGCGTCGAGATCGATCTGACCGAGGCGGTCTTCGAGCACCGGGAGATCGTCATCAATGTCGTGGCCGCCTTCGGCGGGGTGGACATCAAGGTCCCGGAGAACGTCTCGCTGCGCGGCTCGGGCGCGGGCATCCTCGGCGGCTTCGACGTCCGGACGTACGAGGCGCAGGACCCCGACGCACCGGTGATCCACGTCACCGGGTTCGCGGTCTTCGGCGGTGTCGAGGCCAAGCCCAAGCGAGGGAAGCGGCTGAAGAACCTGCGGGCATAAGCCCTGAAGAACGAGCATGCGCGGGGGAAGTTCCGGGTGGGACAACGGTGTGCATAAGCGCGCGCACAGCGGGTAAGGCTTGGTGCATCGTCTCTCGTACGGCTGATGGGGGTGCTCACGGGGCCGTACACCTCGAGGCGGGCAAGGGTGACCACCGGAGCCGTCGTCAGGAGTAGACCGTGCTGCAACCGCATCAGCCCCTGCTGGAAGCCGCCGTGCCCCCGCAGCGCGTCCCCGCGCGGGATCAGGCCGGCCCCTGGCACTCGGAGGCGGTGTGCCGACGGGACGAGGCCGGGCTGTTCTTCGCTCCTTCCAAGGAGCCCACGGCTGCCAGGCTGTCGCGGGAAGAGGCCGCCAAGCGCGTCTGTGCGCGCTGCCCGGTCATGGTCGAGTGCCGGGAGCACGCACTGCTGCAGCCCGAGCCGTACGGCGTGTGGGGCGGGCTGACCGCGGCCGAGCGCCGGGTCGTGCTGGCCCGCCGCCGGCGCCGGGAGGCGGAGCTGCAGCGCGCGGTGCGGGTCGCCGCCGCGGGCTGAACTCTTCGGGACCTGGGCCGGGACCCGCCGGGAGGCGGGACCCGGCCCTTGTCATGTGCCGTCTGCGTTACGTGCCGTCTGCGTGATGTGCCGTCGCGCGCTCAGCTGGGCCGTTCGAAGTCGACGGAGGCGTAGGCGCGCAGCTTGGCCAGTCGGTGGGTGGAGTCGATCTGCCGGATCGTCCCGGACTTCGACCGCATGACCAGCGACTGGGTGGTGGCGGTCTCCGCGCGGTACCGCACCCCGCGCAGCAGATCCCCGTCCGTGATGCCGGTCGCGACGAAGAACACATTGTCGCCGCTGACCAGGTCGTTGGTCTCCAGGACCTGGTCGAGGTCGTGGCCCGCGTCGAGGGCGCGCTGCCGCTCCTCGTCGTCCTTGGGCCACAGCTTGGCCTGGATGGTGCCGCCGAGGCACTTGATCGCACAGGCCGCGATGATGCCCTCCGGCGTACCGCCGACGCCCAGCAGCAGGTCCACACCGGTGCTCTCGCGCGCGGCCATGATCGCGCCGGCCACATCGCCGTCGGAGATGAACTTGATCCGGGCGCCCGCCTCCCGGATCTCCTTGACGATGCCCTCGTGGCGCGGGCGGTCGAGGACCACGACGGTGACGTCCTCGGGCTGGACTTCTTGGCCTTGGCGATCCGGCGGATGTTCACGCCGGGGGGCGCGGTGATGTCGACGAACTCGGCGGCGTCGGGGCCGGTGACCAGCTTGTCCATGTAGAAGACGGCCGACGGGTCGAACATGGTGCCGCGCTCCGCGACCGCGAGCACGGAGACGGCGTTGGCCATGCCCTTCGCGGTGAGCGTGGTGCCGTCCACGGGGTCCACGGCCACGTCGCACTCCGGGCCGGTGCCATCGCCCACGCGCTCACCGTTGAAGAGCATCGGCGCCTCGTCCTTCTCCCCCTCTCCGATGACGACGACGCCGTTCATCGAGACGGTGTGCACGAGGGAGCGCATGGCCTTCACGGCGGCGCCGTCGGCGCCGTTCTTGTCGCCGCGGCCCACCCAGCGGCCGGAGGCCATGGCACCCGCCTCGGTGACCCGGACGAGTTCCAGGGCGAGGTTGCGATCGGGAGCCTCGGGGCTGACCTCGAGCTGGGAGGGGAGATGATGCTCGGTCATCGGAGCGCACCTTTCTGTACGGCGACGGACCGGGAGGTCCCTCCTTCCCGCAGGGGGCTAGGAGGGTGAGGGTGTTCATGACTTTATCCGCTGATTGGCTAAGTGAGCAGACAGCCCCACGCATGAGCACGGCCCTGTTGCGAGGTGCGGCGACCGGATGAGGGACGATAGGGGGCGTGGCAGGTATGCGTGGCAAAGAGACGGTCCGGGACATGGTGCTGTCGCTGGCGGCGATCGGCGTCGTCGCGGCGGCCATCTACCTTTTCGGCATCCCGCACGACGAGGGCGCCAAGGGCTCCGGGGTGAAGACGGTGGACTACCGCGTGGAGCTGGACACGGCCCGCCGCGCCGCCCCGTACCCGGTGGCCGCCCCCGAGCCCGGGAGCCTGCCCAAGGGCTGGCGCGCGACGTCGGTGACCTACCGCCCGGCCGCCGAGCCGGACGGCGCGCTCTGGCACCTCGGCTTCCTCGACCAGGACGAGGAGTACATCGCGGTCGAGCAGAGCGACGGCAAGCCCGTGCCGTTCGTGGAAGAGGTCACACAGCAGGCGCGGGAGACGAAGCGCACCCAGCGGATCGACGGCGAGGAGTGGGTCCGCTACGAGGGCGACAAGTACGACGCGCTGGTGCGCCAGGAGCCGGGCGTGACCACGGTGGTCACCGGGACGGCGTCGTACGGGCAGCTGACGAAGATGGCCACCGCGCTCACCGAGAAGAAGGGCTGAGCGCGACGACCGAAGGGCGTGGCCCGGACCAGCGGTCCGGACCACGCCCTTCGGCTTGTGGCTTGTGCTCTGTGGTCTGCGGCCTGTGGCCGATCAGACCGTGGTGATGACCTGGTCGTAGTCCAGGCGCGGGCCACGGGGGAACCAGGCGTCCTCGCCCGGCTTGCCGATGTTGATGACCACCAGCGGGGTGTGGTCCTCGTCCAGGAACTCCTTCTGGACCCCGGCGGCGTCGAACCCGGTCATCGGGCCGGCGGCGAGACCGGCGGCGCGGATGCCCAGGATGAAGTAACCGGCCTGCAGCGAGGCGTTCAGCCCGGCGGCCTGCTCACGGACGGCGCGCTCGGAGAAGAAGACGTCCTTCGCCTGCGGGAAGTGCGGGAAGAGCGCGGGGAGCTCCTCGTGGAACTCGTTGTCCGCGGCGAGGATCGCCACCAGCGGGGCGGTGGAGGTCTTGGCCTGGTTGCCCTCGGCCATGTGCTGGACCAGACGCTCACGGGCCTCGGGGGAACGGACCAGCACCACGCGCAGCGGCGACTGGTTGAACGCGGTCGGCGCGTACTTGATCAGGTCGTAGATCGCCTGCACCTGCTCCTCGGTCACCGGCTCGTCGGTGAAGGTGTTCGCGGTGCGGGCCTCACGGAAGAGAAGGTCCTGAGCGGTGGGGTCGAGTACGAGTGCCATGGAAGAAACCTCTGGATAAGCGGGGATATCGCTGACGGCTCCTACTGTACGGCGCTTAGATTAATGTTCAACTAAAAAGCCGGCGCAGTGTGCGGAAGGTGCTCTGAATCACACAGTGCGCAGCGCGCCCGGGCCGGACGCGGTGGATCGAGTGCGGCCGTACGACGGCGGGCAGCAACTCAGCCCGGCCGGTCTGCGGCGAGTAATAAGGGGTGAGCGATAAGCGGTGAGCGGTAAACCGCCGGCGGTCATCCCTCCGCCGGGCGCTCCGCGCCTTCGGCGCCCCCGCCGCCCCGTCCTCGTCCGCATCCGTCTCGTCCGCCAGCGCCGCGTCCAGCCGCGCCCGCGCGCCCTCCAGCCAGCGGCGGCAGACCTTCGCCAGCTCCTCGCCCCGCTCCCACAGCGCGAGCGACTCCTCCAGGCTGGTGCCGCCCGCCTCCAGGCGGCGGACCACCTCGACCAGCTCGTCCCGCGCCTGCTCATAGCCGAGCGTGGTCTGTGCCCGCGGTGCGTCGCTCTGCGCGGTCTGCTGGGCCTGCTCGTCCGTCTTCGCCATGCCCCTCACCCTATTCAGCCGGACCGACAGCGACGCGCGCCCGGAACTCGCCCTCGGCGACCCGGGCCCGCAGCTCCTCGCCCTCCGTGACCTCGTCGGCCGCCCGCACCACCGAGCCGTCGGGGTGCTGCAGCACCGCATAGCCGCGTCGCAGCGTCGCGGCGGGGGAGAGGGCCACCACCCGCGCCTGGGTGTGGGACAGCTCGGAGTCGGCCCGGTCCAGCAGATGGCCCAGGCAGCGACGGGCGCGCTCCAGCACCGCCGTGATCCGCTCCGCCCGCTCGTCCACCATGCGGTGCGGCTCCCGCATGCACGGGCGGGCCAGCGCGGCGGCCAGCCCCCGCTCCTCCCGGTCCAGCAGCCCGTGCACACTGCGCAGCGCGCGCTCCCGAAGCTGCTGGACGCGCATCAGCTCCTCGCCCACATCCGGCACGATCTTCTTCGCCGCGTCGGTGGGCGTGGAGGCGCGCAGATCGGCGACCAGGTCGAGCAGCGGGGAGTCCGGCTCATGGCCGATCGCGGAGACCACCGGCGTACGGCACGCGGCAACCGCCCGCACCAGCTGCTCATCGGAGAACGGCAGCAGATCCTCCACACTGCCGCCGCCGCGCGCCACCACGATCACATCCACTTCCGGCAGCGCGTCGAGCTCCTTGACCGCCTCGATCACCTGCGGCACCGCGTGCACCCCCTGCACCGCCACATTGCGCACCTCGAAACGGACGGCGGGCCAGCGCAGCCGTGCGTTCTCCAGCACATCGCGCTCGGCGGCCGAGGCGCGCCCGCAGACCAGCCCTATCAGCTGCGGCAGAAAGGGCAGTGGCTTCTTGCGGTCGGCCGCGAACAGCCCCTCCGCCGCCAGCGCCTTCTTCAACTGCTCGAGCCGTGCGAGCAGTTCGCCCACGCCCACCGGGCGGATCTCGGCGGCCCGCAGGGACAGCTGGCCCCGCGGCGCGTACCACTCCGGCTTGGCGTGCACCACGACCCGCGCGCCCTCGCTGACCGTGTCCGCGATCCGGTCGAAGACGGCGCGGAAGCAGGTGACGGTCAGCGAGATGTCGTAACTGGGGTCGCGCAGGGTCAGAAACACCACACCGGCGCCCGGGCGCCGGGAGAGCTGGGTGATCTGCCCCTCGACCCACACCGCGCCGAGCCGGTCGATCCAGCTTCCGATCAGCCGGGACACCTCGCCGACCGGGATCGGCGCCTCCGCGGACGTGTTGACAGCCATGACCGCGAGGGTATCGGTCACCACCGACAGACCCCGGGGTCATCGCCCCTACCATGGGGACATGACTGCAACCTCCGCCCGCCGGGTCCTGCTCGCGGCCCCGCGTGGCTACTGTGCCGGTGTCGACCGTGCCGTGATCGCCGTCGAGAAGGCCCTGGAGCAGTACGGCGCGCCGATCTATGTGCGCAAGGAGATCGTCCACAACAAGTACGTCGTCCGGACTCTGGAGAAAAAGGGCGCCATCTTCGTCGACGAGACCGAAGAGGTGCCCGAGGGCTCCATCGTGATCTTCTCGGCGCACGGTGTCGCGCCGGTGGTCCACGAGGAAGCCGCCGAGCGCAAGCTGGCCACCATCGACGCCACCTGTCCCCTGGTGACCAAGGTCCACAAGGAAGCAGTCCGGTTCGCCAAGGAGGACTACGACATCCTCCTGATCGGTCACGAGGGCCATGAGGAGGTCATCGGCACCAGCGGTGAGGCCCCGGACCACATCACCCTGGTCGACGGCCCCGACGATGTGAAGAACGTCGACGTGCGCGACGAGTCCAAGGTCGTCTGGCTCTCCCAGACCACTCTCTCGGTCGACGAGACCATGGAGACCGTGGACGCGCTCAAGGAGCGCTTCCCGCAGCTCATCAGCCCGCCCAGCGACGACATCTGCTACGCCACCCAGAACCGCCAGATCGCCATCAAGCAGGTGGCCGCCGAATCCGACCTGGTCATCGTGGTCGGCTCCAAGAACTCCTCCAACTCGGTGCGGCTGGTGGAGGTCGCCATTGGCGCGGGCGCCAAGGACGGCCATCTGGTCGACTACGCGAGCGAGATCGACGAGGCATGGCTGGAGGGCGTCACCACGGTCGGTGTGACCTCGGGCGCCTCCGTTCCGGACGTGCTCGTCGAGGGCGTCCTGGAGTGGCTGGCCGAGCGCGGCTTCGGCGATGTCGAGGTCGTCCAGCCGATGCAGGAGTCCCTGACCTTCTCGCTCCCCAAGGAGCTGCGCCGGGACCTGCGGGCGGAGGCGGCAGCGGCCGCGACGTCCGCCGGTGAGCCGGAGGCCGCGGCGGTCGCCGCCGAGACGGAGGGATCGCAGCGATGACGCAGGACCAGGGGGCCACGGGAGTGTCCGCGGCGACGGTGTTCGGCATCGACATCGGCGGTTCGGGCATCAAGGGTGCCCCGGTGGACCTGGACCGGGGTGAGCTCGCGGAGGAGCGCCATAAGGTGCTCACCCCGCACCCGTCCACGCCCGAGGCGGTTCTGGACGGTGTGGTGGAGGTCGTCCGGCATTTCGACTGGTCCGGGCGGCCGGTCGGGGTGACCTTCCCGGGCGTGGTGAAGAACGGTGTCACCCTTACCGCCGCGAATGTCGACAAGAGCTGGATCGGCACCGATCTGGCGTCACAGCTCGGCGAGCGGCTGGACTGCCCCGTCACGGTGCTGAACGACGCGGACGCGGCCGGGGTCGCGGAGGTGGCCTTCGGCGCCGCCCGCGGCGTCAAGGGCACCGTGATCGTGCTCACCCTCGGCACCGGCATCGGCAGCGCGGTCTTCACCGACGGGCATCTGCTCACCAACACCGAGCTGGGCCATCTGGAGCTGGACGGCCACGAGGCGGAGAAGCGGGCCTCGACCAAGGCCAAGGACGATCACGAGCTGAGCTGGTCGCACTGGGCGCGCCGGGTGCAGAAGTACCTCCATCACCTGGAGATGCTGTTCTCACCGGAGCTCTTCGTGCTGGGCGGCGGGGTGAGCCGTAAGGCGGAGAAGTTCCTGCCGCTCATCGAGGGCGTCAGGGCCGAGATCGTGCCTGCGCAGCTGCAGAATAATGCGGGGATCGTGGGTGCCGGGATGGCCGCGGCCGCTGCTGGCGACGACGCCGGGTGACCAGCACGGCCCGCCGTACGAGCACGATCAGCACGGTCAGCAGCGTCCCCGCGTAGAGCCAGCCGGCCTGCAGCGACAGTGCGGTGAACACCCCCACCGCCTGTCCGCTGAATCCCGCGGAACCGTCGTTGATCGGCAGCAGTCCGACCGTATAGGCCAGCGGCGCCGTCACCGGCGCCGCCAGCAGATCGGCGGGGCGCACCCACAGCCCGCAGGCCGCGCAGGCCGGCAGGAAGAGCACGCTGTAGACGGTGGCTGAGCCGGAGAACAGCAGCGCGTCCAGGCAGCCGATGCCCAGCATCGTGAGCGCGGTCAGCAGCCCCGCGCCCAGCCCGGTCAGCCGGGGTCCGGGAGGGACAGCCCCCGGGCCCGCCGCAGTGCGGCGGGCAGCGCCGCGGCCGGACCGGACGGCGCCGTCCGCCGCGCGGGCGGCCGGGCGTCCCGGACCGCGCCGCCGGGCCGTCCACGGCCCTGACCGGCGCCGGCGCCTCGGCTCCGGCCGGTATACGTGTCGTCCGCGGCCGGGCGGGGCGGCGGGGCCGCCGCGCGGCGCGGCGTACGCGTGCTGTATTGCTCCACCCGACCAACGTAGGCGGCCGGAGGGCGGGAATCCGGTCTTGGACACGCCCTTCGCAGGACCTTGGCAGTGTGTTCGACCGATTGTCGGCCCGGCCGGGTGATCGGCCGGGTGATCGGGGGCCGCCCCGTAGACTGGTGGACCGGCCCCGCCGGGGTCCGTCCTCTGTCCTCACATCCCGACCACGGGAAGTTACGGGAAGTCGCCAACGTGTCGCTCACGATCGGAATCGTCGGTCTGCCGAATGTCGGCAAGTCGACCCTTTTCAACGCCCTGACCAAGAACGACGTGCTGGCGGCCAACTACCCGTTCGCCACCATCGAGCCCAACGTCGGCGTGGTCGGCGTCCCCGACCCCCGCCTGGACAAGCTCGCCGAGATCTTCGGCTCGGCCCGCAAGCTCCCCGCCACCGTCGACTTCGTCGACATCGCGGGCATCGTCAAGGGCGCCTCGGAGGGCGAGGGACTGGGCAACAAGTTCCTGGCGAACATCCGTGAGTCCGACGCCATCTGCCAGGTCATCCGCGCCTTCAAGGACGAGAACGTCGTCCACGTCGACGGCAAGATCTCGCCGAAGAGCGACATCGAGACGATCAACACCGAGCTGATCCTCGCCGACCTCCAGACCATCGAGAAGGTGCTGCCGCGCCTGGTCAAGGAGTCCCGGATCAAGAAGGACAAGCAGCCCCAGGTCAAGGCCGTCGAGGAGGCCAAGGCCATCCTCGACGAGGGCCGCACCCTCTTCTCCGCCGGCATCGTCCAGGGCAGCGAGCGCGCCGCCCTCCTCCACGAGCTGCACCTGCTCACCACCAAGCCCTTCCTCTACGTCTTCAACGTCGACGAGGACGAGCTCACCGACGAGTCCTTCAAGGCCGAGCAGCGCGCCCTCGTCGCCCCCGCCGAGGCGATCTTCCTCAACGCCAAGCTGGAGGCCGACCTCGCCGAGCTGGACGAGGACGAGGCCCTCGAGCTCCTCCAGTCCGTGGGCCAGGAAGAACCCGGCCTCGCCACCCTCGCCCACGTCGGCTTCGACACCCTGGGCCTGCAGACCTACCTCACCGCCGGCCCCAAGGAATCCCGCGCCTGGACCATCAAGAAGGGCGCCACGGCCCCCGAGGCGGCCGGTGTGATCCACACCGACTTCCAGAAGGGCTTCATCAAGGCCGAGGTCATCTCCTACGAGGACCTCGTCACCACCGGCTCGGTGGCCGAGGCCCGCTCGGCGGGCAAGGCCCGCATGGAGGGCAAGGACTACGTGATGCAGGACGGGGACGTGGTGGAGTTCCGCTTCAACGTCTAGTTCCTCCCCGAGCTCGCCCCCTGATCGACATTTGCGCAGTTCAGGGGGCGATTCGCTGCTTGGATTCGTGCGTTGCGGCGGAATGTTCAAGGTCGGCGTTCGCGAGATGTCGCGCAGTGTTTGTGCACGTCAGGGCGTTGCTGTCCGACTTGTTGAATCCGGGCGGGGTTTCCGGTTGCTGGATGCTGGTTCGGTCGGCGTGGCTGAGCGGCCTCGGGGAAGTGAGGCGCGCCCCCACACCGCCCGGCACGGCACCTCGCCGCGTTGTCGGAGTCGCCCGCTACGCCGCGGCAGGGGGTTCCTCCCTCAGTAGTAGCTGGGGGAGGCATATATCGACCGCAGCGCCCCGTGCGACAGCTCACCACGGTGTCTTGAGCTGTTCGTCTCCCGTTCCCCCTCCTCCCCCGGCTTTGCCCGGGGCAGCGTCCTGGCGAGTGATGGTCTTGCCCAGGTATCCGGGCAGGAGGACTCCCCCGCCGCGGTGTGCGGTAAGGGGGAGCCTCGGAGAGTCGACTGCCTACCGGATCAGCGACCGTTCTCGTCGTCCTCGTCCCGTGCGCGAGGTGCGGCGGTCCGGTGCGGCCTGTGCGAGGGATCCTGGGAGTACGGAGATGTCATGTCGCCCTCGCTCGTCTCCTGCCAGCCTTGGTTCCGTTCGTCTGTGCCGCTCTCCGCCACCCCCGGCGTGAACGTGCCAGTGCCAGCATCCGGGTCTGCGGCCGCGTCGGTGAAGGGCGAGCCCTCGGGGGGTGGGAAGCGCGGCGACCAAGGCCCCGTGGTGTCTCCCTCACCCGAACGCCCACCCTCCGGCTCCTCACTCCAGCCCTCGTCGGGCGTCGGCAGAAGGGTCCGCCTGATCTCCTCGGCGGCCTCGTCGAGCCCGGCCGCTTCCAAGCTCCGCACCACAGGGTGTACGAACACCGTGTACTCGTCCATGTCCGGCTTCAGGCCCACTGCCGCCAGTAACAGGAGCAGCCGATCCGAAACCCCTACTTCCTCCTCGCGGTCAAACGTTCCTCCTCCCTGGCGGTGTCCGTCCCATAGCGGGCCTCCGACGGTCGCTTCGCTCTGCGCGCCCACGGGTGGGACGAGCAGGTGGCGGAAGAGTTCGGGCACCTCCTCGTCGTTGGCCGCCGCCGCGATCTGGGCGAGCGGGCCAATCATGTCGACCGCCCTCTCGATTTCGTTCTCATGACGGGCCAGCCACCACACCACCGCGCTGCCCGCGCTCTTGAGCACGTCGTCACCGAGGTAGCGCCGCTTGTTGCGCTCGTGCTGACGCTCGTACTCCCAGATCTCCTCGTCCTTGCGAAGGTCGTTCAACTTCCGCAGGCGTTCGCGGTCGGCGGGGGCGAGGGTCAGTGCCACATCGGTCGCCAGGGCCTTCACCCGTCCGCTCCCGTCCGGGAGCGGGACGCTCAGCTCCCCTCCGCGAGATAGCGCGCGAAGCTCGCCCGGCCGGGCTCTTCGCGGCGGACGACCTCCAGGGCCCGGCTGACGATCGAGGACACGGCGAGGGCCGGGGAGGCACCGCTGGACCGGTTGGCGTGGTTGGGGACCGGCCTCCACCACACGGTGGCGGAGAAGAGGAAGTCGTAGCCGTCCGCCGAGCTCGGCAGCGCCGCGTCGACCACCCGCGTCTCCTGGTACGGCTGCTCCGTCGGCGCGACGGGTGGCTCAGGTTCCCCGGGCTCGTACGGATCGGCCGGCTCGCGGCCACTGCTGAGGACGGTCATCGCGAGCAGCAGGGAACCCGAGACCGTGACCATGGACATGAAGCCCCACAGCCAGGCCGACCAGTGCAGGACGTTTCCGAGCACGGTCGGTGCGAGGCCGCAGAGAGCGACGAACATCAGTCTGGGAAAGCGGTGTGTCATCGTGCCTCTTCCGTGGTCCGTGGTCCGGCGCCCGCACGCTTCGCACTCTCCGTGCGGGCGTACTGCGCGTGGTCGATGTGCTGCCAGAAGAGGGCGGCGACGCCCGCCCGGGAGGAGTGGTGCGCGGTCCTCGCCCAGTCGAAGGCGATGGCGTAGAGGCGGTGGAGAGCGGCCGCGTGGCCGCGCGTCGCCCCGACCATCACGCCCAACGCCATCTCCCGCGTACTGTCGCTCGCCACGGCGTTCAGCCAGCTACTCACCAGCGGGTTCCAGAGCTCCGTCGGCGGCTGGGAGAAAACCGTCTCCCAGCCCAGGAACAAGTCCGGCCATGGCGGCGGGTCTGGGGCCCGTTCGCTTCCCAACAGCTTCGTGAGCAGATGGAGATGGGACTCCGCCCCGCGCGGCTCCCGACGGGCCCGGCCCCGCACGCGGCCGATCAGCAACCGGTAGAGCCGAGTGTCGCGGCCGGTGAGGTCGAGAAGTGCCTCCCGGGCCTCGCGCGCCGCCTCCCCCTTCCGTACGGCGAGGTAATGAAGCCGCACCATCGCCTGATCCGGGTGCGTCGCACCGAGGCTCTGGAGGCAGGCGGCGGTCAGGACGCGGACGAGACCGTCCGACAAGGGGCCGGACCTCACGCACTCGTACATCCGCCTGCGGAACCATCCCCCGAACCTTTCGTGGCTGAGACCGAGTTCGAGGGCCGCCACGGCTCGCGCATCGCAGGACGCCGCGGTTGCGCTGTCCGCCCAGCGCACCACGAGGTCGAAGAGGTGGTCGGGCCGCCCGACGGCCAGGGACCGCTCACCGAAACGGACGACGATGTTCACCCGGTCATCGGTGGTAAGACCCGAGAGCCCGGCGGCATGGGCGACCCAGTCCCTGAAGTCGTCGCGCAGTCCGGGGAAGTTCGCCCAGAAGTACGTCCGTACCGCGTCGGCGTAGGCCAGCCGCCCGAAGCGTAGCCGTCTGTCCGGGTCCCGCTCGATCCCCAGCGCAGCCAATCGCTCCCCGAAATCCGTCCGCCCGAGTTCGGTCGTCGCCTCTTCCTCGTGCCTCACCATCCTCATCAGGCCGCGCCACGCCTCGTAGACGGTGTCGGCGCGGGCCTCCTCGAACACCGCCGCCGCGAGCAGCAGGGCTCGCTCGGGCACGGTGCGAACCGTGACCACCTGTCGGCCCACGTCACCGGCACGGTCGGTCACCGCGTGCATCGCCTGGTCGAGCCATCCCGCGAAGTCGGCGCCGAACCGTCCGCTGTCGCGAGCAGTCCTCACCAGCCCCGCGAAGCGCGTGAGTTCCCGCATGGGGGAGCGGTCGCACAGGCGCTGGAGGTCGGCGCTCCCCAGGTCCACGGAGCGGAAGGTCATCCGGTCCATGCGGAGGTATCGGGTGACGACGGCGACGCCCCGGGGGCGCCCCAGCGTCACCGTGTGCGGTTCGAGGTCCGGCGCGTGGGCGTGCTCCATGCCCGACGGCAGGACGACGACCATGTGGGCCCCCGCCTCCCGGATCTGTGACCGGTGCACGGTCAGTCGGCGCTGGGCCTTGGCATACGCCTCCTCGTCGGCGATCCCGGAGAGGTCGAGGAGGAAGCGGTCCCCATCACCGGGGGCGAGAGGGGGCTCGTCCTTGTCCGTGGTGGGAAGCTCCTCGAACCGGACCCCCGCCTCGTCGGCGCCCCCGTCCTCACCGAGCCTGTGGAGCAGCATGATCGCCGCGGCGCGGCGCCCGCTGCCGGGCGGAGCCTCCAGCAGCACCACTGATCCGGGCTTCTCCAGGCGGTCGGCGGCGACGCGGTAACCCAGCGGCGGAACGAACCGGTCGGCCAGGCGGACACGGTCCTCGCGGACGATCCGGAGAGGCTCGACCCCTTTGCGGATCATCCAATCCGCGCCGACGCCGTAAAAGACGTTCTGGGACCCCGCGCCGTTGTTCACCGGGCCATGCGGATCGTTGACGGTGACGTGGTCCTGCCCGGTCATCGTCCGTCGCCCGAGCGCCGACGCTCGCGCTCGAAGCGCTGGTGGACCGTACCGCTGTTGTCGCCCGCCGTGAACTGGACCCCGGTGTTGTCGCCCTCGAAGTGAGGCGCGTTGTACTGGTGGCCCTGACCGGTGTTCACGGGCCCCTGCGGCTCGTTGACGAAGGTGCCGGACAGGTCTCCGTTGAGGTTTCCGATGCCGCCGCGCACGTCGCGTGTCCGCATCCTGGTGTGCCCGACACCCTGGGCCGACTTCTTCCGGGACTTTACCTTCGCCCGCTCCCGCGCCGCACGGGCGTCGCGGTCCACCGTGCCCAGCTCGGGCAACAGCCGGGCGAGGGTGTCGCCGAGTGCCGTCAGGTCCGACTCGGCGTTGCGGTGGTCGAACCGCCTGTACTGGCAGTCCGCTAGCTCCCGGAGATCGTCCGGGAGGGCGGCGGGGGCGATCCTCGTGGCTTTTCCGACGAGCACGGGGATCACCAGGATCCCTCGGTCGAGCGCGGTATGGATCTCGCGACGGGTCCAGTCCTGCTCGGCTTCGAGGGCGGGGCGGCCATCGACCCCCCGCACCTCCGCCCAGCGCGGGCCGATCACGGCGAGGAGCGCCTCGCACTCCTCCACCGCCCTGACCAGTTCCACCGGGAATCGGCGCCCGGCCTCGATCGAGTTGCTGGCAAAGAAGATCCGCTCGGGTCCGAACCGGCGGGAGAGCTCGCGCGCGATCATGGTCGCGGCGGATTCCTCGTCGCCTGTCCGGTAGTTGACGAAGACGTCGGGCATGAAGATTCCCTTCGTGGAAGGAAGACGGGGGAATGAGCACGAGCACGGGGGCAGCGGGCCGGGGCTCCGAAGCCCCGGTCCGCCTGGGCCATGCGGTCCCGACCGTGTGACGGCAGGGCGTGTCCACGGGAGGGCGTACGGATGGAGGTGCGTCGCCGGGCGCGTCACTGGTCGCGGGCAGCACGAGGAAGCCAAGGGCGCCGTGTGACGCGTCGGGCGGGGGTGAGAGGTCCCCCCGGGGATCGTAGGATTCGGAGGGCCGGAGGGCCGGAGGGCCGGGGTAGTCCGGCGAGCCGGGCGGCTCGAGCCGGTGTCAGTCGTGCGCGGGGGCGAGTACCCGTGCCATCGTCGGTTGAAGATCGCGTACGGCCCGGCTGCTTCGGAATCGGGAGAGTTCCCGCGCGAGACGCCGGACGTCGCTGTTCACCGTCGCCGAGGGCACGGCCGGCATCACCCCCAGGAGCTCCCCGGCGATCGTGCACGCGCGCTCGATTTCTCCGGAGGCGGCGTGGGCCAAGGACCTGCGAAAGCCGTACCGGGCGCGGGTTCGCAGCGCGTGCGGCGGGAGACGGCGGCACTCCCGGTCGAGGATCTCGGCGGCCGCCTTGGGGCGACCGAGGTCGTGCAGGCACCAGCCGGTCGTCATCGCCGCCGGATCGCTCACGTGGGTGGTGCCGATCACGGGCTCGGCGCCGCTGCGGGCGTCGTCGCCGTCGAGCAACTCCCGTGCTCTGTCGAGGCTGCGGAGGCAGTCGCGTTCGTCGCCCACGAGCGCGAGTCCCTGTGCCTCCCGCTGGGCCGCCAGCCCCCGGATGCGCGGCGGGATTTGGTCGCTCTGGGCCCGGCGGGCCAGGGCGACGGTGCCTGCGGCGTCCCCTGCGTAGAGCGTGATCAGGGTACGTCGTACGAGCGCGTAGGAACCGAGGTACGGATCGCCCCCGGCCCGCGCTAGCTCGGCGGCCTCACCGGTCCAGGCGAGCGCCGCGCCGCTGTCCCCGGCCTCCTGGGCCATCCAGCCGGTGAACTCCGCGAACCGCGACGCGAGCAGGAGCGCGGGGGTCCGAGTGGCGGACGGGGCGTCGGCGGTCAGCCCGGCGACCATGCGCGTCTGCGTCTCCAGTAGGGGAAGCAGGACCTTCGGCGCGGTGGACTGGCCGAGTTTTCGCAACTGCTCGAACTGCGCGCGGAAGGAGCAGAGGAGGGGCTCGGCGTCAGAGGACGCCTGACCGCCGAGTTTGAGGCTGAGGTCGATCAGCGACCCTGTACCCGCCGCGAGGACCGCCCGGCGCCCGACGAGCCAGAGGCTCGGGATGGCGGGGGTGTCGGTGGTGTCCGAGTCGGTCTCGGGGCGGACGACCAGGCGCTGCAGCTCGCCGTTCGCTCCGAGGAAGGCGTCGCACCGCCGGGCCAGTTCGGGGGACGCGGAACGCTCCCCGCGCTCGACCTTGCTGAGGTGCCCCTTGTCGTAGTTGAGCGCCACGGAGAACTCGGTCAGAGTAAGGCCCGCTTCCTGTCGCAAACGGCGAAGCTCCGGGCCGAAACGTAAATCTGTGCTCATCATCAACCGCCCCCTTGAACAGCGACCGTGAGAGCCGTGCGCCCTCACGGGAAACCTTCCTTCGACGTTCACTGGCCGACGCGAAGGACCGACGGCGATCACGTGTCGTGACCGAGCCCTTTCGCTTCGCATCCGAGAGCGAGTTTCGCACGAGATACGCACCCAGAACCGGGATTCGGCGGGTTGCCCGTTGCCTCTTCTGTTCTCCGTCTGTTCCTTGCCGTGACTGGAGTCGACCGCGCTCGGACAAGCTGATCGCGAATGGCGAGGGAGGTGGCGGTGACGTGCCCGTTGCCTGGCAGATGCTCGTCGAACTGCTTGGCCGCTCAGGATCTGCAGCTGTCGGTCGCTTAAGTGATCGATGGGCCATCGTCCGTCCGAATGCCCATCAGCCTACCGGCTGGTTGTCCACAATTGGTCCGTCTAAATGACCATTGATCTTGGCGGTGGTGGCATTCTGTGATGCATGGCAACTCGCGCCATGCCGAGAGTTTTGTCGCGGAAGCGCTCGACGACACACGCGTGGTGCTGGTCAACGGCGCCCGTCAGGCGGGGAAGTCGACCTTGACCCGCCTGACCGCCGCGCGTCGCCGCGACCCCGTCCTGCGTCTGCTCGACGACGCGGCGACCCTGCGTGCCGCGAGGGACGATCCCACGGGATTCGTCGAGCACGACTCGATGATGCTCATCGATGAGATCCAGCTTGCGCCGGAACTCCTCCGTGCGATCAAGATGGCCGTCGACCTCGATCCGACGCCGGGGCGCTTCCTGCTGACCGGATCCTCTCGGATCCTTGCCATGCGGACGCTGCCGGATGCGCTGCCCGGTCGTATGGAGGTCATCGAACTGTGGCCGTTCTCGCAAGGGGAGATCAGCGGCGGTCCGGACCGGTTCGTCGACGCGGCGTTCACTCACGGCCCCGGCCTCAGCCGCACCTCCGCTCTGCGTAAGCGCGACTATCTGGACCGCGCGGTCGTCGGCGGATTCCCTGAGGCCGTCAAGCGCACGCCCCGGCGCCGGACCGCGTTCTTCAACGCCTATCTTTCGACGCTTGTTGAACGTGATGTGCTGGAGCTCGCCAGTATCGAGCGGCACGGCGAGATACTGAAACTCCTCGGTCTCCTTGCCGGGCGGGCTGGAGGGCTGCTGGTCCCTGCGGCGCTCGCCACCGCCTCGGGTATTCCACGCACCACGCTGGTGCGCTACCTGGAACTGCTTACCTCAGTCTTTTTGATCAAGACCATTCCGGCCTGGACCTCCGGGCTGACGGGAAGGACGGTGGGGACTGGCAAACTCGCCTTCGTCGACACCGGGATCGCCTGCCATCTGACGGGCCAGGACGCCGCCCGGCTCGCTGAGCCCGACGGCGCGGCCGGTGCCATGTTGGAGAACTTCGTCGTCATGGAACTCGCCCGCCAGCTGACCTGGTCCGAGCAACAAGGCCGCCTCTTTCACTATCGGACCAAGGACAAGGTCGAGGTGGACGCGGTCATCGAGACGCCGCGAGGCGACGTGATCGGCATTGAGGTCAAGGCCGGGGCCACCGTGCGCACCGAGGACCTCTCGGGGCTGCGTAATCTCGCCAACCTGCTCGGGGACCGGTTCGTCGCCGGCTACGTCCTCTATACGGGACAGCAGACCTTGCCGTTCGGCGACCGGATCCGGGCTCTGCCCATGGACGCCCTGTGGCAGCTGAGCCCCTGACAGGCGGTGGGGCCGTGCTTGTTGCTGGATCGGTGCTGGATGGTCCGGCCGGATTTGCCGTTTCCGCAGGTGACTGTGGTGTTCCCGACGTTCCGCTTCAATGTGTAGCGGGTGACCTACCGCCACATCGCTGATCTTGTAAATGTGCATCGCAGCTGGCGCCGGCATGGACGTGAAGTACCAGGAGACGGCCCGGGGCGGGCTCGCGGTGAACATCGTCGAGTGCTGAGGGGCTGGGGCTCCTACCCGGGTCCACGCGGCTCCTACCCGGGTCCACGCACCCCGGATGCGATGACGACCGCCCGTGCGGCCGGGTCTCGGCTGCACGGGCGGTCGTCTGCCGGCGGGCGCGGGGCCGTCTCAGAGGTGCTGTTCGGTGGCCCGGGTGCGGTGGTACTCGTCCTGGCGCTCGTCGGTGATGTACGCCGGAATCGGGAAGTCCCACCAGCCGGGCACCCAGGGGCCCGCGGCGTCGCGGTCCGTGGGAACCTCGATCACGGCGGATGCCCCGGACTGGACCGCCTTGCGCAGGGTCGGCTCCAGGGACGCGGCGTCGTTGACCTTCCACGACTCGATGCCGAAGGCCCGGCCCATGGCCGCGAAGTCGGGGCTGTACGGCGAGCCGTCGGGGTGGGAGAACTCGGTGCCGATGTGGCGCGAGGTCTGCTTGCGCTGGCCACCGCGGATCGACATGTAGCCCGCGTTGTTCTGGACGACGAAGATCACCGGTGCGCCGGCGGTGACGCTCAGGGCGATCTCCTGGGAGGTCATGAGGAAGTCGCCGTCGCCGAGGACACACACGACCGGGCTGTCCGGTCGGGCGAGTTTGGCGCCGATGGCCGCCGGGATGGCCCAGCCCATGGAGGAGAAGCCGCCGGAGGTGAGGTGGGTGCGCGGCGAGTAGACGGGGAAGGTCTGCTTGACCGCCCCCTGGGTGTTGCCCGACCCGGCGACGATGATCGCGTCGCGGGGGAGCACGGAGCGCAGGGCGCCGAGCGGGCGCTGCGAGGTGAACGGGAAGCGGTCGCTGTCACGGCGGCCGGCGAGCTTCTCCTCCCAGTCCTGCTTGAGGCTCGCGAGTTCGGCGAGGTACTCGGAGCGGTCGACGCCCTTGCTGGGGAGGGAGTCGACGATGGCTGCCACGGCTCGCTGCGCGTCCGCGACGATGCCCACTTCGGCGGGGTAGTTCTTGCCGATCTCGTGCGGGTCGATGTCGATGTGGATGAGCTTCGCGGGCGGGATGGAGAAGCTGATGCCCTTGGCGTAGCTGGAGGCGGACCAGTCGGTGAAGCGGCAGCCGACGGAGATGACGACGTCGGCGGAGCTGGCGATCGCGTTGCCGGTCATCGTGCCGGTCTGGCCGACGCTGCCGGCGAACAGCTCGTGGTCCTCGGGGAAGGCGCTCTTGCCGTTCCAGGTGGTGACGACCGGGATCTGCCACCGCTCGGCGAGCGCGAGGACCTGGTCGGACGCCTCGGACGTGATCGCACCGCCGCCGACCACGATGACCGGCCGGGTGGCCGCGCGCAGCACGTCGACCGCACGTTCCACGGCCTCCGGGTCGGGGTGCTGGCGGCCGACCGGGATGCGCCGCTCCAGGTCGTGAAGCTGCACGTCCGCCGCCTCGGCCTGTACGTCCATGGGGACTTCGAGGTGCACCGGGCCCGGGCGGCCGGTCAGCATGGAGTTGAAACAACGGTGCAGGACGAAGGGGAGCTCCTCGACCCGGGTGACGACCCAGTGCCGTTTGCTGACGGCCTCGGCCACCTTGGGGAAGTCGTTCGCCGTGTAGCGGTCGAGTTCCTGCAGCAGGCCGTGGCCGCGCATATGGGTCGGCGGGCCGCCCGTGACGACGAGGACACTGGTGGAGTCCGTGAACGCGGTGCCCATGCCGATGACGGTGTTGCTCGCGCCGGCGCCGATGGAGGTCACCGCGGCCTGCGGGCGGCCGGTGGCGCGGTAGTAGCCGTCGGCGAGGTGGACAGCGCTCTGCTCGTGGAAGGTCTGGATGAAGGGGATCCTGGACTCGTCGTCCAGGAAGGCGTCGGTCAGTGACCAGATGCCGTGGCCGGGGATGCCGGCGACGACGTCGACTCCGTAGTTGCGCAGGGTCCGCGCGACGATCTGGCCTCCGGTGAGGACAGGCATGGTGTGTTCCCAATCAGCTCGGATCGGACGGTGGGATCAGGCGTTCTGACGGGCGGCCCAGGCGAAGCCCTGGGTGCACAGGCGGGTGACGTCCGGGTTCTGGAGGTCGTCGAGGTCGTGTCCGACCGCGCTGTAGAAGACGCGGCCCTCGCCCCAGGTGCGAGTCCATGCCTGAGGGATCGTCTTTCCCTCCAGCCACGGCAGGTGTTCGCCGGTGAAGGTGGACTCGGCCAGGACGTGGTTGTTGGGGTCGACGGACATGTAGTACTGCTCCGACGCGACCCGGAAGTCCTTCACCCCGGCGGTGATCGGGTGGCCGGTGTCCGTGACGGTGACGTCGTAGGGGTACTTCACGCCTTCGCCCGCGGGGTGTTCGAGGAAGCTGCCGCCGAGCAGCCAGTGGTACTTGAGGCTGGTGCGGAACGCGGCGGCCGCGCCGTGCCAGGCGGCGATCCCGGTGCCGCTCTCCACCGCCCCCAGCAGGTTTGACTCCTGGGCGGCGGTCAGCCCCTCGGACAGCAGGGCGTTGTTCCAGTTGAGCGCGATGAGGTCGTAGCCGGTGAGGTCGGCGTCGAGCGAGAAGATGTCGTTGGTCTCGTCGACGTCGAATCCAAGGCTCTTGAAGATCGGGAGGGCCCACTCCTCGGCCACCTGGTAGGGCTTGTGCCCCGGCCAGCCTCCGTACAGATACAGGACGCGTGTCATGCGGTGTTCCCTCCGGTCGTGCTCTCAAGGGCCGAGGCGCGGCTGCGCAGGCGCTCGGCCACCTCCATGGCGTCGCCTTCCGGCGCGGTCGACTTGCGGTCCGGCTTCATGGTCAGCAGATACACCAGACCCACGGCCGAGACGACGAGGAAACCGAGGAGTGCGATCCACTGGTCCACGAACGAGGTTCCCGAGCCGCCGGTGGGCAGAGCGAGAAGAACCATCCCGAGCACGCCGTAGACCAGGGCCGCCACGTTGACCACGAACCCCCAGCGGCCGAGGCTCCAGGCTCCGGCGGGACGCCAGCCCTTCAGGCGCATCCGCAGCGCGGCCAGTACGACCATCATGAACGCCGCGTATCCGGCCAGCACCTGGAACGACACGATCTTGGTGAGGGAGTCGGGCGAGAAGTAGACGAACACGTAGATCAGCACCGGGACGACGTTCACGGCCAGCAACGCGTTCATGGGGACGCGGCGCTCGCGGGAGATCTTCGAGAAGACGCGGGATCCCGGGAACATGTCGTCGCGGGCGAAGGAGAAGACGATCCGGCTCGCGGCGGCCTGCTGGCTCATCACACCCGCGATGAAGGACGTGATGGTGACCGCGAGCACCGCTTTCGTGCCCACGATGCCGAGCGAGCTCTGCAGGATCGAGGGGATCGGGTTGGTGTCCTTGCCCGAGAGGATCGAAGCGAGGTCCGGAGCCGCGAGGGCGTAACCGACGAACGCGAGGAGCGCGGCCACTCCACCGACGGCCACGGTCAGCTGCATAGCCCGCGGGATGCTGCGGGAGGGATTGGGGACCTCCTCCGCGATCTCGCCGCATGCCTCGAAGCCGTAGAAGAGGAAGAGCCCGACGAGCGAGGCGGCGATGAAGGCTATGAGGTAGTTGTGGTGGTTGGAGCTGCTGGTCTGGAAGAAGATCGAGACGGAGTTGTGCCGTTCGAAGATCAGCAGGTAGAGGCCCACGAGAACGATGCCGATCAGCTCCGCGGCAAGTCCGATCTTCGAGATCAGAGCCAGTGTCCTGGTGCCGAAGCAGTTGCAGATCAGGCAGATGACGGTCATGCCGATCGCGATCCACAGGCGCTGGGTGGGGGTGGAGCTGATGCCGGGCGCGTCGGCGGTTCCGGCGAAGAGGCTGGCCAGGAAGTCCGAGCTGAAGAGTGCGGTGCTGGTGATGCCGATGGTGATGGTACAGATGTAGATCCAGGCGTTGAACCAGGCATATCGCCCGTTCCACAGTCGTCTGACCCACTGGTAGAGCCCGCCCGCGAGCGGGAACTGCGAGACGACCTCCCCGAAGACCAGCGCGACCAGGAACTGCCCGACCCCTACGATGCCGATCCAGAAGACGGACGGTCCGCCGGCCGTCGCCAGACCGACCGCGAAGAGGGACACGACACCCACGAGGGGCGAGAGGTACACGAAGCCCAGGGCGAAGTTCCCCCACAGGCTGACCTTTCGGTCGAACTTCTGCTCATAGCCCAGTACGGCCAGCAGTTCCGCGTCCTCGGCCGATGAAACAGGGCTCGCGGCCCCGCCCGAGGGGCCTATGGGGTGGATGTGGGCGCCGTGCGCGCCTCGTTTTCTGTAGCTGACATGACGATCTCCGTGGCTCGAGGGGGACGTGCTCCTTGTCGAACGGCTGCCGTGCTGCGTGTGCGGTCCGGCATAAGTCGCGATCCGTCATCGCGGTTCAGCTCTGCTCGAAGGTGTGGTCGGTCCAGTCCAGCCGGGCCGATCCGTACCGCGCGGCGCGGACGTCTGCGGAGCGCGCGTGCCCCTCGAAGTTCTCGATGCGGGAGGCTCTGCCGCAGATCTCGCCGAGCCGGGCGCTGGACCCCGCGTCCCTGATCTCCTGGTAGGTCACGGTCTTCAGGTACTTGCCGACCCAGAGACCGCCGGTGTACCGGGCCGCTCCCAGGGTGGGCAGCACGTGGTTGGTGCCGACGACCTTGTCGCCGTACGCGACGCAGGTCTTGTCCCCGAGGAACAGGGCACCGTAGTTGCGCATCCGGTGCAGCGCCTCGCGGGGCTCGGCGGTGAGGATCTGGACGTGCTCGCTGGCGTACTCGTCGGCGAGTGCGTAGGCGGCGTCCAGGGTGGGGACCACGATCACCTCGCCGTGGTCGCGCCAGGCCGGCCCGGCGACTCCTCCGGTGGGGAGGTCCGGCAGCAGTTCGTCCACCCAGGCGATGGTCCGCCTGCCCACCTCCTCCGATGTGGTGATGAGGACCGTCGGGGAGTCGGGGCCGTGCTCGGCCTGGGACAGCAGGTCCGTCGCCACCACGAACGGGTCCGCGGTGTCGTCCGCGACGATCAGCACCTCCGTCGGTCCGGCGAAGAGGTCGATGCCGACCTCGCCGAAGAGCTGGCGCTTGGCCTCCGCCACGTAGGCGTTGCCGGGGCCGGCGAGCATGTCGACCGCGTCGATCGTCTCGGTGCCCAGTGCCAGGGCGGCCACGGCCTGGACACCGCCCATGACGTAGATCTCGTCGGCTCCGGCCAGGTGCATCGCGGCGATGCTGACGGGCGGCGGCGCGTCCCGGTCCGGCGGGGTGGTCGCGGCGACCCGTTCGACACCGGCGACCTTCGCGGTCAGGACGGTCATGTGGGCCGACGCGGTGAGGGGGTAGCGGCCGCCGGGCACATAGGCGCCGGCCGCGCCGATGGGGATGTTGCGCTGCCCCAGGAACACGCCGGGCAGCGTCTCCACCTCGAAGTCGGTGAGGGAGTCCCGCTGCGCCTGGGCGAAGCCGCGGACCTGCTTCTGGGCGAACCGCAGGTCGTCGAGGACCGTCTCGGGGACGGAGGAGACGACGGAAGCGATCCGGTCGGGGCCGAGCCGGTAGGACTCCGGGCTCCAGCCGTCGAACTTCTGCGACCAGCGGCGCACGGCGGCGTCGCCGTGGGCCCGTACGTCGGCGATCACGTCCGCGACGGTCTCGACGATTTCCGGACGGCTGGTCCGCGACGCCTTCACGGCGACAGGAGCCTTGATGGTCTGGTGTTGGGCTGACACTCTGCACTCCTTGCACGGGGTCGTGCCTGCGGGCTTGACCTGAAGTCTGGGGAAACGGTGGGTGTGACGACAGGCACAACGTGTGCAATATTGGTTGCGGATCCTGCACACACCGAGGTCGTGGCTCATGGCTGAATTCCTGACGGTTCGCACCGCGCTGGAGCTTGAGGTGTTCACGCGCACCACCGTGCGGGTGTACGCCGGGGAGAGGAATCTGGACCGTCCCGTGCGCTGGGTGCACACCGGCGAGATCCCGGACATCCACCGCTTTCTCACGGGTCAGGAGATGCTGCTGACGGCCGGCCTCGGCATGGGCGCGACGGAGCTCGAACAGCGTGCGTTCATCCGACGGCTCGCGGACGCCCACGCGGCCGTCCTCGTCATCGAACTGGCCGGGCGCATGTTCGCCACCATGCCGGAGGCGGTGGTCGAGGAGGCGGAGGCGGTCGGCCTGCCCCTGGTGGGGCTCACCGACGAGATCCCCTTCGTCGAGACGTCGGCCCAGGTCCACGAGGTGCTGGTCGGGACGCGCGTCAAGCAGCTGATCGCCGAGGAGGCCACCAGCCAGGCGTTCATGGATCTGCTCCTGGCGGACGAGGACTACGTCGGCGTGGTCAGGGAGCTGGCCCGTCGCACCGGGTACCCCGTGGTGCTGGAGGACGTCGCCCATCAGATGCTGGCGTACGGCGGCGCGTCCCCGGAGGGCGACCGGGTCGTGGACGAGTGGAGTGCGCACTCCCGGGCGATCCACGAACGCCACCCCTCGCTCCTGGCGCAGGGGCCCGGGGTTCCGACCGCCTCGGCGGCGTCGTTTCGTGAGGTCGCGCCGTGCGCTCGCCAGCCCGTGGTGCTCCGCGGCGAGTCGTGGGGGTGGCTCCACCTTCTGCACGGGCGAAGGCAGCCGAGCCCGCCCGAACTGCGCACGCTGGAGCGGGCCGCCGCGGCCGTGGCGATCTCGCTGCTCAGCGAGCGGGAGGGCGGCGCCCGCGCCTCCCAGCGCCAGACGGCGCTGCTCAACCGGCTGCTGCTCGGCGACATCACGGGAGAGCGGTTCGTCACCCTCGGCCTGGCGCTCGGCCAGGACCTGCGCGGCCGGGACCTGATCGTCGTCACGGCCTGGGCGGGGGACGAGGAGCACACCAAGGACCACCTCCTCGCCCGCCTTCTGCGGGAGGCCGGCTGGCCCGCCGTCGTGGGCGACACCGGGGACTTCGACATGGCGGTCGTGGGCCTGCCCGCCCCCGCTGACGCCGGCCATGTGCGGACCCTGCTGGCCGACCACGGGGTACGCGGTGGCCTCAGCCGCATCGTGGAGCCGGCGGCGCTTCCGCTGGCCCTGCGTCAAAGCCGCAGCGCGGCGTCCGTCGCCGCGGCGGCCTCGACCGGGGAAGTGCGGCATTTCGACGACCTGGGAGCTCTGCGCCTCCTCGTCGCCCTCTCCGAAGGTCCCGAGCTCAGGCGTTACGTCGAGGACGAACTCGGTCCGCTCCTGGAGCACGACGCACTGGTGAAGAACCCTCTGCTGCCCACCCTCCGCACGTTCCTCGACAGCGGCGGCAACAAGGCACGGGCGGCTGAGGAACTCTTCATCCAGCGACGCACCCTCTACCACCGCCTCGACAAGCTCTCCGAGATCCTCGGCCTCGACCTCACGCAGGTAAGCAACCAGCAGCGGCTGCAACTGGCCGTGCGCGGACAAGACTTGCTGCGCAAGCCGACGCTGCGGCGGACCTGACCTGCGGGCGCCTTAGGCCCTCCGTCAGCCCCGGGTCGCCTTGGCGAGGGACGGGGCGATGCGCAGGGCGTTCGCGCCGATCGTCAGGGCCGGGTTGAGCGCCGCGGAGGACGGGAAGAACGACGAGTCGGTCACCCAGAGGTTCTCGACGTCATGGCTGCGGCACAGGGGATCGAGCACGCTCTCCGCCGGGTCGTGACCGGCCACGGCCGTCCCGCACATGTGCGAGTTGGTCTCGATGCCCATGCGCTGGGTGAAGATCAGCGGATAGCCGGCCTTGCGGACCGCCCGGGTCACCCGGCGCACGAGTTCGTGGTGGGGCGCGACGTTGGTCGGCGTCCAGTCGATGAGGATGCGCTCGCCGTCCACGCGCACCCGGTTGTCCCGGGACGGGAGGTCCTCGGTCGTCAGGTAGATGTCGAGACTTCGGGCCGCCATGAGCTTCAGGGCCCACGTCGGTGCCCACGGACGCGCCGGCTTCAGCATGGGGGCCCGCAGCTTGCCCAGCATCTGGAGGTTCCCGAGCGGGAAGCGCGTGCCCGGTCCGGCTTCGTAGAAGTCGTTCAGACCGAGCGTCTTCTGCCACTGTGTGGGGTTGGTCCGCAGGGGGTTGACCCCGACGAAGAACGTGCTGTTGTGGACCATGTAGTTGCGGCCCAGCAGTCCTGACGAGTTGGCGAGACCCTGAGGGTGCGCGGCGTCGGCCGAACGGAGCAGCAGCGCGGCCGAGTTGACGGCACCTCCGGCGAGGGCGAATGTCTTGGCGTTGATACGGATGATCCGGCCCGCGTGCCGGGCCTCGGCGGCGACGACCTTCCGGCCGTCGGGCGAGGTGATCAGGCGGGTGATCTCCGCACCCGTGAGGATCTTCACGCCGTCGCGCAGCGCGGGCAGGAGGAGCCGGTTCTCGGCGTCCGACTTCATGCCCGTCTCGTCCGGACAGCCGTCGGCGGTCGTCACGGCGGCGCGGTCGGCCTGCGTGCTGATGTTCAGGGCGTTCGGCGTGTGGAACGGGTGCAGGCCCTGCCGCCGCAGTGACCGGGAGAACCGCTCGATCTCCGGTTCGTGCCGCAGCGCCGGGTACGGGTAGGGCTTGGAGCGGGGCGGCTCGGTCGGGTCCTCGCCGGTCTGCCCATGCACCTGGAGCAGCTGCTCCATGGCGGTGTAGAAGGGCTCCAGGTCGTCGTAGGCGAAGGGCCAGGCGCGCGAGACACCCTCGTGGTGTTCCACCTCGGTGAAGTCGCTGCGCCGGAAACGGGGCAGCATGGCGCCGTAGAAACGGGTGTTTCCACCCACCCAGTAATAGACACCCGGCGCGAACGGCTTGCCGCTGCTGCCGTCGTACCAATAGCCGGCGTTCTTGTACCGGCCCTTGATATACATCTCGGCCGGCTGCGAGTTCTCGGGTTCACGTGGAAGGAAGTGGCCCCGTTCCACGACGAGTACGTCGAGACCGGAGTCCTTCAGTGCCCAGGCCAGCGAGGACCCGCCCATGCCGGAGCCGATGATCAGGACATCGCTGCTGATCTCTTCGACGGTACCGGCTGAGACAAGGGCATCGGGTCGAAGCTCCGGGGGTGTGTAATCCAGACGGACCGGGTGGGACATGAGTGGGGATCCCCTCTTTGCCGCGATAGTTCGAAGAGAGCCTAAGCAGCGGCATGGATGCAGCACACGCACGAAATGGGTAATGACTGCCGCTTTAATTGCTCACCTCGTGCATGGGCCGCGCATGCCCGGCGTCCCTAGCCTCTCCGGGAACCACAACGCGCCGATCAGGGCGACCGAAGTTCCACGGAGGCGAAATGGACAGGGAATCGTACGACTACGTCGTCGTCGGGGCCGGCTCGGCCGGCTGCGCGCTGGCGGCCCGGCTGTCCGAGGATCCGGGGGTCACGGTCGCACTGATCGAAGCGGGGCCGCCGGCCCGGGGCCGCCTCTTCGAGGTACCCGCGCTGTTCTCGCAGCAGCTCAAGACGGCGTACGACTGGGACTTCGAGACCGAACCCGAGCCACGACTCGGCGGGCGCCGCGCCTACCTGCCCCGCGGCCGGGTGATCGGCGGCACCAGCTCGATGAACACGATGCTGTACGTCCGCGGGCACCGCTACGACTACGACACCTGGGAGCGGCTCGGCAACCCGGGCTGGGGGTACGACGACGTTCTGCCCTTCTTCAAGAAGTCCGAGGACAACGAGCGAGGAGCCGACGACTTCCACGGCGTCGGCGGCCCCCTCACCGTCAGCGACCCCCGCTCCGTACACCCGCTGCTGACGGCGTGGGTCGAGGCGGCTCAGGACGCGGGGTACAAGCACAACTCGGACTTCAACGGAGCCGAGCAGGAGGGCGTGGGCTACCACCAGGTCACCCAGCGCAACGGCCTGCGGTGCAGCAGCGCGATCGCGTTCCTGGAGCCGGCCGCGGGGCGTCCGAACCTCACCGTCCTCCCCTCGACGACCGCTCTGCGCCTGAGCCTCGACGGCTCGCGGGCCGTGGGCCTGGAGGTCGACCACCTCGGAACCGTCCGGACGATCCCTGTCGACCGTGAGGTCGTGCTGTCCCTCGGCGCCTACAACTCGCCCCACCTGCTCCTGCAGTCCGGTGTCGGGCCGGCCGACGAACTGACCGCGGGAGGGATCACCCCCTGCACGACCTGCCTGATGTCGGCAGGAACATGCAGGACCACACCGGGTGTTTCATCAGCTTCTTCAGCGACACCGAGCCGCTCCTGGGACCGGACACCTCCGCGGCGGAGCGGCTCCTTCGCGAGCAGGCCACCGGCCCGATGGCCTGGAACGAGACCGGCGGCTTCTTCAGCTCCGGCGACGACGTCCCCGCCCCGGACATCCAGGTCCACGCAGCGCTCGGCATCGTCCGTGACGAGGGTCTCGCCGCGCCGCTCGAACCGGGAATGTCGTTCGGGCCCTACGTCGCACGGCCCGCGAGCCGCGGCTCGGTGCGGCTGCGGCACTCCCACCCCTACGCCAAGCCGCGCATCTTCCACAACTACCTCGACGACCCCGACGACCGCCGACGGCTGCGCGAGGGTGTCCGGCTGTGCATGCGCATCGCCCGTGAGCAGCGGCTGACGTCCTTGCTGCAGTCGGACCTGCGCGGGGCCGCCGATGCCGGACTGGCCCCGCGGTCGGACAGCGACCAGGACATCGACGAGTTCATCCGCACGCAGTCGTTCTCCTTCTACCACCCGTCGGGCACCTGCATGATGGGCAAGGTCGTCGACCACGAACTCCGCGTGCGCGGGCTGGAGAACGTCCGCGTGGCGGACACGTCGATCATGCCGACCCTCGTCACCGGGAACACCAACGCCCCGCGATCATGATCGGGGAGAGGGCCGCCTCGTTCATCCGGACGTCGGCGGGCTGACGCCCGGGGCGCGGGGTCACACGGTCCGGACGACGGTGCCGCCGGCTTCGAGCGCGGTGACTTCCTCGGCGGCCGCGGTGGTGTCCGTGACGAGGGTGTGCACGAGGGCGGCGGGGCCGACGTGGGCGTAGGCGGTGTGGCCGAGTTTGCTGCCGTCGGCGGCGGCGATGACGCGGCGGGCGGAGGCGATGCCCGCCTTCTTCACCGCGGCGTCGTCGAGGTCGTAGGCGGTCAGGCCGTCGGCCGCGGTCAGCCCGCAGCAGCCGATGACCGCGGTATCGAAGCGCAGGGCGGCCAGGGAGGCGAGGGTGAGGGGCCCGGTGAGGGCTCCCTCGGCGGCGCGGGGCTGTCCGCCGGGCACGACCAGGGTGGCGGGGTCGGGTGTCTCGGCGAGCAGGTGGATGGCCTGCAGGGACAGGGGCATCACGGTGACGGGCCGTTCGCGCAGGAGGCGGGCGACCTCCAGGCAGGTGGTGCCGCTGTCCAGCAGGACGCTCTCGCCGTCCACGAGGAGTGCGCAGATCTCGGCGGCGATGCGGCGTTTGGCCTCGACCGCCTCGTGGGCGCGCAGCGCGAAGGGGGGCCCCTCGCCCCGGAGCAGCAGGGTGCGGGCCCCGCCGCGGACGCGTTCGAGGACGCCCTGGGCGGCGAGGGTGTCGAGGTCGCGCCGGATGGTCATCTCGGAGGCGCCGGTCAGCTCGGCCAGTTCCTGGACCGTGGCCCTTCCGGAGTCCCTGACGACCTTCATGAACGCCCACGCCGTGCACGTGGAGAAGGCGTACGGCCGCCCCGTCATGTCCGGCTTCCACGCCACGTTCTCCGTCGGCGGTGTCCTCGCCGCGCTCGCCGGAGCGGGCACGGCGAGCGCCGGCCTGAACCCGGCCGTGGCCATGGCCACGACGGGAGCGGTGGGCATCGTGATCGCCCTGGTCGCGGCACGTGACCTGCTGCCTGCCGCTCCCGACGTCGAGAGCGCGGGCTTCGCGGAGGAGGCCGGGACGTCACCGCCCGCCGAGGGCGTAGGCAGCACGGGCCGGGTCTGGCTGCTGGCCGTCCTGGCGCTGATGGTGATGCTGTGCGAGGGCGCCGCCAACGACTGGAGCGCCCTGCACCTGAAGGACGTCATGGGTGCGTCCGCCGGTGCGGCGGCCTTCGCGTACGGCACCTTCGCCGCGGCCATGACCGTCGGCCGACTGCTCGCCGACCGCGTCGCCGCCCGGTTCGGTTCCCTGGCGGTCCTGCGTCATGGCGCGGCCGTGGCCGCCGTCGGCATCACCCTCGTGGCCCTGGGCCCGTGGATGTGGGCGGTGTTCACCGGCTGGACGCTGTTCGGGCTGGGTCTGTCCGGCTGCGTCCCACAGCTGTTCAGCGCGGCCGGCCACGCCGATCCCTCCGCCGCCGGGGCCAACGTCTCCCGCGTCGCCGGACTCGGCTACGTCGGCATGCTCGCCGGCCCGGCCGTGATCGGCTGGCTGACCCACGTCGTCGCCCTCAACCACGCCTTCGTCCTGTTGACCCTGCTGTGCGCGACCACCGCCGTGGGTGCCGGCGTCCTGCACACCGGACCCGACCGCGCCCGCCGCCCCGAGATGGCGGCCGGCAGCCACTGACCGCTTGTGCGGCACGGTCCCTGACAACCGTGCCGCACAAGCTCTCCTCTCCCGGTCACCAGGGCCGGGAGCAACGCCCTCAGCCGACCTAAGGAGCCCCAGATGTCCGAGTCACCCGCACCCCCCGTCCGCGGCCCTGTCGGTGTGATGCTGCCGCTCGATCTCCCCGTCGGCGAGGTGCTGCCCTATGTCCGGCGCGCCGAGGAGCTGGGGTTCGACCAGGTCTGGGTGGTGGAGGACCTCGGCTGGCGCGGCGGTGTCGCCCAGGCCGCCACCGTCCTGGCCGCCACCAAGAACCTCACCGTCGGGATCGGGATCATGCCCGCCGGCGCCCGCAACGTGGCCTTCGCCGCGATGGAACTGGCCACCCTCGCCCAGCTCCACCCCGGCCGGCTCATCGCGGGGATCGGCCACGGCATGCCCGGCTGGATGCGCCAGGTCGGGTCCTGGCCCGAAAGCCCTCTGACGCTGATCAAGGAGTACGCGAGGGCGCTGCGCCTGCTCATCGCAGGTGAGCCCGGTCCCGAGAACGGCCGGTACGTCCGCTGCGAAGGCGTGGTCCTCACCGAGATCCCGGACATCGTCCCCCCGGTGATCCTTGGTGTCCGCGGCCCCAAGTCGCAGGCAGTCGCGGGCGAGGTCGCCGACGGGCTCCTGCTGGCCGAGCCCGCCGCACCCGCGTACATCACCGCCTCCCTGCGCAACCTGGGCGCCTCCGCGAACCCTCGGGAGACCGTCGTCTACGACGCCGCAGCCGTGGACGACGACGAGGAAGCCGCCCTGAGCCGTGTCCGCGCCGCCCTGGAGTCGGTCGGCGAGCCGCAGTGGGCCGCGCACATCGACCCCCTGCCCTTCGCCGAGGAACTGCACGCACACCGCGCCGCCAGCCCCGACGCCCGGCACTTCGCCCGGACGATGCCCGCCGACTGGGTCCGTCAGCTGAGCATCGCCGGCACCCCCGCCCAAGCCCGCGCGGCGATCGACGCCCGCCACGCCGCCGGGGCGACCAGCGTCGTGCTCGCCCCGGCGGGCCCCGACGCCCTGGCCGCCCTCGACTCCCTCGCCCGCGCACTGCCCGACCGGCACTGAACTCGACGCCCCGAGACCCAAGGGAACCGACCCGCATGACCACCGACCGCCGCCGCATCGTGCTCTTCGACCTCTTCGGGGTCATCGCCCGCCACCAACGCCCGGGCGCCCTGGAGAAGATGGCCGCCCGCTGCCACACCTCCGCCGACGCCTTCACCACGGCCTACTGGACCCACCGCCCGCCCTACGACGCCGGCCGGCACACCGCATCCGCGTACTGGACCGACGTACTGCACGCGCTGTCCCGCGACCTGGCCCCGCTCAATAGCAGTGCTGCCCGGGCCGCTGCATGAGATCCAGACGCAAATCCGGCTCGACCAGCAGACCGAGCAAGGGCAACACAGCTACGCGATCCGCGTCGGCATCGAGGCCACCCTCTCGCAGAACGTCCGGGCCCACGGGCTGCGACGTTCCCGTTACCGGGGCCTGGCCCGCGGTCACGTCCAGCACGTCCTCACCGCGATGGCCCGCAAAGTCGCTCGCGTCGCCGACTGGATATCTGTGCTCATCATCAACCGCCCCCTTGAACAGTGACCATGAGAGCCGTGCGCCCTCGCCCCTGACAGGCGGTGGGGCCGGTGGGGTGATCCAGCGATTCCATGCTTGTTGCTGGATCGGTGCTGGATGGTCCGGCCGGATTTGCCGTTTCCGCAGGTGACTTGGTGTTCCGACGTTCCGCTTCAACGTGTGAACTCCCCCGCGCCGCTGACCTGGGGGCGACCCCGGGGGCTTCGGCACGTCAGCCGCCGCGTCCGGTGGGATACAGCCGGCCGGATCGATGAATAAAATCGGCTCTCATGTCGAACGCTGACGAACTACTCGTTGACGTGGCCGCCATGGTGGAGTCCGAGCAGAGCAATCAGATGTCGCTGACCGTGGTCACCGGCGGCGCTGTCATCACCGGACGGTTGGCTCCCGAAGCCGTGTGGAGGCGGCGTGTGTCGGAGATCCTGAGGGACTCGGACCGCCTCCGCCCCTTCGCCGGTGTCTTCACCGCCGACGAGACGCAGGACCGGCCCGGCCGCGGTGGGCCGCCCACCCATCTGCATTTTCACGTGGCCCGAATCCTGCAAGGAAGCATGGGGATCCCCGAGACGGGCGGGATGTACCGCGTCGCGATCAAGGACGTCAGCGGTTGGACCGTTGGCGACTTCAGCTACTCCGACTCATGAGTCACGGACCTCTGGTCGGCCCTGGAGGCGCTGTCCTGCCGACCGGACACTGAATGCGGTGAGGGCTCGACCGGCGCGCGCCGGTCGAGCCGGTGACCGTCGGGTGGAGAACGGGCTCGGGAACGCCTCGCGCTCCGCTCAGCCCGGGAAGCGGCCCGTCGACCGCAGCTGCCAGCGCCGCTCGGCGTAGGCCAGGTCGTCCCGCCACAGCCGTCCGGCCACGGCGCGCACCAGGGGACGCAGCAGTGGCGCGGCCCGGCGGGCGGCGGCGAAGCCCGGACGGTCCGAGGCGGTCACCACCGCCTCGATGACGGCGGTGCGCGGGCGGCCGCACTCGTCCGCGCCGAGCGGGGTGGCGTGGGTCTCCACGACGGAGCCCGCGCCCTCGCCCTCGGTGATGCGCATGACAACGGTGCGGGGTTCGGGCGCCGTGAAGACGGCACGGACCGGCACGACCAGCCGGCCCGCCACCTTGAACGACACGTCGACGGTAAGGCCGTCCGCGCCGCCGTCCGCCGCGCAGGCCGGCCCGCCGGGCGCGTCCACCACCGTCAGGTCGACGAACGAGTAGGGGTGGAACCACGCCCCGTGCCATGGATCGAGCCGGTTGGCGAGCACGTCCTCGGGCTCACAGACACCCACCCCGGTGTAGACGGCCGTCAGGGCACGGGTGGGCTCGGGCCGTCGCGGTACGACGGGTGCGTCCAGCGGCTCCTCCCCGCCCACCGTGTCCAGCCGCACCCACACCAGCACCCCGTCGTCGTGCACCGGCAACGGCGACCAGCCCGCGTACGGGCTGCCGTCCAGGGCGAGTCCGTGCCAGTGGCACACCAGCGTGCCGCAGCGCACCGGGCTGTCCCGCAGCGGCGCCCCCAGGTGCGGGCAGATCCCCGGTCCGCCGACGAGGCGCCCGCCGGGGCCGCGCCAGACCACGACCTCCTGACCCGCCACGGTCCGCGACGCCGGCTTGGCGTCCCCCCGCAGGGCTCGGGAGGCGCCGAGGACGTACCAGTTTCCGGACGGGCGGGCCTGCGCCCGCTTCAGTGCCCCGGCGATCACCGTCGGCCGAGCCTCGCGCCAGGTGGGCCGCTGACGCTCCCAGGGCACGGCGTGATGACGCAGCGACAGCGGCAGGCGACGGCGGTTCACGCGACTTCCTCGGCGGAGCAAACGGCCATCGCCGGCGAGGACGCGGCCGCGGGCAGGGGGCGGGCGCAAGCGGGCGGCCGGTCTCCGGGACCGGTCCGCGCACGCAGCCGGGCCGCCGCCACCCGGGCCAGCCCGTCGACGGCGACCACCGCCCTGTGCCGCCGCTGCACCGCCGACCGCCGGTGCAGCACGGTGTAGCCGTCGCGGGCGACGGTGTCCAGGATGCCGCCGTACAGGACGGCCGCAGTGCGGATACAGGGCCGCGCCACCGGGTCGAGCAGATCGATGCCGGGCACCGCCGTCCGGTACACGCCGCGGGTCAGCGCCTCGAACTCTTTGAGCGCGGCGGTGATCCGGCGGTCCGGATGGCCCGTCGCGCGGCTGCGGACCAGCAGCTCCCGGTCCACGCCGTGACCGGCGAGCAGGTCGGCGGGCAGGTAGACGCGCCCACGGTCCAGGTCCTCGCCGACATCCCGCAGGAAGTTGCTCAGCTGGAAGGCGACGCCGAGCGCCGCGGCGTACGGCGCGGCCTCCTCCCGCGGCACCACCGTGCCCAGCACCGGCAGCATTTCGAGCCCGATCACCGCGGCCGAGCCGTGCATATAGGCGCGCAGATCGGCGTAGGTGGGGTAGGCCGTCACGACCAGGTCGGAGCGCATCGCGGTCATGAAGTCCCGGAAGTGGGCGTGGTCGATGGCGTAACGGTGTGCGGTGTCGGCGAGCGCGCGCACCACGGGCTCGCCGCTGCCGCCCCGCCGCAACCCCTCCTCCAACTCGCCCTGGAGCCGGCTCAGCGCCCGCACCCGCACATCCGGTCCGGCGCCGGGGTCGAGGGAGTCGACGATGTCGTCGGCCCAGCGGGCGAAGCCGTACAGGGCGTGCACGGCGGGCCGGCGCTCGACGGGCAGCAGCCGGGTGGCGAGGAAGTAGGTCTTGCCGTGCCGGGCGTTGAGGGCGCGGCAGTGGCGGTAGGCCGCACGCAGCGCCGGATCGGTGATACCCGCCGCGTCGAGCTCTCGATCGGTCATCCGGTCCTGCCTTCGATCGCGGGGGCCGTGGGGTCGGTGAGGTCGGCCGGGGGGCTTTCCGGCACCGGGGACTGAAGCGCGGCGGGCGGGGACTGCGACGAGGAGGCCGGCGGCTCCGGCGCGCCGGTCGGACAGGGGCGAGGTGCCTCGAGCGCTCGTGGGGCGGCCGTCGCCTCCCGTGTGACGGCCCGGAACACGGACGGGACCGGGGGACCCGGGCGGGCCGGGGCACCGGCCCTCGCCGGGAGGGCGGTGGTCGTGGAGGGGCGCGAGCGGGTGGCCCCGCGTCCGGGTACGCCGGTCACGCGGGCCGCGGCCAGCTTTCCCGACAGCAGCACGGTCGGCACGCCGACGCCGGGCGTGGTGCCGCAGCCGGCCAGAACCGCGTTCTCCGTGCCGCGCACCAGGTTGCGCGGCCGGAACGGGCCGGTCTGGGCGAAGGTGTGGGCGGCGGAGAAGGGGGTCCCGGCGGCGTGCCCCTGGGTGTGCCAGTCGGCCGGGGTGATCAGGCACTCCTCCTCGATGGCGGCTTCGATGCCATCGAGTCCGCGTCGCTCCAGCTCCCGCAGCAGCGTGTCCCGGTAGCGCGGGCCGAGGCCGGACCAGGCCGCCGCGTGCGGGCCGATGGCGGTGTTGGGGCAGGGGGCGAGGATGTAGTGCAGGTGGCGGCCCGGCGGCGCGAGGCCGGGGTCGGTGGCGGTGGGTCGGGTGATGAGCAGCGACGGGTCGCTCATCAGCTGTCCGGCACGGGTGAGTTCGTCGAACGTGGTGTGCCATGCCGCGCCGAACGAGAGCGTGTGGTGGGCGAGGTGGGGCCAGGTGCGGTCCGTGCCGGCGTGCAGCACGACCGCGGAGGGGGAGTGGCGCAGCCCGAGCGGTCTGCGTGGCCGGCGGCCGAGCAGCCGGTAGGCGACGGGCAGGTCCGGGGTGAGGACGACCGCGTCGCACGGGATGCGGCCGGTGTCGGTGACGACGGCCGTGATCCGCTCGCCCGACCGTTCCAGGCGGGTCACCCGTTGCCCGTACCGCAGCTCGGCGCCCGCTTCGGTGGCTGCCTCCGCCATCGCCCGGGGAAGGGCGTGCATGCCGCCCCGGGGGAAGTACACGCCGGCGACGGTGTCCATGTAGGCGATGACCGCGTAGGCGGCCAGCACCCGCGCCGGGGGCACACCCGCGTACAGGGCCTGGAAGGAGAACACCCGGCGCAGCCGCTCGTCGCTCAGGAAACGGCGGATCCGGGTGTCGAGCCGGCCGAAGCCGCCCAGCGCGGCCAGCCGGGCGAGGTCGGCGTTGAGCAGGCCGAGCGGCGAGTCGAAGTTGACGTCGATGAACCGGCGCATCTGAGCCCGGTACAGCCGCTCCAGCCAGTCGCGCAGCCGCCGGTAGCCCGCCGCCTCGGCCGGCCCGGCGAACCGTTCCACCTCCGCGGCCATCGCGTCCGCTCCGGTGTGTACGTCGAGGCTGCTGCCGTCCGCGAAGCAGGCCCGGTAGGCCGGGTGCAGCGGGACCAGGTGGACCCGCTCGTACAGGCTGTCGCCGACGGCGGCGAACGCCTCGTCGGCCAGCTCCGGCATGGTCAGCACGGTGGGCCCGGTGTCGATCCGGTAGCCGGCCAGGTCGAGGCGTCCGGCCCGGCCGCCGGGCCGGTCCTCGCGTTCGACGACGGTGACGCGGCGTCCGGCGCCCAGCAGGTGCAGCGCCGCCGAGAGCCCGGCGAGTCCGGCGCCGACGACCACCACGTGGTCCGTGGGACCGGGCAGGGCGCGGGTCATCGGCCGGTCCCCTCGGTGCCGCGGGGCCGAGTCCCGCACGGATCGTGCGCGGGCCGCAGGCGTACGGCGCCATCCTGACCCGGCCGCGCCCCGGCCGCCGCGAGCAGCAGACCGCGCAGCGGGCCGGTGCCCTCCGGGTCGAGCCGGGCGCGGTCGAAGTGCCCCAGCCCCTGCGCGGCAAGCCGGTCGATCGTGGTCTCCACGGTGGCGCGCGCCCCGGTCGCGATCAGCACGTCCCGCACCTCGTCCAGGCCGCGCTCGGTGAGCGCCGCGTCACCGAGCCACCGCTCCAGCACGGCGAACGCGGCGCCGTCGCCGGCGGCCTCGGCCCGCGCACGGGCGACCGCGACCAGATAGGTCGGCTTGCCCTCCCGAATGTCGCCGCCGCATGCCTTGCCGGTCTCCCGCGGGCCGCCGAAGACGTCGTCCAGGTCGTCGCGGAGCTGGAACGCCAAGCCGACACATCGGCCGGCGTCGCACAGCCGGCGCAGTGTTGCCTCGTCCGCGCCCGCCACGGCGGCCCCCAGGGTGAGGGGCCGCTCCACCGTGTACAGGGCGCTCTTCAGGCGGGCGGCGCGCAGCGCGCGGGACAGGGACCGCGCGGCGGTGATCTGGCCCTGCACGTCCAGGTACTGGCCCGCCACCATCTCCGTGCGCATGTCGCTCCACAGCCGCCGCACCACCACCGCGGTGGTGGGCGCCAGCGGCGTTTCCACCACCAGGTCGTCGGCCCAGGCCAGTGCCAGATCCCCGGCGAGGACCGCGGCCGACTGCCCGAACCGCTCGGCCCGCTCGGCCCCCACCCGGTCGGCGTAGCGATCGGCCAGGTCCGTGTGCAGCGCGGGCCGGCCGCGCCGCAGCACCGCCCGGTCCATCACGTCGTCGTGGACGAGCGCGCAGGTCTGGAGCAGCTCCAGGGCGCCTCCGATCCGTAGGGCCGCTGCCGCGGACGCCGGATCCCGGCCGGCGCAGGCCCGCGAGGCCCACCACACCAGCTGCGCGCGGGTGCGCTTGCCGCCCTTCAGGGTGAAGCGTGTCACCCGTTCGGCCAGCTCCTCGGCGAACAGCGGATCCGCCAGCCGAGCGTGGTGCAGGCGCTCCGCCAGCACATGGTCGAGCATCCGGCCGACGGCGCCGGGCACGTCGGCGTCGATCTGGCGCACTTCGGCGGACCCGGTGGGGAGTGGCCCGCCCGCCGCGGGCCACGCCTCCGTGGTGCCGTCTCCAGTGCCGCCGTCGGCCACCGGCCCGCGCGGAAGTGACGGCACGGGCGCCTCCGCCACCGCGACCGGGCACGGCGGCGCGGTCGCGGGGTGGTCCTTCGCGTGGGTGGGACGCATTCCGGTTCCCTCCGTCGTGTCCGTCGTTCTCGTCACACGTCTGCTTCGGTGCGGGCGGTGCGGACGGATATACGAACGCCTCACGCGCGTGGCGACCACCGCCCTTTCACGGTGCCGTGTCCGGCGCTCGGGCGCTCGCTGTCAGGGGGCGCCCTGCATCCGCCGGGGTACACAATTTGGGAAAACCGGGCCAAGACAGCCGAAGGCGGGTGTCGTGTGCCCCACCCGCCCGGCGGCACGGGAGCAGACCGAGGAAGGGAGGCATCGTGCCGGAGACGGACGTGGCCGTTGTGGGGGCGGGCGCCGCCGGGCTGTCGTTGGCCCACCGGCTCGCCGGACGCGTTCCCGGCCTGCGGACACCGTCCGTGGTGCTGGTGGACGCGCCGCCCGGTCCGCTGCGCCCGCCGCCGCGGACCTGGTGCTACTGGGCGGCGGGACCCGGGCGGTTCGACGCGGCGGTGCGGGCCGAGTGGCGGCGGCTGAGGGTACGCCCGCGCACCGGCGCTCCGATCGAGGGGGACATCGCCCCGCTGCGGTACCGAATGATCCGCTCCGAGGACTTCGAGCGCCTGGTCTCCCGGGACCTGGCCCGCAGCCCCAACGTCCGGCGTCTGGAAGCGACCGTCGAAACGGTGGAGGACGTGCCCGGTGGCGCTCACGTCCACCTGAGGGACACCGACGGCCGGGCGCGGGTGCTCGGCGCCCGCTGGGTGCTGGACTCCCGCCCCCCGAGCAGCCTGCCCGCCGCTCGCACCACTGTGCTGCAGCACTTCCACGGCTGGTTCGTGCGTACCGCCCGGCCCGCCTTCGACCCGGCCGCCGTGGAGCTGATGGACTTCCGTACCCCGCAGCCCGCCCACGGCCTGTCCTTCGGCTACGTCCTGCCGCTCGGGCCGTGCGAGGCGCTCGTGGAGTACACCGAATTCTCCCCGCGCACCCTCACGCCGGACCGTTACGAGGCCGCCGTACGCCACTACGCCGACGAAGTGCTGCGGCTCGGCGAACGGCAGGTCCTGGCCACCGAGACCGGCGTCATCCCGATGACGGACGCGCCGATCCCCCGGCAGGCCGGCGCCTCGGTCTTCCACATCGGCGCCGCCGGCGGGGCGACCCGCCCCGCCACCGGCTACACCTTCGCCGGATTGCAGCGCCAGACCCGGGCCGTCGCCGACGCCCTGCGCCGCGGGCGCCGCCCGGTGCCGCCCGCCGCCCACTCGGTGCGCTCCCGCGCCATGGACGCCGTCCTGCTGCGCGCCCTGGACAGCGGCCGGGCCGACGGCCCGGAACTGTTCAGCCGCCTGTTCGCCCGCGTGCCCATGGCACGGCTGCTGCGCTTCCTCGACGGAGGCACCCGCCTGCACGAGGACGTGTCCATCGGCCTGCGTACGCCCGTTGGGCCGATGCTGCGCTCCGCCCTGGAGCTACCCCGCTTGCCCCGCCGCCGCTTCGACCTGCCCGCGTCGCCGCATCCGCCGGCGCGTCCCGCCACTCCGCCGCTTCCCACGACGGACCCGCCCGCCCCGCCCCCCACGGAGACCGCATGACGCTGCTGCGCGACGCGCGCCTCGCCGCCGCCTTCGACCACGCCTCCCGCAGCTACGACACGCTCGTGGCCGCCAATCCCGGTTACCACGCCCACCTGCGCCGCTCGGTGCGCCGGCTCGGGCTGCCCGGACATGGGCAGGGGCTGCGCCTGCTCGACCTCGGCTGCGGCACCGGCGCCTCCACCGCCGCGCTGCGGTGCGTCCTGCCCGCCGCCGACATCACGGCCGTGGACGCCTCGGCCGGCATGCTTCGGCGGGCCGCGGCCAAGCCGTGGGCAGGCGGGGTGGCCTTCGTGCACGCCCCCGCCGAGCGGCTGGCCGAGGCCGGGGTACGCGGCCCCTTCGACGCGGTCTTCGCGGCGTACCTCTTCCGCAACGTCACCGACCCCGACGCCGTCCTCGCCGGTGTGCGTGGGCTGCTGCGGCCGGGCGGGCGGCTCGGCGTGCACGAGTACACCCTCCGCGGGCGGTGGGCCGACCGCGCGGTGTGGGCGCTGGTGTGCCGGGGCGTCGTACAGCCCGTCGCGACCCTGCTGGGGGACGGGCCGCTGTATCGGCACCTGTGGCGCAGTGTGCTGGAGTTCGACACTGCCGGGCGGTTCGCGCGGCGCCTCGGCACGGCCGGCTTCGACCGGATCCGCGCCCTGCCGCTGCCGGGTTGGCAGACGGGCATCGCCCACACCTTCGTCGCCCGCCGGGCACACGACCGGGGGGAGGACGCATGAGGACCTCACGCCAGGGCGCCGCGCGCCGGGGACGCGACCGGGGGGAGGGCGCATGAGGACCTCACGCCAGGACGCCGCCCGCCGGGGACGCGACCGGCGGGCCCGGACGCTGCCGGCCCGGCCCGGCGTCCCCCGGGTGCGGGGGACCCCGCCGTCGGTGGCGGTGGTCGGTGCGGGCATCGCCGGCCTGGCCGCCGCCACCGGGCTCGCCGAGCGCGGGGTGGCCGTCACCCTGTACGAGAAGCGGCCCTACCTCGGCGGGCGGGTCGGCGGCTGGCCGACCGCACTGCGCGACGGCACCACGGTGACCATGAGCCGCGGCTTCCACGCGTTCTTCCGTCAGTACTACAACCTGCGTGGACTGCTGCGCCGGACCGACCCCGGCCTGGAGCGGCTCACCGGCCTCCCGGACTACCCGCTGCGGGGCGCCGACGGCCTGCACGACAGTTTCCGGCACGTCCCGCGCACCCCGCCGTTCAGCGCGCTCGGCTTCGTGGCGCTCAGTCCCTCCTTCCGGCTCGCGGACCTGCGCGCCATCGACCCCGTGGCCGCCCTGCCCCTGCTCGACGTGCGCGTGCCGGAGGTGTACGAACGCCTGGACGGCACCAGCGCCCACGACTTCCTGGACGCCGTGCGCTTCCCCGAAAGCGCCCGTCACCTGGCCTTCGAGGTGTTCTCCCGCAGCTTTTTCGCCGACCCGCGGGAGCTGTCGGCGGCCGAGATGGCGCTGACGTTCCACATCTACTTCCTCGGCTCCGCCGAAGGGCTGCTGTTCGACGTGCCCCGCGCCCCCTTCCCGGCCGCCCTGTGGGACCCGCTCGCCGGCTATCTGACCCGCCACCACGCCGAGGTGCGCACCGGCACGGCCGTCGAGCACATCGCGCCCGTCCCGGACGGCGGTTTCGTGGTCGCCTCCGACCGGGACGAGCGCCGCCACGACGGGGTCGTCCTCGCACTGGACACCGCGGGGCTGCGCTCGCTGGTCGCACGCTGCCCACAGTTGGGCGACGCGCCGTGGCGCGAGCGGATCGGACGGCTGCGCACCGCCCCGCCCTTCGTGGTCAGCCGCCTGTGGCTGGACCGGCCTGTCGCATCCGACCGGCCCGGCTTCCTCGGCACCAGCGGCTTCGGCACCCTCGACAACATCAGCGTGCTGGAACGCTACGAGGACGAGGCGGCCCGCTGGAACGCCCGCACCGGTGGCTCCGTCGTCGAACTGCACGCCTACGCCGTACCGCCCGACGCCCCCCGGGACGTCGAACACAAGCGTCTCCTCGACCAACTGCACCGCGTCTACCCGGAGACCAGCACGGCCACGGTCCTCGACGCCCGCCACGAGTGGCACGACGACTGCCCCCTGTTCCCGGCGGGCGGCTACGGCGACCGCCCCACCGTCCGCACCCCGCACCCTCGACTGGTCGTGGCCGGCGACGTGGTCCGCACCGGCTTGCCCGTGGCGCTCATGGAACGGGCGGCGACGAGCGGCTTCCTCGCGGCCAACGCCCTGCTGGAGCCGTGGGGGGTGCGGGGGCAGACGCTGTGGACGGTGCCGCACCACGGGCGGGGCGCGCTCCTCAGGGCCCTGGCCACGTGGGGGCGGACGCCCGCCGTCCGCGGACGGTCGGACCCATGAGGACAAGCGGACGAGGACTCGGCCGCCACGGCATCGCCCGCCGCCCGAGCCCGCACACCGGCGTCTCACCGCTGCGCGGACGCGTGGCCGTCGTCACGGGAGCCGCCCGCGGCGTCGGCGCGGCCGTCGCCGCCGCGCTGTCCGAGGCCGGTGCACGGGTGGCGCTGCTCGGCCGGGAGGAGGAGAGGCTGCGGGAGGCGGCGGCCGGGCTGCCCGCGCCCACCCTGTGCGTCGAGGCGGACGTCACCGACCAGGCCGCCCTGGACGCCGCCGCACGTGAGGTCGAGGCGCGGCTCGGCCCCGCCGACGTGGTCGTGGCCAACGCGGGCATCGCCGTCAGTGGACCCTTCCGCACCACCGCGGCCGACCTGTGGCAGCGGGTCGTCGACGTCAACCTGACCGGCGCGGCCAACACCGCCAGGGCCTTCCTGCCCCACCTCACCCGCACCCGCGGCTACTTCCTCCAGGTCGCCTCCACCGCCTCGTTCGGCTCCGCGCCCATGATGAGCGCGTACTGCGCCTCCAAGGCGGGTGCGGAGTCCTTCGCCCAAGCCCTGCGCTGCGAGCTCGAACCCGACGGCATCGCCGTCGGCGTCGCCTATCTGCACTGGACCGGCACCGACATGATCGGCGGCATCGACGACAACCCGGTACTGCGGGCCCTGCGCGCACATCAGCCCCGGTTCGCCCGCCGCGTCCAGACTCCGGCGCGGGTGGCCGACCTGCTCACCGCCGGCATCGCCCGCCGCGCTCCCCGCGTCCACGCGCCGCCCTGGCTGCGGTGGTGCCAGCCGCTGCGCCCGGTCTTCCCCGCCCTCGTCGCCCGCATCTCCCGGCGGGAGTTGCGGCGCCCGAGCGGGGCCGAGTTCACCGCCGGCACCGGAGTCCTGGGCGCGGGCGGCCGCGCCGACTGGAGCGCGCACCGGTCCGCACCGAGTCCGCGGCCGGACGGGCAGGCAGACTGACCGGCGAGGACGCTCGGAGCGAACCGGCGCCGCGAGCCCCGCGGTTCACTCGACAGGGTGAACCACCCATCCGCCCCAGCGGCTCCGGATGACCCGCGTGAGGACGACGACGCGGCCGCCCCCGGCCCGGCCCGCCATGTGCCGGCGGGCGTCGGCGGCCTGCTCGCCGGCTGTGCGGCCCTGACCGTGGCTAAGACGTCGTTGCATGTGGTGTGGCGGATACCTGCCGAGGCGATGCCACCGGGATCGCGTTGAGAACCGTTGGCTGTGAGCGAGGGTTCAGTTGAGCATGTCCTCGACCGACGGATATTCCAGTCCCCGGCGGCGCGAGATCCAGTAGGTGCGCTCTCGGGCGACCGGTTCGACGGTGAGGATCTTCCATTGGGGCACTGCTGAATCGGTGGTCAGACGCCATTGGTCCGCGGCGCCTGGCACCCGTTCGATCGGGCATCCGGTCATCACCAACTCCCAGCGATCGGTGATCCCTTCATCACGCCGGTCCGTGGCGATCACGGCGCCGGCTATGCGATGCGGCAGGGGGCGTCCTTGTCCCTGTGCGTCCTGGTTGTCAGCCCACTGCCGCAACGTCAGCGTCCCCTGGAGATGGAAGCGATACGGCTCGGCCGGGCATCAGGAAATCCTCAATCGGCCGGCCAGGCTGCCACGCGGGATCCGCCAGCTCGTTGACCGGCCGGACGTCACCGTGGATCGTCACCTCGACGTCCCGCGTGCCCCGGTTGGTGAGTTCAACCGCCAGTGTGCACACGAGCGTCTTCCGCTCGTCACCTGGGAAGCTCCAGACCGTGTCGCGCGTCGGAAGGGAGGCACTGTCCTGTGCATCGCTCAGCGGAGGCCACGCCGGGGCAAGGGCCCTGACATCAAGATCCGGCGCCTCCGCGTCCAGCCGCGCCTTCGCGGAGTCGATCACAACGGCGTGAGCGCTGGCGTTTGCGCGACGTGCAAGCCGGGCCTGCCAGGCGACCAGCCCCGTGGCCACCGCTGCCGCCGCAGCTGATGCGACTGTCCCGACAGCCGCAGCCACGTCCCACCCGTTCACCATCGCTGTCCTCCTGGTCCGACGCGACCATGATTGTGACAAGGAGGATGGCAGCCATGGTGCGACGGGGGCCGTTGGGTACACCGGCGACCAGGACGGGCCAAAGACTGTCTGTGAGCTGCCGCCGGCTGCGGCCCGGGGTGCCGCCCCGTGCTCGCGGTCGGGTCCGCGGTGTTCGACTGCACGTCGGCGGCGATGAAGGACTCGGCGATCCGCGCCGTCGGCGCCGTATGAACTGAAGCGCGGCATGTGGTGGGGCGGGGTACCGCGTCCGGTCTGACCAGGCCAGCGCCCGGGCCAGCCCTACAGGACGTCAGATCCCCGGCACACGCCGGGCATTGAGATGGGCGATCTTCTCCTTCGTCCGGCGGGAGGTCGGCCTTCTCGATCGAGGCCACCGCTTCGGCGGTCTCTTCGTACGGGTAGTCGACCGCGAACATGACGGCGTCGGCCCCGACGGTCAGCACGGCGGCGTGCACGGCCTCCGGGGCCAGTACTCCACTCGTGGTGATCGAGATGTTGCTTCCGATGTACTGCGACGGCATCCGTTGCAGCGGTGCCTCGACCCGCAGGGTGCGGTAGCGCGAGTCGATGCGGCTGCAGCGGCGGCCGGATCCTGCAAGGGCAGGGCGGCGAAACCGCGGAACCGTGTCGGGTGCCGGGCGATGGTCCGGGCGAGGAAGTCGTTGGCGAACCTGGCGTGTCGACCGCGGTGGGGGCGTCGGTGTCTGCCTGGATGCCGGGGGCGCTCGGCGAGAGGACCTGAATGTCGATGCCGTGGGCGTCCATGTCGGGAAGACGGTGTTCCTCGATGTCGCCCAGGCCTCGCCCCCATTGCTCGGCGTACCGGTCGCTGACCCGGATCAGCGGGGGTGTCCCGGGCTGACGCGCGGCCAGTTCCGGGATGATGAAGGCTTCTTCCAGCGCGATGTAGGTCATGCCGGGGTTCATGGCGTCTGTCCGGCTCATGGTGTCTGTCCGGCCGCTGACTCCTGGGCGCGCGGCGTGGGAGTGGGACGGCCCTGGTCGCGGGGCGTTCGTCCGTGGCCGCGGGGCGTTCGTCGCGTTCCTCCGCGGCCGTGGGGCGTCCGTCCGCCGGCCGCCTGGGCGAGGACCGCGCCGAGGACGGCGGGGACGGCGAAGAGGATGAAGTTCCACCGGGGTGCCAGGTCGGCGGCGAGGAGCCAGCCGCCGAGCGTGGGACCGGCGATCGCGCCGATGCGGCCCACTCCCAGCGCGACGCCCACCGCGCTGGCCCGCGCTGTCACCGGATACGTGCGGGCAATGTACACATTGAGCAGCCCCTGGACCCCGACCGCGCCGCAGCCGCCGAGGACCACGATGCCGTAGAGCACCGGCAGTGGCAGCTGGGCGCTCATGCCGACGATCGCGGCGGCTCCGAGGGCGAAACTGGCGGTGACCGCTCCCTTCGATCCGGCACGGTCGGCCAGCAGTGCCATGGCGAGTCCGCCGACGGTGGCGCCGAGATTCAGCAGGACGAGGAAGGTCTGCGAGGACCGCAGCGGATAGTCCGCGGTCCTCATCAGCTCCGGCAGCCAGGTGTTCATGCCGAAGATGAGCAGGAACGAAAGGGCTGCCATGGCGCAGAACAGCAGTGTGGTGGTGAGGTACGGCGGCTTCAGCACCAGCCGTACACCGCGGCTGCCCGGGGCCGGGGCCGACGTGGTCACCGCCCGCTGGTACTCCGTGGACTCGGGCAGCCAGGCGTAGGCCATGGGCAGTACGAGCAGACCGGCAATCCCGCCGACCAGATACTCCGCATGAAAACTGTGCCCGCTCAGCAATGTGTTGGCGGCGAGGGCCGCGAACGCGCCGCCGATGGGCGTCCCGCACTGCACGATCCCCGAGTACAGATTCTTCCGTCTGTCAGGGGCGAGTTCGAAGATCAGCGGGGCCATCGCCGGGTAGATCGCACCGGCGCCGAGGCCGACCACGAAACGGCCCGCACCGAACACGGACGGGAGGGGTGCCGCGGCGCAGGCGAACATCCCGGCGCTGACGAGCGCGGCACTGACCAGGGTCGTCCGGCGCCGGCCGAACCGGTCGGTGAACTGGCCGACCAGCAGGGAGCCGACGAGCATACCGATCGGCGTGAGGCTGCCCAGCAGGCCGACCAGGGCGACCGTGAGGTCCCAGGGCCGGTAGTCGAGCAGCAGGGGTGTGGTCGCGCCGAAGGCGACGAGATCGAAGCCTTCCAGCGTCATCACCGCCAGGCCGACGGCGAGTGCGGTGCCGGTCGGCGTGGACAGGCTCCGGGGCGGTTTCCCGCCGGTGCGGGGGAACGCGGGTGTGCTCAATGATCCGATTCCGTTCGTCTGAACGTCGGGGGCCCGAGCGTGATCCGCTGACTCGAGCCCCGACGGCCCGGCGTCTCCGCACCCGGCTCCTCAGGAGCGCGGGCGACGGAGAGCGCGGGGGCGGGGGCCGGGGGCCATGTGACCTCAGGAGGGTCCGGTGCCCGCGCGCGGCGGATTCCTCACGCCCGCCGTCCGCCGTCGACCGACAGGGCGATGCCGGTGATGTAGGACGCCGCGTCCGAGCAGAGCCAGACGGCGGCGGCCGCGGCCTCGTCCGGGGTGGCCATCCGGCCGAGCGGCGTGATCGCCTCCTGCATGGCGATCAGGTCGGTACCGGCTGCCACCCGCTCGAACCCGGGAGTGCGGGTCGGGCCGGGGCAGACGGCGTTGACCCGGATGCGGTCCGGTGCGTAATCGACCGCGGCGACCTTGGTGAGCCCGACGATGCCGTGCTTGGCGGCCACGTAGGCGGGGGCGGTCGGGATCGCGTACAAGCCGCCGTTGGAGGCGATGTTGACGATCGCGCCGCCCTCGCGGCGGCGCAGCTCGGGCAGTTCGTACTTCATGCACAGGAAGGTTCCGGCCAGATTGACATGAACCACGCGCTCGAACTCGTCCAGTGTCATCTGCTCGAGCTGCCGGTGATGGGAGTCCAATCCGGCGTTGTTCACGGCGAAGTCGAGCCCCCGTACTCCGCGACCGTACGCTCGACGGCCGCCCGCACGGAGTGTTCGTCACCGATGTCGGCGGGGATGGCCAGTGCCTCCCCACCGTCCGTCCTGATCATCTCGGTGGTCTCGGCGGCCGTGCTCTCGTCGATGTCGAGCACGGCGACCGCGGCGCCGCACCGGGCGAACTCCAGCGCCGCCGCACGGCCGATCCCACTGCCCGCGCCGGTGACCAGCCCCACCTTCCGGGATGCGGCGCTCATGCGAGCGGCTCGTGGTTGGCCCAGGCGACCTTGTACGGGTGCCGCGACTGCCAGCGGTGGATGATCTCGTGCAGGCCGGGCGCGGCGAACCCCTTCGCCAGAGCGTCGATGTCGGCCACGGCGAACTGCACGATCGCGGTCGCGATCAGCGCGGGAATGGCCTCCTCCCCGGGGACGGGAAGGTGGCGGCGGGCCACGACCGACTCCACGAAGCCGGTGTCGAGCATGGCCCGTTTGATATCCCCGAGGTATTGGTCGAGCTCCACATCGGGCAGAGGCTGATCGAAGGAGACGATCATCGTGTGCTGGATCATGTGGCAATTCTTGCGACCGCTTGTCGCGAGTGTCCAAGATCAGTATGGAATTCGGCGATAACCTACAGGCATGGTTGAACTGGAGACCCGCGAGCTCGAGTACTTCGTCGCAGTCGCCGACGAGCTGCATTTCGGCCGGGCCGCCGCCCGGCTCTCGATCGCCCAGCCGGCGCTGTCGAAGGCGATCCGACGGATCGAGACCCGCCTCGGCGTCCCGCTGTTCCTCCGCTCCAGCCGACACGTCGAGCTCACACCGGCCGGGGAAGCGTTGCAGGAACACGGACGGCACGCGCTCAACGCGGTCGCCGCCGCCGTCCGCAGCGCCCGGCGTGCCGTCGACACCGAGGCTCACCTGCGGCTCGTGCTCAAGCCGGGCGGTGACGCCGGTCTGCTGTCCGGGATCCTGGCCGAGTACGCCCACCAGCCCGATGCCCGCCGGGTCGACATCCTCTTCAGCGGCCCCGCCGACCGCACCGACTTCCTGCTCGACGGCCGGGCCGACGTCGGCCTGCTCTACGTACCGTTCGACGATCTCGACGGCCTGGACCACGAGACGCTCCACGCCGAGGAGCGGGTGGCCATCGTCCCCACCGCACACCGCCTGGCCGGGCTCGCTTCGGTACGGATGGCCGACCTGGAGGGCGAGACACTGCCGCGCTGGAAGGGCGTGCCCGGGGGCGACGGCACCGGTCCGGAGGTCGCCGACGTGGTCCAGCTGCTCCAGATGATCAAAGTGAGCCGGATGATCGGGGTACTTCCCCGGTCGCTCGTCGAACCGCTCCCGCCCGGCCTGGTCGGTGTACCGGTATCCGACGCGCCGCCCAGCCGCCTCGTGCTCGCCTGGAACGAACAGGACCGCCGCCCGCTGCTCGCCTCGTTCGTGGCCGCGGCGCTGAGGGTTCCGCCCAGAATGGCCGGCATGGTCGGGGCTGACGCGTCAGGGGCGACCTTGACGTCGGGGCAAGAGGGCGTCTGAGCCCCCTTGCGGGGGGTGCCGCCAGCGTGCTGGGGCGGTGCCGGGAAGGGAGTGGTACGTTATTCAGTACCACTGTCGGAAAGGGTCAGGTCATGTCGATAACTGCGAGCGAAGCCCGCAAGGCTCTCTTTCCGCTGATCAAGAAGGTCAACGACGATCACGAGGCAATCGAGATCGTCTCCAAGCATGGCAACGCCGTGCTTGTCTCGGCCGAGGACTACGCGGCGCTGCGCGAGGGCTCGTACCTGTTGCGCTCGCCCGCGAACGCACGCCGACTGCTCAAGGCGTACGAGAACGCGCTGGGCAACATCAACGTGTCGGAGCGGGAGCTGATCGACCCCGACTCGCCGGATGCGGCCGGCGAGGGTGCTGCGTGAGGCTTGTCTTCGAGGATCAGGGCTGGGAGGACTACACGTCCTGGCTCAAGAACGATCGCAAGATGCTGGCTCGGATCAACAGGCTCATTGAGGACGTCAAGCGCGACCCCTTCGCGGGGATCGGCAAGCCCGAGCCGCTCAAGTACCACTTGCCCGGAGCGTGGTCGAGGCGGATCGACGACGAGCACCGCTTGGTCTACCTGGTCACGGACAAGGAGATCGTGATCCTCGCGGCTCGCTACCACTACTGACTGGAGCCCCGACCGGGCCGGTCGTAGGGATCGTGAGGGACGACCCAGGGAGTGCCAGAGCCTGTGGACTCCCGCACCCGCAGGGCGACCGGCAAGCACACGATCGCTCGCGCGCAAATCCGTCCGCAGAACCTTCGGGAAGTTCCCGAAGGTTCTGAATTCCTGGCGCTGGCTGGAATTACTTACGCGATGCTTGTGCAGGTCGAAGGTCTGTGTCGAATGTTCCGCCTTCGACGTGCGACGACGAACGCTGAAGTGCGAAGGGGCCGGGCCGTGTGGTCCGGCCCCCTTCGGGTTCCCTTGGATTCCTCAGCTGCTTTGGTTCGGTAGAAGCTCGCTCAGCTCGACCTTGACCTTGAGCGGGACGGGCCGTTCCAGTGGCTGCCGGAAGATTTCGGCGTCCGCGCACCGCGACCGCACGGTCAAGCTGCGCAAGTACGCGGAGGCGAGGATCCCGCACTACTGGTGCGTGGAGGAAGAAGACCGCGCGCCCGTCGTACACGTAGATCGGGCTCCGGGCGATTACGGGCGTCAAGGCGGATCGTCATCTCCAGTTCGGCCTCGAAACCATCTGAGCCCTGTTCCATCAGCGCGGTGGTCAGGGCGGTGACGAGTCGGCTGTGCCACCACCGCTGGGGCGACATCCTGAAGACGAGAGCTCCGTCGATCAGCTCGGTGTGACGCGGCGCCTCGGGGAGGCGGTCCAGGTCCTCCGCGAACCAGCCTTCCGGGCGGGGCGGTCGCATCCAGGCGGGCGGGGTGGGCATGGCTCGACCGTAGCCACGTGGAAGGACATCGGTCACGGGTCGCCCGCAGCCGTCACGGCTTCTTCGGCTTGCCCTCGCCGTACAGCCAGACATCGAAGAGGCGGGTCAGATCCTTCCCCGACGTGCGTTCGCACAGCTCGATGAACTGCTTCGTATCCGCGTTGCCGTGCCGGTGGTCCTTCAGCCAGGTGCGGAGGATGGAGAAGAAGGTCTTGTCGCCGACGGCCCGGCGGAGCTGGTGCAGCACCATCGCGCCGCGGCCGTAGACGGGCGGGTCGGAGACGCTGGCGACGGTCGGGGGGTCGGCGGGTGGGAAGTCCCAGATGCCCTCGCTCTCGTCGTCGGTGCCGTCGTAGAAGTCGTCGAAGATCTGCTGGGCGGTGCGGCCGTCGTGGTCCTCCTCCCACAGCCACTCGGCGTAGGTCGCGAAGCCCTCGTTGAGCCACATGTCCTTCCAGACCCGGGGGGTGACCGAATCGCCGAACCACTGGTGGGCGAGCTCGTGCACGACGAGCGTCTTGTCCGGGGCCGTGTCGAAGTACGGCTTGGTCTGGGTCTCCAGGGCGTAGCCGAGGCCGGGGAGGTGGTCGACGACGGCGCCGGTGGAGGGGAAGGGGTACGGGCCGAAGGTGCGGGTCTCCCAGGTGATGACGTCGTCGACCTGGGCGGTGATGTTCTTGGCGCGTTCGGCCTCGGTGGGGTCGACGGCGACGTAGACGGGCAGGCCCTTGCCGGTGGCCGTGGTGCGGACGCCGAAGCGGCCGATGGCGACGGTGGCCAGATAGCTCGCCATGGGTTCGCCCATGTGCCACCGGAAGGTGGTGCGGCGGTCGCGGGTCTGCCGGCCCTTCAGCTCACCGTTGGAGACGGCGGTGTAGCCCTCGGGAACGGTGACGGCGATGTCGTAGGCGGCCTTGTCGGAGGGGTGGTGGTTGCCGGGGAACCAGGTCATCGAGCCGGTCGGCTCGCCGAGCGCCACGGCGCCGTCGTCGGTGCGGATCCATCCCTCCTTCCCGGTGTCCTCGCCGGTGAGGGTCTTCGGCTTGCCGTCGTAGACGACGGTGGCCGTGAAGGTGCGGCCCTTGGGGAGGGCCGATGCGGGGGTGAGGATCAGCTCGGTGCCGCTGCGGGTGGCCTTGGCGGGGCGGTCGTTCACCGTGGCCTTCCGCACCGCCAGCCCGGCGAGGTCGAGGTGGAAGGAGCGCAGGGCCTGGTCCGCGTGGGAGGTGATCCGGGCGGTGCCCCGCAGGTGGCGGGTGCCGGGTGTGTAGTCGAGGGCCAGACGGTAGCTCCGCACGTCGTAGCCGCCGTTGCCGAGCCGGGGGAAGAGCGCGTCGCCGACCCCCGCGGTACCGGCTCCGGCACGGGACGCCCCGGCCGCGCCCTGCGCCCCGGAGCCACCGGTGCAGCCCGCGACGCACAGCGCCAGGAGCAGCACGCCGGGCAGCACCCGCGAGATGCGGCGAACGGGCCTGGGCGCCACGCGGTGGGGCTCCGAGGCGAGCGGTTCGTCGTCCATCGCGGTCCCTACGCTTCGGCGGCTGCTGTCAGGAGAGTAACGGCCGCCGGGGCCCGCCCGGCGGAGATCCAGGGCCGCCCGGCGGACATCAGGACCGGCCCCGCGCCGCCCCCACGATCAGCGTGACCTCTCGGACACACCGCGGTGGGCAGCCCACGCCCGTGCTGCGTCGGCCATGTCCGCCAACCAGGCCGCGTCGGGGTGCCGGTCCGCATGTGACTCGCTCATATGGAGGGTGGCCGCGGCGAAAGCGTCGATGGCGGCTGCGTCCGCGTTCATCCACGCCTTGCACCCAGACGCCCATCCCTCGGCCTCCTTGGCGGAGTGTCCGGCCGCGATGAGCTGCACGACGAGGCACGCGGGGTCGATGAATCCAGCCCCGCGGGTGGGCCACGACCAGTCCACCGCCCAGGCTCGCTCTTTCCCGATCACGAAGTTGTCCGGGTTGACGTCGGTGAAGAGAAGCGTCTCGCCTTCGAACAGCTTGGCGTCCCCTCGCCGGCGAACCGGTTCCAGCGGGTCTCCGACCAGTCGTATGCCTGAGCCGGCAGTCGGAGGCCCCCGATCCGGTCGAGGAGGTCGACCACCGCAGGAAGGTCGGGGGAGTCCGGTGTGAAGTCCGACGATCGTCCTTCCAGGACCTCGAAGCCGAGTGCGGTCCACTCCTCGTCCTCGGCGTACCACCACAGCTTCGGCGAGACGGCCCGTACCAAGGGATTGACCAGTCGCTCCCGGACCATGGAGGCGCGTCGGCCACGTGACTGGTTGCGGCACGCTTTGACGAAGACCGGGCCGTGTTCACACCTGACGATGGCGGTGACGTCCGAGCCGTTTCCCCGCGAGGTGGGTTGGACCTCGTATCGTTCGCCGGTGTGTGGGCGCACCAGCGCCCACAGCGCTTCAGTATGGGGCGAGCCGTTGTCCATCAGTTCCTCGGGCTGCATGAGCTGCTCGGATAACCGGGGGAGCATTCCCCGTCTCCCACGGGGTCGCATTCGTCATCGTCCTCGTCCTCACCTTTCGCGACCGCGCCACGAATGGACGCGCGTGCTTCGGCCATGACGGGACCGCTGAGAATAGCGGCCAGTGGGGAGCGCCGGACGTCTCCGACGCCCATTGTGCCGGCGGAGAATACGCACGGGGACACGTTGCCGTCCGGGCCGACGGAAGCCTTGCCGATGCCGCATCGTCCGCACAGGCCGGAGGGCTCTGGGACCCGCCCGTGCGCTCCCCTCCCGAAGGGGCGCACGTGATCCAGGCCGACGCGCTTCACCCCGAGAGCTTCGAGCTCCCGCCGCGCCGCCTCGACACGCTGTACCTCGGAGGCAGCGACGATCCCGACACGCAGGGAAATACCGAGCCGTAAGGCGTTCTTGATGTTGGTCAGGGTGCGGGTGTGGCTGGAGCGTCCGGTCATCGCATTGTGCTCAACGGCCCGATCCGAGTAGTACGACGTTGCCACGGAGACTCCCTCGCGCCCGAGCAGTTCCCACCACTTGTCCGAGACGTGCACGAGATTGCTGTAGACCTCGACGCCGAGGCCCAGGGACAGCGCCCGTTCGACGATGGCCGGACCGTCCGGGTGCATCGTCGGCTCGCCTCCGATCAACTGCACACGGCGTACGCCACACCCGGCCCCTGGTCGAGAACGGTGAACCAGTCCTCACGCGTCATGGTGCCGTGCGTTCCGTCCGGGCCCGAGCTGTTGAAGCAGTGGCCGCAGGCGAGTTGGCATTTGCGCGTCAGGTCCAGCCACAGGAATTGAGTGGTGCTCTTCTTCGCAATCGTTGTATCGATGACCGTTGCCATACGTCATGGCCCCTCTCGTCGTTCGTTGATGTGGGAGGTGGTTCCGAGGAGGTGGTTCATGTCGAGCCGTCACGCCGTTTCTCATCGGTGCCGAGTTCGGCCCAGACGACCTTGCCCCAGCGCCGCAGGTCGGTGTTCCAGCGGCTGGCCAGGACGGATACGAGGAGTAACCCCCGGCCGGACGACTCCTCCGGGGTGGGGTCTCTCACGACGGGCAGCTGACGGGACTTGTCCGCAACGGCGACACGGACGAGCCCTTCGCGAGGTCTTGCGACGCTGACGCGCAGCATGCGGCTTTCGCTGTGCCGCACCGCGTTGGCGACGAGCTCTGCGGTAATCAAGGCGGCGTTCTCCGCGAGCGTGTCGAGGCCCCATGCGTGGAGAGCTGCCATCACCAATTGCCGGGCTCGGCGTGAGGACTCCTCCTCGCAGCGGTATGTCTCGCTGTAGCGGGGGGTGCCGATTGTGTTGGCTCTTGTGGCAGTCGTGCTCACTGGGGTGCCTCCGGGACGGTGGACCACTCAGCCCATGACGTTGAGGCCGAGCGATCTGGCCTTTCGCCATCACGACCGCATCCCGTGATGGTTCGCGCCGGTTGGTGATGCTGACAACGTCAAGAGAACCGCTCCGCGCCGGTGCGCTCCACGGCATCCATGCGGCAGGCTCGATGCAGAAGCGTGCACGGCGTGCGGGACCACCGAGTGGCGGTCCACGGGGTGGGGTAGGGAGGTGTCGTGGGACTCGCTGAGCGGCGGAAAGCGCTGGGCTACAGTCAAGAAGGGCTTGCTCATGTGCTCGGTGTCGACCGCACCACGGTTGGCCGTTGGGAGAGCGGTAAAACCGAGATCCAACCGTCGTTGCGCCAAAAGTACGCAGCGGCTTTGCAATTCGACCTTGCTGAATTAGACGCCCTGGTAACCAGGCCCACAGAAACGCTCCCGGAGTCCGCAGGGTCGTCTTTAAGGGACAGCTATGGCTCAGGGGATATCGACGACATGATTCGGCGCGAGTTTTTCCGCATAATTACAGTTGCCGGGGCCTTGACTGCCCTCTCCGCAGAGGAATCGGAAGCTCTCGCGGAAGGGGTGCACCGTCGAGCTTCCGAAGACTTCCTCCGTATGAATGGCCACCTATGGCAGGTGTATCAGCTTGCCCGTGCCAAGGGATCCGTCCACCCAATCGTTCGCGATCAGCTCACGGGGCTCACGAAGGCCCTGGGCGGCCGCTCGGAGAAGGAGACACGGGCCTTGTGCGGTGCGGCGGGCGACCTTTTTCAGCTTGCGGGCGAGCTGGCTTTCGACAGCAACCGGTACACCGATGCCGCGGCCTCGTACACGTTGGCGGCGTCGGCCAGTAAGGACGCGGGCGCCCTTGACCTCTGGGCATGCGCCCTTACCCGACACGCATACGTTGATGTGTACGAAGGTCGCTACCGGGAGGCTGCCGACACGCTGTTGGTAGCCGGACGCATTGCTCGGCGGGGTGATAGTTCGCTCTCGACACGGCACTGGGTCGCTGCGGTACAAGCGGAGGCGTATGCCGGACTTGGTGATTTGACGGCGTGTGAACGTGCCCTCGACAAGGCAGAGCAGGTCGAGGACTTGACCGGACCAGCGCAGAACGGGGGCTGGCTTCGTTTCGACGGCTCTCGACTCGGAGAGGAGCGTGGTGCTCGTTACGTACAGCTCGGGCGGCTCGACCTTGTTGAGCGGACACTTCGGAGCGCCCTCGCACAAGAGGCCCTCGCGGAGGGCCAATCCTTTCGGCGCCGAGGTGTCGTGCTCGCGAACCTGGCCGCCGTCGGAGTCAAGCGCAAGGACCCGGAGCAGGTGGTCACGTACGCCCGCGAGGCGCTCCACCTGGCGCGTGAATCCTCCTCCGGCTATGTCGCCCGTAGACTCCAAGCCCTGCGTTCGGAGTTCGGCCCACTCGCTCGTGATAGGCGCATCGCAGAGCTGGACGCCGAGATCAAGGCACTGAGTGTGACGTGATGGAGGGGATGGGTATGTCGCAGACCGAAGGTGCGCGGCTGTTCCGTGAGGCGTGGATCGCGGGCGTGCGCCGGCACTTCCCCGGTGAGCCCAAGCCCGGCTATGTGACGCCCTGGGAGAACACGCCGCAGTGGGAGCGCGAGGCCGCCGGGGCGGTCTGTGCACAGGTGTGGCAGTTCCTCGACCTGAGTGGTGGGCATGGCTCGCGCCTGACGCGTGAGCAGAAGGGGCGCTTCGTCGCGACGTGCTGGATCGCGCAGATGTACCGGCACTTCGAGGACCCGAAGCCCGGGTACGTGGCCGATTGGGCCGATCTCCCCGATTGGCAGAAGGAGACGGACGCGGACATCTTCGAGGCGATCGAGAAGAGCGTGAGCTGACGGGGCGACAGCGCGTCGCGGTCGCAAAGGGCGGGCGGGGGCCGGGGTTGGGCAGCTCAGCGGGCCTTGAGCGAGTTAAACGTCTCTGAGCTGCAGTTCACCACTTCTAGTGAAGCTATGGCCTTGAGTTGCAATCGACAACGCTGAGTTGTCAAGCTGTTGCCGACTGTCAACCCAGGGAGTGCACGTGGCCTTTGGTGACCAGCCCGCATACCTCCGCGTCGCCGACGATCTGCGGAAGAAGATCGCCGGGGGTGAGCTGCCACCGCATGCGCGTCTCCCCTCTCAGGCCAGGATCCGGGAGGAGTACGGGGTCTCGGACACCGTCGCCCTCGAGGCTCGCAAGGTGCTGATGGCCGAGGGGCTGGTCGAGGGGCGGTCGGGGTCGGGGACGTATGTGCGGGCCCAGCCTGTGCCGCGGCGGGTCGTCCGAGGTGGGTTTCATACCGCTGGGGAAGCCACGCCGTTCCGGCAGGAGCAGGCCGATGAGCGGGTCATCGGGAGCTGGGACGCTCACAGTGAGCAGGATGAGGCCGGGGCGGAGATCGCCGGGCGGCTGGGGATCGATGTGGGGGAGCGGGTGATGCGCACCCGCTATGTGTTCCAGTCGCAGGGTGAGGCGGTCATGCTCTCCACCTCCTGGGAGCCGCTTGCCGTCACCGGTCGTACGCCCGTGATGCTGCCCGAGGAGGGGCCCCTGGCCGGGCGCGGGGTCGTCGACCGGATGGCCGCCCTCGACCTGGTGGTGGACAACATGGCGGAGGAGGTCGGCGCGCGCCCCGGACGGGCCGAGGAGGTGCTGGCGCTCGGCGGGGTGCCGGGGCACTGGGTGCTGGTCACCTCGCGTACGTACTTCGCGGGCGGCCGTCCGGTCGAGACCGCCGATGTGGTGGTGCTCGCCGAGCGCTATCGGGTCGCCTATCGGCTGCCGGTGAAGTGATGCTTCGTTCGGCCCGTGCGGTGGTCGGCGTCTCCGGCACCTGACCGCGGACCCTGCCCCCGCCCACTGCCCCTGAGCCCGGGTCCAGCCACGGGCGCCTGAGCCCGGTTCTCGCTCACGGCGCCTGAGCCCGGTTTCCGCCCCCAGCACCCGAGCCCGGTTCCAGCGTCCGCTGTTGCAAAACTCACATCAGCGCAGGTGAAAGGGGTTACTGGAAGGCGATCATCCATTTCGCTCTTACGATGGACCGGTTTGTGTCCGGTCGTCGGGGGGCGAAGGGAGTGCCAGGAACGTTGAGCACGGAGCAGGGTTCCCACTCGCATTATCGAAGGTCACTCGGACCAGTGGCCCTCACCGCCGTGGGGCTTGGGTCGATCATCGGTTCCGGCTGGCTCTTCGGCGCCGAGCGCGCCGCCGCGCTGGCCGGGCCCGCCGCCATCCTGGCCTGGGTGATCGGTGCCGCCGTCGCCCTGACCATCGCCCTGACCTATTCCGAGCTGGGTTCGATGTTCCCCAAGGCCGGCGGCATGGTCCGGTACGGGCAGTACTCCCACGGCTCCCTGGCCGGATATCTGGCCGCCTGGGCCAACTGGATCGCCATCGTCTCCGTGATCCCCGGTGAGGCCACCGCCTCCGTGCAGTACATGAGCTCCTGGGACTTCGGCTGGGCCAAGGCGCTGTACGACGGGAAGGAGCTGACCGGCAGCGGTGTCGCCCTCGCGTCCGTGCTGCTGCTCTTCTACTTCTTCCTCAACTGGTTCGCGATCACCCTCTTCGCGAAGACCAACACCGCGATCACCGTCTTCAAGGTGGTCGTGCCGACCCTGACGGCCGGGGCCCTGCTGCTGTCGCACTTCGACACCGGCAATGTCACCGACCACGGCGGCTTCACCCCCAATGGCTGGAGCTCCGTATTCACCGCGGTCGCCGTCTCCGGCATCGTCTGGGCCTACAACGGCTTCCAGTCGCCGCTCAACATGGCCGGTGAGGCCCGTAACCCCGGGAAGTCGCTGCCCAAGGCCGTCATCAGCTCGATCCTCATCTCGCTGGTGATCTACGTCGCGCTGCAGATCGCCTTCCTGACCGCCGTCCCCGCCGCCGATCTGGCGCACGGCGGCTGGTCCGGGCTCTCTTTCAACTCCCCGCTCGCCGATCTCTCCCTGGCCTGGGGCCTGAACTGGCTGGCGATGCTGCTGTACGCCGACGCCTTCGTCTCCCCGTCCGGCACCGGCATGATCTATGCGGCCACCACCTCCCGCATGATCCAGGGCGTCCAGGAGAACGGCCATCTGCCGGGGATCTTCGGCAAGGTCGACCCCAAGACCGGCATTCCGCGCCCGGCGCTGCTGCTCAACCTGGTGATCGCCTTCATCTTCCTCGCGGTCTTCCGCGGCTGGGGCTCGCTGGCCGAGATCGTCTCCGTCGCGACCGTGATCTCGTACATCACCGGTCCGGTCGCCGTGATGTCGCTGCGCCGCCTCTCCCCGGACCTGCCGCGCCCGGTGCAGCTGCGCGCGATGCCGGTGATCGCGCCGATCGCGATGGTCTTCGGCTCGCTGGTGCTGTACTGGGCCCGCTGGCCGCTCACCGGCAAGGTCATCTTCATCATGGCGATCGGGCTGCCGATCTGGGCCTGGTACGAGCTGCGCAAGCCGTGGGCGCAGCTTCGGCCGCATCTGGCCGCCGGTGCCTGGATGGTCACGTATCTGCTGGTCATGGCGGCGGTGTCGTGGGCCGGCGGCAAGGAGTTCGGCGGCCGCGGCTATCTGCCGGGCGGCTGGGACATCCTGGTCGTCGCCCTGATCGGGCTGGCCTTCTACGTCTGGGGCGTACGCAGCGCATGGCGCAATCCGACGCTGCTGGAGGCCGAGCGCGAGCTGGGCACCGCCCCGGCCGGTGCGGACAGCGAGGACGACGAGCGGGCGAAGGCCGACGCGCGCGTCTGAGAGATACGTCTGCGACATGGCCGGATGAGTGCCTCGTTGTAAGAACTCGTATCCGCTGCGTGAAGGTAGGGCGTAGGCTCGGGCATATGCGGATCGGGATTTCCTTCATGGTGTCGCGGGGGCGTACGCCCGGGCGTGCCACAGCGGAGAGGGCGGGGAGATGAGTGACGGGAACGCTGTGCTGCCCTGGCTCGTGATCCGCCAGGACACCAATGGCAACCGCTACCGCGTCGGGCGCTACGCCACGAGGACGGAGGCCCAGGAGGTGGCCGACCGTCTGGAGGGCCAGGGCCAGGAGCAGTTGTACGTGGTCGAGCGGACCGCCGCGTCCCGTCAGTCCGGCTAGACCGCAGGAATCAGCCAGGCCGCGGGAATCGGCTGGGCCGCAGGAATCGGCTGGGCCGACAAGAAGCGGGCCCGCCCGCGGAAATACGCACATCTTCCCAGGCCCCGGGGCGTCCGCCCCGGGGCCCTGGTGTGTATCGGCGCAGGCCAGGCAGGCTAAGGTGCGGCGCATGAGCGTGCGTGTGGTGGTGGGTGGAGCGGTGTTCGACGGGGGCGGCTGCTGGCCGCGCGGCGCAGCGCCCCGCCCGAGCTCGCGGGCCGCTGGGAGCTGCCCGGCGGCAAGGCCGAGCCCGGGGAGACACCGCCGCAGACGCTCGTCCGCGAACTGCGCGAGGAGCTCGGGGTCGAGGTCGAGCCGCTCGAACCGCTGCCGGGGGAGTGGCCCTTGAAGCCCGGCTATGTGCTGCGGGTGTGGACCGCGGCCCTGCGCTCCGGCGAGCCGCGCCCGCTGGAGGACCACGACGAGCTGCGCTGGCTCCCCCCGGACCGGGTGGACGAGGTCGACTGGCTGGACGAGGACCGTCCCGCGGTGGCCGAGGCGGTCCGCCGACTGCGCGCGGCGGAGGGGGCCGGGCAGGGCGCCAAGCGGGGTGCCGGGCGAGGCGCCGGGCAGGGCGCCGCGCAGGGCACCGAGGGTGCCCCTCCGCGCACCCCCTGAGACCGTCCCGCGCGCGGCCCGTTCGAGGTCTCGTACAGGGAGAATCCATGGGGTTCGAGCCGCCTCCACCTGGTTAGGAGTGAGGGGGAGCGCTGATCATGAGCGCTTCACCAAAAGCCGGGACGGAAACCGATGGCGGGCTGAGATAGTGCTGTGATCGTGAAGACCGTACTCGGGATGGCCGAAGTGCTGGATACTCGGCTATCTGGAGCCGGTCGGAGCACCTGAGCCGGAGGGGACGGGCGCATGAGCGAGAAGCCAGCGGGGGCTGATATGCCCGAGGAGACGGTTGGTTCGCAGGTGTCGCCGGCGTCACAAGGGTCTTCGCTGCCGGACATGTCGCCCATGTCCTCGATGTCGGCGGTGTGGCAGAGCAGCCCGCCCGGCTCGATCTATGACTACATCCAGGTGGCTTCCTTCGCACTGGGGTCCGACGGCCGGATCGCGCAGTGGAGCGAACGGGCCGCGGAGTTGTTGGGGCTGACGGCGCACCAGGCCATCGGCAAGGATCCGGTGGAGGCGTTCGTACCGCCCGAGTACCAGGAGACCGGCCATCGCGCGGTCGCCGACATCCTGGACGGCCGGGAGTGGACCGGGCTGGTCCCCTACCGTAGCCCCCAGTCGCCGAGCGGACACGGCATCGCCGAGGTCTATGTGATGCCCGCTCAGGATGAGAACGGGAAGCGGTCCGCGCTCTGTATCGCGGTGGACGTCAGCGCGCTGCGCGGGCTGGAAACGGATCTTGCTTCTTCACAGGCCGTTTTCGGTCAATCTCCGCTCGGTTTCTTCCTCTTCGGGACCGACCTGCGGATGCTCCGGGTCAATGAGCGTTTTGCGAAGGTTTTCGGCCGCCCCACCGAGGAATACCGCGGGGTGACCCCGCACGATCTGCTGCCGCGCGGCGAGGCCGACCGGCTGGCCGCCGCCCTGCGCCAGGTCCTGGACTCCGGGCAGGCGCTGACCGATATGCCGCTCATGGGCCAGACTCCGGGCAGCACCGACCGCCGCCGCTGGTCAGTCTCGCTCTACCGGCTGCACAGCGGCTCCGGCCGTCCCATCGGCATCGCCGGACTGGCCACGGACGTCACCGGCCGCCGCCGCGCCGAACAGGAGGCCGCGGGCGTACGGCGCAATCTGGCGCTGCTGAACGAGGCCGGGGCCCGAATAGGCACCTCGCTCGATCTGGAGACCACCGCCCGGGAGCTGCTGGACGTGGCCGTGCCGCAGTTCTGCGACCTGGCCTCCGTCGACCTCTACCAGGGGCTGCTCTCCGGCGACGAGACCCCGCCCGGGCTCGCCGACGGCAGCGCCGAGTTGCGCCGCGTCGCCTTCGCCAGCGCGGTCTCCGACGGCCCGGTCGCCTTCGGCGACATCTGCCGCGTCAACACCGCCGAGGACCCCAAGCCCATCCAGGTCGGCGAGGTCCACCGCTACCCCTTCAACTCCCTGTGCGCCCATGCCCTGCGCACCGCCCAGGTGCGGGTCGTCCCCGGCCGGGACGGCAGCGAGAACCTGGAGCTCGGCGCCATGTTGCAGTCCACCCTCGTGGTGCCGATGGTCGCCCGTGACACCGTCGTGGGCCTCGCCCAGTTCTCCCGGACCAAAGGCAGCGAGCCCTTCGGCGAACGGGACCGCGCGCTCGCCGTCGAGCTGGCCGCCCGCGCCGCCGTCAGCATCGACAACGCCCGGTTGTACCGCAGAGAACATGAACGCGCGCTGATACTCCAGCGCAGCCTGCTCCCGCCCGGCGACCCGGAGGCCGCCGGGCTCGACATCGCCTGCCGCTATCTGCCGGGAAACGCGGCGACCGAGGTGGGCGGCGACTGGTTCGACGTGATCGAGCTGCCCGGGCACCGCACCGCGCTGGTGGTCGGCGACGTGATGGGGCGGGGGCTGCGCGCCGCCGTGGCCATGGGCGAACTGCGCACCGCCGTACGCACCCTCGCCCTGCTCGACCTGGAGCCCGCCGAGGTGCTCTCCGCGCTGGACGAGATCGCCCTCGGCCTCGGCACACCGGGCGGCTCGCACGCCGGCGCGCGGCCGGGATCGCGCGCCCTCGCCCGCGGCGGCCAGGCCGCCGAGGACTCCTCCGACCTGACCGAGGTCTACCTCGCCACCTGCGTCTACGCCGTCTACGACCCGGTCACCCGCCGCTGTACCTTCGCCAACGCCGGACATCCGCCCCCGTCCTGGTGGAACCGGGTGAGCACGCCCTGCTGATGGAGGTTCCGCCCGGCATGCCGCTGGGCGTCGGCGGCGAGCCGTTCGAGGAGATCGAGGTCGAGCTGCCCGACGGCGCGCTGCTGGCCCTCTACACGGACGGTCTGGTCGAGTCCCGCGACCACACCCTCGACGAGGGGCTCCAGGCCCTGCGCGCGGCCCTCGACACCCCCGACGGCGCCGACGGCGGAAACGCCGCGGCCGGATCCCTCGAGGACGTCTGCGACCACGTCCTGAGCACCCTCGACACCCACCACGGCGAGGACGACATCGCCCTGCTGATGGCCCGGATGCAGGGCCTGTCGGCCGAGTCGGTCGGCGACTGGCACCTTCCCAGCGCCCCGCAGTCCGTGGGCCGGGCCCGCGAACTGGCCCGGGAGCAGCTCGAGTCCTGGGGCCTGGACGGTCTGGTGGACACCACCGAGCTGTTGGTCAGCGAGCTGGTGACCAACGCCCTGCGGTACGGCGAGGGCGAGATCAGGCTGCGGCTGCTGCTGGACCGCACGCTGGTCTGCGAGGTCTGGGACGGCGGTCTGGTCCAGCCCCGGCGGCGGCGCGCCCGGGACACCGACGAGGGCGGGCGCGGGCTGCAGCTGGTCGGGCTGCTCAGCGCGGGCTGGGGCAGCCGGCGGACCCCGCTCGGCAAGACCGTCTGGTTCGAGCTGGCCCTGCCGGACGGCCAGTCCTCGGGGCCGGACTCGGTGGAGGCGCTGCTCAGCCTCTGGTGACGGCGGCGGGCCACGGCCGGTACGGCGGCGGGCCCTAACAGCGGCGGCCCTAACGGCAGCGGGCCCGCCATCGGCGGGCCCGCGACACGAGGGGGAGCGCTACTGCCCCCGGCGCCGGATCTTGTTGCCGAGCCAGACCAGCGGATCGTACTTACGGTCCACCGCCCGCTCCTTGAGCGGGATCAGCGCATTGTCGGTGATCTTGATCTGCTCGGGGCAGACCTCCGTACAGCACTTGGTGATGTTGCAGTAGCCCAGTCCGTGCTCCTCCTGGGCGGTGCGCTTGCGGTCCAGCCCGGTCTCGGCCGCCGCGTCCAGCGGATGCATGTCCAGCTCGGCGACCCGCATCAGGAACCGCGGCCCGGCGAACGCCTCCTTGTTCTCCTCGAAGTCCCGCACCACATGGCAGGTGTCCTGGCACAGGAAGCATTCGATGCATTTGCGGAACTCCTGCGACCGCCCCACGTCCTCCTGCCACATCCGGTACTCGCCCGGCGCCACCCCCTCCGGGGGCACGAAGGACGGCACCTCGCGGGCCTTGGTGTAGTTGTACGACACGTCCGTCACCAGATCCCGCACCACCGGGAAGGCCCGCAGCGGGGTGATGGTGATCGTCTCGGCCCGGTCGAACACCGACATCCGGGTCATGCACAGCAGCCGGGGGCGGCCGTTGACCTCCGCGCTGCACGAACCGCATTTGCCCGCCTTGCAGTTCCAGCGGACCGCCAGATCGGGGGCCTGGGTCGCCTGCAGCCGGTGGACGATGTCGAGGACGACCTCGCCCTCGTTGACCTCGACGTGGAAGTCCTTCAGACCGCCGCCGTCCTGGTCGCCCCGCCACACCCGGAAGTGGGCCTCGTACGCACTCACTGGGTCAGCTCCTCGTCCGTCAGGTACTTCACCAGCTCGTCCTTCTCGAACAGGTTCAGCAGATCGGGCCGGATGGGCGGCATCTCGCGCCGCTCCAGCCGGATCTGGCCGTGTCCGGTGTCGGGCGCCGCCAGCCCGCCCGACGGGTCGGAGAGCCGGCAGACCAGATTGAGCCGCCGCCATCCGCGGTCCATCTCCGGGCAGTCGTCGCGGGTGTGCCCGCCACGGCTCTCGGTCCGCTCCAGCGCGGCACGGGCCACGCACTCGCTGACCAGCAGCATGTTGCGCAGATCGATCGCCAGATGCCAGCCGGGGTTGAACTGCCGGTGGCCCTCGACCCCGGCGCGGCGCGCCCGGACCCGCAGACTGGCCAGCCGGTGCAGCGCCTCCTCCATCTCCCCGGCCTTGCGGATGATCCCCACCAGGTCGTTCATCGACTGCTGGAGCTCCTGGTGGAGGGTGTACGGGTTCTCCGGCGGCCCGGCAGGACCCGCGCTCTCGTCCGGCTCACCGGCCTCGGCGCTGAACGGGCGCAGCGCCTCGGCGGCCGCCAGGTCCAGCTGGGTCTCGTCCGGCACCGGACGGGTGCCCGAGGCCGCGGTCTCCTGGGCATAGCGGGCCGCGTGGAGCCCGGCGCGGCGCCCGAAGACCAGCAGATCGGAGAGGGAGTTGCCGCCGAGCCGGTTGGAGCCGTGCATCCCGCCCGCGACCTCGCCGGCGGCGAAGAGACCGGGCACACCGGTCGCGGCCGCGGTGTCCGGGTCGACGTCCACCCCGCCCATCACGTAGTGACAGGTCGGGCCCACCTCCATGGGCTCGGCGGTGATGTCGACGTCCGCGAGCTCCTTGAACTGGTGGTGCATGGAGGGCAGCCGCCGCTTGATGACCTCGGCGGGCATCCGGGTGGACACATCGAGGAAGACCCCGCCGTGCGGGGAGCCCCGGCCCGCCTTCACCTCGGCGTTGATGGCGCGGGCCACCTCGTCGCGGGGGAGCAGCTCGGGCGGGCGGCGGTTGTTGTCCGGATCCTCATACCAGCGGTCGGCCTCACCCTCGGACTGGGCGTACTTCTCCTTGAAGACGTCCGGGATGTAGTCGAACATGAACCGCTTGCCCTCGCTGTTGCGCAGCACCCCGCCGTCGCCCCGCACCGACTCGGTGACCAGGATCCCCTTCACCGAGGGCGGCCAGACCATACCGGTCGGATGGAACTGCACGAACTCCATGTTGATCAGCGGGGCGCCCGCGAGCAGCGCCAGCGCGTGGCCGTCGCCGGTGTACTCCCAGGAGTTGGAGGTCACCTTGAAGGACTTGCCGATACCGCCGGTGGCCAGCACCACCGCCGGGGCCTCCAGCGTGAAGAAACGCCCCGACTCGCGCTCGTAGCCGAAGACACCGGCGACCCGGTCGCCGTCCTTGACGATCCGGGTGACCGTGCACTCCTGGAAGACCTTCAGCCGGGACTCGTAGTCGCCGGTGGCGGCCTTGTCCTCCTGCTGCAGGGAGACGATCTTCTGCTGGAGGGTGCGGATCAGCTCCAGGCCGGTGCGGTCCCCGACATGGGCGAGGCGGGGGTACTCATGGCCGCCGAAGTTCCGCTGGGAGATCTTGCCCTCGGGGGTGCGGTCGAAGAGCGCGCCCCAGGTCTCCAGCTCCCAGACCCGGTCCGGGGCCTCCTGGGCGTGCAGCTCGGCCATCCGCCAGTGGTTGAGGAACTTGCCCCCGCGCATGGTGTCGCGGAAGTGCACCTGCCAGTTGTCGCGCTCGTTGACATTGCCCATGCTGGCGGCGATGCCGCCCTCGGCCATCACCGTATGGGCCTTGCCGAACAGCGACTTGCAGATGACGGCGCAGCGCATGCCCTGCTCGCGGGCCTCGATCGCGGCACGCAGCCCGGCGCCGCCCGCGCCGATCACGACCACGTCCCACGCCTGCCGCTCGACTTGCGTCATCGATGAGCACCTCTCCTAGAAAAAGCGGGGATCGTCGAAGGCACCGCTCGCCACCAGATAGACATAGAAGTCCGCGGCGGCGACGCTGATGAGAGAGGCCCAGGCCAGCTGCATATGGCGGGCGTTGAGCCCGCTCACCCAGCCCCAGAGCCGATAGCGCACCGGGTGCCGGGAGAAGTGCTTCATCCGGCCGCCGACGATATGGCGGCAGGAGTGGCAGGAGAGGGTGTACGCCCAGATCAGCGCGATGTTGGCGAGCAGTACCAGGGTGCCCAGGCCCATATGGCCCCAGCGCCCGTGTTCGTCCCGGAAGCCGAGCACGGTGTCATAGGTGAGGATCCCCGCGACGATCACCGCGAAGTAGAAGAAGTAGCGGTGGATGTTCTGCAGGACCAGCGGGAAACGGGTCTCGCCGGTGTACTTGGCGCGCGGCTCGGCGACGGCGCAGGCGGGCGGCGAGGCCCAGAAGCCCCGGTAATACGCCTTGCGGTAGTAGTAGCAGGTGAGCCGGAACCCCAGCGGGAAGATCAGGATCAGCAGTGCGGGGGACAGCCCCCACCACGCGCCGAAGATCTCCCAGTTGGCGCCGCCCTTCATGGGCACGCAGTTCTGGGCGATGCACGGCGAGTAGAAGGGGGAGACATACGGCTCTGCGTAGTAGTCGTCCCCGGCGAAGGCGCGCCAGGTGGAGTAGACGATGAACGCGAACAGCCCGGCGGCGGTGATCGCCGGGGAGAGCCACCAGCGGTCGTTGCGCAGATGGCGTGCGGGGATGGCGGCGCGCGAGGCGCCGTGCACGCCGTGCGGGGCCGTCCCGCCGCCTGCGGGCGGGGGTGTGGTGGCTTGGGGGTCGGTACCTGTGGCCAAGGGGAACTCCGCGGTGGAGTGGTATGGGGGGACGATGGGGGGCGCCCCGACGACGGGAGGCGCGCCGGGCCGTCCCTAGGGCGCGTGGCGATCGCGCGCGCCGAGGCCCTCGTCGTCGACGTCCAACCACAGCGCACTGTTGTACGGCCCGTCGGGGACCGGAATTATCTCGGGGCGTGATCGCTCCTCGGGAGCGGTCTCGCGCAGGAGGGCGAGGCTCTCGCGGAGGTGGTCCGCGTCGGTGCGGACCCGGCGTATCTCCAGCCCGTCGGTGCCCACCCGCTGCTCGAGCCGGGTGACAGAACGGACCAGCTCATCGAGACAGCGCTGGACGGCCGTCAAGTCGTCGTTCAAGGACATGACTTGCCCTCACTTCCGCGGTTGCGGTTGGCGACGCTCATGCGACAGCGAGTGTTACGCGCCACGGTCGTGGTTGTGAAGGGATCTGTCGCGATTGGCGGCGCCACCGGCGCGATTCCGCCGCCGCGCGCCGGAGTGCGCGCCCGCCGCATTGATCCGGTCGGGTGATCCTTTCCCCTCATGGCCGTCTCCATGGCCTTCTCGGCGTGCTGTCCCATGAACCGTCGCTTTGAGTGAGGAGTATATGCGATCAGCGTCACACTATGCCAAATGCGCATATATCCGTCACCCTGCGGAGGTACGAGCCATGCCCCTCACCAAGCGCCGCCGCGCCATGCTGCTCGCCACGGGGGTGATGCTGCCGCTGCCCGTACTAGCCGGCTGCAGCTCGGACGACGACGGCCCGCCGCCGCCCGCCGCCTGGGACATCGCCTCCGCGCCGCGCACTGCGACCTCCGGCACCGGCACTCTGCGCTGGGCCCTGGACACGGCACCCACCACCCTCAACGCGTTTCAGAAGACCGCGGACACGGGCACCCAGCGGATCGCCGGCGCCGTGCTGCCCTCCCTCTACACCCTCGACGCCCGGGGCAGGCCCCAGCGCAACGGCGACTATCTGACCGCCGCCGACGTCACCTCCTCCGACCCCAAGCAGGTCGTGGTCTACAAGCTCAACCCCAAGGCGGTGTGGAGCGACGGCCGCCCGATCGGCGCGGAGGACTTCCAGGCCCAGTGGCGGGCGCTGCGCGGCACCGACGAGGCGTACGGGACGGCGCGCAACGCCGGATACGACCGGATCGCCAAGATCGAACCCGGCGACAAGGAACACGAGGTCAAGGTCACCTTCGCCAAGCCGTACACCGACTGGCGCTCGCTGTTCACCCCGCTGTACCCGAAGAGCGTGATGGGCAACCCGGCGGTCTTCACCGCACCGGCCACCAAGGGGCTCGCGGTCGGCGCCGGGCCCTTCATGGTGCGTGAGGTCTCGGACGGCTCGGTCACCCTGGTCCGCAACCCCCGCTGGTGGGGCGATCGGGCGCGGCTGAGCCGGCTGGTCTTCCGGGCGGTGCCGGCCGAGAAGCGGGACGAGGCCCTGATCGCCGGGCAGCTTGACCTGGCCGAGGTGGACCGGGCCACCGCCCGGCGCATCCGGGCCACCGCCCCGGACAAGCAGGCCGCGGGCACCGGGCAGGGCTCCTCGGCCCCGGGCAAGGCGGGCGCGCCGGAGCCGTCCACCGGCGGCCGGGAGGCACCCGGAGCCGAGGGAGGGGCCACCGGGGACACCGACAAGAACCGGTCGCAGACCCGGGCGCTGAGCAGGTTCACCCTGCGCAAGGCCCTGGACTCCGCCTACACCCAGCTCGCCCTCAACGGCACCAAGGGCCCGCTCGCCGATGAGCGGGTGCGCCGCGCGGTGGCCCGCGCGATCGACCGGAAGGCCCTGGCGAAGCTGGTGCTCAAGCCGATGGGGCTGCCGTCCGAGCCGCTCGGCAACCATCTGCTCATGGCGGGCCAGCCGGGCTACAAGGATCACAGCGGCGCCCTCGGCGACCCGGACACCAACGCCGCGCAGTCGCTGCTCGCCGACGCGGGCTGGCGGGCGGGTGACGCCAATAGGCAGAAGGCGCTCGACGGAAAGACGGACGACCGGGGCAGGCGGCACAGCGCCCCGACCGCCACCGCCACGGACCCGGCCACCAGCGGCGCCACGGACCCCGCCACCGGCACGGACGCCGCCACGGACCCGGCCACCGACAGCGCCTCCGGCACCGCGTCCCAGAGCGCCTCCGGCACCGCCTCCGCCACGAACACCGAGCGCCCCTCCGGCGCCGCCCCGCGGCCGGTGACGCCGGGCGGTCCGGACGGCTCGGCGAGGCGGCCGTCGTACGGAAGAAGGGACGGCCGCTGGTGCTGCGCTTCGTCCTCCCCGACGACCGGACCGCCGCCCCGCTGAGCACGGTCGGCGAGCGCATCGCGCGGATGCTGGAGAAGATCGGCGTCCGGACCGAGATCACCAAGGTCCCGAGTGAGAGCTACTTCCGGGACCACATCGCCACCGGCGACTACGACCTGGCCCTCTACTCCTGGCCCGCTTCCGCCTACCCGGCCACCGACGGCCGCCCCATCTACGCCAAGCCGCGGCCCGCCGCCGACGGCTCCCTGGTCGTCGAGCAGAACTACACCCGGGTGGGCACCGACCAGATCGACCAGTTCTTCGACCAGGCGCTCTCCGAGCTGGACGGCGGCGCCTCCCGCTCCCTGGTCAGCCGCGCCGACTCCCGGATCTGGGCGGCCGCCGGATCGATTCCGCTCTATCAGCGCCCCCAGCTGATCGCGATGCGCAAGGGCCTGGTCAACGCGGGCGCCTTCGGCTTCGCCACCCCCGGTATCAGGACATCGGCTTCCGCCGCTAGGGGGTGGCCGACGGATCTTGACGCCTGCGGCGGGCTGCTCCCCTCCCCGCCCCTTCCCAAAACCGGGGCTCTGCCCCAGTCCCCGGTCCGGGGCTCTGCCCCAGTCCCCGGTCCGGGGCTCTGCCCCAGTCCCCGGTCCGGGGCTCTGCCCCAGTCCCCGGTCCGGGGCTCTGCCCCAGTCCCCGGTCCGGGGCTCTGCCCCAGTCCCCGGTCCGGGGCTCCGCCCCTTCCCGCAGCGCCGATATGCGGCTCCGCCGCGTGGTGGGGCTTCGCCCCAGACCGCGGGTACCAGGGGCGAAGCCACTGCCAACCCAGCCCCTCCGGCGTTTGAGGAGCGGGGTCCGGGGCGGAGCCCCGGCGGGGGTCCGGGGGCGAAGCCCCTGGTATCGGGAAGGGGCGGGGAGGGGAAAGAACCGGCGGGAACGGGCTGCGGCATCCGTCTCGGCGCCGTCCCCGTACCATGGGGGTGAGGCCGAGGCGTGATCAGCCCGGCGGAAGGCGCGTCGCACAAGGAGCGCGCCGCCACCCACGAAACCGGGAGAAGCGCGCTTCTATGCCCACGCGCCACGACATTCGTAACGTCGCCATCGTCGCCCACGTCGACCACGGCAAGACGACCCTCGTCGACGCCATGCTCAAGCAGGCGGGTGCGTTCGCCGCCCACCAGCAGGTGGACGACCGGGTCATGGACTCCAACGACCTGGAGCGTGAGAAGGGCATCACCATTCTCGCGAAGAACACCGCCGTGAAGTACCACCCGGCGGACGGCGGCGACCCCGTCACCATCAACATCATCGACACCCCCGGCCACGCCGACTTCGGCGGTGAGGTCGAGCGCGGCCTGTCCATGGTCGACGCCGTGGTCCTGCTGGTGGACGCCTCCGAGGGGCCGCTGCCGCAGACCCGCTTCGTGCTGCGCAAGGCGCTCCAGGCCAAGCTGCCGGTGATCCTGTGCATCAACAAGACGGACCGCCCGGACTCCCGGATCGACGAGGTCGTCAACGAGGCGTACGACCTCTTCCTGGACCTGGACGCGACCGAGGAGCAGATCGAGTTCCCGATCGTCTACGCCTGCGCCCGTGACGGTGTGGCCTCGCTGACCAAGCCGGAGGACGGCACCGTCCCGGCCGACAGCGACAGCCTTCAGCCGTTCTTCTCCGCCCTGCTGGAGACCGTCCCGGCGCCGGAGTACGACGCGGCCGCGCCGCTCCAGGCCCATGTCACCAACCTGGACGCGGACAACTTCCTCGGCCGGATCGCGCTGCTCCGGGTCGAGCAGGGCGAGCTGAAGAAGGGGCAGACGGTCGCGTGGATCAAGCGCGACGGCACCATCTCCAACGTCCGGATCACCGAGCTGATGATGACCGAGGCGCTCACCCGCAAGCCCGCCGAGGTGGCGGGCCCCGGTGACATCTGCGCGGTCGCGGGCATCCCGGACATCATGATCGGCGAGACCCTGGCCGACCCGGAGAACCCGATCGCGCTGCCGCTGATCACCGTCGACGAGCCCGCGATCTCGATGACCATCGGCACCAACACCTCCCCGCTGGTCGGCCGCGGCCCCGGCGGCAAGGGCGCCGACAAGTCGGCCGTGAAGGACCGGAAGGTCACCGCGCGGCTGGTCAAGGACCGGCTCGAGCGCGAGCTGATCGGTAACGTCTCGCTGCGCGTGCTGCCCACCGACCGCCCGGACGCCTGGGAGGTGCAGGGCCGGGGCGAGCTGGCGCTGGCGATCCTGGTGGAGACCATGCGCCGGGAGGGCTTCGAGCTGACCGTCGGCAAGCCGCAGGTGGTCACCCGGGAGATCGAGGGCAAGCTCCACGAGCCGATCGAGCGCATCACCATCGATGTGCCCGAGGAGCACATGGGCGCCGTCACCCAGCTCATGGGCACCCGCAAGGGCCGGATGGACAACATGTCCAACCACGGCTCCGGCTGGGTCCGCATGGAGTTCATCGTCCCCTCCCGCGGTCTGATCGGCTTCCGTACCGAGTTCCTGACCGCGACCCGCGGCACCGGTATCGCGCACTCCATCCACGAGGGCCACGAGCCGTGGTTCGGCGAGCTGAAGACCCGCAACAACGGGTCGCTGGTGGCCGACCGCTCGGGCGCGGTGACCGCCTTCGCGATGACCAACCTCCAGGAGCGCGGCGTGCTCTTCACCTCGCCGGGCACCGAGGTGTACGAGGGCATGATCGTCGGCGAGAACTCCCGCTCCGACGACATGGACGTCAACATCACCAAGGAGAAGAAGCTCACCAACATGCGGTCCTCCACCGCGGATGTGACCGAGTCCCTGGTCCCGCCGCGGCTGCTCTCGCTCGAGCAGTCCCTGGAGTTCTGCCGCGACGACGAGTGCGTCGAGGTGACGCCGGAGACGGTGCGGATCCGCAAGGTGGTGCTGGACCAGAAGGAGCGCGCCCGCACCGCGGCCCGCGCCAAGCGCTGACGCTCACGCCCGGGCTCCGGGCGCCGGGGCCCGCTCCGGGCGCCGATGCGCACTCCGGAGCCGATCACGGAGCGTAGGCGCTCCCCTGTGCGTCAGTGAGCTGGCAACGGCCCGGACCCCCGCTTCCACCATGGGGGTCCGGGCTGTTTTCATGTCAGGAAGGTGCCAGTCAAGCGGTTATCCGGATCTGAGCGTCCGAGTATCGGATCCCAGGCTCCGCATGATGTGTTAACAGTCCGTTTCGCGTGTGTCTGTCTGGGGCAGTTTTGTCCGGATTTCGAAGCTCCGCGCGTAGATGCTGTGACCAAAGCGAGACCCATAAGGTGTGGTTTAAGGGCCGGACGTGCTCAATCATGGGGTCCATTGAGCTCGGGTCAATGGGTCACACGCTGTGGGGAGCGCGGACCTACGAGCACATCTGGGGGGTTCCGGTCCCTTTCGCTGTCAGGGGTGTCAGCGTGTCTCCGGGCGCCCCCTCTCGTAGTGACAGTGGACTCCTGAGGAGGCAAACCCATGCGCGGTGCCAAGAGCGCCAAGTGGGTCGCGTTGGCGGCGGTCGTGGCGCTGGCCGCGACCGCCTGCGGTGGTAACGACAGCGACAGCGGCAGCAACGATATGAACAAGGGGACGGCGGACCCGAACGGGATACTCACCGCCCAGCTGAGCGAGCCGCAGAACCCGCTGCAGCCGGCGAACGCGAAGGAGAGTCAGGGCAGCCGCGTGCTGCGGACGATCTTCGCCGGTCTGGTGGACTACGAGCCGGGCACCGGCAAGCTGGTGTACGTCAACGCGGAGTCGGTCACCCCCAACAAGGACTCCTCTGTCTGGACCGTCAAGCTCAAGCCGGGCTGGAAGTTCCACAACGGCGAGACCGTGACCGCAAAGTCCTACGTGGACTCGTGGAACTGGTCGGCCAACGTGTCGAACAACCAGACCAACTCGAGCTGGTTCCAGGACATCAAGGGCTACGAGGACGTCCACCCGGAGAAGGGCAAGCCCAAGGCCGACAAGATGTCCGGCCTCAAGGTCGTCAACGACAACGAGTTCAAGATCGAGCTCAACAGCTCGGTCTCGTACTTCGCCTACAAGCTGGGCTACGACGTGTGGACCCCGCTGCCCACCGGGTTCTTCAAGGACCCCAAGGGCTTCGGTGAGAAGCCGGTCGGCAACGGTCCCTACAAGTTCGTTTCCTGGGACCACAAGAAGATGATCAAGGTCCGGAAGTTCGACGGCTACCAGGGCCCGAACAAGGCCAAGAACGGCGGCATCGACTTCAAGAACTACACCACCGCCGACGCCGCCTACTCGGACATTCGCTCGAACAACCTCGACTGGATCGAGCAGGTCCCGACCACCGCGCTCACGAACTACAAGAGCGACCTGGGCAAGCGCGCGATCGACGAGGAGTACTCGGCGGTCCAGTCGATCGTCCCGGCCTTCTACACCAAGCAGTTCAAGGACATCGACCCCAAGGTCATCCAGGGTCTGTCCATGGCGATCGACCGTGACACGATCACCAAGACCGTGCTGCACGGCTCCCGCACCCCGGCCGACAGCTTTGTCGCCCGCGGCGTGATCGGCTACAAGGCCGGTGCGCTCAAGGAGCAGGTCACCTACGACCCGGCCAAGGCCAAGGCCCTCATCAAGGAGGGTGGCGGTGTCCCGGGCAACAAGATCTCGATCCAGTTCAACGCCGACCAGGACCACAAGCCCTGGGTGGACGCGGTCTGCAACAGCATCCGCAAGGCCACCGGCGTCGACTGCGTCGGCGACTCCAAGCCCGACTTCCAGGCCGACCTGAACGCGCGTGACAAGCACCAGGTCAAGTCGATGTACCGCGGTGGCTGGGTGCTCGACTACCCGGTCAACTCGAACTTCATGAGGGACCTGTACGGCTCCAAGGCGGCCGGTAACACCAGCGGCTACGCCAACAAGGAGTTCGACGAGCTCGCTGCCAAGGCCGACAAGGCCGCCACCCTGGACGAGACCGTCAAGCTCTACCAGGAGGCGGAGCAGGTCCTCGCCAAGGACATGCCGGCGATCCCGCTGTGGTTCTACAAGGTCAACAGCGGCCAGTCCAACAAGGTCCTGGGGAAGATCCCCTACGGCCAGGACGGCGACCCCATCTTCACCGACGTCCAGGTGAAGAAGAAGTAATCATCGGGACCGCCGGCCGGTGCCGCCGCTCCTCCCACCGGGGAGCGGCGGCACCGGCCCGCAGGCGTGAGGCCCGCAGCTCATCCCCCCACCCGCGTGGCGCAGACGAGACGTGGCCTCCGCCGCCCCCCAACGGCATGGAGGCATGATGGGGCGCTATGTCGCCAGGCGACTGCTCCAGATGATCCCGGTGTTCATCGGGACTACTCTGATTATTTTCCTCATGGTCCACGTACTGCCCGGTGACCCTATCCGGGCGATGTGGGGCGACAAGGCCGCGGACCCCGCGCAGGTCGCGTCCCTCCGCCATGAGTTCGGGCTGGACCAGCCTCTGTGGAGGCAGTACATCGACTACATGGTCAACCTCTTCCAGGGAGACTTCGGCAAGACCTTCGGCGGTCGCCCGGTCTCCGAGGAGATGGGGATGGCCTTCCCGGTGACCCTCCGCCTCGCGGCGGTGGCCCTCACCATCGAGATCATCGTCGGCATCGGGCTCGGTGCCTGGGCCGGTCTCAAGGCCGGCCGCGCGGTGGACACCGGCGTCCTGATCTTCACGCTGATCGTCATCTCGATGCCGGTCTTCGTCCTCGGCTATCTGGCCCGGTTCATCTTCGCCGACGAGCTCGGCTGGCTGCCACCGAACGTGCAGAACTCGATGGACGTGGAGCAGCTACTGCTGCCCGGCTTCGTCCTCGCGATGCTCTCCATGGCGTATGTGGCCCGGCTGACCCGGACCACGTTCGCCGAGAACCTGCGCGCCGACTACATGCGCACCGCGCTCGCCAAGGGCCTGCCGCGCCGCCGCATCATCGGCGTCCACCTGCTGCGCAACTCGCTGATCCCCGTGATCACCTTCCTCGGCACCGATGTCGGCGCGCTGGTCGGCGGCGCGGTGGTCACCGAGGGCATCTTCAACGTCCAGGGTGTCGGCAATCTGCTGTTCAACGCGCTCGGGCGGCGGGAGGGCTCCACGATCGTCGGGGTCGTGACCGTCTTCGTCCTCGTCATCCTGCTGATCAACCTAGTCGTCGACCTGCTGTACGCGGTCCTGGACCCGAGGATCCGGTATGCCTGACATGACCAAATCCCAGTCCGGTACGGCGGTCGACACGGCGGTCGACGCCGTGGCCCCGCCGACCGAGGTGGACAGCGCCCCCGCCGCCGGCCCCGCCCCCCAGGGCAAGCCGCGTTCGCTGTGGGGCGACGCCTGGTTCGAGCTGCGCCACCGGCCGCTGTTCTGGGTCTCGGCGGTGCTGCTGGTCCTGCTGCTCAGCATCGCGCTGTTCCCCGGTCTGTTCAGCGGCGCCGACCCCAAGGACGGCGACCTGACCAACCACTTCCTGACCAAGCCGGAGCTCACGCACTTCTTCCAGGCCGACTGGTTCGGCTACGACGGGCAGGGCCGCTCCATCTACGCCCGGGTCATCTACGGCACGCGCGCCTCCATCATGGTCGGCGTCGGGGTGACGGTCGTGGTCACCATCTTCGGCGGCCTGCTGGGCATGCTGGCCGGGTACTTCGGCGGCTGGATCGACTCGATCGTCTCCCGCATCGTCGACATCTTCTTCGGTCTGCCGTTCCTGCTCGGCTCGATGGTCGTGCTGAACGCGTTCACCGAGCGCAAGGTGTACGTGGTGATCGCGGCGCTGGCCTTCCTGGGCTGGACCACCATCGCCCGGGTGATGCGCAGCTCAGTGATCACGGCCAAGCAGGCGGACTACGTCACCGCGGCGCGCGCCCTCGGCGCGGGCACCAACCGGATCCTGTTCCGGCACGTCCTGCCCAACGCGCTCGCGCCCACCATCGTGGTCGCGACGATCTCGCTCGGTGCCTACATCTCCGCCGAGGCCACGCTGTCGTACCTGGGTCTCGGCCTCGCCGACCCGACGATCTCGTGGGGCATCGACATCTCGTCGGCCAAGGACGCCATCCGGGACAACCCGCATGTGATGCTGTTCCCGGCCGGAATGCTGAGCCTCACGGTCTTCGCATTCATCACGCTCGGCGACGCGGTGCGCGACGCCCTCGACCCCAAGCTGCGCTGAGGAGGGCGTACGTGACCACCATCGAGAAGACCGCGGACGACGCCGTCCGCGAGGGTGCCGGCGACGATGGCACCCCCCTGCTGGAAGTCCGCGATCTGCATGTGGAGTTCCACACCCGGGACGGTGTCGCCAAGGCCGTCAACGGCGTGAACTACAGCGTCGACGCCGGTGAGACCCTTGCCGTCCTCGGCGAGTCCGGCTCCGGTAAGTCGGTGACCGCCCAGGCGATCATGGGCATCCTCGACATGCCGCCCGGGAAGATCCCGCAGGGCCAGATCCTCTTCCGCGGCGAGGACATGCTCACCATGTCGGGGGAGGACCGCCGGAAGATCCGCGGCCGGAGGATCGCCATGATCTTCCAGGACGCGCTCTCCTCGCTGAACCCGGTGCTCTCCGTCGGCTATCAGCTCGGCGAGATGTTCCGGGTCCACCAGGGCCTGTCCAAGAAGGAGGCCAAGGCCAAGGCCATCGAGCTGATGGACCGGGTCCGCATCCCGGCGGCCAAGGAGCGGGTGAGCGACTACCCGCACCAGTTCTCCGGCGGTATGCGCCAGCGCATCATGATCGCCATGGCGCTCGCGCTGGAGCCGGACCTGATCATCGCCGACGAGCCGACCACGGCCCTCGACGTCACCGTCCAGGCCCAGGTGATGGACCTGCTCGCGGAGCTTCAGCGTGAGTACAACATGGGTCTGATCCTGATCACCCATGACCTGGGCGTGGTCGCGGACGTCGCCGACAAGATCGCCGTGATGTACGCGGGACGGATCGTCGAGACCGCCCCCGTGCACGAGCTCTACAAGCGCCCGGCCCACCCCTACACCCGGGGCCTGCTGGACTCGATCCCGCGCCTGGACCGCAAGGGGCAGGAGCTCTACGCCATCAAGGGGCTGCCGCCCAATCTGCTCAAGATCCCCTCGGGCTGCGCCTTCAACCCGCGCTGCCCCAAGGCGGAGGACATCTGCCGTACGGACGTCCCCGCGCTGGTGCCGGTCACCGAGCAGGACGGCACGGAGCTGCCGGGCCGCGGCAGCGCGTGCCACTTCTGGAAGGAGACCCTCCATGGCTGACACCGAGAAGAACGAGGCCGCCATGGAACCGGCCGTGGACGCCACCCCCAACGTCACGGAGGTGGAGACGGTCGACGCCGCCACCGAGGACGAGGCGGTCGCGGCCCTCGAGGCCAAGGTCGACCGTGGCGAGCCGATCCTCCAGGTGCGCAATCTGGTCAAGCACTTCCCGCTGACCCAGGGCATCCTCTTCAAGCGGCAGATCGGCGCGGTCAAGGCGGTCGACGGCATCTCCTTCGACCTCTACCAGGGCGAGACCCTCGGCATCGTGGGCGAGTCCGGCTGTGGCAAGTCCACCGTCGCCAAGCTGCTGATGACCCTGGAGACCGCCACCGCGGGCGAGGTCTTCTACAAGGGCCAGGACATCACCAGGCTGTCGGGCCGCGCGCTGCGGGCCGTCCGCCGCAACATCCAGATGGTGTTCCAGGACCCGTACACCTCGCTCAACCCGCGTATGACGGTGGGCGACATCATCGGGGAGCCCTTCGAGATCCACCCCGAGGTGGCTCCCAAGGGCGACCGGCGCCGCAAGGTCCAGGAACTCCTGGACGTCGTGGGCCTCAACCCGGAGTACATCAACCGCTACCCCCACCAGTTCTCCGGCGGTCAGCGCCAGCGCATCGGCATCGCGCGCGGGCTCGCCCTCAACCCGGAGATCATCATCTGCGACGAGCCGGTCTCCGCGCTCGACGTCTCCGTCCAGGCACAGGTCATCAACCTGATGGAGGGTCTGCAGGACGAGTTCAACCTGTCCTACATCTTCATCGCCCACGACCTGTCCATCGTCCGGCACATCTCCGACCGGGTCGGTGTGATGTACCTGGGCAAGATGGCCGAGATCGGCTCCGACACCGAGATCTACGACCACCCGACGCACCCCTACACCCAGGCGCTGCTGTCGGCCGTCCCGGTCCCGGACCCGGAGTCGCGCGAGGGCCGCGAACGCATCATCCTCACCGGCGACGTCCCCTCCCCGGCCAACCCGCCCTCCGGCTGCCGCTTCCGCACCCGCTGCTGGAAGGCCGAGGACAAGTGCGCCAAGGAGATCCCGCTCCTGGCCATCCCGGAGCGCTTCGCCGGATCGGACTCGCCCGCGGCACACGAGTCGGCGTGCCACTTCGCGGAGGAGAAGGACGTGGTCCACGCCTGACGCATTTTTGCGGGGCGCAGTCGAACGACGAGGGCCGCCCGGACCGTGATCACCACGGCCGGGCGGCCCTCGCCGTCGTTCAGGATCCGTCCGACTCGGGCCAATGCTGCACCCGCATGATGAAGATGGTGGTGAAGCGACGATGCTCCTGATACCAGACGATCAGTCGGCCCTCTGCATGGTCGAGTAATCGAGATACCCCGGACTCATGGACGGGTGGGTCGCCGAGATACTTGACGGCGGCGGCGTCGGCCAGCCGCTCGGTGAGCCGTTCCACATCGTGCTTGATCTGCGGATCCAGACCGCCGACCACGTTCTCGGCATCGGGAAGATACTCCCAGGTCCAGTCGCTCACCCTGCTACCTCACGGCGCGCGGCGTCCAACAGGACTCCGATCTCTGCCGAGACCCGCCGGGCGTCCTCAATGCTGGGTGCCTCGGCGACGGCCGCTTCCAACTCGTGGAGTCGTCGAGCCCGGTCCGGGTAGCGCCGCAGAGCGACGAAGACCCCCAGCGGTGCAGGAAGGTGTGCATGGGGACGGTGCTGTCCGTCTGCACGGCTTCCTGCCAGGCGCTGTGGAATTCCTCCTCGAACCGGACGGCCGCGCTGAGATCTAGGGAGCGCACGGCGACCCGCAGAGCCTGTTCGGTCAGCGGCGGCATGGGGAACAGCGGCTCGTCGTGGGAGTCCTCTATGGGCTGTGTGCTCACGGCGCTGTCTCCTCCGGTGTGCCGTAGGTCGTCCACATAGGGTGATCGTTGCAGGCCAATGTTCATCCAGTTTGCCCCATCGCGGGTGGCGGCGGGGTCAGCGTGAACCATACGGCCTTGCCGGTGACGCCCGTGTCCTTGTCGGTGTAGTCGTGCACGCCCCAGGTGTCGGAGCACGACTCGACGAGTGTGAGCCCGCGCCCGCTCTCGTCCTCGGCGTTCGCCACCACCTGCTGCGGCAGCCCGCGGCCGGAGTCCCACACGGTGACCCGGAAGTCCGGTGGTGTGGGCTCCCAGTCCATGCTGACGTACGCGTCGGTGGTGGTGTTCCGGTACGCGTTGGTGACCAGCTCCGATACGAGCAGTTCGGCCGTGCCGACGATGCAGTCGAGCCGCGCCGCCCTGAGGATCCGATTCGGCATCGAGGTGCGCAGGCTGCGTGAGGCTGCGGGACTGACTGTCGGTGAGGCGGCCCAGGTGGTGGGGATGCGTCAGCCGCACTTCAGCAACGTCGAGGCGGGCCGCACTGGCCTGTCGGCCGAACGTCTCCAGAAGCTGACGGAAGCGTTGGGTAGTACGTATACGTATCCCGGTGATGCCCTACTGGCCCTGGGACGGGAACCTGGGAAGGGATGGTGGAGCGACTACCGCACGACTCTGGGTGCGACCCACCTCGACCTGGCTGAGCTGGAGGCCGGAGCCGTTGCCCTCCGCAACTACGAGCTGCTGTTCATTCCGGGGCTGCTCCAGACCTTCGAGTACGCGACGGCCGTGCACAGCAGCGGCTTCTCGCCGACTGTGAGTGAAGTGCGGGACACGGCCGTGGAGTTCAGGATGCGGAGGCAGGAGGTTCTGTCGGACGAGCGGCCTCCTCGGCTCCATGCCATCGTCCACGAGGCGGCACTGCGCGTTCTCTACGGTGGTCGCGCGGTGATGCGTGATCAACTGCTGCGGCTGATCGAGGTGTCGCGCTTGCCGAACGTCACGATCCAGATCGTGCCCATCGACAACGAGGGAAGCGCGGCCTTCAGTCACCCGTTCATGGTCATCGAACCCAGCGTGGTGAAATTGGGCACGGTGCTCGTCGACCAGGTGGGCAAGGCGCAGTTCCTCGACGAGCGCCAAACGCTGGCCGAATATGGGGAGTCGTTCGCGAGACTGAGCGAACTGGCCCTGCCTCCAGTCGATGCTGAGGCTGCGCCTGAGGCTCGTACGGTGAAGGATTCCCTCGGGCTCATCCAGCACATCCTCTACCCGCTTCTCTAAGGAGAGAGCCGCATGTCCTCGCTTGCCTGGCGGAAGTCCAGCTTCAGCACGGGCGACGCCCCCAACTGCGTCGAACTCGCCGCCGACCTCACCGGCACTCCTCACCTCCGCGAAAGCGACGACCCGGAGGTCGTCATATCCGCGCACCCCGCCGCGCTCCGCGCATTCCTGCGGGCCGCGAAGGCGGGGGAGTTCGACCGACTCGAAGGGTGAGCCGCGCCCCTCCCGGCACCCCTTCCGAAAGTGCTTGATCTAGTACAACTAATTTGTCAAACGTTTTCCGGAGGGGTACCCCACCCCCCCCGCAGTCCGGAGGCGGTCCCGCAGTCCGGCAACGGCCTCGGCCCCCCGAGCACGGACGCCGCCACCGGCGCCCACCTTTCGGTGGCCGGAGCCCGGCGATGGCGCGCCGCCCGTCACTGCCCGACCCATGCTCAAATGCGCCGAAGGCGCGAGACGAAAGCCGCACCCGACCGAGCCGAGCGGCCGAGCACCCGAGCACCCGACCGAGCCGAGCAGCCGAGCAGGCTGCGCATCCCCTCGTTCGGATGAACCGCCCTCAGCGGACGCCCGGAACGGGCAGGCCGCCCGTATGATCGCCGGTATGAGCCTCGAGCGTGTCACGATCACGATCCCGAGCGAGACCCTGAGCGCCGCCAAGGAGGCGGCGGACCGTGAGGGCATGAGCGTCTCGGCATGGCTCTCGCGCGCGGCCGAGCGCGCGGCCAAGATCGAGGCAGGGCTGATCGCGGCGGAAGAGGTGCTGGCGGAGATCGGTCCACCCACTCCGGACGAGCAGGCCTGGGTGGATGAATTCATGGACACGGTCACGAGGCCGGCGGCGGGTGACAGCTCCGGCGCTGACGATCACGCGGCTTGATGTCGTCAGTGCCGGGGGGATAACCGATGACCGCATTGCGTCCTGTTGTCTACGACGCGGGAATGTTGATCGCTGCCGAGCGTTCCCGGACCAAGGTCTGGAGAGCGCACCGGGCCTATCTCACGGCGGGCGGCGTGCCCCAGGTGCCCGCGGCTGTGGTCGCCCAGGTGTGGCGGGACGGAGCGCGGCAGGCGCGCCTGGCGCAATTGCTCAAGGGGTGCGATGTGGCGGTGATGGACGAGACGGCGGCGCGGGAGATCGGGGAATTGCTGGCTCTGGCAGGAACGTCGGATCCGGTGGACGGAGCCGTCGCGGTGCTCGCCGTGCGGCAGGGGGCGGCGATCGCCACCTCCGACCCCGACGACATCCGGCATCTGCTCGACCGGCTCGGCACCCGAGGCAAGCTGGTGGCCGTGCAGCAGGTCTGAGGGCCGGCTGCCCCGGACGGGCCTGCGATCCGCCGGGGGCTCAAGGCTCCGGGGTGGGGCCGTAGACGGCCGCAGGTGCGGCCGTGGACCAGGCCCAGTAGCGGTCGCCGTAGGACCAGTGCCACCACTCGGTGGGGTAGTTGACCAGGCCGACCGAGGACAGCGCCTCGATCATCAACGCCCGGTTCTCGCGGGCCCGTTCGGGCAGGTCGGGAGCGTGGGTGTAGCAGGCACCGGCGCTCTCCTCGGGGGTCGCGGCCTCCGGGCTGCCCATGTCGATCTCGGCGCCGTCGCGGGTGCATACGGTCAGGTCGATCGCGGCCCCGGCGACGTGCCCGGCCGTCTCCGCCGGGGCGCACCAGCGGCTGGTGGCCGTTTGGATCCACTCCTCGTCGGCGTCCGGATCGAGCCTGCGCAGCGTGGCCGCGTAGCCGTCGAAGATCTCCTGTTGGAGGGCCGGGGGACGGTAGCCCTCGACCAGCAGCCAGCGCCAGTCGTGCGGCAGTAGCTTCTCGGCGCGCTCCAGCCGGTCGGCGACGCCGGCCCGGAGGTGTGCGAAGTGTCCCGCGGGGTCGGCCCGCCGAGGGTCCACGCGCAGCCGGCCCCGGCAGTCGACCAGCGGTTCGCCGCATTCGCGTACCGGGATCGCCCTGATGCGTGGGTCGCCGATCAGGACGATCCGCTGGTCCGCCGGGAAGGGCGAGTTGGTCATGGGGCTCTCCTCGCGGGTGCTGGTCGGCCGTCCCTCCTACCTGCCCAGCGGCTCGTTCGGATGAACCGCCGCCCGTGGGTGTCCGCAGGGGCGCTGTCGGCATCCCTCAGGTGCCCCACGCCATGTTGATGAGGGCCACGCACATCACGAGGACCATCCCCACTCCCTGCACGGCCGTGCCCCAGGCAGGCATGGACTCGCCCCTCCGGGTCGCCGAGCGTCGCGCGAAGAAGGACGTCACCAGCGCGATGACGCCGATGGGAGCGAACACGATGGACAGCCAGTCGGCTTGCACAGGGGTCATGGCGGACTTCCTTGGTTCTCACCTCGACGACAGGGCGGCCATCATCCGTGGGAATGCTCGGGACCCCTCCCGAGCAGGGCTCAACGATAGGGACGGTACGGGCCCCGGTCAGCGCAGGTCGCGGAAGAACGTCCGGACGTCATCCACCAGCAGTTCCGGGACCTCCATCGCCGCGAAGTGGCCGCCCGCCTCGAATTCCGACCAGTGGGTGATCGTGTGGTGCGGCTCGGCGAGGCGGCGGATCGCGGTGTCGCCCCGGAAGACCGCGACGCCGGTGGGGACGCCGGAGCGTTCGGGGGGCGTGCCCCAGGCCGAGGCGGCCTCCTTGTAGAGGCGGGCGGAGGGGCCCGCGGTGTTGGTGAACCAATAGAGGGAGACGTTCGTCAGGACCGCGTCGCGGTCGAGGGCGTCCGGTTTGTCGCCGTGGGCGGCGAACCAGTCGAGGTTCCAGGCCAGTTGGCCGGAGGGCGAGTCGGCGAGGCCGTAGGACAGGGTCTGCGGGCGGGTGCCCTGAATGGCGGCGTAGCCGGACAGCTCGCGGTGCCAGCGTTCCCGCCCGGCGAGGCGGGAGCGCTCCGCCGGGGTCAGGTCCTCCGGCCCGGCCGGGTCGGCCGGACCTACGGTCACCAACGCGTTGACGTGTACGCCGACGACCCGGGACGGTGCCACCCGGGCCACCTCCGGGGAGATCAGCGAGCCGAAGTCGCCGCCCTGTGTGCCGTAGCGCTCGTACCCCAGGCGCCGCATCAGCTCCGTCCACGCGGTGGCGATGCGGCGGATGCCCCAGCCGGGTTCGCGGGGCGGAGCGGAGAAGGCGAAGCCGGGGAGGGACGGGATGACGATGTGGAAGGCGTCGGCCGGGTCGCCCCCGTGCCCGCGCGGATCGGTCAGCGGGCCGATGACCTCGGTGAACTCCGCGACCGAACCGGGCCAGCCATGGGTGATCAGCAGCGGCAGGGCAGCCGGCTCGGGCGAGCGGACATGGAGGAAGTGCACCCGCTGCCCGTCGATCTCCGTCGTGAACTGGGGGAACGCGTTCAGCCGCGCCTCCCGCGCCCGCCAGTCGAAGCCCGTGGCCCAGTACCCGGCCAGCGCGCGGACGTGGTCGAGCGAGGCCCCGTCGGACCAGCCGGGGCCCGGGAGTGGTTCCGGCCAGCGGGTGTGTTCCAGGCGCCGGCGCAGATCGTCGAGGTCGGGCTGGGGGACGGCGATGCGGAAGGGACGGATCTCCATGGCCCGCACGGTAGAGGCGATCGCGGACGGGTAGCGTCCGCGACCCGGCCGGGGCCTGCGGCGGCCGGGGCCCGCGGTGCCCGGGGCCCGCGGTGCCCGGGGCCCGCGGTGCCCGGGGCCCGCGGTGCCCGGGGCCTGCGGTGCCGGATATGAAACGCTTGCGCGTCTCCTATCACCCGAGGCAGGAATGGATCGCTCCAACTCCGGTAACGGCACTTGAAATCTGGGGTGTTCTTACGGGACAGTGCTCCAGAAAGCGCTTGCCGAGCGAGGGACGTACCGCTCGGCTCGCGCTTCCCCAATCGCGCCTCACCCACGTCACTCCGCCCACCGCGCGCCACCCCGGACAGCGGTCATCGACGTGCGCCGTCGCCGCAGGGGATGTCAGATGGGGCCTAAGGCGGATCTTGGACCGGATCCTCGGGAGGCGCCATGCGCGGAGCCCCGTATTCCCTGCGTGCCAGGCGCGCGCTGTCCGCGCTCTGCGTGTCCGCCGTCGCCCTGCCCCTGACGGCCTGCGGCGGCGGGGACGGCGGCGCCGAGGACGGTGTCGTCCGCTCGTCCTGGGGCGATCCGCCCAATCCGCTGGAGCCGGCCAATATCAATGACGTCCAGGGCGGCAAGGTCCTCGACATGATCTTCCGTGGGCTCAAGCGCTACGACCCCAGGACCGGCGAGGCCAAGAACGCGCTCGCGGACCGGATCGAGAGCTCCGACCAGCGGAACTACACCATCACGCTCAAGAAGGACCGGCGGTTCGCCAACGGGGAGAAGGTCACCGCCGCGTCCTTCGTGAACGCCTGGAACTACGGCGCCCGGATCGACCACAAGCAGCGCAACGCCTACTTCTTCGAGTACATCGAGGGCTACGACAAGGTTCATCCCGTCTCCGGCGGCGCCCCCACCGCCAAGACCCTCTCCGGGCTGCGGGTCAAGGACGAGCGGACCTTCACCGTCCGGCTCACCCAGAAGTTCTCCACCTGGCCCAAGACGCTGGGCTACAACGCCTATGCGCCGCTGCCCCGGGCGTTCTTCGAGGACCATGCCACCTGGCTGAGGAAGCCCGTCGGCAACGGCCCGTACCAGGTGCGGTCGTACACCAAGGGCTCGGTGATGAAGCTGCGCGCCTGGGACGGCTACCGCGGCCCGGACAAGGCCCGTAACAAGGGCGTCGATCTGCGTGTCTACACCGACAACAACACCGCCTACACCGATCTCCAGGCGGGCAATCTCGATCTGGTCGACGATGTCCCGGCGCAGCAGCTCAAGTTCGTCCGCTCCGACCTCGGCGACCGCTACATCAACCAGCCCGCCGGGATCATCCAGACCCTCACCTTCCCGATGTACGACCGCGCCTGGAGCGGCCCGGCCAAGGCCAAGGTCCGCCGGGGGATCTCGATGGCGATCAACCGCGCGCAGATCACCGAGCGGATCTTCCACGGCACCCGCACCCCCGCGACCGACTGGACCTCGCCGGTTCTGCGTCGCCAGGGCGGCTATCAACCGGGGCTGTGCGGGGACGCCTGCCGCTACGACCCGGCCCGGGCGCGCAAGCTGATCAAGGCGGGCGGCGGGCTGCCCGGCGGCCGGATGACGATCACGTACAACGCCGACAGCGGCTCCCACAAGGACTGGGTGGACGCGGTCTGCAACAGCGTCAACACCGTCCTGAGAAGCGACCGGGCCTGTGTCGGCAAACCGGTCGGCACCTTCGCCGACTACCGCAACAAGATGGCGGGCAAGGAGATGACCGGACCGTTCCGGGCCGGCTGGCAGATGGACTACCCGCTGATCCAGAACTTTCTGCAGCCCCTGTACTACACCGGCGCCTCCTCCAACGACGGCCACTTCAGCGACACCGGCTTCGACCGGATGGTGAACCAGGCCAACGCCGCCTCCGCGGACGGCCGGGCCATCGCCGGCTTCCGGGACGCGGAGAAGGTCCTCGCCGAGCAGATGCCCGCCATTCCGCTGTGGTACCAGAACGGCAGCGCGGGCTATTCGCAGCGGCTCAGCGAGGTGGCGCTCAACCAGTTCAGCGTCCCGGTCTACGCACAGATCAGGGTCGGCTGAGCCATGGGCCGCTATGCGCTGCGCCGACTGCTGCAGATGATCCCGGTGTTCATCGGCTCCACCTTCCTGATCTTCTTCATGGTGTACGCGCTCGGCGACCCGGTCGCCGCGCTCTTCGGTGACAAGGCCCCCGACCCCGCCACCGCCGCCCGGATCCGCCAGGACCTCTATCTGGACGAGCCGCTGTGGCGTCAGTACGTGCACTACATGGGGCAGGTCTTCAGCGGGCACTTCGGCACGGCCTTCAACGGGCAGCCGGTGACCGAGCTGATGGCGAGCGCGTTCCCCGTCACCCTCCGGCTCACCGTGGTCGCGATCGTCTTCGAGATGGCGCTGGGCATCACCCTGGGCGTCCTCAGCGGGCTGCGCCGCGGCCGGGGGCTGGACACCTCGGTGTTGCTGCTCACCCTGGTCGTGGTCGCCGTCCCGACCTTCGTCAGCGGCACGGTGCTGCAGTATCTGTTCGGCGTGACCTGGGGCTGGGCCAGACCCTCGGTCTCCCCGGAGGCGCCGCTGACCGAACTGCTGCTGCCCGGGGTGGTGCTGGGGCTGGTGTCGCTCGCGTACACCACCCGTCTCACCCGCACCTCCATCGTGGAGAACGCCCGCGCCGACTACGTCCGCACCGCCGTCGCCAAAGGGCTGCCGCGCCACCGCATCGTCACCCGCCATCTGCTGCGCAACTCGCTGATCCCGGTGGTGACCTTCATCGGAACGGACATCGGCGCGCTCATGGGCGGGGCCATCGTCACCGAGCGGATCTTCAATATCCACGGCGTGGGCTACCAGCTCTACCAGGGCATCCTGCGCCAGAACTCGCCGACCGTCGTCGGCTTCGTGACCGTCCTGGTGATCGTCTTCCTGCTCGCCAATCTGCTCGTCGACCTCCTCTACGCCGTGCTCGACCCGAGGATCCGGTATGCCTGAGCCCTGTGACCCGCGCTACGACATGACCGAGGCGATCGCACCGGCCGGCAGCGGCGGCGGTCCCATGGACCTCACCACCCCCGGCCCCCAGACCCTGAAGGGCGGACCACGGCGCGGCCCCTGGCGCCTCCCCCTCCCCTGGCGCAAGGAGCCCGGCCGCCGCTCCGGCGGGCCGGCCGCGCCCACCGGACGGGGGCTGTGGTCCGATGCCTGGCACGATCTGCGCCGCAACCCCGTCTTCATCATCTCCGCGCTGACCATCCTCTTCCTCGTCCTCATCGCGATCTGGCCGCAGCTGATCGCGAGCGGCAACCCGTACCACGGCGACCTCGCCAGGGCGCAGGACGGCCCGGCCCCCGGCCACCCCTTCGGCTATGACCTCCAGGGCCGCGACGTCTACACCCGCACGGTCTACGGTGCCCGCGCCTCCATCACCGTCGGCATCTGCGCCACCCTCGGCGCGGCGCTGCTGGGCAGCGCGCTGGGCGGGCTCGCCGGGTACTTCGGCGGCTGGTGGGACGCGCTGCTCTCGCGGATCGCCGATGTCTTCTTCGGCATCCCGATCCTGCTGGGCGGCCTGGTCTTCCTGTCGGTGGTCACCAGCGGCTCGGTCTGGCCGGTGGTCGGCTTCATCGTGCTGCTGGGCTGGCCGCAGATCTCCCGGATCGCGCGCGGCTCGGTGGTGACCGTCAAGGAGCACGACTACGTCCAGGCGGCGCGGGCGCTGGGCGCCGGCAGCGGCCGGACGCTGCTGCGCCATATCGCGCCCAACGCCGTGGCCCCCGTGATCGTCGTCGCGACCATCGCGCTGGGCACCTACATCTCGCTGGAGGCCACGCTGTCGTTCCTCGGCGTGGGGCTCAAACCGCCCACCGTCTCCTGGGGGATCGACATCTCCTCCGCCGCCACCCAGATCCGCAACGCCCCGCACATGCTGCTGTGGCCCGCCGGAGCGCTGTCGGTCACGGTGCTCGCGTTCATCATGCTCGGCGACGCGGTGCGCGACGCCCTCGACCCCAGGCTGCGGTAGGTCCGGCGATGACCCGCCTGCTGGAGGTCCGGGACCTCCGCGTCGAATTCCGCACCCGGGACGGGGTCGCCGAGGCGGTCGGCGGGGTGAGCTACGGCCTGGACGCGGGCCGCACCCTCGCCGTGCTGGGCGAGTCGGGGTCCGGCAAGTCCGTGACCGCCCAGGCCGTCATGGGCATCCTCGACTCCCCGCCCGGCCGGGTCACCGGCGGCCAAGTGCTCTTCCGGGGACGGGATCTGCTGACGATGGGCGCGCAGGAGCGCCGCCGGATCCGGGGCGCCGCGATGGCGATGATCTTCCAGGACGCGCTCTCCGCCCTTAATCCGGTGCTGCCCGTGGGCGCCCAGCTCGCCGAGATGTACGAGGTGCACCGGGGGATGTCCCGCAAGAACGCCTGGCGGCGGGCGGTCGAGCTGATGGACCGGGTCCGCATCCCGGCGGCGGGGCAGCGGGCCGGGGACTATCCGCATCAGTTCTCCGGGGGATGCGCCAGCGCATCATGATCGCCATGGCGATGGCGCTGGAGCCGGAGCTGATCATCGCCGACGAGCCGACCACCGCCCTGGACGTCACCGTCCAGGCCCAGGTGATGGACCTGCTCGCGGAGTTGCGCCGGGAGTACGCCATGGGGCTCGTCCTCATCACCCATGACCTGGGCGTGGTCGCGGACGTGGCCGACACCATCGCGGTGATGTACGCGGGCCGGATCGTGGAGACCGCGCCGGTGCGCGACCTCTACCGCCGCCCCGCCCATCCGTACACCCGCGGACTGCTGGACTCCGTGCCGCGCGTGGACCACCGGGGCGAGCGGCTCTACGCCATCAAGGGCGCGCCGCCCAGCCCCCTCGCCATGCCCTCCGGCTGTCCCTTCCATCCCCGCTGCCCGCGGGCCCAGGACGTCTGCCGCGCCGAACGGCCGCCGCTGTACGTGGTGGCGGCGGACGCCGGGGCGGACAGCCGGACCAGCGCCTGCCACTTCTGGAAGGAGGAGCTGCATGGCTGAGCCCGAGGGGCCGGTCCTGGAGGTCCGCGACCTGGCCAAGCTCTATCCCCTGACCCAGGGTGTGGTGGTCAAGCGGCGGATCGGCGCCGTCCGGGCGGTCGACACGGTCTCCTTCGCCCTGCGGCGCGGAGAGACGCTCGGCATCGTCGGCGAGTCCGGCTGCGGCAAGTCCACCGTGGCCAAGCTGCTGGTCAGCCTGGAGCGGCCGACCGCCGGGACGATCCACTACCGGGGCGAGGACATCACCCGGCTCTCGGGCCGCGCGCTGCGGGCCGTCCGCCGCAACATCCAGATGGTCTTCCAGGACCCGTACACCTCGCTCAACCCGCGCATGACGGTGGGCGACATCATCGGGGAGCCCTTCGAGATCCATCCCGAGGCGGCCCCCAAGGGCGATCGGCGGCGGGCGGTCCAGGAGCTGCTGGAGGTGGTGGGGCTCAGCCCGGAACACCTCAACCGCTATCCCCACCAGTTCTCCGGCGGCCAGCGCCAGCGCATCGGCATCGCCCGGGGCCTGGCGCTACGGCCGGAGGTCATCGTCGCGGACGAGCCGGTCTCGGCGCTGGACGTATCGGTGCAGGCGCAGGTGGTCAATCTGATGGAGCGGCTGCAGGACGAGTTCGGCCTGGCGTACGTCTTCATCGCCCACGATCTGTCGGTGGTCCGGCACATCGCCGACCGGGTCGCCGTGATGTACCTGGGCCGCTTCGCCGAACTGGGCACCGGCCCCGAGATCTACGACCACCCGACGCATCCGTACACCCAGGCCCTGCTCTCCGCCGTCCCGGTGCCCGACCCCGTGGCCCGCACCCGCCGGACCCGCATCCTGCTCCCCGGCGACGTCCCCTCCCCGGCCAACCCGCCCTCCGGCTGCCGCTTCCGCACCCGCTGCTGGAAGGCGCGGGAGCGCTGCGCGGCGGAGGTGCCGGTGCTGGCGGTGCCGAGTGGCCTGGCAGGCCCCGCCGCCCACGCCTCGGCCTGCCACTTCGCGGAGGAGCGCGCGGGGGTCAGGGCATGATGTCGAAGATGCTCCCGCCGGACCCGTACCCCGGACTGCCGCCGTACCCCGGCCCGCCGCCCTGCCCCGGGCGCAGCCGGTACACCGGGTGGACACGGAGCTGAACGTGCGGGGCGAACGCCCGCACCGCGGCGGCGAGCCGGGTGGGGTCCACCTTCCAGAAGACGATGACGCGGTTGTTCCTGACGACCGGGTACTCGATATGCGGTGCCGCACTCGCGGCGAGCTGCGGGCTGATCTTCACGTCGGGGCCGGGAACATCCGACACGCCTGGCCGCAACTTCAGACCTATCCGCCGTATCGGCCGCTCCAGTTCCTTTTTCGTGGCCCACACGACGACCGCTTTGATGTCCCGCCACGGCACGACGGCCAAGAACCGGTGGTATCGCGTCACGGGGCCGCCCAGGGTGACGCCCGACTCATCGGCCCGGAAGGCCACCAGCCGCTTCCAGCCGACGCCGGAGAAGAGCTGAAAGGGTGTGCGGGTGTAGTACTCCTGATAGACCGGAGGATGAGGAACAGCCATGCCAGGACCCTATGATGCGCGGCGCGTCCAGGACTTCCGGATCTCCTTTGCCCGTCGTCAGGCCGGTGAGGTGCGGGAGGTGCCGGGGGATTCCTGGTGCTGCATGCGGGTTACGCACGCTCCCATGAGCACAATCAGCTGCATATCGTCGGGCCCGCCGACCCCGAGGGGCTGCCCGCGCTCGCCGACGAGGTCATGGCCTTCCTTCCGCACCGCCGGATCACGGTCCATGACGAGGCGCTGGGACTTCTCTGTGTGCCCGCGCTCGAACGGGCCGGGTACAGCCATATGACCGAGGTGCTGATGGTCCACACCGGCCCGGTGCCGGAGGCCACGGCGGCCGATGTGGTGGAGCGGGAGCTGGGGCCGGATCCGCACGGGCCGCTGCGGCGGGCGGTGACGGCGCAGCAGCGGCGGTGGATGCCGGACGCGGACGAGCGGACCGTGCACGACCTCGTGGAGCGGCGTACCGCCCGGCGGGCCGGGGCCGAGGAGGTGCTCTTCCTCGCCGCCCACGACGACAGCGGCGAGGTCGCCTCCTGGGCCGATCTGTACCTGGAGCCCGCCGCCGGGATCGCCCAGATCGAGGAGGTGGCGACCGCCGAGCCGTATCTGCGCCGCGGCCACGCCGACGCCGTTCTGACCGCGGCGCTGCGCCGCGCGGCCGCCGCTGGGTGCGGGCTGCGGTTCCTCGTCGCCGACCAGGACGACTGGCCGCTGCGCTGGTACGGCCGCCGCGGGTTCACCGCGATTGGCCGTGCGCATGCCTTCTCGCGCTTCTGAGATCCCTGAGAGCGCATAGGGTCCCGGGCTGCTGCGCTTCCGGACTTCTGTGCTTCCGGACTTCCGGACTTCCGGACTTCTGTGCTTCCGGACTTCTGTGCTTCCGGACTTCTGGGCTTCTGAACCCGCGCGGCCCGTCCCTTACGGCTCCTTGCGCGGCGGCGCTCCCGCCCCCGACTCCGCCGCGATCAGCGCCGGGTCCAGGACGACATCCTCCTCGCGGGCCTCGAGGGTCGGGTCCTCGGGGAAGTGACAGGCGGACAGATGGCCTTCGCGGTTGCCGTCCAGGCGCAGGAGCGGCGGCTCTTCCCGCGCGCACTTGTCCTGGGCCTTCCAGCAGCGGGTGCGGAAGCGGCAGCCGGAGGGCGGGTTGATGGGGGAGGGGACGTCCCCGGCGAGCCGGATGCGTTCGCGGCGGGCTGCCTCTTCGGTATCCGAGGCGTCCGCTGTGTCCTTGACGTTCTCGGCCATCACCGCCGCCGCGTCCGGCACCGCGGACAGCAGGGCGTGGGTGTACGGGTGGCGGGGGCGGCGGTAGATCGAGTCGCGGTCGCCCACCTCGACCACCTTGCCCAGGTACATCACGGCGACGCGCTGCGAGAAGTGACGTACGACGGCGAGGTCATGGGCGATGAACAGGAAGGCGATGCCCAGTTCCCGCTGGAGCTTCTGGAGCAGATTGACGACCTGCGCCTGGATGGAGACGTCCAGCGCCGAGACCGGCTCGTCGGCGACGATCAGCTTGGGTTCCAGGGCGAGCGCGCGGGCCACGCCGATGCGCTGGCGCTGGCCGCCGGAGAACTCGTGCGGGAAGCGGTTGTAGTGCTCGGGGTTGAGGCCCACGATCTCCAGCAGTTCGCGCACCCGGGCCTCGCGGCCGCCCGGCGGATTGATGCCGTTGATCTCCATGGGGCCGGAGATGATGGTGCCGACGGTCTGCCGGGGGTTCAGCGAGGAGTACGGATCCTGGAAGATCATCTGGATCTCGGAACGGATCGGGGCCAACTCCTTGCGGCCCGCGTGGGTGATGTCCTGACCCCGGTAGGTGATCTTTCCGGCGGTGGGCTCCAGCAGCCGGGTCAGCAGCCGGCCGGTGGTGGACTTGCCGCAGCCGGACTCGCCGACCAGCCCGAAGCTCTCCCCGGCGTGCACGGTCAGATCGATCCCGTCCACCGCTTGCACGGCCCCGACCTTCCGCTTGAACGGAAAGCCGCCCATGATCGGGAAGTGTTTGGTCAGCTTCTCGGTGACCAGGAGGGGTTCGGGTGTGCCCGACTCGATGCTCATGCGTCAGCGCTCCTAGGCCCTAGCCCAGCCGGGGCTTGATCTGCTCGGTGAAGAGGGTCTGTTTCCGCTCGGCGCTCAGATGGCAGGCGGCGCCGCGGCCGTCCGGCAGCACGGGCCGCTCGGTGGCGCAGCGGTCGCCCGCCACCTGGTCGGTGTAGTGGCACCGCGGATGGAAGGGACAGCCCGGCGGGGGCTGAGCAGGCTCGGCGGGGAGCCGGGGATGGGGTTCAGCGGCTCGTCCACGGCGGAGGACAGCCGCGGCATGGAGCCCAGCAGCCCCCAGGTGTACGGGTGTTGGGGCGCGCGCAGCACCTCGCGGACCGTACCGCGCTCCACGGCCCGGCCCGCGTACATCACCAGCAGATCGTCGGCGGTGTTGGCGACCACGCCCAGGTCATGGGTGATGAGGATGATCGCGGAGCCGAACTCCTGCTGGAGGTCCTTCAGCAGATCCAGGATCTGGGCCTGGACGGTGACGTCGAGCGCGGTGGTCGGCTCGTCGGCGATCAGCAGATCGGGGTCGCAGACCAGCGACATCGCGATCATCGCGCGCTGCCGCATCCCGCCGGAGAACTGGTGCGGATAGTCGTCCACCCGCAGCCGGGGGTTGGGGATGCCGACCTTCTCCAGCATCTCGATCGCCCGGGAGCGGGCCTCGCTCTTGGAGGCGCCGGTGTGCTTGCGGTACGGCTCGGCTATCTGGCGGCCCACCGTGTAGTACGGCGACAGGGCGGTCAGCGGATCCTGGAAGATCATCGCCATGGTGTTGCCGCGCAGCCGCTCCAGGGTGCGCTCGGGCGCCCCGGTCAGCTCCTGCCCGTTGAGCAGGATCTCGCCGCTGACGGCGGTGGTGCGCGGGTCGTGCAGGCCCAGCACGGTGAGGTTGGTGACGGACTTGCCGGAGCCGGACTCGCCGACGATGCCGAGCGTCCGGCCGCGTTCGAGGTCGAAGGAGAGGCCGTCGACGGCCTTGACGACGCCGTCCTCGGTCGAGAAGCGGACGTACAGATCGCGTACCGACAGGAAGGCGCCGTCGCCGGGGCCGGCCGGCGGGGGCGTCGCGCCGTCGTCGGGCTTGGTGAGTGTGGTCATCTCGGCAGCTCCGGGTCTGTCAGGCGAGGCGCACGCGCGGGTCGATGAAGGCGTAGGCGGCGTCGACCAGGATGTTGAACACCACGATGGCCGCGGAGCTGACCAGCATCACACCCATCAGCATGGGCAGATCGGTGAGCTGGACGGATTCCACCGCCAGCCGCCCGATGCCGTGCAGGGTGAAGGTGTACTCGGTGACCATGGCCCCGCCGAAGAGCGATCCGAGGTCGATGCCGAAGATGGTGACGATGGGGGCGATGGCGCCGCGCCAGGCGTAGCGGAAGAAGACCGTACGGCTGGAGAGCCCCTTGGCTCTCGCCGTGCGGACATGGTCCTCCTGCAGTTGCTCGACCATCTGGGAGCGGGTCATCCGGCTGTAGTTGGCCAGGAAGATCAGTGAGAGCACCACCCAGGGCAGCAGCATCCCGCTGAACCACTTCGCCGGATTGTCGGTGAAGGGGTAGTAGGCCGGCTGATCCATGATCCCCAGACCGCTGACGAACCAGGCCAGGGCGAGCACCCCGACGAAGTAGATCTGCATCGAGGCGCCGAGCAGCGACAGCGAGCTGAAGAACTTGTCGATCCAGGTGCCGCGCCGCCAGGCCGCGATCATGCCGATGCCGATCCCGCAGACCAGGAACACGGCGGCGCCGCCGAGGGCGAGCGAGAGGGTGGTGGGGAAGCGGTCGGCGATGGTGCCCCAGACGGGCTCCTGGCTGACGAAGGAGTAGCCGAAGCAGGGGGCGCTGCAGTGCCCCACGGCGAAGTCCCGCCCGGCGACGATCCCCACCATGAACTTCGCGTACTGGACCGGCACCGGCTGGTCCAGGCCCAGGTTCTTGTTGATCATGGCGAGCGAGACGGGGTCGCAGTTCTTGCCGCAGGCGAGCCGGGCCGGTTCGGCGGGCAGGGCGAAGAAAAGGAAGAACGTGATCGCGCTGATCAGGATCAGGATCACGATCGCGCCGAGGGACCGGCGGGCGAGGAATCTCAACATGACGTCGGTGATCTTCCGATAGGGGGTGCCTCGTGGATCAGGCCGGATCAGGGAGCGATGTCAGGGGGCACCACCCAGCGGTAGCTGGGGGAACGTGCAGCCGCAAGGCGGAGGAGGAGAGCGCCGGGGGCACCTCCCAGCGGTAGCTGGGGGAGGCGCGGAGTGCGACGACGACAGCGCGGCGGATGTGCGTGCCAGACGCCGCGAGCCCGGCATGATCCACGAGAGACCTCCTATGGGCGGGTCCCGGCCGCACCCGCCGATACGGGTGCGGCCGGGGTCTGCGCTGCCTGGGTACGGCCGCGGCTACTTGATGAAGATGGCCGTCGGGTCCACGGCCCCGTAGACCGAGTTGAACTTCACTCCGCCGATGCCCGAGCCCCAGAGGGTGAACAGCCGGTTGTAGAAGGTCGGGACCGCGGGGATCTCATCGGTGAGGATCTTCTCGCTGAGCTTGATCCACTGCGAGGTGGCCCGGCCGAGGTCGCTGACCTTGGTGACCTTGCCGATCTCGTCGTTGACCGCCGGGACGTTGAGGTGCGAGTAGTTCGAGGAGTCGTCGTAGACGTTCTCGCCGCCGTACACCGGCGGGACCACGGTCGAGGCGGACGGCCAGTCGGCACCCCACGAGGACCGGTACAGGTCGAACTTGTTCTTGACCTTTCCGATCTGCGTGTAATAGGTCGACTGGTCGATCTCCTTCTTCTGCACCTTGAACCCGGCCCGCTCCAGGGCCTGCTGGACGACCACCGAGGCATCCTGGTGGGTGTCGCCGTTGCCGTAGGCGTAGACGAGCTCGTAGTTCTCCTTGCCCGCCTCCTTCAGCAGCTCCCTGGCCTTCTTGGCGTTGCCGCCGGGGTACTTCTTCTTCTGGAACGGGTCGAAGGAGGGGTCGTAGCCCTTGAGCGTGGGGCCGACCAGCCCGCCGCCGACCTCACCGCCCTTGGGGCCGCCGAACTGCTGGAGGTACTGCCCGCTGGGGAAGGCCCAGGCGATCGCCTCGCGCACCTTCTTGTCCTTGACCCGATCGGTGTTGATCGAGACGACGTCCACATAGGGCTGCGTCTCGGTCAGCGACCGGGCCATGGCCTCCTTGTCCTTGAGGACCGTGGAGATCTGCGAGGGGTCGACCGCGTTGGTGAGCGTCATCCCGTTCCGGTCGGCGCCCTTGCTGGCCTGGAGCCGGCGGGTGGAGTCCACCCACTGGTGGCCGAAGGAGACGTTGAACCCGTCGACGTACTGATGGCGTATCGAGTCGGTCTTGGGGTCCCACTGGTCGTTCTTGACGAACTCGACGCCCTTGCCCGACTTGAAGTTCCGGACCTTGTACGGGCCCGAGGCCAGCGGGGCCTTGTCGTACTTCTCCTTGGTGTCCTTGCCCGGCGGCACCGCGGTGATATTGGGCATGGCGACCGCGAACGGCACCTCGGCACGCGGCTGGTCGAAGTGGAAGACGATGGTCTTGTCGTCCGGGGTGTCCAGCACCGACGAGGGCAGATGCTTGCCCTTGTAGGGGCCGTCCGGAAGCGCCTTGCGGTACTTCTGGCCCTCACCGGAGAGCCACTGCTGCAGATAGGTGGGCCCGTTCGTCTGATACGGCGCGTAGAGCCGCTCGACGGCCTGCCGGACGTCCTTGGAGGTGATGGGCGAGCCGTCCTCGTACTTCAGCCCGTCCTTGAGGGTGTACGTCCAGGTGCGGCCGCCGTCGGAGGACTTGCCGGTGTCGGTGGCGAGGTCGCCGACCAGCTTGGCCTTGCCCGTCTTGTCGTCGAACTGGTAGTTCGTCAGCGTCCGGTTGTAGAGGGTCTGCGCGATCAGCTCATCGCTGACGTAGATCTGCCCCGGGTCCAGATGCTCGAAGGCGTCCCGCTGCAGCACCGTGACGGTGCCGCCCTTCTTGGCGCCCGGCAGGTCCTTGGCCGGCCCGGTGGAGTCGGCGGCGGTGCCGAGGGTGACGTCCTGGGACTCCATCTTGGGCTCGTTCGACCCCTTGGGGTCCGAGCCGCCGCCACCGCTGCTGCACCCCGCGAGCGCCAGGGCGCCCGCGGTCAGGGCGACGGCGTAGGTACGGGCTCTGCGACTGTTCTTCTTCGGTGTCATCGTGGTCACTGCACCTGCCTCATCGGACGGAAGACTTGCCGTTCTCTGCCTTGGGCCCTCCGGCCCCCGGTCACCGCGTGGTCTTCGGGTCCATCGCGTCCCGGACCGAGTCCCCGAGCAGGTTGAAGGCGACCACGAAGACCACCATGGCGATGCCGGGGAAGAACATGTAGGTGATGTCGCCCTCGTAGAAGTTCGCGCCCTTGGCGAACATCCGGCCCCAGTCGGGGGTCGGCTCCACCACGCCGACGCCGAGGAAGGACAGCGCCGCTTCCGTCGTCACGAAGTTCGGCAGCATCAGCGTGGACTGCACCAGGATGGGCGTGACGAGGTTGGGCAGCAGCTCCTTGCGGACGATCCGCCACGGCGAGGCCCCGGTCACCCGGGCCGCCTCGACGAACTCCCGCTCCCTCAGGGACAGCACCTGGCCGCGCAGCAGCCGGGCCAGCTGCATCCAGCCCAGCAGCCACAACACCATCACCAGGGCCGTCACCCGGAAATAGGTGGGCGTCTCCTTCTGCGGGCTGACGAACAGCGCGGTGACCACCGGCATGAAGGCGACGAAGAAGAGCTGCTGCGGAAAGGACAGCAGCAGATCGATGAGCCGGCCGAGGAAGTAGTCGGTGCGGCCGCCCAGATAGCCCGCCACCACGCCGATCACGATGCCGGTGATCGTGGACAGCACGGTCGCGGCCAGCCCGATCAGCAGCGAGGTGCGGATGCCGTAGACGAGCTGGGTCAGCACATCGCGGCCCAGCTTGGGCTCGACGCCGAACCAGAACTCGCCGTCGATGCCCCCGTTGGGCTTCATCGGATAGCTGGTGAGGGGGTCCAGCAGCTCGGGCCGGTCCAGGCCGTAGGTGGTGTACGGATCCTTGCCGTACAGCCAGGAGATCACCGGAGCCAGCACGGCGACGGCGAAGAAGAAGATCACCACACACGCGGAGATGACGCCCGTGCGGTCGCGTTTGAACCGTCGCCACATGAGCTGGCGGGGCGCCAGACCGGCCGGCGCCTCGCCCTCCGCGCCCGGTGCGGTCTTCTCGACCACGCCGGACTGGGATGGACTCGTCATCGCGTAGCGTCCCCCCGCACTGGTGTCACACCGTCAACTCGCGTTATCTATGCGCGTCATGTCGCCGCCCGCTCGCCAGGGTGGTGCGTGCGTACCGGGTTGAGCGGACTTTCGCAATCGGGGAACGGCCCAGTCAAGGGGCCGGGGAGGGTGGATGTGCTGCTCATTCGAGTCTTGAGCGAAGATTTGGCAGATCGAGGTCCGGGCGTGCTTGACAGGGATGCGCCATGAGGGACAAAGCATGTTCTATGGGCAGGAAGTGCGTTAACACACCGGCAACTCATCCGTCGCAACACCGATATACGGACGCGTCAGGCTGAACTGCGTACGGCCGTGCGGGTCCGTCGGACCGGCCGGGGCGCGCCATGTGGCCCCGGCCGGTCGCACCCCCGGCGGCCGCCGGACGGTCACGATCCGTATTTTTCTTCGCCCCGCGACGGTTGCCCGGGGTACGAGGCGGGGGAAACCTACGGCTATGGGGCAGGGACGGATACTCAACAGCGGAGGGCGCCTTTTCGGGGCGCTCGTCTGCGCGGTCCTCGGGCTGATCTCGCTGGCGTGGATCATCCACGACCTGGACAAGGCCGACGAGGCGAACCATCTGTGGTGGACGTGGGCGGGGCTGCCGTTCCGGGCCACCGGGGGATCTTCGGTTCCTCCCTGCTCGACCTCGTGCTGCTGCTGGTCTACGCGGTCGTCGGGATCACCGCCCTGCGCTCACCGGCCGCCGCGGGCGCGCTCGGCACGGTCGCGGTGGTGACCGTCGTGGTGCGTCTGCCCAGCCTGTGGAACCTGAACTCCGACTGGCTGCAGGGCATCCCCGGCGATCTGAAGACGCGGGGGAACCTCAGCGCCTGGGCGCAGGTGGTGCTCGGGGGCTGCTGCTGGCCGTGGTGGCCGCCGCCCGCCGCCCCGCCGACCTCGCCCCGCCCGGACACCTGGCCTCGCCCGCCGATCGGCCGCCGGGCCGCCCCTCGCCCGGGGCGGCGGTCACCGGCGCGCTGTTCCTGGGCGCCGTCGGGGTCGTCATCGCCGCCTGGCAGATCTACTGGGCCCAGGAGCGGGGCTGGGAGATCTACAAGTACCTGCTCACCGGCAAGCACTCGCTGCCCACCCTGCTCTCGCCGCCCGGTGCCTGGACGGCGTGGGCGGCGGTCGCGCTGTGCCTGGCCGCAGCGGCGGCCGCGCTCGCGCGTGCCCCGCTGGCGCGCCCGCTGGGGATGACGGCGGCGGCGCTGGTCATGGCGACGGGGATCAGCGAGGCATCGCTCTACATCAAGCTGGACTATGTGGACCACCTCAGCGATCTGCCGACGGTGGGCGTGCTGAGCGTGCTCACCGGCTTCTTCGAGGCGGTCGCGGGGCTGATCGCGCTTCTGGCGCTGGCTCGGCGGGGCCTTGAGGAGGGCGCCGGGTTCACCGGGGAGCCGGGGCCGGGCGCCCCGGCGTACGGCGGCTATGACGGCTATGGGTCCGGCGGCTATGACGGCTATGGGTCCGGCGGTTATGACGGCTATGGGCCCGGGGGCTACGACGACGGCTCCGGGGCCGGAGGCTACGGCGGTGGCTATGGGAGCGGTGGCTACGGGAGTGGCGGACCCGGGAGTGGCGGACCCGGGAGTGGTGGCTACGGCGGGGGTGGTTACGGCGGCGGGGGATATGGCCCGCCGCCGCCCAGCACCCCGCCGCTGGTCCCCCCTCCGCCCGGGGCCCCACCGGCCGCGCCCCCGCCGCCGTCCGCACCGCCCGCGCCTCCCGCACCTCCCGCACCGCCGCCGGGCTGGTGACGCCGGGCTGGTGACGGCGGACTGGTGACGCCGGGCTGGTGAATGCGGATCAGCGTGGCCCCGGGGCCGAGTCGGCTACCGCATCCCGAGGGACCGCTTGAGGAAGTCCACCTGCAGCAGGAGCAGATTCTCCGCGACCTGCTCCTGCGGGGTCATGTGGGTCACCCCGGACAGCGGCAGCACCTCGTGCGGACGGCCCTCGGCCAGCAGCGCCGAGGAGAGCCGCAGGGTGTGCGCGGCCACCACATTGTCGTCCGCCAGACCGTGGATGATCATCATCGGCCGGACGGTCTCCGCCGCGCCGGACAGCCCCTCGTCGGTCATCAGCGCGTTGGCGGCGTAGACCTCGGGCTGTTCGTCGGGCAAGCCCAGATACCGCTCGGTGTAGTGGGTGTCGTACAGCCGCCAGTCCGTCACCGGCGCGCCCACCACGCCCGCGTGGAAGACATCCGGGCGGCGCAGCACCGCCAGCGCGGCCAGGTAGCCGCCGTAGGACCAGCCGCGGATGGCGACCCGGCCGAGGTCCAGTGGATAGCGCTCGGCGAGCGCCGTCACCGCCTCGACCTGGTCCTCCAGGGTGACCGCGGCCAGCTCGTCGCGCACCGCCTTCTCCCAGGCGGGGGAGCGGCCGGGGTGCCGCGGCCGTCGGCGACGATCACCGCGAAGCCCTGGTCGGCGAACCACTGCGAGGTGAGGTGGGCGTTGTGCGAGGCGACCACCCGCTGGCCGTGCGGCCCGCCGTAAGGATCCATCAGGACCGGCAGCGGTCCGTCGCCCTCCCGGTGGCCGCTGGGCAGCAGCACGGCACAGGGGATGTCCCGCTTGCCCGCGAAGAGGAGCTCGGGGCGGGCGGTGATGACGGGCCGCTCGGCGTACGAGGCGATCTCGGCGATGCGCTCGGCCGCGCCGTGGTCGGCGGGCCGGAGGATCTCCACGCTCACCCCGGGCCGCTCCAGCCCCGTGTACGCCAGTGCGAGCACCTCACCGCCGCGCACCGCGGAGTGGACCGCCGGGAAGGGCCGCTTGCCGACCGGCTCCCAGCCGCCCTGGTCGCCGCTGCCCCGGAACCAGGCGCGATAGACGTCGATCTCGCCCGGCTGCTCGGGCAGCGGGGCACCGGCCCCGGGAGAGGCGGAGAACAGCACGTCGTCCGTGCCGATGTCGAGGACCGCGCGCACCTGGAGGGCGCCGGACGTCAACTTGCGGTCGCCGACCATCAGCACCCGGGCGCCGCCCTCGTCCGCGATGCGGACCAGTCGTCCGTCCTCCGTCCAGGCCGGCACCCCGGGGAAAAGATCCAGCCAAACCGCGTCCTCGTCCACATGGACCGTGCTGGTCCGTCCGGTGTCGGTGTCCACGGCCAGATAGAGCTGGCTGCGCTGGTCCCTGGCCTGGACCAGAAGCAGCGGCGGACCGTAGGCCGACCAGTGCACCCGCGCGAGGTACGGATAGCGCTCCCGGTCCCACTCGATCTCCGTACGGGAGCCGTCCAGACCGAGCAGAACCAGCCGCACCTCGGCGTTGGCGGTGCCCGCGGCGGGATAGGCGGCCTCCGCCGGCTTCCGGCCAGGGTGGGCCGGGTCGGCGGTCCACCAGCGCTGTACGGGGGCGTCGTCGGCCCGGGCGGCCAGCAGGGCGTCGCTCCGCGGCGACCACCAGAAGCCGCGTGAGCGGTCCATCTCCTCGGCCGCGATGAACTCCGCGAGGCCGTAGGTGACGGTGTCCTCCTCCGGCTCCGCGAGCGCCCGGTCGTCCTCGCCGTCCGTGCCCGTGACCCGCAGCGCCCCGCCCGCCGCATAGGCGATGCGGCGGCCATCGGGCGAGGGGCGCGGGTCCACGACCGGACCGGGGGTGCGCAGCTCACGGGTGGTGCCCGCGGGCAGATCGGTGGTGAAGAGCCGTCCGGAGAGGGCGAACGCGGCCCGTTCGACGGCGGCGTCCACCGCGTAGCCGACCACTCCGGCCGACCCCTCGCGGCTGCGCTCGCGCCGCGCCCGCTCCTCGGGGACAGCTGCTCGCCGGCGCCGCCGAGCAGCTCGGCCGGGTCGGCGGCGGGGTACTCGCGCTGCCCGGCGAGGTCGTACACCCACAGGAGGCCGGTCCGGTCGGTGCCCGAGCGGGAGCGCAGGAAGACGACGCGTGAATCGTCGGGGGCCACGGTCAGGGCCCGCGGTGCCCCGAGGGTGAAGCGTTGGGTCCGCGCGTGCTGCCGTGGGAACGAGAGCTGTCCGGTCATAGGGCGAGCGTACGGCTCAGGATCATCGCGAGGGAGAGTACGGATCGGTAGGCCGGGGCGGCATTGCCCCTGGCACGGTCCGGCCGGAACGGCGCGGCGGCCAACCGGCCCCGCCCGATGGCGAGATGGCGCATAACCACCGAGAAACCGCCCCGGGGGCGCGGAAGTTCGTGCGATCAGGCATGCGCCCCTGTCATGCTCCCGTGCACCGAGTCATGTGTACACCGCCATAGTTATGATCGATTGCGCATAGTGGGTAGCCCCTCTGTGGCATCAATATGTTGTCCGTCCGAGTGCGTGTATCTGGAGGTGAGCCGCTGTGGCGCTCTCGATCTCGGTGTCAGTGCTATTGCTGATCATCGTCTTCATGCTCGTAAACAAGGCAGGGCTGAAGGCGGTTCATGCGGTCGTCTGTGTCCTCCTCGGCTTCTACCTGGCGAGTTCTTCGGTAGCCCCGACGATCGATGACCTCACCACCAATGTGGCGGACATGATCGGCGGCGTGAAGATCTGACCCCGAGCGGGGCCGGGACGTGCGACCCGTGGGCACACGTGTGCGAATCGTAGGCTGTGCCCATGACCGCTCTTCCCGCCCGTCGTCTGCTGCTGGTGCACGCACATCCGGACGACGAGTCGATCAATAACGGCGCGACCATGGCGAAGTATGCCGCCGAGGGCGCACACGTCACCCTGGTGACCTGCACCCTCGGTGAGGAAGGCGAGGTCATCCCGCCTGCCCTCGCGCATCTCGCCGCCGACCGCGACGACGCGCTCGGTCCGCACCGGATCGGCGAACTCGCCGCGGCCATGGACGCCTTGGGGGTCGAGGACCACCGCTTCCTGGGTGGTCCGGGCCGCTATCGCGACTCCGGGATGATGGGCGCCCCGCAGAACGACCGGCCGGACTGCTTCTGGCAGGCCGACCTGGACGAGGCCGCGGGGCACCTGGTGGCCGTGGTCCGCGAGATCCGGCCACAGGTTCTCGTGGCGTACGACACCCATGGGGGGTACGGCCACCCCGATCACATTCAGGCGCACCGCGTGGCGATGCGCGCCGTGGAGCTCGCCGCCGACGCGGACTTCCGCCCCGAGCTCGGCGAGCCGCACGACATCGCGAAGGTCTACTGGAACTGCGTGCCGCGCTCGGCCGTCGAGGAGGGCTTCGCCCGGCTGCGAGCCGCGGGCCGCGACTCCCTCTTCCCCGGTGTCGCCACGGTCGACGACATCCCCGGAGTGGTGGCGGACCCGGACGTCACCGCGTTCATCGACGGCACCGCTTACGCCGGGGCGAAGGCGGCGGCGATGCGCGCCCACGCCACCCAGATCGCGGTGGACGGCCCCTTCTTCGCGCTCTCCAACGACCTGGGCCAGCCCATGTTCGTCCACGAGCACTACCGGCTCGTCAAGGGCGAGGCCGGGGCGGACCGCGAGGACGACCTGTTCGCGGGGGTGGCGGCATGACGGCCCTGCGCCTGGGCGGATACGCCCTGCTCGCGGTGGCCGGGGTGCTGGTCGGCGCCGCGGGCGCGCTGGTCCAAGCGGCATGGTTCCCCGGCGGGTTGCTACTGGCGCTGCTCGCGATCGCGGGCCTGTGCTACGGCGGGGTCAAGGCCGCGGGTGCCCGGATGGGCGGTGGAGTGCCCGCGGGGGCCTGGACGGTGGCAGTGTTGCTGCTCACTTCCTCCCGTTCGGAAGGAGATTTCCTTTTCGGCGCCGGGCTGGGGTCGTACGCTTTCCTCCTCGGCGGAATGTTCATCGGTGTGATGTGCGCCACGCTGCCTTTGGTGCCGCAACCTCCCGGCCCGCCGGTCCGACTTGGTAAGTGACGTGACGTTTTCGGCACGACGTCCCCGGCACTTGGAGGCCCTTCGGACATGCGGCGAAGGGTGCGCCTCGGGCGTACCGGATGCGGTGATCCGGCGGCCGTCAAGTGCGCGTCCGCACCGGCCAGTATGGTGGTGCCGCCGCCGAGCCGCCCGCGCGAGGTCTGACGGGCGGCGGAGCTAACTGGGAGAACCTGCTTTGAGCCGTGAATCTGACAGTTCGTCCTCCGGGCCCCGGGAGGGAAGCGGCGGTGCCGCCTACCCGTCGGGCACCCCGCCGTACGGATCCCGCCAGTACCCCTCGTCGAACCCCACGCAGGAGGCTCCGCAGGAGTTCGCCGACGACGGGCAGGCGCGGGCCGCGGCCAAGCCGGAGGAGCCGAAGACCGAAACCACGCTGACGACCCGGATCAAGATCAACATTCCGGGGTCGCGGCCCATCCCGCCGGTGGTCATGCGCACGCCCGTCGCCGAGGACGGCGTACCCGCGCAGCGCTCCGGCGGGGACGACGACGCCCCCGAGCCCACCGGCGCACTGCCCCGGGTCGACTACACGCCGACGCCGGAGCGCGGTGTGCCGGCCGAGCCCGGCGGGTCCAACGAGCCTTCCGAGAGCCGCGAGAAGAAGGGCGAGGGCGAGCAGCGGACCAGCGACTGGTTCTCGCCCCGTAAGCCCAGGGGCGGTTCGTCGGCCACCGGCAGCACGCCGACGCCGCCGATGCCCCCGGCCCCGGACACCACCCAGGGGTTCCCCGCTCCGGACACCACGCAGGGATTCCCCTCCCCGGAGACGACTCAGGGTTCCCGGCGCCGGACACCACCCAGGGGTTCCCCGCTCCGGAGACCACCCAGGGGTTCCCGGCCCCGCAGCAGGGCGGCGGCCCCGTCGCCGATCTGCCGTACTTCACCGACGCCCAGGCTCCGTCCGGGCACCCCGAGCCGACCGGGCCCACCACCGGCCCGATGACCGGCGACATGTTCATGCCGCCGTCCGGCCCCGGTGCGGGCCCGCACGACAGCGAGTTGCTGGCCGCGCCCGGACCGGGCCCCGCCGGCGGCCCGTACGGCGGTGGCCCGCAGACGCCTCCGGGCGGTGTGGGGCCGCTGGCCGGCGGCCCCGCCGCCCAGCCGCCGACCCCGCCGGGCGGCTCGCCGATGTCCGGCAGCCTCGGTGCCACCACCGGCGCGGGCCCGCGGACCGGCCCCGGGGAGGGGTTCAGGGGCGACCTCGGGACCGATCCGTCCCCCTCGCTGTTCCGCGACCCCGAGCCCACGCCGGGCAGCGGGGTGCCGCCGGACCAGATCTCCAGCGACACGCTGGTCAGCGGGGTGCCCGTGGTGCCGTCGGGCGAGGGCCGGTCCAGGCCGCCCGCGCCGCCCGCCCCGGGCGGCCTCGGGGTCCCGACGCCCGGCGGCGACAGCGCCCCGGCGCCGTCCGCCCCGAAGGCCGGCAAGCCCAAGAAGAAGGGCCGTTCCAAGGTCGTCATGGTCGCGGGCCTGCTGTTCGTGATCGCGGGCGGGGCCTACGCCGCCGGTCTGGTGATGAACCACGCCGATGTGCCGAACGGCACCACCGTCCTCGGCGTCGACATCGGCGGCAGCTCCAAGGAGGTCGCCGTCGACAAGCTGGACACCGCCCTGGGCAAGCGCACCACCGCCCCGCTGACGGTGTCGGTCGACGGCCAGCAGAAGGAGATCAAGCCCTCCGTCGCGGGTCTGGCGCTCGACACCGAGGCCACGGTCCGGGACGTCGCCGGCCGGGACTACAACCCGGTTACCGTGATCGGCTCGCTCTTCGGCGGCACCCATGAGGCCGACCCCGCGGTCACGGTCGACGAGGAGAAGCTGCGGGACGCCCTGGAGCGGCTCGCGGGCGACTCCGGCACGGCCCGCGAGGGCGGCATCGACTTCAGCTCCGGCAAGCCCGTCGCGGTGTACGGCAAGGAGGGCAGGGGGCTGGACGTGGACAAGGCGGTCAAGGCCGTCTCGGACGGGTTCCGCCTGCGCGCCGAGACCGGCCAGAACAAGGCCATCGCCCTGCCGGTCGCCGCGCGCCGCCCCACGGTCAGCGACGCCGAGGTCGACCGGAAGATGAAGAGCTTCGCCAAGCCCGCGATGTCGGGTCTGGTCACGGTGCAGACGGACCCCCAGCACTCGATTCCGTTCGGCCCGGACAAGTCGCTGCCGAAGATCCTTTCCATGAAGGTGATCGACGGCAAGCTGGTGGAGCACTACGACCTGTCGGTCCTGAAGCAGCTGTACGGCAGCACCTTCGACGGCGTTCTGCTCGAACGGGGCGACGGCAGCAAGAAGCCCGTCACCCCGGAGGACGTGGAGTCCGCGCTGCGGCAGGCGCTGCTCGGCAAGACGCCCAGCGAGCGCATCGGCGTCATCGGCAAGGACAACTGAGCGGGTCCCGCTCGTTCACCACGCGGCCCCCGCCCGGCACCGGGCGGGGGCCGCGTCATGTCTCTCCTGGCCGCCTCGTGTCTCCCGGGTCGCGTCACGTCTCCCTGGCACGTCATGCCCCGACCCATGACATCTGTCATCCCCAGGTCACGACCGCTGACACTGCCGGGCACCGCCCGCCCTCGGCCAGGCTGGTGGCCATGACCGCAACGACCGCTGTTTCCGCCCCCGGCGCCGGGGCCGCCACCACCGGCGCTCCGCCCGTGGTCCGCTTCGAGCAGGTGAACAAGAGCTACGGCAGTGTGCGCGCCGTGGCCGATCTCGATCTCACGCTGTACCCGGGGGAGACCGTCGCCCTGCTGGGCCCCAACGGCGCCGGCAAGTCCTCCAGCCTCGATCTGCTGCTCGGCCTGCGCCACCCCGACTCCGGGCGGGTGGAGGTCTTCGGCACCACCCCGCGCCAGGCCATCGTCCGCGGCCGGGTCGGCGCGATGCTGCAGAGCGGCGCTCTGATGGAGGACGTGACGGTCCGCGAACTGGTCGGGCTGGCCTGCGATCTGCACCCCAAGGGCCATCCGGTGGACGAGGTGCTGGAGCGGGCGGGGATCGCCGAGATCGCCTCCCGCAAGGTGAACAAGCTCTCCGGCGGTCAGGAGCAGCGGGTGCGCTTCGCGTTCGCCACCGCCGGTGCCTCCGATCTGATCGTGCTGGACGAGCCCACGACCGGTATGGACGTGGCGTCCCGGCAGACCTTCTGGGGCGCGATGCGGGAGCAGACGAAGCAGGGCCGCACCATCCTGTTCGCCACTCACTACCTCGAAGAGGCCGACGCCATCGCCGACCGGGTGATCGTGCTGCACGGTGGCCGGGTGCTGGCCGACGGCTCGTCCGCCGAGATCAAGGCGATGGCCGGGGCCGGGCGGATCTCCTTCGAGCTGGACGGGCCGATCGACGAGACGGCGCTGCGCGCCCTGCCCGCGCTGACCGGGATCGACATCTCGGGGCGTACCGTACGGATCCGGTCCACCGACGCGGACGCGACCGTGCACGCGGTCTACGGGCTCGGGCTGTATCCGCGCGGGCTGGAGGTCACCGGGCTCGGCCTGGAGCAGGCGTTCCTCGCCATCACCGATGCCGCCACCGGCACGGCCACCGACGCCGTGCCGACAGTTGAGGAGTCCGCCCGATGAAGGCGCTGGTCAAGCTGGAGATCGCGCGGACCCTGCGCAATCGCAAGTTCATGTTCTTCACGATCATCTATCCGTCCGTGCTCTTCCTGCTGATCGCGGGCAGCACCGACGCCGACGACCGGGTGCCCGGCACCCGGCTGTCGATGCCGCTCTACTACATGGTCGCGATGGCCTCCTTCGGGGCGCTCACCGCCGGGCTGATGGGCAACGGCGAGCGGATCGCCAAGGAGCGCGAGGGCGGCTGGACCCGGCAGCTGCGGCTCACCCGGCTGCCCGGCCGCGGCTATGTGGCGGCCAAGATCGCCGTGGGCGCGGTGGCCACCCTGCCGTCGATCGTGATCGTCTTCGTGGTGGCCGCCGCCCTCAAGGGCGTGCGGCTGGACGCCGCCTGGGAGTGGGCGGCGCTGACCGGCGCCATCTGGGCGGGCTCCCTGGTCTTCGCCGCGCTGGGGGTGGCCATCGGCTACCTGGCGACCGGGGACGCGGTCCGCCCGCTGACCATGATCATCTACTTCGGTCTGTCTATTCTCGGCGGGCTGTGGATGCCGACCACGTCGTATCCGCAGTGGCTGCGGAACATCGGCGACTATCTGCCCACCCACGCCTACACCGCCCTCGGCCAGGCGATCGAGCTGGGCGACGCCCCGCACGCCAAGGACGTCGCGCTGCTCATCGGCTATCTCGCGCTCTTCGCGGGCGGCGCGGCGTGGCTGTACCGCAAGGACACCCGTAAGGCCTGAGGGACAGCCGTAAGGCGTGAGAGGCATCCGTAAGGCATGAGGGACAGAGCCGTAAGGCATGAGCGACACCCGTAAGGCGTGAAGGACAGCCGTAAGGCATGACCGGGGGCGTGACCCGAGGCGTGATCCGAGGAGAGAAGAACCATGGCTGACCGGGCCGAGTGGACCGACAGCGATCCGGAGCGCCGCCCCGGCGTGCTCCGCCGGCTGACCTGGTGGGCCGACGCGATGGCGTACGACGACGAGAACGACCGGCCGGCCGCCATCGGCCAGAGCCCCGAGAACCGCCGGCAGGCCCTGATCAAGCTGATGTGGATCGGGATCTGGATGGCCTATATGGGCGCGCCGGTGAGCGATCTCGTCGACGGGCACCACACCGTCCCCGCCACGGTGTGCGGCGCGCTCGGTCTGCTGGCCTTCGTCGCCATCTATCTGGTGCTGGTCTTCCGGCACACCGGCCGGGCGCTGAGCCGGGCCGCGGTCTTCGGGGCGCTGGGCACGTCCTGCGTGCTCGCCGCCGTGCTCACCCTCACCATGGGCGACGCCTGGCTGGTGCTGTGCGTCTATGTGTCCGTCGCCTACGGGGCGGTGCTGCCGCTGCGGCTCGCGCGGTGGGCGATTCCGCTGAACACCGCGTTCATGGTGGCCGTCGGGGTGCTGGTGCGCGGCTCGCACGGGCTGGTGTCCGCCCTGGTCATCCCGTCGCTGCTCGGCGGGTTCGCGATGAGCGGGGTGCGGCAGATGGTCCGTACCACCCGGGCGCTGCGCGCCGCCCGCGCCACCGTGGCCCAGCTCGCCGCCAACGAGGAGCGGCTGCGGCTCGCCCGCGATCTGCACGATCTGCTGGGCCACTCGCTCTCCCTGATCACGCTCAAGAGCGAGCTGGCGGGCCGAATGCTGCCCGACAAGCCTGAGCAGGCGGCGCGGCAGGTCGCCGATATCGAACGGGTCAGCAGGCAGGCGCTGGTGGACGTCCGGGAGGCGGTCAGCGGCTTCCGCCGCCCCACCCTGGAGGCCGAGGTCGCCGGGGCCCGTACCGCCCTCGCCGCCGCGGGCGTCGCCGCCGAGCTGAGCCGGGCCGCCGCCCACCACCCCGACCTTCCGCCCGACCAGGAGGGGGCGCTGGCCTGGGCGCTGCGCGAGGCGGTCACCAATGTGGTGCGGCACAGCGGAGCGCGCCGCTGCGCGGTCACGCTCGACGAGATGGACGACGAGCTGTGCCTGACCGTCACCGACGACGGCCGCGGCGCGACCGGCCCGCACGGCAACGGACTCACCGGGCTGGCCGAGCGGCTCCAGCTTGCCGACGGCCGCCTGGAGACCGGCCCCGGTGAGCGCGGCGGCTTCGTCCTCCGCGCCCTGGTCCCGCTCTCCCGCGGCGTCCGCGTCGAAACGCCCTCACCGGCCGCCCCGTAGCGCGGGCCGCCCCGTAGCGCGGGCCGCGGCGTAGCGCGGGCCGCGGCGTAAGGAGCGCACGGAGGGAGCGCGCGGAGAGAGCGCGCGGAAGACGAGCGCGCGGAAGACGGAGCGCGCGGAAGAGCGGCCTACGAAGAGCGGATACGCTGCGGGGCGTGATCCGGGTACTGCTGGCCGAGGACCAGTCCATGGTGCGGGAGGCGCTGGCCGCGCTCCTCGGGCTCGAGGACGAGATCGAGGTCATCGCGCAGGTGGCCCGCGGCGACGAGGTCGTGGACGCCGCCCGGACCCATCGTCCCGATGTGGCGCTGCTGGACATCGAGATGCCCGGTCTGAGCGGGATCGAGGCCGCCGCCGCGCTGCACCGGGCCGCTCCCGGGATCCGGATCGTGATCCTGACCACCTTCGGCCGCCCCGGCTATCTGCGCCGCGCCATGGAGTCCGGCGCCGACGCCTTCCTGGTCAAGGACGCCCCGGCGGCCCAGCTCGCCGACGCCATACGGCGGGTGCTGCGCGGGGAGCGGGTGATCGACCCCACGTTGGCCGCCGCCGCGCTCGTGGACGGGGCCAGCCCGCTGACCGCGCGGGAGCGCGAGGTGCTGCACGCCTCGGCGGACGGCTCGACCAACGCCGAGCTGGCCCGCGCCCTGCACTTGTCGCCGGGCACGGTCCGCAACTACCTCTCCACGGCCATCCAGAAGACCGCTGCCCGCAACCGGGCCGAGGCCGTCCGCATCGCCCGCGAAAAGGGCTGGCTGTAGCGGCCCGGGCTTTCCCCTCCCCGCCCCTTCCCGACACCTGACGATAGGCGGCTCCCCCGCGTGCGGGCCCGGCCCCGGCCCCCGCCGGGGCTCCGCCCCTGGGCCCCGCTCCTCAAACGCCGGAGGGCTGGAAGGCCGGGCCGCCGCCCCGCGACGGCCGGCCCGCCGGAGGCGCCGGGCCCCGCCCGGCGGATCGGGCCGGGCAGCCGCCGATGCCACAGGCGCGAAGCCCCACTAGGCAGCCGCTAGTTCAGCATCGCGCGGGCGGCGCGGGCCTCGTGGCGTACGGTCTCGGCGGCGTCGGGCCGCACCGCCTCCACCACCTCCGCGTACTCCTCCAGCTCCTTGGCGCCGGTCATGAAGTCGCCCCGCTCCACCAGGAGTTGTGCCCGCTCGTAGCGCAGCTCGGCCGGGTGGCTGGGCAGCAGCAGGGACAGCTCGACCGCCCACAGCCGGACATCGGTGCGCTCGGGGCGGGCGGACGCCCAGGCGCGGATGTTGTTGAGGATCCGCAGCACGATGTCCAGCGACCCGGCCGGGCTCAGCATCGACGCGGAGAGCGGGGCGCCCGTGGCCCCCGACACCAGCGTCGCCGCGTCCTCACCGGACAGCGGCCGCCCGCCGTCGAACGGATCGGCCAGCACATGGCTGCCGTAAGGATCGCCGAAGCCGACCACGAAGTGGCCCGGCAGTGCCACCCCGTACACCGGCGCCCCCGCCCGCCGCGCCACCTCCATCCACACCACGGACAGCAGGATCGGCAGTCCACGGCGGCGCCGCAGCACCGTGTGGAGGAGCGAGGACCCCAGCCGCTGGTAGTCGGCCGGGCCGCCCCGGAAGCCATGGCGCTCGCCGAGCAGGCGGGCCAGCGCGGCGGCCCAGTCCTCGGGGCCGCCGGGGGAGAAGGGGAGCTGACCGGCCAGCCGGTCGAGCTCGATCTGCGCTTCGTCGATTCCGGTCTCGTCCAGTCCTGAATCGGCCTCCATGCCGACCAGCAGGCACAGCAGCGCCAGATCGGGGCGCTCTTCGCGGGCCGCGTCGGCGAACCGCCGGCGGCGGGAGGTGTCGTTCATCCGTGGCATAGCCGACTCGTACCCTGCTCAGCGCACATCGTGTCCAGATGGGCGCCAGTGATGGTAGCTGTGGTGGACGGTGAAGCCCATGCCCTCGTAGAGGGCGTGCGCACCGTCATTGTCCGTCTCCACCTGGAGATACGCGGCCGAGGCACCCTCGTCGAGCGCCTTGCGGGCCAGCGCCGTCATCACGGCCTTGGCCAGGCCCTGACGCCGCCGCTCCGGGGCGACCTCCACGGCGGTGAACCCGGCCCAGCGGCCGTCCACCACACAGCGCCCGATCGCGGCCGGGGCGTCTCCCTCCTGCCCCGGCACGGTGGCGAACCACACCGAAGGGCCGCCCGACAGCACCGTCCGCGCCTCGGGGGAGGGCTCGCCGGACGACCGCTGGTAGCGGGCCAGCCAGGCGTCGTCGAGCCGGCTGGAGAGCGTCACCGCCGAGGTGTCGACGTCCAGGTCCCCGATGGGGGCGAGCGCCGCGATGCGTATCCGCGCCGAGACCTCCCGCGTCCAGCCGCGGGTCTCCAGCTCCGCCGCGAGCAGCTCCTGGGTGCCCTCGGCGCCCGTGCTGACCTGGATGTACGCGGTCAGCTCCCGTGCCGCGTACCAGTCGGTCACCCGGCGCAGCGCCTCGTCGAGGGCCATCCCGGGGTCGCCGAGGGGCAGCACCGAATTGGCGCGCCGGGTGAATCCTCCGGAGGCGCGCAGCGTCCACTCGCCCAGCGGCTCGCTGACCAGGGGCGGCCAGGCCCGGGCGGAGACCCGGTCCAGCTCGGGCGCGGTCGCGGCGGGGCCACGGCGGCGGGCCGGAGCGGCGGGCACCACCTTCCCCGCCACCAGGGACGACTCGGCGATCCGCACCGCCTCCCCGGTGCGCCGCGTGATGCAGAGCGAGCCCTCGGTCCACGATGTGAGAACACCGACCACGTCGGTGAAGGTGGGGGCGGGCTCACGCTCCCCGGTGATCAGTCTGACCGAGACGCGTTTTCCCACGTCATCCGGGGTGATCCGGACTTCAAGACGTCCGCCAGTGGTGAAATCCACAGCTCAGTCAGCCCCTCATGTGCGTCTGGTGCCCAAGAACGGAGATACTAGGTGCGGGCATCGACGACGCCGCGCTCCCGCGCGATAGCAGCCCTAACGAGGAGGAACGACAGCGTGACCTACGTCATCGCGCAGCCTTGTGTCGACCTGAAAGACAAGGCGTGCATCGAGGAGTGCCCCGTCGACTGTATCTACGAGGGCCAGCGGTCCTTGTACATCCACCCGGACGAATGCGTCGACTGCGGGGCCTGTGAGCCGGTTTGCCCGGTCGAGGCGATCTTCTACGAGGACGACACTCCCGAGGAGTGGAAGGACTACTACAAGGCGAACGTCGAGTTCTTCGACGAGCTCGGTTCGCCCGGTGGCGCGAGCAAGCTCGGCCTGATCGAGCGGGACCACCCCTTCGTCGCCGCGCTTCCGCCGCAGGAGCACGACGAGTAACCCTGCCCCCGGCGTCAGCGCCCGGAAGCAGCCGGCGGTCCCGTATGGCCTGTGGCCTGCGGGACCGGGCTGTTTCCCGGGCGCTCCCGGCGTTCCCGTGGGTCCCGGGTCTTCCCGGGGTCCACCGGTTCGGCCGGAATCCACCGGGTTCCCGGGCCCTCGGCCCGGGCAGTTCCGAAGAACCCGGGCAGTTCCGAAGAAAGTGAGCCACCCCGTGCCACCCGTATCCGCCCGCCTCCCGGTCTTCCCCTGGGACCGGCTCGAACCGTACAAGGCGATCGCCACGGCCCATCGCGACGGCATCGTCGACCTTTCGGTGGGCACCCCCGTCGACCCGGTCCCCGAGCTGATCCGCGCGGCCCTCGCCGACGCCTCGGACAGCCCCGGCTATCCGACCGTCTGGGGCACGGCCGCGCTGCGCGACGCCCTCACCGGCTGGGTGGAGCGGCGGCTGGGCGCGGCCGGGGTGACCCACACCCAGGTGCTGCCGGTGGTCGGCTCGAAGGAACTGGTGGCCTCGCTGCCCGCGCAGCTGGGCCTGGGCCCCGGCGACCGGGTCGCCTTCCCGCGGCTCGCCTATCCGACGTACGAGGTGGGCGCGCGGCTGGCGGGCGCCGAGCCGGTGCCGTACGACACGCGGACATTCGCGGCCGGCGCCGCGGGGGCCGACCTCGACCCGGCCGGGCTGAAGCTGCTGTGGCTCAACTCCCCGTCCAACCCCACCGGCCAGGTGCTGTCCAAGGACGAGCTGCGCACCGCGGTCGCCTGGGCCCGCGAGCACGGGGTGCTGGTGGTCAGCGACGAGTGCTATCTGGAGCTGGGCTGGGAGGCGGACCCGGTCTCCGTGCTCCACCCGGACATCTCCGGCGGGTCCTTCGAGGGGCTGGTGGCGGTCCACTCGCTGTCCAAGCGGTCCAATCTGGCGGGCTACCGGGCGGCCTTCCTCGCCGGTGACGAGGCGGTGCTGGGCGAGCTGCTGAAGATCCGCAAGCACGGCGGGATGATGGTGCCCGCACCGGTGCAGGCGGCCACGGTCGCGGCGCTCGGCGACGAGAAGCACGTGACGGAGCAGCGTGAGCGCTATGAGCGGCGCCGGGCCGCGCTGCGGTCGGCGCTGGAGGGCCGGGGCTTCCGCATCGAGCACAGCGAGGCGTCGCTGTATCTGTGGGCGACGCGGGACGAGCCGTGCTGGGACACCGTGGGCGCCCTCGCCGAGCTGGGCATCCTGGTGGCCCCGGGCGAGTTCTACGGCGCGGCGGGGGAGCGGCACGTCCGGGTCGCGTTCACGGCGACCGACGAGCGCGTGGCGGCGGCGGTGCGGCGACTGGCGGGCTGAACAACTCAAAAGGTGAACGACCAAGAGGGGCCCGGGGAGTACGAGACTTCCCGGGCCCCCGCGTTGGTCCGGCGAGATCAGCCGAGCAGCGGCAGGCCCTTGATCGGCAGGTCCTTGACCGGGAGGTCCGGGCCCTGCGGGGCGGGCGCGGGGGCCTGCGGGGCGGCGGCCTGAGCGGGCTTGGCGGCCTTGCCCTTGCCCTTGGCGTGGGCGCCGCCCTTGCCCTTCCCCTGGCCGAGGGCCTTGCCCTCGCCCTTACCGGCGGGCTTGGCGTGAGCGGCCCTGGCCGGGCCGGCCTTGGCGGCCTTGGTGGTCTTCGCGCCCTTGGCGGGCTTCGCGGGCTTGGCCGGGGCCGCCGTCGCCGGGGCGGTCTTGCCCGGCAGGATCCCCTTGACGGTCCCGCCGGCCTTGCTGCTGACGTCACCCGCCGTGCTCCCGACCTGCTGCGAGGCGACGTCGGCGACCTCACCGACCGAGGCGGGATCCAACGAGGACAGCCCCAGCTTGGAGGACTGCGGCTGGGCCGGCTCCGCCGCACTCGCGACGCCGGCGGCGCCGACGACGGGTGCCGCGCTCGCCGCGACCAGCAGTGCGGCGCGGGCGATCCGACGGGTGAGAGGGAGGGACATGGTTCTCCTTTGGCGGAGGGACAATTGGCGTGCGGTGCCCGGCGATTCGGACGCTGTGAATACCGCGTGAACCCCGCGAAGGTTGCGGTGAGACAAGGCAAAGAGTTGGCAATGCGTCGCATTATCCGGTTCTGCGTGTAATACGCCCGGACCATTCCTCCGGACGTGCCGCACAATGCGCCGTCAACCGCCCTGAACTGCGGCGATTCCATGTGCTATCGCATGGTGACGATCCGCACTTCCGCCCCGGAAATCCCCTTGGCGGGGCGCCACCCCGCCGCGGAATTCCGCGCGTTCCATTCGCGCTCGCCGTAAGAGACACGTTCGATGCGCAACTCGTCCGAGTGGGCCACCGCCCAGTGCGCGATCTCCCAGCCGCGCTGCCCCGCGCGCCCCGGAGCCGCCGCCTTCGGCACCGGAACCACCACTGTGTGCGGCGAGGGGGCGGCCTGCTTGCCGCCGCCGTGCCCGGCCGAGGCCGGCCGCGCCTCCGTCTCGGAGCCGAACTCCCGCTTCAGCGACGCCCGTACGCGCGCGGGATCGCCCGCCTGGCCGTCGTCCGGCGGCCCCGGGCAGCTGAGGGCCGCCCCGGAGCGCCCGGTGAGGGCGCCGGTCAGCACCACCGCTTCGGTCTCGTGCTTGGCGTACGCCTGAGGGAAACCGCTGCGCTGCACCCGCTGCGCCGCCACCGTCAGCGGCAGCCGCGAATAGCCGGGCATCCGCACCAGGTCGTCGTAGAACCTCCCGGCGGCGTAGACCGGATCGCGGATCTGCCGCACACTGCCCCAGCCCTGGGAGGGGCGTTGCTGGAACAGCCCCTGCGAATCCCGGTCCCCGTGGCGGATGGTGCGCAGCCCCGACTCCTGCAGGGCGGTGGCCAGCGCGATGGTGACGGCCCGTTCCGGCAGTCCGCGGGAGGCGGCCACGGCCTCGATCGTGGCGGCGTTCACGGTCTGTTCGGGGGAGAGCCGCACATCCTCGCCGTTCGCCCGTACGACACAGCGCGGCGGTCCCACACCACCCGTCAGCAGCTGCGCCGCCAGATATCCGGCCAGCGCCAGCAGTACGGCACAGGCGACCGCGGCCCGCAGCAGCCGGGCGCGGTGGGAGAAGACGGACAGGGGCACGCGCCACACGGTACTGGAGCTCGCGCGACCCCGCCGGATCACGGGCGCGGGGTGGGGAACGCCACGTCGCCAGCCCCTTGGGCCGCCAGGGCCGGGGCCCCGGGGTCGCCAGGGCCGGGGCCCTGGGGTCGCCGGGCCGGGGGTCCTGGGGTCGCCGGGCCGGGGCCGCCGGGGGCCAGGGCCGACCGGCTAGGGTCGGCCGTATGGCACATCCAGAACTCGACCTGTCCTTGGACGCGGCCCGGCTCACCGCCCGGCTCGTCGACTTCCCCTCGGTCAGCGGTGAGGAGAAGGCGCTCGCCGACGCGGTGGAGCAGGCCCTGCGGGCCCTGCCCCATCTGACCGTCGACCGGGCCGGGGACGCCGTTGTCGCCCGTACGAACCTCGGGCGGGACGAGCGGGTCGTGCTGGCGGGCCATCTGGACACCGTGCCGATCGCCGACAACGTGCCCTCCCGCCTCGACGACGACGGCGTGCTGTGGGGCTGCGGCACCTCCGACATGAAGTCCGGCGTCGCCGTACAGCTGCGCATGGCCGCGACCGTGCCGGAGCCCAACCGCGACCTCACCTTCGTCTTCTACGACCACGAGGAGGTCGCCGCCGAGCTCAACGGGCTGGGGCGGCTGGCCAGGAATCACCCCGAGTGGCTGGCCGGGGACTTCGCCGTGCTGCTGGAGCCCACCGACGGCAAGGTCGAGGGCGGCTGTCAGGGCACGCTGCGGGTGCGGGTGAGCACGCAGGGGCGGCGCGCCCACTCCGCGCGCAGCTGGCTCGGTGAGAACGCCATCCACAAGGCCGCGCCGATCCTGGACCGGTTGGCCGGGTACGTCCCCCGGCGGGCGGAGATCGACGGGCTCACCTACCGCGAGGGCCTCAACGCGGTACGGATCGACGGCGGCCACGCGACCAACGTCATCCCGGACTTCTGCACGGTGACGGTGAACTTCCGCTTCGCCCCCGACCGCTCCGAGGAGGAGGCGCTCGCGCATGTCCGCGAGGTCTTCACCGGCTTCGACATCGAGCTCACCGACAGCGCGCCCGGCGCCCTGCCCGGTCTCGCCCACCCGTCGGCCGCCGCCCTCGTGGCGACGCTCGGGGTGGAGGTGGCCCCCAAGGACGCCTGGACCGATGTCGCCCGCTTCTCGGCGCTCGGCGTGCCCGCGGTGAACTACGGGCCCGGCGATCCGAAGTTGGCCCACACCCGCGAGGAGCACGTACCGGTCGCGGCCGTCCTGGAGGCCGAAGAACGACTGCGCGCCTGGCTGGCCGGCTAGTGCCGCGCCGGGCGGTCGAAGAACGACTGCGGCCTGGCCGGCCGGCCAGCGCCGCACCGGGCGGCCGGACCCGCCGCGGGGGCCCGGCGCATCTTTCCCCTCCCCGCCCCTTCCCGAAACCGGGGCCCGGCCCCGGCCCCCGCCGGGGCTCCGCCCCTGGACCCCGCTCCTCAAGCGCCGGAGGGGCTGGGTTGCGTCGATGTGTGGCTTGGCTGTGTGGGGGCTCGGTCCCGGCGCTCGTTGGGGTTCCGCCTCGGGGGCCTGCTCGTCAAGCGTCGGAGGGGCTGGGGTGCGTCGATGTGTGGCTTGGCTGTGTGGGGGCTCGGTCCCGGCGCTCGCTGGGGTTCCGCCTCGGGGGCCTGCTCGTCAAGCGTCGGAGGGGCTGGATCGCGTTCTCAGGGGCTCTGCCCCCACCCCGGGGCCTGGGGCGGAGCCCCGCACGCGGCGGAGCCGCAAATGTCAGGTGCCGGGAGGGGCGGGGAGGGGAGCAGCCCGCCGCAGGCGTCTAGGTCCGTCGGGCACCCGCTGGCGGCGCCGGGCGGCCGTTGGACCTGTGATCAGCGGTTCGGTGGGTGAGCGTGGCCGGGATTTCGGCTCGAAGCCCGCCCGGGGGGCCTACTCTGAACCACAGATCTTTGACCAGATCTTGGTCTTGGCGAAGGGAGCACACAGTGGGCAATGCCGAAGAAGAGCGAGCGCTGCACGAGCAGCGTCTGGGCCCGGTCGTGCGCCGCCGCCACCAGATGCGACCCGAGACGACCGATCAGCGGCTCCTGGACACCCAGGGGGCCACGCACTGGGTGCACGAGGACCCGTTCCGGGTGATGCGCATCCAGTCGGAGTTCGTCGAGGGCTTCGGCACCCTGGCGGAGCTCGGCCCGGCGATCAGCGTGTTCGGCTCCGCCCGTACGCCCGAGGGGTCGCCGGAGTACGAGGCGGGGGTGCGGATCGGCCGGGCCCTCGTCGAGGCGGGCTTCGGGGTGATCACCGGCGGCGGTCCCGGCGCGATGGAGGCTGCCAACCGCGGCGCGACCGAGGCGGGCGGCGTCTCGGTCGGCCTGGGCATCGAGCTGCCGTACGAGCAGGGCCTGAACCCGTACGTCGACATCGGCGTCAACTTTCGCTACTTCTTCGTACGAAAAACGATGTTTGTGAAGTATGCCCAGGGGTTCGTGGTGCTTCCCGGCGGGCTCGGCACGCTCGACGAGTGCTTCGAGGCGCTCACCCTCGTCCAGACCAAGAAGGTCACCCGCTTCCCGATCGTCCTTTTCGGCAGCGCCTACTGGAAGGGCCTGGTCGACTGGCTCACGAACACCCTGATCGCGGAGGGCAAGGCGTCCCCGCACGATCTGGACCTGTTCCACCTCACCGACGACATCGACGAAGTGATCGACCTGGTCACCAAGGAGTCCGGCGTCTGACGAGGCACTCCTCGCGCCCCGCCGGGCCGGTCCCCGCCGGGTTTCCTCAGGCCAGTCCCCGGCGGGCGACCGCCGGGGGCCGGTGGCCCGCGATGGACGACACCATGTCCAGCACCTGACGGGTCTCGGCCACCTCGTGCACCCGGTAGATCTGGGCCCCCAGCCAGGCCGATACGGCGGTCGTCGCGAGCGTGCCGATCAGCCGCTCCTTGACCGGCCGGTCCAGGCTCTCGCCGACGAAGTCCTTGTTGGACAGCGAGACCAGGACGGGCCAGCCGGTCTCCGTCAGCTCGCCCAGCCGACGCGTCGCCTCCAGTGAGTGGCGGGTGTTCTTACCGAAGTCATGGCCCGGGTCGATCATGATCCCGTCGCGCCGTACGCCCAGTTCGAGCGCGCGCTCCGCGAGGTCCAGGGTGACCCGCAGGATGTCCTCCACCACATCGTCGTAGCCGATCCGGTGCGGGCGGGTGCGCGGCCGGGCCCCGCCCGCGTGGGTGCACACCAGCCCGACGCCGTGGCGGGCGGCGACCTCGGCCAGCTTGGGGTCGACCCCGCCCCAGGCGTCGTTGAGCACATCCGCGCCCGCGGCGCAGACCGCCTCGCCGACCTCATGGCGCCAGGTGTCCACGCTGATCACCACGTCCGGATGGCGCCTGCGCACCTCGGCCACGAAGCCGACCGTGCGGCGCGCCTCCTCCTCGGCGCTCACCTCGTCACCCGGTCCGGCCTTGACGCCGCCGATGTCGATGATCGCGGCGCCGTCGGCGATGGCCTGCTCCACGCGGGCCAGGGCGGGCTCGTCACGGAAGGTCGCCCCCTGGTCGTAGAACGAATCGGGCGTCCGGTTCACGATCGCCATGATCACCCGCTCGTTCTCGCCGAACTCACGTCGTCCCAGCCGCAGCATCCGAACTTCCTTCATGTCTTCTTCCAGGTTGCGGGCAGCGACGATAACTGTCGGAGGGGCATGGCACGATCGGGGCAGACAGTTATCGAGGCCGACGGACACAGACTCAACCATGCATCTGACGGGGAGACGATCACCGTGTTCTTGTTCTTGCTGATCGCGCTGGTCGTGGTGGTCGGCGGGGTCACGCTCGCCGTCGTCGGCGGCGGTGACGGCCCGCTCACCGAGGCGCCCCCGGACCGCTTGGACGAGCCGCTGCCCGCCGACCGGCCGCTGGCGCGCACCGACGTGGAGGCGCTGCGGCTCCCCATGACGCTGCGGGGCTACCGGATGGCGGATGTCGACGATGTGCTGGGCCGCCTCGGTGCCGAGCTCGCCGAGCGCGATGCCCGGATCGCCGAGCTGGAGGCGGCGCTCGCGGGCCCGCACCCGAAGCCGTCGTCGCCCCCCGGGCCCGGCCCCGATCCCCTGTCGGCCCCGGAGAGCGACCATGGCTTCGGGCGGGGTGGCCCCGAGGGCCCGGGCCCCGAGTGGCCCGGCTTCGACGAGGACGGCTTCGAGGGAAACCTCTTCGAGGGGCGCGGCTACGACGGGCGCGGCTTTGAGGGACACGGCTACGAAGGGCATGGCGCATGAGCGGGCAAGGTGTGGTTCCGGGGCCGGACGGTCTGTTGCGCTGTCCCTGGGGGCTGGAGGCCGAGACCATGGCCGACTACCGCGTCTACCACGACACGGAGTGGGGCCGCCCGGTCCATGGCGATGACGCGCTCTATGAGCGGATCTGTCTGGAGGCGTTCCAGTCGGGGCTGTCCTGGCTGACGATCCTGCGCCGCCGGGAGGGGTTCCGGGCCGCCTTCGCCGACTTCTCCATCGCGAAGGTCGCGGAGTTCACCGAGGCCGATGAGCAGCGGCTGATCGCCGACCCCGGGATCATCCGCAACCGGGCCAAGATCGCCGCCACGATCTCCAACGCCCGCGCCGCGGCGGCCCTGGCACCCGGTGAGCTGGACGAGCTGATCTGGTCCCATGCCCCGGCCCCCGACGGCCGCCCCGTCCCGCGGACCGCCACCGATGTCGCGGCGATCACCGCGGAGTCCACGGCCCTCAGCCGCGACCTCAAGAAGCGCGGCTTCCGCTTCGTCGGCCCCACCACGGCCTACGCCCTGATGCAGGCATGCGGCCTGGTCAACGACCACCTGGCCGACTGCCACAGCCGCGACGCGGTCTGACCGCCCCGGCCGCGACGCGCTCTGACCGCCCCGGCCGCGACGCGGTCTGACCGCCACAGCCGCGACGCGCTCTGAGCCCCGGCCGCGACGCGCTCTGAGCCCCGGCCGCGACGCGCTTGAGCCCCGGCCGCCGGCGGCCGGGGCGAGCCGGTCAGCGGCCGGTGAACCTCGGCTTCTCCTTGTTCACGAACGCGTTCACCGCGATGGCGTGGTCGTCCGAGGCCCCCGCGCGGCGCTGCAGTTCGTCCTCCATGGCCAGCGACTCGGTGAGGGTGTGGCCCGCGGCGAAGGCCAGGGACTCCTTGAGCGCCGCATAGGCCGCGGTGGGGCCCTCGGCCAGCCGTCGGGCGACCGCCGCGGCCTCGGCGGCCAGCTCGTCGGCCGGGACCACCCGGTGGGCGATGCCCAGGTCGAGCGCCTCCTGGGCGTCGATACCGCGCGGGAAGAGCAGCAGATCCGCCGCGCGGCCGTATCCGATCAGCCGCTGAAGGGTCCAGGAGACCCCCGAGTCGGCGGTCAGCGCGACCCCGGCGAAGGAGGTGTTGAAGGAGGCGGTGTCGGCGATGATCCGGTAGTCGGCGGCGAAGGCGAAGCCCGCCCCGGCGCCCGCCGCGACGCCGTTGACGGCGGCGACCACGGGCTTCGGCATTCCGGCGATCGCGGTGACGATCGGGTTGTAGTGCAGCGCCACCGTGCTCATGGTCGAGCCCTCGCCGCTGCCGTCACGGTCGGCGGCCAGCAGGCCGATGTGCTCCTTGAGGTCCTGGCCGACGCAGAAGGCCCGCTGCCCGGAGCCGGTGAGCAGCACCGCCCGCACCGCCGGGTCCTCCGCGGCGTGCAGCAGCGCGTCGCGCAGCGCCACCTTGGTGTCGATGTTCAGGGCGTTCATCGCGTCGGGACGATTGAGGGTGATCGTCGCGAGGCCCTCGACGAGGTCGTAGAGCACGGTGTCGGCCATGGCGGTCCTCCGGCGGTGAGGCGAGGCGAGTTGGCGGATGGCTCGGGCGGCGGCCGCACCGGCGGACCCGGGAAGGGGCCCGCCGCGGCGGTCAGCGCACAGCATGCCGGAGATCATGACCGACCGACATGTGACCTGCGTCAAAGAACCGACCCTTCGTTCGGTGACGGCGGGCGTACGCTACCGCGACCCCCTCCCCGAATTGGGTGGTTTTGGGGGAGCGTCTCGTACAGGCATTGCCGACCGATGTTGGTCATCGGGTCATGCCATGCGGGATAATGAGAATGAAGCAACGTGTTCGATGCCGGTGACACCTGGGTTGTCGGCTGCGATGAGCTGGTTTCAGGAAGGGGAACGAGCATGGCGGCCATGAAGCCGCGGACGGGCGACGGCCCGCTCGAGGTGACCAAGGAGGGGCGGGGCATCGTCATGCGCGTTCCGCTCGAAGGCGGCGGTCGGCTCGTCGTCGAGCTGACACCGGACGAGGCCGACGCCCTCGGCGACGCCCTGAAGAAGGTCGTCGGCTGACGGCTTGCGACCCACCATCACCCGCGCGCTGCCCCGGCGGCCGGTACGTCAGGTACCGACCGCCGGGGTAGCGCATGTAAGGGGGTTCCGGGGGTTCCGCCACGAGGCGGGGACCGGCCGGGCCGACCGTCTCAGCCGCGCTTGACCGCGCAGAGCAGACCGTCGCCGACCGGCAGCAGGGACGACTGCAGCACGGTGGACTCCCGTACGGTCCGCAGCAGCTCGCGCACCCGCAGCACCTCCGTGGGCTGGGCGGCGGAGTCCACGGTCCGCCCGTTGGTGAAGACCCCCTCGAAGCAGACCAGCCCGCCGGGCCGCAGCAGACGCAACGATTCGGCGAGGTAGTCCAGGCACTCCAGCCGGTCGCCGTCGCAGAAGACCAGGTCGTATCCGCCGTCGGCCAGCCGGGGCAGCACATCCAGGGCGCGGCCGGGGATGAAGCGCGCCCGGTTCCCGGTGAACCCGGCCTCGCGGAACGCCTGCCGGGCGAACTGCTGCATCTCCGGCTCGGTGTCCACGGTGGTCAGCACGCCGTCCGGGCGCATTCCGCGCAGCAGATGGATCCCCGAGACGCCCGTCCCGGTGCCGATCTCGGCGACGACCTTGGCATCGGCGGCGGCAGCGAGCAGCCGCAGCGCGGCGCCGGTGCCCGCCGACACCGAGCGCAGCCCTGCCTCCCGGGCCCGGTCACGGGCCCAGTGAAGGGCTTCGTCCTCGGCGACGAATGCGTCGGCGAACGCCCAGCTCGTCTGCCGGTTGCCGGTAATGTCCCTCTCCTGTCCCCGTAGTTGGCGCAACGGTGACTGTATCCGCTGCGCACGGGAACCCGCAGATGGGACCAGGCGTTGTAGAAGCCGGGGGGACCGTATGGATCACGACCAAATGCAGGTCAAAAATGCTTATCCGGAGCTAACGGGCGAGGTGGATATGGTAGGGGCTCTACTGGACACCACCAGAGCCGATAGGGGAGGTGCGGCTGCGGCCGGTGACCGGCGAGTGCTGAAGCGCTTTCGCAGGTCATTGGGCGAGCCGAAATCCGTGACCAACACCGCTGACCGTTCTCGCCCCCGTAGCCCAAAGGGCACGGGAGGTGCGCCCCTCGCCGAGCCCGCCACCACCGCGACCTTCGCCACGGACGCGGACGCGCCGGCGTGGACGCCTCCTACCTGGGAGGAGATCGTCAGCACGCACAGCGCACGGGTCTACCGCCTCGCCTACCGGCTCACCGGTAACCAGCACGACGCCGAGGATCTCACCCAGGAGGTGTTCGTCCGCGTCTTCCGCTCGCTGTCGACGTACACCCCGGGCACGTTCGAGGGCTGGCTGCACCGCATCACCACCAATCTCTTCCTCGACATGGTCCGCCGTCGGCAGCGCATCCGCTTCGACGCCCTCGGCGAGGACGCGGCGGAGCGGCTCCCCAGCCGCGAGCCCTCTCCCCAGCAGCACTTCAACGACACCCACTTCGACGCCGATGTGCAGCAGGCGCTGGACACCCTCGCCCCGGAGTTCCGCGCCGCCGTGGTGCTCTGTGACATCGAGGGGCTGTCCTACGAGGAGATCGCTGCCACCCTGGGCGTCAAGCTGGGCACCGTGCGCAGCCGCATCCACCGCGGCCGCTCGCATCTGCGCAAGGCGCTGCAGCACCGTGCCCCCGCGGCGCGGACCGGTCAGCAGCATGAGGTCGCCGCGGTGGCGCCGCGTGTCACGGCCCCCCGGCTGAGCGGGGAGGTCGGAATCGCGTGACCCGATCAGGCGGTCCGTCCCCCGCCGAGCAGCATCTCGGCGACCGCCTTGCGGCTCTGGTCGACGGTGAGCTGGGGCATGACGCGCGTGAGCGCGTCCTCGCCCATCTCGCCACCTGCTGCAAGTGCAAGGCGGAAGCCGATGCTCAGCGTCGGCTGAAAAGCGTGTTCGCCCAGACGGCGCCCCCGGCACCGTCCGAGGGCTTTCTGGCCCGTCTGCAGGGCCTGCCGGCCGCGGGCGACGACGGTATGGGCGGCTCCCCCTTCGGGGGCCCGAGCGTCTTCGGCCCGCGCGAGATGCGCGGCACCCCACGGGACGTGCGCGAGCTGCGCGACGTTCGGGAGCCGGAGGAGAGACGGGAGCGGGCGTTCGCCTTCGTGCCCGCGATGCCTCCGGGCACCGCGATCGCACCGGCGGCATCGGCCCGTGCCTCACGTCAGCGCGGCTTCAGGATCCACGAGGTCGAGCGCTCCGCCCCGCGCCGCAGGTTCGCCTTCGCCGCGGCCGGAGCGGTCTCGCTGGCGGCCTTCGCGCTCGGCGCCGCCCTTCCGCTGGACGCGGCGGTCGACCCCCCGGGAAGTTCGGCCGACGGTGCCGACACCGCGGTCGCCCCGGTCGAGGCCGCCGACGTCGCCGTGAGCACGGGCGTGCGGGAGCGGACCCGCCAGGAGGTGGGGCTGCTGGCCACCACGGACGCCCGGACGGGCACCCCGTCCCCGACGGCCACCCCGCATCCGCCGGCCCTGCGCCAGCCCGTCGGAGCGGCGCTGAATCCGCTGATACAGCCGATCCTCTCGGTCACGGAGCTGCTGCGGACAGCGAACTCCACGCCCCCGGCCCCCGCGCCGACCCAGCTGGAGGTCCCGTCCCGGCCCACCTCGGGCGGGTCGCCGTATCTCGGGGTCAGCGCGCCCCCGAAGTAGTGCGACGGCGGTGACGGCGCGATGTCGCCGGCCGCCCGTCTCTTTGCCGATCATGACAAGGTCTTTTCGTCCGCCCTGCGCGAGCGCCGACGGACCTGATTGAATCGGCTCCGGGCAGCGCGGCTCGGGCGGGTGAGCCCAGGGGCGCGGTGCCCTGGTCCCGGATGCTTGGCCTCACCGGCCGGGGGCACTCCCAGCGGTGGCTGGGGTAAGCCGAAGGGCGCCGTAGTGTGTCCGGGTGCTTGGGCTGACCGGCCGGGGGCACCTCCCAGCGGTAGCTGGGGGCGAGCCGAAGGGGCGCGCTCGCTGTCGACTCCACAGGGGGTACCTCCCAGCGGTAGCTGGGGAGACTGAGGCGCCCCGGAGGCGAACCGAGCCCTCAAAAAAGGGGAGATCATGGACGAGCCGAAGGCCCCCAAGCCGAAGTGGTGGAGCCGCCCGGTCGCCGCACGACCCGGCGATCGTTCGAGCGATGCGGCGGAGGGCGCCGAGGAGCGTACGGAGGCTGCCGCCGCGCAGGCGCCGCCGGAGCCGGTGGACGCGCCCGTCGAGGGCCGCGCGCCCGAGGAGGCGGCGACCCGGCCGCTGCATGAGCCCGACCCGTACAGCACCCCGCCCTACGGTGGCCCCGGGCCGTGGGCCCCGGCCCCGCCCGTCCAGCACCCGGTGGCGACCCCCGCGCAGGGCACGCATGTCCCGCCAGGAATGGCCCAGGCCCCGCCCCAGGCCCCCGGGATGGCCCCGGCCCCGCCCCAGGCCCCCGGAATGGCCCAGACGCCGCCTCAGGCCCCCGGGGTGACCCCGCCCCACGGCACCACCCTGCCGCCCGCCACCGGCCCCGTACCGGGGCAGAGCGCGCCCGTGCCGATGCCGTCGCAACCCGGGATGACCCCGCCGCACGGCACACAGCTGCCGGTGGGCCCCGGAGAGCCCCACCGGCCCCCCGCCGCGATGGCGCAGCCCGCCCCGACCGCCCAGTGGCGCGGCTACGACCCCTGGACCGTGGTTCCGCCGCCCGCCGCCCCAAGACGCGGAAGACGGTCTCCCGCCGCGGCGCCTGGATCGCCGTGCTGCTGATCGCCCTGGTCGCGGGGTGCATCGGCGGCGGTATCGGCGCGTACGCGGAGCGGGACAACGCCTCCGGGGGCGTCGATGTGAAGCTGCCGCAGGCCCCGGTCGAGAAGGAGGCCAGGGCCCCGGGCAGCGTCGCCGGGATCGCCGCCGCCTCGCTGCCCGGCGTGGTGACGATCCATGTGCGGGGCAGCTCGGAGGAGGGCACCGGCACCGGCTTCGTCCTCGACAAGCAGGGCCATATCCTCACCAACAACCATGTCGTGCAGCCCGCCGGCGCGGACGGCGACATATCGGTGACGTTCAACAGCGGCCAGGACGCCAAGGCCGAGATCATCGGCCGCGACGCCGGCTATGACCTGGCGGTCGTCAAGGTCGACCGCGTCTCCGGGCTCACCCCGCTGCCCCTGGGCAACTCCGACTCCGTGCGCGTCGGCGACCCCGTCGTGGCCATCGGCGCCCCCTTCGACCTGGCGGGCACCGTCACCTCCGGGATCATCAGCGCCAAGGAGCGCCCGATCACCGCGGGCGGCGAGAAGGAGGACGGCAGCGACGTCAGCTATGTCGACGCACTGCAGACCGACGCCCCGATCAACCCGGGCAACTCCGGCGGCCCCCTGGTCGACCGTAAGGGCCGGGTCATCGGGATCAACAGCGCGATCCGGGCGGCCGACGACGGCTCCGGCCTCGACGGCGGCCAGGGCGGCAGCGTCGGCCTGGGCTTCGCCATCCCGATCAACCAGGGCAAGCGGGTCGCCGAGGAGCTGATCAACACCGGGAAGGCCACCCATCCGGTGATCGGCGTGACCCTCGACATGGGCTACACCGGCGACGGCGCCCGGGTGAACACCAAGGGAGCAGGCAGCGGCCCGCCGGTCACCTCCGACGGCCCCGGGGACAAGGCGGGGATCAAGGCCGGTGACGTGATCACGGAGGTGGACGGCGTCCCGGTGCACAGCGGACAGGAGCTGATCGTGAAGATCCGCAGCCACCGCCCCGGTGACCGGCTCGCGCTCACCGTCAAGCGCGACGGTAAGACGCGCACCGCGGAGCTGACCCTGGGTTCGGCGAGCAGCGGCTGACGCGCGATGTTGGCCCGGCCGTCTCCCGCGTCGACCCCGCCGCCAGGTACGGTGTTGAGTGGCCCAGGCCGGGGCCCCAGACGTCTTGAGGAGCTGCAAGGTGTTGGACATAGGACCTCTCGAGCTTGTCGCGCTCGTTGTCCTTGCGGTGCTCGTCTTCGGCCCGGACAAGCTCCCGAAGGTGATTCGGGATGTCTCGCAGTTCATCCGGAAGATCCGGGAGTTCTCCGACAGCGCCAAGGAGGACATCCGCTCCGAGCTGGGGCCGGAGTTCAAGGACTTCGAGTTCGAGGACCTCAACCCCAAGACCTTCGTGCGCAAGCATGTGCTGGACTCCGATGAGCTCGGCCTGAAGGAGATCCGTAACGGCTTCGACCTCCGTAAGGAGATGGCGGAGGTCGCCGACGCGGTGCACGGCCGGGAGAGTGATCCGCCGCAGGGCTCTTCAGGGGCTTCCGGCACCACCCCGCCGTCCCTGTCCAAGGGCGACTCCAGTACGCCTGACCTGCTGCGCAAGCGCGAGGAGCCGAGCCGCGAGGAGCGTCCGCCTTTCGACTCCGACGCCACTTGATCCCCCCGTATGCCCGGCCTGGTTGACCCGTATGGCTATCCTCCCTTTGTCCGGGGTGAGGGTCGCCCGAGGGGGGCGGGCCGCCCACAACGCAGGGCAACGAGGAGGCCGCGCGCACATGGAGACCACGGGTCGGCTAGGGGAACGAGGGGTGGCAGCGGCTGCGCAGGGGTTGCCCGCCGACGCCCGGCGGAGCGTCGACGGCTATCTGATGGCCGGCTTTCCCTGGTACGGGCTTGACGAGGCGTTCACCGGCCCCCGCTGGCTGATGCAGGTGGGCGCGGCGGCCGATGGCATCGTCGAGTACGGCTCGACCGGCCATGGCGAGGAGCCGTCGCTGCGCGTCGAGACCGATATGGATCAGCAGCGCTTCACGGTGGTCGTCACCGTCGCCAGCCGCCCGGGGCGGGACAGCGCCGACGGCACCGGCAAGCTGGAGGCCACCTCGGTCTCCTCCGCCGCCTGGCTGGCCGGTTCCGGTCTGTTGTCGTGCACCTGGCCGACGCGGATGGAGCGGGCGCTGCGTCAGGACTGGCTGGACCAGCAGACCGCGATCGCCTGGGAGCTGGCGGACGATCTGGAGGGCGAGAGCTGGTCGCAGCTGTCGCTCCCGGTGGACGGAGTGCCGACCGACTTCCACTACCGCGAGTCGGAGTACGGCTGGGTGCTGGCCGGAACGGCGGGCGAGGACGTGCACATCGGGGCGTACGGGCGCGGGATGAGCGCCTACGGCCTGGGGTTCGCGGTGGTCAAGGACATCACCCGCTACGACTCGTAAGGCAGGCGCCAAAGGCTCAGGGGCGGCTTCCCGAGGAAGCCGCCCCTGAGCCGTAAGGCCGTGGCCGCGCGGGCCGTAAGGCGTGGCCGAGCGCGCGCTCAGAACCTGGCGCTCAGAACTTGTTGCGCGGGGTGACGCCCAGCGACATGCCCGCGAGGCCGCGCTGCCGTCCGCCGATCTTGCCCGCGATCGCCTTGAGCGCGCTGCCCGCCGGAGAGTCGGGGTCGGTCAGCACGACCGGCTTCCCCTCGTCGCCGCCCTCGCGCAGCCGTACGTCGATCGGGATGGAGCCCAGCACCGGCACCGTCGTGCCGGTGGTCCGGCTGAGTCCGTCGGCGACCACCTGGCCACCGCCGGTGCCGAAGACGTCGACCATCTCGTCGCAGTGCGGGCAGGGCAGCCCGGACATGTTCTCCACGACGCCGACGATCTTCTGATGGGTCTGGACGGCGATCGCACCGGCCCGCTCGGCGACCTCGGCGGCGGCCTGCTGCGGCGTCGTCACCACCAGGATCTCGGCGTTGGGCACCAGCTGGGCCACGGAGATCGCGATATCGCCGGTGCCCGGGGGAGGTCGAGGAGCAGCACATCGAGGTCGCCCCAGTAGACATCCGCCAGGAACTGCTGGAGCGCGCGGTGCAGCATCGGGCCGCGCCAGACCACTGGGGCGTTCCCGGGGGTGAACATGCCGATCGAGATCACCTTCACGCCGTTCGCCGACGGCGGCATGATCATGTTCTCGACCTGGGTGGGCCGTCCGTCGGCGCCCAGCATGCGGGGCACCGAGTGGCCGTAGATGTCGGCGTCCACCACGCCGACCTTGAGCCCGTCGGCGGCCATCGCGGCGGCCAGGTTGACCGTCACCGACGACTTGCCGACGCCGCCCTTGCCGGACGCCACCGCGTAGACCCGGGTCAGCGAGCCGGGCTTGGCGAAGGGCACCTCGCGCTCGGCCTGGCCGCCGCGCAGCGAGGTCGCCAGCTCACGGCGCTGCTCGTCGCTCATCACATCGAGTTCGACCGTGACCCCGGTCACTCCCTCGACCTCGGCGACCGCCGTCCGCACGCTGTTGGTGATCGTGTCTCGCATCGGACAGCCGGAGACTGTGAGGTAGACCACCACGGCGACCGAGCCATCCGCCGCGATCTCGACGGATTTGACCATGCCGAGGTCGGTGATCGGCTTGTGGATCTCCGGGTCGTTGACCGTCGCGAGCGCGGCGCGTACCGCGTCTTCGCTCGGCGCTGGGAGGGTGTCGGTAGCCATACGGAGATGGTACGGCGCCGCGGGCGGGACGCGGGATGTCCGTCGGCGGTCGCGTTCCTCACTCGGCCGGGGGTTCGCCGTGGACGCCGGCCCGCGGCGCGGTCCGTCCGCCGTCCGGCTCCCGGCGCAGGTCCTCCAGCTGGTCGCGGAGCCAGTCGCGGGTGGCGACCTCGCCCAGGCCCGTCCGCAGCGCCGCGATCTCCCTGGTGAGGAACTCGGTGTCGGCGATCGACCTCTCGTTCTGCTTGCGGTCCTGTTCGAGGTTGACGCGGTCGCGGTCGGCCTGGCGGTACTGGGCCAGCAGGATCAGCGGGGCGGAGTACGACGCCTGGAGCGAGAGCATCAGCGTCAGGAAGATGAACGGGAACGGGTCGAACCGCAGCCGCGGCGGCGCCAGGATGTTCCAGACCAGCCATAAGGCGACGAAGGCGGTCATCCAGGCGATGAACCGCCCAGTGCCCAGGAAGCGTGCGATCCGCTCCGACGCCTTGCCGAACGCCTCGGGGTCCCAGCGCGGCAGCGGGCTGCGGCGCCGCGCCTTGGGCCGGTCCAGCCGGATGCCCTCACCGTCCACCGGCGGCCTCCGGCAGGGCCACCCCGGCGTACAGCTCGCGCTCCCGCCAGTCGGACGGCAGCAGATGGTCCAGCACGTCGTCGACCGTCACGGCGCCGAGCAGGGAGCCGGTCTCGTCCACGACGGGCGCCGCGAGCAGGTTGTAGGTGGCCAGATGGCCGGCGACGACGGGCAGCGGGGTGTTCGGCGGCAGCGTCGGCAGATCGGTGTCGACGGACGCCCCCACGAGGGTGAACGGCGGGTCGCGCAGCAGCCGTTGGAAGTGGATGGTGCCCAGATAGCGGCCGGTGGGCGTCTGGTCGGGCGGGCGGCACACATAGACCTGGGCGGCGAGCGCGGGCGTCAGGTCCTGGTTGCGCACCCGGGCGAGCGCGTCCGCGATGGTGGCGTCCGGGCGCAGCACGATCGGCTCGGTCGTCATCAGACCGCCCGCCGACCCCTCCTCGTACGACATCAGCCGCCGCATGTCCGCCGCGTCGCGCGGGCGCATCAGGTCCAGCAGCCGCTCCTTGTCGGGTTCGGGGAGCTCGGAGAGCAGATCGGCCGCGTCATCGGGGTCCATGGCCTCCAGGACGTCGGCCGCGCGCTCCTCCTTGAGCTTGCCGAGGATCTCCACCTGGTCGTCGTCGGGCAGCTCCTCCAGGACGTCCGCGAGCCGCTCGTCGTCCAGGGCCGCCGCCACCTCGCCCCGGCGCTTGGCGGACAGGTGGTGCAGCACATTGGCCAGGTCGGCGGGGCGCAGCTGCTCGAAGGTGGCCAGCAGGTTCTCCGCGCCCTGGCCCTGCTCCTCCAGCGAGAAGCCGGTGACCGCCGACCAGTCCACGGTCAGCGCCTCGCCGCGGCGGCGCAGCGCGCCGGTCTTGCCGCGGCGTACGAAGACCTTGTCGACCTCCCACTCCCGGCGCGCGGGCAGCTGGGTCATCGCCACGTCGAGGACCGTCACCGGCTCGCCGGTCTCGACCATCCGCACCGTGCGGTCGAGCAGTTCGCCGAGTACCAGGGTTTCGGTGGGGCGCTGTTCGAAGCGGCGCATGTTGAGCACACCGGTGGTGATGACCTGACCGGACTCCACACCGGTCACCCGCGTCATGGGCAGGAAGATCCGGCGGCGGCCGATCACCTCGACCACCAGGCCGAGCACCCGCGGCGGGCGGCCGGCCAGCCGCAGCATCGCCACGACATCGCGTACCCGCCCCACCTGGTCGCCGTTCGGGTCGAAGACGGCGACGCCCGCGAGATGCGAGACGAAGACCCGGGGGGCGCCTGCCGGCATGCCCTGCCTCCCCTCGTATATGGGGCTTTGTGGTCATTCAAGGTAATAGTCCGCTCTTCACCGGGTTCAGGCTAACGTGCCCGCACCTGCCCTGCCGCCGGGCGCGGGCGGTACGGCACCCTGCGGACACCGCGCGACGGCACCGGTACGCTGCCCTACTGCACCGGCATCAGGAGGCAGAGCGGACGTGCGCACCCGGAACAGGGCTGTCGTTGCGGCGATGTGCGCGGGGTTGGCCGCCACGCTCGCCGCGTGTGGCGGCGGCGGTGGGGAACAGGACCCCGACGCGGGGACGAACGGCGTGGGAAAGCTCCCCGCCACGAAGATCGAGAGCAAGGTCCGTCAGGCGGTCGCCGGCGCGAGTTCGGTGCGGCTCTCCGGCACGCTCGTCACCCAGGGAGCCACCTACAAGCTGAACATGCGGCTCAAGGCCGACGGCGGCACCGGCCAGGTCTCCACCAAGGGCTCCAGCTTCGAGCTGCTGCGCGTCGGCAAGGAGCTCTACCTCAAGGCCGACGCGGGCTTCTGGTCCCACGACGGCGGGGACGAGGGACACAGCGGTGCGGCCGACGCGGCCGGGAAGCTGGACGACAAGTATGTGAAGGTCCCCTCCGGCGACCCCTCCTACCAGCGGCTCAGCGGTTTCACCGATATGAAGCTGCTGCTGGACGGGTTGCTCGGCCTGCACGGCAAGGTCGCCACGGGCGACCACGGGCGGGTGGACGGCGTACGGACGATCCGCATCAGCGCGGGCAAGGCCGGTGAGGGCGGATCGCTCGATGTCTCCCTGAAGGGGCGGCCCTATCCGCTGCGGCTGCAGCGGGCGGGCGGCGCGGGCGTGATCCAGCTCGCGGACTGGAACAAGGGCTTCAAGCTCGCCGCCCCGGAGAAGGGTCATGTGCTCGACTACGGGCAGCAGATCCCGGAGACGCCGTAGCCGCGAGCGCCCGTATGGGCGGCGGGGGCGCGTCCTTGAAGCCAGGGCGCGTCCTTACGGCGGGCTTCAGGGCCGGACGCGGCCTTACGGGCGTCGGAGCCAGGACGCGGCCTTACGGGCGTCGGAACCGGGACGCGGCCTTACCCGGTGTCAGAAGCTACGACGCGTCCTTACGGCCGCCACGGGCGCGCTTCTTGCGGCGGGCGAGGAGCTTCGGGAGCGCCGCCGGGATCGGCCGGCGGGTGGTCGCCGGGGACGGCAGCGGGGTCGCCGCCAGGGAGCCGGTGGGGTGTTCGGCGAGCGCTCCGGGCGCGGGCTCCAGCCGCAGCACCCGGCATTCGCGCGCCCAGCGCTCCGCGATGTGGTCGGCGTCCGGCGCGTTCAGCCGCTTGCCCTTGAGCTCGTCGACCACCGCTGTCCACGCCTCGCCGCCCGGGGCCAGCTCGACCACCCGCGCGGGCCAGCCGACCAGGCGCCCGCCCTTGTCCTTGCTGCGCACGGTCACCGTGGCGCTTCCGCCGTCGGCCAGTCCGAGGCCCTGGAGGGGCTGTTCCTGGGGCCCGTCACCGACGAGGCAGACCGCGCCCTCGTGCCAGATGTGCCACAGGGCGCGCGGGGCGCCCTCGGTGCCCTGGACCCAGATGAGGGCGGACTTCTTGGCCGCCTCCTCGACAAGGGCACGGTCCATCGGCGTCTGCGTCATGCCGACAGCCTAGGCCAGTCGGGCACCCGTCCCAGCCTGTGAAATGTCAGTTCCGTCGCCCGCTCATGCGCCTTACGCTGGCGCGGTGCCCACCGCCCGTGCCGCGCGCACCCCAGCCCACACCACCGCCCCCGCCGCACTCGGTGACGGCGGCCGTCCCGGTGGTGGCGTTCCCGTCGACATCGCGCTCCTTACGGTCGCCATCGCCGGTGTCTCGCTCTCCGCGCCGCTGGCCGCCGCGACGGTGGCGCCCGCGCTCGCCATCGCCTTCTGGCGCAACGCCATGGCGGTGGGTGCGCTCACTCCGTTCGCGCTGTGGCGCCACCGGGGCGAGCTGCGCGGGATGGGCCGCCGGGCGGCGCTGCTGTCGGTCGGGGCGGGGGCGCTGCTCGCGGTGCACTTCGGGGCCTGGCTGCCGAGCCTGCACATGACCTCCGTGGCCTCCTCGACCGCGCTGGTGACCACGACCCCCATCTGGACGGCGCTGCTGCTGCGGCTGCGCGGCCATCGCCTGCCCACGCTCGCCTGGCTGGGCATGGGGCTCGCGATCCTCGGTGTGGTGATCCTCACCGGCGTCGATCTGTCCGCTTCCCCGCGCGCCCTGCTGGGCGACGCGCTCGCGCTGCTGGGCGGGGTGGCGGCGGCCGGGTACGTGCTGCTCGGGGCGGAGGTGCGCCGTTCGGTGAGCACCACCGCGTACGCCTATGTCTGCTACGCCACCACCAGCGTGCTCCTGCTGCTGACCTGCCTGGTGGCGGGCGCGCGGCTCGGCGGCTACAGCGGCACCACCTGGCTGCAGCTCGCCGTACTGACGGTCACCGCGCAACTGCTGGGGCACACCCTCATCAACCGGGTGGTCAAGGGCCTCGGCCCCTCCATCACCTCGACCGCGATCCTGCTGGAGACACCGGGGGCGGCCCTGATCGCGGCCCTGTGGCTGGGCCAGATGCCGCCCGTGGCCGCCTACCCGGCGCTCGCGGTGATCCTCGGCGGGCTCGCGCTGGTCATCATGGCGGACGGCAGGAAGCCCCGCCCAAGCTGATGAAGGCCCCTCGGACGGGCTCGGCCGATAAGGGCCCGTCCGCTCGCGGTCCGGCCGTGCGGCCGGCCGTTGTCCCTACAGCCAGCCGTTGCGCTTGAAGCCGCGGTGGATCGCGAAGCAGATGCCCACCGTGACGACGAGCACGGTCGGGTAGCCGAACTTCCAGCGCAGCTCCGGCATGTAGTCGAAGTTCATGCCGTAGATCCCGGCGATCATCGTCGGCACGGCGAAGATCGCCGCCCAGGACGTGATCTTCCGCATGTCCTCGTTCTGCGCGACCGTGGCTTGCGCCAGATTGGCCTGGAGGATCGAGTTCAGCAGGTCGTCGAAGGCCAGCACCTGCTCGTTGACCCGCGCCAGATGGTCCGCGACATCCCGGAAGTAGGTCTGGATGTCCGGGTCCACCAGCCGCATCGGCCGCTCGCTCAGCAGCTGCATCGGCCGCAGCAGCGGCGAGACGGCCCGCTTGAACTCCAGGACCTCGCGCTTGAGCTGGTAGATCCGCCCCGCGTCGCCGCCCCGCCGGGAGGTCGCGGCCGAGAAGACATCGATCTCGACCTCGTCGATGTCGTCCTGGACCGCGTCGGCGACCGCGAGATAGCCGTCGACGACCTGGTCGGCGATGGCGTGCAGCACCGCGGAGGGGCCCTTGGCGAGCAGCTCAGGGTCCTGCTGGAGCCGGTGGCGCAGGGCGCGCAGCGAGCCCTGGCCGCCGTGCCGCACGGTCACGATGAAGTTCCGGCCGGTGAAGCACATCACCTCACCGGTCTCCACCACCTCGCTGGTCGAGGTGAGTTCGGCGTGCTCGACGTAGTGGATGGTCTTGAAGACGGTGAAGAGGGTGTCGTCGTACCGCTCCAGCTTGGGCCGCTGATGGGCCTGGACCGCGTCCTCGACCGCCAGCGGGTGCAGCCCGAACTCCTGGGCGATCCCCGCGAACTCGCGCTCGGTCGGCTCGTGCAGCCCGATCCAGGCGAACCCGCCCTCCTCGCGGACCCGCTCCATGGCCTTCGCCGGGCTCACGTGGTCGCTGACCCGCTTGCCGTCGCGGTAGACCCCGCAGTCGACCACGGCGCTGGTGACCGACGGGTCACGCGTCGCGTCGTAGTCGCTGGAGGTACGGCCCCGGCGCAGGGCGGGGCGGACGGCTGCACGCAGGTCACGGATCATCGACATGACGGGCTCCTTCACGGGCCGGCCGTCAGCGGCGGGCGCGCGGCGCAGCGCTGCGCCCGGAAGGTGGACGTACGACACCCAGTGCCCGTACGTCCGCAAAGCGGGCGGCGCTCCGTGCGATGGCGCTGACGGAAGTTCGCGGAACTGAACAAAGCGGTACGAAGGCGCTCTACCGTCAGATGCCCTGGATGCGAGATGGCTTCGCGTGTTTCACCGCCGGGGGCGGGGTACGGAAGGCTTCAGATCATGGAGTCGCATACCACGGGGAAACGACGGGAGAACTGTCGGTACTGCACGGTCGACTAGGATCCACCGCAGCCCCACCTCCTCCGGCCGGTCCCCCGTGAGGGACGACGTGTAACTCCCTGGGCAGGGATTAAGGCTATCAGTCGGCAGAACCGTTAAGTCGCCGCTTTGCCCGTTCGATACGCGATCTATGCTCACCGCATGTCAGACGTTCTTCAGCTGGTCGAGGCCCGGTTGATCACCGCGCTGGGCGAGCCGGACGCCCGCGCCGCTATCACTTTCGTCGGTACGGACCGCATTGACGTGCTGCGATTCCGGGACGAGGGCGATGTGATCCGCTACGCCACCCTCGGTATGTCGGACCATCCGATGACCAGCCCGACCGCCGCCGTCGCCGACCCCCTGCGCGGGCCGCGCGCCGAGCTGGTGCTGACCGTACGGGCCGGCGGCCGCGGCCCCGAGCCGGCCATCCTCGACGAGGTGCTCCGCCCGCTCGCCGTGCTGGCCGCATCTCCTCAGGTCGAGGGGATCGTGGTGGCCCCCGGCGCGTCGCTGGAGCTCGGCGGGCCGCTGTGGCCCGGGGCGTCCTTCAGCTCCGTCCTGGTCGCCGAACCGGGCGGCCTGGTCGAGGACTTGGAGCTGCTGGAGCCGATGGAGCCGGTGCGCTTCCTGCCGCTGCTGCCGATGACCGCGAACGAGGCGGCGTGGAAGCGGGTGCATGGCGCCGGCGCCCTCCAGGACCGCTGGCTGCGGCACGGTACGGATCTGCGCGACCCGGTGCGATCCGGGGTGCCGCTGACGGACTGAGAGCCGTAAGGACATCGCTCGCGGGGCCTCCGGAGCCCGGAGAACGTCGGTGACGACGGTCCATCCCTCCCGGGCGGGGCGCCGGACGGGAACTCCTGCGGGGCGCCGGACGGGAACTCCTGCGGGAAGTGCCCTCCGGACGGGTGATCGTCCTTGACGCGACGACCACCGGGGAGGACCGTGGGGGCCTATGAGGGGCGAACCCAGTTGCCCGAAATGCGGTGGCCGGGTGCGAGCACCCGGTCTCTTCGCCGACTCCTGGCAGTGCGGAGTGCACGGCACGGTGCACCCTCAACAGCCGGTCGTTCCGCCGAGCGTCGAAGCGCTCGTGGTGGTCACCAACCGCGCCCGGGTGCCCGTATGGATGCCGTGGCCGCTGCCCGTGGGCTGGCTGTTCACCGGTGTGGCCTGTGCCGGGGACGACCGTAGCGGCGGCCGCGCCACCGCCGTGGCCTGCTCCGGCCCGGGACCGCTGGGCGGCCCGGGGGAGCTGCTGCTGATCGCCGAGGAGCTGGGCGTCGGGCTCGGCGCGCGCTTCGCGGGCATCCCGGGGCCCGATCCGGGGCCGGGGATGCGGGTCGACAAGCCCCCGCACGTCAAGGTGCTGGCCGCCGGGCGGCCCACCCCGCTGTGGCATGTCGAAGGCACCCCGGACGACCGCGCCGTCTTCGCGGGCGAGGCGTGCGGGCTGTGGCTGTGGGCGGTCGTCTGGCCCGAGCAGACCGGGCTGCTGATGTACGACGAGATGGTGCTCACCGATCTGCGGGACGCGGGGGCCGAGGTCGACCTGGTGCCCTGCGGGGCGCTCTCGCCGAGGCTGCTCTCGCCCTGATCCGCCCTGCGCCCTGATCCGCGCTGCGGCCGGAGCCACGCCGGAGCCGCGCCGCCGGACTCTTACCGCGGGAGCCTCACCGCTGGTGGCGGCTCCAGCGCAGGTCAAGGGGCGCCGACCCGGGCATCTTCGGGCGTGGTTATGCTGGGGGGTCCCATCGGTCCGTCCCGAACGCAGCTTGGAGCCCGTGCCGTGCGCATCGATCTGCACACCCACTCCACTGCCTCGGACGGTACGGACACCCCCGCCGAGCTGGTGCGCAACGCCGCCGCCGCGGGGCTGGACGTCGTCGCGCTCACCGACCACGACACCGTCGGCGGCTATGCGGAGGCGACGCGGGCGCTGCCCTCCGGGCTGACCCTGGTCACCGGCGCCGAGCTGTCCTGCCGCCTGAACGGGGTGAGCCTGCACATGCTGGCGTACCTCTTCGACCCGGGCGAGCCCGAACTGGCGGCCGAGCGCGAGCTGGTGCGTGACGACCGGGTGCCCCGGGCCCAGGCGATGGTCGCGAAGCTGCGCGAACTGGACGTGCCGATCACCTGGGAGCGGGTGGCGGAAATCGCCGGGGACGGGGCCGTCGGACGGCCGCACATCGCCACCGCGCTGGTCGAGCTGGGCGTCGTGGAGACCGTCTCGGACGCCTTCACCCAGGACTGGCTGGCCGACGGCGGCCGGGCGCATGTGGAGAAGCACGAGTCGGACCCCTTCGAGGCGATCCGGCTGATCAAGGGCGCCGGCGGGGTCGCGGTCTTCGCGCATCCGCGGGCCGTCAAGCGGGGCCAGTGCGTACCCGAGAGCGCGATCGGCGAGCTGGCGGCGGCGGGTCTCGACGGTATCGAGGTCGACCACATGGACCACGACGAGGACACCCGCGCGCGGCTGCGCGGCCTCGCCGCCGAGCTCGGTCTGCTCGCCACCGGCTCCAGCGACTACCACGGCAGCCGTAAGACCTGTCGGCTCGGCGAGTACACGACCGATCCCGAGGTCTACGGGGAGATCGTGCGCCGGGCGACCGGGGCCTTCCCGGTGCCGGGCGCGGGCGGCTGAGCGCGCCCCTCCCGCTTCCCCCTCCCTGCTCCCGGCTTCCCTTCTTCCGCCTTCCCTCCGTTTCCCGTACCGCATCAGCGGCGCACCGCTGCCCGTCCCCGCAAGGCCATTCACCGTGTTCGACGTCGCCGTCTTCGGCTCCCTCTTCCTCACCCTTTTCGTGATCATGGACCCGCCGGGCATCACACCCATCTTTCTCGCGCTGACCTCGGGCCGTCCGGCCAAGGTGCAGCGCAGGATGGCGGGCCAGGCCGCGGCCGTCGCCTTCGGCGTCATCGCCGTCTTCGGCATCGGCGGGCAGCAGATCCTCGACTATCTGCATGTCTCCGTCCCCGCGCTGATGATCGCGGGCGGGCTGCTGCTCCTGCTGATCGCGCTCAGTCTGCTGACCGGTAAGAGCGACGAGCCGAGCCAGACCAAGGACGTCAACGTGGCGCTCGTCCCGCTCGGCATGCCGCTGCTGGCCGGGCCGGGCGCGATCGTCTCGGTGATCCTCGCCGTCCAGCACGCGTCGGGGCTCGCCGATCAGGTGGCGGTGTGGTCCGCGATCGTGGCCATGCATGTCGTGCTGTGGCTCACCATGCGTTACTCGCTGCTGATCATTCGCGTGATCAAGGAAGGGGGAGTGGTGCTGGTCACCCGGCTGTCCGGGATGATGCTCTCCGCCATCGCGGTCCAGCAGATCATCAACGGGGTCCTCCAAGTGGCCCATACCGCCTGACATGCCACAAGCGCCCCCGTACCGTCGCGGTACGGGGGCGCTCGACGCTCTGTGCTGCTGGCGGGGCCTTACGGCGCTACCGGGCGGCGGTCTCGGCTGGACGGATGTAGATGCGCTGGCCGATAGCGGCGGCCTGCTGCACGATCCGGTTGACGGAGGCGGCGTCTACGACGGTGCTCTCGATGGCACTTCCATCGACATCGTCAAGGCGCATGATCTCGAAGCGCAAGTGGCTTCTCCCTTCGTCTGATCCTCCTGAAGGAGAACTGATGTGTACGGAGTCGCGCAGCTTCGCTGCCGCGCCCTCCCGTACGTGTTCAACGAGAGGGTCCCCCGAAAACATTCCCTACGCTAATAAAATTTTTTCGCAGCCTAAGTATCTGCTGGTGGCCAGGGCGGGGTCCGGTTGTGCCCCTCACTCGGCCGCCCGGAGAATGAACCGCGTATGAGTGAAGCGATGCCTCCGGGCCAACCAGACCTCGCCTCGATCGTCGCGGGCATCGAGCGCACCAACGAGCTGCTGCAACGCGTGCTCGCCGAGGTCGCGACCACGCCCTCGACGCACGCGATCTTCGTGGACGCGGGTATGTCTACGCGGCCGCCGGCCGGCTCGTCGAGGGCACGGAGGACCGCCGCGCGTTCGAGCTGGACGCGGAGGGGCTCATCGAGGCGTTCATCGACAAGGCGCGCACGATCTTCCCGGACAGCAGGCTGCTGCGCGTCTACTGGTTCGACGGCGCCCGGCGCCGGATCCACACCCCGGAGCAGCAGAGCATCGCGGAGCTGCCCGACGTCAAGGTCCGGCTCGGCAACCTCAACGCCAACAACCAGCAGAAGGGCGTCGACTCGCTCATCCGCTCCGACCTGGAATCCCTCGCCCGCCACCGCGCCATCGGCGACGCCGTGCTGATCGGCGGCGACGAGGACCTGGTCTCCGCCGTCGAGGCGGCCCAGGGCTACGGGGCACGCGTCCATCTGTGGGGCATCGAGGCACTCGACGGGCGCAACCAGGCCGAGCCGCTGCTGTGGGAGGTCGACAGCCAGCGCACCTTCGACCTCGACTTCTGCAAGCCGTACGTCACCCGGCGGGCCACCGGCTACGAGCTGAACGGCGACTCGCCGCTGTGCGGGCCCGCCCCGACCCGGGACGAGGTGCGCTTCGTCGGGGCGCAGATCGCCGCCCAGTGGCTGTCCGCACGCGGCCGCGAGACGCTCGCCGAGCTGCTGCCGGGCCATCCGTATCTGCCCGGCTCCGTGGACCAGGAGCTGCTGATCGACGCGGAGGGGCTGCTGCGGCTCTCGCTGCGTGCCCACGCCGATCTGCGGCGCGCCCTGCGGGACGGCTTCTGGGAGCATCTGCAGGCGCAGTACTGAGCCTTTCCGAGCGCTTCCGAGCCGCCTTTGGCTCGGCCCCGCGTCGCTCGGCCCACGTCGGCCAGCCCGGCCAGCCCGCGTCGCTCAGCCCGCGTCGCTCAGCCCGCGTCGCTCAGCCCGCCCAGCACGCGTCGCTCAGCCCACGTCGCGCCAGAAGGAGACCAGGGCGTCGGCGGTGGGATGGGCCCGCTCGGTGTTGGGGGAGTGCCCGGCGCCCTCGATCACGGTCCGGCGGGCGGCCAGCCGTTTGGCCATCTCGTCGATCAGCGGCACCGGCCAGGCGTAGTCCGACTCGCCGGAGAGCACATGAGTACGCAGCCGCAGCGCCGCCAGCTCATCGACCCGGTCCGGCTCATCGGAGAGCTGCCGCCCGGTGACGATCAGCTGCTCCGGTACGGTCCCGAGCCAGCGCTGATGCAGGAACTCCGCCACCCCGGGCGGTGTCGCCGCGTCGGCCGCCTCGGGCGGATCCAGCTCGCGCATCGCCTGCCATACGGACTCCATGTCCATCACGGTCAGCGCGTCGATCAGCAGCTTGATCCGGGCGCACTGCGGGGCGGAGATGGCCGCCGGGCCGGAACTCATGATCGTCAGTGAGGCGAACGCCCCCGGGTCGCGCAGTACGGCCGCCCGGGCGATCAGTCCGCCGAGCGAGTGCCCGAGCAGATGGACCGGGTCCTCGGTCGCCGCGCTCAGGGCGGTGGCCTGCGCGAGCAGGTCCTGGGCCAGCTCGTGCTGGGCGTACGCGGCCTCCTTACGGGGGCCAGGACTCTCGTGCTGCCCCCGCCCGTCGATGGCGACGACCCGGAAACCGGCCGAGGAGAGCGGTTCCAGCAGCGCGATGAAGTCCTCCTTGCTCCCGGTGAACCCCGGGACCAGCAGGACGGTCCCGCGCGCGGCCGAAGCGGGCCGCGCCTCATGGACGGCGAACTCGCCGCGCGTGGTCCGGAGGCGGTACGCACGGGCGCCCGCGGGCAGTGTGAGAAAGGGCGGCCTGCTCATGGGATGAGGCTATACAGGTCGCGGGAAACGGTACGTGAACGCCCAGGGGCCCGCCCCGCGGTGTCGCGGAACGGGCCCCTGGCCATGCGCTGTGGCGCGGTCGCGCATCAGCCCTCGGCCGCGGCCTCGACGGCCTCGGCAGCCTTGGCGCGCGTACGGCGCCGGGGCTTGGCGGGCGTGGCCTCGGCCTCGTCCACCGCCGGTGCCGCCGTGTCGGCCTTCGTGGCCTTGGCGCGGGTGCGGCGCGGCTTGGCGGGGGCCTCGGTGGCCTCCGTCTCCGGCTGTGCGTCGGCGGTGTCGGCCTTGGATGCGGCGCGGGTGCGGCGCCGCGGCGTGGCCGCCTCGGCGGTGCCCTCGGCCGTCTCCACTGCCTCGGCCGCCTTGGCGCGCGTACGGCGCCGCGGCTTGGCTGCTTCGGCGGCGTCGGTGGCCTCGGCGGTGCCTTCGGCCGTGTCGACAGCGGCTTCCGCGGCCTTCGTGGCCTTGGCGCGGGTGCGGCGCGGCTTGGCGGGGGCCTCGGTGGCCTCCGTCTCCGGCTGTGCGTCGGCGGTGTCGGCCTTGGATGCGGCGCGGGTGCGGCGCCGCGGCGTGGCCGCCTCGGCGGTGCCCTCGGCCGTCTCCACTGCCTCGGCAGCCTTGGCGCGCGTACGGCGACGGGGCTTGGCGGGGGCCTCCACGGCCTCCGGCTGTGCCTGGACGGTCTCGACGGCCTTCAGCGCGTCCGTCGTGCCCTCGGCCGTTTCCACGGCGGTCTGGGCCGCCTCGGCGGCCTTGGCGCGGGTGCGGCGGCGCGGCTTGGTGGGTGCCTCTACGGCAGCCTCCGTGGCCTCCACCGTCGTCACCGCGGTCGGTGCCGACTCGACGGCGACGGCGCCCGCGGACTCCTGCGTGGCGCCCTCGGTGCCCTCGGCCGTCTCGACGGCAGCCGTCGCCGCCTCGGCGGTCCTGGCGGCGCCGCGGGTGCGGCGGCGGCGCGGCTTCGCGGAATCCTCGGTGGGCTCCGCCTCCGGCTGGGCCGCCTCCGCCGTGTCGACGGCGGCCGTGGCCGCCTCGGGGTGGGCCGTCGCGGCACCGCCGCGCGTACGGCGGCGTCGGCGGGGCCGACGGGGCTCGGTGGCACCCTCGGCGGTGTCGGCGACGGACGCGGCCGCCGCCGCGCCCTCCGGGGCGCCCGTGCCGTCCGTGGACAGACCGCCGCGGGTGCGGCGGCGTACCCGGCGGCCCCGCGCGGGGCGCTCCTCGGTGGCCGGGGCGGCGGCCCGGCGGCCGCGGCCACCTCGGCCTCCGGTCTCGCCCAGGTCCTCGATCTCCTCGGCGGCGAGCCCCGCACGGGTGCGCTCACCACGCGGGAGCACACCGGTGATGCCCTCGGGGATGTTCAGCAGCTCGAAGAGGTGCTCGGAGGTGGAGTACGTCTCCTCCGGCTCATGGAACGCCAGGTCCAGCGCCTTGTTGATCAGCTGCCAGCGGGGGATGTCGTCCCAGTCGACGAGCGTGATGGCGATACCCGAGGCGCCCGCGCGACCCGTACGGCCGATGCGGTGCAGATAGGTCTTCTCGTCCTCGGGCGACTGGTAATTGATCACATGCGTGACGCCCTCGACGTCGATGCCGCGCGCGGCGACGTCGGTGCACACCAGCACGTCGACCTTGCCGTTGCGGAAGGCGCGCAGCGCCTGCTCGCGCGCCCCCTGGCCGAGGTCGCCGTGGACCGCGCCGGAGGCGAAGCCTCGGCGCGCGAGCTGATCGGCGATATCGGCGGCGGTCCGCTTCGTACGGCAGAAGATCATCGCGAGGCCGCGGCCCTCCGCCTGCAGCACCCGCGCCACGACCTCCGGCTTGTCCAGGGAGTGGGCGCGGAAGACATGCTGGGTGATGTTGGCCACGGTCGCGCCCTCGTCGTCCGGCGCGGTGGCTCGGATGTGCGTGGGCTGTGACATATAGCGCCGGGCCAGCGAGATGACCTGGCCCGGCATGGTGGCCGAGAAGAGCATGGTCTGGCGTTTGGCGGGCAGCAGCTGGATGATCTTCTCGACGTCGGGCAGGAAGCCCAGGTCGAGCATTTCATCGGCCTCGTCCAGGACGAGCGCCTTGACGGAGGAGAGCCGCAGCTTCTTCTGGCCCGCCAGGTCCAGCAGCCGGCCCGGGGTGCCGACGACCACGTCGACGCCCTTCTTCAGGGCCTCGACCTGCGGTTCGTAGGCGCGGCCGCCGTAGATCGACAGGACGCGGACCGCGCGGACCTTACCGGCGGTCAGAAGGTCGTTGGTCACCTGCTGGCACAGCTCGCGGGTGGGGACGACCACGAGCGCCTGCGGGGCGTCGGTCAGCTGCTCGGGCTTGGCCCGGCCCGCCTCGACGTCCGCGGAGACGACAACGCGCTCCAGCAGGGGCAGGCCGAAGCCCAGCGTCTTGCCGGTGCCGGTCTTCGCCTGGCCGATGACGTCGGTGCCGGAGAGGGCAACCGGAAGCGTCATCTCCTGGATGGGGAACGGGGACGTGATGCCGACGGCTTCCAGGGCCTCGGCCGTCTCGGGGAGGATCCCGAGTTCTCGGAAAGTGGTCAGGATGCTTGCCTCTTCTGTGAGACGCGGCGAGAAGCGGCGAAGGGGGTCGCACGGCGCCCGGGTGCACCGGCCCTTGGGGATGGCCGGTTCGGCGCGGGACCACGGCCTTCGCTCGAGCGCTCACGCCGCGAGCGGGTCCCTCCTGCCATGCGCATAGGTGATGCGCGCCGCGCGGAGGGCGGTCGGGTTTGGAGCCGATCGGGCCACCGACCGGGCATCCGCATTCGTGGAACAACCCGCCGATACTCGGCGGGCGCATTTATCACTGTACCCCGGAAGCACGCATCTGTGACCGGGCAGTCCGATGCGGGGCATCCGTGGGCATGGCTGACCAGGGCCTTCCCCGGGGCGCGGAGCGGGCTATTGTGCGCTCCATGGAGACGCCTGACACGCCTGAGACGCCCGCCGCGCCCGCCGGGGACCACGCAGCTTCGGGGGAGGGCAGCGGGGAGAAGGCCCCGGAGCCCACCGGGATCGCCGCCCAGAACTGGGACACGGCGGCCGCCGATCCGCAGTACCGGGCCGCCGTGGTGGATCTGCTCGGCGCCCTCGCCTACGGCGAGCTGGCCGCCTTCGAGCGGCTGGCGGAGGACGCCAAGCTGGCGCCCACCCTCGAGGACAAGGCGGAGCTGGCGAAGATGGCGTCCGCCGAGTTCCACCACTTCGAGCGGCTTCGGGGCCGGCTCTCGGCGGTCGGCGAGGAGCCGACGGCGGCGATGGAGCCGTTCGCGGCGGCCCTGGACGGGTTCCACCGCCAGACCGCGCCGTCCGACTGGCTGGAGGGCCTGGTCAAGGCGTACGTGGGCGACTCGATCGCCAGTGACTTCTACCGCGAGGTCGCGGCCCGGCTGGACTCCGACACCCGCGATCTGGTGCTCCAGGTGCTCGACGACACCGGCCACGCCTCGTTCGCGATCGAGAAGGTGCGTGCCGCGATCGAGGCCGATCCGCGGGTCGGCGGGCGGCTGGCGCTGTGGGCGCGGCGGCTGATGGGCGAGGCGCTGTCGCAGGCCCAGCGGGTGGTCGCGGATCGCGACGCGCTCTCCACGATGCTGGTCGGCGGGTTGGCGGACGGCTTCGACCTGGCGGAGGTGGGCCGGATGTTCTCACGGATCACCGAGGCCCACACCAAGCGGATGGCCGCCCTGGGGCTCGCCGCCTAGACCCTTACGGCGGATCTTCACGCCTGTGACCTCAGCGGCCGACGCCGCGGGGCCCGCGGCGTCCGGTGCGTGGGGCGCCGCCCGGCGAAAGCCGGGGTGCCGTGCCGGCTTTTCGCGGGCGAAAAGCGGCCGGACAGGGCCTACGCCGTGACCGAACGCCGGCGGCGCGTCCTGGCGGGGCGGATGAGCAGCGACACCAGGGCAGCGGCGAAGCCGAGCGCGACGAGCAGCACGGGCGCCGTGTGCCCGGAGCCCAGCACCGTATGGGTCAGCAGAGCGCCCAGCAGCGCGGCGGCGGGGCCGGTGGCCAGGACGAGGCGCCGCGCGGGCAGCCTTCGGGGGAGCCGGTGGAGCGCCCCGTACGCGATGACGAGACCGATCAGTACCGAGGCGAGCGCTTCCCAGAACAGCATTGGCGCGTCCTTCCCGTAAGCGGATCGGAACCGACACGTGATCACGCGTCGGTCGGACCCGTCCTACCCGCGCCCGACCGGGGCAACCCTGCCCACGGGGGCGCTCTGTGGTGCCCGGCGTGCCGGGGGCGTGCGAGCGCGCGCACAAACAGCGGCGGGGTTTGGTGGACTGTTCCACCAAACCCCGCCGCTGTCGGCGAATACGTCAGGCCGCGCCGAAACCGACCTTACGGGCGCTCGGCTCACCGAGCTCGATGTAGGCGAGCCGGTCGGCCGGGACCAGGACCTTGCGGCCGTGGCTGTCCTCCAGGATCAGCACCTGAGCCTTGCCGCCGAGCGCCTCGGCCACCAGGCGCTCGACCTCCTCGGCAGACTGCCCGCTCTCCAAAGTGATCTCGCGGGGCGCGTGCTGCACGCCGATCTTGACCTCCACGGCCTTGTCCCTCCGACGGTCATTTGGGGTAGCGCGGCCATCCGCGCTGTACCCAGCACACACTAGCCGTGCCGGGACACCCGCCGGGGGCCACGGGCGCACGCCAGAAGCGAACACACCCGCCGCCGCGAACACGCCCCCTCGCGACCCCGAGCGCCCAGGGGGCCTGAGCGCTCAGCGGCCCCGAGCGCTCAGCGGCCCGGAGCGCTCCCGCACTCGCGGTCCCGCGCCCGCGTGGCCGGAAAGGGCGTCCCGGGGCTCAGTGGCCGCCTTCGGACCCGTGCAGCGGGAAGCCCGCGATACCGCGCCAGGCCAGCGAGGTGAGCAACTGCACAGCGGACTCCCGCGGCACCTCGCTCTCGCTGGAGAGCCAGTAGCGCGCGACCACCTGGGAGATCCCGCCGAGGCCCACGGCCAGCAGCATCGATTCGTCCTTGGACAGCCCGGTGTCCTCGGCGATGACCTCGCTGATCGCCTCGGCGCACTGCAGCGAGACGCGGTCCACGCGCTCGCGCACCGCGGGCTCGTTGGTCAGATCGGACTCGAAGACGAGCCGGAAGGCGCCGCCTTCCTCCTCGACGTAGGCGAAGTACGCCTCCATGGTCGCCGCGACGCGCTGCTTGTTCTCGGTGGTCGAGGCGAGCGCGGTGCGCACCGCGTGCAGCAGGGACTCGCAGTGCTGGTCGAGCAGGGCCAGATAGAGCTCCAGCTTGCCCGGGAAGTGCTGGTAGAGCACCGGCTTGCTGACCCCGGCGCGCTCGGCGATGTCATCCATCGCGGCCGCGTGGTAGCCCTGGGCCACGAAGACCTCCTGAGCGGCCCCCAGGAGCTGATTACGTCGGGCTCGGCGCGGAAGGCGCGTACCCCGTGGGCGCGCCTCGGTCTGCTCGATGGCTGTCACGCCGCCTCCCAATGAATGATCCCTATGCACGATGTCCATCGCGTCCGCCATCGTACTTTTCGGTAACAGCGCGGCGCGCGGTTCGTGCGGAGAATTTCACGGACCGGACTCTATGAAAAGCCCACAAATGACGCAGGTCATCGGTAGTCCTCCTCGTCCACCTCGACCACCCGGGCCTGTTCCGCGCGGTCGGCCTCGTTGGCTTCCACGAACTCGTCCGTCCTGGGCGGTTCGTCGCGGCGGGCGATCACCTCGCGATGTTGTTCGGCGGCGTCCGCCTCGGGAGCCTCGACGTCGTGCACGGCGGTTTCGTCGGTGCTCTCGGCGGAGTCCTCGAAGGTGTCGGGGTCGGTTGGGTCGATGGACATGTACTCCCCTTCCCTGTGCCCTGTGGCGGTTGCCGCTGACGGCCACCCGTGGTGGGCGTCCTACTGTCGGCTTACCCACTGGCGACTACCCAGGGGCAACGAGATCGCCCCTGTGACTTACGAGCCTAGGAGAGGTCACTTTCGGACGCTACGCGGTCTGTGAGCGTGAACACACGGTCGCGCGCGTGATCGTCTCGTAACATTGGCGCATGTCTTCGACCGAGCCGCCGGAAGCCCGCATCGTCGCGGCGGTGCCGCCCGCGAGGTCCGTGCGGGTCGGAGCGGGTGAGAAGCTGCGGACCGCCTCCCTTCCGGGGCTCACGATGACCGTGCGCTGCCGGCCGCCGTCCACCTCCGGGCTGCCGCCCGCGCTCTTCGTCCACGGCCTCGGCGGCTCCTCGCAGAACTGGTCGGCGCTCATGGAGCTGCTCGCCGACCGGGTGGAGGGCGAGGCGCTCGACCTCCCCGGCTTCGGCGACTCCCCGCCGCCGGACGACGGCAATTACTCCATAACCGGCCACGCCCGTGCCGTGATCCGCTATCTCGACGCGCAGGATCGCGGGCCCGTCCATCTGGTCGGCAATTCGATGGGCGGCGCGATCACCACGCGCGTCGCGGCGGTGCGGCCGGATCTGGTGCGCACCCTCACTCTTGTCTCGCCCGCGCTGCCCGAGCTGCGCCCGCAGCGCACGGCGGTGCCGACCGGCCTGCTCGCGGTGCCCGGGGTGACCCGGCTGTTCACCCGCATGACGAGGGACTGGGACGCGGAGCGGCGCACCCGCGAAGTGATGTTCCTCACTTTCGGTGACCCGTCTCTTGTCAGCCGGGAGGACTTCGCCTATGCGGTCGAGGAGTTCGAGCGCCGGCTCGCCCTCCCGTATTTCTGGGACGCGCTGAGCCGCTCGGCACGCGGTGTCGTCGACTCGTACACCCTGGGCGGCCAGCACTCTCTCTGGCGTCAGGCCGAGCGGGTGCTCGCCCCGACGCTGCTCGTCTACGGCGGCCGCGACCAACTGGTGTCCGTAAGGATGGCGCAGCGGGCGAACGCCACCTTCCGCGACTCGCGTCTGCTGACGCTGTTGGACGCCGGGCATGTGGCGATGATGGAGTATCCCGAAGCGGTGGCGCGCGGGATGCGCGAGCTGCTCGATGGCGTTGAAGAACGAGATGACCGGGACAGCCGGAAGGCGCGGGGGCCGTACCGGCGTCCGGCGCGGACGGGAGCGGTGCGGCGCGTGGGTAAACACAGCGCACGTGGCAGCCAGGAGGGCCGGGAGCGCCGGTCCGCGGCGGCGGGCTCCGGACAGGGGCACGGCTCGGGCCCCGAGTTCGTCGAGCACATCGCATCCGGCGCGGCCCCGGAGGGCGACAGACCGGGCACCGGACGGCGCCGCGCCGCGGCGGGGCCGGGTGCCGTGGATCCCGGTGTGACCCCGCCGCAGGGCGTGCCGAGGCTGCCCTACGGAGCGGGCGGCCCCGCGGCGCGCACCAGGGGCGGGCATCCCGAGCAGCGCGAGGCGGGCGGCGGCTGGGGCGCGGTCGGGGGCCGCGGCGGCGGTCCGGGCGGCGCCAGGGGCCCCGGCGCTCCCGGCGGCCAGCGACCCCCTTACGGCATGCGCACCATGAACCCGCCGCAGCGCCCGACCACGGGTGGCACGGGCGGCGCGGCCGGTCTGATGCCCGGCCCGCGCAAGGAGTACGTCGAGGCGTTCGACACCCCCGACGCGCTGGACTGCGACGGCGATGACGTCTTCGCCGCAGGAGCGCCGGGCGGAGTCCCCCCGCAGCGCCGTACGCAGCGGGCGACCACCCCCTCCGACGGGATCGGCGGCGGCTCCGGCGGCGACGGCGGGAGCGGACCGGACGACGACGGGACCGGACCCGCGGGCAAGGGGGCGCGCGGCGCCACCAAGAGCGGTAAGGGGCGCACCTTCACCGGTGTCGCCGCCGCGGCCGTGACGACCGTGCTGGCCGTCGTGGTGGCCGGACAGGTCGCGAGCGGACCGCACAGCGGCGGTAAGACGCAGGCCCAGGGCGGCCCGGAGCGCGGCGACGCCGACTCCCGTGGCGCCCGTGACTCCGGCGCCGACGACGGCCGCGGGGCGGCCCGCTCGGCAGGCCCGCCGGCCCCCGTCACCTACGACGCGAAGATGGCGACCGTCTTCCCGCTCGACGCCAAGCTCCGCGGCTCCGGCTCCTTCCAGGCCGTCGGCGGGCACGACAAGGCTCCCGGCCGGGGCCAGGTGATGCGCTACCGCGTCGATGTGGAGAAGGGACTGTCGCTCGACGGCGAGCTGTTCGCCGAGGCCGTGCACAAGACGCTCAACGACGACCGCAGTTGGGCGCACGGCGGCGTTCGCACCTTCGAGCGGGTCTCGTCCGGCCATGCGGACTTCGTCATCACCCTCGCGAGTCCCGGGACCACGGCGGTGTGGTGTGCCAAGTCCGGCCTCGACACCACCGAGGACAACGTTTCCTGCGACTCGGCGTCCACCGAGCGCGTCATGATCAATGCCTATCGGTGGGCGCAGGGCGCCAGGACCTATGGCGACGACAAGATGCACCTGTACCGCCAGATGCTCATCAACCACGAGGTCGGCCACCGTCTCGGTCACAACCACGAGATCTGCTCCAAGCAGGGCGCGCTGGCGCCGGTGATGATGCAGCAGACCAAGTTCCTGTCGACGGACGGCGCCACCTGCCGGCCCAACGCCTGGCCGTTCCCCAAGGGCTGACGGCCCCGCACTGGCCCATAGCGCGTCGCAACGTCTGAATTCCCGATAGGTCACGTGCGTTCACCCCTTCCGGTGGTGCGACGGACAACCGTCCGTCGCACCGGGGCTCTGCGCGCATAACGTGCTCCCGCTGCCTGATGGCGGCCGCCGCCGGTGACGGCGGCAGTTCGACGGCCCGTTTGGGAGATCGGGGTGCGCTCATGCGCGTAGGACTGCTTACGGAGGGTGGCTATCCGTATGCGACCGGTGATGCGCGGGTGTGGTGCGACCGGCTGGTGCGCGGGCTCGCCCAGCATGAGTTCGAGGTGTACGCGCTCAGCCGCGGCCCAGGCCAGGAGGCCGGCGGCTGGGGCGATCTGCCGCGCCACGTCGGCCTGGTGCGCACCGCGCCGCTGTGGGGCGAGCCGGAGCGCCGGGGGGGCGGGTGGGGCGGCCGTCGGCAGCGGCGGCGGTTCGCCGAGCACTTCGGGGAGCTGGCCGCGGCGATCAGCGCGCCTTACGGTTCCGGTGCGCCCCACGGCTCCGGTGTGCCCGGCCGCTCCACTGCCGAGGCGGACCGTTTCGCCAATGGTCTCCACGGCCTCGCGGACCTCGCCGGGGAGTACGGCGGACTGCCCGCCGCGCTCCGCTCCGAGGACGCCGTAAGGACGCTGGAGCGGGCGTGCCGCAGCCTAGGGGCGCCCCACGGCACCCACCAGGTGCGGGTCGCCGATCTGCTGACCGTCACCGAGGCGCTGGAGCGCGCGCTGCGCCCGCTGTCGCTCGACTGGTACGGCGACGGCGCCGGAGGCGATCCGGGGCTGTCCGGGGTCGATCTGTGCCACGCCGCGACCGGCGGCGCGGCGGTGCTCCCCGGGCTGCTGGCCAAGCGCCGCTTCGGCACACCGCTGCTGCTCACCGAGTACGGCGTACGGCTGCGCGAGTGCTATCTGGCGGGCGCGGCCGGCGTGGCGGGCGGCCGGCCGCTCCCCGGGCCCGTACGGACCCTGTTGGCCGGGTTCCACGGCCGGCTGGCCGCCGAGGCGTACGCACGGGCGGATCTGATCACCCCGGGTAATACGCATACGCGCCGCTGGCAGGAGCGGTGCGGCGCCGAGCGGGAGCGGCTGCGCACCGTCTATCCGGGCATGGACGCCGCCCGCTTCGCGGAGGTCGGCGAGCAGGGCGCGGCCCCGTCCGGCGGCGATGACCGGACGCTGGTGTGGGTGGGCCGGATCGAGCCCCCCAAGGACGTCATCGCCCTGCTGCACGCCTTCGCGGAGGTGCGCAGGTGGCAGCCGGACGCCCGGCTGAGGATCATCGAGACCCGGCGCGGCGAGGACCCGGGGACGGACGGCTATCCGGCCCACTGCCGGGCGCTGGCCGAGCATCTCTTCCCCGACGAGGCGGCGGACGCCCACTCCGCCGGTGACAACCCGGTCTCCTTCGAGCGGCTCGGCGACCCCGAGGTGCCGACCCTGGCTGACGCCTATGGGGCCGGCGGCATCGTGGTGCTGTCCAGCGTGGTCGAGGGCTTCCCGGTCGGGCTGGTCGAGGCGATGTTCTGCGGACGGGCCACGGTGTCCACGGATGTGGGCGCGGTGTGCGAGGTCATCGGCGGCACCGGCCTCGTGGTGCCCCCGCGCAATCCCCGGGCGCTCGCGGACGCGTGCCTGGCGATGCTGGGCGACCCCGAGCGCTGTGCGCGCCTGGGCGCCGCCGCGCGCGCCCGTGCGCTGGAGCTCTTCACCGTCGAGCAGAACGTCGCGGCCTTCCGCGGGATCTATCTGGAGCTGATGTCGCACTGCCCGGTGCGGCGCGAGGAGGTCGGTGAGGGCGGCGGGCCGCTGCCGTTCGCCCGCCCCGCCGAGGCCCATGTCCCGGGGCGCTGGACCGCGGGCCGCGACGGCGAGGGCTTCGGCCACTGGTTGCCCGGCTCGCTCGCCTCCCGCGCCGCCCCGGAACACACCCCCACCTGGGCCACCCCACCGCCGCGTGAGCCGCTGGGCGTGGGCCCGCGGCCGTCCGAGGAGGGCGCATGACCACGCCTCCCCGGGGGAACGGCCGGTTCGATCCGGCCTCCTCCGACCGCGGCCTCGGCGCCCTGTCCGAGGTCCGGGTGCCGGTCTCCCGGCGGCCGGACGAGGCATCCGCGCGCACCGGCGCCGGGAGGGGACAGGGGAAGGGACGGCGGGGGCCCGCCGATCCGGTGCGGGCGCTGATACACCACCACCACGACCTGTGCGCCCGCGCCGTCGATCCGCTGGAGATCGCCGCAGGCCTGGAGGCCCACGGTGTGACCGACCGCACCGCCGCGCGCTTCCGGCACCGCGATGTCTTCTCGCTCGCCGAGGAGCTGTACGCCCGGGTACCGCGCGCCGAGGAGCCCGCGCCCCCGCCCGCCCCGCGCCGGGGCGCGCGACGGCGGCGCGCATGGCGCTCGGGGCGCTGTGGCTGCTGCCGGGCATCCTGTGCGCGGCGACCGCCTCCGCCGCCCTCCGCGTCGATGCCATCCGTAAGGACGCCACTGTTGGCCTCGCCGTGGGCGCGGGCGGCGCCGCCCTGACGGTCATCGCCCTGTGGCTGTGCCTGCGCCGCGGGCCCCTGCGCGTCCATGGGAGTGGACGCGGGGGCCGTATCGTCTACGTCCTCGGCGCCGGCTGGCTCCTCGGCTACGCCGCCGTCGGGGACTGGCTGCTCACCGGGCTCCTCGACGGACGCCGCCCCTACGAAGCGGCGCCCGCGACGCAGGCCGCCGTCCTCCTCGCCCTGGCCGTCGCGCCCGCCGCGTGGTGTGCCCACTGGTTCGCCGTAAGGGCGCGCCGCAGGCTGGCGGTCAGCCGTGGGCTGGAGGAGTTCGCGGCGGGGGTCCGCCCGCTGTTCGCGGGCGTGGTGACGGCCTTCCTCTGCACTCTGGCGGCTCTGGTGCTCGCGGCCCGGCTCGCGGTGCCCGGATCACCTCCTGTCGCCACGCCGCCCTCGATGGCCGAGGCGGCCGTCGTGGCGCTCTGCGGGCTGCTGTTCCTCGCCCGGCTGCTCGCCGTGCACGGCTTCCGCAGGGCCGCGCTCATCGGCACCGCCGTGGCCTGCGCGGTCCAGGCCGTGGCCCTGGCGACGGCCGCGGCCGCCCGGCTGCCGGGCGCCGCGCCGCTCGGTGCGCCCGTGGCACGGCTGACCGCCGCCCAGGGCACGGCCGCCATCCCCGCGGCCGCCTGCGGCGCCGCCGCGCTCGCGCTGCTGATCTACGCGTTCGGCGCCCTGTGCCGGGCCTCCGCCCATGGCGGCCCCGGCGCGCGTACCGCCCGTACCGCCCCTGCCACCAGCACTGCCCCGAACCGCGCCCCGTAAGGCGCCCACCGAACCCGCCACCCCCCGTCCTTCCCCCTCAATGAGTCCGAGGAGCAACCACATGAGCTGCGACACGACCGATCAGCGCGCCCGCACGGGGAGGCGCGACCGATGAGAGTCCTGTTGCTCGGATCCGGCGGATTTCTCGGCCGCTATGTCGCCGAACACCTGCTTGCCGACCCCGCCGTCCAGCTCACCGCGCTCGGGCGCGGCGATGACGCCGATGTGCGGTTCGACCTCTCCAACGGCAGCCCCGGGGCGCTCACCCGCTTCCTCAACGCGGTCCATCCCGGCGTCGTGATCAACTGCGCCGGGGCGACCCGCGGCGGGGCGCGCGAGCTCACCCGGCACAACACCGTCGCCGTGGCGACCGTCTGCGAGTCGCTGCGCCGCAGCGGCTGCGGCGCCCGCCTCGTGCAGATCGGCTGCTCCGCCGAGTACGGGCCCTCGCAGCCCGGCTCGTCGACCGCCGAGGACGCCGTGCCGCGCCCCGGCGGCCCGTACGGCGTGAGCAAGCTCGCCGCGACCGAGCTGGTGCTGGGCTCCGGTCTTGACGCGGTGGTGCTGCGGGTCTTCTCGCCCGTGGGGCCCGGCACTCCGGCCGGTTCGCCGCTGGGGCGGCTCGCCGAGGCGATGCGGCGCGCGATGCAGTCCGGGGAGAGCGAGCTCAAGCTGAGCGGCCTCGGCGTGCAGCGCGACTTCGTGGACGTACGGGACGTGGCGCGGGCGGTCCACGCGGCCTCGCTGTCGGCCGCGCAGGGCGTCGTCAACATCGGCAGCGGGCGCGCCGTACGGCTCCGCGAGGCGGCCTCCGTACTCGCCCGGGTCGCGGGCTTCGGGGGCGCCCTGCACGAGATCGACTGCCCGCCGGGGCGCGTCCCGGCCGCAGCCGGCCATATCCCGGCGCCCGCCCACCCCCATGGCACGGCCCACGCCCATGCCACCGCGCACGGCCACGCGCCCGCTCACCCCCAGGCGGCGGGCGAGCATGGCGGCGTCCCGGGAGGCTCCGGCAACGCGACCACCTATCCCTATCCGGACGGCTGCGGCAGCTGGCAGCAGGCCGATGTGCGCACCGCCCGCGACCGGCTCGGCTGGCGCTCCCGGATTCCGCTGGAGGAGTCCCTCGCCGACATCTGGATGGAGGCGGCATGTCGCATCTGATCCCCGCGGGCCCTTCGCAGGGCACCCCGGCCACCGCCGACCGGCTGGGCTTCGGAGTGCCCGGCTACGCCCACCCCCTGGTCGCGCCCACCGAGTGGGCCGAGCTCACGCGCCCCGGCACGCCCCTGCACTGGGCGGTCCTCAATGTCTCCCGCGGCCCCGGCGCGAGCAGGGATCCGCACTGCCTTACGGCGGCGTCGAGGCTGCGCGCCACGGGCGTACGGGTGCTGGGCCACCTCGATCTGCGGTGCGGCACCCGCCCGTTCGGCGAGTTGATCAGTGACGCGAACCACTTTCTGGACTGGTACCAGGTCGACGGCTTCTGTCTGGACCGCTGCCCGGTGGACCGCCCCGGTCTGCCGGACGTCCGCCGTACGGTGGCCACGCTACGGGCGCTGCTGGGCGGGGCGTATCTGGTCCTCGGCCAGGGCATCCACCCGCATGAGGGCTATATGGAGCTCGCCGATCAGCTGGTGACCTTCCGGGGCTCGTGGGCGGACTACCGCTGGTCCCAGGTGGCCGAGTGGACGGCGGGGTATCCGCCCGAACGGTTCTGCCACCAGGTGCACGGCGTCCCCCGCCGTCATCTCGAGGAAGCGCTGAGGATCGCCCGCTGGCAGGGCGCGGGCACGATCTACTTCACCGACCGTACGGCCCATCCTGAGGGGCGGACCTGCACGGATTCCCCCTGGAAGGCCCTGCCCGGCTACTGGGACGAAATCGTCTCGCGACTCGGACCACATGTCATGGAATGAGATGGGGCGTGGCAGTGTTACGAGAAGAAAACCTCCCCGCTCACGCGGGGGTGAACCGTTTGCTCCCTTCCCTTACGGAGTCCCCGTGTCGCTGCCACCGCTGGTCGAGCCGGCTTCCGAGCTCACCGTCGACGAGGTCCGCAGGTACTCACGCCATCTGATCATCCCGGATGTCGGGATGGACGGGCAGAAGCGGCTGAAGAACGCCAAGGTGCTCTGTGTGGGCGCGGGCGGCCTCGGCTCTCCGGCCCTGATGTACCTCGCCGCGGCCGGCGTGGGCACGCTCGGCATCGTGGAGTTCGACGAGGTCGACGAGTCCAATCTGCAGCGCCAGATCATCCACAGCCAGGCGGACATCGGCCGCCCCAAGGCGGAGTCCGCCCGTGACTCGGTCCTCGGTATCAACCCGTACGTCAACGTCGTGCTGCACGAGGGCCGCCTCGAGGCGGACAACGTGATGGAGATCTTCTCCCAGTACGACCTGATCGTGGACGGCACCGACAACTTCGCCACCCGCTATCTGGTCAACGACGCGTGCGTGCTGCTGAACAAGCCGTACGTCTGGGGTTCGATCTACCGCTTCGACGGCCAGGCGTCGGTCTTCTGGTCCGAGCACGGCCCCTGCTACCGCTGCCTGTACCCGGAGCCCCCGCCCCCGGCATGGTCCCGTCCTGCGCCGAGGGCGGCGTGCTGGGCGTGCTGTGCGCCTCCATCGGCTCGATCCAGGTCACCGAGGCCATCAAGGTGCTCACCGGCACCGGGGACCCGCTGGTCGGGCGTCTGATGATCTACGACGCCCTGGAGATGACCTACCGCCAGGTCAAGGTCCGCAAGGACCCCGACTGCGCGGTCTGCGGTCCGAACCCGACCGTCACCGAGCTGATCGACTACGAGGCGTTCTGCGGTGTGGTCTCGGAGGAGGCCCAGGAGGCGGCGGCCGGTTCGACGATCACTCCCAAGCAGCTCAAGGAGTGGATCGACGACGGCGAGAGCATCGACATCATCGATGTCCGCGAGCCGAACGAGTACGAGATCGTCTCGATCCCCGGCGCCCGGCTGATCCCGAAGAACGACTTCCTGATGGGCGGCGCCCTCCAGGACCTGCCGCAGGACAAGAAGATCGTCTTGCATTGCAAGACGGGTGTCCGGTCGGCGGAGGTCCTGGCCGTCCTGAAGTCCGCGGGCTTCTCCGACGCAGTCCACGTGGGCGGCGGCGTGATCGGTTGGGTCAACCAGATCGAGCCCGAGAAGCCGGTCTACTGATCTCCTGACGCACCGCGCACCAGGGGGCCGGACCGCCGCGCCGACGGCGATCCGGCCCCCTGGCCGTTCCATGAGCCCCTTACGGCGATCCGGGCCCCTTCATGCTCCGGGAGCCCCTTACCGGCAGGTCGTGCCGCTCGCGGGCACCTTCCCGTCCAGCAGATAGGCGTTCACGGTCTTCGTCATACAGGCGTTGCCGCTGTTGTACGCGCCATGGCCCTGCCCCTTGTAGGTGACCTCGACGCCCACGCCCGCGCCCAGCTCCTTGACCATCTTCCGCGCCCCCTCGTACGGGGTGGCCGGGTCGCCGGTGTTGCCGACCACGAGGATCGGCGCCGAGCCCTTGGCGCTGACGTCCGGGGTGTCCGTGGTGCCCTCCACCGGCCAGTCGGTGCAGCCGAGCAGGCCCCAGGCCAGATACTCGCCGAAGACCGGTGACGCCTTACGGAAGCGCGGCAGCTGCGCCTTCACATCGGTCACCGTGTAACGCTGCCTGTCGTCCACGCAGTTGATCGCGGCATTGGCGGCGTTGATATTGCTGTAGTGGCCGTCATCGTCGCGGCCGGACATCGAATCCGCCATGGCGAGCAGCAGATTGCCCTCGTCGAGCTGGATCGCCTCCTGCAGCCCGAGCGTCAGGTACTTCCAGCTCTCCTTGTCGTAGAGCGCGGCGGCGATACCGCTCAGCGCCCCGTCCTGGGTGAGCTTGCGGCCGCTCTCGGTGGACAGCGGCTTCTTGTCGAGCCGCTTCAGGAAGTCGACGATCCGGTCCGTACCGGCCGCCGGGTCGCCGCCGGTCGGGCAGGCCGCGCCCTTCTTGGCGCAGTCCTTGAGGTAGTTGTCCAGCGCGAGCTGGAACCCCTTCGCCTGGCCGTAGGAGCCCTGCTCGGGGTCCTCGGTGGGGTCGACCACGGCGTCCAGGACCGCGCGTCCCACCCGGCCGGGGAAGAGATGGGCGTAGACGCCGCCGAGTTCGGTGCCGTAGGAGATGCCGAAGTACGACAGCTTGTCGTCGCCGAGCACCTGCCGCATCAGGTCCATGTCGCGGGCGGCGCTCACGGTGTCCACATGGGCGAGCACCGTGCCGGAACGCTTCTGGCAGCCCTTGATGAACGCCTTGGCGTCCGCCATCGCTGTCTTGACCTCGGCGTCGTCGTCCGGAGTGCCGTCGACGGAGTCGGAGGCGTCGATCTGCTTGTCGCTCTGGCAGGTCACCCCGGCGCTCTCCCCGACCCCGCGCGGATCGAAGCTCACCAGGTCATAGCGGGAGCGCAAGGTGTCGTAGGCGGCGGCGAAACCGGGGAGCGAGGAGACACCGGAGCCGCCGGGTCCGCCGAAATTGAACACCAGGGAGCCGATGCGCTTGCCCGGCCCCTTGGCCTTGGCACGGATCATGGCCAGATCGATCGTCTCGCCCTTGGGCTTCGCGTAGTCCAGCGGCGCCTTGAGCGTGGCGCATTCCCACTCGCCTCCCGGCTTCTCACCAGTGCCCTGGATCGCGGTCGGGGCAGGGCAGGACGACCAGTTGAGCTTCTGAGCGGTGAGCGAGCCCGGCAGCCCGGAGCCCGAGGGCGCTGCCGGGGCCGGCGCCGAGGGCTTGGCCGAGGCCTTGCCCTGTTCGCTTCCCCCGTCTCCGTCGCAGCCCGCGACGGTGATGAGGGCGACCATGGCGGTCATGGAGACCAGCGCCCTGGTCCGTATGGTGCGTGGGGAACTCGGCATATCCGGAGATCCTATGAGGAGGCGGGGGCGGAATCATCCGTACTTCTTCTCAATGCCGTCACGGTTCGCGCGGCGGGCCCGGGCGCGGACCCGGGGCTAGCCGCAGACCTTGCCCTTCTCCGGCACCTTGCCCTGCAGCAGATAGGCGTTGACGGTCTTTCGGACGCAGGCGTTGCCGCCGTCGTACGCCCCATGGCCCTCGCCCTTATAGGTGAGCTCGACCCCGACCCCGGGCCCCAGCTCCTTCGCCATCCGCCCCGCACCTTCGTACGGGGTGGCCGGGTCACCGGTGTTGCCGACGACCAGGATCGGGGCGGCCCCCTTGGCGCTGACGTCGGGGGTGGTCCAGGCGCCGCGGACCGGCCAGTCGGTGCACTGCGTCAGGCCCCACGCCATCATGTCGCCGAAGACGGGGGAGACCTTACGGAAGGCGGGGAGCTTCCGCTCGATGTCCGGGACGGTATAGCGCTGCTTGAAGTCGGCGCAGGTGATGGCGGTCAGCGCGGACTGCAGGGTGCTGTAGCGGCCGTCCGGGCCGCGTCCGTTCAAGGCGTCGCCCAGGGCCAGCAGGATTCTGCCGTCGCCCTGCTGGGCGCCCGCGATCCCCTGGGTGAGGTACTGCCAGTAGTCCCGGGAGTACAGGGACTGGGCGATGCCGCCGTCGGCCAGGGACTCGGTCAGTTTCCGGCCGCCGTAGCCGCGCACCGGGCGGCTGTCGAGCCGCTTCAGCAGCGTGCGGATCCGCGGCTGGGTGGGGCAGCTGGAGACGGTGCTCTTGGTGCATGCCTTCAGATAGTCGTTCAGGGCGCGCTGAAACCCCTTGGCCTGGGCGAGCGCGCCCTGCTCGGGTGTCTGCATGGGGTCCACGACGCCGTCGAAGAGGGCCCGCCCCACCTTCTTCGGAAACAGATGGGCGTAGACGCCGCCGAGTTCGGTGCCGTAGGAGACGCCGAAGTAGTGCATCTTCTTGTCGCCGAGGACGCTCCGCATGAGGTCCATGTCCCGGGCGGCGTTGGTGGTGCCGACGTAGGGCAGGATCGGGCCGGAGTTCTTCTCGCAGGCGGCGGCGTAGGTCTTGACCCGGCGGAGCTGGCTCTTCACCTCGGCCTTGTTGTCCGGGGTGGAGTCGGCGGCGTAGTAGGCGTCGAGCTGCCGGTCCCCCAGGCAGCGCACCCCGCTGCTGCGGCCGACCCCGCGCGGATCGAAGCTCACCAGGTCGTAGCGGGTGCGCAGCTGCTTGTAGCTGTTGGCGAGGGCCGGGAGAGTGGCCACGCCGGAACCGCCGGGGCCGCCGAAGTTGAAGATGAGCGAGCCGATCCGGTGGCGCCGGTCGGTGGCCTTGGCGCGGATCATGGCGATGCCGATGGTCCGGCCGTGCGGCTTGCGGTAGTCCAGCGGCGCGTGGAGCGTCGCGCACTCCCACTGCCCACCCGGGGCCTTGGTGGCGGCCGCGTCCTGGTCCGGGGAGGGGGCGGGGCAGCTTGACCAGTCCAGCTTCTGACGGGCCGAGGTGTCCGGCCGTCCGCCGCCGCCACCGCATCCGGCGGCCAGGACGGCCAGCAGCAGAGCGGTGGACAGCGCACCGAGGCGCAGAGGTCGGGACACGGCGGCCCTCCCGGGGGTGGCGGCGTATCGCCATCCTGCGGGCGGCGGGCGCCCCGCGCGCGCACAGCGGGGGCGTACGGGTGAGACGGGTGGCCGGGGGCCGGGTGGCCGCGGGAGGGCTCCGGCGGGGCGTCCAGGGCCCCTACAGCGCCTCTTTGCGGGTGAGGTGGGTGAAGGCCACCCAGCCGGGCAGCACCGGCAGCCAGAAGACCATCAGCCGGAAGAGCAGCACCGCGGGCGCCGCGGTCTCGTACGGCAGCCCGGCGAAGGTCAGACCCGCGATCAGGGCGGCCTCGACCGCGCCCACACCGCCGGGGGTGGGCGCCGCCGACCCCAGGGCGTTGCCCGCGAGGAAGACGACGGCGATGCTCGCGTAGCTCAGCTCACCGCCGAACGCCCGGATCGCGGAGTCGAGGCACATCACGTTGGCGGCGGTCAGCAGCAGGGTGCCGCCGATGCCGGTGAGCAGCTTCTTGGGCCGCTGCAGCACATCCAGCATGCGCGGGACGACGCCCGCGAACAGCGACCGCACCCGGGTGGACACGAACTTCCGCAGGACGGGGATCGCGGTCACCACCAGGACCAGCACGGCGGCCGTCAGCAGCCCGGCGATCACGGTCCGGGACGGCGAGAGCGCCGGGGTGCGCTCGGTGCCGGTGATATAGCCGAAGGTCAGCAGCAGCACGATATGGCTGGCGAGCCCGAACAGCTGGGAGGCGCCCACGCTGGCCACCGCGAGCCCCGGCCGCACCCCCGCGCGCTGCAGGAAGCGGGTGTTGAGGGCGACGCCGCCGACCGCCGCGGGCGCCACCAGCTTCACGAACGAGGCGGCGACCTGCGCCAGCACCGTCCGCGGCAGCGGCACCTTCTCCGGGACGAAGCCGAGCAGGCTCAGCGCCGCGGCCAGATAGGTGAGCGCGGAGAAGACGAGCGCGAAGACGACCCAGATCCAGTTGGCCTCGCCCACCAGGGCGCCCAGCTTGAGATGGGTGAACTGGGACAGCAGGAAGTACGCGGCGAAGGCCCCCGCGCAGAAGCTGACCAGGGTGCGCGGCTTGATGCGCTCCAGCCGCTCGGGCTCTATCGGCGCCTGCGGCCTCACCAGCAGCACCTGCTGCCGGATCTGGGAGAGCAGATCCTCCTCGCGGGCGTCCTCCATCGCCTCTTCTATGGCGCGCTTCTCCGCCTGCTTCTCGGCCTTGCTGGTCCTGCGGTCGCTGGTGGCCGCCTCCGGAGCCCCGGCCTCCTGGGGCGCCTCCTCGGCCTCCTTGGCCTCCTTGGCGGCGTGGGACGCCTCCAGGACGGCGTCCCGCTGGCGCTGGGCGCGCTCGCGCGCGAGCTGTCGCAGGGTCGCGCGGGTGCCCCGGCCGAGCGCCAGGGGCTGCAGCAGCGGCAGGCTGTCGGCGACCGCGTCCGGGCCGAGGACCGCTACCGCGGCGGCCACGGAGCGCTCGGCGCCCACGCGCAGGCCCAGGGTGGTCAGCAGCTGCGCGACGTCCATCCGCAGCACCACGTCACCGGCGGCGATCTCACCGCCGCGCAGATCGGTAAGGATGACCGTGCCGTTGCGGTCGACCAGGAGGGCGTCGCTGTCCAGTCGCCGGTGGGCGATGCGCCGCGACTGGAGCGCCTGGACCTGGTGCCAGGCCCCGGCCAGCAGCTCGTCGGTGATCGCCTCGTCCGGCAGGGCGTGCAGCGGACGCCCGCCGACATGCTCGTAGACCAGCATCACGGCGTCCGGGCCCAGCTCGGAGGTGGCGATCAGCTTGGCCGCGTTGGCCCCGGCCGCGATGGCCGCGTAGGCGAGTAGCGCCTCCTGTTCCAGAGCCTGGCGCAGCGACTGGAGGCTGCGGGGCGGGGTGATCGTCCGCAGGGTCAGCCGCTGCCAGACGCCGTAGAAGAAGCCCTGGGCCTGCTGCTCGCGGTCGACCACGGTGACGTCCAGGGGCGGGCCGTCCTCCAGGGTGACCAGATAGCGGCGGCTCCGGTCGCCGTGGCCGCCGTGCTCGTCCTCGGGCTCCTCGGCGCGCATGGCGCTGACCGGGTTGAAGCCGACGCGGCGCAGTCCGCCGAGCAGGTTCTGGCCCGTGGGGCGCACATTGGGGGAACCGACCGCGTAGAGCGTGCCGTAGGCCACCGCCCAGCCGATGAGCACCGTAAGGATGATCGAGAACGGTGTGGTGTAGCCGCCCACGAGCACCGCGAAGGCGTCGAGCAGCAGGACGCACCACATGGCCACCCGCCAGCGCGGGCGCCGGGCCATGCCGACGGCTGTCATATAGGCGATGACAGGGGCGAGATAGCCGTGCACGGGGTCGCTGAAGGCGCCGCCGGGCGCGGGCTGGGTGAGCGCTTCGCGGATCGAGTCGGGGGCGGCCCTGGCGACCCAGAGGTCTGTGGCGAGGGACACCCCGTGGGCCAGCACCGCGGCCAGCACGCCGTCGGCGATCCGCAGCCCGTCCCGTTTGATCAGCCGCTCGAAGGCGAAGGCCACCGGCAGGACGAGGACGGCCACCCCGGCCGTGAGCCCCGCGAAGTCGATCAGGAGTGGGGGCGCCTGGTTGGCGCCGTGCCCGATGTCCTTCTCCAGACCCGCGGTGGTGCCATGGGCGAAGGCCGCGATGGCCAGGACGACGGCCATGCCGAGGACCCCGAGCAGCAGCCGCAGCAGATCGGCCGGGCGGTGGACACGGGCGGGCAGCAGCGGCTCGTCCCCGGAGACCCGGTCCACGTGGCCCTCCGGTCCGTCCGGGCCGCAGTCATCCCCTGCCTCCGGGGGCTCCTGCCGGCCGCCGGACGGCGCCTTGGAGTGCGGCAACGACTCCGGGGTGCGGGCCTCCTCCTCCGGAGGCTGCGCACCCTGCTGCTTCGCCGTCTCTTCTTGATCTCGTATCACCAGTCACCGCCCGGAAGATGGTGGCATGCCCGGGCTGCGGAGGGGGGCATCAGGGTGCATTTCGGGGACGTGAACCCCGAATGGTACGCCCTGCTCAGGATTCCCGCACAATGCGTGATCGAACCGCGATCCGCCCCGAGCAGGCCCCTCGCCACCGCTCGCGGGGCGCTCGGCGGGGCTGTGGGCGCGGCTGTCGGAGGGGTGCGGCAGGATGGGGCGGATGAGCCGAGAGAGTGGGGAGAGCAGGGAGCCGGCGGACGGGGATGGCGCCGACGAGCTGCCCGAGTACGCCGAGCGGGTGCTGGACGTGGCCGAGTCGATTCCCTCCGGCCGGGTGATGACCTACGGGGACGTCGCGGAATGGCTGGAGGAGGGCGGGCCGCGCCAGGTGGGGCGGGTGATGGCGCTCTACGGGGGCGCCGTGCCGTGGTGGCGGGTGGTGCGCGCGGACGGTGTGCTGCTGCCCGGCCATGAGCTGCGCGCTCTTGACCACTACCGCGAGGAGGGCACCCCGCTGCGCGAGGCGGGACGCTCGGCCGAGGGCCATGTGCCGCGGATCGATATGGCCAGGGCGCGGTGGGACGGGGGCGGGCAGGACCACGGCCGGTAGTGGGGCCGCATGCGGTGACGGGACCACAGCCGGTGGCGTTCCGGGCCCGCGGTCGTCGTACCGGCGGTATCCACAGCCATCCGGGTGAGGCCCCGCCGTGCATGAGAGGCTGTCCCGCACCCAGCCAACCCACCAGGACCGGCGATCCAACGTGAGCCCTCCCCCTCGTCCCTTCCACGGCAGCGGCAGGCGCGGCAGCCCTCCTCACGGCAGTCGGCCTCGGGCGTCTACCGCCTGCTCCGCCATCGGCCGGAGCCAGGAACCCTTCCTGTCCTGGACGCACGGCAGCGCGCTGTGGTTGAGCATCAGGGCGGCCCTTTGCTGGTGCTCGCCGGGCCCGGCACGGGCAAGACGACGACGCTCGTGGAGGCGGTGGCCCGCCGGGTGCGCGAGGGCGCGGACCCCGAGCGGCTCCTGGTGCTCACCTTCAGCCGTAAGGCCGCCGTCGAGCTGCGCGACCGCATGGCCGCGCGCCTGGGCGGGGCGAGCGCCCCGCGGGCCACGACCTTCCACTCCTACTGCTACGCCCTGGTCCGCGCCCACCAGGACGTCGATCTCTTCGTCGATCCGCTGCGGCTGCTCTCCGGACCCGAGCAGGACGTCGTCGTCAGGGAGCTGCTCGCCGGGCAGGCCGAGCTGGCGCGCGAGGGCCGGGCCTTCGTCCGCTGGCCCGACGACCTGCGCGCCTGCCTGACCACGCGGGGCTTCGCCGACGAGGTGCGCGCGGTGCTCGCCCGCAGCCGGGAGCTGGGCCTGGGCCCACGGGCGCTGGGGGAGTTCGCCGAGCGCACCGGGCGCCCCGACTGGTCCGCCGCGGCCGGTTTCCTCGCCGAGTACCTCGACGTCCTGGACGCCCAGGGGGTGCTGGACTACGCGGAGCTGGTGCACCGCGCGGTGCTGCTCGCCGGGCGGCCGGAGGTCGCGGCCGAGCTGGCGGGGCAGTACGACGCCGTGTTCGTCGACGAGTACCAGGACACCGACGTGGCCCAGGGCCGGCTGCTGGGGGCGCTCGCGGGCGGCGGCAGGACCCTGCTCGCCTTCGGCGACCCCGATCAGTCGATCTACGCCTTCCGCGGCGCCGACGTGGGCGGCATCCTCCGCTTCCGCGAGGACTTCCCGCGGGCGGACGGCCGTCCCGCCGACATGGAGGTCCTCACCGTCTCCCGCCGCTCGGGGGCCGCCCTGCTCGCGGCCACCCGGCGGATCACCGGCCGGATGCCGCTCACCCGGCTGCCCGCGCGAGCCGTAAGGGCGCATCGGGAGCTCGCGGCTGTCCGCGACGGCGGCCGTGTCGAGGCGTACACGTACCCCACCGCGGGCGCCGAGCTCGACAACGTCGCCGACATCCTGCGCCGCGCCCATCTGGAGGACGGGGTGCCATGGCGCGAGATGGCCGTCCTGGTGCGCGCCGGGGGGCGCTCGATCCCCGGTGTGCGCCGGGCGCTCACCTCGGCCGGAGTCCCCGTCGAAGTGGACGGCGATGACATCCCGCTGCGTCATGAGCCCGCCGTGGCCCCCTGCTGACCGCGCTGCGCGCCGCCGCCACGGCCGCGCTGCCGGACAGCGGCGGGCTGTCCGCGGTCCTCGGCGTCGAGACCGCCCTGACCCTGCTCACCTCGCCCCTCGGCGGCATGGACGCCGCCGATCTGCGCCGCCTGGGCCGCGCGCTGCGCGAGGAGGAGCGGTCCGCCGGACGGGCCGTGCCGCGCCCCTCCGACGTCCTGCTCGCCGAGGCGCTCGCCGAGCCGGAGCGGCTGGCCGTCCACGACCCGGCGTACGCACGCGGCGCCCAGCGGCTCGGGCTGCTGCTGCGCACCGCCCGGGAGGCGCTGGCCCGGGGCGGCACCGCCGAACAGGCGCTGTGGCAGCTGTGGGACGGCACCTCCTGGCCCGGTCGGCTGGAGCGGGCCGCGCAGCGCGGCGGCACCGCCGGGCGGAACGCGGACCGCGATCTCGACGCGGTGTGCGCGCTGTTCGAGACCGCCGCCCGCGCCGAGGAGCGCACCGGCGGCCGCGGCGCCCTCAACTTCCTGGAGGAGATCGACGCCCAGGACATCGCCGCCGACACCCTCTCCCGCCGGATGATCCGCCCCGACGCCGTACGGCTGATGACCGCCCACCGCTCCAAGGGGCTCGAATGGGCCCTGGTGGTCGTCGCGGGGGTGCAGGAGGGGCTGTGGCCCGATCTGCGGCGGCGCGGCTCACTCCTGGAGGCCGACCGGATCGGCCGGGACGGGCTGGCCGAGCCGCTGCCGCCGGGCGCGCTGCTGGCCGAGGAGCGGCGGCTGTTCTATGTGGCGGCGACCCGCGCGAAGGAGCGGCTCGTGGTCACCGCCGTCAAGGCCGCCTCCGAGGACGGGGACCAGCCCTCCCGTTTCCTCGCCGAACTGGGCGTCCCGCCCACCGACGTCACCCAGCGGCCGCGCCGCCCGCTGTCCGTCGCCGCGCTCGTCGCCGAGCTGCGCGCCACCACCGTCGACCCGGACGCCTCGGAGGCCCTGCGCGACGCCGCCGCGCGCCGGCTGGCGCGGCTCGCGGCGCTGCGCGATGAGGAGGGCCGGCCGCTGGTCCCGGCCGCCCACCCGCACCGCTGGTGGGGGCTGCACGAGCCGACCCACAGCGAGGTTCCGCTGCGCGACCGGGACCGGCCCGTGGCGCTGTCCGGCAGCGCGCTCGACCAGCTCGTCAACACCTGCTCGCTCCAGTGGTTCCTGGGGCGCGAGGTGAAGGCGGACGCGCCCTCGACGGCCGCCCAGGGCTTCGGCAACGTCGTGCACGTGCTGGCCGACGAGGTCGCCTCCGGCCGCACCCCGGCCGATCTCGCGGTCCTCATGGAGCGCCTGGACTCCGTATGGGACGCGCTCGCCTTCGACGCGCCCTGGAAGTCACGGCAGGAGAAGGAGCAGGCGCGAGCCGCCCTGGAGCGCTTTCTGCACTGGCATGTGATGGAACGCGGTGGCCGCACCCCGGTCGCCACCGAGCACTCCTTCGACGTCACGCTCGAAGCCGACGTCTATAAGGTGCGCATCCGCGGCAGCATGGACCGGGTCGAGACGGATGGCGAGGGGCGCGCCTACGTCGTCGACTTCAAGACCGGCAAGCAGGCCGTGACCCGCGGCGATGTCGAGCACCACCCCCAGCTGGCGGCCTATCAGCTGGCGGTGCGCGAGGGCGCCGTCGACGACCTCTTCGACGGCGAGCGCCCCGAGCCGGGCGGCGCGGAGCTCGTCCAGCTGCGGCAGGGCGCCGCCAAGAAGGACGGCGGCGACGACGTCCCCAAGGTCCAGGCCCAGGAACCGCCGGACGGGGAGTGGGTGGGGCAGCTGCTCGCCACCGCGGCCGGGCGCGTTCTCGACGAGCGGTTCACCCCGACCACGGGCGACCACTGCGAGCGCTGCGCCTTCCGCGGCGCGTGCAGCGCCCGGGCGGAGGGGCGCCATGTGGTCGACTGACGCTTTCGCGTACCGGGCCCGGACCTCAGGGCGGCCGTTGACCGGGGTGGCGGGGCATGTCGGTGGGCACCGATAGCCTCACTGGAGTGTCAGCCCGCATCACCGATCCCGAGGAGCTCAAGGAACTCCTCGGGATCCCGTTCACCCCGGAGCAGGTGGAGTGCATCACCGCACCACCCGCCCCGCAGGTGATCGTCGCCGGGGCGGGCTCCGGCAAGACCACGGTGATGGCCGCCCGCGTCGTCTGGCTGGTCGGCACCGGACAGGTCGCGCCCGACCGGGTGCTCGGCCTCACGTTCACCAACAAGGCCGCCGGAGAGCTGGCCGAGCGGGTCCGTAAGGCCCTCGTCACGGCGGGCATCGTGGACCAGGACCCGGATCCGGGCGCCACCGAGGAGGCCGCGGGCGAGCCCGTCATCTCCACGTACCACGCCTTCGCCGGACAGCTGCTCAAGGACCACGGTCTGCGCGTCGGCCTGGAGCCGAGCGCCCGGCTGCTCGCCGACGCCACCCGCTTCCAGCTCGCCGCGCGCGTCCTGCGCTCGGCCCCCGGCCCGTATCCGGCGCTCACCCGCCCCTTCTCCGACCTGGTCACCGATCTGCTCGCGCTCGACGCCGAGCTCGCCGAGCACCTCGTCCCCGCCGGGCGGCTGCGCGCGTACGACACCGAGCTGCTGCGGGCGCTGGAGGGGGCGCGGCTCACCAACGAGGCGCTGCGCAAGGTGCCCGAGGCCGCCCACGCCCGCCAGGAGCTGCTGGGCCTGGTGGAGGCGTACCGCGAGGAGAAGCGGCGCCGCGATCTGCTCGACTTCGGCGACCAGATCGCCCATTCGGCCACCCTGGCCCTCGACCACCCGGAGGTCGGCCGGATCCTGCGCGACCAGTTCGCGGTCGTCCTGCTCGACGAGTACCAGGACACCTCGGTCGCCCAGCGGTTGCTGCTGTCCGGTCTCTTCGGCGGCGGCACCGGACACCCCGTCACCGCCGTGGGCGACCCCTGTCAGGCCATCTACGGCTGGCGCGGCGCCTCCGTGGCCAACCTGGACGACTTCCCCGAGCACTTCCGGCACGCAGACGGCAGCCCGGCGCGGCGCTTCGCGCTCAGCGAGAACCGCCGCAGCGGCGGCCGCCTCCTGGACCTCGCCAACGGGCTGGCCGCCCCGCTGCGCGCGATGCACGAGGGCGTCGAGGCGCTGCGCCCCGCGCCCGGCGCCGAGCGGGACGGAGCGGTGCGCTGCGCGCTGCTGCCCACCCATGCCGAGGAGCTGGCCTGGCTCGCCGACTCCATCGCCCACCTGGTGCGCACCGGCACCCCGCCCGGTGAGATCGCGGTCCTGTGCCGTACGGCGGGTGACTTCGCGCAGATCCAGGGAGCCCTGGTGGAGCGGGATGTCCCGGTGGAGGTGGTGGGCTTGTCGGGGCTGCTGCATCTGCCGGAGGTCGCCGATCTGGTGGCCGTCTGCGAGGTCCTCCAGGACCCGGGGGCCAACGCGGCGCTGGTCCGTCTGCTCACCGGGCCGCGCTGGCGGATCGGCCCCCGCGACCTCGCGCTGCTGGGCCGCCGCGCCCGCGCGCTGGTCTCCCACGGCGGGCCGGACGGTGCGGAGGACGATCCGGATCTACGGCTCGCCGAGGCCGTCGAGGGCACCGACCCCTCCGAGGTGATCTCCCTGGCCGACGCGCTCGACACCTTCCTGGAGGCGGGCGGCGGCCCGGACGACGGGCTGCCCTTCTCGGCCGAGGCACGGATCCGGTTCGCCCGGCTCGCCGCCGAACTCCGCGAACTGCGCCGCACGCTGGCCGATCCGCTGATGGACGTGCTCCACCGGGTTCTGGCCACCACGGGCCTCGAGGTCGAGCTGTCCGCCTCACCGCACGCCCTGGCCGCCCGCCGCCGCGAGACGCTCGGCAACTTCCTGGACGTCGCGGCCGCCTTCGCGGGCCGGGAGGGCGGCGCGGCCGTAGAGGGGGAGGTCACCCTGCGAGGCTTCCTCGGCTTTCTGCGCACCGCCGCGCAGTACGAGAAGGGGCTCGACAACGCCCTCCCCGGCGGCGAGAACACGGTCAAGGTGCTCACCGCCCACAAGTCCAAGGGGCTGGAGTGGGATGTGGTGGCGGTGCCGGGGCTGGTCGCCAAGCAGTTCCCGAGCGAACAGTCCCGCGAGTCCTGGACGGCGAACGCGAGGGTCCTGCCGCATGAGCTGCGCGGGGACGCGCGGACCCTCCCGGACGTCACCGCCTGGGACAGCAAGGGGATCGCGGCCTTCAAGGACGCCATGAAGGGGCATCAGCGGACCGAGGAGCTCCGGCTGGGCTATGTGACCTTCACCCGGCCGCGGTCGCTGCTGCTGGGCTCGGGCCACTGGTGGGGCCCCACCCAGAAGCGGCCGCGCGGCCCGTCGGCCTTCCTGGACGCGCTGCGCGAGCACTGTGAGGCGGGGTACGGCGAGGTCGAGGCATGGGCCGAGCCGCCGGAGGAGGACGCGGAGAACCCGGCCCTGCGGGAGTCGGCGGCCGACCGGGCCTGGCCGCTTCCGCTGGACCCGGCCGCGCTGCGCCACCGGCGCCGCGCCGCCGATGTGGTGCTCGCCCATCTGGCGCGCATCGAGACGGCGGGGGAGGAGCCGACCGCGCATGTCGGGGGGCGCCCTTCGGCTGACGGGGACCCGTTCCCGGAGCCCCCGCACGACCTGGAGCCCCCGGAGGAGCCTGAGCTCCTGGAGGATCCGCAGTGGCCCGAGCCTCCGGAGGACCCTTACGAGGCGTCGTACGAGGACGCGGACGAGGGCCCGTACGGCGAGGCGGCCGACGAGCCGTACGAGCCGTATGACCCGTACGAGGACGAGCCGTACGGCGACGGCCCGCGCCTCGATCCTTACGGCGCACCGGAACCAGGTGTGCCGGATATCACGCGAGAACCGGCCGAGGACGAGCTGGCGCCCGAGGAGGCTCGGCTGGCCAGTTCCTGGGACCGCGATCTGGACGCGCTCGCCGGGGAGCTGCGCCGCGCCCGCGAAACCGTGCACGAGGTGCCCCTGCCGGAGACGCTCACCGCCTCCCAGCTGCTGCGTCTCGCCGCCGATCCGGACGGCTTCGCAAGGGAGCTGGCCCGCCCCATGCCCCGGCCGCCGCGCCCCGCCGCACGGCGCGGCACCCGCTTCCACGCCTGGGTCGAAGCGCGCTTCGAGGCGCTGTCGCTGCCCTTCCTCGGCCCCGATGAGCTGCCGGGCGGCGAGGAAGACGAGGCGGAGATCGCCGACGAGCGGGATCTGACCGCCCTCAAGGAGGCGTTCGCGCGCACGCCGTACGCCCGTCGCACCCCTTACCGCGTGGAGGTGCCGGTCCAGCTGACTCTGGCGGGCCGCATCATCCGCGGCCGGATCGACGCGGTGTACCGCTCGTCGGGGACGGGCTCCGACGGCGGCCCGCGCTACGAGATCGTCGACTGGAAGACCGGCCGCTCCCAGGACGCCGACCCGCTCCAGCTGGCCATCTACCGTCTGGCCTGGGCCGAGCAGCATGGACTGCCCCTGTCGGCGGTCACGGCGGCGTTCGTGTACGTACGCAGCGGTGAGGTCGTGCGCCCCGCCGGGCTGCCCGGCCGGGCGGGGCTCGAGCGCGTCCTGCTCGGGGAGCCGGGCGGCGAGACCGGCGGCGGGCCGCACGGCGAGCCGGGGACGGGGAGGTGAGCGTGGCCGGGGATGGGGCCGTGGACGAGGGCGCGACCGGGAATGACCGTATCGACGCCGAAACCGTCACCGAGAGCGAGCGCTCATGAACGCCCCGGAGGCCCCGCCCGCGTCCCGCCGCGGGCCGGATAGGCTCACATCCATGAGCAACACCCCGGACACGGACAACGCCGTCCGCGCCTATGTGGACAGCCATCGCGCCGCCTTTCTCGCCGAACTCTCCGAATGGCTGCGCATCCCGTCCGTATCCGCCGACCCGGCCCGCGCCGACGACGTCCGGCGCAGCGCCCAGTGGCTGAGGGACCACCTGGCCGCGACGGGCTTCCCGGTGGCTGAGATATGGGACACACCGGGCGCCCCGGCCGTCTTCGCCGAGTGGCCGTCCGGCGATCCCGACGCCCTTACGGTGCTCGTCTACGGCCACCACGACGTCCAGCCCGCCGACCGCGAGGACGGCTGGCGCACCGACCCCTTCGAGCCCGTCATCGAGGACGGCAGGCTCTACGCCCGCGGCGCCGCCGACGACAAGGGGCAGGTCCTTTTCCACACCCTGGGGATACGGGCGCACCTTTCCGCGACCGGCCGCGGCGCACCCGCGGTGAACCTCAAGCTGCTGATCGAGGGTGAGGAGGAGTCCGGCTCCCCGCACTTCCCCGAGCTGATCCGCGCGCACGCCGATCGGCTGGCCTGCGACACCGTGATCGTCTCCGACACCGGGATGTGGTCCGAGGACACCCCGACCGTCTGCACCGGCATGCGGGGTCTCGTCGACTGCCAGATCGATCTCCATGGCCCCGGCCAGGACATCCACTCCGGCTCCTTCGGCGGCGCGGTCCCCAACCCGGCCACCGAGGCCGCCCGTCTGGCCGCCGCACTGCACGACGCCGACCGTAAGGTGGCGATCCCCGGCTTCTACGACGGCGTCGTGGAGCTGACCGACCGCGAGCGCGCGCTCTTCGCCGAGCTGCCCTTCGACGAGGCGGACTGGCTGCGGACCGCGCATTCGCGGGCCACGCTCGGCGAGGCGGGGTACTCCACCCTGGAGCGGATCTGGGCCCGTCCGACCGCCGAGGTCAACGGCATCGGCGGGGGCTACCAGGGGCCGGGCGGAAAGACCATCGTGCCCTCGGCCGCCCAGCTGAAGCTGTCCTTCCGGCTGGTGGCGGGCCAGGACGTGGAGAAGGTCCAAGCGGCCGTGCGGGACTGGGTCGCCGCCCAGCTCCCGGCCGGTATCCGCCATGAGATCACCTATTGGGGCGCCACCCGCCCCTGTCTGACCCCGCTGGACCACCCCGCGCTCCAGTCGGTCGTCCGGGCCATGGGGCGCGCCTTCGGTCAGGAGATCCGCTTCACCCGAGAGGGCGGATCGGGCCCCGCCGCCGATCTCCAGGACGTCCTCGGAGCCCCGGTGCTCTTCCTGGGCATCTCGGTGCCGTCCGACGGCTGGCACGCGCCCAACGAGAAGGTCGAGCTCGGCCTGCTCATGAAGGGTGCCGAGACAGCCGCCCATCTCTGGGACGATCTCGCCGAGAACGGACGGGAATAGCCCGCTTATGTATGTAAACCACCCATTTCGCTGGGGAGTTGGAAGCAACCGTGACCACCTGGACCGACCACGCCACCGACCGGCCGATCACGCTCGCTGCCCCGAGCGGCATCGACCGCTCCGCGCACCACCGCCTGGACGAGGCGTGGCTGGCGGCGGCGTGGAGCCACCCGACGACGCGTGTCTTCGTGGTCTCCGGCGGCCAGGCCCTGGTCGACGACACCCCGGACGGCCGCACCGAACTCGTCATGACCCCGTCCTTCGAGGCCCCGCCCACCGAGACCCACCGCTACTTCCTGGGCACCGACGAGGAGGGCGTGCGCTACTTCGCGCTGCAGAAGGACTCCCTGCCGGGGCGGATGGACCAGTCGGCACGCCCCGCCGGGCTGCGCGAGGCGGGCGCGCTGCTGTCCGAGCGCGACGCGGGGCTGCTGGTGCACGCGGTCGCGCTGGAGAACTGGCAGCGGCTGCACCGCTTCTGCTCACGCTGCGGTGAGCGCACGATGATCGCGGCGGCGGGCCATATCCGCCGCTGCCCCGCGTGCGGGGCCGAGCACTACCCGCGGACCGACCCCGCCGTGATCATGCTGGTGCGGGACGAGCAGGACCGTGCGCTGCTGGGGCGTCAGGTGCACTGGCCGGAGGGGCGCTTCTCGACGCTGGCGGGCTTCGTGGAGCCGGGCGAGTCGATCGAGCAGGCCGTGGTCCGCGAGGTGGCGGAGGAGGCGGGCGTCACGGTCGGCGAGGTCGAGTACGTGGCCAGCCAGCCGTGGCCGTTCCCGTCCAGCCTGATGCTCGGCTTCATGGCGCAGGCCACGTCCTCCCTGATCCAGGTGGACGGGGAGGAGATCCACGAGGCGCGCTGGTTCTCCCGGGACGACCTGCGGGCCGCGATCGAGTCCGGGGAGGTCCTGCCTCCGTCCGGTATCTCGATCGCGGCCCGGCTGATCGAGCTCTGGTACGGCGAGCCGCTGCCGCGGGGCTGACTCAGACGCCGACCTTGGCCTTGACCTGTGCCAGGGACGGGTTGGTCAGGGTCGACCCATCGGGGAAGAGAACGGTCGGCACCGTCTGGTTGCCACCGTTCGCCTTCTCGACGAAGGCCGCGGACTCCGGGTCCTGCTCGATGTTGATCTCGGTGTAGGCGATGCCCTCGCGGTCCATCTGCCCCTTCAGGCGGCGGCAGTAGCCGCACCAGGTGGTGCTGTACATCGTCACAGTGCCGGACATCGGTCTTCGCTCTCCTCGGGGTCGTGGTGGGTGGGCAGAAGGTGAACGCTCACCTTCCGCCGGTCATTCCCGGTATTCATATGACCGGAAGGCGATGGCTGTGGACAACCGGCACGGGGGTCCCAGGGGACCTGGCAGCATGGCGGGGTGACTGCAGCAACGTCCTCCACTCTGTTCCCGCAGGGCTCCACACCGGGTGCCTGCGCGGCCACGCCGCGTGACGCCGACGCGGTGCTCGACGGGCTCGACCCCGAGCAGCGCGAGGTGGCGACGTCCCTGCACGGCGCGGTGTGCGTGCTGGCCGGGGCCGGCACCGGCAAGACCCGTGCCATCACCCACCGGATCGCCTATGGGGTGCGCGCGGGCATGCTCCAGCCCGCCAGCGTGCTGGCCGTCACCTTCACCAACCGGGCGGCGGGGGAGATGCGCGGCCGGCTGCGGCAGCTCGGCGCGGGCGGGGTGCAGGCGCGCACGTTCCACTCGGCGGCCCTGCGTCAGCTGCAGTATTTCTGGCCCAAGGCGGTCGGCGGTGAGGTGCCGCGGCTGGTCGAGCGCAAGGTGCAGCTCGTGGCCGAGGCTGCCGCGCGGTGCCGGGTCCGGCTGGACCGCAATGAGCTGCGGGACGTGACCGGCGAGATCGAATGGTCGAAGGTCACCCAGACCGTGCCCGAGGACTATCCGGCCGTGGCCGCCAAATCCGGTCGGGAGGCCCCCCGCGACGCCGCCGAGATCGGCCGGATCTACGCCACCTATGAGCAGTTGAAGCGCGACCGCGGCGTCATCGACTTCGAGGATGTGCTGCTCCTCACGGTCGGTGTGCTCCAGGAGCGGCACGACATCGCCGATCAGGTGCGCCGTCAGTACCAGCACTTCGTGGTCGACGAGTACCAGGACGTCAGCCCGCTGCAGCAGCGGCTGCTGGAGCTGTGGCTGGGCGACCGGGACAGCCTGTGCGTGGTCGGCGACGCCAGCCAGACCATCTACTCCTTCACCGGCGCCACCCCCGACCATCTGCTGAACTTCCGCACCCGCCACCCCGGGGCCACGGTGGTCAAGCTGATCCGGGACTACCGCTCCACCCCCCAGGTGGTCCACCTGGCCAACGGGCTGCTCTCCCAGGCCCGCGGCCGGGCCGCCGAGCACCGGCTGGAGCTGGTCTCCCAGCGGGAGGCGGGCCCCGACCCGGTATACGTCGCCTATGCGGACGAGCCGGCCGAGGCCGAGGGCACCGCCCGCCGGATCCGTGAGCTGATCACCCCGGTCGAGCAGGGGGGCGGCGGCGTCCCGGCGAGCCAGATCGCGGTCCTCTACCGGGTCAACGCCCAGTCGGAGCTCTATGAGCAGGCGCTGGCCGATGCGCAGGTGCCCTATCAGCTGCGCGGCGCCGAGCGGTTCTTCGAGCGGCCCGAGGTGCGCGAGGCGGGGCTGCTGCTGCGCGGCGCGGCCCGCGGGAGAAGTGCCGACCCGGCGCTGGCGGATGCCGACATCCCGTCCCAGGTGCGGGCCGTGCTGGGCACCCGTGGCTGGACGCCCGATCCCCCGGCGGGATCGGGCGCGGTGCGCGACCGCTGGGAGTCCCTGGCCGCCCTGGTGCGGCTCGCCGAGGACTTCGCGGGCAGCCGCCCCGGGGCCACGCTCTCGGATCTGGTGGCGGAGCTCGACGAGCGGGCGGCGGCGCAGCACGCCCCGACCGTCGAGGGTGTGACCCTCGCCTCACTCCACGCCGCCAAGGGCCTCGAATGGGACGCGGTCTTCCTGGTCGGTCTTACCGAGGGGATGGTGCCGATCACCTACGCCAAGACGGACCAGCAGATCGAGGAGGAGCGTCGGCTGCTCTATGTGGGGGTCACCCGCGCCCGTCACCATCTGACGCTGTCCTGGGCGCTCTCGCGGGCTCCGGGCGGCCGGGCCTCCCGCCGCCCCACCCGCTTTCTCAACGGGCTGCGGCCCGGCTCCCAGGCCGTGGGCGCCCGCACCCTCGGCGGGGCCGGTGGGATCGAGCGCGGGGCGGCGGCCCCGGGCGGCGGGGGCGCCACGGTGCGCAGGCGGCGCGGTCCGGTCCACTGCCGGGTGTGCGGCCGCGCGCTGACCGACGCGGGCGAGATGAAGCTGATGCGCTGTGAGGGCTGCCCGTCGGAGCTGGACGAGGCGCTCTATGAGCGGCTGCGCGACTGGCGGGCGGAGCAGGCGGGGCTGCTGGGGCAGCCGGCCTACTGCGTTTTCACCGACAAGACACTGCTCGCGATCGCCGAGGCCGTTCCGGAAACCGCATCGGAGCTCGCCCGCATCGCCGGTGTCGGACGGCGCAAGCTCGACCGGTTCGGAGCCGACGTCCTCGCGCTGTGCGCGGGGCGAGAACTGCCCTCGGCGGTCGACGACGAGGGGGACGACGGTGCCGGGGGAAGCCATTCGGGTGACCCTTGGCAAAACTCGACGGAAAAATAGTTTGCGCGCGCGGAGGCCATACCCATAGCCTTCCGAGCACGGAGACAACGGCCCTTCCAGGAGCCAAGGATTCCGTGTTGTACTGAACACCCGGACTGGTTTCGATCGGTCCCTGAGACGCCGAGAGGAGGCGAAGACTAATGATCAGCTTCATCAACACCATCAAAAAGGCCGATCGATCGGTCGTCGCCACCTGCCTGCTCGGCTCCGCGCTTCCTGGCACCGGTATGCCCGGCGTCAATGAGGCGCGCCTCAGTGAGCGACCGATCCAGGCACCTGCGGTAGCGGCAGTGGCACAGGCAATGGCCTATGCCTTTGCGACCAATGGTGCCGAATCCCGGACGATGCAGCAGCACCACAAGACGTGGGCCTTCCGCAGGCTCGAACCCTGGAGTTATCCAGCCTGATCCAGGATCAGGTCGGCACCTTCCAGGGCCGCGGAACCCACACCGGGATCCGCGGCCCTTTTGATTTGCCAGAGCCCGGCCACCAGCCGGACCGAAGAGACGAGGACCACACACCGTGCAACTCAACGCACACGCCCCGTCCGCATCGACCGACCTGAACCGACCGCCTGACTCCTCGGAGGACTCCTTGACCCCGCTCACCGCCCTCACCGAACTCGATGAGGCCATCGAGAACCTGGGTGTAGCCGTTCCGTGCCGCTCGTACGACCCGGAGGTCTTCTTCGCCGAGTCCCCGGCCGACGTCGAGTACGCGAAGTCGCTGTGCCAGACCTGCCCGCTGCGTGAGGCCTGCCTCGCCGGTGCCAAGGACCGCCGTGAGCCCTGGGGCGTCTGGGGCGGCGAGCTCTTCGTCCAGGGCGTGGTGGTGGCCCGCAAGCGGCCGCGTGGCCGTCCGCGTAAGAACCCGGTTGCGGCATGAGCACCCACGGCACCATCGATCGCCCAGCGACGCACGACCCCATGAAGCAGGTCCCGACGATGACCCCACCGGTCTCCGACACCCCAGCACCAGAAACCTTCGGCGCGCCCGAGTCGCGCCAGAACAGGAACCGAGAGATGCAACTCATCCAAGAAGCCCTGGCGCGTGCGCATATGCACGACCGGCTGCAGGAGGCCGAGTCCGAACGGCCCGCCGCTCGGCTCGCCGCCGCGCGCCGGATGCAGCGCCGCGCGGAGCGTGCCTCGCTCCGCGCCCGCCGCGCCCTGGCCATCGCGGTCATGCAGTGACCACCAGGTGCGCCACCGACCAGAGTCGGGGCTGACATCACCACACACTGACGGGTCATACCTCGACCCGTCGCGTGACCACAGAGGGCCGGTCCGATCGGACCGGCCCTTTGGCTACCCCGAAGCGCCCGCGCTCGGAGGCGACGCCACCCGGCACCAGAGACCGGCCGGGCGGCGCGCGTGCTCAGGCCGAGGTCTCCGCGGCCTCGGACTTCTCCTCGGTGCCTTGCGGGGCTTCGGTGGCTTCTCCGGTTCCGGTGGCCTCTCCGGCTTCGGCGGCTTCCCCGGTTCCGGCGCCCTCTTCGGCTTCGGCGCCTTCTTCGGCGCCGTCCTCGGGCTCCGGGTCCTCGGCGAAGCCGGGGACCCACGCTTCGAGTTCATCCCGCAGCCGCACCGTCGCGCCCAGCTGGCACAGCACGCCGATGGTGCTCAAGGTCACCCGGTGGATCAGCAGATAGGCGGGCGGCAGGTTCAGCTGATTGCCCAGCTCATAGACGGGGGAGTGACGATCGGCCACCCGCGCCGCCTGGCTGCGCAGCCACTGCCGGTCGAAGACGAACGCGTCGACCTGGGCCGGTTCGAGCATCGGCAGCAGAAAGTCCAGCAGGTCCTCCGGGTCCATCTCGATCGTCGGCTTGACGAACCCCTCCCCGCGCATCAGCTCGTAGACCCCCATGGCATCGCCCTGGAGCGCCATGCGCAGTGCGATGCCGATGGGCTCCGGAAGCCCTTCCGGGAGCCGGTTCACCGAACCGAAGTCCAGCACACCCAGCTTCCACCGCTCCGGCGGTCCGTCCGGGGCGTCACCGGTCAGCAGCCGGAAGTTCCCCGGATGCGGATCGGCGTGCAGCAGCCCGGTGCGCGACGCCCCCGAGAACAGGAAGCGGGCCAGCAGCTGCCCGGCGCGGTCCCGCTGCTCCTGGGTGCCGTCGGCTATCACCTCGGAGAGCGGTATCCCCTCCATCCATTCGGTGATCAGTATCTGATCGCTCTGGTGCACCACCTCGGGCACCACGATCTCCGTGTCCTGTGCGTACTCCTCTGCATGGGCCCGCTGGGACGCCGCCTCCAGTTCGTAGTCCAGCTCTTCGGCGACTCGCTCGCGCAACTCCGCGATCAGCGGCTTGACGTCCAGCCCCGGCACCAGCGGCCCCAGCACCCGGGCGAACCGGCTCAGTTGGTTGAGGTCGGACAGCAGCGCCTCGCCCGCCCCGGGTACTGCACCTTGACCGCCACCACGCGCCCGTCGTGCCAGACCGCCCGATGCACCTGCCCGATCGAGGCGGCCGCCGCCGGCTTGTCGTCGAACTCCTGGAACAGCTCCGGCCAGTCCGGGCCCAGCCGCTCCTCCAGCGCCGCGTGGACCGTGCGGCTGGGCATGGGAGGGGCCGCTTCCTGGAGCTTGGTCAGCGCCGCCCGGTAGGGCCTGGCTATCTCCTCGGGCAGGGCCGACTCGAAGACCGACATGGCCTGCCCGAGCTTCATGGCCCCTCCCTTGAGCTCACCGAGGACCTTGAACATCTGCTCGGCGGTGCGCTGCTGTACCTCGCGCGCGACCATCTCCGCCGGCCGTCCCCCTATCCGCTTCCCGAGCCCCCACGTGGCGCGCCCCGCGAATCCCAAGGGCAGCGCCGCCAGTTTGGCGGTACGGGTGATCGCCTTGCGCGGCAGATCGGTCATGCGCCCCTCCAACTACAGCCGTGCCATCCCGGAGGGTGGCCCCCGGGCCCCCGTCGCCCACTCCACGGACGTGGGTCACCCGGACATTGTCGCGTGCGGTGCCTCTGCGGCCGAGGCATATACGGCATCCTCCTCCCCGGCCGCTCCGCAGCGGCATCCGGGATGTGCTACGACCGGACGCGCCTCCCAGACGAGGGAGGGAAGCGCCAACTCCCACCGGACCCCCGCGCCCCCGGAGGGCCGGCCGTCGAGGAAGGCCAGCGCCTGCACCGCGGTGAGCCCCGCCACCACCATCGCCAGCGCCGCGTCACAGGCCGGGGCGGTCCGCCGCCGCCCGGACCGCCACTGCGCGAGCATCCGGGGCCAGACGGGCTCCCGCTCGGCCCGGCCCGCCGCGGCACAGCCCGCGCAGGGCGTCATGCCCGGCACCACCAGCGGCCCCACCACCCCCGTGGCCTCGATGACTCCCGCGTAAAGATGGGGTGTCCCGGAGGCGAGCAGCGGCTGGGCCGGGTCCGGATCCGGTGCGTACGCGGCGAGGCCGTCACGCGGGGCGATCACCACAAGCGCCAGACCGTGCTCTCCCGACGGGGTCCGCTCTTCCGCGGAGGTCCGCTCCCGGGCCGACCGACGCGGCAGCGGACCGGGCGCGGTCTGTCGCACCACGCGACGCGCGGCCACATCCCGGCGCTCCCCGATCTGATCGGCGGACAGCCCACCGGGAGCCACATCCCAGGGCTCGACACACCCCCCGTCCACCACATCGACCCGGCCGATCCCCGAGCCCGACAGCGCGGCCGCGACCGCCGCCCCGACCCGGCCGGCGCCCCGCACCTGCACCCGCATCGCCCGCCGCGCGGCGAGCAGCCGCGCCGCCGCCCCGGGCTCGGGATGCAGCACCGAGAGCGCCCCCGCGTCGGGCCGCAGCCGGTCCAGGGCCGCGGCGGGCTCACCGCCGTCCCTCGGCTCATCCAGCAGACCGGCCGCCGCCAGCCGGTCCACCAGTGCGTCGGCCCGCCCCTCCGGCAGCCCGATGGCCCGGGCCTCCTGCCGCAGCAGTGGCAGACCGCGGGTGCCGTCCAGCAGCTCCAGAAAGCTGCCCGTGGCCGTGTCCACCGGCCCCATCACCACCGCATGCGCCCGGGCCACCCCGAACTGGACCGTGTCCCGGCTCCGCCAGCCGCGCCGCAGCGCGGGCTTCAGCATCGGATGCATCGCCGTCTCCCCCGTTTGATGTTCTGTGCCTCTTCGTGCCTGTACTTGCCTATTCGTCACTTTTCGCGTCGAACTGCGTTGGTTCGCTTCCGTTGCACCGCCCTCAGCATGCGGGTAGGCGCCCGGAGCCCGCAGAGCGTTATCCACAGGCGGTGGAATAAGTCGTACGAACACCGGTCGTACAAGCCGTGCACACCGTGGAGTGGTTCGGTCCGCAACAAGGTGCGGGGCGGGACTTCCCCGGCGGCCAGCGGGTAACGTCGGGGCGTGCCCGCCGATCCGTCCTCTCGCACCGCGGGGGAGAGCCCCCGCAGCGCCGCGAGCGCACCGCGCACCGTCCCGAGCCCGCAGAGCCGAGGCTCGGGCGCGAGCGCGGTCGAGGTCCGCAGGAGCACCCGGCGGCGCAGGACGGTCTCCGCCTATCGCGAGGGCGACCGCACCGTCGTCCTCATCCCCGCCCGGATGTCCGAGGCGGAGGAGCAGCGCTGGGTGAGCGTCATGCTGGACAAGCTGGCCGCGCAGGAGAGCAAGCGGATGCTGGGCGACGCGGAGCTGGCCGCCCGCGCCGAACTGCTCTCCGGCCAGTACCTGGGCGGGCGGGCCCGGCCCGCCACCGTCCGCTGGGTCACCAACCAGAACACCCGCTGGGGGTCGTGCACGCCTGCCGAGGGCAGCATCCGGCTCTCGCACCGGCTCCAGGGCATGCCGGAGTACGTCGTGGACTATGTGCTCCTCCACGAGCTGGCCCATCTGCTGGTGCCGGGCCACGGCCGGCGCTTCTGGCAGCTCCTGGAGGCGTATCCGCGGACCGAGCGGGCGCGGGGCTATCTCGAAGGGGTGGTCGCCGCCGGGCGGTTGCCGCACCTCACCGGGCCCGGGGACGACCAGCCGTAGGGGACGACGCGGGTGCCGTAACGGAACCGCTCCCGTGCCGTAACGGAACCAGACCCGTGCGCCTTGGCGTCGCTCATAGTCGGCGGCAGCGGCTAGCCTGGCGCGCAATGCACTCACCGGTACGTCGATGGGGGACGGTCCTAACGTATGGCCAGGGAATTCCAGCGCGGCCACAAGGCCAGGATCAGTGATCTGACGGCCGGGAGGGATCTGTACGTCGGGGTGCAGATCGCCGGGCCCGGTCTGACGTTCGACATCAGCTGCTTCGGGCTCGACGCGGACGAGCGGCTGTCGGACGACCGCTACTTCATTTTCTTCAACCAGCCGAAGTCCCCTGAAGAAGCGATACAGCAACTCGGGGCGCAGGCCGGTGACACGGATTCGTTCCGCGTCACGCTCGACAGCATCCCCTCCACCATCCACAAGCTCTCCTTCACCGCGACCCTCGACGGCGCCGGGCAGATGTCGCAGATCGGCCCGGGCTATATCCGGATCGTCGCGGGCGGCGAGGAGGTGGCCCGGTATTCCTTCACCGGTTCGGAGTTCAGCACCGAACGCGCGGTGATGCTGGGCGACTTCTACCTCAAGGACGTCTGGCGGTTCGCCGCCGTCGGACAGGGCTTCGACGGGGGACTGGACGCGCTGCTCAAGAACTTCGGCGGTGAGGTGGCCGAGGAGGAGCCCGCCCCCGCGCCCGCCCAGGGTGCCGCGCCCGGTTTCGCGCCGCCCGGCCAGGCGGCCCCCGCCCCGGGCTTCGCGCCCCCGGCCGCGACCGCTGCCCCGGCCGCCCCGGCGCCGCCCGCACCGCAGCCCGCTCCCGCCTTCGGCGCTCCCCAGGGAACGCCGCCGCAGGGCACGCCTCCGCAGGGAACGCCGCCTCAGGGAACGCCGCCTCAGGGAACGCCGCCTCAGGGGATGCCGCCCCAAGGGGTGCCCGCCCCGGGCACGCCCCCGCAGGGCGTTCAGCCACCCGCCCCTGGCACCCCCCAGATGCACGGCGCCCCGACCATCGCCGCACCCATCGCGCCGCCCGGCCCAGGCCAGGTGCCACCCCCTGGCCAGGTGCCCCCACCCGGCCAGGTGCCGCCGCCCCGCCTCCGGGCCAGTTCCCGGGCCAGCAGGCCCCCTTCGGACAGCCGCCGGGCCAGACCCCGCCCGCCCCCGCGCCGTACGGCCAGCCGCCCGCCCAGCCGTACCCCGGCCAGGCCGGTCAGCCCGGTTCGGGCCAGCCGGGCCAGCCCGCTCCTTACGGTCAGCAGCAGGCCATGGGCGTCCCCCAGGGCGGCGGTGGCGCGCCCGGGCTCCAGGCCGCGCTCGCCCAGTACCGCGAGGCGCCCACCGGCCAGCGCTGGACGCCGCAGAACCCCCGGCTGATGCGGGTCGACCTCGGCGTCGGCGGGCAGCCCGTGCTCGCCCGTCAGGGCACGATGGTGCTCTACCAGGGCAAGGTCGACTTCAGCTACAAGGGCGCCGGCTTCCGCGGCCGGATCGTCGGCAACGCGACCGGCCAGGAGATGCAGCTCATGCGCTGCACCGGCCAGGGCCAGGTCTTCCTCGCCGAGAACGCCGCCGAACTCCACCCGATCGAGCTCCAGGGCGACGCCATCTGTGTCGCCGCCGAGAACGTGCTCGCCTTCGACGAGTCGCTGCACCACGAGGTGCGCCGGATCGAGGGCCATGGCATCCCCGGCGGCGCGCTGTTCACCATGCAGTTCCAGGGCACCGGCACCGTCGTGGTGAAGACCGAGGGCACGCCGGTCGTCCTCCCCGTCACCCCGACCACCTTCGCCGACAGCAACGCCATCGTGGCGTGGTCCGCCGGATCCCAGGTGATCATCTCCAGCCAGGTGCGGCTGCGCCGCAGCGCCTATCCCGGCCACAGCGGGGAGACCGTGAACCTCCAGTTCCGTGGCGCGCCCGGCAACTTCATCGTCGTCCAGCCCTACGAGGTCTGAAGGAGCCCGTCATGGACCAGCAAATGATCTCGGGCTTCGCACCCGCCCCGGTCGCCGCCCGCATGGAGAACCACGGCGCCAGCATGCTCAAGGTCGCCATGCAGAGCGGCCAGGACCTCTTCGCCCGCACCGGCTCGATGGTGGCCTACGAGGGCTTCGTCCAGTACGAGCCCAACCCGCCCGCGGTACGTCAGATGGCCTCCCAGTGGCTGACCGGCGAGGGCGCCCCGCTGATGCGGTGCAGCGGCGACGGGCTGCTCTACCTCGCCGACTACGGGGCCAACGTCGTCTGCATCAACCTCAACGGTGACGCGCTGTCGGTCAACGGCACCAACCTCCTCGCCTTCGACGCGCATCTCCAGTGGGGCGTCGAACGGGTCAAGGGCATCGCCAAGTTCGCCGGGCAGGGCCTGTTCAACGTGGGTGTCTCCGGCACCGGCTGGGTCGCCCTGACCTCGCGCGGCACGCCGATCGTGGTCGACTGCGGCCGCGGTGAGGACGAGACCTATGTGGACCCGGACGCACTCGTGGCCTGGTCCTCGGGGCTCAAGGTGAAGGGCAAGCGCAGCTTCAAGGCGTCGTCCCTGATCGGCCGGGGCAGCGGCGAGGCATATCAGCTCGGTTTCTCCGGGCAGGGCTTCGTCGTCGTACAGCCCAGTGAGGACAGCACCGACCGGCTCCGGGCCCGGGGCTGAGGGGGAGGGATACCAGATGCAGAGCCCGCTTTTCGCCTTCACCGAGGCCCAGACGCAGGACCGCTACGCGCTGCAGAACCCGCAGCTGCTGCGGGTCGCCCTGAGCGGCCATGAGGATGTGCTCGCCCGTAAGGGCAGCATGGTCGCCTATCAGGGGCTCATCGAGTTCGACGGCGAGTACCAGACGCCGGGGCAGCGCATGACCCGCAGCCGCGCCGGTGAGGGCCTGGACCTGATGCGCTGCTCCGGGCAGGGCACGGTCTACCTCGCCAACCTCGCCCAGCACATCCATGTGATGGACGTGGACCACGACGGGCTGACCGTCGACAGCTCCTATGTGCTCGCGCTCGACTCCACGCTGCACTGGGAGACGATCGCGGTGGACAGCCAGTACGGGATCTCCGGCTCCGGCAAGTACAACCTCAACATCTCCGGCCACGGCAAGGTCGCGCTGATGACCTCGGGGCAGCCGCTGCTGCTCCAGGTCACCCCCGACAAGTACGTCAACGTCGACGCGGACGCCATCGTCGCCTGGTCCAGCTCGCTGCGGGTCCAGATGCAGGCGCAGACGCACTCCTCGGGCGTCTGGCGGCGGCGCGGCAACACCGGCGAGGGCTGGGAGCTCAGCTTCCTCGGCCAGGGCTACGCGCTGGTGCAGCCCAGTGAGCTGCTCCCGCCGCAGAACGCGGTGGTCGGGGGCGGCATGGCCGCGCAGTTCGGCATGGGCCAGCAGGGCGCCCGCGGTCAGAACCAGGGCAACATCTTCAGCAACTGACCGAGGCCACGGTGATCACGCTGATGGAGCACGGCGGCCGCGGACTCCCGGTTCGCGGCCGACGCGCTCCTCAGAGCAGCGCGCGGGTGCGCGTCACCAGGTGCCGCACCGACTCATCGGCCACGTCCGCCACCTCGTCGTAGCCGAACCAGCGCAGATCCAGTGACTCGTCGCTGATCGCCGCCACCGCACCCCGGGGCGCGACCGCCGCGTACTGGACGTCCAGATGCCAGGCGCAGGGGGTGTGGTGCCGGTCGAGCCGCACCGGGCCGCCCGGCAGCAGCATCAGCCCCTCGATCCCGGACTCCTCGGTGGCCTCGCGCAGCGCCGCGCCCGCGAGCGTGGCGTCGTCCGGCTCGCAGTGGCCGCCCATCTGCAGCCACATCCGCAGCTTCCGGTGCAGGGTGAGCAGCACGCGCTCCCGGTCCAGGTCGACCACCAGCGCGCTCGCCGTGATGTGGCCGTCCCCGCACGCCTTCCACATGCCGTCCGGATACGCGGCCAGATGGTCGCCGTAATGCTGCCGCAGCCGCTCCTGGGCGGCATCGGGCGCGGGCCACTCGGTGAGCACCCGCGCCGTGTCCTGGTGCAGACTCACTTCTCGCCGTCGCCCCGGTCGTCGTCCTCGCTGCCCTCGCTGCCCTCGCTGTCCTTACGGAGGTCGGGGCGCTCGGGGTCGTCCTTACGGAGGTCGGGATGGTCGGGGCCGTCCTTACGGTCCTCACCGCCCGCCGCCTCGCCGAGCATCTTGTCCAGCTCGGAGAAGTCGAGCTGCTCGCCGTGGACGAAGCCGTCCGGGTCGTCGAGGTCCTGCGCGGTCGGCAGCATGTCCGGATGCGCCCACAGCCCGTCGCGCCCCTCCAGACCCCGGGCGTCGGTCAGCGAGGCCCACAGCCGGGAGGCGTCCCGCAGCCGGCGTGGCCGCAGCTCCAGGCCGATCAGCGTGGCGAAGGTCTGCTCGGCGGGGCCGCCGCTCGCCCGGCGCCGTCGCAGCGTCTCGCGCAGGGCGTCGGCGGAGGGCAGATGCGGCTTGGCGGCGGCGTGCACCACCGCGTCCACCCAGCCCTCGACCAGCGCCAGAGCGGTCTCCAGACGCGCCAGCGCGGCCTTCTGCTCGGGGGTGTCCTCGGGCTGGAACATGCCCTGCTGCAGTGCCTCCTGCAGCTGCTCGGGGTGGGTCGGGTCGAGCTGGCCGACCGCGTCCTCCAGCTTGGCGGTGTCGACCTTGATGCCGCGGGCGTACCCCTCGACCGCGCCGAAGAGGTGCGAGCGCAGCCACGGCACATGGGCGAAGAGCCGCTGGTGGGCCGCCTCGCGCAGGGCCAGATACAGCCGGACCTCTTCCTTGGGCACGCCGAGGCCGGAGCCGAGCGCCGCGATGTTGACCGGCAGCAGGGCCGCCTTGCCCGCCGGGCCCAGCGGCAGCCCGATATCGGTCGAGCCGACCACCTCGCCGGCCAGCACGCCCAGTGCCTGCCCGATCTGGGTGCCGAACATGGCGCCGCCCATCGAGCGCATCATCCCGAGCAGCGGGCCGGCCATGGCCTGCATCTCCTCGGGCAGCACGTCGCCCATGGCGGCGCCGACCCGCTCGGCGACCGGGTCCACCAGGTCCTTCCACACCGGCAGGGTCGCGTCGACCCATTCGGCGCGGCTCCAGGCCACGGCGCTCCCGGAGCCCGAGGGCAGCGAGGTGACGCCGTCCAGCCACAGATCGGCCAGGCGCACGGCCTCCTGGACCGCGGCACGGTCGGCGGGGCCGACGCTCTCGTCCTTACTGCCGTCGGCGGTGCCGCGCGCCACGGTCTGGCGCGCGATGTCCTTGGCCATGTCCCAGTTCACCGGGCCGCCCTCGTAGGAGAGCATCTGCCCGAGCTGCTGGAAGGCGGCGCCCAGGTCGCCCGGATTCAGCGAACCGAACATCGCGGCGAACGGATTGTCCGCTCCGCCGGGTCCGCCGCCGAACCCGAAGGGATTCGCGGGGCCCTGCTCGCCGCCCTGGCCGCCCTTCTTCTTGCCGTCGTCGCCGTCCTCCGGCTCCTCCGGCGGAAGGCCGAATCCGAATGGGGTGTCACTCACGGGTTTCCTCGGCTCGTTGGGCCACCGGCTCCCGGGCCGGTGGCGGATGCCCGACATCACCACCCAGCCTAGACACCTCGCCGGTTTCCGGGCTCGGTGCTTCGCTGATCGCCGCCCTGCGGCAGGATGGACGTCACCTGGTACGTATGCGTGCATGCGCTCCGTACTGAAGACAACCGCTGGAGACGCCCGGTGAGTTCCCCAGACCGAGAAGTTCGCGCTGCGCGAAACGATACGGCTCGCACCGCACGACGACCCGTCGTGGCGGTGACCGGTGCCGCCTCGGGCCCAGGTGCCCTGCTGACGCAGCGGCTCGCGGAGTCCGAAGAGGTCAAGCAGGTCCTGGCCATCGATGAACGCCGCGGTGAGGTGAGCGAGGCGCAGTGGCATGTGCTGGACGTCCGCGATCCGGCTATCGCCGAGAAGCTGCGCGGCGCGGACGTGGTGGTTCACCTCGCGGTCGACCTGGACCTGGGCACCGACTCCGCCGCCCGCACCGCCTACAACGTGCGCGGCACCCAGACCGTCCTTACGGCCGCCGCGGCGGCCGGGGTACGCCGGGTGGTGCTGTGCACCTCCGCGATGGTCTACGGGGCGCTCCCGGACAACGCCGTGCCGCTCGCCGAGGACGCGGAGCTGCGGGCGACCGCCGAGGCCACCGGCGTCGGCGATCTCCTGGAGATCGAGCGGCTCGGGGAGCGCGCGCCCCGGGCGCATCCGGGGCTGAATGTCACCGTGGTGCGCCCGGCGATCCTGGTCGGCGGCACGGACACCGCGCTCACCCGCTACTTCGAGTCACCGCGTCTGCTGGTGGTCGCCGGATCCCGTCCCACCTGGCAGTTCTGCCATGTGGAGGACCTGGTCGGCGCGCTGGAGTACGCCGCTTTGGAGAAGGTCGAGGGCGAGCTGGCGGTCGGTTGTGAGGGCTGGCTGGAGCAGGAGGAGGTCGAGGAGCTGTCCGGAATCCGGCGCATGGAGCTGCCCTCGGCGGTCGCCCTGGGCGCGGCCTCCCGGCTGCATCGGCTCGGTCTGACGCCGTCCCCGGCCGGCGATCTCGCGTACACGATGCACCCGTGGGCGATCAGCGGCAGCAGGCTGCACGCGGCGGGCTGGCGGCCGCGCTGGACCAACGAGGAGGTCCTGGCGGAGCTGCTGGAGGAGGTCTCCGGCCGCCATACGGTCGCCGGCCGGCGCCTGGGCCGTAAGGACGCCACGACGCTCGGTGCCGCGGGTGCGACCGTGGCCCTGGTGGGCACCGCGGCGATCGTGCGCCGCGCCCGTAAGGCGCGCCGCCGGGCCTGAGACGGGCCTGGCGCGGGCCCGGCACGGGCCTGACCCAGACAGGGCTGTACCGGAAGACGCTTTCCGGGATCCGGTATTACGTGAGGACGGGACGGTGCGGCACGATGGACGGCATGGCACATTCGTACGATCACCCCGGCGAACTCGCGGCCGCCCATCCCATCCGGCTGCTCGCCGTCCGTGACACACCCCTTTCCGTCGACGAGGTGTTCGGGGCGGTGGGCGATGCCGCGGCGGGCGGTACGGCGCTGTTCGTGGGCACCGTGCGCAATCACGACGGAGGCGCGGAGGTCGGCGCCCTCGGCTACTCCGCGCATCCGACCGCCGAGGCCGAACTGCGCCGGGTGGCCGAGAAGGTCGTGGCCGACTTCCCGGTCCGCGCGCTGGCCGCCGTGCACCGGGTGGGCGATCTGGCGATCGGCGACCTGGCCGTGGTGGTGGCCGTCTCCTGCCCGCACCGGGCGGAGGCGTTCGCCGCCTGCCGCCGTCTGATCGACGACCTCAAGCGCGAGGTGCCGATCTGGAAGCACCAGTCCTTCGCGGATGGGACCGAGGAATGGGTGGGCGCGTAGCGCCTCGTTGAGGGGTGGTGGTCGGGTGACGGGAGGGCGGGTGGGCGCGTAGCGCCTCGTTGAGGGGTGGTGGTCGGGTGACGGGAGGGCGGGTGGGCGCGTAGCGGGAATGCGGTTGGGCGCGGAAGGGTGTACTCCACTTGCGTAACCCCCACCCTGCCGTGAGCGTTGACCTGGCAGAGGATTAACCTGCTCATCTGTCAGTCGCGGTCGTGGATCGCGATTTTTCCAGGGGTCGGGAGGCTGCTGTGGGTGCGCTTCTCTGGTTGCTCATTCCGCTGTTCGCGGCGATAGCCGCGGCGATATACGCGGGCATAGCCGCCCGAGCCGTAAATCGGAAGTCCGGGGGGGACGTAGCTGAGTTGGCCGGATACGCTCGCTTCCGCGAGGCGATGGAGCGCCGGCCCTCCGATTCGGATGCCGCGGCCTGACCGCGCCCCGTCCGCGCCGCCCCTCGTACGGACGGCCCCGACGGTGGACTGACGGACGGGTCCCGTACTGTCGTTCCATGCCACGCCGCACTGCGACGATGCTCGCCTCCCTTCTGATGCTGATCGCGCTGCTCTGCGCCGGAGTGCTGATCCCGGTGCCGTACGCGGAGATGTCTCCCGGGCCGACGTACAACACCCTGGGCGAGCACAACGGGGAGTGCGTGCTGCAGATCTCGGGCCGCAAGAACTGCGAGACCGCGGGTGGCCATCTGAACATGACCACGGTCCGCGTCACCGGCTCCGAGTACCGGATGAACCTCGTGGAGGCCGTCTACGGCTGGCTGGCGCACGATGACGTGGTCGTGCCGCACAGCACCCTCTACCCGGACGACAAGACCCCGGACCAGGTCGACCAGCAGAACGCCGAGGAGTTCACCCAGTCCCAGGAGTCCGCCAAGGTCGCGGCGCTGCGGGCGCTGAAGAAGCCGGTCACCGCGCATGTCATCGTGGGCGCCGTCCAGAAGGGCGCCCCGGCCCAGGGCAAGCTGCACGCGGGCGATGTGATCAAGTCGGTGGACGGCACGGCGGTGCGCGAGCCCGATGACGTCGCCAAGCTGGTCACCAAGCACAAGCCGGGCCAGAAGGTGGCCTTCTCGGTCGTCCCGGCCAAGGACGTGGCCGCGGCGGAGAAGCGCGGCAAGCAGCCCACCGGCGAGGAGCGCGTCACGATCACCACCGCGAAGGCGGACCAGGGTCGCTCCCGCGCCATCGTGGGCATCCAGGCCGGGGTCGACTACACCTTCCCGTTCCGGATCGACATCAAGCTGGCGGACGTGGGCGGGCCCAGCGCGGGTCTGATGTTCGCGCTGGGGATCGTGGACCGGCTGTCGTCCGGCGATCTCACCGGCGGGAAGTACATCGCGGGCACCGGCACCATCGACGACAAGGGCACGGTCGGCCCGATCGGCGGGATCGAGATGAAGACGATCGGCGCCCGCGACGCGGGCGCCCGCTACTTCCTCACGCCCAAGGAGAACTGCGCGGCCGCCGCCAAGGACGTGCCGGGCGGGCTGCGGCTGGTCAAGGTGCACACGATCGACGACGCCCTCAAGGCGCTCGAGAAGATCCGTAAGGGGGACACCGCCGGTCTGCCGAAGTGCACGACGGGCTGAGCGGCGCCCCCCCCGCTCGGCGGTCAGTCGGTGGCGAAGGTGGCGCTGAGCGCGTCCGCCAGGCCCGGCACCAGGCCGGCACCGGTGAGCACCTCGGTCGGGGAGTCCTTATCCCGCAGCCGCAGGGCCGACTCGCGCGTGCCGTCCCGCAGCACGGCGACGGTCATCCGGACCTCCTGGCGGTCCGGGTGCTCGGCGACCCACTTGGCCAGCTCGGCGTCGGCCAGGCCCTTGGGCACGGAGCCCTCGGCGGACGGTGGCAGCATCTGCCGCTCGACGGTCAGGGCGCAGCCGGTCACGGCGTCGGGCCAGGCGATGGTGGCGAGGAACTCGTCCAGCGGGGCGCCGGAGGGCAGCTCGTCCTGCTCGATGGGGGTCAGGGAGGCGATCTCCTCGCCGCCCTCGTCAAGGCCGAGCTGGGAGGCGAGGCCGGGCTCCTCGGCGCGCAGCCGGGCGGTGTCGACGAGGGCGAAGAGCCGGGCGGGCTGGTCCCAGCCGAGCCCTGAGGCGTACTCGTCAATTTCGAGGACGGCTCGGGTCAGAGGATTCGAGGCCAGCGGGTCGGTGCCGGGGGTTGCGTTGGACATGGTTCATATCGTGCCCTGTTCGGACCCGGAAACGGGAACTGAGTAAAGCCTGAGTAAGTTGCATCAGGTGGGCCCTGGAGTTCAGGGTCCCTCAATCGACAGCGAACTTCGAGGTGCGCACCTTGGCTTTCCAGATGCCGGACCGCGGCGGAGGCCCGACGGGGCCGCGGATGAGAGTCGGCCGACCGTCCCGGCGTGCCAGGACCCTGCTCATGACCCTGGGCGTGCTGGCCGTATTGGCCATGCTCTTTGTCATGTTTGCCGGGTTTTGGACGGATTGGCTCTGGTATCGCTCGCTTCATTACTCGTCCGTCTTCAGTACGACCCTGAAGTCGAAGATCGGGTTGTTCTTCGTCTTCGGCGTGCTGATGGCCACGGCGGTGGGGATCAACATCTGGCTGGCGCACCGGCTGCGGCCGCCGCTCAGCGCGATGTCCATGGAGCAGCAGAGCCTGGACCGCTACCGGATGGGCATCGCCCCGTTCAAGAAGTGGGTGCTGCTCGCGGTCACCGCCCTGGTCGGGCTGATCGCGGGCGCCTCGGCGGCCGGCCAGTGGCGGATCTGGCTGCTGTGGGTCAATGGAGTGCCCTTCGGTCAGAAGGACCCGCAGTTCCACAAGGACGTGGCGTTCTACGCCTTCGATCTGCCCTGGTACCGCTTCCTGCTGAGCTTCGGCTTCGCGGCCACGGTGCTCTCGCTCATCGCCGCCGCCCTGGTGCACTACCTCTACGGGGGCCTGCGGGTCACCAGCCCCGGGGCCCGCGCGACCGCCGCGGCCACCGGCCATCTGTCGGTGCTGCTGGGCGTCTTCGTCGCACTCAAGGCGGTGGCGTACTGGCTGGATCGCTACGGCCTCGCGGTGAAGTCCAGCGACTTCAAGGCGACGGGCAACTGGACGGGTCTGCGCTATGTGGACGCCAACGCCTATCTGCCCGCCAAGACGATCCTGTTCTGCATCGCGGCCATCTGCGCGGTGCTCTTCTTCGCGACGCTGTGGCGGCGCACCTGGCAGCTGCCGGTCATCGGCTTCGGGCTGATGGTGCTGTCGGCGATCCTCATCGGCGGGCTCTACCCGGCGATCGTGCAGAAGTTCCAGGTCCAGCCGAACGAGCAGGCCAAGGAGGCGCCGTACATCCAGAAGAACATCGAGGCCACGCGCCAGGCGTATGGCATCGATGACTCCAAGGTGGCGGACTACTCCGGCAAGAACGACAGCGAGGGCGGCGAGAAGCTCCGTAAGGACGCCAATTCGACGGCCAGTTACCGGCTGATCGACCCCAGCGTCATCTCGCCGACCTTCCAGCAGCTCCAGCAGGAGCGGAAGTACTACCAGTTCCCCTCGACGCTGGACGTCGACCGCTACAAGGGTGCCGACGGCAAGGACCAGGACACCGTCGTCGGTGTGCGCGAGCTGAACCTCAACGGCATCCCCAAGCGGAACTGGATCAACGACCACTTCACCTACACCCACGGCTACGGCATGGTGGCGGCGAAGGGCACCACGACCGATCCCAACGCGGACCCGGCCGGCTCGCCGGACTTCACCGAGTCCGGGCTGCCCACCAAGAGCTCCAGCGGCGGCGGGGTCGGCACCTACAAGCAGCAGGTCTACTACGGCGAGAAGACCGATCAGTACTCGATAGTCGGTGGCCCCCAGAAGGAGCTCGACTACGAGAAGAACGGCGAGAAGACCACCAGTTACAAGGGCAAGAGCGGGGTCAGCCTCTCCAACCCGGTCAACCGCGCCGCCTACGCGGTGGCGTTCGGCGAGCCCCAGATCCTCTACTCGGGCGCGATCGGCGACGGTTCGCGGATCCTGTACAACCGCACTCCCAAGGAGCGCGTCGAGAAGGTCGCCCCCTGGCTGACCATCGACGGTGACGCCTATCCGGCGGTGGTGGGCGGCCGGATCAAGTGGGTGGTCGACGCCTACACCACGACCAACGGCTATCCGTACGCCTCGCGGACAACCCTGGGCGACAGCACGGCCGACTCGCTGAGCGACGGAGACCGGTCGGTGGTCGCCCAGCAGAACAAGGTCAACTACATCCGCAACTCGGTCAAGGCGACCGTGGACGCCTACGACGGCACGGTCAAGCTCTATGAGTGGGACACCAAGGACCCGGTCCTGAAGACCTGGGAGAAGGCGTTCCCGGGCACGGTCGAGCCCAAGGAGAAGATCAGCAAGGACCTGATGGAGCATCTGCGGTATCCGCAGGACCTCTTCAAGGTCCAGCGCGAGCTGCTGACCCGCTACCACGTCACCGACCCGACGCAGTTCTACAGCGGCAGTGACGCCTGGCAGGTCCCGAGGACCCGACCCACAAGGACGGGAACGCGGTACCGCCGTACTACCTCAGCATGAAGATGCCCGACCAGAAGGGGCAGACGTTCTCGCTGACGACGACCTTCACCCCCAACGGGCGTCCGAACCTGGGTGCGTTCATGTCGATCGACGCGGATGCCAACAGCAAGGACTACGGCACGATAAGACTGCTGAAGGTCACCTCCAACGTGCCAGGGCCACAGCAGGTGCAGAGCGAGCTCAACGGTGATCCGGAGGTCGCCGAGTTCGTCCGGAACCTCAGAGGCACCGACTCCGACATCGAGTACGGCAATCTGCTCACCGTGCCACTGGACGACGGCTTCCTGTACATCGAGCCGGTCTACGCCCGCGGTGGCAGCGCCAATTACCCGCTGCTGAAGAAGGTGGGCGTCTCCTACGGCAAGGAGACCGTCTTCAAGGACACCCTGGGTGAGGCCCTGGACGCCGTCTTCGGCGAGTCGTCCGAGGAGCAGCAGCCACCGGGCGACGGCGGGCAGCAACCGCCGTCGAGCGCCAACCCCACGGTGAAGGAAGCCCTCAAGGACGCCCAGGAGGCGTACCAGGACGGCCAGGACGCGCTCCAGAAGCAGCCGCAGGACTGGGAGGCGTACGGCAGGGCCCAGGACGACCTGAGGGACGCTCTGAACCGCGCAGCCAAGGCGGAGGAGAAGGCGGGCGACAAGCCGGGGCAGAAGCAGAACCAGCCGCAGAGCCAGAGCGCCGGTGACGGTTCCGGCAAGAAGGGCGGCTGACCCTCTGACGACCTGCGAGAACGGCCGGGCGGCCGACCCCGCGCACCGTGATACGGTGGTGACAACACAGCGCGGGGTGGAGCAGCTCGGTAGCTCGCTGGGCTCATAACCCAGAGGTCGCAGGTTCAAATCCTGTCCCCGCTACTGACAGACACGGCCCGGATCCGCAAGGATCCGGGCCTTGTTGTGTGTTCTGCGAGCGTCCACTCGGGGAATGCGGATACAAGCGTTTGGGTTGTCTCTCTGTGGGCATGTCGACAAAACGCTGAAGTGACCTCCTCGGCTGCGGTATACCAGGTGTACGCCGGATGCGGGTGATGCCACGATGGGATTTATGGGGGACAGGGTCAGTCTGTTGGAGACAGGGCGTTTTGCGCACACGCATGACGATGCCGAGGAGGAGACCCGGCACCGTCGTGCCGCCGAGGCCGGTGACACCGCCGCGATGAGCGCACTGGGCGCGCTGCTGCTGCGCCGTGGTGACGTCGACGGTGCGGAACCGCATCTGCGGGGAGCCACCGCGGCGGGCGATCGCGCCGCCGCCAACAACCTCGGCGTCCTGCTGCACCAGCGCGGCTACGCCGACGAGGCGGCCGGCTGGTGGCGCATAGCCGCCGTCGCCGGATCCGCCGCCGCGGCCCACGCCCTGGGCCGTCACCACCGTGAGCGGGGCGATGAGCCCGCCGCGGAGTACTGGCTGCGCCAGTCCGCCGAATCCGGCCACACCCTGGGCGCGTACGCGCTGGGCGATCTGCTGGAGCACCGCAGCGACATCGGCGCCGAGCGCTGGTTCCGCACGGCCGCCGAGCGCGGCCACCGCGAGGCCGCGTACCGGCTCGCCCGCATCCTGGACGACCGCGGCGACGAGGGCGACGAGCCGGTGGCCGAGCGCCGCCGCGGCGCCGACGGGGCCGGGCGGGAAGAGGCCGAGCAGTGGTACCGGCAGGCCGCCGCGCGCGGCCACCGGCGCGCCGCGCTCCACCTCGGCACGCTGCTGGAGAAGCGCGGTGAGACCAAGGAGGCCGGCCGCTGGTACCTGATGTCCGCCAAGGACGGTGAGTCCCGCGCCGCCTGCGCGCTGGGCTTCCTGCTGCGCGACGCGGGCGACACGGACAGCGCGGCGGTCTGGTGGCACCGGGCGGCCCAGGACGGCGACGGCAACGCCGCCAACGCGCTCGGCGCGCTGCACGCCGACCGGGGCGAGACCCAGACCGCCGAGCGCTGGTACCGCGCGGCGCTCGACGCCGGGGACATCAACGGCGCCTACAACCTCGGGCTGCTCTGCGCCGAGCAGGGCCGCACCGCACAGGCCGAGCAGTGGTACCGCCGCGCCGCCTACGCGGGCCACCGCGAGGCCGCCAACGCGGTCGCCGTGATGCTGCTGCAGCGCGGCGACGCGGCGGGCGCCGAGCCGTGGTTCTCCAAGGCGGCCGAGGCGGGCAGCGTAGACGCCGCGTTCAACCTGGGGATCCTGTACGCGGGCCGGGGCGAGGGCCGGGCGGCCCGCCAGTGGTACGAGCGGGCCGCCGCCGCCGGGCACACCGAGGCGGCGCTGCAGGTCGGCCTCGCCCTGCAGCGGGACGGCGACCTCCAGGGCGCCGAGCGCCATCTGCGCTGCGCCGCGGGCGGCGGCAGCGCCGAGGGCGCCTTCCGGCTGGCCGCGCTGCTGGACCGCTCGTCGGTCGGCGGCGACCCGGCGACCGGCACCGGCCTCGGCAGCTCGTCCGGGACGCGCTTCCCGACCCCGCCGCCCGACGACGGCTCCGGGCCGCACGTCCCCGAGTACGAGGAGTGGTACGAGCGCGCCGCGCGCCAGGGCCACCGGCGGGCCCAGGTGCGGGTGGGCATGTTCGCGGCCGCGCGCGGCGACGTGGTCGAGGCCGCGCGCTGGTACCGGGCGGCGGCCGAGGCGGGCAGCAGCAACGGCGCGTTCAACCTGGGGCTGCTGCTGGCCCGGGAGGGCAGCGAGCCGGAGGCCGCCCTGTGGTGGACGCGTGCCGCCGAGGCGGGACACGGCCGGGCCGCGCTGCGGCTCGCGCTGCTCGCGGCCCGCCGCGGGGCGCTCACCGAGGGGCAGCGGTGGTGTGCGCGGGCGGTCGAACTGGGGCCCGCGGAGGTCGCCGAGCGCGCGGCGCGGCTGCGGGACGCGCTGCAGCAGGAGCTCACGGCGTAGCGCAAGCTCGCGGCTAAGCAGCAGCTCACGGCGTTGTGCTCCGGGCCGGAACCCCGGCCCGGAGCCACCGGTGGGCGTCCCGCCGGTAACCGGTTTGCTCCTGCTGTCCACCCCGGGTTAAGGTTGCAACACAACGACGCGGGGTGGAGCAGCTCGGTAGCTCGCTGGGCTCATAACCCAGAGGTCGCAGGTTCAAATCCTGTCCCCGCTACCACAACGAAAGGCCCGGATCCTCCAGGATCCGGGCCTTTCGTCTGTCGTGGCCGTCGGCCGTCTTGTTTCGGCCGTCTCTCGCGGGCGTTCTCAGGCCGCACAGTCGGGGCAGAGACCCCGGTAGGTCACCTCGACCGCGGAGATCGCGAAGCCGTAGCGCTCCTGCGTGGGCAGGTCGGCGAGCAGATCGCCGGAGGGGTGGACATCGCGGATCGTGCCGCACTTCGCGCAGACCAGGTGCTGATGCGCGTGGTGTGCGTTCGGGTCGTAGCGCTTGGCCCTGCCGTCCGTGGTGACCTCGATCACCTCACCGAGCGAGACGAGCTCGCCCAGGGTGTTGTAGACGGTCGCGCGGGAGATCTCGGGCAGTCGCTCGGCCGCCGCCGCATGGACCTCGTCGGCGGTGTAGTGCACGTGGTCCCCGTCGAGGACCTCGGCGACGACACGCCGCTGCGCCGTCAGCCTCCAGCCGCGTCCCCTGAGCCGTTCCAGCAGGTCACTCATGCCATTCACCTATCAGTCAGATAAGGACAAGGGTAGCAGCGGACGAGTCCTTGGCCAGATCGGGTACGAGTTTCCAACGCTTCTTGACTTAGACATTGTCCAATGTAGGATCGACAACAGCCCCAGACCAAGGGACAGAATGCGAGTACGCAGGAGGCGCACGTGACGGTCCAGGACAACATCACTGGTCCGCTGACCACGGAGTCCGGGGCTCCGGTGGCGGACAATCAGAACAGCGAGACGGCGGGCGTCGGCGGTCCGGTCCTCATCCAGGATCAGCACCTGATCGAGAAGCTCGCCCACTTCAACCGCGAGCGGATCCCGGAGCGGATCGTGCACGCCCGCGGCGCCGGTGCGTACGGCACCTTCACCGTGACCGCGGACGTGACCAAGTACACCCGCGCGTCGTTCCTCTCCGAGGTCGGCAAGCAGACCGAGACGTTCCTGCGCTTCTCGACGGTCGCCGGCAACCTCGGCTCGGCGGACGCGGTGCGCGACCCGCGCGGCTTCGCGCTGAAGTTCTACACCGAGGACGGCAATTACGACCTGGTCGGGAACAACACCCCGGTGTTCTTCATCAAGGACGCCATCAAGTTCCCCGACTTCATCCACACCCAGAAGCGCGACCCGTACACCGGCTCGCAGGAGGCGGACAATGTCTGGGACTTCTGGGGGCTCTCGCCCGAGGCCACCCACCAGGTGACCTGGCTGTTCGGCGACCGCGGCATCCCGGCCTCGTACCGCCACATGAACGGCTACGGTTCGCACACCTACCAGTGGAACAACGCCGCGGGCGAGGTCTTCTGGGTGAAGTACCACTTCAAGACCGACCAGGGGATCAAGAACCTCACGACCGCCGAGGCGGCCGAGACCTCCGGTCTGGACCCGGACAGCCATCAGCGCGATCTGCGCGAGGCCATCGAGCGCGGCGACTTCCCGACCTGGACCGTGCAGGTGCAGATCATGCCGGCGGCCGACGCGGCGAACTACCGCTTCAACCCGTTCGACCTGACCAAGGTCTGGCCGCACGAGGACTACCCGCCGATCGAGATCGGCAAGCTGGAGCTGAACCGCAACCCGCGGAACATCTTCGCCGAGGTCGAGCAGTCGATCTTCTCGCCGGCCCACTTCGTGCCGGGCATCGGCCCGTCCCCGGACAAGATGCTCCAGGGCCGCCTGTTCGCGTACGGCGACGCCCACCGCTACCGCGTCGGCATCAACGCCGACCACCTGCCGGTGAACCGCCCGCACGCGGCCGAGGCGCGCACCTACGGCCGGGACGGCTTCCTGTACGACGGCCGTCACGCGGGCGCGAAGAACTACGAGCCCAACAGCTTCGGCGGCCCGGCCGAGACCGGCCGGCCGCTGTGGCAGCCGTCCCCGGTCTCCGGCCGGACCGGTGACCATGAGGCGCCCTCGCACGCCGAGGACGACGACTTCGTCCAGGCGGGCAACCTCTACCGGCTGATGTCGGATGACGAGAAGGAGCGCCTGATCGAGAATCTGGCGCAGTTCATCGCCAAGGTCTCCCGCGATGACATCGCACAGCGGGCGATCGAGAACTTCCGCAAGGCGGACGCCGACTACGGCAAGCGGCTGGAGGCCGCGGTTCAGGCCCTGCGCGGCTGACGGACGCTTGTCGTATCAACCGAAGAGGCCGGACGCCGTTGGGCTCCGGCCTCTTCGTGTGCCGGGCACGGTGTGCCGTAGGCGGATGTGCCGGATGCGGCGCACTGGGCGCGGTGTGCCGGGCGCGAAGTCCGGTTCCGGTTCCGCCTCAGGCCGGTACGGTCTGGGGGACCGGGGCCCAGCAGCGGATGATGTCGCGCACCGACACCACCCCGACGGGGCCGCCCGCGTCGAGGACGACCAGATGGCGGAAGCCGCCCTGGGTCATCGTGCGGGCCGCCTCGTCCAGCGTCCACCCGGGGGCGGCGAAGACGACATCGGCGGTGGTGTGGTCGTGCGCGGTCTCCTGGTCGGGGTCCTGGCCCGCCCCCACTGAGTTGAGGATGTCGCGCTCGGTGAGAATCCCCAGGCCGCAGGTGTCGGGATCGAGCACGATGGCCGATCCGACCCGGCGTGCGGACATCAACCGGGCGGCCTGACGGAGCGTGTGTGCGGGGCCGATGGTGAGGACCACCGAGCTCATGGCGTCACGGACGTGCATGGGCATGGATGGAGCCACCTCCTTGGTGAACCCATTCGAGAATAGATTCACAAGTTCACAAGGTACTGGATTCTCATGTTCACATGCCTTGGTGGATCCAACAAGGGCGCGCGGAGGCCGCCCTGCCGCTGAGCGCGCGCCGCGCTCCGGTTCACACTCCGGTTCTCGTCCGGCTCGCACGCCGGTGGGCTCTCAGGGCTCCCCGCGGCCCCGAGAGTCCACCGTGAAGCCCCTCTGGGAGCCCCGAGAGTCCACCGTGAAGTCCCTCAGGAGCGCAGATAGTCCAGCATCGCCCCGTGCAGCAGCCCATTGGACGCCGCCGCGTCGCCGCTGTTCGGGCCGGGCACGCCGTCGAGCCCGGTGAAGCGGCCGCCCGCCTCCTGCACGATCACCGCGGTGGCCGCCATGTCCCACAGCGACAATTCCGGTTCGGCGCAGATGTCCACCGAGCCCTCGGCGACCATCATGTACGGCCAGAAGTCGCCGTACCCACGGGTGCGCCAGCAGGTGCGCGTCAGATCGAGGAAGCCGTTCAGCTTGCCGCGCTCCTCCCAGCCGCTGAGCGAGGAGTACGCGAACGAGGCGTCGGAGAGGTTGTTCACCTTCGAGACCGCCAGCCGCGACGCGGACGACAGGCTGCGCCCGGTGTACGCGCCCAGCCCCTCGGCGGCCCACCAGCGGCGTCCCAGCGCCGGCGCGGAGACCACCCCGACCACCGGGCGGTCGCCGCCCTCACCGCGCTCCATGAGGGCGATCAGGGTGGCCCAGACCGGGACCCCGCGCACATAGTTCTTGGTGCCGTCGATCGGGTCGATCACCCAGCGCCGCGGGCCGCTGCCCTCGCTGCCGAACTCCTCGCCGAGCACCGCGTCGCGCGGCCGGGCGCGCTGGAGGGAGCTGCGGATCAGCTCCTCGGCCGCCTTGTCGGCCTCGCTCACCGGCGTCATATCGGGTTTTGTCTCGACCTTCAGGTCGAGCGCCTTGAACCGCTCCATGGTGGTCGAGTCGGCGGCGTCGGCGAGGACATGGCCGAGACGCAGGTCATCGTGGTAGTCGGGCATGGCCGAACAGTATCGAGCGGAAAAGACCCGGAGCCACGCGACTCCACATGACCTGGGACTGGGGCCGTCCGGGTCGGCCCGTGCGGGGCTCTTGACTTCATCTGGCGGCCCGTCAATTCTGTCGGGCACATGCCGCCGGGAGGCGGCGATGCCCGCTCTGGGAGGCGACGATGCCCGCAGCGCGTGAATCCTTACTCGACGCGGCCTTCGCCGCGCTCGAGGGCCGTCCATGGCCGAGGATCAAGATGGCCGAGGTCGCGGCGGCGGCCGGGGTCTCCCGGCAGACCCTCTACAACGAGTTCGGCAGCAAGGAGGGCCTCGCCCGCGCTCTGGTGCGGCGCGAGGCCGACGCGTATCTGAGCGGGGTCGAGCGGGCGCTGTCCGGGGCGTCCGGCGCGGCGGGCCCCAGGGAGCGGCTGGCCGCCGCGGCGGTGTGGACGGTCCGCTCGGCGACCGAGAACCCACTGGTGCGGGCGGTGCTCACGGGCTGCTGGAACGAGCGGCTGCCGACGTCCGTGACGTCCGTGACGTCCGTAAGGACGGCATCGCCCGGGCCGCTGCCCGCGCCGGGCGAGCTGCTCGGCCAGGCGCGGGACCGCGCGGTGCGGCTGCTGGCGGGCGACTGGCCGCCCGGTGCGGTCGAGCTGCCGCTGGCCTGTGAGGCGGTCGCCAGGCTGGCCCTGTCGTACGTGGTGGCGCCCGCCCCGGCGGCGGATGTGGCCCGTATGGTGCGCACGGTGCTGGCCTGAGCCGGCCCGGCGGCCGGGCTCAGTGGGCCGAGCCGGAGAGCTGGAGCCCTATCACGCCGATGATCACCAGGCTGATGGAGATGATCTTGAGCATGGAGACGAGATCGTCGAGGAAGATCATGCCGTAGATCGCGGTCCCGGCGGCCCCGATCCCCGTCCACACCGCGTATGCGGGCCCCACGTCGAGCTTCTTCAGCGACAGCGTCAGCAGCCCGAAACTGCCGAGCGCGAACGCGCAGAACGCGACCGTCGGCCAGAGGCGGGTGAAGCCGTGCGAGAGCTTGAGACAGACGGCGAAGCCCGTTTCGAGAAGCCCGGCGACCACGACCAGCAGCCACGCCATAGACATGCCCTCCCGTGTCGCCGTCGGCTGCCGTCGCCCGGGACCCGCCCGGTCGCCTGACTCCTTGATGCGATTATCCATTTACCGTCCCGGGTGGACGGCAAACACGCTCCCCAGGAGGCGGCCGCCGGATCTTGAGCGGCTATGGCGGGCCGCTCCCCGGACAGGCCCTAGAAGACTGATGAAGATCTTGGTGTGATTCTGGTTGCCGTGGTCAGGTGATAGCGGGGGTGTGCCAGGTGTCGCCGTTGTGGTTGAGTCCGAGGTTGATCAGGGTTCGCAGGTTGAGGGCTGCGGCACGGGTGTGGAGCCAGGCGTTGTTCTTGATGGTGCCGCGGTAGCGGAGTCTGCGGTTGCCGTGGGCGACGAGCCAGGCGACGGCGCGTTCGACGGGTGGTCTCCATCGTCGGTAGGCGGCTTGCCAGTCGGGGTCGGTGCTGGCCTGGTGGCGGGCAGCGGTGAGCAGGTCGTGGTGGGGGCGGATGGTGACGATCCGGCCGGTCTTGGCGGTGGTGCACTGCTTGCGCAGGGGCAGCTGGCGCACTGGTCGGTGAAGAGCGCTTTGCGTTGCATGTGCCGCCCGGACGGCTCGCTGAGCGGGACGGTGTGTCCGGCGGGGCAGGTCACCGTGCTGCCCGCGGTGTTGATGGCGAAGTCGTCGAGGCTGAACCCGCCAAGGACAGCCGTCTTCAGCGGGGCGGGCTTGAGGAAGAGTCGGTGTCCTGCTCGGTGCAGGATCTGGCAGGTGTCGCCAGTGGAGTAGGCGCTGTCGCCGAAGACGTCCACCGGGCTGTCTTCGTCGGCGAGCAAGTCGATGCCGACAGTGGCCTCGTGGTGCTCGGTTCCGGTTGCCGGCCGCAGAGCGAGGGCGGTGTATAAGCCGGTCTCGGGCTCGACGGCCAGGTGGGCCTTGAAGCCGTCCTGCCGGTGGGTGCGGGTCTTGTGGACGTGGCGGGCTTCGGGGTCGACGGTGGAGATCATCCGGTCGTAGGCGGTGCCCTGAGTGATGCGCCAACGCCCGTCACGGCCGTTGGAGTCCTCGGCGGGTTCGACGTCCTGTCCTGCGACCAGGGCCAGCAGGCCGAGCGCGTTCGCGGCTTTCTCCCCGAGCTGTTGGTCGGGCAGGTGGCCCAGCAGCCGCACCGCGTCGGTGACCAGTGCGTCGATGAGGTCGGCTCGGGCCTGCTCGTCGTTCCAGGCGATGCGGGGTTTGCCCGGGTCGGTGTAATCGTGGGCGGTGCACTGGATTGCTGCTTGTTCGGCCGCGTGTGGGACCTCACGGATGACTGTCCTGATGGCGGCGATGATCTGGGTGACCGTGTCCTGGGTGGCGACCGCGTCGTCCAGCACGGTGGAGTCCAGCGCCCGACGGTGCTTGCCTTTCAGTACTCCGGTGCTCTTCACGACTTCGCGTACGGTCTCGAAGATCCGGTTCGGACGGGCGGAGCGGGCCAGCCGGCGGCGGAAGTAGGCCAGCAGCGACGGGTCGAACGCCATGTCGTAAAGGCCCAGCCCGCACGCGGCCTTCCACCGCAGGTCACACCGCAATTCCTGCACGGTCTGGTAATCCGACAGCCCGTGCAGGGCCTGCAGAGTGATCGCAGCGGCCAGGATCTGCGGCGGCATACTCGGCCGCCCGTTCGCCGACGGATACATGTCCGCGAACATCTGAGCCGGAAACAGCCTCCCCCGATGCTCGGCCAGAAACGCGAACACACTCCCGACTGGGATCAAACCCCGACACGTCTCCCACACGTCCGGCCCGACCGTCTCCCCGACCCACTCACCCATCGCCACGACACGAGTCTGGGCCTGCCACTCACACCGCAAGGCCAGAACCTCAAGATCTTCATCAGTCTTCTAGTCGCCCTCCCGCCGCTCCCGGGTGGCCAGCAGCCGTCGCAGGGAGTACAGCCGGGCCGGTTCGGCGTGGCCGTCGGCCACCCACTGGTCCAGCGCGCAGTCCGGCTCGTCGTGGCTGCAGGCGCGCGGACAGCCCTCGGTGCCCGGCTCCAGGTCCGGGAAGGCGTGGATGACCCGCGCCGGGTCCACATGGTGCAGCCCGAAGGACCGTACGCCCGGGGTGTCGATCGCCCACCCCTTGGTGTCCGGCAGGGGCAGCGCGAGCGCGGAGGTGGTGGTGTGGCGGCCGCGGCCGGTGACCGCGTTCACCCGGCCGGTGGCCCGCTGGTGGTCCGGGACCAGCGCGTTCACCAGCGTCGTCTTGCCCACGCCCGAATGGCCGACGAAGACGGTGATCCGGTCCGTCAGCCGCTCCCGCACCCGGTCGGCGGCGTCGCCGTCGGCCAGCTCGTCACGGCTCGTGACGACGAAGGGGATGCCGAGCGGCTCATAGGTCTTCAGCATCTCCTCGGCGGGCGCCAGATCGGACTTGGTGAGCACGAGCAGCGGCTCGAGCCCCGCGTCGAAGGCGGCCACCAGACACCGGTCGATCAGGCGCGGGCGCGGTTCCGGATCGGCCAGGGCGGTCACGATCGCGAGCTGGTCGGCGTTGGCGACCACGACCCGCTCGTACGGATCGTCGTCGTCGGCGGTCCGGCGCAGGACGGAGGTGCGCTCCTCGACCCGTACGATCCGGGCGAGGGTGTCCTTGTCGCCGGAGAGATCCCCGACGACCGCGACCCGGTCGCCGACGACGACGCCCTTACGGCCGAGCTCGCGGGCCTTCATGGCGGTGATGGTGCGGTCCTCGACCAGGACCGTGAGCCGGCCGCGGTCGATCGTCAGCACGAACCCCTCGGCGGCGTCCTCGTGCTTGGGGCGGATGTTGGTGCGCGGCCGGTTGCCCTTGCGGTTGGGGCGGACCCGAACGTCATCCTCGTCGGTGTGCTTGCCGTAGCGGCGCATGAGTCCAGGCTCTCAGGATCTCCGCGCCGAGGTCGTCGTCGCGTCGAGCATCCCGGACCACAGGCCGGGGAAGTCGGGAAGGGTCTTGGCGGTGGTGGCCACGTTCTCGACCAGCACACCGTCGACGGCGAGGCCGAGTACGGCGGCGGCGGTGGCCAGCCGGTGGTCCTCGTAGGTGTGGAAGATCCCGCCGTGCAGCGGGCGGGGGCGGATCCGCAGACCGTCCTCGGTCTCGGCGACGTCCCCGCCGAGCTCGTTGATCTCCTTGGCGAGGGCGGCGAGCCGGTCGGTCTCATGGAGCCGCAGATGTGCGATGCCGCGCAGCACCGACTCGGAGTCGGCCAGCGCCGCGACCGCCGCGATCACCGGGGTGAGCTCGCCGACCTCGTGCAGATCGGCGTCGATCCCGGTGATCCGGCCCGTTCCGGTGAAGGTCAGGCCGGTGTCGGTGAGCTCGCAGGAACCGCCCATCTCGGTGAAGATCCGGCGCAGTTCGTCCCCGGGCTGGGTGGTGCGCTCCGGCCAGTCGGGGATCGTCACCCGGCCGCCGGTGACCAGGGCGGCGGCCAGGAACGGCGCCGCGTTGGACAGATCGGGCTCGACGACCAGATCACGGCCGAGCAGCGCGCTCGGCGCCACCCGCCAGACGCCCCGCTCGCCGCCCGCCTCCGCGGTGTCCACCCGCGCGCCCGCCGCGCGCAGCATGTCGACGGTCATCCGGATGTGCGGCAGGGAAGGCAGCGCGGCGCCGATGTGGCGCACCTCGACACCCTGGTTGAAGCGCGGCGCGGACAGCAGCAGCGAGCTCACGAACTGGGAGGACGAGGAGGCGTCGATGCGGACCGGGCCGCCGTCCAGCGCCCCGCCGCCGTGCACGGTCATCGGCAGCGCGCCGCGGCCGTCGTCGTCGATGCGGGCGCCGAGGGCGCGCAGCGCGTCGATCACGCCGTGCAGCGGGCGCTCATGGGAGCGGGGGTCGCCGTCGAAGTGGACGGGGCCGTCGGCCAGGGCGGCGACCGGTGGCAGGAAGCGCATCACGGTGCCGGCGTTGCCGACGTCGATGGTGGCCGGGCCGTGCAGCCCCGCCGGGATGACCCGCCATGCCTCTCCGCCGCCGGAGGGGCCGCCCGAGCCGAGGGCGCCGTCGGACACCGTCTCCTCGATGCCGACGCCCATGGCGCGCAGCGCGGCGGCCATCAGGAGGGTGTCGCGGGAGCGGAGCGGGCGGCGCAGCCAGCCGGGTTCGGCGGCGAGCGCGGCCAGGATCAGACCGCGGTTGGTAACCGACTTGGATCCGGGCACGGTGACGGTCGCGTCCACCGCTCCATCGGCGGTCGGAGCGGGCCAGAGGGCGGTGTGATCGCCCGGGGAGGTCTCAATGCCGGTCATGGGTCTCACTTTAGTGGTTCGCCCGGAGTGCCAATCTTGATCGAAAGTGGCGAAACCCAGTCGAAACACGGCGCTGCTACCGGGCGCGGAGGGCGACGCACTATGCGCCGGGGGTGGCGCGCCGGACGCGCGTACGGGTCACAGCCCCAGCAGCCAGCGCCCGCCGGCGAGCAGCGAACACAGCGAGACCACGTGGAAGAGCAGCAGCCAGGCGCCGGCCGGAATGCCCGTCAGCCGGGCCAGTTGGTCGGGGTCGGAGTCGTACGCGCCCTGGTGCCGGCGCTTGCGCTGGAGCTCGAAGGGCGGGCGCACACCCCCCAGGAGGAGGAACCAGACCACGGCATACGCGAACCCCGCCTGGACGTCCGGCCCGGTCAGCCAGGAGACGAGGAAGAAGGCGGCCCCGCTGATGACGACCGTAAGGACGCCATACGCGTTGCGGATCATCACCAGCATCGCGACCAGCAGCGCCGTCGTCCCCCACAGCAGCAAGGTGATGTGGTTCGCCGCCAGCAGCCAGGCGCCGCCGAGGCCCAGCAGGGAGGGGGCGGTGTAGCCGGACGCCGCCGTGAGGATCATGCCCAGGCCGGTGGGCTTGCCGCGGGAGACGGTCAGCCCCGAGGTGTCCGAGTGCAGCCGTATGCCGTCCAGCCGCCGCCCGCTGAGCAGGGCGACCAGGGCGTGGCCGCCCTCGTGGGCGATCGTGACGGCGTTACGGGCTATTCGCCAGGCGGTACGGAAGACAACGACCGCGAGCGCGACCACACCGGTGGAGACGATCAGCCAGGTGGTGGGGTCGGGCTGGGCGCCGGTCACTCGGTCCCACAGATCGGCGGCGTTCGTTGCGTCCATGTGCGGGCGGCTCCTCGCGTCGGTAGGGGTCGTGGCAGTGTGGCACCTATGTGCGGTCGATACGCAGCGAGCCGGAAGCCGGAGGATCTCGTCGGGATCTTCGGAGTGGAGAAGTGGGAACCGGAGGAGACTCTGGCGCCGGACTGGAACGTCGCGCCCACCAAGGACGTGTACGCGGTGCTCGAACGCCCCCTCAAAGACGCCGACGAGCCGCGCCCGGTTCGCCAGCTCAGGACATTGAAGTGGGGGCTCGTGCCCTCCTGGGCGAAGTCGCCCGAGGGCGGCGCGAAGATGATCAACGCACGGGCCGAGACCGTGCACGAGAAGCCCTCCTACCGACGCCCGTTCGCCTCCCGGCGCTGCATCCTGCCCGCCGACGGCTACTACGAGTGGGTCACCGCGGCGCAGGAGCGGCAGCTGGAGGAGAAGGGCAAGCGCAAGCGGCCCCGCAAGCAGCCGTACTTCGTGACCCCGGTGGACGGCTCGGTGATGGCCATGGCCGGGCTGTACGAGTTCTGGCGGGACCGGACGCTGCCGGACGATCATCCGCGGTCGTGGTGGGTGACCTGCACGGTGATCACGACCGAGGCGGACAAGGAGCCCTTCGGCGGCGTGAGCCACGACGAGGGGCCGCGGTCGCTCGCCGAGATCCACCCGCGGATGCCGCTGATGCTCACCGAGGACCGCTGGGCCTCCTGGCTGGATCCCGCCCGGACCGACCCCGACGACCTGCTGCCGCTACTGGCGCCGCCGCCCTCCGGGCTGCTGCGGGCCTACCCGGTGGCGACCGGGGTGAGTGATGTCCGTAACAACGGCCCCGAGCTGCTGAAGGAGCTCGAGGCCCCGGAGGAGGGCACGCTGTTCTGATGGCCGCCAAGAAGACGGAATCGCCCGAGGTGACGACAACGCCCGAGGTGACGACCGAGACGGTGCCGACCCCGGCCGGGGACGCCCGGATCACCTGGCACCACGCGCCCGGCGCCCATGCCCTGCTCGCCGCGAGCCACGGCGCCGGCGGGGCATCGAGGCACGTGATCTGCGCGCGCTGGCCGGGGCGCTGCCCGGCCGCGGGGTGAGCGTCGCGCTGGTCGAGCAGCCGTGGCGGGTGGCGGGCAAGAAGATCGCGCCCGCGCCCTCGACCCTGGACACCGGATGGCGCGCCCTGTGGCCCGCGCTGGAGAAGGCCGGGCTGCCGATCGTGGCGGGCGGCCGCAGCGCCGGGGCGCGGGTGGCCTGCCGGACCGGCCGGGAGCTGGGCGCGAAGGCCGTGCTGGCGCTGTCGTTCCCGCTGCACCCACCGGGCAAGCCGGAGCAGTCGCGGGCCGATGAGCTGCTGGCCACGGGGGTGCCGACGCTGATCGTCCAGGGCGGCCGGGACCCCTTCGGACGGCCGGAGGAGTTCCCGGAGCTGCCCGCGGACATGGAGCTCGTGACGGTGCCGTACGGCGATCATGTCTTCGGCCTGCCGAAATCGGCGGACCTCGACGAGCCGGAAGCGCTCGCCCTGATCACCGGCGCCGTCGCCGACTGGCTGCCGCGCGCCCTGGCCTGACCCGCACGGGCCGGGGCAGGCGGGGCCTGGCGCCGGGCGCGGGAATGCGACGGACGGGGCATGTGTTGTAAGGGTCGTTGGTACTCACCGTGTAAGAGGCACTGATACGCGGAATACGAGGAAAGGGAGTTCCCCGCATGGGTTCGCTTGCTTGCCCGGCCCGTCCGCACGGCGCTGACCTCGACTGGTCGCAGCTGCAGGCGGCACAGGCTGTGAAGATCGGAGCGGCGGGCGCACCGGATCGTCGTCTATTCTCCGATTCGAGCGGGTCCACATCCGGACCCGACGCGAAGCTGGAGGAGGTGGGTCAGGTCACTGGGACCGACGCAGGGACCGACGGCGTTACCGAGGGAGAGCCGGTCGAGCGGTCGCAGGAGACGTCCTCGGAGCGCAACGCGCGCTTTGAGCGGGACGCCCTTGCGTTCCTGGACCAGATGTACTCGGCCGCGCTGCGGATGACGCGGAACCCGGCCGACGCCGAGGACCTGGTGCAGGAGATGTATGCCAAGGCGTACGGGTCCTTCCACCAGTTCCGCGAGGGCACCAACCTCAAGGCGTGGCTGTACCGCATCCTGACCAACACCTTCATCAACTCGTACCGCAAGAAGCAGCGGGAGCCCCAGCGCAGCGCGGCCGAGGAGATCGAGGACTGGCAGCTCGCGCGCGCCGAGTCGCATATGTCGACCGGTCTTCGCTCTGCCGAGTCGCAGGCCCTCGACCACCTGCCCGACTCCGACGTCAAGGCAGCCCTTCAGGCCATCCCCGAGGAGTTCCGCATCGCGGTCTATCTCGCGGACGTCGAGGGCTTTGCCTACAAGGAGATCGCGGACATCATGGGTACACCCATCGGTACGGTGATGTCCCGACTGCACCGTGGACGCCGCCAGCTGCGCGATCTGCTGGAGGACTACGCCCGTGGGCGCGGGCTGGTCCCCGCGGGCGCGGCCGCCGGGGCGGACGAGTCGCACGATCGGAAAGGCGCGGACTCATGAGCTGCGGAGAGCCGCATGAGACGGACTGCTCCGAGGTTCTCGATCACCTCTACGAGTTCCTCGACCACGAGATGCCGGACGGCGACTGCGCCAAGTTCGAGGTGCATTTCGACGAGTGCTCTCCGTGCCTGGAGAAGTACGGCCTCGAGAAGGCCGTGAAGAAGCTCGTGGCGCGGTGCTGTGGCCAGGACGACGTTCCCAGCGACCTCCGTTCGAAGGTCATGGGGCGGATCGAGCTGATCCGCGCCGGGCAGGTGGTGCCCGAGCGTGAGGTCACCGCGGAGACGAACGCTCCGACCAGCGCCCAGGAGTGACGTCCGGCCTTGAGCGCCGGTGGATTGTCAGTCGATGACCGTCCGTCGATCGACCCTCCGTGTTGATCGACCGTCCTTCGACTCTCCGGTGATCGACCGACCTTCGACCGTCCGCCGATCCTCGACCGGCCGGATCATCCGCGACGAGCCGGGCGGGTTCCCAGTCCCACCTTCGGTGATCAGATCATCACTCGAAGGGGTGTAATAGGACAGTCCCTCCGATCTCATCCGCCCCAGTCCGGCCTAAGCTCCCCAACCACCTGACCCGCCCCCGTCCTGGAGGGGCGGCGCAACGGACGTGGATGGGGAGGAGGACACCGTGCGGGCACTTCCCCACGGGGCGCGCGCTTATGTCCTGTGTGCCGTGCTCGCCGGGGGCTCTGCGCCGCCCCGGCCGTACGGCCCGGAGCGGCCGTCCCCTGGGCCACGGCCGCCCTGCTCGCCGTGGTGCACGCGGTGGGCTCCAAGGTCCGCGCCCGCTGGCCCGAATGGTGCAGCCCCGTCCTTCTGGCCGGGGCTTTTCTGCTGCCGCCCGCCGCCGCGGCGCTGGTCGCCGTGCCCGGTGCGCTGCTCACCCGCGTCGAGCGGCCCCCGGCCGGGGCGCGGCGGGCCTGGCGCGCCGCACGGCTCTCGCTGGCCGTCTGGGCCGCCTCGTGCGCCTTCGCGGCTCTGGGCGGCCCTCGGGCCCTCGGCGCCCTGTGGGAGCTCGGTGGCGGCGCTCAGGACCCCGCTGCGCAGGCCCCCGCAGCTCTGGCACCCGCCGCCGAGGCATCCGGTACGCCCGGCTTCGCGTACGCCCTGGCGGCCGCCGTCGCCGCCGCGCTCGTCCTGGGGCTGACCGCCACCGCCCTGGAGGGCGGGGTGCTGGTCACCGCCGAGCGCCACTCCCCGCGCGCCGCCTGGTGCGGCCGGCTGCCCGGCGCCCTCGCCCCGTATCTGGTGCACGGGCCCGCCGCGCTCGCCATGGCGGTGCTCTGGCGCAGCCCTTACGGACCGGCGGCGGCCCTGCTGGTCCTGCTGCCGATGTACGTCTGCGCCTGCGGCTTCGTGCTCTACCGCCGCGAGAGCGCCGCTCATCAGGCCACCATCCGGGCCCTGGTCCAGGCAGTCGACATCAAGGACCGCTACACCCGGGGCCACAGCGAGCGCGTCGGCCGGGCCTCCGCGATGATCGCCCGCGAGCTGGGCATGAGCGGCGACCGGCTGGAGGCGGTGCGGATCGCGGGCATCCTCCACGACGTGGGCAAGCTCGGCGTGCCGACGCGGCTGCTGCGGAAGAACGGTCCGCTCACCCCCGATGAGCGCCGGGTGATCGAGCTCCACCCCGAGTACGGCGACGAGATGGTGCGCGGCATCGGCTTCCTGGGCGAGGCGCGGGCCGCGATCCTCCACCACCATGAGCGGCTGGACGGCAGCGGCTATCCGTACGGGCTCGCCGGGGCGCAGATCCCCGAGTTCGCCCGGGTGGTCGCGGTGGCGGACGCCTTCGACGCGATGACCTCGACGCGTACGTACCGCAGGGCCCGGCCGGTGGACACGGCCGTGGAGGAGCTGAAGCGGTGCGCGGGCTCGCAGTTCGACCCCCGGATGGTGCGGGCCCTCAGCACCGCCCTGGACCGCCACGGCTGGCATGCGACGGTCACCGCGGACGCCCCCGAGGAGCGCGGAAACGTCCCGCCAGATCCCCTGAGCCCGTCGCTGGAGCTGCCGCCGCTGGTGCGCGCGGCGGCCCCCGGCCCGGCGGGTGCCCCCGAGCCCCGCTCCGGCCACGGCGGCCCCGGCGGTGCGCCATGAGCCCCGCCCAAGAGCCGCCCGCCGGGCCCGGCCCGGACGGTCAGGGCAGCCCGGGCCGGGCCCCGCGTCCCGCCCGGCGCCCGCGCCGCGCCACCCCGGACGGGCCCGCCCCTGGGATGGCGCCCGCCCGGGCCGGGGGCGAGCCCGTCCCGGATGGGTCTGCCCCCGGGATGGCCCCGGCGCGGGCCGGGGGAGAGCCCGTCCCGGACGGGCCCGCCCCCGGGATGGCGCCCGCCCGGGCCGGGGGCGAGCCCGTCCCGGATGGGTCTGCCCGCGAGATGGCCCCGGCGCGGGCCGGGGGCGAGCCCGTCCCGCCTGGCGCGCCGCCGGGCGACCCGGACGCGGCGGATGCCTCAGGTGCCCCGGAAGCCTCGGACGGAGGCGAGGCCCGTGGCCCGGACCGCCCCGGGCCGCGCGACCGGGACGAGAGCGCGGCCCAGTGGCCGTCCAGGGCGGCCCGCCCCGCCCCGGCTCGGGCCGCACCGCGCCTCCCGAACGCCCTCCGCGGCAGCCTCGGCCGGCTCGCGGAACGACACGACCGAGCCCTCCACCGCGCCCGCCGACAGCAACGCGAGACCGCGACCCCTACGGACGCGGGTGTCCGTAAGGGCGGCGTGGGCGTCCGCTGGGCGGGCCGGGGCGCGAGTGGCCGCGAAAAGGGTGTGGCGGCTCGGGAGCGGATATCGGGGCGCCGTCATGCCGGCCTTACCGTCGTCGCCGCCTACGGCGCGGCCGGGGCGCTTGCCGTGGTCGCGCTGGTGTGGACCGAGTGGCACGGGGTGCGGCAGCCGGAGGCGGCGCTCGCCTTTGGGGCGCTCATCGCCGTAGGGGAGGCGATCCGGTGCGTGGAGGCTCCGCCCGCACTTCCGGGGGGCAGCGGGGTGCCCGATCCGCGCGGTGAGCCCGCGCCCGTCGCCGCCGCGGGTGCCCTCGCCTACGCCCTGCTCGGGCGGCTCGGCGGGGAGCCGACCACGCACGGTGTCCTCCAGGTGGTCACCGTCGTCGTGGCCGGCTCCCTGGCCGGTCTTGTGGCGCCGCTGGCGCTCGGCTGCCCGGTCGACCCCGGTCACACCGCCCGCAGGGCGCTCACCGTCGCGTTCGCCGCCGTCTGCTTCCAACCGCTGCACCGGACCGGCCTCTTGGGCTCCTGGTTCGGCCACAGCCCGTATCTCGTCGGCTATTTGCTCGCCCTGCTGGCCCTGACCGCCCTGTGCGACGCCGTCCTGGCCGCCGCGCTCGCCCGCGCCCGTACCGGCTGGCCTTACGGACCGCTGCTCCGCGACGAGCTGCGGTCGCTGCCCGGCGTGGCGGCGGCGGTCTGCGCGACCGCGGTGGTGATGCCGCTCACCGTGGCCGTCGCCGGGCTGTGGCCGGTGCCGGTGCTGGCGGTGCCGCTGCTGCTGATCCAGTACTCCTACCGCCGCTACGCGGGGATACGGGCCACCTACCGCCAGACCATCGCCTCCCTGGCCCGGTCGACCGAGATAGCCGGGTACACCCCGACGGGCCACGCCCGTGAGGTGGCCGCGCTCAGCCGGGCGGTCGGCCGTGAGCTGGGACTCTCCGAGCCCCGGCTGACCGTGCTGGAGTACGCGGCGCTGATGCACGACATCGGCCAGCTCTCGCTGCTGGACCCGGTGCCCGCGGGGGCCACCGAGCCGCTGCCCGCCGCCGAGCAGCGCAAAATCGCGCTGCTCGGCGGCGCTGTGGTCCGCCAGACCGGGGTACCCGCCGAGGTGGCACAGGTCGTGGAACGCCAGGCGGACCCGTACCGCGAGCAGCCGCTCGCCGCGCGTATCGTGCGCGCGGTGAACGCGTATACCGAGCTGGTCAGCGGGCCCGGGGCGGAAGGGGCGGCCGGGGCGGCCGCCCTGTGCGCCCTGGAGCGGCTGCGGCTGGCCACGGCGCGCGACTTCGACCCCATCGTGGTCGAAGCGCTCGCCACGGTGCTGTCGCGCCAGGTGTACGGCCGGCCCCGGTGAGAACTCGCCGGTAATAAGCGGGGCTCCCGAGGGGCATGGTTGGATGCGAGGAGAGGGGTGCCAGGCCGAATGGCCGGTGGCAAGGAGGTGTGGAGGGCTTCGCATCCCGGCCGGAGGGTGAGGGGCCGGGCTGAGATGTCCGCGAATGTGTGGCAGGTTGTCTTCAAGGGAGGGCGACGCCGTCCGCGAAGGCATCTGGTACGGGACGACTTCGATACCGGCAGGCGGGAATCGTGAAGATCTTCGGCAAGGTACGGCACCGGCCGTCCGCCTCATGGCGGCAGGCCACGGACCGTGCGTTCACGCTCATCGGCGACGGCCGGTATGAGGACGCGGGAGCGCTGCTGACCCGCGCCGCCGACCTGGAGCCGTGGCTGTCGGAGTCCTGGTTCAACCTGGCGCTGCTGCACAAGTTCCGGCACGACTGGGAGCAGGCGCGCGCCGCGGGGCTGCGGGCGGTCGCGCTGCTGGACCGCGAGACGGGCGCTCCGGACTGGTGGAACGTGGGAATCGCGGCCACCGCGCTGCAGGACTGGCCGCTGGCCCGCCGCGCCTGGCAGGCGTACGGCCTGAAGGTGCCCGGAGAGGCGTCCGCGTCCGGGGAGCCGCTCGGCATGGAGCTGGGCAGCGCGGCGGTAAGGCTGTCCCCGGAGGGCGAGGCCGAGGTCGTCTGGGGCCGCCGACTGGACCCGGCCCGGATCGAGGTGCTGTCCATCCCGCTGCCGTCGTCCGGGCGGCGCTGGGGCGAGGTGGTGCTCCACGACGGCGTACCGCACGGTGAGCGCGTGACCTCCGCGGGCCCCTCGTACCCGGTCTTCGACGAGATCGAGCTGTGGGCGCCGTCCCCGGTGCCGACCTGGGTGGTGCTGCTGGAGGCGGCCACCGAGGCCGACCGGGACGCCCTGGAGCGGCTCGCGGCGGACGCGGGCTTCGCGGCCGAGGACTGGTCGTCGTCGGTGCGGCTGCTGTGCCGCTCCTGCTCGGAGAGCCGGATGCCCAGCGACGAGGGCGAGGGCGAGCATCTGGACCCGCACGACCACAGCGAACCGGGCCACCCCGGGCCGCTGGGCCACCGTATGGCGGGCTCGGGCTCGCTGTGGGTCCCCGAGCGCGAGTGCGGGATCGCGGCGCCCGGTGGGCTGGTGCGGGGGCTGCTGGACGGGTGGGTCGCCGACAGCCCGGACACCCGCGAGTGGCGGGATCTGGAAGAGGTCTGCTGACCGCCTGGCGGCTGGCGGCTGGCGGCTGCCCTGGGGTCTAGGGGGCGGCGGGCCGTGACGCCTGCGGCGGGCTGTCCCCTCCCCGCCCCTTCCCGAAACCGGGGCTCTGTCCCGGGCCCCGAAACCGGGGCTCTGCCCCGGGCCCCGAAACCGGGGCTCTGTCCCGGGCCCCGAAACCGGAGCTCTGTCCCGGGCCCCGAAACCGGAGCTCTGCTCCCCGCCCCGCCCCGGGCCGGGGAGGGGAGAGACCCGCCGGGCACCCTCTAGCCGACCCGTACGCCCCACCAGGGCCCGTGGAAGCCCGGTCACACCGCGTAACCGCACCGCACCCCGCCGCGTCGTGCCCGTACCCTGTAGGGCGACGCATCACGGTTGAAGGAAGGCACACGGCGGACGATGTCGCAGCAAGGGACGAAACAGCAGGTGGTCGACGATTTCATCGTGGACACGGAGGACTGCGAGGAGCGTGAGCGGGCCTTCCGTGAGCGCGGCACCGCCCGCCCGATCACCGTGTACGGCAACCCGGTCCTGCACAAGGAGTGCCGGGACGTGACCGTGTTCGACGAGGAGCTGGCACGGCTCGTCGACGACATGTTCGCCAGCCAGCGGGCGGCGGAGGGCGTGGGCCTGGCCGCCAACCAGATCGGTGTCGACCTCAAGGTCTTCGTCTACGACTGCATGGACGACGAGGGCGTTCGCCATGTGGGCGTGGTGTGCAACCCGGTGCTGGAGGAGCTGCCCGCCGACCGCCGGGTGCTGGACGACTCCAATGAGGGCTGTCTGTCGGTCCCCACGGCCTATATGGAGCTGGCCCGCCCCGACTACGCGGTGGTGCGCGGCCAGGACCTCGACGGCGAGCCGATCGCGGTGCGCGGCACCGGCTACTTCGCGCGCTGTCTGCAGCACGAGACCGACCACCTGTACGGCTACCTGTACATCGACCGGCTCTCCAAGCGCGACCGTAAGGATGTGCTGAAGCAGATGGCCGAGGGCACCGCCCGTTATGAGACGGTGCCCAACGACTGAGTGTGTCGTACCTCACAGGGCGGGCCGGACCCATGCGGGGTCCGGCCCGCCCTGTGGCATCAGAAGTCGTCGTCGAAGGCGACCGAGCCCTCGACCGCGACCTGGTAGGCCGAGGCGCGGCGCTCGAAGAAGTTGGTCAGCTCCTGGACGTTCTGCAGCTCCATGAAGGAGAACGGGTTCTCCGAGCCGAAGACCGCGGGGAAGCCGAGGCGCATCAGGCGCTGGTCGGCCACGCACTGCAGATACTCCTGCATCGACGCGGTGTTCATGCCCGGCAGCCCGTCCCCGCACAGATCGCGGGCGAACTGCAGCTCCGCCTCGACGGCCTCCTTCAGCATGTCGGTGACCTGCTGCTGGAGCTCGTCGTCGAAGAGGTCCGGCTCCTCCTCGCGGACGGTGTCCACGACCGAGAAGGCGAATTCCATGTGCATCGACTCATCGCGGAACACCCAGTTGGTGCCCGTCGCCAGGCCGTGCAGCAGCCCGCGCGAGCGCAGCCAGTACACATACGCGAAGGCGCCGTAGAAGAACAGCCCCTCGATACAGGCCGCGAAGCAGATCAGGTTGAGCAGGAAGCGGCGGCGGTCCGCCTTGCTCTCCAGCCGGTCGATTTTCTCCACCGAGTCCATCCAGCGGAAGCAGAACTCCGCCTTCTCCCTGATGGAGGGGATGTTCTCGACGGCGGCGAAGGCCGCGGCGCGGTCGTCCGGATCGGGGAGGTAGGTGTCCAGCAGCGTCAGATAGAACTGGACGTGCACCGCCTCCTCGAAGAGCTGCCGCGACAGATACAGCCGCGCCTCGGGGGAGTTGATGTGCTTGTAGAGCGTCAGCACCAGGTTGTTGGCCACGATCGAGTCGCCGGTCGCGAAGAAGGCGACCAGACGGCCGATCAGATGCTGCTCACCGGAGGAGAGCTTGGCGAGGTCGGTGACGTCGGAGTGGAGGTCGACCTCCTCCACGGTCCAGGTGTTCTTGATCGCGTCGCGGTAGCGGTCGTAGAACTCCGGGTACCGCATCGGCCGGAGGGTCAGTTCGAAGCCCGGGTCGAGCAGGTTCTTCTGGGACGTGGGGGACATTACTGGCAGGCCTCGCAGGACTCGGGGTTTTCCAGGGAGCAGGCGATCGCGTCGGCCTCGGCCGGAGCCTGCTGTACGGGGATGGGGGCAGGGGCGGGCGCGGTGGCCGCGGCGCCGCCGCCCCGGGCGCTCTGGGCGATCCGGGTGGCCGGACGCGAGCGCAGGTAGTACGTGGTCTTGATGCCGCGCTTCCAGGCGTACGCGTACATCGAGCTGAGCTTGCCGATGGTGGGCGAGGCCATGAAGAGGTTCAGCGACTGGCTCTGGTCGAGGTACGGGGTGCGGGCCGCCGCCATCTCGATCAGGGCGCGCTGCGGGATCTCCCACGCGGTGCGGTACAGGTCCCGTACGTCCGCGGGCACCCAGGAGAACTCCTGGACCGAGCCGTTGGACTCGCGCAGCGCCTCGCGGGTCTGGGCGTCCCAGACGCCCAGCTTCTTGAGGTCGTCCACCAGATACGAGTTGACCTGCAGGAACTCTCCGCTGAGCGTTTCGCGCTTGAAGAGGTTGGAGACCTGCGGCTCGATGCACTCGTAGACGCCCGCGATGGAGGCGATGGTGGCGGTCGGCGCGATCGCCAGCAGCAGCGAGTTCCGCATCCCGGACTTCGCCATCCGGGTGCGCAGCGCCTCCCAGCGCTCCGGCCAGGTGGCCACCGCGTCCGTGTAGTGGTCCGGGTGCAGCACACCGCGCGCGGTACGGGTCTCGGACCAGGCCGGATGCGGGCCGTGGCGCTCGGCGAGCTCGCAGGACGCCTCGTAGGCGGCGAGCATGATGCGCTCGGAGATCCGGGTGGAGAGCGCCTTGGCCTCGGGCGAGTCGAACGGCAGCCGCAGTCGGAAGAAGACGTCCTGCAGCCCCATCAGGCCCAGACCCACCGGGCGCCAGCGGGAGTTGGAGGCCCCGGCCTCGTCCGTCGGGTAGAAGTTGATGTCCACCACGCGGTCGAGGAAGGTCACGGCGGTGTGGACGGTGGCGTCGAGGCGCTCCCAGTCGAGCTGCCCGTCCTCGTCCAGGTGCGCGGCGAGGTTGACCGAGCCGAGGTTGCACACGGCGGTCTCGCCGTCGTCGGTGACCTCCAGGATCTCGGTGCACAGGTTGGAGGAGTGGACGACCCTCCCGGGCTCGGCGGTCTGGTTGGCGGTGCGGTTGGCGGCGTCCTTGAAGGTCATCCAGCCGTTGCCGGTCTGCGCGAGGGTGCGCATCATCCGGGCGTACAGCTGCCGCGCCGGAACCTGCTTGACCGCCCGGCCCTCGGCCTCGGCCTTGCGGTACGCGGCGTCGAACTCATCGCCCCACAGGTCCACCAGAGCGGGCGCGTCGACCGGGGAGAACAGCGACCAGTCGGCGTCCGCCTCGACCCGGCGCATGAACTCGTCCGGGATCCAGTGGGCGATGTTGAGGTTGTGGGTGCGGCGGGCCTCCTCGCCCGTGTTGTCCCGCAGCTCCAGGAACTCCTCGAGGTCCGCGTGCCAGGTCTCCAGATAGACGCAGGCCGCGCCCTTGCGCCGGCCGCCCTGGTTGACGGCGGCCACCGAGGCGTCGAGCGTGCGCAGGAACGGCACGATGCCGTTGGAGTGCCCGTTGGTGCCCCGGATCAGCGAACCGCGCGCCCGGATACGGGAGTAGGACAGGCCGATGCCGCCCGCGTGCTTCGACAGCCGCGCCACCTGGTGGTAGCGGTTGTAGATCGAGTCCAGCTCGTCCAGCGGCGAGTCCAGCAGATAGCAGGACGACATTTGCGGATGCCGGGTGCCGGAGTTGAACAGCGTGGGGGAGCTGGGCAGATACGACAGCGTGCTGGTCAGCCGGTACAGCTCGGCCACATCGTCCAGTGCCCGCTCCGAGAGGTCCTCGGCGAGTCCGCAGGCCACCCGTAGCAGAAAGTGCTGCGGGGTCTCGATCACCTGACGGGTGATCGGATGGCGCAGCAGATAGCGGCTGTAGAGGGTGCGCAGTCCGAAGTAGCCGAAGCGCTTGTCGGCGCCGTCGGCCAGGGCCCGCTCCACCAGCGCGTCCAGCCGTGCGGCGTGGGCGGCGGCGAACTCCGCCGTGGAGTCGGCCAGCAGGCCCTCGCGGTGGCCCACCTGGACGGAGGTGGAGAAGGAGACCGCGCCCTGCCCGGCCGCCTCCTCCGTGATGGTGAGCGCCAGCAGCCGCGCGGCCAGCCGCGAGTACTCCGGCTCCTCGGCGATCAGCCCGGCCGCCGCCTCGGTCGCCAGGCCACGCAACTCCGCCTCGTCCGAGCCGGGATGGCGGCCGCGCAGGGCGGCGGCCGCGACCTTGCCGGGGTCGGTGGCGGGCAGATCGGCGGTGAGTCCGGTAAGTGTCCGTAGCAGGGCGGTTCCGGGCGCGTCGTGCGCTGCCTGAGAAACCGCCTGCTCTGAAACCGGATCTGCGGGCGCGATGGTCACTGAGGTGCTCTCCCTCGCTCGGCCAGGGCCACGAGGGGGTGCGATGGGCGCGTACGGGCATGCCGCTGCCGCACTCCTCGTACGTCAGGCACTCCACGCAGCGTCCATCGGCCCAACCCTCGAGGCCGGGGGACGTGTTCACACAGGGCCGTCGGCAGGTGCTCGGACTTACGGGCACGCCGCATAAGCGCACACGTACACCGTTGCGGGACAGTTCCGGATTCCCACCGGATTCCCCTGCGGCGACAGCGAGGATGAGCATACATCTTGTGTCGGCCGACGCACGCACCCCCATATCTTGTGTCGCGAGGTGCGGAGTTTCGCATGAATGTGCTAATGCGTTCCGGAGGTGGCCCGTGACCTGGGGCCCGTGGCGGCCCGTGGCCGGGCGCGTACGCGCGCCCGTGGGCGCGCCCGGGCCCCTGGCCCGGGGCGCGCGCCGCCGGTCGTCACAGCTCCACCGTGAACGCCCACAGGGTGAGCTCCAACTTGGCTATCGGCGACCAGTCCCGCTCCGGGGCCCGCACGAACCCCAGCCGCTCGTACAGCCGGTGGGCGGCGGTCATGGACTGCTGGCTGCTGATCACGATCCGCCGCAGCCCCAGCGCGCGCCCCCGGTCCAGGCAGGCGCGCACCAGCGCCTCGGCCGCCCCGCGCCGCCGCGACTCCGGCCGAACGGCCAGCATCCGGAACTCGCCCTCGCCGGGCCGGGCCAGCTCCGCATACGCCCCGCCGTACACCGCGAACGCCACGGCCCCCAGCACCTCGTCGCTCGCCGCGTCCGCCGCGACCAGCAGCTCGGCCTCGGCGGCACGGCGCCGGGCGTCGCGCAGGGTGGTGAGATATGGATCACTGTCCCCGAAGTCCAGGAGGCCGTCCCCGAGATACACCTGCGCGGTGAGCTCGCCGATTCCGTCCAGCTCCACGTCCCGCGCGCGCCTGATCGTGATGTCCATGGTCGCAGTCTGCCGCACACCACTGACACTGATACTCGTAAGCGGTTCTGGCGGTCGTGGCTCTGCCACTGACTGACGCCCTGCTGGGCTGTCTTCGCGTTGTTCTGCCCGATCGCCGGAACTGGTTCTCATGGCTCCGGCCGGGCGGACCATGACCTGATAGGAGCTTGGTCAGAAGCCCCTTCAATGTCCTGTCTGAGCCACCCGGCCGACGCCACCTCCAGCTAGGAAGGCGTTCACCAGCATGGCAGCACAGGCCCCGGAAGACACCGCTGGCACTGGCCAGAAGGTGTTCGGAGGCGTCGACTCCCACACCGACACCCTCCATGTCGCAGTCATCAGCGACAACGGCGGCCACCTAGCCGACGCCGAGTTCGCCACCACACCCGCCGGATACGCCGCGGCCCTGGCCTTCATCGACGCCCACGGCCAGGTGACGGCGATCGGTGTGGAGGGCACATCCTCCTACGGAGCCGGCTTCACTCGTGCCGCCCGCTCGCGCGGGCACCGGGTCATCGAGGTCAACCGCCCAGACAAGGCCGAACGCCGCCGGATCGGCAAGTCCGACCCCATCGACGCCTACGCCGCAGCCCGCGCCGCCCTGTCCGGACGGGCCTCCAGCGCGCCGAAGGACGACACCGTCACCGGCATACGTGCCCTGCACAACGCCGCCCGTTCCGCCGTGAAAGCCCGGACCGCCGCACTCAACCAGATCGGCAGCATCCTCGTCTGTGCCCCCGAGGCCATCCGCGCCAAGTACGGCCCGCTGAAATCAACGGACCGTGCTGATGCCCTTGCCCGGCAGCGGCCGGCCGGAGACGCGGTCCACACCGCGGTCCTGACCGCACTGAGAACCCTTGCCCGGCGCGTCAAGGAGCTGACCGCTGAACATGAAGCCCTGACCAAGGCCCTGGACACCGCGGTCACCGCCGGCAACCCCGGCCTGCGAGCCGCTCACGGAGTTGGCCCCGACACTGCCGCACAACTGCTGATCACGGCAGGCGGCAACCCCGAACGCATGCGGACCGAAGCCTCCTTCGCCGCCCTCTGCGGAGCCGCCCCAGTCCCCGCCTCCAGCGGCAGAACCAACCGCCACCGCCTCTCCCGGGGCGGCGATCGAGCCGCCAACGCCGCCCTCTACCGCATCGCCCTGGTCCGCATGGGCAGCGATTCCCGCACCCGCGAGTACGCCGCACGCCAGACCGCCGCCGGACGCACGAAGAAAGAGATCATCCGGCTGCTGAAACGAGCCATCGCCCGCGAGGTCTTCCGCTGCCTGACCACCACGGTCAACGTTCCCGAGATCGCCGATCTGCGCCCCCTGCGGCAGTCCAAGAACATCACCCTCACCGCCGCCGCACGACACCTCGGAGTCTGGCCGAACAGGATCTCCGACGTCGAACGCGGAACTCGCCGTCTCGACGACCTCGCCCACGCCTACCGCGACTGGCTCCAAACTGCTTGACCAGCAATAGGAGCATCAACGGGGCCGCCATGCGTCCGGCGCCGGGCTTCGCCGTCACTCGCCGGGCTTCGCGGTCACTCGCCGGGCTTCGCCGTCACTCGCCGGTCTTCGTCGTCACTGGACGGCGGTGTTGATCACTCCGGTGGAGCCCGCGCGCTTGTTGGCGGCGTCGGCCTCCTGATAGGTGAAATAGCGCCGGACCGTGCCGTCCGGCAGCGTCAACTCATAGACGACAACGGGTCGCGGGGCACGTGCCCCTCCGCCGCAGTTGCAGGCCATGGCTGCCGTTCCTTTCCCTCGAGTCCAGTACGGATGGGTGTCAGTCCAGCCACCGCGAGGCGAGCCCGGCGAGGTAGGAGAGCGTCAGGGCGGTGGCCGGGAGGTGGAACCACGCGGTGGTGTGCAGCAAGGAGGCGTAGACGGCGATGGCGCCGGCGACCCAGGTGCTGGTGCACCAGCCGCAGTTGACGAGATAGGAGGGCCGGGAGTCGTCGCCGAAGCGGTCGGCGACCCAGGTTCTGAACCCCGCCGCCAGCGTGTCCTTGGTGATGAAGCGGGTGATACGGCAGGTGGTGCCGAGGGCGAGGAGGAATGCGGCGAGGCTCATCGGATCGCTCCCTCCCCGGGTGGTCCCGCACGGGTTGGCACTGCCGATGTCACTCATTAGAGGCACGGTGGAGGACGGCAGGCCATACTCCGGCCGCGCGTTCCCCCGAATAGCGGAGCGCTTGTCATACAAGCTCGCCGCCAGGCGCGCCCAGATGCGCCAAACGAGTGATGGCAGCCCCGGAACCTTGAGCGACGGGGGTGGGCGTGGATAACTGGAAACGTGCCGCCGAGGATGCCTCATACCTCGTAGGCCATCCAGGAGCCGGGCGTTCGTCCCGTAGCTCCGCTCTCATCCGGCGCTTCGATCCCGCGCCCTGACCGGCCGCCCGGCGGCTTTCCGTTCCTCCGGTGCCGGCCTGCCTCGACCGCGCGGCGACGACGAGGCGTTGACCAGCGGCTTGCCCACGACATCGGCATGCCGTCGGCGCATATCAGCCGAACCCTTCCCGGGAGGACCAACCATGACCTCGACCGCTCTCGCGACCGCCGCCCCCACTGCGGCCAACTGGCCCCCGTCGCAGGTGGGGCTGCCGTTGCTGCTGTCCGTGGTGCCCAACTCGGGCCCCGCCGCCGGTGGGAACCTCGTCCAGCTCAACGGGCAGAACCTGCGCAACGTGATCAGCGTGACCTTCGGCGGCGTGCCCGCCCAGATCGTCAGCCAGAGCGGTTCCGGTGGCGGCGGCTGGGATGGTGACTGGGGCGGCGGCTGGGGTGGCGGCTGGGGCGGTGGTGGCTGGCCGGGGAATCCCACCAACGACATCGTCGTGGTGATAGCCCCGCCGCACGCGCCCGGGTCCGTCCAGGTCCTGGTCACCACCACGGTCGGCACCAGCAACAGCCAGGTGTACACCTACGTGGCGCCGACGCCGCCCACCGCCATCTCCATCACCCCGACCGTGGGACCGACCACCGGCGGCACCCTGTACTTGATCACGGGCACCAATCTGACCGGCGTCACCAGTGTCACCTTCGGCGGGAGCCCGTCTGCCATCCTGACCATCAACCCGGGCGGGACCAGCCTGATCGGCATCACCCCGGCGGGCCCGCCCGCGGGCGGCAACGTCGCCGTCACGCTGAGCGGCCCCAACGGCACCACCACCGTCCCGGGCGGTTTCACCTACTTCGTCGCGCCGCCCGCCCCGGTGCCCACCACCATCACGCCCACCACGGGACCCGCCGCAGGCGGCACCCCGTTCACCGTCAACGGCACCAACCTCGGCGGCGTGCTGGGCGTGCTGTTCAACGGCGTCCCCGCCACCGGTGTGGCCGCCACCGCCACCACGGTCACCGGCGTCACCCCGGCCGGGGTGCCCGGCACCGCGACCGTCACGCTGGTGACGGCCGCCGGGACCGTCACCGTCCCCGGCGGCTTCCTCTACGTCTGACGCGCACATCCGGCCGGACCGCGCCGGTCACCGGGACCCGTCAGGGCCCGGTGACCGGCGACGTCCGTTCGAGCTGCTGAGTGCCGATGACCTCCAGGACCTGCAGCCTCTCGTAGCTCTCCGTGCCGGGTGTGGCCGTGAAGACGAGGAGCGCGTGTTCCTGGTCGGGGTCGAGGAGCGACTGGCAGTGGAGGGTGAGCTCGCCGACCTGGGCGTGCGCGAAGCGCTTCTCGTCGGTGTAGGTGAGGCCGACCTCGTGCTCGTTCCAGATGGCCGCGAACTCCTCGCTCTCGTCCAGGAGCCGGCGGGCCAGGTCCGCGGCCGGTGAGTGCGGGCCCTGCCGGGCCGCGGTGCGCCGCAGCTGGGCGGTGAAGACGCGGCCGTGGGCCGGGTGGTCGGATGCCGGGTAGATCAGCCTCGACGCGGGGTCGGTGAACCACCGGTAGACCACGCTCCGGGCCGGGCCGGTGTAGCGGGTCTGGTCACCGAGCAGCGCCGTCGCCAGCCGGGTCTGGACGAGTGTCTCGCCAAGGGGGCCCATGATCTGCGCCGGGGTGTCCCGCAGCCGGTCCAGGATGCGCATGAGCCCCGGGCTGATGTGATCGGCGCGCAGGGTGCGCCGGGGGGTGGCGTGGCCCGCGAGCAGGAAGAGGTGATCGCGTTCGGCCAGGGACAGGCGGAGTCCGCGGGCGATCGCGGCGATCATCTGCTCGGAGGGCTGCGGGCCGGTTCCCCGCTCCAGGCGGGCGTAGTAGTCGGTGGACATACCGGATAGTTCGGCGACCTCTTCCCGGCGCAGGCCGCGGGTGCGCCGCCGGGCCCGGTGCGGCAGCCCGATGTCCTCGGGCTGGAGGGCCTCACGGCGGCCCCGGAGGAACTGGGCGAGTTCCGTGCGATCCATGGCCTTCTCTTCCCTGCCGCTCTTTCCCGCCGCGGCAGCCGCCGACATGCCGCGATCCCTCACTCCCGACCAGTGTGCCGACGGGGCCGAGGCTTATCCATGGTCTGCCGATCAGCGGATAAGCGTGTCCTTGTTGCGCACCGCGGCGCCGGGTCGACTGGGGCCAACCCAAGAATGTCCAGAGACAAGGCCCCACACCGTGAAAATCAGTGGAAACACCATCTTCATCCCCGGCGCGACCTCGGGCATCGGTCTCGGGCTGGCCCTGCGCCTCCACGCGGCGGGCAACAAGGTCATCATCGCCGGACGCCGCGAGGAGCAACTGCGCCGGATCACCGCCGAGCACCCCGGTGTCGAGTCCGTCGTGATCGACACCACCGACCCGTCTTCGGTCAAGAAGGCGGCCGAGACGGTCCAGACCCGCTTCCCCGAGACCAACGTGTTGATCACCATGGCCGGGATCATGCGGCCGGAGGACTTCCACACCGGTGACTTCCTCGGCACGGCCGAGGCCACGGTCGACACCAACCTGCTCGGCCCGCTGCGCCTGATCGCCGCGTTCACGGAATTTCTGGCGGCCAAGCCGGAGGCGACGCTGATGACCGTCTCCTCGGGCCTGGCCTTCGTGCCGCTGCCGCTCACCCCGACCTACAGCGCCACGAAGGCGGCGATCCACTCGCTGACCTCCGCCCTCCGCGTCCAGCTCGCGGACACCGGCGTCCAGGTGATCGAGCTGGTGCCGCCGGCGGTGCGCACCGCGCTCATGGGCCAGGAGAACGCGGAGAACGCGATGCCGCTGGAGGACTACCTCTCCGAGGTCATGACCCTCCTGGAAACCCGGCCCGACGCCGACGAGATCCTCGTCGAAAACGTGAAGCTCCTCCGCTTCGCCGAAGCGAACGGCAGCTACGACGAGGTGCTCGGCCTGCTCAGCAGCCACTGACGCCCCCGTGGGCCTCGACGGCCGGGCCATGGTCGGCCGACGAGCGCACGCTTCCTGGGCGGTGGGGACGCCGTGCCGTCAGGTCAATATGTGTCTGAAGCACGGACTGAGGGGCTCGATCCCGCTTCATTGCTTGACTCTGCCGCTCTATCGTGTGCATTCTGCACACGATAGAGCCTCCGGTGCGGTGAGTGACCCCCGGAGGGCCGACATCTGTGGAAGGCGGAGCCATGCCCCGAACCCCGAACCCGAAGTGATCATCAGCGGCGCCGGCGCGGCGGGGCTGACCCTCGCCATCGACCTCGCCCGCAGAAACGTCGGCTTCCTGCTGATCGACAAGGCAGCGGAGCCCTTCATCGGGTCCCGCGGCAAGGGCATACAGCCCCGTAGCCAGGAAGTCTTCGAGGATCTTGGCGTCATCGACCGGATCGTGGCCTCCGGCGGGGAGTACCCCGTGCAGCGCTACTACACCGAGCGGGGGCCGGTCGACCGGCCCGCCATCGAGATGCCGGACCCGACGCCCGAGGAGCCGTACCAGATCCCGCTGCTGGTCCCGCAGTTCCTCACCGAGCGCCGTCTGCGCGAGCGACTCGCCGAGCTCGGGCACGCCCCGTTGTACGGCCACGAGCTCATCGGCATCGACCAGGACGGCGACGGCGTGTCCGCGCGCATCGCCACACCGTCCGGGGAGCGGGCCATGCGCGCCGCCTACCTCGTGGGCGCCGACGGTGGAAGGAGCTTCGTCCGCAAGTCCCTGAACATCGGCTTCCCGGGCAAGACGCTCGGCGTGCGGGCCGTCGTCGCCGACGTGCGCGCCGACGGTGTCTCGGCGGACGCCTGGCACCGCTGGGGCCAGGGCATGGATACGCAGGTGTCACTGTGCCCGCTGTACGGCACGGACATGTTCCAGTACCAGGCGGCCCTCCCCTTCGACGTCGACATCGACGTCTCGGCGGCGGGCCTGACCGCCCTCTTCCACGAGCGCACCGGCCGCACCGACATCGTCGTACGAGAGGTGCCGTGGGCGTCCGTCTTCGAGATGAACGCCCGCCTGGCCGACACCTATCGGGTCGGCCGGGTGTTCCTGGCCGGTGACGCCGCCCACGTCCATCCGCCGACGGGCGGGCAGGGCCTGAACACCAGCGTGCAGGACGCGTACAACCTCGGCTGGAAGCTGGCCGCCGTCCTGGACGGAGCGCCGATTTCCCTCCTGGACAGCTACCAGCAGGAGCGCCGCCCGGTCGCCGAGGCTGTCCTCGGCCTGTCCGAGCGGCTGCTGGAGGCCGCGAAGGACCGCTACACCAGCCGTGGCCGCGAGGTCAGCCAGCTCGACCTCGGCTATGTGGACTCGCCCCTCACGCTCCCCACGCCCCATCGGGACAAGGGCCCGCTGGCCGGTGAACGCGCCCCCGACGCGCCCGTCACCGGTGCCGGAGGGCTCGGCACCCGGCTGTTCAGCCTCTTCCAGGGGCCCCACTGGACCCTGCTGGGCCACGAAAGCGACCGCACCGCAGCCCCGGCCGCACGCAAGGGCCTGCACATTCACACCACCGGCCCGCGCGGCGATCTGACCGACCCCGGGGGCCACCTCCGCGACGCGTACGGTCTGGCGGCCGGGCAGTGGGTGCTCATCCGCCCCGACGGATACATCGCCGCCATCGCCGACACCGCCGATCTCCATACCGTCGAGGCCCACCTCGACACCGTCGGCTCGTGGTGACCACGCGCACCGGCCGCGCCCCATCCGTGTGGCGGTAGTCTCTGGGGCCATGGCCACACGACGCCGGCGGCAGGTCACGCTGCGACGGCTGCACGAATCGATCATCGACCTGATCGCGATCATGAACCAGCCGCACCGGGACGAGATCCTCATCGCCGAAGCGGGCATCCAGCTCGACCGTGCGCTGTTCCCCCTGGTCGTGGGCATCCACCGGTTCGGCCCGATCGGCGTGGTCGAACTCGCCGACCGAGCGGGCCGTGACCATACGACCGTCAGCCGCCAGGTCGCCAAACTCGCCGAACTCGGCTTGGTCGAACGCCGTCCCAGCCCCGACGACCGCCGAGTCAAGGAAGCCGTCCTCACCGACGAGGGCCGCCGCGTCATCGACGCGCTCGACGCCGCCCGCAGCCGCCTCAACCAGCCGGTCTTCGAGCAGTGGAGCGACCGGGACCTGCTCGAACTCGAACGCCTCATGCGGCGCTACGTGGACGACCTGGTCGGCTGGTCCGCGGCCACGAAGGCCGCGGACGACCGCTGATCCTTACGCCGTGCCGAGGTGGTCGAGTCGCCCGGCCTTGGCGCTGCGTATGAGGTCGCGGAGGGTGCCGGGGTTAGTGGTGAGGATGGTCTCGGGTTCGTCGCTCTCGCGAAGCCGGATCGTGGCGTTGTCGAGTGCGGAGACGTACAGGCAGGCGTTGCCTTCGGAGCTGTACGAGGACTTTCGCCAGTCGTCAGTGCGCATGCGTTCCCGCCCTATCCCTTGCCGAGGTGGTCGAGCTGCCCTGCCTTGGCGCTGCGTATGAGGTCGCGGAGGGTGCTGGGGGTGGTGGTGAGGATGGTGTCGGGTTCGTCGCTCTCGCGAAGCCGGATGGTGGCGTCGCCGGGCGCGGAGACGTAGAGGCAGTTGGCCCCTTGGGAGCTGTACGAGGACTTCCGCCAGTGGTGGGTGCGCATGCGTTCCCTCTCAGGTGTCCTGCGTGATGCCATGGATCAGGTCGCGCGACTTCGCGGGCTCAAGGGCGCAGCTTTCCATCCGGTCGAGTACCGAGCGATACATCACCAACTTGGCCTCCGCGTCGATGAACTCGCAACCGTGTTCCGTGTCCAACTGGACGGTATCGAGCTGTGGCACCGGACCGTGCGCATAGACGATGGGCTGGCCCGAGCCGGGGAACGTGCCACCGCCGAAGGGGATCACCAGGATGGTGATGTGGTCGTGTTCGCTCATCTCGATGAGGTGGGCGAGCTGCTCGCGAGTCGTCTCCGGGCCACCGAAACCCATGCGCAGGGCCGCCTCGTGGAGGATGACCGTCAGCGGGATCGGCTGGTCTCCGTAGAGGACCGCCTGCCGCTTGATGCGAAACGAGACCCGGTGCTCCACCTCGTATCCCGCGAGGGGCGGAATGGCCTCGCTGAAGATGGTGCGCGCGTGCTGGGTGGTTTGCAGCAGGCCGGGCATGTGGACCACCGACGCGATGCGCAGGGCTGCGGCGTGGTGCTCCAGCTCGGCAAGGTCGAGCAAGCCGGGGACAAGGATCTCCCGGTACTCCTCCCACCAGCCACGGGTGCGCCCTCCGGTCATGGCGGCCAACTCCTCGACCAGCCGCGTGTCCGCGCAGGTGTAGTTGCACGCCATGGTGCGGACGCGGTCGGCCCCTACGGCGTACCGTCCGGCCTCGATGTTGCTGATGCGGGATTGGTTGACGCCGAGGAGCGTGGCGGCTGCGGTGGTCGACAGCCCCGCACGGTCGCGTAGCTTGCGCAGTTCAGCGCCCAATCGTTGCTGACGCAGCGTCGGGGCGGTACTCGGCGGCATGGTTTGTCCTCCCGGTCGGCACACAGTGTGCACGTGTCACCCACACAGGGCAACTTGGCCCATATTTCGTCGCTGGAATGGAATATAGGCCATCACAGGTTCTACGGTGTGTGCCCGGACACCGCACAACTCATCGCACAAACCGGAGACTTCATGCCCACCCCTGCGCCGGAAAACCCCTGGTCGTACTCGCTACGCCTGCCCCACGACCCCCGTGCCGCAGCCATCGCCCGGACCACCCTCTGTGCGGTCCTCGCCCGGCACGGCATGGGTGGCCTCACCGACCCCGCGACCCTCGTGACCAGTGAGGTGGTCACAAACGCCTACCGCCATACCACCGGTCCGGCCGAAATGCGCATCCGCGCCGTGGAGGAGGGGCGTCTGCGGATCAGCGTGTGGGACACCAATCCGGATATCCCGCCGCCCTTCGACAAGCCCCCGGCCCTTTTCGACCGCTCGTGCGCCCTCGCCGAGGCCGCCGCGAACACCGAGGCCACCTACGGACGCGGCCTGCTCATCGTCCGGATCTGCGCCGACAACTGGGGCGGCTACGCCCTCGCCGACGAGCTCTTCGGGCGGAGCGGCAAGCTGCTCTGGTTCGAACTCGCACCGCAGCCGCCCCGCGACGCCTACGAGATCGCCGCCTGAGACGCGCGGAAATGGGCGGGGTCGGCGAAACGGCGAACGGGCCGTCGGCTCCCGCCAAGGGGGCCGACGGCCCGTTCGCCGTCAGGAGGCGCAGAGCGCCGCAGGCGTCAGTGGCCGCCCGGGGAGCCCGCCGTGGCCGGCGGGAGGTCGACCTGGACGCCCGGGTCGCCCGCGTCCGCCTTGTAGTCGGCGGCGGTGGTCTCGTCGATGCCGTCGGGAGCCTTGAGCGCGCGCAGCACAAACGTCAGCACGACGGTCACCAGCACGTTGAGCACGATCGCGGTGAAGCCGATGTAGCCGATCTCCCCGATGGCGGGCATATCGGCGGTGTTGCCGAAGTGCTTCTGGGTGCCGCTCGGGGTGTCGTACGCCTTCCACGTTCCGTAGACCATGCCGACCGCCCAGCCCGCCAGCAGTGCCCAGCGGTGGAACCAGCGGGTGAACAGGCCGCCCACCAGGGCCGGGAAGGTCTGGAGGATCCAGATGCCGCCCAGGAGCTGGAAGTTGATCGCGACGGTCTTGTCCATGCCCAGCACGAAGATCAGCGCGCCGACCTTCACCAGCAGCGAGACCAGCTTGGAGACCTTGGTCTCCTCCTCCGGCGTGGCGTTCGGCCGCAGGAAGTCCTTGTAGATGTTGCGGGTGAAGAGGTTCGCCGCGGCGATCGACATGATGGCCGCCGGGACGAGGGCGCCGATGCCGATCGCGGCGAAGGCGATGCCCGCGAACCAGTCGGGGAACATGTCCTCGAAGAGCTGGGGGATGGCGAGCTGGCCGTTCTCGACCGTCACCCCGGCGGCGATGGCCATGAAGCCGAGCAGTGCCAGCAGCCCCAGCATCAGCGAGTACAGCGGCAGGATCGTGGTGTTGCGGCGGATCACCTCGCGGCTGCGGCTGGAGAGCGTCGCGGTGATCGAGTGCGGATACATGAACAGGGCCAGCGCCGAGCCCAGGGCCAGGGTGCCGTAGGCCCACTGGCCCTCCGCGGGGGTGCGAGCCCGCCCGCACCGGCCTTGGTGAACTTGTCGTTCGCCGCGCTGAAGATGTCGTCGAAGCCACCCAGCTTGATCGGGATGTAGATGATCGCCACCGCGATGACGATGTAGATCAGGGTGTCCTTGACGAAGGCGATCAGCGCGGGCGCGCGCAGCCCGGAGGAGTAGGTGTACGCGGCGAGGACGCCGAAGGCGATCAGCAGCGGCAGGTCCTTGATGAACCAGTTGGTGTTCTCCCCGCCGCCGACGCCCATCACGTCCAGCACCGCCTGGATGCCGACGAGCTGGAGGGCGATGTACGGCATGGTCGCGAGGATGCCGGTGATCGCGACGGCCAGCGAGAGCCCCTTGGACCCGAAGCGGCCGCGGACGAAGTCCGAGGTGGTGACATACCCGTGCTTATGGGACACCGACCACAGACGCGGCAGGAAGGTGAAGATCAGTGGGTAGACCAGGATGGTGTACGGGACCGCGAAGAAGCCGGACGCGCCCGCCGCGTAGATCGCCGCCGGGACGGCGACGAAGGTGTACGCGGTGTAGAGGTCGCCGCCGAGCAGGAACCAGGTGATCCAGGTGCCGAAGCTGCGGCCGCCCAGTCCCCATTCGTCGAGGTTGTTGGCGTTCTCGGCGCGGCGCCAGCGCGCGGCCAGGAACCCCATGGCCGTGACGACCACGAAGAAGAAGATGAAGACGGCGAGTGCGATGCCGTTCACTCCGTCGTTCATGCCGACTCACCCCCCTTGTGCGCCCGCTTCTCCCGGCGGACCAGGATGTAGGCGACCGAGGTCAGCGCGGCCGAGATGGGTACCCAGAGCATCTGGTACCAGTAGAAGAACGGGATCCCGATGAGGGTCGGCTCGACCTTGGCGTACGAGCCGACCCAGAGCATCCCGACAAAGGGTGCGATCAGGCACAGAGCGGCCACGACGCGCGTAGGCGTCACGACCGGTCTCCTGCCGGGTGAAGCGGACGTGTCTGACATGCGGCGGGCTCCAGTCCCCTCGGCTCATCACCTGCGTCACAGTCGATCACCTGGGTTCCAGCTGATCATTTGTGTAATGCGCAGGAAATCTAAGCCCCCGGCCCGGCGGTCGTCACTACCCGTCCGTATATCGGTATGAGAAAGAAAGCAGGTCGCCGTGGCCCGGCCCCGCCGTAGCGCGGGTCGGTCGCGGCGCGCCCGGCGTGGCGCCGCTCAGCCGTTCGGCCGCTGGAGCCGGGCCACGAACTTGTAGCGGTCCCCGCGGTAGACCGATCGCACCCACTCCACCGGCTCCCCGGACGCGCCCCGCGAATGGCGCGAGAGCATCAGCATCGGCAGCCCCACATCGGTGCCCAGGAGGCCCGCCTCGCGCGGGGTGGCCAGCGAGGTCTCGATGGTCTCCTCGGCCTCGGCCAGGCGGACGTCGTACACCTCGGCCAGCGCCGTGTACAGGGAGGTGTACTTCACCAGGCTGCGGCGCAGCGCGGGGAAGCGCTTGGCGGACAGATGGGTGGTCTCGATCGCCATCGGCTCACCGCTGGCCAGCCGCAGCCGCTCGATGCGCAGCACCCGCCCGCCGGCGGCGATGTCCAGCAGCCCGGAGAGCCGGTCGTCGGCGGTGACATAGCCGATGTCCAGGAGCTGGGAGGTGGGCTCCAGGCCCTGGGCCTTCATGTCCTCGGTGTACGAGGTGAGTTGCAGTGCCTGGGAGACCTTGGGCTTGGCCACGAAGGTGCCCTTGCCCTGGATCCGCTCCAGGCGCCCCTCGACGACCAGCTCCTGCAGCGCCTGGCGCACGGTGGTGCGCGAGGTGTCGAACTCGGCGGCCAGGGTGCGCTCCGGGGGACCGGGGTGCCGGGTGGCAGGGTCTCGGTCATCTCCAGCAAGTGGCGCTTGAGGCGGTAGTACTTCGGGACGCGTGCGGTACGCGCCCCAGCGGAGCCGTTGCCGTCGCTCTCGGCCGTGGTGATGGCCGCCGTTGCCGCCGTTGCCCCCTCGGTCTCCATCGCGCGCCCTTCCGACTCCTGGTCCACTGCCGTCACCGGCGTCTGCCGCCGTCACCGGTCTCCTGAAGAATCCAGCGCCTCACATCGTGGCACGGTCCCGGCTCCGGGCATCCGCTCGGTCCGGATGTCGGGAAGTGTCGGTCCGGTAACGGAGCCGCCGGTGACTCTTATACACCCTTGACACCCCAAAAGGTCTAGGCCAAGCTGCGGGCACTGGTCTGGACCATTAAACCCCTCATCCGGCCTTCTGAGGAGAGTGCTGTGAAGCGTGGGCTCATAGCGGCGACGGGTGTCGCGGCAATGCTGGTATCCGTCGCGGCCTGTGGGTCCGACGGCGATGACAACAAGGCCGGAGCGGATGGTTTCAAGGGCGAGACGCTGACCGTCTGGGCGATGGACGGCTCCGCGCCCGACGGCTGGACGAAGGATGTCAAGGCCGCTTTCGAGAAGAAGACGGGCGCCAAGCTGAAGCTGGAGATCCAGCAGTGGAACGGCATTCAGCAGAAGGTGACCACCGCGCTCTCGGAATCCGATCCGCCGGATGTGCTGGAGATCGGCAACACCCAGACGCCGTCGTACGCGCAGACCGGCGGACTGGCCGAACTGGATGACCTGAAGAAGTCGATCGGCGCCGACTGGTCGGAGTCGATCAACAAGTCCGCGGTCTACGACGGCAAGCAGTACGCGGCGCCGTGGTACGCGGCCAACCGGGTCGTCCTCTACAACAAGAAGATCTGGGCCGAGGCCGGGATCAAGGACACCCCCAAGACCCGTACCGAGTTCTTCAAGGACCTCGACACCATCGAGAAGAAGACGGACGCCGAGCCGCTCTATCTCCCGGGTCAGAACTGGTACTTCTTCGACGGGCTGACCATCGGCACCGGCGCCGACCTCGTCAAGAAGGACGGCGACAAGTGGGTCTCCAACCTCGCCGACCCCAAGGTCGCCAAGGCCATGGACATCTACAAGCAGTACCAGTCCTTCAGCAAGGCCCCCAAGGACAAGGACGAGGCCACCCCGCAGCAGGGCGAGGTCTTCGCCAAGGGCAAGACCGGCGCGTTCATCGGCATGGGCTGGGAAGCCGGTATCGCGATCAAGGCCAACCCGAAGATCGAGAAGGACATCGGCTACTTCACCATCCCGGGTGAGACCGCCGGCAAGCCGGAGGGCGTCTTCCTCGGCGGCTCCAACCTCGCGGTCGCCGCGGGCAGCGAAAAGCAGGAGCTGGCCAAGGAGTTCCTGAAGATCGCGCTCAATGACACCTACGAGGGACAGCTCGCCAAGGAAGGCGGTGTCATCCCGAACAAGGAGTCGCTCCAGGCGCAGCTCAAGGGCAACCCCGCCGGGCTGGCGGCCGCACCGGCCGCCGCGACCGGCGGCACCACTCCGCTGATCCCGAATGGGCCCCGGTGGAGAACGCCCCGAACCCGGTCAAGACCTATATGACCGCGGTGCTCACCGGTAAGTCGCCGGCCGAGGCGGCCAAGTCGGTCGAAGGCGAGCTGAACAAGCGCCTCAGCCAGGAGCGTTGAGCCGAATGTCCGTAGCGACCGAACGCCAGGACCCCGGCCCGGCGGCGGCCGGGGTCCGCCGGAGCGGGGAGCCGCCAGGCCCCCGCCGCCCGGCCCCGGGCACGCCCGGGCGCGGACGGCTGACCGGCGCCGCCCCGTACCTCCTGCTGCTGCCCGCGCTGGTGGCGACCGTGCTGCTGCTGGGCTGGCCGCTGGTCAAGGACGGCCTGCTGTCGTTCCAGAACCTCAATATGCGGCAGCTCATCCAGCACCTCACCGAGTGGAACGGCGTCGACAACTACCGCGAGACGCTGACCAGCGAGGACTTCTGGCGGGTCACCCTCCGGTCGGTGATCTTCACCGCGGTCAACGTCGTGCTGATCATGCTGCTCGGCACCCTGGTCGGACTGCTGCTGGCCCGCCTCGGCAGCAAGATGCGGCTGCTGCTCTCGGTCGGCCTGGTGCTCGCCTGGGCCATGCCGCCCATCGCCGGCACCACCGTCTTCCAGTGGCTCTTCGCCGCCCGTTTCGGGGTGGTCAACTGGGTCCTGGACGCGCTCGGCTGGCACTCCATGGCGCACTACAACTGGACCGGCAGCCAGTTCTCCACCTTCTTCATCATCACCCTGCTGATCGTCTGGCAGTCGATCCCCTTCGTGGCGATCAACCTCTACGCCGCGACCACCACCATCCCCGGCGAGCTCTACGAGGCGGCCGCGCTCGACGGCGCCGGCACCTGGAAGAGCTTCACCTCGGTGACGTTCCCCTTCCTCAAGCCGTTTCTGCTGGCCACGACGTTCCTCGAAGTCATCTGGGTCTTCAAGGCGTTCACCCAGGTCTTCGCGATCAACGAGGGCGGCCCGGACCGGCTCACCGAAACCCTCCCCGTCTACGCCTTCATCGAGGGCGTGGGCAATCAGCACTACGGCATGGGCGCCGCGATCTCGCTGCTGACCATCGCCGTCCTGCTGGCGCTGACCTCCTACTACCTCCGGATCGTGCTCAGGCAAGAGGAGGACGAGCTGTGAAGCGCTCGCCGCTCGCCCGGCTGTGGCCCAACGCGACCGCCGTCGTGCTCTTCATCGGCTTCGCGTTCCCCGTCTACTGGATGTTCACCACGGCCTTCAAGCCGACCTCGGACGTCATCTCCGAGGACCCGGTGTGGTTCCCGACCAGTGCCACCCTGGACCACTTCCAGAAGGCCCTGGACGCCAAGAACTTCTGGACGCTGGTGGGCAACTCGCTCACCGTGACCCTCTCGGCGGTCGCCCTCTCGCTGGTGATCGCGCTGCTCGCGGCGTTCTCCCTGGCCCGGATGCGGTTCAAGGGGCGCCGCGGCTTCCTGGTGACCTTCATGATCGCGCAGATGGCGCCCTGGGAAGTCCTGGTCATCGCCATCTACATGCTCGTCCGCGACGGCGACATGCTGAACAGCCTGCTTCCGCTGACCCTGTTCTACATGGTCATGGTGCTGCCCTTCACGATCCTCACGCTCCGCGCCTACGTGGCCGCGATCCCCAAGGAGCTGGAGGAGTCGGCGATGGTCGACGGCTGCACCCGTCCGCAGGCGTTCGTCCGGGTGATCTTTCCGCTGCTGGCGCCCGGCCTGATGGCCACCTCGCTCTTCGGCTTCATCACGGCCTGGAACGAATTCCCGCTCGTCCTCATCCTGAACAAGGACCCGGAGGCCCAGACGCTTCCGCTGTGGCTGTCCAGCTTCCAGACCGCCTTCGGCGACGACTGGGGTGCCACCATGGCGGCGGCCTCGCTGTTCGCCATCCCGATCCTGGTTCTCTTCCTGTTTCTGCAACGCAAGGCGGTCGGTGGGCTCACTTCCGGCGCTGTGAAGGGATGATCCCGGTTTATGACGACCCTCGCGCATGACTCCGCCACCCTCACCCGCGACGCTCTCACCGTTCTGCAGCCAGGCTTCACCGGCACCACCGCCCCCGACTGGCTGCTGCGGCGGCTCGGCGAGGGGCTCGCCTCCGTCGGCCTCTTCGGCCGGAACATCACCTCGCCCGAGCAGCTCGCGGCGCTCACCGCCGAGCTGCGCGCCGAGCGTGACGACGTCCTGGTGGCCATCGACGAGGAGGGCGGCGACGTCACCCGGCTCGAGGTGCGCGCCGGCTCCTCCTTCCCCGGCAACCTGGCACTCGGGGCCGTCGACGACCCGGAGCTGACCCGGGCCGTCGCCCGCGAGCTGGGCCGCCGCCTCGCGGAGTGCGGCGTCAACCTCAACTGGGCGCCCTCCGCCGACGTCAACTCCAACCCCGACAACCCGGTCATCGGCGTGCGCTCCTTCGGCGCCGAACCCGGGCTCGTCGCCCGGCACACCGCCGCGTACATCGAGGGCCTGCAGAGCGCCGGGGTCGCCGCCTGCACCAAGCACTTCCCCGGCCACGGCGACACCGCCGTCGACTCCCACCACGCCCTGCCGCGCATCGACGCCGGGCTCGACACCCTGATCGCCCGCGAACTGGTGCCCTTCCGCGCCGCCGTCACCGCCGGGACCAAGGCCGTGATGAGCGCGCACATCCTGCTGCCCGTGCTCGACCCCGACCTGCCCGCCACCCTCAGCCCCGCCGCGCTGCACGGCCTGCTGCGCCGGCCCGTGGCCGACGGCGGCCTCGGCTTCGACGGACTGATCGTCACCGACGGCATGGAGATGCGGGCCATCGCCGACGCGTACGGCATCGAGCACGGCAGCGTCATGGCGATCGCCGCGGGCGCCGACGCCATCTGCGTGGGCGGCGGACTCGCCGACGAGGACACCGTGCTGCGGCTGCGCGACGCGCTGGTCACGGCCGTCATCGAGGGACGGCTGGCGGAGGAACGGCTGGCCGAGGCGGCCGCGCGGGTGCGCGCCCTGGGGAGTGGACGCGGCACTTCGCCGGACCGCGCGCGGCGCATGGCATCGAGCCCGCCGACGGGGTGGGGCTCGCCGCCGCGCGCCGGGCGCTCAGAGTCACCCCGGCCGGGCTGTCGTACGAGCCGGTGACCGGGCCCGCCTACGTCGCCGCCTTCACCCCGGTCGCCAACATCGCGGTCGGCGAGGAGACTCCCTGGGGCGTCGGCGCCGAACTGGCCCGGCTGCGCCCCGGCACTGGGACCGCCACCTACGGGTGGCAGGACGCGGAGGCCGGGGGCGTCCCCGCGCTGATCGAAAATATGCTCGACACCGCGGCGGACCGTAGGATCGTCGCTGTGGTCCGCGATGTCCACCGGCACCCCTGGATGGCCGACGCGCTGGACGCCCTGCTCGCCGCCCGGCCGGAGACGGTCGTCGTCGAGATGGGCGTGCCCCAGGCGCCGCCCGCCGGAGCGCTGCACATCGCGACCCACGGCGCCGCCCGGGTGTGTGGACGGGCGGCGGCCGAGGTGATCGTCGGCATCGGCGCCGGTGACCACCCGGGGGACTGATCCCCAGCTCCACCGAGCACAGCCGGCACAGAGCCACCTGGAGGCACCCAGCATGTCCGCCACGACGACGGCCCAGCGCAGCGACCAGCCGGGCCGGATCATGTCCGGCGAGATGGCCGAGCAGCCCGCCGTGCTGCGCCGCATCCTCGACCAGGGCGCCCCGAGGATCCGCGAGGTCGCGGAGCGGATCGCCGCCCGCAACCCGCGCTTCGTCCTCCTCACCGCCCGGGGCACCTCGGACAACGCCGCGCTGTACGCCAAGTACCTGCTCGAGGTGCTGCTCGGCAAGCCGTGCGGTCTGACCTCCATGTCCACCACCACCGCGTACGGCGCCCAGCCGGACCTCACCGATGTGCTGGTGATCACCGTCAGCCAGTCCGGCGGCTCCCCGGACCTGGTCGCCTCCACCGAGGCCGCCCGCGCGGCCGGTGCGATCACCCTGGCGGTCACCAACAACGCCGACTCGCCGCTCGCGGCCGTCTCCGAATTCCACATCGACGTCCTGGCCGGGCCGGAGAAGGCGCTCCCCGCGACCAAGACCTACACCGCCGAACTCCTCGCCCTCTACCTCTTCGTGGAGGGGCTGCGCGGCGGCGACGGCGCGGCCGCCAAGGTGCTGCCCGACCTCGCCCAGCAGATCCTCGACCGCCAGGACGAGGTCCGGCAGCTCGCGGCGCGCTACCGCTTCGCCGAGCGGATGGTCCTCACCTCCCGGGGCTACGGCTATCCGACCGCCAAGGAAGCCGCCCTGAAGCTGATGGAGACCAGCTACATCCCGGCGCTCTCCTACTCCGGCGCCGATCTGCTGCACGGTCCGCTCGCCATGGTCGACAACATCTCGCCGGTGATCGCGATCGTCACCGAGGGCAAGGGCGGCCAGGCGCTGCAGCCGGTCCTGGAGCGGCTGCGCGGCCGGGGCGCCGACCTCGTCGTCATCGGCAGCGCGTCGGAGGTGGAGCGGGCCTCGGCCGGGTTCGCCCTGCCGACGGATGGGGTCGCCGAGGAGCTTCAGCCGATCCTGGAGATCCTCCCGCTGCAGATGCTGGCGTACGAGGTCACGATCGCGCGCGGCCAGGACCCGGACGCGCCCAGGGCGCTGGCGAAGGTGACGGAGACCCGCTGAGGCGTACGGCCTGGCGTACTGCTTGGGGCACGGAGAAGGCTCCCGCGGCCTTCGAGGAGGCGCGGGAGCCTGAGTACGACGGGTGCTCGGGAGCCTTGAGCACGACGGGTGGGACACCCGCGGGCCGCGGCGCCAGGGCGGGACCCTCAACCCACCCGGCACCGCAGCCCGGAGTTGCATCGGCCGAGCGGCCGACCTGAGGACCCCGGGCGGTCAGGGCAGAGCGCTCCGGGCTCCTCGATCCGCCCTCCTGTGCGGGGAGAGCGGAAGATCGCAGTGCTCGATATTCTGGACTAGACCACTGCTGTCTGTCCATGCTTATGCGCGAATAGGCTAATCCACCGGTGAGGGTAGGCTCGCCATGTGCCCTCCATGAACGACCTCGTCCGCCAGCACACCGCACTCGACGACTCCGACCTCGAGTGGCTCCATCTGCTGGTCTCGGAGTGGCAGCTCCTCTCCGACCTCTCGTTCGCCGATCTGGTGCTGTGGGTCCCCACCAGCGACGGCACCCGGTATGTCTCCGTGGCCCAGATGCGGCCGAACACCGGGCCCACCTCCTATCAGGACGACATGGTCGGCCATCTCGTTCCCCGAGGCCGCCGTCCGATGCTCGACGCCGCCCTCGACGAGGGGCGGATCGTCCGGGAGGGTGACCCCGAGTGGCGCGAGGAGGTGCCGGTCCGGGTGGAGTCCATCCCGGTCCGGCGGGAGAGCCGGGTCCTCGGGGTGATCGCGCGGAACACCAATCTGCTGACCGTACGGACCCCCAGCCGGCTGGAGCTCACCTATCTCCAGAGCGCGTCCGACCTGGCCCAGATGATCGCCGCCGGATCGTTTCCCTTCCCCAATCAGCAGGTCGACATGGACGCGTCACCGCGTGCCGGTGACGGGCTGATCCGGCTCGACGCGGACGGGGTGGTCCAGTACGCGAGCCCCAACGCGCTCTCGGCCTACCACCGCCTCGGGCTCGCCGCCGACCTCGTCGGCCACCATCTGGGCAAGACCACCGCCGAACTCGCCCCGGTGCGCGGCCCGGTGGACGAGGCGCTGGTCAAGCTGGCCAGCGGCTGGGCGCCCCGGGAGTTCGAGGTCGAGGGCGGCGATGGGGTCATCCAGCTCCGGGCCATTCCGCTCAAGCCCAAGGGGCTGCACATCGGCTCGCTGGTGCTGCTGAGGGACGTCACCGAACTGCGTCGCCGCGAGCGCGAGTTGATCACCAAGGACGCCACCATCCGGGAGATCCACCACCGGGTGAAGAACAACCTCCAGACGGTGGCCGCCCTGTTGCGGCTGCAGGCCCGCCGGATGGACTCGGCGCAGGGGCGGGAGGCGCTCAACGAGGCGGTGCGCAGGGTCGGCTCGATCGCGATCGTGCATGAAACCCTCTCCCAGAACCTCGATGAGCGGGTCGAGTTCGACGATATAGCCGATCGGGTGCTGGCCATGGTGGCCGAGATATCGCCCGGAAAGGTGACCGGTCGCCGCACCGGGCGCTTCGGCATTCTCGAGGCCGAGGTCGCCACCCCGCTGTCCATGGTCCTGACCGAGGTGCTGCAGAACGCGCTGGAGCACGGCTTCGGACCGGGGGAGCAGGGCACGGTCGAGGTCTCGGCGGTGCGCGGTGACGCCGGTGAGGAGAGCCGGCTGGTGGTGACCGTCCAGGACGACGGGCGCGGACTGCCCGAGGGGTTCGACCCCCAGCGGGCCGGAAACCTGGGTCTGCAGATCGTCCGCACCCTGGTGGAGGGGGAGCTGGGCGGGACGTTCGACATGGTGCCCGCACCGGAGCGCGGCACCCGTGTGGTACTGGACTTTCCGGTGCGAGCCGAGAAGCACTGAAGCGAGCCGAGAAGCACTGAGGCGTCGGCCACACTTCTACAACTGCCGGACGGGCACAGCCCCGTACCCGGAAAGCACTGAGCCCCGGACCCATCTGGTCCGGGGCTCAAAGCTCAATTTGCTGTGCGCATCGGGGGTACTACGCGCTGCGGCTCGGGGGCCACGGGGTGCGGGCTTCAGGCGCTGGCGTTGCGTGCCCGGTTGCGAGCGGCACGGCGCTTCATGGCGCGGCGCTCGTCTTCGCTCATGCCACCCCAGACGCCGGAGTCCTGGCCGGACTCAAGCGCCCACTGCAGGCACTGCTCCATGACGGGGCAGCGGCGGCAGACGGCCTTGGCTTCCTCGATCTGCAGCAGCGCAGGACCGGTGTTGCCGATGGGGAAGAACAGCTCGGGGTCTTCCTCGCGGCAAACGGCGTTGTGACGCCAGTCCATGGCTGCTCCATCTCCTCGTATTGCGGGCTCGTTGCTTGTGAATGTGAACGCTTTCACGAATCCCCCCGCAAGGGTAGGGACGCCGACCAGTTGGGGCTGGTGCAGTCCCGTGGAATGAGGTGGGGGTTCGGGCTCTCAAGGGGGCCTTCTGGAGGCCGTCCCGATCGCCAAGAAGAGACTCGCAAACCTCGGCGGCGGATACAACCCCTTCCGGAAAGTTTTTTTTGATTCCTTGGTGTCGACTCGGTCACAGCCGTACTTCCGGTGGGTGGAGGCCAGCCTAAACGTTCGAGTGGAAGGACTTTTTGCGCTCTCACTCACACAATCACACGCAGTGCACGGCGTACGCCTGTGAACGTCACGCTCTTACGCAGTCCCAGATGGTCACCGTCCATCTGGAACGGCAGTGGCGCCTGGGATTGCAAGGTGAAGTCCTCCACGTCGTGGAGCCCCACCACATGCTTGCCGCGCGGGCCGCGCTCGGGCGTCGACATCAGCAGCTGGGTCGCGTAGCGGGTCACCGCCGACGTCGACAGTTTGGTGAGTCCCAGCACGTCGAGGGCGGTGTCGAAGGACGCCTGGGGGACGCGTAGACCGGACGGTTGCCCAGAAACGTCCACGGGGAGGTGTTGCAGACTATCGACAGCGCCAGCCCCTCGATCGGGTCCTGGCCCGGCCGCCGAATGGTGATGGCGCCCTGCCGCCGATGCGGCTCCCCGATGAACTGCCGCACCATCTGCCGTATATAGAGCGCGTGGGTGGACCGCTTGCCGCGCTCGCGCTGCTGCTCGACCCGGCCGATGACGCTCGCGTCGAAGCCGAGCCCGGCGCAGAAGGTGAACCAGCGGGCCGGGACGGACTCGTCCGGAGTGCCGGGGGTGCCGGCCGCGAGCCCGAGGCCCACGGTGCGCTCGGTGCCGTCCCGCAGCGCGTCCAGCAGGGCACCGGTCGCCTCGACGGCGTCATTGGGCAGCCCGAGCGCGCGGGCGAAGACATTGGTGGAGCCGCCCGGGACGACCGCGAGCCGGGGCAGCTCGCGCGGGGCGGGGCCGTGGTGGAGCAGTCCGTTGACGACCTCGTTGACGGTGCCGTCGCCGCCGAGGGCCACGACCAGTTCATGCGTGCCGCCGTCGACCGCCCGCCGGGCCAGATCGCGCGCATGGCCCCGGTACTCGGTGGTCACCACGTCCAGCTTCAGATCGCTGGCCAGTGCGTGGAACAGAACATCCCGAGTGCGGGCACTGGTGGTGGTTGCTGCCGGGTTGACCACAAGAAGCGCGCGCATGCGCGCCAGCCTACCTATCCGGACCGACCGGCCCGAGGGGGGTAGGGTCCGGGCGGCCTTGAGGCGGCTAGGCTGCGGGGGTGAGCAGTAAGAAGTCCGCTACCGCGAAGAAGGCGCAGAGGGCCACGGCGCGGAAGGCGACCGAGCGGAAGGCCGCGGCGCAGCAGGCCACGACCCGGCCGGAGGCCGGGGCCGCCGCCAAGGCGACCGGCGCCGCTGCCGCCGACGCCGCGCCCACCGGGCCCCGCCCCACCCGGCTGACCGTCGCCGCGGTGCTGGCCGCCGCGGAGGGCGTGGTGCTGCTGGGCTTCGGCGTCTACGTACTGATCATGGGGCTGACCGGTGACCCGGAGAGCCCTCAGCAGGCGGAGATGCTCGGGGTCACCGTGGTCGCGCTGGCCCTGCTGCCGCTGCTGGCGGCCCGCGGGCTGTGGCTGCGGCGCCGCTGGAGCCGCGGCCCCGCGATGATCACCCAGCTGATGGCGCTGCCGGTGGCCTGGACGCTGGTGCAGAACGGCGGCGGGCTGATCGCCGGCGGGGTGGCCACCGCCATCGCGGCCCTCGCCGTCATGGCGCTGCTGATCAACCCGACGGCGACCGAGGCCCTCGGCATCGGCCCCCGCGACGCCTAGCCGGTTTCACCCTCGAAGCGTGCCCTACGGGACTTGGCGCCTGCGGCGGGCTACTCCCCTCCCCGCCCCTTCCCTCAACTGGGGCTCCGCCCCAGCCCCCGCTCCTCAAGCGCCGGAGGGGCTGGAAGGCGGGGCTCCGCCCCAGACCCGGGGTCCAGGGGCGAAGCCCTTGCCACGCGGCGGAGCCGCGTATCGATGCTGCGGGAAGGGGCGGGGAGGGGAAAGAATCACGGGGCGCCCCGCCGCGCGCTCGCTACTCCTCGACCAGCAACTTGTCGCGCAACTGCGCGAGTGTGCGGGCCAGCAGCCGGGAGACATGCATCTGGGAGATGCCGACCTCCTGCGCGATCTGCGACTGCGTCATATTGCCGAAGAAGCGCAGCAGCAGGATCTTCTTCTCGCGCGGCGGCAGATCCTCCAGCAGCGGTTTGAGCGATTCGCGGTACTCGACGCCTTCCAGCGCCTCGTCCTCCGCGCCGAGGGTGTCGGCGACCGCCGGGGACTCGTCGTCCGTGTCCGGTACGTCAAGGGACAGGGTGCTGTAGGCATTGGCGGACTCCAGCCCCTCCAGCACCTCCTCCTCGGAGATGGACAGATGCTGGGCCAGCTCATGGACGGTCGGAGCGCGGCCATGGCGCTGGGAGAGCTCCGCGGTGGCCGTGGTGAGCGAGAGCCGCAGCTCCTGCAGCCGGCGCGGCACCCGCACCGCCCAGCCCTTGTCGCGGAAGTGGCGCTTGATCTCGCCGACGACCGTGGGTGTCGCATAGGTCGAGAACTCCACCCCGCGGTCCGGGTCGAACCGGTCCACGGATTTGATGAGCCCGATGGTGGCGACCTGGGTGAGGTCGTCCAGCGGCTCACCGCGGTTGCGGAAGCGCCGGGCCAGGTGCTCCACCAACGGCAGATGCATACGCACGAGGTTGTTGCGCAGCTCGGCCCGCTCGGTGGAGCCTTCCGGCAGCTCGCGCAGCTCGAGGAACATCGCCCGCGCGCCGCTCCGGTCATGTGGATCGTGCTGCTGATGCACCTGTTCGTGCTGATCCATGTGGTCCGCCCGCTCTGGTCGGTCTCCTGCCGCCTCCGAGTCCGCGGGATGCGGCCGGGCCGGCGGGTGCGGGATGGCCGGGGTACCCACTCCCCGCGATGATGCAGTGCTCACGGAGCCCCCTTTTTCCGTCACGGCTGTCCGGGGCCGGCGCCGCGCTCCTTGTACAGGCTGATGCTGACCGTTCGGTCCTCGGCCACGGTCGAGTCCACCTTGCCCGCCAGTGCGGAGAGCACCGTCCAGGCGAAGGTGTCGCGCTCGGGGGCGCGGCCGTCAGTGGTGGGAGCCGAGACGGTGACCTGCAGTGCGTCGTCGATCAAGCGGAAGACGCAGCTCAGCACACTGCCGGACACGGCTTGCTGCAACAGGATCGCGCATGCCTCGTCCACGGCGATACGCAGATCCTCGATTTCGTCGAGGGTGAAGTCCAAGCGGGCTGCGAGGCCGGCGGTCGCCGTACGCAGCACCGACAGATAGGCACCCGCAGCGGGCAGCCGGACTTCCACGAAGTCCTGGGTCCCGGGCTCGCCTGCGATCTGGGACACCCTCACCTCCAAGGTGACACAAGCTGATTGAGCTGAGCTGATTGGAGCGTCGGCCCCGAACCCTTATGGTGGGGGGTGGACGGACCGGCGCTGTATGTACTTTGGCTGCGACGCTATCGCGATCTGCGGTTCGGTGTCGCCCGGACGAAGCACGGCACCCATCACGGGTGAACCCCGGCCCACAGAGCCGCGATATCACTCATAGTAAGCACATGAGTACGCAGCGTGGCTAGAGGGTTTGCGGTCTCAATTCGAAAGAGATGTCGCCTCACTCAGGGAATCGCTGGTCACGGCGGTGCCCATGGCCTGAGCGGCCAGCTTTCGCAGGGGCTCTCCCGAGAGCCTGCGCACCGTCCATTCGTCCATCGGCTCCGCGCCGAGCGCGGTGTAGAAGCCGATCGCGGGCTCGTTCCAGTCGAGCACCGACCATTCGAAACGGGCATAGCCCCGCTCCACGCAGATCCGCGCCAGCTCGGCGAGCAGCGCCTTGCCGTGGCCACCCCCGCGGGCGCGCGGGGTGACGTACAGGTCCTCCAGATACACGCCATGGGTGCCTGTCCAGGTGGAGAAGTTACGGAACCACAGGGCGAACCCCACCGGCCCGCCGGGCTCTCCGGCGCCGCCGGTCTCCTCGGCGATCAGCGCGAACACCGCGGGATGCGCCCCGAAGAGCGCCTCGCGCAGCTGCTCCTCGGTGGCCTTCGCCTCCTGCGGAGCCCGCTCGTAGTCCGCCAGCTCGCGGATCATCGCATGGATCGCCGGAACGTCGGACGGCCTCGCTGATCGGATCATGTGGTGAAGGCTAGCGGCCCGGGCCGACAAACGCGGAGGTCGATCTCCCACAATGCGCGGAAAACGCCAAGACCAGGGCGTTCGCGGGGCCGGGCCTACACGATGAGCTGATCCACATAGCACCAGTGCCACTCCTCGCCCTCCTCGAAGCTGCGCATCACCGGATGACCGGTCTCCTCGAAGTGCCGGGTCGCGTGCTGGTACGGCGAGGAGTCGCAGCAGCCCACGTCACCGCACACCAGACACTTCCGCAGCTGGACGGGGTGGCTGCCGACTGCCAGGCATTCGGGACAGGTGTCGGACCGCGGCTCCGGCTCGGGGCGCGGTAGTGCGGGAACATGCAGGCACTCGCTCATGATTGCCAGACTAAAGCGCCGCGTGGGCGGATGGCATGGACGACCGTCGGCACGACCGGCGGGGACGGGTCGGTCGATGGACGTATTGCCGTTGTTGATGCTGGTCGCGGGCAGCGCGGTGGTCGCCGGCGCGGCCCGCAGGACCCCGGTGCCCGCGCCGCTGTTGCTGGTCGTGGTCGGGCTCGTCGGCTCGTACGTCCCGGGGGTGCCCGACTACACCCTGGACCCGCATATCGTGCTGCCCCTGGTGCTGCCGCCGCTGCTGCACAGCGCCGCGCTGGACAGCTCGTATCTGGATCTGCGGGCCAATCTGCGGCCGATCGCGCTGCTCTCGGTCGGGTATGTGCTCTTCGCCACGGTCGCGGTCGGCGTGGTCGCCCATCTGCTGATCCCGGGGCTGCCGCTGGCCCCCGCCCTGGTGCTGGGCGCGGTGGTCGCGCCGCCGGACGCCGTGGCCGCCACCGCCATCGCCCGCCGGATCGGGCTGCCCTCCCGGCTCACCACGCTCCTGCAGGGCGAGTCCCTGTTCAACGACGCGACCGCGATCACCGCCTACCGGGTGGCGCTGGCCGCGGCGGTGGGGGAGGGCGTCAGCTGGGCCGAGGGCGTGCGGGAGTTCGCCTTCGCGGCCGTGGGCGGCGTCGTGGTCGGTCTGATCCTGATGGTGCCGCTGCACTGGCTGCGCATCCGGATGCGGGACCCGCTGCTGCAGAACACCCTCTCGCTGCTCATCCCCTTCGTGGCCTACGCCGTCGCCGAGCAGTTCGAGGCGTCGGGTGTGCTGGCCGTCGTGGTGGTCGGGCTCTACCTCGGACACCACTCCTGGCAGGTCGACTTCGCGACCCGGCTCCAGGAGGCCGCGGTCTGGCGCATGATCGACTTCGTGCTGGAGTCGGCGGTGTTCGCGCTGATCGGGCTGCAACTGCGGGTCGTGGTGGGCGGCCTGGGGGAGTACGGGGCGGGCGAGGCCGCCTGGTACGCGGCCGTGGTCTTCCTGGCCGTGGTGGCCGCCCGCTACATCTGGGTCTTCCCGTCGACCTTCGTGCCGCGCATGCTCTTCCCCGGGATCCGCGAGCGCGAGCCCGGCACCAACTGGACCGCGCCGGTCGTCATCGGCTGGGCCGGGATGCGCGGGGTGGTCTCGCTGGCCATCGCCTTCTCGATCCCGCAGACCATGCACGGCGGGGAACCCTTCCCGGCCCGCAACCTGATCCTCTTCCTGACCTTCACGACCGTCATCGGCACCCTGGTCGTCCATGGGCTCACCCTGCCGTCCCTGATCCGGCTGCTCGGGCTGCCGGGCCGCGATCCACGGGCCGAGACGCTCGCCGAGGCACAGGCGCAGAACCAGGCGTCACTGGCGGCCGAGAGCCGCCTGGGGGAGCTGCTCGACGATGAGCGCAACGCCCTGCCGCCGCCGCTGGCCGACCGGCTGCGCACGGTGCTGGAACAGCGCCGCAACGCCGTATGGGAGCGGCTCGGGGCGGTCAACGAGGTGACCGGCGAATCGGCGGACGACACCTATCGGAGGCTGTCCCGGGAGATGATCGAGGCCGAGCGGAAGGTGTTCGTGGGCCTGCGGGACGCCCGGCGAATCGACGAGGAGATGCTGCGGTCGCTGCTGCGGCGGCTGGACCTGGAGGAGGCGGCGCTCTACCGGGAGGGGGCCGCGGAGGAGGGGGCCTGAGGCCCACCGCCCCTCCGCGGCCGCCCACCGCCCGCGGCGCCGGGCGAGGTGCTACTTGAGCCGCTCGTGGATCCGGTCGCGCATCGCGGCCATGGTGAAGCCGCGCGGATCCACCTTGCCCGGCTGCCATTCGAGGTGGCCGATCACCGAGCGCTCGGTCCAGCCGTGATGGCGGCACACGGCCGCCGCGGCCCGCGCGATCGCGTCGAGCTGGGCCTCGGGCCACGGGTCCTCGCCGTCGCCCAGGTTCTCGCATTCGAAGCCGTAGAAGGCGCGGTTGCCGTCGGTGTTCGCCTCGTTGTCGGGCGGCAGGGCCCGCTCGGCGATCACCGCCCGCAGGACGTCGTCGTCGCCGAGACCGGCGTGGTTGGCGCGGCCGTAGCCGACCAGATGGACCCCGCCGTCCTTGGCGATCACGCCGTGGCACAGCGGGCCGGGCAGCCCCTCGAAGCCGTCCCGGCAGATCTCCACCGTCTGCTCGGTGCCGGAGGTGACGGTGTGGTGGATCATCACCCCGTGCACCGGGCCCCACGGGCCCTTGTGGTTTCTGTTGTGGTCCCGCCAGTCGCCGACCTGCGTCACCCGCACGCCCTCGTCCGTCAGCGCCGCCAGGAAGTCCCCCGCGGACATGGGTGAGGCCATGACCGCCTCCGTTCCGCTCGTACGGCGGGCCCCGGTCGCGGCCCGCCTCGTTCACCCGCTTGCTTACCCATCGCACGCACATAAACACATGGGGTGATGAGTGGTGGGGGGCGCGTTATCGTGCGAGCCGGTCCATCCGTTCCACATCGCACCGGGAGACGCACCGCACCATGGACTACCAGGCAGTGCTGGACGAGGTCGCGGCCCTTGTGAAACCGCAGATCGGCCGGGGCCGGGTGGCGCAGTACATCCCGGCGCTCGCCTCGGTGGACGCGGACCGCTTCGGGATCGCCCTCGCCGACGTGGACGGCCATGTCACCGGGGTCGGCGACTGGGAGCGGCCCTTCTCGGTGCAGTCCATCTCCAAGGCGTTCAGCCTCGCGCTCGTCCTCGCCGACGACGGCGAGAAGCTGTGGCGGCGGGTCGGCCGGGAGCCCTCGGGCAACCCCTTCAACTCCCTGGTGCAGCTCGAGTACGAGAACGGCATCCCGCGCAATCCGTTCATCAACGCCGGGGCGCTGGTCGTCACCGACCGACTGCAGACCCTTACCGGCGACGCCAGCACCACCATGCTGGACTTCCTGCGTGCCGAGAGCGGCAATCCGGACCTCGCCTTCGACCAGGAGGTCGCCGTCTCCGAGTCCGCCCATGGTGACCGTAATGCCGCCGTCGCCCACTTCATGGCGAGCTACGGCAACCTCCACAACCCCGTGCCGACCGTCCTGGAGCACTACTTCTGGCAGTGCTCGATCGAGATGAGCTGCCGCGACCTGGCCCTGGCCGGGGGCTTCCTGGCCCGCCACGGGCTGCGCGCGGACGGCTCGCGGCTGCTGTCGCAGAGCGAGGCGAAGCGGGTCAACGCGGTCATGCTCACCTGCGGTACGTACGACGCGGCGGGCGACTTCGCCTACCGCGTGGGGCTGCCCGGCAAGAGCGGCGTCGGTGGCGGCATCGTCGCGGTGGTCCCCGGCCGCTGCACGCTGTGCGTCTGGAGCCCCGGCCTGGACGCCCGGGGCAACTCGGTGGCCGGAGTGGCCGCCCTGGACCACTTCACCACGCTGACCGGCTGGTCCGTCTTCTAGCGGCGGCGGGCGTGGCGGCAGAGGTGGCGCTCGGCCTGGCATGGCGGGAGCATGGAGAGTAGTGGTGGTGAGCAGGAGGTGTACCGCCATGCTGCACGAGATGCGCGCCGAATACGAGGAGGGCAGCTCCGGTCGGGTCGCGGGCGCGCCCGTCAAGATCTGGCACATGGTCCGCGGCAACGGAACGACCGCGATGTGCGGGCGGGAGCTGGCCCCGGACGCCGAGACCCAGGCCGCCGATCTGTGGGCCACGGGTGACTCGGGGCCCTTCTGTCATTCGTGCGGTGCGATGTATCTGCGCGAAGTCCCTTGAGCGAGCACCGGGAGCGCGAGAACCGGGAACGCGAAGACCGGGAGTGCACGTACCGCGAGCGAAGGGCGCTGATCGGCCGCGGCGCCGCGGTGTGGACCCGTACGGCCGGCACCGGGCCGCAGCGGGTGCTCCCGGACGGCTGCACGGATCTGATCTGGAGAGAGGCGGGACCCGACGGCGAGCTGCTGGTCGCCGGGCCGGACACCCGCGCCCGTCTCGCCCCCGGCCCGCCCGGCACCCGCGCCGTGGGTCTGCGCTTCGCCCCAGGTCAGGGCCCCGCCGTGCTCGGCGTACCGGCGCATGAACTCCGCGATCAGCTCGTGCCGTTGGCCGCGCTCTGGCCGGGTGCGGAGGTCCGGCGGCTGGCCGAGCGGATCGCCGACGCCGAGCGGATCGCCGAAGCGGAGCGGATCGCCGACGCCGAGCGGATCGCCGAAGCGCAGCGGACGGCCGAAGCCGAGCGGACGGCCGCGCGGCAGGCGGCCCAGGGCCGTCTGCTGGAGGACGCCGCCCTGGGCCGCCTGCGGACGGCGGAACCGCCCGATCCCGTGCTCGCCGCCATCGTCGCCGGCGTCTCGCGCGGGACGGGCGTGGCCGGGATCGCCGCCGCCGTGGGGCTGGGGGAGCGGCAGCTGCACCGCCGGTCCCTCGCCGCGTTCGGCTACGGCGCCAAGACGCTGGGCCGCGTGCTGCGGCTGAACCGGGCTCTGGACCTGGCGCGCACCGGCGTCCCCTTCGCGGAGGTCGCGGCCACGGCGGGCTACGCCGACCAGGCACATCTCGCCCGCGAGGTCAGGGCCCTGACCGGCGTCCCCCTGGGCCGTCTGCTCCAGGGGTCAGGAGGGTAGCGGCGCGAAGAGGTCCAGGGGTCAGGAGGGTAGCGGCGCGAAGAGGTCCAGGGGTCAGGAGGGTAGCGGCGCGAAGAGGTCCAGGCTGTTGCCGTCGGGGTCGAGGACCGTCGCGTAGCGCTGGCCCCACGGCGCGTCCCACGGCTCCTTCTTGCCGCGCACGCCCGCCCCCACGAGGTCCTGGTAGGTCTTGTCCACATCGGCCGGGCTGTCGCAGGCGAAGGCCAGTGCCACCTGGTGGGAACCGCTCGGCGGCGTCCATTCCGGGTCGAAGGAGCGCACCGTCTCGACGGTGTCCCACATCAGCCGCGCCCCGCCGGGCAGGGCGGCCTCGGCGTGCGGCTGGGCGTCGGCCTCGGCCGGGATGTCGAGGCCGAGGCGGCGGTAGAAGGCGAGGGAGGTGGCCAGGTCGGCGACGACCAGGCCGATGGCGTTGAATCGTGCTGTCATACGGGCAGCGTAGGCAGCGGGCCGACGGCCCGTCTTGAACGAATCGGACGTCCTGGCGGGGCGGTCGGGGCGCCGTCGGAGGCCGTGGCGGACGCGGCCGTCAGGGGCAGTGGATGACCTGGCCGGCGTACGACAGATTGCCGCCGAAGCCGAAGAGCAGCACCGGGGCGCCGGAGGCCACCTCCCCGCGCTCGACCAGCTTGGAGAGGGCGAGCGGAATGCTGGCCGCCGAGGTGTTGCCGGACTCCACCACATCGCGGGCGATCACCGCGTTGACCGCGCCCAGCTTCTGGGCGACCGGCTCGATGATCCGCAGATTGGCCTGGTGCAGCACGACACCGGCCAGCTCCTCCGGGGAGGTCCCGGCCCGTTCGCACACCTTCCGCGCGATCGGCGGCAGATGGGTGGTGGCCCAGCGGTAAACGGTCTGGCCCTCCTGCGCGAAGCGGGGCGGTGTGCCCTCGATACGGACCGCGCCGCCCATCTCCGGGACCGAGCCCCACACCACCGGGCCGACGCCCGGCCGCTCGGCGGCCACCACCACGGCCGCGCCCGCGCCGTCGCCGGTCAGGACGCAGGTGGAGCGGTCGGTCCAGTCGGTGGCCGCGCTGAACTTGTCCGCGCCGATCACCAGGGCCGCGGTGGCCGCCCCGGCCCGGATGGTGTGGTCGGCGGTGGCGAGGGCGTGGGTGAAACCGGCGCACACCACATTGAGGTCCATGGTGGCGGGGTGGGCGAGCCCGAGCCGGGCGGCGACCCGGGCCGCCATGTTGGGGCTGCGGTCGATCGCCGTGCAGGTGGCGACGAGCACGAGGTCGATGTCGGAGGGGGCCAGCCCGCTGTGGGCCAGCGCCTTGGCGGCGGCCGCCGCGGCCATCTCGTCGACCGTTTCGTCGGGGCGGGCGAGATGCCGGGTGCGGATGCCGACCCGGCTGCGGATCCACTCGTCGCTGGTGTCGACCATGGCCGCGAGGTCGTCGTTGCCGAGTACCTTCGCGGGCTGGTAGTGGCCGAGTGCCAGTACGTGTGAGCCGGTCATCGGTCATCCCCTTCGCGCCAGTGCCGACGTATCCGCGCCGTTTGCGGAGATCTCGACGCACAGTCTGCGGTGTGTCCAGTCTTGAGCGGAGCAGACCTGCCGTGCGCTCGGCCTACTCACCAATCTTGGGCGCCAAGATCTGGAGTTTTCGGCATTTCCCCCGGCGGGGGCGATGGGCGATGGGCGATGGCGGAGGGGGATGACCTGACCGTGGCTCAGGAAAGCCGGCCGTCGTAGTCCGGGAGCTTGAAGGACTTCTCGGCGTGGCCGCCGCTGATGTCGGTGGGGCTGTTGCCGATGTTGGCGATGATCGTGTAGCCGTTCTTCTCGATCTCCGCCCGCTTGGCGGTCTTGTAGTCGGCCACGTGTCGGAAGAGGTCCGGCAGGTGGCGTACGTACAGACCGGCGACCGAGTAGCCGGCCTTCTCCAGGTTGTACTCGGTCGGCCAGGAGATGATGCCGGGCCGCGCGGTGACGAAGAAGATGGCCACGCCGTGGTCGTGCGCGTACTGGGAGAGCTTCAGGACCGGCTCGACGGGCGGCTGGGGGAAGGTGAAGCCGAAGTCCGTCTCCAGCGAGGTGTTGTCGATGTCCAGGACGATGGCCTGCTTCTCGCCCGACGGGTCGACGGTGCGCTCCTCGATGTAGGGGCGGGCCTGCTCGTCGACGATGGCGCGAACATCGCGCTGCCAGGTCTCGTAGTCGACGTCCTCGGCGGCGGTGGCGCTCGACGGCGCCGCCGCGGCCGCCGTGGTGGCGGTGGTGCCGGGCGTGGCGGCGGTCGCCGTGGTGGCCGTTCCGCCGACGCCGATGGCGAGGGCGACGACCACCGTCGTCATGCCGAGCCGCCGTGATCGCACGCGTCCTGCTGTCATCGGTCACATCCTTCGCTTCGAGGCGATTGCCGGATGGCATGCTCACGGCTTTCGATGGACTTGAGAAGACCTCTGCTTTACCGGTGAGTAACAGTTCGCGCCCGAGGGGTCTGATTAGGCCAACGACACGTGCCGGACCGTTCGTTGACTGGTCAGCCGGGTAGATGGGTATGTCATCTACTGAAGGGCCGGCCTGGACCCCGGCGATGACCGGCGTGGCCGCGGGCTCCGGTGTCGCGCGCCTCCACCAGGTCAAGGAGGCTTGCATGTTCGATGATCGGCCCGCCTTCGGCGTCCGAGTCCATGCACTCGGCGGTGTCACCGTCGCCGAGATCGCGGGAGAGTTGGACATCTTCGCCGCGGGGCGGATCGTGGCTCGGCTCGATTCCCTCATCCAGGCACGGTGTCCGGATCTGGTCCTGGACCTACGGCCGGTCACATTCCTGGACTGTGCCGGATTGTCGTTACTGTGCCGATTGCGCAATCGCGTGCTGGAGCGGGACGGGCGGCTGCGGCTCGTCATCGACGAACCGCGGTTTGTGCGGCTGCTGCGCATGGTCCGGCTGGACGACGCGTTCGAGGTACTGGAGGATCTGACTCCGGCGATCGCGGGGGTGGCGGGTCCGGTGGCCGGAGGGGGCGGTGATGCCTTCGCTTAGGTCGCATCTGACCAAGTGTCAATAGTAAGAACCGAAATTCACTCGAACGAGCGGTATTCACCGGCGGAATGCTGCGTCCCTACCTCTGTAACCGGGGGTCACCCCTTTACGCTCGCGAGACGTCGCCCAAGGACCCGGCGGATTCACACCCGATGCCCGACCCTGCCCGCTTCCGGGACCCTGACGAAGGTGAGAGGGGGCAGTGTGCCGTTCCGAGGGGATATCGCGATGACGCAGCAAGGCGCTCCCCGTGATGCGCCGGTGCCGCTGGAGCGCGGTGCCCAGAACGCCGTGCGGGGGCCCGTGACCGGGGATCCGGCGGCATGGACGCCCTCCGGCCGGGATTCGGCCGCATGGGGGCCCTCGGACGGGGATTCTGCGGCTCAGGGCGATCTGGCCGGTCAGGGTGATCCGGCCGGTCAGGGTGATCCGGCCGGTCAGGCTGATCCGGCCGGTCCGGGTGATCCGGTCGCGCAGGGCGATCCGGCGCCTCAGGGTGATCCGGTCGCTCAGGACGGCGCCGCCCTCGACGTCACCGCTCCCCGCGCCCGTACGTACCGGGTCGGCGGGTACACCGTCGTGGAGCTCCACGGTGAGATCGACATCGCCGGGGTGGGAAGTGTCGGACCGGCGCTGGACGCGGCCACGGCCGGGGACGAGCCCGCGGTGATCGTGGACTTACGTCCGGCCGCCTTCTTCGACTGCTCGGGCCTGGGGCTGCTGTGCCGGGCCCATCGTCGTGTAGGGGAGCGGGCCGGGCGGATGCGGCTGGTCTGCGACAACGCCGTGATCCTCCGCACCCTGCGGGCGGGGCGGATGCTGGATGTGCTCCACCCGGTCGCCACGCTGGACGAGGCGCTGCGCGCGGAGGAGTAGGACGCCTCGCAAGGCCGGGATGCGACCGGGATGCGACCGGGATACGGCCGGACTCAGGTACGGCGGTCCTGGGGAGGTGTGATCCCGTGGCCCCGGGACTGCCGCCGACGGCCCCAGGCGCGATGGTGCGGCCGCCCGCCGTCCGGGGAATCATCGTGGCTCTCGGCGGACATGCGGTTGCCGTTCTGGACGTTGGTCCGGTGGATCAGCAGCGCGCCCACCCCGATCAGCGCGAGGATGACGACCACGGTGATCAGGGTCTCCATGGTGCTCACTCCCTGGGGCCGGGCCCCAGCTGGAGGGAATCCGGCCGTTTTGTGCGAAATGCTCCTGGTGTCTATACGGTACCTCCGGCCGGAAGCGGCGTCGCTTCCCGTGCGCTACGTCCCAGTGCGCGCGGGGACGACCCCCACACACGCCGACCGCCCGCACCCGGCGTCGGGAACCGGGTGCGGGCAGTCAGCCCTGATCCAGGGGATCAGTGGCTTGGCGGTCTCAGCGGGCTCAGTGGGACTTGGCCAGCTGCTTCTCGAGCTTGGCCAGGCCATTGGCCCAGAGCTGGTTCACGCGGCTGATCTCGGCCTGGTCGGGCTGCGAGTTGGTGCAGGACGGGCCGGGGCCGCCACCGGACATCAGCTCGCTGCACGGGCCCTCGTAGTGGTCCGGCAGGCCCAGCACGTGGCCGGTCTCGTGCGCGGTGACCCGGGTCGAGTCGTACTCCTGGTTCTGGGCGTAGTCCAGGAAGACATAGCCGCTGCCGTGGCCGTCGGTGCTCGCGTACGAGCCCCGGGGGTCGTTGCCCTCGCGGTAGCTGAAGTCCGCGTTGCTGCCCGCCTGCAGCTTCACGTTGCTCACCGAGGAGTTCCAGATCTGGGCGGAGCGGGAGATCTGCGCCTGGAAGGTCGGGGCCTGGCTGGCGTCGTAGGTCACGGTGACGGCGGCCGTCCCGCGAGGGGCCTTGGCCTGCTTGGCCAGCGCCGACTTCATGACGGCCTTGATGAAGGCGTCGGTGTCGGCCTTCTCCTCGCCGCTCGCCGTGTAGCCGGCGGCCGCGGCGCTGCGCTGGGTCGTGGAGTGGTCGGGCGTGGCCGCGGAGGCGGGCACGGCGGACAGGGCGGCCGCCAGGCCGAGGCCGAGGGTCGCGGACAGCGCGAGCTTGGGGAGTGACATGTGGGGGGCTCCTCATCGTCCTCGGGCCCCGGTCGCCGTGTGGGGTGGCGGCCGGGGCCCTGGGATGAACTCTTGGCTGACGCCGAGTCTTGAGGAGATCGAGCCGTACGCGGAGATATCAACTGGTGATAGCACGAAGGCATATCCCTCGCCGGGCTCTCAAGCCCTGTGCGGGGGTGACAGTTTGACGTCCCGTTGACCGGTGTTTGACCACCGATTGATCGATTCCGATATGGGTTGGAGTGGTTTCAGAGTCTGGTGTGACCGACAAGGGCGCAGATATGCTCCCGCCGTGGAGCTCGAGGTGAGGCACCTCCGTGCACTGTGCGCCATCGCCGACACCGGCAGCCTACGGAAGGCGGCGCGCCAACTGGGCATGACCCAGCCATCCTTGACGACCCAGCTCCGGCGCATCGAGAACACTATCGGCGGCCGGCTGTTCTCGCGGGAGGTCACCGGCAGTCGGCCGACCCCGCTGGGGCGGTCCGTGCTGTGCCGCGCCCGGCCGATCGTGGCCGAGATGAACGCCTTGCTCAGCGAGGTCCGGCTGGAGGCGGGACAGACCGCCGACGCCCGGTTACGCATCGGCAGCACCGGCAGCCGGGCCGTGGTCGGCTGGCTGCGCAGGCTCCGCGACCGCTATCCCGACGCGGACACCACCATCCACATCGACGTCTCCGCCAACGCGCTGCTGCAGATGGTCGCCGCCAACCAGCTCGAGGTCGCCTTCGTGCACGAGGTCGAGGGCGCGCCGCTGCGGGTGCCCGAGGGCGTGGAGCGCCGGGTGCTCGTGGAGCGGGAGCCGCAGTTCGTGGCGCTGGCCGAAACCCATCCGGCCGCCGCGCGGCCCACGGTGCGGCTCGCCGACCTCGCCGCCGACCAGTGGATGGTCGACCCCAGCGTGGACGGCGAGGGGCCCGGGCTGCGCCGGGTCCTGGCCGCCGCGGGGCTCAATCCGAGGGTGGTGTACGGGGACTATCTGACCGCCGCCGACCTGGTCGCCTCGGGCGAGGTGGTCACCCCCTGCCAGCCCACCGCGCGGTCCCGTCAGGGCGTGGCCGTCCGTCCGCTGTACGGGGATCCGCTGACGGTCCGGCTGTTCCTGGCCTCACGGGCGGCCCCGGCGGCCCGCACCGGGGCCGCCGGACTCGACCCGGACACGGCGCTCCCGGCCGACACCAATGCCACCGGACCCGACGACCCGGACACCGTGCCCGGCGCCCCGCTCGACGTCGACGCCCTCTTCGGCGACCTGGCGGACGCGTACTTCGAGATCGCCTGGGCGAGTTCCGCGTACCGCCAGTGGCTGGTCCGCAACGAGAGCCCGCTGCTGCGCTCCCATGAGCCGCGGGCCCGCGACGCGCTCGACGTCCTGGGGCTCGCCGGGCCCGCCGAGGTCTCGTAGCACCCCGCCAAAGGGCGGGCGGAGGCGGGCGATGAGTTTCGCTCCGCCGGGCGGTCCAAGCACACGGGACCGCACCGGACCGCGGGCCACGCCACCCGAGGAGCGAGCAGATGATCACGGAGCACGATCCGCAGACCGCGCTGGACACCCGCTTCAGCAGCCCGGACGCCACCGCCACGACCTGGCCGGAGGGGCGTGAGCGGCTGGCGGCTGCGGAGCTGTACTGGCTGTCCACCGTCCGCCGGGACGGCCGCCCCCATGTCACCCCGCTCATCGCCGTCTGGTTCGACGGCGCGCTCTGCTTCTGCACCGGCCCCGAGGAACAGAAGGCCCGGAACCTCGCGCACAATCCGCGCTGCGTCCTGACCACGGGGGCGGGCATGCTGCACGAGGGGCTGGACCTGGTGGTCGAGGGCGAGGCCGAGCCGGTGCGGGACGAGGCCACGCTCGGGCGGATCGCCGCGGCGTATGTGGCGAAGTACGGCGAGGAGTGGACCTTCCAGGTGCGCGACGGCGCCTTCCACCACGACGGCCATACGGCCCTGGTGTTCCGGGTCGCCCCGGCCACGGCGTTCGGCTTCCGCAAGGGCGCGTACGGCCAGACGCGCTGGCGCTTCTGACGCGGGCCGACAGCCCCATACAGCCCTGAGGGCCCCGCCCCCGGCCGCTCAGTCCAGGCCCGGCAGCCCGGTGGGCAGCCCGACCGGAAGGGTCTGCTCCGACCAGATCGTCTTGCCCTCGGCGGTCTGTCGGCTCCCCCAGCGCTGGCTGAGCCGCGCGACCAGCAGCAGCCCGCGGCCGCCCTCGTCGAAGGTGCGGGCGCGGCGCATATGCGGGGCGGTGCTGGAGGAGTCGGTGACCTCGCAGATCAGCGAGTGGTCATGGATCAGCCGCAGCCGGATGGGCGGGACGGCGTGCCGGATGGCATTGGTGACCAGCTCGCTGACGACCAGCTCGGTGGTGAAGACGGCCTCGTCGAGCCCCCATTCGGTCAGCCGCTCCGTCACGTCCCGGCGGGAGCGGGCCACCCACGCCGGGTCGGCGGGCACGTCCCAGGTGGCCACGTGCGCCGCGTCCAGGGAGCGGGTGCGGGCGAGCAGCAGCGCGACGTCGTCGAGCGCGCCCCCGTCGGGGAGGAGCGTGCGCAGAACGGCGTCGCAGGTGCCGTCCAGGGATCCGCCGGGGTGGGCCAGCGCATTGGTCAGCAGCAGCCGACTCTCGTCGATCTCGCGGTTCCACACGGCCATCAGCCCGTTGGTGTAGAGGGCGAGCACGGCGTTCTCGGGCAGCTCGGTCTCCACCGACTCGAAGGGCAGTCCGCCGACCCCCAGCGGCGGTCCGGCCGGCACCGGAAGGAACTCCACGGTGCCGTCGGGCCTGGCCAGCGCCGGGGGCGGGTGCCCGGCCGCGGCCAGTGAGCAGCGGTGCGAGACGGGGTCGTAGACCGCGTACAGACAGGTGGCCCCCACATCCCCGGTGGACTCCTCGGCCCCGGTCTCCGCGGCCAGATGGATCACCAGGTCGTCCAGGTGGGTGAGCAGTTCGTCCGGCGGCAGATCGACGTCGGCGAGGGTACGGACCGCCGTCCGCAGCCGGCCCATGGTGGCCGACGCCTGGATGCCGTGGCCGACCACATCGCCCACGACCAGCGCGACCCGTGCCCCGGAGAGCGGGATGACGTCGAACCAGTCCCCGCCCGCCCCCGCGAACGGGCCCGCGGGCAGATAGCGGGAGGCGACCTCGACGGCCGGCGGCTGGGGGAGGGTCCGCGGCAGCAGGCTGCGCTGCAGGGCCAGGGCGGTGTCGCGCTCCCGGGTGAAGCGGCGGGCGTTGTCCACGCAGACGGCGGCCCGGGTGGTGATCTCCTCGGCCAGCACCACATCGTCCTGGGTGAACGGCTCGGGGGTGTGGTGACGGGCGAACACGGCCACCCCGAGCGTCGTCCCCCGCGCCCGGATCGGCACCGCCATGATCGAGTGGATGCCGAACCGCCGGATCGAACGGGCGCGGGCGGGCTTCAGCGCACCCCACTTGGTGATCATGGGGTCGGTGGTCGCGTAGATGAGGGGCCGCTCCACCACCAGGCATTCCGCCATCGGCGAGACCTGCGGATAGGTGTCCACCTTCCCCACCGGAACCACGGATTCGGGGCAGCCCTCGTAGAGCGACTGCAGGGCGGCGCGGCGCAGCACGACCGGGCCGGTGAGCGGCCCGGACGGCAGCTCGTCGTCCTGGGCCAGCCGGTCCAGCAGGTCGATGCTGGCGTAGTCGGCCAGCCGCGGTACGCAGACGTCGGCGAGCTCCTGCGCGGTGTGGTCGACGTCGAGGGTGCTGCCGATCCGTTCACTGGCCGCGCTCAGCAACAGCAGCCGCTGGCGGGCCAGATACTGCTCGGTGATGTCATGCGCCGCCATGCAGACCGCGTACACCTGGCCGTCCTTCGCCTTCAGCGGGGTGAACGCGGCCGACCAGGCGTGCTCCTTGGACTCGCCGCCGGCGCGCAGGTAGGTCTCCACCTCGCGTGGCTCGCCGGTGGTCAGCACATGCCGCATGACCCCTTCGAGCTGCTCGCTCTGGAGCTTGCCCCCGATCTCCGACAGCCGCAGATCGCGGATCTCGGCTTCGGGGAGTCCGACGACGCGGGCCATCTGGGAGTTCACCTTGCGCAGCCGCAGATCGGCGTCATAGATCGCCATCGGACAGGGCGACTGTGCGTAGGCCCAGAGCATCAGCGCGTCGTTCCAGGACTCGGGGGGCAGCTCCGCCCGGGGGCCGCGGCCACCAGCAGCCAGTCGCCCTCCGGCCCTTTGCGGTATGCCAGCAGCCGCACCGGCATCTCGTGGCCGTCCTGGTGGCGCAGCGCCACGGTCCCGTGCCACCGGGTGAGCCGGTCGCGGGCCCGGCGGGCCCCGGTGTCCGCCGCGCGGGCCGGATCGGCCAGCAGCTCGGCGGCGGGCCGCCCCACGACCTGCGGGGACGGATATCCGAGCAGCCGACGGGCACCGTCGTTCCAGCTGGTCAGCGTCCCGTCATCGCTGACGGTGGCCCTCGCCGTATCCGTTTCGTCTGTTTCGTTGAAGCCGTTCCGCTCCCGCGCGGAGCCGCTGTCGTGGCGCATCATGGTCGCCATCCCTCCGGGGACGGCACCGGGTCCGTCCACCAGGGCTCCCTTCCAGACTCGTCCACTCCGGTCCGGGCATCAACCACAGCCCGGGCCGGAGCCGACGGGGCTTCCGGGTCAGGCGGGTCAGGCGGCCGCGGGCCGCAGATGCCGCCGGGCCCATTCGGCGAAGCCGGTGAGCGGGAGGCCGAGGGCGCGCGCGAACGCGGGGCGGGCGGGCTGGCGGGCCTCGTTCAGCCACACATGCCCGGCGCCCCACTCCGGCATCCCGGCGGCGAGCGCCTCGTCGGCGGTCATCGACGGGGCGGTCACCTCGGTGCCCACGACGTCCGAGAGGACCTCGGCGACGCGGGTCATCGTCATGCACTCGCCCGCCAGTTCCAGCTCGACCTCGTGGAACCGCTCCGGGTCGGCGAAGGCCGCGGCGGCCGCCGTGCCGATGTCGGCGACGGCGATGAGGGAGAGCTCGGTACCGGGCTGGAGGACGGTGGCCAGGCCGCCCTCGGGGCCGTTCGGGAGCAGGGAGAGGAAGTTCTCCATGAAGAAGGCGGGCTTGAGGAGCGTCCAGTGGCGGAAGCCCGCCTCGCGGACCCGGTCCTGGAGGCCGGTCTTGGTCGCGTAGTAGTGCTCCAGCGCCGCCCAGCGGCCCTCCGCCCAGCCGGGCGCGGTGTGGTGCTGTCCGGCGCCGGAGACGGAGGTGTGCACGAACTGCGCCACCCCCGCGTCCCGCGCGGCGTCGATCAGATTGCGCCCCTGGACCCACTCGGAGTCGCCCTGGAGGTCGTTCAGATCGGGCATCTGGATCGAGAACACGGCGCGCGCCCCCTCGGCGGCCCGCCGCACCGAGTCGAGGTCGAGCAGGTCGCCGGTGACCAGCTCGGCGCCGAGCGCCGCCACGGCCTTGGCCCGCTCGGTGGCCGGGTCGCGGACCAGGGCCCGTACGGGAACGCCCGCCGAGAGCAGGGCGCGGGCGGTGGCGCCGCCCTGCTGTCCGGTGGCGCCGGTGACCAGAACGGGCGCGGACGGGGCGGGGGTAGGGCAGTTCATGGGCATGCTGCTGCTCCTCGGGCATGGGGGTATCGACTGATCGACTACGCGAACGCTAAACGGCGGGCCCCGCCACTTATCTCTCGGTACGATACGGAGGGCCCCGCCACTTAGCAACCCGGAGGTGACGCCATGCCCGCCCAGCGTGCGGACGCCCGGCGCAACTACGAGCGCATCCTCGCCGTGGCCGAGGAGGAGGTCGCCGCCCACGGCGCCGACGCCTCCCTGGAACAGATCGCCCGCACCGCCAAAGTCGGCTCGGCCACCGTGCGCCGCCACTTCCCCACCCGCAGCGCCCTCCTGGAGGCCGTCTTCCGCGAGCGGATCGAGGTCCTGGCCGCCCGCGCCCGGGAGCTCGCGAAGGAAGAGGACGTACGGGCCGCGCTGCTGGAGTGGCTGGGCGCGCTCACCGTCTACTCCGCCTCGGTGCAGGGCCTGGCCACCGCGCTGCTGCGGAACGGGGAGCTCGATCCGGAGCATGCGAACCCCTGCGTGAACACGCTCGCCGAGGCGGGTGAGCCGCTGCTGCGGCGGGCCGAGCGGGCCGGTGTGATGGCGCCCGGGGCGACCGCGGTCGACCTGGTCACCCTGATCGCCGGGATCGCGCTGGCCACCCAGCACCACCCGGACCCCGCCGCCGAGGCGGACCGGCTGCTGGGCCTGGCCGTCGCGGGGATCAGTCCGCCGGGGTGAACGGGCGGGGGCCGGTCAACCCCCCCCGCCCGTCAGGGACGTTCCCCGAACAAAAGACCGCACCCGGGCCACTCGGGGCGGCTCGGGTGCGGTCTGGCCATGCAAGGGAAGAGCGGTCAGCCCTTCTTGGTCTCCCAGAAGATCTTGTCGATCTGGGCGATGTAGTCCAGGGCCTTCTGACCCGTGGCCGGGTCGGTCGAGCCCTTGGCCGCGCTCAGGGCCTTGAGGGTGTCGTTGACCAGCTGGTGCAGCTCCGGGTACTTCTCGAAGTGCGGGGGCTTGAAGTAGTCACTCCACAGCACCGAGACGTGGTGCTTGGCGAGCTCCGCGCGCTCCTCCTTGATGGTGGTGGCACGGGCGCGGAAGTGCGGGTCCTCGTTGGCCTGGTACTTCTCCTGGATGGCCTTGACGGACTCGGCTTCGATACGAGCCTGGGCCGGGTCGTACACACCGCAGGGCAGGTCGCAGTGCGCGCTGACCTGAACCTTCGGGGCGAACAGGCGGGAGAGCATAGAGCTGTCCTTCCATTCGTGATCGTCTTCTCAGGTGCGAGATTACTCCGTGGGGGAAGCCTTTTCTCGGGTGCCCCGGGGGCTTAGGTCAAAAGTCCGGTGACAGTCTGGGATGCCTGGGATCGTGATGGTGCGGGGTTGAGGACCGGAGGTGCCGTGATGCGGGAGCAGCTGGGCGATCGCGGGCAGGAGCCCGACCGCGACCAGCGCGGACTGCTGCGGATCGGGCTCGCGGAGGTGTACAACCCGTCGATGCAGCCGACGCTGTACCCCGGCGACCAGTTGGTGGTCCGCTACGGGGCGCCCGTGCGCCCGGGGGACGTGGTGGTGGTGCGCCATCCGTTCCGGCAGGACCTGCTGATCGTCAAGCGCGCGGTGGAGCGGCGCGAGGGCGGCTGGTGGGTCAAGGGCGACAACCCGTATGTGGAGAACGACAGCCGGGAGTTCGGCGTCGTGCCGGACGAGCTGGTGGTCGCCCGGGCATGGCTGCGGCTGCGGCCGCGGCCGGGCGCCGGACGCCGTGGTCAGCGGTCCATGGCCGGGCTGGTCTGCTGGGCGGTGTCCGCGGTGCGGCCGGTGGGCTCGCGATCCTGGCGCCGGCTGCGCTCGGCGCCGGCCGACCGCTCGGCGTCCAGGCGTTTGCGCGCGCGGTAGGCGGCCACATTGGCGCGGGTCGCGCAGCGGTCGGAGCAGTAGCGCCGGGATCGATTGGTCGAGGTGTCGAGATAGGCGTTGCGACAGGGTGACGCCTCGCAGATGCCCAGCCGGTCGGCGCCCAGTTCGGTGAGGTGGAAGGCCAGCCCCATCGAGGCGGTCGCGGCGTATCCGGAGCCCGCGTTGGCGGCGTAGTCCGCGATATGCATATGCCACTTGGGGCGGCCGTCGTCGTCACGGGTCTCATGGCCGGAGATCTGCGGGCTCACCGGGAACTCGATGAGCAGCGCGTTCAGCAGGTCCACCGCCAGCACCTCGTCGCCGCCCGCCGCCGCCTCGAAGACGGCACGCAGCCGGGCCCGGACCGACCTCAGCCGGGTGACGTCGGCGTCCGTCGCCCGCCGGGCCGCCTGCCGGCTCTCCCCGAAGAGCGCCCGCACGGCCTCCACCGAGGTCAGGGTGTCGGTGCCGCGGTTTGGCTCCTCGCTGTTGACCAGGCGCACGGCGAGATCCGAGTAATAAGCCAGTTCCACTTGTGGTCCTTACGACGGGGCATCTAGAGTCGGGTAAGAGGCGTTCTGCCTACGAGGGTATTACGGGGCGGCTGCGCCGGAGACGATGACGCATGGCTTACGACACATGGCTTGGAGGGGCTCGATGACGGACACCGTCGCCGTGGCGGACTGGCAGGCGTGGCAGCGGAGCTGGGACCGGCAGCAGGAGTGGTACCTCCCCGATCGTGAGGAGCGGTTCCGGGTGATGCTCGACGCGGTCGAGGCCGTCGTCGGCCCGGCGCCGAGGATCCTGGACCTCGCATGCGGCACGGGCAGTATCTCGGACCGGGCGCTGCGCCGGTTCCCGGACGCCACCAGCACCGGCGTGGACCTCGACCCCGCGCTGCTGACGATCGCCCGCGGCCATTTCGCGGCCGAGCCGCGCGCCGAGTTCGTGACCGCCGATCTGCGCGACCCCGGGTGGGCCGGGCGGCTGCCGCACCGTAGGTACGACGCCGTTCTGACCGCCACGGCGCTCCACTGGCTGCGCTCGGACGAGCTGCGGGTGCTGTACGGGCAGATCGCGGGCGTCGTGCGGGAGGGCGGGGTGTTCCTCAACGCGGACCATATGCCCGACCCGGCCACGCCCCGGCTCAACGCCGCCGACCACGCGTTCCGGAAGGAGCGGCAGGCCCGGGCCCAGGCCGAGGGCGCGCAGGACTGGGCCCAGTGGTGGCAGGCCGCCGCACGGGACGAGGTGCTGGCCGGGCCGGTGGCCGAGCGGTTCACGATCTTCGGTAATCCGGCCAACGGCGACCACGCGGACGGTGAGACGCAGTCCGTCGCCTGGCATGCCGAGGCGCTGCGCGAGGGGGCTTCGGGGAGGCGCGGGCCGTATGGTGCTCGCCCTCGGACGCGATGGTGCTCGGGCTGAAGTGACCCGGGTGCGGCGTGCGTGAGGGCGGTACGGGCAGGTGCCCGTACCGCCCTCACGGCCGCGACAGCCCCTACAGCACCTTGGAGAGGAACGACTTCGTCCGCTCGTGCCGCGGATTGGTCAGCACCTCCCGGGGGTGCCCGGACTCCACCACCACGCCGTCGTCCATGAAGACGACCGAGTCCCCGACCTCGCGGGCGAAGCCCATCTCATGCGTGACGACGATCATCGTCATGCCGTCCTCCGCGAGCCCGCGCATCACATCGAGCACATCGCCGACCAGCTCCGGGTCGAGCGCCGAGGTGGGCTCGTCGAAGAGCATCAGCTTGGGCTCCATCGCCAGCGCCCGCGCGATCGCGACGCGCTGCTGCTGGCCGCCGGAGAGCTGGGAGGGGTAGTTGGCCGCCTTGTCGGCGAGGCCCACCCGGTCCAGCAGCTTCAGCGCGCGCTCCCGCGCGACCGCCTTGGTCTCGCGCTTGACCTGGACCGGCGCCTCGATCACGTTCTCCAGCGCGGTCATGTGCGGGAAGAGGTTGAAGCGCTGGAAGACCATGCCGATGTCGCGCCGCTTCTCGGCGACCTCGCGGTCCTTGAGCTCGTAGAGCTTGTCGCCCTTCTGGCGGTAGCCGACCAGGTCGCCGTCGACGTACAGCCGCCCGGAGTTGATCTTCTCCAGGTGGTTGATGCAGCGCAGGAAGGTGGACTTGCCGGAGCCGGACGGGCCGATCAGGCAGAACACCTCGCGCGGCGCGACCTCGAGGTCGATGCCCTTGAGGACCTGCACCGGGCCGAAGGACTTGTGGACGCCTTCGGCCTTCACCATGGCGGTCATGCGCCGACACCTCCGGAGCGGTTGCTGAAGGAGAGCAGATTGGCCCGGACCCGCTGCAGCGGGGTGGCCGGCAGGCTGCGGCTCGAGCCGCGCGCGTAGTAGCGCTCCAGGTAGTACTGGCCCACGCTCAGGACCGAGGTGAGGATCAGGTACCAGGCGGCCGCCAGGAAGAGCATCTCCGCGGTGGCGCCGGAGTTCTGGCCGACCTCGGAGGTGGCCTGCAGCAGATCCCAGTACTGCACCGCGATCACCAGCGAGGTGGTCTTGAGCATGTTGATGAACTCATTGCCGGTCGGCGGCACGATCACCCGCATCGCCTGCGGCAGCACCACCCGGCGCAGCGTCTTGGCGTGGCTCATGCCGAGCGCCTGGGCGGCCTCGGACTGACCCTCGTCGACCGACTGGAGGCCCGCCCGGCAGATCTCGGCCATGTACGCGGCCTCGTTCAGGCCCAGGCCCAGCAGGGCGGCCAGGAACGGGGTCATGAAGTCCGACCACTCGTCCTTGTAGATCGGCATGATGTTGATGTAGTCGAACACCAGGCCGAGGTTGAACCAGACCAGTAGCTGCACATAGACCGGGGTGCCGCGGAAGAACCAGATGTAGCCCCAGGCGATGGAGGCGGTCACCGGGTTCTTCGACAGCCGCATCACGGCGAGGATGATGCCGAGGACCACGCCGAGCACCATCGAGAGGATGGTGATCCAGACGGTGTTGCGGACGCCCCTGAGGATCTCGCCGTCGAAGAAGTAGTCCGGGATGGCGCCCCAGTTCACATCGCCGCGGGCGAACGCGGAGATGAGCAGGAAGAGCACGGCGATGGTGATGACCGCGGAGACCCAGCGGCCGTAGTGCCGCACCGGGATGGCCTTGATGTTCTCCGGCGCCGGCGGCGGGGCGTCGACCCGACCCGCCTTGTCAATCTTTGTCGTCACGGATGGTGCCTTTCAGCGCGAGCGCGGACGGGGGAGGGCCGGATCACTTGCCGCCGTTGATGACGGCCTTGGTGACCGCGCCTTCCTTGACGCCCCACTTCGCGATGATCTTGTCGTATTCGCCGTTCGCGATGATCAGGGCGAGGGCCTGCTTGATGGCGTCGCGCAACTGGGTGTTCTTCTTGGCGATGGCGATGCCGTACGGGGCCGCCTCCACCTGCTCGCCGACGAGCTCGAAGTCCTTGCCGCCGCCGGAGGTCTTCACGGCGTACGCGGCGACCGGGAAGTCGCTGGAGCCGGCGACGGCGCCACCGCCGCGCAGCCGGGTCTGGGCCTCGGTGTCATTGCCGAACGCCTCGACCGAGATCTTGCCCTTGCCGTTCTTCTGGCAGGTCTTCGACTGGGACTTGGCCAGGTCGTGGGAGACGGTGCCGCGCTGCACGACGATCTTCTTGCCGCACAGGTCGTCCCACGTCTTGATGCCCGCGTTGGCGCCCTTCTTGGTGTAGATGGAGACACCCGCGGTGAAGTAGTCGACGAAGTCGACACCCTCGCCCGCCTTCTTGCCGGTGTCCGGGTCGACACCCTCCTGGCGGCCCTTGTTGTCGGTCATGGCCGACATGGCGATGTCGTAACGCTTGGAGCGCAGGCCCGAGAGAAGGGTGTCGAAGGTGCCGTTGTTGAACTCGAACTTCACCCCGAGCTGCTTGCCGAGGGCGTCGGCGATGTCCGGGTCGATGCCCATGACCTCGCCGTTCTTCTTGAACTCGACCGGCGGATAGTTGATGTCCGAGCCGACCTTGATCACCTTGGCGCTCTGGATCTCCTTGGGGAGCTGGTTGAAGAGCGGGGCCGCGTTGGTGTTCGACCCACCGGTGGCTTTGTCGGTCTGGTCGCCGCAGCCCGTCAGCAACAAGGCGCCTGCCACCGCTATCGCGCCGACGGAGGCCATCCGGGACTTCAGGGTGGCCCCACGGGGCGTGAAGCTGGCGGTCATGCTGGTTCCTCCGGCAGGGTGAGGGGGTGAGATCGCGGGAACACGTTTGTGGGTGTCGCGATCTCGTGTGATTGGGGCATCTTGCCATCGGACGGGCCCGTGCGGACCGCTGGCCATGTCAAAATCGGATAACGGGCGATCCCCGTGGTGCACAACCGGACAGCGGCACCGGCCGGACAGCGGCGGCCGGAGGCGCGAGGCGGCCTCATGGTCACGCGGAGAACAGCGCGTGACGGAGGTGTGGACTTTCCCCAGAGATTCGCCCGCCTTCAGCCGTAATGCCTGGTTTTCCGGCTCACCGCACCAGAACTCGCTCGTCGCCCGACGCGCGCTTCAGGTAGAACAGACGGCACCCCTCACCCGGGGCTCAGGGCGTGTGTGCGACGCGCCCGGCGTTCGTACCCAGACCCATGCGGTGGTCATCCGCTGAATGGGACGACGCGGTGCCCGCCCGCTCCGAACCTGGGGCGGATACCCTCGACAGAAAAACGACAAAGGGGTCAAACAGTGGCAGCGGAGATGGTCAATCCTCGCAGCGACAGCACAAGCGGCAGTGGCGAAGGAGCCGACGGCGTGACCGGCGGAGAGCCCTTCGATCCGGCTTTCGCCCTGCACCGCGGTGGCAAGATGGCCGTCCAGGCGACCGTGCCCGTGCGCAACCGGGACGATCTGTCCCTCGCGTACACACCGGGCGTGGCCAAGGTCTGCAGCGCCATCGCCGAGCAGCCCGAGCTCGTCCACGACTACACCTGGAAGTCCCAGGTCGTCGCCGTGGTGACGGACGGCAGCGCGGTGCTGGGGCTCGGTGACATCGGCCCGGAGGCGTCCCTCCCGGTCATGGAGGGCAAGGCGATCCTCTTCAAGCAGTTCGGCGGGGTGGACGCGGTGCCGATCGCGCTCGACTGCCGGGACGTGGACGAGATCGTGGAGACCGTCGCCCGGTTCGCGCCCTCGTTCGGTGGCGTCAATCTGGAGGACATCTCCGCGCCCCGCTGCTTCGAGATCGAGCGCAAGCTCCAGGAGCGGGTCGACATCCCGATCTTCCATGACGACCAGCACGGCACGGCGGTGGTCACCCTCGCCGCGCTGCGCAACGCCGCCAGGCTGACGGACCGCGCGCTGGGCCAGCTGCGCGCCGTCATCTCCGGGGCGGGCGCCGCCGGTGTGGCCATCGCCCGGATCCTCACCGAGGCGGGCATCGGCGATGTCGCCGTGTGCGACCGCAAGGGCGTCGTCTCCCAGGACCGCGAGGACCTCACCGACGTCAAGCGCGAGCTGGCCGGGTTCACCAACAAGGCCGGGCTCACCGGATCCCTGGAGGCCGCGCTGGACGGCGCCGACGTCTTCATCGGCGTCAGCGGCGGCACGGTGCCGGAGGACGCGGTGGCGAAGATGGCGTCTGGCGCCTTCATCTTCGCGATGGCCAACCCCAACCCGGAGATCCACCCGGACGTCGCCCACCGGTACGCGGCCGTGGTCGCCACCGGACGCAGCGACTTCCCGAACCAGATCAACAACGTCCTCGCCTTCCCCGGCATCTTCGCGGGCGCCCTCCAGGTGCGGGCCTCCCGGATCACCGAGGGCATGAAGCTCGCTGCCGCCGAGGCGCTGGCCGCTGTGGTGGCCGATGAGCTGAGCGCGGACAAGGTGATCCCCTCGCCGTTCGACGACCGGGTCGCCCCCGCCGTGACCGCGGCCGTCGCCGCGGCCGCCCGCGCGGAGGGCGTCGCCCGCCGCTGACGCCCGCCGGGGCCCGGGTGCCATCGCGCGCTCCGGGCCATCGCGGACCGGGCCATTACGGGCCGGGCCGCCCCTCATCCGGAGGGGCGCCCCGGCCCGTGGGCTTGTGTGCGGCGGGCGAGCGGGGTCACACCGTGGCGTGGTTCCGTGGGGTCGCCGTGCGGCCTAAGGTCGGGATCATGTTCGCTGCCTACGCCGCACGTATCGACCGTGACCAGCCGCTGAGCGGCCTCGAACTGGGGGAGCGCCCCGAGCCACAGGCGCGGCCCGGCTGGACGACCGTGAACGTCAAGGCCGCCTCGCTCAACCACCACGACCTGTGGTCGCTGCGCGGTGTGGGCCTCGGCGAGGAGTCGCTTCCGATGATCCTCGGCTGCGACGCTGCCGGGATCGACGAGGACGGCAACGAGGTCGTCCTCCACTCCGTCATCGGCCAGAGTGGACACGGCGTCGGCCCCAAGGAGCCCCGCTCCATCCTCACCGAGCGCTACCAGGGCACCTTCGCCGAGAAGGTGACCGTCCCGAGCTGGAATCTGCTGCCCAAGCCCAAGGAGCTCTCCTTCGAGGAGGCCGCCTGTCTGCCCACGGCCTGGCTGACCGCGTACCGCATGCTGTTCACCAACGCGGGGGTGCGCCCCGGCGACAGCGTCCTGGTCCAGGGCGCCGGTGGCGGTGTGGCCACCGCCGCGATCGTGCTGGGCGCGGCCGCCGGTCTGCGGATGCTGGCCACCAGCCGTGACGAGGCCAAGCGGGCCCGCGCCGTCGAGCTGGGCGCCGAGAGCGCGTACGAACCGGGGGAGCGGCTGCCGCGCCGGGTGGACGCCGTGATCGAGACGGTGGGCGCCGCGACCTGGTCGCATTCGGTGAAGTCCCTCAAGCCCGGCGGCACCCTGGTGATTTCCGGCGCCACCAGCGGCCCCAACCCCAAGGCCGCCGAGCTCAACCGGATCTTCTTCCTGGAGCTGAAGGTCGTCGGCTCCACGATGGGCGGGAAGGACGAGCTGGAGGACCTGCTGAGCTTCTGCGCCGCCCGCGGTGTACGACCGGTGATCGACTCGGTGCTGCCGTTGGACCGGGCCCGTCAGGGGTTCGAGAAGATGGCGGGCGGCGATCTGTTCGGCAAGGTCGTATTGACGGTCTGAATACCGTGCCGCCCTCCACGGCGGGAGCCGCCCTCCACGGTCGCAATGGGGGCCGGGGATTCGCGGGGGAATTCGAACAGACCCGGCGGATCCGGTCCGCGCCGAGAGGGCGGCGAGAGGACGCCGTGAGGGCGGCGAGCATATGCCGGAGGCTTTGGCGCGGAGCCCGCGCGTTGATCTACCGGGCCTCGCGCTCCGGCGAATTCGCGGAATTCCCGGACGCCGCCGACGGCGGTACGAAGCTCCGCCGGAAGTGATACGAGCGGGACGAGGCCCCCACCCGACCGGGGAAGTCGCGCACCCGGTCCCAGAGGGACGAGCCGCCGCCGCGCGGCCCATCGGCCGCCATGGCCGCCTCGTAGGTCTCCGCGCTGCTCCAGCGGGCGTAGTTGAGCACCCGGGCGCGGTCGGTGCTCAGATGGCGCTCGCCGTCGACGATCAGATGGAAGCCGGCGGAGATCAGGCCCGGGTCGGGCTCGCTCTCCAGGGCCTCGATGACCAGGTCGGACCAGGACCGGCGGAGCTCGGGATCGGGGTCGTCGAAGTCGATCTCGACCACGACGATCAGCCCGGAGGCCGACCCGGGGTCCGGAGTATCGCTTTGGGCGGCCGTTGCCTGGAAGCTCCGGTAGTGCCGGTAGGCGGAGAGGCCGAGCCGCTCGAGGTCCGGGACCGCGCTGTCGATCGCGTCGTTGCGCTCCTGGCGCTCGGTCCGGACGAAGGCGTGGTACGCGGCCTCACTGGCCCACTGGGAGTGGTGCATCAGCGTATCGCCGTCCGTACCGGCGTAGACGTTGTAGGAGAGCAGCTCGGACGCCGGCCAGGGGCGGCTGTCCCAGGTGGCGGCGATGGCGTCGACCGCGGCCCGCTGCCGTTCCGGTGTGCCCACGCTCCAGGTGCTGAACAGCGCGGCGCCCACATCGGGCCGGGTGAGATCGGGCAGCGGGCCGGAGCTGGGCAGGGCGGACATGACGGTCTCCTCGCGGTCGGGAAGAGCTGAGAGGAAAAGGGGATCGGGGCCGGAGGGGCGCCCCCGTGGTGCGCCCCTCCGGCCCCGATCCTGGAACTTCAACCGCGGTTGAGGTCAAGCGGGAGATGGAAGCCGTCCTGAGTGAGACGGAGGCCGGGCCCGCGTGAGACGGAGGCCGGGCCCGCGTGAGACGGAGGCCGGGCCCGCGTGAGACGGAGGCCGGGCCCGCGTGAGACGGAGGCCGGGCCTATGCCTGGTCGCCTCGGAGCAGCGCGGTGATCCGTGCCGCGGTCGCCCCCAGGTGGTGGCGGGCGTCGGCCAGTTGGGCGTCCGTCACCCCGTGGTCGCGGGCCGCGTCGCGAATGTCGTCGCGGAGCCGGTCGAGCAGCCGTTCCAGATCGCGGGCCGGGGCGTCCGAGGGGGTGAAGTCCTTGGCCCACTCGGGCTCCTGCACTCCGGCGGCGGCGCTGTCGCTGCCGCCGCTGGTCGGCTTCTCCTTCTCGCCGCCGCCCTTCGGCTTGGTCATGTCCATCCGCTCGACCTTGGTGTCCGGCCCGGACGTCTCGTCGTCCCAGCCCCAGTCCGAGCGCGAGGTGCCCTGCCAGGAGATCCGGCTCATCCCGCGCGACACCTCGGCCAGCCCCTCGCGCACCGCCTGCTGCCAGTCGCCCGCCCGGATGTGCTCCTGCGTCTGCTCCTGGACCCGCCGGGCGATCCGCTGGACCTCCTCGCGCGCGAAGTCCTGAGCGTCCTTGGCCTGCTTACGGGCGCGCTGGGCGTCCTGCCGGGCCCGCCGGCTCTCCTCCTTCGCCCGGCGCGCCTGCTCCTTCCACTCCTCCTTCGCGCGCCGCATGTCCTCCTTCGCCTGCCGCCAGGTCTCCTTGTCGCCCCACGGCCCCTCCCACGGGCCGTGCTTCTCCTGGGAGCCGCCGGCGCCGCCGGTGCCGCCCGAGGCGCGGGCCTGCTGGGCCGCCTCGCGCATCTCCCGCCGCAGATCGCTCGCGGAGCCGCGGACGTCCTCCCGGATCTCGGCGGCGAGTTCGGCGACCGACTCGCGGATCTCCAGCTCCAGATCGGCCAGCTCACCGCTGCGGTCGGCCAGTTCGGCGCGTCCGGCGTCGGTGATGGAGTAGACCTTGCGGCCGCCCTCGGTGGTGTGGGTCACCAGGCCCTCGGCCTCCAGCTTGGCCAGCCGCGGATAGACGGTCCCGGCCGAGGGCGCGTACAGCCCCTGGAACCGCTCCTCCAGCAGCCGGATGACCTCGTAGCCGTGGCGCGGCGCCTCGTCGAGCAGCTTGAGCAGATACAGGCGCAGTCGGCCGTGAGCGAATACGGGGGGCATCAGAGGACCTTTCCCTGGGTGCCGTCGGTGGTGTCCGTGTCGTCCTCGGACGGCGGACGGCGCAGCAGCGCGATGGCGCCCGAGACGGTGGTGGCCTTGAGGCTGCCTTTGCCCGCCCCCAGCCGCCCGGTGATCCGTTTGGCTCCCCACTGGCCGCTGACCCGCAGATCGTCGAAGCCGTTGGAGACCGAACCGGTGGCCGTGTTGGCCTCGATCTCCGCGTCGGCGGGGTGCGGCAGCCGGATGGCGATCTCCCCGGAGACGGTGGTGAGGTTGATGTCGGAGCACTTCGGGGCGGGGGCGAGATCGAGCACCATATCGCCACTGACCGATTCGGCCCGTACCGAGGGCCCGGAGCCCTCGATGACGGTGAGGTCGCCGGAGACGGAGTGGAACCGCAGATCGCCGGTGACGGCCTGCGCCTCGACCCGCCCGGAGACGGTCTCGGCCCGCACCGGCCCGGTCAGCCCGAGCAGGGTGAAGTCCCCGGAGACGCCGCGCAGTTCGGCGCGGCCGGCCAGCGCGGAGACCACGGCGGAGCCCCCGATCACGCCGACCGTGGCGCTGGTGCCGACGGGCACGGTGAGGGTGACATGGGCGGTGCGGTTCCACTGCCCGAGCCACTTGCGGAAGCCCTTCCAGGAGAGGTCGTCGTAGCCCACGCTCAGGGTGCCGTCGACATGGCCGACCTTCAGCGCCGGGCCGTCGATCTCCGAGACCTCGAGGCGGGCGGGACCATGGTCGGTGCCGACCACATTGACCGTGCCGCCCGCGATACGGATGTCGAGGGTCGACACCGGGTCGTCGAAGGTGAGCTTCTGTGGCGCAGTGATCGACCACTGTGATCCGGCTGACATCCCTGGCCTCCCCTGACTGGACGTGCGACGCGTCACGACGACGCAACATATCGTGTCTCTACTGAACACGATATATCGCGGTCCTGCGGAGTCAAGCCCGGGTCGGCCCCGGTCCAGGAGGGCGGCGTCCGGCTGTCGCCCGCCCCGGGTGGCGGCCCCCTCCGGAGTGCCCGCATACCTGCACGCAATCGCGCGAGCGACGACAGGTGCATGGCACAGCCATCGTTCCCGGTGGACCGGATCACCCTTCTTCGAGAAAATCCTGCTCCCCGGGAATTCGCCGCTAGAGTCTCGCTAGAGCGCTGGTAGGGCGTCGTGGAGACAAATGTTCGGGACTGTTACCTTCGTGGCCTCAGAATCGGGAAGGAAGAGGGCCGTGGGGGAATGACGTCACAACCCTTGAATACCTCGGCACCATCGGCACCGGAGGAAGGCCCGGAGCCGCTCTCGGTTGCCCAGTTGCTGTTGCGGGCGGCGCGTGACCACGCCCATTCGGGGGTGCGCTATCTGGTCGGGCCCACGGCGAGCGAATCCGTGCGGCAGTCCTACCCGGAACTCCTGGAATCGGCGCTCGGCCTCCTCTCCGCACTCCGGGGCCGGGGATTGCGGCCGCGGGACACGGTGGCCCTGCTGCTGGACCGCCAACCGGAATTCCTGACCGTCCTCTGGGCCTGTCTGCTGGGCGGCTTCGTGCCCTGCCCGATGGTGCCCGTCTCCGGTGACCCGGCCCGCTGGTCGGCCCAACTCACCCATGTCAACGGGCTGTTGGGCGGTCCCCTGCTGGTGACCACCGAGGCGATGCGCGCCGAGCTGCCGGAGGTGCCCGGCCTCGCGGTGGCCGTGGTGGAGGAGCTGCGGGACGAGGCCGCGGACCCCTCCCGCGCCGAGCGCGGGCAGGCGCCCGCCGTGCACTCCGCGGCCCCGGAGGACCTCGCCCTGCTGGTGCTGACCTCCGGCTCCACCGGGAATTCCAAGGCGGTCACGCTCACCCATGGAAATATCCTGGCGTCGATGGCCGGAAAGGCGGGAAAACAACAGCTCACCGCCGCCGACACCACCTTCAACTGGATTTCCTACGACCATGTGGCCGCGCTCTTGGAAGCGCATATGCTGCCGTTGTACGTAGGCGCCGAACAATTGCACGCGGAAGCCGCGGTCATTCTCGAGGAGCCGCTGCGGTTTCTCCGGATCATCTCCCGCCACAAGGTCACGATGACCTTTACGCCGAACTTCCTCCTCGGCCCGCTCAATTCCTCCGTCCATGAGATAGCGGAGGAGATATCGGCGGGTGGTGAAGGGCTCGATCTCAGCGCGCTGCGCCATATCGTCAGCGGCGGTGAGGCGAATGTCGTCGCGACCGGTGAGGCATTCCTCGCCCATTACGCTCCGTACGGACTGCGGGAGGGAGCCCTCTGGCCCGCCTTCGGAATGACCGAGACCTGCGCCGGATCGATCTACAACCGCGCGTTCCCGGTCACCGACGTGGGCCAGGAGTTCGCCAACCTCGGCACCCCCGTCGAGGGGCTGCGGATCCGGGTCGCCGACGACGACCACCGGGCGCTGCCCGCGGGCGAGATCGGCGAGCTGCAGCTCAGCGGGCCGATGATCACCAGCGGCTACTACCACGACGAGGCGGCCACCGAGGCGGCGTTCACCCCCGACGGCTGGTTCCGCAGCGGCGATCTGGGCCGGATCGACGAGGGCCGGCTGACCCTCGTCGGGCGCAGCAAGGACAGCGTCATCGTCAATGGCGTCAACTACTTCAGCCATGAGATAGAGGCCGCCCTGGAGCAGCTCGACGACGTGGCGAGCGGCTTCGTGGCGGCGTTCCCGACCCGCCGCCCCGGCAGCGACACCGAGCAACTGGTCATCGCCGTCAGCCCCGAACCGGCGGACGACGACGAGGCCGGGCTGCACCGCATGATCACCGCGGTGCGCTCCACCGTCGTGATCCACTGGGGCTTCCGGCCCTTCCTCATCCTGCCGCTGCCCAAGGACGCCTTCCCCAAGACCAGCCTCGGCAAGACGCTGCGCCGGCGGATGCGCCACCGTCTGGAGTCCGGCGGATACGACGAGGTCATCGAGCGGGTCGCGGAGCTGACCACCCGCCGGCTCGGCGGCCACACCCCGCCCGAGGGCGAGATGGAGCGGATCCTCGCCGAGATCTACGCCGAGATGTTCGACACCGCCCCGGAGCGCATCAGCGCCACCGCCAGCTTCTTCGACCTGGGCGGCACCTCGCTGGACATCCTGCGGCTGCGGCGCCAGGTCCACCGGCGCCTGGGCGTGGCGGACCTGCCGGTCATCACGGTGCTCACGGCGCCCTCGGTGCGGCGGCTCGCCGCCCGGCTCGGCGACGGCGGCGCGCCCGGCGCCGCCGTGTACGACCCGGTCGTACCGCTGCAGACCGGCGGCGAGAAGACCCCGCTGTTCTGTGTCCACCCCGGCGTCGGCGAGGTGCTGGTCTTCGTCAACCTCGCCAAGTACTTCGTCGGCGACCGGCCGTTCTACGCGCTGCGCGCCCGTGGCTTCAACGAGCACGAGAAGCCCTTCACCAGCTTCGAGGAGATGGTGGAGTGCTATGTGGAGGCCATCCGCGCCCGCCAGCCGCACGGCCCCTACGCCGTCGCCGGCTACTCCTACGGCGGCGCCGTGGCCTTCGAGATCGCCAAGGCGCTGGAGGCCCAGGGCGAGCGGGTCGACTTCGTCGGCAGCTTCAACCTTCCGCCGCACATCAAGTACCGCATGGAGGAGCTCGACTTCGTCGAGACCGCCACCAACCTCGCCTTCTTCCTCGACCTGATCAACAAGAAGCAGTCGCTCGACCTCCCCGCCGAGCTGCGCCCCCTGCCCCGCGAGGAGCAGCTCGCGCATCTGCTGCGGATCGCCCCGCGCGGCCGGCTGGACGAACTCGACCTGGACCTCGGCACGTTCACCGCCTGGGCGGAGCTGGCCCACGGCCTCACCACCCTGGGCCGCGACTACCACCCCAGCGGCACCACCCGTTCCATGACGGTCTTCTACGCGATCCCGCTGCGCGGCACCAAGGAGGACTGGCTGGAGAACGAGCTGCGCCGGTGGGACGAGCACACCACGGAGCCGAACCGGTATCTGGACGTACCCGGTGAGCACTACACACTGATGGGCCCGCGGCATGTCGCGGCCTTCCAGGCGGTTCTGCGCAGGGAACTCGACCGTGCGCTGGGCGACGCCGACCGGGCCCGGACCGCGGGCCAGGCATAGGCCCGAGCGGGCCAGGCAGCGGCCCGAGCGGGCCAGGCACAAGGAGAAGAGCAGGGTGGAAGGCAAGAAGATCCTGGTCACCGGGGGCACCGGGCAGGTCGCCCGGCCGGTGGCCGAGGCGCTGGCCGAGCGCAATGAGGTGTGGTGTCTGGGCCGGTTCGGCACCCCCGGTGTCGAGAAGGAGCTGAACGACCAGGGGATCACCACGTTCCACTGGGACATGAACGACCTGGGCGCGGCCGCGTACGAGGGGCTGCCGGACGACTTCACCCATGTCTTCCACTCGGCGGTGCGCCGCGGTGAGGACGGCGACGTCAACGCGGCCATCGAGGTCAACTCGGTGGCCACCGGCCGGCTGATGAGCCACTGCCGGCGGGCGGAGGCGTTCCTCTTCGTCTCCACCGGAGCGCTCTACAAGCGGCAGACCCTCGACCACGCGTACACGGAGGACGACCCCGTCGACGGAGTGGCCGACTGGCTGCCCGCCTACCCGGTGGGCAAGATCGCCGCCGAGGGCGCGGCACGGGCGTTCGCCCAGGTGCTGAACCTGCCGACGACCATCGCCCGGCTCAACATCGCCTACGGCCCCGGCGGCTACGGCGGGGTGCCGATGCTCTACTTCAAGCGGATGCTGGCGGGCGAGCCGATACCGGTGCCCATGGAGGGCCAGAACTGGTGCTCGCTCCTCCACACCGATGATCTCGTCGCCCACGTCCCCCATCTGTGGAACGCCGCCTCGGCCCCGGCCACGCTGGTCAACTGGGGCGGTGACGAGGCGGTCGGGATGACCGACTGCGTGCGCCATCTGGAGGAGCTCACCGGAGTGCGGGCCCGGCTCGTGCCGAGCGAGGTCACCCGCGAGACCTATCAATTCGACCCCACCCGGCGGCGGGAGATCACCGGACCCTGCCGGGTGCCGTGGCGCGAGGGCGTGCGGCGTACGCTCCAGGCGCTCCACCCCGAGCACCTTCCGTCCGAGCCGCGGCACACCGCCGTCTGAGGAGTGGCGACCACCATGGCATCAGCGAATATCGAGGCCATTCGCGCCTCCTACGCGGGTTTCCGCGACCGCGACATCGAGGGGATCCTGTCGGGCATGCACCCCGATGTGGAGTGGGTCCATCCGGAGGGAATGGCCAAGTACGGGCTGGGCGGCACCAAGCTGGGCCATGCGGGGATCAAGGACTTCCTCGCCCATGTGCCGACCGTGCTGGGCGGGATGAAGCTCGCGCCGAAAGAGTTCATCGAACAGGGCGACCGGGTCGTGGTGTTCGGCACCCGTGAGGTGACCTCGCGCCGCGGTACGACCGTGACGCTGGACTTCGTCCACTCGTGGACGATGCGGGACGGCAAGGCGGCGAGGATGGAGGACATCTTCGACACCGTGGCGTTCCATGAACTGATCGAGAGCTGACCGAAACCGACAAGCTCCGCCGGCCGTCCGCTCCCGCGCCGAGGAGGCACGGGAGCGGACGGCCGCTCTTCCGGAAGAGGTCTCAGACGGTGCGGACGACCTCCTCGTACTCCAGCCGCGGCAGCCGGCCCATCCAGGCGTCCGGACCCGGCTTGCCGATGTTGACCACACACACCGCCGCGTGCCGTCCGTCCTCGAAGAACTCCTTGGAGACGGCCGCGTGGTCGAAGCCGATCATGGGCCCGGCGGCGAGCCCCGCCGCGCGCACGCCCAGGATGAAGTAGCCCACCTGCAGTGCGGTGTTGAAGCGCGCCGACGCCTCCCGCATACCGGGGTCGGCGAAGATCTGCTGCGGGTTCTCCATGAACGGCACCAGCCGCGGCAGCTCCTCGTGGAAGTCCAGGTCCGCGGCGAGCACCGCGACCAGCGGCGCCTTGGCCGTCTTCTCCTGGTTACGCCCCGTCATATGCGCCACCAGCCGACCGCGCGCCTCCTCCGAGCGCACCAGGACCACCCGGAGCGGCTGCTGGTTCATCGAGGTGGGGGCGTACTTGACCAGCTCGTGGATCGCGCGGACCTGCTCGTCCGTCACCGGCTCGTCGGTGAAGGTGTTGGCCGTCCGGGCCTCCAGAAACAGCTGCCGCTGCGCCTCCGGTGCCAGGGTGAGGGGGCTCAGGGCCCCGCTGCTCTCCGGTGCGCTCATGGGAGCTCTCCTTGTGAAGCGGTGAGGAAACGACATGATCTGCCGATGAATTAATTGGACTGGACGGGCTAGTCCATTGCAGTAAACGAAGGCTAGACTCACACGTCCATCGAGGGCAAGACCGGCTCGGAGCGAGGAGGTTGGGCCGTTGCGGACGGACAGCGGTCCCCGGCGCAGCGCCGCGGGACGGCCCGCGGGCCCCCAGCCCGCCAAGCGGCAGGCGATATTGGAGGCGGCCGTGGCCGTCTTTCTGCGCGAGGGATACAACCGGGCGAGCGTGGACGTCATCGCGGACGAGGCCCGCGTGTCCAAGCAGACCGTCTACAACCACTTCGGCGACAAGGAACGGCTGTTCATCGCCGCCGTCGAGGAGGAGCGCGAGCGGGTCGCGGCCGGTTTCGCCACCGGCTCCCCGTACGCCCTCGGACCGGACGGCACCGAGCCCGCCGAGGCGTACGACGGCGGCGACGCCCGCACCGCGCTGATCCACTTCGGCCACCGGGTGCTCGCCGTGCTCCTCGACGAACGGGCCTCCGCACTGCGCCGCCTGGTCATCGCCGAGGTCGCCCGCCACCCCTCGCTGCGCCCCGCATGCGCCGAGGGGGAGCCCCAGCAACTGGTGACGTACCTCGCCGAGATGCTCGGCCGGCGCACCGGCCGCGGCGAGCTGAACGTGCCGGAACCGGCCACCGCCGCCCGCCAGTTCGTGGCCCTGATCGTCCAGCAGGGGCTCTACCAGTCGATGTACGGCACCTGCCCGCTCGCCGACGCGGCGGCCACGGCCGTCTGCGAAGGCGCGGCCGACCTGCTCGTCCGTGCCTACCGCCCATGAAGCCCGAAGAGAGGTGCCACCCATGCGGGTGAGCGTGCTCGGACCGCTGACACTCGGCCTCGGCGCCCGGTCCGGGGTGCCCAGCGCGATGAAGCCGCGCAAGGTCCTGTCCCTGCTGCTGCTCCACGCCGGCCGGATGGTGCCGGTGCAGTCGCTGATGGCCGAGCTGTGGGGCGACCATCCGCCGCGTACCGGGCTGACCACGCTGCAGACGTACATCCTGCATCTGCGCAAGCTGCTCGCCGAGGTGCTGGGGATGCCGTCGGCCGCCGTCACCCGGGATGTGCTGCAGACCCGGCCCGGGGGTTACGCCATGGTGGTGGGGCCGGGCCAGCTCGACGTCCATGAGTACCGCGCCCTCGTCGCCGAGGGCGAAGGCGCGCTGGAGGCCGGCGACGAGCGGACGGCGGACCTCTCCTTCCGGCGGGCGCTGGCCCTCTGGCAGGGGCCCGCCCTGGTCGACGTCACCCCGCACGGCCGCCCGCTGCAGGCGGAGGTCGCCCGGCTGGAGCAGTCCCGGCTCACGGTCACCGAACGCGGGATCGAGACCCGGCTGCGGCTCGGCGGCCATCTGGAGGTGCTGAGCGACCTCGCCTCGCTGGTCGTGGAGCACCGCTTCCACGAGGGCATGCACGGGCAGTACATGCTCGCCCTCCACCGCTCCGGCCAGCGCACCCGCGCCCTGACCGTCTATCAGCGGCTGCGGATGACGATGACGGAGGAGCTGGGGCTGGAACCCTCGGCGAAGCTGCAGCGGCTGCAGCAGGCGGTGCTGGTGTCCGACCCCCGGCTGGACCACGAGGCGGGGGCGCCGGGGCGCGGTCCGGTGGTGGCGTGACGGGTGGGCGGTAGGGCCGCGCAGCGCTCAGGCGGCGGCGGGCTCAGATGTCGTTCGCCCTTGGACATCGTCGCCCTCGGACGCCGTTCGTCCTCAGACGTCGTCGTCTTCCTCGTCGAGCCGGGCCAGCCAGGTCGCCAGCCGCTCCACCGGAACCTCGAAGTCCGGGTTCAGGTCGACGAACGTCCGCAGCTGCTCGGCGAGCCACTCGAAGGTGACCTCCTCGGTGCCGCGTCGCTGCTCCAGCTCCTCGATACCGCGATCGGTGAAGTACAAGGGTCGCTCCGGTAGGGATGGTGTGGATCTACCCACTCAGGATATGCGGCGCCGCGGCCCGGTGGGCGACCCGAGGGCCGTCGGAGTTGACCTTGACGTGGGCGTCAATGTTTACGGTGCGTTGGCATGACAGACATGACAGCCGCACCCTTCGACGGCACAGCGGTGATCGTCACCGGTGGGGGCACGGGAATCGGGCGGGCCGCCGCGCGGACCTTCGCCGAGCAGGGCGCCCAGGTCCTGGTGGTCGGCCGGACGGCGGCCCGGCTCGCCGAGGCGGCCGCCGACGCGCCGGGCATCCGGCCGCTGGTGGCCGACGTCGCGGCGCCCGGTGCCGCCGGACTGATCGTGAACACCGCGCTGGAGGCGTTCGGCAGGATCGACGTGCTGGTCAACAACGCCGCCGTGGTCCGGCAGGCGCCGCTCGGCGACATCCGGCGGGAAGCCGTGGAGGAGATGCTCGCCGTCAACCTGCTCGCGCCGATGTACCTCACCGAGGCCGCCGTTCCGCAGCTGAGCGAGAGCGCCGGTGTGGTGATCAACGTCAGTACGGCGATCGGCCAGCGCGGCTGGCCGATGCCCGGCACGGAGCTGTACGCCGCGCTGAAGGCCGCCCTGGACACCCTGACACGGAGCTGGGCGGTGCAACTCGCGCCGCGCGGCGTGCGCGTGGCCGGTGTGGCCCCCGGCCCCATCGCCACCTCGATCGGGCGGCACCAGGGCCTCGACGCCGAGCAGATCGACGCCCTGCGGACGACCCTGATCGAGCACGTCCCGCTGCGGCGGCTCGGCCAGGTGGACGAGGTCGCCTTCTGGATCACCCAGCTCGCCCGGCCCGAGGCGGGCTACACCACCGGCGTCGTCCTGCCCGTGGACGGCGGGGCCCTGGTGGGCTAGGGGGCGCCCGGCGGATCGTGCCGCCTGCGGCGGGCTTCTCCCCTCCCCGCCCTTTCCCGCAACTGGCGGTCCGCCCCAGACCCCGGCCGGACGCCCTGGACGGCGCGGGCGTCCGCCCGGTCACCGGCCGGCGGCTCGACCACCGCGCCGCAGGTGGCGCGGTCGAGGCTCTGGCCGATGAGCTGATCGCGGCGGCGGTCGGCTCGTCGCCCCCGGGGTGTCCAGGAGCGGAGCCCCTGGTAGCGGGAAGGGGAGGGGAGGGGAAGGAACAGCCGGACCCCGGCCGCGGGTAGTGTCGCCGCATGCGGATAGGGGAGTTGGCGAAGGCCACCGGTGCCACCACCCGGGCCCTGCGCTTCTACGAGGAGCGAGGGCTGCTGAGCTCCGCGCGCGCGGTCAACGGCTACCGGGCCTACGACGAGCGGGCGATCCAGCGGGTGGCCAACATCCGCTATCTGCTGGACGCCGGGCTCACGCTGGAGGACATCGAGCACTTCGGCGCCTGCCTGGACGGCGACCTGCCGAGCAGCCGCCCCTCCGAGGCCATGCTGAACGTCGGGCGCCGCCGCCTGAGCGTGCTGGACGACCGGATCGCCACCCTCGCGCGGGTGCGCGACGAACTCGCCGAGCGGCTGGCCATCGCCTCCGGCGACCGGGCCGCGGTCACTGCGTCGTCCGGCTGAGCAGCCAGGACACCAGCGCGCGGACGGCGCCGGAGAGCACGGCGGCGGTGAGGGTGAGGACGGCGGGACGGGGGCGGTTCGGCATCGTTGACCTGCTTTCGTGAAACCGGCCAAGGCGCCGGGGGTACGTTTCACGATGTGCGGGCTCTGGGGCGTTGCGGCAGCCCGCACGCGTTGCAGAGCGCCGCAACGGGGGAGGGGCGACCCATGCAGGACGGACCCGTCGGCGGGGAGCTGGTGCCGGAGCGGGGCGCGGAACGGCGGATCGGGGATCTCAAGCCGATCCCCGAGCAGGTGAGACCGGAGTGCCGGGCGCTGGCCGAGAGCCTCAGGGAGCTGTTCGGCGCGGTCGGGGTGTCGCTGCGGGTCTTCGCCGTACGGCTGCACTACGACGCCGGGACCGTCTCGCGCTATCTGAACGGCACCGTGGTGCCGCCCGCCGAATTCGTGGACCAGCTCCTCACCCATGCCGCCAAGGCCACCGGACGGCCCTCCTCGACCGAGGTGATGGCCCATGTGCACACCCTGCAACGCCGGGCGTTGCAGGCCACCAACAAGGTCGGCTGGGAGCTTCAGCGGCTGCGCGACCAGCTCGCCGACGCCGATCGGCAGCGCCAGCAGGCCGAGGTGCGGGCGGAGGCGCTGTCGGAGGCGTTGCTGGTGCGGAAACAGCGCATCGCCGAGATGGAGGTCGAGCAGCGGCGGATCGCGGTCGCGGCGGCGGACCGCGAGGCCCGGAGCGCGGAGCTGGACCGTCTGCGGCAGGAGCGCGAGGACCTGACGGCCGAACGGGACCGGCTGCGGGAAGAAGTCGCCCGCCTTCAGGACGCGTTGACCCAGGCCCGGCGGCAGGCGCTGGACGCCGAGCGGCGGTGCGAGGCGCTGGAACACCAACTGCAGACGGAGGAGGAGGCGGCCGGCGCGAAGGCCGCGGCCGAGGACCCGGTCTCGCACCGGCTGTGGCTCGCGGAGGAACAGGCCACCGCCGCGGAGGAGCGGGCCCGGCGGCTCGAAGGGGAGCTGGCGGCGTTACGGGGCGGCGACGCCGACCCCGGCGGCCGCACACCGATGGACTCCGGGCAGGTCCCCGACGTCTGGGGTGGTGTGCCGCGCCGCAATCCGCGGTTCACCGGGCGGGACGCGCTGCTCACCGAGGTGTACGACCGGCTGGACGCCGCCCCCGCCGACACCGCCGTGGTCGCCCTCGTCGGCCCGCCCGGCATCGGCAAGTCTCAGCTCGCCGCCGAATACGCCCACCGCTTCGCCGCCCGGTACGACGTCGTCTGGTGGAGCACCGTGGACGGGCGGCCCCCGCTGGAGGCGCGGCTCGCGGCGCTGGCCCCCGTGCTGGTGAGGGTTCTCGGGGAGGTCGGCGTCCGTCAGGACGCGACGGACCGGAAGGACGCAGGGCTGGCCCGCGCCGCGCTGGAGGCGCTGCGCCGGGGCGATCCGTACCGGCGCTGGCTGATCGTCCTGGACGACGCCGACGACCCGGAAGCCATCGCCGGCCTGCTGCCCGCCGGGGGCGGCCATGTGCTGATCACCTCGCGGAACCGGGCCTGGGCCGACCACTACGCCGAGCTGTTGGAGGTCCCGCCGCTGAACCGGGCGGAGAGCGTCGCCCTCGTACGCCGCCGGGCGCCGCGCATCGGTCCCGAGGACGCGGACCGGCTGGCGGCGGCCGTGGAGGACCTGCCGCTGGCGCTGGACCAGACGGCGGGCTGGCTGGACGGCGCGTCCACGCCCGTCGCCGAGTACGTGCGCACGGTGAGCGACGGTGAGCCCAACCCGGTACGGCCCGCCGCCGATTACCCGATGCCGTACCACGCCGCCTTCAAGGACCTGATCACCCGGCTGCGGGAGACCACGAAGGCGGCGGCCGAACTGCTGCGCGTATGCGCCCTGTTCGGCCCCGGCCCGGTGCCGCTCGCCCTGCTGCGGGCCATCCCGGCGGGTCAGGTCTCCCCGGCCGTGGCGGCGCTCCTGGAGAACCCCAGCCAACTGGAGCTGGCCATCGGCAAGCTGGCCCAGTGGTCCGTGATGCGGCGGTCGACGCTGGAGGACGAGGCGGTGTGGATGAGCCGCTTCGTACGGGACGCGGTGCGGCGCCGAACCCCGGAGGACAAGCGGGAGACGGACGCCCGGGTCGTCCGCGGCGCCCTCGTCGCGGCCGATCCGCGGCGCCCTGACGACCCGGCGGCCTGGCCGCGCTACGCCCGGCTCGTGCCGTACCTGGAGCAGTCGGGCGCGCTGGAGTCACCGGACGCCGCCTCGCGTCGGCTGGTCGTCGGCTTCCTCACCTATCTGACCCTGAGCGGCGACTACGAGACGGGCAGGCACCTCGCGGAACGCGCGGCGGGCGACCATCCGGAACTGGCCGCGCGCCGGGCCGCGCTGCTGCGCGAGACCGGTGACTACGCCGCCGCCGAGGCGCTGGACCGGTCGGTGCTGAAGGGCCTGGGCGGGTCCGACGGGCCGGGCAGACTCGTCGCGATGGCCCGGCTCGGCACGGATCTGCGGGGCCTGGCCCGCTATGACGAGGCGTACGAACTCGCCCGCCGGCAGCGCGACCTGTGTGCCGTCACGTGTCCGCAGGACGGTGCGGAGGCGCGGAACGCCCAGCGCGGCCTGTCCCGCTCGCTGCGGATGCTCGGCTCCTACGCCGAGGCCACGGAGCTGTCCGGGCACGCGCTGGACAGCGCGCGGGCGGAGCTGGGCCCGACGGCGCTGGTGACGCTGGCCTGCGAGACGGAGCACGCGTACGACCTGCGGCTCTCCGGCCGTCACCGGGACGCGCTGGAGCTTCAGGCGCCCAGCGTGGAGCGGCACTGCGCGGTGCTGGGCACCGAGCATCCGTTGACCCTGACCGCGCTGTACCACCTGTGGAGGTGTGACTGGGAGGGCGACATCGACATCCACGCCCTGTGGGAACGGGCGAGGCGCCTGCTGGGCGAGGACGCTCCGCTGACGCTGATGACCGCGACCGGGGTCACCCGTGCTCTGCGGCTCCTGGGCGACCCGGGCGAGGCCGGGAGAATCGCCCAGGAGACCGCGACCCGTTACCGGTCCGCTCTGGGGGAGCGGCATCCGTACACCATTGGGGCTCGCGCGAACCAGGGGCTGCTCCTGCTGGATCAGGGCGTGACCGATCTGCCACGGTCGGTGCTGGAGAAGGCCCTGACCGACATGACCGCAACGCTCGGTGAGAAGCACCCCTGGACTCTGGGTATCGCCGTCAACACCTCTGCGGCGTGCCACGCCATGGGTGATTGGACGGACGCCTGCGCACTGAGCCGGGAGGCCGCGCTGGGAGCCGAACAGGCACTGGGCCAGCGGCATCCACTGACTCTGGTGTCGCGGCTCGCACTCGCCGCGGATCTACGCCAGATCAAAGGCGGGCGGGACGAGGCCCGGACGATCAAGCAGGCAGCCATCGGCGGGCTGGAGGCCCAGTTGGGGCCTCGCCATCCCCAAGTGATAGCGGCATGGCAGCGGTCCCGCCTCGTCTGGGACTTCGAGCCGCTGCCCATCTGACCGTAAGGCCGCTCCGAACGGCCGGAAGGCCCGGCCCCGCGTAGCGCGGGACCGGGCCTTCCGGGTCGAACGGGGTGGATCAGATCTCGAAGACCTCGTTCACCAGCGCCTGCTGCTCCGCCTGGTGCCGCTTGTTCGACCCCACCGCGGGCGAGGACGAGTGCGGACGGGAGACCCGGACCAGGCGCTCGGCGCCGGGGACGTCCGCGCCGACCGACAGCTCCAGGTGGTCGATCAGGTTGAGGGCGACGAACGGCCAGGCACCCTGGTTGGCCGGCTCCTCCTGCGCCCACACGAACTTCTCGACCCCCGAGTACTTGGCGATCTCGGCCTGCAGCTCCGCACCCGGCAGCGGGTACAGCCGCTCCAGGCGGATGATCGCCGTGTCGTTCGCACCGCGCTTGTCCCGCTCCGCGGCCACGTCGTAGTAGACCTTGCCGGAGCAGAAGACCACCTTGCGCACCGCGGCCGGGTCGACCGTCTCGTCGCCGATCACCGGACGGAAGGAGCCGTTGAGGAACTCGTCGGTCTTCGACGCCGCGGCCTTCAGACGCAGCATCGACTTCGGGGTGAAGACGACCAGCGGCTTGTGGTGCGGGTTGTGGACCTGCCAGCGCAGCAGGTGGAAGTAGTTCGACGGCAGCGTCGGCGCGGCGACCGTCATGTTGTTCTGCGCGCACAGCTGGAGGAAGCGCTCGATACGGGCCGACGAGTGGTCCGGCCCCTGGCCCTCGTAACCGTGCGGCAGCAGCAGCGTGACACCAGAGGTCTGGCCCCACTTCTGCTCGGCCGAGGTGATGAACTCGTCCACGATGGTCTGCGCGCCGTTGACGAAGTCACCGAACTGCGCTTCCCACATGACCAGCGCGTTCGGACGGGCCAGCGAGTAGCCGTACTCGAAGCCCATCGCCGCGTACTCGCTGAGCAGTGAGTCGTAGATGTTGTACCGCGCCTGGTCCTCGGTGAGGTACAGCAGCGGGGTGTAGTCATCACCGGTCTCGCGGTCCACCAGCACCGCGTGGCGCTGGCCGAAGGTGCCGCGGCGGGAGTCCTGGCCGGCGAGCCGGACCGGGGTGCCCTCCATCAGCAGCGAGCCGATGGCGAGGGTCTCGCCCATGCCCCAGTCGATCGAGTCGTCCTCGATCATCGCCGCGCGCCGCTGGAGCTGCGGGAACAGCCGCGGGTGGACGGTGATCCGGTCGGGGGTGTTGACCTGGGACTCGGCGATCCGCTTGACGACCTCCTGGGAGACGGCCGTCTGGACCGAGACCGGGAACTCCGGCTGCGGCTCGGGGACCTCGGCCGGGGCCGGGGCCGAGACCGCGTCGCGGACCTCGGTGAAGACCTTCTCCAGCTGGCCCTGGAAGTCCTGCAGTGCCTGCTCGGCCTCTTCCAGGGTGATGTCGCCGCGCCCGATCAGCGACTCGGTGTAGAGCTTGCGCACCGAGCGCTTCTTGTCGATCAGGTCGTACATCAGCGGCTGGGTGAAACCGGGGTTGTCGGTCTCGTTGTGGCCGCGGCGGCGGTAGCAGATCAGGTCGATGACCACGTCCTTGTTGAACGCCTGGCGGAACTCGAAGGCGAGCCGCGCGACGCGCACGACGGCCTCCGGGTCGTCGCCGTTCACATGGAAGATCGGCGCCTCGATCATGCGCGCGACGTCCGTGGCGTACATCGAGGAGCGGGACGCGGCCGGGGCGGCGGTGAAGCCGACCTGGTTGTTGATCACGATGTGCACGGTGCCGCCGGTGCGGTAGCCGCGCAGCTGCGACATGTTCAGCGTCTCGGCGACCACACCCTGGCCCGCGAAGGCCGCGTCGCCGTGGAGGGCGACGGGCAGCACCGTGAAGTCGGTGCCGGCCTTGCCGATGATGTCCTGCTTGGCGCGGACGACGCCCTCCAGGACCGGGTCCACGGCCTCCAGGTGGGAGGGGTTCGCGGTCAGCGAGACCTTGATCTGCTCGCCGTCCAGGCCGGTGAAGGTGCCCTCGGCGCCCAGGTGGTACTTGACGTCGCCGGAGCCGTGCATGGACTTCGGGTCGAGGTTGCCCTCGAACTCGCGGAAGATCTGCGCGTACGACTTGCCGACGATGTTGGCGAGGACGTTGAGCCGGCCGCGGTGGGCCATGCCCACGACGACCTCGTCCAGGCGCGACTCGGCGGCCGCGTCCAGCACCGCGTCCAGCAGCGGGATGACGGACTCGCCGCCCTCCAGGGAGAACCGCTTCTGGCCGACGTACTTGGTCTGCAGGAAGGTTTCGAACGCCTCGGCCGCGTTCAGCCGCCGCAGAATGCGCAGCTGCTCCTCGCGCTCCGGCTTGTCGTGGCTGCGCTCGACGCGGTCCTGGATCCACTTGCGCTGCTTGGGGTCCTGGATGTGCATGAACTCGATGCCGGTGGTGCGGCAGTACGAGTCGCGCAGCACGCCCAGGATGTCGCGCAGCTTCATCATGGTCTTGCCCGCGAAGCCGCCGACCGCGAACTCGCGCTCCAGGTCCCACAGGGTGAGCCCGTGCTCGATGATGTCCAGGTCGGGGTGCTTGCGCTGGCGGTACTCCAGCGGGTCGGTGTCGGCCATGACATGGCCGCGGACCCGGTAGGAGTGGATCAGGTCGAAGACCCGCGCCGCCTTGGTGACGTCGTCGTCGTGGCTGACGTCGATGTCCTTGAGCCAGCGGACCGGCTCGTAGGGGATGCGCAGCGCCTTGAAGATCTCGTCGAAGAAGTCGTTCTCGCCGAGCAGCAGCTGGTTCATGATCCGCAGGAACTCGCCGGAGGCGGCGCCCTGGATCACCCGGTGGTCATAGGTGCTGGTCAGCGTCATGACCTTGGAGATGCCCAGCTTGTTCAGGGTGTCCTGAGAGGTGCCCTGGAACTCGGCGGGGTACTCCATGGCGCCGACGCCGACGATCAGGCCCTGTCCGGGCATCAGCCGCGGCACCGAGTGGACGGTGCCGATGCCGCCGGGGTTGGTCAGGGAGGCCGTGACGCCGGTGAAGTCGTCCATCGTCAGCTTGCCCGAGCGGGCGCGGCGGACGATGTCCTCGTACGCCTGCCAGAACTCGAAGAAGTTGAGCGTCTCGGCCTTCTTGATCGCGGCCACGACGAGCTGACGGTCACCGTTGGGCTTGACCAGGTCGATGGCGAGACCGAGGTTGATGTGCTCGGGCTTGACCAGGGTCGGCTTGCCGTCCTTCTCGGTGAACGAGTGGTTCATCGAGGGCATCGCCTTCAGCGCCTGCACCATGGCGTAGCCGATCAGGTGCGTGAAGGACACCTTGCCGCCACGGGCGCGCTTGAGGTGGTTGTTGATGACGATGCGGTTGTCGAACAGCAGCTTGACCGGGACCGCGCGGACCGAGGTGGCCGTCGGCAGCTCCAGCGACGCGTTCATGTTCTTCGCCACGGCGGCGGAGGGGCCGCGCAGCGTGACCAGCTCGGGGCCGACGGAAGGCCCGGCGGGCTCCTTCTTGGAGACCGTCGGCTCGGCCGGGGTCGGCTTGACCGGGGCGGGCTTGGCCGGGGCCGCCGGAGCCGCCGGGGCGGCCTTCGCGGCGGGGGCCGCGGGCTGCGCCGGAGCGGGCTTCGGGGCGGCCGGGGCCGCTGCGGCGGGCTTGGCCTCGGCGGGCTTGGCCTCGGCGGGCTTCGCGGCCGGAACGGCGGGCTTGGCCTCCGCCGGCTGGGCCGGAGCCGCCGGGGCGGCGCTCGCGGCTACTCCCTGTGGTGGCGTGGCCACCGCGGAGCCGGTGTCCTGACCCGGCTTGTAGTCGGCGAAGAAGTCCCACCAGGCTCGGTCGACCGAGTTCGGGTCCTGGAGGTACTGCTGGTAGATCTCGTCGACGAGCCACTCATTGGGGCCGAAGGCAGCGGCAGGGTTACTTCCCTGCCCGTCCTGTTCATCGGTCGAGACGCTCGAGGTGTTGGGGGACTGTGGCGACACGGCGGCAACCGCCCTCTTCCGCTTCCTAAGGTGGTGGACAGCGGGAATTAAGGCTACGCCCCTTGGACCCTTACGTGCAGGCCGCACTGGTCATCGTCGCGCAAGTCACATTGATTGGCGGGTTTCAGCGCATGACTCACCGGGAAACACCCGGAGTTTCGTGTGTTTCCTCACGCGGGCAGCGCAAACGTGCACCCCTGCCGCTCGTATGTGCGCGACAGGGTCGACTTTACTTCAACTTTGATCTCAGGGGGTGGCCGGTTTGGATTCCGGGGCCGGTCCGGGGAGGCTGACCTTGATCCGGCAGCCGCGCGGGGACTCCGCCACGCCTATCCGCCCGCCGTGCAGGTCCACCGCCCAGCGCGCGATCGCCAGCCCCAGACCGGTGCCGCCGTCGCTGGCCGGGCCCGGGCGGCGACGGCCCCCGGCCGCCGTACTGTCGGGGGAGAGCCCGCCCCGGTTGAACCGCTCGAAGACCCGGTGCCGCTCCGCCTCCGGGATGCCGGGGCCCTCGTCCAGCACCTCCAGCTCCAGGCTCTCCGGGCCGCCGTCACCGCGCCGGGCCCGCACGGTCACCCGGCCGTGCGCCGGGCTGTGCTTGACCGCGTTGTCGATGAGATTCGCCATCACCTGGTGCAGCCGCTCGGCGTCGGCGTGGGCGGTCAGCTCGGGCGGCGAGACGTCCAGGTTGAGGTGGACGTCGGTACGGGTGTGCGCACCCGATTGGGATTCCGCGCCCTTGGCCATGCTGGCCTCCTTGAGGATTCCGGCCAGATACGGCCAGACCTCGAACCGCCGCGCGTGCAGCGGCACCACTCCGTTGTCGAGGCGGGAGAGATCGAGCAGCTGATCCACCAGGCGGCCCAGGCGCTGGGTCTGCCGCAGCGCGACCCGCATGGTCTCCGGATCGGCCTCCGAGACCCCGTCCACCACGTTCTCCAGCACGGCGCGCAGGGCCGCGATGGGGGTGCGCAGCTCATGCGAGACGTTGGCGACCAGCTCCTTGCGGTGGGTGTCCACCGCCTCCAGGTCGGCCGCCATCCGGTTGAACGCGGTCGCCAGGTCGCCGAACTCGTCCCGGCGCTGCGCCGCCTGCACCCGCCGGGTGTAGTCGCCGTTCGCCATCGACCGGGTGACCTCGGTCATCTCGTCCAGCGGGGCGGTCAGCCCGTGGGCCACGAACTGGGTGATCAGCAGCGAGGCGATGATCGAGAAGATGGTGATCACGCGCAGCTCGGTATCGGAGTGCACCGCCGCGAAGACCAGCCAGGTGGTGATGATCACCGAGCCGATGACCAGCGCCCCCAGCGCCGCCTTGACCGAGCGGTACGGGTCGAAGGGCCGCAGTGCTTCCCAGATCCGGGCCCAGGTGGCGCGGGACCATGCCCGCCGGTCCTTGGGGCCGACGTACATCCGGCAGACCTTGGGAACCCGGGCCCCGGGGACCCGCCAGACCTCGGGAACCCTGCGCGCCCAGCGGCCCTTCCTCATGCCGCCGGGGTCTCCAGGGCGTAGCCGACGCCGTGCACCGTACGGATCCGCTCCGCGCCGATCTTCCGGCGCAGCGCCTTGATGTGACTGTCCACGGTGCGGGTGCCCGAGGCGTCCGCCCAGTCCCACACCTCGGCCAGCAGCTGCTCACGCGAGAGCACCGCGCGCGGGGTGTTGGCCAGACAGACCAGCAGATCGAACTCGGTCGGGGTCAGATGCACATCCGAACCGCGCACCCGTACCCGGCGCTGGGCGTGGTCGATCTCCAGCTCGCCCAGGCGCAGGATCCCACTGCGCGGGGTGTGCGCGGCCAGCGCCGCCCGCTCCACCCGCCGCAGCAGCACATGCACCCGCGCGGCCAGTTCGCGCATGGAGAACGGCTTGGTCATGTAGTCGTCGGCACCGACCCCGAGCCCCACCAGCATGTCGGTCTCGTCGTCGCGCGCGGTCAGCATCAGCACGGGCACCGGACGGCGGGCCTGCACCCGGCGGCAGACCTCCAGACCGTCGAAGCCCGGCAGCATCACGTCGAGGACCAGCAGATCGGGCTGCCACGCCTCGGCCGTGTCGACCGCCGCCGGACCGTCTCCCGCCGTCTGGACCTGGAACCCCTCGGCACGCAGCCGGGCCGCGATGGCGTCCACTATGGTCGGATCGTCCTCGACGACGAGGACCCGGCGCTGTGCGCCAGGGGTGGTCGTGGCGGTCCCGTTGTGACCGTTGTGAATCTGCTCCATACGCCCGCCCCTGCGTCTTCCGGTGAAACCCGCGGCTCGCGCCTGGTCATCGCTCAGCCGCGTTTGGTAGGCAAGCAAGCGTAAAGCCAGCGTACGCGGCTTTGCTACGCGCCCCGAACGGCAAGATGCACGACGTCGGGAACACCCCGGGCAACGGTGACCTCTTCCGTACGCACCTGCGTGAACCCGGCATTCCGGAGAGATTCCTCGAACGCGGGTGACGGCTGCGCCGACCACACGGCCAGCACTCCGCCCGGTGCCAGGCGCGCCGCACAGGCGGCGAGCCCGGCGGGGGAGTAGAGGCCGTCGTTGTCCTCGGTGACGGTCCAGTCGGGTCCGTTGTCGATGTCCAGGCACAGCGCGTCATAGCTCTGTGGGGCCTGCGGGCCGGTCCGCAGCCAGGCGACCAGATCGGCGTGGACGATCTCGGCGCGCGGATCGGCCAGCGCCCCGGCGGTCACGGCGGTCAGGGGTCCTTCGCGGTGCCAGTCGATCACCGCCGCCTCCCGCTCGACCACCGCGATCCGCCCCCACCGGGGCTCCGCCACCGCCTCGACCAGCGAAAACCCCACGCCGAGCCCGCCGATGAGCAGCGCGGGGGAGGGCCGGTCGGCGGGCAGCGCGCCGAGGGCGGCGCGGATGAGCAGCCGCTCGGAGCGGCCGTCGGAGGTGTCCATGAGGAAGCACCCATTGGCGATGATCTCGAAGACGGTGTCCTCCGACGGCTCCCCGCCGCCGCGCCGCCGCAGCACCACTTCGCCGTACGGACCCTCCCGGCGGTCGACGGTCACCGGCCGGTCGTCGTCGGCGGGGTGGAGGTCGTACGGCGGCTGCGGTTGCGGCTGCATGGGGTGGGGTCCTCCCGGGGTGGTCCTGATGCCGCCATCCTCGCGCCGGCCCCGTGCGCCGGTCCAACCGATTCCACCGGCGGTCCGGCGGCGCGACGTCGCCCGCGTCACAGCCGGCGCCACGGTGACATGACTCACGGCCCCCGGGTTGTTGTTCCCGTCGTCGCGGATATGCGGAGAGCAGAGGGAGTGAGGAAGGGGCGCGGGCGTTGACGACATCGATACGTGGGACGACGGACGCGGAGCCCGGAGACGCGGATGCCGCTGGGGCGGCGGGGTCGGTGGGCGCGGACGCCTCCGGCGTGGCCCTTACGGCCTCGGCGGCCTCTACGGGGCCCGCTTCGTGGGCGGCCTCAATGGCGTCGGCGGGGCCTTCGCCGGCCGCTCCCGGGCGCCGTCCGGCAGTCCCGGGCGCGCGGGCGGCGGACGGCGGTGACCCGGGTGGGCAAGGGGTGGCGGGGAGGGCTCGTCCGTGCGTCGGCACGGCCGGTCGGCGGCGGGCGGCAGGGCGTACCGGGCCGGTCGCCGTCGGGGCCGGCACGCCGCAGGGGTCGGCAGCCGGGGAGCCGCGCGAGCGCCTTACGGCCGCCGGGGCGGGTCATGGTCGCCTTACGGCTGCCACAGCGGTGGGTCTCAGCAAGCCGCCCCGCCTCAACCGGCTGCCGCGCACGCTCATCCGCGTGCCGTTCACCCTCGGCTACACGCTCGTCCTGCTCGGCACCGGGCTCTACGCCCGCCTCGGCGACCCCGGCACCGTGCACGATCTGCTCGCGGACTCCAGCACCGATGTGTCCCACCTCTCCCAGCGGCCGCTGCTGACGCTGCTGGTCAGCGCGTTGTGGGCGGTGGGTGGGGTCACCTCGCCCTATCTGGTCGCCTTCCCCCTGGTGCTCGGCGCGCTGGAGCGGCGCATCGGCGGGGTGCGGACCGCCGGGGTGTTCCTGCTCGGCCATGTGCTGGCGACGCTGCTCACCGAGCTCCCGGTGGCCGCCTCCGTCGCCGTCGGGCATCTCCCGGACAGTTCGCTGCGCCGCCTCGACTACGGGGTCAGCTACGGGCTGATCGCCTGCGCCGCCGCGCTCGCCGGGTTGCTGGTGCCCCGGCTGCGCTGGGTGCTGCTCGGCGGGATCGGCCTCGCACTCGCCGCCGGGAGCGTCGTCGACTTCGATCCGCTCACCGAGTGGGGCCATGGGCTCGCCCTGCTGATCGGCGTCGTCTGCTGGCCGTATGTCCGGCGAAACGCCAGGTGGCGGCCCTCCTCGAAGGACAGCGACGCCGCCGAGGGCGGCTTCGCTCACAGCGAACGAGCGTCCGGGAACACCTGAGGCCCCTCCGTGCATTGAGTGGGCATTGATTATTTGAGTCCCACCGACTCAAGTTGCCTGCCGAAGGGGAGATCATGGCTTCGCTGTCCACACCGCTCACCCTGCCCGTACTGCCTCTGGACGACGAGGTCGTGCTGCCCGGCATGGTGGTGCCGCTGGACCTTTCCGATACCGAGGTACGCGCCGCGGTGGAGGCCGCCCAGGCCGCCGCACGCTCCAGTGGGAGCGGAGGCGGTAAGCCGAAGGTGTTGCTGGTGCCGCGCGTCGACGGCACCTACGCGGGCATCGGCACGCTCGGCACCATCGAGCAGGTGGGCCGGCTCTCCGACGGCGACCCCGGCGCGCTGATCCGCGGTGTGCGCCGCGTCCGCATCGGGGCCGGTACCACCGGGCCCGGGGCGGCGCTGTGGGTCGAGGGGACCACGGTCGAGGAGATCGTGCCCGACCCGCTGCCCGGTGCCGTCACCGAACTGATCAAGGAATACAAGGCGCTGGCCACCAGCTGGCTGCGCAAGCGCGGCGCCTGGCAGGTCGTGGACCGGGTGGCGCAGATCGACGATGTCGCGCAGCTCGCCGACAACTCCGGCTACTCGCCCTTCCTGAGCGTGGCCCAGCGCGTCGAGCTGCTGGAGACCACCGACCCGGTGGCCCGGCTGAAGCTCGCCGTCACCTGGCTGAGCGACCACCTCGCCGAACAGGACGTCGCCGAGTCGATCGCCAAGGACGTCCAGGAGGGCGTCGACAAGCAGCAGCGCGAATTCCTGCTGCGGCGCCAGCTCGAAGCCGTCCGTAAGGAGCTCGCCGAGCTGAACGGCGGAACCGGGGCCGAGGCTGACGAGGCTGACGACTACCGGGCCCGGGTCGAGTCCGCCGATCTGCCGGACAAGGTGCGCGAGGCGGCCCTCAAGGAGGTCGACAAGCTGGAGCGGTCCAGCGACCAGAGCCCCGAGGGCAGCTGGATCCGCACCTGGCTGGACACCGTCCTGGAGCTGCCCTGGAACGAGCGCACCGAGGACGCGTACGACATCCAGGGCGCCAAGGCCGTGCTCGACGCCGACCACGCGGGCCTGGACGACGTCAAGGAGCGGATCACCGAGTACCTGGCGGTACGCAAGCGCCGCGCCGACCGGGGCCTCGGCGTCGTCGGCGGCCGCCGCGGCGGCGCGGTGCTGGCCCTGGTGGGCCCGCCCGGCGTCGGCAAGACCAGCCTGGGCGAGAGCGTCGCCCGCGCGATGGGGCGGAAGTTCGTCCGGGTCGCGCTCGGCGGCGTCCGCGACGAGGCGGAAATCCGCGGCCACCGGCGCACCTACGTGGGCGCGCTGCCCGGCCGGGTCGTCCGGGCCATCAAGGAGGCGGGCTCCATGAACCCCGTCGTCCTCCTGGACGAGATCGACAAGGTGGGCTCCGACTTCCGCGGCGACCCGGCCGCGGCCCTGCTGGAGGTCCTGGACCCGGCCCAGAACCACACCTTCCGCGACCACTACCTGGAGGTCGAACTCGACCTGAGCGACGTGGTCTTCCTCGCCACCGCCAACGTCCTGGAGGCCATCCCGGAGGCGCTCCTGGACCGTATGGAGCTGGTGCGCCTGGACGGCTACACCGAGGACGAGAAGGTCACCATCGCCCGTGACCACCTGCTGCCCCGTCAGCTGGAGCGGGCCGGCCTGGAGCCGGGCGAGGTCACCGTGGCGGACGAGGCGCTGCGCAAGCTGGCGGGCGAGTACACCCGCGAGGCGGGTGTACGGACCCTGGAGCGCTCGATCGCCCGGCTGCTGCGCAAGGTCGCGGCCCAGCACGAGCTCGGCGAGCGCGAACTCCCCTTCACCGTCGATGTGGAGGAGCTGCGCCCGCTGATCGGCCGGCCGCACCACACCCCCGAGTCCGCCCAGGACCCGGCCGAGCGCCGCACCGCCGTCCCCGGCGTGGCGACCGGGCTCGCGGTCACGGGCGCGGGTGGTGACGTGCTGTTCGTGGAGGCGTCGCTGGCCGACCCGGAGACGGGCGGCGCGGGGCTGAACCTGACCGGTCAGCTCGGCGACGTCATGAAGGAGTCCGCCCAGATCGCGCTCTCCTTCCTGCGCTCCCGCGGCGCGGAACTGGAGCTGCCGGTCGGCGATCTGAAGGAGCGCGGCGTCCACCTCCACGTCCCGGCGGGCGCGGTCCCCAAGGACGGCCCGAGCGCGGGCGTCACCATGACCACCGCCCTGGCCTCGCTGCTCTCCGGCCGCCAGGTGCGCCCGGACGTGGCGATGACGGGCGAGGTCTCCCTGACCGGGCGGGTGCTGCCCATCGGCGGCGTCAAGCAGAAGCTGCTGGCGGCGCACCGGGCCGGGGTGACCACCGTGATCATCCCCAAGCGCAACGAGCCCGACCTGGACGACGTCCCCGCCGAGGTCCTGGACAAGCTCGACGTCCACCCGGTCTCGGATGTCCGCCGAGTCCTGGAGCTGGCCCTCGAACCCGCCCGGGCGGCCGCCCCCGAGGTTCCGGCAGCGGCGTGACGGACGCTGCCGGTGGCGCCGTGGTCCGGGATTCCGTGTCGAACGGGATTCCGGGCCACGCGTGACCTGTCGGCCGTGCGGAGGCCGGATCCCGTTGGCAGCCAGACAGGTCTGTCTGGTAGCTTCGGCAATGAAACAGACAGACCTGTCTGTTCATGCCTGTCATTCCGGAGGGATCCGTGCCGCGCACCCTGCTCGTCCTCGCCCACCCCAACCTCGCCACGTCCCGCGTCAACGCCGCGCTCGCCGAGGCGGCCCGGCCGGTGGACGGGGTCACCTTCCATGACCTCTACGCCGAATATCCCGATCTGCGGATCGATGTCGAGCGCGAGCAGCGGCTGCTCCTGGAGCACGACCGGATCGTGCTGCAGTTCCCCTTCTACTGGTATTCGGCGCCGCCGCTGCTGAAGAAGTGGCTGGACGAGGTGTTCCTGCGCGGCTTCGCCTACGGCACCGGCGGTACCTCGCTGCACGGCAAGTCGCTGCTCATCGCCACCTCGACGGGCTCCGCCGAGGAGCAGTACCGGCCGGACGGGTTCCACCGCTTCCCGGTCGTCGAGCTGCTCAAGCCCTTCGACGCCACCGCGCACATCACCGGGATGCGCTACGAGGAGCCGCTCATCGCGCACGGCACCCATACGCTCGACGACGCCGAGCTCGCCGCCTACCAAAACCGCTATCGCGACCTGCTGGCCTCCGGCGTGATACGGGAGCGCGAGCTGACCGCCGTCTGAACCGCGTCACGCCCGAGCCGCGCGACACGGCGAAGGGCCCGGCCGCACCCCATGGGCGGCCGGGCCCTTCGCGTACGTACGGGAGCCAGGCGAGCCGCGCCCCGGTCAACACCCTGCCGACCTGGCCCTTCGCGTACGTACGGGAGCCAGACGCCGGGTACGAGGGCTACACCCGCGCCGGGCACGCCTCCGCGACCAGCGCCCGCGCCGCGTCCTGAGCCGCCTCCGCGCACTCCGGCCGCGGCTCCAGCGCGGCCGCCGCCATCGTCCCGTCCACGAGCACGGAGATCTGCAGGCCGAGCCGCTCGGGGTCGGCGGCCCCGGCCTCCCGGGCCAGCTCGGTCAGCCAGGCCCGTATGGCGCGCTTGTGCTCGGCCGTCGTGGCGTGCGGGGCGGTGCCCGGCTCGGTCTCGCCCGCGGTCCTGGTGAACGCGCAGCCGCGGAAACCGTCCCGCTTGGTCGTCGCGATCAGCGCGTCGAAGACTCCGACGAGACGGTCCCGGGGATCGGCGCCGGCCGCCTCGGCGGCCTGCCGCAGCGCCCCCCGCCAGTGCTGGTCCGACCTGTGGAGATAGGCCAGGACCAGATCGTCCTTGGTGCGGAAGTGGGAGTAGAGCGTCGCCTTCGCCACGCCCGACTCGGCGATGATCCGGTCCACCCCGACGCCGCGCACCCCATGGGCGTTGAACAGCGCGGTGGCGGTGGACAGGATCCGCTCATGGGCGGAGGGGCGGGCGGTGCTCATGATCATGCTCCTTGACTTGGCCGTAGGACGACCGACGCCCCCAGCGTACAGACAGACCTGTCCGTACACCGGAGGGCGGACGCGCCGGATGTGGGGGGTGAGGAGGCGCGGGCTCAGCCGTTGGCGAGCGCCTGCAGCCGGTCCATGGCGCCGTTGAACTTGTTGTGGTCGCCGACCGTCGGGCCGGACGAGGTGTACTGCCAGATGGTGTGGAAGCCCCAGCCCGCCGGAAGCTCGCCGACGGACGAGCCGTAGCGCGGAATCCACAGGGGGTTGACGCCACCGAAGGCGGCGGAGTTGCCCGTGCAGCTCTTCCACCAGCTCGTGGAGGTGTAGATCACCGGGTCGCGGCCGGTACGCGCCTTGTAGGTGCTGTTGAAGGACTTGATCCAGTTGACCATCGCGCTGGCGCTCAGCCCGTAGCAGGTCGCGCCGTAGGGGTTGTACTCCATGTCGAGCGCGCCCGGCAGCGTCTTGCCGTCCTTGGACCAGCCGCCGCCGTGGTCCACGAAGTAGTTGGCCTGGGCGGAGCCGCTCGAATTGTTCGGCAGGGCGAAGTGGTACGCGCCGCGGATCATGCCGACGTTGAACGAGCCGTTGTACTGCTGGGCGAAGTACGGGTTGGTGTAGCTCGTGCCCTCGGTCGCCTTGACGTAGGCGAACCGGACCCCGCTGCTCCACAGCGTCGACCAGCTGACATTGCCCTGGTGGCTGCTGACGTCCACGCCCTCGACGGTGGCGAGCAGCCCCGTGGGCGCCTCGCCGGCCGTGGATCCGCCCTCGTGCTTGAGTATCTGTGAACCCGCCCAGTCGTCCTCGGGGTGGGGGATGGCCTTGTCGTCCTGGCCCTGGGCGGCGAATGCCGCACCGGGCAGTGCGATGGTCATGGCGAGGAGAGCGGCGAGGATTCCGATCAGCGCGCTGAGGGCGCGTCGGACCGAACCAGGTCTGTGCACGAGCATGGCGTTGCCTCCGAAGCCTCGGTGGGGGGAGAGAGGGACGTCAGATTGGTATGACCATGTCAGGACTGACGCTACGGGCGTAGATAGGCCGACGGAAGAGGGAGGGTGTGATGCCGTTGGTCTAATCCTGCGAAATACTGGTGGAGCTGCGGTAACCACCGCGCGTGGTAGAAACTTTCACGAAGTGAAAACCCGGAGAGGGCTCTGACGTGCACGACAACGGGGCATTGCCACCCGAGCAGGGTGCGGGTGGCAGCGTGGGCGGCATTGGTGTGGACCATGCATTCCTGGCTCTGGAGCGCGAATTGGCGGTTTTCCTCCGCAGAGCCCGCGCCGCCTCGGGGGAATTGGCCCGGGAGGTCCACCCGGAGCTCGAATCCGCCGCCTATGGGCTGCTGATGCGGCTGGAGGACGCGGGTCCGCAGCGCGCCACCGACCTCGCGGGCTTCGTGGGCGTCGGAAAGGCCACCATGAGCCGTCAGCTCCGCGCGCTGGAGGGGCTTGGCCTGGTGACGCGGACGCCCGATCCGGCGGACGGCCGGGCCTTCCTGATGGAGTTGACCGAGGAGGGCCGCAGCCGCTTCCGCGCCGTACGGGTCGCCCGGCGGGCGCGGTACGCCCGCCGCCTCGCCGCGTGGGAGCGCAACGAGGTCGCCGAACTCGCCAGACTTCTGCACCGGTTGAACGCGGAGCAGGAGGCCGAGGACCCCGGTCAGGCGGCGCGGGCGGCGCAGGAGGCCGGGGATTCCGGTCCAGCGGCGCGGGCGGCGCAGGAGTAAGGCGCTCATACACGCCAGGATCGGCGACCCCCGCACATCCGGCGACGCGGATGTGGCAACCGCGCTACTCCGCCCCGGAGACAGGGTGGCCGTGTTGTCCCGCCCCGGAAGGGGGCGCCCCCGCCGGTCAGGGCTCCACGAAGACCACGGCCGCGTCGTCGTGGGTCTTGCCCCGCGGAAACGCCGTACGGTCCGGATCGGCGTGCTCGGCCGCCCGTACGCGGTCGATCAACGCCTGCGGGCCCTCCTTGCGCAGCAGCGCGAAGCACTCGGCCCAGTCGCCCTCGCCGAACCGCTCCACCCAGCGCGTCGCCCCGTCGGTGAGCGCCGCCAGCGCCCGTACCTCGCCGCGCGGGAACTCCCCGGTGACCGCCTTGTCGGAGACCGTGGGGTCGGCGGCGGCGGTGAAGAAGCCGCCCTCCGTGTTGCGCAGCGGGGCGAGCCGCCGGCCCTCGGCCCGCAGCCGGTCGATGCGGTCGTCCAGCACCGGAGTCACACCGCCGTGGGCCCGTTCGATGAGCAACACCGAGTCGGAGAGCACCAGATACTCGATCCGCTCGGCGTCCCAGCGCGCCGCGACGACGGTTGCCTGCGGGGTGAGAAGGTGAGAAAGGTCACACATTGAACTATGTGACGCGGCGGTTCGGGTGATCGCCTCCGAGAGGCACTGTGTCAGGGGCATATCCCGTCGCGAACCGGACAGTTCGAGCAGCGATCCGCCGAGCCGCGCGGTGAACCAGCTCACGCTGTGTACGCATCCGTCGTCGCCGGCCGGCGGAGTCACCCCGTCCAGAACCACCAGCGCGCCACCGCTCCCCGAGGCCGGAAGGGCTACCGATGCGTAGTCCTCGTTGGGATATTGCTGATCGCCGGGGGCGGTCGCGAGTTCGATGCGCATTCCCTCAGTCTGCCGGACCGCCGTTGACCACCGCCGCCGTGGTGAGCTGGGCGGGCATTGGTCCGTACCAAATCCCTCGCCGGTTTCCGGGCTGCCTGATTGGGGAGGGATTGACACTTCTGGGAAGCTGCGGGTGGGCATCTTGTCAGGGCGGTGAGGTCTTTACCAATCCGCGTAAGGTGGCGGGAGGGTATGGCCGCGAGTCAAAGTTGGTGGTCAACTACCCAATGCGGTTCACTCGTTCGGGTGGCCGGGCGGGTGATGCATGCCCGCCCCAGACCCGTCCTGAAAGGGTCGGAATCCCTACCAGAGGTGGGGAAACACAATTGTTGATCCGTCGTCACCTCTGGTCCACAGAGCGGTCGGGCGAGAATGGATTGTGAGCACCGGTGCGGAAGAAGCGGCTTCGGGGCACCACACGCGATGCGGTAAGCGAGCCACGCCAGGACGAGGCGACGCCGCGACGGCACACCGCACGCGTCCGTCGTCGGCTGACCACGTCGGTCGCCCTCGTCTCCGTCGCCGTCCTCGGGGCCGGGACTCCCGCAGTCCTGCTCGCCCTCGATGACACCACCGACGCCCAGCGGCTCGTCGACCTCGCCGAGACCAACCGCGGCGCGGTGACCCTCGCCCACGCCCTCGCCGACGAGCGCGACGCCATGACGCGGTACGTCGCCGACGGGCGCACCACCGCCTCCGGCCGCGGGGTCTCCGAGGAGATGCGGGCCCGGGTCGACCGCCGCGTCCGCGAGGTGCGGGGGCAGGTCCCGGCGTCGGTCCGGCGGCTCCTGGACGCCCTTCCCGAAGTGCGGCAGCAGGCGCTGACCGGCAAGGGCTCGGCCCTCGACGTCTTCACCTCGTACACCCGGACCGTCCAGGCGCTGAACGGGATCACCGACACCCTCGCCCGCCGCCTCCCGGCCGACGCCGAGTCCGGCGCCACCGCCGCGCTGGCCCCGCTCGGCCGTGCGGTGGAGGAGGCGTCCGCCACCCGCGGGCTGCTGCTGGCCGCGCTCGACGCGGGCGGCGGCCAGCCCACGCTGGTCTCCGCCGCCCAGCGGACCAACCTCCGCGAGCAGTCCGCACTGGCCGACTTCGAACAGCTCGCCCCGGCCACCATGCGCGACGCTTACGACCGCACCGTCAACGGCACCGAGGTCACCGACGCCGAGCGCTATCTCGCCCGGCTCACCGACCAGAACCGCTTCACGGGCAATGACTTCTTCCTCGACGAGGACCGCGTCGAGGCCGGCCTGGACACCCGGATCGACCGGATGCGCGGCGCACAGTCCTCGCTGGCCTCCTCCGAGGCCGCCCAGCTCGCCCGGTTGCGGGACGACGAGGTCACCGACCTCGAGCTGCGCATCGGCATCGTCGGCGCCGCCCTGCTGGTCGCCCTCGGCGCCGGGGTGCACAGCGCCCGCTCGATGACCCGGCCGCTGGCCGCGCTGCGGCTCGGCGCCCGGCGGGTCGCGGCCGATCCGGCGGCCGAGGAGCCGGTCGCCTTCAAGGGCCGCGACGACGAGTACGCGGACGCCGTACGGGCCGTCAACGAACTCCACGCCAAGGCCGCGCGGGCGTACGAGCGCGTCGCCGAGCTGGAGACCGAGCGCACCCGGCTCGTCGGCGAGCGGCAGCGGATGGCCGATGAGCGGGACGGGCTGCGCGCCGAGCGGGACGCGGTCGCCACCCGGCTGGAGGGGCTGCGGGCCCGGGTCCACGGCAGCTTCGTGGGCCTCGCGCTGCGCTCGCTGGGCCTGATCGAGCGCCAGCTCGCCATCATCGAGTCCCTGGAGGAGCGGGAGCAGGACCCCGACCGCCTCGAGACGCTCTTCCAGCTCGACCACCTGGCCACCGGGATACGTCGCTACGGCGAGAACCTCCTGGTCATCGCGGGCTCCGAGCAGAAGGCCACCCATCCGGGGCCGGTGCCGCTGCTGGATGTGCTGCGCGCCTCGATCAGCGAGGTCGAGCGGTACGACCGGGTGCAGATCCAGGCGCTGCCGCCGCATGCCCAGGTCGCCGGGTTCGCCGCGGACAGCGTCAGCCACCTGATCGCCGAGCTCCTGGAGAACGCGACATCGTTTTCTCCGCCGGACGCGGCGGTCCAGATCTCCGGCTGGCTCCTGGAATCCGGCGAGGTCATGCTCTCCGTCCAGGACGAGGGCATCGGCATGACGCCCGAGCGCTTCCTGGAGCTGAACACCCGGCTCGCCGACCCGGTGCCGGAGTACTGCCAGGGCCCCCAGCCGGAGGACCCGCTGGGCCTCGGTCTGTATGTGGTGACCCGGCTCGCCGCGCGCCACGGCATCCGGGTGCAGCTGCGCGAGCAGCAGCCGGGCGGGGTGGCCGCCGTGGTCGTCCTCCCGACGAAGATCCTCCCGGCCGGTCCGCCCGGCGCCGGGCTGCCGCCCGCCCCGCCGGTGAGCGTGGGCGCGACGTTCGGCGGCACCGGACCGTCGTCCTTCCTGGGCTTCCCGGGCTCCGAGGCCGAGGCGAACTCCAACACGCTTCCCGGGCAGACCCGTTCGGTCGCCCGGGACCAGGAGGGTATGCCGAGCGCGAGTGCCGCGGCGGCCGTCGGTGCCGAGCTGTCGGCCGAGCCGGTCGCGCCGCCCGCGGAGCCGGATCCGGCGCCCCAGGCCGTCGAGCCGGAGCCCGAGCCCGCGCTGGACGCGGAGCCGACGCCCGTCGAGGCGGCCTCGGACTCGGAGCCGGCCGCCTCCTGGACGGTCCCCGCCGAGCAGTGGGGGCAGACCGCGGACGCGGGCCGTGACTACCCCATGGAGCCCACGCCGCCGCGCGGCCACCCGAGCCCGGGGAACGGCGGTGCGCTGCCCACCCTGCCCAAGCGCGTCCCCAAGTCGGCCCGGTCCGACGGACAGGACGGCGCACGGCAGGGCGCGGACGCCCCGGTCCCGGCACCTCAGGCGGCCACGGCACCTCAGGCGGCCACGGCACCTCAGGCGGCCACGGCACCCCAGACGGCCCCGGCCGCCCCGGCCGAGGAGCCGGAGGTGCCGGCCGTGGAGCGGACGATGGAGCTGACCCTCCATCGCATGAGCCGCGAGAGCCATCGAGACCACGACGACCGCGAGGGTCGTGATGGCCGCGAGGGTCGTGCGGACGGTGCGGACCGCGCCGACGGCGACGGCGACGACTACGAGGACTTCGACCGGCGGTTCGGCCGCCACGGCATCCGCCCGGTGGGCGCGGACGCCTGGGGCCCGGCGGTCGGCGGCCCGGCGGCGGGCGGTGAGTCGGCCCCCGTCGATCCGTACGCCATCGGCCCCGACCAGCACGGCCGCCCGGAGGACCAAGCGGCGCGCACCGACAAGGGGCTTCCCAAACGCACACCGCGGAACGTGGCGCTCCGGGAGCCCGATCCACGGGAGCGGACCGGCTCGGTGAACGCGGAGGAGTTGCGGCGCCGCCTCGGTGGCTTCCAGCGCGGCGCCCGCGACGGACGCCGGGACGCCGCCGCCGAGGTCGCCGCCCGTGGCGAGCCCGCGCGGCGGCAACGGGGAACAGCAGGACAAACGGGGGCGCAGAACGAGGGTGGCACGGTTGAGGAGGCACGCGGGTGAATGCGCCCAGTAGTACGTACGGGTTGAGTCGCGAGGCCCGTAATCTGCACTGGTTGCTGTCGAACCTGGTGGAGGAGGTGCCGGGCGTCCGCTCGGTTGTGGTCGTCTCGACCGACGGGCTGATGCTGCTCTCCTCCGACACACGGCACCATGCCGCGTCGTCCGATCCGGCAGCACAGGACGGCCCCAAGGGTTCCAGTGCGGATCTCGCGACGATCGTCTCGGGAGTCGGCAGCCTCACGCTCGGCGCGGCGAAGCTGATGGACGGCGGCAGCGTCAAGCAGACGATGGTGGCGATGGACGAGGGCAGTCTGTTCGTCATGTCGATCAGTGACGGTTCGCTGCTCGGGGTGCATGCCACGCCCGACTGCGATATGACGGTCGTCGCCTATCACATGGCACTGTTCGTGGGCCGGGCCGGACATGTGCTCACCCCCGAACTCCGCAATGAACTACGCAGGTCGCTGGAGCACGTACAGTGACGGCCGCCGGGTCCAGCCGGCCCGCCCGTAAACCCGCTCGCGTACGTCCGTACTCGCTCACCGGCGGTCGCACCCGCTCCGGCCATGTGCTGCTGGTGGAGACCTTCGTGGCGTCGCTGGAGTCTCCGGACGGACAGCTCGACCTGGCCCCCAGTGGGTTGAACGCCCGGATGATGCCGGAGATCCGGGCGATCATCGAACTGTGCGACAGGATGCGCTCCGTCGCGGAGGTCTCCGCGATGCTCAAGATCCCACTCGGGGTGGTGCGCGTCCTGCTCAGCGACCTGGCCGACCAGGGAAAGATCCGCGTCTACGGCACCGGGCGGGGTCCCGGCCAGCCGGACCGCGCGTTGCTCGAAAGGGTGCTCAGTGGACTTCGCAGGCTCTGAGACGATCACGGCGACCCCGCCGGCGACGTCGGAGATACCCGGGGCCGGGATACCCGGGGCCGAGGAGGTGCTCCAGAGGTGGCAGACGGACCGCTCCCGCGCGCCGATCGCCACCAAGATCGTGATAGCGGGAGGGTTCGGGGTCGGCAAGACGACCTTCGTCGGCGCGGTTTCGGAGATCACTCCGCTGCAGACCGAAGCGCTGATGACGCAGGCCAGCGAGAGCGTGGACGACCTCGAGGCGACGCCCGAGAAGCTGACCACCACCGTCGCCATGGACTTCGGCCGGATCACGCTGGAGAACGATCTGGTCCTGTATCTCTTCGGCACCCCCGGCCAGCAGCGCTTCTGGTTCATGTGGGACGACCTGATGCGCGGGGCCATCGGCGCGGTGGTGATGGTCGACACCCGGCGCCTGGACGAGAGCTTCCCGGCGCTGGACTACTTCGAGAGCCTCGGTCTGCCGTATGTGGTGGCGGTCAACCACTTCGAGGGGACCCCGCTCTACGAGCCCGAGGACGTGCGCGACGCGCTCTCCGTGGCGTCCACGGTGCCGGTGGTGATGATGGACGCCCGGCGCCGGATCGCGGTCGTGGACGCGCTGCTGGCGCTGGTGAGACACGCCGTTGACGCCTCACCCGAGTGACGTAACCTCAGCTCCGCCCGCGGGATGGAATGCTCCATTCCCTTTATCGGTCCGAGCTTGAGGGAGAGTCGACAGCCATGCGGAAGATACTCATCGTGGGTGCCGGTCAGTCCGGCCTCCAACTCGCTCTCGGCCTGCAGTCCAAGGGTTACGAGATCACGTTGATGTCCAACCGGACGTCCGATGAGATCCGCGGCGGACGGGTGATGTCCACCCAGTGCATGTTCCACACCGCGCTGGACCATGAGCGCGATCTGGAGCTCAACTTCTGGGAGGAGCGGGCGCCGCGGGTCGAGGGCCTCGGGGTCTCCGTCGCCGGGCCGCCGGCTTCCGAGGGCCGGGCCCACCCGCGGGTCATCGACTGGGTCGGCCGGCTGGACGGCCACGCCCAGTCCGTCGACCAGCGGATCAAGATGGCCGGCTGGATGGAGACGTTCGAGCAGCGCGGCGGCCAGGTGGTCATCCACGGCGCCGCCGTCTCCGACCTGGACGTTCTCGACAGGAAGTACGACCTGGCGCTGGTGGCCGCGGGCAAGGGCGAACTGGTCTCGCTCTTCGGCCGGGACGCCGCCCGCTCCCCGTACGACAACCCGCGGCGCGCCCTCGCGGTCGCCTATGTGCATGGCCTTGGCCCGCGCCCCGAGCACCCCGGCCTCGAGGCGGTGCGCTGCAATCTCGTCCCCGGTGTCGGCGAGCTCTTCGTGATGCCCGCGCTCACCACCACCGGCCGCGCCGACATCCTCTTCTGGGAGGGCGTCCCGGGCGGTCCGGCCGACGTCTTCCAGGGCATCACCGACCCCTCGGAGCATCTGGCGCGCGTCCTGGAGCTGATGGAGCGGTTCACGCCCTGGGAGTACGCGCGTGCCACCAAGGTCGAGCTGACGGACGCGGGCGGCACGCTGTCCGGCGGGTACGCCCCGACCGTGCGCAACCCGATCGGGCGGCTGCCGGGCGGCGGGCTGGTCCTGGGCGTCGCCGATGTCGTGGTGGCCAACGACCCGATCACCGGGCAGGGCTCCAACTCCGCGGCCAAATGCGCGGCGGCCTATCTGGAGAGCATCGTCGAGCACGGCGACCGGCCGTTCGACGAGGAGTGGATGCGGACGACCTTCGACCGCTACTGGGAGACCGCGCGGCATGTCACCAAGTGGACCAACGCCATGCTGGGCCCGCCGCCGGAGCACCTCGTGAACCTCCTCGGGGCGGGGGCCACCTTCCCCGCCGTCGCCCACCGCATCGCCAACGGCTTCGACGACCCCTCCGACTTCGAGAACTTCTTCTACGAGCCGGAGAAGACGGCCGCCTACCTGGACGCGGTCAGGAAAGAGGCCGAGGCCGAGTCCGCGGAGGCCGAAGCCGCGGCTGAGGTCTGTGAGGAGGCCGAGGTCTGTGAGGAGGCTGGGGTCTGCGAGGAGGCTGGGGCCGACGACCGGGCGGGGGCCGAGGCCAGGGCCATTCGGTACGTCGGCTGACACCGGCGTCGCCGGGGCGCTCAGCGCTTGGCCATGGCGGCCGGACCCGGGCGCACCGCGCCGCGCAGCGGATTGGAGGCGAGCGGGGAGAGCTTCACCCGCTGGCCGGGGCGCGGCGCCTGGACCACCTGGCCGTTGCCCGCGTACATCGCCACATGGCTCGCGCCCTTGTAGTAGATCACCAGATCGCCGGGACGCAGCTTGTTGAGCGGCACCCGCGGCAGCCGGCGCCACTGCTCCTGGCTGGTGCGCGGAATGAGCCGCCCGGCATACGCCCAGGCGGAGGAGGTCAGCCCCGAGCAGTCGAAGGAGTTCGGCCCCTCGGCGCCCCAGACGTACGGCTTGCCGATCTGGTTCAGCGCGTAGGCGAGCGCCCGCTTCCCGGCCTCCGCGGTCGCCATTCCGGGGCGGCCGGGGGCCGGGCGGGGGCGGGGCGCGGTGACGGTGGCGACCGGGGAGGGGGTGCCCGCGGGGGTGGCCCGGCCGGGCCCGGGGGCCGGGGTGGTGCGGGTGCCACCGCCCGGGGTGGGGGCGGGCGGCGAGGCGCTTTTCGCGGGGTCGAGCGCCCCGGAGTCGAGCAGTTTGCGCTGTGCCTTCGCGGTCTCCTCGCGTTCGCGCTGGGCCACCTGGGCGATCTGGCGGGCGCTCAGCGCGGCGAGCAGCTTCTCGATGGAGCGCAGCTGTTTCTCCACCTTGTCCCGCTGTTTCTTCCGCTTCGCCGTCAGGGAGAGCTGTTTGTCCAGCGCGGTCCGTGCCCGGGTGGCGATGGTGTCGGCGCGCCGCTCGCCCCTGGTCAGCCGCTGCATCAGGACGGCCTCGCGGCCGGCCGCCCGCTCCAGCTCACGCGCCTCGTCGGCGGCGCTCTCCGGATGAGGGGTGAGCAGGGTCAGCAGAAAGGCGTAGGAGGAGAGCGTGCTGTGGCCCTGGTACTGCTGACGGGCCAGCCGTCCCGCGTCGTCGTGGCTGTCGGCGAGCTCCGTACGGGCGTGCACGAGCTCGGCCGTGAGCTCCCTGGTTCTGGTGCGCTGCTTGCGCAGCTTCTCCTCGGTCGCGTTGTACGTCTCCGTCGCCTCCTCGGCCTTCCGGTACAGCGTCTTGAGCTGCGTCAGCAGCTCGGACACGGACCGGTCGGCGGGGCGGGAGGGGGCGGCCGACGCCGTGGCCGCCGGAACGGCGGGCACCAGCGCGGCGGTCGCCGTGATCGCCGCCGCGCAGACCGAGCCCACGATCCGTCCTGACACGTGATCACCTCCGGCTCACTGACGCCTCTGTTCGGCGTCCAGCTCAGCAGGATCGTGGCATGACGTTCGTATCTTCAGGAGAATTGTGGGCGAGTCGGGCGAATATGGTCACCCGTCCGGCGGGCCGTCAGCTCGGCTTGGACCATGGCCACTTCAGCCCGCCACCCGGTTTTCCCTCCGGGTCGTACTCATAGGCCCAGCCCCGGACCAGGCCCAGCCGCTTGGACGTGGCGGCCGGAACCCTGCGGTAGACATGCACCGTCGGTGGTTCGCCCGCCTCGTTCTCCACCGGCACCTCGTAGGTCTTCGGCGGCTGGCCGGTGAGGCCGACCAGCACCGGCAGCACCCGGCCGTCCAGCGGCCCGCCCACAAAGGGCGTCTCCTCGCTTCTCACCGCACCAGTCTCACGGCATCGCCCGCGCCCCGGCGGTCATCGACCGCGCCCACCACGGCAGTCACCGCTCGCACCCGTCACTGACCGCACCCGTCACAGCAGATGCGACGCCTCGCCCAGCGCGGGTACAACACGGCGGGCCAGCCGCCCGACCGGGCCCTCGGCGGGCTCCATGATGAGCGCGGCCCGCATCACCCGGGCCGCCTGCGGATCGGTGGTCGCGGTGGCGGTCAGCATGGCCACGAACTGGTCCACCAGCCAGTCGCGCAGCTCCTCCACCGGTGGCTGCTTCTCCTCGTCCAGCCAGATCAACGAGGCCGCCTCGACGGCCGTGATCCAGGTGCGCACCATCATCCGCAGCCGCGCACCGGGCCCCTTGACCGCCAGATGGAGCAGAATCTCCTCGGCCGCCGCCCGCCGCACCTCGTCCACGATCGCGTTCGTCCGCGAGGTCTCGACCACGCTGCCGCTCTGCAACAGCGCGCTGAACCCCGCGTCGTGCTCGTCCACGAAGGCCAGATAGCGGTCCAGCACCCGGCTCAGCCGGCCGCTGAGCGGACCGCTCCTGGGCTCCTCGAAGCACCGCTCCAGCTCATCGGCGGCGCTGCGCAGCGCCGCCTCGTACAACTGCTGCTTGCCGCCCGGGAAGTAGCGGTAGACCAGCGGACGGGAGGCACCGGCGGCCAAGGCCACATCGTCCAGCGACACATCCTCGGGCGCGCGATGGGCGAAGAGGCCGAGCGCGGCGGTGAGGAGTTCGGCCCGCCGGGCCTCGACGCTCAGCCTGCGGTAGCTCCCCCGCCGGGCGGCCGGCGGGCGGGCGGTGGCCGGGGATTCCGCCGCCGGGCGCGCGGCGGCGCTCGCCTCCGCCGGGGGTGTCGCCTCCGGGGGCGCCGAAGCGGTGCCGCTGCCTGTCGTCATGCCTGGCAGCGTAACCGGCCAGGGTGACGAAGCGGACGCCGCCTTCGGTCCCGGGCCGATGCCGCCTTCGGTCCCGGGCCGATGCTCCCTTCGGTCCCGGGCCGATGCCGCCTTCGGTCCCGGCCCGATGCCCCCTCCGGTCCCGGGTCGATGCCCTCGTCGGTTCCGGCCCGATGTCCTCGTGGGCCCCGGGCCGGTATCCCCTCGGGTCCAGGGCAAGCGGTCGCTTGGGCCCGCCCCTAGGCCAGCAGCCCCGAGCTCTTCCACAGTCGGCGGCCCACACCCCGCATCACCCCGACGTCGTCGAGGAATTCGGTCAGCTTGGCGGCGCCGCTGCGCATCACCTCACGGCGATGGGCGCTGGCCTGCACTTGAGCGACGGCCGCGCGCCGGTCGAGCCCCACATCCGAATAGACCTTGGGGTTGATGAACGCCTGCGAGAAGATCCGGGAGAACTCGCCCGAACCGATCCGGGTCAGCTCCGCCTCCCAGCGCGGCGCCCGCAGCATCTGGCGGCGCAGCTCCTCGCGTGCGTACCGCACATGGCGCGCCTCCTCGACCACATGGATCCGGGTCACCCCGCGCACCAGCGGCTGCACGCGCTCGTCGGGGAAGGTCAGCCGCTGCATCCAGTCCAGGATCTCCTCGCCGAGGAGGGTCGCGGTGAAGGAACCGGGCGTGGTGGAGATCGCCTTGAAGATCCGGCCGAGGTTGTGGTGGAGCCGGGTGACCGGATAGGCCGGGGTGCCGCTCTTGGTGATCAGCCGCGCGAACATCTTGGAGTGGCGGCACTCGTCGGCGATCTCGGTGAGCGCGTACCGCACATGGGCGCTGGTCGCGGGCTTGTCGTAGATGTGCCGGGTCATGAGCTGGATGAGGATGATCTCGAACCATATGCCCAGGGAGGCGAGCGTCGCCGCCTCGTGCCGGGCCAGCAGTTGCCGCTGGTCCTCGGGCATCCGCCGCCACATGGGTGTGTCGTAGAGCGAGACCAGCTCCGGTGGCCAGAACCACTTGCCGGGCTCGAACGGCGCGTCCCAGTCGAGTTCGGTGTCGGGGTCGAAGGAGTGCTTGGCGGAGGATTCGAGCAGTCGCTCCGCGACCCGTTCGCGGTCCTTGATCAGCCCGAGCGCGTCCCGGAGCGCGGGCGGTTCGGTCGTGGTGGTCATCGCTGAGGGCACCTCACTGGTGGCTCGGACAAACGCCGGTGGGATGGGTTACCGGTGGATACCTCTTATGAGACTCTGCGTCAGCAAGGGCGTCAATCCCTTGGGGAGGTCTTATTGACCGGCGAGTAACGGTCATGTGAGCCTGCCGAGTACGCATCCGTTCACGGGGGAGCGAGGCGAAGGAGGCGTCGGTGTCGACGCAAGAGCTCTACGCGATGGATCCCGGGGACCCCCTGTGGCAGGTGCCCGCCGGTGGCGCCGCCCGATTCAACTGGGAGTACGACGACCACCGGGCCCGGCTGCTCGCCCTGTACCAGAAGGGCAAGGACAAGCAGTGGGACGCGGTCAAGCGGATCGACTGGGGCCTGGAGGTGGATCCGTACGATCCCCTGGGCACCCCCGATGAGTCGCTCGCCCTCTACGGCACCCGCCACTGGGACCGGATGACCGAGCGGGACAAGGGCGAGCTGCGGCATCACGTCGCCGCCTGGCAGTTCAGCCAGTTCCTCCACGGCGAACAGGGCGCGATGGTGTGCGCGGCCCGGATCGTCGAGGCCGCGCCCGACCTCGACGCGAAGTTCTACTCCGCCACCCAGACCATGGACGAGGCGCGCCACGCCGAGCTCTACAGCCGCTTCCTGCACGACAAGCTCGGCACGTTCTACCCCATCAACACCGATCTACGCACCCTCCTCGGTGACACCCTCCGCGACTCCCGCTGGGACATGGCCTATCTGGGCATGCAGGTGCTCATCGAGGGCCTGGCGCTCGCCGCGTTCGGCCTCATCCGCGACACCACCGACAAGCCGCTGCCCCAGCAGATCCTCGCCTACGTCATGCAGGACGAGGCCCGCCATGTCGCCTTCGGCCGGATGGCCCTGCGCGACTACTACCGGCAGCTCAGCGACGCGGAGCTGCGGGAGCGCGAGGAGTTCGTCATCGAGGGCTGCTACCTGATGCGCGACCGGCTGCGCGGGGTGGAGGTCCTGGAGAACTTCGGCATCCCCAAGGCCGAGGCGGAGGAGTACTGCGAACAGTCGCCGTTCCTGCATATGTTCCGCAAGCTGCTGTTCAGCCGGATCGTCCCCTGTGTGAAGGACATCGGGCTGTGGGGCGAGCGGCTCCAGCGGGCGTATGTCGACATGGGCGTGCTGGAGCTGGGCGACAGCAACCTCGACCTGCTTATGAGCCAGGACGAGGAACTCGCCGAGCGGCTGGACCAACGGCGCTTCGCGGCGGAGGAGGCGGCGCGCACGGGCGAGGTCGAGGAGGCGATCGCCGAGGGCGCGGCCGAGGCCGAGGCATGAGACCACATGGGGCCGCGTGAGGCCACGTGAAACCTCGTGACCCCCTCAACCTCCCCTTGAACCAGTGTCCTTGGTAGGTTCTTGATCACCGCCAGCGGAGAAGGCCGAGTTCATTGGGGTGGCCTCGGTCCGGTGGCGTTCATATGCCTTCATATGAAGGAACGGCCGAAGGGTGCTCTCCACGGCGGTGGGGGGCACACCTTTGTTCCGGCGTTCCGGAGGATGATGGTGGGGTGCGGATTCGAACGAGCACCAGTGAAGAACTCCAGGTCCTCCAGGACATAGAGCGCGCCGCCGGACTCTGCTTCCGGGACATCGGGATGGACGAAGTCGCCGATGACGAGCCCCTGAGCCTGGAGGAGCTGAGCCGCTACCAGCGGGCCGGACGGGCCTGGGTCGCGGTGGACGACGCCGACCGGGCGATGGCGTATCTGATCACCGACCCCGTCGACGGAAACGTCCATATCGAGCAGATCTCGGTCCACCCCGACAGCGCCCGCCGTGGTGTGGGACGGGCCCTGATCGACCACATCGCGGTGCGGGCCGCCGGCGACGGCGTCCCCGCGCTCACCCTGACCACCTTCGTCGACGTGGCGTGGAACGCCCCGTACTACGCCGCACGGTGCGGCTTCCGGACCCTGGCCGAGGCCGAGCTGACCCCTGGCCTCCGGGACATCCGGCGCTGCGAGGCGGGTCATGGGCTGGACCGCTGGCCACGGGTGTGCATGCGCCGGGATGTGGGGTAAGCGGCCTCGCTGACGTCCGGTGCGGTTCGGGTGCGTCCCGAAGGGGCGCGGGGCGGTGTCGATGTGCGGCTCCGCCGCGCGGGCGCGACCGGCCACGACGCAGCCGCGGATGAACGACCGCACCTCGCGGCACTTCCCGCGGAGCGCTCAGCCGATACGCGAACATGCCGCGTGCCGGGGCCCGGCACGGGGAGGACCCCAGAGGACCACGGCGCCCGGCAGGGGGACGGCCCCGAGGTGGCTGAGGCCGCCGCCTAAGCGCACAGGTCCTCCACCGCCCGCCCGAACGCCCGTATCCGCGCCGTCTCGTCCGCCCGCCGCCACACCACGCCGAGCATCGAGTCCGGCACCCCCTCGACCGGTACGAAGGTGATGTCCCGGCGGCGGTGATACTCCGCCGTCGGGGCGCACAGCAGCATCCCGCCCCGTCCCGCCGCGACCGCCGCCAGCCCCTCCTGGAGCGTGTGCACCCGCGGCCCGCGGGGGATGGGCCGCGCGCCGGGGGTGGCCACGGGCGCCATCGCGTCGTGCCAGTAGCCCGGCGCGGGGGCGGACGGGCCGATCAGCGGGCACTCGGCCAGCGCCTCGGCGTCCACGCGGGCTCGGCCCGCGAACGGATGGCGGGCGGAGACCACCACCGTCTGGGGCTGCTTGGAGAAGACCGGGCCCAGGGCCAGATCTGGCTCGGCGACCGGCAGACACACGATCGCGGCGTCCACCTCACCGGCCCGCACCGCGCCGAACGGATCGGCCAGCGGGACCTCCACGGTCGTCGTCTCACAGCCGGGGTGGCGTTCCCGGAAGGCCGCGATGGCCGCCGTCACCCCTTCATCCGCGGCCCCCTGGAACCCGATCCGCAGCACGCCCTCCACCCCGCGCGCCGCCCCGCGGGCGCTCTCGACGGCCCCGTACAGCGCCTCGTAGGCGGGCCGGAGGTCGGCCAGGAACCGCTCGCCGAGCGGGGTCAGCCGCGCCCGGCGGCTGGTGCGCTCCAGCAGCCGGGCGCCGATCCGGCGCTCCAGGGACCGCAGCAGCTGGCTCACCCTGCTCTGCGAGATGTACAACCGCTCCGCCGCGCGCCCGAAGTGCAGCTCCTCGCTCAGCGCGAGAAAGCACTCCAGCTCGCGGATCTCCAACCCGGCCATGGCCTCCCCGTGGATCGCGTTCGCGCTGACGCGCATCGCATTGAATGCGCATCGCCTTGACGCGCATTGATGAGCCTTGCTCATAGAAGTCTGAGAACTTCGGCGTTGTTCCCGCAGGGGCACGGCTGTTCGCTAAAGACATGTCCAGTAGCACGGAACTCACCGCTCCGGCAGGCACATCCGGGTCACCTCCGGTGGTGCGCTCGCCGCTCAGGGCCTGGCTCGCCGTCGTCGCCGTCGCGGTCGGCACCTTCTCGGTGGTCACCACCGAGATGCTGCCGGTCGGCCTGCTGACATCGATCGGCTCCGCGCTCGGCGTCTCGGACGGTACGGCGGGCCTGGCCATGACCGTGCCCGGTCTGGTCGCCGCGTTCGCCGCCCCCCTGCTCACCGTCACCGTCGGCCGCTTCGACCGGCGGCTGGTGCTCTGCGGTCTGATGGGGCTGCTGGCCGCCGCCAATCTGCTGTCCGCGCTCGCGCCCGGCTTCGCCGTCCTGCTGTTCGCCCGGGTGCTGGTCGGGGTGAGCATCGGCGGGGTGTGGTCGATCGCCGGCGGGCTCGCGGTGCGGCTGGTGCCCGAGCGGTCCGTGGGCCACGCCACCACGCTGATCTTCAGCGGTATCGCGGTGGCCTCGGTGCTCGGAGTGCCGATCGGGACGCTCATCGGCGATCTGGTCCACTGGCGGATCGCGTTCGCCGCCATCGCCGCCCTGTCGCTCGCCGTGGCCGCCGCCATGGCGGTCACCCTGCCGCCGCTGCCCACGGCCGGGACGATCCGGCTGCGCGAGGTGCCGGGGCTGTTCCGCAACGTCCGGCTGCGGACCGGCCTCATCACCACTTCGCTGCTGGTCACCGGCCACTTCGGGGCGTACACCTACCTCCGCCCGGTGCTCGAGGACGTCGCCGGGGTCGGAACGGGCCTGATCAGCACCCTGCTGCTGGCGTACGGCGTGGCGGGCATCGCCGGGAACTTCCTGGCCGGCACCACCGCCCACCGCGATCCGCGCCGCACCCTCATGGTCATCTTCACTCTGCTCGCGGCGGCCGAGCTGCTCATCCCGGTCGCCGGTTCCACGACGGCCGGGGCGGCCGTACTGCTGCTGGTGTGGGGCCTGGCGTACGGCGGGGTGTCGGTGACCTGCCAGACCTGGGTGCTGCACGCGGCGCCGGACGCGCGGGAGGCGGCGTCGGCGCTGTTCGTCGGGGTCTTCAACGTGGCGATAGCGCTGGGCGCGCTGCTCGGCGGCCGGGCGGCGGACGGGATCGCGGTCCCCAGTGTGATGTGGTTCGGGGGTGCGCTGGTGGTCCTCGCCCTGGCGACCATGGCGCTCTCCGGCAGCCGGGGGACCGTCGCCGCTTCCGGCCGGACGGGGGCCTCGTCAGGCCATGGGGCCACGTCAAGCCATGTGGACCAGGCGCTCAGGTGAGACCCTGAAACCAGGGGACTCGTCTGCGCGGGAGTGGGTCCGATGGCAGTGAGCATGCATGTGGTCTGGAGCAAATGCGAGCCGGGACGCGTCATCTACGAGACGCATGCGATCGAGACGGTCACCGACGGCTCAGGCGTCCACGCGACCGTCGACAGCCACACGTATGAGATCTCCGTGCGCAGCCGTGCCCAGGCGGAGTCCATCGCGGACGAGGAGGGCTACGAGCTGTACCGGAAGGGCGAGGCGTGGGAGAGCCTCCCCGAGGAGGAGGAATGAGAAGGAGCAGCGCCCGGGGGCGCTGCTCCTTACCGCTGACCCGACGGGCCTGCCCTCGTCTGACGGGCCTGCCCTCGTCGTAGAAGCCTTCAGCGGCGGCCCCGGAGCGTGAGACGACGGGGCCGCCTCAAGCTCCGGGTTCGGGGACGGGGCCGCCCCAGGCTCCGGGCTCGGGAGCGGCCCGTCTCACTCCTCGCCGTGACCCAGCAGGAAGTCCACATCCCGCCGCTCGGTGCCCGCCGCGCCGCCGACCGTGATCTGACGGGTGGCCGGGGCGTATCCGCTGGCCACCACCGTGTAGTGATCGCCGGTGAGCGCCTCGAACCCGAAGGACCCGTCGTCACCGGTGATGACCTGGCCGACCACATCACCGGACGCGTCCAGCAGCGAGACCCGGGTGTCCCCGAGCGGCCGGCCGCCCCGGTCCCGTACGGTGCCCCGGACCCGGGCCGCCGGCGGCAGCTCCGCGTCCACCCGCACCGGCTCACCGAGGGTGAGCTCCACCTGGGTGGCGTACGGCCGGTGGCCGGCGGCGGCCACGGTCAGCGTGTACGTCCCCGGGGTCAGCTCCGGCAGCGCGAACTCGCCCTTCTCGTCGGCGGTCGCCGTCGCCGCCACCTCGCCCTCGGGCCCGGTGGCCGTGGCGGTCGCATCGGTCAGCGGCTCCCCGCCGACGGCCCGTACGGACCCGGTCAGTCCGCCCCCGCCGGACAGCCGCAGATCGCAGACCACCGGCAGGTCCGTGACCAGCAGCGTGGCGGCCTGCGGCTGGTACCCGGTGGCCGAGCCGATGAGGACGACGCTCGCGGTGTCCGGGGCGGGCACGCGGTACCGGCCGTCGCGGCCGGTGACCGTACGGCCGAGCTGACGGCCGCCGGTGTCGATGAGGGTGATGGCGGCGTCGGCGAGCGGGCCGCCGCCGGGGCCGAGGACCCGGCCGTGGATGACGCCGCCGGTGAGGGCGGACACGTCCTCCGCCGCGTACTCGGCGTAGGCGAGATCCACGGCGTCTGCCGCAGTCTCTGTCGCGCTCTCCGTCGCGGCCGAGGCCGCCGAGGTGGCTGCGGCAGCCGGGGCGCCCACGAGCGCGGGGGCGGCCACGGGTGCGGAGTCGATCACCGGGGCGGAGTCCGTCGTGGTCGCGGGCGTCGAGGCGGCCACGGGAGCCGAGCCCGCCAGCCCGGCGCGCTGCCGCGCGGGCAGGAACAGGGCGATCAGCAGACCGCCGACCGAGGCCGCACACGCCACCAGGAACGACGTCTGGAACCCGTCCTTGCTCGGCAGCGGCACCCCGCCGAAGTCGGTCGTCTGATGCGCCAGGATCACACCCACCACCGCGCTGGAGGTGGACATGCCGATGGACCGCATCAGGGTGTTGAGCCCGTTCGCCGCCCCCGTCTCGGCGGCCGGAACGGCGCTGACGATGAGCGTGGGCATCGCCGAGTACGCGATGCCGATGCCGATGCCGAGCGCGGTGGACAGCACCACGATCTGCCAGATGTAGTCCATCATCACCAGGCCCGCGCCATACGTCGCGCCGATCACGATCAGCCCGAGGACCAGCGAGACCTTCGGCCCCTTCGCGGCGTTGATCCGCGCGGACAGCGGCGAGACCAGCATCATCGCCACACCCATCGGGGCGAAGTAGAGCCCCGCCATGACCATCGACTGGCCCAGGCCGTAACCGGTGGCCTTCGGGAGCTGCAGCAGCTGCGGAAGGATCAGCGACATCGCGTAGAACGAGAAGCCGACCATGATCGAGGTGAGGTTGGTCAGCAGCACCTGGCGCCGCGCCGTGGTCCGCAGATCGACCAGCGGCTCGGCGGTGCGCAGCTCGAAGACGCCCCACAGCAGCAGGATCACGACGGCCGCGCCGAACAGCCCGAGCGTGGTGCTGCTCGTCCAACCCCAGTCACCGCCCTTGGTGATGGGCAGCAGCAGACAGACGAGTCCGGCCGTCAGCCCGAGCGCGCCGATGACGTCGAAGCGGCTGGGGGTGCGGACGGAGGACTCCGGGATGACGGAGAGCACCAGGGCGATCGATATCAGGCCCAGCCCCGCGGCCCCGTAGAACAGCACATGCCAGCTGGTGTGCTGGGCCACGAACGCGGCGGCGGGCAGCCCCAGCGCACCGCCGATGCCCAGCGACGAGCTCATCAGAGCCATCGCCGAACCCAGCTTCTGCGGCGGCAGCTCGTCCCGCATGATGCTGATGCCGAGCGGAATGGCCCCCATGGCCCCGCCCTGGATGGCCCGGCCGATCACCATCACCACCAGGTCGGAGGTGACGGCGCAGGTCAGCGAGCCGATGACCATCAGCGCCAATGCGACCATCAGCATCCGGCGCTTGCCGAACATGTCCCCGAGCCGGCCCATGACCGGCGTGGAGACGGCGCCGGCGAGCAGGGTGGCGGTGACCACCCAGGACGCGTTGGAGCTGGTGGTGTGCAGCAGCTGGGGCAGCTCGGTGACGAGCGGAACGACCAGCGTCTGCATGACGGACACGGCGATACCGCAGAACGCGAGCACCGCCACGAAGCCACCGCCGACCTCCCGCGGGAGCGGCGTGCCGGACGGCGCGGCGCTCAGACGTTCCGCGACGCGAGGTGGGGCTGACTGGGGCATGCGAATGCCGCCTCCAAAGAGATTTCGAGAGATGTGCGATAAGTGGAACGATGAGAGATGTGCATCCTACACATGGCGTGTATCGTGCACACTTCCAATGAGGGGCGCGGGGGAGGCGAGGAGGAATCGTGCCGGATCGGCGGCTGGAGCGGCTGGAGCGCGAGCTCATGCTGGTGGCCAGGTGTTCAGTCCTGACACCTCGCGAACGAAAGGGCCAGGCGACGGAGGCCCAGGACTCCCCGGCGCAGCCGAACACCGGCCCGGCGGCCCTCAAGGAGCCCCACCCGGATCGCTGCACCGACGAGCCCTGTGCCGTCCCCACCCGCCTGGACCGCTCCGGCTATCTGCTCCTCTCCCGCCTCGATGCCGAGGGCGCGATGTCCATCGGCCAGCTGGCCGACGCGTTCCAGCTCGACGTCTCGACCGTCAACCGCCAGACCGGCGCCCTGCTCCGGGCCGGCCTCGTCGAACGCATCCCGGACCCCGCCGGCGGCCTGGCCCGCAAGCTCCGCATCACCCCGCAGGGCGCCGACCGCATGACGGCGGAACGGACGTGCCGGCAGACCGACCTGTCCCGGCTGCTGGAGTCGTGGCCCTCCGATGAGGTGGCCCGCCTCGAGGACGTCCTCACCCGCTTCAACCGCGAGGTGGAGCGCCAGGAGGGCCGGGCCTGGCCCCGCGAGTCGGGCGAGGCGTAACGCCCTCCGGAATGACGCGCAACGCCTCCGGAATGACGGCGGCGCCGAGGACGTTGCCCCAGACAGGGGACATGACGCCTGTCACACCGGGCAGCAGCCGGGAGACACCGGAAGGCGCCACCCGGAAAACACCGGAAGGCGCCACCCGGAAAACACCGGAAGGCGTCACCCGGACACGGAAGGCGCCACCCCACCCGGGAGACACCCGAAAGGTGTCCCACCCACCCGGAACCGAACCGCATACCGAGGAGGCCAGGAAGAGATGACCACCCCCGCTTCCCACCCACAGACCACCGGCACCGGCGGACACCGCGTAGATGTGGAGCGCGGCTCCCAGCACGTCACGGTCACGATCGACGGCCGCGTCGTCGCGGAGTCGACCCGCCCCCTGCTCGTCCACGAGACCGGTCTCCCCGTCCGCTACTACCTCCCCCGGAGGACGTGGACCTGACCCTCTTCCAGCCGACCGACTCCCACACCACCTGCCCCTTCAAGGGCGAGGCCGCGTACTGGACCTACCGCGGAGCGGCAGGCGACGAGGTGGAGCCCCGGCCGGACGTGGTGTGGGCGTACCCGCAGCCGATCGAGAAGGTGGCGGAGATCAAGGACCATCTGTCGTTCTACGACGCGGTCGCGAAGATCGAGATATCGGAGTAGAGAACCGAAGCCAAAGACGGCACAACCGCCGCGGCAGGGATCACCCCATCAGGGGCCTTCCGGGAACCCCCCGGAGGGAACCCCTGACGCGTGCACATCCACGCGTACTCGTGGCTGGGTGAGAAGGAGCTGTTCGACCGGGAGGCCCTCCGCCGCCCACCCGACCGCCCCCACCCGCCGGTCACGGGGGAGGACGAGGCGTACTACCGCGAGGACCAGGAGCGCTACCGCACCCTCCTGGAAACCTTCCGCCACTCGGAACTCCCCCCACTGGAAACGTCCCTCTGGCTCCTGAAGTCCCCCACCCTCATCCGGGCCACCTTCGAAGAACCCAAGGACGCGGCCGCCTGGCTGGGCCGCGACCTGACCGAACACGCCCCCGGCTTCCTCTCCCACCAGGAAGCCGACACCGCCCGCCTGGCCCGCCTGGTCACCACGGCCGCCGACCGCCTGACCCACGGCACAGACGTCTCCTTCGGCTTCTACCTGGGCCGCACCTCATTCCTCTCCCTGGCCCTGGTGACGTGCTCTCCGAACCACTGGGCCCCGGACCTCCCCTGCCCCATGGCCTGACGCGCACCCGACCAAGGGCCCGGGCCCGGGGGCCCGGGGGCCCGGGCCCGGGGCTCGGCGGCCTCAGGGCTGAGACGCCCCCAAGGCATCATCGATCCGGCTCCGCAGTTCGACCGCCCGCGCATCGTCGTACGCCGCCAGCGTGCACGACGCCTCCTCCCAATGCCGCCGTGCTTCCTCCTCCGCGCCACTACCCCCGGATCCGCGCAGCGCACTGGCCAGGCCGTCGAGTGCGAGTGCCAACTGCCAGTGGTCGTCGAGCTCGCGATGGGCCGCGGCCGCCCGCCGGTGGAACGCGGCCGCCTCCTCGAATCGGCCCAGTCGGCCGTACGCCTCACCGGCGGCGTTCCAGGCACGCGCCTCCCGCGATCGGTCCCCGAGCTGCCGATGCAGCACTGTGGCCCGCTGATATGAGACCAAGGCGTCCTCGGGACGGCCGTCGGCCACCTCGGCCTGTCCGAGGTCCAGCAGCCAATACCCCTCCCAGACATGATTGCGATGCCGACGGGCGATCTCGACGGCGCTCCCGGCAGACTCCAGGGCGTCCCGTATGGCGCCCTGCTCCCGCTGTACGGCGCTCAGAATCCGCAGGGCGTTGCCCTCACCGCCCTTGTCGCCCCGCTCCCGCAGCATGGCCAACGCCTCGTGAACGACCCGAGAGGCTTCCTCGAGCCGACCCGCCTCGTAGCCCACCGTGGCGATATTGGCGAGCAGTGTGGGCTCCCACTCGGACGCTCCGAGCTCCCGGAAGAGGGCCAGCGCCTCGGTGAAACGCTGCTTCGCCGCCTCCAACTGCCGTGTCCGCACATGGACCAGCCCGAGCGCGTTCAGCGACAGTGCTTCCCCCAGCCGGTCACCCAGCTCACGACGCACCGCCAGGGCACCCTCGTGGTACCGCGCCGCCTCCGCCGGACGGTGCGACTGCCGGCAGGCCATGCCCAGGCTCTCCAGAAGCCTCGCCTCCCCGGCCCGGTCACCCGCCCGCCGGGCGGCACTCAGCCCGATGTGCCCCATGGCGAACCACTCCTCGAACGCGTTGTGGCGCGCGTGCAGAGGACGCAGCAGAGCGGGCAGTTGCCAGGCGATCACGTCGAGCCCGGCATCGGCGGCGGTGCGCGCGGCGGCCAAGAGATTGCCGTGCTCCAGCTCGTACCACCGCATCGCCTCGTTGTAGTCCGCGAAGGCCGGCGGTGTCACACCGTCGGGCAGCGCGTCGAGCGGAACGGGCGGCTCGGCCGGGCTGACGCGCGTGCGTGCCGCATCGGCGGCGTGCAGATACCAGGTCAGTGCCCGGAGGCGGGCCGCCTCGCGGGTCTCGACGGGCTCCTCGTGCTGTGCCTGGTCGATGGCGTAGGCGCGCAGCAGATCGTGGAACTCGAAGCGGTCGGGGGCGGTCTGCGTCAGCAGATGCGCTCCGACCAGGACGTCGAGCAGGTGCTGTGCCCGGCTGTGCCCGACTCCGGCGAGGGCGGCGGCCGCCGAGACCTCGAACTCGGGCCCCGGATGCAGCCCGAGCAGCCTGAAGAAACGCGCGGCTTCGGCGGGCAGCGCCCGATAGGACCAGGCGAACACCGTGCGCACCGCGTCTGCTTCCTCGTCGTCTCCCACGGTCAGAGCCTCCCAAAGGGCGGATTCGTCACGGAGGTCTCTGATCAACTCGTCAAGGCTCATCAGGGGCCGGCTGGCGGCCCGTTCGGCGGCGATGCGCAACGCCAGCGGCAGCCGGGCACACAAGCGCGCCAACTCGGCCAGCTTCTCCGCATCGTCCTCGGGCCGGTACCCGGCGGTGACGGTACGCAGCAGGGCCACGGCTTCCGGCTCGGCCAGCGTGCCCAGCGTCAACCGATGCGCCCCGTCCCGGACGGCCAGCCCCGACAGCCGGCTACGACTGGTGACGAGCACCAGACACCCCGCAGTGCCCGGCAGCAGCGGACGTACCTGGCTCACGGAGGCGGCGTTGTCGAGCACGATCAGCATCCGCCGCCCGGCCAGCAGCGAACGGTACAGCGCCGCACTGGCCTCCGGATCGGCCGGAACCGCCGCCCCCGACACCCCGAGCGCCAGCAGAAAGCGGTGCAGCACCTCGGGAGCGGTGACGGGCGCCCCCGGGTCATAGCCGCGCAGGTTCACATACAACTGCCCATCAGGGAAATGCGATTGGGCCTGGTGCGCCCAGCGCAGCGCCAGCGAGGTCTTACCCGCCCCCGCCATTCCCGCGATCACACAAATGGAGACGACGAGCGGCTCCCCGCCATCTCCGGTCAGAATCGCATTGAGCCGCTCCAACTCACTGGTCCGGTTGACGAATCCGCGTATGTCCCCCGGAAGCTGCCGTGGCCGCGGGGTATCACCGTGAGCACCGTGCCGACCCATCCCATGGAAATGCACTCCGCCGCGCACATCACGGGCCTGCACCACATCACCCGCGGACCCCGACAGCTGCGACTGCGTCCCATGCGGCCCCTGGGACTGCGGCGCTTGCGGGGATTCCGGCGCTTGCGGGGATTCTTCCTGGGCGCCTTCCCGCTCTCTGTCCTCGTTGATCGTCTACTCCGCAGCTGTCGGGGGCGGCAAAGGGGCCACCTTGCGCTCAAAGTAAGAACTCATCTCTTCACCGGCTTCATAAAGCCCCTCGATGAACTCCTCCCACCGTGTCAGCACGTCCGGATCAACGAATCGCACCGCACCATCGCTGATTCCCCGACTGTCATAAACGACCTTGTACAGCGTCCGGCCGCCCAGCGAAACCAGCTCCGGCAGTGGCCCGCTCTCCTCGAACCCCCTGATGTGCTCAGGCCCGACCACCCTGATCCGCTCACCGCACTCGGCCCGCAGCCGCAAGAGGTGCAGTTCCCACTGGAGGTAGGGAACGATCGGCTCCTCCACGACCCGCACCCGATAGAGACTGAAGTTCCGCTTGGCCGCCTCACCCATGTATTGCAGCAGGCCGTCACGTCGTTGCTCGATGAGCCGCAGAGCGCCTTCCCAATCGCCTTGCGAAAAGGCTTTCCAGCTGTCGCTGCCGGGCTCCTGGAAATGCTGTTGCCGCTCCAGCTTCCACGAGTCATGGCCCTCGTCATCCCATACGCGCTCCCGGAAGTCGGCCCGGTAGGTGTCCCGTGACAGCCGATCACCCTGCGAGATATCGAGAACAGGAAGCTCAAGGCTAAGCATCAGGAATCTCCGCCTTCGCGGCGCTCAATGTATTTCCCGGAATCACGACGAGCCGCTCATCCATGGCGATGCGGACATCCACGGGTAGACGAGACCGATATGCATCGGTGAGGTCTCGTCCGATGACCGCGATATCTCCGTTGTCGAGCTGCCAGATATCGGGGCAGTCGTCGTGGTCACCGGTGGTGCCCAGTTCGCTCGGTGACTTCCCTAACCGACGCACGAATGACGCGGACGGATCCGCATCCCATGAACGACGAGTCATCATCCGCCTCCCGTAGACCTTTCTGCCCTGACTCCCGCTGGCGCCGCGACGGCCCCAGCCATGCATGGCAACGGATTGTAGGGGTCCTGGTTACGGAGAGCAATGATTTGAGTGTTTGACTACTTGTTTTCCTGTGCCATTTCGGCCATTTGTGATCGGGACCGTCACAGGACTCATACGGCTCACAAGAACCTCCAGTGCCGTCCGCTCCGTGCGACGGAGCCGATCACCGGCCGGAATTGCGCTCTGCCGCAATTGCGCCCTTTCGATACCGGGCCCTCCCTCTTCACCCTTCAACCAGGAGCGATGCAGCGGGGTCAAGGGGGAATCCGCGATGGTCGAGCCGATCTATGTACCCGTACTGCCGACGCGCCGGAGCTCATGGGACGCCTACGCGGGCCTGGCGACAGAAGTACGACGACGTGTCGCACCGCTGTGGACGGTCGTTCCACGCGTCGGGCCGGAGCGCACCAGAGGGGCGAGCCCCGCAACGGACCCGGACACCGACTCGCCGGAGCTGGGCCGTTGGTTCACCGCACGCATGGACAACCTCATCAAGGCGATGGGCGGGCTCGCCGGTTGGGTGGACCCCGTCCACATCGAGCGGCACGTCGAGGCGTCGGCCATCGGCTTGTGGCGCGTGGCGACCAGAAGCGAGCTACGCCTGGTCACCGGCCCGGAGCGAGCCCCGGGCCGCCAGCGCTATGCCGCCGACCTCGCCTCCCTCAGCGGACGAGGCATCGGCATACGCGTATTGCTCGACGCCGCGCGGGACGCATCGCGCTCCGAGGACCTCCTGGCCCTGGTCGGCCAACTCCGTCTGCCCCCGTCGCAGCTCGACCTCCTTCTGGACATCGGCATGGTCGCGGACGCCGCCGAAGCGGCCAAACTCGCCCTCGTCGGCGTAGACGCCCTTGCCACCCTGGTCCCCTGGCGCACGGTCGTCCTCACCGGAGGAGCCTTCCCCCGCGACCGGGACCACCCGGATGGGCGACCGACACGCATCTCCCGGCGCCACGACTGGCAGGTCCACCAGTCGGTCCGCGCCTCCCGCCCGGAATTCCCGGGCCCACTGATCTACGGCGACTACTCCGTGGAACACGCGCACAGCGCGAACATCTCCGCCCGGCCCTACGGCCCCCCGTACGGTCTGCTCCGCTACACCGCCGCACACCACTTCCTCATCGCCCGGGCGCCCCTCAGGGGTCCCGACCGTGCCCCCGGGCCCGGGCGATGGCCCGTCGGATGGTGACGTCCGACTCCTTCCGTGGCATCGAGGACACCACGTCGAGCGACGGTGAGCGCTGGCTCCACACCTGCGCCTACGGCGACGGCTCGGCCGGCTCGGGCAACGCCGAGAAATGGATTCAGGTCGGCCATCTCCAGCACATGAACTACGTCGCACGGCAGTTGATCCGGCCGTGCTGACCCCGCCGGACGGGCGCATCCGGCGGGGTCTGGGTGCTGGCGCCTGAGCGGTAAGGCGTGCCGCTCAGCCGAAGTTCACGTCACTGCACAGGAAGTACGTCTGGTCCATGTGCGACGCCTGCCAGATCGTGTAGACGACGTGGCGACCGGTGTAGCCGGAGGTGCTGACGTCGATCGCGTAGTTCTGGCTGGGGGCGTACTTGCCGGTCGTGGTGACCAGTTGCAGGTCACTCCACTTGAGCGGCTGGGTGGTGGGGTCGTACCCCTGGCGGGACACATACACCTTGAAGTAGTCCGCACCGTGGCTGGCCTGGTCGTACAGCTTGACGGTGAACTTGCCGCCGATGTTCGTCGTCTGCCAGACACCCGGCGTGTCGAGCGAGTTGTAGCGGCCGCCCTCGGTGTGGCCACCGCTGCACAGCTGCCCGTCCGGGATCGCCGCCGGGAAGTTACCGGCGGAGCCGTTGCGGTACAGCCCGTTCCAGTTCCACATGGCGTTCGGGTTGTCCTGCCAGGCCTGCCAGCACATGGGGTCCAACTGCGCCATCTCAGGGTTCTGGAAGTCGTCGCCCCAGCGCAGCCAGCACCCGTAGTTGCGGGAGGCTGGGTCGACGACCGATCCATGGGCGCTCGCGGTGGTGGACCACGGGATCAGGCACAGCAGCGCCGCGGCCAGCAGACCAAGGGCGCGAGACGCCCAACGTAAGGAATTGCCGCGTTCATGACAAATCATTTCGCGATCTTCCTCCATCGTCCTCGGGGGAGTGGTGGCAATGGGGTGGGAGCGCTCCCAAGGTGGCTGCTTCCCGAACGATGAGACCTCGAAACCTGGAGCCGAGGCGGCAACAACCCACCCGAAGCACCGACCTGCCCCGAACTGCCCAGAACCCCAGGCCGGTTGACCTCCTCCCTGGCAGTGCCGCCCGCCCCGGCCCGGGGTAGTCGGCAGAGCATGGGCGAGATTCTGGTCGGCACCTGTTCATGGACGGACCGCGCGCTGGTGTCCAGCGGCTGGTACCCGCCGGGGTTGCGCGACGCGGAGGGGAGACTGCGCCACTACGCCGCCCAGTTCCCGGTGGTGGAGGTCGACGCCACGTACTACTCCCTGCCCAGCGCCCGTAACAGCACCCTATGGACCGAGCGCACCCCGGACGGATTCCGCTTCGACGTCAAGGCGTTCTCCCTGTTCACCGGGCACCCGACGACCCCGAACGCCCTGCCCGCCGACCTGCGCCCCGCACTGACCGGACGAAGGGGCCACCGGCCGCGACCCGCAGACATCGCTCCCGGGCTGCTCGACGAGGTATGGCAGCGCTTCAGTGGAGCGCTCGAACCACTGAAGACGGCAGGGCGCCTAGGCACCCTGCTCTTCCCATTCCCACCCTGGTTCGCCCCGGACGACGCACAGGCAAAGCCGTTCCTCGCCCAATGCGCACAGCGCGCGGCGGACTGGCCCGTCGCCGTGGAGTTCCGTCACCCCGGCTGGTGGCAGGCGGACGAGCGGGCCGAGACCGAGGCGCTGCTCAAGGACTGGGACATGTCCGCCGTGGCCGTGGACATGACCCAGAAACTGCCCGCCTCCATGCCCCCGGTCACCCCGATCACCTCACCCCGCCTCGCGGTGGCCCGCTTCCACGGCCGCAACGACGCATGGGGCTCCGGCACCAAGGAAGAGCGGTTTCGCCACACCTACACCACGGACGAACTGACGGAGTGGATCCCGCGCCTCCACGCAATGGCCGAACGGGCCGACGAGGTCCACGTCCTGTTCAACAACTGCTGCGCCGACGCGGCCGTCCGTGCGGCGGAGTCGATGCGGCGGCTGCTCGGGGCACCCGCGGGCCCGGGGTGACGGCGTGGCCGACGCCAGGGAGGGATGGGCCTGCGCTACCCAAGGTCGCCTGGTCCAGGAGTTCTGCGACCGCTCCGGCGTTCCGTACGTGGTCTTCCAGGCGACCCGGGGTCGTAACGCCGTCGCCGAGCGGGCGGACTTCTCCGCCGCCCTCGCGCAGTCCCCGCTGCCCGGGGCGGAGCTGGTGGCCGGACTGCAGGCCGCGGACTGGAACCAGGCGCTGCGATCCCTGGCCGTCGCGGTGCCCGACGATCGCCCGAGCATCGCGGTGATCGACGAAGTGCCGTGGCTGGTGGAACGGGACCGGGAGTTCGAAGGGGCGCTGCAGACGGTCTGGGACCGCCATCTGTCCGTCAAGCCGGTTCTGCTGATCCTGGTGGGCAGCGACATGTCGGTGATGGAGGCGCTGCGGTCCTATGGCCGTCCGTTCTTCGGCCGGGCCACGAAGATGACCGTACGGCCGCTGCACCTGGCCGATGTGCGGGCGATGACCCGTCTGGACGCGGCGGACGCGGTGGACGCACTCCTGATCACCGGGGGTTTCCCCGAGATCGTCCAGTCGTGGCGGCCGGGGATGGGGCGCACCGATTTCCTGCGCGAGGCCGTGGCCAACCCCCTCTCACCGCTGCTGGTGGCGGGTGAATTGTCGCTACTGGGGGAGTTCCCCGAGGCTTCGCATGCGCGGGCGGTGCTGGAGGCGGTCGGCAGAGGCGAGCGGACCTTCTCCGCCATCGCCGCCCAAGCCGGCGGCGCCGGCGCCCTGCCCTCCGGAACCCTCTCCCCGCTGCTGCACACCCTGCAGACCAAACGCATACTGGCCACCGACCTTCCGCTCTCCACCAAGGCGGACACCAAAAACAAGCGCTACCGGATCGCCGACCCCTACCTTCGTTTCTGGCTGGCCTTCCTGCGGCGGGCCATCCCGCTCATCGAACGCGGGCGCGGGGACCTCGCCCTCGAGCGCATCGAACGGTCCTGGACCACCTGGCGAGGACGGGCGGTCGAGCCGATCATCCGCGAGTCGCTGCTGCCGCCTGCTCCCCGATGACCGGTGGCCCCATACGGAGGCGGTCGGCGCCTGGTGGAACCGCCAGAACAACCCCGAGATCGACCTGATCGGCGCCGACCGCGAACCGGTAGCCGGCAGGGTGCACTTCATCGGCTCGGTCAAGTGGCTGGAGTCCCAGCCGTTCGGCCGCCGCGAATACGACGCCCTGGCCAGGGACATGCTCGCGGTCCCCGGCGCCGAACCGGACACCCCCCCTGGTCGCCGTCTCCCGCTGCGGCACCGAAAACGACCTCCCGCTCGCGGCGCACTGGGGCCCGGAAGATCTGGTGCGCGCTTGGCAGTAGCCGACGGAGTAGCGGGCAGGCGCAGTTCTCGTCTGCCCTGACAGGGGACTGGCGGCTGGCCCTGCTTACACCTCGTGCAAGGTACTCCCGGCGGGGGCCGCGGCACATGGGGACGGACCGAGCCATTGATGGGCGGTGAGCTGGTGATCCAGACGGCCTTCCCGGTGCCGGTGACTCGGGCGCGCACGTAGCCGAACGGCGCTCCGACCGCACCGCGTGGGAGCCACCTCAGGCGGCTCCCACGCCACCGCCAGGCGGCTTGGCCGTGAGGCAACCCTCTCACCGTCGGGTACGGCCGTGGCTGCACTGTGTCGCAATGGCGCGCTCGACCACCTCAACCGGTGGCAGACATGGTCCGTGCCAGGGAGGCTGGCCCGTCCGCGTTATTCGAGCGTCGGCTGGGGAGACAGCGCGCCTGCTGTTTCGGGCAAACCCGCTGATCACACCTCGGGACGACAGGAATTGAACCTACCCCTGACCCCATGGCAGCAGACAGCGAGTGCTCGACCTGGCTGACACATATGACCACGGCTTTGCACAGGCCATACCCCAGATTGGCCGAGCCTCGTTCGCACCTTCATATGATGAACCTTTTGCCATACGTTCGTTCGGTCGAGGGGGGGCGTTGCATGGGCACCGGGGGCGGCCGCAAGGTTCTGGACATCAAGGTGGCGGACATCAAGTCGGTCGCGCCGACGTTCCACCACCAGGCGGTGAAGCTGAGTGAGGCGCTGACCACGCTGATCTCGACGCTGGACGGCTATGGGGAGCCGTGGGGGGATGACAAGCCCGGTAACGACTTCGGCAAGCAGTACAAGCCGAACCAGAAGCACATCGAGTCGGCGGCCGGCATTCTCGTCCTCGGGCTGACCAGCATCTATGAGGCGATGAACGACATGGCTGATGGCCATGTCGACAACGACAAGCTCATCGAGGGCATGTTCACCAAGGCCAAGCACGACTCGGGTCATGACCAGGGTCCGGGCGCGGGCGGTCATCGGTGAGTTTCGGGAGCGATATCGAGGACAAGGCGAAGGCCCTCCTCATGAAGCTGGGCATGTGGTGGCCGGACGCCAATTCCGGCACGCTGCGCCACGCGGCCGACGCCTGGCGGACGTTCGCCGACAGTGTGGACGATGTGCGGGTCGCGACCGACAAGGCGGCCACGACGCTCATCCACCACAACAAGGGTGAGGCGATCGACGCCTTCGAGACCTTCTGGGGGCGTTACGCCAAGGGCAAGGACGAGGGCTGGCTGAGCAATCTCGCCAAGTCCGCGCGGAACATGGCCAAAGCGCTGGACAAGTTCGCCGACACGGTCGATGACGCGATCGAGAAGCTGTGGACGCAGATCAGCATCGATGCCGTCGCGCTTGTCGGCGGTGGGCTGCTGACCATCGTCACCGGAGGTGCCTCGGACGGGGTGGCGGCGGAGATCATCGCCATGGCCGCCGGTCTGGGCGTCGCCGTGGAGGAGGCGGTCGCCGTCATCGCGGCGGAGATGCTGACGGGCGCGGTCTTCACGAGCGTGCTGTCGGTGACGATCGACGCGGCGGTGGCCCAGCCGGTGAAGATCGCTCTGGGGCAGCAGAAGGGTTTCAGCCTGGACGAGGTCAATCAGGCGGCCAGGGACGGCATGATCGACGGCGGTATCTTCGGCGCCGGGCTGGGGGTGCTCAAGCCCGGTGTGATGCCCAAGTTCACCGGCGTGCCGGATCTGCTCAAGCCGCCGAAGGTGCCCTCGCTGCGCCCGAACCTGGTCGAGGAGGGCCCGGCCGCCCGCCCGGCCAGGAAGTGCCCGTGTACGGGTGAGCCGATCGACATCGCGACGGGTGCGATGTTGATGGAGCACACCGATCTGACGCTTCCCGGTTCGCTGCCGCTGGTGTTCGAGCGTACTCATGTGTCCTCGTACCGGGGCGGGGTGTGGTTCGGCCCGACCTGGAGCAGCCTGCTGGACGAGCGGGTCCAGCTGGACGCGGAGGGTGTGGTGTTCGCCGCCGCGGACGGGATGCGGTTGGTGTATCCGGTGCCGGAGGCGGGGGTGCCGACGCTGCCCGCGAAGGGTGCGCGGTGGCCGCTGGAGTGGGACGGCAAGCCGGACGGTGTCATGACGGTCACCGATCCGGAGACGGGTGTGGTGCGGACGTTCGTCCGTCCCGCCGCCACGGAGGAGCCGGGCGCGGTCTACCTGGTCCTGGAGAGCCTCCAGGACCGCAACGGCGCCCGCATCGACATCGAACGCGCCCTGAGCGGCGCCCCGCTGGCCGTCCGCCACTCCGGGGGCTACTACCTGGTCGTCGACACCGAGGGCCAGCGCGTCACCGCGCTCCGGCTCCTGGACGAACCGCCGTCGATCTACACCCCCGAGCGGAACCGCGAGGGCGGCACGGTGGTGATGCGCTACGGCTACGACGAAGCGGGCAACCTCACCGAGGTCATCAACTCCAGCGGCGAGCCGCTGCGGTTCACCTACGACGACCAGGGACGGGTGACGTCCTGGACCGACCGCAACGGCACCTCGTTCCGGTACGTGTACGGGCCGGACGGGAAGGTGGTGCGCACCGAGGGCAGCGACGGTGTCTTCAACGGCGGCCTGGAGTATGACGACGCGGCGCGGACGACGGTCTATACGGACTCGCTGGGCCACCGCACGGCGTATCGGTACAACGCCGACGGGCAGCTGGTCGAGGAGACCGGTCCGCTGGGGCACACGACGCTGACGGAGTGGGACGCGCGCGGCGACCGTAAGGTGTCGACGACGGATCCCCTGGGCCGTACCACCCGCTACGCGTACGACGAGGACGGCAATCTGACCGGCGTCACCCTGCCGGACGGCAGCGAGGCCCGGGCCACGTACAACGCGCTGTGCCTGCCGGTGGAGGTGACCGAGCCGGGCGGCGGGACATGGCGCCACACGTATGACGACACGGGGAACCTCCTCTCGACGACCGACCCCGTGGGGGCGACCACGGCCTACGGCTACACCGAGCGGGGCCACCTGGCCGAGGTGATGGACGCGCTGGGTAACACCGCGCGCCTGACCCCGGACCCGGCCGGGCTCCCCATCGCCGTAACGGACCCGTTGGGCCACACCACGAGCGTCCGCCGGGACCCCTTCGGCCGGGTGGTGGCGGCGACGGATCCGCTGGGCCATACGACCCGTATGGGCTGGACGACCGAGGGCAAACCGGTGTGGCGGGAGGAGCCGGACGGCGCCCGGGAGAGCTGGACCTGGGACGGCGAGGGGAACCTCCTCACCCACACGGACCCCGCGGGCCACACCACCCACCAGACGTCCACCCACTTCGACGTACCCGTGACCCGTACGGAGCCGGACGGCGCGACGTACGCCTTCGCCTACGACACCGAGCTGCGCCTGACCGAGGTCACCAACCCCCAGGGCCTGACCTGGACCTACACCTACGACCCGGCGGGTCGGCTCACCACCGAGACCGACTTCAACGGCCGCACCGTGGCCTACGCCCACGACCCGGCGGGCGACCTGCTGACCCGCACAGGCGGCGCGGGCGAGACGCTGCACTTCACCCGGGACGCGCTGGGCCGCACAACGGAACAGCGCGACGAGGCGGGCGCACGGACGACGTATGCCTACGACGCGCAGGGCGCCCTGACGCGAGCGGCCAATCCGGACGTCGAGCTGACCCTCGAACGGGACGCGTTGGGCCGGGTCCTGTCGGAGACGGTCAACGGCCGGACGACGACGTACGCGTATGACGCCGTGGGCCGCCGCACCGAACGCATGACGCCCTCGGGCCTGATGAGCGTCTGGACCTACGACGAGGCGGGCCGCCCCGCCGCGTTGCGCACCGGGACGGCGGGGACCCTGACCCTCACGTACGACGCGGCGGGCCGGGAGACGGAACGCCGCATCGGCGAGGCGGTGCGACTGACCCAGACCTGGGACAGGTCAGACCGCCTGACGACCCAGACAATCGCCGAGGGCCGTGGCAACGAGGCGAACCGGATCCTCCAACACCGCTCCTACGCCTACCGCCCGGACGGCTACCTCACCGAGATCCGCGAACTCACCTCGGGCACGCGCCGCTTCGACCTCGACCCGGTCGGCCGCGTGACGGCGGTCCACGCCCACGGCTGGACCGAGACGTACGCCTACGACACGGCGGGCAACCTGACGCAGGCCACGGCCCCTGACCACGCGTCCCCCGGCGACCGCGAGTTCACCGGCACGGTGATCCACCGAGCGGGCCGCACGACGTACGAACACGACGCCCAGGGCCGCCTCACCCGCCGCACCCGCAAACTCCTCAACGGCCGGACCCGCACCTGGACCTACACCTGGAACGCGGAAGACCGCCTGACGGACGCGACAACCCCGGACGGCGACCATTGGCACTACACATACGACCCCCTCGGCCGCCGCATATCCAAACAACGCCTGGCCGAGGACGGCACGGTGAGGGAGTCGCTGACCTTCGCGTGGGAAGACACTCGCCTTGCCGAGCAATCCACACCAGAGGGCAACCACACCACCTGGGACTACGCCCCGGACACCCACCGCCCCCTGACCCAAACCGACCACACGTCACTGGTGCGCGAGCCCGGCGAATCCCTCATAGAGAAATTCACCGGCGCCGACGACGACACCACACCGCGCTTCCACGCCATCATCACGGACCTGGTCGGCACCCCAACGGAGTTGGTCACCGCGGCCGGTGACCTGGCCTGGCAACGCCGCACCACCCTCTGGGGCACAGATTTCCCCACCGGGGCAAGCCCTTCAACGGTCGACTGCCCCCTCCGCTTCCCCGGCCAATACGCCGACCCCGAAACGGGCCTGCACTACAACTACTTCCGCCACTACGACCCGGAAACGGCCCGCTACGTCACCCCAGACCCGCTGGGCCTCGAGCCTGCCCCCAACCACCACGGGTATCTTCCTGATCCTCGGACTGGGGTCGATCCCCTGGGGCTGGCAGGTTGTAAGGATGCCCATGTAGCACTCCGAGGTTGGCGAAACAAGGATTACCAGCTCGGAAGCCAGCAGATAAAGCTGGACAAGAAGGGTATGAAGCACTTCCTTGAGCGACATCACCCGGAGTACTGGGATGGCTCAACGAAGGGTCAACAATCCTTCTTCGATCCGAAAATGAGCGTTACGGACGTCAGGTCGGCTGTCGAAGATGTACTCAAGCAGAACCGTGACACGATAGACCGGCGTGGCGTTGATAAAATGTACCAAGTGACCGGTGAGGTTGACGGGACAACCTACGTCCTGGGTATCAATCGGGGACGAGTTGGCCAGTTCTACCCGCTCAACGAATAATGAGGGCCATGCTGTCCGTACATTCTTTTCTGAAGGAGCCAGGCGGTTCTTTCGTGCCTGTAGGGCAGGCGCAATTTCGGATTCCGGACCCGGACTATATCGAGGGTGCCCTGGAGTTGGAGGTGAATGGCGTCCCCATTCTCTCCCTGAATGATTGGGACTACATTGATCAACTCTGGTCATATCTCATCAACGCCATGGAGGAGTATTCGGAATCGGGCGTCGCATCAACCAGACTCCCTGATCAGCCGACCAAGCTGACTCTGTCAAGGCAAGGAAAGAGTTACGTTCTTGTTCGGGTGGATAGAGGTAAACAGTCGCGGAGCTCGGCAGTCGAGGAGAGTGAGTTCTTCCGTGTGCTATTGGAGTCCGGAGATCTGTTCTTCGCCTGTATGGCCGGAATCCTTCCTGAGGTCGCAGACTATTACAACTCTGAGCGGGAAAGGCTGCTCAGGCTTCGTGGTTGTCAGGGGTTTCAGTGATGGTGGTGTCTGTCGGCTCTGGAGCACTCCTGGTGCACCGACGAGGTTCCGGTGGCGCTGCCTGACTCACACAATCTGACGCGGCGGGTACGGCAGCAGGACCATGAATGCCATCATTGCTCGCACGCTGATGGAGCTGTGTATCCCTTGAGTTGCCCGACGAAGAGTCTGTCTCTGTGGAGGCGTCGGCAGTTCTGGCTGAGGATGCCGCCACGTCGCTAGGGGCTCTATCAGATACCGAACGAGCGGAACTGATCTCGATCATTACCCAGATGGGTGAAGAAGCCGGGGATAAGGATCGTCGGCAAGCCCTCCAGGATCTCCCTGAAGGACTTGGGCTTACCGAGTGACCAGCGCTTTGCCAATGTGCTCGACCTTTGTGAACGCATCCCGGCATCGTCAGTTCGGCGCGCCCCAGTCCCTCCGGTACGCGGCCCAGTCACCCGGCGTCGCCGCGAAGTCCACATACAGCGCGACGCCGAACCGCTCGCGCCGCGCGTCCTCGCCGTTCAGCCCGAGGCGGGCGCCCCGGACGGCCGCGGCCACCGTCTCGGCCGACTCGTGGTGGCCGATGTCGTCGGTGTGGAAGGCCGGAAGGCTCATCAGCAGGTCGGTGCCGCGCGGGGTCGCCTCCAGGGCCAGCCGCGTCTGCTGCGCCACATAGCCTCCGTACAGGCTCTCCATGGGCATCGCCGTGTCGTAGGACATCACCGCGATCTGATCGACCCGGCAGGCGACCGCGCCGAAGTACGACTGCGACCACCACTTGGGGTGACCGGCGACGAACCCCGCGACGGAGTGGAAGGAGGGGCGGGGGACGTGGCAAATGAGGACGAACCTAGCGGTTGTTGGGCGGTGAGCTGGTGATCCAGACGGCCATGCCGGTGCCGGTGACTCGAGCTCGCACGTAGCTGACCGGCGCTCCGACGGCACGGGGAGCCGCCCCTGACGGCTTCCGTGCCACCAGCCCGGCGGCTCGGCCGTGGGGCGACCCCCTCACCTATGGGTGTGGTCCTGGATACAGTGGGTAGCCACAGCGGCTCGACCACCTCGACCGGAGGCAGACATGGCCCGTGCCTGGGAGGCTGACCCGTCCGCGTTATTCGACCGTCGGCTGGGGAAGTCGGCCGAAGCGCTCGGGAACTCCGACGGCAATGACGAGTGTCCGGACATCTGGCAGCTCGACAACGGTGATGTGGCCGTGATCGGCAGGGATCCGACAGCCGTCTACGGCCCCCGCCTGCCGCAGGGCGTGCACCTCGCTCCGGACGAGCGGCTGGTCGTCATCCCGGGGAACATGCTCAGCGCGGCGAAGAAGGACATCCCCGATGCTTGACCTCCTCGCCCCCGTCCTCGTTCCCGACCAGGGCGATCGGCTCACCCGCACCGCCTACAAGCAGGACTTCCGAGAACGGGAGGACGCGGTCCGTGACGGGAGTTCCTGGAAGCTGGAGCGCCGACAGCACTTCGAGGAGCAGGGCAGTCCGAGCCGGGACGCCCTGCGCCGGGGTGACTGGGAGGAGGCGCTTCGGCTCCTCGCCGACCGGCGCGACACCTTGGCGGCGACCGCCCAGGAGGACGAGCGCCGAGGGTATGCCTTTCACCGTGTGCGGGTGGTCGAGAGGCCACTGACGCCGTACGTGCAGTGGGAACTCCACTCCCAGCGGCAGCGTGCGGAGTACGGGCAGCGGATCAGGGTCGTCCCCGCCGAACAGGTAGCCGCCTCGGAGGACACCGGCCCGCTTCCGGAAGTGGTTGTCCTGGGTGGCCACACCCTCTTCCAAGTCCTCTACACCGAAGCAGGAGTTGCGAACGGCGCGATCCGCTACACCGACCGTGATCTCGTCGAGCGCTGGGAGAACTACATCAAGGCACTCTACGCGGTGGGTGAAGAGGTGATCTCCTACTTCGACCGCGAGGTGGCGCACCTTGATCCGCCGACGCCTAGCGACGAGGGAAGGGAGTAGGCCGATCACATCGCCAGGCGGACAGGACGAGCACTTCGGCAGCACCCACTCCGAGCTGTCGGGATCCTCACGTGACGTCGTCCAGGCGAGAAGCGTCCACGGAGGCATCCACTTCCACGCGCAGCGCACACCGGACGCGGGGAGCTCCTCCAGCCCTGTCCCACGCCAGTTACCGGCCGACGTGGGCGGATTCGTCAACCGAACCGATGAGCTTGGCCAGTTGAATGCCATCCTCACCAGCGACGACGGCAGTCCGCTAGTCGTCTCGGTATACGTCATCGCCGGCACCGCCGGCGCCGGTAAGACATCGCTGGCACTGCGCTGGGCACACCAGGTCCGGGAGCGTTTCCCGGATGGCCAGCTGTACGCCAATCTGCGCGGCTACGACCCCGGAGAGCCGGTCGCGGCACGTGAGGCCCTGCACCGCTTGCTGATCTCGCTCGGTGTCCAGACCGAAGCCGTACCGCAGGATCTCGACGCGGCCGCCGCGCTGTACCGCTCGTTACTGGCCGACCGCCGGGTACTGGTCGTCCTGGACAACGCGGCCACCGTCGGCCAGGTCAGGCCGTTGCTGCCCGGGAGCGCACACAGCCTGGTGCTGGTCACCGGCCGCAGCCGCCTGTCCGGCCTCGCCGTCCGGGACGGGGCCCGCAGGCTCACGCTTGGCGTGCTGCCGGAGCCGGAGGCGGTTGCCCTGCTGCGCGTCGTCACCGCGGGATACCGGCCGGTCGATGACGAACGGCAGCTCGCCGAATTGGCCCGGCTGTGCGCACGACTTCCGCTCGCTCTGCGGATAGCCGCCGAACGCGCCGCCAGCCACCCCCACCTACGACTGGACGACCTGATCGCCGACCTACGGGACGAATCGGCCCTCTGGGACGCCCTGAGCACGGGCGACGACGAGGAAGCCGAAGCCGTCCGCACCGTCTTCGCGTGGTCCTATCGAGCCCTGTCCGAGCAAGCCGCTCGTTTGTTCCGCCTGCTGGGCCTACACCCCGGACCCGAGTTCGGGCTGCGGGCCGCCGCGGCCCTGGCAGGGGCGACCAGCATCAGTCGGTCCCGGCAACTGCTGGACTCTCTGGTCGGCGCACATCTCCTGGAACAGACCGCCCCGGACCGCTACCAGTTCCATGACCTGCTGCGTGCCTACGCCATCGACCAGGCCCAGCACGAGGAGCCGCCGGTCGAGCGGGAGGCAGCGCTGCGACGCGTGCTGGAGTGGTACCTGCACACCGCCGATGCAGCGCAGGGCTGGATCAACCCCGCTGAGGACCGTGTGACCCTCACGCCCGCCTCGGATGACATCAGCCCGCTGACGTTCTCCGATTACGACGCTGCCGTGGACTGGGCCGAGCGGGAGCACGCCAACCTCCTCCAGGCCGTGCGCACGGCGGCCGACGCCGGCCATGACCGACTGGCGTGGCAGCTGTCCACGGTCCTGTGGAACGCGCAGTTCCCTTCCGCCTCGGGCACAAGCTGGCCGGCCGTGGGCCGCATCGGCCTGGAGGCAGCCGAACGGCTGGGGGAACGCGCCGCACAAGGCGCACTCCACACCTACCTCGGCATGGCCTACACCCGCATCAACCGCTTGGCCCAGAGCCTCGAATCCCACGAGAACGCGCTGACGATCCGGCGGGACCTGGGTGACCGCCTTGGCGAAGCACGTTCACTCAACCTGATCGGGCTGAACCACCTCCGCGCCAGACGACTCGGCCCCGCAGCCCGCCACTTCGAGCAGGCCATCTCCGCCTTCCAGGAGCAGGACGCCGCCCACTGGGCCGCCACGGCGATGTCCAACCTCGCGACCACCCACTACCGCGCCGGTCGGCTTCCGGAGGCGGCGACCGTCATCGACCAGGCCCTGGCAGCGCACCGCGCTCTCGATGATCAGCGCGGCGAGGGCAACATCCTGCGGGTGCTGAGTGACGTCCAACGCGAACGGGGCGATGTCGAGGCATCCCTGGCCTCGGCCCAGGCCGCCCTCGACATCGCCCTCACCCTCCGCAACCTCCGCCTGGAGGGCTTCTGGCTGCTGACCCTCGGCGATGCCCAGCAGGCGAAGGGGCAGTATGCGGAGGCCCTGACCTCCTACCAGCGGTCCGGCACGCTGCACCGACGCCTCGCTGACCGCAGCCGAGAGGCGCTGGCCTGGCAGGGAGTTGGTGAGGTGTACCGCCGGCTCGGACGTCATGCCGAGGCGGCCGACTTCTACCGTCAGGCCGCCTCGACGCACCGCGATCTCGGGGATGAGTGGCACCAGGCCCTGGCCCTCGACGGCCTGGGCTCGGCCGTACTCGGCGAAAGCCCGGAGGAAGCCCGTCGGCACTGGGCACAGGCGCTGAGGCTCCTCGCTGACTTCGACGATCCTCGCGCAGCGGCGGCGCGTGAGGGCATCGAACATCGGCTGACAGAAACAAGCTGAAGCAGCGGTCGAGGCGCAGTCAGGCGTGGGCGCGGCAGGGTCGCCCCTCCGGTGACCTCTTTGGTGGCAGTCCACCGAGACCGACAGGCGGAGGCTGACTGACGGCCCCATGAGGGCTCGCTCCATCAGCCTCCCAGCTGCTGCTCGCGGGCGTGCATCAGCTGCTTTCGCTTGGCCTGAGTCTCTTTCTCATTGATCAGCCCGTGCTCGGCCTCGGCGATCGAGATCAGCTCATTGAGATTGTCCCGCTCGATCTGGCGGGTGACGTACGCGGAGAGGCCGGAAGGGGCGCTGCGCGCGTAGGCGGTTTCTGCGATGTCCTGCGGCATCGTGATTGAGCACTTCTCGGCAGGCCCAGACGTGCTCATCCTCCTCGGGCGTCTCCACCTCCGCCCCCACCGAACAACCGAAAAGCCGCAATTTAAACCCGCGACTTATCCCGAAAGATCAGGCTAAAGATTGTCGAAGTCTCCGGCGGTCATCCCTGCCTTGAAGGCTCGCCACTCGCCAGAGGTGAAGCACAGATGCGAACCGGATGGGTTCTTCGAATCACGAACAGCCACCCCTCCGCCGGGGAGTGGCGCCAGCTCGAAGCACTCACCATTGTTCGCGGTGAAGCTGCTCTTCTGCCAGGCGAGGGATGCAGGGTCGATCGAGTAGAGGTCTATCTTCTCCATCAGTTAGCTTCCCCTGTTTCTCGTACGAGCGATGACGTCGCGGCTCTCCTCCGGGGAGAGGGCCGCATCGGTGAGACTGCGGAACAGTCGGTGCAGGCGTCGCAGGTCCCGTGGGTCGTCCATCGTCAAGCTACCAGCGACCGACTCACCGAAGGCCACGTCGGGCACGTCTTCGTCCGAGAACTGGAGAATCCTGAAGGCTGAGATCTGAGCTGCCTGTTCGCCCTTCTCGTAGGGGATGACGCGTAGGTCGACGCTGGGATGCGTTGAGATCTCCACCAGATGCCCCAACTGTTCCTGGTGCGTCCGTGCACCGCCGACCTGGAAGTCCAGGGCCGCCTGCGCGATGACGTAGTGGCACTCCAGTGGAGCTGTCGTTTCGTGGAGACAATGCCGCTGACGCAGGCTGCGTACCTCGACAAGCGCCTCGATCTGGTCTGGCCCCAGCGAGGCGAAGCCCACGCCGGTCACCGCCGTCGCGTAAGCCTCTGTCTGCAAGAGCCCTGGCAGGATGCCGACTTGATACTCGTGCACAGTCGAGGCCGCCGCCTCGAACCCGAGGAAGCGTTCGTACTGCGCGCTGATCACTTCGCTGTACGGCGCCCACCACGGCTGGCGTCGCTCCCGGGCGGATGCGTGCAGCTCGGCAAGTTCGTCACGCTGGTCAGCGGAGACCTCGTAGAGGTCCATGAGCTGGGCGAAGTGCCGCTGGGAGCAGACCCGCTTTCCGTTCTCGATCCGGCTGATCAAGGAGACGTCGCAACCGAGCGCCGCCGCAACTTCCGCGATGGTGAAGCGATTGGCTTCATGTCGCAGACGCCGCAGAGCCCGGCCGAACGTGACGCGAGACATCAGCAAGGTGCTGTTGCTGTTGGTCATTGCTTCTCCCTGTGCCCGCGAGCTGCCCTCAAAGACCGGGCAGATGAGGGACATTCTCGATCCCGGCGCAGCCAGAAACGATCAATCAGCAACGTCTTGTCAATTGACACGACGTGTGACTTGACGGTGCCCGGCTGTGGGGTGCAGCTTAGCGTCCATGACGTTATGCGCTCAACTGAACGCTGAGCGTGGCAAAACTCCGTGCGATGACTCAGAGGCACGGGTAACTGACGACCGAGCACGTTCCCGCTCTCAAGTCGGAGTTCGAACGGCTCGCTGGATCGGTGGGAGCTGTCGTGAGCGAACCGTACGAAGTCAAGTTTCGCCTGCCCCGTCGACGGAGCAGCGTTCCACGGGCGCGGGCGCTGCTGTATTCCGTGCTCGCCGACTGGGGTGTCGGGCAGGAGGCCGCGGAGGTGGGGGAACTGGTGTTGTCGGAGCTGGTGACCAATGCCCTGCGTGTGCGTGTACCCAATGACCGACTGGTGGAGGTGCGGATCGCACGGCTGGTGGATGAGGGCGTGCTACGGCTTGAAGTCAGTGACGCTGGCGAGGGCAAGCCGGAGGTGCGGAAGCCGGAAGAGGACGAGACAGGCGGGCGAGGGCTGCTGCTAGTGGAGGCTCTGGCTCATCGCTGGGGCTATGAGAGGCGGGCCTGCGGGATCGGGAAAACCGTCTGGGTCGAGCTGAAGGCGCCGGATCTGGTGTCGGAACGGGACGGAGTAGAGATCGCCGCGTTGGCGGTCCGAGTCGGTCAGCGTGTACGGGTGTGGGGTGAGTGGCGCACCGTCCGCAGTGTGGGTACCCAGCAGCGCACATCGGGCGGGCTCACCGTGGTGCTAGCCCTGGACGACGGCTCGGCAGTGCGAATCGATGCTGCCGAGCCGCTGACCGTCCGAGACGCTGGCGTGTCCTCCTCGCCCCGAGGTAGGGAGGACGCGCCAGGATAGCGGCCCACGCGCGTCGGCGCTCCGCTATGAACCACGCGACCCCTTTCATGCGACGTTCCTCCCAGACGCAACATGCCCACCCCGCCCAAGCTGGTTGCTGTGCTTCGGGTACACCCCTCCTGGGAAGTCTATTGATCACATCAGCGCCAGACGGTCGCCACCGTCGAACTCGACACAAGGTCTGAGGGTGATGAAGAACGTCCGCGACACCTGCGCTGAGGCTGCCCCTCTATGTTGGCTGGCACGACGTCTCATGTCCCAGGCGACAGCCTTGTCCTCGAAGCAGTGGTATCGGCCCCGGAACCCCCGCTCACTCAACGGCATCTAGGATGATGCGGCGTTGGAGACCGGTTGTGAACCACCCCGCGCCCATCTTCCGACACGCAGGATCGCGGCCTTGACGATGCCGCCGATGTCCTGCGAAATCACATCGGTGCCCCCAGGATTCGAACCTGCGTACAAGGCTCCGGAGGCCGACGGGTTTCTCTGCACCTGAGCTGGTCAGAGCTGTTCGGAGTCGGCTATAGCTCGTTCCCATCCACGGATGGTCCGAGGGCGGCTAGCGTTGCTCGGTGCCGCTTGGGATGCCAGGAACCATTGGGAACGCGTTTGGAGGTAGTAAACCAGCCTCGCTCATGAGACGGAGCGTCGTGTGAGCTCATCCGCCACCACTTGAAGCCACCGGGAAAGTGACTTCACTCGTGCCCCCCGTAGTAGCACGCCAGCTTCCGCGTGGGCGCCCGTTCCTCCCGGAGTGAGGTTCGCGGAGCCGATGTACGCGAGTCGATCGTCTGCCAGCACGATCTTGAAGTGAACACCTAGCCCAACCTCGTCCCACGAGCAAACTGTTAGCTTGCCGCTGGCGGTGCCGACCGCCTCACGAAGGACCGTTACCGCCTCCACATTGGCGTTGGAGCGATTCGGCGCGGACCAGCCCAAAGCCCTGGTAATTACCGTGGCGGTCCCACCGTTCTGTAGGAGCGTGGTGAGGGCAGGCGCAAGTGCGATGGCGAAGGACGGATGCAGGTACGGCGCGGCGATCACGAGACGTGTTTGGGCGGTTTCCGCGACTTCGCGAATAGTGCGACCCGTGTCGAGCGGAAGCCCTGGTCCTCCGTTGTCGCGTGACATTATGCTCAGCGAATCCTTGAGGAAGGCTGGCACCGTGAGCACCAGCTCCCACCCCTCCTCTACCGACATCGCTACCATCGCGTGTGCTTGAGCTAGGAGCAGTGGCGCACCTGCTGTGAGGTTTCCTTCCCCATCGAGAACGCCCGCGTGTGCGAGAGCGTACGAGACGAGCCGCTGGTCGATGACGGCGTTCACGATGACTGCGGACACTTCAAAGCCGGTGCCCGCAGCGGCCGCGATGTTGGTCGCGGCCGCCGCGGTGTCCACGGGGGCTGACGCCTGCAGAAGCAGGGAGACCAAGGGCCTCAGTGGCTCCAGTACCCGCGCCACCGTCGTCCGTCTTCCGTTCCTGAATGGGGTGATCCTCCGGCGAGATCGGAGACGAGCGGTGGGAGCGTGCCGAAGAGTAGGTTGCGATCCAGCACCGTATTGAACCTCGCGCAGGCAACTTCGGAGAGGTGGAGGCACGCCGCGCACGCCCCACCGAAATCCCGTCGACAAGGCGGATCGAACACGCAGCGAGTCTCCGCGTTCAGTTCGCACAGCGCATCCACCAGGTCGAACCGATACACGTGTTCGAGTCCGCCGAGGGTGAAATTGCTACGTGTGTTGGCGTAGACAAGGAACGAGCAGTTAGCCGGGAAGAGGTACTCCCCGAGAGAGTCGACGTTGAGTCCGCACCTGGTGGCCAGGGCCTTCATCGTGCGGTGAGCCATGGAATGGACGAGACCGAGGATGGCCTTGGTGACGGGATCTTCGGGAGCGTTGAAGACGTCGAGCACCGGATCGCTGAATTGGAAGATCCATCGCTGAGCCTCATCCTGCGCACGCAGGTCAGGGTCTTCGATGACACCGGAGTCGACGAGCCACCGCACCACGGCAAGCTTGTCCAACTCGAACAGTAGGCCTTCGGTCTCGGTGCGCACTCCGTACATCGGGAACTTGCTATCACGCCCCGCCGGGAAGAAGCGGAACCGCTGCGTGGTCTGGGTGCCCCGGCGCGTCGTTGCCACCGCGTTACTGCTGATCCTCGTATAGCCCGCCACGATGTAGGCGATGGGCAACTCCCGCAGCAGAGTGACGTCATTGAACCCGTAGTGGGAGATCAGCTTCGGGTACTGCTGGTAGTAGGCCTCCAACTGGGTTCCAGCGTCGCCATCGAGCAGGTTCTGGACCGTCAATGGCTTGGCGTCCCACGCAAGGCCGAGCTGTCGGCATTCTTCACCAAAGGCCTCGATCGTCTCGGGGTTACGGCCCAAAGCCTCAACTTGGGCGTCCCAAGCAGGTACGTCGTCTTCCCGCTTCTGGGCCTTGGCGATGAGTTGGTCGTAGAGCTCCTCGCCCGGCCTCATTCCTAGTGCTTCCGCCGTCTCTCGCGCCTGTTCCACGGCGCCTCCCGTGGAGCTGGCGCCTCCAGCTCGCCGGAGACCCTCGGCTCCTCTGGGCAGTGTGCCAAGGCTCTGTGCTACTGCGGCGGCGTACACGCCGTCGTAGGCAAGCGCACCGTAGTCACCGCGAGTGGGCGGGTTGATGACGGTGACTTGTTGGGGGTAGTAGGCCGCGGTCTGCGGCACCCGCATGACCTGGGGACGTCCGTCGCGGCAGGTTGAGCACCATCTGACGACTGGATCGTCCGAGCGCCGCTGGCAGCGGGCACAGGTCCAGTACCAGCGGGAGGTGTTCAGGTCGCGAGTGTTGTTGAGGTGCATCCAGGAACGGCAACCCGAGGCACATCGAGGGGCGGTGATCTCGCTCAGGTGGCCGCACTCATGTACCTCGCACCAGGAGAACTGTTCCAACCGCCCGTGACTGGAGATGGGGCATGTAGGTGCGGTGTCGGATGTGCGGATGAGCCGGAAAGCACCGCACGCACGGCACAGGAAGGTGTTGGGGAAGCGAACGGCGCGAAGGTCCTCTGCTTTGACAAGACTGAACTGTCGCCGCTCGATGGCGGTCAGTTCGGCACCAGCTCGCGGGTCGCTGCCCGTGGCACTGGCGAAGGGCAGGAGCAGCCGGCGAAGTTGTGATGCCACCCAGCCTTCGGGGACATCGAGGGGGGTTACCTGGCGGGGCGGCTCGCCGAGAACCGACCCCTTGGAGGACCAGTTGTAGGGCTGCCCCGGCATGTAGCGCCAGAGTGCCTGGATGTTGCTGCGGTTGAGCTGTTCGAAGACCATGTGAACTCTCTCCGAGTACGGGAGGGGAACGGCTGGGAGCGACGCGGGATCCGCGTGCGGCTACAACTCGCCGTAGATGGTCAAGGGCTCCTCGATATCCCGCAGGGATCGAGGCACGGAGGGGTGCAGCAGGTCGGGGAGCCGCTTGCCGGCTTCCGCGCGAAGCGGGAGCGTGGCCAGGTGGTCGTCGACCCAGGCGTCGATGGCCTCGCGATGCATCCGGTGATAGACGCTCGTGCCGTCGATGCCGAATCCGTGACGCAGCAGGGAGACCAGCAGAGCTCGGTCGACTGCTCCGTCATTCACGGCGTCTCGGAACGCGGTTGAGTCAGCTAGGGATCGTCGCCTGCGCCCTCCTGTGATCCAGCCCCGGTCGAGGACTTGTAGGAGCCAGGCCATCAATCCACCAGGCAGGACGCGTTTGAGGACGGGTACCGACTCTCGGTTCACGGGCACCTTGTGGACGAGGCGGTCCAGGTAGCGAATCCACTCGGGGTAGTAGCGGAAGACGCTCGCGTCCCGGTCTCGGCTGGGGTTGATCACGTTCACGACCAGCCCCGGGAAACGGCGGCCTACTCGTGCGGACGCCTGGATGATCTCGGACGCCTGGGTCGGAGTGCCCATTACGGCCATGACGCCAAGCCTGGCGACGTCGAAGCCGTGCCCGATCGCTTTGGTGGCAGCGATGAGTCTGACGCGATCCGAAGTGTTTGCTGGAGGCTTTCGCAACCGACCAACGGCTGAGCGGATCAAGTCGGGACTCGAATCGCCGTTGATGATCGCGAGGTTGTCCTCACTCTCCAATAGCTCCCGCACCGCGGGATCCCGGACGAAGCTGGTCAAGTCTTCATTCCGCAAGCAGTAGGCGACCAGCACCTCGAAGAGATCCTCACCCGCCCGTCGGGCCTCATCGATGATCGAAGCATCGTTGGCGTCGAGACCCGCTTCCGCGACGACGGTCTTGGGGTCGTCACACAGGTCACGCACCCATCGGTCGTGCACCATCGCAACCTCGCGGGTGGCGGTGACCATAGTGCTCGCGCGAGAGCGCACTCCGAGGAAGCGGCGCAGTGGGTCGCCCTTCCGGGTAGTGGACCAAAAGGTTTCTCCTGCCTCGGGGCCGTTGACGGGGAAGCGCAGGGCTTCGCGCTCGTAGAGATGGCGTACCTGGTTTTGGTAGCCCTCGATGGTCGCGGTGGCGCCGACGATCTGGAACGGATCGTTCTTGAGGTGTTCGCTGATTCTCTGGAGCAGCGATTCGTACATGCCGTCGAGTGCGCCGAGACTTTCGTCAAGGAGATGGAGTTCGTCGGCGATCTCCAGCCGTATGTGCCCGAACCCCTTCGGCACCGGACGCCGCTGCTCCCTGCACCCGAAGACGGAGCACCAGCTGGGGTTGGCGGAGTAGCCGTGCCTAGGGCAGAGGGAATGAGGACGGCCGAGCAAGATTTGGAAGGCCTGGTTCTGGCCAAGTTGCGCGAGCTTGTCGACGGTGCCGACGAGCACGGAGGGCGCCCGGCGGTAGATGTCGTCGTCCACTCCCCAAATCGGGAGAACACCCGTCAGTTCGCAGTCACGGTTTCCGCAGACGTGACGCATGGTGTGGCTTGGGTCGTCCCACTTGACGGTGAGACTCTGACCGCAAACGGGGCAATCGTCTAGGATCTGTCGTCAAATGATCTTCGGTCGGGGATCATGGTCGGGTGATACGTCGCCATGAACTGTCCGATGCCGAGTGGGCCTTCGTGCAGCCGTTGCTGCCCCGGTCCGAGCGGGGCCGCAGGCGGCTGGACGACCGGACGGTCCTCAACGGGATCGTGTGGAAGTTCCGGACCGGTACGGCCTGGCGGGATGTGCCCGAGCGGTACGGTTCCTGGGCCACGCTGCACACCCGCTTCCGCCGGTGGGCCAAGGACGGCACCTTCGAGCGGATGCTCCGGGCCGCCCAGGCCAGGGCCGACGCGGCCGGGGACATCGAGTGGCTGGTGTCGGTCGACTCCACGATTGTCCGGGCCCACCAGCACGCGGCCGGGGCGCGAAAAGGGGGCTTTGCGCCCCGGGACTCGGCCGGTCCAGAGGCGGCCTGACCAGCAAGATCCACCTGGCCTGCGACGCTGTGGGGCGACCGCTCGCCTTCACCGTCACCGGCGGGAACACCAACGACTGCACCCAGTTCACCGCCGTGATGAAGGCGATCCGGGTGCCCCGGCTGGGACCGGGGCGGCCCCGGGTCCGCCCCGGCCACGTCATCGGCGACAAGGGCTACAGCTCCAAGGCCATACGCACCTGGCTGCGGCAACGGAACATCCGGCACACCATCCCGGAACGGTCCGACCAGATCCGCAACCGGCTCCGACGCGGCAGCCGTGGCGGACGTCCGCCGGCCTTCGACAAGCACGTCTACAAGCGGCGCAACGTCGTCGAACGGTGCTTCAACCGCCTCAAGCAGTGGCGCGGCATCGCCACCCGCTATGACAAGACCGCCGAGTCCTACCAAGCGGCCATCACCCTCGCATCGCTGCTGATGTGGGCGTGACATTTGACGACAGATCCTAGCACCCGGCACGCCTCAGCGGTCGCCGGATCGGTGGGATCCGGGCCGTTGTTGTAATTGCTGCCGTCAGGCTTGCGGAGCCGATTCGGCGTGTTGCCGCCGCCGACGAAGTACCCGATGCCAAAGGCTCCCGTATCGCAGATGCGAGGATCCCTGCGCCTGAGGATCTCCGCGTTCATGACCATCTTCGCGAAGCGTTCGGTCTGCTGGAGGGCCAACAGGCGAAGGGGGAAACGTGCCCATACCTGAGTGCCTCGGGTGACGCCGGTATACCTGCCGTAGAAGAGCGTCACGAGCATCAGTCCGAGATACGCCTCGGACTTACCGCCACCCGTCTGGAACCAGACGATGTTGACCTCTTGGTGCTGCTTGGGGTCGACCAAGCCCGGCAGGCACCCGACGATCCAAGCCACCTGAAAGGGGCGCCAGCTGTCGTACTCACCGCCTGCGGCGGCCTTGACCACCTTGTTCGCCGCCACGAACGCGTCCCGCACGTTTGGGTCGCTCCGCAGAATGTCTAGGCCAGCACGGACCCAGGCGGCTTCCGCGCGAGCGGCTTGGGCGTCCTCCTCCGCCTCCGCACGCGCCTCGTCGTTCCGCCCTCGTGCTGTCTGGAGGATGTCCAACGCCGCAGTACCCCAGTGCTTTTCCACCCAGACGTCCAAGAGATCGACCAGGGTCGAGATGGTGTCAACCGGGTTCGCGATCAGGGAATCGAAGGAAGTATCAATGGGGACTTCGTGGCCAGCCGCGTCGCTGGTCCTCTCCCTGGGATACGCGCGCCATGTCGGCTCGGTGGCGGCGAACTCGGTCCGAAGCGTGGTGCGCCCGCCATTCTCATGGTGGGAGACAGGCGAGGCATGACCGAACGCCGGCACGGAACGCTCGTATCGATGCGACTGGGCGACCTGTTCCAGCTCATACGGCTTGATGTGCCCGTCGAGTGTCGCCGTCAGGACAACCTGGTACAGGCGGGTATCAAGGTAGACCTCCTCGTACGGGCGTACTCCATCGATCAACTGGTCTTGGGGAGCCGGAGTGGTGTTCACCACCGCGACGAAGATCTCAAAAGCGCCATCGAGCGGAGTGACCTCGATCTCGACAGCTGCCCGGTGCTGGGGAGGCGCAACCTCCGTGGCAGGAACCAGGTGGTGGGCGCTGTACGCAGCCCACGTTCGCTCGTCGAGCAAGTCGTGGTCGTAGGGGAGAGAACCGTTCGCCGGAGCGCCCAAGCGCTGTCGGAAGAGTTGGTGGCCATGACTGGCTACTGCGGAGCGCAGGGCCGCCGCGATCGCCTCCTCGCCGACACGCATGGACAGAGCCTTCGCGGAAGGCAGGCGAACGGAGATCTGGACAGGATTCATCGCAACGTGCGTCCAGATCTGAGCGAGGGGGTACTTCGTACCGCGTCCGCTTCCTGTGCCCGCCTGGGGAGTTCGAAATACGCGGCCATCAGCGGCCCCGGTGACCCTCTGCGTGGTCACGTCAGTTCCCGCCGCCGTGCCACGCGCTCTGGAGGTGGCCACGCTGAGTGCCGTGGTCGTGGAGTCACGCTGTTCGTCCACCGTGGGATGCAGGGCCACGAAGGCTGACGCGGCAACTTCGATGGTGAGAGTTTCCGGCAGCGTCCGCACGCGGAAAGAGAAGCCTTGGGCTGGCGGGGTGATCTGAAGCCCGCGGAAGCCAGCGTTTGTCTCGGCGACGAGCTTCGCCTCGCTGGCGAGCATGCCGAGCCACAGTTGCTTCTGCGGCTGATCAGGGAGTCGAGTCCCAGTGGGAATGGACGTGCCTGTGGCCTGACTGACTATGCGCCGTGTAAGACAGCCAAGAAGGGCGTCATATCGCTGGGCTGGGGTGTCGGCCGGCACAGACGCACGGCCATGAGGAAACATCGACATGGCGAAGCTCCTGATTTGAGGGATGTGGGCCCGAAGCCGATGGGCACGTCCGGGGTGTCCCTCGCGTGACCTGTGACGTGGTATGAGGTATGAGAGCTATGTGCATACTGCGCTTCTGGCCGGACAGCGTAGCACCGTCAGGTGGTACCAAACAGTCACCCCGTGCGATAACTAACCCTAGGTTAGCCGTAGTTGATTGAGCGCCAGTTCGGACTCATCCGGCGTGAACAGGTGTCCGGCCATATGCGCGGGGACACTGTGAGGAGTGCGGTCGATGCCGCGTACCGAATGCGCGGTCACGCTCTCCAGCAGGTCTGATACCCGCAGATCTAGGTTGGCGTCGATCAGCGCATCGTCACGGTGTGGGCGCGCGCTGGCTATCTGGGTGGATAGCCAGCGCCCCGCCTTGCGGTGCACGATCTGCAGGGTTTTCAAGGCCCAACCGACGCGCTCGGCTTGCGCTAGGAGCACCTGATCGTGGACAGCTCTCGCGAAGCGGCGCACATCCTCTGGATCATGAGGCCCGTTGACCTGACCCCTGACCCACGTCCCAATCGTCTGAGCGGAACTGATGGACGTGCCATGCATTCTGTGGTGAATCTCGCCGTACGTCATGCCTGAGTCCGCCACGAGGCGTGCGCGACCATGCCAAAAGCTCACCAAACCCTCCAAAGGGGCGTAAGCGGGCGACTCTGACAATTTTCGGATAACGACGCCGAGCAAATCTCCGCGCGCGGCGTGATCGACCAGGTAAATTACATCGTCCTTCACCAGTGACTTGGCCGCTACCTTCTGCAGCTCCACTCCACGCCGTCGGGTCACGACGTCGTTCGGCGCAACGAGCAGAACCATCCCCCCGCCCTCGCTCGCAACCTCGACGGTCAGGACCGTCACCTGGGTGAGCGCAGCGCCCCCCTCGACGCGGGCGGGAGCTGGCGCTCTGGTCTCATCGACCTCACGTCCTTCTGCGACGACGCGCCGCAGAAGGTCCGGGAGGTCCACGTCGAGCGGATCCCATGGACCGTCCGACTTCAAGAGGGCGGTCCAGGAGGGTCGGGGGACACTTGTGCCGCCCGAGAGGAGTCTCACGGCGTTGGGTGGCTGTCCTTTGAGGGCAGGGGTGGCATGGACGGAAAGACGCGATGCCGATCGCGCGATGGTTTCTTCGCGGATCGTGTGCAACGCGGAGCGCGCGGACACCGCTTGCCGCAATGCGCGCCGGCATTCGAGCGGCCCGGTCGTGAGCACGGACAGGATTGGAGCGGGTGGAAGCCCGAGCAGTCCGGATCGACCTCGCGGCGGCGGACCTGACAAGCGAATCTCGGATAGCCCCTCAGTGACTATCCGCCCGGCGACTAGGTCGGCCAACGATCCCACAGTGACCCATTTCTCCCACCCTGGCGGCGTGTGTGTGGACTCGTTGAGCGCGTCTACTGCGGACGCACGAGACGCGCTGTTGCGGACGACCAGCAACGTCCGCTGTCGTTCAGCTGCGCTTGTGGCGACCCAAGGGATGAGGTAGCCCATCCGCTCCTCCCCCTCGGCGGCCATCAGCGCGTCGGCCAGGGCGTCCGAGACACCCGACCAATGAGCCCTCATCTCGTTCCCGGAGCTCCGCGCCAGTGAACGCGCGATCGGCACTACTTCGCACAAGCGGGTGATGTAAGGCCCTCGCCCTGCATGCCTGTCGTAGCTCACCGGTGACGTCGGCAGCATGGAGATCATGTTGAACACACCCCAGGCCCAGCGGAGCCCGTGATGATGGGTGGGGGTCTGAGGCGCGATAGGTGAAGAGGTAAGACGCACGAGCCTCTCCCGCAGCTCGCCCAGAGCGATGTCCAAGCTCGATGACTCGCCCGCTCCTGGGGTCAACACGATGGTCTCGGACCGTGCGGCTGCGGCCAAGACGGGCACGCCCGCGATGACGGATCCGGCGTTGAGGCCTTCAGTGACAGCTGGGCATGCAAGGCCGCCAGCCAAACTGGAGCTATCCCAGCCCCAGACGACGCCTCCCGCCTCTCGCACGAGTGATAGGGCGAGGTCCCCAGGATCCGCCGTGAGGTAGACGAGCGGGGAGACGTCGCTCGCCTGCGCGAGCTTTCGCCGCAGATCATCTGTGCTGGCGGCCGCGCCGTCGATGACGAGTCCGGATAGCTGATCCGACCACGAAGACAATCGTGCGAGCCCGCTCACGAGGTGGAGGCGGCCTCCACTATTGCGCCGCGGCGTGCCCACTACTCGCACCAGACCGTCGACGCTCACCGATGTACGAGGCACGTAGTCGGCAAGGCGCTGGTCCTTGAAGAACAACTGGTCGTACAGCGTGCGGGATGCGAGATGTGGGGACACGACGGCTACCTGGTGGCCGAGAGAACGGTCGCGAAGGATGGCTCGGACCAGAGTCGCCGCACCAAGCAGCAGCGGAGCCGTCGTTCCTGGAAGCGGAAGGACGACCGCGATGGGGACGGCGGCCGCGACCGCTGCCTCTACCGCGCTAAGCAGTTCGAAATCGAAAGCGGTAGGCACGAAGGGGGCCATCCGTCCCCCCACCCGGCGTTTTAGGGCTCCCCGTGTCAACGCCGCGACCAGCCCTGCAGGATTACACTCAGCCACGCCCCCCATGCGGCTCACGCTAGCGGGCAGCGAGGACGCTGCGTCTACGATTCAGCGGATCAGGAGCGATCTCGTGTTGGAGAAGCGATTCGCCGAGCGCAAACTGCTACTACACGGGTATGCAGATGATGGGGGCGGCCCCGGAGGTCTGTGAGGTCGCGGACTCATGCGCCGAGAAAAAGGCACCTAAGTAGACATAGTGGGAGATTCGGCAGAGAAGGTCGCGAAGTGGCCAGTGCCGTACTCGTCGTTATGTCCGCCTTCGGCGACCTGGCGAAGGAAGTAGACCTATCTGGTTGGTCGCTAAGTCATTGGACGAGGCCAAAGGGGGATTGCGGAGTCCCGCGCAAGATCAGATGGGTCAAGGATGTCAGAGTACGGCTTTACGGCGCTCGACTGTCGCCTTGACCTCCTCAGCGGCAAGCTCTAGATCTTCGTGCTCCCAGAAGCGGAGCACCATCCAGCCCTGATCCTTGAGCGCGCTCGTGGTGGCTGCGTCGCGGTCTCGATTGTCCTTGATCTTCCGTCCCCACTCCGCGCCGCTCTTTTTGGCAGGTCGGTAGTGATCTGGGCAGCCGTGCCAGAAACAACCGTCGACGAAGACCGCTACCTTGGCCTTGGGGAAGACGACGTCCGCTGTGCGTCGCAGCTCGGGGAGCGGGCGGATGCCTACCCGGTAGCGCAGCCCCCTGCGGTGCAGGGCGGCGCGCAGTATCAGCTCCGGTTTAGTGTTTTTGCCCTTGTTCGCGGTCATGGCCGCACGAACGGAGACCGACGAGGCCGTCGAGTTTGGAGGGAGGGGCTCGTCAATCACCTTGCCGGCTTCCCGTGCCTTCGCCCACGCGACAGTGAGGTTCGCCCTACGCGTCGGTTCGTAGACCTCACAGACGTACTTCTCCCTCGTCTCCCCATTGTCCGACCAACGGAGGTACGCACGGATACGGCGAGTACTCCGGAACAGTCTGAGCTGGATTGACCCGCGTGCGCAGGAGCCGTCGTCGAGCGGCACAGCTCGGCGGTGCCGGCCCCCTGCGGCTCTGTCTTGCTCGGCGCTGCGTTTGTCGCGGGGCAGACCGGGACGTGCCTTGTACGCTTTCGCGGGCGGCAGTCGATCATTCCAGCCCCGCTGCGTGCCGACCGCCTCGTGTGTCACGGCTTCTCCAGGGCGCCGACCGAGTTCAGGGCGGCGGCGACTGCGTCCGCGAACACCTTGCCCAGCTTCACCGGCACAGCGTTCCCGAGCTGCCTCATTTTCTCGCCACGCGGGCCAGCGAGCGTCCACTCATCCGGGAAGGTCATAACGCGCGCGGTCTCGCGGACCGTCATGTACCGGTAACCGCTTCCATCGAACGTCGGGTCGTCCATCATCATCACGGACTCACCGCCGGGGACGCCGTGCACGCCGGCCTTGACAGTCTTGGCCGGCCGGTCAAGGAGGTTGGGGGTATGTCCCGTGTAGACCCGGGCGCCTGGCCACCCAAAGTGGTCGGAGATCACCCCCACCTGTGCCTTACTGTTGACCGCCTCCTCGCTGACTGGCGGCAGGGAGTGTCCCTCGAACTCGTCAACACCGTGGATCGCGTCCCGGAGTGTCCGCCACGGCTGGAGGGCGAGCTTCTCTTTGGTCTTCGGGTTGTTGTAGTTGAGCTTCGGCAGGTTCGCGATGGCGCGAGCCTTCGCTTCCTCCGAGACCTCCTGGTGGCGGGCCCAGTACTCGCCGCCCTCACGCATAGAATGGATCAGCGCCTCGTCGGAGTGTGTGTCCTTCGGTGCGAATTTGTCCCAGTTGACCTCGTTCAACCCGAGGTCGGCGCGAAAGGCTACGATCACTACCCGCTGCCGGATTTGTGGGACACCGAAGTCGGCTGCGTTCACGGGGTGGTGCTTCACGATGTAGCGCTCGGAGTCGGGCGCCGAGTCGTTGGCGAGCAGCTTCTCCAGAACCTCGTTGTGCTCCTCCCATGTCGCGCCCTCCTCGCGCTCGACAAAGGGGAGCCTCATCTCGTTGAGGATGTACTGGAAGTACGGGTTGAAGGATTTCCTAAGTAGACCCCGGACGTTCTCGCAGATGACGGCCTTCGGTCGCATCTCTTGAATGGCGCGGAACATCTGAGGGAACATGTTCCGTTCATCCTCCGTCCCCTTGGCGACGCCGCCCAGGCTGAACGGCTGGCAGGGTGGGCCGCCGGCGAGGACGTCGACCTGGCCTGCCAGTTCCTTGAAGTCGTTCCGCAGTAGGCGGACGTCACCAGGCTTAAGCGGCCACTTCCCGCCGCCCGGCATCTCGTTCGTCTGGAGGGTCTCGATGGCCCGCTTGGCGTACTCGTTCACGAGCAGCGGTCGGAAGCCAGCGTTGTGGACACCCATGGCGAGGCCACCACCGCCGGCGAACAGCTCGACACAGGTACCCACCTCGGGATGCTTCTCTCGCAGCTCAGACATGGGAAAACCATACCGCGGAGTTATCGATCAAGTGAGCCCTTCGCGAAAATCTGGCACCGTGAGGCCCGAGTTCACCAGATAGAGTGACGACGATCACTCGTCGCATGCGCAGGAGGCCCTGGTCGTGTCGCTGGAGAACCACGCCGAGTTCAAGTTGAGCATCACCAAGGCGCTCGGAGACCAGCTCGCGGCCGCCTTGAAGAAGCTGACGCCGGCACCTCTATCCATGGAGAACATCCGGTCGCTCCGGTCGCTGCCCGGCGTCTATCAGCTCTACAAGGACGAGGACCTCGTCTATGTAGGCAAGGCTGATCGCAGCCTTCCGCAACGTATCGAGAAACACTTCCGGAAGATCTCCGGCCGCACGAACATCTCTCTCAATCAGATGACGTTCACCTGCCTCTATGTGGACGAGGACTTTGGCGCGGTCGCTCCAGAGCGCCTGCTGATCAACGAACACAGGGGGCAGGGGCAAGTTCCATGGAATTATAACGGGTTCGGCAACAACGACCCCGGCAAGCGGCGCGACACGACTGAGGTGGATGAGGGTCACTTCGATCACGAGCACCCGATCGACCTGAACTTCAAGCTGACGGAATTGCTCACCCAACGCACCTCTACGGACGTGACGGTGCCTCTCTCCCTCTTGCTCCAGGAGATCAAAACCCATCTTCCGTACGTATTCCGCTACCAGGCCGCAAGGGAGTTCGACGATATAGCCGTGGAGCTCCCCAGCGTGGATGCGACGGCGGATGAGGCCCTGAGGGTGATCGCCGCGCAGCTTCCCGACAAGTGGCAAATCACCGCTCTTCCCGGGTACGTGATCATGTACCCGAAGGCTGAGGACTACCCGAGTGCCCGGCGCCATTACCGAAACACCGGCGTTGTGGACGTCTGGCAGCAGTGAGAACGAAAAGCTAGTAAGTCGTACGAGCCGGAGGTCCGAGTACAAGTTGTCAGCTTCTCCTGATCCGTTGAGCGAGAACCTCCCCTCGCCACAGAAGCCTCCGAAGAAGCCTCGAAAATCAAAAGCATGGCGAAAAATGGCGGAAGAGCGTCATTTCGCCCCCTATAACCCGCTGGATCTGGAAAACCTTGGACGTAGCGTAGAAGCCGAACTCCTCAACCGGGTGCCCGAGCCGTTGGACGAGGTCAGTCCCGTACACGGGAGTGGCATCTACGCCCTGTACTACTGCGGGCCGAATCCCCTGTACGCGGAGGTCAGTTCGCCAGACTGCCTCGTCCCTGTATACGTCGGGCAGGCCCGGCCCACTGGTGTGCGGAAGGGTACCGCTGAGGAAAAGCCCGATGCCACCACGTTGTGGGACCGGATCTACGAGCACAAGCAGTCGCTCCACCAGGTCCACGACCTGGAAATCTCGGACTTCCGGGTTCGGTACCTGGTCGCGATCGAGGCGTTCGTGAGCATCGCGGAACGGGTGATCATCCGGCACTATCGGCCAGTGTGGAACAGCATCGTCGACGGCTTCGGAAACCACGACCCCGGAGCCAATCGACGTAAGGATAGTTACCGCCCCGCCTGGGACGAACTGCATCCGGGCCGTTGGTGGTCCCATCCGGACAACATGCCGACGCCGAGCAAAACGGCAGCGGACGTATCCCGTGCCCGGATCCGTGATCTTCTCACTGGAAGGTTGTCCGAAGAAGCTGTTCTCGCCATCGAGGCAGAGCAGACGGAAGAGGATGAGCGCGACTGACCTGAGGCTTCTGCCGTTGGCGCAGTGGTCGGTGGCAGAAGCCTTTTTGTAACGCAAGTGGGTGAGCTAGAAGGCCGATAAGCGAGCCCGCTACGCCGCCCGTCGCGCAGGTAGCCGCCTCACAGTCCGGTTCGCTGGATGTAGGAGATGACGGTCAAGGTCTCGTCCTCTATGGTCCACGGTGAGGTGCACTGGAGGACGCCACCGGTCGCGGTGGCGGGCTTAACGGTGCGGTCCAGCTTGATGGAGTGCACGATCACAAGGGCGTTGTCCGGGGCGAACTTGCGCTGCCATTCGACCTCGGCCCGCGTCAGGATGATCTGGCTACCGTCGGACGTCGTCCCCTTCACCTCCACGTGAAGCTTCTCGTCCCCCCGCTTCAGCTCCAGGTCGTACGACTTGGTGGCGCCAACGTCCTTTAGGGTCCATCCCTGGGCCTTGAAGTGTTCCGTGGCGAGCAGAACACTGCGCTTCTCAATGGCCCCGCGCTCGGCGGCTGTGAGACCGCCTTTGCGGGCGCTCCTGCGGTTCGTGATGGTCGCCGCACTCTGCGTTGCCTCGCGGACCTCCGCCGAATGTAAGGGGTCGCGTCTGCGGCCTTGTAGAGGCGCCCCAAGAGCCGTGCTGGAAACAGGTGCGCACAACGCAAGCCGCAGTGATTCGAGGTACCAACGCCGTGCTTTGTTCGAAGGCGCCTGGCTCGCCCTCGGACACACCGCGCGGGGAGAGCTTGAGCTGGCCTGCGAGGTCGGACAGATCGCTGCCAGACGGTTGGAGACCGTCCACTCCCCGCGCAGCACCGCCTTGCTGCGACAGCTTGCCGTTGCTCTCCGGCGTCGCCAGCGCAACTCCTACGTCAGCGGCTTTCTGCCCAGCCTCGAACAGGCTCTCGCCCAGCACGGCGCCGCTCAGCGTCCTCCCCGTTAGAGTCGGGGCCATGAGCGGAAGCGAGCGCGTCGTCGTCGTTGGGGCCGGAGTATCGGGTCTCACCACCGCCGTCGTCCTGGCTGAGGCTGGGGTGAGGGTGCATGTGGTCGCTTATGAGTTGCCCGGACTGACGTCGCTGGCCGCTGGGGCGATGTGGGGGCCATATCTGGTCGAGCCGAAGGACAAGGTCGCCCAGTGGAGTCGGCACTCCCTGGAGGTTTTCCGCGACCTGGCCGGTGAGTCGGCCCCAGGGGTCCGGCTCACCAGCGGCATCGAGGCTTCCCGTGCTGCGGAGAGCCCTCCGGACTGGGCCACAACGCTGCCTGGCTTCCGCCCGGCCGAGCCTGCTGAGCTTCCGGCAGGTTTCACTTCCGGCTACCGGTTCACCGTCCCTCTGATCGACATGCCGGTTTACCTCGATTACTTGCAGCGCCGCTTGAGGGAAGCAGACGGGACGATTGAGCAGCGTCGGCTGTCTTCCTTCGCCGATGCTGGGCCAGCTTCAGCGATGGTGAACTGCACAGGACTGGGTGCTGGCGTTTTGATTCCTGATCCGGATGTGCGGCCGATCCGCGGGCAGCATGTCATTGTCGCTAACCCAGGTCTGACGGAGTTCTTCTCGGAAGATACCGGCCTGTCTCCTGATCTGCTGTGCATCTACCCACACGGCGATACCGTCGTGTTGGGCGGAACTGCTATCGATGGCGATGGGGGATTGGAAGCGGACGAGAAGGCGGCAGTCGGGATTCTGGCCCGCTGTACGGAGGTCGAACCACGGCTCGCCAACGCTGAGATACTGGGGCATCGTGTCGGTGCCCGGCCGACTCGTGACCCCGTGAGGCTGGAGGCGGACCCGCTGCCGGACGGAACGCCGTTGGTGCATAACTACGGCCACGGTGGAGCCGGTGTCACCCTGTCTTGGGGATGTGCTGCCGAGGTGAAGCAACTCGTCGTGGGGCTCTGAATGCTCCGCGTACTGGTGGCCCCATGAGTAATTGGGAGCTGTCGCGTTCTGACGTGACGGGGTTATAAAATCCGGCGCCTCCTTGGCGTGACAGCCGTTCCCGCAGGACTTCCCGTGGTCAGCCCGGGTGAACGCAATAGTCAGTCGGAGAGTTTGGTAGGGGCGACGCGAAATAAATCGCGATTGGTAAACCCCCTTCCGCTCTTCATGGAGCGCACGGTGTGGTGGTCGCGTTACGTCCGCACCCCACGCCGGAGGCTACTCCCATGGCGCCAATTCTGTTCAGCACTCTGTTGCTTGTGCCACCCGTGAGCCAGATTGCGCCGCTCGCGTTCAAAGAGGCGTATACATGTCTGGGCCCTGGTAAGGGACGTCATCGCCGCGTAGCGCCCGCCAGGCGGGCGGCGCGAGGTGAGAAGCGGTGACTCCCGAAGCCGACGGTCGAGTAATTGTATGGCGCTGGGAAAGCTGCACCCCAGCCGCTGTGAGGCAGGCGCGCTCCGCGCTGCGGTACGCCCTGATCCAGTTGGGTATACCTGAAGACACGATCAGCGATGCCGTACTCGCCGCCGCTGAACTCGTCACGAACGCCACCGAGCACGCCTGCGGCCCATACGAAATGCGGCTGCGTCGAGTGGGAGATGAGCTCATCTGCGAGATTGAGGACGGAGATCCGTTCATCCCTGAGATCCCTAGGCGCCCTTCGACAGAGCCTTTCGTTCCGGATTCTGATTCCCGTGATGGTGGGCTTGAGACGTCGATCACTATGCTCTCCGAGCGAGGTAGGGGCATGCCCATCGTCGATCATCTGACGCGGGGATCCTGGGGATTCCTGCGCTCCGAAGGCCGGTCTAAGATCGCGTGGATGACGGTTGTGGAGTCCAAGGATGATTGACCAGACTGAGCGTGATTTCCGTGATGGACATGCCATGAACTGTGAATGTTCGGGCTTACTATCACGTGTCGCCAGTGGTGAGTAGCTCGGATGAGCCGATGACGTTTCCCCCGTCGTTTCCCCCGTCGTTTCCATCGGCGTGTCCGGGGCCGTCCTTGGATGCGACGCCCCCGTGCCGGGCATCACCGCAGGCCAGGCCGTATACGAGCCGGCTGCTGGCGAGGGCGACTGTATATCGGTAAAGCGAAGCATCCCGATCTACTGGTCAGCGTGGCCGGGCGTGCGCGGATCGCGTGTTGCTGGTTGCTCGGCTGCTGAGCTGTGGTGGATGCCTTCTCCCTACGGGATTCATGTGCAGCGTGGGTTCTGTACGGGTCCCATGACGGGCTGGTGAGGTGCGGGTCAGGAGCACCTCGCTTCTGGGAGAGCGGGGGTGCTCCTTGGGGGCGGCTCCTGGGGTGCGAGCGGGGCGCTGTGCGCCCGCGCCGGTGCGTGTGGTCGCGGGGCCGGGTTCGGGTGGCCTGTCGGCCGATGCCGCTGGGTTTGGGCGGCGGGAGCGGCCGGGGAACGGAGGGGGAGCGGTGCTCTCGGGGTGTACCCCGTGCCTCCCGGCGGTCGCGGTTGTGCACCCGGTGTGGGGGAGCACGCCCGAGGATCTTGGAGCACCTGCTCCTGTGCGGGCCCGTGCCGACGAGGTGGACCGGTGCTGGCTCGGTGATGGCTCAGGTGTGGGGTGCGCTCGCACCCCAGGTGCGTGTGCCTGAGGTGCAGTGGGGAGCGGACCCGCTCCCTGGCGGTGGCAAAGACCCACTGCTGGAATCTCTATTGATCACGTCAGCGCCAGTTGGCCGCTTCCGTCGAACTCGACACCACGCCTGGGGGTTCCAGATGAAGAACGTCCGCGATACCCACCGCCGAGGCCTCCCCTGCCCGGCACCGGGTCGGCAACCGTCGCCACAGCCCGGTGCCGCACTTGCGCCAGCGAGGGGCTGGGGAGCACAGGCTCGGCAGTGGCTCGGGTCGGGTTGTCTCGACGGAGACGGGGTTCTGGGTGTGCGGGTGGCCGTTCACGTGCGGCGACGGGATGACGGAGAGCGGTCGTGAACCGGTCCTCACAGCCATCTTCCGACACGCAAGATCGCGGCCTTGACGACACCACCGAGATGGAGCGTCCATGGACGACGACCGGTCGCGGCAATGCTGAAACACGCACTTCAGAGGGGTTGCGGACGGTCGTGGACTACGTCGTCGTCGATGGTGGCGAGGCTCAGGCGCTGGCCCAGCGCCAGGGGGTCGCGATTCGTGAGGTGCTGGAGTGGCTGTACGCCGGTCACAGTGCCGCGAAGAGTGGCCGCGTCTGAGCCTCCCGCCCCGAACCCTGGGAGAGAGACAGCGTATGCACGGCAACCCGCCCACCACTCGGCCCTGGGCGCAGCCCGTAGTCGGCCGCCCCTGGTCCACGGCCGGTATTTCGGACGCCGCAGCGCTTCCGGTGACCGTTCCGGTGGCTTGGCTCGGCCGGACTTCTACGGAGGACGCTCAGGACCCCACCCTGTCGCTGCCCCGGCAGTTGCGTAACGCGAGAGCCGCGCTTCCGCCCGGCTGGGTGATTGTCGCGCATTTCTACGATGTGGAATCCGGCCGTAAGGAGTTGCGCGAGCGGGGCAATTCCCTTGCGCACCAGCAGTTCCAGATTCCCATTCCCCGCGATGGCAGTGTTGCCGATCTGCTTGATGAGGCGCAGCGGCCCGACCGCCGTTTCGCCGCAGTTATCTGCGAGTCCATTGAACGCGTCGCGCGCCGGACCTACTTCGGCACGAAGATCGAGTACGAGCTGGAGCAGGCAGGCGTCGCCCTGTGTGCCGCCGATGAGCCGATCGTCACCGGTCCGCGAGCCAAACGCGCCACGCCCACGCTCACGCGGCGCGTCAAGCAGGCGGTCTCCGAGTGGTACGTGTTGCAGATGCTGGAGCTGTCATGGGACGGCTTCATTGAGCATGTCTCGCAGGGCTGGAATGTGGGCAAGCCGCCTTACGGTTATCGCGCGGAAAAGGTTCCGCATCCCGTCCCGGCCCGTCGGGCGGAGGGCCGCACCAAGCATCGGCTCGTCCCGGATGCGTCCCGGGCCCCGGCCGTCACCTACATCTTCCAGCTCCGCGGACTGGACAAGCTCGGATACGACGCCATCGCCGACCGCCTGAACCTGGATCCTGTGGCGTACCCGCCCCGGAGCCCACTCGCCCCGACATGGCCCTCCACCGCTGGAGCGGGTCGGCCGTGCGAGAGATCCTGCGCAATCCCAAGTACACCGGCTATCAGGTCTGGAACCGCCGTGCGACGACGAAAGGCGGTTGCTACAACGACCCCAAGGACTGGGTGTGGTCCCCGCACCCCACTCACGAGCCGCTCGTCTCCAAAGAGCTGTTCGATGTGGCTTCCACCGTGGCGCGGAAGCGCCAGGGGTCACGGACGACGTCCGGTCGCAACTCCCACCCGGCGACCCGGCGTTCCTATGTCCTGCGGTCGTACGTCGTCTGCGAGATCTGCGACCGCCGTATGTTCGGCAAGAACCGCCACCGGATCTCGTACTACGCCTGTCAGGTCGACCCGAACGAACACCGGGACAAGTCCTGGTTCGGCGGGCATCCCAAGAGTTTGTGGGTTCGGGAAGAGGTCTTGATCGCATCCGTCTCCCGCTTCTTCGCCACTCGCGTCTTCGGCCCCGACCGGCGCACCCATCTCGGAGCCGCGCTCGAAGCCGCCCGGCTCGCGGACGGGCCCGGGGACCGCACCGCGAAGGAACGCACCGCGCTGGAGCAGGCCATCAAGGCCATCGGCGAGCGCCAGGCCCGGCTCATCCGCACTCTCGCCGATGGGTTTGGTGATGACGAGCGGGCCAGCGGGGCCGACCCGGAACAGGAGAAGGAGTTCCGCGACGCTATCCGTCGGGAGCACGCCACCCTGGGTACGCGGCGCACGACGCTCGCCGAGCAGCTGGCCCGGCTGGAAGCCCCGAAGCCGGAGGTACGGTCCGTCGACAGCGCGGCTCTGCTGGACGCGCTCCCGCGCCTCGACATCGACCTCGCCCTGGTCCCGGAGGAGCTCCAGCGGCGGCTCTACGACGCTTTCGGGCTGGAGGTCCGCTACAGCCGGCCCCGCGAAGAGGTGACCCTACGGGTGACGGTCTCGGGGCATCTGCTTGACGGGCTGGTGGCCATCACCCGTGAGCTGGACCCATGGAACAAAAAATCGGGCGCCCGCACCGAAGTGCTGGCACCCGATCATGACACCCGAGATAGACAAACGCGGCATAACCGTCGCGTTCATTCCCATCCCCTGGGTGCCCCCGGCAGGATTCGAACCTGCGCACACGGCTCCGGAGGCCGTTGCTCTATCCCCTGAGCTACGGGGGCCTGTCGCTGCTGTTTTGCGGCGACGGGTAGAACCCTACCAGCTCGATCAGGGTGGTCATGAACGCTTATCGGGAGCTGGTGGGAGGGGGAGCGGAGGGGCGTATACCGCATGTGGAGGTGGGGGTGCAGGGGTCTTGGGGAAAGGTCCCTCGCACGGGGCGGAAGTGGGGAAAACCCGGACGCGGTCGTGGCTGCGCGCCTACTCTTCAGGGTGTGCCTGGCTTGTCCGGCCGGGTCCTTGTCGTCGACGACAACAAGGTCATCCGGCAGCTGATCAGGGTCAACCTCGAGCTGGAGGGCTTCGAGGTCGTGACCGCGGCCGATGGTGCCGAGTGCCTGGAGATCGTTCACCAGGTGCGGCCCGATGTGATCACTCTCGATGTCGTGATGCCCAGACTCGATGGGCTGCATACGGCGTCGAGGCTGCGCGCTGATGCTCGAACGTGTCATGTGCCCGTCGCGATCATCAGTGCGTGTACGCAGTACGAGATGGACAGCGGGAAGGCGCTGGGCGTCGATGCCTTCCTCGCGAAACCCTTCGAGCCCGTCGATCTTGTCGAGCTCGTGCGGAGGCTGATGCGGCAGGGGGCGGCCGGTGCGGCGGCTCCTGGTGATGCCGAGCCGGTTGTGGGGCCCACCGGGTAGTGGTGGGCCCCAGGGCCGTTCCGTCGGTCGGTCCGGGGGCTCGGGTTTGGGTTCGTTGGTGGGGGCTGGGGCTCTTTCTCGTTTCTCTTGGGGTTCGGGGCTCGGGCTCCGTGGGCGTCCGATGGGCGAAACCGGTTCGCTTGGATACCCCCCTCCTCCCATACGCTGGTCCCGTGACTCCCGCCCAGCTCTCTCGCACTGTGCTGCACACCGTGCGTCGTGCCGTTGAGGACGACGAGCTGTGCGTTGCCGTGCCGGAGCGGGTGAAGGTGCGGACTCCTCCTCGGCCCGGGTGCGGGGATTACGCCACCAATGTCGCCCTGCTGCTGGCCAGGGGGGCCAGGGGTGAGGGGGATGCGCTCGTTATCGCCGAGGTTTTGCGGCGGCGGCTTGTTCGCGCTCCTGGGATCGCCCGCGTCGACATCGCCGCCCCCGGGTTCCTCAACATCACCCTCGAGGGCACCTCCCATGCTCAGCTTGTGCGGGCCGTCCTTTCCCAGGGGCTTCGCTACGGGCATGGGGATGCGCTCGCCGGGGTGTCGGTTCCGCTCGGGGCCGGTGATGAGGTCCGGGCCGCACTGGTCGCTCATGTGGTGCGGGGGCTTGTCGATGCCACCGGGGGAGTCGTCGTTCCTGGTGACGGGCCCGTCGTGCGGGCCGTTCCGGTCTCCGGGCGTGATCTGCTCACCCGCCTCGGGCCCGATGCCGCCCGCTGGGCGCTGCTCCGGCCCGCCGGGCATGATCTGCCCGATCTCGACCCCGCCCACCTGCTCTCCCAGCGCGAGGACAACGCCCTCTTCCGGGTTCAGTACGCCCACGCCCGCACCCGGGCCCTGATGCGGAACGCCGGCCAGTTCGGCATCATCCCCGAGCCCCAGTCCGAGCCCCAGTCCGAGCCTCAGTCCGAGCCCCCGTCCGAGTCCCACGACGCCCCCGCCGAGCCCGGCGCCTACCGCCACCCCGCCGAGGCCGCCCTGCTCGCTCTCCTCGCCGACTACCCCCGCACCCTCGAGGCCGCCGCCCGGCACCGTGCGCCCGATCGGCTCGCGCGGCAGCTCGTCGCCCTCGCCGATGGCTTCTTCCGGTTCCATGACGCCTGCCCGGCGCTCCCGTCCGGCGAGTCCGGCGAGCGCAAACCCTCGGCCGTCCACCGTTCCCGGCTGGCCCTCGCCGATGCCGCCGGGGCGGTGCTCGCCGGCGGCCTGCATCTGCTCGGCATCAGCGCACCCGAACATCTGTAAGACCTTGAGAGAGACAGCAGAGACAGCATGAGCCGTTCCGCCCATCCCGCCGGGCCCCGCCACGCCGATGTCCTTCCCGAGGGGCACTACGCCGCGCCGCCCGCCGATCTCAATCAGCTCGACCCCCGCGTGTGGTCCCATACCGTCGGCCGGAACGCCGACGGCGTCGCCACCGTCGGCGGGATCGACGTCAAGACGCTCGCGGAGGAGTTCGGGACCCCCGGCTACTTCCTCGACGAGGCCGACTTCCGGGCCCGCTGCCGGGCCTGGCGGGAGGCGTTCAAGGGGAGGGGGAGGACGCCGACGTGTTCTACGCCGGGAAGGCGTTCCTCTCCCGCGCCGTCGTGCGCTGGCTGACCGAGGAGGGGCTCAACCTCGACGTGTGCTCCGCCGGGGAGCTGGCCACCGCGCTCGCCGCCGGGATGCCCGCCGAGCGGATCGCGCTGCACGGGAACAACAAGTCCACCGGCGAGATCGAGCGGGCCGTCGAGGCGGGCGTCGGGCGGATCGTGCTCGACTCGTTCCAGGAGATCGCGCGGGTCGCGCACATCGCCCAGCGGCTCGGGAAGCGCCAGCGGGTGCAGATCCGGATCACCGTGGGTGTGGAGGCGCATACCCACGAGTTCATCGCGACCGCCCACGAGGACCAGAAGTTCGGCATTCCGCTCGCGGGCGGGCTGGCCGCCGAGGCCGTACGGCGGGCGCTCAAGCTCGACGGGCTGGAGCTCATCGGGATCCACTCGCACATCGGGTCGCAGATCTTCGACACCTCGGGCTTCGAGGTGGCCGCCCACCGCGTCGTCGGGCTGCTGGGGGAGATCCGGGACGAGCACGGCGTCGAGCTGCCCGAGATCGACCTCGGCGGCGGCCTCGGCATCGCGTACACCTCGGAGGACGACCCCCGCGAGCCGCATGAGATCGCCAAGGCGCTGCGCGACATCGTCCACCGGGAGTGCGACGCGGCCGGGCTCGCGGTGCCGCGGCTGTCGGTCGAGCCGGGGCGGGCGATCGTCGGGCCGACCGCGTTCACGCTCTACGAGGTGGGCACGGTCAAGGAGCTGCCGGGGCTGCGGACGTACGTCAGCGTCGATGGCGGGATGTCCGACAACATCCGTACCGCGCTCTACGACGCGGAGTACTCCGTGGCGCTGGTCTCCCGCACCTCCACCGCCGAGCCGATGCTCTCCCGCGTCGTCGGCAAGCACTGCGAGTCCGGCGACATCATCGTACGGGACGCCTTCCTGCCCGCCGATCTGGCGCCCGGCGACCTGATCGCCGTCCCCGCCACCGGCGCGTACTGCCGCTCGATGGCGAGCAACTACAACCACGCGCTCCGGCCGCCCGTCGTCGCCGTACGGGACGGGCAGGCGCGCGAGATCGTCCGGCGCGAGACGGAGGAAGATCTCCTGCGGCTCGATGTCGGCTAGCGAGAAAAGGATCTCGGATACTGGACCTGGGGCAGGAAATCCCGTCCAGTGCCTGAGACTGGTGCACTAACGCGCTGATGCATGAACGCGATGGATGAGAAACGAGGTCGGATGATGCGTACGCGTCCGCTGAAAGTGGCGCTGCTGGGCTGTGGAGTGGTCGGCTCAGAGGTGGCGCGCATCATGACGACGCAGGCGGACGATCTCGCGGCGCGCATCGGGGCCCCGGTCGAGCTGGCCGGGATCGCCGTGCGGCGCCCCGGCCGGGTCCGGGAAGGGGTGCCGGCGGAGCTGGTGACCACCGATGCCACGGCCCTGGTCAAACGCGGGGACATCGATGTGGTGGTCGAGGTCATCGGCGGGATCGAGCCCGCCCGCACCCTCATCACCACCGCCTTCGACCACGGCGCGAGCGTGGTGTCCGCGAACAAGGCGCTGGTCGCCCAGGACGGCGCCGCGCTGCACGCCGCGGCCGAGCAGCGCCGTGCGGACCTCTACTACGAGGCCGCGGTCGCGGGGGCGATCCCGCTGGTGCGGCCGCTGCGCGAGTCGCTCGCCGGCGACAAGGTCAACCGCGTCCTCGGCATCGTCAACGGCACCACCAACTTCATCCTGGACCGGATGGACGGCAGTGGCGCCGGCTACAGCGAGGCGCTGGACGAGGCCACGGCCCTGGGCTACGCCGAGGCCGATCCGACCGCCGACGTCGAGGGCTTCGACGCCGCCGCGAAGGCCGCGATCCTCGCCGGGATCGCCTTCCACACCCGGGTCACCCTCGACGATGTGCACCGCGAGGGCATCACCGAGGTGACCGCCGCCGACATCGCCTCCGCCAAGCGCATGGGCTGCACCGTCAAGCTGCTCGCGATCTGCGAGCGGGCCGCCGACGGCCGCTCGGTCACCGCGCGGGTGCATCCGGCGATGATTCCGCTGAGCCACCCCCTCGCCTCCGTCCGCGAGGCGTACAACGCGGTCTTCGTGGAGGCCGACGCCGCGGGGCAGCTGATGTTCTACGGACCGGGCGCGGGCGGTTCGCCGACCGCCTCGGCCGTCCTCGGCGACCTCGTCGCCGCCTGCCGCAACAAGCTGGCGGAGGCCACCGGACCAGGGGAGTCCGCGTACAGCAGGCTCCCGGTGAGCCCGATGGGCGATGTGATCACTCGCTACCACATCAGCCTGGACGTCGCCGACAAACCGGGAGTTCTCGCACAGGTCGCCACAGTCTTCGCCGAGCATGGCGTGTCCATCGATACGGTCCGCCAGCAGGGGAAGGACGGCGAGGCGTCCCTCGTCGTCGTGACCCACCGCGCGAGCGACGCCGCGCTGTCGTCGACCGTGGAGTCGCTCCGCCGGCTCGACACCGTCCGCGATGTCGCGAGCATCATGCGGGTCGAGGGCGAGTAGAGGCCGGGTAGCGGCCGCGCTGAGGCCGAATAGAGGGTGAGCGGAGAGTAAGGGAAATCATGAACGCAATCGCCGACGCCGGGCCTCGAATGTCCGGCACCCGCCAGTGGCACGGCTGGCGGGGCATCATCGAGGAGTACCGCGACCGTCTCCCGGTGAGCGAGACGACGCCCGTCGTCACCCTGCGCGAGGGCGGTACGCCGCTGGTTCCCGCGCAGGTGCTCTCCGAGCGCACCGGCTGCGAGGTCCACCTCAAGGTCGAGGGCGCCAACCCCACCGGGTCGTTCAAGGACCGCGGGATGACGATGGCCATCAGCGCGGCCAAGGAGGCCGGCGCCAAGGCCGTCATCTGCGCCTCCACCGGCAACACCTCGGCCTCCGCGGCGGCGTATGCCGTACGGGCCGGGATGGTCTGCGCGGTGCTGGTCCCGCAGGGCAAGATCGCGCTGGGCAAGATGGGCCAGGCGCTCGTCCACGGCGCGAAGATCCTCCAGGTCGACGGCAACTTCGACGACTGCCTGACGCTGGCGCGCGGGCTGTCGGAGAAGTACCCGGTGGCGCTGGTCAATTCGGTCAACCCGGCCCGTATCCAGGGGCAGAAGACCGCCGCCTTCGAGATCGTGGACATGCTCGGGGACGCGCCCGACATCCATGTGCTGCCGGTGGGCAACGCGGGCAACATCACCGCCTACTGGAAGGGCTACAAGGAGTACGCGGCGCCGTTCGCCGACAGCGAGCCGCGCGCCTCCCGTACGCCCCGGATGTGGGGGTTCCAGGCGTCCGGCTCGGCGCCGATCGTGCGCGGTGAGCCGGTCAAGGAGCCGAGCACCATCGCCACCGCCATCCGCATCGGCAACCCGGCCTCGTGGACCTACGCCGAGCAGGCACGCGACGAGTCGGGCGGCTTCATCGACGAGGTGACCGACCGTCAGATCCTCGCCGCCTACCGGCTGCTCGCCGCGCAGGAGGGCGTCTTCGTGGAGCCGGCCTCCGCGGCGAGCGTGGCGGGTCTGCTGAAGGCGGCCGAGCAGGGGCTGGTCGACCCCGGCCAGCGCATCGTCTGCACGGTGACCGGAAACGGGCTCAAGGACCCGGACTGGGCGGTGGCGGGAGCGCCGCAGCCGGTCGTGGTCCCGGTGGACGCGGACGCCGCGGCCGTACGGCTCGGGCTGGTCTGATCCGGCCCCGCGCGGGTCTCGGCACGGCGTGGTCCTGCCCGGCCCGGATCGGGGCCGCGACCTGGGGCGATGAGAGTTTCGGCGGGCCGCCGCCCCGCGGCTCGCCGGGCCTCCTCCAGGTCGTTCTCTAAAGATCCACTCAAGTGGTGGCAGAGCAGCGCGAGGGCGCGCGCGGCGACCCAGTAGAGTGGTCGCGGATGGTTGCAGGGGGCGCGACACGCATCGTGCGCCTCCCGTGCGCCCTATGTCGCCACAGAACCTTCCTTCGATAGGCTGTACTGAATCCGCCCCGACGCAGAGCGCTCGCCTCTGCGCGGCGTCGCCGTACGTGTCGCGGCCCCCGCGGTGTTCCGTACCTCTTCGAGCAATCGCACGTAACCACAAGGAGAGTCATCGAGCGATGGCCGGTCCAGCGTTCCGCGCCGCCGCCGTCCGAGTGCGCGTCCCCGCATCGAGCGCCAACCTCGGTCCCGGCTTCGACGCCCTCGGCCTGGCCCTGGGCCTCTACGACGACGTGGTGGTCCGGGTGGCCGACTCCGGTCTGCACGTCGACATCGCCGGCGAGGGCGCGGAGACGTTGCCGCGCGACGAGAGTCATCTGCTCGTACGCTCCTTGCGCACCACCTTCGACCTGCTGGGCGGGCAGCCCCGCGGCCTCGAGGTGGTCTGCGCCAACCGCATCCCGCACGGCCGGGGTCTGGGCTCCTCCTCCGCCGCCATCTGCGCCGGGATCGTCGCCGCGCGCGCGGTGACCATAGGTGGCGCCGAGCGGCTCGACAACGAGGCGGTGCTGGAGCTGGCCACCGAGATCGAGGGCCACCCCGACAATGTCGCCGCCTGTCTGCTCGGCGGCTTCACCCTTGCCTGGACGGATGCTGGATCCGCCCGGGCGATCAGGATGGACCCTGCGGATTCCATCGTTCCGGTGGTCTTCGTCCCTGGCCGGCCGGTGCTCACCGAGACCGCCCGCGGGCTGCTGCCGCGCACTGTCCCGCATGTGGACGCGGCGGTGAACGCGGGCCGGGCCGCGCTGCTCGTCGAGGCCCTGACCAGGCGTCCCGAGCTGCTGCTGGCGGCGACGGAGGATCGGCTGCACCAGGAATACCGTGCTCCGGCGATGCCCGAGAGCGTGAGCCTGGTGAACCGACTGCGGACGGACGGCGTCCCCGCGGTCATCTCCGGTGCGGGCCCCACGGTGCTCGCGCTGGTCGAGGACGGTGCGGCCGACAAGGTCGCACGACTGGCGGGCGAGGGGTGGGCGGCCAACCGGCTGGCTCTCGACGCCGGGGGGCGAGCGTCCTGCCGCTCACCTGACACCCCGGTCCGGGGCGTCCCGGACCCGGGAAAACTCGATAGCCGGTCTTGGAAAGGGGGAATGTTTGTTGGATCCGGTAGTGTTAACCTCAAGTCTGCACTTGATGCCTCTTGGATGTATTCGGAGGCGAAGTGCTCAGTGTCCCCATCCGGGACCACCCTTCTTCCGGGAGCCTCCCCCACTGCCTGAGCAGCCTGCCTGAGCAGTAGCGAGCACGCTCCGGAATCGGCGTGGCGGATCTCAGTGAATCCTCCGTCGCGTCGGAACCATGAATTGATCTCTCCGCCGTACCCCGGCGGACCACCGCCCCGGCCCGGTCCGTTACGGAAGGACCACAGCCGGACAGCACAACCGGTCGCCGAGCCAGACAGGCCGACGCCCGCTCCAGGGAAGGACCCTTCGTGAGCGACACCACCGATCTGATGGGCGTGAACGCCTCCGGCACCTCCGACAGCGGTGTCGGCAACAACGCGCCCGCCACGGACGCTTCCGCGCCCGCCACCGGTGCTGCCACTGGCGCTGCCCCGCGGCGACGCCGCTCGGGCACCGGCCTTGACGCCATGGTCCTGGCCGAGCTGCAGCAGCTCGCCTCGAGCCTTGGCATCAAGGGCACCGCACGGATGCGCAAAGGCCAGCTGATCGAGGTCATCAAGGAGAAGCAGGCCGCGGGCTCCGGCTCCGCCGAGGGCGCCGAGAGCACCCCGTCCGCCGCGGAAGGCGCGACCAAGCCCAAGCGCCGCGCCACCTCGCGGACCCGCACGGGCGATGACGCCGAGGAGAAGGCCGGCAGCGCCAAGTCCTCGAAGTCCGCCGGGAAGGCGGAGAAGGCCGACAAGGCCGACGCCGAGGAGAAGGCCGTCGCCCAGCAGCAGATCGAGATCCCGGGCCAGCCCGGTGAGCCCGCGGGCGATGAGCAGCCGGCCGGTGAGCGCCGCCGCCGCCGCGCCACCGCGCCCGCCACCACCCCCGACGCCGGGGGCACGGCCACCGCTGTCGAGACCAAGACGGAGACCCGTACGGACGCCTCCGCCAAGACCGAGACCAGGACCGAGCCCAAGGGCGACGGAAAGGCCGAGGCCGCCGTCGACACCGCCGAGGGCAAGGGTGCCAGGGGCGGTGACCGCCAGGAGCGTGGCCAGAAGGGCGACCGCCGGGAGCGTCAGCGCGACCGCGGGGACCGCGGCGACCGCGGCGAGCGCGGTGACCGCCGGGGCAAGGGCGACGACGGCCAGCAGGGCGGCGGCCGGCAGCAGCGCGACGGGCGCGGCCAGGCCCAGCAGCGCGCCGACGAGAGCGATGACGACTTCGACGGCGGCCGCCGCGGCCGCCGCGGGCGCTACCGGGACCGCCGTGGCCGGCGTGGCCGCGACGACTTCGGCAACGAGCCGCAGGTGTCCGAGGACGACGTCCTGATCCCGGTCGCGGGCATCCTCGACATCCTCGACAACTACGCGTTCATCCGGACCTCCGGCTACCTCCCGGGCCCGAACGACGTCTACGTCTCGCTCGCCCAGGTCCGCAAGAACGGTCTGCGCAAGGGCGACCACGTCACCGGTGCGGTCCGTCAGCCGCGCGAGGGCGAGCGCCGCGAGAAGTTCAACGCGCTGGTGCGGCTGGACTCGGTCAACGGCATGGCGCCCGAAACCGGCCGTGGGCGGCCGGAGTTCGGCAAGCTGACGCCGCTTTACCCGCAGGACCGGCTCCGTCTGGAGACCGAGGCCGGCGGGCTGACGACCCGGATCATCGACCTGGTCGCGCCGATCGGCAAGGGGCAGCGCGGTCTGATCGTGGCCCCGCCGAAGACCGGTAAGACCATGATCATGCAGGCCATCGCCAACGCGATCACCCGCAACAGCCCCGAGTGCCATCTGATGGTCGTCCTCGTCGACGAGCGGCCGGAAGAGGTCACCGACATGCAGCGGTCGGTCAAGGGCGAGGTCATCTCCTCGACCTTCGACCGCCCGGCCGAGGACCACACCACCGTCGCGGAGCTGGCGATCGAGCGGGCCAAGCGCCTGGTCGAGCTGGGCCATGACGTGGTCGTCCTGCTGGACTCGATCACCCGCCTGGGCCGTGCCTACAACCTGGCGGCGCCCGCCTCCGGCCGCATCCTGTCCGGTGGTGTCGACTCGACCGCGCTCTACCCGCCGAAGAAGTTCTTCGGCGCCGCGCGCAACATCGAGGACGGCGGCTCGCTGACCATCCTGGCCACCGCGCTGGTCGAGACCGGCTCGCGCATGGACGAGGTGATCTTCGAGGAGTTCAAGGGCACCGGCAACATGGAGCTCAAGCTCGACCGGAAGCTCGCCGACAAGCGCATCTTCCCGGCGGTGGACGTCGACCCGTCCAGCACCCGTAAGGAAGAGATCCTGCTGGCGCCGGAGGAGCTGAACATCGTCTGGAAGCTGCGCCGGGTGCTGCACGCGCTCGACTCCCAGCAGGCGATCGAGCTGCTGCTGGACAAGATGAAGCAGACGAAGTCCAACGCCGAGTTCCTGATGCAGATCGCCAAGACCACGCCCACTCCGGGCAACAACGGCGACTGAGCGGATATCTTCCGGAACGCTCCGTAGACGAGGCCCCCCGCATCGCGGGGGCCTCGTCGCGTTCGGTGAGAGGTGAGCCACAGCGGCAAGCCGGGCCACGGACCGGTCCTGATCATGTTATCGCCCGCGAAAGTGCAGGTCAGAGCGGTAAGGCGGACGAAGGGGACGAACGGAGCGCCCGGCGGCCCACGCGAAAACCGGCCATGGCAGGTATGCAACCCTGGCGCACGGCCTTCCATCTGTCAGGTCGGAATACGGGGCCGGAACACAGGCAGACTCCACCGCGAAACCGCGACGCCACGCCTGACCGTGACGGCAGGGGGTACTCGGGCAGCACATAGAGGACTGAGGAGCACATGGCCGAGGACAGCAGCAACGCACCGGTGACGCCGGGCCGCCACCGCGCCCGCGGCGCGACGTCGGGCCGCCGCCGCAAGCGGCCCAGCACGCGCCGCAGGGCCGTGCTCTACACGGTGTGGACGCTGGCCGCCGTGCTGGTGCTGGGCGGTGCCGGACTCGGCTACCTCTACTACAAGCTGAACGGGAACCTCACCGGCGTCGACGTCAACGCCGCCCTCGGTACCGACCGCCCCAAGAACGTCGACAACGGCTCGATGGACATCCTCGTCCTCGGCTCCGACTCCCGGGCCGGCAAGAACGCGAAGTACGGCACGGACGAGGGCACATCGCGCTCCGACACGGCGATGATCGTCCACGTCTACAAGGGCCACAAGAAGGCCAGCGTCATCAGCATCCCGCGCGACACCCTCATACAGCGGCCGTCCTGCACCACCAAGGGCGGGCAGAAGACGCCCGCCGTGCAGGCGGCGATGTTCAACAGCGCGTACGAGGCCGGCGGCCCGGCCTGCACCATCAAGACCATCGAGTCCATGACCGGCATCCGCATGGACCACTTCCTCGAGGTCGACTTCTCCGGCTTCAAGCAGCTCATAAACGACCTCGGCGGCGTCAACCTCACCACCACCGCCCCGATTCACGACCCGAAGAGCCACCTCGACCTGGAGCCCGGCCCGCACACGCTGGACGGGGAGCAGTCCCTGGGCCTGGTGCGCACCCGGCACGGCGTGGGCGACGGCAGCGACCTGGGCCGGATCAAGCTCCAGCAGGCGTTCGTCAAGGCGCTGCTGGACCAGGTCAAGCACGTCGACGTGTTCGGCAACCCGAAGAAGCTCTACGACCTCGCGGACACCTCCACCAAGGCGCTCACCACCGACTCCGAGCTGGCCTCGGTGAGCAAGCTGAAGGGCTTCGCCGAATCCATGAAGGGCATCGGCTCGGGCGACATGAAGATGACCACACTGCCCGTCGAGTACGACCCGCAGAACCCGGCCCGGGTGCTGCCCATGGAGCGCAAGGCCAAGCTCATATGGACGGCGCTCCGCAACGACCAGCCGGTCCCCGCCTCGGCCACCAAGGGCTCCGCGGGCGACGCCACCGACGCGGGCAAGGTCGTCGAATAGCCCCCCGGGAGGGGTCGGGAATATCCCGGCCCGACCCCCGGTTTTGGGAGATGCGGCCAGTACTGGCAAACTGGATCGTCGGTCCCGGTTCACGACAGGCATCCCGCCCGTCGACCCGGTGCCCTCCCGAACCTAGGAGATTCCCTTGAAGCGCGACATCCACCCGGAGTACGTCGAGACGCAGGTCAGCTGCACCTGTGGCGCCTCCTTCACCACCCGTAGCACCGTGAGCGGCGGCGCCATCCGTGCCGACATCTGCTCCGAGTGCCACCCGTTCTACACGGGCAAGCAGAAGATCCTCGACACCGGTGGCCGCGTGGCGCGGTTCGAGGCCCGCTTCGGCAAGAACGCCGGGTCCGCCAAGAAGTAGCGACCCGCACGGCGCCGGTCTTCGGTCGCCCCTTCCCTGGGGCGACCGGACCGGCGTTTTGTCGTCACCGGCCCTTCCGGCACTTCTTCTCCGCAACACCCCCACGCAGACCACCCAGGGAGCCCCCCGATGTTCGAGGCGGTCGAGGAACTGATCGGCGAACACGCCGACCTCGAAAAGCGGCTCGCCGACCCCGCGGTCCACGCAGACCAGCGGGAGGCGCGTCGGCTCAACAAGCGCTACGCCGAGCTGACCCCGGTGATCGCCGCCTACCGCGCCTGGAAGCAGGTCGGGGAGGACATCGAGACCGCCCGGGAGCTGGCCCAGGACGACCCCGACTTCGTGGACGAGGTCAAGGAGCTGGAGCTGTCCCGCGAGGAGCTGACGGACCGGCTGCGGCTGCTGCTCGTCCCCCGCGACCCGAGCGACGACAAGGACGTCATCCTGGAGGTCAAGGCCGGAGAGGGCGGCGAGGAGTCCGCGCTGTTCGCCGGCGACCTGCTGCGGATGTATCTGCGGTACGCCGAGCGCGTCGGCTGGAAGACCGAGATCCTCGACGCCAACGAGTCCGACCTCGGCGGCTACAAGGACGTCCAGGTCGCGGTGAAGACCAAGGGCGGGAACGGCGCCACCGAGCCCGGCCAGGGTGTCTGGGCCCGGCTGAAGTACGAGGGCGGGGTGCACCGGGTGCAGCGGGTGCCCGCCACCGAGTCCCAGGGCCGTATCCACACCTCCGCGGCCGGTGTGCTGGTCACGCCCGAGGCCGAGGAGGTCGAGGTCGAGATCGGCCCCAACGACCTGCGGATCGACGTCTACCGCTCCTCGGGACCCGGCGGCCAGTCGGTCAACACCACCGACTCCGCGGTGCGCATCACCCACCTGCCCACCGGCATCGTCGTCTCCTGCCAGAACGAGAAGAGCCAGCTCCAGAACAAGGAGCAGGCGCTGCGCATCCTGCGCTCGCGGCTGCTGGCCGCGGCTCAGGAGGAGGCCGAGCGGGAGGCGTCGGACGCGCGCCGCAGCCAGGTCCGCACCGTCGACCGGTCCGAGCGCATCCGTACGTACAACTTCCCGGAAAACCGGATCTCGGACCATCGAGTCGGTTTCAAGGCGTACAACTTGGACCAGGTGCTCGACGGTGAACTCGAACCGGTCATCCAAGCGTGCGTCGACGCCGACGCGGCCGCCAAGCTGGCGGCCGCGGGCTGAGCCACCCACCGTCGTAGGCTTCGTGCTCTTGTCCGGACCGGCTGGAGGAATTCAGTGAATGTGCTGCTCGCCGAGGTGGCGCAGGCCACTCAGCGGCTGGCCGACGCGGGCGTGCCCTCACCGCGCTTCGACGCGGAGGAGCTCGCCGCCTTTGTGCACAGCGTCAAGCGGGGAGAGCTGCACGGCGTGCCCGACGCCGACTTCGACGCCCGCTACTGGGAGGCGGTCGCCCGTCGCGAGGCCCGCGAGCCCCTTCAGCACATCACCGGCCGCGCCTTCTTCCGCTACCTGGAACTCCAGGTGGGCCCCGGGGTCTTCGTGCCCCGGCCGGAGACCGAGTCGGTGGTCGGCTGGGCGATAGACGCGGTCCGGGCGATGGACGTCGTCGAACCGCTCATCGTCGATCTGTGCGCCGGTTCCGGGGCCATCGCCCTGGCGCTCGCCCAGGAGGTGCCGCGCTCCCGGGTGCACGCCGTGGAGCTGGACGAGGGCGCCCTGCGCTGGGCCCGCAAGAACGTCGAGGGGTCCCGCGTCGTTCTCCATCACGCGGACGCGTTGACGGCCCTGCCCGAGCTCGACGGACAGGTGGACCTCGTCATCAGCAACCCGCCGTACATCCCGCTGACCGAGTGGGAGTACGTGGCGCCGGAGGCCCGCGACCACGACCCCCAGCTCGCGCTCTTCTCCGGAGAGGACGGCCTCGATGTGATCCGTGGCCTGGAGCGCACCGCCCACCGGCTGCTGCGCCCCGGGGGCGTGGTGGTCATCGAGCACGCAGACACCCAGGGCGGCCAGGTGCCGTGGATCTTCACGGAGGAGCGTGGCTGGGCGGACGCCGCCGACCACCCCGACCTGAACAACCGGCCCCGGTTCGCCACCGCGCGGAAGGCCATGCCGTGACGGCGGCACCGCACCACACATTGGCCACGTACGAGGAGGTCCGTTAAAGATGGCACGGCGATACGACTGCGGGGACGCGATCGACCGCAAGACCGGCCTGCGCGAGGCCGCCTCCGCCGTCCGCCGCGGCGAACTGGTCGTGCTGCCCACCGACACCGTCTACGGGATCGGCGCGGACGCCTTCAACGCCGAGGCGGTCGGCGATCTGCTCGAGGCCAAGGGCCGCGGCCGCAATATGCCCACCCCGGTGCTGGTCGGCTCCCCGAACACCCTGCACGGCCTGGTCACGGACTTCTCCGAGATGGCCTGGGAGCTGGTCGACGCCTTCTGGCCCGGTGCGCTCACCCTCGTCGCCCGGCACCAGCCCTCGCTCACCTGGGACCTGGGGGAGACCCGGGGCACCGTCGCGGTGCGGATGCCGCTGCACCCGGTCGCGATCGAGCTGCTGACGGACTTCGGCCCGATGGCGGTCTCCAGCGCCAATCTGACCGGACACCCCTCTCCGCAGGACTGCGACGCCGCCCAGGACATGCTGGGGGACTCCGTCTCGGTGTACCTCGACGGCGGGCCGACCCCGGCCGCCGTGCCCTCCTCGATCGTCGACGTCACCGGCAAGGTGCCGGTGCTGCTCCGGGCGGGCGCGCTCTCCGCCGAGCAGCTCCGCGAGGTCGTACCCGACCTCGAGGTGGCGAATTGACAGCCCCTGAGGGGCGTGGCATAGCGGAACACCGTGAGAAGAAGCCCGAGGCCACCTTCCGCATCCTCCACGTCAGCACCGGCAATGTGTGCCGCTCACCGATCACCGAGCGGCTGACCCGGCATGCCCTCACGCACCGCCTCGGCACCGTCCGCACCCGCGGTCTGATCGTGGAGAGCGCCGGCACCTGGGGCCATGAGGGCGCGCCCATGGAGGCGCACGCCGCGACGGTCCTGACCGACTTCGGCGCCGACCCGGCGGGCTTCCTCGGCCGTGAGCTGCTGGACGAGCACGTCATCCGCGCCGACCTCGTCCTGACCGCCACCCGCGACCACCGGGCGCAGGTCATCTCGATGGGGCATTCGGCGGGCTTGCGCACGTTCACGCTCAAGGAGTTCACCCGGCTGGTGCGGGCCATAGACCCCGCGACGCTGCCCGATCCGGAGGAGGCGGGCGGTGTGGTGGAGCGCGCCCGCGCCCTGGTGCAGGCGGCGGCCGCGCTGCGCGGCTGGCTGCTGGCGCCCACCGAGGACGCGGACGAGGTGCACGATCCGTACGGGGCGCCGATCACCTTCTTCCGCTCGATCGGGGACGAGATCAACCAGGCCCTGGACCCGGTCGTCACGGCCCTGACGGGGGTCCCCGCCCCGCGTAGCCCCCTGGCGGGGCCGATGGCGCGCGGGCGGGGGTTTCCCGGGGCTCACGGCGCGCCACGAGGGCCCGCGGGGCCTACATTGGGGGTGACCACCTTCGACGACCCGCCGTCCCCTCCCAAGGCTGTGAGCACGCCATGGCCGTCACCCCCCGGGGCCCCGATTTCGGAGCGCTCGCCCGCCAGGACCCGGAGCTGGCGGGGATCATCCTGAGCGAGATCGACCGCGTCTCCGCCGGCCTCCAGCTGATCGCGGCCGAGAACTTCACCTCGCCGGCCGTGCTGGCGGCGCTCGCCTCGCCGCTGGCCAACAAGTACGCCGAGGGCTATCCCGGCGCCCGCCACCACGGCGGCTGCGAGATCGTGGACATCGCCGAGCGGGTCGCCCAGGACCGGGCGAAGGCCCTGTTCGGCGCCGAGCACGCCAATGTGCAGCCGCATTCGGGGTCCTCGGCGGTGCTGGCCGCCTACGCCGCGCTGCTGCAGCCCGGGGACACGGTGCTGGCGATGGCGCTGCCGCACGGCGGCCATCTCACCCATGGCTCACCCGCCAATTTCTCCGGCCGCTGGTTCGACTTCATCGGCTACGGCGTCGATCCGGCGACCGGCCTGATCGACTACGAGCAGCTCCGCGCGCTCGCCCACGCCCACCGGCCGAAGGCGATCGTCTGCGGTTCCATCTCCTATCCGCGTCATCTGGACTACGCCGCCTTCCGTGCCGTCGCCGACGAGGTGGGCGCGTATCTCATCGCCGACGCCGCCCATGCGATCGGTCTGGTCGCGGGGAAGGCGGCGCCGTCCCCGGTGCCGTACGCGGATGTGGTGTGCGCAACGACACACAAGGTGCTGCGCGGGCCGCGCGGCGGAATGCTGCTGTGCGGTGCGGAGCTCGCCGAGCGGGTCGACCGGGCGGTGTTCCCGTTCACCCAGGGCGGCGCCCAGATGCATACCGTCGCGGCCAAGGCGGTGGCGTTCGGCGAGGCCGCGGCGCCCGCCTTCACCGCCTATGCGCGGCGGGTGGTGGCCAATGCCCGGGTGCTCGCGGACGCCCTGGTCGCGGAGGGTCTGGCGGTGGCCACGGGCGGCACCGACACCCATATGATCACCGCCGACGCGGCCCCGCTGGGCCTGGACGGACGGGCCGCGAAGGCCCGCTGCGCGGCCGCCGGGATCGTCCTGGACACCTGCGCGCTGGCGTCCGCCACGGAGCCGCGGGGGTGCGTCAAGGGGATCCGGCTGGGCACCGCCGCGGTGACCACCCAGGGAATGGGAGCGCCGGAAATGGAGCGGATAGCCGCCCTGATGGGAACCGTGCTGCGGGACGAAGGCGTGGTACGGGAAAAGGTGGCGGAACTGGCCGGGAGATTTCCGCCCTATCCGGACGAGGGCCGAATCATGCAACCATCCGAAGGTGTAGGACGTCTGTAAGTACGTTCACCGCGAGGCGTCCGACACGCATAAGGTGTGAGGCTGTGATGGCCAGCGATACCTCTGGGGCAGCCTGTGCGTGAATACCTGCTGACTCTGTGCATCACGGCCGCGGTCACCTATCTGCTGACCGGGCCGGTGCGGAAATTCGCCATCGCGGCCGGTGCGATGCCGGAGATCCGCGCCCGTGATGTGCATCGCGAGCCCACTCCGCGGCTCGGTGGCATCGCCATGTTCGGCGGGCTGTGCGCGGGGCTGCTGGTCGCCGCCCATCTGACCAACCTCAAGGACGTCTTCGAGGTCTCCAACGAGCCACGGGCGCTGCTGTCCGGTGCCGGGCTGATCTGGCTGCTGGGCGTGCTGGACGACAAGTGGGGCGTGGACGCGCTGATCAAGCTCGGCGGCCAGATGATCGCCGCCGGTGTGATGGTGCTCCAGGGTCTGACCATCCTGTGGCTTCCGGTGCCCGGCGTGGGGCCGGTCTCGCTGACGCCCTGGCAGGGCACGCTGCTGACCGTCGCCCTGGTCGTCATCACCATCAACGCGGTCAACTTCGTCGACGGGCTCGATGGGTTGGCGTCGGGGATGGTCTGCATCGCCGCCGCCGCGTTCTTCATGTACGCCTACCGCATCTGGTACGGCTACGGCCTGGAAGCGGCCGCGCCCGCCACCCTGTTCGCCGCCGTCCTCATGGGGATGTGCCTGGGCTTCCTGCCGCACAACGCGCACCCCGCGCGGATCTTCATGGGCGACTCGGGCTCGATGCTGATCGGGCTGGTGCTGGCGGCGGGCGCCATCTCCATCACCGGCCAGGTCGACCCGGACGCGATGAAGCTGTTCGAGGGGTCCGAGCAGGCCGCGGTGCACGCCACCGTCCCGGTCTACATCCCGCTGCTGCTGCCGCTGACCGTCATCGCGGTGCCCTTCGCCGACCTGGTGCTGGCCATCGTCCGGCGCACCTGGAAGGGCCAGTCGCCGTTCGCCGCGGACCGCGGCCATCTGCACCACCGGCTGCTGGAGATCGGCCACTCGCACAGCCGGGCCGTCCTGATCATGTACTTCTGGTCGGCGCTGATCGCCTTCGGCGCCGTGGCGTACTCGGTGAACTCGGCCGGTGTGTGGTTCGTCCTCGCGATCGTCGCGCTGAGCGGGGTCGGGCTGGTGCTGTTGCTGCTGCCGCGGTTCACCCCGCGCGTTCCGCGCTGGGCCGAGGCATTCGTTCCGCCGCGCTACCGCCGTGCCAACCGGATCGCACGGGCCGAACAGGGCGCCGAGGTGCCCGCGGAGCCGGTGGCGGCCGTGGCCGGCGCGGGGTCCGCACCGTCGGATCCGTCGGATCCAGAGATGGCCGGGCCCGAGCCGGTGGGCTCCGGGATGAACGGCGGGTCGAACAGCGAGATGAACGGCGGCGCGAGCGCCGGGGTGAACGGCGGGGTGAACGGCGCCACCGCGATCGGCGACCGGTCCCGCTTCACCCACCGCCGCAGGATCGGCTCACCCCAGTAACCGCCCTGGTAATTCCCCCAGAAAGTGCCGGCGGGAACGGTCCGGAGAGAGCGCCGAAGATCACAGGACGGCGTCAGCACGGTACCCAGCCGATAACTCTCCCGTGTGACGTGCAGCACATCCGAAGGGTAAAGACCTCATCAAATAGTTTGTGATACCGTTCACTAAACCCGGTGCTTAGACCCGAGGGGCCGTAGGGCGACGGCTCTTCGTCGTGAGGTCTCCTCTGTCCCCGGGGATACGCTCGTCCACGACGAATCGTTGCTTCCGACACTTGCCGGAGAAACCCTTCATGCAGTCCAACGACGCCAGAACGCTCCTGAGTTGCGCCGTGCCCACCGCCGTTGTCGGGGTGGTCGCCGTCGCTGTCGGTTCTGTGCTCGCCGGAGGCAAGGGCGCGATCGGTGCGGGTTTCGGAGCGGTGGTCGCCGGCGCGGTCATGGCGATGGGCCTGATCGTGCTGCAGCGCACCGCGAAGTACCTCCCGCACCTCTTCCAGGCAATGGGCCTGGTGCTCTACATGACCCAGTTCCTGCTGGTGGCGGTCATCCTCGGGGTGTTCAAGAACACCACGCTGTTCAGCACCAAAGCGTTCGCCTTCGCGCTGCTCGCCGCGACCCTGGTATGGATCGGCGCCCAGACCCGCGCGCATATGAAGGCCAAGATCCTCTACGTGGAGCCCGAATCCGAGGACGAACGTAAGCCCGAGGGGGCGAAGAAGTCCGCTCCCGCCGGGTCTCCATCGTGAGAAGTAGGGCCGGGATAAGAGCATGTGCGCTCACCTGCTATCGTCCGGTGCCATCTGAGGCACAGCAGGCGCAGGTAGCTGAACCCCCGGATTCCACGGGACGGAATCGGCGGCCCATGCAGCTGATGCCCGACACACCACTCGGCCATGTGCCGACCATTCGCTTCGACATCCGTATGACCAGTCCAGTGCCGCTCCGTGGCCGTGCGCCGCGCCGACACAACGAGGTTGCCGTACCCATGCGCCACGCTGAAGGAGCTCGCGGTGAGTTCTGACCAGACGCTCGCCTTCGAGACGAACTGCCACATCTTCGATGGGTGCGGCTTCCCGGCACCCGGACAACATTCGTTCAAGTTCGAGCCGCTCTTCACGGTCGGCGGCATCGACTTCAACAAGCCGATGCTGCTCGCCCTGCTCGGTTCCATCGCCATCGTCTGGTTCTTCTGGGCGGCCTTCGGCCGGGCCAAGGTGGTCCCGGGCAAGCTGCAGATGGTCGGTGAGGCGGGCTACGACTTCGTACGCCGAGGGATCGTCTACGAGGCGCTCGGCAAGAAGGAGGGCGAGAAGTATGTCCCTCTCATGGTCTCGATCTTCTTCTTCGTCTGGATCATGAACCTCTGGTCGGTCATTCCGGTCGCCCAGTTCCCGGTGACGTCGATCATCGCCTACCCGGCCGGGCTCGCCGCGATCGTCTACATCCTGTGGATGAGCCTGACGTTCCGGAAGCACGGCTTCGTCGGCGGCTTCAAGAACATCACCGGCTATGACAAGTCGCTGGGAGCGGTGCTGCCGCTCGCCATGACGATCGAGTTCTTCTCGAACGTGCTGGTGCGGCCGTTCACCCACGCGGTCCGGCTCTTCGCCAACATGTTCGCGGGCCACCTGCTGATCGTGATGTTCACCGTCGCGAGCTGGTACCTGCTGAACGGCATCGGCATCGCCTACGCCGGTGTCTCGTTCGTGATGACCATCGTCATGACCGCCTTCGAGCTGTTCATCCAGGCCGTTCAGGCGTACGTCTTCGTGCTTCTGGCCTGCACCTACATCCAGGGCGCGCTCGCCGAGCACCACTGAGCGTCCCGCTCCCCTCGTCCAAGAGACGTCCGGTGGCCAACCCCCACCGGTCCGCGAAAGAGAAGGAAGAAACAGCATGTCCGCTGTGGACCTCGCCGCAGGTGTTTCCGGCTCCCTCGGCTCCATCGGTTATGGCCTCGCGGCCATCGGCCCCGGCGTCGGCGTCGGCATCATCTTCGGTAACGGCACCCAGGCCCTGGCCCGTCAGCCCGAGGCCGCCGGTCTGATCCGTGCCAACCAGATTCTCGGCTTCGCCTTCTGTGAGGCGCTTGCCCTGATCGGCATCGTCATGCCGTTCGTGTTCGGTAAGTGATTTCCACTTACTGATTGCCCTTTTCGACGGAAGGCACTGATGTGAACGCCCTGGTACAGGTGGCGGCCGAGGAGAGTGAGAACCCTCTCCTCCCGCCGATCCCGGAGCTGGTCATCGGCCTGATCGCCTTTGCCATCGTCTTCTTCTTCCTCGCCAAGAAGCTCCTCCCGAACATCAACCGGGTTCTGGATGAGCGCCGTGAGGCGATCGAAGGCGGCATGGAGAAGGCCGAGGCCACTCAGGCCGAAGCCCAGCAGGTCCTCGAGGACTACCGAGCCCAGCTCGCCGACGCCCGTCACGAGGCCGCGCGACTGCGCCAGGAGGCGCAGGAGCAGGGCGCCGCGCTCATCGCCGAGATGCGCGCGGAGGGCCAGCGGCAGCGTGAGGAGATCATCGCTGCCGGTCACGCCCAGATCGAGGCCGATCGGAAGCAGGCCGCTCAGACCCTGCGCCAGGACGTGGGCAGGCTCGCCACCGACCTGGCCGGCCGGATCGTCGGCGAGTCGCTCGAGGATGTGGCCCGGCAGAGCCGCACCATCGACCGGTTCCTCGACGAGCTCGAGGCCAAGACGAACGACGGCTCGAAGGCCGAGGCCGGCCGATGAACGGAGCGAGCCGGGAGGCACTGGCAGCCGCGCGCGAGCGCTTCGACGCCCTGACGGACAACACCTCCGTCGACGCGTCGAAGCTCGCCGAGGAGCTGGCCGCCGTCACCGCGCTGCTCGACCGCGAGGTCTCGCTGCGCCGGGTCCTCACCGACCCGGCGCAGCCCGGCGAGGCCAAGGCCGAGCTGGCCGCGCGGGTGCTGGGCGGACAGGTCGGCGGCGAGTCCATCGACCTGATCTCCGGCCTGGTCCGTTCCCGCTGGTCGCGCTCGCGTGACCTGGTGGACGCGCTGGAGCAGCTGGCCAGCGCCGCCGACCTGGTGGCGGCCGAGCGGACGGGTGCCCTCGACAACGTCGAGGACGAGCTGTTCCGGTTCGGCCGGATCGTCTCCTCCTCGTCCGAGCTCCGGGGCGCGCTCACCGACCGGCGCGCGAGCGTCTCGGCCAAGGCCGGGCTGGTCCGCGAGCTGCTCGGCGGCCGGGCCGACCAGGTGACCGAGCGGCTGGTGATCCGTCTGGTGACCCACCCGCGGGGTCGTAGCCTGGAGTCGGGTCTCGACGAGCTGTCCAAGCTGGCGGCGGAGCGCCGGGACCGTACGGTCGCGGTCGTCACCTCCGCGGTGCCGCTCAGCGACCGGCAGAAGCAGCGGCTCGGCGAGGCACTGGGGAAGCTGTACGGACGGAAGATGCACCTCAACCTCGACGTGGACCCGGAGGTCCTCGGCGGGATCTCGGTACGCGTCGGCGACGAGATCATCAACGGGACCATCACGGACCGCCTCGACGAGGCGACCCGTCGGATGGCCGGCTGACACAGCCACCAACTCAACAAGCATGCAAGCGGCCCGAGTTGGGCCGTGGTCAGACACTTCGGGCCCAACAAGGAGAGCAGGGAACCCAGATGGCGGAGCTCACGATCCGGCCGGAGGAGATCCGGGACGCGCTGGAGAACTTTGTCCAGGCGTACCAGCCGGACGCGGCCTCGCGCGAGGAGGTCGGTACGGTCAGCGTTGCCGGCGACGGCATCGCGAGGGTCGAGGGTCTTCCCTCGGCCATGGCGAACGAGCTGCTGAAGTTCGAGGACGGCACCCTCGGCCTCGCCCTCAACCTCGAGGAGCGCGAGATCGGTGCGGTCGTCCTCGGTGAGTTCAGCGGCATCGAGGAGGGCCAGCAGGTGCACCGCACCGGCGAGGTTCTCTCGGTCGCCGTCGGCGAGGGCTACCTCGGCCGCGTGGTCGACCCGCTGGGTGCCCCGATCGACGGCCTCGGCGAGATCGAGACCGAGGGCCGCCGCGCCCTCGAGCTGCAGGCCCCCACGGTCATGGACCGTAAGTCGGTGCACGAGCCGATGGAGACCGGCTACAAGGCCGTCGACGCCATGACCCCGATCGGCCGTGGCCAGCGCCAGCTGATCATCGGCGACCGGCAGACCGGCAAGACCGCGCTGTGCGTCGACACGATCATCAACCAGCGCGACAACTGGCGCTCCGGCGACCCCAAGAAGCAGGTCCGCTGCATCTACGTCGCCATCGGCCAGAAGGGCTCCACCATCGCTTCCGTGCGCGGTGCGCTGGAGGAGGCCGGTGCCCTGGAGTACACCACCATCGTCGCCGCCCCGGCGTCCGACCCGGCGGGCTTCAAGTACCTCGCCCCCTACACGGGCTCGGCCATCGGCCAGCACTGGATGTACCAGGGCAAGCACGTCCTGATCGTCTTCGACGACCTGTCCAAGCAGGCCGACGCCTACCGCGCCGTGTCCCTGCTGCTGCGCCGCCCGCCGGGCCGTGAGGCCTACCCGGGCGACGTCTTCTACCTGCACTCCCGGCTGCTGGAGCGCTGCGCCAAGCTCTCCGACGAGATGGGTGCCGGTTCGATGACCGGTCTGCCGATCGTCGAGACCAAGGCGAACGACGTGTCGGCATTCATTCCGACCAACGTCATCTCCATCACCGACGGTCAGTGCTTCCTGGAGTCGGACCTGTTCAACGCCGGTCAGCGCCCGGCGCTGAACGTCGGTATCTCGGTCTCCCGTGTCGGTGGCTCCGCCCAGCACCGGGCCATGCGGCAGGTCTCCGGCCGGCTCCGCGTGGACCTCGCCCAGTACCGTGAGCTCGAGGCGTTCGCCGCCTTCGGCTCCGACCTGGACGCGGCCTCCAAGGCGTCGCTGGAGCGCGGTGCGCGCATGGTCGAGCTGCTGAAGCAGTCGCAGTACGCCCCGTTCTCCACCGAGGACGAGATCGTCTCCATCTGGGCCGGCACCACGGGCAAGATGGACGACGTCCCGGTCGAGGACATCCGCCGCTTCGAGCGTGAGCTGCTGGACTACCTGCACCGTGAGCACAAGTCGCTGCTGACCAGCATCGTCGAGGGCGGCAAGATGTCCGATGACACCATCGCGGCGCTCGGCGAGGCGGTCGACGGCTTCAAGCGGCAGTTCGAGACCTCGGACGGCAAGCTGCTGGGCGAGGGCTGAGCATGGGTGCCCAGCTCCGGGTCTACAAGAGGCGGATCAAGTCCATCTCTGCGACCAAGAAGATCACCAAGGCGATGGAGATGATCGCCGCCTCGCGCGTCGTCAAGGCGCAGCGCCGGGTGGCCGCGTCGAGTCCGTACGCCAGTGAGCTCACCCGGGCGGTGGGTGCGGTTGCCACCGGTTCCACCACCCAGCACCCGCTCACCACCGAGGCGACGAACCCGACGCGGGCCGCGCTGCTGCTCATCACGAGCGACCGTGGTCTCGCCGGCGGCTACTCCTCCAACGTCATCAAGGCGGCCGAGCAGCTCACCGAGCGGCTCACCGGTGAGGGCAAGGAGGTCGACGCCTACATCGTCGGCCGTAAGGGCGTCGCCTACTACGGCTTCCGTGAGCGCAAGGTCACGGAGTCGTGGACCGGTTTCACCGACAACCCGACCTACGCGGACGCCAAGAAGATCGCGGGCCCGCTGATCGACGCTGTCCTCAAGGACACGGCCGACGGCGGCGTGGACGAGCTGCACATCGTCTTCACGGAGTTCGTCTCGATGCTGACGCAGACGCCGGTCACCGACCGGCTGCTGCCGCTCAGCCTCGAGGAGAAGGCTGACGAGCAGAAGGCGAAGGGCGAGATCCTTCCGCTGTTCGACTTCGAGCCGTCGGCGGAGGACGTCCTCGACGCCCTGCTGCCGCGGTACGTCGAGTCCCGTATCTACAACGCCCTGCTGCAGGCCGCCGCCTCCAAGCACGCGGCCACCCGGCGGGCGATGAAGTCGGCGACCGACAACGCCGAAGAGCTCATCAAGTCGCTCACGCGGCTTGCCAACGCGGCCCGCCAGGCCGACATCACCCAGGAAATCAGCGAGATCGTCGGTGGCGCGAGCGCTCTGGCCGACGCCTCTGCGGGGAGTGACTGACACTATGACCACCACTGTTGAGCCAACCGCTGTGGCCTCCGGCCGCGTCGCGCGGGTCATCGGCCCGGTCGTCGACGTGGAGTTCCCCGTCGACTCGATGCCGGAGATCTACAACGCGCTGCAGGTCGAGGTCGCCGACCCCTCTCAGGAGGGGGCGAAGAAGACCCTGACCCTCGAGGTCGCCCAGCACCTCGGCGAGGGCCTGGTCCGCGCCATCTCCATGGAGCCCACCGACGGTCTGGTCCGCCAGGCCGCGGTGACCGACACCGGCGACGGCATCACGGTGCCGGTCGGCGATGTCACCAAGGGCCGGGTGTTCAACACCCTCGGCAAGATCCTCAACGAGCCCGAGGCCGAGTCCGAGGTCACCGAGCGCTGGTCCATCCACCGCAAGGCCCCGGCCTTCGACCAGCTCGAGTCCAAGACCGAGATGTTCGAGACCGGCCTGAAGGTCGTCGACCTGCTGACCCCGTACGTCAAGGGCGGCAAGATCGGTCTGTTCGGCGGCGCGGGCGTCGGCAAGACCGTGCTCATCCAGGAAATGATCATGCGTGTGGCCAAGCTGCACGAGGGCGTTTCCGTGTTCGCCGGTGTCGGCGAGCGCACCCGTGAGGGCAACGACCTGATCGAGGAGATGGCCGAGTCCGGCGTGCTCCCGCAGACCGCGCTGGTCTTCGGCCAGATGGACGAGCCCCCGGGCACCCGTCTGCGCGTCGCCCTGGCCGGTCTGACCATGGCGGAGTACTTCCGCGATGTGCAGAAGCAGGACGTGCTGTTCTTCATCGACAACATCTTCCGCTTCACCCAGGCCGGTTCCGAGGTCTCGACCCTGCTCGGCCGGATGCCCTCCGCGGTGGGCTACCAGCCGAACCTGGCCGACGAGATGGGCATCCTCCAGGAGCGCATCACCTCGACCCGCGGTCACTCGATCACCTCGATGCAGGCGATCTACGTCCCCGCGGACGACCTGACCGACCCGGCCCCGGCGACCACCTTCGCGCACCTCGACGCGACCACGGTGCTCTCCCGGCCGATCTCGGAGAAGGGCATCTACCCGGCGGTGGACCCGCTGGACTCGACGTCCCGGATCCTGGACCCGCGCTACATCTCGCAGGATCACTACGACTGCGCCTCGCGCGTGAAGTCGATCCTCCAGAAGTACAAGGACCTCCAGGACATCATCAACATCCTGGGCATCGACGAGCTCGGCGAGGAGGACAAGCTCACCGTCTTCCGCGCCCGCCGTATCGAGCGCTTCCTGTCGCAGAACACCCACGCGGCGAAGCAGTTCACCGGTCTCGACGGATCGGATGTGCCGCTGGACGAGTCCATCGCCGCGTTCAACGCGATCGCCGATGGTGAGTTCGACCACTTCCCCGAGCAGGCGTTCTTCATGTGCGGTGGCCTGGACGACCTCAAGGCCAAGGCCAAGGAGCTGGGCGTCTCCTGAGCCCGGTAGCTCCGCGAGAGGGGTGGGCCCGGTCCCACCCCTCTCCGTACGCCCGTTATTCTTTGACGAAAGCCCTGCCCGACCCGGCGGGGAGAGACCCGAGGAGCCACGTTGGCTGCTGAGCTGCAGGTCGAGATGGTCGCGGCGGACCGTAGTGTGTGGTCCGGTGCGGCCACCTTGGTCATCGCGCGCACCACATCGGGTGACATCGGCGTCATGCCCGGCCACCAGCCGCTGCTCGGTGTGCTGGAGTCCGGCCCGGTGACCATCCGTTCGGTCGACGGCGGGACGGTCGTGGCCGCGGTGCACGGTGGGTTCATCTCGTTCGCGGACGACAAGCTCTCACTGCTGGCCGAGGTCGCGGAGCTGTCCGACGAGATCGATGTCAAGCGCGCGGAGCGGGCGCTGGAGCGTGCCAAGTCGGAGGCGGACGCCGCCGCCGAGCGGCGCGCCGACGTCCGGCTGCGTGCGGTGGCGGGAGCGCACTGAGCCTGTCACGTACGGTCGGAAAACCTCAGCCGCGGACCTCGCTGGAGCCCTTTCAGCGGTCCGCGGCTGAGGCGATGCAGGTGCGGTTTTTCCGGATGACGCGAGGAGGTCGGTGAAGATGGTCCTCGCTCTGCTTGTGGGCGGCGTGGTCGTCGCGCTGGTGGTGGTGGGACTCTTCGTCTTCGGTCTCCGGCGGAGGCTGATCCAGCGATCCGGCGGAACCTTCGACTGTTCCCTGCGCTGGGATCCACCCGCAAGCGAATCCGAGACCAGCGGCAAGGGCTGGGTGTACGGAGTCGCCCGCTACAACGGTGACCGCGTCGAGTGGTTCCGGGTCTTCTCCTACGCACCGAGGCCCCGGCGGGTGCTGGAGCGCGCCTCGATCGAGGTGCTGGAGCGGCGCACTCCCAAGGGCGAGGAGGAGCTGGCGCTGCTCTCCGACGCGGTGGTGCTCGCCTGCCGGCACGGCGGCACCCGGCTGGAGCTGGCCATGAGCGAGGACGCCCTGACCGGCTTCCTGGCCTGGCTGGAGGCCGCGCCCCCCGGCCAGCGCGTCAACGTCGCCTAGCCACCTCATCACCCACGGCACCCAGGGCACCCAGGGCACCCAGGTCATGCCGAGCGCTAGCGCACGCCCAGTTCCTGGGCCAGCACCGCGGCCTGGACCCGGCTGCGCAGCTCCAGCTTGTTCAGCAGCCGGCTGACATGCGTCTTCACCGTCGCCTCCGCCATGCTGAGCCGCGCCGCGACCTGCGCGTTCGACAGCCCCTGACCGAGACACGCCAGCACCTCCCGCTCCCGCGGGGTGAGCGAGGCGAGCGCCGCGGGACTGGGCGTCGTGGGGGAGGGGGCGGTCTGGGGCCGGGCGAACTCCGCGATCAGGCGGCGGGTCACCGCCGTGGCGATCATCCCCTCGCCGCGCCCCACCGTACGGACCGCCTCGATCAGATCGGCCGCCTCGCTGTCCTTGAGCAGGAACCCGGAGGCGCCCGCGCGCAGCGCCCCGAAGACATACTCGTCGAGGTCGAACGTGGTGAGCACCAGCACATCGGCGAGCTGTTCGGCGACCACCTGGCGGGTCGCCGACACCCCGTCCAGCCGTGGCATCTGGACGTCCATCAGCACCACATCGGGGCGCAGCGACCGGGCCATCTCCACCGCCTGGAGGCCGTCGACCGCCTCGCCGACCACCTCGACATCGGGGGCGGACCGCAGGATCAGCACCAGCCCGGAACGCACCGCGCTCTGATCCTCGGCGACCAGAACCCGGATCGGCTCGGACGCGGTGCCGGAGGGCGGGGCGGGCAGGGTCACGGTGGCTCCTGGTCGTCGAAGGGTCATGGCACGCTCTGAGCGCTCTCGTCGCCCCGGGGCAGCGCGGCGCGCACCTGCCACACCATGCCCCGGGGCCCGGTGACGGGTCCGGCGTCGAGGGTGCCGCCGAGCAGGTTCACCCGCTCGCGCATCCCGATCAGCCCGGTGCCGGAGCCGGGTGCCCGGGGCCCGAGCGGTCGCCGTAGGGGCTGATGACGCTGACTTCGAGCGGGCCGTCCGCGCGATGCGCCAGCGTCACGTCCACCCGGCCGGGTGCGGCGTGCTTGAGGGCGTTGGTGAGCGACTCCTGGACGATGCGGTACGCGGCGAGCTCGACCGGGGCGGGCAGCGGGTCGGCGCCGGCCGGCCGCTCGTCGCACAGGACGATGTCCTGCCCGCCGGGGCGGGCGTTGGCGCGGGCCTGGTCCAGCAGGGTGTCGAGGGCGTCGAGCGTGGAGATGGCGACCGGTTCCGCCGTGTCCCCCGGGTCCCGCAGCAGCCCGATCAGCCGGCGCATCTCGGCCAGGCCCCGCACGCTGTTCTCCCTGATGACGCCGAGCGCCTCGTCGGTCGCGGAGGGGTCCTTCAGGGAGAGCGCGGCGCTGGAGTGGATGGCGATGGCCGACAGGTGGTTCGCCACCATGTCGTGGAGTTCGCGCGCCATCCGGGAGCGCTCGGAGGCGACCGCCTCCCGCCGGTCCAACTCGGCCAGCAGGGCGACGCGTTCCGCCTCCAGACGGGCCGCCGCGGCCTCCTCGCGATGGTTGCGGACCACCGTCCCGGTCCACGCCGGGGTGAGGGTGAGCAGCGCGACGAACGGGCCGACCAGCAGCGCCACCGGGTCGCCGAAGATGGCCAGCGGCACCACGGTCGCCAGCCCCGTGAGCAGTCCGCAGATCTGGGGGATGCGCCGGGCGGCAAGGGGGCCGGAGTACATGACGGCCGCGTACACCAGGTCGGTGTAGATCAGGAACGTCACGGCCAGCCCGCCACTGAGGATGTCGACGCCGAGCGCGGCGGTCCCCACACCCAGACCGATCAGGGGCCTGGAGCGCCGCAGCAGCACGGCCGCCGAGATCACGACCAGCGCGATCAGCCCCAGCCATCGGGGCGTGTGGAAGAACGATTGGTTGTTGTGCACCCCCACCGCCCACATCAGGCCCCCGCCGAGCAGTCCGCAGAGGCCGATCAGGACGTCATGCCGGTGGGGGCGCGGGAGGTGGGGACGGGACGGCATGGCACCCATCACACCACGTGGCGCGCCGGGTGGGCCTCCCCCTTGGGTCCGGGGCCGCCGCCCGGCGGCGTACATCGAAGGATGCAGCCGGGTTTCATCGCCGACGACGACGCGGGCGCCCTGATCGTCGGGAGAGGGTTGGGGCCAAGGGCAGAGCGAGAGAGGAAACATCGTGGTTGTCGCGTTGATCATCGCCTGTGAGGTCGGCTTCTGGGTGCTGCTGGCCATCGGGCTCCTGCTGCGGTACGTGGCGAAGATGCCGAAGGCCAGCACCGCGGTGCTGCTGTGCGAGCCGCTGCTGGAGCTGGTGCTGTTCGTGACGACCGTGATCGACCTGCGGAACGGCGCCGAACCGGACTGGAAGCACGGCCTCGCCGCGGTCTACATCGGATACTCGGCCGCGCTCGGCCATTCGACGATCAAATGGGTCGACGCCCGGGTGGCCCACCGCTTCTTCGGCGGCCCGCCGCCGGTCAAGCCGGCCAAGTACGGCGCGGCGAAGACGCTTCACGAGTGGAAGACGGCCGGCCGCTGGGTGCTGGCGGCGGTCATCGCCATCGCCCTGCTCCAGGGCGCGATCTGGTACGTCGGCGACGACGGCGAGATCGGCTCGCTGCGCGACTGGCAGATCAAGATGCTGTTCCTGATCGGCATCAACGTGGCCATCGCGCTCAGCTACACACTCTTTCCCAAGCGGGAGCGCTCGGCTTCCTCTGTCCGCTAACCCCCGTAGCGGGCAGGCCACCGAGCCCCGCCCCCGCCCCGTTGGCCCCGGCCGCGCATCCGCGTAGCGCCGGGGCCGACGGGACCGGGGGTTTTCAGCGGTTCTCGCCCGGGACCCACAGGACGTCGCCGACCTCCTTGTTGGCCGCGCGGGCCAGGATGAACAGCAGGTCCGAGAGCCGGTTGAGATAGGTGGCGGTGAGCGCGTTCATCGACTCCCCGTGCTCGGCGAGCGCCGCCCAGGTGGAGCGCTCGGCGCGGCGCGCCACCGTGCATGCCTGGTGCAGCAGCGCGGCGCCGGGGGTGCCGCCCGGGAGGATGAAGCTGCGCAGCTTCTCCAGCCCCTCCAGGAAGCTGTCGCAGTCCGCCTCCAGCTTGTCGATATAGCTCTGCTCCACGCGGAGTGCGGGGTGTTCCGGGTTCTCCACCACGGGGGTGCACAGATCCGCGCCCACGTCGAACAGGTCGTTCTGGACGCGGACCAGCACCTTGACGATCTCGGCGGGCAACTGGCCCAGCGCGATGGCCACCCCGATCGCGGCGTTCGCCTCGTTCGCGTCGGCGTACGCGGCGATCCGCGCATCGGTCTTGGCGGTGCGGCTCATATCGCCGAGGGCGGTGGTGCCCGTGTCCCCGGTACGCGTATAGATGCGGGTGAGATTGACCATGGGTCCGAGCCTACGCGGCGGCCCTACGCCCCGGCCTGCCGGAAGAGCCGTGCCCCGAGGGTGACGGCCACCACCGCGAGCGCGGAGGCCACCAGCGAGGCCAGCGCGATCTTCCCGTCCCCGTACTCGCCGGCGAAGGCGGCCCGCACCCCGTCCACGAGATAGCGGAACGGCACGAAGTGCGAGGCGATGTCGAGCCAGCGGGGCCCGAGCGACATCGGCAGCAGAATCCCGGACAGCAGCATCGCGGGCATGGTGATGGAGTTGATGACCGGCGCGAACCCCTGCGGGGACGCCACCCGCATCGCCAGCGCGTAGGAGAGCGAGGCGAGCGAGACGGTCAGCACGCCGACGAAGACGAAGCCGATCGCCACGCCCAGCACCGGGGCGCGCAGCCCGAGCACCACGGCGACGCACACCAGCAGCAGGGACTGCACCAGCAGCAGGGCGACGTCCTTGAGCACCCGGCCCATGAGCAGCGCCAGCCGGCTGACCGGGGTGACCCGCATCCGCTCGATGACGCCCGTGCGCCGTTCGAGGATCAGCCCGATCCCGGTGAACGAGGCGCTGAACAGGCCGAGTTGGACGAGGATTCCGGGGACGATGGTCTGCCAGGAGCTGGCCCGGCCGCCCAGCGGCAGATCGGTGAGCAGCGGGCCGAAGAACACGAGGAAGAGCAGCGGCTGGACCATCCCGAAGATCAGGGCGGGCTTGGAGCGCAGCGTCTGGCGGGCGTAGCGGCCGAATATCAGGGCCGTGTCGGAGACGACTTGGGGCATGGGACCTTCCTTGGGGGCTTCTTGCGGGGCTTGGGGCGCTCTGGGTGACCGCGCGTCAGACGGCGAGCGGGGCGGGGCTCTGCGGGGCGGTGCCGCGCCCGGTGATGGCGATGAAGGCGTCCTGGAGGGTGGCGTCCGGTGAGCCGCCGTGCTCGGCCTTGAGCCGCTCCGCCGTCCCCTCGGCGGCCACCAGGCCCTGGTCGACGATGACCAGACGGTCGGCCAGCGCTTCCGCCTCGTCCAGGTAGTGGGTGGTCAGGAAGACCGTCATGCCGTGCTCGGAGCGCAGCCTGCGGATCAGCTCCCACAGATCGGCGCGGCTGCCGGGGTCGAGGCCGGTGGTCGGCTCGTCCAGGAAGAGGATCTCGGGCCGGTGGACCAGGCCGAGGGCGATGTCCAGCCGCCGCCGCTGCCCGCCGGAGAGCGCGGCACAGGGACGGTCCAGCAGGTCGGCGAGGCCCAGGTCCCGGGCCAGCTCCCCGGCGCGGGCGGTCGCCTCGGCCCTGGCCATCCGGTAGAGCCGCCCCTGGGTGACCAGCTCCTCCCGTACGGAGACGGTCGGATCGACCCCGCTGGACTGCGCCACGTATCCGATCCGCCGGCGCACCCCCGCCGGATCGCGGGCGAGGTCGCGCCCGGCGACGGTGGCGCTGCCGCCGGTGGGCGGGAGCAGCGTGGTGAGCATGCGCAGCGTGGTGGTCTTGCCCGCCCCGTTGGGCCCGAGGAAGCCGAGGATCTCGCCGCGCTCGACGGTCAGGTCGATACCGCGCACGGCGGTCACGGGGCCGCGCTTGGTCCGGAAGGTGTGGGTGAGGCCGTTCGTCGTGATGACTGCCATGCGACTCAGAAAAACAGAGACTCACTAATTTTGCAACGACCCCAAAAATCAAGCAACACCAGCGAAGCTAGGATGGGGCCATGGCGGAAGGGCTCAGGGAGCGGAAGAAGCGGCAGACCAGGCAGCACATCTCGGACGTCGCGACCGGGCTGTTCATGGAGCGCGGCTTCGACGCGGTCACGATCGCGGAGATCGCCGAGGCGGCCGAGGTCTCCGTCAACACGGTCTACAACTACTTCCCGGCCAAGGAGGACCTCTTCGTCGACCGCGAGGAGGAGGTCGTCGACCGCCCCTCCCGGCTCGTCCGCGAGCGCGCGGCCGGACGGTCGGCGGCGCAGGCGCTGATGGACCAGTTGCGCCAGGACATCCGCGAACGGCACCCCTACGTCGGGCTGACCGAGGGCTATGAGCGGTTCCGTCAGGTCATCGTGGAGTCCCCGACGCTGATGGCCAGACTCTTCGCCATCCAGGGACAGACGGTCCACCAGCTCGGTGCCACCCTGCGCGAGGAGGCTGCCGCGGACCCGCGGGACCCGACGCCCGAGTTCATCGCGCACCAGCTCATCGGGTTGCAGAACGCCGTTCTGCGCTCCATCATCCGCGGGCTCGCGGAGGGCGGTGGCGTGGACGAGATCGCCGAGGACGCCCTGCGCAATGTCGATGTCATGGAATCGCTCCTCAGCGACACGGTGCTCAACTATGCGGTGAAGAACACACCGTGACGCGCGTTACGAGGGGCTGCCCGCAGGGGTGAACGGACGTTAAGGTCCGGCACATCGGACTGTTGACCAGATCAGATGGAACAGAGAGGTGTGTGTCGTGGCCAAGAAGCTCGCGGTCATCGGAGCCGGACTCATGGGGTCCGGTATCGCGCAGGTCTCGGCCCAGGCCGGCTGGGACGTGGTGCTGCGCGATGTGACCGATGAGGCGCTGCGCCGCGGCACCGACGGCATCAGGGCCTCGTACGAGAAGTTCGTCTCCAAGGGCAAGCTGGCGGCGGAGGAGGCCGAGCGGGCGCTGGGCCGGATCACCACCACGACCGACCTCGACGCCGCCGCCGACGCGGATGTCGTGGTGGAGGCGGTCTTCGAGAAGGTCGAGGTCAAGCGGGAGATCTTCCGTACCCTCGACGAACTGGTCAAGGACGACACGATCCTGGCCTCGAACACCTCCGCCATCCCGATCACCAAGATCGCCGCGGCCACCCGGAACCCGGAGCGGGTCGTCGGCACCCATTTCTTCTCGCCCGTCCCGATGATGCAGCTGTGCGAGCTGGTCCGCGGTCACAAGACGAGTGACGAAACCCTGGCCGCCGCACGGGAGTTCGCGGAGGGCGTCGGCAAGACCTGTATCGTCGTCAACCGCGATGTCGCGGGCTTTGTCACCACCCGGCTGATCTCGGCACTCGTCGTGGAAGCGGCGAAGCTGTACGAGTCGGGGGTCGCCACGGCCGAGGACATCGACACGGCCTGCAAGCTGGGCTTCGGCCATGCGATGGGCCCCCTCGCGACGGCCGACCTGACCGGCGTGGACATTCTGCTGCACGCCACCGACAACATCTACACCGAGTCGCAGGACGAGAAGTTCGCACCGCCGGAGATCATGCGCCGGATGGTCGACGCGGGGGATATCGGCCGTAAGAGCGGCGAGGGCTTCTACCGCTACTGAGGGCCTTGGTGCGGCGCCAGGCCCGGAACTCACCCTCCTGGGTGAATTCGGTATCGGTTCGCTTACAGACGGCAACTTCCGCGTGTGAGAGGCAGTCAGTTCTGTAGACAGAAATGGCGCATTGACGACACGACGCACCGTATAGGGGAGCGCATATGCACATCAGGGGCGACCACGCCGAGCTGGTCGTCGGGGGCCGACTGGACGTCCGGAGCGCGGCGGACGCCCGTACGGCCCTGCACACCGCCGTCGACGCCGGCGGCGGGGATCTCGTTCTCGACCTGACCGAACTGGACTCCTGGGACGCCACCGGGCTCGGGGTGATCATGGGCGTGCACCGCCGCGCGGGCCGGGTGGGCAGACGGCTGGTGCTGCGCGGGGTGCCGCCCCAGATGCAGCGGCTGCTGGTGGCCACCCGGCTGCATCGCATCCTGGCGATCGAAGGCGGGCTGGAGGCGGAGTCACTGCCGCGAGTGTGAGCCGTGCGGGCCGGATATCCGGGGGTGGTGGGTTACCCGGGGTGGCGTGGGCCCCCTCCCGCGCGGTGGATACTGTGAGCAGGTCCAGGCCGTGTGATACGGCCCGGGGTTCGGTGGATGCCGGACACATTCCCTACGGCGGCACCGGACCAGAAGCGAAGGCAGGCCGGGGAGCCTTACAGCACGCCACGCATCTGGGGGGCAAGGACCATGGACCCGAAGAACCGCGGATCGCACGAGCACGGCTGGGACGAGTCCGGGCCGGGTGCGGCGTCCGGTGCGCCGCATGCCGCGGACACTCCCGGCGCCGGCTCGCCGTCGCGCCCGCCCGCGCCGGCGGGGCCGCCGGGGGATATACCGACGCCTCCGCTGGGCAGCCCGGCGCCCGGCTCCTCCGCCTCCTCCGCCTCCTCCGCCTCCTCCGCCTCCTCCGCCTCCTCCGCCTCCTCCGTCTCTTCTGGTCCTTCTGGGCCTCCCGCCCGCACCGCGCGCATCGTCACCGGTGACTACCTGCTCACCGTCAACCCCGTCGACGGCAGCGAGATAGAACCCTGCCCGCCCGGAGAGCGCCCCGCCCGGCCCGAGCGCCACGGCCCCGGCGAGCGGGCCGAGCTGCGCCACGCCGCCGCCGCGCCGCGTCCCTCCGGCACCGTCCTGCCCGACCTGCCGATGCTGGAGCGCGACGAGGAGCGGGAGCGGCTCGCCCGGCTGCTCGCCCGCGGCCGCTCGGTGCGGGTCACCGGGCCCTCCGGCTCGGGCCGCAGCACCCTGCTGGAGGCCGTCGCCGCCGACTGCGAGCGGCTCGCGCCCGACGGTGTCGTACGCCTCTCCGGCTACCACCGCACCCCCGCCGACCTCCTCCACGACCTCTACGCCGCCGTCTTCAGCGCCCCGCTGTACCGGCCCGAGCGCGCGGAGCTGCTGGCGGCGGTCCAGGGGGTCGGCGCGGTCGTCGTCCTCGACGACATCGAATTCGGCGGCGCCGCGCTGGACGAGTTCCTCGACGCGACCCCCGAATGCGCGTTCCTGATCTCCGCCACCCCCGATGTCCCGGCGCCCTCCGCCGAATCCCACCTCGAAGAGGTCTTCCTCTCCGGGCTCAGCCGCACGGCCGGTCTCGACCTGCTGGCGCGGGCCGCGCGACGGCCCCTGGAGGAGGACGAGGCGAGCTGGGCGGCGGACCTGTGGTTCGAGTCCGAGGGGCTGCCGCTGCGCTTCGTCCAGGCCGGCGCGCTGCTGCGACAGCGCGACGCCCTGCGCGACGACCCCTCCGCGCGGGAGGGCGGCGGGGGCCATGACGTCCCGCTGCCCTCGATCGCCGAGGCGGCGTCCCCCGCCGCGCTGCTCGCCGGGCGGCTGAGCGAGGCGGCCCACGACGCCCTGCGGTTCGCGGTCGCGCTCGGCGGCGAATGCCCGCACCAGGTGCATCTGCGCGCGCTGTCCGCGGACACCCACGCGGACGCGGCCCTCGGCGAACTGCTCGGCTGCGGCCTCGTCACCGCGGCCGGGGCGCACCACCGGCTGGCGGCGCGCGTCACCGCCCAGCTCGCGGAGGAGGGCTACGCCGACGCGGACGCCGGGCGCGCCCACGCCGTCGCCGGGCACTACGCCTGGTGGGCCGGGCACCCCTCGGTGGCCCCCGAGCGCGTCGCCGCCGAGGCCGACGCGATCCTCGCGGCGATGACCGCGCTCATCGGCAGCCGCGAGGCGGGCCACGCGGACGCCGCCGTGCTCCTTGCCCGCGCCGCCGCGCCCGCCTTCGCCGCGGCGCTGCACTGGGGCGCCTGGGAGCGCGCGGTGCGACACGGCCAGGAGGCCGCGCGGCTGGCGGGACAGGTCGCGGACGAGGCGTACTTCCACCATGAGCTGGGCGTCCTCGCGCTGTGCACGGGCCATCCGGACCGGGCACGCGCCGAGCTGGAGGCGTCCATCGGGCTGCGGGGCGTCCTCGCGGACAAGCGGGGCACGGTCGCGGGGCGGCGCGCGCTGGCGCTGGTCGCCGACCGCTCGCCCGGTTCGGCGATGGCCGGGGCGTTCGGGACGGGCGGCGGAAGCCGTAAGGGCGAGGACGTGACGCCCCCGGCGGCGGGCGCCGCACCGGGCGACACCGAGACCACGATCGTCACCCCGAAGGCGGCCACGACGACGCCGATGCCCGCCACGGGCACCCCGGCCCCGACAAAGGCGGTGACGGCGGTGGTCCCGGCCGTCTCCCGGACCACGGTGGCCGCCTCCGCCACCCCCTCGCCCCTGGCCTCCGCTTCGGCCCCCGCCTCCGCCGGGCCCTCGGGCGACGAGCCGCGGGGTCTGCGCCGGCTGGCGATGCGGGGTGCCCGGCGCAATGTGGTCGCGGCGTCCGCGGGTGTGCTGCTGGTGGCCGTGCTCGGCACCGTCGTGACCCTGGGTGCCACCTCGGGCGACGACTCCGACAGCCCCTCCGACAAGGTCAAGCCGGACCGGTCGGCCTCTCAGCAGGACGACGACAAGGGCCTGACCGCCGACGAGCCCACCCGCGGCACCAGCCAGGGCCCCCAGCCCGGCCTCAGCGGGACACCCAAGGCGTCCACCTCCCCGACCGCGCCGAGCAGCAGTGGCTCGCCCAGCGGCACCACGGCGTCCAGCGACCCGTCGTCCACCAGCGGCTCGCCCTCCGACGCCGACGAGCCGCCCTCGCCGCCGTCGTCGGACCCCACGACCGGCGGTCCGCGGCCGACGACCAAGCCGCCGACGAGCAAGCCGCCCACGCCGACCGGCGAGCCCACCAAGCCGACGCCCACGACCTCCGCCCCGACGCAGACCCCCACCGGCGACACCTCCACGACGGCGAGCGCGCCCACGACCCACACGGCGCCGGGCACCGCCTCTCCGGTCGCGTAGCCGGGGAGCGCCGTACGGGGCACGTGGGCGCGGGCCATGGCCGCCGGATCACGCCAGACGGCGCCCCGCCCCCGTGGCGTGATCTCGTCGCCCCATGGCGCCCGTACGACAGAAGGACGCCGGGGCCCGATGGCCCCGGCGCCCTTCGTGTCGGCCCGGCGTCAGCCGCGTGTCAGAACAGGCGGAGCTTGTCGTCCTCGATGCCCCGGAGCGCGTCGTAGTCCAGCACCACACAGCCGATGCTCCGGTCCGTGGCGAGGACGCGCGCCTGGGGCTTGATCTCCTGGGCGGCGAAGATGCCCTTCACCGGGGCGAGATGCGGGTCCCGGTTGAGGAGTTCGAGATAGCGGGTGAGCTGCTCGACACCGTCGATCTCACCACGGCGTTTGATCTCCACGGCGACCGTCGCCCCGTCCGCGTCGCGGCAGAGGATGTCCACAGGACCAATAGCAGTGGGGTATTCACGCCGAATAAGCGTCCAGCCATCGCCCAGTGTCTCGATCCGATCGGCGAGCAGCTCCTGCAGATGGGCCTCCACACCGTCCTTGATCAGGCCAGGGTCGACGCCGAGCTCATGCGAGGAGTCATGGAGGACCTCCTCCATGGTGATGATGAGCTTCTCGCCCGCTTTGTTCACGACCGTCCACACATCGTCGTCGCCCTCCTTCAGCGTGCACGGCGGAGACATCCAGTTGAGGGGTTTGTAGGCCCTGTCGTCCGCGTGAATGGACACACTGCCGTCGGCCTTGACGAGGATCAGGCGGGGTGCCGAGGGGAGGTGGGCGGTGAGGCGGCCGGCGTAGTCCACGGAGCACCGGGCGATGACGAGACGCATGGTCGGCAACGCTACTCGACCACCGCCGCCCGACGCGATTCGTCCGGCGATGGACCCCTTCGGGGATGGCTGGTTGTGTGCCCATTCTCCTGGTGCGGGCGGAGTGGCCGAATTACCGTTGAAGCGGGCGGTCGTCGGACGGGTACGCTGCGTCGCCGTCCGCCCTTCCCATCCCTGAGACCCCGCTCGCGGGGTCGCGAGAGGAGAACCCATGTCGCTCGACGTCTCACCGGCCCTGCTCGAACAGGCCGAGCGAGGCGAGGTCGACGAAGCAGCCTTCGTCGACTGCGTCCGGAACTCCCTACCCTACGCATGGGAGATGATCAGCTCGCTGGTGGCTCAGCTGAAGGTGGACGGCGGGGAGTTCGCCGACAACCAGACGCCGCCGCCCGATGAGCAGGCACGCGGTCAACTGCTTCGCGCACTCGCCAGTGACGCGATACGCGGCGCGCTGCAGCGCCACTTCGGGGTGCGGCTGGCCTTCCAGAACTGTCACCGGGTGGCCGTCTTCCCGATGGACGCATCCGCCGACGAACGCCTCGCCCGCTTCACCTCGGTCCGGGGGCAGCTGCTCAACCAGTCACCCGCACTCCGCGACTGCTGACGGGATGTCCGCTGCCGCTCCACCAGGGGGAGGTGTATCAGCGCAGGAGCGGCAGCACCTCACCTCCGAGCCGTCGTACGTTCTCCTCCGTGGCGACCAGGTCGCCCGACCCCTCGACCAGCAGCGCGAACCGGCGGATCCCGGTGCGCTCCGCGGTCGCCGCCAGCCGGTCGGCGCACAGCCGCGGCGGCCCCACCGGATGCAGCTCGCACAGCAGCTCCGCATAGGCGACCGGGTCGCGCATCCGGCGCTCCCGGCCGTCGACCGTCACATGCGCCTCAAGACCCTGCCGCAACCACCCGGGCATCGCCTTGGTGAGGATCTCGGCCGCCGCGGGGCGGTCGTCCGCGATCTGCACCACCCCGGCCGAGACATGGCGCGCCGCCACCGCCTCGACGTCCTCCGGTGAACGGCCCGCCTCCAGCGCGGACTTCCGCCACAAGCCGACCACCTCGGCCTTCTCCTCGTCCCCGCAGTGCATGCCGAGCAGCATGGGCAGCCCGCGCTCGGCGGCCAGCCGCACGCTGGCGGGCGAGGTGGAGGCGACGACCACCGGCGGGGCGTCCACGGCCGGCCCGGCGAGGGCGTCGTCGGAGCGCGGCACCACCGCCACCTCGCGGAAGGCGAACCGCTCACCGTCCGCCCCCACTCGCGGCTCGCGCAGCCAGCGCAGCAGCAGATCGAGTGATTCGGGGAACCCCCGCTCGTACGCCCGCAGCCCCGAGCCGAAGACCTCGAGGTCCACCCAGGGCCCGCCACGGCCGACCCCGAGCGTGAACCGGCCACCGGAGAGGAGATGGAGCAGTGCCGCCTGCTCACCCAGCGCGACGGGATGAGCGGTCGGCAGTACGCTCACCGCCGTACCGACGCCGATCCGGCGGGTACGTCCCAGCAGGAGCGCGGCGAGGGTGACCGCGGACGGGCAGACGCCGTACGGAACGAAGTGGTGCTCGGCGACCCAGACCGCGTCCAGCCCCGCCTCCTCGGAGAGCTCGGCCGACCGCACCGCCCGGTGCAGCGCCTCCTCCTGTCCCTGGCCTGGGAATTGAGCGGCCAGGATGAAAGCCCCCACATCCATCGTGATCCCTGCCTCCTTGTCGCGGCTGATGTGCCGGCGCGGGCATCCCCCTCGTAGGCATTAACGCCTGACACGTGCCAAGGGCACGGCCGGGCATGAATTTTTCATGATGATCAGAGTGTGGGTGTGGACGACGACTTTCCAGGACGGTGACCGTAGCGCGTACGCTGGTCACAGCCCGTTAGTCACAGTTCTGTCGAGGTGCCCCGTGTCTCCACGCCGAAACCGCCCCCGAGGCGGCGAGAAGCCCGTCGGCCACGAGAGTGCGAATCGCTACGGCCTCGATCGCATGGAGACCTGGCAGGGCGAGGAGTGGGTGGTCCGGCAGGTCGGCGGCGGGGCCGCCGCCAAGCACTACCGCTGCCCGGGCTGTGACCAGGAGATTCCGCCGGGGGTGGCGCATGTGGTCGCCTGGCAGCAGCACATGGGCGCGGACGACCGGCGCCACTGGCACAAGGCGTGCTGGAGCGCACGGGACCGCCGGAGCGCCAAGCTCCAGCGGTCCCGTAACGCACCGCGATACTGACTCGGGCCTTGGTCTCGGACCCTGACCCTGGGACCCTGACCCTGGGGCCCTGACCTCTGTAGGGGCTACGGAGCGCTACACATCGCGCTTCTCCAGCAGCGCATACGCGGCGATCATCGCCGCCGCCGTGACCACGGCCAGCGCCGAAAGCTGGGGCCAGCCGCTGTTCAGGCCCTCGTCGATGCGGAAGAGGGAGGCCAGCGACTGGGGCGAGGAGTACTCCAGCATCTTCCTTCCCAGGTCGCGCAGGCTGTCCGACATCATCAGGAACGCGGGGAGGATGGCCGGCAGCAGCACCACACCGAGCATCGTGGTGATCGCGCCCGCGGAGTGCCGCAGGATGGCTCCGACGGCCAGCGACAGCAGCCCCAGCAGCGACACATAGAGCCCCGCGCCCACCGTCGCGCCCAGGATCTGGTCGCTCGTCGGCTCCGTGACCTCCGGCCCGCTGTGCATCCCCATGCTCGCGTAGGCCACCAGCGCGAGCGAGACGGTCGTGGTGGTGAACGAGAGCGCGAAGAAGACCAGCGCCTTGGCGGTGAGCACCCGTGAGCGCTGCGGGGAGGCGGTGAGGGTGGTCCGGATCATCCCGGTGCCGTACTCGGAGGTGATCACGAGCACCCCGAGGGTGACGATGCACAGCTGGCCGAGCAGAGTGCCGAAGAAGCCGGGGAGGGTGGTGGGGAGGGTGCGGTAGTCGGCGTCGTTCGTGGTCGCCGACACCAGGAGTCCGATGCCGAGCACCAGAGCGACCATGATGCCGAGCGTCCAGATCGTGGAGCGCACCGACTTGATCTTGGTCCACTCGGAGGCGAGGGCGTTGCCGAGGTGGGTGCGCCGGACCGGGATCGGCGAGGTATACGGGCCCATACCGGCGTACGGCTGCGACGGGGGCCCGGACGGCACGGGCTGCTGGTACGCCTGGGGCGCGGGGTGGTGCGGGGCTGCCTGGTGCGGGGCCGCTTGGTGCGGGGCCTGCGGCGGCATCTGCGGGGCTGCCTGCGGGGCGGTCTGGGGAGGACCCTGCGGAGGGCCCTGGGGGCCCTGCGGGGGGACGGGCGCCTGGGACTGGTGCTGGTACGGGGTCGTCATCGGGCGTCGTCCTCGTTGTCGCTCTTGGTCAGATCGGCGGGGGCGGGGGGCGCCGCGGGCGGCTGAGCCGGGGGAGCGGGGGAGCCGGGGGCGGCGTCGCGGGGGCGGCCGGGGCGGAGGCGGCCGGGGCGGCAGGGGCTCCGGGCATGGCCATGCCCGGAGCGTGCGGCTGCGGCTGCGGCGGGGCCGGCGGTTCGGCGTACCCCGGCAGTACGGTCCCCGGCGGGAAGCCCATCGGCGCTCCCGGCGCTCCCGGAGCGCCGGGCGCATAGCCGTACGGCGCGCCCTGCGGCACCGCGCCGGGCATCTGCTGCTGCAGGGCGGCGCGCTCGTCGACGGTCGAGCGGTAGTCCACCGCGCCCTGCGTCATCCGCATGTACGCCTCTTCCAGCGACGCCTGGTGCGGGGAGAGCTCCCACAGCCGGACGTCCGCCCCATGCGCCAGATCGCTGATGCGCGGCAGCGGCAGCCCGGTCACCCGCAGCGCGCCGTCCTGCTCGGGGAGCACCTGGCCGCCCGCCTCGCTCAGCGCGGCGGTCAGCTTTTCGCGCTGCCCCGGGTCGCCCTCGGGGGTACGGACGCGTGCGAAGTCCGCCGAGTTGTAGGAGATGAAGTCCTTGACGTTCATGTCGGCGAGGAGCTGACCGCGCCCGATCACGATCAGATGGTCGGCGGTGAGCGCCATCTCGCTCATCAGATGGCTGGAGACGAAGACGGTGCGGCCCTCGGAGGCAAGCTGCTTCATGAAGTTGCGGACCCAGAGGATGCCTTCGGGGTCCAGGCCGTTGACCGGCTCGTCGAAGAGCAGCACCTGCGGGTCGCCGAGGAGGGCGGCCGCGATGCCCAGACGCTGCCCCATGCCGAGCGAGAAGCCCTTGGAGCGCTTGCGCGCCACGTTCTGCAGACCCACCACGCCCAGCACTTCGTCGACCCGGCGGGCCGGGATCCCGGACAGCTGGGCCAGGCAGAGCAGATGGTGACGTGCGCTGCGGCCGCCGTGCACGGCCTTGGCGTCCAGGAGCGCGCCGACCTGGCGGGGCGCGTTGGGCAGCTTGCGGAACGGGTAGCCGCCGACCGTGACATGGCCTGCGGTGGGCTCGTCGAGGCCCAGGATCATCCGCATCGTGGTGGACTTGCCCGACCCGTTGGGCCCGAGGAATCCGGTGACGGCGCCGGGCCGCACCTGGAAGGACAGGTTGTACACGGCCGTCTTGGCGCCGTAGCGCTTCGTCAGACCGACTGCCTCGATCATTCTCCGCCCCTCATGAGCATGGATCGGGCGTGCTCGCCCCCGGTGAGGGTTAGGAGGATAGCCGGGGTGTTGACGGTTCCCGCTATTCGGGAGATGTGAGCGCACCGTAACTCTTGGGGCCTGCGGAGCCTTCGGGGTCTGTGGTGCTTGTGGGATCTGTGGTGCTTGTGGGGTCTACGGGGTCTACGGGGTCTACGGGGTCTCTGGGGTCGCCGGGGGCGTCGTGATCGTCCTCCGGGCAGCGGAGGAGGTCGGGCTGCGGCAGCGCCCAGCCCTCCTCCTCGAAGATCCGGGTGCCGGACTTCCGTACGGCGGGGTCGGCGCCCGCGCGGGCGACCCAGGTGCCGGGGTCGGGGCCGAGGAGTTCGCGCAGCCGCGGCGAACCGGCGAGCAGGCGGGTGAGCAGCGCGCTCTGGTCGCCGCCGCCGGGGAGGGGACGTTCGGTGCCGTCCGGGGACATCAGCACTCCGCGCTCGCCGACGTAGAGATACGCGCCGCCGAGGCGCTCGCCGGACGGCAGCACCATCGGGTACTCCGTGCCGGACAGCAGGACACGCCGGTAGTTGGGGTACTCGGTCGCGTCCACGGCCGCCAGCTGCTCGGCGTCCAGCCAGCTGATGACCAGGGGGGTACGGGCTCCCGGCGCGGTGTACGGGGCGGAGGCCACGTAGCCGTACCGGGCGATATGGGCCGAGCAGCCGACCGCGATGCCGTGCACGTCGACCGGGACCATGGGGACGGTGGCCGGGCGGCCGGGGCGGGACAGCTTGTGGTGCAGCTGGGCGGGGGAGGCGTTGGAGCCGACCGCGATGAGGGGGTGGCGGGTGGCGGTTGGGGGGTGGCCGAGGGTGGTGAGGATGGCGTCGAGGGGCACCTTCGGGCTTTCCTCCGGCCCGTCCTTCGGGCCTTCGCCGGGGCTTGTGTCTACTGTCCAGGTGCCCAGGCGGCCGCCCGGTGTTGTGGGGGTGAGCTCCCACAGCTCGCCTGCGGTGAGGAGGGTGGGGCGGGTGATGGGGCGGCCGGGGTAGGTGAGGGGGTGTTTGGCGGGGATGTCGGTGAAGCCGAGGGTGGGGAGGGTGCGGTCGGTCACGGAGGGGTGTCTCCCCCACCCCGCCCCTTCCCGAAACCGGGCCCCGGCCCGGCCCCGGCCGGGGCTCCGCCCTTGGGCCCCGCTCCTCAATCGCCGGAGGGGCTGGGTTTTCCCATGCGCCGGGGGGGGCTGGGTGGCCGGGTTCCGCCCTGGGCCTGTGTGGGGGCTCCGCCCCCGGACCCCCGCTCCTCAAGCGCCGGAGGGGCTGGATTTGCTCACGCGCCGGAGGGGATGGGTGATGCGTGGGGTTGGGCTGGGTGCGGCCGGGACGATGCGTGGGGTTGGGCTGGGTGCGGCCGGGACGATGCGTGGGGTTGGGCTGGGTGCGGCCGGGACGATGCGCGGGGTCGGGCTCGGTGCGGCCCGAACTCAGGCTGTCTGTCCCAGACATGCGCGTGCCCCGCGCCGCTCGTGGCGGCGCGGGGCATCGTACGCTCCGTTGGGACCTAGGGTCACCGGGACTGCTGGGCCGGGACGCCGCGGGTGGCCGTCTCGTCCTCGCCCGGGGCACCGGCCGCGGCCACGGCGGCGCCGGTCAGCGTGGCCAGCATCTCGCGGACGTTGGTCAGCTGGGCGTTGATGCTGTCGCGGCGGTTGGTGAGGGCCGCGAGCTCGCGCTCGGATTCGCTGCGGATCCGGTCGGCCTTGGCGTTGGCGTCGGCGACGATGTCCTCGGCCTGGCGCTGCGCGGTCTCCACCGTCTGGCGGGCGCGGCGCTCGGCGTCGGTGCGCAGCTTCTCGGCCTCGAGGCGCAGCTGCTCGGCGCGGTGCTCGATCTCCGCGAGCCGCTTCTCGGCCTTGGCCTGACGCGAGGCCAGGTCGCGCTCGGACTGCTCGCGGCGCTTGGCCAGGTTGGTCTCGAAGTCGGCGGCGGCCTGCGCGGCCTTGGCGCGGGTCTCCTCGAAGAGGGAGTCCGCCTCCTCGCGCTTGGACTGGGCGTCCTTCTGCGCCTCCTGACGCAGCGTGGTCGCCTCGCCCTTCGCCTTCTCGACGATCCGGGCGCCCTCGTCCTCGGCCTTCGCCTTGCGCTCGGCGGCGAACGACTCGGCGTCGTTGCGGACCTGCTGGGCGGCCGACTCGGCCAGCTCACGGTGCTGTTCGGCGGCGCGCCGAGCCTCCTCGCGCAGATCCTTCGCCTCTTCCTCGGCGAGACGAAGGATCTTCTCGACCCGGGCGCCGAGCCCCGCGTAGGACGGCTCCGAATCGTTGATCTGGGCCTGAGCGTTCTGCGTCTCGAGGTGCAGCTCCTCGATGCGCTTTTCCAGAGAGGTGATACGGGCCAGTGCACTGTCACGGTCGGCGACGAGCTTGGAAATGCGGTCGTCCACCTGACCGCGGTCGTACCCACGCCGCACGAGCTCGAAGCCGAAGGGGGAGGAAGTGTCGCTCATGGGGTTCCTGTCGAAAGAGACCGGTGAGGTGATAGAGGGAATCCTAGGGGTCCGAGCGGCGTGTCATCGAGTCAACGTCTGTTTGATCTGCAGAATGTCCAGCCTTTTGAGTGGCAGTAAGACGGAGACCTCGTCACTCGTCGGGATGATACGGACATGCCGTGATGGACGCAGACTGACGCGAGAGTTACGCGAAATTGACGCGGACGGGCACAGCCGACCCTCGTCCCCCGCATACGGTTACCCCTCCGACCGCTTTCCACTCCTCGTCGCACCCGCGCCCGCCGCTGTCTTGACTCCGTTGTTCTCCTTGCCGCCCGCGCCACCCGACGCGGGGGTCTCGAAGGATTCCAACGCCTCTAGCACGTCCTGGACACGGGAGATCTCCGCGTTGATGTCCTCGCGGCGTCGCTTGAGCAACTCCAGTTCGCGCTTGCCCTCGTCCACGATCTGCTGTGCCTCGTCCGTGGCCTGGTTACGGAGCCGCTCCGCCTCCCGCTCGGCCTCGGTCTTCTTCTGCTCGGCCTCCTTGAGCAGACCCTCGGCCTTCTTCACCGCCGCGATCCGCACCCGGCTCGCCTCGCTCTCCGCCTCCGCGACCAGCGACTTGGCCTTCTCCTCCGCCTTCATGAGCTGCGCGGTGGCGGCCGCGACCAGCTTGTCGACCCGCTCGCCGGTGGCCTTCATCTGCTCCGCGGACTCCCGGCGGGCCCGCTCGTGCAGCTCCTCGACCTCGGCCTCGGTACGGGTGCGCAGTTCCTCGGCGCGCTCCCGGATGGCCGTGGCGTCGCCCCGGGCCTCGCCGAGCATGGTGTCGGAGTCCGTACGGGCCTTCTCCACCATGGCGTTGGCCTCGGCCGTGGACTCGGCGATCAGCCGGTCGGCCTCCTGGCGGGCCACGCCCACCATGGTGTCGGCCTGCTCCTCGGCCGCGGTCGCCGTGCGCAGCGCGGCCTCCCGCGCCTCGGAGGTGAGCCGCTCGGCCTCCGCCGACGACTCGGTGATCAGCCGGTCGGCCTGCTCGGCGGCGTCGGAGCGCCGCTTGTTGGCGTCCTCGCGCGCCCTGTCGACCAGCCGGTCGGCCTCGGCCTGCGCCTCGTTGCGGATCCGCTCCGCCTCGGCCGCCGCCTCGGTCTCGATCCGCTCGGCCTCGGCGCGGGTGCGCGCCGCGTGCTGCTGCGCCGAACCCACGGTCTCCGCGGCCTCCCTGCGCAGCCGCTCCGCCTCGCCGCTGGCCTCCGCGTGCAGCCGCTCGGCCTCGCTGCGGGCCTCGGCGACCAGCCGGTCGGCCTGCTCGGCCGCCTCCGAGCGGATGTTGTTGGCGTCGCCGCGGGCCTGGGCCCGGGTGCGGGCCGCGTCCTGCTCCGCCGTCGCCCGTGCGTCGGACGCCTCCGTACGCAGCGCCTGCGCCCGCGTGGTGGCCTCCGAGACCAGCCGCTGGGCCTCCTCGGTCGCGCCGCCGACCAGCGTATCGGCCTGCTCGGCCGCCTCGGCACGGGACTTGTGGGCCGAACGGCGCGCCTCGTCGAGCGTTTCGTTGGCCTCCGCGCGCAGCCGCTCGGCCTCGTGGGTGGCCTCGGTGACCAGCCGGTCCGCCTGTTCGGCCGCCTCGGCGCGGCGCCTGCCGGCTTCCTCGCGGGCCTGCTCGGTCAGCCGCTCCGACTCGGCGATCGCCTCGGCGACCGTGCGCTCCGCGAGCGACTTGGCGGCCTCGGTCTCCTCCTGGGCCTCCTGCCGTACCCGCGTGGCGTCCTGCGAGGCGCGCTCCCGCTCCGCCTGGGCGTCCGCGCGGACCCGGTCGGCCTCGCCCTGCGCCTCGCCGCGCATCCGCTCGGCGGCGTGCTCCGCGGCCGTACGCAGCGCCGTGATGTCCTGCTCGGCCTGCTCGTGCAGCCCCGCGACCGAGTCCCGCACCTGCTGCGCGGTCTGCTCGGCGGCGGCCACCAGATCGGCCGAGCGCCGCTCGGCCTCCTCGACCAGCCGCTGCGCCTCGGTCTGCGCCTCGGCGACCCGGTTCCGGGCGGCGGCCAGCAGCTCCTCGCTCTGCTCCCGCGCCGCCGTCCGCTCCTCCTGCGCCTCCTCGCGGGCGTCGGCGAGCAGCTCCTCGGCCTCGCGGCGGCGGCGGGCCGCCTCCTCCTGGGCGGCGGCCAGGGCCTCCGCGGCCTCGGCGCCGATCCGCTCGGCGGCGCTCGCCGCCTCCGCCCGCACCCGGTCGGCGGTCTCCTGGGCCTCGGAGCGCAGCCGCTCGGCCTCCGCGGCGGCCTCGCCGCGCAGTCGTACGGCCACCGACTCGCCCTCGGCGCGCGCGTTCGACGCGTCCGCTGCTGCCTCGTCGCGCAGCCGTACGGCCTCGTCCTCCGCCTGCTGGCGCAGCGCGTTCAGCCGTTCGGCGGACTCCGTGCGCTGCCGCTCGATCTCCTCGGCAGTCTCCTTGCGCAGCCGCTCCGCCTCGGTGCGGGCGTCCCGCAGCGCCTCGTCGGCGGAGGAGAGCCGCTGCTCGGCCTCCTGGTGCAGCCGGTTCAGCTCGCCCTCGGCCTCGGAACGGCGGTCCTCGGCGGCCCGCTCGGCCTCCTCGCGCAGCTCCTCGGCCGCGGTGGACGCCTCCGACTTGACCCGCTCGGCCTGCTCCTCGGCCGAGGTCACCAGCTCCTCGGCCTCGCTGCGGGCCCGCTTCAGCAGCTCATCGGCCTGCCGGCGCAGCGCGTTGGCCCGCTCGATGGCCTCGGTGCGCACCCGCTCGCTCTCGGCGGTGGCACCCGAGCGGGTCTCCTCCGCGTCGGCCTTCGCCTTGGTCAGCAGGTCCTCGGCGGTGCTGGCCGCCTCCTCGATCTGCTGGACCGCCTCCCGGCGCGCCTCGGTGCGGATCCGCTCGCCCTCGGCGACCGCCTCCGACCGGAGCTGCTCGGCCTCGCCGCGCAGCCGGCGGGCCTCCTCCTGCAGCTCGACGGTCTTGGCGCGGTACTCCTTGGTGTCGTCCTTCGCCGTGCCCTTGAGCTGCTCGGCCGTGTCGTGCGCCTCGGCCCGCAGCCGGTCCGCCTCTTCCTCGGCCTCGCCCCGGATCCGCTCGGCCTCGTCGCTGGCCGCCTTGGTGGTGGCCTGCGCCTGCTCCGAGGCGCGGGTCAGCACCTCCTCGGCGCTCCGGGCCGCCTTGGCGAGCTGGGCCGCCGAGTCCTCGGCCGCCCTGGCCCGGGCGTCGTCGCTCGCCTCGGCGACCATCCGCTCGGCCTCGGCGCGGGCGTCGTCCCGCAGCTGCTCGGCCTCGGCCCGCAGCCGCTCGGCCTCCTTGGTGGCCTCGCCGACCAGCCGGGCGACCTCCGCCTTGGCGGTACGGGTGCGCTGCTCGTTGTCCGACTCGGCGGCCGCGAGCCGCTTGGCCGCCGCGTCCTTGGCCTCGGTGACGACCTTCTCGGCCTCGCTGCGCGCCTCGCGCAGCGCCTGCTCGGCCTCCTGCATCCGCTGCTCGGCGGCGCGGGTCTGCTCGGCCGCGTGACGACGGGCCTGGTCCGCCTCGGTGGCGGTGGTGGTGCGCAGCTGCTCCGCGTGGTCGGTGGCCTCCTGGGCCTGGGTGCCCGCGTTGGTCAGCAGCCGCTCGGCGTCATTACGGGCCCGGCGCAAAATCGCCTCGGCCTCGGCACGGGCGGCCTCCGCCTCGGAGCCCAGCCGCTGACGGGCCTGTTCGGTCATGCGCTGCGCTTCGGCGCGCGCCTCGGCCAGGGCCTGTTCGGCCTCCGTCCGGGACTCGTCCATGAGCCGGCGGGCCTGCGCTTCGGTACGGGCCCGCAGCTGCTCGGCCCAGGCCACGTTCTCGTTGACATGCGACTCGACGGTGGCGCGGCGCTCGGCCAGCTCCTGGTCCAGCCGCTGGCGCCGGGCCACGGCCTCCGCGTGCAGCTCGGCCTCCAGCCGGGCCTGCCGCTCGGCCTGCTCCTGGAGCAGCCGCTGGGTCTGCGCCCGGGTTTCGCGCAGCTCACGCTCGGCGTTGGCGCGCAGCTGGTCCGCCTGGAGCTGGGCGTCCCGCAGCAACTGCTCTGCCTGGTAGCCGACGTTGGCGCTGTCGTAGGCGGGGCGGGCCGCCAGGTTACGGCGCGCCTCATGCAGCTTGGCGCGCAGCACCTCGACTTGGTAGCCGAGGTCGTCGGCGTGCTGGACGGCCTTCTCACGCTCGGTCTTCAGCCGCTCCATCTCGGCTTCGAACTTGGAGAGCTGATCGTCAGGCTCGTAGCGGTCGTAGCCCCGCACTGCGCGGTCCCATCCGTCCCCTGGTCGCGTTGGCGGCCGGCTCCGTCACCCTCGTGGTCCCCCGTGGTCCCTTGCGGTGCCCAGGGGTTCCTCGATGGTTCCCTTGCGGTATCGACCAGGCGAAGTGCGTGCCGGGTCGGACCGGAGCTGGCCCTTCCGAAGAAATGGTGTCAGATCATCGGCGAAGCCCGGGCCGGACCCCGATCCCTTTCCGATTCCGTACCCCGGCCGATGCTGCACTCTACCGGCCGGGAAGGGGTAGGTCAGTGGTCCGCTTCAGTGATCCTCTTCGCCCTTGTGGGCGGCGGGGTCCGCGGCGGTGACGAGCTCGGTCAGCACACCGTGACAGTCCTTGGGGTGGAGGAAGGTGATCCGGGAGTCCATCGAGCCACGGCGGGGCTGTTCGTAGAGGACCCGGACGCCCTTGTCGCGGATGGCCTCGGAGTCGGTGTCGACGTCGGCGGTGCCGAAGGCGATGTGGTGGACGCCCTCACCGTTCTTGGCCATCCACTTGCCGACCGCGGAGTCCTCCCGGATCGGCTCGAGAAGCTGCAGGTACGAGGCCCCGCCGTCGGAGGTCTCATTGATCTTGAGCATGGCCTCGCGGACGCCCTGCTCCTCGTTGATCTCGGAGTGGAACACCTCGAAGCCGTACGTGGCACGGTAGAACTCAACAGTCTTGTCGAGGTCGAAGCAGGCGATCCCGATGTGGTCGATTCTCGTCAGCATGGGAACAGTGCACCGCCGCACGGCCGGTTACGCAACGTGCGCGCGATCACACCGATGGGCCGGTGACCGCGCGGGTACTCGTCAGTACATTGACGATAACCCTCGTTAACTTCCTTCTCCTCGTGAAGGGGACGCACCAATGACTCGTACGACCTCTGTGATGGTGGCGGGCGCCCGGACGCCCATGGGACGGCTGCTCGGCGGCCTGCGCTCGTTCTCCGGCGCGGACCTGGGCGGAATCGCGATCAAGGCCGCGCTGGAGCGGGCCGGGGTCGGCGCGGAGCAGGTGCAGTACGTGATCATGGGGCAGGTGCTCCAGGCGGGCGCCGGGCAGATTCCGGCCCGGCAGGCGGCGGTCAAGGCCGGCATCCCGATGAGCGTGCCCGCCCTCACGATCAACAAGGTCTGCCTCTCCGGGCTGGACGCGATCGCCCTGGCCGACCAGCTCATTCGCGCGGGCGAGTTCGACATCGTGGTCGCGGGCGGCCAGGAGTCCATGACCAACGCCCCCCATCTGCTGCCCAAGTCCCGTGAGGGCTACAAGTACGGCGCGATCGAGATGCTCGACGCGATGGCGCATGACGGGCTGACCGACGCCTTCGAGTCCATCGCCATGGGCGAGTCCACCGAGAAGCACAACACCCGGCTGGGCATTCAGCGCCCCGAGCAGGACGAGTTCGCCGCCCAGTCCCACCAGCGGGCGGCCGCCGCCCAGAAGAACGGCCTCTTCGACGCCGAGATCACCCCCGTGGAGATCCCGCAGCGCAAGGGCGAGCCGGTGGTCTTCGACAAGGACGAGGGCATCCGCGGCGAGACCACGACCGAGCTGCTGGGCCGGCTGCGGCCCGCGTTCGCCAAGGACGGGACGATCACGGCGGGCACGTCGTCGCAGATCTCGGACGGGGCCGCCGCGGTCGTCGTGATGAGCAAGGCCAAGGCCGAGGAGCTGGGGCTGGAGTGGATCGCCGAGATCGGCGCCCACGGGAATGTGGCGGGACCCGACAACTCCCTCCAGTCGCAGCCGTCCAACGCGATCGCGCACGCCCTGGGCAAGGAGGGGCTGACGGTGGACGATCTCGATCTCATCGAGATCAACGAGGCGTTCGCCGCGGTCGCCGTGCAGTCGATGAAGGATCTAGGTGTTTCCCCCGAAAGGGTGAATGTGAATGGGGGCGCGATTGCCCTCGGCCACCCCATCGGGATGTCCGGTGCGCGGATCGCGCTGCATCTTGCGCTGGAGCTGCGGCGGCGTGGGGGCGGGACCGGGGCGGCGGCGTTGTGCGGTGGGGGTGGGCAGGGGGATGCGTTGATCCTGCGGGTGCCGGCGGGGGAGTAGGCGGTTGCCCTGGGGCCTGGGGCCTGGGTTCGTTTCGGTTTCCGGTTCGGTTCCGGTTCCGGTTGTGGGGCTTGGGTTTGCCTTGCGAGGCGTCGGTTTCCGTTGTGATGTAGCGATGAAGCGGTAAGGAGTACGGCACCCATGGCTGATGTGCCCACGCTGGTGGAGCAGGCGCGGCAGGGGCGGCCGCGTGCGGTCGCCCGGCTCATCTCGCTGGTCGAGGGTGCCTCGCCGCAGCTGCGCGAGGTGATGGCCGCGCTCGCTCCGCTGGCCGGGGGCGCGTATGTGGTCGGGGTGACCGGCTCGCCGGGGGTCGGCAAGTCCACCTCGACCTCCGCGCTCGTCTCCGCCTACCGGCGGATCGGCAAGCGGGTGGGCGTCCTCGCCGTCGACCCCTCCTCGCCGTTCTCCGGCGGGGCGCTGCTGGGCGACCGCGTACGGATGTCGGAGCACGCTTCCGACCCCGGGGTCTACATCCGCTCCATGGCCACGCGCGGTCACCTCGGCGGGCTCGCCTGGGCCGCTCCGCAGGCCATCCGGGTGCTGGACGCGGCCGGGTGCGATGTGGTGCTGGTGGAGACGGTGGGCGTCGGGCAGTCCGAGGTCGAGATCGCCGCCCAGGCCGATACCAGTGTGTTGCTGCTCGCGCCGGGGATGGGGGACGGGATCCAGGCGGCCAAGGCCGGGATCCTGGAGATCGGCGATGTGTACGTGGTCAACAAGGCCGACCGGGAAGGGGCCGATGCCACGGCCCGCGAGCTCAACCACATGCTGGGCCTGGGCGAGGGGCGGGCGCCGGGGGACTGGCGGCCGCCGATCGTGAAGACCGTGGCGGCGCGCGGCGAGGGGATCGACGAGGTCGTCGAGGCGCTGGAGAAGCACCGTGCGTGGATGGAGGAGCATGGTGTGCTCGCGGAGCGTCGGATGCGGCGGGCTGCGGGCGAGGTCGAGACGATCGCGGTGACGGCGCTGCGGGAGCGGATCGGCGATCTGCACGGGGATCGGCGGCTGGGGGCGCTCGCGGAGCGGGTCGTGGCCGGTGAGCTGGATCCGTATACGGCGGCGGATGAGCTGGTGGCCGGGGTGACCGAGCAGGGGTGACGGAGCGGGGGTGACGGGTGCGCCCCGGGTGCCCGTGTGATTGCGGGTGCCCCCGGGTGCGCGGTGGGGTGGGTGCCGGGTGCTGGGTGCGGGGCCTCCGGGGCGGGGCCCTGGACCGTATATTTACGGCGCCGTTGGCCGGGGGCGTTGAGTGGCCCGGGGATTGGCGCCACATACACGTGAGCGTCCAGGACCCCACCCCTGCGCCCCCGCCCTCCCGCCTGAAATTCAGCCCCTCCGGCGTGTGAGGAGCGGGGTCCGGGGCGGAGTCCCGGCGGGGTGAGGGGCGGAGCCCCCACGCGGCGGAGCCGCATATTGATGCTGTGGGAAGGGGCGGGGTGGGGGCTGTCCGCCGGAGGCGCCCACGGTCCGCACTCGGTGTTCGGCCCCGGGGCCAGGTGCTGGCTGGGTGCGACCCCGCCCCTCCCGTCTCGTCGGCGGCTGCCGCTAGTCGTCGTCGCCGTCGTCGCCGTCGTCGTCGGACGGGGCCTGGGTGACCTTGCCCGACTGGGCGTTCACGTTCAGGTCACGCTCCTTGTGGTTCCTGACGGTCTCGACCTCCCACACCTGGGTGCGGTCGCCGTCGAACTCCACGGAGGTCACCGTGCCCCTGGACGCGGCCTTCCGGGCCGCCTCGGTGGCCGAGACGTCGGCGTTCCGCAGGGCCTTGGCCTCGGCGGCGTCCTCGGCGTCGGTGTCCCGGTCGATGTGCTGGTTCAGGACCTTGCCGGTCGACGCGTCCAGCGTGACCTCGTGCCACTTGCCGTCCTTGCCGAGGATCTCCGCGTCCCAGGTGGTCCGGGCGCCGTGGTCCCGGTCGAGGGAGTCCAGCGTGCCCGGGACGGCCTTGAGCGCGGTCTGGGCGGCTTCGGAGAAGGACGTGCGGGCGGTGGTCCCGGACGCCTTGGTCGGGTGGGTGGTCGGCGCCCCGGTGGTGCTCGCCACGGCGACCGCCGTGCCGCCCGTGAGCAGGGCGGCCGCGGTGACCGATGCGATGACGATGTTGCGCTTCATGAGGGTTCCTCCCCGGGTCGTGTTCGGACGTCAACCACCATCGGGGAGTGATGCTGAAGCTGAGCTGAAGCCACCTGAAGAGATCTTCAGGTTCGCTTTGGGAGGCTGGTCGGTATGCGTTTGCTGATCGTGGAGGACGAGCGGCGGCTGGCCCTGTCGCTGGCCAAGGGGTTGCGGGCCGAGGGGTTCGCCGTGGATGTCGTCCACGACGGGCGCGAGGGGCTGCACCGTGCGCGGGAGGGCGACTACGACCTGATCGTTCTCGACATCATGCTGCCGGGGATGAACGGCTACCACGTGTGCGGGGCGCTCCGGGCGGCCGGGAGCGATGTGCCGATCCTGATGCTCACCGCCAAGGACGGCGAGTACGACGAGGCCGAGGGGCTCGATACCGGCGCAGACGACTATCTGACCAAGCCGTTCTCGTATGTGGTGCTGGTGGCCCGGGTGCGGGCGTTGCTGCGGCGGCGGGGGGCCGGGGCCTCGCCGGTGGTGCGGGTCGGGGAGCTGTCGGTGGACCGGGGTGCGCGCCGGGTGGAGCGGGGTGGGGGTGAGATCGCGCTGACCGCCAAGGAGTTCTCCGTACTGGAGCAGCTGGCATTGCGGCCCGGGGACGTGGTCTCCAAGGCCGAGATCCTGGAGCACGTCTGGGACTTCGCGTACGACGGCGACCCCAACATCGTCGAGGTGTACATCAGCGCGCTGCGCCGGAAGCTGGGCGCCGGGTTGATCGAGACCGTGCGGGGAGCGGGGTACCGGCTCCGTGGGTAAGGTCTTCGGTTCCGTACGGGCGCGGGCCGCGCTGGGGGCGACCGTGGTGGTCGCGGTGGCGCTGGTGGCCGCGGGGCTCGCGGTGCTCGGGGTGTTGCGGAGCAATCTGGCGGACCGGGCCGAGGTGGATGCGGCGGCCGCTGCCCGGGCGGTCGCCTCGAAGGTCGCCGGTGGGGTGGCGTACCGGGAGCTGGACCTGGAGGACGACACCCCGGTGCAGATCGTGGACGAGGACCACCGGGTGCGCGCGGTCAGTGACGATCTCCAGGCCGTGACGGGTACCGGCAGTTCCTCGGTGCGGCCGGTTGCGGCGGCCGGGGAGGACCATGACGACGACGGCGCGGGGGAGGTCTCCTCGAGGCCGGAGTACAGCGCCGGTACGGCCCGGATCGACGGCGAGACCGCGGAGTACCGCTGGGCGGCCCTGGAGGTCACCGACGCCCGTGGTGAGGACGTCACGGTCTACGCGGGCGCCCCGCTGGCCACCGAGCAGGGCGCGGTGGGCACCGTGCGGGAGGCGATGCTGATCGGGCTGCCGCTGCTGCTGGTGGTCGTGGCCGGGGTGACCTGGCTGGTGACCCGGCGCGCGCTGCGGCCCGTGGAGGGCATCCGGCGGGAGATGGCCGCCATCACGGCGAGTACGGATCTGTCCCGGCGGGTGCCCGTACCGGGGTCGTACGACGAGGTGGCGCGGCTGGCCCGGACCACCAATGAGACGCTCACGGCGCTTCAGGCGTCGGTCGAGCGGCAGCGGGCCTTCGTGGCGGACGCCTCCCATGAGCTGCGCTCCCCGGTGGCCTCGCTCCGCACCCAGCTCGAGGTGGGCGCCGCCCATCCGGAGTTGCTGGATCTGGACGGCGCGGTGGAGGACGTGGTGCGGCTGCAGCGGCTGGCGGCCGATCTGCTGCTGCTGGCCCGGCTGGACGCGGGGGAGCGGCCCGCCCATGCGCCGGTGGCGCTGGACGCGCTGGTGCGCGAGGAGCTGGCCCAGCGGCTGGGGGACCGGGTGCCGGTGCGTATGGAGGTGGCGCCGGTGGCGGTGCCGGGCTCGCGCGGGCAGTTGGCCCGGGTGCTGGGCAATCTGGTCGACAACGCGCAGCGGCACGCCCGGGGCGGGGTGCGGGTGGCGGTGCGCGAGGAGGGCCGGTGGGCCGTGCTGGAGGTCGCGGACGACGGCCGGGGGGTGCCCGAGGGCGAGCGGGAGCGGATCTTCGAGCGGTTCGTACGGCTCGACGACGCCCGCAGCCGCGACGATGGCGGGGCCGGGCTCGGCCTCGCCATCGCGCGGGACGTGGCGGTGCGCCACGGCGGCACTCTGGCCGTCGGGGCGGCACCCGAGGGCGGTGCCCTGTTCGAGCTGCGGCTGCCTACGGGCTCCTAGACCCGGCCCCGCTGGGCGCGCAGATGCTCGGCGACGGGCACCAGCGATCCGTACAGCGCCTTGAGGTCCTCCGGCGCGAGCAGATCGATGAAGTGGTTGCGCACGGACGCCACATGGTGGGGTGCGACCTTGCGCATGGTTTCCCAGCCGTGCTCGGTCAGCACGGCGTACAGCCCCCGTCGGTCGGATTCGCAGTTCTCGCGGCGGACCAGGCCGGCGTTCTCCATCCGGGTGATCTGGTGGGACAGCCGGCTCTTGGACTGCAGGGTCGCGGAGGCGAGATCGCTCATCCGCATCCGGCGGTCCTCCGACTCCGAGAGGTTGACCAGGATCTCGTAGTCGTTCATGGTCAGGCCGAACGGCTGCAGGTCTTTTTCGAGCTGGTAGGTCAGCAGCCGGCTGACATCCAGGTGGGTGCGCCACGCGCGCTGTTCCTCATCGCTGAGCCAGCGCGTGCCGTTCTCGGTCTCCATGGGATGTATTCTACCTATAGAAGTTGAATTCCGAACCAATGGATGTATCGGGCTAGAGGTCACCTGTTCGACGTTACACTCCGCATGTTCGCGCTCACGAACCGGTACCCCCTGTCTCGCCGACCGATATCTCGGCGACGACTTGCTCCGTGGACTGCAGCAGTACGGTCCCCGCGCCCACGAACTCGAACTGGTGCTCCTCGCCCGACGCGCCCCCGATCCCCGTGCGCGACCTGACGGCCCCGAGGAAGCCGCGCAGATACTGGTGGTCGTAGTGGTGGCACGGCGTCGGGCAGTCCGCCCAGCCCACCAGTGCCTGCGGATCCACCCGGATCGGCGGCTCCATGAAGACCACGGGCCCATTGGACGCGGCCACGAACTTCCCGGTGCCGATGAGGGTGAGAAAGCCCGGGACGATGGACTGCTTCAGGGACAGCGACGGCTGGAAGGCCAGCAGATTGCCGGACCGGATGGAGAGGTTGCCGTCGTCCAGGTCATAGGAGTTGACGTCGAAGGCGCGGTCGGCGAGCACCATCTTTCCCTGGCCCTCGGCCACCACCCAGTCCGCCGCGTGCAGCGGGGAGTGGAAGCTGTACGCGATGAGGTGGTCGAGGTGGCCGAGGCCGACGCCATGGAAGTCGATCTGCCCGTAGTAGGCGACCATCTTCCCCTTCTGCAGGAACCACTGGCCGTTCAAGTCCACGCTGAAGGCGTACGGATTGATGTTGTCGTCGACGGGCAGCGTCCAGGCGTCGTGGATGACGGGGCTGTTCACAGCTTCTCCTCCGATGCCTGGACATAGACCATGCCGGTGCCGGACAGCTCCAGTTGGAACGCCTCCCCCGAGCCGCGGCCCACCATTTCGCGCCAGCCGATCGCCGTCGAGAGCTTATTGCGAACATCACCCCGGTGGGCGACATAGGCTTGCGGATCGACATGCACCGGACGTCCCGGGCCGATCGGCAGCTCCAGCACCCCGCCGTGCGCCATGACCGCCGCGGAGCCGTGCCCCTCCAGGGTGGTGGTGAACAGCCCCTGTCCGGTGACCTGGCCGCGCACCATGCCCATCACGCCGCCCTGGGAGCCCATGAACATCGTGCCCTGGCGCAGCGAGCCGTCGAAGGCCAGCAGCCGGTCCGACTCCACATAGAGGGTGTCGCCGGCCAGGTCGATCACCTGGACGTGATGGCCGCCGTGCCCGAACATCACCGTGCCCTGGCCCTCGACGGTCATCAGCGGGGTGTCCTCGTCGGCGATCCGCCGCCCGATCATCCCCCGCACCCCGCGCTGCCCGCCGGTGATGCTGGGGGTGAACCGTACGTCCCCGCGGTACGCGAGCATCGCGCCGCGCTGGCTGAACAGGGTCTGCCCGGGCAGCACCTGGGCCTCGACCATGCGGGAGGTGAGCAAGGTGAACGGCATCATGAGCCCCTTTTGTTCGCCCCGCCGCGCCGGCGGCCACTTGTTACATCAGCGGCTCCGCCGCGGGCACCGTCGCCCGCGCGGCGCAGAGGCGCGGGTTCCGTCGCCATCCGCGGCCCGGCGGCCGCGCGTGCTCCCCCAGCTACCGCTGGGAGGTGCCCCCTGCTCACAGCTCACCTCCAATGGTGTTGCGTTCGCTGGGCTGGACGTAGACCAGTCCGTCGCCCTCGAAGCGGATCTGGAAGGACTCCCCGCCGCTCTCGCCTATCAGCGCCCGGAAGTTCACCCCCGTCTGGAAGTGCTGCTTGAGGCCGCCGGTGTGGGCGAGGTACGCGCCCGGGTCGACCTGCAGCGGGGTCTGCGGGGTGACGCGCAGCACGATCGCCGTGCCGGCCGAGACGAGCGCGGCCTGGCCGGTGCCCTCGACGGTCGTGGTGAACAGGCCGTTGCCCTGTGCGGAGCCGCGCAGCCCGGTGAAGGAGGCGCCGGTGCGCAGCGCGGAGTCCGTGCACAGCAGATTGCTGGACTCCACATAGAGCTTCTCGCCGTGCAGCGACACCAGGTTGATCTCGCTCGCCCGGTCGGCGAAGTAGCACGTACCGTGCCCCTTCACCTCCATGACCGCCATCTGCTCTCCGGTGAGCCGCCGGGTCACCATCCCGCGCAGCCCCTCCCCGCCGCCGGTCTTCTTCTTGAAGGTCATATCCCCCTCGTAGGCGACCATCGCGCCGTTCTTGGCCTTCACGGAGTCGCCGGTCAGGTCGACCGCGAGCACCCTGCTTCCCTGGAGCCGAAACTGAGCCACGGAGCCGACGGTAGCGGGCTCTGACGTCGGCGGACAGGGAGCGCCGGGGGCATGGGGTGCCCCCCGGGCCATGATCGCCCGCGAAGCTGCGACAATGGGCGCAGGCTTGTGCACAGATTCACAAGCCGGTCTGTGTTCTGCCGTACCCCTCTTCACACGAAGGTGCTCTCGTGGACTTCAAGACCGCCACCGCGCTGCGCCGGCTCCGCCTGGTCTCCGCGCCCGAGGCCGTGTCGTTCCTGCTGCTGCTCATCTGCTCGGTGCTCAAGCGCACCTCGGACTTCAACGCGGTGCCGGTGATGGGCATGGTGCACGGCGTGCTCTTCATCCTCTACGTGGTCTTCTGGGCGGACGCCTGGAACCGCGCCAAGTGGAAGTGGCAGACCGCGGCCCTGTACTTCGTCCTCTCCGTCCTGCCCACCGGCGGCTTCTTCGCCGAGCGCAAGCTCAAGCGGGAGACCGAGGCCGGTGTGATCGCGGCCCGCGCCCGTAAGGAGGGCGTGGTCAACGCATGATCGTCGCCTTTTCGGTGACGCCGCTGGGCGTCGGCGAGGATGTGGGGGAGTACGTCGCCGACGCGGTGCGGGTGGTCCGTGAGTCGGGGCTGCCGAACCGTACGGACGCGATGTTCACCTCGATCGAGGGCGAGTGGGACGAGGTCATGGACGTCGTCAAGCGCGCCGTCGCCGTGGTGGAGGCGCGGGCGCCCCGGGTCTCGGTGGTCCTCAAGGCCGATATCCGCCCGGGCGTCACGGACGGTCTGACCTCCAAGGTCGAGACGGTCGAGCGCCATCTGTCCGACTGACCGCCTCGGGGCCGCTCAGCCCCCGCCCACCAGGGCCATGCCCAGCGGCGTGCGCTCGTACAGCACCTGATGGCCCTGGCGCCGTGAGCTGAGCAGTCCGGCGGCGCGCAGCACCCCGAGATGCGCCGAGACCGACGAGGGCGCGAGGCCGAGGCGGGCGGCCAGCGCGGAGGTGGAGGCGGGTTCCTCCAGAGCGGAGAGGACCGCGGCGCGACCCGCGCCCAGGAGACGTACGAGCGCGTCCCTGCCCTCCGCGTCCGGCTCCCGCCACAGCCCGCCGACGCCGCGCGCCGGATAGATCACCGTGGGCTGCCACGGCGGGGCGAAGCCGCTCACCACATCCGGCCAGACGAAGACGCTGGGCATCAGCAGCAACCCGCGGCCGTCGAGGTCCTGGGTCCGGGCGGGGAGCGCGGAGGTACGGATGGTGAGCGTGCCGTCGGTCCACCGCAGCGCGGGGCGCAGATCGGCGAACAGCCGCTCCAGGCCGCCGTCGGCCAACTGCCGGGAGCGATAGCCGATATCGGCCTCCAGCAGGGCCCGCAGCCGGGGCCAGTCCGGGGCGACCAGGGCCCGCCAGGCCCGTTCGGTCACATCGGCCAGCCGCTGGACCGCCCGCGCCGGATCGGCCAGCATCGCCCGGCCCCGCGGGGACTCGGCGGCCCCCGGGGTGCACGCCAGCGAGAGGACCAGCTCCCGGTGGGCGGCGGCGGGGTCCGTGGACCGCATCCGGGCCAGCTCGTCCTCGAACGGCGCGTACGGCACCTCCGGCGGCGGGCCCAGGAAGTCCGGTGTGTAGCCGCCCCGCCCGGGCATCAGCAGCCACAGCTCCGACAGATCGAGCCCGGTCACCGCCTCCCGCACCCGCCGCAGCCAGGGCAGGTGGTAGCCGTGCCGCTCGGTCCGGCGCAGCGTGCGCACCGCCTCATGCGTCTGGCACAGCGGCGAGATCGCGAACCGGCAGCGCAGCAGGTCGGCGGCGCCGAAATGCATATGCAGTGGCATGGTCTCGCCCCCCGATCGCGAAGATTCGGCTCTGGCCGAAACACTAGAGCCCGCCCCGCCCGTACGGGCACGCTTCCGGCATGTCAACGCCCTCCGGGCCCGGTACGACGGACCCTCTCGAGTCGCGCCCCGACGCGCACGCCTCCCGACCCGAGCTCGCGCCCGGTGACGACCAGGGGCCGCCGCGGGGTCCGGGGAGCGTTGGCTATGGCGCGGTGTTCGCGGTCCGGGAGTTCCGGGCCGTCTTCGCCGCGCACCTGGTCTCCATGCTCGGCGAGATGGTCGGCCAGATCGCGCTCTCCGTACTCGTCTTCCGGCTCACCGGATCGCCGCTGCTCAGCGCCCTGACGTTCGCCACCTCGATGCTGCCGTATGTGATCGGCGGCGCCCTGCTGTCCTCCGTCGCCGACCGCTTCCCGGCCCGCCGGGTGCTGGTGGTCTGCGATCTGGTGCACGCCGGATGCGTGGCCGCCATGGTGGTGCCGGGGATGCCGGTGGCCGCGCTGCTGGCGCTGCGCTGTGTGCCCGCCGCGATCTCGCCGGTGTTCAGCGGGACCCGGTCGGCGACGCTCGGCGACATCCTCGGCGAGGGCGACGCCTTCGTCCTCGGCCGCTCGGTCATCCGGATCACCGCCCAGACCGCGCAGCTCGCCGGGTTCGGGGTCGGCGGGCTGCTGCTGGCCGCCGTCTCGCCGCGGGCCGCGCTGGCGCTCACGGCGGCGGCGCTCGTCGGCTCGGCGCTGGTGCTCCGCTTCGGCACCCGCCGCCGCCCGGCGCGGCAGGTGGCCGGCGGCGGGGCTCCCCCAGCTACCGCTGGGAGGTGCCCCCTGCTCGGGGACTCGCTGAGCGGGATGCGGCGGCTGTTCGCGGACCGCAGGATCCGGGCGCTGATGCTGCTGTCGTGGGTGCCGCCGATGTTCGTGGTGATGCCGGAGGCCCTGCTGACGCCGTACTCCGATGGGCTGGGACTCGGCTCGGTCGGGCTCGGGCTGCTGATGTGCGGGATGCCGGTCGGCGCGATCGCCAGCGAGGCGCTGGTGGGCTCGCTGCTGGGACCGCGCGCCCGGGCCCGGCTGACGCTGCCGGTCGGCGTCCTGGCGATGCTGCCCGCCCTGGGGTACGCCGTCCGTCCGTCATTCGGCTGGGCGCTGGCCCTGCAGATGCTGACCGGCTGCGGTATCGCCTACAGCCTCGGCCTCGACCAGTGGTTTCTCGCCGCCGTACCGGACGAGCTGCGCGGCCGGGCGATGACGGTGCTGACGGCCGGGCTGATGACCGCGCAGGGTCTTGGCATGGCGGTCTCCGGCGCGGTCGCCGAGTTCGTACCGGTCCATGTGGTCGCCGCGACGGCGGGGGGCTGCGGGGCGCTGTGCTCGCTGCTGGTGGCGCTGGAGGTGCGGCGCACCGTCCCCGGGCCCGCCCGGCCCGAAGTGTGAGATAGGGCTGACCACGATATGACCGGCCGGTAGGGTCGGTAGTGTGCCGAAGCCGCTCAGCCTGTCGTTCGACCCCATCGCCCGTGCCGATGAGCTCTGGAAGCAGCGGTGGGGGTCCGTGCCCTCCATGGGCGCGATCACCTCGATCATGCGGGCCCACCAGATTCTGCTCAGCCAGGTCGACGCGGTCGTCAGACCGTACGGACTGACCTTCGCCCGCTATGAGGCGCTGGTGCTGCTCACCTTCTCCAAATCCGGCGAGCTGCCGATGTCCAAGATCGGCGAGCGGCTGATGGTCCACCCGACCTCGGTCACCAATACGGTGGACCGCCTGGTCAAATCGGGTCTGGTCGACAAGCGGCCGAACCCCAACGACGGCCGCGGCACCCTGGCCTCGATCACCGACCGGGGCCGTGAGGTGGTCGAATCGGCCACCCGCGATCTGATGGCGATGGAATTCGGGCTCGGGGTCTACGACGCCGAGGACTGCGGCAAGATCTTCGAGATGCTGCGCCCGCTGCGGGTCGCCGCGGAGGACTTCGAGGACGGCTGAACAAGACCCGGGGGCGGCGAAGATCGCCCCGGAACGGGCGGTTACGCTCAGGGCATGAAACGCAGCGTGCTGACCCGCTACCGGGTCATGGCTTACGTCACCGCAGTGATGCTGCTCGTGCTCTGCACCTGCATGGTGTTCAAGTACGGCTTCGACACGGGCGAGGACCTCACGCTCGTGGTCTCCCAGATCCACGGCGTGCTCTACATCATCTACCTGGTCTTCGCCTTCGACCTCGGCTCCAAGGCCAAATGGCCGTTCGGCAAGCTGCTGTGGGTCCTGGTCGCGGGCACCATCCCGACGGCCGCGTTCTTCGTCGAGCGCAAGGTCACCCGCGAGGTGGAGCCGCTGGTCAGCGGCGCCGAGCCCGCGCCCGCGCAGGTCTGACCGGCGGTTTGTAGCCCTTCCGCGCGTCCCTTCCGCGCGCCCCGTCCGGGGTCGGACGAGGCGCGCGGACGGGGCGTGGAGTACCCCCGATCGGCCCACTGCGGCGCGTCTCGCGTCGACAATTACTAGGACGTCCTAGTACTTTTGAAGCATGGACGCCGAAGGCATTGAGGCGGGCCGCCGACGGTGGCAGGCCCGGTACGACGCGGCACACAAGCGCGACGCGGCCGGGGGTTCGGGGGCGAAGCCCCCAAGGGATTGGACGCGCTCCACGCTGTCCGGGGACCCCGTCGAGCCGGTCTACGGACCCGCCCCGGGCGACACCGTGGAGGGGTTCGAGCGGATCGGCTGGCCCGGCGAGTTCCCGTACACCCGTGGCCTCTACGCCACCGGCTACCGGGGCCGGGCCTGGACCATCCGCCAGTTCGCGGGGTTCGGCAATGCCGAGCAGACCAATGAGCGCTACAAGATGATCCTCAAGGCGGGCGGCGGCGGGCTCTCGGTCGCCTTCGACATGCCGACCCTGATGGGCCGCGACTCCGACGATCCGCACGCGCTCGGCGAGGTCGGCCACTGCGGTGTCGCCATCGACTCCGCCGCCGACATGGAGATCCTCTTCAAGGACATCCCGCTCGGCGATGTCACCACCTCGATGACCATCAGCGGTCCGGCCGTCCCCGTCTTCTGTATGTACCTGGTCGCCGCCGAGCGCCAGGGCGTGGACATCTCGCGGCTCAACGGCACCCTCCAGACGGACATCTTCAAGGAGTACATCGCGCAGAAGGAGTGGCTCTTCCCGCCCGAGCCGCATCTGAAGCTGATCGGCGACCTGATGGAGTACTGCTCCGAGGGCATCCCGGCGTACAAGCCGCTGTCCGTCTCCGGGTACCACATCCGCGAGGCCGGGGCGACGGCCGCGCAGGAGCTCGCGTACACCCTCGCCGACGGCTTCGGGTATGTGGAGCTCGGCCTCTCCCGCGGGCTGGACGTCGACACCTTCGCGCCCGGGCTGTCCTTCTTCTTCGACGCGCACGTCGACTTCTTCGAGGAGATCGCCAAATTCCGCGCCGCCCGCCGGATCTGGGCCCGCTGGATGCGCGATGTCTACGGGGCGAAAACCGAGAAGGCGCAGTGGCTGCGGTTCCACACCCAGACCGCCGGGGTCTCGCTCACCGCCCAGCAGCCGTACAACAACGTGGTGCGGACGGCGGTGGAGGCCCTCGCCGCGGTCCTCGGCGGCACCAACTCGCTGCACACCAACGCCCTGGACGAGACCCTCGCCCTGCCCAGTGAGCAGGCCGCCGAGATCGCCCTGCGCACCCAGCAGGTGCTGATGGAGGAGACCGGGGTCCTCAATGTGGCCGATCCGCTGGGCGGTTCCTGGTACATCGAGGCGCTGACCGACCGGATCGAGGCCGACGCCGAGAAGATCTTCGAGCAGATCAAGGAGCGCGGCCGCCGCACGGTGCCGGACGGGCAGCAGCCCCAGTGGCCGATCACCGCCGGCATCCTCCAGGGCATCGAGGACGGCTGGTTCACCGGCGAGATCGCCGAATCCGCCTTCCGCTACCAGCGCTCCCTGGAGAAGGGGGACAAGAAGGTCGTCGGCGTCAACTGCCACGAGGGCTCGGTCACCGGCGATCTGGAGATCCTGCGGGTCAGCCACGAGGTCGAGCGCGAGCAGGTGCGGGTGCTGGGCGCCCGTAAGGCCGGCCGGGACGAGGGTGAGATCGCCGAGGGGCTGAAGGCGCTGGTCGCCGCCGCCCGCGAGGGCTCCAACATGATCGAGCCGATGCTGAAGGCGGTGCGCGCCGAGGCGAGCCTCGGCGAGATCTGCGACGCCCTCCGCGACGAGTGGGGAATCTATACGGAGCCGGCCGGCTTCTGAGCCACGTCCGGGGCGGGGCCGGCCGCGGCACCACCCGAATCCGCCCCGGTCAGTCCGTACAGCAGCAGGTCGGTGAAGTCCCGCGCCCACCGCGGGTCCACCGGTTCCGCGCTGATCATCAGCCGGTGGAGCACCGCCCCGGCGACCGTGTCGAAGATCAGGTCCGCGTGGCGGGCCGACTCCTCCGGGTCCTCCTCGCGCGGCAGCTCACCGCGGAGCCGGGCGCGCTCCCGGCCGACCATGACCAGCCGCTTCTGCCGGTCCACGATCGCCGAGCGTACCCGGCACCGCAGCGCCTCGTCGTGCATGGCCTCCGCGATGACGGCCATCAGCGCGGTGCCCGTCTCGGGGCGCTCCAGCAGTGCCCCAGCCGGATCACCACGGCCTCCACATCGGCGTGCAGACTGCCGCGGTCGGTCGCCTCCAGGTGTTCGTCGAAGACCGCCGCGATCGCGTCCACCACCAGCTCGCACTTGCTCGCCCAGCGGCGGTAGAGGGTCGTCTTGGCGACCCCGGCGCGGGCCGCCACATCGCCCAGCGTCAGCTTCGCCCAGCCCAGTTCCACCAGGGCGGCACGGGTGGCGCCCAGGATGGCTCGGTCGGCCTCGGCGCTGCGCGGGCGCCCGGTGCGGTGTGCGGACGGGCTCATGCGCGGCACCCTACCCGCCAGTACCGCACACCGTCCCGGGTGAGTTACGCTACGGCTCGTAGCGTAAGGGTGAGCCACGGCCGGGCCATCGGCCGATGCGCTTTTCCCTTCACCGGGGAAGAGGGGAGGATGGGACCATGCAGCCACGGAACATGTCCATGAGTGGAGTGGTCGACCTCGCCGCGGTGAAGGCGGCCGGAGAAGCGAAGCAGAAGGCGGAGAAGGCGCGGGCCCAGGCGGCCCGCTCCGGGGGCGCCGCGGCGCCCGCCCGTCTGATCTTCAATGTCGACGAAGCGGGTTTTCAGCAGGACGTCCTGCAGCGCTCCACCGAAGTGCCGGTCGTCATCGACTTCTGGGCCGAGTGGTGCGAGCCGTGCAAGCAGCTCGGTCCCATCCTGGAGCGGCTGGCGACGGAGTACGCCGGGCAGTTCGTCCTCGCCAAGATCGACGTCGACGCCAACCAGATGCTCTTCCAGCAGTTCGGCGTGCAGGGCATCCCCGCGGTCTTCGCGGTGATCGCGGGCCAGCCGGTGCCGCTCTTCCAGGGTGCCGCGCCCGAGGCGCAGATCCGCCAGGTGCTGGACCAGCTGATCCAGGCGGCGGAGCAGCAGTTCGGCATCGTGGGTACACCTGTCGAACCCGGCGCCCAGGACGAGGGCGCCGAGGAGGCCGCCCCGGAGGTCCCCGAGTCGCCGCAGGAGACCGCGCTCGGCGCGGCCCATCAGGCGCTGGACGCCGGCGACCTGGGCGGTGCGGTGCGGGCGTACCAGAGCGTGCTCGCCGACGACCCGGCCAACGACGAGGCGAAGCTGGGCCTGGCCCAGGCCCAGTTGCTGGAGCGCGTTCAGGGAGTGGACGCCACCCAGGCGCGCAAGGCGGCCGCGGAGAACCCCGCGGATGCCAAGGCCCAGATCACGGCGGCCGACCTGGACTTGGTGGGCGGTCATGTGGAAGACGCCTTCGGGCGGTTGGTGGACACAGTGCGTCGCACCGCTGGGGACGATCGGGACGCGGCGCGCGTTCATCTCCTGAGTCTGTTCGAGGTGATTGGCGGTGAGGATCCCCGAGTGGTGGCGGCGCGCAGCGCGTTGGCGCGCGTGCTGTTCTGACCTCGGGCTCCTCAAACAACACAGCGGCCGCTCTTTACCAAAACTTGGTAAACGCGGTCGCTGTTACTGCCAGTAAATGCGGGGCCGGGCTTTGTCCGGTCTTGGAGTAAATCTCCCTCTCTTTCCGGTCACGGTCCGGCAACCCTGCGTGCCCGATCTCGACCGTCCTGCCGCGGTTCGGTTATCCGTCCGTTACTCGCTAGTAACGAACCCCTTGTGCCTGGGCCGGGAATGGACCACGATCGGCCAAGCTCGGTCCATCCCCCCGTAGCTCGGCATCCGGTCGGCGCGTCGGTGTGGTTGGGTCCCCACCGGGCAGGCCGGCGGCAGTGGCGTCGGCCGTGGACAGGGGGGTCTCTGCCCAAAAGGCAGGGCCTGTCCAGGAGGTTGCGCGAGATTGCGTGGCCAGTGGTTGTCGCTCGGGGGTGATCGCCGGTGTTGCGGGTGCGGTGTGCGCCTGTCAGACGTGGGCGCTCTCCTTCCCGAGGACGTAGCACTTCTCCCATCCCAGGTCCGGGGTTCGCCCCGGCCGGAGATGTACGTCCGAGAAGGAGGAAAGTCATGGAGTCCGTGGCTCGTGGCGGCACCAGATGGAAGCGGTTCGCCGTTGTCATGGTGCCGAGCGTTGCTGCCACGGCCGCGATCGGCGTCGCCCTGTCCCAGGGTGCGCTCGCGGCCTCGTTCAACGTGTCCGGTCAGCAGTTCAAGGTCTCGGTCGACCGGCTCGACGGCACCGGGTTCGCGCAGTACGGCGCGCTGGACACCCAGCACGGGGGCAAGAAGATCCCCGTCGCGGTGTCGGCGTTCAAGAGCGCGAAGCTCAAGGGCCTGTGCCAGTCCGTCGTGATCCCGGTTCCCGTCTTCGGCGATGTGTCGCTGAAGCTGACGGCAGGCAACGGCAGCAAGCAGGTCGAGGCCAAGAACCTCTTCATCGATCTCGATCAGCTCAACGCGGACGCCACGTTCCGTGGGATCGACATCGGTGTGGCGGCGGGTGACGCGCACAAGGGTCCTGGCATCAACAAGGGCGATGCGGCCGATCCCGGTTCGTTCGGCCAGCAGTCGGATTCGGCGACGCTGGTCGGTGTGAAGCAGACCGCCTGGGCGACCAGTGCGGGCACGTTCAAGCTCTCCGGCCTTTCGATGAAGGTCAGCAAGGGCAAGAACGAGTGCTTCTGATCCGTTGAGCTGAGGGTGAGGGGCCGCGGCGCTGCCCCTCACCCGGGCATCGACCAGCAGCGCGTATGCGCCACGCTAGTACTGCTGTAGAACAACCGCGATCACACCGATCGCCAGCCCCAGGGAGCTGTTTTCGATGAGTGCCGAGTCGCCGGGGGCGAGTGACCGTATCAGCCGTTGGCGGGAGTCCTTCAGGGCGTGGCGCTGGCAGCGCCCGTTCTGGGCCGGGCTGTTGAGCCTGCTCGCGGGGCTGCCGATCATGTACTTCCCGTACAACGACGTCAACGCGGGCGGATTCACCATCAACATGTCCACCACCGCCGGATCGGCCTCGCTGATCATCGGGGTGCTGTTGGTGGTCCTGGGCCTGACCATGTGGTTCCAGCCCATGGTGCGGGTGTTCGCCGGAGTCGCCACGATCCTGCTCGGCCTGGTGTCGATCCCCGTTTCGAACTTCGGCGGCTTCCTGATGGGATTCCTGCTCGCGCTGTTCGGCGGCGGCATGAGCATCTCCTGGGCACCGGGTGAGACTCCCTCCGCGCAGCCGGCCGAGGGCCGGGAGCGGCGCCGCAGGACGACGGGAACGGTGACAACGTGCCGGAACCGGCCGGGGCCGGGTCCGCACCGGACCAGGAAGCCAGGAATGGGAGGCACCGTGCGGGGTGAAGACCGACCCGAGCAGCCGGAGGGAGTGATCCCGCGCCGGGTCAGAACGGGCCCGCGGCACGCGGCACCGAAGAAGTCGGTACTCACCCGCCTTCAGGTGCCCGCCGGCAAGGCCATAGCGCTGGCCGCCATGCCGACGGCCGTGCTGATGGGCATGGGGCTCACTCCGCAGCTCGCCTCGGCCAACCCCCGGCCCGAGGACCGGTACAAGGCCGGGCCGTGTGTGTCCCAGCCGGACGAGGCGGACAAGGACGACTCCAAGGGCGGCAAGGACGCCTCGGATTCGCAGCCCGAAGACAAGGCCGACAAGGACTCCAAGGGCGCCGAGGACGCGAAGGGTTCGCCCGAGAAGGGCTCCCAGGACGGTTCCAAGGACTCTGAGGACTCCTCGGACGGCAAGGCGGGCTCGGACGACGACAAGGCCACCTCCACGCCGTCTCCGTCCCGTTCCTCCTCCGCGCCGTCGTCCGGTGCCGGGGACGAGGAGCCGTCGGCCTCGCCGAGCCCGTCGGAGTCCAAGAACCCCCTGGACCCGCTGGGTCTCGGGGACGCGCTGCACGACATCCTGACGCCCGAGGAGGAGGCCAAGGAGTCGGCCGAGCCGAGCGCCTCGCCGAGCCCCTCGTCGAGCGAGGAGCCCAGCTCGTCGCCGTCGCCCTCCCCGTCGAAGTCCCAGAGCTCCGACAAGCTCACCGATCCGGTCAAGGACACGGTGGACAAGGTGGGCAAGGGCGTCGAGGACACCGTGGACGGGGTGGGGAAGACCGTCGAGGACGCCAAGGACAAGGCGGACAAGGCACTTCCGAAGCCCTCCTCGTCCGCCTCGAAGGACGCGAACGGCAAGGAGGCGTTCCCCTGCCCCGAGTTCGACGCCGACGCGTACGAGAACGCCGAGACCGAGCCGACCTCGAGCCTGCTGCCCGAGGACCCGTGGACCCTCAAGAGCACCCTGCTGAGCCTGCACGGCCTGGACTACAAGGGCATCGTGGAGGTCAAGACGCAGGGCGGCCAGGTCAAGAAGGTCCTGAAGTTCACCGCCTCGGGTGTGGACATCAAGGATCTGCACCAGCTGGTGGTGGGCCCGGCCGGGACCACCACCCATGTGCAGGCGCGCGAAGGGTCCACCTCGACCATTCGCAACGGCACGGTGACCATGTACACCGAGGAGCTGAAGGGGAACCTGCTGGGGCTCATCCCGATCACCTTCAGCCCCAAGAGCCCGCCGCCGGTCAACATCCCCGAGGTGTTCTTCACCGATGTCACGGTCACGCAGGCCGGCCAGTTCGGTGGCGACCTGACCGTACCGGGCATGCATCTGTTCAAGACCGGGGAGTGACCCCGCGAGAACACCGACCCGTTCGGGAGCCGCACACCCCTCCTCCGGGAGGGAAACGACCGTGGGCACCGCCTCCACTCGGAGACGGTGCCCACGGGCGCGTTCGGCGCGCTACCGGCTCGCGCCGCCCAGGTGGTGCACCCGGACCATGTTGGTGGTGCCGGGGACGCCGGGAGGCGAACCGGCGGTCATGATCATGGTGTCGCCCGCGGAGTAGCGGCCCAGCTTCAGCAGCTCGGCGTCGACCAGGTCGACCATCGCGTCGGTGTGCTCGACGTACGGCACCACGTAGGACTCCACGCCCCAGCTCAGCGTGAGCTGGTTGCGGGTGGACGGGTCCGTGGTGAAGGCCACGATCGGCTGCTGGGCGCGGTAGCGGGACAGTCGGCGGGCGGTGTCACCGGACTGGGTGAAGGCGACCAGCGACTTGGCGCCCAGGAAGTCGGCGATCTCGCACGCCGCGCGGGCCACCGAACCTCCCTGGGTGCGCGGCTTCTTGCCGGGCACCAGCGGCTGCAGACCGCGCGAGAGCAGCTCCTGCTCGGCGGCCTGGACGATCCGGGACATCGTCTTGACCGTCTCGATCGGGTACGAACCGACCGAGGACTCGGCGGAGAGCATCACCGCGTCCGCGCCGTCCAGGATCGCGTTGGCCACGTCGGACGCCTCGGCGCGGGTCGGCCGGGAGTTGGTGATCATCGACTCCATCATCTGGGTCGCGACGATCACCGGCTTGGCGTTGCGGCGGCAGAGCTCGATCAGCCGCTTCTGCACCATCGGGACCTTCTCCAGCGGATACTCCACCGCGAGGTCACCACGGGCCACCATGACCCCGTCGAAGGCCGCGACGACGTCCGTCATATTGGCGACCGCCTGCGGCTTCTCCACCTTGGCGATCACCGGCACCCGGCGGCCCACCTCGTCCATGACGCGGTGGACGTCCCGGACGTCGGACGCGTCCCGGACGAAGGACAGGGCGACCATGTCGCACCCCATCCGCAGGGCGAACTTCAGGTCCTCGACGTCCTTCTCGGACAGCGCGGGCACATTGACCGCCGCACCCGGCAGGTTGATCCCCTTGTGGTCGGAGATCACCCCGCCCTCGATGACGATGGTCCGGACCCGGGAGCCCTCGACCGAGGTGACCCGCAACTCGACATTGCCGTCGTTGATCAGGACCTGGTCGCCCTTGGACACATCCCCCGGCAGCCCCTTGTAGGTGGTGCCGCAGATGGTGCGGTCACCCTCCACGTCCTCGGTGGTGATGATGAACTCATCCCCGCGGACCAGCTCCACCGGGCCGTCCTTGAAGGTCTCCAGACGGATCTTGGGGCCCTGGAGGTCGGCGAGGACGCCGACCGCGTGCCCGGTCTCCTCGGATGCCTTGCGGACGCGGTGGTACCGCTCCTCATGCTCCGGGTGGGTTCCGTGGCTCATGTTGAACCGGGCCACGTTCATCCCGGCCTCGATGAGGGACTTCAGCTGATCGTAGGAGTCGACAGCAGGGCCCAGAGTGCAGACGATTTTGGAACGGCGCATGAGGCAGATCCTATCGGTTTGTTTCGGAGCGGAATTTTTCAGTCTTGGGCACAGCGGAGCCGGAACCGGAGGCTAGGCGCTGACCAGGTCGAACGTCTGGCCGGCGATCTCCAGCTCCTCATCGGTGGGCACCACGGCCACCGCGACCCGGCTGGACTCCGTGGAGATCAGCCGCGCCGTGGCGGAGCGCAGCGCGTTGCGGACGCCGTCCACCTCGATGCCGAACGCGGTGAGGTCGCGCATCGCCGCCTCCCGTACCGCCGCGGAGTTCTCCCCCACACCGGCGGTGAACGCGATGGCGTCCACCCGCCCGAGTACCGCGGTGTACGCGCCCACATACTTCCGCAGTCGGTGGATGTAGATGTCGAAGGCGAGCTGCGCGGCCTGATCGCCCTCGCCCATCCGGCGGCCGATCTCACGCATGTCGTTGTCCCCGCACAGCCCGGCCAGCCCACTGCGCTTGTTGAGCAGCGTGTCGATCTCATCGGTCGACATGCCGCCCACCCGGGACAGATGGAAGATCGCCGCCGGGTCGATGTCCCCCGAGCGGGTACCCATCACCAGGCCCTCCAACGGGGTCAGCCCCATCGAGGTCTCCACGCAGACGCCGCCGCGCACCGCCGAGGCGCTGGCCCCGTTGCCCAGGTGCAGCACGATCGTGTTGACCTCCGCCGGGTCCTTGCCCAGCAGGGCGGCGGTGGCCCGGGAGACATACGCGTGCGAGGTGCCGTGGAAGCCGTAGCGCCGCACCCCCCAGCGGTCGGCGGTGTCCACGTCGATCGCGTAGCGCGCCGCCGCCTCCGGGATGGTCGAGTGGAACGCGGTGTCGAAGACCGCGACCTGCGGCAGGTCCGGGCGCAGCGCGCGGGCCACCTTGATCCCGGTGACGTTGGCCGGGTTGTGCAGCGGGGCCAGCGGGATCAGCTTCGCGATCTCCTCGACCACCTCGTCGGTGATCAGGGTCGGCTCGGTGAACCGGGTGCCGCCGTGCACCACCCGGTGGCCGACCGCCGCCAGCTCGGGCGAGTCGAGGCCCAGGCCCTGGGCGGCCAGTTCGTCGGCGACCTGCTTGAGGGCCGCCGCGTGGTCGGCGACGGGACCCTCACCGATCCGCTCCACGATGCCGGAGGCGGGCCGGGAGCCGTCGGCCATGTCCAGAAGCTGGTACTTCACGGACGAGGAGCCGGAGTTGAGGACGAGGACGCAGGAGCCGTTCACGCGGACTGGGCCTTCTCTGTGGGGGATGCCGGGGACTGGGCCTGGATGGCGGTGATCGAGACGGTGTTGACGATGTCCTGGACGAGTGCCCCGCGGGACAGGTCGTTCACCGGCTTGCGCAGACCCTGCAGCACCGGGCCGACCGCGACGGCGCCCGCCGAGCGCTGCACGGCCTTGTAGGTGTTGTTGCCGGTGTTCAGGTCCGGGAAGATCAGCACGGTGGCGTTGCCCGCCACCTCGGAGTCGGGCAGCTTGGTCGCCGCGACCGCGGCGTCCACCGCCGCGTCGTACTGGATCGGGCCCTCGACCAGCAGATCGGGGCGGCGCTCGCGGACCAGCTCGGTCGCCTTGCGGACCTTGTCCACATCCGCGCCGGAGCCGGAAGTGCCGGTGGAGTACGACAGCATCGCGATCCTCGGCTCCACCCCGAACCGGGCCGCCGTCGTCGCCGACTGGATGGCGATGTCCGCGAGCTGCTCGGCGTCCGGGTCGGGGTTGACCGCGCAGTCGCCGTAGACCAGCACCCGGTCGGCCAGGCACATGAAGAAGACCGAGGAGACGATCTCGGCGCCCGGGGCGGTCTTGATGATCTCGAAGGCGGGCCGGATGGTGGCGGCGGTGGAGTGCACCGCGCCCGAGACCATGCCGTCGGCCAGGCCCTCCTGGACCATCAGGGTGCCGAAGTAGGAGACGTCGGCCACCACGTCGTACGCCAGCTCGTAGGAGACGCCCTTGTGGGCGCGCAGCTTCGCGTACCCCTCGGCGAAGCGCTCGCGCAGCGGGGAGGTCTGCGGATCGACGATCTGCGCCTCGGCGAGCTGGATGCCGAGCTCGGCCGCGCGCTTGCGGATCGCGTCCTCCTCGCCCAGCAGTGTGAGATCGCACACATCACGGCGGAGCAGTACGTCGGCGGCGCGCAGCACCCGCTCCTCCGCGCCCTCGGGCAGCACCACCCGGCGGCGACGGGACCGGGACCGCTCGATCAGCTCGCGCTCGAACATCATCGGGGTGACCCGGGCCGAGCGGCCCACCGAGATGCGCTCGGTCAGCGCGGCGGTGTCCACATGCCGCTCGAAGAGGCCGAGCGCCGTCTCCGCCTTGCGCGGCGCGCTCGCCGTGAGCTTGCCCTCGATGGCGAACAGCTCGGCCGCCGTCGGGAAGGACCCGCCCGCCACCGACACCACCGGGGTCCCCGGGGCCAGCCGCGAGGCCAGCGCCAGGATGTCCGGGCCCGGCCGCTCGTCCAGGGTGAGCAGCACCCCGGCGATCGGCGGGGAGCCGGCGCTGTGCGCGGCCAGCGCGCCCACGATCAGGTCCGCGCGGTCCCCGGGCGTCACCACCAGACAGCCCTCGGTCAGCGCGGGCAGGAAGCTCGGCAGCATCGCGCCGCCGAAGACGAAGTCCCGCACATCCCGGGAGAGCCCGGTCTGATCGCCGAGCAGCACCTCCGCGCCCAGCGTGCGGACGATCTGGGAGACGGTGGGCGCCGACAGCGACGGGTCCTCGGGCAGCACATAGCTGGGGACCGGCAGCTTGGCGGCCAGCCGCTCGGCGATGGCCTCGCGGTCCCCGGGCACCACCCGGTTGACGACCACCGCGACCACATCGCAGCCCTGCGCCTCATAGGCGCGGTAGGCGTTGTGGGCCTCGGCGCCGGCCGACTCGGCGGTCTGCCGCTGCCCGCCGACGACCGTGATCACCGAGGCGCCGAACTCATTGGCGAGCCGTGCGTTCAGCCCCAGCTCGTCGGGGAGGCTGGTGGCCGCGTAGTCGCTGCCCAGCACCAGGACGTAGTCATACGCGTCGGCGACCTCGTGGAAGCGGCCGACGAGCTGCGAGACCAGCTCGTCGGCGCCCCGCTCGGCCTGGAGCGTGGCCGCCTCGTGATACGTCATGCCGAAGACCGACTCCGGCGACTGGCTGAGCCGGTAGCGCGCCCGCAGCAGGTCGAAGAGGCGATCGGGGTCGTCGTGCACCAGGGGGCGGAAGACTCCGACCCGGTCGACATGACGGGTCAGGAGCTCCATCACCCCCAGCTCCACGACCTGGCGTCCGTCGCCACGCTCGACTCCGGTCACGTACACGCTGCGTGTCACGCGCACTCTCCGTTCCTCTGGCGTTCTTGGGTGTTTTCCGTTTGTGCGCCCATGGGACACGAATTGGCCACATTGAACGGCCCGGTCCTCTTGACAATACCTGCGACCGTGATTAAGGCGCTGGCCGCTCGGGGGATACAGCACTACCCCGCCCATGAAACAATCGGACTGGCTCACATCTACCCGTAGGGAGCAGGAGACACAGCACGATGCGCATCGGAGTTCTCACCGCAGGCGGCGACTGCCCCGGCCTCAACGCTGTGATCCGGTCGGTGGTGCACCGCGCGGTCGCCGGCCACGGAGACGAGGTGATCGGGTTCGAGGACGGCTTCAAGGGGCTCCTCGACGGCCGTCACCGCAAGCTGGACCTCGACGCCGTCAGTGGCATCCTCGCCCGCGGTGGCACCATCCTCGGCTCCTCCCGGCTGGAGCGCGCCCGGCTGCGCGAGGCGTGCGAGACCTCGAAGGACCACGCGCGTGACTACGGGATAGATGTGCTGATCCCGATCGGCGGCGAGGGCACCCTGACCGCCGCGCGGATGCTCTCCGACGCGGGCCTGCCGATCGTCGGCGTCCCGAAGACGATCGACAACGACATCTCCTCCACCGACCGCACCTTCGGCTTCGACACCGCCGTAGGCGTCGCCACCGAGGCCATGGACCGGCTGAAGACCACCGCCGAATCACATCAGCGGGTCATGGTCGTCGAGGTCATGGGGCGCCACGCGGGCTGGATCGCACTGGAGTCCGGGATGGCCGGCGGCGCCCACGGCATCTGCCTGCCGGAGCGGCCCTTCGAGGTCGACGGGCTGGTGAAGATGGTCGAGGAGCGGTTCTCGCGCGGCAAGAAGTTCGCGGTCATCTGCGTCGCCGAGGGCGCGCACCCGGCCGAGGGCTCCATGGAGTACCAGAAGGGCGCGATCGACCAGTACGGCCATGAGCGATTCACCGGTATCGGCAACCGCCTCGCGGCCGAGCTGGAGCGGCGCCTGGGCAAGGAGGCCCGCCCGGTCATCCTGGGCCATGTGCAGCGCGGCGGCACGCCCACCGCGTACGACCGCGTACTGGCCACCCGCTTCGGCTGGCACGCCGTCGAGGCGGCGCACCGCGGCGACTTCGGCATGATGACCGCGCTGCGCGGCACGGACATCACCATGGTGCCGATCGCCAACGCGGTCACCGAGCTCAAGACCGTTCCGGTCGACCGGATGGACGAGGCCGAGTCGGTCTTCTGAGCCGTCAGGCGCGTGCTTGCTTCTGCTGATTGGGGGCGCTCACCCGATCGGTGGGCGGTCACTCCCGATCGTTTGGACGCCGGCTCCCGCTCGTTGGGCCGCTCCCGCCTCTCGTTGGCTCTCTCGTCGGCCGCAGCGGTCTTGATCATCCCCCCGTGGAAAATCAACACCGCCGCGGCCGTGCGTGGTTGGCGAGGTTCACTCTTGAACGAACCCCCGGAGTGAACAAGGCTGTCCCATGTCCGGGACATGCCCCGGAGCAGTCCCGGACACGGCCGGGACACAGGGGCGGGGGAGAGAACCGCAGATGGCCGATGCCGACAGGGCTCCGGATCCACGGCGGGCGCAGAGCGCCCGCGAGTTCATCGCCGCGCTGCAGTCGCTCAAGGACTGGTCCCGGCTGACCTACCGGGAGTTGGCCGCACGGGCCGACGCGGTCGGGGACATACTGCCGCGCAGCACGATCGCCAATATGCTCGGGCGCACCACGCTGCCCCGCGAGGAGCTGGTCGCGGCCTTCGTACGGGCCTGTGGCGTGGGGCCCGCGGAGCTCACCGTCTGGCTGGCCGTCCGTAAGGACCTCGCGACGCGCGCCGCCGAACCGGGGGCGGGTCTCCTCGGGGAGGCCGCGGCGGATGCCACCCCGGTCGAGCCACTTGAGCCTTTCGTCCAGGGCGAGCCCGCATCGCCGACCGCGCCCTCCTCCTCCCGTACGCCCGAGGCGGCCGCCCGGCGCTCTCGTACGCCGATGCTGAGCGGCGCGCTCGCGCTGACGGTCGCCGTGGCCGCGACGGCGGCCGTGCTCGTCTGGCGGGCGCACGACGACGGGCGCGGCGAGGGCGACGGACCGGACAGGAAGGGCGGGTCCGCGGCGGTCTCCTCGGACGGCCCGGCGCCCGCGCCCGGGAAGTACCGGATCCGGGCCGTCCACTCCTCGCTGTGTCTGTCCGAACGTCCCCAGGACAAGACCGCCTGGGTCTATCAGGTGCCGTGCGCGGACGTCTTCCCCTCGTTCTCGCTCAAGCGCCTGGACGACGGGCTGTGGCGGATCGCCACCCTCCACCCGAGCACGGCCCGGGCTGCACCGGAATCATGGGCCAGAGCAAGGCCGAGGGCGCCTGGTTGGGCGACGACTACTGCGAGAGCCGGGGAGCGGGCGAGGAGTTCCGGCTGGAGGCCGTCGACCGGCCCACCAAGGGATTCCGGCTGAGACCCGCGCACACCGGCCAGTGTCTGGGGCTGCCCGACGGCACGACCCGGCGCTGGGCCCATGTGGTCCAACTGCCGTGCCGGTCCGGTGCCCCGGGACAGGTCTTCCGCTTCGACCCGGTGGGCTCGGGGGCGAAGGAGGAGCCCTCGGGGGCGAAGGAGAAGCCCTCCGAGGCGAAGGGAGAGTCCTCCGGCGCGAAGGGATAGCCGCGCCGCCGCCGTGCTCCCGCCCCTCTGATACTGTCCCCGCCTGATCAAGGGGGAACTGGTCAGGGGATGTAAGGAGTTAAGGGCGGGATGCGTGGTTTATGGGGCCGTGTGTGGCAGCGCCGCACGCCCCTCGTCGTACTGATGGCGGTGGTGGGGATCGGGGGAACCGTCCTCGCGACCCGGGACAGCGGCGGCGGCCATCTCGCCGCCAACCAGGCCCAGTTGAGGAAGGCGTGTGACGGCACCCTGCCGTACGGGGACCTCGAACGGCTGGTGCGGGACGAGCGGCCGGGCAAGCTCAGAGAGCACGGCACGATGCTCGCCCCGGGGCAGGAGAGCCGTTCGTTGCTGGACTGCTCGCTGTCGTGGGGAGACGGCTACGGGGTCACGGTCCATGCCGAGGCGCTGGTGTCCGATGTCCCCCAGGCCGTCGAGACCCGGGACCTCCTGGAACCGGCCGGTGGCCACGGCACCTTCGTGGCACCGGGCACCACCGGCCAGTACGGGAAGCGGGGAGCCTGGCTGGTGACCGACTGCCTGGGCGGGCTCGGCGGCCGGGTCCGGCCCACGACCGATCTGTATGTGACGGCCCGGGTGACGGACGGGGCCGACGGGACTGACGGGGTGGACGAGGCCGACGAGACCGACGCGGCAGACGACGCCGACGAGGCAGACGACGCCGACGAGGCGACGTCGCGGAGCGGCAAGCCGGACCGCGCCACCGCGCTCCTCGGCTTCCGTACCGCCGTGCAGGTCGCCAACGTCCTCACCAAGGCCCAGCACTGCGGCTCCGGTCCGCTCACGATGCCGAAAACCGTGGTGGACACGGACGAGACCCATGGCGCGCCCGGCCGGGCGCTGCGCAAATGCGCGTGGATCGACGACGCCTCGCTCCCTGGCATCGCCTCCGGCACCTGGACCACCCTCGGCGATCTGCAGGAATCCACCGGCCTGAGCGCCTGCGCCGGGGAATGGGACGCGGAGAAGAACGCCGGCCGGCGCCCGCGCCCGAAGGAGTGGCAGGTCACCGAGGTCGAGGCGGCGAGCTGGTCGGGCGTCCTCGGCCGGTCCGCCTACGACTCCTACGAACGCGAGGGTCATGTGCCCGGGTGGGGAGCGCAGGACGGCGAAAGCCCCTCGGAGGCCGGTTCCGAGGCGAACTCCGAGGCGGGCTCCGAGGCGGACGCCGATCGTGGTGTGCTGCGGCAGGAGGACCGCGTTTCCTCCTACGCCGGGCGGCCCCAACTCGCCCTGTGGGCAAGGTCGGTGTGCGGCGGCCGCAGCACCTACCACCGGGTCGCCGTCCTCCCCGAGATCCAGCTCGGGGACGGTGAGACCGCCGTCATCAGCGGCAAGGACCGCACCAGGCTCTCCGCCACCGCCCGTACGGTCCTGGACCGCTATCTCGACGCCGAGGACGGCTGGCCCGCGTCGGCGGACTGCCGTGACACCAAGGTGCTCGGGGAGGTGGAGCAGTGGCACTGACCCGACCCACACTCACCCGGCGCCGGGTCCGGGCCCTGGCGGCCGTCGCGGTGGCGCTGGCCGTCCTCACCGGAGCGATCCTCTGGTTCGCGGGCAGCGAGGACCGGGCGCTGGACGGGGCCTGCGACGGGGTGCTTCCGGTCGGCGAGGTCCGCACGGTGCTCGGCGAGGACGCCGCACTGGACGTGACCAACCGCACCGAGGGCGCCTTCGGCGACAAGGCCGCCAAAAGCGGCGACAGGACAGCCAAAAGCGGCGGCAAGCGGGCCAACAACCTGTCCGTCCGCTGCCGGATCGCCGCCGAGGGCACCGGCCACATCGCCGTCACCATCGCAGGCTCGCCCCGCCCCCGCGCCGAGTACGGATACGGCGAGCTCTACGCCGCCCTACCCGCGAGCCACACGCTTCCCGTCCCCCTCGGCCACGGCTGGTCCGGCCTCTTCGCCACCGACACCGCACGGCTCGGCGACGCCGAGGACGGTACGGCCACCACCGCAGTCCTGCTCGACTGCGCCCGGCGCGGCGACAGCCTGCTGATCACCGTCGAGACCGCGCTGCGCGGCGCCCCCACCCTCGACGACCCCGCCACCCGCCCCGACTTCGTCCGCACCGCCACCGCCACCGCCGAGGCGGCCAACGATCACTGGGGCTGCGGCGCCCGCCTGGGCACACCCGTCCGTACGGTCGGCCTGCCGGTGAACGAGGACGAGTACGAACCGCTGCTCGGCGCCAAGGGCACCTGCGCGGCCGTCCCCACGGCCTCCCGCTCCGCCGTCTCCACGGCCCGCGAGACCGCCCGCGACCGCGCACCGCGCGAGAGCTGCGTCCTCGGCACGCGGGACGGCTCACCGCTCTACCGTCTTGAGGCGTACTACGGCCCGTACGCGGAGGACGCCCGCTCCCAGTACACCCGGGACTACGACTACGAGAACGTGACCCCCGCCGAGAAGCCCGCCGGTCGGCTCGGCCAGAGCGCCTACTGGGCCGGCGCCACCTGCCCGCGCGGCGCCGAGTCCGCCCTCTACCTCATCCGCGCCGCCGACGCCGACGGCGAAACCCGCCGCCGCCCCGACCTCGCCTACGAACGCGCCGCGCTGGCGGCTTTCGCCGCCGCTTCGGCCACCCACCATGGCTGCGCGGCGCCGAGCCTGCCCAAGGGCTGAACCACGGGCCGACGAACCGGGGATGTCCGGCCGGACTGTGCCGCCTGCGGCGGGCTGTTCCCCTCCCCGCCCCTTCCCGTAACTGGGGCTCTGCCCCAGCCCCCCGGTAGCGGGATTGGGCGGGCGGGCATCTCGCCTCCCCGCCCCCTGCCGGGGCATCGATACGGCGGCTCCGTCGCGTGGTGGGGCTCCGCTGCTGGGGTCGCTTCGCCGCCTTTTCCCGTGCCTGGGGCTCTGCCCCAGCTTCCGGTAATGGGAGCGGGCGGGCATCTGGCCTCCCCGCTCCTTGCGGGGTCATCGATATGGCGGTTCCGTCGCGTGGTGGGGCTCCGCTGCTGGGGTCGCTTCGTCGCCTTTTCCCGTGCCTGGGGCTCTGCCTCAGCTCCCGGCAATGGGAGCGGGCGGGCGGGCATTTCGCCTCCCCGCCCCTGCCGGGGCATCGATACGGCGACTCCGCCGCGTGGCGGGGCTCCGCCCCTGGGGTCCAGGGGCGGAGCCTCTGGTATCGGGAAGGGGCGGGGAGGGGAAGACAGTACCGCCGGGCACCCCCGTAGCCGCGGCGCCGCCGTCATCCCTTGACGGCGCCGCCCAGGGCGAAGCCGCCGCCCAGGCGGCGGGAGATCAGGACGTAGAGCAGGAGCACGGGCGTCGAGTAGAGGATCGAGAAGGCGGCCAGCTGGCCGTAGACGACCTGGCCGTAGTTGCCGAAGAAGGTGAAGATCGAGACGGACGCGGGGAGTTGTTCGGGGGAGAGCAGGAGCATGAAGGGGACGAAGAAGTTGCCCCACATCATGATGAAGCTGTAGATCATGACCACCGTGATGCCCGGGCCCATCAGCGGCAGGATCACCCGGGTCAGGCTCTGCAGCCAGGACGCGCCGTCGGTCCAGGCGGCCTCTTCCAGGATCACCGGCACGCCGTCCATGAAGTTCTTCATCAGCCAGACGGCGAAGGGGAGTTGGGAGGCGGCGAGGAAGAGCGCCGTGCCGGACATGGTGTCGATGAGGTCCACCTGGACGAAGAGTCCGTAGACCGGAACCATGATCGCGGTGATCGGCAGACAGGTGGTGAAGAGCACCGTCAGCAGATACGGGCGTACGACGCGGGAGCGGAAGCGGGAGAGGGGATAGGCGGCCAGCGCGGCGCAGGCGACGGTGAGGATGGTGGCGCCGCCGCACAGGAGCAGGCTGTTGAGCATCGGCGTGAAGGTGATCTCGTCTGTCCACACCGCCGAGAAGTTGTCCAGCGTGGGCGAGCCGGGCGCCGAGACCCGGAGGGTGGCGTCGCTGTCGACGGAGGCCAGGACCAGCCAGGCGAGCGGGAGCAGAAACGCGGCCGCGATGAGCAGCAGCGCGGCGTCGGCGGCCAGTCGGCGGCGTCGGCTCGGGGACCAGCGGGGGCGCGGGCGGGATGTGGCGGAGCCGGGCCATGGGCGGGCGGGGCGGGCGGAGAGCGTGGACAACCTCGGACCTCCTCGCGCGCTTGCGAGCGCAGTCGATCAGCGTGCCGTCCATGAAACCGGTTGCGGCTCGCGTTGGGGAAGACGCGTGCGTGGTTCGCTCGACCTAGGGGATGGGCTCACGGGCTCGCCTTAGGGCCTCCGCGGGGCGATCGTCACCGGCTGGTCGTTCCGTAGCTGGTCGAAGAGGCGCCTCGCCTGCGTCACGTTCCACTGCACGGCGCTGCCCTTGGAGGTCCGGAGGTTGGTGTTGGACACCGGGACGTTGAGCTGCCTGCCGTTGCCCGAGGTGACGCCCTTCATCGCCTCGAACAGGGACATCAGGTTCCGCAGGCCCATGTCCTTGTCCACGATGAGCGTGTCCAGCCCCGCGCGCACGGTCGGGAAGGCCGCGAACGGGTTGGCCAGGACGCCCGGTGTGGCGGCCTTGTCGGCGAGGGCGGCCAGGAACTTCTGCTGGTTCTGGGTGCGGCCCAGGTCGCCCTTGGCCTCCTGCTTGCGCTGGCGGACGAAGGCGAGGGCCTCGGCGCCGTCGAGGGTGTGGCAGCCCTTCTGCAGATCCAGCCCGGATTTGGGGTCCTTGATGTCGCGGTCCACGCACATCCGTACGCCGCCGACCGCGTCCACCACGTCCACGAATCCGGAGAAGCCGATCTCCGCGTAGTGGTCGATGCGCAGCCCCGTGTTGCGCTCGATGGTCGAGACGAGGAGATCGGGGCCGCCCATCGAGTACGCCGCGTTCAGCTTGTTCCGGGACGGGGCGAAGGTCCTGCCGGTGTCGGGGCGGAGGAACCCCGGGACGGTCACCCAGGAGTCACGCGGCAGGCTCATCATCGTGGTGCCGTTGGAGCCGGTGTGCAGCACCATCATCGAGTCGGTGCGGCGGCCCTCGGCCGAGCCGGTGCGCAGGTTCTTCCTGGCCTGCTCGGAGAGGCCCTCCCGGCTGTCGGAGCCCACGATGAGGTAGTTGGTGCCCTTGCCCGGCGGTGGGCGGTCCGGTGATTTGCCGAGGTCGACCTCGCGGTTGAGCTGGGTGTCGGCCCAGACGTAGGCGCCGCCGGAGGCGAGGAGCAGCGCGGAGACGGTCACGATGGCCAGCCGGGTGATCCGGCGGCGCCGGCTGAGCGGCTCCTTGGGGGCGCGGCGCCGGACGGTGGGAGTGGGGGTGGGGTTGGGTTCGGGCGTGGTGGGGGTGAATGCGGGGGTGGCCAGGGTCTCCTCGCCCCTGCGGTACGGGGCGGGTTTCGTCGGGACGCCTGGGGTTCCCTGCGCGGGCATGCCCTGGGTGGTCCCCTGCACGGGGGTCCCCTGCACGGGGATGCTCTGCGTCTCCGCCGTGGAGATGTCCCAGGCCCGCCCCGACGGCCGGTTCGCGGCGGCCCACCCGTCCAACCGATCGCTCATGGGCGCAGTCTGCCCACCGGCCGGAGGGGCCCGCCGTCGGTTCATAGAGCTATGACAACTTCGGTGCCGCGTTGAACGCGGACCCGGTCGCCGTACGTCACTTCGACGTCAGGCTCCGGTACGCGGGCGCCTCGCCCAGCGCCTGGGCGGCCGTTCCCGAGCGCTGGATGCGGTGCCACCGCAGCCGCGTCCCGAGCAGGAGGGCGACCACGGACTGGATGACCACCAGATACATCAACTGCCGGTAGACGAAGAGCTGGAACGGCAGCGACCACAGCGCCCGCATCCGCTCACCGTCCAGCCGCAGCGCGTATCCGGCGCAGACCATCTGGATCGCGAGATAGCCGAACCACACCCCGGCCGCCTGCCCCGGGTCCAGGAAGAGCGCACCGTACAGCGCGAAGAGGTCGATCACGGGCGCCAGCAGCGGCAGCAGCACCTGGAAGAGCGTGAGATAGCTGAGCCCCCGGCGGCCGAACCGTCCCACCGAGCCCAGGGAGACCACCGCGCGGCGGTGTTTCCACATGGCCTGGAGGGTGCCGTATCCCCAGCGGTAGCGCTGGCGCCAGAGCTGGCGCAGGGAGGTGGGCACCTCGGTCCAGGCGACGGCGGTCTCCTCGTACACCACCCGCCAGCCCGCCCGCCATAGCGCCATGGTCAGGTCGGTGTCCTCGGCGAGGGTGTCCTCGCTGACGCCGCCGACGCCCATCAGCGCGTCCCGCCGGAAGGCCCCGATGGCGCCGGGCACGGTCGGCATGCACTCCAGCACCTCGAACATCCGCCGGTCGAGGTTGAAGCCGAAGACGTACTCCAGGTGCTGCCACCGGCCCAGCAGGCTGCGCCGGTTGCCGACCTTGGTGTTTCCGCTGACCGCGCCGATGGCCGGGTGGGCGAGGGGCTGGATGAGCTGGTGGACGGCGTCCGGTTCGAAGACGGTGTCGGCGTCGACCATCACCACGATGTCGTGCCGGGTGTGGGCGAGCCCGGTGTTGAGGGCGGCGGCCTTGCCCGCGTTGGGCTGGCGGACCACCAGCACCCGGGGGTCGTTGACGCTCGCGGCGATATCGGCCGTACGGTCCGTCGAGCCGTCGTCGATCACGACGATCTGCAGGCGCTGATGGGTGGAGGCGAGCAGCGAACGGATGGTGGCCTCGATGCCCGCCTCCTCGTTGTACGCGGGGATGAGCACCGTCACCGGCTCGTTGACCTGCTTCCCGGGCCGGAAGCGGGTGAGCCGCCGGACATGGGTGCGGGCGAACAGCACGAGCATCAGCAGCCGCAGCACCCCCAGCGCCCCCGCGATCCCCAGCACCCAGGTCATGGTGGACACGAAGCCGCGGCCGATGGCCGCGACCCAGATCAGCGCCTTGCCCTCCCAGCGTTCGAGGCCGGAGACCGGCACGTCGACCGGGGGCACGCCGAGCCCGCCGGTCACCGTGGTGAACTTCTTCGCCCGCGGGTCCTTCAGCAGCTTCTCGGTCTCCTGATACGCGGTGTCGGTCTGGCTGAACTGCCGGACCACCCCCTGCGCGGGCTTCTTGGCCGACCGGTCGGCGGCAACCAGCGCGTACCCCTCCTCGGCGACCCGCCGCGCGGCCTGCCACTCGTCGCCGCACAGCGTGTCCACATCGGTGGTCAGCGGCAGCCGGAGCAGCCGGGGCTGGACCCCCACGGAGCCCGCCAGCGCAGACTCGGTGAGGGACAGCTCCATCCGGGAGCGGCTGGGGGAGGCGGTGCCCATGTCGGCGCCGGTGTAGGTGTTCGACCCGAGCTCATGGCCCTCGGCGCGGATCCGGCGTACGAGGTCGGGGTACTGCGCCGCCTTGGCGCCGGATACGAAGAACGTGGCCCGCGCGTCGTACCTACGCAGCAGGTCCAGCAGGCGCGGGGTCTGGACGGGGTCGGGCCCGCCGTCGTAGGTGAGCGCGACGGTTCCGGCGGGCATGCTCACGGTCCGCACCTGTTCGCCGTTGATCTGCACCACCGGCCCACCGTCGGCCAGCGCCTGCGGCACCGGGCTGGTGCAGGGCCGCCGCGCCTTCGCCGCGTCGACCTCATGGGTCGTCCAGCCCTGGAACATCAGCAGGCCGAACATGACGGGAAGGACGAGGAGCAGAAGCAGCCAGTGCGCGCGCGGGTCACGGGACCGCTTGTGCCGCCCTCCTCGGGCCACGTGGCTGGATTCCTGGCGCTTTTTCGACTGGTTGCCCTCAAACATGGTTGGTCGCACGGTAGTTGGGGGGCGCCGAGCGGGTCCGGCGATGCAGCGCGAATGGATAAGAATTCCCGGGTCGCCCCCCGCCGCGCCGCCGCATCACGTAGTGGGATCCGTGGTGCGCGCGCGAAAGCGGCCGCCTCCGCGAGGTGGCTCTGCTTGACTGACGCCCATGACCTCTGCCGATGCGTCCGTCTTCGAGACCACCAGGCCCGCGTCCGCCGACTACCTCATCCGGTTCGCCGCGAGCGACGCCGGACGCGACTACAAGGGACGGATGCTGGACGCGCTCGAGCTCCGGGCCGGGCTGGCCGTCCTCGACGCGGGCTGCGGCCCCGGCGCCGATCTTCCCGCCCTCGCGGAGGCGGTCGCCCCCGGCGGTACGGTCATCGGGGTCGATCGCGACCAGGAGATGCTGGACGCGGCGGCGGCGCGCACCGCCGCGCATCCGGGCGTCGAGCTGCGGCGGGGCGATGTCCACACCCTCCCCCTGGACGACGCCGCGGTGGACCGCGCCTGCACCGACCGGGTGCTGCAGCATGTGGACGACCCGGCGCGGGCCCTGGCCGAGTTCCACCGGGTCCTGCGGCCGGGCGGGCGGCTGGTGATGGGCGAGCCCGACTGGGACACCCTCGCCGTCGACCACCCCCACCCGGCGCTCTCCCGCGCCTACACCCGCCATATCACCGAGCAGGTGATCCGCAACGCCGCCATCGGCCGCCAACTCGCCCGTCTCGCCACCGACGCCGGGTTCCGCGTGCCGGAGGTCATTCCGGTCACCCAGGTCTTCCGCGATGTCCGCGCGGCGGACCGGGTCTTCGGGTTCGAGCGCACCACCCGCCGCGCCGTCGAGGCCGGTTACCTCAGCGAGTACCAGGCGGGCGTCTGGCTGCACCACCTCGCCCACCGCCCGTTCTTCGCCTCGGCGACGTTGTATGTGGTGGTGGCGGAGGCATAGCCGACCGGTGGTTGTGCGGCGCCCTCGTCGGGAGTTCGGACGCCCGGCCGTCCACAACCGCTTCCGGCAGTGATACCGCACATGCGTGTAGCCTCGGCGTTGATCAATCGTCTCGTGGCTTGGAGGAAGTACCCATGACGAAGGCCCCGTTCGTCGCCATGGCCGCCGCTACCGCGGCGCTTGGGACCGCGCTTGGTTCCCTCGCGCTTCAGCTGCGCGCAGACGGCTACGAGCAGTACGTCGAATCCGTAGGTACCTTCAGCGTCCTGATGTACGTCACCGCGGCTCTGGTCGTGGTGACATGGGTCCGTGACGGTCGGCCGCACGCGAACTGAGTTCTGCGTGTGCGAGCGCCAGGCTGATGCCCTGGCGCCCGCGCGATTCTTTGTGGCCCCTTGGCGCGTGTCGCTTCGGCACGCGCCCTGGCAGCCACGGCGGCCCGTCGCTCAGGCGGCCCTGAACCAGGTGGCCAGGGCCTCGTGCAGCCCGTCGTTCGTCGTGCCCTGCCAGGCGATGTAGCAGTCGGGCCGGAGGAGTAGGGCGGTGTCGAGGTCGGGGGCGGGCACGGTGTCGATGTGGGGTGACCAGGGGCCCGGGTCGAGGGTGGCGGTGGGGTCCAGGAGGAGCGGGCGGGCGGTGCGGGTCAGGTCGCGCAGGCCCGGCAGGTCCGGGGCCCAGTGGCCGACCAGCGGGCCGGTCGCCGGCCCCATGTCGTACGTGATGTCCGCGCCGGCGAGCAGCCCCGCGATGTGCTGCCGGGTGGCGGGCTGGTCGAGCAGCTCGCCGAAGAGTTCGCGCAGCGCGGTCACCTCGCCGCCCGGCCGGATCAGCAGCGACTGCGCCTGGGTGTGCATGGCGACCCGCCGGGCCGCCGGGTGTCGTTCCGACTCGTACGTGTCCAGCAGCCCCTCCGCCGCGTGGCCGCGCACCTCCGCCGCCAGCTTCCAGCCGAGGTTCACCGCGTCCTGGAGGCCCAGGTTGAGCCCCGGGCCGCCGATCGCCGAGTGCACATGCGCGGCGTCGCCGAGCAGCAGGACGCGGCCCGCGCGGTAGCGCTCGGCGATCCGGGTGTTGCCGCCGAACAGCCGCCGCATCAGATGCGGTCCCGGCCCGGTGGGCGGGTCGAGGGGTATGTCCGTGCCGAGCACCCGGCGGGCGCCGGCCCGCAGTTCGTCCAGCGATGCCTCGCCCTCGGGGGGCTGCCCCCATTCCACGGTGGTCATCTTCGGGTCACCGTCCGGGGAGGGCGCCCAGGCGATCAGCCCGTGCTCGGTCCGCAGATGCTGGAACGGCGGGATGGCGCCGAAACCGGGCACGGTGAGGCTGCCGTCCGGGCCGATCAGGTCTGCGGGCACGCTCACATGCCCGGTGCGCGACACCGAGTCGTCGCTGGTCACGCCGGGAAAGTCGATGCCCGTGAGCTTGCGGACCGCGCTGCGCCCGCCGTCCGCGCCGACCAGGAACTCCGCCTCGATCGGCTCCCGCCCGCGCAGTTCGACCGTCACCGACTTCTCGCCCTGCGTCAGCCCGATGACCTCGTGCCCGCGCCGGATGTCGACACCCAGCTCCGCCGCGCGCTCGGTGAGCATCCGCTCGATCCGGAGCTGCGGCATCAACAGCGTGTACAGCGGATTGTCCGGCAGATCGCTCAGGTCGAGCGGGAACGCGCCGAACGTGAAACGGGGCGCCGGTTCGGGCGTGGTGCCGGGCGTGGCCAGCCGCTCGTACAGCCCGCGCCGGTCGAGCATGCGGATGACCTGGCCCACGAGGCCGTTCGCGCGCTGTGTGTCGGTGGGTTCGGTGAGGCGTTCCAGGACGACCGGACGCACACCGGCCAGGGCGAGTTCGCAGGCGAGCATCAGGCCGTTGGGCCCCGCGCCTGCGATGACGACCTCGATCATGAATTCCCCTTCGGGTCAGGTGAGTTGGGGGGCTTACGGGGTGGACGGCGTGGACAGCCCCGCCGCGAACCGGGCGAGGGCGTCCGTGAGCAGGGGGCCCACCGGCACCGGTGGATCGGTGCGGAGGTGGTGGGCGATGGCGGTGTGTACGGCGGCCACCACCGCCGACGCGACGAGGTGCGGGTACAGGTCCTGATCGAGGTCACCGCCGGTGCGTTCGGCGATCGCGGCGGCGATCTCGGCCTCGGCGATGGCCCCGGCCCGCAGCATCTCGCCCCGCAGGGCCGGTTCGGCGACCATCACGCGCACGCCTGCCGTCCACTGCGCCACGTCGGTGGCGGGGGGATGGGCCACCGACTCCGCGTCCGCCGCGAACTGCGGCAGTACGGAGTCGGTGATCGCGTCCCACAGCGGCTCGTCCGGCCGCTCGCGCAGCGCTTCCGCGATGCGCAGAAAGCGGTCGAGGTGGCGGAACGCGATCGCCTCGGCCTTGCTCGAGAAGTAGTTGTTGAACGTACGCGGCGAGACACCGGCCGCCTCGGCGATGTCCTCCACTTTGACCTTGTCGAACCCGCGCTCCACGGTCAGCCGGATCGCGGCCCAGCTCAGCGCCGCGTGCGTCTGGGCTTTCTTGCGCTCTCGCAGTCCCATGCGATGAGCGTAGCAATTTTTGCGTGCCACGCAAACCTGCGGGGCACGCAGTTTTTGTTAGGGCTCGGCTCGGGTCGATGGGCTGGTCAGGTCGGGCTCGGCCCAGATCTCCTTGCCGACGGTGCGTTCGCGGACGCCCCAGCGGTCCGCGAGGGCGCGGACGATGAGCAGGCCACGGCCGTGCCTGTCGCGGGGCGACGGATGGCGGGGGCGGGGGAGTCGCTCGCCCCGGGGGTCGGAGACGGCGATACGTAAGCGGGTTTTGGTGAGGGTGAGCTGGACCCGGAACAGCCGCGTGGTTGCTCCTGCTCTCATGTGTCGCGTTCTACTCTCTGGTGCATTCACCGGGCTCGATGGCCGGCGGGGTGGGCGGCCTCGTGGTGTTGCTCGTCACCGGCGTCGGGAAGTTGGCCCGCTCGCTGCAGCGGGGGGCAGGCGAATCATGACGTGCGGGGTGGAATGGCTGACGGCCGTCGCGGCCCTGGGCCTCACCGCATGCGTCGTGGTCTTGGTCGTCGTGAGCCGTTCCGCCGACGGCACCCCTGGATTGGATTACGCCTCGGGGGCCGAGCCGACGTTGAGCCGGTCGGGCCTGGAGAGCTGCTTGGTGAGCAGCTACCCGCGATGCCCTGGGAACCAGTGGTGGTGGCGCACTTCGACCGATGAGCCGCTGAGAACCACGCTCGACCTGGACGGGGCCGGTACTTCCCGGGCCCTGCGTGGCCATCTGTGGCTGGACGGCTGCGGCCTCAACGACATCTCCGTACGGTGGTCCATCGCGGCGGGCTCCCGGCAGGTCGCCTCCGGCACCATGACCACCCACAACGCTCCCGAATCCAGGGCGGTGACGGGGAAAGTGCCGCGGCAGGCCCGGGTCCTGACCCTCACCGGGCGGCGCACCGACTCCGATTCCGCCTGCCGGGGCGTCTTCACCTGGGACACGGCGGGCTTGGAGGCAACGGGACACTGAGCGAGGATCACTCGACGGCGGCGGTGCGGCCGGGTTCGGAACCCCCGCCGCCTGGGTGGGCTTCCGGCCCCTGGCCGAGGGGCCCAACCTCGTGAGGCTGGTCCACGGCCGGGACGGCGTCTCCTGCATTTGTCCTGAACCCGTGGGGCGGGCGGCGTTCAAGCCGATCGCGGCGGGCCGCCCCTACCGAGGAGGGGTGGGTCGACCAGCCAGCCAGGCCGCGACGGCCTCGGCGATGGGCTGGCCGGTCTCCAGCTCGATGAAGCCGAACTGCCCGCCCTGGTTGCACTCGAGGAACCACCAGGTGCCGTCACCGTCCTCGGCGAAATCGAAGGCACCGTAGGCGAGGTGGGCGAGCGACATGTAGGCACGGACGGCCCCCACGATGCGGTCAGGTATGCGGACCGGGGACCAGAGGTCGCCGTTGTCGGTGAAGCGCCCGTCCACCTCCTTGGGGTCGGACAACTTCCGGGCGGCGAACAACTCGTCTCCGACACAGGTCAGCCGGATATCCGCACGCTTGGGTACGTGTTGTTGAAATAGGGTGGGGCCGGCTGCCACTCCTGCGAAGTCGGCATCCGGCTCGACACGGCTGGTGGGAAGTGCCATCGGTGGGTCACTGGGGTGTGCTCCCGAAATCGACTTCACGACGAGATCCCGGTACCGGGCGGCGAAGTCGCGTGCCATTTGCGGGAAGGTGGTGATCAGGGTGGGAGGGACCGCGAAGCCACTGTGGTGGGCGACACGCAACTGCCAGGGCTTGCGGCGGGCCTGCTCGGCCGCGACCGGGTGGTTCATCCAGCGCGCGTCCGTTGAGTGCAGTGTTCCGTACAGGGCGTGTTCGGACTCGGTCGTCAGCCATTCGGACTGGTGGCTGGCTCGCGCGGCCGGGCGACCGGGTCTGCGCACCCATATCGAGCGCAGTCCGGTCATGCTCGCCACCCGGTCACCCGTCGACAGGTGACCGTGGAAGTCGCCCTGGGCGTACTCCGCTGACAGGCTGACCTGGCCGGGGAGGTCGGCGGGGTCCAGGCGTACGACCGGGACGCCCCGGTCATACAGGACCGACACCACCATGTCCGCGGTCACGTCCTCGGCACAGGTCAGTATGAGGACCGTCATGGGGCCCGTCAGTCGTCGAAGTGGGTCTTGGAACCTGCCGTGGAGCAGGTGGTGCTCGTCGCCAGCAGCAAGGCGCGGTCGCTGGTGGCCGGGCGGCCGTCGGGCAGGACGTTCCACTGCCGTCTGGGGTCATAGGCGTAAGGGATCACGATGGGCGGGGGCGCGGCGGGGCGGGCGTAGTCCAACGCGAAGTGTTTCATCAGGTCTCCTCCTGTCTGGCGGAAGGCACGGCGGCCTCCGAGCTCGCTGAGTGGCGGACAGCCGCACTGACCTCCGAGCCCGCCAAGCCGGTAGCGACCCCGCCCCGTCGAGCGCAAACGCCGAGGAGGCATGGTTCACCACCGGCCGCGTGCTCGTACGTGGACGAGTGACCCCGGTATACGGCTGGGGTCACACCAGTCCGCGGCCTTCTTCACTCATTGCGTGGAGAAGCCGGAAACGCAGCGGGCACCGCGGCGTCCGGCGGAATCTTCGGCTCAGGTGAGGTGTCAGCCGAACGTGTTGATCCAGTCCGTCCGCACCTCGATGCCGTCGTCGGCGCCCCTTGCGGTGGCGGCGGACAGGGCGAGGGGCGCGCCGACAGGGGAGGCGCGGCCGAGGAGGCGCTGGGCGGCGTTTTGAGGGCATGGGGAGCGGTGTTGTCCGACGACAGACATCAGGATGGCTCCGTACTCCGGAACGCCTGCGAGGTGAGCTGTCGGGTTCGGGTTGGAGATTCACCCGGCCGCGTGCTTCCACGGCTTCACCCCTAGCCGTCCGGTACGTGCTGTCCGGCGCGGCGCAAGTGGGTCCCCCACTCCTGCCCGACGGTGTGATGACGTGCTGCCGCGCGCCGGTGGGCAGGATTCGGCGGCCCGGCAACGTGGTGTTCGCTTCTCGAACGCCGAGCACGCTAGAGGGACCTCGGTCCGAACACAAGGCCTTCACAACTGGACTCGGTTGAACTCGTTCCTGGCGCGGCCAAGTTCGGGATGGATATGGGCGATATACCTGATAACGGGGGCACGGACGTGCGTGTTGTGTGTCGGCAATCACTCTCCGTCCGCCGCATGCTCCGCTGACCGAGGTGTCTGGGTGATCAACAGACAAGGGCGTCGAGCTTACGAGGCGAAGAAGGGACGAGGCGTCTAGGGTGTGTCGTTTGGATCACCGGATCGTTGGTCTGATGTGTCGTTGACTGATGCGCAGTGGGCACGGATCGAGCCGTTGCTCCCGGGCCGGACGCCGATGCGGGGCGGTCGCTGGAGGGATCACCGGGAGGTGATCGACGCGATCGCCTTATGGGACCGGAGCCACTGCGGGTGCTGTTCGATTTCGGGCGGGCGGTCTCTGGCCGCGGTGCGGGAGCGTTCCCGCAGGTACGGCTGGTCATGCTGGCCGAGTGCGGAACCCATGCCGTGTTCGGGGGCTGCCATGGGGCCGTTCACGGTCAGCGAGGTCGCGCTGGCAGGGCCTCAGTAGTAACGGTGATGGTGACGGATTCAGGCGCGCGACCGTGTGGAGTCCCCGGAGATCACACGACTACGCGTGTCTGTGTCCAGTGCCCGCACCGGACGCAGGATGTGTGCGCTGCGCCGTGTCCTCGGCGCTTGACCTTGTAGTTGCTGTAAGGGCGAACATGGCGCCATGTTGTCCATCAGCGAATTCAGTGAAATGTGCCATCTGTCGCCGCAGACGCTGCGGTTCTACCACTCCGAGGGGTTGCTCGTCCCCGCCGACGTCAACGAGCAGACCGGTTACCGCTCGTACACATTTGAGCAGGTCGAACAGGCCATGCTGGTCATGGTCCTGCGCGGCACGGGGATGAGCGTCAAACTCGTCCGGCGTGCTCTCGACGAGCCGGACGCGGCACCCGCCCTGTTGCGGCAGCACAGTGGGGAGGTGCAGCGCCAGCGGCAGGCCCAGGACGAAGCGGTCAGCGACGCGCACGAGTTCTTCACCTCGTGGCCGGAGGCGCGCCTACGCCGTGTCCCCGAGATGACCGTGGTGTCGAAGCTGGTGCCCGGCCCCTCGGCTGGGGGTGACCAGTACGACTGGGACGAAGCCGATGCCGCCGTCACCGCCACCGTTCAGAACGTGGTCAAGACTGTGGAGTTGTGCGGAGCCGTTGTGTCGGGGACCCCTTGGCGAGCCTGGGCCGGCGAGACCCCGGAGCAGAAGAGGCAGGGCATCACCGCCGAGGGGCCGCACTGGCTGGTGAAGATCCCCGTCACGGCGGACAAGAAAGCGGTCGCGGCTCTGCCCGGCGACGTCGAGGTGCAGCTCTTCGAGGCCCGGGACGAACTGTCGATATTCATTCCGGGCAAGAGCTCGATGGCCAAGTACGGCACTGCGCTCTCGCGCCTGCTCATGCATCCCCTCGACGCCGCCTACATCGACATCTCCCGCATGCGCCATCTGCTGCACGACGACGGCGTCGAAACCACCGCGGCGATCTGCAAGCTCGACGAGACCGACATGGTCGGGTGACCTGACGAGCGGCGGCCCCTGCGCACCGAGAAGAAGCGAGAGTCGGCGAGGAACGCCACCTCGGCCTGCCGTACTCCGGTATCGACCCACGTCGCCACTGCCGAGCTGGAAATGACTGTCCGCGCCCGGCCTCGGGCGGCATCGCGCCGCTCCCGTGTGTAGTGGACCACTTGCTGCGGTTACACAACGGCCGTTCCCCGCACTACCGATCTGTACAAGGATTCCAGGCATCGACACACTGACCTGGATCAGTCGTCATACTCACCTGGTCCATCGGGAATGTACGGGGGGATTCCATGCGCCGTTCCATCGCGGCTGCCGCCGCAGTCGTCACGCTCACCGCCACCCTTGTGGCATGCGGGGGTTCGGACGGGGGCAGCGACAAGGCCGGGCCCACGGGGCCCACGAAGGGTGCCGGCTCCAGCAGCACCGCCCGGCCGACCGGCGAGCAGTCGCCCGGCGCCACCGCCGGCAGCACGCAGGCGCTGGTCGGCAAGCTCGGCGACACCCTGAAGCTGGTGGGGATGGAAGGCAGCCTGAACGGCACGGGTAGGATCGAGGCCGACTTCACGTTGGAGAAGTTCGAGAACCACGCGAAGTCGGCGATCGGCGTACTCGAGCCTGCCGCCGGGAACCGCCTCGTGGCCGCCAAGTTCACCATCGTCGAGACCGGCACCGGCACCTACCAAGACTCCGGGTATGCGGAGGCGAACGTCTTCGACGCGAACGGGCAGGGATATCAGGGCAAGCCCGGAACCCCCACCGTCGGCGACTCCCTGGGCCCCAACATGATCATCAAGCCGGGCGAGCGGGTCACCGGCTGGATCGTCTTCGAGGTGCCGAAGGACGCGAAGATCACGTCCGTGACGTACCTGATGGAAAAGGTCGGGCCGGACCCCGAGCGCACGGGCAAGTGGACCCTCGACTAGGCGGTTTCGTTTGGATCATCGGGCGGACCAGAGGAAGATGCCGGCGATGTGGAGTTTGGCCAGGTAGCTGGTGGCTGTCTTCTCGTAGCGGGTGGCGATGCCTCGCCACTGCTTGAGGCGGTTGATGCACCGCTCGACGGTATCGCGCTGCTTGGGGTATGCCCTGTCCGCCAGGACCACGTCCGGCTCCCAGGTGCCGTCGACGGCCCACATCCGCAGCCGGTTGTAGACGCCGCGCCAGTTTCCGCACTTCACCGGCAGGTGCACCCGCTGCGTTCCCGTCTGGAACGTGAAGGCGATCGCGTCGGTCACCTCCCGGTGATCCCTCCAGCGACCGCCCCGCATCGGCGTCCGGTCCGGGAGCAACGGCTCGATCCGTGCCCACTGCGCATCAGTCAACGGCACAGCAGACCAACGATCCGATGATCCAAACGACCCGCCCTAGACCTCCTCGCGCATCAGCCTCAGGTACACCACCGAGAACAGGGCTCCCACCAGCAGCAACAGCAGTGCCACCGCCGTGCCGTAGCCGATGAGGGACTTGTTGAACGCCTGGTCGTACATGAAGACCGGGAGCGTCTGGCTGCGGTTTCCCGGGCCGCCTCGGGTCATCGCCCAGATGAGGCCGAACACCGACAGCGTCTGCAAGGTGTTCAGCATCAGATTGGTGCCGATGGAGCGGCGGATCATCGGCAGGGTGATGTGCCAGAAGCGGCTCAGCCCGCCGGCGCCGTCGACCTCCGCCGCCTCGGTGATCTCCTTGGGGATCTCGGACAGGGCGGCGGAGTAGACGAGCATCGAGAAGGCCGTGCCGCGCCAGACGTTGGCGAAGGACACGGCGAGGATGGGCAGGGTGTAGAGCCAGTTCTGGGACGGCAGGCCCAGCCAGTCCAGCAGTGCGTTGAGCGTGCCCTCGCGGCGGAAGAACGCGTACAGCAGGAAGCCCGCCACGATCTCGGGGACGACCCAGGCCGCGATGACGATCGCGCCGGTCAGGGTCCGCACCGGGCGGGAGGCGCGCTGCATCAGGGCGGCGAGGGCCAGGCCCAGGGTGTTCTGGCCGACGAGGGAGGAGAGCAGGGTGAAGACGAGGGTGAGGACGACGGCGTTGCGGAAGTCGTCGTCCCCGAAGGCGCGCTGGAAGTTGTCCAGGCCCACGAAGTCCGTGGAGGACGCGCCCGTGAGCTGCATATTGGTGAAGGCGATATAGACGCAGTACGCGATGGGGCCACCGAGGAAGAGCAGCAGCATGACGGTGGCGGGGGCGAGCGGAAGCCAGCGCAGGGGGCGGCCGCGACGGGGGCCCGGGCGGGCCGGGGTCTCCGTCGGGGCCGCCGCCACTTTGGTCACGGTTGCCATCGGGGCCCTCAGCCCTGGCCGCTCGCCGCCACCGTGGCGCCGTCGGCGATGGATGTGAGCTGGTCGTCGTAGGACTTCGCGGCCTTCTCCGGTGAGGCGTCGCCCGTGGTCGCCGCCTCCATGGCCTCGCCGATCGCCGTGGACACCTGGGGATAGACGGGGGTGGTGGGGCGGTAGTGGGTGTACTTCACCAGGCCCGTGAAGAAGGTGATCCCGGGCATGGAGGAGGTGTACTTCGGGTCCTGCGCGACGTCCTTACGGACCGCGATCTGGGCGTCGACGATGTCCCAGGTGACCGCGTTGTCCTTGGTCTGGAGCTGCTGGATGAACTTCCAGGCCAGATCGGGGTTCTTGGACTTCGCGGTGATCGCCCACGTCCAGCCGCCGGACATGCTGACCTTGCCGGGCGCCTGCCCGTTCTGGGTGGGCATCGGGGCCTGGCCGAGGGTCTTGGACCACTCGGGCCACGGCTTGCCGCCGGTCTTCAGCCAGTTCTGGCCCAGCCAGGAGCCGTCGAGGGCGATGGCCAGCTTGCCCTCGGGGAGCCATTCGCTGAAGACGGTCGTGCCGACGTTGGGATCGAGGGCGTCGGAGATGTCCGGGCCGAGCTTCTCGGAGTAGACGGTCCGGAGGAAGCTCAGCGCGTCCTGGAAGCCCTTGCCGCCGGTGACCCACTTCTTGGCGCCGGGGTCGTAGAGCGGGTTCCCGCCCGCCTCGCCCGTGCCGTACAGCAGCATCTCGAAGCTCTGCATCACGGAGGTCTCGCCCGGGGCCTTGCCGGTGTAGGTGTTGAGCGGGGTGACACCGGGGACCTTCTGCTTGATCGTGCGCGCCGCCTTGAGGATGTCGTCCCAGTTCTTGGGCGACCAGTCGGCCGGCAGCCCGGCCTTGGCAAAGATCTTCTTGTTGAACCAGAGGCCGCGGGTGTCGGTGCCGTCCGGGACGCCGTACGTCTTGCCGTCCTCGGCCTTGGCAGCGGCCTTCGCGGTGTCGACGAACTGGTCCCAGGTCTTCCACTTGGCCAGGTAGTCGTCGAGGGGGCGCAGATAGCCCGCCTTGATGTCCGAGTTGATCCGGAAGGTGTCCTCGTAGACCAGGTCGGGGGCGGTCTTGGGGGACCGCATCATCTGCTGGACCTTGGTGGCGTAGTCGTTGTCCTGCGCCTGGATCGGGACCAGCTTGACCTTCTTGCCGGGGTTGGCCTTCTCGAACTGCTTCTTCACCTCGGCCAGATGGTTGTCCTTGAAGCGGATCTTGTTGTCCGTGGAGCGGTTGTAGACGACCTTGACGGTGTCCGGGTCGCTGCCCGAACCGCCACCGCAGGATGTGAGTCCTGCGGTGGCGGCGAGGGTGGCGGCGAGGATCAGTGGGGCGGTGGGGCGCACGGGCACGACCTCCTTGCTGGCCTCTGTGGGCTGCGCGCTGACCGTAAGGTCGGCTTCAACGGAAGGTCAATCCCCGTGACCTGGATCGTCACTTGATCGAACGCCGCCGCGGGTGTACGCCCCCGTACGCCCCGGGCGTACGGGGGCGTGGCTCAGCCGGTGGCAGCCGGACTCAGCCGTTGTAGCCCGCGAGCACCTTGGTGAAGTCGTACGTGCCCTGGTCGATCCCGCTGCAGGCGTCGCCGTCCGTGCCGGAGCCGCACTTGCGGTCGCGGTTGAGCGACCAGAAGCTGACGCGGGCCAGGTGGTGGCTCTTGGCGTAGGACACCATGTCCTTGAAGTTGTTCAGGGATATGGTCTCGCCCGCGACGTCGGTCTTGCCGTTCATGGAGGAGAAGCCGACCTTGCGGTAGGCGGCGTCGGAGGAGAGGCCGTACGCGCTCGCCACGGTGTTCTTCAGACCGTCCACCGCCGACTTGGTGGCCCCCGCCATGTCGATGGAGCCCTGGCCGAAGTCGAACGGCATGACCGCCCAGCCGTCCACGTCGAGCCCGGCGCTGGCGCCGCGCTTGACCAGGTCCTTGCCGTTGGCGTCGGGGCCGGTGGTGGTGGTGCCGAAGGTGACGTACACCTTGATGCCGCTGTTCTTCTGCTTGACCGTCTTGAGCGCGTCGACCACGCGCTGGCGGACCGTCGCGTTCTCGAACTCACTCGCTTCGATGTCGATGTCGATCGACTTGAGCTGGTAGGCGTCGATGACCTTCTGGTACGCGCCGGCGAGCGCGGAGGCGGAGGAGCACTTCTCGCCCAGCTTGTTACCGCTCCAGCCACCGAAGGAGACGGTGACATCGCCGCCCGCCGAGCGGATGGAGTTGATCGTCGACTGGTCGTTGCCGCCGGTGAGCGCGCGGGAGCCGTCCCACTTGGGGTTGCAGCCGCCGTCGGAGAGCATGAACGCCATCGTGAACTGCGTGGTGCCGGTCGCCGACATGACGTCCGTGGCCTTGGGCGGGGAGCCCCAACCCAGGTAGAGGTAGGGCCCGTTGAGCCCGCTGGGCGCGGCGGCGGTGTGTTGCGGCGCCGCCTGGGCGGTGGCCGCCGTGGCGGCGCCCGCGCCGAGCAGGCCGATGGCGGCGGCGAGGGCGAGTCTGCGGTACGTCGGCTTGGAAAGAGGCATGGCTGATGGAGCCTCCTGGGTGGGGGGTGGGAGGAAGTCGAGCCAGGCTGAACCTAGCGAGGCGGCATGGCCGCGACAAGATGTCGGATAGGAAACTTTCCTATCGGGCTCACGGGCGACTGGGAGGACACGCCTCCCAGCAGGGAGGACACCGGTCGTAGCCCCGGTCGTGGCCGCGGTCGGAGACTGACCGCAGGAGGGGCGCCCCCGATCCGTCCTGGAACTGGAACGCTCGCCGACCGGCGCTCAACGGTCGCCGGTGTCCGCCCGCCCCCCGCGTACGGCCCGGAGGCAACCGATGAACCACAAGCGCCCTGCAACGGGCCCGCTCACCGTGACGGTGTTCGTCTTCCCGGGGGTGCGGCTGCTCGATGTGACCGGCCCCATCGAGGTATTCGCCTCGGCGAACGGGTTCGGCGGGCGCTATCGGGTGCGGACCGCGTCCGAGGACGGGGCGGAGGTGACCACCTCGGCCGGGACCCGCCTCGGCGCCGACCTGCGGGTCGATGATGTGCGTGAGCCGTGCGACGTCCTGGTGATCCCGGGCGGTCCGGAATGGGAAACGCTGATCAAGGACGACGCGCTCCTGGACGTCGTCCGGCGACTGCATGAGAAGGCCCGCTGTACGGCGTCGGTGTGCACGGGGGCGTTTCTGCTGGCGGCGGCCGGACTGCTGGACGGGCGTCGCGCCGCGACGCACTGGCGGCACTCACGGCAACTGGCCGCGCGCTTTCCGTCCGTGTGGGTCAAACCGGACGCCATCTTCGTGCGGGACGGGCGCATGATGACCTCGGCCGGTGTCAGCGCGGGCATCGACCTCTCCCTGGCGCTCGTCGAAGATCATTACGGCGCGGAGGTCGCTCGAGCGGTCGCCAAGGACATGGTCGTCTTCATGCAACGGCCTGGGAGCCAGTCCCAATTCAGCGTCCGCTCCCAGGTCCCGCACTCCCGTCGGGAGACGCTCCGCCGGGTGCTGGACGAGGTCGCGGAGAACCCCGGGGCCAACCACACACTGTCGGCCATGGCACGCAAGGCAGGCGTCAGCGTCCGTCATATGACCCGGCTCTTCGACGAAGAGGTGGGAACCACACCGGCCCGGTATGTGGAGCAGGTCCGGCTGGAGGCCGCTCAGGTGCTGCTGGAGACGGGCGATGACGCCATGGCGGTGGTGGCGCGGCGTACCGGGTTCGGCTCGCCCGAGTCGATGCGCAGAGCATTCGTACGGCACCTGGGTGTGACGCCCGGTGCGTACCGGACCAGTTTCCGCACGACCGGCGTGGGCGCGGAGCATCCGGCGCCCGAAGCCGTCTCGCCGTAGTCGAGGCGGGCCGGGCCCCTCCGGCGGCGTGGCGGGTCACGTGGTCTGCCTCCCGTGGTGTGGCGGGTCGCGTGGTCAGCGGAAAGCGGATGCCACAAGATCCTTCTGCTCGGCGGCGTGCCGCCGGGCGGAGCCTACGGCCGGGGCCGGCGCCGGGGGTCGGCTGACGCATCCGATGGGACGGTTCGCCGACCGCCGCACCCGCGGCCCCACGAAGGACCAGGCACCTTGGTTCTCCGGCTCCTCCTGCACCCACCGCACCTCGGCGTCGGCGGGGAAACGGGCGAGTTCCGCGCCGAGCTCCCGCTCCGGGAACGGGTAGAGACGCTCCACGCGGACGATCGCGGTGTCCGGCAGGTTCGAGTTTCGCCGGTGGGCGTCCAGGTCGTAGAAGACCTTGCCCGAGCACACCAGTACCCGCCTGGTGCGGGCGGCATCGGCCGTCTCATCCGGCAGGACCGCACGGAACCCGCCCGTGGTGAGCTCCGTCAGCGTGGAGGTGGCCGCCTTCAACCGCAGCATCGACTTCGGAGTGAACACGACCAGTGGCCTTCTGCGTTCGCGCGCACCGAGCGCTTGCTGCCTGAGCAGGTGGAAGTAGTTGCCGGGCAGGGAGGGCATGGCGACGCTCATGTTCCCCTGCGCGCACAGCTGGAGGAACCGCTCGATCCGGCCGGAGGAGTGGTCCGGTCCCTGCCCTTCCAGGCCGTGCGGCAGCAGCAGTGTCACCCCGGAGCGCTGCCCCCATTTCTGTTCGGATGACGCGATGTACTCGTCGACGACGGTCTGGGCGCCGTTGGCGAAGTCGCCGAACTGCGCCTCCCACAGCACCAGGGCGTCGGGCCGTGTCAGGGAGTAGCCGTATTCGAAGGCCAGCGCCGCCAGTTCGGACAGCATCGAGTCGTAGGGCGCGAAGTCCGCGGCCGGGGCGCCGAGGGAGTTCAGCGGTGTGTACTCCACGCCGGTGTGCCGGTCGGTGAGCACGACGTGCCGCTGCCCGAACGTGCCCCGGCGGGAGTCCTGCCCGGACAGCCGTACCGGAACCCCGTCCAGCAACAGGGAGCCGATGGCGAGGGTTTCCGCGGTGGCCCAGTCGATCGTTCCCGCGTCCAGCGTCGCGGCACGTCGGCGAAGCTGCGGCAGTACGCGCGGGTGCACGGTGAAGTCCTGCGGCGGAGTGGTCTGGGCCGCGATCACCTGCCGGGCGGTCGCCTCGGTGATCGCGGTGGGCGCCTGAGGGGGGGCCGTGTCCTCGACGTCCCCGGGAGCGACGGCCGTGTCCTCGGCGTCCCCGGGAGCGACGGCCGTGTCCTCGGCGTCCCCGGGAGCGACCCGTGCCGGGGAGCGGCCGGGGGCCGACAGCGCCTGGGTTTCGACGAAGGCACGCTCGAGGCGTTCCCGGTAGTCCCGCAGGGCGCCTTCCACCTGCCGTTCGCTGATGTCTCCCCGGCGGATCAGCGCCTCGGCGTACAGCTTGCGCACCGAAGGCCTGGCGACGATGCGGTCATACATCGCCGGCTGCGTGATGGACGGATCATCGACCTCGCTGTGGCCGTGGCGCCGGTAGCAGATCAGATCGATGACCACGTCCTTGTGGAACGCCTGGCGGTAGTCGAAGGCCAGCCGTGCGATACGGACGACGGCCTCGGGGTCGTCTCCGTTGACGTGGAAGATCGGGGCTTCGATGGTCCGTGCCGCATCGGTGGCGTAGCCGCTCGTACGGCCGTAGGTGGGTGAGGTCGTGAAGCCGAGTTGGTTGTTGATGACGATGTGCACCGTCCCCCCGGTGCGGTAGCCGGGCAGCTGCGACATGTTCAGCGTCTCGCCGACCACACCCTGACCGGCGAACGCGGCATCCCCGTGCACGACGATCGGCAGGACGGGGAAGGTACCGGCACCGTCCGCGGCCATCTCCTGCTTGGCGCGGACCACTCCCTGGGCCACCGGCCCCACGATCTCCAGATGCGAGGGGTTCGCCACGACGGAGACGGCGATGGTGCCGCCGTTCAGGGCGCGATAGGTCCCCTCCGCACCGAGGTGGTACTTCACATCCCCGGATCCCTGGACCGACCGGATGTCCACCGCGTCCTCGAACTCGTGGAACATCTCCGCGTAGGACTTGCCGACGATGTTGGCCAGCACGTTGAGCCGGCCGCGGTGGGCCATACCGATGACGGCTTCCCTCACCCCGGTCTTGATGGAGCGGTGCAGCAGGGCGTCCAGCAGCACGATCGCGGACTCGCCGCCTTCGAGCGAATACCGCTTCTGGCCCACGTATTTGGTGTGCAGAAACGTCTCCAGGGCCTCCGCCGCGCCCAGCCGGTAGAGGATCTGCAATTGTTCGGCGCGGTCCGCCCCGGGGCGCGGCGATTCGATCCGCCGCTGGACCCAGCGACGTTCTTCGGCGCTCTGGATATGCATGTACTGAGTGCCGACGGTCCCGCAGTAGGACTCCCGCAGGACCCGCAGAACGTCGCGAAGGGACATGGCGACCTGCCCGGCGAAGCCGTCGACCACGAACGTCCGCTCCAGATCCTCGTCGCCGAGTCCGAACGCCATGATGTCGAGCTCCGGATGCGAGCCGCTGCGCTCCGCTGTGAGCGGATCGGTGTCGGCCATCAGATGTCCGCGCACGCGATACGCGTGGATGAGCGCCGCGACGCGGACCGCCTTCACCGCATGGTCACTCACCGTGCCGGAGTCATGACGCTCTCGCTCCGTCACGGGGGCGGAGGAGGTGAAGAGGTCCCGCCACGCCTGGTCGACCGAGCCCGGGTCATGCAGAAACCGCTCGTGCTGCTCCTCGACAAGCCATTCGTTGAGGCCGAATTCCAACTCGTACGACTGTGTCATGCCATCCACGCTAAAACAGCCGGAAAGATAATAAAGACAGGTGAATATGCCATAGAGGCAGCACATCAGGACATGTTGCCCGCCGGGTCGGGCAGGAGGTGCCGGGCGGCATGGCGCAGGGAGTGGCCGGTCACCACCACCCAGGCGATGACGAGCAGCCCATAGAACGCCACGGCGAGCCAGTCGAACATCTCCGAACCGGTCCGTGCCGCGAGAGCGCTGGTGGCCGTCACACAGGCGCCGACCGGGAAGATGAAGGCCCACCACGTGGGCGCGAACGGCAGCCCGGCCCGGGTCGTCCGTACGGTCAGTCCCGTGGCCAGCGCCGCCCACAGCATGGTGAAGCCCCACACCACGACCCCGCCCAGCAGCGCGAACACCTCGGTGCCGCGCGCGTAGGGCGCGGGCAGCGCGCTCGGTGCCACGGCGGCCAGCGCGCCGAGGGCCGTCACCGACTGGCCCAACGCCCCCACCCCGATCCACACCGTGGGCACCACCGCTCCGGTGGGGGCCTCATGGTGCACCAGACGGCCGTAAATCATGGCCAGCACCAGCAGCGCCGCGACCATGCCGAGTCCGAGCATCGCGTAGCAGCCCAGCAGCAGGGCGAGCCGCGACTGCCCCGCCGGGGCGTGCGGGACGAGCAGCGCGCCCGTCGCGGCCGAGACCATCGGCGGCACCACCGGCATCAGCCAGCCCCCGAACGCCGCGTCCGGTGTGAAGCGGTGCCGGGTGACCATCAGATAGGGCACCGTGCAGGCCGTGACAAGACCGAGCGCGGTGCCGAGCGACCACAGCACCCAGGCCACGCCCAGCGCCGTCTCCGTCCCGATCAGCGGGCGGCCGAGCAGCAGCGCCCCGGAACCCACCGTGAGCAGCGCCATCGGCGGCGCTCCGAAGAACTGGGCCGTCACCGGATCACCGGCGTGCGACCGCAGCGTCCGCTGCCGTAGGTAGCCGACGGCCAGCAGGACCAGCAGGAGCGCGGCGCCCAGCCAGACCACCGTGGCGGCGGTCCGCAGCAGGCGCGAGCTCCGCGGCAGGGTGACCACCGCATTGGCGACGATGCCGGTGCCCATCACGGCCGCGAACCAACTGGGGCCGAGGAGCGGACGCCTCTTGCTGTGTGCCGTAGGCGCCAAAGGGCCCGCGCACGGGGAACAATTCATTCCGCAAACCTAGGCGTGGATCAAGGCGGCACTGTCGAGCATGTCCTGATGTAAGCGCCCCATGGCAGACATCGAGCGACCGCCGTAGCGGCCGGCGGCTCCGCCGCGGGCGGCCGCGATCCGTCGCCCGCTAGTACTCGCTGAGCCAGCGGTACAGCAGCTCGGGGCGGCCGATCTGCCCGTAGTGCGGGGCGCGGGCGGCTCGTCCCGCCTCCACCAGGTGTTCCAGATAGCGGCGTGCGGTGATCCGGGAGATCCCCACGGTCTCGGCGGTCGCCGCCGCCGAGATCCCCTCCTCCGCGCCCCGCAGCGCCTCCGTGACCGCGTGCAGGGTGGCCTGGGTCAGCCCCTTGGGCATCGCGGCGGGCTGCGGCGCCCGCAGCGCGGCCAGCGCGCGGTCCACCTCGTCCTGCCCGCTGGCCTCGCCCGCGGTCGCCCGGAACTCGGCGTACCGGAGGAGGCGGTCCCGGAGGGTGGAGAAGGTGAACGGTTTCAGCACGTACTGCACGACTCCGAGGGAGACCCCGTCGCGGACCATCGCCAGGTCCCGGGCCGAGGTGACCGCGATCACATCCGCCCCGTTCCCGGCCGCGCGCAGCGCCCGTACGAGCTGCAGGCCGTGTCCGTCCGGGAGGTAGAGGTCCAGCAGCAGCAGATCGGCGGGCGTCCGCTCCAGCAGCCGCTGGGCGTCCCCGCCGCTCCGCGCGGTCCCGACGACGGCGAAGCCGGGGACGCGGTCGACGTACATCCGGTGCGCGTCCGCCGCGACGGGGTCGTCTTCGACGACGAGAACCCGGATCGGCGCCGGATCCCCCGGTTTCGCCTGCGGCGGGCTCATGGACGGATTCCTCTCGGGTGCGGTGCGGTGCGGTGCGGTGCGGGGCGCGATGCGCGGTGCGGTGCAATGCGGTGCGCGGAAGGCTTAGGGCTCCAATTTACGGAGGGTAACCGCGGGTGGCCAGATCTCTACGGTGACGATTCCCCTACCGCCCGAGCCACGGGCCTTTGGCACCCCGATTTCCCGCCCGCGGGCGGCTGAATGTGGCCCCTGGCCGCGGGCGGGGTGGCGGGCGGCGCCCCGCTGGGGGAGCCCCGCCTTGAGCCTCCGGTGGCGCGGAGCCGGTCGGCCGGAGGGCAGTGCCGGGCCGTGAAGGGGCTCACGGTGTGGCGGCCGGGGTCGCCAACGGCAGGCGGATCGTGAATTCGGCGCCGCCGTCCGGAGCGGCCGATACCTCCACCGTGCCCGCGTTGCGGCGGGCGGCCTGGCGGACCAGGGCCAGGCCCAGGCCGCGGCCCGGGGACTTCGTGCTCCAGCCGCGGCGGAAGACCTCCTCGGCCGCCGCCGGGTCGAGACCGGCGCCGGTGTCCGCGACGCGCAGCGTCAGCTCGCCCCCGTCCGCGCGGGCGGTGACCGTGACGCGGGCGCTGCGGGGTGCCCCGCCGTGGCCGACACCCTCCGCGGCCGCGTCCGTGGCGTTGTCGATGAGGTTGCCGAGGATGGTCACCAGGTCGCGGGCGGGCAGGCCGGGTGGGAGGACGCCGTCGTCGATGCGGCTGTCGGGGGCGAGGACGAGTTCGACGCCGCGCTCGTTGGCCTGTGCCGCCTTGCCCAGCAGCAGCGCGGCCAGAACCGGTTCGGCGACCGCGCCCACCACCTGGTCGGTCAGCGCCTGGGCCAGCTCCAGCTCGGCGGTGGCGAAGTCGACCGCCTCGTCCTCCCGGCCCAGCTCGATCAGCGAGACGACGGCATGCAGCCGATTCGCGGCCTCATGGGCCTGGGAGCGCAGCGCCTCCGCGAAGCCGCGCACCGAGTCCAGCTCGCCGGAGAGCGCCTGGAGCTCGGTGTGGTCGCGCAGGGTGACGACCGTGCCGCGCTGTTCCCCGCTGCTCACCGGGGAGGTGTTGAGGACCACGACCCGTTCCGCGGTCAGATGCAGTTCGTCCACGCGCGGCTCGGTGGCCAGCAGGGCTCCGGTCAGCGCGGGCGGCAGGCCCAGGTCGGAGACGTAGCGGCCGACGGAGTCCTCGGGCAGGCCGAGCAGCTCCCGCCCGCCGTCGTTGATCAGCGCGATCCGCCGCCCACCGTCGAGCATCAGCAGCCCCTCGCGCACGGCGTGCAGCGCGGCCTGGTGGTAGTCGTGCATCCGGCTCAGCTCGTCCGCGTTCATCCCGTGCGTATGGCGGCGCAGCCGGGCGTTGATGACATACGCGCACAGGCCGCCGATCGCGAGCGCGGCGGCCGCCACACCGAGCAGCGCGAGGAGCTGGCGGCGCACCTGGGCGCTGATGGTGTCCACGGTGATGCCCGCGCTGACCAGCGCGGTGATCCGGCCGCCGGCGCGGTTGTCGCGCACCGGGGCGACCACGCGTACCGAAGAGCCGAGCGTGCCCGTATACGTCTCGTCGAAGATCCGGCCGCGCAGCGCGGGCTTGATGTGGCCGAGGTAGGTGGCGCCGATCTGGCGCGGATCGGGGTGCGCCCAGCGCACACCGTGGGTATCCATGATCGTGACGAAGGTGACGCCGGTGTGCCGGCGCACCTTCTCCGCATACGGCTGGAGCCGGGCGGTGGGGTCCTTGGACCGTGCGGCCTCGGCGACCGACGGGGAGTCGGCGACGGCCACCGCGGTGGCCGTCGCCCGCTGCCGCGCGGCCACCACCGCCTGCTCGCGGTCGGTGACGTAGGCGAAGACGGCACATCCGGCCACCAGGGCGGCGACCAGCACGACCTGCATCGCGAAGAGCTGGCCGGCCAGGCTCCGTGGGTGGGGGATGCGCATGGCCATCAGTCTGCACACGGATCTTTGTATGAACGAAATGAACGGAAGGGTGACCCCCATCACAGCGTGGGGCATAGTCGCCGGGACCGTTCAAGGCGGTGTGCGAGCCGCACACAGTACAGCGCCGGGACAGTTGGACGGCAGATGAGAAGGAGGCAGCACCGTGGCTGCGGACACCACGCCGCCCGCATCCGGGCGTACGGAGCCGGACGGGACGAAGCCGAAGAAAGAAAGGATTCACTACCTCTACCTCGCCGTCATCGGCGCGGTGGCGCTCGGCATCCTCGTGGGCTTCGCGGCCCCCGATACGGCGGTGGAGCTCAAGCCCATCGGCGAAGGTTTCGTCAACCTGATCAAGATGCTGATCTCGCCGATCATCTTCTGCACGATCGTGCTCGGGGTCGGCTCGGTGCGCAAGGCCGCGAAGGTCGGCGCGGTCGGCGGTCTCGCGCTCGGCTACTTCATGGTGATGTCGACCGTGGCCCTCGCCATCGGCCTGGTCGTCGGCAACTTCCTCGAGCCGGGCAGCGGCCTGCACATGAGCCATGACGCGGCCGAGGCCGGGCAGAGCCAGGCCGAGGGCGCCTCCGAGTCGACGGCGGACTTCCTGCTCGGGATCATCCCGAAGACGCTGGTCTCCGCCTTCACCGAGGGCGAGGTGCTGCAGACCCTGTTCGTGGCCCTCCTCGCGGGCTTCGCCCTCCAGGCGATGGGCAAGGCGGGCGAGCCGGTGCTGCGCGGCATAGGCCACATACAGCAGCTCGTCTTCAAGCTGCTGTCGATGGTCATGTGGGCCGCCCCGGTGGGCGCCTTCGGCGCGATGGCCGCCGTGGTCGGCGAGACGGGTCTGGACGCGCTCAAGGCGCTCGCGGTCATCATGATCGGCTTCTATGTGACCTGCGCGCTGTTCGTGTTCCTCGTCCTCGGGACGATCCTGCGGCTGGTCGCGGGCGTGAACATCTTCCTGCTGCTGAAGTACCTGGCGCGGGAGTTCCTGCTGATCCTGTCGACGTCGTCCTCCGAGTCGGCGCTGCCGCTGCTCATCGCGAAGATGGAGCACGCGGGCGTCAGCAAGCCGGTGGCCGGTATCACCGTCCCCACCGGGTACTCCTTCAACCTGGACGGCACCGCCATCTACCTGACGATGGCCTCGCTGTTCATCGCCGAGGCCATGGGCGACCCGCTCTCCATAGGCCAGCAGATATCCCTCCTCGTCTTCATGATCGTCGCGTCGAAGGGCGCCGCCGGTGTGACCGGCGCGGGCATGGCGACGCTGGCGGGCGGTCTGCAGTCGCACCGGCCCGAACTGGTCGACGGCGTCGGCCTCATCGTCGGCATCGACCGTTTCATGAGCGAGGCCCGCGCCCTCACCAACTTCGCGGGCAACGCGGTGGCGACCGTCCTGGTCGGCACCTGGACCAAGGAGATCGACAAGGAGCGGATGAACGAAGTCCTGGGCGGACGGCTGCCGTTCGACGCCGAGGGCTTCGCGCGCCACGGCGGCGGCCACGGCCCGGCCGCCGACGACTCCGACGGGGCCGAGGGCAAGACCCTCCCCGAGCGGCGTGACGGTGACACGGCGAAGGAGCACGTGCCCGCCTGACACCTTGCGCGCACCGCGGCCCTGCCCTCCTGAATCGGGGCAGGGCCGCGGGCGCTTCACGGACGCATACGGTGCGCACACGCGCGGTGCGCATACACGCGGTGCGCATACACGCGGTGCGCACGGACGGCGAATGGCGCCCCGCGTCTTCCCCCCGTTGGAAGACGCGAGACGCCGCCATTGCTACGCCGCCACTGCCCTTCGGCGGTCTCTTCGACGCCGAGGCGCCTCAGCGCTCACCGTCCGGCGCGCGGCGCAGCTGTTCCGGGAGAGCCGTCCATTCGGGGCCCTCGTGCAGGGGTTTGACCCAGGCGATGTTGCCGCCGGTGTCGACGTAGGCGACGCGGCCCATGGCCTCGCGTTCGAGGTCGTAGACGAGCTCGCCGATCCGAGGTGTGCTTCGTGTTCCTTCAGCTGTGGTCATGAGCCGCCTCCTCGGCACCTCACTGCCATGCTGTCCCCCGTTCATTGGTGGATGAGGGCCCCGGACCGGACACTTCCGGTTCGGTCGCCGCCGCCGCGGTGACCGGGTGAGCTTCTGGTGCCCATGGGGCCCTCGATGACCGTAGGGTGCTACGAGCCGCTGATATCCCGCTGATGCCTCGCTGACCCGAACCCGTGGGTAGGCTTCCACATGGTCACAGTGAAATCTCTGGTACCAACGGGGGCAGTGTGTGGATGGGACCGAGTTTCGCCTGTTGGGACCGGTCGGAATATGGCAGGGCGAGCGTCTCCTGGGGCCGACCGCCGCGCAGCAGCGGTCTGTTCTGGCGATGCTGCTGATGGCCTCCGGCCGGGTGGTGTCCGTCGACAGGCTGGTGTTGGCAGTATGGGGCGAGGACCCGCCGGGGTCCGCGCGAAACGCCGTACAGGTGCAAATTTCCAAGCTGCGGCGGATCCTTTCCGCCTTGCCCGGGGCCGAGTTGACGACATCGGCGAAGGGCTATTCCCTGACCGCCGCGCGTGAGCAGGTCGATCTGCACCGGTTCCGCGATCTGGTGCGGGCCGCGCGGGAGGCACCCAAGCCCAGCGGGGCCAGCGGGGCCGCCGGGGCCATCGGGTCGGCCGCCGGGGCCGCCGGGTCGGCCGCCGGATTCGCCGAGAGCGCCGAGGACCGGGCCGGGGAACTGCTGCGCGCCGCGCTGCAGTTGTGGCGCGGGCCCGCGCTGGCGGATGTCGCGGGCGGCTGGCTCCCCGACACCCTGGGCGCCGGGCTGGAGGAGGAGCGGCGTACGGCGGTCGAGGAGCTCGCCGCGATCGATCTGCGCTCCGGACGGCACCACGAGGCCGCCACGGAACTGTCCGCCCTGGTGGCCGAACACCCCTTGCGGGAGCGCTCGGTGGCGCTGCTGATGGAGGCGCTACGGCGCGGCGGCAGACGGGCCGACGCCCTCGCGCTGTTCCGCTCCACCCGCCGGAGGTATGTGGAGGAGCTGGGCATCGAACCCGGCGACGAGCTGCAGCGGCTTCACCGGGAGGCACTTGAGGACAGCCGGGACGGCCGGGACAGCCGGGACGGGCGGGACGGGCGGGACAGCCGGGACAGCCGGGACGGTCGAGACGGCCGAGACGGTAGAGATGGCCGGTCCGGGGATCCGTCCGGGCCGCCCGGATCGTACGGGCCGCCCGGATCGTACGGGAGCGCTCCCGTACCGGCGGCGCCGCCGTCCGACGCGGTGCCTGCCCCGGCCCCCGCCGCGGAGGGCGTCCCGGCCGCCGACGAGGCGCCCGAGCCCGTTGCCGGGCCCGCCGCCGAACTCGCCTCCCCACCCGCCTCCGCCGATCCGCCCACCGCTCCACCCGCCTCCGCCGCCGAGCCGATCTCCGTCGTCACCGCCGTACCGCAGCAACTCCCCTCCGACGTCGCCCACTTCACCGGCCGAGAGCGCGAGCTGGCCGGGCTGGACGCCCTGCTGCGCGCGGGCTCGGGCGAGGGCGGCGGACGGGCGCCCACGGCCGCGCTGATCACCGTGATCGCGGGCAGCGGCGGCCTTGGCAAGACGACCCTCGCGGTGCACTGGGCCCACCGCGTCCGCGACCGGTTCCCCGACGGTCAGCTCTATCTGAACCTGCGCGGCTTCGGCCCCACCGACTCGGCCATGACCGTCGCCGAGGCCGTACGGGGCCTCCTGGACGCCTTCCAGGTGCCCGCCCACCGGATCCCCGCGACCGTCGAGGCGCAGACCGCGCTGTACCGGAGCCTGGTGGCCGACCGCCGCATGCTGATCCTGCTCGACAACGCCCGGGACGCCGAGCAGGTGCGGCCCCTGCTGCCCGGTTCCCCCGGCTGTCTGGTGGTGCTGACCAGCCGTAACGAACTCACCAGCCTGGTCGTCGCCGAGCAGGCGCAGCCGCTGCCGCTGGATCTGCTCGACCGCGCCGAGGCGCGCGAGCTGCTGATCAGCCGAGTCGGTGCCGAGCGGGTGGCCGCCGAACCCGAGGCCGTGGCCGAGGTGATCACGGTGTGCGCCGGGCTGCCGCTCGCGCTCGCCATCGTGGCCGCCCGCGCCGCCGCCCACCCCCGCTTCGGCCTGGAGGCGCTCGCCGGGGAGCTGCGCGATGCCCGCGGCAGCCTCGACGCGTTCGAGGGCGGGGACGCCACCACCGATGTCCGGGCCGTCTTCTCCTGGTCGTACCACACCCTGGGCCCCGACGCCGCCCGGCTGTTCCGGCTGCTGGGCGTCCACCCGGGCCCCGACATCGCGGCCCCGGCGGCCGCCAGCCTGGTGGGGGTCCCGGTCCCGCAGGCCCGCCGGCTGCTGATCCAGCTCACCCGGGCGCATCTGATCACCGAGCGCGCCCCGGGTCAGTACGGCTTCCACGATCTGCTGCGCGCCTACGCCGTGGAGCTCACCCGGGCGTACGACGGGCAGGAGGAGCGCCACACCGCGCTGCACCGGCTGCTCGATCACTATCTGCACACCGCCGTGGCCGCAGGGGCGGCGTTCACCCCGCACCGGGAGCCGATCAAGGTCGAGCCGGTCCGGCCCGGGGTCAGCGTCGGGGAGTTCGCAGGGCACGCCCAGGCACTGCTCTGGTTCAGCCTCACCTATCCGGCGCTGATCGCGGCGCTGCAGCAGGCCGCCGAGACCGGATTCGAGACCCACGCCTGGCAACTGGCCTGGTCGCTGATGGAGTTCCTGGACCAGCGCGGCCACTGGCACGATCAGCGCACCGTCCACCGGAGTGCCCTGGGCTCGGCCCACCGCATCCGCGACCTCACCGGGCAGGCCCACGCCTGCTACGGCCTGGGCCTCGCCGATCTGCGGATGGGACGCTACGACCGGGCCCGGGGCCATCTGGTGCGCGCCCTGAACCTGCATCGCGAGACCGGCAACGCCGTCGGCCAGGCCCTGGCCCATGGCGCGCTCAACTTCGCCGGTGAGCGGCAGGGCCGCCATGACGAGGGGCTGCATCACGCGCTGCGCGCCCTGAAGCTGTACCGGGCGGCGGGCCGGCGCAGTGGCGAGGCGTACGCCATGAACAACGTCGGCTGGGCCTACGCCATGCTGGGCGACTTCCAGCAGACCCTCGTCCACTGCGAGAAGGCGCTGACCATGATGCGGGAGGCGGGGGACAGGCGTGGGGAGTCCGCGGCCTGGGACAGCCTCGGCTACGCCTATCAGCACATCGGCGACCACCAGCAGGCCATCAGGTGCTACCGGCACGCCGTGGAGCTGCGGCGCGGCCGGGGCGAGCGGGTCCGGGAGGCCGAGTCCCTGCACCGGCTCGGCAGCGCACAGCTCGCCGCCGGGGACCGGGCCGGGGCCCGCGACAGCTGGCAGCGGGCCCTGACCCGTTTCGACGCCCTCGGCCACCCCGACGCCCAGCGGCTCCGGGACGGGCTCACCCGGCTGGGCGGGCCGACGGCTGACGGGACGTAGGGATCGGGCGGGGCGGCTCAGGCGGTGTACGGCTCAGGCGGGCCGCAGCCAGATCGTGGCCAGCGGCGGCAGCACCGGCAGGATGGAGGCCGGACGCCCGTGCCACCCCGTGGGCTCGGCCTTCAGCGGCTCGGCGTTGGCCACACCGCTGCCGCCGTACCGCCCGTCGTCGGTGTTCAGCACCTCGCGCCACACCGGCACCGCCTCCGGCGTCCCGATGCGGTAGTCCTGGCGGACCACCGGGGAGAAGTTGCTGATGGCCAGCAGCGGGGAGCCGTCGGCGTCGAAGCGGAGGAAGGCGAAGACATTGTCCTCACGGGCATCGCCCTCGATCCAGGAGAAGCCCTCGGGGTCGGTGTCCCGCTGCCACAGCGCGGGCGTGGCCGCGTACACCTGGTTCAGATCGCGGACCAGATCGCGGACGCCCCGGTGGTCGGGCTCGGCGGAGTACGACGGATCCAGCAGCCACCAGTCGGGTCCGTGGGCCTCCGACCACTCGGCGCCCTGGGCGAACTCCTGCCCCATGAAGAGCAGTTGCTTGCCCGGATGGGCCCACATGAAGCCGAGGTACGCGCGGTGGTTGGCGCGCTGCTGCCACCAGTCGCCGGGCATCTTCGACACCAGGGCCCGTTTGCCGTGCACCACCTCGTCGTGCGAGATCGGCAGCACATAGTTCTCGCTGTACGCGTACACCATCGAGAAGGTCATCTCATGGTGGTGGTAGGCGCGGTGCACCGGCTCATGTGCGAGATAGGCCAGCGAGTCGTGCATCCACCCCATGTTCCACTTCAGCCCGAAGCCGAGGCCGCCGAAGCCGCTGGGTCCCACATGGTGGGTGGCCCGGGTGACCCCGTCCCACGCGGTCGACTCCTCGGCGATGGTGATCACACCCGGGCAGCGGCGGTAGACGGTCGCGTTCATCTCCTGCAGGAAGGCGACCGCGTCCAGGTTCTCCCGGCCGCCGTGCGCGTTGGGCGTCCACTGGCCGGGCTCGCGGGAGTAGTCGAGGTACAGCATGGAGGCGACGGCGTCCACCCGCAGACCGTCGATATGGAACTCCTCGCACCAGTAGACGGCGTTCGCCACCAGGAAGTTGCGCACCTCGGTGCGCCCGTAGTCGAACTCCAGCGTGCCCCAGTCGGGATGCGCGGCCCGCAGTGGATCCGCGGGCTCGTACAGCGGACGGCCGTCGAACTCGGCCAGCGCCCAGGCGTCCTTGGGGAAATGCGCGGGCACCCAGTCCACCAGCACCCCGATGCCCGCCTGGTGCAACGCGTCCACCAGGTACTTGAAGTCGTCGGGGGTGCCCAGCCGGGCCGTGGGCGCGTAGAAGCCGGTCACCTGGTAGCCCCAGGAGCCGCCGAAGGGGTGCTCGGCCACCGGCATCAGCTCGACATGGGTGAAGCCGAGGTCCTTCACGTACGCGGGGAGCTGCTCCGCGAGCTGGCGGTAGGTCAGCCCCGGCCGCCAGGACGGCAGATGCAGCTCATAGACGGAGAACGGCAGCTCATGGACGTGCCCGCCCTCCCGGCGCGCCAGCCACGCGTCATCCCCCAGCGGTGGTGCGAGGCATGGACGACGGAGGCGGTGGCGGGCGGGCACTCGGTGCGCCGCGCCATCGGGTCGGCGCGCAGGGAGTGGCCGCCGTCGGGCCGGGTGATCTCGAACTTGTAGAGCGCGCCCTCGCCGACACCGGGCAGGAACAGCTCCCACACGCCGCTGCCGCCGAGTGAGCGCATCGGCAGCGCGGTGCCGTCCCAGTAGGTGAAGTCGCCGGTCAGCCGCACCCCGAGGGCATTGGGCGCCCATACGGTGAAGCGGGTGCCGGACACGCCCTGGTGGGTCATCGGATGCGCGCCGAGCGCCCGCCACAGCTCCTCGTGCCGGCCCTCGCCGATGAGGTGCAGATCGAGCTCGCCGAGGGTGGGCAGGAAGCGGTACGGGTCGTGCAGCTCCAGCTCGGCGTCCTCGTACGTCACCAGCAGCCGGTACTCCGGGATCTCCCGCAGCGGCAGCACCCCGGAGAACAGCCCGTCCCCCTCGGCCCGCAGCCGGGCGCGCAGCCCGGCGGCCGCGACGGTCACCGAGCGGGCATACGGGCGCAGGCAGCGGAAGAGCACACCGCCGCGCACGGGGTGGGCGCCGAGCAGGTCGTGCGGTGCGTGATGCGCCCCGGTCAGCAGCCGCCGCCGTTCCTCGTCCCCGAGCGCGGGCGCGGGCCGCACCCCGTGCTCGTCGTACGCTTCGTCAGCCTGCCCGCCGCCCCCGGCCACGGGCCGCCCGGCGACGCGCGACGGCTCGGCCGCGCCGTCGGACTCGTCGTGCCGCGCCTGGTCCGCGCGCGGCGCGCGGGGCACGGGCGGGGCGCCGTAGGACACCCGCGCCTCGCGGCCGGGGCGGCCGCGGTCGGCGGCCTCCTGCTGGTTCGCCGTCGCGGCGGCCGAGTCGGGGGATTCCCGGTGGGGCGCGGGCTTGATGCCCGCCGACTCGGCGGACGCGGGGTCCTTGCGGGGGGACGGAGCCCGCCCCGGGGCGGGCTCGGGGTCCGGGCGCTCGGCGCGGCGCTCGGGCTGCGGACGGGGGCCGGTGTGGCCGGGGCGGAATGTCGGAGGGACTCCCGGGACCGCCGGACCGGTCGTGGCGGCGGGTGGGTGGCCCGGTCCCTCGTCGGACGGGTGCTGGCCGGACGGCGGTCGTGCGGTCACGGGGTGGTCCTCCCGGAGGTGTCGGGCGTCGGACGGTCGGAAGCGGGGGAGCGGGCGGGGACCGTGCGGCGGCGGTCCGTGGGAGCCGGGGCGGGAGCCGGGGCCGGTGCCGCCCGTGGCCCCATGGGTCAGGCGCGGGCGGTGGCGAGGCGGCGGATCGCGGTCATCGGGACGGACAGCCAGTCGGGGCGGTGCCGCGCCTCGTAGAGCACCTCGTAGACGGCCTTGTCGGTCTCATGGGCGCGCAGCAGCTCCGGCTCGTCGCGCGGATCGGTGCCGGACGCCTCCGCATAGCCCGCGCAGTACGCGGCGCGGGTGCGGCCAGCCCACTCCTGCGGGCGCTCATGGCGTCCCACGGCCGCCGCGTAGTCGAAGGACCGCAGCATGCCCGCGATATCGCGCACCGGCGGCTGCGGGCGGCGGCGCTCGGCCAGCGGACGGGACGGCTCGCCCTCGAAGTCGATCAGCGACCACCGACCGCCTCCGCCACCGCCGCCGTCCCCGGTCAGCAGCGCCTGCCCCAGATGCAGATCGCCGTGGATGCGCTGGGCCGCCCAGGTGCGGCCCGCGCGCCCCAGCGCGGCCAGGTCCTCGTACGCGCCGTGCAGCTCGGCGCGGTACGGCTGGAGGGCGGGCACCGCGGCGGCCGCCGAGTCGAGGCGCTCGCTCATGGCGGCGGCGAGATGGTCGATCTGCGGGCGGCGCAGCACGGAGGTGGGCAGGGCGCGGGCCATCGCCAGATGGACCTCGGCGGTCGCCTGCCCCAGTGCGTGGGCGGCCTCGGTGAAGTCGTCGTCGGCGGCCAGGGCGTCGAGCGCGAGCTGCCAGCCGTCCCGGGAACCGGCCAGGAAGGGCTGCAGCACCCCCAGGGTGACGGGCTCCGGCGGGGGCACGGCGCCCTCGGCCGGGGGCTCGGCCTCGAACCAGGCGGCGGGCGCGGGCACCCGGGTGCAGCCGGTGTGGGCGAGCGCGAGGGGGAGTTCGAGGTCGGGGTTGGTGCCGGGGCTGACCCTGCGGAAAAGTTTGAGAATAAACGTATCGCCATAGATCACCGAGGAGTTGGACTGCTCGGCGGTCATCACCCGGGGCGGCAGCGCGGAGGGAATCGCGCTGGACGGCTCCCGTACGAAGCGCAGCGGGCCGAGCCGCCCGGGCATCCGCAGCCGCTCCAGCAGCAGCGTGGTGAGCCGGGGGTCGAACAGCGCCTCGTACACCGTCTGCCCGTCCAGCGGCCCGCCACTGGGCCGGCCGATCAGCGCGGGGGCGAGCGGCGGCGGAAGGGTGGGGCGCGCCCCGAGCAGGAGCTGGTAGCAGTCGCTGGCCGCCGCCCCGCGCCGGTGGCCGCAGCCGAAGCCGTGCCGGTGGCCGGGCGGCTCCGGCTGCTGGGCGCGGATCAGCAGATGGAGCAGCCCGGGCATGCCGCCGCCCGACCGCCACGGCAGCAGCTCGGTCGCGGAGACCAGCGCGAAGCCGGTGACGGGACGGCCCTTGCCCGCGAACCAGCGCTGGCGGGGCAGCCACTCGGCGAGCAGCGGCGCGAGCGAGGCGAGCAGCCCGGACGGGCCCGCGGCCGTGGCGGTGCGGGTGGCGGACGTCGGGGGCTGGTCCCGCGGTACGGCGGGCGGCGGGTGTTGTGCCCCCCGGGAGAGCGGAGCTTCCGGCATGGCGTCGCGTCCTTTCCCCGGGCACACGACAGATCAGGGCAAAGTGTCCCGGATTGCGGCATTGACTGTGCGACGGTGCGGGACGTGTCGGGCGAGGATCGTCCGTACGGCGAGCTCGGTGTACGCGATCGGGTCCGCCGGTGGCGCATGTGAGTACAGAGTGCCCATGACAGGGGGTCGAAAACGCCCGTACGCGCCCGAGATGGACGCGTACGGAGGAGCGAGGACCGGGGGAGGCCGTGCCCGGCCGGAACCACATGGCGGTCTTGGCGCCTGCGCCGGGCTGTTCCCCTCCCCGCCCCTTCCCACAACTGGGGCTCCGCCCCAGACCCCGCTCCTCAAACGCCGGTGGGGCTGGAAGGTCCTCAAACGCCGGAGGGGATGGAAGGCGGGGCTTCCGCCCCAGACCCCGGGGTCCGGGGGCGGAGCCCCTGTGCCCCGACCTGCCGTCGACCGTCTGCGGCGCCATCGTGGCTGGTCGCGCCCACGCCGCGGAGCCGCACATCGACACATCCCCGCGCCCTTCGGGGCGCCTCAGTCGGTCCAGTGCCCCATCGCCTCGTTGCGCCGCAGCCGGAACCAGTAGAAGCCGTGGCCGGCCATGGTCAGCAGATACGGCAGCTCCCCGATGGCCGGGAAGCGGACCCCGCCGATCAGCTCGACCGGATGGCGGCCCGCGAAGGACTGCAGATCCAGCTCGGTGGGCTGGGCGAAGCGCGAGAAGTTGTTCACGCACAGCACCAGGTCGTCCTCGCCGTCCCGGGTGGAGGGGGCCTCGCGCAGGAAGGCGAGGACCGCCGGGTTGGAGGACGGCAGCTCGGTGAAGGAGCCGAGTCCGAAGGCGGGGTTCTGCTTCCGGATCTCGATCATCCGGCGGGTCCAGTGCAGCAGCGAGGACGGGCTGCTCATGGCCGCCTCGACATTGGTGACCTGATAGCCGTAGACGGGGTCCATGATGGTCGGCAGGAACAGCCGCCCCGGATCGCAGGAGGAGAAGCCCGCGTTGCGGTCGGGGGTCCACTGCATGGGGGTGCGCACGGCGTCGCGGTCGCCGAGCCAGATGTTGTCGCCCATGCCGATCTCGTCGCCGTAGTAGAGGATCGGCGAGCCGGGCAGGGACAGCAGCAGCGCGGTGAACAGCTCGATCTGGTTGCGGTCGTTGTCCAGCAGGGGGGCCAGTCGTCTGCGGATGCCGATGTTGGCCCGCATTCTGGGGTCCTTGGCGTACTCCGCGTACATGTAGTCGCGCTCTTCGTCGGTGACCATCTCCAGCGTCAGCTCGTCGTGGTTGCGCAGGAAGATGCCCCACTGACAGCCCGAGGGGATGGCGGGGGTCTTGGCGAGGATCTCCGAGACCGGATAGCGGGACTCGCGCCGCACCGCCATGAAGATGCGCGGCATCACCGGGAAATGGAAGGCCATATGGCATTCGTCGCCGCCCGCCGTGAAGTCGCCGAAGTAGTCGACGACGTCCTCCGGCCACTGATTGGCCTCGGCCAGCAGCACGGTGTCGGGGTAGTGGGCGTCGATCTCGGCCCGGACGCGCTTGAGCAGCTCATGGGTGCGCGGGAGGTTCTCGCAGTTGGTGCCCTCCTCGGCATACAGATACGGGACGGCGTCGAGCCGGAATCCGTCGATGCCCAGGTCCAGCCAGAAGCGCAGGGCGGCCAGTACTTCCTCCTGGACGGCCGGGTTCTCGAAGTTGAGGTCCGGCTGGTGCGAGAAGAAGCGGTGCCAGTAGTACTGCTTGCGTACCGGATCAAAGGTCCAGTTGGACGCCTCGGTGTCGACGAAGATGATCCGCGCGTCCTGGTACTGCTTGTCGTCGTCGGCCCATACGTAGTACTCGCCGTACGGTCCGTCCGGGTCGCTGCGGGACTCCTGGAACCATGGATGCTGGTCGCTCGTGTGGTTCATGACAAAGTCGATGATCACGCGCATCCCGCGCTGATGCGCGGCGTCGACGAACTCCACGAAGTCCGCGAGGTCCCCGAACTCCGGCAGCACGGCGGTGTAGTCCGAGACGTCATAGCCGCCGTCGCGCAGCGGTGAGGCGAAGAACGGCGGCAGCCACAGGCAGTCCACCCCCAGCCACTGCAGATAGTCCAGCTTGGCCGTGAGGCCCTTGAGGTCGCCGACGCCGTCCCCGTTGCTGTCCTGGAAGGAGCGCACCAGGACCTCGTAGAAGACGGCGCGCTTGAACCAGTCGGGATCACGGTCCTTCGCGGGCGTGTCCTCGAATGTGTCCGGTACGGGCTCGTTGACGATCATGTTGTGGGTGACCCTCCGATCGGTGAGGACGGTCGCAGGGACAGCACATGTGCCGGAGCCACCTCACGCCCCGGCTCCAGGCGCACATAGTTGTCCCTGCCCCAGTGATAGGTCTCGCCGGTGAGCTCGTCGCGCACCGGGACGGACTCATGCCACTCGAGGCCGAGTTCCGGCATGTTCAACGAGACCGTCGCCTCCTGGGTGTGGTGAGGGTCCAGGTTGACGACCGTGACCACACACGAGTCGCCCGCGCGCTTGGAGTAGACGATGACGGAATCGTTGTCGGCGTGGTGGAATCTGAGGTTGCGCAGCCGCCGCAGGGCGGGATGGCGGCGGCGCAGCCGGTTCAGCCGGGCGAGCAGCGGGGTGATCGTTCTGCCCTCGCGCTCGGCCGCCGCCCAGTCGCGCGGCCGTAGCTGATACTTCTCCGAGTCCAGGTACTCCTCGCTGCCCGCGCGCACCGGGGTGTTCTCGCACAGTTCGTAGCCCGCGTAGACGCCCCAGGTGGGGGAGAGGGTGGCGGCGAGCACGGCCCGCGCCTCGAACGCGGGGCGGCCGCCCTCCTGGAGGTGGGCGTGCAGGATGTCGGGGTGTTGACGAAGAAGTTGGGTCGCATCCAGGCGGCCGCGTCCCCGGCCAGCTCGGTGAGGTAGTCGGTGAGCTCCTGTTTGGTGTTCCGCCAGGTGAAGTAGGTGTACGACTGGTGGAAGCCGACCGCGCCGAGGGTGTTCATCATCGCCGGGCGGGTGAACGCCTCGGCGAGGAAGAGGACATCGGGGTGGGTGCGGTGGATGTCGCCGAGCACCTTCTCCCAGAAGACCACCGGTTTGGTGTGCGGATTGTCCACCCGGAAGATCCGCACCCCGTGCTCCATCCAGAAGCGCAGCACCCGCTCGGTCTCGCGGACCAGGCCGTGGAAGTCCCGGTCGAAGGCGATCGGATAGATGTCCTGGTACTTCTTGGGCGGGTTCTCGGCGTACGCGACGGTGCCGTCGGCGCGCTGGTGGAACCACTCGGGGTGCTCGGTGACCCACGGGTGGTCCGGGGAGCACTGGAGCGCGAAGTCCAGCGCGACCTCCATGCGCAGCTCACGAGCGCGCGCCACGAAGTGGTCGAAGTCCTCCAGGGTGCCGAGGTCGGGATGGATCGCGTCATGGCCGCCGTCGGCCGAGCCGATGGCCCAGGGGGAGCCCACGTCGAAGGGGCCGGCGGAGAGGGTGTTGTTGGGGCCCTTGCGGAAGGCGGTGCCGATGGGGTGGATCGGCGGCAGATAGACGACGTCGAAGCCCGCTGCGGCCAGGGCGGGCAGTCGCTCGGCGGCGGTGCGCAGGGTGCCGCTGACCGGCCGCCGCCCCTCGGCCACCCTGGCCCCCTCCGAGCGCGGGAAGAGCTCGTACCAGGAGCCGAACAGCGCGCGCTCCCGGTCCACCTGCAGCGGCATCGGGCGCGAGGAGGTGACCAACTCCCGCAGGGGATGGCGGTCGAGGGCCGCGGTCACATCGGGCGCGAGCGCGGCGGCGAGCCGGTCGGCCACCGGGCGGCGCTCGTCGCGCAGCCCGTCGACGGCCGCCAGGACCGCCTCCCGGCCGTCGTTTTTCGGCACTCCGGTGGCGGCCCGCTCATGCAGCCGGGCCCCTCCTCCAGGACCAGATCGGTGTCGATCCCGGCCGGGATCTTGATCCGGGCGTGGTGGCGCCAGGTGGCGATCGGATCGCTCCATGCCTCGACGGTGTACGTCCAGCGGCCGGGCGCGCCGGGCGTGACCTCGGCGCCCCAGCGGTCGGTGCCGGGGGCGAGTTCGCGCATCGGGGTCCAGGGGCCCGAGCGCCCGGATGGATCGCGGAGGACCACATTGGCGTTGACCGCGTCATGGCCCTCCCGGAACACGGTAGCGCTGACCTCGAAGGTCTCGTCCACCACCGCCTTGGCGGGGCGGCGGCCGCAGTCGATCAGCGGGCGGATATCCAGAATGGGAATGCGACCGATCATAGGATCACCTGACGGCGTTGCGGATGGAGACGCTAGGGCGGCTTTTGTCCTTTGTATCGGTTTTGCCGCCGGGCGATGGGTTGCGGGCATGACAGCTCCTGTCCGCGTTCACTCTGGTGGGCGGATGGGGTCGGCCATGGGGGGAGCGCGTGGAAAGCCTTCCCCTGTGGAACGGGGAGACAATCCGGGTTCCCGTGAACTACCGGTCCGTAACGTCGGGTGCATGAATCGACCCCGCCCGTAGGCGGGGCCGTCCACCCGATGCGTTCTGTCGCTACGTCAGTTGGCCACCCGCAGCAGACGGTTCGGTGAGCCCGCGCCCGCGCCGCGCACCCGGCCCCTGTTCGCCGCGGCTATCAGCGCCGTGCCGACCTGGGCCGGAGTGGCCAAGCGGTGGCCCGCCAGATACAGCGCGGCGGCGCCCGCGACGTGCGGGGCCGCCATCGAGGTGCCCGACAGCGTCCTGGTCGCCGTATCGCCGGCGTTCGACGCCGAGACGATCCGGTCGCCGGGCGCGAACAGATCAATTCCGGGGCCCCAGTTGGAGAAGCCCGAGCGCCGGTCGGCGCGGTCGGTCGAGCCCACCGTGAGCGCCCGCGCCACCCGGCCCGGGGAGAAGGCGGCGGCGGGCCGGTCCTGATTGCCCGCCGCCACGGTGAAGACCAGACCGGCCGCGATCCCCGTCCGCACCGCCGCGTCCCATTCGGGCAGCGGGGTGGCGGCCGCCGAGCCCAGGCTGAGATTGACCACCGCGGGCCGCCTGGCGTGTCGCAGCACCCAGTCCATCCCGGCCAGCACCTGGGCGATGGTGCCCTCGCCCCGGTCGTCCAGCACCCGGACGGCCACGATCGCGGCCTTCTTCGCCACGCCATAGCGGGTGCCCGCCGCCGTGGCGGCCACATGGGTGCCATGGCCGTTGCCGTCCTCGGCCACCGGATCGTCGTCCACGAAGTCCCAGCCGGAGCGGGCCCGGCCGCCGAAGTCCTCATGGGAGGCGCGGACCCCGGAGTCGATGACATAGATCGTGGTCCCGCGCCCGCCGCCGGGCGCGGTGTACGCCCCGTCCAGCGGCCGGTCCGGCTGGTCGATCCGGTCCAGGCCCCAGGGCGGCCGCGCCTGGCGGCGGGGCGGGACCGGCAGCCGCAACCGGGTCCACCGCAGGGACACCCGCTCGTCCCGGGTCACCGAGGCGATGCGCCGATCGGCCGCCAGCCGCCCGGCCTGCGCCGCGTTCGCCCGTACCGCATAGCCGTTGAGCGCGGAGCTGTAGACCCGGCGCACCCGCGCCCCGTACCGCTCGACCAGCGCCCGGCCCGCCCCGGACGCCGCCGGGGGCGTTCCCGCGCCCCGCTTCAGGGCGACGATATAGCCGTGGGTCCCCGCCCCGCCCGTGGCCTGGACCCCCTGCGCGGGAACGGTCTGGGTGGGCGACAGGGCCACCAGGACCACCGCGACGACGGCGGTCGGCGCCCCCACCCTGCGCCGGCGGCCCGCAGATGCGCATGCCATGGAGCGATCCCCTCCCCAACTCGACGGTTCGCGCGGTGCGGCGAGAGGCGTGCCGGGCCTCGCGACGCCGCGGAGATCCGTCAGAAGGGCCCTAGCCTCGCGTGAGAGGAAAGATCCCGACAAGGGCGCATCAGGGGGCGTAAAACGTGACGGCCTCCCGCGCCAGCAGCCGCAGCGCCGCCTCCGACGGCGAACCCGGCTCCGCCCCGTACATCAGCAGCCCCTGGCCCCCCGAGTCCGGCAGCCGGGTCATCTCGAAGTCCAGCTCCAGCGGCCCCACCAGGGGGTGGTGGAAGGACTTGGTGCCGAACGCGCACCGGCGCACCGGATGGCGCGACCACAGCGCCGCGAACTCCGCGCTCCTCATGGACAGTTCGCCGATCAGCTCGGCGAGCCGCCGGTCGTCGGGGTGCGCGCCCGCCGCCACCCGCAGCGAGGAGACCGCCCGCCGCGCCTCGCCCGGCCAGTCCGGATACAGCTCACGGGTGTGCGGATCGAGGAACAGCATCCGCTGGGTATTGGGCCGGGCGGCGGGCCGCTCGGGCGCGTCGGCGGGCAGATGCCCGGCGATCAGGGCATGCCCCAGCGGATTCCACGCCAGGACGTCGAAGCGGCGGTCGAGGACCACGGCCGGTACCCCGCCCATCGCGGCGATCAGCCGCCGGGTCGCCGGGCGCGCGGAGCCGGCCCGTGGCGTGGGACGGCGCGCGGCGCGCGGCGGACGGGCCAGATTGCTCAAGTGCGCCCGCTCGTCCGGGCTCAGCCGCAGCGCGCGGGCGATGGCGTCCAGCACCCCGTCCGAGGCACCGGTGGACTGGCCCTGTTCCAGCCGGGTGTAGTACGCCACGCTCACCCCGGCCAGCTGCGCCAGCTCCTCGCGGCGCAGCCCCGGGACGCGGCGCCGGGTCCCGTACGCGACCAGGCCGACGTCCTCGGGGCGCAGCCCGGCGCGGCGGGTGCGCAGAAAACTTCCCAGCTCGGCAGGTGCGTCCATGTCCACCAGTGTCCGGTACGGGCACGCGCCGTGCCTGTCCCTGTGAGGGTCAGGCACGGCGCGCGGCGGTCAGTCCTATCCGGAGATCACCTGTAGGTGATGTCCGAGGAGCTGTACTTGCAGTAGGTGCCGTCGGGGCCGCTGCCGTTCTTGCTCGGCTCGTCGCCCGTGTTGTTCCCGATGTACTTCTGGCACGGGACGATCTTCTTGCTGCTGTCCCCGACGATGGTGATGCCGCGCAGGGTCAGCGAGTCGCCGTAGTTGGTGTTGATTCCGCCGATGACCTTGCCCGGGGCGGTGATCTCGGAGTTGCTCACATTGATGGTGCGCTTGTACTGCGAGGAGCAGTTGCCGCAGGACCGGACGAAGGTGGAGAAGTCCTGGCCCGCGAAGTTCGAGACGTTGAGCGTGCCGCCGCCGTTGAACTGGAAGATCTTGTCCGCGGCCTTGCGGGCGCCGCCACCGATCACGTTGAACGTCTTGCCGGTGCCGCGGAAGGTGGCGGCGTCCTCGCCGACGTCCTCCCACCAGACGTTCTGCAGGGTGCAGCTCCCCTCGCAGTGGACGCCGTCGGCGGCCGGGGCGCCGATGATGACGTTCTTCAGGGTGGCGCCGTCCTTCAGCTCGAAGAGCGGGCCCTGGTCCTCCTCCTGGCCGTCGCCGCCGAGGTCGCCGGAGCCGTAGTAGCGCTTCATGCCGCCGTCGGTGGTCCCGCTGACGCTGATGGTCTTGGAGACCGCCTGCGGGGTGCCGCTGGGGGTGGGCCAGGTGGCGGCGGAGGCCGTGGGCAGGGTCAGCCCGGTGGTGATCGCGCCCGCGGTGAGGGCGACGGCGCCGAGGACGCCGGCTATCGCGCGGTGCCTGGTGCGTGGTTCAGCCATGTCGGATCTCCTTGTCGGGGTGTGCGGGGGAAGAGGGGTTCAGGGGCGTCAGGGGGTTCAGGGGGTGGTGATGGCCGGCCGCGGCGGGGTCGCCATCTTGTTGCCGAGGAAGAAGCTGGGGTGCGGGGGCTGGTTGTAGGCGGTGTTCTGCCAGGCCAGCGCCTCGCGGTACTGCCGGTCGTGCAGCAGCGTGGTGATCTTCCGGTCGGTCTCGTACGGCGTGGAGTAGATCCGCAGGGCCTTGTTGTCGCTGGTCGGCCAGACCACCTCCTCGCGCCAGTCGCCGAGGATGTCCCCGGACAGCGACGGGGTGGCCTTGGTGCCGTTGTTGGAGTGCACCCCGGAGCCGGTGAGCAGCCGGGTGTCACCGCCGGTGCCGTACTTGTCGATATGCGTGCCGTCCAGCAGTTCGCGCACCGGATCGCCGTCCCACCAGGCCAGGAAGTTGATCGAGGAGGGCTTGCGACCCTTGGCGCCGCCGCCCTCGTCGCGGATCTGGTCGTCCCGCGCGGACCACATCTCGGCGCCGTCGTTGCCCGCCCAGATGTCGCCGGCCGCGCCGCGCCCGTTGTCGCCGCCCGACGCGGTGGACCACAGCACCTGGCCGGTGCGGGCGTCGGCGAAGTACGAGCCCGGCTTCGAGGAGTCCTCGTCCACCTTGAAGTACTCCAGGCCCGGCCGCGCGGGGTCGAGGTCGCCGAGGTGGGCGGCGTCGCCGTGGCCGTATCTGTTGGTCCACAGCGCCGAGCCGTTGTCGTCCACGGCCATCGAGCCGTAGACGATCTCGTCCCTGCCGTCGCCGTCCACGTCCCCGGTCGCCAGCGCGTGGTTGCCCTGGCCGTCGTAGCCCTTGCCGGTGTTGGTGGAGCTGTTGGTGTCGAACGTCCACTGGCGGGTGAGCTGCCCTCCGCTGAACCTCCAGGCGGAGATCACCGTGCGGGTGTAGTAGCCGCGCGCCTCGATCAGCGAGGGGGTGGAGCCGTTGAGATACGCCGTCCCGGCCAGGAAGCGGTCCACGCGGTTGCCGTAGTCATCGCCCCACGAGGAGACGGTGCCGCGCGGCGGGACGTAGTCCACCGTGCTCATCGCGGCGCCCGTGCGCCCGTTGAACATCGTCAGATATTCGGGCCCGCTGAGCACATAGCCGGCGGAATTGCGGTAGTCGGCGGACGCGCTGCCGATCGTCTTCCCGGCGCCGTCGACCGTGCCGTCCGCGGTCTTCATCGCGACCTCGGCCTGGCCGTCGCCGTCGTAGTCGTACACCTGGAACTGGGTGTAGTGGGCGCCCGAGCGGATGTTGCGGCCCAGGTCGATCCGCCACAGCCGCTGCCCCTGCAGGGTGTAGCCGTCCACGACGGTATTGCCGGTGACGCCCGACTGCGAGTTGTCCTTGGCGTTGGTCGGCTGCCACTTGAGGACGAAGTCCAGGTCGCCGTCGCCGTCGAGGTCGCCCACCGAGGCGTCATTGGCCTCGTAGGTGTAGCCGGAGCCGCCCGCCGGCGGTGAGATCGGCACATCGTAGTACCCCGGGCGGAACTGCATCGCGTTCGGCGAGGCGGGCTGCTCGACCCCGCCCACGATGGCCCGCACGGTGTAGTCCGCGCTGTTCGGGGCGTCCTTGTGGAGGTAGTTGGTGGTGGTGATGGGCGAGGAGTTGACCTTGACGGCGCCCCGGTAGAGGTTGAACGTCACGTCGTTCGGGTCGGTGGCCAGCCAGCGCCAGCTGACCAGGTTGTCATTGCCGGTGTGCACGCTCACCAGCCCCCGGTCCAGCTTCTCCAGCTGGGCCGCGGCCTTGGTTCCGGCCCCGGCTTTCGGGGCTCCCGCGGTCTCGGCGGCCCCCGAGACGCCCGTCAGGGTGGTGACGGTCAGCGCGCCCGCCACGCAGGCGGCGGCCAGCATCCGGCCGCGGGTCAGCCCCTTACGGCTCGTCGGCGGGGCGGATCCGGGCGGATGGGCGGGAGGTGGAGTGTGCGAACTGTCCCGAGAGCGCACGTGGTCCTCCAAGGCATGGGGGGAAGGTGTGCCCCCTAGTCGCCCCCTTGGCCGGAAAGGTTGCCGCCTTCGGGCCGACTTCTCGGGAGCGGGGCGAAACAGCCGAAACGGGGACTCGTCGGCCGCTACCGTCGAAGGGTGAAGGCCATTCGTCGATTCAGCGTGCGTCCCGTGCTTCCGGAGCCCCTGCGACCGCTCCACCGGCTGGCGCGCAATCTGCGCTGGTCCTGGCATCCCGAGACCCGCGAGCTCTTCGAGTCCGTGGACCCCGAGGGATGGCGGGAGTCGGGCGGGGATCCGGTGCGGCTGCTGGGCGCCGTGCCCGTCTCCCGGCTCGCGGACCTCGCCGAGGACCGCTCCTTTCTGCGCCGTCTTACGGCGGCCGCGGACGATCTGCACGACTATCTGACCGGGCCGCGCTGGTACCAGGGGCGGGTCGCCGCGGAGGACCGCGCGGGGCCCGGCGCGTCCGCGCCCTCAGGCGCGCCCGTACCGTCCGTACCCCCAGGCCCATCCGCACCCTCCGGACTGCCCGCCGCCATCGCCTACTTCTCGCCGGAGTTCGGGATCACCGCCGCCCTGCCCCAGTACTCCGGCGGCCTGGGCATCCTCGCCGGTGACCACCTCAAGGCCGCCAGCGACCTCGGCGTGCCCCTGATGGGCGTCGGACTGCTCTACCGCCACGGCTACTTCCGGCAGTCGCTCTCCCGCGAGGGCTGGCAGCAGGAGCACTATCCGGTCCTGGACCCCGACGAACTGCCGCTCACCCAGCTGAGCGAGGCGGCCGGCCGGCCCCTCCGGATCCCGCTCACCCTGCCCGGCGGCCGTCCGCTCCACGCCCGCGTCTGGCACGCCCAGGTGGGCAGGGTGCCGCTGCTCCTGCTCGACTCCGATGTGGAGGAGAACGGCCACGGTGAGCGCGATGTCACCGACCGGCTCTACGGCGGCGGCAGCGAGCACCGGCTGCTGCAGGAGATGCTGCTGGGCATCGGCGGCGTCCGCGCCGTGCGCGCGTACTGCAGGCTCACCGGCCACCCCGACCCCGAGGTGTTCCACACCAACGAGGGCCACGCCGGATTCCAGGGCCTGGAGCGCATCCGCGAACTGATCGCCGACGGGGCCGACTTCGGCACCGCTCATGAGGCGGTGCGGGCCGGGACCGTCTTCACCACCCACACCCCCGTGCCCGCCGGTATCGACCGCTTCGACCGCGAGCTGGTCGCCCGCCACTTCGGTGACGACGCCGAGCTGCCGGGGATCGAGGTCGAGCGGGTCCTCGCGCTCGGCATGGAGACCTACCCCGGCGGTGAGCCCAATCTCTTCAACATGGCGGTGATGGGGCTGCGCCTGGCCCAGCGCGCCAACGGGGTGTCCACGCTGCACGGCCGCGTCAGCCGGGAGATGTTCGCCGGGCTCTGGCCCGGGTTCGACCCCGAGGAGGTGCCCATCACCTCCATCACCAACGGGGTGCACGCACCCACCTGGACGGCCCCCGAGGTCACCCGGCTCGGCGCCCGCCAGTTCGGCCACCTCCCCGACGCCGAGCTGTGGGAGCTGCGCCGCACCCTGCGCAAGCGGCTGGTCGCCGAGGCCCGACAGCGGCTGTACGACTCCTGGCGGCAGCGCGGCGCGGGCACCGCCGAGCTCGGCTGGATCGACGGGGTGCTCGACCCCGACGTCCTCACCATCGGCTTCGCCCGCCGCGTCCCCTCCTACAAGCGGCTCACCCTGATGCTGCGCGACCCGGAGCGGCTGATGGAGCTGCTGCTCCACCCCGAGCGGCCGATCCAGATCGTCGTCGCGGGCAAGGCCCACCCGGCCGACGACGGCGGCAAGCGCCTGGTCCAGGAACTCGTCCGCTTCGCCGACGACCCCCGGGTCCGCCACCGCCTGGTCTTCCTGCCCGACTACGGCATGGGCATGGCCCAGCAGCTCTACCCCGGCTGCGACGTCTGGCTCAACAACCCGCTGCGCCCGCTGGAGGCATGCGGCACCAGCGGCATGAAGGCCGCCCTGAACGGCTGTCTCAACCTCTCCGTCCTCGACGGCTGGTGGGACGAGTGGTACGAACCGGACTTCGGCTGGGCCATCCCCACCGCCGACGGCGACGCCATCGACGAGACCCGCCGCGACGACCTGGAGGCCACCGCCCTCTACGACCTGCTGGAACGGCGGATCGCCCCGCGCTTCTACGACCGCGGCCCGGACGGCCTCCCCGGCCGCTGGATCGACATGGTCCGCCGCACCCTCACCACCCTCGGCCCCAAGGTCCTCGCCGGCCGCATGGTGCGCGAATACGTCGAACGGCTCTACGCCCCGGCCGCCCGCTCCCACCGCGCGCTGGACCCGGTGGCGGCCGCCGAACTGGCCACCTGGAAGTCCCGCATCCGCGACGCCTGGCCGGGTGTCGCCGTCGACCACGTCGAGGCCCACCTCACCCCACCCGCCCCCGCCGGCGCCGCCGAACTCGGCTCGACGCTCTCCCTACGGGTCCGGGTGCGCCTGGCCGGACTGGCCCCGGCGGACGTGGAGGTCCAGGCGGTCGCCGGCCGGGTGGACGACACCGACCGCATCACCGACGCCACCCACGTCCCCCTCAAACCCACCACGGGCCCCGACGCCGAGGGCCGCCGCCTCTACGAGGGCCCCCTCGCCCTCGACCGCACCGGCCCCTTCGGCTACACGGTCCGCATCCTCCCCACCCACCACCTCCTGGCCTCCGCCCCCGAGTTGGGCCTCACCGCACTGCCCTGCGATGCCATGACCGAGGCGGCGGGAGTCCTGATGCGCTGAGCCTTCGACGGCTAAACTGGCGACGGACCGTCCGGCACGGGGGAAAGTGTCGCCCCATGTCCGACGTCTCGGGGTGCACGAAAAAAGCCGGCCGCCGCCCATGCGGTGACCGGAATTGCCGACGGTCCCGGAGAGCGATGCCCTCCGTCTGTACGTATTGAGATCTTGGACGTCGGCAGGACCTCAGCTGACCACTGTACGAGGTGGTCGGGCTGAGCCTGCCGGGCCATCGGTTCGACCACCCCCATCGAAGGGTTGAGAACTGGTGGACTGGGACACCGTCACCCTGCTCGTCCTCGCGGCCTTCGGCCTCGCTGGACTGATACTGACCCTGTCAGCGGAGCTCCTGTCCAAGCTCCCGGCCGTCATCGAGGCATGGCGCCGGGTCCGCGCGACATGGCGCGGGGGTGATGGTGGCTAGGCGGCCAGGTCGGGGCCGAGCGAAGCGGCGGTGGCCGGGGCGAGCCACACGAGCTGTGCGGTGACTCCGTCCTGGGAGAACCACGCCTCCGCGCGATCAGGCGAGCCCAGCACCAACCGCTGCCCCGGGTGCACCACTTCGGTACGGCCGTCCTCATGGGCCATGCCCCATGCCGCGATCTCCACGTCTGGTTCTCCGGTGTCCTCGTACGGGTGGATCCGGGCGACGGTGAAGAGGCGGGGCGCGGTGGCGAGGACGAGGGCGCGGAGCTCTTTGCCGAGGTCGAAGGGGGCGGAGGTGGTTTCCTGCGGTGGTACGGCGGTCATGACGAGTCTCCTTGCCGAGAGATGGAGTTGGTCAGTTCCGGGGCCAGACATGCGGAATCGGTAGTGGCCGCCCCGGAGTGGTCTGACTCACATCGTAGAGCAGGTTCTAGAATAGTTTCTATGCGATGTCAGATGATCTTCTAGTTGTTGTGGCCGTGATGTTCGCGGCACACTCTGCCCAGGCGTGAAAGGGAGGGGCCCGATGCCACCCAGGGACGTACTGACCGTCCGGCAGCGCCGCTTGGGGGCCGAGCTGCGAAAGCTGCGTGAACGCGCGGGTATCTCCTCCACTGCGGCAGCTGTGCTCAACGGCGTCAATCAGGCACGGATCAGCAACCTCGAGGCGGGCAGGTATGCGGTCAGCGCAGAAAGGGTCCGAACGCTGGCGCGTGGTTACGACGCTGCCGACCCGGCGTTCATCGACGCGTTGGCGGCTATGGCCGGTCGGCGGGACCGTCGCTGGTGGGAGGACTACCGGGATGTCCTGCCCAAGGTCATGCTCGATATCGCCGAATTGGAGCACGAAGCCTCGGGGCTGCGGGTTGCCCTGGCAGTTCACATCCCTGGCCTGCTGCAAACAGTGGACCACGCCCGCGCGCTCTACCACGAGACTGTCCCGGCCCTGGAGCCGTACGAAGTGGAGCACCGTGTCGCGTTCCGTATCCGCAGGCAGGGAATCCTTCACGGTGAGCGTCCGATGCCGTACAAGGTCATCATTCATGAAGCCGCCCTGCGCCTGGGCTGCGGTGGGCCGGAGGTGGCCCGCGCGCAGATGGAGCACTTGGTGGCGATGAGCGAGCGCGACAACATCACCGTGCTCGTCATTCCTTTCGGGCGTGGCTCCTTCCCCGGGTCTGGCCAGCCGATCGACTACCTATTCGGTCCCGTGCCCCAGCTCGATACGGTGACGCTCGACACCGATCACGGCTGCGAGTTCCTGGATGCGGAGGCTCAGCTGGCGAAGTACCGGTCCGTCCTGGACCGGCTGGAGGAGACGGCGCTGGCTCCGGAAGCGTCGCGTGATCTGATGCGCCGTGTCGCACTCGAAACCTGAGAAGGGGAACGTACGTGTCTGAATGCCGCTGGCAGAAGTCCTCCTACAGCGTGGAGGGGTCCAACTGTCTGTATGTCGCGGCAGGGGAGAGCGACACGATAATGCTCCGCGAGAGCGAATACCCGGAGGTCATACTCTCAACCACTCGCACGCACCTGAGAACCTTCATACGCGCCGCCAAGGCGGGCCAGTTCGATCACATTGGCGAGCCCGGACGGTGATCTACAAGCGACTCAGGCAAGCCCTCGCGCGCGCGATGAGCCGGTGCGCCTGGGCTCCGTAGGCGGCGGTCTCACTCAGCCGCTCCCAGACGCGCTTGTACAGGGCGACATCGTCCGCCGACTCAAGATGCAGCTCAGTGTTGATCGTCTCGACGATCACGCGCTCGTCATCGAAGATCCAGAAACCGTGCTTGGGCGTGAGCTTGAGAGGTGCACCGAGGGGGATGACGCCGAATGAGACGCTACTCATCCCGATGAGGCCGACGAGGCGGTCAAGCTGCGCCGCCATCACGGCGTGGGGGCAGATCAGGGCGTGCAGCACGCCCTCCCAGATGAGGATGTCAAACCGCCTGCCCGGCTCGTAGAGAACCTCCTGGCGCTTGACCCGCGCGCGTACCGCCTCCTCGGTGTCCCGAGGCGTCCGCATCAGCTCGGCGTTTTGTAGCAACAAGCATCGTGCGTACTCCGGAATCTGGAACAAGCCCGGGATGACGGTGGCCTCATAGCCCTGAACGGTCGACGTCCGGTGGTACTCGACGACGTATTTCTCTTGTACGCCGCGATGGCCAGAAGCGAGCTGGCGCCGCCACGATTGCTGCTGTGATTCGAGGCCGCGGAGGCGTGCCTTCAAGTCCTCGGCTTGAGACCGAGCACCGACCGCATCGACCCATGCTTCGAGGTCTATGACGGTAGCGGTCTGTTTGCCGTTCTCCAGCCTTGAGACCTTCGAACGTTGCCAGCCGAGTCGGGCCGCCAGCTCCTTGCCATTGAGGCCGGCCTCGGTGCGCAGCTCACGCAGCCGCGCACCGAGGGCGATACGGCCGACCTGAAAGTCAGTGCTCACACGGACGACGGTACCTGTGTCTCAAACTCCTTGGTGGGCACGGCGTGGTGCCATGCGGCGTCACGGATCTGACACGCGCGGACCACTGATTCGGCGTCCTCCAGCACGTGCACGCCCAGGGTCGTTCCCTCGCCGTCGATGACGAACTTGATGACGGTGCGGGAATCGAACAGCCAGAAGTCATAGTCCGGCAGGCCGATACGCTCCGCATCCGACCGGTAGAGGTTCCGGATGTCCTCTCCGGCCTCGACGTTGCCGAGCCCGGAGGCGAGCAGGAACCGTTGCCCCTCTGTGGGAGGCTGATCCACTAGGCGCACTCGCTCGAAGCGCTTGCCCTGCAGAGTCTGTTCGCGGACGTTTAGGTGCCAGGCGCTGTCCGGGTTGTAGCCGAAGGTCTCCCCGTGCTGAAAGCGTGGCCAGTTGGGACTGTCCAGGTCGGAGGCATAGCCCCGCTGTGTCTCCAGTCGCCAGGCGGTGTGCTCGAAGTCTTGGAAGAAGTGGGAGACGTCTTCGAAGGGAGTGAGGTCGGGCACGTATCTACTCCTTGGGCGCGTAGCGAGTCAGCAACTCGCGCGGGACGACGACGAATGCCTCCGACTCGTTGATGTCCCGGAGCTGGGCAAGGTGCTTGGGGTCGGTGAGCAGATCGCCCTGGACGACAAGATCGCCGGTTTCTTCGATCTCGTACAGCGTTGGACAGTTGCCGTTCTCGGACGTCGTGCCGAGGAACCTTAACGCCATGGCATTTCCCCTCCTGTGAGAAGTCGATCAGGTCATCAGGAGGATGTCCGGAATAACGTCCCAGCGTTGAGCGATTGCGCGGGATTGCGGCTGTCATTCACCCGCACGTGTTGCCCTGCGCCCCTTCGAACAATCCCGTTGAGTAGCTATGAGAGCGCTCCGTAGCGTCTCCGTCACCCACTCGCACGGAGAAGTTGGCAGCCATGAGAATCACCGATGAGGCCATCGACGCCATGCGTTCCGAGCGTCACCGAGCGGCCGGAGAAGACGCGAGAGCGCTCGCTGAACTACTCCGAGAGGCATTGGATCGTCTCGGGTTCACTCCCGACGTAGTCATGCCGCACGGCCAAAAGGACGGCACCCTGTTTTGGCCGGTCCTGCGCGGCGAGGTGACGGTCTCGGGTAACCCCATGGTCGCCCTCGGCCGTATCCCGCTCGACAGTGCGAACCGGCTCGCGGAAATCCTCATGCGCGCCGCTCTGGAGGAGCAGACCAAGAAGGCCACCACTCGGTGAGCCGTCTCTGAGACCCCCGTCCCGGCTGGACCGGAGCCCTGGCAGGTCGAGCCCAGCGCGGAACGGGTGCATGTGCACGACGGCGCGAGGAGAGTCCCCGCGTCGACAGCACCGAAGGGAATCATCCCGATGCGCTTACGCGGATTCAAGGCCGTCGTCCGACAGGACCCGGAGGACGACGGGCCGACCGAGGGTGGCCAACAAGGCGGATGTGGTGACGGTGACGGCTGCGGTCGGCAGTAGCCGCGTGATGTAGGCGAGCGGCCCTCACCCCTTGTGGGGGCCGCTCTCACCGAGAGAGCGAGCGCATGCATCATCACGGTTACATCTGGCTGGGGTCCGCGCATGAGTTGCTCAAGGACGGCCCCAGACGCCCCATGCATCCGGAGTTCAGATCCAGCAAGGTCGTTCCCCTGGAATGTGCCCACTGGCTGCTCAAACCGGCCTCCTTCGTCCAGGGGACTTGGAGCGATGCAGAGCAGGCAGCCGCGTGGTTCGGCCAGCAAGTACGGGCTTCGGCAGTGGCGTTCGCGTCGGAGCGTGAACGGGACGCCATCCGGCTCTCAGAGGCGGTCGCCCGCGCAGGCGAACGAGTGGCGGGTGAGGACGTGGTCGGCGGCTGGTATCTCACGGGGCAGAGATTCCTGTCCGTGTGCCTCATCGCGTGCAGTCCCCACCGTCTGCGGCCTGAGATTCCCTGCCCCGTTGGCACTGCTGAAGGGTTCAATCCGGTACCAGGTACTCCCACCGCTTGACGCGTGCACAGCTGTGCAAACCGGCCTTCTTGGCTGCCGCCCCGGCCTCCTCCGCACTGTCCTTGACGATGTTGGCGTTCATGGCGAGCAGCAGCTCCATGCCGGGCTTGAGGTTCTGGATGACGCTGTGCATCGTGTACAGCTCTTTCGCGTACGCGTCCAGCTTGCCCAGCCAGGTGTTCAACGCGGCCCGGTCGGCAGCGGTATCGGGTTGGGGCAGCGCTTTGATGGCCTTCCGCGGGTCCCTGATCAGAGTGTTCCGCTTGCGGACCTTCGTCAGGTCGTCCGAGCCGATTGCCTTGCCGTAGGCCAGGTCCCCGGTGAACCGGTCGGTGATGGCGTCGCACTTCTTGTCGGCACTCTCGACCAGCCCGGGAGGCGACGACCAGCAACCGCCTAGGGCCACCCGCGCCGACCAGCACGATCGCGCCCACGCCGCTCACCTGCCTGGGGGCACGGCGTCGGCGTGGCCGATGGCGATAGGTGCTCTCGTCGCGCATGTCATCCCGCTTCCGCCGTGAGTCATGGGGGCCCGGACGCCCCGGCCACCAGCCGGGATGGTCTCGCGCCTGCCTCGGGACCCCTCCCCGGGCCGTGCGCGTCGCCGGGGCGTGAGCCGCCCGCTGAGGAGGGGGTGAGTTGTCCGGTTGAGCACTGTTCGTTGCCCAACGTTCCTCGTAGGCTCACGGGTTGGCTGTTCGGCCGTTTCGGGAGGTGTTGTGCGAGACCAGAAGATGTACTGCTACACCTGTGGAACAGACGAGATGCACCGTCGGCTCACTGCCAAGGAGAAAGCCTGGCTGAAGGACCGGACCGGCCGGAAGACGGTCGAGGAGTTCTTCATGTGCAAGGCGGCCGGCTGCCGCAATCTGCGGACCGGGTTCCAGAAGCGGCCCTTCGATCCCGTCATCCGCATGCCGTTAGCCGAGGACCTCTGACCCTGCGTGAGGTGGTGGCGCTGTGCGGCAGGCGGAGGGGTGTGCCGCACGGCGCCGTCGTGCTGTCAGCGCCCCTGCGGGCAGGGGACCTTGAACGCGGGACGAACATTGCATGAGAGGTGGGCCACATCGGCCCCATAAGCGTTCTTGGAGCGTACATTCGCCCCCCTGAAGCCATGGCATGCACGGGGGGAAATCGTGAAGTGGCTGGAACAGTTGACGGCGCCCGAGAATCTGCTGGCGCTTCTCGGTGTGATCGTCACGCTCGGGGGGCTCTCGTACGAGCGGCTGATTCCCGGGCGGAAGCGTATCGGCTATCGCGTGCAGATGGACACGTTGATAGACGACAGTACCCAGGACGGGCCGGTTCATCAGCGGCTGCGGATGCTGGAGAACACCCCGGATCTGGCCGGGGCCTCACTCGTCCTGCTGCGGATCGAGAACGACGGATTCCGCAGCCTTGACGCCGACGACTACATCACCGCACCGGCGACGAACCACCGCGGGCTCACCGCGACCTTTCCCAATCGGATCGTGCGGGACGTGGCAGTCACCGAGCCGAGCCATCCGGATCTGCTGCGCCACCTTCCGCAGCACGGGACCCCTGAGAACCCCGGGCTGGTCTGTGAGGGCAATGAGATCTCGCTGCCCCGGGTGCCGCTGAACAAGGGGGATCACTTCAAGCTGCTGGTGCTGCTGACGGGCGCGGGGACGGACAAGCCGCCGCATGTGGGCGGGCGGATCAAGGAAGGCAGGATCCGCAACAACGAGAAGTTCCGGCGGCCCAGCAACCGGATGCTCGGGCTGATCGGCAGCCTGCTGGCGCTGCTGATCCTCCAGCCCTTCGGCACACAGCTGTTGCGGGACGATCCGCTGCCGCGCGGATGTGCGGAGGGGAATCTGACGATCGTCGGCTCGACCGCGTTCAAGCCGGTCACCCAGGATGTGGGTGCGGCATATCAGGGCGACTGCCGTGGTGCCCAGGTCACCGTGAACGCGCAGGGCAGTGGGCGCGGTACGAAGACGCTGATCGATGCCGGGGAGGCGGCGAAGGGCGGATTCCCGGCGTATCTGGCCTTCTCCGATGGCCCGGACGGAGACGGGAACCCCCAGCTCAAGGAGCATCTGGTGGCGCTGTCCGTCTTCAGCGTGGTGGTGAACAAGGACGTCCGGGCAACGGATCTCTCCCTCGAGGATCTCCGCGGGCTCTACTCCGGCCGGATCACCAACTGGAATCAGCTGCACGGCGGCCCCGATCTGCCGGTGCGGCTGGTGAGCCGGGACGCGAAATCCGGGACGCGCGGGGTGTTCGAGAACCGGGTGCTGGGCGGCAATGAGATCTCCCGGACGTCCGACAACTGCCGGACCCCGAAATTCGCCAAGGACCACGTCATCCGCTGTGAACTCGACAGCACCGGCGAGGTGTTGAAGACGGTGGCGAGCACACCGGGCGCGATCGGATACGCCGAGCTGCATTCCGCCGAGGAGAGCGCCCGCAAGGGGGCCCTTCATCTGGTGGCCCTCAAGGGACGCAAGCCCTCCATCGACGCGGTGCGGGAGCGGACGTACTCCTTCTGGGAGCCGGAGTACGCCTACACCTACACGGCGCCGCCCCCGAACTCCCTGACCTCGAAATTCCTCGACTATCTGGCGGGCGACACCGGGCGCAACCTCGTCGAGAAGCACGGTCATCTGCCCTGCTCCGCCGCGGAGAACCAGCGGGCGTGTCAGCTGGCGGTCGGCGGGCGGTAGGGGGCGCAGGCAGGGTCACCGGTCGGCCGGGCGGGCACGGAGCCGCCCGGCCGGCCGACCGGCGAGGCTTACTTCACGTTGACGCCGCCCCAGGCGTTGTCGACCGCCTTGTACTCGGCGCTGCTCGCGCCGTACAGGGCCTTCGCGGCCTTGAGGGTCGCGGTGCGGGCCTTGGCGTAGTTGGTGGTCGAGGTCATGTACGAGGACAGGGCCTTGTACCAGATCTTCTCGGCCTTGGCCCGGCCGATGCCCTTGACGGTGCGGCCGTCCTTGGTCGGGCTGTTGTAGGTCACCCCGCCGATGACCTTACGGCCGCTGCCCTCGGCCAGCAGGTAGAAGAAGTGGTTGGCGATACCGGAGGTGAAGTGCGGGTCGTCGTTGCCCACACCGCTCTTCCAGTAGTCGTAGGACAGACCGTCCTTGCTGGGCTTGTCCATGTAGCGCAGCGGTGTGCCGTCGCCGTTGATGTCGATCTTCTCGCCGATGAGGTAGTCACCGGGGTCCTTGGCGTTCTTGGCGTAGAACTCCACGGCGGTGCCGAAGATGTCGGAAGTGGCCTCGTTGAGCCCGCCGGACTCGCCGCTGTACTCCAGGTTGGCGGTGGCCGAGGTGAGCCCGTGGCTCATCTCGTGGCCCGCGACGTCGAGCGCGGTGAGGGGCTTCTTGTTGCCCGCGCCGTCGCCGTAGGTCATGCAGAAGCAGTCGTCGTCCCAGAAGGCGTTCTCGTACGCGTCGCCGTAGTGGACGCGGGAGTACGCGGCCTTGCCGTTCCCCTTGATGCCGTTCCGGCCGAGGACCTTCTTGTAGTAGTCCCAGGTCATGGCGGCGCCGTAGTGGACGTCCACGGCGGCGGTCTGCGCGATGGTGGGCTTGCCGTTGCCCCAGACGTTGTCGGCGTCGTAGAACGCCGACCCCTTCTTGGTGTCTTCCCACGCGTGCTTGAGGTTGTACGTCATATGGCCGCCGCGCGGGGCGTCCTTCAGCAGCCACTGGCTGCCGCTGCGGACGCTGCCGACGGTGACCTTGCCGTTGTGCTGACCGGTGCCGGTGCCGTTCTCGACGGCCTGGAACTCGTACAGCTTCTTGCCGGTGTCGGCGTCGGTGATGACGTGCAGCTTGCTGGGCGTACCGTCCTTCTGGACCCCGCTGACGACCGTCTCGTAGGCGAGCGTGGGCTTGCCGGTGGCGGCCCAGATCACCTTGCGCGGTGCGGCCTTGGCGCCGGTCTGCTTGTCGCCCGCGGCCTGCGCGGCGCTCAGGGCGGACCGCTGGGCGCCGGAGGGGGCGACGGCGGCGCTGGTGTCGGCGACCTTGATATCGGCGTCGGTCGCCTTGTCGACACCCTGGGAGGCACCGCTCGCGGACTCATGGGCGATCAGATCGCCGCCGAGGACGGGCAGCCCGGCGTAGGTGCGCTCGTAGCGGGTGTGGGTGGTGCCGTCGGCGTCCTTGATGATGTCCTTGACGACCAGCTTCTCCTTGGCCCCGAGCCCCAGCGACTTCGCGGTGGAGACCGCGGTCGCCCCCGCCTCGCGCAGCAGCTCGGCGCGGACGGAGGGGGAGAGCGAGACGGTGGAGGCGTCGGCCCGGGAGGCGGAGGCGGCCGAAGAGGCCGAGGGGGCGGCCGCGTTCGCGGAACCGGCGGTGGCGCCGGCGGCGAGCAGGGAGGCGGCCAGGGTCGCCGCTCCGGCGGCGAGGGCGGTACGCGAGCGTCTGAGACGTGATATGCCGGATATCGCTGACGTCGAACGTGAATCCACGCGTATCTCCAGTTGTGATGGGGAGTTGGGCGAAGGTTCCGCCCAACGCGACAAAGATGCCGCTTTGCCGTGGATAAAAACATACCGGTGCCCGGGGCCTCAGGCCCCGGGCACCGGCAAAGTGTCGTGCGACTAACTGGGTTGGTCTTACTTGACGTTGACCCCGGCCCAGGCGGCGTCCACGCCCTTGTACTCGGCGCTGTCGGCACCGAAGAGGTCCGTGGCGGCCTTCAGCGTGGCCTCACGGGCGGCGTGGTAGTCGGTGTTGGAGGTCATGTACGTGGTCAGGGCCTTGTACCAGATCTTCTCGGCCTTGTCCCGCCCGATGCCCTCGACCTTGGAGCCGTCGGAGGTGGGGCTGTCGTACTTCACACCGTTGATCTCCTTCGCGCCGCTGCCCTCGGACAGCAGGTAGAAGAAGTGGTTGGCGACACCGGAGGAGTAGTGCACATCCGTGTCGCCCACGCCGTCGGACCACGCGTCCGCGGACTGCCCGTCCTTGCTGGGCTTGTCCATGTAGCGCAGCGGGGTGCCGTCGCCGTTGATGTCGATCGCCTCGCCGATGAGGTAGTCACCGACGTCGGTGGAGTTCTTGACGTTGAACTCCACCGAGGTGCCGAAGATGTCGGAGGTGGCCTCGTTGAGGCCGCCCGACTCGCCGCTGTACTCCAGGCCCGCGGTCTTGGAGGTGACGCCGTGGCTCATCTCGTGGCCCGCCACGTCGAGCGCGGTCAGCGGCGCCTTGTTGCCCTCGCCGTCGCCGTAGGTCATGCAGAAGCAGCTGTCGTCCCAGAAGGCGTTGACGTAGCTGTCGCCGTAGTGCACGCGGGAGTAGGCGCCCTTGCCGTCGCCCGCGATGCCGTCGCGGCCGTGCACGTTCTTGTAGTAGTCCCAGGTGGCGGCGGCGCCGTAGTGGGCGTCGACGGCGGCGGTCTGGGGGTCGTCCGGCTTGCCGGTGCCCCAGTTGTCGTCGTCGTCGGTGAAGGCCTTGCCCTCGCCCTCCTCGCCGTTCTCCAGGTTGGTGGTCTTGTGGCCGCCGCGGTCGGCGTCGGTCAGGGTGTAACCGCTGCCTTCCTTGCTGGTGCCGAGCTCGACCGAGCCGCTGTACTCGCTCTCGCCCTTGCCGGTCTCGATGCCCTGGTACTCGTAGAGCTTCTTGCCGGTGGCGGCGTCGGTGATGACGTGCAGCTGGTTCGGGGTGCCGTCCTTCTGCACCCCGCCGACGACGGTCTCGTAGGCCAGCACGGGCTTGCCGGTGGCGGCCCAGATCACCTTGCGCGGAGCCTGGTCGGCCGCCGCCTGGGTGGTGTCGTCGGCCTTGGCCAGCTTGACGGCGGCCTTGGCCGCGGTGCTCGGGGCGATCCCGGCCGCGGTGGAGGCGACCTTGACGGTGGCCTTGGTGGCCTTGGTGACGCTCTTGACGTCACCGCCCTTGGCCTGGTGGACGATCAGGTCGCCGCCCAGGACGGGCAGGCCGTCGTAGGTGCGGTCGTAGCGGGTGTGGGTGGTGCCGTCGGCGTCCTTGATGACGTCCTTGACGACCAGCTTCTCCTTGGCGCCGAGGCCGAGCGACGAGGCGGTGTCCGCCTTGGTCGCGTTGGCCTCACGGAGCAGCTCGGCGCGGGCCGAGGCGGTGAGCGCCGTGGGCTGGCCGCCGGACTTGGCCGGGGCGGCACCCGCGGTGCCGGTGGTCATTCCCGAGGCGAGCAGGGCCGCCGCGGCGACCACGGTACCGGCCGCGATCACCGAACGCCGCTTGCCGGCACCGGATATGGGCATGCTGAAGGTCTTGCGCACGCGATCTCCTCGTTGCTGTGGGGGGTCAGCACCGGGCTGCGGGGAAGTGCGGCCCGGTGCTGAACAAGAGGTACTGATGCGTAATGCGTTGGGCAGACTGTCACACAAGTCCGGGACATGTCACGGGTTTCACGACAGGTCGAAGGGAAAATGTTCGTTGAATGCTGATCAACCTTCGGATTCCGGACAGCTCGACTTCAGTGTTTGAAACTAAAGAGGCGCCGCCAGGGGGAGTCGGGTCGACCCCTGGCGACGCCTGTCCTGAGGGAGCCTCACGGCTCGGTCAGAAGGTCAGCTTCCAGCTGTTGATGTAGCCGGTGTCCTGCGCGTACATGTCCTGGACCCGCAGCTTCCAGGTGCCGACCGCGGTCTCCGAGGACGCGTTCACGGTGTACGTGGTCCGCACGTCGTCCGCCGAGTCGAAGAGGCTGGCGCTCTTGAGCGGGTAGGCCGTACCGTCCGGGGCGATCAGGTCGATCGCCAGGTCGCCGCGGTAGCTGTGCACGATGTCCACACCCACCTGGAGGTTGGACGGCGCGTTGCCGGCCCGGCTCACCGCGATCGGCGAGGTGATCGGCGCACCCGCGTCGGGGATGGCGATGTCCGCGGTGTTCTCGAAGACATTGCCGCCACTGGTGTTCACGGTCCAGGTGAAGGCCGCCGTGCCGGTCTTGCCGGCCGAGTCGGTCACCGTGACCGTCACCTGGCTCGACCCGACGGTGGTCGGGGTCCCGGAGATCAGGCCGGTCGAGGAGTTGATCGACAGGCCCGCGGGCAGTCCATTGGCCGCGTAGGAGAGCGCGCCCGGGTTGGAGCTGGTCGCGGTGATCTGCAGGCTGGTGGCCTGGTTGACGATGCTGGTCTGGGCGCCGGGCGGGGTGACGGTGACGCCGTCGGCGATCCGGGTGCCGACGTTGACCCCGGCCCAGGCGCCCGCCACCGCGTTGTACTGCGCGCTGCCCTGGCCGAAGAGCTCGCCCGCCGCCCACAGCGTGGCGTCACGGGCGCCCGCGTAGTTGGTGTTGGAGGTCATCCGCTGGCTCAGCGCCTTGAACCAGATCTTCTCCGCGTTGCCCCGTCCGATGCCGGTGACCGGGAGGTTGTCGTAGGTCGGGCTGTCGTAGCTGACGCCGTTGATGACCTTGGCGCCGCTGCCCTCGGAGAGCAGGTAGAAGAAGTGGTTGGCGATGCCGGACGAGTAGTGGACGTCCACATTGCCGACACCGGAGTACCAGCTGTCCTTGGAGGCCCCGTCCTTGCTGGGCTTGTCCATGTAGCGCAGCGGGGTGCCGTCGCCATTGATGTCGATCTTCTCGCCGACGAGGTAGTCCCCGGGGTCGCTCGCGTTGTTCGCGTAGAACTCGACGGCGGCGGCGAAGATGTCGGAGGTGCCTTCGTTGAGCCCGCCGGACTCACCGCTGTAGGTGAGGTTGGCGGTGGCCGCGGTGACCCCGTGGCTCATCTCGTGGGCGGCGACATCGATGGAGGTCAGCGGCTTGGCGTTGCCCGAGCCGTCGCCGTACGTCATGCAGAAGCAGGCGTCCTGCCAGAAGGCGTTGACATAGCCGCTGCTGTAGTGGACCCGGGAGTACGCCCCGACGCCGTCGCCCCTGATGCCGGTGCGGCCGTGGACGTTCTTGTAGTAGTCCCAGGTCTCGGCGGCGCCGTAGTGCGCGTCCACACCGGCGGTCGCGGCGTCGGAGGTGTTGCCGCTGCCCCAGACGTCGTCGGCGTCGGTGAAGAGCGTGCCGGTGCCCGAGGTGCCGCGGTTGAGGTTGTACGTCTTGTGGTTGCCGCGGCCGGAGTCGGTGAGGTTGTACGAGCCCGCGCTGCCCGAGGTGCCGAGGGTCACCTGGCCGCTGTACTGGCTGTTCCCGGTGCCCTTCTTGACACCCTGGAACTCGAACAGCTTCGTGCCGGTGGCCGCGTCGGTGATGACGTGCAGCTCGTTCGGGGCGCCGTCCTCCTGGAGGCCGCCGACGACCGTCTCATAGGCGAGGGCCGGGGTGCCCTTCGCGGCCCAGATCACCTTGCGGGGCGCCCGCTCGGCCTCGGTCTTCCGCGAACCCTGCGCGTTCGCCGCCTTCACGGCGGCCTTCTCGGCGGTGGCGGGCGCGACGGCGGCGGTGGTGGTCGGCACGGTCAGCCGGGCCTTGGTCGCCTTGGCGACGGTCAGCTGCGCACCGCTCTTCGCCCGGTCGACGACCAGATCGCCGCCGAGGACGGGCAGTCCGGCGTAGGTGCGCTCGTAGCGGGTGTGGGTGGTGCCGTCGGCGTCCTTGATGACGTCCTTGACGACCAGCTTCTCCTTGGCGCCGAGCCCGAGACCCTTGGCGGCCGTGCCCTTGGCGGCGTCGGCCTTCCGGATCAGCTCGGCGCGCTGGGCGGGGGAGAGCTTGGCGGGCAGGGCGCCGGGGTCGGGGGCGCCGGATACCGTGCGGGCGGCGGGGCGGTCGGCGGCACCGTCCTGGCGGGCGGCGGCGGTGCCGCTCTGGAAGCCGACGCCGATCATCGCCGCCGCGACGACCAGCGCACCGGTGGCTACACCTCGTTGACCTGGGGTGCGACCGGATCTGCGGGTGCTGGGTCTGAGGTGCCGTTGGGGGAGGGATCTCACGCTGACTCCTTCTGCGCTGGCCGCACGGTGGCACGGCCGGGACGACCGGGCGGCTGGGTCGCCGTCCGGGCAGGGCAGGGCAGAGCGGGGTACCGTCCCCTGGCGTTACCGGGTGCGCCCTGCCGCAGACGTACGACGGGGCGCGGCCGCGGTGCGACCGGGGGTTCCCTGGCGTTACCGGGTGCGCCCTGCCGCAGACGTACGACGGGGCGCGGCCGCGGTGCGACCGGGGTTTCCCTGGCGTTACCGGGTGCGCCCTGCCGCAGACGAACGACGGGGCGCGGCCGCGGTGCGACCGGGGGTTCCCTGGCGTTACCGGGTGCGCCCTGCCGCAGACGAACGACGGGGCGCGGCCGCGGTGCGACCGGGGTGTGGGGGTACGGCGGGAGAGCGGCGTCACGCTGTGGGAATGTGCTGCGCCCCCGGCCGAGGGAAGAGTGGCACCACTGGACTTGACCTGTCAGGATCGCGACAAGAACTTGTCCGGAAAGCGTCCGTTGACAGCTATGCCGTGTTCGTATGACGGTGATTTACGGTCAAATTCGGCAATGCCCGATGTCGGTGGCGTTCCGTAGCATCGCCCCCATGTCCGACCCCGTGAACCCGATCGACGAGCCCCCGCCTGCGCTGACCGAGCCTCACCACCTGCTCGGCGCCTATCTCGACTACTTCCGCTCCGTCGTGCCCAACAAGCTCGATGGCCTCGCGGAGCACGAGCTGCGCACCAGCCGACTGCCGTCCGGCTGGACCCCGTTGGAACTGCTCCACCATCTGACCCATGTCGAACGGCGCTGGCTGCGCTGGGGATTCCTGGGCGAGGCGGTGGACGAGCCCTGGGGCGACCGCGGTCCCGAGGACCGATGGCAGGTCCCCGAGGGCATGTCGTCCGCCGAGGTGCGGGCGCGGTACGAGGAGCAGTGCGCCTGGTCGCGGGCGACCGTCGCGGGCGTACCGCTGGAGCGGCGGGCGGCCACCGGCGGGCGGTTCACCGCCGAGGCCGAGGCCCCGACGCTCGGCTGGATCCTCTTCCACCTGCTCCAGGAGTACGCCCGCCACGCCGGACAGCTCGATGTCGTACGGGAGTTGGCCGACGGCTCGGTCGGTGAGTGAGACGCCCGGCCCCGCGGTCAGGACGAGTGCACGGCGGAGTCGAAGCGCGACTCCTCCCGCAGCAGCGCGCTCAGATCGGCCCCGGGACGCAGCTCGGCCGGGTCCTCACCCCTGCGGAAGAGGATCGCCCCGGCGTCGATGCCGCCCAGCGTCAGCCGGTCCGCGTCCCGGCGCAGCCAGGTGCCCTCGCGCAGCCCGACCACGGGGACGTCGTTCTCCTCCAGGAACTGCTCGAGCCGCAGGGCCCGGCTCTCGCCCATATGGGCGGTGTCCGGGTCGGCGTCGAGGTAGTGCGGGTTGATCTGGAACGGCAGCAGCCCCAGCGCCTCGAAGGTGGGCGGCTGGACGATGGGCATGTCGTTGGAGGTGCGCAGGGTCGGGCAGGCCATGTTGGTGCCCGCGCTGGAGCCCATGTAGATCGCGCCCGCGGCCACCCGTTCCCGTATCGCCCGGACCAGATCGCGCTCGTGCAACGCCTTGAGCAGCCGGAAGCTGTTGCCACCGCCGACGAACACCGCCTGCGCCCCGCGCACCAGCTCGGCCGGGTCGGCGGCGGTGTGCGCACCGGTGACCTCCACGCCCAGCGGCTCCAGGGCCGTGGCCACCTTGGCGGTGTAGCCGTCGTGGTCGGCCAGCGCGTACGGCACGAAGACGAGCCGGCGCGCGCCGTCCAGCGCCGAGGCGATCTCCTCGAGTGCGTGGTCCAGATAGCCGCGGCCGGGCGCGGCGGAGTTCGACAGCAGCAGCAACTGCATGAGGGGGCCTTTCTGGCGGAACGGTGGAACGGCGGTACGGCGGTACGGCGGTACGGCGGTACGGAGGGCTCGGGCGGTGAGGGGAGTGGGGGGATTTGGGGTGAATTGTCGGGACGGGCGGTACGGCGCGCGGATGGGCGCCGCTCGGCGCCGCTAGCGGCGCGGGGCGCGCCGCGGCCGGGTCGGCGTCAGCAGCCTGCCCAGATCGGCGGCGCCCTGCAGCAGCGGCGCGATCAGCTGCTCCCGGCGGGGGCGCAGCACCTCGGGCGCGGCGGCCAGAGTCAGGGTGCCCACCGGACGTCTGCCTACCAGAACCGGCGCCGCGAGCGCCGCGCTGTCCGGATCGTACTCGCCCTCGGAGTAGGCGTAGCCGTCGCGCCGCACCTGCGAGAAGCGCTCCTCGAGCCGCACCGGATCGGTCGGCGTGTGCTCGCTGAAGCGCGCCATCGGGCGGCCGTACAGCAGCACGGCCCGGTCACCGGGCGGGAGCATACCGAAGTAGGCGCGGGAGGTGGCGCCGGCGTGTGCCGGGTACAGCTCGCCCGCCAGCACGTAGTAGCGCAGCGGGCCGGTGGCCCCGTCCACCGCCGCGACGCAGCGCATGTGCACCCCGTCCGGGACCGCGAACAGCGTGTTCACCCCGACCGCCTCGGCCAGCGCCTCCAGGATCGGCCGGGCCAGGCTGGCCATGCCGCCGCCCCGCTCCCACACCCAGGACAGATGCCACACCGCCGGGCCCAGCCGATAGCGGCGTGAGCGCTTGTCGGAGACCAGGAAGCCCCGGTAGGCCAGCGCGGCCAGCAGCCGCTGGGCCACCGACTTGTCCAGCCCGAACTCCTCGGCGATCTCGGTGACGCCCCACTCGGGGCGCTCGCGGTCGAAGGCGAGCAGCACGTTCAGCACACGGTCCGCGGTCTGGAGGGGCGGGGCGCCGGTTACGGGCTTCTGTTCAGGCATGTCGAAAGAGTAAACATTCTCGGATATCGAGAAAACATTGCGCACAGCGCGACGCCGGGCGGACCCTGGCGGAGCCGACGGCCGGGCGGATCCCCGGCCAGGCCGGCGCCCGGTGGCAGTGCCCGCCCCGCGCGCCGCTTCCCCCGCCCGTCCGGTCGGGCCATCGACGTCACCGATCGCCTTACCGAGGCATGACCGATCGCCTCACCGACGGCCTTACCGACCGCATCTGCCGATCACATCGCCGACGGCGTCCGTGACCGCATTACCGATCACATCACCGACCCCATCACCAACCGCATCACCCCGCCGTGAGAGGCCAGCCGTGCTCAAACACGTCCTTGACATCATCGAACTCCTCGACCGTCCGCAGACCAGCGGCGCCCTCCTCGCCGACCATCTGCGCGCGGTCCAGGCCGCGGCCGGAGCCGACCCGCAGACGGCGCCCCAGGTCGAGGTACGCACCGTTGAGGGCGACAAGGGCAGCACGGACTTCGTCTCCGTCACCGTCCCCGGCCGCCGCGGCAAGCTGGGCCGCGGCGACGCCCCGACCCTGGGCATCCTCGGCCGGCTCGGCGGAGTCGGGGCCCGCCCGGAGCGGATCGGGCTGGTCTCGGACGCCGACGGGGCGGTGGCGGCGCTGTCCGCCGCGGCCAAGCTGCTGGACATGCACGCCCGCGGCGACGTCCTGGACGGCGATGTCACGCTCTCCACTCACGTCTCCGGCTGGGCCCCCACCCAGCCGCACGACCCCGTGCCCTTCATGGACTCCCCGGTGGACACCCTGGTGTGCAACCGCGAGGAGATCTCGCCCGCGATGGATGCGGTCGTCTCCATCGACACCACCAAGGGCAACCGGCTGCTCAACCACCGTGGCGTCGCCCTGTCGCCGACGGTCTGCCAGGGCTGGATCCTGCGGGTCAGCGAGGATCTGGTGGCCGTCCTGGAGAGCGTGACCGGCGAGTCGGCGCGCATCCTGCCGATCACCACGCAGGACATCACCCCGTACGGCAACGGAGTGCACCACCTCAACTCCATCCTCCAGCCCGCCGTCGCCACCACCGCCCCCGTCGTCGGCCTCGCGATCACGGCGGGCTCGGCGGTGGCCGGATGCGCCACCGGCGCCAGCCATGAGACCGACATCGCGGTCGCGGCCCGGTTCGCGGTCGAGACCGCGAAGGAGTTCGGACGCGGCGTCGCCCGCTTCCTGGACCCCAAGGAGTTCGCGCGCCTGGTCGAGCTGTACGGACCCATGACCCACCTCCAGGCCCTCACCCCGGCGGGGTGACCGACCCGTCCCCAGCGGTCGGGCGACCGACCCGTCCCCACGGACCCCGCAGGAGTCCCCATGAACCCGAACCCCCAGGCCGGCGCTGACACCGCGGCCGCGGACGCCCCACCGCGATCGCACCCCAGAGCCTTCGAGCCGGTCACCCTCGTCCTCACCATCGTGCTGTCGGTCCTCGGCGCCCTGATCGGCATCGTGCTGGTCACCTCGCTCGGGGTGTCGCCCAACACGGCCGTGATCGGCGCCCTGGTGGCGATGCTCATCGGCCGTATCCCGGTCGGCGTGCTGACCCGGATGCGCTCCAAGCACCGGCAGAACCTGGTGCAATCGGCGATCTCCGGCTCCACCTTCGCCGCGGCCAACTCCCTGCTCACCCCGATCGCGGTGCCGTTCGCCCTGGGGCGTAACGACCTGGTGTGGCCCATGCTCGGCGGGGCCGTCATCGGCCTCGCCGTCGACAGCTGGGTGCTGTACCGGGTGTTCGACTCCAAGCTGCTGCCCGCCACCGGGTCGTGGCCGGCGGGGATCGCGGCGGCCGAGACGATCAAGGCCGGGGACACCGGCGGGCGCAAGGCCGCGATCCTGGGCGCGGGTGCGGTGATCGGCTTCGTCGGCGCGCTGTTCAAGCTGCCGACCAGTGCCGCGGGTGTGGGGTTCCTGGGCAATATCTGGGCGCTCGCCATGTTCGGGGTCGGGCTGACCGTGGGGCAGTACGCCCCCGAGTTCGGGTTCGACCTGGGCGCTCGCCATGTGCCGCACGGGCTGATGATCGGCGCGGGGCTCGTTGCCCTGGCGCAGGCGCTGCTGCTGATGCGGACGCGAAAGGGCGGGGCGAAGGGGGCCGCCGAGAGTCCGGCCGCCGACGGCTCGGCCGTCGACAGTCCGGACGCCGACGGCGGCCTTACGGTCCAGGCCCCCAGCTGCGCAGGGGACTGCTGGAGGGCATGGGCCTCTTCGTCTGCGGCGCGATCGTGGTCGCGATCGCGGGCGGTGTGGTGGGAGGGCTCTCCCTGCCCGCCCTGGTCGGCTGGGTGCTGCTGGCCGGTGTCGCCGCCATCGTCCACCAGCTGATCGTGGGGCTGGCGGCGATGCACTCCGGCTGGTTCCCGGCCTTCGCCGTCACCCTGATCTTCCTGATCATCGGTCTGGTGCTGCACATCCCGACCGTGCCGCTCGCCCTGCTGGTCGGCTACACGGCCTCCACCGGCCCCGCCTTCGCCGACCTCGGCTACGACTTCAAGGCGGGCTGGCTGCTGCGCCGGGACGCCGCGCCCTGGCGGCCGTTCGAGATCGAGGGGCGGCGCCAGCAGTACCTCGCCCAGCTCGTCGGCTTCGGCGTCGCGCTGGTCGTCGTCGCCCTCGCCTGGAAGGCCTTCTTCTCCGACGGCAAGGTGCCGCCGGTCGCCGAGGTCTACGTCACCACCATCAAGACCGGCCTCGAGCCCGGCACCATGACCACCATGCTGCTGTGGGCGATCCCCGGCGCGCTCGTCCAGCTCCTCGGCGGACCCTCCCGGCAGATGGGCGTCCTGCTGGCCACCGGACTTCTGGTGGCCACGCCCCAGGCCGGATGGATGGTCCTCGGTGCACTGGTCGTCCGTCAGCTCTACACCCGGTGGCGGCGGCGCGGGATCGCCGACGCGGAGGCGCGCAAGGAGTCCGACGAGCAGGCCGAGAACGACCTGTCGCTGGTCGGCGCCGGACTCGTCGCCGGAAGCTCCCTCAACGACGTGGGCCAGCTCACCAAGGCCCTGTGAGGAAGGTCCTGAGGAAGGTGCGTGAGGAAGGCCCAGTGAGAAAGGACGTGCACGCTGTGGACGACATGGACACCACGGAGACCAGGGAGACCGAGGGCCCCGAACACCCGGCGGGCGCCCCGGCCCTCGGCCTCGTCACCATCGGCCAGGCCCCGCGCGCCGACCTCCGCCCGGACGCCGAACCGCTGCTGCCCGGGGTGCGCCTGGTCGAGCACGGCGCGCTCGACGCCGAACGGTTCGACGGCGACGCCGAGGCGGCGACCCGCCGGCTGCTGGCCCCGAGGACGGCGAGGCACCGCTGATCTCCCGGCTGCGCGACGGCCGTTCGGTACTGCTCGGGCACGGGGCGATCGTCCCGCGCATCACGGACGCGGTCGCCCGCGCGGAGCGGGACGGCGCCGCCGCGACCCTGCTGCTGTGCACCGGCCGCTTTCCCGCGGTGCGGGCCCGGCGGCCGCTGCTGTTCGCCGAACCGCTGGTGCAGCAGGCCGTCGCCGCGACCGTGGGCACCGACCCCGTGGGCATCGTCTGCCCGCAGCCCGACCAGGCCGAGGATGTCTCCCACCGCTGGGCGGAACTGCTGCCGGGCCGGGTCCAGGCCGCGACCGCCGATCCGTACGGCCCCGCCGAGCGCGTCCTGGACGACATCGCTACCGCCGCGCGCACCCTCGCCGACCGCGGCAGCTCCTGGCTCGTCCTGGACTGCATCGGCTACACGGAACAGATGCGCACCGCCGCCGTGCGGGCCGCGGGCCGCCCCGTGCTGCTGGCCCGCGCCATCGCCGTCCGCATGGCGGCGGAGGTGGTGGCGGCCTCAGCGTGACGATGGCGCGGCGCCGCCGCGCACCGGGCCACACGCCGCCGCCGTGCACCGGGCCACACGCCGCCGTCGTGCACCGGGCCACACGCCGCCGCCCCGTAAGGCTTCCGCACACCCACCCAGACCCTCCGCCCGCCGCGCAGCGCCCCACCCGCCGGAGGTCCACCGTGTCCATGCCCTCGCCCGTGTCCGTACCCGTGCCCGTGCCCGCGTCCGCATCCGCCGCCTCCGCCCGGCCCATCGGGGTGATCCGCGTCCTCACCAGCGAGGACCCTGCCGCCGTCGCCACCCACGGCACGGCCATCGAGGAGCGCTACGGCCTGCCGACCGTCTCGCGGTGCATCCCCGGCCAGCCCCACGGCATCCATGACGACGACTCCGAGGCTCGCGCCGAACCCAAGATCGTGGACCTCGCCCGGGAGCTGGCCGATGCCGGGGCGCGGACGCTGATCATCAGCTGCGCCGCCGATCCGGCGCTCCAGAAAACCCGCCAGGCCGTCGGCATCCCCGTCATCGGCGCGGGCTCGGCGGCCGCCGCCGTCGCCCTGGGCCTCGGCCGCCGGGTCGGGGTGCTGGGCATCCGGGACGAGGCACCGCCCGCCGTGTGCGCGGTGCTCGGCGACCACTTCGCCGCCTCCGCCCGCCCCGACGGCGTCCACCGCACCACCGACCTGCTCGCCCCGGAGGGGCCCGCGGTGGTGCTGGAGGCCGCGGCCGGGCTCGTCGCGTCGGGCGCGGACACCCTGCTCCTCGCCTGCACCGGCCTCAACACCATCGGAATCCGCCCGCTGCTGGAGGAGCGGCTGGGCGTCCCGGTCGTGGACCCGGTGCTCGCCGCCGGACTGCTCGCCTCGTACGCGTACGGCGGCTGAACCTGAACAGCCGGAAGGCTTCCGCCCGGCGGCTGAGCGCCCGTAAGGACCCCTCGCCGGGCCGGACTTCGCCGGGCCGGACTTCGCCGGGCCTCGACCCGTGTAGGTTCCGCGATTCGTGACTTCGCGCGGACCGGGGCGGTGCGCGGTCGGACAGGTTTGACCGGTGTCAGTCTCCGTCGAGGATGAAATCGGCTACAGCGGCAGCGACGGCTTCGGGCTGCTCATCGGGGATGAAGTGTCCAGCGTCGGGCACGACGACTCCGGTGGCGTCGTCGGCCCATGGGCTGATGGAGGCCGCCATGTCCGGGATGGAGCCGTGGCTGCTGGAGATTCCGAGGATGGGCACGGTCAGGTGCTGGCGCTTGAGCGCCTCGTGGTTCTTGCGCGCCGACTCGGCGGCGTCCCGGTAGTAGGCGAGGGAAGCGCGGAGGCCACCGTCGACGGCGACGGCCGCTGCGTAGTGGTCGAGCTCGGCGTCCTTGAATGTGTCGGGAGAGAGGGCTTTCACTTTCAGGAACCAGCCGACGTAGTCCCGTTCGCGGCCGGCAAGCAGCGTCTCGGGCAGGTCGGGCACAAGGTGGAACGCGAAATGCCAGGTTTTCCAAGCCCGATCCGGGTCGGTGGGAATCGCTTCGGGGAGGGTGATGCCGGGAATTCCGGCGTCGAGCAAAGCGACCCCGCGCAGTTGGCTTTCGAATGTGAGTGCGAGGGAGAAAGCGACCCAGGCGCCGATGTCGTGGGCGACCAGCCAGTAAGTCGACACTCCGAGAGCCTTCACGGCGGCGTGGACGTGCGCGGCGACCGTGTGCGTGTCGTAGCTGCCCTCCGGACGCTCGGAGTGGCCCTGACCCGGCAGGTCGATCGCGATGACGTGGAACCGGTCGGCGAGGCTGGGCATGACTTTTCGCCATGCCCACCAGGTTTGCGGGAATCCGGCGAGCAGGACGATGGCCGGGCCGGTCGGCCGGCCGCCTTCGACGGCATGAAGGCGGACGCCGTCGGCGTCAACCCAGCAGTGAGTGAATCCCGCCAGGTCGTGCAGGGGCAGATCGGGGACAGGGTTACTTTCGCGGACGTGCCGAGCGCTGGTCGCAGGGTCAGTCACGGGGATCCTCCGTCGGTGTTGGGTGTCCTGGTTCGCAGCTTCGCCCGAGGGTCGGGCCCACGGCGCAGTGCGGCCGCCGGGAGCGGCCGGCGTGCTGCTCGACGTCCGGAGCCCGACGGCCTGACCCGTGAGGCCCAGTAGCGGGACAGGGACGACGAGCCCGGGCTGGACGAACAATGTCGCGCTGTGGGGGGGCGCCCGGCCATGACGATGCTTGGACGCTAACACATCTTGAACTGATTGGTTCAAGATAGAGTGGTGCGACGCGACACGGAACATCGACACACCGGCAAGGAAGTGCCACGTGGCAGGCAAGAAGCAATTCGACATGGACACGGCAATTGACGCCGCGATGATCCAGTTCTGGCGCGCGGGCTACGCCGACACCTCAGTGGACGATCTGTCCCGGGCAACCGGCCTGAACCGCAGCTCCATCTACTCCTCGCTCGGCGACAAGGACACGCTCTTCCTGCGCTGCTTGGATCGCTATGCCGCGCGCTATGGCGACAAGTACGACGCCGCCCTGTCGTGTGCGGCCTCGGAGCCTCTTACGGCCGTTCGTGCGTTCTTCGACGTCACCCTCGCGCGCATCGCCGATCCCGAACTGCCGGACGGATGCCTGGTCGCCCAGTCGGCCATGGCCATTCCGGTGCTGAGCCAGAGCGTCGCGGCTCGCGCGAAGGAGGCACTGGGCTTCCAGCGCTTGCGTCTACGCGCCGCACTGAAGGCAGGCCGATTGACCGACCAGGACGCCGATGCCTTCGCCGAACACGTGGCCGCCGTGAACCAGTCTCTCGCCGTCATGAGCAGAGCTGGGTCGAGCCCGGCGCAGCTCCTGGCCATCGTGGGGGTAACCGTCGACGCGCTCTCCCAGGCGTCTCGCACGCGCAAGTAGCGCCGCGGACCGGTTTCCGTCGTGGACTCGACGAACCTTTGTCCTGGCCGTGATCCGGCGTGCGTACTTCAACGCTTCCAGGCTGGCGGGCCCGTTCAGGGCCGGGGCGTGCTCCCAGGCCGGGCTGTGCCACGGGCGAGGCTTCTGCGGGTCCTGAAAGTAGATCTTCCTGATGTCGGTTGCCGATGCGTAGCGCTGTCCATCGACGCGCGGAACCTGCAACCCGGCTTGTCACACCAGACTGTCCCGCCACGCCTGATGCAGCGCCGCGAACCGGCCCTCGCCCGCGATCAGGCGGTCCGGTGAACCGTCCTCGACGATCCGGCCGTCGGCCATGACCAGCACCCGGTCGGCCGTCTCGACGGTCGACAGGCGGTGGGCGATGACGACCGCCGTACGGCCGCGCAGCACCGTGTCCATGGCGCGCTGCACCGCCTGCTCGCCCGGGATGTCGAGGGAGGAGGTGGCCTCGTCGAGGATGAGGACCGACGGGTCGGCCAGCAGCGCGCGGGCGAAGGCGACCAGTTGGCGCTGGCCGGCCGAGATCCGGCCGCCGCGCTTGCGCACATCCGTGTCGTAGCCGTCGGGCAGGGCGGCGACGAAGTCGTGTGCGCCGATCGCCTTGGCCGCCTGCTCGATCTCGGCGCGGGTGGCGTCGGGGCGGCCGATGGCGATGTTCTCGGCGATCGTGCCGGAGAACAGGAACGCCTCCTGCGTCACCATGACCACACCGCGCCGCAGTTCGGGCATGGCCAGATCGCGCAGATCCACCCCGTCGAGCAGCACCCGGCCTTCGCTGGGGTCGTAGAAACGGGCCAGCAGCTTGGCGAGGGTGGACTTGCCCGCGCCGGTCGCCCCGACCACCGCGAGGGTCTGCCCGGCGGGCAGCGTGAGGTCGAAGCGGGGCAGCACCTCGCCGCCGGTGCGATAGGCGAAGCGCACCCCGTCGAAGACCACCTCCCGGCCGGGGGCCTTCGTCGGGCGCGGCGGCAGCGGCTTGGGGTCGGCGGGCTCGGGGACGGAGGGGCGCTGGGCCAGCAGGCCCGCGATCTTCTCCAGCGAGGCGGCCGCCGACTGGTAGGAGTTGAGGAACATCCCCAGCCGGTCGATCGGGTCGTACAGCCTGCGCAGATACAGCGCGGCCGCGGCCAGCACCCCGAGCGCGAGCGAACCGGAGGCCACTCGGTAGGCGCCCCAGAGCACGAGGGCGGCCACCGCCGCGTTGGCGACCAGCCGGGAGCTGACCACATAGCGGGCCATCTCCAGGATCGCGTCCCCGTTGGCGCGCTCATGGCGGTGGTTCAGCTCGCGGAAACGCGTGTCGTTGGCGTGCTCGCGGCGGAACGCCTGCACGGGGCGGATGCCGTTCATGGTCTCGGTGAACGTCACGATCACCGCCGCGATCGCCGTCGACCGCTTGCGGTACACCCGCATGGAGCGCCGCTGGAAGGAGCGGATCAGCAGATACAGCGGCCAGAAGGAGAGCACGGCCGCCCCGCCCAGCCCCCAGTCGAGATAGAGCAGCGTGACAGAGATGTAGACGACCGACAGCGCGACCCCGAGCAGCTCCTCCAGCCCCTCGCTGAGCAGCTCGCGCAGCGACTCGACATCGGTCGTGGCGCGGGAGATCAGCCGGCCGGAGGTGTAGCGCTCGTGGAAGTCCACGCTCAGCGCCTGGGCGTGGCGGAAGATCCGGCCACGCAGATCCAGCAGCACATCCTGGCCGATCCGGGCGGAGAAGCGGATGAACGCGTACTGCAGCGCCCCGGAGGCGAGCGCACAGCCCAGATAGACCGCGCCGACGGCGATCAGCGGGCCGTGGGCGCCGTCGCGGAGAGCGGGCACGGCATGGTCGATGGCGTACGCGACGAGCAGCGGACCCGCCTGGACGGCGGCCTGCTGGAGCAGCAGCAGGACGGCCGCCAGCCAGACCCGCCGCCGACGCGGCGAGAGCAGCGAACGCAGCAGAGCCGACGACGCGCCCTTGGGCACCGGCAGGACATCGCGGTCGAACGGGTCGGACGACGGCGCCCGGCCCTCGTCCCTGTCCTCGCCCCAGCCCTCGTCGTCCGTGCTCTCCCGCTCCTCCTCGACCGTCGTCATGGTCTGCTCTCCCCCTCCTCGCGTTCCTGACCCGACATCAGCGCCCGGTACTCCGCGCTCTCCCGCAGCAGCCGCTGATGGGTGCCGACGGCGGTGATCCGGCCCTCCGACAGCAGCGCGACCCGGTCGGCGAGCAGCACGGTGGACGGCCGGTGCGCGACGACCAGCGCGGTCGTGGCCGCCAGCACCTGCCGCAGCGCCGCCTCCACCAGCGCCTCGGTGTGCACATCGAGGGCGGACAGCGGATCGTCGAGCACCAGGAACCGCGGGCTGCCCACGACGGCCCGCGCCAGCGCGAGCCGCTGCCGCTGACCGCCGGACAGGCTGAGCCCCTGCTCGCCGACCTCGGTGTCGGTGCCCTGCGGCAGCGCGTGCACGAAATCGGCCTGCGCCACCTTCAGGGCACGCAGCAGCTCCTCCCGGCCCGCGTCGCCGGCGCCCATGAGGACGTTCTCACCGGCGGTGGCGGAGAACAGCGTGGGCTCCTCGAACGCGACGGCCACCAGGGAGCGCAGCTCCTCCCGGGGAGGGCGGTGATGTCCCGGCCGTCGAGGGTGATCCGCCCGCGCGTGATCTCCTGGAGCCGGGGGACGAGAGCGGTAAGGGTGGTCTTTCCGGATCCGGTCGCCCCGACCAGCGCCATGGTCTCGCCGGGCCGGATGTGGAGATCGACCCCGCGCAGCACGGGCGGCTCCTCCGGCGGCGCGTCCGCGTAGGCGAACTCCACCCCCTCGAACCGGAGCCCGCCCTCGCGGTCCTGGCCGCCCTCGCTGCCTTCGCCGTCCTCGCTGCCTTCGCCGTCCTCGCCGCGCCGCGGCGACCCGGCGAGCCGCCGGTCGGCCGCGGTGGCCGGTTCCGCGTCCATGACGTCGAAATAGCGGTCGGTGGCCGTCGCCGCGTCCTGGCTCATCGCGAGGAGGAAGCCCAGGGACTCCACGGGCCAGCGCAGCGTCAGGGCGGTGGAGAGGAAGGCGACCAGCGTGCCCGCCGACAGATCCCCGTCGGCCACCCGCATCGTGCCGAGCACCAGCGCCGCGCCGATCGCCAGCTCCGGCAGGGTCATGATCAGCGCCCAGAGCGTGGCCAGCAGCCGCGCCTTGTGGAGCTCGGTGGAGCGGACCTGCTCGGACAGGACGCGGAAGGCGCGGGCCTGGCTGCGGTGGCGGCCGAAGCCCTTGACGATCCGGACGCCCAGGACGCCCTCCTCGACGACCGTCGTCAGATCGCCGGTCTGGTCCTGCACGGTGCGGGCCACCGTCGCGTACCGCGTCTCGAACAGCGAGCAGAGGATCACCAGCGGCACCGCCGGAATCACCAGGACCAGGCCCAGCGTCCACTCCTGCGACAGCAGGATGGCGAATCCGGCGAGGATGGTGACCCCGTTGACCACCAGGAAGGTGAGCGGGAAGGCCAGGAACATCCGCAGCAGCATCAGATCGGTCGTGGCCCGTGACAGGAGCTGGCCGGAGGCCCAGCGGTCGTGGAAGGAGACCGGCAGCCGCTGCAGGTGGCGGTAGAGATCGGCGCGCATCGCGGCCTCGACGGACGCCAGGGGCCGCCCCACCAGCCAGCGCCGCAGCCCGAAGAGCCCGGCCTCGGCCGTGCCCAGGGCCAGCAGCAGCGCACCGCCCAGCCAGACCCCGCCCGGGTCCCGGTGGGCCACCGGCCCGTCCACCATCCACTTGAGGACGAGCGGGATGACCAGGCCCAGACAGGAGGCGACGACCGCCACCCCGGCCGCGCCGAACAGCCGCACCCGCACCGGGCGCACATAGGGCCACAGCCGCAGGAGCGAACGCGTGGCGGAGCGGTGCCGCGGGGCGGCACCGCCTTCTTGGGCGCGGGGTTCACTCGTCACAGCCATCAGTGGGGAGACTACGGTCCGCCACCGACAGCACTCACTCGGTTTTTTGGCGTAGGTCCGTGGCGTCGAGGGCGCGCAGCAGCAGGACCGAGCGCGCTGGAAGCTCGATGGGGGCGCCCGCCGCGAGGCGTGTGCCCGGGGGTGCCTCCTGGTCCTCACGGGAGGTGTCCAGGAGGAGCTCGTACCCCCGGGCCCAGGGCGGTCCGGGCAGGGTGAAGGAGAGCGGCCGCGGGCCCGCGTGCAGCAGGGCCAGGAAGCTGTCGTCCGTGACCGGGGCGCCGTGCGGATCGCGCTGGGGCAGATCGCGGCCCGACAGATAGGCCCGAGCGCGGTCGTCGGCGCGTACCAGTCGGATTCGGTCATCTCGGTGCCGTGCGGGGTGAACCACGCCAGATCGCGCAGCCCCTCCGGAGGCCGGGCCAGGCCGGAGAAGAAGGCCGGACGACGCAGCACCGGATGGGCCCGGCGCAGCCGTATCAGCCGGGCGGTGAGCTCGGTAAGGGCGCGCCAGCCGGGGTCGTCGAGCAGCGACCAGTCGAGCCAGCCGGTCTCGTTGTCCTGGCAGTACGCGTTGTTGTTGCCGCCCTGGGTGCGGCCCAGCTCATCGCCCGCGACCAGCATCGGCACCCCGGTGGACAGCAGCAGGGTGGCCAGCAGATTGCGCAGCTGGCGGCGGCGCAGCGCGCGTATCTCCGGGTCGTCGGTCTCGCCCTCGGCACCGCAGTTCCAGGCGCGGTTGTCGGGGGTGCCGTCGCGATTGCCCTCCCCATTGGCCTCGTTGTGCTTGCGCTCGTAGGAGACCAGGTCGCGCAGGGTGAAACCGTCGTGCGCGGTGATGAAGTTGACCGAGGCGTACGGGCGGCGGCCGCTCCACGCGTACAGATCGCTGGAGCCCGAGAGCCGGTAGCCCAGATCGCGGGCGTCGGGCAGTGCCCCGCGCCAGAAGTCCCGCACCGCGTCGCGGTAGCGGTCGTTCCACTCCGCCCACAGCGGCGGGAAGGCGCCCACCTGATAGCCGCCGGAGCCCACGTCCCACGGCTCCGCGATCAGCTTGACCCGGCGCAGTACGGGATCCTGCGCGATCACGGCCAGGAAGGGCGAGAGCATGTCCACGCCGTGCGCGGCGCGGGCGAGCGCGCTGGCCAGGTCGAAGCGGAAGCCGTCCACCCCCATCTCGGTGACCCAGTAGCGCAGCGAGTCGGTGACCAGCCGCAGCACCTGCGGCTGCAGGACGTGCAGGGTGTTGCCGCAGCCGGTGAAGTCGGCGTAGCGGCGGGGGTCCTGCTGCAGCCGGTAGTAGCCGCGGTTGTCGACACCGCGCAGCGAGAGGGTGGGGCCCAGCTCATTGGCCTCGGCGGTGTGGTTGTAGACGACGTCGAGGATCACCTCGATCCCGGCGGCGTGCAGGGCGCGCACCATCCGCCGGAACTCCCCGACCTGCTGGCCCCGGGTGCCGCCGGCCGCGTATCCGGCGTGCGGCGCGAAGTAGCCGATCGAGTTGTAGCCCCAGTAGTTGCGTAAGCCCCGCCGCAGCAGATGGTCCTCATGGGCGAACTGATGCACCGGCAGCAGCTCGACCGCAGTGACCCCCAGCCGCGTCAGGTGCTCGATGGCCGCCGGATGCGCCAGCCCCGCGTAGGTGCCGCGCAGTTCGGGCGGCACCCCGGGGTGGCGCATGGTGAAGCCGCGCACATGGAGTTCGTAGATCACCGACTCGGCCCAGGGCGTTTTGGGCCGCCGGTCCTCCGTCCACTCGTCGGGCGCGCCGTCCGCCGTGTCGTCGCCGACGACCACGCCCTTGGGGACGTACGGGGCGGAGTCGCGGTCGTCCCGGACGGTGTCCGCCACATGCTGCTGCGGCCAGTCCCGCATATGTCCGTAGACCTCCGCGGGCAGCGCGAAGTCCCCGTCCACGGCGCGGGCGTACGGATCCAGCAGCAGCTTCGCCGGATTCCAGCGGGCGCCGGTCCAGGGGTCCCAGCGGCCGTGCACGCGGTAGCCGTACCGCCGGCCGGGCAGCACGCCGGGCACGAAGCCGTGCCAGACCTCATGGGTGAGCTCGGTGAGCGGACAGCGCAGCTCGTGGCCGTCGTCGTCGAACAGACACAGGTCGACCGCCTCCGCACCGCCCGCCCACAGCGCGAAGTTGGTCCCCCACACCCCGTCCGGCCCCCGGCAGGGGCGGGCGCCGAGCGGCTCCGGACTGCCCGGCCGGACGGCGGGGCCCGCCGCCGGGGCGGTGCTCCGGTCGGGCCGCGGGGCGAGCGCCGTGGGGCGGCGGCCGACGAGACGGCCCACCGCCGTCGCCGAGGGGCGTCCCGGGACGCCGTCGCGTGTCTCCTGCCCGGCTGCACTGGACACATCGGCCTCCGCGGCTCGTGGCCAACCGCCCCGCCCCGAGAGAGGGAAGGCGGGCAGCACCTCATGGCGGACCGGCGGGCCCCGCGGTGTCCCGTACCGCACGGACCCTGGCCCACGCTCTCCCACCTGTTCTGCCCGCAATCGCGCCGACTCGCACGTTTCCCCGCACTCCACCGCTGCCCGGCATGGGCCGATCGTCCCGTGACCGGCTCCCGCCTGCGACTGAACCGTGACCAACGAGGGGAAGTCCACTGTCGGTGGCGTGTGATTACCTATCGCCAGGCGCGCCCTGCGCGTGATCGGGCTTGCCGCGGGGGCGAGGCTCCGGGGGAGGGAGAGCTGTGGTGACGGTGCGGTGGATACCGAGGGCGGCGCGCGGCGGTCGCAAGGGGCTTCTCGCGCTGCTGCTCGGGGCGTTGCTCATGGCAGTGGCCGCGTGCGGCGGAGGCGGTGGCTCCGACGACGGTAAGAAGGGCAAGGACGGCAAGGGCGACGGCCGGCCCAAGACCTCGCGGGCCGTGGTGACGATCGCGCCCAAGGATGGCGCGAAGGGCGTGGACACCAGCGGTGCGCTGAAGGTCACCTCGGCGAAGGGCACCCTGTCCTCGGTCAAGGTCAAGGACGCCAAGGGCGCCGCGGTCGAGGGGAAGGTCGGCGAGGACGGAAAGAGCTGGCTGCCCGCCGCCCATCTCCGCTCGGACACCACCTACACCGTGGACGCGGTCGCCAAGGACACCGACGGCCTGACCACGACCCGGCACGCGACCTTCACCACCCTGCGCCCCAAGAACACCTTCGTGGGCATCTACACCCCGGAGGACGGCTCGACGGTCGGCGTCGGCATGCCCGTCTCGCTCCACTTCAACCGCGGTATCACCCACCCGGAGGCCGTGGAGAAGGGGATAAAGGTCAGCGCCTCGCCGTCGGTGCCGCTGGCGAGCCACTGGTTCGGCAACGACCGGCTGGACTTCCGCCCGGAGAAGTACTGGAAGCCCGGCACCAAGGTGACGCTCAGTCTGGATCTGGACGGGGTCGAGGGCAGGCCGGGGGTGTACGGCGAGCAGCGGAAGTCGGTGACGTTCACCATCGGCCGCAGCCAGATCTCGGTCGTCGACGCCAAGTCCAAGAAGATGACGGTCAAGCGGGACGGCAAGACCATCAAGACCATCCCCATCACCTCGGGCGCGCCCGGCCATGAGACCTACAACGGCAAAATGGTGATCAGCGAGAAGCATCCGGTGACGCGGATGGACGGCGCCACGGTCGGCTTCGACGGGGAGTACGACATCAAGGACGTGCCGCATGCGATGCGCCTGTCGACCTCCGGCACCTTCATCCACGGCAACTACTGGGCGGGCCAGGCCACCTTCGGCTCGTCCAATGTCAGCCACGGCTGTGTGGGCCTGTTCGACCAGCGCGGCGGCGGGGACTCCTCCACCCCGGCGTCCTGGTTCTTCCGCAAGTCGATCCTCGGCGATGTGGTCATCGTGAAGAACTCGCATGACGAGACCGTCCAGCCGGACAACGGGCTCAACGGCTGGAACATGTCCTGGGAGAAGTGGAAGGCATGACCCCGCGCCGGAGCCGGGGCGCCCTGGTGCCCTGGGTCCGGTTCCCAAGCGACTCTGCGTCCTCTTCCCAAGCGCCCCTGCGTCCTCGCGTTATGGCACCGCCCCCGGCCCGCTGCCCCCGGCTCACCGCTCCCGTGTTAGCGGGCGCTAACCTGCGCTCATGACTGTGAATCTCGAGGTTGCCGACGGCGTTGCCACCTTCCGCCTTGACCGCCCCCCGATGAACGCGCTCGACACCGCCACCCAGGACCGGCTGCGGGAGCTCGCCGCCGAGGTGACCCACCGCGACGATGTGCGCTCCGTGGTCATCTGGGGCGGCGAGAAGGTGTTCGCGGCCGGCGCGGACATCAAGGAGATGCGGGAGATGGACCACGCCGCGATGGTGGCCCGCTCCGGTGATCTGCAGGAGTCCTTCACCGCCGTGGCCCGGATCCCCAAGCCCGTGGTCGCCGCCGTCACCGGCTACGCCCTCGGTGGCGGCTGCGAGCTGGCGCTGTGCGCCGACTTCCGGATCGCCGCGGAGAACGCCAAGCTGGGCCAGCCCGAGATCCTGCTCGGCCTGATCCCGGGCGCGGGCGGCACCCAGCGGCTGGCCCGGCTGGTCGGCCCGGCCAAGGCCAAGGACCTCATCTTCACGGGCCGTCAGGTCAAGGCCGACGAGGCGCTCACCATCGGCCTGGTGGACCGGGTCGTACCGGCCGAGGAGGTCTACGAGCAGGCCCACGCCTGGGCGGCGCGGCTGGCCCGGGGCCCGGCGATCGCGCTGCGCGCGGCCAAGGAGTCGGTGGACCGGGGGCTGGAGACGGATCTCGACAGCGGTCTCGCCATCGAACGGACCTGGTTCGCCGGGCTGTTCGCCACCGAGGACCGGGAGATCGGGATGCGCAGCTTTGTCGAGGACGGGCCGGGTAAGGCCACGTTCCGCTGACGTCCGACCGGTTCCGATCGTCTTGGCCCGGGTCACGGAGCCGGGTATGCCCCGTGCGAGCGAATTTTCTTCGCCAACGGTCGACCCTTGGACGACCCGTTCCGGTACGCTGGGTGATCACGCGTACGCGCGGTGACATCGCTGGTCAGCCGGGGTGTTGTGGTGCCCCAACTGCCGTTGGCATATGTCGGATCGGGTTTGTGGAGCCTGGGGCTCCGGTGTTCGGGATCCCACGGTTCCGCCCCGGATGACCTTTTGGGCGGCCATGATGGGGGGCATGGCGGGCTTGGAGGGAATGGAGCAGCCGCAGCAGCGCACTGGTACGGCTGCGGTGCGGGGGGTGCCGTCCATCGAGGACGAGCGGGCCCGCAGGGCGCTTGACCTCTTTGGAAACCCCGCGGCCGAGGAGGTGCGGCTGCCCTCCCGTCCCGAGTCCGCGGCGACCGCCCGCCGGCTGGCCGAATTCGTGGTGGCGCGCGACTGGGGGCTGGGTCTTCAGCTCGCCGAGCACACCGTGCTGCTCGTCTCCGAGCTGGTGGGCAACGCCGTACGGCATACCGGCGCCCGCACCTTCGGGCTGCGGATGCTGCGGCGGCGCGGCTGGATCCGGGTCGAGGTCCGTGACCCCTCCCGGGGGCTGCCGTGCCTGCTGCCGGTGGGGGAGCTCGACACCAGCGGGCGCGGGCTGACGCTGGTCGACCAGCTCTCCCAGCGGTGGGGGGTCGATCTGCTGCCGTGCGGCAAGACGACCTGGTTCGAGATGCGCGTGGCCGAAAACTGACCGGATGAGCGCCGGTGCGGATCGCGGCGCCGAGCATGTAAGGCGCCCAGCGTGTGAAAAGGGTCCCCGTGTCGTCGTACGCCGACGACACGGGGACCTCTTTTCGTCCCCGGCCATGGCACGAAAGGGGTGTTCGTCATGGCATTCGGGGGAAGCGACCTCGCTCGGGTCAATGGGGTCGCGGCCCCGACTATCGCAGAGACGGTAGATCACTTCCAAGCCAATCCAAGGTGAGCTGTAACACTTGCCTTGCTAATGGCGGGTAGGGGCGCAATTTTCCTTTGTTGTCGACCTCTTTCTGATGAATCTCCAGTGGTCCAGACCGTGACACGAAATCTTTCTTTGCCCGTCGGTTCTTGGCATGGCCCTGCCCAGCACTCACCATGGAACAGCGCTACGCGCGTCACACCCCCCACGTTTCACCCCCTTTGTCCCGGCTACGCCACTCGGGAGATCCCCCATGGAAGCGCACGGCCGCACCTCCACCCGGCGCGCCCTGCTCCGCTCGGGCGCCTATCTCGCCACCGCCGCCACCGGACTCACCGCCACCGCCGCTACCGCCACCGCCGCCCACGCCGACGACAGACGTCGCCGCCGCGCGGCCGCCTATCCCCCCACCCACTGGATCCCGGCCTCCTCCTCCAACTACCGCGTCTCCAGCCGCCCGACCTCGTATCCGATCGACTTCATCGTCATCCATGTGACGCAGGAGACCTTCCCGGACGCGATGAAGATCTTCCAGGACCCGGCCAAGCAGGTCTCCACGCACTACATGGTCGCCTCGGCCGACGGCTACATCGGGCAGTTCGTCCGGGAGAAGGACGTCGCCTGGCACGCCGGCAACAAGGACTACAACAACCGCGGCATCGGCATCGAGCACGAGGGCTGGGTGGACGACCCCAAGTGGTTCACGGACGAGATGTACGCCTCGTCCGCCGCCCTGGCCTCGGCCGTCTGCGACCGCTTCGGCATCCCCAAGACCCGTGACCACATCATCGGCCATGTGGAGGTCCCCGGAGCCGACCACACCGACCCCGGCCCGCTGTGGGACTGGGACCGCTATATGTCCCTGGTCAACGAAGCCTCCGCGCCGCGAACCTGGCGAAGGTAGCGAACCTGGCGAACCTGTCGAACGCCGCGCGCGCCGCTTATGTCGTGTACATCGCGACGCGGCCGATGGGCCGGCCCCCGCCGACCGCTAATCTGTGCGGGTCAAGCAGACGCACGGAAGGGGCGGAACAGGTGGCGGATATCGAGGCGGCGCGCAAGGCGTTCGAGCGGTATGACCTCAACGGTGACGGCCAGATCACCGCGGCCGAGTACAAGAGCGTGATGGCGCAGCTGGGGGACCCGTATGTCACGGAGCCCGTCGCCCAGGCCGTCATCAACGCCCACGACGGCAACGGCGACGGGCTGCTCACCTTCGACGAGTTCTGGGCGGCCCAGAACAAGGACGGCAGCAAGACCGGCTGACCGGGCCGCACGGCGGCAAGGCAACGAGCCGCACGGCAGCCGTATGGCGGCAACGGGCCGCATGGCGGCACGGCCGGCGCGTCAGCGCCAGCCGCGCCGCTGTGCGCTCGCCCGCCGTCTGCGGTCGTTGCACAGCAGACAGCGGCCGTAGCCGGGCGGCAGCGGGTCCTCCGGATCCCCGTACAGCGGATCGACGGCCCCGCGCGGATGCTCCGGGCAGCCCGTGGCACCGCGCTCGGCGGTCAGCGACCCCGCGGCGGCGAGCGCCCGGCGCAGGGCGTCGGTGAGCAGCTCGGTCTCCGGCCCGGAGGGCGCGGCGTCCAGCGAGAAGGCGATGTCCGACGCGGTGGTGAGCGCGCTGCGGAGTTCGCGCAGGTCTGCGTAACTCATACCGGGCAGCGTAGGCGCACCCACCGACAATGCTCCGAGGCCCCGGTCAGGCCCCGCCCTCCCGCGCCTCCTCGCCCCTTTCTGCCGCGCCCGCGTCGTCCACACCCTCCGTGAGGTGGACGTCCTCGGCGTCCTCCGTCTCCTCCGAGGTGAGCGCCGCCCGCCTGGGATCGGCCCATGCCTGCAGCGCGGCCTTGCTGGAGAAGTTCGCCACGTCCTTGTCCAGCGGGCGGTCGGTGTACTGGTGGATCCGCCACTTCGCCTTGATCCGCGGCTTGCCCGCCGTCACATAGTCCGCTATCCACAGGCCGTCTCCGGCGTAGGACGTGGTGTCGTAGTTGAGCCAGAAGCTCCGGTTGCAGTAGAGCATCACGCGGTGCGTGGGACGCAGCTTCTTGACCTCGCGGATGAACCGGTCCTTCTCGGCGTTGCTGGCGCGGGTGCCGGAACCGGTGGTCTCCCAGTCCACAGCGAGCAGATCGTGCTTCTGGGACGCGCACTTCTCGACGAAGTACTGCGCCTGCGCCGTGATGTTGCCCGGCCACAGGAAGTGGTAGAAGCCGACGACGCATCCCGCCTTCCGCGCCCGGGACGCCTGCGAGCTCTGCTTCGGGTTGATGTACGACCGTCCTTCGGTGGCCTTGATGAAGACGAAGGCCAGCCCGTCCGGGTCGAAGGTGGACTGGTACGAACTCACGTCGATGCCGTGCAGCATGGCGCCTACCTCGGGTCAAGAACGAGTGAATACACGGGTGTTATTCCCCCTCTCATACGGAGGACCCTACTGGGACGGGATCTCGGTCCGCAGGCATTCGCGCCCACGCCGGGGGAGCGGGCGGGAAGAGCGGCGGACCCGAGGGTTCGGCCATCCCCCGGGCCCTGTGATGCCGCCCAACTGCGCACGAGGAGCTTCGGTTTCCGCTCGCGACCCTCGCGCACCCGGTCCTCCAGCCGCCTGTCGAGGGGCCGAGCGACCACGACTCGGCGGCGTCCGGAGTGGGCAGCCCGCGGAGGAAGGTGGCGAGATCCGTCCGGGCACCCCGGGACCGGTCCCGCACGGGACGTGCCAGCTTGATCCCGCTGAGGAAGGCCCTCAGCTCCACCCACGGGAGCCAAGCCATGCGCGGGAAACCCTCCACCCGACGACGCGACACGCTCGCCGCCTCCGCCGCCTTCGGCGCGGCCACCGTACTGCTGCTGACGGGATGCGGCACCGATGACGAGCGACCCGAGGCCTCCTCGGGCAAGCCGAGCCCGGCCATGACGTCGGCGACCACGAGCCCCAAGGCTCCTACGGCTCCTACGAGCCCGGCCACTTCGTCGGCTCCGCCCACCGACCACCGGCTTCCGGTGGAGGTCCCGTCGGACGCCGGCGACCAGGCGAAGGAGGACATGCTGGGCCTCCGCGCCCTTGAACTCCAAAGCGCCCTAGAAGACTGATGAAGATCTTGAGGTTCTGGCCTTGCGGTGTGAGTGGCAGGCCCAGACTCGTGTCGTGGCGATGGGTGAGTGGGTCGGGGAGACGGTCGGGCCGGACGTGTGGGAGACGTGTCGGGGTTTGATCCCAGTCGGGAGTGTGTTCGCGTTTCTGGCCGAGCATCGGGGGAGGCTGTTTCCGGCTCAGATGTTCGCGGACATGTATCCGTCGGCGAACGGGCGGCCGAGTATGCCGCCGCAGATCCTGGCCGCTGCGATCACTTGCAGGCCCTGCACGGGCTGTCGGATTACCAGACCGTGCAGGAATTGCGGTGTGACCTGCGGTGGAAGGCCGCGTGCGGGCTGGGCCTTTACGACATGGCGTTCGACCCGTCGCTGCTGGCCTACTTCCGCCGCCGGCTGGCCCGCTCCGCCCGTCCGAACCGGATCTTCGAGACCGTACGCGAAGTCGTGAAGAGCACCGGAGTACTGAAAGGCAAGCACCGTCGGGCGCTGGACTCCACCGTGCTGGACGACGCGGTCGCCACCCAGGACACGGTCACCCAGATCATCGCCGCCATCAGGACAGTCATCCGTGAGGTCCCACACGCGGCCGAACAAGCAGCAATCCAGTGCACCGCCCACGATTACACCGACCCGGGCAAACCCCGCATCGCCTGGAACGACGAGCAGGCCCGAGCCGACCTCATCGACGCACTGGTCACCGACGCGGTGCGGCTGCTGGGCCACCTGCCCGACCAACAGCTCGGGGAGAAAGCCGCGAACGCGCTCGGCCTGCTGGCCCTGGTCGCAGGACAGGACGTCGAACCCGCCGAGGACTCCAACGGCCGTGACGGGCGTTGGCGCATCACTCAGGGCACCGCCTACGACCGGATGATCTCCACCGTCGACCCCGAAGCCCGCCACGTCCACAAGACCCGCACCCACCGGCAGGACGGCTTCAAGGCCCACCTGGCCGTCGAGCCCGAGACCGGCTTATACACCGCCCTCGCTCTGCGGCCGGCAACCGGAACCGAGCACCACGAGGCCACTGTCGGCATCGACTTGCTCGCCGACGAAGACAGCCCGGTGGACGTCTTCGGCGACAGCGCCTACTCCACTGGCGACACCTGCCAGATCCTGCACCGAGCAGGACACCGACTCTTCCTCAAGCCCGCCCCGCTGAAGACGGCTGTCCTTGGCGGGTTCAGCCTCGACGACTTCGCCATCAACACCGCGGGCAGCACGGTGACCTGCCCCGCCGGACACACCGTCCCGCTCAGCGAGCCGTCCGGGCGGCACATGCAACGCAAAGCGCTCTTCACCGACCAGTGCGCCAGCTGCCCCCTGCGCAAGCAGTGCACCACCGCCAAGACCGGCCGGATCGTCACCATCCGCCCCCACCACGACCTGCTCACCGCTGCCCGCCACCAGGCCAGCACCGACCCCGACTGGCAAGCCGCCTACCGACGATGGAGACCACCCGTCGAACGCGCCGTCGCCTGGCTCGTCGCCCACGGCAACCGCAGACTCCGCTACCGCGGCACCATCAAGAACAACGCCTGGCTCCACACCCGTGCCGCAGCCCTCAACCTGCGAACCCTGATCAACCTCGGACTCAACCACAACGGCGACACCTGGCACACCCCCGCTATCACCTGACCACGGCAACCAGAATCACACCAAGATCTTCATCAGTCTTCTAGGCGATATCGACCCCGCGCTCGGGGCCGCCGCGGATATCAACAAGGCCGGAGAACAGTGCTTCGACCTCCGCCGAAAGGCCGTGAACCCCGACGAGACAGCGGCACGCCGCTTCAGCACCGCCCAGCACAAAGTGACCGTGGCCAACGGCAAGCGAATCAACGCGCTGCTGCGCGAGGGCTACTGCTCCTGAGGAACGCCGAGGCGCCCCGCGAGCGCCTCGGCGGACTCGACGGCATCAGAAGGTCCTTTCCCCATCCGCCGGGAAACGCAGGGCCGCAGCATCGGCCGTCCACTCGACCCCGCCTCGCTCCGGCCGGAGGAACGCGACGCGGTCGCTGGTCATTCGGTGGTCGAAGAGCAATTCGGCGACGCTGTGCACCGCCTGCACCACGCCGGTACGCCCACTGACCGGGTCGTACGCCACCTGGCCGGGGCGGGCACTGGCACTGGACGGTGGTTGGGGTGTGGCTGATGGAGCTGGTGGTTCATACGGCTGGTCCTTCGGGCTGCCGGGGGATGCGGACGGTGTGGGCGGGGTGGCGTCGGCGCAGTACCTCGTAGTCGGTGGCCTTGCTGTAGTCCCTGGCTTGTCTGGCCTGTTCGCGCAGTGCCGCGTAGTGGCGGCAGGTGGGGCAGGTGTCGTTCAACGGTCACTCTCCGGTGTGGGTGTGGGTGTGGGTGAGAGGTAGGGCGGCTGTTGGCGCCGTGCGAGGTCTTCGGGGAGTGCCCCGCAAAAGAGGACGGACGGTGTCCCTCCCGCCGATGGCTCGGCCGGGCCCACCGACACCCAGCCACGTCGCCGCGCCACTTCTCGCATCTCGCGGGTGACCCGGTCCGCGACGCGATGGCGGGTGGATTCGGTGATGTGTTCGGAGGGAAACACCATGGAGGGTTCTTCCTGACCTGGATGTGTCTTGCGAGCTTTAATCACTCTGTGTACTCCCAGCGTTGCCCTGCGGGGCCGCGCGCAACAGGGATCGGGGCACACCAAGAGGCTTGGGGTGAGGGGAGAACCACAGGTGAGTGAGGCCAAAGAAGGCCAGGAACCGTCCAGCGGGGCGGCGTTCCTCGGAGCCGAGGTGCGGACCTGGCGGATGCAGGCGGAGCTGAGCCAACGGGAGTTGGGCTTGAAGGCCAACTACGGACAGCAATATGTGGCCAAGGTGGAGGCGGGGGAGCGCTTGGCCAGCCCCGAGTTCGCCGACGCGTGCGATCGGGTCTTCGGTACGCCGGGCACGTTCGGGCGGCTTCGGGAGCGGGCGAGCCAGCATGGCTATCCGGACTGGTTCGTGCCGTACGTGCAGTTGGAGCGGCAGGCGACGGGCATCTCGAACTACTCGGCGGCGCTGGTCATGGGCATGCTCCAGACAGCCGAGTACGCGCGGGAGGTCTTCCAGGCCGCGCATCCCCGGGCGAGGGCCAACGAAATCGACGCGAAAATCGAGCGGCGATTGCGGAGGCGCGAGGTGATGGAGAAGGACACACCTCCGCTGCTTTGGAGCGTCCTGAACGAGGCGTGTCTACGGACTGCGGTGGGTGGCCCTGAGGTCATGGCCGCACAGCTCGCCCACCTCCTGAAGGAGGCGGAGTCTCCGCATGTCACCCTTCAGGTACTACCGTTCGCGGTGGGAGCATCCCCGGCGGCAGAGAGTTTCACGCTCCTGACGTTCGACGAAGGGCCGAACGTCGCCTACGCGGACACCGCGATGGCAGGCCAACTGATCGATTCACCGGAGAGGGTGGCAAACGCGACGGCCACTTACGAACGGCTGCGGGCTGCCGCTCTGCACCCCAGTCATTCCTTGTCCATGATCCGTAAAGTGATGGAGGAATACGCTCGATGAAGACCGCCCTCGACCTGTCCCGTGCTGAGTGGGTCAAGTCCAGCTACAGTAACGGCAACGAAGGCGAGTGCGTGGAGTTCGCGCCCTCCATAGCCACCACCGCCGGTGTCGTCCCCGTCCGCGACAGCAAGCACCCGGCAGGCCCCGCCCTCGTCTTCCCGGTGGAGGCGTGGACTTCCTTCACGAGCGCCGTGCGCAGCGGGCAGTTCCCGCCCATCTGAGGCGCCGCACCGAGCGGCCTCGTCGTCCTCGCACCCACACGCGAGCAACGGGGCCGCGCCGCATGCCACGTGGCAGCAGACCTCCGCCTCCTTCAATGCAAGGTCGGGTCGCATCGAGCGCAACGCCTCGAACACGTTGTCGTCCGTGGCTGTGGCTTGAACACTATGTGGTGATTCCAGGCGCAAGTGCCAAGGCCCGTCTCCATGCCTGAATCCTGGATTTTCTTTGGTCTCCCTTGTCGGCATTCCATGGGATAGCGTGTGCTCACCTTTTTAGGGTTAATTCGGGATGGTTCAGTCCGTCTCGGTCGCCTGCGAGGTGGTGATGATTTTTTGCTTTTCTGACTCGTAAACTTCTAGAGCCGAAGGCTCGTGATCGTAGTAGGACTCCCAGAACCCTGGTCGGCTCCATGGTTCTGGGCACAGGGTGAACGACCCTGTTTCGTAATTTGCGTAGCGCCAAGTCGATGGCAGGGCAGTTGAGGTCACGGTGAAAGCCCTGCTGTCGAACAACGCCGGTTTCTCATTCTCCGCAAATTCGATCCGGAAAAGCGCGCTTCTGCCGTAGGGTGTAAAAATTTCAAGGATGATGTATTCTCTTCCCTCTTTGAGGGCGTCCGTGCCTTGTAGCATCACGGTGTCTTCGGTTCGTGGTGGTGTGAACCTGGCGCGCATCCTGGCTACCTCCTGTTCAGGACGACCTTGTAGTCATAGTTCAGCATTCGTCCCGTGGCGGGATTGTAGTAGTAGTGCACCTGGAAATCTCCGTAAGGTGATTGATGTGTGAGTGTCGTGTATTTTCCCCAGTCGCTGAGTGTGCTGCCGTCTGAAGTCATGAGCCTGCGCACCTCGGGATTGCCGATCTGATCGCCAGGAATTATTCGATACGATTTTTCTCTTGCCCTCGGGGCGAGCCAGCCGTTTTCGTTGAAGGGTGATGTGGCTGATTCGCGGCGCAAGCCTTCGGCTAGATGTTGTCCTTCCGCTGATCCAGATATGAAGTTTTCATTGGCGTCCTTACCCTCCTTTCCTAGTACGTTCAGGCATTTAGGAGCCAGCCCGAGGGGGTCGGTCCAGGTGTGAGGGTTGTGGACATAGGGCGCCGGGTTGGGAGCTGGGGTGAGGCCCAGGGGGTCCGGGGTGAGATAGCGGGCGGTGTGGGGGTCGTAGTAGCGGTGATGGTTGTAGTGGAGGCCGGTTTCCGGGTCGGAGTATTGGCCGGGGAAGCGGAGTGGGGTATAGGCCGTGCTGTCGGCGGCCCAGGTCGTGGTGTCCCAGAGGGTGGAGCGGGTGCGCCACGCGATGGTGCCCGATTCGTCGATGAGCTCGGTGGGGGTGCCGACCAGGTCGGTGACGATCGCGAAGAAGCGGGCGTCGATTTCGTGTTGGGTGGTGGCTTCGGTGACGCGTTCGGTCTGGGCTATTGGGTGAAGGCCGTCATGGTCCCAGGTGAGGGTGACCGGGTGGGGGAGGTCCGGGGTAGTGGTGGTCTGTTCTATGAGGGTGGGGCCGTCCCAGGTGAAATCCGTTTGCTCCAGGACGGTTTCGCCGTCGGCCGCGAGGCGTTGTTTGGCGGTGCGGCGGCCGAACGGATCGTAGAGGTAGCGCCAGACGGTGCCATCGGGGGTGGTGACCGAGGTGAGGCGGTCTTCGGTGTCCCAGGTGTAGCGCCAGGTTTCCGGCTTGCGGGACAGGCGGGTCTTCTGGCGGAGGGTGAGGCGGCCCGCGTCATCGTGTTCGTAGCGGACCGAGCCCGCGCCGGTGATGCGCGTGCCGGTGTAGGTGCGGGGGGCCCGTCGCCTCCTGGGCGGGTTGCGTGCTCGGCCAGGTCGCGTGTGTTTGGTTGCCCGCCCCGTCGTAGGCGTAGGTCTCGGTCCAGTTGTCGGCGTGGACGGCCGTCACCCGGCCTGCCGCGTCCAGACCGAAGGTGCGTCGGCCCGACAAGTGGTCGTCCACCGCGATCAGGTGGCCGTCGGCACGATAGCTGTACGCCCGGTCGGTATGGCCGGATGTGCCGGGCAGCGATTGCGTGGTCAGGCGGCCGAGCCGGTCCCAAGTGTGGGTGAGGGTGAGGGCGTCGCCGATGCGGCGCGTGGTCTCGCGGCCCGCCGCGTCGTGTGCCGAGGCGAGGGTGTGGTTCCCGGCGATCAGGGCGGTGCGGTTGCCCGCCGCGTCGTAGGCGTAGGTAGTCTCCGCTCCCGCGGGGGTACGGCGGGCGACGAGCTGCCCTGCCGCGTCGTAGACCAGGTGCAGGGTGCGGCCGCCCACCGTCTCGGACAGCATGCGGCCGACGGGGTCGTAAGTCCGGGTCAGCTCGGTGTCCGGGATGGTGGCCTTGAGTAGGTCTCCGGCCGGGCCCCAGTGGAAGGTCGATACCTGCCCGGCGGCTTCCTGGGACACTACGCGGCCCAGCGCGTCGTAGACGTAGCCGGTGTGCTGGCCCAGCGGGTCGGTACGCGAGATGAGTTGGCCCGCCGCGTCGTGCTCGTAGGTCAGCCTACGGCCGCGGCACGGACACCGGCACCGCCTCGTAAGCGGAAGGCGGGAGTCCCGTTGCGTCCCATTGTCCCGACCATGATCTGGGCAATAGCCTCGCCGCCTGAGCCGAACAGTCGGGGGGACTGGGTGTGGCGTTACTCATGGTGGCCGCGAGCCTGTACGGCGTGACGCAGCTTCTGGTGCTGTCCTCGCCGATCCGGTCGGTGCGTATGTCCACGGTGCTGCTGACCATCGCGGTCGGCGTCTATGGGGCCGGGGTCGGGGCGGCGCTGCTGGAGTTGGCGTACACGCGCGGGGTCGCCGAGGCCAGCGGGGAGTCGCTGACCGAGGTCGTGAAGACCGCGAGCTATGCGGTCGACCCGGTCATCGAAGAGCTGATGAAGCTCGCGCCACTGCTGCTCGTGGCCTGGAACATCAGGGTCCGGCGGCAGTGGGGGCTCACGGATTACGTCGTCCTCGGTGCGGCGCTCGGGGCCGGGTTCGGCTTGCTGGAGGCCGTGGCACGGTACGCGCTGGACGCGGACCGGGCGATTCAGCTCCCGGCCGGCGGCTGGGCCGTTCCCGACAGTCTCCGTGCGCCGTACATCCCGGGTGTCGAGCAGGTCTTCTCCGCCTGGTTCCCCGCCCCACAGGGGGTTTTGGAACTCGGCGACCCCGCTCCGGCCGCCGCCACCAGCCCCCATCTGGTGTACACGGCTCTGGCGGCGCTCGGCGTCGGTGTCCTGCTGCGCGGTCGGGGCTGGGCGCGTGCGCTCGGCGTTCTGCCGCTCGCCGCCACTTCCGCGCTCCACATGCTCACCAACTACGCGGCAGCGCATCCGATGGACCCGGACGCGGCGGACTGGGTCGACACGTTCGAGGGGATGCTGTGGGCGTTGCCGCTGGTGTGTCTGGTGGTCGCCATGGCCGTCGACCTGCGGCAGTTGTGGCGGGGAAGTCGACCGTGCCAGGTGTCCTGCTGCAGGCGGAGCGCGCGGGCAGGACCGGCCTGAGCGCGCTCGCGTCGTACGGGGCCTGGTGCGTGCCGTGGTCCACGTTGATCGCGTTGCGGTTCGCCCGGCTGCGGCGGTCCCTGCTCTACGGGGCGGCGGGCCCGGGACTCTACCCCGGCGCCGAGGCCCTCCACCGTACGGTCGCCTGGTCCGCCGTCCAGATCGACGCCTCCGACCGCGAACATGCCTGGCGTGGCGTCGACGTAGGGGCCGTGGCAAGGGCGGCCGGCACGCTTCGGGATCGGCGCCGGAAGTGGTACGTCCTCATATCCGTCGCCCTGACCATCCCGGCGCTGCTCCTCCTGGCGGTCGGCTCCTTCCCGTCCGCGGCCGATCTCCAGCAGCGCTTCGCGTCGGGCACCGGCCTGTATGTGCTGGTCGGCTTCGGGATCGCGGGCCTGCTGTGGGCGGGCTGGCTGCTCGTGCAACTGCTGCGCACTTGGCGGGCGACGCTCGCCCTGCCGCATGGCGAGGCGCTGGCCACCACCCGATTCCGGATCTGGACCGCATTCGGCGGCTGCCTCGTCGGCACGCTGTTGCTGCTGAGACTGGTGGACGGCGCGGCCCCGGATGCCCCCGTCATCCGCAACCTCCATCTCCTGGAGGCACTGAACAACTTCCTGACCTACCTCGGCTTCGCCCTCCTCCTGGTGTCCCTCCTGGCCCTCATCTCACCCGGCGGCGGCCTCGGACTCGCCCTGGCCGGCGCGCGAGTGGGCGTGACGGTCCTCAGCCGGGAGGCCGCGATCCATGCGGCGGCGTACGGGGCGTTGGGCATCGTCTTGATGGCCGCGAGCGGTGGCACCGGGGCTGATGGATCGCCCGACCGGCAGAATGAGGAGGCATCGAAGTCCGCTGATGAAGACCAGCAGAACCTGACCTTCCAGCCCTCGCCCAAGCACGGACAGACCCAGAGGGGAAACGCTGCCCCCGAGCCATCAAACCCTCAGAGCACCTTGGAGAATTCAATCAACTTCAACCCCAATACGACGCGACGGGTGGGGGTGGACAGAGAGGCCGGAGAGTTCGCCGTATTCGACGAAACGCACAACGGTACCGGCATCTATCACGGTCACGTCCGGAAGTGGAACGAGCTGAGTCAGCAGATGCAGAGTGCACTACGGAAAGCTGGCCTTGTGACGGCCAAGGGTAAGATCAAGTAGTCGCCTGGCTAGGAGTTTCTTTTCCTATGGAGTATCAAAAGCCTGAGCTGGTTACCGCTGAGAAAGCTGCGGTGATCTTCGGTTCCGGGCAGCCGCGAGAAATCTCCGAGACGCTGATCGCAGCCTCTCTGAACCTGCAGGACCGAGAGTGGGTGGAGAAATGGCTGATCCACTTCACCTCGCACCCCGATTCCGACGTACGCAGGGCCGCTGCCCTTGCACTGGGCCACCTTGCCCGGCTTCACCGACAGGTATCGCGTGAAGCGGTCGAGGCGGTGCGGAGGCTCCGGGATGACCAGTCCCTCGCGGGCGCTGCCGCCGACGCGCTTGAGGACGTGGAGATCTTCACCCGAGAACCGTGACGGGACAGACGATGCGGGCCAGCGGGTCCCTGCGCTGTGGGCCGTGAGTCCCGAAGAGGGGGCGCCCGCCCCGGTACGCTGAGGCCGGCAGCACCAGCCCCATCGCACAGGTTCAGGGAGGTGAGTCATGACCGCCGAGATGGTCGCTCCCGAGTGGATGCACGAGCAGATCACGGCTGAGCAGTACGACTCCTGGTCCGAGGAGCAGTGCGCGGGCATTGAGATCGTGGACGGGATGGTCGTGGTGAGCCCCAGCGCGTCGAAGCGGCACAACCGCCTGGCTCGGATCCTTGCCAACGCCCTGGAAGACGCGGCAGGCCCCGACTGGAACGCCGATACCGACTTCGACGTCCGGCTCCAGGACGTGCCGCTCACCAATCGTCGTCCGGACGTGGTCGTGTATCGCGCGGAAACGATCGACATCACGCCCACCCGTCCCGAGCATGTGCTGCTGGTCGCCGAGGTCGTGTCGCCCGGCTCGGAGACCACCGACCGCATTGTGAAGGTGGACCAGTACGCCAAGGCCGGGATCGCCTTCTACTGGCGGATCGAGCAGGCGGCCACCGGCGTCCCGCTCGTCTACACCTACGTCCTCGACCCCGCGACCAAGACCTACCGGGAGGGAGACGTGTTCACCGGTGTGGTGAAGGTCGCGGCCCCGTTTCCGGTGCGGGTCGATCTCGGTCAGCTCTGACGGCTCAGCGCACCGCGTAGCCGCCAAAGGAAGGCTCCAGCAGGTCGAAGACCTTCTCGGCTGAGCGGGTTGCCGCGGTGGCGATCTCCTCGTTGGGGTGGCCCGCCCGGGTCAGGGCCTGGACGTGGTGGAACAGGGTGCGGTGAGCGGCGGTGAGGAGGGCGGCGGCGGCTCGAGGGGTGAGGTCGTCGGGGGTGGTGGCGGTTTCGGTGGTGAGGACTTCGGCCAGGGCCTCTTCGCGTTGGTCGTGCAGTTCGCGGAGTCTCGCGGTCAGGGTGGGGCTGTCGGCGAGCATGCGGGCGAACTCCGGGCTGGAGAAGCCGACGACGGGGTCGTGACGCTCGACCGCGGCCAGATACGCGCGGCGCAGCGCGGTCACGGCGGATTCGCCGGTCGGGCGGTCCGCGACGGTCCGGGCCAGGGCGGTGGTGATGGTCTCGTGGTAGTCGAGGGCCAGATCTTCCTTGCGCGGGAAGTAGTTCGTGACCGTCATCTTGGCCACCTGGGCGGCCGTCGCGATCTCGGCGATGGTCACCGCCTCGAAGCCGCGCTCCATGAAGAGCCTGGTCGCGGTGTCGGAGATCATCTGGCGCGTCTGCCGCTTCTTCAGCTCGCGCAGTCCTGCTGTCATGACATCCATCTTCGCATGGGCGGGGCTAGGTTTGTGATTGACCTAAATTTGGGTTCGGGCTAGTTTTCTGTCTCGTCACGTCACGTCAGTCACCACGAATCACGCTGAGGAGCCCGTTTGAACCTGCGTCTGATGAGCGTGCACGCCCACCCCGACGACGAGTCCAGCAAGGGCGCGGCCACGCTGGCCAAGTACGCCGCCGAGGGGGTGGAGGTGCTGGTGGTCACCTGCACCGGAGGGGAGCGTGGCGATGTGCTCAACCCCGCCATGGACCGGCCCGGTGTGCGGGAGAACCTCGCCGCGATCCGGCGGGTCGAGATGGCCGAGGCCCGCCGGATCCTGGGGGTGCGGCAGCACTTCCTGGGGTTCGTCGACTCGGGGCTCCCGGGGCCGGGCGAGCCGTTGCCCGAGGGCTGCTTCGCGCTCGCGCCCTTGGAGGAGGTGGCCGGGCGCCTGGTGGGGCTGATGCGGAGCTTCCGCCCGCATGTGGTCGTCACGTACGACGAGACCGGCGGCTATCCGCACCCGGACCACATCAGGACCCATCAGGTGACGGTCGCCGCCTTCGACGCGGCGGGGGAGGCCGGCCGCCATCCCGGGGCGGGCGCGCCCTGGCTACCCCTGAAGCTCTACTACCAGGGCGGCTTGTCGCGGCCCTGGTTCCAGGCCTTGCACGACGCCATGACCGCGCGGGGCCTGGACTCGGGCATGCGGGAGGTGCTGGCCGAACTGCCCGCTGCCGGGCTGGAGATCACCACGCGGGTGCCGTGCGCGGAGTACTTCGCGACCAGGGACCGGGCGCTGCTCGCGCACGCCACGCAGATCGACCCGAACGCCGGGTTCATGCTTCATGATCGTGACATCGAGCGCGAGGTCTGGCCCACTGAGGACTATCACCTGGCCCGTTCCCACGTGGACGTCGCGACTCCCGAGGACGATCTGTTCGCCGGTGTGCGGTGCCCCCAGCGGCCTACGGCAGTGGCAGATGCCGCAGCTTGTCCGGGTTGCGGATGATGCGGATCTCCGTGATGCGCGCGTCCTCGACCTCGGCGCAGGCGACGGTGTCCGGGCGGCCCGCGGCGGTGATGAGCAATCCCGGGAGGCCGTTGACGTCGACCGTGTGCACTTGGGGGTCGTCCATCGGCTGGGCGATGACCGCGGCGAGGAAACGGGCGACCTTGTCGGCGCCGTGCTGGGGGCGGAGGGCGGCCTTGACCTTGCCGCCGCCGTCGCTCCACGCCGTGACGTCGGGGGCGAGCAGCTCCATCATCCGGTTGAGGTCGCCGCCGAGGCAGGCGGCCAGGAACTCATCAGTGACCTGGCGCCGCACCTCGGCCGGTGTGTCGTAGCGCGGCCGGCGGGCCTGGACGTGTGATCTGGCCCGGTGGCCCACCTGGCGTACGGACGCCTCGCCGCGCTCCAGCATTCCGGCGATCTCCTTGAACGAGAAGCCGAAGACCTCCTTGAGTACGAAGACCGCCCGCTCCAGCGGCGAGAGAGTCTCGAGGACGACGAGCAGGGCGAGCGAGACCGACTCGGCCAGCTCCACCTCCTCGCCCGCGTCGGGCTGGGTGACCAGCGGTTCGGGCAGCCAGGGGCCGACGTACCGCTCGCGGGTGGCGGCGGCGGACGTGAGCCGGTTGAGCGCGAGGTTGGTGACCGTACGGGCCAGATAGCCCACCGGGTTGTCCACCGGGGTGGTCACCTGACTGCATCGCAGCCAGGTGTCCTGCACCATGTCCTCGGCGTCGGCGACGCTGCCGAGCATGCGGTAGGCGATGCCGAACAGCATCCGCCGGTGGCGTTCGAAGGTGGTCGCGTCGATCACGTCCGTGACGGTACCTCGCAGGCGTCCGAGAAGCCCTGGCTGGTCAGGCCGAAGGCGCTGTTGATGCGCGATCGGTAGTTCTCCAGGGCGACCATGGCGGTGAGTTCGACGAAGGCGGCCTCGCCGAGCCGCTCGATCAGGGTGGCCGCGAGCTCGTCGGTGACGCGAGGTTCGGTTTCGGTCATCGCTTCGGCGTAGTCCAGGACGAGCAGTTCCAGTTCGGTGAAGGCGTCCTGGTGGTCGCGCCACTGCGGGACCTTGGAGATCTTGTCCATCGGGAGGCCGAGGGCGTCGCCCTCCCAGTGGCCGAAGTCCATGCACCACGAGCAGTTGATCCTGGCCGCCGCGGCCATGACCGCGAGGTGCTTGAGGCCCGGGTCGAGGCGGTTCCACTTGGCGGCAGCGCGCTCCTGCCGGACGTAGCCGAGCAGCACCCGCCCGTTGTGGCCGATGGCCAGGCCGGGGTCGAGCACCTTGCCGTAGGTGCGCCGGGAGTACCAGGCGCCTATGCGGTTGAGCAGCGTGCTGGGCGGAGCGAGCGAGATACGGGCCATGGCGGGTTTCTCCATCGTGTCGCGGCTGGGGTCGAATGACCTTCCGCAGGTGCGACAGAGCAGGCCGCCGGAGTGTGACATCCCGCGGGCACTCATCCGAAGCGGCCGAACCCGGCCGGAGCCGCCCGCCCTCAGCACTCGATGACGTTCACCGCGAGCCCGCCCCGCGCCGTCTCCTTGTACTTGACCTTCATATCGGCGCCCGTCTGCTTCATCGTCTTGATGACCTTGTCGAGCGAGACATGGTGGCGGCCGTCGCCGCGCAGGGCCATCCGCGCGGCGGTGACCGCCTTGACCGAGGCCATGCCGTTGCGCTCGATGCAGGGGATCTGGACCAGGCCGCCGATGGGGTCGCAGGTGAGGCCGAGGTTGTGTTCCATGCCGATCTCGGCGGCGTTCTCCACCTGTTCGGTGGAGCCGCCGAGGACCTCCGCGAGGCCGCCGGCGGCCATGGAGCAGGCGGAGCCGACCTCGCCCTGGCAGCCGACCTCGGCGCCGGAGATCGAGGCGTTCTCCTTGAAGAGCATGCCGATGGCGCCCGCCGCGAGGAGGAAGCGGATGACGCCGTCCTCGTCGGCGCCCGGCACGAAGCGCGTGTAGTAGTGCAGGACGGCGGGGATGATGCCCGCCGCGCCGTTGGTGGGGGCGGTGACCACGCGTCCGCCCGCCGCGTTCTCCTCGTTGACCGCCATGGCGTAGAGGGTGATCCACTCCATGGCGCGGGCGGCCGGGTCGCCCTCGGAGCGCAGGGCGCGGGCGGCGGTGGCGGCGCGGCGGCGGACCTTGAGGCCGCCGGGGAGGATGCCCTCCTGGGACATGCCGCGGGCCACGCACGCCTCCATGACGTGCCAGATCTCCAGGAGGCCGTCCCGGATCTCCTTCTCCGTGCGCCACGCCTTCTCGTTCTCCAGCATCAGGGCCGAGATGGACAGGCCCGTCTCCTGGGAGAGCCGCAGCAGTTCGTCGCCGGTGCGGAAGGGGTGGGTGAGGACGGTGTCGTCGAGCTTGATGCGCTCTTCGCCGACCGCGTCCTCGTCCACCACGAAGCCGCCGCCGACCGAGTAGTAGGTCTTCTCCAGCAGCGGATGGCCCTCGGCGTCGTACGCGAGCAGCGTCATGCCGTTGGCGTGGTACGGCAGGGAGCGGCGGCGGTGCAGGATCAGCTGGGTCGACGCGTCGAAGTCGATCTCCTGGCCGGGGCCGATCTCGGCGCCGAGCAGCCGCAGCCGCTTGGTGGTGCGGATGCGCTCCACCTCACCGTCGGCCGCCTCGACGTCGACGGTGCGCGGGGAGTTGCCCTCCAGACCCAGCAGCACGGCCTTCGGGGTGCCATGGCCATGACCGGTGGCGCCCAGCGAGCCGAAGAGCTCGGCGCGCACGGAGGCGGTGTGGGCCAGCAGGCCCTCGTTCTTCAGCCGGCGGACGAACATCCGCGCGGCCCGCATCGGGCCGACGGTGTGCGAGCTGGACGGGCCGATGCCGATCGAGAAGAGGTCGAATACGGAGATGGCCACCGGGGGACTCCTTCGTCTGCACGCGGGGGGAGGCGTGCGGGCCGTGCGGGGGTGGTGCGGCGGGGGCGCGCCAGGGCGGGCGCGCCCCCGTGTCCAGGGCTACTCGGACAGATGGGCGTACAGCGGGTGCTTGTCGGCCAGGGCGGTGACCCGGGCCTTCAGCGCCTCCGCGTCGTAGGACGGCTTGAGCGTCTGCGCGATCACGTCGGCGACCTCGCGGAAGTCGTCCGCGGTGAAGCCGCGCGTGGCCAGCGCCGGGGTGCCGATCCGCAGACCCGAGGTGACCATCGGAGGCCGCGGGTCGTTCGGGATCGCGTTGCGGTTGACCGTGATGCCGACCTCGTGGAGCCGGTCCTCGGCCTGCCGCCCGTCCAGTTCGGAGTCGCGCAGATCGACCAGGACCAGATGGACATCGGTGCCGCCGGACAGGACGGCGACGCCCACCTCGCGCACATCGGGCTGGGCCAGGCGCTCGGCGAGGATCCGGGCGCCCTCCAGCGTGCGCTCCTGACGCTCCTTGAAGGCCGAACCCGCGGCGACCTTGAAGGAGACCGCCTTCGCCGCGATGACATGCTCCAGCGGGCCGCCCTGCTGACCCGGGAAGACCGCCGAGTTGATCTTCTTGGCCAGATCGGCGGTGGAGAGGATCACGCCACCGCGCGGACCGCCGAGGGTCTTGTGGGTGGTGGTGGTCACCACATGGGCGTGCGGTACGGGCGAGGGGTGCAGCCCGGCCGCCACCAGACCCGCGAAGTGGGCCATGTCGACCATCAGGTACGCGCCGACCTCGTCCGCGATCCGGCGGAAGGCCGCGAAGTCGAGCTGGCGGGGGTAGGCCGACCAGCCCGCGATCACCAGCTTGGGGTGGTGCTCCTTGGCCAGCCGCTCGACCTCGTCCATGTCGACCAGACCGGTCTCGGCGTCCACGTGGTAGGGCACCACGTTGTAGAGCTTGCCGGAGAAGTTGATCTTCATGCCGTGGGTCAGATGGCCGCCGTGCGCCAGGTTCAGCCCCAGGATGGTGTCGCCGGGCTGCAGCAGCGCGAACATCGCGGCCGCGTTGGCCTGGGCGCCCGAATGCGGCTGGACGTTCGCCGCCTCGGCCCCGAAGAGCTCCTTCACCCGGTCGATGGCGATCTGCTCGACCACATCGACATGCTCACAGCCGCCGTAGTAGCGGCGGCCGGGGTAGCCCTCGGCGTACTTGTTGGTCAGGACCGAGCCCTGGGCCTCCATGACCGCCGCCGGGGCGAAGTTCTCCGAGGCGATCATCTCCAGGGTGGACTGCTGGCGGTGGAGTTCGGCGTCGACGGCGGCGGCGACGTCCGGGTCGAGCTCGTGCAGGGAGCTGTTGAGAAGCGACATCAGGGTCCCGATCGGAAGAGGAGGGTCAGTTTTCGGCGAAGGCGGTGTACGCGTCGGCGGAGAGCAGCTCCTCCGGCTCGCCCGTCACCCGCACCTTGAACAGCCAGCCGCCCTCGAAGGGAGCGGAATTCACCAGCGCCGGGTCGTTCACCACGTCCTCGTTGATCTCGGTGACCTCACCGGAGACCGGCGAGTACAGGTCGCTGACCGACTTGGTGGACTCCAGCTCTCCGCAGGTTTCACCGGCGGTGACGGTCGAGCCGACGTCCGGGAGCTGGACATAGACGACATCGCCGAGCGCGTTGGCCGCGAATTCGGTGATGCCGATCGTCGACACGCCGTCCTCGCCGGCGGCCGACAGCCACTCGTGCTCCTTGCTGTAGCGCAGCTGCTGGGGGTTGCTCATGGTCCGATTCTCCTGGATACGGGGGAGTGCTTGGGAAACGGGTCTTAGCTGGTGGGATGCGACGCCGGTGGGTGCGGTGCCGGGGGTGCGTGCCTGCGCGGTGTGACGCCGGTGGGTGCGGTGTCAGCGCGACGTGACGCCGGTGGATGCGGCGCCGATGGACTCGGCGCCGGTCCGGATGGACTCGGTACCGGTCCGGATGGACTCGGTACCGGTCCAGCCGATGGTCTCGGTGCCGGTCCATGGGATGACGCCGGTGGGGCGCGACGCGTTGCGGCGGGACCGCTCAGCGCTCGCGCCGGTAGAAGGGGAGCGCCACGACCTCGTACGGCTCCCGGGTGCCCCGGATGTCCACCGAGACCCCCTCGGTGCCGGGCTTCGCGTACTCCGGGTCCACGTACGCCATCGCGATCGGCTTGCCCAGCGTCGGCGAGGGCGCGCCCGAGGTGACCTGGCCGATCCGTGAGCCGTCGGCGGCCACCACGGCGTATCCGGCGCGCGGCACCCGGCGGCCCTCGGCGACCAGGCCGACCAGGGTGCGCGGGCTGACGGTGTCCGCCTCGCGGGACGCGGCCTCCAGGGCCTGGCGGCCGACGAAGTCGCCGGGCTTGTCGAACTTCACCACCCGGCCGAGCCCCGCGTCGAAGGGGGTGGTGTCGGTGGTCAGCTCGTTCCCGTACAGCGGCATCCCCGCCTCGAGGCGCAGGGTGTCCCGGCAGGACAGACCGCAGGGGACCAGGCCCACCGGGGCCCCGCCTCGGTCAGCGCCTCCCAGACCCGCTCGGCGTCGTCCGGCGCCAGGAACAGCTCGAAGCCGTCCTCGCCCGTGTAGCCGGTGCGGGCGATCATTGCGGGGACGCCCGCGACGGTGCCCGGCAGCCCGGCGTAGTACTTGAGCCCCTCCAGGTCCGCGTCGGTCAGGCTCCCCAGGATCCCGGGGGACTCGGGCCCCTGGACGGCGATCAGCGCATAGGCGTCGCGGTCGTCCCTTACGGTCGCCTCGAAACCGCCGGCCCGCTCGGTCAGCGCGTCCAGCACCACCTGGGCGTTGGAGGCGTTGGCCACGACCAGGAACTCCTCGTCCCCGAGGCGGTAGACGATCAGGTCGTCCAGGATGCCGCCCTCGTCGTCGCAGATCATCGTGTAGCGGGCGCGGCCCACGGCGAGCGCGGACAGCCGGCCGACCAGTGCGTGATCCAGGGCCTCTCCGGCCTGCGAACCGATGAGAGAGATCTCACCCATATGGGAGAGGTCGAAGAGCCCGGCGCGGGTGCGTACCGCGGTGTGCTCGTCGCGCTCACTGCCGTAGCGCAGCGGCATGTCCCAGCCGGCGAAGTCGGTCATGGTGGCGCCGAGCGCACGGTGCCGTGCGTCCAGCGCGGTACGGCGTGGGGTGGGCGGGGCGTCGGTCACGATTCAGGCTCCAGGAGATCGGGGTCGCGCGACGGCGAGGACGGACGGCAAGGACGCGTGCGTCCTCCCCATCTGTCATCGGAACCTGAGAGGTTCGCCGTGACGCCCGTAAGGGGCCCGGCTTGCACCTTGGGTGGAGCCGCGCCCGCGGCTCGCTTTTCAGATCTGCCTCGTCCACGCGGTATCGGGGCCTGAGAGATTCAAGGGAGGACTTGCTCCTTCGGCGCCCCGGACACCCGGCACATTGCCGGTGACCAAGGACTCTCCCGCGCGGATTCAAGCGGCCGGTATGGAGTTGCGCGCACATCATCGCATGAGTGGCCGAGAAAGGAAGCCCCGATCAGGGCGGCTCCGGCCGGATCGGGCAGAGGCCGCCTTGATGGACATTACCTTTTCTTGACACTCTTCGGGTACGAGCAGCGTTGACCGACCTGGGAGGACGATCACGGTGCATGGGCAGGGAACATACGAGACCGCACAAAGGCTCCTGCCGGCACGGCGTGGCCGCATCCCCTCCGGGCCGACGGCCATCCCCGGCCGGCGCATCGCGGTGCACGACCTGCGCGGTCAGGTGCGAGGTGGCGGTGCGGACCGGCGTGAGCTGCGCTTCCCGGTGGGGGACGTGCTGGTCGCCTCCGGGCTGCCGGGCGCCGGCAAGAGCACGCTGATCAATCGGACGGTGCCCCTCCTGGACGGGACGGGCGCGGTCGTCATCCGGGTGGACTCGCAGAACACCCGGGAGGCGTGGGAGCGCCGGATGCCCGGCTGGCTGCCGTACGCGCTCTACCGCCCGCTGGTCCGGTACGCCCACTACGCCGGGCTGCGCCGGGCGCTGCGCTCGGATGTGAGCGTCGTGGTGCACGACTGCGGCGCGCTGCCGTGGGTCCGCCGCTGGCTGGCCCGGGACGCGCGGCGCCGGGGCCGCAGCCTCCACATGGTGATGCTGGACGTGGACGCCACGGTGGCCCTGGAGGGCCAGGCCGCCCGAGGCCGCGGGGTCTCCGGCTATGCCTTCGGCCGGCATCGGCGCGCGATGCGGCGGCTGATCGCGGGGATGGAGGAGGGGCGGCCGCCGGAGGGGTGCGCCTCGGCGGTGCTGCTGGACCGCTCGACCGCGAGCGAGCTGCGCTGCATCTCCTTCGAGTGAGCCCCGTACCGGAAGTGGGCCCCGCACCGGAGGGGACGGGTGCTCCCCCTCCCCGGGGACGAGGGGAGAACGCTTCCCCGGGGACGAGGGGAGAACGCCGGGTGACCTTGGCCGGAAATCGGCCACCGGGACATCACCCAGTGTGACGGTGGCACCGGGCCGGCGAGGTGGGGAAGTGCTGTGGAGATGACGCCGCCCCCGCCGGCCCCGGGCTGCCCAGCCGCTAGGGTGCTTTGGGCAGGTAGGACGAGATGGCGGTTGGACGAAGATGAGCTTCCCGGAGCAGTACGGCATGGCCCCGGCTCACGGAGGATTCCCCGACGGCGCGCAGACCGCGTTTCCGGCGTTTCCCGGCAATGAGCTCGAAGAGGTGATGGCCGCCTCGATCGACGTCCCCGGGGCCGGAGCGCGCATCGTCGAGACGCTCTCCCGCAGCCATCTCTGGGTTCCGCTGCCCAACGGCGGTGGCCCGGGCAGCCCGAGCCTCGATCTGCCCACGGTGGAGATCGAGGGCGCCGCGTATGTCCCGGTGTTCAGCTCCGAGCAGCAGTTCCTGCAGCTCGTCGGCTCCCATATGTCCTTCACCATCGCCCCGGCCGTGGAGTTCGCCCGCGGCCTGCCGCCCCAGCTCGGCATCGCGGTGAACCCCGGTGGTGCGGTGGTCGTACCGCTGCCTCCGCCCGCCGTCCGGGAGCTGTGCCGTGCCGGGCGTAGCGAGCTCGACGGCCCGGCCACCGGCGGCAGGGTGCGGCTCTTCGAACCGGACTGGCAGGACGAGCCGGTGGACTTCCTGGCCGCCGCCGGGATCGAGTTCGCCAAGGACACCGGGGTGCGCACCGCCCGGCGCGCGCTGGCCAGCGTCGAGGGCGACGAGCCGGCGCTCTTCGTCGGCGTGCAGTTGGACGCCCCCGGCCCCGAGGGCCAGGCGCGGGCGGTGGACGCGCTGGGCCGCGCCCTCGGTGTGGTGCCCGTGCGGTGGAAGGTCCAGCTGGTGCTGCTGGACGTGGCGCAGGGGGATCCGGTGGTCGACTGGATGATGGGGCGCGTACGGCCGTTCTACGACCGTGATCTGTGACTCACCCCAGGGTCCGCTACGGGGGCCCGTAAGCTGGTTTGATGACCAGGAGGGGTGCGAGCACGCTCCCCGGTGAGGTGCGGGACAAGGGCGAGAGAAGGGGCGGACCCAGGTGAGCGCGGGCGCGGATTGGGGGGCGGCGGCCGGCCAGGTTGAGCGAGCGTTGCAGCAGGTCGCTCCCGGCCGGTACGACGCCTATGAGGCGCTGCTGCGGGCCATCGGCGAGGGCCAGGTCTGGATGCTGCTGTGGCACGGTGCGCCCGGCACGCCCGAGGCCCAGTACGGGAACATGGATGTGGACGGCCTCGGTTACGCCCCGTGCGTGACCTCCGCGCAGGAACTGGCCGCAAGTGGCTGGAACCGCGCGCATGAGGTGGTCGACGGACGCCTCATCGCCGACTCGCTCTACCGTGACCGCTACGGCCTCTGGCTCAACCCCCACGCCCGCGGCGGCGGAGTGGGCATCCCGTGGCCGGATCTGCGCCGGATCGCGGGCGGTCTGGACCGGCTGCCCGCCGGGCCCCTGCGGCTGAGCGAACCCGCCATCGACATCCCGCAGTTCTACGCCCTGCTGGGACAGAACGCGCATCGCACCACCGCCGTGCGGTCGCTGCGGCGGGCCTGGGTGCAGCCCGCGCTGGGCGCTCCGTATCTGGCCATCGGGCTGGATCTTTACGACAGCAGCCCACCGGCGGTGCAGTCGGTGCGGGTGATGATGGAGCAGTCGATCACCGCCGTGCCGGATGGGCTGCCGGTCTCCACGGTCGCGCTCTCCGACGAGTACGACCCCGTCGCCCTGTGGATGCGGGCCAACGCGCGGCCCTTCTTCGACCGCGACGCCTATGGCACCGCCCCCGCCGCGCCGTCCTACGGCTACGGCTACCCGCCGCCGCGTCCCGCCTACTGATCCGCTGCCCCGCCGAGCCGGTACCGATCCGCCGATCCGCTGATCCGTCGCGCCCGCCGACCCGCTGATCCGTCGCGCCCGCTGATCCGCCGATCCGTCGCGCCCGCCGACCCGCTGATCCGCCGATCCGTCGCGCCCGCCGACCCGCCGACCCGCTGACCCGCCGACCCGCTGATCCGCCGATCCGTCGCGCCCGCCGCCCCGCTGATCCGCCGATCCGCCGACCTTCCGCTCCGTCGCGCCCGCCGACCCGCTGATCCGCGCACCGATTGACGGGATTGCCCACTCGGCCTTCCGGGCCTTTGGGGCAAAACGCCCCATAGTGGGCACGAGGTTACTGCTGCGTTCTCGTGTCGCGACCGTCCGTATAGCGGAGCGGTACTCCTCACATCACGGTTAGGCATCCATTGCCCGGGAGTACTGGCGGGTGATCACAAACGCGTTGAAGACTCCCGCTCCAAGGGGTGCGGTTCCTGCGTACGACCCCTTCCTGAAAGGTTTCGTACCAGAACGCGACTTTCACCCGGGTTGTGAACAAAGCCGCTACAGCGGCGAGTCGTGGGCCGGTCACCACCGGTCGAGAGGGGTCTCCACCACGATGACGGCACCATTGCACGGCACGAGCACGGACAGCGATCCGGTCGCGACTGCCGATGTAGCGGCGGATGTGGTCAAAGCGTCCGTCGAAGGCAGATCGCTGCGGCAGATCGCCTGGACACGCCTGAAGCGGGACAAGCTCGCGCTGGCGGGTGGCATCGTTGTCGTCTTCCTGGTCTTGGTGGCGATCTTCGCTCCACTGATCGTGAGCCTGCTCGGGCATCCGCCCAATGAGTTCCACCAGGAGGAGATCGACCCGCTGTTCGGCACCCCGAAGGGGTCCATGGGCGGTATCAGCTCGGACTTCCTCTTCGGCGTGGAGCCGTCCAACGGCCGCGACGTCTTCAGCCGCGTCGTCTACGGCGCCCGGATCTCGCTGCTGGTGGCCTTCCTCGCGGCGGTGGTCGCGGTGGTCCTCGGCGCCATCTTCGGCATCATCGCCGGGTACTTCGGCGGCTGGGTGGACTCGGTGATCAGCCGGGTGATGGACATGCTGCTGGCCTTCCCGCAGCTGCTGTTCATCATCTCCCTGGTCTCGGTGCTCCCCAACGACCTGCTGGGACTGACCGGCAGCGGGGTGCGCATCGCCATCCTGGTCTCGGTCATCGGCTTCTTCGGCTGGCCGTACGTCGGCCGCATCGTGCGCGGCCAGACGCTGTCGCTGCGCGAGAAGGAGTACATCGAGGCCGCGCGGAGCCTGGGCGCCGGCCGGCGCTACATCCTCTTCCGTGAGCTGCTGCCCAACCTGGTGGCGCCGATCACCGTCTACGCGACGCTGATGATCCCCACCAACATCCTCACGGAGGCCGCGCTCAGCTTCCTCGGCGCGGGCGTGAAGCCGCCCACCGCCTCTTGGGGGCAGATGCTCTCCAAGGCGGTCGGCACCTACGAGGACGACCCGATGTTCATGATCATCCCGGGTGTGGCGATCTTCGTCACGGTGCTGGCCTTCAACCTCTTCGGCGACGGCGTCCGCGACGCACTGGATCCGAAGGGCACCCGATGACGGTGCGGCACACGGCCGCCCGGTCGTACTCGAACGCATCAGCAGCCCCTGCCGCATCTGGCAGAAGGCTCACCAAGGTATTCCGCGGCGCCATGCCTAGGACCGCTAACCCGGAGGTTGCAGCAACTATGAAACGGCTCTCGAGAAGCAGGCGGATCGCCGGAGCGGCGGCTGTCGTCGGCGCCCTGCTGGCCACCGCCGGCTGCGGTGGTGGCGGTTCCGACGAAGAGGGCTCGGGCGCCGGGTTCAACGCCGCGGTGAAGGGTGTCGCAGCCAAGTCCGCCAAGAAGGGCGGCACCCTCAAGTTCATCAACAAGCAGGAGTTCGACTCCCTCGACCCGCAGCGTCAGTACTACGGGTTCGCCTGGGACTTCTCCCGCTTCTACGCGCGCCAACTGATCTCCTACGCGCCGAAGCCGGGCAACGCCGCGAACGAGCTGGTCCCGGATCTCGCCACCTCCACCGGCAAGATCACAAACGGCGGTAAGACCTACACCTACACCCTGCGCGACGGGATCACCTGGGAGGACGGCTCCCCGATCACGTCCAAGGACGTCAAGTACGGCATCGAGCGCATCTGGGCCAAGGACGTCGTCTCCGGCGGCCCCGGCTATCTGCGCCAGGTCCTGGACCCCAAGGGCGAGTACAAGGGCCCGTACAAGGACAAGTCCAAGGACAAGCTGGGCCTGAAGGGGATCCAGACGCCGGACGACAAGACCATTGTCTTCAACCTCGCCAAGCCCAACGGTGACTTCGAGCAGATGCTCGCGATGCCGACCGGCTCCCCGGTGAAGGCGGACAAGGACACCGGCGCCAAGTACACCAACCGGCCCTTCTCCTCCGGTCCGTACAAGGTCCAGTCGTACAGCCCGGGCAAGAGCCTGTCCCTGGTCCGCAACACCAGCTGGAAGAAGGCGTCCGACCCGATCCGCCCGGCCCTGCCGGACAAGATCTCGGTCACCTTCAACTCCAACCTCGAGGCGATAGACCGGCTGCTGATCAAGGGCGACTACGACGTCTTCCTCAGTGCCACCGGTATGACCCCCTCGGGCCGCAATGACGCCCTCAAGCAGCACAAGGGCAACGTCGACAACATCACCACCAGCTTCGTCCGGTACGTCGACTTCACCACCAAGGTCAAGCCGTTCGACAACATCCACTGCCGCAAGGCGGTCGTCTACGGCACCGACTACAAGTCGCTCCAGACCACCCGCGGTGGCCCGCAGGCCGGTGGTGACATCGCCACCAACATGCTCCCCAAGAGCGTGAAGGGCGCGGACAACTACGACCCGTACGGTGTCCTGAAGCGCGGTGGCAAGGCGGACGTGGCCAAGGCCAAGGACGAGCTCAAGCAGTGCGGCAAGCCGGGCGGCTTCTCCACCAGCATCGTGGCCCGCAACGACCAGCCCGCCGAGGTCGAGGCCGCCGAGGCGCTCCAGGCGTCGCTGAAGAAGGTCGGCATCAACCTCAACGTGGAGCCGATCCAGGGCAGTACCTCCGCCAGCATCACCGGCTCGCCGTCGGTGATGAAGAAGCGCGGCTACGGCCTGTCCATGACCGGCTGGGGCCCCGACTTCCCGACCGGACAGGGCTTCTCCCAGCCGCTGATCGACGGCCGCTTCATCGAGCAGACCGGTAACTACAACGTCTCCGAGACCAACAACGCGGAGATCAACAAGTACTTCGACGACGCGCTCAAGGAGACCGACCCCAACAAGGCCGGCACGATCTACCAGAAGATGAACCACAAGGTCAGCGACCTGGCCGTGCAGATGCCGTTCATCTACGAGAAGAACATCACCTGGCGCAGCTCGCGGCTGACGAACGCCTTCTCGTCGGCGGCCTACAACGGCCGCTACGACTACTCCCAGCTGGGCGTCGTCAAGTGACGGCCGGTCACCCGACCCGCCGCACACGTTAACCATCGCCGCACCCGATAGGCCCGAAGGGCAGGTGATGGCCGCGGGCGGTGGCCCGTGATCCCCCTAACCGGGGTCACGGGCCACCCCCGGGCCGCGCACAGTGCTTGCTTATCTCATCCGGCGCTTGTTCGCCGTCGTCGTGATGCTGTTGGTCGTCACCCTCACGACCTTCGCCATCTTCTTCGTGATCCCGAAGTGGGCCGGTGCCGATCCCGCGCTGCTGTTCGTCGGCAAGCAGGCCGACCCCGCGGCCATCGAGGGCATCCGGCAGAAGCTCAGCCTCGGTGATCCGGTCCTCGTGCAGTTCTGGCACTTCGTCCAGGGCCTCTTCGTCGGCCGGGACTACGCCAGCGGTACAGACGTCACCCACTGCCCGGCGCCCTGCTTCGGCTACTCCTTCCGCACCGAGCAGGCGGTGTGGCCGCAGCTCACCGACGCCATGCCGGTGACCCTCTCGCTCGCCGCGGGCGCCTGCCTGCTGTGGCTGGTCGGCGGCATCACCACCGGTGTCGTCTCCGCGCTGCGCCGGGGCACCCTGTGGGACCGCTCGGCGATGACGGTCGCGCTGGCCGGTGTCTCGCTGCCGATCTACTTCACCGGTCTGCTCTCGCTGGCGATCTTCAGCTACTCGCTGAAGTGGGTCAACGTGGACTACAAGGGGCTCGGTGACGATCCGGCGATGTGGTTCGAGAGCCTGATCCTTCCGTGGATCACGCTCGCCTTCCTCTACGCGGCGATGTACGCCCGGCTCACCCGGGCCACCATGCTGGAGATCATGGGAGAGGACTACATCCGCACCGCTCGCGCCAAGGGTCTGCGGGAGCGGGTGGTCATCGGCCGGCACGCGATGCGCTCGACCTGGACCCCGGTCCTCACCCTGCTCGGTCTCGACCTGGGCGCGCTGCTGGGCGGCGCGGTCCTCACCGAGACCACCTACAACCTGCCCGGCCTCGGGCGGCTCGCGGTGAACGCGATCACCGAGAAGGACCTGCCGGTCATCCTCGGCGTCACCTTGATCGCGGCCGTCTTCATCGTGATCGCCAACCTCGTCGTGGACCTCCTGTACGCCGTCATCGACCCGCGAGTGAGGCTCGGATGACCGACCTGACCAAGCCCTCCGGACAGCCCGGGAACGGCGATCTGCCGGCCACCGGCACCGCCGCCGTGGGCGAGGTGGCCGCGGCGGGCTCGCCCGCCCCCACCGCCTTCCTCGAGGTGCGCGATCTGCACGTCCACTTCCCGACCGACGACGGTCTGGTGAAGTCCGTGGACGGGCTCAGCTTCCGGCTGGAGAAGGGCAAGACCCTCGGCATCGTCGGCGAGTCCGGCTCCGGCAAGTCCGTCACCTCGCTCGGCATCATGGGGCTGCACACCACCGGGCAGTACGGCCGCCGCAAGGCGCGGATCTCCGGTGAGATCTGGCTCAACGGCCAGGAGCTGCTGGGCGCCGACCCCGACGAGGTGCGCAAGCTGCGCGGCCGCGAGATGTCGATGATCTTCCAGGATCCGCTGTCCGCGCTGCACCCGTACTACACCATCGGCCGCCAGATCATCGAGGCGTACCGGGTGCACAACGAGGTCACCAAGGAGGTGGCCCGCAAGCGCGCGATCGAGCTTCTGGACCGCGTCGGCATCCCGCAGCCCGACAAGCGCGTGGATAGCTATCCGCACGAGTTCTCCGGCGGTATGCGCCAGCGCGCCATGATCGCGATGGCGCTGGTCAACAACCCCGAGCTCTTGATCGCGGATGAGCCGACCACCGCCCTGGACGTCACCGTCCAGGCGCAGATCCTCGACCTCATCCGGGATCTGCAGAAGGAGTTCGGCTCCGCGGTCATCGTCATCACCCATGACCTGGGCGTGGTCGCCGAGCTCGCCGACGATCTGCTGGTGATGTACGGCGGCCGCTGTGTCGAGCGCGGCCCGGCCGAGAAGGTCTTCTACGAGCCCCGGCACCCGTACACCTGGGGGCTGCTGGGCTCGATGCCCCGTATCGACCGCGACCAGACCGAGCGGCTGATCCCGGTCAAGGGCTCCCCGCCCAGCCTCATCAACGTGCCGTCCGGCTGCGCCTTCCACCCGCGCTGCCCGTACGCCGATGTGCCGAAGGACAACATCACGCGCACCGAGCGGCCGGAGCTCAGCGCAGCCGGGAGCGCCGGGCACTTCTCCGCGTGCCATATGTCGCAGGAGGAGCGCACCCGGATCTGGACCGAAGAGATTGCGCCGAAGCTGTGACCGACACGAAGGATCCGAAGATGACGGTCCCGGAGAAGGCGACGACGTCGCCCGAGCCCCTGCTCAAGGTGTCGGGTCTGGTCAAGCACTTCCCCATCAAGAAGGGGCTGCTGCAGCGGCAGGCCGGTGCGGTGCAGGCGGTCGACGGGCTCGACTTCGACGTCCGGCCGGGGGAGACCCTGGGCGTGGTGGGCGAGTCGGGCTGCGGCAAGTCCACCATGGGGCGGCTGGTCACCCGGCTGCTGGAACCCACCTCGGGCAAGATCGAGTTCGAGGGCAAGGACATCACGCATCTGAACACCGCTCAGATGCGGCCGATGCGCCGTGACGTCCAGATGATCTTCCAGGACCCGTACTCCTCGCTGAACCCCCGGCACACCGTCGGTGCGATCGTCAGCGCGCCCTTCCGGCTGCAGGGCGTCACCCCGGAGGGCGGCGTCAAGGCGGAGGTCCAGCGGCTGCTGGCGCTGGTCGGGCTCAACCCCGAGCACTACAACCGCTATCCGCACGAGTTCTCCGGCGGTCAGCGGCAGCGCATCGGCATCGCCCGGGCGCTGGCCCTCAAGCCCAAGCTGGTCGTCGCCGACGAACCGGTCTCGGCGCTGGACGTGTCCATCCAGGCGCAGGTGGTCAACCTGCTGGACGACCTCCAGGACGAGCTGGGCCTGACGTATGTGATCATCGCGCACGATCTGTCGGTCATCCGCCATGTGTCGGACCGGATCGCGGTGATGTACCTCGGGAAGATCGTCGAGCTGGCGGACCGCAAGGACCTCTATGAGCGTCCCATGCACCCGTACACCAAGGCGCTGCTGTCCGCGGTGCCGGTGCCGGACCCCAAGCGGCGCGCCAAGCGGGAGCGGATCCTGCTCAAGGGCGATGTGCCCTCGCCGATCTCGCCGCCGTCCGGCTGCCGCTTCCACACCCGGTGCTGGAAGGCGACCGAGGTGTGCAAGAGCCAGGAGCCGCCGCTGGTGACGCTGGCCACCGGCCACCAGGTGGCCTGCCATCACCCGGAGAACGCCGCGGACCAGGCGCCGCAGGAGATGCCCGGTGCCGAGGCGGGACAGAGGGTGACGAAGAAGACCGAAGGCTGAGACGGGACGGGGTCCGGACGGGACCGGGGGCATCCGCGGATAACAATGTCGGGTGCTCATCGAACTGTTCACCCCGTCCGTCCAGCACGCGCTCGAAGTCGCCGGGATCTTCGTCTTCGCGATGTCCGGCGCGCTGCTCGCCGTGCGGAAGAACTTCGATGTCTTCGGCATGGCGGTGCTCGCCGAGGCCACCGCGCTGGGCGGCGGGATCTTCCGCGACCTGGTGATCGGCGCGGTGCCGCCCATCGCCTTCACCGATCTCGGCTATTTCGTCACCCCGCTCGTGGCCACCGGCATCGTCTTCTTCCTCCACCCCGAGGTCGAGCGGATCACGGCGGCGGTGGGGGTCTTCGACGCGGCGGGCCTCGGGCTGTTCTGCGTCGAGGGCACGATGAAGGCGCACGACTTCGGGCTCGGCGTCACCGCGTCGGTCACCCTCGGCATGGCCACGGCGGTCGGTGGCGGCGTGATCCGCGACCTGCTCGCCCATGAGGTGCCCTCACTGCTGCGCTGGGACCGGGACCTGTACGCCGTCCCGGCCATCCTCGGCTCCTCCATAGCGGCGCTGCTGCTCCACTTCGACGCCCTCACGGCGGCCACGAGTGCGCTCGCGGCCGCCGTGACGTTTGTGGTGCGGCTGCTGGCGATGCGGTTCGGCTGGCGGGCGCCGCGGGCGTGGAACCGGCGCAGTACGGCGACGGAGGAGAGCTGAGGGGTTCGGGGCGCGGGCTGCACGCAGTGTGAATGCCCTTGCGGTTATATAGCCGGGTCGTTATGTTGGGGTCATGGCCATACCGTTCGATGTGCTCGCGGAGCCGAGTCGTCGGCAGATCCTGGACCTCCTGCTGGAGCGGCCCCGCCTGGTCGGTGAGCTGACCGAGCATCTCGGGCTCACCCAGCCGGGCACCTCCAAGCACCTTCGGGTGCTGCGCGAGGCGGGTCTGGTGCGGGTCCGCCGGGACGCCCAGCGCCGCTGGTACGAGCTCTGCCCGGAGCCGCTCGCCGAGGTGGACGCCTGGCTCGCGCCGTACCGTCGGCTGTGGACCGACCGTCTCGACGCGCTCGAACGACACCTGGACACGATGCCGGATTCCCTCGACGCGACCGGCGAACCCGCCGTACCGGCCGTACCCGACGCACCCGACGGAGAAGCGCCATGAAAGACACCCTTGCCCAGACCGGCGGCGGCCGCTCGGCCCTGCGCCTGGAGCGCCGGCTCGCCCATCCCCCGGAGAAGGTCTGGCGAGCGCTGACCGACCCCGCCCAGCTCGTCCACTGGTTCCCCTCCGAGGTCCAGGTCGAGCTCGAGATCGGCGGCCGGATGGGCTTCGTCTTCCCCGGGCGTGAGGCCCCGGACATGGACGGCGTCGTCACCGAGCTCGACCCGCCCCATGTCTTCGCCTTCACCTGGGGCGAGGACGAGCTCCGCTGGGAGCTGCGTCCCGAGGGCGACGGCTGTGTGCTGACCCTCACCCACACCTTCGGCGACCGCTTCGGCGCGGCCAGCTTCGCCTCCGGCTGGCACGCCTGCATCACCGGGCTGGCGGCCCTGCTGGGCGGCGAGGAGATCGCCCACGGCGACATGGCCGAACTGCACGAGAAGTACGTCGAGGCGTTCGAACTGGCCGAGGGGGCGGTGGAGACCACCGAGGACGGCGGCTGGCGACTGCGCTTCGAGCGCCAGCTGGTCCGCCCCGCCGAGACGGCCTGGCGGACGCTGACCGGCCCGGCCGACGACACCCCAGAACCGGCCGCCGGGGCGCCGGTCCCCTTCGGCTTCCGTACGGACGCGGTCCCGGCGGGCCCGATCACCGAGGCGCATCCGCCCCGGGTGCTCGCCTACGCCTGGGAGCGCGACGGCCGCCCCGCCGGGACGGTCCGCTGGGAGCTCACCCAGGGCACCGGCCACGGCGCCCGCCTCATCCTGACCCAGACGGGTCCGGCGGACGCGGAAGCGGAACGCACCGAAGCCCAGCGGGCATGGCGCCACCACATCGGCCTCCTGGCCGCCGAACTTCTGAAGGGCTAGGTTGTGGGCAATCGTTCCTCCCCCAGCTACCGCCGGGAGGTGCCCCCTGGCGGAACGGGTGGGCACAACCCACCCACCGGCTCGCACCCGCGAACGAAAGCTCAGCCCAGGAACCCGCTCAGCGCAACGGCCAGCTCGGCAGGCGCATCCTCCTGCACCAGATGCCCCGCACCCTCGATCAGCCGAAACCGCGCCCCCGGGATGCGAGAGGCAAGCTCCCGCCCCCGCTCCACCGGAATCCAGGCGTCCTCCGCGCCCCAGCAGACCAGCACGGGCAGGCGGATCTCGCCGTAGCGGCCCTCGATCTCATCCGTGAACCGCTGATCGTTCTGCGTGATCTGGCGGTAGAACGCGGGCTGGTCCTCCGGACCGCACCAGCCCTCCACGATCCGCTCCAGCACCTGCGGGGGGAGGCCCGGGGCGCTTCCCGAGCGGACGTACTCGCGCACCAGACCCCGGTGCAGCTCGGGCGGCAGTCGCTCGAAGACCTCATGGTGGGCACCGAGCAGCCGGTACGCAGGCGACCCCCAAGGCGCCAGCGCCACCACGTCCACCAGCGCCAACCGGCGATACCGCGCACCGTGCAGCAGATGCGCACGTAGCGCGACGCACCCGCCGAAGTCATGGGCGACGACGGCCGGTTCCGCCCCGGCCCCGGTCAGCCCCCACGCGTCGAGCAGCTCGCCGAAGACCCGGCCCTGAGCGGCCAGCGAGACGTCCTGGCCGGCCCGCTTCTCGGAGGCCCCGTAGCCCGGCATGTCCCAGACGAACACCCGGTGCCGGTCGGCCAGCGCACGGGCGACGCCCCGCCACACGTACGACGAGAACGGCGTCCCGTGCAGCAGCACGACCGGCGGCGCGTCCGGCTCGCCGAGCGCGGCCCAGCGGACCTCGCCCGAGGAGCTGCGGTAGGTGCGGTCCAGCGTCCACTCGGTCTTCCACTCAGTGGCTGTCATGAGTAAAAACGTAAACGGTCCTTACCCCTGCTGTCGAGGGGCCTCGCGACGCGGTGCGAAAGAGGCGGCGGAACGACCGTGCGCCCGCGCGCCCGCTACGCACCCCACAAAGCCTCGTAGAATCGAGGCCACCATGGTTTATCTCGACCACGCCGCCACCACTCCGATGCTCCCGGAGGCGGTGCAGGCGATGACCGCCCAGCTCGCCGTCACGGGCAACGCCTCCTCGCTGCACGCCGCCGGCCGGCGTGCCCGTCGTACCGTCGAGGAGTCGCGTGAATCCCTGGCCGCCTCGCTGGGTGCCCGCCCGAGCGAGGTGGTCTTCACCGCCGGCGGGACCGAGGCCGACAACCTCGCGGTCAAGGGGCTCTACTGGTCCCGCAGGGACGCCGATCCGGCCCGCGTCCGGGTGCTCTCCAGTCCCGTGGAGCACCACGCCGTGCTCGACGCGGTCGACTGGCTCGCGGAGCACGAGGGCGCCCGGGTCGAATGGCTGCCGGTCGACCCCCTCGGGCGGGTCCACCCCGACGCGCTGCGCGAGGCGATCGCCCGCGACCCCTCGGACGTCGCCCTCGCCACCGTCATGTGGGCCAACAACGAGATCGGCACCATCCAGCCGGTCCATGAACTCGCCGCGGTCGCCGCCGAATTCGGCGTTCCGCTGCATGCCGACGCGGTCCAGGCGTTCGGCCAGATCGAGGTCGACTTCGCCGCCTCGGGGCTGGCCGCGATGACCGTCAGCGGCCACAAGATAGGCGGCCCCTACGGCATCGGCGCGCTGCTGCTCGGCCGTGAGCACACGCCGGTGCCCGTGCTGCACGGTGGCGGCCAGGAGCGCCAGGTGCGCTCCGGGACCCTCGACACCCCGGCCATCGCCGCCTTCGCCGTCGCCGGTGCGTATGCCATCGAGCACCGCGAGGAGTTCGCCCGTGAGATCGGTGCCCTGCGCGACGCGCTGATCACCGCCGTCCGTACGGCCGTGCCCGACGCGGTTCTCGGCGGCGACCCCGATCCGGCGGGCCGGCTCCCCGCCAATGCCCACTTCTCCTTTCCCGGCTGCGAGGGCGATTCGCTGCTTCTGCTGCTGGACGCGCAGGGCATCGAATGCTCGACGGGCTCGGCCTGTACGGCCGGTGTCGCCCAGCCCAGCCATGTGGTGCTGGCCACCGGCAGCGACTCCGACCTGGCCCGCGGCACCCTGCGCTTCTCGCTCGGCCACACCTCGACCAAGGCCGATGTCGAGGCCGTCGCGGAGGCGATCGGCCCGGCGGTGGAGCGGGCGCGCGGGGCAGGGCTCAGCTGAACGGGCGGGGCATCGGCCGATGTCTCCGCCCCCGGACCGCCACATCATAACCACGGAATTCGAATTGTCCTGGCGGCCATTTCACATAACCTACGGAACACTCTTCTCCGCTTGAAATGGCGGAGAGCCGTGGGAAAGGATTTCCCCGTCAACGGACCTGGCATGCGCGGAAAGCGCACAGGTTTTCTTCACGGGGAAATCCAGGAGTTCATCGATGTCGCAGCCTTCGCTGCCGCCGCACCACCCGTCGCACCAGCCCCCGCAGTCGCAGGGGGCGCAGCGGCCGCCGTCACGGGGGCGGCGTGCCAAGCCCGCCCTGAAGCTGATCGTGGGCGGAGCCCTCGCGGTCGCCCTGGTGACCGGCTGCGGGTCCGGAGACGATGACGACGGCGGTAAGAACGGCGGGTCGTCCCAGGGCGCCCAGGCGAAGACGCTGGGCAAGGTCGCCATGCCGAAGGTCGGCAAGGAGACCAACACCATGGGCACCTGGGTCACGGACACGACCTTTGTGAAGGGCGACGTCAACAAGATCGTCGGCTACTCGCTCGACGGCGCCAAGTCGCGGTGGGAGATACCGCTCGGCGGGCAGCTCTGCTGGGCCTCACCGCATATGACCAAGGAGGGGCTGACCGCGGTCCTGTTCCGGGACGGCGCGGGGGAGGACGCGCTGTGCACCCGGGTCGGGCTGGTCGACCTGAAGAAGGGCAAGCTGGTCTGGCAGAAGGAGGGGTCGGACAGCGAGGGCAACGCCGGGGTGCAGTTCGACGAGGTCACCATCGGCGGTGGCACCGTCGCCGCGGGCGGTACCGGCGGCGGGGGAGCCTGGTCGCTGGACGGCAAGCCGCTGTGGAAGCCGGCCTACCTCGCGGACTGCGACGACAACGGCTACGCGGGCGGCGACGACAAGATCGTCGCGATCCGCGGCTGTGACAGCGAGGACTCCAGCACCGAGCGGCTGGAGGTCCAGACGGTGGACCCGAAGACCCGCGAGGTGACCTCGTCCTACAAGCTGGACGAGAAGGTCGAATACGCGCATGTGATCTCCACCGCGCCGCTCGTCGTGGCCGTCGACACCGGCGACTCGGACGCCGGGACGGGCACCACGGACATCCTGACCATCGACGACAGCGGCAAGCAGGGCAAGCTGCTCAGCACGGTCGACGTCCTGGCCAAGGGATACCAGCCCAACTGCCCGGCCACGAGCGTGGAGGGCTGCACCGAGCTCGCATTCGACAAGGTGAGCAGCACCCTCTACCTCTCCTCGGAGGTGGATGTGGACCACGGCGGCCCGGGGGAGCGGATCAGCGGCCTGAATCTGAAGACCGGTAAGGAGACCGGGAAGACGAAGATGGCGGAGAGCCGGTCGCTGATCCCCATCCAGACCGATGACGACGGTTCCCTGATCGCCTATCTGGGCTCCATGTACAGCGAGGCCGGCGGGGTCGTGCGCGTCGATCCCAAGACCTTCGAGATGGAGACGCTCCAGACCCACCCGGACGACATGAAGGACGTGGAGTCCGATCTGGACACCTATGGGGAGTGCACCATGATCTACACCGGCAAGAAGCTCTACATCGGCGACAGCCGGGCGAGCAGGCTCAGCAGTGACAGCGCGGGCCGTCCGCTGGCCATCGTCTTCGGAGCCTGAGTCAGGTCCGTCACTTCGCCGTTCGCGCCACGCGCACCGCTCGCACCGCCCGTATATAGCGGTCCCAGTCCCAGTGGCGGCCCGGGTCGGTGTGATCGGTGCCCGGCACCTCCACATGGCCGACGATGTGCTCACGGTCCCGCGGTATGCCGTACCGCTCGCAGATCGAGGCGGTCAGCCGTGCCGAGGCGCGGTACATCGCGTCCGTGAAGGAGCTCGGCTTGCTCACGAACCCCTCGTGCTCGATGCCGATGCTGCGCTCGTTGTACGGGCGGTTGCCCGCGTGGAACGCCACATCCAGCTCGCGCACCATCTGAGCGATATGCCCGTCGCGGCGCACCACATAGTGCGCCGCGGCGCGGTGTCCGGGGTCCCGGAAGACCCGCACCGCGTCGTCGTAGCTGCCCTGGACCACATGGATCACCACCCGGTCGATGGTGTAGTCGTCCGGCCGGTCGGCCCACCGCCAGTTCGCCCCCGAGGCCGCGATCCACTCCGCGCCCGGCTGGTCGACCGCGCCCGCCTTGCGCGGCTTTTCGATCCCGGGCAGCCGCCACCACATCCGGGACAGCTCGTCCCGCGCGGCATAGCCCGCGACCCCGGCCGCGCCGAGCCCGGCCGCCGAGCCCCCGATCAGGAGGGTGCGCCTGCTGACGCGGCGTCCACCGCCGGTGGTGCTCTCGCTCACGGAACGCTCAACGCGCGGGGGAGTGCATCCGGTTCCGGCCGCCGGGATCATGGCCAGAAGCCTTCGTTCCGAGCGGCGGCCCTCTGGCCGTCCGGGTAGATGAACGTTGAACTGTCTCTGAGCTATCGCTGTTTCCGGGGCTCCGTACCTCGGAATGTGTCCACCGGAACGTATCCACCGGAACGTATCCACCGGAATGTGTCCATCCGCTCGACGAGGAGCTGACGGTATGCGCATCGGATTCGCCCTTCCCCAGTTCGGGCCGCTGGCCCACCACCCCGAGGACATCGCGCGGTTCGCCCGCCGGGCTGAGGAGCTCGGCGCGGACAGCCTGTGGGTCGGGGACCGCCTGCTCGCCCCGGTGGACCCGATCGTCGGCTACGCGGGCACCGATGTGATCCCGCCGGAATTCCGCGCCGCGCTGGATCCCTTCACCGTGCTGGCCACCGCCGCCGCGGCCACCGAGCGCGTTCGGCTCGGCACCGATGTCATCAACGCGCCCTGGTACCCGCCCGCGGTGCTCGCCCGCACCCTCACCACCATCGATCTGCTGAGCGCGGGCCGGCTGCTGGTCGGGCTCGGCACCGGCTGGTCCCCCGAGGAGTACGAGGCGGTCGACATCCCCATGGCCGAGCGCGGCCGGCGCCTCGACGAATGCCTCGACGCGCTGGACGCCTGGTGGACCCGCAACCCGGTCGAGTACCGCGGGGACCACTGGACCGTGCCCGCCTCCCATGTCGACCTCAAACCGGCCTCCCGCCCCCATCCGCCCGTCTACCTCGCCGCCTTCGCACCCGCGGCCATGCGCCGGGTGGCCCGGCGCGCCGACGGCTGGCTGCCCATCGCGGTCGTCCCCGCGGCGCCCGGCGCCCCCGACCCCATCGCCACCCTCGCCGAGGGGCTGGGCGGGGTGCGGGAAGCGGTCGAGCGGGAGGGCCGGGACCCGGTGGCGTTCGACGCGATCCTGCGCGTCAACCCCAGCGCCGGCGCCTCCGTGGACGACATCGCGACGACCCTGGTCCGGGCCGAGCGAGAGGCGGGCATCCAGCACGCCTTCGTCGATCTGATCTATCTCGGGAAGGACGCCGACCAGACCCTGGACCTCGTCCAGCGGGTGCTGGCGGGGGCCCGCGCGAGCTGAGCGGGAGCGGTGGCCGACCGCTACTCACCCATTTAGTCGTTGCACAGGGAGCGACTTATGCTGGTCGGGTTATGACTGACTTCCCCGGTGCGCCCACAGGTCCCCGCGACGGCCGTCGGCTGCGCGTTCTCGCCGCCATGTCCGGCGGTGTGGACTCCGCGGTCGCCGCCGCGCGGGCGGCCGAGGCGGGCCACGATGTGACCGGCGTCCATCTCGCGCTCTCCGCCAACCCGCAGTCGTTCCGCACCGGCGCCCGCGGCTGTTGCACCATCGAGGACTCGCGGGACGCCCGGCGCGCCGCCGATGTGATCGGCATCCCCTTCTATGTGTGGGACCTCGCCGAGCGCTTCCGTGAGGACGTGGTCGAGGACTTCATCGCCGAGTACGAGGCGGGCCGTACCCCCAATCCGTGCCTGCGCTGCAACGAGAAGATCAAGTTCGCCGCGCTGCTGGACAAGGCGCTCGCCCTCGGCTTCGACGCCGTCTGCACCGGGCACTACGCCACGATCGTGGAGCATGCGGACGGCTCGCGTGAGCTGCACCGCGCCAGCGACATGGCCAAGGACCAGTCCTATGTGCTCGGCGTGCTCGACGAGCGCCAGCTCGCCCACGCGATGTTCCCCCTCGGCGACACCCTGACCACCAAGGACGAGATCCGCGCGGAGGCGGAGCGGCGGGGCCTGGCCGTCGCCAAGAAGCCCGACAGCCATGACATCTGCTTCATCGCCGACGGTGACACCCAGGGCTTCCTGGCCGGTCATCTCGGTACGGCCGAGGGCGACATCGTCGACGAGGACGGGCAGAAGCTGGGCACCCACGAGGGCGCGTACGGCTTCACCATCGGCCAGCGCCGGGGGCTGCGCATCGGCCACCCGGCGCCCGACGGCAAGCCGCGCTATGTCCTGGACATCTCCCCGGTGGACAACACGGTCACGGTCGGCCCGGTCGAGGCCCTGGACGTGGCCGCCCTGACCGCCATCAAGCCGCGCTGGTGCGGAGCCCCGCCGGTGGGCCCCGGCAGCTACACCGCCCAGCTGCGCGCCCATGGCGGCGAGACCGAGGTGACAGCCGAGCCGATCGGGGTATCCGGGCTGCGGGTGACATTCGCCGAGCCGGTACGGGGCGTGGCCCCGGGGCAGGCGATCGTGCTCTACGACGACACCCGGGTGGTGGGCTCCGCCACCATCGCCACGACCGAGCGCGCCCAGGTGGTCGCCTCCTAGACGGGCCGCCGGGCCCCGGAGGATATCCCCTTTCAGCAAGGGAGAATATCCGCTTTTGGCAAGAAAGAAGCCGAAAGTCAGGATGGGGTGGATTATCTCCGTTTGGCGCAATCAGTTTCTCTGAAATTAACGTGCGTCCGGCCATTCCGGTGGCATGCGTCACGTGAATCTGGGAATGCGCCACGCGGACACGGGTGCCGTGGTCCGCTGTCTCAGCACCGGAGGTTCCGTTATTTCTGCGCAACCTGTACAGAAATTTGGCAACAATCCAGTTGATGTCAGGGACACTGATCACTACACAGAGGAGTACGTACCCAGCTTCGTCGAAAAGTGGGACTCGCTGATCGACTGGGACCGAAGGTCGGAGAGCGAGGGTACGTTCTTCATCGACCTGCTGCGCGAGCGCGGCGTCAAGAAGGTCCTCGACGTGGCCACGGGGACCGGCTTCCATTCGGTCCGGCTGCTCGAGGCCGGATTCGAGACCGTGAGCGCCGACGGCAGCGGCGAGATGCTCGCCCAGGCGTTCGCCAACGGGCTCAAGCACGGTGACCACATTCTCCGCGTCGTCCAGGCCGACTGGCGCTGGCTCAACCGCGACGCCCACGGCGAGTACGACGCCATCGTCTGCCTCGGGAACTCCTTCACACATCTGTTCTCCGAGCGCGACCGGCGCAAGGCGCTCGCGGAGTTCTACGCCATGCTCAAGCACGACGGAATCCTGGTCCTGGACCAGCGCAACTACGACGCGATCCTCGATCGCGGCTACAGCAGCAAGCACGTGTACTACTACTGCGGAGAAGACGTCGCCGTCGAACCGGAGTACGTGGACGAGGGGCTGGTGCGCATGCGCTACAGCTTCCCCGACGAATCCGTCTACCACCTCAACATGTTTCCGCTGCGCAAGGACTACACGCGCAGGCTGATGCAGGAGGTCGGCTTCCAGCGGATCGAGACGTACGGCGACTTCCAGCACACCTACCGGACGGAGCGGCCCGACTTCTTCATCCACGTCGCGGAGAAGGAATACATCGCGACGGACGAGCCGGCCGGACCGGCCGCTCCGGCCACCGGCGAGGCGGAGTACGCGGGAGCCGTCGGCACCGCCCGCGACTACTACAACTCCTCGGACGCCGATGCCTTCTACTGGCATGTCTGGGGCGGCGAGGACATCCACATCGGCATCTACGACCGGCCCGACGAGCCGATCGCCGAGGCCAGCAGGCGCACCGTGGCCCGGATGGCCGGAAAGCTCGACCTCACCGAGTCATCCGTCGTCCTCGACCTGGGGGCGGGCTTCGGCGGCTCCGCGCGCTATCTGGCGGAGACGTACGGCTGCCGTGTCGTCGCGCTCAACCTCAGCGAGGTGGAGAACGAGCGCCATCGCGCGCTCAACGCCGAGCGGGGGCTGACCGAGGCCATCGAGGTGCTGGACGGCTCCTTCGAGCGGATCCCGCTGCCGGACAACAGCGTCGACGTCGTCTGGTCCCAGGACGCGTTCCTGCACAGCGGCAACCGCGCCCGCCCCCTGGAGGAGGCCGCCCGCGTCCTGCGCCCCGGCGGTCACCTCATCTTCACCGACCCCATGGCCGCCGACGGCTGCCCCGCCGAAACCCTCCGACCCATCCTGGACCGCATCCATCTGGAGACCATGGGGTCGCCCGAGTTCTACCGCCATGAACTGGCGCGGCTCGGCTTCACCGAGGTCGCCGGCGGCTTCCAGGAGCACCGCGAGCAACTGATCACCCACTACGCCCGGGTGCTGGAAGAAACCCGCCGCCAGGAGGCCGACGGCCTGACGGAACACGTCAGCGCCGACTACCTCACCCATATGAAGAAGGGCCTCAGCAACTGGGTCGACGGCGGCACAAACCGCCATGTGACCTGGGGCATCTTCCACTTCACCCGCTGATCCCCACCGGTGGCCGGTGTGGCGGGCCCGTCCCGCCACCGGCCACCCCCGGGCGCTCACCCGGTGTTCGCGGTCAGGGAGAGGCCCGAGACCTGCTGGTGCAGGGCGGCGAGCGGTGCCGCGAGGTGTCCTTGGCCGGAGGCCGCGGACGGCGACGGAGTCCCGCCGGTGACGGCGAGGGCCTGTCGCCAGTAGCGCAGCGAGAACGAACCGGCGCGCGTGCCGCGCCGGAACAGGGCGCGCAGATGCGCGCGGAACGCCGGTGTGTCGTCATGGCCGTCGACGCGGGCGTAGGTGCGCACGAAGTGGCCGAGCGCTTCGGCGCGCCGCTCCGGACAGCCGGAGACCAGGGCCTCGCCCGCCAGTGCGCAGGCGTCCAGCAGGCCGGCGTAGAACGACGCGACGTCGCCGACCTGGTGCGGCTGCGGTTGCCGGCGCCGGTCGTCCGCGGTGGCCAGGGCGTGGAGTTCGGCGTGGGCGAGCACGGTCGCGGCGGTCGGGTCGGCCGGTGGCGCGGGCACCGCGCCGTCGATGACCGCCTGGGCCAGGCGGCGCGGCAGACCGGCCGGGAGCGCCCAGCGCCAGTACCGCACCAGCCGATCGTGGGCGTCGTCCGGGCTGCCCACCCCGGCGAGCAGGGTGAGGCGGCGCGGCCGTTCCGGCGCGGGGCAGTCGTCCAGCGCGCGGAGTACCTCCCGGCGCCATGTCGCCTCCCGCAACTGTTCCTGGACCGCGTCCAGTTCACGCACGACGAGTTCGGGCAGCGAGCGTTCCCCCGCCATGACCGGGGCGATCGCGGCGATGGGGGTGCCGAGCGCACGGAGGCGCTGGATCAGCCGGAGCCTGGGCAGCGCATCCGCGGCGTATCTGCGGTGGCCGCCCGGGGTGCGTGCGCTCTCGGGCAGCAGCCCGATGTCCGAGTAGTAGCGGATGGTCTTCACCGGCAGTCCGGTGCGCCCGGCCAACTCGCCGATGCCCATCGTGCTTTCGCCCTGCGTGCCGCCCGTGTTCCCGCCTTGTGTGGCGCCCGTGTTTCCGCCCTGCGTGCCGCCCGTCACCGCCGCTTGAACCTCCCCCGCGCAGGAGCCCTTAGCGTCCGTGGCGAACGCCGCCGTCCGAGTATGCGCCGGGCGGCACTCGCCGAGGAGGATCTTCCATGCGGATTCTGATCGTGACCGCCGGTTCGCGAGGCGACGTCGCCCCGTACACGGGCCTGGGGCGGCGCCTGCTGGCGGCCGGTCACGAGGTGGCCGTGGCCGCCCATCCGCCCTTCGCCGGGCTCGTCGGCGGATGCGGCCTGGACCACCGGCCGCTGCCGGGCGATCCGCGGGAACTGATCCGCACCAGGGCCAAGGCCGCGTCGTGGGAGGAGACGCGCGCGGCGATGGCGGCGTTCCTGGACCGGCTCGCCGACGGGGTGGTGGCGGCGGCGGACGGGGCCGACCTGGTGCTCACCGCGTTCGGCCCGGCGGCGCTCAGCCGGACGGCCGGTGAGGCGTACGGCATCCCCGTCATCGGCACCTATCTCGCACCGGCCTGTGCCACGCGGGAGTTCCCGCTGGCCGGCGCGCCGGGCGGCGACGACCTGGGCCCGGACGGCAACCTGGCGGCGGGCCTGAGGCTGCTGGCCGATGCCGGGGCGCTCCAGGCGGGGGCCGTGGCGGGGCTGCGTACCCGGCTCGGGCTGCCGACCGCCGCCTCGCAGCAGACGGGAGCGGATATCCGGCCGGTCTTCCACGGCTTCAGCCCGCTGGTCGTACCGCGCCCGGCGGACTGGCCGCCCCAGGTCGAGGTGGCCGGCTACTGGTGGCCCGCCCGGCCGCGCGACTGGCGGCCCCCGGCCGAACTGGTCGACTTCCTGCGGGCCGGTCCGCCGCCGGTGTTCATCGGGTTCGGCAGCATGGCGCCGGGCGAGGGGGAGCGGCTGGGCGAACTGGTGACGGCGGCGGTGGCCCGGGCGGGGGTGCGCGCCGTGGTGCAGACGGGGTGGGCCGGGCTGGTCGCGGCCGGCGATGACGTCCTTACGGTCGGCGACCTCCCGCACGACTGGCTGTTCCCGCGCACGGCCGCCGTCGTCCACCACGCCGGAGCGGGCACCACCGCGGCCGGACTGCGCGCCGGGGTGCCCGCGGTGCCGGTGCCCGCCATGGCCGACCAGCCGTTCTGGGCGGCCCGGTTGCACCGGCTCGGAGTCGCCCCCCGGCCGCTGCCGCTCGACGCGCTGACCGCCGAATCCCTCGGCGCGGCGATCACGACCTGCCTGACCGAGCCCGCCCTCCGGCGCCGGGCGGCCGAGCTCGCGCACGCCATCGGCGCGGAGGACGGCGCGGGGGCGGTGCTCGCCCATATCGGGGCGGTGGGCAGGGGGTAAGGCCGGGCGCGGCGAGAGGGTGTCTAGGGGGTCCGGCGGGTCTTGACGCCTGCGGCGGGCTGCTCCCCTCGCCGCCCCTCCCCGAAACCGGGGCTCAGCCCCAGGCCCCGAAACGGGCCTTGCCCCTTCCCGCAGCATCGGTATGCGGCTGCGCCGCGTGGCAGGGGCTTGGTCCCCGGGCCCCGGGGTCCAGGGGCGGAGCCCCTGGTTACGGGAAGGGGCGGGGAGGGGAACAGCCCGCCGCACGGCGCGCTCTGTGCGCTCCGTGCGGAGCGGTCAGGGTGTCCGACCCGGCTCGTAGAGTGGCGCGCATGAACATCTGCGTCTTCTGCTCCGCCGCCGACCTCGACGACCGCTATACCGCCCCCGCCCGCGAATTCGCCGAGCTGATCGGCAAGGGTGGGCACACGCTGGTCTGGGGTGGGTCCGATGTCGGGCTGATGAAGGTGATGGCGGACGGGGTGCAGGAGCACGGGGGGCGGTTGGTCGGGATCTCGGTCGAGTTCCTCGCCGCCAAGGCCCGGGAGAACGCCGACGAGATGGTGATCGCCAAGGACCTCGCCGAGCGCAAGGCGGAGTTGCTGGCCCGAGCCGACGCGGTCGTGGTCATGGTCGGTGGCACCGGGACGCTGGACGAGGCGACCGAGATCCTGGAGCTGAAGAAGCACGGGCTGCACATCAAGCCGGTGGTGCTGCTCAACGCGGCGGGGTTCTACGACGGGCTGAAGCAGCAGTTCCAGCGGATGGAGGAGGAGCGGTTCCTGCCGATTCCGCTCAGTGAGCTCGTCTTCTTCGCGGAGAGCGGGGCCGAGGTCATGACGTATCTGGAATCCGTCTGAGCCGTGGTGCTCTTACCGGTCCCGTTACAGGATGGGGGCGCTCGGCGGGAAGTCCGCCCGGGTTTCGGGCATGGGATCGCGCCAAGCCGGGACCGTCGTCGGGGCGCGTCCGGCGGTGAGGCAAGCTGGGGTGCATGGGAACGCATCTGATCACTGGGGCAGGCTCGGGCATCGGCGCGGCGGTCACCGAGCGGCTGGCCGAGCGTGGCGAGGAGCTGTGGCTGCTGGCGCGGGACGCCGGGCGGGCGAAGGAGCTGACGGAGCGGTTCCCGGGGGTGCGGACGGTCGTCGGCGACCTGGCGGACCCGGACCGGCTCTCCTGGGCGCTGGGCCACCAGACGCTGCCCGACCGGCTCGACTCGCTGCTGCACATCGCCGGGGTGGTCGACCTGGGCGAGGTCGGTGAGCTGACCCCGAAGGCGTGGACCCGCCAGCTCAACGCCAACCTCGTGGCCCCCGCCGAGCTGACCCGCCTGCTGCTGCCGCAACTGCGGCTGGCCCAGGGCCATGTCATCTTCGTCAACTCCGGCGCCGGGCTGCGCGCCAACGCCCAGTGGGCCGCGTACGCCGCCAGCAAGCATGGGCTCAAGGCGCTGGCCGACGCGCTGCGCTGGGAGGAGAGCGGCAACGGCCTGCGGGTGACCACGGTCTACCCGGGGCGCACGGCCACTCCGATGCAGGTGAAGGTGCACCAGCAGGAGGGCAAGGAGTACCACGCGGAGCTCTGGATGGAGCCCGGAACGGTGGCGACGACCATCCTGACCGCGCTCGATCTGCCGCGCGACGCCGAGATCACCGACCTCCAGGTGCGCCCACGCGGCTGAGCCGCCCTGAAGGGGGCAGGGGCGGTCACCTGCCCCTGCCCCTGCCCCTGCCTGCCGCCGGCCCGGCCGCATACGGTCCAAGCGGATCGGGGGAAGTCGGCTGCGGTGCGGAGGCGCCCCGAAGGGGCGCGGGGCCGTGTCGATATGCGGCTCCGCCGCGTGGGCGCGCCCAGCCACGACGGCGCCGCAGACGAACGACGGCAGCTCAGGGCACTCCAGCGGAATCTCAGGGCACCCCACCGGAGCGCTTAGGCTTCCCGGGTGAGCGACAAGAGCACCAACACGCACCACTGGGGCCCGGGGGCCGCGAGCGGCGTCGGGTCGATGCCGGGCGGCGACGCGCGGGAGGCAGTGAAGACCGTCACCGGGTCGCTGGAGGCCCTGCCGTATCTTCCGGAGCTGCCCGCGCGGGGGCCCGGCGCGGACATGATCGGGCGCACCGCAGGGATGCTGGTCGAGCTGTACGCGCATGTGGAGCCGAGCGGCTGGCGGATCAGCGACCGGCCGGGCCGGGACACCCGGCGGGCCCGCGCCTGGATGGGCGAGGACCTCGACGCGCTGGAGGAGTTCACCCAGGGGTACCAGGGGGCGCTCAAGGTGTCGGCCGTGGGCCCCTGGACCCTGGCCGCCTCCCTCGAACTGCGCGGCGGTGAGGTCGCGCTGAGCGACCCGGGCGCCTGCCGCGATCTGACCGCCTCGCTCGCCGAAGGGTGCCGAGCCCATCTCGCGGAGGTGCGCCGCCGGGTGCCGGGCGCCGAGGTGGTGCTGCAGCTCGACGAACCGTCGCTGACCTCGGTGCTGCGCGGGAGTGTCCGCAGCGCCAGCGGCTACCGCACCCACGCCGCCGTGGACCGGGGCGTGGTCGAGGGCGCGCTGCGGACTCTGGTGGAGGCGGCCGGCGGACCGGTGGTGGTGCACTCGTGCGCGCCTGCCGTGCCGTTCGGGCTGCTGCGGCGCGCGGGCGTGGAGGGGATCTCCTTTCCTCTGTCGCTGCTCACGGAGAGTGAGGAGGAGGCGATCGGGGAGGCCGTGGAAGGCGGTACGGCGCTGCTCATCGGCGCGGTACCCGGCACCGATGCCCCATTGTCGGACCCTGCCGGTAGCGTCAGTGGTGTCAGGACGTTGTGGCGCAGGCTGGGGCTGTCACCGGAGACTCTCGCGGAATCCGTGGTGATCACCCCGTCGTGCGGGCTCGCGGGCGCGTCGCCCGGGTACGCCCGTGCCGCGCTGGCCCACTGCGTCCAGGCGGCGAGATCGCTCGCGGACAACCCTGAGTAACGGGAGGACGACACGGTGGCCGGCGAACAGCAGTCGAAGATCCCCGCCGAGGTGCGGGAGAGGCATGCCAGGCTCGCTGAGCAGATCGAGGAGCACCGCTTCCGGTACTACGTGAAGGACGCGCCCGTCGTCAGCGACGCGGAGTTCGACAAGCTCATGCGCGAGCTGGAGGCGCTGGAGGAGGAGACCCCCGCGCTCCGTACGCCCGACTCGCCGACCCAGAAGGTCGCGGGGGCGTACGAAGCTGCCTTTGCCGGCACGGCGTTCTCCGAGGTCGAGCACCGCGAGCGGATGCTCAGCCTGGACAACGCGTTCGACGACGATGAGCTGGCCACCTGGGCGGACCGCATCGCCAAGGAGCTGGGCAGCGGCGCGTACCACTTCCTGTGCGAGCTGAAGGTGGACGGCCTCGCGGTCAACCTCACCTATGAGCACGGGCGGCTGACCCGCGCCGCGACCCGCGGCGACGGCCGCACCGGCGAGGACATCACCGCCAATGTGCGCACGATCGCCAAGATCCCCAACCGGCTGACGGGCGACCGGATCCCGGCGCTGGTGGAGGTGCGCGGCGAGGTCTTCCTGGCCCGCGAGCGGTTTGAGGAGCTGAACGCCGGGCTGGTCGAGGCGGGCAAGCCGCCGTTCGCCAACCCCCGGAACGCGGCGGCGGGTTCGCTGCGCCAGAAGGACCCGAAGGTCACCGCGTCCCGGCCGCTGGACATGGTGGTGCACGGCATCGGCGCGCGCGAGGGCTTCGACATCGATCGGCTGTCGCAGGCGTACGAGCTGCTGCACGAGTGGGGGCTGCCCACCGCCGCCCACTTCAAAGTGGTGGACACGATCGAGGCCGTGCGCGAGTACATCGCGTACTACGGGGACAGCGAGCACCGGCACTCGGTGGAGCACGAGATCGACGGCGCGGTCATCAAGCTGGACGAGATCCCGCTGCAGGGTCGGCTCGGCTCCACCTCGCGGGCGCCGCGCTGGGCGATCGCCTGGAAGTTCCCGCCCGAGGAGGTCAACACCAAGCTGGTCGACATCCGGGTGGGCGTGGGGCGCACGGGGCGGGTGACGCCTTATGCGGTGGTCGAGCCGATCACGGTCGCGGGCTCGGAGGTCGAATTCGCGACGCTGCACAATCAGGATGTCGTCAAGGCCAAAGGTGTGCTGATCGGTGACACCGTGGTGCTGCGCAAAGCGGGCGACGTCATTCCGGAAATCCTGGGCCCGGTCGTCGATCTGCGGGACGGCAGCGAGCGGGAATTCGTGATGCCGGCCGCCTGCCCCGAGTGCGATACGCCGCTGCAGCCCGCCAAGGAGGGCGATGTCGATCTGCGGTGTCCCAACAGCCGGTCCTGCCCGGCGCAGCTGCGCGAGCGGATTTTCTATCTCGCCGGGCGGAAATCCCTGGACATCGAGAACCTCGGCTATGTCGCCGCGGCCGCCCTCACTCAGCCGCTGGAACCGACCGATCCGCCGGTGAAGGACGAGGGTGATCTGTTCGACCTGAAGATCGAACAACTGCTGCCCATTCGGTCGTATGTACTGGACCCGGACAGTGGACTGCCCAAGCGCGATCCGGAGACCGGCGAGGAGAAGGTCGTCACCTTCTTCGCCACCCAGAAGGGCGAGGCGAAGAAGAACGCCCTGGCGATGCTGGCCAATATCGAGGCGGCCAAGGAGCGCCCGCTGGCCCGGATCATCACCGGCCTTTCGATCCGTCATGTCGGCCCCGTAGCCGCCACCGCACTGGCCCGTGAATTCCGCTCGCTGGACCGGATCGCCGAGGCGGGCGAGGAGGAGCTGGCGGCCGTGGAGGGGGTGGGGCCGACCATCGCGGCCTCGGTCAAGGAGTGGTTCGCGGTCGACTGGCACCGCGAGATCCTCGAGAAATGGCGGCGGGCCGGGGTCCGGCTGGAGGAGGAGGGCGGCGAGGACGAAGGCCCTCGTCCGCTGGAGAGTCTCACCGTCGTCGTCACCGGAACGCTCCAGTCGTACACCCGAGATGGGGCCAAAGAGGCGCTGCAGAGCCGTGGTGCCAAAGTCACCGGATCGGTTTCGAAAAAGACTGATTTCGTAGTAGTCGGTGACAATCCGGGCTCGAAGTACGACAAAGCCATGCAGGTGAAGGTTCCCGTGCTCGATGAGGACGGATTTGGCGTCCTCCTCGAACAGGGGCCGGAGGCGGCGAGAGAGGTCGCGATGACGCCTCCGGAAGAGTCCGCGGAGTAGCACGGATCGCCCGTGGAGCGGCGGTTGGAGTAGCCGCTCCACCCATCCGGCGCAGTGGTCCGGCCATCTTGTCCGCCCGGCGGGTGCAAAGCTGGCCGGATTACGACTGGGAGCACTTCCCGGGTACAGCCGGCGGGCATCACCCTTACAGCGCATAGCAGAAGGTCATGGATCGTCGGGCGGCATTCGGGGAACCGTCGCCGATCGCCGCCCGTCTTCCCCTTCTGCCGCCTACTGTTGAGGTGTGCGCCCGCCGTGGCGCTGGCACCGCCGGCTGTGAGAGGGACGGGTATGAAACCGACCGAAAGCGCCGCCCCGGCGTCGCGGCTGCGCCGGGCCGTGCTGCCCGCGTTGCCGGCCGCGGCGGTTGCCATGGCGGCTTTCGCACTCGGCATCGGGGTATTCCGAGTGCTCGACGCGGGCAATGCGCTCTTTCCCGACGGCACCGTGGGCTGGTCGCTCGCCGTGCTCACCGGAATCATCGTCGGCCATCTGGTCGCCCTCGGGCGCGACCGCTGGTGGGGCGGCACCGGTTCCGGGGCCGCGTTAACCCTGGCCGCGCTGCTGCTCTACGGCTGGATCCCGGCCGTGCTGGTCAGCCTCGCCGTGGTCGTCCTGGTCGGCGCCGCCCGCCGGCACCGATGGCGGCAGGCCGCCCTGCACGGCGCGGTCGACATTCTCGGGGTCGGCGCGGCCGCCCTCACCCTCGCCGCCTTCGGCACCACTCCCTCGGTCGAACACCCCTGGCGCACCGACACCTGGGACGTCTCCGCCATCCCCCAGACGGCCCTGGCCGCCTTCGTCTATCTCGCGGTGACCCGCGCCCTGCTGTGGTGCTCCCTCGCCCCGCCCGGCGCCGGGCTGCCCACCGTCGCCCGCACCGCCCTCTTCCGGCAGGCCCTCGTCGGCATCGCACTGCTCGGCATCGCCCCCTCATCGTGGTCGTCGCCGGGGACACCCCGCTGCTGCTCCCGCTGTTCGCGGTGCCGCTGGTCGCCCTGGACTCCACGCTGTGGATCGCCCGGGTCCGCGCCGAGGAGCAGCTGCGCGACCCGCTCACCGGGCTGCCCAACCGCCAGTGGCTGCTGGAGCGCACCTGGACCGCGCTGGACGAGTCCGAGCGGGCCGGCACCCGCACCGCGCTGGTCCTGCTGGACCTCGACCGCTTCCGTTCGGTCAACGACACCCTGGGCCATCTGGCCGGTGACCGGCTGCTGCTGCAGATCGCCGAGCGGCTGCGGCTCGCCCTGCCCCGCGGGGCGGAGGTGGCCCGGCTCGGCGGCGACGAGTTCGCGGTGCTGCTGCCCACCACCGACTCGCTCACCAGCGCCCAGCGCAGCGCCCGCGTCCTCGTCGGCGACCTCGGCTCCCCCTCGACCTGGACGGGCTGACCCTGGTGCTGGAGGCCAGCGCCGGGGTCGCCGTCTACCCCGACCACGCACTGGACGCCGAGGGGCTGCTGCGCCGCGCCGACGTCGCGATGTACCAGGCCAAGCGGGACCGCAGCGGAGTCGAGTTGTACGAGGCCCGGCGGGACGGCAACACCCCGGACCGGCTCGGTCTGCTCGGCGATCTGCGGCGCGCCCTGGACGCGGGCGATGTCGAGCTGCACTACCAGCCCAAGGTCGGCTTCGACGGACATGTGGCGGGTCTGGAGGCGCTGGTGCGCTGGGTCCACCCGGACCGGGGCAGGGTGCCGCCGGACGAGTTCATCTCCATGGCCGAGAGCTCAGGGCTGATGCCCCGGCTGACCGAGTACGTCCTGGAGACGGCGCTGGGCCAGGTCGCGCGCTGGCGCGCCGACGGCCTCGAGGTGCCGGTCGCGGTCAATGTCTCGCCGCGCGATGTCCACACCCCCGGCTTCGCGGGCGCGGTCGCCGGGCGGCTGGCCCGGCACGGCGTCCCGGCGGGCGCCCTGCAGCTGGAGATAACCGAGCACGTCCTGCTGGAGGACCCGCAGCGGGCCGCCGACACACTGGCCGGGCTCACCGGCCACGGCGTGAAGATGTCGCTCGACGACTTCGGGACGGGCTATTCCTCGCTGGTCCATCTGCGGCGGCTGCCGGTGAGCGAGCTCAAGATCGACCGTTCCTTCGTGGCCCGGCTGGCCGTGGACAACGAGGACGCCGAGATCGTCCGCTGCACGGTCGACCTCGCCCACTCGCTGGGCCTGCTCGTGGTGGCCGAGGGCGTCGAGGACGACGAGACCTGGGAGCGGCTGCGGGATCTGGGCTGCGACGCGGTGCAGGGCTGGCTGGTGGCCGCCGCGATGCCGCCCGATGAGACGACGGCGTGGCTGCGGGCGCGGGGCGAGGGCGGCTGGCACCGCGAGCCGGCGGAGCCGTCGGACCAGGCGCAGGCTCCCGCGGAGGAAGACGCGGATCAACCCGTGACATGAGGGCGCCGCCCCCGGCGCCCCCTGGGCGTTTCGTCGTCGGCCGCGGGCCGGTGGGTGCGTTGTGCCCGCCCGTTCCTCCCCCGCTACCGCTGGGAGGTGCCCCCTCGCGGAGGGAGCCATGACGCGGGTGCACCAAAGCCTTTCGCGCGCCGTGTGTGGAGAGCCATAGGATTGGGGCCGAAACACTCCACACTCACTTTGAGGATCGCTGCATGCCTGGCATCACGCGCGAGGAGGTCGCCCACCTCGCCCGGCTGGCGCGTCTGGAGCTGAAGGCCGAAGAGCTGGACCACTTCGCCGGACAGCTGGACGACATCATCGGCGCGGTCGCCCGCGTCTCCGAGGTCGCCGACCAAGACGTACCGCCGACCTCCCACCCGCTGCCGCTGACCAACGTCATGCGCGCGGACGAGGTCCGTCCGTCCCTGACCCCGCAGCAGGCCCTGGCCTGCGCCCCGGCCCAGGAGCAGCAGCGTTTCAAGGTGCCGCAGATCCTGGGGGAGGAGTGACCACCGTGACCGACCTGACCAGGCTCACCGCGGCCGAGATCGCCGCCCAGATCGCCTCCGGCGAGGTCACCGCCGTCGAGGTGACCGAGGCGCATCTGGCCCGTATCGAGGCCGTCGACGAGAAGGTGCACGCCTTCCTGCACGTGGACCGTGAGGGGGCGCTCGCCCAGGCGCGCGCCGTCGACGCGAAGCGGGAGCGCGGTGAGGAGCTGGGCCCGCTGGCTGGTGTTCCGCTCGCGCTCAAGGACATCTTCACCACCAAGGGGATCCCGACCACGGTCGGCTCCAAGATCCTCGAAGGGTGGATCCCGCCGTACGACGCGACGGTGACCCAGCGGCTGCGGGACGCGGACGTGATCATCCTCGGCAAGACCAACATGGACGAGTTCGCCATGGGGTCCTCGACCGAGAACAGCGCGTTCGGCCACACCGGCAACCCCTGGGACCTCACCCGTATCCCCGGCGGCTCCGGCGGCGGCTCCTCCGCCTCGCTGGCCTCCTTCCAGGCCCCGCTCGCCATCGGCACCGACACCGGCGGCTCGATCCGCCAGCCGGCCGCCGTCACCGGCACCGTCGGGGTCAAGCCGACGTACGGCGGGGTCTCCCGCTACGGCATGGTGGCCTTCTCGTCCTCGCTCGACCAGGGCGGCCCCTGCGCCCGCACCGTGCTGGACGCGGCGCTGCTGCACGAGGTCATCGCCGGGCACGACCCGATGGACTCGACCTCCATCGACGAGCCGGTCCCGGCCGTCGTCGAGGCCGCGCGCAACGGAAGCGTGCGCGGCATGCGCATCGGCGTCGTCAAGGAGTTCGCGGGCGAGGGCTACCAGGCCGGCGTCATGCAGCGCTTCAACGAGTCGGTGGAGCTGCTGCGGGAGCTGGGCGCCGAGATCGAGGAGATCTCCTGCCCGTCCTTCGACAAGGCGCTGGCCGCGTACTACCTGATCGCGCCGTCCGAGTGCTCGTCCAACCTGGCCCGCTTCGACGCCATGCGCTACGGCCTGCGGGTGGGCGACGACGGCACCAAGTCCGCGGAGGAGGTCACCGCGCTCACCCGCGCGGAGGGCTTCGGCGCGGAGGTCAAGCGCCGGATCATGCTCGGCACCTATGCGCTCAGCTCCGGCTACTACGACGCGTACTACGGCTCCGCGCAGAAGGTCCGTACGCTGATCAAGCGTGACTTCGAGAAGGCGTTCGAGCGGGTCGACGTGCTGATCTCGCCGACCACCCCGACCACCGCCTTCCCGATCGGCGAGCGCGCCGATGACCCGATGGCGATGTATCTGGCCGACCTCTGCACGATTCCCACGAACCTCGCGGGGAACGCGGCCATGTCACTGCCCTGCGGTCTGGCGCCGGAGGACGGTCTGCCGGTCGGACTGCAGATCATCGCCCCCGCCATGGCCGATGACCGGCTCTACAAGGTCGGCGCCGCGGTCGAGGCCGCGCTCGCCGACCAGTGGGGCCACCCGCTGCTCGAGGAGGCACCGTCACTGTGAGCGACACACACGCGGCCGCCCGGCCGCAGATGACGTTGAAAGCCGCACCTCTGCGCCGCGTGAGCGGAGAAGCGAACGGAGAGACGCACCTGTGAGCGACGCACACGCGGCCGCCCGGCCGCAGATGACGTTGAAAGCCGCACCTCTGCGCCGCGTGAGCGGAGAAGCGAACGGAGAGACGCTATGAGTGCGATCAAGAAAGCCAAGGGCTTCAAGAAGTCCCGGCCCGGCACCTACCTGTCCATCGCGGGCTCGCTGTTCGGCGCGGTCAGCGTGGTGAAGCAGGTCAAGAAGGCCCGCTTCGAGAACGACAAGCTGCAGCTGGCCGACGCGGTGGTCTCGGCCGCCGCCATCGTCACCGGCGTCGCCCTGCTCGTCCGCGAGCTCAAGCGCATGGGCGACGACGACGTCCTCGCGGACTGAGAGGTTAGTTTTTCCGTGACCGTCACTGAACTGGTGTCGTACGAGGACGCCCTGGCCGCCTACGACCCCGTGATGGGGCTCGAGGTGCATGTCGAGCTCGGCACCAAGACCAAGATGTTCTGCGGGTGCTCCACGGCGCTGGGCGCCGAGCCCAACACGCAGACCTGCCCCACCTGCCTCGGCCTGCCCGGCTCGCTTCCGGTGGTCAACGCGACCGGCGTCGAGTCCGCCATCAAGATCGGGCTCGCGCTCAACTGCGAGATCGCCGAATGGTGCCGCTTCGCCCGGAAGAACTACTTCTATCCGGACATGCCGAAGAACTTCCAGACGTCGCAGTACGACGAGCCGATCGCCTACAACGGCTATCTGGACGTCGACGTCGACGGGGAGGTCTTCCGCGTCGAGATCGAGCGCGCCCATATGGAGGAGGACACCGGCAAGTCCACCCATGTGGGTGGCGCGACCGGCCGTATCCACGGCGCCCAGCACTCCCTGCTCGACTACAACCGGGCCGGTATCCCGCTGATCGAGATCGTCACCAAGCCGATCGTCGGCGCCGGGGAGAAGGCCCCGGAGGTCGCCAAGGCGTATGTGACCGAGCTGCGCGAGCTCATCAAGTCGCTCGGGGTCTCCGAGGCGCGGATGGAAATGGGCCAGATGCGCTGCGATGTGAACCTGTCGCTGCGCCCGCACGGCGTCGAGAAGTTCGGCACCCGCTCCGAGACCAAGAACGTCAACTCGCTGCGGTCGGTCGAGCGGGCGGTGCGCTTCGAGGTCCAGCGCCATGCCGCGGTGCTGGGCGACGGTGGCACGATCATCCAGGAGACCCGTCACTTCCACGAGGAGGACGGCTCCACGACCTCCGGCCGGGTCAAGGAGGAGGCGGAGGACTACCGCTACTTCCCCGAGCCCGACCTGGTGCCGGTCGCCCCCACCCGTGCCTGGGTGGAGGAGCTGCGCGGCGGGCTTCCCGAGCTGCCGCGGGTGTACCGCAACCGGCTGCGCGAGGAGTGGGGCCTGTCCCGGCACGAGATGCAGTCGGTGCTCAACGCGGGTGCGATCGACCTGATCACCGCCACCATCGACGAGGGCGCCCCGGCCGACCAGGCCCGTAAGTGGTGGATGGGCGAGCTGGCCCGCCGCGCCAACGAGGACGGTGTGGAGCTCGCGGCGCTGCCGATCACTCCGGCGCAGGTCGCCCGGGTGTGCGCGCTGGTCAAGGAGGGTTCGCTCAACGACAAGCTGGCCCGCCAGACGATCGAGGGCGTCCTCGCGGGCGAGGGCGGCCCGGATGAGGTCGTCGCCAAGCGCGGGCTGAAGGTCGTCTCGGACGAGGGTGCGCTCGGCACCGCCGTGGACGAGGCGATCGCGGCCAACGCGGCCATCGCCGACAAGATCCGCGGCGGCAAGGTCGCGGCGGCGGGTGCGCTGGTCGGCGCGGTCATGAAGGCCACGCGCGGCCAGGCGGACGCGGCGCGGGTGCGTGAGCTGATCCTGGAGAAGCTGGGCGTCGAGGGCTGACGTTCGTCTCTTGGTCCGTGACGGCGGCGGGGTGCGCGAGGGTGCACCCCGCCGCCGTCGTATGCGCCCTTCCGCGCTCCTACGGGGTGTCCGGCGGACCACGCGGCGGAGCCGCATATCGATATGCGGCTCCGCCGCGTGACCCGCCGCAGGCGCCACGATCCACCGGACACCCCTAGAGCAGCAGCGGCTCCAGATGCGGCACCTCGAACCCCTCGTCGTCGAACGGGTACAGCGGCCGCGCGAGGCGCCGGTGGCCCAGGCGGGCCAGATCCTGGTCGACGCCGCCGGGGGTGAGCGCGAGCCGCCAGTCCGCCGCCAGGTCGTACAGCTCGGGCTCCAGATAGCCGATCTTGACGACGACGAGGTCATGGTCGCGCGGGTCCAGCTCGCCGAAGTCGGCCAGGGTGTGGAACGGTTTGCGGCGGCTGACCAGGACCACCGTGACGCCCCCGTGCCGCACCGCCGCGAGATCCCCGCCGACCGGGTCGTCCCGGCGCAGGGCGACCACCTCTCCGGTCAGCTCGCAGGGCTCGGCGTGGTCCGCCGTCCCCCGGCTGATCCCGCCGCCGACGCGGAGCCGGACCGTCGCGCCCGGCCCGGCGGCGAAGCACTCCGCGACCGCCGCCGGATCGGTGATCCCGGGGTGCAGGGCGGTGGCGCGGCCGGCGGCCAGATCCTCGTTGGCCAGCAGCCGGCCGAGCATATAGGCGAGGTCCCCGGCGCCTCCGGCCGTGAGATTGTCGCCGGAGTCGCTGATCAGGAAGGGGCGGGCGGAGGAGGCGACGGCCTCGGCGATGCACGCGTCGGCGCCGCCGGTGGGGCCGACGAAGGCGAAGTCGCGGCGCACATCCCAGTACTCGCGGGCCAGCGAGCGGGTCTGCTCGACCGCGAGCACGGGGTCGTCGCCGGTCACCACCACGGCCGCCCGGCAGCGCGGCTCGTCCGCCCAGGCGTAGCCCACCCAGATCGCCGCGTCCACGACGCCGTCCATCGCCTCCACGGCGGCCAGCCGCTCGTACAGCGACTTGGCGGGCTCCAGACGGGTGCTGGTGCGCTCACCGGGCAGCAGCACCGGGATCTGCACCCAGGCGAGATGCGGGCGGCCCCGGCCGGAGCCGAGGCGCTCCACCAGTTTGCGCGCGGCGCGCTCGCGGGTCTCCCAGGCGTCCTCGTGCGGGGCGAGACGGTGGGCGGTGAGCAGATCGAGCCGGCCGGCGAAGCGGCGGGAGACATTGCCGTGCGGGTCCATGGCGGCGGAGATCAGCGCGTCGGGCCCGATCGCTTCCCGTACTGCCTCGGTGAGATCGCCCTCGGCGTCCTCCAGGCCCACCACGCTCATCGCGCCGTGGATGTCGTACACCAGCCCGTCGAGCGGACCGGCCCGGTGCAGCCGCTCGATCAGCTCGCCCTTGATCCGGTCGTAGGTCTCGCGCTCGACCGGGCCGCCGGGGAGCGCGACGGCGTGGAGGAGGGGTACCCACTCGGCGCGCCCGGCCAGATCGCCGTCCGACCGGGTCCAGGCGTAGCGGTCCAGCAGCTCCGCGTCGCGGGTGACACGGAAGTCGTCGTAGCCGGCGCGGTGCGGGCTGAAGGTGCTGGACTCGATGTGCATACCGCCGATGCCGATACGCGGGCGGCGGCCTCGGGACGCGGCAGGAGTCATGCTCTCCGACTTCCCGCTCATTCATGTGGTGAAGCCCACAAAGGGGACAAAGGATCTTATCCTCCTGGCACAGTGCTCAGGTCACAGCCACATCACGCCGCCCCTGGCGCCCGAACCGGAAGGCAGCCATGGCCGCACTCGCCCGCTGGTGTCTCAGGCGCCGCGCCATCGTCATCGCGCTGTGGCTGGCCGCCTTCGCGGGGGTCGCCGCGGCGGCGGCCGTGACCGGGTCCGCGTACTCGAACGACTACGACATCCCCGGCACCGACTCCTCCAAGGCCTACGCCCTGCTGGAACGGCGGCTGCCCGACCGGGCGGGGGACAGCGACACCATCGTCTGGCACACCGAGGACGGCGCGCGCACCGTACGCGCGCCGGGGGTCGAGCGGCGGATGACGGCGGCGCTGCGGCAGGTCGCGGACCTGCCCGGCGTCGCCTCGGTGACCGGCCCCTACGGCTCCGGGGACACCGGCCGGATCAGCGCCGACCAGCACACCGCCTACGCCACCGTGGTCTTCCGTAAACCCGCCGCCGACCTGGGCGAGGCGGAGGTGCGCCGGGTGCTGGACACGGCGCGCTCCGCCGCCTCCGGCGCCCGGGGTCTGGAGGTCGAGATGGGCGGTGCGGGCGCCGGGCTCACCGAGCGGACCGGATCCGCCCATCTGAGCGAGGCCATCGGGGTCGGCGTGGCCGCCGTGGTCCTCTTCCTCGCCTTCGGCTCGCTCGCGGCGACGCTGCTGCCGATCGCCACCGCGCTCATCGGCGTCGGCACCGCGTACGCGGCCATCGGGCTGCTCGGCCACGCCATGACCATCGCCGACTTCGCGCCCATGCTCGGCATGCTGATCGGCCTCGGCGTGGGGATCGACTACGCGCTGTTCATCGTCACGCGGCACCGCAGGGGGCTGCGGTGCGGGCTGTCGGTCGAACAGGCCGCGCACGGCGCCGTGGTCACCTCGGGGCGCGCGGTGGTCTTCGCGGGGGCGACTGTCTGTCTCGCGCTCCTCGGCATGCTGGTCCTGCGGCTGTCCTTCCTCAACGGGGTGGCGGTCGCGGCGGCGCTCACCGTCGCCCTTACGGTCGCCGCCTCGCTCACCCTGCTGCCCGCGCTACTCGGCCTGATCGGCATGCGGGCCCTTAGCCGGCGGGAGCGCAGACGGCTGGCCGAGCGGGGTCCGGAATCCACGGTGACCAAGGGCCTGTGCGCCCGCTGGGCGATCTGCGTCGAACGCCGCCCCAAGCTGCTGGGCGCGGCCGCGGCCGCCCTCATCGCGCTGCTCGCCCTCCCCACCTTCTCGCTCCACCTGGGCACCTCGGATCAGGGCAACGGCCCCTCGGCCTCGACCACACGACGGGCGTACGACCTGCTGGCCGACGGGTTCGGGCCAGGTTTCAACGGACCGTTGACGCTGATGGGCAGCATCGACGGGGCCGACGACCGTATGGCCTTCACCCAACTGCCCAAGGTCCTGCGGACCATCGACGGGGTCGCCTCGGTGAGCGCCGCCGACCTGGGCGGGGGCGGCGACACCGGCGTCATCACGGTCGTCCCCAAGACGGCTCCGCAGTCGCGGGCCACCTCCGACCTCGTCGGACGGCTGCGCGCCGAGGTGCTGCCCCGGGCCGAGGAGGGCAGCTCGCTGCGGGTGTACGTCGGCGGGCTGACCGCGGGCTACGACGACTTCGCCGCGGTGATCGTCAGCAAGCTGCCGCTGTTCGTAGGGGTGGTGGTGGCGCTGGGATGTGTGCTGTTGCTGCTCGCGTTCCGCAGCATCGGCATCCCGATCAAGGCGGCGGTCATGAATGTGGCCGCCGTCGCGTCGTCCTTCGGCGTGGTGGTCGCGATCTTCCAATGGGGCTGGGGGAGCGAACTGCTGGGGCTGGGCAGGGCGGGCCCCATCGAGCCCTTCCTGCCCGTGATCATGGTGTCGGTACTCTTCGGGCTCTCCATGGACTACCAGGTCTTCCTGGTCAGCCGGATGTACGAGGAGTGGCGGCGCACCCGCGACAACCGCACCGCGGTCCGGGTGGGACTCGCCGAGACCAGCCGGGTCATCAACTCCGCGGCCGTCATCATGATCGCGGTCTTCTCGGCGTTCGTACTCAGCGGTGACCGGATCATCGCCATGTTCGGCATCGGGCTGGCGGCCGCGGTCGCCCTGGACGCCTTCGTCCTCCGTACGCTCCTGGTGCCCGCGCTGATGCATCTGCTCGGGGGCGCCAACTGGTGGCTGCCGGGCTGGCTGGAGCGGCTGCTGCCGAAGATCAGCATCGAGGCGGAGGGCGACGGGGAGGGACGGGCCTCAGGACCGGTGCCGGTGCCCCTGCCGCTGCCGGGACAGTCGGGAAGCGGGGCGGCGCGGGCCGGTACGGAACGGTCGCCGGTTCCCTGAGGACCTCCCTGTGCCCTCCTGCGCCTCTAAGGACCCTCTTCCGCCCTAAGGACCTTCCTCAGGCTTCCTCAGCCGTGCGGGCAGGGTGCCTAAGGCCCTGGGCGGAGCGAAGATCGGGCAGCCTCCCGATGTGCCGGACCGTCCTGGGCGACGAGAGTGGACGCATTCCACGAAACCCTCGTCACCAGGGAGAACACCATGCTGCACCACGAATTGCACCGGATCCGCGAGGCCGAGCTGCTGCGGGAGGCCGCCGCTCACCGGTTGGTCCGCGAGACGGTGGAGGAGTCCGGCGGCCGGTCGGCTGAGCGTGAGTCCGGAGGGCGGGTGAGGCCGGTCCGGCGGTGGCGCGGCCATCGCTCACCACGGTCGTACCGCACGGCGGCCTGAGGGAGGCCGGGCCATGCGGCTCGTCATGGGCGCCGGGGCGGGGGCCGAGGCGGCAGGTGCCGGGGCGAGGGGTGAGGGAGCGGGAGCCGGGGCGGGGGCTGAGGGAGCGGGAGCCGGAGCGGCGGGGGCCGGAAAAGCCGGTGCCGCGGTGTCAGGGCCCTGTGCGATGCTCGACGACGTGTTCACCACGTCTGTCAGCCCGGTGTTCGTCGGTCGCGCCCAGGAGTTGGCCACCCTCGAGGACGCGCTGGCCCGCGCCACCGCGGGCGAGCCGCAGGTGCTGCTCGTCGGTGGAGAGGCGGGGGTCGGCAAGACCCGGCTCATCGACGAGTTCCTGGCCTCGGCCGTGGCCGCGGGGGCCGTCGCGGCGGTCGGCGGCTGTGTGGAAATGGGGGCCGACGGGCTGCCGTTCGCGCCCGTGTCCACTGTGCTGCGCTCACTGCGCCGCAAACTGGGCACCGAGCTGGACGGGGCCGCCGCCGGGCAGGAGGGCGAACTGGCCCGGCTATTGCCCGAGTTGGGCGAGACCGACCGCGCGTCGCACGACGGGGACGGCCGGGCCCGGCTGTTCGAGCTCACCGTAAGGCTGCTGGAGCGGCTGGCCGCGGAGCGCACGCTCGTCGTCGCCATCGAGGATCTGCACTGGGCCGACCGCTCCACCCGCGAACTCCTCGGCTATCTCTTCCGCTCGCTGCTCAGCGCCCGGCTGCTGGTCGTGGCCACCTACCGCTCCGACGACATCCACCGCCGCCATCCGCTGCGCCCCTTCCTCGCCGAGGTGGACCGGATGCGCGAGGTGCGGCGCATCGAGGTGTCCCGCTTCACCCGGGGCGAGGTGCACGCCCAGCTCACCGGGATCAACGGCGCCGAGCCGGAGCGCGACCTGGTCGACCGGATCTTCAAGCGCAGCGACGGCAACGCCTTCTTCGTGGAGGAGATCGCCCGCTCCCTCAACGAGGGCTGCAGCACCGGGCTCAGCGAATCCCTGCGCGATCTGCTGCTGGTGCGGGTCGAGGCGCTGCCCGAGGAGGCCCAGGGGGTGGTGCGGATCCTCGCCGAGGGCGGCTCCTGCGTGGAGTACGAACTGCTGCGGGCGGTCGCCCGGCTGGGCGAGGACGAGCTGATCGACGCGCTACGGGCCGCGGTCGGGGCGAACATCCTGCGCCCCACGGCCGACGACAGCGGCTACCGCTTCCGGCATGCGCTGGTGCGCGAGGCCGTCGTCGACGATCTGCTGCCCGGGGAGCGCTCCCGGCTCAACCGGCGCTTCGCACAGGCCCTGGAGGCCGAGCCCGCGCTGGTGCGGGCCGATGAGCGGGCAGCCAGGCTGGCCAGCTACTGGTACCACGCACACGACCCCGCCAAGGCCCTGCCCGCCGTGCTCCAGGCGTCCGTCGAGGCCCGGCGGCGGTACGCCCACGCGGAGCAGCTACGGCTGCTGGAGCGGGCGATGGAGCTGTGGGAGGACGCCCCCGAGGAGATACGGGAGGCGCAGCGGCCCGTGGACTACGCCGAGGTGTACCCCGCCTGCGGCTGTGAGGACCAGGCGCTGCGCCAGCTCGATCTGCTCGCCGAGGTGGTGGTGGCCGCGCATATGTCCGGGCAGCGGGAGCGGGCGCTGGCCGTCGCCAAGCGGGCACTGCGGGCGCTGGACGGAAGCGGTCATGACCCCTTGCGGGCCGCCTGGTTCTGGACCCAGCAGGCCAAGCTGATGGAGGGCCTGGCACGCGGGGACGGCTGGGCGGAGCTGAGCCGTGCCCAGGAGCTGGTGCGCGGGCTGCCGCCGTCGCCCGTGCACGCCGATGTCATGGCGCAGGTGGCGGGCTGGACGATGACGCATCGGCCCGGGCCGGAGGGCCTGGCGGCCGCCGAACGGGCGGTGGAGCTGGCCCGGATGGTCGGCGCCGAGAGCACGGAGCTGAACGCCCGGCTGACGCTGGGCTACTTCACCGGTGACTCCGGCGACACCGAGCGCGGGCTGGCCGAGATGCGCGAGGTCTGCCGGCGGGCCGTGGCCCTCGGTGACATCAGCGTCCTGGGGCGGTGCTATGTCAATCTCGCCTCGGCGCTGGAGGGGGTCGGCCGGTCGGCCGAGGCGGTGGAGACCGCCGAGGAGGGCGACCGGATCCTGGACCGCGTCGGCCTGGTGGACTCCCGGGCCTGGGTGTACGGGAATCTGGCCGAGTCGCTGTTCTCCCTGGGCCGCTGGGACGAGGCGCAGGTGGCGGCCCTGAAGACCCGGCGGCTCGCCCTCGGCACCAAGCCGCGCGGCACCGCCGCCAACCGGCTCGCCCAACTGGCGCTGGCGCGCGGCGAATGGGATACCGCCGAGCGCGAGCTGGCCGCCGCCCGTGAGCACTACGGCGCCCACGACCCCGAACCGCAGTACACCCTCCAGGCCGCGGGCAGGGCCATCGAACTCGCGGCGGCGCGCGGCCGGATCCTGGAGGTCCGGGCCGTGCTGGACCAGGTCGTGGAGGCCGGCTTCCCGACCGGGATGCAGCGCTACGCCTGGCCGCTGCTGTACACGGCCGCCGCGGCCGAATCGGCCGCGCGCGGACTGCCCACGGCCGAGCCGGGCCGGGGCGAGGCGCTGGCCCTCCTCCGGGCCGCCGCGAAGCGGGTGGCGCAGCCAGTGCCGGTATGGCGGGCCTACGCGGCGATGCTCCAGGCCGAACTGGAGCGCGCCGAGGGCCGGGACCGGCCCGACCTGTGGGCCGAGGCCACGGACGCCTTCGCCGCGCTGGACCGCCCGTATCCGCTGGCCCGCGCCCGTCACCGCTGGGCGGAGGCGCTGCTCGCCCCGGGCCAGGGCACCTCGGCCCAGGCCGATCGCGAGCACGCCGCCGAACTGCTCGTCCAGGCGCATGCCGTGGCCGACTGGCTGGGCGCCCGCCCGCTGCGCGAGGAGATCGAGCTGCTGGCCCGGCGCGCCCGGCTGCCCCTGGCGTCCGCCGCGACCCGCCCCGCGCTCGACGCGTCCCTGCCCCGCACCCCCGCGCTGCCCCCGGCCCCGGGCTCCCAGACTCCGGGCTCTTTGGCCGCGGGTGCCCGGGCCCCGGGCTCCCCGGTCCCTGCCGCCGAGTCCGCCAAGCCCGCCGATCCGGCCGAGGAGCTGGGGCTGACACCCCGGGAGCGGGATGTGCTGCGGCTGGTCGCCGCGGGGCGCAGCAATCGCCAGATCGCCGAGGAGCTCTTCATCTCGCCCAAGACGGCGAGCGTCCATGTCTCCAACATCCTGGCCAAGCTGGGCGTCTCGGGCCGGGGCGAGGCGGCCGCCGTGGCCCATCGGCTGCGGCTGGTCGACGGCCTGACCGACGGCGCGGGGGCGCGCTGAGCGCGTGACAGAAGGCGCGAGGTGCCGGGATGCGCCGGCCGGCGGGACGGAGCCCTGACGGGATTCGCGGGGCGTTGACCGGACGCATGGAGGTGCTGACGGGACGCACGCTTGATGGGATGCGCGCTAACAGGACGCACTGGGCGTTGACCGGACGCGCGCGCGGCCAGCCGCCATCGCGGCGGCGCTGACCGGACGTGCGGTGCTCACAGCCCGCGCTGCGCGCTGACCGTCTGCCGGGTCAGCCCTCTTCGCGGGGGCGGATCACCACCCGGCCGGAGTCGAGGTCCACAGGGCCCTTCCCCGGGTCGCTGCTGCCCGTCTCGTCGAGCGTGTACTCCAGCCGGTTGCGCTCTTCCTCGGTGTGCTTGCGACCGGGTGCGAACAGCTCCTCGATGAGGTTGAACATGACGACCCCCGTAGGCGTGCGGCTGCTGCCAGTGTAGGCAGACCGCTCACAGAACGGGCACGCCGCGACATGTCCACCCGAACTCGGTGGCAGGATCGGCCGGTTCGCCGCCCGCTCAGCGCCCGCTCAGCGGACTCTCTCCGCTCAGCGCCCGCTCAGCGGACTCTCTCCGCTCAGCGGACCTCACGCCCCCCTCAGCGGACCTCCAGCCGCAGGATTCGGTCGTCCTGCTTGCCCGGCTTGCCACGCCCATCGGTATTGCTCGTCGTCAGCCACAGCCCCCCGTCGTCCGCCGCCACCACGCTGCGCAGCCGTCCGTACTTCCCGTCCAGGAACGACTGTGGCTTCGCCACCGGCTTGTCGCCCTTCAGCGGAATGCGCCACAGCCGCTCACCGCGCAGCCCCGCCATCCAGATCGAGCCCTTGACGAAGGCGATTCCGCTCGGCGAGGCGTCCTCGGGCTTCCACTGCTCGATCGGATCGACAAAGCCCTTCTTACCGCCTTGGCCCTCGACCTCCGGCCAGCCGTAGTTCTTGCCCGGCTCGATCGGATTGAGCTCGTCCCAGGTGTCCTGGCCGAACTCGGAGGCCCACAGCCGCTTGTCCGCATCCCAGGCCAGGCCCTGCACATTGCGGTGACCCCAGGAGTAGACGACCGATTGGGCGTCCGGATTGCGGGGCGCGGGCTCGCCGTCCGGAGTCATCCGCAGGATCTTGCCGCCGAAGGAGTCCATGTCCTGGGCGAGCCCGCGGTCACCGGTCTCTCCCGTGCCGGCGTAGAGCATCTTGTCCGGGCCGAAGGCGATGCGGCCGCCGTTGTGGATCGCGCCCTTGGGGATGCCCTTGAAGATCGTGTCCGGGGCGCCCAGCTGATCGCCCGCGGGGCGCTTGTCGTCGTACACCATGCGGACGATGCGGTTGTCCGAGTCGGTGGTGAAGTACGCGTAGACCATGTGGTCCGCGCCGAAGTCGGAGGAGACCGCCAGCCCCAGCAGCCCGCCCTCACCGGCGGCGGAGACGCCGGGGACGGACCCCACCTCGGTCTTCTTGCCCGTGTCCGCCGAGACCGTGAAGATCTTCCCGGTGTCCCGCGAGGAGACCAGCAGATCCCCGCCGGGCAGCGGTGCGAGCCCCCAGGGGGAGTCCAGCTTCGTGGTGAGCGTGCGCACCACCTTCACCGAGCCCTTCGCGGGCGCCGCGGACTCCGTCGGCGAGGGCGCGCCCGAGGAGCCCCCGCCGCCCGGCTTCGAGGGCGCGGACGAGCGGCCGCCCGGTCTGGTGATGCTGTCGCCGTCGGACGAGCAGCCCGCCACGAGCAACACGGCGGCAGCGGCGACGAGTACAGAGGTCACGCGAGGACGTCGCACGGTCGGATTCCTCTCCATGGGCACGTGTGCCGCGGCACGGCACTGATTCTTATACACCGCTGCCCCACGCCGGGTTCCCATCCCCGAACCGGGCCTGGACCAGGCGCCCCCGGCCGCCCGCCCGCGGCGCCTCAGTCCCACGAACCCCGCGCCGGCGGCAGCTCCGCGATCTCCGCGAGGTCCTCGTGCGAGAGCGGCACATCGGCCGCAGCGCAGTTCTCCGCCGCCCACCGCTCCCGCTTCGTCCCCGGCACCGGCACCACATGCGGCCCCTGCGCCAGCAGCCAGGCCAGGGCCACCTGCGCCGGGGTCACCTCGTCCCCGTGCCGCTGGGCGACCCGTCGCAGACCGGCCACGATCGGCTGGTTCGCGGCCATCATCTCCGCCGTGAACCGCGGATGCCGGGCCCGCATGTCGTCCGGCTCGAAGCCCTGCCCCGGGGTCAGCGTCCCGCTCAGGAAGCCGTTGCCGAGCGGCATCGCCGCCAGGAAGCCCACCCCGCGCGAGGCGCACCACGGCACCAGCGCCTCCAGCGCATCGGGCGACCACACCGACAGCTCCGCCTGTACACAGCTGACCGGAAAGACCTGCTGGACCCGTTCCAGTTGGCGCACCGTGGCGTCGTGCATCCGCGCGCCCGACCTCCGCTGCGCCCGCGCACCCACGGCGCACAGCCCCAGCGCCCGCACCTTCCCTGCCGCGACCAGCTCCGCCATCGCGCCCCAGGTCTCCTCTATGGGCACCTCCGGGTCGGCCCGGTGCAGCTGGTAAAGGTCGATCACATCCGTCTGCAGCCGGCGCAGCGAGGCGTCGCAGGCCCGTTTCACATAGCCGGGCCGCCCGTTGGCCACGATGTGCTGCTCGCCCACCAGCAGTCCGCATTTGGTGGACACGAAGGCGTCCGCCCGCCGCTCCTTGAGCACCCGCCCCACCAGCAGCTCATTGGTGAAGGGGCCGTACATGTCCGCGGTGTCCAGCAGGCTCGCGCCCGAGTCGAGCGCGGTGTGCACGGCGCGCACCGAAGTCTCGCCACTGCGCTGCGAAGCGGTGTATGCCCAGCTCATCGGCATGCATCCCAGGCCGATCGCACCCACTTCGAGCGCCGCCGCTCCGATTTTCCTGCGCTTCACCTCGCCTGACCCCTCCCGTTCCCTCGGACCCCAAACTAACCTCTGCAGGCCGCCGGTGATCGCATAGCCTCCTGGCATGAGTGCAGATCACAGCGATACGTTCCGCCAGCACGATGCGACTCAGGGTTCATCCGAAGCGCGCGACCTGGTGTGGCTGCCCATCCCGCCCGAGGAGATCGACGGCCTGCCCGACACCCTCGAATACGCCCACTGGGACGGCGGCCCCGACTTCCCCACCGATCCGGCGCGCTGCGCGTTCTACTGCGTCCCGTACATGAAGCCGCCGCAGGTGTGCACCCGTCCGCTGCCGGCCATGACCAACCTGCGGGTGGTGCAGACCCTCAGCGCCGGAATAGACCACATCAAGCCCGCGCTGGCGGATCTCGCGCCCGGGGTGCGGCTGTGCAACGCACGCGGGGTGCACGACGCGAGCACCGCCGAGCTCGCCCTCACCCTCATCCTGGCCTCGCTGCGCGGTATCCCCGACTTCGTGCGGGGCCAGGACGCCGAGGAGTGGCGCTCCGGCTTCCGCCCCGCGCTCGCCGACAAGTCCGTACTGATCGTCGGCTACGGGGCCATCGGCAGCGCGATCGAGGACCGGCTTGTGCCCTTTGAGTGCGAGCGGGTGGCGCGCGTCGCGCGCTCCCCGCGCACGACCGAGCGCGGCCCGGTGCATCCGATCGACGAACTGCCCCGATTGCTTCCGGAAGCCGATGTGGTGGTGCTGGTGACCCCGCTCACCGAGGCCACCCGCGGCCTGGCCGGGGCGGAGTTCCTGTCGCGGATGAAGGACGGGGCGCTGCTGGTGAACGTCTCCCGTGGTGGGGTCGTGGACACCAAGGCCCTGCTCACCGAGGTGGAGTCGGGCCGGCTGCGGGCCGCGCTCGATGTGACCGACCCCGAACCACTGCCCGCCGGGCATCCGCTGTGGCACGCTCCAGGGGTGCTCATCTCCCCGCATGTGGGCGGCCCCACGTCGGCCTTCCTCCCGCGCGCCAAGCGGCTGTTGAGGGATCAGCTGAACCGCTTCGCACGCGGCGAGTCGCTGGCACATCTCGTCGCCACGACGGGGTAGACATGCCTCTGGCAGCACATACAGGCACCGATTGACTCCACTGCGTATACACAACGCCGTAGTCGGTTACGGACCGTAGATGGCCTATGTCCCTGAGTGACCAGTCTGGTGTATCGTCCCGAGCGGGGGCTGCGCCACTGACCTGACGGCGTCAGCGATGGACCGGAACTCGAGGGGGGCGACGGGCGATGTATGGCCGATGGACCGACAACCCGACGCAGCTCAGGCGTCGACCGCGACATTTCCGCGCAGCCGCGCGGATCTCCAACTCGATGAGGCCCACGGGGATACCGCTCCCGGGGTCCCCGCGGCGCCAGTGGTCCGCCACGCAGTGGATGGCAGTCCAGTGAGCGCCACGGGAGCGGTGCTCGCGCGGCCGTCGGTCTCCGGCGGCGGTGCCGGGCTGTTGCCGCAAGTGGTCCTCGCCCTGATCTGCGGCGGCTATGCGGCGGGTGCGATCCTCGGCTGGGGATCGACCCAACTCGCCCTCTTCATGGGTGACTTCGGGCTGAGCGCGGCAGCGCTCGCCGCCGCGCTGTCCTGTCTGTGGCACGGCCGCCGGCATGCCGGCCGACTGCGCCCGGCCTGGCTGCTGTTCGCCGCCTCCTCGGCCATGGCCGCGCTGGGGAACGCCGTATGGGGCTGGTACGAGGTGGTGCTCGGCCACCCCGTACCGACCCCGTCCGCCGCCGACTTCTGCTTCCTGCTCTTCGCCCCGCCCGCCATCGTCGGGATGCTGGTGCTCGCCAAGCGCCCCACCAGCCGGGCCCGGTGGATCTGCCTGGGGCTGGACGCCTGGCTGATCGCCGGATCGCTGGTGACCCTCTCCTGGAGCCTCGCGCTCGCCCACACCGGGCAGTTCGGCGGGGACGGCGCCTCCGTGGCCCGCGGGGCCCTGGCGCTCGCCTATCCGCTGCTGGACATCGTGCTCGTCAGCATGGTGATCGTGCTCCACTTCCGGCGCTCGACGGGCAACCGCTCCGCGGTCAACACCGCGATCGCCGCCTTCGCGCTCACCGTGCTGTGCGACGCGCTGTTCACCTCACCGCTGCTGCGCGAGCACTACCGCTCCGGGCAGATACTCGACGCCGGATGGTTCGCCGGTTCCGCGCTGCTGGCCTACGCCCCGTGGGTGGCCCGCCGCGAGGCCGCCCAGGAGCCGCCGTCGGCGCGCCGTCCCGCGCAGCAGAGCGTCCCCATCGCGGGCTCGCTCGCCGCACTCGCGCCGTATCTCGCCGCCGCCGTCTGCACCCTGGGGGTCCTGTTCAACGTGATGGACGGCCGGCCGATCGACGGGGTGGTGCTCTCCACCGCCTGCGCGGTCGTGCTCGCGCTCGTCGTCCGACAAGCGATCATGCTGATGGACAACATCAGGCTCACCCAGGAGCTCGCCGAGAAGGAGAACCACTTCCGCTCCCTGGTGCAGAGCTCCAGCGATGTGATCATGATCGCCGCACCCACCGGAATCCTGCGCTACGTCAGCCCGGCCGCCACCGGGGTCTACGGCCGCGACGCGGACGAGATGGTCGGCTCCGAGCTGGCCTCCCTCATCCACCCCGAGGACCTCGGATCGGTGGTCCACGAGGTCCGCCGGTTCCTGGCCGCCTCACCGGGCGAGGAGCCCACGACGCGCATCGAGTGCCGCTTCCGCTCCGGCTCCGGCGACTGGCTCAACGTGGAGTCCACGATCAACCGCCACCACGGCGGGCTGATCTTCAACAGCCGCGATGTCACCGAGCGGGTCCGGCTCCAGGCCCAGCTGCAGCACAACGCCGAGCACGACCCGCTCACCGATCTGCCCAACCGCGCCCTGTTCACCCGGCGGGTCCGGCATGCCGTCGGAGGCCGCCGCCGTACGGACGCCGGCACCGCCGTGTTCTTCATCGACCTCGACGGCTTCAAGGCGGTCAACGACACCGTCGGCCACCACGCCGGTGACGAGCTGCTCGTCCAGGCCGCCCGCCGGCTCCAGGAGTCCGTGCGGTCCGGGTCCGGCGACTGCGCGGCCCGGCTCGGGGGCGACGAGTTCGCCGCCCTCATCATCGGCGACGGCGACGGGGCGGGGGACGTGGGCGCCCGCGAGCAGCGCATCATGGAGATCGCCGACCGGCTGCGGGTCCGGCTCTCCCAGCCCTACCGGGTCGAGGGCGGCACCGAGGTCCGCGTGGCCGCCAGCATCGGCGTCGCCTTCGCCGAGCCCGGCACCAGCCCCGGCGCCTTGATGCGCAACGCCGACCTGGCGATGTACCGCGCCAAGGCCGCGGGCAAGAACCGCGTCGAGCTGTACGCACCGCAGATGCAGGCCGAGGTGGCCCGTCGAGCGGAGGTCGCCACCAGACTCCGTGCCGCCCTGCACGACGGGGAGTTCGTGCTGCTGCACCAGCCCGTCGTCGAGCTGACCAGCGGCCGGATCACCGCGGTCGCGGCGCAGGCCCGCTGGCGCTCGGCCCAGGGGATCCTGTTCACCCCCGCCGAGTTCCTCCGGGTCGCCGACAACGGCCGTGGGGGCGGCGAGGACACGGCCCGCACCGCCGAGCTGTCCCGCTGGATGCTGGAGGCCGCCGTCGAGCAGGCCGCCCAGCGGCGCCGCGACGGCCACCCGGTCCCGGTCTGCGTACGGCTCCCCGCGAGCCGGCTGGTGGACAAGTCGTTGCCGCCCAAGGCCGTGGAGACCCTGCTGGCCCGCCATGGGCTGCCGTCCGGCGCGCTGATCCTGGAGCTGACCGACAGCGATCCACGGGTGCCGCTCGACGAGCTCGAGCACCGCCTCGGCGCGCTGCGCCGCCTGGGGGTGCGGATCGCCCTGGACGGCTTCGGCAGCGGCTATGCCGCGATCAGGGCGCTGCGCAGGCTCCCCATCGATGTGCTGAAACTGGACCCCGGGCTGGTCGAGGGCGTGGTCGAGTCCTCACGGCTCCACAAGATCACCGCTGGGCTGCTGAGGATCGCCGGAGACCTCGGAATGCAGTCCATCGCAGAGGGGGTGGAGTTGCCCGAGCAGATCGTCACCCTGCGCGGTATGGGATGCACCCACGCCCAAGGGGCGGCCTTCAGCGGACCGCTGGACGAGCACCGGCTGCGCCGGGCCCTGCTGCGCGGCGGCTATCCCGTCCCCCGCTCGGAGCCGCCGCTGCTCGTCGGCGGCGCCCTGCCGATCCGGCACGGCGGGCACACCGGCCATGGCGGCTCCCATGGTCCGCGCCGTACGGAGCCGCACACCCACCCGCCGACCCGCTCAAATACTGAGACGCCCGTCCCACCCACTTGACACTCGATATGCGCCGGGGGGAGGGTCGGAGCCATGCGCACCCGAATTCTCGTACTTGGACAGCGCGTCGGCTGAGCAGGGCCCGTTGAAGCCCTGCGGACCCTCACCGGCGCGCTCCCCTCGCTTGCCTTACGGCACGAGGGGTTTTTTGTTGCACCGGCACCCGGTGCACCGCCCGCCCTCACCCTCCCGCACCGAACCTCATCTTCGAGAAGAGAATGCCGATGACCGAGCAGGCCCCCGGGTCCCATCACCCCCAGCCTCGGCCCCGTAGCGGCGGACCGCAGTCCGCCCCCGTCGAGCACGTCACGGGCGCGCAGTCCCTCATCCGTTCCCTCGAGGAAGTGGGTGCGGACACCGTCTTCGGCATTCCCGGTGGCGCGATCCTCCCCGCCTACGACCCGATGATGGACTCCTCGAAGGTCCGGCATGTGCTCGTCCGCCATGAGCAGGGCGCGGGCCACGCCGCCACCGGTTACGCCCAGGCCACCGGCAAGGTCGGCGTCTGCATGGCGACCTCGGGCCCCGGCGCCACCAACCTGGTCACCCCCATCGCCGACGCCCATATGGACTCGGTCCCGATCGTCGCGATCACCGGCCAGGTGGCGTCCAAGGCCATCGGTACGGACGCCTTCCAGGAGGCGGACATCTGCGGCATCACCATGCCGATCACCAAGCACAACTTCCTGGTCACCAAGGCCGAGGACATCCCCCGCACGATCGCCGAGGCGTTCCACATCGCATCCACCGGCCGCCCCGGCCCGGTCCTGGTCGACATCGCCAAGGACGCGCTCCAGGCGCAGACCACCTTCTCCTGGCCGCCGCAGCCCGATCTGCCCGGCTACCGCCCGGTCACCAAGCCGCACGCCAAGCAGATCCGCGAGGCCGCCCGCCTGATCACCCAGGCCGAGCGCCCGGTGCTGTACGTCGGCGGCGGTGTGCTCAAGGCGCGGGCCACCGCCGAGCTGAAGGTGCTGGCCGAGCTGACCGGGGCGCCGGTCACCACCACCCTGATGGCGCTGGGCGCCTTCCCCGACACCCACCACCTCCACCTGGGCATGCCGGGCATGCACGGCACCGTCGCCGCCGTGACCGCCCTGCAGAAGGCCGATCTGATCGTGGCGCTCGGCGCCCGCTTCGACGACCGCGTCACCGGCAAGCTGGACTCCTTCGCCCCGTACGCCAAGGTCGTCCACGCGGATATCGACCCGGCCGAGATCGGTAAGAACCGCGCCGCCGACGTGCCCATTGTCGGAGACGCCCGCGAGGTCATCGCGGACCTGGTCGTCGCCGTCCAGGCCGAGCACGACGCGGGCCGCGCCGGTGACTACACCGGCTGGTGGGAGGACCTGAACCGGTGGCGGGAGACCTACCCGCTCGGCTACGACCAGCCCGCCGACGGCAGCCTCTCCCCGCAGCAGGTCATCCAGCGGATCGGGCAGCTGGCGCCGGAGGGCACGATCTTCGCCGCGGGCGTCGGCCAGCACCAGATGTGGGCCGCCCACTTCATCGACTACCAGACCCCCGCCACCTGGCTGAACTCCGGCGGCGCCGGGACGATGGGCTACGCCGTCCCGGCCGCCATGGGCGCCAAGGCGGGTGCCGATGGCCGTACGGTCTGGGCGATCGACGGTGACGGCTGCTTCCAGATGACCAACCAGGAGCTGGTCACCTGCGCGCTGAACAACATCCCGATCAAGGTCGCGATCATCAACAACGGCGCGCTGGGCATGGTCCGGCAGTGGCAGACCCTCTTCTACAACCAGCGCTACTCCAACACGGTCCTGCACTCGGGCCCCGACACCCCCGCCCAGCAGAACGGGGGCACCCGCGTCCCCGACTTCGTGAAGCTCTCCGAGGCCATGGGCTGCGTCGGGCTGCGCTGCGAGGACCCGGCCGACCTCGACGCCGTGATCGAGAAGGCCAACGCGATCAACGACCGCCCGGTGGTCGTGGACTTCATCGTCCACGAGGACGCCATGGTCTGGCCGATGGTCGCGGCCGGCACCTCCAATGACGAGATCCTGGCGGCGCGCGACACCCGCCCGGACTTCGGCGACGGCGAAGACGACTGAGACCAGGACCGAGAGAAGAAGAGAGACCGAGCCCATGTCCAAGCACACGCTCTCCGTCCTGGTGGAGAACACCCCCGGCATCCTCGCCCGGATCGCCGCCCTGTTCTCCCGCCGCGGCTTCAATATCGACTCGCTGGCCGTCGGCGTCACCGAGCACCCCGACATCTCCCGGATCACCATCGTGGTCAATGTCGAGGAGCTGCCGCTGGAGCAGGTCACCAAGCAGCTCAACAAGCTGGTCAACGTGCTGAAGATCGTCGAGCTGGAGGACGGCCAGGCGATTCAGCGGGAGCTCGTTCTGGTGAAGGTCCGCGCCGACAACGAGACCCGCTCCCAGATCGTCGAGATCGTCCAGCTGTTCCGCGCCAAGACCGTGGACGTCTCCCCGGAGGCCGTCACCATCGAGGCCACCGGCAGCAGCGACAAGCTCGAGGCCATGCTCAGGATGCTGGAACCGTACGGCATCAAGGAGCTGGTCCAGTCCGGCACCATCGCCATAGGGCGTGGCGCCCGCTCCATCACCGACCGGAGCCTGCGCGCGCTCGACCGGTCCGCCTGACCCGCCCCACCAGCGGGGATCATGGTCCGGCGCGCACCGCGCGCCGGACCGTATGGCGAGACCCCGAAACCTTCACCCGCCCGCCCGTCATACGGTGGGAAGCACAACCCACACGCTAGGAGATTCCCGAAGTGGCCGAGCTGTTCTACGACGACGACGCCGACCTGTCCATCATCCAGGGCCGTAAGGTCGCAATCCTCGGCTACGGCAGCCAGGGGCACGCCCACGCGCTGTCGCTGCGCGACTCGGGCGTCGATGTCCGGGTCGGTCTGCACGAGGGCTCCAAGTCCAAGGCGAAGGCCGAGGAGCAGGGCCTGCGCGTGGTCACCCCCGCCGAGGCGTCCGCCGAGGCCGACGTGATCATGATCCTGGTCCCGGACCCGATCCAGGCGAAGGTCTACGAGGAGTCCGTGAAGGACAACCTGAAGGACGGCGACGCGCTGTTCTTCGGGCACGGCCTCAACATCCGCTTCGACTTCATCAAGCCCCCGGCCAATGTGGACGTCTGCATGGTCGCCCCCAAGGGCCCGGGCCACCTCGTCCGCCGCCAGTACGAGGAGGGCCGCGGCGTGCCGTGTATCGCGGCCGTCGAGCAGGACGCCACCGGAAACGGCTTCGAGCTGGCCCTGTCGTACGCCAAGGGCATCGGCGGCACCCGCGCCGGCGTCATCAAGACCACCTTCACCGAGGAGACCGAGACCGACCTCTTCGGTGAGCAGGCGGTCCTGTGCGGCGGCACCTCGGCACTGGTCAAGGCCGGGTTCGAGACCCTGGTCGAGGCCGGCTACCAGCCGGAGATCGCGTACTTCGAGTGCCTCCACGAGCTCAAGCTGATCGTGGACCTCATGTACGAGGGCGGCCTGGAGAAGATGCGCTGGTCGATCTCCGAGACCGCCGAGTGGGGCGACTACGTCTCCGGTCCGCGGATCATCAACGACTCCACCAAGGCCGAGATGAAGAAGCTCCTCGGCGAGATCCAGGACGGCACCTTCGCCAAGAACTGGATGGCGGAGTACAACGCCGGTCTGCCGAAGTACAACGAGCTGAAGAAGGCCGACGAGAACCACCTGCTGGAGACCACCGGCAAGGAGCTGCGCAAGCTCATGAGCTGGGTGGACGAGGAGGCGTAACCGCGCCTGGCGGCGCGGCGGCCGTGCCCCGGGTGCGGCGGGGGTTCCCTGAACCCCCGCCGCACCCGGTTCGCGCTTTGTCCACCGCGCACCACCACGTGCGGGTGATCCTGCCGCAACGGCACATGACGTAGGCCCGACCGCCACTACACTCAACAACAGCAAGCGCGTCAGGCTCACAGCGTCGTGCGTCTTCCACGCGGCTGACCCCTTCACCGCCAGCGGCCGTCGGGACGGCCGTCCGCTGAGGACTAGTGAGGACTGAAGACCACGTGAGCACTGCTTCCACTGGTAAACCTGTCGTACTCATCGCCGAAGAGCTCTCTCCGGCGACGGTCGACGCCCTGGGCCCGGACTTCGAGATCCGGCACTGCAACGGGGCCGACCGAGCCGAGCTCCTTCCCGCCATCGCCGGTGTGGACGCGATCCTCGTCCGCAGCGCGACCAAGGTCGACGCCGAGGCCATCGCCGCGGCGAAGAAGCTGAAGGTGGTCGCTCGGGCGGGCGTCGGCCTGGACAATGTGGACGTCTCGGCCGCCACCAAGGCCGGCGTCATGGTCGTCAACGCGCCGACGTCCAACATCGTCACCGCCGCCGAGCTCGCCTGCGGTCTGCTGGTGGCCACGGCCCGCAACATCCCGCAGGCCAGCGCCGCGCTGAAGAACGGCGAGTGGAAGCGCAGCAAGTACACCGGTGTGGAGCTGAGCGAGAAGACCCTCGGCGTCGTCGGCCTCGGCCGCATCGGCGTCCTGGTGGCCCAGCGGATGTCCGCCTTCGGCATGAAGGTCGTCGCGTACGACCCGTATGTGCAGCCCGCACGGGCCGCGCAGATGGGCGTGAAGCTGCTCTCGCTGGACGAGCTGCTCGAGGTCTCCGACTTCATCTCCGTCCACCTCCCCAAGACCCCCGAGACGGTCGGCCTGATCGGCGACGAGGCGCTGCACAAGGTCAAGCCGGAGGTCCGGATCGTCAACGCCGCGCGCGGCGGGATCGTGGACGAGGTGGCGCTGGCCGCCGCCCTCAAGGAGGGCCGGGTGGCCGGGGCCGGGCTGGACGTCTTCTCCCAGGAGCCGTGCACCGAGTCCCCGCTGTTCGAGTTCGACAATGTGGTGGTCACCCCGCACCTGGGCGCCTCCACCGGTGAGGCCCAGGAGAAGGCGGGCATCGCGGTCGCCCGCTCGGTGCGGCTGGCGCTGGCCGGCGAGCTGGTCCCGGACGCGGTGAACGTCCAGGGTGGCGTCATCGCCGAGGACGTGCGCCCCGGGCTGCCGCTGGCCGAGAAGCTGGGGCGGATCTTCACCGCGCTCGCGGGCGAGGTCGCGGTCCGCCTCGACGTCGAGGTGTACGGCGAGATCACCCAGCACGACGTCAAGGTGCTGGAGCTGTCGGCGCTCAAGGGTGTCTTCGAGGACATCGTCGACGAGACCGTGTCGTATGTGAACGCCCCGCTGTTCGCGCAGGAGCGCGGTGTCGAGGTGCGGCTGACCACCAGCTCGGAGTCGAGCGAGCACCGCAATGTGGTGACCGTGCGCGGCACCCTGTCGGATGGCGAGGAGGTCTCGATCTCCGGCACGCTGGCCGGTCCCAAGCACCAGCAGAAGATCGTCGCGGTCGGGGAGTACGACGTGGATCTGGCGCTCGCCGACCACATGGCCTTCCTCCGCTACACCGACCGCCCGGGTGTGGTCGGCACGCTCGGCCGGATCCTGGGCGAGGCGGGTATCAACATCGCCGGGATGCAGGTCTCCCGGGCGGCGGCGGGCGGTGCCGCGCTGGTGGCGCTCACGGTGGACGACACCATTCCGCAGCCGGTGCTCACCGAGATCGCCGAGGAGATCGGCGCCTCCTCGGCCCGCTCGGTCAATCTGGTCTGAGCCGCATAGGCAGTCACCCATCTGGGCCCGGTCCCCGCTTCGGCGGGGGCCGGGCCCAGATCGTTGTGCGGCCCTGGCAGCAGGGCCTGCCGGAGGGTTCCGGATCTTTTTCATCGCGTGTTGAATAATGCGGGTCGGCTCGCTACGCTCACAGCTATGTGGAGAAAATTTCTCCACATAGCTTTCGTATGCGCTGTCAGGAGAACCCCGTGTCCGCAGACACCGACGCCGACGCCCTTGCCGACGTCCCGCCCATGCGCGCCGACGCGCGACGCAACCGGGAGCAGATCCTGCGCGCCGCCCGCGAGGTCTTCGCCGATCAGGGGCCCGATGCCCCGCTGGATGAGATAGCCCGGCGCGCCGGGGTCGGCATCGCGACCCTCTACCGCCGGTTTCCGCACCGCGACGATCTCCACCGAGGGGTCGCCATCGAGGTGCTGAGCGCGCTGGTCGAAGCCGGGAGCCGGGCCGCCGCCGAGGAGGACGACGCCCATCTCGCGCTGCGCCGCTTTATGCACGCCGCCCTCGATCTCAAGATCGGCTCGGTGATGCCGGCGCTGCTGGGCCGTTTCACCGTCGCCGAGATCCTCGACGGCGTCCCCGGCGATGTCGTCGACCCGATCGACGCGCTGCTTCTGCGCGCCCAGGCCGAGGGGCTGATCCGGCTCGATGTCGTCTTCGGCGACATCACGATGATGATCATGCGGCTGTCGCGGCCGCTGCCCGGCGGTGGCCGGTTCGCCGCCGATGACGCCCTCGCCCATCGCCAACTGGATGTCTATATCGACGGGTTGCGCCCCACCGGCTCCCCGCGGCCCACCACCCCGCTCGGCGGCCCGGCCGTCGATGCCGCGGCGTTCAAGCTCCTCCGGGAGCGAGTGATCGACGACGCCCGCGAAGCCCACTCCGACGCCCGCGTCGCCCGCCCCGAAGCCCGCGCCGACCACTCCGGCGACTCCGACGCCGACTGATCTCCCGCTCCGTTCGCCTTCCGCACGACCAGAAAGGCATGGTCATGTCCCAGCCCTCAAAGACGCCACCCGAGGCGAACCCCCGGCGCTGGCTCGCACTCGTCTTCATCGGCCTGGCCCAGCTGATGATCGTCCTCGACATCACCGTCGTGAACATCGCCCTGCCGTCGGCCCAGAAGGACCTCGGCATCTCCGACGGCGACCGGCAGTGGGTCATCACCGCCTACACCCTGGCGTTCGGCAGTCTGCTGCTGCTCGGCGGCCGGATCGCGGACTACACCGGCCGTAAGCGCACCTTCCTCATCGGCCTGCTGGGGTTCGCCGGGGCCTCCGCGCTCGGCGGCGCCGCCTCCGGGTTCGAGACGCTGCTCTCGGCCCGCGCCCTGCAGGGCGCGTTCGCCGCGCTGCTCGCCCCCTCGGCGCTGTCGCTGCTCGCGGTGAACTTCACCGAACCCCGTGAACGCGCCAAGGCGTTCGGCATCTTCGGCGCGATCGCGGCGGGCGGCGGTGCGATCGGGCTGGTCGTCGGCGGACTGCTGACGGAGTACCTGGACTGGCGCTGGTGCCTGTACGTCAATGTGCCGATCGCCGTCGTCGCCGCCTTCAGCTGGTCCGTGCTGCCCACCGACACCCGCGCCGAGGGCCGGGCCCGCTTCGACATCCCCGGTGTGCTGCTGGCGGTGTGCGGGCTGGTGGCCGTGGTCTACGGATGCAGCGAGGCCGAGTCCGAGGGCTGGGACTCCCGGCTGGTGACCGGGCTGCTCATCGTGGGCGCGGTGCTGCTCCTCGCCTTCGTCCTGGTGGAGCGGAGCGTGGCGCGGCCGCTGCTGCCGCCGCGCGTGGTGGCGGACCGCACCCGTGGCAGCGCCTATCTGGCGGTCGGCCTCTCGGTGGTCGGCATGTTCGCGATGTTCCTCTTCCTCACGTACTACATGCAGCTCGTCAAGGGGTACTCGGCGCTGCTCACCGGTGTGGCGTTCCTGCCCATGACCGGGGCGGTGCTGGTCGGCGCGGGCGGCGTCGCCTCCCGCCTCATCCCCAAGGTGCCGCCGCGCCTGCTGGTGGCGCCCGGTCTGCTGATCGCGGCCACCGGTGTCGCGCTGCTGGTGCCCCTGGACGTCGACAGCTCGTACGCGGCGGGGGTGCTGCCCGCCGAGCTCCTGGTCGGCTTCGGCATGGGCCTGGTGATGGCGCCCTCGATGAACTACGCGACCCATGGCGTGGGGGAGGGGGACGCGGGCGTCGCCTCCGCCACCGTCAACACCGCCCAGCAGATCGGCGGTTCGATCGGCACGGCGATGCTCAACACCATCGCCACCAGCGCGACGTCCGACTACATGGCCTCGCACGCCGCGCGGATGACACCGCGGACCGCCAAGGCCGGTCTGGTGGAGGGCTTCTCGCACGCCTTCGTGGTCTCCTCCGCGATTCTCGCGGGCGCCGCGGTGGTCATCGCGCTGCTGATGAACACCCCGCGCCCGGTACGGGAACCGGGCGCCGAAGGCGCCACCCCGCTCCCCGCGCCCCTGGGCTGACGGCGCCTCGCCTCCCGCAGGCCCTTCGCTCCCCCCGGAGCGGAGGGCCTGCGGCGGTGGTGGATCAGGGGGCCGGGTCGGGGCGCGGGGCGCGGGCGGCCAGCGCCAGCAGCTCGTCCACCGACCACTGGTCATAGGCGTGTGCGCCGTGTTTGGCGGCGATGACGCGGCCGTCCCCGCCGATCAGGAAGTCGGCGGGCAGCCCCAGCCTGCCCCCGGGCTGGCTGGGCGCGGGGAGCTTCTCCCGTCCCCGGATCACCGCCCACACACCGGTCAGCAGCGCCCGCGCGATCGGCCCCCAGGCGCGCGGGCTGAGCAGGGCCCTGGGTGCCTGCTCCACCCCGAACTCCCGGTAGAGCCGCTTCCCGGGGTCGGCGACCACGGCGAACGGCAGCTCGTCCGTATGCTCGCGCAGCTCCTCGGCGGGGGAGTGGAAGACCACCACCTCCCGCACTCCGGCCGCCTCGATCTCCTGATGGCGCCGCACGATCGACCGCAGATGGAGATTGCAGACGGGGCATCCGGCGAAGCGCCGGAACTGAAGGTGGATCAGCCGGCCGGAGTCGGGAACGGCGACGTCCGGGCCGGTCACGGGGGTGAGGGTGCGGGCTGCGACGACGGAATCGGGCTCCATGGGAGCCCCCTTTCGTGAGCGTACGGCATACGCCTACCAGCGTAGGCGTATGCCGTACGCTGTCAACCGCCATGCCACGTCCCCGCTCCCTCACCCCCGATCAGCTCGCCTCGGCCGCCCTCGCCGTCCTCGACCGCGAGGGGCTCGCCGGGCTCTCGATGCGTGCCGTCGCCAAGGAACTCGGGATGAGCACGATGGCGCTCTATCGCTATGTCGACGATCGCGAGGAGCTCGAAGGGCTGGTGGTCGAGCGCGTCCTCAGCGCCGTCGACACCACGCCGCCGGAGCCCGGGGCCCCCTGGGACGACCGGCTCCGGATCATGGTCGGGCGGCTGCGCGACACGATCATCGCCCACCCCGCGGTCCTCCCGCTGACCCTCACCCACCGGCACCGTTCCCCCAGCGGACTGCGCTGGTCGGAGACGGCGCTGGCGATCCTCACCGAGGCGGGCCTGGACGGCGAACGGCGGGTCCTCGCGCTGCGTGCCCTGCTCGGCTATGTGATCGGGGCGATCCAGCTCGAACACCTCGGGCCGCTGTCCGGGGCGGGCACGGTCACGATCGCCGAGCTGCCGTCCGACGCGTTCCCGTACATGGCCGAAACGGCGCGCCAGGCGCGGAGCGTGGGGGTGGAGCGGGAGTTCTTCGGGGGCTGGAGGTATTCCTGCGCGGGCTGGGCGGCTAGTCGGCACGGGTCAACGCTGGGAGCCGCCCCACTCGTGTGGGTGGCGTCTTCGGCGTTCCTGCCCGCTACCCTTGGTCACGCGGCCAGAATCCCGTCCATGGGAGGAACCATGACTGCTGAACCGCTTCCGGCCTGGGCTTTTCCGCCCCCGGGCGGATTCACTGCAGATGATCTTGACCGCATGCCGGAGCTCCCGCCGCACACTGAGCTGATCGACGGGAGCCTCGTCTTCGTGAGCCCGCAGAAGTATTTTCATTCGCTGGCCATGTACTTGCTGGAGAAGGGGCTCCGGGCCTCGGTGCCCGAGTCGCTCCGGGTCTGTCGCGAGATGACCATTGCCCTCGACAAGCGCAACCGCCCCGAGCCCGATATCGCGATCCTGCGCGCCGAGGCGGTGACCACCGAGGCGCATGAAACGGGCTTCCAGGCGGCCGACGCCGTGCTCGTGGTGGAGGTCGTCTCGCCGGAGTCGGAGTCACGTGACCGCAAGCGCAAGCCACAGCTCTACGCCGAGGCGGGAATTCCGCACTTCTGGCTGGTCGAGCACGGTGAGGGTCGCCGTCCGGTCGTCCAGGTTTTCGAGCTCAACACGGTGACGCGCACGTATGTGCCGACCGGCATTTACCACGAGCGGATCAAGCTTCCGGTCCCGTTCACCATCGACATCGATCTCACCGAGATCGACCACCTGTGACCGAGGTCGCGTGCGCTCAGCCCGCCAGCTCGTATGCGTAGTCCGGCGAGAAGGTGCCCGCCGCCCCCGCACAGCCGTCCAGTTCGCCCGGCGGCTTGATCCATAGATAGGCGTCGATGGCCGGATCGCCGGTGTTCGCCGTCGGGTTCTCGCCGACCTTGCGGCCGTGGGGGTCGCACCAGGTGTTGTCGGGGGCGGGGCCGTTGCCGTTGCGGCTGGTGTCGATGACGGCGGTGAGCCCCGAGGAGGTGCCGAGCTGGGCGAGCACGCTCTTGGTGAAGGCCACCTCGTCGGCGGTGCGGCGGAAGTTGGAGACATTGCTGTAGATGCCGTCGCCGCTGGTCAGCACCCCGGCCGAGCGAAGCCGCGACGCCTGGACGGCGGCGCTGTTCCAGGCCGAGTGCCCGGCGTCGAAGTACACCCGGGCGTTGGGGTTCGCACCGTGGATGGCGGTCGCCGCGCGGCCCAGTGAGGCATAACGGCCGCTCAGCTCGGAGGGGGAGAGGCAGCTGATGAGCGCGATCGAGTCGGGTTCGAGGATGACGATCGCGGGCCCGCTGCCCAGCCCGGCGGCGAAGGCGCGCACCCATGCGTCATAGCTCGCGAGATCCGGCGCACCGCCCGCCGAGGCCCCGCCGCAGTCGCGGTTGGGGATCTGATACGTCACCAGGACAGGGGTCTCGCCCTTGGCGGACGCGGCGGAGGTGACCTTGCGGACGTCCGCGGTGACGGTGCCGGGGGAGTACCGGGAGAACCACAGGGCCTGCGGCTGACTGGCGATCCGCGAGGCGATGCGCGGCTGGCGGGAGTCGTCCGGATGGGCGGCGACCCACTTGTTGACGAGCGAGTCGGGGTCGTTGAAGAACCTTGTGGCGCCCGGCAGTTCGCCCGCGACGGCCCGCGGTGTGTGGGCCGCGCCGATCAGGAAGGCGACGGCGAGCCCGGCCGCCGCTAACGCTCTGGTGATGCGCACGGTGCGTCACTCCTCTCGCGTGGGGCTGCTCAGCCCTCGGGGCGGCCGTGTCGTCCGGCCGCCGTCCTCTGGTTGCCACCGGGCGGGAGATGGTTGCCGTCGGTTCGATACGGATTCGACGCGTACGGCCGTCACGCGCCGCGCGTAACGGTCAACTCGCCTCGCGCGGAACGCCGGAGGGGACCCCACCTCGGCGAGGTTCCCTCCGGCGGGCCACGGCTCAGCGCCCCGCCGCCGCCTCGCTCACCGTCTCGCCGCGGTCCGCCGTCTCGTCCGCGCCGGTCGAGGGCATACCCGCGCCGGTCGAGGGCACATCCCCGGCCTTGGCCGTGCCCCCAGTCGCGGGCCCCGCGGCCTCCACCCGACGCAGCGTCACCAGGGCCAGCACCGCGGCCGCCACCAGGACCACCGCCCCGGCCCCGCACGCGATCCGCATCCCGTGGGTGAACGCCTCGCGTGCCGCGTCCAGCATCTGCTCCCCGGTCCGCCCCTTCAGCTTGCCCGCCACCGCGACGGCGGCGCCCAGCGTCTCGTGCACCTGGTCGAGCGCGCCCCTGGGCAGCTCACCGCCCAGCGAGTCCTTGACGTCGCTCCGGTAGACGGCGGTGCCGACGCTGCCGAGCACCGCCATGCCCATCGCCCCGCCGAACTCCTGGCCCGTCTCCAGCAGCGCGGCCGCAGAACCGGCCCGCTTCGGCGGGACGGTGCCGATCGCCATGTCGGTGACCAGCGACATCACCATGACGATCCCGCTGGCCAGGACGGCGGCGCCGATCAGCACCGTCCACAGCGCGTCCGTGCCGGCCAGGGCCAGAATCCCGTAGCCGAGGGCCCCGGTCAGGAAGCCGGCGCCGATCACATGGGCCCGCTCGGCGCCGCGCTGGACCGCCGCGGCCGCCGCCGGTCCGGCGATGCCGACGCAGACGGACGGGGCCAGGCTCCACAGCGCCGCCTCCAGCGGGCCCTTGCCGAGCACCGACTGCAGATACTGGGTGGTGAAGTAGGCCGAGCCCATCATGGCGAAGGTGGCCAGCGCGTTGAGCGCGATCGACGGGCCGAAGCCGCGGTGGTGGAACAGTTCCGGGCTGATCATCGCGTCGCGGCGGGTGCGCTGACGCCGTAGGAAGACGGCGCCGATGGCGAGACCGGCCACGATGGACAGCAGCGGGATCGGGCTGACGCCGTTGTCGGCGGCCGTCTTCTTCAGTCCGTAGATCACCGGAAGCACGGCGGCCAACGACAGCGGCACGCTCGGCAGATCGAAGGCCCCGGGCTTCGGGTCCTTGAACTCCGGCACCAGGAGCGGCACCAGAGCCAGCAGCAGCACCATCGCCGGGACGTTGATCAGGAAGACCGAGCCCCACCAGAAGTGCTCGATCATCACCCCGCTGAGCACCGAGCCCAGTGCGATGCCGCCCGCCATGGCCGACGACCAGATCGCGATCGCCGTGGCCCGCTGCTTCTCGTCGAGGAAGAGGTTGCGGATCAGCGCCATCGTCGACGGCATCAGCGTCGCGCCGCCGATCCCGAGCACGGCCCGTGCGGCGATGAGCATCTCGGCGCTCTGCGCGTACGCCGCCGCGACGGACGCGGCGCCGAAGGCCGCGGCCCCGAACAGCAGCAGCTTCCGCCGTCCGAAGCGGTCGCCCAGCGCTCCCATGGTGATGAGCAGCCCGGCGAGGGCGAAGGCGTAGATGTCGAAGATCCACAGCTGCTGGGTGGAACTGGGGTGCAGCTCCCGGCTGATGGCCGGCACCGCGAAGTACAGCACCGACACATCCATGGAGACCAGGAGGAGCGGAAGCATCAGGACCACGAAGGCGGTCCATTCCGTGCGCCCGGCGCGCGGGCCGGTGGAGATCGAGGCCGAGGTCGAGGTCGAGGTCGAGGTCATGGCGGTGAATATACGAGCGTATTAAACGCTTGTCTAGTACGGCTGTGTAAGACGCACGTCTAGGACGGTCGTATGGGATCGGGATACCCTGGCGCCATGGGACATCGAGAGGATCTGCTCGCCGGGGCCAAGCGCTGCATCGAGGAGAAGGGCTGGTCCCGTACGACGGCGCGGGACATCGTGGCCGCCTCGGGCGCCAACCTGGCCTCCATCGGCTACCACTACGGCTCGAAGGACGCCCTGATGCGGGAGGCGCTCTTCGCGGCGATGGGCGACTGGGCCGATGACGTCCAGCGGTCCCTGGAGGCGGACGACCCCGCGGGCGGCGATCAGGACACCGCGCTGCGGGAGCGGTTCGAGACCCGCTGGACCCGAGTGCTCGAGCTGTTCGGCAAGCACCAGGCGATGTGGCAGTCCCAGTTGGAGGCCATCCTCCAGGTTCGGCACGACCCCGAGCTGCGCGCGGCCTTCGGCCGGGCCCAACCGGAGGGACGCCAGGGGCTGGTGGGGCTGATCCACGGCATCGACGAGCGGGATGTCGACGAGGAGACCTCGCGGGTCATGGGCTCGTTCTATATGACGCTGGTGAGCGGCATGATCGTCCAGATGGCCATCGACCCCGAGCTCATGCCCAGCGCCCATGACCTCGTCGAGGCGATGCGGCGGATCGTCGGCGACGCCCCCGCGGCCCCCGACGCACTCCCGGCGCCCGACGCCCCCGCGTCGCCCGCGGGCTGAGGGGGCTCAGCGCCGCGGCGGCCCGAGGCGGGCGGCCTTGAGGGTCATATGGAGCAGCAGCCGGTCCTCGCCCGCGTCCAGGTCGAGACCGGTCAGTTGCCGCACCCGGGACAGGCGGTAGTAGAGCGTCTGCCGGTGGATGCCCAGCCGCGCGGCGGTGCGCCCGGCCTGGCCCGCGCAGTCGAGGAAGGTCTCGGCGGTGCGGGCGAGTTCGGCGTGGGCGGGCTCCAGCAGCGGGCGTACGGCGGCGTCGGGTGGCAGCTCGGGCAGTGCGGCCAGCAGACGGTACGGGCCGATGGCGGACCACTCCGCGACCGGCCCCAGGCGCGTATCGGCGTGGGCCGCCCGCGCGGCGGCCAGGGCTTCCTGCCAGGCGGCGGGCAGCTCCTCCAGCCCGCGCCGGGGAGCGCTGACCCCCGCGGCCGCCCTGGGCTGTACCCCGTCCAGAGAGCCGGTGGTGGCCCGGGGGAGCGCAGCAGCTGTTCGGCCGTCGTACGGGCCGGGTCCAGGGCGTTGGCCGCGCGCAGCCGGACCAGCGTCGCCAGCCCCGCTCCGGTCGCCGCGGTCCCGGGCAGCGCGCACGCGGCCACGATGCTCGGCAGGTGGGGGAGCCCGGGGTCCGCGTCCTCGCCGGTCCCCGGCGTCCACGGCACCACCGCCACCAGCGCCAGCGGCCCGTCGCCCGCTCCGCGCAGCGCGGTCCGCAGCCCGGCGCGGGCGGCGTCCCGGCCGGCCGGCGGCCCGGTCAGCACATCGCGCAGCAGCTCGCCGAGCTCCTCCCCGGCGCGTGCCTCGGCCGCCAGCAGCGCCCCGATGCGGTCCGCGGTCTCCATCGCGCGGGCCAGCCGGGGGTCCGGCGCGCCCGTGGGTCCGCCCAGCTCCAGATCGGAGAGGTGGCCGTCGTCCAGCAGCCAGACATAGCCGTGCACCACCCCGCGGTGCCGGACGGGCAGGCAGATACGGCCCATGAACACCCCGGCCGCCGGGTCGGGCGGAATCCGCAGCGGCGCCTGCGCCCGTGCGATCCCGAACGCCTCGAACCAGGCCCGCACCGCAGCCGTCGAGCGGCGCTGGAGGATCGAGCGGGTGCGGACCGGGTCGAGCGCCGGCTCCTCCGTGTCATCGCGGTCCTCGCTGTTCTGGGCGCCGAAGGCGATCAGTGCGAAGTCGCGGTTCTCCAGGGTCGCGGGTGCCCGGAGCACCGCCGTGATCTCGTCCACCAGCTGCTGGTAGTCGTCGCGCATGGGTCCCGCCTCTTCCCGGTTTCACCCCTCACATTCTCATACAGATGTCTGAGATCCCGGCCACGGATGCGTGACAGCTGTCGATGGTCCGGGATCCGAGCCATCCTTAAGTTTCACGGTGAGTTGTTGATGCCGTTCGTCGGCCGTCATCGTGGAGGTGCCCCGTGCTGGGACCCGTGCTGCTCGCCGCTTCGCGCAGTGCCGCCATCCGCCGTCTCGTCTCGGCCGCGCCGGTCACCCGCCCGATGGTGGACCGTTTCATCGCCGGGGAGCGGCTTACCGAGTCCTTGGGTTCGGTGCGGTCGCTGACCGCCCGTGGCCTGGACGTCACCCTGGACCATCTGGGCGAGGACGTGACCGACCGGGTCGAAGCGCTGCGCAGCCGTGACGCCTATCTGGCGCTGACCGAGGCGCTGGCCGCCGAGGGGCTCGCCGGGCGCGCGGAGATGTCCGTGAAGCTCTCCGCCTTCGGACAGGCGCTGCCCGGAGGCCACGATCTGGCCCTGGCGAATGTGACCCCGGTCGTGGAGGCCGCCGCCGCGGCGGGCACGACGGTCACCCTCGACATGGAGGACCACACCACCGTGGACTCCACCCTCGCCATCCTCGGTGAGCTGCGCACCCGCTTCCCGCAGACCGGCGCGGTCGTCCAGTCCTATCTCTTCCGGACCGAGGACGACTGCCGGGCGCTGGCCGGGGAAGGCTCCCGGGTGCGGCTGGTGAAGGGCGCGTACAACGAGCCGGCGAGCGTCGCCTACCAGGACAAGCGCGAGGTGGACCGCTCCTATGTGCGCTGCCTGAAGATCCTCATGGCCGGTGAGGGCTATCCCATGATCGGCTCGCATGATCCGCGCATGGTGGCCATCGCCCAGGATCTGGCACACCGGCTCGGGCGCAAGCTGGACGAGTACGAATTCCAGATGCTGTACGGGATCCGCGTGGCCGAGCAGGAGCGGCTGGTAGCGGAAGGTCACCGTATGCGGGTTTACGTCCCGTATGGCACAGACTGGTATGGGTACTTCATGCGCCGCCTCGCGGAGCGCCCCGCCAACCTCACATTCTTCCTGCGCTCGCTGGTCGGCCGTCGCTGACCGCTCTCGGCATCGCAGACCTCGCAACCCGACGATCGAAGGAGACAACGGCCATCATGGACGCCGTCACCCAGGTCCCCGTGCCGGTGAACGAGCCGGTGCACACCTACGCGCCCGGCACCCCGGAGCGTGCCCGCCTCGAGACCAAGCTCAAGGAGCTCGGCGAGAACCCCATCGACCTGCCGATGACCATCGGCGGCGTGAAGCGGATGGGAGCGGGGACGCGCTTCGACGTCGTCCAGCCGCACAAGCACTCCGCCCGCCTGGGCACCTACGCCAACGCCACTCAAGCGGACGCGCAGGACGCGATCGACGCCGCCCTGGCCGCGGCCCCGGCGTGGCGCGCGCTCAGCTTCGACGACCGTGCCGCGGTCATCCTCAAGGCCGCCGATCTGCTCTCCGGCCCCTGGCGGGAGACGCTCGCGGCCTCCACCATGCTGGGCCAGTCGAAGACCGCGCAGCAGGCCGAGATCGACACTCCCTGTGAGCTGATCGACTTCTGGCGGTTCAACGTCCACTTCGCGCGCCAGATCCTGGCCGAGCAGCCGGTGACCAACTCGCCCGGGGTCTGGAACCGCAGCGACCACCGGCCGCTGGAGGGGTTCGTCTACGCGATCACCCCCTTCAACTTCTCCGCCATCGCGGGCAACCTGCCCACCGCCCCCGCCCTGATGGGCAATGTGGTGGTCTGGAAGCCGTCCCCGACCCAGACGCACGCCGCCGTGCTGCTGATGGAGGTTCTGGAGGAGGCCGGGCTGCCCAAGGGCGTGATCAACCTGGTCACCGGCGACGGCAAGGACGTCTCCGAGGTGGCCCTGGCCCACCCGGACCTCGCGGGCATCCACTTCACCGGTTCGACCAAGACCTTCCAGTACCTGTGGAAGACGGTCGGCAACAACATCGAGAAGTACAAGACGTATCCGCGGCTGGTCGGTGAGACCGGCGGCAAGGACTTCATCGTCGCCCACCCGTCGGCCGACCCGGCGGTGCTCAAGACGGCGATGACCCGTGGCGCCTTCGAGTTCCAGGGCCAGAAGTGCTCCGCGGCCTCCCGCGCCTATGTGCCGCGCTCCCTGTGGGAGAACGGCCTCAAGGAGGAGTTCGCCACCGAGGTCAACGGGCTGACCATGGGCGATGTCACCGACCTCGGCAACTTCATGGGCGCGGTCATCGACGAGCGCGCCTTCGCCAAGAACAAGGCCGCGATCGACCGGGCGAAGTCCGACCCGACGGTCGAGGTCGTCGCGGGCGGCAGCTACGACGACGGCGAGGGCTGGTTCGTCCGCCCGACCGTGCTCGCCTCCACCGACCCGGAGAACGAGATCTTCAAGGACGAGTACTTCGGCCCCATCCTCGGGGTGTTCGTCTACGAGGACGATCAGTACGACGCGATGCTTCAGCAGATGGAGTCGGCCGCCCCGTACGGGCTGACCGGCGCCGTCATCGCCCAGGACCGCGCGGCGGCCGCCGCCACCTGCGAGGCGCTGCGCTTCGCGGCCGGCAACTTCTACATCAACGACAAGCCGACCGGTGCCGTCGTCGGCCAGCAGCCCTTCGGCGGTGGCCGCGCGTCCGGCACCAACGACAAGGCGGGCGCCAAGCAGAACCTGATGCGCTGGACCTCCACCCGCTCCATCAAGGAGACCCTGGTCCCGCCGACCGACTACCGCTACCCGCACATGGGCTGACCGCCCGAGCGGACGGGCCGAGCCCGCCCGCCCCGCGACCCCGCCCCCGGACCGCTTCAGTGCGGTTCGGGGCGGCGTGCGCTCCGGGGCGCGGAGGGGGAAATCTGTGGACGCCCGACGCGCGGCGGTGCTAGCGTCAAGCAGTCAAGTAGGCACTATTTACCGCAGTTTACGTGGGTAACCAGGCGCGGGATCGCCCACGACGACCTGCGATCGGCCGCCGTGGTCGAGGTCGGACGGGGGTCGGCCTCGACTATCGGCACGGTGCGGAGTCTTGATCACCCTGGGTCAGTGGCCGATGTCACCCTGTTCGCGTCTCAGATAGTAGGACGTCCGACTAATTGTGCAGACACTGACGCTCCGCTGCCTTACTTTTGTGGAAGCCGAACGTCTCGCTGCATCCAGCGATGGCGGCCGTGGCCCGTGCACAGGCGCAGGTGACCCCTGCCGCACTCAGGCCCCCGCCCCTTCCGGCAGCCACCTTCTCGGGGAGCTTTCCTTCCTCCCGGTCCACCGGGGTTCAGCAGAGGAGATGTGATCATGGCCGAGACGACTGTCCGCAGGATCCGCCGCAAGACCGACGACACCGACCGCAAGAAGGCCGCCGCCGCGCTGCAGCGCGCCCTCGACCGCCGTGACAACGGCGGTTCCACCGGTCACTGACGCCGGGGCCGGGTGACCTCGAAGCGGTCCACCCGCTCGCCCGACTCCGCCAGGGCCGTGACCGTGAGCCTGGGGCGGGGGCCCGGCTCCACCTCCACGGCGAGGAAGGAGAAGCCGGTGTAGCGGACCCGGGACCAGTCGGCGCTGTCCCGGTTCTTCTCCCCGTCCTTCGTCCAGTGGTAGGTCTTCACCTCGTCGAGGTCCTTGATGTGCCCCTCGTAGCTGTCGGGCACCGGGAACTCGTAGAGCTTCGCGCCCGCCCCGCCCGCCGTCACATAGACGATCCCGTCGCGCACCGCGTCGGCGCTTCCCTCGATGGGGACCCGGCGGGCGACCTTGCCGCCCCGGATCGCGTCGGTCCGCTCGTAGACGTGGTTGTGGCCGTTGATGACCAGGTCCACCTGGTGCTTCTCGAGCAGCGGCACCCAGGTGTCGCGCACCCCGCCGTCCGAGGCGTGGGCGCTGGTCGTGGAGTAGGCGCAGTGGTGGAAGAAGACGACCAGGAAGTCGATGCCGGGCCGCTTGCGCAGCTGCCGCAGGCGCCGGTCCAGCCAGCGGGTCTGCGCACCGTCGGTGTACCCCTTGTTGGGGCTGATCTCGTACGAGACGTCATTGGCGTCCAGGGCGACCACGCCCACGTTCCCGTAGACGAACGAATAGACGCCGGGCGCCTTGCGCGGGTCCGGGCCGTTGTCCGGCAGGGACCAGCGGGCCAGCTGGCCGCCGTAGCCGTCGGGGGAGTACCACGCCTCCATGTCGTGGTTGCCGGTCGTCACCATCCACGGCACGCTCGCCGCGACCGAGTCGGTCTGGGCGAGGAAGGAGTCCCAGACCCGGGCGTCGTACAGGTCGGTCTTCTTCCCGTGGCCGGTGGTGTCCGCGTAGCACAGGTCCCCGGCGTGCAGATGGAACGACGGGTTCTGGCCAAGGATGAGTTGATCGTTGGCGAGCGCGTCATAGCTCACCCCCTGGTCGCCGAAGGCGGTGAAGACGAACTTCCCCGGCCGCTCCGGCGCGGTGCGGAAGATGCCCACGGACGAGAAGTGCCGCGGCTCGGCCGGGTCGCGGTCCGCGTGACCGACCCCGTAGTAATAGGTGGTCCCGGGGCGCAGATCGTCCACAGCGGCGTGCAGATAGAACTGGTCGACCGCGGGCAGCTTGTCGCTCAGCGACGGGGTGTGCAGATGGCGGACCTCGGCCTCGATCGTGCGCGTGAGCTCGAGCGGGCTCGTGCCGATCCGCACGTGCGGCTTGCGCACGGCGAACGGCACCTGCCAGGAGATCCGCATCTGCGTCCGCGGATCGGCGCCGAAGGCCAGATGGCGGCCGAACGGGGCGACCCGCGCGCCGTCCACCGTGGCGGTCACCGGCTTCGGGCTCGCGACGGGCGCAGGCGTTGTGTCGGCGGCGCAAGCCGCCCCGCCCAGCAGTCCCGCGCCCGCGACCGTCCCCGCCGTGGCGGCGCCCCCGCGCAGCACCCGGCGCCGGGAGAGCCGGGCCCGCAGATACTCATGCTGCTCCGTCATGGTCATCCGCTGGGCGAGCCGCTCGGGTACGCCGAACCGTGGTGTGTCCATGGACCGGAATGTCCCCCGGGCGGTCAACAGCGCACCGTACAGGGGGTGAACGGGTGATTGCCGCTGGGCGGCCGTCCGAATGCTGGAACAGCTATGTCAATCCATGGGACGAGCGGTAGGGTCCCGGTATGTCTCGCAGCATTCGCCTCGCAGTGATCCCCGGTGACGGTATCGGCCAGGAAGTCGTGGCCCAGGGCCTGAAGGTGCTCTCCGCCGCCCTTCCGCAGGACGTCAAGCTGGAGACCCAGAGTTACGACCTCGGCGCCCAGCACTGGCACGCCACCGGCGAGACCCTGCCGGACGCGGACCTGGAGTCGCTGAAGAACCACGACGCGATCCTGCTCGGCGCCATCGGCGACCCGTCGGTGCCCTCGGGCGTGCTCGAGCGCGGGCTGCTGCTCAAGCTGCGCTTCGCCTTCGACCACTACGTCAACCTGCGTCCGTCGAAGCTCTTCCCGAACACCCCGACCCCGCTGGCCGGCCGCCCCGACATCGACTTCGTGGTCGTCCGCGAGGGCACCGAGGGCCCGTACGTGGGCAACGGCGGCTCGCTGCGCACCGACACCCCGGCCGAGGTCGCCACCGAGGTCAGCCTCAACACCGCCTACGGTGTCGAGCGCGTGGTCCGGGACGCCTACCAGCGCGCCGATGCCCGGCCGCGCAAGAAGCTGACCCTCGTGCACAAGAACAACGTCCTGGTGCACGCCGGCCACCTGTGGAAGAACATCTTCGACCGGGTCGGCCAGGAGTACCCCGAGGTCACCACCGACTATCTGCACGTCGACGCCGCGACGATCTTCTTCGTCACCCAGCCGGAGCGGTTCGACGTGATCGTCACCGACAACCTTTTCGGTGACATCCTCACCGACCTCGCCGCCGCCGTCACCGGCGGCATCGGGCTCGCCGCGAGCGGCAACATCAACCCCTCCGGCGCCTTCCCGTCGATGTTCGAGCCGGTCCACGGCTCCGCGCCGGATATCGCGGGCACCGGCAAGGCCGACCCGACGGCGACCGTCCTGTCGGTGGCCCTGCTCCTGTCGCACCTCGGCTACGGGGACGAGGCGGCCCGTATCGAGGCCGCCGTCGCCGAGGACCTCGCCGGGCGGGACGCGGCCGCGCCGCGCACCACCGACGAGATCGGCGACGCGCTCGCCGCCCGAGTATCCGGCTGACCCCAGCCTGTGCCACCGCGCGGCTGGGTGCGACCATCGACCTGGGCCGCGCGTTGCACAACGCTCCTTCCGCGGCCCCACCTAGGAGATAATCCCCGGTGGGGCCGTTGTGTGAAGAAGAGCTTGGACGTCCTAGTACCGATCACGGGCAGGATGGTGTGAGCGCGGTCCGCCACAACCGAAGGTGAAGGACTACCTGCCATGACGACGCCCACGATCGAGCTCAAGCCCTCGTCCCACCCCCTCCCCGCCGCCGAGCGGGAGAAGATCCTGGCCAACCCCGGATTCGGCCGCCACTTCACCGATCACATGGTCACCATCAAGTGGACCGAGGGCCGTGGCTGGCACGAGGCCCAGCTCGTGCCGTACGCCCCGCTCTCGATCGATCCGGCGAACATGACGCTGCACTACGCCCAGACCATCTTCGAGGGGCTCAAGGCGTACCGCCGCCCCGACGGGTCCGTGGCGACGTTCCGTCCCGAGCAGAACGCCGAGCGGTTCCAGTCGTCCGCGCGCCGTATCGCCATGCCCGAGCTTCCCGTCCAGACCTTCATCGAGGCCTGTGACGCGCTGGTCACCCAGGACAAGGAGTGGGTGCCGGGCCACGGAGAGCAGTCCCTCTACCTGCGGCCCTTCATGTTCGCCACCGAGGTCGGGCTGGGTGTCCGGCCCTCGAACGAGTACCTCTTCGTGGTGATCGCCTCCCCGGCCGGTGCCTACTTCCCCGGCGGGGTGCAGCCGGTCTCGGTCTGGCTCTCGGAGGAGTACGTCCGCGCCGCGCCCGGCGGCACCGGCGCGGCCAAGGCGGGCGGCAACTACGCGGCCTCCCTGGTCGCCCAGGCCCAGGCCGCCGAGCAGGGCTGTGACCAGGTGGTCTGGCTGGACGCGATCGAGCGCCGCTGGATCGAGGAGATGGGCGGGATGAACCTGTACTTCGTGTACGGGAACCGCATCGTGACCCCCGAGCTGTCCGGTTCGCTGCTGCCGGGGATCACCCGCGCCTCGCTGCTGCGGATCGCCGCCGACCTCGGCTACGACGTCACCGAGGGCCGGATCTCCGTGGACGACTGGCGCCAGGGCAACGCGGACGGGACCCTCACCGAGGTCTTCGCCTGCGGTACGGCGGCCGTGATCACCCCGGTCGGCTCGGTCAAGTCCGCCCGGGCGAACTGGACGGTGGCCGACGGTGAGCCGGGCGAGGTGACGATGCGGCTGCGCAAGGCGCTGCTGGACATCCAGACCGGCGTCGCCCCGGACCCGCATGGCTGGATGCACCCCCTGGGCTGATCACGGTGTCACCTCTGGGCTGATCGTGAGTGTCACCCCGTTGACACCGATGGTTCGCATGATGAGACAGATGAGAGCGCGGGGGCGGAATGTGCCAGACTGCCTCCGTGCTCTCGTTCGTCATGATTATTGGCAGCAGGCGCGCCGGTCCGCAGTGACCGCCCGTACGACCCGGTACGGGGCGGCCACCGTGCCCCAGACCCGCGCGCAGACCTCTCGCACCCGCGAGGGGTCTTTTCGTTTTCCGGACCATCCCGCCGGACACGAAGCGTGAGGGACCATAGGAGGGCGCGGAACCGGATATTCCGGTAGACCGAGATTTATCCGACAGGAGCCAGACCAACCATGAAGGATCTGCCCGACGACGGTTTCCATGTCTTCGACACCACCCTGCGCGACGGAGCGCAGCGCGAAGGCATCAACCTGACGGTCGCGGACAAGCTGACCATCGCCCGTCACCTGGACGACTTCGGCGTGGGCTTCATCGAGGGCGGCTGGCCCGGCGCCAACCCGCGCGACACGGAGTTCTTCGCCCGGGCCCGCGCGGAAATCGACTTCCAGCACGCCCAGCTGGTGGCGTTCGGCGCCACCCGCAAGGCGGGGGCACGCGCCGAGGACGACCGCCAGGTCAAGGCGCTGCTGGAGTCCGGGGCGCCGGTGATCACCCTGGTGGCGAAGTCCCACGACCGCCATGTGGAGCTGGCCCTGCGCACCACGCTCGAGGAGAACCTCGCGATGGTCCGCGAGACCGTCGCCTACCTGCGGTCCCAGGGCCGCCGGGTCTTCCTCGACTGTGAGCACTTCTTCGACGGCTACCGCGCCAACGCGGACTACGCCAAGCAGGTCGTCTCCGCCGCCCACGAGGCGGGCGCCGAGGTGGTGATCCTCTGCGACACCAACGGCGGCATGCTCCCCGGCCAGATCGACGCGGTGGTCCGCACCGTACGGGCCGACACCGGCGCCCGGCTGGGCATCCACGCCCAGGACGACACCGGCTGCGCGGTCGCCAACACCCTCGCCGCCGTGGACGCGGGCGCCACCCACGTCCAGTGCACGGCCAACGGCTACGGCGAGCGGGTGGGCAACGCCAACCTCTTCCCGGTCGTCGCGGCCCTCGAGCTCAAGTACGGCCGCCGGGTGCTGCCGGAGGGCGCCCTGGAGGAGATGACCCGGATCTCGCACGCGATCGCCGAGGTCGTCAATCTGACGCCCTCCACTCACCAGCCCTATGTGGGCGTTTCCGCCTTCGCCCACAAGGCCGGACTCCACGCCTCCGCGATCAAGGTCGACCCGGATCTGTACCAGCACATCGACCCCGAGCGGGTCGGCAACACCATGCGGATGCTCGTCTCCGACATGGCCGGCCGGGCGTCGATCGAGCTCAAGGGCAAGGAGCTGGGCATCGACCTCGGCGACGACCGCGCCCTGGTGGGCCGGATCGTCGAGCGGGTCAAGGAGCGCGAGCTCGCGGGCTACACCTACGAGGCCGCCGACGCCTCCTTCGAGCTGCTGCTGCGCCAGGAGGTCGACGGCCGCCCCCGCCGCTACTTCCGGGTCGAGTCCTGGCGGGCGATCGTCGAGGACCGCCCGGACGGCACCCATGCCAACGAGGCCACCGTGAAGCTGTGGGCCAAGGGCGAGCGCATCGTCGCCACGGCGGAGGGCAACGGCCCGGTCAACGCCCTGGACCGGGCGCTGCGGGTGGGGCTGGAGCGGATCTACCCGCAGCTCGCGACGATGGAGCTGGTGGACTACAAAGTCCGCATCCTGGAAGGCAAGCACGGCACCGAGTCCACGACCCGGGTGCTGGTCTCCACGGCCGACGGCCAGGAGGAGTGGTCGACGGTCGGCGTCGGCGAGAACGTGATCGCCGCGTCCTGGCAGGCCCTGGACGACGCCTACGCCTACGGGCTGCTGCGGGCCGGGGTGGACCCGCAGGAGTGACCTGGGCCGCACGTCCCCGCGGGCCCGGTGCGCGTGGCGCCGGCCGCCGCCGGAGTAGGGTACGGGGAGCGGAGCGCGGTCGATGTGCTCCGTTCCCCGATCCGGCCGCGGCGCCGCTCCAGCGGACGCCGCCCATCCGGGTGGTCGAGTCCGCCCCTCGCACCGTTGCCGCCTGGAGGTTTGTCGGATGCCGACAGGGTCGATAGTCCTTTAGGACACCAGGTAGTGGGAAAGCCGCTGTCCAGTTCTGTTCCGCCTGCCCACCAAAACGCCCCTGACGTTGTAGGGAATTGACATGCGTTTCCGGGGGTTCGGGAACGTACCGTCATTGCATGACCAATCTCGAAGGTGCGCCTGCTGAGGCGAGTGACGTTCGCGGGCGCGTCGCCGAGCTGCACGCGATTCGCGAGCAGGCTCGGCGCGGCCCGAGCGAGCGGGCGACCGAGGCCCAGAAGGCCAAGGGGAAGCTGACGGCTCGCGAGCGGATCGATCTGCTGCTTGACGAGGGGTCCTTCAACGAAGTGGAGCCGCTGCGGCGGCATCGTGCGACCGGGTTCGGCCTGGAGGCGAAGAAGCCTTACACCGACGGGGTCGTCACCGGCTGGGGGACCGTCCACGGACGGACGGTGTTCGTCTACGCACACGATTTCCGGATCTTCGGCGGGGCGCTGGGGGAGGCCCACGCGACCAAGATCCACAAGATCATGGACATGGCCATTTCGGCCGGGGCGCCGCTGGTGTCCCTCAACGACGGCGCCGGTGCCCGTATCCAGGAGGGCGTCTCGGCGCTCGCCGGATACGGCGGCATCTTCCAGCGGAACACCAAGGCGTCCGGCGTCATCCCCCAGATCAGCGTGATGCTCGGCCCGTGCGCGGGCGGGGCGGCGTACTCCCCGGCGCTGACGGACTTCGTCTTCATGGTCCGGGAGACCTCTCAGATGTTCATCACCGGACCCGATGTGGTCCAGGCGGTGACCGGCGAGAAGGTCAGCCAGAACGGACTGGGCGGCGCGGATGTGCACGCCGAGACCTCGGGTGTGTGCCACTTCGCCTACGACGACGAGGAGACGTGCCTGGAGGAGGTGCGCTACCTCCTGTCGCTGCTGCCGCAGAACAACCGGGAGAACCCGCCGACCGTCGAGTCCGACGACCCGGCCTCCCGGCGCGGCGACTCGCTGCTGGACCTCGTCCCGGCCGACGGCAACCGGCCGTACGACATGCGCAAGGTCATCGAGGAGATCGTCGACGACGGCGAGTACCTCGAGGTCCACGAGCGCTGGGCGACCAACATCATCTGTGCGATGACCCGGCTCGACGGCCAGGTCGTCGGCATCATCGCCAACCAGCCGCAGTCGCTGGCCGGTGTGCTGGACATCGAGGCGTCGGAGAAGTCCGCGCGCTTCATCCAGATGTGCGACGCCTTCAACATCCCGCTGGTCACCTTCCTCGACGTGCCCGGCTTCCTGCCCGGTGTGGACCAGGAGCACGGCGGGATCATCCGGCACGGCGCCAAGATGCTGTACGCGTACTGCAACGCCACCGTGCCGCGGATCTCCGTCATCCTGCGCAAGGCGTACGGCGGTGCGTACATCGTCATGGACTCCCAGTCCATCGGTGCCGACCTGACCTACGCCTGGCCCACCAACGAGATCGCGGTGATGGGTGCCGAGGGCGCCGCCAACGTGATCTTCCGCCGTCAGATCGCCGACGCCGACGACCCCGAGGCCATGCGCGCCCGCATGGTCAAGGAGTACAAGTCCGAGCTGATGCACCCGTACTACGCGGCCGAGCGGGGGCTGGTCGACGATGTGATCGACCCGGCCGAAACCCGCGAGGTCCTGATCCGGTCGCTGGCGATGCTGCGCGACAAGCACGCCGACCTGCCGTCCCGTAAGCACGGCAACCCGCCGCAGTAGCCTCTGAGTTCGTGTCCTCGCGCGAAACCCGCGCGACAAGGGAGAAGAGACAAACCGTGAGCACACCGAGCGATATCGCCGATCCCGCCGCCGCGGCGGCGGCCACCCTGGTCCGGGTCGAGAAGGGCCACGCCGACGCCGAGGAGCTCGCCGCGGTCACCGCGGTGCTGCTCGCCCGCGCGGCCGCCGGCACCTACCGCACCACCGGCTCCACCCGCCCGGGCCGCAGCGCCGCCCGCTGGCGCCGTCTGGAGCGCCGCCCGGCGTTCAGCGCGCCGCACAGCTGGCAGGGCTGAGCGCGAGCGGCCCCGCCGCCTCCGGACGGCCGCACACCGCCCGGAGGCCGCCGGCCCCGCGCCGCGCGTCCTGAACGCACCGGACGCCCTGCACGCCCCGGACCGGGAACGCACAAATCCCCTGTTCTCCTCGGAGAGCAGGGGATTTTGGCTTCTGTCGCCGGTCTCGGCTACCGCAGCCGGGCCATCAACGCGTGCTCGACCAGCGTGATGAGCGCGCTCTTGGCCTCGCTGCGGTGGCGGGCGTCGGTGATGATGATCGGCGCGTCGGGGCCGATCTGCAGGGCCTCGCGGACCTCTTCGGGGGTGTACGGCTGGTGTCCGTCGAAGCCGTTGAGGGCGATGACGAAGGGCAGTCCGGAGTTCTCGAAGTAGTCGACCGCGGGGAAGCAGTCGGCGAGGCGGCGGGTGTCCACCAGGACGACCGCGCCGATGGCACCGCGGACCAGGTCGTCCCACATGAACCAGAAGCGGTCCTGGCCGGGCGTGCCGAACAGGTACAGGATCAGGTCCTGGTCCAGCGTGATGCGGCCGAAGTCCATCGCCACCGTGGTGGTGGTCTTGTCCGGTGCGTGGGTCAAGTCGTCGATCCCCGCCGAGGCGGAGGTCATCACGGCTTCGGTGCGCAGCGGGTTGATCTCCGAGACCGCGCCGACGAACGTGGTCTTGCCCACGCCGAAGCCGCCCGCCACCACGATTTTCGCGGAGGTGGTGGAGCGGGCTGCACCGCTAGAGCTTGCGAAGTCCACTGAGCACCCTTTCGAGCAGTGTCACGTCAGGCTGACCGCCGGCGGACTCGTCGCCGCCCGGCTGATGAATGGCGACGAGCCCCGCCTCGGCCAGGTCGGCTACGAGGATCCGGGACACGCCGAGGGGAATGGCGAGCAGTGCGGAGATCTCGGCGACCGACTTGATCTCGCGGCACAGATGGCAGATCCGCTGGTGCTCGGGCAGTTGGCCCTGGAGCTGAGCGGAATCGGCCGTGGTGTGCACCAGCGCCTCGATGGCGAGCTGGTACCGGGGCCGGGTCCGGCCCCCAGTCATGGCGTACGGGCGCACCAGAGGGTTATGAGTGCCGCCCGCGGGGGAGGAAGGTTCCGGAGCGGGGCGCTCAGGCGGCTGTACGGGCTCGATACGGGGCGCGGAGGGCGCGTCGTACCAAGACCCCTCCTGCGGCGCCGGAGGCGCGTAGGAGGGCGTGTACGGCTGTTGCTGAGGCCGCTGCGGCTGCCGCCGCGGGGGCTGCTGCTCCTGCTGCGGCTCCGGCTGCTGTGGAGAGCGGACCTGACGGCTGGGCGCGGAGGGGAAGTTGTAGCGCTTCATCGGTGCCTCTCCGCGCGGCTCGGACGGCTGCCCGTGGGCGTACGGATATCCGCTAGGGGGCGTTGCCACGTGTCCTCCTCCAACTCGCCTGTCTTGCCGGTCGCGCCACCGCACCCTATGGCGCGGTGGCGCGAAACGCACTCCATGTTTGCTAGTTGAGAAGACTGCCCTGCAATTCCGCGCGGAGATCCGGGGTGAGGACGTTGCCCGCGCGATCGACCAGCAGGGCCATCTCGTAGCCGACGAGGCCGATGTCGCACTCGGGGTGGGCGAGCACGGCGAGGGAGGATCCGTCGGAGATCGACATGATGAAGAGGAAGCCTCGTTCCATTTCGACCACGGTCTGGTTGACCACGCCGCCTTCGAAGATGCGCGAGGCTCCGGATGTGAGCGAGGTCAGGCCGGAGGCCACCGCCGCCAGTTGATCGGCTCGGTCACGGGGGAAGCCTTCGGACATCGCCAGAAGGAGTCCGTCGGCGGAGACCACCACGGTGTGGGACACCCCGGGGGTGTTGTCCACGAAGTTGGTGATCAACCAGTTCAGGTTCTGCGCCGCCTGGCTCATCGGGCTCACACTAACGCTCCTGATCGTAGGTGCTGCCGGGGCCGAAGCCCTGTTGGTCATGCTGGTCACGCCCGGGGGTCCCGGATCCCGCGCTGCGCCCCCGCTGGACGCCGCGGCGCAGGTTGCTCAGCCTGCCGCGGATGTCCTCCGGGGCGCGGGAGACCTGGGGGCCGCCCTGTCCGGTCGGCTCCGCGGAGCCCTCGACCAGATTGGCCTTGGGCACCCGGCGGGGCAGGCCGGACGTTGTGACCCCACCGGCCTTCGGGTCGCGCAGCCGCTCGGCACGGTGCCAGCGCTGGTCGTTCTCCGACTGCCACGGGGCACTGTCCTCCTGCTGCTGGGGTGTCTGCCGGGGTCGCTCCGGCGCCCTGGGCGGCGCCGGGTCCCCGACCATCCCCTGCGTCCCTGTTTCCTCGGACGGCTGCCACTGCCTGTCACGACGCGGAAGCCCGGCGTCGGTCATCGAGTGGATTCCGCTCGGGGAAGGGCCCGGACGGTGGAACTCTACGCGGTCCCGGGAAACTTCGGGAGCGCTGGGTCCTGATTCCGCTTCGGCCCCGAACTGCGACGCGTAGGGCATCTCGAAAGATCCGGAATCGCCCCACTCTCCCTGCTGAGAGGGGGAGTTATAGCCGATGTACGGCTGCTGTTCGGGTTCCGTTTGAGTTGCGTAATCCGCTTCCGGTTGCGAATAGCCGGAATTCTGGTACGCCGACTGCCCCAGCGGATCGACCGGCGTCTGGCCGGGCCGGGGATCCCGCTCGGACCCGGTGGCCCCCATTCCGCTGTACTGGCCCTGAAACTGGTGATGTCCCTGGTCCCGGTCGTACGCGGAGTCGTCGAAACCCAGCTCCGCGGCGGTGCGCGAGGACAGCTCGCCGACGTCCTCGAAGGCCGGGGCGGGCCGCGGCTCGGGGACGATCCGGGAGACCGTGAAGTCGTCCTGGGGCAGCTCCTCGCCGCCACCGCCGTGGGTGATCGCCTCGGGCAGCATCACCAGCGATGTGGTGCCCGCCTGCTCCCCGGAGGGGCGCAGCTGGACCCGGATGCTGTGCCGGTCGGCGAGGCGGCCGACCACGAACAGCCCCATGCGCTGGGAGACCGTGGCGTCCACCGTCGGCGGATTGGCCAGCTTGTGGTTGATGTCCGCGAAGTCCTCGGCGGTCAGGCCGATGCCCTTGTCGTGGATCTCCACCACCACCCGGCCGTCGGGCAGCCGGGTCGAGGTGACCCGCACCTTGGTGTGCGGGGAGGAGAAGGTGGTGGCGTTCTCCAGCAGCTCGGCCAGGAGGTGCACCAGGTCGGTCACCGCGGTGCCGTGGATCTCGCTCTCGGAGATACCGGCCAGCTCGATGCGCTCGTAGGACTCCACCTCCGAGGAGGCGGCGCGCAGCACATCGATCAGCGGCACCGGCTGGTTCCAGCGCCGGCCGGGCTCCTCGCCCGCGAGGATCAGGAGGTTCTCGCCGTTGCGCCGCATACGGGTGGCCAGGTGGTCCAGCCGGAAGAGGTGCTCCAGCTGGTCCGGATCGGCCTCCCGGCTCTCCAGTTCGGAGATCAGGGTCAGCTGCCGCTCGATCAGTCCCTGGTTGCGACTGGAAAGGTTGGTGAAGATCGCGTTGACGCCGCCGCGCAGCATCGCCTGCTCGGCCGCGAGCCGGATCGCCTCACGGTGCACCTGGTCGAAGGCGCGGGCCACCTCGCCGATCTCGTCCCTGGTGTTGATCGGTATCGAGCTGACCCGGGTGTCCACCCGTCCCGGGTCGGTGCGGGAGAGCTGGTCGACCACCGCGGGCAGCCGCTTCTCGGCGACGTCGAAGGCGGCGTTGCGCAGTTGCCGCATGGAATGGCTCATCGAGCGGGCCATCCGGCCGGCCACGAAGAAGGCGGCGAGCAGTGCCAGCACCACGATCGCGCCGTTCACGATCGCATCGCGGCGGGCGTCCGAGGAGATCTGCGCCGCCTCGTCCACGGCTCTGTTCACCAGGGTCTGCTCGACGTCCCGGTAGGCGTTGAACTTGATCGTGGAGGCGCTGAACCAGGCGTCCGGGGTGACCCCCTGGGCGGCCAGCGCGGTGGGCGAGGCGCCGCTGCCGATGGCCTTGAGCATCCGGTCCATACCGGGCGGCGCAACGAACTTCTTGCCGTCCGCCTCGGCCTTCCGCTTCGCCTCGGCGATTTGCTCCTGCGCACGCTTCTCGGCCGCGGTGAGGGTGTCCTCGAGCCGGGTCACGTCCTGCGGTGTGCCGGCCGCCTCGAACTCCCCGAGCGCGATGCCCTCGAGATAGACGTACGAGGTGAAGGAGGTGAGCTGGGTCTTGCGGTCGGTCGCGGACGGGCCGGGCTTGACCAGCAGATGGGTGCCGATGGAGCGCTGCAGCGACTCCGCGCCCTTGGCCAGGGATACCGCGTAGACGGTACGGCCGTACGACGTGATATTGCCGGTGCCCAGGCCCAGTTCATTGGCGAACTCGATCAGCCCGTGCTCGACGGCGACATAGCCCTCTTCGGTCTTCACACCGTTCAGGCGGTCGGTGTAGGCGTTGCGGCGCAGGGAGGCCAGCTGCGGTTCGGCGGCTCTGAAGGCTTTGAGGCGGCGCTTCATGGTCGGCGTCTGCGGCATATCGGCGACGGCCTTGTCGAAGTCCTTCTTCGCCGCGTCGCTGGTGGCCCGCGCCTTGGTGACCGTGGCCTCGTTGGTGCCGCTGAGCAGCGGGCCCGCGCTCAGGTCGCGCTCGTTGACCAGGGCGTGGGCGTAGGTGGTGGCGGCCCGGACGACCTGGGCGGTGCGCTCGGCGTCCCGCGCCTCGTTCCAGGTGGAGACCGAGGAGGCGACCTGGAAACCACCGAAGACCAGGGCGACGAGCACGGGGATGAGCAGGATCGCGTACAGCCGGCCGCGCACCCGCCAGTTCCGAGGGGAGATCCGACCACCACTGGGTGGATCGGGTGCCTCGGCGGGCGACGCCGCTGTGCCTGAACGCGGCGGCGGGGTGAAGTTCCCTCGCGCGTCTTGCGCGGGGTCCGGCTTGCTTCGCCTCACTCGACCAACAACCTCTCGGCATCGGCAGCATTTGTGCCGTTCCCAGCTGAGCCCTGACTGCCCAGTTCAGCGAATTCCAGCACGCCCCGCAGGTGCTTTCCAAACAGTGCGCAAAGCGCTCAGTACGTTGTCTGGACCAGAGAAAAAAGGGGCGTTATGGCTGAGATATGTCGAATACCGAACTATTTGAGTGCGCAACGGAGCGACACGACTGCGCTCCGTATCGGGAGCCGGGTCATATCTCTGTCGAAACGTTATGAACGGCGAGCGGGCCGCGTCGTTCGACACGGCCCGTCCTCCGTCCGATATCCGAGAACTTCCGGACGGCGTTCCCTACTTGAGACGGGCCATCAGCGCATGCTCGACCAGGGTGATGAGAGCGCTCTTGGCCTCGGTGCGGTGGCGCGCGTCCGTGGTGATGATGGGGGTGTCCGGGCCGATCTGCAGGGCCTCGCGGACCTCTTCGGGGTTGTAGGGCTGCTGGCCCTCGAAGCCGTTGAGGGCGATGACGAAGGGCAGCCCGGAGTTCTCGAAGTAGTCGACCGCGGGGAAGCAGTCGGCGAGCCGGCGGGTGTCGACCAGCACCACGGCACCGATCGCGCCGCGCACCAGGTCGTCCCACATGAACCAGAAGCGGTCCTGGCCCGGCGTGCCGAACAGGTACAGGATGAGATCGTCGTCGAGCGTGATGCGGCCGAAGTCCATCGCCACGGTCGTCGTGGTCTTGTCCTGGACATGGCTCAGATCGTCGATCCCCGCCGAGGCGGAGGTCATCACGGCTTCGGTGCGCAGCGGGTTGATCTCCGAGACCGCGCCGACGAACGTGGTCTTGCCCACGCCGAAGCCGCCCGCCACCACGATCTTCGCCGAGGTGGTCGCGCGGGCGGGGGGAGCGCCGCTAGAGCTTGCGAAGTCCACTGAGCACCCTTTCGAGCAGTGTCACATCCGGGGTACCGCCCGCTTCCGAACCGCCCCCGGGCTGGTGGATCGCCACCATGCCGGCCTCTGCCAGGTCCGCCACCAGGATCCGTGCCACACCCAGGGGTATGTTCAGCAGCGCCGAGACCTCGGCGACCGACTTGACCTCCTGGCACAGATGGCAGATCCGCTGGTGCTCGGGGAGCAGCCCCTGCAGATGCACGGGGTCGGCCGTGGTGCTGACCAGCGCCTCGATGGCGAGCTGGTAGCGCGGCCGGGTCCGGCCACCGGTCATGGCATACGGGCGCACCAATGGCTGGTCGCCTTCACCCCCGTACGGCGATTGGTGATGGCCGCCGTACGGGCCGGGCGAGGCGGGGGGCGGGGTCATGGATCCTCCGGTCGGACAACAAGGTGACGGACGTGCCGTCGGTCGGTGCCGGTGGGGGCCCGCCCGGCCGTGGGGCCGGGGGGACAGGCGTCGGATGGTCGATGGATCAGTTCAACAGGCTGCCCTGCAGCTCGGCACGCAGGTCGGGGGTGAGCACGCTGCCCGCGCGGTCGACCAGCAGGGCCATCTCGTAGCCGACGAGGCCGATGTCGCACTCAGGGTGGGCGAGCACGGCGAGGGAGGAGCCGTCGGAGATGGACATGATGAAGAGAAAGCCTCGTTCCATTTCGACGACGGTCTGGTTGACCATGCCGCCTTCGAAGATGCGGGAGGCTCCGGCGGTGAGCGAGGTCAGGCCGGAAGCCACCGCCGCCAATTGATCGGCCCGGTCACGGGGGAAGCCTTCGGACATCGCCAGAAGGAGTCCGTCGGCGGAGACCACGACCGTGTGGGACACCCCGGGGGTGTTGTCCACGAAGTTCGTGATCAACCAGTTCAGATTCTGCGCCGCCTGGCTCATCGGGCTCAACTAACGCTCCTGCTGGTAAGTCGGGCCAATGCCGCGATCATGGTTGTCGCCGAATCCGGTACCGGCCCGGCGACCCTGCTGAATTCCACGGCGGAGGTTGGTCAGCCTGCCGCGTACATCATCGGGCGCGCGGGACACCTGCGGCCCAGCCACGTCGGGCTGCTGCGGCTGGTGTGCGGCACCCTCCACGAGGTTTGCGCGCGGCACCCGCCGTGGCAACCCGGACGACGTGATACCGCCGGCCGCGGGTTCGCGGACCTGCTCGGCGCGGCGCCAGCGCTCGTCGTTATGGGGCGACGTACGCCAGTGGGAACCCGCGCTCCGGCCGCCCAGTCCGGCCCCGTTGGTGCCGGGGCCCGCCGCGGGACCCGACCCGGCGAAGTCGCCCATGCCCTGGGCCGCCGGCAGCGGCTCGTGGGCCGAGGGCGGCGGTACGGCGGAGGCGGGCCGACCGGGGGTGGGCTCGGGGGCCGATGGCGCGGACGGGAACGACCGGCCACCGCCCTGGGAGCCCGATATGCCCGGGTCCTCGGCCTGGTTGAGATGCCAGGACGACTCGATGGTGTCGAAGATCGGGGTACGGCCGTCGCCGGGACCGGCGGGCGGCAGCGGATCGTTCGGGCGCCCACCGGGCTGGCCCTGGGGACCCTGGGGCAGCGGGTACTCACCGGTGCCGCCCATGTCGGGGCGGGGGTACTCGCCGGTGTCGCCCATGTTCGGGCGCGGGAATTCGCCGGTGTCGCCGGGGCCGCCCATGGTCGGACGCGGGTACTCACCGGTGTCGCCGGGGCCGCCCATGGTCGGACGCGGGAACTCGCCCGTGTCCCCGGGGCCCCGTCCGCCGCGCGGGGCGGCGTCCTCGAACCGGGGCTGGGCGTACTCACCGGTGTCACCCGGACCCTGGCCGAGCTCCGGACGGGCGAACTCGCCGGTGTCGCCGGGGCCGCGGCCGTAGTCGGGCCGGTTGAACTGGCCGGTGTCGGCCGGTCCCTGGCCGCCCTGCGGTCCAGCGGCCCCGCGGCGCGGCTCGAACAGGTTGGGGCTGTCGCTCAGCTGCGGCAGCTCGCCGGTGTCGCCGGGGCCGCGGTTGCCGAACGGGTCGCGCCGGTTCCCGGAGCCGCCGAGGTCCGGACGGGCGAACTGGCCCGTGGAGTCGTACTCCTCATGCCCGCGCGGGGTGTCGATCGCGTCGCGCGGCGTGCCCGGCCAGTCGTCCTCGCCGGCCGCGGCGCGCGCGCCCCAGCTGGTGCCGGGCTGGGACGGGGCCGGAAGCTCGGGCGCGGGGCCGCGGGTGGGGAGCTGCGGACGGCCGCCCTGGTCGCCCCCGTCGGCACGGGCCGGGGCGCCGGTCGGCGGAGCGACGGTCGGACCCTCGCTGCGCTGCGGAAGCGGGGGACGTCCGGAGGGGGCGCCGGGACCGCCCTGACCGCCGGGGCCGCTCTGACCGCCGGGGCCGCCCTGACCACCGGGAGCGCCGGGGCCCGTGGGGGCGTTGCTCCGGGGGCCCGGAGCCCGTCCGCCCTCGAAGAAGTTGGTGCTGCTGCCCGGGGCGCCGCCCGCGGGGCCCGCACCTGCGCCGACCGGCCGGGTCGGCAGTCCGCTGCCGCCGTTGCCCGGCAGCGCGGCGCGCGAACCCGAGCCCGGGACCTGGCGCCGCGAGGGCGCCGAGCCGAGCAGCCCCGCCGAGCCGTTGCCCTGGCCGCCACCGGCGGCCGGTGCACCCTGGCCCGACTTCCCGCCGGCGGCCTGCGGCGCCGGCTTCCGGCCGCCCTGGGCGACATCGACCGGCAGCATGACCAGCGCCGTCGTACCGCCCGAGTCGGACGGCCGGAGCTGGATGCGGATGCCGTGGCGCAGCGACAGCCGGCCGACCACGAACAGGCCCATGCGCCGGGACACCGAGACATCGACCGTGGGCGGGGAGGCAAGCCGCTCGTTGATCGCCGCCAGGTCCTCGGGCGAGAGCCCGATACCGGTGTCGTGGATCTCGACCAGCACCCGCCCGTCGGGCAGGGCATGACCGGTGACCTTGACCTTGGTCTGCGGCGAGGAGAAGGACGTGGCGTTCTCCAGCAGCTCGGCGAGCAGGTGGACGAGGTCGTTGACGACCCGGCCGGCGACCTCGGTCGCCGGGACCGAGCTGAGCTCGATGCGCTCGTACTGCTCCACCTCGGAGGCGGCCGCGCGGAGCACGTCCACCAGCGGCACCGGCCGGGTCCACCGGCGGCCGGGCTCCTCGCCCGCGAGGACCAGGAGGTTCTCGCCGTTACGGCGCATACGGGTGGCGAGGTGGTCCAGCTTGAAGAGCGAGGAGAGCTGGTCCGGGTCGGCCTCGCGGCTCTCCAGCTCGGAGATGAGCGAGAGCTGGCGCTGGATGAGGCCCTGGCTGCGGCGCGAGAGGTTGGTGAACATCGCGTTGACGTTGCCCCGCAGCAGCGCCTGCTCGGCGGCGAGCCGGACCGCCTCGCGGTGCACGTCGTCGAAGGCCGCGGCCACCTTTCCGATCTCGTCCCGGCTGTGCACACCGACGGACTCGACGGAGGTGTCCACGTCCTGGGGGTCGGACTCGGAGAGCTGCTTGACCAGTTCGGGCAGCCGCTTCTGGGAGACCTCCTGCGCGGTGTCCTGGAGGCGGCGCAGCGACCGGACCATGGAGCGGGCCACGACGAAGGCGCCGACCAGGGAGACGCCGAGGACCAGCAGGATCAGCGCACCGTTGAGGATCGCGTCCTGCTGGGCGGAGTTGCGGAGCTCACGAGCCTTCTGCTGCATCTCGCTGAGCAGCGTCTCCTCGATCTTGCCCATCTCTTCGATCTTGATACTGTCCTGGTCGTACCAGTCCAGATCGGTGCGCTTCTCGGCCTTCAGCCCCTCGGGGTCGCGCACCGCGCGGTCGGCGTACATGGTCGCCGCCTTGATGTCCGGGCGGCTGTCCAGCGGTTCGAGCAGATCCTCGGAGTTGCCCTGGCGGATCTGCTTGAAGCGGCCGAGCGCCTCGTTCTCCTTGTCCACCGCGGTCCTGGCGAAGCGGCGGTCGTTGGCGGAGAAGTCGGCGCCCTTGGGGTCGGCGAGGGCGGCGCTGATGAGCGCGCGCTGGATGGAGGCGTACTCCTTGGCGGAGGAGAAGGTGGCGAGCGCGCGGGTGTTGTTGATCATCGCGCGGTTGCTGGTCGCCTGCGCCATGTCCTGGGAGAGCAGCAGCAGCGAGTTGATCAGCTCGTTGTAGTTCTGGACCGTCAGCGAGTAGTACTGGCTGTTGTCGTAGGCCGTGTCGCGGACCTCGTTGATCTTGCCGAGCTGACGGTCGATGTTGACGAGCGTGGACTGCACACCGGCCAGCGACTGGTCGCCGGGGTCGATCTGGTGGGTGGCCTCGCGGAAGGCCGTGATGGCGCGGTTGGTGTCCTCACGCGTGGAGACGACCCGGTCGTCCTTGTCGTTGCCCTTGCCCGCCAGCGGGCCGGCCGACTTGTCGCGCTCCTCCTGGAGCGCGCTGGCCAGCTGGGTGGCCTGCTGCGTCATTTTGGTGAGCAGCTTCATCTGGTCGAGCTGCTGGATGTTGTCCAGCGAGCCCTCGATGCGCAACGCCCCCAGGGTGGTCGCCGCGACCACCGGGAGCGTGAGCAGGGAGACCAGTCGGGTGCTGATGCGCCAGTTGCGCAGGGCCATGCGATTGCCGGGCCCGCTGGGGCCGGAGCTCTTCGGCTTGGCCGGCTGCTCCGCGTCTTTGCCGCCACTGGGCGCACTGATCCGGGTAGCGCTCTGCGTACCGGCCTCGGGGCCTTGATCACCCAGAGTCCTGCCGCTGCTCCCCTGGGCGCGCTGGGGCGAGGAGCCGCGGTCGGTCCCGCCACGCGGCTCCGGGTCTGCCGAAGCATCCCCTCGGCCCTGGCGGGCCTGGGGAGCCCCCATACCATCCCTCTTGATACGTCCCTGCACTAGCGTCGCAACCTCTGGACCAGGCGCTCCTCCGGAGGACCGGCGGAGCGGTGTCGAGTCGTGGGGGACCGCGATCCCCCCTGTCGGTCGTGAGTGACCGGCGCGCTTCCTTTCATGTCGACAAGAGGAGCCCCCGCCGCTCGGCGCCTCTGTCGCTGCGCCCCCGTGCGCGCCGGCTGATTCCCGCGGCGGTCCCGGGAATTCCAGCACAGTGCCGGATGCTGCAACAAGGGCAATGGATAAGGCTGTGATCCGTGTGACGCTCAGTGCGGACTTTATTACGGGACGTAGAAAGTCATGTCGGCGATAACGGACTTTCGTGTACGAACCGAAGGTCGCAATCGAGTGTCCGGCTAGCGATGATCAAGAGCGGAACGTTGGGTTCAGGTAGGCGATGTCCGTTTAGGGCGATTGCGTAACTGTCTCCTATGCGGCTTTTGCCTGATCGTTCGTGAGCAATATCACATGCTGGCGGTGACTTTTCCTGCGAATCGATGGGCAAGGCCGCCTCTAGCCTGACGCTTTACACAGCCGGTACGGACGACAAGAACGAGGCGTACACCACGTGAAGACGACGATGATGTTCCACTCCATAGCCAACCCGCGGCGCACCACCCTGGCCCATCTCAAGGACGTCCAAGAGCTGGGGGACGCCCAGGACATCAAGGACGCCGACGACCTGTCGGCCGTGCCCGAGGAGCAGCCGGAGCAGCGCGTCGACCTGCCGAACCGGACCGCGAACCCCAAGCGCACCGTGCTGACCGAGGCCCCGGGCCACTGATTCCCCGGGGCTGTGGCGGACGCCACCACTCCCGGCAGGCGGAACGGCGGCGCGCGGGACGCGGAGCGATAGCCTGGAGCGTCAGTCTCCAGCGAGTTCAGTCAAGGAGCCAAGGCTTCCCGTGCGCATCGCCAGATTCTCCATCGACGGCAACGTCGCCTTCGGCGTGGTGGAGGGTGAGCCGTCCGATCAGGACGGCCCCGTCATCGACATCATCAAGGGCCACCCCTTCGCCGAATTCGAGCGCTCGGGCCAGAAGGTCCCGCTGAGCAAGGTCCGGCTGCTGCCGCCCGTCCTGCCGAACAAGGTCGTCGGGATCGGGCGCAACTACGCCGAGCACGCGGCGGAGCTGGGCAACGAGGTCCCCGACGTCCCGGTCGTCTTCTTCAAGCCGTCCACCTCCGTGATCGGCCCCGGCGACCCCATCACGTATCCCTCCTTCTCCTCCGAGGTGCACTACGAGGCCGAGCTGGCCGTGGTGATCGGACGGATGTGCCGTGAGGTTCCGCGTGACCGCGTCAAGGACGTCATCCTCGGCTACACCTGCGGCAACGACATCACGGCGCGCGACGCCCAGCGGAGCGAGAAGCAGTGGGCGCGGGCCAAGGGCTTCGACGCCTCCTGTCCGCTGGGCCCCTGGGTGGAGACCGATATCGACCTGACGCGCGCCGCCGATCTCGGCATCATGTGCACCGTCAACGGTGAACAGCGTCAGCTCGGCCGGACGAGCGAGATGGTGCGCCCGATCGAGGATCTGATCGTGCACATCACCGAGGCGATGACGCTGCTCCCCGGCGACGTCGTGCTCACCGGCACTCCGGCGGGCGTCGGCCCGCTCTCCGTCGGCGACGAGGTCGCCGTCACCATCGAAGGCATCGGCACTCTCACCAACAAGGTGATCAAGCGTGGCTAGCGCATCCCCCTCCGCCCCCGTGCGAGTTCGTTTCTGTCCCTCGCCGACCGGCAACCCCCATGTCGGCCTGGTCCGCACGGCCCTGTTCAACTGGGCCTTCGCCCGTCACCACGGCGGCACCCTGGTGTTCCGCATCGAGGACACCGACGCCGCGCGCGACTCCGAGGAGTCCTACACCCAGCTGCTGGACGCCATGCGCTGGCTGGGCTTCGACTGGGACGAGGGCCCCGAGGTCGGCGGACCGCACGCGCCCTACCGCCAGTCCCAGCGGATGGACCTCTACCGCGAGGTCGCGGACAAGCTGCTGGAGGCGGGCCACGCCTACCGCTGCTACTGCACCGCCGAGGAGCTGGAGGAGCGCCGCGAGGCGGCCCGCAAGGCCGGCCGGCCCTCCGGCTACGACGGCACCTGCCGCACCCTGACCGCCGAGCAGATCGCCGCGTACGAGGCCGAGGGGCGCGTCTCGATCGTGCGCTTCCGGATGCCGGACGAGCCGATCACCTTCACCGACCTGGTGCGCGGTGAGCTGACCTTCACCCCCGAGAACGTCTCGGACTACGGCATCGTGCGGGCCAACGGCGCGCCCCTCTACACGCTCGTCAACCCCGTGGACGACGCGCTGATGGAGATCACGCATGTGCTGCGCGGCGAGGACCTGCTCTCCTCCACCCCGCGGCAGATCGGGCTCTACCGGGCGCTCGCCGAGATCGGTGTGGGCCCCGGCACGGTGCCCGCGTTCGGCCATCTCCCGTATGTCATGGGCGAGGGCAACAAGAAGCTCTCCAAGCGCGATCCGCAGTCCTCGCTGAACCTCTACCGGGAGCGCGGCTTCCTCCCCGAGGGACTGCTCAACTACCTCTCCCTGCTGGGCTGGTCGCTCTCCTCCGACCGGGACGTCTTCTCACTGGCGGAGATGGTCGAGGCGTTCGACATCTCGGGGGTGAACGCCAACCCGGCGCGTTTCGACCTCAAGAAGGCCGAGGCGATCAACGCGGACCACATCCGGCTGCTGGATGTGAAGGCGTTCATCGAGGCGTGCGAGCCCTGGCTGAAGGCCCCGCACGCGCCGTGGTCCCCGGACGCCTTCGACGCGGCCGCCTTCGCGGCGCTGGCCCCGCTGGCCCAGACCCGGCTGACGGTCCTGTCCGACATCACCGCGAACGTGGACTTCCTCTTCCTCGACGAGCCCGCCGAGGACGAGGCGTCCTGGACCAAGGCGATGAAGCCGGGCGCGGACGCGCTCCTGGCCTCGGTCCGTACCCGGCTCGCCGAGGCGGACTGGGACGCCGAGACCCTGAAGGCCGCGGTCCTCGCGGCCGGCGAGGAGCACGGCCTCAAACTGGGCAAGGCCCAGGCCCCGCTGCGGGTCGCGGTCACCGGCCGCACGGTCGGGCTGCCGCTGTTCGAGTCCCTGGAGGTACTGGGCCGCGAGCGCACGCTGGCCCGGGTGGACGCGGCGCTGGCGAAGCTGGCCGGATAGGGGGCGCGGGGCGCTGCCTGGGCCGGTGAGGCGGCGCCACTCGCGGTGATACTCGTTTTGGTGGCCCGTCCACCATCGGGTAATGTTCTTCCTGCGCCGGACGGGCGGGCCGAGAGGTCGGACCGGGGCGCAAGCCAAACAAAACCCCTTACGGGGGTGGCGTTTTGGTGGGGTATGGTGTAATTGGCAGCACGAGTGATTCTGGTTCACTTAGTCTAGGTTCGAGTCCTGGTACCCCAGCAAGAGATCTCTCGGATGACCGGTGGATCTCTTGATCAAAGCAGGACCAAGCCCCCGTTGTGTAGCGGCCTAGCACGCTGCCCTCTCAAGGCAGTAGCGCCGGTTCGAATCCGGTCGGGGGTACGGATCTCTTCGCAAGACGGAGATCGCTAGGGCCCCCGTTGTGTAGCGGCCTAGCACGCCGCCCTCTCAAGGCGGTAGCGCCGGTTCGAATCCGGTCGGGGGTACTGGTCTATACCATGGGCTATGGTGTAATTGGCAGCACGAGTGATTCTGGTTCATTTAGTCTAGGTTCGAGTCCTGGTAGCCCAGCGCAGCACTTGTGCTGATTCAGGCCCCCGTTGTGTAGCGGCCTAGCACGCCGCCCTCTCAAGGCGGTAGCGCCGGTTCGAATCCGGTCGGGGGTACCAGCGAAAAGCCCTCCGCGACAGTGCGGGGGGCTTTTTCGTGCCCTGGTCACTCCGTGAATTCATGCCCTGGTCACGGCTCACTCCGCGAAGCGGCGCCCGGATTCCTCGGTTTGTGCGAGCCGCCGCAGGCTGAGCAGCACCGGCTCATAGAGCACCGTCAGCGCCACCACCGCCTCGATCCGCTCGGGCGGGGTGTCGTAGGTCTCCACCAGGTCCAGGTCGGCGACGGCCAGTTCACCCGCCAGCCGGGCGTGCACCAGAAGGTGCTCGGTGTCATGGGGATACCCGAGGCGGTCCAGCGAGGCGATGGCCGCGACCAGCATCCGGTAGGCGGGGGAGGCGTCGCCCAGCTCCTGGCCGTAGGACCAGTCCATCCGCCGCAGCACGGTGTCCACCTGCTCCCGGGCCCGCGTCGCGTGCGGATCGTCCTCGTCGGGCTCGGGGCCGTGGGGCAGTGCCCAGACCGCGGCTCCCATCCGGGTGTTCTGGCTGAGCGACTCGTCCTCGGCGGCCTCCAGCACCTCGCGCGCCGTGGCCACCGGCATCCGGCCGACCTGGATCAGCGAGCGCACCAGCCGCAGTCGGCGCAGATGCTCCTCGCCGTACTCCGACGTGGTGGCGGTGATCCGCTCTCCCGGTGGCAGCAGCCGCTCGCGCAGGTAGTACTTGATCGTCGCGGTGGGCACTCCGCTGCGCTCGCTGAGCTCCGCCAATCGCATCCCTGTTGCACCTTCCGTTGGAGAGTGGCACTATCCAAGTGATGGATAGCGCCGCTATCCAAGACTATCCCGACGTGGGGACAAGGGGATCACCATGGGTACCGAGCTGTTCGCCGGCCGTATGACCGCCGAGGCCGAGAGGGAGGTCACCGTCTTCCTGATCGGCATGCGCATCAACCGCTTCCGCGCGCTGCGCAGCTGGCTGCCGGTCTTCAAGGCGATGCCGCGGATGCTCCGCGAGCTGTCGCAGGACAAGGGGAGCGGGATGCTGGGCTATCAGCTGCTGTTCGGCCCGCCCCGGGTGCTCTACGTCGTCCAGTACTGGGACTCGCATGAGCGGCTGCTGGAGTACGCGTCGGCCCAGGACAAGGAGCACCGTCCGGCCTGGGCGGCGTTCAACCGCCGGATGCGGGAGGGCCGGGGCAAGGTCGGCTTCTGGCACGAGACCTATGTCGTACCGGCCGGGGCGCACGAGGCGGTCTACGTCAACATGCCGGCGTTCGGCCTGGGCAAGGCCACCGGAGTCGTTCCGGTCGGCCGCCGCGGTGACCGCGCGGCCGACCGGCTGAGCCTGAAGAGGGCGTGACGGGCCTCGGGCCCGGCGTGATCAATTCCCTCGGCGGAGGGCGTCGGTCAGGCGGGCGGCCGCGTCGATGACGGCCTGGGCGTGCATCCGGCCCGGGTGGCGGGTCAGCCGCTCGATCGGTCCGGAGACCGAGACGGCGGCCACCACGCGGTTGGACGGGCCGCGCACGGGCGCGGAGACGGACGCCACGCCGGGCTCCCGCTCGCCGATCGACTGGGCCCAGCCCCGCCGTCGTACGCCCGACAGGGCCGTGGCGGTGAACCGGGCCCCCTGCAGTCCGCGGTGCAGCCGCTCCGGCTCCTCCCAGGCCATCAGGACCTGGGCGGCCGAGCCGGCCTTCATCGGGAGGGTGGAGCCGACCGGCACGGTGTCCCGCAGTCCGGACAGCCGCTCGGCCGCGGCGACACAGATGCGCATGTCTCCCTGGCGCCGGTAGAGCTGAGCGCTCTCGCCGGTCACATCCCGGAGGTGGGTGAGCACGGGACCGGCCGTGGCGAGCAGCCGGTCCTCGCCCGCCGCCGCCGCCAGTTCGGCCAGGCGGGGGCCCAGAATGAAGCGTCCCTGCATGTCGCGTGCCACCATCCGGTGGTGCTCGAGTGCGACCGCGAGCCGGTGTGCCGTCGGGCGGGCGAGACCGGTCGCCCCGACCAGTCCGGCGAGGGTGGCCGGGCCGGACTCCAGGGCGCTCAGGACCAGAGCCGCCTTGTCGAGAACGCCGACGCCGCTAGTGTTGTCCATGGGACGATACTCGCGTCTCACAGTGTGAAACGCAAGTTCAATTTCCCGGGAGACCCGCCACTCTGTAAATGGCGGGCCCGCAGACCAGGGCACGCAGTCGAGACAAGCTGGGCCGGCACTGGCGCCGGCCGGAGGGAATGCGATGGGACGGACACTCGCGGAGAAGGTCTGGGACGACCATGTCGTCCGGCACGCCGAAGGCGAGCCTGACCTGCTCTTCATCGATCTGCACCTGCTGCACGAGGTGACCAGCCCGCAGGCGTTCGATGGCCTGCGCAAGGCCGGCCGCACGGTCCGTCGTACCGATCTCACCCTCGCGACCGAGGACCACAACACCCCCACCCTCGACATCGACAAGCCGATCGCGGACCCCGTCTCCCGCGCCCAGTTGGAGACGCTGCGCAAGAACTGCGCGGAGTTCGGTGTCCGGCTGCACCCGCTGGGCGATGTCGAGCAGGGTGTCGTCCACGTGGTGGGACCGCAGCTGGGACTGACCCAGCCCGGTACGACCGTGGTCTGCGGTGACAGCCACACCTCGACCCATGGCGCCTTCGGCGCGCTCGCGTTCGGCATCGGCACCAGCCAGGTCGAGCATGTGCTGGCGACCCAGACGCTGCCGCTCGCGCCGTTCAAGACCATGGCGATCACCGTCGAGGGCGAGCTGCCCGAGAGCGTCACCGCCAAGGACCTGATCCTGGCGATCATCGCGAAGATCGGCACCGGCGGCGGCCAGGGCTATGTGCTCGAGTACCGCGGCCCCGCCATCGAGAAGCTCTCGATGGAGGCCCGGATGACCGTGTGCAACATGTCCATCGAGGCGGGCGCCCGCGCGGGCATGATCGCTCCGGACGAGACGACCTTCGCCTATCTGGAGGGCCGCCCGCACGCCCCCCAGGGCGACGACTGGGACGCGGCCGTCGCGTACTGGCGCACCCTGCGCAGCGACGACGACGCGGTCTTCGACCGTGAGGTCGTCATCGACGCCTCCGAACTCGCCCCGTTCGTCACCTGGGGCACCAACCCCGGCCAGGGCGCTCCGCTGTCGGAGTCGGTCCCGGACCCGGCCTCCTTCGAGGACGCCAGCGAGCAGTTCGCCGCCGAGAAGGCCCTGGAGTACATGGGTCTGACGGCGGGTCAGCCGCTGCGCGACATCGCGGTGGACACGGTCTTCGTCGGTTCCTGCACCAACGGCCGCATCGAGGACCTGCGCTCCGCCGCCTCGGTGCTGTCCGGCCGCTCGGTGGCCGACGGCGTACGGATGTTGGTGGTCCCCGGCTCGGTGCGGGTCGCCCTGCAGGCCGTGGAGGAGGGGCTGGACAAGGTGTTCACCGCCGCCGGCGCCGAGTGGCGGCACGCGGGCTGCTCGATGTGCCTGGGCATGAACCCCGACCAGCTCGCGCCCGGTGAGCGCTCGGCGTCCACCTCCAACCGCAACTTCGAGGGCCGGCAGGGCAAGGGCGGCCGGACCCACCTGGTCTCGCCGCAGGTCGCCGCCGCCACCGCGGTACTGGGCCATCTGGCTTCGCCCGCCGATCTGTCCGACGCGGCCGTATCGACTCCCGTGGGGGCCTGAGCAGTCATGGAAGCATTCACCACGCACACAGGCCGGGCCGTTCCGCTGCGCCGCAGCAATGTGGACACGGACCAGATCATCCCGGCGCACTGGCTCAAGAAGGTCACCCGCGACGGCTTCGAGGACGGGCTCTTCGAGGCCTGGCGCAAGGACCCGGAGTTCGTGCTCAACGCGGCCGAGTACAAGGGCGGAACGGTTCTGGTGGCCGGTCCCGACTTCGGCACCGGCTCCTCGCGCGAGCACGCGGTATGGGCGCTGCAGAACTACGGCTTCAAGGCCGTCATCTCGTCCCGCTTCGCCGACATCTTCCGCGGTAACTCCCTCAAGAACGGGCTGCTGACCGTCGTCCTGCCGCAGGAGACCGTGGACCGGCTGTGGAAGCTGGTCGAGGCGGACCCCGCCGCGGAGGTCACCGTGGACCTCGTCGACCGCCAGGTTCGAGCCGAGGGCATCACGGCTGATTTTGAGCTTGACGAGAATGCCCGGTGGCGACTCCTGGAGGGGCTGGATGACATCAGCCTCACCCTCAGGGAGGACGAATCCATCGCCGCGTACGAGGCGCGTCGTCCCTCCTTCAAGCCGAGCACGGTGGAGGTCTGACCCCCCGGTTCTCCCTGTACAGAGCGGGTTTGGCAAGATGCGCCGCCGGTCCTCGGACCGGCGGCGCATCGGCATGTTGAGGCCCCGTGAAGCGACAACTCGCCTCAGATGGCACAATCAGTGCATGGAACGCGACGGCCAACTCGAGCTCTACGGCATCGTCGCCGACCGGCTCAAGGAAGCGCACGCAAGGGTGCGCGCACTGCAAGTCCCGGAGGGCGTACGGATGGCGCTGTCCCGGAAGCTGCTGGTCATCACCTCAGCGGCGAAACACGATCTCGCAGATGCGGCAAAGCGTCTGGAGCGGTTGATGAACGACCTCGACGAGGGCCGTTTCCCCCAAGATCCCGACACCGACGGAAGTCCGTGACGATCGAGTGCGTTGCGGCACAAGGGTGATTAGCCCGTTTCGTGTTTGATTTGCGGTATATATCTGCCTAACGTGCGAAAAGGCTTGAACACATTGATTCCGGCAATGTCTCCGAAGGGGAAGACGTGAACAAGGCGCAGCTCGTAGAAGCGATTGCCGACAAGGTCGGCGGCCGTCAGCAGGCCGCCGAAGCCGTCGACGCAGTTCTGGACGCCATCGTCCGGGCGGTCGTCGCCGGGGAGCGAGTTTCAGTCACTGGTTTTGGTTCGTTCGAGAAGGTGGAACGTCCCGCCCGGTACGCCCGTAACCCGCAGACCGGGGAGCGCGTGAGGGTCAAGAAGACCTCGGTGCCCCGCTTCCGTGCCGGCCAGGGGTTCAAGGACCTGGTGAGCGGCTCCAAGAAGCTCCCGCGCGGCGGTGAGGTCGCCGTGAAGAAGGCTCCCAAGGGCAGCCTCCAGGTGGCGGCGAAGAAGGCCGCGGCCAAGAAGGCCACCGCCAAGAAGGCTCCTGCGAAGAAGACGACGGCCAAGAAGGCCCCGGCCAAGGCCGCCGCCAAGAAGGCCCCCGCCAAGAAGGCGACTGCCAAGAAGGCGCCCGCCAAGGCCGCCGCGAAGAAGGCCCCGGCGCGCAAGACGAGCGCCCGTAAAACCACCACGAAGAAGACCACCGCCAGGAAGCGCTAGCCGGCGGCGCACGGGCGCCGCACTGTTCACGCGCCGGGCCGGGCTCCCCGAGGGAGCCCGGCCCGCGGTGCTGTCTGCGGTGCTGTCTGCGGTGCTCAGAACGTCTGCAGCGTGACGAAGACGACCCGGCGCTGCTCGCCCTCGCCCTCCACCTCGATCCGCACCCGCTGGCCCGGGCGCAGCATCCGCAGCCCCCCGGCGTCGAAGGCCGCGGTGTCGAACGGCAGCGGGGTGCCGTCGTCGAGCAGCACACTGCCGGCGCGGGTCTCGGGGTCGTACGTATAGGCGGTTCCCTGCATGTCCGCCAGCCTAGCCCTGGTGTGGTCGCCCACGCCCAGGGCCACCGCCGCGCGCAGATCCCCGGCCGTGTCCACGTCGCGCCGCACCGAGTCCACCCCCGCCAGCTCGATCTCCCGCGCGCCCGACGCCCGGTGCCGGGCCCGTGAGGGGCCCCCGAAGGCAGGCGCCAGATCGGCACCGGGCGCCGCCGAGAGGAGGGTCGTGCCCACCCCCGCGGCATCCGCCAGAAAGGCGCGTGAGAAGCCGGACGCGGCCTCGAGTACCAGGTCGAGCTCGACGGTCCGCAGCGCCGGGAGATCGGCGTTCATCGCCGCCACGGCGGCCCCCGGGCGCTCCCCGCGGACCGCGAGGGCGCCGTGCGCCAGCGCCGCGTTCAGCCCGCGCCCCGGGGAGTCGGGCAGGATCCGGGCGCCGAGGGCGGACAGCTCACGTCCGGCGAGCGGGTCGTCGGTGACGACGGTCACCCCTCGCACCCAGCGGCTCGCCAGCGCAGCGCCCACCGTGTCCTGAGCGAACGCGAGCGCGAGCGAGGCCCGGAGGCCGTCACCGGCGGCGTCGGAGAGCCTGGTCTTGGCCCGTGACAAGGGCTTCAGCGGCACCACGAGGGTCCAGGTCACAGGGGCTCCGTTTCTTCCCACGGGCCTCATTCTGACCTGCTGCCCGGCTCGCCGAAGACGTGCGGGGTTACGGTGTTCTCGACAGACAGGGTGCCTGGAGCGACACTTGTGCGGCTGCAGGGGACGACAGCAAGCCAGCAGGTCAGCAGGGTCCAAGAGAGGATGTTCCGAGTGTCCGGCCGCAGAATCGGCTTCTGGTACCGCATGGCAGCGGTCTTGTGCAAACCGCCGCTGGTGGTTCTGTTCAAGCGGGACTGGCACGGAATGGAGCACATTCCCGCCGACGGTGGATTTATCACCGCGATCAATCACAACTCGTATCTCGACCCCCTCTCCTACGCGCACTTCCAGTACAACACCGGAAGAGTGCCGCGCTTCCTCGCCAAGGCCGCCCTCTTCAGGGGCGGCTTCATGGGCTCCATGCTCCGCGGCACCGGTCAGATCCCCGTCTACCGCGAGTCCACCGACGCCGCCAACGCCTTCCGGGCCGCCGTGGACGCCATCAACAAGGGCGAGTGCGTGGCCTTCTACCCCGAGGGCACCCTGACCCGCGACCCCGACATGTGGCCGATGCGCGGAAAGACCGGCGCGGCGCGGGTCGCGCTGCTCACCAAGGCCCCGGTGATCCCCGTCGCCCAGTGGGGCGCCAACGAGGCCGTGCCGCCGTACGCCAAGGAGAAGCGGGTCCGTCTCTTCCCGCGCAAGACCCTCAAGGTGCTCGCCGGCCCGCCGGTGGACCTGTCCGGGTTCTACGGCCAGGAGCCCACCGCGGAGGTCCTCCGGGCGGCCACCGACGTCATCATGGACGCCATCACCGACCTCCTCTCCGAGGTGCGCGGAGAGCCGGCGCCCGTTCACCGGCACGACCGGCCCACCAGCACCAGCACCAGCACCGACGGCCCGCCGCTCCCGCTGGCCGATGAGGAGAGCAAGTGACGCGCTGCGCCGTCTTCGGCACCGGCTCCTGGGGCACCGCCTTCGCGATGGTGCTCGCCGACGCCGGCTGCGAGGTGACGCTGTGGGGCCGCCGGTCCGGTGTCGTCGAGGCCATCAACACCGGCCGCACCAATCCCGACTACTTCCCCGGGGTGCGGCTGCCCGACGGCGTGCGGGCCACCACCGACCCGGCCGAGGCCGCGGCCGGCGCGGAGTTCACCGTCTTCTCCGTGCCCTCCCAGACGCTGCGCGGCAACCTCTCCGAATGGGCCCCGCTGCTGGCCGCCGACACCGTGCTGGTCTCGCTGATGAAGGGCGTCGAACTCGGCACGGCCAAGCGGATGAGCGAGGTCGTCCAGGAGGTCGCCAAGGCGCCCGCGGAGCGCGTCGCGGTGCTCACCGGGCCCAACCTGGCCAAGGAGATCGCCGCCCGGCAGCCCGCCGCCTCCGTGGTGGCCTGCCCCGACGAGAGCGTGGCCCGCCGCCTCCAGACCGCCTGCCACACCGCGTACTTCCGCCCGTACACCAACACCGATGTGGTCGGCTGCGAGCTGGGCGGCGCGGTGAAGAACGTCATCGCGCTGGCCGTGGGCATCGCCGACGGCATGGGGCTCGGTGACAACACCAAGGCGTCGCTCATCACCCGCGGCCTCGCCGAAACGACCCGGCTGGGCCTGGCGATGGGCGCCGACGCGCACACCTTCGCGGGCCTGGCGGGCATGGGCGACCTCGTCGCCACCTGCTCCTCCCCGCTCTCCCGCAACCACACCTTCGGCACCAACCTGGGGCGCGGGATGACACTGGAGGAGACCATCGCGGTCACCAAGCAGACCGCGGAGGGCGTCAAGTCGTGCGAGTCCGTGCTGGATCTCGCCCGCCGCTTCGACGTCGACATGCCCATCACCGAGACGGTCGTCGAGATCGTGCACGACGGCAAACAGCCGCTTGTCGCACTCAAAGAGCTGATGTCCCGCAGCGCCAAGGCCGAGCGGCACTGACGCCGCGCGGACCGCAAGGTAACCTCAACGCGATATGAGCAGCCAGACCCCTTCCTCAGGCCCTGTCCCGGCTTCTTCCGGAGGCGAGCGGCACAAGCCGCGCGTCGCCGTCGTCTTCGGCGGCCGCAGCTCCGAGCACGCCATCTCGGTGGTCACCGCGGGCGCCGTGCTGCGCGCCATCGACCGCGAGAAGTACGACGTGCTGCCGATCGGCATCACCGCTGACGGCCGTTGGGCGCTGACCGCCGACGAGCCCGAGCGGATGGCCATCGCCAACCGCGAGCTGCCCAGCGTCGAACGGCTCGCCGAATCCGGCGAGGGTTCGGTCGTCCTCCCGGTCGACCCGGGGAACCGCGAGGTCGTCTACAGCGAGCCGGGGTCGGTGCCCAAGGCATTGGGCGACGTCGATGTCGTCTTCCCCATGCTGCACGGCCCGTACGGCGAGGACGGCACCCTCCAGGGGCTGCTGGAGCTGTCCGGGGTGCCGTATGTGGGCGCCGGAGTGCTCGCCTCCGCCGTGGGCATGGACAAGGAGTACATGAAGCGGGTGTTCGTCTCCTTCGGGCTGCCCGTCGGCCCGTACGAGGTGATCCGCCCCCGCGAGTGGCAGCAGGAACCTTCCGCCGCCCGCCGCAGGATCGTGGAGTTCGCCGCGGAGCACGGCTGGCCGCTCTTCGTGAAGCCCGCGCGGGCCGGCTCGTCCATCGGCATCACCAAGGTCGAGGACCCGGCGGATCTGGACGAGGCCATCGAGGAGGCCCGGCGCCACGACCCGAAGGTCATCGTGGAGGCGCTGCTGCGCGGCCGCGAGATCGAATGCGGAGTGCTGGAGTACGAGGACGGGCCGCGCGCCAGCCTGCCCGCCGAGATCCCGCCGGTCTCCTCCCACTCCTTCTACGACTTCGAGGCGAAGTACATCGACTCGGCGGCCGGTATCGTGCCGGCGCCGCTCACCGAGGAGCAGACCCGGCGGGTCCAGGAGCTCGCGGTGGCCGCCTTCGAGGCGGCCTCCTGCGAGGGGCTGGTCAGGGCCGACTTCTTCCTGCTGGACAGCGGCGAGTTCGTGATCAACGAGATCAACACCATGCCCGGTTTCACCCCGATCTCGATGTACCCGCGCATGTGGCAGGAGAGCGGTGTGAGCTACCCCGAGCTGGTGGACCGGCTGCTGCAGGCCGCGCTGCGCCGCTCGACCGGGCTGCGCTAGGGCCCAGGCCCCTAGGCCACGCCCTTGGGCACCGTCTTCTTGACGGCCTTGGCGAGGTCGAGCAGGGCGTTGACCTCGGGGGCGTACTTCCCGGGCACGGTCACCTCGACATACGCCCGGCGAAGTACGGTGGTGAAGCGGTAGCCGTCTTTTCGCTTCTCCGGCAGCCACTCGACGCCGTTCACCCCGGCCGACTCGGTCGTGGAGCCCATGGCCTCCGGCCGGGGGACCCCGCAGCGCAGCTGCACGGCGGGGTCCCCCCACACGGCTGTGTAGTCCGAGGCGGGCTCGGCGGTGCCCCGCTTCAGCCCGTTCACGGTGGTGGGCAGTTCCTTGTGGAGCGCACGGCACATCGCCGCAGCCTGTGCGGACGGCGTGGGAACCGCGAGCGCCACACTGTCGTCGGAATCCCCGGTGAAGGTGCAACCGGCCATCGACACCAGGGCCAGCGCCATGGTGGCGGACAGCGGAACGAGCCGTTGGGCGAGACTACGGTGTGCGCAATTCACCGGCCGAGCATACGGGGGAGCTAGAGATGGACGACCGGGCAGGTCAGGGTTCGAGTGATCCCTTCGACTTGCTGGACTTTCGCGACCACCATGCGGCCGAGCTCATCGACCGTATCGGCCTGGGCGCGGACGATCACGTCGTAAGGGCCCGTGACGTCCTCCGCCTGTATCACCCCGGGGAGCTTGGCGATGACGTCGGCCACGGTCGAGGCCTTGCCGACCTCGGTTTGGATCAGGATGTACGCCTGTACCACGGAACCTCCAGGGCGGCTACGAGGATCATGTGGGGAGAAGGGACGCCACGGTACCGCGTCGCCATACGGCGCGGGGAGACCCGCGCGGGGAGCGCGGCGTGGTGGGCAAGCGGCCACGAGCACGAAGGGGCGATGGGATGAAGGGCACCGTGGGCGAGTTGGGGGAGTTCGGGCTTATCAGAGAGCTCACCTCCCGGCTCACCACCACCCCGGCGGTGAGGTTGGGGCCCGGTGACGATGCCGCGGTCGTGGCCGCACCCGACCGGAGGGTCGTGGCCAGTACGGATGTCCTGCTGGAGGGCAGGCACTTCCGCAGGGACTGGTCCACCGCTTATGACGTCGGCCGTAAGGCCGCGGCCCAGAACCTGGCCGACATCGCGGCCATGGGCGCGGTGCCGACCGCGCTGCTGCTCGGCCTGGTGGTCCCCGCCGATCTGCCGGTGACCTGGCCGACCGAGCTGATGGACGGCATCCGCGACGAATGCCAGGTCGCGGGCGCGGCGGTGGTCGGCGGCGATGTGGTGCGCGGGGACACCATCACCGTGGCCATCACCGCCCTGGGCGATCTGCGCAACCACGAGCCGGTCACCCGATCCGGTGCCCAGCCCGGCGACGTTGTCGCCGTCACCGGGTGGCTGGGCTGGTCGGCGGCCGGACACGCGGTGCTCTCACGCGGCTTCCGCTCGCCGCGGGCCTTCGTCGAGGCGCACCGCCGGCCGGAGCCGCCGTACCACGCCGGTCCCGCCGCCGCCGGGCTCGGCGCGACCGCCATGACCGATGTGAGCGACGGCCTGGTGGCCGACCTCGGACATATCGCGGAGGCCAGCAAGGTCCGTATCGATTTGCGCTCGGGGGACATCGACATCCCCTCGCAGATGTCGGACATCGGTCAGGCGGTGGGCGTCGATCCGCTGCAGTGGGTGCTCAGCGGGGGAGAGGACCACGCGATCGTGGCCACCTTCCCGCCCGACGCCAAGCTGCCGGCCCGCTGGAAGGTGATCGGCGAGGTGCTGAACCCCTCGGCGCTGCCCCAGGTGACGGTGGACGGAGCCCCCTGGGCCCATGGGGGCTGGGACCACTTCGGCGACGGCGAGGATGCCGAGTGACGGGATGGGAGCCGCGTCGGCGGTAAGAGCGTCGAGTTCGCCGTAAGGGCGCCGAGTCCGCCGTAAGGGCGTTGAGTCGTCGGTGAGGGAGCAGAGTCGGCGGTTAGGGCGCCGAGGGGGATCTCGGGGCGTGGGGGCGGCGAGTAGATTCGGCCCCATGGTCCTGCCTCCTCGTATCCCCCGCCCCTCCCATGACGGCTCGGCGCCCGTGCGCGTCCTCACCGTCGCCGGATCGGACTCCGGTGGCGGTGCGGGTATCCAGGCCGATCTGAAGACCATGCTGGCCCTGGGCGCCCATGGCATGAGCGTGATCACCGCGGTGACGGCGCAGAACTCCCTGGGCGTCCAGGGCGCCTGGGAGCTGCCCGCCGAGGCCGTACGGGCCCAGTTCCGCAGCGTGGCCGACGATATCGGCGTCCAGGCGGTCAAGACCGGCATGCTGGCGACCGCCGAACTGGTCGAGACCGTCGCCGCGCTGCTCGCCGATCTGCCCGCGCCGGTGGTCGTCGATCCGGTCGGGGTCTCCAAGCACGGTGACCCGCTGCTGGCCACCGAGGCGCTCGACGCGGTCCGTACGAAGCTGCTGCCGACCGCGACCGTCGCCACGCCCAACCTGGACGAGGTGGCTCAGCTCACCGGCGTCCGGGTGGAGTCGGAGAACGATCAGCGGCGGGCGGCCGGGGCGCTGCTGGGCCACGGCCCGCGGTGGGCGCTGATCAAGGGCGGCCATCTGCCCGGCGGCGAGGCGGTGGATCTGCTCACCGACGGCACCGAGGAGCACTGGCTGCGGGCGCCCCGCCACGACAACCGCCATACGCACGGCACGGGATGCACCCTCGCCGCGGCGATCGCCACGTATCTGGCGGGCGGCTACGAGGTCCCTCAGGCCGTCACGGCGGCCAAGGACTACGTCACGGGCGCCATCGCGGCGGGCTTCCCCCTGGGCGCGGGCATCGGCCCGGTCGACCACGGGTGGTTGCGGGAGGGAACTGACTGAGCGCGTGCCCAAGGGCACGCGAAAAGGCCGGTCCACATCCATGGTGGACCGGCCTCGGCGTACCGGTTCCCGCTCGCGCGGGGAGGTCGTGCGACTAGACGACTAGCGCGAAACCTTGCCGGCCTTGATGCACGAGGTGCAGACGTTGAGCCGCTTCGGGGTACGACCGACCACAGCGCGCACCGTCTGGATGTTGGGGTTCCAACGACGGCGGGTGCGGCGGTGCGAGTGCGAGATGTTGTTGCCGAAGCCCGGCCCCTTGCCGCAGACGTCGCAGTTGGCAGCCACGGGTTACTCCAAAGACGGGTCACCCTCGCTTCCCGCGAGGAGACAGGACACTGAACGGATGCCCCGGACGTTGCCTGGATCGCGGTGGATCGGCGGCGCCTGGGGGAATGGCCCGATTCGCATCGGGCAACCGGAGCAGCATACAACGGCCACTCCCGTACAACGAAACTATCATGGCTGGCCCGGCACCCGCCGAGGGCGGCGACTACCCTGCGGTGACGCGATGCCCGCCCCCGCCCCAGCAGCCTCCGAGGAGGACGTTACGTGCCGCACACGCTCGACGCCGATGCGGTACGGACCTGGTGCGGGCTCGCGCTGGACGCGCTGGGCCGGGCCCGCGCGGAGATCGACGCGATCAACGTCTATCCGGTCGCGGACGGGGACACCGGCACCAATCTGTATCTGACCGTCGAGTCCGCCGCCCGGGCCGTCGACGCCGCCTTCGACGGCCATGCCGCCTCCGCCGCCGCCTCCCGCCCCACCCTCGCCGATGTGGTGCGCGCCATGGCCCATGGCGCCCTGATCGGCGCGCGGGGCAACTCCGGCACGATCCTGGCGCAGCTGCTGCGCGGTATGGCGGACGTCCTGGCCGACGGCTCGGCGCAGGGGGACCCGGGCACAGACGAGGCGGACGGGCTGCGGCTGGCGCTGCGGCGCGCGGCCGACCTCGCCTACCTGGCCGTCGCCCACCCCGTGGAAGGCACCGTCCTTACGGTCGCCGTGGCCGCCGCGGAGGGCGCGGCGGAGTGCGCCACCGGCGACGCGGCCACGGTGGCCCGCGCCGCCTACGAGAGCGCCCGCACGGCGCTCCAGGCCACCCCCGGCCAGCTCGACGTCCTCGCCCGCGCGGGGGTGGTCGACGCGGGCGGCTACGGCCTGGTGACAGTCCTGGGCGGGCTCGCCGAGGCCCTGTCGGGCGAGGCACCCGCGGCGCTCGGGCCCGTCCGCTCCCGCGGTGAGGGCCCGACGCGTGACGCCCTGGCGCCCACCGGGACGTCTGGGCAGGACCCCGTGGGCTGTCCCGCCGACGACGCCGCGAACGGTGGGCCCGCCTTCGAGGTGATCTACCTCCTGGAGGCCGGGGACATGGCCATGGCCGCCCTGAGGGAGCGACTGGACGCCCTCGGCGACTCCTTGGTGATCGTCGGCGGCGACGGCCTGTGGAATGTGCACGTCCATGTGGACGACGCGGGGGCGGCCGTGGAGGCGGGCGTCCAGGCCGGGCGCCCGTACCGCATCCGGATCACCCACTTCGACGGCGCCGCCGCCCGTAAGGCGGGCGCCGACGGCCCGGAACGGCCGGGCCCGGTCGTCGTTCTGCCGGACCAGCCCGGTGCCAAGGGCCCCACCGGCGGCCCGCGTACCGAGCGCACCGGCCGTGCCGTGGTCGCAGTCGTCCCCGGGGACGGGCTGGCCGCGCTGTGCGCCGAGGCGGGCGCGACCGCGGTCGCCACCCGCCCCGGGGAGCCGCCCGGCAGCGGTGAACTGGTCGACGCGGTCCGCCGGGCCGGCGCCCGGGAGGTCGTGCTGCTGCCGAACGACACCGAGCTGCGCCACCCGGCCGCCGCGGCCGCGGCCCAGGCCCGTGCCGAGGGCGTACGGGTCGCGGTGATCCCCACCCGCTCCGCCGTCCAGGGCATCGCCGCCCTCGCCGTCCACGAGCCGGCCCGCAGCTTCGACGAGGACGTGGTCGCCATGACCTCGGCCGCGGGCGCCACCCGCTACGCGGAACTGGCCGTCGCCGAGCGCCAGTCCTGGACCATGGCCGGGGTGTGCCAGGCCGGGGACGTCCTGGGCATGATCGACGGCGATGTGGCGGTGATCGGCTCGGAGCTGGCCGCGACCGCCGAGACGGTGCTGGACCGGATGCTGGCCTCGGGCGGCGAAATGGTCACCCTGGTGCTCGGCGCGGGCCTGCCGGACGAGGTCGCCGAACGGCTGGAGCGCCATGTTCGGGAGGGGCACTTCGCCGTCGACACGGTCGTCTACCACGGCGGTCAGCCCACCGCGCCGCTGATCATAGGCATCGAATGAGACCGGCGGCCGGACGCTGAATCACCCCGCTCGTCACCCGCTTTGTCACTCCCGTGGTGTGCAATGGACGCGTGCCCGTGCTGGATGAACCACTGAAGAAGGTCCTGGGCGGCAACACCGCGAAGGTGATGGCCGACCATCTCGACCTGCACACCGTCGGCGATCTGCTGCACCACTACCCGCGGCGGTACGCGGAGCGCGGTGAGCTGACCCGGCTGTCCGACCTGCCCCTGGACGAGCATGTGACCGTGGTGGCGCAGGTCGCCGACGCCCGGGTGCATACGTTCAATGGCGGCCGGGGCCGCCGGCTGGAGGTCACCATCACCGACGGCAGCGGCCGTCTCCAGCTGGTCTTCTTCGGCAAGGGTGTCCACAAGCCGCGCTCGGAGCTGCAGCCCGGCACCCGCGCGATGTTCGCCGGGAAGGTCTCGGTCTTCAACCGCAAGCGGCAGCTGGCCCACCCGGAGTTCAAGACGCTGGGCGCGGAGAGCGGCGCGGAGGCCGTGGAGGCGTTCGCCCATCAGCTATTGCCGCTGTACCCGGCGTGCAAGCAGATGGAGTCCTGGCAGATCCAGCAGGCCATCGACACCGTGCTGGGCCCGGCCGGCCACGAGGAGGCCGCGCTGGCCGGGCTCATCGACCCGCTGCCCGACAGCCTCCGCGAGGGCCGGGGGCTGGCCACGCTCCCCGAGGCGCTGCGCAAGATCCACCGACCGGCCACCAAGACCGATATCGCGATGGCCCGGGACCGCCTGAAGTGGGACGAGGCGTTCGTCCTGCAGGTGGCGCTCGCCCGGCGGCGCCGGGCCGATGCCCAACTGCCCGCGGCGCCCCGCAAGCCCGTTCCGGACGGGCTGCTGACGGCCTTCGACGCCCGGCTGCCGTTCACCCTCACCGAGGGCCAGCGCCGGGTCAGCGAGGAGATCTTCGCCGACCTGGCCACCGACCACCCCATGCACCGGCTGCTCCAGGGCGAGGTCGGCTCGGGCAAGACCATGGTCGCGCTGCGCGCGATGCTCGGCGTCGTGGACGCCGGGGGACAGGCGGCGATGCTCGCGCCCACCGAGGTGCTCGCCCAGCAGCACCACCGCTCGATCACCGAGATGATGGGGGAGCTGGCCGAGGGAGGCATGCTCGGCGGTGCGGAGCAGGGCACCAAGGTGGTGCTGCTCACCGGTTCCATGGGCGCCGCGGCCCGCCGTCAGGCGCTGCTGGACCTGGTCACCGGCGAGGCCGGGATCGTGATCGGCACCCACGCCCTGATCGAGGACAAGGTCCAGTTCCACGACCTGGGGCTGGTCGTCGTCGACGAGCAGCACCGCTTCGGGGTCGAGCAGCGCGACGCCCTGCGCTCCAAGGGCAAGCAGCCCCCGCATCTGCTGGTGATGACGGCCACCCCGATCCCGCGCACCGTCGCCATGACCGTCTTCGGCGACCTGGAGACCTCCGTCCTGGACCAGCTGCCCTCGGGCCGCTCCCCGATCGCCTCCCATGTGGTGCCCGCCAAGGACAAGCCGCACTTCCTGACCCGCGCCTGGGAGCGGGTGCGCGAGGAGGTGGCCGCCGGGCACCAGGGGTATGTGGTGTGCCCGCGGATCGGGGACGACGCCGGCGACGAGGGGGACGCGTCCAAGGGCGCCGCGAGCCCGTCCCCCGAGGACGAGGCCGAGAAGCGCCCGCCGCTGGCCGTCGTCGAGGTCGCCGAGCAGCTCACCAAGGGGCCGCTGAGCGATCTGCGGGTGGAGGTGCTGCACGGGCGGATGCAGCCCGAGGCCAAGGACGACGTGATGCGCCGCTTCGCCGCGGGCGAGGTGGACGTGCTGGTCGCCACGACCGTCATCGAGGTCGGTGTCAACGTCCCCAACGCCACCGCCATGGTGATCATGGACGCCGACCGGTTCGGCGTCTCCCAGCTGCACCAGCTGCGCGGCCGTGTCGGCCGTGGCTCGGCCGCCGGGCTCTGTCTGCTGGTGACCGACATGCCCGAGGCCAGCCCCGCCCGGGCGCGGCTGGGCGCGGTCGCGGCCACGCTCGACGGCTTCGAGCTGTCCCGGATCGACCTGGAGCAGCGCCGGGAGGGCGATGTGCTCGGCCAGGCCCAGTCCGGGGTCCGCTCCTCGCTGCGGGTCCTCGCCGTCATCGACGACGAGGAGGTCATCGCGGCGGCCCGGGAGGAGGCGGCCGCGATCGTCGCCGACGACCCGGAGCTGGCCGGATATCCGGAGCTGCGCACCGCGCTGGACGCCCTGCTGGACAAGGAGCGCGAGGAGTACCTCGACAAGGGCTGAGACACGAGCTGGGACAGAGGCTGAGACAGAGGCTGAGACAGGGGCCGGGACGGGCGCCGGGTGCGGGGCCGGGCCCCGCGATCCGAGCGCGCGGCCACCGCCCGCCGCCGTACGCCATATCGTGGAGGTGCGGCGGCCCCGCCCGGACGGGCGTGGTGCGCCGCGGCCCCGACCACCGCGAAGGACTGCCAACACCCATGACCCGCGTGATCGCCGGAGCGGCCGGCGGACGCCGCCTGGCCGTGCCGCCGGGAAACGGCACCCGACCCACTTCGGACCGGGCGCGCGAGGGCCTGTTCTCCACCTGGGAGTCGCTGCTCGGCTCGCTGGACGGAGCCCGCGTCCTCGACCTGTACGGCGGCTCCGGCGCGGTCGGCCTGGAGGCGCTGTCCCGCGGCGCCGTCCATGTGCTGCTGGTCGAGTCCGACCCGCGGGCGGCCCGCACGATCCGTCAGAACGTCCGGGCGCTCGGTCTGCCCGGCGCGGAGCTGCGCACCGGCAAGGCCGAACAGACCATCACCGGACAGGCCCCCGTCACCGGCCCGTACGACGTCGTTTTTCTGGACCCGCCGTACGCCGTCACCGACGCCGAACTCCGCGAGATCCTCCTCACACTCCTGGGGAATGGCTGGCTAGCGGCGGACGCGCTGGCCACCGTTGAGCGGAGCACACGAGGTGGGGAGTTCGTGTGGCCTGCCGGATTCGAGGGGCTACGGGCCCGTCGCTACGGCGAGGGCACGCTTTGGTACGGTCGCGCCGCCTCGACGTGCGAGAACGCGTCATGACCGGATCCGAGAGCGAGGAACTTCCGTTGCGCCGCGCAGTCTGCCCGGGGTCGTTCGACCCCGTCACCAATGGACACCTCGACATCATCGGCCGTGCCTCCAAGCTCTATGACGTCGTGCACGTCGCCGTGATGATCAACAAGTCGAAGCAGGGCCTGTTCACGGTGGAGGAGCGGATCGATCTCCTCCGCCAGACCACCGAGGAGTACGGAAACGTCAAGGTAGAGGCGTTCCATGGACTTCTGGTCGACTTCTGCAAGCAGCGGGACATCCCCGCGATCGTCAAGGGGCTGCGAGCCGTCAGCGACTTCGACTACGAGCTGCAGATGGCCCAGATGAACAACGGCCTCTCCGGCGTGGAGACGCTGTTCGTGCCCACCAACCCCACCTACAGCTTCCTCTCCTCCAGCCTGGTCAAGGAGGTCGCGGCCTGGGGCGGCGACGTCTCCCACCTGGTGCCCCCGGTGGTGCTGGAATCGCTCTCCGAGCGGCTCGGCCGGAAGTAACGGCTGACGGGACGTCAGCGGCTGTCCGGGAGCGGTCCGCTCGCCGTACAGTCGTCCCGTTCGTTCTCCGTTCCCATCCGCATCCAGACAGTCTGCGAGCACCCACAGTGGACGTGCAGAAGAAGCTCGACGAGATCGTCGATACCGTCGGCGGCGCCCGGTCCATGCCCATGTCGGCCTCGTGCGTGATCAACCGCGCCGAGCTGCTCGCCATGCTCGAAGAGGTGCGCGCGGCACTCCCGGACTCCCTGGCCCACGCCCAGGAGCTGATCGGCGGCCGGGACCAGATGGTGGAGGAGGCCCGCCGGGAGGCCGGGCGGATCATCGAGTCCGCGCACGCCCAGGGCGCCTCGCTGATCTCGGACACGGAGATGGTGCGGAAGTCCCAGGAGGAGGCCGACCGGATCCTCACCGAGGCCCGCCGGGAGGCCGAGGAGATCCGGGCCGAGGCCGACGACTACGTGGACAGCAAGCTGGCCAACTTCGAGGTCGTGCTCACCAAGACCATCGGCTCGGTGGGCCGCGGCCGGGAGAAGCTCCTCGGCCGTGCCCCCGGCGCCGAGGACGGCTTCGAGCAGTCCGACGAGGGCCCGGAGCGCAGCGCCGACCCGGCGACCCTGCGGCAGCGCGCCGACGAGTACGTGGACACCAAGCTGGGGGCCGTCTCGGCGGTCCTCTCCAAGACCCTGGAGGCGGTCGGCCGGGGCCGCCAGAAGCTGCTCGGGGCCCGGCCCGCCGATGAGCTCGGCGCCCATATGGCGGCCCAGGACGAGGCCGGCATGGCCCTGCGGACCACCGACGACGACTATCTGGCGGACCTCGCCCAGTCCCAGGCGACCGTGGCCCAGCCCGTGGCCCAGCCGGATCAGGCGGCCGCCGACGCCGCGTACTACGCCGCCACCGCGGGCTATCAGCAGCAGGACGCCTACGGCTACCAGCAGCAGGCTTACGTACCGCAGCAGGACCAGCAGGCGTACGTCCCGCAGCAGCAGGACCCGTACGCCGTGCAGGGCGGCTATCAGCAGGACGCCTACGCCTGGCAGCAGCAGGCCCAGGCCCAGGGCTACGACCCGAACGCGGGCTATGTGCCCCAGCAGCCCCAGCAGCCGCCGCAGCACCATCAGCAGCAGCAGTCGGACGCCGCGCTCGACGAGACCAGCCTGTTCGACACGAGCATGATCGACCTCGATCAGCTCCGCCAGTACGAACAGGGTCGCTAGGTCCCCGTACGTCCCGGGCCGCCAGAACTCCGCCTCCACCGGGCGGATTGGGTCTACGGCGGCCTGTCCAGTATCCTGGCTCTTCGGTCGCGTGTACGTCCGCGATCTCGGCTGCCCGTTTCGTGCGAATGATCGGGTGGCCCGCCGCAGCGTAGAAAGCAGGAAGCCCTGAACGCCCGCCTCGACCACCGTGCCCCTCTCGTGTTCGACACGCGCGAGCTGGGCCGTCGTCCTGGTGCGCTGAAAAGGATCTCCCGTTCCGTGGCGGCGCCGAAGGACCTCGGCATCGAGGTCATCGGGGTGCCGGAAGGCGCGACCGTCGAGCTGGACCTCCGCCTGGAGTCGGTCATGGAAGGGGTGCTTGTCACAGGCACCGCCCGTGCACCGCTGACGGGGGAGTGCGTAAGGTGTCTGGAGCCGCTGGAGCGAGAGCTCGAAGCGGATTTCCAGGAGATGTACTCCTACCCCGACGCCGACGACCGGAGCCGCGACGCGGATACCGGCGACGACGCCGAGGAGGAGGACAGGCTCTTCCTCGAGGCCGACCTGTTCGACCTCGAGCCCGTGCTGCGTGACGCGGTGGTGCTCGCACTGCCGCTGCAGCCGGTGTGCCGGGAGGACTGCCCGGGGCTGTGTGCCGAATGCGGCGCCCGTCTCGCGGACGACCCCGACCACCACCACGATGCCGCCGACATCCGTTGGGCGGCACTGCAGGGACTCGCCGAGACCATGAGGGACGGCGAGAAGGACAACGCACCCCGCGAGCGCGGGGATGACCCACAGGAGAAGTAGCCGTGGCTGTTCCGAAGCGGAAGATGTCGCGCAGCAACACGCGCCACCGCCGGTCGCAGTGGAAGGCTGCGGTCCCCACCCTGGTGGCGTGCGAGCGCTGCCACGAGCCGAAGCAGCAGCACATCGCGTGCCCGAGCTGCGGCACCTACAACCGCCGCCAGGTCCTCGAGGTCTGATCGGCGGGTGACAGGCTCTATGTCAGACGCCACTACGCCCCCGCGTAAGCGCGGTGAAGCGTCCCAGGCGGACACGGCCTCGTCTCACACGATCCTGGAAGGGCGGCTCGGGTACCAGCTCGAGTCCGCCCTTCTGGTGCGTGCGCTGACCCACCGCTCCTTCGCGTACGAGAACGGCGGGCTGCCCACCAACGAGCGGCTGGAATTCCTCGGGGATTCCGTGCTCGGCCTGGTGGTCACCGACACGCTGTACCGCATCCACCCCGACCTGCCCGAGGGCCAGCTGGCCAAGCTGCGGGCCGCGGTGGTGAACTCGCGCGCGCTCGCTGAAGTGGGCCGCGGTCTGGACCTCGGCGCCTTCATCCGGCTCGGCCGGGGCGAAGAGGGCACCGGGGGCAGGGACAAGGCTTCCATCCTCGCCGACACCCTTGAAGCGGTGATCGGCGCGGTCTATCTCGACCGGGGGCTCGACGCTGCCGCTGAGCTGGTGCACCGGCTCTTCGACCCGCTGATCGAGAAGTCCTCGAACCTCGGCGCCGGCCTGGACTGGAAGACCAGCCTCCAGGAGCTGACCGCCACCGAGGGGCTCGGGGTCCCGGAGTACCTGGTCTCCGAGACGGGTCCCGACCACGAGAAGACCTTCACGGCTGCTGCCCGCGTCGGTGGTGTCGCGTACGGCACCGGCACCGGCCGCAGCAAGAAGGAAGCCGAGCAGCAGGCGGCCGAGGCCGCCTGGCGCGCGATTCGCGCGGCTGCCGACGAGGCTCAGGCGAAGGCCAAGGCGGCCGACGCCGGAACCGCCACCACGGCGGCCGACGGTGGAGCCGCCGCCGACACGGCCTCCTCGGCACGCTGATCGCCCTTCCCCGTACCGTCCGTCATGTCCGTAACACCTCTCACCGCCCCCGTGGCGGACGGCCCGCCCGGTCGTTCCGCCCGGGGGCGGTGAGGGCTCAAGGCCAAGGAGGCCCCCGTTGCCCGAGCTGCCCGAGGTCGAGGTGGTCCGCCGCGGACTGGAGCGCTGGGTCAGCGGCCGTACGGTCGCCGACGTCCAGGTGCTGCATCCGCGCGCGGTCCGTCGCCACCTCGGCGGCGCGGAGGACTTCGCGGCCCGGCTCAGGGGCCGCCGCACCGGGATCGTCCGCCGCCGCGGCAAGTACCTGTGGCTGCCGTTCGACGATGACGCCGCCGCCGAGTCGATCCTGGCCCATCTCGGGATGAGCGGGCAGCTGCTGGTCCAGCCGGCCGAGGCCCCCGACGAGAAGCATCTGCGTATCCGGGTCCGCTTCGACGACAACGCGGGCACCGAGCTGCGCTTCGTCGACCAGCGCACCTTCGGCGGGCTCTCGCTGCACGACACCGTCCCCGGCGACCTGGAGGGGCTGCCGGACGCCATCGCGCACATCGCCCGCGACCCGCTGGACCCCGCCTTCGACGAGGCGGCCTTCCACACCGCGCTGCGCCGCCGCCGCACCACGATCAAGCGCGCCCTGCTGGACCAGTCGCTGATCAGCGGGGTCGGCAACATCTACGCCGACGAGGCGCTGTGGCGCGCCCGGCTGCACTACGACCGACCGACCGCGACCCTCGCCCGCCCGCGCGCCGCCGAACTCCTCGGCCATGTGCGCGAGGTGATGACCGCGGCGCTGGCCGTCGGCGGCACCAGCTTCGACAGCCTCTACGTCAATGTGAACGGCGAGTCCGGGTACTTCGAGCGCTCCCTGGACGCGTACGGCCGCGAGGACGAGCCGTGCCGTCGCTGCGGCACCGCGATGCGCCGCCGCCCCTGGATGAACCGCTCCAGCTACTTCTGCCCGCGCTGTCAGCGCCCGCCGCGCCCGGCCATCGTGGCCCGCCCGGCGTCCCGCCCGGCCGCCTCGCCGCTGTCGGCGCGCACGGTGTCGTAGCGCTCCTGCGCGCTCAGCACCTCGGGCATCCGGTCCTCGACGAGATAGATCAGGGCCAGCAGCCGCTCGGCGACCGCGCTGCCCAGCGGGGTCAGCCGGTAGTCCACGCGGGGCGGGTTGGTCGGCTGCGCCTCGCGGTGCACCAGACCGTCGCGCTCCAGCGCGTGCAGCGTCTGGGACAGCATCTTCTCGCTGACGCCGTCGACCCGCCGCCGCAGCTCGTTGAAGCGGAAGCTGCCCTCGTGGAGCGCGCCCAGGATGAGGCCGCCCCATTTTCCGGTGACATGCTCCAGCGTGCCGCGCGAGGGGCAGGCGCGGGCGAACACGTCGAAGGCCAGGTTCTCCGCGTCCGCCGTGGAGGACGCCGCGCCAGTGCGTTCACTGTCCATGCAGACACCATACGCGCACTCAGCGCTGACTCCAGGGCTGCGCTTTCGCATGGTGAGTATGCAGCTACGGGCGTATGCGAAGCCCGGGGCGTGTGGGTACGCCCCGGGCTCGGCGGGTGACGGGCTGCGGTTGCCCGCTCAGGGGCTCAGTAGCCGAAGTCCTGGGTCCACCAGGGGCCGCCGGTGCCGAAGTGGGTTCCGACGCCCAGCCGCTTGAACGAGCAGTTGAGGATGTTGGCGCGGTGGCCCGAGCTGTTCATCCAGGAATCCATGACCGCCTGCGCGTCCGACTGGCCGCGGGCGATGTTCTCCCCGCCCAGGTCCAGGATGCCCGCGCTCTCGGCGCGGTCCCAGGGGCTGTCGCCGTCGGGGCTGATGTGGTCGAAGAACTGGCGCAGGGACATGTCCTCGCTGAAGTCCTCGGCCAACTGGGCGAGTTTGGGGTCGGCCGTCACGGGGGCGCAGCCGACCTTCTCGCGCTCTTGGTTGACGAGGGTGAGGACCTCGGTCTCCGAGGCGGTCTCGGGGCCGGCCGACTCCGCGGGGGCGCGGGTGCGGTCGGTTTCGTCGTGGGCGTACGGGACGGCTTCCCGTGCCCGCCGCCCTTGGAGCCGCCCTTGCCGTTCCCGTTGTTTCCGGTCTTCCCGTTGTTCCCGTTGTTTCCGCCGTGCCCGGGGGGCGCGGAGGATCCCGGCTGCTCCGGCGATGTGGTGGAAGGCGTCCTGGAGGGCTGGGAAGGGGGCTTGGAGGGAGTTGTGGAGGGTGCGTGAGGGCGGTCGTCGCCGCGGCTGGGCGGTATCGAGCTGCGGCCGGTGGGGGCCGCGGACTGCGAGCCCTGTGTCTCCAGGCCCGAGTCGGTGGGACCGCCCGCCTGGACCTGTCCGGCGGAGTCATTGCCCCCGCCCAATTGGTAGCCGTCTCCCGGAACGAGTCCGGAGGCCATCGCCACCGCGCCGACCGCGACGGCGGCGGACACGCCCAACAGTCCGGTCCGGACCGGAGCGAGGGGGCTCCGGTGCGGTCCCCGGTGGCGGCCTGCGATGGCCTCGTGCGCCACGGCCCCGGGGGCAGATCGTCGATGGCGGCCCATCTCCTGCCTTCCTTGTGTTCTCGGCGTCAAAAGTCGCTCGAAATGTGTCACTCGTGTGCGCGAGCCATGTATCACTCGTGTGGGTGAGTCTCGTTGAGCCGGGACTGTACGCCATTCAGGCCCCAACGCGCGTGCACAGTTGCTAATTGGATGGTTTAGCGCCTGCTCGCGCGTGGGGTTAACGTGCGCGTATGAACGAGAGAGTCCGCCTCACCGTGTGGGTCCGCGGCCGCGTCCAGGGCGTCGGCTTCCGCTGGTACACCCGGGCCAACGCGCTGCGTATCGGGGCCCTCGTCGGCTTTGCCTCCAACCTCGCCGACGGGCGGGTGCAGGTGGTCGCGGAGGGCCCGCGTGCGGAATGCGAACAGCTGCTCGAATGGCTCCGGGATGGCGACACGCCCGGGAAAGTCGAGGGAATCACCGAGATCTGGGACACACCGCGCGGTGGTTACGGCACCTTCGAAATCCGTTGATCAACTCACCGGAGGCACCCTCCGCGGTACCCCGCTGACCATGCCTTCCCTGCGCACGGTGAGCAGAAATCGGCTGATGGTTGCCAACGGCGCCGCGCCGTGGAAGGCTGCGGAGTCACGGAAGATCCCCGACCGCCATGGGTCCTCTGGGGAGGGGTCGGCACAGTCCGCCGCCCGTGTGCTCTCGGCCGTTGCGGCCCCGTCGGCATGTGATCGTGTTGACCCTCAAACCAATTGGTGAGACGCTGGAAGCCCCGCGCACCTTAACTGTTTGCCGCGCAGCACGGTAGTAATTTCGGCAAGCATCGCGGGTGCAAATCCCTCACGACCCACACCGCTTCGGTCGGTCACTCAGTGTGGAGGACCATCCATCATGGCAAAGGCGCTTCTCGGTTACGTCGGCGGTTCCGACCCCCGAGTCCTCGCCGAGATGCGACGGCTACAGCAGCGCGTCCAGGATCTTGAATCCGAGCTCGTCCGGATTCAGGCCGAGAACGACGCACTGTCCGCCGCCGCTCACCACCACGGCGACTCGCTGCTCGAAAGCATCGACGTATCCCAGGCGGAGCCTGCGCTCGCCTGACCCAGCCCAAGGGCCGGTCGGGCTGCATCGTCAGCCGCTTGAGAATCTTCAAGGGACGCCTCGGCGTCCCTTCGTCGTCTCCCAAGTGGTCTCCGAGCCACCCTTACCGACTGATGTGCCCCTCTCTCCCAGCGGTGAAACCGATCATTGCTGAAACCGAGAAAAAGCCGGGACGGGAGTGCGGCGCCACCGTCACGGGACGGTGCCGGAAGAGGGGTGGCGGGTAGAGTCCAATGGCGTGCATCTCAAGAGCCTGACGCTGCGAGGGTTCAAATCCTTCGCCTCCGCCACGACGCTCCGGTTCGAGCCGGGGATCACCTGCGTCGTCGGCCCCAACGGCTCGGGCAAGTCCAATGTCGTGGACGCCCTTTCCTGGGTCATGGGCGAACAGGGTGCCAAGTCCCTGCGCGGCGGCAAGATGGAGGACGTCATCTTCGCCGGCACCACCGGCCGTCCCCCGCTCGGCCGCGCCGAGGTCTCGCTCACCATCGACAACGCCGATGGCGCGCTGCCCATCGACTACGCCGAAGTCACCATCACGCGGATCATGTTCCGCAACGGCGGCAGCGAGTACCAGATCAACGGGGACACGTGCCGGCTGCTGGACATCCAGGAGCTGCTGTCCGACTCCGGCATCGGCCGTGAGATGCACGTCATCGTCGGGCAGGGCCAGCTCGACGGGGTGCTGCACGCCGACCCGACCGGCCGCCGCGCCTTCATCGAGGAGGCCGCGGGCGTCCTCAAGCACCGCAAGCGCAAGGAGAAGGCGCTGCGGAAGCTGGACGCGATGCAGGCGAACCTCGCACGCGTCCAGGACCTCACCGACGAGCTGCGCCGCCAGCTCAAGCCGCTCGGCCGGCAGGCCGCGGTGGCCCGGCGGGCCGCCGTCATCCAGGCCGATCTGCGCGACGCCCGGCTGCGCCTGCTCGCCGACGACCTGGTGACCCTGCGCGAGGCGCTGCGCGCCGAGATCGCCGACGAGGCCGAGCTCAAGCGGCGCAAGGAGACCGCCGAGGCCGAGCTGCGCACCGCACAGCAGCGTGAGGCGGCGCTGGAGGAGCAGGTACGGCAGCTCGCGCCCCGGCTCCGGGACGCCCAGCAGACCTGGTACGAGCTCTCGCAGCTCGCCGAGCGGGTGCGCGGCACCATCAGCCTGGCGGACGCCCGGGTCAAGAGCGCCACCTCCGCCCCGGGGAGGAGCGGCGCGGCCGCGACCCGAAGGACATGGAGCGCGAGGCGGCCCGCATCCGGGAGCAGGAGGCCGAGCTGGAGGCCGCCCTGGAGGCGGCGAGCCGGGCGCTGGAGGACACCGTGGCGCACCGGGCCGACCTGGAGCGCAGCCTGGCCGACGAGGAGCGCCGCCTGAAGGACGTGGCCCGTGCCATCGCCGACCGCCGCGAAGGACTCGCCCGGCTCCAGGGCCAGGTGAACGCGGCCCGCAGCCGGGCCGGTTCGGCGCGCGCCGAGATCGAGCGGCTGGCCGCGTCCCGCGACGAGGCACAGACCCGGGCGGTCGCCGCGCAGGAGGAGTACGAGCAGCTCAAGGCGGAGGTCGACGGACTCGACGCGGACGACGCGGAATTGGCGGAGCGCCATGAGGCCGCCAAGCGCGAGCTGGCCGAGGCGGAGGCCGCGCTGAGCGCGGCCCGCGAGGCCGCGACGGCCGCCGAGCGTGAGCGCGCCGCGACCTCCGCCCGCCATGACGCCCTCGCGCTCGGCCTGCGCCGTAAGGACGGCACGGGCGCTCTGCTGGCCGCCGCCGACCGCCTCGGCGGACTGCTGGGCCCCGCCGCCGAACTCCTCACCGTCACCCCGGGCTTCGAGGTGCCCGTCGCCGCGGCCCTGGGCGCCGCCGCCGACGCGATCGCCGTCACCGGCCCCCGCGCGGCGGCCGAGGCGATCCGCCTCCTGCGCGCCGACGACGCCGGCCGCGCCGCCCTTCTCCTCACCACGGCCGCCCCCGACCTGACCACGGCTGCCTCCGACCGCGCGGAGCCCCCGGCCGCCGCCTCGGAGCCGGGCGGTTCCGGCGCCGCGCACGCCGCCTCCGGTGAATCGGCGCCGGGCGGCCGGGCGGGTGGGTCCGCCGGCGCGGGTGACGGGGCCGTCGCCGTACCGGGCACGCGGTCCCCGGACGGTCCGGTAGCCGGGTCCTCCGGTTCCGATGACGGCTCTCGGCACGGCGGAGCGGACTCCTGGGGCACGGCCTCGGGGTCCGCGCAGGCCGTCGCCGATACCGCGGGGGCGTCGCCCGGCGGTGCCAGCCCGGGCACCCGCGCGCCGGATGCCGACGGCGCGAGCCGGGGCGACACGGGTGCCGCGAGCGCGTCCGTAGGGCCCGGCGCGGACCGGCCCGTGGTGCCGGGGACGCGGCCGGAGGCGTCCGGGGGCGAGGGCCGCGATCCCCATACGGCGTCTGACGGCGCCCCACCCGCTTCGGACCCCGGTGCCACGGTCGCCGCCGCCGGCGGGCCGTCCGCGTCGGCCGTTTCCGCGCGGGTGCCGCATCCCGCCGGGGAGAGGCGACCGTTCCGGGTGGTGTACCCGAAGGGGCCGTCACCCGCGATGAGCCCGGTAAGGCCGCGGTGGCCGAAAAATCCCCGCTGGTGGCGGATTTGGTGGCCGGGCCCGCGGCGCTGCTGCCCGCCGTAAGGCGGCTGCTCGACGGCATGGTGGTGGTCGGGACCCTGGAGGAGGCCGAGGAACTGCTCACGCGGCAACCGGAGTTGACGACCGTGACCGCCGATGGCGATCTGCTCGGGGCGCACTTCGCGCAGGGCGGGTCGGCCGGGGCGCCCAGCCTGCTGGAGGTGCAGGCGTCCGTCGACGAGGCGGCGGCGGAACTCGAGCGGCTCGCCGTACGGTGCGAGGAGCTGGCCGGGGCGCAGCGCGCGGCAAAGGAGCGGCGGGCCGAGTGCCTGGCGCTGGTCGAGGAGCTGGCGGGCCGCCGGAGCGCGGCGGACCGCGAGAAGTCGCGGGTCGCGCAGTCGCTGGGCCGGCTGGCCGGGCAGGCGCGCGGGCCGCCGGGGAGGCCGAGCGGTCGGCCGCGGCCGTCACCAGGGCCGAGGAGGCGCTGGAGCGGGCGACCGAGGAGGCGGAGGAGCTGGCCGAGCGGCTGGCGGTGGCCGAGGAAGCCGCCGCGGGTGATGGGGATGCGGAGGAGCCCGACACCTCCGTACGGGACCGGCTCGCGGCCGACGGCGCCAACGCCCGGCAGACCGAGATGGAGGCGCGGCTCCAGGTCCGTACGCATGAGGAGCGCGTCAAGGGGCTCGCGGGGCGGGCCGACGCGCTCGACCGGGGCGCGCGCGCCGAGCGCGAGGCCCGGGCCCGCGCCGAGCAGTTGCGCGCCCGGCTGCGCCATGAGGCCCAGGTGGCCTCCGCCGTGGCCTCCGGCGCCCGCCAGCTGCTCGCCCATGTCGAGCTGTCGCTGGTACGGGCCGGGCAGGAGCGGGACGCCGCCGAGCGAGCCAAGGCCGAGCGCGAGCGGGAGCTGGATGCCGCCCGCGGTCTGGGGCGCGACCTCAAGGGTGAGCTGGACAAGCTGACCGACTCGGTGCACCGGGGCGAGGTGCTGGGGGCGGAGAAGCGGATGCGGATCGAGCAGCTGGAGAGCAAGGCGCTGGAGGAGCTGGGCGTCGAACCGGCCGGGCTGATCGCCGAATACGGCCCCGACCAGCTCGTCCCGCCGTCCCTTCCTGCGGAAGGGGAGGTGCTGCCGGAGACTGGGTCCGATAGCGGCTCCGCCGCGGGCGAGCATCCGCGCAACCAGCCGGTGCGCTATGTGAGGGGGCAGCAGGAGAAGCGGCTGAAGGCCGCGGAGCGCGCGTACCAGCAGCTCGGCAAGGTCAATCCGCTGGCGCTGGAGGAGTTCGCGGCGCTGGAGGAGCGGCATCAGTTCCTGAGCGAGCAGCTGGAGGACCTCAAGAAGACCCGGGCCGATCTCCTGCAGGTGGTCAAGGAGGTCGACGAGCGGGTCGAGCAGGTCTTCACGGAGGCCTACCGGGACACGGCGCGCGAGTTCGAGGGCGTCTTCTCACGGCTGTTCCCGGGCGGGGAGGGGCGGCTGGTGCTGACCGACCCCGAGAACATGCTGACCACGGGCGTGGATGTGGAGGCCCGGCCGCCGGGCAAGAAGGTCAAGCGGCTGTCGCTGCTGTCGGGCGGTGAGCGCTCGCTGACCGCCGTGGCCCTGCTGGTGTCGATCTTCAAGGCGCGACCGAGCCCGTTCTATGTGATGGACGAGGTCGAGGCGGCGCTCGACGACACCAATCTGCAGCGGCTGATCCGGATCATGCAGGAGCTGCAGGAGGCTTCCCAGCTGATCGTGATCACTCACCAGAAGCGGACGATGGAGGTCGCCGACGCGCTGTACGGCGTCTCCATGCAGGGTGACGGCGTCTCAAAGGTCATCAGCCAGCGCTTGCGGTGACCGATTCAATACTTGAAGTCAAGACATGCCGCTGCATGTCGCTGTGCTGGAACGATTTCTTCGTCACACCCTATTGACTTCGAAACTTGAAGGAATAGTCTCTGCAACGTTGCTTTTACCTTCAAGTGGTGGTCGACGCCTCAGCAGCCTCCGCTGGAAGGGCCAGCCGTCCCCCCACGTTCGGCAGCGTTGCCGGACGGGCGTCAGGAGTTCACGTTGTCCACCACCGTGCAGGCAGAGGGAGCCGAGGGCCGCAAGGCCCAGCCGGACCACCTCGGCCATGTCATCTTCATCACCGCCGCCGCCGCGATGGGTGGCTTTCTCTTCGGCTACGACAGCTCGGTGATCAACGGAGCGGTTGAAGCCATCCGGGGCAAGTACGACATCGGCTCCGCGGCCCTCGCCCAGGTCGTGGCCATCGCCCTGATCGGCTCGGCCATCGGCGCCGCCACCGCGGGCCGGATAGCCGACCGGATCGGCCGGATCCGCGTCATGCAGATCGCCGCCGCCCTCTTCACGATCAGCGCGGTCGGCTCGGCGCTGCCCTTCTCGCTGTGGGACCTGGCGATGTGGCGGGTGCTCGGCGGTATTGGCATCGGCATGGCCTCGGTGATCGGCCCGGCCTACATCGCCGAGGTCGCCCCGCCCGCCTACCGTGGCCGGCTCGCCTCGTTCCAGCAGGCCGCGATCGTCGTCGGCATCGCCATCTCCCAGCTCGTCAACTGGGGCATCCTCAACCTCGCCGACGACGACCAGCGCGGCGAGATCGCCGGCCTGGAGGCCTGGCAGTGGATGCTCGGCGTCATGGTCATCCCCGCCGTCCTCTACGGGCTGCTGTCCTTCGCCATCCCCGAGTCGCCCCGCTTCCTGATCTCCGTCGGCCGGACCGAGCAGGCCAAGCAGGTCCTCGAAGAGGTCGAGGGCAAGACCGTGGACCTCGATGTGCGGGTCGCCGAGATCGACCGGGCCATGCGCAGTGAGGAGAAGTCCACCTTCAAGGACCTCCTCGGCGGCCGATTCGGCCTGCTGCCCATCGTCTGGATCGGCATCGGGCTCTCGGTCTTCCAGCAGCTCGTCGGCATCAACGTGGCGTTCTACTACTCCTCGACGCTGTGGCAGTCCGTGGGCGTCGACCCGAGCAGCTCGTTCTTCTACTCCTTCACCACGTCGATCATCAACATCCTCGGCACCGTGATCGCGATGATCTTCGTCGACCGGATCGGCCGCAAGCCGCTCGCGCTCATCGGCTCCGTGGGCATGGCTGTCTCCCTCGGCCTGGTGGCCTGGGCCTTCTCGGCGCACCTGGTGGACGGCAAGCTGCCGCACGCCCAGGGTGTCCTCGCGCTGATCGCCGCCCACGCCTTCGTGCTCTTCTTCGCCCTCTCGTGGGGCGTGGTGGTCTGGGTCCTGCTCGGCGAGATGTTCCCGAACAAGATCCGCGCCGCGGCCCTCGGTGTCGCCGCCTCCGCCCAGTGGATCGCCAACTGGGCCATCACCGCCAGCTTCCCGAGCCTGTCGGAATGGAACCTGTCGGCCACGTACGTCATGTACACAGCCTTCGCCCTGCTCTCGATCCCGTTCATCCTCAAGTGGGTGCCGGAGACCAAGGGCAAGGCGTTGGAGGAGATGGGCTAACCCCCCCGCCGCCCACTCCTCGCACAGGAGAACTGCCCCGCCTCAGTCCTTGAGGCGGGGCAGCACTCGTTCCGCGAACAGCCGCAGGGACCGCCAGCCCTCCTCGACCGGCATCCCCCGCACAGCGGATGGAGCACCAGGCTCGCCATCTCGCCGCCCTCCGCCGTGTACGCGACGCACTCCTCGGGGGTGACGATGCGGTAGACGCCCTCGCGGCGCAGAGCCGCCACGTCCTCGGCCCGTGAGCGCACCGCCGAGCGCACCGTGCCCTGCTGCCAGGAGGCATACCTGCGCGCCTCGTACAGCAGATGGGTGCCGTACCGCGCCCAGGCCCGGTCCGGGTCCTCGGCCAGATGCAGCAGCGGAGTGGCCGCCGGGGGCATCAGACACCAGCCCTCGGTGCCGTACTCCGCCCGCCGCGCGTGGTAGTACGCCTCCAGCTCCGGCAGATGCGCGCTCGGGAAGAACGGCAGCCCGAGGCGGGCCGCCCGGCGGGCCGCCGCCTGCGAACTGCCGCCGACCAGCAGCGGCGGATGCGGCCGGGTGTACGGGCGCGGGGTGATCCGGACGGTGCGGCCCCGGTAGTCGAAGGGCTCGCCCGTCCAGGCCGCGAGCAGCGTCTCCAGCGCCTCGTCCTGCAGCACCCCGCGCCGCTTCCAGTCCTTGTCCTGGGCCGCGTACTCCTCCGGCCGGTAGCCGATCCCCGCCACCGTGATCAGCCGCCCGCCACTGGCCAGATCCAGCACGGCGAGGTCCTCGGCCAGCCGCAGCGGGTCGTACAGCGGCGCGATCAGCGCCGAGAGGGTGACGGTGATCCGGCGGGTGGCACCCAGCAGCGTGCCCGCGAAGGGCAGCGGGGCGGGCAGCCAGTTGTCGGGGGAGCCGTGGTGCTCCTCGGTCTGGAGGGTGGAGATGCCCCGCTCATCGGCGAAGGCCGCCATCTCAAGGGCGGCGCGGTACCGCTCGGACAGGCTGCGCGGGGTCGCGTCGGGATCGACGAGGTTGAGGCGTACGACCGTGACGGGCATGGCGGATGTCCTCCTTCGTCGCGGATACGGCAGCCGGACCGTAGCTGACGGGCCGTCAAATCGCCACCTACATGGGCCGTTCGGCCCACCGACCGGGCATGGCCGGGACGGATGACTCATGTGCCTGGGACGCGGGCGGCCGATCGTAAGGGTCGGCCCGCCCCATGGGCCGCAGCCCACAACGCCAACTGAGGAGGGGTGCGTGACAATCAGCACGGGGGAATCACTCATCACCGCGGCCGACATCGACGACCTCATCGTCCGGGTCCGGCTGACCGCGGGCGACCCCGGGGACCTGGAATCCGCCAAGGCCGCGCTCTTCTCCGACGCCGCCCCGGACCCCGAGGCCGCGCGGCCCATCCGGCAGCGGCTGCTGGTGACCGCCCTGCACCACGGGGGCGCGCTGCTGGCCAAGCTGCTCAGCCGGCTGAGCCCCCGCGAAACCGCGATGGTGCGCCGGTACGCACACCGGCTCGCCAACTTCCTGGAGACGCTGGAGGTCTGGGCGGCGCAGCCCATCATGCTCGCCCTGATGCGCTTCGGACTGCCTTACGAAGAGGCCGAGACGATCGCCGTCGCCGTCCTGGTGCTCGTGTGGTGAGCATCCGGCCCCGGCGCCGCCGACGGGATACGGAACGGGGGTGCTAGGAGGTCACCGGTTCGGGTGGGGCGCGGCAACCGCGCACTTCACGGCCGCGGCGGCGGGTAGGGCTCGGGCGAGACCAAGGAGAACGACCATGCGCCCTACCCGAATCCGCACGGTGATCGCACTCGGCCTGAGCGCCGGGGCCGTCGTGTGGACCGCGGCCGCCTCACCCGCCACCGCCTCCTCCCCGGCCGCCACGTCCGAGGACACCGCCTGGCGGGAGGCGGGGCATTACGACACCACCGCGGCCTGCAAGCGCGCGGGCAAGGCGGGCATCGAGCGGCACAAGTGGAACGAGTACAAGTGCCGCCCCGGCCGCAACGACAACTACGTCACGCTGTGGGCCAGAGGCGGCTCCGGCGTGGCGCGCGCCCTGACCGCCGGGCCGGCCGCCGGCTGAGATGCGACATGCCGCACTGCCGAAGGACCGCGCCGTGCGCGCCGTGGGCGGGGTATCGGCACTGATCGTGGTGGTCCTGTCCGGATGGGTGGCCGGGATGCTGAGGGTCAACGACCAGTGGCTCGCGCTCGCCTATCCCCACCCCCGGGGCGCCACCGTGCTGACCCGGGTCGCCGTGGGTGTCCCGGTGCTGGGCGTCGGAGTGCTGCTGCTGGCCGAGCGCGAGGCCCGGCGCTACGGCGGCGTCCTGCTGGTGGCCGGCGGCCTGTGGCTGCTGCCCTCGGCCGCGGCCGGTCTGCTGGGCCTGGCCGACCTGGGCACCACGGGCGCCGTACTGTCCCTGCTGCTCGCCGCCGCCAAGATGGCCTGCCGCCCGCTGACCGTACTGCTGCTGCCGCTATGGCTGTTCCCCGGGGCGGGCGCCGCCGGTGGCAGTGGTGGGTGATCAGCCTGGGCGCGTCCGGCTACTGGCTCGGGTACGCGGGGCTGTGGCTGATCAGCGAGCCCCGGGTGGGCTCCGTGCTCAACCCGGCGTTCGCCACCGCGGGCGGCCAGTGGGCCTTCGACCATCTCGACACCTACGCCGAGGCCGAACCCTGGGTGCTGCGCAGCGTCGCGGCGGCCGTGACCGCCGCCCTGTGCTGCCGCGCCGCCCTCTCCCGCGGCGCCGAGCGGCGCGACTGGGCGCTGCTGGCCACCGCCTATCCCGCCTGTGTCTCGCTCCTTCTGTCCCAGTGGGGCGAGGGCGTGCCCACCATCGTGGCCCGCACCGTCGGCAGCGCCGTATGGGCCGCCGCGATCTGCCTCGGCGTCTCCCGCACCGGCATATGGCGGCTGGACCGCTCCACCAGCCACCGCCTCGCCCGTGCCTTCGTGCTCACCTCACTGGCGGCCGTGGTGGTCTGCGCGGTCGTCGCCGTCCAGGCCGGACTCCCCTCCGTAAGAAGCGGGGCCACCACCGTCACCGCCGGCTGCGCCCTGGTGCTGGGCTGGGGCCTGCGGCCCAGCGCCCGCTGGCTCACCCTCTGCGTCGAGCGGGCCTTCTACGGGCCCCGGGCCCGCCCGCACGAAGCCGTGAGTGCCCTCGCCGTAAGGCTGCAACAGGCCCCGCACCCCGGCGAGGTGCCCCAGCAGATCTGCCGCAGCGCCGTGGAGGACCTCGGCGTCTCCGGCGCCGCCGTCAGCGTCGACACCCGCGCCGGGCCCCGGCGGCTGGCCTCCGAGGGGGCCCAGCTGACCGGCCCGGTCCAGACGTTCCTGCTGCGCCACCACGGCCGCACCGTCGGCCGCCTCGAGGTCTCCCGCGACGGCTCCGGCACCCCGGCGGAACGCGACAGCGGACTGCTCTCCCTCCTCGCCGACCAGGCCGCCCCCGCGCTCGCCGCGCTGCGCCTGGCCGAGGAGGCCCAGGCCGCCCGGGAGCGGCTGGTGCTCGCCCGCGAAGAGGAGCGCCGCCGGCTGCGCCGGGAGATCCACGACGGACTCGGCCCCCAACTGGCCGCCGTAAGGCTGCGCCTGGACATCGCGCAGACCTCCTGTCCGCCCGGCCACCCCGCCACCCCGCAACTGTGCGAGGCCGCCGAGACGCTCGCCGAGGCGCTGGTCGAGGTGCGACGGATCACCGCGGGCCTGGCCCCGGCCGCGCTGGCCGAGCGCGGACTGGCCGGTGCGGTCCGGGACCTGGCGCACCGGCTGGGCGTCGCCGGGCTACGGGTCAGCGTGGCCAGCCGCCCCGCGGCGCTGCCTCCGCTGTCGCCCGGCGTCGAGACGGCCGCGTACCGGATCGCGGCGGAGTCGCTGACCAACGCCGTACGACACGCCAGGGCGCGCCAGGTGAGCGTCGAGCTGACCGCGGGTCCGGACACCCTGGAGGTCAAGGTCACCGACGACGGAAGCGGGCTGCGCGAGACGGCGGTGCCCGGTGTGGGCCTCGCGTCGGTCACCGAACGGGCCGAGGAGATCGGCGGCTCCTGCTCGGTGGCCGGATCGGCGACCGGCACGGTGGTGCACGCGGTACTGCCGCTCGCCGGACCGGGCGAACACGGGAACCCCGAGGAGCACCGGAAGCCCACGGGTCACGAGGCGTGCCGGACGCTGCTCAAGACGAGCAGACCGATGAGCCGGGCGCCTTAGGGCGGCGTGGAGCCGCGGGGTGCTGGGGGCTTCCGGCGGGGCGTCGCCGTCTTGGGGCGCTTGGCTGAGCGGGAGGGCGCCGTAGAGCTTCCGGACGCTTGCCCTGCCCGGCCGGGGGACCTCATCAAAGAAGAAGGAGGCAGAGCGTGGCGCAGTGGCGGGTGCTGTTGGTGGACGATCATCCCCTGTTCCGTGAGGGTCTGGCTGCCGCCGTCAATCTCGATGACGCGTTCGCCGTGGTCGGTCAGGCGGCCTGTGCGGATGGGGCGATAGCCGAGGCCGTGCGCACCGGTCCGGATCTGGTGGTGATGGATCTCGGGCTGCCGGGCCGGTCCGGTCTGGAGGCGACGCGGCGGATCTTGTGCGATCACCCCGAGATTCGGGTGCTGGTCATGACGATGTCGGAGGACGACGACAGTCTGCTGGCCGCCGTGCGCGCGGGGGCCCGCGGCTATCTGCTCAAGGGCGCGGGCCGGGACGAGATCCTGCGGGCGCTGCACACCGTGGCGCGGGGCGGCGCGGTCTTCAGCCCGCGGATGGCCGAGCGCCTCGGGGCGCTGGTCGGCGCCTCGGGTTCGGCGTCCGCCAAGGAGGCGTTCCCGACGTTGACGGCCCGGGAGCGGGAGGTGCTGGACCTGCTGGCGGCCGGTCTCGGCTACCGGCAGATCGCCCAGCGGCTGGTGGTCACCGACAAGACGGTGCGTAATCACGTCGGTTCGATCTTCGCCAAGCTCCAAGTGCGCGACCGCGCCCAGGCGATCGTGCGCGCCCGGCAGGCCGGGCTGGGAGGCGAATGACTCGCTCCCCCTCGTGGCTGATACTGGGGGGCGTTATGGAATACCTCATCCTTGCCGTAGTCATCGCTGTGGTCGCGGTCGCCGCGATCAGCGGGCTCGTGATCAGCGGCCGCAAGAAGAAGCGGCTGCCCCCGCCCCCGCCCAGCAGCCCCACCGTCACCGCGCCGCCCGCCGAGCCGCACGTCGGCGAGGAGGCCGAAACCCCGCGTGAGGAACCACGCAGAACCATCGAGGAGGTGGACCTTCCGGGGACCGAGGCCCCGGTCGCGGAGGCACCCGCGGCCGCCCCGCCCGAGGTCCCGCCGATCGAGGTCCCGGAGCCGACCGCCGGCCGGCTGGTCCGGCTGCGTGCCCGGCTGTCCCGCTCCCAGACCACTTTGGGCAAGGGGCTGCTGACGCTGCTGTCCCGGGAGCACCTCGACGACGAGACCTGGGAGGAGATCGAGGACACGCTGCTGACCGCGGACGTCGGTGTGGCGCCGACCGAGGAGCTGGTCGAGCGGCTGCGGGAGCGCGTCCGGGTGCTCGGCACCCGTAGCCCCGAGGAGCTGCGCGCTCTGCTGCGGGAGGAGCTGCTGCGCCTCATCGGTACCGAGGCCGACCGTTCGGTGCACACCGAGAGCGGTGTGGGCGCGAACGGCGAGGAGAAGCCGGGCGTCGTCATGGTCGTCGGTGTCAATGGCACCGGTAAGACCACCACGACCGGCAAGCTGGCCCGGGTGCTCGTCGCCGACGGGAAGTCCGTGGTGCTGGGCGCGGCCGACACCTTCCGCGCGGCCGCCGCCGATCAGCTGCAGACCTGGGGCGAGCGGGTCGGTGCCCGTACGGTCCGGGGTCCGGAGGCCGGGGACCCGGCGTCGGTGGCCTTCGACGCGGTGAAGGAGGGCATCGCGGAGAGCGCGGATGTCGTCCTGATCGACACCGCCGGTCGGCTGCACACCAAGACCGGTCTGATGGACGAGCTGGGCAAGGTCAAGCGGGTCGTGGAGAAGCACGGCGCGGTGGACGAGGTGCTGCTCGTCCTCGACGCCACGACCGGGCAGAACGGCCTGGTGCAGGCGCGGGTGTTCGCGGAGGTCGTGGACATCACCGGCATCGTGCTGACCAAGCTGGACGGCACCGCCAAGGGCGGCATCGTCGTCGCGGTCCAGCGTGAGCTGAAGGTCCCGGTCAAGCTGGTGGGGCTGGGCGAGGGCGCGGACGATCTCGCGCCGTTCGAGCCGGAGGCGTTCGTCGACGCGCTGATCGGCGGCTGAGGCCGTGGTGGGGGGATCACCCGTATCGCGCCGGACGGGCCGGGGTTGACTCCCGGCCCGTCCGGCGTTCGTGTACGGCTTTCACAGCGCTCGCGTACGGGCACGTACGGGCACAGCGCTCGCGTACGGGCACGTACGGGCACAGCGTCCGCGTACGGGCACAGCGTGTGCGCACGGGGCGCTCGGGCAAACGAAAGCCCGCGTGCGGGCGCTCGCGCAAGAGGAGAGCGCTGCCTCAGGCCCCGGCCCGGTGGCTGAGATAGGCGAGGGTGCCGAGGACCAGCCGGGCGTGCGGTGGGCGGCCCGCGGTGTCGAGGGTCGGCGGGCGCAGCCAGCGGACGGGTCCGAGGCCGCCGAGGTCCGAGGGCGGGGCGGTGATGTGGTCGCCCGGGCCCAGACAGCGCAGATCGAGGTCGGCGTCGTCCCAGCCCATGCGGTACAGCAGCTCGGGCAGTTCGGCGGCGGCGCCGGGGGCGACGAAGAACTGGGCGCGCCCGTGCGGGGTGACGGCCACCGGGCCGAGGGGCAGCCCCATCCGCTCCAGCCGGACCAGCGCGTGTCCGCCCGCGTACTCCGCGACCTCCAGGACGTCGAACGAGCGGCCCACGGGCAGTAGCACGGCCGCCCCGGGACCTGCTCCCACGCGGCCGCGGCGGCGTCCAGCGTGGCGCCCGCCGGGACGCCGGGGGCGAAGGAGAGCGGATGCGCGCCGGGGGAGGGACAGCCGTGGTCACCGCATGAACATTCGTTTCTGCCGCCCCCCGAGCTCCGTGCCGCCCGCGCGCCCGGTACTACATCCCAGCCCCACAGACCGGTGTACTCCGCCACCGTCGTGGACTCGGACGTACGGCCGCGGCGCCGTGAGCCGGACCGCATGTCCCGGTTGCCGCCGATCGTGAAGCCCATGCCCCTCCAACGGGTCACGCTCTGGATGGTTACGAGCCGGAACGTCGCGATGACGCTCCGTCGCCGACGAGGCGCGACAGAGCGCGCTCCGATGTGACGGAGGTGGTGAGGCGCGACCCGTGCGCCCCCGCTTGCACCCCTTCACCTGATTCCCGTCGCCCCGGTGTCAAGTGAATCGTGCGAACCGGCAACCGGGTTCATTCGAAGGGGTGGCGAATGGTGGCGTTTTAGGGAACCGCCTCGCCGGGGCGTGATCGTAGGATTACTTTCAGTGCACAGTCCCTGGATGTGGTGCTCGCTCGAACGCGAGCTGACGGCGGGCGGAGTACGGATCGGTACATGCCCCTGGCATGAGGCGGTTCCCTGTCGGGACGGTTGATACGTCGCATCCCGGGGACAACTGACCGTGACAGAAGGCATTCTGGTGGCGGTTCGGCAAGATTCGTGGGATGGGGGCGTTCCGGGTGGGCGACAGCGGCGGCGGTGCTGGGAAGCGCCCCAATGCGCAATTGCAGTCGTGGTTCGTGCGCAGCGGCTGGTCGAAGGGGGAGCTGGCGCGCCAAGTCAACCGCAGAGCACGGCAGTTAGGCGCCCACCACATCAGCACGGACACCTCGCGGGTGCGCCGCTGGCTGGACGGCGAGCAGCCCCGGGAGCCGATTCCGCAGATTCTCTCGGAGTTGTTCTCCGAGCGCTTCGGCTGTGTGGTGGGTATCGAGGACCTCGGGCTGCGCGCCGTCCACCGGTCACCGTCCGTGTCCGGTGTGGATCTTCCCTGGGCCGGGCCCGAAACGGTGGCGCTGATCGGCGAGTTCTCCCGCAGCGACCTGATGCTCGCCCGCCGCGGCTTCCTCGGCACCTCGCTCTCGCTGTCCGCGGGCCCCGCCCTCGTCGAGCCCATGCAGCGCTGGCTGGTGCCCTCCACGAGCGGACAGCCCGGCGGCGCCAAGACGGCGGACGGCGGGCGCGCGCGCCGGGTCTCCCGGCTCTCCGAGCCGGAGCTCGAGCTGCTGGAGTCCACCATCGTGATGTTCCGCGCCTGGGACGCCCAGTGCGGCGGCGGGCTGCGCCGCAAGGCGGTGGTCGGCCAGTTGCACGAGGTCACCGACCTGCTCCAGGAGCCCCATCCGGAGGCGGTCTCCCGGCGGCTGTTCAAGGTCGCGGGCGAGCTCGCCCAGCTGGCCGGGTGGATGAGCTATGACGTCGGGCTCCAGCCCACCGCGCAGAAGTACTTCGTGCTCGCCCTCCACGCCGCCAAGGAGTCCGGGGACCGCCCCCTCGGCTCGTACATCCTCTCCGGCATGAGCCGCCAGATGATCCACGTCGGCCGGCCCGACGACGCGCTGGAGCTGATCCACCTCGCGCAGTACGGCAGCCGGGAGAACGCCACCCCGCGCACCCAGGCCATGCTGTATGCGATGGAGGCCCGCGCCTACGCCAATATGGGCCAGCCCAGCAAATGCCACCGCGCGGTGAAGATGGCCGAGGACACCTTCGCCGACTGCGCCAAGGGCGACGGCGACCCCGACTGGATCCGCTTCTTCTCCGAGGCCGAGCTCAACGCGGAGAACGCCCACTCCTATCGCGATCTCGCCTATGTCGCCGGCCGCAGCCCCACCTACGCCAAGATGGCCGACCCGGTGATGCGTCAGGCCGTGAAGCTCTTCGGCCAGGAGGCGGAGAACGACGCGGGCCCCCAGCGTTCGTATGCGCTCAACCTGATCGGCATGGCCACCGTCCATCTCCTCCAGAAGGAGCCCGAGCAGGCCGCCGAGGTCGCCCGCCAGGCGCTGCCGCTCGCCAAGCGGGTGCGCTCGGAGCGGGTCAACAACCGGCTGCGCAAGACCGTGGACACGGCGGTGCGCCAGTTCGGTGACGTGCCTCAGATCGCCGATCTCGGCGAGCGGCTGGCCACCCTCATGCCCGACACCCCGGGGGCTGCGGGGCCCGGCCAGGCCGTCTGAGCGGTCCCGGCGGTGGTTGCGACACGGTAATGGAGGGCTCCGCCCTGACAGCCGCGGTTCATCGGCGCGTAACACTCCCGCGGCCTTCGTCACTGCGGTGAAACATCGGGCGGCATTGGCTGAAACGGTGCTGCGCCAATCTCGAGGCGAATACCGGCCCCCGATGTCCTGCCCGCACGGGCCGTCGTTTCGAGGAGACGTCCACATTGAATGGCGCAAATACCGCGTTCGTATTGATCAGCGCCGCGCTCGTGATGCTGATGACCCCTGGCCTGGCCTTCTTCTACGGCGGCATGGTGCGGGTGAAGAGCGCCCTGAACATGCTGATGATGTCCTTTATCTCGCTCGGCGTCGTCTCGCTGCTGTGGGTGCTGTTCGGCTACTCGCTCACCTTCGGTGATGACATCGGCGGCGGGCTGCTGGGCAATCTCGACCACATCGGCTTCCAGGGCATCGAGCCGACGTCGCTGTGGGGCGAGAAGCCCGACGCGATCCCGGTCCTGGCCTTCGCACTCTTCCAGCTGATGTTCGCGGTGATCACTCCCGCGCTGATCAGCGGAGCCGTCGCCGACCGCGTCAAGTTCGGCGCCTGGGCGCTGTTCATCACGGTGTGGACCACGGTCGTCTACTTCCCGGTGGCCCACTGGGTCTGGCAGGCCGACGGCTGGCTGTTCAAGAAGGAGGTCATCGACTTCGCGGGCGGCACGGCGGTCCACATCAACGCGGGCGCCGCGGGCCTGGCCGTGGCCCTGGTACTCGGCAAGCGCATCGGCTTCAAGAAGGACCCGATGCGCCCGCACAACCTGCCGCTGGTGATGCTCGGCTCCGGTCTGCTCTGGTTCGGCTGGTTCGGATTCAACGCCGGCTCCGCCCTCGCCGCCAATGGGACCGCCGCCAATATGGCCTTCAACACCCAGGTCGCCACCGGTGTCGCGATGCTCGGCTGGCTCGCCTACGAGCGCATCCGGCATGGCGCGTTCACCACGCTGGGCGCCGCCTCCGGCGCGGTCGCGGGCCTGGTCGCCATCACCCCCTCGGGTGCGGCGGTGAACGCCTGGGGCGCCATCGTGATCGGCCTGGTGGCCGGTGTCGTCTGCTCCTGGGCCGTCAGCCTCAAGTACAAGCTGGGTTACGACGACTCGCTCGACGTGGTCGGGGTGCACCTGGTCGGCGGTCTTATCGGCACCCTCCTGGTCGGCGTCCTGGCCACCGACGGCGTCGGCGGCGCGGCCCAGCTGGGCAAGCAGGCGCTCGGCGCGTTCACGGTGCTGCTCTACTCCTTCGTCGTCTCCTGGCTCCTCGCCAAGCTCATCGACGTGACCATCGGCTTCCGGGCCAGTGAGGACGAGGAGCTCGGCGGCATCGACCAGGCGTTCCACGCCGAGACCGCCTATGACTTCAGCGCGGTGGGCGGATCCGCCCGTAGTACGGTGCCCGCCGCGACCGGCGCGTCCGCGCCGCAGAAGCCGCACAACAAGAAGGTGGACGCGTGAAGCTCATCACCGCAGTCGTGAAGCCGCACCGGCTCGACGAGATCAAGGAAGCGCTGCAGGCGTTCGGCGTCCAGGGCCTGACCGTCACCGAGGCCAGCGGCTACGGCCGTCAGCGCGGCCACACCGAGGTCTACCGGGGCGCGGAGTACACCGTCGACCTGGTGCCCAAGGTGCGCATAGAGGTGCTGGTCGAGGACGAGGACGCCGATGACCTCGTCGATGTCGTGGTCAAGGCCGCGCGCACCGGAAAGATCGGGGACGGCAAGGTCTGGAGCGTCCCCGTCGAGACCGCCGTCCGGGTCCGCACCGGGGAGCGCGGCCCGGACGCCCTCTGAGGGCCGGGGCCTGGACGCCCGCTCGGGGCCGCGGCCCGGGCGCCCTCCGAGGGCCGGAGTCCGGACGTCCTCTAAGGGCCGGAGCCCGGACGCCCTCTAAGGGCCCGGGCACGAGCCGGACAACCAGTCGCACGCTGACAGGGAGCCGAGTTGACGGAAAGCCTCGAGACCACGACCGACACCACCGACTCGGGGCCCGGCGGCTACGCGGCGGCCCGGCTGCGACTCCTCCAGGAGGGGGCGCGGTCCGGGCCGCCGCGCCGTTCCGCCCTGGCCGAACTCACCGACCAGTGGCTGGCCGCGCTGCTCACCGGCGGGGCGCAGACCGCCGGGATCGGCCGGGGCGTCGCCCTGGTGGCGGTCGGCGGCTACGGACGCGGCGAACTCTCCCCGCGCAGCGACCTCGATGTGCTGCTGCTGCACGACGGCTCCGCCGATCGCTCGGCCCTCGCCGCGCTCGCCGACCACGTCTGGTACCCGGTCTGGGACATGGGCCTCGCCCTCGACCACTCGGTGCGCACCCCCGACGAGGCGCGCGCGACCGCCGCCGAGGATCTGAAGGTCCAGCTCGGCCTGCTCGACGCCCGCCACATCGCGGGCGACCAGGCGCTCACCGCCGATCTGCGCACCACCGTCCTCGCCGACTGGCGCGCCCAGGCCCCGCGGCGGCTGCCCGAGCTCCACGCGCTGTGCCAGGAGCGCGCCGACCGCCACGGTGAGCTGCAGTTCCTGCTCGAACCCGATCTGAAGGAGGCCCGCGGCGGGCTCCGCGACGCCACCGCGCTGCGTGCCATCGCCGCCTCCTGGCTCGCCGACGCGCCCCGCGAGGGACTCGACGACGCGCGGCGGCGGCTGCTGGACGCCCGCGACACGCTCCATCTGTCCACCGGTCGCGCCGCCGACCGTCTCACGCTCCAGGAGCAGGACCAGGTCGCGGCCGCCCTCGGGCTGCTGGACGCCGACGCCCTGCTGCGCCAGATCTACGAATCCGCCCGGATCATCTCCTACGCGAGCGATGTCACCTGGCGCGAGGTCGAGCGGGTGCTGCGCGCCCGCTCGGCCGCCCGGCCCCGGCTGCGCGGACTGCTCGGCGGCCGCGGCGGGCGCTCGGGCGGCCGTGGGGGCGCCGCGGACGCGGGGGAGCGCAGCCCGCTCGCCGAGGGCGTCGTGGAACAGGACGGCGAGGTGGTGCTGGCCCGCACCGCGCGCCCCGACCGTGACCCCGTGCTCACCCTGCGGGCCGCCGCGGCCGCCGCCCAGGCCGGACTTCCGCTGTCGCCGCACGCCGTAAGGCGGCTGTCCACCGCCGCCCGGCCGCTGCCCGTGCCATGGCCGCCCGAGGCCAGAGAACAGCTGATCACGCTGCTGGGCGCGGGCGAGTCCACCGTCGGCGTGTGGGAGGCCCTGGAGGCCGAGGGGCTGATCACCCGGCTGCTGCCGGACTGGGAGCGGGTGCGCTGCCGTCCGCAGCGCAACGCCGTCCACCGCTGGACCGTGGACCGGCATCTGGTCGAGACCGCGGTCCGGGCCAGCGCGCTCAGCCGCCGGGTCGGCCGCCCCGATCTGCTGCTGGTCGCCGCGCTGCTGCACGACATCGGCAAGGGCTGGCCCGGCGACCACTCGGTGGCCGGGGAGACCATCGCCCGCGATGTCGCCGCCCGCATCGGCTTCGACCGCGCGGACGTCGCGGTCCTCGCCACCCTCGTACGCCACCATCTGCTGCTCGTCGAGACCGCCACCCGGCGCGACCTGGACGACCCGGCCACGGTGCGCTCGGTCGCCGAGGCTGTCGGCGGTGCCACCACCCTGGAACTGCTGCACGCCCTCACCGAGGCCGACGCGCTGGCCACCGGCCCCGCGGCCTGGAGCGCCTGGCGCGGCTCCCTCGTCGCCGACCTGGTCAAGCGGGTCGCGGCGGTCCTCGCGGGCGAACCCGCCGACGACTGGTCCGCCCCGCAGCAGACAACGGCCGAACAGGAACGCCTCGCGATCGAGGCATGGCGCACCGGCGGCCCGGTACTGGCCCTGCACGCACGCTCCGAGGCGCTGGCGCCCGGCGAGGCGGGCGGCCTCCTCACCGGCGGCCTCCTTACGGCCGCCGCCGGAGGGACTCCCGAGGACGAGGCCACCGGCCCCGAGCCGATCGGCGTGGAACTGCTCATCGCCGTCCCCGACCAGCCCGGCGTCCTTCACACAGCGGCCGGCGTCCTGGCCCTGCACCGCCTTACGGTGCGCGCGGCGGACCTGCGCGCCCTCGAGCTGCCGTCGGAGCTGGACGCGGCGGGCGCGGCGGCCGGGGTGCTGCTGCTGAGCTGGCGGGTCGCGGCCGAGTACGGTTCGCTGCCACAGGCCGCCCGCCTGCGGAACGACCTGCTCCGCGCCCTGGACGGCTCGCTCGACATCGTCGCCCGCCTGGCCGAGCGCGAGGCCGCCTACCGCAAGTACCCCCGCCGCCGCGGGGCGCACGCCCCGCCACCACGGGTGACGGTCGCGCCCGGCAGCTCCCAGCTCGCCACCGTGATCGAGGTCCGCGCCCAGGACGCCCCCGGCCTGCTGCACCGAATCGGCCGTGCCCTGGAGCACACCGGCGTCGCGGTCCGCAGCGCCCACGTCTCCACCCTCGGTGCCAACGCCGTGGATGCGTTTTATGTCACGGACAACTCCGGCGCCCCCCTGAAGCCCATGCACGCGGCCGAGGTGGCCCAAAAGGTCGAGCGAGCACTGACCAGCCCGTCCGACGCCTGAGAAGCGGCACCCGGCGTATGGCCGCCGCCTCCCGGCCAAGGTGCCTCTTCCCAGCCTCGCCGTTTCCCAGCCTCGCCGTTTCCCAGCCTCTCCGACTGATTGAGGAGCAGGTCCGGGGCGGACAGGTGGCACTTCCTGGCCCTTCCGGGGTCTGCTCCACGCAGGACACGCTGGGAAATCGCACCTCAATCCGGGGCGGACAAGCGCCACTCCCCAGCCCCTCCGGCGTTTGAGGAGCGGGGTCCGGGGCGGAGCCCCGGCGGGGGCGCGGGGGCGGAGCCCCCGGAACGGGGCCCGGGTCGCAGCTCCGGTTCGGGAAGGGGCGGGGTGGGGAAAGACACCCCGCCCGGTCGTCGCACGCCCGGGGGCAGACCGTTCCCGCGACGGGCGGATACCCTTGGAGGCCGACCACCGACCCGACATCCGACCGAAGGATTCGCGACCACCGTGTTCGATACCCTCTCCGATCGCCTCGCAGCGACTTTCAAGAACCTCCGGGGCAAGGGACGCCTCAGCGAGGCGGACATCGACGCCACGGCACGCGAGATCCGGATCGCCCTGCTCGAGGCCGACGTGGCGCTGCCCGTCGTCCGGTCGTTCATCAAGCAGGTCAAGGAGCGCAGCCTCGGGGCCGAGGTCTCCCAGGCGCTCAACCCCGCCCAGCAGGTCATCAAGATCGTCAACGAGGAGCTGATCGGCATCCTCGGCGGCGAGGCGCGGCGCCTCCGCTTCGCCAAGCAGCCGCCGACCGTGATCATGCTCGCGGGTCTGCAGGGTGCCGGTAAGACCACGCTCGCCGGAAAGCTCGGCCGCTGGCTGAAGGGCCAGGGTCACGCCCCGCTGCTCGTCGCCTGTGACCTTCAGCGCCCCAACGCCGTCAACCAGCTCTCGGTGGTCGCGGAGCGGGCCGGTGTCGCCGTCTTCGCCCCCGAGCCGGGCAACGGTGTCGGCGACCCGGTCAAGGTGGCGCAGGACTCGATCGAGTTCGCCAAGACCAAGCAGCACGATGTCGTGATCGTCGACACCGCGGGTCGCCTCGGTATCGACGAGGAGCTGATGCGGCAGGCCGCCGACATCCGCGACGCCGTCAGCCCGGACGAGGTCCTCTTCGTCGTCGACGCGATGATCGGCCAGGACGCGGTGAACACCGCGGAGGCGTTCCGCGACGGCGTCGGCTTCGACGGTGTGGTGCTCTCCAAGCTGGACGGCGACGCGCGCGGTGGTGCCGCGCTGTCCATCGCGCATGTCACCGGCCGCCAGATCATGTTCGCCTCCAACGGCGAGAAGCTGGACGACTTCGACGCGTTCCACCCGGACCGCATGGCGTCCCGCATCCTCGGCATGGGCGACATGCTCAGCCTGATCGAGAAGGCCGAGCAGACCTTCAGCCAGCAAGAGGCCGAGAAGATGGCGGCCAAGCTGGCGAAGGGCCCCAAGGAGTTCACGCTCGACGACTTCCTGGCGCAGATGGAGCAGGTCCGCAAGATGGGCTCCATCTCCAAGCTGCTCGGCATGCTGCCGGGCATGGGCCAGATGAAGGACCAGATCAACAACCTGGACGAGCGGGAAGTGGACCGCACCGCGGCCATCATCAAGTCGATGACCCCGGGCGAGCGCCATGACCCCACGATCATCAACGGCTCGCGCCGCGCCCGTATCGCCCGCGGTTCCGGCGTCGAGGTGAGCGCGGTCAAGAACCTGGTGGAGCGGTTCTTCGAGGCGCGCAAGATGATGTCGAAGATGGCCCAGGGCGGCATGCCGGGGATGCCCGGGATGCCGGGTATGCCGGGCGTCGGTGGCGGCGGCAAGCGCAAGGGCAAGCAGCAGAAGAAGGCCAAGGGGAAGCAGCGCTCGGGCAACCCCATGAAGCGCAAGGCCGATGAGCAGGCCGCGGCCGCGCGCCGCGAGCAGGGCGGCGCGTTCGGGCTGCCCGGCGGACAGGACGGACAGGACTTCGAACTCCCCGACGAGTTCAAGAAGTTCATGGGCTGAGCCGCCCCGGCCCCCGAGGCGTTCCCCGTACGAATGAACCGTAAGGCCCCCGCGCACACCGCAGGGGCCTTACGTGACGGTCCCGTTCAGACGCGGCAGATCAGATAGCGGAAGACGTTCGGCATCCACACCGTGCCGTCCGCGCGCTGATGCGGATGGAGCGCCTCGGTGATCTCCTTGCGGACCTGGATCGGATCCGTGACCTGCTCCGCCGCGTCGAACAGCCCCGTCGACAGCAGCCCGCGCACCGCGCTGTCCATATCGGCGTACCCGAACGGGCAGGCCACCCGGCCCGATCCGTCGGGCCGCAGCCCGGCCAGCGCGGCCAGTTCCTCCAGGTCGTCGCGGCCGCACGGCCGCCAGCGGACGGGAGGGGGCACCTCCCGGTGATGTCCGGGGGAGTCCATCGGATCGGCGAGCCGGTCGCCCACCCGCAGCACCCCGGAGGTGGCGCAGCGCTCCGGCGGGCCCCATCCGGCGAGCACCACGGCCCCGCCGCGTTCGGTGCGCGCCGCGGCGGCCGCGAGGGCGGACACCGACGTGGCGGGGCCCGCCGCGCCCAGCGCCGACAGCGGTTCGAAGGCCGTCACCACCGTGAAGGCCGACTCCGCCGCGGCCTCCTGTACGCAGGGGCTCTCGGGGCCGCCGAGGCCCAGCCGGGCGGGCAGCGCCGGGCCGCCCGGCGCGCCCACGGCCGTCAGCCGGTCGCGCGCGTGGTCCAGGCGCCGCTCGTCCGTGTCCACCCCGCAGACCGTGGCGCCGCGCGCGGCCGCCATGAGGAGGGCGAGCCCGGAGCCGCAGCCCAGGCCCAGCAGCCGGGTCCCGGCGCCGACGTCCAGCCGTTCGTACACGGCCTCGTACAGCGGGACCAGCATCCGCTCCTGGATCTCCGCCCAGTCGCGGGTGCGAGCGTGGGCGTCCGTCGTTCGCGACGAGGAGGGGTGCGGGCGATGCCGCTGTACGAGCGTAAATGTCATCGAAAGGGCCCCAATCAGCGAAGAGCAGTGCCGTCGTCAGATTCGGTGTCACATCCGCCGTTGTGCGGTGTGACGTCCCACCCCCAAATGCCAGGGAACTCCGCATCCGTCCCCGCGTCCAGAGGTTTCACGGCCGTGCTTGCGTGCCCCCTTTGTGCGCCCCCGCACACCTGTGCGTACGTCTCGCTCCCCGAACCGCCCCCTGACCTCCGCCGGGCCGGCGACCGGTGGCGGGCGATGGCCGGCACTGATCGGCTCGTTTTTGCTTGATTCACGGTTCGTTACCCCACCGCCGTACGATCGGCGCCATGGCCAAGACTCCCGTGCTCACCCCGCGGGCGGAGGACTTCCCCCGCTGGTACCAGGATGTGATCAACAAGGCCGAGCTGGCCGACAACGGCCCGGTGCGCGGCACCATGGTGATCCGACCGTACGGGTACGGGCTGTGGGAGCGGATGCAGCAGGACATGGACGCCCGCATCAAGGCGGTCGGCGTCCAGAACGCGTACTTCCCGCTCTTCATCCCGCAGTCGTATCTGGCCAAGGAAGCCGATCACGTCGAGGGGTTCGCGCCGGAGCTCGCCGTCGTCACCCATGGCGGCGGTAAGGAGCTCGAGGAGCCGGTCGTCGTCCGGCCCACCTCGGAGACGATCGTCAACGAGTACTTCTCCAAGTGGGTGCAGAGCTACCGCGATCTGCCGCTGCTGATCAACCAGTGGGCCAATGTGGTGCGTTGGGAGCTACGGCCGCGGCTGTTCCTGCGGACGACCGAGTTCCTGTGGCAGGAGGGGCACACCGCGCACGCGTCGTACGAGGACGCCAGGGACTTCGCCGCCCGGATCCACCGCGAGGTCTACGCCCGGTTCATGGAGGACGTCCTGGCGATGGACATGGTGCTGGGCCGCAAGACCGCCCGGGAGCGGTTCGCCGGCGCCCTCAACACCCTCACCCTCGAAGGGATGATGGGCGACGGCAAGGCGCTGCAGCTGGGCACCAGCCATGAGCTCGGCCAGAACTTCGCCCGGGCCTTCCACACCAGCTATCTGTCGAAGGACGGCGAGCAGGAGCTGGTCTGGCAGACCTCCTGGGGCAGCACGACCCGGATGGTCGGCGCGCTGGTGATGATGCACGGCGACGACAACGGCCTGCGGATCCCGCCGAGGCTGGCCCCGATCCAGGTCGTGGTGCTGGCGATCAAGGGCGACGACGCGGTGCTCGCCAAGGTCCGCGAGATCGGCGAGCTGCTCACCGCGGCGGGCGTGCGGGTCCATGTCGACGACCGTACGGACACCCCCTTCGGCCGGCGCGCGGTCGACTGGGAACTCAAGGGCGTGCCGATCCGGGTCGAGGTCGGCCCGCGCGACCTGGAGGGCGGCACCGCGATGGTGGCCCGGCGGATCCCCGGCGGCAAGGAGCCGGTGCGCGCCGAACTGCTGCCGGAGCTGCTGCCCAAGGTCCTGGAGGAGGACCAGGCGCTGCTGCTGCGGCAGGCCCGTGAGCGCCGTAAGGCGCGCACCACGGAGGTGGCGACCATGGAGGAGGCCGCCGAGGCCGCGACCGCGGGCGGCTGGGCCCGCATCCGGTGGGCGGACCTGGGGCCGGAGGGCGAGGCGGCGCTCGCCGAGCGGTCCGTGTCGGTCCGGTGTCTGATCACCGAGGACGGGGCGGTGCCGGACGCCGATGACGCGCCGGGTAACGTCGCCATCGTCGCGAGGGCCTACTGAGGCGGTACGTACCGGCTTGATGCACGGTGCGTGGCTCATCCACACATTTACGCACCCGCCCCTCGTCGTCGTACATCACGGTGAACTGACTGGTACGTGCAAATTATTTGGGATGCCCCGGAATCGGAACACCGGACCGGTCCTGCTCGTTAGCACGACGTGAGCACGACACCACCTGTTCTCGCCGCAGAGCTGGCGCAGGCGTGGGCCGATATTCAACGGCACCACTCCGAGCTGCCGGATCTCGCCGCGCCCGAATCGCTGATCGGAGAGTCGTCGTCCGCATGTGGCGCCGAGCTCTCCTTCGAACGGCTGCTGCATGAGGCAGTCCATGGGATCGCCGCCGCCCGCGGTGTCCGTGACACCTCACGCGCCGGCCGCTACCACAACCGCCGGTTCCTGGCGATCGCCGAGGAGCTGGGGCTCGACCACCCCGAGGAGCCGCATCCCAGCAGCGGCTTCTCGCTGGTCACCCTCAGCCCCGAGGCGAGAAAGCGGTACCGGACCACGATCGACCGCCTCCAGCGCGCGCTGAAGGCACACACCGTGGCGACCACCGCCGAGACCTCCCGCACCTTCCGCGGGCCCGCCGCGCGACACGGCTCGTCCGGTGGCGGCGTCCGGGTCAAGGCGGTGTGCGACTGCGGGCGCAATGTCCGGGTCGTCCCGTCGGTGCTGGCCCAGGCGCCGATCATGTGCGGTGGATGCGGTAAGCCCTTCCGCATTCCGGAGGCGGTGGCCGCGGTCGGCTGACCTGTCCCGGTGTGGCAGAATGGTCTGCTGTACTCGACAGCCGACCAGGACCCCTCTCTCCTCCGGCTGACGCGTCCATCGGGCACTCGGGTACCGCAACCCCACGCGGCACGTCGCAGTGCTCAACCACGTCAAGACCAGGAGACACCACTTCCGTGGCAGTCAAGATCAAGCTGAAGCGTCTGGGCAAGATCCGTTCGCCTCACTACCGCATCGTCGTCGCCGACTCCCGCACCCGCCGTGACGGCCGGGCGATCGAGGAGATCGGCCTGTACCACCCGGTGCAGAACCCGTCGCGCATCGAGGTCGACTCGGAGCGTGTGCAGCACTGGCTGAAGGTCGGCGCGCAGCCGACCGAGCCCGTGCTGGCCATCCTGAAGGTCACCGGCGACTGGCAGCAGTTCAAGGGTCTGCCCGCCCCGGCTCCGATGAAGGTCGCCGAGCCGAAGGCCGACAAGCGCGCCCTGTTCGAGGCGGCCGCCAAGGACGCCGGTGACGAGCCGAAGGGTGAGGCGATCACCCAGAAGGCGAAGAAGGCCGAGAAGAAGTCGGACGAGGCGGCTGAGTCCGCTGAGTCCACCGCGTCGACTGAGGCCTGAGGATGCTCGAGGAGGCCCTCGAGCACCTGGTGAAGGGCATCGTCGACAACCCCGACGACGTGCAGGTGGCCTCGCGCACCCTGCGGCGTGGGCGTGTGCTGGAGGTCCGGGTGCACCCCGATGACCTCGGCAAGGTGATCGGTCGCAATGGCCGCACCGCACGCGCCCTGCGCACCGTCGTGGGCGCCATCGGCGGCCGCGGGATCCGCGTCGACCTCGTCGACGTCGATCAGGTCCACTGAGGCGATCAAGAAGAGCACCGGCACGGGCCGGGGAGGGCTTTGGGCCGTCCCCGGCCCGTGTGTGTGAAGGGACATCGCATCGTGCAGTTGGTTGTCGCGCGGATCGGCCGTGCCCATGGCATCAAGGGCGAGGTCACCGTCGAGGTGCGGACGGACGAGCCGGAGCTGCGGCTCGGCCCGGGTGCCGTGCTGACCACCGAGCCCGCCTCGGCCGGGCCGCTGACCATCGAGTCCGGCCGGGTGCACAGCGGCCGGCTGCTGCTGCGCTTCGAGGGCGTACGCGACCGCAGCGCCGCGGAGGCGCTGCGCAACACTCTGCTGATCGCGGAGGTCGACCCCGAGGAACTCCCCGAGGACCCCGAGGAGTTCTACGACCACCAGCTGATCGACATCGATGTGGTCACCGTGGACGGCACCGAGGTCGGCAGGGTCTCCGAGATCTCCCATCTGCCGTACCAGGACCTGCTGATCGTGAAGCGTCCCGACGGGGGCGAGGTGATGATCCCCTTCGTCTCCGAGTTCGTGCCGGAGATCGATCTGGAGGAGCAGCGCGCCGTGATCGACCCGCCGCCGGGCCTGCTCGACGAGGCCGAGGCGGAGATCGCGGGCAGCCGTAAGGACGAGGCCGAGAGCGGCCGTAAGAAGGACGAGACCGACGGCGGCCGTAAGGGCGACACCGCGGGCGGTCGTGAGGACGAGTCGTCATGAGGCTCGACGTCGTCACGATCTTCCCCGAGTATCTGGAGCCGCTGAACGTCTCGCTGGTCGGCAAGGCACGCGCCCGCGGCCAACTCGATGTGCGGGTCCACGATCTGCGCGACTGGACGCACGACCGGCACAACACGGTCGACGACACCCCGTACGGCGGCGGCCCCGGCATGGTCATGAAGCCCGAGCCCTGGGGCGAGGCGCTTGACTCGATCATGGCGTCGGGCGAGGCGGAGGGGCTGGTCAAGCCCACGCTGATCGTGCCGACCCCGAGCGGCCGCCCGTTCACCCAGGCCCTGGCTGTCGAGCTCGCCGAGCGCCCCTGGCTGGTCTTCACGCCCGCCCGCTACGAGGGCATCGACCGTCGGGTGATCGAGGAGTACAGCGAGCGGCTCGAGGTCCACGAGGTCTCGATCGGCGATTATGTGCTGGCCGGCGGCGAGGCCGCGGTGCTGGTGATCACCGAAGCGGTGGCCCGACTGCTGCCGGGTGTGCTGGGCAACGCCGAGTCGCATCGCGACGACTCCTTCGCCCCCGGCGCGATGGCCGACCTCCTGGAGGGGCCCGTCTACACCAAGCCCCCGGAGTGGCGCGGCCGCTCCATCCCGGAGGTGCTGATCAGCGGACACCACGGCAGGGTCGGCCGCTGGCGCCGCGACGAGGCGTTCCGCCGCACCAGCGAGAACCGCCCCGATCTGATCGAGCGCTGCGACCCGGCGACGCTCGACAAGCACGACCGCGCGCTCCTGGCCGAGCTGGGCTGGGAGGAACTGCCCGGCACCGGTGGGGACCGATTTGGGCGGCCGGGCCGGGCCGTGGAAGAATAGGCCGCTGCCGTACGTCCGGGTGTGCGCCCCTGCCACAGGGGGACCGACGCCCACCCGATGAGGGCGGCACTCCAAATCATCATCCGATATGCCGCTGATGACCTGTGGCATCAGCGAGGAAAGCAGACGATCATGTCTCACCTGCTCGACACCGTCGACTCCGCGTCGCTGCGCAGCGACATCCCGACCTTCCGCCCCGGCGACACGGTCAACGTCCACGTCCGCGTCATCGAGGGCAACCGCTCCCGTGTCCAGCAGTTCAAGGGCGTCGTCATCCGCCGCCAGGGCTCCGGTGTCCGCGAGACCTTCACCGTCCGCAAGGTGAGCTTCAGCGTCGGCGTGGAGCGCACCTTCCCGGTGCACACCCCGATCGTCGAGAAGATCGAGGTCGTCACCCGCGGCGATGTGCGCCGGGCGAAGCTGTACTACCTGCGCGACCTCCGCGGCAAGGCCGCCAAGATCAAGGAGAAGCGCGACAACTGATCGCGGCGATTTTGCGCGACTACTGAGCTACCGCCGGATCATCCGGCCGGGCCGGATAGGCTCTGGCCCGATGGACACCGAAGGACAGCTCGCGGAGCGCGACCGCTCCCGGGGCTCCGAGAAGGAGCGCGAGGAGCGGTCGCGCTCTTCGCGTGCTCCGGCGCGGGCCGGGGAGCCCTCGTCCGCCGGGCGGCTGCCGCAATGGCCGGCCGGCGGCGGGCGATGGCGGCGCGGGGCGCTGCTCGCGGCGGCCTGCGCCGCCATCGTGCTGCTGGTGAGCGGCTTTGTGCTGCAGCCGTTCCTGATCCCCAGCGGTTCGATGGAGAACACCCTCCGTCCCGGGGACCGGGTGCTGGTGAACAAGCTCGCCTACCGTTTCGGGGACGATCCGCGCCGCGGCGACGTTGTCGTGTTCGACGGAGCCGGTTCCTTCGGCGAGGAGGAGCCGTCCGGAAACCCGGTGACCGGTCTGCTGCGCAAGGCCGCCGCGGCGGTCGGGCTGGCCGAACCGGCCGAGTCCGACTACGTGAAGCGCGTGGTGGGCATCGGTGGTGACCGGGTCACCTGCTGCGACAAGCGGGGGAGGATCGAGGTGAACGGCCGGCCGGTGGACGAGCGCTATCTGCACCCCGGGGACAGCCCCTCGCGGGTGCCCTTCGACATCGTCGTGCCCGAGGGGCGGCTGTGGGTGATGGGCGACCACCGCGACGCCTCCCGGGACTCACGCGACTACCTGGGCGCACCGGGCGGGGGCACGGTCCCCGTCGACAAGGTGATCGGCCGCGCCGCATGGATCGGCTGGCCGTTCGGCCGCTGGTCCGGTGTGCCCCGTACGGACGCCTTCGCGGGCGTGCCCGCGGCGCCCGGCGCCATATCCTCCGACGCCCCCGGTGGTGCCCATGGGTAGCCGCGGGCGGCCTCGTGCCAAGGCGCGCCGGACGGTGGGTCCGCCCGCCGGTGTGGACACCACCCGTGCGCCGGGCGAGCGCCGGGTCGGCGGGCGCGCGGAGCGGCGCAGGATCCAGCGCCGTATCAAGCGCAGGCGGCGCCGTTCGGCCGTCAAGGAGATACCGATCCTGGTGGGCGTGGCGCTGGTGATCGCGCTCGTCCTGAAGACCTTCCTGGTGCAGGCGTTCGTCATTCCGTCCGGCTCGATGGAGCAGACCATCCGGATCGGCGACCGGGTGCTGGTGGACAAGTTCACCCCGTGGTTCGGCTCGAAGCCGGAGCGCGGCGATGTGGTGGTGTTCAAGGACCCCGGGGGCTGGCTGGATGACGAGCGCAAGCCCCCCAAGGACGACCCGCCGGTCATCAAGCAGGGCAAGGAGTTCCTGACCTTCATCGGCCTGCTGCCGTCCAGCGACGAGCAGGACCTGATCAAGCGGGTGGTCGCGGTGGGCGGCGACACCGTGGCGTGCTGCGATACGAACGGTAAGGTCACCGTCAACGGGACCCCGCTGAACGAGCCGTATCTGCACCCCGGGAACCCTCCGTCGCAGCGGCAGTTCAAGGTGACCGTCCCTCAGGGGCGGATGTTCGTCATGGGGGATCATCGGTCCAATTCGGCGGACTCCCGCGTCCATCTCGACGAGCCTTATCAGGGCACGGTCCCGGACAACATGGTGGTCGGCCGCGCCGTGGTGATCGCATGGCCGTTCGGGCATATGCGGCGGCTCGAGGAGCCGGACACCTACGCTTCCGTCAAGGACGCGCCGAGTGGGGCGACACAGGCCGAGGGCGCGGCGCATAGGCTGTCCTCCATGGATCAGCAAGGAATGGTCCAGCTCCCGACCCCTGCGGAACTCCCGCTCGTTATGGGAGTGGTGATCCTGCGCCGTTCGTGGGGCAGGCGGCAGTCAGGCGTGAGGAGTGGATGTGGGGGATTTGGCGGTCGGCGCACGATCCGGTCACGAAGAGCCCGAGAGGCAGCCCGGGGCGACGGGAGAGCACCCCACGGACGGGACGGACGAGGCGCCCGAAGCCGGTGTACCCACGGACAAGGCGGCTGCCCGCCCCAGGGCGTCGGACCCACACGGAGCCGATGGCGGGGGGGAACCCTCCGGCCCCCCGGACGGACCCGGCGCCACTGACCCGACCGGGCCCGAGGACGGGGCACCGGCGAAGCCGGGCCCCGGGATGCCCGGCGGGCCCGGGAAGCTCGGGAAGCCGAAGAAGGTGCGCTCCTTCTGGAAGGAGCTGCCGATCCTGGTCATCATCGCGCTGGCTCTGGCGCTGCTGATCAAGACCTTCCTGGTGCAGGCGTTCTCCATCCCGTCCGACTCCATGCAGAACACCCTGCAGCGGGGCGACCGGGTGCTGGTGGACAAGCTCACCCCGTGGTTCGGCTCCGAGCCGCAGCGCGGCGAGGTGGTCGTCTTCCACGACCCGGGCGGCTGGCTCGGCGAGACGCAGACGAGTGACTCCGGCCCGGTCGCCGAGGGCATCCAGAAGGCGCTCAGCTTTATCGGGCTGATGCCTTCGGCGGAGGAGAAGGACCTGATCAAGCGGGTCATCGCGGTCGGCGGGGATACCGTCTCCTGCAAGCGCGGCGGCAAGGTCGTGGTCAACGGCAAGCCGCTGGACGAGCCGTACATCTTCCCCGGGAACACCCCCTGTGACGAGAAGCCGTTCGGCCCGATCAAGGTGCCCGAGGGCCGGATCTGGGTGATGGGCGACCACCGCCAGGACTCCCTGGACTCCCGCTACCACCAGAACCTGAACAACGGCACGGTCTCGGTGGACGATGTCGTCGGGCGCGCGTTCGTCGTCGCCTGGCCGATCGACCGCTGGTCCACCCTGTCGGTGCCGGGCACCTTCGACCAGCCGGGTCTGGGCGCGGCCGCCGCGATGGCCCCCTCGGCCGTGGGGCTCGCGGGTGCGGTGCCGATCGTGCTGTGGCGCCGCCGCAGGCTGATCGCCAAGGTCCGGGCCGAGGCCGAGGCCCGGCCGGATCGGCTGACCGCCGACTGCTGACGGGGCTCGTACCGCCGGGTAAGGTGCGGTCCCGTGTGCCCCAGGGCACACGGAACCTGATCTTCTACGTCTGTTGCGTACGGCGGGAGCACTGGAATGAGCGGAGCCCAAGGGGTCGGGGGCGGCACACCGCGGCGTACGCCGGGCAGCGTGCTGTCCGGGGTGGCGGTGGCCCTCGGGTGTGTGCTGTTCCTCGGAGGTTTCGTCTGGGGCGCGGTGCTCTACAAGCCCTACACCGTCCCGACCGACTCCATGGCGCCGACGATCGCCAAAGGTGCCCGGGTGCTGGCGCAGCGGGTCGACGGCGGCGAGGTGCGCCGCGGCGACGTGGTGGTCTTCCGCGACCAGGTGTGGGGCGACCTGCCCATGGTGAAGCGGGTCATCGGGGTCGGCGGCGACCGGATCGAGTGCTGTGACAAGCAGGGCCGGCTGCGGGTCAACGGCAAGGTCTTCGAGGAACCGTATCTGCGCTCGGAGGAGCAGGCGTCCTCGACGGTCTTCGCCACCACCGTGCCCAAGGACCGGCTGTTCCTGATGGGCGACCATCGCAGCGACTCCCTCGACTCACGGGTGCATCTCACCGACGAGGCGGGCGGCGCCGTGGAGCGGGGCGCCGTGGACGCCCGGGTCGACGCCACCGCCTGGCCGCTGGGGTCCTGGGGCACCGTGGGGCGGCCCGATGCCTTCAAGGCGCTGCCGGGCGGGATCTCGCAGCCGGGGCCGCTGGGGCCGATCCTGATCGCGATCGTCACCGGAGCCGTGCTGATCCTGGTGGGCGCGGCCTACGGGCCCCTCGTCCGGCGCAGAGCGGGCGGCGGCGCGCGGCGGGACCAGGAGGCGAAGGGGAAGGTGGCCGCGCGTGGCTGAGGAGGCCGGCGAAGCCGGGCCGACCGGCACGGACGAGCGGCGGCTGCGGAAGGTCGCACGGGTGGTGCTGCTGGATCCGCAGGACCGCATCCTGCTGCTGCACGGCTTCGAGCCGGACGATCCGTCGTCGACGTGGTGGTTCACGCCGGGAGGCGGCCTGGAGGGCGAGGAGAGCCGAGAGCAGGCGGCGCTCAGGGAGCTCGCGGAGGAGACCGGGATCACCGATGTGCGGCTCGGTCCGCTGCTGTGGCGGCGGATCTGCTCCTTCCCGTTCGCCGGGCGGCGCTGGGACCAGGACGAGTGGTACTACCTGTGTCGTACCCAACAGACCACGGCACGGGCCGGCAGCGGGCTGACGGAGCTGGAGCGGCGCAGCGTGGCCGGGCTGCGGTGGTGGACGGCGGATGAGCTGGCCACGGCCACCGAGCCGGTGTACCCGACGCGGCTGCCGGAGCTGTTGCGTACGCTGCTCGTCGAGGGACCCCCGGGTGCACCGGTGATCCTGGAGACTGAGCGCGTCTGACGCACAATGGGGGGACGCACGGCTGAAGGGGAACATGCCATGAGCGCCGAGGACCTCGAGAAGTACGAGACCGAGATGGAGCTGAAGCTCTACCGGGAGTACCGCGATGTCGTCGGTCTGTTCAAATATGTGATCGAGACCGAACGCCGCTTCTATCTCACCAACGACTACGAGATGCAGGTGCACTCGGTTCAGGGTGAGGTCTTTTTCGAGGTGTCGATGGCCGACGCCTGGGTCTGGGACATGTACCGCCCGGCCCGTTTCGTGAAGCAGGTACGGGTTCTCACGTTCAAGGACGTGAATATCGAGGAGCTGAACAAGAGCGACCTCGACCTTCCGAGTGGCTGAGTTGTCCACAGCCGGGCGGTCGTCCACAGGAATTCTCCAAGATCCCTGAGGGGGGCGCGGGGGCGTCACAGTCGGTGCCGGAGGTGGTGCCGAATGAACGCCCGAGGAGCGCTGGGACGCTACGGCGAGGATGTGGCGGTCCGCAGGCTGGCGGAAGCCGGGATGACCGTCCTGGAGCGCAATTGGCGGTGCCGGGACGGCGAGATCGACATCGTCGCGCTCGACGCCGGTGCGCTGGTGGTGTGCGAGGTCAAGACGCGCCGCGAGGGTGGCTACGAGCATCCGATGGCGGCCGTCCGACCGGATAAGACCGAGCGGCTGCGGCGGCTGGCGGAGTGCTGGCTGGAGCGGCACGGCGGCCCGCCGCCGGGCGGAGTGCGGATCGACGTGGTGGCGGTGGTGCTGCCCCGCCGGGGCGCACCCGTGGTCGAGCATGTGCGAGGGGTGGCCTGATGGGGTTCGCCCGCACCTGCTCGGTGGCGCTGGTCGGGGTCGAGGGCGTCGTGGTCGAGGTCCAGGCCGATCTGGAGCCGGGAGTGGCCGCCTTCACCCTCGTCGGGCTGCCCGACAAGAGCCTGGTGGAGAGCCGGGACCGGGTCCGCGCGGCCGTCGTCAATTCCGGCGGCGAATGGCCGCAGAGGAAGCTCACGGTCGGGCTCAGCCCGGCATCCGTCCCCAAGGGCGGCAGCGGCTTCGACCTGGCCGTGGCCTGTGCGGTGCTCGGCGCGGCCGAGCGCGTGGACGCGCGTGAGATCGCCGATCTGATGATGATCGGGGAGCTGGGCCTGGACGGCCGGGTCCGGCCGGTCCGCGGGGTGCTGCCCGCCGTGCTCGCCGCCTCCGAGGCGGGATACCGCCAGGTCGTGGTCCCGGAGCAGACGGCGGGGGAGGCGGCCCTGGTGCCGGGCGTCTCGGTGCTGGGCGTGCGGAGCCTGCGCCAGCTGATCGCGGTGCTGACGGACGAGCCGGTGCCCGAGGAGGAGACCCAGGAGCTGGGCCGCCCCGATCCGATGCTGGCGGGCCTCACCGTGCCCGGCGCCGGTTTGGGCACCGGTGTCGCCGCCGTGCCCGGGAGCGGGGCTGGGCTGCCCGATATGGCCGAGGTCGCCGGGCAGCGGGCCGCGCGCACCGCCCTGGAGGTCGCGGCCGCGGGCGGGCACCACCTCTTCCTCAGCGGGCCTCCGGGCGCCGGGAAGACCATGCTGGCCGAGCGGCTGCCGGGGCTGCTGCCGCCGCTCACCCAGCAGGAGGCCCTGGAGGTCACCGCGGTCCATTCGGTCGCCGGGGTCCTCCCGCCGGGTCAGCCGCTGGTAAAGAGCCCGCCATACTGCGCCCCGCATCACTCGGCGACCATGGCCGCGCTCGTCGGCGGGGGGAACGGCCTGCCCAGACCCGGCGCGGTCTCGCTCGCCCACCGCGGAGTGCTCTTCCTGGACGAGGCTCCCGAATTCAGCGGGAAGGCGCTGGATGCCCTGCGGCAGCCCCTGGAGTCGGGGCATGTCGTGGTGGCCCGGTCCGCCGGGATGATGCGGATGCCGGCGCGCTTCCTGCTGATGCTGGCGGCCAATCCCTGTCCGTGTGGGCGCTATGGGCTGGTGGGCGACGTCTGCGAGTGCACGCCCACCACGGTCCGCCGCTATCAGGCGAGGCTGTCGGGGCCGCTGCTGGATCGGGTGGACCTGCGTGTCCATGTCGAGGCGGTGAGCCGGGCCGAGCTCACCGGGGCGCGTGCCGGGGCGGAGAACAGCGCGTCCGTCGCGGACCGGGTCCGGGAGGCCCGGGAGCGGGCCGCCGCCCGCCTTAAGGACACCCCCTGGCGGCTGAACAGCGAGGTGCCGGGTCATGAGCTGCGCACCCGCTGGCAGCCGTTCTCCGGTGCGCTGCGCGAGGCCGAGCGCGATATGGAGCGCGGGCTGCTCACCGCCCGAGGGCTCGACCGGGTGCTGCGGGTCGCCTGGACCGTCGCCGACCTGGCCGGGCACGACCGGCCCGAAGCGCCGGACATCGCCCAGGCGCTGCAGCTGCGCACCGGGATCAGCCACGGGGTGCCGGTCGCGGCGGGGGAGCGCTGATGTCCGCGCGTTCGGCAGGCGGCCGCGGCGCCGCCGTCCCCGCCCTGTTCTCGGAGCCCTGGCAGGGGCAGGGCGTCCCGAGTGAGGGGCACGGAGCCCTGGATGAGGGGCACGGCACCTCGTACAAGGAGCACGGAGCCCTGGAAGGGGGGCGCCGCGTCCCGGGCGAGGGGCACGGTGCCCCGGGCGAGGGACAGGGCGTCCTGGACGCGGGACACGGCGTCCAGGACGAGGGGGAGGGGCTCCCCGAGGGGTGGGGTGTCCCGGATGAGGAGAGGCTGGCGCGGGCGGCGCTCACCCGGCTCGTGGAGCCCGGGGACCAGGCCGTGGGGCGCTGGCTGCGTCGCATGGGGCCGGTGGCGCTGTGGCGGGCGCTCACCGGGAAGGCCAAGCCCCCGCCCGGGGCGACCGGGGATCGGCTGGCCGGATGCGCTCTGCGGGCGGCCGGGCTGGACCCGGTCGCCGACCTCGCGCTGATCGCCCGGTGCGGGGGGCGGTTCATCTGCCCGGGGGATCTGGACTGGCCCGGTCAGCTCGACGATCTCGGGGACGCTCGCCCGGTCGGGTTATGGGTGCGCGGCCCGGCCGGCTTGCGGATGTGGGCGCTGCGCTCGGTCGCCGTGGTGGGTGCGCGGGCCTGCAGCGACTACGGCACGCATGTCGCGGCGACGCTCGGCGCCGGGCTGGCCGAGCGGGGCTGGGTGGTCGTCTCCGGTGCGGCCCACGGTGTGGACGGCGCGGCTCACCGAGGGGCGCTCGCCGCGGGCGGGGCCACCATCGCGGTGCTCGCCTCCGGTGTGGACGTCCCCTATCCGCGAGGGCATGCCGAGTTGATCGAGCGCATCGCGGAACAGGGCCTGGTGCTGGCCGAGTTGCCGCCCGGAGCGCATCCGACGCGCCCCAGATTCGTGCTCCGCAACCGGGTCATCGCCGCGCTCACCCGGGGCACGGTCGTGGTCGAGGCCCAGTTCCGCAGCGGATCACTGGTCACCGCGCGCCGGGCACAACAGCTCGGGCGGTCCACCATGGGGGTGCCGGGGCCGGTGACCAGCGGGCTCTCCGCCGGGGTGCATGAACTGCTGCGCGGTGAGGCCGTCCTGGTCACCGACGCCGCCGAAGTGGCCGAGCTCATCGGCGGCATCGGAGACCTCGCCCCGGAGCGGCGGGGCCCGCTGGTCGAGCGGGACCTGCTCGATCCCGTGACGGCACGGGTGCTCGAAGCGTTGTCGGCACGAGGCGGCAACGACCTGCGGGAGGTGGCCCGGGAATCCGGGACCGGCTGCGACGACGCCCTGGGCCGGCTCCATGAACTGCTCGCCCTGGGCTTTGTCGAACGTCATGGCGATCGATGGGAGTTGGTCCGTCCCGTGAGCCCGGGTGACGGCGCACGGCGAGGCGATCCCCCGAATCGGGGCAATCGGGTGAAAGGGTTGAGGCGATGACCGTATCCGCACACCGCCGAGCCGAAGCCCTTCGCATACCGCGACGCCGTAGTCACGCTACGCTCACAAGGTTTCCGGCGGAAGCGTACGTCCTCACCCATGTCATGGCAGAACGGCTCAAGGCGACGAATGCCCCAGCACATCTCCGGGTCTGACAGCGCGGCGCCGCCCGCGGCTCGCGGCGCGGTGCGCCCTGCCGCGCCCTCATCGCTCGACGAGCTGTGGCGGTCGTACAAGACCACGGGCGACGGCCGGCTGCGGGAGCAGCTGATCCTGCATTACTCACCGCTGGTGAAATATGTGGCCGGCCGGGTCAGCGTCGGGCTGCCCTCCAACGTCGAGCAGGCAGACTTCGTCTCGTCCGGGGTCTTCGGACTTATCGACGCCATCGAGAAGTTCGACCCCGAGCGCGCCATCAAGTTCGAGACCTACGCGATCACCCGGATCCGCGGCGCGATGATCGACGAGTTGCGGGCACTGGACTGGATCCCGCGGTCGGTCCGTCAGAAGGCCCGGGCCGTGGAGCGGGCGTACGCCACGCTGGAGGCCCAGCTGCGCCGCACCCCCTCGGAGGCCGAGGTGGCTGCCGAGATGGACATCAGCATCGAGGAACTGCACGGTGTCTTCAGCCAGTTGTCGCTCGCCAATGTGGTCGCCCTGGAGGAGTTGCTGCATGTCGGCGGCGAGGGCGGCGACCGACTCAGTCTCATGGACACCCTCGAGGACACCGCCGCGGACAACCCGGTCGAGGTGGCCGAGGACCGCGAGCTGCGCCGGCTGCTCGCCCGAGCGATCAACACCCTCCCGGAGCGGGAGAAGACCGTGGTCACGCTCTATTACTACGAGGGGCTCACGCTCGCCGAGATCGGCCAGGTGCTCGGCGTCACCGAGAGCAGGGTCAGCCAGATCCACACCAAATCGGTGCTCCAGCTGCGGGCGAAACTCGCCGACGTAGGACGCTGAATCGTCCCTCCGGCATCGCCCTCACGGTGGCCTCTTCCGTAGAGTGGTCGGGTGCCCAGGATTCGAGCGGCCTCAGTGGCCGAGCACCGAACGATGCAGCGCGCGGCCCTGCTGGAGGCCGCCCGCACCCTGCTGTCCGAGGGCGGCACGGAGGCGCTGACCTTCCCCGCCCTCGCCGAGCGCACGGGACTCGCACGGTCCTCCGTCTATGAGTACTTCCGCTCGCGCGCCGCCGTGGTCGAGGAATTGTGCGCCGTCGACTTCCCGGTCTGGGCCGCCGAGGTCGAGGCCGCCATGGAGCGGGCCGACGGGCCGGAGGCGAAGATCGAGGCGTATGTCCGCCGGCAGCTGGCGCTCGTCGGCGACCGCCGGCACCGCGCGGTGGTGGCGATCTCCGCCGGTGAGCTGGACTCGGGCGCGCGGGAGAAGATCCGCGCCGCCCATGGCGGACTGATCGCCATGGTGGTCGAGGCCCTCGCGAGCTTCGGGCATGAGCAGCCGCGGCTCTCGGCCGTGCTGCTCCAGGGCGTGGTGGACGCCGCGGTGCGGCGCATCGAGCTCGGCGCGGCCGAGGACCCCGAGCGGATCACCGAGGCGGCCGTCACCATGTCCCTGCGCGGCGTCCGGGGCTGACCTCCGCCGGTCCCTTCCACTCCACCGGGCGCGCGGGGCGCGGCCCAGACGGATCCGGGCCCACAGGGACGCCGCCACCAGCGCCGCGGCCGTCGGCAGCCGGGTGTCCCCGGCGGGGGAGGCGAGGGCGGAGACCGTGGGCGCGTCGCGCACCCCGAACACCGGGAGCAGCCGGGAGGGCCCGCCCCGCAGCATCGACGGCGGCAGCAGCGACAGGGGATCGAGATAGCGGTCCGCGCGCCGCAGCCCCCAGTGCAGACAGCCGGACCGGCAGTGGAAGGAGCCCGGCGCCACCACGCCGACGACCTGCCCCGCGGCCACCCGCTCACCCTTGGCCACGGTGGCGCGCACCGGTTCATAGGTGGTGCGCAGCGGAGGGGAGCCGGTCCCGGACACCTCGATCACCAGCACACCACGGCCCGCGACCGGGCCCGCGAAGCTCACCCGCCCCGCGCCCGCCGCCCTGACACGATCTCCCGGGCGAGCCGCGAGGTCGACCCCGCGATGCCCGGCCGCCCAGGGCGCCGGAGGCGGCTGCCAGCCCCTCAACACGGCCGGCCGCACCGCGCCCGGCCCACCGTCGACCGGCCATGACCGCTCCCCGCCCGGCCTCGTCCTCGGCGTGGGCCCCTCAGCCCGACCGGACGCCACGGCCGTCGTCGATCCCCCGCCGGGATCCGGCACCCGGCCCGGTCTCGACACTCCGCCGGGACCCGGTACCTGCCCCAGCCCCGGCGCCTCGCCCGGACCTGGCACCACGACCGGCCCCGGTGCCGCGCCCGGACCCGGCACCCCGCCCAGCCCCGGTGCCGCGCCCGGGTCAGCCGCCGCGGCCCGCGTCGCCGAAAGAGGTACCGCCGGAAGAGGCGCCGTCGTCACCGGCAGCACCGACAAGATCGGCAGCGCCGGAATCACCAGGGCAAGAGTCCACCCCACCACAAGCCTTCGCATGTCCTCCACGATGGCCCGGCGACCCGAAACGGGTGGATCATGGACGGAATCGGGGGACTACTCACGGGTTGTGGATAAGGCCGTCACCCGGCACCGTACCCGTCCCGTACACTTCTTATGGCGATCCGGGTCACCGGATCGACTTCGCACGCCCCGCCACCGACGCTCCGATCGCGCATCGGTCAGCTCGGTGGCCGCGCCCCTCGGTCCTTGGACGACCCCCGAAAGGGCCTCGTCCATGGCAGGCGCGTCGGGACGTCAGGAGCGGCGGCCGCCCGGCCGCCGTGGAACCGAGTACATCAAGGAGTACGGCCATGGCCGTCGTCACGATGCGGGAGCTGCTGGAGAGCGGCGTCCACTTCGGGCACCAGACCCGCCGCTGGAACCCGAAGATGAAGCGCTTCATCTTCACCGAGCGCAACGGCATCTACATCATTGACCTGCTCCAGTCGCTGTCGTACATCGACCGCGCCTACGAGTTCGTCAAGGAGACCGTCGCCCACGGCGGCTCCATCATGTTCGTCGGCACGAAGAAGCAGGCGCAGGAGGCCATCGCCGAGCAGGCGACCCGCGTCGGCATGCCGTACGTCAACCAGCGCTGGCTGGGCGGCATGCTCACCAACTTCTCGACCGTCTACAAGCGCTTGCAGCGCCTGAAGGAGCTCGAGCAGATCGACTTCGAGGATGTGGCCGCCTCCGGCCTCACCAAGAAGGAGCTCCTGGTCCTCTCCCGCGAGAAGGCCAAGCTGGAGAAGACCCTCGGCGGTATCCGCGAGATGCAGAAGGTGCCGAGCGCCGTCTGGATCGTCGACACCAAGAAGGAGCACATCGCCGTCGGTGAGGCGCGCAAGCTCCGGATCCCGGTCGTCGCGATCCTCGACACCAACTGCGACCCGGACGAGGTCGACTACAAGATCCCGGGCAATGACGACGCGATCCGCTCCGTCACCCTGCTCACCCGGGTGATCGCCGACGCCGTCGCCGAGGGCCTCATCGCCCGTTCCGGCGTCGCCACCGGTGACGAGAAGGCCGACAAGGCCGCGGGCGAGCCGCTCGCCGAGTGGGAGCGCGACCTGCTCGAGGGTGAGAAGAAGGCCGACGACGCCGAGGCCAAGCCCGCCGAGGACGCCAAGCCTGCCGAGGACGCTGCGGACAAGCCCGCCGAGGCCGCCGCGGACAAGCCCGCTGAGGACGCCAAGCCCGCCGAGGACGTCACTCCTGCCGAGGCCCCCGCCGCGGGCACCGAGCAGGGCTGACCACTCAGACGTCACTCAGACGGTGTATGACGGCGGGGGACGGTGCCACGGCGCCGCCCCCGCCGTTCACCCGTAGAGCTTTCGACTTTCGAGAAGAGATTCACAGATCATGGCGAACTTCACCGCCGCTGACGTCAAGAAGCTCCGTGAGCTGACCGGCGCCGGCATGATGGACTGCAAGAAGGCGCTGGACGAGGCCGAGGGCAACGTCGACAAGGCCGTCGAGATCCTGCGCGTCAAGGGCCAGAAGGGCGTGGCCAAGCGCGAGAGCCGCAACGCCGAGAACGGCGCGGTCGTCTCCCTCATCGCGGACGACAAGACCTCCGGCGTGCTGGTCGAGCTGAAGTGCGAGACGGACTTCGTCGCCAAGGGCGACAAGTTCGTGGTCGTCGCGGACGCCATCGCCGCCCACGTCGCCAAGACCTCCCCGGCCGACTTGGACGCTCTGCTCTCCTCCGAGATCGAGGCGGGCAAGACCGTTCAGGCGTTCGTCGACGAGGCCAACGCGACCCTCGGCGAGAAGATCGTCCTGGACCGCTTCGCGCAGTTCTCCGGCGGTTACGTCGCGGCGTACATGCACCGCACCAGCCCGGACCTGCCGCCGCAGGTCGGCGTCCTGGTCGAGCTGGACAAGGAAGACGCCACGGTCGCCAAGGACATCGCGCAGCACATCGCCGCCTTCGCCCCGAAGTTCCTCACTCGCGACGAGATCTCGGCCGAGACGGTCGAGAACGAGCGCCGGGTCGCCGAGGCCACGGCCCGCGAGGAGGGCAAGCCCGAGGGCGCCCTGCCGAAGATCGTCGAGGGTCGCGTCACCGGCTTCTTCAAGGAGAACGTCCTGGTGGACCAGCCGTTCGCCAAGGACAACAAGAAGTCCGTCCAGAAGGTCCTGGACGAGGCCGGTGTCTCGCTCAAGCGCTTCGCCCGTTTCCGCGTCGGCGTCTGAGCCGAGCAGCGAATGACCGTCGACCCCGATAGGGTCGTAGTCAGCCAACCGTCAACCGGTCGGCCGCAGATGTGACGAGGAGGCCATTGCCGCAGAGGTCGTAACAGGACCCGTCCGGCAGTGGCCTTCTTCGTATGTGCACGAGGAGATCTCCAATGAATCACGGCGCGGACGCCAAACAGGCCGCCGATGACAAGAACGCGCACGGTGCGGCCAAGCATGGTCGCTTCATGCTGAAGCTGTCCGGCGAGGCGTTCGCCGGAGGCGGGGGACTCGGTGTCGACCCCGATGTCGTGCACGCCATCGCCCGCGAGGTCGCCGCCGTGGTCAGGGACGGCGCCGAGATCGCCATCGTGATCGGTGGCGGCAACTTCTTCCGCGGTGCGGAGCTGCAGCAGCGCGGTATGGACCGGGCCCGCTCGGACTACATGGGCATGCTCGGAACCGTCATGAACTGTCTCGCCCTCCAGGACTTCCTGGAAAAGGAGGGCATCGACTCCCGCGTCCAGACCGCCATCACCATGGGCCAGGTCGCGGAGCCGTACATTCCGCTGCGTGCGGTGCGCCACCTGGAGAAGGGGCGCGTGGTCATCTTCGGCGCGGGTATGGGTATGCCGTACTTCTCCACGGACACCACCGCGGCCCAGCGGGCGCTGGAGATCGACGCGCAGGCCCTGCTCATGGGGAAGAACGGCGTCGACGGAGTCTATGACTCCGACCCCGCCCGCAACCCCGACGCGGTGAAGTTCGACGCCCTGGAGTACGGCGAGGTGATCACCAGGGACCTCAAGGTCGCCGACGCCACCGCGATCACCCTCTGCCGGGACAACAAGCTGCCCATCCTCGTCTTCGAGCTCCTGGCCGAAGGAAATATCGCCCGCGCGGTGAAGGGTGAGAAGATCGGCACGCTGGTGAGCGACCAGGGCTCCCGGGCCTGACGGCTCGAACGGGGGATGGACAACGGCCTGCCGGTCGGACACCGTGCAGGAGAAGACGCACGCAGGGGCGAGGCTCTGCTTACTGATAACACCAGGAGCAAGTGGTGATCGAAGAGACCCTCCTCGAGGCCGAGGAGAAGATGGAGAAAGCCGTTGTGGTCGCCAAGGAGGACTTCGCCGCGATCCGCACCGGGCGTGCGCACCCGGCGATGTTCAACAAGATCGTGGCGGACTACTACGGTGCGCTGACGCCGATCAATCAGCTGGCGTCGTTCTCGGTGCCGGAGCCGCGCATGGCCGTGGTCACGCCGTTCGACAAGACCGCGCTCCGCAACATCGAGCAGGCGATCCGGGACTCGGATCTGGGCGTCAACCCGAGCAATGACGGCAACATCATCCGGGTGGTGTTCCCCGAGCTCACCGAGCAGCGCCGTAAGGAGTTCATCAAGGTCGCCAAGGCCAAGGGCGAGGACGCGAAGATCTCGATCCGCAGCGTCCGGCGCAAGGCCAAGGAGTCCATCGACAAGCTGATCAAGGACGGCGAGGTCGGCGAGGACGAGGGGCGCCGCGCCGAGAAGGAGCTCGACGACACCACGGCGAAGTATGTCGCGCAGGTGGATGAGCTGCTCAAGCACAAGGAAGCCGAGCTGCTCGAGGTCTGATGAACGACTCTTCCTGGGGGGCCCCACCAAGCGCCGGATTCCGGGGACCGGGCGGTCAGGGCACCTCCCCCGGCTACGGCTGGGCGGCGGCGCCTTCTTCGGCGGGTCCCGCGCACGAGGTGGGTGAAGCGGCGCAGACTCGCCCCATGCCCACCGTGCCCCACGCAGGCGGCGACTCCGGCGAGGCCGCCGACCGTGACCGGGGGGCCGCTCGGCTGAGCGGCCCCCTCTTCCGCGACGAGCGGGATCCGCAGCCCGGACCCCGGCAGCCCGCCGGACGCCCGACGACGCCCCCCGACCCCGCGCCCGACCCCGCCTCCGCGGACGGCGGCGCGCGTGGCACCGGTGCCGGGCAGGGGAAGAAGAGCGCGGGCCGTAATCTGCGCGCCGCGATAGGGGTGGGCATCGGCCTCGGCGTGATCATCGTGGCCTCGCTCTTCATCTACAAGCCCGTGTTCGTCGGCGTGGTAGCGGTCGCGGTGGTGGTCGGGCTCTGGGAGCTGACCTCGCGGCTGACCGAGCGCAAGGACATCCGGGTCCCCCTGGTGCCGCTCGCGGTCGGCGGAGTCGCCATGATCGTCGCGGGCTATGTGCGCGGTGCCCAGGGCGCGGTGGTGGCGGTGGCGCTCACGGCGCTCGCGGTGCTGGTCTGGCGGATGACCGAACCGCCTGACAACTACCTCAGGGATGTCACCGCGGGCGTCTTCGCCGCCTTCTACGTGCCCTTCCTGGCCACCTTCGTGGCGCTCATGCTGGACACCGAGGACGGCCCGTGGCGGGTCCTCACCTTCCTGCTGCTGACCGTGGTCAGCGACACGGGGGCGTACGCGGTGGGCTGGCGCTTCGGCAAGCATCCGCTGGCACCGCGGATCAGCCCCGGCAAGACCCGAGAGGGGCTGCTGGGCGCGGTGACCTTCGCGATGGTCGCGGGCGCGCTGTGCATGCAGTACCTCATCGACGACGGCGTCTGGTGGCAGGGCCTGCTGCTCGGCCTCGCCGTCGCGGTCAGCGCGACCCTCGGTGACCTCGGCGAGTCCATGATCAAGCGGGACCTCGGCATCAAGGACATGGGCAAACTGCTGCCCGGCCATGGCGGGATCATGGACCGGCTCGACTCGCTGCTGCCCACCGCGCCGGTGGTGTGGCTGCTGTTGGTGATCTTCGTGGGCGGCGGCTGACGACGCCGGCCCATGGGCCCCGCGCCACACATGGCGCGGGGCCCTTCGTACGTCTGCGACACTGGGTGAACCATGCCTAAGCCCGGAGAACTCACCTTCGTCGCGCCGCGTGGGGCCAAGAAGCCCCCGCGGCATCTTGCCGACCTCACACCCGCCGAGCGCCGGGAGGCCGTCGCCGCCCTCGGGGAGAAGCCCTTCCGGGCCAGTCAGGTGTCGCGTCACTACTTCGCGCGCTATGTCGACGACCCCGCACAGTGGAGCGACATACCGGCGGCCGCGCGCGAGAAGCTGGCCGCCGGGCTGCTGCCGGAGCTGATGAGCGTGGTGCGCCACATCAGCTGTGACGACGACACCACGCGCAAGACCCTGTGGCGGCTCTTCGACGGCACGCTCGTGGAGTCCGTGCTGATGCGCTACCCGGACCGGGTGACCATGTGCATCAGCTCACAGGCGGGTTGCGGGATGAACTGCCCGTTCTGCGCCACCGGCCAGGCGGGGCTGGACCGCAATCTGTCCACCGCCGAGATCGTGCACCAGATCGTCGACGGGATGCGGTCCCTCCGCGACGGCGAGATCCCCGGCGGCCCGGCCCGGCTGTCCAACATCGTCTTCATGGGCATGGGCGAGCCGCTGGCCAACTACAACCGCGTCGTCGGCGCCATCCGCCGGCTCACCGACCCCGAGCCCGACGGCCTCGGCCTCTCGCAGCGCGGCGTCACCGTCTCCACCGTCGGCCTCGTGCCGGCGATGCTGCGCTTCGCCGACGAGGGGTTCAAGTGCCGGCTCGCGGTGTCGCTGCACGCCCCCGACGACGAGCTGCGCGACACCCTCGTGCCGGTCAACACCCGCTGGAAGGTGCGCGAAGTCCTGGACGCCGCGTGGGAGTACGCGGAGAAGTCCGGCCGCCGGGTCTCCATCGAGTACGCGCTGATCAAGGACATCAACGACCAGGCGTGGCGCGCCGATCTGCTCGGCCGGCTGCTCAAGGGCCGCCGGGTGCATGTGAACCTCATTCCGCTGAATCCGACGCCCGGCTCCAAGTGGACGGCGTCCCGGCCCGAGGACGAGAAGGCGTTCGTGGCGGCCCTGGAAGCCCACGGGGTGCCGGTGACCGTCCGGGACACCCGTGGCCAGGAGATCGACGGGGCCTGCGGGCAGCTGGCGGCTTCGGAGCGCTGAGGACCGGCTGATACGGTGCCTGGGCATCGCTGCGTCATGCGATCGTCGTAAAACTGAACATCCGTACAAATAAACATTCCGACAGGGGAGCGCTCAGAGCGCTGAGAGTGCGGCACGGCCGCAGACCCTCGGACCTGATCCGGGTCATACCGGCGTAGGGAGTCAGCATCACCATGAACAGCCAGCTTCGGCGTGCCATCTCAGCCGCCCTCCTCGGCTCACTGGCCCTGGGCGCGCTCGTCGGCTGCGGCGAGGATTCCCAGAGCGGCGCGGACTCCAAGACGGTCACCCTGGTCACGCATGACTCGTTCGCGGCCTCCAAGGCGGTCCTCAAGGAGTTCACCAAGGAGACCGGCTACAAGGTGCGGGTGCAGGCCGGGGGCGACGCCGGAGCCGCCGTCAACCAGGCGATCCTGTCCAAGGGCCATCCCCAGGGCGATGTGTTCTTCGGCGTCGACAACACCCTGCTCTCCCGGGCACTCGACAACGACCTGTTCACCCCCTTCACGGCCAAGGGCCTCGACAAGGTCCCGGCGGCCCTTCAGCTCGACCGGGCCGAGCACCGTGTCACCCCCGTCGACTTCGGCGACATATGTGTCAACTACGACCGTAAGTACTTCGCCGACAAGAAGCTGACGCCGCCCCGGACGCTGGAGGATCTGACCAAGCCCGCCTACAAGAACCTCCTCGTCACCGAGAACGCGGCCACCTCGTCCCCCGGTCTCGGCTTCCTCCTCGCCACGGCCGCCAAGTACGGCGACGACGGCTGGAAGGGCTACTGGAAGAAGCTGCGGGCCAACGGTGTCGAGGTCGTCGACGGCTGGGAGCAGGCGTATTACGACCGGTTCTCCGGCTCGGCCGGCGGCGGCAAGGGCGACCGGCCGCTCGTCGTCTCCTACGCATCGAGCCCGCCCGCCGAGGTGGCCGACGCCAAGACCAAGCCCGCCGAGGCCCCCACCGGGGTGGCGACGGGCACCTGTTTCCGGCAGGTGGAGTTCGCCGGGCTGCTGAACGGCGCGGACAACACCAAGGGCGGCAAGGCGCTGCTGGACTTCCTGCTGAGCAAGCGGTTCCAGGAGGACGTCCCGCTGAACATGTACGTCAACCCGGCGCGCGAGGACGCCAAGCTGCCGGAGCTGTTCACCCGATACGGGACCAGGATCGCCGACTCGGCCACCCTGGCGCCGCAGAAGATCGCCAAGAACCGTGAGTCGTGGGTCAAGACATGGTCCTCGCTGGTCCTGTAGAGCCTCGCGAGAACCGTAAGGCGGCCGACGGCCACCGTAAGACCGACAGGACAGACGGCGGCGGCCGTCGCGCGCTCGCCCTCCGGCTCGCTCTGATGGCGGTGCCGCTCGCCTTCTTCGCGGTCTTCTTCGCCTATCCCGTGGCCGCCATCGTCACCCGGGGGCTGCGCGTCGGAGGGCGGTGGCGGTTCGGCCGGATCGCCGAGGTGGTGACCGATCCGGCGACGCTGGACGTCCTGTGGTTCACCTGCTGGCAGGCGGTCGCGTCGACCGCCCTCACGCTCGCGGTCGCGCTGCCCGGCGCCTATGTCTTCGCCCGCTTCGACTTCCCCGGCAAGGGGCTGCTGCGGGCCGTGGTGACCGTGCCGTTCGTCCTGCCGACCGTCGTCGCCGGATCCGCCTTCCTGGCCCTGCTCGGCCGGGGCGGGCTGCTGGACGAGCTGTGGGGGATGCGGCTCGACACCTCCGTCTGGGCGATCCTCCTGGCCCATGTCTTCTTCAACTACGCGGTCGTCGTCAGGAGCGTCGGTGGGCTGTGGGCCCAGCTCGACCCGCGCCAGGAGGAGGCCGCGCGGGTGCTCGGCGCGAGCCGGCTGTCGGCCTGGCGCCGGGTGACGCTGCCCGCGCTGGCGCCCGCCGTGGCCGCCGCCGCGCTGATGGTGTTCCTGTTCACCTTCACCTCCTTCGGCGTGATCCAGATCCTCGGCGGCCCCCGCTACGCCACCCTTGAGGTGGCGATCTACCGGGAGACCGCGCAGCTGCTCGACCTGCCCACGGCCGCGGTGCTCACCCTCGTCCAGTTCGCCGCGGTCGCTGCCGTGTTGGCCCTGCACGCGTGGACCGTAAGGCGCCGGGAGAGCGCCCTGCGGATCGTCGACCCCGGCCGCACGGCGCGCCGGCCGAGCGGCCCGGCCCAGTGGGCGCTGCTGTGGGGCGTGCTGGCGGTGGTCGCGCTGCTGATCGTGACACCGCTCGCGGTGCTGGTGGAACGCTCGCTGAACGGACCGGACGGCTACGGCTTCACCTACTACGAGGCGCTCAAGTCGGCCGCCGACAGCGGAGGCACCTTCTTCGTGGCCCCCATGGAGGCCATCGGGAACTCCCTGCGGTACGCGGCGGTCGCCACCGTCTTCGCCCTCGCCGTGGGCGGCCTCGCCGCCGCCGCGCTCACCCGTAAGGCGGGCAGGCTGGTACGGGGCTTCGACGCGCTGCTGATGCTGCCGCTGGGCACCTCGGCCGTCACCGTGGGATTCGGGTTTCTGATCGCTCTCGACGAGCCCCCGCTGGACCTGCGGGCCTCCTGGGTCCTGGTGCCGCTCGCCCAGGCCCTGGTGGGCGTGCCCTTCGTCGTACGGACCATGCTGCCCGTGCTGCGGGCGGTGGACCACCGGCTCCGGGAGGCGGCGGCCGTGCTCGGGGCGTCCCCGTGGCGGGTCTGGCGGGAAGTGGACCTGCCGTTGGTGGGACGGGCCGTGGCGGTCGCGGCGGGCTTCGCGTTCGCCGTGTCCCTGGGCGAGTTCGGGGCGACCGTCTTCATCGCGCGCCCCGACCAGCCGACCCTGCCGGTGGCCATCGCCCGGTTCCTGGGCCGGGCCGGACAGCTCTCCTACGGGCAGGCGATGGCCCTGAGCACGATCCTGATGCTGGTCTGCGCCGGATCGCTGCTGGCGCTCGAGCGCATCCGCACCGACCGTTCCGGAGAGTTCTGAATGACGCTGCTGCGACTGGACGAGGTGACCGTAAGGTTCGGCCGGCGCGACGCGCTGGACGCCGTGGATCTGGAGGTCGCCGAGCACGAGACGGTCTGTGTGCTGGGCCCGAGCGGAAGCGGCAAGTCCACCATGCTGCGCGTGGTGGCCGGGCTGCAGCGCGCCGACGCCGGCCGGGTGTCGCTCGCCGGACAGGACCAGAGCGGGGTGCCCACGCATCGGCGCGGGGTGGGGCTGATGTTCCAGGACCACCAGCTGTTCCCGCAGCGGGACGTGGGCGGCAACGTCGCCTTCGGGCTGCGGATGCGCAAGGTGGGGCGCGCGGAGGCGGATCGCCGGGTCGCCGAACTGCTGGAGCTGGTGGGACTGCCGGGCGCCCAGCGCCGCCCCGTCGACTCGCTCTCCGGCGGCGAGCAGCAGCGGGTGGCGCTCGCCCGCGCGCTGGCCCCACGGCCCAAGCTGCTGATGCTGGACGAGCCGCTGGGCCAGCTCGACCGGGGGCTGCGGGAGCGGCTGGTGGTGGAGCTCCGCGAGCTCTTCGCACGGCTGGGGACCACCGTCCTCGCGGTCACCCACGACCAAGGCGAGGCGTTCGCGCTCGCGGACCGGGTGGTGGTGATGGACAACGGCCGGATCGCCCAGACCGGCACCCCGCTGGAGGTGTGGCAGCGGCCCGCCACCGAGTTCGTCGCCCGCTTCCTCGGCTTCGACAATGTGGTCGAGGCGATCGTGGACGGTGAGGTCGCCGACACCCGCTGGGGCAAGCTGCCCGTTCCGCCCGGCTCACGGCCGGGCCCCACCAGGCTGCTGGTCCGCCCGGCCGGGGTACGGCTGACGGACCCCGAGGAGGGGCTGGCGTGCACCGTGGAGACGCGCACCTTCCGCGGCGACCATGTGGCGCTCGTCCTGCGGCTGCCGGACCCGGCCGCGCCGCCCCTGGAGGCGTCCTGCGCCCTGCGGGACGCCCCGGAGGCGGGGGCCCGGGTGGGAGTGGCCTTCGACCCGGCCGATGTGGTGCTGCTGGACGCCGAGGTCTGACGCCTGGGTTCCTGGCGTCGCCGCGCTTGCGCCGGGGGCCTGACGCTGGACTACGGCGCGCCAGGCCCCGGGTGCGACAACTTCCCTGCGCAGCGCCTTCTTGACGTCAGGTCAGCCCAGGAGCGACAGCAGCGCTTCGGGTGCCTCGTCCACCGAGTCCACCAGTGCGATACGGGCCTTCATGGACCGTCCCTCCGCGAGCGCTTCGAGCAGCGGCCAGGTGGGCAGCCGCCGGGTCCAGTGGTCCCGGTCCACCAGCACCATCGGGGTGGGCTCACCGCGCGACTCGTAGTAGTTCGGCGTCGCGTTGTCGAAGATCTCCTGGACGGTTCCGGCGGCGCCCGGCAGGAAGACCACGCCCGCGGTCGAGCGCGCCAACAGCCCGTCCTCCCGGGTGGCGTTGGCGAAGTACTTGGCGATGTGCGAGGCGAACGCGCTGGGCGGCTCGTGTCCGTAGAACCAGGTGGGGATGCCGACCGACGCACCGCCGTCCGGCCAGCGCTCGCGCACCGCGAAGGCGGCCTCGGCCCATGCCCCGATGGACGGCCGGAACGAGGGCGTCTTGCCGAGCAGTTCGAGCGCCTTGTCCAGCATCGCGTCCTCGTGCGGGGCCGCGTAGGCGCCCAGGTTCGCGGCCTCCATCGCACCCGGCCCGCCGCCCGTCGCGACCGTGAGACCGGTCCGTGCCAGGGCCCGCCCGAGGCGGGCGGCGCCCGCGAACCCGTCGGAGCCGCGCTCCAGGGCGTGGCCGCCCATGACGCCCACCACCCGCGTCCCGACGAGGAATTCGTCGAGCGCGTCGGAGATCGCGTCGTCGTGGATGGAGCGCAGCATCGAGGCGAAGATGTCGCCGTCCGTCTTGGTCCGCTGGAACCAGGCGTAGGCGAGCGCGTCCGGCGTCCGCGCGTAACCGTGCTGGGTGAGGCCCTCGAAGAGCTGCGCGGGCGAGTAGAGGGTGCCGCGGTACGGATCGAACGGCAGATCCGGCACCGGCGGGAACACCAGCGCACTCCCGGCCCGGACCTTCGCGGCCGCCTCGGACTCCATCGGGCAGCCGAGGAAGACCGCCTCGCTGGTGTCGGTGGAGAGGAGTGCCGCGGTACGGCTCGTCAGGTCCACGGACTGGACCCGGAACCCGGCCAGGGTGCCGCGGGCGACGACCTGGTCGAACTCCTCGATGGACTCTATTTCCCGGTCTGGTTCCTGCACGCCGACATGCTAATCACACCGGAGGTGGGGGGTTGTGGATTGAGGCAATCGTGACCGGGCCACTCCGTCGCACAATCCAGGCATGGACACCAACACCCGAGAAATTCAGCGGTGGAACGGCATCGCCGTGAGATGCGCCACCACCCACACCAGCGGCACCAGCAGCGCCAGCAGAGCCGTCGCGCGCAGCGCGGCCGCCCCGCGGAGCAGCCGGGCCGGGGCGCCGAGGCGGAGCAGCGCGGCCGTCGTGCGCTCGCGCGCGCTCCTCGCCTCCACGACCGCGGTCAGGGTGGTGGCCGCGGCGCACAGCGTGACCAGCGCGGCACCCAGACCGGTGAGCGGGCCGAAGGCATGGGCGCCGGACGGCCCCGAGGCCCTTCCGTACAGCTCCAGGACGGCGTATCCGGCGGCGGCCAGGGCGCACAGCGCGCCGACCGGACGTCCGATCAGACCGGCCTCCTGCTGGAGCATGCGCCCGGCCAGCAGTCGCAGCACACCAGGCCGCCCGACGGCCAGCAGCCTGCCGCACAGATGGGTGAGACCGGGCCCGGCCAGCACCAGCCCGAGCGCCGCCAGTGCCCAGCCGCCCACCACGCCGGGCGGGTTGCCGCCGAGCCGGCCCGGCACGGCGAGCAGGGCGTCGGGGTGCGGGGGCGCGTCGCCGCTCGCGTATGCCTGGAGGGCGAGTCCGGCCGCGGTCAGGGCGATGCCCCACGGAAGGCCGGAGGTGGCCCGGTGGGGCCAAGGGGCGACCGGCCCCGTCACGACGGTGGGCGGGGCCGGGACCGCCGGGCGTCGGGCGCCCCGTGGTTGGCGGGGCGGCTGGTGCCAGGCCCGCGGCTGCCGGGGCCACAGCCCGGCCGCACACGCCGCGCCCACCAGCACCGGGACGACGGCGAGCAGCGTCACGGTGCCGGCCAGGGGCAGCGGCCGACCGCTGCCGAGCTGCCGGCCGACCGCCCCGCTTCCGGCCCAGTCCAGCCAGGAGCCGAGGTCGCCACGCAGATACAGGAAGACCAGCAGCGCCAGCACACCGCCGAGCGCGCAGGCGGCCGCCATCGAGACCGCCGCGAGCAGTGCCGCTCGGGCCGGGCCGAGCCCGACCGCGGCGAAACCGGGGCCCGGCCCGGTGCTGGGGTCGGCGCGGCCCACGGCGACGGCCAGATGGACCGTCGCGGCCAGTGGCACGAGGCACCACAGCAGCCGCCCCACCGCGCCCTGCGAGTCCGCCGGATGGCCCGAGGCGAATCCGAGGGCGCTCAGCAGCAGAAAGCTCGCGCCCGCCGCCGCGACGGTGACCAGCGACCGCCGCAGCAGCACCGATGGGCGGGCACCGCGGGTCAGACGGAGGCTGAGCACGCGGCCCTGCCTTCCGCCTCGGAGGGGTCCGAGCCCACCCGGCGCCCGTCGAGCAGGGCGACGGTGCGGTCGGCGAGGGTGGCCACCTCCTCATCATGAGTCGCGAGGACGACGGTGATGTCGTGGGAGCGAGCCGCCGAGGTGAGGGTGCGCAGCACCTGGGCGCGGTCGGCCTGGTGCAGCGGGGCGGTCGGCTCGTCGGCGAAGAGGACGCTGGGCCCGGCGGCCAGGGCACGGGCGATGGCGACCCGCTGGCGCTGCGACTGCAGCAGCGCGGCGGGCCGCACCCGGGCGCATTCGCCGACGTCGAGCCGGTCCAGCCACTCGCACGCCGCGCTCTTCGCGGCGCGCCGCCCGGTGCCGCGCAGCATCAGGGCGAGCGCGGCGTTCTCCCAGGCGGTGAGCTCGGGGATGAGGTGGGGCTCGGTGCCGATCCAGCCGAAGTGGTCGCGCCGCAGCCGTTCGAGACCGAGTGGGGGGAGGCTGTGCACGGGGACGCCCTTGAACCACACCTCCCCGCCGTCCGGGACGAGGTGGCCCGCCAGGCAGGTGAGGAGGGTGGTCTTGCCGCAGCCCCGTGGGCCGGTGACGGCGAGGATCTCGCCTTCTCGGGCGCCGAGGGAGACACCGAGGAGGGCGGGTGAGCCGCCGTAGGCATACGACACGGTGCGTGCCGCGAGCATGTCGTCGTCCGGCGGAGCCACCATCCCGAGCACCTCGCCTTACCTGCGATCGTCTCATTCCCCCGGTTGGGTGAACGAGCGCGAAGCCAATGGGTCACTGGCACGGTAAGGACTCGGGTGGGGGCCCGCGCCCAGGCTCGGCGCGGGTGGTCCCCATTTCCTCCGATCAGCCCTGATCGGGGTCGGGCTCCGATCAGCCCTGATCGGGTCCGGGGCCGTCACCGGGGCCGCCGTCGGCGAGCCGGTCCAGGTGGGTGGGCGCGAACATCCGCAGTAGCGCGGGCAGCACCACGACCGACGGCCCGGGGGCCGCGAGGGCGCCGGCGAGGTCCGCGCGCAGCCGTTCGGGTGTGGTACGGACCGCCGGGACGCCGAAGGACTCGGCCAGCGTGACGAAGTCCGGGCGGGACAGCTCGGTGGCGGTCGCCTCGCCGAACGTGTCCGTCATGTACTCGCGCAGGATGCCGTAGCCGCCGTCGTCCACGATCAGCCAGGTGACGGGGAGCCGGTACTGGTGGGCGGTGGCGAGTTCGGCGATCGAGTACATCGCCCCGCCGTCGCCCGACACGGCCAGCACCGGCCGTCCGGGATCAGCGGAGGCGGCGCCGAGGGCGGCCGGGAAGCCGTAGCCGAGGCCGCCCGCGCCCTGGGCCGAATGCAGGGCGCCCGCACGGGGATCGAAGGCCGACCAGGCCCAGTAGGAGAGGATCGTCATGTCCCAGAAGCTGGGGGAGTCATCGGGCAGCGCGTCCCGCACCGCGCCCAGCACCCGCTGCTCCAGTTCCAGGCCCTGCGCGTCGATCCGCTCCCGCACCCGGGTGAGCAGCCCGGCCGCGGCCTTGGCCGCCGTGCCCGGCGGGCGCGGCGTGACGGCCTCGGCGAGGGCGGCCAGCGCCTCGCGGGCGTCGGCGTGGATGCCGAGCGCCGGGTGGTTGGACTCCAGCTTGCCGAGGTCGGCCTCGATCTGGACCAGGCGGCCGCGCGGGCGGAACGTGTGGTAATTGGAGGAGAGTTCGCCCAGCCCGGAGCCGACGACCAGCAGGACGTCGGCGTCCTCCAGGAACTCGGTGGTGTGCGCGTCCTCCAGCCAGGACTGGAGCGAGAGCGGATGATCCCAGGGGAACGCGCCCTTGCCGCCGAAGGTCGTCGCCACGGGCGCGTCCAGCGCCTCGGCCAGCGCCCGCAGCTCCTGCCGCGCCCCGGCGCGCACCACTCCGCCGCCGGCCAGGATCACCGGACGCTCGGCGGCGCTCAACAGCCTCGCGGCCTCCGCCGTCAGCTCGGGCCGGGGCGGCAGCGGCCGGGGCTCGGCGCGGAGGGAGGTCACCGGCGGCACGGAGACCGGTGCGAGCAGCACGTCCTGTGGGATCTCCAGCCACACCGGCCCGGCGGGAGCCTCCAGCGCGGACGCCCAGGCGGCGGCGACCGCGGAGGGGATCTGGGAGGCGGTACGGACCGTGTGGACGGACTTGACGATGTCGCGGAACGACGCCTTCTGGTCGACGAGTTCATGGAGATAGCCCTTGCGCCCGCCGCCGAGCCCCGCGGTCGGCACCTGGCTGCCGATGGCCAGGACGGGCGCGGAAGCCGCCGCCGACTCCTGCAGCGCGGCGAGCGTCATGAGTGCCCCCGGCCCGGTGGACACCAGCAGCGGCGCGACCGTACCGGTGACACGCGCGAAGGCGTCGGCGGCGAATCCCGCGTTGTTCTCCACCCGCAGCCCCACATAGGTGAGCCCGGACCGCCGCAGCGCGTCGAACGCCCCGAGAGCGTGCTGTCCGGGAAGCCCGAACACGGTGCTCGCCCCGAGCGCGGTGAGGGACTCCACGACGAGATCGCCGCCGTGACGCCTGCGCTGTGCGGTGGGCATGGGTTGGTGCCTTTCTGACGGGGCGTATGGAGGCGCGGATGGGGGAGGGGTACGTATGGCGGCGGTGCCGGTGTGGGAGCGCGAGGCAGTGTCAGGCGCCCGCGGCGGCCGGGCTGGTGGTCTCGGAGGCGCGGGCGGCCGGTTCACCGGCGAGTCGGCGCCGCCAGGCGTCGAGGATCGCCGCGTCGGTCGGCTTGGTGGCGAGGCTGACCGCCACATACGCCACCAGCGAGGCCAGCAGCCCGAAGTAGATGGGTTCGTTGGCGAGGATGCCCTTCCACCCCATCAGCGCGATGACCGTAAGACCGCCGACACCCACCGAGGCCAGGGCGCCCGCGCCCGTGCCGCGCTTCCACAGCAGCCCGCCCAGGATCGGCATCAGCAACCCGCCGACCAGCACGTTGTAGGCGACGGTCAGCGCCTCCACGACATCGTTGAGCGCTACGGAGATGCCGATCACGGCGATGCCCATGATGAGGATGAAGACGCGGTTGCCGCCCACCTCGTCGTGGGAGTCACCGGCCGTACGGAGCGTACGGCCGCGCAGCCGGGCCCAGATGTCGTTGTTGGCCACCGTCGCGCAGGCGATGAGCGCGCCCGAGGAGGTGGACATCACCGCGGACAGCGCGGCGGCCAGCACCAGTCCCTTCACGCCCACCGGGAGGGAGTCCTTGACGATGGTCGCGAACGCGTCGTCCGGGGCGTCCAGCTTGGGGTACAGCACCTTCGCCGCCGTGCCGATGACCGCGCCCGCGACCGCGTAGGCCAGGCAGTACGTACCGGCCGCCGTGCCGCCACGGCGGGCCACCTTGTCATCGCGGGCGGTGAAGACCCGCTGCCAGATGTCCTGGCCGATCAGCATGCCGAAGGAGTAGATGAGCACATAGGTGAAGACGGTCTGGCCGCCGATGCCCAGGGGGGAGAAGTAGCCGTGGGGGAGTTCGGACTTCATCGCGCCGAAGCCGCCCGCCTTCACCACCGCGATCGGCAGCAGCAGGAGCAGCACGCCCACCGTCTTGACCACGAACTGCACCATGTCGGTGAGGGTGATCGACCACATGCCGCCGAGCGTCGAGTAACAGACCACGATCGCCCCGCCGAGCACGATGGCGATGACCCGGTCCAGGCCGAAGATCACGTCGAAGATGGTGGCGTAGGCGATGGTCGAGGTGACCGCGAGCATCAGGGTGTAGCCCCACATCACGATGCCCGAGATCAGCCCGGAGGAGCCGCCGTAGCGCAGATCCAGCATCTGGCTGACCGTGTAGACCTTGAGGCGGGCGATGCGCGCCGAGAAGAAGACCGACAGCGCCAGCAGCCCCAGGCCGATGGTGATGACCATCCAGGCCCCGGAGAGCCCGTACTGGTAGCCGAGCCCGACGCCGCCGATGGTGGACGCGCCGCCGAGCACGATCGCGGCCATCGTCCCGGAGTACATGAACGGCCCCAGCCGCCGGCCGGCGACCAGGAAGTCGCTGGTGGACGTGGTGCGGCGCATGCCCCACCAGCCGAGCGCGAGCATGCCCGCGAGATAGACGACGATCACGGTGTAGTCGACAGCGGTCATGGCGGTGCTCCTCGGTCCGGCGGGGGTCGGCTAGCGGTCGGGAGATCGGGCGAGCGGAGCCGCACGGGATCGGGGAGGTCCCGGCGATCCGCGGGGATCGGGTCGTGGGGAGTACGGGGCGTGCGGGGGAGTACGGGGCGTGCGGGGAATGTGGGGAGTGACGGAGACCCTAGGTGTCGCCGGAGCGTCCGGGAAGTGTACGTTTCCTCCACTCCCGATCCCCGGGATGTATGAACCGTCCTCTACGAACCGTCCCCACGCGAGGCCCGCCGTGATGAACGACCGCGTACCCCCGACGGCCCCCGTCCCGCTCGCCACCCTCCTCGGCCACCCCGCCCTCGGGCTGCGGCAGGTCGCGGGGGCGCGCGAGGCGGACACGCCCGTGTACTTCGTCCACACCAGCGAGATGGAGGACCCCGTTCCGTATCTGCTGGGTGGCGAGCTGCTGCTCAGCGCGGGGGTGCACTGCCCGGAGGCGGCGGGTGCCGGCACCTACTGGGACCGCTATGTGGCCCGTACGGTCCAGGCGGGCGCGGCGGCGCTGGGCTTCGGCATCGCGCCGGTGCACGACACGGTGCCCCGCGCGCTGGTCGAGGCGTGCGACCGGCATGGGCTGCCGCTGGTCGAGGTGCCGCGGCAGACGACCTTCACGGCCGTCGCGAGCGCCGTCTGGGACGCGATGGCCGAGCGCCGCCACCATGAGCTGCGGAGCGTCACCGAGGCACAGCAGTCGCTGGCGACGGCCGCGGCGCGCCCGCACCCCGTACCGACCGTGCTGCGGCAGCTGGGCCAGCACCTCGGGGCGTGGACGGTGCTCTACGGCGCGGACGGCGCGGAGCTGGCGGCCGCCGGACCGCGGCCGCCGCGGGAGGCCCGTACGGCGCTCGGTGCGCTCGCGGCGCGGCTGCGCTCGGGCCCGTCCTCGGCGGCGGGCAGGGCGGCCGGCGCGGGTGGTGAGGAACTGCAGCTGACCGCGTACGGCCTGGGCGGCCCGGCGGGGCCGGAGGACCGGCTCGCACTCGGCGTCTGCGCTCCCCGGCGGGACGGAGCGGACGGGGCGATCGTGGGGGTGGCCGTGGTGCTGCTGTCGCTGCTGACGGCGCGGCGGGTGGTCGGTGCCGAGGCCGAGCGCACGGCGGCGCTGGTACGGCTGATGCTCGGCGCCGAACCGGCACGGGTGGCCGGACTGCTGAGCCGCTCGCCGGGGCAGGCGGGGACGCCCCCCGATGTGAAACCCGGGACCCGGGAAGACGGCGGGCTGTGGACCGTGGTGCACGGGCGGCGGCGCGGCCGCGGCCGGGACGACGGACTGCTGGCCACGGCGGCGCTCGCGGCCGGGCTCGGGACGCCGCTGGTCGACCTCGACGGGGACGCGCTGTGCGCCCTCGTGCAGGGCGAGGGGGAGGTACGGGCGCAGCCCGGCTGGACCCTGGGCGTCGGGGCGCCGGTACCGGCCGCGGAGCTGCCGCGCGGCGGCGCCGACGCCGCCCGTGCGCTGCGGCGGGCCGTCGCCGAGCGGGTGCCGCTGGTGCGGCATGGTCCGTCCCGCGCGGGTGGCGTCGTCTCGCTGGTGGACCCGGCCGAGGCGGGGGCGCACGGCCGGGCCCTGCTCGCGCCGCTCGACGGCGCACCGGCGCTGCTGGAGACGGTGCGGGTGTGGTTGTCGCTGCACGGCAGCTGGGACCGTACGGCGGTGGCACTGGAGGTGCACCGCAATACGGTCCGTCAGCGGATCGCCCGCGCCGAGGCCCTGCTGGATGTGGACCTCGGCGACGCGGACGTCCGGATGGAGCTGTGGTTCGCCCTCAAGTGGGCCTGAGCCTCATGTGGGCCTGGGCCCCGACTGGGCCTGAGCCTCATGTGGGCCTGGGCCCCGACTGGGCCTGAGCCTCACGTGGGCTGGGCTGAACCCCAACTGGGCCTGAGCCTCACCGGAACCTGAACTTCACATGTGGCCGAGCCTCGAGCGAGCCCGAACCACGCCGCCTCGGGCTGCCCAAGCGACCGACCGTCAGAGCTTGGTCCACGCCTCCGTCAGCACCGCCCGCAGGATCTGCTCGATCTCGTCGAACAGCGCCTGATCGGCGATCAGCGGCGGCGCCAGCTGCACGACCGGGTCACCGCGGTCGTCGGCCCGGCAGTACAGCCCGTTCTCGTACAGCGCCTTGGAGAGGAAGCCGTAGAGGATCCGCTCGGTCTCCTCCTCGTCGAAGGACTCCTTGGTGGCCTTGTCCTTCACCAGCTCGATGCCATAGAAGAAACCATTCCCCCGCACATCGCCGACGATCGGCAGATCGTGCAGCCGCTCCAGCGTGGACCGGAACGCGCCCTCGTTGTCCAGCACATGCTGGTTGAGGCCCTCGCGCTCGAAGATGTCGAGGTTGGCGACGCCGACCGCGGCCGAGACCGGGTGGCCGCCGAAGGTGTAGCCGTGGAGGAAGGTGTTGTCGCCCTCGTAGAAGGGCTCGGCGAGCCGGTCGGAGATGATGCAGGCGCCGATCGGGGAGTAGCCCGAGGTCATGCCCTTGGCGCAGGTGATCATGTCCGGGACGTAGCCGAACTTGTCACAGGCGAAGATCGTGCCCAGCCGGCCGAAGGCGCAGATGACCTCGTCCGAGACCAGCAGCACGTCGTACTTGTCGCAGATCTCGCGGACCCGCTGGAAGTACCCGGGCGGCGGCGGGAAGCAGCCGCCCGCGTTCTGCACCGGCTCCAGGAAGACCGCGGCCACGGTGTCCGCGCCCTCGAAGAGGATCTGCTGCTCGATCTGGTCGGCGGCCCAGCGGCCGAACGCCACGGGGTCGTCGCCGAAGATCGGGGCGCGGTAGATGTTGGTGTTGGGGACCTTGTGGGCACCGGGGACCAGCGGCTCGAAGGGGGCCTTGAGCCCCGGCAGCCCGGTGATCGACAGGGCTCCCTGCGGGGTGCCGTGATAGGCCACCGCCCGGGATATGACCTTGTGCTTGGTGGGCTTGCCGGTGAGCTTGAAGTACTGCTTGGCCAGCTTCCAGGCGGTCTCGACGGCCTCGCCGCCGCCCGTGGTGAAGAAGACCTTGTTCAGGTCGCCGGGTGCGTAGCCCGCGAGCCGCTCGGCGAGCTCGACGGCCTTGGGGTGGGCATAGCTCCACACCGGGAAGAAGGCGAGCTCCTGGGCCTGCTTGTAGGCCGTCTCCGCCAGCTCGACCCGGCCGTGGCCCGCGTTGACCACGAACAGGCCGGCCAGGCCGTCGATGTACCGCTTGCCCTTGTCGTCGTAGATGTACGTGCCCTCACCGCGCACGATCGTCGGCACGGGGGAGTTCTCGTACGACGACATGCGGGTGAAGTGCATCCACAGGTGGTCGTACGCCGTCTTGGAGAGGTCGGCGCTCATTGCTATCTCGTTCCCCAGGTATAGGTCTGCTTCCGGAGCTTGAGGTAGACGAAGCTCTCGGTGGAGCGCACACCAGGCAGCGTGCGGATCCGCTTGTTGATCATTTCGAGGAGGTGATCGTCGTCCTCGCAGACGATCTCGATCAGGAGATCGAAGGAACCCGCGGTGACGACCACGTACTCGACCTCGTCCATGGCGGTCAGCGCGTCCGCGACCGGGTCGAGATCGCCCTCGACGTTGATGCCGACCATCGCCTGCCGCCGGAACCCCACGGTGAGAGGATCGGTGACGGCGACGATCTGCATCACGCCCTGGTCGAGCAGCTTTTGCACGCGCTGCCGCACGGCGGCCTCGGAGAGCCCCACGGCCTTTCCGATGGCGGCGTACGGCCGGCGGCCGTCTTCCTGGAGCTGCTCAATGATCGCCAGGGATACGGAGTCGAGGGTCGTGCCGTTCTTGTCAGGTGTGGCCACGACCCTCACTGTGCACGAGCCTCGCCCGTGTCGCAACCCTTCATCGATGAATTCCGTCGTTTAGAGGCTCTAAAAACACTGATTCCGTTGTTCTGGTGTGGCGGGTATGTTGAAAGCGCAGCCCCGGCGACTACTGTGGGTGTCTCACCCATCGGACAGCTGACAGGAGGGGTGGCACGTGACCACCGAACTGCGTCGTCTGCGCAACTACATCGACGGAGCGTTCCGGGACGCCGCGGACGGGCGGACCACGGAGGTGGTCAACCCGGCCACAGGCGAGCCCTACGCCACCGCGCCGCTGTCGGGCGCGGCGGACGTGGACGCGGCGATGGCCGCCGCCGAGGCCGCCTTCCCGGCCTGGCGCGACCTGGTGCCCGGCGAGCGGCAGAAGGCACTGCTCAAGATCGCCGACGCCTTCGAGGCGCGGGCGGAGGAGCTGATCGCCGCCGAGTCCGAGAACACCGGCAAGCCGATCGGTCTCACGCGGGACGAGGAAATCCCGCCCATGATCGACCAGATCCGCTTCTTCGCGGGCGCGGCCCGGATGCTGGAGGGCCGCTCGGCCGGTGAGTACATGGAGGGGCTCACCTCGATCATCCGGCGGGAGCCGGTCGGGGTCTGCGCCCAGGTCGCACCGTGGAACTACCCGATGATGATGGCCGTTTGGAAGTTCGCCCCGGCCCTCGCCGCGGGCAATACGGTCGTCATCAAGCCCTCGGACACCACGCCCGCCTCCACCGTGCTGATCGCCGAGATCATCGGCGGAGTGCTGGCGGAACTGGGCCATCCGCAGGGCGTGTTCAACGTGATCTGTGGCGACCGCGAGACCGGCCGGCTGATGGTCGAGCACTCCGTGCCCGCCATGGCGTCCATCACCGGCTCGGTGCGGGCCGGCAAGCAGGTCGCCGAGAGCGCCTCGAAGGACGTCAAGCGGGTGCATCTGGAGCTCGGCGGCAAGGCCCCCGTGGTCGTCTTCGAGGACACCGACATCCCCAAGGCGGTCGAGGACATCTCGGTCGCGGGCTTCTTCAACGCGGGCCAGGACTGTACGGCCGCCACCCGGGTGCTGGTTCACGAGTCGATCCACGACGAGTTCGTGAGCGCGCTCGCCAAGGCCGCCGCCGAGACCAAGACCGGCGCGCCCGACGACGAGGACGTGCTGTACGGGCCGTTGAACAACGCCAACCAGCTGGCCCAGGTCTCCGGCTTCATCGACCGGCTCCCCGCCCACGCCAAGGTCGAGGCGGGCGGCCACCGGGTCGGCGACAAGGGCTTCTTCTACGCGCCCACGGTGGTCTCCGGGCTCAAGCAGGACGACGAGATCATCCAGAACGAGGTCTTCGGCCCGGTCATCACCGTGCAGACGTTCTCCGAAGAGGCGCAGGCGATCTCGTACGCCAACGGCGTGGAGTACGCGCTGGCCTCGTCGGTGTGGACCAAGGACCACGCCCGCGCGATGCGGATGTCCAAGGCCCTGGACTTCGGCTGTGTCTGGATCAACACCCATATCCCGCTGGTCGCCGAGATGCCGCACGGCGGCTTCAAGAAGTCCGGCTACGGCAAGGACCTCTCCGCCTACGGTTTCGAGGACTACACCCGCATCAAGCACGTCATGACGTCGCTGGGCTGATCCCGGGCTGATCCCGGGCCGATCCCGGGCCGCCCCCGGCCGATTCCCGCGCCGGGATTGTCACTTGGTCATGGCAGGATCCCCTGTCATGACCAAGTGGGGGAAATCCGGACGTCTGTGGATCGCGGCGGCCGCCGCGATCCTGCCGGCCATCGCGGGCTGCGGCGAGGAGAAGGCGGGCGGGCCGGCCACGTCCGAGCTGGAGTTCCGGCACTACGCCGGGGCGGTGCAGTACCCGGCGATCACCAAGGACAGCGGCGGTGAGCACGGCCTCGACGCGCTCGTGCCGTACGGCGACTGCGTCCTCGGCCTCGGCACGTACAGCAACGGCCACCGCGACGTGGGCGTCAACTGGACCGGCGACGCGGCCTGTACGAAGCTCTCGCTCGATCCGGCGCCGGAGACCGGGACCACCCCCGGCGAGGTGCCCGGGGACATGGCTCCGGGAAACGGCGCCGAGGGCTGGGGCGGCGGCGGGCTCGCGGGGAGGGCGGCGCTGCCCGGCGAGGACGGCTCGGTGTATGCGGCCGGTACGTCCCTCTCGCGCCTCGACCGCTCGGGGCGCGTCCACCGGCTGGCCGACCTCGAGGTCCCGCCCGTGGAGCCGGATCCGAATGCCGAACCGGGCGCCCGGGACCCGGGCGGCGCGGCCGTCATGGTGCGCAGCGGGCGCCGGCTGGTCCTCGGCGGTTCGGTGAGCGAGAAGCGGCGGTTCGTACCGACGGTATGGACCTCCGCGGACCAGGGGAGGACCGTCCGGCGCCAGCGGCTTCCGGAACTGCCCGGCGCTCAGGGCGCCTCCCTCACCAGGACGGGCGTGCTGGCCATGGCCGCCGAGGGCCGCCGGATCGTGGCCATCGGCGGCAACGCCCAGGGCCAGGGCCGGCCACGGCTGCCGGTCTGGGCGTCCACGGACGGCGGACGCACCTGGCGAACCGCGCTCACCCCCCGGCTGCACGGCTACGCCCCGGTCAGCGGCGTGCTGTGGCACGACGGCCGGTGGATCGCCTACGGTGCCCGGTCCTACGGAGGCCGCGAGGACTACGGCAAGCCCGACCTGCCGTCCGTGCTGACCAGCGCGGACGGCCTGCACTGGAGGGTCGAGGACACCTCGGCGCTGGGCGAGGGGCGGATCCGGGGCGCGAGCGTCGACGGCTCGGGCGCGCTGGTGCTCCTCGGCCTCCGCAGCGGGGACCACATCTTCTGCGGCATGGTGTGGACCGGCTTCGGCGTGGACGCCGAGCGGGCCGAGCTCGGCTGCGGCGATGCGCTGCCCTCGGCCATCACCACCCGCGCCGACGGGAAGGTCGTCATCGCGGGCAGCAATGACCTGTGGGTGGGCGGCGCCTCAGCCCGCCGCGCGGTCAGTCGCTGATCAGCCGCTGAGCAGAAGGGCCGCCAGGGCGCCGACCCGGTTGGTGGTGATCCCGTCGACGCCCGCCCTCAGCAGCCGGGACATCGATCGCCGGGTGTCGGCGGTCCAGGCGGAGACCAGCAGCCCGTCGGCGTGATGGCGGGCGACCAGCTCCCGGGAGACCAGCCCGAAGCGGTAGTTGAGCCACCGGGGGCGCAGCGCGGCCAGCAGCGCCGGGGCCGGCGGGGCGAGCGTGGTCCAGGTCAGCGCTATTTCGGCGGTCGGCTCCGCGCGGCGCACGGCGTGCAGGGCCGCGAGGGCACCGCAGTAATACACCCGGTCGCCCGCTCCGCTCTCCCGCACCTGGGCGACGGCGGCGGGCGCTGCCGACGCGTCCGGCAGGTCGATCAGCAGCCGGGTGGAGCCGGCGCACGCGAGGGCCTCGCGCAGGGTCGGGACGCCCCCGCCGGTCAGCTGCCGCACCTCGTCGGCGGTCAGCCCGGACAGCGGCCGGTCCTGGCCCCACAGCCGCTTCAGCGTGGCGTCGTGGAGCAGCACCGGCACGCCGTCCCGGGTCAGCCGGACGTCGATCTCGACCGCGCCCGCCCCCGCGCCCACCGCGGACCGGATGGAGGACAAAGTGTTCTCACGGCACACATACGGGTCGCCGCGGTGGCCGACCGGGACGCATCGCGTCCCCGCCGCCCTCATCGGCCCGCGACCGCCGTGTAGGCGTCGATCTCCGCGGCGAGCCGCGCCTTGCCCTCGGCGTCCAGGAAGGACGCCTCGACGGCGTTCTTCGCGAGCGCCGCGACGCCCGCCGCGTCCAGGTCCAGCAGCCGGGCCGCGACCTGGTACTCGGTGTTGAGGTCGGTGCCGAACATCGGCGGGTCGTCGCTGTTGATCGTGACGATCACCCCGGCGTCGACCATCTGCTTCAGGGGGTGCTCATCGAGCGTGGCGACGGCGCGCGTGGCGAGGTTGGAGGTCGGGCAGACCTCCAACGGAATGCGGTGCTCCGCGAGATGGGCGAGCAGCTTCGGGTCCTGGACGGCGCTGGTGCCATGGCCGATGCGCTCGGCCCGCAGCTCGATGAGGGCGTCCCAGATCGTCTGCGGTCCGGTGGTCTCGCCCGCATGCGGCACGCTGCGCAGCCCGGCGGCGATGGCGCGGTCGAAGTACGGCTTGAACTGGGGGCGCGGCACCCCTATCTCCGGGCCGCCGAGGCCGAAGCCGACCAGCCCCTCGGGGCGCAGCTCACAGGCGATCCGGGCGGTCTCCTCGGCGGCCTCGAGACCGGCCTCGCCGGGAATGTCGAAGCACCAGCGCAGCACCGTGCCGAACTCCGACTCGGCCGCCTTACGGGCGTCCTCGATCGCCTCCACGAAGGCGGTGTCCGGGATGCCGCGCCGGGTCGAGCTGTAGGGGGTGACGGTCAGCTCGGCGTAGCGGATGTTCTGCCGGGCCATGTCGCGGGCGATCTCGTAGGTCAGCAGCCGGACGTCCTCGGCGTCGCGGATCAGGTCCACCACGGAGAGATAGATCTCGATGAAGTGCGCGAAGTCCCGGAAGACGAAGTACTCGGCGAGGGCCTCGGGGTCGGTGGGCACCTTGGAGTCGGGGTGCCGGGCGGCCAGCTCGGCCACGATGCGCGGGGACGCGGACCCCACGTGGTGCACATGGAGCTCGGCCTTGGGCAGCCCGGCGATGAAGGTGGTCAGATCGGTCAACGAAACCTCCGGGAGACGCCCGCCGACGGCGGGTTCCGGTCATCGTATGGTGTGCCTCCGACGGGCTCGCCGCAGGCCGTAGCATGGGCGGACGTCTTTGTGGGGGAGCTTCATGGCCGACCAGCACGACCCGTCCGAGCCGCAGGCGCAGGATGAGCCACGGCGGTCCGGGCAGCCGAGGCAGCCCGAACCGCTCGAGCGCGATCCCTGGGCTCCACCGGCGCAGCGGGTCGCCATGGACAAGAGCCCCATGGACAAGAGCCCGATGGACAAGGCGGCGGACGAACAAGGGATACCGGCTCCCCGCCCCCCGGTGGCCGAGCAGCCGACCCTCACCTCCTATCCCGCCATGCCGGGCCCGACGCCCCCGCCCCCTCCGCCGCCCCCGCCGGGCCCCGTGGCCGCGCCGGGCGCGGTGCCCCCGCCGCCACCCGCGCCGACCGGCCCGGGCACGCCCAGCGCCTATCCGGCCGCCGGGCCGTACGGTCCAGCGGGCTACGGGCCGACGGGATACGGCCAGCCCGGATACGGCCAGCAGGCGCCCCCCAAGCAGTCCCCGTACGGCGGGGTGCCGGGCTATCCCGGCTACGGTTACCCGGGCACCGCCCACCCCGGCACGGGATACTCCGGCTCCGGATATCCGGGCACCGCCTATCCCGGCGCCGCCTACCCCGGAGGGATGTACGGCCAGGGCTGGCCGGGCGGGACGTATGTGCCGAACAACGGCCATGGCACGGCCGCGCTGGTGCTCGGCATCATCGGCCTGGTCCTCTCCCCGAGCATCGCGCTCGGCATCGTCCTCGGTGTGCTCGCGATCGTCTTCGGGGCGCTCGGCCGCGCCAGGGCGGCAAGTGGCGAGGCGACCAACGGCGGTTCGGCGCTCGCCGGGGTGATCCTCGGGGTGGTCGCCGTGGTGGCGAGCGTCGTCATGATCTTCGTCTACATCGCCACCGCGGACGACGGCTCGGACAGCGGCGACGACCCGGGCTATGCCGATGTCTCGAGCGCGGCGGTGCTCCCGCTCGCCGATATCGGCCGCTGACGCGCCTCCGGCTACGCGACCGGCCTCCCTGGACTCTCCCACCCTCATCGACAGGCGCCGTCGACAGCGGCGCCGACCTGGGCAATCGAGCCGTCCCGGGATGAGGCATGCCCATAACATTGCCGGACGTTCACCAGGAGGGGAGACCACCGATGTCCAGCTCCATGCCGGGCCCGCCGCAGGATCCGTACGACCCCCAGGCCAATCCCTACGCCACGCCCGCGCCGCCGGCCCAGCCACCGCAGTACCCCGGCACCGGCTATCCCGCCGCGCCGCCCGTCTACCCGGGGGCGGCCGGGATGCCGATGCAGCCGAACAACGGCATGGGGACGGCCGCGCTGGTCTGCGGCATCGTCGGCCTGGTCTGCGGGATCACCTACTTCCTGTGGATCTTCGCGGTCATCCTCGGCATCCTGGCGATCACCTTCGGCGCCATAGGCAAGGGGAAGGTCGGCCGGGGTCAGGCGAACAACGGAGGCTCGGCCACCGCCGGTCTGGTCTGCGGAATCATCGGCATGGTGCTCCCGGTGATCTACATCCTGGCGGTGGACGCCGCCCTCGACTCCATCTTCTAGACCGGCGGTCCGGACCGGCATCCGGTCAGCCTCCGGGCCGGGCATCCGGCCCGGCTGTCCAATCCGTCGGTCCAGACCGGGATCCGGCGCGGAAACGGTGACGCCGGAGCCGCTCTGATCACTGAATCCGTCGCGAAATTAAAAAGCAACAACGGAATCCCTTGTTGAAGCGAAGGCTCTCTGTCAGGATCGGCCTTCAATTCCGGTTGGAGCTACGCCGCGCCTCGTTGGGGCGGACCGGCGGAGGAGAGCGCGATGGATCAGCGGTTCGACGTGACGGAGCGGTTCGCCGACGGTGCCCAGTACATCGCGGGCCGTCTGCGCCAGGGCGGCTCCGAGGGCACACATCAGGTCGTCGACCCGGCCACCGGCGAGCAGGTGTTCGGCTACCGGCTCGCCGGTGCGGCCGATGTCGACGCGGCCGTGGCCGCGGCCGAGGCCGCCTTCCCCGAATGGGCGGGCGCCACCCCCGGCGAGCGGTCCGACGCGATGCACCGCTTCGCCGCGGTGCTCACCGAGCGGGCGGACGACCTCGCCTACGCCGAGTCGCTGCAGTGCGGCAAGCCCATCAAGCTCAGCACCGAGTTCGATGTGCCCGGCTCCATCGACAACGTCTCCTTCTTCGCGGGCGCCGCCCGCCAGTTGGAGGGCAAGGCCGCCGCCGAGTACAGCGGTGACCACACCTCGTACATCCGCCGCGAGCCCATTGGGGTCATCGGCTCCATCGCCCCCTGGAACTACCCCCTCCAGATGGCGGCCTGGAAGGTCCTCCCGGCCATCGCCGCGGGTAACACCATCGTGCTGAAGCCCGCCGAACTGACGCCTCTTACCTCGCTGATGTTCGCGCAGGCGGCAACGGAGGCGGGCCTTCCGGACGGCGTCATCAACGTGGTGAGCGGCACCGGCCCGGAGGCGGGCGAATGGCTGGTCTCCCACCCCGCGGTGGCGATGACCTCCTTCACCGGATCGACGGCGGTCGGTAAGCGCGTCGCCGAACTCGCCACCGTCACCGTCAAGCGGATCCATCTCGAACTCGGCGGCAAGGCGCCCTTCGTCGTCTTCGACGACGCGGACCTGGAGGCCGCGGCGCACGGCGCCGTCGCCGGCGCGCTGATCAACAGCGGACAGGACTGCACCGCGGCCACCCGCGCGTATGTCCAGCGCCCGCTGTACGACGCGTTCGTCGCCGCCGTCGCCGATCTCATGGCGTCCGTACGGCTCGGCGACCCCTTCGATCCGCACACCGACCTCGGCCCGCTGGTCTCCCACGCCCAGCGCGACCGCGTGGCGGGCTTCGTGGACCGGGCCCGCGGCTACGCCACCGTCGTCACCGGCGGCGAGATCCCGGGCGGCGACCTCGCCAAGGGCGCCTACTACCGGCCTACGCTCATCACCGGCGCGCCCCAGGACAGCGAGATCGTCCAGTCCGAGATCTTCGGCCCGGTCCTGGCGGTCGTCCCCTTCGACAGCGACGACGAGGGCATCGCGCTCGCCAACGACACCCCTTACGGTCTCGCCGCCTCCGCCTGGAGCCGCGATGTCTACCGGACGGGCCGCGCCTCCCGCGAGCTCCGGGCGGGGTGCGTGTGGATCAACGACCACATCCCGATCATCAGCGAGATGCCGCACGGCGGTGTGCGGGCGTCCGGCTTCGGCAAGGACATGTCGGCGTACTCCTTCGAGGAGTACACGCAGGTCAAGCACGTGATGTTCGACAACACCGCAGTGGTCCGCAAGGACTGGCACCGCACGGTCTTCGGAGATCGACAGACCTGACCGACAGACCTGAATGTGCGGCCACCTCCGCGTGGCCTCGGCCGGGCCGCCACCGGCCGACACCCTCGAAAGGCACAGCTTATGGAAGCACGGCACGAGTCCGAGAGCCTGTCCCCACCACAGATCGCCGCGATACGGCGCTCCATGACCAGCGGCCGTATGGCCCTCACCCGCCGCTCCCTGCTGCGCGCGGGAGGCGCCGGGGCGATCGCCGTCGGCGGGCTCGGAGCGCTCGGCGGCTGCGGTATCCCGCCCGCGGGGCGCACCGAGGTGGACAACGCCTCAGATGACCACTCGGCCGAGGAGAAGCGGCTCGCCTTCTCCAACTGGACCGAGTACATGGACGTCGGCAAGGGCGGCCGCCATCCGACCCTGGACGCGTTCCAGCGCCGTACCGGCATCAAGGTCAAGTACACCGAGGACATCAACGACAACGTCGAGTTCTTCGGCAAGATCAAGCCGCAGCTCGCGGCGGGCCAGGACACCGGCCGCGACCTCATCTGCGTCACGGACTGGCTGGCCGCCCGGATGATCCGGCTCGGCTGGATACAGCCGCTGGACCCCGCCCAACTGCCCCATGCCTACACCAACCTGGGGAAACCCTTTCGCACCCCGGACTGGGACCCGGGCCGCGCCCACTCCTACCCGTGGACCGGTATCCCCGCCGTCATCGCGTACAACAAGAAGGCCACCGGCGGCCGTAAGGTCACTTCGGTCTCCCAGCTGCTGGAGGACCCGGGGCTCAAGGGCCGGGTCGGGCTGCTGACCGAGATGCGCGACACCGTCGGGCTGACCCTCCTGGACATGGGCAAGAACCCCGAGACGGTCACCGCCGACGACTACGACGCCGCGATCGCCCGCCTCCAGAAGGCGTCCGACCGGGGCCAGGTCCGCCGCTTCACCGGCAACGACTACACCGGCGACCTCACCAAGGGCGACATCGCCGCCTGTATGGCCTGGGCCGGGGACCTGATCCAGCTCCAGTCGGACAACCCCGAGATCGAGTTCGCCATCCCCGACGCCGGCTATATGACGGCCACGGACAACCTTCTGGTGCCCAACAAGGCGCGCCATAAGAGGAACGCCGAACGGCTCATCGACTACTTCTACGAGCCTAAGGTCGCCGCGAAGATCGCCGCGTACATCAACTACGTCTGCCCGGTCGACGGGGTGCGCGAGGAGCTCGCGAAGATCGACAAGACGCTGGCGGACAATCCGCTGATCCTCCCGGACGAGGAGATGGCCGCCAAGTCCCACTCCTTCCGCTCGCTCTCCAGCAACGAAGAGGCGGCATTCGAGGACAAGTTCGCCAAGCTCACCGGCGCCTGACAAGCGAGGAAGCGCACCGCCATGACCCAACCCACCTCCGGCGGCGACGTCCGGCTCGACCGGATCAGCAAGACCTACGGGTCCTTCACCGCCGTCCACCCGCTCGATCTGCACATACCCGCCGGCTCCTTCTTCGCCCTGCTCGGCGCCTCCGGCTGCGGCAAGACCACCACGTTGCGCATGATCGCGGGACTGGAGGAGCCCACCAGCGGCATCGTCCGGCTCGCCGATGAGGACATCACCGCCCTCCCGCCCCATAAGCGGCCCGTCAACACGGTCTTCCAGAGCTATGCCCTCTTCCCGCACCTCGACGTCTTCGAGAACGTCGCGTTCGGACTGCGCCGGCGCGGCGTCAAGTCGGTGAAGAAGCAGGTCGAGGAGATGCTGGAGCTGGTCCAGCTCGGCGACTTCGCCCGCCGCAAACCGCAGCAGCTCTCCGGCGGCCAGCAGCAGCGCGTCGCCGTCGCCCGCGCCCTGATCAACCACCCCCGGGTGCTGCTGCTCGACGAACCGCTGGGCGCGCTCGACCTCAAGCTGCGCCGTCAGATGCAGCTGGAGCTCAAGCGCATCCAGACCGAGGTCGGCATCACCTTCATCCATGTCACCCACGACCAGGAGGAGGCCATGACCATGGCCGACACGGTCGCGGTGATGAACGGCGGCCGGGTCGAACAGCGCGGCGCCCCCGCCGATCTCTACGAGAACCCCGGCACCACCTTCGTCGCCAACTTCCTCGGCACCTCCAACCTCATCGAGGCCGAGATCACCGACAAGAGCGGTGGCGACCTCGTCCTCGCCGCCGCCGGCGGCAAGCTCTCACTGCCCGCCGACCGATGTAGCGCTCCCGTCCGCACCGGAGGGAAACTGCTGGTAGGGGTGCGTCCCGAGAAGATCACCCTGGCCCACGCCGAGGACGCCGGGACCATCCCGGAGGGCCGCAACCGGATCGCCGGGCGGATCGCCGACTCCAGCTTCATCGGCGTCTCCACCCAGTACCTCATCACCACCCCGGGCTGCCCCGAGATCACCGTCTACGAGCAGAACATCGAGCGTGACACCCGGCTCGTCCCCGGCGCCGAGGTCGTCCTGCACTGGAACCCCGCCCACACCTTCGGCCTCGACGCGACCCAGGACATCGACGCCGGTACGGAGCTGGACGAGGAGGCCCCATGAGCGTGTCCCGGCGCGCTGCGCGGGCTGGACTGAGGAGCCGCGCAGCGACGAAGGAGCGAGCAGTGACGAGGGAAGCCCGCGCGTTGGAGCGCGCCGGGACTGAGCGGGGAGAGGGGACGGCGACAGCCACTCCCGAGGCTCCGCAGGACGCCGCCGGGCCCGAGCCTGAGCCCGTACAGAAGCCGCCCCTCTTCAGGCCCGCGGTCCGCAAGCGGCTGGTGCCCTACTGGCTGCTGCTCCCCGGCATCCTGTGGCTGCTGATCTTCTTCGCCGCACCGCTGATCTACCAGGCGTCGACCTCCGTCCAGACCGGCTCCCTCGAAGAGGGCTTCAAGGTCACCTGGCACTTCCAGACCTACTGGGACGCGCTGAGCGCGTACTACCCGCAGTTCCTGCGCTCGGTGCTGTACGCCGCCACCGCCACCGTGATGTGCCTGGTGCTCGGCTATCCGCTCGCGTATCTCATCGCCTTCCGGGCGGGCCGCTGGCGCAATCTGGTGATGATCCTGGTCATCGCGCCGTTCTTCACCAGCTTCCTGATCCGCACCCTGGCCTGGAAGACGATCCTGTCCGACAGCGGCCCGGTGGTGGGCGCGCTCAACTCGCTGCACCTCCTGGACGTCACCAGCTATCTGGGGATCACCGAGGGACAGCGGGTGCTGGCCACCCCGCTCGCGGTGGTCTGCGGGCTGACGTACAACTTCCTGCCCTTCATGATCCTCCCGCTCTACACCTCGCTGGAGCGCATCGACCCGAAGCTCCACGAGGCCGCGGGCGACCTCTACGCCCGGCCCGTCACCACCTTCCGGAAGGTGACCTTCCCGCTGTCCATGCCGGGGGTCGTCGCGGGGACGCTGCTCACCTTCATCCCCGCCACGGGCGACTACATCAACGCCGAACTGCTCGGCTCCGCCGACCAGAAGATGGTCGGCAACGTCATCCAGTCGCAGTTCCTGCGGGTGCTGGACTATCCGACGGCGGCGGCGCTGTCCTTCATCCTCATGGCGGCCATCCTGACGATGGTCACCGTCTACATCCGCAAGTCCGGGACGGAGGACCTGGTGTGACGGCCCTGACGCGCTGGATACGGCGGAACCTGGTGGTCATCGCGGGGTTCGGCACCCTCGCGTATCTGATCCTGCCCAACGTCGTCGTCCTGGTCTTCTCCTTCAACAAGCCCAACGGGCGCTTCAACTACGAATGGCAGCGGTTCTCCACCGATGCCTGGACCGATCCGTGCGGGGTCGCCGACCTGTGCGGCTCGCTCTCGCTCAGCCTGAAGATCGCGGTATGGGCGACGATCGGCGCGACCCTCCTCGGCACGATGATCGCCTTCGCGCTGGCCCGTTACCGCTTCCGGGCCCGCTCCTCGGTCAACAGCCTGATCTTCCTGCCGATGGCCATGCCCGAGGTCGTCATGGCCGCCTCGCTGGCCACCCTCTTCCTCAACATGGGCGTGGACTTCGGCTTCTGGACGATCCTCATCGCCCACATCATGTTCTGCCTGAGCTTCGTGGTGACGGCCGTCAAGGCGCGGGTGATGTCCATGGACCCCCGGCTGGAACAGGCCGCCCAGGACCTCTACGCCTCCCCGGCGCAGACCTTCCTGCGCGTCACCCTGCCGATCGCCGCGCCCGGTATCGCCGCGGGCGCGCTGCTGTCCTTCGCGCTCTCCTTCGACGACTTCATCATCACCAACTTCAACGCCGGCTCGACCGTGACCTTCCCCATGTTCGTCTGGGGATCCGCACAGCGCGGCACGCCCGTGCAGATCAATGTGATCGGAACGGCGATGTTCGCCGTAGCGGTGCTGTGCGTTCTCGCCGGCCAACTGGCCGGCGCCCGCCGCAAGAGGAGCTGAAAACCATGGCCACGGACGCCATGACCCGCTCGCCCGGGGGCGACAGCGCCCCCGGCCCGTCCGCCCTCAAAGCCCTGGCCGACGCCGCGTACCGGCCGTACTGGCTGGACGACCCCGGCAGGCCCCGCCCCCGCCCCGCCCTCGTCGGCGAGGAGCGCTGCGATCTGCTCGTCGTCGGCGGCGGCTACAGCGGACTGTGGACCGCCCTGATCGCCAAGGAGCGCGACCCCGACCGCGAGGTGGTCCTGGTCGAGGGCCAGGAAATCGGCTGGGCCGCCTCCGGGCGCAACGGCGGCTTCTGCGCCGCCTCCCTCACCCACGGCCTCGGCAACGGCGCGGCCCGCTGGCCCGATGAGCTGGCCGAACTCGAACGGCTCGGCCACCGCAACCTCGACGCCATCGAATCCGCCGTCGAGCGCTACGGCATCGACTGCGACTTCGAACGCACCGGCGAGATCGATGTGGCCACCGCGCCCCACCAGGTGGCGGAGTTGCGCGAAACCGTCGAACAGGCCGGCGCCCTCGGCCTCGAACCACCCGAGTTCCTCGACCGCGACGCGGTGCGCGCCGAGGTCGACTCGCCCACCTTCCTGGCCGGGCTGTGGGACCGCCGGGGCGTGGCCATGGTGCACCCCGCCAGGCTCGCCTGGGGCCTGGCCCGGGCCTGCGCCGAGCTGGGCGTACGGATCTACGAGCACACCCCGGCCGAACGGCTGGCGAGCACCGGGTCGGCGATGGCCGTCCGCACCCCCTATGGCCGGGTCCGGGCCCGCAAGGTGGCGCTCGCCACCAACGCCTTCCCCGCCCTGGTGCGCCGCGTCCGCCCGTACATCGCCCCGGTCTACGACCATGCGCTGATGACCGAACCGCTCACCGAGGAGCAGCTCGACGCGATCGGCTGGCAGCGCAGGCAGGGACTCAGCGACACCGCCAACCACTTCCACTACTTCCGGCTCACCGCCGACCGGCGCATCATGTGGGGCGGCTACGACATCGTCTACCGCTACGGCGGACGGGTGCGCGCCGAATACGATCACCACCCGGCCACCTATCGCACCCTCGCCCAGCACTTCTTCCAGTGCTTCCCGCAACTGGAGGGCGTGCGCTTCAGCCACGCGTGGGGCGGCGCGATCGACACCTGCTCGCGCTTCTCCGCGTTCTTCGGCAGCGCGCACGGGGGGCGGGTGGCGTACGCGCTCGGCTATACGGGCCTGGGCGTGGGGGCGACCCGCTTCGGCGCCGAGGTGATGCTCGATCTGCTCGCCGGTGAGCGCACCGAGCGCACCCGCCTGGAGATGGTCCGCAGCAAGCCCCTGCCCTTCCCGCCGGAGCCGGTGCGCTGGGCGGGCATCGGCATCACCCAGTGGTCCATGACCCGGGCCGACGAGAACGGCGGGCGCCGCAACCTGTGGCTGAAGGCCATGGACAAGGTGGGGCTGGGGTTCGACAGCTGAGCTGAGCCGGGCTGCGATTGCCCATGGGCCGTTCCGCGTGGCCTGGGGCGACCGCGGTTTTCGCGGGCCGCTTTCCGCTAGCCGCCGGGGCTCGACCCACCGTCTGGACCCGTACGGCTCAGCCGGAGCATCGCCCACAGCAGCAGACCGGACAGACACCAGCTCGCGACGGTGTCCAGCGGCCAGTGGTAGCCGCGCCGGACCAGCCCGGCGGCCACGGCGAGGTTCAGTACGGCCACGGCCGCCAGGAGGGGCCGCCGTAGCCGCGGGCGCAGCAGAGGGTGGAGGAGGAGTGCCGCCGCGCCATAGGCGAGGGCGGCCGTCGCGGCATGGCCGGAGGGGAAGAATCCGGTCTCGCCCGCCAGCGGGCCGGGCGGGCCGGGGCGGTCGATCAGCGCCTTCAATGGAACCACCAGCGCCGGAACCGCCGCCATCGCCACCGCGGCGGCCAGCGGCGGCAGCCACCAGCGCGCCTCTCCCGCGCGCCGGGCGCACCACGCCGCCCAGGCGATGGCGACGGCGAGGAGGGGAACCGCCACCGCCGTATTGCCGAGGTCGGCGAGGAACTCGGCGACGGGGGAGGGGAACGCCGATCCGGACATCGCGCGGCCGAGCCGTTCGTCGTAGGTCCGCAGGGGGCCATGGGCGGCGATCTGCCAGGTGCACAGCGCGAGCAGCGCGATCAGAGCGAGGGGTGTGAGGAGCGCGAGGGGCGCGCGGGGCGTGAAGAACGGCGCCCGGGGCGCGGAAGGGGAGTGAACAGTCGGCAGCCCCGGAACAGGGGGGGTAGTTCCGGGGCCGCCGTGGCGACCGGTGTACCGCGCGCCCCGGGGGGTTTGGGGCGGGCGGCCGTCCGATCGGTGAGGAGATCCGGAGCCGGAGGCTCCAGTGGTGTGCGCGAGGGCACAGCCGGGTCGGGGCTGGGGAAGCACCGGCTCGGCATCGCCCGCAGTCCCCTGCGAGCGGGGTGTTTCTCTCATCTGCAATGACCGTACGGCAGCGAAGCCTCGCCCGACAGACCGATCACCCACCTGTCATCGGCCCCGCACATCTTCTTCACGCCACCCCATCGATCACCCACAGTCACAGCTCGGCGAACGCGCCTTCGAGGACGTCGAGACCCTCGTTCAGAAGGTCCTCGCCGATCACCAGCGGAGGCAGGAAACGCAACACATTGCCGTAGGTTCCGCAGGTCAGCACCAGCAGCCCGGCCGAGTGGCACGCCTTGGCGACGGCGGACGTGGCCTCGGGGTTGGGGTCCTTGGTGCCGGACTTCACCAGTTCGATGGCGATCATGGCGCCGCGGCCCCGGAGGTCGCCGATGATGTCGTACTTCTCCTGCATCGCGGCGAGCCGGCCCTTCATGACCTCCTCGATGCGCTTGGCCTTGGCGTTGAGGTCCAGCTCGCGCATCGTCTCGATCGCGCCGAGCGCCGCCGCGCACGCCACCGGGTTTCCGCCGTAGGTGCCGCCGAGGCCGCCGGAGTGCGCCGCGTCCATGATCTCCGCGCGGCCGGTGACGGCGGCGAGCGGCAGACCGCCCGCGATGCCCTTGGCGGTGGTGATCAGGTCCGGGACGATGCCCTCGTCTTCACAGGCGAACCACTGGCCGGTGCGGCAGAAGCCGGACTGGATCTCGTCCGCGACGAAGACGATGCCGTTGGCCTGGGCGAACTCCGCGATCCTGGGCAGGAAGCCCTTGGCGGGCTCGATGAAGCCGCCCTCGCCGAGGACCGGCTCGATGATGATCGCGGCCACGTTCTCCGCCCCGATCTGCTTGCTGATCATGTCGATGGCCTGGGCCGCGGCCTCCTCGGCGCAGTTTTCCGGGCCGGTCAGCCAGCGGTAGGGGTAGGCGAGCGGAACGCGGTAGACCTCGGGCGCGAAGGGGCCGAAGCCGTGCTTGTACGGCATGTTCTTGGCGGTGAGCGCCATGGTGAGGTTGGTCCGGCCGTGGTAGCCGTGGTCGAAGACGACGACCGCCTGGCGCTTGGTGTACGAACGGGCGATCTTCACCGCGTTCTCCACCGCCTCGGCGCCCGAGTTGAACAGCGCCGACTTCTTGGCGTGGTCGCCGGGCGTGAGCCGGGCCAGCTCCTCGCAGACCTCCACATAGCCCTCGTACGGCGTGACCATGAAACACGTGTGCGTGAAGTCCGCCAGCTGCGCGGACGCCCGGCGCACGACGGCCTCCGCGGAGGAGCCGACGGAGGTCACGGCGATACCGGAACCGAAGTCGATCAGCGAGTTGCCGTCCACGTCCTCGATCACACCGCCGCCCGCGCGCACGGTGAAGACCGGCAGCACACTCCCCACCCCGCCGGCGACCGCCGCGTTCTTACGGGCGAGCAGCTCCTGCGACTTCGGGCCGGGAATGGCGGTGACGACGCGACGCTCCTGGGGGAGGGACGGGCCTCCGGACAGTTCGGTCATGAGGGGCTCCAGGGGAAAGAACAGCGGTTTTAGTCGCAGGCTAGGGGCGCGGCGGCGGATGAGGCATGTTCCGTTCGGGAGCAGTGCGCGTGTTGCCTTGTCCGCGACGGCCATAGCCCGACGGCGGCCTTACGGATCCGGCGACCGCTTCAGGGATTCGGCGACCGCCTCAGGGATCCGGCGACCGCCTCACGGATCCGGCGACCGCCTCACGGATCCGGCGACCGCCTTACGGATTCGGTGGCCCCTTTACGGATCCGGTGACCGCTTTAGGGGCCCGCGAGTGAGACGGCACCGCCCGGGTCGCTGAACTCCCCGCGCGGGAACACTAGATTGAGCGATGGCGCGAAAGCCGAGGAACAGCCGGTCAGGGGGCAAGGGGCAGCACATGGACACCGAGGGCACGTTCGACCCACGCAGCACACGCCACAACCCGCTCCCACCCCCGCCCCCGCAATCCCCGCCCTCCTTCCCCACGGCCCCGCGGCCGGTGCCGCCGACCGCGCCCCCTGCGGCCCCTGGTGCGCCGGTACCCGCCCAGGCTCCCGGCGCGCCCCCGGCCCCCGGGCCCGCGGCCCGTCCGTCCTTCGTCGCCTGGCTGCGCGCTCCGCGGTCCGAGGCGGCACCGGGGGTGTGGACGTACGAGCACAAGCCCAAGGCGCCGGAGGAGCCGGATCGCATCCCAGGGCGGCGGCTGCTCAGCGGGGCCCTGATCTCGGCCTTGTGCGGCTGGCTGGTCTGGTCACTGATCTATTACGAGTACTTCGGCAGCTTCTACCTCTGGCCGCTGTACCTGCTGACCCCGGAGTCCTGGGTCGAAGGTGCCGACAAGATGGCCTTCGTCTGGGCTTGGCGTATCTACCAGGTCATCTTCGCAGGGGTACTCGCCGTGATCTTCGGCCGCGTCGGCCACTGGTCCGAAGTCTGGCGCCGTTACGTCGCGCCCCTCTTCCGGCGGGCCTGGGATGAGCCCACCCCTGAGGCGGCCGTCGCGGGGCGGCCGGAGGGGGATCCGCTGGAGTGGCCGCACCTGCGGGCCGCGGGGGCGCACAGTGCGGCTGATCGGTTGGCGGCGGACGCACGGGCGGGGGCGATGAATGACGTCGACCATGCCCGGATCGAGCGCGCCTGGCAGTCCGTGCGGGCCGGGAGGAACTCCCTCGCCTCGTTCACCGACACCGTGCTGCGCCACGGCGCCGCCTCCTACGGTCACCCGTCCGGCGCGCGGGATCTGCCCGCCAGGACGGCGCGACATGATCTCCTCGCGCGTCAGGTCCGCCTCGGCACCGCCTCCGACGACCCCCGCAACCCGTACCAGCACCGCGGCGTCGGGCTCGCCCTCGAGCCCGACGTGCTCGCCACCTCGCTGCTGGCCGTCGGCCCGCCCGGTTCGGGGAAGACGGGGCGGATGGTGCGGCCCGTCGTGGAGTCGCTGTGTCTGCAGGCGCTCGCCGGGCAGGTCGCCGTCGTGGCGGTCGGGGCGGCGGGGGCCGGGCTCGGGGCGGATGAGGCGTTCGACGTCGTCGTGAAGATCGGCCGGCCCGACTCCGGCTACGACTTCGACCTCTACGGCGGCACCACCGACCCCGACGAGGCCGCGGGCATCCTCGCCGAGGCCCTGATCGGCGACATGGCCGCCTCGCTGCCCGGCGGGGACAGCCGACGCGCCGCCACCGCGCTGGCCCAGCTGCTCGGCCCCTACCGCGCCGCCCACGGCCGCTTCCCGTCCGTCCCGGATCTGCGGGAGCTGCTGGACGGTTCCAAGACGGCCGTCAACGCGCTGCGCGAGGCGCTGGACGAGGCCGGGGAGCGGGCGCAGGCCCGTGAGCTGGAGGCACGGGTCCGGCAGTCGGGTGCGCCCGGGGACGTGGGCACGCTGCTCGCGGACCGGATCGCGCTGCTGGACCGGCCCGCGTTCGCCGATTTCTTCGACACCACCGGCGACCGCCGCCCGTTCTCCCTCCGCGCCCTCGAACACCCCCTCCGGGTCCGTATCGATCTGCCCGAGCGCGGCCATGCGGAGGCGTCGCGGATGCTGGCGCGGCTGGTCCTGGCGCAGTTCACCGAGTGCGCCGTGGGCCGCGCCGACCGTTCGCTGTTCGCCTGTCTGGTCCTCGACGACGCCTCGCACACCATCACCCCCGAGGCCCTGCGCGGTATCCAGCGGCTCCGCTCCGCCCACGCGGGCGCCGTGCTCACCCTCCGCACCCTCGACGACGTCCCCGAGGCGCTGCGCAGCGCCCTGCTCGGCGCGGTCGGCTGCCGGATGGCCTGTGCCGGGGTGACGACCTGGGACGGGGCGCGGTTCGCGGAGGTGTGGGGGACGGAGTGGGTCGAGACGCGGGACGTCACCGACCGGCAGATCATCGCCGAGGAACCGCTCACCAAGGTGCTGCACTTCATCCGTAAGGTCGTCACCGGTAAGGCGGTGACCACGCAGTCGGTGACCGTACGGACGGTGGAGCGCGAGCGCTGGTCCGCCTCCGAGCTGGCCCACGCGGTTCCCGCCGGGCATGCGGTGCTGTCGGTGACCTCCGTAAGGGGCGAGGGCGGGCCGCCGGTGCTGGTGGATCTCCGCGGGTGACCGACCGGCGCCCCAGGTGTTCCGCATTGCCGCGGTCAGCTGCTCCGCCGCGGGTGCCCCGTTCAACGTGACGGGGCGACCGCAGCGTCACGGCCAGAACGGTGGCCAAATCAGGCCGTCAATTCCCCGTATTCCTCCATTGAGGCAGAATCGGCAGTAGCCGTTCATACGGGGCGGTGAAGTCGTCGCATTCGCATCGAAGGTGCCATGCCTCCCACGCTCGCCTCACTCGTCCGCCACCCCGGTCTCAAGCTGTCCGTGCTCGCGGGCGAGGACCGGCTGGAGACGCCGGTGCGCTGGGCACATGTCAGCGAGCTCGCCGACCCCGTGCCCTATATGGAGGGCGGCGAGCTCCTCCTGATCACCGCGATGCAGATCGAGGCCGAGGACCCGGAGGAGATGAGCCGCTATGTGCGGCGGCTGGTGGGCGCGGGCGTGGTCGGGCTCGGCTTCGCACTCGGCGTCAAGTACGCCGAGGTGCCGGCCGCGCTCGCCGCGGCGGCCAAGGAGGAGGGGCTGCCGCTGATCGGCGTGCCCCGACCCACCCCCTTCATCGCGATCAGCAAGGCCGTCTCCGCGGCGATAGCCGCCGACCAGTACCGGGCCGTGACCGCCGGGTTCGAGGCGCAGCGCGAGCTGACCCGCGCCGCCATCGGCGCCGAGGGGCCCGCCGCGCTGCTCGCCCGGCTCGCCGCCCATGTCGACGGCTGGGCCGCGCTCTACGACGTCTCCGGCTCCGTGGTCGCCGCCGCCCCCGACTGGGCCGCCCGCCGCGCCGCCCGGCTCACCCCCGACGTCGAGCGGCTGCGCTCCCGCCCCGGCCCCGCCAGCATCGTGGTCGGCGGGGGCGGCGACGCCGGGGCCACGGGCGCGGAACCGGCCGAGGACACGGCCGTCGCCGACCGGGTGGAGCTCCAGTCCCTGGGCACCGGGCGCCGTACCACCCGCGGCGTGCTGGCGGTCGGCACGGGCGCGCCGCTGGGCACCGCCGAGCGCTATGCCGTGCACTCCGCGGTCGCGCTGCTGACCCTGACCACCGAGCGTTCGCGCGCCCTGCGGGAGGCCGAGCAGCGGCTCGGCGCCGCCGTGCTGCGGATGCTGCTCGCGGGCGAGCCCGACCATGCGCGGGCGGTCGCCGGGCGGCTGTACGGCGGGCTGCTCGACGCGCCGTTCCGGATGCTGGTCGCCGAGGTGCCGTCCGGCGGTGCGGCCCAGTCGCCCCACGCGGCGACCTCCGCGGCGGACGAGGCCCCTGCGGAGCCCTTCGCGGAAGCCGCGACCACCACCGGCACGGCCGCCGGTGAGACCGAGGCGGCCGACCCCCTCGCCACGCTCACCGACACCATGGAGGCGGCCGCGGCCCGCATCGGCGAGTCGGTGCTGATCGTGCCCGACGGCGAACGGCTCATCGTGCTGGCCCCCGACGGCGGCGCGGCGGTCTCGGCATGCGCCGAGCACGCCCGGGCCGTCGAGAGCCGCCGCGGCACCAAGGCCCGCCCCCGCGACCGTACGGCCGCCGCCGCGCCCCACGGCGACGAGCTGGTCATCGGGCTGTCCGCCCCCTCGGGCCCCATCGCGGCCGCGGCCGCCTACCGCCAGGCCGAGCAGGCGCTGTCGGTGGCACGCCGCCGCGGCCGGATGCTGGTCGAGCATGAGCAGGTCGCCGCGGGTTCGGTGCTGCCCCTGCTCGCCGACGACGCCGTAAGGGCGTTCGCCGACGGCATGCTGCGCGCCCTGCACGAGCACGACGCCACCGGCCGGGGCGATCTGGTCGCCTCGCTGCGCGCCTGGCTCTCCCGGCACGGCCAGTGGGACGCGGCCGCCGCCGACCTCGGCGTCCACCGGCACACCTTGCGCTACCGGATGCGCCGCGTCGAGGAGATCCTGGGCCGCTCCCTGGACGACCCGGACGTCCGTATGGAGCTCTGGCTCGCCCTCAAGACCACGGCCGCCGGCACCTCGGGCTGAGGCGCGCACCTACGCCACGAGGCGACCGTCTCGTCCCGGGCACCCCCTTCCCGGTCACCTCATCCCGATCTCCCCCGAATCGGGCACGCCATAGCGGAGCGCCGACGGCTCCGACTGCTACGTCCCGGACAAACGCCCAGCGGGCCGGGCGCGCCTACGGTTGGGAGGAGAGACATCACTTCAGAAGGGTCGGGATCCGCTGTGCCAGACACAAACGAAGCTGTCACCCATGCGTTCTGGCTCGCCGGCCGCAAGGCGACGGGCGAGAGCACGCTCGAGGTCACCTCGCCCTGGGACGGCCGCCGCGTCGGCGTGGTGAGCGTTCCCACCGATGCGCAGGTCGAGGAGGCCGTCGCCGCGGCCGACGCGGTGCGCGAGGAGTTCGCCGCGACCCCCGCGCATGTCCGGGCCGCCGCGCTGGACCATGTCTCGCGCCGCCTCGCCGAGCGCGGTGAGGAGATCGCCCGGCTGATCTCGGACGAGAACGGCAAGCCGATCAAGTGGGCGCGCGGCGAGGTGGGCCGCGCCGTGTCCGTCTTCCGGTTCGCGGCCGAGGAGGCCCGCCGGTTCAACAGCGGGGAGGCCCAGCGGCTGGACACCGACGCCGGTGGCACCGGGCGGCTCGCGCTGACCCGCCGCTTCCCGCGCGGCACCGTGCTCGGCATCTCGCCGTTCAACTTCCCGCTGAACCTCAGCGCCCACAAGGTCGCCCCGGCGCTCGCGGTCGGCACGCCGATCATCCTCAAGCCGGCGCCCGCGACCCCGCTGTCCGCGCTGGTCCTGGGCGAGCTGCTGGCCGAGACCGAACTCCCGGCGGGCTCCTGGAGCGTCCTTACGGTGCCCAACGACCGGATGCCCGCACTGGTCCAGGACGAGCGGCTGCCGGTCATCTCCTTCACCGGTTCGGAGAAGGTCGGCTACACGATCAAGGAGTCGGTGCCGCTCAAGCACTGCACCCTGGAGCTCGGTGGCAACGGCGCCGCGGTCGTCCTGTCGGACTACGCCTCCGACGCCGACCTCGACTGGGCGGCCACCCGCATCGGCACCTTCTCCAACTACCAGGGCGGACAGTCCTGCATCTCCGTACAGCGGGTGATCGCGGACGCGTCCGTCTACGAGGAGCTCGTGCCGAAGATCGTCGCGGCCGTCGAGGGGCAGGTCACCGGCGACCCGAACGATGACGCCACCGATGTCGGCCCGCTGATCAGCGAGGACGCCGCCAAGCGCGTCGAGTCCTGGGTCGACGAGGCCGTCCGGGCCGGTGCGAAGCTGCTGACCGGCGGCAAGCGCGAGGGCTCGAACTACGCCCCGACCGTGCTCGCGGACGTCCCCGCGGAGGTCACCCTCTCCTGCGAGGAGATCTTCGGGCCGGTGCTCACCCTGCACAAGGTGACGGACGAGGACGAGGCGTTCGCGGCCGTCAACGACTCCAAGTACGGCCTCCAGGCGGGCGTCTTCACCCGCGAGGTGCGCACCGCCTTCCGCGCCCACCGCGCCCTGGAGGTCGGCGGCGTGATCATCGGCGATGTGCCCTCGTACCGCGCCGACCAGATGCCGTACGGCGGCGCCAAGAAGTCCGGCGTCGGCCGCGAGGGCGTGCGGTACGCGATGGAGGACTACACCTACGAGCGGGTCATGGTCCTCACCGGCCTCGACCTCTGATCCACCCCGCCCGGCCCCGCCCCACCCCGGGGCCCGGCGCCGGGGGAAGGCTCGCCTCGGCCGCTCCGGACCCTCGAACCCTCAACCGGAGAAGCCGAGGCGGGCCAGTCTCAGACCGCCGCGCAGCGTGATGTGCAGGTCCTGGACGCCGGTCGGCGGCGTGGGCAGGGCGGCGCGGACCGTGGTGTACGCGTAGCGGCCGCCGGTGGGCGGCACGGCGGCGGTGGCCAGCGTGGTGCCGTCGGCGAGATGCACCTCGACCGTCGCGTCGTCCCCCGCCCCGGCCGCGGCCGCGTCGCGCGCCGCCTCGACGGTCATCGACGTGGCGCCCGCGCCGAAGTCGCAGGCGCGGAAGAGCAGCCGGCCGACCGCGGAATCACGGCAGGCCACCGCGTCCCCGCGGACCTTGGTGCGGTCCACCAGCACGATCCCGTCCGCCGCGTCGAAGTCCGCGGCCTCCAGACCGCGCCGCAGCACCGGGCGCGGCGCGGGCGGCGGGCCCTCGACGGTGACGGTGGCGGTGGCACGGAGATCCGCGCTGGACGCGCCCGCGTGGATCTCGTACGTCCCCGGGTCGACGGTCCAGCGGCCGTGCGCCACGTCCCAGAAGCCCAGCGCGTCCTCGACCGGCACGGTGAAGAACAGCCGCACCCGCTCGCCCCGGCGCAGCCGCACCCGGCGGTGGGCGATCAGCCGGCGGTGCGGCAGCGGCACCCGCGACCTTGGCGCGCTCGCGTAGATCTGCACGACCTCGTCGCCGTCGTACGGACCGGAGTTGGCGACCTCGCACTCCACGGTCAGGCCCGCCTCCCGCCGCACCGACAGCTCGCCGTAGCTGAAGTCGGTGTACGACAGGCCGTGCCCGAAGGGGAAGAGCGGGGCGCCGTCGAAGTACAGATAGGTGGCGCGCGAGGCGATGATGTCGTAGTCGAGCAGGTCCGGCAGATCGTCGTGGGAGGCGTACCAGGTCTGCGGCAGCCGCCCCGCCGGTGAGACGTCCCCGAACAGCACCCGGGCCAGCGCCGTGCCCGCCGCCTGGCCGCCGTGCGCCGTCCACAGCAGCGCGGGCAGCGCGTCGGCCGCCTCCCCGACCGCGTAGGGATAGCTGGACGTCAGCACCAGCGCGGTCCGCGGATTGGCGGCGTGGGCCGCGCGCCACAGCCGCTCCTGCTGGGCGGGCAGGGTGAGGGTGGTGCGGTCCTCGGTCTCCCGGCCGCCGATATGCGGATCGTTGCCCGCCACGACCACCACGGCGTCCGCCCGCGCGGCGGCGCGGGTCACCGCGTCCTCGCCGCGCTCGACGACCTCCAGCCGGAAGACGCTCGCCTCCACGCCGCTGTCACGCCCGGCAACCTTCAGCCCGCCCGCGGCGACACAGACATAGCCGCCCGTCCCCCTATGTCTGAGGAGGTGCCCGTCGCGGTGCGCTTCGAGCGTGAACGTCTCCTGGACCACCCAGCCCCCGGGCCGTTCGGCCGCCGCGCGCACGAAGCCGTCCTCGGCCACGGTCAGATAGCGGCCGGAGGGCGCGCGCAGGGTGAGCACACCGCCGCCCCAGTCGGCCAGGGACAGATCGGTGGGGGCGTCGCCGACGGTCAGCGGGGGCAGGTCGGTACGGGCCGCCGTATGGGCGGGGTTGAGCGAGCCTTCGTCCGCCAGCCCCTCCTCCGTGGGCCCTTCGTCTGCCGGGCCCTCGTCCGTGGGCCCCTCGCCCTCCTCCTCCGCCGCGTCCGGCACCCGCACCCAACCGGCCGCGGTGCGCAGCCGTACGGTGTCCAGGCCGTCCGTGAACACCACCCGGTCCGCGCCGAGCCGCTCGGCCAGCGCCTCCCGTGGCGAACTGCGCCGGATCAGGCTGCCGCTGTACCAGTCCAGCTTGCACTCGTCGGCGAGCGGACCGACGACCGCGAGGGTGCGGACGGCGCTCTCGGAGAGCGGCAGCAGACCGTCGTTGGCCAGCAGGACGACGGCCTGTTCGGCGGCATCCAGGGCGAGCGCGCGATGGGCGGGAGTGTCGAAGGCCCCGTCGGTTCCGTCTGCCGCTCCGTCGTGCTGGTCAGGCTCGTCGAACTCGTCGAACTCGCCCAGCGCACACCGCATCGTCAGCAGCCGCCGCACCGCCGTGTCCACCGTGGACGCGTCGATCAGCCCGCGCTCCAGGGCGCCCCGCACCCGCGCGATCGTCTTCGACGCGTCCTGGTCGTGGTCGGTGAAGCTGTCCACCCCCGCCAGCAGAGCCGCGGCGATGGCCTCCTCATGGGTGTCGAAGTAGTGCTCGGAGTCGACCAGATTGGACGGCGCGCCCGCGTCGGAGCAGACCACCAGCTCCTGGTCGGTCCAGGTGCGCAACTGCTCGCGCAGATATGGGGAGACGTGGTTGGGCCGCCCGTTGACCAGGTTGTACGCGGGCATCACCCCGGCCACCGCGCCCGCCCGCACCACCCCGCGGAAGGCAGCCAGATCGTATTCGTGCAGCACCCGCGGCCGCACCGAGGACGAGGTGGTGTCCCGGTCGGTCTCGTTGTTGTGCGCCAGCCAGTGCTTGAGGACGGGCGCGGTGCGCCAGCGCTCCGGGTGGTCGCCGCGCAGCCCGCGGGTATAGGCCGTGGCCAGGGCCGAGGTGAGATACGGATCCTCGGCGTACCCCTCCTCGTTGCGGCCCCAGCGCGGATCGCGCAGCAGATTCACCGTCGGAGACCACACATTGAGGCCCACCCGCGGATCGCGTGCGCGCATGGCCCGCGCCTCGCGGCCGACCGCCTCGCCGACACGCCGCACCAGTTGCGGGTTCCAGGTCGCGCCGAGCCCGAGGCCTTGAGGAAAGACGGTCGCCGGGCCCATCCAGGCGACACCGTGCAGCGCCTCCTGCCCGGTACGGAAGGGCGCGAGGCCGAGCCGCTCCACTCCGGGCGCGAACTGGTGCAGCATCGCGATCCGCTCATCGAGCGTGAGCCGGGCCAGCAGATCCGCCACGCGCGTATGCACGGGCAGCCGCGCATCGCGAAACGGCGGACGCGTGATCAGACCACCGTCATCACTCATCACGGATACCGATCCCCTTACCCAGTTCGTCGGAGACGTGCCGCACACGGTGATGCATCATCAATTCGAAGCGCTTCGATGCTGAGGGCGTCACACCGACCCTGTCAAGGCTCAATGAGCCAACGCCCGCACCCGGCCCATCGATTGGCCAGATCCTCGATAGCCAGATGCCCAACGGCTCATTTCGACACCGCTCTTGCGCGACCTCACCCCCCGACTTAACCTCAGCGCAATATCGAAGCGCTTCGACCATCGATCGTACGGCGGGCACGCCACGAAGGGTTGACGCACATGTCGAACTCCCAGGCCTCGGCCTCCACTTCCGCTCCCAGCCGGAGAACCTTCCTGGCCTCCACGGCGGTTGCCGCGGCGGCCGTCGCGGGAGGGACGCCGCTGCTGTCCGGGTGCTCCACCGAGGAGGGCTCCGGCAAGGGCGGCACCACCTCCGGCAAGGAGCTGAAGAACCTGCTGCCGACCTATGCGGCCTCGACGGTGGCGGACCCGGACATCCCCAGCGTCAACGGCTCCAGCCCCGGCTACACCAAGGCCCCGCCCGCAGCCGCACTGGTCGCCTCCGTGAAGGGCAAGCCCGGTCACGGCGGCAGCTACACGATGTTCGAACCGCTCTGGGGCACCCCGCCGCCCAAGAACAACGCCTACTACAAGGCGGTCAACGACGCGCTCGGCGCCAAGATCAGCCTGCAGCCGCAGGACGGCAACACCTACGGCGAGAAGCTCGGCGCCGTCCTCGCCTCCGGCGATATCGCCGATATCGTGATGATCCCGCTCTGGGAGATGGGCGGGCGGATCCATGGCGCGGTCAGCGCCAAATTCGCCGACCTGGGCCCGTATCTCTCCGGCGACAAGGTCAAGAAATATCCGAACCTGGCCGCCATTCCCACCGCCGCCTGGCAGATGTCCGTATTCGGCGGCAAGCTCCGCGGGCTGCCCATGCCCTCCCGCCCGCTCGCCGGCGTCATTCCGTACTACCGCGAGGACATCTTCGCCAAGGAGGGGTACCAGGTCCCGAAGAGCCCGGCGGAATTCCTCGCGCTGGCCAAGGAGATCACCCGGCCCAAGAGCAAGGTATGGGCCTGCGACGACATGTGGTGGTCGGCGCAGCGGTTCTTCGGCTGCCCGGGGGAGAAGCCGTACTACTGGGTCGAGAGGGACGGCAAGCTGGTCCACAAGGTCGAGACCGAGAACTATCTCGAGGCTCTGGAATGGTGCCGCAAGCTCTTCGCCAGGGGCTATGTCCACCCCGACGCGGTCGCGGGCAAGGGCAATGACGCGCTGACCCGCTTCACCTCCGGCCAGACGCTCCTCTACAACGACGGCGACGCCAAGTGGTACGGCGCCACCTTCGAACAGGCCGGGCCGAACCCCGCATTCAAGATCCAGGGAATGGACTGGTTCGGTCCCGACGGCGGCGACCCGGTCATCTATCTCGACCCGCCCGCCCAGATCTGGTCCTTCCTCAACAAGAACCTCTCCAAGGACGAGATCGAGGAAATCCTCGCCCTCGCGAACTTCATCGCCGCGCCCTTCGGCACCAAGGAACAGCGCCTCATCGACTACGGCATCGAAGGCGTGCACCACGACATGAAGAAGGGGGTGCCGGTCAAGAACGCCACGGGCGTCCGGGACGTCCAGGACACCTACCGCTTCATCGCCTCCCCACAGGCGAGCGTCGCCTATCCGGACTTTCCGAAGATGGTCGAGGACTACTGCGGCTGGATGCAGCGAATGGGCAAGTTCGCCAGGAAGCCGCTCTTCTACGGGATGCAGATCCAGGAGCCCAACCGCTACGCCTCGCTCTACACGCCGTTCGAGGACCTCGCCAAGGACGTCACCCGCGGCCGTAAGTCCATCAAGGACGCCCGGCGGGCCATCAGCGACTGGCGCGGCGGTGGCGGCGACCGGCTCCGCGACTGGTACGCGAAGCTCCTCGACAAGAACGGCAGCGGCGCCTGATGACGCTGGACATCCGCGGCCGGGCCAAGGGCCCCGGCCGCGCGAAGGCTCGCGGCACTCCCACCGACCGCGGCGGATGGTGGCACCGGCTGCGCCGGGACCGCGCCCTGCTGCTGATGACCGTGCCCGCCGTCGGTCTGCTGCTGCTGTTCACCTACGTCCCGCTGATCTGGACCACCGTCGCCTTTCTGGATTACGACCCGTTCACCCAGGGGCTGTGGACCAGCCCCTGGGTGGGCTTCGACAACTTCACCCTCCTCTTCGAGGACAGCCGCTTCTGGGACGCCTTCGCCAACACCCTCTCCATCACCTTCATCCAGCTGGTGCTGTTCTTCCCGGTGCCCATCGCCCTGGCGCTGCTGCTCAACAGCGTGCTCAGCGACCGGGTCCGCGGCCTGGTGCAGTCGATCCTGTACCTGCCGCACTTCTTCTCCTGGGTGCTGGTCATCACGATCTTCCAGCAGATGCTCGGTGGCGCCGGGCTGCTCGCCCAGCAGCTGCGCGCCCACGGGCACGAGGGCTTCGACCTGATGACCGACCCGGCGGTCTTCAAGTTCCTGATCACCGCCCAGCTGGTGTGGAAGGACGCGGGCTGGGGCGTGATCGTCTTCCTGGCCGCCCTCTCCGCCGTCAACCAGGACCTCTACGAGGCCGCGGCGGTGGACGGTGCGAACCGCTGGCGCCGGATGTGGCACGTCACCCTGCCCGCGCTGCGCCCCGTGGTCGCCCTGCTGCTGGTGCTGCGCGTCGGTGACTCGCTGACCGTCGGCTTCGAGCAGATCCTGCTCCAGCGCGACGCGGTGGGGCCCGGCGCCTCGGAGGTCTTCGACACCTATGTGTGGTGGGTCGGCATCGCCAACACCGACTACGGGATCGCCGCCGCCGGCGGTCTGATCAAGGGCGTCTTCAGCCTGGTGCTGGTGCTGATCGCCAACAAAGTCGCCCATATGCTCGGCGAGCAGGGGGTTTACCGGAAATGACCGTGACCGAGCGGACCCCGGCCCCGTACACCCCGCCCACACCCACCGCCCCACCCCCGCGGCGGCGCGGCGGCGAGAAGCGCCCGGTGTGGGAGGAGGAGCCCGGCAAGGTCGGCCAGGGGCTCAAGGGGGTCACCCTGACCGGGGTGTGTCTGATGATCCTCGGCCCGCTGTGGGTGGTGATCGTCACCAGCCTCTCCGACCAGAGGACCATCACCGACGCCGGAGGACTGGTGATCGTCCCCAAGACGATCACCTTCCGGGCCTACAGCGAGCTGCTGAGCGGCGGCACGGTCACCCGCGCGACGCTCGTGAGCCTCGCGCTCACCGCCGTGGGCACGGTGATCAGCACCGTGGTCTCGGTGCTGTGCGCCTATGGACTCTCCCGCTCGGGGTCCTTCCTGCACCGGCCGATCCTGATGGTGCTGCTCATCACCATGTTCTTCAACGCCGGTCTCATCCCCACATATCTGCTGGTCACCGGCGTCGGCCTGGAGGGCAGCTACTGGTCGATGATCCTGCCCGGGGCCGTCTCGGTCTTCAACGTCCTGGTGCTGCGGGCGTTCTTCCAGAACATCGCGCCGGAGCTGATCGACAGTGCCCGGATCGACGGCGCGGGGGAGTGGCGCATCCTGCTGCGCATCGTGCTGCCGCTGTCGAAGGCCGTGATCGCGGTGGTCTCGCTCTTCTACGCGGTCGGCTACTGGAGCCAGTGGTTCAACGCCATGCTCTACCTCAACGACCAGGACAAGTGGCCGCTGCAGATGATCCTGCGCCAGTTGGTGATCAAGCAGCAGGCGCCGCAGGGCATGTCCCAGATGATCTCCACCCAGCAGATCCCCGGACTGGCCGTACAGATGGCCGTCATGGTGCTCGCGCTGATCCCCGTCGCGGTGCTCTACCCCTTCGTCCAGAAGCACTTCACCAAGGGCATGCTCACCGGCGCCGTCAAGGGCTGACGCCGGTTGCCCCCGTTCCCAGCCGACCCGAGACGGGAGCCGGTATGCCCGACCTGAACGACGCCACCCGCGGCCGCGTCCTCTACGGTGGCGACTACAACCCCGAACAGTGGCCCGAGAGCGTCTGGCACGACGACATCCGGCTGATGCGCCGGGCGGGTGTCACCACCGTCACCCTCGGCGTCTTCTCCTGGGCCCGGCTCGAACCCCGCCCCGGCGCACGGGACTTCGGCTGGCTGGACCGGGTCATGGACCTGCTCCACGACGGCGGGATCGAGGTGTGCCTGGCCACCCCGACCGCCTCCCCGCCGCCCTGGATGGGCTCCCGCCACCCCGAGACCCTGCCGCGCGACGAGACCGGCTCGGTCGTCTGGTACGGCTCACGGAACCAGTTCTGCGCCTCGTCCCCCGTCTACCGCGACTACGCGCTGCGCATCACCGAGGACCTGGCGGAGCGCTACGGCGGCCATCCGGCCCTGCGGATGTGGCATGTCGGCAACGAGTACGGCACCCACTGCTGGTGCGATGAGACCGCCCGGCACTTCCGCCGCTGGCTGCGCGCGCGGTACGGCGGTCTGGACGCCCTCAACGAGGCGTGGGGGACGGCCTTCTGGAGCCAGCGCTATGACTCCTGGGAGGAGATCATCCCGCCGCGCCGCGCCCAGTACATGATCAACCCCGGTCAGGGGCTGGACTTCCGCCGCTTCACCAGCGACGCCCTGCTGGAGTGCTTCACCGCCGAACGCGACGCGCTGGCCGCACGCACCCCGCGCATCCCCGTGACCACCAACTTCATGCCGCTGTTCATCGGCCAGGACGGCTGGGCCTGGGCGGCGGAGGAGGACGTGGTCTCCGTCGATCTCTACCCCGACCCCAAGGACCCGCACGCGGCGGCGTACGGGGCGATGGTCCAGGACCTGACCCGCTCCCAGGCGGGCGGCCCCTGGATCCTCATGGAGCAGGCCGCGGGCCCGGTCAACTGGCGCGGCGTCAACCATCCCAAGCCGGACGGGCTGATGCGGCTGTGGTCCCTGCAGGCCGTCGCGCGCGGCGCCGACGGGATCTGCTTCTTCCAGTGGCGGCAGTCCCGGCAGGGCAGCGAGAAATTCCACTCCGCGATGGTCCCGCATGCCGGTGAGCACAGCCGCACCTTCGCGCGGGTGCGCCAACTCGGCGCCGAGCTGCGCGAACTGGCCCCGGTCACCGGCTCGGACGTCCCCGCACGGGCCGCGATCCTGCACGACTGGCACTCCTGGTGGGCCACCGTCCAGGACGGCCGTCCCTCCTCCCGGATCCCTTACGAAGGGCTGCTGCGCGCCTGGCACCGGGCGCTGTGGGAGCGCAACCTCACCACCGACTTCGCCCATCCGCACGCCGACCTGACCGACTACGCCCTCGTCGCCGTCCCCCAGCTGTATCTGCTGACCGACGAGGCGCTGGACAACCTCGTGGCGTATGTGCGCGGCGGCTCCACCCTCGTCTGCGGCTTCTTCACGGGCGTCGCCGACGAGGACGACCGGGTGCGCCACGGCGGCGTGGACCGGCGGCTGCGCGAACTCCTCGGGATCCGTACGGTCCACGAGTGGTGGCCGCTGGACGAGGGCGAGACGCTCGACGCCGAGGGCGCCTGGCTCGGCCCGTTCCACGGCACCGGCTGGTCCGAGGACCTGGAGCCGTCCACCGCCGAACCGGTCGCCCGCGTCAAGGGCGGTGCGCTCGACGGCCGCCCCGCCGTGACCCGCCACGCCTACGGCGCCGGGACCGCCTGGTACGTCTCCACCCTCCCCGAACCCGCCGCCCTGCGCACCCTGCTCGCCCGCGCCGCCGAGGAGGCGGGGCTGGCACCGGTGCTGCCCGGTCTCCCCGAGGGCGTCGAGGCGGTGCGGCGCGGCCCGTATCTCTTCCTCCTCAACCATGGCCGCACCCCGGCGGTCGTCCCCCTGCCGTCCCCGCGGACGGATCTGCTCACCGGACGCGCGCACCACACCGGCGTCCGGCTCGACCGGTTCGCGGTCATGGTCCTGGCTCCACCCGGATCCCCCGCCCGACCCCCCACCCGAAGGGACAAGCCCCGTGCGACGAACCGCCCGAACGCTCCTCCTGACCCCGCTGATCGCGTTACTCGCGCTGATCGGCTTCGCCGCCGCCCCCGCCCAGGCCGCCACCTGGTCCTCCTCGGACCAGTGGGGCACCTGGTCCAACGGCGGCTACACCCTCTACAACAACATCTGGGGCTCCGGCGCCGGAGCCCAGACCATCTGGGCCAACTCCTTCAGCGACTGGGGAGTGTGGGCCAACCACCCGAACACCGGCGGCATCAAGTCCTACCCCAACGCCAAGAAGGTCGTCGGCAAGAAGATCAGCGCCATCTCCACCCTGACCAGCACCTACAACGTCACCGTGCCGTCCTCGGGCGCGTACAACACCTCGTACGACATCTGGGACACCAACTACGACTACGAGATCATGCTCTGGGTCAACAAGACCGGCCCGGTCGGCCCGCTCGGCACCGCCCAGGGCAATGTCTCCCTCGGCGGCCACACCTGGAGCGTCTACAAGGGCAGCAACGGGGCCAATGAGGTCTTCTCGTTCATCCGCACCTCGAACTCCAGCTCCGGCTCCGTGGACATCAAGCCCATCGTGAACTGGATCAAGAACACCAAGGGCTGGTTCGGCGATGTGACCATCGGCGACGTCCAGTTCGGGTACGAGATCACCTCCTCGGCCGGCGGTCTGGACTTCCGGACCAACAGCTTCGGAGTGAGCGCGAGCTGACGCCCCCGTACCGCCGCCGCCCTCCCGCGCGGCGGCGGTACGCCACCGGGCCCGCGGGGTCAGGAGGCGCCGGGCGCCGGGCCCGAGCTGGTCCGTACGGTCAGCTCCGGGGCGAGCAGCGTCACCTGCTCCTCGAGGGGCTGCCCCTCCAGCTTCGCCACCGCCAGCTCCACGGCGCGCCGCCCCATCTCCTGCGCGGGGATGGCCACCGAGGTGAGCCGCACCGACGCCTGGGTGGCCACCTGCTCGGGGCAGACGGCGACCACCGAGACGTCCTCGGGAACCGCGCGCCCCTGCCGCCGCAACAGGCTGAGCAGCGGTTCGATGGCCGCCTCGTTCTGCACCACGAAGCCGGTGGTGCCGGGCCGCTCGTCGAAGATCCGCGAGAGGGTGCCGTCCATGGACTCATAGCTGCCCTCGCACGGCCGGTGCAGCAGCCGCACCCCCAGCTCACCGGCGCGGCGGCGCAGCCCCTCCAGGGTCCGCTCGGCGAAGCCGGTGTGGCGCTCATAGACGGCCGCGGCCTCGCCCACGACGGCGATCTCCCGGTGGCCGAGCTGGGCCAGATGCTCGGCGCACAGCGCGCCGGTGGCGGTGAAGTCCAGATCGACGCAGGTCAGGCCGACGGTGTCGGCGGGCAGCCCGATCAGCACGGTGGGCTGGCGGGCCGCGTGCAGCAGCGGCAGCCGCTCGTCCTCCAGCTCCACATCCATCACGATCATGGCGTCGGCGAGCCCGCTGCCGGTCACCCGGCGCACCGCCGCCGGGCCCTCCTCGCCGGTGAGCAGCAGGACGTCATAGCCGTGGGCGCGGGCGGTGGTGGCCACCGCGATGGCGATCTCCATCATGACCGGCACATACATGTCCGTCCGCAGTGGCACCATGAGCGCGAGGATGTTGGAGCGGCTGCTGGCCAGGGCGCGGGCCCCGGCGTTCGGGTGGTAGCCCAGCTCCTTGATGCTGTGCTCGACGCGCTCGCGCGTGGGGGCGGAGATCGACCGCTTGCCGCTGAGGACATAGCTCACCGTGCTGGCGGAGACTCCGGCGTGCCGGGCGACCTCGGCGAGGGTGACCATGCGGGGCGACTCCATCCGATGGGGGTGCGAGGGGACTGCGATATGCTTCAGTGAAGCGCTTCGATGCCCATGGCCGAGCCTCTTTCTGCTGGCCATGCGGATTGACAGTAGACCTGTAGCGCAGAGCTGTCCAGAGTCATCGAAGCGCTTCGACGCCATGTCGAACACCCCTCATGCGCCCCTTACGGCCCACAGCCGCGGCGATCCCGCTCCGTCCCCCCGATGGCTCCCGATCGCGGCGTCCTCCCGCTTTGCCGACCGGTCGGACCGGAGGCACACTGGCAGCGGTACGTGCCGGTAATGTCACGAGATCGTCATTCGCGGCAAGGGAGCACCGATGACCGCATCCTCCGTCAGGCCGGTGTCCGAGCATGAAGCGCGCCAGGTCGCCGAGGCCGCACGCGAACAGGTATGGCACAAGCCCAGCTTCGCCAAGGAGCTCTTCCTCGGCCGCTTCCGACTCGACCTGATCCATCCGCACCCCGCCCCCGCCCCGGACGATGTGCGCCGTGGTGAGACCTTCCTCGCCAAGCTCCGCGAGTTCTGCGAGACGCGGGTCGACGCCGCCCGCATCGAGCGCGAGGCCCAGATCCCCGACGAGACCATCCAGGGGCTCAAGGAACTCGGCGCGCTCGGCATGAAGATCGACACCAAGTACGGGGGCCTCGGCCTCACCCAGGTCTACTACAACAAGGCCCTCGCCCTGGCCGGCTCCGCCAGCCCGGCGATCGGCGCCCTGCTCTCCGCCCACCAGTCCATCGGCGTACCGCAGCCGCTGAAACTCTTCGGCACCCAGGAGCAGAAGGACCGCTTCCTGCCGCGCTGCGCCCGCACCGACATCACCGCCTTCCTGCTCACCGAGCCGGACGTGGGCTCCGACCCGGCCCGCCTCGCCACCACCGCCGTGCCCGACGGCGACGACTACCTCCTCGACGGCGTCAAGCTGTGGACCACCAACGGCGTGGTCGCCGACCTCCTGGTGGTGATGGCCCGGGTGCCGCGCTCCGAGGGCCGTAAGGGCGGCATCACCGCCTTCGTCGTGGAGACCGCCGCCGAAGGCGTCACCGTCGAGAAGCGCAACGCCTTCATGGGGCTGCGCGGCCTGGAGAACGGCGTCACCCGCTTCCACCGGGTCCGCGTCCCGGCCGCCAACCGGATCGGCCCCGAGGGCGCCGGCCTCAAGATCGCGCTGACCACGCTCAACACCGGACGGCTGTCGCTGCCCGCGATGTGCACGGGTGCCGGCAAGTGGTGTCTGAAGGTCGCCCGCGAATGGTCCGCCGCCCGTGAGCAGTGGGGCAAGCCCATCGCCAAGCACGAGGCCGTCGGCGCCAAGATCTCCTTCATCGCGGCGACCACCTTCGCCCTGGAGGCCGTCATCGACCTCGCCTCCCAGATGGCCGACGAGGACCGGAACGACATCCGCATCGAGGCGGCGCTCGCCAAGCTCTACGGCAGCGAGATGGCCTGGCTGATGGCCGACGAACTGGTCCAGATCCGCGGCGGCCGGGGCTATGAGACCGCGGCCTCGCTGGCCGCCCGCGGGGAGCGGGCCGTCCCCGCCGAGCAGATGCTCCGCGATCTGCGCATCAACCGGATCTTCGAGGGCTCGACGGAGATCATGCATCTCCTCATCGCCCGCGAGGCCGTGGACGCCCATCTGTCGGTGGCGGGCGATCTCATCGACCCCGACAAGTCCCTGCAGGACAAGGGCAAGGCGGCCGCCAAGGCCGGTGGCTTCTACGCCCGCTGGCTGCCCGGCCTGCTCGCCGGCCCCGGCCAACTGCCCCGCGCCTACCCGGAGTTCCGCCCGCCCGTCGCCCACCGCCACCCTCAAGGGAAGCGCTCCGCGCAGCCCCCTGTCTCCGGGTATCCGGACCTGTCACCGCATCTGCGCTATGTGGAGCGCTCGGCGCGCAAGCTGGCCCGCTCGACGTTCTACGCCATGTCCCGCTGGCAGGGCCGGATGGAGACCAAACAGGGCTTCCTCGCCCGGATCGTGGACATCGGCGCGGAGCTGTTCGCGATGAGCGCGGCCTGCGTACGGGCCGAGATGCTGCGCTCGCGCGGTGACCACGGCGTCGCGGCCTACCAGCTGGCCGACGCGTTCTGCCGGCAGGCCAGGATCCGCGCCGACGAGCTCTTCGGGCGGCTGTGGACCAACACCGACGAGCTCGACCGCAAGGTGGTCTCCGGGGTGCTCTCCGGGGCGTACGAGTGGCTGGAGCAGGGCGTTCTCGACCCCAGCGGCGACGGCCCCTGGATCGCCGACGCCACCCCCGGCCCGACGGCCACACAGAACGTCCACCGCCCCATCCACTGAGGAGGGGCCGAGGAATCGCCGAGGGAGGACCGAGGAGCCGCCGGAGCCCGCGATCGCCGTAACCCGGGGCATGTCCCCGAGCCGTCATCCCTTGCCGCCACAATGGGGGGATGACGGAATCCCTGGCTGACCCGCATCTGCGCTTTCCGGCGGCCACCGCCGCGGAGAGCGTGCGCGACATCGTGATCCTGGGCTCCACCGGTTCGATCGGCACCCAGGCCATCGACGTGGTGGTGCGCAACCCCGACCGCTTCCGCGTGACCGGCCTGTCCGCCGCCGGGGGACGGGCCGGGCTCCTCGCCGAGCAGGCCCACCGGCTGCGGGTGGACAGGGTGGCGGTCGCCCGTCCGGAGGCGGTGCCCGAGGTCCGCGAGGCGCTGAGCGCGCTCTACGGAGCCGGTGAGCCGCTCCCCGAGATCCTGGCGGGGCCCGACGCGGCCACCGAGCTCGCCCGCTCCCAGTGCCACACCGTGCTCAACGGCATCACCGGCTCCATCGGCCTGGCGCCGACCCTGGCCGCCCTGGAGGCGGGCCGGGTGCTGGCGCTGGCCAACAAGGAATCGCTCATCGTCGGCGGCCCCCTGGTCAAGGCCGTCGCCAAGCCCGGCCAGATCGTCCCCGTCGACTCCGAGCACTCCGCGCTCTTCCAGGCGCTGCTCGGCGGCGCCCGCGAGGAGGTCCGCAAGCTGGTCGTGACCGCTTCCGGCGGCCCGTTCCGCGGCCGGACGAAGCGGGAGCTGGCCTCGGTCACCCCGGAGCAGGCGCTGGCCCACCCCACCTGGGACATGGGCCCGGTGGTCACGATCAACTCCGCGACCCTCGTCAACAAGGGCCTCGAGGTCATCGAGGCCCATCTGCTGTACGACATTCCCTTCGAGCGGATTGAGGTGGTGGTCCACCCTCAGTCGTATATCCACTCGATGGTTGAATTCACCGATGGCTCGACGCTCGCCCAGGCGAGCCCGCCGGATATGCGGATGCCCATCGCGCTCGGCCTCGGCTGGCCCGAGCGGGTGCCGGACGCCGCGCCCGGCTGTGACTGGACCAAGGCCCACACCTGGGAGTTCTTTCCCCTCGACACCGAGGCGTTCCCCTCCGTCGGCCTCGCCCGCCATGTCGGCGGCCTCGGCGGCACCGCCCCGGCCGTCTTCAACGCGGCGAACGAGGAGTGCGTGGACGCGTTCCTTGACGGAAAGCTGCCTTTCAACGGAATCGTCGATACGGTCGCCGAGGTGGTGGCCGAGCACGGCACCCCCGCCGTGGGAACCCGGCTCACCGTCGCGGACGTCCTCGAGGCTGAGACATGGGCCCGCGCCCGCGCAACGGAACTGGCCGCCAGAGCGGCGAAGGCGACCCCGGAGGCTCGCGCATGACGACACTGATGACGGTCCTCGGCATAGTGGTGTTCGCCGTCGGCCTGCTGATCTCGATCGCCTGGCATGAGCTCGGCCATCTCTCCACGGCCAAGCTCTTCGGCATCCGGGTCCCGCAGTACATGGTCGGCTTCGGGCCGACGATCTTCTCCCGCAAGAAGGGAGACACCGAGTACGGCATCAAGGCGGTCCCGTTCGGCGGCTACATCCGCATGATCGGGATGTTCCCGCCGGGCGACGACGGCAAGCTCACCGCCCGCTCCACCTCCCCCTGGCGCGGCATGATCGAGGACGCCCGGTCGGCCGCCTTCGAGGAGCTGCAGCCCGGCGACGAGAAGCGCCTCTTCTACACGCGCAAGCCGTGGAAGCGTGTGATCGTCATGTTCGCCGGGCCCTTCATGAACCTGATCCTCGCGGTGGTGATCTTCCTCGGGGTGATGATGAGCTTCGGCGTCAACACCCAGACCACCAGCGTGGGCACGGTCTCCCAGTGCGTGGTCGCGGCCTCGTCCGCCACCGACAAATGCCCCAAGAGCGCCAAGGACTCCCCGGCCAAGGCCGCCGGTCTGCAGCCGCGGGACAAGATCATCGCCTTCAACGGGCACCGCACCCCGGACTGGGGCGCGCTCCAGAAGGACATCCGCGAGACCACCGGCCCCGCCACGATCACCATCGAGCGGGACGGCGTCCGCAAGACCCTGCACGCCAACCTCATAAAGAACCAGGTCGCCAAGTCCGACGGGAACGGCGGCTATGTCGAGGGCGAGTACGTCACCGCCGGCTTCCTCGGCTTCACCCCGGCCAGCGGCGTGGTCCAGCAGTCCTTCGGGCAGTCCGTGGACCGCATGGGCGACATGGTCCAGGACGGCATCGACTCCATGATCGCGCTGCCCTCCAAGGTCCCGGACCTGTGGAACGCGGCCTTCGGGGACGGCGAGCGCAAGGCGGACTCCCCGATGGGCGTCGTGGGCGCGGCCCGGGTCGGCGGCGAGGTCGCCAGCCTCGACATCCCGCCCTCCCAGCGGATCGCGACCATGCTCTTCCTGGTCGCCGGGTTCAACCTCTCGCTGTTCCTGTTCAACATGCTCCCGCTGCTGCCGCTGGACGGCGGCCATATCGCGGGCGCGCTGTGGGAGTCCATCCGGCGCCACGCCGCCCGGCTGGTCCGGCGGCCCGACCCCGGGCCGTTCGATGTGGCGAAGATGATGCCGGTCGCCTATGTGATCGCCGGAGTCTTCATCTGCTTCACCCTCCTCGTCCTGGTGGCGGACGTCGTGAACCCCGTGAAAATCTCTTGATGACGCGAGATGTCCTGAAGTTCACCTTTGGGTGGACTTCAGGAGCGCGGTGTGCTGACGCCATCACCCTTGCCGTAATCTCGGAGATCGGAGTCTGCTGATCTCCGGCCACGCACACACCTTCTTGGGGTTACGAACCAGATGACTGCGATTTCGCTAGGAATGCCGTCCGTACCGGCCAAGCTCGCCGAGCGCAGGGTCAGCCGGAAGATCCAGGTCGGTCCGGTGGCCGTGGGTGGCGATGCTCCGATCTCGGTGCAGTCGATGACGACGACGGTGACGGCGGATATCGGGGCGACGCTGCAGCAGATCGCGGAGCTGACGGCGTCGGGCTGTCAGATCGTGCGGGTGGCGTGTCCGTCGCAGGATGACGCGGATGCGTTGCCGGTGATCGCGAAGAAGTCGCAGATTCCGGTGATCGCGGACATTCATTTCCAGCCGAAGTATGTGTTCGCGGCGATCGATGCCGGGTGTGCGGCGGTGCGGGTGAATCCGGGGAACATCCGGCAGTTCGACGACAAGGTCAAGGAGATCGCGCGGGCGGCCTCGGATGCGGGTGTGCCGATCCGTATCGGGGTGAACGCGGGGTCGCTGGACAAGCGGCTGCTGGAGAAGTACGGCAAGGCCACGCCGGAGGCGTTGGTGGAGTCGGCGTTGTGGGAGTGCTCGCTGTTCGAGGAGCACGGTTTCAGGGATATCAAGATCTCGGTGAAGCACAACGATCCGGTGGTGATGGTCAATGCCTACCGTCAGCTGGCGGCGCAGTGTGACTATCCGTTGCATCTTGGGGTGACGGAGGCGGGTCCGGCGTTCCAGGGGACGATCAAGTCGGCGGTGGCGTTCGGTGCGCTGTTGAGTGAGGGGATCGGGGACACGATCCGGGTCTCGCTGTCGGCGCCTCCGGCGGAGGAGGTCAAGGTCGGGATCCAGATTCTGGAGTCGCTGAATCTGCGGCAGCGGCGGCTGGAGATCGTTTCGTGTCCGTCGTGTGGGCGGGCGCAGGTGGATGTGTACAAGCTGGCGGACGAGGTGACGGCCGGTTTGGAGGGCATGGAGGTTCCGCTGCGGGTCGCGGTGATGGGGTGTGTGGTGAACGGCCCCGGTGAGGCGCGTGAGGCGGATCTGGGTGTCGCTTCGGGCAATGGCAAGGGGCAGATTTTCGTCAAGGGTGAGGTCATCAAGACCGTGCCGGAGTCGAAGATCGTGGAGACCTTGATCGACGAGGCCATGAAGATCGCCGAGCAGATGGAGAAGGACGGCATCGCCTCCGGCGAGCCCCAGGTCTCCGTCAGCTGAGTTTTTTTGAGGCTCGGTTCGCCTCCGGGGCGCATAAGTCTCCCCCAGCTACCGCTGGGAGGTGCCCCCTGTCGACGGTCGACGTGCTCGGTCGCTCGTTCCTCGCTCCCTGCGCGCGTCTCCCTTTCGACAGCGAGGCGCCCCGTCGGCACCCCCAGCTACCGCTGGGAGGTGCCCCCGGCCGGAGGACCCAAGCCCCCGGTGCTCCACGGCGCCCCTCGGTTCATCCAGTTACCGTTCCCGGAGGCGAACCGAGCCCTGGAAAAACCCCCTTCTGGACCTGCGCGATAGAGTCTGGAGAATTGACGTCCCCGGCCCGCAGGCCCGCACCACGTGAGGCAGACCGACACGTGCTGACCACGTCCACCACCAGGGTCCTCGAGCCCCATGAGCTCGACGCGGCCCTCGCGGTGCTGAACCGCGACCCCGTCTCGAACGCCTTTGTGGCGGCCCGCGTCCAGGTCGCCGGGCTGGATCCGTGGCGGCTCGGTGGCGAGATGTGGGGCTGGTACTCCGGCGGACGGCTGGAGTCGCTCTGCTACGCCGGAGCCAACCTGGTGCCCATCTGCGCCACCCCCGAGGCCGTGCGCGGCTTCGCCGAGCGCGCCCGCCGGGCCGGCCGCCGCTGCTCCTCGATCGTCGGCCCCGCCGAGACCACCGCCGGGCTGTGGTCCCTGCTCGAGCCCAGCTGGGGCCCGGCCCGTGAGGTCCGCGCCCGTCAGCCGCTGATGGTCACCAACGCGATGCCCGCCGACGTCCCGCCCGACCCGCTGGTGCGCCGCGTCCGTAAGGAGGAGATGGACGTGATCATGCCGGCCTGTGTGGCGATGTTCACCGAGGAGGTCGGCGTCTCGCCGCTCGCGGGCGACGGCGGGCTGCTCTACCAGGCGCGGGTCGCCGAGCTCGTCACCGCCGGGCGCTCCTTCGCCCGGATCGAGAACGGCCGGGTGGTCTTCAAGGCCGAGATCGGCGCGGCCACCCCGCACGCCTGTCAGATCCAGGGCGTATGGGTCGCCCCCGAGTACCGCGGCCGCGGCCTCTCCGAGACCGGGATGGCGGCCGTGCTGCGCTATGCGCTGGGCGAGGTCGCCCCCGTGGTGAGCCTGTACGTCAACGACTTCAACACCGCGGCCCGCGCCGCGTACCGCCGGGTCGGCTTCCGGGAAGTCGGCGCGTTCATGAGTGTGCTGTTCTGATCGACGGCCAAGTAGGGTGCCGCCCATGCTGCATCTTGCCGGGGGGCGGACCCCGGAACCCGAAGACGTCGTCGTCGGGTCGCTCGACCTCGCCGCACGCGTGGACGAAGCGCTCGCCGTTCAGGCCGTCGCCTTCGGGCTGACGGGCGAGGAGATCGGCGTACGACGCCATATCGTGCTCCGCCATCTCAAGAGCCCCGGCGCCCGCGCGCTCGGCGCGACCACCCCCTCCGGCCGGCTCGTCGGCTTCGTCTACGGCATGCCCAACGACCGCACCCACTGGTGGTCCACGGTCGTCCAGCCGTATCTGCGCGCGGCCGGGCAGGACGGCTGGCTGGACGACTCGTTCGTCATCACCGAGCTGCACGTCCACCCCGACTTCCAGAACCGCGGCATCGGCCGACGGCTGATCACGACCATCACGGACGGCGCCGACCAGCCGCGCTCGATCCTCTCCGCCATCGACACCGAGAGCCCGGCCCGCGCGCTCTACCACTCACTGGGCTACCGCGACCTCGCCCGCCCCGTGCTCTTCCCGAGCGCCCCGAGCCCGTACGCCGTGATGGGAGCCCCGCTGCCGCTGCGCCGCCGCTAGACACCGTCCCTGCCTAACGCATTTCCGGGAAAGCGACCCGTGCGGCTAACCTCCTGAACATCCCATCGCACGCAGGAGAGACCCCATGGCCCACGCCGTCAACGTCCAGCGCTTGTCCACGACAATGCTGAAGACGCTGCGCGAAGACCCGGCGGACGCCGAGACCGCCAGCCATAAGCTGCTCGTCCGCGCCGGCTACGTCCGCCGCGCCGCCGCGGGCATCTGGACCTGGCTGCCGATCGGCAAGAAGGTCCTGGAGAACGTCTCGCGGATCGTTCGCGAGGAGATGGACGCCATCGGCGCCCAGGAGGTCCTCCTGCCCGCGCTGCTGCCCCGGGAGCCGTACGAGGTGAGCGGCCGCTGGGACGAGTACGGCGATCTGCTCTTCCGGATCAAGGACCGTAAGGGCGCCGACTACCTCCTCGGCCCGACCCACGAGGAGATCTTCACCCTCACGGTCAAGGACCAGTGCACGTCCTACAAGGACCTGCCGGTCATGCTCTACCAGATCCAGACCAAGTACCGGGACGAGGCCCGCCCCCGCTCGGGCGTGCTGCGCGGGCGCGAGTTCCTGATGAAGGACTCGTACTCCTTCGACACCACCGACGAGGGCCTCGCCGAGTCCTACCGGCTGCACCGCGAGGCGTACCAGCGGATCTTCCAGCGCCTCGGCCTGGACTACCGCATCGTCTCCGCGGTCTCCGGCGCGATGGGCGGCTCGGCCTCCGAGGAGTTCCTGGCCCCGGCGGCGGCCGGCGAGGACACCTTCGTCGACTGCCCGAACTGCGACTACGCCGCGAACACCGAGGCGGTCACGGTGGCCGTCTCGCCGGTCGAGGGCGCCGAGCACGGGCCCCTGGAGGAGCTGGACACCCCCGACACCCCGACCATCGAGACCCTCGCCGAGTACCTCGGCGTCCCGGCCTCCGCCACCCTGAAGAACCTCCTGGTCAAGGTCGACGGCGAGATCACCGCGGTGGGCGTCCCCGGCGACCGCGAGGTGGACCTGGGCAAGCTGGGCGAGCACCTCGCCCCCGCCGTCGTCGAGCTCGTCACGGCCGAGGACTTCGAGGGCCGCCCCGAGCTGGTGCGCGGCTACGTCGGCCCGCAGGGCCTGGCGGGCAAGTCCCTGTGCTACATCGCCGACCCGCGTATCGCCCCCGGCACCGCCTGGGTGACCGGCGCCAACAAGCCCGACACCCACGCGCGCAACGTGGTCTGCGGCCGTGACTTCGAGGTCGACGACTACCTCGACGTGGTCGTGGTCGAGCCGGGCGACCCCTGCCCCCGCTGCGGTACGGGCATCGAGCTGGACCGGGCGATCGAGATCGGCCACATCTTCCAGCTCGGCCGCAAGTACGCCGACGCCTTCCAGCTCGATGTGCTCGGCCAGAACGGCAAGCCGGCACGGGTCACGATGGGCTCGTACGGCGTCGGCGTCTCCCGCGCCGTCGCCGCGCTCGCCGAGCAGACTCACGACGAGTCGGGCCTGTGCTGGCCCCGCGAGGTGGCCCCGGCCGACGTCCACATCGTGGCGGCGGGCAAGGCCCTCCAGACCGAGATGGCGCTCGACATCGCCGAGAAGCTGGGCACGGCGGGCGTGCGCGTCATGGTCGACGACCGCGCCGGGGTCTCCCCGGGCGTGAAGTTCACCGACGCCGAGCTGATCGGTGTCCCGACCATCCTGGTCGTGGGCCGCGGCGCCAAGGACGGCGTCGTCGAGCTGAAGGACCGCCGTACGGGTGAGCGCGAGGAGCTGCCGATCGACGAGGCGATCTCCCGCCTTACCGCCATCACCGCCTGACGGCCGGGCCCGCTCCGGCCGGGCCCGCACCGGACGATCCGGAATCCCCGGCTCCCGCGCTTCCGCGCCCGGGAGCCGGGGATTGCGCGTGGTGGGTGCTTCGGCTTCCCGTTACGGGAAGCCGCCCTCAGCAGCGGCGACGTGGGGCGAGCGGGAGGGGGCTACAGCCAGCCCGCGAACTCCAGCAGCAGCTCGGCGCGGCGCCGGTCGCCCGCGGCGGCGTGGCGCAGGCCCATCTCGACGGCGCGGTAGAAGGACCAGCCCCGCAGCCGGTCGCGGTCGACCTCCAGGGCGTCCGCCAGCTTGCCGACCCGGCGGCGCGCGGCCGCGGCGGGGCCGGGGCCGGCGGCCAGGTCCTCGCAGCGGTCGAGCACCAGCCGTGCCAGGTCGTACGCGCGCTCGCCCACGACCGGCGCCGGGCCCACGGCGAGCCAGGGCGTGCGCTCCCCGGCCAGCACCTTCCCCTGCCGGAAGTCGCCGTGCAGCAGCACCTCCTCGGGCGGCTCGGCGGGCAGCGCCTCCCGCAGCTCCAGCGCCTCGTCGGTCAACGGGCGGGCGTCCGCCGCCCGGCCCCCGGCGCCGAGCGTCCGCAGGGTCTCGCGCTCCTCCTCCGTACGCCCGGTGACCGACGCGAACGGATGTCCCTCGGGCGGGGCCACCCACAGCCGCCTTACCGTGCCCGCCGCCTCCAGCACCGCCTTCGCCTCGGGCAGCGAGCGCAGCGAGACCGTGCTGCGCAGCCGTTCGAGCAGCAGCGCACCGGTGTCCGGGTCGGCGCGCAGCAGCCGGGCCGCGCCCCAGCCGTCCCAGTGCGCGAGGGCGGCCCGCTCATGGTCGGCGTCCGGGCCGGGGACCGGGAACTTCAGCGCCGCCGGGGTGCCGTCCGCCTGCCGTACGAGTGCGACCAGTCCGCGGCGCCCTCCGGGCGCCGACACCCGCTCCAGGGTCAGCTCCCACGCCGCGAGCTGCCGCTCGACCGTCTCGGGCAGGGCGTCGAGCCAGCTCCGCACGGCGCTCGCCGGGGTGTCGCTCAGCGCGTCCAGGAGCCGCCTCGGCACCTGGACGCGGGCCGTATCGCGGCCGCCGGGCCGTGGTGCCGATGCCATTCCTGAGCTGTCCCCTCCACCATCAATGACGTCACAGACCGCATGGTCTCGCAGAGCTCACCGGACTCGTCGGCCTCATCCGGCCCGGGTGCCCGTTCACACCCCGTCCGCCCCACCGCTGGGCGACGCCGACGGAGTGGCCGGTGCGGCGCGTTCGGCGAGTCCAGGGAAGGCTACGCCGCCGCCCCGCCAGCGCACCGCCCGCACCGCCGCCTCCCGCAGCGCACCCGCCGCCTGGCGGCGCAGGGACCCGGTCGAGGCCCGGACGAGATCGGCGTAGACGGCGGCGACCCGGTTCTCCAGCTCGGCCGCGAGCCGCACCGCGGCGGCCGCGTCCGGCACCGCGAAGGGCAGGGCGTAGGCGGGCGCCGCGGCCTGGGGGCTGCCGCCGAGGTCGCGCACGGTGCGGGCGAGGTCGTCCCGGCGCGCGCGGTGCGCGGCGTAGCCTTCGCGCGCCTCCGCGAGCCGGTCGTCGCCGATCCGCCCGCCGACGACGCCGTATCCGTACACCGCGGCGTGCTCGGCGGCGAGCGCCGCCTGTGCGGCCCTGAGCGCCGCGGCGCGCTCGCCGACGGCCGATCGGCCTGCTCGAGAGGCCATGTCAGTACCCCTTCCCGGTGGTCCCGAGCGTGATCACGAATCCGTGTCGCGCTGCGTGAGGAGATACACGTGGGCGGCGCCGCAGGCCGCGACGGAGGCCAGCAGCCGGGCCAGCTCGGGCGGCGCGGTGGCGAGCGCGGCGGTGCGGGTGTCGGCGGTCTGGCGCTCGGCCTGGGCGAGGGCGGAGAGGGCCTGTTTCTCGTCCTTGGGCACCTTCGGCACCCGCTGCCCGCCCGCGGAGGGCGAGCGCGACGCGGTCGCGGAGGGGGAGGCGGACCGGTCCTTGGTGGTGAAGACCGCGGCGTGCCGGGCCGTCTCCTCCCGCAGCGGGGCCAGCCGCTCGGCGAGGTCGGGATGGGCGTCCACGGTCGCGTCGTAGCGCGCGAGGAGTGCGGTGGAGTCCCGCGCGCCCCGCGACCGCAGCAGGGCGCCGGCCGCCTCGCCGCCCGCGTCGCGCCGGGGCTCGGCATCGTCGGAACAGCCGCTCAGCAGCGCGACCGCCCCCAGCGCTCCGCCGCCCAGCAGCAGACTCCGCCGCCGGGGCACCGCGGCGTCGCGCGCTGAGGACTCGGCGGACGCCGGGGAGGCCGAGGACTTCGTGTCGGAGGCGGGTGTGGGAGGAGGTGGGGGAGTCGTGATCGACACGTTCCTCTTTCCGGGCTGCGGCCGCTCCCGGCCGCCGGTAGTGATCACAGCAGGCGAGCGTACCCGCGCCGAGCCCGTCTGCCCGGCAGCGGCCACCGAATCGTCAGCCCGCCGCCGGAACAGATAGGCTTTGACCTGACACGCGACCTTCCCACAACAGCACACGCGGCCGAGGAGTCACCCGGATGAGCACGACCCAGAGCGAGAGGCTGCGCGGACTGCTGGAACCGCTCGTCAGCGCGCGAGACCTGGATCTGGAAGAGGTCGAGGTGACACCGGCTGGGCGGCGGCGTGTGCTGAGAGTGGTCGTGGATTCCGACGACGGTGTCCAGCTGGACACCTGTGCGGAGCTGAGCCGGGACATCTCCCAGACCCTCGACGACACGGACGCGATGGGCCAGGTCCCGTATGTCCTCGAGGTCACCTCTCCCGGCGCCGAGCGTCCCCTGACCGAGCCGCGCCACTACCGCCGCGCCACCGGCCGCCTCATGCGAGCGCGGCTCACCGACGACGGCGAGCTGGTCGCCCGGATCGTCGCGGTGGACGACGAGGGGCTCGATCTGGAGGTCCCCGGTGTGAAGGGGCGCAAGCCCAGCGCCAGACGGCTTGCCTTCGGGGAGATCTCCAAGGCCCGGGTGGAGATCGAGTTCAACCGCAAGCCCGAGGACAAGGCCGCGGGCGAGGACGACGAGAGCAAAGAGGAGGCGTAGCCGTGGACATCGACATGAGTGCCCTGCGGGGTCTGGTGCGAGAGAAGGAGATCTCCTTCGACCTGCTGGTCGAGGCGATCGAATCGGCGCTCCTCATCGCCTACCACCGCACCGAGGGAAGCCGTCGCCGCGCCCGGGTGGAGCTGAACCGCGACACCGGCCATGTGACCGTATGGGCCCGCGAGGACGTCGAGGATCTGACGGAGGGCCAGGAGCCCCGCGAGTTCGACGACACCCCGTCCGGCTTCGGCCGGATCGCCGCGACGACCGCGAAGCAGGTCATCCTGCAGCGGCTGCGGGACGCCGAGGAGGAGATCACCTTCGGCGAGTACGCGGGACGGGAGGGCGATGTCGTCGCCGGTGTCGTCCAGCAGGGCAAGGACCCCAAGAACGTGCTGGTGGACATCGGCCGTCTCGAGGCGATCCTGCCGGTGCAGGAGCAGGTCCCGGGCGAGGACTACGCGCACGGCACCCGGCTGCGTACGTACGTCGTACGAGTCGTCAAGGGCGTGCGCGGCCCGTCGGTGACTCTTTCGCGTACGCATCCCAATCTGGTCAAGAAGCTCTTCGCGCTCGAGGTGCCGGAGATCGCGGACGGTTCGGTGGAGATCGCGGCGATCGCCCGCGAGGCGGGCCACCGCACCAAGATCGCGGTCCGGTCCACTCGTTCGGGGTTGAACGCCAAGGGCGCGTGCATCGGCCCGATGGGCGGCCGGGTGCGCAGCGTGATGGCCGAGCTGCACGGTGAGAAGATCGACATCGTCGACTGGTCGGACGACCCCGCTGAGCTGGTGGCGCACGCGTTGTCACCCGCGCGGGTGAGCAAGGTCGAGGTGGTCGATCTGGCGGCCCGCTCGGCCCGGGTCACCGTGCCCGACTACCAACTGTCCCTCGCCATCGGCAAGGAGGGGCAGAACGCCCGGCTGGCGGCCCGGCTGACCGGCTGGCGGATCGACATCCGGCCGGACACCGAGCAGTCGGGTGATCAAGGCTGATTCAGGCCGGATCCCGCGGGATCCGGCCTGAAATCGAGTGACGATTCGATCACTCCCCCCAAGGGGTGGGGTCGGTATGGGGAGGTAGACTTAAGCAGTGTCTGGCCGCACGCGCGCTGGTGCCTGCCCTGAGCGAACCTGTGTGGGATGCCGGGATCGGGCGGCCAAGGACGATCTGCTGCGCATCGTGCTGGTCGAGGGTGTTTGTGTCCCCGACCGGCGCGGTACGCTCCCCGGTCGGGGTGCTTATGTTCACCCCACACGGGTCTGCCTTGACCTGGCGGTTCGCCGCCGGGCCTTTTCCCGGGCCTTCAGGGGGCCGGGGGCGCTCGACACCACGGCGCTGCGCCGGTTTGTCGAGAAGGGTGAGCAGGCGACACCCTGAGTGAGTAGTTGGAAGAGAACGGCACGGGACACCGTGCGGTCAGGTACCTCGCGAGTCGGAAGTAGGTCGAGATTGCGATGAGCACTCGATGAGTACGCGATGAGTACGCCCATGAAGTAGCGACGGTCCGGCGACAACCCGGACCTAAAAGGAGCGAAGTGGCTAAGGTCCGGGTATACGAACTCGCCAAGGAGTTCGGAGTTGAGAGCAAGGTCGTCATGGCCAAGCTCCAAGAACTCGGTGAATTTGTACGTTCGGCGTCCTCGACGATCGAGGCGCCGGTTGTGCGCAAGTTGACTGACGCATTCCAGGGTGGCAACGGCTCCGGCCGTACCGCCGGTAAGCCTTCGGCGCCGCGCAAGGCGACGCCCAAGCCGCCGACCCCAGGTCCGGCGGCTGCGGCCCGTCCGGCCGCCCCCAAGCCCCCGATGGCGCCCGGCCCCAAGCCGGCTGTCGAGGGCCAGCGCGGCACCCCCGGTGCGGCGCCCACTCCGGGTGCGGCGCCCACGCCGGGCCCGCGTCCCGCGCCCGCTGCCCGTCCGGCGGCCCCCGGCCCCAAGCCGGGCCCCGCGCCGGCGGCTCCGGCGCAGCCCGAGTTCACCGCGCCGCCGGCGGCCCCGAGCCCCAAGCCCGCCGCGGCCAAGCCGGGCGCGCCCGCCAAGCCGGGTGCCACGCCCGGTCCGCGCCCCGGCGCCCGTCCGGGTGCCCCGGGCCAGGGCCAGGGCGGCCAGGGCCAGGGTCAGGGTGGCCAAGGCGGTCAGGGTGGCGGCCGTGGCGGTCCGCGCCCGGGTGGTCAGGAGCGTCCGCGTCCGGGTGGTCCCCGTCCGGCCGGTCCCCGTCCCGGTAACAACCCCTTCACCTCCGGTGGCTCCACCGGTATGGCGCGCCCGCAGGCGCCCCGTCCCGGCGGCGCCCCGCGTCCCGGCGGTCAGCCCGGCGGCGGCCCCCGTCCGCAGGGCGGCGGCCAGGGCGGTCCGGGACGTGGCCAGGGCGGTCCCGGCGGTCCCCGTCCCACTCCGGGCCAGATGCCCCGTCCGCAGGGCGCCCAGGGTGGCGGCCCGCGTCCGGGTCCCGGTGGCGCGCGCCCGAACCCGGGCATGATGCCGCAGCGTCCGGCTGCCGGCCCGCGTCCGGGCCCCGGTGGCGGCGGTGGTCGTGGTCCCGGCGGCGGCGGTCGTCCCGGCGGTGCCGGCGGCGGTCGTCCCGGTGGCGGCGGCGGCTTCGCCGGTCGTCCCGGCGGTGGCGGCGGCGGTCGTCCCGGTGGCGGCGGCGGCTTCGCCGGTCGTCCGGGCGGTCCCGGCGGTGGCGGCGGCTTCGGTGGCGGCGGTGGCCGTCCCGGCTTCGGCGGTCGTCCGGGTGGTCCCGGTGGCCGTGGTGGCACGCAGGGTGCGTTCGGCCGTCCCGGCGGTCCGGCGCGTCGTGGCCGTAAGTCGAAGCGGCAGAGGCGCCAGGAGTACGAGGCCATGCAGGCCCCGTCCGTCGGCGGTGTGATGCTGCCGCGCGGCAACGGCCAGACGGTCCGGCTGTCGCGGGGTGCCTCGCTCACCGACTTCGCGGAGAAGATCAACGCCAACCCGGCGTCTCTGGTCGCCGTGATGCTCAACCTCGGCGAGATGGTCACCGCGACGCAGTCCGTCTCCGACGAGACGCTGCAGCTCCTCGCCGACGAGATGAACTACAACGTCGAGATCGTCAGCCCGGAGGAGGAGGACCGCGAGCTTCTCGAGTCCTTCGACATCGAGTTCGGCGAGAACGAGGGCGGCGAGGAGATGCTCGTCGCGCGTCCGCCGGTGGTGACCGTCATGGGTCACGTCGACCACGGTAAGACGCGACTGCTGGACGCGATCCGCAAGACGAACGTCATCGCGGGCGAGGCCGGCGGCATCACCCAGCACATCGGTGCCTACCAGGTCTCGACCGAGGTCAACGACGAAGAGCGCAGGATCACCTTCATCGACACCCCGGGTCACGAGGCGTTCACCGCCATGCGTGCCCGTGGTGCCAAGTCGACCGACATCGCGATCCTCGTGGTGGCGGCCAACGACGGTGTGATGCCCCAGACGATCGAGGCGCTGAACCACGCCAAGGCGGCCGATGTGCCGATCGTGGTCGCGGTCAACAAGATCGACGTCGAGGGCGCGGACCCGACCAAGGTGCGCGGTCAGCTGACCGAGTACGGCCTGGTGGCCGAGGAGTACGGCGGCGACACCATGTTCGTCGACATCTCCGCCAAGCAGGGGCTGCACATCGACGACCTGCTCGAGGCCGTCGTCCTGACCGCGGACGCCTCGCTCGACCTGCGCGCCAACGCGGAGCAGGACGCGCAGGGCATCGCGATCGAGGCGCACCTGGACCGCGGACGCGGCGCCGTGGCCACCGTGCTGGTCCAGCGCGGCACCCTGCGGGTCGGCGACACGATGGTCGCGGGCGACGCCTACGGCCGTGTCCGGGCCATGCTCGACGACAACGGGAACGCGCTGGAGGAGGCCGGCCCGGCGACCCCGGTCCTGGTGCTCGGTCTGACCAACGTGCCCGGCGCGGGCGACAACTTCCTTGTCGTCGACGAGGACCGCACCGCCCGCCAGATCGCCGAGAAGCGTGCCGCCCGCGAGCGGAACGCGGCGTTCGCCAAGCGCACCCGCCGGGTCTCCCTGGAGGACCTGGACAAGGTGCTCAAGGCCGGTCAGGTCCAGCAGCTCAACCTCATCATCAAGGGCGACGCGTCCGGTTCGGTGGAGGCTCTCGAGTCCTCGCTGCTCCAGCTCGACGTCGGCGAAGAGGTCGACCTGCGCGTCCTGCACCGCGGTGTGGGTGCGGTCACCGAGACCGACATCGACCTGGCGACCGGCTCCGACGCCATCGTCATCGGCTTCAACGTGCGCGCCGATGGGCGTGCCACGCAGATGGCCGAGCGCGAGGGCGTGGACGTCCGGTACTACTCGGTCATCTACCAGGTGATCGAGGAGATCGAGGCGGCCCTGAAGGGCATGCTCAAGCCGGAGTACGAAGAGGTCGAGCTCGGTACGGCGGAGATCCGCGAGATCTTCCGCTCGTCCAAGCTGGGCAACATCGCCGGTGTGCTCATCCGCTCCGGCGAGGTCAAGCGGAACACCAAGGCCCGCCTCGTCCGCGACGGGAAGGTCATCGCGGAGAACCTCAACATCGAGGGTCTGCGCCGCTTCAAGGACGACGTCACCGAGATTCGGGAAGGCTTCGAGGGCGGTATCAACCTCGGCAGCTACAACGACATCAAGATCGACGACGTCATCGCGACGTACGAGATGCGCGAGAAGCCGCGCGGCTGACAAGCGGCTGTCCCACCGGGGCCGGTCGGCGGAGGAATTTCCGTCGATCGGCCCCGGCCCTTGCGTGTACGGTGCCAGAAGCCCGCATTCACAAAGGCCCCACGGGTGGCTTGACCCGGACCGCATGTATGTAGGGACGTTGTCCTTTGACCTGCTTCTCGGCGACGTACGGTCGTTGAAGGAGAAGCGCTCCGTCGTCCGCCCGATCGTCGCCGAGCTGCACCGCAAATTCGCGGTGAGCGTGGCGGAGGTCGGGGACCAGGACCTCTACCGCAGGGCCCAGATCGCCCTGGCGATGGTCTCCGGGGACGCGGGCCATCTCACGGACGTGCTCGACCGCTGCGAGCGGCTGGTGGCGGCGCGGCCGGAGGTGGAGCTGTTGTCGGTGCGACGGCGGTTCCACGGTGGCGATGATGAATGAGGGCCGGATCGGCGGTGGCAGACCGCCCCGGCCATCGATGACTGACGCGAAGAAGAGAGAAGAAGACGCATGAGCGACACCGCGCGGGCACGCAAGCTGGCGGACCGCATCCGGGTCGTGGTCGCGGAGACTCTGCAGCGGCGGATCAAGGACCCGCGGCTGGGCTATGTGACCATCACCGACACCCGGATCACCGGTGATCTGCGGGAGGCGACCGTCTTCTACACGGTCTTCGGCGACGACGAGGAGCGGGCGGCCTCCGCCGCGGCCCTGGAGAGCGCCAAGGGTGTGCTGCGGTCGGAGGTCGGACGCCAGACGGGGGTGCGCTTCACCCCGACCCTGACGTTCGTCCCGGACGCCCTGCCGGAGAACGCCCGTACCATCGACGACCTGCTCGCCAAGGCCAGGGAGGCGGACGCCCAGGTGCGCGAGGCGTCCTCGGGCGCCAGCTACGCCGGCGACGCCGACCCGTACCGCAAGCCGGGCGAGGACGAGGACGACGAGGAGCCCGGCACGGACGGCCAGGAGCCCGGCACGGACGGCAAGGGTTCACCGGACGCATGACGCGCAAGGGCAGGGCCGGTTCCGGGGCACCGGACGGCCTGGTGATCGTCGACAAGCCGGCCGGATTCACCTCGCACGACGTGGTCGCCAAGATGCGCCGCTTCGCCGGCACCCGGCGGGTCGGCCACGCCGGAACGCTGGACCCGATGGCCACGGGCGTGCTCGTGGTCGGCGTGGAGAAGGCGACCCGGCTGCTGGGCCATCTGGCGCTGACCGAGAAGGAGTACCGGGCCACCATCCGGCTCGGCCAGGCCACGGTCACCGATGACGCGGAGGGCGAGATCACCGCCTCGGACGGCGCCGCCGGGGTCGACCCGGGCGCCGTGGAGGCCGGGATCGAGGAGCTGACCGGGGACATCCAGCAGGTCCCCTCGAAGGTCAGCGCCATCAAGATCGACGGCAAGCGCTCCTACGCACGGGCGCGGGAGGGCGAGGAGTTCGCGATCCCGGCGCGGCCGGTGACGGTCTCCTCCTTCGTCCTCCACGACCGCCGCGAGGCCAAGGCGGAGGACGGCACCACCGTCCTCGACCTGGACGTCACGGTGGTGTGCTCCTCCGGCACCTACATCCGGGCGCTGGCGCGCGACCTGGGCGCCGGACTCGGCGTCGGCGGCCATCTGACGGCCCTGCGGCGGACCCGGGTCGGTCCGTACGGGCTGGAGGCGGCCAGGACGCTGGAGAGCCTGGAGGAGTCGCTGGAGATCATGCCCATCGCCGAGGCGGCGGCCGCCGCCTTCCCGCGCTGGGACGTGGACGACCACCAGGCCCGGCTGCTGGGCAACGGCGTACGGATCGACATGCCCTCGGGGGAGGGAGCGCCGGGTTCGGGGACGGGTTCGGGTTCTGGGCCGGTCGCGGTCTTCGGGCCGGAGGGGCGTTTTCTGGCCCTCGTGGAGGAGTCGAAGGGCAAGGCGAAGAGCCTGGCCGTCTTCGTATGAGGCCATCGGACCGCGTCGTCGCCAGGCGTCGCGGTGTGTCGTGACTGACTCCCTGCTGCGTTGCGAGCGCCCGGACCGGCCGCCTACGGTGGCTTTCCGGCCGGTCCGGGCGCTCGTAGAGACCACCGATGCGAGGCGGGCGACCGGGGCATGGCAGTCTTAGACCTGCGAAGTCGACAGACAAAGGTTCGGGCGAGGAGCGGGCAAAGTGCAGCGCTGGCGTGGCTTGGAGGACATCCCTGAGGACTGGGGGCGCAGCGTCGTCACCATCGGTTCCTACGACGGGGTGCACCGAGGGCACCAGCTGATCATCGGCCGTGCCGTGGCACGGGCGCGTGAGCTGGGCGTACCGGCCGTCGTGGTCACCTTCGACCCGCATCCGAGCGAGGTCGTGCGGCCCGGCAGCCATCCGCCGCTGCTGGCCACGCATCAGCGGCGCGCGGAGCTGATGGCCGGGCTGGGCGTGGATGCGGTGCTGGTCCTGCCGTTCACGGCGGAGTTCTCCCGGCTCACCCCGGCCGACTTCGTCGTGAAGGTGCTGGTCGACAAGTTGCACGCACGGGTCGTGGTGGAGGGGCCCAACTTCCGCTTCGGCCACAAGGCCGCCGGGAACGTCGCCTTCCTGCGCGAGCTCGGCACCACCTACGACTACGAGGTCGAGGTCATCGACCTGTACGAGCGCGGTGCGGCGGGCGGCGGCGAGCCGTTCTCCTCCACGCTGGTGCGCCGGCTGGTCGCCGAGGGCGATGTCGCGGGCGCGATGGAGGTCCTCGGCCGGCCGCACCGGGTCGAGGGCGTGGTGGTGCGCGGTGCGCAGCGCGGCCGTGAGCTGGGCTTTCCGACCGCCAACCTGGAGACCCCGCCGCACACCGCGATCCCGGCCGACGGCGTCTACGCCGGCTGGCTGACGGCACAGGGCGAGGCGATGCCCGCGGCGATCTCGGTCGGCACCAATCCGCAGTTCGACGGGACCGAGCGGACGGTCGAGGCGTATGCGATCGACCGGGTCGGACTGGATCTGTACGGACTCCATGTCGAGGTCGACTTCCTGGCCTATCTGCGGGGCCAGGAGAAGTTCGACTCGATCGAGGCGCTGCTGGAGCGTATGGCGGTCGATGTGAAGCGGGCCCGTGAACTCGTCGAGGGGCACGGCGGCAGCCGCTGAGGCGGTGTGCGGTGCGCCCGTGAGGTACGCCGTGCGGTGAACGTGGATGCGCCCCGTGGGCCCGGTGATCCGGGCCCACGGGGCGCATCGCTTCCGTCTGCTACTGCTGCGGCCCGGGGGGCTGCTGCTGCCAGGGCTGCTCCGGCTGCCAGGGCTGCTCCGGCTGGCCCGGCTGCCCGGGCTGGATCTGCTGCCACGGCTGCCCGGGCTGCGGCTGCTGCCCCTGCCCGTAGGACTGCTGCCAGCCCGGCTGACCGCCTTGCTGCGGGTATCCGGGGTACTGCGGCTGCTGGCCCTGCTCAGGCGCGTAGGCGCCCGGATAGGGCTGCTGACCGGGGTAGGGCTGCTGGGCCTGGCCCGGCATCGGCGGGGCCACCTGCGGCGGCTGAGCCGCGCCGTCGCCCGTCCACAGCCCCTGCTCCTGCTGGGCGCGGGTGAAGTCCTCCGCGACCATGGCCGAGAGGTTGAAGTACGCCTCACGGGTCTTGGGCCGCATCATGTCCAGGTCCACCTCGGCGCCCGCCGACAGATGCTCGTCGAACGGCACGACGATCACCCCGCGGCAGCGGGTCTCGAAGTGGGACACGATGTCCTCGACCTTGATCATCTTTCCGGTCTCCCGGACTCCGGAGATCACGGTGATGCTCCGCGAGACCAGATCCGCGTAGCCGTGCGCGGACAGCCAGTCGAGGGTGGTGCTGGCGCTGCTCGCACCGTCCACGGAGGGCGTGGAGATGATGATGAGCTGGTCGGCGAGGTCGAGGACGCCGCGCATGGCGCTGTAGAGCAGCCCCGTGCCCGAGTCGGTGAGGATGATCGGGTACTGCTTGCCCAGGACGTCGATGACGCTGCGGTAGTCGTCGTCGTTGAACGTCGTCGAGACCGCCGGGTCCACGTCGTTGGCGAGGATCTCCAGCCCCGACGGCGCCTGTGAGGTGAACCGCCGGATGTCCATATAGCTGTTGAGATACGGGATCGCGGTGACCAGGTCGCGAATGGTCGCACCGGTCTCCCGCCGCACGCGCCGGCCGAGGGTGCCCGCGTCCGGGTTGGCGTCGATCGCGATGACCTTGTCCTGGCGCTCGATGGCCAGGGTCGAGCCGAGCGCGGTGGTCGTCGTGGTCTTGCCGACACCGCCCTTGAGGCTGATCACCGCGATGCGGTAGCAGGAGAGCACCGGCGTGCGGATCAGCTCCAGCTTGCGCTGCCGCTCCGCCTCCTCCTTCTTCCCGCCGAGCTTGAAGCGGGAGGGGCCGGGGGTGTTCTTCTTCGGCTTCTGCTTGCCCTTGATCAGCCGGTCCGAGGAGAGCTCGACCGCGGCGGTGTACCCGAGCGGCGCCCCCGCGCCCCCGGCCTGGCGCCGCTGGTCGGGCGTGACCGTCGGCCAGCCGCCGGTACGGGGGTCGGCCGGGGCGGCCGGGGCCGCCGGGGCGGCGTGGGCGTCGGGACGCGGATAGCCGTAGCCGTCGTGCGGCTGCCCCTGCTGCGGCCCCGGCCCTGGAACGCCGTCGCCGGGCCGCGGGAAGCCGTAGCCGCCCTGCGCGCCCGGACCCTGCTGTCCGGGGAACTGCTGCCCCTGGGGGTCATGCGGCGGCCGGCCCTGGACGGGGCCGTTCGGCGCGTAGGGGCCGGGCTGGGCAGGCTGACCGGGCTGGCCCGGGTACATCGGCTGGCCGGGCTGTCCCGGCTGTCCGTGGTGCTCGGCCTGTCCCGGCTGGGGCGTGGGGTAGTGGGGTGCGGGGGGCTGCTGATACGGGCCCTGGCCCTGCTGGTCCGGGGCGGGCGCCTGCGGGAAGCCGTAGCCGCCCTGGACGGGCATCGGCCCCTGGCCCTGCCCCTGACCGGCCGGGCCGGGCGCCGGCTGACCACCGGGGTGCGGATAGCCGTAGTGGGGCCCCTGCGGAGCCGGGGGGCCCTGCGGGCCGGGACCCGGCACGGCCGGGCCGGGCTGCTGATAACCGCCGTGCGGGCCGGGCACGTTGGCCGCCGGGGCTGTGCCCCCTGGACCTGATCCGGCAGCGGGACCGGACCGGGCTGGCCGGGGACCGCACCGGGAGCGCCCTCGCCGGGACGCGGATAGCCGTATCCACCCTGCGGCCCGGGCCCAGGCGCCGCGGGACCGGGCTGACCCTGCGTCTGGGGCGGGGGAGGCGCCCAGGAGGTGTCCTGTGGCGGGAGCGGCACGCCGGAGCCAGGAGTGGCAGGCCCATCCGTCCGCTGCTCCGGAACCGGAGCGGGACCCGGAGCCGGTACGGCGTCCTCGGGCGCGGCGGGTTGGAAGTCCGGCGGCAGGGGCGGCAGCCCCGACTGCGGAACGGGCGGCGGAGCCCAGCCGGCGGCGGGCTGCTCGGAGGAGGGCGCGCTCGGCGGCACGGCGTCCTCGGGGATCGCGTCCTCGGGCTCGGCGGTCGCCTGCCTCAGCTCCTCCATCTCACGCCGCAGCTCGGCGGTGGAGAAGCGCAGCGTGCCCTCGCTGCGCACATCGTCGTCGGTACGGTCGCCCGTGTCCGCGAAGCCGGAATCGTCACCGGAACCGGACGCAAAACCAGAACCAGAGCCAGAACCGGAAGAAGAACCGGAACCGGAACCGGGATCGGCACCAGAACTGGCATCGGGACCAGCCTCGGAGTCCTCGGAGTCCTCACTCCGCCTCTCGGCCACCTCGCGCCGCAGCGCGGCGGTGGAGAACCGCACGGTGGAGTGGCTGACCACATCGCCGTTGTCGCTCTCATCGGAGCCGGACGCGGGCTCGGAGGAGCCGGACTCGGGCTCGGACTCGGGCGCGGGCTCAGGGACGTCGTCCCGAGGGGCCGCGGCGGGCGCCAGGTTGAAGTCGTCATCGACCGGAGCGGAAGCGGTGTAGGAAGCCGGAGCGGAAGCCGCCGCAGAGGACTCCGCCTCGACCTCGGAAGCCTCGGCCGAAGATTCTCGGTGCTCGGGTTCGGACTCGGGGTTGTCCGACGCGGCACCACCCGTCACGGCGTCAGCCGCGGGCGTACTGCCCCAATCCGGTGTGGAGTCGGGCAAAGGCGGCATGCGGATGCCCGCGTCCGACCCTTCCGCCTCCGCTTCGGACCGGGACTCGTCCTCCCGCCGCGCGGGGACCTCCTCCACCTCGGAGGCGTCCGGCGCGACATTGGCGGAGGGCGGCGCGGTCGGCGGCGGCCAAGCACCCGGAAAGCCACTCGGCTCCGGCGCCCCCGGCACGGACACAGGATGACCCGTGGGCGGCGGAGGCGGCGGGCTCGGCGCTCCCGCACCGGTGCCCGTCCCGATTCCTCCGGAACCGCCGGTCGACGCGGGGGCCGTGGAGGCCGGCGAGGACGACGACGAAGCGTTCTGCGTGTACCAGGCGGGCGGGGTGTAGTCGATGGTGAACTCGCCCGTGTGCTCGGTCTCCGCGTCGGACCGATCATCGCCGGGTGTGTTTCCGCCCGTGCGGATCTCGTCCCGATCGCTGCTCACAATGCCTCCTGGTGTGGTCGAACACCCTTGAAAATCTTGGCGAGGCCGATCTGTTGCCGATCGTTACTGTCGTCCGACCGTTCGGCTTTCCCCTTTTGTGCCGCCGGGGATCCCTGAACGGGTTCTCCACCGGGTACCCCAAGCCTAATCACCATGAGCGCCACGAGGGCAGGCCCGTCCGCCACTCGAAGCGGTCCACGGCATGATGTGGGCCGCTCTCGAGCGGTGTTGATCATCGACGGACCAACCCCGAAGGTTTTGACCCGTGTCAGTCCACCCGACGCGGAGATCCCAGCAGCCCCGTCTCGGCATCCGTTGCCTGCACGGTGACGAACTGCCGTCCGGTACGTGTACACCAGAGAGTGACCCAGTCGGGAAGGGTGGACAGCGCCGCGACATCGGCCTGCGGAAGGCCCATGACGCGGCCTATCTCCTTGGCCTCGTCCGGCGAAACGCGCTGAATGCCGACCAGTCCAGCGTGCTCGAGCAGCCGCGGCGCGACCGGGCTCAGATACGGCAGCAAAGTCAGCACCGACTGCCAGGGCAACGCGGAGACCCGGCCCCGTGGCGGACGCATGCCGCAGTCCCGGACGACCAGAACCGGACTGCCGACCGAAGGCCCTTGCGGCGGCACACGGCCCACATCGAAGACGGTCATGCACTGCTGTCCGCCGCCCGCGACCTGCACCAAGTTGGTCCACAGATGCGGCCGGCCGGTCTCGACGGCGATACGGGCGCCGGTGGCCGCCGCCCGGAAGGCCAGCACCTGCGCGGTCCACAGACCGCCGACGAGGACCACGTCGAACGGCTCGGGGCGGTTGAAGCCGAGGACGGCGGGCTGGTTCTGCTCGTCCACGCCGATGATGACGCCGTCGTCGCCGATGGGCAGTGCCAGCGCCTCCATGTCCTCCAGGGGCAGTGTCTGCCGTCCGCGCCGGGGCCCGATGAGCCCGAAACCGGGACGCGTTCTGCGTGCCGAGCCCGGGTCACCGGCCATCCCGGGGGCGCCGGAACCGGAAATCATGGGACCGGATCCCAGACCCGCTCCGGGGGCGGAATCCGGATCGGCTCCATGACCGGAAGGAGAAGCGGCGGGGGAGAAGGCGGATGTGGCCATCAGCGGGTGCCTCCCAGCGGGAGCGTCGCGAGTACACCGGGCAACTGCTCGCGGTCGAGACGGACCAGCCCGACCCGTACTCCCCGCGCGGCGCGCTCCAAAGCCTTGCGGGCGGTGATCAGGTCGGTGTCGCTGCGTCCGGTGACCCTGATGTGCCCGGTGACCGAGGAGGCGTTACGGCTGCCGTCGTCATGGGTCAGGGTCAGGCTGAAGGTGGACGCGAGAGCGGGCATGGAGGTCAGCAGCGCCACGAGTTGCGGCAGCGGCACCGATTCCGGGCCCATCTGCGGCCAGCGCCCCACCCAGTAGGTGGTGTGCCACCGGTCGTCGCAGCGCCAGGCTCGCGAGGTCTCCACTGTCCGGCGCGTAGGTGTGCTCGCACGCCCCGCCTGGGTCGTGGCATGCGGGTTGACACACGCCGAGGTGGCGAGGGCCGTGGTGAGTTCACCCTCGGCCAGCGGTCGTGCCGAGAATCCGGCGCCGGTCAGCCGACTGGCCAGCTGGTCAACCGCGCGCAGCAGGGACCGCTGAGCGCCTTCCAAGCCACCGCCGCGCGCCCGTATGGCCTCCGGACACAGCTCGGGATTCAGCTTGAGCGCCACCCAGGTCAGCCGGACGGCGGGTGCTCCGGCCTGCTCCTGCAGCGGGGCATAACTGCGTGCCGCCGCGGCCTGTTCGGGCAGATGCGGGGCGGGCGCGGTCTGTGAGTGTTGCACCACCTGCACCGACTCCAGCTGAATGCCGTCCACGTCCAGCGCGTCCTGCAGCAGCGACAGCGGAAGCGGTCGCTTGGTGCGCATCGGCCGCAGTGGAGCGTCGGTCGACTGGACCTGGAGTACCGCCGTGAGGAACGTACCGTCGCCGATCATTCCGATCTCGCGGCGGTCCCGAGCCACATACGCGTAGGTGCGCAGTGCCGGATCGCATTCGACGGCGGGCGCGAGCGACGGGTCGATTCCGGCCGGGACCGGCCCCTTGGCCTGCTTCTGACGGGTGCGCAACGCGCTGATGGCGACGAGCCAGTCGACGAATGGCTGCTGCCTGCGCCGCAACACCGCGAGCAGCACAAGCGCGAGAGCGATGACCCCTGCGGGCACCATCAGCAGTGAGTTGACGGTCCAGGCGACGACGAGGATCGCGGCGGCCACCTCGATGAGCACGAGCTGATACAGCCGCAGGGGGCCCAGGCTCGCGGTGCGTGAGGGCTGCCGCGGCACGGCGGCACGCACATGGGTGGCAGAGCTCATCCCGGAGACCCCCGCTTGTCCTGAGTTGTCGTGACCGATTGTGTGTTTACGGTATCGGAAAGGCGCGTGAAGGGTGGCTCGGGTGTCGGGTGACCCGATCGGATGAGTAATCTCCCTACGGCGACCGAGCGTACGTACTGCACCATCACACGGGGAGAAGCGGACGAGACATGGCATCGCGGCGGGACGAGCTCAATGCCTACACCTTTGCGAAGAAACGGATGGTTGCCTCGTTCGTGCAGCCCTCGCCCACCGTCATGGACGACGGTGCGCCACGTCCGCTGCGCGCGTTTCTCCCAGGTGTCATAGTCGGGGCGCTGATCCTTGCCGGGTTCGGTGCATGGGGCATGATCCGGCCGACCGCGCCGAAGGGATGGGACAACACCGCGTCCCACATCATCGTCGGCAGCGACTCGACGACCCGATATGTGATTCTCAAGACCGGTGGAAAGAAGCAGCTGCACCCGGTCCTCAACCTCGCCTCGGCGAAACTCCTGCTGGACCAGGGCAAGTCGGACATCATCCGGGTGAAGGAGTCGCAGCTCGACAACGGCGATATTCCGCGCGGACCCACGATCGGAATTCCGTACGCCCCGGACCGTATGCCCTCGGCTGACGATGCCGTCGAGCAGAAGCGCTGGGTGGTCTGTGAGCAGCCGGGAGGCGGAGAGGACAAGACCGCGCAGAAGGCGGTCTTCATCCTCGCCGGCCGTGAGGCGTCCAAGGTCGAAGGCTCGCAGCGACTGCGTGGCAGCCAGGCGATGTATGTCCGGGGGAAGAGGGGCCGCTATCTCGTCGACCCGTCCGGTACCAAGTACCTGCTCGGTGGCCCCAAGGGCGAGGAGAGCATGTCCGACCGCCAGTACAACCTGTTGCTGCGGACGCTCTTCTCGGAGGGTGCCAGGCCCCAGCAGGTGACCGACGACTGGCTGGACACCCTGAAGGACGGCGCACCCGTGGAGTTTCCGCGGGTGCCGGGGCAGCCGAACACCACAGCCGGGGTCGACTCCCTGCCGGACAAGGCCAACAAGGTGGGCATGGTGCTCCAGGCGCAGACAGGTGGCGGCGTCCAGCACTATGTCGTGGTGCCGGGAAAGGTGCAGCCGGTCTCCGACTTCACCGCCGAGTTGCTGCTGAGCAGTGAGCAGTTGGCCGGACTCAATCAGCTCGGCAAGCCGATGCAGGTCAACCCACAGGACTTCGTCTCCGACTCCACGGTGTTCGCTGGAGACACCACCTGGCCCTCCGAGCCCCCGCACCAGGTGAACTCCACCGAGGGCGGGAGCGGGGCCAGGGACACGGTGTGCAACATCCTCACGAACGTGGCCGACAACGGCACCCCCGCCCTCGAGACCTGGGCGGGCCGGGACTACCCCGCGACCATCGTGGACGGTGCCACCAGCGCGTATGTCACGCCCGGGACCGGCCTGTTCTACCGGCAGTTCCAGGGGAGGGCGACCAGCACCGGCCAGGTCTTCCTCGTCACCGACACCGGCCTGCGCTACCAGGTGCAGGCCAACAACGACGGCAGCTCGGGAAAGTCGAAGATCGGAGCTGACGGTTCCGGCTCCTCCGCGCAGCAGGACGCACAGTCCGGCGGGCAGACAACCGCGAACAAGGCTCAGGTCAGGCTGGGGTACGGAGACGTGAAGCCGGTGCCGGTGCCGCTCAACTGGTCCCAGTTCCTGCCGGTCGGGCCGCGTCTGGACACCAACAGCGCGCGACAGCCGCAGGGTTCGTGAGCATGGAGCACCCACGCATGAGACGCATGGCCGCCCTGTCGTCGGCGGTGACACTGGCGTGTCTCACCGCCGCCACAGGCGTCGGCGCCGGACCGTCCGCCGCCGTGCTCTCGCTGGACGGCAATGGTGCGTGCACGTTCCCGATGAAGAAGCAGATCAAGGGAACGCCCTGGTCGCTGCAACGCTTGGTGTTCGACCGCCTCTGGGAGGACACCAAGGGCAAGGAGAAGAACGGTGAGCCGGTGCGGGTCGCCGTCATCGACACCGGTGTCGATGACAGCAACATCCAGCTGACGACCGCCGTCGACAAGGCGAGTGGGGGAAACTTCCTGCCCCCGGTCAAGGACGCCTCCAAGGACGAACGGAAACTCGCCGAGGATCCGACGGTCGACGAGGTCGGGCACGGGACCAAGGTCGCCGGCATCATCGCGGCCCGCCCGCGCCAGGGCACCGGCTTCGTGGGTCTGGCCCCCGAAGCGACGATCATTCCCCTCAAGCAGAACAACGCCGAGGGCAAGGGCACACCGCAGAAGATGGCACAGGCCATCAGGAAGGCGGTGCACGAGGGTGCCCGGGTGATCAACATCTCCCAGGACACCAAGGGTGCCCTCTCGCAGAGCGATCTGGAGCAGGCGACCGCCTATGCGGTCCAGCACGACGTGGTCGTGGTCGCGGCCGCCGGCAACGACGGTGCGAACGGTGAGTCCAAGCGCACCTATCCCGCGTCCTACCGCGGCGTCCTCGCCGTTGCCGCCTCCGACCGCAACAACGAACGCGCGTACTTCTCGCAGAGCGGCGACTTCGTCGGTGTCGCGGCACCCGGCGTCGACATGGTCTCCACCGTCCCCAAGGGCGGGCAGTGCGTGGACAACGGCACCAGCTTCGCCGCCCCGTATGTGGCCGGAGTGGCGGCCCTGATCCGCGCCAAGCACCCCGACTGGTCGCGGCAGGAGGTCATCGCCCAGATCGAGCAGACCGCGGAGCGCGGCGTCAACGGCCGCGATCAGTTCATCGGTTGGGGTGTAGTCGATCCGGTGAAGGCCCTCACCGACGATGACAAGAAGATCGAGCACCCCACGGCGGACACCGGCTCGGCGGCGAACGTCCCGAAGCCCGAGCCCGGGCGCCTCACCCTGGGCGAAACCCCGCAGGAACGTCGTACGCGGCTGGCCACGTACGCCCTGGGCATGGGCGCGGTGGTCGTGGGCATCACCGCGGGCGGTGCGGTGGTGCTGCGTGACTGGCGTCGTCGGCGTGACGCATGAGGGGCGTCGGCGGTGCTTGACGCTTGTCGTTACCCGGCTGTCCCTGGCGTCCCATCCGTGTAACAACCGGATACTTGTTGGTCATGCACACGGGGATGCTGACTAGAGTGATCCTTGACAGCTTTGGTCCGATGCGCACGGGACGGTCACAGAGCACCGGCCGTTCCACCGCATCCGATTCATGGGGGAAGGTGTGCCATGGCGGAGAAGCTCCGCGTAGAAGGTCATGATTTCAAGACCCTCGAGAGCGCCATCGACTGGATGGAAGGTCAGCTCACCGAGCGGATCGGGAAGCTCAACAACGTGATCGACCACGTTGAGGGCCACTGGAAGGGCATCGCGGCGGGCGCGTACAACAACCTCCAGACGGAGGTCAACAACGATGTCCGCCGGGTGAATCAGCTGCTGAGCTTCACCCGCGAACTGGTGAAGGCGAGCCGGGACGGTTTCGATCAGGAGGAAATCGACCAGCTCAAGAACATCAACAGCGTCGGAGGCGGGGAGAGCGGCATCCTCGGCTCCTTCCACGCTTCTTGATCCTCGTGACCTGTCCGCCTCGCATCAGGAGTTAGAGCTCAATGGAGATTACCTACGAAGGCGTTGTCGAAGCCTCCAACATGGTCAGGAACGAGGCCAACACGCTCAAGACCGACCTCGACACCATCATGAGGCAGGTCAAGGGTGTGTCCGAGTCGTGGTCCGGTGAGGCCCAGCGCGCGTTCAACGAGCGTCAGCACGAGTGGAACCAGCGCGTCGACCACCTGCACAGCACCCTCCTCACCATTTCGAAGAAGCTGCTGGAGGCTACGGAGGGCTACAGGGCCAATGACCATCGTCAGGGCCAGCGGTTCGCGTCGTAGAGAGAGACGTAGCGCGCACAGCCTGCGGTCGTTTCGTGGGTGCGGGGACACTCGGCCCGGGCCGAGTGTCCCCGCACCCACAAGCGCTGCCATCCAGGTATTGAAGGAGGTGCTTCATGGCTGAGTTGGCGCCGGACGGGGGTGGCTCCGCTAAGTCCCCTTCTTCGCCGGACCTCGACGCTCCCACCGAGTCTCTACAGGAATTCAAGAAGCGTGTTGACAGGCTTCTGACCGATCTCGACAAGTCGGACGCGGCGCACGGCAAGATCTCCCAACAGAAGGTGACCACCGCCGCCTACGGGCAGAACTTTCCCGAGGCGCTGTCGCTGGCGAGCGCGTACGAGCTCGTGCACGGACGGCTGCAGATGCTCTCCCAGACCTTGGGCGAGCAACTGGAGGCGATGGGCATCACGGTGGGCGCGGCCGACAGCGACTACCAGACGGTGGACCACGAGCACGCGCAGCGCCTGAAAGCCATTCAGGAGCGCACCAAGCGCTACTACGAGCAGTATCAGAAGCAGCACGATCCGAAGGGCCACGACAAGCCCGACGCCCCCAAGACGGGCGGCGGTAAGAGCAGTGGCCACGACGGCATGTGATGGGTGAACGGGGGATTGGATCATGGGCGATTCCAGCAAGCTGCCGCCGCTCAAGATGTGCTACAACGTCACCAGTTTCGAGCATGCCTCATTTGAGGACATGCTCGCCATGGTCGAAGGTACGGATGAGCAGGAGATCATTCGTCGCGGCAATGCCCTGACGAAGGCGCAGTCCGAGATCGAGAAGATTGGTGACGAGCTCAAGAAGCGCGTCGGGCGGGTCACCTGGAAGGGTGAGGGCGGCGACGCGTTCCGGAACTGGGGCGACGACTTCGCCAACCAGGCCCTGAAGCTCGCGAGTTTCGCCGGCTCTGTCGGCACCGCCATGGAGACCGCGGGCCAGGCGCTGAGCGAGGTCAAGAAGTCGATGCCGGAGCGTCCGGCGGGTTCGCAGGTGTGCTACGCGGACCAGGAGAAGGAAAAGAAGCGCCTGGAAGGTCTGGACAAGGCCCGCGACGAGGCCCTTCCGCAGATGTACAAGCTGGCTTCGTACTACCGGATGTCGCAGGAGACCATCGCGGGCTCCCAGCAGGATGAGCCGGTCTTCAAGCCGCTGCCGGCCTCGACTCTGCCGAGGACTCAGGACGGGAGCGGGCAGGAGAGCTACGGCTCGCCCAGTGTTTCGACGGGCACCGTCCACACGGCACCCGCCTCTGTCGGGACGACGCACCCGGTGGCCGATCCGTCCACGGTGACTCCGGGTTCGCCCGCGCATTTCTCGCCTGCGCATGTCTCACCGGGGCATGTCACCCCTCCGTCGATCCCGGAGAACCCGGGGCATGTCACCGTTCCGGACGCGACGCACACCAACATCGATACGGTGAAGCCGTCGCCGCCCACCACCACCGCACCGCAGCTGCCGACTGACGGTGGGCCTCGGGTGAATCCGGTCACTGACGGCCCCGGGCCCGTGGGCCTGCCCGTGTCACGCCCGCCAACGGTCAGGCCCACACCCGATATGGGCAGGATCGGCCCCACTGTGGGCAAGGTCAATCCCACTGTGGGGACGGGCGGAACCAAAGGCCCCATCAGCACTTCCAGGCTGCCGAACGGACCGACCGAGCAGATCAACAGCCGGCCCACCAACCCGGTGCGCGCCGACAGGAGCATCGTCGGCGGTATGCAAAACCACCAGGCGGGCACGAATCAGGGCACCCGGCAGAGCCGGGGGACGGTCATCGGCAGGGAGCCGGCCGGGCCTGTGGGCCGGGTGGGTCAGGGCGCGGGTCCTGGCCTCCCCGCAGCCGGGCGGCCCGGAGGTGTCATCGGCGCCGGTCCGAACCGGGGAGCTTCGGCGTCGACCCGGGCCGAGGGTACGGCGCGTCGCACAGGCGAGCTGCGGACCGGCGGCGAGTTCACCCCAGGTGGGAGCGGTCTGGTCCGGGGGACGGCCGAAGGACGGGCGCCCGGCGTGCCGGGGGCGGCGGCATCGGGGCGTGGTGAGGGCCAGAAGAGGCAGCGTGAGGAAGGCCGGGAGGCGCCCGACCATCTGACCGAGGGCGAAGAGACCTGGAACGAGGGTCGGCGCGGCACCGTGCCTCCCGTGATCGGGTAAAACCCTTCAGCAGAGGCCACGGATGATGGCGAGCACAGGACGAACAGGCGATATGGAAACAACGCTCAACCAGGTCCGGAGCCGGACGACAGTGATCATCTCGCTGCTCGCGTCCTTGCTCGCCATCATGGGGCTGATCGCCCCCGCCGCCTCGGCGGACACCATGCGGGAGCGCCAGTGGTATCTGGACCGCATGCAGGCGGAAAGCATGTGGAAGGTCAGCACCGGTAAGGGCATCACGGTCGCGGTCCTCGACGGCGGGGTTGACGCGTCCGCTCCGGAACTGCGGGGGAAGGTCCTCGAGGGCGAGAACTTCAAGGAGCCGGGCAAGGACGCCCGTGAAGATCCGGATGGCCATGGAACGGCCATGGCGATGCTCATCGCGGGCAATGGCCGTGATGGTCAGGGCGTCAAGGGCGTTTCGCCGGATGCGCGCATTCTTCCGATCACCGTCTTCGGGTCCACGAAGGAATCCGGAACCAACAGCGTCCCGGCCCTCGCGAAGGCCATCCACTATGCGGCCGACAGCGATGCGCAGATCATCAACATGTCGCTCGGCTTCCAGGACTACATGGTCAAAGGCGGTGCGGGCAGCCAGCTTCGGCAAGCGGTGGAATACGCGATCAAGCGCGGCAAGCTGCTGTTGGCCAGTACCGGGAACGACGGGGAATCGGGGAACTACGTCTCCTATCCGGCGGCAATCGACGGAGTTGCCGGCGTGGCAGCCGTGGATCAGAGCCTGAGTCGGACCAAGTTCTCGACTTCCGGGCCCGATGTGGCGCTGGCCGCCCCCGGGCAGGACATCCCGATCCGTTGTACCAACGGAAAGCCGGGATATTGCCGCAGTTGGGGCACCAGTCAGGCCACGGCGATCGCCTCCGGCGCCGCCGCGCTCATCTGGGCCAAGCACCCGAAGTGGAACGGCAATCAGGTGCTCCGCGTCATGATGGACACCGCCGGAAAGCCCACCGAGGGCAAGGTTCCCAGCCGCTACATCGGCTACGGCACGATCCGCCCGCGCTACAACGTCCTCGAGAACAAGGGCAGCCCGGGCTCGGCCGACGCCAACCCCCTGGTGCCCGCAAAGGCCGGCGGCCCGTCGTCCCCCTCCTCGTCGCAGAGCCAGTCCCCGTCTGAAGGCGGTGCCAAGGATGGCTCCTCGGCGAGCGATACCAACGCCGGGAGCGGTAGCGGTGTCCTCCCGTGGGTTCTGGGCGGGGCCGGCGTCCTCGCCGTGATCGTTCTCGCGGTGTTCGTGATCCGCCGCAGGACGGCCTCGCCCCGATGATGAGTTCAGAGCGTCCGGCGGAGCGCGTCCGACGGCCGGCCGCGGGAGATGGCGTTCGGAATTCGCCGCGGCAGCGTTTCACCCATCGGGAAGTGCCGTTACGGGAGGTCCGTCCGCTCCTCGGCCGTGCTAGCGTGCGGGGCCAAGAATAAGCAACACACTTGCGCTTCTGGCGAGGTGTTCACCAAAGAACAATAGCTCCGCGATTGGCCAGTAAGGGGGAAGCGTGAGCGAGGACATTATCCGTGAACTGCAACAGTTCCAGCAGCACGCGGAGAATCTGCAGCAGCTGATGTCGGATATGCACGACCAAGTGCCCCGGAGTTCCGAGGGAACGGACGCGCAGGGTGCCGTCTCCGTGGCCCTGGGCGCCGATGGGCTTCCCGAGGCGATCAAGGTCGCGTCCGACTGGCAGCGCCGACGGCCCGCCGGGGACCTCGGCAGCGCCGTCGTCGAGGCGTTCGAGTCCGCCATGAGCGACCGTATGGAGCGCTGGTCACGATCGCTGGAGCAGTCCGGCTGGGAAGAGCGGGCCGGTCAACTCGACGAGGACTTCGCCTCGCCCGCGTCGTCGACGCCGTCCCGGCCGCTCCCCGAAATCTCCGACCACGACGTGCGTCACGTTCTCCGCAGGCCCATGGACGAATCGATCGAGGACGTCCTCACGGCATTCGACACCGTCGACCAACTGGACGCAGATTCGTTCCTGCCGCCGCAGGTCAAGGGAGAATCCGCCGCGCGCCGAGTCGCCGTCACCCTCACCTCGCAGGCCCTGGTCTCCTGCGAGGTGGACCCTCAGTGGGCTGCCGGACAGTCAGTCGTCCGGCTGAATCAGGCACTGAACGAGGCTTTGAACAACGCTCGGGGAAAGGTAAGCAGCGCCGAGAGCCCCGGCGCGGCCGGCGTCGCGAATCTGCATGTGGGCGGTCTCATGAACGAGTTTCTGGCCATCATCAAGAACCCCCAGCACTTCAGGGACTGATACCGAAAAGAAAGGAGGGCCATGAGCAAGCTCAAGGTCATCACCGACGCGATACGCGCCGACGCCCGAACGTGGGATGAGCAGGCGAAAGCGATCGGCGGCGTCGGGACCAACATAAGCGGGCTGCGTCGCGAGCGGCTTGAGTTGGGCATGTACCAGATGTTCTTCGGCGCCTACGGGGATGCCATCGACCATCTTTCGGGTCGGTGCTCCGAGGGGCAGAAGCGGATGTCGGAAATCGCTGACGCGCTGGTCAAGAACGCGAAGGCGTACGACGATCACGAAGTGGAAACCACGAAGTCCGTGGAAGACGCCTACTAGTAAGCAACCGGCGGCGCCCGGGGAAACGGGGAAGGCGATGGCATTCAGCCAGACGCAGTTCGAAACGCTCATCGAGAAGATACAGGACAAACTCGAAAAGCTCGCGAAGGATCTGGTTACGTTCGGCAACAAGATCAACGGGGCGGTGGATCACTGGTACGTTCCAGGACCCGTCGCGAAGGCGGTAGTCGCCGCGGCGAACAAGCTCATCGAGTTCGTGAACTGGATCCTCAAAAAGATCGGCCATTTCCTTGAGGGCGTCGTCGCCCCGGTCATCTTGTTCATCGATGCCAACAGCTGGAAGGGAAAGGGCATCCACGGCGACGCGACTACCGCCGCGTCCAGCACCCAGAAGTTCAACCTCCAGGCCCCCAAGGAGTGGAAGGGCGAGGGCGCTGACGCGTACACCAACGCCGTCTTCCCCCAGTCGGGCGCGGCCGCCCAGGTCGGGACCAACGCGAATTCGATCGCGGATATCCTGCTCACCGCCGCCGTTGCGGGAGTGGCATTCTACGGAGCGATCGCTGCTTTCTTGATCCAGTTCATTCCCGCCATGGCCGCCGCGATCGCCGCGGGGGCGACCGTCGTCGGTGCCGTTCCGGCCGCGATCGCCGCCTTGGGTGAAGGGGTGGCCGGCTGGCTCGTCATAGCGGGCGCCGTGACTACTCTGCTGGGTGTGCTGGGTGACCAGGCCAAGGCCATGGCAGACCTGCAGAGCAATGCCAACGACAACAGCGCGTTTCCGAAGGGCCATTGGCCGGTGGGCACGGCCTGAGTGCCTGATGTGACGATATGAGGTGAGCTTGTGTACGGACCTCGCGTCGCCCTCTGGGCCGTCGGGGTGGCGTCATTCGTGTGGCTGATGCTCCCAGCGGTTACCGACTGGGCCATCGGTCTCCCCCCACCCCCGCTGATCGCCATCCTCTGCGCGCTTGCGATCCTCTGCCCGGGAACCGCTGAGTTCCTGGCGCGGCGGCATAAGGAGCAGTCCTGGTACGCCGGGAACTTCGGGTCGTTCGAGGACCTTCGTGGGTCCGTGGACCGCGCGGCCCTGCTGCGCATCCGGGAGACGAAGGGTCCGGCGCACGCTCTCCGTGAGGTCAGGCGTCAGTACCCTTCGCTCCCGCTCAAGGTGGCCGCTCGGCTGGTCAGGGAGTTGTGAGCGGCTCGAGCAGCGCTCGCTGAGCGGCAGTGCAGGGCCCGTACGGCCGGGGCAGCCCGGTCCGTACGGGCCCTGCACTGCTCCAGGCCTGGCCGCAGCCCGCCGCCCCGCCTCAGTCCACCGACGGCACCCACGCCGTCTGGACCAGCGACGCCCCGCCGCGCCGTGAGACGAAGACGCCCCGCCCCGGCGGCAGCGGCCGCGCCTTGACCTGGCCCAGCAGCTCGCCCTCACCCGGTGAACCCGACAGCACGACGCCCTGTGCGCCCAGCTCCTTGAACCGCTGCATGAACGGCTCGTACGACGAGCGCCCCGCGCCGGCCGTCGTCCGCGCCACGATGATGTTGACGCCGGCGTCCCGTGCGTACGGCAGGTTGTCCACCAGCTCGGACATCGGATTGCCGGACGAAGTGGCGACCAGGTCGTAGTCGTCCACCACGATGAAGGCCCGCGGTCCCGACCACCAACTCCGGTTGCGCAGCTGCTGCGGGGTGACATCCGTCCCCGGGATCCGCTGGCTGATGAGGGTGTTCATGTCCGCGATGTACTTCTCGAAGGCGTTCTGCGTCGTGCCGTAGCCGACCAGATGAGGCTGTGGCACGACCTCCAGCAGACTGCGCCGGTAGTCGCCGACCACGAACAGCCCCTCCTCGGGGGTGTAGCGCTCGGTGATCTGCTTGATGAGCAGACGCAGCAGAGCCGTCTTCCCGGACTCCGACTCGCCGTAGACGGCGAAGAAGGGGTCGGTGTCGAAGTCGATGAAGACCGGCTCGAGGTTCATCTCGTCGATGCCGATCGCGATGCCCCGCTCCGGCTGCTCATGACCGGACGGGATCTCCCGTACCGACAGCGTCCGCGGCAGCATCCTCACCTGCGGTGCGTGCGGACCGGGCCAGTTGTCCACCGATGCCTTGACGAACGCGGCGGTCGCTTCGGCCAGGTCGTCGGCGTTGCCCGACGTACCGTCGATACGCGGCAGACCGCCCAGGAAGTGCAGCTTCTCCGGGGTGAGGCCACGGCCGGGGGCACCCACGGGCACATTCGCGGCGACCTTACGGTCGAGCTCGGAGTCCATCGGGTCACCGAGCCGCAGCTCCAGCCGGGAGAGGAACTGATCCTTGAGCGCCGCTCGCATTTCCATATAGCGCGTGACCGTGACGATGAGATGCACCCCGAGTCCCAGACCGCGCGTGGCGATGTCCGCGACGATCGGCTCGAGCATCTCGTAGTCCGTCTTGAAGGATTGCCAGCCGTCGATCACCAAGAAGATGTCGCCCCATGGCTCACCCGGCAGCCGCCCGGAAGCACGAAGCTGACGGTAGGTACCGATGGAGTCGATGCTGTTGTCCCGGAAGAACTCCTCGCGGCGGTTCAGCACGCCGGTGACCTCGGCGATCGTGCGCCGGATCTTCTCCGGGTCCAGACGTGAGGCGACTCCGCCGATGTGCGGCAGCCCCTCGACCGCGATCATGCCGCCACCGCCGAAGTCCAGGCCGTAGAACTGGACCTCGTGCGGGCTGTGGGTGAGCGCGAAGGTTCCGAGCAGGGTGCGCAAGGCAGTCGACTTACCGGACCGCGGACCGCCGACGATCAGCATATGGCCCTGTGCGCCGGAGAAGTCCCGGTAGAAGATCTCCCGTCGCTGCTCGAACGGCTTGTCCACCATGCCGATCGGTACGCACAGACCACCGCTGCGGGCATAGCCGCCGGCATGCAGCCCGCGCTCCGGCGAGACGGCGAGCTGGGGCAGTAGCTGGTCCAGGGACGACGCCTCGGTGAGCGGCGGCAGCCACACCTGGTGTGCTGACGGACCGCGTCCCTCCAGATTGTTCACGATGACGTCCAGCACCGTGTCCGCGAGCGCGTCGTCCACCCGGTCGCGGTCCGCCGTGTACGTGAAGGCAGGGTCGGGCTCGGCGAAGCGGACCGGCACCGGGGCGGCACTGAACAGAGCCGGACGGCGGTCGGTCGGGATGGGACCACTGCCCACGACGGTTGACGTGGACGAACGGTAGGGCCCGGACACGTACGCCGCCTTGAAGCGGACCATCTCTTCCGTGCCGAACTTCAGATACCCCGAGCCGGGCACCGACGGCAGATGATAGGCGTCCGGAACGCCGAGCGCCGTACGGGACTCGGCGGCGGAGAACGTCCGCAGACCGATGCGGTACGACAGATAGGTGTCCAGACCGCGCAGCCGGCCCTCTTCGAGGCGCTGAGAGGCCAGCAGCAGATGCACCCCGAGTGACCGGCCGATGCGCCCGATCTGGATGAACATCTCGATGAAGTCGGGCTTGGCCGTCAGCAGCTCGCTGAACTCGTCGATGACCAGGACCAGGGAGGCCAGCGGCTCCAGCGGGGTGCCCGCGGCGCGCGCTTTCTCGTAGTCGTGGATGTTGGCGTAGTTACCCGCGGAGCGCAGCAGCTCCTGACGACGCTGAAGCTCACCGGTGATCGAGTCACGCATGCGGTCGACCAGCGTCAGATCGTCCGCGAGGTTGGTGATCACCGCGGCGACATGCGGCAGCTCCGCCATGCCCGAGAAGGTCGCGCCGCCCTTGAAGTCCGCGAGGACGAAGTTGAGCGTCTCGGACGAGTGCGTGACCGCCAGGCCCAGCACCAGCGTCCGCAGCAGCTCCGACTTTCCTGAGCCGGTCGCGCCCACGCACAGGCCGTGCGGGCCCATGCCCTCCTGGGCCGCCTCCTTCAGGTCGAGCATGACCGGGGCACCGCTCTCCCCGACCCCGATCGGAACGCGCAGCCGTTCCGCCGTCGAGCGGGGCCGCCAGGTGACCACCGGGTCGATGGACGCCGCGTCGCCGAGGTTGAGCAGATCGGTGAACTCGAGGTTGGTCAGCAGCGGTTCATCATCGCCGCCGCCCGCCGAGACCCGCAGCGGGGCGAGCTGCCGCGCCAGCGCCTCGGCGGCGGCCAGCGACAAGGTGTCCGGAACGCCCTCGTACACAGCCGAGGCCGACTCCACCCGGAGCAGACCCGGCCGCACGATCAGCGACAGGCCGCCGCGCAACTCGTCCAGGTCGCCACGGATGACCTCCAGCACCGTCACGCCCTGCAACCCCTCCTGGGCGGCCAGCAGCGAGTCGGGCGGCACCAGACCGCCGTCCAGGATCACCACCACATGCGGCGCGTCCAACAGCGGCTGCCCGTCCCGGTTGAATCGCGAACGGCCCTCCAGACGGCTTTTCAGAAGGTCCTCGACCTCGGCCAGATTGTCGCTGAACAGCCGCTTCGTTCCGGCTCCGTCCACCGACCCCGGCACCTGGGTGTGCGGCAGCCACTTGATCCAGTCCCACTCCTCCGTCGCACCCGTGGCGGCCACCACCGCGATCACCAGGTCCTCAGGCGAGTGCAGTGCGGCAAGGCTCGCCACCAGCGCCCGGCTCGTCTCCAGGGTCGTCTCCGGCTCGCCGGAGACCGTCATGTGGTAGAAGGCCCTCAGGCTGACGGCCATCGGCATGCCGTCCAGCGACCGGTGGACCGCCAGGAACTGCTGCATGGCGCCCGCCGACAGCGGCTCCAACTCCTCCACCGGGGCGGTTTCCGGTGCCACCAGCGGGGTCCACAGCTCCTGCGGCCCGAGCCCGATCCGCACCTGCACGAAGTCGTCGTCGGTGATCCGCCGCTCCCACAGCCGGCTGCCCTCCGCCACCAGCGACCACAGCTGCTCGGGGACGGGTGGAGAAAGAACTGCGCATCGCGTTGTGTGCGTGCCGTACGCTGCACCCTCCGCCGGGTCTTCGCGAGGTACTTGAGATAGTCGCGGCGGCCCTCCACCGCTTCGCCCTGCGCGCCTTTGCGATACCGGATCGCCTGTGCGATGACCATCGATACGGTCGACAGCAACATCATCACGCCCATGATCTTCATGAACGGTGCCGAATTCGGCATGAAGAAGAAGACCACCGACGAGCCCATGCCGAGCATGGGCAGCAATTGCATCGCCATGCCCTCCCGATCGCCGCGAGGCAACTCGGGAGGGGATTCGAGTCGGAGTTCATCCGCGGGCATCCCGGGAGGAGTCTCCCGAGGTGGACGTTTCACGATGATCTGGCTCATCGGCCTGTCTATCCCCCGATGCGGACTGAACAATTGAGGACCTGCTGAGGGCCCGCATGCACGCTTGCCGCGCGTCATTGCGGCACCTACCCGGCAACGAACCGATCCTACGTGTCGGGAAGACAATTGGCGCCCGGTAGGGTGACCTCTCGCACACTGTCAGACATGAACGCGTCCGGACGGAAGACGCGGAGAGACGCTAACGAGAGGGCCCCGCAGGTGAGTTCGACCACATCGACCGGTTTCTGCCGAGTGACGGTCGTCGCACCCGACAGCCGCATCGACGTCGCCCTCCCCGACGACATAGCCCTTGCGGACCTGTATCCGGAGATGCTCAGGCTGACCGGCCAGACCCAGCCCACGGGGACGCCGGTCGGCTACCACTTCGTGCGTCGCGACGGCACCGTCCTGGACGGCGCCCGCTCCCTCGCGGCGCAGCGCGTGCTGGACGGGGACGTGCTGGCCATGCGCCCCTTCGCACAGTCTCTCCCGCCCGTCGTGCGCGACGACGTCTCCGACGCGATCGCCTCGACGGTGGCCGGTGACCACGCCCTGTGGAACGCCCGCTACCTGCGGGCCTGCGGACTCTTCGGCGGCGCGCTGCTCTTGATCTTCATGGGATTCGTCCTGTGGTTCGCCGACCCCGTCAAGCACGACATGCACGGCCTGCCGGGCGTCATCGCCGGTGGCGTCGGTCTGCTGCTCGCGGTCTTCGCCGGTGTACGGGCCCGGGTCTACGACGACCGGGCCTCCGCCATCGCCCTCGGCCTCGCGGCGCTGCCGCACGTGATGATCGGTGGATCCGGGGTCCTGGCACTGGAGGCGGGCGAGGGCATCGGACGGCTGCAGTTCCTGCTCGGCTGTGTCGCCGTCCTGATCGTGTCGGTCGCCATGGTTGCCGCCATGCCGTCCGGTGACGCTCCGTTCGTCGCCGCCGTCGTCCTCTCGGCCTTCGGCACCCTGGCCACCTTCTGCCAGATCATGACCGACACCAGCGCGGCGGGCACCGCGGCCGTCTGCGCGGCGGTCGCCATCGCCGCCATCGCGTTCCTCCCCGGCCTCTCCGCGCGCGCCGCCCGTCTGCCCATCGGATACGTCGCGCCGCGTGACGCCTCCCGCAATGACTACGGCGCCTCCGGCGGCATCGACCTGGACAACCCCTCGTCCGCCGCCGCCCGGCCGGTCGACGGCGAGCGGATCGCGGCCCAGGTCAAGCGTGGCCACGAACTCCTCCTCGGCCTGGTCGGCGGCTGTGCGGCGGTCGTCGTGGGTTCGTCGGCGGTGCTCGGCTTCTCCGACGGCACCTGGGCCCAACTGCTCGCCCTGGCGGCCGGACTGGCGATGCTGCTGCGCGCCCGTCTCTTCCGGTACACCTGGCAGGTCGCCTGCGTCCTGGCGTCCGGCGTCATCTCCCTCGCCCTCCTCATCCTGGGGCTCGCCCTCAACCCGCCGACGAGCGCCGTCATCGACCTGCTCAGCGGCGACAGCGGCCCGCTGAACATCCGTACCGTCTGGCTCACCGCCTCCGTCGCCTTCGGCGCGCTGATCCTCATCGCGATCGCTCTGATCGTCCCGAAGAAGAGCGTCACGCCTTTCTGGGGCCGCTTCGGTGACCTGGTCGAGGGCGCGATGCTGCTGTCGATCACACCGCTCGTGCTCGCGGTCCTGGACGTCTACGCGACGGCGCGTGGTCTGGTCAGCAAGTGAGACTCCCGAGCGGTGAGGCAGGCCGACGGCCACTTGCCACGGCCGAGGGCGCCCCGGTCACGTACTCCGTGACCGGGGCGTCTTCGCTTCGGTCTTCACCCGACGGAAGTACATCGAGCCGCCCGGATCCGAACGCCGGGTGGACCGCCTCTCCGATACATCCCATGCCTGAGCTATGCCCTGGAATCGCCAAGGTCGCCTTCCCGGCAATGAAGTTGGGCCGTACACCCTGCGCCACTAAGCTGGTGCCGACCGTCATCATGTACGCCGTAGGGGGAATCCGATGAGTGAGGGGAGCCGGGTCCCGGCGAACGACGCCGGCGCGAGCAGGGCGCGCGGAGGTGGGTCGGACCTCAAGGTGGAGGCCGAGACGCTGGCGAGCTTCAAGAGCAGGATCGACAAGATCCTCATCGATCTCGAAGAGTCCCCGGCAGCCAAAAGCAAGATCAGCGACCAGACCGTCGCACACGCCGCCTTCGGCGCGGAGTTCTCTGCCGCCGCCGACCTCGCGGGCGCCTACGAGAAGCTGCACGACCGCCTGGAGAAGTTCTCCAGGACGCTGGGCGACCAGCTCGAAGCCTTGGGCATTGCCGTCCAGATCTCGGACCGCGGCTACGAGAGCATCGACGCCGAACAGGCCGACCGGCTCCGTGCCATCCAGGACCGCACGACCAAGTACTACGGCCATGACGCGGACAACCGGGGCGACGGGCGGAACGCGAACCAGGCACGGAAGACCGACACGGGCAAGTCCGGCACCGCCGATTCGAACTTCAAGTAGGGGGAGACATGGGGAACGGGGAGTTCGACGGTCTGTCGGTGGAGAATCTGCGGGCCATGCTCGCCAACGCGGACCCCGACAGGCTGACCGCCGCCGGCACCGCCCTGGGCGACGCGGGTCCGAAGATCCTCGACATCGGCTCGGACTTGCGCCGTCATGTGTCCCGCGTGGACTGGACCGGCGAGGGTGGGTCTGCCTTCCGCGAATGGGCCCACGACTTCGCCCTGGAAGTCATGCGCTTCGGCCAGTTCACCTCCACGGTCGGCCAACATGTGGCCCAGGCCGGCCAGGCCCTCTCCGAGACCAAGTCAGCCATGCCCGAGTCCAGGGCTCCGGGCCCCAGGGCAGCCCACGAGGACCCGGCGGCACAGGACGCGGAGCTGCGCGAGACCGAAGAGGCCAGGCACCAGATGGAGCGCCTCTCGTCGGCCTACCGGGCGGCGCAGGAGACGATGGCGGCGGAGCAGGAGCCGCAGTTCAAGACGCTCCCTCTCAACGATGGCCAAGTCCGAGATGCCGGACGGAGATACGACTCCGGCACTGCGACAGGGACGGCACCTCATTCGGCAACAGGCGTGAGCCACTGGCCGCAGACGGAAACCGAGATTCCTGCGGCATCACAGCAGGTGGATTCGGAACCGAGTCATCACCAAGCGGCGGGTACTCATATCGACTCGACTGCCACCCTCCCCGATCCAGAGGTCAAGACGCCACCTCGTACCTCGATGCCGCCTGCGGACCAGCCCAGGCAACCAGGCCCCGTCGTGATGCCATCACCCCCGATGGGCCCGTCCACAGCGCCCCCTCGACCCACCACACCCGTGACGGGGAAGAGCGTGTCTCGCCTCCCTTCGACCGAACGCGTGACGGGACCCGGAGGCGCGCCTCCGCGTCGCCTGCTCACGCCGCGAGGGCCGGTCGAGAACGATGTTGTGGGAGGACAGCAGCGGCGCCTCGGCCCTTCCCCTCGCCTTCCGCGCGCAATGGTGGTGGGAGAGGAAAGCGGTCAGATGTCCCGCGGCCCCGGGGGAGGGGTCGGCCGCCCCATAGCGCAGACGACCGGTGTGCCAGGGACCGAAGGTATGGCTTCAGGACGTCGGTTGGCCTCGGAAGCCGGAGGACCGGTGAGTGGCCCCCGTACTCCGAACCCCGGTATCAGCGGCTCGCGTCAGCGTGGTGTCGCCATCGGCGAGGAGAACGGATCCCATACACGTGGGCTTGTGTCAGGAGCGGCGCCTTCCGGCGGTTCAAATGCGGCAAGTGATCCTTCCGGGGAGGCAGGCAGAGGGCGCAGGGTCGCCTCCGAGTCAGGAGGGTCGATCGCGGATCCTCGTTCGTCCTCTAGAAGAGGGGCCGCATTCACCCGCGGGGGTACCGGGCTCGTCCGGTCAGGCCAGGCCGAAGGACAAGAGCCTTCCGCCTCTGAGGACTCTGGCACCAGCCGTCGCGGTACCGGGCCCGAGAGTAGGCAAGGACATGCGGTGGTTGATCAGGGAGCCTGGGAGCTCGGGCGCCAGGACGCGTTGCCTCCCGTCATTGAATAGTCGGCACTTGAAGTCTCAGGAGATTTCGCAGGGATGTCAGTCTTGTCCAGTGGAAACAAGAGGCGCTCAGTGCGTGGTTTGACGCTGCTCGCGGCGCTCATCACATGCATGGGAAGTTTCACGTCCCCAGCGATCGCTCAAGATATACGTTCGCGTCAGTGGTACCTCGATGCAATGGGCGCCGACCAGATGTGGCGGACCAGCACCGGCAAAGGTGTCACCGTTGCCGTGCTGGACACCGGGGTTGATGACTCGCTTCCTGAGTTGCGTGGTCAAGTTCTGGAGGGCAAGAACTTTTCACACGAGCCGAAAGGAGCGAACGTCGATACCAGTGGCCACGGCACGGACATGGCGGCTGTTATTGCGGGGACAGGGCGTTCCGGTGGCATCCAAGGGCTGGCGCCTGGTGCGAAGGTGCTTCCAGTGAAGACCAGTTCGGGACATCTCGGGGTCGGCGATGCAACGCCAGCCTATCTCAAGGCGATGCGCTATGCCGTGAAGCGGGGGGCGCGTGTCATCAACCTCTCAGAGACCATTACGAGTTCACTGACCGATGATGCGAGAAAGCGCCTCCAGGATGGCTTGGACGAGATAAATTCAAGCGGTGCCATTATATTCGCAGGCGTGGGGAATGATGGTAAGTCTTCCAATGTCGCGGGCTATCCATCTAGCCTTCCTGGGGCTGTAGCAGTAGCTGCTGTTAATCAGAGCGGAACGGTTTCGAAGTTTTCGACTTATGGTCCGCAAGTGGCTCTCGCTGCCCCTGGTGAGGGTATTCCTGGGCATTGCCAGGAGGGGGGAGGCTGGTGTGAGCAGTCGGGTACCAGTTATGCCACTGCCATCGTCTCGGCGTCAGCCGCCCTCATCTGGTCCGCGCATCCGAAATGGACGGCCAACCAGGTTCTGCGCGTAATGATGCAAACGACGAGTAAGCCCAAGGGCAAGGTCCCCAGCGAGTACATCGGCTACGGCATCATCCGTCCCGGGCAGGTCCTACTCGATGGCAAGGGAGACCCGGGCGCAGCGGACGTCAATCCGCTCTTCCCCAAGTACAAGCCAGGGAAGGAGTCCTCCGCATCTCCGTCTGCTCCTTCGAAGTCCGACACTGCCTCGGTCACCCCGAATGCTCAGGCTGACAAACCCGGTTCGTCGGCAGAGAGTGATGACGGCAGTGGCAACACGCTTATCTACGTCGGAGTCGGAGTTGCCGCGGTCCTCGTCCTGGGCGGTGGAGGGCTTGTCTGGGCGCGCCAGCGGAGGCGGATATAGAGAGCGAAAAATGCGACATCCGAGCCAGACGTGAGGTGTCATACAGTGGCAGAGTAATCGCACCCAACTTGGAGGTTGCAGAATCATGAGCAATTGGGAGCCTCCAGTTTATGAAACGTACCTCACCCGCACCCCCGTCCAACTTTTGTTCGGGGTGGGTTGGAAGCGCATACTCATGTTCCGAGTTGAGCACGCGGGTGTCATTCTCGGAGGTACTCTGAAGCAGACTGCGTTCGTGCCATGGCAAGACATCACTGCCGTGGTGATTTGGCGTAGGTACCTGCGGGATGTCACTACCCTCGGTCAGTTGCGGCTGTTTACGCCGTCAGACGAGTGGACCGATTTCGTTGGCGTGCGGCGACACCCTGGGGCGCCACCGCTACCGGGTCCGAATAGCAAGCTGCGGCCAGAACAGACAGCGAAGCTCGCTCGTCACATCGATCACGATCTCTTCCTTGCGAGTCGCGCGATCCGGCTTTGGCGCTTCGATCTTGAGCTTCTTCGAAGTGCTGTAGGAGCTTTTGCTCCCCACACCCCGGTGCACGATGAACGGCATTTGCGTTAGTCAGGCAGCGTTTTGAGTTGCGAAACGGATAGCGGGAGGCAGTCGATGTCTGCGGGCAGCCGTCGCCTTCTAACGAAATGATGTAACAGCGTGGGCACGCCACGGGGGAAGGGGGCAGACGGTGGTCAATCGGGGCGAGCTGAAAATCACCAAGGATGCCGAGGAGCGGATCACCAGAAGTCTGCGATCGGCATTGCAGGGTTTGGAGGGGGCTGGGAACGGCAAAGGTTCTGCTCAGCGCGCCAGTCTGGGCAATATGAGCCTGTCGGCAGCAGAGGCCAGCGGTGCTGGACTTGCCAGTACTTTCTCGGATTTCTGCGAGCTCTGGCAGTTGGGCATCAACATGCTGGAGCGCACAGCCAACTCTCTCGGCTCCCAGTTGAGTCAGGCGGCAGGCGTCCTGTGGGAGGAGGACCGGAGTCGGGCGGGGGCGCTCAGAGCAGCCCTGGGTGCAGCGAGAGGCGTAGCCGGGGTCGGGGCAAGCGGCATTCTCGGTAGCTTTGGTGGTCCTTCCGGCACGTCGGATTACACCACCCAGCCCTATCCGCAGAGTGGTCCGGGAATCGGTTCCGGGGATGACATCAAGACCGTGAAGTCGTCGATCTTGGATTACATCACGACCGACGGCAAGGGGGCTGGCCGAAATGCAGGTCAGGGGAACGCCGATGGGGGCGGGAACTGATGCCGGGGAACGACCCTACGTCGACTGCTGTGGACCCGGCCGCAAGGAACGCCGGCCTGGCCAACGCCTGGGTTGAGAAGGCTCTGGGGTGGGGTACGGGCGAACTGGAGTTAGGGCAGACCGAGGAGCCGAAAGAGCTGATTCACGGTGATGCGTCCAAGCTTCGGTCGAACGCTTCGCAGTTGAGGGGCTTGGCGAAAGGGCTCGCTGCTGTCGGTGAGGGGCTGCGGAAGCTGGACTCCCAGGAGATCAAAGGGGAGACAGCCGATGCCTTCCGCAAGAGAGTCTCTGCCGAGCCGAAGAAGTGGTTTCAGATCGCGCACGCGTGTGAGCGCGCGAGCGGAGCATTGACCGATGTTGCTCACACTGTGGAATGGGCGCAACGTCAGGCTCAGGAAGCGATCGACACCTATGGCCGAGGCAAGCGCGCTTCGGAGCGGGCTCGCGAGGCTCACAACGCCAAAGTAGATGCCTACAACAAGGCAGTTGACGCTTACAACAGCAAGCCTTCTTCAAACGACACCGAGTGTGCGGCGCCCCGAAGGCACCCGGTGCGTTTCATGACCCTGGTGCCGCGGACATGGAGACGGCCCAAGAGATTTTGGCCACGGCTCGTCGCCAGCGTAATGCGGCACACGACAGGGCTCAGAGGTCAATTCAGGGAACATACGATCAGGGTAACGGGAAAGAGAGTGCTTCGGATCCGGCGACTCTGCTCGACACCCTGGCTGGAATCACGGATAGCGAAGAATATAAGAAGTACGAAGAAATCAAAAAAGACATTATGCGGCCGCTCAAGGTCCTTGGGATCGCAAAGGGGATCGAGGCCGTCAATGCTTTGCTTACTGGAACCTCTTCCGAACTGCTGGCTCGCCCCTGGAAGACAATGGTGGGATTGCAGGGGCTGGCCGAAAAGCTGCGAATTCCTTTCTCGAATAGAATACCTCTCAATAACCCGGGCGCGGGCGTGTTGGATAAAGTGGCCTTGCCGCTGAGCGTCGTGACCGGACTAAAGCAAGTGATCAAGCCTGATCACGGAGGTACTCAGGGCTGGGTGGACCGAGCTATGGGCGGAGGTCAGGCCGCTGGTGCGACTAGTATTCTCCTGGCGACAGAGACTACCGCTGCTGCTGTGCCGGTTATTGGTTGGACAGTGTTGGGCGTCACCGGCGCATATTTCTTGGGAAGTTGGGTCGCCGACAAATGGGGTGATGACATCGCTGCGGGAGCTAAGTCTGCCTGGAACGCCACATCACATGCTCTGTCGGACACAGTGAGCGGTGCGGTGGATACGACGGTAAACGCCGCACTCCATCCCTCTGGTGCGCTAAAGACGGCGGAGCACGTCGTCGGCGGCACGGTTGACTCGGTTAAGAAATTGAAGTTCTGGTGAGGAAAGGAAAGGCCGAAGAGTGCAACAGCAGGATGGACCTGACGTGACGCTGGAGGCAGTGCGCCTGTCTCTCGGTCAAGCGCTAGCCGAAGGTGGCTCGCGCCTGTTGTTGCGGCTCACGGACGAAGAGCTTGCCGTGTTGACGTCCGCAGCCGAGGGCGATCGCTCAATTGCCGCAAGTCCTCACCTGGAGGGTATGTCTGCACAGGAACGGGAGTGGGTGCTAGCGACCGCATTGCGGTCGCTAGTGTCCCGGGACCTAATTGAGATCGCTAACACTGCCGAACTCGATACAGCTCTAAAAGGGCTGAACGAATCTGCTCAAGTTGAGATAGACATGCGCCTTTCTCCCGACCTGGATACTGCGCTGACCTTGCGTAAGACGGCCGAGCGGATCCTAACCCTGGAGCAAACCACGTCCGCAGGGACCTCCTACGTTTACTTTTACGTTCACGGCTCCCATCTGTTGCTGGTCGAGGAGGTCACCGGTGGCGGTATGCATACATTCACCCTCGTGGTGTCGGTGCCAGAAGCGGCCGAAATGGCTCGCCGCCTAGTTGATCCGAATGGAGTTGCCGATGTTGACGGCCCCACTATGGAACTCGACCCTCGGGCCCTTGAAGCGGAATTCGTTGGCCAGCCACTGAAGAACGTCATCGAGAATGCGCTAGTCGTCGGTCAATTGATACTGGTGGCCAGGGTGCCGGGGCCGCTACTCATGACATACGCCACGGCTGAGGAATTGTGGATGGTGAATGTTGACGCGCCTCGCGCTCCGACGGGTGTTACCGCCCGGAGCGTGGGTCAGCAGGCGCTCGTTGACCGCATCGCTGAAATGCTGGAATTTTCGGCGTAAAGCTTTGCTTTGTCTCTTTTCTCGCGTGTTGAGTGGCCCTCATTGACTGAGTTGTGCGCGGCAAGCGGCGAAGAAGCGTTGGGTCTGTTCCCCTCGCTCAGCCTTTAGGCTGATCCATGACCCGTCGGAAAACTGGAGCCAGAAACGACGGATATCATCGTCCGCGAACTCTGGGATTCTGCAACGAGCCAGATCAGTCGGGAATTCGGCAATAATACGCAGACGTTTGGGGCGCCCCCGATACCACCAGCGGGAGGGAGCCGCCAGCAGCGTGATCTTATCGTTCATTGGAACAATAAGGCGTTCAGGGTCAGGTGCCTGAGAGTACCAAGTGAGGAGAAACTGGCCAGCCGTAGCGTTCCAGTTGCCGTCGAAGGCGCGATCCAAGCCCATTTGCGGGAATTCAGCCTTGCGTGCACGGACGGCATTCTTCTTGCGTTTACGCGCTTTGATCTGCTGTGGCGTCATTCCGTCAAGAGCCGCTAGCAGCAGCAGAGGAGAAAACAAGATTGTCGCGCATCCCGTAACGGCATAAGGCAACGGTTTGCTGCGCTGCGTCAGCCGTTTCCTACCAGACGCTTGATGTACCTCGTGAGGCGGAGTTGGAATGGGTGCTGCCAGTTGGCACCACGTGGCCGACGCCGTATCGCCGCCGGTCAGCTTGCCAGCCTGCTCCAGGAACTGCTCCATGGCCATCCGACCATGTTAGTCAGGAAGTTGTGTCGGCTATAAGGAACCCTCGATCTGGCTTCCGAGGCATGTTCACTCAGGCAGCCAACCCAGCTGAACCAGCCGGGTGCCACCCTTGCGGGTGATCAGGGTGCCGCGCCCCTGGGGGAGGCGGCGGGGGCGGGTGTTGCCGAGGAGGTCGCCCTCGGCTGGGTCGCCCGAGAGGATGATGCCCTGGGCGCCGAGTTCCTTGATGCGCTGCATGAAGGGCTCGTACGAGGAGCGTGAGGCGCCGGCCGTGTTGCGCGCGATGATCAGGCGGACACCGACGTCGCGGGCGTAGGGCAGCCCTCTCGTCAGGAAGTCGAGGGGGTTGCCTGCGCTCGTGGCGACGAGCTCGTAGTCGTCGATGATGACGAAGAACTGCGGACCGCTCCACCAACTGCGTTCGCGGAGTTGGCGCGGGGTGACCTCCGGGCCGGGGGCTCGGTGTTCCATGAGGGTGCTCAGGGCGTCCATGTGCATTTCGAGCGCTGGGGCAGCAGGGGCGTACTCCAGGAGGTGGGAGTCCGGTACGGCCTCCAGAAGCGTACGGCGGTAGTCGCCGACGATGATCCGCGCCTCGTCGGGGGTGTAACGCTGGCTGATCTGCTGGGCAAGCAGGCGTAGCAGAGAGGTTTTGCCCGATTCGCTTTCGCCGAAGACGACGAAGAACGGATCGGAATCGAAGTCGATGAAGACCGGCTCCATGCGGTCCTCGTCGATGCCGATCGGCAGACCGAGGTGCGGGTTCTCAAAGCCCTTGGGGAGGCGGTCGGAGGGGAGTACGCGGGGGAGGACGCGGACCTCGGGGGCCCGGGGGCCGGTCCAGTGGGTGTTGACGGCGCGAACCAGGGCCGCCGTCGATTCAGCGGGGCCGGTCGATGCCGACCCGGTCGGCGCCGGGCTGGTCGATGTCGGTCCTGTCGGTGTCGGTCCTGTCGGTGTCGGTCCTGTCGGTGTCGGTACCGACGCCGGGGCCGACGCCGACGACGCGGCCGTGCCGGTCGTGGTCGGCTCTGTCAGTGACGGGTCGGCCGGCCGTCCGTCCGCCTCCGGACGACGCAGGGCGGCTCCGATCCGCGGTTGCGCGGCCAAGAAGTGCAGCCGCTCGGGGATCTGGCCACGGCCCGGTGCGCCGACCGGGACGTTGGCCGCCACCTTACGGTCGAAGTCCGAGTCCAGCGGATCGCCGAGACGCAGCTCCAGACGGTTCATGAACTGGTCTTTCAGCGCGGCCCGTACCTCCATGTACCGGGTGGCCGACACGACCACATGGACGCCGTAGCCCAGTCCCCGCGTCGCGAGGTCCATGACGACGCCCTCGAACTGCTCGTACTCCTGCTTGAAGGTGCCCCAGCCGTCAATGACCAAGAAGACGTCCCCCCAGACCTCGTCAGGGAGCTCACCGGCTGCCCGCCGCTTGCGGTAGCCTGCGATGGAGTCGATGCCGTGCGTGCGGAAGAACTCCTCGCGGTGGCTCAGCACTCCGGTGACCTCGGCCACCGTACGGCGCACCCGGTCCGGATCGAGACGTGACGCCACTCCGCCGACATGCGGCAGCTCCGATATCCCGCTGAGGCCTCCGCCGCCGAAGTCCAGGCAGTAGAACTGCACCTCGTGCGGAGTGTGGGTCAGAGCGAAGGACGCGATGAGCGTACGCAGCAAGGTGGATTTACCGGATTGTGGGCCGCCCACCACAAGGAGATGGCCCGCGGCATCCGAGAAGTCGCGGTAGAGGATCTCGCGCCGCTGTTCGAAGGGCTTGTCGACCAGCCCGACCGGGACCACCAGCCCGCCCGACCCCGCATAGTCCGGTGGATGCAGACCACGCGCAGGCGAGACGGCAAGCAAGGGCAGCAGTTCGTCGAGCGCGGGGGAGGTGTCCAGGGGCGGGGGCCACACCTCGTGCGCGGCCGGTCCCTGGTCCTCGAGACGCCGGACGATGACGTCCAGGACCGTGTCCGACGGCGCGTCGCTCGTGTGAGCCGTAGTGGCGGCGGGTGCGGGCGCGGCATAGGAGACCGGCACCGGGGCGGCCGTGAACAGCGTCGGCCGGCGGTCCATTCGCCGTGAGCCGCCCGCCCCGTCGTCCGTCAACGCCTCGGCGGTGCGGTACGGGCCCGAGACATAGGCGGCCTTGAAGCGCACCATCTCGTCCGTACCGAACTTCAGATAGCCGGAACCGGGCAGCGACGGCAAATGGTAAGCGTCCGGCACGCCCAGTACGGCCCGGGACTCCGTGGCGGAGAAGGTGCGCAGGCCCATTCGGTACGACAGGTAGGTGTCCAGACCGCGCAGCCGCCCCTCCTCCAGCCGCTGGGTGGCCAGCAGCAGATGGACGCCGAGCGACCGGCCGATGCGGCCGATCTGAATGAACATCTCGATGAAGTCCGGTTTGGCACTGAGTAGTTCACTGAACTCATCGATGATCAGCACGAGCGATGGGACAGGCTCCAGTGGCGCCCCCGCGACCCGCGCCCGTTCGTAGTCGTGGACATTGGCGTAGTTGCCCGAGGCACGCAGCAGCTCCTGGCGGCGCTGGAGTTCGCCCCGGATCGAGGCCTCCATACGGTCCACGAGCGTCAGGTCGTCCGCGAGGTTGGTGATGACCGCCGAGACATGCGGCAAGTCGGCCATGCCGGTGAAAGTCGCACCGCCCTTGAAGTCCGCCAGGACGAAGTTGAGATGTGCGGAGGAGTGGGTGACGGCGAGCGCCAGGACCAGTGTGCGCAGCAGCTCGGACTTTCCCGAGCCGGTCGCGCCCACGCACAGACCGTGCGGGCCCATACCGCCCTGCGCCGCCTCCTTCAGGTCCAGCATCACCGGTTCACCGTCCTCGCCGACCCCGATGGGGACCCGCAGGCGTTCGCTCGTCATCCGGGGCCGCCAGGTTCGGGCCACGTCCACGGAGGACGCGTCGCCGAGGTCCAGCAGGTCGGTGAAGTCGAGCTCATCCAGGAGCGGCTCGTCGTTGCCCCCGGCGCCGACGCGCAGTGGCGCGAGCTGGCGGGCCAGGGCCTCGGCCGCCTCCAGGGGGAGCACGTCCGGCTCGCCTTCGTAGACCAGTCCTGCGGCGGACTCCAGGAACAGCTTTCCGGGGCGTACCTCGAGCGACAGGCCGCCGCGCGGCTCGTCCAGTTCCCCTGACACCACTTCGGCGACGGTCACGCCCTGAATGCCATCCGCACTCGCCAGCAGGGAATCCGGCGGGACGATGCCGCCGTCCAGCACGATGAGAAGGTGAGGCGCGTCCAGGACGGGCGATCCGTCCGGGGCGAATCGGGGACGCTCGGAGAGCGGGTTGCCGTGGCCGCCCGAACCGTCCGCCGCCAGAAGCTCCTCCAGCTCGAGCGCGTCCCGGCAGAACAGCCGTCTGGTACCCGCTCCGTCCAGCCTCCCGGCGATCTGGGAATGCGGCAGCCACTTGGTCCATTCCCAGCGTGCGACCGCTTCCCGCCCGTCGGTCAGGACCGCCACGGTCAGGTCCTCCGGCGAGTGAAGGGTGACCAGCTGACACACCAGGGCACGTGCGGCGCCCTGGGCCGTGGCAGGGTCCCCGGACACCGTGAAGTGGTAGAAGCGCCGCAACGACACGGCGACCGGTAGCCCTTCCACCGCGCCGTACAGCATCAGGAATCGCTGCATCGCGCCGGCTGTGAGCGGCTCCAGCTCCTCGATCAGCGCCGTGGTCGGGGCCACCAGAGGTGTCGACAGCTGCTGGGGCCCGACACCGATACGGGCCTGCCCGAAGTCCTCGTCGCCGACCCTGCGTTCCCACACCCGGCTGCCCTCCGCGGCCACCGCCCAGAGCTGGTCGGGCGCGGGGTGCAGATAGAGCAGCACCTCGAGTTGTGCGCGGGCCGTACGGCGGACACCGCGGCGCATCTGCGCGAGGTACCTCAGGTAGTCGCGGCGGACGCCCGCCGCCCGGCCTTCCGTCCCGCGCCGGAAACGCACGATCTGGGCGGCGACGGTCGCGAGGGCTGATGCCAGCATCAGCCAGCCCATGACCCGCATGAACGGCCCGGCGCCCGAGTTGAAGAAGTAGACCATCGACCCGCCCATGCCGAGCAGCGGTACCAACTGCGTCAACAGCCCTTGCTGCTCGCCGCGCGGCAGGTCGGGGGGAGAGCTGAGCTCGACTTCGTCCGTGGGCACGGTCGGCGGCAGCGCCCGGGGCGGACGCTTGACGAGAATCTGGCTCACCGGGTGGTCAATCCCCCTTCAATGGTCTCCCGTGCAAGGAGCGAGATCCGTGGTGGCGTCGCACCAGCACTCCGGCGACGTGGTCCCCCGAACCCGGCGAGCCTATCGACACGGGGTGTCACCATGTGGTGGCACCCCGGCGTGTCGTACCTATGAACAGGAAATCTCCACGGCTTCGAGACGGAGGCGACCAACGTGCTGTGCACGGTGGCTCATGTGCCGTCCATCCATGAAACTGGGGGCCGAGAACTGAGCGTCCGGTGATACAAAGATTTGCCCCGCCCGAAATGTCATCGCGGAGCGGGATCTTCCAGTGGACTCGCCGAAGAGGTAAGCGCTGATGTCGCAGCCACCCCAGCCCCCCGACCAGCCACCGTCCGGCGGTTTCGGCGCGCCACAGGGTCCCGGTCAGGGCGGCGAACCGTCCAAGGACGGCTCCGGTACATCACCGCGGCGTCCGGTCCCGCCTCGCCCGCCCGCGCCGCCGGCCGTCCCGCCCGCGCCGCCGGCCGTCCCGCCCGCGCCGCCGGCCGTCCCTTCGGCGCCTCCGGTGGGTCCCCCGACGGGCCATACTCCGCCCCAGATATGGGACACAGGTGTGTTGCCATCGAGCCCTCCGGCAGGCCCGGGAGTCCCGGCCCCTCCCCGGGCCGACCCCGCCAACTCGTACGCACGGAACCCGTACACCTCGGCGCAGGGAGGGCCTGGGTACGGCGGTATGTACCCCCCACCGCCCGGGTCGCCCTACGGCACGCTTCCCTCCGGTGGTGGAGGCAGCGGCCGGAACACGAGACGCAAGGCCGTCGTCATCGGTGCGGCCGTGGCGGTGCTGCTCGCGGCGGGCGGCGGGGTGTACGCGGCGGTGAGCGGTGGTGACGACGACAAGAAGCCCATTGCTACCTCGACGACCACCCCCGCTGGTCAGGACCGGCAGAACCCCGCCCCCGAGCCGACCGGAAAGGGTGCGAGCACCGGCGGGCGGGACCGTGGCGAAAGCGAGAGCGACCCCAACGACGTGCGCCGGGCCGGCGAGGCGAAGGTTCTCTACCAAACGCCGGCGCCCGAGGTCTCCAAGAAGGGCGCCGACGTGCCCGGTTTCTGGGTGATGAAGGGATACGTGGTCAAGGCGGTCGACGACAAGATCGTCGCATACAAGGACGACGGCACGAAGAAGTGGACGCTTTCCCTGCCCAAAGCCGTCTGCGCCGCGCCCGACTCCACGACCGACGGCGAGGTCGTCGTCGCCTACGAGGGGCATGGAAAGGACTCGTGCAGCCAACTCGCCCTGATCGATCTGGACAAGGGGGTCAAGGTCTGGGACCACGACGCTCCCGAGGCGGACTCCTTCGGCGGCGGCCACACCAGCATGGGCATGGCCCAGAGCGGCGATCTCGTCGGCATGTCCTGGTTCGGCGGTTCGGCCGTCATCAAAGTCCGCGATGGTAAGGAGGTCGCCGTCGAGAAGCCCAGCCCGGGTTGCTCCGTCGACGGTTACGCGGGAGGGAAAGCGCTGCTGCGTGCCTACTCCTGCACCAATGGCACCGCCAAGCTGCAAAGGGTGGCGTCGAACGGGAAGATCACCTGGACCTATGCCGTCCGTAAGGGCTACAAGGTCGACAAGATCTTCTCCACCAGCCCCGTTGTGATCGCTCTGAGCGACCAGGACCGCAAGGCCGGCGGTATTCTGGCCGTATCGGACAGTGGTAAGGAGCGGTCGGCCCTGGCCGTGGGGAAGCAGTCCTACCAGCCGCTGTGCGGAACGGACCTCTTCGGCACCAATTTGGGGAGCTGTCAGGGCGTCGCTGCTTCCATGGACACCTTCTATCTGCCGACCGAGATGACCGAGGGCAGCGCCGGGGGCTCGACGAGTGAGATCCATGCCTTCGACCTGGACAGCGGGAAGAAGAAATGGGCGGTCAAGGTGGCCGGTCGGATGCTGCTTCCGCTGAGCATGGACGGCAAGAATCTGATCGCCTATGAGGAGCCCTCATACGCCGAGGCCGGTCTGGTCGTCAGCATCGGCCCGGACGGCGGCAAGCCCAAAACCGTACTGAAGTTGCCCCAGGCCACCCGCGAGGCGGAGAACGGCTTCTACTCCGCCACTCACGCCTACCGAAACGGCATTTTCTACATCGCCTCGAACCGCATAACGGGGGCTGAGGGCACCAGCGAGAAGCTCATCATGGCCTTCGGCTCCTGAAGGTGAGCCGAGTGCCGACCACTGTCGGAGAGGGCGGCCACCGACCGGTGACCGCCCTCTCGTTCAGGCTCGTCGGCCCCTCATACTCCTCAGGTCAGGTCGAATTCGCCGTCCCGTGCGCCCAGCACAAAGGCATGCCACTCGGCCTCTGTGTAGCGCAGCACGGTATCGGGGTCAGCGGAATTCCGCATGGCCACTGCCCCGTTCGGCAGATAGGCGATCTCCACCCGGTCTTCGGAGGTGCTGCCAGGTGCGCTGAGCCACTCGACACCGGAAATGTCGAGGGCGTACAGCTCTTCCTTCTCTTTGGCGTCGGCCACTGGTGGAGAACCCCTTCGGATACCGCGGATAACATCCCGCCCGGCCTTTGGGCGGAAGGCGAGGGCGGGCCACTGCGCCCGGACTCCCGCCACGTCTCACAGTGTTGTCCACAGCGCGTGACGCGGCAATCGAACATGGGGACAAGGGCTCGGTAGGGTGGCGCCGCGCGTGTGACGCGGGCGGGGATGCGATGGATCAATGGCCGGGGGGCTTCCAGATGAGTAGGGACTGCGGCGCGCAGAGAACCGGAGCCATGGCTGAGGCGGTTTGTCGTCCCGGTCGACTGGATTGTCCCCGCAGCCACAGGAGGTGTCTGTGGAGCCGCTGAGCCAGGACGATCCTCGACGGCTCGGCCCGTATTACGTCATCGCGCGGCTGGGGCCGGATGCGGGAGAAGTTCCCGCTACGGCCCGCCACTTCATCGCGCGCGGTGCCGCGGGGGACCGCACGGTTGTTGTCACCGCACCCTCGCAGGAGCTCGCGGACGACGTCGCGTACCGGGAGCGCTTCCTGGCGGAGGCGGAGAACGCGCGCCTTCTGGGCGGCGGACGGCCCCCGCTGTGGCTGGCCCCCGTTGTCGAAGTCTCAGGCGGGGGTACGGGGCAGCCCTGGAGCACCACGCCGTTCTTGCCGATGCTGTCGCTGCCCGCCGTGCTGGAGGCGAATGGGGGGCCGCTTCCCGTGCGCACCGTAAGGGCGTTGGGAGCGGGGCTGGCCGAGACGCTCGCGGAGGTGCACACCGCGGGCTTCGCTCATGCGGGTGCCGCGCCGGGCACGGTCTACCTGGCAGGGGACGGCCCGCGGTTGATGGGCTACGGCGCGGTGCGGGCCGCCGCTCCGGACGGTGAGGCGCGGGTGGGGCTCCCGGGGCTGGAGGACGACGCGCTGCCCCCGGAGCAGGCCGCGGGCGGCCGCGGCCGCTGGGTGACATCTTCGCGCTGGGCGCCGTGCTGGCGTACGTGGCGACCGGGCGACGGAGGCCGGACGCCGAGGATCTGCCGGAGGAGTTGCGGGGCGCTCTGGTCCGGTGTCCGGCCCAGGATCCGGCCGACCGGCCAACGGCGCGGGCGCTGCTGGACGAGCTGATGAGCGGCATACGCGTCCCCCTGCCCCCGAGCATCGTGAGAGCGCCCGCGGGCGCGCCGCTGACGGTTGTCGACGCGGGACCCGTGGGCCCGAACGGCGGCGCGGCGTGGGGTCCGGACGGCGGCGCGGAGCGGGGAGGGGGCTCGGGGTCGACCGCCCTGGACAGCGCCGGTGGCATCAGCCGGGCCGCGGGCGCGCTGGGACCGGGGTGGCTGCCGGGGCGGCTGATCGCCGCGTTGTCCGAGCTGTCCTCGGCGGTGCTGGCGGCGGAGATCGAACCGGCTGAGGCGCCGTCGCCGGTGACATCGGGTGTGCCAGTGGCACCGGGCGCTGCCGTGCGCCGGGCGGAGACGGAGCGCGGCGCCGCACATTCGGCTGTGTCCGGGCACGGGCCGGTGCACGAGGCCAGGACCGGGGCTGAGGGCAAGGCCGATGGAGCCTCGTCCCGGAAGACCTTCGGCCCGTCCCTCAGCCCTTCCCGTCGCCGGCTTCTCCTGGGTGTCGCCGGTGGTACGGCCGGGCTCGCCGTCGGCGGCGGCGCCACATGGCCGGCGACGGCCCCGGACTCGCCCGCACCGCTCACTCCGGCCCAGCGCCTGGCCGCCCACCGCCCTCGCCGTCGGCTTCCGGGTGCGCCGCCCACTCCCTTGTGGCGCTACGACGTCAAAGGGGTGGCTTCGGCATACGCCCCGCTCGTCTGGCGTGACGAGGTCGCCGTCCTCACGGGGAAGCGGGCCGTCGTGGGGATCGATCTCCGTACGGGTAAGCGCACGCTCGCCGCGGGCGGCACCGTGCTCTCGGCGGGTGGCGGAGGCGTCGCGGGGTGGCTGCTGCGCGGTGACGAGGCGGAAGCCGGCGGGCGGCCCTGGGAGGCCGAGCCGCTGGCCCACTACAACGAGGGGACGGCCCCGTCGCCTCTGTGGGGACCCGTGGACCTCGGTTCCATCGGTGTCGCCGATGCGCGGATACCGGCCCCGCTTCCCGTCCGCGACCTCGTCGTGGCCCCGGCCGAGGGCGGCCGTCTGCGGGCCTACGACGTCCGCACCGGCCGGACCCGCTGGACCTCCCGGACAGCCGGACTGACCGGGCGCCCCCTCGCCGTATCCGATGACACGGTCCTTACGGTCGACAGCAAGGGCGTGCTGCACGCGTTGAACGCCCAGAACGGCAAGGAGCGGTGGAAGGCGCCTGCAGCGGAGGCGGCGACCCTGCTCGCCGTGGACGGCGAGGCCGTCTATATAGCCACCCGTGGGGGTGAATTGCGCGCCGTGGCGCTGACGTCGCAGACGTCCCTGTGGACGGTGCCGTCGCCGGTAAGGACCTCCGAGAAGAACCCGGCGGCGGACGCAGTGGCCGACGGCCGTCTGGTGGTCTGCGGCGAGGACGGCCAGGTCGTGGCACTCGACACCGCCCGTGGAAAGCCCCTCTGGGGGCCCGCACGGCACGTAACCACGGCCCTCGCCTCCGCCGTCGCCGACGGCACCGTCTACCTGGGCGGCCGCTCCCTTACCGCGCTCACGCTGTCCACGGGCGAGAAGAAATGGTCCCGGCTCAGTGGCGGCGGGCACGGCTGGGGCGCACCGGTCGTCGCGAAGGACGTCGTCTACGCCGTGGACACCACCGATCTCTCAGCCCGCCGTACGGACGACGGAACGGACGCGTGGACGCTCACGTTCGCCTCCGAGGACAGTTCGCAGGACGCCCGGTGATCGCGGGGAACAGCGTCTGGGCGGGCGCCGGGGAGGCCGGTTCACGCGGCGTCGCGGCGGTGGACACCCGCGGCGGAAGGCTCGCCTGGCCGTACACCCAGGGCACCGAGGGCCGCTGGGCGCTGTCGGCGGCCGGCAACCGCGTCTTCATGCTGCACAACCGCACCCTGACCGCCATGCCCGTCTTCCAGCCCCACCGCCCCGCCCCGTCAGCGCGCCAACCCCCACCAGCGCCCCCGCCCGACCAGCGCGCCCCCACCCTTGTCATCCCCCCAGCCCCCGCCCACCCCCCGCCAAGACGCTGGTACTCTGTGTGCTGGCCGTTTGCGTACGCGTCCCCGGAGGCTCCGAGTCTCGGGAGACAGCGCCCAGCGGACCCCGCCTCCCGAGTCACGGAAGATCCCCTGAGACAACGACCAGGGGCACTCGGCGGCTGATACGAAACAAGGAGTACCGAGTGTCGCTCGACGCCGCTACGAAGAAGCAGATCATGACCGAGTTCGCCACCAAGGAGGGCGACACCGGCTCCCCCGAGGTCCAGGTCGCGCTGCTCACGCGCCGCATCTCCGACCTGACCGAGCACCTGAAGACCCACAAGCACGACCACCACTCCCGCCGTGGTCTGCTGCTCCTGGTCGGCCAGCGCCGCCGGCTGCTGCAGTACCTGGCGAAGAAGGACATCACGCGCTTCCGTGCGCTGGTCGAGCGCCTGGGCATCCGCCGGGGTGCGGCGGGCGCCAAGTAAGACGCCAAGGAGGGAGCGGTTCCCGCTATGGGGGCCGCTCCCTTTGCCATACACGGCGCCGTACGGTTTCAGCCAAAGGTGACCTGTACGGCCTTCACGCCGGTGCGTAGCCAGCGCGCTACGTACCGTAGGGGCCGGAGAGCACAGCCGTCGTGATGACGGCCGAAGCTTTGTAGTCTGGTCCCAACAACGCCATAACGAACGAGGAGGAGCGCCTCATTCCCGCCGCACCGGCGCCACAGGAGCCGGTCCTCGGTAGTGGCTCCCGGAACTGGCAATTCCGGTGGCTTCGATCGAAGACCGGCCCGGCCGCCGGCCCGCAAGGCCAGGGGCGCTGCTCCACCACCGTCCCCCGTCACACGGACGAGGGACGCAGAAGAGGAGATTTCCCTGGTGGAGAACGAGACCCACTACGCCGAAGCAGTCATCGACAACGGCACCTTCGGCACCCGCACCATCCGTTTCGAGACGGGCCGCCTGGCCCGTCAGGCCGCCGGTTCCGCCGTGGCCTACCTGGACGACGACACCATGGTGCTGTCGGCCACCACCGTTTCCAAGAACCCCAAGGACCAGCTCGACTTCTTCCCGCTCACGGTCGACGTCGAGGAGCGGATGTACGCGGCGGGGCGCATCCCCGGCTCGTTCTTCCGCCGTGAGGGCCGCCCCTCCGAGGACGCGATCCTCACCTGCCGTCTGATCGACCGCCCGCTGCGCCCGTCCTTCAAGAAGGGCCTGCGCAACGAGATCCAGGTCGTCGAGACGATCATGGCGCTCAACCCCGACCACCTCTACGACGTGGTCGCGATCAACGCCGCCTCCTGCTCCACGCAGCTGGCCGGGCTGCCGTTCTCCGGTCCCATCGGCGGTACCCGCGTCGCCCTGATCAAGGGCCAGTGGGTGGCCTTCCCGACCCACTCCGAGCTGGCGGAGGCCGTCTTCGACATGGTCGTCGCCGGCCGGGTGCTGGAAGACGGCGATGTCGCGATCATGATGGTCGAGGCCGAGGCCACCGACAAGACCATCCAGCTGGTCAAGGACGGCGCCGAGGCTCCCACCGAGGAGATCGTTGCCGCCGGCCTGGAGGCGTCGAAGCCCTTCATCAAGGTCCTGTGCAAGGCGCAGGCGGACCTCGCCGCCAAGGCCGCCAAGCCGACCGCCGAGTTCCCGATCTTCCTCGACTTCCAGGACGACATCCTGGAGGCGCTGACCGCCGCCGTCCGCGACGAGCTGGCCCAGGCGCTGACCATCGCGGGCAAGCAGGAGCGCGAGACCGAGCTGGACCGGGTCAAGGGCCTGGCCGCCGAGAAGCTGCTGCCGCAGTTCGAGGGGCGCGAGAAGGAGATCTCCGCCGCGTACCGCGCGCTGACCAAGACCCTGGTGCGCGAGCGCGTCATCAAGGAGAAGAAGCGCATCGACGGCCGCGGCGTCACGGACATCCGTACGCTCGCCGCCGAGGTCGAGGCAATTCCGCGGGTCCACGGCTCGGCGCTGTTCGAGCGCGGCGAGACCCAGATCCTGGGCGTCACCACGCTGAACATGCTCCGCATGGAGCAGCAGCTGGACACGCTCGCGCCCGAGACGCGCAAGCGCTACATGCACAACTACAACTTCCCGCCGTACTCCACCGGTGAGACCGGCCGCGTCGGCTCCCCCAAGCGCCGCGAGATCGGCCACGGCGCCCTGGCCGAGCGCGCCCTGCTGCCGGTGCTGCCGACGCGCGAGGAGTTCCCGTACGCCATCCGCCAGGTCTCCGAGGCGCTCGGCTCCAACGGCTCGACCTCCATGGGGTCGGTCTGCGCCTCGACGATGTCGCTGCTCAACGCCGGTGTGCCGCTGAAGGCGCCGGTCGCGGGCATCGCCATGGGCCTGATCTCCCAGGAGATCGACGGCGAGACCCACTACGTCACCCTCACCGACATCCTCGGTGCGGAGGACGCGTTCGGCGACATGGACTTCAAGGTCGCCGGCACCAAGCAGTTCGTCACCGCGCTGCAGCTGGACACCAAGCTGGACGGCATCCCGGCGTCCGTGCTGGCCGCGGCCCTCAAGCAGGCCCGCGACGCCCGGCTGCACATCCTCGATGTGATGAACGAGGCCATCGACGTCCCGGACGAGATGTCCCCCAACGCGCCGCGGATCATCACCGTCAAGATCCCGGTCGACAAGATCGGTGAGGTCATCGGCCCCAAGGGCAAGATGATCAACCAGATCCAGGAGGACACCGGCGCCGACATCACCATCGAGGACGACGGCACCATCTACATCGGCGCCGCCGACGGCCCGGCCGCCGAGGCCGCCCGCGCGACCATCAACGGCATCGCCAACCCGACCATGCCGGAGGTCGGCGAGCGCTACCTGGGCACGGTCGTGAAGACCACCACCTTCGGTGCCTTCGTCTCCCTGCTCCCGGGCAAGGACGGCCTGCTGCACATCTCGCAGATCCGCAAGCTGGCCGGTGGCAAGCGCGTGGAGAACGTCGAGGACGTGCTGAAGGTCGGCGCCAAGGTCCAGGTCGAGATCGCCGAGATCGACCAGCGCGGCAAGCTCTCCCTCATCCCGGTCCTCGAGGACGAAGAGGGCTCGGACGCGGATGCGGACGAGGCCGGCGCCGAGGCGCGGCCCCAGACGAAGGACGAAGCCGCCAAGTGACGTCCCGCGACGACGAGACGACGGCCCGCACCTCTTCGGAGGCGCGGGCCGTCGCCCGTACCCAAACGCTTCTCGAGGGCGAGAACGGCATCGGCACGGTCCGCAAGACGACCCTCCCCGGGGGCTTGCGCGTCGTCACCGAAACCCTCCCGTCCGTGCGCTCGGCGACCTTCGGCATCTGGGCGCACGTCGGCTCGCGCGACGAGACCCCGACGCTCGGCGGCGCCACCCACTATCTGGAGCATCTGCTCTTCAAGGGCACCCGGCGGCGCAGCGCGCTGGACATCTCCGCCGCCATCGACGAGGTCGGCGGCGAGATGAACGCGTTCACCGCCAAGGAGTACACCTGCTACTACGCGCGGGTACTCGACACCGATCTGCCGCTGGCCATCGACGTCGTCTGCGACATGCTGACCGGCTCGGTGATCGGCGCGGCGGACGTGGACGCGGAGCGCGGTGTCGTCCTCGAAGAGATCGCGATGACCGAGGACGACCCGGGCGACTGTGTGCACGATCTGTTCGCCCACACCATGCTCGGCGACACCCCGCTCGGCCGCCCGGTCCTGGGCACCGTCGACACCGTCAACGCCCTGGGCCGCGACCAGATCGCCCGCTTCTACCGGAAGCACTACGACCCGACGCATCTGGTCGTCGCCGCCGCGGGCAATGTGGACCATGACGACGTGGTGCGCCAGGTGCACGCGGCGTTCGACGGGGCGGGCGCCCTGTCCCGTACCGACGCGGTCCCGGTCGCCCCGCGCTCCGGCATCCGTGCGATCCGTACGGCGGGCAAGGTCGGGCTGCTGAACCGCAAGACCGAGCAGGCCCATGTCGTCCTCGGCATGCCGGGCATCCCGCGCACCGACGACCGCCGCTGGGCGCTCGGGGTGCTCAACACCGCGCTCGGCGGCGGTATGAGCTCCCGGCTCTTCCAGGAGGTCCGGGAGAAGCGCGGGCTCGCCTACAGCGTCTACTCCTACACCTCCAGCTTCGCCGACTGCGGACTCTTCGGCGTCTACGCCGGCTGCCGTCCGAACCAGGTGCACGACGTTCTCAAGATCTGCCGCGACGAGCTCACCCAGGTCGCGGAGAACGGCCTGAGTGATGAGGAGCTGCGGCGCGCCGTCGGCCAGCTCGCCGGCTCCACCGTGCTGGGCCTGGAGGACACCGGCGCGCTGATGAACCGGATCGGCAAGAGCGAGCTGTGCTGGGGCGAGCAGATGTCGGTGGACGACATGCTCGAGCGGATCGCGGCGGTCACCCCGGACGAGGTGCGCGAGGTGGCGCGCGATGTACTGGGGCAGCGTCCTTCGCTGTCCGTCATCGGCCCGCTGAAGGACAAGCAGGCGGCCCGTCTGGACGAGGCCGTCGCCTAGCCCGTGCCGAAGCCTCCCGGATCGAAGGAAACAGGATCGATGAGCAAGCTGCGTGTGGCCGTCCTCGGCGCCAAGGGCCGGATCGGCTCCGAGGCCGTACGAGCCGTGGAGGCCGCCGAGGACCTGGAGCTGGTCGCCGCGCTGGGTCGGGGCGACGGGCTGGAGACCCTGGTCGAGGCGGGCGCCGAGGTGGCGGTCGAGCTGACCGAACCGGCCTCGGTGATGGACAACCTCGAGTTCTGCCTCCGGCACGGCATCCACGGCGTCGTCGGCACCACCGGCTGGACGGACGAGCGCCTGGCGCGGCTGGGCGGCTGGCTCGACGCCTCGCCGACCACCGGTGTGCTCATCGCGCCGAACTTCTCCATCGGTGCCGTGCTGACCATGCGGTTCGCCCGCCAGGCCGCCCGGTTCTTCGAGTCGGTCGAGGTCATCGAGCTGCACCACCCCAACAAGGTGGACGCTCCCTCCGGCACGGCCGCGCGCACCGCCCAGCTGATCGCCGAGGCCCGGCGGGAGGCCGGCTGCGCCCCGCAGCCGGACGCCACCACCACGGCACTCGACGGCGCGCGGGGTGCGGACGTGGACGGGGTGCCGGTGCACTCGGTGCGGCTGCGCGGGCTCCTCGCCCATCAGGAGGTCCTGCTGGGCGGCGAGGGCGAGACGCTCACCATCCGCCATGACTCCACCCATCACAGCAGCTTCATGCCCGGCATCCTGCTCGGCGTCCGCCGCGTGGTGACCACCCCCGGCCTGACCTTCGGCCTGGAACACTTCCTGGATCTGGACTGAGGGCACAGCGGTGCGCGCAAAGATCACATATTTCGTTCTCGCGGCCGTCCTGGTCGTCTACTTCGTGCTGGTCGGCGACCGCGGGGTGCTGCTGATCCGAGAGGGCACCCCGGTCACGATCGTCTTCGGCCTGGCGGTGCTGGTGATGCCCCTCATCGGGGTCTGGTTCCTGTGGCAGACCACGCAGTTCGCGCGGAGCGCGGACCAGCTCGCCCGGGAGCTGGAGGCGGAGGGCGGCCTCCCGGTCGACGAGCTGGTACGGACGCCCGGCGGGCGGATCGACCGGGACTCGGCGGACGCCGTCTTCGCCAAGCGCCGGGCCGAGACGGAGCAGTCGCCGGACGACTGGCGGTCCTGGTTCCGGCTCGCCGTGGCGTACCACGACGCCCGGGACACCGCGCGCGCCCGTAAGGCGATGCAGCGCGCCATCGCCCTGCACGACGGCAAGCCGGTGCGGGCGGCCGGGGGCTGACCCGGGGCCGCCCGCGGCGGTATGGCTCAGCGGTGGGCGGCGGCCCAGCCCTCGATCGCGTCGGCGGCCCGCTCGAAGCTCTCCGCATGGCCCAGGAAGTCGGCGCCATGGGTGGTGAACACGGTGTCGGGCGCTCCGCCGCGCACCGTTTCGAGCAGCACCGCCTGGCCCTGGACGGTCCGCGGCAGGCCCAGCCACCGGACCGGCTGCTGGGCCGTGCGTATCGCGGCGATGTCCTGCCAGCGCACGGTGGTGCTGCGGAGAAGGCCGATCCGGCGCAGCCCCTGGGCGCTCACCTCGACGCCGATGCGCACCAGCCTTACGGCTGTCACGATCATCAGCGCCCCGACGGCGGCGCAGATGCCCGCCGCGGGCAGCGATCCCGCCATCGCGATGATCATGGCGGAGAAGAGGACGTACGAGGCGAGCAGAAGCAGAAGAGCGGCGCCCCCAACCCTCCAGGGCCCCGGTCGGTAAGGACGGCGCCAGCGGTCCCGGTCTTCGTAGCCGAGCGGGTCCACTCCGGCCGCCGCGTCATCATCGTGGGCGCGGTCGGCGGTCAGGAAGGGCAGGGGCACGGAAGGTCCTCACTCACACACATGTCCGGATGAGCCTGTGCTGGGTGAGGCTATCCCAGTGCCGGTCAGCGTCCGTCGGACGCCTCGGGCTGCTGGATCTGTTGGGTGGGGTGCGACTGGCTGTCGAGGGCGGGCATCCCGAACATCAGCGAGCCGATGAACCCCGCGATGATCGTGAGCCCGATCAGGGTCCGCCCGGCTATCTGGGACGGTGTGGCGCGGGGCGGGGCGGTGGGGTGACATTGCTGCGGAAACGGTCGGCTTCGGCGACGAAGGCGAACGGCACGGGCTCTCGCCGGCGGGACATCTGCGGGCTCTCCTTGGAACCTCGAACGTGAGTACTTCAATGTGTAGGACGTGTGAATGAGCGATTGGGTGCCCTGATCCGTCCACTTTCTGTCAAAAAGTTTGGCGGAGCGGGACTGTCGGTGGTGGCCCGTAAGCTGGGCGCCGCCCGAGCGAGCACCACGGAAGGACCCCGCACGTGACCGAGATCCCCGCCGAGACCGAGAAGGTCAGTTTCCGCAGCGATGTGACTGTCGAGCTGATCAAGCACAGCGCCGCCGACTCCGATGTGCTGTGGGCCGCGCGGGTGTCGACCGCGGGCGAGCAGTCGCTCGAGGAGATCACCAAGGACCCGGAGCGCTCCAAGGGGCTGATCAACTTCCTGATGCGGGACCGCCACGGCAGCCCGTTCGAGCACAACTCGATGACCTTCTTCATCAGCGCCCCGATCTTCGTCTTCCGCGAGTTCATGCGGCATCGCGTGGGCTGGTCGTACAACGAGGAGTCCGGTCGCTACCGCCGCCTGGAGCCGGTGTTCTACGTGCCGGGGGAGGCGCGCAAGCTGGTCCAGCAGGGCCGCCCGGGGAAGTACGAGTTCGTCGAGGGCACCGCGGCGCAGCACGAGCTGACCGGCCGGGTGATGGAGGACGCGTACCGCCATGCGTACGAGGCGTACCAGGAGATGCTGGCCGCCGGAGTGGCCCGCGAGGTGGCCCGTTCGGTGCTCCCGGTCGGCCTGTTCTCCTCGATGTACGCGACGTGCAACGCCCGCTCGCTGATGCACTTCCTCGGCCTGCGCACCCAGCATGAGCAGGCCGCGGTGGCCTCGTTCCCGCAGCGGGAGATCGAGATGGTGGGGGAGAAGATGGAGGCGGCCTGGTCGCGGCTGATGCCGCTCACCCACGCGGCCTTCAACGCCAACGGCCGAGTGGCCCCGTAGCCCGGGGCTGGGCCCGCTCCTCGGACGGATCACCGGGCGAAGTGTCCGTATTGCGGCGTTTCGAGAAGTTCATCTAGGCTGAACAAACGGGCCCGGCACTGCTTGAACCCCCGAGCAGGCAGTGCCGGGTCCCATCTCTTCACTCCGTCCGCCGCCCCGAGCGAGCGCCGTAGGGCGCGCTACGAGTAGCGTGGGCCCCATGGCACCGACATCCACATCGCAGACCCCTTTCGGGCGGGTGCTGACCGCCATGGTCACGCCATTCACCACTGACGGCGCGCTCGATCTCGACGGCGCCCAGCGACTCGCCGTTCATCTGGTGGACGCCGGCAATGAGGGCCTGATCCTCAACGGCACCACCGGCGAGTCCCCCACCACCAGCGATGCGGAGAAAGCCCAGCTCGTACGCGCCGTGGTAGAAGCGGTCGGAGACCGCGCCCACGTCGTGGCCGGAGCCGGTACCAATGACACCCGGCACAGCGTCGAGCTCGCCCGCGCGGCCGAGCAGGCCGGTGCCCACGGGCTGCTGGCGGTCACGCCGTACTACAGCAAGCCTCCGCAGGAGGGCCTCCTGCGGCACTTCACCGCCATCGCCGACGCCACCGGCCTGCCGGTCATGCTCTACGACATCCCGGGCCGCAGCGGTGTCCCGATCGGCACCGAGACCATCGTCCGGCTCGCCGAGCACCCGCGCATCGTCGCCAACAAGGACGCCAAGGGCGACCTCGGACGCGCCAGCTGGGCCATCGCCCGCTCGCGCCTCGCCTGGTACTCCGGCGACGACATGCTGAACCTGCCGCTGCTGTCGGTCGGCGCGGTCGGCTTCGTCTCCGTGGTCGGCCACCTGGTCAGCCCCGAGCTGCGGGCGATGTTGGAGGCCCATCTCGCGGGCGACGTCGCGAAGGCAACGGAGATCCACCAGAAGCTGCTGCCGGTCTTCACCGGCATGTTCCGCACCCAGGGAGTGATCACGACCAAGGCCGCGCTCGCCCTTCAGGGCCAGCCCGCGGGGCCGCTGCGCCTGCCGTTGGTCGAGCTGACCCCGAGGAAACGGAACAGCTGAAGCGCGATCTCGCCGCGGGCGGGGTACAGCTCTAAGCAAAGAGGCGATTGGTCGCACCTTCATACTTCACAACTGCATACAGACACATCAGCAAGTGCACGAATGTCACGCGCGCCATGTGCCCAGGGGGCATGTGGCGCGCGTGGTGAGGAGAGTCTTTTGAGTCATCCGCATCCTGAGCTTGGCCCTCCGCCGAAGCTCCCCGAGGGCGGCCTGCGCGTCACCCCGCTCGGCGGCCTCGGTGAGATCGGCCGGAACATGACGGTCTTCGAGTACGGTGGCCGGCTGCTGATCGTCGACTGCGGGGTGCTCTTCCCCGAGGAGGAGCAGCCCGGAGTCGACCTGATCCTGCCGGACTTCACATCCATCCGGGACCGTCTCGACGACATCGACGGCATCGTCCTCACCCACGGGCACGAGGACCATATCGGCGGTGTCCCCTTCCTGCTGCGCGAGAAGCCCGACATCCCGTTGATCGGCTCCAAGCTGACCCTCGCCCTGATCGAGGCGAAGTTGCAGGAGCACCGGATCCGCCCGTACACCCTCGAGGTCGAGGAGGGGCACCGCGAGCGGATCGGCCCCTTCGAGTGCGAGTTCATCGCGGTCAACCACTCGATCCCGGACGCCCTCGCGGTCGCCATCCGCACCCCGGCCGGCATGGCCGTGCACACCGGCGACTTCAAGATGGACCAGCTGCCGCTGGACGGCCGCCTCACGGATCTGCCCGCCTTCGCCAAGCTCGGCGAGGAGGGCATCGATCTGCTCCTGGTGGACTCCACCAACGCCGAGGTCCCCGGGTTCGTACCGCCCGAGCGCGATATCTCCGGCGTGCTGCGCCAGGTCTTCGGCAACGCGCAGAAGCGCATCATCGTCGCCAGCTTCGCCAGCCATGTGCACCGCATCCAGCAAATCCTCGACGCGGCGCATGAGTACGGACGCAGGGTCGCCTTCGTCGGCCGCTCGATGGTCCGCAACATGGGCATCGCACGTGACCTCGGCTATCTGCGGGTGCCGGCCGGTCTCGTGGTGGATGTGAAGACCCTCGACGACCTACCGGACGACGAGGTGGTGCTCGTCTGTACGGGCTCCCAGGGCGAGCCGATGGCCGCGCTGTCCCGGATGGCCAACCGCGATCACCAGATCCGGATCGTCCAGGGCGACACGGTCATCCTGGCCTCGTCGCTCATCCCCGGCAATGAGAACGCGGTCTACCGGGTGATCAACGGACTGACGCGATGGGGCGCCACGGTCGTCCACAAGGGCAACGCCAAGGTCCATGTCTCCGGCCACGCCTCGGCCGGCGAGCTGCTGTACTTCTACAACATCTGCAAGCCCAAGAACCTGATGCCGGTGCACGGCGAATGGCGCCATCTGCGCGCCAACGCCGAGCTGGGGGCGTTGACAGGGGTTCCGAAGAACCGTTGTGTCATCGCCGAGGACGGTGTCGTGGTCGACCTGGTCGACGGCATCGCCAAGATCGTCGGCAAGGTGCAGGCGGGATACGTGTACGTGGACGGCCTCTCGGTCGGCGATGTCACGGAGACCTCGCTCAAGGACCGCCGCATCCTCGGCGAGGAAGGCATCATCTCGATCTTCGTGGTCGTCGACAGTTCGACCGGCAAGGTCGTGGGTGGTCCGCATATCCACGCGAGGGGCTCCGGGATCGAGGACTCGGCCTTCACCGCGGTCATCCCGAAGATCGAGGATGCCCTGGTGAAGTCGGCCTCCGACGGGGTCGTGGACGCGCATCAGCTCCAGCAGCTGGCGCGTCGTGCGGTCGGTAAGTGGGTCTCCGACAGCTACCGTCGTCGCCCGATGATCCTCCCCGTGGTCGTCGAGGTCTGACGTCTGGCCTGACACCTCCTCAGCACCACACCGGCGCTGAACACCCGGCGGGGCTCCTCGATTTGCATCGAGGAGCCCCGCTCCAGTACGTTTACGGCTCCGCCAGAGGGGAACCCCGAGGACTCAACGGTCTCCGGAGGAGCCCACCGGCGGGGGTGGAAATCGACTCAGAGAAATTCTGATAAAGTCGAGGACACCGAAAGGGAAGGCCCTCCAACGGCCACCAGAAACGGAATTCGGACCGGAAACGGGCCGGAAAAGAATCTGGTAAGGTTGGAAACACCGAAGGGAAGCGCCCGGAGAAACCGGTGAAACGGTTTCGAAGGAAGCGTCCGTTCCTTGAGAACTCAACAGCGTGCCAAAAGTCAACGCCAGATATGTTGATACCCCGTCCATCTCGGACGAGGTTCCTTTGGAAAAATACACAGCGAGGACGCTGTGAGCGGACTGGATTATTCCTCCGGTCTGCTCCGCTCTCGTGATGTGTCACCGGGATATCCCGGAAGCATTCACGGAGAGTTTGATCCTGGCTCAGGACGAACGCTGGCGGCGTGCTTAACACATGCAAGTCGAACGATGAACCGGTTTCGGCCGGGGATTAGTGGCGAACGGGTGAGTAACACGTGGGCAATCTGCCCTGCACTCTGGGACAAGCCCTGGAAACGGGGTCTAATACCGGATATGACACGCTCCCGCATGGGATGCGTGTGGAAAGCTCCGGCGGTGCAGGATGAGCCCGCGGCCTATCAGCTTGTTGGTGGGGTGATGGCCTACCAAGGCGACGACGGGTAGCCGGCCTGAGAGGGCGACCGGCCACACTGGGACTGAGACACGGCCCAGACTCCTACGGGAGGCAGCAGTGGGGAATATTGCACAATGGGCGAAAGCCTGATGCAGCGACGCCGCGTGAGGGATGACGGCCTTCGGGTTGTAAACCTCTTTCAGCAGGGAAGAAGCGAGAGTGACGGTACCTGCAGAAGAAGCGCCGGCTAACTACGTGCCAGCAGCCGCGGTAATACGTAGGGCGCAAGCGTTGTCCGGAATTATTGGGCGTAAAGAGCTCGTAGGCGGCTTGTCGCGTCGGATGTGAAAGCCCGGGGCTTAACTCCGGGTCTGCATTCGATACGGGCAGGCTAGAGTTCGGTAGGGGAGATCGGAATTCCTGGTGTAGCGGTGAAATGCGCAGATATCAGGAGGAACACCGGTGGCGAAGGCGGATCTCTGGGCCGATACTGACGCTGAGGAGCGAAAGCGTGGGGAGCGAACAGGATTAGATACCCTGGTAGTCCACGCCGTAAACGTTGGGAACTAGGTGTGGGCGACATTCCACGTCGTCCGCGCCGCAGCTAACGCATTAAGTTCCCCGCCTGGGGAGTACGGCCGCAAGGCTAAAACTCAAAGGAATTGACGGGGGCCCGCACAAGCGGCGGAGCATGTGGCTTAATTCGACGCAACGCGAAGAACCTTACCAAGGCTTGACATACACCGGAAACCTCTGGAGACAGGGGCCCCCTTGTGGTCGGTGTACAGGTGGTGCATGGCTGTCGTCAGCTCGTGTCGTGAGATGTTGGGTTAAGTCCCGCAACGAGCGCAACCCTTGTTCTGTGTTGCCAGCATGCCTTTCGGGGTGATGGGGACTCACAGGAGACTGCCGGGGTCAACTCGGAGGAAGGTGGGGACGACGTCAAGTCATCATGCCCCTTATGTCTTGGGCTGCACACGTGCTACAATGGCCGGTACAATGAGCTGCGAAGCCGTGAGGTGGAGCGAATCTCAAAAAGCCGGTCTCAGTTCGGATTGGGGTCTGCAACTCGACCCCATGAAGTCGGAGTCGCTAGTAATCGCAGATCAGCATTGCTGCGGTGAATACGTTCCCGGGCCTTGTACACACCGCCCGTCACGTCACGAAAGTCGGTAACACCCGAAGCCGGTGGCCCAACCCTTGTGGGGGGAGCCGTCGAAGGTGGGACTGGCGATTGGGACGAAGTCGTAACAAGGTAGCCGTACCGGAAGGTGCGGCTGGATCACCTCCTTTCTAAGGAGCGCATAGCCGACTGCGAGCGCATGTCTCGCACGGTTTGCTCATGGGTGGAACGTTGACTATTCGGCACAGTCTTTCGTGTGATGACTGCTAGTACTGCCCTTCGGGGCGTGGAACGCGGCTCGGAGCAGGGGACGGTGTCGGGCACGCTGTTGGGTGTCTGAGGGCACGGGCTAATCAGGCTCGTCCTTCGGCCGGTCCCGGTGAACCACATTGCGAGGTGTGGGTGACGGGGTACGGGTCGTTGTTTGAGAACTGCACAGTGGACGCGAGCATCTGTGGCCAAGTTTTTAAGGGCGCACGGTGGATGCCTTGGCACCAGGAACCGATGAAGGACGTGGGAGGCCGCGATAGGCCCCGGGGAGCTGTCAACCGAGCTTTGATCCGGGGGTGTCCGAATGGGGAAACCCGGCAGTCGTCATGGGCTGTCACCCATACCTGAACACATAGGGTATGTGGAGGGAACGCGGGGAAGTGAAACATCTCAGTACCCGCAGGAAGAGAAAACAACCGTGATTCCGGGAGTAGTGGCGAGCGAAACTGGATGAGGCTAAACCGTATGTGTGTGATACCCGGCAGGGGTTGCGCGTACGGGGTTGTGGGAGTGCTTTTGATCGGTCTGCCGGCCGGTCGGTGAGTCAGAAATTGTTGATGTAGGCGAAGGGCATGCGAAAGGCCCGGCGTAGAGGGTAAGACCCCCGTAGCTGAAATGTCAGCAACTTGCTTGAGTATTTCCCAAGTAGCACGGGGCCCGAGAAATCCCGTGTGAATCTGGCGGGACCACCCGCTAAGCCTAAATATTCCCTGGTGACCGATAGCGGATAGTACCGTGAGGGAATGGTGAAAAGTACCGCGGGAGCGGAGTGAAATAGTACCTGAAACCGTGTGCCTACAAGCCGTGGGAGCGTCGGACATCAGCTTGCTGGTGTCTCGTGACTGCGTGCCTTTTGAAGAATGAGCCTGCGAGTTTGCGGTGTGTTGCGAGGTTAACCCGTGTGGGGAAGCCGTAGCGAAAGCGAGTCCGAATAGGGCGTTTTAGTAGCGCGCTCAAGACCCGAAGCGGAGTGATCTAGCCATGGGCAGGTTGAAGCGGAGGTAAGACTTCGTGGAGGACCGAACCCACCAGGGTTGAAAACCTGGGGGATGACCTGTGGTTAGGGGTGAAAGGCCAATCAAACTCCGTGATAGCTGGTTCTCCCCGAAATGCATTTAGGTGCAGCGTCGTGTGTTTCTTGCCGGAGGTAGAGCACTGGATAGGCGATGGGCCCTACCGGGTTACTGACCTTAGCCAAACTCCGAATGCCGGTAAGTGAGAGCGCGGCAGTGAGACTGTGGGGGATAAGCTCCATGGTCGAGAGGGAAACAGCCCAGAGCATCGACTAAGGCCCCTAAGCGTACGCTAAGTGGGAAAGGATGTGGAGTCGCAGAGACAACCAGGAGGTTGGCTTAGAAGCAGCCATCCTTGAAAGAGTGCGTAATAGCTCACTGGTCAAGTGATTCCGCGCCGACAATGTAGCGGGGCTCAAGCGTACCGCCGAAGTCGTGTCATTGCAGCATGTGGTCTAACGATCGCTGTGATGGGTAGGGGAGCGTCGTGTGCCGGGTGAAGCAGCCGTGTAAGCGAGTTGTGGATGGTTCACGAGTGAGAATGCAGGCATGAGTAGCGATACACACGTGGGAAACGTGTGCGCCGATTGACTAAGGGTTCCTGGGTCAAGCTGATCTGCCCAGGGTAAGTCGGGACCTAAGGCGAGGCCGACAGGCGTAGTCGATGGACAACCGGTTGATATTCCGGTACCCGCTTTGAAGCGCCAACGTCGAACCAGGCGATGCTAAGTCCGTGAAGCCGCCCTGATCTCTTCGGAGTTGAGGGGAGTGGTGGAGCCGACGGTCCAGACCTGTAGTAGGTGAGTGATGGGGTGACGCAGGAAGGTAGTCCAGCCCGGGCGGTGGTTGTCCCGGGGTAAGGGTGTAGCCCGAGGAGTAGGTAAATCCGTTCCTCTTTGTGGGTGAGACCTGATGCCGAGCCGATTGTGGTGAAGTGGATGATCCTATGCTGTCGAGAAAAGCCTCTAGCGAGTTTCATGGCGGCCCGTACCCTAAACCGACTCAGGTGGTCAGGTAGAGAATACCGAGGCGTTCGGGTGAACTATGGTTAAGGAACTCGGCAAAATGCCCCCGTAACTTCGGGAGAAGGGGGGCCATTGCTGGTGATCCGATTTACTCGGTGAGCTGGTGGTGGCCGCAGAGACCAGCGAGAAGCGACTGTTTACTAAAAACACAGGTCCGTGCGAAGCCGTAAGGCGATGTATACGGACTGACGCCTGCCCGGTGCTGGAACGTTAAGGGGACCGGTTAGTCACATTTCGGTGTGGCGAAGCTGAGAACTTAAGCGCCAGTAAACGGCGGTGGTAACTATAACCATCCTAAGGTAGCGAAATTCCTTGTCGGGTAAGTTCCGACCTGCACGAATGGCGTAACGACTTCTCGACTGTCTCAACCATAGGCCCGGTGAAATTGCACTACGAGTAAAGATGCTCGTTTCGCGCAGCAGGACGGAAAGACCCCGGGACCTTTACTATAGCTTGATATTGGTGTTCGGTTCGGCTTGTGTAGGATAGGTGGGAGACTGTGAAGCATTAACGCCAGTTAGTGTGGAGTCATTGTTGAAATACCACTCTGGTCGTGCTGGATGTCTAACCTGGGTCCGTGATCCGGATCAGGGACAGTGTCTGGTGGGTAGTTTAACTGGGGCGGTTGCCTCCTAAAGGGTAACGGAGGCGCCCAAAGGTTCCCTCAGCCTGGTTGGCAATCAGGTGTTGAGTGTAAGTGCACAAGGGAGCTTGACTGTGAGACCGACGGGTCGAGCAGGGACGAAAGTCGGGACTAGTGATCCGGCGGTGGCTTGTGGAAGCGCCGTCGCTCAACGGATAAAAGGTACCCCGGGGATAACAGGCTGATCTTCCCCAAGAGTCCATATCGACGGGATGGTTTGGCACCTCGATGTCGGCTCGTCGCATCCTGGGGCTGGAGTCGGTCCCAAGGGTTGGGCTGTTCGCCCATTAAAGCGGTACGCGAGCTGGGTTTAGAACGTCGTGAGACAGTTCGGTCCCTATCCGCTGTGCGCGTAGGAGTCTTGAGAAGGGCTGTCCCTAGTACGAGAGGACCGGGACGGACGAACCTCTGGTGTGCCAGTTGTTCTGCCAAGGGCATGGCTGGTTGGCTACGTTCGGGAGGGATAACCGCTGAAAGCATCTAAGCGGGAAGCCTGCTTCGAGATGAGGACTCCCACCCACTTGATGGGTTAAGGCTCCCAGTAGACGACTGGGTTGATAGGCCAGATATGGAAGCCGGGTAACTGGTGGAGTTGACTGGTACTAATAGGCCGAGGGCTTGTCCTCAGGTGCTCGCGTCCACTGTGTTGGTTCTGAAGCAATGAACCGTATTGAGCCCCCCTTGTTGTTTGGGGTGTGGTTCCGGTTCAGTTTCATAGTGTTTCGGTGGTCATAGCGTTAGGGAAACGCCCGGTTACATTTCGAACCCGGAAGCTAAGCCTTTCAGCGCCGATGGTACTGCAGGGGGGACCCTGTGGGAGAGTAGGACACCGCCGAACAAATATTGCAGAGAGCCCTGTCGGGACTTCGGTCACCGACAGGGCTCTTCTGCTGTTGTGCTGTGGGCTACTCGGTGTTCATGTTGCCTGGGCAACATGCCGCTCATGGGGACACCTACGGATGAGCTGCTGCATGAGTTGACCCGGGCGCGGGTGCGGCCGGGCGACGAGGTAATCGTGCCGTCCTACGGCACTCCCGAGGCCGCCGAAGCGGTGCTGCTGGCCGGCGCCAGGCCGGTGTTCGTGGACATCGACGCCCATACCTACTGCATAGACCCGGCCGCGGTTGCCGAGGCGCTGACGCCCCGGACCACGGCCATCGTGGCCATTCATACCTTCGGACATCCCGCCGACATGGCGGCCCTCACCGACCTGGGCCAGCGGCACGGCGTGCTGGTGATCGGATACGGGTCGGCCGGTGAGCCCGCCGGGGAGATTCTGCGGCGGCAGGCCAACGCGGCCTATCTGGACGGAAAGTTGCGCGGTGTTCTCACGCCGCCGGTCGCGCCCGGCGTGGAACACACCTATCAGCAGTACGTCGTTCGGGTCCCCGGCAATGGCCGGCCGGACCGGGACGCCTTCGCCCGCACGCTGCGTTCTCGCGGCGTCGTATGCCATGTGCCCGTACGGACCCCCGCGTACCGCACCGCGCGCTTCCGGCGCGATCTGTGGCTCGCGGAGACCGAGCGGGCGGCCGATGAATGCCTGGCGCTGCCCGTCGATCCGACCATGTCACGGCGGGAGTTGCAGCGCGTGGTCTCGGCCTGCAACGCGCTGGGCGGCCTGCTGCAGTCAGCCGCTTGAGGCACGGGGCGAGTGGTCGGGAGCGCACCCGAGTTCGGGTATGATCTATCCCGTCGACGCGCCCCAATAGCTCAGTCGGCAGAGCGTCTCCATGGTAAGGAGAAGGTCTACGGTTCGATTCCGTATTGGGGCTCTCCTGCGAAAGGCCCCCGCCATATGGCGGGGGCCTTCGTCATGTTCGGGCATTGGGCCGGGGCGTCCCCGGCTGCCCGCCTCAGGAGTCGGCGGGCTCGGGAACGCGCATCGCCAGGATCGCCATGTCGTCCGACGGCGGCTCCGCCGCGAAGCGCTCGACGGCCCGCAGCACCCGGGCGGCCACCGCGCCCGCCGTAAGGCCGGTACAGGTCGTGAGGACGTCGATAAGGCCGTCGTCGCCGAGCATCCTGGTGCCCTCGCGCCGCTCCGTCACACCGTCGGTGACGCACAGCAGCACATCGCCCGGGTCGAGCGTCACCGTCTGCTCGTACAGCTCGAGGTCCTCCATGACGCCCAGCAGCGGCTGGGGCTCGGCCGCCGCCTCCACGGTGCCGTCCTGGCGCAGCCGGAGCGGCAGGGGGTGTCCGGCGCAGACGACCTTGAGCACCGCGCTGCCGTCGTGCTGCGGCCACAACTCCCCGTAGAGGAGGGTCAGGAAGCGGCTGCGGGCGCCCTCGTCGAGGATGGCCGCGTTGAGCCGCTCCAGGACCGCCGGGCCCCCGAAACCCTCGCGGGCGAGCAGCCGCAGGGCGTGCCGGGCGAGTCCGGTGACCGCTGCGGCCTCCGGACCGGTGCCGCAGACATCGCCGATGGCGAAGCCGTACGCCCCGTCGCGGATCGGGAAGAGGTCGTAGAAGTCGCCGCCGACCTCATTGCCCTCGCCCGCCGCGCGGTAGATGACCTCGACCTCGACTCCGGGGACCTCGGGCTGCTCGGGCGGCAGCAGGCTGCGCTGCAGGGACTGGCTGATGGCGGTGCGCTCCGAGTAGAGCCGCGCGTTGTCCAGCGCCAGCGCGGCCCGGCGGGAGAGGTCCTCCGCGAGCTCCAGGTTCTCCTGGCGGAAGTGCTCGTCGGTGGGCTTGCCGAGGATGAGCATGCCGATGACGCGGTTACGGGCCACCAGGGGCAGCACGACCGTCTCCCCGCCGACCGCGGAGGCGGTCGCGAGCGAGGCGCCGGGGCCGGAGGAGGGGCGGGCGGAATCGCCGAGGCTGAGGCTGCGCAGCGAGGTGCGCAGAGCGGCGGCGTGGGCCGCGTCGTAGGGGCCGGACCAGCTGCGGGCCCCTCCGGTGGGGACCTGCTCCGGTGGGTCGATCTTCATCAGCAGGGCCTTGAGCCCGTCGATGCGGTCCTCGTCCTCGTGCAGGACGTACGACAGTTCGGGCTCGGACGCCTGGTCGGCGACCGTATAGACGGCGCACCAACTGGCCAGCGTGGGCACGGTCATCTGGGCCATCAGCGCCAGCGTCTGATCGCGGTCCAGGGTGCCCGCGAGGAGGTCGGACGCCTCAACGAGGAAGGACAGGGAGCCACGGCGCAGCCGCTCCAGCTCGGTGAGGCGGGCGCGCTCGACGGCGAGGGCGATGCGGTCGGCGGCGAACTGCAGCCGCAGGGCCTCTTCGTTGCTGTAGCGGGCGGGGGACTCGGCGGCGACGCCCAGCGAGCCGGTGAGCCGGCCCTCGACCTTCAGCGGGACGGTGACGACGGAGCGCATCCCCGTGTTCACCAGTAGTGGAACGGCGCCGGGCACCGCGGACAGGTCCTCGTGGACGGCGGGCATCCGGGCCGAGCCGTAGCGCCCGGTGCCGGCTTCGACGGGGACGCGGGCGAAGCGCTGGCGGGCGGAGGGCAGCCCGGTGGAGGCGCGGACCTCCAACTCGGTCTCGTCGTCGGTGGCGAGCAGCAGATAGGCGGCGTCGCCGTCGAGCATGTCGCGGGCCCGCTCGACGGTGCGCTGGAGCAGACCGTCGAGGTCGTCGGGGGCCGGGGAGCCGATGAAGACCTCGAAGGCGTCGGTGGCCTGGCCCCGATCAGAGGTGTCGGCGGTGTCGACGTTCGCACCGCGCATCGGGCTCTGCAGTACGGCGCGCTCACGTTCGCGCACCAGCAGACAGACGGTGGACGGCTCGCCCTCGGCATCGCGGATACGCAGATGGGAGGCGTAGACGGGGGCGACCCGGCCGTCGGCGCCGCGGATGCCGTAGGAGCCCTCCCAGCGCGAGAGCAGGAGCGCCTCGGCGACGCCGGTGCCGGTGCCGGGGGTGTGGGGCCACGCGGCGAGGTCGGTCAGCGGCTTGCCGATGACCTGCTCCGGTGGGTAGCCGAACAGCTCCTGAGCGTCGTCGTTCCAGGCGCTGATCAGACCGCTGCTGTCGACCTGGACGACTCCGACCCGGACCCGGGCGTCGGCGATGGGCAGGGCGCTGGAGGGCAGGGCGGGCCCGGCCGCTCGGGTTCCGGCCGGGCGGTCGGGGAAATCGAGCTGGAACCAGACCTGCTTGTGGGTCGCGGTGTACTCGACGCCCCAGCGGCCGGCGAGGGCCGCGCACAGCAGCAGACCGCGGCCGCCCTCGCGGTCGGGGTTTCCGAAGTGGTGGCCGCCGTTGCTCTGCAGCGGAACCTCGCGCTCGGGGTAGCGGTCGGCCACCTCGACGCGCACGCCGGTGTCGGCGCGGATGCAGACCACATCGGCGGTGGTACCGGCGTGCACCACCGCGTTGGTGACAAGTTCGCTGGTCAGGACGACGGCGTCGTCCACGATGTCGGTGAGGCCCCACCCCTGGAGGGTGTCCCGGACAAAAGTGCGGGCGGCGGCGACCGAGCGTCCCACCGGCTCGAAGGTGGCGGCTGCCCGCGCGGTGATCACAGGTCTCCTCATATGTGTCTCGGCGAACTGCTCACCCATGTCGCAGCGCCCCTCCGATGCCCTGGCCGGTTGCCAGGTTACTTACCACCGGCGCCCGCGCGAATGCCGGTCGGCCTCGATTCCCCCAGAGTGGGCGTTCGAGGGTGTGGGATGCTGCCGAACTGTTATGGCCTGGTTGGGGCATGGTGAAACACTGGGGAAGCTGGAAGAAGAACCCGACGAGGATGGTCAACCCTGCGGGAGGGACACGGTGGAGTCTGGCGCAGCGGCGCGGGGCACGAATACGCGCGCGAAAGGCGGACGGTCCCGGAGCAATGGGACGACTGAAGTGGATACGGCGGCCCTGAACCGGCTGCTGACCGCGATGACAGCCATGCGGGACGGAAACTTCCGCAAGCGGCTCACGGTCTCGGGCGAGGGCGTGATGGCCGAGATCGCCGCGGTCTTCAACGAGGTCGCGGATCGCAATCTGCAGCTCACCGGTGAGCTGACCCGGGTGCGGCGGGTGGTCGGCCGCGAGGGCAAGCTGACCGAGCGGCTGGAGACCGGCGCCTGTGAGGGCCAGTGGGCCGCGGCCATCGACGCGTCCAATGCGCTGGTGGACGATCTTGTACGGCCGGTGTCCGAGGTGGGCCGGGTGCTGTCGGCGGTCGCCGAGGGCGATCTCGAGCAGCGCATGGACCTGCGGGCGCAGGGCGCCGATGGATCGGCGCATCCCCTGCGGGGCGAGTTCCTGAAAGTGGGGCGCACGGTCAACGGCCTGGTGGACCAGCTCTCCGCGTTCACCGACGAGGTGACGCGGGTCGCGAGTGAGGTCGGCACCGAGGGCAAGCTGGGTGGCCAGGCCCGAGTGCGTGGAATGTCGGGTTCGTGGAAGGACCTTACGGAGTCCGTCAACACGATGGCCTCCCGTCTCACCGCCCAGGTGCGTGACATCGCTCTCGTGACGACGGCGGTGGCGAAGGGTGATCTGTCCCGGAAGGTCACGGTTCATGTGTCCGGGGAGATGCTCGAGCTGAAGGAAACCGTCAACACGATGGTGGACCAGCTCTCCTCGTTCGCCTCCGAGGTGACCCGGGTCGCCCGTGAGGTGGGCACCGAGGGCGAGCTCGGCGGCCAGGCGAAGGTCCCGGGTGTCGCGGGCGTCTGGAAGGACCTGACCGACTCCGTCAACCTCATGGCGGGGAACCTGACCGCGCAGGTGCGCGGAATCGCACAGGTCACCACGGCGGTCGCCAACGGTGATCTGTCGCAGAAGGTGACGGTGAGCGCACGCGGCGAGGTCGCGCAGCTGGCCGACACGATCAACACCATGACCGAGACGCTGCGCACCTTCGCGGACGAGGTCACGCGGGTGGCCAGCGAGGTCGGCGCCGAGGGGCTGCTGGGCGGTCAGGCGCAGGTGCCGGGTGCGGCGGGGACGTGGAAGGACCTCACCGATTCGGTGAACACCGCGTTCCGGAACCTCACCGCGCAGGTGCGGGACATCGCGCAGGTGACGACGGCGGTGGCGAACGGCGATCTGTCGCAGAAGGTCACCGTGGATGTGGCCGGCGAGATGCTGGAGCTGAAGAACACCACCAACACGATGGTCGACCAGCTGCAGTCCTTCGGCGCCGAGGTGACCAGGGTCGCCCGGGAGATCGGCGTCGAGGGCGAGCTGGGCGGCCAGGCGCAGGTGCCGGGTGCGGCGGGAACGTGGAAGGACCTCACCGATTCGGTGAACACGGCCTTCCGGAACCTCACCGGACAGGTGCGCAACATCGCGCAGGTGACGACGGCGGTGGCGAACGGCGATCTGTCGCAGAAGGTCACCGTCGATGTCTCCGGTGAGATGCTCAAGCTGAAGAACACCGTGAACACCATGGTGGACCAGCTGTCCTCGTTCGCCGACCAGGTCACCAGGATGGCGCGGGACGTGGGCACCGAGGGCCGGCTGGGCGGTCAGGCCCGGGTGGACGGGGTCAGCGGCGTCTGGAAGGACCTGACCGACTCCGTCAACTCCATGGCCGGGAACCTGACGGCACAGGTGCGCGGTATCGCCCAGGTGACGACGGCGGTCGCGCGCGGCGATCTGTCGCAGAAGATCGAGGTGGACGCGCGCGGCGAGATCCTGGAGCTGAAGAACACCATCAACACGATGGTCGACCAGCTCTCCGCCTTCGCCGAGCAGGTGACCCGCGTCGCCCGTGAGGTGGGTACGGACGGCCGGCTGGGCGGTCAGGCGCAGGTGCCCGGTGTGGCGGGCGTATGGCGCGATCTGACCGACTCGGTGAACGGCATGGCGGGCAATCTGACCGCCCAGGTGCGCAATATCGCGCAGGTCGCCACGGCGGTCGCGCGGGGTGACCTCTCCCAGAAGATCGACGTCGATGCGCGCGGCGAGATCCTGGAGCTGAAGAACACCCTGAACACGATGGTCGACCAGTTGTCGTCCTTCGCGGAGGAGGTCACCAGGGTCGCCCGAGAGGTGGGCACCGAGGGCCAGTTGGGCGGCCAGGCCGAGGTGCAGGGCGTCTCCGGGACGTGGAAGGACCTCACCCAGTCGGTCAACAGCATGGCCAACAACCTGACGTCCCAGGTGCGTTCGATCGCGGAGGTGACGACGGCGGTTGCCAAGGGCGATCTGTCGAAGAAGATCACCGTCGATGCCAAGGGCGAGATCCTGGAGCTGGTCACCACCGTGAACACGATGGTGGACCAGCTGTCGTCGTTCGCCGAGCAGGTGACCCGGGTGGCCCGTGAGGTGGGCACCGAGGGGCAGTTGGGCGGTCAGGCGCGGGTTCCGGGCGTGACCGGTATCTGGAAGGACCTGAGCAACAACGTCAACCTGATGGCCAACAATCTGACCATCCAGGTGCGGAACATTTCGCAGGTCTCGGCCGCGGTCGCCAACGGTGATCTGACGAAGAAGGTGACCGTCGAGGCGCGCGGCGAGGTCGCGGCGCTGGCCGACACCGTCAACACGATGGTGACGACGCTGTCCTCGTTCGCCGACGAGGTCACCCGCGTGGCCCGTGAGGTGGGCACGGACGGCATCCTGGGCGGCCAGGCGCGGGTGCCCGGCGTCTCGGGGACGTGGAAGGACCTCACCGAGTCCGTGAACTCGATGGCGTCCAACCTGACCGGACAGGTCCGCAACATCGCGATGGTCACCACGGCCATCGCCCAGGGTGATCTGACCAAGAAGATCGACATCGAGGCGCGCGGCGAGATCCTCGAGCTGAAGACGACCATCAACACGATGGTGGACCAGCTCTCCTCGTTCGCCGACCAGGTGACCCGGGTGGCCCGCGAGGTGGGCACCGAGGGGCAGCTGGGCGGCCAGGCGCGGGTGCGGGACGTGGCCGGCACCTGGAAGGACCTGACCGAATCGGTGAACGAGATGGCCGGCAACCTGACCCGTCAGGTGCGCGCCATCGCCGAGGTCGCCACCGCGGTGACCCGCGGCGATCTCAACCTCAAGATCGATGTGGACGCCTCGGGCGAGATCCAGGTCCTCCAGGACCACATCAACACCATGATCGCCAACCTGCGCGAGACGACGCTCGCCAACAAGGAGCAGGACTGGCTCAAGGGCAACCTCGCCCGGATCTCCGGTCTGATGCAGGGACGGCGCGACCTGGAGGACGTCGCCCGGCTGATCATGAGCGAGCTGACCCCGGTGGTCTCCGCCCAGCACGGCGCGTTCTTCCTGGCCGTACCGCCGGGCGAGGGCACCGAGGTGGTCGCGGACAGCACCTCCGACGACGGCTACGAACTGCTGCTGGTCGGCTCTTACGGCTACACCCTCGGCTCGATGCCCACGCGCTTCAAGGCCGGGGAGACGCTGATCGGCACGGTCGCCGAGGAGAAGCGCCCGATCCTGGTGGAGAACGTGCCACCGGGCTATCTCAAGATCGCCTCGGGGCTCGGCGAGGCGGCTCCGGCCCATGTGATCGTGTTGCCGGTGCTCTTCGAGGGGCAGCTGCTGGGCGTGATCGAGCTGGCCTCGTTCCAGCCCTTCGCCCAGATCCAGAAGGACTTCCTCAACCAGATCGCCGAGATGATCGGCACCAGCGTCAACACCATCAGCGTCAACACCAAGACCGAGGTGCTGCTGAAGCAGTCGCAGGAGCTGACCGAGCAGCTGCGCGAGCGGTCCGCAGAGCTGGAGAACCGGCAGAAGGCCCTCCAGGCGTCCAACGCGGAGCTGGAGGAGAAGTCCGAGCGGCTGGCCCGCCAGAACCGCGACATCGAGGTCAAGAACACCGAGATCGAGGAAGCCCGGCAGGTGCTCGAGGAGCGCGCCGAGCAGCTCGCGGTCTCGATGCGCTACAAGAGCGAGTTCCTGGCGAACATGTCGCATGAGCTGCGCACACCGCTCAACTCCCTGCTGATCCTGGCGAAGCTGCTCGCCGACAACGCCGACGGCAATCTCTCGCCGAAGCAGGTGGAGTTCGCCGAGACCATCCACGGCGCGGGCTCGGACCTGCTGCAGCTGATCAACGACATCCTGGACCTGTCGAAGGTCGAGGCGGGCAAGATGGACGTCAGCCCGACCCGTATCGCCCTGGTGCAGCTCGTCGACTATGTGGAGGCCACCTTCCGGCCGCTGACCGCAGAAAAGGGCCTGGACTTCTCCGTAAGGGTGTCGCCGGAGCTTCCGGCGACGCTGCACACCGACGAGCAGCGGCTGCTGCAGGTGCTGCGCAACCTGCTGTCCAACGCGGTGAAGTTCACCGACAGCGGCGCCGTGGAGCTGGTCATCCGGCCGGCGGGCGCGGATGTGCCGCACGCCATCCGGGAGCAGCTGCTGGAGCACGGCGCCCTGCGCGACGCGGACGCCGACATGATCGCCTTCTCGGTCACCGATACCGGTATCGGCATCGCGGCCAGCAAGATGCGGGTGATCTTCGAGGCGTTCAAGCAGGCCGACGGCACCACCAGCCGGAAGTACGGCGGCACCGGACTCGGCCTGTCCATCAGCCGGGAGATCGCCCGGCTGCTCGGCGGCGAGATCCACGCGGCCAGCGAACCGGGCCGCGGCTCGACCTTCACGCTCTATCTGCCTCTGCACCCCAGCGAGCTGCCGCCCCAGGGCTACCCGCAGCTCGCCCCGAGCAGCTCGGGGCCGGGCCCGCTGGCACTCGCGGCGCTCCCCAGCGGCGCGGAGGAGACCGCGGAGAACGGGGCCGGGGCGGAGCAGGAGGGCGCACAGGACGCCTCCGGCGCTTCCTCGGCGGCGCGCGGCCGTGGCGGCTCCGGGCTGTTCCGGCGGCGTCAGCGGGCCGAGCAGGAGGCGTCGCGGGCCGACGGGGAGCAGGTACCGCCGCAGGCGGAGCTGAGCGCCCGGTCGTCCGGCCGCCGCCCGGGGCGGCAGTCGCAGGCCCCCGAGCCGTGGCTGCTGGGCGGCCAGGATCTGGTGGCCCCGGAGCCGGTGGGTGGCTTCCACGGCGAGAAGGTGCTGATCGTCGACGACGACATCCGTAATGTCTTCGCGCTGACCAGCGTGCTGGAGCAGCACGGGCTGCAGGTCCTGTACGCGGAGAACGGCCGGGAGGGCATCGAGGTCCTGGAGCAGCACGACGATGTCGTGCTCGTCCTGATGGACATCATGATGCCGGAGATGGACGGCTACGCCACGACGGCCGCGATCCGCAGGATGCCCCAGTTCGCCGGGCTGCCGATCATCGCCCTCACCGCGAAGGCGATGAAGGGCGACCGGGAGAAGAGCATCGAAGCGGGCGCGTCGGACTACGTCACCAAGCCGGTCGACACCGATCATCTCCTTACCGTGATGGAGCACTGGATGTCGACTGAGTGACCCGGGGCACGCTCGGGCCGGCCGTGGTGTTGACTGAGTGTCGCCGAACACGTGTGGGAACGCGGTATTCGGGGAACCTTCTGGTCTCCCACCGCGTTTCTGCTACGTGCACAGTGACATCGCGGTGACAGGGTGTGGCGAACAGCGGGGTGCGGCTACCATGACCGGCACAAGGACGGGCGGCGCAAGGGAGTCGTCCCCTGGGGCGGCGCCCGGTGCTTCCCTCAGCTCTTCGAGCTGGGGAGACCCCAAGCCGGGACGAGGAGGACGGGGCATGGTGCAGAAGGCCAAGATCCTCCTGGTCGATGACCGGCCGGAGAATCTGCTGGCGCTGGAGGCCATTCTCTCCGCGCTCGATCAGACCCTGGTGCGGGCATCGTCAGGGGAGGAAGCGCTCAAGGCGCTGCTGACGGACGACTTCGCGGTGATTTTGCTGGACGTCCAGATGCCGGGCATGGACGGATTCGAGACCGCGGCGCACATCAAGCGCCGGGAGCGGACCCGCGACATCCCGATCATTTTCCTCACGGCGATCAACCACGGCCCCCACCACACCTTCCGGGGCTATGCGGCCGGTGCGGTGGACTACATCTCCAAGCCCTTCGACCCCTGGGTGCTCAGAGCCAAGGTCTCGGTCTTCGTGGATCTGTATATGAAGAACTGCCAGCTGCGGGAGCAGGCGTCGCTGCTGCGGCTGCAGTTGGAGGGCGGTCAGCCCGCCGCCGGTGAGGCCAAGGAGTCGGCTGGGCTGCTCGCCGAGCTGTCCGCGAGGCTCGCCGCCGTCGAGGAGCAGGCCGAGGCGCTCTCCAAGCAGCTGGACGAGTCGGCCGATGCGGCCGCCGTGGCCACCGCGGCCCATCTGGAGCGCAAGCTGACCGGACTGCGGCGGGCGCTGGACGCGCTGGAGCCGGGCGCGGGCAGCGGGGCCGGCCAGGTCCCCTCGCAGAACTGAGCGGTCACCCCACCGTCACCGTCGGTCGGTCATCGCCGATGGGTCACCCGCACTTTGACGCGCCGTCACGGCCGCCTCGCCGTCTCGACGGTGCAGCGGCACCGGTGTGACGTCTGTGGCGCTTGATACCCCCGCCATGCGTGCTCCGTACGGCGGACGCGGGTAATCTCGCCTCCATGGCCTCTCGTACGTCCGGCAAGGGTTCCCAGAGCACGGCGGGCGCCTCGAAGAAGCGCGCCGGGCAGTCCGGAGGCGCTGCGAAGAAGGCGGCCGCCAAGAAGGCGGCCGCCAAGAAGGCGCCCGCCAAGAAGGCGCCCGCCAAGAAGGCGCCCGCGAAGAGGGCACCCGCCAAGAAGGCCGCCGCGCCCGCGAAGAAGGTGGCGCCGCCTCCCGCGCCAAATCCCACCAGCGGCGTGTACCGCGCCGTGCGCGCCGTGTGGATGGGCATGGCGCGCGCCGTCGCGGCGATGTTCCGCGGCATAGGACGCGGCGCCAAGGGACTCGACCCCGCCCACCGTAAGGACGGCAGCGCCCTGCTGCTGCTCGCCCTCGCCCTGATCGTCGCGGCGGGCACCTGGTCCAATCTGGACGGGCCGGTCGGCAGTCTGGTCGAGATGCTGGTCACCGGCGCCTTCGGCCGTCTCGACCTGGTGGTGCCGATACTGCTGGGCACCATCGCCGCCCGGCTGATCCTCCACCCGGAGCGGCCGGAGGCCAACGGACGGATCGTCATCGGGCTCTCGGCGCTCGTCATCGGCGTCCTGGGGCAGGTCCACATCGCCTGCGGCGCCCCGGGGCGCGGTCAGGGCACCGAGGCGATACAGGACGCGGGCGGCCTGATCGGCTGGGCCGTGTCCCGGCCGCTGATCTACCTGATGGGCGACGTGCTGGCCGTACCGCTGCTGGTGCTGCTCACCGTCTTCGGGCTGCTGGTGGTCACCGCGACGCCGGTCGCCGCCATTCCGCAGCGGCTGCGGCAGCTCGGCGTCCGGCTCGGCCTGGTGCGGGACGACGAGGACGCGTACGGGTCGGAGGCCGGGTACGACGCGGGGGAGTACGCCGACGAATGGCGCGAGACGCCCGCCAGAGGCGCTCGCAGGACCTCGCTCGCCAAAGAGGACCCGGACGGTGCCGGAGGCCCGGAGCGGGCCGAGGAGGAGGCGCTGCGCAAGCGCCGGCGCTCGCGCCGCTCGTCGTCCGCGGGGCAGCCGCTGGACCGGCCCATGGACGCCGTGGACGTGGCGGCCGCGGCCGCCGCCTCGCTGGACGGGGCCGTGCTGCACGGTGTGCAGCCCTCGCCGCTCGTCGCCGGGCTCAGCAGCGGGATTTCGGGCGAGCGTGAGGACGGGGCCGCGAGCGGCGGGGTGCCGGTCGCGCGCGACGCCGACAAGGACTCCGGGAAGGGCGGCGCCAGGGGCAAGGCCGCGGCCGGGAAGGGCCGTACGGACGGAGCCGGCGAGGCGGACCCGGCCCAGGTCCCCGACCTCACCCGGCCCGTGACCGAGACGAGCGAGCCGCTGCCGCCGCGCGCCGAGCAGCTGCAGCTCTCCGGCGACATCACCTACTCCCTGCCCTCGCTCGAGCTGCTGGAGCGCGGCGGTCCCGGCAAGACCCGCAGCGCGGCCAACGACGCCGTCGTGGACTCGCTGACGAAGGTGTTCACGGAGTTCAAGGTGGACGCCGCCGTCACCGGTTTCACCCGCGGCCCGACGGTCACCCGCTACGTGGTGGAACTGGGCCCGGCCGTCAAGGTCGAGCGGATCACCGCGCTGACCAAGAACATCGCCTACGCGGTCGCCAGCCCCGATGTGCGGATCATCAGCCCGATCCCCGGCAAGTCGGCCGTGGGCATCGAAATCCCCAACAGCGACCGCGAGATGGTCAACCTGGGCGATGTGCTGCGCTCGGCGGACTCCGTCGGCGACGACCATCCGATGCTCGTCGGGCTGGGCAAGGACGTCGAGGGCGGCTATGTGGCGGCCAATCTGGCCACCATGCCGCATGTGCTGGTGGCGGGCGCGACCGGTTCCGGCAAGTCGTCCTGCATCAACTGCCTGATCACGTCGGTCATGGCCCGGGCCACTCCGGACGATGTGCGGATGGTGCTGGTCGACCCCAAGCGGGTGGAGCTGACCGCCTACGAGGGCATTCCGCATCTGATCACACCGATCATCACCAACCCCAAGCGCGCCGCGGAGGCGCTCCAGTGGGTCGTGCGGGAGATGGATCTTCGCTATGACGACCTAGCGGCGTACGGCTTCCGCCATATCGACGACTTCAACGCGGCGGTCCGCAAGGGGAAGGTGAAGGAGCCCGAGGGGAGCGAGCGGGAGCTCAAGCCCTATCCGTATCTGCTGGTGATCGTCGACGAGCTGGCCGATTTGATGATGGTCGCACCGCGGGATGTCGAGGACTCGATCGTGCGGATCACACAGCTGGCACGCGCGGCCGGTATCCACCTGGTGCTGGCCACCCAGCGGCCCTCCGTGGACGTCGTCACCGGTCTGATCAAGGCCAATGTGCCCTCACGGCTCGCCTTCGCCACCTCCTCGCTGGCCGACAGCCGCGTCATCCTGGACCAGCCCGGCGCCGAGAAGCTGATCGGCAAGGGCGACGGCCTCTTTCTGCCGATGGGAGCGAACAAACCCACCCGGATGCAGGGCGCCTATGTCACCGAGGCCGAGGTCGAGGCGGTCGTCGCGCACTGCAAGGCGCAGATGGCACCGGTCTTCCGCGAGGACGTGACGGTCGGCTCGTCGAAGAAGAAGGAGATCGACGAGGAGATCGGCGATGATCTCGATCTGCTCTGCCAGGCCGCTGAGCTGGTGGTTTCCACCCAGTTCGGCTCGACCTCGATGCTGCAGCGCAAGCTGCGGGTGGGTTTCGCCAAGGCGGGGCGGCTGATGGATCTCATGGAGTCGCGGGGCGTGGTCGGCCCGAGCGAGGGATCCAAGGCGCGCGATGTGCTCGTCAAGCCGGATGAATTGGATGGCGTGCTCGACGTGATCCGCGGTAAGGCTCACTCATAAGGGTTTGGCGGGCAACCGTTTCCCCTACCGAAACGTCAAGTTGAGGGAGGTGGCGGAGTGAGACCCCAGAATCGTGATCGAACGGCAATCCCGATGGCGGACAAACTCCGTCCTCCCGCTTGCCCGACCCTTTCGCCCCACCCCTAGACTGAACCCCCGGCAGGTGGCTCACGCTCGAAAGGCGCCCCCGTGTCCATCGGCAACCTTCCCGAAGACGGCAACTCCCCGAAGACGACCGGGTTTCCATCGGTCGCGCCCTCCAGCAGGCCCGTATCTCCGCGGGGCTGACCGTCGAAGAGGTCAGTTCCTCCACCCGGGTGCGCACCCCCATCGTGCGGGGCATCGAGCAGGACGATTTCTCGCGCTGTGGCGGCGATGTCTACGCCCGCGGACACATCCGTGTGCTCGCGCGCGCCGTGGGCTGCGATCCGGAGTCCCTGATCGCACAGTTCGACGCCGAACACGGCGGCCGGCCCACGCCGACCGCACCGGCGCCGCTGTTCGAGGCCGAGCGGATCCGCCCCGAGCCCCGGCGCCCCAACTGGACGGCCGCGATGGTCGCGGCGATCGTCGCCGTCGTCGGATTCGTGGGCTTCACTCTTTTCAGGGGCGGCAACGGCGACGGCTCGACGGTCGCCGACGATCCCGCCTCGCCCAAGCCCAGCGCGTCCGCGCCCACCAACAGCGCCGCCCCCTCCAAGCCCGCCACCCCGAACAAGCCCAACCCGTCCGACAGCGCCATCGCGGGCGTCCCGGCGGACAAGGTCACCGTCAAGCTGACCGCCGAGGGCGGCCAGAGCTGGGTCTCCGCCCAGGATCACAACGGCCGGCTGATCGAGGAGGGCGTGCTGCGCGAGGGCGACTCCAAGACCTTCAGCGACAGCAGGCGCATCGACCTGGTGTTGGGCAACGCCGGTGCGATCAAGCTGTTCGTGAACGGCAAGGAAGTGAAGAACGTGGGCACCAGCGGGGCCGTCCAGCGGCTGAGCTACACCAAGGGAGACCCCGAGGCGGGCTGAGCCACCGCAAGATCGGGAGCCCTGCCAGCGGGGCTGTCGTGGGGACGAAGTAGTCTGACCCCATGCCCGAACGCCGCACTGTCGCCCTTGTCACCCTTGGCTGCGCCCGTAACGAGGTGGACTCGGAGGAGCTCGCAGGCCGCTTGGCGGCGGACGGCTGGGAGCTCGTCGAGGAAGCCACCGAGGCGGACGTCGCCGTCGTCAACACCTGCGGCTTCGTGGAGGCCGCCAAGAAGGACTCGGTCGACGCCCTGCTGGAGGCGAACGACCTGAAGGACCACGGCCGCACCCAGGCCGTGGTGGCCGTCGGCTGCATGGCCGAGCGGTACGGCAAGGAGCTCGCGGAGGCGCTGCCCGAGGCCGACGGGGTGCTCGGCTTCGACGACTACGCCGACATCTCCGACCGGCTGCGAACCATCCTCGCCGGTGGCGTCCACGCCTCCCACACCCCTCGCGACCGCCGCAAGCTGCTGCCGATCAGCCCCGCCGAGCGGCAGGACGCCGCCTCGGTGGCGCTGCCCGGCCACGCCCAGGACACCGCGCCCGAGGATCTGCCCGAGGGGGTGGCCCCGGCCTCCGGGCCGCGGGCCCCGCTGCGCCGCAGACTGGACAGCAGCCCGGTCGCCTCGGTGAAGCTGGCCTCCGGCTGCGACCGGCGCTGCTCGTTCTGCGCCATCCCGTCCTTCCGCGGCTCCTTCATCTCGCGCCGCCCCTCCGATGTGCTGGGCGAGACCCGCTGGCTGGCCGAGCAGGGGGTGAAGGAGATCATGCTGGTCTCCGAGAACAACACCTCGTACGGCAAGGACCTCGGGGACATCCGGCTGCTGGAGACGCTGCTGCCGGAGCTGGCCGCGGTGGACGGCATCGAGCGGATCCGGGTCAGCTATCTGCAGCCCGCCGAGATGCGCCCCGGGCTGATCGACGTGCTCACCTCGACCGAGAAGGTCGCGCCCTACTTCGATCTGTCCTTCCAGCACTCGGCGCCCGGGGTGCTGCGCGCCATGCGCCGCTTCGGCGACACCGACCGGTTCCTGGAGCTGCTCGAGACGATCAGAGGCAAGGCGCCCCAGGCCGGTGCCCGGTCGAACTTCATCGTTGGCTTCCCCGGCGAGACCGAGGACGACCTGGCCGAGCTGGAGCGCTTCCTCAGTGAGGCGCGGCTGGACGCCATCGGCGTCTTCGGGTACTCGGACGAGGACGGTACCGAGGCCGCCGGTTACGAGAACAAGGTGGACCCCGAGGTGGTCGCCGAGCGCCTGGAGCGCGTCTCGCGGCTCGCGGAGGAGCTGACCGCCCAGCGGGCGGAGGAGCGGCTCGGCGAGGTCGTCGAGGTGATGGTGGAGGAGATCGACGACACCGGGGCAGTCCTGGGCCGTGGCGCCCACCAGGCGCCGGAGACCGACGGCCAGACGCTGCTCAGCACCGACGGGGAGCCGGAGGTGGGCCGTATGGTCGAAGCGAAGGTGATCGCGACGGAGGGAGTGGACCTCGTCGCGGAGCCGCTTGAGCCGCTGGAGCGGCAGGGTGCCGGCGAGCCCACTGGGAAGGCGGACAGATGACGGGTGTCCCGGCCTCCGCCGCGGGAGGTCACCGCCGTCCGGCGGCCGCTGTCAGGCCCGCCGGTTTGTGGAACATCGCCAATATCCTCACCATGGTGCGGCTGCTCCTGGTGCCCGGGTTTGTGTTGTTGATGCTGCACAATGGCGGGTACGACCCGGCGTGGCGCTCCGTCGCGTGGGCGGCGTTCGCCATCGCGATGATCACCGATCTCTTCGACGGTCATCTGGCCCGCCGGTACAACCTGGTCACCGACTTCGGGAAGATCGCCGATCCGATCGCGGACAAGGCGATCATGGGCGCGGCGCTGATCTGTCTGTCGGCCCTGTCCGACCTCCCCTGGTGGGTGACGGGGGTGATCCTCTTCCGTGAGATCGGAATCACACTCATGCGGTTCTGGGTGATCCGGATCGGGGTCATTCCGGCCAGCCGGGGCGGAAAGCTGAAGACGCTCGCGCAGGGCACCGCCGTCGGGATGTACATCTTGGCGCTCACCGGGCCGCTGGCCACGCTGCGGTTCTGGGTGATGGCCGTGGCCGTGATCCTTACCGTGGTCACCGGCCTCGACTACGTCCGGCAGGCGATCGTGCTGCGCCGGGCGGGCCGGGCGACGGAGGAGGCCACGAGGTGAGCGGCGACGGGACGGCGGCCGAGGTGCTGGCGCTGCTGGAGCGGCGCGGGCAGACCCTGGCCGTCGCCGAATCGCTCACCGGCGGTCTGGTGGCGGCCGAGCTGACCGCGGTGGACGGCGCCTCCCGTTCCTTCCGGGGCTCGGTGACGGCGTACGCCACCGACCTCAAGCACGAGCTGCTGGGCGTGGACGGGGCACTGCTGGCCGAGCGCGGCGCGGTCGACGCCGAGGTGGCCCGGCAGATGGCCCGCGGCGTACGGCGTGCGCTGGGCGCGGACTGGGGCGTGGCCACCACCGGTGTGGCCGGTCCCACACCGCAGGACGGCCAGCCCGTGGGCACCGTTCATGTGGCGGTCGCGGGGCCCTCGGAGGCGGTGGCCGCGGCAGCGCTGCGGCTCGAAGGAGACCGTGCCGGAATTCGCGGACAGAGCGTCCGCGCCGCAGTCAAGCTGCTGTTCAGCGAATTGATCGCGACAGCAGGGGCAAAGGATACGGAACAACACGACGAGTTTTGATGTTTGCAGCCCTGAGTGAACACGACATCGCTCCCCGCACGGGCGCAGCCCGAGGCGGTACGGTGGGGCGTGAAGGATCCGGATCCGAGGTCCGAGGAGGGAGCCAGCGATGATTCTGCTCCGTCGCCTGCTGGGTGACGTGCTGCGCCGGCAGCGCCAGCGCCAGGGCCGTACTCTGCGCGAGGTTTCCTCCTCCGCCCGGGTGTCGCTCGGCTATCTGTCAGAGGTCGAGCGCGGCCAGAAGGAAGCCTCATCCGAGCTGCTGTCGGCGATCTGCGACGCCCTTGAGGTACGGATGTCGCAAGTCATGCGCGAGGTCAGCGACGAGCTGTCGCTCGCCGAACTGGCCGAGTCGGCCGCGTCGACCACCGAGAAGGTCCCGGCGCCCATGCGGCCCGTGCTCAATCCCGTCTCTGTGACGTCCGTGACAGGCGTTCCGGAGGAGCGGGTGACCATCAAGTCGCCCAAGGAAGCCGTGGACGTGGTGGCGGCCTGAGGGCCTGACCAGAGCTCTTCGAGGCCCCGGCCGGTAGCCATACCGGCCGGGGCCTCGATGTTTGTCCGGCCGGATTCGGGTCACCCCACATGGAGAGAGGTAATCAAGAGGGGCCAAACGGTCGAACAGGAGGAACCGGATGTCTGTGGTGAGGAGCCCGCTGCCGGAGGAACACCTCAAGGTCGTCGCTGACGCGCTGCAAGGCGCCCTCGTCGATCTCGTCGACCTCCATCTGGTGGGCAAGCAGATCCACTGGACGGTCGTGGGCCCGCGATTCCGCACGATCCATTTGCAGCTCGACGAGGTCGTGGCGACGACCAGGGAGCATGCCGACACGGTGGCGGAGCGGGCCTCGGCGCTCGGGGTGGCGCCGGACGGACGGGCTCAGACGGTCGCCGCGACCAGCGGTGTGGCCACGGTCAAGGACGGCTGGACCGATGACACCCAGGCCATTACGACGCTCGTGGACGCCCTTGGAGCGGTGATCACGCGCATGCGGGAGCGGATCCGCGCGACCGATGAACCGGATCCGGTGACCCAGGACATTCTCATCGAGCTCACCCGTGACCTGGAGAAGCATCACTGGATGTTCCAGGCCGAGAACGGCGGCCATCGAGCCTGAGGCGCTGACCCGGGCCCGGGCGGGCCCGAGGCGCCGGAGGAGGCGTCGGCTGAGGTGCTGGTTGAAGGTTGAGGCGCTGGCCCGGGCCTCGGGCGAGCTGAGGCCGACTGGGCGCCGGGGCGGGTGACAGCCCGGCTTTGGGGCGGGCGACCGTGGTGGTCGGCCCGCCCGACGCCGGGCGATCTTCTTTTCTGCCCCTTCGACCTGGTGTCTCGGCTCGGCGGCCCGCTCTGGGTGCGCGGTTTGGCCCGGCTGGGCACACTGGGGGGATCGCGAGTGTCCGACACGCGCCGACGTGCTTCCTGTGCGCCCTCCCGCCCTATGCGAACAGGCGTCTAGCGTCGCCGAAGGAGGCAGTCATGGCAGCCGTCGGAGGGGCTGACGCCCAGGGCCTCAGGCCGGTCCGGTGGGTGCTCGCGCTCGCTCTGGGCGGTGTCTGGTGGTGGTCCGTGCTGCGGCTGGCGATACAGCCGGGAGAGGCCGGGCCGGTGGAGGGGGCGTTAGCGGTCGGCGGCTGGGGGCTGAGCCTGCTGCCGGTGCACTGTGGCCCCTCGCCCAGAAGGGGCGGCGCCCGTGGGGGAGGCCCTCCCGGCGCCCGCAGGGGAGGCCCTCCGCGTCAGGACGGGGCGGGCCCCTGCGGTTCCGCCTGGCAGCTCGGGCACCAGAAGGTCGAGCGCTCCTGACCTGCACGGCCCTGGTCGGCGGCGCGCACCGGCGTACCGCAGCGCAGACAGGGCCGCCCCGGGCGCCCGTACACCCACAGTCGGCGGTCGGGGCGCGGCTCGGCCGTGGTGACTCGGGCGCGCCGGTTCCTGTTGGCCTCCAGAAGCTTTTTGGCGTGGGCCACCAGCCGCTCGGGGGAGGACACCTCACCGATCGGCAGCCAGGGCGAGACACGCAGTACAAAGCACAGCTCGGACTTGTAGACATTGCCGATCCCGGCGAGGTTCCGCTGGTCCAGCAGCGCTTCGCCCAGGGGCCGGGACGGATCGGCGAGCAGCCGGCGCAGCGCCTCGTCCGGATCCCAGTCGGGGCCGAGGAGATCGGGGCCGAGATGGCCGACGACCCGGTCCTCGTCTCCGGTGCGGAGCAGTTCGAGGACGGGGAGGCGGTAGCCGACGGCGGTGCGGGCAGCGGTGGCGAGGATGGCCCGGATCTGGTGGTGCGGGCCGCCACGCCATCGCTCGCCCGGCCCGTACACCTGCCAGGATCCGTCCATCCGCAGATGGGAGTGGAGGGTCAGCCCGCCCTCGACACGGGTCAGCAGATGTTTGCCGCGCGGCACGACCTCGAGGACGTGGCGGCCGGTGAGGTCGACGGTCGCCAGGCGGGGGACGCGCAGATCACTGCGGGTGAGCGGAGAACCGGCAAGGGCCTGGTGCAGGCGCTGTGCGGTCTGCCAGACGGTGTCTCCTTCGGGCATGGCATCCATGATGCCCGCGGGGGCGGACAGGTGGGAGCGCTCAGCCTCCGTCCGGTGCGGAGTCCCCGTTGGATCAAGATCGCCAGCGGGAGCAAGGACCCCACGTGGGGTGAGAACGCCATGTGGGGTGAGGGAGTCGGGGGCGCCGAGGGCGCTGGCGATCAGGGACGCAGCCGGAAGCCCCGCGGGGTCGGGTGGAAGCCCGCTGATTCCAGGAGCTTGCCGATCGGGGACGAGAGCGCCTGGACGCCGTTGACGCGCTCGACGGTGACGGAGCCGAGCGCACCCGCGCGGGCGGACTCGGCCAGCGACTCCACCGCCGTCCACAGCCGGACGTCGTCCTCGGGGGAGGCGGCCTCGGCCTCGCCCGAGGGCCAGGCGAGCAGGGTCTTGCCGCCCCGCTCCATGTAGAGCGCCAGCTCTCCGTCGACGAGCACCACCATCGCTCCCGCCTTACGGCCCGGCCGGTGGCCCGCGTCCGCGGGCGGATCGGGCCAGGGGAGCGCGGCGCCGTAGGCATTGGCGGGGTCGGCCGAGGCGAGCACGAAGGCGCGCCGGGACTGCCCCCGCTGTCCGTCGAAGGCGGGGGCCGCCGTGCGGTCGCGGGCCGTGCTGACCGCGCGCAGCCGGTCCACCGCACCGTCCATCGCGAACTGGGCGGCGCCGAGACCCTCGACCACATAGCCGCGGCGCGCCTGGCCGGTCTCCTCGAACGCGGACAGCACCCGATAGGCGGCGGAGAAACCGCCCTCGACCCCCTCGGCGGCGACCGCTCCGCGGGTGACCACGCCGTGCCGGTCGAGCAGGGTGCGGGCCAGGGCGTGGGCACGGTGGGTGGGCTCGGGCTCGCGCTCCGGCAGCAGGGACCAGCGCCCGGCGACGGTGGGCGGGCCGTTGCGCGATGCCGTGGGGCGGCCGGTGCGGCCCGTAAGGCCGCCGTAGCGCCCTCGGGGGACCGTGCGCTTGGCGCGGTGGGCGGTGGAGCCCGCCGTACGGCCCGAGCCCAGCAGGGAGCGCAGCGGGGCGAGGGTGTCACCGGTGACCCGGCCGGACCAGACCAGGTCCCACAGGGCCTCGGCGAGCTGGGGATCCTGGAACTCGTGCCCGGCGGCGCGGGCCTGCTCGGCGATCTGGCGGAAGAACAGCCCGTACCCCCCGGCCAGGGAGTCGAGGAGGGCCTGGTGGAGGGGGCCCGCCTCAAGGGGGTGCGGGGTGTGGAGGAGCAGCGGGGCGGTGTCGGCCAGGTGCAGGGTGACCCAGCCGTCCTTCCCCGGCAGCGCTCCCGCCCCGGCCCAGACGACCTCCCCGGAGGCGGCGAGCTCGTCGAGCATCGTGGGGGAGTAATCGCTCACCCGGGACGGCAGAACCAGCTTCTCCAGGGCGGAGGCGGGCACGGGCGCGCCCTGAAGCTGCTCGATCGCACGCACCAGCCCGTCGATACCGCGCAGGCTGTGGGTGCCCAGATGCTGCCACTGCGGGAGGAACGCGGCGAGAGCCGAGGGCGGCACGGGCTCCAGCTCATGGCGCAGCGCGGCCAGGGAGCGGCGCCGCAGCCGGCGCAGCACGGCGGCGTCGCACCACTCCTGGCCGATGCCCGAGGGATGGAATTCGCCCTGGACGACGCGGCCGTCGGCGGCCAGGCGGTGCAGGGCGCCCTCCGTGACGGCCACGCCGAGGCCGAAGCGGGCGGCGGCCTGCGCCGAGGTGAACGGGCCGTGGGTCCGGGCAAAGCGGGCCAGCAGATCGCCCAGGGGGTCCTTGACCGGTTCGGTGAACGCCTCGGGGACGCCGACCGGCAGCGCCGTGCCGAGCGCGTCCCGCAGCCGCCCCGCGTCCTCCACCGCCGCCCAGTGGTCCTCGCCCGCGATCCGGACCCGGATGGCGCGCCGGGCCCCGGCCAGGTCCTCGGCCCACCCGGGCTCGGCACCGCGCTCGGCCAACTCGGCGGCGGTGAGCGGGCCGAGCAGCCGCAGGACGTCGGCGACGCCCTCGGCATCCTTGATCCGGCGGTCCTCGGTGAGCCACTGCAGCTCGTGCTCCAGCTCGGCCAGGACGTCGGCGTCGAGCAGCTCGCGCAGCTCGGCCTGGCCCAGGAGCTCGGCCAGCAGCCGTGCGTCGAGGGAGAGGGCTGCGGCGCGGCGCTCGGCGAGCGGGGAGTCGCCCTCGTAGAGGAACTGCGCCACATAGCCGAAGAGCAGCGAGCGGGCAAAGGGGGACGGCTCGGGGGTCGTCACCTCCACCAGCCGGACCCGGCGGGCCTCGATGTCGCCCATCAGGTCGGTGAGGCCGGGGACGTCGAAGACGTCCTGGAGGCATTCGCGGACGGCTTCGAGGACGATCGGGAAGGAACCGAACTCACTCGCCACCTGAAGGAGCTGGGCGGCGCGCTGGCGCTGCTGCCACAGCGGGGTGCGCTTGCCGGGGTCGCGTCGGGGCAACAGCAGCGCGCGGGCGGCACATTCACGGAACCGGGAGGCGAACAGCGCCGAACCGCCGACCTGGTCGGTGACGATCTGGTTGATCTCGCCCTTGTCGAACGCGACATCGGCCGCGCCCACCGGGGACTGATCGGTGTCGTACTCCACGCCCTGGCGCATCGGGTCGGCGTCGAGGAGGTCGAGCCCCATCAGATCGGCGTCGGGCAGCCGCAGCACGATGCCGTCGTCGGCGTGCATGACCTGGGCGTCGATGCCGTACCGCTCGGAGAGGCGGGAGCCCAGGGCGAGTGCCCAGGGGGCGTGGACCTGCGCGCCGAAGGGGGAGTGGACCACCACCCGCCAGTCGCCCAGCTCGTCGCGGAACCGCTCCACCACGATCGTGCGGTCGTCCGGCACATGCCCGCAGGCACGGCGCTGCTCGTCCAGATACCCGATGACGTTCTCGGCGGCCCAGGCGTCCAGACCGGCGGCCAGCAGCCGCAGGCGGGCGTCCTCGGGCTGCAGCGCGCCGACCTCGCGCAGGAACGCGCCCAGGGCACGGCCAAGCTCCAGGGGGCGGCCGAGCTGATCGCCCTTCCAGAAGGGCAGCCGGCCGGGGACGCCGGGGGCGGGGGAGACCAGGACCCGGTCGCGGGTGATGTCCTCGATTCGCCAGGAGGTGGTGCCCAGGGTGAACACATCGCCCACCCGCGACTCGTAGACCATCTCCTCGTCGAGCTCGCCGACCCTGCCGCCGCCCTTCTTGGGGTCGGCGCCGGCCAGGAAGACGCCGAAGAGCCCGCGGTCGGGGATGGTGCCGCCGGAGGTCACCGCCAGCCGCTGCGCCCCGGGGCGGCCCGTGACCGTATGGGCGACGCGGTCCCACACCAGGCGCGGCCGCAGCTCCGCGAAGGCGTCGGAGGGGTAGCGGCCCGCGAGCATGTCGAGGACCGAGGTGTACGCCGACTCCGGGAGCGAGGCGAACGGCGCGGCGCGGCGGATCAGGGCCAGGAGCTCGTCCACGTCCCAGGTGTCCATGGCGGTGATGGCGATCAGCTGCTGGGCGAGCACGTCCAGCGGGTTGGCGGGCACCCGCAGCGATTCGATGGCCCCCTCGCGCATCCGCTCGGTGACCACCGCGGCCTGCACCAGATCGCCGCGGTACTTCGGGAAGACGACGCCGGTGGAGACCGCGCCCACCTGGTGGCCGGCCCGGCCCACCCGCTGCAGACCGGAGGCCACCGAGGGGGGTGACTCGACCTGGACGACCAGGTCGACCGCGCCCATGTCGATGCCGAGCTCGAGGCTGGAGGTGGCGACGACGGCGGGCAGACGGCCGGCCTTGAGGTCCTCCTCGACCAGCGCCCGCTGCTCCTTGGACACCGAGCCGTGGTGCGCGCGGGCCAGCAGCGCGGGCGCGCCGCGGGCCGCGCCGGACTCGGCCATCAGCTCGGCGGGGGAGTGGTCCTCGGGCAGGGCCTCACCGGTGGCCCGCTCGTAGGCGATCTCGTTCAGCCGGTTGCACAGCCGCTCGGCCAGCCGGCGGGAGTTGGCGAAGACGATGGTGGAGCGATGGGCCTGGACGAGATCGGTGATCCGCTCCTCCACATGGGGCCAGATCGACGGCCGCTCGCCCGCCTCGCCCTCCTGGGCGGGGGAGCCGCCCAACTCGCCCAGGTCCTCCACGGGCACGACCACCGACAGATCGAACTCCTTGCCCGACGGCGGCTGGACGATCTCCACCTTGCGCCGCGGCGACAGGAACCGCGCCACCTCGTCCACCGGCCGCACGGTCGCGGACAGGCCGATGCGCCGGGCGGGGCGATCGAGCAGCTCGTCGAGGCGCTCCAGGGACAGCGCGAGATGGGCGCCCCGCTTCGTCCCCGCGACGGCGTGGACCTCGTCCAGGATCACGGTCTCCACCCCGCGCAGGGCCTCCCGGGTGGCGGAGGTGAGCATCAGGAACAGCGACTCGGGGGTGGTGATGAGGATGTCCGGCGGGCGGGTGGCCAGGGCGCGGCGCTCGGCGGCCGGGGTGTCACCCGAGCGCGTGCCCACCCGGATCTCCGGCTCGGGCCTGCCCAATCGCACCGACTCCTGGCGGATGCCGGTCAGCGGGCTGCGGAGATTGCGCTCGACGTCCACCGCCAGGGCCTTCAGCGGGGAGACATACAGCACCCGGCAGCGCTTCTTCGCCTCGGCGGGCGGCGGCTCACCGGCCAGCTTGTCCAGCGCCGCCAGGAAGGCGGCCAGGGTCTTGCCCGAGCCGGTGGGGGCGACCACCAGGACGTCCGAGCCCTCGCCGATCGCCCGCCACGCGCCCTCCTGCGCGGGCGTGGGCGCGGTGAAGGCGCCCGTGAACCACCCGCGGGTGGCCGGGGAGAATGCGTCGAGCGCCGAGCCTGCCATGCCCTCCATCGTGCACCGGGCCACTGACAATGGACGGAGCCGCAGGTCAGAGGAGGACCGGGCGGGGCGCACAATGGTGCCATGGTCAACCGGGAGAGCGCGCGGCACTGGCGGTACCCCCAGCTTCCGGGCGTCGATCTGCTGCGGGCCCGCTACATCCACAAGACCTTCGTATGGCACACCCACGAGGCCTTCGTGATCGCCGCGATCACCGAGGGCGTCGAGGAGTTCCACCACCGCGGCACCGTCGAGCGCACCGGGCCGGGCGGGCTCGCGCTCATCAACCCGGAGGTACCGCACACCGGCCGGGCGGGCGCCCCCGAGGGGTGGGCGTACAGCGTGCTGTACCCGGCCGCGGACCTGGTCGCAGGTGTCGCCGCCGAGACGAGCACGCTTCGTGGCACGGCCGGATTCCGGGTCCCCTCCGTCGACGACCCCCAGGGCGCGCGGCTGGTCACCGCGGTGCACCGGGCCGCCGAGGAGGGCAACGCGCTGGCCGCCGACAGCCTGCTGCGCATCGTCCTCGCCCGGCTGCTGCGCGACCATGGCGGCCCGCTCCCCGAGCGCACGGCGCGCACCGCGGGTGCGCGAAGGGCGGCGCGTGCCCGCGCGATCCTCCAGGAGCGCATGGCGGACCCGCCGTCCCTGGAACGGCTGGCGGCCGAGCTGGACACCGGTCCCTTCGCCCTGCTGCGCGCCTTCCGCGCCGTCAACGGGATGCCGCCGCACACCTGGCTCACCGACGCCCGGGTCCGCCGGGCACGGCAACTGCTGGACGCCGGGACCGCGCCCGCCGAGGTGGCCGTCGCCGTCGGCTTCACCGACCAGTCCCATCTGAACCGTCACTTCACCCGCATCGTGGGGGTGCCACCGGGTGCTTACCGGCGGGAGCGCGCAAGAACGTACAAGACTGGATTCGAAGCGCTCTCCTAACGTGCGCGGTGTGTCAGAACAGATAGAGATGCGAACCGATCCCGCCGCGCCTCCGGCGGATTCGGCCGTTGTCCGCGACGCCTTGGGCGTCGGTGTCGCCGTGGGGCTCTCCGGCTTCGCCTTCGGGGTGACGTCGGCGGGCGCCGGCCTCGGCCTGCTGCAGACCTGCGCGCTCAGCCTGCTCGTCTTCACCGGGGCGTCGCAGTTCGCCCTCGTGGGCGCGCTGGCGGCGGGCGGCAATCCGTTCACCGCCGCCGCCGGGGCGTTCTTCCTCGGCGTGCGCAACGCCTTCTACGGGCTGCGGCTGTCCGGACTGCTCGAGCTGCCGCGCGCGGTGCGCCCCCTGGCGGCCCACTGGGTCATCGACGAGACCTCCGCCGTCGCCCTCGCCCAGCCCGACCGGCGCACCGCGCGGCTCGGCTTCACCATCACCGGGCTGACCCTGTACGTCCTGTGGAACCTCACCACGCTGATCGGTGCCCTGGGGGCGTCCGCGCTCGGCGACACCGACGCCTGGGGCCTGGACGCCGCCGGGCCCGCCGTCTTCCTCGCCCTGCTGGCCCCCATGCTCAGCGGCACCGTCGAGCGGGCCGTGGCCGGTCTCGGCGTCCTGCTGGTGCTCCTGTGCCAGCCGGTGCTGCCCGCCGGGGTGCCGGTCCTGGTGGCGGCGCTCGCCGCCCCCGCCGTCCTTACGGTACACGGGCGCATGACGCGGGGCACGGAGCCGGGTGAGCGCCGATGACCATCTGGATCGCCATCGGCGTCACCGCGGCGGGCTGCTATCTCGTCAAGCTGCTGGGCCTCTCGGTGCCCGCCGGAGTCCTGGAGCGCCCGCTCGTCAGGCGTCTGGCCGCGCTGCTGCCCGTGGCCCTGCTCGCCGCCCTCACCGCCCAGCAGACCTTCAGCGACGGCCAGCATCTCCTCCTGGACGCGAGGGCGGCCGGGGTAGGGGCGGCGGCGCTCGCGCTGGTGCTCCGCGCCCCCTTCCTCGTGGTGGTCGCCGTGGCCGTCGTCGTCACGGCCGGCGTCCGGGCCCTGTGACCGCCGTGGACGCCCGCGCTCAGATCCGCCGTCCGTAGGCCCGCAGCGTCAGCAGCGCCTCGATGGTCGCCACGGACCGCCACTCCAGCGTGGCCCCCGGCGTCCACGGGCGCCGGGGCGGCGGCCAGCCGCCGTCCTCCTGCTGCGCGGCCACGAGCACGTCCAGGGACCGCTCCACCTCGGCCTCGGTGAACCACCGGCGCGCCAGCGAGCCAGGCGTACGGGCGACGTCGTGCACCTGGGGCTCACCACCGGGGCCCTGCCCCGGTGGCAGGGGGCGATCCTCGGCGCGCTCGGGGGCCGTCGGCGGCACGATCAGCCGCTCCTCCCGCACCCGGCGGCCGAGCCGCTCGGCCGCCGCCTCGGCGCGTGCCCGGTCCGGCGCCCCGTCCAGGAAGGCGACGGCCGCCGCGACCTCGTAAGGACGCGTCGTCGCGCCGCCCTCCCCCAGGGCGGCGACCGCCGCCCAGCAGAAGTCCGTGGCCCGGAAGAGCCACGCATGCCACACCTCGTTGCGGTGCAGCAGCCCCACCACCGGCCCGGTGGTCAGCAGATCACTGCGCGCATCGTCCGCCGCCGGGACCCAGGGTGCCGCCGGATAACCGCGCAGCGAGGGGTGGCAGGCGGGCAGCGCGCCGTCCGGGGTGGACACGGACGTCAGATAGCGGCACAGCCGCTCCACCCGCTGTCCGCCGCAGCGCCCGATCCCGTCGAGCACCCGTAAGGCGTGCACGGCATGCAGCGGCTGGCTCACCGGGCCACGCAGATCCGGCTCCAGCGCATGGCCATAGCCCCCGTCGGTCCCCAGATACGCGGCCAGCGCGGTCTCGACCGCCTCGGCGCCGCCGCCCAGGAAGTGATACGCGAATCTGCGCTGCTCCAGCACGCGGGCGGTCAGCCAGACGAACCGCTCGGCGCGGGAGAGCGCGGAGGACTCGGCCGGCGGAGCCGGCTCGGCGGGCCCGGGCGTGGGAAGGGAGGTCGGGGAGGGGAGGCTTGCGGATCGTTCCATGGACAGACCGTAGGCCGCTTAACACGGTCGGTAGGGGGCTCACGCCTGGGTGCACCCCCGGAGCGCGATACTGGTCACATGCGGTTGACGGACTTCTGGCAGCGAATGGCGGACCACTTCGGCGAGGCGTACGCCGACTCCTTCGCGCGCGATCATGTGATGTCGCAACTCGGCGGCCGGACGGTGCACGAGGCACTGACGGACGGCTGGGAGGCCAAGGACGTCTGGCGCGCGGTCTGCGCCGCGATGGAGATCCCCGAGAGCAGGCGCTGAGCGGCCCTCCGGCTGCTCCGGGTGCACCAGCTTCCGGGGTGGCCAGATTTCTTCGTCCGGTGTAGGCCACACTTGCTCCGTGGCCCCGACCGAAGAGACCCTCCCCTCCGACGCCGACGACACCCCGAGCGCCGCTCGGGCCTCCTCGGACTCCCCGCAACCCGCCGCGCGCATGCCGCGCTGGCTGCCGCGCGCCATGGTGCTCGCACTCGCGCTGGTGGCCTGTTACCGCCTTGCGACCTGGGCCTTCGATCAGCTGACCGGGCTTCTGCTGAACATCCTGATCGCGTTCTTCCTGGCGCTCGCGATCGAACCGGCCGTGGACCGGATGGCCGCCCGCGGCATGCGCCGGGGGCTGGCCACGGGGCTGGTCTTTCTCGCCATCCTCATCGGCACCGCGGGCTTCTTCACCCTGCTCGGCTCGATGCTCGCCGATCAGATCATCACCATGGTCCAGGACTTCCCGCAGTACCTCGACAATGTCGTCAAGTGGATCAACGACACGTTCCACACGCATCTGTCGCGGCTGGAGATCCAGGACAGCCTGGTGCACTCCGACTGGCTGCAGAGCTACGTCAAGAACAGCGCCGACAATGTGCTGGACGTCTCCGCACAGGTGCTCGGCGGGTTGTTCAAGACGCTGACGGTGACCTTGTTCGCCTTCTACTTCGCCGCCGACGGGCCCCGGCTGCGCCGCGCGCTGTGCTCGGTGCTGCCGCCGACCCGGCAGGTCGAGGTGTTGCGCGCCTGGGAGATCGCGGTCGCCAAGACCGGCGGCTACATCTACTCCCGCGGGCTGATGGCGCTGATCTCCGGCGTCGCCCACTACATCCTGCTGGAGGCACTGGGCGTGCCCTACGCCCCGGCGCTCGCCGTCTGGGTGGGGCTGATCTCGCAGTTCATCCCGACCATCGGCACCTATTTGGCCGGGGCGCTGCCGATGCTGATCGCGTTCACCATCGACCCCTGGTACGCGCTGTGGGTCCTGATCTTCGTCGTGATCTACCAGCAGTTCGAGAACTATCTGCTGCAGCCGAGGATCACCGCCAGGACGGTGGACATCCACCCGGCCGTCTCCTTCGGATCAGTCATAGCGGGTACCGCGCTGCTGGGCGCGGTGGGCGCGCTGATCGCGATTCCGGCGACCGCGACGCTGCAGGCGTTCCTCGGCGCGTACATCAAGCGCTATGACGTGACCGACGATCTGCGGGTGCACGGGCGCACGCGGCGGCGCGGCATGTCGGCCCTCGCGCGGATGCGTGCCGCGTTGGTGCGGCGCAGTTGACACAAAAATCGAACATCCATTCTGATGGAGGCCCGACAGGTTATCCACAGGCCGAGGACGTCAGGGCCGCTTGTCAGTGGCAGGCGCTAGCGTCATGGACGTGAAGCGATCGACTCAAGCAAACCGGGTGGGACCCATGGCAGGAACGGACCGCGAGAAGGCGCTCGATGCCGCGCTCGCACAGATTGAACGGCAATTCGGCAAGGGCGCCGTGATGCGCATGGGCGATCGGCCAAACGAGCCGATCGAGGTCATCCCCACCGGGTCGACCGCTCTCGACGTCGCCCTCGGCGTCGGCGGTCTGCCGCGCGGCCGGGTGGTCGAGGTCTACGGCCCCGAGTCCTCCGGTAAGACGACCCTGACCCTGCACGCGGTGGCCAATGCCCAGCGGGCCGGCGGCACCGTTGCCTTCGTGGACGCCGAGCACGCCCTCGACCCTGACTACGCGCAGAAGCTGGGCGTGGACACCGACTCCCTGATCCTGTCCCAGCCGGACAACGGCGAGCAGGCGCTCGAGATCGTGGACATGCTGGTCCGCTCCGGCGCCCTCGACCTCATCGTCATCGACTCCGTCGCCGCCCTGGTGCCGCGCGCGGAGATCGAGGGCGAGATGGGCGACTCCCACGTCGGCCTCCAGGCCCGGCTGATGAGCCAGGCGCTCCGCAAGATCACCAGCGCGCTCAACCAGTCCAAGACCACCGCGATCTTCATCAACCAGCTCCGCGAGAAGATCGGCGTGATGTTCGGCTCGCCGGAGACCACGACCGGTGGCCGGGCGCTGAAGTTCTACGCGTCGGTGCGCATCGACATCCGCCGCATCGAGACCCTCAAGGACGGCACCGACGCGGTCGGCAACCGCACCCGCGTCAAGGTCGTCAAGAACAAGGTCGCGCCGCCCTTCAAGCAGGCCGAGTTCGACATCCTCTACGGCCAGGGCATCAGCCGCGAGGGTGGTCTGATCGACATGGGCGTCGAGCACGGCTTCGTCCGCAAGTCCGGTGCCTGGTACACCTACGAGGGCGACCAGCTCGGCCAGGGCAAGGAGAATGCCCGCAACTTCCTGAAGGACAACCCCGATCTCGCCAATGAGATCGAGAAGAAGATCAAGGAAAAGCTCGGCATCGGGGTGAGGCCCCAGGATCCGGCGGCCGCGGCACCCACCACGGACGCGGCTGGTGCCGCGGGCGTGACCGACGCCGCACCGGCGAAGGCCGTGGCCGCTCCGGCGGCCAAGTCCGGGGCGAAGGCGGCCAAGACCGCCGCGGCCAAGAGCTGACCGTGACACGGCGGACCGAATGGCCGGACGGCCCAGGCCGTCCGGAGCGACCGGACCGTCCGGACAGCGGCGCCCCCTCCTTGTCGAGGGCCGAGCAGGGGCCGCCGCCCGGCCCGGAGGAGCAGGCGCGGGCGATCTGCCTGCGCCTGCTCACCGGGACCCCACGCACCCGTAAGCAGCTCGCGGACGCGCTGCGCACCCGGGGCATCCCCGATGACGCGGCGCAGGAGGTGCTGTCCCGGTTCGAGGGCGTCGGCCTGATCGACGACGCGGCGTTCGCCGAGGCATGGGTGGAGTCCCGGCACCACAGCCGGGGGCTCGCCCGGCGGGCGCTCGCCCGTGAGCTGCGCACCAAGGGCGTGGACTCCGCCCTGATCGACGAGGCCGTGGGACAGCTCGACGCCGATCAGGAGGAGCGGACGGCGCAGGAGCTGGTCGAGCGCAAGCTGAGGGCTACCCGTGGCCTCGACCGGGAGAAGCGGATCCGCCGTCTCGCCGGGATGCTGGCCCGCAAGGGCTACTCCGAGGGGCTGGCGCTGCGGGTGGTGCGGCGTGCCCTGGAGGAGGAGGGAGAGGACCCGGACCTCCTGGACCACCACCTCCCCGACCTCTGAGCCCCAGTGGCGCGCCGCGGCGGGGCTGTGGGCTGTGGGCTGTGACGGCCCTGGGGGTCAAACCGGTGAAGCCGGCTACCGAGAACGAGCGATGTCCGGCCGTGTGGCAGACGCGCGGCCCTCAAGACGCGTGCCCCGATCAGTGCGACACCCGAGCCGCGCGACACCCGATCAGTGCGACACCCGAGACATGAGGCCTCGAGACGCCTGACACCCGAGACATGCGGCACCCGAATCCAGTGGGTGGCGCTAGCGCACCGGGAGGCCCGCCGCGCGCCATGCCTGGAAGCCGCCGATGAGATCGGTCGCGCGCTCCAGGCCCAGCTGACGCAGCGAGACCGCGGCGAAGCTGGACGCGTAGCCCTCGTTGCACACCACCACGACCCGCAGATCGTGATGGGTGGCCTCGGGCAGCCGGTGGTCGCACTGCGGGTCGAGCCGCCACTCCAGCTCGTTCCGCTCGACGATCAGCGCCCCCGGAATGGTGCCGTCGCGCTCCCGCAGCGCCGCGTACCGTATGTCCACCAGTAGCGCGCCCTGGACTTGGGCCGCCGCGGCATCGAGGGGCTCCAGCCGGTCGAGTTCCTCGCGGGCCTCGGCCAGCAGCTCGTCCACGCTCCGCTTGGTCGTGCCCATCGTGTTATCCCCACTCCTCGGGCCGCTCGACCTGCTCCAGCCGCAGCGTATGACCGGTGCGGCTGTAGCGCCGCATCAGCGGCAGCGGCGGATAGTAGGCGTGCACCGACACCGCATGCTCGGTGTCGGACGGATTGATCACCTCATGCACATGATGCGGTCCGAAAGCGCGGCCCTGCCCGGCGGGCAGCCGCCGCTCGCGGTCCACATCGTCGGCCAGCTCAAGGGTCTTCCAGCCCTCGGTGGGCAGACGCGCGGCGAGTGACTGCTCGTTGAGCGCACCCGCCGCCGCGACGAAGGCCCCATGGGAGCCGCCGTGGTCGTGCCAGCCGGTGCCGGTGCCCGGAGGCCAGCCGATCAGCCAGGCTTCGCTGCCGCCCGGCCCGTCGAGGCGCAGCCAGGTGCGGCCCTCCGGATCGAGCGGAAGGGAGGCGACGAGCTCGGCGTCGGCGGCGGTCCGGCGGGCGAAGTCGAGCAGCTCCGCGGCGCTGGGCGGAGCGGCCGGGCCGGATGCCGGGTCCGTGATGACGTCCGTGGAAGGGCGCACGGGACCGGGGGTGGAAGTGCGTACGTCGGGCACAGAGAACCGTCCTGAGTGATCGCGAAAGAGGCGCGGCCGCACCGCGCGGGAAAGAAGCGGATCAACAGGACGGACGACAGACACAGCCCGCGTAGCGGACCAGGTCCAGATGGACCCTCCGCCAGAAGCGAGGCAAGCAGGTGTCAGTCACGCTGCGAAGTGAATCATGTGCCGGAAAGGAAGGTCAACCTCACCGGCTCGCGCCCGGACCACGCACGCCCTGACTCGGACCGCACGCCCGGACGCAGGCCGGGCGCTCGGCCGCGGACCGCGCGCCCCGGACTGCCCCGCACGCCCGGAGACAAATCCGACCGCGCGCCCGACCGCGCGCCCGAGCGCGCCCCGGCGCGGCCTCGTCGGTCGATCCCGCACTACTGCCGCGCGCTCGCCTCCGCCGGTACGCCCCTGGCCGCATTCCCGCCCCGGGCCGCGTCCGCGCACGCGTACAGCGCGCTCGGCCGCACCCCGGACAGCGCCGCGGCGAGATGGCCGTCCGGCCGTACCAGCAGCACCGTGTGCGCCGGGGCGCCCGGATACGCCTCGGCGACCAGCAGCTCGGTGCGCAGGGGCAGCGCCGCGACAGCCGCCGCCAGCCTCGGCATCAGCCCGGCACGCATCCAGTGACGGCGGTCCCACACCCCGGTGCCGGGCGCCACCAGCACCACCAGCAGCTCCCGGCCGAGCCGCTCCCGCAGCCGTACGACCGAGCCGTCCGGAGCGGTCACCGGCACATCGGCGACCGGCGCCCCGGGCGCCGTACCCACCGTGATCGAGCCATCCGGCGGCGCCGCAGGGGCCAGCGGCGAACGGTCGTAGACCGGCGGCGCGCCCAGCGGTCCCTGTCCGAGGTGACCGTCGGTGAGCAGTGCGTCATGCCCGCGCGCCCCGCCGGGCCGCACGGTGCGCCGCACCGCGTGCCAGCCGCCGGCCGCCCGCAGCAGTGGCAGCGCCTGGTCCGCCGCGCGCAGCCGGGCCCCCACGGCTCCGCGCCGCTCCGCCTGATAGCTGTCCAGCAGCGCCTCCGAGGCCCCGTGGTGCCAGGCCAGGGACAGTTTCCAGGCCAGGTTGTCGACGTCCCGCAGCCCCTCTTCGAGCCCCTGGGTGCCGAGCGCGCCCAGCAGATGGGCGGCGTCCCCGGCCAGGAAGGCGCGCCCCACGCGCCAGCGCAGCGCGAGCCGGTGGTGCACGGTGTGCACGCCGGTGTCCAGCAGCTCATAGGGGGGCTCGGAATCCCCGCACCACCCCGTGAGGGTGTCGCGCACCCGCACCAGCAGGGCATCGGGGGTGACGAGATCGCGGCCGGGCGGCAGCAGCCAGTCGACCCGCCACAGGCTGTGCGGCAGCGGCCGGGCGGTCACCTCAGCGTCGATGCTGCGCCAGGGCGGGGAGCGGTGCAGCACGGCCTCGCCGGGCCAGGGGAGTTCGACGCGCAGCGCCGCGACGGCGTGCCGCTCCACCGCCGTACGGCCCGGGAAGCGTACGCCCAGGAGCTTGCGGACGGTGGACCGCGGCCCGTCGCAGCCCACCAGATAGCTGCCCCGCCACCACGTGGCCTGGGCGCCCCGGGTGCGCACCCCGACGCCGTGGTCGTCCTGCTCCAGACTGTCGATCCGGCTTCCGGAGACGATGCGGACGAGGTCCTCGTCGCCGATGGCGGCCAGCGAGCCCCGCAGCGCCCGGGTGAGTTCATGCTGGGGCAGATGCACCGGTGAGGCCATCGGCGCCGGTGCCGCCTCGTCATCGAGCCCGTCACCGCCGGGGGAGTCCACGGCCTTCGTAAGGCCGCCGTCCCAGCCGCCGGCGCCACGCTGCCCGCCCAAGAGACCGCCGGTGCCGCGCTCGCCGCCGAAGAGGCTGCCGGGCGTGAGGGCCACCTGCCGTACCAGTTGCCGCCGCCGCATCGTGCGCCATCCGGTCCATGGCCGTGTCCGGGCGGTGACCCGGCAGCCCAGCCGCTCCAGCAGGGCGGCGGCGTCCGGGCGCAGCACGACGGTGCGCGCCAGCCGGCTCTCCTCACCGCCCGTGGACTCGTCCAGCAGGATGACGGGCACCTCGAGGCGCGCCAGGGCGAGGGCCAGGGTGAGGCCGACCGGGCCCGCCCCGGCGACGATCACCGGGTCCACGGTGCGGTTCCTGTGGCCCTGCGGGTCGTACGTGACGTACGGAAATTGGCAGTTGAAACCCGGTGAGCGATCACAGAAAGCATGCAACCCACTGCCGCTGCCCGCGTCAAGCGACGAAGGGCGGTGGCGCGTGCGCCACCGCCCTGGTAAGGGTTTCACTCGTCCGCCCGGCCCCCGGACGGACCTTCGCCCGGCCCCCCGGACGGACCTCCGCCGGGTCGCCGGACGGCCCTCCGCCCGGTCGCCCGGACGCTCGTCCGCCCGGTCCTCCCGGACGGCCCCTCAGTTCGTCTTGCCGGTGGATGCGTCCGGGGCGGAGACCGTGGCGTGGTCGACGACGTCGAGCGCGTCGGCGGCCGCCAGCGGCTGGCCCGCGTCCGCGACCCGGATGCCGGTCTTGGCGCGCCGGCCGCGCCGCTCGATCCAGGTGGCGAGGGCGGAGAGGGCCAGACACATCGCGATGTAGATGGCGCCGCCGACGATGATCACCGGAACGTAGGGGTTGTCGTCGTTGACGACGATGTTGCCGGCCAGCTGCTGAAGCTGGAACAGCAGCTCCTGGTAGGTGATGACATAGCCGAGGGAGGTGTCCTTGAGCGTCACCACCAGCTGGCTGATGATGGTCGGCAGCATCGCCCGTACGGCCTGCGGCACCAGGACCGTCATCATGACCTGGGTCTTGCGCATGCCCAGGGCGTAGGCGGCTTCGCGCTGCCCCCTGGGCACCGAGTTGATGCCCGCCCGCAACACCTCGGCCTGGACCGAGCCGTTGTAGACGGTCAGGCCGATGACCAGGGCCCAGAAGCCGGTGTTGTCACCGCTGAGGCCCAGGTCCGACCGGTAGGTCAGGAAGAGCACCCACAGCACGTAGATGGTGATCAGCAGCGGGACGGCCCGGAACAGCTCGATGAAACCGGTCGCGAACCAGCGGACGGCCTTGTGGTCCGAGAGCCGGCCGACGGCGAGCAGGACACCGAGGACCAGCGAGAGGACCGCCGCGACCGCGAACACCTTCAAGGTGGTGACCACGCCGTCGCGGATGCTGGTCCGCACGCCCGCGTAGTTGAAGATGTTCCACATCTCGGGCGCGAACTGACCCTTGTCGTTCAGCCGCACCACGGCGAAGACGATCAGCCCGAGGACGGCCAGGCCGCCGACGATGGAGTAGATGCGGTTCCGGATGCGGGCCTTGGGGCCGGGGGCGTCGTACAGGACGCTCGAGCTCATCGGGCCACCTCCAGGCGGCTCTCCAGCAGTCGGAAGAGACCGCTGATCGCGAAGGTGATGACCAGGTAGCACAGCGCGATCCACAGGAAGATCCAGCCGATCGCGAAGCCCTTGTCGCTCAGCAGCTTCGAGACATTGAACAGTTCGGTGTTGCTGAACGCCCCGGCGATGGCCGAGTTCTTGGTGAGCGCGATGAAGATGCTGCTCATGGGGGGAATCACGGACCGGGTGGCCTGGGGGAGCACGATCAGCCGGAGGGTCTGGAAGAAGGTCATCCCCAGGCTGCGGGCGGCCTCCGCCTGGCCGAGCGGCACGGTGTTGATACCGGACCGCACGGCCTCGCAGACGAAGGACGACGTGTAGCAGCCCAGCGCCCCCATGGCGAGAACGAACGGGCTCGTTCCGGGGAAGAAGATCTGCGGGATCACGAAGAACGCGATCAGGAACAGCAGGGTCAGCGGGGTGTTGCGCAGCAGGGTGACCCACGCCGTCCCGAAGGCCCGCAGCGGCGGTATGGGCGACACCCGGAAGCCGGCTATGACAATGCCCAGGACGAGAGCCAGCGCCGCACTGGCCGCCGTGATGGAAAGGGTTCCCAGGAACCCCTCACGGAACTGGGGCAAATGATCGAGGAGTACGTTCATCGATTCTCCGCGGTAGCGGTCAGGTCAGCGGCGTGCGGAGCGCACCGGCTTCCAGGCGAACGGGGAATCCTGCTCAGTAGCGGGGCAGGGGGGTCTTCGGGGCGACGTAGGAGGAGCCGGACTTGCCGAGCGTGCCTTCGTACGCCTTCTTGTAGTCGCCGTTCTTGATGTGCTTCTCGAGCGAGTCGCTGATCGCGTCGCGGAGCGCCTTGTCGTTCTTGTTCATGCCGATGCCGTACGGCTCCTCGGTGAACGGCTTGCCGACCACGTGCAGCTTGGTCGAGCGCTGGGCGGCGTAACCCTTGAGGATCGCGTCGTCGGTGGTGACCGCGTCGACCTGGCCGTCGAGCAGCTGCTTGACGCAGAGCGAGTACTTGCTCAGCTCGGTGGTCTTGGCGCCGTACTTCGGCTTCTTGATCTCCTGGAGCGGAGTGGAGCCGACGATCGAGCAGACCTTCTTGCCCTTGATGCTGTCCGGGCCGGTGATCTTGCCCTTGTCCTCCATGCGGACCAGGAGGTCGGCACCGGCCTGGTAGTACGGGCCCGCGAAACCGACCTGCTTCTTGCGCTCGTCGTTGATGGTGTAGGTGCCGACGTAGTAGTCGACCTGGCCCTTGGAGATCGAGGTCTCGCGGACGTTGGAATCCACCGTCTTGAAGGTGATCTTGTCCGCGGAGAAGCCGAGGTCGGCGGCGACCATCTTGGCGATCTCGATGTCGAAGCCGGAGCGCTTGCCCTCGGTGTCCTGGAACCCGAGGTAGGGCTGGTCGGCCTTGGCGCCGATGACGATCTTGCCGCGCTTCTGCGCCGCCTTCAGGATCGACGAGTCGATCTTCACGTCCTTCGCGACCGTGTAGTCGCCGCTGAAGACCTCGCCGCCCTTCGGCTTGTCGCCGGCGGTGCCCTTCTCGCCGCCACAGGCGGTCGCCGTCGCGGCCAGCGCGAGAACCACCGTGGCCGCCGCGGCCGTCTTACGAATCCTCATGGTGCCCATCCCTCTGTGTTCAGTACGTGGTCCAGATACGCAGTGGCGAACGTGCCGGCAGTCTGCCGGGCCGGCGTGGACTCAGTGGTGAAGGATCTTCGACAGGAAGTCCTTGGCCCGGTCGCTGCGCGGGTTGCTGAAGAACTGCTCCGGCTCGGCCTCTTCGACGATCCGGCCGTCGGCCATGAAGACCACCCGGTTCGCGGCGGAGCGGGCGAAGCCCATCTCGTGGGTGACGACGACCATGGTCATGCCGTCCCTGGCGAGCTGCTGCATGACCTCCAGCACCTCGTTGATCATCTCCGGGTCCAGCGCCGAGGTCGGCTCGTCGAAGAGCATCACCTTCGGGTCCATGGCCAGGGCGCGCGCGATCGCCACGCGCTGCTGCTGGCCACCGGAGAGCTGCGCGGGGTACTTGTCCGCCTGGGCGCCGACGCCCACCCGGTCGAGCAGCGTGCGGGCCTTCTCCTCGGCGGCCTTCTTGTCCGTCTTACGGACCTTGACCTGGCCCAGCATCACATTCTCGAGCACCGTCTTGTGCGCGAAGAGGTTGAAGGACTGGAAGACCATGCCGACGTCGGCGCGCAGCCGGGCGAGCTCCTTGCCCTCCTGGGGCAGCGGCTTGCCGTCGATCGTGATCGAACCGGCGTCGATCGTCTCCAGCCGGTTGACCGTGCGGCACAGCGTCGACTTTCCGGACCCGGACGGCCCGATGACGACGACCACTTCGCCCCGACTGATGGTCAGGTCGATGTCCTGGAGCACATGCAGCGCGCCGAAGTGCTTGTTGACTCCTGACAGCGCAACCAACGCGTTCGCCACTGGTGCGGCGTCCTTGGTCACCGATACTTCGCTCATCGGCGTCTCGCTCCGTCCTCCTCGGTTGGGAGGACAGTAGTGACCTGCTGCGACCAGCGTCATTACATCTGAGCTGAAATTGAGGATAACGATATGGCTGCGGTGTGACACGCTGCGTGAACGAGACGACGCGCGCCGTACCGGCTGCGTAACGGAAACCGGTGTGTGACCGAATGCGTCTTGACGGGTGCCCCTCGATCGGGGTGGATGCCCTGTGGCCATGTTCGTGGCCGTATTCGAAGCCATGGTGACGGGGGCGCGTACGGGACGCGTCTCCGCTGGTACGGGAAGGTGGCGGAGGGGCTGGTGAGACTTCTGCTCGTCGAGGACGACAACCACGTCGCCGCGGCCCTGTCCGCCATCCTCTCCCGGCACGGTTTCGAGGTCACCCACGCCCGCAGCGGCGAGGAGGCGCTCCAGGCGCTGCTGCCCGACTCCGGCGCCCCCTTCGGCGTCGTACTCCTCGACCTCGGCCTGCCCGACCAAGACGGTTTCGAGGTGTGCGGCAAGATCCGCAAGCGCACCGCCACACCCGTGATCATGGTGACCGCTCGTGCCGATGTGCGCTCGCGCATACACGGGCTCAACCTCGGCGCCGACGACTATGTGGTCAAGCCGTACGACACCATGGAGCTGCTCGCCCGCATCCACGCCGTCAGCCGCCGCACCGCCGCCCAGGACACGGGCCATGGCGCCGACGAGTCCCCGGACGGCCCCCATCCGCCGCTGCGGCTCGGCCCGGTGACCATCGAGCTGCCCACCCGCCAGGTCTCCGTCAACGGCACGACCGTCTCGCTCACCCGTAAGGAGTTCGACCTGCTCGCCCTGCTCGCCCAGCGCCCCGGCGTCGTCTTCCGCCGGGAGCAGATCATCAGCGAGGTCTGGCGCACCAGTTGGGAGGGGACGGGGCGCACCCTGGAGGTCCATGTCGCCTCCCTGCGCTCCAAACTGCGGATGCCCGCCCTGATCGAGACGGTGCGCGGGGTGGGCTACCGCCTCGTCGCCCCGGCCCACTGAGCGACCGGACTCCTCAGGTGCGCACCCGACTCCTCCCGCTTCTCATCGTCCTTATGGCGGGCGTGCTGCTCGCGCTCGGCTTCCCGCTCGCCGGGAGCGTGGCCGCCCGGGAGCAGCAGCGGGTGGTCGTCGACCGGATCGACGACACCGCGCGCTTCGCCGCGCTCGCCCAGTTCGTCACCGCAGGGCCGACGGGGGCGGTCGGCGCCGAGGGGGACGAGCGGCTGGACACCCTGCGCGCCGAGCTCAAGCGCTACCACGATCTGTACGGCATCCGGGCCGGGGTCTTCTACCGGGACCAGGACGCGCCGCCCATGGCCGAGGCGCCCGGCAGCTGGCGGCTGCCGGACACGGGCGAGAGCGCCCGGGCGTTCGACGAGGCCCTCGCCGGGCGCCGCAGCCACGATCCGCCCCAGGTGTGGCCCTGGCAGCGGGGCAGGCTCACCGTCGCCTCCCCGTGGTCCGCGACGGGGACGTGGTGGCCGTCGTCGTCACCGACTCGCCCACCGGCCAGATGCGGTCGCGGACCCTGCACGGCTGGCTGGTCATCGGCGCGGGCGAAGGCGCCGCGATGCTGCTGGCCGTGGGGGCCGCCTTCCGGCTGACCGGATGGGTGCTGCGGCCCGTACGCGTCCTGGACACCGCGACCCACGACATCGCGACCGGGCGGATGCAGTCACGTGTCGCGGCCGCTTCGGGGCCCCCGGAACTGCGGCGGCTCGCCCGCTCGTTCAACGAGATGGCCGACAACGTCGAACAAGTCCTGGAGCAGCAGCGGGCGTTCGTCGCTGACGCCTCCCACCAGCTGCGCAATCCCCTCTCCGCGCTGTTGCTGCGCATCGAGCTGCTGGCGCTGGAGCTGCCGGACGGCCATGAGGAGATCGCCTCGGTGCGCGCGGAGGGCAAGCGCCTGGCCAGCGTCCTGGACGATCTGCTCGACCTCGCCCTGGCCGAGCACTCCGCCGCCGATCTGCGGCTCACCGATATCGCGGAGCTGGCGACCGACCGGGTGGACGCCTGGCTTCTGGTGGCCGAGCGGGAGGAGGTCGGGCTCGCCTACACCGGCCCCGTCGCCATCACCGGCTGGGCCGACCCGGTAGCCCTGTCCAGCGCGCTGGACGCCGTCGTCGACAACGCCCTGAAGTTCACGCCCGAGGGGGCGCATGTGGAGGTCTCGGCACGCACGGACGGCGACACCGTCTCGATCGTCGTCGCCGACGGCGGCCCGGGCCTCACCGAGGACGAACTCGCCCGGGTCGGCGACCGCTTCTGGCGCAGCAGCCGCCACCAGAACATCTCGGGTTCGGGCCTGGGCCTGTCCATCACCCGCGCGCTGCTCGCGGCGGGCGGGGGCACGATCCACTACGCCCCCAACGAGCCCCGTGGGCTGCGGGTGACCATCACCGTCCCGCGCACCGGGCCGAGTGAGCCTGAAGGGGCCGGGCCCGGTGAGAACGTGAAGACCGTAAGGACGAGAGGAAGACCGTAAGACGGGCGGCGCAGCGGGCCACAAGGCCGCTCAGCCCTGTGGCTTGCGCCAGATGATGCTGTAGCGCCACAGGAGATGACGGCGGTACAGCGAGCCGGGCAGGATCTCGGCGGCCATCGCCCGCATCTCCGGGTACGTCACCGGCGGCGGCCACACGATGGGCGACGGGTGGTGCCACAGCCCTTTCCTGGCGCGGTGGACGGCACCGACGGTCACACCGGCGAGGACATGCGGCAGGTCGTTGGGCAGGGTGTTACGGGCGAGGCCGACGACGGCCAGGACACCGCCGGGCCGCAGCAGGTCGCGCATCCGGGCCAGCCCGGTGGCGCCGTCCATGTGGTGCAGGGCGGCCACCGACGCGATGACGTCGAACGAGGCGGGCTCGAAGGGATGGTTCAGGAAGTCGCCGAGGATGTAGTCGACATCATCCCGGTACGCGCGGCCCAGCTCGATACTGGCCGCGTCGAGGTCGATGGCGGTGACGTGCGGCACGGCCCGCCGCAGTTCGCGGGCGAGCATGCCCTCGCCGCAGCCGACGTCGAGGCCGCGCTGGGCGCCCTCGGGGACCGCGCCGAGGATACGGGGGTGGTAGTGGATGTTGTTGTTCCACCGCCCGCCGTTCTTCACAGTCATAGGAGGATCCTGCCGGACCTTCCGGCGGGGCCTCGGCGGTTTCGGCCGACCTCGGACGCGGCCCGGCTACGGCTTGACCGAGCGGTAATAGCGCGCCGCGCCCTTGTGGAGGGCGAGCGGATCGGTGAAGACGGCGGTGCGCAGGTCCACCTTCTGCGCGGCGTGCACCTTCGCCCCGATGCGGTCCCGGTTCTCTATCACCGTGCGGGTGACGCCCTCCGCCAGATCGGGGTCCACCCGGTCGGTGGTGACCAGGAGGTTCGGTACGGCGATCGTCTTGACCGGCTCCGGCCTGCGTATCTCCTCGTACGCGTCGGCGGGCACGGTGGCCGCCCGGTAGTAGCGCGTCACCCCGCCCTGCCGGTGCAGCGGGCCGGTGAGGTCGCCGAGCTGGACGAGCCGGATCGGGTAGGCGTGGGCCAGGGTGCGCACCGCGGTGGTCGGCAGCCCGCCCGACCAGAAGAAGGCGTCGAGCTTGCCCTGCCGCAGCAGCCTCGGCATGGCGTCGATGCCGACCCGCTCGGCCCGGATGTCCCGATTGAAGTCGAGCCCGGCGGCCTTGATCAGCGCCCGGGTGATCAGCTGCACGCCCGAGCCGTCGTCGCCCACGCCCACTCGCAGATGCTTCAGGTCGCGGGCCGATCGCACGGAGGAGCCCCTCGGCACGACCAGCTGCATGTAGTCGTCGTACAGCCGGGCGCAGGCCCGCAGCCGCCCCGCGCCCTCCCCCCGGTAGGCGGCGACGGCGTCGGTGGCGGCGATGGCGAAGGTGGCCCTGCCCCGGGCCAGCCGTTCGACGTTGTCCGGGGATCCCCTGGTCTGTTCCAGCCGCACATCGACATCGGGGAGGTCCCGGGCGAGGTCCCGCTCGAGCATCCGGCCATAGGTGTCGTAGACCCCGGTGGAGACCCCGGTCGCGAAGGTCGCCCGGCCGCTGGGGGAGGGGCCGCCGCCCACCGCCAGCAGCCACCACAGCAGCAGCCCCAGGGCGACGAGGCCCGCGGCGGCGGACTGCAGGGCACGGCGCCGGTCCAGGCGCGGAAGGGTGACGGCCATGGCGAGGATCCTGCCAGCCCCGCTCCCGGGACGGGAGGGGCGAGCCGCGGATCCCGCCGGGCACCCGGTCACGTGCCGGACCGCAGGGCCCTCGACAGCCCCAGGGCCGCGGTCCGGACGGCCGGGGCCAGCTGCGCGGGCCGGAAGCGGCTGCGGGGTACGGCCACCGACAGCGCCGCCACCGCCGTCGGTCCGTCGAAGACGGGAGCCGCGATGCAGCTGACCCCCGAAGCCGCCTCTTCCTCCTCGTAGGCCAGACCCGCGACCTGGGCCTGCTCGATGGCCGTGCGCAGCCGGTCCGGATCGATGATCGAGTGGGGGGTGAGGCGGGGCAGGGATGCGGCCAGGACGTCCTCGACCAGCTCGGAGCCCGAGAACGCCAGAAGCGCCTTACCGACGCCGGTACAGGTCAGGGGCAGCCGGCCGCCGATGCGCGACGGCAGCCGAAGGGCGTCGTGGCCGTGGATGCGCTCGATATAGACCACCTCGTGGCCCTCGCGCACCCCGAGGTGCACGGTCTCGTGGGTGGCCTCGAAGAGGTCCTGCAGAAACGGCAGCGCGGCCTCCCGCAGATCGCGTCGGCGCGGGACGAGCGAGCCCAGCTCGAACAGAGCGCCGCCGAGCCGGTAGGTCTCGGCGTCCCGTTCGAGCAGGCCGAGGCGGACCAGATCGGCGCAGAGCCGGAAGGCGGTGGTCTTGGCCAGCCCCGTACGCGCGGACAGTTCTGTGAGACGGAACGCGCCGCCGTCGGGCCGGAAACAGTCGAGGACCGCCACTGCCTTGTCGAGCATATTGCCCTGGGAGCTGTTCCGTGTCATGGAACATAGTGTGCCGAGCGGTGCCCGGACCACCGCCAGGCAGGGGGGCTTCTGTGAGCGCCTACCCTTGATGCGTGACCATCAGCAGCGACCGGAGCCCGGCAGTGGACGTTCAAGCACCCAAGAGCTACGAGATCCGCACCTACGGGTGCCAGATGAATGTCCACGACTCCGAGCGGCTCTCGGGCCTGCTGGAGGAGGCGGGCTTTGTCCGCGCTCCCGAGGGCACCGGCGAGGGCGAGGCAGACATCGTCGTCTTCAACACCTGCGCGGTGCGTGAGAACGCCGACAACCGCCTCTACGGCAACCTCGGCCGCCTCGCACCGATGAAGGCGCGGCGGCCGGGCATGCAGATCGCCGTCGGCGGCTGTCTGGCCCAGAAGGACCGCGACACCATCGTCAAGAAGGCCCCCTGGGTCGATGTGGTCTTCGGCACCCACAACATCGGCAGTCTGCCGGTGCTGCTGGAGCGCGCCCGCGTCCAGGAGGAGGCCCAGGTCGAGATCGCCGAGTCCCTGGAAGCCTTCCCCTCCACCCTGCCGACGCGGCGCGAGTCCGCGTACGCCGCGTGGGTCTCCATCTCGGTGGGCTGCAACAACACCTGCACCTTCTGCATCGTCCCGGCGCTGCGCGGCAAGGAGAAGGACCGCCGCCCCGGCGACATCCTCGCCGAAGTGGAGACCCTGGTCGCCGAGGGCGTCACCGAGATCACCCTGCTCGGCCAGAACGTGAACGCGTACGGCTCCGACATCGGCGACCGCGAGGCGTTCAGCAAGCTGCTGCGCGCCTGCGGGAAGGTCGAGGGCCTGGAGCGGGTCCGGTTCACCTCGCCGCATCCGCGCGACTTCACCGACGACGTGATCTCCGCCATGGCGGAGACGGAGAACGTGATGCCGCAGCTGCACATGCCGCTGCAGTCCGGCTCGGACACCGTGCTCAAGGCGATGCGCCGCTCGTACCGGCAGGAGCGCTACCTCGGCATCATCGAGAAGGTGCGCGCCGCGATGCCGGACGCCGCCATCTCGACCGACATCATCGTCGGCTTCCCCGGTGAGACGGAGGAGGACTTCGAGCAGACGCTGCACGTGGTGCGCGAGGCGCGATTCGCGCAGGCGTTCACCTTCCAGTACTCCAAGCGGCCCGGGACGCCCGCCGCCGAGATGGACGGCCAGGTGCCCAAGGCGGTCGTCCAGGAGCGCTACGAGCGGCTGGTCGCCCTCCAGGAGGAGATCTCCTGGGCGGAGAACAAGAAGCAGGTCGGCCGCACGCTGGAGGTGCTGGTCGCCGAGGGCGAAGGCCGTAAGGACGACGCCACGCGGCGGCTGTCCGGCCGCGCCGCCGACAACCGCCTGGTGCACTTCGCGCGCCCCGTGGAGCCGGTGCGCCCCGGCGACGTCGTCACCGTCGATATCACCTACGCCGCCCCGCACCATCTGCTGGCCGAGGGCCCGGCCCGGGGCGTGCGGCGCACCCGCGCCGGGGACGCCTGGGAGCGGCGGAACGCATCCGGGGAGAAGAAGCCCGCGGGGGTGATGCTGGGCCTGCCGACGGTGGGCGCCCCGCCGTCGCTGCCGGCCGCGCCCGCCGCGGGCTGCGGCTGCGACTGAGTGCCCGGCTAGGCTGACGATCATGCTGATCGCCGCCGCCGTCTGCCCGTGTCCGCCGCTGCTGGTGCCCGAGGTCGCCGCCGGAGCCGCTCCCGAGCTGGACGGGCTGCGCGCGGCATGCGCCGAGGTCGTTCGCGCCCTCGCGGCGGCGCGTCCGGAGCGCCTGATCGTGGTGGGGCCCGCCGAGCGCGCCGGGCGCGGACCGCATGCGCAGGGCGCGGCCGGATCGTTCCGCGGCTTCGGTGTGGAGGTGGATGTGCGGCTGGCCGCGCCGGCGGCGGACGGGGCGTCCGGCGGCGACGATGCCGCGGGGCAGGGTCCCTCGCCCTCGCTGCCACTCTCGCTGGCGGTCGCCGCCTGGTTGCTGGAGCACGCGGGGTGGGACCCGGCGGTGCCCGTCGAGGGGCTGGGTGTGGGGGAACCTCTCGCGGCCGAGCGGTGTATTGAAGTGGGAAGGGAGCTCGCCGGGCGGGCGGAGCGAATGGCGTTGCTGGTGATGGGCGACGGCACCGCATGCCGCACGTTGAAGGCGCCGGGCTATCTCGACGAGCGGGCGGCCCCGTTCGATGCCGAGGTGGCGCGGGCGCTGGCGGCCGCCGACACCGGGGCGCTGGCGGCGCTCGACGAGGAGTTGGCGTACGAGCTCAAGGCGGCGGGCCGCGCGCCGCTGCAGGTGCTCGCGGGGGCGGCCGAGGGGGCGGCCCTGAAGGGGGAGTTGCGGTATGACGAAGCGCCGTACGGCGTGGGGTATTTCGTGGCGACCTGGTCGTCCTAGCCCGCTCGCGGCCGTGGAGCGTCCGCTCCACGGCCGCGTACCGGCGGGGTCGGCCGTCTGGGCCCGGCGTCGCCCGCCCCCGACATGGGCGCCGTCCTGGCCTGGCCGGCTTTATTCGTCGCGCTTGCGCTTGGGCTTGTCCTCTTCCATGTGCGAAAGGCGGTTGAGAGCGCCCTTCGCCTTGCCCCTGCCAGTCTCGATCTTGGCGCTGTACTTGCCCTTGGTCCTGGTGTCGACCGTCTTGGCCGCCTTCTCCAGGCCCCGCTCGATCCTGGCCTCGTGCTGCTGCGCAAGGCTGCCGGCCTTGCCCTTCATCTGACCGGCCTTGGCCTTGAGATTGTCCATCAGGCCCATGTGCCACCTACCCTCGTCGGCTGCCTATGTGCGGGCGCTCTCACCGGTCTCGCTGTCGGCCGCCTCGGCCGCGGACTGCTGCCTGGGGATCCCGGCGCCTTCACCCGCCGGGCTCTCCTTCCCGCTCCGCGCGGTTTCAGCCCCGTCGCCGGTCCCGGACACTGCCTCCGCCGTCATGGCGTCGGCCGTGACCTGGGCGTCCTGTGCGGACGGTGCCTTCTCGGACGAGCGGCTCGCCTCCTTCGGCACATGACGATCGCGACGAAACCTGGAAAACACGCCCATAACTACTCCATACCTTACTCGTGCGGGCGAAATCCCGTGCCGCTCGGAGCGTTCCCTTGCGCCGCGCGCGGAGGCCGATGAGCTGAACCGGCCCCCGGAACCTCGCAAGGGGGCAACGAACCCGTCGGTGCCCCGTCACGTCACTCATTCGAGGAGACCCCCGGCGTTTGCGAGACTGGCCCGGTGAATACTGCAGGCCACCCGCCGCGAGTCATCGCCGTCGTCGGCCCCACCGCGGCCGGAAAGTCCGATCTGGGCGTCGCGCTCGCCAGACATCTCGACGGCGAGGTCGTCAACGCCGACTCCATGCAGCTCTACCGGGGCATGGACATCGGCACCGCCAAGCTGACGGAGGACGAGCGGCAAGGGGTGCCACACCGGCTGCTGGACATCTGGGACGTCACCCAGACCGCGAGCGTCGCCGAGTACCAGCGGCTGGCCCGCGCCGAGATGGACCGCCTGCTCGACGAGGGCCGCACCCCCATCCTGGTCGGCGGATCCGGCCTCTACATCCGCGGGGCCATCGACGCGCTGGAGTTCCCGGGCACCGACCCCGCCGTCCGGGCCCGGCTCGAGGCCGAGCTGGAGGAGCGGGGCTCCGGGCTCCTGCACGCCCGGCTCGCCGCCGCCGACCCCGAGGCGGGGCGCGCGATCCTGCCCAGCAACGGCCGCAGGGTGGTCCGGGCGCTGGAGGTCATCGAGATCACCGGCCGCCCCTTCACCGCCAATCTGCCCGGGCACGAGGCGGTCTACGACACGCTTCAGATCGGAGTCGACGTCGAGCGGCCCGAGCTGGACGAGCGGATCGCCCTGCGGGTGGACCGGATGTGGGACGCCGGGCTGGTCGAGGAGGTCCGCCTGCTGGAGGCCGCCGGGCTGCGCTCGGGCCGCACCGCCTCCCGCGCCCTCGGCTATCAGCAAGTGCTCGCCTCGCTCGCGGAGGAGTGCACCGAGGAGGAGGCGAGGGCCGAAACCGTGCGCGCCACCAAGCGGTTCGCGCGCCGCCAGGATTCCTGGTTCCGCCGCGATCCCCGGGTCCACTGGCTCAGCGGAGCCGCCGACCGCAGAGGGGAACTCCTGGCGAGCGCACTCGCGTTGGTTGAACGGGCGGTCACAGCCTGATCACGTCATGGCATCGGGACGCTCAGCTCGTCATTCGGGCCCCGGCGGGCATGCCATCATCAAGCTCCGATCGTGCCGTGGTGTCTGGAGTTGGGAGGGCGTGTGGCGATGGAGGCCGGCCCTCGCGACGCATCGCAGCAATCGCCGCACGGAGACGCGGGGCCGCTGACCCCCGACGGCCCCGATGAGGCCGGAGAAGCGCTCCACGAACCCGGCGCACCGGTCCTCGAGACCGGCTCCGAGGATCCGGAGGGCGCGGGATCCGTCTCCGGGGAGTCCTTCCGGGAGCTGCGCCCGCCGCGCCGGCTGCGGATCTGGCAGATCGCCCCGATCGTCGGCCTCGCCATCCTGGGCTCGCTGATGTTCGCCTTCCCGCTCGCCTTCGAGTTCGGCGACGGAGGGGCGGTCGTGGCCATGCTCGGCCTGCTGCTGAGCTGCTGCGCGGCGGGCTGGGGCCTGATGGCCGCCCGCCGGGTGGGCTACACCTGGCCGGGCCTTCCTCCCAGAGGCTCCGGACGCCGCCCGGACTGGCGCTTCGTCGTGCTCTACGTGGTGATCGTGGCCCTGCTGGCCGCCCTCACCTTCTGGCGGGTGGCCCGCCTCCGCTAGGCCCCCTCCGGCGCATCCTCGCGGCCTTACGGCGCCCGCCTCGGCGCCTCGCGGCGGTGCGCTCGCCCCGGCCCTGCGGCCCGCCCGGGGCCGACGGCCCGGGCACGGCGGGACGGCGCACGCGGTCCCCCGTAGGATCGAGGGATGAGCACCGCACCACGGCTGTCCTTCCTCAAGGGTCACGGCACCGAGAACGACTTCGTCATCGTCCCCGACCTGGACGGCAGCCTGGAGCTGTCCGCGGCCGCCGTCGCCCGGATCTGCGACCGCCGCGCCGGTATCGGCGGTGACGGGCTGATCCGCGTCGTGCGCGCATCGGCACACCCCGAGGCGCGGGCCATGGCCGACCAGGCCGAGTGGTTCATGGACTACCGCAACAGCGACGGCAGCATCGCCGAGATGTGCGGCAACGGGGTCCGCGTCTTCGCCCGGTATCTGCAGCGGGCCGGGCTCGCCGAGGCGGGCGATCTCGCGGTCGCCACCCGGGCCGGGGTGCGCCGGGTCCACATCGCCAAGGACGCCGGGGACGCCGCGCAGCCGGTCGAGGCAACGGCGGGGTCCGACGGTCCGATCACCGTGGTGATGGGCGAGGCCACGCTGCCCGGGCCCGGCCCCGAGGCGGAGATCACGGTCACGGTCGGTGAGCACAGCTGGCCCGCGCGCAACGTGAACATGGGCAACCCGCACGCGGTCGCCTTCGTCGACGATCTCGCCCAGGCCGGTGATCTGCTCGCGGCCCCCGCCGTGCGCCCCGCCTCCGCGTACCCCCACGGCACCAATGTCGAATTCGTCGTCGACCGCGGCCCGCGCCATGTCGCGATGCGGGTGCATGAGCGCGGCTCCGGTGAGACCCGCTCCTGCGGCACCGGCGCCTGCGCCGTGATGGTGGCCGCGGCGCGCCGTGACGGGGCCGACCCGGCGGTGACCGGCCACCCCGTCACGTACACCGTGGACGTCCCCGGAGGGCGGCTTGTGATCAGTGAACGGCCAGACGGTACGGTGGAGATGACCGGCCCTGCCGTGATCGTGGCCGAGGGGGAACTGGATCCCGCTTGGCTGGGCACGGACCTCGGCTGACAGTTCCCTCGAATGGGTGATCCGTTTCACTCTGGGCGAGAGCCGGTCGGCCGTGCGTGATGGGCTCGATAGCATCAAGCACCGGCCCCGGGGGAGTACCCACGCCGGTTGACGCTCGACGCCGCCGGAGGTTGCCCATGAGCGCAGAGGCCACCGACCAGGCCCCGTTCGGCCGCAGGCGCGGTCTCCCCCGCATCGACCTGCGCAATCTCCGCAGGTTCAGCCGGGCGGCCCTGCTGGGCCCGGCCTCCCGCGGCCGACTGCCGGACGCGATCGAGCATGTGGCCAAGGTCCACCGCGCACACCATCCCGGAGCCGATCTGGATGTGCTCCGCAAGGCGTATGTCCTGGCCGAGTCCTCCCACCGCGGCCAGATGCGCAAGAGCGGTGAGCCGTACATCACCCATCCGCTGGCCGTCACGCTGATCCTCGCCGAACTGGGCGCCGAGACCACCACGTTGACCGCCTCACTGCTCCACGACACCGTCGAGGACACCGAGGTGACCCTCGATCAGGTGGGGGAGGAGTTCGGCGAGGAGGTCCGCTATCTCGTCGACGGCGTCACCAAGTTGGAGAAGGTCGACTACGGCGCGGCGGCCGAGCCCGAGACCTTCCGCAAGATGCTCGTGGCCACGGGCAACGACGTCCGGGTGATGTCGATCAAACTCGCCGACCGGCTGCACAACATGCGCACCCTCGGCGTGATGCGCCCCGAGAAACAGGTGCGCATCGCCAAGGTCACCCGCGATGTGCTGATCCCGCTCGCCGAGCGGCTCGGGGTGCAGGCGCTCAAGACCGAGCTGGAGGACCTGGTCTTCGCCATCCTCCACCCCGAGGAGTACGCGCAGACCCGCAAGCTCCTCCAGGCCCACGCCGGGCGCCCCGACCCGCTGGCCCACGCCGCCGAGGACGTACGGGGCGTGCTGCACGAGGCCGGCATCACCGCCGAAGTCCTGGTCCGGCCGCGGCACTTCGTCTCCGTCCACCGGGTCGGGCTCAAGCGTGGCGAGCTGACCGGCACCGACCTCGGCCGCCTCCTCGTCCTCGTCTCCGACGACGCGGACTGCTACGCGGTCCTGGGCGAACTGCACACCTGCTTCACTCCGGTGATCTCGGAGTTCAAGGACTTCATCGCGGTCCCCAAGTTCAACCTCTACCAGTCGCTGCACACGGCCGTTGCCGGGCGCGACGGCGAGGTCACCGAGGTCCTCATCCGCACCCATCAGATGCACCGGGTCGCGGAGGCCGGAGTGATCGCCCTCGGCAATCCGTACACTCCGACGGAGGGCGCCGACGCCCCCGAGGGCGAGCGGGCCGACCCGACCCGCCCCGGCTGGCTGTCCCGGCTGCTCGACTGGCAGAGCGCCACCCCGGACCCCGACCTCTTCTGGACCTCGCTCCGCGACGACCTAGCCCAGGACCGGGAGATCACGGTCTTCCGCTCCGACGGCGGGACGCTCGGCCTGCCCGCGGGCGCGAGCTGTGTGGACGCCGCGTACGCGCTGTACGGCGAGGACGCCCACTCCTGTATCGGCGCCCGGGTCAACGGCCGGATCGCGACCCTGAGCACGGTGCTGCGCGACGGCGACACCCTGCAGCTCCTGATGGCAGGCGACAGCCGGGACGCCGCCTCCCACGGCCCCTCGCCGGAGTGGCTCGACCACGCCCGCACCCCGGCCGCCCGCATCGCCATCAACCGCTGGCTGGCCGCCCACCCGGCGCCGCAGCCCGCGCAGCACGAGTCCCGAGAGCCTGAGGCGGAGTCCGCCTCCACGCTCTCCGGGCAGGACGCGCAGGGCTCGCAGGCTTCGCAGGGCGGCGAGACCGCCGTCCCCGCGGCCGGGGTGGTCCGCCCCGAGGCGGGCATCATCGTCGACCGACCCGGCGCGACCGTACGGCTCGCCCGCTGCTGCACCCCCGTGCCGCCCGACGCGGTCACCGGCTTCGCGGTCCGCGGCGGGGCCGTCACCGTGCACCGCGAGCGGTGCCCCGGAGTGGCCCGGATGATCGCGGCCGGGCGCACGGCCGTCGGGGTGCGCTGGGCGGACGAGGACGACGGGGACGGGGGCGCCGACTATCGCGTGACCCTCTTCGCGGAGGCGTTCAGCAGGCCGCATCTGCTCGCTGATCTCACCGAGGCCATCGCCGCCGAGGGCGCGGAGGTGGTCGCGGCCGCCGTCGAACCGCCCCGTGAGCAGCGCGTCCGGCACACCTACACGCTCCAGCTGCCCGACGCGAGCAGGCTGCCGACGCTGATGAGGGCCATGCGGAACGTCCCCGGGGTCTATGACGTGACACGCGAGGGCCGCAGTGTGGCCGCGGCGCGCTCCTGAGCGCCGCCGGACCGCCTGAACTCCTTCGGGTGGATCAAAGCCGGGAGCGACTGCGCCGGCGCCGGGGCGCTGGTAGCCGTAGGGCATGACGTTTTCTTCGGGGCGCCGCCCCTGGCCGCCGCGCACCGGGCGCCGCAGGACCGCGCTGGTGGCCGCGGCCATGGCCGCCGTCTTCCTCGCGGTCGGCCCCTCCTCCGCCGCGGGGCCGGTATCGTCCACGCCCCCCGGGCCCCTGGGCATCGGCGACCCCCTCTTCCCGGAGCTCGGCAACCCCGGGTACGACGTCACGGCGTACGACATCGTGTTCGACTACCGCCGCCAGGACCGGCCGATCGACGCCGTCACCACCATCGACGCCCACACCACCGCCCCCCTGCGCACCGTCAACCTCGACTTCGCCCAGGGTGTCGTGGACTCGGTGCGGGTCGACGGGGCGCGGGCCCGGTTCGTGACGGCCGGTGAGGACCTGGTGGTCACGCCGTCCACCCCGCTCCGTAAGGGCGCCGCCTTCCGGGTCACCGTCCACCACACCAGCGATCCACAGGGCGGCACCAACGGCGGCTGGGTCCGCACCAGCGACGGGCTGGTCATGGCCAACCAGGCCAACGCCGCCCACCGGGTCTTCCCCTGCAACGATCACCCCGCCGACAAGGCCCGCTTCACCTTCCGGATCACCGCTCCGAAGAGCCTTACGGTCGTCGCGGGCGGTCTTCCCGGACTGCGCATTCGCAAGGGATCGCGGACCACCTGGACGTACCGCCTCGCCCATCCCATGGCCACCGAACTGGCGCAGATCTCCATCGGCCGCTCCGCCGTGCCGCGCCGCACCGGGCCCCATGGGCTGCCGGTGCGCGACGTCGTGCCCGCGGCGGACCGCGCACGGCTGGAGAAGTGGCTCGCGCGCACTCCCGGACAGCTGGCCTGGATGGAGAAGAAGGCCGGGCGCTACCCGTTCGAGAACTACGGCGTCCTGATCGCCCACGCCACCACCGGCTTCGAGCTGGAGACACAGACGCTCTCCCTCTTCGAGCGCGATCTGTTCACCAGCGAGGAGCTGCCCCGGTGGTACATCGAATCGATCATGGTGCACGAGCTGGCGCACCAGTGGTTCGGCGACAGCGTCAGCCCGCGCCGCTGGTCCGATCTATGGCTCAACGAGGGCCACGCCACCTGGTACGAGGCGCTGTACGCCGATGAGCGCGGTAAGGCGGGCCTGGAGCGGCGGATGCGCAAGGCGTACGAGCAGTCCGACGCCTGGCGGGCCGAGGGCGGGCCGCCCGCGGCCCCCAAACCGGCCGACTCCGGCCAGCAGATCGGCATCTTCCGCCCGGTCGTCTACGACGGCAGCGCGCTGGTGCTGTACGCACTGCGGCAGCGGATCGGCCGGACCGCCTTCGACCGGCTGGAGCGTGAATGGGTGCTCCGCCACCGCGACGGAGTGGCCTCGACCGCCGACTTCATCAGGCTGGCCTCCCAGGTGGCGGGGCGTGACCTGAGCGGATTCCTCCGTCCCTGGCTGTACGGCAAGAAGACGCCGCCGATGCCGGGACACGCCGACTGGCGACCGACGGCGAAGGAGAGCACGAAGGGCGCCGCACTGCCGGGCGCCCGGGCAGGGCGGCACGCGGTGCGTTACGCGGTGCCATGGGCCGTGAAACCAGGGTGACGGCCCGGCCGCCGCGTGCGACCATCAAGGAGTCGGCGTCGCGACCGGCCCCGGCGGGGAATCCCGCGGGCTCGCCACGCGTTGTCGACAGTGACGGTATTCCACGACGTAAGGATTCCTTTGACCCACTCCTCTTCCCTTCCGCAGGACCGGCAGCGACCCGCCGAGAGCCTTCGGGCCGACGCCCTGATGGAAGAGGACGTCGCCTGGAGTCACGAGATCGACGAGGAGCGTGACGGCGACCAGTACGACCGCTCCGACCGTGCCGCGCTGCGGCGTGTGGTGGGGCTGTCCACCGAGCTCGAGGACATCACCGAGGTCGAGTACCGGCAGCTGCGCCTGGAGCGCGTGGTGCTGGTCGGCGTATGGACCTCCGGCACGGCGCAGGACGCGGAGAACTCCCTGGCGGAGCTGGCCGCGCTCGCCGAGACCGCCGGTGCCCTGGTGCTCGACGGCGTGATCCAGCGGCGCAACAAGCCGGATCCCGCCACCTACATCGGCTCCGGCAAGGCCGAGGAACTGCGCGACATCGTGGTCGAGTCCGGTGCCGACACCGTGGTCTGCGATGGTGAGCTGAGCCCCGGCCAGCTGATCCACCTCGAGGACGTCGTCAAGGTCAAGGTGGTCGACCGGACCGCCCTGATCCTCGACATCTTCGCCCAGCACGCCAAGTCCCGAGAGGGTAAGGCGCAGGTCTCGCTCGCCCAGATGCAGTACATGCTGCCGCGGCTGCGAGGCTGGGGTCAGTCGCTGTCCCGGCAGATGGGTGGCGGTGGCTCCGGATCCTCGGGCGGCGGTATGGCCACCCGTGGTCCCGGTGAGACCAAGATCGAGACGGACCGGCGTCGCATCCGCGAGAAGATGGCGAAGATGCGCCGCGAGATCGCCGAGATGAAGACCGGCCGCGACATCAAGCGGCAGGAGCGCCGGCGTCACAAGGTCCCCTCCGTCGCCATCGCCGGATACACCAACGCGGGCAAGTCCTCGCTGCTCAACCGGCTCACCGGTGCGGGCGTGCTGGTGGAGAACGCACTGTTCGCCACCCTCGACCCGACTGTGCGCCGGGCCGAGACCCCAGCGGGCGGCTCTACACACTGGCGGACACCGTCGGGTTCGTGCGGCACCTTCCGCACCACCTGGTGGAGGCGTTCCGGTCCACGATGGAGGAGGTCGGCGACGCCGACCTGATCGTCCATGTGGTGGATGGCTCGCATCCGGCACCGGAGGAGCAGCTGGCCGCCGTGCGCGAGGTGATCCGCGATGTGGGCGCGGTCGACGTGCCCGAGATCGTCGTGATCAACAAGGCGGATCTGGCCGATCCGCTGGTGGTGCAGCGGCTGCTGCGCATGGAGCGGCGCGCCATGGCGGTGTCGGCCCGCAGCGGGCTGGGCATCGACGAGCTGCTCGCGGTGATCGACGAGGAGCTGCCCCGGCCCCAGGTCGAGATCGAGGTCCTGCTGCCGTACACCGACGGCAAGCTGGTCGCGCGCACCCACGTCGAGGGTGAGGTGCTCTCCGAGGAGCACACCCCCGAGGGCACGCTGCTCAAGGCACGGGTGCACGAGGAGCTAGCGGCGGAGCTGCGGCGCTTCGTACCGGCCGCGGCCGCCGGACAGCACTAGCCACGACGGGCAGCACGGCGAAGGCACGACAGGCATACGACGAGGGCCCGCCCCGGACTTCCGGGAGCGGGCCCTCGTCGTATGGTGCCTGACGGCTACCGGCTCAGCCGGTCACTGGCTCGCGAACTTCTTGCTGACCGCGTTGTAGACGCCCTTCGCCTCGGGGCCCAGGTGCGGGCCCGCCAGCCAGGTCGCGTTGGACGGGCCGATCGAGGTGTTGGACACCAGCGAGGGCTTGCCGTCCGAGCCCTCGGCGACCCAGCCACCGCCGGAGGAACCCGCGGTCATGGTGCAGCCGATGCGGTACATCGTGGGCTGCCCGGCATCCAGGGAGAGTCGGCCCGGCTTGTCCGCGCACTGGTTCATCTTCTGGCCGTCGAACGGCGGGGCTGCCGGGTAGCCGGTAGCCGTGATCTCGTCGATGGACTTCACGGCCGGGGCGTTGAAGTCGACCGGAAGCGCGCCGCCCACCATCTCCTCGAGCGACTTGCCGCCGCTGACCTCCGGCTTCACATGCATCACCGCGAAGTCGTACGGAGCGCCCTTGCCGCCCACGGCCGCGCCCCTGTCGATCCACTGTGAGGAGGTCTGGGCCCAGTCGGCCCACCAGACGCCCTTGGGAGCCAGCTCCTCCTTGGTGGCGTTCTCCAGCTCCGCCTGCGACTTGCCCGCGTCGTTGTAGGAGGGGACGAACATCAGGTTCTTGTACCAGCCGCCGCCCTTGCCCGCGTGGACGCAGTGGCCCGCCGTCCACACCAGGTTGGACTTGCCGGGGTGCGCCGGGTCCTCGACCACGGTCGCGGAGCAGACCATCGAACCCTCGGGGCCGTCGAAGAACACCTTGCCCGCGTAGGGGACCTTGGAGCTGTACGGGCTGGCGACCGCCTTGGCCGGGACAGGCTGCGGATCGGGGTCGGTCACACCCTGGTCGTCCGCGATGTCGCTGTCGTCGACCGGCTTGTCGGGCTCCTGCGCGTCGCGCATCCGGTCCGGCTTCCACAGACCCTTGATGATCGGGTTGATGAAGTCACCGGCCTCGCGCAGCCAGTCGTCCCGGTCCCACTTGTTCCAGGCACCGTTCTTCCACTGGTCCAGATCGATGCCGAGGTTCTTCAACTTGTCGTTGAGGTTGTCGGGCAGCTTGATGTCGTCCACGCCCTGCTCCGACGACGCGGTCGGCCGGGCGTCGGTGTTGTCGTCCGAGGAATCGCACGCGGTGGCGGTGAGCGCCAGAACCGAGGCTATGGCAGCCACGGCCAGTGCGGGTCGGCGTGAGGATGGCATGGGCGGAACTCCCCCTGAGGTACTGATCTGCTCTACGGCCTATGTGGAATTGTCATGCACCGCCCCGGCAATGGGGTGGTATCCCACTATGCCGGTGCCGCCTACGACGGTTGCGAGCGGGTCCTTGGTTCCCGGCCGCGAAGATCTTCGCCCCCGGCCGCAAGGATCTTCGCCAAGCCCGTGATCCAGAGCCTTACGCGTCGTTGGTACGTACGGGGGACAGCCGGAGGGCGTTCAGCAGCAGGAGGACCGAGACTCGTGGCCGTGACCCAGCTCCCGCCGATGGCCCTGTCCGCCGTCTCCGACGACGGTGGCGCCACCCAGGGAATTCTGCGGCGCCAGGCGCTGCGTGAGTCGGCCGCCCGCTCCTATGCCCGGGCGCTGCCCATCGTGCCGGTGCGCGCCCGGGGGATGACGATCGAAGGGGCCGACGGCCGCCGCTATCTCGACTGTCTCTCCGGGGCCGGGGCGCTGACTCTGGGGCACAACCACCCGGTGGTGCTGGAAGCGATCCGGGCCGTTCTGGATTCGGAAGCGCCGCTGCAAGTCCTGGACTTGGCCACACCGGTCAAGGACGCCTTCACGGACGAGCTGTTCGCCACCTTGCCGCCCGGCCTCGCCGCCGGCGCGCGGGTGCAGTTCTGCGGACCGGCGGGCACGGACGCGGTCGAGGCCGCGCTCAAGCTGGTGCGGATCGCCACGGGGCGCGATGGCCTGCTCGCCTTCTCCGGGGCCTACCACGGCATGACGGCCGGGGCGTTGGCCGCCTCCGGTGGCGCCTGCGCGGCCGGTGTGACCCGGCTGCCCTTTCCGTATGACTACCGCTGCCCGTTTGGGGTCGGCGGGGAGCGCGGTGCCGAACTCTCCGCGCGCTGGGCCGAGAAGCTGCTCGACGACCCGAAGGGCGGGGCGCCCGACCCGGCCGGGATGATCCTCGAACCCGTACAGGGCGAGGGCGGGGTGATCCCGGCACCGGACGGCTGGCTGCGCCGGATGCGCGAGATCACCGCGGCCCGCTCCATCCCGCTCGTCGCGGACGAGGTGCAGACCGGCGTCGGGCGCACCGGGGCGTTCTGGGCGGTCGACCACAGCGGGACGGTGCCCGATGTGATGGTGCTGTCGAAGGCCATCGGCGGGGGCCTGCCGCTGGCCGTCGTGGTCTACCGGGAGGAGCTCGACGTCTGGCCTCCCGGAGCCCACGCGGGCACCTTCCGCGGCAACCAGCTGGCGATGGCCGCGGGCACGGCCACCCTCGCGTACGTCCGGGAGAACCATCTCGCCCAGCGGGCGGCGGTCGTCGGCCGACGGATGCTCGAGCGGCTGCGCCGATTCGCCGCCGGACGCCCCCAGATCGGGGAGGTACGCGGCCGCGGCCTCATGATCGGCCTGGAACTGGTCGCCCCGGAGGCCGGACCCACCGCGGAGGCGGGAGGCATCGCCGAGGCGGGGGCCATCGCGGAGGCGGGTGCCGGGGCGGAGGCCGGGCAGGCCGGGTCCGCAGCGCGGGTTGGGCCCGCAGCGCGGGTCGGGCCTGTCGCGGACGCCGACTGGGAGGGGGCCCGGGCGGCACAGGCCCGTACGGAGCATCCACGATCGAGGTGGCTCCAGGCGAAGTGACCCCGTGTGAGGGAGCCTGGCTGACGGGCGCCGAGGGCGGGGGCGCGCGCGGAGCCCTGAGCGGGGATGCGCGCCAAGTCCTGGGCGGGGGAGCCCCCTACCCCGGTGTCACGCGTACGGCGGCCCCGCCCGCCGATCCCGCGCTCGCGGTGGCCGTCCAGCAGGAGTGCCTGCGGCGCGGGCTCATCGTCGAACTCGGCGGACGCCATGACGCGGTGATCCGCCTCCTCCCTCCACTCACCATCACCGACGAGCAGACAGAGGCCGTTCTGGACCGGCTCGCCGACGCCCTGGACGCGGCGATCCGCACCTCCGGAGCCCGCTCCCGTTCCCGCTCCCGCTCCGGTGAACTCCCAACCGCCGCTGGCCCATTTGCCCCACCGTTCGCCGGAAACCGCCACTGACGTGCCCCGCACCGTACGACCGCACCGCCATCGCACCACCGAAGGAGGCAGGCGCCGGGCCCAGGACGTGAACGCCGTGATGCCCGCGCCGCACCCACCATGCCGCACACCCCCGGGGGAGCCCCCGTGTCTCCCCGACCGCAGCCCGTGCCCGGCGCCCTGACCGACTCCGGCGACTCCGCCCACCCCGGCCCCCCGCCGCCGTCCCTCCCGCATCCGCCCCACACGGCGCCTCCTCGGGCCGGGACGACCAGACCACCCGCCGCGCCCGCCCCACCCGCGGCGGTCTCGACGGTCAGGGCACCGTTCACCGCCATGACGGCCGCCGGAGACCAAGCGGAGCCCCCAGCACCGTCACCACCTCCCGTTGCGGTGCCACTACCCCTGGCGGCAGTGCCAGCACCCTCGGCGGCAGTGCCACCCCCGGCGGTGGTCCCACCCCCTGCTGCGCTGCCATCACCCACGGCGGCGGGGCCACTTCCCCGGCGGCGGTGCCACCATGCCAGGCGGCGGAGCCGCTGCCCCCACGGAGGAGCCACTGCCCCTAGCGGTGGCGCCCGCCAGGGCTCCGCTCGTCGGCGCGGCGGAAGCGAGTACGGGAGCGAGAGCACCCCAGCCCTCCGCTCCAGAGTCATCGCCGGAGGAGCCGCCCGTGCCGCAACTGCCCGCCCAGGGGCCGCCCCTCCCCGCGAGGGTGGTTCCCCGGCAGGACCGTGACAGCCATGACGCGCCCGCCGACCGTGCCCGTGTGGTCGGCGTGGATCCGCTCGACGACCCCGACCCGCAGATCGCGTCCGACGGCGCGGGCGTCGAGAACCTGCTGCGCTGCTGGGTACGTGAGAGCGGCCTCGCGCGCCCCGACGGGGACACCCTGCGCATCCCCCTCGCCGCCAGCGGAACCGTCCTCCTCGTCCCCGTGCGCTATTGGTCGCCCACTGGCTGGCACCGCTTCGGCCCGCCGCTGCTGGAGCACGGCCCCCATGACGCGCCCGCCGTCGGGGCGGTCACCCTCGCGGCCCTGCTCACCCGCGAGGCGGCGTACAGCGCGCGACGGGACGACCCCGACGCGGATGCCACCGAACTCGTCGGCCGTGTCGCGGACTCCGTACGACGCACCGCCCTCTTTCTCGCCCACCGCCGGGCGGCGCCCGCCGATCCCGGCACGAGCACCCCGTTTCTCAACGCGGAACAGTCCCTCCTCTTCGGTCACCCCCTGCATCCCACGCCGAAGAGCCGCGAGGGCCTCTCCGACAGCGAATCCACCGTCTGCTCACCGGAATCGCGTGGCTCCTTCCCTCTTCACTGGATCGCGGTCGCCCGGTCCGTGCTGGCCTGCGAGTCGGCCTGGACGGAGCGCGGCCGGACCGTGCCCGCCGAGCGGCTCGCCCTCTCCCTGGCGGGCAGCGGCCTCCAACTGCCCGACGGGACCGTGCCCTTGCCGCTGCATCCCTGGCAGGCTCGCGAGATCCGGCACCGCCCGGACGCCGCCGCGCTCTTCGATTCCGGCCTGTTGCACGACCTCGGGCCGTCCGGCGGCCACTGGCACCCGACCTCCTCGGTCCGCACCGTCTACCGGCCCGGCGCTCCTGCCATGCTGAAACTCTCCCTCGCTCTGCGGATCACCAACTCCCGTCGCGAGAACCTCCGTAAGGAACTGCGCCGCGGTGTCGAGGTGCACCGGCTGCTCCGCAGTGGACTGGCCGAGCAGTGGCGGGCGGCCTTCCCCGGATTCCCCGGCTTCGACATCGTTCGAGACCCGGCCTGGCTCGCCGTCGACGGACCCGATGGCGAACCCGTGACCGGCCTCGACGTCGTCATCCGGCACAACCCGTTCGGCCCCGGCGACGACGCCGTCTGCGTCGCCGGACTCCTCGCGCTGCGCCCCTGGCGCGGACAGCCGGTGATGCGCTCCCGGCTCGCCCACCTCGTCGCCCGGCTCGCCGCTCGCACCGGCCGTTCCACCGCGGCCGTCGGCGCGGAGTGGTTCCTGCGCTATCTGCACACGGTCGTGCGCCCCGTGCTCTGGCTGGACGGAGAAGCCGGTATCGCGCTCGAGGCACACCAGCAGAACACCCTGGTGCTGCTGGACCCCGACGGCTGGCCGATCGGCGGCCGCTACCGGGACAACCAGGGCTACTACTTCCGCGCGTCCCGGCATGCCGAACTCCAGCGCCGGCTGCCCGGTATCGGCGGCCGCAGCGACACCTTCGTCCCCGATGAGGTCACCGACGAGCGGTTCGCCTACTACCTGGGTGTCAACAACGTCCTCGGAATGATCGGCGCGTTCGGGTCCCAGCGACTCGTCGACGAGCGCGTCCTGCTGGCCGCGTTCCGCCGCTTTCTCACCGAGGCCGCGTCCGGCCCCGGCAGAACCCGCTCACCGCTGCCCGCCCGGCTCCTGGAGACGCCCACCCTGCGCTGCAAGGCCAATCTGCTCACGCGGCTGCGCGGCCTGGACGAACTCGTGGGACCGGTGGACACCCAGTCCGTCTATGTGACCATCGCCAACCCCCTTGCCACTTCTGTCTCTCCTTCCGGCATCCCAGCTGTCACCCCCATGGCTTGACTCCGCGACCCGCGATCACGCCCCTCACCCTCACGTCCCTCACGACGTGCCGAGACCCCCGAGAGGAGAGCGTCGCCGTGCCGCACACCGACTCCAGTACGAGCTCCAGCACCGACGACACCATCGACATGCGGCTGCGCCAGGAAGAGGACATCACACGACTCATCGACCTGGGCTCCACCGGACGGGAGGGCGACAGCCGGGCGGATCTGCTCGACCACATCGTCGAATGGCGGCCCACCAACACCCCGTTGGGCACCTTCCAGCTCGTCCCGGTCCGCATCGGGCGCGATCTTCGGCTCATCGCCCAATGGATGAACGACCCCTCCGTCGCCGCCTTCTGGGAGCTGGACGGCCCCGACGAGACCACCGCGAGCCACCTCGGGGACCAGCTCGACGGCGACGGCCGCAGCGTGCCCTGTCTGGGCGTCCTGGACGGCGCCCCGATGAGCTATTGGGAGGTGTACCGCGCCGATCTGGACCCGCTCGCGCGGTACTACCCGGCCCGACCGCATGACACGGGTATCCACCTGCTCATCGGCCGGGTCGGCGATCGTGGCCGTGGCCTGGGGACGACCCTGCTCCGCGCGGCCGCCGATCTCGTCCTCGAGCACCGTCCGTCCTGCACCCGGGTCGTGGCCGAACCGGATCTCCGCAACACCCCCTCCGTCGCCGCCTTCCTCGGCGCCGGATTCCGCTTCTCCGCGGAAGTCGAACTCCCCGGCAAACGCGCCGCGCTGATGCTGCGCGACCGTGCCCTGCGACACGTCCTGTGAACCTCCGCGACCATCCGTGCCCCCCGGTGAGGTGCCTGCCTCGATGCGAGCTTTCACTGTTGATACACCGCTCGCCCGGTCCCGGTTCCCATGAAGCGAGGACGGCCGTCCCACGAAAGCGGGGGCCGTCCGTCCCAGGAAGCGGGGAATTGCCCGAGCCCCGCGCTCGCCGAAACCGTCCGTCACCGACCACACCGACGGGAGTGATGTCGGTGCCGCCCCGTAGGCTGGCAGCCCTATGACTGAATCGTCCTCGCCTCCACTCGCCGATCTGCTGCACGCCGCCGTCACCACCGTCGGCGGCACCGAGCGCCCTGGTCAGACCGCCATGGCCCAAGCTGTGGCGGAGGCGATCGACGACTGCTCCCACCTGCTGGTTCAGGCCGGTACCGGCACCGGGAAGTCCCTGGGGTATCTGGTGCCCGCCCTCGCGCACGGCGAGCGTGTCGTCGTCGCCACGGCGACCCTCGCACTGCAGCGGCAGCTCGTCGAGCGAGACCTGCCCCGCACCGTGGAGGCCCTGCATCCGCTGCTGCGCCGCCGCCCCGAGTTCGCCATGCTCAAGGGCCGCTCCAACTATCTGTGCCTGCACCGGCTCCACGAGGGCGTCCCGCAGGAGGACGCCGATGAAGCCGGCCTCTTCGACCCGTTCGAGGCCGCCACGCCCACCAGCAAGCTCGGCAAGGACCTGCTGCGGTTGCGCGACTGGTCGGACGAGACCGAGACGGGCGATCGGGACGATCTGAGCCCTGGTGTCTCGGACCGCGCCTGGTCCCAGGTGTCGGTCACCTCCCGGGAGTGCCTCGGCGCGTCCAAATGCGCCTATGGCGCGGAGTGCTTCGCCGAGGCCGCCCGTGAGCGGGCCAAGCTCGCCGATGTCGTCGTCACCAATCACGCGCTGCTCGCCATCGACGCCATCGAGGGCGCCCCGGTGCTGCCCAGCCATGAGGTGCTGATCGTCGACGAGGCGCATGAGCTGGTCTCCCGGGTCACCGGTGTCGCCAGCGGGGAGCTCACCCCCGGCCAGGTCAACCGGGCCGTGCGGCGTGCCGCGAAGCTGGTCAACGAGCAGGCGGCGGACGCCCTCCAGACCGCCTCGGAGGGCTTCGAGCGGCTGATGGAGCTCGCCCTGCCCGGCCGTCTCGAGAAGATCCCCGAGGACCTCGGCTATGTGCTGATGGCGCTGCGCGACGCGGCCCGCACGGTGATCTCGGCGCTCGGCGCCACGCGGGACGCGTCGGTCAAGGACGAGGACGCGATCCGTAAGCAGGCACTGGGCTCCGTGGAGAACATTCACCAGGTGGCCGAGCGGATCGTCGAGGGCTCCGAGTACGACGTGGTCTGGTATGAGCGGCACGACCGCTTCGGTGCCTCGCTGCGGGTCGCCCCGCTCTCCGTGTCGGGGCTTCTGCGCGAGAAGCTGTTCGACGACCGGTCCGTCGTCCTCACCTCCGCCACGCTCAAGCTGGGCGGGGATTTCAACGGGGTGGCGGCCTCACTCGGTCTCGCCCCCGAGAGCGCGCAGGATCCGGAGGGCGGCGAGGAGGCCGCGCCGCGCTGGCAGGGCCTCGACGTCGGCTCGCCCTTCGACTACTCGAAGCAGGGGATCCTCTATGTCGCCAAGCATCTCGCCCAGCCCGGCCGCGAGGGCAGCCGCGCCGACATGCTCGATGAGCTCGCCGAGCTGGTCGAGGCCGCGGGCGGTCGCACGCTCGGGCTGTTCTCGTCCATGCGCGCCGCGCAGGCCGCCGCGGAGGACCTGCGCGGGCGTCTCGATGCGCCGATCCTCCTCCAGGGCGAGGAGACGCTGGGCGAGCTGATCCGTGCCTTCGCCGCCGACGCACGGACCTGCCTGTTCGGCACGCTGTCCCTCTGGCAGGGCGTCGATGTGCCGGGGCCCAGCTGCCAGTTGGTGGTGATGGACCGGGTGCCCTTCCCCCGCCCCGACGACCCGCTGATGAGTGCCCGCCAGAAGGCGGTGGAGGAGGCTGGGGGCAATGGCTTCATGGCCGTCGCCGCGACCCATGCCGCGCTGCTGATGGCCCAGGGCGCGGGCCGGCTCGTGCGGGCTTCGGACGACCGGGGGATCGTCGCCGTCCTGGATCCGCGGGTCGAGCGGGCCCGCTACGGCTCGTTCCTCCGCAAGTCCATGCCGGATTTCTGGTACACGACCGACCGCAACCAGGTGCGCCGCTCGCTGGCCGCCATCGACGCGGCGGCCAAGGCCCAGGGGGCCTAGCGGGCCAAGGACCAGGCGGCCTGGCGGGGCGTCGCGCTCCAAGGCCGCCATGGTCGCCCCGACGGGCCCCTATGGTCGGCACATACAGCAGGGCCCCGGAACCGGCGCAGTGGTCCCGGGGCCCGGTCGTGGGGCACGCTCAGGGCGCACCTCGATCCGGTGCGCTCAGACGCGCCGCAGCACCGCGACCACCTTGCCCAGGATGGTGGCCTCGTCGCCGGGAATCGGCTGGTAGGCAGCGTTGTGCGGGAGCAGCCATACATGACCGTCCTCGCGCTTGAAGCGCTTCACCGTGGCCTCGCCGTCGAGCATCGCGGCGACGATGTCACCGTTCTCGGCGACGGGCTGACGGCGCACGGTCACCCAGTCCCCGTCGCAGATGGCGGCCTCGATCATGGAGTCGCCGACCACCTTCAGCACGAAGAGCTCACCGTCGCCGACCAGCTGCCGGGGGAGCGGGAAAACATCCTCGACCGACTCCTCGGCGAGGATCGGCCCACCGGCCGCGATCCGGCCGACCAGCGGCACATAGGAGGCGGCGGGCTTGCCGGCGGTGTCCGTGGGCTGGGCGCTGGGCTGGTCGGAGCCGCGGACCTCGTAGGCCCGGGGCCGATGGGGGTCGCGCCGCAGAAAGCCCTTCCGCTCCAGAGCCATCAGCTGATGGGCGACGGACGAGGTGCTGGAGAGGCCCACCGCCTGGCCGATCTCCCGCATGGACGGCGGGTAACCGCGTCGCTGCACAGAGTCGCGAATGACCTCGATGACGCGCCGCTGCCGGTCGGTCAGCCCTGAGCTGTCCGCCCGGATGCCTGGAGGTCGCCCTGGTAGCGAGCGCGTGGGCTTCTGTCCTTCCGGATTCGTGGCGTCGTCGTTCATCGGGTGGGTCTGGTTCATCGCGTGTGTCTGTTCGAGTCGGCTCTGGGAGCGCTCCTGGGCGGTAACGGTGGCGCTCTCTGCGGTGGTGGTCACGACGGCCCCTCTCGAGATGTTCTCCCTAGTTGGACAACGGTAGTTGCTTTCGAAAGGTTGCGCCAAACACACGTTCGAGTGAAATTTCGCAGATGGGCTGACGTGATCACAGGGTTAGGTGTATGGGCCGTTTGATCCGGTCGCCGTGGGGGGCGGCCCCAGTCTTGCATCCCGACCCCCGTGAATCCGGGACGCGTGGGGCTCGCGTAGTCTCGTGCCTGCTCCCCAGCCGTGACACGCCATCCGGCTCGGTTGAGTGCCAGCCACCAGATCTAGTGGTTAGATGGATGCAAGCCACCCACAAGTTGTGGTCCTGGTGGATTCGCCGCCAAGGTTTTCGCCTATGCTTGTGGCCGTTCCGGCGGGCCTCCCGGCCCGGTCGGGGCTAGTCAGGCATGTTCAGGCATGCGCCGTTCTTGAGGGTGAGGGAGGGTTCGGAATCATGCACTGCCCCTTCTGCAGGCACCCCGACAGCCGTGTCGTCGACAGCCGCACCACCGACGACGGCTGCTCGATCCGCAGGCGCCGCCAGTGCCCCGACTGCTCGCGTCGCTTCACGACCGTGGAGACCGCGTCACTGATGGTGATCAAGCGCAGCGGGGTCACCGAGCCCTTCAGTCGCGACAAGGTCATCTCCGGGGTGCGCAAGGCGTGCCAGGGCCGTCCGGTCACCGAGGACGCCCTCGCCAAGCTCGGTCAGCAGGTGGAGGAGGCGGTCCGGGCCACCGGCAGCGCCGAGCTGTCCACCCATGACGTCGGGCTCGCCATACTCGGCCCGCTCCAGAAGCTCGACCTCGTCGCCTACCTCCGCTTCGCCTCCGTCTACCGCGCCTTCGACTCCCTCGAGGACTTCGAGGCGGCCGTGGCGGAGCTGCGTGACCAGCAACGGCCTCCCGCGCACGACCGCGGGTCCGGCGCCGAAGGGGCCGCGGAGGCCCCCGCGCCGGCCGTCGCCGCCGACTGACCGGCGACCCACACACCTACCCGGGGCGCTTGCCGCATCCGGGTGAAAGACAGATACGTGCCTGGGGAAGAAATAGGCACATCAGGGCGTTTTCGCCCGTACCAGGGAGGCGGAATGACAGAGACGACGAGCGGCCCGGCACGAGGCTCCCGCTCCAAGGGAAGCAAGGCGAACAAGGGTCTGCGCATCGAGCGCATCCACACCACCCCCGGCGTGCATCCGTATGACGAGGTGGTCTGGGAGCGTCGTGACGTCGTCATGACCAACTGGCGCGACGGTTCGGTCAACTTCGAGCAGCGCGGCGTGGAGTTCCCCGACTTCTGGTCGGTGAACGCGGTCAACATCGTCACGAGCAAGTACTTCCGTGGCGCGGTGGGTTCCCCGGAGCGAGAGGCGAGCCTTAAGCAGCTCATCGACCGCGTGGTGCGCACCTACCGCAAGTCCGGTGAGGACAACGGTTACTTCGCCTCGCCCGCGGACGCCGAGATCTTCGACCACGAGCTCACCTACGCGCTGCTGCACCAGGTCTTCAGCTTCAACTCGCCTGTCTGGTTCAACGTCGGCACCAAGCAGCCGCAGCAGGTCAGCGCCTGCTTCATCCTCTCCGTGGACGACTCGATGGAGTCGATCCTGGACTGGTACAAGGAAGAGGGGATGATCTTCAAGGGCGGCTCCGGCGCCGGCCTGAACCTCTCCCGCATCCGCTCCTCCAAGGAGCTCCTCTCCTCGGGCGGCAATGCCTCCGGCCCCGTCTCCTTCATGCGCGGCGCCGACGCCTCCGCCGGAACGATCAAGTCGGGCGGCGCCACCCGCCGGGCCGCCAAGATGGTCGTGCTCGACGTCGATCACCCGGATGTCGAGGCGTTCATCGAGACCAAGGTCAAGGAGGAGGAGAAGATCCGCGCCCTGCGCGACGCGGGCTTCGACATGGACCTGGGCGGCGACGACATCACGTCCGTCCAGTACCAGAACGCGAACAACTCCGTCCGCGTGAACGACACGTTCATGAAGGCGGTGGAGTCCGGCTCCTCGTTCGGGCTGCGCAGCCGGCTGACCGGTGAGCCTATCGAAGAGGTCGACGCCAAGTCCCTCTTCCGCAAGATGGCCGAGGCCGCCTGGGCCTGCGCCGACCCGGGCATCCAGTACGACGACACCATCAACCACTGGCACACCTCGCCGGAATCGGGCCGGATCACCGCCTCCAACCCGTGCAGCGAGTACATGCACCTGGACAACTCCTCGTGCAACCTGGCCTCGCTCAACCTGATGAAGTTCCTCCAGGACGACGACGCGGGCAACCAGCGCTTCGACGCCGAGCGCTTCGCCAAGGTCGTCGAGCTGGTCATCACCGCGATGGACATCTCCATCTGCTTCGCGGACTTCCCGACCGAGAAGATCGGCGAGACCACCCGCGCCTTCCGCCAGCTGGGCATCGGCTACGCCAACCTCGGCGCCCTGCTGATGGCCACCGGCCACGCCTACGACAGCGACGGCGGCCGGGCCCTGGCCGGAGCCATCACCTCCCTGATGACCGGCACCTCGTACAAGCGCTCCGCTGAGCTCGCCGCCGTGGTCGGCCCGTACGACGGCTACGCCCGTAACGCGGACGCCCACAAGCGCGTCATGAAGCAGCACTCGGACGCCAACGCCGTCGCCAAGCGCATGGACGACCTGGACACCCCGGTCTGGGCCGCGGCCACCGAGGCATGGCAGGACGTGCTGCGCCTCGGCGAGAAGAGCGGCTTCCGCAACGCCCAGGCGTCGGTGCTCGCGCCGACCGGCACCATCGGCCTGATGATGGACTGCGACACCACGGGCGTCGAACCGGACCTGGCCCTGGTCAAGTTCAAGAAGCTGGTCGGCGGCGGCTCCATGCAGATCGTGAACAACACGGTCCCCAAGGCGCTCAAGCGGCTCGGCTACCAGGAGGAGCAGGTCGAGGCGATCGTCGCCCACATCGCCGACCACGGCAATGTGATCGACGCGCCGGGGCTCAAGCCCGAGCACTACGAGGTCTTCGACTGCGCGATGGGTGAGCGCTCCATCTCGCCGATGGGCCATGTGCGGATGATGGCGGCTGCCCAGCCGTTCCTGTCCGGCGCGATCTCCAAGACGGTCAACATGCCGGAGTCGGCCACCGTCGAGGAGATCGAGGAGATCTACTTCGAGGGCTGGAAGCTCGGCATCAAGGCGCTGGCGATCTACCGCGACAACTGCAAGGTCGGTCAGCCGCTCTCCGCCAAGAAGAAGGAGGAGAAGGCCCAGGTCGAGCCCGAGGTCGAGAAGGTCGTCGAGTACCGCCCGGTCCGCAAGCGGCTCCCCAAGGGCCGTCCCGGCATCACCACCTCCTTCACGGTGGGCGGCGCCGAGGGCTACATGACCGCCAATTCGTATCCGGACGACGGTCTCGGTGAGGTCTTCCTGAAGATGTCCAAGCAGGGCTCGACCCTGGCGGGCATGATGGACGCCTTCTCAATCGCCGTGTCGGTCGGTCTTCAGTACGGCGTGCCGCTGGAGACCTACGTCTCGAAGTTCACCAACATGCGCTTCGAGCCGGCCGGAATGACGGACGACCCGGACCTGCGGATGGCGCAGTCGATCGTCGACTACATCTTCCGCCGGCTGGCGCTGGACTTCCTGCCCTTCGAGACCCGCTCGGCACTCGGCATCCACTCCGCCGAGGAGCGCCAGCGGCACCTGGAGACGGGGTCCTACGAGCCCAGCGACGACGAGGTGGACGTCGAGGGCCTGGCCCAGTCGGCGCCGCGCCATGTGGACGCCCCGAAGAGCAGCACGTCCCAGCCGCGGACCACGTCCGAGTCGGCGAGGGAGGCCCACAGCTCGACCGAACTGGTCGAGATCCAGCTGGGGATGAACGCGGACGCGCCGCTCTGCTTCTCCTGCGGCACCAAGATGCGCCGCGCGGGCAGCTGCTACCTGTGCGAGGGCTGCGGTTCGACGAGCGGCTGCAGCTGATCGCAGATCCTTACGGATGACATCCGCGGCGGGGCGCGGGCCTTCGGGCTCGCGCCCCGCCGCCGTCGTCTCCGGGCGTCGTACGGCGCGGTGCCGAACCGGGGGCGGACTCTCCGGTATGTGATGGGGGCCACCGCACGGCCGTAGGATGGCGCGGTGCTGGTCAAGTGGATTCGCTGCACCGTGGTGGACCGCCCGGGTTTCGAGCGGGGGCAGCGGAAGTGGGCGGGGTTGCCCGGCGAACCGGGATTCCGGGGGCAGGGCGGTGGCTGGAGCCGGGGGCGTCCGGATGTGGCGCATGTCTTCGCGTTCTGGGAGAGCCGGGCGTTCTACGACTCCTTCATGGCGCGTTCGCACGACCGGCTGGCGGCGGCGCAGTCGGGCACGTACCGGGATATGCAAGTCCGGCTGTTCGAGCACCGATTCGATGTGAAGGTCGGCTTCGAGCCGCGGTTCTCCGACGCGGACGTGGTGCGCGTCGCGCACTGCCGGGTGCGCCCCGACCGGGTGGATCACTTCACGCTGGTGCAGGAGAAGGTGTGGAATCCGGCCATGGCCGGGTCGCCCGGGATGCTGCGCGGGGTGTTCGGCGAGGCGCCGGGGAACGAGTTCCTGGTGCTGTCGATGTGGGACTCGGCGGCCGAGCACGGGAAGTACCGGGTGGAGCGGGTCGAACGGCTCGGCCTGCGCGCGCAGACGGAAGCGGATGTGGCGGCGATCGCCGGCGATGTCGTACGGGTCGAGTCCGCCTGGACGGTGGTGTGACGAGCTCTCTGCCGCTTGAGAGACGGGTCCGGCGCTCAGGAGGCGGCCCTGATCATTGGCAGGCAGGGGAACTGATCATCGGCAGGCAGGGGAATACGCCCCGGCCCGGACCGCGGCGGCGACGGCGGCCGCCGTCTGGTCGGCGAGTGGCGTGTCGAGGGGCTCACGGGTGATGAGCGCCCGGAAGAACAGGGGCGCGGAGACGGCGCGGACGACCGCCGCGGCGTCGGTGCCGGACGGGGCCTCACCGCGGTCGACGGCCTGCCGCACCACGGATTCGCAGCGGGCGAAGCGCTCGGTGTAGAAGTCGCGCAGCGCCTCGGCCGCGCGCTCGGACTGGAACGCGGCCGCGATGAATGCGGTCGGGGCGGCGGCGGCCGGCGCGCTGCCGAAGGTCTCGGTCACCTCGCGGGCGAGGGCGCGCAGATCGCCCTCCAGGCTTCCGGTGTCGGGTGGTGTCCAGGCGTCCTCGCCCGCGAGGTCGAGCGCGTCCGCCACGAGCCCCTCGACGCTGCCCCAGCGCCGGTAGACGGTCGTCTTGTGGATTCCGGAGCGCTCGGCCACGTATTCCACGGTCAGGCCGGGATAGCCGTGCTCGGCGAGGCCGGTGAGCACGGCGTCGCGCACCGCTGAGCGGGTGCGCGCGGTGCGCCCGCCGGGGCGGACAGTGCCCGGTGTGGGGGCGGCGCTCTCTGTGGACAAGTGCAACTCCAGTTGTGTTAGCGGGTTACCTGTGTCATGGTGAGGGTAATGCAACTGTAGTTGTATTTGGAGCGTGCGGTCCGGATGGCCCACGTGCTCGCGTGCTTGGAGGTACGCTCCTGTGCCCACGCAGATCTCACTCCGAGGGGTCACCCTGTCCCGGGGCGACCGGCTGCTGCTCGACGACGTGTCCTTCACGGTCCGGCCCGGGGAGCGGGTCGGCGTCGTGGGGGAGAACGGAGCGGGCAAGTCCACCCTCCTGCGGCTGCTGGCCGGGAGCGAGTCACCGGACGACGGCGCCGTGGTGACGGTGGCCGCCGGAGGCATCGGTCACCTCGGCCAGACGCCCGAGCTGCCCCCGGACCACACGGTGCGCGACGCGGTGGACGCCGCACTCGCCGAGGTGCGCGCCATGGAGCGCGGGCTGCGCGAGCTGGAGGCGGATCTCGGCGGCGGCGCCCCCGGCGCCCTCGCCGCGTACGGCGATCTGCTGACCGCCTTCGAGGCCCGCGGAGGCTATGAGGCGGACGCCCGGGTGGAGAAGGCCCTGCACGGTCTGGGGCTCGGCGGCATCGGGTACGAGCGGCGGTTCGGCAGTCTGTCGGGCGGTGAGCAGGCACGGCTCGGGCTCGCCTGCCTGATCGCCGCCGCCCCCGAGGTGATGTTGCTGGACGAGCCGACGAACCACCTCGACGGTGCCGCGCTCAGCTGGCTGGAGGAGGCGCTGCGGGGGCATTCGGGCACCGTCCTCGCGGTCTCCCACGACCGGGTCTTCCTGGAGCGGGTGGCGACCGCGATCGTCGAGGTGGACGCCGACCGGCGCACCCTGGTGCGGTACGGCGGGGGGTACGCCGGATTCGTCGCCGAGCAGACCGCCGCGCGCCGCCGCTGGGAGCAGGCGTACGAGGAGTGGTGCGCGGAGACGGCCGCGCTGACGGAGGCCGCCACGACCGTCGCACGGCGGGTCGCCCCGGGACGCGGCATGAAGGACGGCAACAAGCTGGCCTACGACCGGGACAGGGGGCGTGTGCAGTCCTCGGTGTCCAGCAGGGTTCGGAACGCCAGGGAGAGGCTGCGCAGGCTCCAGGAGGACCCGGTGCCGCGCCCGCCGGAGCCGCTGCGGTTCTCTGCGCTACCCGCCGCGGGTACGGCGGACGGTGCGCTCGTCGACCTCCACGACGTCCGCGTGGGGGAGCGGCTGGCGGTCGACCGGCTCACCGTTGCGGCCGGGGAGAGACTGCTCGTCCACGGTGCCAACGGCGCGGGCAAAACCACGCTGCTGCGGGTCATGGCGGGATGGGAGGAGCCGGATACGGGCCGGGCGGCCCGCCGGGGCAGGATCGGCTATCTCGCGCAGGAGATACCGGTTGCCAGGCCCCGAGAGCGGCTGCTGTCGGCCTTCGGCCGCGGGCTGCCGGGGACACCGGAGGAGCAGGGCGCCCTTCTGCTGTCGTACGGACTGTTCCGCACGGACGATCTCCACGTCCCGGTGGGATCGCTCTCCGCGGGCCAGCGCCGCCGGCTGGCGCTCGCCCGGCTGCTGGCCCGCCCCGCCGATCTGCTGCTGCTCGACGAGCCGACCAACCATCTCGCCCTCGGCCTGGTGGAGGAGCTGGAGGAGGCGCTGGCCCAGTGGACCGGGGCGCTGGTCGTGGTGTCGCACGACCGGCTGCTGCGCAGCCGCTTCACCGGACGCCGGTGCGAAATACGAGGAGGCCGGCTCATGGCCCAGGAGGGGGATGCGGCAGCGGCCGCGGCCTCGATCTAGGGTGGCGCCATGGCACGACCCCGGCGCATCGTCCTCCTGCGGCACGGAGAATCAGAGGGGAATGTTGATGACTCGGTGTACGAAAGGGTGCCCGACCATGCCCTGAAGCTGACCGAGACCGGGCGCCGGCAGGCGACGGAGGCGGGCGAGCGGCTGCGCGCCGCTTTCGGCGACGAGCGCGTGTCGATCTATGTGTCGCCGTACCGCCGCACCCACCAGACCCTGAGGCTGCTCGATCTCGACCCCTCGCGTACCCGGGTCCGGGAGGAGCCGCGGCTGCGGGAGCAGGACTGGGGAAACTGGCAGGACCGCGAGGACGTGCGGAAGCAGATGGCGTACCGCGACGCCTACGGACACTTCTTCTACCGGTTCGCGCAGGGTGAGTCGGGTGCCGATGTCTACGACCGGGTGGACGCGTTCCTGGAGAGCCTGTGGCGCAGCTTCCAGGACCCGGCACATCCGCCGAACGTCCTGCTGGTGACCCATGGGCTGACCATGAGGCTGTTCTGCATGCGGTGGCTGCACTGGAACGTCGCCGAATTCGAGTCGCTGTCGAACCCCGGCAACGGCGAAACACGGGCCCTGCTGCTCGGCTCCGACGGGCGCTACCACCTGGACCAGCCCTTCGAGCGCTGGTGCACCCCCAAGCCCTACGGTCGCACCGGTTAGAGTGCGCAGCGATGACCGCTGACCGTTTCCATCGGGCTCTTCGGAGTCTGCGCGGGCTGGCCGTGGGCGACGCCCTCGGTTCCCAGTTCTTCGTCCCCGCCAACTATCCGTTCCTCAAGCGCCGCGAGCTGCCGCCAGACCCCTGGCAGTGGACCGACGACACCGAGATGGCCTGTTCGATCCTGGCTGTCCTGGTGACCCACGGCCGGATCGACCAGGACCATCTCGCCCGCTCCTTCGCCGACCACCATGATTTCGACCGGGGCTACGGCCCCGCCGTGAACCGGATGCTCCGCCTGATCAGGGAGGGCGGCGACTGGCGTGACCTGGCCGCCGGGCTCTTCCAGGGGCAGGGCTCGTGGGGCAACGGCGCAGCCATGCGGATCGCCCCGCTGGGCGCCTGGTACGCGGGCGATGTGGAGCAGGCGACGCATCAGGCGGAGATCTCGGCGTACACCACACATCAGCACCGCGAGGCCGTGGCGGGAGCCATGGCGGTGGCCGCGGCCGCCGCGCTGGTGGCGGATCCGGCGGGCCACGGTGGGCCGGAGGAGCTGCTGGACCGGGTGGTCGAGGTGGTGCCGCGCAGCGCGGTCCAGGCGGGGCTGCGCCGCGCCCGCGACATGCTCGACTACGCGGATGCCGGGACCGTCGCCGCGGTGCTCGGCTGTGGTCGGCGCACCAGCGCCCATGACACCGTGCCGTTCGCCCTGTGGGCGGCCGCCCGCCACCTGGGCTCCTTCGAGGAGGCGTTCTGGCGGACGGCGTCGGCCGGCGGGGATGTGGATACCACCTGCGCCATCGTCGGGGGAGTGGTCGCGGCCGCGGCCGCCGGTGCGCCGCCCGCCGACTGGCAGGACCGCACCGAGGCGCTGCCGGAGTGGGTCCCGGCGCGGGCCGACTGACCCCTCCTCGCGCGGGCGTGATGCGGTGCGTCGCCCGGTTTGCCCCATCGGCGAACCGGCCCTCCGCCGCGTCGTGTTGAGCGGAATCGGCCACCCGGTTCACCGGGGAAGGTGCCGCCCGGAGGAGCCGGGGGCCGCTGCCGAGGATCCGGGTTCCGAACGCAGGTAAGAGCGGCGTAAGGTTGTTCTCGCCATGGCATATGAACCGCCCACCCACAGTGTCGAGCGCTCGCTTCGCGCCACGACGGGAGCCAAGATCGTCGTCGGCATCGACGAGGTCGGGCGCGGGGCGTGGGCCGGTCCGGTGACGGTCTGCGCGGCGGTCACCGGTCTGCGCCGTCCGCCGACCGGGCTCACCGACTCCAAGCTGCTGAGCCCCAAGAAGCGCACGGCCCTGTCCCGGGAGTTGCACTCGTGGGTCACGGCACACGCCCTGGGTCACTCCTCTCCCGAGGAGATCGACGGTCTGGGGATGACGGCCGCCCTCCGGCTCGCCGCCACGCGTGCGCTGGACGCGCTGCCGGTCCGGCCGGACGCGGTGATCCTGGACGGGAAGTACGACTACCTCGGCGCTCCCTGGGCGGTCCGTACGGTCATCAAGGGCGATCAGTCCTGTGTGTCCGTCGCCGCCGCCTCGGTGATCGCCAAGGTGCGCCGGGATGCGATGATGGCCGAACTGGGAGCCGAGCACCTGGACTTCTGCTTCGAGGACAACGCCGGGTATCCGTCCCCCGTGCACCGCGCAGCTCTGCGGGAACTGGGGCCCACGCCTCACCACCGGCTGTCCTGGGCCTATATGGACGGGCTGCCCCGCTGGCGGCACCTGAAGCGGGTCCGCAGCACCCCCGAACCGGTCGGGCTGGAGGACGAAGGCCAACTCGGCTTCGACTTCTGAGCAGACCAAGCGGTCAAAACCGCCACCCGCCGATGCGACTCGCACCGACGTTTGATAGACATCAGCCCATGCCTCTCATCCCCGAGGAGCCTCAGATTCACGAGAGTGTCCCGGGTCCCCGCGCGACACCGGCCGCAGGCCGCACCGCGCCGACCCCTCGTCCTGTCCCTGGTCCCGGCCCCCGCCCCGCACCGCGGCGGCCCGGAAGCCCCGGTCCCAACCGTGGCTCCGCCGGGACCTCGTCGGCTCAGTCGCAGCGCACCACGAGTGATGCGACGAAGCCCGTGCCGACCGCCCCGGCGGCTTCGGCTGCCAAGGCCGCCCCTGCCGCCACAAAGACCGGTCCCCAGCTCCAGCTGATCCCCGCCACGGTGGACGGCGCGCTGGACGCGGCGGACGAGGCGGTCGACCTGCTGCTGGATTCCGGCCGGGCCCCCGGTGACATCCTGGTGCTGACCACCGGGGAGCAGCATCCGTGGGCGGCGCATGAGTTGTCCTTCGGCGAGGCGTCGTACTGGGCGCAGCACGACGCCGGAGACGATGTCTTCTACGCCGGTGCGGATGCCGATCGCGCCAAGGGCCGCCCGGTCGTGGTCGTCGCCGTCAACGGCGGTGCGAACGACGCCGTGGCCCGCGCGCTGCCCGAGGCGATGGGCCGCGCCGGAACGCTGCTGATCGTCTGCGGCGACCCGAAACGCATCAACGCCCTCATCGGTCCGGGCGCCTGAGGCCGCACGTCCCCGAACACCCGGTGTCCGGCATGCTCTGTCCCCCGTGGCGGAGCTGTCCGGCGTCCGGACGGACGGCGGCGGCCACGGGCGCCCCGCGGCCGGTCGGGCGCGGGCGTCCGGCGACCGGTCGGACGCGCACCCCGCGACCGGTCAGACGGCGGCGGAGTGGCTCAGCGCCGTACGCGCTCCGAGGTGGGGTCGCGGCAGCGCCTTCGGGTCGCTGTCGCCCTCAACGGCCACGTCCAACTCGGTGGGCAGCGAAGCGGAGTGCGGCCGACGGCCGCCCCGCCCTTCGCCGAGGACCCGCCATCCGTCACGGGTCAGCGTGATGTACGCGCCGCAGCGCAGGCCGTGCAGGGTGCAGGCGTCGCGCAACCCCCACATCCAGGCGCCGTCCTCGTCCGTCCACCGGCTCTCGCCCTCGCGGCAGTAGAGCAGCACGGCGGTGCGGATCGGTGTGCGGCGCCGCAGATCGTGTGGGATCACCCGGCGCAACTGCGCCAGCAGCGCGTTCCGGAAGTCCCAGCCGTCAACGGCGGCGGCGCGGCGGACGAACGAGGCGCTCGCCGTGAGCCGTTCGTCCGGATCGAGGACCGCGACCACGGCGGTCGAGGGCGTCGGCAGATGGCGGCTGTGCAGTCCGGTGACCACCTCGCGTGGATTGCGCAGCAGCGGGATCCCCGCTGCCGCCCACTCGGCGGGCTGGAGCATCCGGCCGACCCGGGAAGCGGAATCGGTGGACGGTGGCGGAGCGAAGCCGAAGGTCACGGTCCTCCCTTCGTCTGCGCCCACGGTCCGTGCGAAGGGTCGGGCACGGGCGCGGGCCACGACACAGCCCCGTCGGACCACGGACGGACCGGGGGCGGGGAGCTGTGGACAATTCTTGCGGTCGCGCCCGCGTGCGGCAATGAGCAGTTGGCCCCACTGACCGTTTTACCTGGATGTGCGTTCTATATTCCTGACCGGTTCACACCCCGCCGCGGCACCGGCCGCCCCTACCCCTGCACGGCCAGGACCAGCGGAAACACTCCGGCCGCTCCGGCCCGGCGGAGCAGCCGGGAGGCGACGGCCAAGGTCCAGCCGGTGTCCGCCATGTCATCCACCAGCAACACCGGCCCACCCGCCTCGGCAAGGGCCGCCGCCAGCTGCGGAGGCACGGTCAGCGCGCCGTGCAGCGCTCGCAACCGCTGGGCGCTGTTGGTGCGCGGCACCCGGGTGTCGAAATCGCCGTCGTGGTACGCGATGCTCCCGAGCAGGGGCAACCGGCCGACGGTGGCGATCCGTTCGCCGAGTGTCCCGATCAGCTGCGGACGGGTGCGCGAGGCGACCGTGACCACGCCCACGGGGCGGTCCGCGGCGTCCGGCGCGCCCGAGGCCCAGCCGCCGGGGCCCTTGGCCCAGTCGGCGAGCACCGTCACCACCGCACCGGCCACATCGTCGGGGACCGGGGTGTCCGGGCTCTGCGGGGCCAGCAGCGGCCGCAGCCGGTTTCCCCAGCCGATGTCGGAGAGGCGGCCCAGGGCCCGGCCCGGGGCGGCCTGCTCATCCGCCGGAATGCGGCCCTTGAGGTCGACACCCACCGAGGGCAGCCCGGTCGGCCACATACGGCGCGGCTCCACCTCGACGCCGGGCCGCCCGAGCTCGCCGCGCGCCGCGTCCAGCGAGGCGTCGGACACCTCGGTGGTGAACCGGGCCCCCGCGCAGTTGTCACAGCGGCCACAGGGGGCCGCCTTCTCATCGTCCAGCTGCCGCCGCAGGAACTCCATCCGGCAGTCGGCCGTCGAGGCGTACTCCCGCATGGCCTGCTGCTCGGCCTCCCGCTGGCGCGTCACCCACGCGTATCGCTCCGCGTCATATGCCCAGGGCTGCCCGGTCGCGGTCCAGCCGCCGCGCACACGCCGCACCGCACCGTCCACATCGAGCACCTTGAGCATGGTCTCCAGACGTGACCGCCGCAGCTCGACCTGGGGCTCGAGCGCGGGCAGGGAGACCGGCCGGTCCGACGCCGCCAGCACCTCGAGGGTGCGGCGCACCTGCTCCTCGGGCGGGAAGGCGAGCGAGGCGAAATACCGCCAGATCGCCTCGTCCTCGCGGCCGGGCAGGAGCAGCACCTCGGCGTGCTCCACACCGCGCCCGGCGCGCCCGACCTGCTGGTAGTAGGCGATGGGGGAGGACGGCGAACCGAGATGCACCACGAAGCCGAGGTCCGGCTTGTCGAAGCCCATGCCCAGCGCGGAGGTGGCGACCAGCGCCTTGACCCGGTTGGCCAGCAGGTCCTCCTCGGCCTGCTGACGATCCGCGTTCTCCGTCTTGCCGGTGTAGGAGGCGACGGTGTGGCCGCGCTGCCGCAGGAACGCGGTCACCTCCTCGGCCGCGGCGACGGTGAGGGTGTAGATGATTCCCGAGCCCGGCAGCTCATCGAGGTGCTCGGCCAGCCAGGCGAGCCGATGCGCGGCGTCCGGCAGCGGCAGCACGCCCAGCCGAAGGCTCTCCCGGTCCAGCGGCCCGCGCAGCACCAGCGCCCGCGCGGTCCCTTCGCCGGTGCCCAACTGCTCGGCCACATCGGCCGTGACCCGTGCGTTCGCCGTCGCGGTCGTGGCGAGCACGGGCACGCCCTGGGGCAGATCCGCGAGCATGGTGCGCAGCCTGCGGTAGTCGGGCCGGAAGTCATGGCCCCAGTCGGAGATGCAGTGTGCCTCGTCGACGACCAGCAGGCCGGTGGTGGCGGCCAGCTGTGGCAGCACCTGGTCGCGGAAGTCGGGGTTGTTGAGCCGCTCCGGGCTCACCAGCAGCACATCCACCCCGCCCGCGGCCACCTCCGCCTGGATGGTCTCCCACTCCTCGGTGTTGGCGGAATTGATGGTGCGGGCGTGGATACCGGCGCGCGCGGCGGCCTCGACCTGGTTGCGCATCAGCGCGAGAAGCGGGGAGACGATCACGGTCGGACCGCTGCCGCGCTCGCGCAGCAGCGCGGTGGCGACGAAATACACCGCCGACTTGCCCCAGCCGGTGCGCTGCACGACCAGCGCCCGGCGGCGCTCGGCGACCAGCGCCTCGATCGCCCGCCATTGATCCTCCCGGAGCCGGGCGGAGCCGGTGGTGTCCCCGATGAGGCGGGCCAGGACGCGGTTGGCCGAGGTACGCAGATCTTCGTCGCTCATGCCCCCATGCAACCCGATCCCGCCGACATCGCGCCAATGGTCCCGGCAGCCTGTGGATAACGTTATCCACAGGGGTGGCGGGGTCGACGGGGCTGAGGGACCGTCGGGCCATGACTCGACACAACGAAGCGGCCGGCCTGCCCGGCGAAGAGCAGGTCACCCTCCGCAGCCCGGCCGAGCTCGCCGATGCCCTGCCCTATGTCCTGGGCTTTCAGCCGGACGACAGCATCGTGATGATCGCGCTGCACGGCTCCCGCGGCCGGTTCGGCGGCAGGCTGCGGCTCGGCATTCCCCGGATCCCGGAGGAGTGGCCCGAAGTCTGCGACCAGCTCGCCGAATGCCTGATCAGCGGCAGCGAGCGGCGTGGCGGGCGGCCGGACGGGGTCGTTCTGTTCCTGTGCCAGGAGCCTGCCGAGGGCGAGTCGGGGGAGGAGGCGATGGAGCGGCTGCGGCCCCTCGCCCAGCGGCTGCGTACCGCGTGCGGCGGATTGGAGGTGCCGGTGTTCGAGGCGCTGTGCATCTCCGGCGGCCGGTTCTGGTCCTATGTCTGTCCCGACCGGCGCTGCTGCCCGCCGGAAGGCGTTCCGCTCGCCCTGCCCGGCACCTCGGTCATGGCCGCGGCGGCGACGTTCGCGGGGGTCCAGGTGCGCGGCTCGCTGCGCGAGATGGAGGCCAGGCTCGCCCCGCTCGGCGCACCCCGGGCCGACGGGCAGGAGCGGGCGCTGGACGCGGCCGGGGCCGAGCTCGTGCCGAGGATTCTGGACGGTGCTGGGTCCGCGACGGTGTGTGCGCAAACCCTCGGTCTGGTGGGCCGGATGCTGGATACGTTCCAGGCCGCGCCGTCGGCCGCCGACGCTTGTACGGCCGATCTCCACGATGACCGGCTGCTCGACGATCAGGAGGCGGCCGCGGTGATCATCGGGCTGCAGGACCGGCGGACCCGGGACCGGGCGGCCGGGTGGATGGAGGAAGTGGACGCCGACGCGGCGCTGCGGCTGTGGCGCGCGCTGGCCCGTCGCTGCGTCGGCTCGTACGGGGAGCATGCGGCGGCGCCGCTCACCCTGGCGGGGTGGGTCGCCTGGTCGGCGGGTGATGAGCTCACGGCACGGGTGGCGCTCGGCCGTGCCCTGCGGGTCGATCCCGACTATCTCTTCGCCAGGCTGCTGCACCAGGCGTGCAATGAGGGGGTCCCGGCGAAGCTGCTGCGCCAATGCCTGCGCCGGGAGGACTCCGACGGGGCCGACCGCGCCGACCGCGCCGACCGTGCTGTGCACGCGGCGGTGCATGCGGAGTTGGAGAGGCTCGGCGACCTGGCGGACGCCGAGCCGTTGGAGACGGCCGGGTCTTCGGCTGCAACGGCCGAGAAGGTCGGAACCGTGGAGACGGACGGACCGGTCGAGTCGGCTGAGCCCGCCGAGCGGGCCACCCGCGCGGAAGCAGAGGAGCCAGCGGAGACGGAGGAGTCGGCAGAAGTGGAGGGCGCGGCGGAGGCGGAGGAGCTGGCGGAAGCAGAAGCCGAGGAAGAGCGGCAGTCTGCGCGGGAGTGGCCGGGCGGGACCGTGGGCCCGGGTGGGAAGAGTGGCCCGGCCGGGGCGGCTGCCCCGGGTGGCCGGCGCCGTCCGGAAGGGCGGCCGCGCGCCCGGCGCCGGACCGGTGGGCGGGGGACGCGCAGCCGCCGGTGACCCGGACTGGCGGGGGAGCCATGGGGCGGGGGCCAGGGGCGACAGGGGAGCCCTGGGACGGAGGCCAGGAAGTGGACGGTGGACGGTCGGTGGGTGGTCCGGGGGTGCGGTGGTCCAGGGCGTTGGGACGGCTCGGAGGCGTTCGGAAGGAGGTACGGGATTCGCGCAGGCGAGCGCTTGAGAGAGCGATTTCCCGAACATTGGTGATCATGCTCAAGGGCCTGATTATCGTCAGGCAGACGACTATGATCGCGTCATGCCCTACGACCCGTCGGCCTTTCCGGCGTTCGCCGTCACCGTTGATCTGGTCGTGCTCACCGTGCGGCGCCATTCGCTGTGCGCGCTGGCCGTCCGACGCGGGGAGGCGCCCTTCAAGGGGCGGTGGGCGCTACCCGGCGGTTTCGTGCGGGCCGATGAAGATCTTGCCGCCGCCGCTGCCAGGGAGCTGGCCGAGGAGACCGGGCTGCTCGCCCATGACCCCACGCTTCCGGTCCCTCCGAACGCCGCTCATCTCGAGCAGCTCGCCACCTACGGCGATCCGAAGCGGGACCCCCGAATGCGCGTGGTCAGCGTGGCGCACCTCGCGCTGGCACCCGATCTGCCCGCGCCACGGGCCGGAGGTGACGCGCACAGCGTGCGCTGGGCCCCCGTCGAATCGCTCCTCGACCAGGACGGGGCCTTCAGTCGCGACAGCGATCTGGCCGCCCCGCTCGCCTTCGACCATGCCCGCATCCTGGCGGACGGGGTCGAGCGCGCCCGCTCCAAGATCGAGTACTCCTCGCTGGCCACCGCCTTCTGCCCGCAGGAGTTCACGGTCGGCGAGCTGCGCCGGGTGTACGAGGCGGTGTGGGGTGTGGCCCTGGACCCGCGTAACTTCCACCGCAAGGTCACCGGCACTCCGGGATTCCTGGTGCCCACCGGCGGTACGACGACCCGTCAGGGCGGCCGTCCCGCCCAGCTGTTCCGGGCCGGAGGGGCGACACTGCTCAATCCGCCCATGCTCCGTCCCGAAGTGTGACGAGCCATGACACGACGAATCCACGGGAGGGCTATGTCCCGAAGAAATAGGACATAGCGGGTTAACGTGCTCCGGTACGTCACCAGTCCCCACGTGCCATCGAGCGGTTCCATGCCCCGCGGGAGAAGCCATGATCCAGGCCACCGGACTGACCAGCACCCCCCGCCGCAACCAGCCGCCCCTTGTCGACGACCTCACCTTCGAGGCCCCGGCGGGCCGGGTCACCGCACTGCTCGGCGGCCCAGGCGCGGGCAAGACCACCGCGCTGCGGCTTCTGCTGCAGCTCGACCGGGGCCATGGCTCCGCCTTCTTCCGGGGCCGCCCCCTGCACCGCATCCGGCGCCCGGCTCATGAGATCGGCGTTCTCCTCGAGGACGTCCCCGGGCATCCCGGCCGCACCGTGCGGGGCATCTGAGGATGCTCGGTGCCGCGGCCGGGGTGCCCGCCGCCCGCGCCGATGTGGTGCTCGACGTGGTCGGCCTCACCGATCTGGCGGACGAGCGTCTCGGTGATCTGTCGACCGGGGCGGAGCGTCGTCTCGGGATCGCCATCGCTCTTCTCGGGGATCCGCACACCCTGGTGCTCGACGAGCCCGCACGGGGCCTGCCGGCCCGGGAGACCGCCTGGCTCTACGGGCTGCTGCGCCAATTCGCCGCCCAGGGCGGCGCCGTCCTCGTCGCCACCGAGGACGCCGAGGATGCCATCCGGGTCGCGGACCAGGTGCTCACCCTGGAGTCGGGCCGGCTGGTGGCCGATCAGCCGGTGGACGAGTTCGCCCAGACCCGGCTGCGCCCCCGTGTCGTGGTCCACTCCCCGCTCGTCGGCCGGCTCGCGGCCGTCCTGGAGGAGGAGGTCAACGCCGCCCGTCAGCTGGCCGAGGCCAAGGCGGAGGAGGAGGCCCGGGCCGCGGCCGAGCTCGCGGCCAAGGCCGACGTGGCGAAGGCCGACGCCGCCCCGTCCGACGTGGCCGAAGGGGCCGACGCCGCCAAGAGCGAGGGGGCCGCACCCAAGGTCAGGAAGAGGGCGCTCTGGCGCAAGGTCAGGAAGTCGCGGTCCGCCGCCCGGGGCGCCGCTGTCGGGGCCGAGTCGAAGAAGGCCACCGCGGAAGTCGCGGCCAAGGACAAGATGGCCCGGTCGGACGACAAAGCGGCCCGGTCGGACGACAAAGCGGCCCGGTCGGACGACAAGGCGGCCAAGCCGGATGGCACGGCGGCCAAGTCGGACAAGGCGAAGAAGGCTGCCCCCGCCCCTGTACCCGCCGCCTCTGTCCCGGCCCCCGCTGCCGCAGCCGATGCGGCGGCCGCGCGGACCGGGGCCGTGGCCGGGATCGAGACCGAGGAGGCGCCGGTCCCGGCCCTCGCAGACCCGTTCTCCGTGGTGCGCGACGACGACACCCACATCTCCGTCTACGGCCTGTCTCCCGCCTCTGTCGGGGAGACCGCCTACCGCCACGGCATCGTGGTCCACCGGCTGGTCGAGGAGACCGCGGATCTGGGCCCGGGCACCTCCGCGGGCGCCCGCGCCCGCGACCCCGAGGCGCCCCCGCTGCGTCTGCTCCCCAAGCTCCGCTTCCCCGGCCCCGCCTGGCCGATGCGCTACGAGTTGCGCCGCACCACCGGCGTACGGACCGGCTGGCTGATCGGCGTCGCCGCCATCGTCGCCTCCCTCCTCGCCTCCGTGCTGCTCGCCCGCGCGGGGGCGTCGGGGAGCTGCACCGGCTCACCGGCTGGCCCGCCGACCTCCCGCTGCCTCCCGTCGCCATCGCGGCCGGCCTTCTGGGAGCCCTCGCCTTCGGCGACGAGTTCCGCTTTCCGGCGCTCGCCGCGACCCGGGACGCCGTGCCCCGGCGGCTCGGGTTGCTGGCCGCCAAGTTCGCGGTCTGCGCGGCCGGTGCCGTCCTGCTGTCGCTCGGCGTCATCGTGCTCGACAGTGCTGCGCTCCTGCTGCTCGTCGGCGGCAGCGCGGTACCGCTGCCGGGCGACTGGCCGGAGTTGGTGGTCGGCGTCTTCGGGCTGACCATCGGCTCGTCGTGGGCCGGGCTGCTGGCCGCCGGAGTCTTCCGGTCCACCGCCCTCGGGCTGGCCACCCTGCTCGCCGTGCCGATCCTCGCGGTGCCGGTCGTCCAGCGTGCGGCGGAGGATCCGTCGCTGCGAACGCTGGCCATGCTGCCGCACCGGCTGCGCGCGGCGACGCTGGACCGGCCGCCGTCCATGATCGACCGAGGGCTGGCGGTCGCGCTGCGGCTCGCCTCTCAACCGGTGGGACAGGCGCTGATGTTGTCGGTCGCCGTTCTGCTGTGCGCCTACGCCCTCACCGGCCTGCGCGGCAGGAGCACCCGCCAGTAGGGCCCCACCCCGGGCCGGGGGCCGGGCCCGGCCCCGGCCGACCGGCCCGTGCGGAGCCAGTGGATCAGGCCCGAAGTGGATTCGCACACCCATAGCGCGAACTGCTCGCAACTCCCCGCAGCATGCTTCTTTCTGTCCGATTGAGCGTCAATTATGAGGTAATGGGCGATCACCCTTTCGTGTGCTTTTCACCAAAGACCTCAAGGGCTTCCGAGGCGTCGCCGACAAAGGATGCGTGAGTACCCTTGCGCACACCACGATGACCGCGGCTCGCCCCGCCGACTCCGGCCTGGCCGGTTCGGGCGAGCTTGACCGCTACTCCTACGCCGACGCCCCCGGCGCCGGCCGCGGCAGCGCCCCTTCCTCCTGGGACGGTGCCGAGGCAGAGATCGGCCGGGTGGGCCGGCGCGCGGCCGGCAACCGGGGCCGCGGGCTGCACGGCCAACTCGTACAGCAGCTGGGCCAGATGATCGTCTCCGGCGATCTGGGTGCGGACCGCCCGCTCGTCCCCGAGGAGATCGGACAGCGCTTCGAGGTCTCCCGCACCGTCGTACGGGAATCGCTGCGCGTCCTCGAGGCCAAGGGCCTGGTGAGCGCCCGCCCCAATGTGGGCACCCGGGTCCGCCCGGTCAGCGACTGGAATCTGCTCGATCCGGACATCATCGAGTGGCGCGCCTTCGGCCCACAGCGCGACGACCAGCGCCGCGAGCTGTGCGAGCTGCGCTGGACCATCGAGCCGCTGGCCGCCCGGCTCGCCGCCGGGCACGGCCGCGAGGAGGTGCAGCAGCGGCTCGCCGACATGGTCGAGATCATGACCCACGCGCTGACGCAGGGTGACACCCTCACCTTCTCCCGCGCCGACGCCGAGTTCCACGGGCTGCTGCTGCAGGTCGGGGGCAACCGGATGCTGGAGCACCTGGCGGGCATCGTCGCCGCCGCGCTCCACGTCTCCGGGGCGCCCGTCTCCGGCTGCGACCGCCTCACCGAGGCGGGAGTCACCCACCACCGCCGGATCGTCGAGGCCATCGGCGAGGGTGACGCCGCGGGGTCCGAGGCGGCGATGCGCCAGCTGCTGACCGTCCACCCGGATCTCGATCATGCCGAGGTCGGGGTGCCCGCGCCGCGCGAGCACTGATCCGTCGGCGCGTCCGGTGCCCGGATCCCCGGGCGTCCGGAGCGTGCCGCGTACGACGTACGGCAAGGCGGTGTCAGTAGGCGGCGAGTGCCGGCCCGATGGATGCCGTACGGCGTACGAGAGGGCGTCGCCGGATCCCGCGCCGCGGGTTCGGCGGCGCGGCGCGACCGATCGGTCGGCACCGTGCGACTCCCATCGGTGCGCGACTGGGAGTTTTCTGTCCCGTTGGATGGGCATTAAGACCGTTATGGGGTGTGACTCGGGCCACGAGTATTGGGCGTAACGCTCTTTGGGGTAGCGCGATGATTAAAGAGGTGGCAGCCGCGGAGGGAATACGGATGTCGCTCGTAACGCTGTACTCCTCCGCACTCCGCCCGCGCCGTCGGTTCATCCCTGCCGGCGGTCGTCGGCTCCGGTCCCCACCGGACTGAGCCGGAAGCCGTTTCCAACGTTCCGAGAGGTTGTTCGTGTCGGCCAGCACATCCCGTACGCTCCCGCCGGAGATCGCCGAGTCGGAGTCTGTCATGGCGCTCATCGAGCGGGGAAAGGCTGAGGGGCAGATCGCAGGCGACGATGTGCGCCGGGCCTTCGAGGCTGACCAGATTCCGCCAACCCAGTGGAAGAACGTACTGCGCAGCCTCAACCAGATCCTCGACGAGGAGGGTGTGACGCTGATGGTCAGTGCCGCAGAAGCGCCCAAGCGCACCCGCAAGAGCGTCGCAGCGAAGAGCCCGGCGAAGCGCACCGCCACCAAGACTGTCGCGGCCAAGACGGTCACCGCCAAGAAGGCCCCCGCCGCCCCGGCGATTCCATCGGCGGACGCCGGCGATATCCCGGCCGATGAGGCCGGGGTGGGCCCCGCGAAGAAGGCCGCCGCCAAGAAGGCCACGGCCAAGAAGACGGTCGCCAAGAAGACCACCGCCGCCGCCAAGAAGACGGTCGCGAAGAAGACCACCGCCAAGAAGGACGTCACCGACGAGCTTCTCGAGGCCGACGAGGTCATCGAGGAGGCAGCCGCACCGGGCAAGCCCGGTCCCGAGGGCGCCGAGGCCGAGCCCGAGAACGCGGGCTTCGTGCTCTCCGACGAGGACGAGGACGACGCCCCCGCGCAGCAGGTCGCCGCGGCCGGTGCCACGGCCGACCCGGTCAAGGACTACCTCAAGCAGATCGGCAAGGTCCCGCTGCTCAACGCCGAGCAGGAGGTCGAGCTCGCCAAGCGCATCGAGGCCGGTCTGTTCGCCGAGGACAAGCTCGCCAACTCGGACAAGCTGGCCCCCAAGCTCAAGCGCGAGCTGGAGATCATCGCCGAGGACGGCCGCCGCGCCAAGAACCACCTCCTGGAGGCCAACCTCCGTCTGGTGGTCTCCCTGGCCAAGCGCTACACGGGCCGCGGCATGCTCTTCCTGGACCTCATCCAGGAGGGCAACCTCGGTCTGATTCGCGCCGTCGAGAAGTTCGACTACACCAAGGGCTACAAGTTCTCCACGTATGCCACCTGGTGGATCCGTCAGGCGATCACCCGCGCCATGGCCGACCAGGCCCGCACCATCCGTATCCCGGTGCACATGGTCGAGGTCATCAACAAGCTGGCGCGTGTCCAGCGCCAGATGCTCCAGGATCTGGGCCGTGAGCCCACCCCGGAGGAGCTGGCCAAGGAGCTCGACATGACCCCCGAGAAGGTCATCGAGGTCCAGAAGTACGGCCGTGAGCCGATCTCGCTGCACACCCCGCTGGGCGAGGACGGCGACAGCGAGTTCGGTGACCTCATCGAGGACTCCGAGGCGGTCGTCCCGGCCGACGCGGTCAGCTTCACCCTGCTGCAGGAGCAGCTGCACTCCGTGCTCGACACGCTCAGCGAGCGTGAGGCGGGCGTGGTCTCGATGCGCTTCGGCCTCACCGACGGCCAGCCGAAGACCCTCGACGAGATCGGCAAGGTCTACGGCGTGACGCGTGAGCGCATCCGTCAGATCGAGTCCAAGACGATGTCGAAGCTGCGCCACCCGTCCCGCTCCCAGGTCCTCCGCGACTACCTGGACTGATGCGGACCGCCGCCTCATAACCGAAGCGGTACAGCGCGAAGGCCGGGCCCCTCGAGGGGCCCGGCCTTCGCGCTGCGTCGGCGCCATGTTCCCCGCTTGGCCCACTCGGGATGCGGTTTGCGACACAGGGGGTAACTCTGAGTGTGCGAGACGCTCCGTATGGTCAGGAGGCTGCATGCGTACGTCGCTCCGCTCGCTCCTCGTCGTCCTGGTAGTGCCCTTGGCCGCCGCGCTCGCGATGGTGCTCACCGCGCCCGCTCCGGCGACGGCCGACCGTGTCGTGATCGGCGGGCATCCGGCCCGTACGGTCGAGGCACCCTGGACGGTGGCTCTGGCCAGCCGTGCGCTCTTCGGGGAGAAGAGGTCGGGCCAGTTCTGCGGCGGGGCGGTGGTGGGGCCCACGACGGTCATCACGGCGGCCCACTGTCTGAGCCGTGGGGTGCTCGGCATGGACTGGCGGCAGGTCAAGGACCTCAGGGTGATTATCGGCCGCAATGACCTGCGGAAGAGCGACGGGGTGGAGTACCCGACGGCGCGAGTGTGGGTCAATCCGGCGTACGAGGGCGACAACAGGGCCGGGGACATCGCGGTCCTCACCCTGGGAGTCGCGGTGCCGGCGGCCTACACCATCCCCATGGCGGGCAGCGGCGACCAGGCGTACCGGCCGGGCGGAAAGGCCGCGGTCTACGGCTGGGGTGATACGGAGGGCGATGGCAGCTATGCGTCGTCGCTGCGTACCGCGTCGGTGCAGGTGCTGGCCGACACGGTCTGTGAGCGCGCCTATCCGGGCAACGCGGAGGGGGACTACGACCCGCAGTCCATGGTCTGCGCGGGGCTGCCGGACGGGGGTCGGGACGCCTGTCAGGGGGACAGCGGAGGGCCGCTGGTCGCCCGCGGGCGGCTGGTGGGCCTGGTGTCCTGGGGCAGCGGATGCGCTGTGGCGGGGCGGCCCGGTGTCTACACGCGGATCTCGGCGGTGGCCAATCTGGTGGCCGCCCATGACTGATACGGAGCACCGGGATGGCGGTGAATCCGGTGAGTCCCGGAAGGAGCCCCCGGGAGGGCCCGTGGGGGTAGTGCGGACGGGCCCACGAAACGAGCGTGGGCGGCCGCCCCACTCAAGGGGCAGACCGCCCGAATCCGGCCCTGGGCCGGCGTCGCTCGTCGTCGTGGGTGTGAGGCGTCAGCGTTCGTCGTCGGACGCGGACGCCGGAGCGGCGGTGAGCCGCTCGGTCTCGTCCTGTATTTCCGCGGCGATCTTCTTGAGTTCCGGCTCGAACTTGCGCCCGTGATGGGCGCAGAAGAGCAGTTCACCACCGCTGATCAGCACCACGCGCAGGTACGCCTGGGCGCCGCAGCGGTCGCAGCGGTCAGCGGCCGTCAACGGGCTCGCGGGGGTCAGAACAGTAGTCACGTCGCCTCTTCTCTAGCTCGACGAGCTGTCGTACCAGGGTCAACATCCAACCAGCCTGAAATCGTTCCCGCTCGTGGCTTTTTCCCAAAAATTGCTTCTGAGTAGGCCGGATGGTGACGTTTGGCGGCGAATGAGCCGTATTGCCTAGCTTTGGTGTATTGCGTCGTTTGTCTGGTTCACCCTCCCGGCCGGGTTGCCGGTTGTGAATGATGACGTGCCCGGAGCCTAAATGGTTCATGCCTGAAAGGGAACGTGATGTGTGCGTCACCGCCACGAGGTATCGAACGTACGAGCGAAACGGTGGCCGGTGCGACTAGCATGGACGTTTCAACGGGTGGCGGCACAAAGGCTCTATCAGGCCTCGGTACGCTCTGACGGGCGACCGTGCCACCATCGTGCCCACAGCTGGGCCAACCAGAAATTCAGCGAGGAGCGAACCGCGTGACCGCCGACACGTCCGTGCCGTCCACTGCGCTGCTGACCGGAGCAGACCGGGGCGGCTCCAACTACACCGCGCGGCACCTTCTCGTCCTCGAGGGGCTCGAGGCAGTGCGCAAGCGCCCTGGCATGTACATCGGCTCGACCGACAGCCGTGGACTCAGCCACTGCCTCTGGGAGATCATCGACAACTCGGTCGACGAGGCCCTCGGCGGCTTCTGCGATCACATCGAGGTCATCCTCCACGACGACGGCTCCGTGGAGGTGCGCGACAACGGCCGGGGGATCCCGGTGGACGTCGAGCCCAAGACGGGGCTGTCCGGCGTCGAGGTCGTCATGACCAAGCTGCATGCCGGCGGAAAGTTCGGCGGCGGCTCGTACGCGGCCTCCGGCGGTCTGCACGGCGTCGGCGCCTCCGTGGTGAACGCGCTGTCCGCCCGTCTCGACGTGGAGGTGGACCGTGACGGCAAGACCCACGCGATCAGCTTCCGCCGCGGCGTCCCCGGGATCTTCACCGAATCCGGGCCGGACGCTCCGTTCGACCCGTCCAGCGGCCTCCTCAAGGGCAAGAGGGTCCCCAAGACCCGCACCGGCACCCGCATCCGTTACTGGGCGGATCGCCAGATCTTCCTCAAGGACGCCAAGCTCTCCCTGGAGACGCTGTACGCCCGCGCCCGGCAGACCGCGTTCCTGGTGCCGGGGCTGACCCTGGTCGTCCGGGACGAGCGGGCCCTGGAGGGGCGGGAGGGGCCGGTCGAGGAGACCTTCCGCTACGACGGGGGGATCAGCGAGTTCTGCGAGTACCTCGCCCAGGACAAGGCCGTCTGCGATGTGCTGCGGCTGTCCGGCCAGGGCACCTTCAAGGAGACCGTGCCGGTCCTCGACGACCGCGGCCATATGACGCCGACCGAGGTCACCCGCGACCTGGGCGTCGACATCGCGCTGCGGTGGGGCACCGGATACGACGCGACCGTGAAGTCGTTCGTCAACATCATCGCGACCCCCAAGGGCGGCACCCATGTCGCCGGCTTCGAGCGCGCGATCACCAGGACGGTCAACGAGGCGCTGCGCACCGCCAAGCTGCTGCGCGTCGCCGAGGACGACGTCGTCAAGGACGACGCCATGGAGGGCCTGACGGCGGTGGTGACCGTCCGACTGGCCGAGCCGCAGTTCGAGGGCCAGACCAAGGAGGTGCTGGGCACCTCGGCGGCCTCCCGGATCGTGGCCAATGTGGTCTCCAAGGAGCTCAAGGAGTTCCTGACCTCCTCCAAGCGGGATGCCAAGCAGCAGGCCCGGGCCGTCCTGGAGAAGGTCGTGGCCGCGGCCCGTACGCGCATCGCGGCCCGCCAGCACAAGGAGGCGCAGCGCCGTAAGACCGCGCTGGAGTCCTCTTCGCTGCCCGCGAAGCTGGCCGACTGCCGCAGTGACGACGTGGGCCGCAGCGAGCTGTTCATCGTCGAGGGGGACTCGGCGCTGGGTACGGCCAAGCTGGCCCGGAACTCCGAGTTCCAGGCGCTGCTGCCGATCCGCGGCAAGATCCTGAACGTGCAGAAGTCGTCGATCTCGGACATGCTCAAGAACGCCGAGTGCGGCGCGATCATCCAGGTGATAGGGGCCGGATCGGGCCGGACCTTCGACATCGATCAGGCGCGCTACGGCAAGGTGATCTTCCTCGCCGACGCCGATGTCGACGGGGCGCACATCCGCTGTCTGCTGCTGACCCTCTTCCAGCGCTATATGCGGCCGATGGTCGAGCAGGGACGGGTCTTCTCGGCGGTGCCGCCGCTGCACCGGGTAGAGCTGGTGAACCCCAAGCGGGGGCAGAGCAAGTACGTCTACACCTACTCCGACCAGGAGCTCCAGGAGACGCTGCTGGACCTCCAGCGCCGCGAGGTCCGCTACAAGGACGGCATCCAGCGCTACAAGGGTCTCGGCGAGATGGACGCCGACCAGCTCGCGGAGACCACGATGGACCCGCGCCACCGCACCCTGCGGCGCATCAACATCAGCGATCTGGAGGCCGCCGAGCGCGCCTTCGACCTGCTCATGGGCAATGAGGTCGCGCCCCGTAAGGAGTTCATCACCAACTCGGCGGCGACCCTGGACCGGTCGCGCATCGACGTCTGACGTCCGGCCCGTCGCCATGGCCGGTTCGGCGGGGTCTCCCACCCGGGAGGCCCCGTCGGCGTTTCCCCCCGGCCCGCTCCTGGAGTGCCGGTTCCGGGCCGTTCATCACCTGAGTCACCTGATGGGGTGAACGTCCGGTATTGAAGGGTCCTGGATCTTTCTGATCTGCCCATCCTTGGTCACGCGGCGAATGCGGCAGTGAACAAGGAGTGTTCGGGGTGGACATGCACAACGCTCGCGATACGGGAGCGGCGCGGGTGGAAGATCCGTGGTACGACGCGCTCGCGTCCGGCTGGGGCGAGCCGGACGACACGGACAGCGCAGCTCGGCGCGCGCGTCCGCCCGCCGCCCGGGAGGTCTACACGGAGGTGCACGGCAGCGCCGCGTTCCAGGAGGTGCGCCGGCGCTACCGCCGGTTCGTCTTCCCGGCGGCCGCCGCGTTCCTCCTCTGGTACCTCGCCTATGTCGTCGCGGCGACCACCGCCCCCGGTCTGATGGCCCGCCCGGTCGTGGGCACGCTCAATGTGGCGATGGTCGCGGGGCTCGGGCAGTTCGCCACCACCTTCCTGCTGACCTGGGCGTACGCCCGGCACTCACGGTTGCGCCGGGACCGGGTCGCGCTCGAACTGCGCTGGGTGACGCAGGAGATGATGCGGGGGCGCGGCCGGTGACCGGCGATCAGCAGAGCCTGGCGCTGCTGCTCTTCGGCGTCTTCGTGGCGGCCACCTTGGGGATCACCACCTGGGCGGGGCGCCGACGGCACGGCTCGCCGGAGGAGTTCTACGCGGGCGGGCGGCTGTTCTCCCCGATGGAGAACGGCTTCGCCCTCGCGGGTGACTACCTGTCGGCCGCGTCCTTCCTCGGCATCTCCGGACTCATCGCGCTCTTCGGCTACGACGGGGTGCTCTACTGCGTGGGCTTCTTCGTGGCCTGGCTGGTGGTCCTGCTGCTGGTGGCCGAACTCGTCCGCAACTGCGGCCGGTTCACCCTGGCCGATGTGCTGGCCGCCCGGATGCGGGAGCGCCCGGTCCGGATCGCCGCGGGCGTCTCCTCGGTCACGGTCTGTGTGCTCTATCTCGTGGCCCAGATGGTCGGCGCGGGCAGTCTGGTCGCCCTGCTGATCGGGGAGACGGGCGGCCGTGCCCGCGCCTGGACGGTGATCGGCGTGGGCACCCTGATGGTGGTCTTCGTGGCGCTGGGCGGGATGCGGGCCACGACCTGGATCCAGATCGTGAAGGCCGTGCTGCTGATGGGCGGGGCGATCGCGCTGACCACCCTGGTCCTCGTCCGCTTCCGCGGCGATCTCGACGCCCTGCTCAGCACCGCGGCGCACAACAGCGGACATGGCGTGGACTTCCTCGCCCCCGGCCTCACCTACGGCGGCGGCTGGACCGCCCGGCTGGACTTCGTGAGCCTCGGCCTGGCCCTGGTGCTGGGCACCGCCGGGCTGCCGCACATCCTCTCGCGCTTCTACACCGTGCCCACCGCCCGCGCCGCCCGCCGCTCGGTGATCTGGTCGATCGGGCTGATCGGCGGCTTCTACCTGATGACGATCGTGCTCGGCTTCGGCGCGGCCGCCGTGCTGGGCTCCGATGCCGTACGGGCTTCCAACGCGGCCGGGAACACGGCCGTTCCGCTGCTCGCACTCGATCTCGGCGGTGGCGCCGGATCGACCGGGGGCACGGTGCTGTTCGCGGTCGTCGCCGCCATCGCCTTCGCCACCATCCTCGCCGTCGTCGCCGGGATCACCCTCGCCTCCTCGGCCTCCGTCGCCCATGACCTGTATGGCTCGCTGAGCCGGCGGGCGGGCCGTACACCGCGCGGCGAGGTGGTGGTCGCGCGGATCGCCGCGGTGGGGATCGGGACGGCCGCGATCGGGCTCGGGCTGCTCGCCGACGACCTCAATGTGGCGTTCCTGGTGGGGCTCGCGTTCGCCGCCGCCGCGTCGGCGAACCTCCCGGTGCTGCTGTACTCGCTGTTCTGGCGGCGGTTCACCGCGCGCGGCGCGGTGTGGTCGGTCTACGGAGGGCTGCTTCCGGCTGTGGTGCTGGTGGTGCTCTCCCCGGTGGTCTCCGGTGGCCCGGACGCGATCTTCTCCGGGGTGGACTTCCACCTCTTCCCGCTGCAGAACCCGGGCCTGGTCTCGGTGCCCCTCGGTTTCCTCGCGGGCTGGCTCGGGACGGTGACCTCACCCGCGCCCGCCGACGTCCCCGGCCATGCCGCCAAGCACGCCGAGACGGAGGTGCGGGCCCTCACCGGGGCGGGCGCGGCCTGACGGGCAGGGGGCAAGGGCGGGGCTCAGACCCACACATACCGGTGCTCGGGGCGGCCTGTCTCACCGTATTTCAGGCTGAGCCGCACCCGCCCCGTGCGCTCCAGCAGCTTCAGATAGCGCTGTGCGGTCTGTCGGCTCAGCGAGGAGCGCTCGGCCACCTCCTGTGCCGACAGCGGACCCTCGGCGCCCCGCAGCACCTCCCGTACGAGATCGGCGGTGAGCGCCGAGTGGCCCTTGGGCAGCTCCGCGGGGCCCGCCGAGGCGCCGCCCAGGGCGCCGAAGATCCGGTCCACCTGGTCCTGCCCGGCCTCGCCGTCGCCCTCCAGCGCACGGCGCAGCGCCGCGTACCCCTCCAACTTGGCGCGCAGCCCCGCGAAGGTGAAGGGCTTGACCAGGTACTGCAGCGCGCCATGGCGCATCGCCGCCTGGACGGTCGCGATATCGCGGGCCGCGGTCACCATGATGATGTCGGTGTGGTGGCCGAGCTGCCGCAGCCGCCGCACCAGGGACAGCCCCGTCTCATCCGGCAGATAGTGGTCGAGCAGCACCAGATCGACGGGGGTGGTCTCCAGGACGGCCAGCGCCTCGGCGGCGGAGTGCGCCTGCCCCGCGACGCGGAAACCGGCCACCTTTCCGACGTACGCGGCGTTGACCCGGGCCACCCGGACGTCGTCGTCCACGACCAGCACCTCCAGGAGCCCGCCCGGTCCGGATCCAAGGGTCATCGTGGCTCTCCTGTAGCGGTCAGCGGCGCCCCGGCGGGCTGTTCGGCCAGTGCCTCGGGGAGGACGACGGTGAACTCCGCGCCCCCGCCCTCGCGGTCGGACACCCGCACGCTGCCACCCTGGCGTTCGGCCAGGCGGCGGACCAGCGCGAGCCCGATGCCGCGCTTGCCGTGCGCGGGCGGCTCCTTGGTCGACCAGCCCTCGGTGAAGACCACATCGCGCCGGTCGGCGGGGATGCCGGGGCCGGTGTCGGAGACCCGCAGCAGCACCGTACGGTCGTCCGCGCACAGCTCGACCTCGACGTGCGGCTCCCGCGAACCGACCGCCGCGTCCAGGGCGTTGTCGAGGAGATTGCCGACGATCGTCACCAGCCCCGGCGGGTCCACCAGCCGGTTGGGCAGCAGGCTGTCCCCGGCGACGGACAGCGAGACCCCGCGTTCGGTGGCCACCGTGGCCTTGCCGACCAGCAGGGAGGCCAGCAGCGGATCGTGCACCCGCTCGGTGACCTGCTCGGCGGTGACCCGGTGCACCCCGATCGCCTCGGTGATGAACTCCATTGCCTCGTCGTGCAGTTCGAGTTCGAGCAGGCCCAGGAGGGTGTGCATCCGGTTGGCGTGCTCATGGTCCTGTGCCCGCAGGGCGTCGATCAGCCCCCGGGTGCCGTCCAGCTCGCGGCCCAGCCGCTCCAGTTCGGTGCGGTCACGGAACGTGACCACCGCACCGCCGTCGTCCGTCGGCATCCGGTTGGCGACCAGCACCCGGCCGCCGCTGACGGTCAGCAGATCGGCGCCGGTGACCCGGCCGGACAGCACATCGGTCGTACGGCCCGGGGCGAGCACCGCCTCCAAGGGCCGGCCGGTGTCCTCGGGGCTCAGATCCAGCAGCCGCTGCGCCTCGTCGTTGATCAGCCGGATACGGCCGTGGGCGTCGAGGGCGACGACCCCTTCCCGGATGCCGTGCAGCATCGCCTCGCGCTCGGCGAGCAGCGCGGAGATATCGGAGAAGGCCAGGTCATGGGTGCGTCGCTGGAGCCGGCGGGCGACCACATACGCCGCCAGGGCGCCGACGGCGAGCGCGCCGCCCGCGTAGGCGAGCATCTCCGGGACCGAGGCGACGAGCCGGGCGCGGACGCTCTCGTAGGAGATGCCCACCGAGACCGCGCCCACGATACGGCCGCTCTCGGCGCGCAGCGGCACCTTGCCACGGGCCGACCGGCCGAGGGTGCCCTCGTCGATCTCCATGATCTCCCGGCCCTCGATGGCGTCGGTGGGGTCGGTGGAGACATGCTTACCGATCTCGCCCGGGGAGGTGTGCGACCAGCGCACTCCGCGCCGATCCATGATCACGACATACTCGGCGCCGGTCGTCCGGCGGATGCGCTCCGCCTCGGTCTGCACGGGCCCGTCGGGGGTGGGCCGGGTGTGCTGGAGCGTCTCGGCCAGCCGGGGCTCGGCGGCCGTGGTCTGGGCGATGGCGAGGGCGCGGCGCATGGCCTGGTCGTCGAGGTGGTCGCTGAGCGGCGCGAGGAAGAGGCCGGTCGCGAGCACGGTGACACCCGTGGCGATGGCCAGCTGCATCAGCAGGACCTGGGAGAAGACGCGTCGGGGCCAGCCGATGCGCCACCTTGTGGCCGTGGCTGCCTGCCCCGGCGGTATCGCGGCGCTCATGGCAACGAAGGGTAACCAAGGGTGGGCCGGAGGGGCCGCGCCAGGACTCGGGGGAGGGGGCCGGGAGCGGCGATCCCGGGGTGGCGTGGGTGTTCGGAGGGGGCGGCGATCCCGGGGGCCACGGGGGGCGGGGCGTGGGCTCGGAGAGGGGTCCGGGAGCGGCGATCTCGGAGTGCCGCGCGGCCGGGGCGTGGGCTAGAGGCGCCCGGCGGCCATCGCGGGTACGCCGGGTGCGGGCCGTTGGGCAGCCTGGATCCCGACGACCTCCATGCGGGCCGGGGAACCCAGGGGCAAGCCGCAGCTCTCGGGCCGCGGCGGCGCGGCGGCGACCTGCGCGACGCTCACCCGCCAGGCCCGGCCGTCGCGGTGCGCGACGGTCACCGACCAGACCGGCGCCTCGCCCTCGGTCCCCGCGACGCTCAGCGCGTCGGCCCCGTCCTCGCCGGTCAGCTCGCGGACGGCCAGCTCCGCCGCTTGGCCGGGGCGCTCCCAGGCGGAGCGGCCGCGGCAGCCCTCGGTGACGACCCGGCCCTGCCGCAGCGCCTCGATGACGTCCTTGACGCCCTGTGCGGTGGCGCGGCCGTAGGTGTAGCCGTGCGGCAGCACGACGAGGGTGGGGGAGAAGCGGTGACCGCCGATATGGGTGATCTCCCAGGTGCCGTGGACACCCGAGGCGGCCAGCTCACCGGCCAGCGGGCGGCCGAGGAGGGCGCAGCAGCGGTCGCGCTTGCCGTTGGTGCACACCAGCACCAGCGGATCGCCGGTGTACTCCTCCCAGGCCGCGGGGTCGTGGGGGCGCAGGGTGAGCCCGCGGGGGTCGCCCGCGCCCAGCGCGGCGAAGTCCAGACCGAGCAGCCGTGCGGGGTCGTCCAGGGCGGTGGTGCGGATCCAGGAGCGGCCGGGCCGGGTGTGGGCCACGAAGACCCGGTGCCGCGCGCCGGTGTGCAGATCGGCGTGACGGCCGGGGCGGCGGATCAGCGCGACCCGTATGCCGGTGCCCTCGGCGGCGTGCTCCAGCGCGCGTCCGAGGGCCCTGTCGAGCCGGCTGGCGGTGAGGGCCTCGGTGCCCCAGGGCCCGGGCTGTTCCACCAGCAGCCAGGTGGGGGCGGTGGCCGCCGTCCCGGCGAGCGGCTCGGACAGGTCGCGGGAAGCGGTCGCGCACGTGCTCACGAAGGTAAGCCTAACCTCTCTTGATCGATAGTGCGCGTCGGAGTCCTGCGTGAGCGCCGGAGCCCTGGTGGAACGCGGGGTGGGAGCCGCTTGGGCGCCTTACGGCCCGCATGCGGCGGAGGGCGGCAGTCCGCATCCCGTCGCGTGCCTGCCGTTCCATGGGGCGGGAGCCAGGCGCGACAATGACGCTTCGGGGGTGGAGGGGGCGGATATGGGTGGTTTATGGGCGCGGTGGCGCAGGCGGCGGGGGAGACGCGGGGCACGCGCGCTGGACCCCGGGCTGAGGGCGATGGTGCGGGCGGCCTACGACGAGGGGCGGCCGATTCCCGAATCGCTCGCCCGTAAGGCGGCCGAGGCCGGTGATCCGCGGGGGATGACCGTCTACGGCATCGGGCTGGGCGAGCGGGGCGCGTACGCCGAGGCGGTCCACTGGCTGGGGAAGGCCGCCGCGACGGGTGACCTCTCGGCCATGGTGGTGCTCGGCACCGTCCACCTGGACCATGGTGAGCTGGGCGAGGCGGAGCGGCACTTCCGGCGGGCGGCGGAACGCGGCCACGCCGGTGCGCGCCTCGCCCTTCGGCAGCTGCGCGCCCGGCGCAACGGCAGCGGCCACTGACACGTGTGCCGTGGCCTTCCGCCGCCTGCGAGGGTCGGGGCCGTGGCAGGTCACGGGGGCCGTGGCAGGTCACGCTCGCGGTCTTCACAACGGCCTTCCGCCACCCGCGAGGGTCGGGACCTTCCGCCGTCCCGGGGCGCCGGGGCCAGGGGAGCGAACGGCGCCGGGGCCAGGGGAGCGAACGGCGCGGGGGCCTGTGAACGGCGAGGGTGCCTGCGAACGCTACGGGAGTCCGTGAACGCTGCGGGGGCCCATAAACGCCGCAGGTGTCCGTGAACGCTGCGGGGCCCATGAACGCCGCAGGTGTCCGTGAACGGCGAGGGCGCCCGTGAACGCTGGGGGCGCCCCTGAACACCACGGGTGCCCATAAACACCACGGGAGCCCGTGAACGGCGAAGGGCGCGGCACCCTCGCGGTGCCGCGCCCCTGCTGCGCGCTCGTCCTGGTCGTGCCGGGCTACACCGGCCCGGCCACCACCGCCACCGGCTTGGCGAGCGGCTCACCCGAGCCGTCCCGGCGCGGGTCGATGTCCGGCAGCGCCGCCGGCGTTCCGTTCGCCCCCGCCGCGCGGGCCGGGGTCGCGCCCGCCCAGGCCAGGACCAGGATGTCCTCGCCCTTCAGGAACCGCTGGCAGCGCACCCCGCCTGTGGCCCGGCCCTTGCGCGGGTACTGGTCGAAGGGGGTGAGCTTGGCCGACTGCTGTACCGAGTCATCGAGCGTGCCGCTCGAGCCCGCGATCGTGAAGACCACCGCGTCGCTCGCCGGGTCCACGGCCGTGAACGAGATCACCTTGGCGCCGGAGGCGAGCTTGACGCCCGCCATACCGCCCGCGGCGCGGCCCTGCGGCCGCACCTGGCTCGCCGCGTAGCGCAGCAGCTGGGCGTCGTCGGTGATGAAGACCAGATCCTCCTCGCCGGTGCGCAGCTCCACCGCGCCCACGATCCGGTCGCCCTCCTTGAGGCCGATGACCTCCAACTCGTCCTTGTTGGCGGGGTAGTCGGGGACCACGCGCTTGACAACGCCCTGCTCCGTGCCGATCGCGAGCCCCGGTGAGGACTCGTCCAGGGTGGTGAGGCAGATCAGCTCCTCGCCCTCCTCCAGGGAGAGGAACTCGGCGATGGGCGCTCCGCCCGCCAGATTGGGCGGCCCGGCCGACTCCGGGAGCATCGGGAGGTCGATCACCGTGAGCCGCAGCAGCCGCCCGGTCGAGGTCACCGCCCCCACGGATCCCCGGGCCGTCGCCGGGACCGCCGAGAGGATCACATCGTGCTTGGCGCGCTTGGCCTTCCCCTCGACCGGGAAGGGCTCGCCGTCGGCGGTACGGGCCAGGAGCCCGGTGGAGGACAGCAGCACCCGGCAGGGGTCGTCCGCGACCTCCAGCGGCACCGCGGTCACCGGTGCGTTCGACGACTCCAGCAGCACCGTGCGGCGCGGGGTGCCGAACTTCTTGGCCACCGCGACCAGTTCGCCGGAGACCAGCTTGCGCAGCTCGGCGTCGGAGTCGAGGATCCGGGTCAGCTCCTCGATCTCGGTGTTGAGCCGGTCGCGCTCCGACTCCAGCTCCAGCCGGTCGAACTTGGTCAACCGGCGCAGCGGGGTGTCCAGGATGTACTGCGTCTGGACCTCGGAGAGGCCGAAGCGCTCGATGAGGGACCGCTTGGCCTCGGCCGCGTTGTCGCTCTGCCGGATGAGGCGGATGACCTCGTCGATGTCGAGGAGGGCCACCAGCAGACCCTCGACCAGGTGCAGCCGGTTGCGCCGCTTGGTGCGGCGGAACTCGCTGCGCCGCCGGACCACGTTGAAGCGGTGGTCGAGATAGACCTCCAGCAGCTCCTTGAGCCCCAGCGTGAGCGGCTGGCCGTCCACCAGCGCCACGTTGTTGATGCCGAAGGACTCCTCCATCGGCGTGAGCTTGTAGAGCTGCTCCAGCACGGCCTCGGGGTTGAAGCCGTTCTTGATCTCGATGACCAGCCGCAGTCCGTGCTCGCGGTCGGTGAGGTCCTTGACGTCCGCGATGCCCTGGAGCTTCTTCGCGCCGACCAGGTCCTTGATCTTGGAGATGACCTTCTCGGGCCCCACGGCGAAGGGCAGCTCGGTGACGACGAGGCCCTTACGGCGGGCCGTCACGTCCTCCACGGCCACCGTGGCGCGGATCTTGAAGGTGCCGCGCCCGGTCTCGTACGCGTCCCGGACGCCGCTCATGCCCACGATCCGGCCGCCGGTGGGCAGGTCGGGGCCCGGCACATGGCGCATCAGCGTCTCGAGGTCCGCGCCCGGGTGCCGGATCAGATGGCGGGCGGCGGCGATGACCTCGCCCAGGTTGTGCGGCGGCATATTGGTCGCCATGCCGACCGCGATCCCGGACGTGCCGTTGACCAGCAGGTTCGGATAGGCGGCGGGGAGGGTGACCGGCTCCTGCTCACTGCCGTCGTAGTTCGGTGAGAAGTCGACCGTTTCCTCGTCGATCGACTCCGTCATCAGCGACGTCGCCGACGCCATCCGGCACTCGGTGTACCGCATCGCGGCGGGCGGGTCGTCGTTGCCCAGCGAGCCGAAGTTCCCGTGGCCGTCGACCATCGGCAGGCGCATGGAGAACGGCTGCGCCATGCGCACCAGCGCGTCGTAGATCGACGCGTCGCCGTGCGGATGGAGCTTTCCCATCACCTCACCGACGACGCGGGCGCACTTGACGAAGCCGCGCTCGGGGCGCAGCCCCATCTCGTTCATCTGGTAGAGGATGCGGCGGTGCACGGGCTTGAGCCCGTCACGGGCGTCGGGCAGCGCGCGCGAGTAGATGACCGAGTAGGCGTACTCGAGGTAGGAGCCCTGCATCTCGTCGACGACGTCGATGTCGAGGATGCGCTCCTCGAAGTCGTCCGGCGGCGGGGTCTTGGTGCGGCGGCGGACCATCGCGCTTGCGGCTCCTTCAACTGCCGATACGGGATCTGACGCGGACCATTGTGGCCCGGGCCGCCGACAAGTGTGGAACGGGCCGGGGCGGCAAGGGCCGGAGCGGGCCCCGAAACCGGGTGCGGCGGCCCCGTGTGACGGCCCTTTGAAGGGCGAGGTCCGGCGCCCGAGAGGCCGCCGAAACGGTTCGGGGCAGCTCGGGAGGACGGGAACGGACCGGAACTTCGCCAGATGTCCGTCCCCTTGCATACAGTGACAGAAGCGCTGCGCATGCGGCTGGCACGCGCTCCATCACGCGATCGAAGGGACGTACATGCCCATGGGTCACACGGCCACGCAGCAGGCCGGCTCCGGCGGCCTGAAAGCGACCGAGCACCGCCTGGCCAATGGCCTGCGCGTGGTGCTCTCCGAGGACCATCTGACCCCGGTCGCCGCGGTCTGTCTGTGGTACGACGTCGGATCGCGCCATGAGGTCAAGGGGCGCACCGGCCTGGCTCACCTCTTCGAGCACCTGATGTTCCAGGGCTCGGCGCAGGTGACCGGCAACGGCCACTTCGAGCTGGTGCAGGGGGCCGGCGGCTCGCTCAACGGCACGACCAGCTTCGAGCGCACCAATTACTTCGAGACCATGCCCGCCCATCAGGTCGAGCTCGCCCTGTGGCTGGAGGCCGACCGGATGGGGTCCCTCCTGACCGCGCTGGACGAGGAGAGCCTGGAGAACCAGCGCGACGTCGTCAAGAACGAGCGCCGCCAGCGGTACGACAACGTCCCGTACGGCACCGCCTTCGAGAAGCTCGTCTCCATGGCGTACCCCGAGGGCCACCCGTACCACCACACCCCGATCGGCTCCATGGCCGACCTGGACGCGGCCTCCCTGGAGGACGCGCGGGAGTTCTTCCGCACCTACTACGCGCCGAACAACGCCGTGCTGTCGATCGTCGGCGACATCGACCCCGAGCAGACGCTGGCCTGGATCGAGAAGTACTTCGGCTCCATCCCTTCCCACGACGGCAAGCGGCCGCCCCGCGACGGCACGCTCCCTGAGGTGATCGGCGGCCAGCTGCGGGAGGTCGTGGAGGAGGAGGTTCCGGCCCGCGCCCTGATGGCCGCCTACCGGCTGCCGCACGACGGCACCCGGGATGCCGACGCCGCCGATCTGGCGCTGACCGTCCTCGGCGGCGGGGAGTCCTCCCGGCTCCACAACCGCCTGGTGCGCCGCGACCGCACCGCCGTGGCCGCCGGATTCGGTCTGCTGCGGCTGTCCGGCGCCCCCTCGCTGGGCTGGCTGGACGTGAAGACCTCCGGCGGTGTCGAGGTGCCGGCCATCGAGACCGCCGTCGACGAGGAGCTGGCCCGCTTCGCCGAGGAGGGGCCGACCCCGCAGGAGATGGAGCGGGCGCAGGCGCAGATCGAGCGTGAGTGGCTGGACCGGCTGGCCACGGTCGGCGGCCGGGCCGACGAGCTCTGCCGGTACGCCGTGCTCTTCGGCGACCCGCAGCTGGCGCTGACCGCCGTGGAGCGGGTGCTCGACATCACCGCCGAGGAGGTGCGGGCCGTGGCCGCGGCGCGGCTGCGCCCCGACAACCGCGCCGTGCTGGTCTACGAGCCCGTCCAGGGCGCCGAGGACGCAGCCGACACCGCCGAGACCGACGCAGAAGGGGAGGCGGCCCAGTGAGCGACGCCGTCACCGCGACCATGACCTTCCACCCGCAGCCCAAGGGCGGTGCGCCCAAGCCGTGGGCGTTCCCGGCCCCCCAGCGCAGTGAGCTGTCCAACGGCCTTACCGTGCTGCGCTGCCACCGCCCCGGCCAGCAGGTCGTCGCCGTCGAGATCAATCTGGAGGCGCCGCTGGACGCCGAGCCGACCGGGCTCGAAGGCGTCGCCACGATCATGGCGCGCGCCCTGTCGGAGGGCACCGACAAGCACGACGCCGAGGAGTTCGCCGCCGAGCTCGAGCGCTGCGGCGCCACGCTGGACGCACATGCCGACCACCCCGGCCTCCGCGTCTCCCTGGAGGTCCCGGTCTCCCGGCTCCCCAAGGCGCTCGGTCTGCTGGCCGACGCCCTGCGCGCGCCCGCCTTCCCCGACGGCGAGGTCGAGCGGCTGGTGCGCAACCGGCTGGACGAGATCCCCCATGAGCTGGCCAACCCGGCCCGCCGGGCCTCGATGGCCCTCTCCGCGGCCCTCTTCCCGGCCGAGTCGCGGATGTCCCGGCCGCGCCAGGGCACCCAGGAGACCATCGAGGGCATCGACGCCGCGGCCGTGCGGGCCTTCTACGAGGCGCATGTCCGCCCCTCCACGGCCACCGCCGTCATCGTGGGCGACCTCACCGGGGTCGACCTCGACGGGGCGCTCGCCGACACCCTGGGCGCCTGGACGGGCGGGGCGGGCGCGCCGCGCCCGGTTCCCCCGATCGTCGCGGACGACCTCGGCCGTGTGGTGATCGTCGACCGGCCGGGCGCGGTGCAGACCCAGCTGCTCATCGGACGCGTCGGCGCCGACCGCCATGACCGGATCTGGCCCGCGCAGGTGCTCGGCACGTACTGCCTCGGTGGCACCCTGACCTCCCGCCTCGACCGTGTGCTGCGCGAGGAGAAGGGCTACACCTACGGGGTGCGCGCCTTCGGCCAGGTGCTGCGCTCGGCGCCCCCGGCGCCCTCGGGTGGCTCCGCGGGCGCCGCGATGCTGGCGATCAGCGGCTCGGTGGCCACCGAGGTCACCGGACCCGCGCTGGAGGACCTCTGGAAGGTGCTGCGCACGCTGAAGGAGGAGGGGCTCACCGACGAGGAGCGCGATGTCGCGGTGCAGAACCTGGTGGGCGTCGCCCCGCTGAAGTACGAGACGGCGGCGTCCGTCGCGGGCACTCTCGCCGACCAGGTCGAGCAGCACCTTCCGGACGATTTCCAGGCGCAGTTGTACACCCGCCTCGCGGAGACCGGCACGGTGGAGGCGACCGCCGCGGTGGTGAGCGCCTTCCCGGCGGACCGGCTGGTCACGGTGCTGGTCGGGGATGCCTCGGCGATCGAGGAGCCGGTCAGGGCGCTGGGCATCGGTGAGGTGCGCGTCATCTCCGGCTGAGCCGCCCGGAGTTGGCCGATTGGCCGGATCCGGCCGAGGAGCCGACGCCCAGGCCGGCTCACTGACGATCGGGGTTCACCGACGATCCGGCAGACGGTCCGGTCAACGAGCTCACAACGGAAGGACCCTGGCCCCCGTAAGGGTGCCGGGGTCCTTCCTTCATGCCCGATTTGCGGGAGTGACAGCTTGTTTGGTTTGTGGGGAGAGCAACAAAAAACCGGAACCGTTTGGTGATCGAAAGCGGGCCCGTTTAGCGTCAGTCCGGCTGTTCGCCAGCAACCCGCCGCACCCGCGGCACGGACAGTCATCGCCGAGTCCCCGTACGGCGCGAGCCAGGGGAGCCGGGGACCCACACGTCCCCAGGGGTGAATCGGGCGCCTTCCCCGGCCGGGGAGGAGTCCGTAGGAGACCTTCCTGCTCCGAACCCGTCAGCTAACCCGGTAGGCGAGAAGGAAGGAAAGGAGTGCGCCTCAGTATGGCGTCCACCCGCACTGCCACCGGGAAACACCGCCGCACCACCAAGGTCAACGTCCGCACAGGCGCGAACGTCGTGGGCATCACCACCGTCGCCTCGGGCGTGGTCGCCGGGATCACCGGACAGGCGTTCGCGGCCGACACGGCCCCCAGTCCCCAGCAGACCGGTCTGACCCAGGCGATCGTGATCGGCGACGGGATCGCGGACCACATCGAGGACCAGGCGCAGGCCCAGGAGACCGCCGCCGAGCAGGCCGCCGCCAAGGCCAAGGCGGAGGCGATCGCCCGCCAGGAGGCCGCCAGAAAGGCGGAGGCCGCGGCGAAGAAGGCCAAGGCCGAGCGCGAGGCCAAGGAGCGCGCGGCGCGCGAGGCCGAGCGCAAGCGTCTCAACACCTTCGAGTCGCCGATCAGCGGCTCCTACGTCTCCACCGGCTACGAGGCGGCCAGCGGACTGTGGTCCTCCGGCAGCCACACCGGCATCGACTTCCACGCCTCCTCCGGCACCTCGGTGCACTCCGTGGGCATGGGCGAGATCGTCGAGGCGGGCTGGGGCGGCTCCTACGGCAACAATGTCGTCATCAAGATGAACGACGGCACCTACACCCAGTACGGCCACCTGTCGTCGATCAGTGTCTCGGTCGGCCAGAAGGTCACCCCCGGCCAGCAGATCGGCCTGTCGGGCGCCACCGGCAACGTCACCGGACCGCATCTGCACTTCGAGGCCCGCACCAGCCCGGACTACGGCTCGGACATCGACCCCCTGTCGTATCTGCGCTCACACGGCGTCAACGTCTGACCCCGCGGGACTCCGCTCACGTCTGACCCCGCGAGACTCCGAGAAGGCCCCGTCCACCGGACGGGGCCTTCGGCGTGCCGCCGCCCGCTGACCAAAAAATATCCATGAAATGCACTCCGCCATCGGAAATGGCGTCCGATGGGAATAGAGTCGTTCAACGCGCGTTCCATGGATGCGTTTCGCGGGCATTAAGGCGGAGGTTCGACAATGTGGGACCGGAAGTGAGCGGGGATACGGCCGCGGTCCAGGGCGGTCACCGGATTTCGGCGCATGCGGTGTGCACGGCGATTCGCGACGACATCGTCTCCGGCACCTATCAGCCCGGCAGCCGGCTCACCGAGGAACTTCTCGCCCGGCGCTACGGCGTCTCGCGGGTGCCGGTCCGCGAGGCCCTGCGCACCCTGGAGTCCGAGGGCTTCGTGACGACCCGGCGGCATGCGGGGGCCTGCGTCGCCCAGCCCTCCGAGCGCGAGGCGGCCGATGTGCTGGACATCCGGGCGCTGCTGGAGCCGCTGGGCGCCGCGCGGGCCGCGCAGCGCCGCACCGAGGCCCATCTGAAGGTGCTGCGGGGGCTGGTCCGGCTCGGCCGGGAGCGGGCCCGGCACGGCCGGCTCGGCGAGCTGCGGCCGCTGGGCGACTGGTTCCACGAGACGCTCGCCCAGGCGTCCGGCAGCCCGAGCCTGGCCGCGATGCTCGTCCAGCTGCGCCGCAAGACCGCGTGGGTGTACGCGACCGTGCCCGCGCCGCAGCCCGCACCGCCCGGGGGTGCCCGGCGCCCCGACCCGGCCGCGCGGGCCGTGGAGTCCTGGGCGGAGCACGGCGCGCTGGTGGACGCGGTGGCGCGCGGCGACGCCGACCGGGCGCGGGCGCTCGCCGCCGCGCACACCGAGCGCGCGCTGGCGGAATACCGGCTGCGCCGCCCCATCCCCGTGAGCGCTTCGAAACATTCCGTAAACACGGCGAGCGGCCGGAATTAACAGCGATCCCGTATACAACTCTCGGGAATTCTCCGCGTGGTTTCGCGGCGCCCGGTTTTCGGTCCGCCGAGTCCGGGTGGAAACGGAAAAACAGCGGGGCCGCGGTGGCCGTAATGGTCACCGCGGCCCCGCCGTGCCGAACCCTTGAATCACACGGGAATCACACAGGACTCACATGTGAATCGGACGGTGGATCAGACGGTCTCGGGAAGCTCCTCGAGGCCCTCCGCCACCAGCTTCGCCAGCCGGTCGAGCGCGACCTCGGCATCGTCCGCGTCGGAAGCGAGGACGACCTCCTCGCCGCCCTGGGCACCCAGGCCCAGCACGGCCAGCATGGAGGCGGCGTTGACCGGGGTGCCGTCGCCCTTGGCGATCGTGATGGGGACGCCGGCGGCGGTGGCCGCCCGGACGAAGATCGACGCAGGGCGGGCGTGCAGGCCCTCGGCCCAGCCGATGGTGACGCGGCGCTCAGCCATGGTGTTGCCCTTCAGGTGTGACGGGTGCTGTTGTCTAGACCAAAATCATACGGTGTCCGGATTCACCCGGTCGATGTCCGAGTGAGCCCGAGCATGCCCGGACTGGCCCGATACGGACCTTCCCCCGACACTCGGCCCCGACGCAAGGGTGTCCACCATCCGGACCGGGCGGGCCCGTACCCTGGGCCCCATGCGGAGCCCGTCGGACCATCACGCCTACCCGACCCACTGGGAAGCCGATGTGGTGCTGCGAGACGGCGGCACGGCACAGATCCGTCCCATCACCCCTGATGACGCCCAGCGGCTGGTGAGCTTCTACGAACGGGTGTCGGACGAGTCGAAGTACTACCGCTTCTTCGCGCCCTACCCCCGCCTGTCCGACCGCGATGTCCACCGCTTCACCCACCACGACTACGTCGACCGGGTGGGCCTGGCGGCCATCGTGGGGGATGAGTTCATCGCCACGGTGCGCTACGACCGCATCGACGGACGGGGGATGCCGGCCGCGGCCCCCGCGGACGAGGCCGAGGTCGCCTTCCTCGTCCAGGACGCCCACCAGGGTCGCGGGGTGGCCTCCGCGCTCCTCGAACACATCGCCGCCGTCGCACGCGAGCGCGACATCCGCCGGTTCGCCGCCGAGGTGCTGCCCGCCAACACCAAGATGATCAAGGTGTTCACGGACGCGGGCTACACCCAGAAGCGCAGCTTCGAGGACGGGGTCGTCCGCCTCGAATTCGATCTCGAACCCACCGACCGCTCCCTGGCCGTCATGCGGGCCCGCGAGCAGCGGGCCGAGGCCCGCTCCGTCCAGCGGCTGCTCGCGCCCGGCTCCGTCGCCGTCATCGGCACCAGCCGCACGCCCGGCGGCGTCGGCCGCACCGTGCTGCGCAACCTCCTGGACGGCGGCTTCACGGGGCGCGTCCACGCCGTCAACCACGCCTTCCCCGACGACATGGCGCACCTCGCGCCCGAGGGTGTCCCGGCCCACCGCTCGCTGCGCGCCATAGAGGAGCCCGTGGACCTCGCCGTCGTGGCCGTCCCCGCCGACCGGGTGCCGGCCGTCGTGGCCGAATGCGGCGAGCACGGCGTCCAGGGCCTCGTCGTGCTCTCCGCCGGATACGCCGAGAGCGGGAGCGAGGGCCGCGACCGGCAGCGTGATCTCGTCCGCCAGGCCCGGTCGTACGGCATGCGCGTCATCGGCCCCAACGCCTTCGGCGTCAGCAACACCGCCGAGGGAGTCCGGCTGAATGCCTCCCTGTCCCCGCAGCTGCCCAACCCCGGGCGGCTGGGCCTGTTCACCCAGTCCGGGGCGATTGGCATCGCGCTGCTGTCCGGGCTGCACCGGCGCGGCGCCGGGCTGGCGAGCCTCGCCGGGATCGCGGGGATATCGACCTTCGTCTCCGCGGGTAACCGCGCCGATGTCTCGGGCAACGACCTCCTCCAGTACTGGTACGACGATCCGCGCACCGATGTCGTCCTGATGTACCTGGAGTCGATCGGCAACCCCCGCAAGTTCACCCGGCTCGCCCGGCGCACCGCCGCCGTCAAACCGGTGGTCGTCGTCAAGGGCGCCCGCCACACCGGCAGCGCCCCCACCGGCCATGCCGTGCCCACCACCCAGATCCCGGACGCCACCGTCTCCGATCTGCTGCGGCAGGCGGGCGTCATCCGGGTCGACACCGTCACCGAACTCGCCGACACCGGGGTACTGCTCGCCTCCCAGCCGCTGCCCGCCGGTCCGCGCGTCGCCATCCTCGGCAACTCCGAGTCGCTCGGCCTGATCACCTACGACGCCTGCCTCACCGAGGGGCTCCGCCCGCTGCCGCCCCGCGACCTGACCACGGCCGCCGCCCCGGACGACTTCCGGCGCGCCCTGACCGAGGCCCTTACCGACGACGCCTGCGACGCCGTCGTGGTCACCGCCATCCCCTCGGTCGGCGACGGAAATACCGGCCCCGGGGACGGCGACGGCAGCGCGGAGGCACTCGCCACGGCCGTAAGGGAGGCGGCCCACGCTTCCGGACCCGGTCCGGCCAAGCCGGTGGCCGTGGTCCACCTGGAGATCCAGGAGCTCGCGGAGGCCCTGGCCGGCACCGGCGGCGAGCCCGCCCCTGGCACCCGCCGGATCCCCGCCTACCCCGCCGCCGAGCGGGCCGTGCGCGCGCTCGCCGAGGCCGTGCGGTACGCGCGCTGGCGGCAGGAGGCCGCCGAGCCCGGGCGGGTCCCCGAGTACGACGACATCGACGAGGCAGGTGCTGCCGCCGACATTCAGGTGCTGCTCGCCCCGGCCGACGGCGCCCCGGGCGGCGAGACCGGCGACGGTGAGAGGGAAGCCACGGGCAGCGAGACCGGCGACGGTGAGAGCGAAGCCGCAGGAGGCGGGACCGGCGACGGTAAGGCCGACGGCACGGGCGGCGGGCCCGGCGACGACGCGGGCCTCGGCGTCGAGCTGTCCGCCGCCGACACCCAGCGCCTCCTGGCCCGCTACGGCGTCAGCGTGCTGCCCGCTCTCCCCGCGCCCGACCCCGACGCCGCGGTACGGGCCGCCGAGCGGCTCGGCTTCCCGGTCGCGCTCAAGCCCACCGCCGCCCATCTGCGCCACCGCGCCGACCTGGGCGGGGTACGTCTTGAGCTGGGCAGCGAGACGGAACTGCGCCGGGCCTACGCCGAGTTGACCGACTACCTGGGCCGGCCCGAGGAACTGGGGCTGGTCGTGCAGCGGATGGCGCCACGCGGCGTGGACACCGTCGTACGGGCCGCCATCGACCCCGCCGCCGGAGCCGTGCTCTCCTTCGGGCTCGCCGGCGCCCCCTCCGAACTGCTCGGCGACACCGCCCACGGCCTCGTCCCCGTCACCGGCCGGGACGCTGCCGAGCTCATCCGGTCCATCCGGACCGCGCCGCTGCTGTTCGGCTGGCGCGGCTCCAAGCCGGTGGACACCGCGGCCCTGGAGGAGCTGCTGCTGCGGGTGTCCCGCCTGGTGGACGACCATCCCGAGATGGTCGCGGTCGATCTCGAACCCGTCGTGGTCGCCCAGCAGGGCCTCTCCGTGCTCGGCGCCTCGGCGCGGCTCGCCCCGCCGCCCCCGCGCACCGACCTGGGCCCCCGCCACATGCCCGCCTACTGAGTCCTCCGGCGCCTTGGCGGGCACCGGCGCCGGTGTCGGCGCGGCCCCGTAGGATGGTGCACATGGCGAAGACCGGTACGACGACCCAGGGGCTGCGCGCGGCGATCGAGCGCAGCGGCTATTACCCGGCACTCGTGGCCGAAGCGGTGGAGGCCGCCGTGGGCGGTGAGCCCATCGTGTCGTACCTGGTCCATCAGGAGACCACCTTCGACGCCAACGAGGTCCGCCGCCATGTCACGGTCCTGGTCCTCACCGGCAACCGCTTCATCGTCAGCCATACCGACGAGCAGGCCGCGGACGGCACCTCCCCGTCGCCGTACGCCACCACCTCCACCGAGTCGGTGAAGCTCCAGCGGATCTCCTCGGTCGTGCTCAGCCGGGTCGTCGCCAACCCCGAGTCGTACACACCGGGCACGCTGCCGCGTGAGGTCGTGCTGACCATCGGCTGGGGGGCCGTCAGCCGCCTCGACCTGGAGCCCGCCGCCTGCGGCGACCCCAACTGCGAGGCCGACCACGGCTACACGGGCTCGTCCACCGCCGACGACCTCAGCCTGCGCGTCAGCGAGGCGGGGGACGGCCCCGACACCGTCCGTCAGACGCTCGCCTTCGCCCAGGCGCTCTCCGAGGCCACCGCGGCCACGCCGGACACCGGCCGCTGATGTCCGGCTCCACCACCGGCCCGCTGCCCTCCGCCGCCTCCTTCTGGCCCGAGCCCACCCCGCTCGACCCGCGCTCCGCCCCGCTGCCGAAGTACGGCACCGGCTCGCTCGCCGATCTGCTGCCCGCCGTCGCCGCGGGCCAGGAGGTCCCCGGGCTCTCCTCCGATCTGGCGCTCGCCCCCGCCGACCGCGTCTGCGTCTTCCTGGTCGACGGCCTCGGCTGGGAGCTGCTGCGCGCCCACCCCGGCGAGGCGCCCTTCCTGACCTCGCTGCTGCCCACTTCGCTGGGCGGTTCCGGGCAGCCGCTCACCGCGGGCTTCCCGTCCACCACCGCGACCTCGCTCGCCTCGGTGGGCACCGGCTTGCCGCCCGGCGCCCATGGCCTGCCCGGCTATACGGTGCGGGACCCCGACACCGGCCAGCTGATGAACCAGCTGCGCTGGCAGCCCTGGACGGATCCGCACGCCTGGCAGCCGTATCCGACCGTCTTCCAGCTCGCCGACGCCGCGGGCGTGCACACCTGCCAGGTCTCCGCGCCGACGTTCGCCGAGACCCCGCTCACCAAGATCGCTCTGAGCGGCGGCACCTTCCACGGGCGGCTCACCGGTGAGGAGCGGATGGACCTCGCGGCCGAGCAACTCGGCGCCGCGGGCCGCTCGCTCGTCTACACGTACTACAGCGAGGTGGACGGCAAGGGGCACCGCTTCGGCGTGGACTCGCCCGAGTGGCGTGATCAGCTCCGCTATGTCGACGGGCTGGCCCAGCGCCTGGCCGAACAGCTCCCGCCCCGCTCGGCGCTCTATGTCACCGCCGACCACGGCATGATCGACATCCCCTTCGACCCGGAGTCGCGCATCGACTTCGACGAGGACTGGGAGCTGCGCGCGGGCGTCTCGCTGCTGGGCGGCGAGGGCCGTGCCCGCCATGTGTACGCCGTCCCCGGCGCCGCGGGCGATGTGCTGGCCGTCTGGCGTGAGGTGCTGGGGGAGCGCATGTGGGTGGCCGGCCGAGACGAGGCCATCGAGGCGGGCTGGTTCGGCGGGCCCGGCGGTGCCGACGGCGGCGGTAAGGGCGTCGACGACCGGGTGTACCGGCGGATCGGCGATATCGTGGCCGCCGCCCGCGACGACGTCGCGATCGTCGCCTCGCACACCGAGCCGAAGGAGTCCGCCATGGTCGGGCTGCACGGTTCGATGACCCCCCTGGAGCAGCTGGTGCCGCTCCTCGAAGTACGCTCCTGAGCGACTCCGTTCACCCCCGCCCTACGAAAGGCTCCGCCTCCCCATGCCCGAGCTGGTGTTCTTTTCCGGAACGATGGACTGCGGAAAGAGCACCCTCGCTCTGCAGATCCAGCACAACCGCTCGGCGCGAGGGCTCCAGGGCATGATCTACACCCGGGACGACCGGGCGGGCGAGGGCAAGCTCTCCTCACGGCTGGGGCTGGCCACCGAGGCGGTCGAGGTCGCCGACGACCTGGACTTCTACGACCATGTGGTCCAGGCGCTGACCGCCGGGGGCCGGGTCGACTACGTCATCGTGGACGAGGCGCAGTTCCTGACCCCGCCCCAGATCGACCAACTCGCCCGGGTGGTCGACGACCTGGAGCTGGACGTCTTCGCCTTCGGCATCACCACCGACTTCCGCAGCAAGCTCTTCCCCGGCTCCCAGCGCCTGGTGGAGCTCGCCGACCGGGTGGAGGTGCTGCAGGTGGAGGCGCTGTGCTGGTGCGGCGCCCGGGCGACGCACAACGCCCGTACCGTCGGCGGCGAGATGGTCGTCGAGGGCGCCCAGGTCGTCGTGGGCGACGTCAACCGGCCGGAGAGCGAGATCGGTTACGAGGTGCTGTGCCGACGTCACCACCGGCGCCGGATGACCGCCGCCGGTGCGCGCGCCGCCGCCCTGTCGCCGGATGTGCTGCCCGTCGACTGAGGGGGCTCCCGTTGATCAGCCCCTCAGCCCCTCAGCCCCTCAGTCCCTGGCCCTCCGGCCGGCGGTCCCGCTTATCCCTCGGCGCGCCGTACGACGGTGAAGGCGGCCCCTTCCGGGTCCCGCACCGTGGCCCGGTGGCCGGTGGCTCCCCGCGACGGCGGCCGCACCACCTGACCGCCCAGCTCGGTCACCCGGCGCACCGTGTCGTCCACATCCTCCACCGCGAAGTGCGTCATCCAGTACGGGCCCCGGTCGCGCGGCAGGGCGTCGCCCACGCTCTGGATCGCGCAGACCGGCCGGCCGTCCAGATGCAGGGTGCGGCAGCCCGGCTCCTCCCCGGCCGCCGTCTCCGCCTGGTAGCCGAAGACCATCCGGTAGAACTTGTGGACCCCGGTGCCCTCACGGGTCAGCAGCTCGTGCCAGACCGGGGTGCCCGGCGCCCCCGTCTCCTCCGCCGCGTACGTGGACTCCTGCCACACCCCGAACACCGCGCCCTCGGGGTCGGCGGCGATCAGCATCCGGCCGGCCTCGTCGGCGTCCAGCGGGCCCACCGCCACGGTGCCGCCACAGGCGCGGATCATCTCGGCGGTCTCATCGGCGTCGTCGGACGCCAGATAGGTCGTCCAGGCCACGGGCAAATGGCGTTCCGGAGGCAGCTCGCTCAACCCGGCGACCGGTCGGCCGCCCTGGACCGCGCGGACATACGCGCCGAGCTGCTGTGGGCCCGGTGTGAACTCCCAGCCGAACAGGGAGTGGTAGAAGTCCTGTGTCGCGGCAAGGCTGTGCACCATCAGACTCGTCCAGCAGGGCGTGCCCGGTGTGCGCCGAGTCGCTGCCTCGGTCATACGTCATTCTCTCCTCGGACCATCGTGGTGGACATGCGGCCCCGGGCCGGTCGGCGGCGCGGGGCGGTCGTGCGGAGGTGCTGATGCGGGGGGCCCGACCGATGTTTTCACCACCTGTCGCACATGGCGCCCTGGCGGAACCGCAATTCGTCGTGCCCCGCAGCAGAATGTCTGAATTACTACCGTGCGTCCGTTTCAGCTTCATTGCGCTCGGGTGTCACCCAGCCGTACACCGGGTGACGGGGTGGTCCAATCGACGCAGAGATATCTACGCAAGGATGGTTCCTATGCATGCCATCATCACCGCATCCGATCTCATGAGTGAGCTGGCGGAGGAGCAGCCTCCGCTCCTGCTCGATGTGCGCTGGCAGCTCGGCGGGCCGCCCGGCCGCCCCGCATACGAGGCGGGGCATCTGCCGGGTGCCGTCTACGTCGATCTCGACACCGAGCTCGCGGCCCCGCCCGGAAAGACCGGCCGCCACCCCTTGCCCGATCTTTCCGCGTTCGCGGCCGCGATGCGCCGGGCCGGGGTGAGTCAGGACCGGCGCGTAGTGGCGTACGACGGCGGACAGGGGTGGGCCGCGGCGCGCGCGTGGTGGCTGCTGCGCTGGGCGGGGCATCCGTCCGTAAGGGTGCTCGACGGAGGTCTGCCCGCCTGGACGGCGGTCGGCGGCGCCCTGACCACCGATGAACCGGACGCGGCCGAGGGCGACTTCGTCCCGCGGCCCGGGGCGCTGCCGCTGCTGGAGGCCGACGACGCGGCGGCGCTGGCGCGGCGCGGGGTGCTGCTGGACGCGCGTGCGGGCGAGCGCTACCGGGGCGAGGTCGAGCCCATCGACCCGGTCGGCGGCCATATCCCCGGCGCGGTCTCCGCCCCCACGGTGGAGAACGTCACCGCCGACGGTCACTTCCTGCCCGCGGACCGGCTGGCCGAGCGGTTCGCGGCCCTGGGCGCCACCGAGGACGCCGAGGTCGGGGTGTACTGCGGCTCCGGGGTCTCGGCCGCGCACCAGGTCCTGGCGCTGGCCGTCGCGGGCGTTCCGGCGGCGCTGTACGTCGGCTCCTGGAGCGAATGGTCCTCGGACGGCGGCCGTCCGGTGGCCACGGGCCCCGAGCGGGGCTGAACACGCCGACGGGCCCTGCCACCGGCATGCGGTGGCAGGGCCGGATCGGCCGCCGCCGGCCGTGGTGCGGCCGGCGGCTACTTCCGCTGCTACTCCTGCTTCTTGCGGCGGGTGCCGAAGACGATCTCGTCCCAGCTCGGCACCGCGGCCCGGCGGCCCGGGCGGACGCCGTCCGCCTCCGCCTGCCGGTCCGTCGTACCGGTCAGCCGGTCGCGGTGCCCCGCCACCGAACGCGGCATCAGCACATCCGCGTACGCCGAACCCGCGCTCGCCGCGGAGGCGGGCGGCTCGACGGCCTCCGGCTCCTCGTCGGGCTCCTCCGGCGGAGCGGCCGACGCGACGGGCGCCTCCGGCACGACCATGTCGCCCCGGAAGTTGGGCACGGCCTCCAGCAGGCTGGTGAGCGAGTCCCGCTCACCGAGACCGTCGTCCAGCGAGGCGGACGCGGGCGTGGCCGCCGGGGAGTCGTCGTCGAAGCGCTCGGACGACGGCCGGTCGCGGTCCCGATCCCGGTCACGCGGCAGCCGGGCGATCCGCGGCACGAACGGGAAGCTGGGCTCGGGCGTGTCGTCGGCCTCGCCGATCAGCGCCCGCGCCTCGTCGTCCACCGCCTGGACCAGCCGCCGGGGCGGGTCGTAGGTCCAGCTCGCCGAATGCGGCTCACCGGCGACCCGGTAGACCAGCAGCACCTCCCAGGTGCCGTCGTCGCGCCGCCAGGAGTCCCACTGCGTGGTGTCCTTCTCGGCGCCGCGCAGCAGCAGCCGCTCCGCCACGGCCTCGCCGAGCTGCGGTCCGGTGTTCTCGCCGGGGCGGCGCACGGGAGTCTTACGGGCGCGCTCGGCCATGAAGGCGCGCTCCGCCAGCACCGGGCCCTCGAAGCGCCGCACGCGGTCGACGGGGATGCCCGCCATCTGTGCGACCTCTTCGGCGGTGGCGCCGGCACGTATACGGGCCTGGATGTCACGGGGCCGCAGATGGCTCTCGACCTCGATCTCGATCTGGCCGAGCCGAGCGCGGTCATTGCGCACCGCGGCGCGCAGTCGCTCGTCGATGGGAAGCGTGTACTCCGTGCTGTCCGCAGCCTTGAGCACCAGCCGTGTGCCGTCGTTGCTGACGGCCACGACACGCAGTTCGGGCATGGGAACCTCCCGGGTGGTGCCTGCCGACGTCACGGTTGCGTCGCTGCTCTCCCGCTAGACGAGTGTGGCCTGCCCGGGTGCAGCCTGCCACAACTTTGCCGAGTTGCCCGGGCCGGTTGGTTGCCGTCTTCTGACCCCTCCCGCTGGGTCCGGGCGGCCGGACGGGAAAGCGGGGCCAGGGCTCGCCACAGTACTCCATTCGGGCCGCTCAGGTGGAGCGGCACGCCAGCCGAGTTCATGGCCGGAAGGGGGATCGGAGCCTGAATCCTTCGAAGTGAGGCCCAATTTGGGTGGCAAGTTTCACAGAATCGACAGAATCGGAACGATCTGCTTCGTTTATCGGTCACTTCTCCCTGCAGGCTGGAACGAATGTCCAAGCGAGGCGGTAGATGCACGGCAAGGCCGACGGCGACGGACAACTCAAGAGCGGACGGATCGAGCTGAGCGTGGCCCATGTGGCCGGCAGCGCACTGGCGGCCATCGCCGCCGCGGTCCTCGCCTCCAAACTCGGCGTCTACGGGACGATCCTGGGCGCCGGTGTGATGAGCGTGGTGGCGACCGCGGGCGGCACCGTCTTCCAACACCTGTTCCACCGCACCGGTGAGCAGATCAAGGAGGTGCGGGTCCAGACGGGGCCCCGGCGGCCCGCCGGGCCCGTCATGCTCCGGCGGAAGGGACCGGCCGGCGAGTACGGCGAGCCGACCACCCACGGCACCCGGCTGCGTGGTCGGCGGCGCCACGTCCTCGGGGCGCTGGCGGTCTTCGTCCTCGCCATGAGCGTCATCACGGGGATCGAGATGTTCTCCGGAGGCCCGGTGTCCAACGTCTGGGGGGAGAGCCGGGGCGGAACCACCGTCAGCGACAGCGTGGGCGGCTCCTCCGGGTCGAGTTCCACCCCCGGCCCCGCGCGCCGCGGCCCGGCCGACCCGTCCCGGACCCCCGGCGCCTCCCGGGACGGCGGCGATCCGGCACCGTCCCCGCGCACCTCCCGCGGGGGCGGCGCGGCCGACGCGTCGACCACGCCGACGCCCGATTCATCCGGATCATCCGAGTCCGGCACGGGCTACGGCCCTGAGAGCGGCGCCGGGGGCACGACCGCCCCCGGCACCTCCGCGCCCGCCACCCCCGGCCCCTCCCGGACCCCGTCCGGCGGTGCCACGGAGGACGGAACGGATGGTTCCGGTGACGCCACGCCCACGCCCGGTGCCACCGACAGGCCGTGAGGCGTCAGTCGCCCAGCACCCGCCGCAAATAGTCGTTGGTGAACAGCCGGTCCGGGTCCAGCCGGTCGCGTACCGCCGTGAACTCCCCGAACCGCGGATAGACCCCGGACAGGTAGCCGGCGTCGCGGCTGTGCAGTTTGCCCCAGTGCGGGCGGCCCCCGTGGGCGATCATGATCTGCTCGGCCGCCGTGAAGTACGCCCGGTGCGGGGTGCCCCGGTACAGATGGACGGCGATGTACGCGGTCTCGCGCCCGGAGGCGGTGGACAGCGGGATGTCGTCGGCGGGCGCGGTGCGCACCTCCACCGGGAAGCTGACCCGCAGTCCGGACCGGTCGACGGTCGCCTTGAGCTCGCGCAGCACGGTGACCGCGGCCTCGCGCGGCACGGCGTACTCCATCTCCAGGAAGCGCACTCGGCGCGGAGAGGTGAAGACTTTGTAAGGGATGTCCGTGTAGGTCCGGGCAGACAGGGCGCGGCTGGAGATTTTGGCGATTCCGGGGATGGTGGCGGGGACCGCCCGGCCCACCGAACAGGCCACCTGGAAGATGCCGTTGGACAGCAGCTCGTCGTCCACCCAGCCGCTGACCCGGCCCACCGGCGCGGCGGGGCCGGTGCTGCGGTTATTGCGCTTGGTGTTGCAGTTGCCGGTGTGCGGGAACCAGTAGAACTCGAAGTGCTCGTTCTCGGCCACGAGCCTGTCGAAATCGGCCATGACGCGGTCGAAGGGCATCGGCTCCTCGCGCGCGGTGAGCAGGAACTCCGGTTCCACGGCGAAGGTGATCGCGCTGACCACGCCGAGCGAGCCGAGCCCGATCCGGGCGGCCGCGAAGATCTCCGGGTTCTCCGTCGCCGAGCAGCGCAGCACCGAACCGTCCGCCGTCACCAGCTCCAGGCCCTTGATCTGGGCGGCGATCGAGGCGCTGTCCCGGCCGGTGCCATGGGTGCCGGTGGCGGTCGCCCCGGCCACGGTCTGCTCCATGATGTCGCCCATATTGGCCAGCGACAGCCCATGGGCCGTCAGCGTCTCGTTGAGCTGCCGGAGCGGAGTGCCGGCCGCGACGGTCACGGTCCCCGCCTCGCGGTCCAGTCCGCGCACGCCCACCATGCGGCCGGGGCGTATCAGCAGCCCGTCGGTGGCGGCCGCGGTGGTGAAGGAGTGTCCGGAGCCCACCGCCTTCACCTTCAGCCCCTCCGCCGCGGCCCGGCGGACCACCTCGGCCAGCTCCTGAGTGGACGACGGCGCGACGCTCCGCACCGGGCGGGCCGTCACATTCCCCGCCCAGTTACGCCACACGCTGCTCCGTACGGTCTTCATGGTCTTGACGGCCATCCGCACCCGACCCCTCCCGCTGTGGCGCCGGCCGGAGCCGGCGGTACCCGAGGAACGCCACCGCCGCCGCGAACACCCCGGCCACGGCCGGCACCGCGTACCCCGCCCGGGCGCCGGCCGCGTCCACCACCCATCCGGCGGCCGACGAGCCGAGCGCCACCCCGACCGCGAGCCCGGTGCTCACCCAGGTCATCCCCTCGGTCAGATGCGCGCGTGGTACGTGGCGTTCGACGAGGGCCATGGTGGTGACCATCGTGGGTGCGATGGCCAGGCCCGCGACGAAGAGCGCCACGGCCAGGAACGGCAGGTTCCCGACCAGTTGGAGCGGGATCATACTCACGGCGATCGCACAAATACCCCACAACCAACGACGGGACACCGATCCGCTCAGGCGCAGCAGCCCGAAGATCGCGCCGGCGAGACAGGAGCCCAGCGCGTACACCGCCAGGACCAGGCTCGCCGCGCCCTTGTGGCCCTCGTCCTCGGCGAAGGCCACCGTCACCACGTCGATCGCCCCGAAGATCGCGCCGGTCGCCACGAAGGTGACCACCAGCACCTGGAGCCCGCGCGAGCGCAGCGCCGAACGGCCGGTGTGCTGCCCACGCGGATGCGGTACGGGCTCGGTGGCCCGCTGCGCGGTCAGCGAGAAGACCCCGGCCGCCAGGAAGCAGGCGGCCAGCAGCGGGCCCGCCTCCGGGAACCAGGTGGTGGACAGCCCGATCGAGATGACCGGCCCGAGGATGAAGCAGACCTCGTCGACGATGGACTCCCAGGCGTACGCGGCGTGCAGCTCGCGCGGGGAGTCCCCGTAGATCGCCGCCCAGCGGGCCCGCACCATGGAGCCCACGCTGGGCACACAGCCGGCCCCCGCGGCGAAGACGAACAGCGTCCAGTCCGGCCAGCCCCGGTGCGCGCTCAGCAGCAGCCCGCAGACGGCGGTGAGCGCCACGAGGGTCGCCGGGCGCAGCACCCGGCGCTGGCCGTGCCGGTCGACCAGCCGGGAGATCTGCGGGCCGATGGAGGCGGCCGAGAGCGCCAGCGTGGCCGACAGTGCGCCCGCGAGCCCGTACCGGCCGGTGAGTTCGGAGACCATGGTGACCACGCCGATGCCCGCCATGGACAGCGTCATCCGCCCCAGGAAGCCGGCCGCGGAGAACTCCTTGGCGCCGGGGGCGGCGAAGATCGCACGATAGGGGCTGGTACTGGGCAAGGCAGGCTCCGCCGTGAGCAGGGTAAGGATCGTACGAGCTGATACAGATTACGGGCATGTCCCTGGTTCGCGCAGGGCCGTTTCCCGCCTGTCAGCGGCTGGTGGCAGGATCGGAAGCATGCCGGATCAGTCAGTACAGCCTTCCCCTGACCCCTATGACGCACTGCTGTTGCTCTCCTTCGGCGGGCCGGAAGGCCCGAGGACGTGGTGCCGTTCCTGGAGAACGTCACGCGCGGGCGGGGCATCCCCCGCGAGCGGCTGAAGGAGGTCGGCCGGCATTACTTCCTCTTCGGCGGGGTCAGCCCGATCAACGCGCAGAACCGCGAGCTGCTGCACGCGCTGCGCAAGGACTTCGCCGAGCACGGCTTGGACCTGCCGGTCTACTGGGGCAATCGCAACTGGGCGCCGTATCTGACCGACACCCTGCGCGAGATGACCGCCGACGGCCACCGCCGCATCCTGGTGCTGGCCACCAGCGCCTACGCCTCGTACTCCGGCTGCCGCCAGTACCGCGAGAACCTCGCGGACGCCCTGGCCGCCCTGGAGGGCGAGGGCCTGCCGCTGCCGCGCGTCGACAAGCTGCGGCACTACTTCAACCACCCCGGCTTCGTGCGGCCCATGGTGGACGCCACGCTGGCCGCCCTCGCCGAGCTGTCCGAGGAGCACCGCGCCGGGGCCCATCTCGCCTTCACCACGCACTCCATCCCGACCGCCGCCGCCGACACCTCGGGCCCGGTGGAGGCGCACACGGGGGACGGGGAGGGGGCGCGTATGTCGCCGAGCACCTCGAGGTGGCCCGGCTGATCGCCGACGCGGTGCGCGAGGAGACCGGCGCCCCGCACCCCTGGCGGCTGGTCTACCAGTCGCGCAGCGGCGCGCCGCACATCCCCTGGCTGGAGCCGGACATCTGCGATCACCTCGAGGAGTTGCACGGCGAGGGCGTGCCCGCCGTCGTCATGGTTCCGATCGGCTTCGTCTCGGACCATATGGAGGTCAAGTACGACCTCGACACCGAGGCCACGGCCAAGGCCGCCGAGCTCGGTCTGCCGGTCTCCCGCGCCTCGACCGTCGGCGCCGATCCGCGGTTCGCCGCGGGCGTGCGCGATCTGGTGCTGGAGCGCGCGGCCACCGAGCGCTTCGCCGAGGACCGGGCCGCGGCCGCCCCGGAGCGCTGCGCCCTGGGCGCCCTCGGCCCGAGCCATGACGTGTGCCCGGTGGGCTGCTGCCCGGCCCGGTCGCCGCGCCCCGCCGCCGCGGGCTCGGACTGAGCGTTCCCGCCCCGCCACCGCCGCTGCCCGTCCGGGCAATCCGCTAAGGAGCACGATGACCGACCCGCTCATGACCGAACTCCTCGAGACGGCGCTGGAGGCCGCCCGTGGCGCGGGGGACCTGCTGCGCGACGGCCGCCCGGCCGACCTCGGGGTGGCGGCCACCAAGACCAGCCCGATCGACGTCGTCACCGAGATGGACATCGCCGCCGAGAAGCTGATCACCGACCTCCTCGCGCGCCGCCGCCCGCAGGACGGAGTGCTCGGGGAGGAGGGCGCCGACAGCGAGGGCAGCAGCGGGGTGCGCTGGGTGATCGACCCGCTCGACGGCACGGTGAACTACCTCTACGGGCTGCCGTCGTGGGCGGTCAGCATCGCCGCGGAGAAGGACGGCGAGACGGTCGTGGGGGTGGTGACCGCCCCGATGCGCGGCGAGACCTTCCAGGCGGTCCTGGGCCGGGGCGCCCGGCTGAACGGGGAGCCGGTGCACTGCCGCCCCGCGGCGCCGCTGGAGGAGTCGCTGATCGGCACCGGCTTCGGGTACGTGCGCGAGCGCCGCATAGGGCAGGCCAGGGTGCTCAACGATGTGTTGCCTCGGGTGCGGGACATCCGGCGCGGCGGATCGGCCGCCATCGACCTGTCCGATGTGGCCTGCGGCCGGCTCAACGGCTACTACGAGCGCGGGCTCAACCCCTGGGACTTCGCGGCCGGGGCGCTCATAGCGCGCGAGGCGGGCGCGCTCACCGGAGGGCGGCCTGGCGTCCCTGCCTCCACGGAGCTGACCATCGCCGCCGCCCCCGGCCTTTTCGAGCCGCTGAGGGGGCTTCTGGACGACCTGGGCGCCTGGCACGACTGATCCCCCCAGGGGCCATGCGCCGTCGGTCCACACCCCCGCCCACACACGGAAACGCCCCGGCGTCACGAGGACACCGGGGCGCTTCGGCGTGGTTACCGGATGCTTTCTGGATCACCATCCGGAGGTGAATGGGAATCGGCTACATGGAGGGAATCCGGATCTGGATCGGGTCCGGAATCCGCAAGGGATCAAGCAAACGAGGCGCTTACTTCGACACCGTGCTCGGCGGCGAGGCGACGGAGGTCTTCCAGCTCCGACTGCTCCACGTCCACAAGAAAGTCGTCGCCCGTCTCACGGGCGCGAATGAGATCGGTCTTGGTGTTCTCTATGCGCTGCAGAATGCCTGCGGTGAACGCGTCCATGTGCGCCCCTCGTCGTGGGTCGGTGGCACGGGGGTGTGCCGACGGCGGGACGATCACGTGCGTGGCCCTTGCCGACGGCAATGACAGTCAGAGATGCCGGAGACAAGGCGTGATCGCGGGTGTGCAGTCGTCCTCCCCACCCCGTCCTGGGCGGAAACCTCGGGCCCCGAAAGAATCTGAATTCGGCGTTCCAGCCGCTGCCGCCCCCACCACCGCGTCCAGGATCGGTCCCCGGGATCCCGAGGCGATCCCTCTTACCGCCGGTTTATGAGACTTCGAGGCAGGATGGAGGCGCCGAACAATCATCGAGTTTGGCGAGATCATGCCCAGTGCGGCAATCAAGGAAGGACTAACGACGTGCGCGTACTCGTCGTCGAGGACGAGCAGCTGCTCGCCGATGCGGTGGCCACCGGACTACGCCGGGAGGCCATGGCCGTCGACGTCGTGTATGACGGAGCCGCCGCCTTGGAGCGCATCGCCGTCAACGACTACGACGTCGTCGTCCTCGACCGGGACCTGCCTCTCGTGCACGGCGATGACGTCTGCCGCAAGATCGTCGAACTCGGCATCCCCACCCGGGTCCTGATGCTCACCGCCTCCGGCGATGTCAGCGACCGCGTGGAGGGCCTGGAGATCGGCGCGGACGACTATCTGCCCAAGCCCTTCGCCTTCAGCGAACTGATCGCCCGGGTGCGTGCGCTCGGCCGCCGGACGACCGTCGCCCTGCCGCCCGTCCTGGAGCGCGCCGGGATCAAGCTGGACCCCAACCGCCGCGAGGTGTTCCGGGACGGCAAGGAGATCCAGCTGGCGCCGAAGGAGTTCGCGGTCCTGGAGGTGCTCATGCGCAGCGAGGGCGCCGTGGTCTCCGCGGAGCAGCTGCTGGAGAAGGCCTGGGACGAGAACACCGATCCGTTCACCAACGTGGTGCGGGTGACCGTGATGACCCTGCGCCGCAAGCTGGGCGAGCCCGCGGTGATCGTCACCGTCCCCGGCTCGGGTTACCGGATCTGATCCGGCATGGCGACGACTCCGACCCCGCTGCCGCCCACGGCACCGCCCAAGCCCAGCTGGGACCCCCAGGGCGCCTCGCGCCCCAACCCCTGGCTGCGCCCCACGATCCGGATACGGCTGACCCTGCTGTACGGCGGGATGTTCCTGATCGCCGGGGTGGTGCTGCTGACGATCATCTACCTGCTGGCCGCCCAGGCCCTGCACGTCGGCAACGAGCTGCCCTTCAAACTGGTCGGCGGCAGTGTCCAGCCGACCAACAACACCTGCCCGAGATCATCGGCCAGAGCAGCCCGGACCAGTTCAACGCGGTCCTGAACACCTGCATGAAGGAGCAGCGCCAGCTGGCCCTGGACGGGCTGCTGCGCCGCTCCCTGATAGCCCTCCTGGGCCTGTCCGTGATCGCCTTCGCCTTCGGCTACGCGATGGCCGGGCGGGTGCTCTCGCCGCTCGGCCGGATCACCCGGACCGCGCGCCAGGTGGCGGGCTCGGACCTGTCCCGCCGGATCGAGCTGGACGGCCCGGACGACGAGCTCAAGGAGCTCGCCGACACCTTCGACGAGATGCTGGAGCGGCTGGACCGGGCGTTCACCGCCCAGCAGCGGTTCGTCGCCAACGCCTCGCACGAGCTGCGCACCCCGCTGGCGATCAACCGCACCCTGCTGGAGGTGCAGCTCTCGGACCCGCAGGCGTCCCCGGAGCTGGTCCAGCTCGGCAAGACCCTGCTGGCCACCAACGAGCGCAGCGAGCAGCTGGTGGAGGGCCTGCTGCTGTTGGCCCGCAGCGACAACGAGATCGTCGACCGCAAGCCGGTGGATCTCGCCGAGGTGGCCTCCCAGGCGATGGAGCAGGTCCGGGCGGAGGCCGAGGGCAAGGGTGTGGAGCTGCGCGGACAGCGCGCTCCGGCGGTGGTCCAGGGCAACGGAGTGCTGCTCGAGCGGATCGCGCTGAACCTCGTCCAGAACGCGGTGCGGTACAACATCGCGGAGGACGGCTGGGTCGAGGTCACCACCGAGAGCCGGCCGGGTCAGGCCGTGCTGGTGGTGGCGAACACGGGTCCGGTGGTCCCCGCCTACGAGATGGACAACATTTTCGAACCCTTCCGCCGGCTCCGTACCGAGCGCACCGGCAGCGACAAGGGCGTCGGCCTCGGGCTGTCGATCGCGAGGTCGGTGGCGCGTGCCCACGGCGGCAGGATCGCGGCGGAGCCGCGGGAGGGAGGAGGCCTGGTGATGCGGGTGGTGCTCCCGGTCTGACGCCGGGGAACCCGAGGCCGGGGGCCTGCCCGGGAGTGTTCGCTTTGGGCGGAATTTTCGTGATCCGCCCACCCGAGGTAGGCTGTGTGATCGATCACATGGGCGATTTTCCGGCCATATACTCTGCGTGATCGTCGCGGTTGACGGAAAGCCGGGAAAATCCGGGTTTTCGGGGACCGTGATCACGGGAAGTACACGTCATGGCGCATGCGAGTGCGACAGTCGGACCGTGTACGGTCCCGATGGCCATCCAACCCGATCACCTCTTCAGGGGTGCGGTTGGGTGTCGATTGAGTAACAGACCTTGATGTGAGGCAAAATCTCCGCCTCGGGTCGGGCACAAGTCCGGCCTCTCACGCGTTACGTGCGCTGGAGACACCACAGACACCCAGAGGGGGAGAGCGACATGGCAACGGATTACGACACCCCACGCAAGACCGACGATGACGTCAACGAGGACAGCATCGAGGAACTGAAGGCCCGGCGGAACGACAAGTCGGCGTCCACCGTCGACGTCGACGAGTTCGAACAGGCCGAGGGACTCGAGCTGCCCGGTGCGGACCTCTCCAATGAGGAGTTGTCCGTCCGGGTGCTGCCTCGTCAGGCGGACGAGTTCACCTGCATGAGCTGCTTCCTCGTGCACCACCGCAGCCAGTTGGCCGCCGAGACCAAGAACGGCCAGCCGATCTGCCGCGACTGCGCGGCCTGAGCCGCGGGGTCGGCGTGGAGGCGGAGCACGACGACGTGGACGAGGCCGAGCGAGGCCGGCTGGCCTCGCTCGCGACCACCCTCGGCCGCGGTGTGCGAAGAGGCGGTGAGCGCGCGAGAGCGGGGGTCTACGCGGTCGCCGACCGGATCATCGCCAATGCTCCACGCATTCCGGTCCGCGATCTCAAAACGCTGCGCGAGCAGTTCCCGGGGCTCGGCCCGGAAGAGCTCGCGGACAAACTGGTGGCCGGTGCCGCGGGCGGCACCGCCACAGTGGGCGCGGGCGTCGGTGCCGCGGCGATGCTGCCGACCCCGCCCGCCATGCCCACCGAGCTGGCCGCCGAGATCGTCGGCGTGGCCTCCATAGAGTTCAAGCTGATCGCCGAGCTGCACGAGGTCTACGGCGTGCGGGCGCCCGGCACGGTGGGTCAGCGCGCCATCGCGTATCTCGGCTGCTGGGCCGAGGAGCGCGGTATCGACGTCGCCCAGCCCGCGAGCGTCAACGCGGCCCTGGGCGTCCAGATGAAGCGCGAGTTGCGGCAGCAGGTCCTCAAGCGCAGCTTCCGGAACATGCCGGTCCTGGCGCCCTTCATGGTCGGCGCGGCCGTCGGAGCCGCGATGAACCGGCGCGACACCAGGAAACTCGCGCGCAGGGTCCGCAAGGACCTGCGGGCCGAGCAGGTCCCCTGGGACCTCCCGCTGCCCTTGGAGAGATGAGCCCCTCGCGCGCCCCGCTCAGGCGGGTTGCACGGCCGTGAGCGCGGCGGCCAACGCCTCCGGATTCCGGGTGGACACATACACGTACGGCGTCGGGTCCTCCGGATCGGTGACATCCACCCGCAGCGCGGTCGGGATGTAGCTGCGCAGCAGCATGAACGCCCGCGGATCGGCCTTGTAGGTCCGCCAGGCGGCCGCCTCGGCGGCGTCCAGCACCTGCGGGGTCCCCAGGGCCGACACCGGGATCCGCGCCTCGCCGGCCACCAGTGAGTCGGCCACCACGCGCACCCGGGCCGACCCGTACGAACTCACCGCGACACAGGCCAGCGCCGCACCGCCGATCAGCCCGCCGAGCATCGGCAGAGTGCCGAACGGCAGCATGATCAACCCCACGGAGACCCCGATCAGAACGGCGATGAACCACCAGGAACGGGGTGCGCTGAGGCGTTCTTCGTAAGGCTGCATGCGTATCAGCTTGGCATGGCCGCCGAACCGGACTGTTCTCGCGGGTAAGGTCAGCCGTTGTGACTGGACGAACGACAGGGCTGACGCCGCCGGAGGGTGCCACGGCACCCGTGCGCCACCCCGACGCGCCCGCGCCAGGGAAGCCCCTCGGCGTGCACTACGACCAGTGCTTCGGCTGCGGCGATCAGCCGGGGGCCTGGGGCTGATCGCGCGGGCGGGCGAGGGCGTGAGCGTCGCCGCCGAGTTCACGGTGCGCAGCGGCCATCAGGGTGCGCCGGGCCTGGCCCACGGCGGGGTGCTGGCCGCGGCGCTCGACGAGACGCTCGGGGCGCTCAACTGGCTGCAGCGGGCGATCACGGTGACCGGGCGGCTGGAGACCGACTTCGTACGGCCCGTGCCGGTCGGGACCGAGCTGCATCTGGAGGCACGGGTGACCGCCGTGCACGGCCGGAAGGTCTACTGTTCGGCCACGGGCCGGATCGGCGCTCCGGACGGCCCCGTCGCGGTGCGGGCGCAGGCCCTCTTCATAGAGGTGCGGGTCGACCACTTCATCGAGAACGGCCGGGCGGAGGAGATCGACGCGGCGCTCGCCGATCCGGATCAGGTGAAGGTCGCGCGCGCTTTCGAGGTGAACCCATGAGTCCGCTGCCCGTCGACGTGCCGATCCGCAGGGTGGACCCCGAGGTGCCCATTCCCGGGTACGCCCACCCCGGCGACGCGGGGGCCGACCTGGTCACCACCGAGGCGGCCGAGCTGGCTCCGGGAGAGCGCGCGGTTCTGCCCACCGGAGTGTCTATCGCGCTCCCGGAGGGGTATGCCGCCTTCGTGCATCCACGGTCCGGACTTGCCGCGCGCTGCGGCGTAGCCATGGTGAATGCCCCGGGGACCATCGATGCCGGGTACCGTGGAGAGATCAAGGTGATCGTGGTCAATCTGGACCCGCGCGAGAGCGTGCGGTTCGAGCGCTTCGACCGGATCGCCCAATTGGTCGTCCAGCAGGTCGAGAAGGTGCGCTTCCAGGAGGTGGCGGAGCTTCCCGGGTCGGCGCGGGCCGAAGGGGGCTTCGGGTCCACCGGCGGTCATGCCGCCGTGGACGGCACAACGGGTGGGAATGGATACGCTTCGGTCGGTTCCGACCGGGAAGGACGATGACGTGTTCGGACGTCGCCGCAAGCGCAGCAAGGAGGACGTCGAGTCGCTCGACGTGACCTCCGACGAGTTGGCCGAGGACGCGGAGGACGCGGACGGCGCTGAGGACACCGCCGCACCCGTGGAGGCCGGCCGGGTGAGCCTGCCGCCGGCCCCGCGCCCCGAGGGCCCCTGGGACGTATCCGAGGTGCGCGAGCCCGGCGAGGGCCGGGTGGACCTCGGTGGTCTGTTCGTACCCGGCGTCGAGGGCATGGAGCTGCGGGTGGAGGTCGCGGGGGACGCGATCGTCGCCGCGACCGTGGTGCTGCGGGACAGCGCCGTGCAGCTCCAGGGCTTCGCAGCGCCCAAGAAGGAGGGCATCTGGGGCGAGGTGCGCGACGAGATCGCCACCGGCATCACCCAGCAGGGCGGGGTCGTCGACGAGGTCGAGGGCCCGCTCGGCTGGGAGCTGCGCGCCCAGGTCCCGGTGCAGCTCCCGGACGGCAAGAACGGCGTGCAGGTGGTCCGCTTCGTCGGCGTGGACGGGCCCCGTTGGTTCCTGCGCGGGGTGATCTCCGGGCAGGGCGCGGTGCAGCCCGAGACCGGCAGCCTCCTGGAGGCGATCTTCCGGGACACGGTCGTGGTGCGCGGCGAGGGCCCGATGGCCCCGCGCGACCCGATCGTCCTCAAGCTGCCGGACGACGCCCAGATGGTGCCCGACGGGGTGCAGCAGGACGAGGCGCAGGGCTCGCGGTTCGCGGGCGGCGCCGACCGGCTCCAGCGCGGCCCGGAGATCTCCGAGGTCCGCTGAGCCGCCGTCGCGCACGGCAGAAGGCAAGGCCCGAAGGGGCCCGGGGCAGGCCCCCGGGCCCCTTCGGCGTTTTTTCGGAAGGTCGCTTCGAGGATTTCGCGCGACACGGTGAACACACCCGCCGCACCGGCCGTACTCATGGGCGCGAGACCTTGTGACGCTCCGAGGGGGAGAGGGCGCGTCGCGAGACACACCCCCTGTCCGACCTCAACGAGGTGAGTGATCAGATGTCGCGTGGCCTTCCGTTACTGCACCGCCGGAGAATCCTCGTCTCCGGCGCGATCGGCGGTATCACCTGTGCGGCCGTCGTGGTGGGAGCCGCCATGGCCGGTCAGGACGACGGCAGCGGCGACGCCAATGCGTCGACCAAGGCCGCCCAGACCATCAGCTGCCCCGCCGTCGCCGGTTCCCTCCCGGAGATCCCGGCGGAGGCCCGGGCCGAGGTGGACCGCAACCTCGCCCTGCTGGACACGCAGATAGCGGAGGCCAACAAGCGGCTCGGCACCAGCCAGGGCGAGGGCGGCCCCAACTTCGTGCAGAACGCCATCCTCGGCCCGCTGGCGGACAAGCGGAAGTCCACCCTGGACCGCATCGCGATCTCCATCGGACGGCGCGCCGAGAAGCCGACGGGGCTGGACGCGCTCGCCGAGTGCACCCTCTCGGGCGGTGAGGCGGGAGCGGGCACCGGCGCGGGCGGCGAGGCGGACAGCGGCGCGACCCCGACCGCCGCCGCGTCCGAGCCCGCGGCCGGAGGAGCCGAGCAGGGCTCCGGGGCCGAGCAGGGCGGCGGGGCCGACGCGGGCTCCGGTGCCGACGAGGGTTCCGCTCAGACGATCAGCTGCCCGGATGTCGCCTCCAAGATCAGCGGCGTGCCGGCCGCCGCCCAGGCCGAGGTGGACCGCAATGTCGCCCTTCTGGACACCCAGCTGGCGGAGGCCAACAAGCGGCTCGGCACGAGCCAGGGCGAGGGCGGCCCCAACTTCGTGCAGAACGCCATCCTGGGCCCGCTGAAGGACAAGCGGGCCTCGACGATCGACCGCATCGAACTCTCCTTCTCCCGCCAGGGCTCGACCGCCCCCTCCGGTCTCGACGCCCTGGCGGGCTGCTCGCTCACATCCGGTTGAGCCGACGGCGTAAGGCCCGGCCCGAGGTGAGCGTCTGCCGGTGGGCCGTACTCTTCTCTGCGGAGTACGGCCCACCGGCTTTTCGCATGGGGTTCGCCCGGGGTGCGGCGGCCGGGTGTCAAAGGCGCGTCAAGACGGCGCCGACGGCCGTCAGGGAGCCGTCAAGGAACGGCCGGCCGGGCCGCGGACGGGGTTTGCTCTACACGCATCGCCCTCTGGAAGCTCGCCATGAGCTCAGGCGCCGTCCAACAGGGAAAATAGGGGTATGGGACGCGGAAAGTTGCGGATCTACCTCGGCGCGGCACCGGGCGTCGGCAAGACGTACGCGATGCTGTCCGAGGGGCATCGCCGGGTCGAGCGGGGCGCGGACCTCGTGGTCGGCTTCGTGGAGCACCACGGCCGTCGCCGTACCCAGGTGATGATGCACGGGCTCGAGGAGGTGCCCCGCCGGGAGCTGGAGTACCGGGGGAGCACCTTCACGGAAATGGACGTGGACGCGGTGCTGGCCCGCCGCCCCGCCATCGCGCTCGTCGACGAGCTCGCCCACACCAACGTCCCCGGCTCCCGGAACGAAAAGCGCTGGCAGGACGTCGAGGAGCTGCTGCGCGCGGGCATCGACGTGGTCTCCACCGTCAACATCCAGCACCTGGAGTCACTGGGGGACGTGGTGGAGTCGATCACGGGGGTGCGCCAGCGGGAGACCCTGCCGGACGAGGTGGTGCGCCGCGCCGACCAGATCGAGCTGGTCGACATGTCGCCCCAGGCGCTGCGCCGCCGCATGGCGCACGGCAACATCTACGCGCCCGACAAGGTCGACGCCGCGCTGTCGAACTACTTCCGGCCCGGGAACCTGACCGCGCTGCGCGAGCTGGCCCTGCTGTGGACCGCCGACCGGGTGGACGAATACCTCCAGCAGTACCGCGACGAGCACTCCATCCGCTCCACCTGGCAGGCGCGTGAGCGCATCGTCGTCGGGCTGACCGGCGGCCCGGAGGGACGGACGCTGATCCGCCGGGCCGCCCGGATGGCGGCCAAGGGCTCCGGCAGCGAGATCCTCGCCGTCTACATCGCCCGCAGCGACGGCCTGACCTCGGCCTCCCCCAAGGAGCTGGCGGTCCAGCGCACCCTCGTGGAGGACCTCGGGGGCACCTTCCACCACGTCATAGGGGAGGACATCCCGGGGGCGCTGCTGGAGTTCGCCCGCGGTGTCAACGCGACCCAGATCGTGCTCGGCTCCAGCCGCCGCAAGACCTGGCAGTACATCTTCGGACCCGGGGTGGGCACCACCGTCGCCCGTGACTCCGGGCCCGACCTGGACGTCCACATCGTCACCCACGACGAGGTCGCCAAGGGCCGCGGGCTGCCGGTCGCGCGCGGCGCCCGGCTCGGCCGCTCCCGGCTGATCGCGGGCTGGGTGGTCGGGGTGGCCGGACCGGCCCTGCTCACGCTGCTGCTCACCGGCACCGGCGCCACCCTCGCCTCCGAGGCCGGGCCCGGCTTCGCCAACGAGGTGCTGCTCTTCCTGTTCCTCAATGTGCTGGCCGCCCTGCTGGGCGGCATGGTGCCCGCCCTCGCCTCGGCGGCCGTCGGATCGCTGCTGCTCAACTACTACTTCACCCCGCCCACCCACACCCTGACCATCGCCGACCCCGAGAACATCGTCGCCATAGCGATCTTCGTGGCGGTCGCCGTCTGTGTGGCCTCCGTGGTCGACCTCGCCGCCCGCCGCACCCACCAGGCCGCCCGGCTGCGGGCCGAGTCCGAGATACTGTCGTTCCTCGCGGGCAGCGTGCTGCGCGGCGAGACCAGCCTGGAGGCGCTGCTGGAGCGGGTCCGCGAGACGTTCGCCATGGACTCGGTGGCGTTGCTGGAGCGGGAGAGCGATGTCGCCCCCTGGACCTGCGCGGGCAGCGTCGGCAGCCACGACGGCACCCCGGCGCCCGAACGGCCCGAGGACGCGGAGGTGGACATGCCGGTCGGCGACCATATGGCGCTCGCGCTCTCCGGCCGGGTCCTGCCCGCCGAGGACCGCCGGGTGCTCGCCGCCTTCGCCGCCCAGGCCGCCGTCGTCCTCGACCGGCAGCGGCTGGCCCAGCAGGCCGGGCAGGCCCGTGAGCTGGCCGAGGGGAACCGCATCCGCACCGCGCTGCTCGCCGCCGTCAGCCACGATCTGCGCACCCCGCTCGCGGCCATCAAGGCGGCCGTGAGCTCCCTGCGCTCCGATGACGTCGCCTGGTCGGAGGAGGACGAGGCGGAGCTGCTGGAGGGCATCGAGGACGGCGCCGACCGGCTGGACCACCTGGTGGGCAACCTCCTGGACATGTCCCGGCTGCAGACCGGCACCGTCACCCCGCTCATCCGGGAGATCGACCTGGACGAGGTGGTGCCGATGGCGCTCGTCGGCGTCCCCATGGCCAAGGTCGTCCTCGACATCCCCGAGGAGCTGCCGATGGTCGCGGTCGACCCCGGGCTGCTGGAGCGTGGCGTCGCCAACATCGTGGAGAACGCCGTGAAGTACAGCCCGCCGGACCGCGCCGTGCTGGTCTCCGCGAGCGCCCTCGGCGACCGTGTGGAGCTGCGGGTGGCCGACGGCGGCCCGGGCGTGCCGGACAGCGAGAAGGACCGCATCTTCGAGCCCTTCCAGCGGTACGGGGACGCCCCGCGCGGCGCCGGGGTCGGCCTCGGGCTGGCCGTCGCGCGCGGCTTCGCCGAGGCCATGGGCGGCCGGCTGACCGCCGAGGACACCCCAGGCGGCGGTATGACCATGGTGCTCACGCTGCGTGTCGCCGCCGGCCGCCCGCCGGTCGACCCCGGCCTCCCGGTCCAGGTCGGCTCCACGTCAGGCACAACGACACGGAAAGGCAGGCCCGCCACATGAACCGGGTGCTTGTGGTCGACGACGAGCCGCAGATCGTACGCGCCCTCGTGATCAACCTGAAGGCGCGCAAGTACGAGGTCGACGCCGCCGGGGACGGCGCCACCGCGCTCCGGCTCGCCGCCGCCCGCCATCCCGATGTGATCGTGCTCGACCTCGGCCTGCCCGATATGGACGGGGTGGAGGTGATCAAGGGGCTCCGGGGCTGGACCCGGGTGCCGATCCTGGTGCTCTCCGCCCGTCAGACCTCGGACGAGAAGGTCGAGGCCCTGGACGCCGGGGCGGACGACTACGTCACCAAGCCGTTCGGCATGGACGAGCTCCTCGCCCGGCTGCGCGCGGCCGTCCGCCGTGCCGAGCCCACCGGGCAGTCGGACGACTCGGTGGTGGTGGAGACCGATTCGTTCACCGTCGACCTGGCCGCCAAGAAGGCCCATCGCGACGGCCGCGATGTGCGGCTGACCCCCACCGAATGGCATCTGCTGGAGGTCCTGGTGCGCAACGCCGGCCGCCTGGTCAGCCAGAAGCAGCTGCTGCAGGAGGTCTGGGGCCCCTCGTACGGCACCGAGAGCAACTACCTGCGGGTCTATATGGCGCAGCTGCGCCGCAAGCTGGAGGCCGACCCCTCGCATCCGCGCCACTTCGTCACCGAGCCGGGGATGGGCTACCGGTTCGAGCGTTGAGCGGGGCGGGCGATCAGTGCGGGGACGGCGTTTCGGCCCCGGCGCACCGGTACGCTGGCCGTATGAGTTCCGTACCCCACCCCTCCGACGGGGCCGCCAGGGGAGACAGGTCCGGCAAACCGGTCGGCCGGTTCCGGCGGATGCTGGACCGGCTGTCGAGCTCCCAGGAGGAGCTGCACTCCGCCGAGCTGCAGCAGGACGCGGAGGCCGCGGGCTGCACCAAGATCGGCGACTGCGGCGACCGTCAGATCGTCAAGGTGACGGGCACGCTGCGCACGGTGACGCTCAGACCGCGGGCCGGAGTTCCCGCGCTGGAGGCGGAGCTCTTCGACGGCACCGCCGCGCTGGACGTGGTGTGGCTGGGCCGTCGCTCCATCATCGGGATAGAACCGGGGCGCAAGCTGATCGCCTCGGGCCGGATCTCCATGAGCCATGGGCGCCGGGTGCTGTTCAATCCGAAGTACGAACTCCGACCGCTCGGACAGGAGTAGCCGGTGACGCCAGACGACAAGACGACCCCGACCGGGCACCGAAGCGCCGCCGCCGACAGCAGGGCGGCGGCGGACACCGCGCTCCTGGAGGCGTTCGGCGGGGTGCGGGGCATGGTGGACACCACCGTCCCCGGTCTGGTCTTCGTCCTGCTGTACACGATCAACCGCGACATCCATCTCGCCGCGATCGCCGCGCTCGGTCTCACCGTGCTGCTGGCGCTCACCCGGCTGGTGCGCAAGGAGACCCTGAAGCACGCCTTCAGCGGGGTCTTCGGGGTCGCGTTCGGCGCGATCTTCGCGATGATGTCCGGCGACGCGAAGAACTTCTATCTGCCGGGCATGCTCTACACCCTGGGCCTGGCGATCGCCTACATTCTCTCGGCGATCTTCCGCTTCCCGCTGATCGGGGTGTTGCTCGGGCCGATGCTGAAGGAGAACCTCTCCTGGCGCACCCGTAACCCCGGCCGGTTCCGCGCCTACACCCGCTCCACCTGGGCGTGGGGGCTGATTCTGCTCGCCAAGTCGGCGGTGCTGTTCCCGCTCTACTGGTGGGGGACGCCACCCAGCTCGGCTGGGTCAAGGTCGCGCTCGGCATTCCCCCGTTCCTGCTCTGTGTCTATCTGACCTGGATCTTCCTCGCCAAGGCCCCGCCGCCGATCGACGTGATCGCGGAGATGGAGGCCGAGGAGAAGGCCGAGCGGGAGCGGAAGTCCCAGGCGGACAAGGCCGACAAGGTCGTCGATCCGCTGCTCTCGGAGTGGACCGACCAGATCGTGTCCGAGGCCCGTACCGAATCGGCCGACCGGCAGCCGCCCCGGCACTGAGGCCACACAGACCGCGGCCCGGACTCCCGCAGGGGGAGCCCGGGCCGCGGTCTGTGCCCGGAGCGTTCGTCCTAGCCCGTGGCGTCCTGGCGCTGGACGGACAGCAGCTGCTCGAGCTGCTCCTCGCGCGCCTGTGCCGCGACGAACAGCAGCTCGTCACCAGCCTCCAGCACATCGTCCTTGTTCGGGGTCAGTACGCGGGTGCCGCGGATGATGGTGACCAGCGTGGTGTCCTCCGGCCACTCCACATCGCCGACCCGGGTGCCCACCAGCGCCGCCTCCGGCGGCAGCGTCAGCTCCACCAGGTTGGCGTCGCCGTGGCTGAAGCGGAGCAGCCGCACCAGATCGCCGACGCTCACCGCCTCCTCGACCAGCGCCGACATCAGACGCGGGGTGGAGACGGCGACATCGACGCCCCATGCCTCGTTGAACAGCCACTCGTTCTTGGGATTGTTGACCCGGGCGACCACTCGGGGCACCCCGTACTCGGTCTTGGCGAGCAGCGAGACGACCAGGTTGACCTTGTCGTCACCGGTGGCCGCGATGACCACGTTGCAGCGCTGCAGCGCCGCCTCGTCCAGAGAGGTGATCTCGCACGCGTCGGCCAGCAGCCACTCGGCCTGCGGCACCCGCTCCACCGAGATGGCGGTCGGCGCCTTGTCGATGAGGAGCACCTCGTGCCCGTTCTCCAGCAGCTCGCTCGCGATGGAACGCCCCACGGCGCCCGCCCCGGCAATGGCAACCCTCACGGTGCCTCCTCGTTCGCCCCGCCGCGCCAGCGGCTACTCGCTACATCAGCGGATCCGCCGCGGGCACCGTCGCCCGCGCGGCGCACAGGTGCGGCCTTCGCTGTCCCGTGCGGCCCGGCGGCCGTGCGTGCGGCGCTCACCGATTCGCCTCCTCAGGCCCCTTTTCGAAGGCTGCCTCGACCTTCTCCACCTCGTCGGTGCGCATCATCACATGCACCAGGTCGCCCTCCTGCAGCACCGTCCCGGAGGTCGGCAGCATCGCCTCGCCGAGCCGGGTGAGGAACGCGACCCGCACGCCGGTCTCCTCCTGGAGCACGCTGACCTTGTGGCCCACCCACGAGGGGGAGATGTGCACCTCGGCCAGCTGCACCCCGCCGCTGGGGTCCCGCCAATGCGGCTCCGCGCCGGACGGCAGCAGCCGCCGCAGCATCTGGTCGGCGGTCCAGCGCACCGTGGCCACCGTCGGGATGCCGAGGCGCTGGTAGACCTCCGCGCGGCGGGGGTCGTAGATACGGGCCGCCACGTTCTCCACCCCGAACATCTCGCGGGCCACCCGGGCCGCGATGATGTTGGAGTTGTCGCCGCTGCTCACCGCGGCGAAGGCCCCGGCCTCCTCGATGCCCGCCTCGCGCAGGGTGTCCTGGTCGAAGCCGACACCGGTCACCCGGCGCCCGCCGAAGCCCGCACCCAGGCGGCGGAAGGCCGTGGGGTCCTGGTCGACGACCGCGACCGTGTGCCCCTGTTGCTCCAGAGTCTGGGCGAGGGCCGCACCCACCCGGCCACAGCCCATGATCACGATATGCATGCGTCTTACCCCGCACTCCAGATGACCGTGCCGACCTGCGCAAACACCCTGCTCACATCTTCCTTCCAGGACCTACGGGGCGACAGCGGGGCGGGGCCCCGATGCCGGTGCCCGGGGACGACGGGAGTCGACCGCGGTGGCACCTGTCCCCACCGTATCCGTACCGGCGGCCCGCTCTCCCGTCCGCGCGCGACGGCCGGGAGATGAACCTGGTGACGTACGACATAGCGGGAAAGTTCCCGCGATCATCGGCGATGGGGGAGGCGGTCGGAGGTGATCGCAGAAGCGACGGGAACGAACTGGACAGGGAAGGGCAACGATCGTTTCCGGTTGCGGATGCGGAGTGAAAGGGCTGTTGGCGATCAGCCCCGACCACTACGGTGGGCCCGGGTTACGGCGCTTCAATGGTGGTCGCAACCCTTCATCTTTGCCTGAAATCCCGGATCTTCACCGAAACCACATGACAAATGCCGTGCGCTTGCCGCTGGTTCGAACTTTGTCGCGGGCGTCGGATACTAGGTCACGACATGGCTAAGATGATCGCCGTATTCCGTTTCCGGACGGGACATCAGGGCTCTGAGTCGTTCCTTCCGCGCCCGCGTTCTTCTGCACGAGGTTCCTGATGACTGATCACATATCGGAGGCGGTGAGCTGGTGTCTGGCCGCCGCGCTTCTCGTCGTCCTGGTGCTTCTGATCCGCCAGCGGCAGATCACCGCCGGAGTCCGCAGGCGCAACGCCACTCTCGAGGACAGCCTGCGCTCCCGTGACGAGGAGGTGCAGCACCTCGTCGACGTACGCCTTCCCTCGATCGCCGATGTGCTGAGCCAGCCAGGCCCGCTGCCGGGCCTGCGGGACGAGAAACTGGCCGGTACGGCCTTCGCGCAGAGCCTGCACGCCGTCATGGAACAGTTCACCCGTGCGGTGGACAAGGCACAGACGCGGGCCGACGCCTCCGCCAAGGCGGCGCTCAAGGCGTCCATGCGAGCCGTCCAGGGACTCGCCAACGAGCAGCAGGTGTCGATCTCCGAGATGCAGGAGCGGCACGACAACCCCGATGTGCTGCGGGATCTGCTGGAGATCGACCACGCCAACGCCCAGTTCGGCCGGCGCGCCCAGGCCATCGCCGTGCTCTGCGGTTCCTGGCCCGGCCGTCAGCGGCTGGCCTCCTCGCTGACCGATGTCGTCCGCGGCTCCAAGTCGCGCATCCGCGACTACCAGCGGGTGCAGGTGCACGCCCTGATCGACGTCGCGGTGGTGAGCCGGGCCGTGGAGCCCGTCGTGCTCGCGGTCGCCGAGCTGCTGGACAACGCCGCCCGCCACTCGCAGCCCAACACCTCGGTGGAGGTCAGCCTCCAGCCGGTGCACAACGGGGCCTGCATCGTGATCGACGACGCCGGTGTGGGCATGGACGGCCTGGAGGTCCAGCGGGCCGCCGCCCTGCTCTCCGGCCAGCGCGCCGTGGACGTCTCCCGGCTCGGCGACCCGCCGCAGTTCGGCTTCGCCGTGGTGGGCCTGCTGGCCGCGCGGTACGGCTTCAGCGTCTCGGTGGACACCCGGTCCCCGTACGGCGGTGTGCGCGCCGTGCTGTTCCTCCCGAGCGACCTGCTCACGCATATCGACACCGACGGGCGGCCGGGCACCGCGGCGCAGGACCCCGAGGGTGCCGAGCCGCTGCACACCCTGCCCTCTCGCCGCACCCGCGCCCCCAGAAGGGCGTGGCAGGCGCAGGCCGCTCCGGCCGAGGCCCAGGCCATCCCCCAGGCCCAGCCTCCGGCGCCCGCCCCCACGCCTGCCCCGGCACCGGCACCCGCCGCGGCGCCCCAGCCGTCCCTGGGCGACGACGAGGCCACGCGCGTGTACGGCACCACGCAGGGTGGTCTGCCCAAGCGCCGCCGCCGGCAGGCCGCCGCCACCCCGCCGACCGCCGACTGGTCCATGGGGACCGGGCGGACCGGCGCCGCCGAATCCGACGACACCGGCGCGCACCGCGCGCGTTCGGCGGAGGAAACCGCCTCGCGGTTGGGCGCGTTCGCGCGCGGCACCCGCTCCGGCCGTGCCGACACCCAGGACTCCGCCCCTCACCATGACGAAGGGAATCGCCAGGCATGAACGACCATCTCAACAACGAGCTCGGCTGGATGCTCGACGAGGTCGTCAAGATGCCGGAGGCACGGCACGCGATCCTGCTCTCCGCGGACGGGATGCTGCGGGCGTACTCCGAGGGCATCGCCCGCGACGAGGCCGAGCGCCAGGCCGCCGCACTCTCCGGGCTGCAGTCGATCAGCCGCTCCACCTCCGAGTTCTGCGATCCGCACGAGACGCCCTGGCAGCAGACGCTGGTCGAGTTCGTCGGCGGGTACGTCTTCCTGATCGCCGCCGGGCCCGGCGCGTATCTGGCGGTCTCGGCCACCGAGTCCGTGGACATGGAAGCGGTCAGCTACCGGATGCAGAAGCTGGTCGACCGGCTCGGCAAGGAGCTCACCAGCCCGCCGCGGCAGGGCCTCCCGCGGCAGGGGATCGGCAGCCACGCATGAGTCCGGGGCGGCGCGAACGAGGGTTGGTGCGGCCGTATGTGGTCACCGACGGCCGTGCCTACCCGACTCGCAACACCTTCGACCTGGTGACCCTGGTCATGGCCCACCCCGACCGGCCGCTCACCGGGCTCAGCCCCGAGAAGCGGCGGGTCATGGAGCTGTGCCTGGGCGGTGCGCTCTCGGTGGCCGAGGTCTCCGGGTACCTGGAGCTGCCCGTCAGCGTCACCAAGGTCCTGCTCGGCGACCTGGTGGACAGCGGCCACGTCTCCACCCGGTCCCCGATCCCCGCCGCCGACCTCCCCGACACCCAGCTCCTGCAGGAGGTGCTCGATGGACTCCGCGCTCGCCTCTGACGACAAGGCGGTCTATCTGCCCCATACGGTGCGGGTGGCGGCGAAGATCCTCGTCGTCGGGCACTTCGCCGTCGGCAAGACCACCTACGTGGGCTCGCTGTCCGAAATCCGGCCGCTGCGCACCGAGGAGACGATGACGCAGGCCGGTGCGCTCACCGACGACCTGCGGGGCACCGAGGACAAGACGACCACCACCGTCGCCATGGACTTCGGCCGGCTCACCCTCAGCGAGTCCCTGGTGCTCTATCTGTTCGGCGCGCCGGGACAGCAGCGCTTCACCCGGCTGTGGCGGGACATGACGAACGGGGCGCTGGGCGCGCTCGTCCTGGCCGACACCCGGCGGCTGGAGCAGTCCTTCCCGGTGATGGCCGTCCTGGAGGAGCACGGACTGCCGTACGCCGTCGCCGTCAACCAGTTCGAGGGCTCTCCCCGCTTCGCGGAGCCGGAGGTCAGGGAGGCCCTCGATCTGCTTCCGGAAACCCCCCTGGTGACCTGTGACGCCCGGGACCGGATCTCCTCCACCCACGCACTGATCGCCCTCGTCCAGTATCTACAGGCTCGCCAGACCCGTAGCTCCCAGGAGATTGTGTGACCAACCGTCCAGCCGCCGGCCCCGTCCCCCACCGGGCTGCCCCGCGCACGCGGGCCCCGCCGAGGCCGTGGGCGACACCGGGCACAGTGCGGCCGTACCGATGTACGGTCCCGAGTTCGCCGCCGACCCGCACGGCACCTACGCGCGGATGCGCGCCACCCATGGGCCGATCGCACCGGTCGAGCTGACGCCGGGGGTGTATGCCTCGCTGGTCACCAGCTACCCGCTCGGCCTGGAGATCCTGCGCGACACCGAGCGGTTCGCCAAGGACCCGCGCGGCTGGCGGGCGATGCAGGACGGGAGTGTGGGGCCGGACAACCCGGTCGCCCCGATGATGATGTACCGGCCGAACGCGCTGTTCTGCGACGGGGAGGCCCACGCCCGGCTGCGCGGGGCGATCACCGACAGCCTGGACCGGGTGGATCCGCACGCCCTCAGCGAGTACGTCGAGCGCAGCGCCGAGACGCTGATCGACGCCTTCGCCTCCCGGGGCGAGGCCGACCTGATCATCGAGTACGCGTCGGTGCTCCCGCTGCTGGTCTTCAACCAGCTCTTCGGCGCACGCCCGGCGGACGGGCCGAAGCTGGTCGAGACGATGATGAAGCTCTTCGACAGTGGCGAGGAGGCGGCGGCGGCCAACGACGCGCTGCTCCACTGGATCTCCGGCCTGCTGGTGGACAAGCGCAAGCAGCTCTCCGCCGACGTCACCTCCTGGCTGATCGCGCATCCCTCGCAGCTCACCGACGACGAGCTGATGCAGCAGATGATCCTGCTGATGGCGGCCGGTACCGACCCCCAGCAGAATCTGATCGCCAACGCGCTGCGCCTGCTGCTGTCGGACGACCGCTTCGCCGGTGAGCTGTCCGGCGGCAGCATGCCCGTCGAGGACGCCCTGGACGAGGTCCTGTGGAACGACCCGCCGATGGCCAACTACGGCACCCGGTTCCCCCGGTACGACTGCGACGTGGCGGGCGTACGGCTGCGCAAGGGCGAACCGGTGCTCATCAGCTACGCCGCGGCCAACCACGAGGCGGCCATGGCCTCCGACCGCCGGTCCGGCAACCGCGCCCATCTGGCCTGGAGCGCGGGCGCCCACCGCTGCCCCGCCGAGCGGCCCGCCCGGGTGATCGCCTCCGTGGCCATCGAGCGGCTCCTGGACCGCCTCCCGGACATGGAGCTGGCGGTCCCCGTCGAGCGGCTGACCTGGCGGACCGGGCCCTTCGCCCGCGCCCTGGCCGCCCTGCCGGTGCGCTTCCCCGCCCAAGCGGTGGCCGCGCACGAGCCGTTCGCGGCGCCCACGTCCGAGCCGGTCCGATTCGACGAGACCTCTGGAGTCAGCCAATGGAACCCCGTCCCATCGTCCTCGACCCCGCCGGCCGCGACATCGCCGGAGAGGCAGCCCGAGTCGCCGCAGGCGGCGAGGCGACGCTTGTTGAGCTTCCTGACGGCGTGGTGGCGTGGGCAATAACCCGCCAGCGCACCCTCAAGGAGCTGCTGACCGACCCCCGGGTCTCCAAGGACCCCCGGCAGCACTGGCCCGCGTGGATCAACGGTGAGATCACGCCCGAGTGGCCGCTGATCACCTGGGTCGCCGTCGAGAACATGTTCACCGCCTACGGCGGCGACCACCGGCGGCTGCGCACCCTGGTCTCCAAGGCGTTCACCGCCCGGCGCACCGCCGCCCTGCGGCCGCGCATCGAGGAGATCTGCACCACGCTCCTGGACGACCTGGCCGCCGCGCCGGACGAGGTGGTCGACCTGCGCGAGGCGTACGCGTACCCGTTGCCGATCCAGGTGATCTCCGAGCTGTTCGGGCTCGACGACGAGAACCTGCGCGACCGGATGCGCCGGGTCGTGGACAGCATCTTCCACACCTCCGCCTCCCCCGAGGAGGTCACCGCCACCTTCAACGAGATGTATGCCGTCCTCGGTGAGCTGGTGGCCACCAAGCGCGAGCGGCCCGGCGACGACCTGACCAGCGGGCTGATCGCGGTGCGGGACGAGGAGAGCGGCTCCAAGCTCAGCGAGAAGGAGCTGACCGACACCCTCGCCCTGTTCCTCTCGGCCGGTCACGAGACCACGGTCAACCTCCTGGACAACGCCATCCACGCGCTGCTCACCCGGCCCGAGCAGCTCGAGCACGTCCGGGCCGGCCGGGCCACCTGGGAGGACGTGATCGAGGAGACGCTGCGGCACTCCGCCCCGGTGGCCAACCTGCCGCTGCGCTACGCCGTGGAGGACATCGAGCTGGACAGCGGCGTGGTGCTGCACAAGGGCGACGCGATCCTGGCCGCCTACGCGGCCGCCGGACGCGACCCGGAGGTGCACGGCGAGGACGCGGACCGCTTCGACGTCACCCGGCAGCTCAAGAGCCACCTGGCGTTCGGCCACGGCGTCCATCTGTGCGTCGGCGCCCCGCTGGGCCGGCTGGAGGCCGCGATCGCGCTCCCGGCGCTCTTCGACCGCTTCCCCGGGCTCACGCTCGCGTCCGGGCAGGAGCCGCTGGAGCCGGTGGAGTCCTTCATCTCCAACGGCCACCGCACCCTGCCCGCGCGCCTGTCCTGATCCCCTCCGGCGCCCTGCTCCCGCCCGCCCCTTTTCCCGGGGGTGGGCGGGTGGGCGGGGGCCCGCGCTACCCCTTACGATCCTCTGCGTGTCCAAACTGACCGACCTCCCGAAACGGATCCTGATCGGGCGGGCCCTGCGCAGCGACAAGCTGGGGGAGACTCTCCTCCCCAAGCGCATCGCGCTCCCCGTCTTCGCCTCCGACCCCCTGTCCTCCGTCGCGTATGCGCCGGGGCAGGTGATGATCGTTCTGTCCGTGGCGGGTGCGTCGGCCTACCACTACAGCCCGTGGATCACGATCGCCATCATCGTGCTGATGTTCACGGTGGTCGCCTCGTACCGCCAGAACGTGCACGCGTATCCCAGCGGGGGTGGTGACTACGAGGTCGCCACCACCAACCTCGGCCCCAAGGCGGGTCTGACGGTCGCCAGCGCCCTGCTGGTCGACTACGTCCTCACGGTGGCGGTGTCGATCTCCTCCGGTGTGGAGAACCTCGGTTCGGCCGTCCCCTTCATCATCGAGAACAAGACGCTGTGCGCGGTCGGGATCATCCTGCTGCTGACGCTCATGAACCTGCGGGGCGTACGGGAGTCGGGCAAGCTCTTCGCGATCCCCACCTATGTCTTCGTCGGCGGCGTCTTCGTGATGATCCTCTGGGGCGCCTACCGCGGGCTGGTCCTGGGTGACGACATGAAGGCCCCCACCGCGGGCTTCGAGGTCCACGCCGAGCAGACCGGGCTGGCCGGCTTCGCGCTGATCTTCCTGCTGCTGCGCGCGTTCTCCGACGGCTGCGCCGCCCTGACCGGTGTCGAGGCGATCAGCAACGGCGTGCCCGCCTTCCGCAAGCCCAAGAGCCGTAACGCGGCGACGACGCTGGCGCTGATGGGCGGCCTCGCCGTGATCATGTTCGTCGGCATCATCACGCTGGCCCTGGTCACCAACGTCAAGATGGCCGAGAACCCCGCGCACGACCTGCTGAAGAACGGCACCCCGCTCGGCGCCGACTACACCCAGAACCCGGTGATCTCGCAGGTCGCGGCTGCGGTCTTCGGCGACGGCTCGTTCCTGTTCGTGGTGCTGGCCGCGGCCACCGCGCTGGTGCTCTTCCTGGCCGCCAACACCGCGTACAACGGCTTCCCGCTGCTCGGCTCGATCCTGGCCCAGGACCGCTATCTGCCCCGCCAGCTGCACACCCGCGGCGACCGGCTCGCCTTCTCCAACGGCATCGTGCTGCTCGCCTCGGCCGCCGCCGTCCTGGTCTACCTCTACGGAGCCGACTCCACCCGGCTGATCCAGCTCTACATCGTCGGCGTCTTCGTCTCCTTCACCCTCAGCCAGACCGGCATGGTGCGGCACTGGAACCGCCATCTGGCGACCGAGCGGGACCCGAACGCCCGCCGCCGTATGGTCCGCGCCCGCGCGATCAACACCTTCGGGGCCTTCTTCACCGGCCTGGTGCTGGTCGTGGTGCTGCTGACGAAGTTCACCCACGGCGCCTGGGTGGCCCTGCTCGGCATGGTCATCTTCTACGTCACCATGACGGCCATCAGGCGCCACTACGACGGCGTCTCCGAGGAGCTCGCGGCGGCCACCGAACAGCTCGACGAGGAGGAGGTGCGCCCCTCCCGGGTGCACTCCCTGGTGCTGGTCTCCAAGGTCCACAAGCCGACGCTGCGCGCCCTGGCCTATGCCAAGCTGATGCGCTCGCACCGGCTGGAGGCGCTGAGCATCAACGTCGACCCCGCCGAGACCAAGGCGCTGCAGCGAGTGTGGCAGGAGCGCGGCATAGATGTGCCGCTGAAGATCCTCGACTCGCCCTACCGCGAGATCACCCGGCCGGTCATCGACTACGTCAAGAGCCTGCGCCGGGAGAGCCCGCGCGATGTGGTCTCCGTCTTCATCCCCGAGTATGTGGTCGGCCACTGGTACGAGCATCTGCTGCACAACCAGAGCGCGCTGCGGCTCAAGGGGCGGCTGCTGTTCACCCCGGGCGTCATGGTCACCTCCGTGCCGTGGCAGCTGGACTCCTCCGAGCTGGCCCGGAAGCGGGCGCGCAAGCGGGCCGAGTGGAACGCCCCGGGGGCGGTGCGGCGCGGTCCGGTGATCCCGGCCAAGCAGCGCGAGAAGGGCGAGAAGGGGCCCAAGGGCGAGAAGCCGGGCGTCACCTCGCAGGTTCCCTGACGGTGGGCCCGCGGTCCCGGGGCATCGGGGCGTGACGGGGTGAGGGCGGGCGCGACGTAGACTGGTGGGCTGTTGTCCCACCGCGCCCCCTCACCCCCTCTGGAGCCTGAACCCGCCATGCAAAGTGAACCCAAGGCATCGCTGGTCGGCGAGGAGTACGAGGTCGAGGTCGGCCCGGTGGCGCACGGCGGCCACTGCATCGCCCGGACCGGCGAAGGTCAGGTGCTCTTCGTCCGGCATGCGCTGCCCGGTGAGCGGGTCGTCGCCCGGGTGACCGAGGGCGAGGAGGGCGCGCGCTTCCTGCGCGCCGACGCGGTGCGGGTGCTGGACGCCTCCAAGGACCGGGTCGAGGCGCCGTGCCCGTTCTCCGGCCCCGGCAAATGCGGCGGCTGCGACTGGCAGCACGCGGCTCCCGGCGCCCAGCGCAGGCTGAAGGCCGAGGTGATCACCGAGCAGCTGGCCCGGCTGGCGGGGCTCACCCCCGCGGAGGCGGGCTGGGACGGCACGGTCGAGCCCGCGCCCGGCGACAAGGTGGCCCGCGGTGAGGTCCCGGCCTGGCGCACCCGGGTGCAGTACGCGGTGGACGAGCAGGGCCGGCCCGGACTGCGTCGCCACCGCTCGCACGAGGTCGAGCCGATCGACCACTGTCTGATCGCCGCCCCCGGCGTCACCGAACTCGGCGTCGAGAAGCGCGAATGGCCCCAGATCGCCGGCGTGGAGGCCATCGCGGCCACCGGCTCCTCCGACCGCCAGGTCGTCCTCACCCCGCGCCCCGGCGGCCGGCTGCCGATCGTCGAGCTGGACCGGCCGGTCTCGGTGCTGCGGGTCAGCGAGTCCCGCGGCCGTGACCGGACCCGTCTGGTGCACCGCGTCCACGGCCGCCCCTTCGTCCGCGAGCGGGCGGCGGGCCGCACCTGGCGGGTCGGCGAGGCCGGTTTCTGGCAGGTCCACCCCAAGGCGGCGGACGTCCTGGTCGAGGCCGTCATGCAGGGCCTGATGCCCCGCCAGGGCGAGACGGCCCTCGATCTGTACTGCGGGGTCGGCCTCTTCGCGGGCGCGATCGCCGAGCGGGTGGGGGAGCGCGGCGCGGTGCTGGGCATCGAGTCGAGCAAGCGCGCGGTCGAGGACGCCCGGCACAACCTCCAGGACCTGGACCGCGTCCGCATCGAGCACGGCAAGGTCGAGCAGGTGCTGCCCCGCACCGGGATCACCGAGGCCGACCTGATCGTCCTGGACCCGCCCCGCGCGGGCGCGGGCAAGGAGACGGTGACCCGCCTCGCGGCCCTGGGCGCCCGCCGCATCGTCTACGTCGCCTGCGACCCGGCGGCACTCGCCCGCGACCTGAAGTACTTCCGCGAGGAGGGCTACTCCCCACGCCGCACGCGCGCCTTCGACCTCTTCCCGGTGACGCACCACGTGGAGTGTGTGGCGGTCCTGGAGCCTGTCGCGAAGCGTTCCTGACCTGCGGATTTGTAGCCTGGGTGGGCCGCTCGGCGACCGCGTCGGGCAGGCCCTTGTGCTGGCGGACCGCCCGATGGGCGCGGGGCCCGGAGCCGGCGGCGCAACCACCGCCCCCTCCGGCGTTGCAGAAATTGCATGACCTTGTTGCGTTGGCCTGGCGTTCCTGCACCTCGACGGCAAGCGCGACACCTCCACCGCCGAGGTGGTCGCAGGCCAGGTCCACGCGGCCGTCCAGGCGCTCTTCGCCGCCCCCGCGGCGATGTCGCGGACGGCAGCCGCATCGCCCGAGCAGGCAACGGCATAGCGAAACGCGTGGCAGCGGCACGGGCCGGTGCCGGCGGGCAGGACGGGGGCCGCGCCGCGCGGCGTGCCGCGGCCGGACCGCAGCCTGCGCGGCCGGGCACGGGGCGCGGGCAGCGAGTTCCTCCTCGCCTGCGACATGCGCTTCGCCTCCCGGGAGAACGCCGTCCTGGCCCAGCCCGAAGTCGGCATCGGCACCCCGCCCGGCGCGGGAGCGATCCAGCACCTCACCCGCCTGCTGGGCCGGGGCCGGGCGCTCCAAGCCGTGCTGACGTCGGCCGACTTCGATGCCGAACTCGCCGAACGCTACGGATGGATCAACCGCGCGGGGCCCGACGCCGAGCTGGACGAGTTCGTCGCCGGCATCGCCGCGCGCATGGGGGGCTTCCCCGCGATGCGCTGATCGCGACCACAGCCGGCACCGATCCGGCATCCGCGACCGCCGGCGAGGCATCGCCTGGGGTGTCCGGCCGGCCTGGGCGCGCCCGCGCGGCGTCAGCCGGGCGGGGCGGTGGCCACTTCCGGGCGGGTCCGGGACGGGGCCCGGGTGAGCGTCCACATCATCGCGCCGCCCGCCACGACGGCGCACAGGTGCAGAGTGATCGCGAGGCCCAACTGCTCGGGGAGCGCGACGTCCGGGGGCGCCGCGATCGCGACGTACAGCGTGAAGAGCAACTTCCAGCCGCTCCACGCGAAGAGTGAGCCCGAGCCGAGCCAGCCGAGGACCGACGGCAGCCGGCGGGGGAGCCGTCCGGGTCCTTCGCGGCCCGGTCGTGCCACGGCGAACGCGGCGACCAGCGCCCACGTGCCGCAGATCCCGCACAGCAGGCGCCAGGTGGCGCGGCCCTCGTCGGGGTGGGCGAGCCCGGCGGTGCCGCCCGCCGCCCAGTACAGCCACATCAGCCCGACGGCGGCACCGAGGACCACGGCCGCCCGGCCGAGCGGTGAGGGCCCGTCGCCCCGCCCGGCGAACGCCTCCGGCCAGCGCCTGCGCAGATGGGCGGGGAGTGCGAGGGCGAGGCCCAGGCCCATGCCGATGAAGCCGAACTGGATCAGGCCCGCCTCCCAGCCGGGCATCGTGGGGTCGTTGTCGCCCCCGGAGGTGTCCGGCTCCGACAGCAGCGAGTCGGCCAGCGCGTACGGCAGCATCGACACCAGGAACCCCGCGCCGACCCAGGCGCAGAACACCAGCGGCACTCCGGGTAGCCGCATCCCCCAGGGCCGGGCCAGCGCCAGCCCGAGAGTGATCCCGACGGCCGCCATGCCGACCGTCACGGTGTTGAGCACCACCCACTCGGCGAGCCCGAACCCGGCCCCGACCGGCGCCAGTCCGAGCAGTGAGCCCACCACCCACGACACCTTGATCACGGCATACGGGGCCATGGCGGCGGCGCCCCCGTACGCGGCCAGCCGCCCCATTCGGTCCCACCGGTCCATCGAGCCGCCCTTCTGCGCGCTGCGATCAGCTTCTTCGGTGCGGTGCGGTGCGCTCGGCGTCGGGGACCGCCTCTGCACCGGTGGCCCTCCGCGACGATGTCGCGAAGGGCCACCGGGCCGTTCGGGTGTCCGAGGGGGCCGTCAGGTCACACCCGTACGGTCTCGCCCGCCGCATCGGGCTCCTCGGCCCGCCCGGGGCCGGAGACGCCGGGCGTGTCGGGGGAGTCGTAGCGGTGGTTGGGCCACCACGCCTTGGAGCCGAGCATCGCGGTCACCGTCGGCACCAGCAGCAGCGCCATGATGAACGCGGTGAGCAGGATGCCGAAGGCGACGGCGAAGCCCATCTGCTGGAGCATGGTGTTGCTGGCCAGCATCAGCACACCGAAGGTGCCCGCCAGGATGATGGCGGCCGAACCGATCGTCGGCGCCGACTGGGCGACCGCGAGCCGGGCCGCCTCGGCCGGCGTCTTGCCCTTGCGGACTTCCTCCCGCAGTCGGGCCACCATGAGGATGTTGTAGTCCGTGCCGATCGCCACCACGAACAGATAGACGATGATCGGCAACATGAAGAGCAGGCCGTTCTCGCCCCGGACGTTCTGGAACAGCCAGACCGTGGAACCCAGGGTCGCGGCGAAGCCGAGGCCGACCGCGAGCATCAGATACAGCGGCGCCACCACGCTGCGCAGGAGCAGGCCGAGGATCAGCATGATGGCCAGGCCCGCGACCGGGAACACCAGCCGGTAGTCGTGGTTGACCGCGTCCTCGATGTCGGCCAGCACCGCGGTCGACCCGCCCACCAGGACCTTGGAGCCCTCGGGCGCGGAGTCGTGCGCGGTGTCCCGCAGCTCCCCGGCGACCAGCTCGATGGCGTTCTCGGAGGCGGGCCGGTACTTCAGCACCACGCTGAACTGGGCCACGTCGCCCTTGGGGTTGAGCACGGCGGGAGAGACCTCGCCGACGCCCTCGACCGTCTCCAGCTTCTGCCGGAACCCGGTCAGCGCCGAGGCGTCCAGCTTGTCGCCGTTCGACTGGATGTACACCAGGCTCGGGTCGGACTCACCGGCCGAGAAGCTCTTCTGCAGATCCGCCATGGCCTGGACGGACTCCAGGTCCTTGGGGAGCGAACTCTCGGTGTCGAATTCGGCCTTGAAGCCGAGCGCGCCCACCGCGAGGGCCGCCAGCACACCGGCGGACACCGCGGCGATCAGCCCGGGACGACGCGACACCAGGGAGCCGACGCCGTTGGCGAGCCGGTTGCGGGGGGCCTTCTTCCACGCCTTGGACGGCCAGAACGCCTTCGTTCCCAGCAGCGAGAACACCGCCGGTACCAGGGTGAGGGCCGCCACGAGCGTCACCGCGACGGAGATCGCCAGCGAGGGCCCCATGGCGCGCATGCTGCCCATCGTCGACAGCACCAGGGCGAGGAAGGCCACGATGACCGCACCGGCCGCCGAGGCGATGGTTTCGCCGACCCGGGTGACCGCGTCGACCAGGGCCTCCTTGGGCTGCTGGCCCTTACGGAGGTGTTCGCGGTAGCGGAACAGCAGGAAGAGCATGTAGTCCGTGCCGACGCCGAACAGCACCACGATCAGGATCGCGGACACGCTGCTGTCGGCCTCGAGCCCGAACCAGTCGCTGGCGGTGGCGATCAGACCCTGGGCCATGATGAACATCACCAGGATCATCAACACGGGCATCAGCGCGATGAGCGGGCTGCGGAAGATGGCGCCGAGCAGCACGATGATCAGGACCAGGGTGGCCATCATGATCATGGCATCGGTGTCACCCGAGGACTCGATGGAATCGAGGGCGGAAGCCGACGGACCGGTCACGTCGACCTTCAGCGAGGTGCCCTTCAGCAGCTTGTCGCGGTCCGCGCGCAGGTCCTTGATCGACTGCTGGGTGTCCTCGTTGTAGACGTCCTTCTTGGTCAAGTACACATTGGCCAGCGCCATCTTGCCGTCCTTGGAGACGGCCTCGGGCGTGGTCACCACGGACTTGAAGGTCTTGTACTTCTCGTCCTGGAACCCCGTGGTCGCCTTGGCGACGGCGGCCTTGTCGGCGTCGGAGAGTTTTCCGCCGTCCGACCGCTGGTAGACCAGGATGGCGGCCGCGGTCTCGTGCTGCGGGAACGCCTGCTCCTGGAGCTTGGTCACCCGCACCGATTCGTAGTGCGACGGCAGGAAGTCGGCCTGGTCGGTGCTGGACTTCAGCGGTGGGGCCAGGATGGCCAGGCCGACCGCCGCGATGACCCACAACGCGACGACCAGCCATGGACGGTGGACGGAAAACCGTCCTATTCGCCCGAACATGACGCTCCTTAGGGATTTAAGGTTCCAGTAAAGGGCACGCTAGGACAGCTGTTCAGGCCGCGCCATGTGTCCCCGTGGAAATCGGCCTGGGGGCTGAGGGCGGCTCCGCCAAAGGGTTTAGGGGAGCGGCCCGCGTATCAGCATCCGTGCTGATGGCGCCTCTCGAGCCCCGGGCCGACGGCCACCGTCCGAGTCTCCGGTGCCGGTGTGCGGTCGGGCCGTGAAGTGGTGCGGGCTGACATGTTGCTGACAAAATCGCGGTGTGCGGCGGCCCGGCTCGGGCGCGCCGCCTCCCGCGCCGTCCGCTTCCTGACAAGCCCCCCGCCACGCTCTCAAGGCCCCCGCCGCCGCTCGTCAAGGCGTCCCGTCACGGTGCCCTGCCGCGTCTCGTCGAGGCGCCCCGCTACGCCTCGTGGAGGGCCGTCTTCGCGGCCTCGACGAAGTCCGTGAGGGCCTGCCAGAACGGGCGGAAGGCGTCGTGGAAGCGCTGCGGCGCCTCCGGCTCGCCGGAGCGCATCGCGCCCAGGGCGCGGTGGAACGGGCCGGTGGCCTTCTGCAGCGCGTTCGCGGCGGTGGCCGCGGCGGCCGGGCCCTCCAGCTCGACCACGCGCACACAGCGGCGCAGCTTGCCGTACTCGTCGCGTTCGCGCTCGGCGAGTTCGTCCAGCTCGTCCAACTCATCCCGGAGGGCGGGGCGGCGCCCCGCCTCGGCGGCTCGCTGGACGGCGGCGATCTCCCAGTACAACTCGCCGATGCTGTGGGTCTGTTCGATCAGATCGAGATACGCGCTGCGCCTGCTGTCGCGCAGCCGCTCCGCGCGCTGGGCGAGCACCGCGGTGTCCGCCTGGATCCGGGCGGCCCGGGTGTTGCCGCGGCTGGTGACCCAGCTGGCCAGGACGGCGGTGCCGCCGGTGAGGGCCGCGATCCAGAAGGTGCTGTCAGCCATGGACCCCCATCCCGTCCTCAACTCCCCGATCTCCGGCCATCTGCCGCCCCTTGGTCATCATGGGCCACCGCGGCTATCCCCGATGGTAGGAAGATACGGAAGGCGTAACGGTTCAGCGGTATGTGCCAGAGATATGTTCCGGAGCATGAGCGCATCCGGGCTCCTGCCCGCCAGGACCGAACTGCGGCCCGTGGTCTCCGAGTTGAGGCTGTCGGCCTTCAAGACCCACCGCCGCGCCGCCTTCTCGCTGGGCCCGCTGACCCTGATTTCCGGTCCGAGCGGCAGCGGTAAGTCCGGGGTGCTGGAGGCGTACGCGGCGCTCGCGCGGCTCGCGGGCGGCGCCCGGCTCGCGGAGGTGTTCCGTGACCCGGCCGCGTACATCCCGCGCCGGGCGCGGCCGGACCGGCAGGGGCGGCGCGGGTTCCGCATCGGCTGCACCGTGGACGGCCCGGTCGGGCCCGTACAGCTCGACGTCGCCGTGCAGGCCGAGCCCGAACTGCGCATCGTGGGCGAGCGGATGACGGGGGCGGGGGAGACGCTGCTGGAGACGGCGCTGCGCGACCCGGGGCGGCGCTGTGTGCAGGCCGCCTGGCATACGGCGGGAGCGGTCGCGGTGACCCGCGCCCCGCTGCCCGACGACCGGTTGGCGACCTCGCTGCTGCCGCTGCGGGTCGCGGGCACGACGGAGGGGCAGCGGCTCGCGCTGGCCGCCGCCGAGCAGGTGGTCATCGCGCTGCGCTCGGTCTTCCCCTGCGACCCGCGGCCGGAGCGGATGCGCGCGCCGGCGGTGCCGAGGGACGGGCGGCTGCGCGGCTGCTGCGAGAACCTGGCGGCGGTGCTGCGGCGGACCAGCCGGGAGTGCGGCACGCGCCATGCGGCGCTGGTCGCGGCGGTCCGCGCGGGGTGCGTCGGGCCGGTGGAGGGCCTGGTCACCGAGGGGCACGCGGACGGGGTGGTGCGGGCCCTGGTCGAGCAGGGGGAGCTCGGCGCGATGCCCGTGGAGCGGCTGGGCGACGGCGAGTTGCGGTATCTCGCGCTCGCGCTCGTGCTGCTGACCGGGCCCGGTGTGCTGGCCGTGGACCCGGCGGCCGATGTGCTCCCCGCGCGGCAGGTGCTGACCGTGCTGGCCGACGGTTTCGACCGGTGTCTGGACCGTCGGCAGGCGCGGGAGCTCCTGGGGGTGGCGGCCCGGATGTGCGCACGGGGGCACATCCGGCTCGTGGGGACGGTGGGGGACGTGACGGGGGCGGTCGGGGACGCCCCCGTCACGGTGGTAGACCTGGGGCGTGAGCGAGTCCTATGAGAGCGAGCGACGAGCAGGCGGCCGGACCGGCGGCCGAACCGACGGCCTGGATGTGGCGGCGCTGCAGCGCAGGCTGGCCGCCTTCGCGGCGGCGCGCGACTGGCAGCAGTACCACACCCCCAAGAACCTCGCGGCGGCGCTGAGCGTCGAGGCGTCGGAGCTGGTGGAGATCTTCCAGTGGCTGACGCCGGAGCAGTCGGCACGGGTGATGGAGGACGAGGGCAAGGCGGCCCGGGTCGAGGACGAGGTCGCCGATGTACTGGCGTATCTGCTCCAGTTCTGCGAGGTGCTGGGGATCGACGCGCTCGCGGCGCTCTCGGCGAAGATCGACCGGAACGAGGGGCGGTTTCCGGTGAACGGAGGGCGCTGATCGCGAACGGGGACTGATCGCAGACGGGCGCTGACCGCGAACGGGTGCTTTGGTGGTGAATGGGGGGTCTGGCAGTGAACGGGGGACTATGGCGGTGAACGGGCGCTCTGGCGGTGAACCGTGATCTCGGATGGCCCGCAGGCCCTTCAACCCTCCTCTTCGTCACTCTCCGTAGTGAAAAAGTTATCCACACCGCAACTGTTGTCAACAGATTCCTGAATTCCCCTAGCTTTTCGGCCTGTTAGTTATCACTCTGGGTAGTGGAGGAGTGACGGGCTCGGAAGTCCGTTGAGAGGGGTGCGGGGAATGGACGCGATGCGGCTGATCGGTGTCACCCGGCACGCCCTGGCGAAGGCCGGGGGCGTGCACGACATCGTGGCCGAAGCCTGGCAGGTTCAAGCGCTGGCCGAGGCGGTCGGCGGTTATTTCGTGGTGAGTGGCCCGGCGGCCGCGCGAGCGGAGGCGCGCGGTCTGTGCGAGGCGGGCGGGCGGGCGCGTGGCGCCCTGTTCCACCCGGCGCTGCACCACCCCACGCTGCGCGGCGGCGGTTTACGGGCCGCACAGCTCTCGGAGGTGCGCGATCCGAGAGAGGTGCTGCTGGCGCTGGGAGATCTGCTCGCGGAGGCGGGGTTCGCGCTGGTCGGCGTCGCCTCCAATACGGAGGAGGAGGCGCTGTACTGGCAGTGCGTGGAGGCGATCGACGCGGCGGACGAGGCCCGGGACCGGGTGCACGGGATGCTCCGGCATCTCACGTTCCGCGAGTGGGGCGGGGAGTGGGGTGGTGCCGCATGAAGAGGCAGGATGGGGGCCATGGATCTTCGCATCTTCACCGAGCCCCAGCAGGGGGCGACCTACGACACTCTGCTCACCGTCGCCAAGGCCACCGAGGACCTTGGATTCGACGCCTTTTTCCGGTCCGACCACTATCTGCGCATGGGAAGCGGGGACGGCCTCCCGGGCCCCTCCGACGCCTGGATCACCCTGGCCGGGCTGGCCCGCGAGACCCGGCGGATCCGGCTGGGCACGCTGATGACCGCCGCCACCTTCCGGCTGCCCGGTGTGCTGGCGATCCAGGTCGCGCAGGTCGACCAGATGTCGGGTGGACGAGTCGAGCTGGGTCTGGGCGCGGGCTGGTTCGAGGAGGAGCACCGGGCCTATGGCATCCCCTTCCCCAAGGAGAAGTTCGCCCGGCTGGAGGAGCAGCTGGCCATCGTCACCGGGCTGTGGCAGACCCCGGTCGGCGAGACCTTCGGCTATGACGGTGCCCACTACCAGCTGGTGGACTCCCCGGCGCTGCCCAAGCCCGCCCAGAGCAAGGTGCCGGTGCTGATCGGCGGCCAGGGGGCGACCCGCACGCCGCGGCTGGCCGCCCAGTACGCGGATGAGTTCAATATGCCGTTCGCCTCGGTCGAGGACAGCGAGCGCCAGTTCGGCCGGGTGCGGGACGCGGCCGAGGCCGCCGGCCGCAAGGGCGACGACCTGGTGTACTCCAACGCGCTCGTGGCGTGTGTGGGCAAGGACGACGCCGAGGTCGCCCGGCGGGCCGCGGTGATCGGCCGGGAGGTCGAGGAGCTGAAGGAGAACGGCTTGGCGGGCTCCCCGGCCGAGGTCGTCGACAAGATCGGCCGCTATGCGCAGGCGGGCGCCTCCCGGATGTACCTCCAGATGCTGGACCTCCAGGACCTCGACCACCTGGAGCTGATTTCCTCGCAGGTCCAGGACCAGCTGGGCTGAGCGAACCACCAGGAGTACCCGTGATGTCCGTATCCCGCACGCCCTTGGCCACCGCATTGGAGCGCGGACCGCTCGTCCTCGACGGCGGGCTGTCCAACCAGCTGGAGGCACAGGGCTGCGATCTCTCCGACGAGCTGTGGTCGGCCCGGCTGCTGGCCGATGACCCGGGGCAGATCGAGGCGGCCCACACCGCCTACGCACGGGCGGGCGCACGGGTGCTCATCACCAGCAGCTATCAGGCCACCTACGAGGGCTTCGCCCACCGGGGCGTGGGCCACGAGGAGGCCACGGCGCTGCTGAGGCGCAGTGTCGAGCTGGCGCGCACGGGGGCCGAGCGGGCGGCCGCCGAGCGCGCGACGGCCCGTGACCAGGCCGCGGGTGACCAGGCCGCGGGTGGCGACCGGGCCGCGGACGACCAGGCCGCGGGGCAGGTGTGGGTCGCCGCCTCGGTCGGGCCCTACGGGGCGATGCTGGCGGACGGCAGCGAGTACCGCGGGCGGTACGGACTGAGCGTGGCCGAGCTGGCGCGGTTCCACCGGCCGAGGATCGAGGCGCTGTCCGCGGCCGGGCCCGATGCGCTGGCACTGGAGACGGTGCCGGACGCCGATGAGGCCGCGGCGCTGCTGAGCGCCGTCGAGGGATGCGGGGTGCCGGTATGGCTCTCCTACAGCATCGCGGGGGAGACCACCCGGGCCGGGCAGCCCCTGAGGGATGCGTTCGCCCTGGCCGCGGGGGTCGACCAGGTGATCGCGGTCGGTGTCAACTGCTGTGAGCCGAGCGACGCGGACCGGGCCGTGGAGATCGCGGCCGACATCACCGGCAAGCCGGTGGTGGTCTATCCGAACAGCGGAGAGGAGTGGGATGCCACGGCACGGAGCTGGCGCGGCCGGGCGACCTTCGACCCGGGGCGGGTGACGGCATGGCGGGACGCGGGGGCGCGGCTCATCGGCGGCTGCTGCCGGGTGGGGCCGGAGCGGATCGCGGAGCTGGCCGCCGTGGTGAGAAACCATTAGGTGAGGAAGGGGCACCGGGCGATACTCGGACGGGTGTTCTTGACGATAACCACCACCGGCACCGCCGAGCGCCCCGCGACCGACCTCGGGTTTCTGCTGCACAAGCACCCCGACAAGGCGCAGCGGTTCTCGACCTCCTACGGCACCACGCATGTCCTCTATCCCGAGGCGACCGCCGAACGCTGCACCGTGGCGCTGCTGTTGGAAGTGGATCCCGTGGCGTTGGTGCGGCGGGGCCGCGGCAAGGGCCGGGGCGGCGCCCCCGACTCGGCGCTCGCGCAGTACGTCAACGACCGCCCGTACGCCGCCTCCTCACTGCTGGCCGTCGCGCTGAGCGCCGTCTTCTCCAGTGCGCTCAGGGGCCAGTGCAAGGCCCGGCCCGAGCTGCCGGAGCGGGCGCTGCCGCTGCGGATCGAGGTGCCCGCGCTGCCCGCCCGCGGCGGCGCCGCCCTGGTCGAGCGGCTCTTCGCGCCGCTGGGCTGGGCGGTGACGGCCGAGCCGGTGGCGCTGGACGAGGAGTTCCCGCGCTGGGGCGACTCGCGGTATGTACGGCTGGTGCTGGAGGGCGAGCTGCGGCTGGCGGACGCTTTGCGCCATCTGTATGTGCTGCTGCCCGTGCTCGACGACGCCAAGCACTACTGGGTCGCCCCGGACGAGGTGGACAAGCTGCTGCGCTCCGGTGAGGGCTGGCTGGAGCGCCACCCCGAGCAGCGGCTGATCACTAACCGCTATCTGGCCCGGCGCTGGTCGCTGACGCGCAGCGCGCTGGAGCGGCTGGAGCTGGCGCGGCTCGCCGAGGCCGACGACACCGAGGCGGAGGAGATCGACAACGCCATCGACAACGCCATCGACAACGCCGTCGACAGCGCCGTCGGCGAACCGGCGGCCGAGCCGCTGGAGGAGGACGACGGCGAAGAGGGTTCCGAGCAGCGGCCGGTGCCGCTGGCGGTACGGCGGCGGGAGGCGATACTCGACGCCCTGCGCGGGGCCGGGGCGGCCAGGGTGCTCGATCTGGGCTGTGGTCAGGGCCAGTTGCTGGGCGCGCTGCTGAAGGAGGCGCGGTTCACCGAGATCGTGGGCGTCGATGTGTCGATGCGCGCGCTCAACGAGGCGGCACGGAGGCTGCGGCTGGACCGTCCGGGGCCGGACCGCTCGGGGTTGGGCACCGGCTCGGCCGAGCGGCAGTCGTCGGCCCGGCTGAAGCTGACCCAGGGCGCGCTCACCTACACCGACTCCCGGCTCGCCGGATATGACGCGGCGGTGCTCAGCGAGGTGATCGAGCATGTGGATCCGCCCCGGCTGCCCGCCCTGGAGCATGCGGTGTTCGGCGCCGCACGGCCCAAGGCCGTCGTGGTGACCACGCCCAATGTGGAGTACAACGTGCGCTGGGAGACCCTGCCCGCCGGGCGGATGCGCCACGGCGACCACCGCTTCGAGTGGACCCGCGAGGAGTTCCGGGCCTGGGCGGAGCAGGTCGCCGAACGGCACGGCTACGCGGTGGAGTTCCGCCCCGTCGGCCCCGAGGACCCCGAGGTCGGCCCGCCCACCCAGCTCGCGCTCTTCCACCTGGCCGCCGAGAGCGGCGACGACGGCACGGACAGCCGGAGCGGCGACACCACCGCGATCACGACGAAGGAGGCAGCAGCATGACCGAGGAGAAGCGCCCGATCGGCGTGCCCGACCTGTCCCTCGTAGTGCTCGTCGGCACCACCGGATCCGGCAAGTCCACCTTCGCCCGCCACCACTTCCTGCCCACCCAGATCGTCTCCTCCGACGTCTGCCGGGGGCTGGTCGCCGACGACGAGAACGACCAGAGCGCCACCCCCGACGCCTTCGACGTGCTGCACTACATCGTGGGCAAGCGGCTGGCCGCCGGGCGGCTGACCGTCGTCGACGCCACCAACGTCCGCAGCGAGTCCCGCCGCAGCCTGATCGCGCTCGCCCGCGAGCATGACGTCCTGCCCGTGGCGATCGTCCTCGACGTCCCCGAGGGCGAGTGCGCCCGGCGCAACGCCCAGCGGCCCGACCGCGCCGGGATGCCCGACCATGTCATCCCCCGACAGCGCCGTGAGCTGCGCCGCTCCCTGAAGTCCCTGGAGCGCGAGGGGTTCCGCAAGGTGCATATCCTGCGCGGTGTCGAGGAGGTCGAGGCCGCGGAGGTCGTCACCGAGCGCCGTTACAACGATCTGCGCCACCTCCCCGGCCCGTTCGACATCATCGGCGACATCCACGGCTGCCGCTCCGAGCTGGAGACCTTGCTGGGCAAGCTGGGCTACGCCGTGCGCCGCGACGAGTCCGGCCGCCCGGTCGACGCCGCCCACCCGAGGGCCGTACGGCGGTCTTCGTCGGCGACCTCGTCGACCGCGGCCCCGACAGCCCCGGGGTGCTGCGGCTGGTGATGGGCATGGTCGCCTCCGGCGCGGCCCTGTGCGTGCCCGGCAACCACGAGAACAAGCTCGGCCGCTATCTCAAGGGCCGCAAGGTGCGGGTCACCCATGGCCTCGCCGAGACCGTGGAGCAGCTGGACCGGGAGCACACCGCGGACCCGGACTTCGTCGAGCGGGTACGGGCGTTCATCGAGTCGCTGGTCAGCCACTACGTACTGGACGGCGGGGCGCTGGTGGTGTGTCACGCCGGGCTGCCCGAGAAGTACCACGGCCGCACCTCCGGCCGGGTCCGCTCGCACGCCCTGTACGGGGAGACGACCGGGGAGACCGATGAGTTCGGGCTGCCGGTGCGCTATCCCTGGGCCGAGGACTACCGCGGCCGGGCCGCCGTCGTCTACGGCCACACCCCCACCCCCCGCGCCTCCTGGCTCAACAACACCATCTGCCTCGACACCGGCTGTGTCTTCGGCGGCCGGATGACCGCGCTGCGCTGGCCGGAGCGCGAGCTGGTGGACGTCCCGGCCGAGCGGGTCTGGTACGAACCGGTCAAACCGCTGACCACCGAGGCCCCCGGAGGCGCCGACGGCCGCCCGCTCGACCTGGCCGATGTGCGGGGCCGCCGTATCGTCGAGACCCGCCATATGGGCCGGATCGCGGTCAAGGAGGAGAACGCGGCGGCCGCGCTGGAGGTCATGAGCCGTTTCGCCGTCGACCCCCGGCTGCTCGGCTATCTCCCGCCCACCATGGCGCCGACCGCCACCTCCAAGGAGGGGACCGGCGGCGGAGCCGCCGACGGAGGCTTCCTCGAACACCCGGCGGAGGCGTTCGCCGCCTACCGCGCGGACGGGGTGCGCCAGGTGATCTGCGAGGAGAAGCACATGGGCTCCCGCGCGGTGGCGCTGGTCTGCCGTGACGCGGACCTCGCACGGGAGCGCTTCGGCGCGCCGGACGGCGCCTCCGGCACGATCCACACCCGTACCGGACGGCCGTTCTTCGACGACGTCCAGCTCACCGAGACCGTGCTGCGCGTGCTGCGCCGCGCCCTCGAGGACTCCGGGCTGTGGCAGGAGCTGGACACGGACTGGCTGCTGCTGGACGCCGAGTTGATGCCGTGGTCGCTCAAGGCCGAGGGGCTGCTGCGCAACCAGTACGCGGCGGTGGGCGCCGCCTCCCGCGCCGTCTTCCCCGGCGTTCTCGCGGCGCTGGAGGGGGCGGAGGCGCGCGGTGTCGAGGTCTCCGCTCTCCTTGGCAAGCAGCGGGAACGGGCATCGGACGCGGCCGCGTTCACCGACGCCTACCGGCGCTACTGCTGGCCGGTCGACGGGCCGGACGGTATCCGGATGGCGCCGTTCCAGATCCTGGCCGTCCAGGGCCGTAACCTCGCCACCGCGCTGCCCCATGATCAGCAGCTTGCCCTGATCGACCGGATGATCGAGGCCGAGAAGCCGGCCGCCGACGGCCACGGCGCCCGGCTGCTGGCCCCCACCCGACGGCTGATCGTCGACACCGAGGACGAGGCGTCGGTCGCCGAGGGCGTGCGGTGGTGGCTGGATCTGACGGCGACCGGCGGCGAAGGCATGGTGGTCAAGCCCCTCCAGGGCTTCGTCCGCAAGGGCGACGGCCGGCTGGTCCAGCCGGGCGTGAAGTGCCGGGGCCGCGAGTATCTGCGGATCATCTACGGCCCGGAGTACACCCGCCCGGAGAACCTGGACCGGCTGCGGGTGCGCCATCTGGGCCACAAGCGCTCGCTCGCCCTGCGGGAGTACGCGCTCGGGCTGGAGGCACTGGACCGGCTGGCGGAGGGCGAGCCGCTGTGGCGCGTCCACGAGGCGGTCTTCGCGGTGCTCGCACTGGAGTCGGAACCGGTGGACCCACGGTTGTAGTGACGACGGTCCAGGGGGGGCCGGCGGGTCTTTCCCCTCCCCGCCCCTTCCCTCGACTGGGGCTCCGCCCCCAGACCCCTGGACCCCGGGGTCTGGGGCGGAGCCCCTGCCACGCGGCGAAGCCGCATGTCGATGCTGTCGGGGCGGATCGTCCGGGCGCTGGGGGGAGCGCACCACGGCCGTGGTCGGCGGGCTGTGCTTCGCCGCGGGGCCGGTGTGGTGGCTGCTCCTCGCGGGCGGCGACGGTGCCCACTACGCCGTGGGGTTCATGCCCGGTCTGGTGCTCACCGGGGTCGGCGCGGGGCTCTACCAGCCGGTGATGTTCTCGGCCGCCGGACTGCTTCCGGCCCGTCAGCTGTCCCTCGGCTCCGGGGTGCTCATGATGTCCCGGCAGGGCGGCTCGGCCCTGGGTGTCGCGGCGCTGGTCATGATCACCGGGGGCGCCGCGCGGCCGGGGCTGGACGCGTTGCGCGCCGGGTGGGTCTTCACGGCGGTGACCGCCGCGCTCGCGGCCGTCGGGGGCGCCGCCGTGCGTACGGGAGTTCGGGCCGATCCCGGGGAGAGCGGCGGATCCGGCACGGACCCGCTACGGCACCATTGACGTGCCCGTGCCAGCTGCCTAGCGTGCTGACCGGTCCCTGGGTTCTCCGCAGGCCTGACGACGACGAGCTGAGCGGGGAGGGCGGATGAGTCTTTTCGAGGACGGACGGCCCTTCCTGCACGCCCTTCCGGCCGACGACCGGCGCGCACTGCTCGCCCTTGGCACGCCCCGGGCCTACGCCCCCGGCGAGGTCGTGCTGCGCGAGCACGACCGTACGACCTTCGTCGTCGCGATCACCTCCGGCTGGGCCACCATCTCGGTGGAGACCGAGCGCGGGGTGCGGCTGATCCTGGCGCTGCGCGGAGCGGGCGAAGTCGTGGGCGACCAGGCCGCCGTGGACCACGGCTCGCGCAGCGCCACCGTCACCGCGCTCGGCCGGATGGAGGCGGTGGTGGTCTCCGGCGACCGGTTCCGGGCCTATCTGGCCGCGCGTCCCATCGCGACCGTGCTGATCATGCGTCAGTTCAGCTCCCGGCTGCGCAGCTCCGACGGGGAGCGGCGCTCACTCGCCTCGGAGAAGGTGCTGCAGCGGCTGGCGGCCCGGCTCGTCGAACTCGCCGAGCGCACCGGCCACCCCGCCGCCGACGGGGCGATCACCGTGGATCTGCCGCTGCCCCAGCACGACATCGCGGCCGCGGTGGGCTCGACCCGGGAGGCGGTCGCCAAGGCGCTGCGGCTGCTGCGCGGCCAGGGCGTCGTCCGGACCGCCTCGCGCCGCTTCGTGGTGATGGACATCGGACTGCTGCGGCTGCTGGCCGAGGGACGGGCGACGGGGGAGCACATCCCGGCGCGTCCCGCGACCGACCCCTGCGACTGACCCCACGACTGAGCGCGGGCGCGCACTTCCCACGTGTTCTCCGCGACTGTGTAAACGGCTACAGCCGCCCCGCCGTTCCCCGGCGACCCTGGAGTGGCACAAAGGGCGCGGGACCGTGAGCGACGGGGGTGCGCACGGCCCAGTGCCCCGCACCGGAGAAGGGCGGCGGGGCGGGCAGGGGGAGAAACCCCGCCGCCCGCTTCGGGCATTCACCGGCACCCCATCACCACCACGGCGGGAAGCGGGGGCCACGGCATGAAGGACGGCGGGCGATGAGCGCAGCGGAAGACGTCGACGCCCCGGCGGAGTCGCGGGGACGGCGGCTGGACATCCCCAGGAGCGACCCGCTGGACGGGGCGGGCCAGCCGGGCGGCGCCCGCACGGCGCGTGAGGCACGCGCCCATCTGCATATCCCCGTCGGCCCCGCCCGGCTGTGCGCCGAACCGGCGCCGTATCCGCTCCCCGAAGGCCCGGTGCCCCGCGAGGAGTTGGACCGGCTGCGGCGGCTCTACCGGACCGTCCCCGGTTATGCCGCGATGCGCGACCATCTGCGGCGCACGGGCCTGCTGGCGCTGTGCGGCGAACCCGGCACCGGCCGCGCCTGGACCGGGCTCGCCCTCCTCGCCGAGCTGTCCGAGCTGGCCGGTGGCGGGGTCTCCCGGCTGGGGTCCGGCATTCCGCATGGGCTCGGCATCCCACACGTGACCGGCGCCGCGCTCGGGTCCGGCATCCCGTACGGGCCCGGTATTCCGTACGGGTCCGGCCTCCCGTACGGGCCCGGCACCCCGCATGAGTCCGGTACCCCGCTCTGGTTCGGCACCCCGCCCGGCTCCGGCCTCCCCCATGGGGCGTCCGGCGTGGAGAAGACCGAGCGGGGCCATGGCTATCTCCTCGAACTCCCCGCCGACCAGGCGGACTTCGCGGTCGAGCCGCTGCTGGACCGGCTGCGCGCCCACTTCGCCGGGCACGAGGCATTCTGCGTCGTCCTGGTCGCGGGCGGCCCGGCCGCCGACCGGCTGTTGCGCGGCCGCCGCCACACCGTGCCGTACGAGCCCCCGGCCGCCGCCGACGTCCTCGACCGCCACCTCACCGAACTGCTCGCCGACCGCCCCACCGGGCTGCTGGAGACGGCCCACGCCACCGCCCGGCGCCCCGAACTGGCCGAGGCGCTCGGGCTGGACGAGCCACGGCCCGGCGAGGCCGCCCGGCTCGCCGGCCTGCTGGCCGCGCACGCCGAGGGCAGGCTGTCCGAGGAGCGGCTGCTGGAGCACTGCCGGTCGTTCGCCCCGGACCAGGCCCGTGCGTGGTTCCTGGAGGCAGGGCACCCGGGCACCCTGCCCGCCGCGCTGCCCGCGCTGCGCGCCGCCGCGCTGCGGATCGCGCTCGCCGTCTTCAACGGCTCGGCGCACAGCCTCATGGCGGAGGCCGCCGAACTGCTGGCCTGGGAACTGGCCGTCACGCTCGATCCGCAGTACGCGCCGGGCCGCCCGCTGTTCGCCGCCCGTCCCGGGGCCTCGCTGGCCACGGCGCGCGCGGTCCACGGCGACGGGGTGGAGGACCTCGGGGACGCGTCGGTGCCGGTGCGCGCGGTGTGGTTCGAGGGGCGGCGGCTGGCGCCCGCCGTGCTCCATGAGTCCTGGGACGCCCACCACAACCTCCGCGGCCCGATGGCCCGTTGGCTGCGCGGACTGTGCGACGATCCGCGCCCCCAGGTGTGGGTGCGCGCGGCGGTCGCCGCGGGCGTGCTGTGCGCCCGCGACTATCTCTACGGCCTGGCCGAGCTGGCGCTGCCGCTGGCCCGTACGGACAGCCCGGTGCAGCGGATGGCGGCGGCCACCGCACTCGCCGAGGCGTCACGGGCCCCGGAGGTGCGTCCCGCCGTGAACGGGCTGCTGCGCAACTGGGCGCGCGGCGACGACGAGCGGGAGCGCGAGACCGCCGCGCTCGCCCACGGCTACGGCCTGGCGGCGGGCTCCGTCGTGGCGTCCCTGGAGGAACTGGGCCGGATCGCCTGCGCCGACGACGGCCGCACCACCTCCTACGGCGTGCTGCGGCTGCTGGCCGGGACCGAACCGGAGACCGTACTGACCGCGCTCACCCGCTGGCTGCGCGACACCCGGCGGCCCCGCCGGGACCTGGCGCTGCTCACGGTGTTGCGCGCGGTCACCACCCGCACCTCGCATCTGTGGGGCCTGTGCGAGGTGCCGGAGCTGGAGCCGTACGCCGCCTGGCCGCTGGCCACGGCGGTGCTGGCGGCCCATCCGGAGTGCGCGCCGCGGCTGGCCGAGCTGCTGCGGGCCGCGCTGACCTGGGCCAGATCGGCCGGGGCGGCCGAGGACGCGCTGGTCGGCTGGATCCGGCGGGCGGCCGGCGATGAGCGGCAACTGACGGTGTTGTGCGGCTTTCTGCCCCGGCTGGCACAGGACGGCGACGAGCCGCTCGACGCCGCGGCGGCCACGCGGATACGGGAGGTGCTGGAGGCGCTGTGAGGAGAGAGACATCGATGGTGAAAGAGACAGAGGACCCGACAAACACGGAGATCACGGACGACACCACGGCGGAGCGGGCGAGGACGGCGGGCGCGGGGGTTCGCCGAGTCTCGGTCACCGGGGCGCGGATGCTGCGCGAGGCGCTGCGCCACGGCGGGGACGACCTGCCCGCGGCGCTGCGGGGGGCCGATGACGGCCTGCTGCTGAGCGCGCTGGACGAGGGGCTGCCCGCCGAGCGGGCCACCCGCGTCGTGGTCGAGCTGGTGCGCCGCGCGCCCGAGCGCGGACCGGAGCTGGCCGACGCGGTCTGCGAGAAGGTGCTGCTCGCCCAGCTCTATCTCGACCCGCCGCCCCGCGCCCAGGGCGGTGCGGACGGACCGGCCGCGGACCCCGGCCGCCGGCTGCGGGTGCGCAATGCGCTGATGCTGTACGAGGGGCTGGTCCGCCCGTACGCGCAGCGCGGCGCGGTGCCGGAGCTGATGGCGTGCGTCCTGCCCGGCCTGTGGACGGCTGCCGACGGCGCGGGCCGTGAGGTGGTGCGCCGGATCGCGGGCACCCGGCAGATGACGGGGTTCGGCGAGAAGGGCTGGAAGGCGCTGTTCGGCGGGGTGGCCGAGGAGTGCCGGGAGCGTGAGGAGGCGGCAGCCCGCGCCACTCGGCGCGAGGCACGGCGACGGTGGCGGCGCGGGGGCGCCGACGAGGGCGGCGGGCTCGATCTGAAGCCCGGCCAGCTCTGGGTCTCCGCCCTGCTGGGGTTCATCGCGGTCGCCCTGGTGCTGATCGTGGTGATCGCGGCCGGATAGTCGCCCGTCGGTGGCCGGATAGTCGCCCGCCCCGGTGGCCGGATAGCCGCCCGCCCCGGTGGCCGGATAGCCGCCCGCCCCGGTGGCCGGATAGCCGCCCGCCCGGGCGGCCGGATAGCCGCCCGCCGTTGACGGCGGGCCCGCCCCGCGCGGCGGAACCGCGGCGGAACCGCCGTGGCCATCGCGATCAGCGCGAGTGATCCGTGTCGCCGGGCGTTCACAACGGGCCGCGAGCGGCGAAGATGGGGGCATGGGATTCCATGTCGACTCCGAGGCCGGGCGGCTGCGCCGCGTCATACTGCACCGCCCCGACCTGGAGCTCAAGCGGCTCACACCCACCAACAGGGACGCTCTGCTCTTCGACGACGTCCTGTGGGTGCGCCGCGCCCGCCAGGAGCACGACGGCTTCGCCGACGTCCTGCGCGACCGCGGGGTCGAGGTCCATCTCTTCGGGGATCTGCTCACCGAGAGCCTGGGCCTGCCGGACGCGCGGGCGCTGGTGCTGGACCGGGTCTTCGACGAGAAGGAGTACGGGCCCCTGGCCACCGACCACCTGCGGGCCGCCTTCGACGAGCTGAGCGCCCCCGAGCTGACCGAGGCGCTGATCGGCGGCATGACCAAGCGGGAGTATCTGGGCCGGTACCCGGAGCCGGTCTCCGTCCGCTTCCATGCCATGGAGCCCGATGACTTCCTGGTCAACCCGCTGCCGAACCATCTCTTCACCCGGGACGCCTCCGCGTGGGTGTACGACGGTGTGTCGATCAACGCGATGCGCTGGCCCGCCCGCTGGCACGAGACGGTGCACTACGAGGCCGTCTACCGCCATCACCCGCTCTTCGCGAAGGAGGACTTCCACGTCTGGTCGGAGGGGCAGGCCGCGTATCCCTCGACCATCGAGGGCGGTGATGTGCTGGTGCTCGGCAAGGGCGCGGTGCTGATCGGGATGAGCGAGCGGACCACTCCGCAGGCGGTGGAGATGATCGCGCACCGGCTCTTCGAGGCCGGTTCGGCCCGGACGATCGTGGCGCTCGACATGCCCAAGGGGCGCGCGTTCATGCACCTGGACACCGTGATGACCATGGTGGACGGGGACACCTTCACGCAGTACGCGGGGCTGGGGATGCTCCGCTCGTACACCATCGAGCCGGGCGCGGGCAGCAAGGACCTCAAGGTCACCGACCATCCGCCGGAGCATATGCACCGCGCGATAGCCGCGGCCCTCGGCCTGGACTCCATCCGCGTGCTCACGGCGACCCAGGACGTCCACGCGGCGGAGCGCGAGCAGTGGGACGACGGCTGCAATGTGCTCGCGGTCGAGCCGGGCGTGGTGGTCGCCTACGAGCGGAACGCGACGACCAACACCTATCTGCGCAAGTGCGGGATCGAGGTCATCGACATCCCGGGCAGCGAGCTGGGCCGGGGCCGGGGCGGGCCGCGGTGCATGAGCTGTCCGGTCGAGCGCGACCCGGTCGAGCCGTAAGCGACCCCGTCGAGCCGTAAGCGACCCTGCCGAGCTGTAAACGAGCCCGCGGACCCGTAATGCCGGGGTTCACCCCTGGCCTCCGTATATATGCAGAGGATCGTATATGCTTCCATGGTTCCTGGCCGCGGCGCCCTCGCCGTAGCCCCTGATTCGCCGTGTTCGCCGTGACCTAGGAGCCGCTCTTATGGCGATTGACCTCACCGGCCGCCACTTCCTCAAGGAGCTGGACTTCACCGCCGACGAGTTCCGCCGCCTGATCGAGCTCGCCGCCGAGCTGAAGGCGGCCAAGCGCGCGGGCACCGAGGAGCGGCGGCTGCGGGGCAAGAACATCGCCCTGGTCTTCGAGAAGACCTCCACCCGTACCCGCTGCGCCTTCGAGGTCGCGGCTGCCGACCAGGGCGCCTCCACGACCTATCTCGATCCGGTCGGCTCGCAGATCGGTCACAAGGAGTCGGTCAAGGACACGGCGCGGGTGCTCGGCCGGATGTACGACGCGATCGAGTACCGGGGCCACGGTCAGGGCGTCGTCGAGGAGCTCGCCGCACACGCCGGGGTGCCCGTTTACAACGGCCTCACCGACGAGTGGCACCCCACCCAGATGCTCGCCGACGTGCTGACCATGACCGAGCACAGCGACAAGCCGCTGGACCAGGTCGCCTACGCCTACCTCGGCGACGCCCGGTACAACATGGGCAACTCCTACCTCGTCACCGGCGCCCTGCTGGGCATGGACGTCCGCATCGTCGCGCCCAGCCTGCTGTGGCCCGACAACACCATCGTGGAGCTGGCGCGCCAGCTCGCCACGGCCACCGGCGCCCGGATCTCGCTCACCGAGAACGTCGAGGAGGGTGTGCGCGGTGCGGACTTCGTCGCCACCGATGTGTGGGTGTCCATGGGCGAGCCCAAGGAGGTGTGGGACGAGCGGATAGCGCTGCTGGGGCCGTACGCGGTGACGATGGATGTGCTGCGCGCGACGGGCAACGACGCCGTGAAGTTCCTGCACTGCCTGCCGGCCTTCCATGACCTGGGCACCGACGTCGGCCGGGAGATCCACGAGCGGCACGGGCTGACCGAGCTGGAGGTCACCGACGAGGTCTTCGAGTCCGAGCACTCCGTCGTCTTCGACGAGGCGGAGAACCGCATGCACACGATCAAGGCGGTGCTGGTCGCGACCCTCAGCGCTCCGTAGGGCGCTCCGCGGCCGCGGGGCCATCCGTGGGCGGAAGGATGAACCAGACGGCCTTGCCGTAGGGGGTCGGCCGGTAGCCCGCGTCCGCGCTGAGGGTCCGGATCAGCAGCAGACCGCGTCCGCCCTCGGCGAGGCCGTCGGGTCTCTTGGGCCCGTCGGGGCGGCCCAGCGAGTCCAGCCCGCCGGGCGGATTCGGGTCCTGGTCGTGCACCTCGACCTGCCAGCCCCCGGTCGGCACCAGCTCCACCACCAGCTCTATCGGCTCGTCGCCCTCCGTGTGCCGCACCGCGTTGGCCACCAGCTCCGCCGTCAGCAGCTCCGCCGTGTCGCCGTCCACGGGCGCCCCGATGTCGGCCAGGGTGTTCCGGATCAGCGCGCGCGCCAGCGGTACGGCGGCCGTCGTATGCGGCAGGGCGAAGCGCCAGGTGGCGGCGTGGGAGGGATCGGGCACGGAGGGGGTCCAGTCGGTCGGCGTGAAACGGAATACCGCAGCCCTTGACGGTATGAAGCGGACGATAGTGCCGGAAGGGGCCGTGGACCACTCTTGGCGGGACTTAGGGCCTGGTGGGTGCGTTTGCTCCATATCGGTCGTTTCCGAAGAAAACACCTGATCTCACTGCCCCGCTTTCTTCCCGGGAGCGCCGGCGTCCCCGCCGCACGAGCCGCCCGCGCCGATCTCCTCGGGAGGGGTCCCAAGGGTCGCGGTGAACCATGGAGCGCCCTGCGCACCCACGCCGTGACGGGAAGAGATCAGGATGGATGAATCGACGCTCGCCGTGCCGGAGCCCGCGCCTCCCGCGCCCCGGCCGCACGACCCGTTGGCCGTCGCCCTCGGCAACGCCTCCCTGCTCGGCGTCGGCTATCTGCTGCTGCGGCGGCGCGGGCTCGCCGTCCTCGCCGTAGCCGTCACCGTCGTCCTCGTCTCCCTGCTGATCTCGACCGCACGCCCCGCGTACGAGGTCGCCATGCTCGTGTGGTGGGCGGCCGTCATCGTCCACGGGTGGTTCCTGGCGCGCGGAGAGGCGGGCCAGGACGGTGGCCGGGGCGCGGTGCGCGGTCAGCGACTGGTCGCGCTCGGCATCACGTTGCCGGTGCTGCTGGCGGTGGGACTCCTGCGGTTCGACGCCTCCAGGGTCGGTGAGAGCGTCGCCGAGGCCCGTGAACGCGGCGACTGCGCAACGGTGGTGAGCGCCCAGGACGGGGTGTGGTTCGGACATCGCATGGCCGACGCGCCGCTGGCGGCCCGGGGCGATGAGATCATCGAGGACTGCCGTCGGCTGGAGACGGCCGGTGGTCAGCTCACCACCGGGCTGACCGGTGACACCGCCTCCCTGGAGGGGGCTTCGAGACCCTCGCCTCGGTCCTCGCCGAACCCGGCAACGATAAGACGGTCGAAGCGACCTTGACGCGGTTCCTCCGCGGCCTGCCCGCCAAGGATCCCTGTGCCACCGTCGCCGTCACCGACTGGCTCCGCGAGCGGAAGCGGAGCCACGACGTACTGGACCGATCCGCCGCCACGGTCCGGCGAACCGCGCCCGCCGCGCTCGTCGCCTGCGGTGACGACCTCATGGGGCACAGCGACTGGACGTCGGCCCAGGCCCACTACAAGCGGCTGCTCGACCAGTACCCCGACGACGGACTCGCGACCAAGGCCCGGGCGGGCGTCAAGAAGGCCACGCTCAGCATCGAGCTCGCCAATGTCCGCAACCTGCTCGCGCCGGGCACCGGCGCCCAGCCCGCGTACTGCTCCAAGCCCGCGAAGTACAGCGGCGCCAAGCCCCTGCGCAAGGGCGTCAACCGCGCCCTCTTCTACGGTGGGGAGACCTACGGCGACGACCACTCGGACAAACTCCCCGGCTCCTGGAAGGCCGCGGGCGCCACCGACGCCGTCCTGGTGGTCTGCATGGGCGAGGACACCTTCGGCAACTCCGTCCAGACGTGCCCGTACCGGCCCCGGGGCTCCGGCTCCACCACCTATGTGACGTTCCGTAAGATCGCGGTCCCGGTGAAGGTCTACGAGCTGCGCACCGGCAAGCTCGTGTCCCACCGCACCCTCCAGATCGGCGGCAGCAGCTGCCCGGCGGTCATCACCTACTACTCCTCCGGCAGCTCCGGCCCGGGCCCGGCGTCCAACAGGTACGTCAGCGCCTCCGCATCCGAAGTGCGCAGCGCGTTCCGGCCTCTGGTCAACCGGTGAGCGGCGGCGAGGACGGCGTATGCCCCGCGCGTTCGGGGGTGTTCCGCTCCGCCCAGGCCCGTTCCGTGAGCCCGAGCAGCCGCTCGACCGCCCCGGATTCCGGCAGCGGGCCGTGATCTCCGATCACCCTGAGCGCGGAGGCGGCCGTGATGTGGCCGAGTCGCAGCGCCGAGATCAGGTTCCCGTCGCGCAGCAGCCCCGCCAGGAAACCGGCGGCGAAGGCGTCCCCCGCGCCGACCGGCTCCACCACCTCCGTGCGCAGGGCCTCCACCGTGACCGGTGTCCCGTCGCCGAACGCGGTCGCCGCCCGTCCGCCGTCCTTGACCACGAGCAGGCGCGGATGCGGAAGCAGCGTGCGGACGCCGCCCGCGTCGAGGTCCGCGCCCCACAGGTGCTGCGCCTCGTCGAGGCCGACGAAGACGATGTCGGCGCGGTCGGCCACGTCGCGCAGGACCGTGGCGGCCGTGCCGTCCGGCCATAGCGCCGGGCGGTGGTTGATGTCGAAGCTGATGGCGTACGGGCGGTCGGGCGCGGGGGTGGCGAGCGCCCGTTCCACCAGGGCGGCGCAGGACGGGGAGAGCGCGGGGGTCACGCCCGTGAGGTGGAGGAGCGCCGCCGACGCGAGCCGCGGATCGTCCAGGATGTCGGGTCCGAGCGCCGAGGCCGCCGAACCCCGCCGGTAGTAGTGGACGCGGGTGCCCGTGGGGCCCGGCTCCTTCACGAGCAGGCCCGTCGGCCGGTTCGGGTCGGACCGTACGCCCGAGACGTCGACGCCCGCCGCGGCGACGGCGGTACGCACCCGCCGGCCGAACGGGTCGTCGCCGAGGGCCGAGAGCCATACGGCGGCAAGGCCCAGGTCCGCGAGGTACATCGCCACGTTGGACTCCGCGCCCGCCACGGACAGCCGCAGGCCCTCGCCGGTTTCCACGGAGTCGGGTGGTTCGGGGGCCAGCGCGGTCATCGTCTCGCCCACGCAGACCACCGGTCCGGCCGTCGGGGCCATGGGGCCGTCATGCGCGCGCCTGTGCCGGTGCCGGCCCGGGCCCGGCATCGGGGTGCGGGCGGTAGACGGCCGCCGGTGGGCCCGGCACCTCCACCCGGACCGCGAACAGGGCACCGTCGTCGGGGCCGGGCCGGGTGAGGCCGACCCGGGCCGTGGTGATGTGCAGGACATCGCCCTGGAGGCAGACTCCGGCGGGCTGGGCGGCGGGCAGCCGCAGGGTGCGGTCGAGTTCGCCGTCCGGCCGGTACCGGCGCACCGTCCCGGTGCCCCAGACGGCCATCCACACGCCACCCTCGTCGTCGACGGCCATGCCATCGGGGCTGCCGCCGTCCACCGTGACGAACGTCGTCGGTGTGCCGAGGCCGCCGGTCGCCGGGTCGACGGGGTAGCGCCGGACGACTCCCCGGGCGCTGTCGGCCAGATACATCGCGCGTCCGTCGGCCGTGAACGCGGGCCCGTTCGGCACCGTGATGCCGTCGAGGACCCGGGTCACCGTGCCGTCGTGGTCCACCCGGTAGAGGGAGCCCGCGTCCTCGTCGGCGTCGTAGCCCATGCTGCCCGCCCAGAATCTGCCGGACGGGTCGGCGGTGCCGTCGTTCATGCGCCGGGCGGGGCGGGCAGCCGCCTCGGGCCGCGCCAGCCAGGTGGTGCCGCCGCCGGGGCCGAGCAGGCAGATTCCGGTGCCCGCGGCGGCGATCCAGGTGCCGGGCCGGTCCGCCACGGGTGCCACCGCGCCCAGGGGGACGGGCAGCTCGGCCAGCGTCCGCAGGGGCGCGGTGGGGTCCTCGGGTGCCGTCAGCAGGCGGCCTTCGAGGATGTCGACGAGGACGAGGGCGCCGCCGGTCCAGCGGATGCCCTCGCCGAGTTCGAGGCGGTCGGGGCGGGTTGGGCGCGGGTCCCCGGTCACGCGGTGGCCTCCTGGACGGCGGTGCGGAAGGCGCGGGCGCGTTCGCGCAGGGCGGCCGTGCTGCCGCCGTCGGCGGCGTCGCCGACGAGCGGCGAGCCGATGCCGACCGCGGTCGCCCCGGCGGCCAGATAGGCGCGGGCCGCGGCTTCGTCCACGCCGCCGACCGGTACGAACGGCTCGTGCGGGAACGGCCCCCGCAGGGCCTTGAGATAGCCGGGCCCACCGGCCTGCGCGGCCGGGAAGATCTTCAGCGCCTCGGCGCCGAGCGCCCGGGCGGCGATGACCTCGGTCGGGGTCATGACCCCCGCCAGGACCGGGAGGCCCAGTTCGCGGGCGGTGGACATCCCCGCGCCCAGACCGGGGGTGACGGCGAAGTCCGCGCCCGCCCGGTGGACGGCGTGGGCGTCCTCGGCGGTGAGCACGGTGCCCGCGCCGAGCGGGCGGTCGGGGCCGAGCGCCTCGCGGGCCCGCTCGATGACGGACAGGGCGTCCGTGCCGGACAGCGATACCTCGATCAGCTCGATGCCCTCGTCGGCCAGGGCCAGTACGGTGCGCAGCGCGGCCTCGGGGTCGTCGCCGCGCACGACGGCGACCAGCCGATGGGCGGCCAGGGCGGCTCGCAGGTCCACAGGGGGAACTCCTCGTAGAAACAGGCGGATTCAGGGGCAGCGGCAGGCCGCGCCGAGCGTCAGCCGCCAGCGCACCTCGCCCGACGCGGGGACGCGCGCGGCGTCGTCCGGACCCGCGTCGGCGAGGTCGAAGACACGGCCGAGCATCGGCTCGACTCCTGTGCTGCGATAGGGGTTCTCGGCGGGGAAGCCGCCGAGGTTGCGCCACACGGCGATGGACAGCGGCTGCCCGTCGGCCTCGAGCGCGAAGGCCAGGCAGCCCGTGCCGTCGTGGACGCAGGCGCGCGAGTCGTCCACGACCGCGCCGACCGCGGTCCCGTCGTCCGGCCCGAACCGGTCCAGGGGCAGGCCGAGCGGCGCGGGCCAGTCACCCTCCACCCACGGCGCCCCGGCCGGCCAGGGCCGCTCCAGCAGCGGTGCGGCCTCCGGGAAGAGCCGGGTGCGCGCCCCGTCGCGCAGGCGCAGGGTCGCCCGCGGGGACAGATCGAGCAGTGCGTGGGCGGCCCAGACGAAGGCGAAGCCCGGCTCGGCGTCAAGGACGTAGTCGGCCTGCGCACCCTCGGCCGTCCCGCGGATCGTGCGCTTCAGCGTGAACCGGTCGCACTGGACGGTGTCGGTGTCCCCCTCGCGCTTCCAGGGACGTGACCAGGCGTCGCCGTGGTCGGGGGCGCCGCGGACGGTGGGGACGCACTCCTCCAGGCCGCCCGTGTCCACGAAGGCGTCCTGGGGGGACACCCGGTCCCGTCCGGCCGCCGTGCCGTGCCACAGCCATTCGCGGTCCCCGGCGCGCAGCGAGGTCCAGCGGCCGCCGTGCGCGGGGTCGGTGACGATCTCCAGCACCGTCGTCACCACTCCGCGAAGGAGCCGTCGGGGTGGCGCCAGACCGGGTTGCGCCAGGTGTGACCGATGCGGTCGGCCTCGCGTACGGCCGCCTCGTCGATGGTGATGCCCAGGCCGGGGGCGTCGCCGCGGGGAGCATGGCCGTCCACGAAGCGGAACGGCTCGGTGTCGACGAGGTAGGACAGCAGATCGGCGTCCTTGTTGTAGTGGATGCCGCGGCTCTGCTCCTGGATCAGGAAGTTCGGCGTGGCGAACGCGACCTGGAGGCTGGCCGCCAGCGCGATGGGACCGAGCGGGCAGTGCGGGGCGAGCTGGGCGCCGTAGGTCTCGGCGAGCGAGGCGATGCGGTGGACCTCGGAGATGCCGCCCGCGTGGGACAGATCGGGCTGCGCGACGGCGATACCGGCGGCGAGGACGGGCAGGAACTCCGTGCGTCCGTAGAGCCGTTCGCCGGTGGCCAGGGGCACCGGGGTCGCGGCGACCAGGCCGGGGAGCAGATGGCTGTGCTCGGGGACGACGGGTTCCTCCACGAACAGCGGGTGGAGGGCGGCCAGTTCGGCCAGGACGCGGCGGGAGCTGGCGGCGGTGAAGCGTCCGTGGAAGTCGACGGCCACGTCCCGGTCCGGGCCGAGGACCTCGCGGGCCGCGGCCACCCGGTCGACGACCGCGGCGGTCTCGGCCGCGGTGGCCACCGGAGAGGTCGCCCCGGCGCCGTTCATCTTCACCGCCGTGAAGCCCGCCTCGACCTGCGCGGTGATCTGCTCGGTCAGCTCGGCGGGCTCGTCGCCGCCGACCCAGGCGTACACCCGGACCCGGTCGCGCACCGGACCGCCCAGCAGGGCGTGCACGGGGGCGCCGTAGGTCTTGCCGGCGATGTCCCACAGGGCCTGGTCCAGGCCGGCGACGGCGCTGGAGAGCACGGGGCCGCCGCGGTAGAAGCCGCCCTTGGTGAGCACCTGCCAGTGGTCCTGGATACGCAGCGGATCCTTGCCGATCAGGTATTCGGCGAGGACGTCGACGGCGGCGCGGACCACTTCGGCGCGCCCCTCGACGACGGGCTCGCCCCAGCCGACCACGCCGTCGTCGGTCTCGACGCGGCAGAACAGCCAGCGCGGCGGCACGGCGAAGGTCTCGATACGGGTGATCTTCACTGGCCAGAGGGCCTTTCCATGTCGTTGTCGGAGCCGCCGACCCGGTCCAGGTCGCGGCCGGCCTGGTCGAGCAGGGCCCGCATGGCGGCCTCGGCCGCCTGCGGGTCCTGGGCGCGTACGGCGTCCAGGACGGCGCGGTGGGCGGGTACGGGGTCCTGGCTGTGGGGGGAGCTGTGCACGATGCGGTCGCGGTGGGCGAGGCCCGACTCGATCACCATCTCCATGCGTTCGAGGAGTTCGTTGTGGGTGGCGGCGAGCAGGGCCCGGTGGAAGGCGAGGTCGGCCTCCACCGCGTGGGCGGCGTCGGAGCCGCCCGCTCCCATCGCGTCCACGGCGGTGTCCAGGGCCGCGAGGTCGGCGTCGGTGCGCCGCCCGGCGGCCAGGCGTACGGCCGCCGGTTCGATGATGGAGCGCACCTCGGCGAGGTTGCGCAGCAGCGCGCGGTCGGCGTCGGTGGTGCGGTCGCTGTCGAACTGCCAGCGCAGCACGTCGGCGTCAAGCAGATTCCAGTCCGAACGGTTCCGTACGAAGGTGCCGCGCTTCTGACGGGCGTCGACCATCCCCTTGGCGGCCAGTACCTTCAGCGACTCGCGCAGGGCGGTGAGGCTGACGTCCAGTTCGCTCTGCAGGGCGACCAGGTCCAGGGTGGCTCCTTCGGGGATCTCGCCGCCCAGGATGCGGCGGGCGAGGGCCTCCACGGTCTGGCCGTGCACGCCGCGACGGGCGTAGGGCGTCATGTCGTAGTGCCTTTCTGCTGCGAGCTGATCGCGGTGGTCATGCGGAGGACTTGACGACGCTCCAGCCGCCGTCCACGACAAGACTCGCACCGGTGATGTAGGCGGCCTCATGGGAGCCCAGGAAGGCGATGGCCGCGGCCACCTCCTCCGGGGTGCCGAAACGGCCGGCCGCGGTTTCGGCGACGCTGCGTGCGCGGTCCTCGGGGGACACCCGGTCCCAGGCCGCCGTCAGGATCGGGCCGGGCACGACGGCGTTGACCCGCACCTCGGGACCGTACTCGACGGCGAGCTGTCCGCACAGGGACAGCAGCGCCCCCTTGGAGGCCGCGTAGGCGGGGTGGCCGGGGATGCCCTTGTGGGCGTGGACGGACGAGGTCAGGACGACGGCTCCGCGGCGGGCGCGCAGATCGTCCAGAACGGCCTTGAACCCCAGGAAGGCGCCGGTGAGGTTGACGGAGAGCTGCCGCTGCCAGGAGCCCAGGGACATGTCATGGGCGGGGGTGACGTCGACGGTGTAGGCATTGCTGACGAGCACGTCGACGGGGCCGAAGTCGCGGGCGGCGGCCGCGATCCGCTCCCAGTCCTCCTCCGCGGAGACATCGGCGGCCACGAAGCGGGCGCGGCCGCCGTCCGCGCAGATCCGCTCGGCGACCGCCGCGCCGCGCTCCTCGGAGATGTCGGCGAGCACGACGGCGGCGCCCTCCTGGGCGAGGCGTTCGGCGGTGGCGGCACCGATGCCGGAGGCGGCTCCGGTGACCACGGCCGTGCGGGCGGTGAAGCGGTCACCGTACCGGCGGGGCTGTTCCATCGGGGGTTCGGGCTCCTTCGCTGTACTGCGGGCGGGGGCGGACATGGGCCGGTCGGCGCTCTATTGCCGTGTCAGCACCACCAGTTCCGCGTCGTGGTCGGCGCTCCAGGTGAACGGCAGCCCGTAGTGGAGCAGATGGGCGCCGCTGTACGTGGTCGCCGACGCGGCGTCCCGGTAGCGGGCGGCCGGGTCGAGGCCGCGCAGCCGGAGCCGGGCCGGACGTCCCGGGACGAGCGGAGAGCCGTCCAGGCGGCCGGTGCTGAGCGCGGCCACCACGGTACGTGCGTCCGGGCCGTCGTACTGGACGCCGCAGGTGGCGTCCAGCGGGCTGCCCAGGAGCCGGGCCTCGCCCAGGTGGACGACATCGCGCACCTCCTTGTAGCGGGCGATCCAGCCGGCGGCCTCGGCGCGCTGCCCGGCGTCCCACTTGCGCAGGTCGGCCCCGATGCCGAGGACTCCGCACATGGCGCCCACGAAGCGGAAGGCGAGGCTGCGCGGACGGGGGTCGAAGACGCCGGGGGCGTCGGTGACCCACGAGCTCATCACATGCGGGGCATGGGCGTGCAGAAAGCCGTACTGGATGGCCAGCCGGTCCAGGGGCGCGGTGTTGTCGCTGGGCCAGACCACGTCGGTGCGGGCGAGGGTCGCGTGGTCGATGCGCCCGCCGCCGCCCGCACACCCCTCGACGGTGACCTCGGGCTGGGCGGTGCGCAGATGGTCCAGGACGCGCAGATAGCCGGCGACATGCTGGGCGTCCAGGTCGAGACGGTCGGCCGGACCGGCGCCGGGGCGGCCGCGCTCGGTCGGCGGCCGGTTCATGTCCCACTTGAGGTAGCTGATGTCATGGCCGGTCAGCAGCCGGTCCAGGGTGGCGATGACGAAGTCCTGGACATCGGTCCGGCCCAGGTCGAGCAGGAGCTGGTTGCGCACCAGCCGGGCGGGGCGGCCGTCGATCCGGTACACCCAGTCCGGGTGGTCGGCGTACAGCCTGCTGCCGGGGCTGACGGCCTCCGGCTCGATCCACAGGCCGAAGTCCAGGCCCAGCGCGCGTACGTCGGCCACGAACGTGTCGAAGCCGGACGGGAAGGCCGCCGGGTCCGGATACCAGTCGCCCAGCCCACCGGTGTCGTCGGCGCGGCCGGTGAACCATCCGTCGTCCACGACGAACAGCTCGGCCCCGATGTCCGCGGCCGTCTTCGCCAGTTCGAGCTGCGCCGCGGCGTCGACGTCGAAGGTGGTGGCCTCCCAGGAGTTGTAGAGCACCTTGCGGGGGCGGTGCAGCCGCTCACCGGTCAGATGGCGTTCGTAGCGGTGCCAGACGCGGGAGAGCCCGTCGAGCCCTTCGGCGCTGAAGGCGCAGGCGAGGCGCGGTGTGGTGAGGGTGTCGCCGGGCGCCAGGCGCACCAGGCCCTCGTGCGGTACGCGACCGGCGCGTACGCGCACGGCGCCGCCCGGTTCGGCCTCCGCGGTGATGTGCCAGTTGCCGGGCCACTCCAGGGCCACGCCATAGGCGGGCGGGTCCCCGGGGTCCGCGGCGTCCTGGACCGCGAGCCAGGGCGCGTAGGCGTGCCCGGGCACGCCCTGGCTGCTGCCCATGGTGAACGCGCCTCTGGTCAGGGTGAGTTGGGTGCGCTGGAATTCCTGCGACCACTGGCCGGTGAGGTAGGTCAGCCGGGCACCGGCGGTCACGGGGACGTTCACGGCGGCCGAGTCGAACCGCTCCAGCCGCAGCTCCTCGTCGCCCGTGCAGGTGAGCTCGGTCCAGCGGTGGATGACATCGGTGCCGGGCACCGTGGCGTAGCACAGCACCGTACGCAGGCCGAGCAGGTCGTCGGTGAAGGTGAGCCGCAGGGTCCCCGGCCCCTCCTCGGCGCCCTCGAACTCCCACCACGCTCCCCGCTCCGCACCCGGGCGCCCCGCCACCAGGTCGGCCCCGGTGAACGGCCGCAGCCCGTAGGGCAGATACTCGGCGGGCGCGGCATCGGCGGGCGTGATGAAGTGGGTGCGCCTCGACCAGTCCAGCGCGGACGGGCCGGTCTCGACACCGGGCGGCCCCCACGCGTCGAGCTCGGCCCACGGGCCGTCGGGGGAGAGGCGGACGGTGTAGCAGGTGTGCTCGGTGCGCAGGGTCCAGCGCCGGTACGAGGTCATTTCACCGCTCCGAGGTTGAGACCGGCCACGAAGTGGCGCTGGAAGCGGAGGAAGACGACCACGGTGGGTGCCGCGGCGATGACGGACCCGGCCGCGATCACGTTCCACATCGACACGAACTGGCCCTGCAGCCCGATCAGGGCGCCGGTGATGGGCATCTTGGCGTCGCTGCGCAGCACGGTGATCGCCCACAGCAGGTCGTTGAAGATCCAGGTGAAGGACAGCGCGCTGAGCGCGGCCAGCGCCGGGCGGGTGAGCGGCAGGATGATCCGCCAGAAGATCTGCCAGGGACCGGCGCCGTCGATGACGGCGGCCTGCTGGATCTCGACCGGGATCGCCCGCATGAAGCCGTGCAGAACGAAGACGTAGAAGCCGACGCCGAAGCCGATCTGCACCCCGATGAGCGCGGGAAGCGTGTCGTAGACGCCCATCAGCTCGCTCAGCTTGGACACGGGGATGAGCAGGATCTGTGGCGGGAGCAGGTTGCCGCCGAGCATGAGCAGCAACAGGGAGCGGCGGAAGGGCACCTCGTAGCGGCTGAGGGCGAACGCGGCCATGGCGGCCAGGGTCAGCGTCACCAGCACGCACGGAATGGTGACGACCAGGCTGTTGATCAGGGCCCGCTGCTGGCCGCCGTCGACCCAGGCCTGACGGAAGTTGTCGAGGGTGAAGGAGCGGGGCCAACTGCCCAGGCCGTGGACGGCGATGTCGTCGAAGGAGCGCAGGCTGGTCACCAGGACCAGGGCGATGGGCAGCAGCCACAGAACGGCCAGCGCACCGGCGCCCAGGTGGAATCCGGCGGTCGCGGCGCGCTTGCGGCGCACGGCGGTGGAGGTGGCGGACATCAGTCGGCCTCCCGGAAGGCGCGCACGAGGTAGGAGGCGATGACGCCGAAGGCAAGGACGAAGATGACGACCGCCAGCGCGGAGCCGTATCCCAGCCGCAGGGACTGGAAAGCGGTGGAGTACATGTAGGTGCTCAGCAGTTCGGACGAGTGGTAGGGACCGCCCCGGGTCAGCGACCACACGACGTCGAAGGAGCGCAGCGAGTCGATGATGATCACGGACAGGACGACGGCGTTGACACTGCGCAGCTGCGGCAGCGTCACATAGCGGAAGCGCTGCCAGGGCCCGGCGCCGTCGACCTTGGCCGCCTCGTACAGGGCCGGGTCGATGCCCTTGAGCCCGGCGAGGTACAGCACCATCACATAGCCGACCTGGCGCCATAGCGCGGGCACGATCACCGCGTACAGGGCGGTGTCCTGGTCGGCGAGCCAGGCGTGGCGCAGGCTGTCGAGGCCGACCGATTCCAGGAGCTGGTTCAGGACGCCGTCGGGCTGGTAGATGGCCTGCCAGACCAGGGCGGTGGCGACCAGGGAGAACACGACCGGCAGGAACAGGGCGGCGCGGTAGAAAGCGACGCCGCGGCGCTCCTGCTGGAGGAGGAGCGCCGCGCCGAGGCCGAGGAGCGCGGACAGCCCGCCGAACAGCACCAGCCACAGCACGGTGTCGACGGCGGCGGTACGGAAGACCTCGTCGTGGGCCATCTCGCGGAAGTTGCCGAGGCCCACGAACTCGGGCGCCGACACGCCGTCCCAGTTGGTCAGGGCGAGGTAGAAGCCCTGGAGCGCGGGCCAGAAGACCCAGACGGCCTCGGCGAGCAGCGGGACGAGGAGGAAGGCGAGCACCAGCGGGGGTGTGCGCCGGGCGCCCCGGGCCCGCCTGCCGCGGGGCGGCGGCGGGGCCGGGGAGGTGCGTTCGGGGGCGGTGAGGACGGCCACGTCAGGCCCGCCAGATCTTCTCGGCGTCGCGCTGCCAGTTGGTGAGGATCGATCCGACGCTCTTCGGCTTGGCGATGAACTTGGTCAGCGCGGTGTCCGTCGCGGGCTGGAGGGCGTCGCTGGAGTCGCGGTTGAAGAACTGGGTGATCTCGGCGGCCTCCTCGATGTGCTTGCGGCCCTTCTTCACCAGTGGCGTTCCGGAGTCCTTGGCATCGGGGTGGCAGGGCAGGGCGGTGCCCGAGGAGCCCTTGATGTAGATCTCCTGCGCCTCGGCCGTGGCGAGGTAGCGCAGCAGGTCGAAGACCTCGTCCCGGCGTCCGGTGCGGGCGCTGGCGAAGTACCCGTCGGTGGGCGCCTCCTCGGCGAGCGGGACCTTGGGGTCGATGACCGGGAAGCGGAAGAAGTCGATGTCGTCGAGGGCGCTCTTCGGCACCGCGTCGGCGAAGAAGGTGCCGATGAGCATCATGCCGCTGCGGCCGTTGAGCAGGGCGGTCGTGGCGTCCTGGAAGGCCACGGCGGTGCCGTTGGGGTCGAAGTACGGCAGCACCTCCCGCCAGCGGTCGAAGACCTTGTGCACCTTGGGGTCGTCGAAGCGGTGCTTCCCGGCCAGGAGCTCGCGGTGGTAGGGGGCGCCGTTGATCCGTATGTTCAGGTAGTCGAACCAGGCGGACGCCACCCAGGTGGTGTTGCCGCCCGCGCCCAGCCCGATCGGGGCGACGCCCTTGGACTTGAGCTTGTCGCACAGGTCGAGGAAGTCGTCCCAGCTCTTCGGCTCGCTCACGCCCCACTTGGCGAAGTTGGACTTCCGGTAGAACATGCCCCACCAGTAGTAGGTGGTGGGGACGAAGACCTTCTTGCCGGAGGCCGCGGTGCACAGCTTGTTCAGCGCCGTGGAGTAGCGCCCCAGATCGGGGGAGGCCCACACCTCGCTGAGGTCGAGCAGCAGGTTCTTCTTCGCGTAGGCCTCCGCCACCGAGCCGGGGTACCAGGTGAGCACGTCCGGCGGATTGGCCGAGGTCAGATACGTCGGCAACTGGGTGCGGAAGGTCTCGGCGGCGACCGTGTTGAGGCTCGCGCGCCCCGAGCCCTGCTTGGCGTAGGCGGCGGCGAGGTCCTCCATGGCCGCCTTCGCCTGCGGGGCGGAGAGGTTGGACTGGAGGGTCACCGCGCCGCCCCCGGAGGAGCCCTTGCCGGAGGAACTGGCGGTGACACAGCCGCTGAGCAGCGCTGTCGTCCCGGCGGCGCCGAGGCCGGCGAGAAGCAGTCGTCGGCTGGGGAGTTGGTTCGTCATGGAGTGCTCCTTGTGGATCCACTCGGCGGGCCCGGCTGCTTGCTGCCCGCCGGGCCCCCGCTCGCGGCGGATCCAGGTTCGCGTGGCGCTCGCACCACGTCAAGATTAATACCTAATTTATTTGAATTGGGTTCGGTGCACCGAACCGTCGACCCCGCGGTACACGGCGTCGATCACACCGTCCTGGCCCGCGACCGCCCCGAGCGCACCGTCGAACGCGGCGCTGGGGAACTCCTGCCGCTTGCTCCAGCTCTGCCAGGCGCCGTTCTCGTACCGCTGCTGCCAGAGCGTGTAGTCGCCGCCCCGCGCGAACAGCACCACCGCGTCGCCGACGGCGACCAGCGTCGGACTGCCGCTGACGGTTCCGCCGAGCGAACTCCACGCCGACCACTGCCCGGAGGCATCCCGCGACCGCGTCCACACCTCGTCGGCGGCGGTGCGTACGGCCAGTTGAACGGTGCCCTGGGCGTCCACGACCGCCGACGGCCTGCCGTACGTCGGCCGATCGCCCGGCGCGCCGAGCGACGACCAGCCGGACGACGGCCCCCGCTGCGCGATCCGCCCGTCGGCGCCGCGCGCGAACAGCGTCCAGTGGGCGGGGTCGGTGAACGCCACCGAAGGGGCGTCGGTCAGCTTCCCGCCGAGGTCCTGCCAGCCGCCCCAGCGCCCGTGCGAGAACACCCGCCGGTACGCCCGGGAGTCGGCACCCCGCACGAAGACGTCGATCCGCCCGTCCGCCGAGGCGTACGCGGCGGGCTGGCCGAGGATCTTCTCGTGCGCCGGGCCGCCGAGGTCCCGCGTCCTGCCATCCGCCTGCTGGACGAGCGAGCCGCCCGGCCCCCGGAAGAACGTGGTCAGCGCCTCGCCGTCCCGTACGACGGCCGGGCTCGCCGTGGCCTTCGCGCCCAGGTCGGCGCCGGGGAGGGCGTCCTCGCCGGTGAGCCTGAGGAGCGCGGTGCCATGCGCCGGTACCTCGACGGTGTACGACCCGGTGTGCGTTCCGCGGTCGGCACGGGCCCGCAGGTCACGGACCGCGACCGCGCCGCCCAGCGCCGCATCGGAGAAGTTCACGGTGCGCTCGACGGGCTGGTCCGAGCGGTTGAGCAGGACGACCGCACGCCGGCCATGACCCGAGAGGACCTTGCTGTAGACATCGCCGACGGAGTCGGTGGCCACCCGCACGCCCTGGACGGCCAGCGGGTCCTGGTCGACGGCGATGATCTCCGGGTTGCGCAGCGTCCGGAGCATCGAGTCGGACAGGGTACGGGGATCGGAGCCCAGGACGAGCGGGGAGCCCATCTCGGCCCACATCACGAACTGCGTGGTGGACTCCTCCTCCGACAACTCGTACGACCCGTCGGTCATGCGGCGCATCGGGATCAGATAGTCCGGGTCGTTGTAGTGGCCGGGCCCCTGGGCCTCGGGGTGCCAGGCGTTGGCGTCCATATTGCGCAGCACATTGGGCCACTGGCCGGGGCTCGGGGTGCCCCAGGCGATATCGGTGCCGGTGCGCCAGGAGTCCGCGGCCGTCGGGGCGTAGGCGTAGGTGTTGTGCGCGTCCTGCTCGGGGGTGTGCGGGAGGCCCCAGTCATCGGTGAGCGGGTTGCACAGATTCAGCAGCATCCGGCGTCCGGACTTCGCGACCGCGTCGCTGAACTCCTTGAACGCCGGTCCCGGGTCGAGCTTCTCGCTGATGCCGCACAGGAAGTCGACCTTGATCGCGTCGACCTTCCACTGGGCGAACTGCCGTGCGTCCTCGGTGTAGTGGCCACGGCTGCCGAGGCCGCAGCTCTTGCCGCCGTCGTAGGTGCCCGCGTCGGTGTAGATCCCGGCCCGCAGACCGCGTTGATGCAGGTAGGAGACGAGGGCCGGGATGCCGGAGGGGAACCGGTCCGGATGGGCCGCCAACCGTCCCTGCGCGTCCCGGGGGTTGTCGGCCTGCCAGCCGCCGTCCAGCCACACGATGTCGTACCCGCTGTCGCGCAGCCCGCTGCTGACGAGCCGGTCGGCGACCGCGCGCACCTCCTTCTCGGTGGGCGCCCCCAGTCCGTAGTAGGTGTTCCACCCCATATAGGGCGTCGGGGCGAGCCCGCTGTCGTAGTAGTCGGGCGCCCCCTGGTCCACGGCGGGGGAGGCCATGGCCATGGGAGCCGCGGTCGTGGCCAGGACCAGGGCGGTCGCGGTCGCGACGGCGCCGCGGGTCAGCGTTCGGTGGCGGGGTCTGTGCGCGGGCGGGTGTGAAGTCACGTGCCTCTCCGGAGGGTTGGGAAGCAGGAGGAGATATGACGCGGCCGCCCTCGGACGGGCGTCGGCGGCGTCACGGCGATGACTGTGGCCCGCGGCCGAAACCCTGTCAAGAATTATTCCTAATTTATTCAAACAGCCCTCCGGTGAGCGCCGGCCTTCCGGGAGCCGCTGCCGCGCCCGAGGCAGCGACATCCATAATTTTTATCGCAAGCATTCGAAACATAAATGAGATTGAGGGAAGACCTTGAGATCCCTGGTCGCTTCACCCCACGAGACCTTCTCGCCCGAGGCGAGCGAGGAGGCTCGCACGAGGCGAGGGAGAGACTCATGGCACAGGCGTTCATCACGGGCGGTTCGGGGTTCATCGGCCAGGTGCTGGTACGCCGGCTCCGCGACGAGGGGCACACGGTCCGTGTTCTGGTCAGAAGCGAGGCGTCGGCCGCGAAGGTGTCCGCGCTGGGCGCGGAGCCTGTACGCGGCGAGTTGACCGACCCGGCCACGTGGCGGAATGAGGTGACGGGCAGCGACGTGGTGTTCCACCTCGCTGCCGAGACGGATATCACCGCTGACCGTGCGCGTCATGAACATGTATCGGTCCGCGGCACCCAGGCAGCCGTCGACGCGGCCCGCCACGCGCAGGTGCCTCGGTTCGTCCACTGCGGGAGCGAGGCAGCCCTCCTGGCCGGCGACCCGCTCGTCGACGTCGATGAAACCGCGCCGCTGCGACCGGACTCGCCAGCCGCCTACTGCGCGGCGAAGGCCGCCGCCGAGAAGATCGTGCTCGATGCGAACACCCCCGGCTTCGCCACGGTGTCGATCCGCCCCAGGTTCGTCTGGGGTCCCGGCAGCATCCTCATCGAGGGCCTGGTAGCCGCGGCGAGGGCGGGAGAGTTCGCCTGGATCGACGGAGCCCGGTACACGACCGACGTCACCTTTGTCGACAACGCCGTCGAGGGCCTCATCCTCGGATGGCTGCGCGGCCGGCCGGGTCAGGTCTACTTCATCACCGACCAGCACCGTGTCATCCTGCGCGAGTTCATGGAGACGTTGTTCGGGATCTATGGCGTCGATACGCCGATCCCCGACCTGGACGCCGAGACCGCCGTCCACGAGGTCCCCGTTCCCGCCCGGTGGTTCCTCGGGCAGTCGTGCATTCTGCGGACGGACAAAGCCGTGGCCGAACTCGATTACCAGCCCATGGTTTCCCATGCCGCCGGTCTGGACGCCGTCCGGAAGTCGGTGGCCGCCGACGGCGCGTGAAACTGCCACACACGGCGCCCGTCGCGGGCCGACCACACGCTTTCCCGCACTGGCCACGGCGCGCCTGAATTTTCGGTACAGCAGATCCGGCGAACGGAAGCCGGTTATTTGGAGTGCGATATGTTCGAAGCTATCAATTGGCCCGAGACCATGGTTCCCAGCCGCTCACCGATCCACTTCACCAACGAGCTCGAGGTCGAAGCGTCTCCGGAAAGGATTTGGTCCCTGCTCGTGGACCCCAAGGCTTGGCCCAGCTTCTACCCGGGCGTCGAGCATGTCCAGCTGCTTGACGGCCACGAGTCACTGCGCCTTGGCACACGGTTCGAAACCAACCTGGCCGGACAAGACGTCTTCGCGTCGGTACAGGAGTTTGAGCCTGTGTCGCGCATCGCCTGGGGTGGTTACCCGAAGGTTTCGGAAGAATCCAAGGCCCACCATGCCTGGATCATCACCCCCACTTCCAAGGGATGCCACCTTTGGACGGAAGAGACGATGCAGGGCCCGCACTGGATCGAAATGGCGAAGCCGGCCCCCGACGTCTATTGGCGCACCCACGAGGAGCTTCTTGCGGCGCTCGCCAAGGTAGCGACCGATCCTGGGTACGCCGTCGGACGTTCCTGATCAGCATTTCAATACCGAGGCCCTCTGAACCGCTACGGTTCAGAGGGCCTCGGTTCTGCCCATACACGTTATGCGGGGCGAGGCGCCGCCTCCGCCTCTGCGGCGCGGGCGAGGCATTCGACCCAGTCCTGGTGATAACGATAGAGCGCACCGGGATTCTTGCGCCCGAGCTCCTCGAGGAAGAAGGGGCCCTGCTGCGTTTCCTCGCTCAGCACGTGACAACCGTCGTCCGTGGGCGTGATGACCCAGCCGTGGTACGCACTTGAGCCGGTTTCGTCACCGTCGACGAATGTCTCCCACGAGAGCCTGCTGAAGGGCTTGTGCTCCGTCACCCTCAGACTCATGGGAAAGCCAACCGTCACCCGGCTGTACTGGGTTCCGAGCGCCAGTTCCAGCTCACCGCCAAGGATTTTGACCTGATCCTCGGGAGGAAAGTAGCTCGACCAGTTCTCGGCGTCGACGAGCAGCTTCCACACCACTTCGGGCGGCGCCTTCACGTCGATGTCGTTGAGCGCGTAGATAGCTGATGCCATCGGGTCATACCGCTCGGGCCAATTCACCTTGTCATACATCGGTTGTTCCTCCTTCTTGGGCATTCTGGAGATTCAATGCATGTCAACTGGTGGGGCTGTGGATTGATTCCTCTGTCGCCCGGACTTTGACCTTCGTATGTGTGATGACTCCCCCTTGAGCGGTCGATGGCACCCCCGCCAGGGCAGGCGGATCGCAAAGGCCGCCGCACAGGTCATCGTGTGCGGCGGCCTTCGTCGATGATGGGTCTCCTTGCGGTCTCCTTACGGTCTACTTGTCGTCGATGCGCCCGATCGGGTCGGCGGCCTCCGCGAGTTCGGTCCGCACCTGCTTCCATTCCCTGTCGTCGATCCCGAGAGCGCTACGGAGGTAGGCCCACGAAGCCTTCTGGATCAGAGCGACGCGCTCGGGGCTCTCGTCCGTGGTGTCCTTGGCGCCGTAGGCGTGGATCCCGCCGAGCGAGTGCTCGGCCCCGAACAGGGTGAGCAGGCTCTGGGCCCCGGGGCTGTACCTGTACACGTCGGTGAACCAGTCGGGGCCGCGCGTCGAGAGGAGGGACTGGTCGTGGTCGCCCGCGACCACCAGAGCCGGCGTGGTCAGGCGGTCGAAGTCGGGGCTCATGAAGGAGAAGTTCTCCGCGGCGAACGGCGTCAAGGCGTCGCCGCCGATGCCCGTCGTCGCGAGGAGCACGCCGGCTTTCACACGGGTATCGGTCTTGTCGGGGCCGGGCTGCCCGTCCGCGCCGACAACGCGCGCGCCGAGAAGCATGCTGACGGTCTGTCCGCCCCAGGAGTGCCCCGCGACGGCGATGCGGTCGCTGTCGACGCGGTCACCGAGGCCGGGGACCGCGGCGACGATGTGGTCGAGTTCGTCGAGTACGCGCTCGACGTCCTGGACCCGGATGCGCCAGATGTCGGGGTATCGCGGATCGGCAGGGGTGATGCCGAGGGTCAGCGAATCGAGGAAGGTGGGCTGCAGGACGACGAAGCCGTTGGCGGCCCAGAAATCGACGAGCGGGTCGTACGAGGACATCGACAGGCCGAAGCCATGAGCGAGTACGACGATCGGGAGGTCGCTGCCGGAGGCGGGGGCTGACACGCGCACCCGCAGGTCGTCGCCGCGCTCCGGTGCGGGCAGGACGACCGGCTTGACGCTGATGATCGCGGTGGTCGAGGCGGGAACGGCGCGCGGGGCGGCCGTATCGGGTGCGGGCATGCGGAGCTGCCTTTCGGTTGCGATGAGCGCCGTGTCCATGGGGGAATACATGCGTCGCCGGTGCAGGTCCGGCGACATGAGCCACCGGATACGCGGTTAAGCGGAGCGACGTTCCGAATATACGGAGCGGTGTTCCGCTTGGCAAGTGCGGTCGTAGGACAGGAGCGCCCCCCGTGAGTGAAGGCGACAAGCCGATGCCGGCCACCCCGAGCTCGGCCAAGCGCGCGGACGCCCGGCGGAACGAGAAGGCTCTGCTCGATGCCGCGGCGTCGGTGTTCGTCACGGATGGAGTGGACGCGCCGGTGCGCCGGATCGCCGCCGCGGCGGGCGTCGGCATGGGCACGATCTACCGGCACTTCCCCACGCGCGCGGACCTCGTCGTGGCCGTGTATCGGCACCAGGTCGACACCTGCGCCGAAGCCGGGCCCTCCCTGCTCGCGACGGCGACGTCACCGTTCGCCGCGCTGCGTCAATGGGTGGAGCTCTTCGTGGACTTCCTGGCGACCAAGCATGGGCTGGCCGCCGCCATGCGCAACGATCCCGACGGCTTCACCGCCCTGCACGCGCTGTTCATCGAGCGACTCGTGCCGGCTCTCGCCGAGATCCTCCACGCCGCCCGGGACGCGGGCGAGGTCACGGCTGACGTCGCCCCCTACCAGTTGATCCGTGCGATCGGCGACATCTGCGCGGGCGGAGAGAGGGTCGATCCGAATTACGACGTGCGTCTCACCATTCGGCTGCTGCTCGACGGATGCCGGCGGTAGGGGCCGGGTCACCAGGGTCCGGAAGTGAGGGTCTTCCGCTGCCGGCGCGAGCGCCGGCAGCGGGCGTGGCCGGTCCTACCGGCCGCCGGTCAGGGCTGGATGTTCTCCAGGTCCTCCAGAAGGGACGGATGCTTCGGCTCCCAGCCGAGCGCCTCTCGGGTGTGGGTGCTGGACGAGGGCTGGTCGGTCGCGAAGATCGGGCCGAGGGGGCCGTAGGTCTCCGATGACACCGACTCGACCGGCACGTCCAGCCGTCGGCCGATGACCGCGGCGATGTCACGCACCTTGTCTCCCTCGTCGGCCACGGCGTGCCAGGAGCTACCGGCCGGCGCCCGCTCCAGGGCGAGCCGGAAGAGGACCGCCGCGTCGAGCGCGTGCACGGCCGGCCAGCGCTGCGCGCCGTCTCCTGGGTAGCCGGATATTCCGGTCCGGCGTGCGATGTCGGTCAGCAACCCGGCGAACCCGCCGGTGCCCTGGTTGTGAACCGTGCGCGGCAGGCGTACGGCCGCGCTCCGGACCCCGCGCGAGGCCAGGCCCAGGGCCGCCGTGACCGCGCGACCGCGACCGCCGACCGGCCCATCGGTCATGGCGGGGTCGGCCTCGGTGGAGGCGCGGCCCGGCACATGGGGTGTACCCGAGGCGGTGACGAAGGGGCGGTCGCTGCCGACGAGTTCCTCGCCGAGGGTCGCGATGGCGGCGCTTTCCTCGGCGACCGCCTTCGCGAGGGCGTCAGGGCTGCTGAAGTCGTTGGCGAAGGCGAGGTGGATCACCCCGTCGGTCTGCGCGACGCCGGCGCGAAGGGCGTCCAGGTCGGCGAGAGCTCCTCGGAGCGGCTCGGCGCCGGCCGCTTCGGCGGCCCGTGCGGACGCGTCGGAGCGGGCGAGTGTGAGGACGGTGTGGCCGTTGCCGAGCAGTTCGGCGACGACGGCGGAGCCGATCAGGCCGGTGCCACCGGTGACGAAGACGCGCATGGATGTTCTCCCGCAAGTGATGGGACTCTTGTCCCATCACTATAGCCGAGTGATGGGACAAGAGTCCCGTCACCTATGATGGGCCCATGGGCAGATGGGAACCAGGGGCGCGCGAACGCCTCGTCGTGGCTGCCGTCGACCTGTTCACCGAGCAGGGGTACGACGCCACGACGGTCGCGCAGATCGCCGAGCGCGCCGGGGTCACCAAGAGCACGTTCTTCCGGCACTTCCCCGACAAGCGCGAGCTGCTGGTGGCCGGACAGGAGACGCTGAGCCGGCTGCTGGCCGAGGGGATCGCCGAGGCGCCCGATGACGCCAGCCCGCTGGAGGCGGTCGCCGCCGGTCTCGAGCGCGCCTCGACCGCGATGGGCCCCGTCAATCGGGACTTCGCCCCTCGTCTGAAGGCGGCTGTCGCCTCCAGCGCCGAGCTTCAGGAGCGTGACGCCCTCAAAAGCGTCAGCCTCGCGGCCGCGATGACCACCGCTCTGGTCGCCCGCGGCGTACCCGATCCGACCGCGGCTCTCGCGGGCGAGCTGGGCCTTCTCGCCTTCAAGCGGGGGTACGCCGAATGGTCGGAGGGCGACCGTGACGGCAAGGACGAGCTCGCCGGGTACGCCCTGGCGGCCCTGGACGAACTGCGTGCGGCGAGCGCGTCGCTGGGCTGACCGGACAACCTCACGGTGTTGTCCATGGACGGGATGGTGCGCGGGCCGCCCGCCATCCCGGCCTGGCAAGCGGGAGCCTGGCAGGCCAGGATGGCGTCACACGCCGGATGCGCGGCAGTGGCGGGCGCAGATGCGCTCAGCCGGGAATGCTGACGCCGAGCGAGAAGCCGTAGTTCCCCACGCCATAGCGGCCCAGGCCCATCATCAGCAGGCCCGCTCCCTCCAGCCACTGCGCCATCTTCAGGTCGCCGGTGTCCAGCGGGCACAGTCCGATGCTCTTGATGAACGCCGACACGCTCGCCTTGGCCTGCGCGTCGTCGCCGGCCATGAACACGTCCAGCGGGCGGTCCTCGGCCAGGACATGGCCGAAGATGGTGTTGAACGCCTTGACGACATGGGCGCTCTCGGGGGCGGCCTCGGCGATCTGCTGCGCGACGGAGGTGCCGTCAGGGGTGGCCAACCCGGTGGCAGTCGGGTTGAACGGGTTGGTGATGTCGACGATGACCTTGCCGGCCAGTGCGTCCCCGTACTGGCTGACGACCGGCGCGGCGCTGGCGTAGGGCACGGCGAGGATGACGATGTCCCCGGCCGGGGCGGCGCCGATCTTTCCCGCCGTGGCGCCGTGGCCGAGCGCGCCGACCACGTCGGCGGTCTTGGCCGCGTCACGGCCGATGACCTCGACGGCGTTGCCGCCATCGAGCGCGCGGGCGGCGAGGACGCGGGCCATGTGGCCCAGGCCGATGATGCTGATGTCGCTCATGGTGAGAGTGCTCTTTCCTTGTTGCCGCTCTTCGCTTGTGCTGCTTCTGCCGGGTTCAGGACCAGCGCGCTCCGCCGTCCACATGGAGGGTCTCGCCGGTGATGTACGGGTTGACCAGCAACACGTGGGCGGCGGCCGAGACGTCGGAGGGATCCCCGACCCGGCCCACCGGCGCGGAGGTTGCGATCTGCCGGAACCACTCCCGCTTGTCGGGGACCGCGGTGTCCCAGTTGCTGGTGTCGATCACGCCGGGGGAGATGGCGTTGACACGCGTGGGCGCCAATTCGACCGCGAGGGCGGACGCGAGCGTGCTCACGCTGCCGTTGGTGGCCGCCATCGCGACGAGTCCCGGCGAGGGGCGCCACGCGGCCAGGCCGGAGAAGAACAGCAGCGACCCCTTCTCGGCGATCAACTGGGCGAAGTGCTTGGCCAGCAGGATCGGGCCCACGACCTTGGCGTCGAAGGCCGCGAGCAGCGCGCGGCGCTCAAGGGAGGCGACCGGCCCGTTGCTCCGCTCCGTGGCGACGCTGACGAGATGGTCGAGTCCGCCGGCGGTCCTGACCTGATCCGCGGCTGCCTGGATCGACTCCTCGTCCGAAAGGTCGAGTGTCATAGGCCGGACGGCGTCCCCGATGGCCTTCGCCGCGACGGTCGTCTTCTCGATGTTCCGGCCCGCGAGCGTGACCCGCGCACCCTCCTGGAGGAGGTCGGTGGCCAGGGCAGCGGCGATGTCCGAGCTGCCTCCCACGATCAGAACGCGTTTGTCCTTCAATGAATACGGCATCGAGTGCTCCACGCATAGTGCGCAGGACAGGCGGTGCACCCGTCCTCGTCGGCCAGTCCAACAGCCAGGGAGTGCGGGTCCTTCCCGTCGGATCATCGATAAAAATACGGGTTGCCATAAATCTCCCTCATGTCAGGAGAGGGAGCGCTACATCGAGGTCATTCATGCTTGAAGCCCCTGCGATAAGATTGATATATGGCTACCCTTCGGGCGTTGGAGTGCCTTGTCGCGGTCGCGGACTCCGGATCGATCACGCAGGCCGCCCTGCTCCTGCATTCGTCGCAGCCCGCTGTCTCTCACCAGATCGCCTCCCTGGAACGCGAGGCCGGAACGATCCTGCTTCGACGTGAACCACGGGGGGTCAAGCTCACTCCCGCGGGGCGTGCCGCTGTCGCGGATGCCAGACGGGCGATCGAGGCGGCCGCCTCCGCGGTGAGGTCGGCGCGTGCGGCGGGGCAGGCGGCCGGAGGGGTGCTGCGGCTGGTCAGTGCGCAGAGCCTCAGCGTGGCGCTGCTCGCCCCGGTCATTCGCCAGTGGGACCGCCGCTACCCAGACGTGGCGATCACCTTGCGCGAGTCCACGTCGATGGACGAGGCACTCGGCCTCGTCGACTCCGACGAAGCCGATGTCGCCCTGTTGCCCACTCCCTCGTCCGACCGCTTCACGATTACCGCCGTCGCCGAGGAAGAGATCGTGCTGGCGACGACCAGCGGCCATCCGCTGGCCCGGCAATCGGCCGTACGCCTTGAGGATCTCCAAGGGGCGCCGCTGGTTCACTTCGCACCGGACAACGGCCTCAGCGCCTGGCTCGACCAGTCCTTCGCCCGCGCCGGAGTCCGCCTGGAGCCGGTGATGAGGACATCGGTGACGACCGCGGCACCACAGCTCGCGGCTGCCGGTCTGGGAATCGCCGTATGCCCCGTGAGCGCGGTCAGCGACGGCTTTCCGGGTGCCGTGCGGCCGTTCTCGCCGCGGTGGATCAGGCAGCTGGTGGCGGTGACGTCCGGGGAACCGGATCCGCTCGTCGCCCGATTCATCGGCAACCTGCGCAGTCACGGCGTGCGGGTGCCTCGCGGGGTGCGGGCTCAGCTCGCGGAGGGTGGCCCGTCGGCCGGTGGCTCATCGGCCGGTCGCTCATCGGCCGGGACGCCAGGGCCGTCCTCCTGACCCTCGCCGCGCGACCAACCCCAGCAGGCGAGTTCATCTCCGGCAAGAAGGTCCCACGGCGGCCGCCGCCACACCTCATCCTGACGTGCTGCCTCGCAGATCGGACAGGGTGCGGCGGCAGGCGCGGCGTCAGATGTCGCGGAAGGTCTCGATCTGGGCGCCGATCGAGTTCAGCCGCTCCGCCAGGTCCTCGTAACCCCGGTTGATGACGTACACATTGCGCAGGACCGAGGTGCCCGGCGCGGCCATCATCGCCAGCAGGACGACCACCGCGGGGCGCAGGGCGGGCGGGCACATCATCTCGGCGGAGCGCCAGCGGGTCGGGCCCTCGACCAGGACGCGGTGCGGGTCGAGCAGTTTGACGTGGGCGCCGAGCCGGTTGAGCTCGGTGAGGTAGATCGCGCGGTTGTCGTAGACCCAGTCGTGGATCAGCGTCGAGCCCTGGGCGACGGCCGCGATCGCCGCGAAGAAGGGCACGTTGTCGATGTTGATGCCGGGGAACGGCATCGGGTGGATCTTGTCGATAGGGGCCTGCAGCTTCGACGGCCGCACGGTCAGGTCGACCAGCCGGGTGCGGCCGTTGTCCGCCGCGTACTCCCGGCCGCGCTCGTGGTCCAGCCCCATCTCCTCCAGGACGGCCAGCTCGATCTCCAGGAACTCCACCGGCACCCGGCGGATCGTCAGCTCCGACTCGGTGATGACGGCGGCGGCCAGCAGGCTCATCGCCTCGACCGGGTCCTCGGAGGGCGAGTAGTCGACATCACGGTCGATATGGGCGACGCCGTGGACGGTCAGCGTCGTGGTGCCCACGCCCTCGACCTTGACGCCCAACTCCTCCAGGAAGAAGCAGAGATCCTGGACCATGTAGTTGGACGAGGCGTTGCGGATCACCGTGACACCGTCGTGCCGGGCGGCCGCCAGCAGCGCGTTCTCGGTGACGGTGTCGCCCCGTTCGGTCAGCACGATGGGGCGGGTGGGGGCGACCGAGCGATCGACCGCCGAGTGGTACATCCCGTCGGTGGCGGTCACTTCGAGGCCGAAGTGGCGCAAGGCCGTCATATGCGGCTGAACGGTGCGGGTGCCGAGGTCACAACCGCCCGCGTAGGGGATCCGGAAGTGGTTCATCCGGTGCAGCAGCGGACCGAGGAACATGATGACGCTGCGCGTCCGGCGCGCTGCCTCGGTGTCCATGGCGTCGAGGTCCAACTCGGCGGGCGGCACGATCTCCAGATCGGCGCCGTCGTTGATCCAGCGGGTGCGGACACCGATGCTGCCCAGAACCTCGAGGATGCGATAGACCTCCTCGATCCTGGCGACTCTCCGCAGTGTCGTACGGCCCGCGTTGAGAAGCGTGGCGCACAGCAGCGCCACACACGCGTTCTTGCTCGTCTTGACGTCGATGGCACCGGACAGCCGGCGGCCGCCGACCACCCGAAGGTGCATCGGGCCCGCGTAGCCGAGGGAGACGATCTCACTGTCCAGGGCCTCGCCGATCCTGGCGATCATCTCAAGGCTGATGTTCTGGTTTCCCCGCTCAATGCGGTTGACCGCACTCTGGCTTGTGCCGAGCGCCTCCGCGAGCTGGGACTGGGTCCAGCCTCGGTGTTGGCGGGCGTCACGGATGAGCTTGCCGATACGGGAGAGGTAGTCGTCAGTCATGCAGAAGAGGCTATCTCACATATGAGATGCGCACGCGACCGGAGGGGGCGAAGGAGTGACGGCCGTCCGGGTGGGTTCCGCTCGGTGGCGAGTGCCATTCCGGTCCGCCGCCCGCCTCGCGGGCGGCGGCCGCTCATCAGAGTTCGGAGGTGTCCAGCGAGCTTGCGCATGACCGGCCCGATCTGTTCGCGGATCACGCCGGCGGCGTTCTCGTGGTCCCATGTCGGTGACGACTGCTCGATGACCCCCTCCACGATCTGCACCCGGTCATCCCCCCGGATGTGCTGGATCGCGTACTTCAACGCAATTTCGGGGTCGTCGGCCACATACGAAGCCGTTTCCGAATGGGGTCGCGCGCTCATCGGTCCTCCACCTGGCGGCGTAGCTGCGACATGACGACTGAGCAAGGTCTATCGCAATCCTCCACGGGCTTGGGCAAATATGCCGGTAGTCACCCGTACCGGTGACGGTCCCCCGTCACCACCGCCGCCAGCGTCCGGGCCGGGCCGTCGACCGCGGGGCCGTGGAGGAGTTCGGTGCGGTGGACCAGGCGGGGGGCGATCAGGGGGGCCGTGACGATGCCGGGGGCGCCCTTGGTGGCCGGGTGGGGGAGGAGGGCCAGGCCGTGGCCCGTGGCGGTGAGGGCGACGAGGCCGCGTACATCGGTGCCCTCGTACGTCAGCGAGGCGCGGAAGCCGCTGCTCCGGCTCATCGCGCGCAGCCGCGCCAGCGGCATGGCGGCGTCCGGGGCGTCCAGCCAGTGGGCCTCGGCGAGGTCGGCCAGCCGCAGGCCGAGCCGGCGGGCCAGCGGGTGGCCGGTGGGCAGGGCCACCACCAGCGGGGCCTCCGCGACCGTGACCGCGGTGAGCGGACCCACCTCGGGCAGCGGCAGGGCGTCGGCGGGGGTGGTCGGGCCGTCGACCAGCCCCAGGTCCAGCGCCCCGGACGCCACCGCCGCCGGGATCTCCCGGCGGCCGAGGATCCGCAGCGAGACCCGGATGGCCGGATGCGCCTGGCGCACCCGGTCCAGGGCCGCGGCGATTCGCGGGGTCATCGCCAGCGGCGAGGCCCCCACCACCAGCCGGGCGGCGCCGGCCCCCGACAGCCGCTCGACATCGGCCCGCGCCGCGTCCAGCCGCAGCAGCAGCGGACCGGCGTGTTCCAGCAGCCGTGCGCCCGCGCTGGTGAGCATGACCGGCCGCCGGGTCAGCAGTGACGTGCGCAGATCCGCTTCGAGGGACGCGATGTGCTCGGAGACGGCCGCCGGGGTGAGGCCCAGCTCATGGGCGGCATCGGAGAAGGATCCGCAGCGGGCCACGGAGACGAACGTGCGGAGCAGGTGCGGGTCCATGGCAGCAGTATCGCGGGGGTCGGGGCGGCTCAGTTCCGAACTCGGAGGTGACCGGGGCCGGTTCGGGCCCGGCCGTCGTCCGTTCCGGGGCCGTCGGTCGCGTCCACGCACATGCTCATGGCCTCAGGTCTAACGCGGAACGCCGCCCCCCGGGGCCCTTCCGGCCGGCGGTCACCCTTACCGGTGAACGCCGGTGAGCACCCATGAACCGACCCGGGGACGCGCTCGCGCCCGGTGTCCTGTCTCATCGAAGGCTGAGCGGTCTCATCCAGGTGTTCTCACCGGGCCAACGCGAGCAGTTCATCGATCACCGGCTCCTCACCACCGTTACCGAGGTGGGCGACGGCCGCGAACGGGGCGATCACCTGGCTCCAGGCGTGGAGCCGGCCGCCGTCGAGCCCGCACGCCGCCGCCACGCGCCCGCAGCGGGTCTCGACGCCCTCCAGCCCGGCGCCGGCCACGACGTAGTCCACAGCGTCGAAGCATGGATCACCCACACATGCCTTCGGATCGATGGCCATCAGACCGCGCTTCGCGCCACCGTCGAGCACGTTGCCCAGGTGCAGGTCGCCGTGGAGCAACACGGTTGTCGCTTCCGTGTCCAGCAGCCGCTCACACCGCTGGACGGCCCTGTCCCACGCGGTGACATCCATACGTGCACTGATCGCAGGCTCGGACAGCCGCCTGCCGACACGGGCGAACGCCTCCTCGCACCGGCCGCGCAGCAGACGCGGCGGCCGTGGGGGCGGAGCGACCCCGTGCAACGCGGCGAGCAGCTCCGACCACTGCCCGGGAAGCGAAGCGGCAGGTATGTCCTCCGTCGGCGTTCCGGGCACGACCTCTTCCAGCACCATCGCGCCCGCGTCCTCGTCGACGGCCAGCACGGCGGGCACCCGGCCCGAGGCGGCGAACCACCCCAACATTCCGACCTGCTCGACCAAAAGGGCCCGATCCGGGCTGAGCTTCAGCACCGCGGGCGTGCCGTCGGGCCATTGGCACCGCAACGTGACCGACGAGGCACCATCCGGGAGGGATTCACCGAGGGAAAGGTCCCAACGGGACGCCAACCGTGCGATCAGGTTCGGTGTGTCAGCGCACCATTCGGCAACCTGTGGACCGAATCGACGAACCAGCCGCGTCGTGACGCTGTCCACATCCACCCATCGTCGCTTCACGCGGGTCAGTCCGCCGCTCCCGGCCGTGGCCGTCAGCCACGCCTCCCCAGCCGGTCACGCCTCGGTGGCACGCAACCTTCGATGAGACGGGACAGCCGGTGAGCACCCATGGACCACCCCGGGGACGCGCTCGCGCCAGGGCAGGGCATGACCGCGCGGGGGCGATGTATTAGAGTTATCTCGACATCGAGATACCTGCTGGAAGACGCATCGCCGCCCCGTGCCGGTAAGGCTTACCTAACTTAGCCATACCTTAGCGGATCGGCGCGGGCATGTGACGGCAGCATTGCGGTGGTACGCGCGAAATCATGCATGAAGGAGACTGTCGTGTCGGCGAACAGCTTCGACGCCCGCAGCACCCTGCAGGTGGGCGACGAATCGTACGAGATCTTCAGGCTGGACAAGGTCGAGGGGTCGGCCCGGCTTCCATACAGCCTGAAGGTGCTGCTGGAGAACCTGCTCCGCACCGAGGACGGCGCGAACATCACCGCCGACCACATCCGCGCCCTGGGCGGCTGGGACCCGCAGGCCCAGCCCAGCCAGGAGATCCAGTTCACGCCGGCCCGCGTGATCATGCAGGACTTCACCGGCGTGCCGTGTGTGGTGGACCTCGCCACCATGCGTGAGGCCGTCAAGGAGCTCGGCGGCGACCCGGCGAAGATCAACCCGCTGGCCCCGGCCGAGCTGGTCATCGACCACTCCGTGATCGCCGACCGCTTCGGCACCCCGGACGCCTTCACCCAGAACGTGGAGCTGGAGTACGGCCGCAACAAGGAGCGCTACCAGTTCCTGCGCTGGGGCCAGACCGCCTTCGACGAGTTCAAGGTCGTCCCGCCCGGCACCGGCATCGTCCACCAGGTCAACATCGAGCACCTGGCCCGCACCGTCATGGTCCGAAACGGCCAGGCGTACCCGGACACCCTGGTCGGCACCGACTCCCACACCACCATGGTCAACGGCCTCGGTGTGCTCGGCTGGGGCGTCGGCGGCATCGAGGCCGAGGCCGCGATGCTGGGCCAGCCGGTCTCCATGCTGATCCCGCGCGTCGTCGGCTTCAAGCTCACCGGCTCGCTGCCGACCGGCACCACCGCCACCGACCTCGTGCTCACCATCACCGAGATGCTGCGCAAGCACGGTGTGGTCGGCAAGTTCGTCGAGTTCTACGGCGAGGGCGTCTCCTCCATCCCGCTGGCCAACCGCGCGACCATCGGCAACATGTCGCCGGAGTTCGGCTCCACCGCCGCGATCTTCCCCATCGACGGCGAGACCATCAACTACCTCAAGCTCACCGGCCGCAGCGAGCAGCAGCTCGCGCTCGTCGAGGCGTACGCCAAGGAGCAGGGCCTGTGGCTGGACCCGGCCGCCGAGCCGGAGTTCTCCGAGAAGCTGGAGCTGGACCTGGCGACGGTCGTCCCCTCGATCGCCGGCCCCAAGCGCCCGCAGGACCGCATCATCCTGTCCGAGGCCGCCGAGAAGTTCGCCCAGGACGTCCGCGTCTACGCCCCGGTGGCCGACCTGGACGAGGCGGGTGTCGAGTCCTTCCCGGCCTCCGACGCCCCGGCCGTCTCCAACGGCGTGCCCACCAAGCCGACCCCGGTGATCGCCCCCGACGGCTCGCAGTACGAGATCGACCATGGCGCCGTCACCGTCGCCGCGATCACCTCGTGCACCAACACCTCCAACCCGTATGTGATGGTCGCGGCCGCCCTGGTGGCCAAGAAGGCCGTCGAGAAGGGCCTCACCCGCAAGCCGTGGGTCAAGACCACCCTGGCCCCCGGGTCCAAGGTCGTCATGGACTACTACGACCGCGCCGGCCTCACCCCGTACCTCGACAAGCTGGGTTTCAACCTCGTCGGCTACGGCTGCACCACCTGCATCGGCAACTCCGGCCCGCTGCCGGAGGAGGTCTCCAAGGCGGTCAACGAGGCCGACCTGGCGGTCACCTCGGTGCTCTCCGGCAACCGTAACTTCGAGGGCCGGATCAACCCCGACGTCAAGATGAACTACCTGGCGTCCCCGCCGCTGGTCGTCGCCTACGCCATCGCCGGCTCCATGAAGGTGGACATCACCAAGGACGCCCTCGGCATCGACCAGGACGGCAACCCGGTCCACCTGAAGGACATCTGGCCCTCCGAGAAGGAGGTCGAGGAGGTCGTGGCCTCCTCGATCGGCCAGGAGATGTTCAACACCAGCTACGCCGACGTCTTCGCCGGTGACGCCCAGTGGCAGGCGCTTCCGGTGCCGACCGGCAACACCTTCGAGTGGGACCCGGAGTCCACCTACGTCCGCAAGCCTCCGTACTTCGAGGGCCTGACGATGGACCCGGCCCCGGTCGAGGACATCGCCGGGGCCCGGGTGCTGGCCAAGCTGGGCGACTCGGTCACCACCGACCACATCTCCCCGGCCGGTGCGATCAAGGCCGACACCCCGGCCGGCAAGTACCTCACCGAGCACGGTGTCGAGCGTCGTGACTTCAACTCCTACGGCTCGCGCCGGGGCAACCACGAGGTCATGATCCGCGGCACCTTCGCCAACATCCGGCTGCGCAACCAGATCGCGCCGGGCACCGAGGGCGGCTTCACCCGCGACTTCACCCGGGCCGCCGAAAATGACGGGGAAGCGCCGGTCTCCTTCATCTACGACGCGTCGCAGAACTACCAGGCCGCCGGGATCCCGCTGGTCGTCCTGGCGGGCAAGGAGTACGGCTCCGGCTCGTCCCGCGACTGGGCCGCGAAGGGCACCGCGCTGCTCGGCGTCAAGGCCGTCGTCGCCGAGTCGTACGAGCGCATCCACCGCTCGAACCTCATCGGCATGGGCGTCCTGCCGCTCCAGTTCCCCGAGGGCGCCACGGCCGAGTCGCTGGGCCTGACCGGCGAGGAGACGTTCGACATCACCGGCGTCACCGCGCTCAATGAGGGCGGCATCCCGGAGACGGTCAAGGTCAAGGCCAGGGACGACCGCGGAGGGGAAGTTGCGTTCGACGCCAAGGTGCGCATCGACACCCCCGGCGAGGCGGACTACTACCGCAACGGCGGCATCATGCAGTACGTGCTGCGCTCGCTGATCCGCAAGTAAGCACGGCTTACGGCAGCGCCTTACGGGCGTTACGGCAGCGGCGACGGGCCGCACCCCCGGTGTGGGGTGCGGCCCGTCCGCGTGCGCGGTCAGAGAAACGTCCCGGAGGGGATGTACGGCGTCGGCGGCGGCATCCCGCGCAGACACACATAGCCGCTGGTGGACAGCTCGAGCCCGGCCTCGAGCCCCACGTCCACCGCCCACTGCTGCTCGGCCGTCAGCCCCGCGACCCGGGCGTCGGTGCCCTCCGGAAGGCACAGCAGAGCCGCCGTCAGCAGCCGCTTCGCCAGCCGTCGCGAGGTCGCGGCCAGCAGCTCGACCTTGCCGTCCTCGGCGACGTAGCAGTAGCCGCTGCCCGCCAGGTCGTCCACGACCAGCAACCGGCGCTGGCGCACGAGCAGTTCATGGTCGGCGCCGTGCGCGCCGCCCCGGGTGCGGCGGTCCACCGAGTCCAGCAGATCCCGGTGGCGGGCCACGCCCTCGTGGACGGCGCCGTCGGGCGGGGACAGCCGCTCCTTGGTCTCCGGTCCGACGGTGCCGCGCAGCCGCATCGCCGGGTGCAGCGCGAATCCCGCACGCCGGTAGGTGCTCGCCGCGCGCGGGTCCTCCGAGCCGCAGATGATGCCGCGCAGGCAGCCCCGTCCGTACAGCAGCGCGGCGGCCAGCAACTCCCGGCCCACACCCTGCCGTTGGGCGCGCGGCAGCACCGCGAGCAGCGCGAGCCCCCAGGTGCCCTCGCGCCGTGCGGACAGCGCCACGCCGAGCGGCATCCCGACGTCGTCCAGGGCGATCCAGCAGCCGCCCGGGTCGGTACGGGCGAGATGCCGGTGCCGGTCGTGGATCTCGGCGACGTACCCCGGCGGCAATCCGTCCTTGCCCGCGAGGGCGGCGGCGTCCCCGAAGGCGGCGGCCACCACCTCCCAGGCGGCCTCGGCGTCCTCGTCGGTGTCGCGTAGCTGGCGGAGGATCATGAGCCCATGATGGCGCGTCCGGTGAGGGGATTGTCGGTACGCGGAAGCGGCTTGCTCGACCGGCGAACGCGACAACGTTGTCAGCATGACTTTAACGATCAGTACGCCGCCAACCGGGTGTCCCTGTCAAGACCGTTCGCGCACTCTTACGGCCGACGGCCCCTGTGCGGTACGGTCCCCACGGCTTGTTCGACCCGGTGATCGCGGCCCTTCCGACAAGGTGGGACCGCAATGCCCTCAAGACCCCTGGCCGCCCTGGCGGCCGCGGCCCTGACTGCGGGGCTCCTCGCCACCGCGGCCACCGCGCCAGCGTCGGCCGCCCCGCCGCCGACGCTGGTCAAGGACCCGGCGGCGTACGTCGATCCGCTGATCGGCAGCTCGGCCGGCGGCAACACCTTCCCCGGCGCCGTCGCCCCTTCGGCATGCTGTCGTGGAGCCCGGAGAACACCCGCGGAGACGCCACCCGTACCGCCGCGCCCGGCGGCTACCACTACGACGCCACCCGCGTCCGCGGCTTCAGCCTCACCCATATGTCCGGCACCGGCTGTGCGGGCGGCGCGGGGGACATCCCCTTCTTCCCTCATGTGGGCGAGGTCACCTCCTCACCCGCCGCCGACACCAAGGACCAGGTCTACGCCGCCGACTTCAGCCATTCCGACGAGACCGCCGAGCCCGGCCGCTACAAGGTCTCCCTCGCCTCCGGCGCCGGCGCGGAGCTGACCGCCACCGCCCGTACCGGCTCGGCCCGCTTCAGCTACCCCGCCGACAAGACCGCCTCCCTGCTGATCCGCACCTCCTCCTCCGAGGTCGGCAGCAGCGCCGCCGACCTCACCATCGACCCGGCGCACCGCACCGTCTCCGGCTCGGTGACCGGCGGCAACTTCTGCGGCTATCTCGACCCCGAGGGGCGCCGGAGCTACTACACCCTGCACTTCACCGCGGTCTTCGACACCGCGTTCACCGCCCAGGGCACCTGGCAGGACGGCACGCTGCGGCCCGGCACGACCAGCGCCGAGGGCGGCTCCAGCTATGGCACCGACGGCCGTCCGGTGGCCGGGAAGGGCTCCGGCGGCTACCTCCAATTCGCCTCGGGCACCCGCCGGGTGGGCGTCAAGGTCGGCATCAGCTACGTCGACGACAAGGGCGCCCGGGCCAACCTCGCCGCCGAGAACCCGCCGCGGCGCGGCTTCGACCAGGTGCGCACCGCCGCGTACGACGCCTGGCGGCGGCAGCTGGCCGCCATCCGGGTCGGCGGCGGCGCGGACGCGGACCGCACCGCCTTCTACACCGCGCTCTACCACTCCCTGCTGCACCCCAATGTCATCAGTGACACCGACGGCCGCTACCGGGGCAGCGACGGTGAGGTGCACCGGGTGAGCCGGGGCCACCGGGCCCAGTACGGCACCTTCTCCGGCTGGGACATCTACCGCTCCCAGCTCCAGCTGCTCACCCTGCTGGAGCCGCGGGCGGGCTCCGACATCGCCCAGTCCCTGCTGAACCTCGCCCAGCAGAACGGCGGCGTCTGGGACCGCTGGCTCCAGGGCGCCTCGGGGACGCATGTGATGAACGGCGATCCGTCGGCCGCCGCCCTCGCCGGGATCCGGGCCTTCGGCGGCGGCGACTTCGACCTCGACGCCGCCCTCGACTCGCTTCTCAAGGCGGCCACCGTGCCGACGGAGAAGGACCTCAGCCCGGCGGGCAAGCCCATCATGTCGGTCGGCCAGCGGCCCTCCCTCGACAGATACCTCGAGCTGCACTACATGCCGTCCGTCTCCAACGCGTGGGGCGGCGCGGCCGAGACCCTGGAGATGTCCGGCGCGGACTTCGCCCTCTCCCAGCTGGCGCGGGCCGCGGGCCGTAAGGACACCGCCGACACCTTCGCGCACCGCGCCCAGTGGTGGCAGAACAACTTCAACGCCGCCGCCGACCCGGAGACCGGCGGCTATATCGCCAACCGTAAGGCCGACGGCAGTTGGGTCACCGGCTTCACCCCGGCCACCGGCAACGGCTTTGTCGAGGGCACCAGCGCCCAGTACACCTGGATGGTCCCGCACAACCCCGCCGGTCTCTTCGCCGCGATGGGCGGTAAGGACGCCGCGATCAAGCGTCTGGACGCCTTCTTCCACGACGCCGACGGGGGCTGGGCGCTCACCGGGGCGGGTGGCGAGAAGTCCGAGCTGGACAACGAGCCGTCGATCAACGTCCCGTATCTCTACGCGTACGCCGGGCAGCCGTACAAGACCCAGGAGACCGTGCGCGCCGCGATGCGTCAGCTGTGGACCACGAAGCCCGACGGCATCCCCGGCAACGACGATCTCGGCGAGATGTCCTCGTGGTACGTCTTCTCCGCCCTCGGCATGTACCCGCAGGTGCCCTCCCGCGCCGAACTCGTCCTGGCCTCGCCCCTCTTCCCGCGGATCGAGATCGACCGCGGTGCCCGGGACATCTCCATCCGCGCCCCGCAGGCCGCGCCCGACGCGCCGTACGTCCAGTCACTGAAGGTGGACGGGCGGGTGAGCGACCGCCCCTGGCTGCCGGAGTCCTTCGTCCGGCACGGCGGCACGCTGGACTACACCCTGTCCGACGCCCCCGACCGCGCCTGGGGCGCGTCCCCGGCCGACGCCCCGCCCTCCTTCCGCGACGGCGAGCAGCCGTATCAGATCGGGGTCGGGCCGACCACGGGCACGCTCGCCCCCGGCGAGAGCCTGACCGTGAAGGTGGCCGCCGTCCCGGTCGGCGAGGGCGACCGCCCCGAGGTGCGCTTCACCACCGACGCCCCCGACGGGCTCACCGCCTCACCCGCCTCCGGGACGGTGGGCCCGGACGGCACGGCAGAGATCTCCCTGCGCGCGGGGAAGGACACGGCCGAGGGCTTCTACGACGCGAAGGTCACGGTGACCAGCGAGGACACCAAGGTCGTCCAGCCCATCACGCTGACCGTCGCCGCCCCCGGCACCCTGCTCGCCGCGTACAACAACACCGGCGCGACCGACGACGACGGTGAGCACGACGAGGGCGACTACGACGGCGGCGGCTGGAGCTACTCCCGCCAGGCCCTCGCCGCCGCCGGCCTCGAACCGGGCGCCAAGGGGACCACGCAGGGCCTGGACTACACCTGGCCCGCCTCCCCGCCCGGCCGCCCCGACAACGCCTCCACCACCGGCCAGACCATCGCCCTGCCCCCGTCCACCGGCCTCTCCTTCCTCGGCAGCGCCGTCAACGGCAACCAGAAGGCCACGGCCAAGGTCACCTACACGGACGGCAGCTCGGACGAGGCGGACCTGTCCTTCACCGACTGGACGGTGGGAGGCGGCGGCGGAACGGTCCAGTACGGAAACGTGACCCTCGCCAAGACCGGCTACCGCAACATCAGCGGCGGCGACAAGGACGTGGTGGACGCGTACATCTTCGCCACGAAGGCGTTCCGGGCGCCCGAGGGCAAGACGGTCAAGAGCGTCACCCTGCCCGACAACGCGGATCTCCACGTCTTCGCGATCGCCCGCGGCTGACGGAGTCACCCTCAAGGGCCACTGCATACGATCGAGTGAGGCGAGGGCAAGTGCCACCGGCACTTGCCCTCGTTTCATTAGCTTTCGACGCATGGTCAGTTCTTCACATGAAGCCCTCCACCGGATTTTCCAGGAGGACACCGGGCCATCGTATGAGCGCTCAGACAACGTCGAAGCGGGACTCGGAAACACCCCGGCGCGAAAGATCTGGAGCGACCTGATGTCCGCGTTGCTGAACTTCTTCCGTTCCGAGCACGCCCAGCGAGCCTTTGCAGAGGTGCGGGCCGAGGCACGGGCCGAAGCACGGGCTGAAACCCGGGTCGAGGTCCGCGCCGAGAGCGTCTTGCGGGTCCTCAATACTCGCGGGCTTGAGATCACTGCCGAGGTCCGCGAGCGCGTCCGCGCGTGCAAGGATCAGGACCTCCTCGACACCTGGCTGGATCGGGCCGTGACCGCCTCCCGCGCCGAGGAGCTGTTCATCGACGGTTAGCGCTGCGGGGGCCGGGAGGGGAGACGTCGATGAACCACTCCCGGCCCAGCAGCAGCGGCGGTGGTCATCCGCCCATCCCGGCCGGATCAGCGGAAGGCCGTGATGTTGCGGAGCGCCCACTCGGCGAAGTGATGTGGCGGGCGGCCGAGGACCCGCTCGACGTCGGGGCTCACCCGCTGTTCGTCGGCCGTCGGATCGCCCAGGATCTCGAGCGTGCCGTCCGCGACGGGCTCCGGCATGAACCGCAGCATCTCCGCACGCGCCTGCGCCCGGCTCAGCTCGGTGAACCGTACGGGTTCGCCCAGCGCATCCCCGATCGTCTGCGCCTGCTCGCGTGGGGAGACCGGCGCCGGGCCGGTGAGTTCGTACGTACGCCCCGCGTGGCTTTGCCCCCGCAGCGTCGCCGCCGCGACCTCGGCGATGTCCGCCGGGTCCACGACCGGCAGCCCCACATCGTCGAACGGCGCCGCGACCGTCCGCCGGGTACGGACCGACTCGGCCCAGGCGAACGCGTTGGAAGCGAAGCCTCCGGGTCGCAGGACCGTCCAGTCCAGCCCCGACGCCCGCACGGCCTCTTCGAGGGCCCGCATGGGGGCGTGGGATGCCGCCCGCGGCCGCGATCCGGCCGCCTGGGAGGAGAGCACGACCACGCGTCGTGCCCCGGCGGATCCGGCGTCCTCCAGGAGTTCGCGGACGAGCCGTTCGCCGAGCCGCAGTTCGCCCGCGAAGAGCAGGAACAGCGCGTCGGCCCCGTCCAGTGCGGGTCGCAGGCTCGCTGGGTCGGCCAGATCGGCCTGATGGTGACGTACCCCTTCCGGCAACTCCGGGCCGGCGGGCCGGCGCGACACGGCCGTCACCTGCTCGCCGACTGCCGCGAGCGCCTCCACCAGTGGCCGACCGACATTCCCGGTCGCTCCGGTTACCACGATCATGTGCGACTCCCCGTTCCGTAGTGGCAGACCTTGTCCTCGCCGCGGCACGGTGAAGCTAGCATCGTGGGGATAGTAGGTACCTAGAGGAAAGTGACTATGTCGAAGGAACCGGAACAGGCGTGTCCGATCGCCCCCGTGGTCGACATCGTCTTCAGCCGCTGGACCACTCCCATCCTCTGGACGCTCCATGAACACGGCCGTCAGCGCTTCGTGGAGCTGCAGCGCCGCATCGGCACGATCACGCCCAAGGTGCTGACCCAGCGGCTGCGTCAACTGGAGCGCGACGGGTTGGTGCTGCGCACGTACCACCCGGAGGTCCCGCCCCGGGTGGAGTATGAGATCAGTGGGCTGGGCCGCAGCCTGGCACCGCTGTTCGCCTCGCTCGCGAGCTGGTCGGCCGAGAACCTGGCCAAGGTCGAGCGGGCCCGGCTGGATTACGACGGTGAGGAGACGGCCCCTACCGCTCCTCGGTGAGGACAGCGCTAAGCGGCAGCGAAATCCACCTCGGCCGCGGGCACTACGCGGATGCGGCGCCCCGGAAAGTCGATGTGCCGGAAAATCGCGTTGTGATGGGCGATCGACCGCTCCGGCGAGGCGAAATCGCCGGTGTCGGGCCGCTCGGATGTGGTGTGCCCGTCGGCGACCAGCACCACGTCGTACTGGTGGCTCAGCGCCTGCCGGGCCGTGGTGTCCACGCAGATCTCGGTCGCGAACCCGGTGACGACCACCTCGGTGACGCCCAGCGCCTTGAGGGTCTTGTCGAGATCCGTGTGCAGGAAGCTGTCCGCACTGGTCTTGTGGACGACCGTCTCGTCAGCGGAGGGCGTGAGCTCGGGCACGATCCGCCAGCCCTCCGTATCGGCCTCCAGCCCACCGCCCCGGTGCTGAATCGTCACGACCGGTACGCCCGCGGCTTTGGCGCGTTCGCGCAGCCCCGCGATCACGGCGACGGTCTCGGTGGCCCGGTACGAGATCGCCGCCAGGGCGTTCTGCATATCGATGACGAGGAGCGCGGAGGCATGTGACATGGACTCACCGTAACGGGCCGCCAGGCTCGCCGCGCGTGAGCCGCGTGAGCCGCGTGAGCCCTCTGCGGGGCCGGGCAGGTCGGGCAGGCCGGGTCCGTGCGTACGGACCCGGCCCACCCAGCGGCTCAGCCGAGCAGCTCGACCTCCGCCAGTGTCGACTTGTCGTCCGGCACCAGGCGGTAGTGCTCGTACGCACCGGGCGTGCGCACCGAGAAGACGCGGGTCTGCTTGTCCCAGTTGAAGGCCTCTCCCGACCTCCGGTCCAGGTCCCGCCACTTCTCGCCGTCATGCGAGCCCTGCAGCACCCATCCGGCCGGGGCCTTGCTCCGGTCGGACGAGGTCAGGGTGTACTGCACCGCGCGGCCCGCCGCCGTGAGCGGGAGGTCCACCGACTCGAAGGTGGCCTCGGTGCCCGAGGTGTTGTCCAGCAGGGCCGTGCCACCGCTCGGCACCGTCAGGTCGTGGCGCGGGGTGGGCACCTTGTCGTCCTTGGTGATGGAGGACGGCGCGGCGTTCTTCCCCGTGCCCCAGGCCGACGGCTTGGCGCCCATCGCGAACTCCAGCGTGCCGCCCCGGGCGAGGATGTCGTGCGGCAGGGCGGTGGAGTTCCACGCCTTGCCGTTGACCTTCAGGCCCTGGACGTACACATTCCGCGCGCTGTTGCGCGGGGCCTTGATGACCAGATCGCGGCCGTTCTCCAGATGCACCGTGGCCTTGGTGAACTGCGGCGATCCGACCGCGTACTCTGAGCCGCCCATCACCAGCGGATAGAAGCCCAGCGAGCTGAAGAGGTACCAGGCGGACTGCTCGCCGTTGTCCTCGTCGCCGTGGTAGCCCTGGCCGATCTCGCTGCCGGTGTAGAGGCGGGAGAGCACCTCGCGCACCTTCTCCTGGGTCTTCCACGGCTGGCCCGCCGCGTCGTACATGTACGTCACATGGTGGGCGACCTGGTTGCTGTGGCCGTAGTTGCCCATGCGGACGTCCCGCGCCTCGGTCATCTCATGGATGACGCCGCCGTAGGAACCGGCGAACTCGGGGGAGGCGGTCTCCGGGGTGGAGAAATAGGTGTCCAGCTTCTTGGCCAGGCCGGCCCGGCCGCCGTAGAGGTTGGCCAGGCCCCGGCTGTCCTGGGGCGCGGTGAAGGCGTAGCCCCAGCCGTTGGTCTCGGTGTAGTCGTAGCCCCAGATCCGGGGGTCGTACTTGTCGGAGGGCACGCGCCACTTCCCCGCCGCGTCCTTGCCCTGGAAGAAGCCGGCCTTGTCGTCGAAGAGCGAGACATAGCCCTGGGCCCGGTGCAGGAAGTACTCGGACTCCTCCTTGTAGCGGGCCTTCTTCGTCTTCGCGTAGAGCGCCTTGCCCATATTCGCGAGGCCGAAGTCGTTGAGATAGCCCTCCAGCGCCCAGGACAGGCCCTCATGGGTCTCGGTACTCGTATAGCCGAGGAAGGGCGAGCTGGCCATGCCCTTACGGCCGACGCCCGACGAGGGCGGCACGGCGGTGGCGTTCTTCAGCGCCGCCTCGTACGCCGCCTCGGCGTCGAACCGCACGCCCTTGAGGTAGGCGTCGGCGAAGGCCACGTCCGAGCTGGTACCGGTCATCAGAGCGGCGTAGCCCGGCGAGGACCAGCGGGAGATCCAGCCGCCGTCCTTGTACTGCTGTACGAAGCCGTCGACCATCGTGCCCGCCCGCTTGGGGGTGAGCAGTGAGTAGGCGGGCCAGGTGGTGCGGTAGGTGTCCCAGAAGCCGTTGTTGACGTACACCTTGCCATCGACGATCTTCGCGCCGGTGTGGGTCGGGGTGTTCTCCCCGGTGCCCGGCGAGAAGGCGCTCGCGTACTGGTAACGGGGCTTGGCCGCCGTCCCTGTGTTCTCGAAAGCGGAATTGGGATAGAGGTACAGCCGGTAGAGGCTGGAGTAGAGCGTGGTGAGCTGGTTGTGGTCCGCGCCCTCGACCTCGATCCGGCCCAGGATGTCGTCCCACTCCGCCTGTGCGGCCTGCTTGACCTGCCCGAACGACCTCGACGCGGGCAGCTCCCGGTCGAGGTTGGCCTTCGCCTGGTCGACGCCTATCAGCGAGGTGGCGAGTCGGAGCGTGACGGTGCGGTCCTTCCCCGGCTTGAAGCGGAAGTAGCCGGTGACATCCTTGCCGCCGTCTCCGTCCAGCTTGCCGCTCGCGCTCACCGGGGTGTCGAAGACGCCGTAGACGAACATCCGGGTGGCGCCGGTGGACAGTCCGCTCTTGACGTCGGAGTAGCCGGTGACGACTCCGTGCTCGGCGTCGAGGGTCAGCCCGCCGTCGCCCGTGACGTTGTCGAAGAGGACGCTCGCGTCCTCGCCCGGATAGGTGAAGCGCATCGCCGCGGCGTGATCGGTCGGCGCCATCTCCGCCTTGAGGCCGTTCTCGAAGGTCACCCCGTAGTAATACGGCCGGGCGCTCTCCTTCTCATGGCGGAAGGGGAGCGCGCGGGAGGTGCGCCCGGCGTCGGGGGTGCCGGCCGCGCCGGACGGCATCACCTGGAAGGTCTGCCGGTCGCCCATCCAGGGGCTGGGCTCATGGCTCGCGCTGAACGCCTGGATGGTGGGGAGGTTGTCGGCGTTGTTGGCGCGGGCGTACTGGTAGAGCCAGTCGGTGGAGCCCGCGTTGGTCACCGGCGTCCAGAAGTTGAAGCCGTTGGGGACGGCGGTGGCCGGGAAGTTGTTGCCGCGCGAGAAGCTGCCGCTGGAGTTGGTGCCGCGGGTGGTCAGCGCGTAGTCCGACAGGTGCTTCAGCGGCTTCTCGGGCGCCTTGGGGGCGATCGAGACGTCGTCCACCCAGCCGCGGAACTGTGCGGGTCCCTTGGGGGAGTCGTAGGCCACGAGTATCCGGTCGACCGTCTTGCCCGCGGCGACCGCGCCGATCCGCGACTCCTTGTTGTTCCACTGGTTGACGTAGAGCGTCTTGGAGTCGGCCTGGCCCTGCGGACTCATCCGGGCGCCGTGCTGGTCGACCGCGCCGGGCAGATCGCTCAGGTAGGTGCCGTCGGTGAAGGCGAGATCGACCGAGACATGGGTGGCCGGGTAGTTGAGATCGGTCTCGGGCATCGACGGGAAGATCCGGTAGGACAGCCGGGTGTCCCGGGTGATGGCCGTGTCGACGTCGAAGACCTTGTTGTACGAGTACGCCCGGCCGTCCGGCTTGTGGGTGCCCGCATAGCGCAGGGCATGGGTGCCGGTGAAGCCCGCGTTGGCCTTGGCGGTGGGGGAGCCGGTCGGGCCGCGGTCGATCTGGGTGCGCATGTCGGAGGGCGCGGGCGGCGTGGTGTCGCCGGTCGCGAACTGCACCTCGGCGAGCTGGATGAGGTCGTCCCCGGCGTTGCGGGTGATCTCCAGCCGGAAGTGCTGGTAGGCCGTGGCGCTGTCGAAGGAGAACTCCCGTGTCTGCTGGCGCGAGGAGAACGTCTCGTCCTTACGGGTGTCCAGCGTCGTCCAGTCGGAGCCGTTGGCCGAGCCCTTGAGGGTCCAGTCCTTCGGGTCCCGGCCGGGGGCGTCATTGGCGGAGGTGAGGGCGTAGCGGACGGCCTTCACCGACTCGCTCAGATCGAACTCGAGCCAGGCGGTGGTGGTGTCGAAGGCCAGCCACTTGCTGGTGAGCTCGCCGTCGACGAGGTTCTCCTTGATCTCCCCGCCTTCGGTGTTCTCCCCGCTCGCCCGAACCTCGGTGACCTTGTCGGTCACGTTGCCGGGGATCCCGGAGGAGTAGCCTCCGTCCACCCCGGACGCCTTCTTCTTCCCATCGGGTCCGGTCTCGACCGTGTTGAGCCAGTCGGGCTGGGGGTCGCCCGACTCGAAGGACGAGGCGAAGGTGCGGTCGGCGTGGTGCGCGGAGGCCGGGTCGGCGGGGGCGGCGACCGCACCGCCCTGGGCCGTCACCGCCAGCAGGACGGCCGCCACCAGGGGGGCCGTCCGTCCGATCCCACGCCATCGTCTCTGTGGTCGTCTCTGTCGCATACGCAGCCTCTCAACGAGTCTGACAACGTTGTCTTCTGAGTCGGGCAGAGATAAGTAGGGAGGCAGGGGGAGGGTGGTGTCAAGGATGCGGACAACCGCCAATTCGGCTGCGCCCGGCGGGCGGTACGACGCGGGCCGTACCACCATCGGTGGCACGGCCCGCGTCCATGGGGGCGTTTCGGTGCGCCCGATGGGGCGGTCCCTGGTATGTCGTCAGCCGCCGCTGTGGGACTCGGTCGGCGCTCTCGGGCTCAGTCGGCGCTGCCGGACGCAGCGCCGTTGTCGGGCTCAGCCGCCGCCATCGGCTCAGCCGCCGCCATCGGCTCAGCCGTCGCCGTCGGCTCAGTCGGCGCTGTCGGACTTGGTGGCGAGCGAGAGCCGGCACTTCTTCGCGGTGTGGGAGCTGTCCGCCTTGAGCCCGGTGACCTTGATGGTCTTGTCGGCGCCGCCCGCCACGGCCGCGTCGGACTCCACCCCGGTGGTCACGGCCTTGTCGGAGCTGTCGACGAAGCCGACCAGCAGCGAGTAGTAGGCGGTGCTGGAGCCGGAGTTGCTGATCTTCACATTGGCGTAGGGCTTGCCGTCCGAACCCCATCCGCACGTGCCCATCTTGGCGTCCGAGGTGATCAGGCCGGAGCCGCCGGTGGGGGAGTCCGACGGCTCGTCATACGGGTCGTCGGTGGGGTCGTCGGTGGGCTCCTCGGTCGGCGCCTGGGTGGGTTCCACCGGCAGTTGGGCCATGCCCTGGCCTATCGCCGCGCCGCCCTTGCTGTCTCCGGCCGACGAGCCCCCTTTGCCGGAGCCGCACCCCGCGGTGATCGCGAGTGTCGCGGTCACGACAATGCTGGTGGCGAGGGTGAGCTGCTTCCGGGACACGGGAACCGCCTTTCGGGGAGCGCGCACGGCGGCGTGCCGCACGGACTGTCTCCACCTACGGTATGTCGGGCAGGTCTCAACTCGGGAAAGACTGATACCCGATGACCTCTCGATCTTGCCCATATGAGGCCCAGTGGACTATACCTGTCGCCCCAGGGGGAAGGCCGCACCGCGGCCCATATCGGAGGGCCTCGGCGGGTCCTCCGCACTCCCCGGCGTACACCCAGCAATACTCCGCTTGACGCTTCAACTGACCCGCGGTGTCGGGCCCCTCGCCGGAGGCGAGTACGTACGGGAAACCGTTACACCGCCTGAGTCCTGACGAAGGCGAGGACTTGAGCATGGGATCCACCTCAGATGTCGGCCGTCGCGATCTGATCAAGCGCTCGGCGGCGCTCGGATTGATCTCCGTGCCCGCGATGAGCGCGCTGTCCGCCTGTGCCAGTGGCGGTGACGACGACGCCAAGAAGGTCGACAAGGGCAAGAAGAGCGCCAAGAACCCGCTCGCGGTCAATGAGAGCGCCGCGCTCGACGTCGTCATCTTCGACGGCGGTTTCGGGCAGCAGTACGCCAAGGACGCCGAGGCGGAGTACGCCGCGGCCTTCCCGAAGACCAAGGGCAAGGTCAAGCACGCGGCCACCCAGAAGATCCAGACCGTGCTCCAGCCGCGCTTCAACGGCGGCACCCCGCCGGACCTGGTCGACAACTCCGGCGCCGAGCAGATGGACATGGGCACCCTGGTCGGCAAGAACCAGCTGACCGACCTCACCCCGCTGCTGGACGCGCCCTCCCTCGACGACCCCAACAAGACGGTGCGCGAGACGCTGCGCCCCGGTGTCGTGGAGATGGGCCAGTTCGACGGCAAGCCGGTGTGGATCCTCTACTACGCCTACACCGTCTACGGCGTCTGGTACTCCAAGAGCAATCTCGCCAAGCTCGACATGGAGTACCCCGAGACCTGGGACGACATGCTCAAGGTCTGCGAGGCGGCGAAGAAGAAGGGGATCGCGGGCTGGACCTACCCCGGCAAGTACCCCTACTACCTGCCGTTCAGCCTCTACCCCTTCATCGCCAAGATCGGCGGCCGGGACGTCCTGGACTCGATCGACAACCTGGAGCCGAACGCCTGGAAGCACCCGGCCGTCAAGGCCGCCTTCGAGGCGTACTACGAGCTCTACAAGAAGGGCTACATCCTCAAGGGCACCCCCGGTCTGACCCACATCGAGTCCCAGACCGCGTGGAACCAGGGCAAGGCGCTGTTCATCCCCAACGGCTCCTGGGTGGAGAACGAGGCGAAGAAGACCACGCCCAAGGACTTCCAGATGGCGGTGGCCGCCCCCTCCAGCCTCGACAAGAGCGACAAGCTGCCGTTCGGCACCCTCTGGGCCTCCGGCGGTGAGCCCTTCATCGTTCCGAAGTCGGCCAAGAACCCCCAGGGCGGCATGGAGCTGCTGCGGATCATGCTCGGTGAGAAGTCCACCAAGAACTTCATCAAGCAGGTCTCCTCGCTCTCCTCCCTCAACGGCGGCACCGAGGGCCTCCGCCTGCCGCCGGGCCTGGCGTCGGCGCAGGAGGCGCTGACCAAGGCGGGCAAGAACGTGGTCAACCCGCGGCTCCAGGACTGGTACGTGACGCTGCAGAAGCAGCAGATCGGCGTCGGCGCGCTCGGCGAGATGATGGCCGGCCGGATGACCCCCGCCGAGACGATCAAGAAGTGCCAGAAGTTCGCCGATGAAACGGCCAAGGACGACGCCGTCAAGAAGTACAAGCACGTCTGATGCGGCGCGACGCGTCACCGGCGGCATTATCCGTAGGGGAAGACCGAGGTCGGTAGAAATGCAGCATGGGAAGTACCGGTTCATCGCTGGGTTCCTGGCCCTGCCGGTGATCCTTTACGCGGTCTTCGTGATCTCGCCATTCGTCCAGGCCATCTACTACTCCTTCACGGACTGGACCGGGCTGAGCTCCGACTTCAAGATGGTCGGGTTCAAGAACTACAACTGGCTGCTGCACGACGACCTCTTCTGGAAAGCGGTCGGGCACAATGTCGTGCTGCTGCTGGTGGTGCCGCTGGTGACGCTCGGCCTCGGGCTCTTCTTCGCCTTCATGCTCAATGTGGGCGGCCGGGGGAGGAAGAACTCGGCGATCTCCGGGGTGCGCGGGTCGAGCCTGTACAAGGTGATCTACTTCTTTCCGCAGGTGCTGTCGATCGCGATCGTCGCCCTGCTGTTCCAGTTCACCTACAACCCGCGCAACGGCGCGATCAACGCCTTCCTCGGCGGAATCGGCCTGGAATCGCTCCAGCAGGGCTGGCTGTCCGATCCGAAGCTGGCGCTGTGGTGCCTGATGGCGGTGATGGTCTGGAGCAACGTCGGCTTCTATGTCGTCCTCTTCTCCGCCGGGATGAGCTCCATCCCGAAGGACTTCTACGAGGCGGCGCTGCTCGACGGGGCCAACCGGATCAAGACCTTCTTCAAGATCACCCTGCCGCTGCTGTGGGACACGGTCCAGACCGGCTGGATCTATATGGGCATCATCGCGCTCGACGCGTTCGCCGTGGTGCAGATCATGACCGTGGGGCCGGGCGGCCCCGCCGACTCCACGCAGGTCATGGGCTACTACGTCTACACCAAGACCTTCCACGACGGGCAGGCCGGACGGGCCACCACGATCGGCGTCGCGATGCTCATCGTCACCCTGATCTTCGCGGTCATCGTGACCAGGCTCGGCCGGCGCGAGCGGCTGGAGTACTGATGCCGATCACACCGACCGCACCCGGCCACCGCCGCCCGACCGCCGATCTGGGGGTACCACAGTGACCTCGCACGCAGAGCCCTCGGAACTCCCGGGCGTCACCAAGGAGGACGAGGCGCCGCCCGCCGGGCCCGTCCGCAAGCAGCCGCCGCCGGGCTTCACCCCCGAGGGCCGGCTCGGCAGCGAGGGCAAGGTCCTCAACGTCTTCTCGCACGGCATCCTGGTGGTCTGGGGGCTGCTCGTCACCCTGCCGCTGCTGTGGGCGGTGATGAGCTCCCTCAAGACCGACAAGCAGATCTTCACCTCGCCCTGGGGGCTGCCCTCAGCCCTGCACTTCGACAACTGGTCCCGGGCCTGGAGCAAGTCGAACATCGGCGACTTCTTCCTCAATACGATCCTGGTCGTGGGCTGCTCCCTGATCGGCACGATGCTGCTCGGTTCGATGGCGGCATACATCCTGGCTCGCTTTGAATTCCCGGGAAAGCGATTCATCTATTTCATGTTCGTCGGCGGGATGAGCTTTCCCATCATCCTGGCGCTGGTGCCGCTGTTCTTCGTGATGAAGAACATGAGCCTGCTCAACACCTTCCATGGGCTCATTCTGGTCTATATCGCCTATTCGCTGCCGTTCACGGTCTTCTTCCTCACCTCGTTCTTCAAGACGCTGCCGTCCTCGGTCGCGGAGGCGGCCCTGATCGACGGGGCGTCCCATACCCGTACGTTCTTCCAGGTCATGCTGCCGATGGCGAAGCCCGGCCTGATCAGCGTCGGGATCTTCAACTTCCTCGGTCAGTGGAACCAGTACATGCTGCCCACGGTGCTCAACACCGATGAGGACAAGCGGGTGCTCACCCAGGGGCTTGTGCAGCTCGCGGCCAGCCAGCAGTACAAGGGCGACTGGTCCGCGCTTTTCGCCGGCCTGGTGCTGGCGATGCTTCCGGTACTGGGCGTCTACATCCTCTTCCAGCGGCAGGTCCAGGCGGGCCTGACCGCGGGCGCGCTCAAATAGGGGCAGCCGGAGAGCGCTTTTCACGGCCCCGTCCTTTCCGTCGCGCGGAAAGGACGGGGCCGTGTGCTGTGGGCCGCCCCGGGGATTCCGTTTCACCGCGCCGGTCGTACGCTGACGGGGATCTCACCGCGCTGCCGCGGACCCGCCGGAAGACGGGCGGGAGGTATCCGGAGGTGCCCGGGAGCTATCCGGAGGCGGGCGGGAGATATCAGGAGGTGGTCCGGAGATATCAGAAGGCGCCGCCGGGCGTCCCGCGACGGTCAGGGACTTGACGTGGGACAACCGTGGCGGCTCAGCTTAGAGTTCACATGTTGGAGACACCGCTGGGCCTCACTGCTGCGGCCCGGCCGGCGGAGCGGCCGTCGTGCCGCCCGCGAAGGCGGGAGTGGATGGGCGTGGAGACTCCGGGATCGCAGTCGTCGCTGCACCGGGCCAATCTCGAGCGGGTGGTCCGTGCGGTGCGGATGGCGGGCTCGCTGACCCAAGCGGAGATCGCCCGGTCCACCGGGCTGTCCGCCGCCACCGTCTCCAACATCGTGCGTGAGCTCAAGGACGGCGGAACGGTCGAGGTCACCCCCACCTCGGCGGGTGGCCGCCGGGCGCGCAGCGTCTCGCTCAGCGGCGACGCGGGCATCGTCGTAGGGGTGGATTTCGGCCATACGCATCTGCGCGTCGCCATCGGCAATCTCGCCCATCAGGTACTGGCCGAGGAGGCCGAGCCGCTGGATGTGGACGCCTCCTCCTCACAGGGGCTGGACCGGGCGGAGCAGCTGGTCAGCAGGTTGATCACGGCCAGCGGGCTCAGCCAGGACAAGGTGGTCGGCGTCGGCCTCGGGGTGCCCGCGCCGATCGATGTGGAGACCGGCACGCTGGGCTCGACCGCGATCCTGCCGGGCTGGGCGGGCACCAATCCGCGCGATGACCTGGCCCAGCGGCTCGGGGTGCCGGTGCACGTCGACAACGACGCCAACCTCGGCGCCCTCGGCGAGCTGGTCTGGGGCTCCGGCCGCGGGGTCGCCGACCTCGCGTACATCAAGGTCGCCGACGGTGTCGGCGCGGGGCTGGTGATCAGCGGGAAGATCTACCGCGGTCCCGGCGGTACGGCGGGCGAGATCGGCCATATCACCCTCGACGAGTCGGGCCCGGTGTGCCGCTGCGGCAACCGCGGCTGTCTGGAGACCTTCACCGCGGCCCGCTATGTGCTGCCACTGCTGCAATCCAGCCATGGCGCGGACCTCACCGTGGAGCGCATGGTGCAGCTGGCCCGCGAGGGCGACCCCGGCTGCCGGCGGGTGATCGGGGATGTCGGCCGGCACATCGGCAGCGGGGTGGCCAACCTCTGCAATCTGATCAATCCGAGCCGGATGGTGCTGGGCGGTCAGCTCGCCGAGGCGGGGGAGCTGGTGCTGGGCCCGATCCGGGAGTCGGTCGCGCGGTACGCGATCCCCAGCGCGGCCCATCAGCTGTCGGTGATGCCCGGGGCGCTCGGCGGCCGGGCCGAGGTGCTGGGCGCGCTGGCGCTGGTGCTCAGCGAGATGGGAGATTCGACGCTGCTGGACGGTGCGCTCTCGGCGGGGGCTCCGGCCCTCACCTGACCGCCGGACCGCGGCCCTTGGCCCCGGTCTTGCCTGAGCGGCTTTGTCCGGTCACGCTCCGTCTATCCGGCCTGTCCGGCTGCGTTCACTCAGATAACGAATGGCACCGTTGCCATCTCGTTAAGGATTTACTTCTTGACGCCATGCGGGCGGCCGAGTTGACTTCCAGCCACCTCGGCCGCAATGACGCGGCCTCGTCAGGGAGGTCACCCCCAAATGAACGCAACGATGCGTCGCGTCGCTCTCGCTGCCTCTGTCGTGTCGATGACCGTAGCCCTCGCCGCTTGTGGTTCGGCGAAGGAGGCCGACAGCGACAAGAAGGACGAGAAGAAGAAGACCGGTCCGCTCACGATCGGGCTCTTGCTGCCCGAGGACCAGACGGCCAGATACGAGAACTTCGACCGGCCATACATCACCAAGAAGGTCAAGGCGCTCTGCGCGGACTGCAAGATCCTTTACGTCAACGCCAAGTCGGATACGTCGGTTCAGCAGCAGCAGGTCGACTCGATGATCACCAAGAAGGTCGACGCGCTCATCCTCGACTCGGTGGACTCCAAGTCCATAGCCTCCTCGGTCAAGAAGGCCGACGAGGCCGGGATCCCGGTCGTCGCCTACGACCGGCTGGCCGAGGGCCCGGTCTCCGCGTACACCTCGTTCGACAACGAGACGGTCGGCAAGGTCCAGGGCCAGGCGCTGCTCGAGGCGCTGGGCGACAAGGCCAAGAGCGGCAAGATCGTGATGCTCAACGGCTGGGAGGCCGACCCCAACGCCGCCCTGTTCAAGAAGGGCGCGATGTCCGTCCTCAAGGGCAAGGTGAACGTCGGCAAGTCGTACGACATCGACCGCTGGCTCGCGGACAAGGCCAACGAGGCCATGACGGGCGCCATCTCCTCCCTCGGCAAGAAGAACATCATCGGCGTCTACTCGGCCAACGACAGCATGGCGGGCGGCGCGATCACCGCGCTCAAGAGCGGCGGCTTCAACCCGCTGCCCCCGGTCACCGGCCAGGACGCCGAACTCGAGGGTGTGCGCCGGGTCGTCACCGGCGAGCAGTACATGAGCGTCTACAAGTCCTACCTGGACGAGGCCGCCGCCGCCGCGGAGATGGCCATCGCGCTCGGCCGCGGCGAGAAGGTCAACGAGTCCAACACGGTTGACAGCCCGACCACCAAGGACATCCCGGCGACGCTGATCACCCCGATCTCGCTGACCAAGAAGAACATCAAGGACACCGTCGTCAAGGACGGGAACTACACGGTCGCCCAGATCTGCACCGCCAAGTACAAGGCGGCGTGTGACGAGGCCGGTCTGAAGTAGCGGCGCGGGGCCGTCCGTCCCTCGCGGACGGCCCGCCCGCCCCTGACACCCCCCAACCGAGGGGAGAGCGCGCTCTCCCCTCCGTCACACAGCAGGGATCTCCCTGCCCGGAACGGAGCTGGCCATCGTGCCGAACGGACCCGTGTTGGCGTTGCGCGGGATCTCCAAGCGGTTCGGCGCCGTCCAGGCGCTCACCGACATCGATCTGGAGGTCCACGCCGGTGAAGTCGTCGCCCTGGTGGGCGACAACGGCGCCGGCAAGTCGACCCTCGTCAAGACCATCGCCGGAGTCGGTCCCGCCGACGAAGGCGTCATTGAGTGGCAGGGCAAGTCCGTCCAGGTCACCCGGCCGCACGATGCCCAGGGGCTGGGCATCGCGACGGTGTACCAGGACCTCGCCCTCTGCGACAACATCGACGTCGTCGGCAACCTCTTCCTCGGCCGCGAGATCCTGCGCGCCGGGGTGCTCGACGAGGTCGAGATGGAGCGGCGCTCCCGCGAGTTGCTGCAGACCCTGTCGATCCGCATCCCCAGTGTGCGGATCCCGATCGCCTCGCTCTCGGGTGGCCAGCGGCAGACCGTCGCCATCGCCCGTTCGATGCTCGGCGAGCCCAAGCTGGTGATCCTGGACGAGCCGACCGCCGCCCTCGGCGTCGAGCAGACCGCGCAGGTCCTCGACCTGGTCGAGCGGCTGCGCGACCGCGGCCTGGCCGTCATTCTCATCAGCCACAACATGGCCGACGTCAAGGCGGTCGCGGACCGCGTCGCGGTGCTGCGGCTGGGCCGTAACAACGGCATCTTCGATGTGAAGACCACCTCTCAGGAAGAGATCATTTCCGCCATCACCGGCGCCACGGACAACGCCGTGACCCGCCGCAAGGCGCGTAGCGGGGAGGTCGCGAAGTGACCACGAACGTCGACAAGACCAACGGTGGTCCGTCGAACGGCGGCAACAAGGCGAGCGGCCCGGCCGACGTCAACCCCGTGGCCAAGGACGCGGTCACCGTCGTCGACCCCCGGCTGCTGGTCCGTCAGGAGGGGTTCAGAGGCTATCTGACGGAGTTCGGCCGGAAGATGCGCAGCGGCGATCTGGGCGCGGTCCCGGTCATCGTCGGCATCGCCATCATCTGGGCGGTCTTCCAGTGGAAGGACAGCGCCTTCCTCTCGCCCAAGAACCTCTCCGACCTCTCGATCCTGCTCGGCGGCACCGGCATGATCTCGGTCGGGATCGTCTTCGTGCTGCTGCTCGGTGAGATCGACCTGTCCGTCGGCTCGCTCAGCGGTCTGGCCGCGGCCACGTTGGCGGTGCTCAACGTCAACGAGGGCGTGCCCGAGGGGATCGCGGTGCTCGCCGCACTCGCCAGCGGTGCGGTGCTCGGCGCGCTGCACGGCTTCTTCTTCGCCAAGATAGGCGTCCCGGCCTTCGTGGTGACCCTGGCCGGTCTGCTGGCCTGGAACGGTCTGATGCTCCAGGTGCTCGGCACCACCGGCACCATCAGCATCGCGGACGACAGCTTCGTGCGGGATCTCACCGCCCACTACTTCAGCCAGCTCATCGCCGCGTACGGGGTGGCCGCGCTGGCGACGGCGGGCTTCTTCCTCGCCCAGTTCCTGGACAGCAGGCGCCGTAAGGCGGTCGGCGTGCCCTCGCGGCCGCTGAGCGAGATCCTGGTCCGCACCGGCGTGCTCGCGTTGATCACCTTCACCGCGGCCTGGCGGCTGAACGAGTACAAGGGCCTGCCCCTGGCCCTGGTGATCTTCGTGGCGGTCCTGGTGATCCTCGACTTCGTGGTCCGGCGCACCGCCTACGGGCGCAAGGTGATCGCCCTGGGCGGCAGCGTCGAGGCGGCCCGCCGCGCGGGCATCAACGTCGTCGCCATCCGGATCTCGGTCTACTCGCTCGCCGGCCTGATGGCCGCCTTCGGCGGCATCATGATCGCCTCCCGGATCGGCTCCGCCAGCCAGCAGGCCGGCACCGGCAACCTGCTGATGGAGGCCATCGCGGCCGCGGTCATCGGCGGCACCAGCCTCTTCGGTGGCCGGGGCTCGGTCTGGTCGGCGCTGCTCGGCATGCTGGTCATCGGCTCGATCTCGTCGGGGATGAACCTGCTGGGCGTCGCGAACTCCGTCCAGTACATGATCACCGGTGGGGTGCTGCTGGCCGCTGTCGTCATCGACTCGGTGTCGCGCAGGACACAACGGTCCGCGGGTCGCGGCTGACCCGCACGTCTCACCCGGCTGCCCGGTGCCTCCACGGAGGCGCCGGGCAGCTGTCTGAAAGAACACGCGTGACAGACATCGCATGGGGGGAGGTCTGCGCCGGAGGGCGGAACATTAGACTCGGGCGGACCGGCAAGCTCCATGGAGACGCTCGAAGCAAGGAGGCACGGGTGCTGCTGACCCGCATCACGGGACCGCGCGATCTGGACCGGCTCACTCCGGAGGAGCTGGACCAGTTGGCCGCGGAGATCCGCTCCTTCCTCGTCGACGCCGTCTCCAAGACCGGCGGCCATCTCGGCCCCAATCTCGGCGTGGTGGAGCTGACCATCGCCCTGCACCGGGTCTTCGAGTCGCCCCGGGACAAGGTGCTGCTGGACACCGGGCACCAGTCCTACGTCCACAAGCTGCTCACCGGCCGCCAGGACTTCTCCAAGCTCAAGAGCAAGGGTGGTTTGTCCGGTTATCCCTCGCGGTCCGAGTCCGAGCACGACGTCATCGAGAACAGCCACGCCTCGACCGTCCTCGGCTGGGCCGAGGGCCTCGCCAAGGCCAATGAGCTGCTCGGCAAGCAGGACCATGTGGTCGCCGTGATCGGCGACGGCGCGCTGACCGGCGGTATGGCCTGGGAGGCGCTGAACAACATCGCCGCGGCCAAGAACCGCCCGCTGGTCATCGTCGTCAACGACAACGAGCGTTCCTACGGCCCGACCATCGGCGGCCTGGCCAACCACCTCGCCACCCTCCGCACCACCGACGGCTATGAGCGCTTCCTGGCCCGCGGCAAGGACCTGCTGGAGCGCACCCCGGTGGTCGGCAGGCCGCTGTACGAGACGCTGCACGGGGCCAAGAAGGGGCTGAAGGACTTCATCACCCCGCAGGGCATGTTCGAGGATCTGGGGCTGAAGTACGTCGGCCCGATCAACGGCCATGACATCGAGGCGCTGGAGTCGGCGCTGCAGCGGGCGAAGCGTTTCGGCGGCCCGGTCATCGTGCACTGTCTCACCGAGAAGGGCCGCGGCTATCAACCCGCCCTGCAGGACGAGGCGGACCGCTTCCACGCCGTCGGCAAGATCCACCCGGACACCGGGCTGCCGATCTCGGCCTCCGGCGCCGACTGGACCTCGGTCTTCGGCGAGGAGATGGTCAAGCTCGGCGAGGAGCGCGAGGACATCGTCGCGATCACGGCGGCCATGCTGCACCCGGTGGGGCTCACCGAGTTCGCCAAGCGCTTCCCGGAGCGGGTCTACGACGTGGGCATCGCCGAGCAGCACGCGGCGGTCTCGGCGGCCGGGCTCGCCACCGGCGGTCTCCACCCGGTCTTCGCCGTCTACGCCACCTTCCTCAACCGGGCCTTCGACCAGGTCCTGATGGATGTGGCCCTGCACAAGTGCGGGGTGACCTTCGTGCTGGACCGCGCCGGTATCACCGGCACCGACGGGGCTTCGCACAACGGCATGTGGGACATGTCGCTCCTGCAGGTCGTCCCGGGCCTGCGGATCGCCGCCCCGCGCGACGCCGACCAGGTCCGCGCCCAGCTGCGCGAGGCCGTGGAGGTGGAGGACGCGCCGACCGTGGTGCGCTACTCCAAGGGCGCGGTGGGCCCGGCGGTCGCGGCCGTCGGCAGGATCGGCGGCATGGACGTGCTGCGGGAGCCCGCGGCGGCCGACCGTGAGCGGCCCGATGTGCTGCTGGTCTCGGTGGGCGCGCTGGCCCCGATGTGTCTGGAGGTTGCCGACCTTCTCGACAAACAGGGCATTTCCACTACGGTGGTCGACCCCCGCTGGGTCAAGCCGGTCGACGAGGAGCTGCCCGCCCTCGCCGAGCGCCACCGCGTCGTCGTCACCGTCGAGGACAACAGCCGGGTCGGCGGTGTGGGCTCCGCCGTGGCCCAGGCGCTGCGCGACTCGGGCGTCGACATGCCGGTGCGCGACTTCGGCATCCCGCCGCGCTTCCTCGACCATGCCTCCCGTAAGGAGGTCATGGCGGAGATCGGGCTGACCGCACCGGACATCGCCCGGCAGGTCACCGGGCTGGTCTCCAGGATCGGTGGCCGCTACGGGAGCGAGTCCGCGGACGCGGGCTCCCGGAGTGCCGATGTGGCCCGGTCGACGACGGCCGAGCCGGTGCGCGACTGAGCCACCGGGCCGCCGCCCCCTTTCCGCCGCCTGGGCCGGTCGGAGCCTCCTGCTCCGACCGGCCCAGCGTGCGTCCCCCGGGCCCGCCCCATCGGGTGAATCGGCCGGGGCTTGGGGTGTGCGTACCTCCCTCCCGCCCGGTTGGCAGAACCATGGGCGCCCACGGGGCATGGGCAGGCGCGGAGGTGGCATCGGTGAGCGAGCGGGAACCCGAGGGCCGCTCCGGCGGCGGCACTGGTGGCGATGGCAGCCGTAAGGCTCGGCCGGACTATCTGCGGACGAAGTCGATCGAACAGTCCATCCAGGACACCGAGGAGCCCGAGCACGCCCTGACCCGGTCGCTGTCCGCCCTGGACCTCACGGTCTTCGGCGTCGGCGTGATCATCGGGACCGGCATCTTCGTCCTCACCGGGGCCGTCGCCAAGGAGCAGGCGGGCCCCGCGACCGCCCTCGCCTTCGTCGTCGCGGGCATCGTCTGCGCGCTGGCCGCGCTCTGCTACGCCGAGTTCGCCTCGACCGTGCCGGTGGCCGGGTCCGCGTACACCTTCTCGTACGCCTCGCTGGGCGAGCTGCCCGCCTGGACCATCGGCTGGGACCTGGTGCTGGAGTTCGCGCTCGGCACCGCCGTGGTCGCGGTCGGCTGGGCCGGCTACATCCGCTCGCTGCTGGCCAACGCGGGCTGGGAGCTGCCCGCCGCCCTGTCCGGGCCCGACGGGGCGCACGGCTTCTCCTTCGACGTACTCGCCGCCGCCCTGGTGCTGGTGATCACCGTGATCCTGGTCCTCGGGATGAAGCTGTCGGCGCGCGTCACCTCGGTGGTGGTCGGAGTGAAGGTGACGGTGGTGCTGCTGGTCATCATCGCGGGCTCCTTCTTCATCGACCCGGCCAACTACCGCCCCTTCATCCCCGAGCCCAAGGGCACGATCTCGGGCTCGGGACTCACCGCCCCGCTGATCCAGCTGATGTTCGACTACGAGCCGACGACCTTCGGCGTCGAGGGCATCTTCACCGCCGCCGCCGTGGTCTTCTTCGCCTTCATCGGCTTCGACGTGGTGGCGACCGCGGCGGAGGAGACCAGAAACCCCCAGCGGGACATGCCCCGGGGCATCCTCGGCTCGCTCCTCATCTGCACCGTGCTCTACGTCGCCGTGTCGATCGTGGTCACCGGGATGCAGAAGTACACCCGGCTGACGGTGGACGCCCCGCTCGCCGACGCCTTCAAGGCCACCGGACACCCCTTCTACGCGGGCGTCATCAGCTTCGGCGCCGCGGTCGGGCTGACCACCGTGTGCATGATCCTGCTGCTCGGCCAGAGCCGGGTGTTCTTCGCGATGAGCCGGGACGGGCTGCTGCCCAGGGTCTTCTCCCGGGTGCACCCGCGCTTCGGCACGCCCTACCGGTCGACGATCCTGCTCGGCACGCTCATCGCCGTCGTCGCCGGGTTCACCAGCATCTCCCAGCTGGCGGCCCTGGTGAACATCGGCACCCTCTTCGCCTTCGTCGTGGTCGCGCTCGGCGTGCTGATCCTCCGCGGCACCCGGCCCGATCTGCCCCGCGCCTTCCGTACGCCCTGGGTGCCGGTGCTGCCGATCGTGTCGGTGGCCGCCTCGCTGTGGCTGATGCTCAATCTGCCCGCCGAGACCTGGCTGCGGTTCGCGGTGTGGATGGTCATCGGCTTCATCGTCTACTTCCTGTACGGGCGCCGGCACAGCCGGGTGACCGAGGCGGGGACGCGTACGGAGCAGGGCCCGCGCGGAGCCGCCTGAGCGGTCCTGCCGTCCTAGGACGAGCCGTCAGGGCGGACCGACCGGGGGCCCGTCACCTGCGCGCCCAGCGCGGTGACCCGCGCCCGCAGCCCCTGGTCCGCCGTCACCACCAGGCAGGGGCGGCCCTCCTCGCGGGCCGCCACCACCCGCACGATGTGCTCGTCGCCGCTGCCCGGCGCGTTCTCCACCCGTACGCCCTCCACCGGCTCCACACCCCGCGCCGCGCCCTCGACCACCATCACGATGTCCACCGGAGGCCGGGTGGCCCAGCCGGGCACCCCCGGGCGGTCGGGGAGCCCGGTCCCGGCGAGGACGGCCAGCCGGTCGCGGAGCCGCTCGGCGGCGCCGCGGCGGTCACGCCACCAGCCGTCGGGGACCGAACCGATCACGTTGGCGGCATCGACCACCACAAGTCCATCCATAGTCCAGGCAAATTACTATGGACATCGTTCGATCAGGTGGACCAACTCGGGGAAGGTTGGCAGCGGGCCATGGCGTTGCGGTTGCTCCGCGGCAAGGACGACAGGCTCACAGCCTATGCACTGGTGGCGGGCGGTGTGGCGCGCTGGACGGAAGACCGGCCCGGAGGGCCGGGGTGGACGGGCCCCTGGCTGATCGAGGCGCCCGGCCTGGTCAGCCTGACCATCGCTCAGAGCGCGGAGGGGTACGCGCATCTGGTGGGGCTTCGGCGCCGCCCGGGCGGCGTGGGCGAGCCGGCGCGCGTGGACATCGTCCACGCCACCCAGTTCCAGACCGGCCGCCCGCTGACGGCGTGGCACTCGCTGGGCACTCCGCACCCGAAGGACCCCCGTAAGGCCGAGCGGACCGGCGCGCCCGCCATGGCGGTGGACTCCTCCGGCGCCCTGCGCGTCTTCGTCCGCAACGCCGGGGGCGGGGTGAGCGCGCGGCGGCAGGACCCCAAGGGGACCTGGGAGCGCTGGACCGACTGGAAGGGCACCCATGTGCTGGGCGGCCTTTCGGCGGCCGCGACCGCCGACGGCCGGCTCGAACTGCTCGCACCGGCCGATAAGGGCGCCGCGCTGCGCTGGTACCAGCCCAAGCCCGGCGCCGCCCCGAAGCGGGGCGAGGACGTCCCCGCCGATGCCCGGCCGGATTCTGCGGCCGTGGTGGAGACCAGCCCCGGCAGCCTCACCCACTACTGGCGCGACGCCGACAGCGGCGAGCTCATGGCCTGGCGGCCGGACGCCCCGGCCCCCGCGCCGCTGGGCGGGTCGACGGGCACCGGCCCGGTCGCCGCGGTGCGCGCCGTGGTGGACGGTCATGACTGCACCGTCCTGGCCCACCAGGACGCCGGGCGGCTGGCGGTCGCCGCCCACCCCAGCGAGGACGAGGCGGCGGGGGTGTGGTGGACGCCCTCGGGCGAGCAGGGCGCCCACACCCCGGCGCTGGCGCTGGACGGCCAGGGCCGGGTGGTGCTGGCCGCGCTGGGACTGGACGGACGGCTCCTGGTGGCCCGTCAGAAGACCGACGAGGCCGGGCTGGCCCTGAGGGCCTGGAACCGCGTGGGAAGCGGCTGAGCGGCCCGCCGGCCCCGTTGAACGGCCGGAAACGGCGCGAGCGCCGGGCGGGACCGATTCCTCGGCCCACCCGGCGCTCGGCCGGACACTGTCGTGTTACGCCGGGACGCTCGCGACGCCCGGAGCCAGGAACGTCTTCCCGTTCACCCGCTCCGAGACGCCCTCGCGGTCCAGGTACGGCGTGATACCGCCCAGGTGGAAGGGCCAGCCCGCACCGGTGATCAGGCACAGGTCGATGTCCTGCGCCTCGGCGACGATGCCCTCCTCGAGCATCAGGCCGATCTCCTGCGCGACGGCGTCCAGCACCCGGGTGCGCACCTGCTCCTCGGTGAGGACGGTGTCGCCCTGCTGGAGCAGCGCGGCGACCTCCGGGTCCAGCTCCGGCTTGGCTGAATTGCCGTCGCCATGGACGTAGAAGCCGCGCTTGCCCGCCTCGACCACGCGCCGGAGGTTCTCCGAGACCGTGAAGCGGTCCGGGAACGCGCCGTGCAGCGTCTCGGAGACGTGCAGGCCGATCGCCGGGCCGACCAGCTCCAGCAGCACCAGCGGGGACATCGGCAGGCCCAGCGGCTCGATGGCGCGCTCGGCGGCGTCGACCGGGGTGCCCTCGTCGATGACGTTCTGGATCTCGCCCATGAAGCGGGTCAGGATCCGGTTGACCACGAACGCCGGGGCGTCCTTGACCAGGACGGCGGTCTTCTTCAGCTTCTTGGCCACGCCGAAGGCGGTGGCCAGCGCCGCGTCATCGGTCTTCTCACCGCGGACGATCTCCAGCAGCGGCAGGATCGCGACCGGGTTGAAGAAGTGGAAGCCCACGACCCGCTCGGGGTGCTTGAGCTGGGACGCCATCTCGGACACCGACAGCGAGGAGGTGTTGGTGGCGAGGATGGCGTGCTCCGGCACGACCGCCTCGACCTCGGCGAACACCTTCTGCTTGACGCCCATCTCCTCGAAGACGGCCTCGATGACGAAGTCCGCGTCGCCGAAGGCGGCGGCCTTGTCCAGCGAACCGGTCACCGCGGCCTTGAGGCGATTGGCCTTGTCCTGGTTGATCCGGCCCTTGAGCAGCAGCTTGTCGATCTCGCCGTGGACATAGCCCACGCCCTTGTCGACCCGCTCCTGGTCGATGTCGGTCAGGACGACCGGCACCTCCAGCCGCCGGACGAACAGCAGCGCCAGCTGCGAGGCCATCAGACCCGCGCCCACGACGCCCACCTTGGAGACCGGGCGCGCCAGCGACTTGTCCGGGGCACCGGCCGGGCGCTTGCCCCGCTTCTGCACCAGGTTGAAGGCGTAGATGCCGCTGCGCAGCTCACTGCCCATGATCAGGTCGGCGAGCGCCTTCTCCTCGGCCTCGTAGCCCCGGGCGAGGTCACCGTTGCGCGCGGCGTCGATGATCTCCAGCGCGCGGTAGGCGGCCGGGGCGGCCCCGTGCACCTTGCCGTCGGCGATGGCGCGGCCGCGCACCACGGCCTCGTGCCAGGCGTCGCCGCGGTCGATCTCCGGCCGTACGACCTCGATCTCGCCCTTGAGGACGGAGGCGGTCCAGATCAGCGACTGCTCCAGGAAGTCCGCGCCCTCGAAGATCGCGTCCGCGATCCCGAGGTCATAGACCTGCTCGCCCTTGAGCTGCTTGTTCTGGTTGAGCGAGTTCTCGATGATGACCGAGACCGCGCGGTCGGCGCCGATCAGGTTCGGCAGCAGCGTGCAGCCGCCCCAGCCGGGGACCAGGCCCAGGAACACCTCGGGCAGCGAGAAGGCCGGCAGCGCCGCGGAGACGGTGCGGTAGGAGCAGTGCAGCCCGACCTCGACCCCGCCGCCCATCGCCGCGCCGTTGTAGTACGCGAAGGTGGGCACGGCGAGCGCCGACAGCCGCTTGAAGACGTCATGGCCGCCCTTGCCGATGGCCAGCGCGTCCTCATGGCGCTTCAGCAGCTCCACGCCCTTGAGGTCGGCGCCCACGGCGAAGATGAACGGCTTGCCGGTGATGCCGACACCGGTGATCGTGCCGTCCGCCGCCTCCTTCTCGACCTGGTCGATCGCCGTGTTGAGGTTGGCGAGCGAGGCCGGGCCGAAGGTGGTGGGCTTGGTGTGGTCCAGGCCGTTGTCCAGCGTGATGAGTGCGAAGCGGCCGGCGCCCAGGGGGAGATCGAGGTGGCGGACGTGTGCCTGCGTCACGACCTCGCCCGGGAACAGCTCTGCCGCCCCCTTGAGAAGCTCTGCGGTGTTGGTCACTTGTTCCCCTCGAAGTGCGGGTTCTCCCAGATCACGGTGCCACCCATGCCGAAGCCGATGCACATCGTGGTGATGCCGTAGCGGACCTCCGGCTGCTCCTCGAACTGCCGCGCCAGCTGCGTCATCAGCCGGACACCGGAGGAGGCCAGCGGATGGCCGAAGGCGATGGCGCCGCCGTACTGGTTGACGCGCTCATCGTCGTCCGCGATGCCGTAGTGGTCCAGGAACGACAGGACCTGGACGGCGAACGCCTCGTTGATCTCGAACAGGCCGATGTCCTCGATCGACAGACCGGCCTTGGCGAGCGCCTTCTTGGTCGCCGGGACCGGGCCGTAGCCCATCACCTCGGGCTCGACGCCCGCGAAGGCGAAGGAGACCAGGCGCATCCGCACCGGCAGGCCCAGCTCCCGGGCGAAGTCCTCGGAGGCGACCAGCGAGGCGGTGGCGCCGTCGTTGAGCCCCGCGGAGTTACCGGCGGTGATCCGGCCGTGCGGGCGGAACGGGGTCTTCAGCGAGGCCAGGCCCTCCAGCGTGGTGCCCGGGCGCATCGGCTCGTCGGCGGTCGCCAGGCCCCAGCCCAGCTCGCCGCCCTCGGGGGAGGTGCGGCGCACCGAGACCGGCACCAGGTCCTGCTGGATCTTGCCGTTGGCGTACGCCTTGGCGGCCTTCTCCTGGCTGCGCACCGCGAACTCGTCGGCGCGCGCCTTGGTGATGTGCGGCAGCCGGTCGTGGAGGTTCTCCGCCGTCATGCCCATGAACAGGGCCGACTCGTCGACCAGCTTCTCCGAGACGAAGCGGGGGTTGGGGTCGACGGCCTCGCCCATGGGGTGGCGGCCCATGTGCTCGACGCCGCCCGCGATGACGGCGTCATAGGCGCCGAAGGCGATGGATCCCGCGGTGGTCGTCACGGCCGTCATCGCACCGGCACACATCCGGTCGATGGCGTAACCGGGGACCGACTGGGGCAGCCCGGCCAGGATGCCCGCGGTGCGGCCGATGGTCAGGCCCTGGTCGCCGATCTGCGTCGTCGCGGCGATGGCCACCTCGTCGATGCGCTCCGGCGGCAGATCCGGGTTGCGGCGCAGCAGCTCCCGGATGCACTTGACGACCATGTCGTCGGCGCGGGTCTCATGGTAGATGCCCTTCGGGCCCGCCTTGCCGAATGGGGTCCGGACGCCGTCGACGAAGACGACGTCCCTAGCGGTACGAGGCACGTTGGCTCTCCTCCAGGTGCGGGATGGCACTGCTGCGGGCACGCCCGGGGCGCGCCTCACAACCTCATGCTACTTATGAGTAACCAAGCTGCCCAGTCCTCACGACCGGAGGGTTGAAGGTCACAGCCGCGGACCGGCGGCAACCGCCGCCGGTCCACGCGCGTCACATCAGGCCGGGGTCGCCAGCAAGGCGGCCGCCAGCACCGGGGTCACCTGGTCGATCTGCCAGGGACGAGCACCGTGACCTGCGAGAACGGAAGCGACCGCGTCCGTCGTCGGCTCGGCGGGCGGCTCCCAGCACAGCCGCCGGACGGTGTCCGGGGCGATCAGGTTCTCCTGCGGAAGATTCAGCCCTTCGGCCAGTTGGGTGACGGCCGCACGCGCCGCGGAGAGCCGCGCCGCCGCGGCCGGGTCCTTGTCGGCCCACGCCCGCGGCGGGGGCGGACCGGCCACCGGCTGGCCCGGCTGCGGGAGGTCGGCCTCCGGCAGCTCCCGCGCCCGGTCCACCGCGGCCTGCCACTGCTCCAGCTGGCGCCGGTTCATCCGGTGGCCGAAACCGCTCAGCGCGGCCAGCGCCCGCACATTCGCGGGCAGGGCCAGCGCGGCCTCGACGATGGCCGCGTCGCCCAGCACCTTGCCCGGCGAGACATCGCGGCGCTGGGCGATCCGGTCCCGGGCCGTCCACAGCTCGCGCACCACGGCCATCTGCCGGCGCCGCCGGACCTTGTGCATCCCCGACGTCCGCCGCCAGGGGTCCTTGCGCGGCGGGGCGGGCGGGGCCGCGGCGATGGCCGCGAACTCCTGATGCGCCCACTCCAGCTTGCTCTGCCGCTCCAGCTCCTCCTCCAGCGCGTCGCGGAGGTCGACCAGCAGCTCGACATCGAGCGCGGCGTAGTGCAGCCAGGGGTCGGGCAGCGGGCGGGTGGACCAGTCGACGGCGGAGTGGCCCTTCTCCAGGGCGTATCCGAGGATGTTCTCGACCATGGCGCCGAGCCCCACCCGGGCGAATCCGGCCAGCCGGCCCGCGAGTTCGGTGTCGAAGATCCGGGTGGGGATCATGCCTATGTCACGCAGACAGGGCAGATCCTGGGTCGCGGCGTGCAGGACCCATTCGGCGTCGGCGATCGCGGCGCCCAGACCGGAGAGGTCGGGACAGCCGACGGGGTCGATCAGTGCGGTCCCCGCTCCGGCCCGGCGCAGCTGGACCAGATAGGCCCGCTGTCCGTAGCGGTAGCCGGAGGCGCGCTCGGCGTCGACGGCCACCGGGCCGTGGCCCGCGGCGAAGGTCGCGATGACCTCGGCGAGCGCGTCCGCGTCGGCGGTGACGGGCGGGATGCCCTCGCGCGGCTCCAGCAAGGGGACCGGCGCCGGGGGGAGGTCGTCCGGAGGAGCGCCCCCGGTGGTTCGCAGTGTCGTCTCTGCTGCGGTCTCTTGGGCGTCGGTCACCTGTCAAGGGTAGCTGTGTGCGGCGAGTACGCAGGGCGCCCGTCGACGGAACGTTCCGTCGACGGGCGCGGGGGTGGTGGGGAGAGGCGCGACGGCCGGGTGGGCGATACGGCTCAGTGGATGATCCCGGTGCGCAGTGCGACCGCGACCATGCCGGCCCGGTCCCCGGTGCCCAGCTTGCGGGCGATCCGGGCGAGGTGACTCTTGACGGTCAGAGCGGACAGGCCCATCGAGACGCCGATGGCCTTGTTGGACTGGCCCTCCGCAACCAGCCTCAGCACCTCGACCTCGCGGCCCGACAGCTCCCGGTAGCCGCCGGGGTGGCCGGGGGCGCCCGGCGGGCGGCGGTGCATCCGGGCGGCGGCGCCGAGCGGGGCGGTGCCGGGACGGCCCGGGATGCCGAGGTTGGTGCGGGTGCCGGTGACGACATAGCCCTTGACGCCGCCGGCCAGCGCGTTCCTTACGGCGCCGATGTCATCGGCGGCGGACAGGGCCAGCCCATTGGGCCAGCCCGCGGCGCGGGTCTCGGAGAGCAGGGTGAGGCCGGAGCCGTCGGGAAGGTGGACATCGGCGACGCAGATGTCGCGCGGATTGCCGATGCGGGGACGGGCCTCGGCGATGGACGACGCCTCGATGACGTCGCGCACTCCGAGGGCCCAGAGATGGCGGGTGACGGTGGAACGTACGCGGGGGTCGGCGACGACGACCATGGCCGTCGGCTTGTTCGGGCGGTAGGCGACCAGGCTGGACGGTTGCTCGAGGAGAACAGACACCAGGCCTCCTGGGGAGTTGTGGGACGGGTCACCACGTCCTTCGGCACCGATACGGCCTGGCTTTAGGGAATGATCACGATTTGGTGAGTAACAATTCGGGCAATTAGGACGACTGATCGATCACGGGTGCACTTTTTAAGGGCTCGGTTCGCCTCCGGGGCGCAAAAGCCTCCCCCGGCTACCGCTGGGAGGTGCCCCCTGTCGACGGTCGACCGTGCCCGGTCGCCCACGCGGCGCGGCCGCACATCGATACGAGCCCGAGGGCCCTGTGCGCGCTCTCCCCTTCGACAGCGACGCGCCCCTTCGGCTCGCCCCCAGCTACCCCTGGGAGGCGCCCCCGGCCGGTCAGCCCAAGCACCCGGATACGTTGCGGTGCCCGTCGGCTCAGTCGGTTGCCGCTGGGAGGTGTTCCGGCCGGAAGGCCCGAGCACCCTGGAAGCTCCACGGCGCCCCGGCGCCTGCGGATGGCGCCCAGGGCGTCTAGCGGGCCTGGGGACCCCGCCGTTGAGGCAGTGACACGACCCCCGCCTCCGCCGCTCCCGCCGGAGGCAGCCCGGCGATCTGGCACAGGAGGTCGCACCAGGCGGCCAGATGTCCCGCGGTGTCCGGCACGCCCAGCGGTTCCGCCGCGCCCTCTTCCGCGGGCTCCGGGCGCCGTGGGCCGGGGCGGGCAGGTTCGGGGGCCGGGTGGGCGGCCGGGGTCCACGAGGCGCGGATCTCGATCCGGGTCGACGGCTCCCGTTCGCCCATCGCGCCGAAGTAGTGCGAGCTCGCCCGGGTGACCGTGCCGCTGGGCTCCCCGTAAGGCAGACCGCGGGCCTCCAGCGCGCCGGTGAGCCAGGACCAGCACACCTCCGGCAGCAGCGGATCCGCCGCGATCTCCGGCTCCAGGTCCGCGTGGACCAGGGTCACCAGACGGAAGGTGCCGCGCCAGGAGTCGTGTCCGGCCGGGTCGTGCAGCAGGATCAGCCGCCCCTCGGCCAGCTCCTCGTCGTCCGACGCGCCGGTGACCACCGCCTCCAGCGCGTACGAGTAGGGTGCGAGCCGACGCGGGGGTGGGGTCGGATCGAGCTCCACCTCGGGCCGTACCCGCACACCGCACAGCGCGGCGACGGCATGCCGGAAGGCGGGAGGGGTGTCCTCACCGCCTGCTTCCGTGCCGTCAGGGCCGTCAGCACCGTTCGAGAGGTGTCCTTGAACCGCTGCCATGCCCGGAAGACTAGGCGCAGTGAGGGCCCTAACCGGGGAGGAACACCCGGGTTGGCGGGTCACTCGTTCGGCCCGTGCGAAGATTTGGGGCATGAGCGCCAATGAGCGGCCCTCGGGCCAGCAGCAGACCGGCCGCGCCGCGGCTCGTGCCACAGCCGATTCGGCCTTTCTGCGGGCCTGCCGCCGGGAGCCGGTGCCTCATACGCCGGTGTGGTTCATGCGGCAGGCGGGGCGCTCGCTTCCGGAGTACCGCAAGCTGCGTGAGGGCACCGCGATGCTCGAGTCCTGCATGCGGCCCGACCTGGTCACCGAGATCACCCTGCAGCCGGTGCGCCGGCACCGGGTGGACGCGGCCATCTACTTCAGCGACATCGTCGTGCCGCTCAAGGCCATCGGCATCGACCTCGATATCAAGCCCGGAGTCGGGCCGGTTGTCGAGCGGCCGATCCGTACCCGCGCCGATCTGGAGCGACTGCGTCCGCTCGATCCGGATGATGTGAAGTACGTCACCGAGGCCATCGGGGCGCTCGTCGGCGAGCTCGGCGCGACCCCGCTCATCGGCTTCGCGGGCGCTCCCTTCACGCTCGCCAGCTATCTGGTCGAGGGCGGCCCCTCGCGCAACCACGAGCACACCAAGGCGCTCATGTACGGCGACCCGGCGCTGTGGGCCGCGCTGCTCGACCGGCTCGCCGACATCACCGCCGCCTTCCTCAAGGTCCAGATCGAGGCGGGCGCCTCGGCCGTCCAGCTCTTCGACTCCTGGGTGGGCGCCCTCGCCCCCGCCGACTACCGCCGCAGCGTGCTGCCCGCCTCCACGAAGGTCTTCGACGCCGTCGCCGGTTACGGGGTGCCGCGCATTCACTTCGGCGTGGGCACCGGCGAGTTGCTCGGGCTGCTCGGCGAGGCGGGCGCGGATGTCGTCGGCGTCGACTGGCGGGTGCCGTTGAACGAGGCCGCCCGGCGGGTCGGCCCCGGCAAGGCGCTCCAGGGCAATCTCGACCCCGCCGTGCTCTTCGCCCCGCGTACGGCCGTCGAGGCCAAGGCGGAGGAGGTGCTGGAGGCCGCCCAGGGGCTGGAGGGGCATATCTTCAACCTCGGCCACGGCGTGCTGCCCAGCACCGACCCGGACGCGCTGACCCGTCTCGTGGAGTATGTGCACACAAGGAGCGCATCGCGCGCACCTTCTGTGAAGGTCTGAACCAAGCGGGAACCCGGGTGCCTCCCGTGGCGTCGTGAGGGGCATGACCGACATGCCCGCCGCCGCGCTGTCAGATTCGCCAGAGTGTGTCCATTTCGTCGACGACTGGGACGGCATCCTCCACGAGACCTATGGCGGCGACGCGGACGGGGCCGTCCTGGACTGTGCCAGGCGGCTGGCGGCCGATCCCGCGGGCGAGGAGGCGTACGCCTGGACGCTCGGGCTGGTCATGATGGCCGCGTACATCGGCCGGTTCTCCCGTAAGGACGTCGCGGCGGCGGCCCTGGAGGCCCTTCACGCCACCGACCGGCGGCTGCGTGACCTGCCCTGCGCCCACCGGACGCATCCTTACGAGAGCGATCTGGACGACCGGATCGACCACTTCGTGGACGATCTGCCGCTGCTCACCAACGGGTTGACCGAGGACGAGGACCCCGACTGGGAGGACGACGCGACCAAGGAGCAGTGGCTGTGCCCGCGCGATATCGCCGGGTACGCGCGGGTCGCCGTGGACATCATCGCCCCCGGCAGCGTGGGCGGCATCCCGCCCCGGCTCCCGGCCCGCGACGCGCGCCGCGCCGAGGATCTGCGCTCGATCGTCTGGGACTACCCGAGCGCGGCCGTCGACCCCGGCCAGGAGCTGTCCGCCTACGCCAGGAACCTGGTCGCCAACCCGCTCGGCTATCACCGCGCCGGGCTCGTGGTCGTTCTGCACGCCGCCTGCTGGTACGCCGCCAGCGGCCGGATCCGCGACCGGCGGGTCCTGGACACCATGGTGGACGCCCTGGAGGCGGTGCTGCCCGGTCTCGGCGACGCGTTCTGCGCGCACGGCGAGGGCGACCACCCCGAGGTCGGCCGGGACACCGCGGAGCAGGCCACCGTGGGCATCCATCTGCTCAGCCCCGGCGGCCGGGGCGTCTACCGCCACTGGCACCGGGAGGAGCTGGAGACGGCGCCGCTGGAGGCGTGGCTGTGCCCGGCCTTCCTCGCCACGATCGCCCGCGAGGCGCTGGACCATCTGCGGACCGGCCGGGAGCGGCTGTTCGGCCTCCGGGACACCGTCCATCTGGACGAGGTGCTCGTACGTCCAGATGGACGGCTCGACGTCGAACGGCTCACCCACGCCGTGCGCTTCCGCTGCCGGGACGGACAGGCGGCGGAGGACGCGGGTCTGTGGGCCGCGCGGCGGTTCGCGGCGGGCCCGGCCGATCCGCGCGAGCGGCTGGTGCTGCTGCTGGTCGCCTGCTGGTCGGTGACCTCGGGCGAGGAGCCGCCGCCCGAGGCCGTCCGCCGGGATCTGCGGGCGATCCTCGGCGCGGAGCGGACCGCCGCGTCGGCGGGCGAGACCTGCCCGCATGGAGACGTGCACCCCTGGGACGTGCTGAGCGAGCTGGTCGGGCGCCGTCACTTCGGCTTTCACGAGGACCCTTACGGTGCCCATCTCAACCATCTGTACGCGCCCGGGGAGTACGACACGCCCGAGCGGCCCTTCGAGCCCGGGGCGTGGGGCTGCCCGCGTCATGTGGCGCAGCGGGTGCGGCTGGCGCTTCGGGTTCTCGACGGCGTGGGCTGATCGGCGAAGAGGTCTGGCCGGCCGCGGTCGTATGTACGCGGCCGGCCAGGGCCCGCCTCCTGGGGTGGCGCGCCTGCGGCGGGCTTTCCCCTACCCGCCCCTTCCCGTAACCGGGGCTCCGCCCCGGACCCCGCTCCTCAAACGCCGGAGGGGCTGGTTTTGGCTCCGGTGTCCCGGACCCCGCTCCTCAAGCGCGGGAAGGGCTGGTTGCCCGTTCCTCAAGCGCCGGAAGGGCTGGTTTTCACGGCGCCCGCTGCCTTGCGTGCCGCCACCAGTACCGGGTCCCACACCGGCGAGAACGGCGGGGCGTAGCCCAAATCCAGGGCCGTCATCTGCTCCACCGTCATCCCGGCGGTCAGTGCGACCGCCGCGATGTCGACGCGCTTGCCCGCGCCCTCGCGGCCGACGATCTGGGTGCCGAGCAGCCGTCCCGTGCGCTGCTCGGCGAGCATCTTCACCGTCATCAGGCGGCTGTCCGGGTAGTACCCGGCCCGGCTGGTCGACTCGATCGTGACTGCCTCGAACTTCAGCCCCACGGCGGCCGCTTCGGCCTCCAGCAGCCCGGTGCGGGCGATCTCCAGATCGCAGACCTTGCTGACCGCCGTGCCGACGACGCCGGGGAAGGTCGCGTAGTCGCCGCCCACATTGGCGCCGATGACCTGCCCGTGCTTATTGGCGTGGGTGCCCAGCGGAATGTGCCGGGTGCGGCCTGAGACCAGGTCGAGGACCTCGACACAGTCGCCGCCCGCCCAGATGTTGTCGTAACCGCGCACCCGCATGGCCAGATCGGTCAGCAGGCCGCCGTAAGGGCCCACCGGCAGCCCCGCCTCCTGGGCGAGCGTGGTCTCGGGGGCCACGCCGAGGCCCAGGACCACGAGGTCGGCGGGGTATTCGCTGACCTTGGTGGCCACGGCCCGCACCCGGCCGTCCTCGCCGGTGACCACCTCGGTGACCTCCGCGCCGGTCACGGTGTCGATGCCGAGCCCCGACATCGCGTCGCGCACCAGCCGCCCCATGTCCGGGTCGAGCGTGGACATGGGCTGCTCACCGCGCTCCAGGACGGTGACCTGGCAGCCGCGCTGGATGAGCGCCTCGGCCATCTCCACCCCGATGTAGCCGGCGCCGATCACGACCGCGCGCTCGACCCGGGTGGACTCCAGGGTCTCCAGCAGGGCCCGCCCGTGCTCCAGGGTCTGCACCCCGTGGACGCCGGGTGCGTCGATCCCGGGCATGTCGGGGCGGCGCGGCCGGGCGCCGGTCGCGATGACCAGGTCGTCGAAGCCGTGCCAGCTCTCGTCGCCCTTGCCGTGCGGGTCGACGTCCCGCGCCAGGACGCGCTGCCCGGCGAGGTCGATCTCGACGGCTTCGGTGTGCGTCCGTACGTCGATCCCGCGGCCCTGGTGGGTCTCGGGCGTGCGGGCGACCAGCTCGTCGGGGCCGTCCACCACCCCGCCGACCCAGTAGGGGATGCCGCAGGCCGAGTACGAGGTGAACTGGCCGCGCTCGAAGGCGAGGATCTCCAGTTCGCTCCGGCTCTTGAGCCTGCGGGCCCGCGACGCGGCGGACATGCCCGCCGCGTCGCCCCCGATGACCACCATGCGTCGTGCCGCCGCCATGTATGCCCCTCCGCCACTGGATGTCCGGCTATTGGGGACCAACCTATGCGCGCGAGGTGTTCTCCCGGATCAGCACATACAGCCCCGCGCTGGCGAGCATCAGCGCGCCGTCGATATAGACCGCGTGCGTCCAGCTGCCGTAGTGGTCGAAGAGGGTGCCGCTGAGGGCCGGGCTGACCACCGCGCCGATCTCCCCGACCAGGTTGAACAGGCCGAAGGCCGCGCCGCGTTCGGCCCCGTCGACCACATCGTTGAGCAGCGCGTGCGCCATCGGCTGGAGCGCGTTGAAGAACAGGCTGGTCACGAAGAGCAGGATGGACATCACCCAGAGGGAGGGCTTCTCATTGGTCTGCAGATAGGCGGCGAACACCAGCACCAGCACGCCCTGGACCACGGTGAACGCGATCAGCAGCGGCCGCCGCCCCCAGCCCCGGGCCTTCGCCCGGTCCGAGAGCCGGCCCCCGGCCGGGAAGCCGAGGATGCCCGCGCCCGCGTTGAAGGTGGCCACCAGCGCGGCGTTCTGGAACGAGCTGTGGGCGGCGTCCGCGACGATCGACACCGACCAGAAGCTGAAGAACCACAGATTCCACATGACCGCGATGAAGGCGAAGCTGAGCAGCAGCACATTGCGGTTCCGGGAGACCGAGCCCAGCTTGCTGCTCCGCCGGGCGAAGATCGCCCCGATGAGCAGGAACGCCAGCACGCACTCCAGGACGGCCACGCCCCAGCTCGGCATCCCCGCCCCGTCGGCGATCAGATAGACCGCCATGACCGCGGCACACAGCACCGCCGAGATGCCCAGCAGCCGCAGGGTGGAGCCGGTGGCCTTGAGCGGACCGCCGATGCGGCGCATATAGACCGCCGTGACCCAGCCGAACGCCAGCGTCGCACCGCCCAGCACCAGGAACGGCATCCGCCAGGCGTCCTCCTCGCCGAGCACCTCCCCGCCCCAGTCGATCAGATACGGCGCGCTGATGGTCGCGATCGTCAGCCCGATGGCCAGTCCGGTGATCGCGACGCCCATGCCGAGGCCGGCCTTGGCGGGCGGGGTGCGCTGGGCGATCAGCGAGCGGTCGTTGGAGTAGAAGACGCCCTCGCCGAGGCCGGTGAGCACCCGCAGCACGACGAAGGCGATCAGCCCGGTCATCAGGCCGCTGGCGAGGGTCGCGACCCCCGCCCACAGCAGCGAGACCGCGAGCATGGTGCGGTGCCCGAAGCGGTCGCCGAGATAGCCGCCGGGGAACTGGGTCAGCATGTAGCCCGCGAAGAAGAGGCTGCCGATCAGGCCGCCGAGCGCGTGCGGATGGCTGGCGGAGCCCAGCATGGCGTGGTCGTGCTCGATCAGCCAGGTGACGACCGGGCCGGTGATCGTGCGGTCGGCGTACGAGAAGAGCCAGCCGCCCAGCAGCATGGCCCACAGGGTGTGATACGGCTGCCAGCCGCCCCGGGGCGCCTCCCGCCCCTGCTCGGTGGGCTCTGCGGTCGCTTCGGGCATGTCTCCATGTCCCCCTTCGGGCCTGGGCGGTTCAGGCTCGGCAGCTCGGTAGGTGCCACACAGGATGTGGCCGGATATCGGCCGCGGCAAGGCGCGCTCCGGGGTCTTTCACCGACCGGAAGCCTCCGCGACGGGCTCTTGCCCCAGGGCGCCGGCGAGGGTACGGGAGATGCCGTGGGCGGCGACCCGCACGGCCGGGACCAGCCCCGGGGCCCGGCCCTCCGCGGCCGGCACCACCACCGACAGCGAGGCCACCACCTCCCCGCGCGGTCCGCGCACCGGGGCGGCGATGGACAGCCCGTCCATGGTGATCTGCCGGTCGCTGACCGCGATCCCGGTGCGCCGCACCTCGGCGAGGGCGGCCCGCAGCCGGTGCGGGTCCTGGATGGTCAGGTCGGTGTAGCGGCGCAGCGGGCGGGCGCACACCCGCTCGTACAGCCGTGGCGGCCCGTACGCGAGCAGCACAAGACCGACCCCGGTCGCGTGCAGCGGCCAGCGGCTGCCGACCCGGGTGCGCACCTGGACCGCCGAGTGTCCCGAGATCAGCTCGACATAGACCACTTCCAGGCCGTCCCGCACGGCGAGCTGGACGTTCTCGTGGGTGGCCTCGTACAGGTCCTCCATGAACGGCAGCGCCGCCTCGCGCACCCCGACCCCGCGCGGTGAGAGCGTCGCCACCTCCCACAGCCGCAGCCCGATGTGGTACGCCCCGGTGGCATCGCGCTCCAGGGCGCCCCAGCGGGTGAGCGAGGCGACCAGCCGGTGCGCGGTGGCCAGCGGCAGCCCGGCGCGCCGGGCGAGGGCGGTGAGGGACAGCGAGCGGTGCGAGGCGTCGAACGCGTCGAGGACCGCCAGCATCCGGCCCGCGACCGAGCGGCCCGCGTCCGGGCCGCCGGGGGCGCGGGAGCCCGGTGGGCTCATGGGGGTGAGCGGGCCCGGAGCCGTCATGACAGCGGAAGGCCGACGTAGTTCTCGGCGAGCTCGGCGGAGGCGGTGGGGGAGGAGGCGATCCGCTCCAGCCGCGCGAGCCGCACCCGGTCCTCGAACGGGCTCTCGTCCGGGCGGCGGTGGAGCGTGTCCGTCATGAAGTACGAGAACCGCTCGGCCTGCCACACCCGGCGCAGACAGGTCTGCGAATAGCCGTCCAGCAGTTCGGGGGAGCCGGTCTCCTGGTGGTGGATCAGCGCACGGGCCAGCGTGATCACGTCGGTGACGGCCAGATTGAGCCCCTTGGCGCCGGTGGGCGGCACGATATGCGCCGCGTCGCCCGCCAGGAACAGCCGCCCGTGGCGCATCGGCTCCTGGACGAAGCTGCGCATCGGGGTGAGCGAGGTGGCGGTGATCGGGCCGCGCTCCAGCGTCCAGCCCCCGTCGAGCGCGAAGCGGGCCGACAGCTCGTCCCAGATCCGCTCATGGGACCAGTCGCCCGGATCGGTGTCGTTGGGCACCTGGAGGTAGAGCCGGGAGACCTGGGGCGAGCGCATGCTGTGCAGGGCGAAGCCGCGCCGATGGCGGGCGTAGATCAACTCATCGCAGGACGGCGCCACATCGGCCAGCACACCGAGCCAGGAGTAGGGGTAGGTGTGCTCGAAGGTGCGGACCCGGTCGGCGGGGAGCGCGCGCCGGGCGATGCCGTGGAAGCCGTCGCAGCCCGCCACGTAGTCGCAGGTGAGGGTCTGCTCGCGGCCTTCGTGGCGGAAGCGGATGACGGGCGCGGCGGAGTCCGGCTTCTCGATGGCCAGCGCCTCGGCCTCGAACAGCAGCGGGGGACCGCCCGGCTCCGCCAGCTGAAGCGCGATGAGATCCTTGACGATCTCGGTCTGGGCGTAGACCATCACCGACTTGCCGCCGGTGGCGGAGGGGAAGTCCACGCGGTGGCCGCGGCCCTCGAAGCGCAGCTCGATGCCCTGGTGGGGCAGTCCCTCGCGGTCCAGGCGCTCGCCGGCGCCGCACTCCCGCAGCACATCCACGGTGCCCTGCTCCAGGATCCCGGCCCGCTGGCGCCGCTCGGCATACGCCCGGTCCCGGCTCTCCAGCACCACGCAGTCGATCCCGGCGCGGTGCAGCAGACGGGCGAGCAGCAGCCCGGCGGGCCCGCCGCCGATGATGCCGACGGTCGTGCGCATCACATCGTCCCCTCGCTGTGGTGGTCCAAGCGGCTCGCCACTTGTTCGCTGAGTGAAACTTCGTTCATAATCGACTGGTGATGAGTCTCAGCCCAGTGCCACCACCTGTCAATGGCCCCGTCGGGCCTCTCGAGCGCGGCCTCGCCGTGCTGCGCGAGCTGACCCGGCTGGCCGCGCACGAGGGGCGGACGACGGTCCGCCCCGGCGACCTCGTCCGCGGCACGGGGCTCGCCCGGTCCGTGGTCGACCGCGTGGTGGGCACCCTCGAACAGCTCGGATACGTGACGCTCGACGGGCGCGACATCGGCCTGTCGGTCCGGCTGATGGAGCTGGGCAACGCGTATCTGGCCGCGAGCGGACTGCCCGCCGCGCTCGGCCCGTTCGCCCAGCGGCTCGCGGACGGGCTCGACGAGTCGGTCTCGGTCGCCGTCCCCGACGGCGACGGGGTGCGCTTCGTCGTCCAGATGACCCGCCGCCGCACCATGTCCCTCGCCTTCCGCATCGGCGATCTGCTGCCCGCCGAGCGCTGTTCCCCCGGCGCGCTCTTCGCCGCCGAGTGGTCCGGGTCCGGCTGGGCCGCCTGGCGCGCCCGCCGCGCCGAGGACCCCCTGGACACCTCCTTCCCCGCCATCCCGCCGCGCCACCGGCCCGCCTCCGACGGCGACTTCGAGGCCCACGTCAAGGAGGCCGCCCGCGACGGCTGGGCCGCCGACGACCAGCTGATCGAGCCGGGCCTGGTGGCGGTGTCCGTTCCGGTACGGGACGCCTCGGGCCGGATCGCCTGCGCGGTCAACGTGGTCAGCCACACCAGCCGCCATGACGTGGACTCGCTGCGGGCGGCGGTGCTGGGGCCGCTGGGTGCGGAAGTCCCGGCGATGGAGGCGGCGTTGGCGGCCCGGCGGCCACGCCCCGCCGCGGAGCGTGTGTGGGGCACCCCGGGCGGCGCGCCGACGGCCCTGGGCGAGGACTCCGCGCGGATGGCCAAGCGGGAGCTGGGGGCGGGGTTCCTGCAGTCGCTCGCGCGCGGACTGGCCGTCCTGCGGGCACTGGGCGGGGCGGAGGGCGCGGGCCAGGGCGAGACCGCCACGGCGGGCGGCGGCCGGGGCGGAGGAATGACGCTCAGCGCCGTCGCGGAGGCCACCGGGCTGGCGCGGGCCACCGCCCGGCGCTCGCTGCTCACCCTGGTCGAGCTGGGGTACGTGGAGGCCGACGGCCGGGCCTTCCGGCCGCTGCCGCGCGTGCTGGAGCTCGGCTATGCCCCCCTCGCCGAACTCGGCTTCACCGACATCGCCCAGCCGCATATGCGCGAACTGGTCCGCACCGTCCATGAGTCGGCCTCCCTGGCCGTCCTCGACGGCGGCGATATCCGCTATATCGCGCGCGTCCCCACCGTCCGCATCATGAGCGTCAACATCACCATCGGCACCCGCTTTCCCGCCTACGCGACCTCCATGGGCCGGGTGCTGCTCGCGGGCCTGGACGCCGACGCCCGTGCCGCCCATCTCGCCGGGGTGCGGCCCCGGGCGCTGACCCGGCACACCGTGACCGACGTGCCCGAGCTGGTGCGCGTCGTGGAGCGCGCGGCGGCGGAGGGGCACGCCCTGGTCGACCAGGAGCTGGAGGAGGGGCTGCGGTCGCTCGCCGTGCCCGTAAGGGACGCACGGGGACGCGTGGTGGCCGCGCTCAACGTGGCGACCCACGCCGGCCACGGCACCGCCGAGAGCGCCCGCCGCGAACTCCTCCCGGCGCTGCGCGCCACCGCGGCCCGGATCGAGGCCGACCTGGCGACGGCCTCGGCACATCACGCCCTGGGGGCGGGTGAGAGAGTGGGGGCATGAGAGCGGCGAACACCCCGGGGACGGGGTCCACCGGCCATGTCGTGGTCATCGGCGGCGGAATCGCGGGCCTCGCGGCGGCTCACCGGCTGCTGGACGGCGGGGCGCGGGTGACGCTCCTGGAGGCGTCGGAACGGCTCGGCGGCAAGCTGCGCGCGGGGGAGATCGAGGGCGTACCCGTCGACCTCGGCGCCGAGTCGATGCTCGCCCGCCGCCCGGAAGGCGTCGAGCTGGCGCGGGCCGTGGGCCTCGGCGACCGGCTGCAGCCGCCCGCGACCGCGACCGCCTCCCTCTGGACGCGCGGCGGGCTCCGCCCGATGCCCAAGGGGCATGTGATGGGCGTCCCCGGCGATCTGGCGCCGCTGGCCGCCTCCGGGGTGATCTCGGAGGAGGGGCTGGCCCGGATCGCCCGCGACCGGGAGCTGCCGCCCACACCGGTCGGCGAGGACGTGGCGCTCGGCGAGTACCTCGCGGCGCGGCTCGGCCGCGAGGTGGTGGACCGGCTGGTCGAACCGCTGCTGGGCGGGGTCTATGCGGGCGATGTGTACCGCACTTCGATGCGCGCCTCGGTCCCCACCCTCTTCGACGTGGCCCGCTCCGGCGGCCCGCTGACCGAGGGCGTCCGGGAGCTGGCCGAGCGGGCCGCGCGGCGGCAGGACGGCGCGGTGTTCATGGGCATCGACGGCGGGATCGGCCGGCTGCCGCTCGCGGTCGCCGACGCCGTACGGGCCGCGGGCGGCGAAATCCGCACCGGGGCGCCCGTACGGGAGCTGCGGCGCACCGCCGACGGCTGGACCCTCGCCGTGGACGGCACGGCCGGAACGGACGGCAAGGACGGCCCGCCGGTGGTGACGGCCGACGCCGTGGTGCTGGCGGTCCCCGCGCCCGCCGCCGCCCGGCTACTGGCCACCGAGGCCCCGGCCGCCTCCACCGAGCTGGCCACCGTCGACTACGCCTCGATGGCACTGGTCACCATGGCCTTCCGGCGCGACGCGCTCACCGGCGTGGACGCCCTCGCCGAACGGAGCGGCTTCCTGGTGCCGCCGGTCGACGGCCGGACGATCAAGGCGGCGACGTTCTCCAGCCGCAAATGGGGCTGGCTGCGGGACGCCGGACCCGATCTCTTCGTGCTGCGTACCTCGATCGGGCGGTTTGACGACGAGGTGGATCTGAAGCGGGACGACGCCGACCTGGTAAGGATGTCGCTCGCCGATCTCGGCGAGGCCGTCGGCCTGACGGCCCGGCCCGTCGCGAGCCGGGTGGACCGCTGGGACGGCGGACTGCCGCAGTACCCGGTGGGCCATCTCGACCGGGTGGCCCGCATCCGCGCCGAGGTCGCCAAGGTGCCGGGGCTGGGGGTGTGCGGCGCGCTCTACGACGGGGTGGGCATCCCGGCGTGCGTCGGCAGCGCCCGTAAGGCGGCCGACGAGCTGCTGGGCGGCCTGGCGGCCACCCTGGAGCCGGGCTCCGAAGCAGGAGAGCGAGAATAGGGCCATGACTGCTGCACCTGAGAAGACTCCCAACGCCGGTAAGAAGGCCAAGGACCTCAACGAGGTCATCCGCTACACCCTGTGGTCGGTGTTCCGGCTGCGCGATGTGCTGCCGGAGGACCGCACCGGCTACGCCGACGAGGTCGAGGAGCTCTTCTCCCAGCTCGCCGCCAAGGACGTCACCGTGCGCGGCACCTACGACGTGTCCGGGCTGCGCGCCGACGCGGACGTCCTGATCTGGTGGCACTCGGAGACCTCCGACGCCCTCCAGGAGGCGTACAACCTCTTCCGCCGCACCCGGCTGGGGCGCGCCCTGGAGCCGGTGTGGTCCAACATGGCGCTGCACCGCCCGGCCGAGTTCAACAAGGCCCACATCCCGGCGTTCCTCGCGGACGAGAACCCGCGCGACTACGTCAGCGTGTACCCGTTCGTCCGCTCCTACGACTGGTACCTGCTGCCCGACGAGGACCGCCGCCGGATGCTCGCGGACCACGGCAAGATGGCGCGCGGCTACCCCGATGTGCGCGCCAACACGGTCGCGTCCTTCTCGCTCGGCGACTACGAGTGGATCCTGGCCTTCGAGGCGGACGAGCTGCACCGGATCGTCGACCTGATGCGCCACCTGCGCGCCTCCGAGGCGCGTCGCCATGTGCGCGAGGAGGTGCCGTTCTACACCGGGCGGCGCAAGGCGGTCTCCGAGCTCGTCGCCGGTCTGGCCTGAGGCTTTCGTGGTAGTCGGGACGGCCTTACGGTCGTCCCGTACGGGCCCCGGCGTCCTCTTGCGTCCTCTTGCGGTCTCTTACGGCGTGCCCGGGATCGCGGCCGGCTGCTTGCCCGACTCGGGCAGCGGGGCCGGGGCGGGAAGCGGTGCGGGCTCCGGGCGCGGGGCGCAGGAGGCGGACCGGCCCGGCGTCCTCCCGGTCAGCAGATACGTGTCCACATGGCGGTTGACGCAGTCGTTCGGCCCGCCCCACACCCCGTGGGTGCCCGCCTTCCGCTCGGTCACCAGCGAGGAGCCGGGCAGCCGGTGCCACAGCTCCTTCGCCCCCGCGTACGGGGTGGCCGCGTCCCGCTCCGCCGAGAGCAGCAGCACCGGCGGCAGCGCGACCCGCCCCGTCCGGGGGCCCACCGCCTCCAAGTGCCCCACGTCGAGGGGGCGGCCGGGCTTCAGCGGCCAGAAGGCGCACGGCAGGTTCATCGCCACGTTGTCCCAGGTCTCGAAGGGCGCGCGGCGGGCGAGGGCGGTGTTGTCGCGGTTCCAGGTGGCCCAGGTGCGCGGCCAGGGCGCGTCGTTGCACTCCACGGCGGTGTAGACGGCGTTGCCGTTCTCGTCGTCGGCGGCCTGCGCCGGGTCGGGCGCGGCGAGCGCGATCAGCGGCTCGGGGTCACCGTGCAGATAGGCGGCCAGCGCCTGTGCGGCCGGATCCCAGTAGGCGTCGTTGTAGCCGGTCCGCAGGAACGCGCTCTGGAGCTGGGCGGTGCCGACGACCCCGCCCGCCGGCTTGTGCCCCAGCCGCCGCCGCGCCTTCTCGTACGAGGCGAGCACCCGGGCATCGGTGGTGCCCAGGTGGTAGACGGCGTGGTGCCGGGCGACCCAGCGGCGCCAGTCCCGCCAGCGCCGCTCGAAGGCGACCGACTGGTCGAGGTTGTCGCGGTACCAGATCCGCCAGGGGGCGGGGTTGACCACGCTGTCGAAGACCATCCGGCGCACCCGCTCCGGGAAGAGCGTGGCGTACACGGCCCCGTAGTACGTGCCGTACGAGGCGCCCACGAAGGTGAGCCGCCGCTGGCCCAGCGCCGCGCGCAGCACCTCCAGATCGCGGGCGTTGTTCAGGGTGGTGTAGTGGGCGAGCGCGGGGCCCGCGCGGCGCACACAGCCCCGCACATAGGCGCGCGCCCGCGCCACCAGCCGCCGTTTGAAGGCGGCGGTGGGGTGCGGCGGGGAGCTGGTCGGCGCCTTGGCGTAGGCCGACGGCCGCTGGCAGGACAGCGGCGCTGAACGGCCCACTCCCCGTGGGGCGTAGCCGACGAAGTCGTAGGCGGCGGCCACCCGGCGGAAGGCCTCCTCGGCCGCGTACTCGGGGAACGCCATACCCGAGGCGCCCGGTCCGCCGGGGTTGTAGACCAGCGCGCCCTGACGCCGGGCCTTGGGGCCGGTGGCCCGGACCCGGCTGACGGTAAGGCTGATGTGCTTGCCGCGGGGGCGGGCGTAGTCGAGCGGTACGGAGACCTTTCCGCAGGTGATGGGGGCGGCCAGGGCCTCGGCCCGTGGACAGCGGCGGAAGGCGATGCCCCGCTCCGCCGCGCGCCGGGCGGCGAGCGTCACCCCACGGGCGGAGGCCGCGTCACCGGGCGGGGTGGCGGCCGTGGCGGCCGATGCGGGCGAGCCGGACCAGGAGCTCCAGGCGGGCGCCGCGGGGGCGACGGGGACAGCGGAGACCGAACGGGTCCCGGGGGAGGCCGGGGACGTGAGGGGCGCGCCTGCCGCACCGGCCGGGGCCGTGGCGGACGGGGTCGTCGTAGCCGTCGTGGCGGCGCGGGCGGTGGACGCGGCGAGCGGGCGGCCGGTGGCGGGCGTCGCGAGCAGCGCGCTCATCGCCAGTGAAAGGGACAGCGGGCCGAGGGTGCCGTACAGCGCTGCTGCTCTCACTGGCCATCCCTTCGTGCATCGCGCGATGAAAGGGATATTTGGCGCGGCGGATGACCATGTAAAGCACCGGGCCACGGTGTCGGGGTCAATGACCCCAATGCCCCTTCAGCGCCGCGCGCAGCGCCCGGTCGGGGAGGGCGGCGGTGCCGTGCACCGCGAGCGCGGTCAGCACCTCGCCGTCGTCGTCATCGCCGCCCGGGCCGCCGCCCGAGCGCTGGGCGAGGGTCCGCCGCGGGGGCACGTCGATCCGGCCCAGCAGCAGCTGACCGGCGGGGGAGGCCCACCGCGAGTACGGATGGGCCTCGACCCGGGCGATCAGCAGACAGCTCACCGTCAGCAGCAGCGGCAGCATGAACCACGAGGCCACCGGACCGCGCCCCGCCGCGGGCGGCACCAGCAGCAGCGCGGCGACCGCCGTCGCCAGCACCAGCGCGCAGGCCGCGCGCACGTGCCGCACCGCGACCGCCACATTCGTACGGGCCGAGGCGGGCACCGCGAGCCCCGCCGCCACCAGCCGGTCGCCCAGCGCCCGCACCGGGGCTGCGGTGGCGAGCGCGGCCCGCACCGGCCGCACCGGGGACTGGCCCTCCGGCCCTATCGCGGAGATCACGGACCGCTCCAGCTCGTCCCGCCCGTCCGGGACCACGACCGTGACCCAGCCGGTGTGGGCCAGCAGCAGCCGGCGCTCGCGGTACATCGTGACGAGGACCAGATCGCCCACCCGCCGCGGACCGCCCGACAGGAACGCCGCCTCGTACAGGCTCAGGCCCTTCGCGTCCGCCGCCGGATCGGGGTCCAGCGGCTGGGCGGCGGCAACTGCCGCCAGGCACAGACGTGTGCAGCTGACAACCGCCGCGCCCCACGCGACGAGCAGGAAAAGGACCCACAACATGGCCGAGTTCTACTGGACCCGACCGCCGTCGCGCCATTGTTTTCACGATATGAACGACTCGCCCGGGGTGCGGCTCGCCCGGACGCAACAGCTTGCCCGGACGTGCGGCTTGCCCTGCCCGAGGGCGGCGACCGATCGCCCGCGACCCGCACGGCCACGGCGCGGGAGCGTTGCCGGGGCCGCTGCGGATCGGCGAGGACGCTTGGCTGATCGGGATGGGCAGTTGGGCGCTGGGCGGTTTCATGGGGCTACGGTTCGGGCCGGTCGCCCGTACCCGGCGCCCGCTGGTCATGGCGCGCGGGGTCGTCATCGGCACGGGGGCGTTTCATCGGGCGGCGGCTCGGCCTGGCCGCCCGCACCCGGCGCCCGCTGGTGGCGGCGGGATCGTCATCGGCAGCGGGTGCCGAGCGATTTACCGGGCTGCGGCTCGGCCCGGCAGAGCTACGGCCCACCGCCCGCACCCGGCGCCCACTGGTGGTAGTACGTCATCGGCACTTGCGCCATCGGCACTGTGGACGGGCAGTTTCACCGGGCCGCGGCTGCCGCCAACCACCTGGCGCCCACCGGTGGTTGGAGATGCGCGGCGGGCCCTGCCGGGCCTCCTGGCGGCGACCCGGCCCGTCATGTTGCGGCTCAGCCGCCGCCGCATCCTCCGCCCCCGCCGCAGCTCGACCCCGAGGAGCCGCCGCATCCCCCGCCCCCGCCCCCGCCACAGGACGAGCCGCCGCACGAGGAGCCTCCGCAGCCGGAGCCGCCCCCTCCGCACCACGATCCGCCACCGTAGTCCGAGGTGCCCGAGGACCCCGAGTCGCTCGACGACCCCGAACCGCTCGGTACCTTCTGCGCGTCCAGCAGTTGCTTCCGCAGCAGTGGATCGTCCGTCAGGGTGGCCGCCCCCGTCAGCGCGACGACGACCGCGACGGGGACCGTCGCGGGATGGCCGACGGACAGGGCGTGCCGCCGTTCGCCTACCCCCGACTCCCTTCGGTACGCCACCAGCGCCCGCTTCCCGGCGGCGGTCAGCCGGCGCTTGGCCGCGCCGGCGCAGATGCCGCCGATGAGGAAGCCGGTGAAGAGCGCGGGGGCGATCGCGAAGATCAGCGGAAGTCCGTCGTCGGCCACGGAACCGATGGTCATCATGATGGCGAGGAACACGCCCACCGCACAGAGCGTGTTCTGCGCCCGTGCCGCGTGCCGCCAGAACCGGAGGGCGTCCGGCCGCACCATCAGCCCGCGCCCCGCCAGCCGGTCGCCGATCGCCTGCACCGAGGCACTGCGCATCAGCTCCCGGCGCAGCCACTTCAGGGCGCCGTGCGGGGAACCGGCGCACAGCCGCAGCAGATCCTCCTCGACCGGGCCGCGCGCGACCGGCTGCCGCACCGAGACCACGCCGGGGTCGCCGATCGCCAGCCGGCCTTCCGCGTACATCGCGCTGATCACGGTGTCCGCCGTCCGGCCCGGCCCACCCGCCAGGAAGGCGGCCTCCAGCAGGTCGTACGCCCGGGCGTCCACCGGCCCCACGGCCTCCCCGCGCCGGGCCCGGACCGTACCGGTGATGAGCACCACCGACGACAGGGCGACGGCCGCGTAGACCAGGATCACCGCCGCGCTCATGCCGCTCGCCGCCCGCTCAGCGCGAGCCGGACCCGGCGGGCCAGCCGTGCCGCCGGGTGGGACGCCAGGGGCGCGGGCCCGGACCGCTCCTGCCACCACAGCGTCAGGCGGCGCCGGGCCGCCGGGTCGTCGGGCCGGCCGTCCGCCAGCAGATGCTCGGCGAACGCCAGCGCGTCGCGGCGGTAGCCGCCGGTCATCGGACGGCCGTCGGCGTACCGCGCGAACGCCGGGCGGTAGCCGGTGCCCAGGATTTCCGGCAGCTCCGGGGCCACCTTGGCGACCACGGACGCCCGCTTGGCCGTCAGCGCCGTGCTCTGCACCCGCAGCCGCCGCCGGTCGAAGCCCTCGGGCGGCGGGGTGCCCCCGACCAGCGCGGACAGCAGCGAGGTCTGGGCGAGCGCCAGCCGCTCCCGGACGGCGTCCGGTACGGGGGCGCCAGGCGCGGCGGAGGTCGTCGCCGGAGCGACGGCCCTTTCCACGACCCCCGCCGCCGTCACCGCGCGGATCGCGTCCAGCTCGCCCGCCAGCTCCCCGGCCGCCGGGAAGTCCTCGTCGCGCTCCAGCAGTACGCCGGGCGGTGCCGTACGGGCGCACAGTTCGGCGAGGACGTCGAGCACCGGCTGGGTCACCGGATGGGCGTGGCTGTCGTGCCACACCCCGTCCTTCTCCACCCCGCCCGCCACATGGACGTAGGCGATCGCCGACGTGGGCAGCTCGTCCAGCGCCTTGGCCGGGTCCTCGCCCCGGTTGACGTGGTTGGTGTGCAGATTGGCCACGTCGATGAGCAGCCGCACCCCCGTGCGCTCCACGAGTTCGGCCAGGAACTGGCCCTCGGTCATCTCCTCGCCCGGCCAGGAGATCAGCGCCGCGATGTTCTCCACCGCGAGCGGCACCGGCAGCGCGTCCTGTGCGATGCGCACGTTCTCGCACAGCACGTCCAGCGCGTCACGGGTCCGCGGCACCGGCAGCAGATGCCCGGCCGCGATGGCCGGTGACGCGGTCAGCGGGCCCCCGGCCCTGACGAACGCGATGTGCTCGGTGACCAGGGGCGAGCCCAGCGCCTCGGCCCGCTCGGCCAGCGCCCGGAGGCGGCCGGGGTCGGGCCGCTCGGCTCCGCCGAGGCCGAGCGACACCCCGTGTGGGACCACCGTGGTCCCGCGCTCGCGCAGCCGCTGGAGAGCGTCCGGCACATGGTCGGGGCAGATGTTCTCCGCCACCACCTCGACCCAGTCGATGCCGGGCAGCCGTGCGATGTCGTCGGCGATCTCCGGTCGCCAGCCGATTCCGGTACCGAGGCGCACCATGGCTCCCCCTCCTCGTTCCGTACCGCGTCCCCCGCGGTGTTGTTCTCGTGTGCCGAGGTGATGACCCCGTAGAAGGAGGACGAATCCCGCGGGCCCGTGGTTCAGAGCTTCATTTGAGCTTCGCAGCATGGCGCCGGAGGGGAGTCCGCGGGGCCGTCGGCAGGGGTGGTCCGGGCGGTGCGAAAGGTCATCGGGTGGGTGGTGTCGCTGAATATGGTCACTGTTACAAAAAATTGGGGCCCTGTGGCGACAGACGTTCAGAGGGGAAAATAGGATCGTCTGGTCCGGGGGGATGGAAGATCACACCTTTGTGCCGCGCCCGCGCGCGGAGCGAGCGTGGGGGAAAACACGTGCTGGGCAGCAGTGACAACGCCATGGGGAAGCACCGCAAGCACCGCCGAAAGCCGTCCTCGGGGAGCCGGGGGATGCGGCTGCGCCGCTGGGCGGCCGCGCGGGTCCGGCTGGACTACCCCCGGGCGGGGCGGCGTGGTGTGGGGCGATGGCTGCCGTCGTGGCGTCAGGTCACCCTCCTCTTCGTCTTCTGCCTCGGCAGTCTGACCGGTCTGCTGAGCTATCTGTATCTGCAGACCGACATACCCAAGAACCTGAACGACTTCGCCACCCAGCAGGACAACGTCTACTACTGGGCGGACGGCAGCGAGATGGCCCGCACCGGTCCGGTCAACCGGCAGGAGGTGCCGCTGGACAAGGTGCCGCAGGATGTCCAGTGGGCGGTGCTCGCCGCGGAGAACGCCAGTTTCTACTCCGACAGCGGAGTGTCCCCGAGCGGTCTGATGCGCGCCGTGACGCGGATGGTGACGGGTGGTGAGACCCAGGGCGGCTCCACCATCACCCAGCAGTATGTGAAGAATGCCTATCTGAATCAGCGCCAGACCTTTTCCCGCAAGCTCACCGAGATGTTCATGGCCATCAAGCTGGACGACCGGATGAGCAAGCGGGAGATCCTTCAGCGCTATCTGAACACGAGCTGGTTCGGGCGCGGCAGTTACGGCATTCAGCGGGCGGCGTACGCGTACTACGGCAAGGACGTCTCGGAACTCAATGCGAGCGAGGGCGCGTTGCTCGCCTCGCTGCTCAAGGGCGCCGGGACATTCGATCCGACGCTCAGCGCCAAGAACCACAAGCGGGCCGTCGACCGCTGGAAGTGGGTGCTGGACCGGATGGTCGACATCGGAAAGCTCTCCCGGTCCGAGCGGGCCCGCTATACGTCGTTCCCCGAGCCCAAGGCGCCGCCCAAGTCGGCCGGGCTCACCGGTCAGGTTGGCTATCTGGTGGAGACGGCCAAGGCGTATGTGAGCTCCCATACCGAGATATCCGACGCCGATTTCGACCTGGGCGGCTATCAGATTCACACCACCTTCGAGAAGCCGAAGGTCCAGGCGCTGGCCAAGGCGGTGAAGAAGACCCGGGACACCCTCGATCCCGAGCATCGCCCCGAGGACCGCCATGTGCGGATCGGCGCCGCATCGGTGGCCCCGGGCGGTGCGATACGCGCGCTGTACGGCGGCCCCGGCTATCTCGAGCAGGGATTCAACGACGCGAACGCCTCCAACGTCCCGGCCGGCACCTCCTTCACCCCCTTCGTCTACGCCGCCGCGCTGCGCGACGGCGTTCTGCTGAAGCGCAACGGGGAGCGGACGCCCGTGACCCCCTCGACGCTCTACGACGGCGACAACAAGATCGCGGTGCATACGCCCGAGGGGCCGTACTGGGACCGCAGCGGCAAGATCGTGCGGGCCGACAACGACGGTGACGCCTCCTATGGGCAGGTCTCCCTGCGCCAGGCGATCGTGCGGTCCATCAACACCCCGATGATCCAGTTGGGCATGGACGTCGGCCTGGACCGGGTCCGGCAGGCGTCCATCGACGCGGGGATGCTGCCCAGCAGCTTCGGCGCGCGGGTGCCCGCGTTCTCGCTCGGCACCGCGACGCCCAGCTCGATCCGTATGGCCAGCGCCTACGGGACGTTCGCCGCCGAGGGCACGCACCACGCGCCGTACTCGGTGAGCGGGCTCACCCACGGCGGGCAGCGGCTCGATCTGCGCAAGGACAGCGCCAAGCGGGCCTTCAGCCCGGCGGTCGCGGCGGAGGTGGACGATGCGCTGCGGGGCTCCGTCCAGAGCCCGGAGGGCGCGGCGCGCGGGGCCGCCGCGGCCGGTGGTGAGGTGGCCGGTAAGGCGGGCACGGCGCAGGACGGCAACTCCGCCTGGTTCGTCGGCTACACCAAGAAGCTTTCGACGGCGGTCTCGCTGTCCCGGGTGGACCCCAAGTCGCAGGAGCTGATGCCGCTCAAGGGGATGGGCGGGAAAGCCACCGACACCTCGGGCGACACCTACCCCTTGGACATCTGGAAGACGTACATGACGGACCGGGCGGCGGAATAAACCCCGGTGGAACAAGCCCCGGTGGAACAAGCCCCGGTGGAATAGGCCCCGGTGGAACAAGATCCGGCGGAAACCCGGCAACAGGACCGCTCCGCCCGCTACTTGGCCTTGGTGTACGTGGACCAGTCCGGCGATTCCGCCGGGTCCAGCATCCGCAGCTTCGCCAGGACCTTCGGGTCCTGGGCGTCCAGCCAGTCGGCGAGCTGCTTGAACGACACGCACCGCACTCCGTCGCGGCGGCAGACGCTCCGCATCACGTCCTCGATGGCCTGCATATAGATGCCGCCGTTCCAGGTCTCGAAGTGATTGCCGATGAACAGCGGCGCCCGGCTGCCGTTGTAGGCCCGCTCGAAGCCGTTCAGATAGCCCTCGCGGGTCAGCCGCTCCCACTCCGTGTACTTCGCCGGATCGCCCTCGGTGCTGTCACCGGACTGGTTGAAGAGGAAGTTGAAGTCCATCGAGAGGACCTGCTTCTCGCTCTCCGGGTACGGCACCAGCTGCAGCGGGAAGTTCCAGATCCCGTCGATCTTGGACGGCCAGAGCTGGAAGTCACCCGGGGAGCTGGCGTCATAGCGCCAGCCGAGGGACTTGATGGCCGGAATCAGCGTCTTCTGGCCCTCCAGGCACGGTGCGCGCCCGCCCGCCAGCTCCACGTCGTAGTCGAACGGCAGCGGTTTGATGTCGGTGAAGCCGGTGTTGGTCTTCCAGTGCTTCACAAACGAGACGGCCTGCTCCGTTTCGCTCTTCCACTCCTGGGTGGACCAGTCCTGTCCGCCCTTGGCGCCGCAGAAGTGGCCGTTGAAGTGCGAGCCGATCTCATTGCCGTCCTGCCAGGCCCCGCTCAGCTGCTCCAGGGTCTCCCTGATGTGCTCGTCGGTCGGGAAGGATATGGCGGCCGAGCCCGGCTTGTGCTGGGGCGGGCGGTAGAGGTCGCTCTTCGTCTTGGGCAGCAGATACATGCCGCTCAGGAAGAACGTCATCGTGGCGTCGCTCTCCTTGGCGACCTGGCGGAAGCGGGAGAAGAGATGGTCGTCGTTCTCCAGCGCGCCGTCCCAGGAGAAGACCACGAACTGCGGGGGCTTCTCGCCCGGTTTGAGCTTCTCGGGCTTGAGCTGATGCGGCTGCGGTCCGGTGTAGGACGTGGAGCCGTCCCCGAGCACCTTGACCTTGCCGTCCCAATGGGCGTACTTGTCCTTCTTCTTGGGCTCCCTGGGGACCCGGTCCGACTTGGGAGACGCCGCGGCGGCGGGGAGATCCCCGTCCTGTGCGCCGCCCGCGTCCCCCGGCGAGGTGAGGGCTATCAGCAGCGCCACCACGACGGCCACGGCCGTGAGCGCGCCTATGGGCGCGGCCACGCCATAGGCGTTCTTCGCGTTTAAAGCCTTCAACGCTTTCACGATCTTCAGCGCCTTCACGGGTCCCGCCCCTGGCAACAGTACAGATGTACGTCCCCCTCAGTATCACAGAAGTATCACGTGCTCTTCACATCGGTCTCCTCACCAACCGGTCAAAAGCAGGTGGTTGACGAGCAGTCCGAGACACGCCTGCGCCACAAGCCAGCGGCGACGATCAACAGCCGGTAGCAGCGCGGCGGTCGGCAGCAGCCAGACCAGGAAGGGAAGCCAGATCCGCTCCGTCTCGGCCTTGCTCATTCCGGACAGATCGGCCACGGCGAGTGCGAGCAGCACGGCGAAGGTCAGCACCACGAGCTCGTCCGGGGCGCCCGGGCCGCCCGGGCGCAGCCGCCTTACGGTGTCCGGCACCGCCGACAGCATCCGCCGCACGCCCGCGACACCGGCCGGACCGGCGACCACCGTCGCGACGGCCAGGTTGGCCCAGACCCAGTACGCGTACGGGCGGTCCGAGGCCACGCCCTGGTAGTAGCGCTCGACCAGCAGGGAGTACCCCTCCCACCACTGGAAGCCGGTCAGCGTGAACGCACCGGCCACCACCGCCGCCCCCATCAGCGCGAAGGGCAGCGGCCGCGCGGTACGGGCGAGCAGGAGCACGGCGACGGCGGGCAGCGCCAGCAGCGTCAGCCCGTACGAGAGATAGGCCGTCAGCCCCAGCAGCAGCCCGGAGCCGAACGCGACCGCCCCGGGCGCCCGGACCGCACGCGTCGCCGCGAGCGCCAGCAGCGCGAGCCCCCAGGCCGCGACGGCCGCGAAATAGCCGTCGGCCGAGGCGCCCACCCAGACCGCCCCGGGCGCCAGGACCAGGAACGGGGCGGCAGTGCGCGCGGCCCGCTCCTGCCCCAGGGCGCGCAGCGTGACCAGGATCGCGGCCGCCGCCGAGCCGCCCACCGTGATGCAGAAGGCCCCCGCCCAGGCGCCGCCGCCCAAGCCCAGCCGGTCCAGGCCCACGAAGGTGAGCACGGCGCCCGGCGGATGGCCCGCGATATGGGCGGGCCAGTGGTCGGGCTGGGTGAGCAGGATATGGCCGGTGAAGCCGCGCAGGGCCGCGCCGATGTCGTGGAACCGGTCGACACCGCGCAGATATTCGTGGCGCGCGGTCAGCCGCTCCGCCACCCCCCGCTGCCATCCGTCGACCAGCGCCAGTGACCAGATCCAGGCCATGGACGCCGCCCAGACGGCCCCCAGCAGCCCGCGCCACGGCAGCCGCACCGCGAGCCGGGGACCGTGGACGACGACCGCCGCGGCGACGGCCAGGGCGGCGGGCGTGCCGGGACCCACATGGGGCAGCCAGTCGGCGTACAGCGGCGCCCAGTCGACGTACAGCGAGTGATCGGCCCGCTGGATCAGGGTGCCGACGACGGCGGCGACGGCGAAGAGCACGGCGGCGGCAGCGGCGGCGAGCACGTCCCGGCGGCGGCCGGTCCGCTTCTCGTTCTCGACGGCCCGGATGTCGATGCCGTTGTGGAGAGGGAGTTTCACGACGTCACGCTACGTCGTGAAGCCCGCGCCCGGCCCGCCGCGCCGCGCGACGTCACCGGACCGTCAGATCCTCGCGGCCGGGGCGGCTGACGTCACCGTTTCGTCATGGGCTCAAGGCCCCGGAACGCGGCGCGGCCGCCCTACCGTCATGCCATGAGCCACCCTCCCCGTACCCACCGTGACCGCCGCGCGCTGTGGCGCAGTCCCCTGCGCGGCCCCTGGCTGACGTCTGTCTTCGGCGTGATCCTGCTCTTCGGCCTGCCCGTGCTCTTCGTGACCGGACTGCTGTCGTACGCCGCCTACAACCCCGAACTGTCCCCGGTCAACGACCAGACCCCGGACAAGGGGCTGCTCGGCTTCTATCTCTTCACCTGGCCGACCAACCCCTCCTGGCTCTACCGCGTCAACCAGGGCGTGCACGTCACCCTCGGGATCGTGCTCGTCCCGGTGCTGCTGGCCAAGCTGTGGTCAGTCATCCCCAAGCTGTTCACCTGGCCGCCGGTGCGGTCGGTGGGGCACGGGCTGGAGCGGCTCTCGCTGCTGGCCCTGGTCGGCGGCGGGCTGTTCGAGTTCGCGACCGGGGTGCTCAACGTCCAGCTGGACTACATCTTCCCCGGGTCCTTCTACCCGCTGCACTTCTACGGAGCGTGGATCTTCATGGCCGCCCTCGTGGTCCATGTGGCGCTGCGGTTCCCGACCATGGTGCGGGCGCTGCGCAGCCGCGATCTGCGGGCCGAGCTGCGCACCCGCGCCCACGACACCACGCCGGAGCCGCCGGACGAGACCGGTCTGGTCAGCCCGCAACCGGCCGCGCCCACCATGTCACGGCGGGGCGCGCTCGCCATGGTCGGCACCGGCTCGTTCGCACTGCTGGTGGTGACGGCCGGTCAGAGCATCGGCGGCTCGCTGCGCGAGACCGCCGTACTCGCGCCGCACGGCCGCAACCCGGGGTCGGGGCCCAACGGCTTCCAGATCAACAAGACCACCATGGCCGTCGGCATCCGCGCCCGCGACATCGGGCCCGACTGGCGGCTGACGGTGCGCGGCACGACGGGCCGCGAGACCGTCCTCACCCGGGAGCAGCTGCTGCGGCTGCCGCGACACGGCGCGGCGCTGCCCATCGCCTGTGTGGAGGGGTGGTCCACGTCCGACCAGCGGTGGGACGGGGTGCGGCTGGCCGACCTCGCCGCGCTGGTGGGGCATGCCGACCGGCCGCCGAGGGTCCTGGTGGAGTCGGTGCAGCGGCACGGCTCCTTCCGCCGCGTCGTGCTGAGCGACGTCCAGGTCCGCGACCCCCGCTCGCTGCTGGCCCTGAGGGTCAACGGCGCGGATCTGTCGCCGGACCACGGCTATCCGGCGCGGGTGATCGTGCCCGGGGCCCCGGGTGTGCACAACACCAAGTGGGTCGGTCGGCTGACCTTCGGAAACTTCGAGGAGACCGCGTGAAGGGGTTTGGGGGAGGCCGTATGAGGGGGGTTTGGGGAGATCGTATGGGCGGGCTTCGAGGAGACCATATGAAGGCCGCGCTGCGCCGCTTCGGGCCACGGGCCGCGCTGCGCCGCTTCGGGCCGCGGCGGCTGGAGCCGGAATCACCGCTGCGGCTGGTGCTGCTGCTGTGCTCGTTCGCGCTGACCGGCTACGCCGGGCTCAGGCTGCTGAGCGGCGACTGGTTCGGGATCCTGCTGTGGATCGTCGGCGCCGCCATCCTCCATGACCTGGTGCTGCTTCCGTTGTACGCGCTCGCCGACCGTGCCGTGGGCGCCGCGCTCCCGGCCGCGGCCCGCTGGATCAACCATGTGCGAGTGCCCGTCTTCCTCTCCGGGCTGCTCCTGCTGGTGTGGTTCCCGCTGATCCTCGGCCGGCAGGAGCGCCGCTACGAGAACGCGACCGGGCTGAGCGCCGACGTCTTCTGGCCGCGCTGGCTGCTGATCACCGCGGGACTCTTCGCCGCCTCGGCCGTGTGGCTGGCGATCCGGGTGGTGATCCGGGTGTGGCGGCGTCGCCCGGGGCCTCGGCGTGGGGCCCCGGCGGCGGGGGAGCGGAAGCCGCCCGCAGGGCCCGCACGGCCCAGCCGGCCATGACCGCCGCACCGGCGACCGCGTACCCCAGCGTCCCGACCCACGCGCCGTCGTCGACCGCACGGGCCGTCACATACTGGGCAACTCCCGCGAGCGGCAGGCCGAGCCACTCCCAGCGCCCGTCGAGGGCCACCAGCGCCACCACCAGCAGCGCGTACCAGGGATAGCCGGGCGTCATCAGCAGGAACGCGGTCCCGGTCACCACCAGCGCGCCGCGCCAGGGCCGCCCGGGATCGCCGCGCAGCAGCACCCACGCGACGACCACGAGCAGGACGGCGGCGACCACTGGCAGGGCCCAGCTCTCCGGGGCGGGGTGGACCAGACGCAGCAGTGCGTAGCGGTTCTTGTCATCCGCGGCGGTGGAGCCCGTCTCGTACCCCTCCTCGGCCACATAGCCGGTGAGATAGCCGAGCACGGAGGAGCGCGAGAGCAGGACGTACGGGAGGTAGCCGAGCGCGACGACGGCCGCGGCGGGCAGCACGATCGCCGCGGCAGGGCGCACCGCCGTTGCCGCGGCGCGGCGGAGCCGGGTGGTCGGCGAGGCGGGGCTCCCGGCGTTTTCAGGGCCTTGGGGTCTTGGGGGTCTTGGAGTTCATGGCGAGGATGCCGGAGAGCGCACCCGGCAGGGTTGCGGCGGGCAGCAGCTTGGCGGCGATCGCCGCGCCGAGCAGCACGCCGCCCAGGGCGCGGCGGCGGGGGACGGCGACCAGGCCCGCGACGGTCAACAGCACGCCCAGTGCGTCGACATGGGCGTTGTTCACGGCCTCCACCGGCACGGCCGGGCACCAGGCCCACAGCGCCGCGCGGGCGGTCGCGAGGCGGGGATCGGAGCGGCGGCGTGCCGCGGCCAGCAACACGGCGGTGGTGGCGACGGACAGCAGCGCGCCGCCGGTCTGCAGGGGGAGGAGAGTGGAACCTGACGGCGCCGAGCGGTGTACAAGCAGGAAATAGCCCTCTGCGACGGGAGGATAGATCGTATGGACCGCGGGGCGGTTGAGGCGGGTGCACTGCGACTCGGCGGGGCCGGAGGTGCCGCGCGTGTGGCCGGGGGCCTTGCGCGTGTTGCTGGGGGTGTTGGGCGCGTGGTCGGGCGCCGGATCGGTGCGTGGGTGGGCGCCGGGCGCGGGAGGTTCGGCTGCGGGGCGGACGGGGGCGCGGTCGGGGCCGTGGCAGGCGGAGCCCTTCGGGAAGAGCCAGCGGTCGCGCAGCGGAGCGAGCGCGGGGTCCTCGGGCGCGTGGTCATAGGGGGATATGCCCGCGGCCTGTACACGTCCGTCCCAGGCGTAGCGGTAGGCGTCGGTGCTGGTGCGCGGCGGCCCGAGCAGGCCCGTGGCGGCGACCGCGGCGCTCCCCACGAGCACGAAGACGGCGGCCTGGCGGGCGCCCAGGCGGCGGACCGTCCACGCCGCCGCGGCGAACAGCACCCAGGCGAGGGCGTACCAGCGGGAGAGCGTGCCGGGCGCGGTGTGGAAGTCGTCCCTGCGGAAGGTCAGCGCGAGGACGGCGACCAGCGAGCCGAGCAGAGTTGCCGGCGCGAGCGGGGATATCCACGGGTGGGCGGTCCGCCCCCGCGCGGCCCGGGCGGGGCACTCTGCCGGGCGGGGCTCGTCCGTGCTGTCAGGCGGTGGTGCGAGGCGGTCGCGGGCCGGTGGGCGAGGGCCCGGGCCGGAGTGCTGATCAGGCACCCGGCCGGCCCACCGGGCGAGTCGGCCGGGCCGCAGCAGGCCGCGCGCCGATGCGGGCACGGCTCAGCGCTCCGTGGCGGACCGGGGCAGCGGCGGTGTGCGGCGCAGCGACACAAAGCTCCGGTCCCGCGCGGTCCATTGCTCGACCGGGTTCCAGCCCACCGCGCGCGCGTGGTGCAGCAGTGCCGGGACGCCGACCCGGGCCCAGGGGAAGGCCGTTCCCATGTCGCCCCGGCCGTCGTCGACCCGCACCCGCACCCGCTCGTCCACATCGGCCGCCGCGGCCTCCACCAGCAGCAGCCCGTCGGGGGCTATGAGTTGAGCGACGCGCGCGAGGAGTGCCTGCGGATCACCGCCGATGCCGATGTTGCCGTCGATCAGCAGCGCCGTGCCCCAGCGTCCCTCGCCGGGCAGCGGTTCGAAGACCGAGCGGCACAGCGCGGGCCCGCCCGCACGGACCGTTCGGGCGACCGCGGCCTGGCTGACGTCGATGCCCAGGCAGGGGCGGCCGCGCAGGGCCAGTGCGGCCACCAGCCGACCGGGTCCGCAGCCGATGTCGAGGGCCGGGCCCTGGCATCGCCGCAGCACGGTCCGATCGGCCTCGTCGGCGTCCGCACACCAGCGTTCGACGTCCAAGGGCAGCATCCAGCCGTCGGCTCGGCGCAGGAACAGCGGACCTCGGCCCGCGTGCAGCGCCCGGACATAGGGGTCGGCGTGCCAGGCGGCGGCCGCACGGCGAGCGGGAGTCCGCTCACGCACCGATTCGTCACGTACGGATCCGTCTCGTACCGATCGATCTCGTACCGGTCCGTCGTGTACGGATCCGTCTCGCACCGGTCCGTCTCGCACCGATCCGTCGAGTACGGATCCGTCTCGCACTGTCTCGGCCGTGCTCATAGGGCGGTGGTCCGGGACAGCCGGGCAAGGGTCCGGGCGAACCGCCCGCCCGGAGCGTCGGCCGCCACGCGTGCGGCGTCCTCCGCCGTGTCCACGTCGCGCAGCATCGGCAGGTCGCGCACCCGCAGCCCCGCGTCCGTCAGCCGGCGCCGCTGTGCGGCACCGGTGGTGGCGGTGGACATCGGCACGCCCCGCAGCAGACCGGGGTCCGGTTGCGCGAGGCCCAAGGCCCAGAAGCCGCCGTCGGCGGCCGGGCCGAACCAGGCGTCGCAGTCGTGCCAGCCGTTCGGGTTCAGCGCGGGGGCGAGCAGAGCGGGGGTGACCTGCGGGGTGTCCATGCCGATCAGCAGGGCGGCGCCCCGGCAGGCGGCGAAGGCCGCGGCGAGCCGTTCGTCCAGACCGCCGTCGCACTGGGGCACCACCTCGAATCCCGGCGGCAGCCACGGCCCGGGGCGCCCGTCGAGCACCAGCACCCTGCGGCGGGCGGGCATGGCGAGCGCGGCGTGCAGCGTGTCGGCGAGGCACGCCTCGGCGAGCGAGGCGGCCTCGGCGGGGGTGTACGGGGGAGTGAGCCTGGTCTTCACCCGCCCGGGCACCGGTTCCTTGGCGATGACGAGCAGCGTCATCCCGTCCTCGTGGGCAGGTCGGGAGCCGGTGTCCGCACGGATATCCGCACGGGGGACCGGCCCGCCGACGGCATCGGGTCCGGAGCCGGGGCGGGCGGGAGCCGAGGGGGCCTCCGCCGGGTGCGCATCCTCGCGTGGCGCGGGGCTCACCGCGCGGCCCTCGAGGAGGCGGCCAGGTCGTGGGCCACCGGCGGCTGGCGCAGCACGGCGCGCATATCGCGCACCGCGTGCCAGGTGCCCCGCCAGGTGCCGGTGACCTTCGACTTCCCGGTGCGCGGCCGGTACGGCACCTCGCGTTCCTCGATCCGCCATCCCGCGTCCGCGGCCCGCACGACCATCTGCAGCGGGTAGCCGCTGCGGCGGTCGGTGAGGCCGAGGTCGAGCAGCGGTTCGCGCCGCGCGGCCCGCAGTGGGCCGAGGTCGCCCAGCGTGAGGCCGGTGCGCCTCCGCAGCATGCGGGTCAGCGCGATATTGCCGAGCCGGGCGTGCATCGGCCAGGCCCCCCGTTCCTGGGGACGTCGGCGGCCCAGCACGAGGTCGGTGCCGCCTTCCGCGACGGTCCGCACGAAGGCGGTCAGCAGGCCGGGGTCGAGCGAGGCGTCGCAGTCGCAGAAGCAGACGATGTCGGCCTCGGCGGCGAGGAGCCCGGCGTGGCAGGCGGCGCCGAAGCCGCGGCGCGGTTCGTGCACGACGGTGGCGCCGTGGGCGCGGGCGATCGTGGCCGAGCCGTCCGTGGAGCCGTTGTCGACGACGATGGCGCGCCAGCCGGCCGGGATGCGGGCCAGTACCCAGGGCAGGGCGGCGGCTTCGTCCAGACACGGCAGGACGACGTCCGCACAGGGGGTGGTCGAGTTTGTCACCCGCACCACACTACGAAGGAGAAAGCGACATTTCGGGCTTCAGGTTCTTACGAAACACGGACGTCGTCCGGTCCGCGGCCTCCCTGCCGCACCCGGGTGCCGGACCTGGTGTCAGGCTGTGGGGCATGCAGCAGACCCCGTCTCCCACCCGCGTGCTCGTCGTGGACGACGATCCGACCGTGGCCGAGGTTGTCGCCGGGTACCTCGGCCGGGCCGGATTCGCCGTGGACCAGGCCGCCGACGGCCCCGGGGCGCTCGCCCGCGCCGCCCTCCGCTGGCCGGACCTGGTCGTCCTCGACCTGATGCTGCCCGGTATGGACGGGCTGGAGGTCTGCCGCGCGCTCCGGGACAAGGGCCCGGTGCCGGTCATCATGCTCACCGCGCGCGGCGACGAGGAGGACCGGATCCTCGGCCTGGAGATCGGCGCGGACGACTACGTCACCAAGCCGTTCAGCCCACGGGAGCTGGTGCTGCGCGTGGAGTCGGTGCTGCGCCGCGGCCGGCCCGGTCCGCAGGTCCCCGGCTCGTCCGCCCCCGCCCCGGGTGGTGTGGCACACCGCGCCGGGATCACTCTCGATCCCCTGGCCCGGCGCGCCACCCGGCACGGCCGGGAACTCGCCCTGACGGTGCGCGAGTTCGACCTGCTGTCCTTTCTGCTGCGCCACCCGGGGGTGGCCTTCACCCGCGAGGAGCTGATGCGCGAGGTGTGGGGCTGGGACTTCGGGGATCTGTCCACCGTCACCGTCCATGTGCGGCGGCTGCGCGGAAAGGTCGAGGACGATCCCGCCGCGCCCCGGCTCATCCAGACCGTATGGGGCATCGGCTACCGCTTCGACGCCCCGCCCGAGGCCGCCGGCGGGCCACTTGACGACGGGCCACGGGACGAGGGGCGACGGGACGACGACGGACGGGACGAGGCACGACGGTACGAGGGACGGGACGGCGACGGGCGGGGGCGGGCTCCGATGCGTGATGTCGTCCTCATGGCGGCGTTCGCCTTTCTCGGCGCGGCGGCGGCCGGTCTGCTGGGCGCGCTGGCGCTGCGGCTGGTGCGCGGCCGTTCGGTCGCGGTGTCCCTCACCGTCGTCGCCGCCGTCGCGGTCACGGCGATGCTCACCGGGACGCTGGCCGTCGCCTGGGCGATGTTCCTGTCCCCGCACGACCTGACGGTGGTCACGACCGTGTGTGCCATGGCCGCCGTGGTGTCCATGGCCACCGCGCTGCTGCTGGGCCGCTGGGTGGTGGCGCGCAGCAACGCGCTGGCCCTCGCCGCCCGCTCCTTCGGGGACGGCGGGAGCTTCGCCGCCCCCGACGGCCAGGCCACCGCCGAGCTCGCCGCGCTCGGCCGTGAACTGGCCGCCACCAGTGCCAAGCTGGCCGCCTCCCGCGAGCGCGAGCGCGCCCTGGAGTCCTCCCGCCGGGAGCTGGTCGCCTGGATATCCCACGATCTGCGCACCCCGCTGGCGGGGCTGCGCGCGATGTCCGAGGCGCTGGAGGACGGAGTGGCCCCGGACCCGGACCGCTACCTCCGCCGGATCCGCACCGAGGTGGAGCGGCTGAACACAATGGTCGGCGACCTCTTCGAGCTCTCCCGCATCCACGCCGGGGCGCTCTCCCTCAGCCCCACCCGGATCTCCGTCTACGACCTGATCGGCGACGCGCTCGCCGGGGTCGATCCGCTCGCCCGTGAGCTGGGCGTCCAACTGATCGGCGACCGTGTGGACCCCGTCCCGGTGGAGGTCGACGGCAAGGAGATGACCCGTGTGCTCGGAAATCTCCTCGTCAACGCCGTCCGCCGCACCCCGGCGGACGGCACGGTCGCGGTGACCGCCGAGCGGGAGGCGGACACGGTCGTGCTGTCGGTCACCGATGGCTGCGGCGGGATCCCCGAGGAGGACCTTCCGCGCGTCTTCGACACCGGCTGGCGGGGCACCAACGCCCGCACGCCCCCGGCGGGCGCCGGTCTGGGCCTCGCCATCGTCCGCGGCATCGTCGAGGCTCACGACGGCCAGGCGGCGGTCCGCAATGTCGACGGCGGCTGCCGCTTCGAGGTCCGCCTCCCCGCCGCCGCCACTTGAGCGGCCCTCCCCTCGGGCCGCCATCACCTGAGCGACTCGGCCCCTGAGACCGCTTGGACCGCCGTCACGCAGGTGAGCGGCTGCTCCCCTCAGGCCGCCGTCACCTCAGCCCCGGCCCCCGCACGCCCCGGCCAGCCCCGTCCCCGCAGCCTCGGCCCCCTCGGCCTCGGACTCCTCCGCCTCAGACCCCCGCGCGCTGGGGGCGCGGGCGAACGCGGTCATGCCCTCCGTGAAGGAGATCGCCGCGCGCCAGCCCAGGGCCTCGCGGATCCGCCGCGACGACGCGGTGATATGCCGTACGTCGCCCAGCCGGTACCCGCCCGTCACCACGGGTGCCGGGCCGCCGAACGCCGTGGCCAGGGCCGCGGCCATCTCGCCCACCGTATGGGGGTCGTCGCTGCCGGTGTTGTACGCGGTCAGCGTGGACGGGGCCACCACCTGCGCCGCCGCCTCCAGGGCGGCGACATTGGCCGCGGCCACGTCCCGGACATGGACGAAGTCCCGGCGCTGGCCGCCGTCCTCGAAGACCGTGGGCGCCTCGCCGCGCGCCAGGGCGGAGCGGAAGAAGGAGGCCACCCCCGCGTAGGGGGTGTCGCGCGGCATCCCCGGCCCGTACACATTGTGGTAGCGCAGCGACACCGCATGGCCGCCCACCGACCGGGCCCAGGCCGCCGCCAGATGTTCCTGGGCCAGCTTCGTGGTCGCGTACACATTGCGAGGATCGACCGGTGCGTCCTCCTCCACCTTGCCGGGCCGCAGCGATGTGCCGCACTCGGGGCAACGGGGGTCGAAGCGGCCCGCCGCGAGATCCGCCTCGGCGCGCGGACCGGGACGGACCCGGCCGTGGCGGGGGCAGTCGTAGCGCCCCTCCCCGTAGACGACCATCGACCCGGCCAGCACCAGTTGGCGCACCCCGCGCTCCGCCATCGCCGCCAGCAGCACCGCGGTGCCCAGGTCGTTGCAGCCCACATAGGCCGGGGCGTCCGCGAAGTCCTTGCCGAGACCGACCATCGCCGCCTGATGGCATACGGCGTCCACGCCGCGCAGCGCCGCGACCACCGCCTCCCGGTCCCGTACATCGGCGTGGATCCACTCCCCGTCCACCGTGGGCGGCGTCGGATGAGCGGCCGGGAGCAGGGCATCGAGGACGACCGGCTCATGGCCGTGATCGATAAGGGCGGTGACGATATGCGAGCCGATGAAGCCCGCGCCTCCGGTGACCAGTACACGCATGGGGGCGACGCTAGGCCCGAGCGGGCGCCGGAGCCCGCCCCCGCGCCGTTCCGTCACCGCTCCGTAAGACCTTCCGGAGGAGGCGTGGTCACAGAATGGCCACAAGAGAGACGGCCCCGCGTTGCCTTTCACTGCGACCGTGGCGCCCACTCGCGTCCCCCGGGACCCCGTCCCCGAGGATCCTTCCCCCAGGGGCTCCCGGACATGATTACCGGACACGTCTCTCCGGACCGCCGCCATCGACGAACAGAGAGCCACATGACGGTCACCACCGCCCCCGCGGCCCAGCGTCCCCGCAGCCTCAATGACGTCAAGGGCTGGTTCCCCAGCCTTGACCAAGTACTGTTCGACCGCTTTCTGACCCGCCAGGAGCGCCTCGGACAGCACGGGGACCTGATGGAGATGGGCGCCTACATGGGCAAGAGCGCCATCTTCACCGCCGCGTATCTGCGGGCGAACGAGCGGTTCACGGTCTGTGACCTCTTCGACGCGGATGCGCCGGACGAGAAGAACGCGGCGGAGGCACGCAAGTCGTACTCCACGTTGACCCGCACCGCATTCGAGCAGAACTACCTGGCCTTCTGGGACGAGCTCCCGTACGTCATCCAGGGCCCGACCTCCGTCGTGCCCGACCACGTCGGCGCCGACACTTGCCGCTTCATCCACGTGGACGCCTCGCACCTGTACGAGCATGTGGCGGGCGACATCGGCACCGCGCACAACACGCTGGTGCCCGGCGGTCTGGTCGTCCTCGACGACTTCCGTTCCGAGCACACGCCCGGGGTGGCCGCCGCGACCTGGGAGGCGGTGTTCACCCGCGGCCTGCGGCCCATCTGCCTGACCACGCAGAAGCTCTACGGCACCTGGGGCGACCCGGAGCCGATCCAGGACGAGCTGCTCGCGGACGAGGAGTGGCGCAAGGGGATGCACACCAGCGTGCAGGAGATCGCGGGCCGCAGGGTGCTGCGGTTCTCGGGGAAGCCCGCGAACCCGACCCCGCCCACCTCCCGCTACGCCGATGACCCGCGCGACCCCGCCCCCGAGCCGCGCTCCGCGTCGACCGCACCGGCGTCCGCCGCCGCGGCGCGCCGTCCCACCGCGGTCCGGCGGCTCGCGGCCGACGTGCTCCCGCCGGTCGTCACCCGCGCGATCCGCCGCCGCAAGCGATAGCCCCGGGCGCGGAATGGGCCCCGGCGCGGCGGACGGCCTTACGGCCGCCGCAGTGCCGGGTGGTCCGCCACCACCGTGCAGGACCCCGGCGCGATCTCGGTGAACCCCGCGTCGCGCACCACCGGCAGCCCGCTCGTGGTGAGCTCGTCCCACCGCTCGGCCGACGCCGTACGCACCGCCAGCGGGAATCCGGCCGCGCGCCAGGCCGCCCGCGCCGCGTCGTCCAGCTCCCACCAGGCCAACTGCGCGCCATGCCCGGCCTGGGCCATCGCCTTGCCCGCGGACATCTCCACCTGGGGGCTCAGCCACAGCACCGGACCGGTGAGGTCGGGGGCGGGCGGCGGCTCGGGGTCGTCCAGGTCGGTGCCGGAGACCTGGAGCTTGGCCAGCTCCTTGGGCCAGCCGTCCAGCGGCACCGGCGGGAACACCCGCACCTCGGCGGCCGGCGGCGGTCCGTCCTCGGCAGCGGTCGCGGCGGGCCCCCGGCCCGTGACCGTGATGCCCGGCAGCTCGGCCGCGCGCCGCCACTCCGCGCCGCGCGCCCGCCGGACGACCTTGCGGATCCGGGCGTCCTGCCAGTCCCGTACGGCCTGGGCCCACTCGCCGTCCGCGGCCGTCGCCCGCTCGTCCGACAGCAGCACCAGCACCGCGCGCGCCGCCGTCTCCAGGGCGTCCGTGCGCGCCGGGGGCGCGGCCTTCTCGATCCGGACTACCAGGGGCAGGACGAACTGCGGCGCTGCGTCCCGGTCGATCTCGGAGTGCCGGAAGGGGCTGCTGCTGGCGCCGGATGCGGTGCCGTGGTGAGTGGTTGCCCGGGTGCTGGTCTCGGTGCCGGTCTCGCTGTTGACTTCGGCGCTGGCGTCGGTGCTGGTCACGCGCCCAGTGTGCCAGGAACGCGGCGCCGCCCGCCGGGCCCGGCCGCCGCGCCTATGCTCAACCAGCATGAGACTGCGAGGAGTCGGCCGCCGCTACGGCCTGGGTGGGCCCTGGGTGCTGCGCGGTGTCGATCTCGAGGTGCCGCCGGGTTCGCTGACCCGGGTCGAGGGGCGCAACGGCAGCGGCAAGTCCACGCTGCTGCGGCTGCTCGCCGGGATCGACGCCCCCAGCACGGGCCGGATCACCGGCCGCCCGCCCACCGCCTACGTCCCCGAGCGGTTCCCGGCCGAGCTGCCGTTCTCCGCCCTCGGCTACCTCACCCACCTGGGCCGGATCCACGGGCTGTCCCGCGCCGCGGCGGCGCGCGGGGCGGGGGAGTGGCTGGAGCGGTTCGGGGCGGACGGATACGCCGGCACCCCGCTCGCCGAGCTGTCCAAGGGCACCAGCCAGAAGATCGCCGTGGCGCAGGCGCTGCTGGCCGCCCCCGGGCTGCTGGTCCTGGACGAGGCGTGGACCGGCCTCGACCAGGCCGCGCGCGGGGTGCTGGACGCGGCGGTCGCCGAGCGCGTGGCCGACGGTGGCGCGGTCGTCTTCGTCGACCACGACCCACGCCGCCTCGCCGGGGCCCCGGACCGGGTCCTGCGCGTCACCGAGACCCGGCTGGTGCCGGTGGAGACGGACACCCGCGAGGCGCCGGGACAGCGGGCGGGCGCGCCCACGCCCCGGCCGTGCCCGGCCCGTCGGCTTCGGCCGGGGAGCGGCCGTCTCCCGCCGGGACGCGACCGGGGCAGTCCACGGCCCCGGCCGTCGCATGGGTCCGGGTGGAGGTCGAGGGAGCGCCCGGGGCCGAGTTGCCCGCCGGGCTCCCGGGCGGGGCGGTGTGCGAGTACGGCCCCGCCGCGACGGCGCACGGGAGCGGTAAGGCGGCCGCCGGTCCGGCGGGCCGGGTCGTACGGCTGACGGTCGGCGCCGCCCACTCCGACGCCCTGCTCCGTACCCTCCTGACCGCTGACCCGCCGTGGCACATCCGCGCGGTGACCACCGTCGGCGACACCCACGAGCCCGCCGAGGGGCCTCAGGAACCCACCGAGGCGCCGAAGGAGAAGGCATGACCGCGCTGCTGCGCTATCAGGCGGCCCTGCTGGCCCGTTCGCATCGCTGGCTGCCGCCGCTGCTGCTCTACGGCGCGTTCCTGGGGATCGGGGTGCAGTCCGGGCAGCCGATCCTCGACTCGCTCGGCTACGCCGCCGCCGCGCTGCTGCCCATCGCCGCCTGGCTGGTGCGGGTGTGCGTCACCCAGGAGCCCGCCGCAGCGCGTGACTGCGCCGCCGCGGCGGTCGGACCGGCCCGGGTGCATCTCGCCGCCGTGCTGACCGCGCTGGGCGCGGCGCTGCTGCTCGGCACCCCCGGCACGCTGCTCGTCGCGGCGGTCAGCGATCCGCACAGCGCGGACCACCAGCACGAGGTCCCCGTGCCGGAGGCGACCGTCGCCGGGCTGCTCGCCGCGGTCGCGTGTGCCCTGCTCGGTACGGCCGTCGGCGCGCTGTGCAACCGGCCGCTGCTACGCCGCCCCGGCTGGGCGATCCCGGTCACCATGCTCGCCGCGCTGCTGGTCTCCGTGGCCGGTGCCTCGCCCGCGAACGCCGCCGTGTCGGGGCTGGTCGACGGCTCGCTCAGCGGCACCGTGACGATGCCCCTGCTGCCCCTGGCCCTGACCGCCGCGGCCGCCGCCGGGGCGACCGCACTGGCCTGCGCGCTCAGTTCCCGCCGGTCGTAGGGTTCGGGTCATGGACGATCGAGGAGTCGTGGACAACCGGCAAGTCGTGGACGACCGACCGGTCCATGACGACCGTAAGGACCTCACCGAGGGCCCGCCGTACGCGGACTGCGTGCTGTGCGGCGAGCCCACCGAGCACCCCGCCACGCGCCCCGGAGCGACGCTGTGCCCCGTCTGCGAGTGGCAGGAGGCCCAGCGCACCGCCTGCTCCGGCTAGGAGGTTCCGGCGGATCTTGCCGTCGGCGGCCGGCTGCTCCCTGCCCCGCCCCTTCCCCAACCGGGGCTCTGTCCCGGACCCCGGGGCCCAGGGGCGGAGCCCCTGGTATCGGGAAGGGGCGGGGAGGGGAAAGCATCGATATGCGGCTCCGCCGGACACCCCCGTAGGCCCTGCCCGACGAAGCCGCCGGACAGGGCCCAGCCCAGTGCCGCGGCGCGGCGCTAGTGGCGCCAGGGCCCGGTCACGGCGAACGTCGTGCCCGGGGTGTAGCAGTTCACATACATCGTGCGGCGGTCCGGCGCGAAGGTGACGCCCGCGAACTCACCCCACTCGGGCTCCTCCGGTGTGCCGATGTTCTGTGCGCCCCGGGCCATCGGATAGACCTCGCCGCGCCGGGTCAGCCCGAAGACGTGCTGGGCGCCGTTGCCGTCCTCGCAGACCATCAGGCCGCCGCTGGGGCGAGCGTGATGTTGTCGGGGGACTCACCGGGCAGCTGGACATCCGTCTCGGGGCCGAAGACGATCACCAGCGTGAGGCGCCGCCGGTCGGGGTCGTAGCGCCAGATCTGGCCGAAGTGATCGGCCGCCGAGCCGTCCGCGCTCTTGGCGAAACTGGAGACGAAGTAGACCGACGAGCCGCCCCAGTAGCACCCCTCCAGCTTCTGGGCGTGGGTGATGCCGCCGGGGCCGAAGTCCTGGAAGCGGATGGGGGTTTGGCGGGCGAGCGGGTCGGGGACGTCCACCCACTCGACGTGGTCGAAGGTCGTGCCGGGCCCCTGGATGGTGGACAGATCGGGTACCCCCGGCACCCGCAGCGCCTGCAGCTCCCCGCCCGCCCGTAGCGAGCCGATGCCGCCGAGCGGCTTCTTCGGCCGGAAGCGGTAGAAGAGCCCGAAGGGCTTCTCGAAGGCGTCCTCGGTCTCGTAGACGACGCCGTTGCGCGGATCGACGGCGATGGCCTCGTGCTGGAAGCGGCCCATGGCGGTGAGCGGTACGGCGCCGGTGCGGCGCGGATCGTAGGGGTCGACCTCGAAGATGAAGCCGTGGTCCTTGGTGTAGCCGTTGGTACCGGCCAGGTCCTCGGTTTCCTCGCAGGTCAGCCAGGTGTGCCAGGGCGTGGGGCCGCCCGCGCAGTTGACCGCGGTGCCCGCGATGGCCACCCGCTCGGACAGCACGCGGTTGCCGGAGTCGAGCTCGAGGGCGGTGCAGCCACCCAGGCCCATGGGGTCGTAGGTGAGGCCGTTCACCGCGGGGACGCGGATCGCGGCGTCGTTACGGTTCTCATGGTTGCGGACGAGATGCGTACGGCCGTGGCGGCCGCCGCTGCGGCCCGGGAAGGCGGCCATGCCGTCGCAGTGGCTGGGGACCTTGCCCTCGCCGGAGCGGAGCTCGTCGCCCTCGCGCGAGAGCACCCGGTAGCGGAATCCCTCGGGCAGGTCGAGCAGTCCGTCGGGGTCGGGGACCAGGGGGCCGTAACCACCCCGGCCGAGTGGTGGGGCATCCGGTTCGGCGGCCGCGGCCGTTCCGGCGAAGAGCTCGGAGACGCTGCCGGTGAAGGCGATGGCGGCCCCCAGCGCACCGGTGCGGCCGAGAAGCTGACGTCGTGTCGCTGACATGCGGTAACTCCCTGCTGGCGGACAGAGAAGATGACCGCACGTGTGTATCACGGGTGCGGGGGCACGGTGAACCATCCGATCAGCAATGCGCGGGTCGATCAGCGATGCGCCGCAGCCATCCGATCAGCAATGCGCGGGTCGATCAGCGATGCGCCGCAACCGACCGTTCAGCGGTACGCGGGTCGGTCAGCGATGCGTCGCGGGTCGATGGGCGACGCGCCGCCCCCATCCGCGCTCAACGTCCCGACGACGCGACGTCGGCCAGCCCCTTCGCGTCCCGGGCCAGGGCCGTGAGCCGGGATATCGCCCGGAAGTACTTCTTCCGGTAGCCCCCGTTCAGCATCTCCTCGCTGAAGAGCTGGTCGAACGGCACTCCGGAGGCCAGCACCGGCACCTCGCGGTCGTAGAGCCGGTCGGCCAGCACCACCAGCCGCAGCGCGGTCGACTGGTCGGGTATCGGGCCGACCCCGGTCAGGCAGACGGCCTGGATGCCGTCGCACATCGCGCCGTAGCGGCTCGGGTGCACCCGGGACAGATGGTCCAGCAGGGCGGGGAAGTCGTCCAGGGAGGCGCCGGGTATGTGGCGCGCCGCCCGGGTGACCGTCTCGTCGGAGTGCGGGGCCGGGGCCGCGGGCAGACCGCGGTGGCGGTAGTCCTCGCCGTCGATGCGCAGCGTGCGGAAGTGGGCGGACAGCCCCTGGATCTCGCGCAGGAAGTCGGCCGCGGCGAACCGGCCCTCGCCCAGCTTGCCGGGCAGCGTGTTGGACGTCGCGGCGAGCGCCACGCCCGCCTCGACCAGCTTGCCCAGCAGCGTGGAGACAAGGACGGTGTCGCCCGGGTCGTCCAGCTCGAATTCGTCGATGCACAGCAGCCGGTGGCCGCTCAGGGTCTGCACGGTCTGCTGGAAGCCGAGCGCGCCGACCAGGTTGGTCAGCTCCACGAAGGTGCCGAACGCCTTCAGCTCGGGGGCGGCCGGGGTGGCGTGCCACAGGGAGGCCAGCAGGTGGGTCTTGCCGACGCCGTAGCCGCCATCGAGATACATCCCGCGCGGGCCGCCGCTCGCGGCGGGCTTGGCCTCTCGGCGGAACCAGTGCCTGCGGCGGCCGCGCTTCGCGGCCGCCCCGCCGTCGAGCCGTCCGGCGAAGCCTCGCAGCGCGTCGACCGCCTCGGCCTGGCTGGGCTGGCCGGGGTCGGTGATGTAGTTGTCGAAGCTCACGGTGGCGAAGCGGGGAGGCGGCACCATCTCGGCGACCAGGCGTTCCGCGGGAACCTGCGGCGCACGGGCGGTGAGAGCGACGGGGGCTTCGGCGGCTATGCGGCCTGCCGAGCCGGATGCGGTGGTTGGTGCAGACACGGATATCCAGGGTAGTCGCTCTTCACCCGAGCACTGTCCGAGAGGGAGGCATGTCACACTGCGGCCTATGCGACGCCTGTTCCCCGTGCCTGTCCGAACGTCTGCCGACAGCTCCGCCGAAACGTCAGCCGGAGAGCGTGAAACCGGAGCGCGTGCACTCGAGGACCGAGCAGCCGAAGACCGTGAATGGGGCCTCGACGAACTGGCCGACGCCTACGCGTATCCGGAGCCGCCGCACGGCCCCTCGGGCGCCTTCCTGCGGGCCAACATGGTGTCCTCGCTGGACGGGGCGGCGCATCACGACGGCCGGTCCAAGCCGCTGTCCTCCGACGCCGATATGCGGATCTTCGGGGTGCTGCGCGGGCTCGCCGACGCCGTGGTGGTGGGCGCGGAGACCGTACGCCTCGAGGGCTACCGCCCGGCGCGCGCCCGTGAGGCGTTCGCCGAGCGGCGGGCGGCGCTCGGCCAGGCGCCCGCGCCCGCGATCGCCGTGGTGAGTGCGAGCCTGGACCTGGACTTCTCGACGCCGCTGTTCACCGAGCCGCTGGTCCCGACGATCGTGATCACGGGCGCGGCGGCCGCGGCTGAGCGGATCGAGCGGGCCCGTGCGGCGGGGGCCGAGGTGGTCTTCGCCGGGGCGGGGCCGTCCGGGCGGGTCGACGCGGCGACGGTCGTGACCGCGCTCGCGGAGTTCGGCCACACCCGGCTGCTCACCGAGGGCGGCCCCACGCTGCTGGCGCAGTTCGCGGCGGCCGGGGTGCTGGACGAGCTGTGTCTGGCGGTGGCCCCCCTGGTCACGGCGGGCGACGCGAAGCGGATCATGGACGGAGCCGAACTGGGGGAACCGGAACAGTTCACTCTCGATTCCGTCCTGGAGGAAGCCGGGTTTCTTTTCACCCGCTACCGTCGGATTTACCAATAACTTATAAAAAAGTCCGTAAACCCGCGAAAAGGATCGCGAAGGAGAAGGGCATCCGCCGTGTTCACGAGCGTATTGATGATTGAGAAGCCCCTGACCCCCGCCGACGTGGAATTCGTCACCACCTTGCACGGCGACGACCCGGTCTCCTTCGTCGTCCTGATGCAGCCCCGGGGCAGCAAGGACCGGCTGCTGCGCGCGATCGACGACATCGCCCTCGGCGAGCTGGAGCAGGCCACCCAGGAGGGGGACGAGCCGGAGGGCAGGGAGGCGCTGGAGCCCGCCGAGCAGGCGCTGACCCACTCGGTGGCGGCGCTCCAGGCGGCCGGGAGCCAGGCCCGGGGCCATGTCGTCCAGCGCCGTCCGCTGGAGGTGCTGCGCGGCGTCGTGGAGGAGACCCGGGCCGATGAGGTGATCGTGCTCACCGCCCCGCACTTCGTGGAGGAGTTCTTCCACCGGGACTGGGCCTCGCGGGCGCGCCACAAGGTGGGGGTCCCGGTGCTGAAGCTCTTCTCGCACGCGGTGGACGAGGACCAGACCACGGCCGGCGGCTGAGCCGCGGCGCGGGTCCCCGCGGCCATCGGCGGGGCGGGCCGCCGGGGGTGCGAGAATCGGGCCGACAGCACTCACCGAGAACCAGGGGAGACCCGTACATGGCACCGGCCGGCACCGCCTCCGACGCGCTGGATCGACCGCACTTCATCGGCATCGGCGGCGCCGGGATGTCGGGCGTGGCGAAGGTCCTCGCCATGCGCGGCGCACGGGTCTCGGGCAGCGACACCAAGGACTCGCCGATCGTCGGCGCGCTGCGCGAGCTCGGCGCGACGGTGCACATCGGCCACGCCGCCGGGAACATCGCCGCCGACGCCACCAGCGTCGTCGTCTCCAGCGCCATCCGCGCCGACAACCTCGAACTGGTCACGGCGCGGGAGCGCGGCATCCCGGTGGTGCACCGCTCCGACGCGCTCGCCGCGCTGATGGACGGCGCCCGGCCGATCGCGGTCGCGGGCACCCACGGCAAGACGACCACGACCTCGATGCTGGCCGTCTCCCTGCGCACCCTGGGCCTGGACCCGTCGTACGTCATCGGCGGCGATCTGGACGCCCCCGGCTCCAGCGCCCGCCACGGCGACGGCGAGATCTTCGTCGCCGAGGCCGACGAGAGCGACCGCAGCTTCCACAAGTACGCGCCCGAGGTGGCGATCATCCTCAATGTGGAGCTCGACCACCACGCCAACTACGCCTCGATGGACGAGATCTACGCATCGTTCGAGACCTTCGTCGGCCGGATCCGGCCCGGCGGCGCGCTGGTGATCTCCGCCGACCAGTCCGGCGCCCGTGAGCTGACCGCCCGGGTCAGCGGGGGCGAGGGGCCGCGCGTGCTCACCTACGGCGAGGACGAGGGCGCCGACGTACGGGTCCTGGCCATCGAGCCGCACGGGCTGACCAGCGAGGTCACCGTCCGGCTCGCGGAGTCCCTGGGCGGTGCGGAGATCACCTTCACCGTCTCCGTCCCCGGCCGCCACTACGCGCTCAACGCCGTCGCCGCCCTGACCGCGGGCGCCGCCCTCGGTGTCCCGGCCCACGAGCTGGCCCCTGCCCTCGCCTCGTACACGGGCGTCAAGCGGCGACTGCAGCTCAAGGGCACCGAGGCCGGGGTGCAGCTGATCGACTCCTACGCCCACCACCCCACCGAGATCGCCGCGGACCTCGAGGCGATCCGCGGCGGCGCCGGGGAGGGCCGGGTGCTGGTGGTCTTCCAGCCGCATCTGTTCAGCCGCACCCAGGAGCTGGGCACCGAGATGGGCGAGGCGCTCGCGCTCGCCGACGCCTCCGTGGTCCTGGACATCTATCCCGCCCGCGAGGACCCGGTCCCCGGCATCACCAGCGCCCTGGTCATCGACGCCGCGGCCCGCCACGGGGCGGATGTGACCGCCGAACACGACCGGAACGCGGTGCCCGAGCTGATCGCCGGAATGGCCAAGCCCGGTGACCTTGTTCTCACCATGGGCGCGGGCGATGTGACCGATCTCGGTCCGGAGATTCTCGCCCGTCTGCAGAGCCCGGAGAACTGAGGAGGTCCGTCCCCATGGCGTACGACATCGACAAGCCGGAGGAGCAGTGGCGCGCCGAGCTGACCCCGCAGGAGTACCACGTCCTGCGGGAAGCCGGCACCGAGCGTGCCTTCACCGGTGAGTACACCGATACCAAGACGGTCGGCGTCTACTCCTGCCGGGCGTGCGGAGCGGAGCTCTTCCGCTCGGAGACGAAGTTCGAGAGCCACTGCGGCTGGCCGTCGTTCTACGACCCGGCGGACAGCTCGGCCGTCGAACTGCTGGAGGACCGCTCGCACGGCATGGCCCGCACCGAGGTGCGGTGCACCCGCTGCGGCTCCCACCTCGGCCATGTCTTCTCCGGCGAGGGCTACCCCACCCCGACCGACCAGCGCTACTGCATCAACTCCATCTCGCTGCGGCTGACCCCCGAGGAGGGCTGAGCCTCAGGGCTCCGAGGAGGGCTGAGCCTCAGCGCCTCCGAAGAGGGCTGAGCCTCAGGGCCTCGGCCCCAGCCGCAGCACGGCGGCGGTCTCGGGCGGCAGCCTCAGCATGCCGTCCGGGCCCGGGAGCTCGATCCGCCGCCAGGCGGCGACCACCTCGGTGACCTCGCCGGTCCGGGGCCCCAGCCAGGTCTCGACCGGCCGGTCGCCCGGGTTGAGCAGGACCCGCAGCGGGCCGCGCTGAAAGCTGAAGCAGCCGTCCGAACCGGTGGACAGACCCGTATACGCCCAGGTGGGGTCGGTCAGGGCCGGTTCGGCGCGGCGCAGCGCGATCAGCCGGCGGTACCAGTCGAGCAGCGCCCGGTGCGGCTCCCGCTCCGCCTCCCGCCAGTCGAGGCAGGACCGCAGCCGGGTCGCCGGGTCCTGCGGGTCGGGGATGTCCCCCTCCGCCCAGCCGTGGGCGGCGAACTCCCGGCGGCGGCCGGACCGCACCGCCTCGGCCAGCTCCGGATCCTGGTGGTCGGTGAAGTACTGCCAGGGCGTGCGGGCGCCCCACTCCTCGCCCATGAAGAGCATGGGGGTGAAGGGCGCGCACAGCACCACGGCCGCCGCGCAGGCCAGCAGCCCGGGGGAGAGACTCGCGGCGAGCCGGTCGCCGACCGCCCGGTTGCCGACCTGGTCATGGGTCTGGGCGTAGCCGAGCAGCCGGTGTGCGGGGGTGGTGTGGGGGGTCAGCGGAGTGCCGTGACGGCGGCCCCGGAACGTCGAATGGGTGCCGTCGTGGAAGAAGCCGCCCATCAGCGTCTTGACCAGGGCCCCGGGCCCCTCGGCCGCGAAGTCGGCGTAGTAGCCCTGCCGCTCACCGGTGAGAAAGGTGTGCAGGGCGTGATGGAAGTCGTCGTTCCACTGTGCGTGCAGCCCGTGGCCGCCCGCCTCGCGCGGGGTGGTGGTGCGCGGATCGTTGAGATCCGACTCGCCGATCAGGAACAGTGGGCGGCCGGTGCGGGCGGCCAGCGCGTCCACGGCGGCCGACAGCTCGGCCAGGAAGTGCCGGGCCCGGTTGTCGCGCAGCGCGTGCACCGCGTCCAGCCGCAGCCCGTCCAGGCGGAAGTCGCGCAGCCAGGCGAGCGCGCTGCCGGTGAAGTACGCCCGCACCTCGTCGGAGCCGGGCGCGTCGAGGTTGACCGCCGCGCCCCAGGGGGTGTGGTGGGTTTCGGTGAAGTACGGGCCGAAGGCCGGGAGGTGGTTGCCGGAGGGGCCCAGATGGTTGTGGACCACGTCGAGGACCACCCCGAGGCCGTGCCCGTGCGCGGCGTCCACGAACCGCGCCAGCCCCTCCGGCCCGCCGTACGGCTCGTGGACCGCCCAGGGCGCCACGCCGTCGTACCCCCAGCCATGGGTCCCGGGGAACGGGCAGACGGGCATCAGCTCCACATGCGTGACGCCCAACGCGGCCAGGTGCGGCAGCCGTTCGGCCGCCGCCTCGAAGGTGCCCTCATGGGTGAAGGTGCCGATGTGCAGCTCGTAGAGGACCGCGCCCGGCAGCGGCCGCCCGAACCACTCCCGCTCCCAGCGGAAACGGGAGTGGTCGACCACCGCGCTCAGCCCCTCGGGGCCGTCCGGCTGGCGGCGGGAGCGCGGATCGGGGAGCGGCGGGCCGTCGTCCAGCGCGAAGCCGTACCGCGTCCCGTGCCCGGCCTCGGCCTCGGCCCGCCACCACCCCTCGCGGCCCGGGTCGGGCTCCATGGGGCGGTCACGCCCGTCCACATGGAGCCCGACCCGCCCGGCGTGCGGCGCCCACACCTCGAACAGCACTGGCGTCTCCTCACCTCGACCGACGGTCCCCGACCATGCTGCGGGACGCGGCGCCGGCGGCGCAGCAGGGCGACACCGGTCAGATGAGGTCGATGCGCTCCTGGGTGACGGGATACCCCGCCCTGGCGAAGTGCGCGGCCATGGGGAGGTTGGGCTGGTCCGTCGCCGCCGCGATCTTCGTGGCGCCCTGCTCCACCAGATCGTGGGTGCACTCCACGAGCAGGTCGTACGCGTAGCCGTGGCCGCGCTGCTCGGCGACGACGCCTATGTAGCCCACGCAGGGCCCGCCCGGATTGCGCGCGGGCACCTGGATGCCGACCAGCTCCCCTTCGGGCGTATAGGCCAGCCGCCACCACTCGCGCGGCGACGGGAACCAGGCGAGGATGTCCATGAGTTCCCGCACCGCGGCATCGACACCTCCCCGGGCGATGGCGCGCCGGTCGTGCGCGTCGAGGGTGTCCGGCATGATGCGGCGCAGCGCGTCCTCGATCGCCGCGTCATCGGGCTCCGGCCGGAACTCCAGCCGCCCCGGGCGCTCGGGCAGTCCGCACTCCGGCGTCCACTCATAGCGGTAGCGCTCGATCAGAGGGACGAGCCCGCCCGCCACGGCGGCGTCGATACGGGCCTGGGCGGCGGCCCGCAGCTCGGGCTGATCGCGCCAGCCGGGCGGGGTCAGCAGGCTGTACTCGGTGCGCAGCGGTGCGGTGCGCAGCAGTTCGGCGGCGGCGTCGGCCTCGCCGTCGGCGAAGTCGAACCAGTCCAGGGCGATGGGCGCGGTGTCCTCGGGCCCGGCCCACCACGCGGCGCGGGCCACGACCCGCTCCTCGCGCAGCGCCACCCAGGTCCACTCGGGGCGGTATTCGCCGCCCTGGCCGACGGTGGCGTAGGTGTGGCCGAGGCAGCCCCGGCCGACGAGCGGGGGGACCCGCAGGGTGTGGAACAGATGGGCGTCGTCCTCGGTGAGAGGACGGATGACCAGATCGGTCATGGGGTTCCTTCCAGGAAAGTGATGCGCTCCCGGTCGGATGCCTGATCGATGGTGATCAGACGCGAATACGCCCGGCGGACAGGGGGCGGGAGCGCGGATACGTCGTGGTGTCCATTGCTCTCGCCTCCTTCCTCGGTTCAGGGCGTGCCCGCACTCTATGCCGCCGATGTCGCGGTGTCCACGCCATTTTCCCGGGGGCCGGTCTGCCGCCCGCGAGGGGGAAGGGGGCGGCAGACCGGCATGGGATGAGGTGCACCTGACAGATTCATGAGCGGGTCGGAGCACCTGCGTGGACTGGCGTGAGAGGCAGACTAGTGCACCATGCAGATCGGCGCGGCCGCCGTGTCCGGGGAGCCGCCGCCGCCCGTATAGCCGAAGGTCGTCGACGCCCCGGCGGCCAGTGAACCGTTCCAGTCGGCGTTGGTGACCGAGGCCGAGGAACCGGTGGCGGACAGCTTGCCGTTCCAGACGCTGTCGATCCGCTGTCCGGACGGCACCGTCCAGTCGACCATCCACGAGGAGATGGGCGTGGCACCGGAGTTGGTGACCGTCACCTCGGCCTGATAGCCACCGTTCCAGGTGCTGGTCACCTTCTGGGCGGCGGAGCAGGAAGCCGTCGGCGGGTTGCCCGGCGGGTCCGTGGGGTCGCTGCCGCCGCCACTGCTGCCGGGAACCGTCACCTCGCCGTTGCCGCCGTCGAAGACCACGTCGGAGCAGCTGTAGAAGGTCTCCTGGCTGTCCGAGCGCGTCCATACGGTGTAGATGACGTGGCGCCCGCTCTTGCCGGAGGGCAGATTGGCCGTCCAGGTGTACTTCCCGTCGACCGTGCCGACCTGACCGGACAGCGGCGGGTTTGTCGCCGTGTTGAACGGCTGGTCCTCCAGGTCGTTCCAGGTGAGCGGCTTGGTCGGGTCGATCGGGGCCTTGGTGACATAGCTGCGGAACGACCCCGGGTGCGCGGCCCATGCGTTGTACGAGAACTGCATGGACTTGCCGGCCGTCAGGTGGGTCACCGGCCAGTCCTCGCTGCCCACGTCGAACCCGGAGAAGTCATAGACGGTGGCCGCGCCGCTGCACAGCTTGCCGTCCGGGATGAACCCCTTGGTGCGGCCCGCGCCGTCCGAGCGGAGCACCGCGAACCAGTTGTAGAAGGGTGTCGCACCGCTCTTGTCGTACGCGGCCTTGCACGCCGGGTTGGTCGGCTTGACCTCACCGGTCGAGGACATGCTGTACTTCCAGCAGAGGTAGGTGCGGCTGCCCGGCGCCATCGGCGCACCGTGTGCGGAGGCGCCGCCCGAGGAGAAGAAGACGAGGCCCAGGGCGGGCAGGACCGAGAGCAGGACCAGAAGTACGGACCTGCGCGCACGGGAAGGGCCTGGTGGGCGTGCGGAAGTGGCGAGAGCCACTAATTGTCGAGGCATTGCGCGTGTTTTCCCTTCGACGTGAACGGGTCAGGAACCGTCGGTGTGGGAGCGCTCCCAATTGCTTGGTGAACGTAGCGCGCCCCCGGGCAGCTGTAAATGCCTCAGGACGTGGACGCTGCAGGCTTTCTGGCGGGCCGTCAGGGGGGGGGCGGCGGCCCGCTGCGGCGCGGTGGCACGGTGACGCGGCGCCCCCGCTCCCTCGGCGCGGCGGCCCGGGGACTGCCCGTCAGCTCCGGACCAGCAGCGCCACCGGAAGTCCGGACAGCAGCTCATCCAGCGCTTCGGACCCCTCGGCCGTCCGCCCGGTCAGCAGGTCCCGCCAGCGGCCCGCCGGCAGCGGCAGCCGGGTGGCGCCCCAGCCGCCCGCCTCCGTCAGCCGCCGCGACAGCCGGGTGACCACGGTGACCGCCCCGCCCCCGCCCCCGCCCTCGCTCCCGGCGTCCGCCCGTACGAAGGCCACGCAGTGCGCCGCCGAAGGCCCCTCGGCGGTCAGCGGCGCATAGCCGCTCCCCGGGCCGAACCACTTTGGACGCTCCCGGCGCAGCCGCAGCGCGGCCCTGGTCAGCAGCAGCTTCTCTGCGGATACCCCCCGCGCCTCCGGCTCGCCGCCGAACTCGGGCGGACGGCGGTTGTCCGGGTCGACCAGGGCCGTATAGAGGTGTTCGGTGCCCATATAGAGGTCGGGGACGCCCGGCATGGTGAGCTGCAGCAGGGCGGCGCCGAGCGCGTTGGCCCTCGCCGGTCCGTCGAGTTCGGCGCCGATCGCGGCCCACACCGACGGGTCGGCCGCGCACGGCCCGGCCTCCAGGAAGGCGCTCACCTCCTCCTCGTACGCCGCGTTCTGCTCCGTCCAGGTCGTCCGCAGCCCCGCCTCGCGCACCCCCTTGAGCACGGCGGGGACCAGCCGTGCGGCGTCCCCGTGGCCCAGCGCGAGCGCGGTCTGCCACGCAGTCCAGGCAAGATGCGGATCGGGGCCGGGGGCCGAGCGGGTCAGCTCCTCCACCGTCCGCGCCCACCAGCCCGGGCATTCGGTGAGGGCCGCGAGCCGGGCCCGGGCGTCCGCGCTGCGCTTGGTGTCATGCGTGGAGAGCACCGTGCCGGTGGCGGGCCAGTCCCTTGAGCGGCGGGCGGCGAAGGCGTGGAACTCCTCGGGTGCCACGGCCGGCCGTCCCGGATCGCCGCCCACCTCGGCGGCCGACAGCAGCGGGGTGTAGCGGTAGAAGGCGGTGTCCTCGACCGACTTGGCGCGCAGCGCGGCCGCCGTCTGGGCGAAGCGGGCGCAGAAGTCGCGGTGGTCCGGGCCGTCCCCGAGCCTGCCCAGCGCCGCGTCCCGGACGACCCGCACCACCCGGGCCTCCTGCTCCACCGTGAACGCCCCCCGGGCGTCCGCCGCCGCCGAGCGCAGCATCACCGCGTCGGCGTCCGTCGCGGGCGGGCCGCCCACCGAGGCGTACGGGCGGTAGACCGGCAGCCGCACCAGCAGCTCGCGGATCGCGGTGCGCAGCGCCCAGGGCGCGTGGTCGCGCAGCCGGGGGTCGGCCGCGCAGATCCGGGAGGCGGTACGCGTCAGCCGCGCCACCTCGGCGGCCAGTTCGTGGGTGACCACCTCACGGACGGCGCGGCGGACCGTCGCGGGCCAGTCGCCGCCGAGGTCGGCCGGGGGAGCGGCGAAGGCGCGATAGCGGGCGGTCAGCTTCGCCAGCCCGTCAGGGTCGACGAAGAGCCCGTCGATGTGGTGCAGCGCGTCATAGCCGGTGGTCCCGGCGACCGGCCAGGTGGTGGGCAGCCGCTCGTCCCGGGCGAGGATCTTCTCGACCACCGTCCACCGGCCGCCTCCGCCTTCCTGGTCGCTCGCCTCGCCCGTCGCCGTCCGCACCGCCCGGTCCAGCCGCCGCAGATAGCCCTCCGGATCGGCGAGCCCGTCCGGATGGTCGATCCGCAGCCCGTCCACGATCCCGTCCCGGATCAGCTCCAGCAGCGTGGCATGGGTGGCGTCGAAGACCTCGGGATCCTCCACCCGCACCGCGATCAGCTCGGAGATGGTGAAGAAGCGCCGGTAGTTGAGCTCGGTGCGGGCTAGCCGCCACCAGCCGAGCCGGTACCACTGGGCGTCCAGCAGCGCGGCGAGCGGCAGCCCCTCGGTGCCGGGCCGCAGCGGGAAGGCGTGGTCGTAGTAGCGCAGCACCCCGTCCGCGACGCGCAGCCGCTCCCACTCCTCGCCGAGCGGACCGCCGAGCACCGGCAGCAGCACCTTGCCGCCCTGGGCCTGCCAGTCGATGTCGAACCACCGCGCGTACGGCGACTCCGGCCCGTCCCGCAGCACCTCCCACAGCGGGGCGTTGAGCCGCTCGGGGCGGGGGCGGCCATATGGTTCGGGACGATGTCGACGATCAGCCCGAGGCCGTGCGCCCGTGCCGTACGGGCGAGGGCGCGCAGCCCCTCCTCGCCGCCCAGTTCGGCCCGGACGGTGGAGTGGTCCACCACGTCATAGCCGTGGCCGGAGCCGGGCACCGCCTCCAGCACGGGGGACAGATGCAGATGGGAGACGCCGAGCGAGGCCAGATACGGCACCGCTCGCTCCGCCGCCGCGAAGGGGAAGGCGGGCTGGAGCTGGAGGCGATAGGTGGCGGTGGGTGTGCCGGGGTCAGCCGTCATAAGAACGTACGTACCCACTGGGCGCGCCCCATGAGAGGCCCGCGCACCCGAACGGACGCGACACGCGCCCCCTGGCGATGCCCGGAGCTAGGCGGGCCGCTGCAGCACCATCAGGCTCCGGTCGACCAGGGTCAGCACATCGCCCGCCGCCACCTTCGCCCCGCTGCCCGGCTCCACGCCCTCCGGCACCGCCGTGTCCACGATGACCTGCCACTGCTTGCCGTGGTCGATGGGCACGACGAAGTCCAGCGGCTCATGGTGCGCGTTGAACAGCAGCAGAAACGAGTCATCGGTGATCCGCTCACCACGCACCCCCGGTTCGGAGATCGCGCTGCCGTTGAGGAAGACCGCGAGGGACTTGGCATGCGCCGCCTGCCAGTCGCGCGGGATCATCTCCTCGCCCTCATGGGTGAACCAGGCGATGTCCGACAGCTCGTCATGGGTGCCCTCCACCGGCCGTCCGTGGAAGAAGCGGCGGCGCCGGAAGACCGGATGGTCGCGGCGCAGCCACACCAGCGAGCGGGTGAAGCGCAGCAGCTCCAGTGCCGAGCGGTCCTCCCACTCGCCGTCCTGCCCCTTGACGTGATCCGGCCACCGCACCCAGGACACCTCGTTGTCCTGGCAGTACGCGTTGTTGTTGCCGCCCTGGGTGCGCCCGAACTCATCGCCGTGGCTGAGCATCGGCACGCCCTGGGAGAGCATCAGGGTCGCGACGAAGTTGCGCATCTGGCGCTCGCGCAGCGTCCGCACCGCCGGATCGTCGGTCTCGCCCTCGACCCCGCAGTTCCAGGACCGGTTGTAGCTCTCGCCGTCCTGGTTGGACTCGCCGTTGGCCTCGTTGTGCTTCTCGTCGTAGCTCACCAGGTCGCGCAGGGTGAAGCCGTCATGGCAGGTGACGAAGTTGACCGAGGCCAGCGGGCGCCGCCCGTCGCCCTGGTAGAGGTCGGAGGAGCCGGTCAGCCGGGAGGCGAACTCGGCCAGCGTCCTCGGCTCACCGCGCCACAGATCCCGCACGGTGTCCCGGAACTTGCCGTTCCATTCGGTCCACAGGGGCGGGAAGTTGCCGACCTGATAGCCGCCCTCGCCGACGTCCCAGGGTTCGGCGATCAGCTTCACCTGGCTCACCACCGGATCCTGCTGGACCAGATCGAAGAACGACGACAGCCGGTCCACCTCGTGGAACTGCCGGGCCAGCGTCGCCGCCAGATCGAAGCGGAAGCCGTCCACATGCATCTCGGTCACCCAGTAGCGCAGCGAGTCCATGATCAGCTGCAGTACGTGCGGGGAGCGCATCAGCAGGGAGTTCCCGGTGCCGGTGGTGTCCATGTAGTACCGGCGGTCCTCGGTCAGCCGGTAGTACGAGGCGTTGTCCAGGCCCCGGAAGGAGAGCGTGGGCCCCAGGTGGTTGCCCTCGGCCGTGTGGTTGTAGACCACGTCCAGGATGACCTCGATGCCCGCCTGGTGCAGCGCCCGGACGGCCGATTTGAACTCCAGCACCTGCTGGCCCCGGTCGCCCCAGGAGGCGTAGGCGTTGTGCGGGGCGAAGAAGCCGATGGTGTTGTAGCCCCAGTAGTTGGCAAGACCCGCGTCGGCCAGCCGGTGGTCGTGGACGAACTGGTGCACGGGCATCAGTTCCAGCGTGGTGACGCCCAGCTCCGTCAGATGTTCGATGATCGCCGGATGGGCGAGCGCCGCGTAGGTCCCGCGCAGCTCCTCCGGCAGCCGGGGATGGCGCATGGTCAGCCCCTTGACATGCGCCTCGTAGATGACCGTGCGGTGGTAGTCGGTGCGCGGCGGGCGGTCGTCCCCCCAGTCGAAGTACGGATTGACCACGACCGACGCCATGGTGTGCGGGGCGGAGTCGAGGTCATTGCGCTTGTCGGGCCGCCCGAAGTGGTAGCCGTAGACCTCCTCGCCCCAGCCGATCCGCCCGCTGATCGCCTTGGCGTACGGATCCAGCAGCAGCTTGGCGGAATTGCAGCGGTGGCCGGACTCCGGCTCGTACGGGCCGTGGGCCCGGAAGCCGTAGCGCTGCCCCGGCATGATCCCCGGCAGATAGGCGTGGCGTACGAACGCGTCGGACTCCCGCAGCTCGACCGCCGTCTCCGAGCCGTCGTCGTGCAGGAGGCACAGCTCGATGCGGACGGCGGCCTCGGAGAACACCGCGAAGTTGGTTCCGGCGCCGTCGTACGTGGCGCCAAGGGGGTAAGCCTGCCCCGGCCAGACCTGCATACGTCGACTCTTCCACTTCTTCTCCGGGGGCCGCGAACACCCCAGGCACCGGACGGAACCTGACCGACCCTGCATCCTTTCCCAACTGGCCGGACCCATCCGCCCTTTCAACAGAACTTCCTCAAAAGGGAGGCAACCTACGGCCATATCGGTTCGTCCTACCGGGTGACCTCCGCGTACGCGTATCCCGCTATGCGGTCCGATGTGATGACAGGGGGGATTGGGGGAGGATGTGCGCAAGATGATGCACCGCCACCTGGGCAAGGTGGTGGCCGGCGCCGCCGTGGCCGCCACCGCCACGGCGGTCATGATCGGGGTGACGCTCCCGGGGAGCGCCTCCGGCAAAGAGGGCTCGGGTGGGGGACCCCAGGGCTCGGCGGCGGAGCAGGGCCAGGCGGCCCGGCAGCTGCCCGGTGTGGTGGAGGACGCGCCCGAGCAGGGCCGCACCGGCACCGGCCGCGATCCACTGACCGACGATGAGATGAAGCGCGCCCAGACCCTCACGGGCGGCGGCGGCTTCCGGCTGAGCAGCGAGGACGTCAAGGGCGCGAAGGGCCCCGAGCGGCTCTCCACCGACCTCGCGGAGCTCGGCCCCGACGAGGTGGGGGCCGCCGACGCGCCGCGCCGTGCCGAGGTGACGTATTACGACTACAAGGACGACACCTACGTCACCAAGACGGTCGACCTCGGCAGCGGCAAGGTCACCGGCACCGACACCCAGCACGGGGTCCAGCCGCCGCCCAACCGCGACGAGGTGATGGAGGCCGCGCGGCTGCTGATGGACGACAAGCTGGGCGAGGGGCTGAAGAAGGACTTCAAGGACGCCACCGGCAAGGCGCTGACCCGCCCGGACCAGCTGACCGTCACCGGCTTCGTCTACCGCGCGGGCGAGGGCAACCCCGGTCCGGCCTCGGTCGGGGACTGCGGCGCGCACCGCTGCGTACGGCTGTTCACCCGGGTGGTGAACGGCCCGTGGATCGACACCCGGCAGCTGGTGATCGATCTGAGCGCCCGCAAAGTCGCGAAGCTGACCTGAGCCGGGTGCCAGGCACCGGCGCAGCGCACACCCCTACGCCTCACCTTCATCACAGGAGTCTTTCCATGCCTGAAAGCAGGCTCCGCCGCGCCCGTGCCCGGGTCGCGGCGGCCATCGGCGCCTCGGTGCTGCTCGGCACCGTGGCGGTCGCCGCCGGGCCGGTCGGCACCGCCCAGGCGGCCCCGCAGAGCCCGGCCGCGGCGGATTGCAGCACCCCGTACAAAATCGAGCAGAAGCTGGACGGCGGCACCACCTGGCGGATGTGCTGGCACTACGAGAGCAAGGCCGGGCTGGTGCTCGACAAGGTCTCGTACCAGCCCAAGGGCGAAAGCGCCCCGATCAAGGTGCTGACCTCGGCCAAGCTGGGCCAGATCCATGTGCCGTACGACGACGGCAGCAATGAGTACGACGACCTCACCGGGCAGGGCTTCGCCCAGGGGCTGCAGCAGCTCGACCCGGCCGAATGCCCCGGCGGCACCATCAAGACCGTGCGGGTGCCCGACGCCTGGGACCCCGAGCATCCGAATGTGAAGGGCCTGTGCGCCACCACCCGGGCCCGCGGCCACGCCTACCGCATGGGCACGGGGGGCTTCGGAGCCGGCGAGGACAACAAGGTCTACCAGCTTCAGGGCAAGGACCTGCTGGTCTACACCGTCAACCAGGTCGGCTGGTACGAGTACATCACCGAGTGGCGGTTCGCCGGTGACGGCACCATGACCATGCAGGTCGGCGCCACCGGCACGCTCTCCCCGATGGACTACGACGCGGGCGACGGCCGCGGCTGGCCCATCGGCAAGGGCGCCAAGGACTACGCCACCAGCCACGCCCACAACGTCTTCTGGCGGCTGAACTTCGGGCTCGACGGCTCGCCCAAGAGCAAGGTCGAGCAGTACGACTCCAAGACCACCGCGACCTCGGGGCAGATCCCGAAGACCAAGACCACCCGCACCAAGGTCACCAAGGAGCTGGCGGGTGACGCGGCGCCGGCGCGGTGGTGGCGCGTGGTCAGCTCGGCGGGCAAGAACAAGGACGGTCATCCGCGCAGCTACGAGATCGTCCCCGGCCACACCACCAAGTACCAGGGCCGTAGTTTCACCAAACACGACGTCTACTTCACCGAGTACAACAAGTGTGAGCAGTTCGCCAGCAACAATCTGCGCAACTGCGGCGCCGGGGCGGGCAAGAGCGTCGACAAGTGGGTCAATGGCCAGACCCTCAAACACCCGATCGTATGGGTCAACATCGGGTTCCATCACATCGCCCGGGATGAGGACCAGGAGCCCATGCCGCTGCACTGGCAGGGCTTCCAGCTCTCCCCGCGCGACGTCACCGCTATGAATCCCCTCACGCCTCCTGCACTGTCCGGACACAACGGCCATACAGAAGAGGAACGTTGACCCGATAGGCAGGACCTGAGTGTCGCACCGCCCCCGCCAGCGCAGTAGTCTGCGGTGATCGTTGGTCGGGGGCGGAAGGCGGTGCACAGGTGAGCTCGGGCGGGCTGGAGCTGCCCCCGGTGACGGAGGTCCCGGGGGTGACGGCTCCACCGACGCACCTCCCGGCGCAGTGTCCCTGGTGCGGCCGATGGAGATCGGAGCGGAACTGGACTGGGGCGCCGACGCCTGGAGCGAGGTGCGCACACGCGCACGCCGGGCCGGGCGGGCCTATATCTGGCTCAACCTCGTGGAACAGCGGCTGCGCGCGGTCGTCAACGCCGTACTGCGGCCCATCTACGAACCGGTCCACGGCGAGGACTGGGTCATCGCCGCCGCCGGCCCCGCCGGGCAGGAGTGGGTGCAGCGGGCGGTCGCGGTCCGTGAGGTGAGCCGGCGCAAGGGCTATCTGCTCGACCCCGCCGACGACAATGTCGTCAGCTTCCTGACCCTGCCGCAGCTGCGGGAGCTCCTCGTACAGCACTGGCCGTGCTTCGAGCCGTACCTCGACGACCGCCGCGAGGTGGAGCTGGCCCTGGACGAGCTGGAGGTCGCCCGCAATGTGGTCTCCCGCAACCGCGCCCTGTCCGTGACGGTCCTCGCCCAGGCCGAGCGCGCCTCCGCGAGGCTGCTGGAGATCCTCGGCAGCGGCACCGGCTCCCCCTCCGCCGACCGGCTGCCCATCGACGCCGTCGAGGATCTCGTCGGCGACCGCTACGCCGATGTCGTGGGCGTCCATCCCGACCGGGTGCGGCTGCAGCGGCAGCTCCCCGCCGAGGACCTCTTCGGCAACGCCCGCCGGCTCGACGCCGTCGGCATCGGGCTCAACCTCCTGGTCCAGAACTACTCGGGCCGCCGGCTGGTGCGGCTGGCGGAATCCGGCTGCCGGGCCCGGCTGCTCTTCCTCAACCCGGCGAGCAGCGCGGTACGGCGGCGGGAGCGCGAACTGGGCCTGAAGAAGGGCGAGATGAGCCGCTCGGTGGAGATGAACATCCTCCATATGCGGCGGGTGCGCGCCCGGCTGCGGGACCCGGACGCGTTCGAGATCCATGTCTTCGACGAGACCCCCCGCTTCACCGCCTACCTGGTCAACGGCGACGGCGTGGACGGCCTCGCGGTCGTCCAGCCCTATCTGCGCAAGGCCCGGGGCATGGAGGCCCCGGTCCTGGTGCTGCGCGGCGGCGGGCGGGGCAGCGATGTCGTCCGCGAGGGCGGGGCCCAAGAGGGCGAGGGCGGGCTCTTCGGCACCTACCGCGAGGAGTTCGAAAGCGTCTGGGCGGACTCCCGGCCGGTGTCCTGACGGGACGGGCCGGTGTCCTGACGGGACGGGCCGTTGTCCTGACGGGAGGCCGTTGCTCTGACCCTACGGCCCGTTGTCCTGACCCGACCGCCCGTTGTTACTGAACCGGCCGGTCGGTGCTCTGGTACGGCGGCCGTAGCGCCCGGGCGGCCCAGCGGCCGTCGGTGCGGCTGATGTGCACCGGGTGGTCGAAGCACTTGCTGATGGCGTCGGTGGTCAGGACCGCGTCGACCTCCCCCGCGCTCAGGCACTCGCCCTCCCGCAGCAGCATCGCGTGGGTAGTGCTGGCGGGCAGCTCCTCCAGGTGGTGGGTCACCAGGACGGTGGCAAGCTCGGGGTGTTCCCGGCGCAGGGTGTCCAGGCTCTCCAGCAACTGCTCACGGGCGGCCAGGTCCAGCCCGGTGGCCGGTTCGTCGAGCAGCAGCAGCCGGGGGAGGGGCATCAGCGCCCGCGCGATCAGCACCCGGCCGCGCTGGCCCTGCGACAGGGTCGGCCAGCGCGCGTCCAGCTTCCCGCCCATGCCGAGGGTGGTCAGCAGCCGGTCGGCCCGCTCCCGCTGCTCGGGGGTGGAGTGGCGGCGGGGGACCGGCTCCACGGTGTTGGTCAGCCCGGTGAGCACCACATCCCGCACCCGCAGCGGGGAGCGCAGCGGATGCCGGGGATCGACATGGCCCACGAACGACCGCAGCTCCCGCAGATCCACCCGCCCCAGCGTGCGGCCCAGGACCTCTACCGTGCCGTGCGTCGGGTGCACCAGCGCGCCCGCGAGGCTGAGCAGAGTGGACTTGCCGGCGCCGTTGGAGCCGAGCAGCGCCCAGTGCTCCCCTGGTGGACGGTGAGCGAGATCGAGCGCAGCAGCGGGGTGCCGTCGCGCACCACATCCACATCGCGCAACCTGAGTACGGGGACGGCCGGGGCGGTCACGGGGCCGCCACCTCCTTTTCGCTGTCGAAGAGTTCCATGACGGCCTCGAGGTGGGAGACCGTGGCCGCGATCGCGGCGTCGGCGTCCCCGCGTGCCAGCCCGTCCAGCAGCTCGGCGTGGGCGCACGACACATCGGGCAGTGCCGTCTCGTAGCTGACCATCTCCACCAGCGCGGCGCGCAGCACCGGCAGGACGGAGGTGAACAGGCCGAGCAGCACGGCGTTCCCGGACAGCTCCACCACGGCCCGGTGGAAGGCCAGATCGGCGTCCACGAAGGCGGCCGGAGCCCCTCCGGTCCGCTCCTCGCGTAGCGCGAGATGGTCCCGCAGCCGCCCGATGTCCTCCGGTCGCAGGCGCCCGGCGGCCAGCCGGGCGGCCTCTACTTCGAGGGCGCGGCGCACCTCGTACACCTCCCGCAGCCGGGCCCGGCGCAGCAGCCGCCGCATATCGCCCTCCCCGGCGGGGGCCGGGGGCTTGGCGGCGTAGGTGCCCGAGCCATGGCGCACCTCCACCAGCCCGTCATGGGCCAGCAGCCGCACGGCCTCCCGCACCGAGGAGCGGCCCACGCCCAGTTCGGCGGCGAGCGCCACCTCATTGGGCAGCCGCTCGCCGGGCCGCCACCGGCCCTCCGCGAGCATCGCGCGCAGGGCGCTCTCGACCCGCGGCACCACGGGCCCGTGCCGCAACCGTGCCGTCTCCGCCACCGCGCCGCGCCTTCCTGAACGATCTTCCGAGGACGGCGGGACTCTAACACGGAGTCCTCAGACGTCTGAGGACTTTCCGTGGTCACCGGATTGTGGCCGGCCGGGCCGGAAGCCCTGGAGGTCCTTCACCGGTCGTTGATGCTCCTATTGCTGGTCAAGCAGTTTGGAGCCAGTCGCGGTAGGCGTGGGCGAGGTCGTCGAGACGGCGAGTTCCGCGTTCGACGTCGGAGATCCTGTTCGGCCAGACTCCGAGGTGTCGTGCGGCGGCGGTGAGGGTGATGTTCTTGGACTGCCGCAGGGGGCGCAGATCGGCGATCTCGGGAACGTTGACCGTGGTGGTCAGGCAGCGGAAGACCTCGCGGGCGATGGCTCGTTTCAGCAGCCGGATGATCTCTTTCTTCGTGCGTCCGGCGGCGGTCTGGCGTGCGGCGTACTCGCGGGTGCGGGAATCGCTGCCCATGCGGACCAGGGCGATGCGGTAGAGGGCGGCGTTGGCGGCTCGATCGCCGCCCCGGGAGAGGCGGTGGCGGTTGGTTCTGCCGCTGGAGGCGGGGACTGGGGCGGCTCCGCAGAGGGCGGCGAAGGAGGCTTCGGTCCGCATGCGTTCGGGGTTGCCGCCTGCCGTGATCAGCAGTTGTGCGGCAGTGTCGGGGCCAACTCCGTGAGCGGCTCGCAGGCCGGGGTTGCCGGCGGTGACCGCGGTGTCCAGGGCCTTGGTCAGGGCTTCATGTTCAGCGGTCAGCTCCTTGACGCGCCGGGCAAGGGTTCTCAGTGCGGTCAGGACCGCGGTGTGGACCGCGTCTCCGGCCGGCCGCTGCCGGGCAAGGGCATCAGCACGGTCCGTTGATTTCAGCGGGCCGTACTTGGCGCGGATGGCCTCGGGGGCACAGACGAGGATGCTGCCGATCTGGTTGAGTGCGGCGGTCCGGGCTTTCACGGCGGAACGGGCGGCGTTGTGCAGGGCACGTATGCCGGTGACGGTGTCGTCCTTCGGCGCGCTGGAGGCCCGTCCGGACAGGGCGGCGCGGGCTGCGGCGTAGGCGTCGATGGGGTCGGACTTGCCGATCCGGCGGCGTTCGGCCTTGTCTGGGCGGTTGACCTCGATGACCCGGTGCCCGCGCGAGCGGGCGGCACGAGTGAAGCCGGCTCCGTAGGAGGATGTGCCCTCCACACCGATCGCCGTCACCTGGCCGTGGGCGTCGATGAAGGCCAGGGCCGCGGCGTATCCGGCGGGTGTGGTGGCGAACTCGGCGTCGGCTAGGTGGCCGCCGTTGTCGCTGATGACTGCGACATGGAGGGTGTCGGTGTGGGAGTCGACGCCTCCGAACACCTTCTGGCCAGTGCCAGCGGTGTCTTCCGGGGCCTGTGCTGCCATGCTGGTGAACGCCTTCCTAGCTGGAGGTGGCGTCGGCCGGGTGGCTCAGACAGGACATTGAAGGGGCTTCTGACCAAGCTCCTATCAGGTCATGGTCCGCCCGGCCGGAGCCATGAGAACCAGTTCCGGCGATCGGGCAGAACAACGCGAAGACAGCCCAGCAGGGCGTCAGTCAGTGGCAGAGCCACGACCGCCAGAACCGCTTACGAGTATCAGTGTCAGTGGTGCATGGGAAGGTGGTGCACACCTGGGGGAAGTACGACAAAGGGAGGGGCGGTCATGGGCTGGCATCGGGGGCTGCTGATCGGATTCGATCTGGAGACGACGGGCACCGATCCGCGGACGTCACGGATCGTGACGGCGGCCGTGGTCGAGGTGAGGGACGGGGAGCCGATAGGGCGGCGCGAGTGGCTGGCCGATCCTCAAGTGCCCATCCCCGACGGCGCCGTGGCGGTGCACGGGATCACCAATGAGCGGGCGGCGGCGGAGGGCCGGTCCGCGCGTGAGGTGGTCGAGGAGGTCGCCGAGGTGCTGGTGGCCCACTGGCGCGCCGGCGCCCCGGTGGTGGCGTACAACGCGGCATTCGATCTCAGCCTGCTCGCCGCCGAGTTGGGGCGGCACGGGCTGCGCCCGCTGAGCGAGCGGCTGGAAGGCGCGGAGACCGGGCCCGTGGTGGATCCGTACACGATAGACCGCGCCGTCGACCGCTATCGCAAGGGCAAGCGCACGCTGGAGGCCGTCTGCGGGGAGTACGGGGTGGTGCACGACCGCGCCCATGACGCCGGTGCGGACGCGCTGGCGGCGGTGCGGGTCGCCTGCGCGCTCGCCGAGCGCCACCGTGAGGTCGCCGGGCTCGAGCTGTGGGACCTCCACCGCAAGCAGGTGGGGTGGTATGCGGGCTGGGCGGCCGACTTCCAGTCGTGGCTGCGCCGCAAGGGCACCCCGGACGCGGTCGTGGACGCAGGCTGGCCCCTGCGGGAGGCCGGCGCGGTGATGGGGTAGTGGCCCGCCCGGCGGAGAGCGGAGAGCGGAAGCCGTCGCACCGATGAGTTTCCGGCCTCCGGCCGGTCCGTATGGGTGAGGGGCACTGAGAGGGACCACGGACTCGATGAGGAGAGACCGACCGTGACCGACGACCAGACCACCATGATCGACTTCGCACCCACCGTCCACCGGGTGACGGCGCTGCTCAGCGGCGTCTCGGACGGGCAGCTCAGCGCGCCCACACCGTGTGGCACCTACTCCGTGGGGGATCTGCTCGACCACTTCATGAGGCTCGCCATCGGCATGCGCCACGCCGCCGAGAAGACCACGGCCACTGCGGGCCCGGACGACCCCGCCCCCGGGAGGGGTCGGCGGACCGGCTTGACCCCGAGTGGCGGCAGGAGCTGCCGCGCCGGCTCGACGCGCTGACCGCGGCCTGGCGCGAGCCGTCCGCCTGGCAGGGCACCACGGTGGCCGGGGGCGTCACCATGCCCGCCCAGATGATGGGCGTCGTGGCGCTGGACGAGCTGCTGATCCACGGCTGGGACCTCGCCCGCGCCACCGGCCAGCCCTACGACTGCGATGCCCGCAGCGCCGAGGCCATCATCGGATGGCTGTCGGCGTTCCCGGACGAGCAGCGCCCGGACGGCGCGTTCGGCCCCATGGTCTCGGTTCCGGACGACGCCCCGCCGCTGGACCGCGCGGTCGCCCTCAGCGGCCGCGACCCGAAGTGGCAGGCCTGACAGGGGAGAGCGACACGGCGAGTCGGACGGGCCGCGGCCCGGTTGGCGGCCCCGGGCCCAACCCGTTCGTCCCGGGCCTGGGGGCCGGTGGGTCGTGCCGCCTGCGGCGGGCTGCTCCCCTCCCCGCCCCTTCCGGAAACTGGGGCTGCGCCCCAGACCCCGCACCGGGCTCTGCCCCGCGCCCTGGGCTGGTGCCGCGCCCCAGACCCCGAAACCGGGGCTCTGCCCCAGCTCCGGGGTCCAGGGGTGGAGCCCCTGGTAACGGGAGGGGGCGGGGAGGGGGAAGCATCGATATGCGGCTCCGCCGCGTGGTCCGCCGGACACTCGTAGGCGCGGGCCGCGCGGCGGGGCAGTCGGCGTGGTGCGTGCCGCGTGGTGCGGCGCAGGGTGGCCCCTGAACCGGAGCCGTTCGTTCAGAACGTGTGCCAGCGCACCGTCGGGTCGTCCTCCCGCAGAGAGGCGATGCGGCGGGTGAACTCGGCGTGCGCCGCGGGGTTGCCCGGGGCGTGCTGGGCGACCCAGGCGCAGCTCGCCGTCTCCCGGGCGCCGCGCAGCACCGCGCAGCCGGGCCAATCCCGGACGTCCCAGCCGTACTCCGCCACGAACGCGTCGTACGCCTTTGCGCCGAGCCCATAGCGGTCCCGGGACAGCGCCATCACCACAAGATCGTGCTCGCGCAGATCGTGCGAGAAGGTCTCCAGGTCCACCAGCACCGGGCCGTCCGGGCCGATGTGCACATTGCGCGGCAGCGCGTCGCCGTGGATCGGGCCGGGGGTGAGCCGCGGGGTCAGCTCCTCGACGGCGGCCGCGAAGTCGTCCCGGCGGGCGCGCAGATATGCGGCGTCCGCCGGGTCGATCGCGTTCCCGGCCAGCCGCAGCCAGCGCTCGATCCCTCCCAGCAGATCGCGCCGCGGCAGCGGTAGCGGTGCCGGATCGGCGGGCGGGTCGGGCAGCGCGTGCACCATCCGCAGCAGCTCCGCGAGGTCCCGCGGCCCGGCGGGGCGTACCGGATCGGGAAGCCGCTGCCAGTACGTGACGAGGTGATTGGCGAACGGAAGCGGCTGCTCGGAGCCGAAGCGCCGGTCGGGACGTACCGCGGGCAGCCCCTCCCGGGCGAGCCAGTCGGCGATCCGCAGCTCCCGGGCGGCCCGGTCCCACACCTCCAGATCGCGGCTGATCCGGACCACCAGGGAGAGGCTGTCGACGGCGAAGACGGCGTTCTCCCCGAGGGCCAGCAGCCGGGCCTCCGCCGTACCGGCCCGGTAGGGCGGCAGCGCGGCCGAGAGCACCGCCCGGGCCCGTTCCTCCGTCAAGGCGACATCCGCCACCGCCACACCTCTCACTCCTCGTCTTCCCGCCCGCCCACGTCGTGGTCTTCCCGCCCGACGCCCACGTCTCGGTCGTCCCTCCGCCCAAGTCTCGCATCGGCTACCGCAGGTGAACCGCTTGACTGCACCGCCCGCCCTCCGCACGATGACGTGGGCTCTCCCACCGGACCGCCCTCCCACCGCGTCCGAAGGAGGCCCTGCCGTGATACCCGTGACCGCCGCCTCGGCGCGCTCGGACCAGGGCTCCGCCCCACCCGCGTCCACCGCCTCCGGCAAGGGCCCGGGCCGCGCGGCGAACGGCCACCGGGCGTGGTTCCTGGTGCTGCCCGCGCTGATCCCGATCCTCCTGCTCAGCGTCGGCCCGCTGCTCTACGGCATCGTGCTCGCCTTCACCGACTCGCAGGCGGGCCGCACCGATCCCACCCAGTGGATCGGGCTGCTCAACTTCCAGGACCTGCTGCGCGACACCCTCTTCTGGGAGTCCTTCCGGATCGGCCTGGTGTGGGCGGTCGCCGTCTCCGTGCCGCAGTTCCTGCTCGCGCTCGGGCTCGCGCTGCTGCTCCATCAGAACCTGCGGTTCCGCTGGCTGTCGCGGGCGCTCGCGATCGTTCCCTGGGCGATGCCGGAGGTCGTGGTCGGCATCATGTGGCGGCTGGTCTACCACCCCGACGCGGGGCTGCTCAACGAGACGCTCGGCACCCACCGCGACTGGCTCGGCAGCCTGTCCACCGCACTGCCCGCCGTCGTCGTGGTCGGCATCTGGGCACGCCTTCCGCAGGTCACGGTCACCCTGCTGGCCGGACTCTCCAATGTGCCGCGGGAATTGCACGAGGCCGCGGCCATGGACGGCGCCGGCGCCTGGCGCCGTTTCCGCACCGTCACCTGGCCCGCCATCAGGCCCATCGCCCTCGCCATCAGCGCGCTCAGCTTCATCTGGAACGTCAACTCCTTCGCGCTGGTCTACGTCCTGACGGGCGGCGGGCCCGGCGGCCGCACCCGGCTGCCGATGCTCTTCGCCTATGAAGAGGCGTTCCGCTACGGGCAGTTCGGCTATGCGGCGGCGATGGGCTGTGTGCTGGTGGCGGTGGTCTCCATCCTGCTGGCCGTCCATCTCGTCGCCCGGCTGAAGGGAGACGACGACGCATGAGCACCCGCCTCACCGCCCGGCGCCGCGCGGCCCGCACCGGCCAGTACCTCGCCCTCCTCGGCTATCTGGTCTTCCTCGCCTTCCCGCTGCTGTGGCTGGTCTCCACCGCGTTCAAACCGCCGCGTGAGCTGGCGAGCCTCCACCCCGGCTGGATCCCCGACCATCCCACCCTCGACAACTTCCGCCAGGCGTTCGACGAGCAGCCGCTGCTGCGGTCCGCCGGGAACAGCCTGATCGCTTCCCTCGCCGCCGCGGCCATCACCGTCGTCATCGCCACCCCGATGGCCTATGTGATGGCCCGGCACCACCGCTCCCCGCTGTCCCGGGCGGCCACCGGCTGGATCGTGGTCAGCCAGGCGTTCCCCTTCGTCCTGGTGATCATCCCGTTGTTCCTGGTGCTCAAGGAGGTCCGCCTGATCGACTCCCTCTCCGGGCTGATCATGGTGTACGTGGTGTGGTCCCTGCCGTTCGCCCTGTGGATGCTGGCCGGGTACGCCCGGGCCGTACCTCGCGAGCTGGAGGAGGCCGCGGCCGTGGACGGCGCGAGCAGACTGCGGACGCTGATCTCGGTGACCATGCCGCTGCTCGCCCCCGGCATCGTGGCCACCGCGCTCTTCGCCTTCATCACCGCCTGGAACGAGTTCTTCTTCGCGCTCGTCCTGCTCAAGTCCCCGCAGAAACAGACGATGCCGGTCATCCTCACGCACTTCATCGGCACCGAGGGCGTCGCCGACCTCGGCCCGCTCGCCGCCGCATCCCTGCTGGCGACGCTGCCCTCGCTCGTGCTGTTCGCGGTCATCCAGCGCCGGATCACCAGCGGCACCCTGGCCGGGGCGGTGAAGCACTGATGCGCCGCCGCACGCTGCTGGCCGCGTCCACCGCCGGGACGCTGTCCGCCGCCGGGACGCTGTCCGCCGCCGGCACCCTGCTCTCCGCCTGCGCGCCCGGCCGACGGCGGGCATCCGACGGCCGGATCACCCTCCGCTTCCAGTCCCTGGCCTGGCAGCAGGAATCCATCGAGGCCAACAAGCAGCTGGTGGCGGAATGGAACGCGGCCCATCCCGACATCCGGGTCGACTACGTCCAGGGCAGCTGGGACAGCGTCCACGACCAACTGCTCACCTCCTTCGAGGGCGGCGAGGCGCCCGACATCATCCATGACGCCACCGACGACCTCGCCGACTTCGCCTACGGCGGCTATCTCGCCGATCTCACCGGCCTGCTGCCCCAGCGGCTCAAGGACGAGATCCCGCCCCAGACCTGGCAGACGGCCACCTTCGCCGGTGCCGTCCACGGTGTGCCGTTCCTCCAGGAGCCGCGCGTGCTCATCGCCAACCGCGCCCTGCTGGAGCGGTCCCGGGTGCGGATCCCCACCGCCGAACGGCCCTGGAGCTGGGGGGAGTTCGAGGACGCAGCAAAGGAGCTGACCCGCGACGGGACGTACGGCGTGGCCTGGCCGCTCAAGGAGCCCGTCTCCGCGACCCTCAACCTCTCCCTGTCCACCGGCGGCAAGGTCTTCCATCGGGGCGCGGACGGCAAGGTCACCGTCCGGTTCGACGCCGCCGACCAGCGGGTGCCCCGCGTCATCCACGACCAGCTCGGCGGCGACCGCAGCGCCGCGCGGACCACCCTCGGCATGGGCGGCTCGGACACCCTCCCCGGCTTCTTCGGCGGGAAGTACGCGATGGTGCCCCTCGGCTTCTCCTACCGCCAGCAGATTGTGCAGCAGGCGCCCAAGGGCTTCGCCTGGACCGTACTGCCGTCCCCGGCCGGACCCGGCGGCGACCAGCGTCAGGGGGTCAGCCCCCAGACGCTGTCCATCGCCGCCGACAGCCCGTACCAGAAGGAGGCGGCCCGCTTCATCGACTTCTTCCTGCGCCCACCGCATATGGTGCGGCTCGCCCGGGGCGACTGGATGCTCCCCACGGGCCTGACCGCGCTGCGGGACCCCGCCCTGCACACCCGCCGGCACGGCTGGGCCACCGGCGCCGCCCTGGCCGGACGGCTGCGCCCGGCGCCCGCCCAGTCCGTGCGCGGCTATCCGGAGTGGAAGGACAAGGTGGCCACCCCGGCGCTGCAGGAGTACTACAGCGGGGCGATCGGGATGGGGGAGCTGCGGGAGCGGCTGGTCGAGGACGGCAATCTGGTGCTCGCCCGCTACCAGCGATAGGGCCCGCTACCAGCGATAGGGCCCGCTGCCAGCGATAGGGCGCGCCACCAGCGGCAGGAGCCGCCACCAGCGGTAGGACCTGCTCTCGGCGGTGGGAATCGCCACCCGTCGGTCGGTCGCCGTGACGGCCTCGCCGTCCGGCGCACCTGGCCGTGCCATGGACCCGGTCCCCCCAGCAGACCGTTACCTCTCGGCAAAGGTTGTCCTTGCCTCATCTTGTCTCTTCTCTTAACGACTTCTTAGCTTCAGATGAACTCCTTTCGAACGCCAGGAAGATTTCCCATGCCCCGAGACATACCGCCGCTCGCCGAGGTCCGCCGGATCACCGAGAAGAAGCGAGACGCGTGGTGGACCGTCATGCTCGTGGACCCGGTGGCCACACCGCTGGTCCGCTGGACCGCCAGGCACACCCGGGCCACCCCCAACCAGCTCACCTGGGGTGCCTTCCTGGTGGGCCTCGGTTCCGCCGCGTGCTTCGCTCAGGGCGACTGGAGATGGCTGCTGCTCGGGGCCGCGCTCTACCACGTGAGCTTCATCTTCGACTGCATGGACGGCAAGCTGGCCCGGCTGACCGGCACCGGCTCGGTCTTCGGGGCGTGGCTGGACTTCGTCTTCGACCGGATCCGGGTGCTGGTCTGTTCGGTCGCCCTGATGGGCGGTCAGTACGCGCGCACGGACGACGTCCTGTATCTGTGGCTGGCGCTGGCCGTCGCGTCCCTGGACTCGTTGCGCTACATCGACTCGCTGGAGATCTTCAAGATCCGGCATGGGATGCGCAAGCAGATCAAGGCCCGGATGCGGGCGGCCCGCAAGGCCGAGAACCAGGCCGAGCTGGCCTTCATGGAGGACCTGCTGCGGGAGAACCCCGAGGCCGATCTGGAGACGGACCGCGACACGGTGGCTCCGTTGGAGCCGGTGGCGCCCCTGGAGACCACGGCGGCTGACACGGCGCCCCTGGAGGTCACGGCGGCACAGCGCAACCGCCCCGCCGTCGTCGATCTGCACCAGGAGTTCCGGCGCCGCTTCCCGTGGTGGGTCCGGAGCCGGAACTTCCTGCTGCGCCACCGCATCCGCGCTCATCTCATCAGTGGCATCGAGTTCCAGATGGGCGTGTTCATCATCGGCCCGGCCGTCGACGCGGTGGTGGCGACGACCGTCGTATCGGGTGCGCTGCTGCTCGTCTTCGAACTGGCCATCATCTACAAATTGCTGCTGTCCACCCGGGACTTCACCCGCACCATCAACTCCTTCGAGACGGCGGAACCCCTTCGAGCCACCACCTCCGTCAGCTCCTGAGCCAGGACCAGCCACTGCTCCGGCGTCACATACGCCACCACCACCTCCCGCCTCAGCCCGGCCGCCCGGAACGCCCGGTCGAGTGCGCGGGCGGGGCAGATCCGGCGCAGTGACGCGTGGAGCGAGCCGCCGAGCCCGGTGAAGCCCAGCTCGACCAGGTCCGCGTAGGCTGACCGGGCCGCCGGGTCGGTGAGCAGCGGGCGCGGCCGCCGGGTCAGCCGCAGGATCCCGCCGTCGACCGTGGGCACCGGCCGGAACGCGGCACGCGCCACCCGCCCGCGCAGCCGCCACTCGACCTCCGGCCAGGAGCGTACGGTCAGCAGGGACCAGCGGCCGTAGTCCCCGGTGCGCTTACGGGCGTACTCCGCCTGCGTGAGCAGCGTGGCGGAGGTCAGCTGGGGCGCCGCCCGCAGCGCCCAGGCCACGATCTCGGCGGTACGGGCGTAGGGCACATTGCCGACCAGGGCGAACGGCTCGCTCGGCGGCGCCGCGGTCAGGAAGTCCTGATGCACCACCCGGACCCGCGGATACCGGGCGAGCCGCTCCCGCAGCCCCGGGATCAGATGCCGGTCGACCTCATAGCTGATCAGCTCACGGCAGCGCGGAGCCAGCGCCTCGGTGAGCACCCCCTTGCCCGCGCCGACCTCCACCAGGAGATCTCCGGGCCCGGGGCGGGCGGCGCGTACGACGCGGGCGACGGCGCCCGGGTCGATGAGGAAGTTCTGCCCGTACGCGCGCCTCGCGCGGTCGCGTTCGGTGCGGCGTGGGGTAGGGGGTTGGTGTCGATTGCGGGCCACGGCCACGGTCCTTTCGGAGCCGGGCGGGCGGCAGCAGCGCGGAACGGGCCCTGCCGCCCGTCCCGGAACGAGTGATTCCTGGACTGGCGGGGGCCCTGGCCGAGGGCGCGTGGGGGTAAGGGATCAGCTCACAGCGAGGAATCGGCTCCTCGCGAGAGACGATCGGACACCGGGCGAGTCAGCGGCTCGGGCCGCTCACGGACTCATGGAGACACCGGGCGCGTCCGGGCCGGCCAGGGCACCGGGGCCGCGCCGCGGGCGGCGGGTAAGCGAAGGCGAGAAGCGCGCACACGCCACCCGGGCACAGCCACAGGTGATGACACGGGTGAACACGCCGATGCCGGGACTTCCGCCCATCGGTGTGCTCCTTCCGTGCGCGCGTACGCGAAACGTCGCGTATGCGGATCTCCGCCGTATCCCCGCACCGTAGGGACCGGGCATGACCTCCCGCAACGCCTTTTCCACCCCCGACTCCTCAAGACGCCGAACCGGTCACACGGTCCGAAGACCATGTGACCGGTTGGCGATTGCGGGCGCTCGGCCGCCTGGAGCGGTCAGACCCTGGCGTGCCGGGGCCGGTCGTCCGCGTCCGGCCTCGCGGGGGCACCCACCAGGGTGGTGGGCCGCTCGGCCGGGGCGGGCTCGTCGTGGGCGAGGTCCGGGAGCCACCGCAGCCACTTCGGCAGGTACCAGTTGCGCTCGCCGAGCAGCAGCATCACGGCCGGGAGGAGCACTCCCCGGATGACGGTGGCGTCGATGAGGACCGCGGCCGCGAGACCCACGCCCATCTGCTTCATGGACTGCATCGACAGCGTTCCGAAGATGGAGAAGACCGCGACCATGATGACGGCGGCGCTGGTGACCACGCCCGCCGTGGTCACCACACCGTGCACCACCGCGTCCTTGGTGTTGCGCCCGGCCAGGCGCGCCTCGCGGATCCGGGAGACCACGAAGACGTGGTAGTCCATGCTCAGCCCGAACAGGATCACGAAGAGGAACAGCGGCAGCCACGAGACGATCGCGCCCACGCCCTCCGCACCGACCAGCCCCGCGCCCCAGCCGTGCTGGAAGACCGCGGTGAGGATGCCGTACGCGGCGCCCACCGACAGCAGGTTGAGCACGATGGAGGTCACGGCGATGGTGAGCGACCGGAAGGACATCAGCATCAGCAGGAAGGCGAAGACCACCACGAAGGCGAAGACCGGAGGGACGGCCGAGCCGAGCTTGTCGTTGAAGTCCTTGGAGGAGGCGGTCGAACCGCCGATGGGGGCGTCCACCCCGTCCACCGTGCCGAGCGTCGCCGGGCGCACCTCGTCCCGCAGCACGTTCAGGCTCCGTTCGGCCTTGCCCTCGTCCGAGCCGCCGATCAGCGGGACCTCCACCACAGCCACGTTCTGCTTGCGGTGGACGGTCACCTCGACCGGGCCCTTGGAGGCGCCCTTCGCCACGGCCTCGGTACGGAACCGGGCGAGGGCGTCGCGCACCGGCGCCGCGTCGATGTCGTCCGCCTTCACCACGACCTTGGCCGGGTCGGACCCGCCCGGGAACGCCTCGTCGATGTGGTTGTACGCGGTCACGACCGGCAGCCGGTCGCCGAACTCCTGATCCATGGTGAGGTTCGCGGTGTTCATCCCCAGGGCGGGGACGGCCAGCGCGATCAGCGCGCCACTGGCGAGTGCCAGCGACAGCTTGGGGCGGCGCAGCACCGGGCCCAGGACGGTGCGCCAGACCCGGCTCTCGCCGCCGCCGCGCCGCTTGGCGCGGGCCAGGAACGGCAACCGGCCCTTCTCCACCCGCTCACCGAGCAGCGAGAGCAGCGCGGGCAGCACCGTCACCGAGCCGACCATCGCCACCGCCACCACCATCAAGGTGGCGAGCCCCATCGCCTTGAATTCCGCGATCCCGGTGAAGAGCATGCCCGCCATCGCCACGATCACCGTGACACCCGAGACCAGGACGGCGCGGCCTGAGGTGGCCGCCGCGATCCGCAGCGCGGTCTGCGCATCCCGCCCGGCGGCGCGCTCCTCACGCTCCCGGCGCAGGTAGAACAGGCAGTAGTCGACGCCGACGGCCAGCCCCACCAGCAGCATCACGGAGTTGGCGGTGTCGCTCATATGCACCCAGTGGCTGACCACCGCCACCAGACCGGTGGTGGCCAGGAACGCCGTCATCGCGAGCACGACCGGCAGCAGCGCCGCGACCAGCGCACCGAAGACGATCAGCAAAATGCCCAGGGCCACCGGCAGCGCGGAGAACTCGGCCTGGGTGAAGTCGTCGCCGAACGCGTCGTCGAACGCCTTCTGGCCGCTGGCGTCGCCGAACTCCTCGATCCGCAGGTCCTGGTGACGGTCCTGGGCCTTGCCCACCGCGTCCAGGACCGGCTGGATGTGCTCGGACGCCTTCTCCGGGTCGCCGCGCATCTCGAACTGCACCAGCGCGGAGCGCCGGTCGGCGGAGATGGTCTTGGTCTCGTACGGGGACCGGAGGGCGGTCACCTGGCCGGTGTCGCGTACGCCGGCGATCACCGCGTCGACCGCCTGGTGGAAGGCCGGGTCATTCGCGGTGAGCCCGCCGCCCTTCGCCTGGATCAGCACGGTTTCCCCGGCTGCGGCGTCAATGCCCGCCTCGTCGAGAATCGTCGAGACGCGCCCGGACTCGCCGGGAACCTGCTCGCTGTCCGACACATCCACCCGGCCGGTCATCGAGCCGACGGCCAGGGCGAGGATGACCAGCAGCACCCAGCCCCGACCGCCGCCCACCGGTGACGGGCGCTCCAACTGCCCGCGCGAGCGGCTATCCCGCGCGGCCTCTCCAAGCGGCCTGTGTCCGCCACGACATCCCCTTTTGCCCTGGTGGCGGAACGTCCCCGCCACTCATGGATGACGCTAGGCCGCGGCGGCGGGCCGACCCATCCTGCTGACCGGTGAACCCTCCGGTGGTTCCCTCCATCCGAGGAAGGGGGGACAGCCCTACCATCCCGATTCAAGCCCCTTACACCTAAAGCGCGTTGACCTTGCGACCGGAAGCGCGGCGGGCGCGAGAACGTTGCCTATGTCACACATCGGCGGGGATCTTGAATTGACCCGTACTCATCAGTCAGGGTTTTGTCAGAACCGGAGTGGCCCCAACACACTCCGGATCTTTCGCACTTGAGGGATCGGACGCGATCCCGGTGCGGATTACCCCCACAACCGCACGAGGAGGAACCCTCGTCATGGCAGTTCACAAGCAGCGCAACGCGCGTCGACTCGGCCTCGCCGTAGCCGCCGCCACCGCCGTCACCGCCGGTGTCTTCGTGGCCGTTCCGGCCGGGGCCACCACCGCGAAGCCCGCCGAGGGCACCGTCTACGGCACCCAGTCGAAGAGCGCCGTGGACGGCAGCTACATCGTCATGCTCAAGGGCGGCAAGACCGTCAAGGCCGCCGCCGAGGGCAAGGACCTCGCCCAGAGTTACGGCGGCAAGCTGAGCCGCTCCTACGACTCCGCCATCAACGGCTTCTCGGCCAGCGGGCTGAGCGACACCGAGGCCAAGCGGCTGGCCGCCGACCCGTCGGTCGCCAAGGTGGTCCAGAACCACCGCTACACGGTCAAGGGCACCCAGGAGAACCCGCCGTCGTGGGGCCTGGACCGGATCGACCAGGAGGACACCGAGGGCGACAAGGCGTACAACTACCCGGACAGCGCGGGTGAGGGCGTCACCGCCTACGTCATCGACACCGGTGTCCGCACCAGCCACAAGGACTTCGAGGGCCGGGCCACGTCCGGCTTCGACGCGGTCGACAACGACGACAGCGCCGACGACGGCAACGGCCACGGCACCCACGTGGCCGGCACCATCGCCGGAGCCGAGCACGGTGTCGCCAAGAAGGCCAAGGTCGTCGCGGTGCGCGTGCTGGACGACCAGGGCTCGGGCACCACCGAGCAGGTCGTCGCGGGCATCGACTGGGTCACCGAGAACCACGAGGGCCCGTCCGTCGCCAACATGAGCCTGGGCGGCACCCCCGACGAGGCCCTCGACGCCGCCGTGCAGAAGGCCATCGACTCCGGTGTCACCTTCGCCGTCGCGGCGGGCAACGAGTCCTCCGACGCCAGCCAGAGCTCTCCCGCCCGGGTGAAGGACGCGATCACGGTCGCCTCCAGCACCGACCAGGACGAGCAGTCCGACTTCTCCAACTACGGCTCGGTCGTCGACATCTTCGCCCCCGGCTCGGACATCACCTCCGACTGGAACACCGACGACGACGCGACCAACACCATCTCCGGTACGTCGATGGCCACCCCGCACGTCGTGGGCGCCGCCGCCGTCTACCTCAGCGGCCACCAGGACGCCAAGCCGGCCGACGTGGCGAAGGCGCTGACGGACGGCGCGACCGCCGACAAGATCTCCAACCCGGGCGACGGCACGCCGAACAAGCTGCTGAAGGTCGTCGAATAAGCCCAAGCAAGGCCCAGCTGAGCCCAAGCAAGGCTCGGCAAGGCTCATACAGGTGAAGTGATCAGCCCCAGGGGCGCAGCCGGTCAGCCGGTTGTGCCCTTGGGTGTGCTGGACGCGGTTCGTGTGCTATCGAGGTGGCCGAGGTGCCAGGACCTGGCGTCAGCCTTCCAACTCGCGGCGCACTGCGTCGAGATCCAGGTCGACGGTGAATTCTCCGGCGACGTCGACGGAAGCCTTGCCCGTGATGGTGGCAGCCTCGCGGTAGGTGTCCCCCTCCAGTTCGTGCACCACCACGCACAGATCTGGCTTCATCTCGACCCGCCAATAGGCGGGCACCTTCGCATGGGCGTAGAGGGCGGGCTTGAGGATGCGGTCGGCCGCTCGGTTGAACGGCGAGACGATTTCCCCCAGAAGCACGGCGGCGTCGAGAGGGGCGGCCAGCGTGCCGCGTGGGACGGCGGCGCGGTCGACGACCGCGATGTCGGGAATGAACAGTCTGGATTCCCCCGTGACGTTCACCGCCTCGCCAGAGCGGAACGGCGCACCGGACCGGGCCAGGGCGACCTTGATCTGGCTGTGCAATGCGGAAGACACGGTCTGGTGGTCCCAGTCGGGAGCAGGGGACATCATGAGGACACCGTCCACGAGTTCGAAGCGGGCTCGTGCCGGATGCTCCGGGAGTGCAAGAACGTCCTCGACCGTCCAGGGGCCTTCGTGATCGTCGACTCGCGTCTCAGCGACGCTCATGATCGCCACCACCGCCTCCTCGTGTGTTCCTTGACTCCAGCATGGCACGCAGCTCTGACGACCGCCGACACTTCCAGCCCGAGCCGTGGCACTCGGGCCGAAAGGTGTGAATATCACCCACAGGAGTGAGCTGAACACTCAGCGGTGACGGTAGGGTTCCCGCCACGGCAGTACCTGCACCGTGTCGCCCACCGCGCGTTCGCCCGTCGCGTCGGAGGTGATGTTGGCGAGCTTGCCGTTCACGGCCATGGCGGTGGAGCCGCCGCCGTCCAGGTTGAGGGCCTCGACGGCGCCCTGGGAGCGCATGAAGCGGGCGGCCTCCTCCAGGGTGAAGCCCTCGCTCACACCTGGCTGCCGACCGTCCACCGTGGCCAGGATCAGCCGCCCCTGCTTGTCGAGCCCGGCCATCGTGCGGGGCTGCCGCACATTCGACCAGGCGTAGCCGAAGGCGAGGTTCTTCGGGTCGAGGGTGCCCTCGGTGGCGGCGTCGACGGCGATATGGCCGTCCTTCACCAGCGTGGGGGCGGCGCTGACGATGCTGTCGTCGGCGTCGAGCCGGACCCGGCGGCCGGAGGTGTTCCGGACGACCTCCTCCAGCGCGATCCGCTCGCCCCGCCGGGCGTGGGCCGTCAGCCAGTCGGACGCGGCGCCGATGCCCTGGAGCACCGAGCCCCCGGCCGGGACCGTGCCGCCGCGCGAGCCGGTGGAGACCACCCGGCCGTCGGCGTCGAGCACGACTTGGGTGCCGGGCCCGCTGGGCAGCTCGGCGCGGAACCGCGGGGTGAACTTCACCAGGTCGTCGGCCTCCGAGCAGGTCAGATCCTGACGGGGCGACTCGGTCGGAGTGGCCCCGGGGCGGCCGCAGTTGCGCACCTTGCCGGGCACCCGGTTGATGCCCTGCACCGCATAGGTGGACGACCCCGCCCGCGCGGTGACCGTGCTGGTGAGGTCGGCGATACGGGCGTGCCGGCCGCCGTCCGCGAGGATCAGCGCGGCCCGCGAACCGGCGGCCATCGACTCCAACTCCCCGTCGTACGCGGAGATTCCGGCCATCGTGCCCTGGACGCCGTCGGCGTCGGCGGTGATGAAGAAGCCACCGTTGACGGCGATCAGGGAGTGGCGCTTGGCGGCGACCGAAGAGGTCGTCTCGCGGTCCGCCACGCTGCTGTCATGGGTGGCCGCCACGGTGCCGGTGAACCGGGCCGGGTCGATCACCGCCACATGGACGCTCTCCCGGTCGGCGGGCCGCTGCGCGTCGTAGCCGGTCCAATCCGCCACCGCCGTGAACCCGGCCGCGGCGACCTTCTCGCGCGTGCTCTGCGCCTCGCCGGTGGTCGCGTACGAGCCCACCCGCACCCGCCACCCCATGGTGCCGTGCGGGGTGTCCGCGTAGGCGGGCCACACCACGCGCTCGACCCGGGGCTCGAACCAGGCGTCCCGCAGCCGCCCCGCCGTGGCGTCCGCCCAGGACCGGTCGCCCAGTGGCGCGGCACCGGGCCCCTGCACGGTGACCGTCCAGCTCGGCTCGGCGTCCGCGTCCCGGAGCACCCCGGCCCGCACCCGCACCCCCGGGGCCACCGTCTCCGTCGTCCAGGATCCGGCATCCGGCGCCGCCAGCGCCGGGGGTTGGATGACCGCCACGACGACGGCGGCCCCCAGCGCGGCCCCCATCCGGACGCCGAGGCCACGGCGGGCAGTGCTCTCTTCGTTGCGCATGACCGGAAGTCCAGCGTCGGCCGGGGGCCGGGACGGCACACGCGGAGGGCGGTCTGCGGAACGTACGGTGAACGGGCGGGGGGAAGGCCGAGGGCCGCACCGCCCCTCGTGGCTACCGCCCGAGGTGGTCCAGCGCCCCCGCCTTGACGGCGCGTATGAAGGTTCTGAGTCGGCCCGGTGTGGTGGTGAGGATGTCGGCGGGGGTGTCGCTTTCCCGAAGCTTGATCTTGCCGTCGACGGGGAGGAGTTCGACGCAATGGTTGTCCTCTCCGTTGCCGGAGAACGAAGACTTGCGCCACTTGGCCGGGCTCGACATGGTTACCTCTCTCATATTTCTTGCGCGATGCGGTGGATGAAATCCCGAGACGCCCCTACCGCGAGGGAAGAGGCCTCGGCCTTGTCCAGTAGCGCGCGGTATCTCGTGAGCTCTGACTCCGCGTCCATCCAGAACGAGCCGTGCATGGCATCGATCTGCGCGGTATCGAGCTTGGGAACGGGCCCGCCGACGTAGAGCATGGAGTTTCCGGCTCCGCCGAAGCCGTCCACGTCAAAGGGGATCACCCTGACGGTGACGTTCGGGCGCTCCGACTGTTCCAGGATGGAGGCGAGCTGCTCGCGTGCGACCTTCCGGTCGGCTACGCGTGTGCGAAGGACACTTTCGTGAATCAACGCCGAGAACGTGATCGCCGAGTCCTGGGACAACACCTCTCGCCTCCGTAGGCGGAAGGAGACCAGCGCGTCGAGATGCGGTGGCGGTAGCGGAGGAACGGCGTAGGCCATGAGCGCCCGGATGTACGCCTCGGTCTGCAGGAGTCCCGGAACGTAGGAGGCCTGAAGCATGCGCATGTGGGTTGCGTGGTGTTCCAACTCGGCAAGGTCCAGTGCGCCATGCGCGAGGAGGCCCCGATGCTCCTCCCACCACCCCTTGCCGCGCTCACCGGCCATGGCAACCAGTGCGTCGATCAGCGCGGTGTCGAAGCAAGCGTATTGAGAGGCCATATAGCGCAGGCGCGCCTCGCTGATACCGGCCTTGCCCGCTTCGACCTGACTCATCTGGATGGGGTTCGTACCGATCAGCTCGGCCGCCCGGCGGGCGGTCATACCAGCCGCTTCGCGCATCTTGCGCAGCTCGGTACCGAGTCGGCGCTGTCGTGCTGTGGGCTGACTTCTCGGCATGCTCTCTTCTCCTCCGGGCTGTTCGGCAGTCTGCCGTGCGCCACGACGCAGGTCCAACGCCCCGTAGCTGCGAGCATAAGGTTGTGTCGGCATAACCTTATGCTCTACCGTGAGTGACGCGCTCATCACGTAGTGGTGGTCGGTCGGCCGGAAGCGTATCTGCCCCTTCATGCTTGCTCTCTCGGAGGCCCACATGCAGACACCGGACCCCTCAGAACTCTTCGACAAGGAACTCTGCGAACTCGTCCTCGCCGTCGCGCCCAGAATCTTCGCCGTCGTGCAGGAGTGCGAGATGCGGCCCGGGCTGAAAGACGGGTGTGTCGCGGCGTGGGGGGTGGCCTTCCATGAGGGGCCCGTCCACGTGATCACGGCTGACGGCACCGGACAGATGGTTCTCAACTCGCCGGAGCGGGCGCTTCGATGGTTCACGCGGCGCAGCGGCGAGGACGGTGTGACGGCGAGGCTGGTGTGGCTCAGCCGGTCGGGAGGCGCCACTTTCGACCACGCCGAGGCCGCTTGAGCGCCCTGGTCCTGGGCGGGCTCGGCGCGCGGCGAACTGGTGCCTGGGGGGGCTACGACAGCAGGTGGTCGAGGCAGAGGTTCAGCCCGGCCTCCAGATGTTCCGCGGAGCCGGTGGAGAGCAGGACGGTGACACCGCCTTGGACGGTGGCGATCACGGCCGCGGCCGTGCGATCGGCGTCGAGTGATGGGTTGGCCTCGCCGGCCGCTTGCGTGGCCTCGATACCGGCTCGGACACACTCCTGCCACCGCCGCACCAGTTGCGCCGACACGGCCTGCGCGGCCGGCTCAACGACCCCGAGGAGCGGGTGTGTCGGATGACCAGGCGTTCAGGAAATCGTTGATCAGAGGGTTGGCCTCGGCCGAGCGGGTTGCCAGGACGACGCGGACCGGGTCGATGCCCTCGATGGGCACGGTGGTCAGGCCGGGGCGCAGCTGGGGCCGCCGGTCGCCGGCGGCCAGAATCAATACCGTCCGCTCCTCGGCCACAAGGTCGAGCTTGTCCTCGAACGATGCGTAGTCGATCGGTGCGCTGCGAGCCGGAACGCCATCCGGGCGCGGCTCCAGACGGGCGAAATCGCTCCATTGCGGGACCGCGCTCGGGCATTGCGGCAGAACTTCTTCGCTGAGGTCGTCGACGGTCACCGATTCCTTTCCGGCCAGCCGGTGGTCTGTGGAGACGACCAGAACCCGTGGCTCGGTCCACAGCTCGGTGAGGCGCAAGCGGCCGGCGGGGAAGGGCAGCGGGGCGCGGGCGACCAGGGCGTCCACGCGGCGGTCGGTGAGGGCGTGGGCGTCGTTCCACTCCAGGTGGCGGGTGCGGATGCGGGCCGTGGGGTGTCGATGCCGCAGCCGGCGTACGGCGTCGGTGATGACCAGGTCCTCGACGTATCCGATGGTGAACTCGCGCGGGGTGGCGCCGTCGCGGGCGGTGAGCTCGGCCTGATGGGCCGCTTCGAGCAGCGCCTGGGCCTGCGGCAGAAAGACGCGACCGGCTTCCGTGAGCCGGCTGCCGTGCGGGGTGCGGTCGAAGAGGCGCACGCCCAGATGTTCCTCGAGGCGCTGGATCTGGCGGCTCAGGGACGGCTGCGCGACGTGCAGCACCGCGGCGGCGCGGCTGAAGTTGGCGTGCTCTGCGACGACCGTGAAGTAGCCGACAAGCCGCAGGTCGAGGTCCGATCCGGGAACGCGCACGCTTCGAGCGTACCAATATGCAATGCGTGCATGACGGGTTGCAGATCAGGTCTTGGACGCCGTCGCCGGTCCGGGATTTGAATCGAGGCATGGAAAAGTACAACGGAAAGCGCGCCCTCATCACCGGTGGCAGTAGCGGAATCGGCCTGTCGATCGCACGTCTGCTGGCGGCCGAGGGTGCTCAGGTGATGGTCACGGGGCGCAACGAAGCCGCGCTCGAAGCGGCGAGTAAAGAGGGGCTGGTCGCGGTTCGCAGCGACGTCGGCTCAAAAGCCGACATCGATGCCCTGGCGGGAAAGGTCGAGAAGGCGTTCGGTCAACTGGACGCGGTGTTCCTGAACGCGGGCATCACCGACTCGGTGTCGTTCGAGGCGACGACCGAGCAGATGTACGATGCCATCTTCGCGGCCAACACCAAGGGGCCCTTCTTCACCTTGCAGCGGCTGCTTCCGCTGCTTGCCGAGGGCAGCGGCGTGGTGCTGACCACCTCGGTCTCGAACGTGCTGGGGCAGCTGGACCATGGTGTCTACGCGGCGAGCAAGGCGGCCCTCCGGTCGATGGCGCGAACCTGGGCTCGGGAATTGCTGCCGCGTGGCGTACGTGTCAACGCGGTGAGCCCGGGGCCTATCGACACAGGCATTCTGCACAAGCACCTGCCCGCCGAGGTGGCGGATGAAATGGCGGCGGGCTTCGCCGCCCAGATCCCGATGCTGCGTATAGGGAAACCGGAGGAGGTCGCGCGTGCTGCCCTTTTCCTGGCCTTCGACGCGACCTACACCACCGGTGCCGAACTCGCGGTGGACGGTGGCGGCACCCAATTGTGACGCGGCGTTCCGTGCCGGTCGACGATCAGTCCCGCAGCCGGCGCCAAGCCGTCACCCCGGAGCAGTTCACGCTCCGCGCGGGGACACCACGCCGCGCCGCCTCCGAACCTCATTCTGAGACGATCGGTCAGGCCGTCAGCAGGGCCGGGGGTGCCGTGCGCGCCTCGTCGTAGCGGCGCAGCAGCAGGCGGGCCAGTTCCGGGGCGGGCCCCAGGACGGGGGCCAGGACGTCGGCGCCCGCTGTCTCGGCGCCGTGGGCGATGCGGTCGGGGAGGCGGCCGGGGGCGATGACATAGGGGGCCACGGCCACCCGGGCGACGCCGTCCGCGCGCAGGGCGCGGACGGCGTCCTCGGTGCGGGGAAGAGAGGCGGAGGCGAACGCGGGTCGCACGGCGCACCATCCGGTGTGCCGCCACTCCCGCGCGATTTCAGCGATCACCGCGATCGCCTCCGGGTCGGTGGAGCCCGCCGAGGCCAGGACGACCCCGGTCGAGGGGCGGTCGGCGGGGCGCAGCCCCGCCTCGTGCAGCCGGCGTTCCAGGGCGTCCATGAGCAGCGGGGACGGGCCCAGGACCTCGGCCTGGCGGACGGACAGGCGGGGGTGGCGGGCCGTGGCCTCGCGCAGCACCGCCGGGATGTCGGTCTTCGCGTGGAAGGCGCGGGTCAGCAGCAGCGGGAGGGCGATCACCTCGGTGGCGTCCTCCGCGGCGAGGCGGGCCAGCACCTGCGGTACGCGCGGCGCGCTGAACTCCAGGAACGCCGCCTCCACCCGCAGCCCCGGCCGCAGCGACCGCACCCGCGCGCGCAGCGCGTCGACGGTCGCCGCATGGCGGGGGTCGCGGCTGCCGTGGGCGATGATCAGCAGGGTCGGGGCAGACATGGTGGCTTTCCGTTCCGTGGCTTTCCGTTCGGCGGTTTTGCGTTCGGCGGTTTTCCGTGCGGGCGGTTTTCCGTTTGGTGGTTGTCCGGTCAGTGCTCTGCGGTCAGTGCTTTGCGGTCAGCGGGCGCTCGCCAGCAGGCCGCGGCTGCGCAGCACCCGGCGCTCGATCGGGGCGAAGATCAGCAGCTCGATGGCGATGCCGACGACGAGGATCATGAGGATGCCGAGGAGCACCCCCGCCATATCGGAGTTGTTGCGCTGGTTCTCCAGGTACTGGCCGAGCCCCAGGCCCAGGTCCGGGGACTTGGCGATGATCTCGGCGGCCATCAGCGAGCGCCAGGAGAAGGCCCAGCCCTGCTTGAGCCCGGCGACATAACCCGGCAGCGCGGCCGGCAGCAGGATGTGCCGGGCGCTGACCAGACCGCGGGCGCCGAGGGTGCGGCCCGCCCGCAGGAAGAGCGGGGGCACCTGGTCGATGCCGGCCACCAGCCCGTTGGCGATGGAGGGGACCGCGCCCAGCAGGATGACGGTGTACATCATCTGGTCGTTCAGGCCCAGCCAGATCACCGCGGGCGGCACCCAGGCGACCGAGGGAAGCGACTGCAGCCCGGACAGGATCGGGCCGAGACCGGCGCGGATGAACTTCACCCGGGCGACGATCAGCCCCAGCGGGGTCCCGATCGCCAGCGCGATGACGAAGCCGAACAGACCGCGCGAGACGCTGGTCCAGACGATGTCGAACAGCTCGCCCTGCAGCCACAGCTGGCGCAGCGCGTCCCAGACCAGTCCCGGGTCGGGCAGCTTGTAGTCGTCGGTGACCTTCGCGACGACGAGCACCTTCCACAGGGCCAGGACGACGGCCACGGCCACGATGGGCGGCAGCACCTTCTGGACCAGCACCTCGACCGGTGAGACACGCTTGATCTGCACCGTGTCGAGGGCGTCCAGACCGGCTTCGAGGCCCGCCAGGTCCTGGGCGTTGCCCGCATTCGTCTTCGCCGTGGACTTCTCCACGGACTTCTCTATGGACTGCCCGCCGCCGCTGCCGCCGTCGGCCTCGTCGACCGCGGTGCCGCGGGTGGTCTTACTGCTGGCCATGGCGGCGGATCTCCCCACGCAGTTCTTCGGTGATCTCAACGGACAGGTCGGCGACGGCCGAGTCCTCGATGCGGCGCGGCTGCGGAATGTCCACCGTCCACTCGCGGACGACCCGCCCCGGCCGGGAGGACAGCAGCACCACGCGCTCGGCCAGTCGCACGGCCTCGCGGACGTTGTGGGTCACGAACAGCACCGAGACGCCGGTCTCGCTCCAGATCCGGGTCAGCTCCTCGTGCAGCACATCGCGGGTGATGGCGTCGAGCGCGGCGAACGGCTCGTCCATCAGCAGCACGCTGGAGTCCTGCGCCAGCGCGCGGGCCAGTGCCACGCGCTGCCGCATACCGCCGGAGAGCTCGTGCACCCGCTTGCCGTAGGCGCCGCCGAGCCGCACCAGCTCCAGCAGCCGCTCGGCCTGCGGCCTGCGCTCCGCGCGCGGCACCCCGCGCAGCCGCAGCGCCAGCTCGATGTTCTTCCCCGCGGTCAGCCACGGGAACAGGGCGTGCTCCTGGAACATCAGGGCCGGCCGGCCGCCGGGGACCTCGATGGCCCCCGCGGATGTCTTGTCCAAGCCGGCGATCAGATTGAGCAGGGTCGACTTACCGCAGCCGGAAGCGCCCAGGATGCAGACGAACTCGCCGGGCCGCACCTGGAGGTTGATGTCCTCGAGTACGGGCTGGGCCGCTCCGGGACGGCCGAAGGACTTGTGGACGTGGGCGATCGATACGGATCCGGCGGTGTCGGCGGGGCCGGGTGAGCCCGCCGCCGCGGCGTCCGCCCGGTCGTCCTTCTCGGTGGTCAGCGCCGGGGACATCCGGTCACCTCCTGATGGATGGGTGCATGCGTACGTGCGTACCGTGCGTACGGGGACGGACGGGCGGCTACTTGACGCCGAGACCCGCGTCGGAGACGGTCGGCTTGCCCTCGGCCTTGAGGACCTTGTTCAGCGGGGCCAGGTCGTAGATGCCCTTGAGGTCGGGCTTCTCCAGGAGACCCGCCTGGACCGCGTGGTCCGCCTCGGTGTTCAGCGTCGAGGCCAGGGGGTCGTCGATGGCCTGGATGGACTTCCACGCCGGGTCGATCACCTCGGCGGGCAGCGGCTTGCCGGTCTCTTCCTTGAGCGCCGCGTTGGCCGCGTTCTTCGCCTGCTCGGGGTTGGCCTTGATGAAGGCGTTGGTCTTCACCGAGCCGCGCAGCACGGCCTCGACGACCTTCGGGTGCTCCTTCAGGAACTCCTGCCGGACGATCACATTCGTGATCACGAACTTCTTGTCCGGCCACAGCGAGGACTCGTCCAGCAGCACCTTGCCGCCATCGGCGACCAGCTTGGACGCGGTCGGCTCGGGCACCCACGCGCCGTCGATGGCACCGGACTTGTACGCGTCGGGGGTGACCTTGTTGTCGCTGCGGACCACCGACACATCGCCCTTGCCGCTCTGGGCGTCGACCTTCCAGCCCTTGCTCGCGGCCCAGTTGAGGAAGGCCACGTCCTGGGTGTTGCCCAGCTGCGGGGTGGCGATCTTCTTGCCCTTGACGTCGTTGAGCGTCTTGATCTTCTTCGGGTTGACCACCAGCTTGACGCCGCCGGACACCGACCCGGAGATGATCCTGAGGTTGGAGCCGTGCGATTTCACATAGCCGTTGATGGCCGGCGACGGGCCGATCCAGCCGATGTCGATGGAGCCCGCGTTGAGCGCCTCGATCTCGGACGGACCGGCGTTGAAGACGAACGGCGACACCTTCGTGCCGTGCAGCTCCTGCTGGATCTGGCCGCCCTTGCGCAGGCCCACCAGCGCGGTGGCGTGGGTGAGGTTGGCGAAGTAGCCGACCTTCACCTTGTCCAGACCGTCGATCTTCTCACCGCCGGCCGCGGGAAGGGCCGAGGACCCCTGGTCGTCGGTCTTCTTCTGCGAGCCGTAGCCGCAGGCGCCCAGCGCGCCCATCAGCAGGGGAAGGACGGCCGCCGCCGCCAGGATCCGGGTGTGGCGGCGGGGGCGCTTGGCTGGTCGCGCGGGGAGCAGGGGCTCGGCAGACGACACGGAGGTGTTCCTCTCGACGGGCCGGGGCGGCGTCAGAGGACGCCCGGCAGATCAGACGGTTTTCGGCGGCGGTGCTGGACAGAGGCGGACTGCGGCGTCAGCGCGCACATCGTCCGACCCCGCCCTGACCGCTGCCGAGCGCCCCGCTGCCTACGCGGCCGCCCTCCTTGGCGAACGTCGAGAACACCTCACCGGCCATCGTCAGAAGTCCCATCCCTCGTCGTCCCGCGCGGCCTCGGCACCGTCGGCCGACGCCGCGAAGGAGTCGCCCGCCATCCCGGCGGTGAGCGTGGTGCCGTCGGCCGGGTCGATCAGCAGGAAGGAACCGGTGCGCCGCGAGTCCTCGTACGCGTCCAGCGCCAGCGGCTCGGACGTACGGAGCACGACCCGGCCGATGTCATTGGCGGCCAGCTCACCCGGCGCCGGGTGGTGCGACAGATCGGCCAGCGTCAGCCGCGACGGAATGTCCTTGATGATCGCCTTCATGGTGCGGGTGGTGTGCTTGAGCAACACCCGGTCGCCCACCCGCAGCGGACGGTCGTGCAGATGGCAGACGGTGGCCTCGACGTCCTGGGTGGTCTTCGGGGCGTGGTCGCTCGGTGCGATCAGATCCCCGCGCGAGATGTCCAGGTCGTCGGCGAGCGTGACGGTCACCGACTGCGGCGCCCACGCCACGTCCACCATCGCGCCCAGCGCGTCGATCCCGGTGATGGTGCTCGTCCGGCCGGACGGCAGCACGGTGACGGCGTCGCCGACGCGCAGCACACCGGAGGCGATCTGGCCCGCGTAGCCGCGGTAGTCGGGGTGCTCGGTGGTCTGCGGACGGATCACGAACTGCACCGGGAAACGCGCCGGGTCCTGGGACGGGTCGGTGCCCACCGGCACGGTCTCCAGGTGCTCCAGCACGGTCGGGCCGCCGTACCAGTCCATGTTCGCCGACGGGGTCACCACATTGTCCCCGGCGAGCGCCGAGATCGGGATGGCCGTGATCTCGGGGACGCCCAGCGAGGCCGCGTAGGTGGTGAACTCCTCGGCGATGGCCGCGAAGACCGGCTCCGCGTAGTCCACCAGGTCCATCTTGTTGACGGCGAGGACCACATGCGGGACCCGCAGCAGGGCGGCGACCGCGGCATGCCGCCGGGTCTGCTCCACCACGCCGTTGCGCGCGTCCACCAGGACGACCGCGAGCTCGGCCGTGGAGGCGCCGGTGACCATGTTGCGGGTGTACTGCACATGGCCGGGGGTGTCGGCGAGGATGAACCGCCGCTTGGGGGTGGCGAAGTAGCGGTAGGCGACATCGATGGTGATGCCCTGCTCCCGCTCCGCACGCAGCCCGTCCGTCAGCAGCGCCAGGTCCGGCGCCTCCTGGCCACGGCTGCGCGAGGCGTGCTCCACGGCCTCGAGCTGGTCGGCCAGCACCGACTTGGAGTCGTGCAGCAGCCGCCCGACCAGGGTGGACTTGCCGTCGTCCACCGAACCCGCGGTGGCGAACCGCAGTTGCGAGGTGGCCGCGGACCGCTCCACGGCGGCCGCCGCGGCCTGCTCCTCGGACGTCAGATTGCTCGTCATCGTTAGAAGTACCCCTCGCGCTTGCGGTCCTCCATCGCGGCCTCCGACAGCTTGTCGTCGGCGCGGGTCGCACCCCGCTCGGTCAGCCGGGAGGCGGCTATCTCATCGATGACCTGCTCAATGGTCACCGCGTCCGACTCGACGGCACCGGTGCAGGACATGTCGCCCACGGTGCGGTAGCGCACCATGCGCCGCTCCACGGTCTCGTCGTCCTTCGGACCGCCCCACTCACCGGGCGCCAGCCACATGCCACTGCGCCGGAAGACCTCGCGCTCATGTGCGTAGTAGATCTGCGGCAGGTCGATCTTCTCGCGGGCGATGTACTGCCACACGTCCAGCTCGGTCCAGTTGGAGAGCGGGAAGACCCGGACATGCTCACCGGGGGAGTGGCGGCCGTTGTAGAGCTGCCACAGCTCCGGGCGCTGCCGCCGCGGGTCCCAGCCGCCGAACTCGTCCCGGAGGGAGAACACCCGCTCCTTGGCGCGCGCCTTCTCCTCGTCCCGGCGGCCACCGCCGAAGACCGCGTCGAAGCGGTTCTTGTCGATGGCGTCCAGCAGCGGGACGGTCTGCAGCGGATTGCGGGTGCCGTCCGGGCGCTCGCGCAGCCGGCCGTCGTCGATGAACTCCTGGACCGAGGCCACATGCAGCCGCAGCCCATGCCGGGCGACCGTGTTGTCCCGGTAGTCGATGACCTCGGGGAAGTTGTGCCCGGTGTCCACGTGGAGCAGCGAGAACGGGACCGCCGCCGGGGCGAAGGCCTTGAGCGCGAGATGGAGCATGACGATGGAGTCCTTGCCACCGGAGAACAGGATCACCGGCCGCTCGAACTCACCTGCCACCTCACGGAAGATGTGCACCGCCTCGGACTCCAACGCGTCCAAGTGCGCGAGCGCGTACAGGCCCGCGCCCTCTTCCGCGTTGATCGCCGTCACGGTCGTCATGCCGCGCCCCTTTCGTTCGCTCGGCTGCGGTAGTAGCTTCCCGTCATATCGGCGGATTCCTCGCCGTGGGCCCGGCCCCCGGGTGCGGGGAGCGTCGTGGCCCGCGATGCGATGGCCGCGGGTGCGTGGCTCACAGCAGTCCCCGTTCACTCAACAGCAACCGCACCTCGGCCGCCGACTCCTGCACGCTGTTCCTGTGGGTTTCGATGCGCAGATCCGGGTCGGCAGGGGCCTCGTAGGGGTCGTCCACACCGGTCAGCCCCGAAATCTCCCCCGCGGCCTGCTTCGCGTACAGCCCCTTCACATCCCGCTCCGAGCACACCTCGACGGACGTGGCGACATGCACCTCCAGATACGGGGTGCCCTCGCGCTGGTGGCGCTTGCGCACCGCCTCGCGGCTGTCCACGTACGGCGCGATGACCGGCACCAGCACCGTGACGCCGTGGGAGGCGAGCATCTCGGCGACGAAGCCGATGCGCTGGACGTTGGTGTGCCGGTCCTCGCGGGAGAAACCGAGCCCCGAGGAGAGGAACTCGCGGATCTCGTCACCGTCGAGCACCTCCACCCGGCGGCCCTCGCCGCGCAGCCGCTCGGCCAGCGCATAGGCGATCGTGGTCTTTCCCGCGCTCGGCAGACCGGTCAGCCACACCGTGGCACCGGTGGTCGTGGGGGCGCTCATCTCGTTCTCCTGGTCGACAGCCATCAGCCGTGCAGCCCGCATTCGGTTTTATTGCTCCCCGCCCAGCGGCCGGACCGAATGTCCTCGCCCTCCAGAACCCGGCGGGTGCAGGGCGCGCAGCCTACCGACGGATAGCCGTCCATCAGCAGGGGGTTGGTCAGCACACCGTGCTCGGCGATATAGGCGTCGACATCCGCTTGGGTCCAGCGGGCGATCGGGGAGATCTTCACCTTACGGCGACGCGCGTCCCAGCCAACGACCGGGGTATTGGCGCGGGTTGGCGATTCGTCCCGGCGCAATCCCGTGGCCCAGGCGTCATACTCCCGCAACCCCTCCTCAAGGGGCTGGACCTTGCGCAGGGCGCAGCACAGGTCGGGGTTGCGGTCATGCAGCCGGGGGCCGTACTCGGCGTCCTGCTCGGCGACCGTCTGACGAGGCGTCAGGGTGATGACGTTGACATCCATCACCGCGGCCACCGCGTCACGGGTGCCGATGGTCTCGGGGAAGTGGTAGCCGGTGTCGAGGAAGACCACATCGACACCGGGGAAGGCGCGGGAGGCGAGATGCGCCACCACCGCGTCCTCCATCGAGGAGGTGACGCAGAAACGCGATCCGAAGGTGTCCGCAGCCCAGCGCAGGATCTCCAGCGCGGGGGCGTCCTCGAGGTCCTGGCCCGCCTTCTCGGCGAGCCCCTCGAGGTCGGTGTGCGCAAGCCGGGTCATATCGCCGTGTCCCCTTCATCGATCGGGTCGCGCCGCAGGCCCTTGGCCAACAGCCCGAGGAACGACAGGCGGAACGCTCGATTGCAGGACGCGCATTCCCACGCGCCGTGGCCCTCCTCGGAGGGACGCAGGTCCTCGTCCCCGCAGTAAGGGCAGTAGAACGGGGCAGCGCGCTCGCTCACCGTGCCTCCCGCTCGGTCCCGGCGCGCTCTGCTGCGCAGGCGTCCTCCGTCACTGCTCGCTCCTTCGTCGCTGCGCGGCTCCTCAGCCCAGCCTGCGCAGCGCGCCGGGACACGCTCATTTGAGAGACTCCTCACTGGCCCGTGCCGCCCAGGTGGCGAAGCGCTCGCCGTCCTCGCGCTCCTCCTGGAAGCGGTGCAGCAGCCGCTCCACATAGTCGGGGAGCTCGGTGGCGGTGACCTTCAGCCCGCGCACCTTGCGGCCGAAGCCCGGCTCCAGGCCCAGGGCGCCGCCCAGGTGCACCTGGTAGCCCTCGACCTGCTCGCCGCCCGCGTCCATGACCAGCTGGCCCTTGAGACCGATGTCCGCGACCTGGATACGGGCGCAGGCGTTCGGGCAGCCGTTGAGGTTGATGGTGATCGGCTCGTCGAACTCGGGCAGCCGGCGCTCCAGCTCGTCGATGAGCGAGGAGCCACGCTGCTTGGTCTCGACGATCGCCAGCTTGCAGAACTCGATCCCGGTGCAGGCCATCGTGCCGCGGCGGAACGGGGACGGCTTGACCTGGAGGTCCAGCGCCTCCAGCCCCGCGACCAGCGACTCCACCTGGTCCTCGGTCACATCGAGCACGATCATCTTCTGCTCGACGGTGGTGGTCAGCCGCCCGGAGCCATGCGCCTCGGCCAGGTCGGCGATCTTGGTGAGGGTCGCCCCGTCCACCCGGCCGACGCGCGGCGCGAAGCCCACGTAGTAGCGGCCGTCCTGCTGGCGGTGGACGCCGATGTGGTCCCGCCACCGCTGGACGGGCTCCTCGGGCGCCGGGCCGTCGGACAGCGGGCGCTTCAGGTACTCGTCCTCCAGCACCTGGCGGAACTTCTCGGGACCCCAGTCGGCGACCAGGAACTTCAGCCGGGCGCGGGTGCGCAGCCGGCGGTAGCCGTAGTCACGGAAGATCGAGACGACCCCGGCCCAGACCTCGGGGACGTCCTCCAGCGGCACCCAGGCGCCGAGCCGGATGCCGATCTTGGGGTTGGTGGAGAGACCGCCGCCGACCCACAGGTCGAAACCGGGGCCGTGCTCGGGATGGCGCACACCGACGAACGCGACGTCGTTGATCTCGTGCACCACATCGAGCACCGGGGACCCGGAGATCGCGGTCTTGAACTTGCGCGGCAGGTTGGAGAACTCCTTGCTGCCGATGTAGCGCCGGTGGATCTCGTCGATGGCGGAGGTGCCGTCGATGATCTCGTCCTCGGCGATCCCGGCCACCGGGGAGCCGATGATCACGCGCGGGGTGTCGCCGCACGCCTCGGTGGTGGACAGCCCAACGGCCTCCAGGCGCTTCCAGATCTCGGGCACGTCCTCGATCCGGATCCAGTGGTACTGGACGTTCTGCCGGTCGGTGATGTCCGCCGTGCCGCGCGCGAACTCCTCCGAGATCTCGCCGACGACGCGGAGCTGCTCGGTGGTGAGCCGGCCGCCGTCGATCCGGACGCGCATCATGAAGTGCTCGTCGTCCAGCTCCTCCGGCTCCAGGATCGCGGTCTTGCCGCCGTCGATCCCGGGCTTGCGCTGGGTGTACAGACCCCACCAGCGCATCCGGCCGCGCAGATCGGCGCCGTCGATGGAGTCGAATCCCCGATGGGCGTAGATCGTCTCAATGCGTGTCCGCACATTGAGACCGTCGTCGTCCTTCTTGGTCTGCTCATTGCCGTTGAGGGGGGTGAAGTGCCCCGCGGCCCACTGGCCTTCGCCGCGGTGGCGTCCGGCCTTGCGGCGGGGCGTAGCGCTTGCGCGTTCCGGGGTGGCAGCCATGGCGGTGTGTGTCCTTCGATGCGACTCTGGTGCGGCGGGTGGTACGTCGGCGCGCACCGTCTGACCTGCGTGTGCGCAGGCGGGCAGGGAGTACGGCGGTGGCCGGTGCGAGATGCGGCGGGGAGGTGTCGAGGCGTGCGCGCTCGCCCACGTCGTCGGGGGCGGCGAGGGGTGCGGGGGATGCTGTGGTGCTGCCCGGGGCTTCAGAGCCCTGTCGAGGTGCGGGTCAGCCCGCCGGACAGATGGCGCTGGACATGCGGCCGAGATCGACGTGGCGTCGACTCACCAAGGCAATTCCAGCTCGAGACATGATGGAAGCGTCGCATGGTGGTCTCTGGCGAGTCCACCTTTATCCACTATGCGGACAAATCTGTCTCGCATCGCAAGACGTTGTGGTGTTGGTCACTCCTCGTCCTCGGTCTTGACGTCGAAGACGCGAAAGCCCCGGCGGCGGTAGTTGTCCAGCGCGTACGGTCCGTCCTTGCTGCAGGTGTGCAGCCACACCCGCTTGGTCGGCACGCGGTCCGGCCAGCGCTCGGCCATGTCCCAGGCGCGGGAGGTCCCCCAGGTCAGCAGGTGTCCGCCGATGCGGCGGCCCCGGAAAGCGGGCAGCAGACCGAAGTACACGATCTCCACCACGCCCTCGTCCTGGCCCTCCAGCTCGATGTACCCGGCCGGGGTCCCGCGCTCGTACGCCACCCACGTCTCCACACCGGGCCGGTGCAGATGCTCCTCCCACGCCTCGCGCGACCACACCAGCCGGTCGGTCCACGACACATCCGAGCCCACCGAGGTGAAGAGGAAGTGGCTGAACTCGGGGCTCGGCACCTCGGCCCGGGCGATCCGCACCCCGGCCGAGGCGGGCGGCTCCTCCGCCGGGCTGAGATCCGAGGGAGCGGTCTGCTCCAGGTGCCAGGTGGTCACGGTGATGCTCATGGTGGACAGATAACCATGGACGCCGTTGACTCGCCTTGACGGGTATCGCTCAAGCGGGGGAGGGCGGGACGGGGTGTCCGGAACCGGGGATGTGGAGGAGTTCGCCGAGCTGTTGCGCGAGCTCAAGAGCAGGACGAACCGCAGCTACGCGGCGCTGGCGACCCGCAGCGGGGTGAGCGGCTCGGCGCTGCACCGCTACTGCTCGGGGACGAGCGTGCCCGGCGACTACGAGGTGATCGCGCGCTTCGGCAAGGTGTGCGGGGCCAGCAGCGAGGAGCTGCTGGAGCTGCACCGGCGCTGGGTCCTGGCCGACGCCGAGCGCAAACGGGACGTCTCCCGCGCCCCGGCCGCCGCCGTATCCGCATCCGCTGCTCGCACGGGGCCCGCCGCGTCTGCCGTTCCGGCCGTCTCACGGGGCGAGACGGGGGCCGGGCCGGATGCCGAGACGGGGGCGGATACGGAGTCGGGGCCGGAGCCGGAGCCCTCGGTCTCGGCCGCTGCCTCGGACCCGGCCCCGGAACCCGCGCCTGCCCCGCCGCCGTGGCGCCGTCGGCCACTGATCGCCGTGCTCGCCCTGGCCGTGGTCTCCGCCGGAGTGGCGGTCACGCCGTTAGTGGGGAAGGCGCTGACGTCCTCGGACCGCTCGGACGGGGCCTCCGACGGCCGGTTGCTGCTGTCCTCCCGCTGTCCGGTCGTGGTGAGCATGGGGCAGTCGGACGCGTGTGTGCATGAGCTCCAGTCGCTGCTCGCCCGCGCGGGCGGCGAGCTCGACATCGACGGGGCCTTCGGACCGGCCACCCAGATGCGGGTCGTGGTGTTCCAGCTCCGCAGCGGGCTGACGGCGAACGGATCGGTGGACGAGCGGACGAAGCGGGCGCTCTACGAGAACGAGGGGAAACCGCTCGACACCTGGACGCCGGAGCGGGTCGCCCGGCGCATCCGTGAGGTCTTCACCGAGGACCCCGAGCGCGCGGTCGGCATCGCGGACTGTGCCTCGTACCTCGATCCCCTCTACACGCTGCCCAACGCCAACGCCACCCGGAACTGGGGCGTCTTCCAGCTCTACGACGGCACGCTGCGCAAACTGGGCGGCACCCGGGAGCAGGCGCTGGACCCGGACTGGAACATCCGGGCGGCCCATCGGCTGTGGGCGCTCACCCATGACTTCAGCGCCTGGAAAGCCTGCGACCGCGCCTATCGCGCCGGATCGAAGGGCGACAAGGGTGCCAAGGAGACCAAGGGGAGCTGATCGCCGCCCGACGCACCGCGCGGGCCATCCCATCGGCCATCCCAGCGCCCACCGTCTCCGCAGGTCGAGGACGGTTTCCGATCCCACTGTCCCGATTTCCCCGGTCGGTCGCCCGCCCGACCCGGAGGGCTGGGATCGTGCTGCCGCCGTCCCAGACGGCCCACGGATCCGCAGACGAAGGAGACGAAGACGACCATGGCTGTGACCAGCACTCGGATCAGACTCGGCGCCCTGCTCGGCGGCGCGGTCCTCGCCACCACCGGCGTTCTCACCGCCCAGAGCGCGGTGGCGGCCCCCAGCGCCCCTGTGGCCGCCGACGCCCCCTCGGCCGCCGCGGTGACCAAGCTCAGCCACTCCGACGCGGCGAGCCGGCTGCGCGGCGCCGGGATCTCCTGGACGTCCAGCGGGGGCTGTTCGGACCGCAACAACCCGACCTGCACCTCGTTCGAGCAGATCAACCTGACCACCGTGCAGGGTGCCATCACCCTGAAGGGGGCCACCGGCTGCGCGCTGACCATCACCGGCGGCACCGAGACCGGGCACGCCTCCGGTACGTACAGCCACTGGAACGGCTACAAGCTGGACTTCAGCCCCACCACCTGCCTCAGCAACTACATCACGGGCACCTTCACCAACATCGGCCCGCGCCCCGGTGACGGCGCCCAGCAGTACAAGTCCGGCTCGGGCAACATCTACGCGCGCGAGAGCAACCACTGGGACGTGACCTACTACAACTGCGGAGGCTGCTGACCCGCGGCTGCCACGCTCCCACCCGCCGTCCGGACGGCTGCAACGCGGCGCAACCTTTGCGCATGGCTGTACCCGGCACGGACAGTGGGCCCGGCGGGCGGAGGGTGGTGCCGAGTCGGCGCGGCATCCCCTCCGCCGACGCCTTTGCGGGCGGTTCGGCCTGGTCACCGGATGAGCGGCGGTGAACAGGCCCGATACGGTGAGAAGGTGCAGCCAGCAGAAGAAACACCGAAGCCGTCCGGCCGGCTCCGCAAGGCCCGCGCCCTGTATCGCAATGTGTCCAAGCGCAGGATGGCCTGGCTGCTGCTGAAGGACACCGTCGATTCCTGCATGGAGTACCGGGTCACCGGACTCGCCGCCGAAGCGGCCTTCTTCACCCTGCTGTCGCTGCCGCCGCTGCTGCTCGGCCTGATCGGGCTGCTCGGCTATTTCGACGCGTGGACCAGCACCGACACGGTGGCCACCATCCGGCAGAACATTCTCGACGCCTCCGCGACCGTGCTGTCCGACCGCGGCGTCAAGGAGATCGCCCGGCCGCTGCTGGACGATGTCATCAAGGGCGGCCGCCCCGATGTGATCTCGCTGGGCTTCGCCATCGCCCTGTGGTCCGGCTCCCGCGCGGTGAACGTGTTCGTGGACACCATCACCATCATGTACGGGCTGGAGGGGCGGCGCGGGATCGTCCGGACCCGGCTGCTGTCGTTCCTGCTCTATCTGGTGGCGCTCCTGGTCGGGGCGGTGGCGCTGCCGTTGCTGGTGATCGGGCCGGAGGCGGTGGTGGACCTGCTGCCGTCCAGCGGGGAGCCCGTACGGGTCCTGTACTGGCCCGTGGTGATGGTGCTGTCCATCGCCTTCCTCACCACGCTCTACCACGTGTCCGTGCCGGTGCGCTCGCCGTGGCGGGAGGACATCCCCGGGGCGCTGGTGGCCCTCGCGATGTGGGTGCTGGGCAGCTTTCTGCTGCGGATCTACCTGGTCCATACGGTCGAGGGCCCGACGATCTACGGCTCGCTGGCCGCACCCGTCGCGGTGCTGCTGTGGATCGGAGTGTCCGCCTTCGCGGTGCTGGTCGGGGCGGCGGTCAACGCCGCGATCGACCGGGTCTGGCCCTCGGTGGCCACGGCCGCCGGGCGTGCCGAGCGCGCCGCCCGTGCCCGGGAGGAGGCGGCCCGGCTGCGGGCGAAGGACCAGCGCACGGCGGACGACGGCGCGGCGGAGATCACTCCGCCGTCGGAGTTCCCCGAGCGCTGGGCGCAGTTCCTGCCGCACGCGGACATACGCTCCCGGCTGCACACCAAGCGCGAGGCGGCGGAGAAGACCGCCGGGAAGCCGTCGGGGAAGCCCTCGGAGAAGCCGTCGGAGAAGTCCTCGGAGGCTTCGGCCGGTCAGCCCGCCGGTCAGCCCTCGGAGCCCCCCGGGAAGGCGTCCGGGAAGGCGTCCGGGGAGCCTCGGCCGCCCCGGCAGGGGCCGAGGCGTCCGGACGTACGGTCCGCGGCGGACGGCGCGGGCGGCGCGGGCGGCGCCACGGACAGCTCCGCGGCGGACGGCGACCATCCGGTGCGCTGACGCGCCCGCCCCGCCGGGAAGACGCGCCCATCCCGCCGGAAAATGGATGGCGCCCTCGCGCGGGGCTGGGCTACGGTTCTCCCGTTCCGTGTTGGCCCGTGGTGTGACGAGTTGAGGAAAGCAGGAGGTGAGGACATTGATGACGGTCACGGTGGCGAGCGCTGCTCGCGTTCAGGAGTTCCTCGTTTCCACCCCTGCGGCCTCCGGCTGACACCTCTTCGGAGGCCGCCCTTCGAAGGGTTTCCTCCGTGTTCAACACTTCCTCTGGCTCCGCGTCTTCGCACGCCCTCACCGCCTATGGCTGGGACGACGGCTGGGCGGACACGTTCGCCCCGTACGCCGCGCAGGACCTGATGCCCGGACGGGTGCTCCGCGTGGACCGTGGCCTGTGCGATCTCGTCACGCCCCAGGGCACCGTACGGGCGGACACCGAGCTGGTGACGCCGCGCGATCCGATGCGGATCGTGTGCACCGGCGACTGGGCCGCCGTGGACGCCGAGGGCGATCCGCGCTACGTCCGCACGCTGCTGCCGCGCCGTACCGCCCTCGTACGGTCCACCTCGTCGAAGCGCTCGGACGGCCAGGTGCTGGCGGCCAACGCCGATTACGCCGTCATCGCCATCTCCCTCGCCGCCGAGCTCGACCTGGGTCGGGTGGAGCGGTTCACCGCGCTGGCCTGGGAGAGCGGCGCCCAGCCGCTGCTCGTCCTCACCAAGGCCGATCTGGTGCCCGATCCGGACACCCTGGGCCATCTGGTGTCCGACACCGAGATGGCGGCGCCCGGCGTGCGGGTGCTGCCGGTCAGCTCCGCGACGGGGGAGGGGCTGGAGGAGCTCGGCGCCCTGCTGGCCCCCGGCACCTCGGTGCTGCTCGGCCAGTCCGGCGCGGGCAAGTCCACGCTGGCGAACGCGCTGGTGGGCGCGGACGTCCAGGAGGTCCGCGCGATCCGCGACAGCGACGGCAAGGGGCGGCACACCACGACCACCCGCGATCTGCTGCCCCTGCCCTCGGGCGGGGTGCTGATCGACACCCCTGGGCTGCGCGGGGTGGGGATGTGGGGCGCCGAGGGCGGTGTCGCCCAGGCGTTCGCCGAGATCGAGGAGCTCGCCGCGCGGTGCCGCTTCCCCGACTGCGCCCACCAGGTCGAGCCGGGGTGCGCGGTGCTCGCCGCGATCGACGACGGCTCGCTTCCGGAGCGGCGGCTGGAGAGCTACCGCAAGCTGCTGCGGGAGAACGAGCGGCTCGCGGCCCGTACGGACGCGCGGCTGCGAGCGGAGATGCGGCGCGACTGGAAGCAGCGGCAGGCGCTCGGCCGCCACATGATGGAGCGAAAGCGCGGACCGATGCGCAAGCCGTAGCGGTCCGTGGGGTCAGCTCACGGCCCGGCTCGTGGCCCCGGGCACGTCCTCCAGGCCCCAGCTGTACACCCAGCGCGGATGGATCCGGATGACCTCGTCGCTCAAATGGGCGCCGAGGTCATGCGGCCCCATGCGCCGCTCCGCCTCCCCGCGGATCTCCACCCCGCACACCATCCACGGCCGCTCGCTCACCAGGCTGTCGACGACCAGCGCCACCTTCGGATGCGTCGCGGTGTTGCGCCACTTCTTCGTCCTGCCCATGGCCAAGCCACCGATGTCGAGCGTGCCGTCCTCGTTGAGGAAGAACGCCACCGGGTTCGCCTGCGGCTGGCCGTCCGCGTCCACGGTGGCCAGCCGGCCGATCCGCTGCGATCTGAGGTAGCCGGCCTCGGGTTCCGTGAAAACAGTCATGTGATCACTGTCGCGCGCCCGCGACCGGTGCGCATGAGACGCCGGACCGGCACCACCTGCGCCAAGAGTGTTCGACCGAAACACCGATTCGGGTGGCTGTGCACGGTAACTCGACGCCACGATGACCCTGAGACGGTGATACGGAACGAGAGAGCGAGTTGCGATGAACCAGGCCAGGGACGAGTACGACGTCATCGTGCTGGGCGCGGGCCCGGTCGGCGAGAACGTGGCCGACCGGACCCGCGCGGCCGGGCTCTCCACGGCGATCGTGGAGCGTGAGCTGGTCGGCGGTGAGTGTTCGTACTGGGCCTGCGTCCCCAGTAAGGCGCTGCTGCGCCCGGTGCTCGCCCGGGCCGAGGCCCGCCAGGTGCCGGGGCTGCGGCAGGCGGTCGGCGGAGCGCTGTCGGCGGCCGATGTCTTCGCCCACCGCGACAAGCAGGTCGGCAACTGGAAGGACGACGGTGCGCTCCCCTGGCTGGAATCGGCCGGAATCGACTTGGTGCGCGGCCACGGGCGGCTGGTCGGGCCGCAGCGGGTCGCGGTGACGTCGCCGGACGGATCCGGCGGCGACGAGCGGATCCTCACCGCCCGGCACGCCGTGGCCGTCTGCACCGGAACCCGGGCCTCGCTGCCCCGCCTGCCCGGGATCGCCGACGTCCACCCCTGGACCAGCCGGGAGGCCACCAGCTCCTCCACGGTGCCGGAGCGGCTGATCATCGTGGGTGGCGGGGTGGTGGCCTGCGAGATGGCCACGGCCTGGAACGGCCTCGGCTCGCGCGTCACCATGCTGGTGCGCGGCTCCGGGCTGCTGGAGCGGATCGAGCCGTTCGCGGGCGAGCTGGTGGCCGAGACGCTGAGGGAGACCGGGGCCGAGGTCCGCACCGGTACGTCGGTGAAGAGTCTCGCCCGGCCGGGCGGGGCGGACGGACCGGTCACGGTCACCCTGGAGAGCGGGGAACGGCTCGAGGCGGACGAGGTGTTGTTCGCCACCGGGCGTACCCCGCACACCGATGACCTGGGCCTGGAGACGGTGGGCCTCGAATCGGGCGGCTGGCTGACGGTCGACGAGACCTGCCGGGTGCGGGACGTACCCGGCGGCTGGCTGTACGGAGTGGGCGACGTCAACCACCAGGCGCTCCTCACCCACCAGGGCAAATATCAGGCGCGGATCGCGGGCGCGGCCATCGGGGCACGCGCGCGGGGCGTCGAGCGGCTGGACACGGACCGCTGGGGCGAATACGCGATCACCGCGGACGAGGCGGCCGTACCGCAGGTCGTCTTCACCGACCCGGAGGTCGGCGCGGTCGGGCTGACCGCGGAGCAGGCCGAGGCCGAGGGCCGCAGCATCCGCGTCGTCGACGTCGACATGGGCCAGGTCGAGGGCGCGGTGCTGTACGCGGACGGCTACCGCGGCCAGGCCCGTATGGTCGTCGACCTGGACCGGGGTCATTTGATCGGCGTCACCTTCGTGGGTCCCGGCGTCAGCGAACTGCTCCACTCGGCGACGATCGCCATTGCGGGCGAGGTCCCCATCGAGCGGCTGTGGCATGCGGTGCCGTCGTTCCCCACGATCAGCGAGGTCTGGCTGCGGTTCCTGGAGACGTACCGGGGCTGAGGGGGTGTGGGGGGCGTGGGGCCGGGGCTGAGCGTCTTGCTCCGGCCCCACGCCGCTTCCTGGTGTTTTTGGGCTCCGCCCGGCCGCCTCAGGGGCGCGTCCCGAAGGGCTTGAGCGGGTCTTGGGCGGGCCTCGTGCCGGTCATCGCGTGGTGTTCCCGCGGAGCCTCCCTGTGGACAATGTGGGGATGAGCCAGCAGGGCGACCGACGCCGTCATGAGGACGACTGGTGGGGCGAGTTGTACGACCCACGGCGTGCCGACGCGGGGCCCGCTGCGGCCTCGGACTCCGTGGACGACCGGTTCGATTCGGCCTCCCGCACGCTCGCCGGCGCCCGGGACGCCGGCAACCAGAGACCGGCCGCGGGCGCCCCCTGGGGCCCGCGGACGGGGGAACCGGGCGACGCCGCCCCGGGCCCTGACGCCGACCCGGGAGGTGGCCCGCAGGGGTGGCGATCTCCCGCCGACGACGGGCCCGGTGCCGCATCGCCTCTCCGGGGAGGGGCGGGGCCCGGCGCAGAGTTGCCTTCCCAGGGCCGTGCGGGCTCCGGGGCAGCAGAAGGCCGCGCGGGGGCCGGTGCCTCACGGGGTGACGCGGGTTCAGGGAGCGCACCGGGACGCACCGGTTCAGGGGACGGACCCGGACGCTCCGGTCTGGGGAAGGCATCCGGACGCTCCGGCCCGGGAGGCGCGGCCGACCGCACCGGTTCAGGGGACGCGCCCGGACGCTCCAGTCCGGGGAGCGCGCCCGGGCGTGCGGGGGCTTCGGTCCCACCGCCAGCTTCACCGCCCTCGCCGCCTCCGCCGCCTTCACGTGATGCCCGGCCGCCCGCTCCGCCCCGGCCCACCACCGACCTGCACGTCGACCCCTCCCGGCCCTGGCGGGCCTCCGCGGCGTCGTACGTCGGCGCCGAGCCGCCCACGTACGAGGCCGAGCCGACCACGCTTCCCGTCGTCGAACCCGAGGAACTCCGGGACCTGGTCCCCGACACCGTGCTGGAGGGCGCCCGCTACGGCACGCTGACGCTCCGTGCGGCCTCGATGCGCGGCGGTTCGGCCCGCTATCGAGGCGAGCCGCGGCGGGACGCGCTGCTCGCGGTGCGGTTCGGGATCGGGGACAGTGCCCTCGTCCTGGTGGCCGTGGCGAGCGGTCAGCCCGCGGCCCCGGGGGCGCACCGGGTGGCACGCGAGCTGTGCGAGTGGATCGCCGCGGCGGTCGGCCGCAATCAGGCCCGGCTGACGGAGGACATCCACACCGCCAACCGCGGCGCGCTCAGCTCCGGGCTGCACCGGCTCACCGACCGTGCCTACGGGCGGCTGCGCGCCGGCGCGACCGTACGCGGCCTCGCTCCCGCCGACCACACCGCGTCGGTGCGCTGTCTGCTGCTCCCGGCGCATCCGGCCTGCCGTACCCGGGTGTTCTTCGGCGTCGGCGACGGCGGGCTGTTCCGGCTGCGGGACGGCGTCTGGCAGGACCTGGAACCGGCCGGGGGCGAGCGGGACACCGTGGGCGGCCCCGTCCTCGGCTACGGCGGCGGCCGCCCACCCGCCCAGCAGCCATCTCAACCACCGCAACCGCCCCAACCGCCGTATGCGCAGGCCGATCCCTCGTCCGCCGCACCCTCCACGCCCGACCCCGACCCCGACCCCGACTCCGATCCCGCCCCCGCCCACGGCCCCTTCCGTTTCCGCGCCTCCGTCGCCCGACCGGGCGACACCCTTCTGCTGTGCAGCGCGGGCCTCGCCGAACCCCTGCGCGGCGAGGCCGCCCTCGCCGACCGCTTGGCCGAACGCTGGGACACCGCGGAGGCGCCGGGCCTCGCCGCGTTCCTCGCCGACGCCCAGACCGGGGTGAAGGGTTACGCCGACGACCGTACGGCGGCTGCCGTCTGGGAGGCGTAAGCGCGCCGTCCATGGGTTGATGGACGAAAGGTGACCGGACGAGCGTCACCGATCCCGCCGACCCGGGACGAGAGGGATGAGGGCGCGCGATGGCCAAGCAGACCGTGGCGGAGCAATACGTGGACATCTTGGTGCGCGCCGGCGTGCGGCGGATGTACGGGGTGGTCGGCGACAGCCTCAACCCCGTGGTGGACGCGATCCGCCGCAACGCCGCGATCGACTGGATCCAGGTGCGGCACGAGGAGACCGCCGCCTTCGCCGCCGGTGCCGAGGCGCAGCTCACCGGGTCCCTCGCCGCCTGTGCGGGCTCCTGCGGCCCCGGGCATGTCCATCTGCTCAACGGGCTCTACGACGCCCACCGCTCCATGGCCCCGGTCATCGCGCTCGCCTCGCACATCCCCAGCAGCGAGATCGGTACCAGCTACTTCCAGGAGACCCATCCCGAGCGGCTGTTCCAGGAGTGCAGCGACTACTGCGAGATGATCTCCAACCCCCAGCAGATGCCGCGTGTGCTGCAGACGGCCGTTCAGCACGCGATCGGCCGCAGCGGGGTCAGCGTGGTCGCCCTCCCCGGCGACATCGCCGCCCGCCCGGCGCCCGAGCGCGCCGAGGAGCACGCCCTGGTGACGTCCCGGCCCACCGTGCGCCCGGGCGACGCGGAGATCGACCGGCTCGCCCGAATGGTCAACGAGGCGCAGCGGGTGACGCTGTTCTGCGGCCGGGGCTGTGCCGGGGCGCACGATGAGGTGATGGCCTTCGCCGAACTGGTGAAGGCACCGGTGGGGCACGCCCTGCGCGGTAAGGAGTGGATCCAGTACGACAACCCGTTCGACGTCGGCATGAGCGGTCTGCTCGGCTACGGCGCGGCGTACGAGGCCACCCACGAATGCGATCTGCTGATCCTGCTGGGCACCGACTTCCCGTACGGCGCCTTCCTGCCCGACGATGTGCGGACCGTGCAGGTGGACGTCCGGGCCGAACATCTGGGCCGCCGCTCCAAGCTGGACCTGGCCGTCTGGGGCGACGTCCGCGAGACGCTGGGCTGTCTGACGCCGAAGGTGCGCCCGAAGACCGACCGCCGCTTCCTGGACCGGATGCTGAAGAAGCACGCCGACGCGCTGGAGGGCGTGGTCAAGGCGTACACCCGCCGGGTGGACAAGCACATCCCGATCCATCCGGAGTACGTGGCCTCGGTGCTGGACGAGGAGGCCGCCGACGACACGATCTTCACCGTGGACACCGGGATGTGCAATGTATGGGCCGCGCGCTATCTGTCCCCCAACGGGCGCCGCCGGGTGATCGGCTCCTTTACCCATGGCTCGATGGCCAACGCGCTGCCGCAGGCGATCGGCGCCCAGTTCCTGGACCGCCGCCGCCAAGTGGTCTCGATGTCGGGCGACGGCGGATTCACCATGCTGATGGGCGACTTCCTCACCCTGGTCCAGTACGACCTGCCGGTGAAGGTGATCCTCTTCAACAACTCGGCGCTGGGCATGGTCGAGTTGGAGATGCTGGTCTCGGGCCTGCCCGCGCACGGCACCGGCTACCACAACCCCGACTTCGCCCAGATCGCCCGCGCCGCCGGGGCGTACGGCGAACGGGTGGAGAAGCCCAAACACCTGCGGTCCGCGCTGCGCGCCGCACTGCGCCACAAGGGGCCCGCGCTGCTGGACATCGTCACGGACCCCAACGCGCTGTCCATCCCGCCCAAGATCAAGGCGGAGATGGTGACCGGCTTCGCGCTCTCGGCCAGCAAGATGGTGCTGGAAGGGGGCGTCGGCAGGATGGTCCAGATGGCCCGCTCGAACCTCCGCAACGTGCCGCGCTTCTGACCAGCTCCAGCTTCCAGGGTGCGAACTTCCAGGCCGTGGGCCGGGCGGGCGGTCAGTAGCTCACTGACCGCCCGCCCGGCCCCGGCGTCAGCCCCTCACCGCACCGGTCGCAGTCGCAGCGTGAGGATCTGGTGCGGGCGCAGGGCCAGGGTCAGCCCGCCCGGACCCGTGGCCGCCTCGTGCAGCGGACGCTCCAGCAGATCCGTCACATCCGCCCGAGCACCGGGAAACCGGTCACCAGCGTGCCCGCCGCCCGGCCGCCGTGGGACTCGTACAGCCGCACCACCACATCGCCGCTGCGGTCCTCGGCGAGCTTGACCGACTCGACCGTGATCGCGGGGTTGTCCACCGACACCAGCGGTGCCCGCTCGGCCGGTCCGGCGGGCAGGGCGCGCAGCGGCAGGTTGAGGGCGAGCCCCTCGGCGACCGCCTCGGCGACGCCCGCGCCCGGCAGCAGGGCGTAGCGGAAGCGGTGGACGCCCAGGTCGGTCTCCGGGTCGGGGCTGTGCGGGGCGCGCAGCAGGGTGAGCCGCACGGTGGTGCCCAGCACCTCGCCCTCGTCCGTGTCGTGCGCCGTACGGGTCACATCGTGGCCGTACGTCGAGTCGTTGAGCACCGCCGCCCCGTAGCCGGGCTCGGCGACCCGCAGCCAGCGGTGCGCGCAGATCTCGAACCGGGCCGCGTCCCAGCTGGTGTTGGTGTGGGTGGCGCGGTCCACATGGCCGAACTGGATCTCCGCGGTGGACACCTGGGCGTGGATGTCCAGCGGGAACGCCGCCTTGAGGACCTTCTCCGACTCCTGCCAGTCCACCTCGGTGGCGATGTCCAGGCGCCGGTCGCCCGCGGCCAGCGTCAGCTCCTGGGTGATGCGCGAGGCGCCGAAGGACCGTGTGACCCGGACCGTGGCGCGCAGCGGACCGGACTCGATCAGCTCGACGGATTCGGCGTCGGTCAGATCGGTGTGGCTGCGGCGGTAGTGCCGGTCGATGTCCCAGGCGTCCCAGTGGTTGGGGTGGTCGGGGTGGAGCTGGAGGAGGTTGCCGCGGGCGCCAGGGGCCAGCACCTCACGGCTCGCGTCCAGGTCCAGCACCGAGGTGAGCAGCCCCTCGGCGTCGATGGTCACCCGCAGCCGGTCGTTGTCGAGGACGATGGACTGACCGTCGCTCAGCGCGGTCACCGGCGGTGCCCCATGGGGCGCGCCGCTGGCGGCGGCAGGCGCCTGAGGGGCTGCGCCCAGCGGTGCCGCGCCCAGCCCGGCGACCCGCACCGCGACCGCCGTACGGCCCTCCCCCAGCGGCTGGACCGGGGCCCCGGACGGCAGGGCGGCCGCCGTCTGCGCGTCCAGGACGGCGATCTCCTCGCGCTCGTACGGCGAGGCGTTGAGCACGGCGGGCGCGTCGCCGCCCAGCGCCGCCACCGCCTGCGCGACGATCCCTTCCAGCTCGGCGCGCGCCTGCTCATAGCTGTCCCGCGCCTCGCGGTGCACCCAGGCGATCGACGAGCCGGGCAGGATGTCGTGGAACTGGTGCAGCAGCACCGTCTTCCAGATCCGGTCCAGGTCGTCGTACGGATAGGCGTAGCCGCGCGCGTGCAGCGCGGCGGCCGTGGCCCACAGCTCGGCCTCCCGCAGCAGATGCTCACTGCGCCGGTTGCCCTGCTTGGTCTTGGCCTGGGTGGTGTACGTGGCCCGGTGCAGCTCCAGATACAGCTCGCCGGACCACACCGGCGCCTTGGCCCCGTACTCCCGCTCGGCCTCCGTGAAGAACGCCGAAGGTGGCTGGATCTCGACGGTCGGCGAGCCCTCCAGGGAGGCGAGCCGCCGCGCCTTCTCCATCATCTCGCGGGTCGGGCCGCCACCGCCGTCGCCGTAGCCGAAGGGCACCAGCGAGCGGGTCGCCAGCCCCTTGTCGGCGAAGTTCCGCTCGGCGTGGGCGAGTTCGGAGGCGCTGAACTGGGCGTTGTAGGTGTCCACCGGCGGGAAGTGGGTGAAGACCCGGGTGCCGTCGATGCCCTCCCACCAGAAGGTGTGGTGCGGCATCTTGTTGATCTGGTTCCACGACAGCTTCTGGGTGAGGAACCACTTCACCCCCGCCAGCTTGGCGAGCTGCGGGAAGGCGGCCGTGTAGCCGAAGGAGTCCGGCAGCCAGATCTCCTCGGTGTCCACCCCCAGCTCCTCCAGGAAGAACCGCTTGCCGTGCACGATCTGCCGGGCCAGCGCCTCGCCGCCGGGCATATTGGCGTCCGACTCGACCCACATCGAGCCCACCGGCGCCCAGGTGCCGTCCGCCACCGCCTTCTTGATCCGCTCCCAGATATGCGGCTGGTGTTCCTTGACCCAGGCGTACTGCTGCGCCTGCGAGCAGGCGAAGACCAGCTCCGGATACTCGCCCGCGAGGGCGGTGACATTGGCGAAGGTGCGGGACGCCTTGCGCACCGTCTCGCGCAGCGGCCACAGCCACGCCGAGTCGATATGGGCGTGCCCGGCCGCCGAGACCCGGTGCGCGCTGGAGTGCGCGGGACGGGCGAGCGCGTCGGTCAGCTCGGCGCGGGCGGCGGCCGCGGTGCCGGGGACATCGTGCAGATCGAGCGCGTCCAGCGCGTTCTCCAGGGCGCGCAGGATCTCATGGCGGCGCGGCCGGTCCGCCGGCAGCTCGCGCATCAGCTCCGACAGCACCTCGATGTCCAGGATCAGATGCCAGACGGTCTCGTCGAGGACGGCCAGCTCCGCCGAGGCGAAGCGGTACAGCGGCTCGTCCCCGGCGGTCAGCACATCGCCGAGCCGGGTCGGGATGAAGCCGTCGCGCAGCACGGACGGGTTGGCCGCCGCCTCCAGCAGCAGCCGTACGGGCTCGCCGCCGGCCGCGGGGGCCGCGACCGGGATATGGCGGTTGCGCGGATGGATGCCCTTGATCGGCACGCCCTCCGCGTCGTACACCAGCCCCTCGGCCTGGAACCCCGGGGCGTCGTCGGTGAAGCCCGGGTCGATGACGGCCTCCACCCGCCGCCCCGCCCACTCCTGGGGCACGCTGCCCTCCAGCCGGAACCACCAGGTCGACCACGGACTGCCCCAGTCCGTGCCGGTGGTGAACGGCTCGTAGGTGCCGCTCAGCGCCTCCGCGACCGGCACCGGCTCACCGGGAGTGCGCCACGCGGAGAGGGTCAGCGGCACCCGGGCCGTGTACTGGGCGGGCCTGATGAACTGGCGCAGCGCGCGGTCCAGGCGGCCCTCCACCAATGGTCGGTCGTCGTGCATCACGGCTCCTCGGCTCGAGCTCGGTGGATCACTCAGCGGATCACTCCCAGCATTTCCCTCGGTGTGTGGATGGCAACACCCGGGCATGCATTTCCGTGAGCGCGTTCGACGACATTCGACGCTGGCCGCCGCCTCGGGGCGGCCGGGGCGGGGGAGGATGAAGCGTCAGCCTGTACGGCCGGGCCGGATGCCCGGGCACGGTCGGCCGGATACGAGGCCGAAGGCCGCGGAGGCCGCGGAGGCTGTTCCGGTGGAGCGTGGCCCGGTCCTGACCAAACGATTGGCGCACGACGATCTCGCGGTGGTGGCGCAGGTCCGCGCGGAGCTGCGGGAGATGCTGCGGCACTGGGGCGGGCCCGGCCGGGCCGATCTCGCCGAGCTGCTCACCAGCGAGCTGGTGACCAACGCGCTGGTGCACACCGGCCGTGGCGCACAGATCACGGCCTCGCTGGGGGACGGACCGGGCGCGCGCGTCACCGGACGATTACGGGTGGAGGTGCGGGATTTCGTGTCCCGGCACCCGACGCTGCGCGACCGGCCCGCGGAGGACAGCACATCCGGGCGCGGACTGCTGCTGGTGCATACGCTCGCGGACGCCTGGGGCGTGCGGGCGCACGGAGTGGGCAAGGTCTTGTGGTTCGAACTCGAAGCGGAAGGCGTTCCGTAGCCGCGCTCCGCGGCGCGTTGGGCGTGCGACGCGTCGGGGACGTGCGGCGTGTGGGGCGTTGCGCGTGTGGTTACGGAGCCGCCGAGCGGCGGGCGGGGATCCGCGTCCCCGCCCCGGCCGCCCGCTCAGCCGAAGGCGCGCTCGATCTGCGCCAGCTTCTCCTCGAGGGAGTCCAGCCGCGGGATCGTGAGCGTGTCGTCCTCGGCCGTGAGGTCGATGGTGTGGGGACGGTCGGCCTCGGAGTCCTTGTCCTTCTCACCGAAGCCGAAGCTGAAATCCCGGTCGCGGTCCCTGTTCCGGTCGCGGTCCAGGTCGCCGAGTCCGGCCTCGGCGCCACCGGCGGACCGCAGGGCGGGCCGGGCGGAGGCGGCGGACAGCTGACCCTGGTCCGGGGCCCCGGCGGTCTCCAGCACCTTGTCGCCTATGGCAGGCTCCGAACTGAGCTGTGCGGGCTGCGCGGTGGCGGCGGTGACCTCCACCTGACGGCCGCCGCGACGGCCCCACATCCGGTGCTGCCGGTTGATCGCCCGGATCCGGGCCCGGTCCAGCTTCTCCTGGTCGCGCCGGCGGGTGCGGTTGTTCTCCTTCTCGCGCCGGTCCTCGCGGACCTCCTCGACCGCCTCGTCCAGCGTCCGCACGCCCTCGAGCAGCATCAGCGACCACGCGGCGAAGGTCTCGCGCGGAGCGCGCAGCCAGCGGACGACGCGGATCTGCGGCAGCGGCCGGGGCACCAGGCCCTGCTCGCGCAGCGCCGCCCGGCGGGTCTGCTTCAGGGCCCGGTCGAAGAGGACCGCCGCCGAGAGCGACATGCCCGCGAAGAACTGCGGGGCGCCCGCGTGGCCCATGCCGCGCGGCGCGTGCACCCAGTTGAACCAGGCGGCCGCACCCGCGAACAGCCACACCAGCATGCGCGAGCCGAGCGCCGCGTCACCGTGGCTGGCCTCCCGCACCGCCAGCACCGAGCAGAACATCGCCGCGCCGTCGAGACCGAACGGCACCAGGTACTCCCAGCCGTTGGTCAGCGCCAGGTTCTCCCGGCCGAAGCCCACCAGGCCCTGGAAGGAGAGTGCTGCGGCCACCCCGGCGCAGCAGAACAGCAGGACATAGGCGGCCATCCCGTAGATGGCCTCCTTACGGCGCCGACGCTCTTCGCTGCGCTCCCAGGAGTCGGTGATGACGCTCTCGTCCTTCTTCCGTCGGCCGCGCGCGAGGACAACCGCCGCCCCCACGACGCCGGCGAGCGCCACGACGACTGGCAGAACCAGCGATATGTCGGTCAGTCTCATCCGGTGCCCCTTGATTGGCTTCCATGAAGTTCCGGCCGCAGTGCGGCCTACCGCGCGCGACATCCTGGCGGAATCCTGCTGGGCCTCGAGCGGTTTTGGGACAAGAGGCCGCCAAGTAGGCGGGGGACACGCGAATAGGCGCGATGCGATCCGAACACCTGCGCTGTGCAAGCGGCTTGATTCTATTCACGGAACCCGATCGCGGGTAATCCGACCGATCGGCTTGCCGAGGGCGTACTGTCCGTGTACGAGGCGTAACGTTACTGCCACCTTAAATGATGTTTACGGGCTTTGCCCGGGCGCGGCCTCCGCATATCGTTCGATGGGATGTCAGGAGGACCGGAGTGGAGCAGTCCGAAGCACAGGTGGCAATGGAGCCGCCGCCCTCCTGTGGCGTGCCCGCGGCACGGAGGTCTCCGCGCCGCCACTCGGTGCGCGGCCAGATCCTGGACGCCCTGCGGGAGGCGCTGGCCGGCGGTGAGCTGATCCCGGGCGAGGTGTACTCGGCCCCGGTCCTCGCCGAGCGCTTCGGCGTCTCTCCCACCCCCGTACGGGAGGCCATGCAGCAGCTCGCCGGTGAGGGCGCCGTCGAGGTGGTGCCCAACCGGGGCTTCCGGGTCTCCCGCCGCAGCGAGCGCGATCTGGCCGAGCTCGCCGAGGTGCGGGCGCTGCTGGAGGTCCCGGTGATGCTCAGCCTGGCGGAGGCGATCGCGCCCGAGCGCTGGGCCGGGCTGCGGCCCTTCGCGGAGGCGACGGCGGCGGCCGCCATGAGGGGCGACCGGGCCGCCTACCTGGAGTCGGACCGCACCTTCCACCAGACCGTGCTCGGACTGGCCGGAAATCAGCAGCTCGTGATCGTCGCCGATGACCTGCACCGCCGCGCCCAGTGGCCCCTGGCCTGCGGCCGGGCGACCCGCACCGCGGACCTCGTCGCCGACGCGGAGGAGCACATGGCCCTCCTCGACGCCCTGGCCGCCCGCGACCTCGACACGGTCGAGTCCCTCACCCGCGCCCACTTCGTCCCGACGGTCTGAGGGCTGTGGGGGCGCAGGCCCCCACACCCCAACCCGGGCCGGCCCCTGCCTCCGCCGGGCCGCCCACCCCAGGACGCATGCCCCGGGGCGGCCGGTGCGGGTGTCAGTCGGTGGTGTCCGCGGGGGTCAGCTGTTCCGCGAGCCAGACGGGGACGCCGCCCAGGAGGCGGACTAGGCGGGCCGCCTCCGTGCGCAGGCGGGTGGCCTCGTCGGGGTCGGGTTCGACATCGGCCAGGGCGGCCAGGGCCGGGGCGATGCCGACCAGATAGCCCAGCTCCTCACGGATCCGCAGCGATTCGGCGAAGCCGTGGCGCGCTTCGGCCAGATCGCCGTCCGCCTCCGCCATGGCGGCCAGATGGCGCCAGGTGAACGAGCGCAGCAGGGTGTCGCCGTGGGCCGCCGCGCCCGCGTGGGCGCGCTGGAAGGCGGCCAGGGCGCCGGTCGGATTGTGGGCGAGGTGCTGGGAGATCAGCCCGCGCCGGAAGTCCAGCAACGGCCGGATCGGGGAGCCCGGTGAGAGCAGCGCGGCGGCGCGGCCGAGCGCGGTCCGCGCCTCGTCGGCCCGGTCCCGCACCCCGACCAGCGTGGACGCGTACGCCAGATAGCCGCGTTCGCACGCGGTCGCGCCCCGCTCGGTGTCGGTGAGCGCGAGCGCCTCCGCCGCCCGCAGGGCGTCATCGGCCGCGTCCCAGCCCGCGGAGGTGTACATGCACCGTTCGATCAGGACGGCGCTGCGCTTGAGCGCGGCGCCGGCGTCGTCCACCGCATACGGGGTGAGCAGTTCGGCGGCGTCCTTCCAGCAGCCGCGCGAACGCAGCCGCCATACCGCCGTGTCGAGTGGGTCGTCCACCAGCGGGTCGAGCCCGCGCCCAGCCTGTACCTCGGAATGAGGATCGGACGATCCAGGTGGTGACATGGCGGTGTCCGCCACATTGCCCTCCCCAAGCGCGCCATCGAGCCGGAAGCTGTGGGCGAATCTCAGCATGAATGCGCGCGCCCGGCCAAGAGGTTGGTGTGAATCAATTCACAAACCCCTGGCAAGAGTGATGGCGCGGTGTCACGCGCCCGGGCGTGTCCCCGGGCCGCGGTTACGCCACGCCGGGCGTCAGCTCATGCGCAGCGCGAGGAAGAAGTCCAGCTTGTCCTCCAGGCGCGACAGCTCGCGCCCGGTCAGCTGCTCGATCCGGCCGATCCGGTAGCGCAGCGTGTTGACGTGCAGATGCAGCCGGGAGGCGCAGCGCGTCCAGGAGCCGTCGCAGTCCAGGAACGCCTCCAGGGTCGGGATCAGCTCGGCCCGGTGGCGCCGGTCGTACTCGCGCAGCGGGTCCAGCAGCCGGGCGGTGAAGGCGCGCCGCACATCGTCCGGGACGAAGGGGAGCAGCAGTACGTGCGAGGCCAGCTCCTGATGGCCGGCCGCGCAGACCCGCCCGGGGCGTGCGGCGGCGACGCGCCGGGCGTGCCGGGCCTCCTCCAGGGCGCCGCGCAGCCCGTCGGCGGAGTGGACGGCGGCGCTGACGCCGAGGGTCAGCCGGCCGTCGCCGTCCAGACCGCGGGAGAGCGGCTCCTGGACGGCGGCGAGCAGCGCGTCGGCCTGCAGCCCCTCCGCGGCGTGGGCCACGCCGCCCTCCAGCGGGCCGTCGGTGAGCGCCGGGAGGGGGACGAGCGCCACCGCCTCGTCGCCGGTGTGGGCCACGGCGATCCGGTCCGAGAGCTCCGGCCCGGGCGCGGCCGGGTCGACCAGGATCTCCTCCAGCAGCGACTGGGCCACCCGGGCGCCGAGGACGGCCCCGCCGTCCCGCCTGAAGCCCTCTCGCGCGGCGCCGTCCCGCACCCCGCCCTCCGGTCCGTGCTCCGCCGCCGCGCTGACGCCCCACTCCACCTTGGCCACCACCACCTGCCAGTGCGGCGCCGTGCCGAGCCCCGGCAGCAGCACCGGCGCGGCCACCCGCAGCCGGGCCGCGATCTCGGCGGGCGGCGCGCCCGTCTGGACCAACTCCAGCACCTCCTGGGCGAGCCTGCGCCGCACGGTGCGCGACGCGTTCCGCCGGTCGCGCTCGACCGCGATCAGCTGGGTGACCCCATAGAGCAGGTCCAGCCGTTCCTCCGGCCATTCGTCGGCGTCCGCGCCGACCACCAGCAGCCAGTCGGACAGCACGGTCTGGCGCACCTCGTCGTCCGTGTCCCCGCTGTGGATGGGGAAGAGGGAGTACGTCATGCCGTCCGCGGCGGTCATCCGGTGCGGGCCGCGCCGCCCGTCCCGCCGGGCGGCCAGATGCTCGCCCGCCAGCTGGGCGCGGACCGCCGCGGGCGGCTCCGCGGCCGCTCCGGCGGCGGTGGGCCCGGCGATCCGGCGGCCGGTGGGGGAGAGCACCCACGCGGTCAGGTCCAGGTCCGAGCGGAGCAGGTCCAGGGCCACCTCGGGGCCGCCGCCCGCGGGCCCGGACGTCATCAGCCGGCGGTGCCGGTCGACGACCGCCGCCAGATCCCCGGCCCGCTCGCCGGAGACCTGGCGCACCACATGCTCGGTGATGGTGGCGAACGCGACGTCCTCGACCACGGAGAACAGCGGCAGCCGATGCCGTCCGCAGGCCAGCACCAGATCCTCGGGCACGGCGCCCAGCTCCGCCTCGCCCGCCGCCAGCCCCGCCACCCCGGCGGCCGCGAGGATGCGGACGAACCGCTCGGAGTCCTCCGGCTCACGCCGCCAGGCGAGCCCGGTCAGCACGAGTTCACCGCCCGAGAGATAGCGGCTGGGGTCGCGCAGATCGGTGGTCATCACGCCGCGCACGGTACGGTCCAGCTCGCCCTCGCCGCCGAGCAGGCGCAGGCCCAGGGTGTCGTTCTCCAGCAGTGCGCGCAGCCGCATGGGATGCCAGCCGATCTTGTTCCGTGTCACCGGTCGAATACCGCGAGGTTTCCGGCCCCCGCCGTTCGTTCGAATCTACAAGACCCGCCCCCTGGCCAGCCAATTGCTTCATGTCTTCGGTGACTGCACCATGTGGCCCACACCTCGGTCTACTGGCGTTGAGTCGCGTGCAGAGTTCTGGGAGGGGGCTCCCGCCTGCCGACGCCGACGCCGACGATTCGAGAAGAGAGACCCATGGACTTCCTGCGCCCCGCCGGCTGGGAGGAGGCGCTCGCCGCGAAGGCCGAGCACCCCACCGCCGTGCCCATCGCGGGCGGCACCGATGTGATGGTCGAGATCAACTTCGATCACCGGCGGCCCGAGTATCTGCTCGATCTGACCCGCGTCGCCGAACTGGCCGAGTGGGAGGCCACCGACCGTACGATCCGGCTGGGCGCGGGCGTCCCGTACACCCGGATCATCGAGGAGCTGCGGACCGAGCTGCCCGGGCTGGCGCTCGCCGCGCACACCGTCGGCTCACCGCAGATCCGCAACCGCGGCACGGTCGGCGGCAACCTCGGCGCCGCCTCGCCCGCCGGGGACGCGCATCCCGCGCTGCTGGCGGCCGGGGCCGAGGTGGAGGCGGCGTCGGTGCGCGGCACCCGGCGCATCCCCGTCGAGGAGTTCTTCACCGGGGTCAAGCGCCATGCCCTGGAGCCCGATGAGCTGATCCGGGCAGTGCACATCCAGAAGGCGGACGGTCCGCAGCAGTTCTCCAAGGTCGGCACGCGGAACGCCATGGTGATCGCGGTCTGCGCCTTCGCCGTCGCGCTCCATCCGCGCACCCGCACCGTGCGCACCGGCATCGGGTCGGCCGCGCCCACGCCCGTACGGGCCCGAGAGGCCGAGGAGTTCCTGGGCGCGGCGCTCGAGGAGGGCGGCCTCTGGGACAACGGCGCGCCCCTCGACCCGTCGACCGCCCGGCGGTTCGCCGAGCTGTGCGCCGGGGCGTGCCGCCCGATCGACGACGTACGCGGCAGCGCCGCCTACCGCCGCCACGCGGTGGGGGTCATGGCGCGCCGCACGCTCGGCTGGACCTGGGAGGCGTATCGCGAGGGAGACGGGAGGACCGCACAGTGCGCGTGAACATCACGGTCAACGGACGGCCGTACGAGGCAGATGACGTCTGGGAGGGCGAGTCCCTGCTGTACGTGCTGCGCGAGCGGATGGGGCTTCCCGGTTCGAAGAACGCCTGTGAGCAGGGTGAATGCGGTTCCTGCACGGTGCGCCTCGACGGGGTGCCGGTATGCGCCTGTCTGGTGGCGGCGGGGCAGGCCGAGGGCCGCGAGGTGGTCACCGTCGAGGGACTCGCGGACCACGCCCGGCAGCGGTCCACGCATACGGCTGGGGCCGTCCGCCCTGGGGGGCCCGGGGCAGGCCGCACCGGGGAGCCCGAGGTCCGTCCCGCGGAGCCCGAGGCCATCCACTCCGGGGAACCTGGGACGGGCCACCCCGTAGAGCCCGAGCCATCCCGCCCCGGGCAGGTTGCCCCGCTGGCCCCCGTCCAGCAGGCGTTCATCGACGCCGGCGCCGTCCAGTGCGGCTTCTGCACCCCCGGACTGCTCGTGGCCGCCGATGAGCTGCTGGAGCGCACCCCCGACCCCTCCGACGCCGATATCCGCGAGGCGCTCTCCGGCAACCTCTGCCGCTGCACCGGCTACGAGAAGATCCTCGACGCGGTCCGGCTCGCGGCCGCCCGCACCGGGAAGGCGGTCTGACCATGGCAGCCGACCGCACCGCCAGTGCCCCCGCCGCCCTCACCCAGGCCACCGGCGCCACCAGGGGGACGATCGGCGAGTCCACCCTGCGCCCCGACGGCACCCTCAAGGTGACCGGCGAGTTCGCGTACTCCTCGGATCTGTGGCACGAGGACATGCTGTGGGGCTTCACCCTCCGCAGCCCGCACGCCCACGCCGCGATCAGGTCCATCGACACCGCCGCGGCGCTCGCCCTGCCCGGGGTGTACGCCGTCATGACCCATGACGACCTGCCCGCCGAGACCCACTACGGCCTGGAGATCCGCGACCAGCCCGTGCTCGCGAAGGACCGGGTCCGCTATCACGGCGAGCCCGTCGCGATCGTCGCCGCCGACCACCCCGAGACCGCCCGCCGCGCCGCCGCCCGGATCGCGGTGGAGTACGAGGAGCTGCCGCTGGTCGTCGACGAGGCCACCGCCACCGCACCGGGCGCGCCGCTGCTCCACCCCGGCCGCCGGGACCACCACGCCGCCCACGCCCCGCACCCGAACATCGTGCACCGCCAGCCCGTCCTGCGCGGCGATGTCGCCGCCGCCCGGGCCCGCGCCGATGTGGTGGTCCGCCGGGACTACGAGGTGGGCATGCAGGACCAGGCGTTCCTCGGCCCGGAGTCGGGGCTCGCGGTGCCCGCCGAGGACGGCGGGGTGGACCTCTACATCGCTACCCAGTGGCTGCATGTCGACCGCGATCAGCTCGCCCCCGTCCTCGGGCTGCCCGCCGACAAGGTGCGGCTGACGCTGTCGGGGGTGGGCGGGGCGTTCGGCGCGCGCGAGGACCTGTCCATGCAGGCGCACGCCTGTCTGCTGGCGCTGCGCACCGGAAAGCCCGTCAAGATCGTCTACAACCGGTACGAATCCTTCTTCGGCCATGTCCACCGCCACCCCGCCAAGCTCACCTACGAACACGGCGCGAGCCGCGACGGCACGCTGCTCTACGTCCAGTGCCGCATCGTCCTGGACGGCGGGGCGTACGCCTCCTCCTCCCCGGCGGTCGTGGGCAACGCCGCCTCCCTGTCGATCGGCCCCTACGTCGTCGAGAACGTCGACGTCGAGGCCATCGCGCTCTACTCCAACAACCCGCCCTGCGGCGCGATGCGCGGCTTCGGCGCCGTCCAGGCGTGCTTCGCCTACGAGGCGCAGATGGACGCGGTGGCGGCCGAACTCGGCCTGGACCCGGTGGAGTTCCGGCAGCGCAACGCCATGTCCCAGGGCGCCACCATGCCCACAGGACAGCTCGTCGACTCCCCGGCCCCGGTCGCCGAGCTGCTGCGCCGGGTCAAGGCGCTGCCGATGCCGCCCGAGCGCGCCTGGGAGGCGGCGGGCGGCCCCGTGGACGTACGGGCCCTGCCGGGCGGACTGTCCAACACCACCCACGGCGAGGCCGTGGTGCGCGGGGTGGGCTATGCGGTCGGGATCAAGAACGTCGGCTTCTCCGAGGGCTTCGACGACTACTCCACCGCCCGGATCCGGCTGGAAGTGATCGGTGGCGAGCCGGTCGCCCTGGTGCACACCGCGATGGCCGAGGTCGGCCAGGGCGGGGTCACCGTGCACGCCCAGATCGCCCGCACCGAGCTGGGCGTCGGCCGGATCACCATCCACCCGGCCGACACCCGGGTCGGCTCGGCCGGCTCCACCTCCGCCTCCCGCCAGACGTATATGACGGGCGGCGCCGTGAGGCACACCTGCGAGGCGGTCCGCGAGGAGGTGCTGCGGCGCGGCCGTGAGCGGTTCGGTGCCTCCCACCCCGCCTGGGCGGAGCCCGCCCGGCTGCGGCTGGCGGACGGCAAGGTGGTCACCGACGGCGGTGAGGTGATCGGCGATCTCGCCGGGATCCTGGGCGATGAGGCGATCGATCTGGAGCGGGAGTTCCGGCACCGGCCGACCGAGCCGTTCGATCTCCGCACCGGCCAGGGCTTCGGCCATGTGCAGTACTCCTTCTGCGCCCATCGCGCGGTCGTCGAGGTCGACACCGAGCTGGGGCTGGTCAAGGTGGTCGAGCTGGCGGCCGCGCAGGACGTGGGCAAGGCGATCAACCCGCTGTCGGTGGTCGGGCAGATCCAGGGCGGTTCGACGCAGGGCCTCGGGCTCGCCGTGATGGAGGAGATCGTCGTCTCGGCGGACGGGGCGCGGGTGCGCAATCCGTCCTTCACGGACTATCTGATCCCCACCATCCTGGACACCCCCGCCATGCCGGTGGAGGTGCTGGAGCTGGCCGACGACAACGCCCCGTACGGGCTGCGCGGCGTCGGCGAGGCGCCCACGCTCTCCTCGACCCCGGCCGTCGTCGCCGCCATCCGCGCGGCCACCGGCCTGCCCCTGAAGCGCGTGCCGGTACGCCCGGAGCACCTGACGGGCACCTGAGGGCAGATATCGGGAGCCGAGTGCGTTGTTCCGGATACCGATGCGCCGCGTACCGATGCGCCGCCCAAGGAGCTGATCACCATGCTGGACATCGCCGCCGAGCTGCACCGCTGGTGCGAGGAGGGCCGGGACTTCGCCGTCGCCACCGTGGTCTCCGTGGGCGGCAGCGCGCCCCGGCAACCCGGGGCCGCCCTCGCCGTGGACGCCGAGGGCACGGCGGTCGGCAGCGTGTCCGGCGGCTGTGTCGAGGGCGCGGTGTACGAGCTGTGCCAGGAGGCGCTGAGCACCGGCGAGACCGTACGGGAGACCTTCGGCTACTCCGACGAGGACGCCTTCGCGGTCGGCCTGACCTGCGGCGGAGTCATCGATGTCCTGGTCACCCCGGCCCCGGCGGCCGACCGCCGGGTGCGTCCCGTTCTCGCCGCCGCCGCGTCCGCCGCCGCCGACGGCCGGACGACGGCGCTGGCCCGGATCGTGGACGGCCCGCCCGAGCTGCTGGGCGGCGCCCTGCTCGTCCGCCCGGACGGCGGCTGGGACGGCACCCTGGGCGGCCACCCCGAGCTGGACCGTACGGCGGCCGCGGAGGCCCGCGCCCTGCTGGACGCCGGGCGCACCGCGACCGTGGTCATCGGCGCCGAGGGAAGCCGCTGCGGGCAGCCCGTCACCCTGCTCGCCGAGGCCAGCGTGCCGCCGCCGCGCATGATCGTCTTCGGGGCGGTGGACTTCGCGAGCGCGCTCGTGCGGATAGGGAAGTTCCTGAACTACCACGTCACGGTCTGCGACGCCCGTCCGGTCTTCGCTACCGCGCTGCGCTTCCCGGACGCCGACGAGGTGGTCGTCGACTGGCCGCACCGCTATCTGGAGAAGACCGAGGTGGACGCCCGTACGGTGCTGTGCGTGCTCACCCACGACGCGAAGTTCGATGTGCCACTGCTGGAGCGGGCGCTGCGGCTGCCCGTGGCGTACGTCGGCGCGATGGGCTCCGCCCGCACCCACCGGGACCGGCTGCGGCGGCTGCGCGAGGCCGGTGTGGGCGAGCCGGAGCTGGCCCTGCTGCGCTCCCCGATCGGCCTCGACCTCGGCGCCCGTACGCCCGAGGAGACCGCGCTGTCCATCGCCGGCGAGATCGTCGCCAACCGTCGGGGCGGCAGCGGAACGCCGCTGACGGGTGCCCGGACCCCGATCCACCACGACACCCGGGCGGCCTCGGACCGGATCGGCTCCGTCGCCTGAGGACACCTGACATCACCTGACATCGGATCAGATCACAGAAGGATCGTCTGACATAAGGCCACTCCTGAGCGGGAAAAACCCTCCGCCACCTGGCGGAGGCTTCTCTTGCCGGGCGCCGGTTTCTGAGTGAGAGTCAGAAATCGACCTTGGTCCTGCCGCCCCCCTGGAGTGCGCACGTGCGTAAGAGACGCAAGATTCTCACCGTGTCGACGGCCGTCGTGGCCGCCGCCACCCTGCCCCTGCTGATCAGCCCCGTGGTGAGCGCGGCCGCGCGGGAGGACGACGACGATTCCTCCCGCATCGCCCGCCTCTACGCCCCGCCCCCCGACCGGGACTCCTACCGCCAGGTGGCCCGCCTCGCCTGGCGGGGCGACTTCCGCGACTCCGCCGGGCTCCTCGCCATGGTGCGGACGCCGCAGGCGGTCTGGTACGGGGACGAGAGCCCGGAACGGGTCGAGCGGCTGGTCCGCAGGACGACGCGGAGCGCCGACGTGCAGGGGAGGCTGCCGGTCCTCGCGCTCTACAACATCCCGGGCCGTGACTGCGGCAGCTACTCGAGCGGGGGAGCGGACGGCCTCGCCGCGTACGAGGCGTGGATCGACGCCGTCGCCGAGGGCATCGGCGACCGTAAGGTGCTGATCGTCCTCGAACCCGATTCGCTGTCGCTGCTGCCCTCCGACTGTGCCGACGAATCGAACGCCGATCAGACGGCCGTCGAGCAGCAGCCCGCCGAGGAGCAGCCCGCCGAGGAGCAACTCGCCGCCGAGCAACAGACGGCCGTCGAGCAGCAGCCCGCCGATCTGCCCCCGCTGCCCGACCCCGGCGCGTCCACGTCCCCGCCTGCCGCATCGGCCGCCCAGGACGCCGGCCAGGACGCCGCGCAGTCCCCGGACGCGCAGGCCGCGGACGCGCAGGCCGCGGACCCGCGGCTCCCCGCCTCCGAGGACCCGGCGCCGGGGCCCGCCGAGGCCCAGGAGCCCTCCGGCCTCGAGCCCTCCGCATCCCAGAGCCCCGCCCCGAGCCCTCCGCCGAGCAGCCCGGCACCCTCCCCGAGCTGCCCCCGCTCCCCACACCCGACCCCGTGACCCCCGACGCCGAGGACGTGGGCGACCTGGACACCCCGGTGGTCGAGGACCAGGAGACCGCCGCCCGCTACTCCGAGATCAACTACGCGGTCGACGCCCTCACCGCGCTCGGCAACGCATCGGTGTACCTGGACGCGGGCCACGCCGGCTGGCACTCCGTCAGCAGCATCGTGCCCCGGCTCATCAAGGCCGGGATCGACCGCGCCACCGGCTTCGCCCTCAACGTCTCCCACTACCAGACCGACCCCGACAGCGCCTGGTACGGCCGGCTGATCTCCTCCTGCCTCGCCTACGCCGACGAGGGCGGGGACCCCGAGGACTGCGCCGACCAGAGCTGGTCACGGCGGCACGCCCGCCGCTGGCTGCACGCCCACGTACCGGACGACCCGGGCCGTATGAAGCACTTCGTCACCGACACCAGCCGCAACGGCCAGGGCCCCTGGGCCCCCAGGGCCGGGGCGCACCTCGACGCGCAGTCGTGGTGCAACCCGCCGGCGCGGGGCCTGGGCCGGCGCCCCACCACCCGTACGGGCGATGCGCTGCTGGACGCCGCGCTGTGGGTGAAGACGCCGGGCGAGTCGGACGGGCGGTGCCTGCGCGGCACCGACGGGCCCCTGGACCCGGTGCGCGGGACGGTCAACCCCGACGCGGGGGAGTGGTTCCCCGAGCAGGCGCTGGAGCTGGTGCGCTACGCGGAACCGTCGGTCAAGGTCTTCCGCCGGACCCACGGCCGCTGACGCCCCGCGGTCAGCCCGCCGGGTTGTGCCGGACGAGGGCGTCGACCAGGCCGGAGGCGGTGTTCGGGAAGTCCATCGGAACGATCCCGAGCCCGGTCCAGCCCTGTGCCTCGGCGCCCTCCAGGAACGACTTCACCTGCGGGTTGAGCCGGTCCGCGTTGGAGCGGGGCGGCAGCAGGGCGGCGGTGGAGACATAGTTGATGAAGAGCTTGCCGGGCTGGGCCGCCGCCTTGCGGAACTGCGCCTCGATCTTCGGGTACTTGCCGAACGGCTCCGCCATGTAGTCGTCCTGGATGTCGAAGAGCCCCCCGTCGCCGTACCGCACCCCCGGCATGTTGTCCGAGTCGGCGAGCAGCACCACCCTGCCCCGGGCCTGGCCCAGGGCGGGGAGGGTGTTGTCCAGGCGGAACAGCGAGCGCCAGCCCTTGTCGTCCAGGTAGGTGTCGAAGATCCGGCGGAACTCCGCGGCACTCTCCTCCGAGTACTCCTGCTTGACCCGCATCAGCACGGTCTCCGACGGATGCGCGGAGAGAAAGGAGCGGCAGGCGCCGAGCACATCGTCGAAGTTGAGGTTCTGGTAGAAGGCGCCGTGGTGGATGGGGAAGGCGTTCTCGAAGGCGCGGCAGCGGACGTCCAGAAAACGGATGCCGCTGCTGAGCTGGTCGGCGATGGTGGTGTTCTGGCACTCGGTCCACGGGCCGCCGAAGCGGGCGCCGGAGTTGTGGGTGCCGGGCAGGGTCAGCCGCTGGACCGGGGTGGCGTCGGCGATGGCCGACAGCCAGTCCTCGGCGGCCGGCAGCAGGGGCGGCGCGGCGGCCGTGGCCGTCGCGGTACCGCCGACGGCGGTGACCAGCCCCGCGGTGGACAGCGCGGCCGCGCCCCTGAGGAACCCTCGCCGGTCCATACGCGTACTCCCGTCGCTCGCCTGCCCGTGCCATGCCGGACGGCATCGAAGCACAAACGAGGGGGAGGGGCTATGGACAGCGGCTGAATCAGCGATTCAATCGAGGAAATCCCTTGAATCGCCGATCCAGCCGGAGAGTTGGGGCGCCGTCAGAGCCAGCCGCGGCGCTTGAAGATGACATACAGGCTGACGCAGACCACCGCCATCAGCACGATCGCGAACGGATATCCCCACACCCAGTCCAGCTCGGGCATATGGGTGAAGTTCATCCCGTAAATGGTGCCGACCAGCGTGGGCGCGAACAGGATCGCCGCCCATGCGGAGATCTTCTTGACCTCCTCGTTCTGCTCGAAACCCGCCTCGGCCAGCGCCCGCATCTCGGCGTTCTGCTGCTGGGTCACCAGGGTGGCGTTGACCGCGAGGATGTCGGTGAGGGCCGAGCGGAAGCCGTCCACGCGCTCGCTGGTGTGGGTGACGTGGTCGGCGACGTCACGCAGATAACGCTGCAGCTCCTCATCGGTGCCGTATTTGTCGAAACCCGCCATCAGGCCGTGCAACATCCCGACCAGCGGGCGGGTGGCGCGCTGGAACTCCACCATCTCGCGGGAGAGTTCATAGATGCGCCGCGACACCTCGGGGTCGCCGCGGAACACCTCGGTCTCGATCTCGTCGATGTCGTTCTGCACCCCTGCCACCACCGGGGCATAGCCGTCCACGACCGCGTCGAGGATCGCGTACAGCACGGCCTCGGGGCCCAGCGCCAGCAGCTCGGGGGTGGACTCCATCCGGGCGCGCACCACGGACAGGTCCGGGGCGGCGCCGTGCCGGACGGTGATGACGAAGTCGGGGCCCACGAAGACATGCAGCTCGCCGAAGTCGACCTCCTCCGGCGCGTCGAGATAGCGGGCGGCGCGCAGCACCACGAAGAGCGTCTCGCCGTAGCGCTCCAGCTTGGGCCGCTGATGGGCCTCCAGCGCGTCCTCGATGGCCAGCTTGTGCAGATCGAACTCCTCGGCCAGCGAGAGCAGCTCCGCCTCGCTCGGCCGGTACAGCCCGATCCAGGCCATCGCACCGGTCTCCTCGCGCAGCCGCCGGTAGGTGGCGGCCAGGGTGTCGGGGGTGCCGACCCGGCGGCCGTCGCGGTACACCGCGGCGTCCACCACGCTGCGCTCGTCCGGCTCACGCGGGGTTCCATCGGCGGCGGTGGTCTGCTGCTCGTCGCGCGGCGGGCCCGGGGGCGCCGGGGCGGGGCGCGGGGCGGCATCGGCCCGGTTCGCCCCGCCGGGGCGCAGCCAGGGGTACCGCCTCGTGGGGCGGGGGGTGCGGCGGCGCTCGGACATAGGGGGTCCTTTACGGATAGCGGGCTCGGGCTCGGACGGGCGCCACCTCCGGGCCGAACCGGGCAGTGCGCTCAGCGCGTCCGGGCCGCAGCGGCGCCTCGAGGCATACGACTGGGAGGCTCACTGTCCATGGACCTCACCTCCTGTCGCGAGCACTGACCTCAGTGCAGGATATCGCCCTATATGACCGTGGTGCGTCCCGGGGGAGCGGTGGGCGAGGCAATACTTGCCTCAGATCAAGCGTTTTCTGCACAGGTACCCGGAGGGGCCGCCCCGGGACCCACCGGCGCCCGCACCCGCCGCCTGCTACGGCAAAAGCCCCGCACGGCGGGCCTCGACCACCGCGTGGAGACGGGTATGGGCCCCCAACTTCCGCATGGACGAGCGCAGATAGCTCTTGACGGTCTCCGGCCGCAACCCCAGCCGCTCCGCCGCCGTCGAATTCGTCGCCCCCGAGGCCACACACGCCAGCACATCCACCTCGCGCGGCGAGAGCTCCACCCCGGGCCCCCCGTTGCGGTGCTCCCGCTGCCTGCCGCGCCCCGACGAGGCCCTGGCCAGCCGAGAGCAGGCGGTGAGTATCTCCTCGCGCAGCTGGCGGTCGGGCACCCGGTGCGCCAGGGCCCGCAGATCGCCGTGGGCCTCGCGCACCTCCTCCCACACCGCGGGATCGGTCTCCTCCGCCGACGGCTCCCACTGCGGTCCCGGCGGCTGCCCACGGCGCTGGCGCGCCTCCGTCAGCAGCCGCTGCGCCTCCTCCCGCACCGCCAGCTCCTGCGCCAGTTCGCTCTCCAGCACGCGTTCCAGCTCGCGCGCCGACTCCACGGCCGCGGTCAGCGCCCGGTCGCCGAGCAGCAGCGGCTGGCGCAGCGCGCCGTACAGCACCCCGCGCACCCGCCCGCGCACCACCACCGGCACCGCGAGCATCGAGCGCAGCCCCTCCGCGCCCACCGCCGCGTCGTACTCATGGCTGATCGCCCGTGAGGCGGGGTAGTCCGCCACCGAGATCGGCCGGGACATGGTGAGGACCTTGCCGCCGAGGCCGTTGCCGGGTGTGATGGCCAGACCCCGCAGGGAGTTGGTCGTGGTGCCGGTGAGTTCCGAGATCCGGAACTGCCGTGACCCCGAGAACAGCCCGCCGAACGCGACGGGCAGCCCACCACGCCGGCGCATCCGCTGCAGCGTGTTCCGTATGTCGACGGCCCCGTCCGATCCCGTCACGGCCACCTCCCGCATCCAGCGCCACCCCCGTCCGGGGGTAGTGAGACCCAGATCACCCGTCGCACGATGCTAGCGAGCGGTACGCCATTCAGGAGGACAAGTGACAGCAATGAATCCGGCTCACGACTTCCGCGAGGCACGGGACTTCCTGCTCGACCACCGGGAGGACTACGCGGGGGCGTACCAAGGGTTCGGCTGGCCACGCCCGGAGCGGTTCAACTGGGCCCTGGACTGGTTCGACGGGATCGCCGGGCGCAGCGGCGACCGTACCGCCCTGCACATCGTCGAGGAGGACGGCAGCGAGATCCGGCTGACCTTCGAGGAGCTGCGCCGCCGGTCCGACCGGGCCGCGAACTGGCTGCGCGACCGCGGCGTCCGGGCCGGTGACCGCATCGTGGTCATGCTCGGCAACCAGGTCGAGCTGTGGGAGACCGCGCTGGCCGCGATGAAGCTGCGCGCCGTCGTCATCCCCGCCACCCCGCTGCTCGGCCCGCTCGACCTCGCCGACCGCATCGAGCGCGGCCGGGCGGCGCATGTGGTCGTACGGGGCGCGGACACGGAGAAGTTCGCGCAGGTGCCGGGCGACTACACCCGGATCGCGGTCGGCGGCGCGCCCGAGGGCTGGCTCGCCTACGAGGACGCCGGGACCGCCCGGATCACGGTGGACGGCGCGGCGGACGACGCGGCGGACGACGAGCCCTTCGTCCCCGACGGGCCGACCCTCGCCACCGACCCCCTGATGCTGTACTTCACCTCCGGCACCACCGCGCGCCCCAAGCTGGTGGAGCACACCCATATCTCGTATCCCATCGGGCATCTGGCGACGATGTACTGGATCGGGGTCAGGCCGGGCGATGTCCACCTCAACATCTCCTCCCCCGGATGGGCCAAGCACGCCTGGTCCAATCTCTTCGCCCCCTGGAACGCCGAGGCCACCGTCTTCGTCCACAACTACACGCGCTTTGACGCGGGCCGCCTGATGGCCGAGATGGACCGCTGCGCCATCACCACCTTCTGCGCCCCGCCCACCGTCTGGCGGATGCTCATCCAGGCCGATCTCACCCAGCTGCGCACCCCGCCCCGGGAGGCCCTCGCCGCGGGCGAGCCGCTCAACCCCGAGGTCATCGAGCATGTGCGGCGCGCCTGGGGGTGACCATCCGGGACGGCTTCGGCCAGACCGAGACCGCCGTTCAGGTGGCCAACACCCCCGGCCAGCCGCTCAAGCCCGGCTCGATGGGACGGCCGACCCCCGGCTTCCGCGTCGTCCTGCTGGATCCGGCGACCGGCCGGCCCGGTGAGGAGGGCGAGATCTGCCTCGACCTCACCGGCCCCGAGGGCCGTCCCGTCGGCCTGATGACCGGCTACGAGGGCGACGGGGAGCGCACCGCCGAGGCCACCGCGGGCGGTTACTACCGCACCGGGGACATCGGATCGCGCGACGCGGACGGCTACATCACCTACATCGGCCGCGCCGACGACGTCTTCAAGGCGTCCGACTACAAGATCTCGCCGTTCGAGCTGGAGAGCGCGCTGCTGGAGCACGAGGCGGTCGCCGAGGCCGCCGTCGTCCCGGCCCCCGACCCGCTGCGGCTGGCCGTGCCGAAGGCGTACATCGTGCTGGCGGAGGGCTGGGAGCCCGGCCCGGACACCGCGAATGCGCTGTTCGCGCACTCGCGGGCGGTGCTCGCGCCCTACAAGCGGATCCGCCGCTTGGAGTTCGCCGACCTCCCCAAGACGGTTTCCGGAAAGATTCGCCGGATCGAGCTGCGTGAACGCACGGCACAGGGTGGCGGTATCGAGTTTTATGAGGAGATCTGATGACTGACGCTCATATGATGACCCACCCGCACGAACGTGAAGGCGTACGTGAACGTGAACCCAAGGAGCTCCCATGACCGACCTCACGTCTGACCCACCAAGCCCAGCGGGGCTCTCCTACACCAGCGGAGCCGGGGACCTCCCGCTGCTCGGCGACACCATCGGCGCCAATCTGGCGCGGGCCGTCGAGCTGTACGGCGACCGCGAGGCGCTCGTCGACGTCCCCTCCGGCCGCCGCTGGACCTACGCCGAGTTCGGCAGGTCGGTCGAGGAGGTCGCGCTCGGGCTGATGGCCAAGGGGGTCGCCAAGGGCGACCGGGTCGGCATCTGGGCCATCAACTGCCCCGAATGGGTGCTGTTGCAGTACGCCACCGCCCGCATCGGCGCCATCATGGTCAATATCAACCCCGCGTACCGCGTCCACGAGTTGCGGTATGTACTCCAGCAGGCCGGAATCTCGGTCCTGGTCTCCTCCATCGAGCACAAGACCAGCGACTACCGGCGGATGGTCGAGCAGGTGCGATCGGCCTGCTCCCCGTTGCGCGATGTCATCTACATCGGCGACCGGACCTGGGACGGGCTGGTGCGCGCCGGGGCCGATGTGCCCCCCGAGCGGCTCGCCGAGCGCGAGGCCCGGATCAGCTGCGACGACGCGGTCAACATCCAGTACACCTCCGGCACCACGGGCTTTCCCAAGGGCGCCACCCTCTCCCACCACAACATCCTCAACAACGGCTTCTTCGTGGGGGAGACGGTCCGCTACACCGCCGAGGACCGGATCTGTGTGCCGGTGCCCTTCTACCACTGCTTCGGCATGGTGATGGGCAACCTCGCGGCCACCAGCCACGGCGCCTGCGTGGTCATCCCCGCCCCCACCTTCGACCCCGTCGCCACCCTGGCCGCCGTCGAACGGGAGCGCTGCACCTCGCTGTACGGCGTTCCCACCATGTTCATCGCCGAGCTGGCCCTGCCGGACTTCGCCACCTTCGACCTCAGCTCGCTGCGCACCGGGATCATGGCCGGATCGCCCTGCCCGGTGGAGGTGATGCGGCGGGTGGTCGCCGAGATGCACATGGCGGAGGTGTCCATCTGCTACGGCATGACCGAGACCTCACCGGTCTCGGTCCAGACCCGGCCCGATGACGACCTCGTGCGCCGCACCTCGACGGTCGGCCGGGTGCTGCCGCATGTCGAGGTCAAGATCGTCGACCCGGTGACCGGGGCGACCGTGCCCCGCGGCACCCGCGGCGAGCTGTGCACCCGCGGCTACTCGGTGATGCTCGGCTACTGGCAGGAGCCCGAGCGGACCGCCGAGGCGATCGACTCGGCGCGCTGGATGCACACCGGCGACCTCGCGGTGATGGACGGCGAGGGATACGTCCAGATCGTCGGCCGGATCAAGGACATGATCGTCCGCGGTGGCGAGAACGTCTATCCGCGGGAGATCGAGGAGTTTCTGCACACCCACCCCAAGGTCGCGGATGTACAGGTCGTCGGCGTACCGGACGAGAAGTACGGCGAGGAGGTCCTGGCCTGCGTCATCCTGCGCGAGGGCGCCAAGACCCTCACCCGCGATGAGCTCGCCCGCTTCTGCCGGGGCCGCCTCGCCCACTACAAGGTCCCCCGCTATCTGCGTCTCATGGACGCCTTCCCGATGACGGTCAGCGGCAAGGTCCGCAAGGTCGAGCTGCGGGAGACGGCCGCGCGGGAGCTGTTGCCCGAGACCCGGTCCGAGGACGATCCGGCCAGATCCGAAGCGCTGGTCGAGCGGGCCGAGCCGCAGACCGCGCCCAGCTGATGAGTTGCGGGCCCCTCTACTCCAGCAGGGGCCCACACCCCCACCACAGCAGGGGCCCCCACCCCCACCACAGCAGGGGCCCCCACCCCCGCCGACGCGGGGCCCCCACCCCGCCCGTCACTGGACGACGTTCGGCAGGCACGACTTCACCCCGGATCGCGCGCCGCGGCTGAAGTAGCCGACCCGCTGGGAGGCGTCGCCGTGGTCGGAGATGTCGGTCCACGGGGTCCTGTCGGCGAGTGCGGTCAGGGCATCCGCCAGCTCCTCGGTATCACCCTCCTCGAAGGTCAGCGTCCCGTCCTGGGCGGCGCCGAAGAGGACCGCCCCGGCCAGGCAGTCGGCCTGCAGCTCACGGGCGAGGTCGACCAGGCCCGCGTCCAGACGGTTCTGGACGGCGTGGCCCCACTCATGGGCGATCACCAGATAGACCCAGGCGTCGCCCCGCGCATGGCCCCAGCGCATCAGGTCCATGTCCCACGCTATGTAGTCGCCGTCGGGGCAGTAGACGGCGTTGTCGTCGGGGAGTGGCTCACTTCCGCACACCGGCGTACCAGGGGTGTCGCCGTCGTAGGTGCCCAGGATTCTGGGCGGGTTGTAGCCGCCGGTGAACAATTCGGGCCAGTGGGTCTGCCAGTAGGTGGTGGTGACGGAGACCGCCGCGTCGATGTCCTGCTCCACACCCGTCCCGCCGTCGGTGCCATCAGGGCTGGTGAGCGGGGTGGGCGTACCCGGTGTGGCGCCGGACGGGGGAGCCGGTGCGGCCGAGGAGCTCTCCACCGTGGGCGGCGGCACATCGCCGCCCGCGCAGCCGGTCACCAGAAGCAGGGTCAGGGCGGCGGCGAGCGGAGCCCATGACCTCGGGTACCACGGAACAGCCATCGTTTCGGCCTCCGGCCGGTCGAGCGGATGGGACGGGTGAACGGTGGAGGGCGGTACCTCAACGGAAGCGTTCCCCGGTCATGAGCGCAAGAGCCGACCGGGGTCAGCCGTCCGGCGGCCCCATCCGGATCAGCACGTCCGCCGGGTCGTTGACGGGCTGGGGGGTGCCGGTGAGGTCCATGATGAACAGCGGCAGATGGAGCGCGTCGGCGCGCGCCCGCGCCTCCCGCGCATAGCCCGCGAGCGAGAAGAAGACGCTCATGGCCGACTTCTGGAGCCCGTTCAGCCACAGGCATTCGATGTCCCGCAGCCCGGTGGGGCGGGTGGTCGGATCGACCTGGGCGACCACGCCCGTCCCGTAGAGGTCCACCCCGGACGCGGCCCGGTCCTCCGAGGGCCGCAGGCTGTGGAAGCCGAGCCACTTCAGATACAGCGAGGCGGCGGTGACCGCGTCCCGCGCCGTACGGATCGTCACCGGCCGGAAGGCCGGGCGCCGCACGACCGGGCCGCCGTGCCCGGAGACCGCGCCCGGGCCGGCCGGGGGCGGCGCGGCGGCGACGGGGACGCGGACCACCGCGCCGCAGTCGCAGCCCAGTTCCGGCTGCGGCCAGTGGCCCCGATGGCCGCAGGACGGGCAGTTCACCGCCACCCAGAGGTTCTCCCAGGTACGGTGGCCCACCTCCTCCGGGGCGCCGTCGCGGAGGACGGGCAGGGTGACCGGCGCGCCGCACGAACAGGGGAAGGTGGGCGGCGTGAACGACTGCTCGCGACGGCACGCGGGACAACGCACCAACACGTTGTCTGTCATCGGGGCGCTCCGTGGACGGGGGGCGGATGCGGTATGCGTCCATGCTCCCCGAAGCGGGCGGCCGCGGCGAGGGACTCGGGCGTTCCGTCCCCCGCAGTGGGGGCGCCGTGTTACGGCTGACGCAGTAGGTTTGCGGCGTGAGATTGAGGGTTGAGTTCACCACCGAACCGTTCGACCTCGACGAGGTGCCGCCGCACGCCGTCGCGGCCCGCGAGACCGTCCAGGCCGCCCCGCTGGACGCCGTCGACGTCGGCCCCTTCGGCAACACCGCGGAAGGCGGGGCGGAAGCGGTGCTGGCGGCCGTCGACCGGCTGCTGCGCACCTCCCTCGAAGCCGGTGCCACCCGGATTTCGCTCCAGGTCAATGTGATCGGGGAGGGCGAGGCGTGAGCGTACCGGCCGACCACCCCTTCGCCGCCGCGGTGCGGCCGCTCGTGGACGCCATGGGCGGCGAGATGATCGCCCCGGACCGGGCCCGGGGCGACGATGTGGTGCTCTCCTGGGAGGGCCGCCCGGTGGTCGCCGTAAGGCTGCCGCATATCTCGGACTCGCTCGACCACATCCTCGCCGACCTGCAGCGCCGCCACGGCGTGCCGCTCTCGGCCCTCGACCGCAAGACCAAGCAGGCCGTCGTCCGCCACCTCGAACAGCGCGGCGCCTTCTCGGTGCGCCACGGCGTCGAAACGGTCGCCGGAGCCCTCGGCGTGAGCCGCTTCACCGTTTACAACTACCTCAACCGTGAGAAGAGCGGGGACTGACCGCGCCCCGTCGTTCCGCGCATTTTTCAACAAAGTGTTGACGCCCGGCGAGGGCGCCTCCTAGCTTGCGAGAGTGACTTCCAGTGCTCCGCCGGGGCTGGCCCGGTTCAACGCGGCGGACGACCGCGACGCCGCCGGGCTGCTGCACGAGGTGTGCGCCAGCCGGGCCTGGGGCGCGGCGGTCGCCGGCGGGCGGCCGTACGCCACGGTCGGGGAGCTGCTCGACGCCGCCGACGCGGCCATGGCCGGGCTGACCGCCGCCGATCTCGCCGAGGCGATGGCCGCGCACCCGCCCATCGGGCGGCCGGCACCGGGCGACGCCGCCTCGGCCCGTGAGCAGAGCGGCGTACGGGACGCGGAGCGCGCGGAGCTGCTGGAGCTGAACCTCGCGTACCAGGAGCGCCACGGCCATGTCTTCCTGATCTGCGCCACCGGCCGCACCGGCGAGGAGATGCTGGCGGCGCTGCGCGAGCGGATCCACCATGACGCCGACACCGAGCGCGAGATCGTCCGCACCGAACTGGGAAAGATCAACCGCATCCGGCTGACCCGGCTGACGGAAACCCTCCAGGCCCCGCGGGCCCCGGCGGAAGGAGAGCGGTGATGGCGAGCGGCGCCACCTCCGTGTCCACCCACATCCTGGACACCAGCATCGGCCGCCCCGCCGTGGGCGTGGTCGTCGAGCTGTCCGTCCGCTCCGGGCCCGGAGCGCAGTGGACGGCGCACGCCGACTCCCTGACCGACGCCGACGGGCGCTGCAAGGATCTGCCCGACCTCCCCGAGGGCACCACCCACGCCCGGCTGCGCTTCGAGACCGGGCCGTATCTGACCCATGCCTTCTTCCCGGAGGTCGCGGTCGCCTTCGCCGTCGAGCCGGGCGAGCACTACCACGTACCGCTGCTGCTCACCCCGTTCGGCTACTCCGTCTACCGAGGGAGCTAGCACCCATGCCCACGCTCGGCCCGAACCAGTACGGCAAAGCCGAAACCCGCGTCGTGCGGGTGGTGCGCGACGGCGCCGTGCACCACCTCAAGGACCTCAATGTCTCGGTGGCGCTGTCCGGAGAGATGGACGAGGTCCACCTCTCCGGCAGCAACGCCAGCGTCCTGACGACCGACGCCACCAAGAACACCGTGTACGCCTTCGCCAAGGAGCACGGCATCGATACGGCCGAGGAGTTCGGCATCCGGCTGGCCCGCCACTTCGTCACCAGCCAGGAGCCCATCCACCGCGCCCGTATCCGTATCGAGGAGTACGCCTGGGAGCGGATCCAGGCGGCCGGGGGCGCCCAGCACTCCTTCGTCCGCCGCGGCCAGGAGGTCCGCACCGCCCAGATCGCCTACGACGGCGAGCGCTGGGAGGTGGTCTCCGGGCTCACCGGCCTCACCGTCCTGAACACCACGGACTCCGAGTTCTGGGGCTATGTCAAGGACCGGTACACCACACTGCCGGAGACCCGCGACCGCGTCCTGGCCACCGATGTGCACGCCCGCTGGCGCTACGGCTGGAGCGATGACACCCGGCCGATGCCGGACTGGGACCACGGCCACGAGGAGGCGCGCGGCCAGCTGCTGAGCGCGTTCGCCGAGACCTACTCCCTCTCGCTCCAGCAGACGCTCTACGAGATGGGCGCGCGGGTGATCGAGCGCCGCCCGGAGGTGGACGAGATACGTCTCTCGCTGCCCAACAAGCACCACTTCCTGGTCGATCTGGAACCCTTCGGGCTCACCAACGACAACGAGGTCTACTTCGCCGCCGACCGGCCGTACGGGCTCATCGAGGCCACCGTGCTGCGGGACGGCGCCGAACCCCGGATCCCCACCGACTGAACGGCTCCCCACCGACCGACCGGATCCCCCTTGACTCATCTGACGGAAGGGCCACGCGCCGTGCACCGCATCGTCATCGAGAACTGCGCCGTCGCCACCGTGGACGCCCAGGACACCGAGTACGCGTCCGGCCATGTCGTCGTCGCCGGCCACCGCATCGAGTCGGTGGGCGAGGGGCGCGCGCCGCGGGGCCTGGAGGACGTCGTCCGCCGGATCGACGGCACGGGGCATCTGGTCACCCCGGGCCTGGTCAACACCCATCACCACTTCTACCAGTGGCTCACCCGCGGCCTGGCCCAGGACAGCAACCTCTTCGACTGGCTGGTCGCGCTCTACCCCATCTGGGCGCGGATCGACGAGCCGATGGTCCACGCGGCGGCCCGCGGCTCGCTCGCGATGATGGTGCGCGGCGGGGTCACCACCGCCATGGACCACCACTACGTCTTTCCGCGCGGCAGCGGCGATCTGCTGGGCGCCGAGATCCGCGCGGCGCGCGAGCTGGGCGTGCGGTTCACCGCCGCCCGCGGCTCCATGGACCTCGGCACCTCCGACGGCGGGCTGCCGCCGGACTTCGCCGTGGAGTCCACGGAGGACGCGCTGGCCGCCACCGAGGAAGCGATCGACACCCACCACGACCCGGGGTTCGACGCGATGCTGCGGATCGCGGTCGCGCCCTGCTCGCCGTTCTCCGTCTCCACCGAACTGCTCCGCGAGTCCGCGGTGCTGGCCCGCCGCAAGGGCGTACGGCTGCACACCCACGGCTCGGAGACGGTGGAGGAGGAGAAGTTCTGCCATGAGCGGTTCGGGATGGGGCCGACCGACTACTTCGAGTCCACCGGCTGGCTGGGCGAGGACGTGTGGATGGCCCACTGCGTCCACATGAGCGACACCGACATCCAGGCGTTCGGCCGGACCGGCACCGGGGTGGCCCACTGCCCCTCGTCCAACGCCCGGCTCGCCGCCGGGATCGCCCGCGTTCCCGATCTGCTCGCCGCGGGTGTACCGGTGGGCCTGGGCGTGGACGGCACCGCCTCCAACGAATCCGGTGAGCTGCACACCGAGCTGCGCAACGCGCTGCTGGTCAACCGGCTCGGCGGCCACCGCGAGAAGGCGCTGAACGTCCGTCAGGCGCTGCGTCTTGGCACCTACGGCGGTGCGCGGGTGCTCGGCCGCCAGGACGAGATCGGCTCGCTGGAGCCGGGCAAACTGGCCGACCTGGTGCTGTGGAAGCTGGACGGCCTCGGCCATTCGTCGATCGCCGACCCGGTCGCCGCCCTCGTCCTGGGCGCACCGGCCCCGGTGACCCTGTCGCTGGTGAACGGCGCTCCGGTGGTGGAGTCGGGCCGGCTGCTCACCGTGGACGAGGACGAGATCGCGCGGGAGGCGCGCACCGAGGCGCGACGCCTGGCCCGTATCGCGGCGGACGACTGAACGCCGCGTCGATTCATCGGATGGGTCGCCGTGGCGAGCCGCTTCTCGCGGCCACCGGCGGCCCATCGGTGCGTTCCGGCCCCGTTGACATCCCATCTTTACGGTTCTAGGTTCCCGTACGCGGCTGGCCAGCCCTCCTGTTCGACCACCCATGAGCACAGGAGCCGCCATGCGCACGTCCAGACGACGGGCCGTCATCCCTCTCCGAGCGTTCAGCCTTCTGCTCGGCATGGTGCTGGCGACGATCCTCAGCGGCCCTTCCGCAGCCACCGCGGCGCCGGCGGCGCCGGCGACGGCGCGGGAGCCCGGGCCCGGTACCGACTACGCGACCGACGATCCGTTCACCTCCGACCGCACCGGCTGGTGGCGGCAGGACCGCTTCGGGATGTTCATCCATTTCGGTGCGTACTCCCAGCTGGAGGGCGAATACCAGCGGGCGGACGGGACCGTCTGCCGCGACGCGGAGTGGATCAAACGAAGCTGCCGGATCCCGATGAACGAGTACGAGGACGCGGCCCAGGACTTCAACCCCGCGTCCTTCGACGCCAAGGCCGTCGTCAAGGCGGCCAAGGACGCCGGGCAGCGCTATATCGTCATCACCTCCAAGCACCACGACGGCTATGCGATGTGGCCGACCAAGCAGAACACCTGGAATCTGCGCGACCACTCCTCCTTCGACCAACGGCGGGACATCCTGGCCGAACTCAAGTCCGCCGCGGACGCCGCCGGGATCAAACTCGGCTTCTACTACTCGATCTGGGACTGGCACGACCCCGACTTCGCCGACCCCGCCACCTTCCCCCGCTATGAGAAGCGGATGTACGCCCAGCTCAAGGAGCTGATCGACGGCTACCATCCGGCGCTGCTCTGGTTCGACGGGGAATGGGACGCGGACAACCCCACCAACACCTGGTCGGCGCGGGACGGCGAGCGGCTGCAGACGTATCTGCACGGGCTCGACCCCGATCTGATCACCAACAACCGGGTCGGCAAGCGGCGCGTGGTCGACGGCGACTACGGAACGCCCGAGCAGGAAATCCCGGACGCGCCGGTGGCCGGGCAACTGTGGGAGAGCTGTATGACCCTCAACGGCCACTGGGGCTTCGCCACATACGACCAGGACTGGAAGTCGCCCGCCACCCTCACCCGCAATCTCCTCGATATCGCGAGCCGCGGCGGCAATTACCTCCTCAATGTCGGCCCCGACAAACTGGGCCGCGTTCCCCAGCCCTCCGTCGACCGGCTGCGCGAGATCGGCTCCTGGCTGCGGACCGCCGGCCAGGGCCGCGCGGTGTACGGGGCCGGGGCCACCGGGCTGGTCGACGAGCCGTCCTGGGGCGCGGTCAGCCGGTCGGGCGACCGGCTGTACGCGTCCGTCACCTCCTGGCCCGCCGCGGGGCAGCCCCTCCACCTCACCGCCAGGGCGCCGTTCACGGTGACCGGCGCCCGGGTGCTGGGCAGCGGACAGCGGGTCGAGGTGGCGAAGGCGGGCGACGGCTTCGATCTCACCCCCTCCGGCGGCCCGGCCGACCCCACCGCCTCGGTGATCGAGCTGACGGTGAAACCGGCCCCGGCCGCGCCCCAGGGCCGGGGCCAGGGGCTGCGGGAGGAGGTCTTCGCCAATGAGACCTTCACCGGGCCGCCGGCCGCCACCCGGACCGACCCGGCCGTCAACCACACCTGGAGGTTTGCCGGCTCCCCGGCCGCCGATGTCCCCGCCGACCACTTCGGCGTCCGCTGGACCGGCTTCCTCCAGCCCCGCCACAGCGAGACCTACACGCTCACGACCGTCTCCGACGACACCGCGCGGGTGTGGATCGACGGCCGTCTGGTCATCGACAACACCACCCCGCACGAACCACAGGTCGACAAGGCGACCGTCGCGCTGCGCGCCGGGGCCAAACACGCCATCAAGATCGAGTACACCGAGCAGACCGGTGAGGCGCATATGAAGCTGCTGTGGTCCAGCCCCAGCGTGCCCCAGCAGATCGTGCCGCGCTCCCAGCTCTACACGCCGTAGGGGCACAAAGGGCCCCGGACCGTATCCGTACGGTCCGGGGCCTTCCAGTCGAACGGACCGGCTCAGCCCAGCAGTTCGTACGCGGGCAGCGTCAGGAACTCCGTGTAGTCCGCGTCAAGCGCCACCCTCAGCAGCAGATCGTGCGCCTGGCTCCACTTGCCCGCGGCGAAGGCGTCCTCGCCGACCTCCTCGCGGATCGCCGCCAGTTCCTCGGCGGCGACCTTACGGACAAGATCGGCGGTGGCCTTCTCGCCGTTCTCGAAGACCACCCCCGCGTTGACCCACTGCCAGATCTGGGAGCGGGAGATCTCGGCGGTGGCCGCGTCCTCCATCAGGTTGAAGATCGCGACGGCGCCGAGGCCGCGCAGCCACGCCTCGATATAGCGGGTGCCGACCTGAACGGCGTTGCGCAGGCCCTGATGCGTGGGCTTGGCGTCGAGCGACGCGACGTCGATCAGCTCGGCCGCGGTGACCCGGACGTCCTCGCGCAGCCGGTCCTTCTGGTGCGGCCGGTCGCCGAGGACCGCGTCGAAGGAGGCCCGGGCGACCGGGACCAGATCCGGATGGGCGACCCAGGAACCGTCGAAGCCGTCGCTGGCCTCACGGTCCTTGTCGGCCTTGACCTTGTCGAACGCGACCGCGTTGACCTCGGGGTCGCGGCGCGAGGGGATGAAGGCCGCCATGCCGCCGATCGCATGCGCGCCGCGCTTGTGGCAGGTGCGGACGAGCAGTTCGGTGTAGGCGCGCATGAACGGGGCGGTCATCGTGACCGCGTTGCGGTCCGGGAGGACGAAACCGGGGCCGCCGTCGCGGAAGTTCTTGACGATGGAGAAGAGATAGTCCCAGCGGCCCGCGTTGAGCCCGGAGGCGTGGTCGCGGAGCTCGTAGAGGATCTCGTCCATCTCGTACGCCGCCGTGATGGTCTCGATCAGAACGGTGGCGCGGATCGTCCCTTGCGGAAGCGAGAGATGGTCCTGTGCGAAGACGAAGACGTCGTTCCAGAGGCGGGCCTCGAGGTGCGACTCGGTCTTGGGGAGGTAGAAGTACGGCCCCTTGCCCTGGGCGAGCAGCCGGCGGGCGTTGTGGAAGAAGTACAGCCCGAAGTCGACGAGGGCGCCGGGGACGGGGCGGCCGTCGGCGGCCCGCAGATGGCGCTCGTCGAGATGCCAGCCGCGCGGCCGGGTGACGACGGTGGCCAGCACATCGTCGGGCCGCAGTGCGTAGCTCTTGCCCTCGGGGGAGGTGAAGTCGATCCGGCGCTCATAGGCGTCGATCAGATTGAGCTGACCGCCGATCACATTCGCCCAGGTGGGGGCGGAGGCGTCCTCGAAGTCGGCGAGCCAGACCTTGGCGCCCGAGTTGAGGGCGTTGATGGTCATCTTGCGGTCGGTGGGCCCGGTGATCTCCACCCGGCGGTCCTCGAGGGCGGGCGGGGCGGGGGCGACGCGCCAGTCGGGGTCGTCGCGGATATGGGCGGTCTCCGGGAGGAAGTCCAGGGTGGAGGTGCGGGCGATCTCGGCGCGGCGCTCCGCACGGCGCGCGAGCAGCTCGTCCCGGCGCGGGGTGAAGCGGTGGTGGAGCTCGGCCAGGAAGGCCAGCGCCGCGTCGGTCAGCACCTCCCCCTGACGCTCCAGCGGTTCGGCGTCGACGATGGCCAGCGGGGACGGCGCTGGTGCGGACATGGGCTGTCACTCCTTAGACGAGTCTCAGCTGGACGCTCGCGATGCTTCTGTTTCGTGGATAGTAAGTTTCTCATGGTGGAAGTTCAATCTTCTGTTGAACGCCGCGCCCGTCGCCCCCTCGACGTCTCATTCCAGCAGCGTCAAGTCCTCGGGGGTGTCGATGTCGTCCGTACGGGCGATATCCGAGCAGTCGACGAGCGTGATCGCGGACTGATGCGCCCGCAGATAGGCGCGTGCCCCCCGGTCGCCCTCCGCACTCGCCGTGATATCCGCCCACCGGTCCGCGCCGAACAGCACCGGATGCCCCCGCTCCCCGCCGTACGCGGCGGCCGCCAGGGTCGACGGCGAGCGATACGCGGCCACCACCCGCGCCACCGCCTCGGCGCCGATCCCCGGCTGGTCCACCAGCGCGATCAGTGCCGCCCGTGCCCCCGTACCGGCCAGGGAGCCGAGTCCGGCGCGCAGCGAGGAGCCCATGCCCTGCTCCCAGTCGGGGTTGTCGACCAGGACATACCCGGGCAGCCGGGCCCGTGCCCGTACGGTCTCGGCCGCGGCGCCCAGCACGATGTGCACGGGCGCGCAGCCGCCCTCGCGCAGCGCCCGCGCGGCGTGCTCCACCAGCGGCCGTCCCCGATGCGTCAAAAGGGCTTTGGGGCGCCCGCCCAGCCGCCGGCCGCCCCCGGCCGCCAGCACGATCCCGGCGACCTGCGCGGAGTCATCCGTTGTGCGATCCATGGGCCCTGCTTACCGCACCTGGGGGTCGTGCGGGGGCTTCATCCCAGCCGGTCTGATTTTCGCTCTCCGTATAGCGCGTCGTGCACTGAGTGGCGTTAACTGATCCGCGGCCCCTTGTGTCCGAATCCACGTGGGGTGGAGGGTTGGGGCGGCCATGCGGGAAGGGGGCAGGCTCGTGCGAGAGGGTACGAGGGGGAGAAGGGCAGTGTTGGCCAACGATGGCGCGAGGCTCTGGGGCGAACCCGGTGCCTTGTCAGTGGAGGGCGCCGCAGTCGTGGAAGCCAGGCGAGTGGCGGGCACCGATGACGATCCGAGGGCGGCCGAGCCCACCCGGCGGAATTACCGGACCGGGCGATCGCGGACGACGAGCTGGCCGCGCTCGATGCCATGGCCCGCACCGGCGCTCCGGAGCTGCACCGCCTGCGTCGCTCGCTGCTGCTCATCGCGGGCGCGCTCGGCTCGGTCAGCGCACTGGGCTCCGCCCTGACGGGCGTGCGCGCGGCGATCGACCAGTTCAACAACGTGCCGCAGACGGGCAGAGGGAGAGACTGAACCGGGCGACGAGGGAGAGACTGAGCCGGGCGACTCAGTGTCGCGCCCGCCGCCGGTGGCGCCCCGCCGTCAGGCGGAACCCGTGCTGTCCAGTGCCCCGGACAGCTCCGCCGCGACCTCCTTGAGGACCGGCACCATCTGCTCCGTGGCCTCGTCCGTCACCCGGCCCGCCGGGCCCGAGATGGAAATGGCCGCCGGTGCGGGGGAGTCGGGCACCGGGACCGCGAGGCAGCGCACGCCCATCTCCTGCTCGTTGTCGTCCACCGCATAGCCCTGCTCGTGGACCTGCCGCAGCGCGTCGAGGAACTCGTCCGGCGAGGTGATCGTCTTCTCGGTCACCGCGGGCATGCCGGTACGGGCCAGCAGCGCACGCACCTCCTCGGGGGGCGTGCTCGCCAGCAGCGCCTTGCCGACGCCCGTGGTGTGGGGCAGCACCCGCCGCCCGACCTCGGTGAACATCCGCATCGAGTGGCGCGAGGGCACCTGCGCCACGTACACCACCTCATCGCCGTCCAGCAGCGCCATGTTCGCGGTCTCGCCGGTCTCCTCCACCAGCCGCGCCAGATACGGCCGCGCCCAGGTGCCCAGCAGCCGGGACGAGCTCTCGCCGAGCCGGATGAGTCGGGGCCCGAGGGCATAGCGGCGGTTGGGCTGCTGACGGACATAGCCGCAGGCCACCAGCGTGCGCATCAGCCGGTGAATGGTGGGCAGTGGCAGCCCGCTGCTGGTGGAGAGCTCGCTCAGCCCGACCTCGCCCCCGGCGTCGGCCATCCGCTCCAGCAGATCGAAGGCGCGCTCCAGGGACTGGACGCCACCGGATCCGGCGGTGGTGGCGGCGGTCTTGGACTCGGCGGACGGCACGTCGGTGTTCCTTTCACAGCGGTCGGCACCGGCCCGCACACGGTGACAATCCGCTGCCGACCGGCCACGGGCAGCCTACCGGTCCCCGGCGACGCCCACAGCGGGCTTGCGCTTACTGTCCGCGCCGGTCACAGCGGGTGTGCCGGACCGGCCGGGCGGGGTTGGAGCATCGGCGAGGTGGGTGTGGAGCACCGGCCGGAGGGTCTTGACCGGGCCGTCCACCGAGTGAATCATTCAACAAAAAGTTGATTCCGTCTCGCGGAATCAGCGATGGCGGAGGCGAGGAGGGTGTCGGTGCCCGATGTGGAGCTGGTGCTGCGCTCGGCCAGGGTGGTCACGCCCGACGGCCTGGGCGCGGCCGCCGTATCCGTCGCCGACGGCCGCATCGTGGCCGTCGGGCCGTACGACACCCCGGACCCGGACGGCGCGAGGGTGGAGGACCTGGGCGATGACGTCCTGCTCCCCGGCCTCGTCGACACCCACGTCCATGTCAACGACCCCGGCCGCACCGCCTGGGAGGGGTTCGGCTCCGCCACCCGCGCCGCCGCGGCCGGCGGCGTCACCACCCTCATCGACATGCCGCTCAACAGCATCCCGCCGACCACCAGCGTCCAGGCGCTGGAGGTCAAACGGGCCGTCGCCCGGCGGTCGGCCCATGTCGACATCGGTTTTTGGGGCGGCGCCGTGCCCGGGAACGCCCCGGACCTGGAGCCGCTGCATCACGCGGGCGTCCTCGGCTTCAAGGCGTTCCTGCTCCCCTCCGGCGTGGACGAGTTCCCCCAGCTCGCCCCCGACCAGCTCGAAACCGCCCTCCGGGAGATCGCGGGCTTCGGCGGACTGCTCATCGTCCACGCCGAGGACCCCCACCTCATCGACGACGCCCCGCCGCCCGCCGGCCCCCGCTACGCCGACTTCCTCGCCTCACGCCCCCGTGCCGCCGAGAACGAGGCCATCGCGGGCCTCATCGCCCTCGCCCGCGCACTCGACGCCCGCGTCCACGTCCTGCATCTGTCGTCCGCCGACGCGCTGCCGCTGATCGCGGACGCACGGCGCGAGGGCGTCCGGATCACGGTGGAGACCTGCCCGCACTTCCTGACCCTCACCGCCGAGGAAGTCCCCGACGGCGCCACGGAGTTCAAATGCTGTCCGCCCATAAGGGAGGCCGCCAACCAGGACGCGCTGTGGGCGGGCCTGGCGGCCGGACAGATCGACTGCGTCGTCTCCGACCACTCGCCCTGTACGGCCGACCTCAAGGTGGGCGACTTCGGGCGGGCCTGGGGCGGCATCTCCTCGCTCCAGCTCGGCCTCCCCGCCGTCTGGACGGCGGCCCGGCGGCGCGGCCACACCCTCCACGACGTGGCCCGCTGGATGTCCACCGGCCCCGCCGCGCTCGTCGGTCTCGGCCGTAAGGGCGCCATCGAGGCCGGCCGCGACGCCGACTTCGCGGTCCTCGCCCCCGACGAGACCTTCACCGTCGACCCCGCCGCCCTCCACCACCGCAACCAGGTCACCGCCTACGCGGGCAGGACGCTGTACGGCGTCGTACGGTCCACTTGGCTGCGCGGCCGGAAGATCACCGACCATGGCGCGATCGCCGAGCGTGGCGCGGCGAGCGAACCCACCGGCCGACTCCTGGAAAGGCAGCCCCGCACATGACCGCGCCGATCCCCCGCTTCACCGGCGACGCCGCCCCGTACGGCGGTGGCGACCCCTACGCCGACTACCGGACCGCCGACCTCCCCTTCACCCACCTCGTGGACCTGGCCGACCGGCGGCTCGGCGGAAGCGTGGTCGCGGCCAACGACGAGTTCTTCGCCGAGCGCGAGAATCTGCTGAGGCCCGAGGCCCCGCACTTCGACCCCGCGGCCTTCGGCCACAAGGGCAAGGTCATGGACGGCTGGGAGACCCGGCGGCGGCGCGGGGCCTGCGCCGACACCCCGCATCCGGCCGAGGACGACCACGACTGGGCCCTGATCCGCCTCGGCGCGCCCGGGGTCGTCCACGGCATCGTCGTCGACACCGCCCACTTCCGCGGCAACTACCCGCAGGCGGTGAGCGTCGAGGCGACGGCGGTGGAGGGCGCCCCGTCCCCCGAGGAGCTTCTCGCCGACGACGTCGTGTGGACGGAACTCGTCCCCCGTACGCGGATCGGCGGCCACGCGGCCAACGGCTTCCCGGTCTCCGCGGGCCGCCGCTTCACCCACCTCCGCCTCAAGCAGCACCCCGACGGCGGCATCGCCCGCCTCCGCGTCCATGGCGAGGTCGCCCCCGACCCGGCGTGGCTCACCGCGCTCGGTACCTTCGACCTGGTGGCACTGGAGCACGGCGGCGCGGCCGAGGACGCCTCCGACCGCTTCTACTCCCCGCCCGCCAACTCCATCCAGCCCGGCCGCTCCCACAAGATGGACGAGGGCTGGGAGACCCGCCGCCGCCGGGACAACGGCCACGACTGGGTCCGCTACCGCCTCGCCGCCCAGGGGGCCATCCGCGCCGTGGAGATCGACACCGGCTGCTACAAGGGCAACGCACCGGGCTGGGCGGCGCTCTACGGCCTCGACGCCACCTCCGGCGCGGACCCGGCCGACCACACCTCCCCGGCCTGGACCGAACTCCTGCCCCGCACCCGCCTCCAGCCCGATACGGTCCACCGCTTCGTCCTCGACAGCGCCCCGCCGGTGACCCACGTCCGCATCGACATCTACCCGGACGGCGGCGTCGCCCGGCTGCGGCTGCACGGGACCCTGACCGAGCACGGCGCGCAGCGGCTCGCCACACGCCATGCGGAGCTGAGCGGCTAGCTCCCTCCCCGACGGGCCTCCCGCACCCGCTCCACATAACCGACCAACTCGGCCATCCGCTCGCCGGGCCAGGGCAGCCGGCCGCTGAGCTCGTCGCGCTGGTCCTGCCACATGCGCCGGGCCGCCGCCTTGCTCTCCGCCCGGGCCCGCTCACCGCCGCCGTGGAAGGACTCGCCCACCGCGTCCCAGCGCCGCACGAGCTCCCGTACGTCCGCGTCACCCACCGGAGTCCCGGCCTCCATATGCCCCAGCAACGCCTCCACGAGCCCGGCCCACTCGCTCTTGGCCGCCTCGACCGCCTCGGGCCCCAGCTCGCTCCTGCGCCGGGCGAGCTCATCGCGTTGTTCCTGGGTGAAATAGCCGTCCAGCATCGACATCATCTCCAAGGCCGTCATGAACTGGTCCGGATCGGGCATCGACGCCCCGTCGAACTGCCGCAGCATCCCGCGGATCCGCTCGCTGAGCTGCTGGATCCGCTCGGCCTGTGCGGTGAGCCGGGCCAACTGCCCGGCGAGCGACGCACGCAGCGCCTCAGGACCGTCCGCGGAGGCCGCGAGCGCGTCGCCGATCTCCTCCAGCGACAGCCCCAACCCGCGCAGCGCCCGCACCCGGTACAGCCGCCGTAGATCCTCCGCCGTATACCGACGGTGCCCGGCCCCGGTCCGCCCACTGGCCCGCACCAGCCCCACCTCGTCGTAATGCCGCAGCGCCCGCACGGTCACCCCACTCGCCCGCGCCAGCTCACCGATGCTCCACCGACGTCCGGTGGCGTCCTTCCCGATCACGCCCCCACGCTAGAACCGGCCGCAACGAGAGGTTCAAGCCTTCGGGCTTGCCCCCTACAGATACCGGACGCGGATGCCGGGACCGAGCCCGCGCGCACCTGTGACGACCTGCCCCGTCCCGACCTCGACGGTGAGGCGGGGGTGGGCCGGGCGGCCCGCCAGCGAGGACAGGTCCAGCGGACCGGGCACCGGGCCTTCGCACATGCCGAAGAACACCCTGCTGAGTGAGGGGAGCGCGTTGAGGGGGCTGAGGTCGGCGGGGAGGTCACAGAGGTAGAAGCCGAGATGCTTCGCCCGGAGACCGGCGGCGGGGAACGACCGAAGCTGCTCGGTCAGATCGAATCCGGCCAGACGCCGGGGCCGACGCCCACAACGTCATCAACGCAGCGCGGCGGGCGCTGAACCCGCGTTGAGCCGAGACCCCGGCATCGACATCAAGACCGGACGAGGCGCGCCGACTGTTGCGCCTGGTTCCGTGGTCAGCGGACGGCTTCTACGAGGTGGTCGACGGGCACGAGCCCGTCATGGCCCTTCCCTGGCTCTCGGAGATCCGGCAGGGTGCCCAGTTACCCGGCCGCGTCCTCCTTCAGCCCGCCGGATTCGGAACCCCGATCGGGTTGGGGAAGCGCAGGGCGGCGGCGCAGGCGGTGGCCAGTGGGGTGAGCAGCCGCACCAGGGTCGCCACCTCGTCGGGGCCCAGCGGCCGCCAAGGACGTTCCGCCGCCCGGTCCGTCGCGGACTCGGCCGCCCGGAGCAGCTCGTATCCGTCCTGCGTCGCGGTGCCGTCCGGAGTGAGCAGGCCGCGGTCGGTCAGGCGCCGGGCGGCGGCCTCCCACTCCTGGTCGGTCCAGCCGCGGTGGGGCTGGAGCTCGGTGCGGGGGACGTCGACGGCGGAACGGAGGACGAGGGCCTCGCAGCCGTCGATACCGGCGGCGACCAGGGCCGCGACATGGCCGTCGCCGCGGTGCTCGCGCAGCAGGGTCGTCGCATGCCACAGCCGCTCGACCGGCTTGTCGGGGAAGTCCAGCGCGCCGTTCGCGGCGGCCAGCACCCGGCCGGACCCCTCCAGGCCCGCCGCGCGGGGGACCAGGGCCTCGGCGGCGCGTTCCACCTCGCGCTCGTGCCCGGCGAGCAGCCGGGTGAGGGCGGCCGCGGCGCCCGTACGGCGGAGCTCCAGGGCCCGCCCGGGCGTGGTCAGGGACCAGACGTCGGGCAGGGCGCGGGCGACCATGGCGGGCGCGAAGGTGAAGAAGGCCGCCACGACGGGCTCCGGACCGACCGGTCCGAGGGGCGCCGCGCGGCCCGCGAAGTAGCCGCGCCAGAAGCCGCGCAGCCCCACCTCCTCGTACGCCGCCTCGGCTTCCGGTGCGAAGTACGCCACCGCGTGGATCGGCTCGAAGAGGGCCCACATCGTGCGGGCCGTCGTCGCAGCGCTGGTGTTCATTGCCATGCTCCCTTCAGCATTGCCCCCGGGGCCGGACCACGACCGGCATTGTGCCAAGCTCCCGGAACCCGGACATCCGGGTCGGACGTTGACCCGGATGTCCGATTACGGCATCACCTGACCCCATCTGGCATCACCGGGCCCGGCGGACGGGACGGACGGGACGGACGCGAGCGATGCGACCGAGACGACCGACACGAACCGACGTGCCTGAATACGACCTTCGAGGAGATCGGCTGTGACCCTGCGGCAAGAGATCGTCGGCAACGCCATGCAGATGGCGGTCTGCACCCTGCAGCCGGGGCAGACCGTCTACTGCGAGGCCGGGAAGTTCCTGTTCAAGACGGCGAACGTGACGATGGAGACCCGGCTGTCCGGGCCCGGCGGGGGCGGCGGCCAGGCCGCCGGGGGCAGTGGCGGGAGCGCCGGGGCGGCGGGATGGGCGGGATGCTGCGCCAGGCCATGGGCACCGCCATGCAGGTGGGGCAGCGGGCGCTGGCCGGGGAGTCGCTGGCGTTCCAGTACTTCACCGCCACCGGCGGCGAGGGCACCGTCGGCTTCGCCGGCGTGCTGCCCGGTGAGATGCGGGCGCTGGAGCTGGACGGGGCGCGGGCGTGGTTCGCGGAGAAGGACGCCTTCGTGGCGGCCGAGTCCACCGTGGAATTCGGCATCGCCTTCCAGGGCGGGAAGACCGGGCGCAGCGGCGGGGAGGGATTCATCCTGGAGAAGTTCACCGGGCACGGCACCGTGATCATCTGTGGTGCGGGCAACTTCATCGACCTGAATCCGGCCGATTTCGGCGGCCGGATCGAGGTCGACACGGGCTGCATCGTGGCCTTCGAGGAAGGCATCCGCTACGGCGTGGAGCGCATCGGCGGGCTCAACCGCCAGGGGCTGATGAACGCGGTCTTCGGCGGTGAGGGCCTGTCGCTGGCCACGCTGGAGGGCAATGGGCGGGTGATCCTCCAGTCGCTCACCATCGAGGGCCTGGCGAACGCTCTGAAGAAGGCGCAGGGCGGCGACAAGCAGGGGCCGACGGGCGGGATGTTCTCCACCCACGCGGGGTGACGAGCCCGGGGGCCCCGCTGGGCCCTGGCCCCGCCTCTCACCCGCCCGCGACGTAGAAGAGGAAGAAAAGGAAAGCGGCGATGAAGTGGACGCCCACGAGGTAGATGAAGACCCGGACCGTGAGGCTCATCGGCGCCCGGTCCTCCTCGTTCGGGCCGGTCCGGGCACGCGGCGTCGGGTCCGTCCGGGTGTCGCTCGGGCTCATCTGGTGCGCGGTCATGTCGTTCCCGTCCTCCTTCATGGCATTCCGGGCCTTCCTCGGCGAGCGGCGTCACCGAGGCACAGCTCGGCGGCGCTGCTCTGCAGCAGCGTGTGGACGAAGAGCAGATCCACGCCGCCGGGCGAGGCGGCGGCGATGCGGTGCGGGGTGAGCGAGTCGAAATGGGCCGCGTCGCCCGGGGAGAGGGCGTGCACGGTCTCGCCGAGGGTCAGCCGCAGCCGGCCCCTCAGGACGTAGAGCCATTCCTCGCCGGGGTGGACCCGCACCAGGCCCTCCTGGGCGCCGGAGCGCTCCGGCACATGCAGCCGGAGCGCCTGCATGGCCCGGCCGGAGCCGCCGGCCTGCCAGTAGGTCCAGCCGCCCGCCTCCTGCGCCTCCATGCGGTCGGCTCGCACGACCGGGTCCCGTTCCGAGGTCTCCTCGCCCAACAGGTCGGATACCGTGGTTCCGTAGGTACGGGCCAGGGTCAGCAGCATCGGGAGCGAGGGCTGGCGGCGGCCCGTCTCCAGCCGCGACAGATGCGCGGGTGAGAGCCCGACGCGATGGGCGGCGGCCTCCAGCGTCAGACCACTGCGCCGCCGCAGGTCACGCAGGCGGGGAGCGACGGTGGGCAGCTCGGCGGCCGGTCCGCCGGGGTGACCGTCGGCCGGTCCGTCCGTGGGCCCCTCGTCGGGCCCGTGGGGGAGCGGGTGCATATCTCCGGTATAGCCAGACCTGACCTCTCAGGCAAAAGATTTGCCCGAGAGGCAAGAAGTGCGGGCGATGCGGGCGCGAGGTTACGCTTTCGTTACCTCCTCTGACGCTTCGCGCAGTTCTTGTGAACTCCCGGCGAACGGCGGTCACTTGGCATTGACACGACAGTGTCTACGCGCGTCATGCTATGTCTATGACAATCCCCCACGGATCGCTCGCATCGGTGCCCTCGGCGCCCTCGTTTCGACGCTGATCATCGGCGGTACGGCCACCGCGGCCACCGCGCTCGCCCCGGCGGCGTCGCAGACCGTTGTGTCGTCGCAGGTCATCGCGGCCGTCGGCGACATCTGCTACTCGGATCTGCCGTCCCAGGCCCATGACACCCTGGACCTGATCGAGCAGGGTGGCCCCTACCCCTACCCGCAGGACGGCACCGTCTTCCAGAACCGTGAAGGCGTCCTTCCGTCCCAGTCCTCCGGCTACTACCACGAGTACACCGTGATCACCCCGGGCTCCGACGACCGTGGCGCCCGGCGCATCGTCACCGGTAAGCAGACGGACGAGGACTACTACACCTCGGACCACTACGCCTCGTTCGACCTGGTCGACCGCGGCTGCTGACGCGGCCCCACCGAAGACCGCCACCCCCCGCAGCGCGGCCGCTGCCCCTCATCAGGGCAGCGGCCGCAGCGCTGTCCGCGCCCGTCCCGGACCCGCCCTCCGCCCCGCCGCCGTCCCGAACAACTGTCACCGCCCCGGGAACCCCGCGCGGGTCATTGTCGTTGCTTCCCGATACCGTCTCGGTTAGCAGCGGACGTGCGGGGAGGCATGGTGGCGAACGGTCCGGAAGTGGTCACGTGCGGGGAGGCGATGCTCCTGCTGCTCGCCGAGCCCGGGGTTCCGCTGGACCGGGCCGTGCATTTCCGCCGGTCGGTGGCGGGGGCCGAGTCCAATGTGGCCGTGGGCCTCGCCCGGCTCGGTCACGGGGTGCGATGGCTCGGCCGGGTCGGCGCCGACCCCGCGGGGGAGGCGGTGCTGCGCGAGCTGCGCGCCGACTGTGTGGACGTCGCCCACGCGATCGTGGACGACCACGCCCCCACCGGGCTGCTGATGCGGGACAGCCATGCGCACCGCGCCATCGATGTGCAGTACTACCGCATGGGATCGGCCGCCTCCCGGCTGACGCCCGAGCAGATACGCCCCGAGGCGCTCGAAGGCACCCGGCTGCTGCATCTGTCCGGGATCACGCCGATGCTCTCGCCGACCGCGGCGGCCGCGAGCCGGTGCCTGGTGGAGCTGGCCCGTGCGGCCGGGGCCAAGGTCTCCTTCGATCCGAACGTACGGCACAAGCTGGGTGGCGCGGCGCAGTGGGCCCAGACGGCGGGCCCGTTGCTGCGCGACGCCGACATCGTCCTCGCGGGCGAGGACGAGTTGGAGCTGCTGACCGCCCAACCCGCCGACGAGGCCGCGCGGGAGCTGCTGCGCGGTGCGGCCGACGAGGTCGTGATCAAGCGCGCCGACCACTCCTCGACCGTCCTCACCGCCGACGGCGGCTGGGACCAGGCGCCCCACGCGGTGCCGGTCGTCGACCCCATCGGGGCCGGTGACGGCTTCGCGGCCGGCTATCTGTCGGCCCGCCTGCGCGGGCTGCACGAGCACCAGGCACTCGCCGAGGCGGCATGCGTGGCCGCCCTCGTCGTCCAGGCCGCCACCGACACGGACGGGCTGCCCACCGCCGCCGCGCGGGACCGGGCGCTCGCCGAGCTCTCCAAGGGCGGGGACGCGGTGTACCGCTGAACCGACCGGCCGCATCCACGGCCCACCCGCAGCGCGTGGACAGCACGGATATCCGCGCACAAGACAATCAACGCAGACGACAGAGGCAGCGCAGACGGCGCGGACAGCGCCGCTAACACCGACAAGTTGGATATCGATCCCAAGCACATCACAGCACCGGATATCGTCCACCGCACACCGAAACCGCCGCATATCCCGGAGGCAATCCGGGGCGGCATCGCCAGCAGCACTTGGGAGAGGAAGGCGGCGACCACCGTGTACCGCTGGGAGATCACCCGGGCCGCGCTCGCGCAGCGCGTTCTCGCCATCGTCCGTAGCGACAGCTACGACCACGCCCATGCCACGGCGGACAGCCTGCTCTCCGCCGGTATCACCAGCCTGGAGATCTCGCTGACCACGCCCTTCGCCCTGGAGGCGGTCACCACACTGATCCGGGAGGTCGGCGATGACGCGGTGATCGGCGCGGGCACGGTGCTCGACGCCGCCTCGGCCCGGATGGCGGTGGACGCGGGTGCCCGCTTCCTCGTCTCGCCGAGCCTGGACCCCGAGGTCATCCGCACCGGCCACCGCTACGGTCTGCCGGTCTTCCCCGGCGTGGCCACGCCCACCGAGGCGGTGCACGCGATGGAGCTGGGCGCGGACGCCCTGAAGCTCTTCCCCGCCTCCGCCTACGGGCCCCGCTGGGTCAGCGACGTACGGGCCGCGCTGCCGCAGGCCGCCGTGGTCCCCACCGGCGGGGTGACGCTGGCCGAGGCCCCGGACTGGATCGCGGCCGGGGCCGTCGCCTGCGGGATGGGCTCGGCGCTCTCCGAGGGCGACCGGGACACCGTGGGCAAGCGCGCCGCCGAGCTGCTGGCCCGCCTCGCGGATGTGGCACCACCGCTGGACTCGGCGCCCGAGCTGTACTGAGGGGGTGCGCGGGCGGTACGGACGGCGGTGGGCAGGCGGTACGGACGGCGGGCCCGGGCTGCACTGACGGCGGGCCCGGGCTGCACTGACCGCTGCGCGAGGGCCGTACGCCTGGCAGTGCGTGTGGGCCGTACGTCCGCGGATCCCAGCGGGCGGTCAACGGCTTCCCGTGGGCCGGGAGTTCTGCCACCCTGAGCGCGCTGTGATCATGCGGCTCGTACCGGCCGCCCGCCCGCGCCCAGGAGGTGCCGTGAGACGTACCGTCACGCTGTCCGCCCTCGCCGCCGTGCTCGCCGCAACCGCCGCCGGTTCGGCGCTGGCCGTCGGCTCCACGTCCAAGCCCGAGTCGCCGCGGACGTCCGCCGCCGACCGCGCCCGGCCGCAGCGCGGCACCCTGCTCGACCGGGTGCCCGAGCGCGGGGTGCTGCGGGTGTGCACCACGGGCGACTACCGGCCTTTCAGCCATCGCGACCCCAAGTCGGGCGCCTACACCGGCATCGACATCAAGATGGCCGGGGACCTCGCCAAGAGCCTGGACGCCAAACCGGCGTTCGTGCCCACCACCTGGGCCAAGCTGGTGGACGACCTTGCCGCCGGACGCTGCGACGTGGGCATGGGCGGGGTGTCGGTGACCCTGGCCCGCGCCCGTAAGGCATCCTTCAGCGAGCCGTATCTCACCGACGGCAAGACGCCGATCGTGCGCTGCGAGGACAAGGACAGGTACCGCACGCTGGAGGACATCGACCAACCGGGCGTGCAAGTGGTGGTCAACCCGGGTGGCACCAATGAGGAGTTCGCCCGGGCCCATGTCAAACGGGCCACTCTCACCGTCCATCCGGACAACACCACGATCTTCGACGAGATCATCGCGGGCCGTGCCGATGTGATGATGACGGACGCCAGCGAGACCCGCTACCAGTCCGCGATCCACCCGGAGCTGTGCGCGGTCCACCCCGACGAGCCGTTCTCCTTCTCCGAGAAGGCGTACGCCCTGCCGCGCGGCGATGCGCAGTTCAAGGAGTACGTCGACCAGTGGGTCCATCTGGCCACGCACGACGGTACGTACAAGAAGTACGAGGATGAATGGATGAAGCGGTGAAGCGGTGAAGCGGTGAAGCGATGGAGCCGCGAGGGGCGGGTGGGGCGGTGACGCGGCGGCGGACGGACGGCGGCTGAAATCTGGGCATCGCCGTAGGACTCTCGCGTCCGTCGCCCTCCCGCGGTGCCCGGAGCGGGAAGATGGCCCCATGAGTCCCGCCCAGCCCGTGCGCCGCCGCTCGGACGCCGTCGCCAACCGCGCCGCCCTCCTCGACGCGGCCGAGCGGGTCCTGCTCCGCGATGGGCCCGCCGTGCCGTTGGACGTGGTGGCGCGCGAGGCCGGGGTCGGCATCGCCACGCTGTACCGGAACTTCGCCGACCGCGACGAGTTATACGCGGCCGTCGTCCACCGCGCCCACCAGCTCGTGGCCGACCTCGCCCAGGAGGCCGAGGCCAGCGCGGCGCCGCCGCTGGACGCGCTGGCCGGTTTCCTGGACCGGCTGCTCGCCGAACGCCGCCGTCTCGCCCTGCCGTTGCTCAGCGCCCCCGGCCCGCGTCCGTGGAACGGGGCCGACCCCCTCGGCCCGCATCCGCAAAACGGCCACGACCCCCTCGGCCCGCGGATCTCCCGGTCGCTGGCCGCGGTCCTGAAGCGGGGCGTCGACGACGGCTCGATCCGCCCCGACGCCACCGCCGCCGACCTCGTCGTCACCGTGGCGACGCTCGCCCGTGCCCAACTCCCGTCCGACGCCTGGGACCGCGCCGCCCGCCGCATCGCCGCGCTCGTCCTGGACGGGCTGCGCGCCCGCTCCGACACCGCCCCGCTTCCCGCCGGGCTCACCGGTGCCGAACTGGACCGGGCCATGACCCACAGCGGGGGCGACAGGGCCGCCTACTAGCCTGTCGCCCGCAGCGGGATGCGCATTTGCGCGAATTCGGGCGCGGCCCTTGCGCGGGTGCTACACGCTGACGGATGCCGGTTGTAATGCCCCGGACCGGTGAACGTTTCCTCGCATCCGGAGAGACGATATGAGCAGCCCCCTCAGCCACCCCCTCGTGCGGACCTTTCTGGCCTCGGTCGAGCGGCGGACCGCGGCGCTTCCCGCCGCGTGGCGGGAGGAACTGCTCGAGGACCTGCGCGAGGAGATCGCGGCGGCGCTGGCGGACGACCGCACCGAGAATCCCGCCGCGGACGGCGGCCCGGCGATCAGCGAGGAGCGGGTACGGCGGGCGCTCGACTGGATCGGAACCCCGGAGGAGATCGCGGCGGACGCGCTGGCCGAGGAGTCCGGCAGCATTCCGCCCGAGCCGGAGAACCCCGGCGGCACCTGGCTGACGCTCGGCCTGGCCGTACTGCCGGTGCCGCTGTGCCTGATCCCGGGTGTGGGCATACCGCTGGGGCTGGTCGCCGCCTTCGGCGCGCTCGTCCGGCTGTGGCGGTCCGCGCCGTGGGTGCGGCGCGAGAAGCGGCAGGCCACGCTGTTCGTCCTGTCGCCCCTGGTGACGGTGCCGGTGCTGGCGGCCGCCCTCTCGCTGGCGTTCGACGGGATCAGCGCCCCCGCGTTCGTGGCCTCCCTCCTGATAGCGCTCGCCCTGCCGGTGGTCGGCGCCATACGGCTGGCCCGGTCCGCCGCCCGGCTGCGCGAGCAGGCCCCGTAGGAGGCAGGACGGCCCCTCGGCGCGGCGTGCCGACTGACAGCGTTGTCGGCCCCGGCGGGTCGACTGTGCGTAGTTTGTCCGGACAACAGAACTTCACGACTTCCCGTCATGTGCTCATCCGGATACCCTCGCCCCGTGGCTATGGAGGAAGAAGACTCTTCGGGCGGGGCTGAGGCGCTCCAGCTCAGCGTCGATCGCAGCAGTCCGGTCCCGCTGTATTTCCAGCTGTCCCAGCAGCTCGAGGCGGCGATCGAGCAGGGGCGGCTGGCCCCCGGGAGTCTGCTGGGCAATGAGATCGAGCTGGCCGGGCGGCTCGGGCTGTCCCGCCCCACCGTCCGGCAGGCCATTTCGTCCCTGGTCGACAAGGGGCTGCTGGTGCGCCGCCGGGGCGTGGGCACACAGGTCGTGCACAGCCAGGTCAAGCGCCCGCTGGAGCTGAGCAGCCTCTACGACGACCTGGAGGCGGCCGGTCAGCGCCCCGCCACCCAGGTGCTGCGGAACACGACCGAGCTCGCGACCGCCGAGGTCGCCGCCGCGCTCGGCCTCTCCGAGGGTGCCGAGGTGGTGCTGATCGAGCGGCTGCGGCTGGCGCACGGCGAGCCCATGGCCCATCTGCGCAACCACCTCCCCGTGGGCCTGCTCAAGCTGGACAGCGCCGAGCTGGAGGACACCGGGCTCTACCGGCTGATGCGCGCGGCCGGGATCACCCTGCACAGCGCCCGCCAGGCGGTCGGCGCCCGCGCGGCCACCGCCGAGGAGGGGGAGCAGCTCGGGGAGCCGGAGGGCGCGCCGCTGCTGACCATGGAGCGTACGACCTACGACGACACCGGCCGGGCCGTGGAGTTCGGTTCGCACACCTACCGGGCCTCGCGCTACGCCTTCGAATTCCAGCTCCTCGTACGCCCCTGAGCCCTTCGCTCCCGCCGTACCCGGCCGCCGTCGCCCCGGCCGTACCCCGCCGCTGTCCTTGACGTGTCCCGCGTCCCCCGCTACAAGTCCTCCAGCCGGACGGGCACGGGCCCGCCACGGGTTTCACCGTACGCGGAGCCGCCGAGCACCCCGCAGGCCCCGGCGAGGGCCGGTAACGGATACTTGGCGGCGGCCGGGCCGATCATGCGGTACCCGGCCGCGAAGGTGACAGCGGGACGAACACACAGTGAGAAGGGCGGGTCTTCGTGGCGAAGGTGCGGAGAGGGGCACGTGCGATGACCGCCGCCGTGCTGGCGGCGGTGCTGGGTACGGTGTTGGCGGGCTGCAGCAGTACGGGCGGCAAGCGTGCCGAGGAGCGGGCCGCGAGGGAGGCGGCCGCCGGGGGGCGGGCGGCGGTCAACACCCCGAAGTGGACCTTCGCGATGGTCACCCACTCCGGCGACGGCGACACCTTCTGGGACATCGTCCAGAGCGGCGCCAAGCAGGCCGCGGTCAAGGACAACATCCGGTTCCTCTACGCCCACAACGAGGAGGGCAAGGAGCAGTCCCAGCTCGTCCAGTCCTACATCGACCAGAAGGTCGACGGCCTGATCGTCACCCTCGCCAAGCCCGACGCCATGAAGGCCGTGGTGAAGAAGGCGCAGAAGGCCGGGATACCGGTGATCACCGTCAACTCCGGCTCCGAGGTGTCCAAGGCGTTCGGCGCGCTCACCCACGTCGGCCAGGACGAGACCATCGCGGGCGAGGCCGTCGGCGACGAGCTCAACAAGCGGGACCGCAAGAAGGCCCTGTGCGTGCTCCACGAGCAGGGCAACGTCGGCCATGAGCAGCGCTGCGACGGCGCGGCCAAGACCTTCGACGGCAAGATGGAGAAGATCTACGTCGAGGGCACCAACATGCCCGATGTGCAGTCCTCGATCGAGGCCAAGTTGCAGTCGGACAAGGGCATCGACACCGTGCTCACCCTCGGCGCGCCGTTCGCGGACACCGCCGCCAAGGCCGCCGACCAGGCGGGCAGCAAGGCCGAGATCGACACCTTCGACCTCAACGCCAAGGTAGCCGCGGCGCTCCAGGACGGCACGCTCGGCTTCGCCGTGGACCAGCAGCCGTACCTCCAGGGTTATGAGGCCGTGGATCTGCTGTGGCTCAACCGCTACAACGCCGATGTGCTCGGCGGCGGCAAGCCGGTGCTGACCGGTCCGCAGATCATCACCAAGGACGACGCCGCCGAGCTCGCGTCGTACACGAAGCGGGGCACCCGATGAGCGCAGAGGCACCGCCCGTCGAGGAACTCGCGAGCCGGCAGCCGGTGCGCGGCTCGCTGCCGCGCCGGCTCGCGGGGCGGCCGGAGCTGGGTGCGGTCGTCGGCGCCGTCGCCGTCTTCGTCTTCTTCTCGATCGTCGCCGAGGCCTTCCTCCAGTGGTCCAGCTTCAGCACCGTGCTGTACGCGTCCTCGACCATCGGGATCATGGCGGTGCCGGTCGCGCTGCTGATGATCGGCGGGGAGTTCGACCTGTCGACCGGGGTCCTGGTGACCAGCTCGGCGCTGATCTCGTCGATGTTCTCGTACCAGATGACGGCGAACGTATGGGTCGGCGCCGGGGTGTCCCTGCTGGCCACCCTCGCGATCGGCTTCTTCAACGGCTATCTGCTGGTGCGCACCAACCTGCCGAGCTTCATCATCACGCTCGGCACCTTCCTGATCCTCCAGGGCTGCAACCTCGGCTTCACCAAGCTGATCAGCGACACCGTCTCCACCAAGAGCATCGCCGACATGGAGGGCTTCCCCTCCGCCCATAAGGTCTTCGCCTCGCATCTGACCATCGGGGACGTCGAGGTGCAGATCACCGTCCTGTGGTGGTTCGCCCTGATCGCGCTCGCCACCTGGATCCTGCTGCGCACCCGCGCCGGGAACTGGATCTTCGCGGTGGGCGGCGCCAAGGAGGCGGCCCGCGCGGTCGGCGTACCGGTGGAGCGCACCAAGATCGGCCTCTATCTGGGCGTCGCGCTGGCCGCCTGGATCTCCGGCCAGCATCTGCTGTTCAACTACGACGTCGTCCAGTCCGGCGAGGGCGTGGGCAATGAGCTGCTCTACATCATCGCCGCCGTCATCGGCGGCTGTCTGCTGACCGGTGGCTACGGCTCGGCGGTCGGCGCGGCCGTCGGCGCGTTCATCTTCGGCATGACCAACAAGGGCATCGTGTACGCGCAGTGGGGCGCCGACTGGTTCAAGTTCTTCCTCGGGGCGATGCTGCTGCTCGCCACGCTGCTCAACTGGTGGGTCCGCAAGCGGGCGGAGGAGAGCAAATGAGTACGTCCCAGACATCTCGGGCATCCGGGACGCCTCTGGTCGCGCTCAGCGACATCAGCAAGTACTACGGCAACGTCCAGGCGCTGGACGGCGTCTCGCTGGAGGTGCACGCCGGGGAGATCACCTGCGTCCTCGGCGACAACGGCGCGGGCAAGTCCACCCTCATCAAGATCGTCGCGGGGCTGCACCAGCACGACGGCGGCAGCTTCACCATCGAGGGGGAGGAGACCCGGCTCGGCTCCCCGCGCGAGGCCCTCGACCGCGGCATCGCCACGGTCTACCAGGACCTCGCCGTGGTCCCGATGATGCCGGTGTGGCGGAACTTCTTCCTCGGCTCCGAGATCCACAGGGGTCGCGGGCCGCTCCGGCGGCTGGACGTGGAGGCGATGCGCGCCACGACCCACCGTGAACTGCTGCGCATGGGCATCGATCTGCGCGATGTGGACCAGCCCATCGGCACCCTCTCCGGCGGGCAGCGCCAGTGCGTCGCCATCGCCCGCGCCGTCCACTTCGGCGCGAAGGTGCTGATCCTGGACGAGCCGACGGCGGCGCTGGGCGTCAAGCAGTCCGGGGTCGTGCTCAAGTACGTCGCGGCCGCCCGGGACGCGGGCCTCGGCGTGGTCCTCATCACCCACAACCCGCACCACGCCTATCTCGTCGGCGACCGCTTCGTGCTGCTCAAGCGCGGCGCCATGGCGGGCAGCCACGCCAAGGACGAGATCGCGCTGGAGGAGCTCACCCGGCAGATGGCGGGCGGCAGCGAGCTGGAACAGCTCAGCCATGAACTGGCCCGCACCCCCGCCCCGGATCTCTCGGAAGGGGTCGCCAAGGGCTGAGCGGCCGGGCCGACGGCCGTGTCCCGGCCCCTTGGCGGGCCGCGCGCCGTAGGCTCGCCATGCGGCGTGAGGCGCGGGTGAGGCACAATCGCACGGCGGGCCCCACCCGCCACGACCGACGCACCCGAGGCCGCGCGGCCTCCCGATACCCCCGCAGGGACGACGAACTCTTGCGAGCACGTACCCGCAGTGACCGTACCCCCCACACCGGCGAGGGGGCCGGCCGATGAGCATCTACCGCGAACGAGTGCACCGGGGCTCGGCCCGGGCCACCGTGTTGCGGACCGTCGGCACCCGTGAGCGCCGCTCGCATCTCAGCGCGCCCCGGGTGCCCACGGTCGGCATCGACATCGGCGGCACCAAGGTGATGGCCGGAGTGGTCGACGCCGACGGCACCATCCTCGAGAAGCTGCGCACCGAGACCCCGGACAAGTCCAAGAGCCCCAAGGTCGTCGAGGACACCATCACCGAACTGGTGCTGGACCTCTCCGACCGGCACGATGTGCACGCCGTGGGCATCGGCGCCGCGGGCTGGGTGGACGCCGACCGCAACCGGGTGCTCTTCGCCCCGCATCTGTCCTGGCGCAACGAACCGCTGCGCGACCGGCTCGCGGAGCGGCTCGACGTCCCGGTCATGGTCGACAACGACGCCAACGCGGCGGCGTGGGCGGAGTGGCGGTTCGGCGCCGGACGCGGCGAGGACCATCTCGTCATGATCACCCTCGGCACCGGGATCGGCGGCGCGATCCTGGAGGACGGCCAGGTCAAGCGCGGCAAGTACGGGGTCGCGGGGGAGTTCGGTCATATGCAGGTCGTCCCGGCCGGCCACCGCTGCCCCTGTGGCAACCGCGGCTGCTGGGAGCAGTACAGCTCCGGCAACGCCCTCGTCCGCGAGGCCCGCGAACTGGCCGCCGCCGAATCGCCGGTGGCGTACGGGATCACCGACCGGGTCGGCGGCAACATCCAGGAGATCACCGGGCCGCTGATCACCGAACTGGCCCGCCAGGGCGACGCCATGTGCGTCGAACTGCTCCAGGACATCGGCCAGTGGCTCGGCGTCGGCATCGCCAATCTCGCCGCCGCCCTCGACCCCTCCTGCTTCGTCATCGGCGGCGGCGTCAGCGCCGCCGACGATCTGCTGATCGGCCCCGCCCGGGACGCCTTCCGGCGCACCCTCACCGGCCGTGGGTACCGGCCGGAGGCCCGGATCGTCAAGGCGCAGCTGGGCCCCGAGGCCGGAATGGTCGGCGCCGCCGACCTCGCCCGGCTGGTGGCCCGCCGCTTCCGCCGCGCCAACCGCCGCCGCGTCGAGCGGTACGAGCGCGCCGGGTCCTCCTCCCCGCTGCGGCTGGCACCGCGAGGTCAGGCAGGCCGCGAATGACCGCCGCCGAGCAGCGCCCCGGCGCCCCGATGCCTCCCGCCGCCGACGGCAGACACCCCGACGGGCCCACGTCCGGTGGCTCCACGCCCGGCGGGTCCACGTCCGGCGGCGGCCGTCCGTCCCGTCGCTGGCTCAAGGCCGTGATCGTCTTCCTGCTGATCGCGATCCCGGCGGGCTATCTGGTGATCTCCGCCATCCAGAGCCGCAACGGCGGTGAGGAGAAGGCGGAGGCGGCGTCGGCCAAGGGCCTCAGCGCCGGCTATCCGACCCGGGTGCAGCGGCGCATATACGACGTGCCGGTGCCGCCCCACTCCAAGAAGGTCGCGTTCTACGAGACCAACTCCTGGAAGGTCAGCTCGCTGTACGTGCAGTTCGTCACGGACCGCGACGGACTCGACTCCTTCCTGCACCGGATCGGCGCCGGCCGCTCCGCCCTGGACAAGGGCAAGGTGACCATCACCGGCGACCAGGCGAAGAAGGTCGGCTGGCAGGTCGGGGAGGCTGGTCACGACTGGGCGGGAATGGAGCTCAAGCAGAAGGATCCGCAACCCAAGTTGAGGATCACGGTCAAGTTCGACAATCCGGCGCATCCCAAGGTTTACGTGGTCTCCACGGTCACTCCGTAGGTCCTTCACATCCTGGGTGCATCACGCCCGAAAACCCCGCCGCCTCTGTCGGATACCGTTTTCGGGTGAGCGAGACGAAGACACTTCAGTACCGGACCGACGGACCCGAGGACGGGCCCGTGCTCGTCCTCGGACCGTCGCTGGGCACCACCTGGCATATGTGGGACCGCCAGATACCCGAGCTGTCCCGCCACTGGCGCGTCCTCCGCTTCGACCTCCCCGGCCACGGCGGCGCGCCCGCCCATCCGGCCCCCTCCGTGGCCGAGCTCGCCGCCCGGCTGCTGGCCACCCTCGACCAGCTCGAGGTCGAGCGCTTCGGCTACGCGGGCTGCTCGATCGGCGGGGCCATCGGCGCCGAACTCGCGCTCCGACATCCCCAGAGAGTGGGCTCACTCGCTCTCGTCTCCGCCTCCCCGCGCTTCGGCACCGCCGACTCCTTCCGGCAGCGCGGCGTCGTGGTCCGCACCAACGGCCTCGACCCGATCGCCCGCGCCACTCCCGAGCGCTGGTTCACCCCCGCCTTCGCCGCCTCGCAGCCCGCCATCGTCGACTGGGCCGTCCAGATGGTCCGCACCACCGACCCCGGCTGCTACATCGCCGCCTGCGAGGCCCTCGCCGCCTTCGACATCCGCGCCGAGCTGAGCCGGATCGGCATCCCCACCCTCGTGGTGGTCGGCGCCGACGACCAGGTCACCCCGGCCGCCGACGCCCGCGTCCTGGTCGCCGGCATCGCCGACGCCCGGCTCGCGCTCGTCCCCGGCGCCTCCCATCTCACCCCCGTCGAACAGCCGATGGCCGTCACCGATCTGCTGGTGCGCCACTTCTCCAGCTCCTGGCAGTCCCCGGACCACCCGACCGGGATGACCGCGATCCCGGCGCCCCCGCTCAAGCCCGTGCTCTCGCCCATGCCGCCCGGCGCCGAGGTCGTCGAGTACGGCCACAACGTACCCGAGCCGCTGGTGGACGTCCGCTCCGACGCGTACGACCAGGGCATCAAGGTGCGCCGCGAAGTGCTCGGCGACGCCCATGTGGACCGAGCGCAGTCCCTGACCGACGAGTTCACCGGCGACTTCCAGGACTTCATCACCCGCTACGCCTGGGGCGAGGTGTGGACCCGGCCCGGAATCGACCGGCGCACCCGCAGCGTGGTCACCCTCACCGCCCTCGCCGCCCGCGGCCACCTCGACGAACTCGCCTTCCACACCCGCGCCGCGCTGCGCAACGGGCTGACCCCCACCGAGATCAAGGAGGTGCTGCTGCACACCGGCGTCTACTGCGGGGTGCCGACCGCGAACTCCGCCTTCGCCGTGGCCCAGCGCATCATCCGCGAGGAGACGAGCCCGGAGGGCTAGCGCTCCGCTGGAAGTGCTGCGATGCGTCGTTGGCCATCGGCGGCGCCGCCGTGGCTGGTCGCGCCCCGCGGCGGAGCCGATATCGATACAGCCCCGCGCCCCTTCGGGGCGCTGCCGAACCGTAGCGGACTTCCTCCGACTCGCTTAGTACGGCCAGGAGGGGTCCCGGTAGCACAATGATCTCCATGAAGCTCACCAAGAAGGGCCATGCCTGCGTCCGGATCGAGAAGGACGGGCAGGCGCTCGTCATCGACCCCGGGACCTTCAGCGAAGAGGACGCCGCGGTCGGCGCGGACGCGATCCTCGTCACCCACGAGCACTTCGACCACTTCAACGAGGAGCGGCTGCGCACGGCGCTCGACGCCAACCCCGCCGCCCACATCTGGACGCTCGCCAGCGTCTCCGGCCAGATCTCGGCGGCGTTCCCCGGGCGAGTGCACACCGTCGGGGAGGGCGACACCTTCACCGCCGCCGGATTCGACATCGAGGTGCACGGCCAGCTGCACGCCGTCATCCATCCCGACATCCCGCAGATCACCAATGTGGGCTATCTGGTGGACGGCACGCTCTTCCACCCCGGCGACGCGCTCACCGAGCCCGCCGGGCGGCGGGTGGACACCCTGATGCTGCCGGTGCACGCCCCCTGGAACAAGCTCGCCGAGGTCCTCGACTACCTCCGCGCGGTCGACCCGCGCCGGGCCGTCGACATCCACGACGCCCTGCTGTCCGACCTCGCGCACATGGTCTACGGCCGCATGCTCGGTCCCGACGGACCGGGCACGGGCGGCGCCGAGCACCTGCGGCTGACACCGGGCGAATCCCTCACCCTCTGAGGGCCGGGGCCCGGCGGGGAGCGGCGCCCTGTGCGGGCCGGGCGGGCTGTCATAGCCGGGATGTAGGTTGTCCCCTATGCGCATCGCGACCTGGAACGTCAATTCGATCACCGCCCGGCTGCCCCGGCTGCTCGCCTGGCTGGAGAGCAGCGGCACGGACGTCCTGTGCGTCCAGGAGACCAAGTGCGCCGAGTCCGCCTTTCCCTACGAGCCGCTGCGCGAGCTCGGCTACGAGGCCGCGGTCAACGCCACCGGGCGGTGGAACGGAGTGGCGCTGATCTCCAAGGCCGGTCTCACGGACGTCACCGTGGGCCTCCCCGGCGGCCCGGACTACGACGGCGGCCAGGAGCCGCGGGCGATAGGCGCCACCTGCGGCCCGGTCCGCCTCTGGTCGGTCTATGTGCCCAACGGCCGGGAGATCGGCCACCCCCACTACGACTACAAGCTCCGCTGGCTGGAGGCGCTGCGCACGACCGTCGCCGGGGACGCGGCCGGTGAGCGCCCCTTCGCGGTCCTCGGCGACTTCAATGTGGCGCCGACCGACGAGGACGTCTGGGACCGGTCCGCCTTCGACGGGCTGACCCATGTGACCGACCTGGAGCGCGAGGCCCTGGCGGCGCTGCGCGAGGCCGGGCTGTCGGACGTGGTGCCGCGGCCGCTGAAGTACGACCGCCCCTTCACCTACTGGGACTACCGGGAGCTGGGCTTCCCCAAGAACCGCGGTATGCGGATCGACCTGGTCTACGGCAACGAGGTGTTCGCCAAGGCGGTCGGCGACGCGTATGTGGACCGCGAGGAGCGCAAGGGCAAGGGCGCCTCCGACCACGCCCCGGTCGTCGTCGACCTGGAGGTGTGACCCGGGGGACGCGCTGTACGGGGAGCCCCCTGACGCGGGCGCCCCCCGAGGCGCCCCCTTACACGGGAGGCCCCCCGAGGCGTCCCCTTACACGGGAGGCCCCCCGAGGCGTCCCCTTGCGCGGGCGCCCCCGAGGCGTCCCCTTACACGGGAGGCCCCCGAGGCGTCCCCTTACACGGGAGGCCCCCCGAGGCGTCCCCTTGCGCGGGAGCCCCCCGAGGCGCCCGCTTATCCGGGAGCCCCCCGAGGCGCCCCCTTACCCCACCAGCTTCCGCAGGTCGATCGAGTCCGCCATCGCCCGCAACCCCGCGTCCCCCGGGTGCAGATGGTCCCCGCTGTCGTAGGCGGGCAGGATCCGCGCCGGATGCTCGGGGTCCCGCACCACCGCGTCGAAGTCCAGCACGGCGTCGAACACCCCGCCGCTGTCCCGGAGGAAGGCGTTGACGGCCGAGCGCCGCGCGTCCGCGTCCGGCGTGCACAGCGACTCGCCCTCGCACGGGGCGATGGTCGCCCCGACCACCCGCAGCCCGCGCTCATGCATGCGCGCCGCGAGCGACCGCAGCCCCGCGATCAGCTCCTCGGCCGAGCTGCCCCAGCGCAGATCGTTGATGCCCTGGAAGACGACGACCGTACGGGCCCCGGTCTGGGCGAGCACATCGCGCTCCAGCCGGTGCTGTGCGCTGACCCCGCCGGTGTCCGTGGAGACGCCCTCGCCCGGATAGCGGTCGGCGACCACGCGGTTGGCGGAGATGCCCGCGTTGAGCACGCCGTACGCCGGGATCTCGGACTGCCCCCGCAGCCGGCGCGAGAGCACATCGGGCCAGCGGCGGTTGGCGTCATTGGTGGACTTGGTGCCGTCGGTGATCGAGTCGCCGAGCGCCACCACCGAACCCGGCCCGCCCCGCACATCGACCCCGGTCAGAAACGGCCAGGTGGTGAGGGTGCTGGTATAGGACTCGGCGCCCGGCTCACCGGTTCGGTCACCGCTGCCCGCCGCGCTCAGATACGACCGCTGGGTGGCCTGGCTGTGCACCGGCACCGCCGCGACCGGACCCGGCAGATGGATGCTCACCAGCAGATTGGCGTCCGCCGGAACCGGGAAGTCCACCGGATCGCTGAACGCCTGCGCGCCCGCGGGGACCGACGTCCCCGGCCGCCCGCCGAAGGTCAGCGGCACCGGTACGCCCCGCGCCGCCGCGCCGCTCGCCTGGAGCGCGACCGTCGCATGGCCGATCTCCACGGGCGATGCGGCGAAGGTGTTCTCCATCCGGACCCGGGCCCTCGGCCCGCCCGCGCTGGTGTGCACCACCAGCCGCAGCGTCTGATCGGTCCACGGCCCGACCTTGGTGTACCCGGCGGTGCTCGCCGCCCAGCTCCCCGTCCAGCCGTCCGCGGGCTGCCGCAGCGACGCGGCGAAGACATGGAGGTCGGCGGACGGGCCCGGATCCCTCGGCAGCACCACCGAGGCGACATCCCGGCCACGCTCCAGCGGCACCGTCACCGCGTACAGCCGGGCCGTCTCCTGCCGCTGCCCGGCGGCGGTGTTGAGATGAGGGAGCCCGACGGCCTTGGTGGCGGCGGGGCCCGCCCGCCAGTCCGGCGCGCTCAGCGTGTACGGACGGCTCGACCCGTCCCGGTAGCGCACCGTGCCGACACCGCTCGCCCCGGCGCCGGGCCCGTCCGGTGAACTGCTCGCCACCAGGAAGGTCAGCGCCTCGCCCCGCCCGCGCAGCCGCACCGCCTGTCCGTCGGCGATCACGTTGTCGGGCCGTGCCCCCGCGCTCCTCGGCCAGGTCAGCCGCGCCGCGTCCAGGGCGATGTCACGCCCCGGGGTCCAGCCGGCGGCCCGCAGATCCTGTGCGGAGAGCGAGGAGCCCGCGCCGTCGAAGTCGGCGCCACCCGGCCGGGCGTCATCGCTGACCGCCCGGTTGTCGAAAAGCCGCTCCAGAGGGAGCGGCTTATGGGTCGGCCGGGTCGGCCGGGTCGCCTGGGTCGGCACACTGGCCGGTGCGGCGGAGGAAGGCGCGAGGAGTACGAGAGTGACACCTCCCGCGACGATCCCGGCGGCTGTCCAGGCTCTCGCGACGTGCATAAGTGTCCCCTCTCGCAACCAACCTGACGGCATCTACGGTTTGGATTGCCTCCGGGGCGCCTATGCCTCCCCCAGCTACCGCTGGGAGGTGCCCCGCTGTCGACGGTCGACCGTGCTCAGCCCTTCGCGCGGCGGTAGCCGCATATCGATCGCAGTCTCAGGGCCTGCGCGCGCTCTCCCTTTCAACAGCACCGCACCCCTTTGGCGATTCGACAGGCGCGGGGAGAACGTAGAAAGACGGCTGGGTATCGTCAAGACAAGCAACGGGTCATGTCTCGCGCCGCGTCGCGCCGCGTTCGCGCCGCCCTCCCAGCATCGGGTCACAGCTCACACCGCGCGCCCAGTGGTGCGCCGGTGGCGCGGATGCCACGCTGAGTCGTATGAACATCTCCTTCTTGGGCAACTGGCGCAAGCGACGCGGCCCCGTCTCGGGCACGGCCCTGATGGGCGCCCAGGAGGAGGATCCCCAGGGCGTCGCCCAACTGCTCTCCGAATGCGAGCTGCTGCGCGCGCGGGCCGCGGCCGCGGGCATCGGACTTGATGACTCGACAGCCTCCCTGGAGGCGCTCGACCAGATGGCGCCGCGCTGGCGCGACGACCCGGACGAGCTCCCCTGGCTCGGTAACGACGCCGGTCTCTATCTCGGCACGGTCATCGTCCGCACTGTCCCCGGGGCCGTCTGGCAGGTGTGGCCCAACGGCCGGCCCGTCGTCCTGCTGGCCTCCGGCCGGGAGGTGGACGTCGTGGAGGCCGGTCAGCAGTGGGCCGCCGACGGCGCCCCCGAACTCTCCCGGCGCTACGCAGAGGTCGCCGAGGCGTAGAGGGTATCCAGCCCCTCCGGCGTTTGAGGAGCGGGGTCCGGGGCGGGGCCGATACCCTATAGACCCTGTCGGGCGGTATCCGCCCATCGATGCGTGTCTGTACCCGATAGTCCGCGATTGCCCGGATAGCTTGCGCTGACCGGGACACAGCGGAAGGTGGGTGGGGCCGGGTATGGCCGTCGGTGAGCCGTTGATCGAGCTGCACGGCGTCAACAAGCACTTCGGCGCGCTGCACGTTCTGCGGGACATCGAGCTCACCGTCGGGCGCGGCGAAGTGGTCGTGATCATCGGCCCCTCCGGCGGCGGCAAGTCCACCCTGATCCGGACCATCAACCGGCTGGAGACCGTCCAGTCCGGCTCCATCGTCGTCGACGGCCGGCCGCTGCCCGAGGAGGGCAAGGAGCTGGCGCGGCTGCGGGCCGAGGTCGGCATGGTCTTCCAGTCGTTCAACCTCTTCGCCCACCGGACCGTGGTGGCCAATGTGATGCTCGGTCAGGCCAAGGTCCGCCGCCGCGGGAAGCAGGACGCCGAGCGGCGCGCCCTGGAGCTGCTGGACCGCGTGGGACTCGCCGACCAGGCCGGGAAGTTCCCCGCCCAGCTCTCCGGTGGCCAGCAGCAGCGGGTGGCCATCGCCCGCGCGCTGGCGATGGATCCGCAGGTGATGCTCTTCGACGAGCCGACCTCCGCCCTCGACCCGGAGATGATCAACGAGGTGCTGGAGGTGATGCGCCAGCTCGCCCAGGAAGGGATGACGATGGTCGTCGTCACCCATGAGATGGGCTTCGCCCGCTCCGCCGCGAACCGGGTGGTCTTCATGGCCGACGGCCGGATCGTCGAGGACCGTGCGCCGGAGGAGTTCTTCAGGGCCCCGGAGAGCGAGCGGGCCAAGGACTTCCTGTCCAAGATCCTCAAGCACTGAGCCGGTGATGACGGACATGAGGCGGCTGCGCCGCGCGACCGCCGCTCTCGCAACGGCCCTGGCCCTGCTGCTCATGGCCGGCTGCGGCAAGGAGGGCAGCCCGCCCGCCAAGGGACCCCGGACCGAGAAGCTGCCCACCTACAAGGTGGCGACCGGCTTCCGGCTGCCCTCCTCGCCCACCTGGCGCCGGGCCGAGCGCCGCGGCCATCTCACCGTCGGGGTCAAGGAGGACCAGCCCTATCTGGGCGAGCGGGACCCGGCCACCGGCCGCTACTCGGGTTTCGACATCGAGATCGCCCGCATGATGTCCGCCTCCCTCGGCTTCCCCCCGAAGACCATCCGGTTCCAGACCATCGCCTCCGCCAACCGCGAGACCGCGCTGCAGAGCGGCCAGATCGACTTCTACGTCGGCACCTACACCATCAATCCGCTGCGCAAACGGCTGGTCGGCTTCGCCGGGCCGTACTTCATGGCCGGACAGTCGCTGCTGGTGCGCACCGACGAGGACGACATCCACGGCCCCGCCGACCTCGCGGGCAGGACGGTCTGCTCGGTGGCCGGCTCGACCCCGCTGCAGCGCATCGAGCGCGACTACCCCAAGGCCCGCGCGGTCGCGTACGACACGTACTCGGTGTGCGTGGACAACCTGCTCAGCTTCCAGGTCGACGCGGTGACCACCGACAACACCATCCTGCTCGGCTACGCGGCCAAGGCCCCGAGGAGCTGAAGGTGGTCGGCCGGCCCTTCTCCAAGGAGCCGTACGGCGTCGGCGTGCCCAAGCGGGACAACGCGCTGCGCTTCGCGCTGGACGACGCGATCCAGGTCCATGAGCGCAACGGCAACTGGAGGAAGGCGTACGAGGCAACCCTGGGCCTCTCCGGTGTGCCCGCCCCCAAGCCGCCCCCATCGACCGCTACCGCACCGGCTGAAGGCCCTCCCATGGACGTGCTCACCCAGAACTTCTCGCTCTACGGCAAGGGCTTCCTCGGCACCGTGGAGCTGACCGTCTACGCCTCGCTGCTCGCCCTCGCGCTCGGCATCCTGATGGCCGCCTTCCGGGTGGCGCCGGTCGCCTCGCTGCGCGCCTTCGGCACCGCCTGGGTGACGGTGCTCCGCAACACCCCGCTGACGCTGCTGTTCTTCGCGGTGATGCTGGGGCTGCCGCGCTTCGGTCTGGTGCTGCCGTTCACCGTCTTCGCGGTGATCGCGCTCGGCTGCTATACCTCGGCGTTCATCTGCGAGGCGGTGCGCGCGGGCATCAACACGGTGCCGGTGGGGCAGGGCGAAGCGGCCCGCAGCCTGGGCATGACGTTCGACCAGACGCTGAGCGCGGTGGTGCTGCCGCAGGCGTTCCGCTCGGTCATCCCGCCGATCGGATCGACCTTGATCGCGCTCGCCAAGAACTCGGCCATCGCCGGGTCGTTCAGCGTCACCGAACTGCTCGGCACCTACAAACCCCTCAATGAGCGGGGCTACAGCATCATCTGGTCCTTCGTCTGGATCGCCGCCGGGTATCTGATCATCACCCTCGCCATCAGCGCGATCTTCTTCCTGCTGGAGCGGCACTGGGGAGTGCAGCGATGATCGCCCCCTCGACCACCGCCCTCTACGACGCCCCCGGGCCGCACACCCGGCGCCGGCACCGGATCTACGCGCTGGCCGGGACGGCCGTGCTGCTGGTCCTGCTCGGCTGGATCATCTACCTCCTCATCCACACCGGCCAGTTCACCTACCGCAAGTGGATGCCGTTTGAGTACAAGGGAATCCAGGAACTGCTGCTGAACGGGCTCGCGGGCACCCTCAAGGCGTTCGGGATCGCCGCGGTCCTCTCGCTCGTGCTCGGCGGAGTGCTCGCCGCGGGGCGGCTCTCCGAGCATCGCCCGGTGCGCTGGGTGGCCACGCTGCTGGTGGAGTTCTTCCGGGCGATGCCCGTCCTGGTGATGATCTTCTTCGTCTTCGTGGCGCTGAAGGTCCAGCCGCTGCCCGCCCTCGTCACCGGGCTGACGCTGTACAACGGCTCGGTGCTGGCCGAGGTGTTCCGGGCCGGGGTGAACTCGGTGGACCGCGGCCAGCGCGAGGCGGCGTACTCGCTCGGGCTGCGGAAGACCCAGGTCATGACGTCCGTGCTGGTGCCGCAGGGGGTGCGGGCGATGCTGCCGGCCATCATCAGCCAGCTGGTGGTGGCCCTGAAGGACACCTCGCTCGGCTTCCTCATCACCTATGAGGAGTTTCTGCACGCCGGAAAGCTGATCGCGTCCAATCTCGACTACGACCTGCCGTTCATCCCGGTGGTCATGGTGATCTCGCCCATCTACATCGGGATGTGCATGCTGCTCTCGTGGTTCGCCAACTGGGTGGCCAAGCGGGAGCGGCGCAGTGTGAAGACCCGCCAGGTCGAGGTCGCCGCCGCCGAACCGGCCGCCCCGATGCCGGGGGACACCCGCGGCTGACCGGGGCGGCCGGAGGGCTTGCGTCCCTTGAGCCGCTTCAGTCGCGGACCGGGACCGTGAGGTAGGACGGGTCGGCGGCCGGGGACGAGAAGGTGAGATGGGCGCCGTCGGGGTTGTGCTCGATGTAGAGCGGGTCGACGGTGTCGACGACCAGCGCCAGCCGATGGCCCGCCGGGACGTCGTACGCCGTGGAGAACAGCTCCAGGTCCACTTTGAACGGCGTGCCCGGGGTGCGGTCATGGAAGGTGACCGGGGCGTTGGTGATGAGCTTGCCGACGCCCAGCGGGCCCACGTCGTAGAGATACGCGACCGCCGTACCGTCCGAGCGGTCGCTGGTCACGGTGGTGTGGAGCTTCACGGTGCCGCGGACGCGCTGCTCGCGCGCGCAGGTTCCGGTCTGCCAGACGGCCGCGCGGGACCGGGGCAGCAGTGGGATCGAGGCCAGCGGCGGGACCTTCAGGAACTGGTCGAGGGCGCCGCCCAGCAGCACCGTTCCGGCGTTGGCACCGGAGTCGTGATTGGCAGTGATCTTCTCGGTGCCGGCGAGCGGGACGCGGCGCTGCTCGGAGGGGACGGCCGACCAGCTGGGGTAGCCCTCGTAGTCGTCGCCGCGCGCGGTACGGGACATCAGCTGCACCGGCGCTTGGGTGTCGATGCCGTTGCGCTCGCCCTTGAGGTAGCGGTCCAGCCACTGGCGGGCGTGGCTCCAGGTGGTGTTGGGCAGTCCGAGCAGTCCGGTGAGCTCGGCGGTGGCGTGGTCGCCGGGCCGCAGCTCCAGCCGCTTGGGGCCGGTCAGCTTCTCGAAGAAGTCGGCGTAGCTGTTGGGCGGGAAGATCGAGTCGCCCCAGGAGTTGCCCAGCATGATGGCCGCGCCATTGGCGTTGATCCGGTCGAGCTGGGCGGCGGGGGACCGCTTCTTGCCCCAGGCGATCAGATCCGGTTCCTTGGCGAGGTCGGAGGAGAAGAAGTCGTCCAGGATCTGCCGGAGTTCATCGCTGGGCCGGCCGGTCAGCTCCCCGGCCCCGGCGAGCAGCCCGGCGGCCTGGGCGTGCTGGGTGCGGCCGCTGTAGATCGAGCCGACCAGATCCGCCCAGCCGCTCATGGCCACCACGGCCCTGATCCGCGGGTCGGCACCGGCCGCGAGCAGGCTGATCCCGGCGCCGTAGGAGAGCCCGGCCATGCCGATGTGGTCGGGGTCGGCGGGGGTGTTGGCCAGCGCCCAGTCGATGACCTTGGACGCGTCGGCGATATCGGGCGGCCCGGCCGTCTCGATCCTCCCGCCGGACTGCCAGAAGCCGCGGGAGTTGTAGGTGAGCACCACATAGCCGGCTTCGGCGAGCTTCTTGGCCTGGGCGAGGTATTCGACCTGGGGGAGGGACCAGCTGGTGGGCAGCACGACGAGGGGCAGGCGGCGGGAGGCGTCGGCGTCCGCGGGGGCCACGACGTTGGCGGCCAGCTTCACGCCGCCGTCGCCGGGGATGTCGACGAACCGCAGGGAGACGCCCGAGGAGGAGGCGGAGTCGGAGGAGGCGGCCGTGGCGGCGGTCGGGGCCGGTGCCGCGGCCTGGACGGAGGGGGCGAGGCCGAAGGCCGTGCCGGCCAGGACGGTCACCGAGACGGCCGCGGCCATCGTGGGGCGCAGGGCTTTGCGGGCAGGGGTCACTGTGGCTCCTGGTGGGGGTGCCGTGGGGGCAGGGGAGCACCGGTGCTGGTGACCTGACGGTAACTCGGGGGTTTACCGGCGGTAATAGCACGGTAAGTTACGCATGGGTAACGATAGAGGTCGTGGTCGGCTGCCGGGGCCGGCCCGGCCCGGGGCGCTATCCGGGGGCCGGATCCGCAAGGGTCCGGCCCCGCCTATGCGGAGTCCCGTGCGCCGCAAGTGCCGCCCGCGGTTGACGGCTTACCCCGCCGCTGAGCGCCGCCCCCGCTGGAGCCTTGCCGCGCGCGGAGGGAGTCCCGCCTGCCTCACGTTCTTATTCCCGCACTGAGGCCGTCTGCCGCTGAGTGCCGTCTGCCGTTGGGGCGTGCCCTGCGCGGGGCTCCGCCCGTCCCCGAGTGCCGCCCGCTTTGCGGGCGTTCAGCGTCGTGCGCCCTTGCGGCGGATCTTGATGTTCCGCATGTCCGTCACGCCGACCCGCAGGATCCGATGCGGGTACCCCTGTGCGGTCAGCGCCGCGATGGCCCGTTCGGTCGCCTCCCGCTCACCGTCCTCCGGCTCCTCCGCCGGAACCTGACAGCGGAAGGTGAACGCCGAAAGGCTCTGGTCGCAGGTGAAGGTGCCCGCCTCGGTGAAGCCCACCTGGAAGGAGTCGACCGCGCTGCGCAGCGCCTCGCGATCGTCCTCGCCCAGCTCCTCGAAGGCCCCGCGGATGGTCACTCGGAACACGGTCGCTCCTCCCGTACGGCGTAGCCGAGCATCGGCGCGCCGAGCATCTCCTCGATGGCGTCGAGGAGTTCCGTCACGGCCTCGGCGATGGCGTCGGGGCGCTCGCCCGCCGTGACGCGTCGGCCGATCTCGCCGAAGATGAGTGAGTGATAGCCGCTGATCTGGGCGGCCACCACACGCGGCAGCGGATCCTCCGGCGCCGTGCCGGTCTCCTCGGCGAGCACGGCGGCCAGTTCGTCGTTCATCCGGTGGCCGAGCTCCTCCAGCCGGGCGACCAGCGTGGGGGCCTCCCGCATCATCGCGAAGAACGGGCCGAAGCCCTCGGTCAGCCCCAGCGAGCGGTCGCGGCGCGCCACCTCCTCGCGCAGCCGGTCCAGCACCGCCTGGGCGGCGGACCGGCCGGGCGGACGCTCGCGCACGATGTCGGCGATCCGCCGCGGGGACGCCTGGTCGGGCGGCAGGACCAGATCCTCCTTGGCCGGGAAGTAGTTGTAGACGGTGTTGACGGACACCTCCGCGGCCGCGGCTACCTCGGCGACCGTGACCCGGTCGAAGCCCCGCTCCAGGAACAGGCCGGTGGCCACATCCGCGATCCGTCGGCGCGTACGGCGCTTGTGCCGTTCCCGCAGTCCTTCGCTCATGGCCGTCAGTGTAGCCCGTTGCAAACTTGCGCTCACTTCCTAACTTTAAGTCGATTGCAAGTTTGGGGCGCGTTGTGCTCTGATCGTGGGCATGTCCTCATCCGTCATCCGCGTTCGCGGCCTCACCCGGACCTTCTCGCTGGGCAGCGGCCCCGTGTACGCCGTCCGTGGCATCGATCTGACCGTCGGCCGCGGCGAGATCCTCGGCTTCCTGGGCCCCAATGGAGCCGGTAAGACCACGACCCTGCGCATGCTCACCACCCTGCTGCCGCCCAGCGGAGGCGAGGCCGAGATCGCCGGGCGCGATCTGCTCCGCGATCCGGCGGGTGTGCGGCGGCGGATCGGCTATGTGGCCCAGTCGGGCGGCCTGGACCCCGCGTGTTCCGTACGCGAGGAGCTGGTCACCCAGGGCCGGTTGCATCTGATGTCCCGGGGCGCGGCGGCCGGGCGCGCCGATGAACTCGCCGGTGAGCTCGGCCTGTCGGGGCTCATGGACCGCCCGACCGCCGCCCTCTCCGGCGGTCAGCGGCGCCGGGTGGAGATCGCGCTGGGTCTGGTCAACCGGCCCGAGGTGCTCTTCCTCGACGAGCCCACCACCGGTCTCGACCCCGGCAGCCGGGCGGAGCTGTGGGACCTGGTGCGGCGCGTCCGTGCCGAGCACGGCACCACGGTCTTCCTCACCACTCACTATCTGGACGAGGCCGATGCGCTCGCCGACCGGATCGTGGTCGTGGACGCCGGGCGGATCGTCGCCGAGGGCACCTCCGCCGAGCTCAAGAGCCGCTATGCGGGCGATCCGGCCGCCAGCCTCCAGGACGCCTTCCTCGCCATCACCGGCCGGTCCACGGCCGAGCAACCCCTCGCCATCTGAGGGGGGCCGGCGGGTCTTGCCGCCTGCGGCGGGCTGTTCCCCTCCCCGCCCCTTCCCACAACTGGGGCTCCGCCCCAGACCCCAGGCCCCGGGGTTCAGGGGCGAAGACCCTGCCATGCGGCTCCGTCGCGTGGTCCGCCGGACACCCCGTAGTGCCGGCCACAACATCCGACGCATCCAAGGCCCTCTCATGACTCTTCTCGCCCATACCGGCATCGTCTTCGGCCGCAGTCTGCGCTCGACGCTTCGCTCGAAGACCAATCTCTTCTTCGGGATGCTGCAGCCGCTGCTCCTGCTCGCCCTCTTCGGCCCGCTGCTGACCGGACTCGACATGGGCGTCGGCGGATCGTCCTGGCAGACGCTGGTCCCCGGTGTGCTCGTCCAGCTCGCCCTGCTCGGCGGGTCGTACGTCGGACTCGGACTGCTGATGGACCGCAACCTCGGCGTACTGGACCGGATGCGGGTCACCCCGGTCAGCCCGCTCGCGCTGCTGCTCGGCCGTACCCTGCGCGATGTCGTCCAGCTGGTGTCCCAGTCGGTGCTGCTGGTGCTGCTCGGCCTGGCCTTCGGGCTGCGCGCCCCGCTCCCCGGTGTGCTGATCGGCCTGCTGTTCGTGGCCGTGCTCGCGGCGGCGCTGTCCGCGCTCTCCTACGGGCTGGCCATGAACGTCCGCACACCCCCGGAGTTCGCCGCCATCGCCAACACGGCGGCCATGCCGCTGATGCTGCTCTCCGGCCTGCTGCTGCCGATGACCCTGGCCCCCGGATGGCTGGAGGGCGCCTCGCGCGCGGTGCCGTTCCGCTACACGGTCGACGCGGTGCGCCAGGTGTTCCTGGGGCACTACGCCAACACCACGGTCGCCGTCGGGGCGGCCGTCACCCTGGCCCTGGCGGCGCTGTGTCTGCTGGGCGGGGCGCGCCTGTTCGGCCGGGTCCGCGGCTGAGTCGGTGGCTCAGGGCCGGCTCAATCGTCCTTCGCGGCCGCCTTCGCGGCGGCGCGGGGGCCCACCGAGGTGGTCGCCGGCTTGGTCACATCCGCGACCAGCTCCACCAGATCCGGGCCGTACGCCTGGGAGTTGACCACCTTCAGCAGCAGACAGAAGGAGCCCTGGGTGCCGTACTTCCGGGCCAGCCGGGCGCGGTTGCGGACGAGATGGCGGACGGCGGCGCGATGGGTGACCGGCCGCTGACCTGCCGCCAGGAAGACCGGCCGGCTGTCGTCGCCCGCCGTCAGCCGGGCCAGCAGCACATACTCGACCGTGCCCGGCTCCGGGCGGTAGTGCGTACCGGCGATGGTGAACGTCCCCCGGTCCGTGCCGGAGTCGTCCCCCGGGTGCACGGTGACGCCCGGCAGTAGATTGGTCATATGGGCGGCGAGCCTGCGGTGCGCGGTCGGATCGCCGACGCAGAACTCGGTGCGCGCGCCGAAGCCCTGCAGCCCCGTGTCATGCGGGGCGACTTCGGTGTGCGCCCCGCAGTTCTCCACGACCGACGCGAGACCGAGCAGCGCGAGCGCGTCATGGCGGGGGATGCTCCAGTGGGCCGAGGTGCTGTCCCGGTGGGTGACCAGCACGCACTCCGAACCGTCCGGCAGGCCGAAGAAGCGCTGCTCGCGGGCGCGCTTGCGGCGCCCGAACGCCGAGTGCACGGCCCAGCCGGCGGCCAGGCCCACGATCAGGGCCGCCGCGGAGGCGATCAGGTCCTGCAGGGTGTCTGTCATGGCCGCGCATCGTAGCGGCCGATCGGGTGCGCGTTCGAGCGTACGGGTGAACGAACGCGGGAACGGACACATGTACGGATGGCGGGACGGATCGGCGATCTACCCCTGTCGTGGGCATGAGGCTCGCGGGTAGGCTCCGCTCCCTGTCGTTTCGCTTGGAGGTCACGGATGGGGCACGCCGTACGACCAGCCGCATCGTCAACCACGTCCACCACCCGCGCGTCCGCGGCGGCCGTCCGGCGCCGACTGCCCGCGCTGGCGGCCGCGGCCGGAATGGTCGCGGTGCTGGGCGTCGTCCCGGCCGGCGCCGCAGGGCAGGAGCAGGACGACACCGCGAAGCCGGCTCCCGGCAAGACGCCCGTGGCCGTCGGCTATGGCGGCGCGGTCTCCAGCGTGGACGCCGACGCCTCGGCGGCCGGGATCGACGTACTGCGGCACGGGGGCAACGCGGTGGACGCGGCGGTCGCGACCGCCGCCGCGCTCGGGGTCACCGAGCCGTACTCGGCGGGTGTCGGCGGCGGTGGTTACTTCGTCTACTACAACGCCAAGCGGCACAAGGTCTCCACGCTCGACGGCCGCGAGACCGCGCCCCGCAGCGCGGACTCGAAGCTCTTCCTCGGCAAGGACGGCAAACCGCTGCCGTTCGCCGACGCCGTCACCAGCGGGCTGAGCGTCGGCACCCCCGGCACCCCCGCCACCTGGAACGACGCCCTGAAGGACTGGGGCACCCGCTCGCTGGGGCAGGTGCTCAGGCCCGCCGAGCGGCTGGCCCGCGACGGGTTCACCGTCGACAGCACCTTCCGTCAGCAGACCGCCGACAACCAGGCCCGCTTCAAGGACTTCCCGGCCACCGCCAAGCTCTTCCTGCCCGGCGGCGAGCTCCCGAAGGTCGGCTCGACCTTCCGCAACCCCGACCTCGCCCGTACGTACGCGCTGCTGGCCAAGAAGGGCGTCGGCGCCGTCTACAAGGGCGAGCTGGGCCGCGACATCGTCGACACCGTGCGCAAGCCGCCCGTCGACCCGAAGGCGCAGCGCGTCGTGCGCGCGGGCGATCTGACGGCCGAGGACCTGCGAGCCTACGGAACGAAGCGGCAGGCCCCGACCCGGACCGCCTACCGCGGTCTGGACGTGTATGGCATGGCGCCCTCGTCCTCCGGCGGGACCAGCGTCGCCGAGGCGCTCAACATCCTGGAGCGGACCGACCTCTCCAAGCTCAGCGACCTCGACTATCTGCACCGTTATATCGAGGCCAGCCGGATCGCCTTCGCCGACCGGGGCCGCTGGGTCGGCGACCCCGCCGCCGAGGACGTCCCCACCAAGGGGCTCACCTCACAGCGGTTCGCCGACTCCCGGGCCTGCCTGATCAAGGACGACGCGGTGCTCAAGAGCCCCGTACCGCCCGGTGACCCGAACAGCCCGTCCGCACCCGGCTCCTGCGACACCCGTGGCCACGCCGCCCCGACCACGTACGAGGGCGAGAACACCACGCATCTCACGGTCGCCGACAAGTGGGGCAATGTCGTGGCCTACACCCTCACCATCGAGCAGACCGGCGGCAGCGGGATCACCGTCCCCGGCCGTGGCTTCCTGCTCAACAACGAGCTGACCGACTTCTCCTTCGCGCCCGCCGACCCCGCCGTCCACGACCCGAACCTGCCGGGCCCGGGGAAGCGGCCGCGCTCGTCCATGTCGCCGACGATCGTGCTGGACGGCCACCAGCCGGTGCTGGCGCTGGGCTCCCCGGGCGGGGCGACCATCATCACCACCGTGCTGCAGACCCTGCTGAACCACCTCGACCGGGGCATGCCGCTGGTCGACGCGATCGCCGCACCGCGCGCCAGCCAGCGCAACGCCGCCCAGACGGAGCTGGAGCCGGGGCTGTGGAACGGCCCGGAGCGCGCCAAGCTGGAGGCGCTCGGCCACTCCTTCAAGCAGAACCCCGAGATCGGGGCGGCCACCGGTGTGCAGCGGCTGTCCGGCGGACGGTGGCTGGCCGCGGCCGAGACGGAACGGCGGGGCGGCGGCTCGGCGATGGTGGTCAGCCCGAAGCGCTGATCCGACGCGGTGGGTCGGCGGGCTCGGGTGCGATCCAGGCGCCCGCCGACCAGGTTCTGGCTCTGCGGCTTCTCAGCCAGCAGTTGTCAGCCCAGCAGGCCGATGATCGCGTCGGTGGAGTCGGTCTCCCCGAGCCGGGGGAAGATCTTCTCGACGCTGTTGCGGTGCGCCTCGGCGTCCATGTCGGTCATGGCGTCGGTCGCCAGGGTCACGTGATACCCGTGCGCGTACGCGCCACGGGCCGTGGACTCCACACCGATGCTGGTGGCGATGCCGCCGAGCACCACCTGGGTCACCCCGCGACGGCGCAGCTGGAGGTCGAGGTCGGTGCCGTGGAAGGCGCCCCAGGTGTGCTTGGTGACCACGACGTCGCCGTCCTCGTGGCCGAGTTCCGGCACGAGGTCGGCGAAGTCGGCCGGGAACTGCCCGCCCCCGCCGCCCCCCTGCGCTTCGGTGCGGCCCGGCGCCCCGGCCACGACCCGGACGAGGACGACCGGCAGCCCGCGCTTGCGGAACGCGGCCGCCAGCCGGGCACCGCGCTCGATGACCTCGGCGGTGGGGTGGACGGTGGGCAGTCCGGCGATGCCCTTCTGGAGGTCGACGAGGACCAGGGCGGTGTTCGGGTCGAGCGTGGTGGCGGACATGGTGCCTCCTGGGGCGGGTCTGAGTCTGTGGGTCTGTGGGCCTGGGGGCCTGGGGGCCTGGGGGCCTGTGGGTCTGTGGGCCTGTGAGTCGTATGGGTAAGGGGGGGTCAGGTGCGGGTACGGGCGCGGCCGCGCAGGGCCCGGTCGGTGGCGGTCAGCAGCAGCACCGCGAGGCTGAGCGCACCCGCCACCATGGCGATGCCGTGCAGCCCGGGGGCGGTCGCCCGCTGTTCGTAGAAGAGCCCGATCAGCCCGGCGGCGGTGATCGCGCCGAGGTACTGCGAGGTGCGCTGCAGTCCGGCCGCCGCACCGACGCTCTCGCGCGGGGCCTGGGCGTAGACGGCGGCCTGGTTGCCGGTCGAGGACAGCCCCTGCGGCAGCCCGAAGAGGACCGCGGCCAGCAGCAGCGCGAGCAGCGGGGTGGACTCGTCGGCGAGCAGCAGCACCCCGCTCCCCGCGGCGAGCAGGACGGCCGCGAGGACGAGCGGCGCGTAGATGCCCTTCGTACGGGCGCCGAGCAGTGAGCACACGGCGGCCGCGGCCGACATGGGCAGCATGATCAGTCCGGCCCGGGAGGCGGAGTACCCGTGGCCCTCCTCCAGCCACTGCGCGTATCCGTACATGACCATGTAGATGACCAGGTACGCGGTGCCATGGCGGAGGTAGGTGAGGGCGAGGGAGTGGTTGCGGCCGATCATCCGCAGATCGATGAAGGGGCGGGGACGGCGCAGCTGCCACCAGGTCAGGGCCGCCGCGAGGACCAGGACGACGGGCAGCAGCGCCCAGTGGGGCCGCTCCAGGTCCATCAGGAAGACCATGAGGGTGGTGAGAGTGCCGGTGAACAGCGCGATCCCGAGCGGATCGAAGGCCGCGCCCGCCGTCCGTGCCGCGGCGTCCTCGCCGTCCGCGCCGTCCGCGTTCGCCATCCGGGTCCTGGGGAGCCAGCGCAGCGCGAGGGCGATGCCGAGGAGGGCCAGCGGCACATTGACCGCGAAGATCGCCCGCCATCCGGCCGTCGCGGTGAGCACCCCGCCCAGCACCGGCCCGACCGCCGCGCTGCCGAGCGCGGCGAGCGAGAGCCGGCCGAGCACGGGGCGCGGTGTCTCGCGCCCGGTGGCGACGGACTGGGCGCGCAGTAGCGCCATCGCCGCGGGGTACGCCGCGGACGTACCGATGCCGAGCAGCACGCGCGAGGCGATCAGCCAGCCGAACGAGGGCGCCAGCGCGCCCACGAGCCCGGCGGCGCACACCACGAGCAGCCCGCAGAGGAAGATCCGGCGCGGCCCGAGCAGATCGGCGAGCCGTCCCATCGCGGGCTGCCCCACGGCGCTGGCGAGGTAGAGGGAGGCGACCAGCCAGGCGGTCCGGGCGGCGCCGACACCGAAGTCATGGCCGATGGCCACCAGCCCGGTGGCGATCATCGTGGAGTTGACGGGGTTGAGGATTGAGCCGATGAGCAGCGGGGTCATCAGCCGGGGGCCGAAGGGGTCGGCGGTGTCGCCGGAGCCGGCTGGTTCGCCCGGGACGGGGCTCGCGCCCGCCGCCCCGGTCCCCGGGGGTATGGCGGGCTTGCCCACGGTGTCGGTCATTCCTGGACCAGCCGCTTGAGCAGATCGGTGGCCTCGGCGAGGGTGCGGCGCTCATCGGCGTCCAGGCGGGTGTCGATCGCGTCGAGCAGCCAGCTCTGCTTGGCCTGCCGTACCGATGCGATCGCCTCATGCCCCCGCTCGGTGATCGAGAAGACCACCTGCCGTCCATCGGTGGGATGCGGGGTCCGCTCGACCAGCGTCTGTTCCTCCAGCGTGGCCAGGATCATGCGCATCGACTGCGGCCGCACCAGCTCGGCGCGGGCCAGCGCGGCGGTGGTGGTCGGCCCCTCGGTGTACAGCCTGCTGATGACCGCGCGCTGGGAGGGCGTGAGCGCTCCCTGCGAGGAGGCCGCCCGCATACGGCGCATCAGCTGGCTGACGACCGCGGCGAGGTCGACGGCGATGCGCTCCTCGGCCCGCGGGCCGGGCTCCGGGCGTTGCCCGGTCCCTGGCCGGGGCCCGGTCTCTGGCCGAGGGCCGGTCTCTGGCCGGGAGGCGGGCTCGGTGGGCGGGTGATCAGGCGTGGCCATGCCCTCACCCTAGGAGTTCGACAGATAAACTTGCAAGTTTGCCTGTTGTGTGCGGAGCAGGAAAAGCGCTCGTAGCGCAGCCGTAACCGAATCCGTAACACGCAGGGTGTCGAATGCGTGGCCTTGGGCCGTGCATCGTCCGAGGGGGAGGGGAGGGGGCCATGGCGAGCGGACAACTCCCGGCCGAGGTCGAGGAGTTCGCGAGATATCTGCGGGCCCTGGCGAGGCGGCTGGACGCGGGGACGGGCTGGTACGGCGTCTTCGCCCTGCGCGACCCCGAGGGACTGCGGGCCTGTCTGGACGGCCTGGAGGTGCCGCCGTGGGACGTCGTCCAGTCCCTGCTGCAGGACCTCTCCACCCAGCGCGGCGCCGACGCCGCCCAGGAGGCGGCGGCCCGCGCTTCGACGCTCTACCGTGCCTCGGTCGCGGCCCACGACACCGGGCCCGGCAGCCGCGAGGCGCTCCAGACCCGTCTGGACGGCATGCTCCGCGAGCAGCGGAACGCCGCCCTTCGCGAACGCGACCTCCAGGCGGCGATATCCGCCACCGAGGGCGCGGCCGACCGCGAACGCCTCGGCGCGGAGCTGGCCTGGGCCCACGATGACTGGCGTCGCGCGACGGCCCGTACCGAAGAACTGCACGCCCGCCTCACCGCCCTCACGCCCCGTCCCTCCGGGCCCTCGGCCCCGGGGACCGGGCCCCCCGCGGCGGCGGCCCCGACCGCGGGCCCTACGCCAACCGCGCCCGCCCCGGCGCCCCGGCCGTCGGCCCAGACGGGGGCCACGCCGACCGTGCCTGGCCCGGTGCCCTGGTCGTCGGCCCAGACGGGGCCCACGCCGACCGCGCCCGCCCCGGTGCCCCGGTCGTCGGTCCAGACGGGGCCCACGCCGACTGTGCCTGGCCTGGCGCCGCGGCCGTTGCCCCCGCCGGCGGGGATCAGGCCGCCGGGCACCTCCGTGGGTGCTCCCGCGTCTGCTGTGGGGTCGGACGGGGACGCGTCTGTCGAGCCCGTCGCGCAGGGTTCGGCGCCCGCGTCGACAGCGTCCGCGCCCGCCCCTGGCCCGCGCGGCCTCGGCCGCGCGGGGCGCGGTTTGCCGGAGTCGAGGAGCGGGGAGCGGCGCCGCGCTCGACGGCTTCGGAGGCCGGGTTCCGCGCCGCTGCGGAGGCTGTGGCGGTGGCCCCGATGGCGGGGCCCACGTCACCGGGCACTCCTGCTGGCGCCTCCGCGTCTGGTGTGGATTCGCGCGCGGATGAGCCTTTCGGGTCCCCCGCGCCGGGCGGGGAGCCCGCGTCTGCCGCGTCTGCTCCCGCCCCTGGCCCCGCGCGGCCTCGGCCGCGCGGGGCGCGGTTTGCCGGGGCCGGAGGCGAGGGTACGGCGGCGCCGACGCCGGCCTCACCCGCCCCGCCCTTGGCGGAGAGCGGAACGGAGGTCCCCGCGACTCCGCGCGGTGCTCGGTTCGCCGGGGCGTACGACGGCGAGGGTGGCGGCAAGCGCCGTAAGCGGGACAAGGCGGCGGACGACGGGCGGCGGCTCGCCCGTGAAGCGGCGGAGCGTGCCGACACGCGACGTGACGCCCAGGAGGCCGTCGCGCGGCTCGGCCGACTCAGGGCGGTGGGCCGCTCCGGCGAGGCCCATGTCGTGCTCTACGAGGCCGCTGCCTGGCCCGCTCCACGGTTGCCCGTCCTCGCGGAGGAGCTGGAGCGCGCCGGACTCGGGGCCGATGTGTCCACGCTGCTGTGGGAGATGGCGTGTCTGCCGCCCACACGGCTCGCCGCAGCCGCCGAAGCGCTGGTCGCGGCGGACCGCGCGGACGACGGCGAGCGGCTGTTACGGCAGAGCGTCTCCCGCCCCGCCCCCGAGGTGGCCCACACCGCCCAGGCGCTCCTCGCGGCGGGCGCACCTCGCGGGGCGGCGTTTCTGCTGGAGGCGCTCGTACGGGCCCGTACGCCGGAGGAGGCGGCGCGGGCGGCGGCGGAGGACCCCGCCACGTTGGTGCCCCTGCTGCTCGAAGTCGCCGCTGGCGTGTCCTCCAGCAGTCACCACGACCTAGCCCATGCGTTGCGCGCTGCGGGGCTGCCGGGCGTACCCGGTCTGGCCTGAGCCTGAGCCTGAGCCTGAGCCCGGGCGTGGGTCTCGGGTGGTGGCTCGTTCGAGCTGGTCGGGGTGGTTGGGTGCGGCGCCGTTTCGCGCCTTCGGCGCATTTGAGCAGCGGCGGCGGCGGTGGTGGGGGGGCGCGGCGCCGCTGCCGGGCGCCGGGTCGGTGGGTGGCTCCGCTGGGAGGGGGTTGGGGCGGTGCCGGGCAGCAGGGAGGGGGTTGGGGTACCCCTCTCGAAATCGTTTGACAAATTAGTTGCTTCAGATCAAGCGTTTTTTTGGGGGGTACCCCGAGGGGCCGTTAGCCCGGATGGGTCAGCCTCGGGCCACGGGAGCCGCCACCCGGGCCCGCCCCGCGCCCTGCGGGGATTCCCCCGCCCCCGGCGGTCCGGCAGCCGCCCTGGCTTCCGGGCGTAGGTGCCGCTACCGGCGCCTGCCCCCAACGGCCCGGCGGTCGGCGACGCGGCCCGCGCCCCCGCCGCCGCTGCTCAATCGCGCCGAAGGCGCGAGGCGAAACCCGTACCCACCCACCGGCCCTCGCCCCGATCGCCCCCACCCCGCCACCCGACAAAACAGGAAACGTGATCGTCTTCGTTGAGTAACGGCGGCGGTATTGCCAGAGTGGTCAGTGCGCTCTTACGTTCTTCACAGCCGGATTCTACGTGCGTAGACACAGGTTGAGGAGCTGATCATGGCCAACCTCGTACGTGCCGCTCTCGTCCAGGCCACCTGGACCGGCGATACCGAATCGATGATCGCGAAGCATGAGGAGTACGCCCGGCAGGCGGCCGCGCAGGGCGCCAAGGTGATTGGCTTCCAGGAGGTGTTCAACGCGCCCTACTTCTGCCAAGTGCAGGAGGCGGAGCACTACCGGTGGGCGGAGCCGGTGCCGGATGGGCCGACCGTGCAGCGGATGCGGGAGCTGGCGCGGGAGACCGGCATGGTGATCGTGGTGCCGGTCTTCGAGCTCGAGCAGTCGGGCTTCTACTACAACACCGCGGCCGTGATCGACGCGGACGGCAGCTATCTGGGCAAGTACCGCAAGCACCACATCCCGCAGGTCAAGGGGTTCTGGGAGAAGTACTACTTCAAGCCGGGAAACGTGGGCTGGCCGGTGTTCGACACCGCGGTCGGCAGGGTCGGGGTGTACATCTGCTACGACCGCCACTTCCCCGAGGGCTGGCGTGCGCTGGGCCTGGCCGGGGCGCAGCTCGTCTACAACCCCTCGGCCACCTCCCGCGGGCTGTCGGCCTACCTCTGGCAGCTGGAACAGCCCGCCGCGGCCGTCGCCAATGAGTACTTCATCGCCGCGATCAACCGCGTCGGCACCGAGGAGTACGGCGACAACGACTTCTACGGCACCAGCTACTTCGTCGATCCGCGCGGCCAGTTCGTCGGCGATGTGGCCAGTGACAAGGAGGAGGAGCTGATCGTCCGCGACCTCGACTTCGGTCTGATCGACGAGGTGCGGCAGCAGTGGGCGTTCTACCGCGACCGGCGCCCCGACGCCTACGAGGGGCTGGTGAACCCATGAGCAGCAGCGATGCCATGAGTAGCGGCAGTGGTGCCGGGAGCGATGCCGACCGCGGTCCCCACGCGGCCCTTTACGCACGGCACCAAGCCGTGCTCCCCGACTGGCTCGCCGTCTACTACCAGCGCCCCATCGAGATCACCCACGGCGAGGGCCGCCACGTCTGGGACGCCGAGGGCAACCGCTACCTCGACTTCTTCGGCGGCATCCTCACCACCATGACCGCGCACGCCCTCCCCGAGGTCACCAAGGCCATCAGCGAGCAGGCGGGCCGGATCCTGCACACCTCCACGCTCTACCTCGACCGGCCCATGGTCGACCTGGCCGAACGGGTCGCCACGCTGTCCGGCATCCCGGACGCGCGGGTCTTCTTCACCACCTCCGGCACCGAGGCCAATGACACGGCCCTGCTGCTCGCCACCACCTACCGCCGCTCCAACCAGATCCTGGCGATGCGCAACAGCTACCACGGCCGCTCCTTCTCGGCCGTCGGCATCACCGGCAACCGCGGCTGGTCGCCGACCAGCCTCTCCCCGCTGCAGACGCTGTATGTGCATGGCGGGGTGCGCACCCGGGGGCCGTTCGCCGGGCTGTCCGACGGGGAGTACATCAAGGCGTGCGTCGCCGATCTCGAGGACGTCCTCGGCCAGGCGCACGGCAATGTCGCCGCGCTGATCGCCGAGCCGATCCAGGGCGTCGGCGGCTTCACCTCCCCGCCCGACGGGCTGTTCGCCGCCTTCCGCGAGGTGCTCGACCGGCACGGCATCCTGTGGATCACCGATGAGGTGCAGACCGGCTGGGGCCGCACCGGCGACCACTTCTGGGGCTGGCAGGCACACGACCGCTCCGGGCCGCCCGACATCCTCACCTTCGCCAAGGGCATCGGCAACGGCATGTCCATCGGCGGTGTCGTCGCCCGCGCCGAGGTCATGAACTGCCTGGGCGCCAACTCCATCTCCACCTTCGGCGGCAGCCCCATCACGATGGCGGCCGGTCTGGCCAACCTCACCCACCTGGTCGAACACGATCTGCAGGGCAACGCCCGCCGGGTCGGCGGGCTGCTGATCGAGCGGCTGCGCGCCGCCTGCGCCGGTCTGGACACCGTGCGCGAGGTCCGCGGCCGGGGGCTGATGATCGGCATCGAGCTGGTCGAACCGGGCACCGGCGACCCGCACCCCGAGGGCGCGTCCGCCGTTCTGGAGGCCGCCCGGGAGGGCGGGCTGCTCATCGGCAAGGGCGGCGGGCACAACAGCAGCGTGCTGCGGATCGCCCCGCCGCTCAGCCTCACCGTGGCCGAGGCCGAGGAGGGCGCGGACATCCTCGAGGCCGCTCTGAAGAGCACCCGGTCCGCAAGGAGCGTGAGCTGATGTCCCGTACCGTGATCCGCGGCGGGCTGGTCATCACCGCCGCCGAGGAGACCTTGGCCGATGTGCTGATCGAGGACGGGAAGGTCGCCGCCCTCGCCTCGTCCGACAGCGCGTACGCCCAGGGCTGGACGGCCGACCGTACGATCGACGCCACCGGCAAGTACGTCATCCCGGGCGGGGTCGACGGGCACACCCATATGGAGATGCCGTTCGGCGGCACCTTCGCCTCCGACACCTTCGAGACCGGCACCCGGGCGGCGGCCTGGGGCGGCACCACCACCATCGTGGACTTCGCCATCCAGACGGTGGGCCACTCCCTGCGCGAGGGCCTGGACGCCTGGCACCTGAAGGCGCGGGGCAACTGCGCCATCGACTACGGCTTCCACATGATCCTCTCCGATGTGCACGAGAGCGCGCTCAAGGAGATGGATCTCCTGGTGGGGGAGGGCGTGACCAGCTTCAAGCTGTTCATGGCCTACCCGGGGGTCTTCTACAGCGACGACGGGCAGATCCTGCGGGCCATGCAGCGCGCCTCCGCCAACGCGGGGCTGATCATGATGCACGCCGAGAACGGCATCGCCATCGACGTCCTGGTGGAACAGGCCCTGGCCGAGGGCAGGACCGACCCCCGCTACCACGGTGAGGTCCGCAAGGCGCTGCTGGAGTCGGAGGCGACCCATCGCGCCATCCAGCTCGCCCGGGTGGCCGGCGCCCCGCTGTATGTCGTCCATGTATCGGCCCAGGAGGCCCTCGCGGAGCTGACACAGGCGCGTGACCTGGGGCTTCCGGTGTTCGGCGAGACCTGTCCGCAGTATCTGTTCCTGTCCACGGACAACCTCGCGGAACCGGACTTCGAGGGCGCCAAGTACGTCTGCTCCACACCGCTTCGGCCCGTCGAGCACCAGGCCGCGCTGTGGCGGGGGCTGCGGACCAACGACCTCCAGGTGGTCTCCACCGACCACTGCCCGTTCTGCTTCACCGGGCAGAAGGAGCTGGGCCGGGGCGACTTCTCCAAGATCCCCAACGGGATGCCGGGCGTGGAGCACCGGATGGACCTGCTCCACCAGGCCGTGGTGGACGGCCATATCTCCCGCCGCCGCTGGATCGAGATCGCCTGCGCCACCCCGGCCAGGATGTTCGGCCTCTATCCGCGGAAGGGCACCATCGCGCCCGGGACCGACGCCGACATCGTCGTCTACGATCCGGTGGCCCAGCAGACCCTGTCCGCCGAGACCCACCACATGGACGTCGACTACTCGGCGTACGAGGGCAAGCGGATCACCGGGCAGGTCGAGACCGTGCTGTCGCGCGGTGTCCCCGTCATCGACCGGCGGGAATACACCGGGCGTGCCGGGCACGGCCAGTTCCTCATCCGCGACACCTGTCAGTATCTCAGCTGAGCCAGGGAGCGAGCATGGACTTCGGACTCGTCCTGCAGACCGATCCACCCGCCTCGGCCGTCGTCGAGCTGATGCGCCGCGCCGAGCGCAACGGCTTCGGCCACGGCTGGACCTTCGACTCCGCCGTGCTGTGGCAGGAGCCGTTCGTCATCTACAGCCAGATCCTGGCCCGCACCGAGCGGCTGATCGTCGGCCCCATGGTCACCAACCCGTCCACCCGCACCTGGGAGGTGACCGCCTCCACCTTCGCCACCCTCAACGAGATGTACGGCAACCGCACCGTCTGCGGTATCGGCCGCGGTGACTCCGCGCTGCGGGTGGCCGGGCGCAAGCCCAACACCCTCGCCCGCCTCGGCGAGGCCATCGACGCCATCCGCGAGCTGGCGGAGGGCCGGGAGGCCGTGGTGGACGGCAGCCCGATGCACATCCCCTGGATCGAGGACAGCAGGCTGCCGGTGTGGATGGCGGCGTACGGCCCCAAGGCGCTCGCGCTGGCCGGGCAGAAGGCCGACGGTTTCATCCTGCAGCTCGCCGACCCCTTCCTGACGGAGTGGATGGTCAAGGCGGTGCGCACCGCCGCCGCCGAGGCCGGGCGCGATCCGGACGCGGTCACCATCTGCGTCGCCGCCCCCGCGTATGTCGGCGACGACCTGGCCTACGCCCGTGAGCAGTGCCGCTGGTTCGGCGGCATGGTCGGCAACCATGTGGCCGACCTGGTCTCCCGCTATGGCGAGCACTCCGGCGCCGTGCCCGAGTCGCTGACCGCGTACATCAAGGAGCGGCAGGGGTACGACTACGCACACCACGGCCGCAGCGGCAATCCGGACACGGCCTTCGTCCCCGATGAGATCGTCGACCGGTTCTGCCTGCTCGGCCCGGCCGAGGCGCATATCGAGAAGCTGGAGCGGCTGCGCGCCCTGGGGGTCGACCAGTTCGCGGTCTACGCGATGCACGACGCGAAGGAGCGCACGCTCGACGCGTACGGCGAGCGGGTCATCCCCGCGCTCACCGGCTGACCGTTCAGCCGCGCGCCCACACCCGTACGCCCGAACACGACATCCGCCGGCCGGCCCACCACCGGCCGGCACCCGGGCCCCGCACGGCCCTCGTTCGTTCCGCACTCCCCGACACCTTCCGTACGAACGAAGAGGGTCCCCATGACCGCTACCGCACCGCCCCCTGCCGAGCCGGACCCGGTCACCTCCCACCCCGACGGCCGGGTGGAGCTGCCGCCGGGTGTGACCCTGGACGACAACCGCTTCAGCAACGAGGACCTGCGCCCGGTGCCGGTGGCCGAACGCCGCTGGACCACCTACAACTTCACCGCGCTGTGGGTGGGCATGGCCCACAACATCCCCTCCTGGACGCTGGCCTCCGGTCTGGTCGCGCTCGGCATGGACTGGAAGCAGGCCGTCTTCACCATCGCCGTCGCCAATGTCGTCGTTCTGCTGCCGATGCTGCTCACCGGCCATGCCGGGCCCAAGTACGGCATCCCCTTTCCCGTGCTGGCCCGCGCCTCCTTCGGGTTGCGCGGCGCCAACCTCCCGGCGCTGATCCGCGCCGCCGTGGCCTGTGCCTGGTTCGGCATCCAGACCTGGATCGGCGGGCAGGGCATCTACGTCCTGCTGGGCAAGGTCGTCGGGGGCGGCTGGGAGCGGGCCGGGGAGATCGCCGGCTACCCCTGGACGCTGTGGCTGTGCTTCCTGGTCTTCTGGGTGCTGGAGCTGGCCATCATCTACCGCGGCATGGAGACCCTGCGCCGCTTCGAGAACTGGGCCGCGCCCTTCGTCCTCGTCGGAGCCGTGGTCCTGCTGGTGTGGATCGCGGACAAGGCGGGCGGCTTCGGCTCGCTGCTCGACCAGCCCTCCCGGCTGGGCTGGGGCAGCGACTTCTGGCCGGTCTTCTTCCCCGCCCTCATGGGCATGATCGGCTTCTGGTCCACCCTCTCGCTGAACATCCCTGACTTCACCCGCTTCGGCGCGGGGCAGCGGGCCCAGGTGTGGGGCCAGACGCTGGGCCTGCCCACCACCATGACCGCCTTCGCGCTGCTGTCGGTCTTCGTGACCTCCGGCTCCGAGGCGGTCTACGGGGAGCCGATCTGGGACCCGGTGGCGCTCGCGGGCAAGGCGGACAATGTCTTCGGCCTGCTCTTCGCACTGGTCACGGTGCTGATCGCCACCGTCTCGGTCAATATCGCGGCCAATGTGGTCTCGCCCGCGTATGACCTGGCCAATCTCGCGCCGAAGTTCATCACCTTCCGTACCGGGGCGCTGATCACCGGCATCGTCGGGGTGCTCATCTTCCCCTGGAAGCTGACCTCCACCCCCGAGCTGTACATCTTCACCTGGCTCGGGGTGGTCGGCGGCCTGCTCGGCACGGTCGCGGGCGTCCTGATCGCCGACTACTGGATCATTCGCCGTACCGTTCTCGATCTGGCCGATCTGTATCGGCCCAAAGGGCGCTATTGGTATGCATCCGGCTGGAACTGGCGGGCGGTTGTCGCCTTCGTGGTGGGCGGTGTGCTCGCGGTGGGCGGTTCCGCCTCCCAGCCCGGCAAAGGGCCTTTTCCCAAGGAAGGGTTAATTCCGTTTCTGCGGCCGCTCGCCGACTATGGATGGGCGGTCGGACTCGGGGCTTCATTGGTGCTGTATACGGCCCTGATGCTGCCCGTCGGGGCCCGGAGAACAAAAGGCACTCCGGCCCCCTGAAACCTTCGAACATGGTTACAATCACCTCGGATTTTGTGCTCTGATGTGCCGTCGGCTGAACGACTCCTTGTCAGAGAAGGGTTGGGCATGACGCAAACCGAGGTACCGATAGACGTGGAGCTCAGAGGGCTCTACAAGGCCCACTATCGGTTTCAGTTCCTGAGCGCGGGATTCCAGTTGGGGCTCTTCGCGCTGGTGGAGAAGGAGCCCGGTCTGGCCGTGCGGGAGATCGCCGCACGGCTGGACCTCAAGGAGCAGCCCACCCGCATCCTCCTTCTCGGCTGTACGGTATTCGGGCTTTTGCACAAGGACGGCGAGGGTTACCACACCACCCCGCTCTCGAAGCCGCTGACCGCAAACTTCGACGAGGCGCCCGCCTCCAACATTCCCTGGGAACAGCACGGTATCTACCGGGCGATGGCCTGGTTCTGTGAATCCCTCAAGGAAGACACCAACCTCGGTCTGCGGCGGGAAATTCCGGGAACGGCGCCCACCCTCTACGGGCGGCTCGCCGAAAATCCCGAGCTGGAGACCACATTCCACACCATGATGTCGTCGGTGAGCAGGCTCGTGGGCGCCGAGCTGGGGGAGAAGCTGGACCTCTCGGGGTGCGGCCACCTCCTGGACATCGGCGGCGGAACGGCCATCAACGCCGCCAACCTCGCCGACCGCTGGCCGGACCTGCGCATCACCATCGCCGATCTGCCCTCCGTGGCCACCGCCGCCAACGAGAAGATCGGGAAGCTCGGGCTGGCCGACCGGGTGCGGGCGGTGAGCCTCGACGCCTTCCACGACGAGTTCCCGACCGGCTGCGACGGAGTGCTCTTCGCCCACTTCCTGGAGATCTGGTCCTCCGAGCGGATCCAGGAACTGCTCGCCAAGGCCGCCCGCGCCCTCCCGCCCGGCGGCCGGATCTACGTGGTCACCCCGCGCCAGGACGACGACGGCACCGGACCCGAGCGGGCGGCGATGCTGTCCGCCTACTTCCACACCATCGCCTCCGGCGAGGGCATGGTCTACACGGGCGCCGAGTACGAGCAGTGGTTCCGCGCGGTGGGCTTCGAGCCCACCGGACGGCTGCCCCTCGGCGCGGACACCGTCGTGATCACCGGCCGCAAGGCATAGTCCGGAACCCAGGCGAGGCACCCCCGGCGGGCGGACCCTTCGATGCGGAGGTCGCAGCGGTCCGTGCGCCGGGGCATGCCCCGCCCCGACCAGGAGGCGAACCATGGCCGGCTCCATGAGCCAAGCCACCCCGGGCGACGCGGACAGCGAGGGAGACGGTCCGCCGCCGCACCACCGCCACAAGTGGCTGATCCTGGGGATCTGCTGCATCAGCCTGTTCATGGTGGGCCTCGACACCACCATCGTGAATCTCGCCCTGCCGTCCATCCAGAAGGATCTGGACGCCTCGCCCTCGGGGCTGCAGTGGACGGTGGACTCCTACACCGTGGTGCTCGCCAGCCTGCTGATGCTCTCCGGCTCCATGGCCGACCGGTTCGGCAGGCGCCGGACCTTCCAGACCGGGCTGCTGCTGTTCAGCCTGGGGTCGCTGCTGTGCGGGCTCGCCACCGACACCGGTTCGCTCATCGCCTTCCGGATGGTGCAGGCCATGGGCGGGGCCATGCTCAACCCCGTCGCGGTCTCGATCATCGCCAACACCTTCACCGACCTCAAGGAGCGGGCCAGGGCGATCGGGCTGTGGGGTGCGGTCGCGGGGGTGAGCATCGCGCTGGGGCCCGTCGTCGGCGGTGCGCTGGTGGACTCGACCGGCTGGCAGGCCGTCTTCTGGGTCAACCTCCCCGTCGCCGCCCTCGCCCTCGTCCTCACCGCGCTGTTCGTCCCCGAGTCCAAGGCCCCGCGGCCGCGCAGGCTCGATCCGGTGGGACAGCTGCTGGTGATCGTGCTGTTCGCGACGCTCACGTTCGGCATCATCGAGGGCCCGGTCCGGGGCTGGGGGTCGGCGCAGATCGTCGGCTGCTTCACCGTCGCGGCCATCGCCACCGCCACCCTCATCGGCTATGAACTGCGCCGCGCCGAACCCCTGCTGGACGTCCGCTTCTTCCGCAGCCCCTCCTTCAGCGGCGCCATCGCCTCGGCGGTGTGCGGTTTCGCCGCGCTCGCCGGGTTCCTCTTCCTCAACGCCCTGTATCTGCAGGACGTACGGGACTTCTCCCCGCTGCACACCGGGCTGCTCACGCTGCCGATGGCGGCCATGACCCTGGTCTCCTCACCGCTCGCGGGCCGTATCGTCGGCGCCCGCGGCCCGCGTATCCCCATGGTGATCGCCGGGGCCGGTACGGCGGGGTGCGGGCTGCTGCTGACCCAGGTGGGCGCGGACACCCCGATCTGGTACCTCGTGATCGCCTATGTGGCGTTCGGTATCGGCTTCGGCATGCTCGACGCCCCGCTCACCTACTCGGCGGTGTCCGGAATGCCGCGCTCCCAGGCGGGGGTGGCCGCCGCGGTCACCTCCACCGGCCGCCAGGTGGGGGCGGCCCTCGGCGTCGCCGTCCTCGGCTCGGTCTCCACCGCCCGGGTGCACGGCCCCTTCGCCTCCGGCTTCCCCGAGGCCAGCCATCTGGGCTGGGCGATCATGGCGGGCTGCGGTCTCGCCATCGTGACCCTGGGCCTGCTCACCACCGGCACCCGGGCCCGCGGCCCGGCGGCGCCCAGCCCCGAACCGGCCACCGGCCGTCCCGCGGAGCGCGTGCGCTGATCCCTGCCCGGCGCCGCGCGCGCTCCTGTGCCGCCCCTGGCGCGCGGCGGCGAGTCCGTTCCGAGCCCCGGGCGCGCAGCGGCGCGGCCCGTCCGTCCCCGGGCCCCTGGCACGCGGCGGCACGCCCGTCCCCGCGTCTGTGGCGTCCGGCAGCGTGCTCGTTTCCGGGCCCCGGGCCCGGGACGCCTGGCAGCGCTTCCGTTCCGCGCCCGCGGCACCGCGCCCACGGCACCCGCCTGCGCGGGACTGGCCGCCGCGCCCACGGCACCCGCCTGCGCGGGACTGGCCGCCGCGCCTGCGGCACCCGGCACCCGGCACCGCGCCTGCGGCACCCGGCACCCGGCACCGCGCCTGCGGCATCCGGCGCCGTGCCCGCGGCCCCCGGTACCGCGCATGCGGCACTCGGCGCCGTGCCTGCGGCACCCGGTACCGCGCCCGTTCCCGTTCCCGTTCCCGCTCCCGCTCCCGCGCCCCGCGGCACCCGCAGGTCGGCGGGGTGAACCGGGATGCCGGTCGAAAGGGGATTTGCGGCGGTCGCTCCCTTCACCTCGATGACATCGTCTGGCAGCCGCTATGCCACCTGCCGTCGCTGAGACATGATTCGATGAACGCATGATCGATGAATTTCTCGCCGGTGATCTCGGCGCGGTGGAGGAGGCGATCCGCACGGCGGTCGCCGACGAGGTCATGCCGCGCTACCGGCAGCTCGCCGCCCACGAGATCGTGGAGAAGAAGGGCCCGCACGACCTGGTGACCACCGCCGACCGGCAGGCCGAGGAGCATCTGACCGACGCCCTCACCAAGCTGCTGCCCGGCTCCGTGGTGGTGGGCGAGGAGGCGGTGCACGCCGATCCGGCCGTGCTCACCGCCCTCGGTGGCGACGCACCCGTATGGATCGTCGACCCGGTCGACGGCACCCGGCAGTTCGTCCACGGCGACCCCGGCTTCGCGACGCTGGTCACCCTCGCCCACGGCGAAGAGCTCCTCGCGTCCTGGACCTACGCCCCGGTGTTCGAGCAGATGGCCATCGCCCGCCGTGGCGGGGGCGCCCTGCTGAACGGCGAGCCGATCCACTGCGGCTCCCCGGAGCCCGGCGCGGTCCTCCACGTCGCCGTCTCCCACTACGACTTCACCACCGACGCGGAGAAGCGCGCCCTGTCGGGCCTGCAGGTGCCGGGAGTTGAGGTGCGCCCCTGCGGTTCGGCCGGTCTGGAGTATCTGAACGTGGCCCGAGGGCTGCTCGACGCCGTCGCCTTCACCTGGGAGAACGCCTGGGACCACGCCGCCGGTCTGCTGCTGGTCGGCGAGGCGGGCGGGGCACATGCCACGCTCAGCCGCGAGCCGTTCCGGATCACCGGGGGCAATGCCCTTCCTTTCACGGCGGCCAGGGACGAGGCGGCCGTTGCGCATATCCTGGGCTTGCTGGCCGCCGCCGGCTGATCGTTCCACTGATTCCTCAAGGACGAGGGGGCCGAGGTGCCGTCCATGCTCGACGCGGTCGTTGTGGGTGCCGGGCCGAACGGGCTGACCGCGGCCGTCGAACTCGCCCGCCGCGGCTGTGCGGTGGAGATTTTCGAGGCCGCGGACACCATCGGCGGGGGCTCCCGCACCGAAGAGCTGACCCTTCCCGGCTTCCGGCACGACCCCTGTTCCGCCGTACACCCCCTCGCGGTCGGCTCCCCGGCCTTCGACCGGATGCCGCTCGCCCGGCACGGCCTGGAGTGGCTCCACCCCGAACTGCCGCTGGCCCACCCCTTCCCGGACGGCTCGGCCGCGGTGCTGGCCCGCTCGGTCGGCGAGACCGCCATGTCGCTCGGCCCGCGCGACGCCGGTACCTACCGCCGGATGATCGCGCCCTATCTGGGCAAATGGTCCACCCTCGCCCCCGATATACTGCGCACCGCCTGGGACGGGGTGCCCCGCGACCCGATCACCTGGGCCCGCTTCGGGCTGCACGCGCTGCAGCCGGTCTCGCTGCTCGCCGGGCCGCTGCGCTTCCGTGACGAGAAGGCGCGCGCCCTGTTCACCGGGCTGGCCGGGCATGCCATCGCGCCGACCAGCGCGCTGGCCACCGGCGGACCCGCCCTGATCTTCGCCGTCGCGGCCCATGAGGTCGGCTGGCCGATTCCGCGCGGCGGCTCCCAGTCGATCGTGGACGCGCTGGGGGCGTATCTGCGGGAGAACGGCGGGACGATCCACGTCTCCACCGAGGTCAAGCGGCTCGACGAGCTGCCGCCCGCCCGCGCGTACATCTTCGACACCTCGCCGCGCGCCCTGGCCCGTATCGCCGGTCTCGGCAACGCCTACCGCCGCTACCGCTACGGGGCCAGCGCCTTCAAGGTCGACTACGCGCTCTCCGGCCCGGTGCCGTGGGCCGCGCCCGAGGCCCGGCGCGCGGGCACCGTCCATGTGGGCCCCACCTCGGGCGAGATCGGCGCGGCGCTGCGGGCCGCCGTCGAGGGGCGCGACCCCTCCGTCCCGTTCCTGATCACCTCTCAGCCGACCCTGCTCGACCCCTCACGGGCCCCGGAGGGCAAGCACACGTTCTGGGCGTACGGCCATGTGCCCAGTGGGTGGAAGGGCGACGCCACCGAGGTGATCGAGCGTCAGATCGAGCGCTTCGCCCCCGGTTTCCGCGATCTGGTCCTGGCCCGCGCGGTGGCCGGACCGCCCGAACTCGCCGCGCGCAACGCCAACTACATCGACGGCGACATCGCGTGCGGCGCCTTCGAGGGCATCCAGGCGGCCATACGGCCCAAGCTCGCCCGCGTCCCGTACGCCACCGCCCACCCGGCGGTCTTCCTGTGCTCCTCCGCCACCCCACCGGGGCCCGGCGTGCACGGCATGTCGGGGCACCATGCGGCGCGGGCGGTGTGGCGGAGGCTGCGGGCGCGGTAGGGCCCTGGAGCCCTAGGGTCCGGGAGGGCCCGGGAGGGCCCGGGAGGGGACTGCGGCCGCCTCAGTGCGGGATGGTGTCGATGACCTCGCGGGCGCCCTGCCGCAGCAGCGCCACCGCGACCGACGTCCCCAGCGTGGCCGGGTCCAGCGGGCCCGCCCACTCGTGGGCGTCCAGCACCGTCTTGCCGTCCGGGCTGAAGACCCGGGCGCGCAGCGAGAGCCGGCCGTCGCGCTCGGCCTTGGCGTAGCCCGCGATGGGGGAGTTGCAGTGCCCCTGCAGCACATGCAGCAGCATCCGCTCCGCGCTGATTTCCTTCCAGACGTCGGCGTCGCCGAGCCCGGCCACGGCCTCGATCGTCTCGGTGTCGTCCTCGCGGCACTGCAGCCCCAGCACCCCGGCTCCGATCGGCGGGCACATGGTGTCCACCGGCAGGATCTCGCTGATCCGGTCCGTACGGCCGATCCGCTCCAGCCCCGAGACGGCCAGCATCAGCGCGTCGCACTCGCCCGCGTCCAGCTTCTCCAGCCGGCGGTTGGCGTTGCCGCGCATCGGCACGCACTCCAGCTCCGGGTGGGTGATGGCCAGCTGGGCGACGCGCCGGACCGAGGAGGTGCCGATCCGGGCCCCCGCGGGCATCTCGTCGAGAGTCAGCCCCTCGGGATGGATCACGGCATCGCGGATGTCGTCCCGCTTGAGGTACGCGGCGAAGACCGTGCCCGCGGGCAGCGGGCGGTCGGCGGGCACGTCCTTGATGCAGTGCACCGCGAGGTCCGCCTCGCCCGCCAGCAGCGCGGCGTCCACCTCCTTGGTGAACGCCCCCTTCCCGCCCAGCTTCGACAGATCGCCCATCCAGCGGTCCCCGGAGGTGGTGACCGGCACGACCTCCGTACGGATGCCCGGCCGCAGCGCGGCCAGCTCGGCGCGGACCCGCTCGACCTGGGCGAGGGCCATGGGGGAGGAGCGGGAGACGATGCGGATCAAATCGGCGGAGCCGTGACCGGAGTCGGAGGCGGAAGACATGGCCTAGAGGATAGGCCCTCGGCGTGGGCGCTATGTTCCGGCCCCGGGGAACCCCTCCGCGACCAGCGCCGCGAGATCGAGGTAGGCGTCGAAGGTCCTGGGCGCCAGTTGCTCGAGGTCGATTTCCCTCCCGGCGGCCACATGGTCGTCGTACGGCACGACGACCACGTCGCGGCAACGGGCCCGGAACTCCGTGACCGGGTCTTCCCTCGGGTCGGGCTGGGATGTCTCGTGTGATGTGCTGATCACGGTGATGGCGTTTCGTGCCAGGTCCGCGTGGCCGTCCTCGGCCAGCCGGTCCAGGATCGTATGCGCGCTGTTCGTGAGTTCCGCGGACGGGGTGGTGACGATGATGAGCTGGTCGGCGAGGTCGAGCACGCCCCGCATACCGGTGCGGGACGCGCCGGCGTCCGAGTCGGCGAGAATGATCGAGTAGTGCCTGCTCAGCACACCGATGACGCGGCGGTACTCCTCGTTGGTGACCGGGACTCGCGGGGTTCCCAGGCTCCTTTGGTCATAGTCCCCCGCGAGGATCTCGAGTCCGGACGGCTTCTGCGTGGTGAATTGCTCCAGGGACGCATGGTCGTCCGAAAGCGGATCGCTGTGCGCCAGATCACGGATGGTCGCCCTGGTCTCGTGCCGAACGCGACGGGTGAGACCCCGGCCGCCGGGGATCGCGTCGACCGCGAGGACGTGCTCCTCGCGCTCGCTCGCGAAGATGGCGCCGAGCGCGAGGGTCGTGGCGGTCCGCCCGACCCCGATCGGGTGACTGATCACCGCGATGCGGTGGCAGACCGCCAGGTCCCTCAGGATCACCTCCCGTTTACGTTGCCGCCGGGCACTTCTGCCGAATCCGGCGTTCCGGAGAATGGTCGTCAGGCGGCTGGGGCGCGCGGCGCGGGCGGGCGGGTCCTCGGGCTGTGCCGGAAGCGGCACCTGAGGGCCGGGGACGGGCGTCTCCGGCGCCGGGTCGTCCGGGGGTTGGGCGCCTGTCGGGAGTTGGGCGTCCGTCGACTCGAGCTCGTACGGCGTCTCGTGGCCGAACGTCGGCGTGGTCGTCAGGCACTGGACGAAGACGTCCGCCACCCGCCCCGCCGACGGGCGCCTGCCCGGCCGGTCGTCCAGACAGGCGGAGATGGTCGAGAGCAGCTCGGGGTTGCGCCACAGGTCCATGGTGCGGATGAGCTCACCGGTCGGCTGCGCGTCGCTCAGATCGCGGAGGATCTGGCCCAGGGCGTAGACGCTGTCCGCGGCGGTGGGAGCGCCCGGGAGGCGGTCGCCGACACTCGCCTCGGTCCAGCCGATCAGCTTCACCGTGCTGTCGGTGACGAGCACGGTGTCCGCCGTCAGGGGCCCGGGCACGACGCCCTTGAGCGAGCACATGTTCACCGCCTCGGCGATGCGGAGGCCGATGGTGGCGGCGCGCTCGGCGTCCAACCGGGGCGAGCCGTCGGGCCTTCGGCCCATGAGCGAGGACAGCGGTGGGGCCGGTGAGCCGTCGGGCAGCCGGACGCATTCCACCACGAGCCCCGGAGGGTTGAGCGAGGAAGCGTCGACGAAGAGCCGAGGGGCGTAGTGCCCGGCCATCCGCCGCAGCGCGTCCGCCTCGGCCCGCAGTCGCCGCCCGATCCCCTGGGCGGTGCCGCCAGGGGCGACGCGTATCACCACATCGTTAGACGCGCCCGGCCGACGGGCCAGATAGACGCCGTACCCCTGACTGCCGCCCAGCCTGCGGTAGGCCCGATACGCGTTGATCGACGGCAGGCCGCTCTCGGGCTCCGGGCGGGAGGCGCGAGCGGAGTCGGGTGGCGCCGACGATGGCGGGGTCGTCAAGATATCCGAACCGCAGGTATCGCAGAAGCGGTCGTGTGGGGCAAGCGGACTGCCGCACTGCGCGCAGACGATGGGCCGCTCGGTCCGGGGGCGTCGGGCGCGGGGCTCCGGTGTTCCGGCCTCCGGCCGGAAGTGCATGAGGAACTCCCAGACCTCGTGCGCGGTGTGGCCGTGGGGCCTCTCCCGGCACGACATCACCAGGGTGCGGAGCGGCTCCCAACCGGCACTGCTCCAGCGCGGCATGAAATAGAGCCCCGGGGCGGGCCGACGCGTCGGCGCCCCGCCGCCGAGGCTCACCAGGATGTCGCCCAGCGCCCTGACGTTGTGCTCGGGGTCGGCGGGCGGTCGCCGCCGAGTGCCGGGGACGGCACACCGTCGATGGACGCCGATGACCAGCCGGTCAGGAGGATGTCCGCCCCGGCGACATGCACTGTGCTGATGGTGAGGTCACCGTGCACCATGCCCGCCTCCTCGGACAGCCGCACCGCGTCCGCGACTTGGCGGGCGAGCGCGAGGGCGGTGAGCCCGTCCCACCGCCCGGGGTCGGTAAGGGCGGCCTCGTCCAGCCGGTCGTCCCAACGCTCGGCGTCGCCGCGCAGGACGTCCAGCCGGTCGTCCCATCGCTCGGCATTGCCGCGCAGGACGTAGTCCAGCCGGTCCCCGATGAGGGCTTCCTCCGCGAGCCACGGAACGTCGTCGCCCAGCCCCGTGCGCAGCAGACGGCGGGTGTAGCGCCCGTCCATCCGGCGCAGTGCCTCCGCCTCCACGCCCAGCAGGTCGGCGGCCCGCTGTCCGCGCAGATGGCGGGCGATCCGGACGATGGCCACCGCACCGTAGGCGTCCTGGCCCAGAAAGGGATTGACCCGCGCTCCCGGCGGCCCGGCCATCGTCAGCCGGTACGGCCCGAGCACGTATGGGTCACCGGGTTCCGGGCGGCGCCACTCCTGCGCCGCGGTGGGGGTCGTGAACACCGACGGCTGCGGTGGTGCCCCCAGCCGGGCCGCCAAGCGTTGCTCCACCGCCGTGAAGGGGCGGGCGCCGGGCGGGAGTTGGTCGCTGCCGGCAGTGTGGGCCAGCCAGGCCGGGAAGTCGGGGGAGCGGCCCGCCAGTTGCTCAAGACGGCGGCCGATCAGCCGGCTGGTCGCGACCAGTTCGGACAGCGGCACCGCGCCCAGCAGGGCCCGCTGCGCCGCGTCGGCGAAGGCGAAGGGACGGTGTTCGGGCGGCAGCGGGTCCGGTCCCGCCGAGGCGGGCGGTGCGACGGGGCGCATCAGGCCGCCCAGGAACACCTCGGCGAGACGTCCGGTGTCCGTCCGGCCGTCCACCGCCTTCTGCACCATCCGCATCACCGGCACCGGCAGTGGGGCCACGGCGGCCAGATGGGCCGCCAGCCGGTACGCCTCCGGGGACGCCGCGTCCCGGAAGCGCTGGACACGGCTCAGCTCATCGGCCGGGGCGGGGGTAGCGGCCGGGCCGGGGACGGTGGTGGCCGGGGCGGGGCGGGGGCCGCCGCGCCCCGGGTCCAGCAGCGGCAGGACGGCCGTACCGCTCGCGGAGGCGATCAGCCGGGCCCAGTCGGCCAGCGGCCCGGCGTCCGGTTCCAGCACCGGCACCGGCACCCCCTCGAAACGCGCCAGGGCGGCGGGCAGCACCGGATCCGCGACCGTCCAGTCCGTATTGGCCGAACCCGGTCTGCGGGTCCGCACCTGCCAGCGCCGCGCCCGGATCCCGGAGCCCTCCCACAGCCGGGGCGGCAGCGCGTGCACCACCGCCGTGGGGCCGACCCCCGCCCAGCGCGCCAGCACCTGGCCCATCCGCCCGTCGCGCCACGCGGGCCCCACCCCGTCGCTCACCACGAGCACCAGCGTGTGCCCGGAGGGGTCCGAGAGCGCTGTCGCGGGGAGCCTGGGCGCGTCCGGGGCGTAGGGCCGGGCGCGCAGCGCGGGGGCGGCGGTGCCGCGCGTGTGCAGACCGAGGACGCGTACGACGCGGAACGCGCCCGAGCGCTGCAGTACGGTGCGCAGTTCGACGGCGAGCCGCCGCCACAGCAGCATCGACATCCCGTCGTCGATGACGAGCGCGAGATCGAGCCAGCGCTCACGGGCGGGGCGGGTCACCACGTCCGGCAGACCGGTCTCGGCGAGCGCCGTGGCGGTGGCCGCCTCGTCGAACTCCCGCTTGAGCGGATTGGGGCGGTGCTGTTTCAGCGGGCGCAGGGCACGGCCGATGGACAGCTCCTGGCGCAGCGCCTTGTCCTCGGGCACGCGCAGCGGCAGTGCCCGCCGCGCGTCGGGCGCCCCCTCCGTATCGGGGCCCTGGCCTCCGCCGTACAGGCCGCGCAGCCGCTGATCGCCATGGGGGCGGGGGCGCGGCCGGTCCGGCGGATCGTCCGGATACGCCTCGGCGGGGCCGGACGGCTGGGCGCCGGGTGCGCAGTGATCGGCCCGATGCGGGAGAGGGGCGGGCGTGGCCGGTTGGGCGGTCGGCTCGGGGTCCGGTGGGCGGGCGTGGCGGGGGAGGCCGGGGCGGCGGAGGAGCGGGTGGATACGGGGGGCTCGGCGGGCAGCGCCGTCCCGCCGCCTGTCACCGCGCGGGCCAGGGGCGCCCGCTCCGCATCGTCCTCGGGCAGCCGCCCGGCCAGCCAGAGCGCGTCGAGCAGCTCCTCCCTGGAGAGTTCGAGACCGCTGGAGGCGAGGAGCGCGATGGCCTCATCGAGTCGTCCCAACCGCTCGGCGCCGCCCTGCCCCGCGCCGCCCCGCCCAGCGTCACCCCGGCTCATGCGTCGTTACACCGCCCCGCCCAGCCGGTGCAGCACCGCTTCCAGGAGTCCGTCCGCCGTCACGTCCATGCCGCCCGCCCGCAGGAACACGGCGTTCAGCAGCTGATCGGTCGCCAGCTCGCGGGCCGCGCGCCGACGGAGGAAGGCGTCCAGCAACTGGTCGACCTCCTCCAGCGCGTCGTCCCCCAGATGGGCGGTGACGATCGCCCGCAGCCGCCCCTCGTCGGGGGTGGGCAGCTCCAGCCGTACGCAGCGGCGCAGGAAGGCGGGCGGGAAGTCGCGCTCGCCGTTGCTGGTGATCACCACGACCGGGAACTCCTCGCACACCAGCCGGCCCCGACGCACCGTGGCCCGCTCGCCCGCCCGTGCGGTGAGCACCTCCACCACCGATTGGTCCTCGGGCAGCCGGGCCAGCTCGGGAATCTCGAACTCGCCCTCCTCGAAGACGGTCAGCAGGTCGTTCGGCAGGTCGACATCGCCCTTGTCGAGTTCGTCGACGAGCAGCACCCGGGGGCGTTCGTTCGGCACCAGTGCGGTGCCCAGCGGCCCGAGCCGTACGAAGCTGCCGATGTCGGGCTCGGTCTCGCCACGGTCGCGCGTCAGGGCCGTCTCGCGCAGCCGCCCGATCGCGTCGTAGCGGTAGAGCGCGTCCTGCACGGTGGAACGGCTGTTGACCGGCCAGCGCAGCACCTCGCCCAGCCCCATCTCATGCGCGATCGCCCGCGCGAGCGAGGACTTGCCGGTCCCCGGGCTGCCGGTGACGAGCAGCGGGCGCCGGAGGTGGAGGGCGGCGTTGACCACGTCGGCGTGTTCGGGCGAGATGAGATACGGCGCCGGGCCGGACGCGGGCGACCCCTGCGCGTTGTCGGGGGCTCCCGTGTCCGGGGCCGCCTGCTCCCCGCCGCCGAAGCGGCGCCACGGCGGGGCGGGTGGCATCTCCACGCGCCGGGGCACACCGTCCCCCCGGAACAGCCGCCAGTCGTGCCGTTCCCGTGGATTCATCGGGGAACCTCCCTTTCGGTCCGCCACAGCGGACATCGCGCTCCTCCTGCCGTCATCACGCCTCGCCGTCCCCGCCCACCACCGCCACCGCGTCCCACCGTCACTCCGTGGGGTCCGCGAGGTCCAGCCGTGGCAGCGCCCGCCCGGCGTCGGCCCAGGCGAGCACCGGCCGCCCGCTGTACTCCTCGGGTCTCTGCAGGGTCTTCGTGCGGTAGGTCCGTACCGCTTCGGGCAGTTCACGGGCGCTCACCCCCGCCGCGTGGCGCACGGCCGGGGATCCCTCCTCCCCGCTCCGGTCCCACAGCACCACCGGAATGCCCGCGGCGAGACACATCTGCACCACACCGGTGCGCCGGTGGGCCGCCACATCGATGGTGACCCGGGCGGTGAGCCGCTCCATGACCAGCCCGCACACCGCCTCCGGGTCCGGGGCCGTGGCGTCGTCGATGTGCACGGGCTCCTCGGCGTCCAGCCGGACCCAGCGCTCCCGCCACTGGTCGAGCATCGTGCCGCCGTTCAGCTCCCGCAGCTCGGGGCAGTTGACGACCAGGGGGTACGGAGTGCCGAGCCGCATGGGGAGCACCGCGCCCGGCCCGGCGGCCTTCCAGCGGTCCACGGGCACCTCCAGGGCGTCCCGGTCCACGATCAGTTCGATGACGGGCCGTGGCCCCGAGGGGTCGGGGCGGCGCAGCGAGCCCACGGCGGCGAAGATCTCCTGGGCCACCTCCTCGGCACCGCGCGGCCGTTCGCTGTCGTCCGACACCTGACGCAGCCCGTCCCCGTCGTCGCACCACAGCCGCAGCCGGTACCGCTCCGGCTCCTCGCGCGCCGTCGCCGACGGGCCGCCCGATGGGGCCCCGCAGGGGTCCAGCTTCGCCACGACGCGGGGCGCGGAGCCCCGAGAGGCGCTCTGGGCCCACTGCTCGGCCTCGAGGCGGCGTTCGGTCATGGCGGCGTCATGGACGCCGAGGCGGCGGGCGACCGCCCTGTTCCACCGCCGCAGCGCGATGCGCTGGTCCGCCGGGCAGCACCCGGCGGCCACGAACTCCACGGCGCGCAGCAGGCCCGGCACGGCCATGACCCCGTCGTCGATCGGCGAGCTGTCGCCGTGCAGCCCCTCCAGATGGGCGATCAGAGCCTCGAGCCGCCCGGCGGGGCCGGCGCCGTTCCTGTCCTCATCACCGTGGCCGCCGTCATGGCCGGTGAGCAGCACCGCGGGCAGGGCCGCCAGCGGCAGCGCGGCCCGTACGGCCCCGGGGACACCGGCCGCGGCGGCCGTGGGCAGGGCGCGCAGCAGGACCAGCAGCCGCTCGTGCTCACCCGGCGAGAGCAGCTTGGGCAGACCGCAACGGCGTCCGATCGCGAGCAGGTCGTCGGCCGCCGTGCCCGCCGTGCCGCGCACCGCCTCGACCAGCGCGGGCAGCGCACGCCCCCGGGTGAGCAGCAGATGGGCGAACTCGTCGGCGGAGGGCACGCCGTCCGCGCGATGGCCGAGGCCGCACTGCCGGGCGACCGCCCGGCAGGAGCGTATCCAGCCCTCGGACAGCGGCAGCGGCCCGTCCAGCAGGGAGACCAGCTCCGCGTAGCCCGGGTGGTCGCGTACGTCCTCCTCGGGCTGAGGTGGCAGCAGATGGCCCGCCCCGGCGTCGTGCAGCTCCCGCGCCACGCGCTGCCAGGGGATCCCCCAGGCGCGGCGCAGCGTCCCCTGGATGCGGAGCTTCGCCGTCACGAGCCCGACGACGGCGCCCTCCTCGTTGGACCACAACGGGCCGCCGCTGTAGGCCGGTTCGATGTCCAGGGCGCGCTCGGCGCCGTCGAAGTAGCCGAACCGCCCGTCGCATTCGCTCACTTCGGCATCGGCGAAGACCCCTGGCTCACCGCTGCCGTGCCAGGCCCGTACGAGCTGCCGCTGCGCCATCGGGTGCCAGCGCGGCGGCTCGATCGCGGGCGGCAGAGTGGCCGACAGCCGTAGCACGGCGAGGTCGCCGTTCCACTCGAAGGCGCCCAGGCCGCCGTCGTCGGTCCGGGGAGGTATCCATACCGCCAGCTCGGCCTCGGCCTCGACGGTGTGCTCCGGTCCGTGGAGCCGTACGGGAACGGCGATCGGGCCCGGGTGATCCGGGGCCAGCCGGTCCTTTCCGAGGGCGCTGTTGACCACATGAGCGCAGGTCAGCAGATGGCGGCGGGGCAGCAGGACGCCCGCGCCCGCCGGTTTTCCGTCGGCCTTGGCGAGAATGGATACGGCGGGCCGCGACAGGGACCCGTGCGCGTGGAACCACCCCATGGCTCAGGCCGAGGGACCGGGCCGGGACGGCTGTGGCGGCTGTGGCATCTGCGGCGGCACCGTCGGCTCGGGCTGCTCCGACGGCCTCCAGGTGGCCGAGAGCGTCAAGTTGGCGTTCCCATTGGCACCCACGATGCCGAGTTTCAGGTCCTGGCCGACCTGCACCCCGAACTGCACGGTGAACTCCTGCGGCGGATGGGGAGTCGAGCGGACGGCGTCGTGCACGTCCTCCAGCACCGACCCCAGCCCTTGGAGGATGACGCCCAGACTGGCGTTGGCGAGGGCGGCCGCGGCCTGCGCACCCCGCCCCACCGGGGTCACGCCACCGACGCCGCCGTACGCGTCCTCCAGGGAGGCATCCCCCACGGGAGCCAGTTCCAGCCGTACGGTGGTGCCGTTCGCCAGGGGTATCTCACGGTGTTCCGTCACCTTCCTCATCATGCCGATCATCAGGCCCCCGGTCTGCCCCTTCGCACTAAACACCACCGGAACGGGGACGTGGCGCGGGGCGCCGCGGGCGGGCGTCGCCCGCTGAGGTCAATGTCGGATTCCCGCGAGAACGCACCCGCCCCGCTGACGGATGCTGGACCCATGCACACCGACACCGACCGCTGCCTCCGCGCCGCCCAGGCGAAGGACGCCCGCTTCGACGGGTGGTTCTTCGTCGCCGTCGTGACCACCGGGATCTACTGCCGGCCGAGCTGTCCGGTCGTCGCGCCCAAGGCCGAGAACATGCGGTTCCACCCCAGCGCCGCAGCCGCCCAGCAGGCGGGCTTCCGGGCCTGCAAGCGGTGCCGTCCGGATGCCAGCCCGGGGTCGCCGCAGTGGAACGAGCGCGCCGACCTCGTCGCGCGGGCCATGCGGCTGATCGCCGACGGCGTGGTGGACCGGGACGGGGTGCCGGGCCTGGCGGCCCGCCTGGGATACAGCACCCGGCAGATCGAGCGGCAGCTGCTCGCCGAGCTCGGCGCGGGCCCGCTCGCGCTGGCCAGGGCGCAGCGGGCACAGACCGCGCGGCTGCTCATCGAGACCAGCGCGCTCCCGATGGCGGACATCGCCTTCGCGGCCGGGTTCGCCAGCGTCCGCGCGTTCAACGAGACCGTACGGGAGGTCTTCGCGCTCTCCCCGACCGAGCTGCGGCAGCGGGCCGGCCGCGGGCCGCGGGCCGGCGTGCCGGGGGCGCTCACGCTCCGGCTGCCGTTCCGGGCGCCGCTGTGCCCGGACAACCTCTTCGGGCATCTGGCCGCCACCGCCGTCCCCGGGGTCGAGGAGTGGCGCGACGGCGCGTACCGGCGGACGCTGCGGCTGCCGTACGGGCCCGGGGTGGTCACCCTGAGCCCGGGCCCGGATCACATCGCCTGCCAGCTCTCCCTCGCCGACCTCCGCGACCTGGCCGGGGCGATCAGCCGCTGCCGGCGGCTGCTGGACCTCGACGCGGACCCGGCCGCCGTGGACGACCTGCTGCGGACGGACCTTCAGCTGGCGCCGCTGGTCGACAAGGCCCCGGGGCGGCGGGTGCCGCGCGCGGTGGACGCGGACGAGTTCGCGGTGCGCGCCGTGCTCGGCCAGCAGGTGTCCACGGCCGCCGCCCGCACCCACGCCGGGCGCCTGGTCGCGGCGCACGGCGAGCCGGTGGAGGACCCGGCGGGCGGCCTGACCCACCTCTTCCCGTCCGTCCAGGCCCTCGCCGGGCTGGACCCCGAGACGCTGGCCATGCCCCGCACCCGCCGCGCCACCCTCACCGGGCTGGTCGGCGCGCTCGCCGAGGGCCGGGTCGCGCTCGGCGTCGGCAGCGACTGGGACGACGCCCGCGCGACCCTGGGCACGCTGCCGGGGCTCGGCCCCTGGACCGTCGAGGTGATCGCGATGCGTGCCCTCGGCGACCCGGACGCCTTCGTTCCGACCGACCTCGGGGTGCGGCGCGCCGCCGCCGAACTGGGGCTGCCCGCCACGCCCGGCGCCCTCACCCGCCACTCGACGCGCTGGCGCCCCTGGCGCGCGTACGCCGTCCAGTACCTCTGGGCAACGGACGCCGCCCACGCCATCAACCGCCTGCCCGCGGCCTGACTGTTTGTGGGCAATCGTTCCGCGGGGGGCACCTCCCAGCGGTGGCTGGGGGAGGAACGGGCGGGCACAAACCGACCACCGGCCCGCACCCGGCAACGAAACGGCAGCCCGTTACCCGGAGTAGCCGCCCAACCCGCACCCGAGAGGACTTCGTGAACCGCACCCACACCGTCGTCGACAGCCCCTACGGCCCGCTCACCCTCGTGGCCACCGGCCCGGAGCTGTCCGGCCTCTACATGGTCGAGCAGCGCCACCGTCCACCCGAGGAGACCTTCGGCGCGCCCGGCGACCCCGACGACGCGCCCTTCGCCGAGACCGTCCGCCAGCTCACGGCCTACTTCGAGGGCGAGTTGACCGCGTTCGACCTGCCGCTGCACCTGGACGGCACGCCGTTCCAGCGGCGCGTCTGGGCCGAGCTGCGGCGGATCCCGTACGGCGAGACGTGGTCGTACGGGCAGCTGGCCGACCACATCGGGCAGCCGACCGCGTCCCGTGCCGTGGGCCTGGCCAACGGCAAGAACCCGGTCGGCATCATCGTTCCCTGCCACCGCGTCGTCGGCTCCAGCGGCAGCCTCACCGGCTACGGCGGCGGCCTGGACCGCAAGCGGCGGCTGCTGGAGTTCGAGGCGCGGCAGCAACTGCCGGGCCTCTTCTGAACCCTTCGAGCCCGGGACGCCCTTCGAGCCCGGGACGCCCTTCAAGCCCGGGACGCCCTTCAAGCCCGGGACGCCCTTCAGGCCCGGGACCCCCTCCGAGCCCGGTGCTCAGCCGCCGCTGCCCCCGTCGCCCGCGGCGATGCGGTCCAGCAGGGCGGGCAGGGCCGTACTGATGGGCTCGCGGACGACCTGGTCCGCGAGCTCGTCGTACGGCGTCGGCTCGGCGTTGACGATGATCAGCCGGGCGCCGTGCTCGGCGGCCAGCCCGGCGAGCGAGGCCGCGGGCTGGACCTGGAGGCTGGTGCCGACCGCGATGAAGATCTCACAGGCCTGCGCCACCGCGACCGCCTCGGTCAGCACCTCCGGATCGAGGCTCTCCCCGAACATCACCGTGGCCGACTTCAGGATCCCGCCGCAGTCCTGGCACGTCGGATCCGGCTCACCCGCCGCGACCCGCTCCAGCGCCTCCTCCATCCCGGACCGCGCCTCGCAGTGGGTGCACAGCACGGCCCGCGCGGTGCCGTGCAGTTCGAGCACCTTGCGCGCGGGCATTCCGGCGATCTGGTGCAGCCCGTCCACGTTCTGGGTGATCACCCGCACCGGCACCCCCGAGCGCTCCAGCCGGGTGACGGCCTCATGCGCCCCGTTGGGCCGTGCGCGCAGCGTCTCGCTGTCGCGCCGCATCTGCCAGGAGCGCCGCCGGATCTCCGGGTCGGTCATGTAGTACTCGTACGTCACGAGCTTCTCGGCCTCGGGGTCGCGCCGCCAAAGCCCCTGCGGGCCGCGGTAGTCGGGGATCCCGGAGTCGGTGGAGATGCCCGCCCCGCTCAGGATCGCCACCAGCGGCCGGTGCGTTGTCTGGCTGCTCATGCGGCGAGCGTACGCACGCCGCGCGGCCGGCGGCGAGCGGCTTTCTCCGGACGGGTAGAGTCCGCCCGGCACCGGGACGGACGCGGCGGACGGGGAGAGTGGGGGAATGGCGCGTTTCCTGTGGCTGACCAGCCACGATGCACAGGAGGACGAGGCGCGCGAAGGGCATGCCCAGGAGGGCCAGGCGCAGGAAACCCCTGCCCCGGAAACCCCTGCCCCGGAGGCCCACGCTCCGGAGAGCCACGCCCAGGACGGCGGCGTCCCCTGGGCGATACGGATCTCCGACGGTCCCGCCCGCCGCGGCCATACCAGCCGCCCGCTGGCCTTCCCCGAGCGGCGGAACCCGCCCGGCGGCGGCCTCCCCGAATACCGTGCCGCCCGTAAGGAGGGCACCCGCGCGTTCACCCTGTGGGCAGATCCCCATGGCGGGCAGGTGTTCGCGCAGGTGGTGACCACGTCGGCCACCAGGGGCGGCCCGGCGGCCTATGAAGTCCTGGGCGCCGCCGGTGAACCCCTGGCCCTCGTCACCCGCCGCCCGGCGATGAAGGGCGGCCTCCGCACCCGCTGGACCGTCCAGCAGACCGGCTCCCGGCCCGCCGTCGGCTTCAAGGGGCGGCCGATCTGGTGGGGCGTGTGGTGGCTGTTCCTCCCTCTCCAGCTGTTGATCGTGATCGGCAGCATCCTCAACGGCGGCGGCGACCCCGCCCGCACCCCGCGCCGCACCCGATGGCGGCTGGACCGCCGGATCGTCCTCGACTTCCACAGCGGCCCCGGAGCCGCCTTCGAGCTCACGGTCGTGGCGGACTGGTGGGACGACCGTGTGGCCGCCTCCCTGGTCGGCCTCCTCGACAGCCACGGCGGCTGGCTGGGCAGTCAATGGGACACCGCCGAGCGCTGACTCCGGGGGAGGCGGGGGCGAGCGGGCCCGGTTTCGTTCCGCTACGTCACCGGGGCGGCGTGACAGCCGACTTCAGGTAGTCCTCCAGGCACACCGTGGGCCGACCGAGCAGGTCGGCGAGCGTGGGGTCGACCGGTGCGAAGTCGCCCCGGCGGCTGGCGGCGAAGAGACCGACGAGCAGGTCGGCCGCCGACTCGGGCGCGCCATGCGTGACCAACTGCGCGCGATAGTCGCCGTCGGAGACGACCACCCGACGGATCGGGCGGCCCGTCACCCGCGTCAGGATCTTCGCGATACCGGCCATGTCGATCACCTCGGGCCCGGTGAGCGCGGGGCTCAGGCCGTCCAGGACCTCGCCGGTGAGGGCGAGGACCGCCGCGTCGGCGAGGTCGGCATGGGCGGTCCAGGCGACCGGACCGTCCTCGGGCACGGCCAGGACGCCCGTCTCGAGCGAGGCCCGGACCAGCTCCAGCGCCGATGAGGCGTAGAAGCCGTTGCGCAGCGAGGTGAAGGGGACACCGGACCTCCGCAGCGCCTCCTCGGTGGCGGCGTGGTCGGGCATCGGGTGGAAGGGGGAGGACGGGTTCGCGCCCATATGGCTCGTGTAGAGGATCCGCTTGGCCCCGGCCGCCGCCGCGGCGTCGATGGCCGCGCGGTGGCCTCGGACGGCGGCCTCGCCCGTGGTGCCCGTCGAGACGATCAGGACCTGCGAGGCGCACTCGAAGGCGTGGGGGAGGGTTTCCGGGTCGTCGAAGTCGCCCCGGCGGACGCGTATGCCCTGCGCCTCGAGGTCCCGTGCCGCCTCCACCTCGCGCACGCTGACGCCGATCTCCCCGGCGGGGACGCGCTTCAGCAGCCGCTCGGCGACCATCCGGCCGAGCTGGCCATTGGCTCCGGTAACGATGATCATGGCGATCTCCCATCGCTGTTTCCAGTGGTATCGCTGGGAACGTATCACTGGAAACGAATGACCGCTAACGCGATTCTGTTATCGTCGGAAGCATGGAGAGCGAGGACGTCACTACGGCGGACGGGAGCCGCGACGGGACCCAGGACGCGCACCGCGACCACGACGCGCACCGCGACCACGACGCGAACCGTGGCCATGACGCGAACCGCGATCGCGACGGACACCGCGAACGCATCGTCGTCGCCGCCGCCCGGCTGCTGTCCGAGGGCGGGCCCGACGCCGTCTCCACCCGGGCGGTGAGCTCCGCCGCCGGGGTGCAGCCGCCGACCATCTACCGGCTCTTCGGCGACAAGCAGGGCCTGCTCGACGCGGTCGTCGCCCACGGCTTCACGGAGTACCTGAGCAGCAAGACCGCCGAGGAACCCACCGAGGACCCGGTCGAGGACCTGCGCGCCGGCTGGGATCTGCACCTTGGCCTCGGCCTGGCCAACCCGGCGCTGTACTCGCTGATGTACGGCGGGCACCGCCCCGGGGTGTCCTCGCCGGCCTCCGTCGCCGCCTTCGAGATGCTCGCCCGGCTCATCCGGCGCATCGCCGAGGCGGGACGGCTCGCCATCCCCGAGGAGCGCGCGGCGGCCCTCGTGCACGCGGCGGGCTGCGGTACGACGCTCACGCTCATCGCCACGCCCGAGGACCGCCGCGATCCGGAGCTGTCCCGCACCGCCCGCGAGGCGGCCATCGCGGCGATCACCACGGACGCCCCCGCGGCCGCCGAACCCGGACCCGTCGCGGCCGCCGTCACCCTCCGCGCCGCACTGCCCCGGACCGACGCCCTGACCGCGTCCGAACGCGGCCTCCTGCGGGAGTGGCTCGACCGGATCGCCGACCCGTCCGGCCCCCACCCTCGTCGGGCCGGCTGATCGCGCCTAGGGGTGTCTTGTCGATCAGGCCGGATCAGCGAGCGGCGTCTGGTGCAGGGGGCACCTCCCAGCGGTAGCTGGGGGAGCATCGCAAGTCGCGTGAGGAGAGCGCAGCGGCGCTGCGTGCGACGAGCGCGGCGCCGCGAGGTGCCGTGCCAGGCGTCGGGAGCCCGGCATGATCGGCGAGACACCCCTAGCGCCCCGCCGAGACCGCCAGCCGGTGGGTGCGGGCCGCCAGGTCGCTGATGCGGGCGCCATCGAAGCCGAAGACGGCGCTGCGCACCCGGTCCTCCAGCGGCGCGGTCCACTGCGGCGGGATGGCGGCCGCGCCGCACAGCACCCCCGCGACCGACCCGGCCGTGGCGCCGTTGGAGTCGGTGTCCAGGCCGCCGCGCACCGTCAGGGCGATCGTCGTCGTGAAGTCGCCCGCGCCGTAGAGCAGCCCCGCCGTGAGAACGGCGGCGTTGGGGACCACATGGATCCAGGGCAGCCCGGCGGTCTCCCGCTCCAGCTGGGCGAGCGCGTCCGCCCACGCCACGCCCGCGTCGTGCAGGGACGCGGCCCGGCGCACCGTACGGGCCAGTCGGCAACGCCCCGGGATCCGGTCCAGGGCGCTCGAGACGGCGGCGCGCGGACCGTCCGCCGTGAACGCGGCCGCGATCAGCGCGGCCGCCCACATCGCCCCGTACACCCCGTTGCCGGTGTGGGAGAGGACGGCGTCCCGGCGGGCCATCGCGGCGGCCCGGTGCGGATCGCCGGGGTTGACCCAGCCGTGGACGTCGGCGCGGATCAGGGCGCCGATCCACTCCTGGTAGGGGTTGTCGAGGGTCGCGCTGAGCGGCGGCTTCACCCCGGCCGTGAGGTTGCGGTAGGTGGCCCGCTCGGCGGTGAAGGTCTGCAGATACGGCAGCCGCAGCAGCCACACCTCGCCGACCTGCTCGGTGGTGAAGCCGGGGCCGTGGGTCTCCAGCAGGTGCAGACCGAGGACGGAGTAGTCCACGTCGTCGTCACGGCAGCTGCCGTGGATCCGGCCGCGGACGCAGCTCTGCCACTCGGGGCGCAGCGCGAACTCCACCGGATCGGGCGGCGGCTCCAGCGCGGGGAGGTAGTCGGTCAGCGGCAGGGCGTCGGCGCGGCGCAGATACCGGTCGATGCGGTCGCGGGTCCAGTGGTCGCCGTTTTCGATGGGCTTGCCGAGCATGTTCCCGGCGATCCGGCCGAGCCAGCCGCCGTGGATCCGGTCCGCGAGTGTGCTCCCGCTGAGGGCCATGGGTCAGGTGTACCCATATGGGGTGGGTGTACCGGTGAGCCGCGCGCCGGATAGGGTCACAGCGGCGCGACCGCCTGTACGAATGCGAGGAGTTACCAAGGTGACGGACGCTTCGACGGAGACTTCGAGCGCTATGGGCGCTACGGGCGCTTCGCAGGCAGAGGCCGCGACAGAGACCGAGACGCAGACCGAGACCAAGACGTGGGCGGAGGGGCAGGCGACGCCTCCGAAGCGCGTGCTGATCGCCGCGGACAAGTTCAAGGGCTCGCTCACGGCGGTGGAGGTCGCCGAGCGCGTCACGGCGGGGCTGCGCCGCGGCGCGCCCCAGGGCGGCGAGGGACTGCGGATCGCGGCGCTGCCCGTCGCCGACGGCGGGGACGGCACGGTGGACGCGGCGGTCGCGGCCGGGTTCGAACGGCGCGAGGCGCGGGTCACCGGGCCGCTGGGCGCGCCGGTGACGGCGGCGTACGCGCTGCGCGGGACCACGGCCGTGGTGGAGATGGCCGAGGCGTCCGGGCTGCGCCATCTGCCGCACGGGGTGTTCGCGCCGCTCACCGCGACCACGTACGGCAGCGGCGAGCTGCTGCGCGCGGCGCTCGACGCGGGCGCCCGCACGATCGTCTTCGGCGTCGGCGGCAGCGCCACGACGGACGGCGGCGCGGGGATGCTCAGCGCGCTCGGCGCGCGCTTCCTGCGCGAGGACGGTACGCCCGTGGGGCCGGGCGGGGGCCCGCTGCGCGACCTCGCCACGGCCGATCTGTCCGGCCTCGACCCGCGCCTGGCCGACACCGAGACCGTCCTGGCCAGCGATGTCGACAACCCCCTGACCGGCCCGAAGGGCGCGGCGGCGGTCTACGGCCCGCAGAAGGGCGCGGGCGAGGACGATGTGGCGGCCCTGGACGCCGCCCTCGCCCACTACGTACGCGTCCTGGAGCGCGCGGTCGGGGCCCCGGCCGCCGAGTACGCCCTCGCGCCCGGCGCGGGCGCGGCGGGCGGCATCGGCTTCGGCGCCCTCGTCGGCCTGGGCGCGGCCTTCCGCCCCGGCATCGAGGTGATGCTCGACGTCCTCGGCTTCCCCGCCGCGCTGGAGGGCGCGGACCTGGTGATCACGGGGGAGGGCTCGCTGGACGAGCAGACCCTGCACGGCAAGGCCCCGGCGGGCGTCGCGGCGGCGGCCCGGGCGCGGGGCATCGAGGTGGTCGCGGTCTGCGGCCGCCTGGCCCTCGCCCCGGTGGCCCTGGGCAACGCGGGCATCCGCCGCGCCTACCCCCTCACCGACCTGGAACCGGACCCGGCCCGCTGCATCGCCGAAGCCGGCCCCCTCCTGGAACGCGCAGCAGAACGCCTGGCGGCAGACTTCCTGACCTGACGCCGCACGGGGCCGCTGGGGGCCTTTCCCCGCCCCTCCCCCGAACCGGGGGAAGCCCCCGGACCCCAGCGGGACTGCGCCGGGCCGCCGCCACCGGGCCGCGCTCGGCCCACCCGGCCTCGTCGTGCCTCAAGCTCCCGCCGCGGAGCGCAACGCACCGGGAACGGCGAATGGGGTGGACCCGAGTGCAATGCTCGGGTCCACCCCATTCGGCAGGTGCGGCCGAAGGCCGCTACGGGAGCTGTGCTGCCCTCGCCTCGCGGCGGTTGTCGCGGAAGGCGTTCACCCGGCGGGCCGTGGCGAAGAGGGGGATCACCGCGCCCATGACGACCTGCAGCGCGCAGGCCGACTGGAGCAGCAGCTCGCCGCCGGGGGCCTCGAAGGCCCAGGCCGCCAGCAGCGCCATGCTGGTGACGATCCAGCCGAGCATGGCCACCGCGAGCCGGCCGCGCGGCTTGGGGTACTCCACCCGGCTCACCATCAGCCAGGCGACGCCGATGATCGCGAGCAGCGTCGGCACGAACGGCAGGCCCAGCAGGACCACCGAGACCACCGTCAGCGCGCCGAAGGGGCTCGGCATGCCCTGGAAGACTCCGTCACGCAGCGTGACACAGGAGAATCTGGCAAGCCGTAGCACCACCGCCAGCAGCACCACGATCGCGCCCACCACCGAGACCCGCTGATACGCGTCGTCGGAGACCATGCCCCAGACGAGGACGAAGTACGCGGGGGCCAGCCCGAAGCTGATCAGGTCGGAGAGGTTGTCCAGCTCCGCACCCATCGCCGAGCTGCGCAGCTTCCGCGCGACCAGTCCGTCGAAGAGGTCGAAGACGGAGGCGAGCAGCATCAGCATCACGGCGGATGCCGCGCTGTGCCGGGTCATCCCGCCGTCCTCGCTGCCCGTCAGGTGCGGGATGAGGACGCCGGTGGTGGTGAAGTAGACCGCCAGGAAGCCACAGGTGGCGTTGCCCAGGGTCAGCGTGTCGGCTATCGACAGTCGCGTCGACAGCGGCATGTCGTCCGTCTCGTCGACGGCGTCCACCTCGGCCTCGGGGACCCAGGTGGCCTGTGTGTCGGGATCAATCACGGTCAAGGCGTGTCACCCCCGCGGTGGTGGCCTGGCCGACCTCGACCGCGACATCGACACCCTCGGGGAGGTAGATGTCGACCCGCGAGCCGAAGCGGATGAGACCGATCCGCTCACCCTGCTCGACCTTCGTGCCCTGTGGCACATACGGCACGATACGCCGGGCGACCGCACCGGCGATCTGGACCATCTCGATGTCGCCGAGCTCGGTGTCGAAGTGCCAGACGACCCGCTCGTTGTTCTCGCTCTCCTTGTTGAACGCGGGAACGAAGCCGCCGGGGATGTGCTCCACGGAGGTCACGGTGCCGGCCAGCGGGGCGCGGTTGACGTGAACATTGAGCGGGCTCATGAAGATGGCGACGCGGGTGCGCCCGTCCTTCCACGGCATGATGCTCTGCACCACACCGTCGGCCGGCGAGATCACACGGCCTTGCGTGATCTCTCTCTCGGGGTCGCGGAAGAACCACAGCATGCCCGCCGCGAGCGCGGTGGCGGGCACGGCGACTGCCGCCCAGCGTCCGGAGCGGCGGGCCCGAGCAAGACTGACCGCCGCGGTGGCAACGGTCGGGAGGAGCCACGGCGATGCTCCGCGCGCGAGGCGTACACCGAACGGGCTGTCGCGTTGTGCAGAGGATTGGCTGTGGGGCATGGATGACCTTCGTAGCGGAGGATGCCGCGACGCAAGACTGGGGACGGCGGCTTTCCCGGATGGTATCGGTTGCGAGCGGTAACTGGGCAAGCGCCGGGGCCTGTCGGTGGCTGGTCAGTGACCGAAGACCCGCGGCGCGGTGTGACCTTCTTCTCTCGGATACCACCCCAAAAGGGACGTTCAGTCTTGGGTTCGGTATTCCTCCAGGAGCCTCCGTCCAATAATCATTTTCTGAATCTCGGCGGTACCTTCGCCGATGAGAAGCATCGGCGCCTCTCGGTAGAGGCGCTCGATCTCGTATTCCTTGGAGAAGCCGTACCCGCCGTGGATGCGGAAGGCGTCCTCCACGACCTCTTTGCAGTACTCCGACGCGAGGTACTTGGCCATTCCCGCCTCGAGGTCGTTGCGCGCCCCGGAATCCTTCTTCCGGGCCGCATTGACCATCATCGCATGGGCCGCCTCGACCTTTGTTCCCATTTCGGCCAGTTTGAACTGGATGGCCTGGTGCTGCGCGATCGGCTTACCGAAGGTATGCCGCTGCTGCGCGTATGCGACGCCCAGCTCGAAAGCGCGCCGCGCCACACCACAGCCGCGGGCGGCGACATTCACCCGGCCGACCTCGACTCCGTCCATCATTTGGTAAAAACCTCGGTTCGGCATCCCGCCGAGCACTCGATCGGCCGGAATGCGCAGTCCGTCCATGATGAGCTCGGTGGTGTCGACGCCCTTGTAGCCCATCTTGTCGATCTTGCCGGGGATGGTCAGACCGGGCCGGACCTCGCCGAAGCCCGGCTCCTTCTCGATCAGGAAGGTGGTCATCGCCTTGTGCGGCGCGACCCCCTCCTGGGCGTCACCGGTCCGGCACAGAACCGCCACCAGAGTGGAGGTGCCGCCGTTGGTGAGCCACATCTTCTGCCCGTTCAGGACGTACTCGTCGCCGTCCTGAACCGCCTTGCTGGTGATGGCCGACACATCCGAGCCCAGCCCCGGCTCCGACATCGAGAAGGCGCCCCGGATCTCGCCCAGCGCCATCTTGGGAAGGAAATACTCCTTCTGTTCCTCGGTGCCGTGCTGCTTGAGCATGTAGGCCACGATGAAGTGGGTGTTGATGATGCCCGAGACGCTCATCCAGCCGCGTGCGATCTCCTCCACACACAGCGCGTAGGTGAGCAGTGACTCACCCAGACCGCCGTATTCCTCCGGGATCATCAGCCCGAAGAGGCCGAGCTCCTTCAGCCCCTCGACGATCGCGGTCGGATATTCATCGCGATGTTCCAGTTCCGTCGCGACCGGCAGGATCTCCTTGTCGACAAAATCCCTGACCGTGGAGAGGATCTCCCGCTGGATGTCGGTCAGGCCCTCGGTCTGCGCCAGGCGGCTCATATCACTGCTCTCCCAGCTCCGGGCGGCCCGGCTGCTCGCCGCCCCGCTCCTTGATGTACGTGGCGGTCGGCACCATCACCTTGCGCCGGAAGATGCAGACCAGGGTGCCGTCCTGCTTGTAGCCCTTGGTCTCCACATGCACGATGCCCCGGTCCGTCTTGGACTTCGACGGCGTCTTGTCGAGGACCGTCGTCTCGCCGTAGATCGTGTCGCCGTGGAAGGTGGGTGCGACATGCCGTAGCGACTCGACCTCCAGATTGGCGATGGCCTTTCCGGAGACATCGGGGACGGACATCCCCAGGAGCAGTGAGTAGATATAGTTCCCGACCACCACGTTCTTGCCGAAATCGGTCGTCTTCTCGGCGTAGTTGCTGTCCATGTGCAGCGGGTGGTGGTTCATGGTGAGCAGACAGAAAAGGTGGTCGTCGTACTCGGTGACCGTCTTCCCCGGCCAGTGCCGGTAGACGTCGCCCACCGTGAACTCCTCATAGGTACGGCCGAACTGCATGGCTCATGCCTCCGGAGGCTGGAAGGCGGACGTACGGGTCATCCCGGCCGCGCGGCCCTTGCCCGCGACGACCAGGGCCATCTTGCGGCTGGCCTCGTCGATCATCTCGTCGCCGAGCATCGCCGAGCCCTTCATGCCGCCCTCCGCCGAGGTGCAGTAGTCATAGGCGTCCAGGATCAGCTCGGCGTGGTCGTAGTCCTCCTGGGACGGCGAGAAGACCTCGTTGGCCGCCTCCACCTGGCCGGGGTGCAGCACCCACTTGCCGTCATAGCCGAGGGCTGCCGCGCGCCCGGCCACCTCGCGGAAGCCGTCCACGTTCCGGATCTGGAGGTAGGGGCCGTCGATCGCCTGGAGGTCATGGGTGCGGGCCGCCATCAGGATCCGCATCAGGATGTAGTGATAGGCGTCCGCCGGATAGCCGGGCGGCTGCTCGCCCACGACCAGCGACTTCATGTTGATGGACGCCATGAAGTCGGCCGGGCCGAAGACGATGGTCTCCAGACGCGACGAGGCGCCCGCGATCTCGTCCACGTTGACCAGGCCCTTGGCGTTCTCGATCTGCGCCTCGATGCCGATCCGCCCGACCTCGAAGCCCATCGTCTTCTCGATCTGGGTGAGCAGCAGGTCCAGCGCGATCACCTGCTGGGCGTCCTGCACCTTGGGCAGCATGATGCAGTCCAGGTTGGGGCCCGCGCCCTCGACGACCGTGATGACGTCCCGGTACGTCCAGTGGGTGGTCCAGTCATTGACCCGCACCACGCGGGTCTTACCGGTCCAGTCGCCCTCGTTCAGCGCCTTGACGATGGTGTGCCGGGCGTCCTCCTTGGCCAGCGGCGCACAGGCGTCCTCCAGGTCCAGGAAGACCTGGTCGGCCGCGAGCCCCTGGGCCTTCTCCAGGAAGCGCGGATTGGAGCCGGGGACGGCCAGGCAGGAGCGGCGGGGTCGACTGAGGGCGGTTGCGGGCGACGGCCGGGAATCTGCGCGGTCGGGGGCGGTCATACGAGAACCTCCAGAGGGGGAAGCGTGTTCGCGGCGCGGATCTCATCGACGATACGGCCGATGATCTCCGTGATACCGAAGTCCTTGGGGGTGAAAACGGCGGCGACACCCGCGGCGCGCAGCACGGCCGCGTCCGTGGCCGGGATGATCCCGCCCACGATGACGGGGATCTCCGGGGCGCCCGCGTCGCGCAGCCGCTCCAGGACGTCCGGCACCAGCTCGGCATGCGAACCGGACAGGATGGACAGCCCGACGCAGTGCACATCCTCGGCCACGGCCGCCGAGACGATCTGCTCGGGGGTGAGCCGGATCCCCTGGTAGACCACCTCGAAACCGGCGTCCCTGGCCCGTACGGCGATCTGCTCGGCGCCGTTGCTGTGCCCGTCCAGACCGGGCTTGCCGACCAGCAGCCGCAGCCTGCCGCCGCCGAGCTCGGCCGCCGTCTTCTCGACCTTCTCGCGGACGGTGGACAGCAGGGAGCCCGCCTCCGTGGCGACCGCCAGGGGCGCGCCGCCGACTCCGGTGGGGGCGCGGTACTCGCCGAAGACATCGCGCAGCGCCCAGGACCACTCGCCGGTGGTCACGCCCGCGCGGGCGCAGCGCAGGGTCGCCGGCATCAGGTTCTCGGTCCCCGCGGCGGCCTTACGGAGGGCGGTGAGGGCCTCCTGGGCGGGGCCCTCGTCGCGCTGCTCGCGCCAGGCGTGCAGGGCCGAGACGACCCGCGCCTCGTTCTCCGGGTCCACCGTCATGATCGCGGTGTCGAGATCGGCGGTGAGCGGATTGGGCTCGGTGGACTCGTAGCAGTTGACGCCGATGATCTTCTCTTCGCCCGCCTCGATCCGCGCCCGGCGCTCGGAGTGGGAGGCCACCAGCTGCGCCTTGAGATAGCCGGATTCGACGGCGGCCATCGCCCCGCCCATCTTCTCGATCCGCTCGATCTCGGCCTCGGTCTCCTCGACCAGCGCGGCGACCTTGGACTCGATCACATGGGAGCCCTCGAAGATGTCGTCGTACTCCAGCAGATCGCTCTCCAGGGCGAGGACCTGCTGGATGCGCAGCGACCACTGCTGGTCCCAGGGGCGCGGCAGGCCCAGCGCCTCGTTCCAGGCCGGGAGCTGGACGGCGCGGGCGCGGGCGTCCTTGGAGAGGGTGACGGCCAGCATCTCCAGGACGATGCGCTGGACGTTGTTCTCCGGCTGGGCCTCGGTCAGGCCGAGCGAGTTCACCTGGACGCCGTAGCGGAACCGGCGGTGCTTGGGGTTCTCGATGCCGTACCGCTCACGGGTGATCCGGTCCCAGATGCGGCCGAAGGCGCGCATCTTGCACATCTCCTCGATGAAGCGGACGCCCGCGTTCACGAAGAAGGAGATCCGGGCCACCACGTCGCCCTTACGGTCCTCGGGAACCTGGCCGGAGGCGAACACCGCGTCCAGGACGGCGATCGCCGTGGACATCGCGAAGGCGATCTCCTGTACCGGAGTGGCCCCGGCCTCCTGCAGGTGGTAGCTGCAGATGTTGATCGGGTTCCACTTGGGGATGTGGTTCACCGTGTACGCGATCATGTCGGTGGTCAGCCGCAGGCTCGGGCCCGGCGGGAAGACATGCGTACCGCGCGAGAGGTACTCCTTGACGATGTCGTTCTGCGTCGTCCCCTGGAGCTTGCCGATGTCCGCGCCGTGCTCCTCCGCCACGACCTGATACAGCGCCAGCAGCCACATCGCGGTCGCGTTGATGGTCATGGAGGTGTTCATCCGCTCCAGGGGGATCTCCTGGAACAGCCGCCGCATGTCGCCCAGATGGGAGACTGGGACCCCGACCCGGCCCACCTCGCCGCGGGCGAGGATGTGGTCGGGGTCGTAGCCGGTCTGGGTGGGCAGGTCGAAGGCGACCGAGAGCCCGGTCTGGCCCTTGGCCAGGTTGCGCCGGTACAGCTCGTTGGACGCCTCGGCGGTGGAGTGCCCGGCGTAGGTGCGCATCAGCCAGGGCCGGTCCTTGGGGCGGGGTGTGCCACTCATCAGATGTCCCGGCTGTGCTTGGTGGTCCGCTCCGACGAGTCGTCGCGGCTGTGCTTGGTGGTCCGCTCCGACGAGTCGTCGCGGAACAGGTTGATGCCGTCGATGTGCTGCTCGCGCATCGCCTGGTCGCGCACGCCCATGCCCTCCTCGGGGGCCAGGCACAGCACGCCGACCTTGCCCTGGTGGAGGTTGCGGTGGACGTCGTACGCGGCCTGTCCGGTGTCCTCCAGCCGGTAGGTCTTGGACAGCGTCGGGTGGATCTTGCCCTTGGCGATCAGGCGGTTGGCCTCCCACGCCTCGCGGTAGTTGGCGAAGTGCGAGCCGATGATCCGCTTCAGCTGCATCCACAGGTAGCGGTTGTCGTACTCGTGGGTGTAGCCGGAGGTCGAGGCGCAGGTGACGATCGTGCCGCCCTTACGGGTGACATAGACGGACGCGCCGAAGGTCTCCCGGCCCGGGTGCTCGAAGACGATGTCCACGTCCTCGCCGCCGGTCAGCTCGCGGATCTTCTTGCCGAACCGCTTCCACTCGCGCGGGTCCTGGGTGCCGTCGTCCTTCCAGAACGCGTAATCCTCGGCGGTGCGGTCGATGATCGCCTCGGCGCCCATCCGCCGGCAGATCTCGGCCTTCTGCGGCGAGGAGACCACGCAGATCGGGTTGGCGCCGCCGGCCAGCGCGAACTGGGTGGCGTAGGAGCCGAGCCCACCGCTCGCGCCCCAGATCAGGACGTTGTCGCCCTGCTTCATCCCGGCGCCGTTACGGGAGACGAGCTGCCGGTAGGCGGTGGAGTTGACCAGGCCCGGGGCGGCCGCCTCCTCCCAGCTCAGATGCTTGGGCTTGGGCATCAGCTGGTTGGACTTGACCAGGGCGATCTCGGCGAGCCCGCCGAAGTTGGTCTCGAAGCCCCAGATGCGCTGTTCGGGGTCGAGCATGGTGTCGTTGTGGCCGTCGGAGCTCTCCAGCTCGACCGACAGACAGTGCGCGACCACCTCGGCGCCCGGCTGCCAGGCGTTCACACCGGGGCCGGTGCGCAGCACGACGCCCGCGAGGTCGGAGCCGATGATGTGGTACGGCAGGTCGTGCCGCTTGGCCAGGGGGGAGAGCTTGCCGTACCGCTCCAGGAAACCGAAGGTCGGCAGCGGCTCGAAGATCGAGGTCCACACGGAGTTGTAGTTGACCGAGCTGGCCATCACGGCGACGAGTGCCTCTCCGGGGCCGAGCTCCGGCACCGGCACCTCGTCCACGTGCAACGACTTGCGGGGGTCCTTCTCCCGGGTGGTGAGGCCCGCGAACATCTCGGCCTCGTCCTTGCGCACGGTCACCGCGCGGTACGACTCGGGGATGCGCAGTGCCGCGAAGTCCTCGGGTGCTGTGTCCGACGCCAGGATCGCGTCAAGTATCTCGTTCATCGGTGCCTCCGGCGAGGCGTCCAGGGGGACGCCTGAGGGAACGCTGGGCTCGTGACGGGTGATGCTGATGCGGTGCCGTCGGTTCGGCGGAGGTGGTGCTCGATGCGGCGCGGGTGGCGCCGGTTGCCTGGTGACGCAGGCGTTGTCCGGGCGCACAAAGCGGTTTGCGGGGACAGCCGACGCACGAAGGTTGGCAGTGCGCCGGCCGCCCGGACTCCACTCACCGTATGGCACGCTGTGCCACCTCGCAAGACACTGCGTGCCAACAAATTCCCTCAGTTGTCATCTCGGCTGCACACATGAGCAGTGACGGCCGCCCCCGGATGGGGCGGCCGTCACTGTGGGTCTGCGGTGAGGTGCGTCTCGTCAGTCGTTCTTCTCCAGCGAGAGCGCGAAGACATGGGCCCGTGCGGTGCCCGAGGGGGCGGTCAGTGTGATCGCCGACAGCTCCTTGGCCGGGTCCAGCTCCACCACCTGGTGGAAGATCGCGGCCTTGGTGCCCAACGGGCCGGTGCGGGTGTGGATCTGGCTCGTCCGCACCGCCTCCGTCTCGCCGTACGCCGGGCCCGACATCCAGCCCGTGAGCTGGATGGTCAGCGTGCCCGTGGAGCCGTCGGCGTACGTGGCCTCGGCCGGCACGGACACATTGCCGGTGTCGCCCGCGCCCAGCACATGCAGCTTGGCGTAGCTGCCCGCCGGGACCGCGACCTTCTGGCCCGCCGCGATCACGTTGTTGTCGGAGCCCTCGCTGCCGTTGGTGAACGCGAAGGTGATCCCGTCGTCCTCGGTCTGCCCGGTCTGCGGCAGCTGCGCCATCGGATAGGTGCGGCCCGTACCGTCGAAGTCGCCGTCCCCGTAGTACATCTCGGTGGTGATGGCGTCGTTGTCGAAGTGCCCGGTCAGATCGACCTGGGTGACCGCGCCCGCCTGCGGCAGCTCCGGCAGGCCCCAGGGCTCGGCCGGGGTGGTGACCATCACCGGGGCGACCCGGAAGTCCGGCCGGGTGCCCGCCGGATAGATCACTGCCTCGTCCTCCCGGTCCAGCTCCAGCTCGATCTCGCCGTTCCCCAGGTCACGCCACTTCGGCGCGGGGCCGCCGACCCCGGCGACCGCGACCCGGCCGACGATCGAGTGGCGGACCCGGCAGGGCTCCCCGGCCAGGCTGCGCACCCGCACCCAGCGTGTCCTGCCGCCCGTGCGCACCGCGCTGACCAGGAACGCGCCCTCGGTACGGAAGTCGTGCAGCGTGACGTCCTGCCACTCGCCCGGCACCCCGGGGAAGAAGCGGATGGTCCCGCCCCAGCTCTGGCAGAGCATGTCGTGGATCGCCTGCGCACCCGACAGCGGGGTCTCGATCACCGGACCCGCCTCGTAGTAGTGGGTATTGGGCTGGATGAACCGCGCCACCAGCTCCCGCAGATACGTCAGCGCGTCATCGCCGCGCCCCATCTGGGTGGAGATCGAGGCCGCGCCCGAGAAGCTGTAGCCGCGCAGCGCGCCCTCGAAGCTGATCCAGTGCTTCAGTGAGCGGGCGATCAGGTCCCGGTGCTCCTGCTGGTCCCAATTGACCAGGTAGAGCGGGTAGACCGAGAGCATATGGGAGTAGTGGCGGTGGGATTTGGCGAAGGGGACACCGGTGCCGATCATGAAGCCGTTCTCGTCCACCGGATAGTCGACCAGCTTCTCCAGCACCTCGCGCCACTTGGGTGCCAGCGGATCGTCCTTGCCCAGCAACTCGACCGTCGTCAGCAGGGTCTGGCAGGACCAGCGCAGCAACGCCAGGTCGTAGTTGCAGTCCGGGGCCGCGCCGTACTCGGGCGAGAAGGTCTTCGGCAGATGCAGCCTGCCGTCCGACTGCTCGGTGAGAAAGTGCAGGTAGTAGTTGGTGGAGCGGCGCAGCAGCGGATAGAGCACATCCTCCAGCACGCCCCGGTCCATGGTGTGGCGGTAGGTCAGCCAGACGTTGTGCAGCGCCCAGGGCAGATTGCCGACCTCGGGGGAGTCCCCGACACCCGGCACCGGGACCGTGCCGTTGTCCTCGCACTGCGCGTCCGTGGAGCGCCGCAGCCCGGCCGAGTCGGCGCGGTACTCGGGCTTGAGGGCGCCGATGAGCACATCGGTGTTCTCGGCCAGGGTGCGCGGAATCGCGTCCAGCTCCAGGTGGTTGGAGCCGTGGACCGGCCAGTACTCCAGCTGGACGTTGAGGTTCCACCACACGCCGGGCCAGGGGGTCGGCTCCACCCACGGGCCGGTCGTGGCCATGACGGGCGCGTGCTCACGGGCGGCGCAGGCCAGCTTGTAGAGCTGGATCCAGTAGAAGCTCTGCAGCATCCCGTCGGGCACCGAGATGAAGCTCTTGCGGTAGAAGCGGTGCCACCACTCGTAGTGGGTGCGCCGCAGGCTGGAGACCGGCAGCGCCGACGCCTTGCGCACGGTGGTCCGGGCCCGGCCCTCCGCGTCCGTACCGGGGTGGGAGTGCGCCACGGCCAGGTAGTACGTGCGCTCCCGGCCGCTGCCGCGCTGCCGGTACGCGCTCACCGTCTGCCCGCCCGCCACCAGCGACTGGACGGTGATGCCGAGCCCGTCCTCGGTGCGGGTGACCGGGGCCGGGTTGGGCTCGAAGCCCTTCGGCGGATCCTCGCGGACGATGCGCGGGCTGACCGCCGGTGACGGCTTGAACTCCCAGCGGAATCCCTCCTCGCCGGCGCTCGCCTCGACGGTGGCCAGCAGCATGGTGCGGTCGTTGTGCACCAGGGCGCGGAGTTTGAGCTTCCCCTTGTCCGTGGTGATCGTGCCGCGCAGTTCGGCGTTCCACAGCTCCAGCCGCAGATCGACGCCGGTGATGGCGCCGACCGGGCGCAGCAGCAGATTGCCGACCGGAAGCCGTGCCACGCCCCAGTCGCTGCCGCCTTCGGCGGGCCGGTGGTCCTGCACCTCGCTGTGGTGGATGGTGAACCGCAGCGCGTTCTCGCCGGGCTCCTGATAGATCATCGAGCCGAGCAGCCCATTGCCCAGAAAGGGTCCCTCGTACCAGGTTCTCGGCAAGCGCTTCCAGACCAGATCCTGCCCGCCCAGAAAGCGCTCCCACTCCCGGTCGGTGCGCATGCCCCGCAGGGCCACCGACTGCTGTGGCTGGGCGGCCGCCTCCTGTTCGGGGAGGGCCGCACCGACGGCCGTGCTCGCGGCCGCGCCCGCCGCCACCCGGCCCAGGAACCCACGTCTGCTGACTGGCATCCCCATCATCTCCCGTCCCCAAAGCGATCAGATTGATCCGATGATTTGGCTAGACGGGAGCGTAGGAACGGGCTAATGATGCGTCAAGGTAGGCGATTGCTCTGATGTATCGAGCTCCGCATCGAGGTGCGGTGTACGAGGAGGAACGATGCATACGGCACGATCAAAGGTCACCAGAGCCGTGGCCGCGCTCGCCTGCGCGGCCGCCGTGCTGGTGCCGCTCCGGGCGGCGGCGGCATCGGACGGTCGTGCGCAGGACTGGCGACTGACCGGAAAGGGGCAGGTCAGCGGCGAGCTCAGACTGAGCAACGAGGGCGGTCTTACGCTGGCCGCGCGCCATGGCGCCACCACCGTGCTGCGGCCGTCGGGCCTGGGCATCCGCACCGCGGAGACCGATTTCAGCAAGGGCTTGCGGTTCGCCGGGCGCAGCGACCGTAAGGTCCACGAGACCTATACGACCACCACCGGCCGCCGCACCCACCACACCTCCGACGCCTCCGAGTCGACCTTCACCTTCCGCAAGGACGGGCGGACGCTGAAGGTGGTCATCCGGGTGGCGGCCGACGGGCTGGCCTACCGCTATGTGATGCCGGACAAGGGGACGGTCACCGTCCTCGGCGAGCACTCGGAGTTCGCCGTCCCGCCGTCCGCCGACTCCTTCCTCCTGCCGTACGACAACGGCCGCCAGGACTACGAATCCGCCCATGACCACGGCACGGTCGCCGACGCGAAGGCGGGCGACTACGGCTATCCGTCGCTCTTCCACATCGGCAAGAGCTGGATGCTGATCGAGGAAGCGGACCTGAACAGCTCGTACGGCGGCTCCCGGCTCGCCCTCGACTCCGCCACCGACCGCTTCGAGCTCACCCTCCCCGACCCCGCCGAGGTCAGCGGCCCCGGGCTGACCACGCCTTGGCGCACCATGGTCATCGGGGATCTCGCCACCGTCACCGAGAGCGATCTGCCGACCGATCTGGCCGCCCCTCGAAGGTCGCCGACACCTCATGGATCAAGCCGGGCCGGGCGGCGTGGTCCTGGTGGTCGGACGGGCAGAGCCCGACCAGCCTGGACGCCCAGAAGAAGTTCGTGGACTTCGCGGCGCGCGAGGGCTGGGAGTACATCCTGGTGGACTCGGGCTGGAGCGACTCCTGGATGCCCGAGCTGACCGCGTACGCCAAGGAGAAGGGCGTCGGCGTGTGGCTGTGGGCCCGCTGGCAGACCATCGACGCACAGAGCGAGCGCGACCGGCTGTTCCCGCTGTGGAAGTCCTGGGGGGTCGCCGGGCTGAAGATCGACTTCCTGGAGTCGGACGGCCAGGACCGGATGCGCTGGTACGACGCGGTCTTCAAGGACAGCGCCCGGAACCAGCTGATGCTGAACTTCCACGGCGCCACCATCCCGCGCGGCCAGGAGCGGACCTGGCCGCAACTGATGAGCACCGAGGCGGTCAAGGGCGCCGAGGGCACCCGCCCCAAGCCGGGCCGCCAGCCCTTCCCGGCGGCGCACTACACGACCCTGCCCTTCACCCGGAACCTCATCGGGCCCATGGACTTCACACCGGTGACCTTCACGGGCGTACGGCCCACGAGTGACGCGGCCGAACTCGCGCTCTCGGTCGTCTACGAGTCCGGGGTGCAGCACTTCGCCGACAGCGTGGAGTCGTACGAGAGCCGGCCGCAGGAGCTGAAGTTCCTGAACCAGGTGCCCACGGTGTGGGACGAGACGCACCTGGTCGACGGCGACCCCGGCGACCGCGCCGTCCTGGCCCGCCGCTCCGGCGACAGCTGGTACCTGGGCGCGATCACCTCGGGCGAGGCCCGCACGCTGGACGAGCCGCTGAGCTTCCTCGGCAAGGGCGGCTGGCGGATCGAGGTGTGGAAGGACGGTCCGGACGGCAAGGTCGTCACCGAAACCCACGAGGTCACACGGGACTCGCGGCTCTCGGTGGACGTCCCGAAGAACGGCGGCTTCGCCGCCAAGCTGACCAAGACCGGCTGACGCGCCCGCACCGCCCCGGCCCGGCACCGGGGCGGCGCCGAGCCGGGCCCGGGGCCCGGCGGGGCGGGACCTGCCTGTGGGGGGCGGGTCCCGCCCCTCCGTGTCCGACCTTGGGCCCGCAAGCGGGGCGGCCCCCGCCGCTGATCCCCGCCGCGACGGCGAGACGCCCGACGGCGGAGTCCGGCCGTGCCGAACCGTCCGTACCGGCGGCCACTCCAGCCCATGACGTGGGTCACCCGGCCCGGGAGGCGAGCTCCGGACCGGCGCCCCCGGACGCCCGCCAGAGCTACCGCTTAAGCGCTTCCTTGATCGTGCGCATCACCTCGGCCAGTGGCGCATCCGTCCGCGCCACCATCACCACCACCTCGTCCTCGTCCGTCGCCGACACCGTCGCCGCGGGGCGGCTGCCGGACGGGAGGGGCGGGCGCCGATGCCGCTCCCGAAGGTTTCGCGGACGATCGCGAAGGCGTGGTCCAGCTGGGTCTCCACATCGCCCTGGCCACCCGCCCGCAGCCAGCGTCGCAGCACATGGTTGTGGGCCGTGACCACGGCCGACGCGGCGACCTCGGCCAGCAGCGGATCGTCGTCGCCGTCGTGGTGGGCGCCTTCGTCGAAGTGGCCCAGCAGATAGCGGGTGAACAGCCGCTCGTAGCGGGCCACCGAGGCGATCTCCCGCTCCCGCAGCGCCGGTACCTCACGGGTCAGCCGGTAGCGCTCCACGGAGACGGTCGGCGCGGCCGCGTACATCCGCATGACCTCCTTGATCCCGCGGCACACGGTGTCCAGGGGGTGCTCATGCGGAGGTGCCGCGTCCAGCACCGCCGCCGCCCGCACCAACGTGTCGTCGTGGTCCGGGAAGATCGCCTCTTCCTTGGAGCGGAAGTGCCGGAAGAAGGTGCGGCGGGCCACTCCCGCCCTGGCCGCGATCTCGTCGACGGTCGTCGCCTCGTACCCCTGCGTCGCGAACAACTCCATGGCCGCGGCCGCGAGTTTGCGGCGCATGGACAGACGTTGAGCCGCGGCGCGGCGACTTCCCGCGCTCTCACCGCCACCGGATGAGGGGGATCGCTTCGTACGCTCCGTACGTGTGGCCTTCACGGGCTGGGACATGTGGGGAACGTAACACGCTTGTGAGTGCCGGTGCGGGGGCAGACCGACGGAAGGCTCCAGCAGCCCGCCCCACCCGGAACCGGACTCAGACGGTCCGCCCCACCCGGAGCAGAATTCAGGCCTTTGCATACTCGCGGAAGCCGCGCCCGGTCTTGCGCCCCAGGCACCCCGCGGCCACCAGATGCTCCAGCAGCGGCGCCGGCGCCAGGCCCGGTTCACGGAACTCCCGGTGCAGCACCCGCTCGATGGCCAGCGACACATCGAGCCCCACGACATCGAGCAGTTCGAAGGGGCCCATCGGATAGCCGCCGCCCAGCTTCATCGCGGCGTCGATGGCGTCCGGGGTTGCGTAGTGCTCCTGCACCATCTTCACCGCGTTGTTGAGGTATGGGAACAGCAGGGCGTTCACGATGAAGCCCGCCCGGTCGCCGCAGTCCACCGGATGCTTGCCCACCGCCGCGCACACCGCGTGCGCGGTCGCGCGCACATCGTCCGCGGTCAGCACGGTGCGCACCACCTCGACCAGCTTCATCGCGGGCGCCGGGTTGAAGAAGTGCAGGCCCACCACGTCCTGCGGGCGGGAGGTCGCCCGTGCGCAGGCCACGACCGGCAGCGAGGAGGTGGTCGTGGCCAGCACCGCACCCGGTTTGCAGACCTTGTCGAGCACCTTGAAGAGCTCCTGCTTGACGACCAGGTCCTCGGCCACCGCCTCCACGGCAAGATCCACCTCGGCGAACGCGTCGAGTGCGTCGGCCGCGGTGATCCGCTCCAGCGCCTGCTCCCGGGCCTGCTTGGTCATCCGCCCCTTGGACACCGACCTTTCCAGGGATTTCCCTATGCGGGCCTTGGCCCGCTCGGCCTTCTCCAGGGTCCGGCCGGCCAGCACCACCTCCAGACCCGCCTTCGCGAAGACCTCGGCGATCCCGGAGGCCATCGTGCCCGAGCCGGCGACGCCCACGGCGCGCACCGGACGCGCCCCTTCCGTGGAGTGCCGCACCTCGGCCGCCGCGGCGTCCGGGACGACGGTGGCGCTGCCCGGCGCCTCGTACGTGTAGAAGCCGCGGCCCGCCTTACGGCCGGTGAGACCGGCCTCGGAGAGCTGCCCCAGGATCGGCGCGGGCGCGTGCAGCCGGTCGCCGGAGGCGGCGTACATGGCCTCCAGGACGGTGCGGGCGGTGTCGATGCCGATCAGGTCGAGCAGGGCCAGCGGGCCCATCGGCAGCCCGCAGCCGAGCCGCATCGCGGCGTCGATGTCCTCCCGCGCCGCGTACTTGGCCTCGTACATCGCGGCGGCCTGGTTGAGATAGCCGAACAGCAGCCCGTCGGCGACGAATCCGGGCCGGTCGCCGAGTGCCACCGGCTCCTTGCCCAGATCGCGGGCGAGGGCGGTGACCGCCTCGACGGCCGCGGGGGCGGTCAGCACGCTGGAGACGATCTCGACGAGCTTCATCGCGGGCGCCGGATTGAAGAAGTGCAGGCCCAAGACCCGCTCCGGATGGGCGGATTCGGCGGCCAGCCGGGTCACCGACAGCGCGTTGGTGCCGGTCGCGACGATCGCCGTGGGGCTGATGACGGTGTCCAGCTCCGCGAAGACCTCGTGCTTGGTGTCGTAGTCCTCGGGCACCACCTCGATCACCAGCTCCGCGTCGGCGGCGGCGCGCAGATCGGTGGAGATGCGGAAGCGGTCGAGGATCCCGGCGCGCTCCCGCTCGGTGATCCGCTCGCGGTGCACGGCGCGGGCGGTGGCGACCTCGAGCGCGGTGACGGCTCGGCGGCAGGCGCCTTCGTTGACGTCGATGCCGATCACCTCGCGGCCCGCCCGGGCCAGGATTTCGGCGATGCCGGTGCCCATCGTGCCGAGCCCGACGACGGCGACAGTAGTGAGCGGGGCCCGGGAGGGGGAGAGATCAGAGGGGGACGTAGTGCTGACGCCGGTGTGTGGGAGACGGTCCATCGCGGACTCCAGAGGGTGTTCCCCGTAGGCGGGGATGAAGTGACGACTGAGGGGAGCTCGTGCCATGCCACTGCTGCCGTTCACGCCACGCATGCGCGGGGGGCTGACGCGGCTGACACAAATCCCCGATGGAAGGGCTTGCACGCTCCCTTACGGACAGCGCCGCACGGAGGAAACTGCCCGTGGGAGACACGTGGCCGACCCTGTCCCGGGGCCATGCCGTACTCGCTTTTCTGGAACTGCCGAACCGACGTCACACAAGGCGGCTGCGTCACCAGGCCGCCGGAGCAGGGGTGCTGCTCGTGTCGCCATATTAACTCGCGGGTAACCAAGATGCCAGAGCTCAAAGTGCGGCCGTGCCCGGGCGCGGCCCACCGGGGAGGGGAGACCTCGTATGGACGAAGAATTCCGGACGCTGACGGAGCGGGTACGGGCCTCGCTCTCAACCCCGCAGGAAACGGCGGCCCATGCCTCGCTGCTCGCGCTCGTACGCCAGGGCACCCCCGCCGCGCGCGAACAGCTGGCCCGCATCCTGGTCGCGCCGGAGCAGCCGCTGTGGGCGCGTGAGACGGCCGCCTTCGTGCTCGGCAGCGCAGGAGACCGCCGGGCCTTCGAAACCCTTGTCCTCCTGCTCAACTACCGTGAGCCGGCCCGCTGTGCGACCGCCGCCCGGGTGCTGGCCCGCCTCGGCGATCCGCGCACCGCGCGGGCCGCCGCCGCCCTGGCCACCAACCCGCTGCGCACCGCGTACTCCCTGCACCCCATCCGGCTGCTGGTGGAGCTGCGGGCCGCCGAGTCCGTACCGGCCCTGGTCGCCGCGCTGGAACGGCAGTTGGGAGCCCGCGACCGCCACTGGGCGATCGCCCGCGCCTGCGTCGAGGGCCTGGGCGCGATCGGCGACGAGCGCGCCATCCCGGCGCTGACCGCCGCCGCCCAGCACATACGCCTCAGCGCGGCGGCCGCCGCCGCCCTGGCCCGCATCACCGGCGAGGGCGCCGTCACGGGCGGGGGTGCCCCGGAGCCGGCGGGCAAGGGCGGCGCGGCGGAGAAGGTGGGTGAGGCGCGCGTGCCGTGAGGGACAGCAGGGACCGTCCGCCGGGAGGTGCGTGTGCTCACGGCGGTGCGCGCATGCTCACACGCACCTGCTCACACGCACCTGCTCACACGCGCATGCTCACACGCACCTGCTCACACGCGCATGCTCACACGCACCTGCTCACACGCGCATGCTCACACGCGCGTGCTCACAGCAGGGACAGCTGGGCGGGCGCCGGCGGTGAGTCGGCCCGGGCGTCCGGCTCCTCCGGCTCGTCCGGCACATTGCGGTGCGCGCCCGCCGCGTACGGGCCGATGCCGTACTCGGCGGCGAAGTCGTGGACCATCCCGGTGATCCGCCGCTGATACCACTTCGGGGCGTAGGAGCCGCCCTCGTACAGCGCGTCGTACCGCCGCAGCAGCCGGGGGTGGTGGTGGGTGAGCCAGGTGGTGAACCACTCGCGGGCGCCCGGGCGCAGATGGAGCACCAGCGGGGTCACGGAGGTGGCTCCGGCCTGAGCGATCGCCCTTACGGTGGCGCGCAATTGCTCGGGGGAGTCGCCGAGGAAGGGGATCACCGGGGCCATCAGCACGCCGCACGGGATCCCGTGGGAGGACAGCGTCCGTACGACGTCCAGGCGCCGCTCGGGCGGGGGCGTGCCCGGCTCGACGGTGCGCCACAGCTCGCCGTCGGTGAAGCCGACCGAGACCGAGACGCCGATGTCGGTGACGCGTGAGGCCCGCCGCAGCAACTCCAGATCGCGCAGGATCAGCGTGCCCTTGGTGAGGATCGAGAACGGGTTGGCACGCTCCACGAGCGCCGTAAGGATGCCGGGCATCAGCTGGTACCGGCCCTCGGCGCGCTGGTAGCAGTCCACGTTGGTCCCCATGGCGATGTGCTCACCGGCCCAGCGGCGGGAGGCCAGCTCGCGGCGGAGCAGCTCCGGCGCGTTGGTCTTCACCACGATCTGGGAGTCGAAGTCGATCCCGGTGTCCAGGTCGAGATAGCTGTGTGTCTTGCGCGCGAAGCAGTAGACACAGGCGTGGGTGCAGCCCCGGTACGGGTTCACGGTCCACTCGAAGGGCATCCGGGAGGCCCCGGGCACCCGGTTGATGATCGAACGCGCCCGGATCTCGTGGAAGGTGATCCCGCGGAACTCCGGGGTGTCGAAGGTACGGGTGGTCACCGCGTCCGCGGCGAAGAGGGCCGGGGTGGCCGACGTGTCGTCTCGGGTCAGGTTGTCCCAGCGCATCGCAGGCACCTCCGGGGTCTCGCTCGTTACCACAATAGAACACATGTTTGATTGGTTTTCGTCAACCCCCGATTTGGGCGGGTGACCCTGAGGTGGTTGGCTTGCGCTCGTCAAGGCGCCACGGGCTGGGGGCGCCACGTCGAGCGCGGAGGGACATGCGATGGGCCAGGTCGAGGCCACTACGGAGCGGATCGTCACGGGTAAGCCCGAGGACGTGTTCGACGCACTCGCCGACTACCGCGAGACCCGCCCCCGGCTGCTTCCGCAGCAGTTCAGCGAGTACGAGGTGCGCGAGGGCGGCGACGGTGAGGGCACCGTCGTGCACTGGAAGCTCCAGGCCACCAGCAAGCGGGTGCGCGACTGCCTGCTGGAGGTCTCCGAGCCGAGCGACGGCCAGCTGATCGAGAAGGACCGCAACTCCTCCATGGTCACCACCTGGACCGTCACCCCGGCGGGTGAGGGCACGTCGCGGGTCGTCGTCACCTCGACCTGGACCGGTGCGAGCGGCATCGGCGGCTTCTTCGAGCGGACCTTCGCCCCCAAGGGGCTGGCCCGGATCTACGACGAGCTGCTGGCCAAGCTCGCCGCCGAGACCGCCCAGTAGCGCTCGGCACGTCCTGATCCCGTCCCCCGGACCGAACGTCGCACTCACCGGTTCGGGTGGTTTTCTCCGCGGTCCGGCATACCCCCCGCACACACTCCCACCGGGGGAATGCCGTCTACGGCCCCTCGTCGGTGATTCGTCGCTGTTTGCCCCTGGTTGCGCGTGATGCGAGAAATGGGCGGCGCAGGCGTGACGAGGGGAGAAGGACGTGGGCGGCACCACCGGGACCACCGGGGCCACCGTGCCGAAGCGGCGAGAGAGCCACGAGCGGCACGGGGGGTACGAACCGGCGGGCCCTCCCGCCCACGCGACCGACGACGGAACCGACGGGGCCGGGAGCGCGGGCGCGGCGCCGCCTCCGGCGGAGGGCGCCGCCCCGGCGCCCGCCCCGCTCAGCCCGGCCCGGGTGCGGATGGTCTTCTTCGGGCTGATGCTCGCGCTGCTGCTCGCGGCCCTCGATCAGACCATCGTCGCCACCGCCCTCCCCGAGGTGGTCGGGGAGCTCCACGGCCTGGACAAGATGTCCTGGACCGTCACCTCCTACCTCCTCGCGGTCACCATCGTGTTGCCGGTCTACGGCAAGCTGGGCGACCTCATCGGCCGTAAGAGCGTCTTCGTCTTCGCGATCGTCGTCTTCATCGCCGGATCCGCGCTCGCGGGCTGGTCCCGCACGATGGACGAGCTGATCGCCTTCCGTGCGGTGCAGGGCGTGGGCGCCGGCGGTCTGATGATCGGCGTCCAGGCGATCATGGCCGATATTGTTCCCCCCGGGAACGCGGCCGCTATATGGGGCTCATCGGCGCCGCGTTCGGCCTCGCCTCGGTGGCCGGGCCGCTGATCGGCGGGTTCTTCACCGACCATGCCTCCTGGCGCTGGTGTTTCTATGTCAACGTCCCCTTCGGGCTGGTCACCCTCGCCGTCGTGGCCGCCGTCCTCAAGGTGCCGGAGCCGCCGCGGCGGGCGCGCTTCGACTATCTGGGCGCGCTGTTCCTGTCGCTGTTCTCCACCTGCGCGGTGCTGCTGACGAGTTGGGGCGGCACGGAGTACGCATGGGGCTCCCGCGTCGTCCTCGGGCTCGCCCTGGGAGCGGCCGGTTCGGCGATCCTCTTCGTCGTCGTGGAGTGCGTCGTCCCCGAACCGATCATCCCCATGCGGCTGTTCCGCGACTCGGTCTTCTGCGTCAGCGGGCTGATCGGCGCCGTCGTCGGCGTCGCCCTCTTCGGCGCCGCCAGCTATCTGCCGACCTTCCTGCAGATGGTCGACGGCGTCTCGGCCACCGAGTCGGGGCTGCTGATGGTGCCCATGATGGGCGGCATGGTGCTGGCCTCGATCATCTCCGGCCAGCTCATCAGCGCCACCGGCCGCTACAAGGTCTTCCCCATCGTCGGCGGGCTGATCTCCGTCGTCGGCATGTGGCTGCTCTCCCGGCTGGAGGAGGACACCTCCCGCCAGGACTACAGCCTGTGGATGGGCGTCCTCGGGCTCGGCCTCGGGCTCGTCCTGCCGGTGCTCATCCTCGCCGTGCAGAACGCCGTGCCCGCGGCCGACCTCGGCTCGGCCACCAGCGCCAACAACTACTTCCGGCAGATCGGCGGCAGCGTCGGCGCGGCCGTCTTCGGCACGCTCTTCGCCAACCGGCTCGCCGACCGCCTCGAGGTCGACCTGCCCTCCGGAGCCGCGTACGGGCGCGGCAGTGACGGAACCGGTCTGCCCGACCCCGACTCGGTCACCCCGCAGATGGTGCACGCGATGCCGGGCGCCCTGCGGGACGGCTACATCGCGGCGTACGCCCACGCCATGCCGCGGATCTTTCTCTATCTCGTGCCGGTGCTCGTCCTGGGCTTCCTGCTCGCCTTCCTCCTGAAGGAGAAACCTCTGGTGTCCCACACCGACTATGCCGTCCAGCAAGACCTGCAAGACCCCGTGGTGCCGGCCGCGCGCACGGGCGCCCGGCACGCCGCGGCGGCCGCGCCCTCCGCGCCGCCACCCTCCGCGGGCGTCCCGGTCTGCGGCACGGTCCAGCACCACGACGGCACCTCGGTCCCGCGGGCGGCCCTGACCCTCATCGACATCGGCGGACGCCAGATCGGGCGCGGTGCCACCGGGGAGGACGGGCGGTACGCGCTGAGCACGCCCGGCGCCGGGTCGTACGTCCTGATCGCGGCGGCCGGCGGGCACCAGCCGCGGGCGGTCAGCGTCACCGTCGGGGACCGGCCGGTCGACCTGGACGTGGTCCTCGGCGGGGCGGGGCGGCTCGCCGGTGCCGTCCTTACGGCGGACGGCACCCCCGTAAGGGAGGCGACCGTCACCCTGACCGATGTGCGCGGCGAGGTCGTCGCGACCACCCGCAGCGGCCGCGAAGGGGGCTATGTGATGGACGAGTTGGTGGCGGGCGAATACACCCTCGCCGCCAGCGCCCCCGCGTTCCGCCCCGCCGCCCTCCCCGTCTCCGTCCAAGCCGCCCGCGAGACCCGGCAGGACATCGAACTGGCCGGTGGCGCGGTGCTGCGCGGAGTCGTCCGGGCCACCGGCGGCCGGGTGGTGGAGGACGCCCGGGTCACGCTGCTGGACGCGGCGGGCAATGTGGTCGACACGGCGACGACGGGCCCGGACGGCGCGTTCCGCTTCATCGACCTGTCGGCGGGCGAGTACACGGTCATCGCGGCCGGCTACCCGCCGGTGGCGACGGTCCTCCAGGTCGCGGGCGGCGGCCGTACGGAGCGCGATCTCCAACTGGGCTACGAGGACTAGGCCCGGAGCCCCGTCGGGAGGCGCCGCGGCGCCTCCCGACGGCGGCCTCCTTCGCACGTACCCGCACATGACACCTATTCGGGTATTGCCTCCCGCGGACGCCCGCAACAGCCGTACCGTGGGTAGCGCTGTCGCAGATCTTGCGTGCGAAGGAGTCTTCCGCCTATGGAGTACGGCACGTCGCGCTGCGACGACGGCCAGGGCGAACCGCCCGCGGTGCCGGAGCAGCGCAGGGGTGTCCACGGAAGGATGCCGCTCGCGGTCGTCGTCATCGACGCCGAGGGGCGCGTCACGCATTGGAGTTCGGGGGCCCGCAGGCTCTTCGGACCCACACGCGAACAGGCCGTCGGCTGCCCCGCCGTAGACCTGATGCCGGTCTCGGGGGCGTTACGCGGCGCGGAGGTGCGCACCGACGCGACGGGCCACCCGGAGCTCGACGATTCGCTGCTCGGCACCATGTACTACCCCACCGCGGGCCGGGCCCGTATGGCCGACCCGGACCATGGCCGGGCGGACGTCCTGTGGTGGGCGTACCCGCTGGTGGGCCCCGGGCCGGAGCGGCTGCTGGTACTGGCGGCGGACGCCGACGGAGTGGGCGGGGACGCGCTGGGGCGGGACGAGCGGATCGCACCCGCTTTCGCGCTGCACACCGAGTTCCCCGGCGCCGAGCGGCTGGCCGGCCGGCTGCCGGACATCCTGCCCAACATGGGCCCGGCCACGGCCGGCCGGATCGTCGCCCAGGTGCTTGAACTGGGCTATCCGGTACTGGAGATCAGCCACCATGAGCGCGTCCCGGTGACGCCGGACTGGGGGATGCCGCGCTACCGCGAGCGCCGGGCGCGCCAGGAGGCCGTACTGCGGCGCGCGGTCACGGCGGACGGCGCACCGGATCGCGCGCACGCCTCCGAGTGCTCGCTGGACCCCGATGAGATGGACCTGGAGTACGCGGCGGTCCGCGAGCGGCTGGAGTTCCTCAACGAGGTCAGCGGCCGTATCGGCACCTCCCTGGACCTCGCCCGCACCATCCGCGAGGTGACCAGCGCCGCCGTGCCGCGCTTCGCGGACTTCGCCGGTACCCATCTGCGCGCCCAGGTCCTGGCGGGCGAGGGGTTCCCCGACGGCCCGCCCGACGTCACCACCGTCTGGCACCGCGTCTGGGTCGAGCACAACGACGAACCGGGCCGCTGGGACGACACCGTGCCGGTCGGGGAGAGCATCGCGTTTCCCGAGCACACCCCGTTCTTCCAGTGCATGGTCACGGGCGAGCCGGTGCTGATCCCCTCCATCAGCGACGAGGTGGGCGACCGGATCGCCGGGCAGTTCGAGAAGCGCGACCTGAGACCGCTGATCAACGGCCGGTCGATCCTGATCGTGCCGCTCAAGGCGCGCGATGTGGTGCTGGGCTTCATGGTGCTGCTGCGGCGCCCCGGGCGTGAGGCGTTCGACGACATGGACCGCACGACCGGCGCCGAACTGGCCGCCCGCGCAGGGCTCGTCCTCGACAACGCCCGGATGTACACCTACCAGGAGAACGTCGCCGAGACGCTCCAGGACAGCATGCTGCCCCAGGTGACCCCGCGCATGGCGGGCTGCGACACCGCGACCCGCTATCTGCCCGGGACCCGGCTCGGCAGGGTCGGCGGAGACTGGTTCGACACCATCAAGCTGCCCGGGTCGCGCACCGCGCTGGTGGTCGGCGACGTCATGGGGCACGGGCTCACCTCGGCGGCGATGATGGGGCAGCTGCGCACCGCCGTGCAGACCATGGCCGCGCTCGACCTGCCGCCCGCCCAACTGCTGCGCACCCTCGACGACCTGGCCCAGCGGCTCGGTGAGCACTATCTGGCCACCTGTCTGTACGCCGTCTACGACCCCGTCAGCTCCGAGCTGGTGCTCTCCAACGCGGGCCATATCCCGCCCGTGCTGGTGCGGGCCCAGGACGGCCGCAGCGAGCTGCTGGACCTGCCGACCGGGGCGCCGATCGGCGTGGGCGGGGTGCCCTTCGAGACGGCGACGGTGCGGGTGGAGCCCGGGGACCGGCTGGTGCTGTGCACGGACGGCCTGGTCGAGGTGCGCGGCCAGGACATCGGCGCGGGGATCGCCGCGCTGTGCGAGTCCGCGGCGCATCCGGCGGCGTCCATGGACGACGCGTGCGACACCATCATCCGGACGCTGGCCGCAGCCTCCCGGGACAAGGACGGCCGTGGCGGCCGTAAGGACGACGTGGCGCTGCTGATGGCCCGGCTGGGCGGCATACCGGCCGAGCATGTCGCCCAGTGGCGGCTGGCGCTGGACCCCAGCGAGGTCGGGCGGGCCCGCCGGCTCGTCCGCGAGCGGCTGCTGCGGTGGGGGCTGCCGGAGTCCGTGGAGACCGCCGAGCTTCTGGTGAGCGAGGCGGTGACCAACGCGATACGGCATGCCCACACCCACCATGTCCGGCTGCGTCTGGTCCGCACCGACGCCCTGCTGTGCGAGGTCACCGACGACGACCACGAACTGCCGGCGCTGCTGAGCGCGGACCGGGACGACGAGAGCGGGCGCGGGCTGCGAGTGATCAGCAAACTGGCGCGCGAGTGGGGTACGAGTCGCACGGGGCGCGGTAAAACGGTGTGGTTCGAGCAGGCGTTGGCACACTCAGGGGAGCGGCGATGAGCGTCTCGGAGCGCTACCGGCAGGCGTGGGAGAGCTACTGGCAGCAGACCTCGGACGCCCCGGGGGACGCCATCTGGGACGCGGACCCTTCGCTGAGCGCCGCCCCGCATCTGGACCTGCTGGCGCCGTACGCCGACCCCTCGCTGCCGATCGCCGACCTGGGCTGCGGCAACGGCACTCAGACCCGCTACCTGGCCTCCCGCTTCGGGCGGGCGGTGGGTATCGACCTGTCCCGCGCCGCGGTGGAGCACGCGCGGCGCGCCGATCCGGCCGGCGCGGCGGAGTACCGGCAGCTGAGCCTGACGGACGCGGCCGGGGTGGCGGAGCTGGCCCGGCGGCTCGGCGACGCCAATGTGTATATGCGCGCCGTCATCCACCAGAGCGACGCCGCCGACCGGCGTCCGGTCGCGGAGGCGGTGGCCACGCTGCTGGGGCGGCGCGGGCGGGGGTTCGTCGTGGAGCTGACGGCGGAGTCCAAGGCCGTGCTGGGAGAGCTGGCGGCGAGCCCGGGCGGTCCGCCGCTGAAGCTGCGCCGGGTCTTCGACCACGGGCTGCGGCCGGCCGACGCGGCGGACAAGGAGGTGCCGGAGGTGCTGGCGGAGGCCGGGCTGGAGATCCTCGCCGAGGGCCCGACGGCGCTGGCCCAGACGGAGCAGTGGCCGGACGGCTCACGGGTCGAGCTGCCGGCCCGCTGGTTCGTGGTCTCGCGGGCGTAGGGCCCTTGCCCACGGGTGGCCGGGACGCATGCCCGCGGGCGGTTGGGGCCCTTGCGCGCGGGTGGTCGGGGCGCGGCGGGTACGCGCCGGACGAGGCGGGCACGGGCCGGGCGCGATAGTGGACTGGACCAGTTATCCACAGGGGTGGTTCGGGTCGGGCGCGGCGCGTAACGTGACGAGGCATGAAGATCCTCATCAGCGCCGACATGGAGGGCGCCACCGGCGTCACCTGGCCGGCTGATGTGCTGCCCGGCACCCCACAGTGGGAGCGCTGCCGCCGTCTGTTCACCTCCGATGTGAGCGCGGCCGTCGCCGGATTCCTCGACGGCGGTGCGGACGAGGTGCTCATCAACGAGGCGCATTGGACCATGCGCAATCTGCTGCTGGAAGAGCTGGACGATCGAGCCCAGATGCTCACCGGCCGGCACAAGAGCCTGAGCATGGTCGAGGGCGTGCAGCACGGTGATGTGGACGGAGTGGCGTTCGTCGGCTATCACACCGGCGCGGGCACCGAGGGCGTCCTCGCCCACACCTACCTCGCCAACTCGATCACCGGAGTGTGGGTCAACGGCGCGCGGGCCAGTGAAGGCCGGCTCAACGCTCTGGTGGCCGCCGAGTACGGAGTGCCGGTGGTGCTGGTGACCGGGGACGACAAGACCTGCGAGGACGCCGGGGACTATGCGCCGGACGCCCGTTCGGTCGCGGTCAAGGACTATGTCTCGCGCTATGCGGCGGTCTGCCGCACCCCCGCCCGCACGGCGGCCGACATCCGGGCGGCGGCGCGGGAGGCGGCGGTGCTGGCGGTGCGCCACGAGCCCGCCCGCGGCGTGCCGTTCACGGTGGAGCTGGAATTCGACGCCGAGCATCTGGTGGGGGCGGCGAGCGTCGTGCCGGGCGTGGAGCGCAGCGGCGAGCGGCGCGTCGCCTACACCTCACCGACCATGTACGAGGGGATCCGCTGCTTCAAGGCCGTCACGACGGTCGTCTCGGCCGCGGTGGAGGAGCAATATGGCTGACACGGACCGTCCTGAGACCATCGACGCCCAGGCGCTGGACGAGGTGGTGCGGTTCACCTCCGAGCTGATCAGGATCGACACCACCAACCGCGGCGGCGGTGACTGCTCGGAGCGCCCGGCCGCCGAGTATGTGGCGGAGATGCTCGGCGATGTGGAGATCGAGCCCACCTTGCTGGAGCGCTCGCCCGGGCGCACCAATGTCGTGGCCCGGATCGAGGGCACCGATCCGTCGGCGCCCGCGCTGCTGGTCCACGGCCATCTGGACGTGGTGCCCGCCGAGCCCGCCGACTGGACCGTGCACCCCTTCTCCGGGGAGGTGCGCGACGGGGTCGTCTGGGGCCGGGGCGCCATCGACATGAAGAACATGGACGCGATGGTGCTCGCGGTCGTCCGGGCCTGGGCGCGGACGGGCGTGCGGCCGCGCCGGGACATCGTGCTGGCCTTCACCGCCGATGAGGAGGACAGCGCCGCCTGGGGCTCCGGCTTCCTCGCCGAGCGCCACGCCGACCTCTTCGAGGGCTGCACCGAGGGCATCAGCGAGTCCGGAGCCTTCACCTTCCACGCCGGGCCCGGGGCGCGGATCTACCCCATCGCGGCGGGGGAGCGCGGCACGGCCTGGCTCAAGCTCACCGCGCACGGCCGCGCCGGACACGGCTCCAAGGTCAACCGGGACAACGCGGTCAGCAGGCTCGCTGCCGCCGTCGCCCGGATCGGCGACCATCGCTGGCCGGTCCGGCTGACGCCCACGGTGAAGGCCGCGCTCACCGAACTGGCCGCGCTCCAGGGCATCCCGGCCGATGTGGACGCCGCGGACTTCGACGTCGACGCCCTGCTGGCGAAGCTCGGGCCCGCCGCCGCCCTGATCGAGCCGACCGTGCGCAACAGCGCCAACCCCACGGTGCTGGAGGCCGGTTACAAGGTCAATGTGATCCCGGGCAGCGCCACCGCCTATGTGGACGGGCGGATGCTGCCCGGCGGCGAGGAGGAGTTCCACGACACCCTGGACCGGCTCACCGGGCCGGACGTGGAGTGGGAGTTCCACCACCGGGAGCGCCCGCTGGAGGCGCCGATCGACACCCCCACCTACCGGGCGATGCGCGCCGCCGTCGAGCACTTCGACCCCGGCGCCCACGCCGTGCCGTACTGCATGTCGGGCGGCACCGACGCCAAGCAGTTCTCCCGGCTCGGCATCGCCGGATACGGCTTCTCGCCGCTGCGGCTGCCCGAGGGCTTCGACTATCAGGCGCTCTACCACGCCGTGGACGAGCGGGTCCCGGTGGAAGCCCTGCACTTCGGCGTCCGGGTGCTCGACCACTTCCTGCAGAGAGCGTGAAGAACGGTGCGAACGGTGCAGCAAACGGTTCAGCAGCAGACGGCCGTCACGGCCCCCTACGGAGCCTGGAGTTCCCCGGTCGACGCCGCGCTCGTCGCCTCGTACGACGGCCATCCGGAGTATGTGGGCACGGTCGGCGAGGAGGTGTGGTGGACCGCGCCGCGCCCCGGCGAGGGCGGCCGCCGCGCCCTGGTCCGGCGGCGCACCGACGGCGCGGAGGTCACGGTGCTGGCCCCGCCGTGGAATGTGCGCAGCAAGGTGATGGGGTACGGCGGAATGCCCTGGGCCGCGGTGGACCGCGCGAGCGGCGGCCCGCTCGTGGTGTTCGTCCACTTCGCCGACCAGCGGTTGTATCTCCATGAGCCGGACGCCCCGGCCGGGGGCGCGCCGCGTCCGCTGACCCCGCTGTCGGCGGTGGGGGAGGGGCTGCGCTGGGCGGATCCGGTGCTGCACCCGGAGCGCGGCGAGGTGTGGTGTGTGCTGGAGGAGTTCACGGGCGCGGGGCCGACGGATGTGCGGCGGGTGATCGCCGCCGTACCGCTGGACGGTTCGGCCGCCGAGGACCGCGCGGCGGTGCGCGAGCTGACCGACGACCGGCACCGCTTCCTCACCGGGCCCCGGCTCTCGCCCGACGGACGGCGGGCCGCCTGGATCGCCTGGGACCACCCCCGGATGCCCTGGGACGGCACGGAGGTGATGCTGGCCGATGTCGCGGAGGACGGCTCCTTCACCGGCGCCCGGGCGGTGCTGGGCGGGCCGGATGAGTCGGTCGCCCAGATCGAGTGGGCCGAGGACGGCGCGCTGCTCGCGGCCACCGACCGCACCGGCTGGTGGAATCTGCACCGTCTGGAGCCGCCGGAGGGGGCGGCCGGTGCGCGGGAATGGGGACGGACCGGGCCGCCGGTGGCGCTGTGCCCCGCGAGGAGGAGTTCGGCGGGCCGCTGTGGAAGCTGGGCCACCGCTGGTTCGCCCCGCTGTCCAGCGGTCTGATCGCGGTGCTGCACGGCCGGGGCGCCGCCGCCCTCGGCATCCTCGATCCACGGACCGGCGAGACGGCCGATGTGCCGGGCCCCTGGACCGAATGGGAGCCGACGCTGGCCGTGAACGGCACGCGCGTGGTCGGCGTCGCGGCGAGCCCGCACAGCGGCCACGAGGTGATGGAGCTGGATGTCTGCACCGGCCGCTCCCGGGCCATCGGCAACGCCCACACCGACCCCGTGGACCCCGCGTACTACCCCCGGCCCCTGGCCCGCACCTTCACCGGACCGGACGGCCGGGAGATCCACGCCCAGCTCTATCCACCGCACCATCCCGGCCACACCGCACCGGACGGAGAGCTTCCGCCGTATGTGATCTGGGCCCACGGCGGGCCCACCGGCCGCACCCCGCTCGTGCTCGACCTGGAGATCGCCTATTTCACCTCACGCGGCATCGGCGTCGCCGAGGTCAACTACGGGGGCTCCACGGGCTATGGCCGCGCCTACCGCGAGCGGCTGCGCGAGCAGTGGGGCGTGGTCGATGTCGAGGACTGCGCCGCCGTCGCCGGAGCGCTCGCCGACGAGGGCATCGCCGACCGCGCCCGGCTCGCGATCCGCGGCGGCAGCGCGGGCGGCTGGACGGCGGCGGTCTCCCTCACCGCCACGGATCTCTACGCCTGCGCCACCGTCACCTACCCCATCCTCGACCTGGTCTCCTGGGCCACCGGCGGCACCCATGACTTCGAGTCGTGCTACACCGAATCGCTGGTCGGCCCGCTCGCGGAGGTGGCGGACCGCTACCGCGAGCGTTCCCCGCTGCACCGGGCCGACCGCATCGGCTCGCCCTTTGTGCTGCTCCAGGGGCTGGACGACACCATCTGCCCGCCCGAGCAGTGCGAGCGGTTCCTGGAGGCGGTCTCCGGGCGCGGTATCCCGCACGCGTACCTCACCTTCGAGGGCGAGGGCCATGGCTTCCGCGGCGCCGATACGATGATCCGCGCCCTGGAGGCCGAATTGTCGCTGTACATCCAGACCTTCGGGCTGATCAGATCCGATGTGCCCACCCTGGAGCTGCTGACATCGGCGGCCCCGATCTCCACTGGAGGAGCGAGTTGACACCCCCATCGGCCCCGCGCATCGTCGGCTCCGAGCCGCTGCCCACCGCCGTCGCCGGTGCCTGGCCACAGGGCGGCGAGCCGGAGACCTGGCTGCTCAGCGTCTCCCGGTACACCGCGGCCATGGACCCGGGCGCGCCCGGCACGATCCTGGACGCCGGGGAGCGGGAGCGGGCGGGGAAGTTCCTGCGGGCGGAGGACCGCGAGCGCTATACGGCGGCCCATCTGGGGCTGCGCGAGCTGCTCGGCGCCTATCTGGGCATCTCCCCGGCCGACGTTCCGTTCACCCGCGAGGCGTGCCCCGGCTGCGGCGGTCCGCACGGCCGCCCCGCGGTGTCCGGCACCCCGCTGCACTTCAATATGTCGCACGCCGGTGATCTGGTGCTCTTCGCCTTCGCGGGCTCCCCGGTCGGCGTGGACGTGGAGAAGCTGCAGCCCGCCTCGGTGGTCGACCAGGTCGCCGAGAGCCTGCATCCCAAGGAGCGCGCCGAGCTGGACGCGCTGGCGCCGGCCGACCGCCCCGCGGCCTTCGCCCGCTGCTGGACCCGCAAGGAGGCCTATCTCAAGGGCCTGGGCACCGGCCTGTCCCGCGACCCGGCGGTCAACTATGTCGGCACCGGGCTCTCCGCCGTGCCCGTCGGCCCGTGGGCGATGACCGACATCCCCGTGGACGAGGCGATATCCGGTGGCTCCGGCTATGCGGCGGCCATGGCGCTGCTGTCATCATTGCCGCATGTCTGACGTCCGGTATGTCACCGAGGGAACCCGGGTGGCCATCCGCCGCACCACCCGGGCGGACGGTGCGGAGTTCGTCAGGCGCGCCCGGGAGAGCATGGAGTTCCACCGCCCCTGGCTCACCCTCCCCACCACCGAGCGGGCCTATCTGCACTACATCGCCCAGCTGGAGCGCGAGGACCGCGAGGGCTTCCTCGTCTGTGCCCGGGAGACCGGGGAGATGGCCGGGTTCATCAACATCAACAATATTGTGCGCGGCGCCTTCCAGTGCGGCTCGATCGGCTACGGAGCCTTTCCGCCCGCCGCCGGACAGGGCTATATGTCCGAGGCGCTGGGGCTCGTGCTGCGCCATGCCTTCGGCCCGCTGGGGCTGCACCGCGTCGAGGTCAACATCCAGCCGGGCAACAAGGCGTCGTTGGGGCTGGTGAAGCGCCATGGCTTCCGGCTGGAAGGGTTTTCCCCAGACTTCCTGTATATCGAGGGCGCGTGGCGCGACCATGAGCGCTGGGCCATGACCAGCGACATGCTGGACCAGGGGACCGGTCCTGACTGACGGGGCACCATGATCGGTCCGAAGCGGCTCTGTTCAGCGGGCCCCGCGACGTTGTTCCATGGTCATCGGACGGTCGCCGCACCGAGGTGACCCAAGGCAGTCGGAGCGAGGCAGCCCGTGGCCACGAGCGTGCGACGTACCACCCTGACCCTTCCCACCGCCCCGTCGGGCCCGACAACCCCCTGCCCGCGCTGCGCCCCCTCGACGAGGTGCACCGCGTGGACGACCGCGTCCGGGCCACACTCCCCGCCGACATGGCCCGCCAGGTCGCCCATGCCCCCCTGCGGTCGGTGCTGCCGGTGCGGCTGCGCGACGGCTACGGCCGCGACCGCGCCCCCGCCACGCTCGACGCCATCGTCCTGGAGAACGACCGGCTGCGGGCCACGGTGCTGCCCGGGCTCGGCGGCCGGGTCCACTCGCTGATCCACAAGGCCACCGGCGATTCCGCCGACACCGAGCTGCTGTACCGCAACCCGGTGCTCCAGCCCGCCGACTTCGCCCTCAACGGCGCCTGGTTCTCCGGCGGGATCGAGTGGAACATTGGCGCCACCGGCCACACCACCCTGTCCTGCGCACCCCTGCACGCCGCCCGCGTCCCCGCCCCGACGCCGCCGAAGGGGGCGCGATGGTGCGGCTGTGGGAGTGGGAGCGGCTGCGCGATCTGCCCTTCCAAGTGGATCTGTGGCTGCCCGCCGACTCCGCGTTCCTCTACGTGGGCGTCAGGATCCGCAACCCCCACCACCTCCCCGCCCCCGTCTACTGGTGGTCCAACATCGCCGTCCCCGAGGACGAGCACACCCGCGTCCTCGCCCCCGCCGACGACGCCTGGCACTTCGGTTACGCCCGCACCCTCAGCAGGGTCCCGGTCCCGGAGTGGGACGGCGCGGACCGCACCTATCCGCTGCGCGGCGCCTACCCCGCCGACTACTTCTACGAGGTGCCCGACGGCGCCCGCCGCTGGATCGCCTCCCTCGACGCCGACGGCAGCGGCCTCGTCCAGACCTCGACCGATCTGCTGCGCGGCCGCAAGCTCTTCGTCTGGGGCGCGGGCCCCGGAGGACGGCGCTGGCAGCAGTGGCTGACCGAGCCCGGCACCGGCGGCTACGCCGAGATCCAGGCCGGGCTCGCCCGCACCCAGCTCGAGCACATCCCGCTGGAAGCGGGCGAGGAGTTCGCCTGGCTGGAGGCGTACGGTCCGCTGACCGCCGACCCGGCCGCCGTCCACGGCGCGGACTGGGCGGCCGCCCGCCGCGAGGCCGAGACCCGGCTGGAGGCGGCGCTGCCGCGCGCCGCGGTCGACGCGGCCTACGCCGCCTGGCGCCCGTACGCCGACACGGAACCGGCGGAGCACCTCGCGACCGGCTCCGGCTGGGGTGCGCTGGAGGCCGAGCGCGGCGGGTTCGAGCTGCCCGGTACGCCGTTCGACCCGGGCACGCTGGGGGAGGACCAGGAGCCGTGGCGCCGGTTGCTGCGCACCGGCGCCCTCCCCGACTGGGAGCCGGGCCCCTCCCAGGCCGACCCCGGCGCCTCCCTGGTCGCGCCCGCCTGGCGCGACCTCCTCGAAGCGGCCCCCTCGACCGCCGCCGCCGAATACCATCTTGGCGTCGCCCAGTGGCATGCGGGCGACCGCGCACAGGCCGAGCGCAGCTGGGAGCGGTCGCTGCGGTGTGCCGAGACGCCCTGGGCACTGCGCTGTCTGGCCGTCGCCGACACCGCCTCCGGCCATCCGGCGCGCGCGGCGGACCGGCTGCTGCGCGCCGTACAGCTCCTCCTCGCCGCGGGCGCCGTCCCGCCGCGGGAGGCGGATCCGGTGCTCGAAGCGGACCCGGTGCTCGAAGCGGCGGGAGCGGGGCAGGGGCCGGGAGTTGGAGGGGGCGCGGGGCAGGGGACGGAGGCGGCCGGAGCGCCGACCGCCGTCTCGCTGGCCGCACCGCCCGCCGCCGCCACCGCCGACCCGGTCGCCCTGGAGGCGGCCGAGGCGGCGCTCGGCCGGGAGGCGATCGTCGCGCTGCTCGCGGCCGACCGCGCCGACGACGCACGAGCGGTCCTCGACGCACTGCGCCCCACCATCCGGTCCCGCGGCCGCTTCCGGCTGCTGCGCGCCCAGGTGCTGCTGGCCCAGGGCGACGCCCCGGCCGCCCGCGCCGTCTTCGACGAGGGCTTCGAGGTCTGCGATCTGCGCGAGGGCGACGAGGCGTTGAGCGACACCTGGTACGCGATCGTGGAACGGCTGGTGGCGGGGGCCGTTGAGCCCCTGACCGAGGAAGCACGAGCCCGGGCCAGGACCGAGCACCCACTGCCCGGCCGCTACGAGTTCCGAATGCGCCCCACGTAGCGGGCCTACGGCCCGCATGGGGTCGGCCCGGGGTGCGCCCGCGAGCGGCCTGCGTCCCGCGTGGGGGCGTACTCGGATTGCGCCCGCGTGGCGTATGGCTTGACCGGGTTGCGCCCTCAGGCGGCCGTGCCCGCGAGCGGACGCCCCCGTGCCCGGGGCGCGGGGGCGAGCGGACGCCCCCTGCACGTGGGCTGCATCCCCATGGATGGCTGCGCGGCTGCGCCCGGCTTCGCGTCGGGCGACGCGGTCCGCATAGGGCTGGGCTATGGGGCACCCGGTCGCGGATGTCGGCACAGCGCATGAGCGAGCGGAAGGAGCCGCGACCGTGAGGACACCGCATGACCCCGGCGCGGATCCCGAGGACGAGGGGATCCCCGATCTGCAGGACGGTACGCCCGAGCAGCAGCGGGCCGAGGATCCTGAGCAGTTGCCCGTACCCGGGGATGAGCCGACGATCGCCGCGTACCGGGACACCACGAGCGCGGAGACGCATGAGCGGGAGTCGCTCGAGGAGCGCTTGACCGATGAGGAGCCGGAGACCGGGGAGCCGGTCGGCACCGAGGCGGAACGGGCGGGGCTGCTGTACGACGAGCCGGACCCCGACTTCCCGCGTGAACAGGACGTCTACTCCCAGGAGGGCTCGACCAGCGGGCTGTCCGCCGAGGAGGAGGCGGTCCGGATCAAGAGCGATGAGCTCCGTGACGTGGACGATCTCTACGAGGAATACGAGGAGTTCGACGACGGGGAGCTCACCGAGGATCCGGGACCGCCCTCCTGACGGGTCTGCCGGACGGTGAGTTCACGGGCGGGTCACGCCATCGGATTCCGGTCGACGTACTCGAAGATCGAGCCGTCGGGGTGGCGCGCCACCAGGGTCCGGCCCACGGGGCGGGCAGCGGACCGGCCACGATCTGCCCGCCGACCGCCGTGAGATCCGCGATCGCCTCGTCCACGTCCTTCACCGCGATCGTCGCCGTGATCTTGCGAAGAATCGACAGCTCCGACTCCGGACCGCTCATCAGAAAGAAGCAGCCGACCGCCGCGACCGAGACGGGCCCGCGCTGGAAGCGCACCGCCTCGGCTCCCGTCAGCCGTTCGTAGACGGCGATCGCCGAATCCAGATCGTCGACGCACACGCGGAGTGAAGTCCCCAGAATATCCATGCGGGCGAGCCTAGTTGAACTGCTCAGACGCGGCAGAGGATCTCACCGTGCAGGACGGCGAACCAACCGTCGGGGCCTCGCCCCACGCCCGCCACGCCTCCGCGATCGACCGCAGCTCCTCCTCGGTGGCATGGCCGCCGTCCACCGCGCGCCGGGCGTAGGAGGAGGCGACCGTACGGTCTGCCCACAGCCCGCTCCACCACGCCCGCTCGTCCTCGGTGGCGTAGCACCACGCCGAGGCGGTCGAGGTGATGTCGATGTCGGTGAACCCCGCCTCCAGCGCCCACGAGCGCAGCCTGCGACCGGCGTCCGGCTCACCGCCGTTGGCCCGCGCGACCCGGCGGTAGAGATCCAGCCAGCCGTCCAGGCCGGGGACGGACGGATACCAGGTCATGGCGGCGTAGTCGGAGTCGCGCACCGCCACGATGCCGCCCGGCGCGCACACCCGCCGCATCTCGCGCAGCGCCCCCACCGGGTCGCCGACGTGCTGCAGCACCTGATGGGCGTGGACCACGCAGAAGGAGTCGTCGGGGTAGTCCAGCGCGTGGACGTCGGCGACCGCGAAGGACACGTTCGCCAGCCCGCGCTCCTCGGCCACCGAGCGGGCCCGCTCCAGGACGGAGTCCGCGGCGTCGACGCCCGTGACCTGCCCCTGGGGGACCAGTTCGGCCAGGTCGGCGGTGATGGTGCCGGGGCCGCAGCCGATGTCCAGGATCCGCATATGGGGCCGCAGATGGCCGGTGAGATACGCGGCGGAGTTGGCCGCCGTGCGCCAGGTGTGCGAGCGCAGCACCGACTCATGGTGGCCGTGGGTGTAGACGGCGGCGTCCTTCGGCATGGCGGAACTCCCCCTTCGGGACCGGTGAGCGGGTGGCTCCACGGTAGAAGGCATCTCGCATCACGAGAAGAACCGTCTCACTATGCGAGCATCGTCGTGAGCGTCGTGAGCGTCGTGAGCGTCGTGAGCGTCGTGAGCGTCATGGCGAAATGGCGAAATGGCGAAGGGGCGGCGGGGGAGGACCCCCACCGCCCCTTCGGCGGAACGTGCCGCGGGAATTCAGGGCGGCTCCGTCGCATCGCCCAGGCTGATCACGCCCAGCGGGCGCCCCGCCTCGACGACCGGAAGCCGCCCCACCGCATGTCTCCGCATCAGCGCGGCCGCCTCGGCCACCTCCTCGTCCGGCCCGATGGTCACCGGGTCCGGCGTGCACACGGCATGGCAGGTGACGGCGAGGGGGTCGATGCCCTCGGCGACAGCGCGGAGGGTGATGTCACGGTCGGTGAGCACACCGAGCAGCTTCCCGTCGCTGGCGACCAGCACATCGCCGATGCCCTGTGTGCGCATCAGCTGAGCGGCTTCCACCAGCGAGGCATCGGGGTGCACCCAGATCACGGGCCGCGTCATGACTTCCCGCACATAGCGAGGTGGGTCCTGGGACATCTGTCCACCTCCCCTTCGTGGGTGATGTGCTGCCCGCAGTACCCGCGCGGGGCGGGGGTTATGCGTGCCGGTGTGCGCCGGCCCTCCATGTCTGGCCGTCCCACCATGTCTCGCCGTCGCTCCATCTCTCGCCGGCCCTCCATGTCTTACGAGGCCGGGTCTTGCGAGGCCGGGTCTTGCGAGGCCGGGTCTTACGAGGCCGGGCGCAGCCCCAGCGCCGAGACCACCTCCTGCACCGTGTGGAACGTCCGGTCCGCGGGCAGTTCCTCGGCCAGAGCGATCAGACCGTCCGGTGTGTGTCGTTCCTCCAGGACGTGCAACAGCTCCTCACGATCGGCGGGGAACGACGTGCGTCCCAGCCGGCGCGCGAACTCGAACCGCACCACCTCGGCCTCACCGGTCGTCCCCCGGGCCGGGATCGGCCCCATGGTCACGTCCGGGTCGTCGTCGGCGGCCGGCTCCGGGTCGTGCCACTCCTCGGCACGGGTCGGGTGCCCGGAGCGGATCAGCCCCTGGAGCTCGTGCTTCATCTCGTCGTCCTTGTGGACGCTCAGCCGGTCGCTGCCTCGCTGCATGTCGGTCCCCTTCCTCAGCGGGTCCGTATATGTCTTCCGGGTCGGTCGTCTCCCGGGATGGTCGTCTCACTGGATGGTCAGTCCGCGCCGCCCTCGTACGGCCAGCGCAGCAGCGCGCCGAGGCCGCCCACCGGAATGTCGGCGCCGTATGTCTCCCCGTCGGCCGACGACACCGTCAGCACCTCGGCGCCGGAGACCGCGACCGAGCGGATCAGCGCGTCGTCGGCGCGGGCCGGGGACGGCCGGGCGTCGCCCAGATACTGGACATCGGTGCGGCGCAAGGCCAGCTGGTCCGGTTCGGTGCCGACCCATACCTCGCGGTAGAGATCGGGCCCGTCGGGGCGTATCAGCAACGAGCCTATGCGGTGTTCGCGCGCCGCGTCGACCAGTGCCGGAACTCCTTCGGCCGCCTCCACGCGCCCGTCCGAGGGCATCCGTCCGGCCCGGAACCGCTCCATCGCCGCCTTGCCGCGCTCCTGCGCATGCCGGGCGCGGGCGCCGTCCACCTCCTGGTCCAGCAGCCGGGCGGCGTGGGTGCCGGGCGAGGCGGAACCGGGGGCACGGCCCCCGCGCGCGGTCTCCACCGCTGCCGAGCGCAGCGCCTTGGGCAGCTGGTCGCGGACGGCGCGCCGCTCGCGCGGGTCCCCGGCCAGCACCACCAGATCCGCCCGGGTTTCCTCCTGGCAGGCGCGCAGCTCGTCGGCGATCAGCGCGGCGTTGTGCTCCCAGGTGTTCTCCGTCTTGAGCTGGAAGTGGCGCTCCGACCAGTCGGCACCGGCGGTGCGGTGCACCGGCCACTGCCGTCCGGGCACCGAGCCGACCCGGTCGCCACCGTGGCCGTTGCGCAGCTCGACGTCCGCGCCGGTGCGGTCGATGTACGCCACCAGGCAGGACGGGTCCTCGCCGGTCAGCTCCAGCAGCGGCCCTACGTGCGGAAGCGCCGACCAGCACGGGGCTTCGCCCATCGGCGGCGGGGTCGGCAACGCGGTGTCGACGACCACCTCACCGGCCGTGGCGAAGACGGCCCGCCCAGCCGCCGGCCCGGCACCGGGTGGCGCCGAGGTCAGCCTCTCGTACACCGCACGACAGGTGGCCCGGTCGGCGCCCTGCCCTTCCAGCCGGCGACCGGCCTCGCGGGCGGCGCGTTCCCGCTCCTGGGCGGCGGACTCGTCGTGGTGCGAGGTGTCGAAGTAGACGCTGGCCCAGGGGCCCGGGCGGTCGGGGCGCTCGTAGAGCGGTTGGAGATGTCCGAGTCGCATGTACTCCCTCCAGATTTCGCGTCCCCCACGCGTACCCGTCACGATGGCATCGACACGAGGTTGCCGGGCGCGTTTGAGGACCCCGGGGACGGGGACCCGTCGTGCGGCCGAGCGGCCCGTAGGGAGTGAGGAGCGGCGTCGGACGTGGGAGATCAGGGGCCGCGTTCGACGCCGTGCCCTGCCCTGCGGATGTGCCCGTGTATCCGTGTCCCGTCCGTTTTCCGTCCCATTCCCCGCCACGTGCTGACTGGGACTGTTAACGAGGATGGGGCACGGGTACCCGGCGGCGCATGACTGATAAATCGGGCTACCCGAAGGCGGGCATACCCTCGGCCGGGGACATGGCGGAGCCGGTCGCCCGGGCCGTCCGCGACGAAGTCCGCAGGGAGCTGCGCGAGCAGTCCGGACGGCGCGCGGTCCGCCTCTACGGCGGCGCGGCGGCGGCCGCGCTCTACGCGGGGGGTGCGCTGACGGCGTGCCTGGTGCTGCTCCTCGCCCTCGCGCTTCCGGCGTGGGCGGCGGCGCTGATCGTTTTCGCGCTGTTGCTGGTGGCGGCGGGGTGGCTGAAGAACTCCGCGGCGCAGGCGTCGGGGCCGACCGCGCCTTCGGCGCCTTCGGGTCCTGCCCCGCCTACAGGTCCTTCCGGCCCTTCGGGCCCCTCCGCTCCTTCGGGCCCCGCTGGGCCCTCCGCGCCTCCCACGCCGCCGACGCCGCCGATGCCTCCGGCGCCGGGGTCAGGGGCGCCTCCTCAGCCCCCTCAGCCTCCTCACACGGGGTGATCGCCCATGGCGGAGAATCCGCTGCTGGCCAGGCACGGCGAGGCGCTGGACCTCTTCACCGAACGGGTGCACGAGATCCGGCCCAACCAGTGGGACGACCCGACGCCCTGCACCGAGTGGACCGTACGCGACCTGGTGAACCATCTCGCGGTCGAGCAGATGTGGGTGCCGCCGCTGGTCCGGGAGGGAGCGAGCGTCGCCAACCAGAGCAATGCGCTGGAGGGCGATCTGCTCGGTGACGACCCGGTCGCCACGTGGGACGTGGTGGTCGCCGCGGCGCGGGACGCCTTCCGCGAGCCGGGGGCCCTCGACCGGACGGTCGAGCTCTCGTACGGGGAGAGCCCCGCCACGCATTACTGCGCCCAGATGACGGCTGACGCGGCCGTCCACGCGTGGGATCTGTCGCGGGCCATTGGCGCGGAGGAGCGCATTCCGAAGCCGCTGGTGGACTTTTCGGTGCGGGAAGTCGCGCCGTATGCGGCGGACTTGGAGGAGAGCGGGCTTTTCGCGGCGCCCGTGGAGCCACCGCCCGGGGCGGATGCGCAGGCCCGACTCCTGGCCCTGCTCGGCCGCGAGCCGTAGGGGGGGCGGGGCGCGGGGCGCGGGCGCCTCCGGCGGAGAGACCCCACCCCGCCCCTTCCCGAAACGGGGGCTCCGCCCCCGTGCCCCCTGCCGGGGCTCCGCCCCGGACCCCGCTCCTCAATCGCCGGAGAGGCTGGAATACAGCACACCGAGCCGTGCGGGCCGACGCGCGGGCGAGCCCCGGGGCAGGAAGGTGTGCCGACGAGCCACGGGGCCAGACGCGGCGACGCACCGGCGACCGGCCCCGGAGGCGAACACATCGGCGCGCAGACGGCCCCCTAACGCCCCCAAGCCCCGGAAGGCCGGGCAAGCCGACGGCGCCCGGGCGTGCCCGACTCACGAACGCGCTGCGGGTCTTGGCGTGCTGATGGGCCGCCGTGCGCCCCGGTGTGCGGACGGTTCTGGGCGTGCCCTAGGCGTGATCACGACCTGAGATCCGGGGGGTCGACGGCGGCCGGGCGTGCCCGTCTCGCGAGCGCGCTGCGGGCCTTGGAGCCCCCCGGAGTGCGGACGGTCCTGGGCGTGCCCGACCCGCGAACGCCCCCCAAGATCCGGGGAGCCGGGCGGGCCAACGGCGCCCAGGCGTGCCGACGTGCGAACGCGCCCCGGGCCTTGTCGGCCCGCCGGGCCGAGAAGCCCCCCGGCCGCGGCCGGCCGACAACCATGGGGCGGGGTGTGAGCGGAGGAAAATCCGCTCACACCCCACCCCATGACCCGCCTACCGCGCGCCGCGGAATTCAGCAGCGGACCCGCGGGCGGTCCCAATGCCGGTGGGCCGCTATCGCTTCGGTGAAGACCCTGGTGAATTCCTCGCTCGCCGTGCCCGTCGTCGCGTCCGTGACCACGCCGCGGTCGGCGCAGACGTGGCCGTGGCCGGAGGCGATGTGGAGGCCCTCCGGGTCGAGGGCGGAGAGGACGCCGACGCCCGAGCCCAGGGCGCCGATGGGTTTGCCGTGGCGGTAGGCGTCGCGGACGAAGCGCATGGCCGCGCTGTCGGAGGCCAGGTCGGGGGTGCCGGTGGGGCCGCCGGGGAGGAGGACGGCGTCGTAGAGGACGGAGGCGACCGTGGGGAGGGCGCGGTCGACCGCGTAGCCGTTGCCGTCGGCGCCGACCACCTTGCCGTCGTGCGGGGCGAGGGCCTCGACGACGGCGCCCTGGGCGGTGAGTGCCTCCTGGGCCTGGGTGAGCTGGGCGGTGTCCACCCCGTCCGTGACCAGCACCGCGATCTGGCGGGTGCGGATCGAGCCGTCGCCCTGGAGGTTCTCCAGGCTCAGCGCGGGCGAGGCTTGCGGCTTGTGGTTGTTGGCGCCCGGCTCCGGCATCGCCACGCCGATGCCCTGGGCCACCTGCGAGGCCAGGTCGTAGTTGACCCGGGCCAGTTGCTCGACCGTGCGCTCGCGCACATGCACCGCGGCGACCTTGCCCAGCTCGAAGCGGAAGGCGTCCACGATATGGCGCTTCTCCCAGTCGCTCATGCTGTTCCAGAACAGCGCGGCCTGGCTGTAGAAGTCCTTGAAGGACTCGCTCCGCTTGCGGATCTTGTGGCCCTCGACCCGCTCCGCGTAGTGGGAGAAGGCATAGCCGTCCGCCCCGGCGAGGGCCGGGCACCCGCCGCCGAGTGAGTTGGGGGAGTAGTTGGTGCCCTTGTGGAGCATGGTCTGGTGGTAGCCGTCCCGGTGGTTGGTCCGGGCCGGGGTGACCGGCTGGTTGACCGGGAGCTGCGAGAAGTTGGGGCCGCCCAGCCGGATGAGCTGGGTGTCCAGATACGAGAAGTTCCGGGCCTGCAGCAGCGGGTCGTTGGTGAAGTCGATACCGGGGACGACGTTCCCGGTGTGGAAGGCCACCTGCTCGGTCTCCGCGAAGAAGTTGTCCGGGTTGCGGTTCAGGACCATGTGGCCGATCGGCCGCACCGGCACCTGCTCCTCCGGAACGATCTTCGTGGCGTCGAGCAGATCGAAGTCGAAGTTGAACTCGTCCTCCTCCGGGATCAGCTGCACCCCCAGCTCGTACTCGGGGTACTGACCCGCCTCGATCGCCTCCCACAGATCGCGCCGGTTGAAGTCCGGGTCGCGGCCCGCGGCCTCCTGGGCCTCGTCCCACACCAGCGAGTGGACGCCCAGCTTCGGCTTCCAGTGGAACTTCACGAAGGTGCCGCGCCCCTGCGCGTCCACGAAGCGGAAGGTGTGCACCCCGAAGCCCTGCATCATCCGGAAGCTGCGCGGAATCGCCCGGTCCGACATCAGCCACATCATCATGTGCATGGTCTCGGGCTGCAGGGAGACGAAGTCCCACAGGGTGTCATGGGCGGAGGCGCCGGTCGGGATGTCGTTCTGCGGCTCCGGCTTGAGCGCGTGCACGAAGTCGGGGAACTTGATCCCGTCCTGGATGAAGAAGACCGGCATGTTGTTGCCGACCAGGTCGTAGTTGCCCTCCGAGGTGTAGAACTTCGTCGCGAAGCCCCGCACGTCCCGCACCGTGTCCGCCGAGCCCCGGGGTCCCTGCACGGTGGAGAACCGTACGAAGACCGGGGTGCGCACGGACGGATCCTGGAGGAAGGCGGCCCGGGTGAACTCCGCGCAGGACTCGTACGGCTCGAAGTAGCCGTACGCGCCCGCGCCCCGCGCGTGCACCACCCGTTCCGGGATGCGCTCATGGTCGAAATGGGTCACCTTCTCGCGGAAGTGGAAGTCCTCCATCAGCGTCGGGCCGCGTTCGCCCACGGTGAGGGAGTCATCGGTGTGGTCGACCGCCACGCCCTGGTCGGTGGTCAGCGGTCCCTCGGCGGGGTCGGGGGCACGGTAGTGGTCGCGCTGCCGCTCTTTGCGGTCCTCCGTCATGATGCCGATCCCTTCGTCGTCTTCGAGAACTCCTCCAGGAACGCCTCACAGAACGCCTTGAGATCATCGGGCTTGCGGCTGGTGATCAGGGCGTTGGGACCGCTGGTGCAGACCTTGACCTGCTCGTCCACCCAGGTCCCGCCGGCGTTGGTGATGTCGGTGCGCAGACTCGGCCACGAGGTCAGGGTGCGGCCGCGCACCACGTCGGCCTCCACCAGCGTCCAGGGGGCGTGGCAGATCGCGGCCACCGGCTTCCCCGCGTCGAAGAAGCCCTTGGCGAAGGCGACGGCCTTGATGTCCAGGCGCAGGAAGTCGGGGTTGGCGACCCCGCCGGGCAGCACCAGGGCGTCGTACTCCCCGACCGTGGCGTCCTTCACTACCTGGTCGACCTCGAAGGTGTCCGCCTTGTCGAGGTGGTCGAACGCCTGGATGCGGCCGGGCTTGGTGGACACCAGACGAGGAGTGCCCCCGGCATCCCGGACCGCCTGCCAGGGGTCGGTCAGCTCGACCTGTTCCACGCCCTCCGGGGCGACGAGAAAGGCGACCTTCATTGCTGCTCACGTCCTTCCGGTCCGGGAATCGCATCTGTCCGGTGCGGCGGGTAGCCAGCGCGGACGGGGTCGAAACGGATATATCAGGGGCGACGGGCGCTCAGGCGTCGTCCGAAGCCTTCTTCCGGTGCGGCAGGTACTCCTGCACCTTCGCCTTCAGGCCCTGGCGGACCATGCCCGCCCGGTCCGAGTCGCCCTTGATGATCGACTCGACCGTGGCCTCCATCTGCTCCCAGGTGGCATGCGGCGGGATCGGCGGTACGGCCGGATCGGTGAGGAACTCCACGACCGCCGGGCCGTCCGCGGCCAGCGCCTCGCGCCACGCCTGCTCGACCTGCTCGGGCTTCTCCACCCGGAGGCCGGTCATGCCGAGCGATTCGGCGAACCGCGCGTAGGAGACGTCGGGGAGTTCCTGCGAGGGCAGGAACTGCGGCGCCCCGCCCATCGCCCGCATCTCCCAGGTGACCTGGTTGAGGTCCTGGTTGTTCCAGACGCCGATCACCAGCCGGGGGTCCTCCCACGACTGGCGGTACTTGGCCACCGTGATCAGCTCCGCCATGCCGTTCATCTGCATCGCGCCGTCCCCGACCAGCGCCACCGCCGGCCGGTCCGGATGGGCGAACTTGGCGCCGATCGCGTACGGCACCCCACAGCCCATCGTGGCCAGCGTGCCCGACAGCGAGGCGCGCATCTCGCCGCGCATCCGCAGATGGCGGGCGTACCAGTTGGCGACGGAGCCGGAGTCGCAGGTGATGATGGCGTCGGAGGGCAGCAGCGGATCCAGGCAGTGGGCCACATACTCGGGGTTGATCGGATCGGCGGACACCTCCGCGCGCTGGGATGTCACCTCGCGCCAGCGCCGTACGCCCGAGATGATCTCCTCCTGCCAGCCGCGCTCCTTCTTGCGCTCCAGCTGGGGCAGCAGCCGCAGCAGGGTCTCGCGCGCGTCGCCGACCAGATTGACCTCGTACGGGTAGCGCATCCCGATCATGTGCGGATCGAGATCGATCTGGACCCCGCGCGCCTTGCCGAACTCCGGCAGGAACTGGGCGTACGGAAAGCTGGAGCCGATCGTCAGCAGTGTGTCGCAGTCCCGCATCATCTCGTACGAGGGCCGGGTGCCCAGCAGCCCGATGGACCCGGTGACATAGGGCAGTTCATCGCTGAGCACATCCAGGCCGAGCAGCGCCTTGGCGACACCGGCGCCGAGGGTCTCGGCGATCCGCTGGACCTCCTCGCGCGCCCCGGCGGCGCCCTGGCCGACCATGATCGCCACCCGCTCGCCCGAGTTCAGCACCTCCGCGGCCCGCTCCACCGCGGTACTGGACGGCACCGCGGACCAGCCGCTGCGGTCCAGGCTGGAGGGCACCATCTTGAACTCATGGGTGGGCGGGGAGTAGTCCAGGTCCTGCACATCCGCCGGGATGATCACGGCGGTGGGGGCGCGGCGGGCGTAGGCGGTGCGGATCGCCCGGTCCAGGACGTTGGGCAGTTGCTCGGGGACGGTGACCGTCTCCAGGAAGTCGGAGGCCACGTCCTTGAAGAGGCTGTGCAGATCCACCTCCTGCTGGTACGAGCCGCCCATCGCGCTGCGGTGGGTCTGGCCGACCAGCGCCACCACCGGCACATGGTCCAGCTTGGCGTCGTAGAGCCCGTTCAGCAGGTGGATCGCGCCGGGGCCCGAGGTGGCCGCGCACACCCCGAGGCGGCCGCTGAACTTGGCGTAGCCGACGGCGTCGAAGGCCGCCATCTCCTCGTGCCGGGCCTGGATGAACCGGGGCTCGTTCTCGGCTCGTCCCCATGCGGCGAGCAGGCCGTTGATTCCGTCCCCCGGGTAGCCGAAGACATGCTCGACACCCCACTCGGACAGTCGGGCGAGGATGTAGTCGGCCACTTTCATGGTCATGGTGGGTCATCGCTCCTCTCGGCAGTTCAGCCGTGCTCATGGTTCGGGGCGAGCCGGTCCGGTCGACCGCGCGTGGCGGTTGTCGGCCCCGGCCCCCTGCGGCGGTTCTCAGCGGGCCACCTGCGGCAGCACCTTGGTGCGGTAGAAGTCGAAGAAGCCCCGCTGGTCGGGGCCGATCTGATTGACGTAGACGGTGTCGAATCCGGCCTCGGCGTACGCGTTGAGTGCCCTGACATGCGCCTCCGTGTCATCCCCGCAGACCACCTCTTCGGCCAGCCGCTCGGGGGTGACGAGCTGGGCGGCCTGCTCGAACTGGCTCGGGGTGGTCAGCGCCGACAGCACCGCACCGGGCAGCGCCTCGGTCGGCCACAGCCGGTGAGCGGTGCGCAGCGCCTCGTCGGGGTCCGGGCCGTAGCACACCTTCAGCCCGCCGCGGGCCGGTTTGCTGTTGCCCCCGGCCCCGCTGCCGCGCCGGAACCGCGCCACCAGCTCCGCGTCCGGGACCACGGTGATGAAGCCGTCGCCGACCCGCCCGGCCAGCGCGGCGGCGGCCGATCCGAAGGCCGCGATGTCGATGGGCACCGGTTCGTCGGGCACCGTGTACAGCCGTGCGTTCTCCACCGTGTAGTGCTTGCCGTGATGGGTGACGCGGTGCCCCTCGAAGAGCTGGCGCATCACCATCACGGCCTCTTCCAGCATCTCCAGCCGGATCGCCGCGGGCGGCCAGCGGTCGCCCAGTACGTGCTCGTTCAGCGCCTCGCCGCTGCCCACACCCAGCCGGAAGCGGCCCTCCAGCAGCACCGAGCTGGTCGCGGCGGCCTGGGCCACGACGGCGGGATGGATACGGATGATGGGGCAGGTCACCGCGGTCTGCACGGGCAGGCTGGTGGCCTGCGCGAGTGCGCCGATCACCGACCAGACGAAGGGGCTCTGGCCCTGGGCTTCATTCCAGGGGTGGTAGTGGTCGGAGATCCACAATGCGTGGAAACCGGCCTGCTCCGCCATCCGGGCCTGCTCGACGAGGTCCGCGGGCCCGTGTTCTTCGGCGGCCAGGAAATAGCCGTACTCGGTCATGAGCCCTCCTCGCGCGCGGAGCCGGCGGGTGTCGGCAGATGCGACGGGTAACCGGCGCCCGGGGAAGGAAACCTCGTTTGATCCGGCGGGGGACGGGCACATCGTGGTGCGCTGAAGGCATGCGCCCGGCGTCGGAACGGGCAGGCGCCCGGGGCTGGGGCGGGTTCGCGCCCGGTGTGGGGCTGGGGCGGGCCCGCGCCCGGTGTGCTGACCAGCGCGCGCCCGCGCCCGGTGTCCTTACGGTTCGCGGCCCCGCCGGGTCACGCCCCCGGCGCCGGGGCGCGCGGCGCCGTGCGCGGCATGGCCAGGGCGACATGGCGGGAGATCCGGTCCGCCACGCCCGCCTCCGCCATCTCGAAGGCACCGCGCCCGCCCGTACGGAAGAGCGTGAGCGCCCCGCGGACCGGCTCCGCGGCGGAGGCGCGCAGGGGTATGCACAGCAGCGAGGTGACCTCCTCCCGCACCAAGACGGGCGCACCCGTCGCGTCCCGGCCGAAGGCGTCGGCGTCGGCCGGGCTCACCCGCAGCGCGGAGACCCCGTCGGACAGCGCGTCCACCACCAGGGGGCAGTCGGCCGGGTCCTGCTCCGCCAGGGAGGCCGTACGGTCGCCCACCGCGTCCCGCGGGCCGAGCGCCACCACCCGGCGCGGGGCGCCGGGACCGCTCTCCGGGGCCAGGTCGGCGATCACCCAGTCCGCGAACCGGCCGTGCAGCACCTCCGCGGCCCTGGCCAGCACGGCCTCCGGACCGCCCCCGGCCAGCGCCACCCTCAGCAGCGCCGCCGCCATGTCGTCGGCCAGGTCCAGCAGCTCGGCATGGCGGGTCACCTCCGCCAGGTCCGGCCGGGACTCCGGGCGCCGCGCCCCGGCCGTCCCCTCGCCCGCCGGGCCACCGATCACCCCGGGCTGGAATGCCGCCAGCACCGCCGGATGGGGCTCGCCCGGCGGCCGCAGCGCGGCCAGGGTCACCCGCACCTCACCGTCGACCGACGGCTGCGACAGCCGCACCGTCAGACTGCGGTCGCCCTCACCGCGCGCGACCGCGGCGACCTGCGAGCGCAGCGCGGCCTGGCCGTCGCGCCGCAGCGAGGCGGCGAGCGGGCGCCCGGTGGCGTACCCGGCGCGGGTGTGGAAGAGCTGGGTGGCGGCGAAGTTCATGCGCCGCACCACGGTGTCGCGGTCCAGCAGGGCCGCCGGGACCGGCAGCCGCTGGAACAGCGCCCGCAGCAGTTGCTGTTCCTGCGGGTCGGCCCGGCCCCCGCCGGGGCTCCGGGAGGCCGCCGTCAGCGCGTCGTACTGCGGCCACAGCACGTCGACCACGTGCTGGAGCTCGAAAAGAGCGGCGTCCAGCAAGGACAGCCGCTCCTGCGAGGGCAGCGAGGCCCGCGCGGTCCGCAATTCGTCGACCCGTCTGCGGAAGTCTGTGAGCTCCGCACCAAACTCCTGAGCGCCTGGCATGGGCACACCGTAGCCTGACCGGACACGGCGGGCGGCATGGGTGCCGTTTTCCGCTCAATGCCGTGGGAAGGCGAAGAAATCGGGGCCCCGGACGGGGACGGGGCCATAAACGCAGATCGCACCGGAGCGAAAGGAGCGGACCCGGCAATGCCCGACCGTACGCACATCCGCACGGCCTGCCAGACCGACGCGCCATCCCTCGGCCGCGGCCTGGCCGAACTGGCCGAGCAGGCCGCCGCGGGCACGCCCGACAGCTGCGGGGCCACCGCCACCGCCGTGCTCGCCGAGGAGTCCTCCGGCGCCGCCGCGGACCGGACCACGGCGGCCACCCACCCCGATCTGTCCGCGCTGGTGTCGGTCCAGATGAGCGCCGGGGAGGGCCCGATCCTCGCGGCGCTCGACACCGGCCGCCCGGCGGGCGCCGACGATCTGCTCCACGACGACCGCTGGCCGAGCTACCGGGCCCGGGCGCTGGACGCGGGCGTACGGTCCACCGCCACCCTGCCCTTCGCCTGCGACGGGCTCACCGTGACCGTCTCGGTCTACGGGCTGCGCCCCGGCCCCCTGAAGAAGGCCGCCCAGGGCGCCACCGAGCTGCTCGGCGACCTGGCCACCGAGAGCATGGCCCGGGACCGGCTCTACCGCGCCGCCCTCGTCCAGGTCGACCAGCTGGACACGGCGCTGCGCACCCGGCCGGTGGTCGACCAGGCGTGCGGCATCGTCATGTACGTCCTGGGCTGCGACGCGGAGCAGGCGTTCGATCTGCTGCGCCGGCTCTCCCAGCGGACCAACAAAAAGCTGGCGGAGCTCGCCGAGACCGTGGTGCGCACCCGCGGCCGTGGTCTGGAGAAGGAGCTCATCGCGTTCGACCGGTCAGCCGCTCCCGGACCCGGTCGGCCAGCGTCCGGCCCGGACCGGGACCTTCCGGGCTGACCGGGGGCACGCCCTGCGCGGCGGCCGTCGCCTCGCCGACGCGCAGGCCCAGCATCATCCGCTCCTCGGGGGTGAGCCGCTCCCGCAGCTCGGGGAAGACGAGGTCCTCCTCACCGCGGATATGCATGGCCACCACGTCCATCAGATCCCGTACCAGCGGGTCGAACCGCCGGTCCCGGGGGTCCACGGCGTCCAGATCGGACAGGATCCGCTCGGCCTCGGTCAGCTCCTCGATCTCCTCGTCGGCGATCCGGTCGCCGTTCGGCAGCGCCTTGCGGACCGTGGGGTACAGATAGGTCTCTTCGGCCACGGAGTGCCGCACCACCTCCACCGTGATCCGGTCGACGAGCTGCCGCCGCTGGTCGGGGTCGGTGGTGGCGCGGTACCCCTCGAAGAGGTTGCGCACCACGTGGTGGTCCGCGGTGAGGACGTCCACCACATCGTGCTGTTCCGGCATGGCTGTCATGGGGCCCGGGTCCCCCGGCCGCCTTCCGCGAAACGGCGCCGGAGATCTGCGAAGGTGGACATACGCAGGCGGTGACGCGTCCGGCACGGGCGGAGGTGGACGAATGCAGCGGCAGTGGACCGCCCCGGCTCCGGCGGACCGGGACGACGGCGGGCTGCCGGTCCTCCCGGAGCTGCTCGACAGCTTCGTCGCGACGGCCGGCCACACCGCGCCGGAGCCGGTCGGCGGCTCGGCCGGGCTGCGCTCGGCCGCCTGTGGCTACTGGTCGCGGCGCGGGCTGTGGACCGATCCGGAGCATGTCGTGGTCGCTCCCGGCGCCGAGCCGCTGCTGCTGGCGCTGCTCGCCTCGGGCCCCGGCGGCGATGTGCTGCTGCCCCGCCCCTGCGCCGCCTGGTACGCGCCGCTGGTGCGGCTGGTGAACCGGCGCGCGCACCACGCGCCCGTCCCGGCCGAATGCGGTGGGCTGCCCGATCCGTTCGCGCTGCTGGAGATCGTCCGCAGGATCCGCGCCGAGGGCGGGGTGCCCCGGGTCCTCCTGCTGTCGGTGGCCGACGACCCCACCGGCACCGTGGCCCCGCCCGAGATGCTGCACGAGGTGTGCGAGGCGGCCGTGGCCGAGGGGCTGCTGATCGTCAGCGACGAGACCTGGCGGGACACCGTCCACCATCCGCATGGCACGGTGCTGCTCAGCCCCGCCGAGATGAACCCGGAGAACGTGATCGTGCTCTCCGACCTGGTGGGCGCCTTCACCCCGGCGGGCTGGCCCGCCGCGGTGGCCCGGTTCCCGGCCACCGAGCGCGGAGCGGAGCTGCGCGGCCGGGTGCTGTCCCTGCTCACCGCCGTACGCTCCGGGCTGCCCGCGTCCATCACCGCGGCCGCCGAGTACGCCCTCGGCGAGCCCGAGCCGGTCCGGGGCCGGATGGCCGCCGCGGCCCGGGCGCACGGGGCCGTGGCCGCGGCCGCCTACCGCGCCCTGACCGCCGTCGGGGCGCTGGCCCGCCCGCCACAGGCCGGCCGCCATCTCTACGCCGACCTCGACGAGCTGCGCGGGGTGCTCGCCGCCCGTGGCATCACCGACTCGGTGGAGCTGGAGCGCGAGCTGGTGCGGCGGATCGGCCCGAGCGTGGCCGGCGGCCATCGCTTCGGCGACCCCCCGCACACCCTGCGGCTACGGCTGGCGACCCTGCCGCTGCTGGGGGCGGCGGAGGAGTCGCGGCTCCAGGCGCTCCAGGCGCCCGATCCGCTGGAACTGCCCCATGTGGCCGCGGCGTTGGCCGCCTTCGAGACGGCCTTCCGGGGCCTGCTCGAGGACGGTCCCGCGGCCTGAGCCGCCCCGGACATCCGCCATATGACGCGCCGGCACGGAAGGGCCGGACCAGAGAGGGAAGGGAGCCAGGCCATGACCGACCACGCCGAGCAGGCCGACCCGGCGGAACCGGCCGACCGGCCCCGGCCGGTCCCGACCACGACCGAGTCGGCCAGCCCAGATCCGGCCAACCCCGATCCGGTCGCCCCTGGGCCGGCCAGTCCCGATCCGGCCAGTCCCGATCGGGCCACAACCGCCGATCCGGCGGCCCCCGACTCGGCCACCTCCGATCCGGTCGCCTCCGATCCGGCTACCCCCGGGTCGGTCGCCTCCGAGTCAGCCAGCCCCGATCCGGCCACAACCTCCGACCCGGCCACCTCCGATCCGGCCGCCCCCGGGTCGGTCGCCCCCCAGCCAACCGCCCCCCGTCCGCTGTACGAGGTCCGTCGCTGGCCGCGGTCGTTCGCCGATCGGCTCACCTCTCCGCTGCCCGGGGTGCGGGCGGTGGCCCGGCTGGCGCGGGAGGGGCGGCTCAGGCCGCCCGTGAAGACGCTCCGCCAGATCCCCGAGCTGCCCTTCGCACCGGGGCCGCTGCCGCTCCCCGTCCCCGGCCGGACCGCGGTCACCTGGGCGGGGCACGCCAGTTGGGTGGTGCGGATCGGCGGGCTCACCGTGCTCACCGACCCGGTCTGGGCCCGCAGGATCCTCGGCACCCCGGCCCGGGTCACCCCGGTGGGGGTCCGCTGGGAGGATCTGCCGCCGGTCGACGCGGTCGTCATCAGCCACAACCACTACGACCATCTGGACGCACCCACGGTCAAACGGCTGCCGAGGACGACGCCGGTCTTCGTCCCGGCCGGGCTCGCCGGCTGGTTCCGGACGCGTGGGTTCACCCGGGTGACCGAGCTCGACTGGTGGGAGGCGGCCGAACTGCCCGGCGAGGACGGCCCGGTCCGCTTCGACTTCGTCCCGGCCCACCACTGGAGCAAGCGCACCCTCACCGACACCTGCCGCTCGCTGTGGGGCGGATGGGTCATCACCGCGCCCGGCGGCCGGCGGGTGTACTTCGCCGGGGACACCGGCTACGGCCACTGGTTCCGGCAGATCGGCCGCCGCTACCCGGGCATCGATCTGGCGCTGCTGCCCATTGGCGCCTATGAGCCGCGCTGGATGCTGGGCGGGGTGCACACCGATCCGGAGGACGCCGTACGGGCGCATCAGGACCTGGGGGCGCGGGTGCTGGCGCCCATGCACTGGTCGACCTTCCTGCTCTCGGCCGAGCCGCCCCTGGAGCCGCTGCACCGGATCCGCGCCGCCTGGGAGGCCACCGGCCGCCCGCGCGAGGAGCTGTGGGATCTGCCGGTCGGTGCCTCGCGCGTGCTCGAATAGAGGGCCAAGTGGGGGAATGCGGCGCATAGGTGACAGACAGATCATAAGTGGCGAGTGGTGCGGAGCGCACCTAGCTTCCTGTTCATGCGCACTCCGAAACTTCGTCACCTCGCAGGCCTCACGGCCGTCCTCGTCATCGAACTCGCCCAGCTCCCCGGAGCCCACGCCGCCCCCGTCGACCAGGCCGGGACCCGCCACGTGGTGCAGCCGGGCCAGTCCGTCCAGGCCGCCGTGGACGCCGCCAAGCCCGGCGACACCATCGAGCTCCGGCCCGGCACCTACCGGGAGAACATCCAGCTCACCACCGACCGGCTGACTCTGCTCGGCGCGGGCGAGAGCACTGTGCTCTCCCCGGCCGCGAAGCCGTCGGACAACGCCTGTGGCGCGGCCGGCCACGGCATCTGCGTCACCGGGACGGCCCAAGACCCCGTCTCGGATGTACGGATCGGCTCACTGAAGGTCACCGGCTTCGCCAAGAACGGCATCTGGGGCTCCGGCACCGACCGGATGACCGTGCGGGACACCGTCACCGAGGACAACGGCCAGCAGGGCATGGGCCAGGAGATGTCCACCCGCGGCACCTTCGCCGACAACGTCTCGCGGAGCAACAAGCAGTCCGGCATCTTCCTGGCCAACACCATCGACGCCGAGGGCGGCGCGACCGACGCCCTGGGCACCCTGGTCACCGGCAACCAGCTCAGCGGCAACCGGACCGGTGTCGTGGTCCGCCGGCTGCGCGACATGACCGTCGAGCGGAACACCATCACGGCCAACTGCGCCGGGGTGTTCGTCGTCGGCGACGAATCGACCCCCCGCGCCGGGGACCTGAACGTCCGCCACAACTCCGTGTACGCGAACAACGCCTACTGCGCGGCCACCGACCGGCTCCCCTTCATCCAGGGTGCCGGCATCGTGCTCACCGGCACCGAGGGCACCCGGGTGACGGGCAACCAGGTGACCGACAACGTGGGCACCTCGCCCATGTCCGGCGGGATCGTGCTGTTCACCAGCGTCGTGGGCGCCCCCAATGCCAAGAACGCCGTCAGCCGCAATGTGATGAGCGGCAACAAGCCCGCCGACCTGGCCGACCGGGACAAGGGCCCCGACAACACCTTTACCGACAACGTGTGCGAGCTGTCCGTGCCCACGGGCCGGTGCTGAGAGGCGACGTCATGACCACTGTGGACACCACCACCCCCGCGGCCGCGGCACCGCCCCCACCGGCCGCGCTCCCGCCGCCCATGCAGCTGCGGGAGATCGTCTTCGGCGCCGCACGGGCGGCCTCCGTGCGCGCCGCGGTCCGGCTGCGGATCGCCGACGCGCTGGGGGAGCATCCCGCCTCCATCGGCGAACTGGCCGCCGCCGTGGACGTCGAGCCCGATCCGCTGCGCCGGCTGCTGCGCTCCCTGGCCTGCTGTCAGATCTTCGCCGAGACCGAGGACGGCCACTTCCGGCACACCGAGATGTCCCGGCTGCTGCGCGAGGACACCCCGGGCAGTCTGCGGAACATCGCCCTGTGGTGCACCGAGCCGTGGACCTGGGAGGCGTGGCCGCTGCTGGACCGGGCGGTGCGCGGCGGCGGCTGTGTCGTCAACGAGATCTATGGCAAGGACTTCTTCGCCTATCTCCATGAGGACGCCCCCGAGTCGGCCCGGGTGTTCGACGCCGCGATGACCACCTCCAGCCGGCAGTCCGCCGCCGATGTCGCCGCCTTCCTCGACCTCGACGGGGTCAAGGACGTGGTGGACATCGGCGGCGGCCAGGGCCATGTGCTGGCCAGCCTGCTGGAGCGGCACCCGGCGCTGCGGGGCACGCTGCTGGACCTGCCGCAGGTGGTGGCGAACGCCGATCCGCGGCTGCGGGACGGCGGGCCACTGGCCTCGCGGGCCACGCTGGTGCCCGGCGACTGCCGTCGTGAGGTCCCCGTCGAGGCCGACCTCTACATCATCAAGAACATCCTCGAATGGAACGACGAGAGCACCCGCCGGACGCTCGCCAACGTGGTCGCGGCGGCGCGGCCCGGCGCCAGGGTGGTCGTCATCGAGAACCTCGTCGACAACAGCCCCTCCTCCTTCACCACGGCGATGGACCTGTTCCTGCTGCTCAATGTGGGCGGCCGGAAGCACACCGAGGACAGCATGGTGACGCGGATGACCGAGGCCGGTCTGAACGTGACCGACATCCGGCCGGTCAACGGCGCGCTGCACGCCTTCGACTCCACGGTGCCCGCCACGGGCCGCCGCTAGCCGCACACGCCACGCACGGTGCCCGCGTCGTCCGTCCTCGACGACGCGGGCACCGTGGCGTGTGCTCGGTTTGTTCGTTGTCGGTCCGTCAGCTGTGCCGTCAGCTGTGCCGTCAGCTGTAGCGGTACGAGCTGAGGTGCGCGAACACCACCACATTGGCCGTGTAGTCCTTGGCCGTGTGGTCATAGGCCCCGCCGCAGGTGATCAGCCGCAGCTGGGCATTGGGGGTGTCCCCGTACACCTTCTGGTCCGGGAAGGCGTTCTTCTTGAAGGTCTTGATCTTGTCGACGACGAAGGTCGCGACGATCCCGTCCTCGCGGGTGATGGCCACCTTGCCCTGCGGCTTGAGCTGGCTGAGGGTGGCGAACACCGCCGGGCCGGTCTTGGTGTCCACATGCCCGGCCACGATGGCGTTGCCGCGTTCACCGGGGGAGGGGCCGCCCTCGTACCAGCCCACCAGGTTCTGCTCGGTGTCCGGGGGCGGCACCAGCACACCCGCCGCGTCCAGCGCGAGGGGGGTGAAGGGCGCGCTCACGCCGATCGAGGGGATGTCCAGATGGGACGCGGGGGAGCGCGGCAGCGCGGGTCCCGGACGGGACTCGGGGGCGGCCGTCGACTCCGAGGAGTCCGCGTAGTCGTCCTCGGCCGAAGTGTCGCTCTCCGGTTCGGAGATGGACGCCGGGGCGCTGGCCGTGGGCCGGGCCGACGCCGGGGTGTTCTGGGAGGCGGCGTCGACGGAGTTGTAGATGAGGAATACGCCGATGAGGGCCGACGCGGCGGCCCAGCGGAGGATGCGGGTGTTGCTGTCGGCAGCGCCCTGCTTGGCCGGCTTTCCCATAGGGGTGTTCGCCTTTCTCACAGCGCCTTTCGGTGTCATTCTCGCGGTGCTTTTCTCGCAGCCGCTTTTTCACCATGCTCGTGGCGCTGCCGTGGCACCACCGCTCGGCGGAGGTGCCACGGCAGCACGGAATTACGAAAGCGTCAGGCTCAGATCGCGGTGCCGGTCGGCTTGCGGCGACGCAGGGCGTAGGCGCCGGCGCCCAGCCCACCGAGGAGCAGAACGGAGCCGGCGGCCATGCCGCTGCCCGTGGTGGCCATGCCGCCACCACCGGTGTGGACGCCACCGCGCGGCTTGTCGCCCTTCTCGTGGTCCTTCCAGGAACCGCCGTTCCACTCGTGGTCGTCCTTCTTGCCGTCCCACTCGTGGTTGTCGTGCTCCCGGCCCTCGTCCTTGCCGTGGGAGGAGGACCAGTCGCGCTCGCCGCCCTCGTCCTTGCCCTTCATCTCGTCCTTGCCGTGGTCTTCTTCCCGGCCGTCCTCGCGGCCGTGGTCTTCCCGGCCGTCCTCGCGGCCGTGGTCGTCCTTGTCCTTCCAGGAGCTGCCGCCCTGGCCGTAGCCGTCCTCGGAGGACTCCTGGCTGCTCGAGTACCCACCGTGACCGCCCGGGTCCGAGACGTCGGCGGCGAACGCGGCGGCGGGGGCGCCCAGGGTCAGGGTGGCGGCAATCGCCGCCCCGGTGAAGAGTGCGCGAGTAGATCGCATGAGTCATTCCTTCCGGCGCCGTCGCGATACTGACTATTTGCCAGATAAAGGGATCGCATTGGCGTCTTGTCCACCGTCAGCGAAGAGGGCTCCCCCTGCCACTCGGCGCGGCCTGTGATCTGCTCTGTTGTAAGCCCTCTGGGTGTAGATAAGCGCAATGATCACTCATTTGCCGCGCGAATGGACTGACGCCCTTTCACCTTTTCGGCAGACAACATTCCGATGAGCCCAGTAGTGTGAGATTTTCGCTGACGGGGCATAAGGAAAGGGCCGCCGGGAGGTGAACTCCGTCGGCGGCCCCGTGCGGCGGGACGCGTCCGCTAGCCCGCGTCGCGCTCCCAGCGGTAGAACTCATGCGCCATGGCGTCCTTGGGCTCGCGCCAGGTCGCCGGGTCGTACGCCTGCATATACGGCTGGAGGCGGGCGCTGACGTCACGGAACTCCGGGTGCTTGGCGTACTTGGTGACCTCGGTGGCCGGCGGCCGGTCGGCCTCGATCAGATGCAGATACACATCGCCGAACTGGAAGAGGCTGCGGCCGGTGACGCCGATCAGCTCGGGCAGTTCGCCGCGGTCGGAATCCGCGAAGATCTTGGCCACCTGGGGGGCCGCGTCCCGCTGCATCTTGGCGACGATCATGGTGCGGTACACGCTCATGCCCTCACCGTCTCCCGGGCCCGCTGCTCGATCTTGTCCCGGATCAGATCCATCTGGATACGGGAGTTGCGGTTGATGTGGTCGGTCATCGTGGGGTCGTCGACCGGCGCGTCGGGCCGCATCTCGAAGTCCTGGGTCCAGCGCATGCGGGTGCCCTCGGACTCCTCCTCGTACTCCCAGCGGATGTTCATGTACGCGAAGGGGCCGGGCTCGACGCGGCGGGCCCATACCGTGCGCACATCGCGGGCCGTCTCACGCTCCGAGACCCAGCTCCAGACCTTGCCGTCCTCATCGGGGTGCATGGTGAGGCGGAAGGTGGTGGTGTCCCCGGTCCGCTGGAGCACCTCGACCGAGGCGTACTCGCTGAAGAGCTGCGGCCAGTTCTCCAGGTCGTTGGTCATGTTCCAGACGAGGTCGAACGGCGCCTTGATCATGACCTCGTTGTCAGTGTGGCCTGCCATCTTCATGCTCCTGAGGTAAGTGAGGTGTTGATGACGTCGAGGAAGTCCCCGGGGGTCTTGCAGCTTTCGGCACCCGGCTCGATCGGGGTGCCGTACCGGTTCTCCAGCTCACCGACGATGGCGAGCAGGCCAAGCGAGTCCAGGCCGTACTCCTCGAAGGTGGAGTCCGGCCGGGTCTGCATCGTGTCCGGATCGACGGTGAGCCCGGCGCAGCGCTTCATGAGCGTGGCCAGTTCCCCATAGGACAGTTGACTGGACATCAGTAATCTCCTTCCGGTCCGCGGAGCACGAGCGCCGCGTTGCAACCCATGAGCCCTCGGCTGAGCACCAGCGCCGTCCGCGGCTCGGCGGGGCGGGAGCTGCGGGTGACCAGGTCGAGCTCATGGCAGACGTCGGTGACGTACGGGGTCGGGGGCACGACGCGGTGCTCCATGGAGAGCACGGCGGCCACCACGTCGAGCGTGGGGGCCGCGCAGTGCACCCGGCCGAAGCCGGTCTTCGGCGCGGTCACCGGGACCCGCGCGCCGTGCGGCCCGAGGGCGTCGGCGATGGCCAGCGCCTCGGCGCGGTCGGCCTCGGGCACGCCGAGCGCGTCGGCGAAGACCATGTCGATCTCCTCCGGCGCGCACTGGGCGTCCTCCAGGGCGACGCGGATGGCCTGGGCGAGCCCCTCCCGGGACCGCTCCCAGCGGGAGGCGCCGGTGAAGGTCGAGCCGTACCCGGCGATAGAGCCCCGGATCCGCACCCCGCGGCGCCGGGCGGCCCCTTCCTCCTCCACGACCAGCATCGCCCCGCCCTCGCCGGGCGCGAATCCGCAGGCGTCCTCGGTGAACGGCAGATAGGCCCGGCCCGCGTCGCGGGCCCGGCTCAGCTCGTCCCAGCCGAGCATGCAGACGATGGAGTACGGCGCCAGCGATGCCTCGGAGGCGCCGGCCACCATCGCGTCCGCCCCGCGCCGGATGGACCGGCGGGCGTGCGCGAGCGCGTCCAGACCGCCGGCCTCGTCGTTGGCCACCACTCCGCAGGGGCCCTTGAACCCCCGCGGATGGAGACCTGGCCGGTGCTGGCCGCGTAGAACCACGCGATGGACTGGTACGGGCCCACATAGCGCGGCCCCTTGCCGTAGAGCTGCTGCAGCTCGCGCTGGCCGAACTCACCGCCCCCGGAACCCGAGGCGGTCACCACGCCGATCGCGAACGGCGACATGTCGTCCACCGGCAGCCGGGCGTCGTCCAGCGCGAGATCGGCCGAGGCCATCGCGAAGTGGGTGAAGCGGTCGGTCTGGACGAGGAAGCGCTCCTCGATCATCGACGCCGGATCGAAGCCGCGGACCTGGCCGCCGATCCGGACCGGGAAGTGCCCGCTGCCCTCGCGGGAGATCCGGTCGAGGCAGGGGATCCCCTCCCGGGTCGCCTTCCAGAAGGCGTCGGTGCCCACCCCGTTGGGGGCGATCACACCGATGCCCGTGATGGCCGCGCCCCGGCTCCGGGTGTCCATCGCCGCGTTCATGCCGCCCTCCCGTCCGTCCGGCCCAGCACCACCGCGGACTGGAAGCCGCCGAACCCGCTGCCGACCGACAGCACATTGCGCAGCGGCAGGGCGCGGGCGGTGCGCGGGACATAGTCGAGGTCGCATTCGGGATCGGGGGTCTCGTAGTTGGCCGTCGGCGGCACCACGCCATGGGCGAGCGCCATGGCGCAGGCGACCACCTCGATGGCGCCGATCGCCCCCAGCGAATGGCCCACCATGGACTTGATCGAGCTCATGGGGGTCTTGTACGCGTGCTCGCCCAGGGACCGCTTCACGGCCGCCGTCTCATGCCGGTCGTTCTGCTTGGTGCCCGAGCCGTGCGCGTTGACGTAGTCGATCTCGTCGCTGTTGACGCGGGCGTGGCCGAGCGCGTGGTCGATCGCCTCGGACATCTCCAGTCCCTCCCGCGTCAGACCGGTCATGTGGTACGCGTTGCCGTAGGTGGCGAAGCCCCGGAACTCGCAGTAGGCCCGCGCCCCTCGGGCCCGGGCGTGCTCCAGCTCCTCCAGGACCAGCACGGCGGCGCCCTCGCCGAGGACGAAGCCGTCCCGGTGGGCGTCGAACGGCCTCGAGGCGGTGGCCGCGTTGTCGTTGTTCGCCGAGGTGGCCTTGATCGAGTCGAAGCAGGCCACGGTCAGCGGGGTGATCGGCGAGTCCGCGGCCCCGGCGATGCACACATCGGCCCGCCGCTCCTCGATCGCCTGGAAGGCGTATCCGATCGCGTCGAGACCGGAGGTGCAGCCGGTGGAGACGGACTGCACGGGCCCCTGCGCACCGGTCAGCTCCGCCACCCCGGAGGACAGCGCGCTCGGTGAGAACGCGTGCTGCAGATGCGGACCCGCCTTGCGGTGGTCCACATCCCAGTGCTCCCCGGCGTCGCTGACCTTGACGTAGTCCTGCTCCAGCCGGGTGGAGGCGGCGACCGCGCTGCCCAGGGAGACCCCTATCCGCCAGGGGTTGAGCGCCTGGAGGTCCAGCCCGGAGTCCCGGACCGCTTCCTTCGCCGCCACCAGCGCGAACTGCACATAGCGGTCCGAGCGTTCGATCTGCTCGAAGGTCAGACCGCCGGCCAGCGGGTCGAAGTCGCATTCGGCGGCGATCCGGGAGCGGAACCGCTCCGCGTCGAAGAGCGTGATGTTGCGGGTGGCCGTACGGCCCGCGGTGAGCATGTCCCAGAACGCCGGAACGCCCACACCCCCGGGAGCGACGACACCGAGCCCGGTGACCACCACCCGTCGGGTCACGACGTCGCCTCGGCGGGTTCGGCGGACTCCGTGTCCACATGGCCGAGCTCGGGGCGCGGCGCCAGGGGGCCGAGATGGAAGACCATCCGGGCCTCGGTGCTGCCCACATTGCGGAACCGGTGCCGCACATTGATGGGGATCAGGATCGCCTGGTCGGGGCGGAGCGGATGCGCCTCGCCGTCCAGGTCCACCTCCATGTCGCCGCTGACGACGTACACGAACTCCTCGGAGTACGGGTGGTAGTGCTCGGTGACCCGTTCACCGGGCCCCACGATGGCCATCCCCATGAAGCCGCTCGTGGCGCCCACCAGCGGCGGTGTGAGCATGGCGCGCACATCGCCACCGCGCCGGCGGTTGGGGGCGACCGCGGCGAGGTCGACGACGAGAGGGGACTGCGTGGTCATGTGTTCCTCCAGGTAGCGTTGCGCGGTCCGCGCCACAGGGGGTGGGAAGGTGTGCAGGGGAAGAGGGGGGGCGTCAGTGGTCGGCCGCTTGGCGGTCGGTGATCGGGGTCATGTCGCAGTCGGCGAGGAAGCGGCGCAGCCCGTCGTCCACGGACAGGTCGATCACCGCCCCGTCCGCCCCGAGGTCGAGGAGGCGGCCCAGCACCGCGGCCGCCCGCCGTCCGCTCACACCGGCCGCCATGGCGGGGTGCCGGTCCAGCGGCACGCTCAGGTCCACCAGCCGGACCACGATGTCGTCGCGCTGGAAGATGGTGCTGCTCAGCAGGGTCTTGGCGGACTGCTCGGCGGTCATCTCCTTGTTCACCGCGAGCTCGTCCTGCCGGGCCAGCAGACTGGCCACCGCCGGTCCGCAGCCGGTCTTGACCGGGTAGAGCAGGGCGTGCCGGTGGACGCCCTGGGCGGGGCGCGGGCCGCCGGCCGTCATGTGGTGGACCACCGGAAGCGAGGCCCGGGCGAAGAACTCCCGTGCCGAGCTGGGGTCGTCGAGGTTGCGGTCCTCCTCCAGATACGGATTGATGGCCTCCTCGACGGCCTTGATCTCCGGCTGCCGGGCCACGAAGCGCAGCGCCGCGGTCAGGTCGCCCTTGACCTCCACGGCCCGTACGACCCGGTTGCCGCTCATGAAGACGGAGGTGCGGGAGAGCCGGGTGGTCTCGTCGACGCGTGCATCCGGTGAGGCGTAGTCGGCGAGGATCTTGGCGACGGTGTCCTCGCTGCCGGGGTTCACCGTGAAGGTCAGCGCCTGCCGTACCAGCCCGTCGCCGACCCGCAGCGCGGCGTCCACACCCCGGGTGGTGACATCGACCGGCGCGGATCCGGCGGTCAGGGTCTCCCGCAGAATGCTGAACCGCAGCGAGCGGGTGTCCTCGACACAGCCGTGGAAGGGCTTGACCATCTCCCGGTGCGCGGGAGAGTCCACCCAGGCCAGGAAGGGAGGGGCGCTTTCCCATTCGCTGGTGATCAGCCACTGGGAGGGGTTCTCGATCGACTGGCAGAGCTGGTCGCTGATGTGCCCGGGCACCGCGGCCACCTGCTGGGACAACTGGTCATAGGCACGCAGAAAGCGCTGCTCGGCACCGCTGTTGACCTGCACCAGCAAGACGACGCGCAATCTGGTGTCGGTGAGAGCGGATTCCACGGTGGTCGGTGATGGGTTCACCGTGGACTCCGGAATGTCGGACAGGGTGCTCATATTCCACTCCTTATTTCGCGGACGCGTCCTTCCGGGCATCGAGGACACCCGCCCGTTAGACGATCGTGGGGTGCTCCCACCAATGGCGCGAGATATGTGAGCCATCCGAGCGAACGCCTCGTCAGCCTCCCGGAAGAGCCCGGAAACACCGGGCATAGCAGCACAATGAACCGTCTTGCCGACAATGCTGAGCGTGTGCCCGTCCTCATCGCGGGCGGCTCCCTGGTGGGCCTGTCCGCCTCACTGTTCCTGGGCCGACTGGGGATCGGTCATCTACTGGTCGAAAAACACCCGCGCACCTCGCACCACCCGCGCGGACGGGGGAACAACATCCGGACGATGGAGCTGTTCCGCACCGCCGGAGTGGAGTCCGCGATCCGCGAGGCCGCGTCCGTCCTGGCCGACAACCATGGAATCCTGCAGACCCCGTCGCTGACCGGCACGGAGGGCAACTGGCTCTTCCGGGAGATGGATCCGGGGGCAAGGCCGCCCGGATCAGCCCTGCCGGATGGTGCCTGTGCAGCCAGAACGACCTGGAGCCGGTGCTGCTGAGCGCGGCCCAGGACCTCGGTGGGGATCTGCGGTTCTCCACCGAGCTGATCTCCTTCGAGCAGGACGCGGACGGGGTCACCGCCGTGCTCCTGGACCGCAGGTCCGAACGGCGCTCCACGGTCCGCGCCGACTACCTCATCGCCGCCGACGGCCCCCGCAGCCCGGTGCGCGAGGCGCTCGGCGTCGAGCAGAGCGGACGCGGTGAGCTGTTCCACAACGTGTCCATCACCTTCCGCGCCAAGCGGCTCGCGGACGCGGTCGGGGACCGCCACTTCATCGCCTGCTACCTCACCAATCCGGAGGCGGACGGGGCGCTGCTGCCCGTCGACAACCAGGAGCAGTGGGTCTTCCACGCCCCCTGGCACCCCGAGCGGGGCGAGGCGCTGGAGGAGTTCACCGACGAGCGCTGCGCCCAGCACATCCGTACCGCCGTCGGCATGCCCGACCTGGAGGTCGAGGTCACCGGAAAGGCGCCCTGGCACGCGGCCGAGCGGGTGGCGGACCGCTACTCCGACGGCCGGGTCTTCCTCGCCGGGGACTCCGCGCACGAGATGTCGCCCACCGGCGCCTTCGGCTCCAACACCGGTATCCAGGACGCCCACAACCTGGCATGGAAGATCGCCGCCGTCATGGGCGGCTGGGCGGGCCCCGGGCTGCTGGAGAGCTACGGCACGGAACGGCGCCCGGTCGCCCAGGCCACCAGCGCCCGCGCCGCCGCCCGTTCGGCCGAACACAGCCACCCGGGCTATTCGGCGCCCGCCAGCGAGGACCGGGGTCCGCAGAGCAATGTCATGGCCGTCGCCATGGGCTACCGCTATGTGCGCGGCGCGGTCGTCGGCGCCGACGCCGCGGCGCCCGCGGTGCCCGACCACTTCACGGTCTCGGCCGAGCCCGGGAGCCGCGCGCCCCATATGTGGGTGCACCGCTGCGGGGTGCGGCTGTCCACCCTCGACCTGTACGAGCGCACCTGTGTGCTGCTCACCGGGCCGGGCGGGTCCTCCTGGTACGAGGCGGGCCACCGCGCCGCCGACGCCCTCGGCGTACCGCTGGACTGCTACCGGGTGGGCGACGGACCGGACCATGAACTCGCCCCCGAACCGGGCGCGGACTGGGCCGAACTGCACGGCACCGCCCCCGACGGTGCCGTCCTGGTCCGCCCCGACGGCTTCGTCGCCTGGCGGGTGGAGCGGTCGGTGCCCAACCCGGAGGCCGCGCTGACGCGTGCGCTGCGCGAGGTACTGAGCCTGGACGGCTGACGCCCCCACCCCGGGGCGCCCCCGCCTTCGGGGTGCTCCGGCCTTCGGGGTGCTCCGGCCTTCGGGGTGCTCCGGCCTTCGGGGTGCTCCGGCCTTCGGGGTGCTCCGGCCTTCGGGGTGCTCCGGCCTTCGGGGTGCTCCGGCCTTCGGGGTGCTCCGGCCTTCGGGGTGCTCCGGCCTTCGGGGTGCTCCGGCCTTCGGGGTGCTCCGGCCTTCGGGGTGCTCCGGCCTTCGGGGTGCCCCGGCCCCGGGCCTGCGGGCCCCCGGGCTTCCGGGCCCCCGGGCCCGGTACGCGGGGTCAGCCCGCGGCCTCGCTGCGGGCATCGCCCGCACTGCGGCGCCGTAGTCGGCGCCACAGTGCGGGGGTCGTGCTGATCACTACCGTCAGCGCCACGGCCGCCGCCACGCCCTCCCACGGTTCGGGGAAGAGCGAGCCGCCCAGGATCCCGATGAGCTGATACGTCACCGCCCAGGCCAGCGCCGCGGGCGCGGCGCCGTGGGCGAATCTCCGCAGTGGCCAGCGCGCCAGCAGGCAGGCCAGCATCACCGGTATCCGGCCCGCCGGGATCAACCGGGACAGCACCAGAACGGCCACGCCGTGTTCCTCCAGCCGCGCCTGCGCCTGGTCCAGCCGTTCCGGCGCGGCGTGGTCGTGGATCCGTTCCAGCCACCGCGAGCCGTTCTTCGAAGCCACCCCGCGCCGCCCGAGCCAGTAGAGCATCACGTCACCCGAGAAGGCCGCCAGCGAGCCCACCCCGAAGACCACCAGCAGCGACAGCGGGGGAGCGGTCTGGTGGATGGCGACCACCGCGGCCGAGGAGACCACCGCACCGGTGGGCACCACCGGCACCAGCGACCCGAACACCACCAGCAGGTACAGCGAGGGATATCCCACCGCCTGCTGGGTCGACTCGGATGGCACGCTCCGGGCCAGGTCCACCAGATTCGCCAGATCCCCCATCACCTGGCGGGCTCCAGCCGGACGCACTCCCCGTGCCCCAGCCGGTGCACCACCGCGTCGGGGGCCAGCCGCCCGGCGTGGCGCACGAAGTCGTCGCCGGGGGCGTGGAATTCATGTGGACGGATCGCGTCCATCCCGATCGGCCAGTACGTCCCGTAGTGCACCGGCACCGCGCAGCGCGCCCCCAGCCGCGCCAGCGCCTGGGCCGCGCGGCCCGCGTCGAGATGGCCGGGGCCGAGGTAGGGCCCCCAGCCGCCCACCGGAAGCAGTGCCACATCGCATGCGCCCACCGCCTCCGCCATCCGGTCGAACAGCCCGGTGTCGCCCGCGAAGTACGTGGTCGACTCGCCGCTCAGCACATATCCCAGCGCGGGCACCCGGCTCGGCCCGTACGGCAGCCGCCGTCCGTCGTGCTCGGCCGGTACCGCCCGGATCCGCACCTCGCCGACCGTGCACACATCCCCCGGCGCCATCTCGGTCACCCGCAGCCCCCGCGCCGCCACCACCCGCCGCAGTCCGGGCACCGCCCGTCCGGCCCCGCGCGGCACCACCAGCCGGGTGCCGGGCAGCAGCTTGGCCAGCGAGCCGGGGTGCAGGTGGTCGGCGTGCAGATGCGAGACCAGCGCCACGTCCGCCACCGCCGCGGCCGCAGGTGGCACGGCCCCCGGCGGCGCCGTAGATGGGCCAGACGCCGTACGAACAGGGGGTCGGTCAGCACCCGCACCCCGGAGTCCCGCACGGTCGCGGTGGCATGCCCCCACCAGGTGATCTCCACCGACATCTCCCGCCTCCGTCCCTCGGGCCCGTCCGTCCGATCCTCTCACCCCGCCGGCCGGGGCATGGCATCCGCTCGGCCAGGGTATGCATGAGTCATGCATGATGACAGGGAACGAGTGGCGAACCTGCTGGGGGCCACGGCACTGGCGATCACGGACGATCTGCTCAGCGCCCCGGCCTCCGCGTCCCGCCTGAGCATGAGCGCGGCCGCCGCGCTGATCGTGCTCCGCGCCGACCCCGGCGTGAGCGTGACCGAGCTCGGCCGCCGGGTGGGGCTGACCCAGTCCGCGGCGGTGCGGATGGTCGACGGGCTGGAGCGGGACGCGCTGGTCGAGCGGCGCCGCACGATCGGCAACTGGACCGGGGTCCACCCCACCGCCAAGGGCCGCCGGACCGCCGGCCAGCTGCTCACCTCGCGGACCTCCCAGCTCACCGGGGTGCTGGACGGCCTCGGCGATACGGAGATCCGCCACCTCGGCACGCTCCTGGCGAAGCTGCTCGACGGGCTCTACCAGGCCAGTGGCTCGGCCGACCGGATGTGCCGGCTGTGCGACCGGGCCGCCTGCACCCCGGACGGCGTGGAGTGCCCGGTCGGCGCCGCGGACCGGGCGGCCGCTCGGGCGGCGGCCGAGGACGAGGCCCGTACGGACCGTGGGTGAGCTGCTCGCCCTCGCCTCGGCGCTCTGCTTCGGCACCACCCACTTCCTGAGCGGCCTGGTCTCCCGCCGCCGGCACGGGGTGACGGTCGCGGCCTGGGCACAAATGGCCGGCACGGTGGTCAGCCTGATCCCGGTGCTGCTCACCCAGGGCGCCACCGCCCCGGCCCCGGCCCTGGCCTGGGGCGCGCTCTCGGGGCTCGGCACCGGTGTGGGGGTGGCGTGCCTCTACTGGTCGATGAACAAAGGGCCGATGAGTGTCGTGGTGCCGGTCAGCGATGTCACGGCGGTGGGGCTGCCGGTGCTGGCCGGGATCGCTCTCCTCGGCGACCGGCCCTCGCCCCCGGCGCTCACCGGGATCGCGCTCGGGCCGCCCGCCCTCTGGCTGGTCTCACGCGGCGAGCGCGGCGAGGCCCGTCCGGGCGGCGAGGCGCGTCCGGCGGCGACACCGGCCGCCGCCCGGGCCGGGCGGGCGCAAGGGGCCGACCGGCTGTCCCCGGCCCTGGTCATGGCGCTGGTCGCCGGAGTGGGTCTGGCCGTTCACTTCTTCGCGCTGGCCCGGATACCCGCCACCGCCGGATGGTGGCCGGTGGTGGTCAGCCGGGCCGTGTCGGTGGCCGTCATCCTCGCGCTGTTTCCCGCGACCGGGGCCCGGCTGCGGCTGCCCCGCCGGGAGGTCGCGGTGGCGGCGGTGGCGGGCGTCCTCGGCACGGTGGCGACCGTCCTGTATCTGCTGGCCACCCGACAGGAGTTGCTGTCCGTGGCGGTGGTGCTGTCCGCGCTCTATCCGGCGGTGCCGGTGCTGCTCGCGCTGACGTTCCTGCGGGAGCGGATCACCCGGCCCCAGGCCGTCGGGCTGCTCGGCGCGGGAGTGGCCATCGGGCTGATCGCCCTCAACTGACCGCCGACGATGGGCGTCCGACTGCGCAGGACCGGCGCCTGGCCGCGGAGGACCGGCGCCTGGCCGCGGAGGACCGGCGCCTGGCCGCGGAGGACCGGCGCCTGGCCGCGGAGGACCGGCGCCTGGCCGCGGAGGACCGGCGCCTGGCCGCGGAGGACCGGCGCCTGGCCGCGGAGGACCGGCGCCTGGCCGCAGAGGACCGGCGCCTGGCCGCGGAGGACCGGCGCCTGGCCGCAGAGGACCGGCGCCCGGGCGAAAACCCATGGCCCGGTGGGCGGCGCGTACGTCACGATGACCGACGCCGCTTCCCGCCCCACGAAAGGACACCGTCGTCCTCATGAGCCGTGCCCTATGAGCCGTGCACTCCACCAGCGCGCCGTCGTCGCCGACGCCCATAACGACCTGCTGATCGCCGTCACCGCCCGCCCACCGCACCGCTGGGCCGGCTACTTCCGGGAGCGCTGGCTGCCCCAACTCCGCGAGGGCGGAGTGGATGTGCAGGTGCTGCCGGTCTTCATCGACGACCGGTTCCGCCCCGAGGGCGCGCTGCGCGAGACGCTGCGGATGATCGAGTGCGCCCACACCCTCGCCGAGGGCAACGCCGACGAGGTACGGCTGTGCCTGGACGGCGACGACATCGACGCCGCGCTCGCCGACGGCCGGATCGCCCTGGTGCTGGCGCTGGAGAGCGCCCCCGGGCTGGACGCGAACGTCGAACTCCTCCCGACCCTCCACCGCCTCGGGGTGCGTATCGCCTCGCTCGCCCACTGGGGCCGCACCGCCCTGGCCGACGGCAGCGGTGAGGACGCCACCGGAAGCCGGCTCACCGAGGCCGGGGTCCTGGCGCTGCGGGAGATGGAGCGCCTTGGCATCCTCTTCGACGTCTCCCACCTCGGCGCCTCCGGGGTCGCCCATGTGCTGGAGCTGGCCACCCGTCCCGTACTGGCCACCCACTCCTCCGCCCGCGCGCTCCTGGACCACCATCGCAACCTCACCGATGAGCAGTTGCGCGGGATCGCCGGGACCGGGGGCATGGTGTGCGTCAACTTCCTCGGCGAGTTCCTGGCCACCGCCCAGGCCGACCGCACGGTGGACCGGCTGGCCGACCACATCGTCCATATCGCCGAGGTGATCGGCGTCGACCGGGTGGGTCTGGGGCCGGACTTCATCAAGGAGGTCAGCGACGACACCACCCCGCCCTGCTGCGAGGACGTCGAGTACGCCCGGCTGCTGGTCCCCGGCCTGGAAGGCCCCCGCGGACTGCCTCTGGTGACCGAGGCGCTGATCCGAAGGGGCCTTCCCGAGGCGGACGTCGAGAAGATCCTCGGCGGCAATGTGCTGGAACTCTTCCGCAAGGAGCTGGGACGCCCCGCCTGACAGGTGCCTGAGGATCTGACAGGTGGCTGAGGATCTGACCGGTGCCTGAGGACGGCTGCTACCGCCCGATGGTGGCCGAGAAGGCGTCGATCGCGGCGAACGTGAGCTCCGGGGCCTCCCGGGTGGGGATGTGACCCGCGCCCGGGATCAGCTCGAACCGTGCCCCCGGGATGGCCGCGGCGTACGCACGGCCGAAGTCGGGCGGGACGACGGTGTCCTGCTCCCCCCACAGCGCGAGGGCGGGCACGCTCACCCGGGCGAGCCGGTGCAGCAGCTTCGGATCGGACCTCGTCGGGCCCGCGTAGGCCATCAACGCCTGGAGGGCCGCGGGCGAGGGGCCCCGGCGCGGTGCCGGTGCCGGTGCCGATGCCGGTGCGCCGGAGCCCTGACCGGGCGGCGGGCCGGGCGGACCGGGCGGGGCGGTGGGGAATTGCAGCTCGTGCCCCTCCACGTGCGGGCCGAAGGCGCCCATGATGACCAGCCCGCCGACGCGGCGGGCCCGGTCGCGCACGGTCATCTCGGCGGCGATCCAGCCGCCGAAGGAGACGCCGACGACCAGGACATCGCGCAGATCGCGGTCGTCCAGCAGGTCCAGATAGGTCTCGACGAGGTCGCCCACGTCCGAGAACCACTCGGGGCGCGGGGTGTCCTCCCAGCCCGGATGGGTCGGCGCCAGCACCCGGGAGGTGGCGGCGAAGTGGTCCACGATGTCGGTCACGGAGGCGGGTCCGCCGCCGCCGTGCAGCACGAGCACGGGTCGGCCCGCGCCCACGTCCCGCACCCTCAGGGGAAGGCCGGGGTAGGGCTCGATGGTGAATCCGGTGGTCTGGTGGGTGGTCATCGGGCCTCACCGCCGGAGGTGACCGCGGTGAAGGTGTCGCACGCGATCCGCAGGCCGTCCGGGTGGAAGAAGCCGGTGAGGTTGTCGGCGGAGTGCGCGGCCGCCTCTTCGGCGCGCGGGAACATAGGGGTCTCGTAGGCGTTCAGAGCCGTCTCCAGGTCGTCGTGAGCGGCGAGGGCGAGGGCGAGTTCCGCGCCGTCGAGCATGGCGAGGTTGGCGCCCGCCCCGCGAAGGGGGACATCAGATGGGCGGCATCGCCCAGGAGCGTGACGCCGGGCGTCCGCTCCCAGCGGTGGCCGATGGGCAGGGCGTGGATGGGCCGGGGGACCAGCGGGCCGTCGCTGTCGGCGATCAGGGCACGCAGCCCCTCGTCCCAGTCGGGGAAGAGGTCCAGCAGCCGCTTCCTGGCCGCCGCCGGGTCCGCCGGGTCGATCAGGCCCGAACGGCTCCACTCCTCCGGTGCCTTGACCGCGGCGTAGACGCGGACGCGGTCGCCGCCGTTGCGCTGGGCGATCAGCCCCTTCTCGTCGGCCAGGGCGAACATCGTGCCCCGGCCGACGAGTTCGGCGACGGCGGGGTGCCGGGCGTCGACGTCGTGCAGCAGACAGTCCACGAACGAGATTCCGGAGTAGACCGGATCGGCGTCGGACACCAGGGGCCGGACCCTGGACCACGCCCCGTCCGCGCCGACCAGCAGATCCGCCTCGACGGTCCGGCCGTCGGACAGGGTGAGCGTGGGCCGCCCCGCCGTGCCGAGGGCGACCGCGCGCACCTTGTGACCCCAGCGAACGGTCGCCTCGGGCAGCGAGCCCAGCAGCAGATCTCGCAGCGCCCTGCGGTCGATCTCGGGCCGCTCTTCTCCCTCGTCTCCCTGGGCCGGTTCCGGAGCGGGGATGCGGAAGCCGACGGCCGCGTCCTTGTCGAGCAGCCGCAGCTCCCCGTCCTCGGGGCGGCTGAGCGGCCGGAACTCCTCCAGCAGGCCGGCGTGCAGCAGCGCCCGCTGACCGGACGCGGGATCCATGTCCAGCGAGCCGCCCTGGTCGCGTGCGGTCGCCGAGGCGTCCAGTTCGTAGACGGTCGAGGCGATGCCGTGGACGTGCAGAACGCGCGCCAGCGTCAGGCCGCCCAGCCCTCCTCCGACGATGGCGATACGGGGTGCTCCGGACATGGCAATGCCTCCCAGGCTCGGCGCCGGTGCGCGGCGGATGAGACGAGCGTAGGGCGACGAACGCGTTCGTGGCAAACGCGTTCGTGACGAACGCGTCTGTGGCGAACACGTCTGGGACGAACGCGTTCGTGATCAGGTACGATGGCGCCATGACAGCGCATCCCACCGCCCCGCGGAGCCGCCGGGAACGTCCCGCGAAACCGGCCCTGACCAGGGAAGGCATCATCGCCACCACGGTCGGACTCATGCGTGCCGAGGGCCTGGAACGGGTCACGATGCGCCGCCTGGCCAAGGAGCTGGACACCGGGCCGGCCTCGCTCTACGTCTACGTCCGCAATATCGCCGAGCTGCACGCGGCGGTCCTGGACGAGCTTCTCGGCGAGGTCGACCTGAGCCCGGCCGGGGCGGGCGGCGACTGGCACGACCGGCTGGTGCGGATCCTCACCTCGTACACCGCGGTGCTGTTCGAGTACCCCGGTCTCGCCCAGTCCGCGCTGGTGGCCCGCCCCTTCGGGAAGCACTATCTGCTGCTGGTGGAGGCGATGCTGACGCTGCTGGACGAGGGCGGCCTGGAGTCCGACCGGGCCGCGTGGCTGATCGACCTGCTGCTGCAGTACGGCACCGCGACCGCGGCCGAGCACGCCCACCGGGTCCCCGGCGACATCCCCCAGGACCAGGCGGACTGGCAGGCGCTCGCCACGGTGGTGCGGGACGTCTCACCGCGGACCCATCCGCATATCGCCGCGCTCGGCCCGCGGCTGCTGTCCGGGTCCCCGCAGGACCGGCTGGCCTGGGGGTTCGACGTCCTGATCGCCGGGGCGCGGCACACCCCGGTGCCGGAGGTGCTCTCCCCGTCCCCGGCGGACATCGGGGACCCGGCGGACATCGGGGACCCGGCGGATATCGGAGACTGAGGCGGCGGCGCTCAGGAGACTGAGGCGGCGGCGCTCAGGGGCTGAGGCGGCGGCGCTCAGGGGGCTGAGGCGGCGACGCTCAGCCGCGCCCGGCGGGCCGCTCGCCGGTGGTGAGCCGGGCGATATTCGACCGCTCGCCGTAGGTGACCGGCCGCACCCGGTAGGAGGCCCGCTTCTCGTTCGGCAGGGTGATCAGCCCGAAGGAGTTGATGTCCGGGTCGAGCACGGCGACCGGACGGAAGGAGCCGCCGCCCCGCGGCCGGTCCTCCAGCAGATAGCCCCGCTCGCCCTCGGCGTGGTCGGTCCAGGTGAACCGGATGCCGTTGGCGTGCATGATTTTCGCGCGCAGATCGGTCGGGGTCGCGGCGGGCCGCCGGGCCGGGCTGGTGCGGACACCGGCCCGCCGGAGGGTGCGTGGCGGCGCCCATGTGTGCTCCTCGCGCTGTTCCGCCTTGGTGAACGACCCCTTCGGCAGCGTGACGTCCACCGGCCGGGACGCGGGTCCGTAGTACGGCCGCACCCGGTAGTAGAAGTGGGTCTCCGGTATCAGATCCGGGTGCCGGTAGGTGGTCTGGCCGAGCGGGGCGTAGGTGAGGATCGTCCAGGGCCCCCGGGGCTCGGTCGCGAACTCCACGATCCGCCCCGCGGCGCCCGGCGCCTTCCCGCGCCAGCTCAGCTTCGTGTCGACGGGGGAGACCCGGGTGACGGTGAGCACGGTGCCGGGCCGGGGCTCCCGGGGGCTTCCGGGGAGGCGCATCCGCTGACTCCGGAAAGCCCGGCGACGGCGAGAACCGCCGCCGCCAGGGCGCGTACCGAGCCGCTCACTTGCGCCAGAACTTCACGTTGCTCCACACCACGGTGGCCGGGCCGTTGCCGCTGCTGGTGCGGTACGCCCCGAACTTGTCGTAGAAGCTGCCGCCGGGGCTGTCCACGGTGTGCTTGAGCGAGCCGTTGATGTACGTACGGTGCTCCTCGCCCACGTCGTGCACCGTATTGACGCGCACGGTGGCCCCGACCGTCCCGGCGTTGGACAGGGTGTCCCCGCCGTGCACGGCGTACAGCCGCCCGCCCCGCTCGACCGCGAGCATGAAGTACGGACCGGCGTCGCCGTCGGTGTCATTGAACGTCTGCTTCAGGCTGATTCGGGTGCCGCCCATGCTGGTGACCCGGAAGTACCCCTCGAACTGATGGGTTCCCCCGTTGTAGGTGTCATAGCGCCGCTCGGCCCGCTGGTCCCCGCTCGCGGTGGAGCAGGTGAGGGTGAAGGTGAGGTTGTCGACCTGCCCGCACCCCCGCTCCTGCACCTTGAACCCCGGCGACTCGGACGACCAGCCGCCCGGTTCGACCTCGGCGTGCGCGGCGCCCGAAGCCGCCAGCAGCAGTCCGCAGGCGGCCGAGATTCCGGCAATGACGCGGTATTTCGTGGACACCGTCCGACTCCTCTACTTGACCCAATAGCGGATGTTGCGGAACCGGGCCTCGGCCCGGCCGTTGCCGTGGTGATAGACGCCGTTCTTGAAGTGGCGGGTCGCCGGGCCCCGGTCGTCGACCGTCAGCACCAGCTTGTCGTCGGCGTAGACCTGGATCTTTCCGGCGCCCGCGTCATGGGCCACCTTCAGGTTCCACCACTTGTTGTAGATACCGGACTTGATGACGGTGTCCGTATAGCGCCTGAGCGTTCCTCCGTTCTCGCTGGAGGCCCGGAACATGATGTCGGTGGCAGGTGTTCCGCTCGGGTGCTTGACCCGCAGGATCTGCATGATGTCCGCGCCGTTCGTACCGGACGGCACATACACATCGGCGTCCCACATGTGCCGCCCCGAGGTGTACTCCTGCTTCCACCGCATTTCGGTGCGCGGATCGGTGCCGCTGCCCTCTTCGAGCGGCTCATCGGTGGAATTCACCCACATCGTGTGGGTCTTCGAGCCCGAGTCGTAGCGGTAGCGCTCGCTCAGGTCGAGATTCCACGGCTTGTGCATCGAGTATGTGAACGACGTCTGCGTCCATCCGTCCGTCGGCGACGCCGCGGCCTCCTTCGCCGTGGCCGTCCCTCCGGACGCGACCCCCGCTGTCAGGATCCCCATGAGTGCGGCGACGGCCATGGCCGTCCTGGTGTGGGGGGAGCGTCTGGCGCGTCTGGCGGTGCGTAACGCGGGCATATGGGCCCACCTCCGGTCCGTTCCGTTCCTTGGATGGATCATGGTCTAGACCAAGAGTCAACGTAGGGCAAGGATCATGGCGTGTCCATATCAATGAACGGAATTCACGACTGTGGGTCCGCAGGGGTCAACTCCGCCGCAACGCCTTCACCATGACCAGCTCCCTGGTCACACCGTCGGCGAGGAGATCCCCCGGCTCCCGGGTGGCGACGAAACCGTGCCGCTCGTAGAGGGCGATCGCCGGGGCGTTGCCCGGGAGGACCGCGAGCCGCAGCGCCGTGGCGCCCGCCCGTAGGGCCCAGGTCTCGACCGCCGCGATCAGCCGGTCGCCCACGCCGTGACCGCGCGCCTCGGGGCTGACCCAGACGGACCTCAGCTCCGGCGGCCCGCCGTCCCCGGGCAGGCCGCCGGCCATCCCGACGGCCCGGCCGTCCAGCAGGGCGACGATGTGGTGGGCGCCCGGCACCTCCAGCCGGGCGCGCCACCGCTCCTCGCCGCCGCGGTGCCAGTCGGCGAGCCGGGACTTGAAGGCGTGCGGCGCCTCGGCCAGCGCGGCCCGGCGGATATCCCGCCACAGGGGCCAGTCGTCCATCGTGACCACGCGCAGATCCACCATGCGGCCGAGTCTCCCGCATCGTCGTGCGCCACCGATCGCCATCGCGTACCGCCGATTCCAAGGGGAGATGGCCGGGTTCAACCCGCTGTGCCATGCTTTGAGAAGAGGCGCCAACCCTTTCGAGGGGGCGCGGCAGCGAAGGCCCCGCCGGTGGTCGTGACCGGTCGCCGCGCGAAGGCCGATCAAGGGCCCGGGTACGCCCCACGAGACCGGCGGTCCGCGCACGGAGGCGGTGCAGGCGTGCTGTGACCGGGCATGTGCTGACGTTCACGGGGACCGCGGTGGTGGCTGTCTATGTGCTGGACGCGGAAGGTGCCGAGCTGCGGTTGACCGAGACGGTGCGCAGCGCCGGACGGTCGTACGCGCTGCCGGCAAGTTACCGGCTGTCCGGGCGCTCGCCCGTCACCGACGCCTTCCGCGACGGCCGCCCCCGGTGGCTGACCCCCAGCGAACTCGCCGCCTACGGCCCCACCGGCCCCACCACTCCGGAAACCCCCACCACGCCCGGCGTCTCGCTGGGGGTGCTGCCGCTCGGCGGGGACGGCAGGGGGCTGGGGTGTCTGGTGGTCGTGGACGAGTCACCCGGCGGCATCGACGCCGACCGCCGGGGCTTCATCGAGCTCTACGCCCACCATGTGGCCGCCGGGGTCGAGGCCGCTGGGCCGGAGGCGCTCACCCAGCCGCATCCCGACCTGCCCGGCCCCACCCTGGACCGGCTGCGGGTCGGCTCGTTCGTGCTGCACCTCGGCAGCGGGCGGATGACCGCCGACACCCAGGTGCTCGACCTCTTCGGCATCGCGGGGGAGGACTTCGACGGACGGGTGGAGACCCTGCTGTCGGTCACCGTCCCGGACGACGTGCCCGCCCTGATGTCGGTCCTGGAGCCCGACGTGCTGACCTCCGGCACCGCCCAGCTCGAGTTCCGGATCCGCCGGCCCAACGGTGAGCTGCGCTGGCTGGGCCTGCGCGCCCAGGTGGAGACGGGGCCGGACGGCGCCCCCCGGCGCATGCTCGGCGTGGTCGCGGAGACCTCGTATCTGCGGCCCCGCGCCGACGAGGTGTCCCTGGTGCAGCGGCTGTCCGCCGCCCTGGCCGGGGCCACCACCGTCGGGGACGTGGGCCGGGCGGTGGTCGGCGCGCTGCGCGATCCGCTCGGGGCGGGCCGGGTCGCGGTCGCCGAGGTCCAGGCCGAGCAGCTCGTGGTCGCCGTCCTGGCGCCCGCCGAGCCCGCCGCCTGGCCCGAGGTGTGGCGGTCCGCCTGGCGGTCCGAATGGCCCGAGCCGCCGAGCCATGCCCTGCCCACGCTGGCGGAGGCGCTGCGGGAGGGCCAGGTCAGCATCTGGCCCGAGGGCTCCGCCCTGGAACCCGGGCTCGCTGGTATCGGCCCCGGCGGCCTCGCCGTCCTCCCGCTCCCGGCGGACGGCCGGATCGTCGGGGTGTGCCTGATCGGATGGGAGCGGCGGCATGAGTTCGGCCCGGAGGAGCGCTCGCTGCTGACCGCGACCGCCGGTCTGGTGGGGCAGGCCCTGGTGCGCGCCCACGCCCTGGACGCCGAGCACGAGCTGGCCACCATGCTCCAGCGCAGCCTGCTGCCGCGGAAGCTGCCGGAGCTGCCCGGAGGGGTGGCCGTCACCCGCTATCTGCCCGCCACGATGGGCCTGGAGGTGGGCGGCGACTGGTACGACGTGATCCCGCTGGCCGACGGCCATGTGGCCCTGGTCATCGGGGATGTGCAGGGCCACAGCGCCGCGGCCGCCACCATCATGGGCCAGATGCGCACCGCCATCCGGGCCTACGCCGTGGAGGGCCATCCGCCCGATGTGGTCGTGGCGCACGCCAACCGCCTGCTCGTCGGCATGGAGACCGACCTCTTCGCCACCTGCTGCTACGCCGACCTCGACATGGAGGAGGGCGAGGCGTGGTTCGTCCGGGCCGGACACATCCAGCCGCTGCTGCGCCACCCGGACGGCACCACCGAGGAGCTCGACGTCGAGGGCGGTCCGCCGCTGGGCGTGGTCGCGGACGCCGAGTTCCCGATGACCGCGGCCGGGCTGTCCTCCGGCACCCTGCTCGCCCTGGTCACCGACGGCCTGGTCGAGTCCGCTCGGCTCGACCTGGACGACGGGGTGCGTCGGGCGCGCCAGGCGCTCGCCCGCGCCGACCCGGCCGACCCCGGAGGGGTGGCGGACGAGCTGCTCGGCGGGCACAGCCGCCGGGACGACGATGTCGCGCTGCTGTTGCTGCGCTACGACGGGATGCGGGTACGGCCCACCCGGGCGAGCTGGACGGTGTGGCGGCTTCCCGACGCCGTGATGCACGCCCGCCGCTTCACCGCGCGCACCCTGCGCAACTGGGGCCTGGCGGACGAGCTGGACGTGGCGCTGCTGGTCACCTCCGAGCTGGTCACCAACGCCCTGGTGCACACCCGGGGCGAGGTGCGGCTGAATCTGACGCTGACCGCGGACCGGCTGCGGATCGCGGTCAACGACCCCTCGCCGCGCACCCCCGTCAAACCGGCGACCGTGGACTGGGAGGCGACCGGCGGGCGGGGTCTGCTGCTCATCGAGGCCATGTCGCAGACCTGGGGCTCGGTGCCGCTGAGCGGGGGCAAGCAGGTCTGGGGCGAGCTGTCCCTGTCGTCCCCGCGGGAGGAGCCCGGGAGCGGGCCGCCCCCGGAGGAGCCGCCGGAAGAGCCGACCGACGCGGATGACGCACCGCGGGCGGAGCGGGCGAGGGGGAGGAGAGGGAGGAGGGCAAGGCGATGAGCCGCTCCCGTACGACCGCCCGGACGCACGCGGCGACGCGCTTCCGGGGACACGCTCCGGCGCGTGCCCGGACGGCCGCCCCGACGCGCTCCCGGGCGCGCGCTCGCCTCCGCGCGGCCATCGCCGTCACGGCGGGCCTGGGCCTTGCCGTGTCCCTCGCCGCATGCGGCAACGCGGCCCAGGTCGGCCGGCCGGTCGGCGCGACCGGGCCGCACCGCGGGCCGCTGCGGATCGGCCTGCTGCTCCCGGAGAACGAGATCGTCCGTTTCGAGAGCATGGACAAGCCCCTGATCCAGGAGCGGGTCGAGCAACTGTGCCCGCGCTGCACGGTGAGCTACTCCAGCGCCCAGCACGATCCGGCCGCCCAGCGCAATCAGATCGAAGCCATGATCACGAACGGGATCGATGTGCTCATCCTGGACGCGGTGGACACCAAGGCCGTCCGCCACTCCGTGATCCAGGCCCGCCGCGCCAACGTCCCGGTCGTCGCCTACGACCGTCTCGCGGAGGGGCCCATCTCCGGCTATGTCACGTTCGACGGCGCACGCGTCGGCCGACTCCAGGGCGAGGCACTGCTCGAGGCGCTGGGCCCGAACCCCAAGAACCGCCAGGTCGTGATGATGAACGGCTCGTCGACCGACCCCAACGCGCACTGGTTCGAACAGGGCGCGCGGTCCGTCCTCCAGGGCAAGGTCAAGATCGTCAAGTCCTACGAGACCGTCGGCTGGCGGCCGGAGAACGCCAACCGCAACATGTCCGCCGCCATCGCCGCCCTGGGCCCCCATGCCATCGACGGCGTCCTCGCCGCCAACGACGGCCTGGCCTCGGGTGTCATCACCGCCCTCGAAACGGCCCGGATCCATCCACTGCCCCCGGTCACCGGCCAGGACGCCGAGCTCGCGGGCATTCAGCGGATCGTCAAGGGTGAGCAGTACATGAGCGTCTACAAGCCGTTCAAGCCCGAGGCGTACACCGCCGCGGAGATGGCCATCGCGCTGGGACACGGCACCTCGCTCAACGGGATCGCCAAGCAGCGGGTCAACAGCGCCACGGCCCGTGGCATCCCCGCGGTGCTGCTCACGCCGGTGGCCGTGACCGTGCACAACATCAAGAGCACCGTCATCAAGGACGGTCTGTATCGCGTCGATCAGATATGCACCAAGAAGTATGTGGATGACTGCCGCAGGGCCGGGCTCATCGGCCGGCACGGCTCATCGCATGACGCGGGATGAAGGGAGGAGCGGATGGCCCAACCGTCGGCCCCGCCCCTGCTGGCGCTGCGTGGCGTCTTCAAGCGCTTCGGCGCGGTCGAGGCGCTCACGGATGTCGATCTGGAGATCCACGCCGGTGAGGTCATCGCCCTGGTGGGTGACAACGGCGCGGGGAAGTCCACCCTGGTCAAGGTGATCGCGGGGGTCGAACCGGCCGACACGGGCGCCCTCGAATGGCGGGGCCGCCCCGTCCACATCGGCCGCCCGCACGACGCCCAGCATCTGGGGATCGCCACCGTCTACCAGGACCTCTCGCTCTGCGACAACCTCGATGTCGTCGGCAATCTCTTCCTCGGCCGTGAGATCAGCCGGATCGGCGTCCTGAACGAGGTGGAGATGGAGCGCCGTACCCGCGATCTGCTGGCCACCCTCGCCATCCGCATCCCCGATGTGCGCAGGCCCGTCGCCTCCCTCTCCGGAGGCCAGCGGCAGACCGTCGCCATCTCCCGGGCGCTGCTCGGCGAGCCGCGCCTGGTCATGCTGGACGAGCCCACCGCCGCCCTCGGCATCGAGCAGACCGCCCAGGTCCTCGATCTGGTGGAACGGCTGCGTGAACGCGGGCTCGGGGTGCTGCTGGTCAGCCACAACCTGGGCGATGTCAAGGCCGTCGCGGACTGGGTCGCGGTGCTGCGCCTGGGCCGCAACAACGGGTTCTTCGACGTCACCACCACCTCCCAGGAGCAGATCGTCTCCTCCATCACCGGCGCGTCCGACAACGCGGTGACGCGGCGTGTGACACGGGAGGGGGAGTTGTGAGCGTGCCCGGCGGGATCGGCGGACCCAGCGCGCACGGTGCCGAACGCTTCGCCGACGCGTTCGGGCGCAAACTGGGCGGTGGAGCGCTCGGCTCCGTGCCGGTCGTGCTCGGACTGCTCGCGATCTGGCTGATCTTCCAGATCCTCAACCCGCACTTCCTCTCCCCGCGCAATCTCTCCAACCTCAGCGTGGACATCGTCGGTACCGGCATGATCGCGGTCGGCGTGATCTTCGTCCTGCTGATCGGCGAGATCGATCTGGCGGTGGGCTCGGTGAGCGGCCTGGCCTCCGCCCTGTTCGCCGTGTTGAACGTCAACTACGGCATGCCCGAGCCACCCGCCATCGTCCTGGCCGCGCTCTGCGGTACGGCGGTCGGCTTCGTCCACGGCTTCTTCACCACCGTGGTCGGCGTCCCCGCCTTCGTGGTCACCCTCGCCGGACTGCTGGGGTGGTATGGCCTGATGCTGGCCATCATGGGCGCCTACGGCACCATCAACCTCGACGATCAGGGTCTGGTCGCCAAGCTGACCAACTTCTACTTCTCCGATGTCGCCGCCGCCTACGCCCTGGCGGCGCTCGGCACGGCCGGATACTTCCTGACCGCCTGGCGGGACGGCACCCGCCGCCGCGCCGCCGGAGTGCCCTCCCGCTCCCCGGTCGAGATCGCCCTGCGCACGGGGCTGCTCGCGGTGATCGCCTTCGCCACCGCGTATGTGCTCAACCAGTTCCAGGGCCTGCCGCTCGCCCTCCTGGTCTTCCTGGTCATCCTCGTCATCCTCGACTACGTCCTGCGCCGTACGACCTATGGGCGGATGATCTTCGCGCTGGGCGGCGGGGTCGAGGCGGCCCGCCGCGCCGGGGTCAATGTGGTCTGGGTGCGGACCTCGGCGTTCATGATGTCGAGCACGATGGCCGCCATCGGCGGCCTGTTCCTGGCCTCCCGGATCAACTCGGTCAGCCAGACATCGGTCTCCACCGACCTGCTGATGAACGCCATCGCCGCGGCCGTCATCGGCGGCACCAGCCTCTTCGGCGGCCGCGGCAGCACCTGGTCCGCCCTGCTGGGCGTGCTGGTCATCCAGTCGATCGCCTCGGGCGTGGCACTCATGGACATCCAGACCGCCGTGCAATTCATGATCACCGGCGGGGTGCTGCTGCTCGCCGTCGTCGTCGACTCCCTGTCCCGCCGCGCACAACGGGCACACGGCCGGGCCTGATATCCGGACGTCCCATTCCCATCAAGCGTCCGGCGGGCCATTCGCACCAAGCGCTCGTGTCGCTTCTCAAGCCCTCGCGAAGCTCAGGAAGTCGGCCCAGGCGGTAGCGGGTATGGGTCGGGGTACCGGGTCGGGGGCCGCGCTGCCGACTGCCGGGCAGGTGGGAGCGGGCGCGAGTGGCGGCATCTGGGCTCGCGGGCCGGGAGCGTTCCGGACCGCGGGTCCAACGGCACACTCGGTCCGGGCGTCCCCCGGGTACCCCTCCAGAACTTGCTTGATCTGGCGCAACCAATGCGTCAAGCAATCTCAAAAGGGCACCCCACCCCCCGGCTGTCCGGCGTCGACCCGAGCCCCGATGGACAGAAGCCGTCACCGGGCCCCACCTCCCACCGGCCCGGCGGCCGGCGACGCGGCCCGCGCCCCCCACCTGCCGCCCCCAAGCTCACATGCGCCGAAGGCGCGGAACGGCGCGGCAGGCAACCGACGACCCAACCCAACCCGGCCCCACGCCTGCTCAATCCAAGACATGTCGCAGATAGCTCCGCGGATCGGCGAGATAGCGGCGCCAGTGGTCGACCAGGGCCAGCTCGCTCCAGGCCACCCGCCGCATCCCGTGCTCGCCGACCTCGACGATGTCCGCACCGGGCAGTGCGGTCAGCAGCGGCGAATGTGTCGCGCAGATGACCTGGGCGCCGTTCTTCACCAACTCATTGAGGTGGCCGATGAGCTCCAGGCAGGAGGCGAAGGAGAGCGCCGCCTCCGGCTCGTCCATGACGTACAGCCCGGGGTGGAGGAACTTATCCCGGAACGCGGCGAGAAACCCCTCGCCGTGGCTGACCGCATGCGGGGCGAAACCCTCCCGGTCCAGCGCGTCCAACGCGGTCTCGGCCCGCAGGAAGAACCCCTTGCGCGCCGCCCAACTCCCCAGCATCCGCCGCCCGCGCGGCGCCGCGTCGAAGCGGATCCGCTCGCCGAGCGCCGACTTGGGGCGGTGGCTGGCGTATTGCCAGTCGTGCGAGCCGCCGTACGGGTCCAGCCCGAACCCCTCCGCGAGCGCCTCCACCAGCGTCGACTTGCCCGACCCGTTCTCCCCGACGAGAAACGTCACCGGCGCGGTGAAGCGCAGCCCGTCCGCCAGCAGCCCGCGTACACAGGGCACGGACCAGGGCCACCTCTCCTCCTCGCGTGAGTCCGCGTCGAGGTGTGCGTACGCACGTTCGATAATCATCGGCCGAGTCTCTCACGGGACCGTGAGGGCAAGGCCGGGCTCGAGCGCGTTTCCAGCGGCTCGCCCTATGGTGATGAGAGGCGGGGCCCGAGTGGGTTGGGCCGCCCGGCTGGGTGAAGGGGAGAGCGTTGATGTCGCGGAGCTTTCAGGCCCGAAGCGTCCGCGGAAACGGTGACAAGCTGCCCGGTCAGCCTTACCCCGGTCCGCATCCGCCGCCGACTCCCGACGGTGGGCCCGGGGTGCCGAACCCGCCCAAGGTCGCATGACGTTCGAGGGGGCCCGGCCCGACCGGGCCGCGTTGGGGCGGGTGCTTCTCGACGCGGGGGTGATGGGGGAGGACTGGGCGCCGACCTTCGCCGCTGTCGACCGGGCCGGGTTCCTGCCGGAGCTGATGTGGCCGTTCGACACGCGGACCCAGGGCGCCGTCGCCATCGACAAGGGCGAGGATCCGGACGCCTGGTACGCCGCCGCCGACAGCGATGCGCCCATCGTGACGCAGTGGGACGACGGAGAGCATGTCGGTCCCGCGCCGGGGCGGGTGCCCACCAGCTCATCCTCCATGCCCTCTGTCGTCTACGCATTGCTGCGGGACCTGGCCGTGGACGAGGGTATGGCCGTGCTCGACGTGGGCACCGGCACGGGCGAGACCGCCGGTGCGTTGGCGCATCGCTGTGGCAGCCGTAAGGTCACCACGGTCGAGGTGGATCCCGCCGTGTCGCGTCACGCACGCCAACGGCTGGCCGCAGCGGGGTTGTGGCCGGAGGTCGTGGTCGGCGACGGGACGAAGGGCTGTGCGGGCGGCGCGCCGTATGACCGGGTCCTGGCCACCGTCGGGCTTCGGGAGATCCCCGGGGCATGGATCGAGCAGACGCGGCCCGGGGGCCTGATCGTCGCCCCCTGGGGCACGCACTACACCCATGCGGACGCCGTGGCCCGGCTGATGGTGCGTGAGGACGGGACGGCGTCGGGGCGCTTCACCGGCCCCGTCGAGTTCATGAAGCTGCGCGGCCGGCGGCTGTCGCTGCCGCCGCACCATGCCTACGTCCCGGCCGAGGGAGAGGGCGGTGCCGACACCTCGACCACCGGCATCCCCGAGGGGAGTTCATCACCCCGGCGTACTCCGCCCTCCCCTTCGTGCTGGGGCTCCGGGTACCGCATTGCGTCCAGGTGGTGGCCGCCCCGCACGATGGCGCGCGGCCCCTGTGGCTCTACGGGCTGACCGACCGTTCCTGGGCGTGTGTCGTGTTCCGCGAGGGGGAGGCGGGGGCGCGCGTTTGGCAGGCGGGGGAGCGGCGGTTGTGGGATGAGGTCGAGGCCGCGTACGGGTGGTCGGTCGGCCAGGGCAGGCCGGACCACACCCGCTTCGGCCTCACGGTCGGCCCGGGCCCCGCCGGTCAGCGGGTGTGGCTGGACGATCCGGCCGATTCCTGGTCCCCGTAGAGCGGGGCGTGAGGAGGCGCGCTCCTGGCCGGCTCATGGGCTGCCGTCAGTGGAATCGATCCGTGCTGGTAACCCGCCGTCCGCCGGGTCGCGGGGCGCTGTGCCACGCTTGAAGCCGGTTCGCGCGCATGGTGCGGGCCGGTGACGTGAAGTGAGGCCGCGGCGTGCAGAAGCCCCGATGGAAGACGGTGGGGGGAACCCTGCTGCGGGTGACGGCGGTATGGGCGGTGTCCACGCTCACGATGCTGGCGCTCGCCGGGATCCTCCCCGACTTTCGACTGAAGTCCGATGGCGGTGACAGCGCGACGCGGATCGCGATCACGGCGGCCATCGGCGCCGGAGCCTTCGGCGTGCTCAGCGCGCTGGTGTGGCCGCTGCTCGTACGGGCGTTGCTGCTGATGCCCGCGCTGGTGCTGGGGCTGCTGGTGTTCGTGCTCAACGGCTCGATGCTGCTGATCGCGATCAGCCTGATCCCGGACGGGCGCGGCGCCGTCGAGCCGGAGACCGCCGTCGTGGTCGCCGCCGTGATGTCCGCCGCGTCCTCGGCGACGAGCACCTTTCTGACCGTGCGGGACGACGGGGCCTACCGGCGGCGGCTGGCCCGGCTGGCCGGGCGGCGCAGGCGGCGGCTCGGTGAGGACGGCGGGAGCGAAGCGCCCCCGGGGACGGTGTTTCTGCAGCTCGACGGGGTGGGGCACGCCGTGCTGCGGGAGGCGCTGCGGGAGCGCGACAACCGGCCCGCGGTGATGCCCACCGTCGCGCGCCTGATCCGGAGCACCCATAAGGTCACGCCCTGGCGCACCGACTGGTCCAGCCAGACCGGCGCCAGCCAACTCGGCATCCTGCACGGCTCCAACGAGGATGTGCCCGCCTTCCGCTGGTACGAGAAGAAGAGCGGGGAGGTGATGGTGAGCAACCGGCCGACCAGCGCGGCGGTACTCCAGCGCCGCGCGGCCGCCCGGGCCAGACACGACGGACTCCTCACGGTGGACGGGGCGAGCCGGGGCAACCTCTTCACCGGCGGAGCCGATCAGCTGGCCCTGGTCCTCTCGGTCGCGGCGCGGCGCGGTCCGCACAACCGCTCCCGCTCCGGATACTTCGCCTACTTCGCCGACCCCGCCAACGCGACCCGCACCGCCGTGTCGTTCCTGGCGGAGGTCGTCCGGGAGATCTGCCAGTCCACGCGCGCCAAGCTGCGCCGCGAGACGCCCCGGGTCAAGCGGGGCGGGCTGTATCCGTTCATCCGCGCGTTCGCCACGGTCGTGGAGCGGGACGTCGTGGTGACGGCGGTGATGGGGGACATCCTCTCGGGTCGTACCGCGATCTACGCCGATCTGGTCGCGTACGACGAGGTGGCCCACCACTCGGGGCCGCGCAGCCGGGACGCCCGGCAGGTGCTCGCCCGGCTCGACCGCTCCATCGCGCTCATCGCCAAGGTCGCCGACCGCGCCCCGCGCGACTACCGGATCGTGCTGCTGTCCGACCACGGGCAGAGCCCCGGCGAGACCTTCGCGGGGGCGTACGGGCTGACGCTCGAGGACCTGGTGCGGGTCGGCTGCGGTCTGCCCGTATCGCGGCGGGCCGGGCGGACCCCGAGCGGCGCGGAGGCGCGCGAGGCGGGGCGGGCGGCGCTGCACCGGCCGGAGAAGCCCGAGGTGGACGGGGACGGGCGGTGCGCCGGGGTCGGCGGGGCCGGCGACACAGCCGCTGTCGCGGGCGGCGGCGCCCCCGCGTCCGATCCGATCGTGCTCGCGTCCGGAAATCTGGGCCTGGTCTCCTTCCCCGATGTGCCGGGGCGGATGAGCCGCGAGCAGATCGACGCCCGCCATCCCGCGCTGCTGCGCACGCTCGCCGACCACCCCGGGGTGGGCTTCCTGCTCGTACGGTCCGAGGCGCATGGCGCGGTGGTGCTGGGCGCCGAGGGTGCCGAGCACCGTCTGGACACCGGGGAGGTCTTCGGGGCGAGCCCGCTCACGGTCTTCGGCCCCGGCGCCGAGGCCGCCGTACGGCGCACCGCGCACTTCCGGAACACCCCCGACATCATGGTCAACTCCGCCTACGACCCGGCGCGCGGCACGGTGCACGCCTTCGAGGAGCAGATCGGCTCGCACGGCGGGCTCGGCGGGGAGCAGGGGCATCCCTTTCTGCTGTGGCCGGCCGAGCTGACCCCGCCGGTGGCGGCGGGGGAGGAACTGGTCGGGGCGGAGCGGGTGCACCGGGTGCTGCGGCGCTGGCTGGACGAGGCGGACGGGCCCCAGGTGCCGGAGAAGGAGACAGCGGCCACGGGGGAGACGTATGCGCCGGGGCGGAGGCGTTGACGGGAGCGGGTCCGGCGGTAGAGGAGGCCTCGGCCGCGCAGGGTCCGACGGAGGTGGAGGTACCGGTCGACACCGGGCTGCCGAGGGCGTCCGACGTGGCGCGCACAGTGCAGGATTCCCGGTGGGACGGCACCCCCGCCGCACCATTTACCGTGGTCAGGTCGGTTGTGCCGAACAAAACCCGGTGATTTGGGTGCACCCTACACGTTCGGTGACCATAGTCATATGCACGACCAGCCCCACTCCCGCCGCTTCGGCCTGCCCACGGCGACCGCACTCGTCATGGGAAACATCATCGGCGGCGGCATCTTTCTGCTGCCCGCCTCCGTCGCCCCGTTCGGCACCCTCAGTCTCCTCTCCTTCGTCGTCCTGACGCTGGGCGCCATCGCGCTCGCGCTGGTCTTCGGGCGGCTCGCGGAGCGCGACCCCCGCACCGGCGGGCCGTATGTGCACGCCCGCGCGGCCTTCGGCGACTTCGCCGGCTTCCTGTCGGCCTGGTCGTACTGGACGATGACCTGGGTGAGCAATGCGGCGCTCGCGGTGGCGGCGGTCGGCTATGTGCATGTGCTGGTCCCCGGCCATGACACGAAGGGCATGAACCTGGCCGTGGCGCTGCTGGCGCTCTGGCTCCCCGCGCTCGCCAACCTCGCGGGGACGCGCTGGGTGGGCGCGGTGCAGCTGGTCTCCACCGTGCTGAAGTTCATCCCGCTGCTCTTCGTCGCCATCGTCGGCCTCTTCTTCTTCGACCCGCACAACCTCGGCTCGTTCAACGAGAGCGGCGGCAGCGCGCTCGGCGGTGTGTCGGCGGCGGCCGCGATCCTGCTCTACAGCTACGTGGGCGTGGAGTCGGCCTCGATGAGCGCGGGCGAGGTCCGGGACCCGGAGCGCAATGTGGGGCGGGCGAGCGTGCTGGGCACGGTCGGCGCGGCCGTGGTCTATCTGCTCGGCACGGTGTCGGTCTTCGGCACCGTCGCCCACAAGGACCTGGTCGGCTCCACCGCCCCCTTCTCGGACGCGGTCGACGCGATGTTCGGCGGGGGCTGGGGCCCCACGCTGATCGCACTGGCCGCCGTGGTGTCCATCGTCGGCGCGCTCAACGGCTGGACCCTGATGAGCGCGCAGGCCCCGTACGCGGCCGCGCGGGACGGGCTCTTCCCGACCGCGTTCGCCACCAGGCGGCGCGGGGTGCCGACCTTCGGCGTCATCGTCGGCGTGCTCCTGGCGTCCCTGCTCACCGTGGTCAACTACACCTCGGGTTCGAGCGGGCTCTTCGAGATCCTCGTGCTGATCACCACCTTCTCGGCGACGGTCCCGTATCTGCTGGCGGCGGGCGCGCAGCTGTACTTCCTGCTGTCCGGGCGCCGCGAGGAGGTGCGGACCGGGCGCTTCGTCCGGGACCTGGTGCTGGCGCTCGCGGGCTTCGGCTTCTCGTTCTGGCTGGTCGCGGGCGCCGGATACGCGGCGGTGTACCAGGGTGTGCTGTTCCTGTTCGCCGGTGTGCTGGTGTACGTGTGGATGGCGGCGCGGCGTACGAGCCGGGCGGAGGGCGCGGAGGCCGTCGACGTCGCGGCGGCAGGTCCGGAGGCCGCGGCGGCCGGTCCGGCGGTCACGGCCGACGGCATCGCCTGAGCGCACCCGCGATCGTCTCGCGGTCCGGGTCAGCGTTACGTGCGTATCGGGTGTAAGCAAGAGATATGCGCGTTCCGCCCGACCTCACCCGCATCGGTGGGGAAACGCGGTCGAGCCGGGCGCTGTTCGGCATCCCGCTCGTCATCATCCTGGCGGTCACGGTGGTCGACCTCCACGCGCCGCCCACCGTCCACCTCGGCCCCTTTCTGATCGCGGCCCCCGCGATCACCGCGTCCTTCGCGGGCGCGGGCGGAACCGCCGTGATCGGGGCCCTCGCCGTGGCGGCTCAGGTCGTCATCGGTGTGTTCCACGGCGGTCTGACGACCCCCAATCACCAGGCGCAGATCCTCGTCCTGATCGTGATCTCGGGGCTGGTGACGAGCTTCCGCTATGCCACCGACCGGCACCGTCGCAAGCTGAGCCAGGTGCGCACGGTGGCCGTGGCGGCGCAGGAGGTGCTGTTGCGGCCGCTGCCCGAACAGGTCGGGAAGCTGAGGATCGCCTCCCTCTATCTCGCGGCCGACGAGGAGGCGCAGATCGGCGGTGATCTGTACGCGGCCGTCCGCACCGAGGGGGCGACCCGGCTGGTGATCGGGGACGTACGGGGGAAAGGGATGGCCGCGATCGGCGACGCGTCCTTGCTGATCGGGGCCTTCCGGGGGTCCGCGTACCGCAACCTCTCGCTGCCGGGCATCGTCGACCACATGGACAGCGCCATGTGCTGGAACTGGCACTACACCGGCGGTACCGAGCGGAACTTCCCGGAGTCCTTTGTGACCGCCGTGGTGCTGGACGTCTATGACGACGGCCCGGTGGCCGGGATGGTGAACTGCGGGCACCCTCCGCCACTGCTGCTGCACCGGGGCGAGGTCGCGATGCTGGAGGTGCGCGACCCCGCGGTGCCGCTGGGCCTGGAGGTGCTGGCGGAGCGGGACTACCCGGTCGAGATGTTCCGCTTCGAGTACGGCGATGTGCTGGTGCTGCACACCGACGGGGTCGTCGAGGCCCGTGACGACAGCGGGGCCTTCTATCCGCTCCCGGAACGGCTCGCGGCCTGGAAGGGCGGCGGCCCACAGGCGCTGGTGGACTATCTCCACGCCGATCTGTTCCGGCATACCGACGGGGTCGTCAACGACGACGCGGCCATCGTGGTGATCGCCCGCTGCGCCTGAGCCACCGCCCTCCTCGCCCTCGCTCTCGCTCTTGCTCTTGCCCTCCCCTTACCCCGTCGCCTCGGTGACCTGGACCTGCCCGCCGGGAGCGGGTTCGGCCTCCGGCACCCGGCGGGACCAGCGGCCCGCGATGACGGCGCACACCATCAGTTGCAGCTGATGGAAGAGCATCAGCGGAAGGATCACCGGCCCGGCCGCGTCTCCGAACAGCACGGCAGCCATCGGCAGCCCGGTGGCCAGGGACTTGTTGGAGCCGCAGAAGACGATGGTGACGCGGTCCTCCCGGCTGAAGCCCAGCCGCCGCGCGGTGAACGACGTCGCGGTGAGGGCCAGCGCCAGCACCGCCGCGGCCAGCCCCAGCAGCGCGCACAGCCGGGCCGGGGTGATCTGGTTCCAGATGCCCTCCGTCATGCCCCGGCTGAACGCCGTGTAGACCACGAGCAGGATCGAGCCCCGGTCCAGGAGGGCGAGCACCTTCTTGTGGCGGCCGATGAAAGTCGCGGTCCAGCGGCGCAGCGCCTGCCCGGCGAGGAAGGGGAGCAGCAGCTGGGTGGCGATGGCCAGCAGCCCCTCGGCCGAGAAGCGCACGTCCGAGCCGATCAGCCACGCCGCGAGCAGCGGAGTGGCGATCACGCCGAGCAGGCTGGAGTACGTACCCGCGCAGATGGCGGCCGGGACATTGCCCCGGGCCGTGGAGGTGAGGGCGACCGAGGACTGGACGGTCGAGGGCACGACACACAGGAAGAGCAGTCCGGTGTAGAGCCGGTCGGTGAGGAGGAACGGGGCGAGGCCGCCCGCGGCCAGCCCCAGCAGCGGGAAGAGCGCGAAGGTGCTCGCGCCCACCACCAGGTGCAGTCTCCACTGCCGCAGGCCGTTCAGCGCCTCGCGGGTGGACAGCCGCGAACCGTAGAGGAAGAAGAGCAGCCCGATCGCGATGTCCGCGGCATCGCCGACGGCCGTGGCCGCCGCCCCGCTCGCGGGCAGCAGCGCCGCCAGCGCGACCGTCCCGAGGAGGGCGGCGACATAGGGGTCGACCGCCCTCCCGAGCCGGCCCGGCCACGACAGCGGCCAGGACTTCCGCATCACATCAATCACCGCTCCCGGCCTGCCACGGCGGGTGGCCGATCTGCGGCAGCACCGGATCCGCACCGGTGAGGCCGCCGGTCACGACGTCGATGGCGCCGCCGCCCCCGTCGTGGTCGCTGCCCGCCGTGCCACGGCTCAGCAGCAGGGCGTTGAGGGTGCGGTCGACCTCCAGCCAGGAGTCCGCGCCGGAGTTGTCGATGACCACGAGGCCGTTGTGCGGCCCGGTGGCCACCGTGGGGGTGTCATCCGGCTCGCAGTCGTCCCGCGGGGTGCTGCCCGCGGGCACGGGCGTCGCCTTGGCGGAGACCGCGGCGCCCGCGCACAGGACGCCCGCGGTGGCCGCGAGGATGAGCCCGGCCGTGGACGGACGGGACGAGCCGGTGTCTTTTCTGGGCTTACGGCGCCGGCCGGGGCCGGGCCCGAGGAATGTCGAGGGCATACCGCGCGGCCCCGGCTCAGACCCTGGCGGGCTGACGGTGGCCGTGGTGCCTGCTGATGTTCTTCTCCAGCAGTTCCGTGGCGCCCTTGACCCCGATGGCCGCGGCCTCCCGGGTGTCCGGCAGCCGCCCGTCCGCCGTTTTGAGGTCGCTCAGCGCCCCGTCGATCGCCCCATGGGCGGCGAACAGACAAGGGGTGCTGTAGATAGCGACATCCACCCCCAGTTCGGACAGCTCGGACAGCGAGAGCCGCGGCGACTTCCCGCCCGCGATCTGGTTGAACAGCAGGGGCTTGTCGCCGATGACCTTGCGGACCTTGCGGATCCACTCCACGCTGCGCACCCCGTCGACGAGGACGACATCCGCGTCGGTCTCCGCCAGCGCGGCCGCCCGCCGCAGGATCTCGGGCTCCTCGGTGGCGTCCGTGCGTGCCACCACCACCATGTCCTTCCTGCTGCTCAGCACCAGTTGGAGCTTGTCGAGGTACTCCTCGAGCGGCAGGGTCAGCTTGCCGTCCGCGTGGCCGCAGCGGCGCGGGCGCCGCTGGTCCTCCAGGATCACCCCGGAGGCCCCGGTGCGCTCCAGCCGCTGCACCACATGGCAGGCGACCTCGGGATCCACATAGCCGTCGTCGATGTCCACGAGCAGATGGTGCTCGGGGAAGGCGAGACGCAGCCGCTCCACGAAGGCGAGCATGTCGGGCCAGGCGATGAAGCCGATGTCGGGCAGCCCGTAATGCGATGCGGCGAACCCGAATCCGGATACGAAGAAGCCGTTGTAGTGCTGTGCGGCGATGGACGCCGAGTACATGTCGTAGATGCCGATGAGAGGTGTAGTTCGAGATGAACTGATGGCCTTTCGGAGGGCATTGCCATAGAGCATGATGTCCCCTTGAGTTCGGTGCCTTTCGGCGTTGCGTGATGGCTATGTGCCCGCGCGGTTTGGTTTACGGAAGGCCAAAGAACAGTAAAGCCACTCGCCGGGTTCCCTGAAGATGCCTGGCCCGGCTCGGGTTGGGGTCGAACACCCCTTGAGCGCTCTGGCCCGCGTTCCCGGGTGGTCTGCGACATGCCTGGCATGCCCGGGCCTTCGCGGGGTATGCGCAACAAGCCTGTCCACTGAAAAGAGTTGCTCGTGCCTGTCCCAACCGATGTCGAAGCCTCCGCGTCCGCGCCCTCCCGGCACCACCTGCTCTGGCGCGCTGTCCAGCGACGCAAGAACCCTCCACTGCGCCGGAGCGACATCACGGTCACCGAAGAGAAGACCGTCCGGAAAGCGGTGAAGGCCGCCGCGCTGGGAAACGCCATGGAATGGTTCGACTTCGGGATCTACAGCTATCTCGCGGTCACCATCGGCAAAGTGTTCTTCCCGTCCGGTAATGGCACGGCCCAGGTGCTCTCCTCCCTCGCGACATTCGCGGTGGCCTTTCTGGTCCGCCCGGTGGGAGGCATGTTCTTCGGGCCTCTGGGCGACCGGATCGGCCGTAAGAAGGTCCTGTCCTTCACCATGATCATGATGGCGTCCAGCACGCTCGCCATCGGGCTGATCCCCGGCTATGCCGCCATCGGCTTCTGGTCGCCGGCGCTGCTCATCCTGTTCCGTATGCTCCAGGGATTCTCCACCGGCGGGGAATACGGCGGCGCCTCGACCTTCATCGCCGAATACGCGCCCGACAAGCGCCGTGGGTACTACGGCAGCTTTCTGGAGTTCGGCACGCTGATCGGCTACACCGCGGCGGCCGGACTGGTCACCATCCTGACCGTGACACTCGCCGACTCCTCGATGAATTCCTGGGGCTGGCGCATTCCGTTCCTGGCCGCCGCGCCGATCGGTCTGGTCGGTCTGTATCTGCGGCTGAAGCTGGATGACACCCCCGCCTTCCAGAAGCTGGAGGACGAGGGCGCCACCAGCGCGGGGGAGCGCGAGAGCCTGCCGTTCTGGCAGGTGTTCCGCACTCAGTGGCGTGCGATGGCGCTGTGCATCGCGCTGGTCGCCGCGTACAACATCACCGACTACATGCTGCTGTCCTACATGCCGACCTATCTGTCGGACACCCTCCACTACAGCAGCACCAGCGCCCTGGTCTCGATCATCATCGTGATGCTCGTGCTCATGGCGGCCATCACCTTCGTCGGCCGGTACTCCGACCGCATCGGCCGCAAGCCCGTGCTGATGGCCGGGTCCGTGGGCTTCCTGGTGCTCGCCGTGCCGTGCTTCCTGCTCATCAAGCAGGGCGGGGTGGTCCCGGTCTTCGCCGGGCTGCTGCTCCTGGGGCTGTGTCTGCTGCCGTATGTGAGCGTGATGTCCGCCTCGCTGCCCGCGCTCTTCCCGACGAATGTGCGCTACGGCTCGCTCTCCATCGCCTTCAACATCTCCGTCTCGCTCTTCGGCGGCACCACGCCGCTGGTGACCGAGGGTCTGATCAGCAGCACCGGGGACGATCTGATGCCCGCCTACTACACGATGCTCGCCGCCGTCGTCGGCATCATCGCCGCCGCCGTGATGAAGGAGACGGCGCGGAAGCCGCTGGAGGGCTCGCCGCCCGCCGTGGCCACCAAGGAGGAGGCCATCGCGCTCGTGGAGTCCCAGCGCTCCTGAGTTCCCCTTCCCCGGGCGGTGTGCGCCAAGGCTTCCGCACCTGCATTACCTCGGCGGTAATCGACCGCCGCGCGCGACGGCGGCAGGGTTGAGCCATCGGGTCCCGGGCCGGCGCCCTCCGGTCCGGGACCCGGTGCCACCAGGGGATTTCATGGAGGAGTAACCACATGACGCAGTACGAAACCGCCGTCGCCCGCTACTTCGAGGCGTGGAACGCCACCGGCCCCGAGGCCCGCGCCAAGGCCGTCGCCGCCGCCTGGACCGAGGATGGCGGCTACACCGACCCGCTGGCCGAGGCGCGAGGCCATGAGGAGCTGGCCGCCGTCATCGCCGGGGCCCAGGAGCAGTTCCCCGGCCATGAGTTCCGGCTCACCGGCGCCGTGGACGGCCACCACGCCATGGCCCGCTTCAGCTGGGAGCTGGTCGCCACGGCCGACGGCTCGGCCCCGGTCGCCGCGACCGATGTGATCACCCTGGCCGAGGACGGCCGGATCCGCTCCGTCCTCGGCTTCCTGGACCGGGTCCCTACGACCGGCTGAACCGCCCCAGGGCGGCCGCGGTCTCCGGGTCGGCCGGGAGGAACGTCTCGATGGCCAGCTCGGAGACCGTGACATCCATCGGGGTGTTGAAGGTCGCGATCGTCGAGATGAACGACAGCACCCGCCCGCCGTGCTCGATCATCATCGGCAGGGCGAAGGGCGGGGTGTCACCGGCGGTCGCCGTCTCCCGGCCGCCGGTCTCGGGCAGCGGGTAGGCGGCCACCTCGTCGTACAGCGCGCGCAGCGGCGAGGAGCGCATCAGCGCCAGCTGCCGGTCCATCTGGTCCAGCAGATGGCCACGCCATTCGCGGAGGTTGCGGATGCGCGGGGCGAGACCCTCGGGGTGCAGGGTGAGGCGCATCGCGTTCAGCGGCGGCTTCAGCAGATGCTCCGCCACTCCCTCCACAAGCGCCGCGATGCCCCGGTTGGCCGCCAGCACCCCGTAGGTGCCGTCCACCACGAGCGCCGGATAGGGCTCGTAGCCCGTCAGCAGCCGCTCCAGGGATGCCCGCAGGGCGCTCATCGAGGGGTCGTCCACCGACCGCTCCGGATAGTGCGGGGCGTAACCGGCGGCGATCAGCAGGGCGTTGCGCTCGCGGACGGGGACGTCGAGATGGTCGGCGAGCCGGAGCACCATCTCCTGGCTGGGCCGCGACCGGCCGGTCTCGATGAAGCTGATGTGGCGGGCGGAGGAGTCGGCGCGCAGCGCGAGCTCCAGCTGGCTCAGCCGGCGGCGGTCCCGCCACTCGCGCAGCAGTGTGCCCACCCGGGGCGGCGCGGCAGTCGTCATGAGCTGAAGGTAGCCGACGCCGGGTGCTCGCATGGCAGGGTGGAAGGGCCGCCGGTCACCCGCGACGAAGGGATGTGTCATGGCAGTCCAGCCGCTCACCGACCAGGAGATCCAGCAGCGTCTGGAGCAGCTCCCCGGCTGGTCGTTCGCGGACGACCGGCTCTCGCGGACGTATGTCTTCAAGGGGCATCCGCAGGCGGCCGGGATGGTGGCGGAGATCGCCACCATCCAGGAGGAGCTCGACCACCACTCCGATCTGACCCTCGGCTACAACAAGGTCGGCGTCTCGGTGAACACCCACAGCGCCGGGGGCAAGGTGACCGCGCTCGACGTCGAGCTCGCCGGCCGGATCGAGGAGATCGCCCCGCAGCACGGCGCCCGCGCCGACTGACCGGCCGGGCGCGTCGCCGACTGACCGGCCGGCCAGGACCCGACGTCACCCCCGGGCGTCCCGGAAGCGGGCCAGCCCCTCCTGGAGGTCCACGATCGGGCCGGGGTAGTCCAGCCGGTCCCGCTCGGCCTTCGGCAGCCGCCAGGGCGTATGGACGCCGGAGCCCGTCACCCCGGCCAGCTCCGGCACCCAGCGCCGCACATACGCGCCGTCCGGGTCGAACCGCCGGGCCTGCGCCAGCGGGTTGAGGACCCGGTTGGGACGGGTGTCGGTGCCGGTGCCCGCCGCCCACTGCCAGTTCAGCTGGTTGTTGGCCAGATCCCCGTCCACCAGCAGATCCAGGAAATGCCGGGCGCCGATCCGCCAGTCCTGGTAGAGCGTCTTGGTGAGGAAGCTGGCCACCAGCAGCCGCGCCCGGTTGTGCATCCAGCCCTCGTGGCGCAGCTGCCGCATCCCGGCGTCGACCAGCGGATAGCCGGTGCGCCCCGCCTTCCAGGCCGCGACCTCCGCCTCGTCGTGGCGCCACCGGTCGCCCCGCGGGCGGTAGTCGGCGTGCGCGGCGTCCGGCCGGGCGGCCAGCACCTGATAGTGGAAGTCCCGCCAGGCAAGCTGCCGTACGAAGGCGTCGGCGCCCGCGCCGCCCGCCTCCCGCGCCCGGTGCACCAGCTCCACCGGGGACAGACAGCCGAAGTGCAGATACGGGGAGAGCCGGGAGGTGGCGTCGCCCGCCAGATCGTCCTGCCGGTCGGCGTAGCTACCGAGCCCCGAGCGCCACCAGGAGCGGACGCGGCGGCGGCCCGCCGTCTCCCCGCCCTCGGGCAGCCCGGGGGAGGGGCTGCCCGGGGCGAGCGAGGTGACCGCCGCCACCGGCTCCGAGCGCAGCCCGGACGGCACGCTCACGGTGCGCGGAGCGGTGAGCGCGTCGCGCAGCCCGGCCCACTGCCAGGCGCGGAAGTACGGGGTGAAGACGGCGAAGTGGTCCTTGCCCGCCGGGGTCACCTCGCCCGGCTCCACGGCCGTCACCACCGCGCCGTGCACCCGCAGCCGCCGTCCGTCCGCCTCCAGCGCCTCGCGCAGCCGCTGTTCGCGGCGGGTGGCGTAGCCGCTCACCCCGCCCGCGATATGTACCTCGTCCGCGTCGGCCTGCCGGGCCGCCCGCAGGACCTCCGCCACCGCGTCGCCCCGGCGGACCACCAGCCGCCCGCGGCGCTCGCGCAGCCCCGCGTCGAGATCGGCCAGAGCGTCCGCGAGGAACGCCACCCGGTTGGGGACGGCGAACCCCGTGCCGGCCAGGGCGCGGTCCACGACGAACAGCGGAACGACCCGCTCGGCGGAGCGCGTCGCGCCACGCAGCACGGGGTTGTCGGACAGCCGCAGATCGGAGGTGAAGACGGAGAGGGACGTACTCATCCCTCTCCCTTACCTCACGCGGCGCCGCATATTGGTGAATTCCGCCCGATGTCGCCCGGTCACGCCGAGGGGAATGTCAGCAGGACCAGCGGATCGGTCGTCGGGGCCTTCGACCCTCCGGCGGGCTCGACCGTCACCCCCATGGCCGACGCCTTCCCGACCGCACCACTCAGGACCGCCGCCGCGCTCCGGCCCGGGGAGTCCATCAGACCGGCCGGGCGCATGGTGCCGCCGTCGCTGAACCACAGCTGGTAGATCCGCCCCGCGGGCGGCTCGGGCAGCCCCGAGGCCAGGAACACCGCCCTGTTCAGCCCGCGCGAGACCACCACCGTGCCGGTCGAGCCGTCCGTCATCCGGCCGCTGCGGCTGCGCGCGTCGGGCGCGGCCAGCACCTGGGTCACCTCCTGCGCCTGAGCCACCCGCTGCTCGGAGCGGCGGGCCGTGTCGCGGGCGTCGGACGCCTGCCGGTACTGCCACACCGCGGCCCCGCCGAACGCGACGGCCGCGGCCACACAGGCCGCCAGCGCGACGTTCAGCGCCCGCCGCCCGGTGCGCCGCCGGGGGCCGGCGTGGGACTCCCGGGCCTCCCGCGCCGCCACCCGGGGCGGCTCCTGGCGGACCGTGGCGATGCGCCGCAGCACATCGTCCTTCATGGTCGGGGGCGGGGTCAGGGCCGTCGCCACTGCCAGCTTCCCGGCGGTCTCCCGCAGCTCCCGCACCTCCTGACGGCAGGCGTCGCAGACCGCCAGATGCCGCTCGAACTCGGTCAACTCCCGCCCCGACAGGGCGTGCACCGCGTACGCCCCGGTCAAGGTGTGCAGATCCGCCCTGGTCATGCGCCGACCCCCATGCAGTCCCGGAGCCGGATGAGCCCGTCCCGGAGTCTGGTCTTCACGGTCCCGAGCGGCAGCGACAGCAGCTCCGCCACCTCACGGTAGGAGCGGCCCCGGTAGTAGGCGAGCGTCACCGACTGCCGCTGCAGCTCGGTCAGCGTCCGCATGCACCGGCGCACCTGCTCGCGCTCCAGCCTGGCCTCCACCTGCTCGGTCACCTCGTCGAACGCCGGGGTACGGGACAGCAGCGCGGCGCGCTCCTCGCGGTCGGAGGCGGCCTGTGCCGAGCGCACCCGGTCCACGGCGCGCCGGTGCGCCACCGTCATGATCCAGGCCATGGCGCTGCCCCGACTCGGTTCGAACCGCGCCGCGGACCGCCACACCTCGACCAGGACCTCCTGGGTGACCTCCTCGGCCTGCGCCGGGTTGCGCAGCAGACTGCGCGTCAGCCCCAGGACCGGCCCGCTGACGGCGTCGTAGAGGGCTCCGAACGCGTTCTGGTCCCCCCGGGCCACCATCTGGAGCAACTCTTCGAGGTCCGGTCCGCGCGCGGCCGGTCCGCCGATGTACACGGGTTCTCTCACAGGCCGTCCTTCCGGGAACGATGCGGCGCACACGGAGGTGTCGTACCTCATTCGTCGCCCGGAGGGGTGCGGATTGGTCAAGGTACTCCGAACACGCGCGAGGACGGGTGTGGGGGCAAGCCTGAGAAGCGGGCCGTGAGCGCACGCGCGAGGCCGCCGCCGGTCCGTTCGACCGCGGCGGCCCCGGCACCCCGGCGTCAGCCGGTGGTGAGGGTGAGCCCGTAGGTCGTCAGGATCGGGTTCACCGGCTGGTAGTACGTCGTGCCGCCGACGGTGCAGTTGCCGGAGCCGCCGGAGGTGACGCCCTGCCCCTCGCTGCCCGAGATGAACGGGCCCCCGGAGTCGCCCGGTTCGGCGCAGACGTTGGTGCGCGTGACCCCGTTGATCGTGCCCTGCGGATACTGCACGCTGGTGTCGTGCTGCTGGATGGTGCCGCAGTGCCAGCCGGTCGTCGACCCGGAGCGGCAGACGGACGAGCCCACCGGCGCTTCCTGGGAGCCGGTGACGGTGACATTGGTGCCCTCGGGGCCGATCACCCACGGCTGCGGAACCCAGTCGGCGTTGGTGGACACCCAGGCGTAGTCATGACCGGGGAAGCTGGAGCCCTGGAAGCTGCCCTGGGCCACCCGGTTGAAGCCGGTGGTGGTGTCGCCCTGGCTGCCGCAGTGGCCGGCGGTGACGAAGCCGTTCTGCTCGCCCTGGGTCACCGGGAAGCCGATCGAGCAGCGGGCGGAGTCATTGATGTAGAACGCCTCGCCGCCCCGCAGGTCGTACAGCGGGCTCGGCCGCTCGGCCGACTCCACGACCCGTACCACCTCGCGGTCCGCGCCGCTGGTGGCGACGAAGGCGGCCGCCTCGCTCGGCTTGGCCGACTGCACCACGACGCTGTTGGTCTTGACGTCGACGTACCAGGCGGACGCGACATCGGCCGCCGGGGGGCGCTCCGAGGCGGTGCGGTCCAGGGCCTGCTTGGCGTCGGTGAGGGCCTTGAGACTGTGCTTGACGACCGCGGCCTTGGCGCCGCCGGCCGTGATGGTGCCGCTCTGCCCCTCGTCGGTGGTGGCGACGGTGAGTTCGGCGGTGTTGCCGGTCACCCATGCGCCGCCGTAGCTGCCGCCCAGGCTCTTGCGCAGGCCCGGTTCGGTGGCCCCGGCCCGGTACTCATTGGATATCCGCATCCGCGCCTCATCGGCCGTCAGGCCCAGGTCGCGCTGCATCGAGGCCAGCATCTCGGGGGCACCTCCCTCCGGGGGCGGGGGAGGGTTCACCGGGGTCGGCCACCGCGGGTATGCCGCTCCCCAGGAAGAGGGCGGCTATCGCGACGGTGCAACCGGCGGCCAGCTCAAGGCCGTGACGGCGTCTGCGGGACATCTTCGGTCTCCTCGGCTCGGGAGATGGTCACGCTACGTGCCCACCTGGGCGCCAAGCGTAATTGCCGGGGACGTGCCTCGCTCGGTGGGCGCATGAGCCCCGGATGAGGGGTCATGCGCCCGGGATATGCCACGACTCGGGGTGCGGGGACGCGGGGTGCGGGCGGATAAGGGTCCGCCCCGCCGCGGGGGGACGCGACGGGGCGGAGCGTGGAACGGTGGAGCGCCGGGGCTCAGCCGTTGAAGGTCTCGGGGTCGAAGCCCAGCCGGTTGCCGGTCTCCAGGGAGTCGATCGCCGACAGGTCCTCGGAGTCCAGCTGGAAGTCGAAGACGTCGATGTTCTCCTGGATCCGGGACGGGGTCACGGACTTGGGGATCACCACATTGCCGAGGTCCAGATGCCAGCGCAGCACCACCTGGGCCGGGGACTTCCCGTGCTTTTGGGCGATCGCCGCCAGCTTCGGGTCGTCCAGCAGGCCCTTGCCCTGGCCGAGCGGGGACCACGCCTCGGTGGCGATGTCATGGCGGGCGTTGAAGGCGCGCAGCTCCGCCTGCTGGAGCTGCGGGTGCAGCTCGATCTGGTCGATCACCGGGATGATCGAGGTCTCGGAGAGCAGCCGCTGGGTGTGGGCGGCGTGGAAGTTGGACAGGCCGATGGCCTTGGCGCGGCCCTCGGAGTAGATCTTCTCGAACGCCTTCCAGGTGTCCACGTACTTGTCGACCCCGGGCAGCGGCCAGTGGATCAGGTAGAGATCCACATACTCCAGGCCCAGCCTGGTCAGCGAGGCGTCGAAGGCGCGGAGGGTCGAGTCGTAGCCCTGGTCGGCATTCTGGAGCTTGGTGGTGACGAACAGCTCGTCGCGTGCGATGCCCGACGCGGCGAGCCCCTTCCCCGTGCCCTCCTCGTTGCCGTATATCGCGGCGGTGTCGATGCTGCGGTACCCGGCGTCCAGCGCGGTGCGCACCGCGACCTGCGCCTCGTCGTCCGGGATCTGCCAGACACCGAAGCCGAGCTGCGGCATCCGGACGCCGTTGTTGAGGGTGATGAACGGGACCTTGCTCACGGGCAGTCGATCCTTACGTCGGATGTGGATTGCATGCTTCCGTAGGTACAACGATCAACAAGCGGCGGGCATTCCCGCCGGCGCCCGTTCACCAGGGCCGTCCGCGCAGGACCACCACGCCACCTCCGTCCGGCCCGATGCGCTCCGCCGCCCGCCGCGCCGCCTGGGCCAGTGTGGGCACCTCGCCCAGCAGGCCGTAGAGCCCGCCCGCGAAGGCCGCAGCGCCGTCCAACGGTCCGCGATGGGCGACCACCACCTCGGCCGCCCGGGCGAAGAGCGCGGCGAGAGGCGCGCCGTCGGGGCAGCCGAGCACCACACCGGGCAGCGGGGCGCCGGTCAGCCGGCGATAGGCGGTCAGCAGCTCGGCCAGGCGCGCGGCGGGGGTGCGATGCGCCTGGCCGTCGCCGTCCTCGAAGACCAGCGCGCGCCCCTCGCGGCGGCAGACCAGATGCAGCACATCCGGGCGTACGGTGAGGATCCGCCGCAGATCGGTGGCGGCCGCGGCGGGGCACCGGTCCACCGTCAGCACGCCCCGCGCGGCCCGCTGGACCGCGGCTAACTCCTGGGACCCCGGGGCGGCGCCGGTCACCAGCACCCGCCGCAGACCGCCGCCGCCCGGCTCCCGTAAGGCGGCACGGAACACCGCGTTGTGCGGATAGGTGACGCAGGCGGCGGCCAGGACGCGCAGCCTGCCGTCCGCGATCCGGTCCGCGGTCACCGCGCGGGCCACCGCGGACCAGAACTCCCCGGCGGTGGTGCCGGCCGCCGCCGGGATGTGCTCGGCGGTCAGGCCCGCCCTGTGCAGCAGTGCCACGGCGGACGGGCCGGGCGGGAAGACCCGCGCCAACTCCCGGATCTCCTCGGTCGTCAGCGCCGGATGTCCGTCCCCGTCCTGGCCGTCCACCGTTCCGTCGCTCCTTGCCTGTGCTCGTACCGCTCGTTCCCCGCCCCGTAGCTACTGATCCGCGGTGAGGTGCAGCGGTTCCTCGAGCTCCTCGCGGAAGCGGTGCAGGGTGTGCCCCTCGCGCACCGTCGCGCCCACCGCGACCGCCGCCCGGCTCACCGCCCCGCGCGGTGCCCGCACCACCATGGCCAGCCGGTAGGTCCCGCCGATGCGCGCCGCCGAGGTGTGCCGGATCTCCCAGCCCGGGTCGGAGCGCAGCTCACGCCGCGCCTCCAGGAAGGCCCGCTCGCCGTACGCGGTGTGGAGAACCTCCCGGAAACCCAGCCGCGGGCCGAGAGGGGCCGCATGCGCCGGTGCCGCGGCCTTCGCCTCCGCGGTGAGCTGGCGCGGGGTCATCGACCAGGCCACCGGCTGGAAGACCGTGGTGCCCCGCCGCACCGGTTCGGCCGTGAGCGTGACATCGAGATTGACCGAGTGCAGGGCGGGGTCCGGCGCGTCCCGGGCGCAGGTCACCGACAGATGCACCAGGTGATAAACGGCGTTGTCCGCCTCGGTTCGCAGGAAGTCCAGCAGCTCCGGATCCGGTTCGACGAGTTCCGCCGTCACCGGTAAGGCCACCGGCCCGCCCAGGATCACCCGCCCGGCCAGCCTCGGGCCGCTGGGCTGAGGTGTCTCCTCGGACAACAGGGACAGTTCACGTTCGGGAAGTTCGGGGAGAATGACATCGATCATTTCGTGCCCCCTTCGCGGCTCAGGAGTGGTACAGCGCCTCGACCTCGACGGCGTACGCCTGTTCGATGGCCTTTCGCTTCAGTTTCAGCGACGGCGTCAGCAGACCATGCTCCTCGGAGAACTGCGCGGCAAGTATGCGGAAGGTACGAATCGACTCCGCCTGGGAGACGGTGGTGTTCGCCGCCACCACCGCGCGCCGGATCTCGGTCTCCAGATCGGGGTCCCGGACCAGCTCGCCCGGCGGCAGCTCCGGCTTGCCGCGCATCGTCAGCCAGTGCGCGACCGCCTCCGAGTCCAGGGTGACCAGCGCCGCGATGTACGGGCGGTCGTTGCCGACCACGATGCACTGGGCGACCAGCGGATGGGCCCGCACCCGCTCCTCCAGGCCCCCGGGGGAGACGGACTTGCCGCTGGAGGTCACCAGGATCTCCTTCTTCCGCCCGGTGATGGTGAGATAGCCGTCTTCGTCCAGCGTGCCCAGGTCGCCGGTGGCGAGCCAGCCGTCGCGCAGCACCGCGTCGGTCGCCTTGGGGTCGCCCAGATAGCCCTCGAAGACCTGACCGCCGCGCACCCACACCTCGCCGTCGTCGGCGAGATGCACCGTGGTGCCGGGGATCGGCACGCCGACCGTGCCGAACCGGGTCTGCTCGGGCGGATTGGCGGTGGCGGCGGCGGTGGACTCGGTGAGGCCGTAGCCCTCGTAGATGGTGACGCCCGCGCCCGCGAAGAACAGCCCGAGCCGCCGCTCCATCCCGGAACCGCCCGACATCGCGTGCCGGACCCGGCCGCCCATCGCGGCGCGCACCTTGCCGTACACGGCCTTCTCGAAGAACTGGTGCTGCATGCGCAGCGCGGCGCCCGGCCCCGGCCCGGTGCCGAACGCCTTGGCCTCCAGCGCCTCCGCGTACCGCACCGCCACGTCCACGGCCTTCTCGAACACCCCGGCCTTGCCCTCCGCCTCGGCCTTGCGGCGCGCCGCCGCGAACACCTTCTCGAAGATGTACGGCACCGCGAGGATGAAGGTCGGCCGGAAGGTCTTCAGATCCGGCAGCAGCGCGGCGGCCGAGAGCCTGGGCTGGTGCCCGAGCTTGACCTTGCCGCGGATGGAGGCGACTTCGACCATCCGGCCGAAGACATGGGCGAGCGGGAGGAAGAGCAGGGTGGCGGCCTCGTCGCCGCGCTTGGAGTGGAAGGCCTCCTCGTACCGCTCGACGATGTTGTCGCACTCGGCCATCAGATTGGCGTGGGTGATCACGCAGCCCTTGGGGCGGCCGGTGGTGCCCGAGGTGTAGATGATGGTCGCGGGCTGCTCGGGGTCACGGCCAGCCGGTGCCGCTCGACCAGATCGTCCTCGACCGACTCCCCGGCCGCCAGCAGCTCCTCCAGCGCCCCCGCGTCCAGCTGCCACAGCCGCCTCAGATGCGGCAGCCGGCCGACCACCGAGCCGACCGTCATCGCGTGGTCCTCATGCTCCACGACGCAGGCGGAGACCCCGGCGTCATGCAGCATCCAGCAGACCTGCTCGGCGGAGGAGGTCGGATACAGCGGGACGCTCTGGGCGCCCACGGTCCACAGCGCGAAGTCGAAGAGCGTCCATTCGTAGCGGGTGGGGCACATGATCGCGACGCGGTCGCCGAACCGGACGCCCTGGGCCAACAGCCCCTTGGCGAGCGCCGTCACCTCGTCCCGGAACTGGCCCGCGGTCACGTCCTGCCAGCGGTCATCCGCCGTCTTGCGTGCCAGGGCCACCCGGCGGGGATCGGCGTCCGCATGGTCGAAGACGGCATCCGCCAGTCCTCCGGCCTGGGGCGCCGTCGCCATCGGGGGGACGGTGAACTCGCGCAATACCTGCTCCTTGAAGCCGCTAGCACAGCGCCGCGACCGTACCCGATCCGGCCCCGATGCGGGAGAGGTGTTTTGTGCCCGGAACGCACGGAATGCCGGGCGGTCAGTAAGGTGAAAGGGGGCCAATCAGGCGCCGACGAGGGCGGATTGCGTGGAGTCTGGCCCTATGCGCCGCGTGTGTGGCTTATATGTAACGGTCTTCTGCACGAAATCTCTCCGATCGTGGCACAGGCCCCGCCAGGATCGCGGCGGCGAGTCGCTCCGCCGCGGCGTGCGAGGCGCCGTCCTGCCGCCGATTTCCGTACAACAGTACGAAATCCACGGGCCGAGGTCGGGCAGCCCGGCCCGTTCGGGACCGGCGCGAGGCCGGGCGGAATCAGGCCATGGGTGTGTGCCATCACCCCGAGCCCGGCGCGCGCCGCCGCGACCAGGCCGTTGAGACTGCCGCTGGTACAGACGATCCGCCATGACCTGCCGTGTCGCTCCAGCACATCCAGCGCGCGGGCCCGGGTGAGCCCGGGTGGCGGGAAGACGATCAGGGGGAGCGGACGGTCCGGATCCAGCCGCAGTCGCTCGGCGCCGATCCACACCAGCCGGTCTCGCCACACCAGCTGGCCGCCGGGCCTCTCCTCGGACCGCTTGGCCAGCACCAGATCCAGCTTGCCCGCCTCCAGCCGCTCATGCAGTGTGCCCGACAGCTCCACGGTGAGCTCCAGGTCCACCTCGGGGTGATCGCGACGGAACCCCTCCAGGATCTCCGGCAGCCGGGTCACCACGAAGTCCTCCGAGGCGCCGAAGCGCAGCCGGCCGCGCAGCCGGGTGCCCCGGAACCAGCTCGCCGCCCGCTCGTTCGCCTCCAGGATCGAGCGGGCGAACCCCAGCATCGCCTCGCCGTCCTCGGTCAGCTCCACACCGTGGGTGTCGCGGGCGAAGAGCTGCCGTCCCACGGCCGCCTCCAGCTTGCGCACCTGCTGGCTCACGGTGGACTGGCGCACCCCGAGGCGGTCGGCGGCCTGGGTGAAGCTCAGGGTCTGGGACACCGCGAGAAACGTCCGGAGCTGGGCGGGGTCGTACATGGAGCCACTGTATGACGAGACCACAGGCCCATCACGGAACGCGATGGCAGTCAGAGCGGTATGCAGGATTCCCGATGGCCTTGATCAGGAGCACTATGGACGGGGCCCCGTCCGTGGCCATGCCAGTCCATGCCAGTCCACGCCGATGAGAAAGAGCGAGAAAGAGAACGAATGCCGCACCGCCCGCACCTCCGCAAGATCGCCCTTCCCTCCTGGCTCCCGCTGGACGGCTTCATCCTCGGACTGATCGGCACCGTGGCGCTCGCCGCGCTGCTCCCGGTCAGCGGCCGGGCCGCCACCGTCACCGACGGGGCCACCACGGTCGCGGTCGCGTTTCTCTTCTTTCTCTACGGCGCCCGGCTCTCCACCCGTGAGGCGCTGGACGGAGTGCGCCACTGGCGGCTCCACCTGACCGTGCTGGTGTGCACCTTCGCCATCTTCCCGACCCTGGGCCTCGCCGCGCGCGGCCTGGTGCCGTACGTGCTGACGCACCCCCTCTACACCGGGCTGCTCTTCCTGTGCCTGGTGCCCTCCACGGTCCAGTCCTCCATCGCCTTCACCTCGATCGCCCGGGGCAATGTCGCCGCCGCGATCTGCGCGGGCTCCTTCTCCAGCCTGCTCGGTGTGGTCGTCACCCCGGTGCTGGCCGCACTGCTGCTGGGCGGCAGCGGCGGCGGCTTCTCGGCCGATTCGATGGTCAAGATCGGGCTCCAGCTGCTGGCCCCCTTCCTCGCCGGTCAGCTCCTGCGTCGCTGGATCGGCGGCTTCATCTCCCGCCACCGGGCGATGCTGCGCCTGGTCGACCGCGGCTCGGTGCTGCTCGTGGTCTACGCGGCGTTCAGCGAGGGCATGACCCGGGGCATCTGGCACCAGGTCACCCCGGCCCGGCTGGCGATCCTCCTGGGCGTCGAGGCGGTCCTGCTCACGGTGATGCTCACGCTCACCTCGTACGGCTCGCGGAAGCTCGGCTTCGTCCGCGAGGACCGGATCACGATCGTGTTCGCGGGGTCGAAGAAGAGCCTGGCCGCCGGGCTGCCGATGGCGAGCGTGCTCTTCGGCGCCCAGGCGAGCCTGGCGGTGCTGCCGCTGATGCTCTTCCACCAGATGCAGCTGATGGTCTGCGCGGTGCTGGCCCGCCGCTATGCGGCGCGGGCGCCGGAGGCGGCGGTGACGGGGGCCGAGACGGGGGCGGAGGCCGCTCGGGCTCGTACGGACCGCGTGGACAACGAGGACAGCGCGGACGAGGCCGCGCTGACCCGCGTCTGACGTCAGCTTTCGGCGGCCTGGCTTTCGGGGGTCTGGTTTCCGGCGGTCTGGTTTCCGGCGGTCTGGTCGCCGGCCGGCGGCAGCGGCGGCTTGCGGGCGATGAGGAACGCCTGCGGGGTGGGTTCCCAGCGCTCCGGTTCCCGGAAGGTCCGGGCGCGGACCGGCAGTCCGGCCCCGGCCAGCAACTCGGCGATCCGGTCCGGCTGCCACCGGCGGAAGCTCAGCGACACCTCATGGCCGAACGCCTCCGTGTAGTCCCGCTGCTCATCGCCCACCTGGAAGCCCACCAGCGCGTATCCACCGGGCGCCAGCACCCGGTGGAACTCGGCGAACACATCCGGCAGCCGCTCCTGCGGAATGTGGATCGTCGAGTACCAGGCCACCACGGCGGCGAGGGTGCCGTCCGCGATGTCCAGGGACAGCATCGACCCCTCCTCGAACCGCAGCCCGGGATGCTCCCGGCGGGCCAACTCCACCATCGCCGGCGACAGATCGATCCCGTACACGGACAGCCCCAGCTCATGGAGGTGCGCGGTCACCCGGCCCGGGCCGCTGCCCACATCGGCCACCGGTCCGCCCCCGGCGTTCCGCACCAGCTCGGCGAACCCGGCGAACACCGCCCGCTCCAGCGTCTGGGCCGCCAGTTCGTCGCGGTACTGCTTGTCGTAGTCGAGGGCTATGGCGTTGTAGGACGCCCGGGTGGAGGCAAGGAAGTCGGCTTCGGTCACGGCCGCTCACCCTAGCGGGACGCATCCGCGGCGGGTCTCGTTTTCAGACCCCTTTGGGAGGCTGTTGTCAGACCCCTCTGCGACGCTTCGGACATGACGACGCTGACGCTGCAGTTGACCATCGACTGTGCCGAGCCACGCCGGATGGTGGCCTTCTGGTCCGAGGCCCTGGGCTATGTGCCCGAGCCCCCGCCCGGCGGCCATGCCACCTGGCGGGAGTACTGGGCGGACACGGGGGTGCCCGCGGAGGAGCTGCCCCCCGGGGTCGGGGAGACCCCGGAGTCCATCGTGGATCCGGCGGGGCAGGGTCCGAGGGTGTGGTTCCAGCAGGTTCCGGAGTCGAAGGTCACCAAGAACCGGCTGCATCTGGATCTGAAGGTGGGCGGCGGGCGTGATGTGCCCCTGGCGGTCCGCACCGAGCGCGTCACCGCGACCGTGGACCGGCTGAAGGCCGCCGGAGCCACGGTGCAACGGATCATGGACGAGCCGGGGATGGAGCACTACGCGGTGGTGCTCCAGGACCCGGAGGGCAATGAGTTCTGTGTGGTCTAGCCGTGGATGAACGCTAGTCGTGGGGTGACCGCACGCGGTCCAGGGGGAGGTGGACGAGGGCGCCGGAGTGGTGGTCGTCGAGCGGGGCGTTGAACTCGCGGACGCGCCGCAGTTCGGTGTCGGTCAGGGCGCGGCCGTACAGACGGAACTCATCGAGATCGCCGGCCATATGGGAGCGGCCGTCCACGGCCTGGCCGAGGTGGAGGCCGAAGGGCGCGGTGCGGCTCACGGTGCCCGGGGCGTCGGGGGCGGTGACCGCGGTGCCGCCGTCCACGGTGAGGGAGAGCCGTCCGCCGCTGCGGGTCAGGGCGAGGTGATGCCACTGCCCGTCGTTGTACGCGGCGTCGGTGGACACCGAGGCGCTGGTGAAGGTGGAGAAGCCGTTGACCGTCGTCATCAGCGCCCGGATCCGGTTGCTCCCGGGCTCACCGCGCAGCCAGACCTGCGGCTGTTTGGTACCGATCCCGCCCATCCACAGGAACGGATGCTGCCCGGAGGCGGCCGAGTAGCGGAACCACAGGCTCACGGTGAAGTCGCGGGTGCCCAGCGGCAGTGCGGTCCGGTACGGGACACGTACCGCGTCGTCCGTGCCGTCGAAGGACATTCCGCCGCCGAACCGGCCGTCGCCGCGCGCCGCCGCGCCGCCGAGCACGGTCGCGGACCGGGCGCCGGGCGCGCGGTCGTCGGTGGTGGGGGCGGGCGCCTGGCGGGGGCCCAGCCAGTCCTCGGTGAAGCGGGCGAAGCGGATCTCGTCACGGGCATCCACCGCACCGCCCTCGTACAGCAGCCCCACCGTGTCGCGGGAGATCGCGACCATGTCGGAGTAGCCGGACCAGTCGGTGGTGACGACCTTGCCGCGCTCGACACCGTCCCAGGTGCGGGCCTCGTCCCAGGAGGAGCGGACCATCATCGTGCGTCGGCGGTCGGGGTCGGCGGGGGCCGAGAAGAGCAACCGGCTGTGGCCGTCGCGAGCCGGATCGCGCAGCCGCAGGATCGAGCCCTGCACCTGGGGGGTGGGCAGATCGGGGATGGTGCGGAAGGGCCCGGCGAAGCTCTGGCCGCCGTCCCGGCTGATGGCGTAGTCGCGGTGGCCGAGATCGGTGCCGTCCTGCTCCCGCCCGCTGACGTAGATCGATCCGTCGGCGCGCTCCACCAGCGTCATCTCGGACGGCTTCTGACGGAAGGTGCCGTCCGCCGCGAGCGGGTAGGAGTCCATCGCGCCGATGCGCCAGCGGTTGCCGCCGTCGTCGCTGTAGGCGAGCGCGGCATGGTTGTCGGTGATGCGGCCGCCGCTGTAGCTCTCGGTGTTGAGGGTGAAGATCAGCCGGCCCTTGTGCCGGCCGTGCTGGAGCTGGATGCCGTGGACGGGGCCGGTGGCGTACCAGGAGTTCCACTGGGGCGGCATCAGCGAGGAGCTCAGATCGCGCGGGGCCGACCAGGTGGCGCCGTTGTCGTCGCTGTACTGCAGATGGGGGGAGCGGTCACAGGGGACGTCGCAGCTCTGGGAGTCGTCGCGGCCGGTGTTGTAGGTGCTGGCGAGGACGATGCGGCCGGTGCGCAGGTCCACGATGGGCGCGGGGTTGCCGTGGGTGTCGCCGCCGCCCTCGTTGATCACCTGGAGCGGACCCCAGGTGCGGCCGCCGTCGGTGGAGCGCTTGAGGACCAGGTCGATGTCCCCGGCGTCGCCGCAGTTGTCGACCCGGCCCTCGGCGAACGCGAGCAGGGAGCCGTCCTTGGCTTTGACGATCGCCGGGATCCGGAAGCACGAGTAGCCCTGTTCCTGGGCAGACTTGAAGAGGACCTGCTGTTCGAAGCCGGAGTCGGCACGGGCCGCGGACGCGGAGGAATCCGTGTCCGCGGCCCGTACCGGAAGCGGGATCAGGGCCAGCGCCGCGGCGGTGAGGAGCACGGAGGCGCGGCGCCGCCATGGTCTGGCACGGGGGTGGGGTGGTCTGGTGCGGGGACGTGTGCGGAGAACTGACGCCATGGTCACGGCCTGCCCTTCAGACTGCCTCATGGAGGCATCGGCATCTGGACGTCAAGGCCGTCGGGCATCGCGCCAGGAGGCATCACACCGTCAGGACATCAAGACATCCCATGTCTCACACATGACTGCGGCAGAAAGTGTCTCGTCCTGCGGTCGTCCGGGACAAGGACCGTGCGTCATATCCTCGTGACCCTGGGCAAGTTGAGGTGAGGCGGGGCGTGAGAGGGCGGCGCCCGCCCCCGTCCGCGCCCCGCTCCCCGGCCACCCACTGCTCCGGGCCGCGCCCCGCTCCCCGGCCACCCCACGGCCCCCGGTCGCGCCCCGCTTCGGTCAGCTCATGGCCGACTGGCCCGCTGTGATGACCCTGTCCAGCAGCGATCGGGACAGCTCGAGCTCCTCGATGGCCGCGGTCATCCGCTCCCGCTCCGCCCGCAGCTCGCCCAGCAGATCCGGGCAGGTGGGCACGAGGTGCTCACCGTCGTCGTCGCGGAGGCAGGGCAGGACCTGGGAGATGGTCGCCGTCGAGAGCCCGGCCGCCAGCAGCGCGCGGATGCGCCGCACCACCGCCACATCGGACACCCGGTATGCGCGATAGCCGCTGGGCAGCCGCTCGGGCTGGAGGAGGCCCTGCTGTTCGTAGTAGCGCAGCAGCCGTTCGCTCACCCCGGTACGGCGGGACAGCTCGCCGATCCGCATGGGCCCTCCCCCTCACGCCCCGGAACCCTCTTCACGCCCCGGAACTCTCCAACGGATGTCAGAGTTTACGGCTCGGGCGCACGCCATCGCACAGGACGCGCTCGGTGAGGCTCTGCAGGGCCGCCTCGGCCCGGAGCAGCTGCTCGTCGTCGTCGGTCTTGCCGCTGGAACTGATGGTCACCGAGCGCCGCCCGCCCTCGGTGAAGCCGGTCCGCACCGTGGCGCCTTCGAGGTCGCCGCCGTGGCCCCAGCGGTAGCCGCCGCAGCTCAGCGGCTGCCGCATCATCCCGAGCCCGTATTGGGCATGGGGGAAGGCCACCTCGAAGTCCGGTCCGACGGGGACGGTCCGGCGCATCTCGGCCAGCTGCGCCGGGGGCAGCAGACGGCCGCCCAGCAGCGCGGTGAAGAACCGGTCCAGATCGCGGTCGGTGCTGATGAGCGAACCGGCCGCACCGCCCCAGGAGACGTTCCGGAGCGTGGTGTCCGTCCAGGTGCCGGAGCCGGGGAAGCGCTGGTACGTATGCGCGTACGGGGCCTTCAGTCGCGGATCGTCCCCGGGCTCATAGGTCCCGGTCAGGCCCAGCGGACGGATGATGCGGTCGCGGACCTCCTCCGGCCATGCGCGTCCGGTGACCTTCTGGATGATCATTCCGGCGAGGACATAGCCGGGGTTGGAGTAGTTCCAGTCGGGCTCGGGGTCATCGGCCGGGGCGGGAGGGAAGTCGGGCCGGTGCTTCATCGCCCCGGCGACCACCTGCTCGGGGGAGACATGGTCGAACCGGGTCCGATCGAAGTCCGCCGCAGAGTCGCCGGTGTCATCGCTGTAGTCGTAGTTGTGGATGCCGCTGGTGTGCTGGAGCAGGTTCCTGACGGTGATCTGGCGGCCGTCGTTGCCGTTGCCGCTCACCACACCCGGCAGCCACTTGTTCACCGGATCGCTCAGCGAGAGCCGCCCCTCGGCGACCAGTTGGAGCACGACGGTGGCCACGAAGGACTTGGTGACGCTCGCGGCCCGGTAGTGCGCCCCGAACGGCACCGGACGGCCGGTGTTCAGCTCCGCCTCGCCCGCGCGGGCGTGGATCCGGCGGTGGCCGTCGCGCACCTCCACGGTCAGTCCGATGAAACCCGCGTTCTCGAGGGTCCGGGCCACCTCGCGGCGCAACTCGTCCTCGGTGAGCCGGTGGTCGGGGGAGTCGGAGCGGGGCACTACGGGCGCCTCCGGCGCTGTGGGGGCTCCGGGTGCGGAGGTGGTGGCGGCGGCCGGGACAGCGGCCGCACCGCCGAGGAGGGCGGCGGTGACGGCGGCGGCCGCGGCGAGGCGTAAACGAGGGCGCTTCGTGGGTGCGTTCATGCCTCACCAGCCTCCGGGTACGGCGGCGCCCCGGCCATGCGGCAAGCCCCCGCGTAAGAGTGGGGACTGCCCCATGGCCGGAGCCCCTGGCAGGAGCCCCACGGCCGGAGCCCCATGGCCGGGCTGCTCCGGCCGGTCGCAGGCTCGGGGACCGGCCGACCGCCAGGGGGCGGTCGATCGCTCGGGGGCGGTCAGATGCTCGTGGCCGGTCAGATGCTCGGGGCCGGTCAGGCGCTCGGGGCGGGTCAGGCCGACGAGCCGCTGTCCACCACCAGATCCGTGCCGACTACGGAGCCCGCCGCCGGTGAGGCGAGGTAGAGCACGGCCGCCGCGATCTCCCCCGCCTCCGCTATCCGGCCCAGCGGATTCTCGGACTTCATCCGCTCGGCGCGGTCGGCCTCGGTCTCACCGGGCCGCAGGGACATGGGGGCGTCGGAGGCGCCGGGGCTGACCGCGTTGATCCGGATTCCCTGGTGGACGTGGTCGAGCGCGGCGGCCCGGGTCAGTGTGGCGACCGCCGCCTTGGAGGTGCTGTACGCGCCGAGGCCCGGGACGCGGAGGTGGGCGCCGAGGTTGGAGGAGACATTGACGATCGCCCCGCCGCCGTGGTCCTTCATATGTGCGATCTGGTGCTTCATCGCCAGCCAGACACCGGTGACATTGGTGCGCAGCACCGCCTCCCAGTCCTCCTCGCTGACCTCTCCGAGGCGCCCCTGGCCACGCATGATCCCGGCGTTGTTGACCGCGATGTCCAGTCCGCCGAAGCGGGTGACGGCCTGGTGCACCAGCTCCCGCAGTTGCCCGGAGTCGGTGACATCGGCGGGCACGGCGGCGGCCCGGCCATCGGCGGCCTCGATCAGGCGGACCGTCCCGGCCAGGGTGGACGCGGTGCGCCCCGCGGCCACCACGGACGCGCCTTCGGCGGCGAAGGCGAGCGCGATGGCACGGCCGAGGCCGGTGCCCGCTCCGGTGACGAGGGCGGTCTTTCCGATGAAGCGGTTCACTGCACGGCTCCTTGAGGAAGCGAGGAGGGACGGGATGGACGGGTCCGCTGGACGCGGAGGTTCAGGGCGGCGACGAGGGCGAGCACGGCCCCCGTCGCGGCGAGGGAGACGGCATCGCTGCCGAAGGTGAGCACGATGGCGAAGACCACGGTCGGGCCGAGCTCCATCGCCGTGTTCAGCACCCCGCCCGCGAGCCCGGTCCGCTCGGGCGGCACCCCGTGGGTGGTGAGCACGGCGGCCCCGGCGAAGGAGGCGGCGGCGCCGGCCGGCAGCAGCACCAGCCCCGGCAACAGCGCGGAGGCATACGGGGTGTGCGGGTCGAGCCCGGTGAGGGCGAGCAGGACCAGCCCGGCCGCGGCCGTGGCCAGCCCGGCGGCGGTGATGACGCGCGGGCCGAAGCGGGCTATCAGCGGCCCGGCCGCCCGCCCCGAGGCGAGCAGGGCGATGGCGAACGGCACAAAGGCGGCCGAGGTCGCCAACGGTGACCAGTCACGGTCCTGCTGGAGATGGAGCGAGAGGGTCACAAAGGTCATCGCGGTCGCGCAGGCGCTGAGCGCGATGGCCGTGAGGGCGAGGGCCCGCCGCCGGTTCAGCAGGAAGCGGGGCGGCAGCAGCGGATCGCCGGCCCGGCGCTCGGCGTACCAGAACGCGACGAGCAGCGCGGCCCCGATGAGCAGGGGCACCAGCACCCCGGCCGACGACCAGGGCAGGGCGTCGGTGACCACGAGCCCGTAACTGGCCAGCGTGATACCGGCCGTGGCCAGCAGCGCGCCCGGCAGATCGAGCGTCCGGCCCCGGCTCGGCGCGGTGTCCGGCAGCAGCCGGGGCGCGAGGGCGAGCGCGGCCGCGGCCACCGCAAGGGGCACGGCGAAGCTCCAGCGCCAGGACAGCAACTCGGCTATGACGCCGGAGACCAGATTGCCCGCCGTCGCGCCGAGCACCGAGAGCCCGCCCCAGGTGGCCATCGCCCTGCCATAGGCGGCGGGGGTGGGGAAGACGGCCCGCAGTACGGCCATTGCGGCGGGTGCGATCAGGGCCGCCCCCGCGCCCTGGGCGAACCGGGCCATGAGCAGTGTCCCGATGCCGGGGGAGAACGGGGCGGCGGCCGAGGCGGCGGCGAAGACGATGAGCCCGGCGGTGAGGGCGCGCCGCCCGCCGTAGCGGTCGGACAGGCGCGCGCCGAAGAGCAGCAGCCCGGCGAAGGTGAGCCCATAGGCGGCGCTGAGCAGGATCAGATCGGTCCGCTCCAGGCCGAAGGCGCGGCCGATCTCGGGCAGCGGCACGGCGATCGCCGCGAGCGTGAAGATCAGGGTGATCTGGACGGAGCCGAGCAGGGCGAAGGCGTGGCGATGGTGCGTCGTACTGGTGGCGGCGGTGCCGGTGCCGCGCGAGGTGTCGGCGACGGTCATCTGTCCCCCAATATTTGACCGATCGTTTTAATATGCGGGCATACGAATGGGCTCTGTCTCACTCCCGTGATCGTGATGTGGTGCGGCCCGGGCCGAGGCGGGTCCGGCCGCTACGTCGGGCCGCCGAGGTCGGGCCGCCGAGGTCGGGCTGGAGAGGTCGGGCTGGAGAGGTCGAGTCGGAGAGGTCGGGTCGGAGGCGTCAGGCCATGGAGGTCAGTCCAGCAGTGCCAGCGCCTGCTCCGCGGCGTCCCGCACCCGGGCCGGGTCGTCCGACGCCTTGCCGACCACCCGCAGCCCCTGCATCAGCACGAACAGCATCCGCGCCAGTGCGCGGGGGTCGCGGTCCTCGGAAAGCTCCCCCTGGGCCTGGGCCCGTATCAGCGCGGAACACAACGGGGTCTCCACGTGATCCCAGCTCAGCTCCACCCGGCGGGCGGCCGCCGGGTCATGTGGGGCCAGCTCGGCCGCCGTGTTGGTCACCAGGCAGCCGGCCAGCCGCTTCTCCGGGGAGGCGGCCTCCTCGGCGAAGCGCCGCACCACCGCCCGCACCGCGGGCAGCGCCGGGCCCGGCTGGGACAGCTCGGTCAGCAGGGACGGGTCGCGCGTCTCCGCATAGCGGTCCATGGCCTTCAGATACAGCTCGTGCTTGCTGCCGAAGGTCGCGTAGATACTGGCGCGGCCGATGCCGAGATAATCGACGAGGTCCGCCATCGAGGTCGCTTCATAGCCGCGCTGCCAGAACAGCTCGAGAGCCGACTGCAGGGCGGCCTCCGGGTCGAATTCCTTCGTTCTGGCCATGCCTCAACCGTAGCACCTAACCAGAACGAGCGGTCAAGAACACTTTCGAGTGAAGGCCCGGATCTGGAACGCATGTACGGGACCCGGTGGCGCGGTGTACGAGCCCGGTAGGGGCCGGCCGACGCAGGGGGCGCTCCTCGTCGGCCGGCCCGCCAACCCGTGCAGCGGGCGGACCGCTTCTCAGGTCCCGCCGACCGCTGTCCGCAGAGCGAGTCGCTGCTCGCCCGCGTACACGTTCATCGAAGTGCCGCGGAGGAAGCCGACCAGGGTCAGCCCCGCCTCCGCCGCCAGATCCACCGCCAGCGAGGAGGGCGCCGACACCGCCGCCAGCACCGGGATCCCCGCCATCACCGCCTTCTGCGCCAGCTCGAAGGAGGCGCGGCCCGAAACCATCAGCACCGACCCCGACAGCGGCAGCAGACCCTGCTGGAGCGCCCGGCCCACCAGCTTGTCCACCGCGTTGTGCCGGCCCACGTCCTCCCGCAGGTCCAGCAGCTCACCGTCCGGGGTGAACAGCCCCGCCGCGTGCAGCCCGCCGGTCCGGTCGAAGACGCGCTGCGCCGCGCGGAGCCGGTCGGGGAGCACGGAGAGCGTCTCCGGCTCGATCCGGACCGGAGGGCTTACGCCGTTCGCCCCGTCTCCGAGGCCGTCCGCGACCGGCCAGCGCGCGGTCGTCCGCACCGCGTCCAGGCTGGCCTTGCCGCACAGCCCGCAGGAGGACGTCGTATAGACGTTGCGCTCCAGGGTGATGTCCGGGACCGGCACGCCCGGTGCGAGCGTCACATCCACCACGTTGTAGGTGTTGGAGCCGTCCTCGGTGGCGCCCGCGCAGTAGACGATGTTCGCCAGCTCGTCGGCCCGGCCGAGGACGCCCTCGCTCACCAGGAACCCGGCGGCGAGGGCGAAGTCGTCGCCCGGTGTGCGCATGGTGATCGCCAGTGGTTTGCCGTTCAGCCGGATCTCCAGCGGCTCCTCCGCCACCAGGGTGTCCGGCCGGGTGCTGATCGCCCCGTCCCGGATGCGGATGACGCGGCGTCGCTCGGTGACCCGTCCCATGTCGATCAGTCCCGGTTCTGTGCGTGGTTCTGTACGTGCTGGTACCCGAAACGGCCCTTGATGCACAGGTTCCCGTGGGTGACGGGATTGTCGTGCGGCGAGGTGACCTTCACGATCTCATTGTCCTGCACATGGAGGGTGAGGTTGCACCCCACACCACAGTAGGCGCATACCGTCGTCGTCTCCGTCTGGGCCGACTCGTCCCACGCCCCGGCCGCCCGCATGTCGAACTCCGTCTTGAAGCTCAGCGCGCCGGTCGGGCACACCTCGATGCAGTTGCCGCAGTAGACACACGCGGAGTCGGTGAGGGGCGCGTCGTGCTCGGTGGAGATCCGGGCGTCGAAGCCGCGGCCCGCGACCGCGATCGCGAAGGTGTTCTGCCACTGGTCGCCGCAGGCGTCCACGCACTTGTAGCAGAGGATGCATTTGTCGTAGTCGCGGACGTACAGGTCGTTGTCGACCTTCGGCTCCTCGTCCACCCGGGCGGCGTCCGCGCCGAAGCGGTCCGGCTCGGCCCCGTACTCCTCGATCCACTCGGCCGCGCGCGGGGTCGTCGACAGATCGGTGGAGGAGGCCAGCAGTTCCAGGACGACCTTACGGCTGTGCCGGGCGCGCTCGGTGTCCGTGCGCACCTCCATGCCCGGCTCCACCCGGCGGGAACAGGCCGGGGCGAGGGTGCGGGCGCCCTCCACCTCCACCACACACACCCGGCAGGCGTTCTTCGGGTGAGCGTGTCGCCCTGGCACAGGGTCGGGACGTCCTTGCCCGCGGCGCGGCACGCGTCCAGCAGGGTGCTGTCCTCCGGGGCGCGGACCGGCTCGCCGTCCAGGGTGAGGTCCACCAGACGGCGCGGGGGTCGCAGCGGTATCGCGGTCACTTGAAGGCTCCCAGGCGGTCGATGGCGGACTCCACGGCGTTCCAGGCGGTCTGGCCAAGACCGCAGATCGAGGCGTCCCGCATGGCCTGGCCGACCTCGCGCAGCAGCGCGATGTCCCCGGCCGCGGCGGCGCCCGTAAGGTCCTTGATCCGGTGCAGCGCCTCCTCCTGCCGTACGGTGCCCACCCGGCAGGGGACGCACTGACCGCAGGACTCGTCGCGGAAGAACTCCGCGATGCGCAGCAGGATGCGGGGCAGGTCGACGCTGTCGTCCAGGACCAGCACCACTCCCGAGCCGAGGGTGGTGCCCGCGGCGCGCGTGCCCTCGAAGGTCAGCGGGACGTCCAGCTCGTCGGGGCGTACGAAGCCGCCCGCCGCGCCGCCGAGCAGCACCGCGCGCAGGGTCTCGGGCGGCCCCGCGAGCTCCAGCAGCTCGCCCAGTGTCGCCCCGAACGGCAGCTCGTAGACGCCGGGCCGGGCGACCGCGCCGGAGACGCAGAACAGCTTGGTGCCGGTGGAGGTGCCGGTACCGGTGCGGGCATATGCCTGCGCACCCTCGATCAGAATCGGCAACACATTGACCAGCGTCTCCACGTTGTTGACCGCGGTCGGCTTGCCGAACAGCCCCTTCTCGACCGGGAACGGCGGTTTGCTGCGCGGTTCACCGCGCTGCCCCTCGATCGAGTTGAAGATCGCGGTCTCCTCACCGCAGATGTACGCGCCCGCGCCGCGCCGGATCTCGATGTCGAACGCGAACCCCTGCCCCATGACGTCCCCACCGAGGAAGCCGCGGGCCCGGGCCCGGTCGATGGCGGTGCGCAGCCGGCGCAGCGCACGGGGGTACTCGCCGCGCAGATACAGATAGCCGCGGTGGGCCCCGGTCGCATAGCCCGCGATGGTCATGGCCTCGATCAGGGCGTACGGATCGCCCTCCATCAGGACCCGGTCCTTGAAGGTGCCCGGTTCGCTCTCGTCGGCGTTGCAGACCAGATAGTGCGGATGGTCGGGCTGCTGGGCGGTGGCCGCCCACTTCCGCCCGGTCGGGAACGCGGCCCCGCCCCGCCCGACCAGCCCCGCCTCGGTGACCTCCCGGATCACCCCGGCGGGCCCGAGCGTGAACGCGCGCCGCAGGGCGGCGTATCCGCCGTGGGTGCGGTAGTCGTCGAGCGACCCCGGGTCCACCACCCCGACCCGGCGCAGCAGCACCAGGCCGTCGGCGCCGGTCTGGGGGACCGCGGCCGCCGCGGGCGGTTCGGCCGGCGCGTCGTGCGGCGCCGACGCCGCGTCGGCCACCGCCTCGGCCGTGGCGGGGGCGACGATCGCGGCCTGCGGGGCCTCGCCCGCGCGGATCGCCAGGGCCGCCGGGGCGCGCTCGCACAGGCCCAGACACGGGCTGGGCTGCCAGACGGCTCCGGATCCGGCCGAGCCCGCCGGGCCCAGGTCCCGTTCGAGCTCCGTGCACACCCGCGCGGAGCCCCGGGCCGCGCACGCCAGATCCGTGCAGACGTGGACGACGGTCGCCGGACGGGGTTTCACCGCGAACATCGCGTAGAAGGTCGCGACCCCGTAGCCCTCCGCCGGAGGGACCGTCAGCCGGCGGCACAGATAGTCCAGGCCGCCCTCGCTGATCCAGCCCACCCGGTCGTTGAGGGCATGCAGTCCCGGCAACAGCAGCTCGCGCCGCTCACGTGCCTCGCGGCCGCCGCGCGCCCAGCGCAGATCCGTGTCGTTGCGGTCGTCCGCGCCCTCCCAGGCGGATTCGGGCGGGCCGAGCAGGGCGTCGACCGCCGCCCGCTCCTCGTCCGTGGGCTTGCCGGCACCGAAGCGCAGATCCACGGTCAGCTCCTTACGGCGGTCACGGGAATCTTCTCGATCCTTATGGCCGACGCCTTGAACTCCGCCGTCCCCGCGATGGGGCAGTTCGCCTCGATCGTCAGGGAGTTGGTGTCCACCTCGTCGGGGAAGTGCATGGTCATGAAGGCGAGCCCCGGCCGCAGCCCGGGATCGATCCACACCGGCGCCACCACAGAGCCGCGCCGCGAGGTGACCCGCACCCGCTCCTCGGTCTCCACCCGGTAGCGGGCCGCGTCCTCCGGGCACAGCTCGATGTACTCGCCGCGCCGCAGCGGAGAGGCGAAACCCCCGCTCTGCACCCCGGTGTTGTACGAGTCCAGGCGCCGTCCGGTGGTGAGCCGGATCGGATAGGCGTCATCGGTCAGATCGACCGGCGGATCGTGCTTCACGGGGCCGAAGGGGGCGAGGTCGCCGCGCCGCGCCGGATCGTTCTCCCACAGACGGCCGTGCAGATAGGTGGGCTCGAGGCGGTCGGTGCTGGGGCAGGGCCACTGGATGCCCTGGTGCTCCTCCAGCCGCTCGTAGGTCATGCCGAAGTGGTCGGGGGACACGGCGCGCAGCTCGTTCCACACCTCCTCCGCGCCCTCGAACTTCCAGTCGTGGCCGAGCCGTCGCGCCAGCTCGCAGATGATGTCGATGTCCTCGCGCGCCTCGCCCGGCGGCTCCACGGCCTTGCGCACCCGCTGGACGCGCCGCTCGCTGTTGGTGGTGGTGCCCTCCGTCTCGCACCAGCCGGCGGTCGCCGGGAGCACCACATCGGCCAGCTCGGCGGTCCTGGTGAGGAAGATGTCCTGGACCACCAGGTGTTCCAGCGACTCCAGCCGCCGGACGGCCTGTTCGGTGTCGGCCTCGGACTGGGCCGGGTTCTCGCCGATGCAGTAGACGGCGCGCAGTTCGCCGGCCTCCATGGCCTCGAACATCTCGGTGAGGTTCAGCCCGTAGCGCGGCTGGATGACCACGTCCCAGGCGCGCTCGAACTTGGACCGGGTGGGCGGGTCCAGGATGTCCTGGAAGCCGGGCAGCCGGTTGGGGATGGCGCCCATGTCGCCGCCGCCCTGGACGTTGTTCTGGCCGCGCAGCGGCTGCAGTCCGCAGCCGTACCGGCCGACATGGCCGGTCAGCAGGGACAGATTGATCAGCGCCCGGACGTTGTCGGTGCCGTTGTGGTGCTCGGTGATGCCGAGCGTCCAGCACAGCTGGGCGCGCTCGGCGGTGGCGTAGGCGTGCGCGAGATCGCGGATGGCGTCCGCGGGGACGCCCGTGACCTTCTCCGCGACGCTCAGCGTCCAGGGCTCCACATGGGCGGCGTACTCCTCGAAGCCACTGGTGGCGCGCTCGATGAAGGAGCGGTTGGCGAGTCCCGCGTGGATGATCTCGCGGCCCACGGCGTGGGCGAGCGGGATGTCGGTGCCGACGTTGAGCCCCAGCCAGCTCTCGGCCCATTCGGCGGTCGAGGTGCGGCGCGGATCGACGGCGTACATCCGGGCGCCGTTGCGGATGCCCTTGAGGACGTGCTGGAAGAAGATCGGGTGCGCGAAGCGGGCGTTGGAGCCCCACATCACGATGAGATCGGTGTCCTCGACCTCCGCGTACGACGACGTGCCGCCGCCGGAGCCGAAGACGGCGGACAGCCCCGCGACGCTGGGCGCGTGGCAGGTGCGGTTGCACGAGTCGACGTTGTTGGTGCCCATCACCACTCGGGCGAACTTCTGGGCCACGTAATTCATCTCGTTGGTGGCGCGGGCGCAGGAGAACATGCCGAACGCGTCGGGCCCGTGGGCCGCCGTCACGGCCCGGAACCCGGCGGTAGCCCGGCTGAGCGCCTCGTCCCAGGAGGCGCGGCGGAGTTCACCGCTGACCGAGTCCCGCACCAGGGGGTGGGTCAGCCGGGGGTACTGCTTCTGCTGTCGGTTGCGCTGGCGGTTACGGGCCACGACGGGCTCCTTACGGCGGTCACGCCGCAGTGCGACGTGAGGAAACCGAACGTCCGGGTATCGTCGACAGAATATTGAATACAGTATGCCCGAGGAGGGGGTCAAGGAGTCGAACGACACCTCAACCCCCCTCCCGTCCGCCGGTGATGGAGCCCCGGGCGGTGATGGGACGTCGGCCGGTACAGAGAGCTCACGGGGGAAGCGAGCTCGGCCGGTGAAGCCGGTACCGCGCATTCGGCCGGTGAGGCCGGTAAGGCGCATGCGGCCGGTGAGGCCGGTGAGGCCGGTAGCGCGAGCTCAGCCCGTGAAGAGCTGTGTGGCCTTGCGGATGAGCTCGTAGACCCCGTACCCGAAGGGCAGCGCGACCCAGGCCCAGACGGCCACGGTCAGCGCGGTGCGGTTGTTGGTGGGTTCGGTCATCGGTCCGCTCCCTTCTCGGCGGGCGCCGCCTCGGTATCGGCCGTCACGGGAGCCGGTTCGTGGAAGCGCGGATGGACCGGCCGCACCAGCTCGTTGGCGATGAATCCGACGATCAGCAGCGCGATCATGATGGTGAGGGAGAGCGAGTACAGCCCGGGGCCGGTCTTCCCCGCCTCCTCCTGGTGGTCGGCCACCTTGTTGACGATGTATGGGCCGAGAACCCCGGCCACCGACCACGCGGTGAGCAGCCGGCCGTGGATCGCGCCCACCTGATAGGTGCCGAACAGGTCCTTCAGATACGCCGGAACGGTCGAGAAGCCGCCCCCGTAGAAGGAGAGGATCACCAGTGCGCACACCACGAACAGGGGCTTGGAGGAGTCCCCGAGCTGCGCGATGGCCAGATACATCAGCGCGCCCACGCCCAGATAGATCCGGTACATGTTCTTGCGCCCGATGAGGTCGGACGTGGACGACCACACCAGCCGCCCGGCCATGTTGGCCGCCGACAGCAGGGCGACGAAACCGGCCGCCGCGGTGGCGGTCACGGGGGTGTCGGTGTCCTTGAAGTAGTCGCCGATCATGGGGGCGGCCTTCTCCAGGATGCCGATGCCCGCCGTCACGTTCATGCACAGCACCACCCACAGACACCAGAACTGCGGGGTGCGGATGGCATTGCGCGCGGAGACGTCGGCCGCGCTGACCATGTGCCCCTGCTCCCGCGGCGGCTCCCAGCCGGCGGGCCGCCAGCCGTCGGCCGGTACCCGCACCAGCAGCACGCCGAGGGTCATGAAGACCGCGTAGGTCAGGCCGTGCACCAGGAAGGTGGCGGCGATGCCGCTGTTGTCGGTGCCGAAGCGCTCCATCAGCCAGCTCGACCAGGGCGAGGCGATCAGCGCGCCGCCGCCGAAGCCCATGATGGCGATGCCGGTGGCCATGCCGGGCCGGTCGGGGAACCACTTCATGAGGGTGGAGACGGGGGAGATGTATCCGATACCGAGACCGATCCCGCCGATGAAGCCGTAGCCGAGGACGACCAGCCAGTACTGGCTGGTGGCGGCGCCGAGCGAGGCGACGAGGAAACCGGAGGAGAAACAGACGAGAGAGACGAACATCGCCCAGCGCGGGCCGTTGCGCTCGACGAGCGTCCCGCCGAAGGCGGCGGACAGGCCGAGCATCACGATGCCCAGTTGGAAGGGGAGTGCGCTGGCCGTGCCCGAGAGGTCCATGGAGGACTCCAGGGGCGGCTTGAACACGCTCCAGGCGTACGCCTGGCCGATGGAGAGGTGGACGGCTAGGGCGGCCGGCGGCACCAGCCAGCGGCTCCAGCCCGGTGGGGCCAGGGTGCGCGAGCGGTGCAACGGACCGAGTCGATCATTGGTGGGCATGTGCCCGGACTTTAAGGATTCAACGAGTCAATGACTAGACGTCGAAGCGCCTGGGATGTGTCGACCGTGTGGACGGGGTGGGTAAACTGTAGACAATAACCAATCCGGGGCATCCGGTGAGCGGCGAGCCAGAGGGGGCGCGATGCTGTCCAGGGGACTGCCGAACGGCGCGGTACCGAAGCTGGAGCGGCCCGGTCCACTCCGCGAGCGCGTCTATGAGGCGCTGCTCGAACTCATCACCACCCGCGCCCTCCGCCCCGGCCAGCACCTCGTGGAGAGCGAGCTCGCCGGGCAGCTCGGGGTCTCCCGTCAGCCGGTGCGCGAGGCCCTCCAGCGGCTCAACACCGAAGGCTGGGTCGATCTGCGGCCCGCGCAGGGCGCGTTCGTCCACGAGCCCACCGAGGAGGAGGCCGATCAGCTCCTTACGGTGCGCACGCTCCTGGAGGCCGAGGCCGCCCGGCTGGCCGCCGCCGGAATCGACGCGGCCGGAATCGCCGCGCTGGAGGGCCTGTGCGCGAAGGGTGAGCGCGCGGTGCTGGACGACGATGTGGACGGCGCGGTCGCGGCGAACGCCGAATTCCACGCCAAGGTGATGGAGCTGGCCGGAAACGCGGTTCTGTCCGAGCTGGCCGCCCAGGTGGACCGCAGGGTCCGCTGGTACTACACCCCGGTCGCCCGTCAGCGCGGCAAGCAGTCCTGGATCGAGCACCGCGAGCTGATCGCGGCCATCACCGCCGGTGACGAGCACGGGGCCACGGCCGTCATGCGCGCCCACACCGAACACACCCGCCGCACGTACCACGACCGCGAGCGGTCCTGACCCCTCCGCCGGTCCGGCCGTTGCCGGGCGGCGTCATCCCCGAGTGGCGTCGATGCGCTCGACCGCCTCCTTGGCCTCCTTCAAGCCGGCGTCGGTGAGCTGCCGGTAGGCCTTGATGGCCTCGACCTTCTTGCCCTCCCGCAGCAGGGCCGTCACCCGCCGCAGGTCGGGCCCGACCACCTCGATGTCCAGGTGGTCGAGGATCAGGTCCAGCTTGTGCTCGATACGGTCCGCCCTGCGCTGGATCTTCTTGATCCTCGACTCCAGCAGCGAGTACTGCAAAACGAGGGCCACGAGCAAGACGTACGCCGCTATCTCCATGACCGCCGATCGTAGTGGTCGCAGTGGCCGAACCCTTTCGCCGGTCCCGCGCTCCCGAGCCGCTGTCTCTCCGTGGTGTCCCGAAATCAACTCGGCTTTGTCCTGCGACAGGAGAAAGTCGTAGCCAATTGCGGCGCAAGTTCTTCCCACCCCCGACAACCGCTGCTACGTTCCCCGTGAAAGCCCGGTGACGTGAATGCCGATGACGGCGGGAGGGCAGCGTGAGGCGCATGACGGCACGACCGGCGAACGCGCATCAGGCGCGACTGCTCCGCCTGCTGCGCGACGGTGGCCCCAACTCCCGTGCTCAGCTGGGCGATCAGATCGACCTCTCGCGTTCGAAGCTCGCCGTGGAGATCGACCGGCTGCTGGAGACCGGGCTGGTGGCCGCGGACGGGCTCGCGGCCTCGCGCGGTGGCCGGCGCTCGCACAACATCCGGCTCGCGCCCGGGCTGCGGCTGCTCGGCGTCGACATCGGCGCCACCTCCGTGGACGTCGCGGTGACCAATGCCGAACTGGAGATTCTCGGCCATCTCAACCAGCCCATGGATGTGCGCGAGGGACCGGTCGCGGTCTTCGAGCAGGTGCTGGACATGGCCGCGAAGCTCCGGGCCTCCGGGGTGGCCGAGGGGTTCGACGGGGCGGGCATAGGAGTGCCCGGCCCCGTGCGGTTCCCCGAGGGCGTGCCGGTGGCGCCGCCGATCATGCCGGGGTGGGACGGCTTCCCCGTACGGGAGGCGCTCAGCCAGGAGCTGGGCTGCCCGGTGATGGTCGACAACGATGTGAACCTCATGGCGATGGGGGAGCAGCACGCCGGAGTCGCCCGTTCCGTCAAGGACTTCCTCTGCGTGAAGATCGGCACCGGTATCGGCTGCGGGATCGTCGTCGGCGGTGAGGTCTACCGCGGTACGACGGGCAGCGCGGGTGACATCGGCCACATCCAGGCCGAACCCGACGGCCGCCCCTGTGCCTGCGGCAACCACGGCTGTCTGGAGGCGTACTTCGGTGGCGCGGCACTGGCCCGCGACGCCGAGGCGGCCGCCCGCGACGGCCGGTCCGCCGAACTCGCCGCCCGGCTGGAGGAGGTGGGCAGCCTCGCCGCCACGGACGTCGCGGCGGCGGCGTCGGCGGGCGACGCGACCGCCCTGGACCTCATCAGGGAGGGCGGCACCCGTACGGGCCAGGTCATCGCCGGGCTCGTCAGCTTCTTCAACCCCGGTCTGGTGGTCATCGGCGGCGGTGTCACCGGGCTCGGCCATACGCTGCTCGCCGCCATACGGACCCAGGTCTACCGCCAGTCCCTGCCCCTGGCCACCGGCAACCTCCCCATCGTGCTGGGCGAACTCGGCCCGGCCGCCGGGGTCACCGGCGCGGCCCGCCTGATCAGCGACCACCTCTTCTCCCCGGCCTGACGGCCTGATCCAGCCCGGCCACGGCCGGTCCGTACCTCGGCACAGCGCAGCAGCACGGCACCCGCACCGCCCCTCGGCATACGCCATGTCGAGGCATGAGCCGCACGACCGGCACCACTGAGCCGCACCACCCGGGCACCACCGAGCCGCAACCCCAGGGCACCACCGAGCCGCACCACCCGGCACCACCGTGGCGGCGCACCGTACCCCGGCGCGCCCCGCGCCCCACCACGGCACCACATCAGCGCTCCACCCAGCCCCACATCACGCCCCGCCGCCCGCAGCGGCTCCGGCACGCCCAGCGACCCGCACCGCATCGAGCGAACCCGCCGAGGAGGCCAGCCATGGCACCGGCACCACCCGACCCGCGCCCGCTCCTCACCATGTCCGCGATCACCAAGTCCTTCCCCGGCGTACGGGCCCTGGACGGCGTCGACCTCGATGTCGAAGCGGGCGAGGTGCACTGTCTGCTCGGCCAGAACGGGGCGGGCAAGTCCACCCTGATCAAGGTGATCGCCGGGGCGCATCAGCCCGACAGCGGCGAGATCCTCTGGCGGGGCGCACCGGTCACCCTCAAGTCGCCCATCGCCGCCATGCGGCTGGGGATCGCCACCATCTACCAGGAACTCGACCTGGTGGAGGGGCTGTCCGTCGCCGAGAACGTCTTCCTCGGCCATGAGATGGCCACCGCCGGTTTCGTCCGCTCCCGTGCGGCCCGCACCGCCGCCGCCGCGCTCCTGGCCCGGCTCGGGCATCCCGAGATCGACCCGGGACGGCTGGTCGGGGAGCTGTCCGCGGCCGGGCAGCAGATCGTCTCGATGGCCCGCGCGCTCTCCCACGACGTCCAGCTCATCGTGATGGACGAGCCGTCCGCGGCCCTCGACCCCGACGAGGTCGACAACCTCTTCCGCATTGTCGGCGATCTCACCGCCGCCGGGGTCGCCGTCGTGTACATCTCGCACCGGCTGGAGGAGATCCGCCGGATCGGCGACCGGGTCACCGTGCTCAAGGACGGCCGCGCCGCGGCCCGCGGGCTGTCCGCCCGCACCACCCCGACCCGTGAGGTGGTGGCCCTGATGACGGGCCGGGACGTGGAGTACGCGTTCCCGCGCCGCACCACGGCGCCTCCGGCCGCGAGCGCGGAGCCCGTGCTGCGGCTGGAGAACCTCGGCCGGGCGGGGGAGTTCGAACCGATCGACCTCGAGGTGGCGCCCGGCGAGATCGTCGGGCTCGCCGGGCTCGTCGGCTCCGGGCGGTCCGAGATCCTGGAGAGCGTCTACGGCGCCCGCCGTCCCACCTCGGGCCGGGTCCTGGTGGACGGCCGCGCGCTGCGCCCCGGCAGCGTGACCGCCGCCGTGCGCGCCGGGCTCGGGCTCGCCCCCGAGGAGCGCAAGGCGCAGGCGCTGCTGATGCTGGAGTCCGTCACCCGCAATGTCTCGGTCTCCTCGCTGCCCCGCTTCTCCCGCGCCGGGTGGGTGGACCGCGGCGCGGAGCGGGCGGCGGCCCGCCGGTGCGTACGCGACCTCTCGCTGCACCCCGACGACCCGGAGCGGCCGGTGCGCACCCTGTCCGGCGGCAATCAGCAAAAGGCCGTACTGGCCCGCTGGCTGCTGCGCGGCTGTCGGGTGCTGCTGCTGGACGAGCCGACGCGCGGGGTGGACGTCGGCGCCCGCGCCGAGTTGTACGCCGTGATCCGCCGACTCGCCGACGACGGCATGGCCGTCCTTCTCGTCTCCAGCGAACTGCCCGAAGTCCTGGGCCTCGCCGACCGGGTGCTGGTGCTCCGCGAGGGCCGCGTCGTCCATACGGCGCCCGCGCGGGAGCTGGACGAGCACCGCGTCCTCGATCTCGTCATGGAAGGGAGCCCGTCGTGAACTCACCCGGGAGCACGCCGGCGTCCAGCCCCCCGGCCGACCCCGCCCCGGTGCCGGGCGCGGGCGCCACGCTGACGGCCGGCCCGGTTGGCAAACCGCCGGCCGGCCGCACCGGCACCGATCCGCTGAGCAGGCTGCGGCGCCTGGCCGACCTGCGCAACCTCTCCCTCGTCGGGGTGCTGGCGGTGCTGATCGCCGTCGGCGGCTTCACCAAGCCCGATGAGTTCCTCAGCACCGACAACCTCCAGCTCGTGCTCACCCAGGCATCCGTCATCGGCGTCGTCACCGTCGGTGTGACCTTCGTCATCACCAGCGGCGGCATCGATCTGTCGGTCGGCGCGATGGTCGCCCTCGCCTCGGTGTGGGCCACCACGATCGCCACCCAGGAGTACGGACTCGGCGGCATCCTGCTCTGCGCGGTCCTGGTGGGGCTCGGCTGCGGACTGGTCAACGGGGTGCTCATCGCGTACGGCGGGATGGTCCCGTTCATCGCCACCCTCGCGATGCTCGCCTCCGCCCGCGGTCTCGCCCTGCAGATCAGCGACGGCAGGACCCAGGTCGTCACCGTCGACCCGGTCCTGGACCTCGGGCTCCCGGACTCCTACGTCCTCGGCATACCGCCGCTGGTGCTCATCTTCGCCGCCGTCACGGTCCTCGGCTGGCTGGTGCTCAACCGCACCACCTTCGGCCGGCGCACCGTCGCCATCGGCGGCAACGCGGAGGCGGCCCGGCTCGCGGGCATCGACGTCAAACGCCAGCGGCTGATGCTGTATCTGCTCTCCGGGCTGTGCTGCGGTGTCGCCGCCTTCATGCTGGTCGTCCTCACCGGCTCCGGCCAGAACACCAACGGCAACCTGTACGAACTCGACGCCATCGCCGCCGCGATCATCGGCGGCACGCTGCTCAGCGGCGGCCGCGGCACCATCACCGGCTCCGTCCTCGGCGTCCTCGTCTTCACCACCATCACCAATCTGTTCGCCCTGAACAACCTTCAGAGCGATGTCCAGCAGATCGCCAAGGGCGCGATCATCGTCGCCGCCGTCCTGGTACAGAAGGGTCGTTCGACGCCATGAGGTTCCCACAGAGCTCCTCCCCCACCAGCCGCAGAAACCTGCTCCTGGGCACCGCCGCGGCGGGCGCGATGTTCGCCGCCGGGTGTACCAGCAACGAGAACAACGACAGCGACGAGAACAGCAAACAGGCCGCGAACACCGCCAATGACAAGCCCGGTAAGGCGGTCACCATCGGCTTCGCCGGGCCCCAGGCCGACCACGGCTGGCTCAACGCCATCAACGAGCAGGCCAAGCGGCGCGCCAAGGAGTACAAGGACGTCACGCTGGAGATCACCGAGGGCTCCAACGACACCGCCCAGCAGATCGGGCAGATCGAGACCCTCATCAACAAGAAGGTCGACGTCCTGGTCATCCTGCCGGCCGACGGCAAGGCGCTGACCCAGGTCGGGCTCAAGGCGATGCGGGCGGGCATCCCGGTCGTCAACCTCGACCGCGTCTTCGCCTCGCCGCAGGCGTACCGCTGCTGGATCGGCGGCGACAACTACGGCATGGGCCTCAACGCCGGGCACTACATCGGCGAGCAGCTCAAGGACAAGAAGAACGCCAAGGTCATCGAGCTGGCCGGGATCGACAACCTGGAGCTGACCCGGCAGCGCACCGCGGGCTTCAACGACGCCCTGAAGAACTACCCGAACATCAAGAAGGTCGGCCGCCAGGCCGCCGAGTTCACCGTCGAGTCGGGCCAGTCGAAGATGGCCCAGCTCCTCCAGGCCCACTCCGACTTCGACGCCCTGTGGAACCACGACGACGACCAGGGCGTCGGCGCCGAGCGCGCCATCAAGCAGGCCGGGCGCGATGACTTCCTCATGGTCGGCGGCGCGGGCGCCAAGCACGCCATGGACGCCATCAAGGCCGACAACACCGTGCTGAAGGCCACCGTGCTCTACCCGCCGACCATGGCCGCCTCCGCCATCGACCTCGCCCGCGCGCTCGGCCAGGGCAAGGGCGTCGGTGGCCTCGCGGAGCTGGAGATCCCGGCCTCCCTCACCCTCTACTCCGCTGTCGTCACCAAGGACAACGTGGACGAATACCTCCCCACGGGATTCAGCTGAGCCCGCTGGAGGGCCAGACCCCCCACCTCGCGTCGGTTTGCGATCGTCAGAAGGAGTCCCATGGAAAGTCCTGAAGCGAAGACGCTCGGCGTCGGCATGGTCGGTTACGCCTTCATGGGCGCCGCACACTCCCAGGGCTGGCGTACCGTCGGCCGTGTCTTCGACCTGCCCACGCGCCCCGTGATGTCCGCCATCTGCGGGCGCGACGCGGACGCCGTGCGGGCCGCCGCGGACCGGCACGGCTGGGCGGCGGCCGAGACCGACTGGCGGTCGATGATCGCCCGGGACGATGTGCAGCTCGTGGACGTCTGCACCCCCGGCGACAGCCATGCCGAGATCGCCATCGCGGCCCTGGAGGCGGGCAAGCACGTGCTGTGCGAGAAGCCGCTCGCCAACTCCGTGACCGAGGCGCAGGCCATGGTGGAGGCGGCGCGCCGGGCACGGGAGCGCGGACAGGTGGCGATGGTCGGCTTCAACTACCGCCGCGCGCCCGCCATCGCGTACGCCCGCCGGATGGTGGCGCAGGGGCGGCTCGGCGTGCTGCGGCACGTACGGGTCACCTATCTGCAGGACTGGATCGTCGACCCGGAGTTCCCCCTGGTGTGGCGGCTGCGGCGGGAGTACGCGGGCTCCGGGGCACTCGGCGACCTGGGCTCGCACATCGTCGACCTGGCGCAGTATCTGGCGGGGGAGCGGCTGATCGGCGTCTCGGCGCTGACCGAGACGTTCATCCGGGAGCGGCCGCTGCCCGCCGGTGCGGTGGCGGGGCTCGGCGGCTCCGGGGCGGGCGGGGCGGCCCGCGGACCGGTGACGGTCGATGACGCGGCGCTGTTCACCGGGCGGTTCGGCTCCGGCGCGGTGGCCTCGTTCGAGGCCAGCCGGTTCGCCGCGGGCCGTAAGAACTCGCTCAGGATCGAGCTCAACGGCGATCACGGCTCGCTCGCCTTCGATCTGGAACGGCTCAACGAGCTGTCCTTCCACGATCACACCGAGCCCGCCGCCGACTCCGGCTTCCGCCGGATCCTGGTGACCGAGCCCGAGCACCCCTACCTGGACGCGTGGTGGCCGCCGGGCCACGCCCTCGGCTACGAGCACACCTTCGTCCACCAGGCGCGGGACATGGTGCTCGCGGTCGCCGAGGGGACCGGACCTGAGCCGTCCTTCGAGGACGGCCTGCAGGTGCAGCGGGTGCTCGCCGCCGTCGAGGAGAGCGCGGAGAAGAACTGCGTCTACACCCCCGTACCCGTCTGAGACAGGAGGCCGGAATGCCCAGACCCTTCACGCTCTTCACCGGCCAGTGGGCCGACCTTCCCCTGGAGGAGGTCTGCCGGCTGGCCCGCGACTTCGGTTACGACGGCCTGGAACTGGCCTGTTGGGGCGACCACTTCGAGGTGGACCGGGCGCTCGGCGAGCCCGGCTATCTGGACGGGCGCCACAGCCTGCTGGAGAAGTACGGCCTGAAGTGCTTCGCCATCTCCAACCATCTGGTCGGCCAGGCCGTGTGCGACTCGCCCATCGACGAACGCCACAAGGCCATCCTGCCGGGCCGGATCTGGGGCGACGGCGAGGCCGAGGGCGTCCGGCAGCGGGCCGCCGCGGAGATGGCCGACACCGCCCGCGCCGCGGCCGCCTTCGGGGTCCGTACCGTCATCGGCTTCACCGGCTCCTCCATCTGGCATCTGGTGGCGATGTTCCCGCCGGTGGTGCCGGGGATGATCGAGCGGGGCTACGAGGACTTCGCCGAGCGCTGGAACCCGATCCTCGACGTCTTCGACGCCGAGGGCGTGCGCTTCGCCCACGAGGTGCACCCCAGCGAGATCGCCTACGACTACTGGACCACCCACCAGGCCCTGGAGGCGCTCGGCCACCGCCCCGCCTTCGGGCTCAACTTCGACCCCAGCCACTTCGTCTGGCAGGACCTGGACCCGGTCGGCTTCCTGTGGGACTTCCGGGACCGGATCTACCACGTCGACTGCAAGGAGGCCCGGAAGCGGCTGGACGGCCGCAACGGACGCCTCGGCTCCCATCTTCCCTGGGGCGATCCCCGCCGCGGCTGGGACTTCGTCTCGGCGGGCCACGGCGATGTGCCGTGGGAGGACGTGTTCCGGATGCTGCGCTCGATCGGCTACGACGGTCCGGTGTCGGTCGAATGGGAGGACGCCGGGATGGACCGGCTCACCGGCGCCCCCGAGGCGCTGGCCCGGCTGAAGCACTTCGACTTCGACCCGCCGACGGCGTCGTTCGACGCGGCCTTCGGAGGCGGGGAGAAGTAGCCCGGCCCGTCCGGCGATCGAGGACCCGCCCGAAGGGCCCCTGGGTGGGGGACCGCACACCGCGCCCCCACCCAGCTTTGTCCTGCCCGTGGATGAAGCAGGGGTTACTTTGCGTCAAAGGGGTTTCCGGACCGGACAAACACCGCTACGGTCCTTGAGATGTACCGGTCACATAGGGGCCCCTCGCCCCGGACCGGTCATCCCGGCGCGACGGCGCGCGCCTGTGCCAGTCACGGCGGCCTGACGGCCCGCCCGTACACCCCCCTCTTTCCACGGAGGATCAGCGTGCACAGGAAAAGGCTTCGACTGCGCGGGCCCCTCGCGCTCGTCACGAGCGCCCTGCTCGTCGGCGCGGGGCTCGCGCTCACCGCTCCGCCGGCGGGCGCGGATCAACCGGCCCCGGCCGCCGAGGAGTTCCAGCAGGTCACCCTCGCCAAGGGCGAGCCCGAGATGGGCGAGCCGATGACCCTGGCGGTGCTCCCCGACCGTTCGGTGCTGCACACCTCCCGCGACGGCACCCTGCGGCTGACGGACGCGGGCGGCAACACCACGGTCGCGGGGAAGATCCCGGTCTACACCCACGACGAGGAAGGGCTCCAAGGCGTCGGCGTCGACCCGGGGTTCAGCGACAACCGCGCGATCTACCTGTACTACGCCCCGCCGCTGGACACCCCCGCCGGCGACGCGCCCGACAACGGCACCCCGGCGGACTTCGCCAAGTTCGACGGCCTCAACCGGCTGTCCCGATTCGTGCTGAAGACCGACGGCACCCTCGACCTGGCCAGCGAGAAGAAGGTGCTGGAGGTCCCCACCTCCCGCGGCATCTGCTGCCACGTCGGCGGTGACATCGACTTCGACGCACAGGGCAATCTGTACCTGTCCACCGGCGACGACACCAACCCGTTCGCCTCCGACGGCTACTCGCCCATCGACGAGCGGTCCGACCGCAACCCGGCCTACGACGCCCAGCGCTCGGCCGCCAACACCAACGACCTGCGCGGCAAGATCCTGCGCATCAAGGTCGCCGACGACGGCTCGTACACCGTCCCGGACGGCAACCTCTTCGCGCCGGGCACCGACAAGACCCGGCCCGAGATCTACGCGATGGGCTTCCGTAACCCCTTCCGGCTGAGCGTCGACAAGCCCACCGGCACCGTCTACGTCGGCGACTACGGACCGGACGCGGGCGCCGCCGACCCGAAGCGCGGCCCCGGCGGGCAGGTGGAGTTCGCCCGGGTGACCAAGGCGGGCAACTTCGGCTGGCCGTACTGCACCGGCAAGAACGACGCCTACGTCGACTACGACTTCGCCACCGGCGCCTCCGGCTCCGCCTTCGACTGCGCCGCCCCGAAGAACACCTCCCCGCACAACACGGGCCTGACCGACCTGCCGCCCGCCCAGGAGGCGTGGATCCCCTACGACGGCGCTTCGGTGCCCGAGTTCGGCAACGGCTCTGAGTCCCCGATGGGCGGCCCGGTCTACCGTTACGACGCCTCGCTGGACTCCCCGGTGAAGTTCCCCGAGAGCTACGACGGGAACTTCTTCGCGGGCGAGTTCGGCCGCCGCTGGATCAAGCGGATCGAGCAGGGCACCGACGGCACCGTCCAGAAGATCAACGATTTCCCGTGGTCCGGCACCCAAGTGATGGACATGGCCTTCGGCCCGGACGGCGCCCTGTACGTCCTGGACTACGGCACCGGCTACTTCAACGGCGACGAGAACTCCGCCCTGTTCCGGATCGAGAACGCCACCGGCGGCCACGCCCCCATCGTCGAGGCGAGCGCCTCGGTGACCAGCGGCCAGGCCCCGCTGACCACCGAGTTCACCGCCAAGGCCACCGACGCCGACGGCGACCGGCTCAGCTACGCGTGGGACTTCGGAGACGGCGCCACCTCCACCGAGCAGAACCCCTCCCACACCTATGAGAAGAACGGCACCTACACCGCGACGGTGACCGCCACCGACCGCGGCGGGCTCACCGGCACCGCCAGTGCCCATGTCACCGTCGGCAACACCGCACCGAAGGTGACCCTGGAACTGCCCGGTGACGGCCAGTTGTTCACCTTCGGCGACAAGGTGCCGTTCAAGGTGACCGTGACCGACCCCGAGGACGGCACGGTCGACTGCTCCAAGGTGAAGGTCACCCACATCCTCGGCCACGACAGCCACGGCCACCCGATCACCTCGGCCAATGGCTGCGAGGGAACCCTCCAGACGTCCGCCGACAGCGAGCACGACCCCAACGCCAACATCTTCGGGGTCTTCGACGCCGAGTACACCGACCAGGGCGCGGGCGGCCAGCCGCCGCTGACCACCCACGACCAGAACATCGTCCAGCCCAAGCACCGCCAGGCCGAGCACTACGGCGACTCCCAGGGCGTCGATGTGATCAACCACACCCCGGCCAACGGCGGCAAGACGGTCGGCAACATCGAGAACGGGGACTGGATCGCCTTTACCCCCTACCTGCTCGCCAATGCCAAGGACTTCACCGCACGCGTCTCCTCCGCGGGCGCCGGCGGCACGCTGGAGGTCCGCGCGGGATCCCCGACGGGCACGCTGCTCGGCAGCGCCACCGTGCCGGTGACCGGCGACTGGGAGACCTTCCAGGACGTCACGACGCCACTGCAGAACCCGCCGGCCGAGACCACCAAGCTCTACCTGGTGTTCACCGGCGGCGCGGGAGCGCTCTTCGACGTGGACGACTTCACCATCGGCACCGGCTGACGACCGGCGCCGGGGGCGGCCGTCGGGCCGCCCCCGGCCCCGGGGTCCGGGAACAAGGAGCCCCACGCTTATGGACTCGCACCTTTCCCCCACACCGTCCGGACCGAGACGGCGTTTCCCTCTCCCGCGCGCTTCCCGCGCCTTTGGGACGACCCGTACGGCCCGTGCGACGCGTACAACGGGTACGACCCGTGCCACCGGGCGGATCGCGGTCGTGGCGGCCGCACTCCTGCTCGCCGCCGTGGCCCTCCCCGCGGCGTCCGCCACGCCCTCGCCCGCGGCCGAAGACGACCGCGTCCTGGTCTTCTCCAAGACCGCGGGCTTCCGCCACGACTCCATTCCTGACGGCATCGCCGCCATCCAGGACCTCGGCGCCCAGGGCGGATTCGCCGTCGACGCCACCGAGGACCCGGCCGCCTTCAGCCCCGACAACCTCGCCCGCTACGACGCGGTGGTCTTCCTCTCCACCACCGGCGATGTCCTCGACGCCACCCAGCAGTCCGCCTTCGAGGGCTACATCCAGGCCGGTGGCGGCTACGTCGGTGTGCACGCCGCCGCCGACACCGAGTACGACTGGGCGTTCTACGGCGGCCTGGCCGGCGCGTACTTCCAGTCCCACCCCGCCATCCAGCCCGCCACCGTGGACGTGGAGGACCGCGCCCACCCCGCCACCGCGCACCTGGGCGCCACCTGGGACCGTACCGACGAGTGGTACAACTACCGCACCAACCCCCGCGAGCGGGCCCACGTCCTCGCCACCCTCGACGAGTCCTCCTACCAGGGCGGCTCGATGGGCGAGGACCACCCGATCGCGTGGTGCCAGGAGTACCAGGGCGGCCGCGCCTTCTACACCGGCTTCGGCCATACCAAGGAGTCCTACGCCGACCCCGCCTTCCGCCGGCACCTGCTCGGCGGCATCCGCTACGCCACCGGTGCCGCGCACGCCGACTGCCGCCCCGAACAGGGCTACCAGAGCCTGTTCGACGGCAGTTCCACGGCGGGCTGGAAGCAGGCGGGCCCCGGCGCGTTCACCCTCGACCCGGCCACCGGGACCCTGACCTCCACCGGCGGCATGGGCATGCTCTGGTACGAGGCGCGCGAGCTGCACGCGTACTCGCTCAAGCTGGACTGGAAGATGGCGGGCGACGACAACTCCGGCGTCTTCGTGGGCTTCCCGCCCTCCGACGACCCCTGGTCGGCGGTCGACAACGGCTACGAGGTGCAGATCGACGCCACCGACACCCCCGATCACACCACCGGCTCGGTCTACGGCTTCCAGTCCGCCGACCTCGCCAAGCGGGACGCGGCGCTGAACCCGCCGGGGAGTGGAACACCTATGAGATCCGGGTCGAGGGCGAACGGCTGCGGATCTGGCTGAACGGCGTGCAGATCAACGACTTCACCAACCCCGACCCGGCGCGCAGCCTGCTCCAGGGCTACGTCGGCATCCAGAACCACGGGGACGGGGACGAGGTCTCCTTCCGCAACATCCGCGTCAAGGACCTGCCGGTGAGGGGCGGCGGCCACCACCACCGCTAGGCGCGGCCCCGGTTCGCCGTCCCGACGGCCCGAGGGGAGCCGTGGGGGCGGCGTGGCGGCGGGCAGGAGTACGCCGCCTCCTTCCCGCCGCCACCTCAACCACCCACCCGGGGGCAGGAGTCCGGGGCCCACCGGCCCCGGCTCCGGCCCTCGGGCTGGGGTCTGCCCGGGCCGCCCGTCCCGGTCCCGGCCACCCCGGGGCTCCGGGCCGGGGGCCCGGGCCCGGTGGACCGGTGGCCCCGGGACTTCGCGGGGAGCTCCCGACCGCACGAGGGCTCCGCGCCCCGACCCGCCCGCCCCCGACCCGCCCGCCCCCGACCCGCCCGCCCCCGACCCGCCCGCCCCCGACCCGTCCGCCCCGACCACCTGACCCCGACCACCTGACCTCGACCACCCGACCTCGGCCTCGACCCATCCGCCCCCGACTCCCGTACGACACGAGCGAACCGGCGCCGCCCACGTACCGCCGCCGCGAACGCCAACGCGCGGCACCCGAACCACATGCGCAACCCACGCCCACCCGGGAGGCAGCCAGTGACCACCCGCCCCGACGACATCACCCCACCCCGCGACGCACCCCGTACGGGGGTCTGGCTCATCGGCGCGCGCGGCTCCGTCGCCACCACCGCCGTGGCGGGCTGTGCCGCCGTCGCCGGGGGGTTGCAGCCGGCGACCGGAATGGTCACCGAGACCGCGCCGTTCGTGGACAGCGGCCTTCCCGCGCTCGCCGACCTCGTCTTCGGCGGCCATGACACCGCCACGACCCCGCTGCCCAAGCGGGCCGAGGCGCTGGCCGCCGACGGGGTGCTGCCGTATGGGCTGCCCGCCGCCGTACGCGCGGAACTCGCCGCCGCCGCCGCGGCCGTCCGCCCCGGCGGGCCGCAGCCCGGCGACGGCCGCGGTGAGGAGGAACTGATCGCGGCCTTCGCCGCCGACCTCACCGACTTCCTCCGCACGCACGGGCTGGCCCGCGCCGTCGTCGTCAACGTCGCCTCCACCGAAGCGGCCCCGGAGGACCCCGGGACCCTGCCGCCCAGCTCCCTCTACGCCGCCGCCGCGCTGCGCGCCGGATGCCCGTACGTCAACTTCACCCCCTCCACCGGGCTCCACCACCCCCGGTTGCGCGAGCGCGCCGAGCGATCCGGGCTGCCGTACGCGGGGCGCGACGGCAAGACCGGGCAGACGCTGCTGCGGTCCGTCCTCGCGCCGATGTTCGCGCAGCGGGCGCTGGCCGTACGGAGCTGGTCCGGTACGAACCTCCTCGGTGGCGGCGACGGCGCCGCCCTCGCCGACCCGGGCGCCGCGGCGGCCAAGAACGCCGGGAAGGCGCGGGTCCTCTCCGACACCCTCGGCGAACTCCCCGACGGTGAGCTGCACATCGACAACGTGCCCGCGCTCGGCGACTGGAAGACCGCGTGGGACCACGTCGCCTTCGAGGGCTTCCTCGGCTCCCGGATGGTTCTGCAGACCATCTGGCAGGGCTGCGACTCGGCGCTCGCCGCACCGCTCGTCCTCGACCTGGCCCGGCTGACCGCCCGCGCCCACGAGATCGGCCTGGCCGGGCCGCTCCCCGAACTCGGCTTCTACTTCAAGGACCCGGACGGCGGCCCGGCCGCCCTCGCCGACCAGTACGCGGCGCTGGTCGGCCTCGCCGGACGGCTGCGGGGCCGCTCATGACGCGGGCGGCGGCGGAGCGTGGGGGCTGGGGGAACTGGGGCGACTGGGCCGAACTGCTCCGGGTATCGGCCCTGTTCACCGTGCCCGGTGACGCCCTGGCGGGCGCGGCCGCGGCCCGGTGCGGCCCCAACCGGGGCACCGCGCTCGCGGTCTGCTCGTCGCTGTGCCTCTACGAGGCGGGCATGGCGCTCAACGACTGGGCGGACCGGGACATCGACGCCGTGGAACGCCCCGGCCGCCCGCTGCCGTCGGGCCGTATCGCCCCGGGCGCCGCGCTGACCGCCGCGACCGGGCTGACCGTCGCCGGGCTGCTCTGCGCCGCCGCCGCGGGCCGCCCGGCCCTCACCACGGCGACGGCCCTGGCGGGCACGGTGTGGGCGTACGACCTGGGGCTGAAGAACACCCCCGCGGGCCCGCCCGCCATGGCCGCCGCCCGCGCGCTGGACCTCCTCCTCGGCGCCACCGCCTCCGCCCCCGCCGCCGTGCGCTCCGCCCTGCCCCGGCCGCCCTCCTGGGCGCCCACACCCTCGCGGTGACCACGGTCTCCCGCCGGGAGGCCGTCGGCGGCTCCTCGGCGGCCCCTCTCGGTGCCCTCGCGGTGGGCACGGCGATCGCCTGGGCCGCGACCAGACGCCCGGCCCCCGCCGCAGGCCACCGTGCACCGCTCGCGGCTGCGCATGACACCACCATGCCAGGTGGCCTGGCGGCCGGAGGCGCCACGGCGGCCCTCGCCAGGGAGCTCTCCCGCACGGGGTTGCGCCGCGGTGGTCCGGCTCGGCGACTCGCCAGGGCCCTGCCCGCCCCGGCTTCTTCGGGCCAAGGCAACCGACTTGATCCGCGGTGGGTCCCGCGCCGCGCCCCTGCCGTACGTGCGGCGCTCGGTAGTGGGGCTGCCTCGGGGCGCGGTCCGGTTGCCGGCGGCGCCGTTGGCCGGGCCCCGGCCAACGGGTGGAGCCGGAGCGCGGCGGCCACGGTCCGGGCGGCCGCCTCGGCCAGGACCGCCGTGCCCAGTCCGGCGGCCGTCGTCCAGGGCACCACGGCCGCCGTTGCCCACGAGCTCGCGCGGGGCAAGGGCGTACGGGCAGGGCGCGGCAGTCCGGCGAGGCGGCTCGTTACGGCGGCCACCGGTGGCGGTCCGCCGGGCGGGCCGCGTGCCGGGGCAGGGTTGCCCCTGACCATCGCCTCGCCCGGCGCGGCGGCCAGCCGCTTCGCGGCCGTCGCCGGGGCCGTGCTCGCGGGCGGGTATGTGGCCACGGTCGCCCGGCCGTTGGCGCATGCCGCGCTCAATCCCTCCCCGTACTTCCTCCAGCGCGCCGTCGGCAGCGGCATCCGCGCGATGATCCCGCTTCAGGCCGTGCTCGCCTCCCGCGCCGGGGCGCACCGGACGGCGGCGGGGTTGCTCGCGCTGATGCCCGTCGCCCGACGGCTGTCGAGAAAGGTCAGCGCGACATGAGCCGTCCCCGCCCGGAACCCCTGCGCTTCGCCTACGGCACCAACGGCCTGACCGACCTCCGCCTGACCGACGCCCTCGCCCTCCTCGCCGACCTCGGCTACGACGGCGTCTCGCTGACCCTCGACCATATGCATCTCGACCCGCTCGCCCCGGACCTCGCCTCCCGCACCGGCCGCGTCGCCCGCGACCTCGAGCGGCTCGGCCTCGGCGTCGCGATCGAGACCGGCGCCCGGTACGTTCTCGACGCCCGGCGCAAGCACCACCCCACCTTGCTCGACCCGGACCCCGAGGCCCGCGGCGCCCGTGTCGATCTGCTGCTGCGGGCCGTACGGGTGGCGGCCGACCTCGGGGCACCGGCCGTGCACGGCTTCAGCGGGGTGCTGCCGCCCGGCGAGTCCGAGGAGACGGCGTGGCGGCGGCTCGCGGACGCCCTCGAGCCGGTGGTCGTCGCCGCCGAGGCGGCGGGTGTGGCCCTCGCGATCGAGCCGGAGCCGGGGCATCTCCTCGCCGACCTCGCCGGATTCCACCGGCTGCGCACGGCGCTCGGCGATCCGGCAGCCCTCGGTCTCACCCTCGACATCGGCCACTGCCAGTGCCTGGAGCCCGACCCGCCCGCCGAGTGCGTGCGCGCGGCGGCGCCCTGGGTGCGGCATGTGCAGATCGAGGACATGCGGCGCGGGGTGCACGAGCATCTGCCGTTCGGCGAGGGGGAGATCGACTTCCCGCCGGTCCTGGAGGCGCTGTACGCCGCCGGGTACCGGGGGCTCGTCGGTGTCGAACTGCCCCGTCACTCCCACGCCGGCCCCGAACTGGCCCGCACCTCCCTGCGCTTCCTCCAGGACGCCGAACGGGCCGCGATCGAGGGAGGCGTCCGATGCTGACCCCGACCGAGCTGCGCGCCGCCGTGGAGCGGCGACTGGACGAGGCAGGGCGCGCCTGGCTGGACAGGGCCCTGACGGAGGCGGCGAAAACCGGGCCCCAGGGGGACGATTCCGGCTCCGACTCCGCTCCCGTCTCCGGCCCCGCCCGCTGGGAGCTGGACTTCGCCTCCGCGGGCCGCCACGTCCGGAGCGCTCGACCCGCCTCCGACGACCCCACCCCCAGGACCTCCCCCACGACCTCCCCGACGCCGCCCGCATCCTGCTCCTCCACGCCGCCGCCGTGGACGCGCCGACCGCCGCGAGGCTGTACGCGCAGGGCACCGGCGCCGAGCGCCGCGCAGTCCTCCTCGCGCTGCCGCATCTCCGTCTCGACGCCTCGGACGCCGTCCCGCTCGTCGAGGACGCCCTGCGGACCAATGACACCCGGCTCGTGGCCGCCGCCGTCGGCCCGTACGCCGCCCGCCACCTCTCGCCGCACAGCTGGCGGCAGGCCGTGCTCAAGTGCCTGTTCACCGGCGTCCCGCTCACCGCCGTCGCCGCATGGGAGCGCCGGGCGCGCGGGGACGCCGAGCTGGCCCGCATGCTCACCGACTACGCCAGGGAGCGCACCGCCGCCGGCCGTCCCGTGCCCGCCGATCTCGACCGCGTACTGGCCCTGACGTCCCGGACAGCCGCGACGTCCCCGACCGCCACGACGGCCCCCACCCGCGCCCTGACCCGCGAGGAGTCCTGATGCGCATCTTCGACCCGCACATCCATATGACCTCCCGCACCACCGACGACTACGAGGCCATGTACGCCGCGGGGGTGCGCGCCGTCGTCGAGCCGTCCTTCTGGCTCGGACAGCCGCGCACCTCGCCCGCCAGCTTCTACGACTACTTCGACTCCCTGCTCGGCTGGGAGCCGTTCCGGGCCGCCCAGCACGGCATCGCCCACCACTGCACCCTGGCCCTCAACCCCAAGGAGGCCAACGACCCGCGCTGCGCCCCCGTCCTGGACGAGCTGCCGCGCTATCTCGTCAAGGACGGCGTCGTGGCCGTGGGCGAGATCGGCTACGACTCCATGACACCCGCCGAGGACGCCGCCCTCGCCGCCCAGTTGCAGCTCGCCGCCGACCACGGCCTGCCCGCCCTCGTGCACACCCCGCACCGCGACAAGCTGGCCGGACTGCGCCGCACCCTCGACGTCGTCAAGGAGTCCGCGCTGCCCATGGACCACGTCCTGGTCGACCACCTCAACGAGACCACCGTCAAGGAGGCCAAGGACAGCGGCTGCTGGCTGGGCTTCTCCGTCTATCCCGACACCAAGATGGACGAGCAGCGGATGGTCGCGATCCTGCGCGAGTACGGGCCCGCGCGGGTCCTGGTCAACTCCGCCGCCGACTGGGGCAGGAGCGACCCGCTCAAGACCCGCAAGGTCGGCGACCTGATGCGCGCCGAGGGCTTCACCGAGGACGACGTCGACCAGGTGCTGTGGCGCAACCCGGTCGCGTTCTACGGGCTCAGCGGCCGCCTGGACCTCGACCTCGACAGCGAGGAGACCGAGGCCACCGCCACCCACGAGGGCAACTCCATCCTGCGCGGCGGCGGCCCGGCCACCGCGCCGACGGAACGGTGAGGAGGACACCATGCGCTTCCGCCACCCCGACGGCTCCACCGTCCACCTCGCCTACTGCACCAACGTCCACCCCGCCGAAGACCTCGACGGCGTCGTGGAGCAGCTTCGGCTGTACTGCGAACCGGTGCGCCGCCGGCTGGGCCGCGACCGGCTCGGCATCGGCCTGTGGCTGGCCCGCGACGCCGCCCGCACCCTGAGCGCCGACCCCGCCGAACTGCGCAAGCTGCGCACCGCGCTGGACACCCGCGGCCTGGAAGTGGTCACCCTCAACGGCTTCCCGTACGAGGGGTTCGGCGCCCAGGAGGTCAAGTACCGCGTCTACAAGCCCGACTGGACCGATCCCGAGCGGCTGGAGCACACCACCCATCTGGCCCGGCTGCTGGCCGCGCTGCTCCCCGACGACATCGCCGACGGCTCCGTCTCCACCCTGCCGCTGGCCTGGCGCACCCCCTTCGACACCGAACGGGCCCGCGCCGCCCGCCGCCACCTCACCACCCTCGCCCAGCGGCTCGACGCCATCCAGGAGCTCACCGGCCGCTCCATCCGCATCGGCCTGGAGCCCGAGCCCGGCTGCACCGTCGAGACGACCGGGCAGGCCATCGAGGCGCTCACCGCGCCCGGCGGCCCGCCCCTGGACCGGATCGGCGTCTGCCTGGACACCTGCCATCTGGCGACGCAGTTCGAGGACCCGCACACGGCCACAGGCGCGCTCACCGCCGCCGGGGTCCCGGTCGTCAAGGCGCAGCTGTCCGCCGCGCTGCACGCCGAGGACCCGGCGCAGCCCGGGGTGCGGGAGGCCCTCGCGGCCTTCGCCGAGCCCCGCTTCCTCCACCAGACCCGCACCCGGGCCCCGAGGGCGGCGTCCACGGCACCGACGACCTCGACGAGGCGCTCGCGGGCGGGCTCGGTGACACCGGGCCCTGGCGGTCCCACTTCCACGTGCCGCTGCACGCCCCGCCCGAGCCCCCGCTCACCTCCACCCTCCCGGTGCTGGCCGACGCCCTCGCCCGGCTCGTCGGCGGGCCCGCCCCGCTGACCCGCCACCTCGAAGTGGAGACCTACACCTGGCAGGCGCTCCCGCCCGAGCTGCGCCCCCGCACCCGCGACCGGCTCGCCGACGGCATCGCCGCCGAACTCGCCCTCGCCCGCGACCTGCTGACCGACCTCGGCCTCAAGGAGCTGCCATGAGCGACCTGAGCGGCAGGGGCGGCCCGACCCCCCTCCTCGTCCTCGATGTCGTCGGGCTGACCCCACGGCTGCTGGACCATATGCCGCGCCTCAAGGCCCTCGCCCGCTCCGGCTCCCGTGCCGCGCTGGGCACCGTGCTGCCCGCCGTCACCTGCGCCGCCCAGTCGACGTTCCTCACCGGCACCACCCCCGCCGAACACGGCATCGTCGGCAACGGCTGGTACTTCCGCGAGATGGGCGAGGTGCTGCTGTGGCGGCAGCACAACGGGCTGGTCGGCGGCGACAAGCTGTGGGACGCCGCCCGCCGTGCCTACCCCGGCTACACGGTGGCCAACATCTGCTGGTGGTACGCGATGGGCTCGGACACCGACATCACCGTCACCCCGCGCCCCGTCTACTACGCCGACGGCCGCAAGGAGCCGGACTGCTACACCAGGCCCCCCGCGCTGCACGACGAACTCACCGCGGAGCTCGGCACCTTCCCGCTCTTCCACTTCTGGGGGCCGGGCGCCGATCTGGTCTCCTCGCAGTGGATCATCGACGCCACCCGCCACATCCTGCGGACCAGCCCCACCGATCTGGTGCTGACCTACCTTCCGCATCTGGACTACGACCTCCAGCGGTACGGCCCCGACGACCCCCGCGCCCACGCCGCCGCCACCGAGCTCGACACCGCCCTCGGCCCGCTGCTCGACGACGCCACCGCCCGCGGCCGCACCGTCGTGGCGCTGTCCGAGTACGGCATCACCCGGGTCTCCCGGCCCGTGGACATCAACCGGGCGCTGCGCCGCGCCGGGCTGCTGGAGGTGCACACCCAGGACGGCATGGAGTATCTGGACCCCGGCGCCTCCAGGGCCTTCGCGGTCGCCGACCACCAGCTCGCCCATGTGTATGTGCGCCGCGCGGAGGACCTGGACGCCACCCGCGCCGCCCTGGCCGGTCTGCCCGGGATCGCCGAACTCCTCGACGACGAGGGGAAGAAGGCCCACGGCCTGGACCACCCCCGCTCCGGGGAGCTGGTCGCGGTGGCCGCGCCGGACGCCTGGTTCACGTACTACTACTGGCTCGACGACGCCCGCGCCCCCGACTTCGCGCAGCTCGTGGAGATCCACCGCAAGCCCGGCTATGACCCGGCCGAGCTGTTCATGGACCCCAAGGACCCCTATGTGCGGGTGCGGGCCGCCACCGCCCTGGCCCGCAAGAAGACCGGGATGCGCTACCGCATGGCCGTCGTCCCGCTCGATCCGTCCCCGGTGCGCGGCAGCCACGGCCGCCTCCCGGACCGCGAGGAGGACGGGCCCGTCCTCCTCTGCTCCCAGCCCGGCGCGGTGAGCGGTCAAGTGGCCGCCACCGACGTCAAAACCCTGCTCCTCCGCCTCGCCGGCCTGACGAACGCAACCACCGAAGGAGACACCCCGTGAAGAGGGCTCAGGAACACCCCGAACTCGCCGAGACGCTCCGCCGCCGCAGATTCCTCGGCGTCGCCGCGGGTGCCACGGCCGCCACCCTGGTCGGCACGGCCACCGCCAACGCCGCCCAGACCGGCACCTCGGCCCAGAGCGACACATCGGCCCAGAAGGGCCGGGGCGGCCCGCTGGTGCCCCGCGGCCACCTCGGCATCCAGCTCTACACCCTCCGCGACCAGGTGCAGTCCATCGGCTTCGCCGGGGTCTTCAAGGAGCTGGCCCGGTACGGCTACGACCAGGTGGAGTTCGCCGGATACACCCAGGGCACCGGCGACATCACCCTCAAGCAGCTCACGCGGCTGATGCGGGACCACGGGCTGCGCGGTATCGGCAGCCACGTCGGCTACTACTCCGACGACCCGAAGGCGTACACCTTCGCCACCAACCTCACCCAGGTGCTGGACGACGCCGAGGCGCTGGGCCTGCCGCATGTGGGCACCGCCTCCGGACCCTGGCGCTACGGCTCCACGGTGGACGGCTGGAAGCGCTGTGCGGAGGAGTTCAACACCTACGGCGCGGCGGCCAAGGCGCGCGGGATGAAGTTCTACCAGCACAACCACGCCGAGGAGTTCTCCTTCGCCACCGACCGGCCGGACGTCCGCCTCTACGACGTGCTGCTCGCCGAGACCGACCCCGAGCTGGTCCATCTGGAGATGGACATCTACTGGGCGTATGTGGGCCAGTACCGCTTCGGCAAGAGGGTGGACGGCTCCCCGGCGCCCTTCGAACCGCTCGACTACGTCCTGCGCGCCCCGCACCGCTATCCGCTCTTCCACGTCAAGGACGGCGAACAGGACGAAACCGCCACCGACGGCTACCGGATGGTGGACGTCGGTGACGGTGACATCGACTATCGCCGCTTCCTGACCGCGGTCGGCAGGACCCATGGCGGCCGCCGCCACCACTGGATGGTGGAGCACGACGAGCCCGCCGATTCGCTCACCACCGCCCGCCGCTCCGCCCGCTATCTGCGGTCACTGCGGTGCGGCGGACGGGGCTGAGCGAGGGCCCTTCGGGGCGGAGCTAGACGGCCTCGCGGCTGATCGGCTGCGGGTTCGGGGCGATGCCCCGGACCCGTGGCCGACCCGGTTGCCGCAGCAGCAGGGCCACCGCGGCCGCCAGCATGGAGATGCCTCCGGCGAGCGCGTACGCGCCGTCGTAGCCCCAGGAGTCGACCACCATCGAGCCCAACCCGCCGCCGAACAGCCCGCTGATCAGCTTTCCGCTGTACACCAGGCCGTAGTTGGTGGCGTTGTAGTTCTCCCCGAAGTAGTCCGGGGTCAGCGCCGCGAACATCGGGTAGAAGGCGCCGCCGCCGAATCCGGAGAGGAAGGCGAAGAAGAGGAACAGCACCTCGTTGTGGATATTGCCGGCCCAGATCACCCCGAACTGGGCGAGGCCCAGCACCACGATGACGAACACCAGGGTCGTCTTGCGCCCCCACAGGTCCGAGAGCCAGCCGACCACACCGCGTCCGACACCGTTGATGACGGACATGATGCCCATGGACGAGGCCGCCACCAGTGGGCCGAAGCCCACCTCCTTGGCGTAGTCGACCTGGAAGGAGATGCCGAAGATGGACACCCCGGCGGTGAGCACCAGGGACACCCACATCAGCGGCAGCATCCCGGTCTTGATCGCCTCCTTGGGCGTGTACTGCCGCGCCGCCGGCGGGTTCTTCGCCAGACTCGCCGCGCTCTTGGCGTTGCCGCTGTAGCTCAGCGGGTCGATGTCGGCGGGCCACCAGTTCTTCGGCGGGTCCTTGAAGAACCAGGCGCAGATCGCCACGACGATCAGCACATAGACCCCGATGAGGTCCAGGACCTCGTCGAAGTTACCCGTGTCGAACCAGTAGTTGAAGATGAAGATGAACGGCAGCGCGCCGTAGGCGAACCCGCCGTTGACAAACCCCGTCTTCGCCCCGCGCCGCTCCGGGAACCACTTGCCCACCATATTGATGCAGGTGGCATAGATGAATCCGGAGCCGAGCCCGCCGATGACACCGAATCCGACGATGGCGGCGAAAACGTTGTCCAGGTGGGCGAGGGCCACGAACCCGATCAGACACAGCCCCGACCCCACGAACATCGCCGCCCGTGCGGTCAGGATCCCCTTCTCCCGCAGCCACCCGGCCGGGAAGGCGATCCCGGCCTGGAAGAACACCCAGACGCTCAGGATCCAGAAGGTGTTGCTCTGGGTCCAGCCGTGCGCCTCCGAGAGCGTGTCCTCGGCCGAGCCGTACGCGTACTCGGACACGCTGATGGCCATCATCGCGATCCACGGCAGATAGACCATCAGCTTCCGGCTGTGGCCCAGGATGTCGCGGTCCGTCTCACCGATGCGATACGTGCGTCCCTTGCTGTCCTGCACTTCACGGAAGGGGAGGGCCCCCTCCGGTCGTTCTGCTGTGCTCATGTCGTCCCCTTGGCTTCGAAGGAACCCGGCCAGCGCCCCCTGTCCAAACTCTTCGTGCTCCGGGAAACGTGGTGGCTTACCTGAGCAGCCCCGCTGACCTGGCCCAGCGGTACTTGGCGCCCAGAACGGCCACCGGCTTCTCGGTGGTGTACGGATAAGCCACGACCCCGCGCTCGAAGAGGTAGGCGCACGCCTCCTCGACCTCGGTGTCGCCCGCGAGCGAGGCCACCACCGGTTTGGCGATGCCCCGGGCGCGGAACTCCTCGACGACCCGCGCGGTCAGCTCGGCGAACACCATCGGCGGGGTGACGATGGTGTGCCAGTAGCCCAGGACCAGCGAGTGGATCCGCGGATCCTCCAGCCCCAGCCGGATGGTCGCCTCGTAGGTGGACGGCGGTTCGCCGCCGGTGATGTCCACCGGGTTCCCGGCCGCGCCGAACGGCGGGATGAAGCGGCGGAACGCGGCGTCCAGGTCGTCCGGGATCTCCATCAGCGACAGCCCGTTGTCGACGATCGCGTCCGACAGCAGCACGCCCGAGCCCCCGGCGCCGGTGATGATGACGACGTTGTCGCCCTGTGGCGTGGGCAGCACGGGCAGCGCCCGCGCGTACTCCAGCATCTCGTTCAGGCCCGGCGCCCGGATCACCCCGGCCTGCCGCAGGATGTCGTCGTAGACCGCGTCGTCCCCGGCCAGCGCGCCGGTGTGGGAGCCGGCCGCCTTGGCGCCCGCCGCCGTACGGCCCGCCTTGAGCACCACCACGGGCTTACGGGGCACCGTGGCCCGCGCCGCCTCCACGAAGGCCCGGCCGTCCTTGAGGTCCTCCAGATGCATCGCGATGCACTGGGTGCGGTCGTCCTCACCGAACCAGGTGAGCAGATCGTCCTCGTCCACATCGGACTTGTTGCCGAGCCCGACGATCGCCGAGACACCGGTCTTGGTCGTCCGGGCGAAGCCGAGGATCGCCATCCCGATGCCACCGGACTGCGAGGTGAGCGCCACCGGCCCCTTGACGTCGTACGGGGTGCAGAAGGTGGCGCACAGGTCCTGCCAGGTGGAGTAGTAGCCGTAGATGTTGGGCCCCAGCACCCGCACCCCGTACTCCTCGGCGATCTCCACGATCCGCCGCTGCAGCTCGTGTTCACCGGTCTCGGCGAAGCCGGACGGGATCAGCACGGCGTTCGGGATGCCCTTGCGGCCGACCTCCTCCAGCGCGGCGGGCACGAACTTCGCGGGGATCGCGAAGACCGCCACATCCACCTCGCCGGGGACGTCCGTGACGCTCTTGTACGCCTTGCGGCCCAGGATGTCGTCGGCCTTGGGGTTCACCGGGTGGATCTCCCCGGGGAAGCCGCCGTCGATGAGATTGCGCATCACCGAGTTGCCGATCTTGCCCTGCTCGTTGGAGGCGCCCACCACCGCCACCGAGCGCGGCTGCATCAGCCGGCGCATCGCGCTCAGGATCTCCTCGCGCGAGTAGCGGCGGCGCTCCTGCGGGGCGGGATCCCCGATCAGCAGCCGCACATCGGCGGCGAGCACCCCGCTCGCGGTGGCGAACACCGGGTTGAGGTCGACCTCCGTGATTTCGGGGAAGTCCGCCACCAGCCGGGAGACCCGCACGATCAGATCGGCGAGCGCCGCGCGGTCCACCGCCGGTCCGCCGCGCACCCCGCGCAGCACCTCGGCGGCGCGGATCCCGTCCAGCATCGACAGCGCCTCGTCCTCGGTCGCCGGGGCCAGCCGGAAGGTGATGTCTTTGAGCACCTCCACCAGCACCCCGCCGAGGCCGAACGCCACGACCTTGCCGAAGGTGGGATCGGTGACCGCGCCGACGATGACCTCCTGCCCGCCGTCCGGGATCATCTGCTGCACCTGGACGCCCTGGATCCGGGCCTTGGGGTCGTAGGAGCGGGCGTTGTCGACGATCGCGGTGAACGCGCCCCGCACCTCGGCGCAGGAGCTCAGCCCCACCCGGACCCCGCCCGCGTCGGTCTTGTGCAGGATGTCCGGGGACACGATCTTGAGGACGACCGGGAAGCCGATCCGGTCGGCCAGCGACACCGCCTCGTCGACGGTCTCCGCCAGTCCCTCGGCCGGGGTCGGGATGCCATAGGCATCGGTGATCCGCTTCCCTTCGGGAGCGGTCAGCGCCGTGCGCCCCTCGGCGCGGGCGGCGTCCAGCACCGCACGCACGGCATCGTTGTCATACGTCACCGTCAGATCACTCCGTTCGTCTTGAGCAGCCGCACTTCCTCGTCGCCGAGTCCCAGCTCCCCGACGTACACCTCTTCGTTGTGCTCACCCAGCAGCGGGGAGCGCTCGACCTGGACCGGGGAGTCGGAGAGCTTCAGCGGGGAGCCGACGGTGGTGAAGGAGCCGCGCTCGGGGTGGTCGACCTCGACGATCATCTCGTTGGCCGCGAGCGACGCGTCCTCGACGATCTCCTTGGTGGACAGGATCGGCCCGCACGGGATGTTGTGGGCCGTGAGCTGCTCCAGCACCTCCCACTTGGGCAGGGTGCTCGACCACTCCTCGATCAGCTGGAACATCTTGGCCAGCTTCGGCAGCCGCGACTCCGGCGAGGCCCACTCCGGGTCCTCGGCCAGCTCGGGGCGGCCGATGAGCCGGGTGATGGGCTCCCAGCCGACCGGCTGCACGATGACGTAGACGTAGTCGTTGGGCCCGCCGGGCGCGCATTTGACCGCCCAGCCGGGCTGGCCGCCACCGCTGGCGTTGCCACTGCGCGGCACCTCGTCGCTGAAGTCCTCATTCGGGTATTCGGCGAGCGGACCGTGCGTCAGCCGCTGCTGGTCGCGCAGCTTGACCCGGCACAGGTTGAGCACCGCGTGCTGCATCGCCACATTGACCCGCTGGCCGCGCCCGGTGTGGGTGCGCTGGTAGAGCGCGGCGAGGATGCCCGCCACGCAGTGCACCCCGGTGCCGGAGTCGCCGATCTGGGCGCCGGTCGCCAGCGGCGGGCCGTCCTCGAAGCCGGTCGTCGACATCGACCCGCCCATGGCCTGCGCGACCACCTCGTACGCCTTGAACTTGGTGTACGGGCCCTCGCCGAACCCCTTGATCGAGGCATAGACCAGCCGCGGATTGATCTCCTGGATGCGCTCCCAGGAGAACCCCATGCGGTCCACGGCGCCCGGACCGAAGTTCTCCACCAGCACATCGCTGCGGCGGATCAGCTCGGTCAGGATCTCCTTGCCGCGCTCGGACTTGGTGTTGAGGGTGATGCTCCGCTTGTTGCAGTTGAGCATCGTGAAGTAGAGCGAGTCCACGTCGGGGAGGTCCCGCAACTGCTTGCGGGTGATGTCCCCGGTGGTGTTCTCCAGCTTGATCACATCCGCGCCGAGCCAGGCGAGCAGCTGGGTGGCGGAGGGACCGGACTGCACATGCGTCATGTCGAGGACGCGGATGCCCGTCAGAGCTTGATTGGCCTCAAGAGCCTGGGACATGGTGGCGGCTCCCTACTTGTACATGGTCTGGTTCATGGTTCCGGGGGCGTACGCGTCCGGGTCCACCCAGACGTTGATCAGCGATGGCTTGCCGGACTCCCGGGCGCGCCGCAGCGCCGGGCCGATGTCCGCCGGGTCGCGGACCTCCTCGCCGTGGCCGCCGAGCATCCGCGCGAACTGGTCGTAGGGCACATCGCCGAGGGTGTTGCCGATCCGCTCCCGCTCCTCGCCGTACTTGGCCTTCTGGCCGTAACGGATCTGGTTCATCGAGGAGTTGTTGCCGACGATGCCGACGAACGGCAGGTCGAAGCGGACCAGCGTCTCGAAGTCCCAGCCGGTCAGGGAGAACGCGCCGTCGCCGAAGAGCGCCACCACCTCCTTGTCGGGGCGGGCCTGCTTGGCGGCCATCACGAACGGCACACCGACGCCGAGCGTCCCCAGTGGCCCCGGATCCATCCAGTGGCCGGGCGACTTGGGCTGGATGACCTGACCGGAGAAGGTGACGATGTCGCCGCCGTCGCCGATGTAGATCGAGTCCTCGGTGAGGAAGTCGTTGATCTCGCTGACCAGGCGGTACGGATGGATCGGGGAGGCGTCGGACCGGAGGTTGGGCAGCCGCTTCTCGATCGCCTTCTGCTCGGCGGCGCGCAGCTCGTCCAGCCACTCCTTGCGCTTGCCCGCGCCGCCGTTGATACGGCCCGAGGCGGCCTGGGTGACGGCCGAGAGCACCAGCCCCGCGTCGCCCACGATGCCGAGGTCGATGTCCCGGTTCTTGCCGACCGTGCGGTAGTCGAGGTCGATCTGAACCACGGTGGCGTCGGGGGAGAGCCGCTTGCCGTAGCCCATCCGGAAGTCGAAGGGCGTGCCGACGATGACGATGAGGTCGGCGTTGGAGAACGCGTAGCGGCGGGAGAGCTGGAAGTGGTGCGGATCGCCGGGCGGCAGTGTGCCGCGCCCCGCGCCGTTCATGTACGCGGGCACATTGAGCGTGCGCACGAGCTCGATGGCCGAGTCGGTGGCGCGGGTGGTCCACACCTGACTGCCCAGCAGGATCGCGGGCTTCTCCGCCTGGACCAGCAGATCGGCCAGCTTCTGGACGGACTCGGGGTCGCCGGCGCTGCGGGTGGAGGCGCGGTAGTGCCCGGCCTGGGGGACACGGGCCTTGTCCACCGGCACCTTCGCGTCCAGCACATCGCGCGGGATCTCCAGGAAGGAGGGGCCGGGGGCGCCGTGGAAGCACTCGCGGAAGGCCATGGAGACCATGTCGGCGGCGCGGGCGGTGTCCGGGACGGTGGCGGCGAACTTGGTGATCGGCGCCATCATGTCGACGTGCGGAAGGTCCTGCAGGGATCCCATCTTGTGCTGGTTGTGGGCGCCCTGGCCGCCGATGAGCAGCATGGGTGACTCGGCGCGGAAGGCGTTGGCGACGCCGGTGACCGCGTCGGTGGTGCCCGGACCGGCGGTGACGACGGCGCAGCCGGGCTTGCCGGTGATCCGGGCGTAGCCGTCGGCGGCGTGGGCGGCGACCTGTTCATGGCGTACGTCGATGACATCGATGCCCTCGTCGACGCAGCCGTCGTAGATGTCGATGATGTGGCCGCCGCAGAGGGTGTAGATGACCTCGACACCCTCTGCCTTGAGTGCTTTGGCGACCAAGTGCCCGCCGGAGATGACGTCCTGGCTGTCGTCGGGCATGGCGAATCGCGTCCCTTCGTAGGGGTCGGTGCGTGCCTCGCAGGTGGAGCGATGGATTGCATACAGTCGACGTTATCCTGTATGAACTTTGTTATCCCACCATCGGCCGAGCGATGTCCAGGGGGCGTGCGCCACTCGTTCGATCCAGCGCTGGATCAAGCGCTGTTGACCGGTCATCAGGGAGCAGGCAATGGACCTGTACGAACACCAGGCACGGGAACTCCTCCGAGAAAACGGCGTATTGGTGCCGCGAGCCGAGGTCGTGGACACGGCCGAAGCCGCCCGCGCCGCCGCCGAGCGGCTCGGCGGCCGCGTCGTCATCAAGGCCCAGGTGAAGACCGGCGGCCGGGGCAAGGCGGGCGGGGTGAAACTCGCCGACGACCCGGCGGCGGCCGAGCAGACCGCACGACGGATCCTCGGCATGGACATCAAGGGCCACACCGTCCACCGGGTGATGGTCGCCGAACCGGTCGAGGTGGAACGGGAGATGTACCTCGGCTTCACCCTGGACCGGGCCGCGGGCCGCTTTCTGGCCATCGCCTCCGCCGAGGGCGGTATGGAGATCGAGGAGGTCGCGGCGCGCCGCCCCGAGGCGGTGGCCCGGATCCCGATCGACCCCGCCGAGGGAGTGACCGAGGCGAAGGCCGACGAGATCGCCGCCGCCGGGGGACTGCCGCCGGAGACGGCCGGGACCATCAGCCGGCTGTGGACCGTCCTGACCGCGTACGACGCCCTCCTGGTCGAGATCAACCCGCTGGTGGTGACCCGGAGCGGCGCGATCGTGGCTCTGGACGGAAAGGTCACCCTGGACGACAACGCCCGCTTCCGGCAGCCGTCGTGGGACGACTCAGGCGACCGCGCCCGGGACCCGCTGGAGGCGCGCGCCGCGGCCGCCGGCCTCGGCTACGTCAAACTGGACGGCCAGGTGGGCGTCATCGGCAACGGCGCGGGCCTGGTGATGTCCACCCTGGACGTCGTCGCGGGCTGCGGCGCCCGCCCCGCCGACTTCCTCGACATCGGCGGCGGCGCCTCGGCGCAGGTGATGGCCGACGGGCTGTCCCTCGTCCTCGACGACCCGGAGGTGCGCTCCGTCCTGGTCAACGTCTTCGGCGGCATCACCGCCTGCGACGCGGTGGCCGACGGCATCGTGCGCGCCCTGGACACCGTCGCCCTCACCAAGCCACTGGTCGTCCGGCTCGACGGCAACAACGCCGCTCGTGGCCGGGCCATCCTTGGCCAATTGGCTCATCCACTCGTCCACCAGGCCGACACCATGGACGGCGCCGCCGCACGCGCCGCCGAACTCGCCGCGTAGGGGGCGCACATCATGGCCATCTTCCTCACCAAGGACAGCAAGGTCATCGTCCAGGGCATGACGGGCGCGGAAGGCATGAAGCACACCCGGCGGATGCTCGCCGCCGGCACCGATGTCGTCGGTGGCGTCAATCCGCGCAAAGCAGGGGCCCGGGTCGAGATCGGCGGCCGTACGGTGCCCGTCTTCGGCTCCGTGCGCGAGGCCATGGACGCCACCGGCGCCGATGTGAGCGTCCTGTTCGTCCCGCCGCCCCACGCCAAGGCCGCCGTCACCGAGGCCGCCGACGCCCGGATCCCGCTCGCCGTCGTCATCACCGAGGGCATCCCGGTCCATGACGCGGTCGCCTTCCAGGCGTACGCCCGGGCCCGCGCCACCAGGATCATCGGCCCCAACTGCCCCGGGCTGATCTCCCCGGGCCAGTCCAACGCCGGCATCATCCCCGCCGACATCACCAAACCGGGCCGGATCGGGCTCGTCTCCAAGTCCGGCACGCTCACCTACCAACTGATGTACGAGCTGCGCGACATCGGCTTCTCCACCTGCGTGGGCATCGGCGGCGACCCGGTCATCGGCACCACGCATATCGACGCGCTGGCCGCCTTCGAGGCCGACCCCGACACCGACCTCATCGTGATGATCGGGGAGATCGGCGGCGACGCGGAGGAGCGCGCCGCGCGGTACATCGCCGACCACGTCACCAAGCCGGTCGTCGGCTACATCGCCGGCTTCACCGCCCCCGAGGGCCGCACCATGGGCCACGCGGGCGCCATCGTCTCCGGCTCCTCGGGCACCGCCGCGGCCAAGAAGGCGGCGCTGGAGGCGGCGGGCGTGAGCGTGGGAGCCACCCCAACTGAGACCGCTGGGCTGGTGGTGGCCCTGCTGGACGATCTGGCCGAAACACCCGGCAACGTCGCGTGAGGTGAGCCGTACCCGCTCCGCGAACCGGTCACCGTCACGCTCCGTGCCGCCACCTTCCTCCCCGTAGGGACACCCGCCACGCACAGCCACGCCGCGTACGTGGCGGGTGACGTACGGACCGCCATAGCCCGGCACACCCACACCCCGCCACATCCCGCCCGCGCCCGTGCAACGAGAGCGGAGATCACCGATGGCACCCACCCTCACCCTCAAGCCCGGAACCGCCTGGGGCGACGCCTGGCAGCGCTGCTTGGCCGCCGCCCCCGAGGCGTTCCAGGACGACCGCGTCCTCAACCTCTGGGACGGCACCTGGCACCGCGACGGCCGGGCCCTCCCCGCCACCACCCCCGTCGACGGCACCCCGATCGCGGGCCCGCCACGGCTCGACGCCACCACCGCCCACCAGGCCGTACGCGCCTCCCTCGACCAGCACCGCGGCTGGCGCCATATCCCCCTCCCCGAGCGCCGGGCGCGGGTGTCCGCCACCCTCGACGCGCTCTGCGAGCACCGGGGACTGCTCGCCCTGCTCCTGGTCTGGGAGATCGGCAAGCCCTGGCGGCTGGCCCAGGCCGATGTGGACCGGGCCATCGACGGTGTCCGCTGGTACGTCGACGAGATCGACCGCATGGCCGAGGGCCGCACCCCGCTGCCCGGCCCGGTCTCCAACATCGCCAGCTGGAACTACCCGATGAGCGTCCTCGCCCACGCCCTGCTCGTCCAGGCGCTGGCCGGCAACGCCGTCATCGCCAAGACCCCCACCGACGGCGGGCTGGCCTGCCTCACCCTCGCCTGCGCGCTCGCCGCCCGCGAGGGCATCCCGGTCACCCTCGTCAGCGGCAGCGGCGGTGAACTCTCCGAGGCCCTGGTCCGCTCGCCCGAGATCGGCTGCGTCTCCTTCGTCGGCGGCCGCGACACCGGCGCCCGGGTCGCCACCGCCGTCGCCGACCTCGGCAAGCGCCACATCCTGGAGCAGGAGGGGCTCAACGCCTGGGGCATCTGGAACTTCACCGACTGGGACGCCCTCGCCCCGCTGATCCGCAAGACCTTCGACTACGGCAAACAGCGCTGCACCGCCTACCCGCGCTTCGTCGTCCAGCGCTCGTCCTTCGACGCCTTCCTCTCCGTCTACCTCCCGGCGGTGCGCGCCATCCGCGTGGGCCACCCCTTGGCCGTGGAGCACCCCACCGACCAGGTCCCCGACCTGGACTTCGGCCCCCTGATCAACGCGGCCAAGGCCAAGGAGCTCGCCGACCAGGTGGCCGAGGCCATCGACCGCGGCGCCGTCCCCCTCCACCGCGGCGACCTCGCCGACGGCCACTTCCTCCCCGGCCAGGACCTCTCCGCCTACGCGCCGCCCGTCACCCTCCTCAACCCGCCCTCCACCTCCCCGCTCCACCACGCCGAGCCCTTCGGCCCCGTCGACACCCTCGTCCTGGTCGACACCGAGGCCGAACTGCTCGCCGCCATGAACGCCAGCAACGGCGCCCTCGTCGCCACCCTCTCCTGCGACGACCCCGTCACCTACGCCCGCCTGGCCCCCAGATCCGCGCCTTCAAAACCGGCCACGGCACGCCCCGCTCCCGCGGCGACCGCGACGAACTCTTCGGCGGCTTCGGCGCCTCCTGGCGCGGCGCCTTCGTCGGCGGCGACCTCCTGATCCGCGCCGTCACCGAGGGCCCGGCCTCCGAGCGCCTCCCCGGCAACTTCCCCGACTACCACCTGATGCCCAACTAGTCACTTACACGTCACTCTCCGTGCCGACCCCCGCGTCCCCCAGGTCGGCGCGGGGGTGGGCGCCCGGCATACGCAGGTGAAACGCACTCCGAAACCTTGGTATCGTGGTGCATGTCGCCGCGGCGGGCCGCGGAGACACACCTGGTCCGGGTGGCGGAATGGCAGACGCGCTAGCTTGAGGTGCTAGTGCCCTTTATCGGGCGTGGGGGTTCAAGTCCCCCCTCGGACACGATCTTACGTACACGGATGAAGCGGGTTGTGACTCAACGGTCACGACCCGCTTCTTCATGTTGTAGGTGAGCGTGAGGCCGAAAGCCTGGTAGAGAGGGGCTTTGCGGTCGGCGGGGGCGGTGAGAAGCCGGTCGGTGAGGTCACCGAGGTCTTTGATCATGCCGTGGATCTGCTCGTCGGTGAGGACGGTGCACCGGGCGGCGCTGGCGGTGATGAGCTGTTGCTGTGCGGCGGCTTTGTCGGCCTCGGCTTTGCTGATCCATGCGGCGACGGTTGCGGGGCTGGCACCGGCGTCGAGTGCCGCACGGTATTGGTTCAGTCTCCGGTCGCAGTCGGTGATGGTGCGGCGGGCGGCCTCGAGGCCGGGCAAGGGAGTGGTTGTTGCCCGTTGGGATTGCTGCATGGCCTGCAGCGTGGTCTTCAGCTGTCCGGGGGCGAAGACCTGTGCGATCCATCGGTCGAGTTTCGGGAGAATGACGGCTTCCCGGATGTAGACGGTGAGCGGGTGATCGAGGGTGCCGCTCTTGGCGTATTCGTAGGGGTAGCGGCAGCGGTAGTGGGGGTGGCCGTGGTTGAAGGTGCCCTGCATCTTGCGGTCGCACAGGGAGCAGCGGATGAGTCCGCGAAGGGCGTAGGTGCGTGGTGTGGTGCGGGGGCTGCGTTCTGCGGGGTGGTGCTGGCGGCGGTCGTGTCTTCTGGCTTGGGCGCGGGTGAAGGTGGTCTTGCTGATCAGGGGTTCGTGGACGGGTTGGGTAGACCAGATCCACTGGTCGGGGGTGTTCCAGGTCTGTTGGGTGCGGTGCCCAGAGTGACATCGTCGATGTCGAGCAGGACTTCCTGCTTGCGTTGTTTGTTCCAGACTTCATGGCCGGTGTAGCGGGGGTTGGTGAGGATGGCGCGGACGGCGCTCTTGGACCAGGCGTGGCCATCGCGGTGCGGATTGCGAGCGCGGTCGTGGGCCGAGGGGCAGGGGATGTTGTCACGGGTCAAGCCTTCGGCGAGGGCGTATAGGCCGGTTCCGCGAAGGTACTCGGTGAAGATGCGGACCACGATGGGCGCGGTTTGGGGTCGGGTTCGAGACGGTGGAGGCGTTTGCCGTCGGCGGCCTTGGCCGGGTTGGGGTGTGGGCCGGCGTCGGCGAGCCGGTAGCCGTACGGAGGTCTGCCGCCGAGGTAGCGGCCTTCGATCTTGGCTTGAGAGCCCATGGCGGTGCGTACGCGGATCTTGACGCGATTGCGTTCGCCTTTGCTCATGCCGCCGAAGACGGACATGACGAGGTCGTGGGCTTCGTTGTCGGGGTCGATCGGCCCGCCGATTTCGGGGACCCAAAGGGGGACGTTGAAGTGGGTGAACAGGGGGAAGGTGTTGCCGAACTGGTTGCCGTAGAAGGTGCGCTGGGGTTCGCCGATCACGACCGCGTCGAAGCCGCGGTGGGGGTCACGCAGGGCTGTGAGGAGGGCCGTGGCCTGGGGCGGCGTTTCCAGGGCAGTGCGCGGGAGTGTCCGGCGTCGAAGTATTCGGCGACGATTTCGCCTCCGGCGGGTTCGATGAGGGCGAGGGCGCGGGTGAGCTGCCAGTTGCGGGAGGTCTCCGGGTCCTGGAGGTCCTCGGTGGAGCAGCGTCCGGCGAAGGCGAAACGGGGCATGGGCCGTCTTCCTTGGGATCGCTTGGTGTGCACGGTGGACGGTGGTCGTCCGTCGTACCTCTGGCTCGGCCCGGAGGGCCAGCCGTCCACCGTGTCTTCGCCCGGTCGTGGGTAGTCAGCTCTTCTGATGAACGGTGGGGCGGTGTTGGTACTCGTCCTGGATGAAGGCCAGCAGCGCTTCAGCGGCATGCTGCGTGAGCGGCACAGGACCGTCCGGGAGGATCACGGTCACCTCGGGCGGCTCATCCGCTTGCTGGACCTGGCGCACTGTTGCTGGGGAGCTTGTGGTGGTAACGGCTGGTGTCATGGCATACCCGTTTCGTGTGCGCGCGTTCCTAGCCTTGTCTTCCGATGGGATCGGGGGTAGCGGCAGCGTTCGGTCCCGGCTTGCCGCTCCCGGCGGGCGCACAGCGGCCGGGAGGCGGCTGAGGACTTCTCGGGGCGGGTGAAGATGAGGACGTCCTCGTGTTGTACGAGGTGGAGGGGGACGCCCTGGCGGCGGGCGTCGCGGACGTTCTTCAGCTGAAAGAACGAGGGACGGGCAATCAGTCGGCCGTCGCGGATGCCGGCGAGGAGAGCGACACAGCGCTCCGCCGGGACGAGCCCGGCGGCTTGTCCGGTGGCCAGGACGGCGGAGGGTAGATCGATGAGTTCGCCTTGGGTACGCCAGGGCCGGGTGGTGACGACGACGGTGCCGCCCGGGCGCAGCACCGCCCGGCACTGGGTGAGAATTTTGGAGAAGCCGTCCAGGAGCTGGTCGGTGGAGACGTGGGCGAGGTTGTGCGGGTCGCGGCCGTATCGGTAGTCCGTTTTGGCCACGCCGCGCTCGCCGGTTTCGCGCGTGCAGTGGACCCGGCCATGGGCCGATCGTCCGTATGGCGGTGAGGTGACTACCAGCGCGACCTTGCCGTGAAGGTCGGCGTCGACCAACTGGGTGAGTTGTCGGGCGTCGCCGCACACCACCCGGCCGCTGCCTTGCTCAACATGCCGGACGCTGTGGGCGATGTTGGCCCGGGCGATCCGGGCCCAGCGGGTTTCGTACTCGACTCCGAGGGCGTGGCGGTGGTGGCGGATGGCCTCGACCAAGGTGGTGCCGATGCCGCACATCGGGTCCAGGACCAGTTCACCCGGTTTGGTGTAGGTGCGGATGGCGTGGGCGGCGATCGCGGGCAGCATCTTGGCGGGGTGCGCGTTCGAGCCGGACACGTAGCGGTCGGCGCGCTGGGCGGGGGCGGATGTGGGTGCGGTGTTCCACACCGATTCGCGGTCGGACATGGCGTCGTGCCCTTCGGTCAGGCGCTGTTGATCGCGGACAGCACGAGGAGATCGGAGTGGATGAGTCCGGGCGGTGCGCCCTCGGGCGGGGTGGGCGTGATGCGGCCGCCGACGGGGTGTCCGTGGACGATGACGATGTGCTGGAGGTAGCGGAAGCCGGCGGTGCGGGCGGAGGCGATGAGGGATCCGAGCGGGTCGGTCAGGCGTCCGGCGTCGCGGCGCTGTCTGGTGGCGAGCAGCAAGACGCCGTTACGGAAGAGGAGGCGATGGGCTCGGTGGAAGAATCCGGACCAGCCGTTCTCCATCGCGCCCGGCATCTGGTCACAGGAGGGGACCGGTTCGTCGTCGGGGACGGGGAGGGTGTCGGGGTGCAGTTCCGCGAGCAGTACCGGGGCCGTGCGGGCGCTTCTGCTGCCTTCGTGGCCAGCGAGGTAGGTGACGCGGGTCCGGGTGTCCATGCCCGGTTCGGTGTCGCGAATTTGGATCTTGATCAGGCGCGCGGGCGGGTGGCCGGGTCGGTGCGTGAACTCAGCGCGGATCTTGTCCAACGCCCAGCCGGGCAGCACCCCGCAGGGGGCGGAGTCCTCGCTCGGGTCATTCAAGGCGGGGGCCCACACGGTGGTCGGCAGAGGGCGGGATGCGCCGGGGCGGCTGGTGGTGGTGCGGTGGTGGTCGGACTTCGTCATCGGCTGGTGGCGCCCGGGTACGGGGATCCGGCCGTCTGGTGCTGACGTGATCAATAGAGATTCAGGCTGCGGGCCTTTGCCACTGTCTGCGGTTCAGCTTCTGTCATGCGCCCCGGCCGTTCCGAAGGGATCGGACGCGCCGTGGCCGAATGGTCCGTCTGAATTCGCAGGTGGGCGCGGGTGCGAGCCGGTCGCGAGCCATGAGCGGGCCATCATGGGCGGGCCCGCGCATGGAGGGTCGCTGGTGAAGTTTGAGCGCATGCTGGCGACGGCAAACCACCCTTTGTGCCCATGTGCGGCCAGGACTCGGACCACTCCCGCGCATCATGCGTGACGTACAACACAGGTGCCCTGTTGTGAACCCGCGTAATGGCTCCGGCCCTGCGGCCTCTCTCTCATCACCAAGCGCCGTCGAAAGCGAAGGCGTGCCGGCACCTTCGGGAGGGGCCTCTACTCATGCACGGTCAGATGGATCAGCGCATGGCGCTGTTGCTGCTGACGGGCAGCGTCACTGTGTACGTCGCCTTTGAGCATCCTTCGTTCGGTACGGCCCTCTTGGTCGGAGTGGGCGTGGTGACGCTGCTGCACCTTCTCCTCAAAGATCGCTGATCCACGCAAGCGGTCATGTGCCTGCAGATCCCGAGCACGGACGCCAATTCAAGACTCTTCATGTTCGATTCCTGCTGGCTCTGTACGGGCCTTGGCCCTGTTCACTGCCGCCGAGCCGGAGGTGGGCCATCGCACGTGGCGGTCCATGGGGCGGTGTGTTGTCCGGTGGTGGTGCGCGGGTGGGTCAGGGGTGGCGCGGTGGGGTGAAAGGGCTGGCGGCGGAAGTTGTCCGAACCCCTTCTCGCAGGAGTCGCGCTATGCATCACCGTCCCGTACACCGCCCGCACACCGCCCGGCTCTCGCCGCTGGAGGAGCTGGAGCAGTCTTTCCTCGCGCTCGCCCGTACCGCCACGCCACTGACCATGCCCGCACACCTGGTGTGTGACGGCCCGTCGGAGGAGGTGTGGCCGGTCGATCAGATCCGCGTCCGGCTGGCGCACCCCAGCACTCGGCCCGAGCTGCGGGCACGCACATGGAGCGAGGTCGTGCGTCGCGCGCACGAGCTCGGTGAGCCGTGGCCGGTGGTGGCCGTGGCCATGACGGTTCCGGTGCTGCGCCGGATGCTGTCCCGCCTGGCCCGCCCAGCTCATCTGGAGCGTCAGGAAGTCGAGCAGGAAGCTCTCGCCGCGGTAGCTGTCGCCCTTGCGGGGGTGGATGCGGGTGATCCGGGGTGGACCGGGAGCTGTTCGCGGCTGCGGACCGCGCGGTTCACCGCCTGGTCTACGCGGCTCGTCGTCGCGGGGAGCGGGAGGCGGGTGAGCCGATGGTCCAGCTGGGGCGCCTGCGTGCCCGCGCAACCGTCGAGGACCTGGAGGGCTTGACGGTGTCGGATGAGTACCAGGTGTTGGCTCGTGCGGTGCGGGCCCGGGTGGTGGACGTGGCCGAGGCGCAGCTGATCGCCCGCACGCGGCTGCGGGGCGAGTCGATGGGGGCGCTTGCGGGTGAGCGTGGGGTGAGTATGCGTCAGCTGTACCGGCATCGCACCGCCGCCGAACAGCGCCTGGCTTCTCACCTGCGTCATCAGGGCCGGTAGGGAGCCATGCGGGGGACGTCCGGGGCCGCGGCGTCAACGCTCCGGTCCCGGATTCTCTATCAATGGGCAGACGAGGGTTTCTTCTGATTCTCCTGGATCGGCGGGAGCCCTCGGGCCTGGCAGGAGCTGATTGTGTATCGCTTCTGCGCTGTCGGGCCGTGTGTTGGGTGGGGTGGGCGCTCCGTCTCGTGCTGACACCCCGAGAGCCATCCGGTAGCCGCCGAAGGAGGCCGGCCCCGGGCGAAGGATCCGGCTCACCCCGCCCGTTTCCTGCCGTCCATGCGTTTTCTGTCTGCCTGTTCTCGTGCCTGATGGAGGTGCCCTGTCATGCTCAGCCGCTTCCGTCCGCGACCGGCCGCCGCACGTCAGTTGATGCGCTGTGGGCTCCGGCTGGTGTTCACCATTCCAATGACCGCCGTTTTGCTGTTGGCGGATCCGCCCGTGGTGTGGGCGGTGGCGACGATCCCGGAGGTCATCTCCAATCTGCGGGATGAGGTTGTCGGCCTGCTTGCCGGGCTTGCCACGCTCTTCCTCACCTTCGGCGGCCTGCGCTACCTCATGGCCGGGGGCGACCCGGGAGAGGTTGAAGCTTCGAAGCGAGCGCTGAAGGCCGCGGCGATCGGCTACGGGCTGGCGATCCTCGCCCCGGTCCTGGTGGCCGTGTTGAAGCAGATCGTGGGCGTCGACGAAGGCGGCGGGCAATGACCCGCGCGCACCGCGGCTTCCTCTCTGTCCTGCTCCTGGCGCCCGCTGCCCTCCTCATCGGCGCCGGGCCGTTCACCGGGCCACCCGCGCAGGCAGTCACGCTCCCCACAGCAACATTCCCGACGCTCGCCGTACCGGCTGATCCAGAACCGCGTCCCCAGCCCGGGCCCGCGACAAGCGCACCCGAGCCCCGAGCGGGTCCCACCCATCCTGAGGCCACGCCCGGGCCGAGTCCGGCTCCTGGCCGTCCCTCTCATAAGCCCTCACAGCGGCCGAGGCTGGAGCCGGCTCCCGGACTGACACCTCCTGCCTGCAAGGTCACCAGCGGTGACTGCTCCCCGGCGGGCTGGGGCCTGGACGGTTTCCTCGACATCCCCGGGATGATCGTGAACGCGATCACCTCGTTCCTGGGAATGATCGTCGAGCAGATCATGAAGCCATTGCGGGAGCTGCTCGCCGACACCCTCCTCGCAACGCCCGACGTCACCCGGCACGCCGACCTGAAACGGCTATGGGCCGGGTCGATGGGCATCACAGCCGGGATCTACGTGCTGTTCGTGACTGCCGGCGGGATCACGGTGATGGGGTATGAGACCGTCCAGACCCGGTATGCGCTCAAACAGATCGCCCCGCGCCTGCTGATCGGGTTGATCGCCTCGGCAACGTCGCTGACCGTGATGGGCAAGGTCATCGCCTTGGGCAACGCGCTCTCCCACGCGATCTTAGGCATCGAAGCGGCCGACGCCGGGCAGGGGCTGGTCGAGCGAGCCCTTCCCTTCTCCCTGTTCGGCGCTCCCGGGCTCAAGATCTACCTGCTGATCGTATCGATCGTCATGATCGTGCTGATCCTGGCTGTGCTGATCGGCTTTGTCGTACGGGTCGCCGTCATGGCTCTGCTTGCCGTGTCCGGTCCCTTGGCGTTGGCCTGTCATGCCCACCCGCTCACCGACCCGGTGGCCCGGCTGTGGTGGCGCGGCCTCGCCGGGTGCCTGGTCATTCAGGTCGCGCAGTCGATGACGTTCATCGTCGCGCTCAAGCTGTTCTTCGCACCCGGCGCCACCGCGCTGGGGATTCCGTACTCGGATCAGCTGGGCACGATGCTGGCCGGGCTCGCCTTGTTCTGGGTGCTGTTCAAGATCCCCGGCTGGACGATGCAGGTCGTCTTCCGCGCCACCCCGATCCACAACCCCCACGCCCCCACCGCCGTACGCCTCCTGCGGACCCTGGCCCTGTACCGGCTCATGGACCGCTACCTCCCCGGCACATCCCTGCTGCGCCGCGGCCCTGGCGGAGGTGGCCGGCCCGGTGGCGCGGGCGGACATCCCGGTCGTGGCGGCGGGGGTCCACCACGACCGGGACCACAGCCAGGCTCGCCACTGGTCCGCAGGTGGCTCGGCACTGGCTCGGCCGCCGCGGCGAGCAGAGCGCCCGGTTCTGGGCCCGGAACCGCCACTGGCTCTCCTACGCCCGGCAGCCCTTCGGGCCCGGTGGGCACGGGCACGTCCCAAGCCGGAGCCCCAGCGGCCGGCTCGACAACGGCGCCCACGCTCCCAAGGGGACCGGCGGGCCGCCTGAGCACCGGCTCGCGAATGGCCTCACCTGGTACTTCTCAGCAGAAGGGCCCACACACCGTGGTCCATCCCGCACAAGCACGCCGCAAGCGGCAACTGACGTTGCCCGTGGCCGCGCAGCGCGTCTCCACCCGTCCGCCGCGACCGGTCCAGACCTGGCTGCCGATCCGGGCCGAGCGCGTCCCGCGACCGCACCCCACCATCAGCGGCTCGGCCTCCCCGTCGTCCGCGCGACCTCCCGTCGGTCGGCCCGTTCCGCGGATGGCCTCGCGGCAGATGGTGCTGCGGATCCCGGCCGAGCGGGTGCGTGCCCGGCCCGTACGCCCGGCGCAGTTGCGCCTTCCTCTTGAACCGCCCCGGAGGTGAGGGTTCATGACAGATGGATACGACGACGGTGTCGCTACGACCCGGATTCCGGCGGATATCGCGCGCCCGGACCGCGTGCTGGGCCCGCTCACCGCGCGGCAGACCGCCATCCTGGCCGGGTGCGTACTGGTGCTGTACGGCGGGTATTGGCTCGCGCGGCCGTTCATGCCGCCGCTGACGTATCTGGCCATGGTGGTCCCCGTGGCCGGAGCCGTCACCGCGGTCGCGGTGGGCGCCCGGGAAGGCATCGGCCTGGACCGGTTTCTCCTCGCCGCCCTCGCTCACGCCCGCATCCCCAAACGACGAGTGCACGCTCCGGAAGGCGTGCCCGCGCTGCCGGAGATCGTGAACAAGGAAATGGGCAAGGCGGCCGGACCGATGCCGGTGCCGGTGCGGATGCCATATCGCGGTGTCGGCCCGGTGGGCACGGTGGATCTGGCCGAGCAGGGGCAGGCGGCGCTGGGGGTCTGCTCGCCGGTCAACTTCGACCTGCACAGTGGTGCCGAACAGCAGGGCCTGGTCGCCGCGTACGGACGCTGGCTCAACTCCCTGACCGGCCCGACCCAGCTCCTGCTCCGCTGTCACCGCACCGATCTCACGCCTCTGGCCGACCAGCTCCACCACAGTGCCCCGGCCCTGCCGCACCCGGCGCTGGAGAGAGCGGCCCGCGCACACGCCGACTACCTTGCCCATCTCGCCGGGACAGGCGACCTGCTGACCCGCCAGATCGTCCTTGTCGCACGGGAAGAGACACCGCCGCGCCGAGCCCGGCCTTCTGCCTGCAGCGCACGGGCTGTCCAGCGCATCCAGGAGGCGACTCGCGGGCTCACTCCCGCAGGAATCAGCGTCACCCCACTCGACTATGAGCAGACCACGGCGTTGATCACCGTCGCCTGCAACCCCGATCCCCCCACAACGCCGCTCGATTCGGAAGCGCAAGGAGTCGAGGCATGATCCGACGTCCCCGAAACCGGCGCCGGGCGGACCATGAGGTCGTCCGGGCCGGAGAGCTGTTGCAGCCTGCGGGCCCGGAGGCGCTTGAGGTGCATGCCCGCACCCTCGCGATCGGGGGCCACCTGGCCTCCACCATGGTCGTGACCGGCTACCCGGCTGAGGTCAGCCCCGGCTGGCTGGCGCCCCTCCTCGCCTTCCCTGGTCACCTGGACATCGCGCTCCACATCGAACCGGTCCCCAACCTCGTGGCGGCGGCCGGTCTGAAGAAGCAGCGTGCCCGGCTGGAATCCGGACGCCGGGGCGCCTTCGACAAGGGGCACTTGGACAATCCGGAGGTCGAGGCCGCCGCTGCGGACGCGGCCGATCTCGCCTACCGGATCGCCCGTGGCGAGGGAAAGCTTTTCCACGTGGGCCTGTACATGACCGTCCACGCCTCGGACGAGGAGACCTTGGCCGAGCAGGTCGCCGCCGTCAAAGCGGTCGCGGAGTCACTGCTGATGACGGTCGCACCGACGACCTACCGGGCGTTGCCCGGCTGGCTGACCACCCTGCCCTTGGGCATCGACATGCTGAAGATCCGCCGCACCTTCGACACTGCGGCGCTCGCCGCCTGCTACCCCTTCGCCAGCCCCGAACTGCCCGCTCCCGCCGATGCTGCTGGAGCCGGGGCCGGAGCGGGGTCGCAGGTGCTGTACGGGCTGAACGCCGTCTCCGGCGCGCCGGTGTTGTGGGACCGCTTCGGATGCGACAACTACAACTCGGTCACCCTCGCCCGTTCCGGGGCCGGCAAGTCGTACCTGGCCAAGCTGGAGCTGTTGCGGCTGCTGTTCACCGGAGTGACCGCCTCCGTGGTCGACCCGGAAAACGAGTACGTACGCCTGGCCGAGACGGTCGGCGGCACCGTGGTCGCGCTCGGCGCCGACGGCGTGCGCCTGAACCCCTTCGACCTCCCTTGTCACGGCGAGGCCGGCGGTGAGGATGTCCTGACGCGACGGGTGCTGTTCCTGCACCGCTTCTTGGCTGTGCTCTTCGGCGCCGAGGTGAAGGGCGCGGAGGAAGCTGTGCTCGACCGGGCGCTCCTGGCCACCTATGCCCGGGTGGGGATCACGGCGGATGCGCGGACCTGGACGCGGACCCCGCCAGTACTCGCGGACCTCGCGGAGGTTCTTGGCGAGGACGGGAGTGAGGTGGCTGCGGGGCTGGTGGAGCGGCTGACGCCGTATGTCACCGGTTCGCATGCCTGCGTCTTCAACGGCCACAGCACGGTGAGCACCGCGGGTCATCTGGTGGTCTTCGCGCTGCGGCAGCTGCCGGAGGAGGTCAAGGCTCCGGCGATGCTGCTGGCGCTGGATGCGATCTGGCGCCAGGTCACCGATGCGGGCAGGGGCGGCAAGCATCTGGTGATCGTGGACGAGGCGTGGCTGCTGATGCGTGACGAGGCGGGGGCGCGCTTTCTGTTCCGGATGGCCAAGGCCGCTCGCAAAAACTGGACGGGGCTGGTCGTCATCACCCAGGACGCAGATGACGTCCTCGCCTCGCCGCTGGGGAGAGCGGTGGTCGCGAACGCGGCGACCCAGATTCTGCTCCGGCAGGCCCCACAAGCGATCGACACCATCAGTGCCTCGTTCCGGCTCTCCCACGGTGAGCGGGAGTTCCTGCTGTCCGCCGGGAGGGGCGAGGCGTTGCTGCTGGCCGGGGAACGCCGCAAAGTCGCGCTGATCTCCGTGGCCGCCCCGGGGGAGCACGAGATCATCACCACCGACCCCGGAGAACTCGCCGCCCAGCAGTGGACCGAGGACACCGATCCCGACCTCGCTGTCGACCACGATCTCGGCGAAGAGACGTGGAACCAATGACCGTCACCGCGCTCGTCACCGGCCCGGTGCCCCGTGGCCCGGTGGTGGACTTCCTCACCGACCCCACTGCCTTCTGGGCCTCCATCACCCGAACAGTTCTCGGCTGGGCCGCCCCTTACATGCCCGTGCTCGTACCGGTCGCGACGGCGGCCGCCGTGTGCGTCACCACCGCCCGCGGCCGGATGCGGCGCAGACGCCAGCGGCGCTTCGCCGACGACGCACGCTGCGTCGAAATCCTCGCCCCGCCCCAGATCCCCGCCAAAGGAGGTGACGTGCTGTGGGCACAGCTATCGGGTCTGCTGCGGCCGTGGTGGCGACGCCTTACCGATGGCCAGCCGCATCTGGGGTTCGAGTACGCATGGTCGCCGACGGGACTGGGGATCCGGCTGTGGGTGCCGGGGACCGTGCCGCTGGGGCTGGTGCGGCGGGCGGTGGAGGCGGCCTGGCCCGGGGCCCACACTCGCGTCCAACAGCCACCGGAGCTCATCCCGCCGGGCCATGTGGTGACGGCGGGGCGGCTGCGCCCGGCCCGGCCGGAGGTGCTGCCGCTGCGCACCGAGCACGTGGCCGACCCACTCCGGGCGCTGCTGCAGGCGGCCACCGGTATGAGCGAGGGCGAGACCGCGCTCGTGCAGATCCTGGTCCGCCCGGCAACCGGCGCCGCTGTGCGGCGGGCCCGCCGCTCCGCGCGGCGGTTGAAGGCCGGAGGCTCGGCCCCGCGGCTGCCCGCGCTCGGCGCGTTCCTGCTGCACCGGCCGCAGCCAGCACTGGCCCGGCGGCAGGATGTCGAGCATGGTGTCGCGGTCCGCCAGTCCGCCGCCAAACTCACCGGCCCCAATGGCACACGTCCATCACCTACGCCGCCACCTGCACACGCCAGGAGGAGCGCGCGCGGGATGTGGTGCGGGGACGTGCGCACGCGCTGGCCTCCGCGTTCGGCCTGTACGCGGAACTCAACTGGCTCGTCCGCACCCGGCTCGCCCACCCCGAACGATGGCTGGAAGGGCGGGCTTTCCCGCAGCGTGCGGCGCTGCTGTCGGTCCCGGAACTGGCGGCCCTCGCCCATCTGCCCGTCGACGCGGACGCCCCCGGCCTGCGGCGTGCGGGAGCGCGCTCGGTCCTCCCACCACCCACGGTCCCGGAGCCCGCCCCCGGGTCCGGGGTCAAGCCGCTGGGCCGCTCCGACACGGGCGCCCGCCGCCCGGTGGGTCTCGCGGTCGCGGACGCCCGCCACCACATCCATCTGATGGGCGCCACCGGTTCCGGCAAATCCACCCTGGTCGCCCACCTCGTTCTCGACGATGTCCGCCATCACCGGGGCGCGATCGTCATCGATCCCAAGGGCGACCTCGTCACCGACCTCCTGCATCGCCTGCCCGACACCTGTGCCGACCGCCTGGTCCTCATCGACCCCGATGACTCCCACGCCCCACCGTGCCTGAACGTCCTGGACGGGGCCGACATCGACGTGGTCGTCGACAACCTCACCGGCATCTTCCGCCGCATCTTCACCGCCTTCTGGGGCCCCAGGACCGACGACGTCATGCGCGCGGCCTGCCTGACCCTGCTCAAACACCGCGCCCACACAGGTCAGCTCGTCACCCTCGCCGACGTCCCCCGGCTCCTGGGCGAACCCGCCTACCGCCTGCGCCTGATCCCCACCATCAAAGACCCCGTACTCCGCGGCTTCTGGGCCTGGTACGAGTCCATGTCCGAACCATCCCGCGCGGCCGTGGTCGGCCCGGTGATGAACAAGCTGCGCGCCTTCCTGCTGCGCGACTTCGCCCGCCGCGCCATCTCCGCCGGCCCCTCCACCTTCGACCTGGCCCAGGTTCTCGACGGCGGCATCCTCCTCGCCCGTCTCCCCAAAGGTGCTCTCGGTGAGGAGACCGCACGGCTGCTGGGCTCCTTCATCGTCGCCGGGACCTGGCAAGCGGCCTCAGCCCGCGCCCGCACCCCCGAACACCAGCGCATCGACGCGTCCCTGTACGTGGACGAGGCGCACAACTTCCTCACCCTGCCCTACCCGCTGGAGGACATGCTCGCCGAGGCCCGCGGCTACCGGCTGTCCATGGCACTGGCCCACCAGCACCTCGCCCAGCTCCCCCGCGACCTGCGCGAAGGCATCTCCGCCAACGCCCGCAACAAGATCTTTTTCAACACCTCCCCCGAAGATGCCACCGCCCTGGAACGCCACACCCTCCCCACCCTCACCGCCCACGACCTCGCCCACCTCGGCCCCTACCAAGCCGTCGCCCACCTGCTCACCGCCGGCGCCGAATCCCCGGCCTTCACCCTCACCACCCGGCCCCTCCCACCCCCCGTTCCCGGCCGCGCAGCCGATCTCCGCACCGCCGCAGCGGCCCGCGCCCACACCCGGGCCACTCGTCCCTGACCACCGAATCCGCCACGCGCCCGCTCCTCCGCTCACCCGGCCTTCTCCCGACCGATGCCCTGGTGGTGATCCGCCATGCCCGCTCTGCCCCGCCCCGCCTCCGGACCCGGCTCGCGTTACACCGCGCGCGCCGCACTCACCCGACCCAGGCCCACACCAGCACGGCACCGCACGGACCCTGCTGCCCTCACCCGCAGCCTCACCGCCCGCGACCTGTGGATCACCGCCATGGTCCACGAACACCGCGTCCTGACCACCACACAGATCGCCCGCATCGCCTTCACCAGCCAACGCTCCGCCCAACGGCGCCTGCGCGTCCTCCACCACCACGCCGTCCTGGACTCCTTCCGCCCACTGACCCAGCACGGCTCCGCACCCGAGCACTACACCCTCGGCCCCACCGGCGTCAGCGTCATCGCCGCCCACGCCGGATGCGAACCAGCCGCCCTCGGCTGGCGCCCCACCACCACCGGCCGCATCGCCTACTCCCCATCCCTCGGCCACGACATCGGCGTCAACGAACTCCTCACCCACCTCGCCGCCCCCACCCCACACGCCACCCACGGCCGCCTGACGCTGTGGCTGTCCGAACGGTCCTGCGCCAGACGCTGGGACGACATGATCCGCCCCGACGCCTACGCCCACTGGCACCACCCCACCACCCCCGACGCGGACAACCCGGGCCTGCTGCCGTTCTTCCTCGAATACGACACCGGCTCCCAGCCCCTGCCCCGCGTCGAAGCCAAACTCGCCGGCTACGCCGCCTTCACCACCTCCACCAACACCCGCCCCGCCCTCCTCATCCACACCCGCACCGCCTCCCGCGACCGCGCCCTCCGCCACCGCCTCACCCAACCCGCCCGCGACCTCGGCCTGTACGTCGCGACCTCCTCCGCCGACTTCACCACCCACACCCCCTGGGGCCCCTGGTGGGCACCCCTCCACCCCACAGCCCCACGCACCACCCTCACCGGCCTCACCACCCACTGGCCCCACCTCACCCCCGCCACCATCGACCCCACCGACGCCGACACCACCCTCATCCTCCCCACCCCACCCCGGCCACCCACAACGCCGGACGGCCGATGAGCCTGTTCGCCAAGACCACCACCGGAGTCGGCTGCGCGCTCATCGCCCTTCCCCTGCTCGCCGCCCTCACGATCACCGCACTCCTCAGCTCCCTCATCCCCGGCACCAGCGCCAACACCGCCGCCCCGGGCAGGAACGCGCTGCAAGACATCCCTGCGAGCATGCTGACGCTGTACCAGCGCGCCGTCCCCGTGTGCCCGGGTCTGTCCTGGACGATCCTCGCCGCCATCGGCAAGGCCGAGACCAACCACGGACGCCACCCCACCATGCGATCCTCCGCAGGAGCCGTAGGCCCCATGCAATTCCTGCCGTCCACCTTCAAGCTCTACGCACATCCAGTACCGGCAGGCGGGCGCAGACCTCCGACGCCGTGGGACCCGGTCGACGCGGTGTTCGCCGCGGCCCGCCTGCTGTGCACACACGGCGCCCGACACAACAAGAACATCGAGCGGGCGATCTACGCCTACAACCCCTCCCACACCTACGTCGCAGACGTTCTACGGATCGCACGCCGCTACGCCGCCGCCCTCCCTACAACCTCCGCTGCCGGCCGGGAGGTGGTGGCCTTCGCCCGCCGCCAGCTCGGCACCCCCTACGTCTGGGGCGGCGACGGCCCCGCCGAAGGCGGCTTCGACTGCTCCGGCCTCACCAAAGCCGCCTACGCCACCATCCACATCGGCCTCCCGCGCGTGGCACAGGCCCAGTACGACGCCGGCCCCCGCCTCCCCGCCGGAACACCCCTCCTACCAGGCGACCTGCTGTTCTTCGGCACCAGCCCGCGGGCCGTCACGCACGTCGGTATCTACAGCGGCCACCACCACATGATCGACGCACCCCACCCCGGCGCCGTGGTCAGAGAAACCCGCGTCCAGCTGACCGGCCCCACCTACCAGGGAGCAACCCGCCCGAGCCCGCGCGGTACGCAGTGAGCACGCACCCCACCCCCGCCGAGATCGACACCTTGATGCGCACGCTCGTCCGCATCCTGGCCGGCGTCGCCGCCGTCGCCCTCATCTTCACCGCCGTCAACGTCACCCTCTTCGCGGTCGATCACCACATCCCCTGGCCGATCGCCGTCCTCCTCGACCCGATGGTCGCCCTCACCCTCACCACCGTCCTCTACGCCGACGCACGACTCGCCGCCTGGAACATCCCCCCACCACGCTGGTCCACCACCCTGCGCTGGTCCACCGGCCTGGCCGCCACCGTCATGAACACCTGGACCTCCCTCTGGCCCGACGACCACATCGGCTGGCCCCGCCACGCCGACCCCGCCGGAGTGCTCCTCCACGCAGTGCCACCCCTGCTCCTCATCGGCCTAACAGAAACCGTCGCCGCCTACCGCCGCTGCACCTCCCAAACACGCCCGCACCCCACCACCGCACCCCACGACAACCACCCTGAGGAGCACCCCAGGAACACACCGGGAGCACCCACAGCCCCCGCTCCACCACCGTCCGAGCGCACTGATGAGGAAGACGGGCGCCCGACAGCGGCCACCACACGCCACGACAGCCACGAACCCACCCCCGATGGACCCGTGGACCAGCCAGATGAACACAGCCGCGCAGACGCCGATGTGTACGCGCGGGCTCTCGCACTGGATCTCGCGGCCCGCCAGCACACCGGTCAGCCGATCAGCATCCGCCAGCTCCGCCGCCACCTGCACCTGGGCCAACACCGCGCCCGAGAGCTCCGCACCCGGCTCGACACCGAGCGCACCCCGGGAGCACCCGCACCTCACCCCGCACCCCAAACCGCACCCGGCGGGCCGCTCCAAGAAGCACCCGCCCGAGGGACGGGAGCGGCTTGACTAGTCGGCCGCCACAGAGCGTTCATAGTCGTCGCCGCGGACCACCGCGTAGGCCACGCGCCGCGAGCACCCCGGCCGGGGCTCTCTCCACAACCGCCCACCACCGCACGCGGGAGACCCCACCATGCCAACCACCACCAACACCGACAACATCACAACCACCCCCAACCAACCCGACCCCGCTCAGCTATCCGGCGCCACCGCCGCCGTATGGGCCGCACTGAACAACCAGCCCGGCACCACCAGCACCACCCTCGCCCAGGCCGCCAGTGCCGGCCAGTCCACCACGACCAAGGCCCTCCGCCACTTCGAGCAGACCGGCCTCGCCCACCGAGAGAGCGCCGCTCCCGATGGCAGCGGCCGCCCCGTCAATCACTGGTACCCCACACCCACACCCACACCCGACCCTGACACCAGCACCTCACCGGACACGACGGACGAGCCGCCGACCGCTGAGGACGACAGCCACGAGTCGCCCAACGAGCATCACGACCGCCCCGCGCTCACTGCAGAGTCCCCCGCATCCGAGGACGGCGCATCGGAACACGGCGATGCTGATGAAGACGGGGAGCGGGGTTCTGTGACCGAACCCTCGCAGGGAGTGGAAACCGACGATGCGCCGGCGCCGGCGCCCGCGTCGGAGCCTCCGACAAGCGAGGCGGCCTCGGAGGACGCAAAATCGGAGGAGACCCAGCCGACCGTCAGCCAGAGCGGCTACCGGACCCGCCTCGCCCCTGGCGCCCTGCGTCAGATGGTCATCGGCCACCTCACCGCTTACCCCGACGAGGCGTTCACGGCTACACGCATCAGCCGGATCATTGAGAAAAGTTCCGGCGCCATCGCCAACGCCCTGGTCACCCTGACCAAGCAGGGCATCGCCGAACAGGTCACCGAACGCCCACGCACCTACCGCATCACCACGGCAGCAACCAGGAGCAGCGAGGCATAGACCGGCACGAACGGACCAGCAGCCGGGTACCGCCACTCAGTCAGGACGGTACCCGGCACCTACCGTCCATCCGTATCGTGTTCGATCGTTCGCTGTTGGCTTTCAGGTGATGGGACGAGCAGCTTGGAGTCATCAGAAGCCAGTTCGGAACGCGTCGCGATAAACCCGGCGACGTCGACGGTCATCCCGGGACACTGGCCGCCATGGATGAGGTCAAGGTCGTCGCCCATTCCGAGCGCGCGACCCTGCGCGTCGGCGACGTGTTCCTGAAGGTGGACGCCGATCAGGCACGCATCGACGTCGAGGCCGAGGCGATGGCCCTGGCGCCGGTCCCGACCCCGGAGGTCCTGTGGCGCAAGCCGCCCGTACTCGCGATCGCCGCGGTCCCGGGGACGGCGCTCTGCCGCCTCGGCGAGCCGTCGATCGCGTCGCCGGCGGCGTGGGCCACGGCGGGTGCCGCCATCCGGAAGTTGCACGACGCGCCGTTGCCACCGTGGCCCGGCCGGGGCCTTGACGAGTTGGCGGCGGATCTCGAGGGCGAGTGCGAGTGCGAGTGGCTCGTGACGAACGGCGTCCTGCCCGCCGACCTGGTCACCCGCAACCGCCAGGTCGCCGATGCCGCGCTCCGGCCGTGGACTCCGGTGTTCACGCACGGCGACCTGAAGATCACTCACCTGTTCGTCGACGGCGACGAGATCACTGGCATCATCGACTGGTCCGAGGCGGGCCAGGGTGATGCCCCTTCAACCTCGCCACCTTGATGCTCGGACACAAGGAACACCTCGGCGACGTCGGCGTCGGCTATGGCACCGACGTCGACCTCGACGTGATCCGCGCGTGGTGGTCGTTGTGCTGGCGGTTCGCTGACTGGTCGAGCACGGCTTCGACCCGACCGCGCCGGGCTGTGAGGTTGGCGTGCTGAGATCCCGGCTGTGAGGCTGCGCGGGCCCGACTGCTACCAGTGCGTTCTGACGCATCGAACAGGCCAGCTCCTTGGGGCGCATCGCCTACCCTTACCCACTCTGCTGCGCATTTCGCTGGAGCGTGCGGGGTGACCGTGTCGGGGGCCGGCAGCTGCGAGGTGACGTTGGGGTGTCAGGTCTCCCGGTGCCCGCTCAGAACAGTGCCAGGCCCTCGCCGCTGGTGTCCGCGATGACTGGCCGGAACTGGGCAGGGAGTCCGTCCAAGCGGTCAGGACCGGCCGCGGCGGCCACAGCAGGAGCCGTCTCAGCCAACCAGAGACGAAACCGCTCGGCGGCTTCGCGGTAGGGGACTCGCGCCAGGACACGGTGCTCGCCGGAGGGGCAGAAATCGACTGCGACAGTGAGCAGGCAGGAACGGGGCGCGTTCTGACTGCCCGTCCAGGACACGCGCAGGACACCGCAGGGCTCGCGCCCGCGGGGGGCGGGGTGGGTCGGGCGCAGCGATCGGCAGGCTATGTGGGCGGTCCATGCGGCGAGGTGCGGCAGGGGCAGGGTGGTGCGTGCGCGGCAGCCGGGGCAGCGGTGCCAGTGGCGAAGCCAGTGGTCGGTGTCGGTGTGGAAGAGGCGTGTGTAGCGGTTCGCCACGCGGATGTCGTTGCTGTACAGGTGGTCGGGGCGTTCCTGTGTGTTGCAGGACTGGCAGACGGGGGCGCGGACGTAGCCGTGTTCGTGGCAGTGGTCGAGCACGGTGGCGGCCGTGGTGCGGCAGACGGCGCACGCCCACCCGGCCACCCTGCGGGAGGTACTGGGCTTCCTGCTGAGCACCGAGTACAGCTGGCCTTCCAGTTCTCCGTTGTACGGGCGCGGTGAGGCGGTGGGGCCCTCGGGGCTCGTCGTCTGCCGACCGTCGGCGACTGGGGCCTGCCGGGGGTGGGAGGGCGGCTCGGTGGCGGATGCGCTTGCCTGGCGGGTCCGCGCGGCTTGCACCCACCGTGTTTCGGTGTGCTCGGCCGCGTCGAGCAGCCTGACCACAGCGCGTGGCAGCCACCACGTGCGCTGCGTGGCGTCGCGGGTCCGCTCCACGAGTATCTGTCGCCAGTCGATCCCCGCCAGATGGTACGGCCGGCCGACCTCACGTCGTGCTGCCCGCTCGGGGCCGCCCAGCTCCCGTAGTTCCCCCGTGATGCGCTGGCGCCAACGCAGCTGCGTTTTCTCGTCGCACTCCTGTCTCGGCGCCCCACGAAACGGACCGATGCGGACCAGGTCCTGCCGATCCATCGCCACCGCGTTCAGTTCCGCGGCCGCCCGGCGCACATCAGCGTCCGGAACACTCCACTGACCGCCGCTCGCCCTCACCGTCGCCACCACATGGCCGCCGAGCAGGACGTACCCCACCCGGGCATGGGCAGGGGAGCAGGTGAAAGCCCCAGAAGCCGTCGGCACAGCACTGTCGGCGGTCAAATCGACCCACAGAGCGTCCGCGGCACCCAGGGTGATCAGGCCGTCCGTGCGACCGGGCATGACACGCTCCGACATACCGACAGGCTAACGGCTTGCAACCCGGCAACGGGTTCCAAACGCCTCGGTCAGCCGGGCCGCCGCCCACGCCGCATCTGCCGTGGAAGACCCCGAGACCGCTGGGCGCGCCGCAGAAATCCTGGAACAGCTCGTCGAGATCATCCACGGCAAGACCCGACCCGTTGACTCTCCCAATGGCATGCATGGAAGAGGCCCTGTCAGCGGCCGTCGTGCAAGCCGCTGACAGAGCTCCTCGTGTGATCGCGTTACCGGCCACCGCATCCTGCGTGTACGCAGCCGCCGCAGGAGCCGCCGCTGTTGCACGCGCACGGGCAGGGGTTTACCCGTCTGCGGCTTGCGGTGGGGGTGTCGGTGCGCTGCTGGGGCAGGGAGACGGTGGGCGGTGTGGTGGGGCGGTCGGGGTTGGCGCGGTGGGCTGCGGTGTCCAGCAGGCGCAGCCGTGCCGGGTGGGGGCGTTGGTCGAGGCGGGTCAGGTAGTGCGGGAGGGTGGGGTCGGTCAGTCCGGTGAGTTGCCATCCGGCGGCGTTGATCAGGTGGCAGGCGGCCTCTGCTTCGAGCCATTCGGCGTGGTGGGGAGAGACGCGGGTGGCGTGCTTGTTGCAGACGTGTTCGGTCGCGGTGTTCAGCAGGCTCGAGAGCGCGGATCGTGCGCTGACGGCGTCGCGCATGAGGAGGCGTTGGCTTTGGGTGAGGATCTTGTGGACCAGGGCGCGGTGGTGGTGGAGGTCGGGCGTCGCCATGGAGGCGGTTCCTTTCACCTGGTATCTGGTGCTGTCCGGCGCGTGCGCGCGGCAGCACATGGGGATGGTGCGGGGATGCGAGCTGCGGATTGGCACAGATGGTCCCGGCAGTCGCGTCTGGGCGCGAGTGCTCGGCGGACTGTTCGTGGGCCGTGGCGGCTCGGGGTACAGCGGTGCTCTGCCGGAGGCGGCGAGTGCTGGGTAGCTGCCTGTTACGCGGCGAGGAGGGCGAGTTTGTAGGCCTCGATGACGAGGTTGAGCTGGTTCATCTGTTGTGCGTAGCGGGTGGCGTTCACGTCGATGGCGCGGCTGGTGTGTTGCAGGAAGCCGAGCGGGACGGCCTCGGTCTGGTTCGCGTGGGCTGGGACGTGGCGTAGGTGGTCGCAGGTGTTCCTGGCGTAGTAGCGCAGCTCGCCGTGGAGGCGGTCGGCTTCTTGTGCGGTGGTCCAGAGCAGTTCGGCCAGAGGCCCCAGCGCAGTGTCGGTGAGGCGGCGGTGGCGGCGCAGCGTTGCGTAGCCGTCGTTGCCCAAGGCGGTGCGCAGGGCGGTCTCGCCAGGACCGGTGTAGGTGGATGGGCTGGTGTGGGACCGTGGGCTGCTGAGGGGACTGTCCATGGGGACGCCCTTTCGCTTGGGGGCTTACGCCGCGCCGTAGCGGCATCTCGGGGCGTGTGCTTCGTCGGTGTCGAAGGTGTCGGGGTAGGTGGCGGGGGTTGGGCCGTTGCCGAGTGGGGCTGGTCCGGTGGTCAGGTGGGTGCCGAGGTCGGCGAGGTGGCGGACGGCGGCCAGCGGTACGGGCGCGGCGCACACGGGACAGGGGCCGAGGAGTTCGAAGGCCTCGTCCTCGTAGAGGGGGTAGCGGGCGAGGAAGGTGTATTGGGTACGGGTGGTCGGGCAGGTGGCGATGGCCAGGAGGGGTTCGCCGGGTGTGGTGCGGCGCTTGCTGTCCGGAGTGATGGTGATGTGCTGGAGGCTGAGGCCGAGGGTGCTGGCGAGGCGCACGGCGGTGCAGGCGTGGTCGGCACCGCGGTGGGGTCCGTATTCACTGGCGGCGGCGGTCTGCTGGATGAAGGCCGAGGCTGCCTGGGCTTGTTCGGCGATGGAGGTCATGGGCGGTGTTCTCCTTGTGGCCCGGGTGCTGGCGGTGGCGGCTTGGTGTGTTGCCGGGAGGCGGCTCGGGTGGGTGGTCAGGTTGGGCGGATGCAGGTACTCAGGGGTACGGGGTGACCGTCAGTGCGCCAACCTCGGGGCCGGGGAGGGAGTGGCGCGGGACCGGTGCCGGGTCGGTGAGGGCGCGGCATAGGGCGGCCATCAGGTGGGTTGGGGTGGCCGGGGAGGCTACGGCGACCCACAGCACCATGGCGTCGGCGGCGCGGCGGGCGGCGCACAGCCAGTTCGCTCCGCTCTTCCCGGTGGTGGTGGGGACGGTGGCGGTGATGACGACGGCCTGCTCGTTGGGGGCGTACCAGGAGTCGTCTTGGCGGCCGATGTCGCGGATCCATCCGGCTGTGGCGAGTGCCTCGGTGGCCTTGTGGGGGGATTGGGACAACAGGAGGTAGCGCGGACCGTCTTCGGGGGTGGGCCCGGGGGTGTCGTCGGCCACGGCGGCGGCGAATGCGGCGGTGATTTCGGGTGGGGTGTCGTGGGAGAACCACGCTGTCCAGGTCACACGTGCGGTGGGGCAGGGACTGGCCGTGAACTCCCAGGCCATCAAAGGCTTCCCGGGGTGCTCGGCCCGGCTGTGGAGATGGCGCGCGTGGCGCTGTCCGCTGGGGTCGCGGTAGTCGGTGTGGCACGGCTGGCGGGTGGCCTTCCATCCGGCTGCCAGGAGGACGTCGTCAGCTGTGGTCACGGCGGCGGGGTCGGGCCCTGCGAGGTAACGGGGCGAGATCAGATAGCGCGGTGTGCTGGGGCGATTCCGGTTCTGCATGATGAACTCCTGGCGGGGTATCGGGTGGGGGATCTGTGCTGTCGGCGTCGTTTCGGGCTGGGAGGTATTCGGGGTCCCGCCGCTCCGGTCACCGGAATGGCACTGTTCTGTGCCGATCGCTGGTGGCGTCGACTTGTGAATGCGTCGCGGCATGTGGCGTGATGGTGATGTGACATGAGCTGTCGCTCCTTGTGAATGGAATAGGGAAATCGGGGGCGGCGTGTTGTCATCCGGTCGTCGGGGCGAAGCAGCAGGCCTTCGGCTGGAACCTCTGCCAAGGCTGCTGGGCACGTCAGGTGGCACTTAGCTTGCGGCTTCCTTTGATACGGCCTCTGAATCCGCATTCGGCCGCACCTCCCACCGTCCAGCCTCATGGGCGCATGTCTCCCGTAGCGGCTTCTTCGAGTTAATTCTTTGCAGAATTCCGATTCCGGCTATTGCCGGGAATGCGACCAATGTAGCTCGATATTGGGGATCGGTCGACATTGATGGCGGCTGCGAATTGCTGGAATTATCGCGAATTCACGACCGTATCGGAGGGGTATTCCATGGCTGGGTGACGCATAGTGTCGTCGGGTGTGCGGCGTCCGGCGGGTGCCGGGTTCGACCGGTCCGGCAACGGGCGCGAGGGTCCGGGTGGGGGCGGCACCCCGGCCCGGGTGGGCCGGGGGCGTGTGGGGTCCGGTGCGGGTGGTGCGGTGGGGGTGGCTATCGGGTGGTGGTGAGGGCGGTGGTCGCGGCTTTGGCGATCGCGGTGATGGCCTGGGCGGGGTGGGTCAGTTCCAGCGGCGTGGCGCCCGGCAGCGGGCACGGATCGGGGGCGAAGGCGAGCCATAGCACCGCGCATCCGGCGTCCTTCAGGGTGGTGATGCGTTGGGCGGCGCGGGCGGCTTCGTCGGGGTGGTAGTAGCCGTCGGAGGCGATGACCAGCAGGCGGCCCGTTCCGGGCTGGGTGAGGGCGAGCCCGGCGCACAGGGCGTCGATGGCCTCGGCGAGGCGGTGCCCGAGCCCCCTGGCCTCGAAGCGGGTGACCTTGGCGGGGGCGCGGCCGGGGGCGGTGATGGCGGTCAGGGCCCGGTCGTAGGCCACGGTCGCGGTGCGTGAGTCGGGGTCGGTCAGTGCGGTGGCTTTGGTCAGGATCCAGGCGGCCGAGGCGATCGGGTCTGCTGCGGCGTTCATGGATCCGGACACGTCGACCGCGATCCCCACGCGCAGTGGCGGTGTGGGGTTGGGGCGGCGCAGGGTCCGGGTCCAGGGTGTTGCCGTGGGGGTGGCTCCGGCCGCCCTCTGGGCCTCCCGGGCGAGAGCCTGGCGCATGTTGAGGCGACCGGGCGGGGCGGCCGAGGCGGTGTGCGTGGTGGTGCGTTCGCGGTAGGCGGCGGCCCGCAGAGCCTTGGCGAGCTGTCCGGCGGCGGCCTTCTCACTTGCGGTCGGCAGCCGGGTGCCGGTCACCGGTGACGGGGTGTTGCCCTTACGGGGTTTGCCGGGTGTGAACGGTCGCGCTCCGGGCGCGAAGACCCGTTCCGCCGTTTTGGCCGCTTGCCGTTCGTGGGCGGCCTGCGCGGCTTTCGCCTCGGCCCGCGCGGTTCGGGCTGCGGCGACCCGCGCCTGTGCGGCGGCCTGCGCGGCTTCGTTCGCCTGCACCCGTACCGTCACTTTCCCAATGGCCTCGGCGAGTTCACTCAGTGGTCCGCCGCCGGTGGGTTCGGGTCCGGTGGCTGGTGTGCCCAGGGCTTGGCACCAGGCATGCGCGTGATCCAGCATGCCGGGCGCGTCGTCGTCGGCGGTGGCGTGGGCCGCCGTCCAGATCTGAGTGAGGGTGTCCAGCAGGTCGGGACCAAGGATGCTGGTGACGGCCTGTTCAAGGGGTTCGGTTTCGTCCGGGTCGAGGATTCCGGCATCCCTGCGGCCGAGGATCAGACCGGCGGCCCGGGCAGCCTGCCAGCGGTTGCTGGGAGTCTGCGCGGTGACCTCGGCGAGGATGAGGGCGTGGGTGGCCGATCGCAGGAACGGGCGGTCGGCGGGGCGGCGGGTGAGATGAGCGTGTTCGGCGCGGGACTCCTCCAATAGCTGTGCCGCCCTGTCCAGCGCGGTCCCGCGCAGGTTGGGCGGGGTGGTCCAGATACTGTGCGCGGCGTGCGCGGCCTCGTGGACCAGGACTCCCCAAGCGGCCGGGTAGCGTTCCTCATCACCGCGTCGCTCGGGATTGATGGTGGCCGGTGGCAGCGGGGCGAAAAGTGCGGCGTCGATCTCCAGCTCGGCCGTGGTGGGGTAGAAGGCGCCCGGGGCGCCGGAGCGGGTGCCGTGCTGGCAGGTGACGATCACGTCCTTCCGGTCCGCGAGTTCGGGGAGCCGTCCGGTCAGGGCTGCGGCGATCCGGATCCATTGCCCGGCCTGCGCGGCCAGGCTGGGTTCGAACGGCGGGCCGCCGTCGTCCTCCCACCTCGCCTGGGCCCATTCGGCCTCAGACAGTGCGGGCGGCTGGTGCTGTACGTGGGCTGTGGTCTGCGCGGGCATGGCGGATCGGTCCCTTTCTGCGGGCGTCGGGGGTGCGTGGGGTGGTGGCCGGTGGGCCGGAGATGCGGGTCAGAGTTGGCGGCCCAGGGACAGAGCGGTCACCGGCTTACCCAGGGCTTTGGTGACGATTTCGGCGACCGTGTCGCGGTCTTCGAGCGGGGCGATGCCGACCAGATTGGCGAACGCCGCCTCGGCACCCAGGACATCGGCGATCTTCTGAAACGCAATCAACTCGCGTAGCTGCGGCGCCCAGCCGACCTCACCGGCCTGCTGGCAGGTGGCGAGGTTCCTCGCGATCCGTACCGCCGTCCTGTTGATCTTCAAGGCGGTCGCCAGGTCGTAGTCCGACCCCACCTGGATCTGTACCGAGAACCGGCTGGCGAGGGCCTCGGTCAGCACCGCGCCATGAACCCCGGGGTTGTGGCCCGCGATGACGTAGAAGCCCTCGGCGGCGGTGATCGTCTCGCCCTTGTGCGCCTTGACCTGAATCTGGCGCCGCCCGTCCATCGCCGGATACAGCGCTGCCAGCACCTTCGGGGAGATCAGGGTCGCATCGTCCAGCAGCAGGGCCCGCCCCTCCTGCATGGCCGTCACCAACGGCCCGTAGATGAACTCATAACCACCGTGCTGATCCTGGGTGTACTCCCCGATCAGGTCACCGACCGTCGTGTCACCGTCCCCGGCAACCGTGATCAGGTCCGGAAAGGCAGCCTCGATCAGCGAGGTCTTGCCCGTCCCCGGCGGACCGTAGAGCAACACCGGCACACCCGCCTCGCGCAGCCGCCGCAGCGCCTCGACATCGGGGAGGTTGGCCAGCGCCCGGGGGTGATACTGCTGCCCGTTCGGGCGGGTCACCGGCCCGGGCCGCCCACCCGGCGGGCCAACGGCGGGCGTCGGCCGAGCCGTGGATGGCGGGGCCGGTGGCGTACAGGCCGGGCCGGGTGGCCCGGGTGCCGTGGCGTGTGCGGCGGCTGCGGCGGTGGTCGCTGTTGCCCGGTACATACGGGGGTTGAAACCGACTCGCACCGCCTCCCCTCGGCGTACGAGGGTTTCACACGCGTTACCGATCGCACCGCCGGAATGCCCCAGCATGTTGACCAGCTCCGTGACACTGAACTGCGCCCCCGGCGCGCCTCCGACCAGGGCCTTCGCGATACGGGCCCGCAACTCACCCGGACGGGCCTTCCCATTCACGGGGGTTGTGGAGGCCGACGGGCCTGCCGGAGGGTTCGGTGTGGCCGAGTTGGGCGTCGGAGACAACTGAGCGGCACTGGTCATCGCAGTCTTTCCTTTTCGCAGCCCCGGAGCCTTTCGGGCATACTCCACCTGCAATCCGTATTCAGGCGGACCCTGTTGGCCTGGATTTCTTTCCCGGAATTCCCGGGAACACGACCAATATAGCTCGACTCGCGGCTCGTTTCGACGAGAATTCGGGCTTGAAATTGCCGGAATTCTCGCGAATTCACGACGGGAATTCATGGCAATTCGCGGGGGCACGACGCTTTGCGTCGTGCACGGCGGCGTGGACGACGCTTCCCCAAGCCACCCGGCGCGGCCACCCGGCGCGGCCACCCGGCGCGGCCACCCGGCGCGGCCACCCGGCGCGGCCACCCGGCGCGGCCACCCGGCGCGGCCACCCTCGGCTACGCCTGGGTGGCCGCGCCTCACCTTGAGGCGTCGGCCGACCGCAACGTGCCGGCCGGCGAGGAGCTTATGGGGTTAAGGAATGGAAGGTGGCTGAGGACGGGGCACGCCTTGCGGACAGGTGAGCGGGCATCCGTTGCAGGGTGAGTTGCGGTGGCCAGGGCCGCCGGGTTCAGGTAGATCGGGATGCGTTTCTGCACCGATATACAGTCGCCCTCGCCGGCGCCCGGCTCGTATACGGCCTGTCCTGCGGTGATGCGGGGCGCGGGGCGTCGCATCCAAAGGCGGGCGCGGAAACGGCCCCCGAAACGACTACGGAAGCGACGGGGGAAACGCCAGCGAGCCATGCGGCCCCTTTGCCGACTCATCGTTCGAGCGCTGGCAGGGGCGCGAGCTGCGGCCGTACGAGCAGTCGTGGGTGCCGGGCGACGATCCGTACAGCGAGGCGGCCGCCACGCTGTTCCTAGATGCGCTTGTCCGTGCCCGATTCGCGTCGCCAGCGTAGGGTTTGGAGGGCCTGGGACGCGTCGAGGTGGGCGAACGCGGCGGTCTTTAATCGGCGGATGTCGTCGCGATTGTGGGCGCGGGTGCGGTCGTAGTGGTCCAGCGCGATGTCCCACCAGGGGAATTGGCGAACTCGATCGTGGCCAGGGGTTCTTGTTGGCGATGGCGAAGTAGTAGGCGCCTCGGGAGCAGAGGTAGATGCCGTGGTCGTGCAGGGTGTGTAGGGCATCGGCGTGATCACGGTGACCTGGCGCTGGGCGAGCAAGCTGCCGGTGTGCTCCACCGTGGCGAGTAGCGCGATGGCCGCCCGGCCCGGGCGGCGTGAGCCGCGCAGCGTCTTGCCGTCGACCGCGATCGCCCGCGGGACCGGGCGCCTGCTGGCGTCGGCGGCGGGCTCTTTCGCGCAGGCTGTCAGGAAGGCGCCGGCGGCCTGATCCGGTCGCCGCACACAGCAGCGCAGGCAGCGGCGGGCTCGACGGTCGCGGGGATCAGGCAGCGGCGCCAGAAAGCCGTGCAGGCGAACGGCATTGGCGGCCGGCACCGGTGTATCGGTGTGGGGGCCAGGTGCTCCTGGGGAAGCGGGCATGGGGGATGATGAAGGGGCAGGCACAGACTCGCTCGGTGATCAACGGACTCGATACCCACGTGATCATCTGAGCCAGTGCCTGCACCGCTTCCAGGGCCTGCCAGGGGTTCGTACTGCGTGGGAAGCGCCGACCCTCTGAACGCGGTAGTGTCACACGTCGCGGACTTCCCAGCCCCTCAACCCCTCGTAGGAGAAACCCACAACACAGGTGACGCGATGGTGCGCTGAACGGCGCTGGTGGCCGGGACGACCCGGTACGTAGAAGACCGGCAAACCATTGACATCAATCCAACCCTTTGTCGGCCCCACGTACTGGCCCACTCGGCCCTCGACACGGGACAGCAGAGTCGCATGCCTAAAGAAGTTACGGTTGCTATCCCATTCACCCAGGCGTGACTGATGGACAAGGCCGCCGATGCCCACGCCTGATCCGAGCCACTCGAAGCTCTTGGTTCGATCGGTACGGTACTGAGCGCGCCTCCTGCACTCCTCCATGTAGCGTTCGGCCTCACCGCGGGCAACGGGTGACGAGGAATCGAAGTACTTGAGGACGTGGAGCACGTATAGGTAGTAACTCGACTCAAGCGAGGGGTTATCCAGGTGCCACGTGGAGAACTGTCCGATGAGTTCGTCGACCGATGGAGGGTTGGATACATGGCGTGCGGCCCTGATCCAAAGCCGCATGGTCCGGTCGTCACCCGACTGCTCGCGGAGGTTCACCTGTAGCAACGTCTCAATAGTCTGCATGTCCTTGGGCTTAAGGCCATGCCACTGGCCCCCCGCCTTCTTTAGATAGACCCAGACCAGACTGCGGCGCACGGAGGGGCTGTCAACATCGGCCCGTCCGAGCAGGCTCCGATAACGTTGCACAGCCTCCTCGTGATTGCCATACAGCTCATCCAGCTGTGCTCGGCACTTGACGGCGAATTTGCTCGGCTGTTCGGCCGTCCGCAATTGTGCCACCTGCGCCAGCAGGTCCTCGGATTTCTCCAGGGCTGTGTCGACGAGATACTCGCCGGTGTAGGTGAACACTGGTCGATTGTTGCCGTCGACCTGCTGGCGTGCGTAATCGGCGAGACGCAGCAGCATCTGCACCTCGCTGATGTAGCCGTGCTCGTTATCCCTGCGCAGCTCCCGCGAGGTGCTGAACGCTTCGCTCGCGACCTCGGCAGACCGAACCACTGGGCCAAGAGTGGATTTTCGGTCCATCAGGTCGTAGACCTCCTGGCGGTGGATCATGCCCTTCATGTGGTAGACGACGGAATCGCTGTTGGAGAGATCCAGTGCCCGGTCGATGCTGCTTTTCGCTCGTGCGAGATCATGCATGCGTACTGCCTGGTAGCGAGCCAGATGAGCGTGTAGGTGGGACTCCGACGGGAAGAGCAGCGTCAGTTGTTGCAACAGCCGAACCGCAGAATTAGGTAGGCTGATGTCCTCTATCAGCTGCGAGAACGACCGGGAGGCAGCCTGTTCCGTCCCCATGAGCTCCCTGCTGTCCCGGTAGATGAAGATACGCTCGATGAGGTCGAGTTCAGTGTCTCCCACCACGCCGACGCCACTGTGGCACAGTCGGGCAAAACTGATCGCCGCATCGGCGAGACCCGCCTTCCACTGGCTCGTGGTCTGCAACCCGGCGCTCAACAACTGGCTGAGCACCGCTTCCGCGAACAGCGCATGAGCCATGCGCCATACCCCGGGCTCCTCCTGCACTAGTAGATCCAGTACCTGATCTGGCAGCAGGGCGGCCAGTGAGACCGGTCGAGTGGCCGGGACTTGGAGCATTTCCGCGAAGAGCTGGGAGGGCATGCCCTTCTGCCCGTAGTGATGAGCCAGCGCGATGTGCTGCAACACCTCGCGATGAGCGGACTCCAGGCCATCGAGCCGAGTCATGACGTATCGATCCAGTCCGCGGAAATCCCGGCCGTACGCAGCGAGGCCGAAGTGGAAGGGGACCCTCTCTCGCTGGTTTCCACTGTGTCGTATCCTGCGCAGTTCGAGGGATCGGTCCGGGCGGGCCCGGGTGTATTCCTCCAGGAATCGATCGGCTTCCTGATCAAGCAAGAAGCTGGGCAGCTGCACAACACGTTGGTCATCGATCGCGGATATGGCGCGGCGCTGTACCTGGAGAACGACCGCACTGACCTGACGATTCTGAAGCGAGTCATACAGGTCGCTCAGCAGACGCTCAGGAACCCGGCTGCTTTCGGCGAGTACGAGCACGCGTCGTTGGGTCACATGTCCCAGTCGCATGATGCGCTCGGCATTGTCCTCCGCCCACTTGTTCCCTACGTGCTGCGCGGAGGGATTGCCGAGTAGGATGGCACAGGGATAGAGGTAGTGAAGGTCCCAAAGCACACGGCGAGCGACCGTCGTCCCTCCCGCGCCGGATGTGTGATACAGGTTCACCCGAACCGGTCGGCCCCCGCGGTCGAGTTCCCTGGCGACCTTGGCATGGAGGCTGGTGGTCTTACTTCTGTCGACGTCTGCTCGACGGCTGAGTGCATACCAGCTGATCTCACTGCCCTGGAGAAAGTCACGGCTGTCGTCGTCTGACTCCTCGCTCGGAGGGTCCAGGTAGAGGACCTCCAGTTCCTCTTCGATCCAGGGTGCATCGACAGCATCGAGCATCACGGGAGCCCCTGAAACGCTGGGCAGGGTGCGTTGCGGCCCGTCGGAGGCGCTCTTCTCGGGCTCCAGGCGAGCGAGGCCAGCGCAGAGCTGCTGCAGAGAAATGGGAATGACATCGGCCTCGAACGGGCCAGCCACTTGCTCGTACGCGGAAGCCTCATCGGTGGCGATCACGACGTCCAGGGCTTCGCCGCTGCTCCCCGCCAAGTCGCCGAGCAGCGAGTGCAGGATCTGGATCTCCGAGGTGTCGTATCCGAGGATCAGACAGGTCACGGGTGCGGGGTGCAACGACGCGGCCAGCTGTGCGAGGTGGCGGCTCAGGTCTCGGCCGTATTGGGCCGACCATTTCCGAAAGGTGAGGGGTGTTGGAGGCTCACTTCCCGTGGTCAGACCCTTGGCAAAGATCCATTGCGATGCATTGCGCCCGCCCAGAGCCATCGTCTCGTCCGAGGGCAGAACTCGATAGAGACTCCTGACGAGAGTCATCTCCCTTTCGAGTTCCCCTATCAGGCCGCCCTGCTCACTCAGCGGGTCGAGGTCGACGACTGCGGACCACGGAGGTGCGGTCAGACCGCGCAACGTCGCAAGCCCGGATGCCTCAATGCGCGGGGCGACGAGAACGAAGCGACGGGCATCGCTGAAGCGCTGGACACGTTCGAGGAAGCGTTCCCAGGCATCTTCAAGGGGAGCGTTGTCACCGCGCAGAGGCTCAGGGCTGCCGCCATTCATCCACTGCACAATCCACCGAAGAGTGTCGCCGGTTGCCACGGCGTTGCTGCTGCCCCTGCGGTAGTACGTGACACCGTGCACGAGCGTTGCCGGGCCCAGGTGCTCATTGAGCTTGTTGCGCCACTCGCGGCGGACGTGGAAAGGGCCACGGCGGTCACGCGCGATGGTCAGAACCGCGTACAACGTCTCGTCGAGCTGAATGGGCTCCAGGCTGAAACGAGGCGTTGGCTCAATGGCGGAGGCCAGTAACTGCTGCCAGTCGGCGTCGTCAGGGACGCTGCCCACACCGAGAAAGTCGAACTGACCGTTGCCCTGATCCTTGACGCCGAAGACGATGTGTGCGTCCTCTTCTCTTGGTGTGTTGGCCATGCTGATCACATCAATGACGAGATCAGCTTTGCCCTTGGGAGTGGACGTGTCATGCAACTTGGTCTTGTAGTCGTGGCACTCGCCCTCGGCCCGTCGAAGGAGCACCTGCAGTTCTTCCGGAGTCACCTAACCCCCGCCTCTCGTGGCACCAGCTGGAGAATGTGCACATTTCCCATAACCCCGCGCAAACACGGTTATTGGAGTCTACTCGCAGTCTGCTGACTGTTTCTGACAGTGCGTTGACGAGGCTCGCGGATCGTATTATGAGTCGTTGCTGATCTTGACCCGGCCAGCTCAACTTGCTGCCTCGTCGAACCGACGGGACCGGTCGCTATCGCCGACCCACAGGCCAGGCGATTGCGAGACGTGAAGGCCACCGCCTATGAGCCGCGGGCCTTCGACATCGCCGACCGGCTGCGCCGGATGGGCTGGCAGCAGACCGGACCCGAAGGCGAGGACGACTTCGCCGCGGGCCAGCCGCGCTACGTATTCCAGGTCTCCTTCGCCGGGCGGACGATCGAGGAGGTCCAGCGCGGCTTCAACCAGCAGTGGCGCCGCAACATCAAGAAAACGGAGAAGGGGGCGTCAAGGTCATCCAGGGCGGCCACGAGGACCTGCCTGCCTTCTACCAGATCTAGGTTGAGACCGCCGAACGGGATCGGTTCATTCCACGCCCGCTGGCCTACTTCCAGCGGATGTGGACCACGCTCGAGACCGAGGACGACGACCGCATGCGCCTCTACCTCGCTCAGCACCAAGGCGAGTGTCCGCGTACTCCCGAACGCGCACCGGTTGGTACGGACGAAAGTGCACCGCCTGCCTACGTGAACCTCGCACGGGCCGCACCGTGTGGGACGGCCCTTCCCGAATCCCAACCCGCCGCCCCCTCGCAGGATGCACCTGTTCGTTCACCGCGAGCCCGCGGCAGAAGTCATGGGCCGATGTGCACGGGGGAGGCCCAGAGGGAGGGGCGGTCGGGGTGGCGTGCTCGGAGCTCAGACACCGCGTGGTGTAGTGCGTGGGCGACGCCCGTGCTCTGGTAGGCGGTCAGGTGCTCGTAGAAGGATTCCGCCAAGCGGACGCTGGCATGGTCGGCCACGGGCCAGAGACTTCCCACCAGGTCACTGAAAGCCAGCCAGTTGGAAGGCGGAAAGCAGGTTCAGCGACTCGTCGGGGACGTCGATGCGGCTGCGGGCGGTCCCGCAGGCGGACAGAAAGGCCAGACCCCGCTGTCCGGCGCGGGCGGTCGCGATATTCCCGAAGTGCAGCCTGCCGTCGTGCAGGACGAGGTGGCCTTCGTAGTGGCGATCGGCGTCGGACCCGGCATGGCTGGCGATGTGGACGATGTCGTGGTGCTGGAGCTCCGCCATCAGACGCTCGCGCGTGGCCGCCTGTCCACGCAGGAGGCGGGCTCCTGGCAGCATGCCGATGAGTGCGGCGGCTTCCTCGTCGGCCCCAGGGAGATCGGGAACTCCGGGAGCGTGCGGTACGGCGACGACCAGCGGTCGGCTCCCGGCGCTCATCCGCCACGGCCGCGCTTGGCCGAGTGCGCGCACCGTGCCGGTGTAGGAGGAGGTCACCAGGTCGAAGGCGGAGCCTTCTGCGGGGCGCTCTGCCATGTGCAGGGGAAAGTAGGAGAGGAAGCCGGTGGGACACCACCACAGCCGTGGCCTGCCGCTCGGGTCGTCCGTGCCGCTGCGAGGAAGGTCCCGTACGACGTCGAGCACCGGGCCGACGACGGCGTCCCAGAGCAGTGCCAGGCCGGACCGCACATCGTCCTCGGCGAGCAGCCGCTCGCGTACGGAGCGGTCGGCGTCCAGCGCGAGTTCAGATCCAGCGATGATGGTGGTGTTGAGCGCCCGAGGGTGTCCTTGCTGAGCCGGGGCAGGGGGAGCGAGCGTACCCCGTCCTCCGTCACAATCAGTGCGTGGGATCCGTCGCCGTCCTTGCTGGCGATGGTCACCACCACCGGACCCGCATGGCACGCGGCGACGAGCTCCGCGAGCCGTGGCGGATGAAGGAACTCCTCGAGCCCTGGTACCCGCCGGATCTCGGCTGTCAGCCGCTGTCGCTGCTCGGTCAGTTGCTGCCGACGGTCGGCGTCCGGTGCCACCCGCCATTCGCCCGGGATGGTCTCCAGCGCGGCCGCTAGGTCGGGGGACCGGGCACGCAGCCGTTCTAGGTCCGCCGAGATGGCCGCTGACTCCCCGTGGATCAGCCCGCGTCCCTGTTCCAGGAGTTCCAGTGCCCCTTCCGGGTCGCCGATGGATATCAGGCACGCAGCGGCCACCGCCGGGAGTGGCGCGAACTCTGCGAGAGTGCGGGCCCGGTCCGGGTCCTGCCACACCTGCCCGACGAGCTCCGGGAGGAGACGGACAGCGAGGGTCAGGTCCTTCGCAGCGGCAGCAGGGGCGCCGAGGGCGAGAGCGAGCTTGCCCGCCGCCCACGCGCCTTCCAGACGGTGGCGCACGGAGGCGGCGGAGGAGTCAGCCACCTCGCGCAGCAGCCGTGCTGCTTCGCCCGCGTCCGCAGGATTGCCGAGATCCAGGTAGCGGTTGTTGAGTGTGACTCCGAGTATGAAGCGCCGCACTGCCTGGCGGTACGGGGTGTCTGCCGCGTCATCGGCCGTCCGCAGGAGGGTCACGGCCTCATCGAGAGCCGCGGGGTCCCCGGTGCGGGCGTACCGGTCGGACAGGGCGGTGGCCAGTGCCTCCAAGACAACGCCGGTCGGATGGCCGAAGGAACTGCCGTAGGCCTGTCGGGCCAGGAGCAGCGCCTCGTCGGTGTCGTGGGCTGCCGCCTCCCCGGGCTGGGAGAGCTGGGCCCGTAGCCTCAGCCAGCGGCTGAGGTTGGCCGTCAGCGCGATACGCAGGTCCAGCGCGGGTCCTGGGCCGGTCGGCGGGGCGAGTGCGGTGCGGCCGAGGCTGATCATCTCGTTCAGGGTTGCGGTGTCGATCAGCCCGCTGTGGTCCTCGGCCAGTCTTTCGAGGTGGAAGGCGAGGTTGTTGAGTGCCCGAGGGAGAGCCGGATGCCCAGGCGGAAGTGCCACGACCAGTGATCTGCTCAGGGCCACCGCTTCGCGCAGGGACCCGGTGTCGCCGGTCTCCTGATACCTGCGGTGCAGCAGGCCGGCGAGATTGGTCGCGTGGTCCGGCTGGTTCGGATGGTTGCGCGGCAGCATCTTCAGCGCCTTGCGGTTCAATCCGATGAGTTCGGCGAGCGCGTCGGGGGTGTGCCGGGTCTCGTAGGCCACGAGCAGCACCTCGCACAGGCGTGTCAGGTAGGCAGCCTGCTCGGGCGTTTCGGAAGAGGACTTCTCGAACAGCCGCCGGGCGAAGCCGAGTGCGGCTGTCATGGTGTCCGGGACGGCGTGGTGCTCGTGGAGCAGAGTCAGGACGTGCGCCAGGTTGCTGGTGGAACGGGCGCGGTCTGCTTCGGCCTCGGCCATGACCATGCCCAGTTGCAGCACGGCGGCAGCGGCGAGCAGGGCCGTCCGGTCGTGCGGTCCGGCTTCCTGAAGGAGGTGACCCACGAGGTCGCCCCAGCCTCGGACCTGGGGCGCACCTGGCCGTGGAGGTGCCGGAAGGACACGACGCACGGCTTCCGGTGCGGACTCCGGTTCGGCGTCCCGCAGCGGGCCGAGCAGCGTGAGCGAGAGCGTCAGGTCCCGTTCGTGCCGGGGGTTGCGCTGAGAGTCCGCTCCGCCGCGCAGCCAGAACACCCAGCCGGCTAGTTGGAGGAGACGTAGATGCGGCTCCACGTCGAGCCGCATGTCCTGGAGCACGGCGCGTACGGCGGATTCCAGGGATTCGGCCGTGTCCTGCTCCGCCTCGGGCTCCAACAGGACACCGATGTCCTGGCGGGCGGAGTACGCCGCGAGCCGTCGCGGCAGCGGATGCGTCGCAGGGCCTTCCGGACTCAGGCCCTCCGGCACGGGAGCCACTCCTCTCGGCTTTCGTCCCAAACGAGCGTGCGGCCCCGGAGTTCGGTGCAGTCCATCGCGGCCAGTTGGCGCAGGGCGCTCGCCGGGACGGGATCCGGCACCACAAGGTGCAGCTCGGTCTCAGGATCGAGCACGCTGAGGTATTCGGTAGGGGCGGCGGTCGGGGGAACGGCCACGGGGGCGGGCTCCGCGCTTCGGAACCGCCGTAACCGGGCGCGCAGAATGGCGTAGGCGTCGTCAGTGGACTTTCCCACGAAGGCCTGCACGAAGGGAAGGACCACCGAAGTGGCGACACCGCCGAGGACCAGCGCCACCCATTCGGGCACGTCGCGTACGTCCGGGACCTCGATGGCCCCGCTATGGGCGGAAGCCTCCGGGCGCCGGGCCATTCCGTCGGCGATCAGAGCGGCGGCCGTAGCGGTGTCACTGCTTCCGGGTACCGGTCGGCCCTCTCTTCCCGGGGACGAAACCTGCCAGTTGTCGTCGACCGCGCTATAGCGGACGACGCAGTCGTGCGGCTCCTGCGGACACAAAGGCGGATCGGCACGTAACCATAGCCACCCCAGGTCGCCCGTCCCGTCGCCACTCTCGTCCCAGTAGACTCTCCTGCGCACCAGGCTGAAACCCCCGTGCGAGGAGAGCCTCGGTCATGTCCGCAAGTCGCTCGTCTGCCCCTCGCAGCTCGTTTGTCGCGTCACCTGAATCCAGCACACTCCATTGTCTCCCCAACATCCTCGTTTTGCAGGGGACTTTGGGCCAAGGCCATGAAGTTATGGGCTGATCAGCTGTGTCAACAGGATGTCGATGCTGATGGTGGCCTTATAGGTGCGTCGATCGACGCGCAGGCTCTTGTACGCGTAGCGGGACATGGGGCGTTTGACGGCGCGGGGGCTGAGGCGCAGGCGGCGTGCGGGAAGGAGGTGCTCCAGGACCGCCCGCCCGATGGTGCCTATGAGGTCGACGGTGGTGTCGGCGAACACGTTCGCGGCTTGGATGACCTGGTCACGGGCGGTCTGAAGGGCGACGCTGAAGCTGGCCCGGTCCGGGTCGGCTCCAGGAACGGTGCAGGTGGTGTCGGCGATGGCGATCCTGATCATCTGGTAGGCCGTCAGCAACGCATAGATCTCCTGCGCGATGCCCGGCAGGGTACGGGCCCGCAGTACACGGCGGCCGAGCATGGACTGCTTGATGGCGAAATAGGCGGACTCCACTTCCCACCGCTCGTGGTACAGCCTGACCAGCTCGAACGCTGGGCAACGGCGGTGATCGAGCAGGGTCGTGGCCAGGCGGTAGACGCCTGTGTGCCGCCCGGCGGCGGTGGTGATGGCGATCTCGCACTCGATGATGCGGACCTCCACGGTGCCGATCCTGGAGAGGAAGGAGCCATCGTCGAGCCGTCGCAGGACGGGCGGCTTGCGCTCGGCGGAGAGCCGGGCCAGGAAGTCGGCACCGGTGTCGTCCACGGCCTGCAGGAAGGCGTTGGTGGCGAATCCCCGGTCCAGCAGTACGACCATGCCCTGGCGCATCGAGCGCATCAGGCGACGCCCGAGGACGGGTTCGCCGGGCTTGCGGGGCCGAAGACCGCGTCGATGACTGTCCGGGTGCCGCCGGCCACCAGGGCGATGAGCAGGACCTGCGGGTAGCCGGAGGCGGCGGTGTACTGGTTGGCGCCCTTGCCCAGCTTCGCCCGCACGTCCGGGTCGTCGGCGACGTCCAGATACGTGCCGTCGACGGCAACCACCAGCAGCCCGGCCCAGCGGGCGCCGGCGGTTCGGACCGCGCTGGCCGGACCGCGGAGCAGGTCGAACAGAGCCCGCAGCGGGCGCACTCCCAGACGGCACCGGGCGTGCCACAGTCCGGTCGCGGTGATCTTCGGCAGAGGCAGGCTGCCCAGCGCACCGGTGAGCTTGGACCACACAGTCGGGTAGCCGCACTCCTCGAACAGCGCAGCGGCCAGCAGCAGGTAGACCACCACCCGGGCGGGTAGTTTCCGCAGCCGCTGCTGGGTGGCGCCACACTCGATGAGGACCTCGTCGACCATCTCGAACGGCACGATCTGCGTCAGCTCGCCCAGATGCCCCGGAGCGAAGACACCGTCGGCTACCGCGATCTTGCGGGTGATGACACACTGACCTGACAGCGGAGCCTCCGGTGCTGTGAACGGCTTGTCTTGGCGGACCAGCCAGTTCTACCGGGGCTCCGCTTCCCGCGTCCGGCGTTCTTCCAGATCAGACCCCACTTGCAGCCACGCCCAGACCCGTAACTTCATGGCCTTGGGCTTTGGGCAGTTGGGCCGACACCCGAGCTGTCTCTGCGATGCGCTCACACTGACCTCGAACAGGACCTTCAGCGGGGGCGTGCCCTCGACGACGCAGTTTTTGTCGCTGTCAGGCTCGACCGACACCAAACCACAAAGGACAACCCAGACGTAGTCCGACCGGTGCATATATTTCTGTACTCGATGGTGTGCTTACGGGTGTACGCGGACAGCGAGGTCCTCGCAGCCGCCACGATGCTGACCGTCGGCGAGCACGTCTGGTACTCCTACGGAGCCTCCATCAGCCGTATGCGCGAAGTCCAGCCGAACAACGCCATCCAGTGGCGGATGTTGTCGGATGCCTACGAGTTCGGAGCTGCCGTCTACGACTTCCGCGGTATCACCGGCACCTTGGAAGAGGACAACCACCTGCTCAGGCTGCTCCGCTTCAAGGTCGGCACCGGCGGCCAGGCGGTTGAGTATCTCGGTGAGTGGGATTACCCGCTCAACAAGGTCCTGCACAAGGCCCTCGGCCCCTACATGTCTCGGCGCTGAGGGGCCTCAGGAGGTGGCGGCCGTTCTGCCCAAGAGTCGGGTTATCGCGCGTGGGCGGAGTGGCTGCGTGCCGTGAGCAGAACTCGGGTGGCGGGGTCTGGTTCGAGGCCGAGCTCGTTGAGGTGGCGTGTGAGAAGGGTGAAGGTGTGGCGGGCGGTGTCGTGGCGTCCGGCGGCTTGGTGCAGACGGATGGCGTGCTGGTAGAGCAGTTCATGGGTGGGGCTGAGGCTGATGGCCTTCTCCAGCAGGGCGAGTGCGGAATCGGCGTCCTGCCGGGTGCCGGTGTGCTCGGCGTGGTGGGCGATGTGGGCGACGGCGTCGGCGGCCTTGCTCGCCAGTGATTCGCGAATGCTGTCGCACCAGGGGTAGTCGCCGCCGTGGGCAAAGGGGCCGTGATACAGGTCCGCCGCGCGCCGTAGGGCGGACAGGCGTCCGGCCTCGTCGGTGGCGGTCGCGGCGCGCTGGAGGGTTTGGGTGAAGGCAGCGAGGTCGGTTTCGATCAAGCCAGGATGGAGTTTATGCAATTCTCCATGAAGCTGGATGAATTCCGCCTTGCTGTGCCCGGTGGATGAGCGGAGCGCGCGCCTTACGGCCCGGCGAAGGTTCTTGAGTTCCTTCGCAGACTGGTCGGAATCCTCGCTGAGGCGGAGGTGACGCGCGATGTCGTCGGCGATCAGCCCGGCGGGATGGGCAGCGAGGAGGGCGAGGAATTCTCGTACTTCATCGCGCAGCCCCAGCCCGACGGGGTCGGGGTTCGGGTGAGCGTAGAGCGTCACCGGTCCCAGAACGTGCAGGCGGACTGGCTTGGCCGGTCCTGGCTCTCGTGGTTTTACGGGCCCTACGGGCTGCGATCGGGCAGTCGGTGGATCGTCTTCCGGCTCCCGCTCGGCATCCTCGCTGTCCGCGTCTTGCGGCAGGTGTGCGGCGGCTCGGGCGCCGGGGACCATGCGCGGGCGCGGTCGCTCACCGTGCGCGGTGAGGAGGACGTCCAGGACGTCGCGGCCGGCCTGCGGGGTGAGGTGGAACAACCGCAGGCCACTGCTCCGATCACCGCTCTCCTTATCCCGGCTGACGGTGCCGTCTGCCGCGACATGCCAGGAGGCAGCGCCGGGCAGATCGCCCAGGGTGAGGACGACGAGGTTGCCATGCGTGGCCCGGGCGGCCAGTGCGGTGAGGCGGCCAGTGTGCGCGGCATCCGGCTCGGCGAGGAAGACCAAGGTGCCTGGGCTGGGCTTCTCGTCCTTGCCCTCGGGGGTCGCCAGGGGCGGTTCGCCTCCGGCTTCTTGTGCATCGTGCCGGTGGCGGGCGTGCGCGAGGAGGTGCTCTTCTCCGCGGCGGACAGCGTAGTCCAGGTCCTCGGCCGTGGTCAGGGCACTGAAGTCGGGCGGGAGCCCCGGCAGGAGCCGGTCGGCCAGGTCGTGGGCAAGGAGCCCTGTAACGCCTGGTGTGCCAGGACGTTGGCGTTCGGCCGCGGTGAGGATGCCGACCACCAGCGCGCGGGCGGCTGCCTCAGCACCGGGCCCATTCCACGCGCATCCTCCGGCTTCCGCGAGGGCGTCCAGTGGGACTTCAGCGTGACCGGCGGTGCCGATAGTCACCGTGGAGGGAAGCTGGGCCGGTTGAGGCGGGCTACGGCGCGTGATCAAGCTGTCTGGATCGGCAGTGGTGGTTCGGGGCAAGGCGGCCTCGCGGGCGGCCAGAACCGCTTGTTCGACCACGGGGCTCAACGGCGGGGGCTCCGCATCGAGACCGGGACGACGGGATCTGCTCTGGTAGAAGCGGAAGAAGCGCAGGGCGGCAAGGAGACCGGCCGCAGTGGTGATGCCGATGACGCCCGCCGTGCCGACGCTGATCGCGGCCGGTCCTGGCCGCGTGTGGCTCGTGGTGTGCTTGCTGGTGGCTCGGCCGTCGGCGTCATGCTGCATGAGGCCCCGTGCCGGCTCCGTGGTGGGGGTGACAGGCTTACTCGGGGTGGAAGGCTTGACTTGCGGGGGCGCGGGCTGGGTGGGAGGACGTGGTGGTGAGGCGGAAGCGGTGATGGGGATGGCGAGTTGCCAGCCGGGCGTGATCACGTCGGGGTTGGTCAGTCGCGTGCCGTCGGCCTGGACGCGGGTCTTGTTCAGGGCGTAGATCCGCGGCCACTTCAGCGGATCCCCGAGGTGGGTTTCAGCGATGTCCCACAGGGTGTCGCCTTCCACCACGGTGTACTCCACACAGCGGGGCTGGGCGCTGCCTACTACTCGCGTCCGCGGGCGTCCGTCCTCCACCGGTCCCGGATGGGCAGGAGTCGTCGAGGCGACATCGGCGCGCAAGCCCCCAGCCGGGGTGTGTTGGTGAGCATGCGCGGCCGAGGGCCGCCAGAGGCTGATCAGGGCGAGTACGAGTGTGCCCACGCACACTGCGGCGAACGCGCGTCGCAGGGGCAGGGTGTCCACATGCGTCGCATGGGCCGTTTGGTCGCGCAGCAGCCTCGGCAGATGAGCCGCGTACCAGGCGGTTTCCTTCAGGATGGAGTAAGCGAAGGCGGCCCAGCACACCCAGCCCACCATCGACAGCAGGTCGACCATCACGAGATCGGTGACGGGCTCCGTCAGCCGGTCACCCAGGTTCCGCCACGAGCCGATACGGTCGGGCCACGGCACTTCGGCCGCCTGCCAGAGGACGTACGGCATGCCGCCCAGGAGGGCGAGGATGACGGCGCTGGTGCCGGTGGCCGTGACGGCGGCGCGTAGCCGCGCCCGCCACGAGGATCGGTGGGCCATACGCGGATTCGCCCCTCTTCAGCTTCACGTAGCGCTACGGGTTGGCGCGTTCGGCGCGCACGGTGGCACGGGCCGTGACGGTCAACGTGCGTACGCCGATCACCCGCAGGATTTGAGCGCGCTGGTGGTGGGTGACCCACACAGTGACCTCATCGCCGCGCACCGTGGCCCTGCCAGCGTCACCGGTGGCAGCGACGTATGAAGTGGCGGCCCGGATGGCTTTGCCATTCGAAAGCCGGATGTCATCCGCGCTGCGGAGTCGGCCGATATCGAGTTGCTGGGCACCGGTCCGGGCCGCCTCCTGCGCTACGTCCAGCGCGCGGGCCTTTCCGGCCAGAGCCAGTCCGCCATCGACGACGATCCCGGCGAACAGCCACAGCGCCGCCACCACGCCGATCATAAACGCGGTGACCTGACCCCGGTCTCTATTCGTCGCCACCGTCTCGCGGACACATCTCAAGGGCGCTGAGGGTTTCACCGTGCGCTCCGGTGCACGTCCACCGGGGAGGAGGCGGTGCCGCTCACCCTCACCCGGCCCGGCATGCCGGTGTGGGTGAGGCGGTGAAGTGCGACAGTACAGGTGACCTTCGCGGTGACGGTGCCCCCCGGCTGGAGTCCGCTGGTGATGAGCGCGACCGTGGGGTGCGAGCATCCAGCCCCCGCGTGATGGAGCGCGGCCTGAGCGGCGCGCCGCGCGCCGGTGCGGGCGGCGGCTTCGGTGCGGGCGAGGGAGGCTGCCCGGGCGGCCTGGTGAGCGGTGTCCGCCACGACGAGTCGGGCGTCGGCCAGACGCCCCAAAGCGACGACCGTCATAAGAACGAGCAGGAGCAGCGGGGTGACCAGGACGAGTTCCACGGCAGCCGAACCGCGATCCGCCGAGGACGGGGCAGCGCTCGTTCCCTCGTTCACGCGTGCTCTCCTGCGGGGGTGGTGATGCGCTCGACCGCACCCGAGGCCGTGCCGCTGGCCGTCAGATGCAAGCCCGGCAGAACCGGCATCACCCTCCCCTGCACACGCACCACAGCTTGCGTGGCGGTACGGCGGACCGTTACCGACGGGGCGGTGAGGACACGGCTGCCGAGCTGGGTCAGGCTGCGAACGCCTCGCGCGTGGCCGTCTGCCGCGCTGCCGTGCTGTACCCGTGCGGCGGCCAGGGCGTGTTCGGCCGCGTACTGGGCGATGTGCCTGGCGTGCCAGGCCAGCGCGAACTGGACGATCAGCAACGCGAGCATCAGCAACGCCGGAACGACGACCACCAGCTGGGTGGTCACGGTGCCGCGGTCGCCCCGGAATCCGCGCGGTACGCGCAACAGATGGTTCACCGGCTTATCCCAGGTCGATGGAGTGGGCCTTGGCGAGGACCTTGGCGACGATGATGCCGACCACGGTGAGGGCGAGGACGGTCAGCAGCGCGGTGACCACGATGGTTTCGGTGGTGTAGCCCGCGTCACCGCGGGCATGGCGGCGAACCAGGGCGGTGTGGTTGCGCAGTGTGGCGGCAATTGCTTGCAGGCGTGGGTGGAGCATCAAGAGCGTTCTCCAAAACGTCCGAAGGCGTACAGCGGGGTGATTGAGGGCATGCTCGTCAGCTCACCGCGAGGACGTGCACGAGGGCGGGATAGCCGATGAGGATCAGAAACGCGGCGAAGAGAAGCACGACGGGCAGGGACATCTGCTCGGTGGCCGCCTGGGCTGCCCCGTCGGCTTCCGAGAGTCGGCGGCGTCGCATGGCGCGTGCTTTCGCGGCCAGGGAAGCACGGACTTTGGCGCCCTCGGTGCCGGCCAGACTGAGCGTGGCGGCGAGTTCCGTCAGATCACTGACCTGCAGGTTTTGTCCGAGGTCGCCCAGGTGCTGCCAGGGGCTGGTCCGGGTGAGCTGGGCAACATGCAAGGCATGGCGCAGTTTGGATGCGGCCCAGCCGTGGGGTGCCTGGACGGCGTCGGCCAGGGCCTGCTGCACGCCGGCTCCGCCAGCCAGAGAAATTACCGTCAGGTCCAGGATCAGGGTGAGAGTGTGCCGCATCTGGCGTCGGCGTTCGGCTGCCGCCTTGCGCATCGCGATGTCCGGGAGAAAGAACAGCACTCCCGCGAACACGAGTGATCCGGCCAGCGGCATCCACCAGCCCACGTCGGCACCGGTGCCCACGCGGGCCAGGGCGACCGCGATCCACGGTGTGGCCAGACCGGTGGCAGTGCAGGTCGCCTTGCCCGCCAGGTGCTTGTCCACATCCCGCCCGCAGGTGGCAAGATCGGCGCGTAGAGAAGCGGTGGGGAAACCGAGCGCCCGCACCAGCGGTACGGCCCTACGACCGAGGCGTGTTGCCCACTCCGTCTCCTCGTCCGGTGCGATCGCATCGGCCCGCTTCGGGGACGTCGCGTCGAGAGCGGCCATCACGTCCGCAAGCGCGGGCCGCGGTGGGCGCAGACCGTAGGCGAGTGCGACCAGTCCGGCGCCGAACACACTCCCCAGCACGACGGTGATCATCGTGTCCTCCCCGTGTCGTTCGTGGCTTCGGCGGGGTGGTGGCCGATGAGGCGAACGGGTTCGTGTACACGGCCGATAGCGGACAGCCAGGTGAAGGAGGCCGCGAACAGGGCACCGACGACGGCCAGGACCAGCTGGCCCGTCAGGGTGTTGAAGGGGTCCAGATAGGGTCGGTTGAAGACGGTCAAGCCAACAGCCATGCCGAGGGTGACGGCAACCGTGACGCGGACGCCGGTGCGGATGCTGGCGCGGCCCGCGTCGATGCGCTGGCGCATGGCCACCTGTTCGCGCACCGAGTCGGCCAGCTCTCCCAGCAGGGCGGCGAGCTGGCTGGCTTGCCGTTCGGCGGCCATCACCAAAGCGGCGACCACGACATCGGCGAGCGGGTCGTCCGCGTCGTCAGCGAAGGTCCGCAAGGCAGCGGGCAACGGCCGGCCGGAGCGGACCGATAGGGCCAAGGCGCTCAGCTCTCGCCGCAGAGCTGTGGGCGCGATGTCGGTAGTGGTCAGGACAGCCTGCTCCAGCCCTGCCGCCGCGGAGAGGGTGTCGCGCAGCATCTCCGTCCACAGCGCGAGCGCTTCCAGCCGCTCCGTCCGCGCAACCGCTGCCCGATCGCGGCCGAGCAGACCGGGGAGGGTCAGAAGCGCCGCGGTGGTCAGTACCGCTGCCACGGGCCATCTCGTCAGGGCTCCAGCCATCACCCCCGCCACCACGGCGGCGGTAAGGCGGCGCTGGTTCCACTCCGCGGGAAGGCGACGGGCCAAACGCCGCCCCCACCCTGCCCCCGATCCTTCGGAGACGGGCCGACGGAGCACGCCACAGATGATCAGGAGGAGGCCGGTGCCGAAGGCGACGCCGAGAACGGCGGCGATGGCACCTGCGGTGTCGCCCAGCCTCGTTGGAGTCATTGTTCGGCTCCCCACCAGGTGAAGCCCGCCGCTTCAGTGTCCAGTCCGGCATCGATCAGGTCCTGGAGCGTCTCAGCCCGAAAAGGTGTCGCCCGGACCGCGCGGCCGTCGGGTCCGGGCCGGTAGATCTCGTTCGAGACCAGCTGCGCACCGTCGGCGTCGACGACCTCGCGTACGGAATCGATCACGCGTTTCCCCGTCGTGTCCCATCCCAGATGTACGACGAAGTGGACGGCGGAGGCCACCAACAGGTTGATGGCCTCCAGCGACAGCCTCTCGGGAGCCTGGGCGGCGTACGCGGCGAGCTTGGTGAACACCCCTCGGGAGGTCGAGGCGTGGATGGTGGACAGCGAGCCGTCGTTGCCCTGGCTCATGGCGTTGCACATCGGGATGACCTCGCTGCCGCGGATCTCGCCGACGATCACACGGTCCGGTGACATCCGCAGTCCCCACCGCACCAGTTCCGCCTGGTCGATGGCGCCTTGGCCCTCAATGTTGGGTTCCCGGGCCTGCATGGCCACAACGTTGGGATGGGCGGCCGTATCGGTGTTGAGGCCGAGCTCGAAAGTGTCCTCGATGGTGATCAGCCGCTCGGTCGGCGGGATCTGCGAGGCGAAGGCCCTCAGCACGGTGGTCTTCCCGACGTTGGTGCCACCGCCGATGATGATGTTCTTCCGAGCCCGCACAAGCGCTGAGAGGAAACCGGCCATGGCCTCATCACATGCTCCGAGGCGCACCAGGTCGTCCATGGACGCGGCAGGGAACCGATGGCGGCGTACTGACAACGAAACGCGGCCGGTCACGGCCATCACCGCGAACAGTCGAGACCCGTCGGGGAGCTGGAGATTCAGCCGGGGTACGCCGCGGTCGAAGCGGCGTTCCTCGCCATCCACGCTCGCGGCCAGGGTGCGTACCAGTTCGATCAGTTCGGTGTCCGAAGCCGCCACCGGGGAACCTGACTGCCAGGTGCCGTCCGCACGGCGGATCCACACCGCATCGCACCCGTTGACACAGATGTTCTCGATCGTCTCATCTGCCAGCAGCCGCTCCAGCGTGCCGCTGCCGAACAGCGCATCCATCACAGCCTGCGCGATACGTTGCTCCGCCGCGCGGCCCATTGCACCACTGCCCCGGGCGAGGGCGACGCGGGCCAGTGACGCGAGCTCCTCGTCTACCAAGCGCCCCACCGTCGCGCGGCGCTGGGTCTCGGTCTCCGGCGGTAGCCCCGCGGCTTCTCGCTCATCGGCGTAGTGGGCCAGGCGGGCTACTACGCGCTGGCGTACCTCTGCGGCCGGCTCGTGCTCCTCGCCGCGGCTCTGCTGGACCAGTGTGTTGTTCATGATGCGGACTCCTTCGGCGCCAGGCCCGCCGCTCGACGGAGGTGCCCGCCGGGGGGTGGCACGGCGCCCAGCCCCGCGAGATCACCACTCAGCCCCTTCGTCACCACCTCGTCGGTGCCGCTCAGCTGCCGTGCGGCAGCCCCCGCAGCCGCCATCAACGGCGATGCCCTCCACCCCCTGGCCCGCAGCGCCGAACGAGCGCGCCCGGCCAGAACGTCAGCCGCCTTGGGGTCCCAGGGCAGGAAGATCACGCGGCCCACACCGAGCGTCGCGGTGATCTCCCCTGCCGCGTACGGGCACGGACCCACCACAGCCAGCACGTACCGCTCCACGCGCGGCCCGGCTTCCGAAAAGTGAGCGTATGCATGCGCCAACGCGTCCGCCCCTCCCCGGGACACCAACACCACCGCCTCAGCTGCCCCCACCACACCCGAGGCGTCGTCGCCGATGCGGCCCATATCCAGCAGAACTGTTCCCCGGTCGCTCTCATCTCCTCGCAGCACACGCTGCCCCGGGCCGGCCACCAAACGCACCGCCTCCCCACACGCCCCGCCACCCGCCGGTGAAGCCACCACACGGACCCCGAACGGCAGGTCCGTAGCCGCGGCCAGGAGCGAACCCGGCTGCTCCTGGCGGGCGGAGGTGGCCACGTCCAACAGCCCCGGCGTGTGCGGACACCCGAACCGGACCGCGAGATCCCCGCCCGAAACGTCAGCCTCGACCACCACCGGCCGCACCCCGTGATCCGCCCGGTCCGGCCACACAGCCGCCAGCGCCAGAACGGTCGTCGTCACCCCCGGCGCGCCTTTGACCGACCCCACCGTGATCAGGCGCCTCACGGCGCCTCCCGCCCCTCGGCGGGGAGCACCACCACACGTGGGTGCTCCAACCCAGCGGCCCGCCGTACCGCCCCCGTCTCCACCAGGACCGTCACCACTCGCGGACCACCTGGAGAGTCAGCAGTCTTCGCGGCGGTCACCGTCCCCACGACAGGAGCGACATCCTCCTTCTCCTCGCCGGCCCTGCCTGCGGACCCGCCCGGGCCCTCCAGCACCGCCACTCGGTCACCTCGCACCACCTCGGGCGACGCATTGCCCACCTCGATGGCGAAGGCCACCTCCGACTGCCCCCGTGGCGGAAAGTCCCGGGCGCCTCCGAACTGTCCCGGTGCCAACAACGACCCGGCCACCAGTGGCACTTTGGCCCGCTGCCCCAGCACCCTCGCCCGGTCCGCCGCCAACACCACGCCAGTCCCGGATGCCACCTCCGCCTGACGCAGATCATCCGCGGCGAGAACGTGCCCAACCGGCACATCCCGTGCCAGCACCAACACCTTCTCCCGCCCCCCAACCGCTGAAGCGACCATCACGAAACCAACCGCAGAGACAACCACCGTCCCCACGCCTGCCCACACCCATCCCGGTCTGCGCCGCACCCCGCCGGTCGCCGCGATCGGCCGCTGCTGCGGATCAGACCGGCGCGCACCCGGCAGACCAGTACCCGCGCCTCGGGGGCGCGAAGGTGACATAGAGGCACCCACAAATCACTCCGGAAGAGAAAGAAAACGAACTGATTGGCATCGGCATGCATTCCGACAGACCCCATGTACCGGCCGTGGCATCAGCGCACGACGACAGCCTGCACCTCATCGACCGCAAGTGGCCTCTCGGCGGCTATCACCAGCCCTGGCACCCGCCCCGTCTGTCCGCCGCCATGCCACTCGACATCCCACAACACCCGGACCGACACCTTGAACGCCCGGCTCGGCTCGTCCGAAGACGACCTCCGGTAGGTATAACCACAATCAGGCGACGGCCGATCTGGCCGGAACCCTCCCGAGTACTCCGTCCCAGGTCCGGTGCACGTGACACCGCCACCCTCACCCATCGACCACGTCGCCTGACGCGGCCGAGCCGTCGCCGTCACCCTCAAACCTGGCACCACAGCGGTCTCCGTCACCGGCCCCCACGTACCGTGCTCCACCCACATCCACGTGGGCACGCCCACCACTTGCACGAAATCCTCATCCGGACTCGTCCGAATCGCAGGCTTCGGCAGTTGCAAACTCTCCACCGCTCGCCGAGCGACAACCGCTACCGGCACCTTCTGGTGATGCTTCCGCTTGGTCCTTTTCGGCTTTCCACCGTCAAAACGCGGCAAGATCCCCAAGCCACCACCGAGTCCGTACTCCCACCCGTCCGACGTTACCGTCGGCGACTCGACGGAAGAACTCCGCCTATGCTGCAAGGCACTGCTTCGGGAATGGGCCATGCCCTCCCTGCTCACGCCAACCGTACGTCTGCCACGACTTTCGGCACGCACTTTGCACCCGCCGGCCGCGCAACTCACACCGCCAAAGATGCCTCGTCCGTCATCAGCTTGCGCGAACGGCCCGGTCACCATGACATCCAAGACGCCAAGCAGTGAAGCGATGGTCCAAACGCCAACGCGTCGCGCGGTCAACATGTTCCGGCGTCATGCATGTAGAGATACGAGACCTTCCACACGGAGCCCTTACGCAGCACCGTAGCGTCAGCCCTGAAATGGCTGCCCGGAACGTCGTTCTTCAGCTTTCCGTCAAGCCCGTACTGAAGCCAATCGGTGCCATCCACACAGTCTCGCAGTTTCACCTGCTGAGCGGCAGCCGTGACGACCTCAGGATTAACATGCAACGTTCCCTTGACGACGACCTTCTCCGCCTTGGCCTTCTTCAAGCCGTACTTCATCAGTTCCAGGGCTCCGCCTGTCGCGTGGTCATCCAACAGCGGAGAGCCTGCATCGGATGTGGTCGATGCCGCGGCCAGGTCCCGCCACATCGCACGGTAGGCCGCTCGGGCATCACCCTCGGGCCCATGAGCGATGTACGAGGAACTGTTCGAGGTCGAGACTGAGGGCTCACGCTTGGTTGGTGGTGTGCCATCCGAACTCGTTCCCGAACAACCGATCGCGCATAAGTTGGCAACCACGGTGGCTACAGGAAGAATCCAGCGCCTTGTCATATGTTCAAGATTCCACACAGGCCCCCACCTTCCATTCAACAGCGAAGCAGAGAGTAGCAGGCCGATTGCTCCAGGCTTCGCAGATTCCCGTGCCGACGCGACATCAATCCCAGCAGGCAGTGGACCCGCCGCCGCTGCGCAACTAAGACAATCGCATTGACGTCTGAGGTGATATTGCGGCCGCACTTACGGTTTGTGGTTCACGCTCAGGTAATACCTAGGCGCGGCCGCACGCAGAACTTGAGTCTCCACGACAAAGTTCTTCTCGTGAACGCGTGCGACCGCGCTTGTCGTTGGATCAGATTGCGAGGGGCCTCTTTCGCCGTCGAGGTGCTTCAGTCCTCAGATGCGGTAGAAATTGCCATCCAGGCGACCTTGGTCTCACTCTCCGACAGGCGGAATCCCCATCGGCCACGAGCAAACGCCTCCACGATCTGCAAACCCCGCCCTCGTTCCGGCAGCTCCGTATCAGCCTCCACCCCGCCGTTACGAAATGAGGGCAACGCCGGTAGAAGCGGATCGCTGTCTTCGATCTCGAAGACAAACGAGGGGCCCTTGCGAAGGAGGCGCATCTCGTACGGACCGTGCGCATGCTCCAAGGCGTTGGCCGTGAGCTCCCATGCCGCCATCGCCGCATCACTGGCGGCCTGCTCCGGGATCTCTAGTTCGCGCAGTGCGCACCGTAGCGCAACGCGAATACGTGTAGCGACACTGTGGGTTCTGTCGTTCCAGTGCCAAATCAGCACCTGGCTGCCGTCCCTCATCTGTGTCACGGCCGCACCCCTCGCGTAGGGAGGCTGTTGGCATTTCTCGGCGCAGTGCGTGTAGTGCGTGCGTCGCTTGGCTGGAGTGTTCCGATAGCGAAAAGGGTTGCGGTCATGCAGATCCCTCCGAATGGTTTCGAGAATGGAACGCGACCACGACACCGCAATCCGACCCGAGAGCGAAATAACCCCGTGGAGTGAACTTTTTCTCTGACGATGCTTGGCGGCATTCTTCGATGGAACGCCCAAGGGAAAACGCCAGTCGAATGTGATGAAGTCCTGGACTTCCTGCTTCTCGAAGCAGCGTGAGGGTGCTACTTCTATTGACCTACTCCGCCAATTTGCGGAGTCGTTGACGCACCCGTTCCGCGTCGCGCAGATTGATGAGCTCGTACTGCTCGAGGGAAGTCTTGTAGAACCGGCTGGCGCGGGAGACATGACCCTGTTCTTCGGCGGCCTGTCCCAGCATTTCCAGTGTCCGGGCAATCCACCTGGGGGACCTGATCTCGCCGTCACCAAGGTTCGCCCGCATCCGATGGGCCCGGATCAGGAAGCCCTTGGCATCATCAGCTCGGCCCATCGCGTACTGAGTAGAGCCCAGTTCGTAGAGGACCTGGGCTTGCACGCGTTGATCGCGCGCGGCGTCGGCCACTGGAGCGCAGTCCCACTCCCCAGGTGTTGAGCAGGACGCGCTCGGGCTCCAAGGCGTGGCATCGGCTGGCGGCCCGGCACGCGATCGCGTGTGCCTCTTCCCACAGGAGGTAGTTGTGGTGGCTGCGCCACCAGGGCCACATCGCGCGCACGAGCTGCCAGACCATGTTGTCCGTCCCGGAGGCGTCAGCAATGCGAACTCCCAGCATCAGGTTCTCGTGCTGGAAATCGAGCCAGGTCTGGGCTTCCACGTCACTGGTGAACGGAAGCTGAGCGAGAGGATGGACGTAGTCGCGAGCCAGTCGGCAGTGGCTGGGGGAGCCGTTGTTCGGCAGCCGTGGCCGAGGCCAGGTACCAATCGAGCAAACGCCGGCGCCACCCCGTCCCTGGCTGAGTCCACACGGGCTTGGCCGACGGCGTGGTCGCGAACAGCATCGTGGAACTTGTAGATGGGGCCGCGGCACGGCTGGTGGCCGAGTTCTTCGAGTGGCCGCGCAGACGCGAGGGAGCACGAAGACTGCCGCGATCATGTCGGCGTCGAAGTCGACGACGGCGAGCGACACGGACAGCCGGTACACGCGGGCGGCATCGGCGTCCAGAGCCTCGCACGCGCTGTCCAGTGCCATGAACCGACTCGGTTGATCGGGGGTGGGCTGGACGCCCGGCCATGAGTCGTTCATGTCTTCGTTCCTCCGGGTGGAGTGGGGGGTGGCCAGGCGTGTGGCAGTGACGCTCATTGCCAGCGGAATGCCGACCGTCCGCGCCGCCAACTGCCGAACTTGGGATTCGGTCAGCTGTCGCGCTCCGAGGCAGCGCGTCAGAAGTTGTTGGGCGGCTGCCGGACCGAGCGGGGGAAGGCGGCAAAAGGTCGCGCCGTCCTGGACGAGCGGGAGCAGCACGTCTCGGCTGGTGACTACCACCACATGCCCCTGACCCCGGGGAGAAGCGCGCGTACGTGGTCGGCACGCACCGCCTTGTCGACCAGCAGGGAGATCGGCTGGCGCTCAGCCGTGATGGATCTCCACCACACGGCCAGCTCCTCCGCATCGCCACACAGCTCGCCCGGCCACGTGGCTCGCAACAGGCGGCCCAGTGTTTCGGCCATGGTGGCCTGGCCCTTCGGCGAGTAGCCTCGCCAGTCGACCTGAAGCTGTCCGCCGGGGAACTCATCGCTCAGGTCGTGCAGCAAACGTGTGGCGAACGCCGTCTTGCCCACGCCCGCGACACCGCCGATCGAGATAATGCGTGCGGAGTCGCGCGGCTGATCAGCCAGCCGCCTGGTCATCTCCCTGAGCATCCTCGTGCGGTCCGTGAAGGTAGCGGGCACCGGACGGAGCTGATGCGGGACTGGCAGATGCAGCTGACGGTTCGTATGGATATTGATCATCTGGAGGTTACGAGCTTGAACGCTGGTCTCCACGGTCGGGTGTCCGTTGAGAGTGTTCGCTGTGGACGTCCGGTCGTCCCTCGCAGGTGGGATGGCATGGGGCAAGGTGTGGCTCTCCTGGTTGACGAGGGAAGGCCAAGGCAAGGTTGTGGCCAAAGCGGTTGAGGTACCGGGCTCGGTCGCCGCCTTCGGCGTGACCATCGAAGACGGCGACCGGGGGCGCATGCTGCGGGGGTCAGCGGCGACTCTCTTTCACCTCACCGAGGAGAAGGAGACCCGGCGGTATCGTCCCCAGTGCGTAACGCGACGGCGGCCGACCGGCCTTGATGCCGCTCAGAGCGACGGGCTATTGCGTCCCTTGCAGCCTTCCCGCTCAGGGAACGGCGAGTACCGAGGGCGCCGGTCACGGCCCACTCGAGGTGGACGTCGTGGTGTTTGGGCTACTGCACTCCGCCCGTATAGAAACCCTCGCAGGCATCTGCTAAGGGAAGGACAGAGACGAGGTGAGCTCTCCATCTCCAACAACCTTCGGGGGTACTCACCTCAAAGGCGTAGGGTCGTCCGCTCCGCAATTCACGGACCGCGATCCCCTCACCACGGTGGTCACCGAGCCAGGCCCAGGCGGCACAGAACGAATCACGATCAAGAGCAGGCACAACCTCACGGACTGCCTGGCGCATCCACGCGAGCGCCCGGCCCGGAAGAGGGGTCGTTATCCCGCTCACCACGGCGTTCTCAACCGAATACCCCGCATAGTCCACGTGGCACCAGAAGGCACGGGGCAAGGTCACATCGACCGCCTCCTCGGCAGCCGCGCCGCTCGGTCGGGTCGGATGACCAGGTGGGCACTCGCGGGAAGGTAGACCGGGCAGGCTGAGAACTCGTAGGTGGTGTCACCTTCGTCAACCAGATGGAGATACATCGCCCCCTCGGACAGACAAGCGATGGCCTGGTCCATCGCCCACCTGTCCTTCAGCCATTCAAAGCCGCGTCGAGTGGCAGCTAGCTGGTGCATGCGCCAAGCCGCCCGCCGCACCCGGATACGGAGCCGGGCAACAGCTCGCGCTGGAGTGTCCGCGGGCGTGCCGCCGAACTGGAAACCCTGCAGTTCTCCCCACGCGGAGTGGAAGGCGATGACTTCGATCCAGTAGCTGTGGGCGTGGCCTAGAGGAAGTACGTGGCACCCGTGTGCATCTGTCATGTCACGCCCCCTGCGGGATCGCATGGTCACTGACCTCGAACCACACGTCCTTGCCGTCGCTGTTGAGCGTGGCGCCCCAGGCGTCGGCCAGGTTTTCCAGGACAACCATCCCGCGTCCGTTCTCGGCGCTCCAGTCCGGCTCACGGAGCACTGGCAGCTCGGTACTGGTGTCGCTGACGATGGCCCGTACACCTGCGATCTCGCGTTGGAGGGTGAGGACACAACGCGGGGTCGGCGCGTGTTTGTCGACGTTGGTCAGCAGCTCGTGCACGCACAGTGTCACGGCTTCTTCCAACTGACCGAAGCCCCACATCCGGACGCGCATACCAACGATCCGACGTATGGCCACGAGCGTCCGCGGGTGGACGGACAGCTCCTGCCGATACTCCCTGGCCTCTGCCTCTGCCATGACCATCATGGCTCCTCCAGCGCCCTGAGCAGCGCATCGCGAACGGTCCTGACGCTCCGCAACTCCTTGAGCGCCATGCGTGAACACGTAACAGAGTGGACCTACCTATGATTCATTTGCAACCTCGTAGAACTCCAAAGTTGGAGATCTGCAAAACTGGGTCAGTCCGTTGGCATATGACAATCGCTGGGGAGGTCATGTGCGCCAAACTGGTGCGCAACCCGTCTGCAAAGGAGCCACGTTGGGAAGCCACCCACGACCGACCGTGAGACGCAGGAGGCTCGGCAGTGAGCTCAAACGGCTACGCGAAGCGGCCGGCATCAAGATGGAACAAGCGGGCGAAGCGATCGATGGCGACAAGTCCAAAATCTCCCGGCAGGAGAATGGTCGTCAGGGCATCAGCAGGCTCGAGATCAATGCCTTGCTCAAGCTCTACGGAGTTGAGGACGAGAGGCTGAAGATCGCGCTGACGACGTTGGCCCGGGAGGGCCGACGCAAGGGGTGGTGGGCGCAGTACGGCGACATACTCCCTGAGCGCTTCCAAGAGCATTTGAGCATCGAGTCCGACGCGGCTCGCATGCTCGTCTTCCAGCCGCTCCTTGTCCCCGGGCTGCTCCAGACGCGTGAGTACGCCCAGGAGTCCATCCGGGGTGTCGAGAAGTCGGCTTCCGAGGAGCAGGTCGAGTCATACCTCTCCGTACGCATGGCGCGGCAAGAGATTCTCCACAAGGACAACCCGCCGCAGGTCGTCTGCCTGCTCGACGAAGCCGCACTGCGGCGCAGCATCGGTGGTCCGGGCGTCATGGCGGCCCAGCTTCGGAAGCTGATCGAGTTGAATGCCCCTCCGCGGCTGTCCATCCAGGTCATCCCGTTCAGCCAGGGCTGGCATGCCGGGCTGGACGGCGCGTTCACCATCTTCTCGTATCCGGACCCGATGGATCTGGACGTTGTCAGCTTGGGGTACCTCGACGGCTTGCTCTATCTGGAGGAAGATGACGCTGTCGAACGGTACAAGCTAGCTTTTGATCAACTTCGGGCGAGCGCCCTACCGTCACGACAATCGATGGCGCTCATCTCGCAAGTGGCCAGTGATCTGATCAGTTAGAGGCAGGTACACCAAGATGATGCGGCACGATCTCCCCGTCGACCGGTGGCGGAAGTCTTCATACAGCCCCGACAACGGGGGGCAATGCATCGAAACCCAGACCACCGCCGATGCCCTGGTTGCCGTCGGCGACAGCAAGAACCGTGCCATGGGAGCCCACACCTTCAGCCCAGCCACATGGCGGGAGTTCATCACCGCGATACGAAGCGGCACCCTCTGAGGTGTCTGCTGACGCACAGGATAAGAGCGCCCTGTACTCGCTCGACCTGAACTGCGGGCCCTGAGCACCGGGTTTCCCCACCCGGAACGGTTCGCAGAGATGGGCCCGACCGCGAAGCTCCCCACCGCCATGCGACGGGGGTCAGCCGCCGTGCAGTCTCCGCGCCGAGACCTCTGGTGGCTCCGGTGACGAGTGCTGTCCTCGTACGGCCAGCCTCGGCACCGGGACGACGGACAGGAAGTGCCCGGCCCTTCCTGGGAACGGCAGTACCAGGCTGCGCCCGCGACGCCCGCCGGATACTGGGGCGATGAGCGACAGCCTGGACAACGAACTCGGCGCGGCGCTGCGCCGCTGGCGGGACCGGCTGGATCCGACGGCGGTCGGCCTCCGCGCCGGGCCCCGGGGCTGCGCCGCGAGGAGGTGGCGCTGCTCGCCGGGGTGTCCATCGACTACGTCGTCCGCCTGGAGCAGGAGCGGGCCACCGCGCCGTCGGCGCAGATCGTGACCGCCCTCGCCCGGGCGCTGAGACTGTCGGAACCGGAGTGCCACCATCTGTTCCGGCTGGCCGGGCAGGCGCCGTACCACCCGCCAGCCTGCGTCGGACATCTGGATAGGGTCGCGGTACCCGAGCTGGAGAGGTAGCCGCATGGACCCCGAGATCGTGATCGCGCAGACGACCAGTGACAACGAAGATCAGGCGAAGGCTCTCGCCCGAGGCGCGGTTGAGAGCAAGCTGGCAGCGGGCGTTCACATCGATGCGCCCATCACCGCCTTCTACTGGTGGAAGGGGAAGGTCGAAGCGGCACAGGAGTGGCGGATCTCGTACATGACGTCGGCGGACCGCCTGCCGGCACTGGAGGCGTGGCTGCACGAGAAGCACCCGTATGACGTCCCCCAGTGGGTCACGCTGCCCGTGACCGGAGGGTCGGAGGCGTACCTGTCCTGGGTGGTCGACGAGACGCACCCGCGGTAGGACACGCCACCAAGCGTCTGGCCCTCAGCGAGGCTGCTTCGGGACGGCTCACGACGCGAACGCCAATAGGTGGCTGGCGAGTTCGTGCTCCGTGTCGGGGAGCCAGGCAGCGATGCTCTGCGCCCGCTGACGTCCCATGGTGTTCGGCTTGGACTCCGCTGCCGCTGCGAATTGGTGCGCGACGTAGACCCCGCGGTCTACGTCGCCGCCGCGCAGAAGGGCAGACGCCAAGTCTCCGAGGACAACCACTCCGGAGTCGGGCAGTTCCTTGCCGAGGCGCTCGACCGCGGAGTCGGCTGTGACCGTCAGCTCTTGGCGCTTGAGTTCGCCGTACACCGAGAGCGTCAGTGAGTCCATCCGGTACGGCGTCACGAAGCGGACCCACGCCTGCTCGCTCGTATGGTCGGCGAAGTCGTAAGCGAATCGCGCTTGCTCCAGGGCGCGGAGAGCGCCGGCATCGTCCCCGGATTGAGCCGCTTCCTCCGCATACCGTCCCAAGGCCCACGCTGCAGCGGTTGCGTTGCCGCGCCCGCGCACATCCTGAGCTGCCTGTGACAGCATCTCCAGCGCCTTGGTTGCGGTGGCGGCACCGTAGCTCGCGTAGCCCAGTGCCAAGGCGCGCAGAGGAGGGTGCCCGGCCTTCTTCGCGCACTCCGAGGTCACCCTGTAATAGGCGGCAGCCTTATCGTGCTCCCCGAGATCCCAGGCGAGCCACCCGGCAAGAGCTGCGGTTTCCCCCGCCGCAATGGTCAGCGCTCGCTCGTGGGTGCTGGCACGGGGAAGGGCCGCGGTGATCGCGTCCAGGTGTGACTCGACCCGATTCTGTAGACTGCGTGCGCTTTCGCTCAGCTCGTCCACATGCAACCGGGCCGCATGCTCGATGAGCACGCCCGCCGACTCGGGATCGATCCTGGCTCCCTTGCTGAGTGCGTAGGCGAGTCGGCCCCATGGCTCAGCAGCCGCAGCTGCGCCGACGGCGGCCCCTCCCAGCAGCGTTCGGCGCTTCACGTCGTCCAGGTCCTCCCCTTCAGCCTCGTCCCTCTTTCGCCGCCTGACGCGGGCGGCCTTCGCCTCGCGCAGCAGTGGCTCTAACGGGACCCCGCAGGCCACGGCGATATGCCCCAGTGTGTGGTTCGTAGGGACGTTTTCACCATTCTCATACCGACTTACCTCCCGGCGGGTCACCGTCGCCCGGCCGGACGCCGCGTTGATCGCATCCGCCTGCTCGTCCTGCGATCGGTCCGCGTTACGGCGCAGCTGACGGAGTAGCTCGGCGAACGGATCGGCTGCCATGAGTCTGACCTCTATCGGTGGGGGAAAGCCAATCCTCTCTCCAACTCCCCTCTGATTTCCCCCTTGACAAAGATTTCCCCCCTCAGGTTTCCCCTGTTACGGATGGCGAGGCCGCGGTGCGATGGGCACATGACCACGCACCGGGCAGCATCGTCGCCCCGACCTGAGAGGGATGACGGCGGGGCCACCGCCGTCAGCAGCGCACCCGCTGGGTGTTCACCCCGGCCGTGCTGCGGCAGAACGCGGAGAACTTCATGAAGGGGCCTACGGCCCGCAAGGCGTGGGCCCTGTCCCGCCACGGACGTGCTCTGCAGCCCCGAGGCCGGCACGACCGCATGCACGTGGCGCTGTTCAATGCCGCGTTCGAGGAGGTCGGCGGCCCGGATCAGTACCCCCGAGTGCGAACTCGAACCGGGTTCGGCCCTCTGAGGCGCGACAGCCACCCCTGACGAGAAGGACGATCATGACCGTTCCCGCTCCGGAATCACCACCGGCTCCGCCCACACCCAGCATCACAGCCAGCGACAGCACGTCATGCGCACTTCTTCTCGACCTCGACGGCGTCCTGCTCGACACCCGTCCGGTGATGCGGAAGGCGTGGCGGAAGGTCCAAGAGCTTCACCGCATCACCCTTCCGTTTCACGACTATGAGCGCCACCTGGGGCGCGAATTCGGCGACATCATGCAGCGACTGGGTGTGACCGACGCCGAGGCAGTCCGCCGGACGTACGAAACGGAATCCGTCGGCGCCGCACACCTCGCGCAGGAATTCACTGGCATCGTCGAAATGCTCCACGCCTTCGTGGCCGCCGACTGGCGGCTGGGTGTGGTGACGTCGAAGCACGTCGATCGCGCGGCACCGCTCCTCGCGCGCCTCGGATGTCCCTTCGCGACCATCCGTACCCCCGCGGGGGCGGGCCGGACGAAGCCAGCCCCAGACCCGCTCCTCCTCGCCCTGGTCGACCTCGGAGTCGATCCCGCCGCAGCCGTGTACGTGGGGGACATGGCGGTAGACCAGGAATCGGCCGCCCGCGCCGGGGTCGCCTACATCCACGCTGGGTGGGGATACGGGCAGCCCGCCTCTCCCGCACCCGAGACTGCCGCTTCGCCCAAGGAACTGCTGCGCCTTCTCCGCCCCGCCGAGCAGCTCGTCGAGGGGAGCATGGTGTGAGTGCCCGCACGACTGGTGGTCTGGGCCTGGTCCGCTCCGCCTTCGCCAGGAAGCCAACGTGGGCTCTCGTCGGTAGCGGCGCGCTGGCGCACGCAAGAACCGACCACATCCACACTGCGGAACTGGAAGCCACGGCCGTCGACCGGCAGGTGCTGCGCGCTTGCGTCGAGGACGTCATGGCTTCCCTGGATCGCCATGGCGCCTCGCTCGCCTCCACTCCTGGCGGAGCCGGGTGGCTCCACGTCCAGCATGTTCCCGTGCGGCGCTTCGTTGCCGAGATCGTGCGCAAGCTCCTGGCGCTGAACGCCTGGGAGCCGTTCGCTTCGGCGCCGGGGCCCCTCGCTCTGGCCCCGTAGGAGGGGCTCGTGGGACTGCGTTCGAGCAGCTCGCGGGAGTACCTGGCCTACACCGTGACCTGGTCCGGCATCGCGTACCTGCTCGGGGCCGCGGCACCGCACAACCCGACCCGCTCCGCCCAGCTACGCAACCGCGCCCGGGTAGGGGCGGCGAACACGGAGCCGAGCCCACTCCCCGCGGACGTGCGAAGGCAGGACGTCTTGGCGCTGTCCTGGACCTCCCGGCACGCTGCCACGCTGATGCCGGTTCTCGCCGAACTGGCGCGCGACGGACAGACGAGTCTTCTGCTTGATCTCGCCACCGATGCCGCAGAGCGGTGCTCCGCGGGATCGGTCACAGGCATCGAACTGCGCTCGGCGCCGAGTGACCTCTTCACCCTCTCCGGCACCGCCGAGGGCCTACGCCTGTCTGACGACGAGCACGTAGTCCACGTGGAAGGCCACGATGTTCAACTCGCGCGGCTGGTGCGGCTCTTGTCCGTGCTGCTCGAAACCAGCGGGGGCTGCACGCAGCCGTCGTGGCGGACCCTGGTGCGGGCGGAGAGTTGGCTCGACGACATGCTGTCGACAGCCCGGCCGCACACCGTCCTCCTGAGTAACGACACCAGCCCCCTCGGCGCGCTGGCCGCGCACGCCGCCGAGCGACACGGCGCGAATTCGGTGCACGTCCAGCACGGGGCGTGGACGGCGGAATCGGCAGCCTGGCCGGCCCTGCACAGCCGCGACATCATCGTCATGGGCGAACGAGACCTCACTCTGGGACGAGCGTGGGTGCGCCACCCCGACGCTGAGGTGCACGTACTCGGACAGCCCCGCTTCGACGTACTCGCCGGTCTGGGCCGCGAGGCACAGCGGCGGTACCTGGAGAAGCTGCTGGCTCTGGGTAGCCGCCGCGCGCCCGCCCGGATAGCGGTGTGGGCCTGCCAGCCGTTCAGCCCGGATCACCTCAAGTCCCAGGCGGACCTTCTCCTGGACAGCCTTGGTGAGGCGGACGGCGACTGGGGTCTCGTCATAGCTCCACACCCGGCGCAGGGTGCCGATGCCTTCACCTCTCTTTTGAAACGGGATGGCGGGCCGCTCGTTGCCGTGGCCGATCCCCGGGTCGGTGCGCGAGGCTGCCTCGCCGGCGCTGACGCCCTGGCGAGCGCGTACTCGACGTGCGGGATCGAAGCCGCGCTGCTCGGGGTCCCGGTCCTCGAAATCGGCCCGCCGGGTGAACGCACGCTGGACCTGGCCGGTCACGGTCTCGCGACCCGCTGCCTTGACGCCGGTGGCGTCGCCGAAGCGCTTTCCGCACTGCGTGAACCGCGTACGCCCATCCCGCAGACGGCCCTGGACGCGGTGTGCCGGTGGCGCGGCGACAGCGCGGCTCGGATCGCTCGCCTCATCACCGACCGCGCCGCATCCGCCAAAGGGTCGTGCAATTCCATCCACCAAGATGCGGGCGCCTCTGCGTCGCCCCAGGACGAAGGAGTATCCGTCCGATGACACGCCTCACCGCCGACAGCATGGCCGAGCTGTTCTCCGGCGCCGTCACGCTGGCCAAGTCCGGCGAAAAGGTCAGCCCCCGGGGCATGGCCACCCGCGAAGTCCGTGACGTGCACCTGCTGCTCACCCGGCCGCGCGCCCGCCTGCTCTACGCACCGCCGGCCCGAATCGTGAACCCGGCCTTCGCGGTCGCCGAGACGGTTTGGCACCTGTCCGGATCCGACGCCGCGTGGATCTTCGACTACAACGACCGGCTGCGGCAGTTCGCCGACGACGGCGTCCTCCTCGGTGCGTACGGACCCAGGATGCGGAACTGGGCCGGCAAGGTGGACCAGCTGGCCCGCGTCGTGGAGATCCTCAGGGAGGACCCCGACTCCCGGCGAGCCCTGATCCAGCTCTACGACCCGGCCCAGGACGCCGCAGGGCACAAGGACGTGCCCTGCACCCTCGGGTTCCGGTTCCACCTGCGAGCCGGCCGCCTGCACATGGCGACCATGATGCGCGGCCAGGACGTGTGGATCGGCATGCCGTACGACGTGTTCTTCTACACCGTGCTGCACGAGCTGGTCGCCGGGTGGCTCGACGCGGAGCTGGGCGAGTTCCACCTGCACGTCGGCTCGCTGCACATCTACGACGAACACGTCGAGCAGGCCGAGCTACTGACCTCGCTCGCGGCGAGCCCGCACATGCCCGACCTGCGAACGCCCTGGACGGGCTTCGCCAGCCTGCTCGACCAGGTCGAGGCCCGCGACGTGACCGGCCACCCCGGCTGGGACGCGATGGCCGAGACGCTGCGCAGTTACCGGCTGTGGAAGGACGGCAAGCGCGAGCAGGCGTGGCGGGCGGCCGACAGGATCGACGGACCCCTCGGCCAGGCCCTCACCGCCTGGTACGGAGAACTGAAGCGGCGCTCGGCCAAGCGCGACGCGACGGCCGGGGCAAGGTGACCGCCGCCATGAAGCGCACACCTTCCGTCGTCCTCGGCCTGTGCTCGTACACCCACGACTCGTCGGCCGCCCTTCTCGTGGACGGTGAACTCGTCGGCTTCGTCGAGGAGGAGCGCCTCTCCGAGCACAAGCACACCAAGCTCTACCCGGCCCACGCCGTGGGGTGGCTCCTCGACCACGCCAAGCTGAGCGCCGACGACGTGGACGCCGTCGCCTACAACTTCCAGCCCTCCCGCTACCTCGCCGAGTCGCCCGCCGCCCTGCGGATGGCGCTCTCGCCGACGACGCGCGACCGGAGCTTGGCCCGTGCCCACGGGTTCGCCAAGGTGGCCGTGCGTACCCGGCAGCGGCTGCGTGTCCTCGGCAGCCAATTCCCGTCTGCCCACGTCACCCCGGTCCTGCACCACCGCGCCCACCAGCTCACCGCCTTCGCCGCCTCCGGCTGGGAGGAAGCCGCCGTGCTCGTGGTCGACAGCCTTGGCGAGCGGCAGACCACCACCATCGCCCGCGGCTACGGCACTCATCGCCCCCGCGCCCGGACCCTGGAAGCGATCAACGACCCGGCCTCCCTGGGGTACGTGTACGGCGCCGTCACCGAGCACCTGGGCTGGCGGCGGGGCGACGAGGAAGGCACCGTCATGGCACTGGCCGCCCTCGGCGACCCAGCCCGCTTCCGCCACCTATTCGCGAGGGCCGTCCGCACCACGGCAACAGGCTTCCACATCGACCCCGGCTACTTCCCCACACGCACCCTCACATCGGGATACCAGAGGACATCACGGCGGTTCGTCACCGAGACCTGCCCCGAGCGGCACCCGAGCGAACCGCTCACGGACCTCCACCGAGATCTGGCGGCTGCCCTCCAGGAGCGGACCGAGCAGGTGATGGTGCACCTCGCCCGCCGCGCCCGTGTGCTCAGTGGCTCCCGACGCCTGTGCGTGGGAGGCGGTGTCGCCACGAACTGCGTGAGCATCGGGAAGATCATCGAGTCCGGCATCTTCGACGAGGTATTCGTACCGCCCGCCCCTGGTGACGCCGGTACCGCGATCGGCGCCGCCCTCGCCGTGCACGTCGACCGGCGCAACCCTCGCCCGGTCGCCGGCGTCGCCCGCAGCTGCTACCTCGGCCCCTCCTACGAGGACCAGCCCCTCGACCTCACCCCCTGGCCCGGCCTCCACCAGAAAACTCTGGGCATCGAGACCGCCGAGTTCCTCGCCGACCAGCTGGCCCACGGCACGATCGCCGGATTGTTCCAGGGTGCTGTCGAAGCCGGGCCGCGCGCCCTGGGCAATCGCTCGATCCTCGCCTCCCCGCTGGAGCCCGGCGTCGTCGAGCGCCTGAACGCCACCGTGAAGTTCCGCGAACCGTTCCGGCCCTTCGCCCCCATGGTCCCAGCCGAGCGCGCCGACGAGTTCTTCACCCTCGGCCAGCAGGCACCGTACATGTCCATGGCCTCCGGCGTGACGGACAAGACGCGCGAACGTGTGCCAGCCATCGTGCACGCCAACGACACCTCCCGCCTGCAGACCGTCACCAGGTCGCAGAACCCCTTCATGCACGAGGTCCTGACCGCCTTCGGCCGCCGGACCGGCGTGCCCGTGCTGATCAACACCTCCCTCAACGTCAAGGGCAAGCCGATCTGCGGGACACCCGAGATGGCCCTGGACTGCCTGGCCAACTCCGGACTCGACGCCCTGCTCCTCGAAGGGCGGTGGATCACCAAGTGAAGATCGGATACAGCTTCTGGGGCTTCCTCGGCAACGGGGTCACCAACACCCCGGACGGGGGCCGCAGCCACCGCCGCCCCTTCATCGACGCCCTCAGCGCCCGTGGGCACAACATCGTCTTCCTCCAGGCCGACCGCGACCGCCTCGAAGCCGGCGACGACCTCGGCGACGTATACACCTTCGACGACGGCACCCCCGGCATCGACGTCCTGTTCCTGGAATGGCGCTGGGCGATCCCCGGCCGCAACACCACGGTCTGTGGGACCGAGGGGCACACCTGCGACCTCCACCGTCAGGCCCAGCTCATCAACCACTACACGGTGCGGCACCGTACGCCTACCGTGATCTGGGACAAGGACCGCACACTGCGGGCCGAGAGCGTGTGGCGACGTTCGGCCCACACCCTCGTCTGCGAGGCCGCGCTCGCCCCGACCCACGGCGCATGCTCCCTACTCTTCCCCGTAGCCGAGGACCTCATCGCCCTGGCGGACCCCGTGGCCCTCGCGGCACAGCGGCGGGACCTCGTGCTCGGCTACGTGGGCAACCAGTACGACCGCGACGAGCCCTTCGAGCGCTTCTTCGCCCCGGCTGCCGCCCGCGTCGATCACCTGGTCGCCGGGAAATGGACGAAGACCGACCGCTGGCCGCACGTCCGCTTCGTGGGCCGAATCCCGTTCGAGGCCGCCGTCGGCGTCTACGGCCGGTCTCTGGCCACAGTGCTCATGCTGCCCGAGCGGTACGCCGCCGTCGGGCAGATGACCCAGCGCATCTTCGAGGCCGTGCTTGCCGGGTGCCTGCCGCTGGCCCCGGCGGACATCCGCTTCGCCGACCGGTTCGTCCCGCAGGAGCTGGTCGTGCGCTCCGGCCGAGACGTGCTCGAACGCCTCTCCTACCTCCGCGAGATCGCCGGCACCCAGCAGCACGCCGACCTGATCGCCGCGTGCGTGGACCGTCTGCGCCTGTTCGGCCTGAGCAAGCAGGTCGACACCCTGGAATCCGTCCTGCACGGGCTCGTCGGGACCACCGCGACCGAGCGGGGAGCTGCCTGATGCAGACCGCTCGACAGGCCACGGCACCTGGATCATCCAATCGTGTTCGGGAGGATGGGCCCGCCGGACACCCGAACCTCTCTACGCTGGAGCACCATGAAGAAGGTCGCCATCGTCGGCTGCGGAGGCAGCGGCAAATCCCACGTGGCCCGCGAACTGGGCATGATCCTCGACGCCCCGGTGACGCATCTGGACGCCGCGTTCTACGACGACGAGTGGAACGCGCTGCCCATGGACAAGTTCACCGAAGTGCAGCGCGAGCTGGTCGCGCAGCCGCGGTGGGTGATCGACGGCAACTACAACTCGACGCTGCAGGTGCGGCTCGAAGCCTGCGACACGGTGGTCCTGATGGACGTGTCGACGGTAGCGGCGCTGTACGGGATCTTCTCCCGGCAGATCCGGCACGGAGCCGGGCACAAGGGCAACGGGGTGCACAACCGCATCCACTGGGGCGTGATCAAGTACGTCGCCACGTACCGGCGCAAGATGCGGCCCCGCGTGATGGCGAAGATCGAGAAGTTTGGCTCCGGAGCGGACGTGGTGCTGCTGGCCAACCGGCGCCAGACGCGCCGCTGGCTGCGGAAGGTGGCCGCCGAGCAGTCCTGAACGGCCCGCGCCCCCGGACAGGGGGTGCGGCATGAACGAGCCCAACCCGTTCCTGGACCCCGCCCAGCAGCAGGAGTTGTATGGGCATGCCTCGCGGCTGGCCGGGCGGACCAGCGCCCTGATGCGCGCGAAGACCTCCGGCCACCCCGTGCCCGAGACGATCGTCAGCCTGGTGCAGACCCACCACCCGCAGCCTGACCGGCTCGGCGTGGTGCTCGACATCGGCTGCGGTCGCGGCACGAGCAGCCTCGTCATCGCCGAGCAGCTCCGGCCGCAGCGCGTCGTCGGCCTGGACGCCGCCCCCTCCCTGCTGGCCCATGCCCGCGAGCGCGCCCAGGACCTGGCCGACATCACGGTGGACTTCTTCGAAGGCGACTTCCACGACCTTCCGCTGCCCGCCGGGTCATGCGACGTTGCCGTCGCCGCGTTCTGCCTCTACCACTCGCAGCACCCCGAGGACGTCATCGCGCAGATCGCCAGGGTCCTCGCCCCTGGGGGCCTGGCCGTGCTCGTCACCAAGAGCCTCGACAGCTACCAGGAGATGGATCAGTTGGTCGCCTCCGCTGGCCTCGACCTGCGGGCCGACCAGCACGAGAGCCTCTACACCGCAGCCCACAGCGGCAACCTCGCCGACCTGGCCGCCTCCTCGCTCGACGTGATCGCCGTCCTGGACGAGGAGCACGCCTTCACCTTCGACGGCCACGACCACACGGCGCAGTACCTGGCCACCAACCCCAAGTACGACCTCGCGCCCGGCCTGTACGGCAACCCCGGAGCCTTGGCCGCGACCCTGCACGAATTCCTTCCCAACCAGCCACTCACCACCCGGTCCCGCATCACCTTCGTCGTCGCCCAGTCGAACGAAGGGCGGCCGGCATGAGCCTCACGCCGTTCACCAAGCACTACGCGACACCGGAGCGCGCGGCGAGGGCTGTGCGCCACTACCGGTGGATCAACGAACACGCAAAGCCGCTGCAGCAGCCGGCCCTCCGCACCATCGGGCCGACCAGCCTGACGTTCGAACGGATCGAGGGCCGCCCCGTACGCCCCGCGGATCTCCCGCGCATGGCGGAACTGCTGGGCCACGCCCACGGTGCCGCCTGGGCCAGCGACCTGCAGTCCGCGTCGCTGGGCACCCCGCACCGCTTCCAGGACGGCACGACGTTCGACGACTACCTCGACCTCCGGGAGATCGCGCTCCGGCGTCGCCACGAGCAGGGCTACCTGCCGAACAAGGTGACCTTGTACGCGATGCTCGGCCTGCTGGAAGAGACCGCCCAGGGGCCGTTCGCCTTCTACAAGGACAGCAACCCGCGGAACTTCATCATCACCAGCACGCAGGACATCGTCACCATCGACACCGACGACCTGTCCCTCGCCCCGATGGGATACGACCTCGCCAAGCTCATCGCGACGCTCCACCTGACATACGGACCACTCACGGACCAAGCCGTCAACGCTGCCCTGCTCGCGTACAACGCAGCGGCCGGAAGCCACAACGCCCGGCTCGGCACCACAGACCGCGAACGACTCGGCGACTTCCTGACCCTGCACGCCGTCCTGACCGCGCCATACGTCGGGCGCAACGGTTACCGCTACAGCTGGCCGGTCCGCTCCCACCTCCGAGGAGCCTCATGATCACCACTGAACTCGTCTTCGTACGGCACGGCCAGGCCCAGTGCAACGCCGACGGCGTTGTCGGGGGTCCGCGCACCTGCACCGGCCTGACCAACCTCGGGTACGCGCAGGCTGAACAGGCCGCACGCCGCCTGGCTACCGAACACCTGATGAAGCCCTTCGACGTGGTCTTTGCGGGCCCGCGGATCCGTCTTGTCCAGACCGGCGAGATCATCGCCCAGACGCTGCAGATCCCAGTGCACCACGACGATCGTCTCGACGGCCCGGTCCACGGCGATGCCGACGGCAAACCTTGGGATGCGGTGAAGACGGCCGCCAACGGCGGACCGCATGCGCATCCCGACACTCCCTGGGCCGCTGGCTCCGACACCTGGAACGGGTTCCTGAAGCGCGCCAGCAGGAACCTGAGCCAGCTCATCGGGGAGAACCAGGGGAAGCGCATCGTGTTCGCGGCCCACGGGGAGACGGTTATCACCGCACACACTCTGCTCCTCGGTATCCCGATCGGCTCACCGGCGGGCTTCACCCACAACCACGCCTCCATCACCCGCTGGCAGCACCACCGCAACCGCCTGGGCCAGACCCGCTGGATGATCGACCGGCACAACGACACCGAGCACCTCAGTCTCCTCACGCCGGAGCCGACTCCGTGATCGCGACATCGGACGACCCCCGGATCCGACTGGCGCACCACTTCCTCGGTGCAGTCGAGATCGCACCGGACCCCGTGCTTCCGCCTCGGGTCGTGCGTGTGGTGAGCGGCGACGGGCGTCACTTCGTCGCCAAGCAGCACGCAGAGCGAGACCGGTACGCAGGGGAACTCCACGCCTACCGGGCATGGGTCACCCACCTGACCCGCCACGCGCCGAAGCTGGTCGGCCGTGACGACGCCACCCGCACCCTGCTGCTGACCGCCCGCACAGGCGATCGGGCGGACACTGCGGCCCCGGGCTCACCGGAGGAGGAACTGGCCCACCACGAGGCTGGCCACGTCCTCGGCAAGCTCCACCGGGCCACCGCCATGCCCCAGGGCGGCGCCGCCGGCGCAGCGCTCGCCGAGCGCTTCCAGAGCTGGATCGACCGGGCCGTCCACGCCGACCTGATCGACACGGCCGAGGAGAACCTGCTGAAGCACCACGCGGCCATCCTGGGAAACAGCGGCATGGACAGTGCGGTCTGCCATCTCGACTACCAGCCGCGCAACTGGCTTATAGGCGACACCTTCGGTGTCTGCGACTTCGAGCACATGCGACACGACGCCCGTGTCCGCGACTTCGCACGGCTCGAATTCCGACGCTGGCAAGCCGCGCCCCACCTCCGTACGGCTTTCTTCGACGGCTACGGGCGTCCGCTAAACGACACCGAACGGCGCCTCCTGGAGTCCTTCGGCGCCATCGAGGCGGCCACGGCCCTGGTCAAGGGCCATCAGGAGAACGACCCCACCCTCAGCGAGCACGGCAGAACCGTCCTGTCCCGGCTCACCTGACCTTCCTCTTCGACGACACCTCTCTGGAGATCCCCGTGCCGCAGCACGAGCAGCCCCCGATCACCGCTGCCCCCCGTCGGGCCGTGGTGACCGGCTCCGCCGGATTCATCGGCTCCCACCTCGCACACGCCCTCGTCCAGGCCGGTACCACCGTGATCGGCGTGGATCGCCGAGACTCGTCCACCGACCCCACGGCCGCCGCCAACCTCGCTGCGCTGCGGGGGCTCCCGGGATACCACCACGTCACGGCCGACCTCCTCCACTGCGCGATCGACCCTCTCCTGATCGAGGCGGACGCGGTCTTCCACCTCGCCGGAATCCCCGGCGTACGGCCCTCCTGGGGACCGCAGTTCGGCGACTACCTCGCGTCCAACGTGCTGGCCACCCACCGAGTCCTTGAAGCCTGCACCCGCATCAGTGTCCCCCGACTGGTCGTCGCCTCCTCCTCCAGCGTCTACGGTCCGACCGACGGCGGCGCGAGCCTTGAGGCCGACCGTCCGAAACCCGCCTCCCCTTACGCCGTGACCAAACTGGCCGAGGAACAGCTCTGCCTCGCCTACGCCGAGCGCCCCATCGGCCCCAGCGTTGTCGCCCTGCGGTACTTCACCGTCTACGGGCCCCGGCAGCGCGCCGACATGTTCACCCACCGCGCCCTGCAGGCCGCCCTGACCGGACAGCCGCTGCGTCTGTACGGAGACGGCCACCAGCGACGCGACTTCACCTACATCGACGACGTGGTCGCCGCCACGATCGCCGCCGCCGTCGTGCCGACCGCCCAGGGTGCCATCAACGTCGGCGGCGGATCGAACGCATCGCTGCTGGACGTGATCAACATCGCCACCAGCCTCACCGGCCGCGACATCCAGCTCCACCAGGACCACGCACGCAACGGTGACGTCCTCCTCACCCGGGCCGACCCCAGCCGCGCCCGAGAAGTCCTCGGCTGGCAGCCGCGAGTCGACCTCCACCGCGGGCTGCGCGCCCACATGCAGGCGCTGGCCGCCCAGGTTCCGGATTACAGCCGGGCCGCGTAGCCCTACGGCTCGGAACCCGAGAGGAGTGGTAATGGAAAGTCCCGAGCGAGCGCGGCTGGACGCCTTCTTCCGGCAGATCACCGCGCAGTTCCCCGCCGGCGAGACGATCACGACGCTGGTCATCACGCACCTGCTCCCGGAAAGACCGGCATTCCTGCGCGCTATGGCAGCGGTGTCCACGGTCGGCGCCGTACTGCCCAAGCCCCGGTCGATCCATCAGCCGACCCTCGACGCCGTCCGTCGCACCCTCCCGGTCCACGACCTGACCCGGGAGGGGTTCACCGACGAGACGCAGGCCCTGGACTACCTGGAGGCCACGGCCGGCGGCCGGGACGTCGTCCTGGTGGACATCGGTGGGTACTTCGCGGCGAGCCTCGACACCCTCGTGAGCAAGTTCTCCGGCCGCATCCTCGGCGTCGTCGAGGACACCGAGAACGGTCACCAGCGGTACGCGGCCCTCGACTCCCTGCCGTGCCCGGTCGTGTCCGTGGCCCGCTCCCCGCTCAAGGACTGCGAGGACCACCTCGTCGGCCGGTCGATCGTGTTCTCCACCGACGCCCTCGTCCGCGCCCGTGGGGACATCCTGACCAGCCGCAACGCCTGCGTCATCGGCTTCGGCAAGGTCGGCCGCGCCATCGCCCAGACCCTTCGCGCCCAGGACCTGCGCGTCACCGTGTACGACAGCGATCCGGTCAAGCGGGTGCAGGCGCACTCCCTCGGCTTCCGCACCAGCGCGTCCACCACCGAGGCCGTGCACGACGCGGAACTCGTCCTGTGCGCCACCGGCAATCTCGCCCTTCGGCACGGAGACTTCGCAGCGTTGCGCAACGGCGCGTACCTCGGCTCGGTGACCTCCTCCGAGGACGAACTCGAACTCGGCAGCCTCCACGACCTCTACGAGCGCAGCCCAGTCGAAGCCCAGTTGACGCGATACGAGGTCACCGGCCACTACTTCTACGTTCTCGCCGACGGGGGTGCCGTCAACTTCGTACACGGCGCCGCCGTCGGCGCGTACATCCACCTCGTCCAGGCCGAGATACTCGCCGCCACCGCCGCACTCAGCCACACCCGCTTCCAGCCCGGACTGCACGAGATGCCGGCGGCCGACCGCAACACCATCGCCAGAACCTGGCTCCGCCACTTCGAAAGGTGACCCCGATGCCTCCCTCCGTCGACCACGTCCGCTCTGTCACCGAGGCGTACCTCGCCCGCCACCCGGAGGAACGCGATTCCCTCACCCTGCTGTTCGCCGCGCTCGTCGGCACGGACGCCCCCACGAGCCGCAAGACGTACCCCGCCCACGTGACCTGCAGCGCCATCCTCATCGACGGCGACCGGCGCGTACTGCACATCGTGCACAAGGCGTCCGGGAAACTGCTGGCGCCCGGCGGGCACAACGAACCGGCTGACCGGCACCTGCGCGACGCCGCCCTGCGCGAACTGCACGAGGAGGCCGGCATCCCGCCCAGCGCCGTCGTCCCCCTCTCCGGCTACGAGGACGTTCCCCTCGACATCGACGTGCACACCATCGACGCGAACCCCTCGAAGGACGAGCCGACCCACCACCACGTGGACTTCCGCTGGGCCTTCCACCTCGGCGCAGAGCACGCGGTGACGCTCCAAGAAGAGGAGGTCGACGGCTACGAATGGCGGCCGTTCCCGAGTGCCGCTTCACCCACCGTCCGCGCCAAGCTCGCCCTGCTCACCTGAAGTACCCACTCCGACCCGACCACCAGGAGGACGCCGTGGCCGCCACCACAGCCCAGCCGACCGGCGCCAAACCGCGCCGGCACATCGCCGTCATACCCTGCCGCTGGGGTGCTTCGCGTTTCCCCGGCAAACCACTGGCCGTCCTCGGCGACAAGCCGCTGCTCTGGCATGTCCACCAGCGCTGTCTGGAGGCCAAACGTCTCGACGGAGCTGTCGTGGCGACCGACGACGAACGCATCGAAGCGGCGTGCCGTCGACTGGGCATCGAGTGCATCCGTACTGGAGAGCACCTCACCGGCACCGATCGCGTCGCGGAGGTCGCCGAGCGCCTGCCGGCCGAGGCGTACATCAACGTCCAGGGCGACGAGCCGTTCATCTCGCCGACCGCCATCGACGACATCTCCGAGGCCCTGGAGTACAAGCCGCCGGGCACGCTCGCCGTGAACGCATATGCCGAGCTGCACGACCCGGGCGCCGTCCTCGACCACAACGTCGTCAAGGTCGTTGTCTCGGCCCAGAGCAAGGCTCTCTTGTTCTCGCGCCAGCCCATCCCCTACCCCAAAGGCGACCGCCCGAAGTACCTGCGCCAACTGGGTCTTTACGGCTTCACCGGCCCAGCTCTCCAGCACTTCCTACAGCTCCAGCAGGGACCCCTGGAGCGCGCCGAGGGAGTGGAGATGCTGCGCTTCGTCGAGCATGGCCACGCCGTACACATGGTTCCGGTCTTGGACGACGGTGTAGCGGTAGACACCCCGGAGGATCTGACGCGAGCCGAGCGCCTCTTCAACCAGTACGGCGGAGCAGTCCTCACGCGTGGCGCCGCAGGGCGGTCGCCTGCCGACGAAGAAGGCGCCGTCACCTACAGCGGCGACGTAGAGGTCATCCGCTCCATGGTGCGATGACGCCCTCGGCCGTCCCTCTGAGCAGGGGTGCCAGGCGCTCGGCCAGCGCGAGCAAGCTCAAGCTTCGGTCCGCATGGGCCGGGCCTACGAGCTGCGCACCGATCGGGAGGCCCTCGGCGCTGCGCGCAAAAGGCATGACCAAGCTGGGCAGACCGACGTGGCTGGTGAGATTGGCCCAGCCGGTCTGGTCGAAGAAGCTCTGTTCGACGCCTTCGACCGTGAGAGAACGGCTTCCGGCTGGGCGGTGCACATTCGCACAGCCCTCGATCTCGCTGACCGGCTGTTGGAACGGCATCATCGCCCGGCGCATGCCCCGTTGCTGAGAGTGCTCATTTGGGTAGTCTGGCAAGTCGGGGCAGGGCGATTCATCAGGGTTGGGAGGCGTCGGTGCGGCGTGACATGGGGGAGCACTACCAGAATCTCGCCAGCACGTATGACGACAACTGGGCCTATAGTCCGGACTTCGTGCAGTGGATGTCCGGACAGATCGCCTCGACTCTACGGCTGTCGGCGAACGACCGCATGGCGGACATCGGCTGTGGCACGGGCCTGTTCGCCGGCGGTATAGCGGAGGCCCTACGCCCACGCCACCCGGTGCTGTGCGTGGACCCTTCGGCGGCGATGCTTGATCAGCTTCCCTCGTCCCCCGCTCTGTCACCGCTCCGCGCCTCGGCCGAGGAGATCGCGGACCAGACGGTGCCCCTGCCCTATGAACGGCTGGACGCGATGTGGCTGAAGGAATCGGTGCACCACGTCACCGACCCTGCCACCACACTCACGGGCCTGGCCCGGCTGCTGGCGCCCGGCGGTCGGCTGCTGGTGGCGATGTTGCCGACCACGATCGACTACCCGCTGTTCGCCGAGGCCCTCAAGCGGTACGAAGAGCTCCAGCCCGACCCGGCCGTCATCGCCCGGCACCTTGCCGATGCGGGGCTCCGGGCCGAGCTGACCTTCGTGGAGCATGAGCTGCGCCTGGACAGGGAGCGCTACTTGTCCATGGTCAGGTCCCGGTACATGTCCGTGCTGTCGACCTTCAGCGATGGGGAGCTCGACGCCGGGATCGAGGAGATCCGGGCCCGCTATCCGGGACCGGAGTTCGTCTTCCCCGATCGATTCGCGTTCGTCCTCGGTGTCCGCGACGACTCCACTGGCGCCACCGAATCCGACGGAGGTGCGCGGTGAGCGCTCCGGTGGACGAGCGGCTACGCCGGTTACGGCACGAGCTGGACGATCACGCCCGGGTCGCGGAGCACCTCGGGATCGATCTGGAGCGGCCCTTACGGTCGCTGGACGACGGCTATCCGGAGAACGCCATCGCCCTGGTCGGCAAGATCACCGAGAAGCTGCTCAAGCAGCTGTGGCGCCACCATGAGGTGGCCGGCGACCCGTCCGGCCGCATGCTCAGCGAGCTGATCAAAGGCTGCCGCCCGCACATCCGCAGCACCACAGTCCTCGATGCGCTGACCGACATCCAGCGCCTGCGCAACCGCTCCACCCACGACGGCTACGAGATCGCCGAAGAAGACGGCCTGCTCGCCGTGCGCCGCCTGGTCGATGTGCTCGCCTGGTTCACCAGCACTGCCAGTCCCGCCCTGACCGGGAACGACCCGCGGATGCAACCTGAAGTCGCGCGCCGCGTGGAGTTCCTCGCGGGCCTCTACCTGACGCTGGGCTACCGGGTCTCCAAGCGCTTCGTTCTCTCCACCGAGACGGTCTACCAGCTGTTCTGCCGCGAATCCGGCGTGCGCCTGGAGTACGTGGAACTTCTGCTGTCCAAGGATGCCGCCGAGCTGCGCAACGTGCTGGAGACCACCGGCGGGGAACTGCTGAAGACCCGGCTGCCCAAGCTCACCCGGTTCGTCATCCTCGACGACGCGGTGGAACAGCTCCACCCTCTGCTGGGGCACGATTACCGGATCGTGGGCTACGAAGGCTTCATCGACACCGTCGTCGACCTTCAGGCTCACTTGGCCTCCTGCGCCACGGCCGCGCCGGAGATGCCGCGCGAGCGTCGGCCCTTGCCCGGTGCCCTGCTCACCACCGACCCGCACACCGGCGAATCCCGTATCACCGAGACGGAAGACGCCGAACAACTCCTGACCCGGCTCATGCAGGAGTCGGCCAACGTTCTGATCACCGGCAAGCCGGGAAGCGGCAAAAGCACCCTGCTGCGCGCCCTGGTCAACGACACCCCTGCTACGGCCCGCCGTTTCCGTTTCTACTTCGACCTCAGCCTGAAGCCCAAGGACGAGGCCTTCGCCGAATATGTGGCCCGCATGCTGGCACCCTGCGTGCCGGGCGAACGCGCCCGTGCCTTCGACCTGTTCCTGTACCTGATCCGCTCCGGTTCGGCTCTCTGTGTTCTGGACGCCGTCGACGAGGCCGTGGACGAGCCCAGCCCCGAGGGGTTCCTGCGTTTGTTCGCGGACCTGGCCTCGGTGCTGTCGGCCGAGTCCTGCGTCGTGCTCAGCTCCCGGGTCTCCTTCCTGGCCGATTCCCCGCAGATCCGGCGCCTGCTCGACTGCTCCAGCGCGATATCCGAGCAACTGGTCGAGCAGATGTACGCCAACGGCGTGGATCCGCAGCGCGTCCCCCGCTTCAGCATGCTGCGCCTGACGGACACACCGGCCGACCGCGAGCCCGCCTCGGACACCGGCGCCGCCGTCCTGTCCACGCCGCTGGCACGACGCCTCCAGAACGCCCTGGACATTGCGGGGACCCCAACGGTCGCCGAGCTGATCGGCACCCACATCGACCACGCCCTCGCCGACGCCGGACTCGCCCACCTCGCCCCGGCCCTCGTTGATACGTGCGGCCGGGCCTTCCTGGAAGACCGCACCGTCTTCCCCCTGCTCGAACTGCACAACGCACTCGGACCGCAAGCCTTCGACGGCGGCCGGATCACTCCCGAGGACTTCCGCCTGATCCCGCTGTTCCGCCCCGCCGGCCCCCAGGCACTGGCCTTCATCCACTCCGCCTACCAGGAGCTGCTCGCCGCCCGCTACCTCAGCACCCCGGACGGCCGCGAACAGGCAGCCGAGCTGCCCGGAGCCCCCTACCTCACGGAACAAGTCCGCGCCTTCCTCGCCGCACACCCCACCGCCAACGCACACCCCGCACTAGCCGAGGACTGTGTGCTCCACCCCGGGGTGTACCTCGTCGGCCCAGCCGAACGGCTGCTGCTGCGCCGCGTCCACCACCCGATCCGATTCGACCGCTACCCGGTCACCGTCGCCCGCTACCGACCCTTCCTCCAGGCCCTGCGACCCGACGGAACCTCACCGTGGGACCACCCCGACCAGCCGCCCGGCACCACCCACGCGCCCTGGACCGAGCGGCTGCGCGCCCCGGACTACTACGACGACCCCCGCTTTGACGACCACCCGGCCATCTGCGTCAGTTGGTGGGCCGCGTACTCCTTCGCCGCTTTCGAAGGCAAGCGTCTGCCCACCTCCCTGGAATGGGAAGCCGCCGCCCGTGGAACCGACGGTCGCCTCTTCCCCTGGGGCGATACCCCCGACCTCGACGCGGTGAACTGCGCCGATACCTGGGCCGGCCGCCCCCTGGTCACCTACCAGGCATGCAAAGAAGAATTCGACCGCGGCGGCTTGGGCCACGCCTGGGTCACCCCGGTCGACGCCCGTCCCGCCAACCGTTCCCCCTACGGGATCGCCGACATGGTCGGCAACGTCTGGGAGTGGACCTCCACCAGCGTGGGCGATCCGGACGAGGCCGTCATCTGCGGTGGCGCCTTCGACAATCCTCTACGCGCTGTCCAGGCCAGTGCCAAGGGCCTGTTCCGCCGCTCCCGAGCCAGCAACGCCGTCGGATTCCGCTGCGTCACCGAGCTGTCTCCCACCATCGGTGACGACGTGAAGGAGGACCCGCAGCCATGACGGCAGACCGCCAACAGAAGTTCGCCTCCGCCGGGGCTCCCCGATTCGGACGCGTCGTCGACCGCCGCCCCCACGGTGGCGGCATCCACGGCCGCGCCAGCAGCTACATCGTCCAGGACGACGAAGACGGCCGCCACTACACCTTCGACTACACCCACATCGTCACCGAAGGATTCCGCACCCTGCACACCGGCGAACGCGTCCGCTTCCACATCGCCGCCCATGACACCTGGCGCGCCGAATTCGTCATCCGGCTCAACCAGCCCTCCCCGGAGGCGTTCTACGAGTGAGGCGCACGCGCACCGCCCCCACCGGCGCACGCCAGATCATCGCCGTCATCCTGCCCGCACGCCTACCCGCCGACCCACCCTGGCCCGAAGGCCCCCTGCCCTTCACCCACGGCGTCCGCACCACCACCACCGACACCCGCCGCACCTACTTCACTCCGGCCGCCGCCAGCGTCCTCTACGGCACCCCCGACCGCCCCACCCGTTGGCACCGGCAGGTCCGTCATGCCCACGGCTCCACCACCATCGACGGCATAGAACTCCTGCGTACCCCCACCGAGGACGACCCCGATCGTGCCCTGGCGGTCCTCCACCTGACCATCACCGGCCCGGAACTTCTCGACACCCTCCGCTCCCTCGCCCACCGCCCCGGCACCACCCCACCGTTCGAGATCACCGGCCCCGTCGTCACCGCCCTTTTGCAGGACCACGCCCACACCAGGCCGAACACACTCCTCGAAGGGCACGTCACCGTCGAGACCGACGCCCTTCCCTACACCGTCACCCTGCTCACCCCCGGCCGACGGCCCCTGCCTCGTCTCAACCGCGGCCGGGACCACCGCCACTGGCCCGCGGCCCAACAATGGCTCTGGGCACTCGCCTCCCGCACCAACCCCGACGACTACCCACCCGACCCCGCCACCGTTCCCCAACTCACCGCCGGTGCCCTGCGCATCTCAGCCGACTGGAGCGCGCTCGTCCTCCGCCAGGGCGCGGCATTCATCGGCCACCGCCGCGACCACGGGCCCGCCGACCCGTTCTACGGCTACGCCGAACTCCACATGCGCAGCATCTACCTCGACGCCCTCCTGTTCGGCATGATCCAGCGCGCCCACATCGACCACCTCACCGAAGACCTCGCCCAGGTCTTCACCGGCCCCGGCGAAGCCAACCGCCTCGCCGACCTCGAACGCCGGATCGCCCACTTCCGCAGCACCTACTGGCGCCAGCACCTCACCACCCACGGCACCGCCAACGACCTCCTCATGGCCTACCAGTATCAGTACCGCCTCTCCGACCGCTTCACCGAAATCCTTGCCGAAGCCGCCGACCACAACCGGCTCATCCAGACCCAGGAAAACCAGCAGATCAGCGGCGCCCTCGGCATCCTCACCATTCTGGGTCTGCCCCTGGGCACCGCCCTGGGCGCACTCCAAGTCCTCGGCGACCAGAACCCCTGGCACCTCCTCACCGCCACCACCGGCGCCCTCGCCGCCACCGCCGCACTCCTCACCACCCGCTACGGCCGCCTCGTCCTCACCTCACTCCGAGGTCGTCCCCTGACGGATTCGCGACAACTGACTCGCGGTCACCGGGACTGCTGAGTGCCGCGAACTCCTGTTGTCGGAGCTTCGCCATACGCTGGATCCTGCGCAGACGGTGCCGCACGTACAGCATCTTGTGCCGCGGAACGACGCAAGACGGGATGGACGGGTACGTGCTGGCCCAGAGCCCTGATACGCGTCCCGATCCGACTCGGGCGAAGGGGGCCGGATCGAATCGTGCCACGCCCAACCGCGTTGCGGGCGAAACGCGTTGCACGAGAGGATGTTCGAGGCGCAGGAGACATCACTGCGACGAGCGCAGATCGCGATAAACGGTTATCAAACGGCACGCGAGGCATCCGGGGGAAGATGCATGAAGTTCGACATGGGAAGCACGACTCTGTCGACTCTCGGGAAGAGCACGACGGGGTCCAGTGACGACCTGGGGGCGCTGATCCGGCTGCTGATCGCCGCCGCGGAGCCACTGGAGGGGAAATTCAACGGCGCCGGCAAGGTGGCGTTCGACTCGTTCAAGCTCCGCGCTGATGAGATCTCGGCCGCGCTGAACGGTTCTCTGCAGTCCATCCTGGGCGGGCAGTCGGGCATGGATACCGCGTTCGCCACGGGTGATCAGGAGCAGGAGGACAACGCCCATCAGCACATCGCTGGTGCCAATTTTGAGGCCGCCCGCTTCTCCGGGCGGTAGAGGGGGATTCCCGATGGGGCAGAGCCAGGACCGTAACTCTTACGACGTGGGCGCCTCGGTGGAGGTGCAGGGCAGCCTGCAGGGGATTATCGGCCAACTTGAGCGGGTCCTCGCCGACCGGGACCGCGCGGTGAAGGCCGCGATGGCCGACTTCACCGCTGATGGCGTCTCGGACGAGTACCACGGCAAGGAGGTCCGCTGGAACCGTGCGGCGGCCGAGGTGCGGGAGATCATCCGCCTGGTGCGATCGACGCTGGAGAAGAACGACGGCACCGCTCAGTCGACACTGGCCAAGGCCAAATCCGCTGTGGACAACATCGGTTGATCCGAGCCTTGAGGACGCGGTGAGCAGGTGACGGGGCGGTAGCTGGGGGGATTGGGCAATGTCCAAGTGGGACATCACCCCGTCCGGGGTCGAGTTCGTGACCTCGCTGGTGGGTGACGCGATAGACGACATCGACGCAGGCGTCAGGTCGTACGGGAAGCACATGGAGAGCGCGGCCACATCGGCCGGCACCATCAGCGAGCCCATGTGCGGGGCGGCCATGACCGGCCCGGTCGGGGCGGCTCTGGCGCTGTTCGTCGAGAAGACCACGCGTGAGGCGCTGTTCATCGGGGCACGGGCGGCCCAGTCGGCGAACGGCGCTCGCGAGGCCACCGCGTATTACGTCGCCGGGCATCACCACATGGCTGCCGATGCGCAGCACAAGGCCCTTGCGGCACCGAAGATCGACTTGCCGGGCGACGACAAACGGGGTGGCGGCCACAAGTGAAGATGATCGATCCGGCGAGCATTCCGGAGTTCACCGGCGATCTGGAGCAGCTGGACAAGGACGTCTCCGGGTTGCGCGGTGACGCGATCACCATCCGCGACGGCGGCATGCATGCGCATTCCCGCTTCCAGATGCTGGAGGGCTTCTACACAGCGCCGGAGGCGGGCCAGCTGTTTGCCTCCACATGGCCGGCGGCCGTGAAGGCCGACGCCTTCGCCGGCGACCTGGAGAAGGTGGCCGACGCGCTGGACACGTTCGCCTATGAGATCCGCCCGCTCGTCAAGCGGCTGAAGCAGCTCAAGGCAGATGCTTTCGCGTTCGTCGACAGTGTCGAGGGCGATGACGACTGGACCGAGGACGAAGGCAAAGTCGACCGTCATCAGCAACTGTGGGACGGCGTGAACGCTGCCGTAGCCGCCTTCCAGGAAGCCGAGCGCAAGGCTTCCACCACCATCTCCGGACTCGTGGGCGGTCCGAAATTCCTGGCGGACGACGGCAGCCACACCCGGAACCGCAAGAAGGTGATGTACGGCTACGACCTCGACAGCCTCGAACAAGGCAAGGAACTTCCCTGGGGCAGTCCGGTCAGCCAAACCTACGACGCACTGGACTTCGGCCACCATTTCAAGAGCTTCGTCTGGGACGGCCTGGTAGTCGACAACATCTGGGGCGGACTCAAGGGCCTCAAAACCCTCACCGGACTCGACGGTGGCGACGCGGCCGGGAAGGCCTGGGGGCATCTCGGAGATGTCGTGGGCGGCATCGGCCAGTACACCATCAAGCCCTACGACGCGTTCATGGACTGGGCGTTCGGGGAGGATCAGGACAGCCCCGACGAGGCCCGGCAGAAGCAGGCCGCCAAGGACTTCGGCAAGTCCCTGGTCGCCTGGGACATGTGGAGCGAGAACCCCGCCCGTGCCTCGGCGACGGTGGTTTTCAATGGCCTCACCCTCGGCGCGGTCCCGGCCGCTCGCGTCATCAAGGGAGGCAAGGCAGGGGCGGCAGCCCAGGGCGCGGCCAAGATCGGCGAGTATCTCGACCCGCTCTCCGCAACCTTCAAGATGGGGGGCAAGGCCGCCAGTTCTCTGCCCAAGCTCTCTGAGCTCACGGCCAACACTCGCGCCCTCGACAACGTCGCCGGCTCGAACCGCCTCCACAGCCACATTGAACTGTCGGACGGCTCCAGGGTCCGCATCGAGGACGGCGCGTTCATCCGCCTCGATGCCGACGGCAATCTTGTCCATGACACGCCGCGCCAGGAGCCACGGGCAGAGCAGCGGGCTTCCCAACACGAGGCCGCACCCGAACAGCGCGAACTCGCGGAGATCGGCGCGAACTCGCGGACACCCGGATCCCATGTCGGGCGCGGAGACTCCGCCAGCCCCACGCACGATGCCCCACCGTCCTCGAGGGGCAATGGATCAAGCGGCATCCCAGCTCGAAGGGGGATCACAGGCGGATTTGATGGCCTTGATGCTCCGAGGTCGTCGCATGCCGGCCTGAACGACGGCTCTGGCCCACATCACCCGGGCGGCTCGGACGCCCACGGCGAGGGACGGGGTGACCACAACGGCGGCGCCGACCGGGGCAAAGCCTTGACCGAACAAGAAAAGATAGTACGTCGGCAAGTCGATCGCGCCAACAACGAGCCTGGATATTTCGAGAAATTCTACAAGAATAACGGCAACCGCATCAGGCTCTCCAGAGTAGACGAAAGCGGATTCACGCCCCCGCAGCTGGTATGGGACGCGCGGACGAAGAGCTGGATCGCCGCTTCCGATGCTCCACCGCCTCTTCCCGAGCGTTACATTGACGGAGCCGACAGGACGGGGAATGCGGATTCCTTGTCAGGCTCTGAGGCCCTGAAGGACCTCGACAAAGCGGCTGCGAAGCGGCATTCGGCGATTAGCGCGGACAAGACAGCCGAGGAAACTCTCCAGAAGGCAAAGGAAGCACTGGCGACACACGACTCCCTCTCCAACCGCAAGGCACTCGCTGCGGCACAGGCCGCACACAGGCCGCTGCACAAGGCTATGTCGGATGCCGCTGAAAAGTACGGTGAGGCGATAGCCCAGCATCATGTAATCCCGGAGCGCTACCCCAAGGCCCAAAGGGAGGTACTCGACGGGCCCGCGAATGGCAACGATCAGTTTGACCAAGTATGGCGGCGCCATGATGGCGGTTACGTGGTGATAGAAGCAAAGAGTAACGTGAGAACGGAGCTAGGCGCCCGCAATCTGCCGAGTGGAAAGCGTGTGGCGCAGGGGACCAGGGAATATTTCGATGACATTCTCCGCGAGATGCGTGAACGCGGCAAGAAGAACCGTAATGAGCTCAGGCTGGCCGACGAGCTCGAAGATGCCCTCGATCAAGGCAAACTGGACTATATCCTTGTCAAGGGGAAAGTCAGTGGCGGCAAGTATGCTGGTTACCACATGCGGAAGTTCGACATAAGCTGACTGGAGAACGTAGTGGCTACGACGGTGCCTCGGCATGGCAACCCAGGTCCCGATGACGAGGGCTATGCGCAGGACCTCGGCGAGGGGCTGGCCAAAACCATCTCGAGGCTGGAGCGATCGTCGCGCTGGTTCGGAGGCGCGCTCGACAAGTCCGTACTCCATGTCCAGGCGCGTCTGGCCGTGGATCCCAGCGCGTCTGAAATCGAGACCTGGGAAGCCGTGGTCTCGGCGATGCAGGTGGGTTCTGCCGTCTTCGCCTCAGCGAGCGCTCCTGAGGGCACCGTGCAGTGCCGCATCAACCATGAGATGCGGACCCTGCCCGCCACCGGGCCACAACCGTACGCCGACGCTGGCAATTGGCTGACAGCATTGTGGTTCGCCATCGTCTGTCGTGACCAGAAGCGCATGACCCAGCTCTGTGAGTTGTCCCTCGACTTGTTGCGTGCTTCGGGAGCGGAGTACGACGAGTACATCTACCACTGGGTGGACAGCCTGCAGACCTACTGGCTGGAGCGGCCGGGTTTGGTCGATAAGCTGGTAGCCGCGATCGAGAACTCTGACCCGAGCGTGGCGCGGATCGCCACGCGAGAGCAGCTCAACAAGATTCTCTACCAGCCCATCAACCTCTTCCGCTGTTTCCTGCGCAAGGACCACGCCGCGTTCAACGACGCGCTTCAGGAGGCCCTGGAGCTGCACAAGTCGTACTGGACCGCCAACGAGGAGCGGGAAGAGAGTCCGGCCGGATATCTGGCCCTCGGTCCGCTTGCCATCACCTGTCTTGCCTACGACGCCGGATTTCCCATTGAGGTCGAATCAGACTACTTGCCCGAGCATCTGCTCCAGCGCGACTGGCTGGGCGAATTTCCGACGTGACGCACGCACACTCTGCAAGAGGTAGTGAACGACCATGGCAGCACAGGACTATGACAGCCAATTGCTGGAATCGGTGTCGGTGCGGCGTCGGCGGTTGCGGGACGCCTTGTTGTTGGGAACGCAGCGGCAGCGGCGGTCTGTGGATGAGCGGCTGGGGAAGGTCGTTGCCGGGACGGTGATTGCCGGGGTGTTGTGTGCCGGATGCGTGGGCTGGTCGTTCATTTCGCATCGGGTCGCTGGGCAGAGCCCGTATGGGCCTTCGGTATCGTCGACCGCGCCATCCGTGGGGAGTTCGGCTCGATGATAGGTTCGAACGCGTGGTAGCAGCGGGGACGACAAGCGGTACGGAACTGAGTCGGGTCACTCTCGTCGGGGAGCGTCGGCGCATCGATCTCGTCCTTCCTTCCCAGGAACCGATCGGTCGGCTGCTGCCGGAAATTCTGCGGCTGCTGGGTGATCAGGTTGCGGCGCGGCCCTTGTCTCGGCATCTCGTGACGGCCAGTGGTTCGGCGTTGGCTCAGGACAGCACGTTGCTTTCGGCTGGGGTGCCGGATGGTGCGGTGCTGCGGCTGGTGCGTGTCGAGGACGCGCCGTCGGCGCCGGTGGTGCATGACGTCAGCGATGAGGTGGCGGAGGACCTTGGCCTGCGGGCGTGGCGCTGGCGCCCGGCGGCACGTCGGGTGTCGGCGGGGGTCGCCATGCTCGTGTGGGTGCTGACCGCCGGGTTGGTTGCTCGTGGTGAGTTCGCGTCGTCCTCCGTCATGTCCGTCTTGCTGCTCGCGGCGCTGGTGCTGGTTGTGGCGGGCGCGGTGGCTGGGCGTGCGGGGCATCGTGGGATGGCCACGGCGTTGATCGCCGCGGCGGGTGCGCTCGGTGTCCTGGGCGCGTGGACGTTGGCCGACGCGCAGGCGTGGTCGGGTGCGGCGCGGCTCGCCGGGACAGCAGGGGCCGTGGCGCTGACGCTGTTGCTCCTGGGGTGGGTTTCGCCGCTGGAGCGTGGTGGGCTGATCGGGGCCGGGGCGGTCGCGGTCATGGCCGTCGGCTGGGAAGTGGCCTTGGCGTTGCAGGGCGGTGGTGCGACGGCTGTGGAGCAGGCTCGTGTGGGAGCGGTTCTGGCGGTCGTGTCGGTCGTGGTGCTGAGTGTGGTGCCGCGGCTGGCGATGATGGCGTCGGGCTTGTCCGCACTGGACGACCGGCGCTTGGGTGGAACCTCCGTGAGCCGCCACGAAGTGGCTACGGCGTTGACGGCCACGCATCGCGGGCTGGCGCTCGCCACGCTCGTGGTATCCGTCTCGGCAGGCGCGGCCGGGTTCCTCGCACTGCGTTCGCCCACGGTGTGGACGGTCCTGCTGGCCGTGGTCGTGGCTGTGGTGGTGTCGCTGCGGGCCCGCGCTTTCCCGTTGACCGTCGAGGTCGTGGGCGTGCTGCTGGCCAGTGTGGTCGTGGTTTTGCGGTTGATCGTGGTGTGGGTGGAGCGTTCCTCGGCCTACGGGCCGCTGGCGGTGCTCGTCGGGCTCGCGGTCATCTCGCTCGGGGCTTTGGCGGTGCAGCCCGCCGAGCATGTTCGGGTGCGTCTGCGGCGTGCGGGGGATCTGGCCGAGTCGGCCGGGGTGTGTGCGTTGCTGCCGCTGTTGATCGGGGTGTTCGGGGTCTACGGGCGCCTGTTGGACACGTTCGCGTAGGGGTGGCGGCATGTCTCAGGGAGACTGGCAGCAGGACGTGTTGCGGGAGCTGGGCCAGAGCCGAGCCGAGGAGAACCCGCAGAGGGGTTCCGCGGCGGTGCCGCCCGCCTCGGCATCGTTCTCGCCTTCGTCCGAACCTCCGGAGAATGCGGGGCCAGACTCCACCCGGACCGATGCCCCGGTTCCGGCGCCCGGATCACGGCCAGCCGACAGCCGGGAACCCCGGGATCCGCAACTGCCTCTACGGACGCCGGAGTCCGCGCCGACCGTAGATCCCCGGCTGGCGGGCGCGTTGGGGCGTCCGCTGCACGGGGACTCAATGGCACGGCGGGCCCGCCGCTCCGTGCGCATGCTGGGGACCTCCGTGGCTCGGGAGGTCACGGAGGGCACCCGGCTGGCGCAGGAGGTGCAGCAGCCGGTGACCACCGGACGGGTGATCGCCGTAACGTCCATACGCGGTGGCGTGGGGAAGTCCACGGTGACGGCCTTGCTGAGCCGGATCTTCAACCACTACCGGCGTGATCCGGTGCTCGCGTTGGAGGCGGACGCGGCTCTGGGCACGTTGCCGGTGCGGCTCGGCGCGGAGTCCGTGCGCTGGTCGTGCTCGGATCTGGCGCAGATTCTCACCCCCTCGATGCAGCTGACGGATGTCATCGGCTACCTGATGCCGGTGACCGACGGCGGCTGGCTGTTGCCCGCGAGTCAGGGGCGGGTGGGGGCACCGCTGGATGTCCGCACATACCGCACGGTGACGATGGCGCTGCGCCGGTATTTCGCGGTGACGGTGGTGGATTGCGAGACGCTGCCGGGTGAGGTGGCGCGTACGGCGATGGACACCGCGCACGCCCGCGTGGTGGCCGCGCCGATGACCGCCGAGGGTGTGAACGGCACCCGCGTCGTCCTGGACTGGCTTGCCCAGTTGCCGCACGCGGCCCTGGCCAGCACGGTGGTGGCGCTCACGGCGAGTTCTCCCGACACGACACTTGATGTGCGGGCGGCGAGCGCGTACTTGCGGGAGACGGGAGCAGCGGTCGTACCCGTTCCATACGACCGCCATCTGGGCGGAGGAGGCCCCATTCTGAACACCATGCTGGGACGGGACACCCGGGAGGCCGCCACCACGCTGGCCGCCGAAGTGATGCGGAGTGCGGTAAGGGTGCGGTGAGGACGGAATGACCCAGCGTGTGATCCACCGGCCCGCCCGCAGCACCCGGCCACTTCCCCCCGCCTCCCCGCGCACCGTAGAGCCACCGCCCAACCTCCCCGAAGGCAAGATCGGCAATGCGGCGACCACGATGCTTCCGCTGGCCGGCGTCATGAGCTCGGTCGTGATGATGACCGTGATCCGCAACAGCCAGTTCGCCGCGCTCGGTGCCATCGTCCTGGTCTTCGCCCTGTTGGGGCCGTTGCCCTCTTCTGGTCCCAGCGTGGCAAGGCGCAGCGCACGCGCCGCACGCAACGGGAACGGTACCTGGAGTACCTGGAAGAGCTCCGCGAGGAGTTCGGGCGACTGGAACGGGAGCGCCGTCAGGGCGCGCGGGTGCTGAATCCGCCGCCGGAGGCGCTGTACGACATCGTGCGGGATCCGGCGCGGCTGTGGGAGCGTCGTCGGCTGGACGAGGATTTCCTCCGGGTGCGGGTGGGCGTCGGCGAGGTTCCGGTGCAGGAGCTGACGGTGGGGCAGCACTCGGGCAGCGTTCTGACCCCGCCGGACCCGTTCATGCTGAACGAGGCCCGTGCGCTGCTGGGCCGCTTCGCCACCGCAACCGACTTTCCGCTCACGGTGCCGCTGGACCGGGCGGGCGATGTGTCGATCGTCGGCGACCGTGACGGCGTACTGCGCGTCGCACGAGCACTGCTGCTCCAGGCCGCCGTGGCCCACGCACCGGACAACCTCGCCGTGGGTCTCGCATTCCCCACGGAGCGGGAGGAAGACTGGTCCTGGGGCAAATGGCTGCCGCACGTGCTGGACACGGACGAGGGCGACGGGCCGGTGGCCGCCCGCCGTATCGCGGCAGGCCTGCCGCAGCTGTCCAAACTGCTGCTCACAGAATTGCGGCGCCGCGCCTCGTACGCCGCCGAGGTACGGCGCGGTCTGTCCGACCGGAACGCGCTGCAACTCACCAACCGACTCCTCGTGATCAGCGACGCATACGGGGAGGCGGCCTGTGAGCTGCCGCGCCCGGACGAGGCCGTCGCCCTGCGCGACATGGGCGTCACCGTGCTGCACCTGCTGGAGCGGCAAGTCCACGAGCCGGACCAGGTGAGTTTGCGCATCACCGTTGACGGAGAGCGGATCGAGGTCGAAGACCTGCGCACGCCGGAACCTACACGTTCCACAGGCACCGTGGACGCCGTCACGCTCCCGGGTACGGAAGGCCTGGTGCGCGAGCTCGCCCCGCTGAGGCTGTCGGCCACATCCACACGCGAGGGCACCCCCGTATCCGGGCCAGTGGACTTCCCCGAACTGCTCGGCATCGACGACCCGGCCATGCTGGACCTGGACCGGCTGTGGGCGCCACGAGGCGAGCGGGCCTTCCTGCGCGTGCCGATCGGGCTCAGCGACCGCCACGAGCCCGTGCTCCTCGATGTGAAGGAGTCCTCGGAGCTGGGCATGGGGCCACACGGGCTGTGTGTGGGGGCCACCGGCTCCGGCAAGAGCGAGCTGCTGCGCACGCTCGTACTCGCCCTCGTCACCACCCACCCGCCCGAGGACCTGGCGCTGGTGCTGGTCGACTACAAGGGCGGCGCCACCTTCGCGCCGTTCGACGATCTGCCGCATGTCGCCGGTGTGATCACGAACCTGGAGAACCAGGCCGGGCTGGTCGAGCGGGTGCACACGAGCCTGGCCGGAGAGGTCAAACGCCGCCAACAGGTACTCAAAGACGCCGGGAACGTCGCCGACATCGGCCACTACGCCGCGCTGCGCGCGACCCGACGGCCGGAGCTGGAGCCGCTTCCGCATCTGTTCGTGGTCATCGACGAGTTCGGCGAACTGCTCACCGCCAAGCCCGACTTCATCGACCTGTTCCTGTCGATCGGCCGCATCGGCCGGTCGATCGGCGTGCACCTGTTGCTGTCCAGCCAGCGCATCGAAGGCGGCAAGCTCAAAGGCCTGGACACCTACCTGTCCTACCGCCTGGGCCTGCGCACCTTCTCCGCCGACGAGAGTCGCACGGTCCTCGACACCACCGACGCCTTCCACCTCCCGCCGCTCCCGGGCTTCGGCTACCTCAAGGTCGACACCTCGACCTACGAGCGCTTCAAAGCGGGCTACGTCTCCGGCGGCTACCGCGGCCCATCCCTGCGCAAGCCCAAGGACGACGAACCACTCGCCCTGCCGTACCCGACCTTCAACACCCATCAAGCCCCGGAGCACGCGGCCGCTCCCGAGCCGGAGAGCACCAAACGGGACACCGGGCCCACCGTGCTGTCGGTGATGGTCGACCAGCTGCGCGGAGCAGCGGAGCCGGTACGCCGCATCTGGCTGCCGCCACTGCCGGACACCATCACACTCGACACCGCGGCCGGACCAGTCCAGGCATCGGACCGCGGCCTGCATCTCACCAGCCGCCCAGACCCCATGCGGGTGCCGCTCGGTGTCCTCGACGACCCGGCCAGGCAGTGGCAGGACCAGTGGCTACTCGACCTGACCGTCGCGGGCGGGCACGCGGCCATCATCGGCGGTCCGCAGACCGGAAAAACCACCCTGCTGCGCACCCTCGCCCTGTCCCTCTCCCTGACCCACACCCCCCGTGAGGTCGCGGTTTACGGACTGGACCTGGCCGGCGGCGGGCTCAGCGCCCTCACCGACCTGCCGCACGTGGGCGGCATAGCCGGGCGCGCCGACCATGAACGGGCCACCCGCGCCGTCGCCGAAGTCCGCGCCATGCTGAACGAGCGCGAACAGCTCTTCCGCGAACACGGCATCGACTCCATCGCCCAACTCCGCGCCCTGCGCGCCCAGGGCCGACTGCCCGGACTCTCCTCCACCGACATCGTGCTGCTCATCGACGGCTTCGGCGCGCTGCGCGACGAATTCGCCGACCTCGAGGACGCCGTCACCGACCTGCTCAAGCGCGGCAGCGGCTACGGCATCCACGTGGTAGCCGGGATGCTGCGCTGGAACGACGTACGCATCGCCACCCAGTCGATGTTCGGCACCCGCGTCGAACTGCGGCTGAACGACCCCGCCGACTCCAGCATCGACCGCAAACTCTCCGAAACCCTCAGCCCCGACACCCCGGGACGAGTCCTGACCGACGCCAAACTCTTCGCCCAGGTCGCCCTGCCCCGCATCGACGCCCACCCGGCAACGGGCGACCTCGTCGCCGCCCTCGAAGAGGCCGCACGCACGGTCCGCGCCACCTGGCACGGCGAACTCGCCGCCCCCGTACGCGTCCTGCCCACCCACCTGCCCTCCACGAAACTCCCCTCGCCCACCGCCGAGCCATCACGGATCCCCATCGGCCTCGACCAGGACGCCCTCGCCCCCGTACACCTGGACCTCTTCGCCCACGACCAGCACCTGCTGATCCTCGGCGACAACGAATGCGGCAAGACCAATCTCCTACGGCTCATCACCCGGCAGCTCACCGACCGCTACACGGCCGAGGAACTCGTCTTCGCCGTCTTCGACCCTCGCCGCGGGCTGCGCGGAGTCATCCCCGAGCCCTACCGAGGCGGCTACGCCCACAACGCCACCCTCTCCGCAGCCCTCACCACGGGCATCGCCAAGGAACTCGACAAGCGCCTCCCGGACGAAACGGTCGACCACGACGCACTCGCCGATGAGCCCTCCTTCAACGGCCCACGCATCGTCATCCTCGTCGACGACTACGACATCCTCACCACCGCAGGCCAACAGCCCCTGGCCGGCTTCCTGCCCTACGTCCCCTCCGCCCAGGACATCGGGCTGCACTTCGTCATCGCCCGCCGCACCGCCGGATCCTCCCGGGCCCTGTACGAGCCGCTGCTGACCACTGTGCGCGAGACCGGGACCGCCGCCCTCGTCATGACCGGCGACCGCACCGAGGGCCAGCTCTTCCCCGGCCTCTACGCCTCGGCGCAACCGCCCGGCCGCGGCACCCTCGTCCGCCGTGGCCGCCAGCACCAGCTCATCCAGACCGCCCTCGCCCCCGAGGCCATCCCCGCTACCACCCCGGACGACGCCACGTGACCAAGGACGTCATCGCCCTCACCCCGACCATGCCCGACGTACCCACCCTGCTGGCCGGGCTCTACGCGGGAGGCCCCGACATCCGCGTACGAACCGCCGCCGACGGCGCCGTCGTCCAACTCTGCACCCCGGACGGAAACACACTCGTCTCCATCGAAGCCCCCATCCTCATCCACACCCCCGGCGAACCAGCCCGCCTCCTCGGCACCGCAACCACTACCCCGGACACCCCCGTCTGGTGGACCGAAGCACGCGCCACCACCGCCATACCTGAGGCAGGACAACTCGCAGGCTCCTTCGCCGGACGCCTCACCACCGTCCTGGGCGGCACCACCTGGCCACCGGAAGCGGCAACCACCGAGGTCATCCCCCTCACCACCGACAACACAGCAACCCCAGTAAACGCACACCCAGCCATAGACGTCCTCACTGACAAGACGGCGGTCGTCCTCCAGGACCGTCCCGTCATCCCCATGACCAGCTGGCTCTCCGACGCCCTGCGCACCGCCATCACCAGCGACCGAGCCCTGCACATTGTCACCCCCAACACCGCCCGCCTCACCCTCCCCACCCGCAACGCCCTGGGCGGACACCCCCACCGCTGGGTCGTCCAAGACCCACAAGACGGCTACTACGACGGCCTCTCCGGCGCCGTGCTGCGCTGGCAAAACGGCACCTTCACCCCCGCCCGCACCACATCCGGCACCACACCCGTCGCACCAGCCTTCACCAACACCACCGACACCGGCGACCGCCAACTCATCCTCGCCCTCCGCACCCGCCACCCCGCCGACGACCAACTCATCCTCGGCCGCGCTCTCGAAACCACCTGGCACCACCTCACCGGCACCCCACCCGCCGGATGGAGCACCGCAGAACCCGTCAACCTGCCCTGGTCCACCCGCCAACTAACCGACCTCGCCCGCAGGCGCGCACCCCAACCCACCTCACTGATCGCCATCGGCCACCCCAACCGCCCCGCACTCGCTACCATCCGCATCGCCCGCACCACCGCCGGAGTCGAAGAAGACTTCACCCTCACCCTCGGCTACGGCAAACACGAGCCCCCACCACTGGAAGCGATCCCCAGCCTCGCCGAGGCCCTCACCACCGCGAACCACGGCCTGACCTCGATGCTCACCTCACTGCGTCACGCCCCACGCGACCTCACCATCCCCCCACACATCACGCCGCCCCCCAACCCCGTCGCCCTCACCCTCGGCCCCGATACCGTCCACGACATCGGCACCCACCACGCCCAGCACCCACCCCTCAACCTCGCCCCCACCCAACTCGGCCCCACCTCCCGCCCCGCCCTCCACTACCCCCTCGGCGACGGCACCACCGACCAGACCTGGACCACCCTCAAACACCTCACCCAACACCTGCGCACGGGAACCTGAGCCGGGAATAGCGCGAATTTGTGAGCGGAGCAGGAACCGGGGTGTAGGTCATCCCCGCTGGCCGGGTCGCCGTGTGTTCGCCCACGCGCGCACCGGCCGCGCATCCGGTCCCATCGGGTGACGGAAGGGGCGCAGCGGGTCGACCTCCGCCCACGGGGTGAGTGCCGCCGCCGGGTCTCCGCGCGGAGGCAACCAGGGGGCGAGCCGTTGCCACACCTCGCCCGCGTGGGCGGGGCGGTCGCGGGGGTTCTTGGAGAGAAGTTGGAGTACAAGTATTTCCAGGTCGCTGGGGGTGTCGGGGCGCAGTTCGCGCAGTGGCGTTGGCGGTTGGTCGAGGATGAGGCCGGGGAGCATCAACTCCGAGCGGTGCTCGAAGACGGGTTCGCCGACGAGCATCTTGTGTAGCAAGCACCCGAGTGCGTACAGGTCGGTGCGGTGGTCGACCTGTGTGCACTTCACCTGTTCCGGTGCCATGCACTCCAGGCTGCCCGGCCGCTCGCCGGTGGTGGTGAGTCTTGCGGTGTCGGGGTCGAGGAAGGCGGCGACGCCGAAGTCGAGGACCTTGACCACTCCGTCGGTGCGGATGATGACATTCCTGCCCTTGAGGTCGCGGTGGACCACGTCGCGGGCATGAACGGAGCCGAGGACGGAGGCAATCTGTACGCCGACCGACGCGGTCTCCGCGATGGTCAACCGTTCCTGCTCGGCGATCCGGTCGTCGAGGTCGATACCCGTCACGTACTGCATGACGAGGTACCGGGTGCCCTTCTCCTCACCGAGGTCGTAGACCGTGGCGATGCCGGCGTGGTCGAGACGGGCGGCGGCCCTGGCCTCGCGCTGGAACCGCTCGGCGTCCCGGGCGCGCTGATTCTCGGTCAGGCCAGGGGCCACGTTCATCGTCTTGAGCGCGACGTCACGGCCGAGATGTTCGTCGTGGGCGAGCCAGACGACGCCCATTCCTCCCGAACCGATCTCCTGCTTGATCCGGTAGCGCTTGGCGATCACAGGTCCGATGTCCATACGCGGTGAAACTCCGTCAGGTCCGTCTGGTCCGTGGCCCGATACGCCCGCCTGACGGGCGCCTCGGAAAGAGTGTGGCATGAGCACGGCCCGGATGCGGCTGAGATGACCGCGCCGAATGAATATTGACTGAGTTCACAGCGACATGATGTCATGTGCGTCGTACGATCAGTGCGAGTGCGGCGCACTGCGGCTGGCGGTTGACTACCGTGATGTCCGGACCGTGTCAGAAGCGAGTGGGGAATACGTGGACGTCTTCGAGGTGCACCGGCGGCTCATCCGGGACTACAAGGAGTACACCTCTGGCTCGGTGGTGATCGACGATCCGCGGATCGACGAGAAGGTGTCGAAATCGCTGGCCGACGGAGACCAGTGGCCCGACCCCTACCTCTCGCTCAATCCGAGTTTCGCGCCCGGCGACTCCGTCGACGATCTCGCGGGCGAGTCGGGGCCGCTCCACCCGGAGTGCGCGAACATCTTCCGTACAGGCAAGGGGGAGCAGGGCGGCATTGTCCGCCCCATCCGCTTCCACCGGCACCAGCGGGAAGCAATCGAGGCAGCGCGGTCGAATGCGTCGTACGTCCTGACCACCGGCACCGGCTCCGGCAAGAGCCTCGGCTACATCGTGCCCATCGTCAACCGGGTGCTGCGCGAGAAGGAGTCCGGTGCGGCCCCCGGCATCAAGGCAATCATCGTCTACCCCATGAACGCGCTGGCCAACAGCCAGGTGCGCGAGCTGGAGAAGTTCCTCACCGCCGGATACGGCAAAGGGAGCGGGCCGGTTACCTACGCCCGCTACACCGGCCAGGAGAGCCAGGACGAGAAAGATGCCGTCCTTGCCTCGCCGCCGGACGTTCTGCTCACCAACTACGTGATGCTGGAGTTGATGCTCACCCGCCCCGGGGAGCGGATGAACCTTATCGGCCGAGCCAAGGGGCTGCGCTTCCTCGTCCTCGACGAACTGCACACCTACCGTGGACGACAGGGTGCCGACGTTGCCCTGCTGGTGCGGCGGGTGCGTGAGGCGTGCCAGTCGCCCGGCCTGCAGTGCGTGGGCACCTCCGCGACCATGGCCACCGGGGGCACTCCTGCATCGCGCCGCCGTGAGGTCGCCCGCGTCGCCTCGACCCTCTTCGACACGGAGATCTTGCCGGAGCGCGTCGTCGGCGAAACCCTCGTACGGGCAACCGGCGATGCCATCCCGACGCAGGCCGAACTTGCCGCGTGCGTCAGGATGAACAACCCGCCCACAGAGTACGAGCAATTGGTCGCCGATCCCTTGGCTCGCTGGATCGAGACGACCTTCGGGCTGGTCGAGACCGAGGACGAGGACGGCAGCAAGTTGCTGGTGCGCGCCGATCCGGTCACGATCGAGGACGCCGCCCGGCTCTTGCGCGGCGAAGCGTTCGACATCGAGGACGACGACCCCGAGGAGAAGTGGTACGCCGCCTGCGCGGAGGCCATCCGGAGCACGCTCCAAGCGGGTTCGCATGTCCGCAGCTCCGAGGGCGACCGTCCACTGTTCGCCTTCCGGCTCCACCAGTTCCTGTCCAAGGGCGGCTCCGTCTACGTCTCGCTGCAGCAGGAAAGCGACCGCCACATCACCCGCACCTACCAGCAGCGCGTCCCGAACGCCCCCGAGAAGCTGCTGCTTCCGCTCTCCTTCTGCCGCGAGTGCGGGCAGGAGTACCTGACGGTGGCCCGCGAACGGCACGACGACGGCAGCATGCTGTTCCGCACCCGCGAGGACGAGGACGACGAACAGGGCTACCTCTACATCTCCTCCGCCAACCCCTGGCCCGAGAAGGTCGGGGACGCCATCGACCAGCGTCGTTTCCCCGACAGCTGGCTCACCTTCGACGACCGCAAAGGCGCACCGGTGCTCACCGCCAGCCGCCGGAAGCGGGCGCCCCAGCCGGTGTGGGTGCGCCCGGACGGCGTCGGCGGGGACAAGGCGAACGGCGGCCTGTACGCGGCCTACCTGCCAGCCCCGTTCCTCTTCTGTTTGGAGTGCGGGGTCGGCTACGAGCAGGTCAAGGAGCGGGACTTCGCCAAACTGATGACCCTCGACCAGGAGGGTCGCTCGACAGCCACCTCGGTCGTCAGTGCCTCGATCGTCCGTCATCTCAAGAGCCTTCCCGAGTCGGAACTCAGCGAGGACGCACGGAAGCTGCTCACCTTCGTCGACAACCGGCAGGACGCAAGCCTGCAGTCGGGGCATTTCAACGACTTCGTCATGGTCACCCAGCTGCGCGGCGCCCTCTATCGGGCGATGGCCGCGGCCGGTGACAAGGGGCTGCGCTGGAAGCGGCTTGGCGAGGAGGTGGTGAAGAGCATGGGGTTGTCCCGCCACGAGTACGCGGCCAATCCGACGGAGGTAGAGTCGCTGGCGGAGGCCACCCTCGAAGCGCTGGCCGCCATCGCTGAGTACCGCCTCTTCCTCGACCTGGAGCGCGGGTGGCGCGTCACGATGCCCAACCTGGAGCAGACTGGTCTACTGGGCCTTGAGTACGCGGGTCTGGATGAGATCGCCGGGGACGAAGAGCGATGGCAGGCGGCGGCGGGCCCACTGCGGACCGCCACGCCCGCCGTCCGCACTCATCTGTCCAAGATCTTGATGGACGAGCTGCGCCGCCAGCGGGCTGTGGACACCCCGTACTTCACCGAGGCCAAGTTCGCAGAGCTGCGTAAGGAGTCCGCCAAACTCAACGACGCCTGGGCGATCGCCGAAACCGAATCGGCGCCGCCACCGCCCGGCATCGCCGTCCCCCGGGCCGGGCGTCCGGGACGCACCGGCCGCGGCCGCAGTGAATTGAACCTCACCGGCCGAGGCGCCTTCGGCCGCCACGTCCGCAAGCCCTCTACCTTCCCCGAGTGGGGCCATGGTCTCTCCCTCGACGAAGCCCAGGATGTGATCCGCGACCTGCTCGCCGTCCTGGCGGCCGGGGGTGTCCTGACCGAGGTGTCGCAGGGCCGGAACGAAGAACCCGGCTACCAGATCAATCACACCGTGATCCGTTGGCACGCCCGCGACGACGAGCACGGCGCTGTGGACCGTCTGCGCCGCACCTACCGGGACGAGCGGGGTCCTCGGGTCAACGGCTTCTTCAAGGGCCTCTACCAGAACATCGCCGCCACTTTCGCCGGGCTGCACGCCGCCGAGCACACGGCGCAGGTCCACCCCGAGCTGCGCGAGGAGCGCGAGGACCTGTTCGGCAAGGGCACTCGGCTACCGCTGCTCTACTGCTCACCGACCATGGAGCTCGGTGTCGACATCAAAAGCCTCAACGCGGTCAATCTGCGCAATGTGCCGCCTACGCCGGCCAACTACTCCCAACGCTCGGGGCGCGCGGGCCGTAGCGGGCAGCCCGCGCTCGTCACCACGTACTGCGCCACCGGTAACAGCCACGACCAGTACTATTTCCGCCGACGCTGGCAGATGGTCGCAGGCGCCGTCGCGCCACCGCGCCTGGACCTGGGCAACGAGGACCTCCTCGCCTCTCACGTCCACGCGATCTGGCTGGCCGAGACCGGCCTCGAACTCGGCCGCTCCATGACCAAGCTGCTCGACTCCGACGGTAAGAACCCCCCGCTCACGGTGGTGCCGTCGGTGGCGGAGCAGATCGACAACCGGGACGCCCAGCGGCGCGCGCTGGTCCGGGCCCGTACTGTCCTGGCAGGGTGCCTTGATCTGCTCAGCTCCACCTCCTGGTGGCACGAGCAGTGGTTGGAGCAGACCGTCGCGGCCGCGCCGGGCAGCTTCCGCAAGGCATGCGGGCGTTGGACGACGCTCTTCCAGCGGGCCCTGGAGGAGCGGGAGATCCAGCACGACAACATCCTCAACCGCACCGCCACCGGCCGCTCAAAAGACCAGGCCAAGCGACGCCGCGCTCAAGCCGAGAGCCAGCTCGCCCTGCTCCGCAACGAGCAGGGCGGCGAGCGCAGCGTGATGTCTGACTTCTATCCCTACCGCTACTTCGCCTCCGAGGGCTTCCTGCCCGGCTACTCCTTCCCCCGCCTGCCGCTCGCCGCGTATATCCCGGGCACCGGCCGCACCAGCCGCGGCTACGACGGTGACTATCTGCAGCGGTCCCGGTTCATCGCGATCCGTGAGTTCGGCCCCGGCGCGCTGATCTACCACGAGGGGAGCCGCTACAAGGTGGACCGTGTACAGCTGCCGCCGGACACCGCCGGCGAGCTGACCACCGAGAGCGCCAAGGTCTGCGGGCGCTGTGGTTATCTGTCCCCGGAGTACCTCCGGGAGGACATCTGTCACGGCTGCGAGAGCACCCTCGGTGACGCGCGGACCGGACTGCTGCACCTGCACACCGTCTTCACGCACCGCCGCGACCGGATCTCCTCCGACGAGGAGGAGCGCCAGCGCACCGGCTACCAGGTGGAGATCTCCTACCGCTTCAAGAAGCACGAGGACGGTCGGGATGGCTCGCTGCGGGCCACGGCGCGGGCCGCCTCCGGCCGGAGCCTCGCGGAGCTCGCGTACGGAGACAGCGCCACCGTGCGGCTCACCAACCTGGGCTACCGCCGGTCCGTCGCCAAGGGGAGATCGGCTTCTGGATGGACCCGGTGACCGGGCAGTGGCTCGCGGGTCCCACCTCCAAGCCGGGCGGGGCGGGACCCGGCCGGGAGACGCCCGAGGAACAGGAGGGCCTCGCGGACGCCGAGAAGGTGAACCGTAAGGTCCCCGTGATCCCGTATGTGGAGGACACCCGGAACATCCTTGTTGTCAAGCTGGCCGAGCCGGTGGAGCGGGACACCGCCGTCACCCTCCAGTACGCCCTGGAGCGGGGCATCGAGGCGGAGTTCCAGCTGGAGGACTCCGAGCTCGACACCGAGGAGCTGCCGCCCTACGAGGGGCCGCGTGAACGGCTGTTGTTCGTCGAGAGCGCCGAGGGCGGTGCGGGGGTGCTGCGGCGCCTCCAGGCCGAGCCGGAGGCACTGGCCCGCGCCGCGCGCAAGGCCCTGGAGATCGCCCACTTTGACCAGTTGGGACGCGACCGGGGCGCGGAGAAGCAGAATGGCGACCCGTGCGAGAAGGGCTGCTACGACTGTCTGCTCTCCTTCGGCAACCAGCGCCATCACCGTGCGATCGACCGCAACTTGGTGGCCGAGCTGTTGCAGGCCTTCGCGGGTGGATCGGTCGGCGAGAGCACCCCGGCCTGACCCGGGACGAGCACGCCGTCTCGCTCACGGAAGGCGCCGACTCCCGCCTGGAGAAGCGCTTCGTCGACTACCTCACATCGCACGGCCACCGGCTGCCCGATCACCAGCAGGTCAAGGTGAACGCGGCCCTGTCCAAGCCTGACTTCGTGTACGACACGGGGTTCGGGCCGGTCGCGGTCTTTGTCGACGGCCCGCACCACGATCACTCCGACATCGCTCTCCGCGACGAGGAGGCCGCCGAGCGGCTGAAGGAGATCGGCTGGGATGTGATCCGTGTCCGCTACGACGACGACTGGTCGAAGAAGGTCGCCGAGTACCCTCAGGTATTCGGAGAACCACGCCGTTGAAGCCATGCCGGGCGCCCGCTTCAGCCCGGTTCTGCCAGGCGGGGTGCATGCTCGCGCCGTTCATGCGGGGCCTCCACCCGCTGTGACCGCCCGGTTACAGCAGGCGCCCCGTGACGTCGGACCCTGCCACGCCGTCCCCCTGTCCGCTCCGTCGCTCCGATGCCCCATCCGATCGCCCGCTCACGACATCCGCCCCGGAAGGCCCGTATGACCACCGCCGCCCAGTCGGTCTCCACGTACGCCGTTGGCTCCCTCGTCCACGTCCGGGGCCGCGAGTGGGTAGTGCTGCCCGACTCCACCCCGGAGCTGCTCGTACTGCGCCCGCTGGGCGGGGCCGATGTCGACATCGCGGGTGTACTGCCCGGCCTGGAGACCGTGGTGCCCGCCACGTTCGCCCCGCCCACCCCCTCCGACCTCGGCGACCAGCACACCGCGGGGCTGCTGCGCACCGCCCTGCGCATCGGCTTCCGGGCCGGGGCAGGGCCCTTCCGGTCGCTGGCGTCGATCGCCGTGGACCCGCGCCCGTACCAGCTGGTGCCGCTCATGATGGCGTTGCGCCAGGACACAGTGCGCCTGCTGATTGCGGACGACGTGGGCATCGGCAAGACCGTGGAATCCGGCCTGATCGCCGCCGAGCTGCTCGCCCAGGGCGATGCCCGCGGCCTTGTGGTGCTCTGTTCTCCCGCACTAGCCGAGCAGTGGCGGGCTGAGCTCCACGGCAAGTTCGGTATCGACGCCCGCCTTGTGCTCCCCGCCACCATCGGCCGCCTGGAGCGCGAGACGCCGTACGGGCAATCGGTGTTCCGCCCGGACGGCACGTACGTCGTGTCCACGGACTTCATCAAGTCGCCCCGGCACCGCGAGGACTTCCTGCGCAACTGCCCCGACCTGGTGATCGTCGACGAGGCGCACACCTGCGTCGCGGACTCGACGGCCCGCGCCTCGGCCCGCACCTCGCAGCAGAGGTACGGGCTGCTGCGCGCTCTCGCCGACGACAGCGCCCGGCACCTGCTCCTGGTCACGGCTACTCCGCACAGCGGCAAGGAAGAACCCTTCCGTCGGCTGCTCGGGCTGCTCGACCCGCGCCTGGCCACGGTCAGCTTCGACACCCGTGCGGGCCGTGAACTGCTCGCCCAGTTCTTTGTGCAGCGCCGCCGGGCCGACATCCGCGAGGACTTCCAGGACGGCGCGCATTTCCCGTCCACCCGGGACTCCGCCGAGGTCTCCTACGCCCTGCACCGCGACTACCGCAGGCTGCTCGGCGAGGTCCTGGCGTACGCCCGGGAAACCGTACGCTCCGCCGACGGGGCGCTCCAGCAGCGCCAGCGCTGGTGGTCGACGCTGGCCCTGCTGCGCACCCTGTCCTCCTCGCCCGCGGCCGCCGTGCGCTCGCTGCACACCCGGGCGGGCGTCCAGGAGGCGGACACGCCCGACGAGGTCGACCGTACCGGCGAGTTGACCGTGTCCGACCCGGCCGACAGCGACACGACGCAGTCCGCGGACGAGGTCCCCGGCACCCTGCTACCGACCTCAGCCGCTGCCGACGGCGACGCGATAGACGAGGAGGAGCGGGCCCGCTTGGTGGCCATGGCGGAGGCCGCGATGAAGCTCGCAGGACCCACCCGTGACACCAAGCTGAAGAAGCTGGTCGCGACGGTCACCGACCTCTTGGACGCCGGCTACCGGCCGATCGTCTTCTGCCGCTACATCGCGACCTCCGACTATGTGGCCGACCACCTGGAGAAGACGTTCAACAAGAGGGGGGTGGAGCATCCGGTGGCAGTCGCCTCAGTCACCGGCGAGCTCTCTCCCGACATGCGTCGCACCCGCATCGCCGAGCTGACCGGCCCCGACGAGAACGGCGATCCGGCGCCCGAGCGTCGTGTCTTGGTGGCCACCGACTGTTTGTCCGAGGGCGTCAACCTCCAGGAGTCCTTCGACGCCGTCGTCCACTACGACCTGGCGTGGAACCCGACCCGGCACGAGCAGCGCGAGGGCCGGGTGGACCGCTTCGGGCAGCGCACCGACACCGTCAAGGCGCTCACCCTGTACGGGGCGGACAATCCCGTCGACGACATCGTCCTGAAGGTGTTGCTGCGCAAGCACGAGCGCATCCGCCGGGCCACCGGAATCTCCGTCCCCGTGCCACAGCAGGCCGAAAGCGCCATGCAGGCGGTCTTCGAGGAACTGATCCTGCGCGGCGAGACCCCCGCCTTCGAGCAGGAAAGCCTCTTCGAGCGGGAACAGGCGCAGGCTTTCGAGCAGTTGGAGATCGCCTGGGAGTCCTCCGCCGAGCGTGAGAAGGCCTCCCGCTCCCGCTACGCCCAGAACACCATCAAGAAGGAGGAGGTCGCCGCCGAGGTCGCCGAAATCCGTGCCGCGCTGGGCACCGGCGAGGAGGTCAGGGAGTTCACCCGCCGCGCCCTCGATGCCCTGCGCGGCATGCCCGCCGACCGCAAGCAGGGCGGCTTCACCGCGCACGCCGACGCCCTGCCGCAGGGGCTGCGGGACGCCGTCACCGCTGCGCTCGGCCCCCGCCATCCGCGCCCGGTCGTCTTCCACGACGCGCCGAGCGCCCCGCGCGGCGAGGTGGCCCTCACCCGCACCGACCCGGTGGTGGCCGCCACCGCACGCTTCGTCCTGGACGCCGCCCTGGACGACAAGTTCCCGGCCTGGCAGCGCCCGGCCCGCCGCTGTGGCGTGGTCCGTACGGCCGCCGTCGCGCGGCCCACCACCATGCTGCTCGTCCGCCACCGCTTCCGGCTGAACCTGCCGACCCGTGACGGCACAGTACGCACCCAGCTCGCCGAGGACGCCCGGGTGGTCGCATTCCACGGGAGGCCCGAGGCGCCCCATTGGCTGGCGGAGGAGGAGGCCCTGGCCCTCCTTCAGGCCCGCGCCAAGGGCAACTCCGATCCCGGGTTCGCCACCGACCACATCACGGAGATTCTCGCCGCCCTCGACACCGGCCTGATGAGCGAACTGCGCACCCGGTCCGCCGCCGCGGCGAAGGATCTGGAGGCCGCGCACCACCGCGTCCGCACCGCCTCCAAGGCCCGGCTTGCGGGCCTGAAGGTCACGCCGCAAGGCGATCCTGACGTCCTCGGCGTCTTCCTTTACCGCCCGGCCGCCACGATCCAGCTGGGAGCGGACGCATGAGCCTCGCCAGGACCATGGTCACCGACACCGTAGCCACCGTCGGCGGCTTGCTCCCGTACGACCTCCTTGTCCGGATCAAGGAGGGCAAGGAGCAGTCGGGAGCCAAGCCCGCCGACTACCGGCTCTTCGCCAAGGGCGAGTCCGTCCGGGACGCCGCCGAGCGCTCCTGGGGCTATCTGCGCGGCGTCTGGGCCGCCTACCAGGACGCGCTCGCCCGCGACGGTGCGGATACGGACCCAGGGGTGCACGCGATCGGTCTCACCACCGAGCGCTGGCTGCTGCCCCTCTTCGAGCAGCTCGGCTTCGGCACGCTCTCCGCCGTTCCGGGGCCGGGCCTGCCCGCCCACGACCGGGCGAAGGACTTCCCCGTCAGCCACGCCTGGGCGCATCTGCCGGTGCACCTCACCGGCTGGAACGTTCCCTTGGACCCGCGCACTCCCGAGGTGGCCCCACAGGCCCCGCAGTCCATGGTCCAGGAGTACCTCAACCGCTCCGGAGAGAAGACCCTGTGGGGCCTCCTCTCCAACGGCCGCCAGCTACGGCTGCTGCGCGAGTCCGCTTCGCTGACCGGCGCCGCGTTTATCGAGTTCGACCTCCAGGCGATCTTCGAGGGAAACCGCTCCGACGACTTCGTGCTGCTGTGGCGGCTGCTGCACCGCACCCGCTTCGAGGGCGCACCTGCCGCCTCCTGCCCGCTGGAGAAGTGGCGCACCGAGGCCATCGACTCCGGCACCCGCGCCCTGAAGGAGCTCCGCAAGGGTGTCGAGACGGCGCTCACCGTGATCGGCAGCGGGCTCATCGCCCACCCCGACAACACGGCCCTGCGCGAGGCACTCCGTACTCGCTGCACCACGGTCCGCGACCTCCACCCTGCCCTGCTCCGTCTCGTCTACCGGCTGCTCTTCCTCTTTGTCACCGAGGACCGAGGCGTGCTCCTGGACCCGGAAGCCTCCGACGACCGTCGCACCACATACGAGAAGTACTTCTCCACGGCCCGGTTGCGTCGCCTGGCCCGTCGCACCGGTACCCCCCACGGCGATCAGTGGGCCGCCCTAAACCTCGTCATCAAGGGCCTCGGCAAGCCCGGCGGCCGCCCTGAGCTGGGACTGCCCGCGCTCGGCGGTCTCTTCGAACCGACCGACGCCGACCGCCGGCTCGACGGCCTCAGCCTTACCAACCAGTCCCTGTACGAGGCGGTGAGGGCCCTCGCGGTCATCTTCGACACCAAACTGGGCCGTCCTCGTAAGGTCGACTATCGGCACCTGGGCGCCGACGAGCTCGGCTCGGTCTACGAGTCCCTGCTCGAACTCGAACCCCGGCAGGACGACGACGGCGCCTACGTCCTGAAGAAGCTGGAGGGCAACGACCGCAAGACCTCCGGCTCCTACTACACCCCCTCCCCGCTGATCGACTGCCTCCTCGACTCCGCCCTGGATCCGGTGATCGACCGGGCGGTCCGCTCAGCCGTCACCAAGGACGAGCGCGAGGCGGCGCTGCTCGCCCTCACCGTCTGCGACCCGGCCTGCGGCAGCGGCCACTTCCTCGTCGCCGCCGCCCGCCGGATCGCCCGGCGGCTCGCGGAGATCCGTACCGACGACCCGGAGCCGGGCGCCGAGGACGTACGGCATGCCCTGCGCGATGTCATCGCCCGATGCGTGTACGGTGTCGACCTCAATCCGATGGCCGTCGAACTGGCCAAGGTCTCATTGTGGATCGAGGCCATGGATCCGGGCCGCCCGCTCACCTTCCTCGACGCGCACATCAAGCACGGCAACGGGCTGCTCGGTACGACACCCAAGCTGCTCGCGGGCGGCCTGCCCGACGAGGCGTTCAAGGTCCTGGAGGGGGACGAGTCCAAGCAAGTCAGGAACCTGAAGGCTCGCAACGCGAGCGAGCGGGAACGGTGGCTCGCGGCGCTGCGCCGGGGCGAGAACCAGGACGCGCTCTTCTCCGAAGAGCATGCCCTTGCCGTATCCAACGCGAGCCTGAGCGAGGCGACGTCGGCGATTACGGACGCTTCGTCGATGGAATTTGAGGACGTGCAGGGTCAGGCCCAGGCCTACCATGAGCTGACCACCTCCAAGGACTACGTCCAGGCCCTCAGGCTCGCCGATGCCTGGTGCGCGGCGTTCGTGTGGAAGAAGACCGAGCGGACCTCACCGCCCGCCCTCACCACGAACTCCCTGCTCGCCCTGCACGCCGCCGAGGGCGACACCGACGCCGCAGTCGACGCCGACGCGAAACTGCCGCACGGCACGGTGGGTACGGTGCGGCTGCTGCGCGAGGAGTACCGCTTCTTCCACTGGCACCTGGAGTTCCCCGAGGTGTTCCGGGCGCCGGCCGACGCGGCGGCGCCGGGTGTGGACGAAAGGACGGGGTGGAAGGGCGGGTTCAGCTGTGTGCTGGGGAATCCGCCGTGGGAGCGGGTCAAGCTTCAGGAGCAGGAGTTCTTCGCCACCCGAGACGAGCGGATCGCCACAGCCGCGAACAAGGCGGCCCGCGAGCGTCGCATCGACGCGCTCGCGGTGAGCGAGGAGGAGTCCGACCGGGCGCTGCACGCCGAGTTCATCGCCGCACGCCGCCTCTCCGAGGGGGTCAGCCATCTGCTGCGCGACTCGGGACGCTTCCCGCTCGCCGGGCGCGGCGATGTCAACACGTACGCGGTCTTCGCCGAGGCCGCATCCCTCGGCATCGCCCCTTGCGGGCGCTTGGGCCTCGTCCTGCCGACGGGTATCGCCACCGACGCGACGACCGCGCCGTTCTTCTCCGACCTGGTGCGCACCTCCCGGCTTGCGTCCTTCCTGGACTTCGAGAACGAGGCGTTCATCCTCAGCAGAGACGTGCACCACTCAGTCCGTTTCGCACTGCTGACGGTCACCGGTCGAGGCGAGCGCGTGGACCGGGCGTCCTTCGCGTTCGGCACCCGGCACATGGAGGACCTCGATGAGCGGCGCTTCGCCATGCCGCCGGAGGAGATCCTCCTGGTCAATCCCAACACAGGTACTCTGCCAGTGTTCCGCACCCGTCGCGACGCGGAGATCACCCTCGGGATCTACCGGAGGGTTCCCGTCCTCAAGCGTGAGCCGGACGCGGAGGGGAAGGGCGCCACGGACCCATGGGGCCTGACCTTCATGACCATGTTCCACATGTCCAACGACTCGTACCTGTTCCGGAGCAAGGCAGAGCTGGAGAGGGAGGGTTGGAAGCTGAAGGGGAACATCTTTACCCACCCCTCCGAGGACCAGCGTTATCTCCCCCTGTACGAAGCGAAGATGCTCCACCACTTCGACCACCGGCTCGGCACGTACGAGGGGCAGACGCAGGCCCAAGCCAACGTGGGCACGCTGCCGCGGGTGACGGCAGAGCAGCACGACGACCCGGACTTCGCGCCGCTGCCGCGGTATTGGGTGCCGGAGTCCGACGTGGACTCCGGTAAGCGGGAGAAGAAGGGGAACCGGATCATGTGGCCGGGGGTGGCGTCGCGGCTCTCGGAGCGAGAGTGGGGGAACGGGTGGCTGATGGGGTGGCGGGACATCGCTCGGTCTACGGATACCCGGACGGTGATCGGTACGCCGTTGCCTGCGCATGGCGTCGGCCATAAGTTCCCTCTGATGTTCGTCACGGCGGGGGCCGCGGCGTTGAGCGGAGTCCTGGCTTCGTACGTCTTCGACTACGTTGCTCGGCAGAAGGTCGCAGGAACCTCGATGACGTACGGCTACGTCATGCAGTTCCCGGTGCCGGCGCCGGATGCCGTCTTGCCCTTTACGACAGGTGACGGGACGGACTTGGTCGACTGGCTCACGCTTCGCGTGCTGGAACTCTCGTATACGTCACGAGATATGGCCGCTTTTGCCGAGGACCACGGGGGCGAAGGTGCCCCGTTCCGCTGGGACGCAGGACGCCGCGAGCTGCTACGCGCGGAGCTGGATGCCGCACTTTTCCATGGGTATGGGCTCGGCCGTGATGACGTGGACTACGTGATGGAGACGTTCCCCACGGTCAAGAAGCGCGAGGAGGCTGTATGCGGCACCTACCGCACCAAGGCCCTCATCCTCGACGCCTACGACCGGATGGAAGAGGCTCGCGTCACCGGCGGCGCGTACCAGACGCTGCTGGACCCGCCGCCGGGCAAGGGACCTCGCCACGATGCTTGAGCGGGGAGGCAGCGGGCGGGGCGGTGAGGTCAACCGACCCCGCCCGAGGCCGCGATGAGCCCGGCCCATATGCCAGGGGAGAACGCGAGCTGCGGGCCGTCGGATCACGCAGACCCGCTACCGCGCGACCCTGCCCTCCGGCCGTGCCGCCATCGTGTACCACCGCACCACAGATACTGCTGCATGGCCAGGTGCGCGGACGAGAGGCGGGCTCAGTCCCGCTCGAGGAGGCGGAGATCCGGGTCGAGGTCACCGACGCCCGCGGCGACCGCCTGCCGGTGAAGTGTCCGGGTGAGGGTGGTGAGTCGGGGCGCGGACTGCTTCTCGTAGAGCCTCTGGCCGACGACTGGGCCGTGCGGCCACAAGGCCCCGACGGGAAGACGGTGTGGAATATGCGCTACCGGCAACGACGGGAATTCATGTGTAAACTTAGTCAACACTCAGTCGGTGGCAGGTCTTGACGAGGGGGCGGGGCTGGCATGCCGCAGATCGCGATCACAAACACCTTCTGGCAGGGGGTGGACCGGCTGGACAAGCCGGCCCGCGCCCGGGTCCACAAGGCCATGGAGAAGTTTCAGCAGCTCACGATCCACCAACTGCACGCGGACAAGGGGCTTCATCTGGAGTCCGTGGTCAGCTCGCGCGACCCGCGCATGCGCACGATCCGGGTCGACGACGGGGTGCGTATCGTTCTGCTCGCCCCCGACGACGCCAGCGACCTCTTCGTCTTCGTGCACGTCGTTCCGCACGACAAGGCGTACTCCTGGGCCAAGCGGCGGCTCTACACGGTCAACGCCGTGACCCGCTGCCTCGAGGTGCGCGACCTTACCGCGATGGAGCAGATCACCCCGCTGTTCGCGCAGGAGGCCGAGGCCGCGCCCCAGCTCCTCTTCGCCGCCTGGTCGGACACCGCGCTCAGGCATCTCGGCGTCGACGATGTGACCCTTCGCGCCGCGCGTACCATCACGGGCAAGGCGCAGCTGGAAGCGTTCGGTTCGCTGATGCCGGAGGACCAGTTCGAGGCGCTCTGGCTGCTCGCCGAGGGTTTCAAGGCCGAGGACATCTACCGTGACCTGGTCGCGGCCCGGCAGAGCACGTCGCCCGAAGGCGACGCCTCAGAGCAGGGCGAGCTGGCCGCCGCCGTCAGCCGCACCCGGAGCCGGATCGCCCTCGTCACCGGACCCGAGGAACTCGCCGACATCCTCGCCAAGCCCTTCGATGCCTGGCGGGTCTTCCTCCACCCCGCCCAGCGTCGTATCGCCTACCGGCCCAGCTATGCGGGGCCCGCCCAGATCACCGGAGGTCCCGGTACCGGGAAGACCGTCGTCGCTCTGCACCGGGTCAAGCACCTTCTCGACCGCTCGCCCGACTCGCGCATCCTGCTCACCACCTATACCGGCGCGCTCGCCCGCTCGTTGCGCGGCGGGCTGGCCCTTCTGTTCGACCACGACCGCACCCTGCTCGACCGGGTCACCGTCACTACCGTCGACGCCATAGCCCGGCAGACTGTGCGGCAGCTGCACGGCAACCCCGGTACCGTCCTTGGCGACAAGGACGAGCGGCTGCGGTGGCAGCGCCTCGCCCGCAAACTCGAACTGCCGTGGAATGACGCCTTCCTGGCCCAGGAGTATCGGCATGTCGTCCTCGCCCAGGACCTGCGTACCCCCGAGGCGTACGGCGATTGTCAGCGGCGCGGACGTGGCAGTGCGCTCGCGCGGGCGCAGCGGGAGCGCGTGTGGCAGGCCGTGGCGAGGTTCGAGGACGAGCTCACCCGCGACGGGGCCTGCACCTGGCTCCAGCTGTGCGCTCAGGCGGTCCGGCTGCTGCACGACAAGCCTGGCGAGGGGCCGTCGTACGATCACGTGGTGGTGGACGAGGCGCAGGACCTGCACCCTGCCCAGTGGCGGCTGCTGCGGGCGCTGGTCCCGGAAGGGCCCGACGACCTTTTCCTTACCGGCGACCCGCACCAGCGGATCTACGACGCCCGGGTCTCGCTGCGTTCGCTCGGGATCTCCGTCGCCGGGCGCGGTGCCCGGCTGCGGATCAACTACCGCTCCACGGAAGAGATCCTGCGCTGGTCGCGGGCGCTGCTCGACGGTGAGCCAGTCGCCGACCTGACCGGCGACGACCGGGACTCCCTGGCCGGGTACCGCTCGCTACTGCACGGGGAGCGCCCCGTGTGCCAGGGCCACGACTCGGAGCCGGCGGAGGGCGCCGCCGTCGTCCAGCGCGTCCTCGACTGGGTGGCAGCCGGTGTCGCCCCCTCCGAGATCGCGGTGTGTGCCCGCTTCAACACGCAGACCGCGCGCATCGGCGACCGGCTCGCCGAGGCCGGGCTGCCCGTCGTACGGGTGAAGGACAGGGAGCCGGACGACTCTGTAGGGGTGCGGGTGTCGAGCCTGCATAGTCTGAAAGGGCTGGAGTTCCGCTGTGTGGCCGTGGCGGGCGTGACGGCCTCCGCCTTCCCGTTCCAGGCCGCGGTGACACCGGCCGAGGTGGACCGGCTCCAGCACGTGACGGACCTGGCGGCCGAGCGGTGCCTGCTGTTCGTGGCGTGCACCCGGGCCAGGGAGGCGCTGTACGTGTCGTACAGCGGTCGGCACAGCGAGTTCCTCGACGGGGTGCGGGAAGCGGGACGGCTATAGGGGGAGGGTGCGCGCCGCCGCTGCCCGACCTGTGAACAAAGTCAATGGCCGTAGTAGCGTGGCGGGTGAAGGGGGTGGGGTGGCTTGATCACGCGCCCCTCGTAGGGGGGAAGTCGTTATTTGAATCCGAAATGCCTGGGAGTGCAGATGTCGTCATCAGGTGTCGTACCGGTGACCTTGGCCGAAATCGCCCGCCTCGCGGGTGTGGGGCGGGCCGCGGTGAGCAACTGGCGGCGGCGCCATGCGACGTTTCCTGGGCGGATCGGCGGCACGGATGTGAGCCCGCAGTTTTCCATGGCCGAGATCGAGGCATGGCTGCGGGAGAACGGAAAGATCCAGAAGTCCGCAGAGCGGGAGTGGCTCTGGCCTCGGTTCGAGGCGCTCGCCGGGCGCGACGAGACCGGGCTCGCCATCGCAGAGGTGGGACGGCGGCTCGCCGGGCGGGGGGCGGGCGGCAGTGGGCTTCTGGACGAAGTGCGTCCGCTGGTCGAGCGGGCGGTGGAGATCGGGCGGAGTGAGGGGGGCGCTGAGACCTTCGAGTTCCTGTTGCATCGCTGGCTCGACGTCCATGTGCGCCAGATCGCGACGACCCCCGAGCCACTGGCCGCCCTCATGGCGGAACTCGCCTTCCGTACGGTCGTCGACGCGAAGGGCAGCAGGCATCGTACGACGGTCATGGACCCGGCCTGTGGCACCGGTCATCTGCTGGCCGCCGCGGCAGGATCGGCCGGGGCGGGCGCGGTCACGCTGATCGGCGGCGACCGCGACCCCGTGCTGGCCGCGTTGGCCTGCGTACGCCTGGAACTCGCGGCGCATGACGGAAGCCGACCGCGCATCGACGTACGACCGGGTGACTCCCTGCGCGCCGACCCGTTCGCCGACACACCCGCCGACATCGCCCTGTGCAATCCGCCCTTCAACGAGCGCGACTGGGGATACGAGGAACTGGCCACCGACGCCCGCTGGAGCCACGGCCTACCCCCACGTACCGAGCCCGAACTCGCCTGGGTGCAGCACTGCCTGGCCCGGCTGCGACCGGGCGGGGCCGCCGTACTGCTGCTGCCGCCCGCCGTGGCGGCCAGGAGAGCGGGCCGACGCATCCGGGGCTCTCTGCTGCGCACCGGACATCTGCAGGCCGTCGTGGCGCTGCCGCCGGGTTGCGCGGCGCCACACAGCGTCTCGCTGCATCTGTGGGTTCTGCGGGTGCCCGATCCGAAGGAAGAGGCACAGGTGGGCGGCCGGCTGCTCCTCGCCGATGCCGCTTCCCGGTTTCCGCGGGCCTCGGCCAGGGACTCCGTCCCGGACTGGGCGGCGATCGGCGCCTTCGTGCGCGATGCCTTCGACGCGGCGGACGGTACGGAGCCCTGGAGCTCCCACTACGTGAGAACCGTGCCCGTCATCGACCTCCTCGGCGACGAGGTCGACCTCACTCCGGGACGCCACATCGCCCCGTCCCCCGCAGACACCGGCCGTCAACTGGCTGTATCCTGGAAGGAGTTCAGCGAGCTGGTCACCGGTATGGGCAAGTCGGCCCGACTGCTCGCGGGGCTCGGCCTCACATCTGATGCGGCAGACACGCCGACGGCGACCACGGTGGCCGAACTTGCCCGGGCCGGGGCGCTCACCCTGCGTGGCGGTCAGCAGCCGCCGGAGGGAACAGTAGGCGAAGGGCAGCCGGTCGGCGAGGGATTCCCCTTGCTCACCGTCCCCGACCTGCTGGTGGACGGCCAGCCCCACGGCTGGCTCGCACCTGATGTCGTATCAGCCTCCGGGGCGGTGGTCGCAGAAGCCGGGGACGTCGTGGTGGTGGGCGTAGCGCGGGCGTTCTCCGCCTGGGTCCACGATGGGCCGCCGACGGTGCTTGGCCCTCAGCTGCACGCTGTACGGGTGCAGCCCGAGCAGCTCGACGCCTGGTTCCTCGCCGGCTCCCTACGGGCCCCGGCCAATGCCAGGCAGGCGGGAACGCATACATCCAGCTCCTCCCGTATCGATGTCCGCCGGCTCCAGGTGCGGCAGGTGCCCCTGAATGAACAGCGGCGTTACGGAGCGGCGTTCCGGGAGCTGGCCGAGTTCGAAGGGATGGTGCGCCGCGCGGACACCCTCGGTCACGGCCTCGTCCGTGACCTCGGCGACGAGCTGGCGGCCGGGCGGCTGTCCGGCGCGGTGTAGGACAGCCGGTCACATCCGCCTGCCCGCGAGCGTGGGAGGGGGCGGTGTATGCGACTGTCCGCACACGCGAGGCGGGCACCGTGTGTCTTGCTCCCGCGCTCACGGCCGGTGCCACATATGCGCACATCCGGCCGGCCCCCGTGCATCAGGCGTCCGGGACGGAGATGATGCGTCACACGCCCGTGCATCCGGGATCGGCTAGCCGCGCCGTGATCTGGCCGTCCACCGCCCGTCGTACGTCCTCCACCCGCTCCGCGAGCTCGGCGGGCAGTCCGGCGGCCGTGTGTCCCGCCGCGTCGACGGCCTCGATCGCGGTCTCCATCTCGCCGAAGGCGAGCCGGCACTCGGCGACCCGCAGCCGGAGCACGGCCCTCTCGGCCCGCTCGGCGGGGCCGTCGCCGTGCAAGAGGTCGTTGGTGATGTCCTGGAAGATCGAAGCCGCGGAGCCTAGGTCGCCTGCCAGCCGCAACCCTTCTGCCGCCAGCCGCCATACGCGTCGGACCAGAGGGCGACGTGCCCCCCATTCCTCTCGGACCCGCTCCGTCATCTCCGCAAGACTGCGGACCGCCTCGCCCGGTTCTCCCGTTTGGACCTCCGACTCGGCCTGCGCGCAGAGCCGTTCGACGGTGCGCGCGTCGAGCCACTCCTCCTCGCCCGCGATGGAAGCGGGTGCCGTGGCGCGAGCCGGGCGCGGCACTGGCCGCTCCTTCGGCCTACGGCAGGGGGCGGTGGGGTCCGGACGGGTCCGGGGCCGGGGCTCCGGATCACCGGGGCGGGGCCGCCACGGGGCAAGGACGTCCAGAACTTCGCCGATGGCAGGACGCCGCTCGGGCTTCTTGTCGAGCATGCGCAGCACCAGATCGTCGAGGACCTCGGGGACGCCCGCGGTGTACACGCCCGGCGGCAGCGGGTCCTCGTGCAGGTGCTTGTCGATCAGTCCGGAGTCCTCGCCGAGCACGAATGGGGGACGACCGGCAAGGAGTTCGTAGACGATACAGCCGAAGGAGTAGATGTCCGTCCGCGCGGTGGGCTCCTTCTCCAGGATCTGCTCGGGCGCCTGGTAGCCGCGGCTACCTAGCGTCGATCCGTGCGCGGTGTACCGCGTGGCATCCGCACGAAGAGGCTTGGCGATACCGAAGTCGAGGAGGGTGGGCACCCCCTCCTCGTCAATCATGATGTTCTGTGGCTTGAGGTCCCGGTGCACGACGGGGAGGGTGTGCGCGCAGGCCAGGGCCTGCGCCACCTGCGAGGCGACGGCCACCGCTGGGGCGAGGGGCAGCGTGTTGTGCTCGTCGAGGAAGGCCCGCAGAGTCAAGCCAGTCACCAGGCGCATGGCGATGTACGGCGAGCCCTGGTGCGATCCGTGCCCGTACAGTTCCGGGATGCCTGGGTGGTCGAGGCTGCTCAGGAGTTCGACCTCGCGCCGGAACCGGGCGTAGAGGATCGCGAGTTCGGCCTCCCTCTCGTACGGGTCGAGGCGGCGCAGGTCCTCGGAGTCGAGGCGGAGGAATTTGACCGCCACGTCCCGGCCGGTCGCGACCTCGCGGGCCCGCCAGACCTGGGCCATGCCGCCCTGACCGAGCGGGGCCGTCAACTCGTGGCGCCCGTCGACAAGTTCACCCGAGACGGGTTTGTGTGTGTTCGCGTTCACCGCCGTGCCCCTTCGCACTCCTGCGCCATCCGGCTCACCAGAGTATCGTGAATAATTCAAGGATCGAAGCGCGCGTGGACTTAGTTCACAACGGTATGGCATGCTCTGGTGGTGCCCGGGCTCGTGTCGAGGGTCTCGTCGTTCCGGGGCGCATTCCTGCCCATGCCGCCCTCCACAGGGGGTCACCATGCAGAATCCGCCGGGTGTCACCGGCCACAGTTGGCTGATCAAAGCAAGTCCCCGTATGGCCCGGCCGGACGACGTCGCCTGCCCGACGCACCAGCGCACCGCGATGCGGCCCCTGCTTGTCGCCGACCCGCCGGTTCCGTTTCGCCCCGCCCCGCGTGAGGAGTTCGCGTTCGGGCCGCTCTTCACGGCCCTCGACCTCTGGGAGCACAGCGGATGGCCCCTGGAGCGGATACGCGAGGAACTCCGCCGCACTCGCGGCGCCTTCCGGGGGTGGGGCGCACCGGTTCACCCCGCCCTGCTGGCTTGGACCGCCCACGCCCTGGTGCGTTACGCGGCCGCGCGCCTCCGGGAGCAGAGTGCTGCTCGCGCGGCCGGACTGCCGCCTACGGTGCCAGTCAAGCAGCAGTGGACGGTGCGTACCCGCCGAGGAGACGTCCCTGACCCGCGCGGTGTGCGGCAGTACGAGCACACGGTCTGGGGCCGCGCCTACGCGGCCGATGACGGATCGGTCCGGGACCTGTGGATTCCCTCCTTGGGCCGGGCCAAGGAGAGCCGGCCCGCGGCGGAACTGGCGGCCGTGGCTCACGTCATGGCATACGGGGCGCCCACGCCTCGACGCAAAGCCGGCACCGAGCCCCACCCACCGCCACCGACGGCACGAACCTGCCCGATCTGGTCCGTGTCTTCGACTTCGGGTGTGCCGACGGCCTCTTCGAGCCCCTGCTCGCCGAAGGTATGGCCAAGGTGAAGAAGCGGTTCGAGGTCGATGGGGCGACGGCTTTCCGCGCCGCCGCGACAGGAGTCGGAACGCGGCCGGGGGAGAGCTGCGTCGATTGCAAGGCCATCGCCGGATGTGCGGACCTGATGCGCACTCCCGAGCTGTGGGGTGGCAAGCCTCAGGCGGTCACCCGCAAGCGCCGGTCCGTCTCCGCCTGGGACCTGCGCCTTCACGGCGAATGCCCGGCCCAGTACCACCTGGTCAGGCAACTGCACCTGAACAACCTGTCCGCCGAGGGCCGGGGTGCGCAGCGCGGCCGGGCCGTCGACACCTGGCTGAACGAACGGCACGGCGAGCGGCCGGCACGCGGCTGTCGGGAGCGGCAGTCCCCCGACACTCCCGTGATACAGGCGAAGACCGGTCTCGACGACGCATCCGCCCGGGAGGTCGCCGGCATGCTGGCGGAACACCGCCTGTTCTGTCCGCTGGGCTGGCTCGGGTCCGACGAGCAGGTACTCGTACAGCACCGGGTGACGGCATATGTACCCGAACTCGATGTCGTTGTGCTCGCCGTGCCCGACCTGCTGTACACCTATCGCGGTCGGTGGACCTGGCGGGAGACCAAGACGGCGACCCGTCCCATCTGGGAGCGGCGTTCCCTGCTCCGCTCCTACCCCCAACTCGCCCTTGCTGTGCTTCTGCTCCATGCGGGTGCGCTCGGCAACGATCCCCGGCGATCCTGGGTCGAGCTGGAGCATCTACGCGAAGGGCACGGGGAGAGCCGCCTTGAACGCATCGACCCCGGCCGTGCCGAGAACGTCGAAGAAGCCCGTGCTGTCATCACCGAACTCGCCCAGCCGCTCCTGGCCGACACGACGTACGAGCCCAGGGCAGGACGTCACTGCCACGGCTGCCAGGCACGGACCTGGTGCCGCCCTGGCACCGTGTATGTCACCGATCATCCGCGCCCGGACGTGCCCGAAGACGAGACCGGAACCGAAGCGGGGACCACGAAGCGAGGAGACGCCCGTGGCTGACCAGCAGCTTATGCCGGACTGGCTGTCCAACCCCGATGTGGTCCTCCTGCGGGACGTCGCCACCGCCATCGTGCACCTCGCGGGCGTCGACCGCCTCGACTCCTTCGCCCTGCCCTATCCGGCTTCGGCGCAGCGGGCTCTCGACGCACTGGTGCTGCAGTGCTTGCTCAACGGAGCGCGACCGCCGGCCGGGGTGCCCGAGATGGTCCGCTGGGGTCGGGCCCGCCCGCTGGGCAGCTGGCCGCTCGACCGGCTGCCCCTGGACCTGTTCGCCAGGGGCGACCGACTGATCGACGAGGACTCCGGCGAGCCTTCACAGCTCTGCCACGAACTCGCCGTCGAGGGATATAGCAGCAGCACCGGCCGGCAGTATGACCGCCTGGTCATCCAGGAAGCCTTGCGGGCCTGCCGCACCATGGCATCGCCGGAGTCCTACACCGCCTTCCGTCGACTCCTGGTCACCCGCCCCGTTCTGACCGAAGCGGACTGGATGGAGGTCAGCACCGACCTCTACCTCGACCCCGTCCGCTTCCTGATCGAGGAGATCTACGCCCCTGCCCCTCTCGGGTACCGGCGGGGCGGCTCGTACCTCTGCTGCCACCGCTGTCTGACGTTGCTCCACCCGGTGTCCGATAAGGATTGGTGGTGCGAGCGCGACCAGTGTCGGCACCGGGGACCCGCACCACACGGCCGGGCACTCGCCGCCACGGAAGTGGGTCAGCTGCGCCAACTACGCAAACCACTGCGACAGTTCGTCACCGGACCGGGGCAGGCGGAGGTCACCTTGGAGGGTGAACTACGCGCCATGGGCCTCACAGTCGAAATGTGGCCCGGTTTCGATGCGTACGACCTGCGAATCACTTTCCCGGACGGGCACGTCTGGGCCGTCGACGTCAAGGACTGGGCTCACCCCGGGTTGCTCGGACGGTCCGCCACAACCGTCCGGGGCGAACCACCGTACGACGAGGCCTGCTGGGTGGTGCCGTCCTTCAGGGTCCGGATGCGCCGTGACTATCTCGACATCTTCGCCCGAGAGCGGCGCGACCGGGCGGGCGGCCTCCGTCTGCTGACTGACGACCAGCTAAAGCGGGCCGCACGGCTGCGGCTGCGAGGCGAACGCGGAGCGGAGGCGTCCATCGCAGCCAGGGCTGTACCCCCGAACGCGTCGCAGAAGACGCCACGGGCGGCATCTCGGAAAGCCGCCGACAAGAACGGAGCAGACCATGCGTGACCGCAGCAGCTGGTACCAGCCTGTCGTCGCCGACCTCGGCCCCTGGCCCGAGGAATTCGCCCGGACCCGTCCCGCCCTGCTGTGCCAGGTCGAACTCGCCCTGCGGCTGATGGAGACCGTAGCCCCAGGTCATGCCGCCAACGGGGCCTGGACGCTCCTCGGCGGCTACCCCTTCGCGCGGGCCGCGGGGCTCGCCACCGGACCGGCTGAACAGATCGCGCTGTCCGCGGCCCGTCACTTGCTGTGGCCGATGCGCCGTGGGCACATGTGGCGGCGAAGCCTGGACGCCTACCGGGAACTCCCCGAACGGCTGCGGGCGTATCGCGTCCCGGTGGCCGGAGAACCCGCCCGCCGGGTCAGCCCCAGGGTGGCCGCCAACCGCTTCGCGGCTTATGACGCAGCACTCGCGAACCTCCCCGAGCACGCGGCCAAACCAATTCCCCAGGCCGAGGAGGGCGAGCACCGTTTCATGGACCGGCGCAACAGGCGCACCTCCGTCACGATCCCCGCCGAGCTCGTACGAGAGCCCTTCCCGGCCCACACCCTAACCGCCCCCCGCAAGGGAACGGCGGGGCCTATTGACGTACCGCTCGATGAACTCGCCGACGTCGCACGGTGGATGGACAAGGAAGAGCGGCGGCGTGGGCTGAAGGTCGGAAGCTGGGCCGAGCGGCTCGACCACCTTGACCTGGACACCCGTACCGCGGAGGGAACGGGCTTCGAGGAGGCGAAGGCGTTGCCCCTCGACCGGCTCACCCACCTCGTGGGCATGGTTGGCGCCGGAAAGTCGACATTGATGACTTTGGTCGCCGCCTGGGCCCACCGCAGCGGTTTGCGCATCACACTCGTCGTCGGGGACGTGGCCGAACAGCTCAATTTGACCGAGCTTTTCCGCTCACTCGGCCTTAGTGCCGCCTTGGTCCAGGGAGGCACGACCCGGCCGCAGCACACCCAGCGCCTGCACCGAAGGCTGGCCGCACGAGGCAAGCACTCGCTGCTGTCCCACACCGGCACCGTTTTCTCCCACCTCAGTACCGCCTGCCCGCTGGATGCGCTGCGTGGTCTCGACGCGTCCGAGCCGCTGCGCTACACCGACTCGCCTTGCGGCGCACTCCACCCCGTGCGACGCAAGGAGGCCGCCGAGGAACCTCCGGCCGAGCGCGCCATGCGTGAACTTGAACGCGCCCGCGGAGCCAGGCCCGGGACTCCGGCGGACGACGCCGACGACAGCGATGACCTGGGCACCCCGCACTCCTGTCCTCTCTGGAGCGCCTGCCCGCGGCACTCCGCGTCGCGCGACCTGGTGGACGCGCTGATCTGGGTGGCCAACCCCGCCAGCCTTGTCCAGACGGCGGTTCCACGTCAGCTCAACGCCGAGCGCCTGCGTTACCTGGAGCTGGCCTGTCTGCGCAGCGACATCGTGATCGTCGACGAGGCCGACCGCGTACAGATGCAGCTCGACCAGATGTTCGCGCCATCGGCGACACTGGTGACCACAGGCCCCGAGTCCTGGCTCGATCAGCTGCAGACCCACGAGATCGCCGAATTGGCCCGGCAGGGACGGCTGCAGCTCTCCGACCAGGACGTGGAACGGTGGTCCGCCGCGTTGGACGTGGTCGGATCGGCAGCGGACCGGCTGTACGCCATGCTCATCGACGACGAAGGGCTCCGGAAGTGGGCGCAGATCGACTACTTCAGCGCCTGGACGCTCCAGGAAAAGCTGCTGCACGCCTGGTACCCGTCGGCGTCGGGCTCGCTTGCCGGGCGACCGGACAGCCAGGACGAGGAAGGTGTCGAGGACGAGAACGCGCTCTACGACGACGAAGAAGGTCTCGGGCGTAGCGGCACCGCCCCTTCGCTTACTGCTCCTTGGGCAGAGCGCCGCACCGAGATCACCAGGTTTTTCGACGTCTTCCGTGATGATCCGCTGGGCGGGAAAGGCCCGTACCTGACTCCCACCGACGACCTGACCGCTCTCGCCCACGACGTCCTGCACACCCTCGACGAGAAACAGACCCGGCGCCGCGTCCGCGCACTGCTCGACTCGCTCCTCGTCGGGGCACCGGGGCCGGAGCAACGCTTGGCACCCCCCTCCAGGAACGGCAAGGAGCCGGCCCCCAAGGAGGTGGCGCTGACCGAGGAGTGGCGGGAACTCAACGCACGACGCCTGGAGTTCACCCTGGTACTCGCCGCACTGCACCAGCGCCTGGACCGGGTAACGTTCCTGTGGCCCCAAGTGGAGGCCGCGCTGCGACTCGACTCGGCCAGTCATGAGCTGACCCGGCGCCCGCCCCTCGACTACGCGCCGCTGCTGCCCGAGGCTCCCATGGGCAATGTACTCGGCTTCCAGTACCTCGTGGACGAGCGGGCTGCCGCCCGCAACAAGGACGGACACCGCACCGGGACCTTGCGCTTCTTTCGATGCGCGGGCGTGGGCCGCGAGCTCCTGCTGAATCTGCCGCAGCTTGGCGCCGACCCGAGTAGTGGCCAGGGCGGCCCGCACGTCCTGCTGATGTCGGGCACCAGTTGGGCCGGCACCTCCACCCGGGCGCACGTCCTCGCCCCCGTCCGGGCCGTTCTCAAACCTCAGCGGAAGGCGCTGCGGTCGATCCGGGACACTGTGTTCCGTACCGAGTTCCTCTACGACGATGCCGGGCAGCCGATCCGGCTGTCGGGTCAGGACCCAGAGAAACGCGAAGGCATCCTGCGCATGATGGTGGACCGGCTCGCCCGGCCGGGGCGCGACGGGAGCGCCTCCCCGCTGCAGAGCGAACTCGCCCAGATCCCGGACCAGCGCCGCAAGCGTGCCCTGCTCCTGGTGGGCAGCTACCGCGAGGCCAGGATGAGCGCCGCCTTCCTGGACGAGATCCCGCGCTGGCGGGGACGCGTACGCGTACTGGCGGCAGACGACGAAGAATTGGAGACCGCCATCGATGGCGCGTCACCGGCAGGAGGACAGGTGCTGGGAGAGGGGGCGGTGCGGCGCGGAGACCTCGCCTCGTTCGCCGACGACCTGGATGCCGAACTCCTTGTGGCCCCCCTCCTTGCTGTCGAGCGCGGCCACAACATCCTCACGGCCCCCCAACAGCCGGGCGAGGAGAAAGTGGCGGCGTTTGGGACGGTGTTCTTCCTGGTACGCCCGCACCCACGCCCTGACGACCTCTCGCTTGCTGTCTTCGCGATCAACGACTGGGCGACCCGCTTCGTACGCGACCAGCCGGGCCTGCCCCAGGGGACCTTCAGCGAACTGGTGGCCGCAGCGGACGGCTTGGACAACGCCGGAAGCGATTTCCGGAAGATGGCGCGTGGCGTCTGGCGGCATATGCTGTCTCGGCCCTACATTTATTCGTCCCTCTCCGACGACGAGAAGAAGTCCTTCGTCTGGGACCAGCTCGTCACCATCTGGCAGGTCATCGGACGCCTGGTACGCGGCGGGGTCCCCGCTCGCGTCGTATTCGTCGACGCGGCCTTCGCGCCGCAGCTCGCCGCAGCGGGGGCGCCCGTCACCGGACGGGAGCAACGCTCGAACCGCAGCAGCGATCCCGGGTTGCTCGTGCGCCTGCGGGATGTCCTCGCCCCGTATTTCACGGACTCCACCCCCATCGACGGGCTCGCTGATCCTGCCGATACCGCGCTGGTCAAGCTGCTCTACCACCCGCTGTACGAGGCGTTGTGCGCGATGAGGTCCCGGCCCGCGAGGCACGGACTGATGCCGTCCAATCAGTGAGGCATCGCGGCCATCGAGCGCTGGGCCAGGCCTGTATCCGTACGACATCTCAGGGAGAACCCACATGTACAAGAAGATCCGCCGCTCCGTGTACCACTTGGCCGAGGACTCCGTGCCCTGGACCGAGGACTTCCGTGCGCTCACCTTCCCTGAACAGTGGCACCCCGGACTTCTGGAACTGCACAACCACGGACGTGACCAGGACAAGCAGCACCAGACCCTGCCCACCCGGCGACTGGACAGCGTGCTCCAGACACTCGCCCCCGACGTGATCGTCCGGCCCAGGCCCAGGACGCCGGTCGAGCCAGGGCCGCAAACCGCCGAAGACTTTTGGATGTACGTCCCGGCCTCGGCGCCGGACCCCCTCCCAGGCCGATCGACAGAGCAACTCCTCGACGCATGGCTGCGCACCCTCGGTCCCAGGGAAGCCGCGCCGGATCCCCGATTCCGCTCTCTGCTGCTTGCCCGCAGCGCTGACCTGAAACAGAACCTGCCCAGGTGGCAGCCGGTCCCCGGCGTCGAGCTGCTGAATACCCCGATCACCCGGGGCGGCACCGCCGCCCCCGAACCACGGCAGTTCCAGCTCGCCACCGACGCGCTGGCACGCCGTATCCTGGCCCTCGGCGCCTTCCCCTTCGAGGGCGGAGAACTGCGCTTCCGAGCCCTTCCCCGCGGCCCGCGCGATCAGGGGGCCGAACTCATGTCGCAGCCCCTGTGCCGGACCGTCAAGCGCAAGGAGTGGTGGTTCTCCGTCGTACTGAACATCTCCCTTCACACCACCCCGTTCGATCCCCGTCCACGCCTGCACCTGCACTGGGGGGTACGCCGCTGGGCCACCCACCCCCGGGCATCCACCAAGCGCCTGAACTTGCCATACGGGGAGGCCACTACCGTCTACCTGCGGCCCACGATCCCCTGGCTGCCCGGAGCACCGGCGACCGAGCGTTACGCCCTGGCCCGCTTGCGTCGGGACCGGGCGGCCGACGCCTTCGTCTGGGCGGAGAACGACGCGGCGGGCATCCTCCGCGGACTGAGCCTCGCCGGAAACTTCCCCGACCCCGAACACCTGCTTTCGGAGCCGATCTCCTGGATCGGCGAGGGCAGCGGCGTACGGGCATCCGTGGTCCACAGCACAAGGATGGGACAGCATGAAATCGGCGTTGGCCTGATGCCGAACCAGCGTGCCCAGCTCACCGAATGGGCGGAAGCGGCCCTCCCACAAGAGGTGGTCCGGGTGCCCGACCTGGTGCGCGGACGCGGCAAGGGCATCAGCGCACCAGAGAACCGGAGGCCGAAGCCGAGGAGCGAGGAGGCCAAGAAGACCGAACTGCTGCGCGAGGCACAGGCTCGACGCATTGCCCTCGCGACGCAAGTCCGGACCGTAGCTGCCTGCGACCCGGGATCGGACAGCCCGCCCGTAGTAGAGGCCAGGCTGCTGTGGCAGTCACCTGAAGTGCGCAAAGAGGCGGTTTCACAGTTCGGCAAGGCCCTCGGTCTCGACGGCGACGGGGGGATCGCTGCGGCAGGGCTCACTGACCGGGAATTCGACGAGGCCACGCCCGGGGCGCCGGTCGTCCTGGAATGGCGGACGGCGGAGCTGACGCTCCGACTGCGCTGCCTGCCGCTGGCCGATGGGCAGGGCGACCGGCTCGTGCCCGAACCAACGGTGAAGGGCAAAGGCGCAGCGATCGCCGCGGCCGTCACGACGCGGCGCCGCACTCTGCGCGAATGGCTCCGCGCGGACGGCGCCGACCCGTCCCGCCCCGCACTCGCCCTCGTGGAGATCGCACATCGCAGCACGTTCCGTCCGGCTTCGACGGACCCCAAATTCGCCATCCGCCTAGGATGCGCCGACGCGGGCCTGCTGACCCAGTTCATCGTGGCCCCCTCCACCGACAGGCTGATCGACAACGCAGACAGTCTCGGACATCGCGCACACAGTTCGTGGCTCGACGGACTGCGCCAGCTTGGCGTCCGCGTCCTGCCCCAGCACACACTCGGCAACGACCTCCCGGACGGACTGCAGTACGCGGCGGTGTGGATGGTGAAGCGCCGCAAGGATGGCCCGACCCGGCTGCCCAAGCACCTGCCGGTGGCCGTCCTGATGACTCCGCTCCCCGAAGGGGAGGGTCTGGCGGCCGTACGCGGCTGGGACGACAGCGCCGGGGAATGGGTGTCCTACCCTCGATTCCTCCTCGGCCTCGTGAAGCAGGCCCAGATCGACCCCGAGACGTTCGCGGAGCCCGAGGCGTTGAACGCCACCCCGGACCCGGCCGATGGCCAGAACAAAGGCCCACGGCCCGAAACACGCTGGGTCACCGGCAAGCAGTGGCGTACCAACCTCGCTCAGCAGCGGAAGGAGACCGCAGGATTCCTCCAGCGCGTGCTGCACTCCCTTCGAGGACGGCCGACCGTGCTGATCACCCATGCGCAGAACAGCAGGCTGCACTGGCCATGGCTGCAGGACGGCCAGACCGAACGGGACCTTCTCCGAGCCGGCCACGCCCCGGCTGGTCGGCTCGACGACGAACTCCGGCTGGTGCGTGTGCGAGGGCGCGGCGGACGTGAGACCGCGCAGTGGTGGGGGCTCGCGGAACCCGGCAAGCCGCACGGACAGCCGGCCGGCTTCTGGGCGCAAGCTCCGGAGCACGAAACCCGAACATCGCCACAGGACCGGATTTTCTACAGCACCACGGAACGCCCCGGAACCCACACGATCTCTCCCGCGCTCGACAGGCTGGCTACCCGGGTCAACGCTGCTGGCAACCTCACCTCCCAGGCGGGCACCGGCGCCTGGAACCCGACGCTGGTAGAGATCGCGGTACTGGGCTGCCACGCGAACGACGACGTAGGAGACGCCGTAACGGGAAAGCCTGACGACGCCGAGGCACTGGCCCTCTCCATGCACCAGCTGCGTCAGGCGCCGGACTACGCTGCGGCGCTGTCCCTTCCGCTCCCTCTTCACTTGGCGGGACTTGCCCAGGCGTACGTCCTTCCGACGCTTGCAGAGGGCGACGGAAACCCTGGCGAGGAGGCGGCGGAGCCCACCACGGAGCAGAGCCCGGAGGATCCGGACCTGGCCGACGCGGCCGGACTGGCCACAGAACCTGACGTGGACGATGACCAGGGGGCGGAAGCGCGCAGCGCTTCGTGAATCGGCTAGCTGATTGATCATGCTGCTCGCCACCGGGCAGTAGACCTGGTAGATGCGGGCATTCGATGTGTTGGGCGTGGCCGGTTGCCGACGGCGGCGATATCCGATCATCTGCGTCGCAAGTCGCCTATGGTAATAGCCGCGAAGCGAGGGAGGGGACCCTGACACATGAGAGCGGACACGGTCGATCTGCGGCGAATCTTCGGCAGGGATATTCGTTACACGGTGCCGCTGTTCCAGAGGCCGTATGTGTGGAACCGGGACGACAACTGGTCAGCTCTGTGGGAGGACGTCCGCCGCACCGTCGAGGGGGCTGAGCAGGCGGCGCTGACCGGAGAGGCAGCGGCGCCGCACTTTCTCGGCGCGGTTGTCTTCGACGAGACCCCCTACCCCTCGTCAAGCCTGGAGACGCGGCAGGTCATCGACGGCCAGCAGCGCCTGACAACACTGCAGTTGTTCCTGTTCGCCGCCCGTTTGTCAGCGGCGGCTCACAACCACGAGCGGTCCGTACGGCTGCTGAGCAAGTTCCTGGAGAACGACGACGACCTGTTCGACCGCGCCCAGCACCCCGACCACCTCTACAAAGTCTGGCCAACCAATGCGGACCGTGACGAGTTCCGCACCGTCATGCTCGGCCAGGGCGGGGCAGGACGGCTCGCTGAAGCCGTCACCTACTTTCAGCAGGAGATCGACGCTTGGCTGGCGGAAGCCTCTGAGCCTCACGAGCGGCTGGGAATGCTGGTGCAGGCGCTGCGGGAACAGCTCCGTTTGGTCATCATCGACCTGGAAGAGCACGACGACGCGCAGGTCGTCTTCGAGACGCTGAACAGCCGCGGTACACCGCTGCAGCGCGCGGACTTGATCAAGAACTTGCTGTTCCGCAACGCCGAACGTGCTGGCGCGGACGTCGACCGGCTCTACAAAACGTACTGGGCGCCCTTCGATCAGGACGAATGGCGCATGGAACAGACGACCGGCCGCATTACGCGAAGCCGCCTCGACGTGTTCCTGACATACTGGCTCACGATGCGTACCCAGCTCGAGTTCACCGCCTCCGCCCTGTTCAAGGAATTCGAACGCTGGCTACTCTCGTCCGCCACCCCCACAGAGGACGTCTTTGCCGAGCTGGCCCGATACGCCGAGATCTATGATCTCATCGATGGTCATCCGCTGCACGGCGTCGAGGGCCGGTTCTTGTATCGGATGAAGGTCCTTCAGACCTCTACTCCGATGCCGCTGCTCCTCTTCCTCTACGGCCTGGACGAGTCTGTGTTGCCACTGGAGCGTCGGCGACGGGCGATCCGCTCCATCGACAGCTACCTCGTTCGCCGGGCGATGCTCAATCTCAGCACCCGCGACTACAACAACGTATTCCGCGACCTGGTCGCGGCCGCAGCACGGCAGCCCGACCGCGCGGATGAAGCCGTCATCAAGGCGCTCTCGGCGATGCAGGGTCACCACCGTCACTGGCCCGGCGACTACGAGTTCCGTACCTCGTTGGAACACGATCCCATTTACTCGCGTCTGGTCCGTCGCAGTGTACGTATCCTCCTGGAAGCGCTGGAGGACGAGCTGCGCACCGACCACACCGAACAGCTCACTGTCCCCGTCGGCGAGCAGGTGGGTTCGAAATTGACCATCGAGCATGTCATGCCGCAGAGCTGGCGCGACAACTGGCCGCCTTTGGAGGATGATCCGTCCGAAGGCGCCGACCGCGACGAGCTGGTCCACACGCTCGGCAACCTGACCCTGGTCACCGCCCGCCTGAACCCTACCCTGGGCAACATGCCCTGGCAGGACAAGCGGGAGTGGCTCAGCAAGCACAGCCTGCTACGCCTCACCCACGGCACCCTGCTCAGTGCTCCGCCGAACACCGAAATTAGCGGCTGGGCCACCACCTGGGACGAGAACCGGATCCGCGCGCGGGGCGCCTACCTCGCCTCGCTGGCCCTGGCCATCTGGCCGTACGCCGACCATCTACTCGTCGGCCCGTTGCCCGCCGAGCACGAAGACAAGTGACGGATCGTGATCAGCATAAGCCCTCTCTGCCAAGGCCGTTGGATACAGTGAAGGGCTCTTACGGACGTAATCAACCCTGAGGAGAAAAGCGTGGATCCGTCACTTGTCGATGCGATGATGCCGAGTTTGACAGCGGCCGTGACCGCCTACGGAGCGAATGTCTTGGTGCGTGCCGAAGACGCGGCAGCTGTGGAGACCGTGCGTCTGGGGCAACGGCTACTGGCACGGTTGCGAAGGAACGAGGTCGTGCAGCCCCGTATCGATGTCGCCGTTCAAGATCTGGCGAGCGCCCTCGATGACGAGGATTTCCTCGGCGCATTGCGTGCCCAGATAAAGAAGGCTCTCACGGAAGACGCCGACTTGGCATCTGACCTCAAGAACCTTCTGGCTGGGTCACATGTGACGGTTCAGGCTACGGGAACACGTTCCGTCGCTGTCACGCACAACAACGGAGTCATCTCCACTGGCGACAACGCGACCATCCAGAGGTAGGCGTGGATCAGGGCTTCGAACGATCTGTTTTTATCGGGGACAACACCGGGGTCGTGTCCACCGGCAACAATGCCTCGATCGCCCAGTTCACCCTCGCGTCGGGCGCTCCAAAGCCTGTAGTGGCGGTGCCTGCTCCCCCCGATGTGTTCGGATTTCACAGTGGGGGAAGCCCGGTGTTCCGAGGGCGGATCAACGAGCAGAAACGCTTGAAGGGGATCCTCGATGGGGCACCCGGCTCGGTCGCTGTGATCACGGGAGGCGGCGGCGTGGGGAAAACGTCGTTGGCTGCTCAGACTGCATCAGAGTATCGGGGTAAGTACAACCCCATTTGGGAACTCTCGGCCGGAGACGCGACCCAGATCGAGTTCGGCTTGTCCCGGCTGGCCTGTCGCATCGATCCAGGTTTGGCCGATCATCCGAGCGAAGTCGCTGCGGAGTGGGCGCGAGCTTGGCTCCAGACTCATGACGACTGGCTGCTCGTTCTGGACAACGCATCATCCCCCAGGGAGGTGCGAGCTCTGCTCAACCAGTTGCCCCGGGGACGATTCATCGTCACCAGTCAGCAGGCCACAGGGTGGCACCACGTCGGCCCTGCGATGCCACTCGGGGTTCTGGACCCGGACGCTGCGCTGGACCTACTGGTCACGATCGCCGGAGGGTCAGCCCTGGACAGTGAGGACCTGAGCAGCAGCGCCCTCGTGTGTGAAGAGCTGGGCTATTTGCCACTGGCGATCGAGCTTGCGGCAGCGCATATGGCTCAGACCCGACTCACACCGCTTCACTACCTTGAAAACCTGCGTGTCACTCCGCTTGATGCACTCCTCGACCATTCGGCTTCTGAGGATGCCGAGCACTCCGTAGCCAAAGTCCTTCAGGGCAACCTGGAGAAAATCAGCGGCCATCCGCTTGCAGAAGAGCTGCTACGAGTACTGGCATGGTTTGCTCCTGACGAGATCCCATGTTCGCTGCTTTTCCGAATGGATTCGCCGCAAGCTGTGCGCACAGCGGTCGGACTGCTCGCAAGGTACAGCGTGGTTCGTTGGACCGAAGGCGCCAGCGAGCCGACGTTGCATGTCCACCGCCTCGTGCAGACGCTTGTCATTGCTTGGAATCAGAACTCGCCGGATGGAACGTTTGAGTCTTCATTCACCGCTACGAATCTTCTGCGTGAGGCGATGCGCGATGAGTATCCCGAGGAGGGTTTCAAAACGCGACGGCATCGCAGTTTGATGCCGCATCTCGATTCGCTGGCCTCCAAGATTGACACGGACGACGAAACCCTTGGAGCAGCCGCACTCTATCAGATTGCCGCACACTTTCTATTGAGTCAGGGTCAGTCGGGTCACGCAAACCACTATGCAGAGCGGTCGCATCAGGTGATGACCCGAATTGGAGGGGGACCTGCGGGCTCCCCCGATATCCAAAACTTGCTTGGCCATATACGATATTCCACAGGAAACATGGCGGGAGCTGCTGAGTACTTCAAGCGAGCTCTGGATGAAGCGACTCCGAGTTTCGGCGAAGATAATCGAAACGTTTTGACCTATCGGATTAACTATGCACGGGCCATCCTCGCGTGTGGCGACCATGCTGCCGCGATCTCCATGCTCGGTGACGCCGTATCCAACTGCATGAATATCCTTGGTGGAGATGACCCAATTACCCTCTCCGCGTGCGCCAATCTCGGTCACGCCTATGAGGTCAGCGGTGATATTGCCACAGCGATATCGCTGTACAGTCAGGTCCTATTCGATCGGCTGCGCACGCTTGGTTTGGACCACGAAGCAACTGCCGCCTCATTTGCCGTGCTCGGCGGTGTCTATCTTGCCAACGGCGATCCATCTGGCGCCGCCCCTTATCTAGAACAGGCTCTGGGCGTTAGAGTTCGGGTACTGGGTGATGATCACCTGGATACAGTTATATCGCGGAACAACCTCGCGGTTGCTCTCTGTGAGGACAGTAAACCTCGCCGCGCCATTCCGCTCTTGGAGCGGGCGATCGATGATGCACCGGGAATCTTCGCCCCCGATAGCGCCGAGTTGACAAGCATGCAAGAAAGGCTCGGCAGCCTGTACATTTCAACGGGGCAGCCGAATCGTGCCATATCGATGTACAGCCAGCTGCTGGAAACTCGAATTCAAACCATCGGAGTCGACCATCCCGCGACCCTTGCAATCCAGAACATGTTGGGATTCTCGTACAGGGCAGCTGGTGACCTATCCCGCGCCATAGTTTTCTACGAACAGGCGCTGATCGGTCGCACCCGGGCCCTTGGACCGGATCATCAAGATACATTCAACTCACGGAATAATCTCGCCTACGCGTACAAACTTGCCGGAGATCTAGCTCGCGCGATTCCGCTATACGAGGAGACGCTTGAATTTGCCGCCAGTAAACTGGGGCATAACGATCCAGCTGTCATCAACATGCGTAACGATATTCGCTCCCTGAGAGATCAAACGTAGCGTCGATGGTGAGCGCTTCTGCCCTGAGGGTTCTCCTCGAGCTCCCGGACCGGCTTGCACTCTGCATACAGACGGCTGTCCTTGTAACCCTCCGCTGATTGGGATCCTTTCTGCCGGGGACCCTGGTCGCGGGGTAGTAGGTCAGCGTGATCTCCTGGCTGTGAAGGTGGGCGACTACCTGGGCTGGTGTGGGTGGCGCCGAGTGCCTGCTGATGGAAGTCCGGCCGGGTGGGTTCAGGCGGCTGGCAAGACGGAGGTGCGGGGCCGGCAGGTGGGGCAGGACATGGTCTTCCCGCAGGTAGGCGTTGGGCAGCGGCCAAGGTCGGATTGCGTGGTGTGGCCGTAGTTGACCCGTGGCTACGCTAGCGCCAGCACCGTCGTGAGGGGCGTGAGCCGTGGGGTATTGGTCCAGATCCCCCCTCGGACACGTACCAATTCCCCACGGTTGTTCGTCGACCGTGGGGAATTGTCGTTCTTCGAGTCGAGTGAGATCTCGGCGCGCACGGTCGCTTGCGTTGGAGCGTAGGTGAGGCGGAGGCCCCAACTGCCGGTAGAGCGTGCATGTGCCAGCGCATCCGCCCCTCCACGGGACACCAACACCACCGCCTCAGCCGCCTCCACCACACCCGAGGCGTCGTCGCCGATGCGGCCCATATCCAGCAGAACCGTTCCCCGGTCGCTCTCATCTCCTCGCAGCACACGCTGACCCGGGCCGGCGGCCACCAAACGCACCGCCTCCCCACACGCCCGCCACCCGCCGGTGAAGCCACCACACGGACCCCGAACGGCAGGTCCGTGTGGTGGCCAGGGTCGGATCGGTCCGTCAGATGACCTTCTTCTCCTCGGTGACCATGACGGCCACCGAGTCGATGTCGATGAAGCGTGCTTCGTCGGGGTTGACCAGCGTCCGGTAGTTGTCGGAGGCGAAGAAGGCGTCGTGGTCCTCCCAGTCCTCGAACCAGATTTCCGTCAGGCCGTCGTAGGCCCGGGGCGGGTAGTTCTCGGCGGGGACCGGGTGGGACACGGTGTACTTGCGCACGTAGCGCTCCGCCTCCGGGATGGAGGTGAACAGCGGCGCGTGCCGTTCCCGATGGTGCTCGACGAAACGCTCGTACGACATTCCCTCGACGCGGTTGATCATGAAGATGAGTTTCAGCATGGAGTTAACCTAAAAGCTCACATCAATGTCAGGGGCAAGTGAGTCAGCAGCATGGGAGGAGTTCGGCATGCGGATTGGTGAACTGTCCGCCCGGACGGGAGCCAGCCGCCGGTCGCTGCGCTACTACGAGGAGCAGGGCCTGCTCGTCAGCTCCCGTTCGCCCAGCGGACAGCGCCACTACGAGGACGAGCACGTCCAGCGGGTGCGTCTGGTGCAGGCGTTCCTGGCGGCGGGCATGTCCAGCGGCACCATCGCCGAGATGGCGCCCTGCCTGTCCGAGCCGAACGAGGACAGGGCGCGGCAGGCACTGGAGATCATGGGCCGCGAGCGGGCCCGGCTGTCTGAGGCCATCGAGGGCCTCGCCGCCGCCAGGGCCGCGCTGGACCACCTCATCGAGGACAACCACGCGTACCTGGCACGGTCGGCGGACGACGATCCGTGAACTGGGGACGTTCGGATCAGCGCGCGGACCAGGAGAAGACGCCTGCGACGTGGAGTCCGGCCAGGTAGATGGTCGCGGTCTTCCGGTTATCACATCGGCGCCGAGCACATGCTCGCGACCTGCAACGCGCACTATGTGAAGCCGCAGCCCTCGAACCCCCTCCGAGTGAACGCGGAGACGTGGGCGGCTGGGGCGGCGACATCATCACCCTTTACGGGGAGTGGCGGCGGGACAGCGACAGCTACTCTTCCGGCTACACCTACTGCGAGGACAAGTTCGCCAAGATCGGGGTGGACTCGACCTTCGGCTTCAACGACCTTCTCGAAGACGCGGACGGCTATCTGATCTCAGAACGGGTGCGCGGCGGCCAGGACATCGTCACGGCGGTCCGGAACCACTACCGCGGCAGCGGCGGCCTCACCCGGATCGGCGACTTCCTCACCAAACGGTTCAGCGGGCTTGCCAGCACCGCCACCGACATGGCCCGGAACATGCTGACGATGAGCGACGACCCCACCATCGCGCTGGGGCGGGCGAAGCTGATCTACGGCATCGCGGGGTACGACACGCTGCTGCCCGAGATGCTCCCCGCCGACAAGCTCACTGAATTCTGCCGGGGATTCGCCGACTCGCTGCTGGCCAGGGCCGGACAAGAGGGCCTGAAGAAGGCCACCTACCTCGCCAACCAAAGAAGAACCTGAGAGATTCGCAATGATTTTCGCCGGGGCTGCCCTGCTGCTGCTCGTCTTCGTCCTCGTGAAGTCCGTGCGCCTGCTGAGGGCACGGGCCCTCTCCTGGCGTGATCCACGGGCGTGGTCGGCGGCCGCCGCGGTATGTCTCGGCATCACGTTATTCGTGTACATGTTTGGAGCGCTGTCCGGCTTCACACAGACGAGCGAGGTCTGCGCCGTGAAGTCCGGGCACTGATCCGGAAATCGGCCCGACTCGGTCACGGAGACCGCGTTCCCCCTGAGCTATGAGTGCCGGTGGAACGACGGCATCACGATCGATCTCGTTCCGGCCTGGGTGAACCCGGTGGTCTTCGTCTTCGCCGCAGGTTTCGTTCTGTGTTCCGCCAAGGCCGTGCATGCGGCTATCACGTCGAGAACCGTCACGTCGAGAACAGGAGCCAGTTCATGAGCGATGCCCTACCCACCGCCTCGCGGTTCGGCCGCCGAGACTTCCTGACCGCCGGGCTCGGCATAGCGGGCGGCGTCACCCTGTGGGCGGGCGGGTTGACCGGCCCGGCCACAGCGGCCGGAGCCGAGAGAGCGTTATGGCGCGAAGAGAGATCAGCGAACGGCTGGCCGGTGACCAGCGAGGTTCACGAGCACCAGGTGGAGGGCACTGAGCAGGTGACCATCCCCCTCCTGGCGGGCGATGTGGCCACGGTGCTGCTGTTCGTGGCCCGTCGCTTCAACTACGAGATCGCCACCCTGGACGCGGGCGAGGTCACCGGCCACACCATGGACCGCGCCGTTTCGGCGCGGTACGAGAGCAACTACCTCTCGGGCACAGCGATCGCGATCCGTCCCGTGTTGTACCCCGCCGGCTCCAAGGACGGGCTCTTCCCGCACGAGACGGTCGTCATCCGGGACATCCTCGCCGACTGCGAGGGAGTGGTGCGGTGGGGCGGGGACGAGAAGATCCCGAAGGAGAGCCACTTCCAGATCGATGTGGGCCCCGGCGACGAGCGGCTCGCCACCGTCGCCCGGAAGTTCGAACAGTGGGACCGCACCCCGGGCGCCGGCCCCGGAACGATCAACCCCTTCGCCCCTCAGCGGCAGCGCGCCGCGAAATCCCTGGAACGGCGCCAGCGCGCGGCCTGAACCCCGCCCCTGGGCCGGGCCACCGGCGGCCCCGGGCAGACCTAGGTGTTCTGCCCGGGGAGGTTGGTGACGCGGCTGGCGGGGTGCGGCCGTAGACCCGGTGTGGGGTCGGACGCCCCGCTCGCGAAGATCGTCTGGGTAATGCCGAGGACTCGAACCTGTCGCTACGGCAGAAGCAGCTCACCGCGCAACACCGGCGTGTACGTATGGTGTGTGTCGGTCCTCGGACACAACGTTTCCCCGCACTGCCCGTTTCTAGGGCAGGCGGAATCGGCACCCGCCTCCGGCTCCGCGCTGGACGCGGGTGTTCGTCGTTTCGGCCCTCCCCTGCGCTTCTCCCTTCGTCGGGGCGGGCGTCGCGAACGTTCTTCAGCTGGAAGAACGAAGTACGGGGCAATCAGCCGGCCGCCAAGGATGCCGGCAAGGAGAGCGACACAACGCTCCGCCGGGACGAGCGCTCCCAAACCCCGAGCGGGTCCCACTCGGCCTCGTAGAGCGCGGTGAGGACGCGGTCGCCGCCGCGTACATCGCGGCAGCCGGCGAGGTCCTGGACGCGCTCGCGAAGATCTCCGCCGCCCACACCCGCCGCGACTGTGTGACGCCGCCTTCGCGTTGGGGCGGATCAGCTCCAGCTCGGCGAGGGTCCGAGTGACGGTTTGTAGGGCATTGGTCGGCCGGTGTGTGCGTCGAGCAGGATGCCGTCACCCAGCGATCGGTCCAGCTTCACCGTCACCTCCTGCGACTTCCCCTGCTTGGTACAGGTGCCGCCATCTTTGCGGGGCTTTACGGAGGCCGACAGGACCACGCTGCCGGGCGCTTCCAGGACGTCCACTGCGGGGCCGTGGTCGCAGACGCGGTGCAGGGCGACTACGGTCACCGATAGGCCGTCTGCGGCAATCCGGACCAGGTGCCTGAGCGGATACCCGGGGATGCCGCGGGCCCGCTCGATCGGCGACCGCGGAAGTTCCGATGGGACGGCGGCGGCCTGCTTGAGGGGTGAGTCATAGCCCTCCAGGCTGAACAGCCAGGCCGGGACCATCGCCGGACCACGGCTGGTGACGACGCTCATCTCGCCCAGCTTCGCCCCCGTCACGGTGAGGTACGGCTTTCCTTCGGCACGGGCGCTGACCAGGGCCTGGTACGCCTCTTCCGGCCGCGTCAGTGGACGGGTGAGCGATTTCCCTCGGGCCCAGGTCACCCGGCCGTCATGAGGTCCATTGGTAGGCAATTCGTCGCCCAGGACGAAGCTCCGTTGCCGGTAGGCCTGCTTGTCTGCCTGACTCAGCAGTCCGCCGCGCGGCGGCTGGACCACCTCCCCCATGGGGTGGTAGCCGCTACGCCACGCGGCGGCCGCGGTTGACCCGTCCCAGGCCGCAGCGACCTGCCGGGCACGCTTCGCCAGGGCTTCTGGGCTGTCTCCGGCCACCTGCGGGCCGTCACCGGCGACTTGCGTGCTGCCACACCCGGAGGCAGCCCCTAGATGAATGAGTCCGATGTTCTCAGTGGTCGTAGGCGATCAGGGATCGCTTGATCTTGGCGCCGGTGGTCCAGTTGTGCCAGACGCTGGCTGCGAGGGCGAGGAGGCGTTGGCCGGTGCGGGCGAACACCCCAAGCAGGGTTCTGCCACCGTGTTGTTCCAGGCCGAGCTGACCCTTGAGCGTGTCGATGACGGCTTCGATCCACTGGCGGACGCGGGCGAGGCGGCCGTGCCGGACCGGCTCGTCCTTCCGATCCGGCCGTACCAGATGGACACCCAGGCGCTCGGTCAGGAACGCCTCGAACTCCCGCCCGGCGAAGCCCTTGTCCGCAAGGATCACCTGACCGGCGCGGACGAGGTGGTGGTCGCGTTCCAGCAACGCGCACATCACCTCCCGCTCGCCGAGCTTGGGGTTGGCCAGGCACCAGGAGATCGGCATGCCCTCGGCGGTGGTCAGCAGGTAGAGCCGGAAGCCCCAGAAGAAGCGGGAGTGGCTGCGGCAGTAGCCGTATCCGGCGTGCCCGGCCAGGTCGGAGCGTTTGACCGTCTCGCGGGAGGCCGCACACGGCAGTGGGGTGGAGTCGATCAGCCGCAGGTCGTCGTGCCAGCTCGGCACCTGCCTGGCCAGTGCCTCGATCACGGTGCTGATCAGCGGTCCGGCGGCGTTGAGCCGCTTGTTGTAGGCGGACTGCTGGGGCAGGTAGCGAAACAAGTGCCCGAGCCGGGCGTGGGCGAAGCGAATCCAGTGCCGTGCGGAAGGGAAGCCCAGCAGGACCTGGGCAACCGCCAGGCACAGCAGTTCGGCGTCCGTCAGTTTTGGAGGTCGCCCGATCCGGCGACGGGGAGCCACATGGTCGTCGATGAACACGTACAGTGCCGCCAGAAGGGCGTCCAGGCAAGGAGTCACAACCAAGCCAACGGGCGCCCTTCGCCATAGTCGCGGCCAGCACAAACATCGGACTCATTCATCTAGGCCAGCCACGGCCAAGGCCGCCGCAGTAAGCAGGCCGACGGAGCGCGATGGCCTGATCCGCATGTGACCTCCCGGAAGAATGGCGTGGCGAGCCGACCTGTCACTGTGACGTGGCTGGCCCAAGGCCGGTTTCACCCGTTGTGGCAGGCGCCTCAGTAAACGTGAAGGCCTCGTGCATTCAGGACCCTTTGCACCGGCATGAAGTAGTTCCGATAGGTGCCACTGGAATCGGAGTTGCACACTGTCTCGTCGGTGCCGCCGGAGAGCAGACCTAGGGCCGTTGTACCGCGGAGCGCGGGTCCACCACTGTCGCCACCGAGCGCGCAGACGTTCGACTCAAACATCTGCTCCAGCTGCACCCCATCGATGGTGACGGTCACAACTTCGCTGGTTACATAGCCCGTTGTATCTTCGCTGGAGACCCCGACTCGATCCATGTCAACGCCAACAGTCGGCCAGGCGGAGTTGTCGATCTGCTTGTAGATACCGCCCCAGTATCTGACCGTCCCGAGTGGGTTGATGCCAGGATCATCGGCCTTGATGGTTGCCCAGTCGCCCGCAGCGCCTCCGAAGCCATACGCGGTCTGGTTGCCAATCCTGGCGTTATTCCAGTCCATGCGCCATTCGTTGCCGGTGCCTCGGACGCAGTGGCCAGCGGTGAGCGTGTAGATAGTGCCTGACGAGTTCTTGGTGTTGAACCCGGCACTGCAGAGCCAGCCCTCGGAGGTAATCCCGTTGCCGCCCCGAAGATCGGTGACTTTGAACTTCAGCCCGCTCCTGATGCGGTCAACACGCACCGCACCCGGGTGAGCCGCAGCGACCTTTTCGATCCGAGCCCGGCCGTCTGCGGGCGCTCCATCGAAGATCTCGACGGACACCTGGTTGGTATCTGCCTTGATCCCCCACGCCGTGTTGGAGATGGCGCCCAGCTCGTCGAGCTTGCCGGGGGGAAGCGCAGCGGTTGGTGGATCGCCGGCGTCAAGGATTGCGAGACCATCGCCGAGCACTCGTTTCGCACCGCGATCATCGGCGCCGTGCTCGCGATGATGGAGGGCGCCGACCCGGCGAAGGTCGCGCTCCTGTGCACGTTCCACGACACCCAGGAGACCCGCGTCGGGGACATCCCCTGGATCGGACGCCGCTGCCTCGAAGCCGCGACGAACGAGAAGGTCACCGCCGACCAGGTCTCGAAGGCCCACCCAGCCGTAGCGGACGGGATCAAGGCCGTGGTCCACGAGTACGAGAACGGCGACTCGCTGGAGGTCCTCGTGGCACACGACGTGGACAAGCTCGAATGCATGCTGCAAGGCATGGAGTACCTGGAGCAGGGCTACCGCAACGCCCAGGAATGGGTGGACACCAGCCGGGCGAAGCTGAAGACAGCATCGGCGCTCGCGCTCGCCGAAGCAGCCCAGGGCATGTCGTCCGCTGAATGGAAGCACACCTACCTCAGCTGATCGGGCACGAATGCGCCTCTGCCTGCGCGGCGGGGTCAGTTGCTCCGGGACGGAGGGTGGCGGAGCCTCGGTGGTAGTGGCGGAACGGTGTGCTGATGCCGGAAGGGTGAGCGTCACCGAGAAGACCCCTGCGGTGGTGTGGGTGAGGGTGCCGCCCATCGCCTCCGTGAGGTCGCGGGTGAGGAGGGCGGCGTCGGCGATGACGTACGGCAGCTCCTCCGGCAGCCGCAGGGTGATGGCGTGGCCGCCGGTGCCGAGGTCGTCGAGGGCCGCGGTCAGTGCCTCGTCGAGGTCGACGGGGCGGAGGTAGAGGTCCAGGGCTCCGGTGTGCAGTCGGCTCAGGTCGTCCAGGTCGGTGAGGAGCTGGGCGACGCGGCGCACTGAGGAGCTGGCGGTGGCGAGGTGGCGTGTCTCGACGGACAGCGGGGGCAGGCGTCTGAGCGCCTCCTCCGCCGTGCACAGCGGCGCCCGCAGATCGTGGCTCGCGGTGAGGAGCAGCGAGGCGCGGGTGTGTTCGGCGGCGGCGAGGGTGTCGGTCTCGGCGGCGTGCCGGGTGAGCCGGCCCTTACGCAGCCTGAGCTCGTTGTTAACGGTGTGCCGAGGCTCAGCCGACTCACGGTATGCGGTCTGCGCGCACACTTCCGCGAGTCGGGCCCACCCACTCTGCCTCGGCCATGGAATGGAGCGGTAGGGGGTTGTGATGCCGGTCCCGAGACTTCAACAGCCACTTGACGAAGGACGGGTCGGCGGCTCGGCGCCCGCAGGAGACCCTGTCGGGCGGTCTGTTCCGGTGTCTGCCCGTCGCGGACGGGACCGAACGGCAGGATCTCGCCACGGCCGGAGCGGGAGCCGGGTCCGGAAGACGGTGGCGCCCGGCCCGCTGGTCAGCGTGATCGTGCCGCCGTGGGCCGCGACCACGGCCCGGACGATCGCCAGCCCAAGCCCGGTGCCGCCCGCCGCCCGGGACCGGCCGGGGTCCGCGCGCGAGAACCGCTCGAACACCTCGTCCTGTAGTCCCTCGGGCACCCCCGGACCGTCGTCCGATACCGTCAGCTCCGCCCGGCCCGCACCGGCCGTGGCGAGCCGGACCGTGACCCGGGTGCCGGGTGGGGTGTGGGTGCGGGCGTTGGTGAGCAGGTTGCCCACGACCTGCTGGAGGCGGTGCTCGTCGCCGAGGACCGTCACCGGTTCCTCGGCCAGCTCCAGCGTCCAGCGGTGGTCCGGCCCGGCGGCCCGTGCGTCGCCGGTCGCGTCCAGCACCAGCCGGGTCAGATCGACCGGTCGGCGGGCCAGTGGTCGTCCCGCGTCGAGCCGGGCGAGCAGCAGCAGATCGTCCACCAGCGTGGACATCCGCTCCGACTCGGCCTGGATCCGCTCCAGGGCGTGCCGCACGTCATCCGGCACCGGGCCCGGATGGCGCAGCGCCAGCTCGGCATGGCCGCGGACGGAGGCCACCGGCGTTCGCAGCTCATGGCTGGCGTCGGCGGCGAAGTGCCGCAGCCGCTCCTCGCTCGCCTGGCGACGGGCCAGCGCGTCCCCGACGTGGCCGAGCATGCGGTTGAGCGCGGTGCCCACCTGGCCCACCTCGGTGCGCGGATCGGTGTCCGGCACCGGCGGCGGCATGGCCACCTCACCACTGGCCAGCGGCAGCTCGGCCACCCCGGCGGCGGTCGTGGTCACCCGCCGCAGGGGGCGCAGCGACAGCCGTACCCACAGTGCCCCGGCCACCCCGGTGGCCAGCAGCGCGCTGCCGAACACCACGCTCTCCACGATCTCCAGCCGGTGCACGGTCTCCTCCACCGGGCGCAGCGGCAGCCCGGTGACCAGGACGTCGCCGTCGTCCCCCCGGACGGCGGCCACTCGGTAGCGGCCGAGTGCGGACAGACGCACGCTGTGGCCGTCGCCGTCCACCGGCAGCCCCGCCAGGACCCGCCGGTCGGCGCCGGTCAGCGGTACGGCGGCGTCCGTCTGGTCGCGCACCACCGCCGCGTCGGTCGTCGTGCCGCGCAGCAGCCGGGCGCCGAAGGTGCGGTCCGACTGGCCGCGGGTGTCGGGCGCGTTGTCGGCGTCGGGGTGCCGCTCACCGTGTTCCAGGCTGGCCGGGAACCGGCCTCCGGCCGCCGTGAGCTGCTGGTCCAGCCGCCGCACCAGAAACCCCTCCAGGGCGAACACCGTGGTCAGCCCCACCGCCAGACTCGCCACCGCCAGCAGCACGACCAGACCGGCGGTCAGCCGGGCACGCAGCGTACGGGGCGGCCGCCACGACAGCCCCCTGGTGAGCGGCCGCCTCATGAAGGCTCCGCCTTCAGCACGTAGCCGACCCCGCGCACCGTGTGGATCAGCGGCGCCCGCCCCGCGTCGATCTTCTTGCGCAGATAGCTGATGTACAGCTCGACCACATGGGCCTGGCCGCCGAAGTCATAGCTCCACACCCGATCCAGGATCTGCGCCTTGGACAGTACCCGCCGGGGGTTGCGCATCAGGAACCGCAGCAGCTCGAACTCGGTGCGGGACAGCTCCACGGCCACACCCCCGCGGGTCACCTCCCGCGCCTGCTCGTCCATCACCAGGTCCGCGACCACCAGCCGGTCGTCGCCCGGCTCCCGCGCCATCCCGGCCCGGCGCAGCAGTCCGCGCAGCCGGGCCAGCACCTCCTCCAGGCTGAACGGCTTGGTCACATAGTCGTCGCCGCCGGCCGTGATACCCGCGATCCGGTCCTCCACCGTGTCGCGCGCGGTCAGGAACAGCACGCACACATCCGGCAGCTCCGCCCGCATCGCGCGCAGCACCGCGAGTCCGTCGGTGTCCGGCAGCATCCAGTCGAGCACCACCGCGTCCGGGCGGAACGCCCGCGCGGCGTCCAGTGCGGACGCGCCATCGGCGGCGGTACGGACCTCCCAGCCCTCGTAGCGCAGCGCACCCGACAGCACCTCGGTCAGGTCGGGTTCGTCGTCGACGACGAGGACGCGGACCCGGGCCCCGTCAGGTCGCAGCAGAAAACGGCCGGTGGAGTGCGTATCCATGGTGCATCCAGCATCCCTCGCGGTGCGCGGTGCCGAGACCCGCCCTTCCTCTGAGTTTCCTCTGAATCCGAACGCGTCCGCCCGGGTTCAGAGGGTCCTCAGAGCTTCTCGGGCCACGCTGACCGGGCACATCACCGAGAGGACCCCCATGACCAGCACGACGCCGCCGGCCCGGCCAGGGCCCGCCCGTCCCGGTCGGCACCGCGCCCGCCCAGCCCCGTCCCGGTGCTCGCACACGTGATGGTCTGGGGCGGGGCCGCCGCCGTCCTGGCGCTGTGGTGGCACGACACCCCCTCGGTCGTCGGCGCCGCCGGCTGGCTGACCGGCGCGGGGCGGATCACCGGGCTGCTCGCCGGTTACGCCTGCGCGATCCTCCTGCTGCTGATGGCGCGCATACCACTGCTCGACCGCGCCATCGGCACCGACCGGCTGGCCCGCTGGCACGCCCTGGGCGGCCGCTACACGATCTCGCTGGCCTGCGCCCATGTCCTGCTGATCATCTGGGGGTACTCGCTGGAATCGCGCACCGGGCCAGTGGAGCAGACCACCACCCTGGTCCTCCACTATCCGGACCTGCTCAAGGGGACGATCGGCTTTCTGCTGTTCCTGATCACCGCGATCGTGTCCGCGCGCGCCGTGCGCCGTCGCATCCCCTACGAGACCTGGCACCTTCTGCACTTCGCGACCTATCTCGCGGTCTTCCTGGCCTTCGGGCACCAGCTCTCCGACGGGGCCGACTTCACCGGAGACCGCCCCGCCCAGCTGGCCTGGTACGCCCTCTACATCGCGGTGGCGGCGCTGCTGGCCTGGTACCGGTTCGCCGTCCCGGTGCGCCGGGCGCTGCGCCACCGGCTGTACGTCTCCGAGGTCCGGCCCGAGGCTCCGGGCGTCGTATCGGTCTATCTGTCGGGCAGCGGACTGGCGGAGCTGCGCGCGGAGCCCGGCCAGTTCTTCCGGTGGCGGTTCCTGACCCGCGGCCTGTGGTGGGCCGCCAATCCCTACTCCCTGTCGGCCGCGCCGCACCCCGCGTATCTGCGGATCACGGTCAAGGCGTCCGGCGGCCACAGCGCCGCGCTGGCTCATCTCCGGCCCGGCACCCGGGTATTCGCGGAGGGCCCGTACGGGGCCTTCACCGCACGCCGCCGCCGTACCCGCAAGACCCTCCTGCTGGGCGGCGGCGTCGGGATCACCCCGCTGCGGGCCCTCTTCGAGACACTGCCCGGCGAGGTGATCCTCGTCTACCGGGCCCGGCGCCCCGAGGACCTGGCCCTCCGTGGCGAGCTCGACGCGCTCGCCGCCGCGCGCGGGGCGGCCGTTCATTACGTCGTCGACGAGCCGGCCGCCTACTCCTCTCCGCTGACCGCCGGGGCACTGCGCGCTCTGGTGCCCGACATCGCCGAACGGGACGTCTACCTGTGCGGCCCGCCTGGCATGACGGAGGCCGCGCTGTGCGCCCTGCGCGAGGCGGGGGTGCGGCGCCGCCGTGTCCACCACGAGTCGTTCGCGCTCTGAGTCCGATCCGCGCCACGTCCGAAGGAGATCCACCGTGCGCAAGGCCGCCGTGACCACCGTCTCGACCGTGGCGGGAGTGATCCTGCTGCTGTCGCTCAAACCGCACCAGAACCCGGCCCCGGACATGACGGCATCGCCACCCTCCTCCGGGACACCGGGAGCGTCGCCGTCCCCCCCGCCGACTGGGCACAGGCCCACGGGTGGCGGCGCCTCCGGCACGTACACCGGCAGCGTGATCAGTACCTCGTACGGACCGGTCCAGGTGTCCGTCACGCTCTCCCACGGCAGGATCACCGCCGTCAGGGTGCTCCGGACACCGTCCGACCGCCCCCGCTCCCAGCAGATCGCCGCCGACGCCGTGCCCCGGCTGACGCGGGAGGCGCTGAGCGCCCAGAGCACGCACATCGACGCGGTCTCCGGTGCCACCTACACCAGCGAGGGGTACACCAGGTCCCTGCAGAGCGCGCTGGACAGAGCTGGTGTCTGAGGCGTCCGCCGCCGTGCGCGGAACGCGCCATGTCGAGCACGCCATGGGCACGGTGTTCTCCTTCGACCTCCGCGACCCGGTCACCCCGCCCGTCCGCCACGCCCTGAAGGATGCCGTGGCCTGGCTGCACCATGTGGACGAGGTCTTCTCCACCTACCGCCCCGGCAGCGCGATCAGCCGCCTGAACCGGGGCGAGCCGGTCCCGGAGCGGTACGCGCCGGAGGTGGCCGAGGTGTTCGCGCTGTGCGAGGAGGTGGCACACACCACCGGCGGCTGGTTCAGCCACACCCCCGGCGGCCGGCTCGACCCCTCGGGGATGGTCAAGGGCTGGGCCGTCGAGCGGGCGTCACGGATGCTGTACGAGGCGGGCGCGCACAACACCTGCGTCAACGGCGGCGGCGACATCCAGCTGCGCGGCGAGGCCGCCCCCGGCACACCCTGGCGGATCGGCATCGCCCACCCCACCCGCCCCGGGGAGCTGGCCGCCGTGGTCACCGGCCGCGATCTGGCCGTCGCCACCTCGGGGACGGCCGAGCGCGGTGCGCACATCCTGGACCCGCACACCGGCGGGTCCGCCACCGCCCTGGCCTCCCTTACTCTGATCGGCCACGGCCTCACCCGGACCGACGCCTACGCCACGGCCGCGTTCGCCATGGGCGCCGGGGCCCGTGACTGGGTCGAGGCTTGGGACGGCCACGAGGGGCTGGGGATCACCACGGCGGGCGAGACCTGGCGTACCCCGGGCTTTCCCGGGGCCACCGGGGCGGGGCCGTGAGGCCGCGCCGCCACCCCGGCCGCCGGCCGGCTCAGCCATGGGCTGGGGCGGGTGCCGAGCGGCTGCGGGGCGGGCGCTCCGGGAAGAGCCATCGTTGTACACGCATGACGACATGCCCCAGGCCGGACAGCGCACCGGCGATCGCGAGGTCGACGAGGGGCAGTGGCTCCGTGCCCAACAGGGCGCGCAGGGGTGGGAGATAGACACCCGCCACCTGCAGGGCCAGGGCCGTCCCCACGGCCAGCAGCAGGAACGGGTTGGCGAGGCTGCCGGGGCGGGCGCGGGAGCCCAGCGCGACACCGAGTTGGGTGGCGCCGAGGACCAGGAACGTCACGGACTGCCAGGGTCGTCCGGCCTCCCGGGCCCAGACCGCGGCGACCAGGGTGACACCGGCGACGAAGACCCCCATGGCCAGGAGCCGGGGCCAGAGTCCGGCGCCCAGGACGCTCTCCTCGGGCGGGCGTGGTGGGTGGCGCATCACCCCAGGCTCGACGGGTTCGGCTCCGAGTGCCACACCGGGGAGGCCGTGGGTGAGCAGGTTGATCCACAGGATCTGGGCGGGGAGCAGGGGCAGGGGCATGCCGAGGAACGGGCCGAGGAGCATGACCAGGATCTCCGCCGTTCCTCCGGCGAGGGCGTAGAGCAGGAACCGGCGCACGTTGGCGTAGACGCGGCGGCCCTCCTCCACGGCGGCGACGACGGTGGCCAGGTTGTCGTCGGCGAGCACGAGGTCGGCCGCCTGGCGGGCCACTTCGGTGCCGCGCTGTCCCATGGCGACGCCGATGTCCGCGCGGCGCAGCGCGGGACCGTCGTTGACGCCGTCGCCGGTCATCGCCACCACATGGCCCGCCGCGCGCCATGCCTGGACGATGTCCAGCTTCTGATCGGGCGTGGTCCTGGCGTAGACGCGCGAGGCGGTCAGCGGGCCCGCGGTGCCCTGGCGGATCCGCATCCCCGTGGTGACCTCGTCCTCCCGGGCCACGATGCCCGCGCGCGCGGCCACCGCCCGTGCCGTGAGGGGGTGGTCGCCGGTGATGAGGACCGGGGCAATACCGGCATGTTCGCACGCCGTGACGGTGGTTCGGGAGGTGTCGCGGGGCGGGTCGAGGATGCCGACCAGGCCGAGCAGTGAAAGCCCCGATTCCCAGGCATCGGTGCTCCGGGGTGGTGTCTCGTCGTGGTCGGCCGAGGCCACGGCTAGGACTCGGTATCCGTCGCGGGCCAGTGTCTCGGCCCGGGCGGCGGCCCGGGTCCGCGTGTCCGGCGCGTCGATGAGGACCGGCGGCCGGAGCATGACCTCGGGGGCTCCCTTGCACACGATCCGCAGTGCGCCGTCGGGTGCGCGGTGCACCGTCGTCATGCGCTTGCGCGCGCTGTCGAAGGGGATCTCGTCGACCCGTGGCGCTGCGCGTTCCACCGCGGCCCGGTCCAGGCCGAGCCTGGCTCCGGCCGTGAGAGGGCCGCCTCGGTGGGGTCGCCCATCGCACGCCACCGTCCACTGCCGTCCGGAGGAGGCTCCAGCCCGGCGTCGTTGCACAGCAGCGAGGCGCGCAGCAGCTCGGCCAAGTCCGGGGCGTCGCGCGCGGTCACCGGGTGGCCGTCGCGTATGACGTGGCCTTCGGGGTCGTAGCCGATGCCGCTGGCAGTGGCCTCGCCCTGTGGCGTCCATAGCCGCTCCGCGGCCATCCGGCCCTCGGTCAGGGTGCCGGTCTTGTCCGTGGCGAGCACCGTGACCGAGCCGAGGGTCTCCACCGCGGGCAGCCGCCGGACGATGGCGTGCCGCTCCGCCATCCGGCGTGCCCCCAGGGCCAGGGCGAGGGTGACCACGGCGGGCAGGGACTCGGGTACGGCCGCGACGGCGAGGCTGATCGCGGTCACGACCATCAGCTCGACGGGCTGTCCGCGTACCAGCCCCAAGGCGAGCACCACCGCGCACAGTGCGACGGTGACGGCCGCCAGCACCCTGCCGAACCTGGCCAGTCGGCGCTGCAGCGGGGTCAGTCCGGGTGCGGTGCCCATCAGCGCGGCGATCCGGCCGAGCGCGCTGTCCGGGCCGGTGCCGGTGACCTGGACCCGTCCGCGGCCGCGGACGACCACCGTGCCCGCCGATACCGTGTCCGCCGACACCGTGGACGGCGGCCGGTCCGCGTCGGCGGCCTTCTCCACCGGGACGGACTCGCCCGTCAGCGCCGACTCGTCGACCAGGAGCAGGGCCGCGTCGACGACCTCTCCGTCGGCGGGCACGATGTCCCCCTCGCCCAGCAGTACCAGGTCTCCCGGTACCACGTCGGCTGCGGGTACGGAACACTCCGCGCCGTCGCGCAGCACCCGGGCGGTCGGCGCGCTGAGGGCCGTCAGGGCGGCCACGGCCCGTTCCGCCCGTACCTCCTGGACGACACCGGCCACGGTGTTCACCGTGATGACGAGCAGGATCACCGAGGCGTCGGGGAGATCTCCCGTGGTCAGGGTCAGCACGGCGGCCACGAGCAACACCACGATCAGCGGGTCGCGCAACTGCTGCAGCACACGACGCCACACCGGAGTGCGCCGCTCCCGGGCGACGACATTGGCCCCGCACTCCTCCAGCCGCCGCGCCGCCTCCTCCCGCGACAGACCCGCGGCGAAGCGCTCGGCGCGGTGAGGGGTCGGCATGCCTTCATCGTGTGGCCGATGTTCCCGGATCGCATCCGGCGCCCACGGGGCCGGGTGATGGGGCCCCAGGACGACCAGCTCCGCCATCAGAGCTGATCGGTCCAAGCGAGGAAGCGGGGCGGTGTGTGCGTGGCCAGGGGGTACCCGAGGCGGACGAGACGACCGGAGGAAAGGCGGTGGGGATGATGGCGCTCCCGCTGGTCGTGGGTGTCGATGGATCGGAGTCCAGCCTGGAGGCCCTGGACTGGGCAGTGGACGAGGCGGCACGCCATGAGCTCCCCTTGCACCTGGTCAATGCCTCCCGATGGGAACGGTACGAGGGACGCCTGCCCTCTTTCGGCACCGACCGTCCCACTGGGGATGTGGCGGCCGAGAACATCGTCGCCGCCTGCGCGGAACGTGCGACGTTGCGCAACCCTGACGTGAAGGTGTCCGCTGAGGTCCTGGCCGAGGACACGGTGATGGCGCTGCTGGAGCAGAGTCGTGAGGCGTTCGCCGTGGTCACCGGGTCCCGTGGCAGGGGTGCGGTCGCGGGAGCGCTTCTGGGGTCGGTCAGTCTGGCGGTGGCGGCGCGTGCCGTCTCCCCGGTGGTCGTGGTCCGGGGCGGGGAGAGGAACCGCGCAGGCGCTCTCCGGCGCGTGGTCCTGGCCGTCGGAGATCTGGTGGAAGGGTCGGCGGCCGTACGGTTCGCCTTCCGTGAGGCGCGGGCGCGGGACGCCGCACTGCACGCCGTGCGTTCCTGGCGGCGCCCCGCGCACCCTCGCGCCGGTCAGTCGCCGCTGGAACGTGAGGCGAGCAGCCTGATCTACGAGGAGCAGGCGGCGGGCGTCCTCAGCGAGGTGCTGGACCAGGTCGAGCGCGAGCAGGATGACCTCACGGTCCACCGCGAAGTCATCGAAGGACCGGCGCACCAGGTCCTGCTGGACGTGTCGGAGCAGGCCGATCTGCTGGTCGTCGGTGCTCTCCGGAGTCGTGACCACAGCGGGCTTCAGCTCGGCCGGGTCAGCCACGCCGTACTCCACCGCTCGGCATGCCCGGTCGTGATCGTGCCCCAGCGGGTGTGAGCGCGCACGCCACCAGGCCCGCTCAGGTCCGCCACTGCCGGGCGGCACGCAGTCGCCGCAGGTAGGGGTCGTGCGCATGGCGTGGCAGGAGGCGCAGCCGGACGTCCAGGGCGACGATTCCGTCGGGCCGGGCCACCACCGGGTTGAGGTCGGTCTCGGCGAGCTGAGGCAGATCACAGGCCATCCGGGACAGCCTCAGCAGCAGCTGCTCCAGCCCCTCCAGGTCCATCGGCCCTCCGCCCCGGTAGCCGAAGAGCAGCGGGGCGCAGCGCGGGGCGGTGAGGAGGCTGTGCACATCGCGGTCGGTGAGCGGGGCAAGCCGCGCGGCGTGGTCGGCGAGGAGCTCGGTGGCGGTACCACCGAGGCCGAAGAGCACCAGGGGGCCGAACACCTCGTCCTGGACGACGCCCGCGAACAGCTCGACACCCCGGGGCGCCATGGGCTGGAGGAACGCACCGGCCATCCGGTCACCGAAACGCGCGCGCAGGTCCCGGTAGGCGTGGCGCACCTGGTCCGGCCCCTCCAGATCGAGCCGCAGCGCTCCCAGGTCGCTCTTGTGCACCAGCCCCGGCCAGTACGCCTTGACGGCCACCCGGCCGCGTTCGTCCGCCACCAGGTGCCGTGCGGCGGCCAGGGCGGTGTCCTCGTCCTCGGCCCAGGCCCAGGGCAGCTGGGGGATGCGGTAGCGGTCGAGCAGGGCCGCGCAGTCGCGGGGGTCGGGCCATCCCCCGTCGGGGTGATGGGTGAGGAACTCCTCAACGATGGCCGTGGCACCGGCGGGATCGATGCCCGACAGCGGTGGCACGCTGCCCGGCGGTTCGGCGCGCCAGCGCGCGTAGCGGGCGGCGTGGACGAGTGCGCGGGCCGCCGACTGGGGCTCGGAGTAGGCCGGGACAGGGTGGTCGGCGGCGCTCGCGAGGAGCCGTACGGGGGCCTCCTGGTCGAGGAGGACCGCGGCCACCGGCCGGGGTCGCGCTCCGGGTGCGCCGGTGAGAGCAAGCAGCGGATCGTCCCGCGTTCCGGTGGCCAGCGCGGTGGGCACGAGCACCACCAGCACGGCGTCCACGCTTCCGTGTGCCGCCAGCCGGTTCACACAGGAGCGCATCCGCTCGGCGGTGACGGCGGCCGTGGTGTCGATGGGGTTGCCGGTGGCGGCGCCGGGCGGCAGGACCGCCCGCAGTCCACCGGCCAGACCGGGGTCCAGCGCGGGAACGGTGAGTCCGGCGTCGACGCAGGCGTCAGCCGCGAGCACACCGGCACCTCCCGCGTTGCTCACCACCGCGACGCGGATGCCCGCGGGCAGTGGCTGGGCGTGCAACAGGGCCGTGGTGTCGACCAGTTCGGCGATGCTCCGGGTGGCGATGATGCCCGCCTGTGTGAACAGGGCACCGCGGGTCATGGTGGGGGTGGCCGCGGCGGCGGTGTGCGAGGCGGCGGCGCGCCGTCCGGCCTCCGAGCGGCCCGCGTCCACGGTGAGCACGGGCATGGTGCGGGCGACGCGGCGTGCGGTGCGGGAGAAGGCCCGGGGATTGCCGAAGGACTCCAGGTGGAGTACGGCGAGCCGGGTACTGGGGTCCGCCTCCCACCACTGGAGCATGTCGTTGCCGCTGACGTCGTACTTGTCACCCAGCGACACGAAGGTGGACACGCCGACGCCGAGCCGGCCGAACCGCTCGAGCAAGGCGATGCCGACCCCTCCGGACTGCACGGCGACCCCCGCGCACCCCGGAAGCGGAGGATGCGCGGCGAACGTGGCGTTCAGCCGCGCCTCGTCGGCCGTGTCGGCGATCCCCAGGCAGTTGGGGCCCACCAGCCGCATCCCGTGGCGTCGGCAGCAGGTGAACAGCGCCTCCGCCTGACCGGTGTCGAGCCCCGCCGTCAGAACGACCAGCGCCCGCACACCCGCCGTACCGCACTCCCCGGCGATGTCGGCCACGGCGGGCGCCGGTACGGCGAGTACGACGAGATCCGGTACGAGGGGAGGTCCGCCACGGAGGGGAACGCCGGTACCCCCTCGATGACCTGGGCGTGCGGGTTGACCGCGTAGAGCGCCCCGGTGAAACCACCCGACCGCATATTGCCCAGTACGGCCCGCCCGACCGATCCGGGCCGCCGACCCGCCCCCGCGACGGCCACCGAGCGCGGCAGCAGCAGTGGCCGCAGGCTCGCCACGTCGGCGATCCGGCCCCGTCGGTCCACCGCCGCCAGGTAGTGCTCGTCCTGCTCCAGGTGGACGGTGCAGCGCACGTCGGTGCCGTCGAAGTGGCGGGAGGTGCGCAGCCCCAGATCGGCGAAGACCTTCAGGACCTCGTGATTCTCGGCGAGCGCTTCGGCGGTGAAGCCGGAGATGCCCGCCGCCCGGGCCGCGTGGACCAGGTGTTCCAGCAGCAGTGTGCCGATGCCCTGCCCGTGACGGCCCTCGGCGACAGCCAGGGCGATGTCGGCGGACACCGATCCGCCGGGGGCCACGGACAGCATGGTGTACTCGGCCACCCCGACCACCCGGCGGTCCGCCAGCGCGAGGAGCGCACGGTAACCGCGGTGTCCAGGCGCGCACACGCGATCCGCCGCCTCCTGCGCGTAGCGCGGGTTGACGGCGAAGAACCGCAGCCGCATGGCCTCGGGAGACATCTCCTGATGCATGCGCAGGACCTCGTCGCGGTCCTGGGGCCGGGCGGGGCGTATCTCGACGGTGGAGCCGTCGGCGAGCAGGGCGTGGACGGTATCGGGACGGGAGGTGGTGTCCGTCATCGGTGTCCCTTCCCGTCGGCCGGGTCCGCGTCGGGAGCCGGTCCGCGGTCCGGTGCCCGGAGCGAGGCCGAGTGGTCGGGCACGAAGGTCTGCAGGTGCTTGGGCGGCCGCTGGTAGCCGGTGGGCGCGGGGCGGGGCGGCAGACGCAATTCCGGGAGCCGGACGTCGCCGTACGGAACGGTCGACAGCAGATGGGCGATCATGTTGATCCGGGCGGCGCGCTTGTCGTCGCTCTCGACGACGTACCACGGGGCCTCGGGGGTGTCGGTGTACGCGAACATCTCGTCCTTGGCACGGGAGTACGCCTCCCAGCGGGTGATGGACTCCAGGTCCATCGCGGAGATCTTCCAGCGCCGCGTGGGATCGCTCAGGCGCTGTCGGAACCGCCGTTCCTGCTCGGCGTCGCTCACCGAGAACCAGTACTTGCGCAGCAGGATCCCGTCCTCGACCAGCATCCGCTCGAAGACCGGGCACTGGCGGAGGAAGCGCTGGTGCTCCTCCTCGGTGCAGAACCCCATGACGCGTTCTACGCCGGCCCGGTTGTACCAGCTGCGGTCAAGGAGCACGATCTCCCCCGCGGCGGGAAGCTGCTCGACATAGCGCTGGAAGTACCACTGGGTGCGTTCGCGGTCCGTGGGCACGGGCAGGGCGACGGTGCGGACGACACGCGGGTTGAGTCGTGCGGTGACCCGTTTGATCGCGCCGCCCTTCCCGGCCGCGTCCCGTCCCTCGAAGACCACCACCATGCGCTGTCCCTCGGCCCGCACCCACTCCTGGAAGGTGACCAGTTCGATCTGCAGACGGCGCAGTTCCTTCTCGTACGGGGCACGCGGCAGTCGTCCCGGTTCACTCTCATTCGGCGGTGTGCGGCGCGCCATGGGTTCTCCCTTCCGGACCGGCTGAGCACAGTGGACCGTGAGCGAACACGGAAAGATGACTCATCGGGATCTCCGAGGATGGCCGCGTCCCGTCATTCGTGGGGGACGACGGCGACCGAACAGCTCGCGTGGTGCAACGCCGCCTGCACCACGGGGCCCAGGCGGGGCCCCAGCGTGGGCGGGTGTTTCCGCCGTCCGACCATCAGCAGATCGCTGTCGGCCGCGGCCTGGACGACGGCCTGGGCGGGGCTCTCCAGCCGGATCTCGTCGACGACCTTCACCCGGGGGAACTTCTCCCGCCACGGTCGCAGCACCTCGTCCAGTTCCCGTCGGGCCCGCTCCGCGGTGTCCCGGGCCATGTCATCGCCCCCGGTGGCGGCATGCGCACGGTCGGGCTTGCGTCCGTGGACGGCGTGCAGTGGCACATCGCGGGTGAACGCGGTGACGTAGGCGAACTCCAAGAGGTTGTCCTGTGGACCGTGCAGGCTCAGGCCCACGACCACACGCCCCGGGTGTTCTTGTGCTCCCTGCCCCGCGCGCATCAGCACCACCGGCCGCTCCGCGCGGGCGATGGTGTGCAGCCCGATGTCACCGAGGAAGAAACTGGCCACCCGGTCCAGCCCCCGCGATCCGAGCACCAGCATGCGGGAGTGCGCCGCCGCGTCGAGCAGGGCCGTCTCGGCCTCGTCCGCCACCAGCTCCTCGATGATGGTCAGCTTCGGATGGTCACGGGCCAGCTCGGTGTGCGCGTCGTGCACGATCCGCTTCGACCAGTAGTTCTGGTCATCGGCCGCGGGGCTGTCGGGTGTGGCCGGGCACAGCAGGATCCAGGCGTGTGTCAGGCGCAGCGCCAGCTCACGCCGCTCCGCCTCGTCGGCGGCCCAGTGCGCGGCGGTCAGGCTCTCGGGCGAGCCGTCGAGCCCCACGGTGACCACTTGTTCCATGACGGCTTGTTCCATGGCAGTGCCTCCCGCCGGGTTTCCTGGCTTCCTGGGTCCCCCGGGCTTTACGCGGCCAGGGCCGAGCCGCCGGTGTCATCGGTGTCGTAGGTGAGGTGTTCGGTGACCGAGACGACCCCGTCCACGCCCCGGCAGAGCCGCACGATGACCGGGACCAGGCTCCTCGTCTCGACCGATCCGGCCAGGGTGACCTCGCCCTCCTGTACGTCGACCGTCATGGCAGAGGGCGCCAGTCGCAGGGTCCGCAACAGCAGATCCCTTTCGATCTCGTCGCGGATCGCGTTGTCGTGGCGCAGGAACACCCGCAGCAGATCGCCACGGCTGATGATGCCGAGCAGCTTGTCGGTCTCGTCCACCACGGGGAGCCGCTTGACGCTCCGGTCCGACATCACCCGGGCTGCCTCGACGACCGTCCACTCCGGACGCGCGCACACGGCGGGCGCCGACATCAGCTGCTCCGCCCTCGCCCCCTCCGCTTTCGCGCGCTCCCACGCCTCCAGGTGCGGGACCGGCAGGAGACCGGAGGGGTCCGCCTGGCCGGACGACTTGCGCAGCAGATCGCCCTCGGAGACCACGCCGATCGGGCGTCCCGAACCGTCGACGACCGGCACGGCGGTGACGTCGCTCTCCGCGAGCAGCGCCACGAGTTCCTTGAACGGCATGTCACGGGGCGCCTGGACCACCGGGCGCGTCCTGAGGTCTCCGACCGTTCTGTGGTGCATGTTCCGACTCCTCTCGCACTTATCGAGCCTGCCAGCTCGCCCGCGCCGCCGAATGAGCCTCATGGCTCCCCCTGACGGCCACACGGCCCACCACGGGGCCATCCGGCCCCTCGATCCAGGGCGTTCCGTCCCCAGGACACCGCTCACCTGCGGTGACACTTTGGATATGAGGCGGAAAGGCGGGATGTCGATGCGTGCGCATGTCGGCGACCAGTTGATTGTCGAAAGCCCCACCACCGGTGCCACCAAGCGGGACGGTGAGATCGTCGGACTCCACCATGACGACGGGACACCTCCCTACGAGGTCCGGTGGTCGGACACCGACCAAGTCACCCTTGTGTTCCCTGGCCCGGACGCACACATTCACCCCACCGGGCACGAACCGGAACGGGAGGGGAGGGGCCACCGCGGCTCCGCGACGACACCCCGCGGCGTTCGTTCGCTCTCCGAGGCGGTGGTCATGTCGTTGGTGGCGGACGCGACGGCCGCGCCCTCGATGCACAACGCCCAGCCCTGGCGGTTCGAGTACTCCCGGCGCAGCCGCGTGTTCCGCATCAGGGCCGACCTGCGGGGCGCCCTGCCGCACTCCGACCCCGAGCTCCGCGCCCTGCACATCGGCTGCGGCGCCGCCCTGATGAACCTGCGGGTCGCGGTGGCCCACGAGGGCTGGGAGGCACAGACCCGGCCGCTGCCCGACCCCGCCGACCCGATGCTGCTGGCCTCCGTGACACTGACCCGCCCGCTCGGCGACGAGGCCGATCCAGCCGACTTGTACCCGGCCGTGCACACCCGCCACACCAGCCGGTACCCCTTCGCCGAGACCGAGATCCCCCCATCGGTGCGGACGGCCCTCGCCGACGCCGCAGACCGGGAACACGTCTCGCTGTCCTTCGTCTCCGGCTGGCATCTCCAGTACGTGGTGGACCTGGCGCTGGAGGCCGAGGCCCGCAACCTCACCGACGCGGGCGTCGCCGCGGACCTGGCCCGCTTCACCCGCGCCACGGACGACACGCGGCCGGCCACCGAAGGGGTCCCGGAGTACGCTTTCGGGCCCCGCCGCCGGGTCGGCAACGCTCCCATGCGTGACTTCGCGGGTGGCAAGTCCCTCCCCGGCCGTCCGGCAGCCGACTTCGAGACCTTGCCCCATCTGGTGTTGCTGAGCACCTCCCGTGACCGGCCCGTGGACTGGCTGCACACCGGCCAGGCGGTGGAGCGCGTGCTGTTGCGGGCCACGCTGGAGGGGTTGTCCGCCTCGTTCGTCACCCAGGCCCTGGAATGGCAGGACCTGCGCTGGCCGCTGCGCGACCCGATGTCGGGCATGGCCTACGTACAGATGGTGCTCCGACTCGGGTACGGCCCTCCGGGCACGCAAACGCCCAGGCGGCCGGTCGACGACGTGCTGGACATCGAGCCGTAGCCATAGCCCCGGCCGTGCGTCCTTGGAGGAATCGCCTTCAGGGCGTGCGCTCAGCCTCGTCCCGTCCCACGCCGCGGAAGTGGCATTCCACATCCACGACCCCCTCAACGGCCCGGGCAAGGCGCGCGGCCACCGGGATCAGCGCGGTGTCGCGGAGCTGTCCGCCGAGCGTGACGACTCCTTGGGAGGTCTCGGACACGGGAGTACCTCCCTCCGCGCGGTGTTCCGGCGGCTTTCCCTTTCAGTGTCCGGCCTGCCGGTGTCCCCCGGCCACCCGAGGACCGCGCCGTTCAGCAGATCCGGGGCAGTTGCTCGCCGAGCGGCAGATCCACGATCCGGGTCCCGCCCAGTCCGGTACGGGCCACGACCATGCCGGGGTGCTCGGCCACGCACGCGCCGATCACGCCCGCCTCACGGCCCATCGGATGCGCGCGCATAGCGTCGAGGACCGCGTCGGCGTGGGTCCTGGGCACGAAGGCGACCAGGCGGCCCTCGTTGGCCACGTACATCGGGTCCAGGCCGAGGAGAGCACATGCGCTGGCCACCGCGTCCGGGACGGGCACTGCCCCCTCCTCCAGGACGACGCCGGTGTCCGAGGCTGCCGCGATCTCGTTGAGTGCGGCGGCCAGGCCGCCTCTCGTGGGGTCGCGCAGAACGTGGATCTCGGGGGTGACGGCGAGCATCGCCTGGACCAGTCCGGCCAGGGGCGCGGTGTCACTGACCACCTCGGTGCCGAAGGTCAGCCCTTCGCGGACGCTGAGGATGGCGATGCCGTGCTGTCCGATCGGCCCGCTGACGATCACCATGTCACCGGGTCGGGCACGCTGCGGGCGGATGTCCACCCCCTCGGGGATCAGCCCGATCCCCGCCGTGTTCACGTACACCCCGTCGCCGTGGCCGGAGTCGACCACCTTGGTGTCGCCGGTGACCACGGTGACGTCCGCCGCTCGGGCGGCGGCGCCGAGCGCCTGGGCGACCCGGCCGACGGTGCTCAGCTCCGTGCCCTCCTCCAGGATGAACGCGCAGGACAGGTGGGCGGGAACGGCTCCGCTCATGGCCAGGTCGTTGACGGTGCCGTTGACCGCCAGGTCTCCGATGTTCCCGCCGGGGAAGAACAGCGGGCGGACGACGTAGGAGTCGGTCGAGAAGGCCAGCCGGGCACCGCCGAGCGTGACGGTGGCCGAGTCGGTGAGTCCTGCCAGCGTCTCGCCGCCGTAGGCCGGGAGGAAGAGGTGCCGGGTCAGCTCCGCGGAGAGCGCTCCTCCGCCACCGTGGCCCATGACCACCACCGGGTGGTCGCGCAGTGGCATCGGGCAGGACCAGCCGGTGGTGTCGGCGGTGATGTCAGTCAATGGAAGTCGTCTCCTCCATGCGGGGCGTGGCCAGACGCCGGTACAGGTAGTAGGCGGCGCACGCGCCCTCGCTCGAGACCATGGTCGCGCCGAGCGGTGTGCGCGGAGTACAGGCGGTGCCGAAGGCCGCGCATTCGTGGGGCCTGATCAGCCCCTGGAGTACCTCTCCGCTGCGGCACACCGTGGGCTCCTCTGTGGTCAGGCCGGTAACCTCGAACCGGTGCTCGGCGTCGTAGTCGCGGTAGGTGTCCGTCAGCCGCCAGCCGCTGTCCGGAATGGTGCCGATGCCGCGCCATGCGCGGTCGGTGGTGGTGAACACCTCTCGTAGCACACTCAGGGCGACCTGGTTGCCCTGCGGGCGCACGGCGCGTGGGTAGGCGTTCTCGACGCGGTGTTCGCCCCGTTCGAGCTGGCGGACCGCCCGCCGGATGCCTTCCAGGATGTCCAGTGGCTCGAATCCCGTGACCACGATGGGCACCTTGTGGGTGTCGGCGAGGGCGGGGTATTCGAGGGTGCCCATCACGCTGCACACGTGCCCTGCGGCGAGGAACGCCTGGACGCGGCAGTCCGGGGATCGCATGATCGCTTCGATGGCCGGTGGCACCCGAACATGGGAGACCAGCAGGCTGAAGTTCCGCACATCGAGCCGTTTGGCCTGGTGGGCCGCCATGGCGATGGCGGGAGCGGTGGTCTCGAAGCCGACACCGAAGAACACCACCTGCTGGTCCGGGGTCTGCTGGGCGATCCGCAGCGCGTCCAGCGGTGAGTAGACGACTCGGACGTCACCGCCGTCGCCCCTGACCCGGAACAGGTCACGGTCGCTTCCCGGCACCCGGAGCATGTCGCCGAACGAGCAGAAGACCACGCCCGGGCGGGAGGCGATCTCCAGCGCCTTGTCGATCACCTCCAGCGGAGTGACGCAGACCGGACACCCCGGCCCGTGGATCAACTCGATCTGCTCGGGCAGCAGTTGGTCGATGCCGTGCCGGATGATCGAGTGCGTCTGACCGCCACAGACCTCCATCATCGACCAGGGTCGGGTGACCGTCCCGGCGATGTCGTCCAGGAGCCGTCGGGCCAGGGCGGGGTCCTGGAACTCGTCGATGTATTTCACCGGTTCTCCTCCTCGGGCGCCCTTTCCGTCTCGTCCGCCGCACGTGCCCAGGCATCGCCGAACTCTTCGTCCAGTGCCCCGATCCGCTCGAAGAGCCGGAGGGTGGCCAGGGCGGACTCCTCGTCGAGCCGTTGGATCGCGAAGCCCACATGGACGATCGCGTACTCACCGACCTCGATCTCCGGCAGATAGGCGAGGCAGACATCCTTGACCACTCCGCCGAAGTCGACCCGCGCCATCGGCGTACCGTCGCGTTCCTCGATGCCGACCACGCGGCCGGGTACCGCCAGGCACATGTGCTCCTCCTCGATTCCTCACGTCTCGGCGACACGGGCGGCGATGACCGCCTGTCCCAGGGCCAGGCCGCCGTCGCCGGGCGGGACCACCGTGTGCCCGAGGACGGTGAATCCGTCCTCGGCCAGCCCGGCGGTGCACATCCCGTCCAGGAGGGCGTTGGCGAACACCCCGCCGGTGAGGACGACCGTCCGCACACCCGTGCTCCGATGTGCCTTCCGGCAGGCCGTGCGGACCGCACCGGCGACCGCCAGATGGAAGCGGGCGGCGATCAGCGGGACCGCCACACCCGCGCGGAGATCGGCCACGATCGCCGCCAGCAGCGGGGCGGGATCCTCGAGCGTGAAGGGGTAGCCGTCCCGCACCCCGTCGGCGGTCGCGGCCGCGGCCTCCAGCTCCATGGCGGCCTGGGCCTCGTAACCCGCCCGGTGACAGACGCCCACCAGCGAGGACACGGCGTCGAACAGCCGCCCCATGCTGGAGGTCGGCACACATGCGATGCCGCGTGCCAACTGGGTTTCCAGCACACGACGTTCCTCGGGCGGGCAGGTGGCGGCACACGGCAAGTCGGGCGACCAGGCGAGGCCGGCCGCGCGCAGATGGGCCAGTGCCATCCGATACGGGTGGCGCACCGCCGCGTCACCGCCCGGCAGGGGCACATACGCCAGGTGCGCCAGGCGGCGGTAGCCCGCGTAGTCGGCCAGCAGTACCTCGCCGCCCCATACGGCGCCGTCGTCGCCGTAGCCGGTGCCGTCGAAGGCGACACCGAGCACCGGCTCGTCCAACCCGTGTTCCGCCATGGCGGAAGCGATGTGGGCGTGGTGGTGCTGGACCAGGGTGAGCGGTCGGCCGTCACGCCGTGCCCATCGCGCGGACCGGTAGCCGGGGTGACGGTCGGCGGCGATGTGGGCCGGCTCGACGCGGGTGAGCGCCCGCAGATGGCTCTCGGCGCGTTCGAAGGCATGCTGGGCGGACAGGCTGTCCATGTCCCCGATGTGGGCGGACAGCCAGGCGGCGTCGCCCTCCGCCAGGCACAGGGTGTTCTTCAGGTCCCCGCCGACCGCGAGGACCGGACGGACGGCCACCGGAAGCCGGATGCGCGCCGGGGCGAAGCCGCGCGAGCGGCGGATCGGCAGGGGCGAACCGGCCGTGCGGACCCGGACCACCGAGTCATCGCAAGCCACCACGATGGGCCGGTCATGCCAGAGCCAGGCGTCGGCCAGCCCGTCCAGGCGGAGCATGGCCTCCCGGTCGTCGGTCACCAGCGGCTCGCCGGAGAGGTTTCCGCTGGTCATCACCAGGACGCCGGGGCCTGGTGGGTCGCCCGGGAGGCCGAACAGAAGCCGGTGCAACGGGGTGTAGGGCAGCAGCACCCCGATGTCCGGGCTCCCCGGGCACACCTGCGGTGCCAGCGGAGTCGGAGATCGGCGGCGCAGCAGCACGACGGGGCGGGACCGCCCGGTGAGGACGCGGCGCTCCGCCGGGCCGAGGTGGCCGAGCCGGGCGGCGGTGTCGGCATCGGGGGCCATGACGGCGAACGGCTTGTCGCCACGGGCCTTGCGGCGTCGCAGTTCGCCCACGGCCCTCGGGGCGGTCGCGTCGCAGACCAGGTGGTAGCCGCCGAGGCCCTTGACCGCCAGGATCGCCCCGGCCGCCAGCATCCGCCGGGCCTCGGCCAACGCGGGCCCGCCCTCCCGTCGTACGGAGCCGGTCAGCCTCAGGCGTGGCCCACAGGCCCAGCAGGCGATGGGCTGGGCATGGAACCGCCGGTCGGACGGGTCCGTGTACTCCGCCGCGCAGTCCGGGCACATCGGGAAGGCCGCCATGGTGGTGGTGGCCCGGTCGTACGGCATGGTGGTGGTGATGGTGAAGCGTGGGCCGCAGTCGGTGCAGGTGATGAACGGGTGCCGGTGGCGGCGGTTGGCCGGGTCGGCCAGCTCGGTCAGACACGCGTCGCAGGTGGCGGCGTCGGGCGGGACCAGAGTGCGGCCGTGGCCCGTCGTCGAGGGCCCGATCGCGAAACCGGTGCCGCCGGTCGGGCGCAGCTCTGAGGTGGCCACCGCGGCGATGTCCGCCAGCGGGGGTGCGTCCGCCGTCAGCCGGTGGCAGAAACCGGCCACCGCCTCGGGGCCGCCCTCGATCTCGATCCGCGCCCCGGACGGTCCGTTCTCCACCTGCCCGGACAGGCCAAGCTCGGTGGCCAAGGCATGGACGAAGGGCCGGAAGCCGACTCCCTGCACCACGCCACCGACCGTCACCAGGCGACGGACCGGCCGTTGCGAGCCTTTGGTGTCCGGCTCCGCCGCGGCGGAGCCGGACACCAAAGGCTGTTTCATGGACACGGCTTCCGTCCGGAGTGGTCGAGCCTGCGCGAGAGTTCTGGCCGTGCTGTGAAACCCGTCCGACCAGGTCGTTCGTCATGTTAGGAACGGGTCCGGTCACCGTGGGAGACCACGCCCGCACGGCGGCCCAACGCACCCCGAACGGCCCAGGCGACGCACCATGTCGCCCAGCGGGCGGACTATGCGATTCCCCGGTCGTCGGCCAGCGTGCTCGCGCGCCGAAGCCGGTCGTGCGCCTCGTCGATGGCCTCGGCCACGTGGCGGATCAGCTCGGGGAGTGCGTCGGCCACCGCGGTGCTGAGCCCGCGGCCGAGACCGAAGTCGCCCCCTTCCACCGCGTGCACCGTCAGCTCTCGGGGCATCCGGTCGAGCGCCGCGGCCAGGGCGAAGGTCTCGCCGAGTCCGAGGGCGTGGGTGCTGGCGGAGCGTGCTGCGCACCGCGCGGCCCGCTCCGCGGTCAGGGTGTGCAGCCGCCCTGGCTGCCCGGGGTGGGCGTGCACCACCTCGACCACGACGACGGCGTCGTGACGGTGCCAGAGCCCGAGCATCCGCCCGGGCTCGCCGTCGCTGTCGGTCAGCACCGTGCCCTCGGGCACTCGGGCGCGCAGGGCATCGATGACGGCCGGGCCGGCTCCATCGTCCCGTCGGTAGGGATTGCCCACGCCGATGACCACGACCCGGCCCGTCATCCGTGCTCCACCGTCAGGTCCAGGAAGTGCGCGGAGCAGGAGATGCACGGGTCGTGGTTGCGGACGGCCCGCTCGCACAGCGCGGTCAGCTCCTCGTCGCCGGGCGGCTCGCCCGGCCCGTCCAGGCGGGACTGCACCTGGCGGCGCAGGTCGTCCTCGATGGCCGCCTGGTTCTGCGCGGTGGGCGGCACGATCCGGGCCAGGGTCAGGGTGCCGTCGGCGTCCATGGCGTATCGGTGATAGAGCAGCCCGCGCGGCGCCTCGGTGGCCGCGCAGCCGGTCGCCGGGCGCGGTGGCACCGCGACGTACGACCGGGAGGGCGGCTCGTAGGCGTCGATGATCCGCAGCGCCTCGGCCACGGCATGGGCGACCTCGACGGCGCGGACGATGATGCTCCGGAACGGATTGCGGCACACCGCGCCGGTGGCCGGATCGCCGAGTCCCGCCGCCCGCGCGGCGTCGAGGGCCGAGGGGTGGAGCCACCGTCCGCTGATCGCGTACCGGGCCAGGCAGCCGGTCAGGTAGTGGTCGCCGTCCAGTTGGGACACCAGGGCGGTCGAGTGGGGGACCTGGTGTTCCACCACGTGGCGCTCGAACTCCTCTACCGGAAGCGTTCGTACGGGGGTGGCGCCGTCCGAGCCTGCCACCGCGGCCATGACGGCCGGGGTTCCGGAGTCGATGGCGTACCGGCCGGGGTCGCGCATCGCCAGCAGCGGGCCGTCGTACGCGACGTCGGGGAAGTCGAAGCCGGCCACCCAGCGCACGGTCTCCAGCGCGTCGTCATGGGCCCGGCGCAGCCGCTCGGCCAGCGGGACGAGTTCGGCCGGAGTGGGCACGTGGTAGAAGCCTCCCACCCGGACGTTGATCGGGTGGATGGCGCGGCCGCCGAGCTGCTCCATGATGGTGTTGCCCGCCTGTTTGATCCGCAGGCCGCGCTCCACGGCCGCGGGGTGCTCGCGGGCGAGTTCGACGGCGCTGGGGTGGCCGAGGAAGTCGGGGGCGTGCAGCAGGTGGATGTGCAGGGACTGGCTCTCGATCCATTCGCCGTAGTAGAGCAGCCGCCGCAGTTCCGTGAGTGGTACGTCGACCGTCACCCCGCAGGCCCGCTCGATGGCTTGGCATGCGGTCGTCTGGTATGCGACGGGGCAAATTCCGCAGATCCGTGAGGTGATGTCGGGTGGTTCGCCGTGGCCGCGGCCGACCAGGAACGCTTCGAAGAAGCGGGGCGGCTCGTAGATCCGCAGTTGCGCCTCGGTGACCGTCCCGTCGCGCACGGCCAGGTGGAGGGCCGCTTCCCCTTCCACCCGGGCGAGTGCGTCCAGTCGCAGCACACGGGATCCGCGGTGGCTCATCGGGGCTCTTCTTCCGCCGGGGGCTCGGGGGCCTGCTGGGTCGCGAGCTCGGGCACCGGGCCGTATTCGGGCGAGGCCGCGTTGAAGGTGCGGAAGACCCGCACGATGTCCCGCTCGGTCATGCCGTCGTGCCGCAGCTCGCGCACCATGGCCTCCAGGTTGGGCTGGGCCATCGGCCCGAAGCAGCCGTAGCAGCCGCGCCCGTAGGCGGGGCAGAGGGCGCCGCACCCGGCGTGGGTGACCGGCCCCAGGCAGGGGATGCCCTGGGCGACGGTGATGCAGGTCGTGCCGCGCCGCTTGCACTGGAAGCAGACGCTGTGGCTGGAGATGTTCGGCTTGCGCCCGGCCAGAAAGGCCGTGATCACCTCCAGCAGCTGGCCGCGGTCGATGGGACAGCCGCGCAGTTCGAAGTCGACTGGTACATGCGCCGAGATGGGCGTGGAAGTGTCCAGGGTGGCGATGTACTCCGGGTCGGCGTAGACCGCGGCCCGGAATTCCTCGACGTCCGCGAAGTTGCGCAGCGCCTGGATGCCGCCTGCGGTGGCGCAGGCGCCGATGGTGACCAGGCGACGGGAGATCCGCCGGATGTGGTGGACGCGCCGGACGTCCTCGGCGGTGGTGATGGACCCGTCCACCAGGGAGAGGTCGTACGGTCCGGTCCCCGCGAGGGTGGCCGGCTCTCTGGAGTCCTCCGCACTGGACATCTCCAGGAAGTGCGTGATGCGCACCCGGTCGGTGAGCGGGAGCAGTTCGTCCTCGCAGTCGAGCAGGGTCAGCTGGCAGCCGTCGCACGAGGCGAACTTCCACACGGCGAGGGAGGGGCGGGGATCGGGTTCCATGTCACAGCTCCCTGACGGCGAGCAGGGGCCGGGCGCGGTCGTAGCCGACCACCGGGCCGTCCCGGCACAACAGCAGGGGCCCGAGCTGGCAGTGACCGCAGTGGCCGGTGCCGCAGCGCATGTTCCGTTCCAGTGACACCTGGATCCGACGCGCGGGCAGGCCGCGGGTGAGCAGCGCCCGGGCGGTGTGCCGGATCATCACCTCGGGGCCGCAGAGCAGCGCGGCGGTCCGATCCGGGCGCCAGTCGACCCGGTCCAGCAGGGTGGTGACCACGCCCACGCTGCCACGCCAGCCAGGGCCGGGCCGGTCGACGGTCACCTCCACCTGAGAGGAGGCGCGCCGCCAGTGCTCCAGTTCCTCCCCGTAGAGCAGATCCTCAGGCGTACGGGCCCCGATCAGCACGTTGAGGCGGCCATAGTGTCCGGGGTGGTCGAGCAGACGGCGCACCACCGGGCGCAGCGGGGCGAGTCCGATGCCGCCGGCGACCACCAGGACGTCCAAGCCGGCCGCCGCGTCGAGGTCCCAGCCGGTGCCGTAGGGGCCCCGCAGGCCGATCGCGTCCCCGGCCCTGAGCCGGCACAGCGCACCGGTGACCGCGCCGATCGCGCGCACGGTGTGCACCAGACGGTGGCCGTCACCGGTCGCGCTGACCGAGATCGGCACCTCCCCGACGCCGAAGGCGTACACCATGGCGAACCGGCCCGGCGAGAACTCCGGCAGCGCCCGCCCCACCGGTGCCACCTCCAGCGACACACAGTCCGCGGTCTCCGCCGAAACGGCGGTCACCCGGTACGGCACGGGCACGGTGGTCACGACGGGACGCTTCCGTGCGGCGTGTACAGGTCGAGCAACCGCAATCGGGTGGCCTGGAGCCGGTCGGCGATCAGCGCCGCGCACCGCAGCATCAGCTCGTATCCCAGCTCCGTGTCGGCCATGCACAGCTCACGCACCTCGGCCGCGGGAAACTCCCAGGTCCGCACGGGCCCCAACGCCCGGGCGCCCAGATGCCAGCGGTACGGAGGGAAGATCCACGACCAGCCGAGCTGCTGCCGCGGTCCGAGGGTCTCCACCACCTGGGCCCGACGCCCGGGAACGTACACATCCAGGGCGACCTCGCCGGAACGGATCAGCCAGAACCGGTCGGCGACGCCGCCCTCGTCGAACAGGGCACTGCCGGCGCGGAAGTCCCGCTCGTCGGCGAGCGTGAACAGCCGGTCGCGCTGCACCTGCGGAAGGGTGTCCAGCAACAGTGGCCCCCCGGTCATCGTGACTCGTCCTCCGCACGCCGGGTCCAGTCGTACAGGGCCGCGGCCTCCTCGGTGATGTCGATGGCGACCGGACACCAGACGATGCACCGACCGCATCCCACACACCCCGACGATCCGAACTGGTCGTACCAGGTGCCCAGTTTGTGGGTGAGCCACTGCCGGTAGCGGCTGCGCGGCGAGGCGCGGACGGGGCCGCCCGGAAGATAGGAGAAGTCCAGGTCGAAGCAGACGTCCCAGACCCGCCAGCGCTCGGCGTGGTCCCCGGTCAGGTCGGTGACGTCCTCAGTGGTGGTGCAGAAGCAGGTGGGGCACACCATGGTGCAGTTGCCGCAGGTCAGGCAGCGGGAGGCGACGTCGTCCCAGCGGGGGGCCTCCAGCGTTTCCGCCATCAGCCGCCGCATGTCGGTGTCCGGCATCGCCCGGCCCATCCGCTCGGCGGCGGACGAGACGGCGCCCGCGGCGGCCCGGCAGACGGCCTCCGAGGCCGGTTCGCCCGGTAGCTCCGCCAGGATCTCGGCACCCTCCGCGCTGCCGCCTCGGATCCAGAACCGGTGCCCATCGTCATCGACCAGCTCGGTGAGGACCAGGTCGTACCCGGGCCCGACGGCGGGACCGGTGCCCATCGAGACGCAGAAGCAGGTCCCACCGGGCTCGGTGCACTCCACCGCCACCAGAAACGCCCCGGACCTCCTGCCCCGATAGACCGGGTCGGAGTGCGGCCCGCCGGTGAGGATCCGGTCCTGGACGGCGATGGCCCGCAGATCGCAGGAGCGGACACCGAGGAACGCGAAACGGGGAGGCGCGGTGTCGTCCGCCTCGGTGACCAACTCCCCGCCCGCGCGTTCGGCCGTCCACTGGCGGACCCGGGCGGGGTGCAGAAACGTCTTCCACGACTGCGGACCGGCCGCGTTGGCGAATGCCGCGCCATCCGTACGCGACCGCAGCCGGTACTGCCCGGCCTCAAGGTCCACACCCCACCCGTACGGCAGCTGAGCGGCGGATTCCAGCTCCCGCAGGACAATGGCACCGTCCCGCACAGTGGGCCCGACCACCGTGTAACCGCGTGCCCGCAGAACATCGACCAGAGCGGTCAACCCGTCCGGGCCGATCACGGCCCCCTCGGCCGAAGGAAGCGCCGACGCACTCACCACTACCCACCTCGGTCATCGCCCGACAACAAGGTCCATCTGTGCACACGTCCCGTCATGAGGACGGGTATTCCAGCCCAGACACGGCCGTGATCGCCCGAATGCGCAGAGCCCCACCGCTGTGTGGGCGCATCAGCGATACCTCACAGCGCGCTTGGCCACCCTCCGGGGATCGTCGGTCCCGCTCAAGGAAAGGCGTCCGAACGAACGCAGGGCGGCATTCAGCCCACCACCAGCCGCGTCTGCTGTGCCATGGCATGTGCGTAGTGGTCGTGTCGGTCCTCGGACACGTAACTGGTAGCCCTTGGGCTTCACGAGAGTGCTGGTCGAGTCTCAACTCGGCCAGCATTTTGCGTTTCCAGGATTCGTAGATGTGCCGCACCCCGAGCTGCCGCGGGAGCGATGATGGGGCATGGCGTTGTCGACGGAGTTGACGGAGTTGTTGGGCCTGCGGCACCCGATCGTGCTGGCACCGATGGGCGGTGCGGCCGGGGGCGCGCTGGCCGCGGCCGTCTCGCGGGCGGGCGGGCTCGGTCTGGTGGGGGGTGCCTACGGGGACCGGGCTTGGCTGGAGCGGGAGCTGCCGATCGTGGCGGAGGGCACCGACCAGCCGTGGGGCGTCGGGTTTCTCAACTGGGCCATCGAGGGTGGCGCGGTGGAGCAGGCGCTGGAGTTCCATCCCGCGGCGGTGATGTTGTCCTTCGGAGACCCGAGCCCGTTCGCCGACCGGATCCGCCGGTCGGGCGCGGTTCTGATCGTTCAGGTCACCGATCTGGACGAGGCCGAGCGGGCCCTGGACGTGGGCGCTGACGTCATCGTGGCGCAGGGAACCGAGAGCGGTGGCCACGGGGCTCGTCGCGGGCGGTCCACGCTGCCGTTCGTGCCGCTCGTGGTGGACCTCGCGGCACCGGTACCGGTCCTGGCGGCCGGCGGTATCGCCGACGGCCGCGGCGTCGCCGCGGCCCTGGCCCTGGGCGCCGCCGGCGCTCTCCTCGGCACCCGCTTCCAGGCCACGACCGAAGCCCTGGTCGACCGCTCCGTCAGCGAGGCCCTTGTCGAAGGACGCGGCCAGGACACCGAACGCAACAGCGTGCTGGACATCGCTCGTGGCGCGAGCTGGCCGCTCGAGAAGTACAGCGCCCGTACGCTCGGCCACCCCTATCTCGACCGCTGGCGCGGCCGGGAGGCCGAGCTGGCCGGCGACTCCCGGGCGCGTCAGGACTACCAGGACGACGTGGCACGAGGGGTGATTCCGCCCCTGCCCGTCTGGGCGGGCGAGGGCGTCGACCTCATCACCGATGTGCCGTCCGCGGCCGACCTCGTCACCGAGCTGGCGGCCCAGGCCGAAGATGCACTGCTCCGGGCCGGAAGGCTCCGGCCGAACGACCGCTCTTGAATTGACGGCTAATGCCGCGCGGGGCGGAACCGGATCGCGGTGCCGCCGCCGGCGACGAGTCGCAGGGTGAGCACCGTGGACGATCGCACCGTTGTGGTCTGGACATCGATCGGGAGCGGGTTGTCGTGCCAGCTCGTGTCGGCGGCATCGCGGTAGATCTCGGCTCGGTACCGACCCGGTCCCAGGAACCGCAGCGGCACCCGCAGGGTCCGGTCCTGCTCGTCGGTGATCGCGCCGAGGTACCAGGTGTGGCCCGTGCGGCGGGCGGCGACCGTGTAGTCGCCGATCACGCAGTCCAGGAACCGGGTCTCGTCCCAGGTGGCCGGGATGTCCTTCAGATAGGCGGAACCCGGGTGGGAGCGGTAGTTCTCCGGGGTGTCGGCCAGCATCTGTAGCGGGCTGAAGAACAGTGAGTACAGGGCGAGTTGAGTGGCCGATGTGGTCTGCACGCGGGTACCGAGCCCGGCCGGGTCCCAGGTCACGTTGAGCACGCCCGGGGTGTAGTCGGCCGGCCCGCCCATGAACCGGGTGAACGGCAGGATGGTGGCCTGCTCCGGCGGATTCCCGAGCTTCCCCATGTAGTTCTGCTGCTCCATCCCGGCCACCCCCTCACCGGTCATCATGTTCGGGTACGTGCGTGCCAGTCCGGTCGGCTTGATGGCCTCGTGAGCGATGACCATGATCTTGTAGCGGGCCGCGGTGGCGACGACCCGCTGATAGTGGTGCACGGCTTCCTGGTCGAAGTGGCTGCGGTTCACCCCGCCCAGCTCGAACCTGGTGGCATAGCCGGTCTTGACCGAGTGGATGCCGAGCTCGGCGTACCGCGCGAAGATCGTGTCCAGGTGCTGCTCGTAGTAGTCGACGAAACCGCGGGTCTCGTTGTGAGCGGTGAACCCGATGCCATTGGCCCGTGCGTAGCGCAGCACCTCGGGCAGATCGAAGTCCGGCTGTGGCGTCAGGAAGTCCTGGCCGGTCCACTGGCCGCCGGCGTTGGTGTTCCAGCCCTCGGCGAGAACACTGCTCGCGCCCGCCTCCCTGGCGAAGTCGATGTACTGCTTGACACGTTCGGTCGTCGCCCCATGGCGTGGCCCCGCGGTCCAGGTCGTGTGGCGCCGCTGCAGTTCCCACCACACGCCGACGTATGTGCCGGGCGAGATCCATGACGTATCGGCGAGCGCACACGGCTCGTTCAGGTTCTCGATCAGGTGCGATTCGGCGAGATCACCGGGACGGTCGCCGATGGTCAGCGTGCGCCACGGGGTGGAGAACTCGCCCGACAGCCGGGCCTTCGTGCCGTCGGGAAGGCTGATCAGTTCACTGGTGAACGTACCCGGCCGGCTGGTCTCGGCGGCGAGGGTCATACTCGGATAGTCGATCAGCGCCGCCTCGTGCACGACGACGTACTGACCATCCGTCGTGGCCAACGTCAGCGGGGTCTGCGCGGTGTCCACGTCGGACAGTGGGGCCCGCCGGTAATGCTGTTCGTCGGCTCTCCAGTCGGTGCCCGCCTTCAGCGACCAGCTCGTGGCCGTCGGCGGCAGTGCGAACTCCGTGCGCTCGGCGGTGACCGTGTAGGTGTCGAGCCCGGTCTGCGCCGGCAGGTGGTAGCGGAAGCCGACGCCGTCGTCGAAGACCCGGATGACCAGGTCCAGCCGTATCCCACTCGCCGACTGCACGGACCGCACCACGCACTCCCTGGCATGGTTGCGGACGAGCGCGTCGGGGCCCCACACCGGACGCCATGACTCCTTGATTGTTCTGCGCCTGACGGATTCCACCACCAGGCCGCCGGTGAGCGATGGCCGGCCGGCCAGGTCGAGCCCGAGCCCGGAGGGCGCGACCAGGACCCGGCCGTCACGCACGACCTGATACCGGAGAGACCCGTTCGCCGTGAGAACGGTGACCCGCAACCGGCCATGGGGCGAGTGGACCGTGACATGGCCGGGCGTCTCGGCGAACGAGGTGGTGGCGGGGGCGCTGAACGCCCCGGTGAGTGCGGCGCCGGCGGTGGCGCCAAGAACCGTACGACGGTCTGGCCTGCTGACCACTTCACCCTCCATCAAGGCTGGCCGGGGCGTGGACAACAGACGGGATACGTCCTGTCCCGGATCATGGCTGCCCGGCGTTGGCTTCGTAGGCGCCTCCTGACGTTTCGCGCTGCGCGGCCGGTCTTGCGCGCCAGGAGTTCTGATCGGATGTGGGGGGTTGTTCCATGGCTCGGGATGCGGTGAGGACGGTGCCGTCGTCTCCCTTCCCCGAGCCACCGCCCCGAACCGGATGTGCGTGCCTCAGGTATCCGGCTCTGAGGCTCGCCATGAGATGCGTCCCGGGTTCAGCCGCCATCCACCAGGTCGTTCCGGTAGGCGTAGCCCACCGCCTGGGCGCGGTCGGTCGCGCCGATCTTCGCGAAGATCCGGTTGATGTGCGTCTTCACGGTGGCCTGGCTGACGACGAGCCGGGCGCAGATCTCGGTGTTGGACAGACCGTGGGCGATGAGGGTGAGCACCTCGGCCTCGCGGGGGGCAGTACGGCGCTGCCCGGCACCTTCTCGCGGAGGGCCGCCGTGGCCGCGACGCCGTCGAGGACCGGCATGTTGAGGTCCATCAGCACCACGTCGGGGCGGAGCCGCTCGGTGAGCTCCACCGCCTCGGCACCGTCGCGGGCCGCGCCCACCACCTCGATGCCGTCCAGCATGCCGATCAGCAGCACGAGCCCGCCTCGTACGACCTGCTGATCGTCCGCGATCAGCACCCTGATCCGCTCGCCGGGCCCGTCATGCCGGGACCTCCATCCGTACCTTCCAGCCGTCCTGGGTCGGCCCCGCGTCGGCGCTTCCGCCGACTTCGCGCAACCGCTCCCGCATGCCGGTCAGGCCCAGGCCGGAGCCCACGACCAGGGGCGAGGGGACCGGGCCCGGTGCGGGCCACCGGTCCTCGATCGTCAAGACGGTGGCATTCGGTTCGTAGCGGAGGGTCACGGTGGTGCGGGCGCCGCGTGCGGAGCGGGCCGCGTTGGTCAGCGCCTCCTGTGCGCCGCGATACAGGGTGAGATCCGCGTCGGCGGGCAGGGCGCGAGGCGCCCCGACGACGGACAGCCTCACATCGAGCTCCAGGTCCACGCGGTAGCGCTCGACCAGCTCCGTCAGACGCTCCAGCGAGGGCGTTCGCTCTCCGCGCAGGGCGCTCACGGGCCCAGCGTGCGTCGCCCAGCCCCTCCTTGACGAGTGTGCCGGCCCGGTCGAGCAGCCCCCGCAGATCGTCGCCGGCCTGATCGCGCCGGGCCATCCGCCGCGCGGCCTGTACCTGTGGACGGCGAGCCCGGACAGGGTCTGGGCGAGTACGTCGTGCGGGTCCTGGGCGATGCGGGTGCGCTCGGCCGGCGCGGCGGCCTCGGCCTCCGCCTCCCGGGCGTCCTCGAGCTGGGCGAGCAGCAACTCCGCGCGCTCCTCGTTGTCGCCTGCCTGCCGCATGCTGATCGCCATCAGGGCGAGGACCACGCAGAACAGCAGCTGGCCGGCCAGGTTGGCCACGCCGCCGTCCGCACCGGCGACCGCGGCGGCGATCAGACCTGCCACGAGGGCGCCGCCGAGCAGTGCGGCCTGCCGTCGCCGCAGCACGAGGAAGGCGGTCAGCACGGCCGCCGACGGCGGCAGGACGGACATCGAACCGGGCTGGAGGACGCCGAGCGCGAGCCCGAACCCGGCGACCGACAGGCAGAACGCCATGCAGGTGAGGGGCTTCGTGACCGTCCACGCCGCGGAACCGGTGATCAGGTTGTCGCGGCTGAACTGTGCGACCGTCGTGGAGCCGCCGTGGGCCGCCCAGTACTCGAATCCGGTGCGCGAGGCCATACCCACGATCCACAGGGCCGCGGCGACCGCTCCGGCCTTGGCCAGGGCGACTCCGTCCGAGCCGCGCTGCACACCGGTGGCGGCGCCACACGCGGCACCCAGGACCGCCCCGGCGAGGACCCCACGAGGTCGAGCTGGACGTCGTGCCCCTGGGTCGGGAAGGACCGCAGGTAGTACGCGGCCGCGGCGGCGACGGCCACCACGGGCAGCAGTGCGTTGCGCGGCGTCTGGCGGGTGCCGCGGATCTGCGGGATCACCAGGAGGACCAGGGCGACGGAGATCAGGTAGTCGGTGGTCGTCAATGGCGTAGAGCGTGCCGCGTACGCCGTCGCGGAACGTCGGCCCGTGGGTTGATTGCCCCGGTCAACCCACGGGTTGAGGCGCCACCGCCTTCGTCGGTCCCGCGGGCGCGGCGAATCCCCTGGCTACCCAGCATGCTGGGAGGTGGAGGTGATTGCCGTGGCCGGTGATACCCCGCTGATGATCGTCGACAGCAGTGGCAAGGTGGTGGAGTGGAGCCACCGGGCAGAAGAGCTGCTCGGCCGCCCGGCTGACGAGGTGATCGGGCGCCCGGTGACCGACCTGCTCGGCTCCGCCCCGCCCACCGGCGGTGAGGATGTGGACTACCCCCGCCAGGTCGATCCGCGTGATGTCGCGTCCGGACCCGCCGGCGAAGGGCTGCACATCCAGCCGCTGCCGCGGCACGACGGTTCGGTGGTATGGAAAATCTTCCTGCCACTGGCGAACGGGACGCTGCCCGCCCCCATCAAGGCCGCAGTGCTCGAAGCGTTGCACGTCTACGCGCCAGGACCACTGTTCGTCATCGACGGCGAGCTCCGCGTGATGTCGGCCAACGCGGCCGCGCAACATATGTGCGGCACGGACCTTCAGGAGGTGAAGGGACGTTCCCTCACCGCCGTATGGTCCCTCTCGGCCCCGGCCGATGTGGAACGGATACTGCGCCAGGTCCTGGCAAGCGGTGCTCCCGTGCCGGTGCAGGTCGTGCCCGCGCGGCCGAAGAACGATCTCCAGCGGACGCACCTTGCCATCTCGGCGTTCCCGTTGCGGGACAGGCTGGGGGCGGTGGTCATGGCAGCCGATGTGACGGATCAGGAGAAGTCGCGCCGCAGGCAGCGGACCATGCGCGCCGTGCGGGAGCGGGTGGGACGCACCCTGGACGTGGTGACCACCTGCCAGGAGCTGGTCGAGGCGTTGGTGCCGGGCTTCGCCGATGTCGCTGTGGTGGAGGTGGTCGAGCCCGTGGTGCGCGGGGAGAAACCGCCGCTCAGCCCGCTGGGACGGGATGTGCCGCTGCGCCGCGCCGCCTTCGCTCACAGCGGCGGTGAACGGCAGACCCGGGCGCATCCGGTGGGCGACGTGCGCGCCCTGTTCTTCCCCACGCCCTACACCCAGGTGCTGGTCGACCTCAAGCCCCGCGCGGTCGTCCTGGGCCCAGACACCCCCTGGCTGGCCGCCGATCCCGCGCGGGGCCGGGCGATCCTCGAATCCGGCGTACGTGCCCTGCTCACCGCGCCCCTCACACTGCGCGGAACGGTCCTCGGACTGCTCAGCCTCTACCGCGTCCGGCAAGCCGACATCTTCGATGACAGGGACGTCGCCCTCATCCTGGAACTGGCCACACACACCGCCCTGAGCATCGACAACGCCCGCCGCTACACCCACGAGCACACCATCGCCGCGGCGCTCCAGCGCCACATGCTGGCCCCGGTTCCCGCCTCCCAGACCGCGGTCGAGACCGCCCACCTGAACGTGCCCGACGACCAGGGAGGTGGCGGCTGGTTCGACGTCTTCGGCCTGCCCGGTGCCCGCACCGCCCTGGTGGTCGGCCAGGTCGCCGGCCATGGCATCCAGACCGCGACCACCATGGGACAGCTGCGGACCGTCATGCACTCGCTCGCCGCACTCGACCTGGAACCCGACGAACTCCTCGCCCGGCTCGACGACACCGTCACCCGCCTCGTGTGGGAGCGGAAGGCGCTGCCCGCGGATGACCCGCTGCGCAGGCAGCCGCTCAGCGCGACGTGCCTGTGCGTGATGTACGACCCGTTCTCCCGTACCTGCGCCATCGCCTCCGCCGGACATCCGCCGCCCATGCTCGCCGGGCCCGAGGAGACCCCCAGCGTTCTCGACCTGGCCGTCGGTGCGGCCCTCGGCGGCGGGAGCGGCCCCCCGTTCTCCACCACCACCGTCCCCGTCGCCGACGGTGATGTCCTCGCCCTCTACACGGCCCCGCTGTCGGCCGCCGACCGGCCCGAGGACGGCACCGGCGGCCCCCGGCTGCTCCCGCGCGTGCTCGCCGACGTCGACCGACCCGTGCAAGACCTGTGCGACGACGTCCTCTACCGGCTGCGCGCCGACACCCTCTCGGGCGATGCCATCCTCCTCCTCGCCCGCACGCACGCCTTCCCCGCCGACCGCGCCGCCGCCTGGCCCCTGGACGACGACGCGACCGCCCCGGCGATCGCGCGCCGGCACGCCCGGTCCCAACTCGCCACCTGGGGCGTGGACGAGGACACCGCCTACGCCACGGAAGAGATCGTCAGCGAATTGGTCACCAACGCCCTGCGCTACGGCGCGCCGCCCGTGCGTCTGCGCCTCATCAAAGATCGGACCCTCACCTGCGAGGTCCACGACTCCAGCCACACCGCCCCCCGGCTACGGCACGCCGGGATCGTCGACGAGGGCGGCCGCGGCCTGTTCATCTGCGCCCAACTCGCCCAGAACTGGGGCATCCGCTACAACGGCCAGGGGAAGACCGTCTGGACCGAGCAGCCCCTCCCACAGCGGCCCGAGTAGCACCGGCACGGTCAGCGCCGTGGTTCGGGGCGTCTGCCCGGGGGTTGGGCGGGCTCGGGCAGGGCGGTCGGTGGCTCGACGGGGCGGGTCTGGGGCGAGCCCTTGGACAGGGTGATGACCTCGCCGCCGTGGCTGATCCGCAGCGGATCGCCATCCCCAAGGTGTAGGTGACCTGCGAGTCCGTGATGTCGACCCGCAGACAGCGCTGCCGGATCAGCACGGAGAAGGCCAGCCGGCTGAGCCTCTCGGGAAGCCGGGGCGCGAAGTGCAGGACGTCCCCGTGGTCGCGCATGCCGCCGAAGCCGGCCACCAGTCCCACCCAGGTGCCTGCCAGGGAGGCGATGTGCAGGCCGTCGCGGGTGTTCTTCTCCAGATCCGCCAGGTCCATCAGCGCGGCCTCGCCCAGGTAGTCGAAGGCGAGCCGCACATGGCCCACTTCGGCGGCCATCACACACTGGACACAGGCCGACAGCGAGGAGTCCCGGACCGTCAGCGGCTCGTAGTAGGCGAAGTTGCGTGCCTTCTGGTCGGCTTCGAAGGCATCGCCGCACAGATACATCGCCAGCACCAGGTCCGCCTGTTTGACCACCTGCTTGCGGTACAGGTCGAAATACGGGAAGTGCAGCATCAGCGGGTACAGCTCGCGTGGCGTGTCCGCGAAATCCCATACGTCGAGACTGGTGTAGCCGGCCGACTGCTCGTGCAGGCCGAGTGCGTTCACATACGGCACGGACATCGCCTTGGCCGCGTCACGCCATCCGGCGGCCTCTTCCTTGTCGGCGCCCAGCGCCGCGGCCTGCTCCGGGTGGCGTTCGGCCACATCGGCGGCGGCCCGCAGGTTCGCCCCGGCCATGAGGTTGGTGTAGGCGTTGTCGTTCGCGAGCGCGCTGTACTCGTCGGGGCCGGTGACGCCGTCGATGTGAAAGCGGCCCCCGGAGTCGTGATGGCCGAGGGAATGCCACAGCCGGGCGGTCTCCACCAGCAGTTCCACACCGGTGCGCCGTTCGAAGTCGGTGTCGCCGGTGGCCCAGATGTAGCGCACGACGGCGGCGGCGATATCCGCGTTGATGTGGAAGGCCGCGGTTCCGGCCGGCCAGTAGCCGGAGCATTCCGCCCCGTCGATCGTGCGCCAGGGGAAGACCGCACCCCGCAGTCCGAGCTGTTCGGCGCGCGCCCGCGCCGCCGGCAGGGTGTTCTGCCGCCAGTGCAGGGCCTCGGCGACGCAGTTCGGCGAGGTGTAGGTGAGCAGTGGCAGCACGAACGTCTCGGTGTCCCAGAAGGCGTGTCCGTCATATCCGGAGCCGGTCAGGCCCTTGGCCGGGATCGACCGCTGCTCGGCCCGGCTGCCCGCCTGCAGCACATGGAAGAGGGCGAAGCGGACGGCCTGTTGGATTTCCGCGTCGCCGTCGACCTCGATATCGGCATGGCGCCAGAAGCCGTCGAGATACTCGCGCTGCTGGTCGAGCAGGCCCTGCCAGCCGGTGTTGCGCGCACCGGTGAGCGCCGCCTCGACCTGGTCCCGGACGGCCGGCAGCGAGCGGATTCCGGACCAGCCGTAGGAGACGAACTTCTCGATGCGAAGCGTCTCGCCGGGGTCCAGGTCCGCGCTGACGGTGAAGCGCCCCACGTCGTCCGCGCTCTCACTGGAGCTCCGGGTGGATCCGGGGCCCCGCACCACATGGTCGGCCGCGGCCGCGATCCGCTGATTGCTCGCCGCCGTGTGGTGCACCAGGCGCAACCGCATATCGTCCGCGGCGTGTTCCTCGGGCCGAAGGCACGACTTCAGGGCGGCGCCGACCCGGGGATCGCCGCCGAGCGCGGGCAGTTGCTCATTGGCGACGAGCTCGGACTGGACGACCACGCTCGTCCGGGCGTCCACCGCCTCCACTTCGTAGGCGACCGCGGCGATGGCGCGCTGGGTGAAGGAGACCAGCCTGGTGGAGCGCACCCGTACCGTTTTGCCGACCGGCGATGTCCACTCGCAGACGCGGTGGAGCAGGCCGGTGCGCAGATCGAGCACGCGCTCATGTGAACGCAACCGCCCGTAGCGCAAGTCGAACGGTTCGTCGTCGACCAGCAGCCGGATGAGCTTGCCGTTGGTCACGTTGATCATCGTCTGGCCGGACTCGGGGAATCCGTAGCCGGCTTCCGCGTACGGCAGCGGATGCTGCTCGTGCACACCGTTGAGATAGCTGCCGGGCAGGGCGTGCGGCTCGCCCTCGTCGAGGTTGCCGCGCCAGCCGACATGCCCGTTGGACACGGAGAAAACGGATTCGCTCTGCGCGAGTACGTCCAGGTTGAGTTCGGTCTCGCGCAAGCACCACGGCTCGACGGCGTAGGCATGGTGGCTGATCACTTTCTACCCTCCAACAGCTCGTAGAGGTCCGACGCCACGACGCTCACTTTGTCCGGGAGGCCCAACTTCGCCGTATTCACGATTCTACTGGTGACGTCATCCGCGCGCCGCCGCAGGCTCCCCGAGGCCACCGAGCTCATCCCTGCTCCGGTCGACACACTGGGCGAGGCACCGCGTATGGGACAGCCCGAAGATTCCGTACAGGAGTACGCTCAGGCCCAGCAGCGCCGGTACGAGCCAGAATCCGGCGCGCGGCTGCTCGCCGTAGAGCGTCACACCGAGACAGAAGCTCACCGTGGCATCGCCGAGCGTCAAAGCGGGTTGCGAGCCGAGCAGCGGGCCCCCTTGCATGGCGACCCCGAGCAGGAACAGGGAAAAGGCGCCGACAGCCGCGAAGCTGTACGTCTGCCACGCGGTGAAAAAGGCGACGGCACCCTGATCGGAGAGAATGTTCATGGCCGACTTGACCAGCGCGGCGGTGACGGCGTTTCCGATGGCCGCCGCTGCCGCGAGGCAGGCCGCTCGCATCAGACCGGTGGGGCGCCGCAGACCGGCGAGAACGAGGGCGGCACCGACCCCTCCGGTGACCGCGAGCCCCGGCACCCACCAGATCCCGGGCACCTGGTCTCGCCCTCCGGTGGGGGCCAGGGAGAAGAGGACCAGAGCCAGCCCACCGACGATGCAGGCCACACACATCCATGCCTTGCGCGTCACACCGACGCGGAAGACGATCCCTCCGATCACCAGCGCCAGCGGAAGTTCGAGAATGAAGATGGGCTGCACGGTGGCCAGCGATCCGGTGGCCAGCGCGAGGGCCTGAAAAAGGGCGGCGAAGACAACACCGAGCATTCCGCCGAACCAGACCGGAGTGTGCAGAAGGTCGCGGACCAGCCCGAGGCGCAATGATCGTGACGCCGGAACAGTGAGCGCGGCGCGGCGCTGCAACACCGTCCCGAGTGCGTTGCTGCCGGCCGCGAGCAGGGCGAACACGATGGACAGCACGATCGTCGTCGTCACCATGGGCACCACTCCTGGGCTCGCGTACTTCTCTCCTGGTGCGCTCCCTGGGCCCTTCCGCCAGGCTACACAGATCGCGCGCGGCGATGGCCTCCGCCGATTGCCGGCGGAGGCCATCAGAGGGCCACCGGCCCTGGATCCTCCCGGTGGGCGAGACCCAGGGCCGTGCAGCCGCCGTCCGTGCCGGGTCAGACGGCCACGCGGCCGCCGTCGACCGGCAGCACCGCGCCCTGGACGAAGCTCGCCGCCTCGCTCGCCAGGAAGGTGATGGCCTCGGCGATCTCCTCGGGCGCGGCGGGCCGCCCTGCGGGGGCCTGCGCGGCGAGAGCCGTCAGATCCTCACCCATACCGGCCGTGCCCTCCGTGCGGGTCGGCCCCGGCTCGACGGCGTTGAACCGGACCCCGCGCGGGCCGTACTCGGCGGCCCACGACTTGGTGAGCAGGTTCAGCGCCGCCTTGCTCGATCCGTACAGCGCCATCCCCGGCGCCCCGTACTCGGCGACCATGGTGCTCACGTTGATGACCGCCCCGTAGCCGCGCTCCGCCATCGCCGGGGCGAGCTCCGCCACCAGGTAGAACGGCGCCTTCACATTCAGCGCGTAGACGGTGTCGACATCGCTGTGCGGCGTCTGGTCCGTCGGCCCGAACGGGAAGATCCCGGCGTTGTTGACCAGGACGTCGACCCGGCCACCGCCCAGTTCCCGGGCCTCGCGGGCCAGCTTGCGCACGGACTCGGCGTCCCGCAGATCAGCGGCGACGAAGTCCGCCTTGCCACCACGGCCGCGGATGGAGCCGACCACTGCCTCACCGCGCGCCCTGTCCCGGCCCGCGACCAGCACATGCGCGCCCCGTTCGGCCAGCTTCGCCGCGGTGGCCGCACCGATACCGCTGGTCGCCCCGGTCACCAATGCGACGCTCCCGGCAAGGTATGCAGAACTCATCAGCCAATCCTTCGCTTGTATCACGGGTATTCCACGGGAGGGCGATATCGCTTCCCCCGCTGATCGCCGGCTCATTGCCGTGGCGATGTCCGTTACAAGCGCGGGTGGCCTGCCGATGATGTCGCTCGGCCATAGGAGAAGCCAATGGCGGCCATAATCCGTGGATCGGCCGGTCCGGCACCGTGCCCGATCGGCCGGTCCGGGCGATGCCGCGGCCTCCCGTTCTCATGCGTCGGCCGCCACCGCCTCGATCCCGTGGATCCGCCGGTGGTCGGCGAGGGCCGGGAGCGAGGTGAGCGCCGGGGGAGCGGGAGGCTCGCCTTCGAGGCCGGAGACGTAGTCGAGCAGGACGCCCTCGCGAAGGCCCCACGGGCAGGTGATGAGCCGCTCCACCTCCATGACCTCCATGACGGCCTCCGCGACGATCGCACCGGCCAGGGACTGACGCGCCCTGGAGGCCGAGATGCCGCGCAGTCTCGCTCGCTGCTCGTCCGTCTTGGCCGCGAGTTGGGGCACCCAGGGCCCCAGGTCCTTCCGGCCGAGCATGTGGGGCGCGGGCAGGCCGTTGTGGGGCTGTGGCTTTCCGGCGAGGCGGGCCAGTTGCGTGAAGGTCCTCGATGTGGCGACGCAGGAGGCGGGCGCGGGCTGGGCGCGCAGTTCGGCCGTGCACTGGCCGAGCACGGAGCGTACGTGCCGGCGCAACGCGCTGACGTCCCGCTTCTTCACCGGTGTGGCATCGGGCAGATGGTGTCGGGTGAGCCGGTCGGCGCCCAGGGGCAGGGAGACGGCAAGGTCGGGGTATCTGCCGCCGCCGCAGGCGATTTCCAGCGAGCCACCACCGATGTCGAGGAGCAGGATCCGCCCCGCCGACCAGCCGAGCCAGCCGCGTGCCGCCCTGAACGTCAGCCGTGCCTCCTCCTCGCCGGCCATGAAACCCACGCGGATACCGGTGGCGGCCTCGATCTCGCCGAGCACGGCGTCCCGGTTGGTCGCGTCCCGCACCGCCGATGTGGCGAAGGGGATCAGGCGGTCGACATGGTGGGCGAGAGCGGCCGCGGCACTCGCGGTCACGGCGCCGACCAGGGACCGGACCGCGTCAGGCCGGATCACCCCCTGGCGATCGGTCGCCTCGGCCACACGGACCGGCTGTTTCCACGACGCCACCGGCTCCGGGGGCCTGCCCGGAGCCAGCTCGGCGATCATGAGGTGGACCGTACGGGATCCGATGTCGATCACTCCACAGCGCATATGCCCTGAGTGCCCCACCCGCCGCGAGTTCAGACCTCCGTTGATCGCGCTTCACCTGGAGAACACCTGCACAGGGGGTTGCGCGATGCTCCGGCGGCGACGGCCGGGTGACGACGGAGCGGCGGGGCGCGGGTGAGGCGGCTGGGCTCTGCTACGTCGCGTCCGCTCTGCTACGTCGCGTCCGATCCGCTACGTCGCGTCCGATCCGCGCCGCGACCTCGGCGGCCTGCGGCGGTGGCTGGTATCGCACCACGGGTAGCGGGCGCTGCGGCCGCACAGGCACACGGCCACCGTGAAGCGGTCGGAGCGCACCACGCTGCCGTCGGGCAGGGTGATCTCGACCGGCCCCTCGATCAGCATCGGGCCATCGGTCCCCAGCCGCACCCGCACCGCGCGGTCAGGTTCGTCGTTCGGCACGGATCACCACCAGCTCTTCCTTCGTCTCGCCCGGGGCGATCAGCCCCTGGGCCTCCAGCCAGGGCGCCTGCGCGCGCAGCACCGGCCCGAACGGGATCGTGCGGCGGTCGGCCACGGCCGCCCGCAGCCCGCTCTCCGTCAACTGCGCCACGGTTCGCTCCGTCCCGCTCAGCGCCGAGTGCACCAGCAGCAGTACGCCGTCGGGGCGCAGCAACGGTGGCGCGTCCCGGCAGATCCGGTCGAGCAGCGCCCGCCCGTCGGCCCCGGCCCGCCAGGCCAGACCGCGGCCCCGGCGGGCCCGCCGCCCCGCCACCGGCACATAGGGCGGGTTGGCGACGATGAGATCGAATCCGTGGCCGGCCACCGGTGTCAGCAGGTCGCCGTGGAGGACCCGCACCGGCAGCCCCTTGAGGCGGGCCCGCAGCCAGGTGGCGCCCACGGCGAGCGGCGAGATGTCCACCGCGGTCACCTGGGCCGCACCGCGCCCGGCCGCGACGAGGGCCAGGGCCCCGCTGCCGGTCCCCACGTCCAGGACGGCCGTGCCTTTCGTGATGCGCTCCCGCAGCAACGCCTCGGCCAGCAGCCACGTGTCGTCCTGCGGCGCGTACACACCCGGCGGCGTCTTGAACACCATCAGCGGCGAGTACCCGCACAGGGCCGTGGTGTGCGCGTACGGTGCGGTGGGAGGAGGGTCACAGACAGTCGCGGGGCAGTGTCTCGTTCCAGGTGCGCGAGAACACCCGCCGGTCGCCCTCGTAGCCGTCCAGCGTGGCATCGACGAAGAACTCGGTCTCGCTGGAGCGCAGCACCGTGCTCGTCACCACGCGTACGTCCCAGTCGTCGCGGTGGAAGCGCATGGTCCAGGTCGACTCGCCGCCGACCGAGGTGAAGTCGTCCGCGACCGCGGTGTAGCGCTCGTACGCCCGGCGGCCGACATCCATCCCGATGTCCTCGAAGCGCTGGGTGCCCGCGTCCTTGACGATCTCCAGCTCGGACCGGTAGCCGACCAGGTCGCGCTTGACGTCCCAGCGCTGCTCGCGGGGGTGAGCGCGGTGGTGGCGACGGGGGGCGTTCCCTCGGGCTCCCCGAACGGGCGCTGGGGCCGATCCTCGCCCGACGACGCCCGGCGCAGCGGCAGCGTGAGGGCGCTGGTGGCCTCGTACACGGTCAGCAGCGCGGGCCTCGGCGGGGGCCAGGCGAGCGGCCAGTACGACGTGGACAGCGACAGCCGGATGCGGTGACCGGGCGGAAACGCCTGGGCCACCCCGTTGAGCCGGACACGGGCGCGGTAGCGCCGGCCGGGCTCCAGCGGCTCGGGGTCGCCGATGGTCTCGCGGTGGGCGACATTGAGCAGACCGTAGGTGACACGGGTGGCGCGGCCGTCCGGAGCCACATCGGAGAGCCGGGCGGCCACCATGGCCACCGGTTCATTGACCGACAGGTCCAGTTCGACGGAGGGCGAGCCGAGGATCTCCACCCGCTCGGTGAGCGGGTCGGTCTCGAACACCAGCGAACCGCCGTCCTCCTCCCGCTGGTCGTACGGCAGGTCCGGAGGCGCGTTGTAGGAGGCCCACTTGCCGGCGAACTGGCCGACGGACAGCGGCGATTGCACGGTCAGCGGCTCGCCCTGCGCCTCCTGCCCGGACGATGTGTCACCGGGGGCGCCGATGCGCCGGCCGGTCAGCGGGTGCACGGCGGGCTCGACGTTGGGGGAGGGCCACCGGGGCTCGGCGATCCAGCGGCCGGGCCGCTCCTCGTAGGCGGTGGACGGCGCCACGCTGTCCTGCATCCACGTCCACAGCATGGGCCCGTCCATGACGCCGTTGTCCACGCCCTTCAGCCAGTGGTCCCACCACCGCACCACCTCCTGGAGATAGCCGATGGCCGGGCCCGGCTCGCCCAGGTGCGGGTACTTGTGCGACCACGGGCCGATCAGCCCCCTGCGCGGTACGTCGAGCTGGCCGAGCAGCCGTGTCACGGCGTTGGAGTAGCCGTCCGCCCAGCCGCTGGAGGCCAGCACGGGGCACTGCACGGCCTGGTAGTCCTCGCACACCGAGGCATGCCGCCAGTAGTCGTCGCGGCGCTGGTGGCGCAGCCACTCCAGCACCCAGGGGCGGGCGTTCTCCAGCCGCTCGTGCCACATCTCGCGCCAGCGCTCGCCGACCACCGCCGGATCCGGCGGACATGTGGCGTAGGCGAACATGGTGCCCGCCTCGGCGAGGTTGTCGGACAGCAGGGCACCGCCCATGTAGTGCATGTCATCGGCGTACCGGTCGTCGGTGAACGAGGCGATGACGATGGCGCGCAGGCTCGGCGGCCGCCGGGCGGCCACCTGCAGGGCGGCGAAGGCACCCCAGGAGATGCCCATCATGCCGGTGGCGCCATCACACCAGGGCTGCTCGGCGAGCCACGCCAGGATCTCCTCGGCGTCCGCCTGCTCCTGTCCCAGGTATTCGTCCGTCAGCACCCCCTCCGACTCCCCGGTGCCCCGCAGATCGACGCGGACACAGGCGTAGCCATGACCGGCGATGTACGGATGGTGGATGGAGTCGCGTACGGAGGTCAGATCCCGTTTCCGGTAGGGGATGTACTCCAGCACCGCGGGCACCGGCTCCTCGTCCGAGGACGTGGGACGCCAGATGCGCGCCGACAGGCGAATGCCGTCGGACATGGGGATCGTGACGTGTTCCTCTTCCTTTGTCGCGCACGGCAGATTGCTCACGAGGCGCATAGGGCCGATCTGCTCCTTCCCTGGTGGCGGGGGTGCACGGGTGCCCACGGACGCCACCGGCACACCGGCCGTGTCCATGGGCGGTCGCACCCGGGGCTCAGCCCCGCTCCCTCTCCTGCTCGTTCTTCCGCTTCTCCTCCTGCCGGCCGCCGGGGGCGGTGGCGTCGAAGAGGCGGTTCAGGGCGGCGACACAGCGGTCGTACTTCTCGCGCAGGTCCTCCTCGCTGTCCCCGCCGGTGAAGATGTGGGCGAGTTCGAAGCTGTAGCTGTCCTGCTGGTCCATCCGCGACAGCCGCTGCCCCTCCTCGGGCACCACATCGATCCGCACGCCCGGGATCTCGCGCTCGATCCGCTCGATCTCCTCGTCCACGGGGGCGTCGTGGACCACGCCGTCGGCGAACCACCGGTAGTACCACTTGGCGGCCATCCGGTAGGGGCCGGCGCGGTACGGCAGGGCGGGGTCCTCGCCGAGGGCGAGGCTGAGCATGCAGTGGTGATTGGACACCCCGTCGACGTAGGCGAAGAGTTCGGCGTGCGACTGGGAGTGCCGGGGGTTGATCTCCAGGAGATTGATCTCGTCCGTCCCGGCGTCGTAGAAGTACTCGATGCTGAACGTCGCCCCGTCCATGCCGATCTGCCGCATGACCCGCCGGGAGACGTCATGCAGCCGCTGGATCACGGGCTCCGGCAGGGCCGAGGGGTACTGGTGGCGCAGGAAAGACGGGCTGTCGGGGTAGTCGATGGAGTCCAGCACGCCGTAGACGGTGACCTCGCCGTCGTGGACGTATCCCTCCACGGCGACCTGCACTCCGCTCAGCGATTCCTCCGCGAGGCACACCCGGCCGCCCACACCCTCCATCTCCGGGGGGAGTTCCAGCCGGTCGAGGACGGCCTCGAAGGGCTTGCCGACGCGGCCGATGCCCTCACGGATCTCGCCGACCGCCCTACGGAACTGCTCCTCGTCCTTGACGGAGAAGGCCAGCTCCGAGGAGTACGCGAGGGCCGGCTTGAGCCACATCGGGAAGCGGACACCCTCCGGTGGCTGTGGGTCCCGCGCCTCCAGATCCACCCGGCCGAACCGTGGGCACTCATCGATCACCTTCTGCTGCTCCAGCCGACTCCAGTATTTGTGCTCGCACTTGACCACCGACTCCAGACTCGTGCTGCGCGTGCCGTAGCGCTCGCTGAGAATCGGTATGAGTGTGCTCACCGGAAAGTCCCAGTAGCCGACGATCGCGTCGATGCTGCCCTCGAAGGCATCCAGCACAGCCTCCGCCTTGGCGAGGAGATCCGCCACGGACACCTCGCCGCTCTGCAGATCCTCGATGGTGAGCAGGCGGTGGAACCGGTACCGGTCGGCACCGGGGCCATTCTCCAGAACGGGCTCATTGGCCTCGTCCAGGCCGATCACAAAGATGTTCTTCTCGGCCGTGTTCTTTTCGGCCGTGTTCTTCTCGTCCACTGGGTGGTCCCTCCCTGGTCCGTCGTTTTCCGGCGTCCTGAGTACCCTCCAGCGGGCGGCCAATCCCGATGTGAGGTGGCAGTCCGGATCGACTTCCTGCCGCCTCAAGGGGGGAGAGCTGTTACGGGGTGGTGGGTTCGTTTACGCTGTCGCTCGCTCGAACGGTGAGAGACGGGGTGACGGGGAGCATGTCCCGATCGGACCATGGCCGACCGGCGATACCGCCTGTTGATGCGGGGGGACAACCGGGGTGGCCGATATCTCCGCCACCGCATAGCCCACTTGGGCATGCGGATCCTCCCCAGGCCGGCCCGTACCGGCTGGAGGCGATTCTGGGCGCGGGCGGGATGGGCCGCGTCTACCTGGGGCGGACACCGGCCGGCAGCGCGGTGGCGGTCAAGGTCGTACACCGCGAATACGCGGGCGACGCGACGTTCCGCAAGCGCTTCGAGCAGGAGGTGGCGGCGGCCCGGCGGGTCCAGGGGCTGTACACCGTGCCGGTCGTGGACGCGGATCTGCGGGCCGATGAGCCCTGGCTGGCCACGGCCTACGTGCCCGGGCCGTCCCTGCAGCACGCGGTCGCCGACAGCGGGCCGTTGGCGGCCGACGCGGCGCTGGGGCTGATCGCCAGGGTGGCGGAAGCCCTGCAGTCCATCCACGCCGCCGATGTGATCCACCGTGACCTGAAACCCTCCAACATCATCCTCACCGCCGAGGGCCCCAAGGTCATCGACTTCGGTATCGCCCGGGCCGCGGACGTCACCACGGTGACCGCTACCGGAATGCGCACCGGAACGCCCGCCTACATGGCGCCCGAATACATCAGGGGGCAGAACGTCACCGAGGCCGGTGATGTGTTCGCCCTCGGAGTCGTCGCCCACTTCGCCGCCACCGGACGGCTCGCCTTCGGCGGCGGCACCGACCACGGCGTGGTCTACCGCATCCTGGAACAGGCCCCCGACCTCGACGGCTGCCCCGAGCCCCTCCGGGCCATCGCCGCGCGATGCCTGGAGAAGGACCCGGAGCGGCGGCCGACCCCCGCCGAGGTCATCGAGCAGTGCCGCCAGGCCTCCACGGCGGGGATCGCCGACGCCCACCCACGCACCGTGGTGTCCCCGTCAGGGCCCGAGCGCGTGACACCCGGCCCGCTGGGCGCCCCTGGTTCGCCGGGCGCCCCCGGCTTGCCCGACGCCGAGACACGCACATCACGGTCGCCGCGCGGGTCCGGGCCCGCCGCCCCCGTACCGCCGCCGTCCGCTCTGGCCGCGCACGACCCGGCACGGGGCGCCGCCCCCGGCGGTCCCGCGACCCCACCGAGTGCGGACACCTCGCCGAACCCGCCGGTCCCGGACCCGCTCACCACGCCCGCGCCGGGGCTGCCCGTGCTGCTCAGCGGAGTCGGGATCCTCGTCCTCGCCGTCGTCCTGATCGCCTTCTACCTCCCCGGCTCTTCCCCCGACCGCGGCCCCAGCTACCCCTATCGCTCGTTCGAGCCGACGGCCGCTATCGGCCCCACCGGGCAGTCCAGGGACACCGAAGGCATGGCGTTCAGCCCGGATGGCAAGATGCTCGCCACGAACAGCGACGATGGCAAGGTGCGACTGTGGAATGTCGCCGACCGCAAGCCACGCGCCACCTTCATCCAACGCGACAGGGTCGGGAATGACGGGTTCGGGGGCCGCAGTGTGACGTTCAGCCCCGACGGCAAGCTTCTCGCGGCCACCAATATGACCGGTTGGCTGACCATGTGGGACGTGGCCGAGCGCCGGCAGGTTCGCTTCCTCGGCACCACGGTGGATGGCGGCGAAAGGGTGGCCTTCAGCCCGGATGGCAAGCTGTTCGCCACCGGCAGTCAGACCGGCTCGGTGAACCTGTTCGACACAGGCAGCCGCAAGGACGAGATACTCGCCTACTACGACCAGGAGGCCAACGTCACGGGCGTGGCCTTCAGCCCGGACGGCCGGACGCTGGCCTCCGCGAGCGACGACTCCGACAGCAACCTCACCCCGAAACACTCGGTGCGGCTGTGGGACGTGGCACACCGCGATCCGGAACCCTACGGCCAGGACGATCCACGGCTCACCATCTCCCCCGCGCAAGGAGTCCTGAGCCTGGCGTTCAGTCCGGACGGCAAGACCATCGCCACCGGCAGCTACGACGACAAGGTGCGGCTGTGGGATGCGAAGACCGGCCGTCAGCGCGCCACCCTCGGCGACTCCTACCAGGCGAGGGTCGACCACCTGGCGTTCAGTCCGGACGGCAAGACGCTCGCCGCCCCCGCCGGACGAGGACTGTTGCTGTGGAACGTGGCCACCCGCAAACCACGCGCCATCCTGTTGACCGGGGCGCAGGGGCCGGAGAGCACGGTCCGGGACGTGGCCTTCAGCCGGGACGGCCGCCTCATCGCGGGCAACGACGCCAAGCACCACAAGGTGTACCTGTGGAAGAACCCTAAAGAGAGCGTGCGGTGAAAGTCGCCGCGGCGGTTGACCCTGACGCAGGGGCAACCTCGCAGCATGGGCGGCATGACGACGACGCGCCACTTCACGGTCCACCACGACGGCGTCACCATCCCGGTGTCCCGCGGCGGCCGCGGACGACCGCTGGTCCTGTGCCCCGGCCTCAACTCCACCCAGGCCGATCTGCATGAGCTGACCGGGCTGCTTCGACACGACCACGATGTGGTGACCTTCGACCTCAGGGGACATGGCCTCGCCTCGGCCGCCGACGGGTATTCCTTCGACGCTTTCCTGAGCGATCTCTTCGCCGTGCTGGCGGACCTGGAACGCCTCGACCTGCCCTCGCCGCCCGTGCTCGTCGGCTACTCGCTGGGCGCGGACCTGGCCGTGCACTATGCCGCCGAGCGTCCTGACGCCGTCGCCGGGCTCGTCCTCATCGACGGGGCGAACCCGCTGCCCGAACCGTTCATCACCGACGCCGACTTGGCGCAGTTCCGCGCCATGGCGGAGGATCCGGCGACGCGGCGGGAGATCGAGCAGGCCATGGGCACCGCGCGGCAGGTGCTGCTCACCGCCCGGCACGTCCTCGACCTGCAGCTCGAGATGGATGTGGTGCGGTCCGCAATCCTCGACCGGTACCGGAAGATCGACTGCCCCATCCACATGATCATGTCGACGTCGATCGCCGGCGACAGCACCGAAGGGCGTGCGCCGCGGCACAACCGGCTCTGGCGTGCCGGTATCGACCGCCTCGTCCGCGAACGGCCGCACATCTCCACGTCCTGGCTCGACGCGGACCACCGCCTGGCCCTCACCCACGCCCCCGACATCGCGGAGATCGTCCGAAGCGCACACCCCCGGCCCACGGGCTGACTTCGCGAGCGAGTCCGAGGAGACTGACCCGATGCTGACCATCGGCGAGCTGGCGTCGTACGCCGGAGTGACGGTGCGCGCGGTGCGGCACTATCACGCCAAGGGGCTGCTGCCGGAGCCGGAGCGGGACCACTCCGGCTATCGGCGGTACGGCGCCGACGCCGTCGTCGAGCTGATCAGGATCCGGACCCTCGCCGAGGCCGGGGTCCCGCTGGCGCGCGTACGGGACCTGCTACGGGCCGACGGGGAGGAGTTCGCCGCGGCGGTCGCGGACATCGACAAGCGGCTGCGGGCCGAAATCCGGGAGCGGCAGCGGCACCGCGAGCGCATCGCCCGCCTCGCCTCCGGGGACAGTCTGGCGCTGCCCCCGGAGGTGGTCGGGTTCCTCGACCGACTGCGGGCGCTCGGGGTCGACGAGCGGATCGTCCAGGTCGAACGCGACGGCTGGATCCCGCTGGCCGAGCACGCACCCGAGAGGGTCCCGGAGTGGATGGCACGCAAGCGGGAGCAGATCGCCGACCCCCGTTTCATCGCCTTCTATCTCACCCTGGGCCAGGCACTCGACCGCACCGACGACGATCCACGGCTGGTCGAACTGGCCGACCAACTGGCCGCCTACCTCACGCAGATGGCCGAGGAGCGGGGCGAGGACTACATCGACGATGCCGACATCGAGCCACCGCTCGCCAAGGTGATGGACACCCTCGCCTTCGACACCATGCCGTCGGCCCGCCGGCTGATCGAGTTGCTGAAGCAGCGGGGCTGGACCGGCTGGACCAAGCTCGAGCGGGTGGCCGCGCCACGCGACCGCGGTCGGGCAGCAAGCGGCCCGCCACGAATATCCGGTGGCGGGCCCGGCCGCCGGTGATGAGGATCGCGGCATGCATGTGTTCCTGGAGACCGAACGGCTCGTGCTGCGCCCGTTCACCGAGGCCGACGCCGACCACCTCTTCGCGCTGGACAGCGACCCCGACGTCATGCGCTTCCTCAACGGCGGCAAGCCGACGAGCCGCGAGAGGGTCCACGCCCAGATCCTGCCACGCCTTCTCCACGACCACCCGTGCTTCGGCACCCGCGGCTACTGGGCCGCCGAGGAGAAGGCCACCGGAACCTTCCTGGGCTGGTTCGAGTTCCGCCCCCTGGACGACCACAGCCCCGCCGTGGTGGAACTCGGCTACCGGCTGAACAAGGCCGCCTGGGGCAGGGGTTACGCCGCGGAAGGAGCGCGGGCCCTGATCCACAAGGGCTTCACGGACCTCGGGGTGGAGCGGGTCACCGCGGACACCATGGCGGTGAACACCCGCTCGCGGCGGGTGATGGAGAAGGCGGGCCTGTCGTTCCTCCGGAACTTCACCGGGGACTGGCCGGAGGCGATCGAAGGCTCCGAGCACGGCGAAGTCGAGTACGAACTCACGCGGGCCGCCTGGGAGCAACGCCGATAGCCGTCAGCTCCGCCGCGCAGACGCAGCCGGTCGGCCGCGCACATGCGGTCGGCCGATCGACGCGCAGGCCGGATCAGCCGTGCGTGGTGGCCGGTGGGCCGGCGATGGTGGTGAGCCGGAGCTTGGTCTCGTCCTCGCTGCCGGGCATGGCGGTCATGATGACGATCTTGAGTTCGGAGTCGCCGTCGGTCAGGGTGTCGCAGTCCACCGTGAACGGGCCCACCGACGGGTGGTCGATCGTCTTGTGGTCCTCGCGGTGCGCGGCCACCTCTCCGGTCGTCCACAGCTCGGCGAACCTCCGGTTGCCCGCGTTCAGCTCGCGGATCAGCGCGGCCAAGCGGCTGTCCTGGGGAAAGCGGCCGGTGGCGCGGCGCAGGTCGGAGACGACGGCGGCGTCGGTGGCGGCGCGGTCCGCCTCGGTCACCGGCCACCGTGCGAGGTGGGCGGGACCGGCGTCCACCGGGAACCTGTCGCGCGCGAAGTTGCGCAGCCGCGGCGGCGAGGCGGAAGGGTCGCCCAGAAGGGCGGCCCACCCATGGTTCCACCACACCAGTTGCCAGTCCGCCGCGAACACGGCAACCGCCACGTCCCCGAGCCGGGCGAGCACCCGCTGCACACCGGGCGGAAGATGGTCGCAGATCGCGCCGTCCTCCGGCGGGGCGAGCTGGGCCAGCCGGTACAGGTGATCCCGCTCGGCGGTGGACAACTGCAGGGCGCGCGCCAAGGACGCCACCACCGACACCGAGGGTGTCGTGGCCCGCCCCTGCTCCAGGCGCACGATGTAGTCGACCGACACCCCGGCCAGATCGGCCAGCTCCTCGCGCCGCAGCCCGGCCGCCCGGCGCCCGCGGGCCACCGGCAGTCCGGCGGCCGACGGCGGCAGCCGGTCCCGCCAGGTGCGGATCATCGCGCCCAGTCCGGTTCCGGGGGTCGTCGGCATGCTCGCCATCCTCCTTCATCCCCGGTCGTGCGGGTCGGCGCGAGGGTGGTACTGGTCTTCCTACCGTCGAAGTCTCCCTGGTCCGCCTCCTCGGTCGGGACCAGTATCGAACGCATGACGATCACCTTCATCACCGGAGCCAACAAGGGGCTCGGCCGTGAGACCGCCCGCCGCCTGATCGAGTGCGGCCACACCGTGCTCGTCGGAGCCCGCGACCGGGAGCGGGGCGAGGAGGCCGCCGCCGCGCTCGGCGCACGCCACGTCCCCATCGACGTGACCGACGACGCGTCCGTGGCCGCCGCGGCCGCGAACGTCGCCGCACACGAGGGAAGGATCGACGTCCTGATCAACAACGCCGGTGTCCACGGCCCCGCCGGCGACCCCGGCGACCTCACCGCCGCCGACGCCCGCGCCGTCCTCGACGTGAATGTCATCGGCGTCATCCGCACCACCACCGCGTTCCTGCCGTTGCTGCGCCGCTCGGACGACCCTGTGATCGTCAACGTCAGCAGCGGCATGGGCTCCCTCGCTCTTACCCACGACCCCGCCCGGGCCGAGTCGCGCGTCGTCGTGCCGCTTTACACCGCTTCCAAGGCGGCGCTGACGATGTTGACCACGCAGTACGCCAAGGGGCTCGAGGGCATCCGCGTCAACGCCGCCGACCCCGGATACACCGCGACCGATCTCAACGGGCACAGCGGCCCCCAAACCGTCACCGAGGGCACGGACGCGATCGTCGCCCTCGCCACCGAGGAGCGAGGCGCCGGCACCGGACGCTTCGTCTCCCGCGATGGCGAGATGTCCTGGTCCTGAAACAGCCATAACCGTGTGCCTGACCGGGCGGACAACGACGGAATTCGTTGCTGATGCCCCCGTCCACGGGCCATATCCGCAGCTCCGGGCGGCTGGTGCTTATGTGCTTAATCACGAAGGCTGACGCGTCATTACCTCATCACACTCAGGGAGTGAGCATGGGCTTTGACCTGGCGCGCCGTCGTCTTCTGTCGGCCGTGGGCGCAGCGGGTGTCGCGGGTGCCCTCGGCCTGGGCGCCTCCGACGCGTTCGCGGCCTCCGGCCGCCCCTCGTCCGGATCCCGCGGCTCGTCGGGATCCCGCCGTTCGGCCGCGACGATCATCCACGGTGGGCGGGTGCTGACCGGTCTGCCGTATGTGCCGCAGCAGGAGGCCATCGCCGTGGGGAGGGACGGGAAGATCCTCGCGGTCGGCCCGGCGTCCCTGGTGCGCCGGCTGGCCGGGAGGGACACCGACTTCGTCGACGCCCGCGGTGGCACCGTCATGGCGGGGATCATCGATGCGCATGCGCACTGCCTGGAGGCCGGGTCGCGCACCCTCAACCCGTCCCTGGGCAATGAGACGTTCACCGTCGCCGCACTCCAGGCGAAGCTCACCGAGTTCCTGAACGCGAGCAAGGACCAGGAGCCGGACGGATGGCTGGTGGTGGAGGACTGGAACCCGGTCGGCCTGCCCGCCGGGACCGAGACCCACCACCGCATCCTGGACGCGCTGCCGACCCGCCGGCCGATCGCGCTCAGGGGTTCGGACGCCCACAACACCTGGGTCAACCAGCGCGCCCTGGAGCTGGCGAAGATCACGTCGAGCACTGCGGACCCGGCCGGGGGCCGCATCGTCCACGACTCGGCCGGAGCGCCGTCCGGGTTGCTGAAGGACACCGCGCAGGACATCGTCGAGGGGGTGATTCCGCCGCCCGACCGGGACACGCTGCTCGCCGCCGAGGCGAAGGCGCTCCGCCAAGCGGCGTCCAGCGGCATCACCACGTACATGGACGCGGCCACCCGGACCGAAGGACTGGGCACCTACGCCGACCTGGCCGACTCGGACCGGCTGCTCCAGCGGGTCATCCCGGCGCTGCGCCTGGACCTCGACCTCATCCGCGACCCGAAGGCCGCGCTGGCCTACGTCGACGAGCAGCGCGCCAAGTACGCAGAGGTGCCGGGCCTGTGCTTCGGGACCGCGAAGGTCTTCCTCGACGGGGTGATCGAAAACCCCGCGCAGTCCGCCGCGCTGCTGGAGCCGTACCTCGACGGCCACGGCAGGCCCACCGACAACCGCGGCGACCTGTACGTCACCTCCACCGAGTACGGGCGCCTGGCGGCCGTACTGGACCGGGCCGGCTGGCAGTTGCACGCGCACGCCATCGGTGATCGCGCGGTGCGCACCGCGCTGGACGGCTACGAGGCGGCGATACGGGCCAACGGCCGCCGTGGCAACCGGCACACCATCGCCCATCTGCAGCTGGTGCACCCGGACGACTACCGGCGCTTCGCGCCGCTGGGCGTGGTGGCCTGCATGCAGTTGCAGTGGGCGATGCGCGATGTGTGGACGGTGGACGCCCTCCTGCCCTACATCGGCCCGGACCGCCACCGGCTGATGTATCCGGCGCGCAGCCTGGAGCGGCACGGCGCGGCGCTGGCCGGGGGATCGGACTGGCCGGTGGACCCGCTCGACTCCTTCAACCAGATCCGCACCGCGATCGACCGCAAGGGCGACGACGGGGCGCTGTACCCGGAGCGGGAGGGCATCAGCCGCGCCACCAGCCTGCGCATGCACACGGCGGGCTCGGCCCATCAGCTCCGTATCGACCGCGAGACCGGTGTGCTCACCCCGGGCCGGGCCGCCGATGTGATCGTGCTCGACCGGGATGTGACGCGGGTGCCGGTCAAGGACATCACCGGTACGAAGGTGCGTCTGACACTGGCGGGCGGCAGGCGCGTCTGGGACGCGGATCAGCCGGGCGCCCCGGCCTCCGCCACCTCGTTCGCGGCCCGGCCCGCCTCCCTCGCCTCCGTGCACGACCGCCATGCCGCCTGTGGCTGCCAGGGCTGACCGCCTGTCCACCGGGCATACCGCCCTGCCTCGCCGGGTCCAGGAGCTCGCCGTGCCTGGTAGCCCGCCGCGTCCAGTAGCTCGCCGCGTCCAGTAGCTCGCCGCGTCTAGTAGCCGACGGTGAAGTGTTCGTCCTCGCTCGGGTTCTCGAGCTCGTCGAGGACGGCCACGGCGAGATCCTCGGCCGAGATGTGGGACGCGCCGTCGGCCCCGGTGATGAGGGTCGTGGTGCCGCGTCGGTAGGTTCCGGTGCGCGCTCCGGGTTCGAGGACGGCGGGCGGGCTGAGATAGACCCAGTCGGCCGGGTGCGCTCGGCAGGCGTCCAACTGCGCGGCGCTGGCGGCGGCGATGGCGCGGAACGCCGGTGGCACGTGGTCCGGACTGTCGATCACGAGCCGGTCGGGGTGTCCCGGGATCCGCAGGGGTGCGGCGCCGCCGACGACGAGTATGCGGGTCCGGGCTGTCGCGGCCGCGGCGAGCAGTGCCGTCGTGGTCGTGACGGCGGTGTGTTCGTGGCCGGGGGCGGGGCGGGTCGCGGCCACGATCGCGTCGGTTCCGGCGAACAGCCGGCTCATATGGCCGGGGTCGTTCGCGTCGCCCTCGACGGCGGTCGCCCCGGGTGGCAGGACGGCGGGCGGCTCTTTGCGGAACACCGCGACGAGCTCATGGCCCCGGCGCGTGGCTTCGGTGACGACGCGCGAGCCGACCATGCCCGCGGCTCCGACGACGGCGATCTTCATTGACGTGTCCCTTCCGGTGTGGGGGTGGAAACGGAGTCGTGCGAGCGGGTGCGGGGCGGAAGCTGTCCCGCGACGATCGCGGCGAGTGAGAGCGCGAATCCCACGAGTTGGATCGGGCCGAGTGTCTGGCCGAGCAGGGCGGCGCCGAGAACGGCGGCGACCAGCGGCGAGAGCAGGGCGAGAACCGCGACGGCGGAGACGGGCAGGGTGGTGATGCCCTGGAACCACAGGGCGTAGGTGATCAGACCGCCGACCAGCCCCAGCCAGAGGTAGCCGAGGGCGGCGGCCGCGTCGATCGCGGGAGGCGATCCCTCGACAAGGAAGGCGAGGGGCAGCAGAAACAGACCGCCCGCGGTGAGTTGCCAGCCGGCGAAAGTGGTGGGACCGACGTCGGCGGGGCGCCCCCAGCGCTTGGTGAGCGTCACGCCGAGCGCCATCGTGACCGCGCCGGCCAGGCCCGCCACGACTCCGACGGTGTCGAGTGCCGCGTCCGGTCCGATCACCACCAGGCCGACGCCGACGACGCCCGCCACAGCCCACACCAGGCGGCGGGCGGACAGCCGCTCGTGGAGCACGGTGACGGCCAGGACGGCGACGACGAGCGGCTGGGATGCCGCCAGGGTCGCGGCGACGCCGCCCGGCAGGCGTTGGGCCGCGATGAACAGCAGCGGGAGGAACAGCCCGATGTTCAGCACCCCGAGCGCCGCCGCCTTCCCCCACCAGGCTCCGCGCGGCAGAGTGCGGGTGATCGCCAGCGCGATCAGTCCGGCGGGCAACGCGCGCAGGAGTCCCGCGAACAGTGGGTGGCCGTGGGGGAGAAGCTCGGTGGTGACGACATAGGTCGTGCCCCACACCGAGGGCGCGAGCGCCGTCAGGGCGGTGCGTGGCAGATTTCCGTGGCGAATACCGCCGGCTCCCCCGGAGACCGCCCGTGTGATGTGACGTGTCATGCCTGGCAGTCTCATCGAGCGGTAATCAATGAGTCCAATACATGTTTTTCACCTCATCCATCTTCATTCACGATGGGTCCATGGAGCTTCAGCAGATGCGGTACGTCGTCGCCGTCGCCGAGACGAACAGCTTCACCCGGGCCGCCGAACGATGTCTGGTCGTCCAGTCCGCCCTCAGCCATCAAGTCGCCCGCCTGGAAAGGGAACTCGGCGCCAGACTCTTCGAGCGCACCAGCCGCCGGGTGCGGCTGACACCGGCCGGTGAGGCGTTCCTCCCGGCCGCCCGTCAGTGTCTGGACGCCGCCGAGCGCGCGGCCGCCGAGGTGGCCGCGGCCGTCGGAGAGGTGCGGGGGCGGCTCGCCGTGGGCGTGATCTCCACCGTCACCGCGGTCGATATCCCGAGCGCGCTGCGTGACTTCCGGGAGCGCTACCCACAGGTGCGCATCAGCCTGCGGGTGGCCGCCAGCGATGACCTCGTCGAACAGGTCAAGGAAGGCGCCATCGACGTGGCGTTCCTCGGGCTGCCCACGACGGCGCGACCCCAAGGCGTCGCCGCCCACGAACTCGCGCGGGACCGGCTCGTCGCCGTGGTCGCACCGGACCATCCACTCGCCGGGGAATCGGAGGTCGACCTGCGCAGGCTCTCCTCCGAGGTGTTCGTGGACCTTCCGGCCGGGACGGCCGGACGCGCCCAGTCCGACCTGGCCTTCGACGCCGCCGGGCTCGGCCGTGATGTCGCCTTCGAAGTGACCAGCGCGCACTTCATCGCCCGACTCGTCGGGCCGGGCCTCGGCGTGGCCATGCTCCCCTCCGCCTATGTGCCCCATCTCGCCGGTGTCGTCACCATCGAGGTCGCCGACGCCCCGGCCCGCGTCGAGTACGTCATCTGGAGCCGTTTCAGCCGCACACCGGCGGCCACCGCCTTCCTCGCCGCCCTCGACATCACGGCAACGGAATCCTGACCTTCGGGGCCCGGGACCTTTGTCATCACGTGTGCCGGCGGGACCGGCGCTTCGAGGAGGACCGAACCTCCAGACGGGTCTCGATCACCACGGGCGGCGGCGTGTGCCGCGGGTTCTCCACCAGGCTCACCAGTGCGTCGACGGCCGCCGCACCGGCCTGCTCCGGGGCCAGCGACACCGTCGACACGGGCGGGGTGGTGCGCCCGTACGCCGGATCCTCGCTGCTGCACACCACCATCAGGTCGTCCGGCACCGAAAGACCGCACCGCGCGGCCGCCTCAAGGACCTGACGGCCGCAGGGGTCATACAGGCCGAACACCGCGTCCGGCCTGCCGTCCCCGGTCAACAGGGCATCCAGCCGCGGCCCCTCGGAGCCGTCCTCGGCGAACGGGACAACACACGGCCGCACACCGGTGCTCGAGCACCACCGCCGGTAGGCCGTCACGCTCGCCCGGGTGTAGTACTCCTGCGTGGGCCCGGCGATCAGCGCGATCCGCTCCGCGCCCTGCCCGGCCAGATGCTCCAGGACGCGGCGGGTCATGGCCTCGTGGTCGGTGTCGACCCAGGTCTCCCGCGCCCGCAGCTCGCCGGGACGGCCGTCGAACACCAACGGCAGACCGCGAGCGCGCAGCAGCCGCACCACGGGGTCGCTGGGCGGACTGTCCACCAGCACCACCCCGGCGGCCGGCAGGGTGCGCCACATGTGCTCGGCGGGCCCCGAGGGCATCGCCATCAGCGCGTAGCCACGCCGATGGGCGGCGATGGTGGCCGCGCTGATGGCCTGGGCGAAATACGGCACGCTCGCGAAGTCCCACGCACTCTCACCATGAGCGGTCACCGCGAGCCCCAGGGTGCGCCCGCCGCCGCTCGCCGGACCGTAGCCGAGCGCACCGGCCACCGCCTTCACCCGGGCCCGCGTCGGCTCCGAGACCCGGCCCGTGCCGTTGAGCACGTTGGACACCGTCGCGGTCGACACCTCCGCCGCGCGTGCCACGTCCGCGATCGTCACCTTGGACACGCCCGGCAGAATACGCTCCCGCGCCACCCTCGACTGACCTCGGCGCAGGGAGCCGCTGACCTGCGGGTGGGTGCATCGCACCCACCCGCGGCTCCCTTGTCCTGATTAGCCTGGTCGGTGTGGAAAGCGAGAACAGACTCGGTGAGTATCTGCGGGCCCGCCGCGCGATGACCGCACCGCCCGAGGTCGGATTCCCCGATGACCCTTCCCGCCGGGTTCCCGGTCTGCGGCGGGATGAGGTGGCGCTGCTCGCAGGTGTGAGCACGGACTACTACATCCGGCTCGAGCAGGGCCGTGAGCGGCACCCGTCCGAGCAGGTGCTCCAGGCGATCGCCCGGGCGCTCAGGCTCGACGACGCGGCGGCCGCGCATCTGTTCCGGCTCGGCCTGCCCGTCCTCGGACCGTCCGTGTCCTCGGCGGCGACCGTCGGCCCCGAGCTGCGGCGGCTGATGGACGGCATGCACGACGTGCCCGCCTTCGTCGTCGGCGCGGCCCAGGACGTCCTCGCCGCGAACGCGATGGCGCGGGAGCTGTACCGCGGTTTCGCCCGGTACGACAACCTGCTCCGGATGATCTTCCTTGATCCCTTCGCCCAGGAGTTCTACGGTGACTGGGAGAAGGCGGCGCAGACCGCGGTGAACAATCTGCGGGCGTCGTCGTCGCGGTTCCCGGGCGATGAGCGCATCGAACGCGTCGTCGGCGAGCTGAGCGTGCGCAGTCCCGCGTTCGCCACCTTGTGGGCCCGCTACGAGGTCCGCCCACGCACCCACGAGGACAAGCACTTCCGGCATCCGCGGGTCGGTGAACTCCATCTGCACTTCGAAGCGCTGGCCGTCACCAGCGCCCCGGGACAGCACCTGTCCGTCTACAGCGCGGAACCCGGCAGCGCCAGCGGCGATGGCCTGATCCTGCTGCGCCGGTCGGCCGAGCAGAGCGCCGCTTCCGCCGAGCAGAGCACCGTTTCCGCCGAGCAGAGCACCGTTTCCGCCGAACGGAGCACTACCACACAGGAAGGAAACCTCCACTCGTGACCGCATCCCTCGCCCACGCCACCGGCAGTTTCGAGATCGCCGGGAAGGAGGTCGCCCGTCTGGGCTTCGGTGCCATGCGACTCACCGGGCTCGGCGTATGGGGCGAACCCGACGACCGCGAGGAGTGCCTCCGCGTGATCCGCCGCGCCGTCGAACTCGGCGTCCAACTGATCGACACCGCCGACTCCTACGGGCCGCACGTCAGCGAGGAGATCATCCGGGAGGCCATCTACCCGTACCCGGACGACGTCCTCATCGCGACCAAGGCCGGTCTCACCCGCAACGGCCCCGACGTGATCGAGACCGATCAGGGACCGGTGCACCTGGGCCCCGCGGCATGGCCGCCGGTCGGGCGCCCGGAATACCTGCGCCAGCAGGCCGAGATGAGCCTGCGGCGCCTCGGCCTGGACCACATCGACCTGTTCCAGCTGCATCGCGTCGACCCGAAGGTCCCGCTGGAGGACCAGGTCGGTGAATTGAGGGCGCTCCAGGACGAAGGAAAGATCGTCGCGATCGGCCTGTCCCAGGTGACCGTCGACCAGATCGAGCAGGCCCGACGGATCGCCGACATCGCCACCGTCCAGAACCGCTACAACCTCACCGACCGCGGCTCCGCCGACGTGCTCGACCACTGCACCCGCCACGGCATCGGCTTCATCCCCTGGGCCCCGGTGGGCGCCGGCCGGCTCACCCGGCCCGGCGGACCGGTCGACCGCATCGCCTCCGCACACGGTGCCACCCCCTCCCAGGTCGCGCTCGCCTGGCTGCTGGCCCGGTCCGGGACCATGCTGCCCATCCCCGGCACCTCCAAGGTGGCCCATCTGGAGGACAACCTGGCCACGGCGCAACTGCGCCTGAGCGGCGAAGAGATCGACGAGCTCACCGGCGCCGTATGACGGCCACGCCCGCGAAGCCGGCCCCCCTTGAGCACCTTCACCGGCGAAAGGCCGATCCATGCTGCTGCCCTGTGACGAGGCGGGCCACGGGCGCGCCGTCGTCCTGCTCCACGCCCGGCCCACGGATCGCACCATGTGGCGGGCGCACCTTCCGCTGCTCGCCGAGGCCGGCGTCCGGGCGATCGCCCTGGACCTGCCCGGCCACGGTGCGGCGCTCGTGCCCGACGAGCGCGTGGTGGCACCCTGGGCGGACGTGCTCGACACGCTCGACCACCTCGGGGTCGACCGCTTCGTGCTGGCCGGGAACTCGCTCGGGGCGCTGGTGGCGCTCCAGGTGGCCGTCACGGCACCCGGCCGAGTGGCGGGCCTGGTCCTGGTGGGCTACCGCCCCCATGACCAACCCCCTTCCCCTCGCCTGCGGTGGGCGTGGGACATCGAGAGAACGGCACTGGACGCCGGCGACATCGACACCGCCGTACGGGCAGGGGTCGACGCCTGGACGGCGGCGGACGCACCCCGCGAAGCACGGGCCCACGCGGCCCGCATGCTGCGCGACCAGTTGCGGTCCCAGCTCACCCATGGCGAACCGGCGCGGGCGGCGGACCCGCTGGACGAGGACCCGGCCGCGTTGCGCACCCTCCGTATCCCGGCCGTGGTGGGCGTCGGCGAGCGCGACATGCCCGACTTCTTCCACGGGGGCGAGCATCTGGCGCGTGAGCTGGGCGCGGGTGAAGTGGTGGTCATCCCGGGCGCGGGACATCTCGCACCGCTGGAACAACCCGCGGCCTTCTGCGAACTGCTCGTCAACGTCATGAAGGGTGAGCGGCCGCGATGAAGGGGTGAGCGGCCGCGAAGCTCCATGGCGCGGCAGATGGCGGCCGTACGGCCCTGCTCGGGACCGCGCTCGCTGTCCCCGCGGCTCACACCTGGGTTTCGGAGGTGGGCGCCGGCTGGTGGCGGCCGGTCAGCCAGTCCCGGCGCAGGAGCAGCAGGGTGCTCTCCACGTCCCGGACGTCGGTGGCCGGAAGCCGCACCTCGAAGCGTGTCCCGGGCCGTCCGTCGGGCCGGTCCAGCACGGCGATCCGGCCCCGGTGCAGGTCGATCTGCTGGGCGACCAGGGTCAGGCCGAGGCCGGAGCCGGGGCTGTCCGGGCCCCGCAGAAACCGCTGGAAGACCTCCTCGCGGCGCTCGGGAGGGATGCCGGGGCCGTAGTCGTCCACGGTGAGCACCGCGGCCGGGTCATGCGGGTCGCGGGACGCGCGGAGGGTGACCTCGATGCGGGCGGTACCGTCGGCGGCGCGGCCGTGGACCCAGGCGTTGGTCAGCAGGTTGTCCACCGCCGAGCGCAGCCCCTCCTCCCAGCCGTGCACCAGCAGCCCGGTGGTGGTGCGCACGGACACCTCGGCGCCCGCGTGGGTGCGCCGCAGGTCGGAGACCGACGCGTCCACCAGCTCCGCCAGGTCCAGCGACGCGAACGCGTCCGCCTCGACCAGGTCGCCCTGCGCGAGTGCCCTGAGCATCACGAGCAACCCGAGCAGCCGGGCGTGTTCGCGCCCCAGGTCCTCGAGCACCTCCGCCCGGTCGCCGGGATCCAGGCCGGGGTGGTCGGTGAGGATGTCGATGTTGGTGCGCATGCTCATCAGCGGGGTGCGCAGCTCGTGGGACGCGGTCGCGGCGAAGGCGCGGGCGGTGGCCAGCGCCTCCCCGGTGCGTTCGACCTGCTCGTCGTAGCGGGCGAGCACCGTCTGCAGCGTGTACGCCAGGTCGTCGACCTCGGCGATACGGGTCGGGGTGTGCTCCAGGCGCGCGGCGCTGGTCCTGGGGTCCAGGCCGCTGGTACGCCGCTGCAGCCGCCGCAGCGGCAGGACCGCCCGGGTGGCGATGACCCAGGTGGTGGCCCCGGCCAGGGGCGCGGCAACCAGCGCCCCGAGCACGACCCGCCGACGCACCAGCGCCAGCTCCTCCTCGGCGGTGTCCGGCGAGAACAGCCACAGATTCGGCGGTGAGTTGCCCTTCTTCGCGGCACCGATACGCAGCGACAGGGCCAGCCAGTCCGTGTCGCCGGAGGTCACGGTGACCGGCTTCGGCGCACCGCGGGGCAGCGAGGGAAACGGATCGGGCTGCGGACCGGCCGTGATCGTGCCCCCGGGGGCCCCGGGCGCGGTCAGCCGGACGCCCACGTCCCGCGCGGAGTTGACCAGCCGCCGCTGCCGGGCCTGCTCCATGACCGGGCGGTCGCTCCCGGCCACCTCCAGGTACGCCTTGGCGTTCTTGGCGAGGACCGTCGCGCGGGCGCGCAACTGGGAGTCCTGGCGCACACGCAGGTCATCGGTGACCAGATGCAGCAGCAGCCAGCCGGAGGCCAGCACCAGCAGGGGCACGCTCACGCCGACCGCGAGGGCGATACGGGTGGACAGCTTCACGGCGCCTCCCCGGCAGGCAGGCGCTCGCCGTCCGTGCGCTGGGGCCACGGCCGTATGGCCGCGTCATCGTCGGGCATGGGCACTCGCCCGTCCCTGCCTGCCATGCTCACCCCTGTCTCGCGGCGTCCGAACGAGTCCGTCCGAGGAGACCGATCAAATCATCGTCATGACGCGTGTCTCCACACCGAGCGGACCGCCCGGAGCGGCGTGGGCGGAGCGCCCGCCCGCGCGACCACCACGCCGCGCCCCTCACCCGGGCGCGGTCATCCCCGCGCGATGGACGGAGTAGCGGGGCGGCACCGGCGACTGCCGCTGGAGCAGGGCGATGGCGCCGAGGGCGGTGGCGGTGTGGACGAGCCCCGGCCCCGCTTGCGGCGGGTCGCCGCCGGTACCGAGGCGACGACGGTGCCGGAGACCATGAGCGCTCCGACGACGTCGTACACCGTGGTGCGGGCCAGGCCGCACAGCGCCCCCAACTGACCGCGCGTCAGCGGGCCGTGCTCGCGCAGCAGGCGCAGCACCAGCGCCTCGTGGCCGCTGCGGGCCTGGGGGAGGGGGTTGTGCTGCCGTGGCCTGCCGACCGAGGCGGAAGGCCGCGTCATCTCTGTCAACATCGCGGAAGACGCATCCCTTCTCTGATCTTTCCGGGGGGTTCGGGGGTTCGGGGGTTCGGGGGTTCGGGGGTTCGGGGCAGGAACGTAGAAGTCGTTCTTGTGGGAACTCTGTGGTCCGGTACGACGTGCGGCCGATTGCGGCCGGCCGTCGTACCGCAGCCGCGACGTCAGGAGTCGAGAGCCTCGGTGAGTGCGTCGGCCAGGGTGGTCGTGGGCCGACCGATCAGGCGGCGCAGGTCCGAGGAGGCGGTGAAGAGCTCGCCGCGCTTGAGCCCGAGGTCCGAGTCGGAGAGGACCTCGGCCATTTCGGCGGGCAGCCCGGCGCCGAGCAGCGCACTCCGGTACTGCTCGACGGGGAGGTCGTGGTAGACGACCCCCTGGCCCGAGGCGGTGGACAGCGCGGCGGCCAGCTCCGTGAGGGTGAAGGCGGTGTCCCCGCCCAGTTCGTACACGGATCCGGCGTGGCCTTCGGAGGTCAGAACGGTGGCCCCGGCCGCCGCGTAGTCGCGTCGCGAGGCGGCGCTGACCCGGCCGGTACCGGCACTGCCGGGCACGGCTCCGGTCTGCAGATAGAGCGGGACCTGGGACGTGTAGTTGTCCAGGTACCAGCCGTTGCGCAGCACGACCCAGGGCACGCCGCTGTCGTGCAGATACCGCTCGGTCTTCGAGTGGGCGTCGGCGAAGATCATGTTCGCGGAGTGCGCGTTGAGCGTGCTGGTGTAGGCGATCAGTTGGGCACCGGCCCGCTTGGCCGCGTCGATGGCACGGGTGTGGTTGTCGAACCGCTCGCCGACGGTGGTCGTCGACACGAGCAGGACCTTCCGCGCACCCTTGAACGCCTCGGTGAGGCCCGCGGAATCGGCGAAGTCGGCCTGCCGCACCAGGACGCCCCGCTCGGCCAGATCGGCCAGCCGGTCGGTGTCCCGCCCGGTGGCGATGATGTCGTACGGCGCCACTCCGCGGCGCACGGAGGCTGTCCGTCCCGCGATGTCCTCGACCGCATCGGCGACAAGTGGACCGTGCTCGTCCTCGGTGAACTGGCGAATTCCGGCGCCAAGCGGTACACCGCGCTGCGCAGAAGGCTGGACGGGGTGAGCGAGAAGATGCTCACGCAGACGCTGCGCGCCCTGGAGCGGGACGGTCTGGTCCGTCGGACCATCCATCCGGAGATCCCGCCCCGGGTCGAGTACGAGCTCACCGAACTGGGCGTGACCCTGCGCGGGCCGCTGCTGGCGCTGACGGACTGGTCGATGCGTCACATGAACGAGGTACTGGAGGCGCGGGCCGCTTACGACCAGGGCAAGGAAGCCGCGCACGAGTCGGCGAGCTGAACCGGGGGGGCGGGGCGGGGGGCGGTGGTCGGCCCGCTCGTTCCCGGCTCAGATGTGCGGGAACGGTTCGGTCAGCGAGGTGAGTACGTGGTCGGCCTCGGCGGCCCGCAGCTCCTCGGCGGTGTAGTGGCCGCTGGCGACCCCGACCGCGGTCGCGTTCGCCGCGCGCGCGGCCTCGATGTCGCGCGGGGTGTCCCCGACCACGTAGACGTCGGAGCGGCCCAGATCGTGTCCGTGCAGCCGGGCGGCCTTGGCCATCGCCAGGCGGGTGATCTCCGCCCGGTCCGGGGAGTCCGAGCCGTAGGCGCCGAAGACGAAATAGCGGCCCAGTTGGCCCGGTTCCATCTTGATCCTGGCCGCGCCCTCCATCGCGCCGGAGATCAGCCCGAGGATGATCCCCGCGTCCGTGATCCGCCGCAGGGTGTCCTCGACACCGTCCAGGACGCGATACCCCTCCGACGCCCGGATGTCCTCCGACAGATGCCACAGATACGCGGCGTAGAGGCGGGCCATCTCATCGTGACTGGGCTCGCGGCCGAGCACGGCCCGGAAGGTCTTCCGGCCGACCTGCGGATCCGTCTCCCCGGCCGACGTGTGGTCCCCGATATCGGCGGCCACACCGTGCAACCGGTCGAACGCCCAGGCCCAACTCCGTTTTCCCGAGCCTCCGGTGTGCACCAGCGTTTCGTCGATGTCGAAGAGCGCTGCTATCGGTCGGGCCATGGCATTCTCCTCCGGTTCCGCCTGCCTCCAGGGTGCGCGATGGCGCCGGAGGCGGCCAGTTGCGGGGCCGCGGTGTTGGTGGTGCCGTTGAAATGACGGAGGCAGCGCCCCCGAAGCGCCCCCCGATCCGATTCCGAATCGACCCCGATCCGATTCCGAAATCGACCCCGACCCGATCCCGAATCGATTCCATCTCTCTGCCGAGAAGGGGAGCGACCATGGGCACCACGAACCGACGCCTTCAAGCCGACCTGCTCGTGATCGGTTTTGGCAAGGGCGGCAAGACGGTGGCCGCGACGCTGGGCAAGCTCGGACGGCGCGTGGTGATGGTCGAGCGGTCGGCGAAGATGTACGGCGGCACCTGCCCGAACGTCGGCTGTGTGCCGACCAAGGCACTGGTCCACCACTCCCGCAAGCGCCGCCCGGAGGACGCCCCACAGGAGTGGTACGAGCGCTCCGTCGCCGAGGTGCAGGCGCTGACCAAGGCGTTCCGCGGCGAGAACTACGAGGCGCTGGACGGCATGGACACCGTCACGGTGCTCACCGGAGCCGCGGCGTTCACCGATCCGCACACCGTGCGGGTCGAGTGCGCCGACGGACCCATGACGATCACCGCCGAGACGATCCTGATCAACACCGGATCGGAGCCGATCGTTCTCGACATCCCCGGCCTGCGGTCCAGCCAGTACACCGTGACCAGCACCGACCTGATCGACACGACCATCCTCCCGGGACGGCTGGCGATCATCGGCGGCGGCTACCTCGGGATGGAATTCGCCTCCATCTACCGGCGGTTCGGCTCGGAGGTCACCGTGCTCGAGGCGGCCCCGAAGGTCTTCGGCCTGGTGGACGACGACGTTGCCGCCGTCGCCGAGAGCATCCTGGTGGACGAGGGCATCGAGATCGTGACCGGGGCGAACACCATGGAAGTCCGGGACGGCGAAAGCTCGGCGACCGTCGTCTACGAAAAGGACGGCCGACAGCACACTCTGGAGGCCGACGCGGTCCTGGCCGCCACCGGCCGCGCACCGGTCATCGGCGATCTGGCGCTGGAGGCCGCCGGGGTGCGCACCACCGAGCGCGGGGCGGTCGAGGTCGATGAACACCTGCGCACCAGCCGGCCGCATATCTTCGCCCTCGGAGATGTCAACGGCGGGCCGGAGTTCACCTATGTCTCCCTCGACGACAGCCGTATCGTCCTCGACCAGCTCCTCGGCGAGGGCAAGCGCTCCACCGACGACCGGGTCGCCATCCCGCACACCGTCTTCATCACCCCGCCACTGGCCACCGTCGGGCTCACCGAGAAACAGGCCCGGGCCGCGGGGCACCAGGTGAGGATCGCGAGCCAGCCGGTCGCCGAGATCGCCGCCATGCCGCGTGCGTACATCGTCGAGGACACCCGCGGGATGATGAAGTTCGTGCTCGACGCCGAGACCGACGAGATCCTGGGCGCCGCGCTGCTCAGCGTGGACGCGCAGGAAATCATCAACACCGTCGCGCTCGCCATGCGGCACGGCATCAGGGCGGCCGAGCTCCGCAACGCCGTCTACACCCACCCCACCTCCACCGAAGCCTTCAACGGCGTCCTCGCGACCATCGTCCGATCCGACACCTGACCAGGCTGCCGTCGTGTACCGGCGGGCCGCGGGGCGAGTTCGACACCGGGCTCGCGACCGGCCGCCACATCGAGGCACCGAGCCGCGACCTCGGCGCGGCGGACGCAGAGGGAGGAACCGTGACGGACCAGGGTGGAACCACCACAGGCGCACACGGAGCCGCGGCGGCGATCGGAATGTTCTTCTGGACCGCGGCGCACATCGACGCCGTCCAGCGCCTCCAAGCCGTGCTCCTGGGGCCCGCACGAGCGGCCTCGGAGCAGTCTGCCCGTTCGTGGCTCACCGGACACGCCTGCGGACACGCCTGCGGACACGCCCGCGGACACACCGGAGCCCCGGCGGCCGAAGTTGAGAGTGGATACGGGCGAGCCTAGGCTGGTGGAAGTGGGCGGACAAGATGGCCCACACTCGGCCGAACGCCCCACCATCGTGTCTGGCACGGCGGTCCCGTCCCCACCGGACCCGCCCCATCGCACGGCCGCCGCTCAGCTCCGGCCCTTATTGGCCAGGCCCGTGGACACAGTGCACAAGCGCAGACATCCATCGAGCGCACGGAGGGCGGTGTAGCCATGACCGACCTGGACACACTGTCGGTGAACACGATCCGCGGACTGTGCATGGACGCGGTGCAAAAGGCGAATTCGGGGCACCCCGGAACGCCGATGGGGATGGCGCCCGTCGCGTACACGCTGTGGCAGCGGTTTCTGCGCTTCGACCCCGCCGATCCGATCTGGCCGAACCGCGACCGCTTCGTGCTCTCCGAGGGCCACGCCTCCGCTCTGCTCTGGTCGCTCCTGTACCTGACCGGTGTGCGCACGGTCGATCCCGAGTACGAGGTGCTGGGCCGTCCGGCGGTGACCCTCGACGATCTCAAGTCCTTCCGGCAGCTCGACTCGCGCTGCCCAGGACACCCCGAGTACCGGTGGACGAGCGGTGTCGAGACGACCACCGGCCCGCTCGGCCAGGGAGTCGCCACCTCCGTGGGCATGGCGATCGCCGGCCGGTGGCTGGGGGCGAGGTTCAACCGCCCGGACTTCCCGCTCTTCGACTTCGATGTGTACGCGCTCGCCGGGGACGGCTGCATGATGGAGGGCGTCGCCTCCGAGGCGGCCTCGCTGGCCGGACACCTGCGGCTGTCCAACCTGTGCTGGATCTACGACTCCAACAAGGTCACCATCGAGGGCCACACCGACATCACCTTCACCGAGGACGTCGCCGCCCGCTTCCTGGCCTACGGCTGGAACGTGACCACCATCGCCGACGCCAACGACCTCGACCGGATCAGCCGCGCCTTCCACACCTTCCGGGCCGAGGCCGCGCGCCCGACCCTGATTCTCGTCCACAGCCACATCGGCTACGGCTCACCGGTCGAGGACTCGCCGAAGGCACACGGAGCGCCGTTCGGGCCGGAGGGGGTCAAAGCCACCAAGCGCGCACTCGGCCTGCCACCCGACGCCGACTTCCACATACCCGACGGTGTGCCCGACTGGTTCGCGCGGGGCATCGGCGCCCGGGGTGCCGAGTTGCGCACCGGCTGGGAGAAGATGTTCGACGCCTACCGCACTGCGTACCCCGATTTCGCGGACGAATTGGAGCGCATCCAGCGCCGTGAGCTCCCGGACGACTGGGAGAGCGCGCTGCCCACCTTCCCGGCCGATCCCAAGGGCCTGGCCAGCCGCGACTCGTCGGGTCAGGTGTTGAACGCCGTGGCCAAGGCGGTGCCCTGGGTCCTCGGCGGCTCCGCCGACCTCACCCCGTCGACCAAGACCCGGCTGACCTTCGGGGGAGCGGGCGACTTCCAGCCCGGTGCCCGGTCCGGGCGCAATCTGCACTTCGGCGTCCGGGAACACGCGTCCGCCGCCGTCGCCAACGGAATGGCGCTGACGAAGCTCCGCCCGTACTGGTCCGGGTTCCTGATCTTCTCCGACTACGCCAAGGCGGCCATCCGCCTCTCCGCGCTGATGGAGATCCCCACCGTGCACATCTTCACCCACGACTCCATCGGGGTCGGCGAGGACGGCCCCACCCACCAGCCCGTCGAGCAGCTCGCGGGGCTGCGCGCCACGCCCGGTCTGCTCGTCTTCCGCCCCGCCGACGCGAACGAGGTCGTCGAAACCTGGCGGGTGGTCGCCGCCCTCCGCCGGGAGCCGGCCGCGCTGGTCCTCTCCCGCCAGCCCCTGCCCACCCTGGACCGCGATCGGCTCGCGGCGGCCAGTGGTGTCGCCTGGGGTGCCTATGTGCTGGCGGACGCGCCTCGGGGGGAGCCCGAGGTGATCCTGCTCGCCACCGGCTCCGAGGTGGCGCTGGCCCTGGCCGCGCACGAGGAACTCACCGCCGAGGGCATCGCCTCTCGGGTGGTGAGCATGCCGTGCTGGGAGCTGTTCGACCGTCAGCCGCAGGAGTACCGCGACCAGGTGCTGCCACCCGCGGTGACACGAAGGGTCGCGGTGGAAGAGGGCTCCACCTTCGGCTGGGACCGGTACGTCGGTGACGGCGGGGTCATCGTCGGAATGGACACCTTCGGCGCCTCCGCACCCCTCAAACAACTGCTCACGAAGTTCGGATTCACCCCCGAGCGCGTCGCGCACGTGGCGCGCGAGCTGGTGGCTTCGGGCTGAGCGGGCCATGACGTGACAGGAGAGCACATGGCTACCGACACCCCCATGCAGCTCGGCATGATCGGGCTCGGCCGGATGGGCGCGAACCTCGTACGCCGGCTGACGCGCGACGGCCACCACTGTGTGGTCTATGACGTCAACGAGAGCGCGGTGAGGGAGCTGGAGAGCGAGGGCGCCGTCGCCGCCCACTCGCTCGGCGACCTGGTGACGAAGCTGGAGCGGCCACGGGCCGTCTGGCTGATGCTGCCCGCCGCCGTCGTACAGTCCACCCTCGATCAGCTCACCGAGCTCCTCGACCCGGACGACGCGGTCATCGACGGTGGCAACTCCTACTACCGCGACGACATCACCCGCGCGGCACAGCTCACTCCGCACCGGCTGCACTATCTGGACTGCGGAACATCGGGCGGGGTCTGGGGACTTGAACGCGGCTACTGCCTCATGATCGGCGGCGAGCAGGAGCCCGTCACCCGGCTCGACCCCATCTTCCGCACCATCGCGCCCGGCGCCGGTTCCGCCGAGCCGACACCGAGCAGACATGGCGACGGGACCGCGCCGGAGGGCTATCTCCACTGCGGTCCGAGCGGGGCCGGCCACTTCGTGAAGATGGTCCACAACGGGGTCGAGTACGGAATGATGGCCGCGGTCGCCGAGGGGCTCAGCATCATCGAGCACGCGGACGTCGGCTTGCGCAAGCGCTCGGCGGACGCGGAGACCACCCCGCTGCGCGAGCCGGAGGCGTACCAGTACGAGATCGACGTCGGCGAGGTCGCCGAAGTGTGGCGCCGCGGCTCGGTCGTGGGCTCCTGGCTCGTCGACCTCACCGCGGACGCACTGGCCCGGTCACCGAAGCTGGACGAGTTCACCGGGCGCGTCTCGGACTCCGGCGAAGGGCGATGGACGGTACGGGCCGCGGTCGACGAGGGCGTACCCGCCGCGGTGATCACCACGGCGCTCACCGACCGGTTCGCGTCCCGGGGCCTCGGCGAGTTCGCCGACCGGGTGCTGTCCGCCATGCGCAGCGAGTTCGGCGGACACGCCGAGAAGCGGAGTGGGCGATGAGCGGGCCGGACGACCATGTGATCGTGCTCTTCGGCGCCACGGGGGACCTCGCCAAGCGCAAACTCCTGCCCGGGCTGTTCCACCTCGCCACGGCGGGCCTCCTCCCCGACGGCTACCGCATCGTGGGCTCGACACCGGCTCGCTCGGCCATGAGCGAGGACGCGTTCCGCGCCCTCGCGCACGACGCCGTGGCCACCTTCGGGCGGTCCAAGCCCACCGGGCCGGTGTGGAAGACCTTCGAGGAGTCGCTGTCCTTCGGCGCGGCCGACCCCGAGGATCCGGGCCCGCTGCTCGCGGCCGTACGGGCGGCCGAGGAGTCCCTCGGCGGGGCGTCACGCAGACTCTTCCACCTGGCCATCCCGCCCTCGGCGTTCGCGTCCATCATCGGCATGCTCGGCGACACGGACCTGCCGGAGAACGCGAAGGTGATCGTGGAGAAGCCCTTCGGCACCGATCTCGCGTCGGCGCAAGCGCTCAACGAGACCATCCACACCGTGTTCGACGAATCCCAGGTCTTCCGCATCGATCACTTCCTCGGCAAGGAGTCGGTGGACAACATCCTCGCCCTCCGCTTCGCCAACGGGATGTTCGAACCCATCTGGAACCGCGACCACATCAGCTATGTGCAGGTCGACGTGCCCGAGACGCTCGGACTCGAAGGCCGTGCCCACTTCTACGAAGGCACCGGGGCCTTCCGCGACATGATCGTCACGCATCTGATCCAGGTGCTCGGCATCGTGGCGATGGACCCACCGGTCTCGCTCGCCGCCCAGCCGTTGCGCGATGAGAAGGACAAGGTCTTCGAGGCGTTGCGCCCCATCGAACCCGCACATGTCGTGCGCGGCCAGTACGAGGGCTACCTGGACGAACCGGGGGTCGCTCCCGATTCGTCGACCGAGACGTTCACCGCGCTGCGGATGGAGGTGGACAACTGGCGGTGGGCCGGAGTCCCGTTCTACCTGCGCTCCGGCAAGAGCCTCGCACAGCGCCGCCAGGTGATCACCCTCGGACTGCGCGAGCCGCCCCTGCGGATGTTCGCCACCGAACTCGCCGATCAGCCGCAGGACCGCGGCAACAAGATCGTGATCGACTTCGGGGACCCCGGGTGGATCGCCGCCGCCTTCCTCGCCAAGGAGCCCGGCCCCGCCATGCGGCTCGAACCGGCGACGATGACCTTCTGCTACGCCGGCTCCTTCTGCGAGGAAAACGGGCTCGAAGGCTACGAACGCCTGATTCTGGACGCCATGCTGGGCGACCAGTCGCTGTTCACCCGGTCCGACGGCATCGAACACATCTGGCGGGCGTCCACGCCGCTCCTGGAGAACCCACCGCCGGTCCAGCCGTACGCCCCCGGCTCATGGGGCCCCGAACCGGCCATCAGCGACCTGATCGCACCCCACCCGTGGCATCTGCCGGAACCCGTCCAGATGTTCCCCGGAACCGGCACATGACCGACCGCCGCTGCGCGTGGGCGCTGAGCTCCGACGCGATGGCGGCCTGTCACGACACGGAGTGGGGCCGTCCCGCGCACGACGACCGGCACTTGTTCGAAATGCTGCTCCTGGAAGGGGTCCAGGCGGGGCCGTCCTGGTCGACCGTGCTGACCAAGCGTGAGAACTACCGCCGCGCCCTCGAGGCCGCGGGTGCCGCTGTGGAAGTACGGCCATCGTGGGCGTGCCGCCCGCGGAGAAGGCCGCACGGACCAGAATGCCGTCCGGGCCCCGCCCCGCGGGGCCCGGCCGGTGTGCGCCGGCCGGGGCGTGTGCAACGCCCTTGGCCCGTCGCGGAGGGATCCGGCTATGACGTCCGGCTCCATGCAGGGGAAATTTATGCAGGGGAAGGGTCGCGCTCGTGACCGGGGCCACCAGTGGCATCGGAGCGGCCGTGGCGGAGGCGGTGGCCGAGCGCGGCGCGCACACGCTGGTCGCCGGCCGCCCGCGACACGGCCCGCGGCGAGGCCGTCGTCGGGGCGTCGCGTCTGGGGTCGACTATCCGGCGGCCGGCTGCTCGAACGCGGCGATGAGCCGCCCCAGATCCTGGCGCCGTGAATCGGCCGACCACACCGCCCACGTCCGGCGCAGGAGCGGGTGGCCGACCAGCGGCGACCACGCCACTCCCGCGGGAATGGGCTGCGACCAGTCCGGTGGAGCCATCGCGAAGGCCCGCCCGGCGCTGACGGCCGCCAGTTTCACCTCCGCGATCAGCCGCTGTCCCTTGGGCGCCTGCACTCCCGGATCGAGGCCGTGGCTGCGCAGGATCGCCGTCAGCTCGTCGTACCAGGCGGGGCTGTCCGCACGCGGGAAGGACACCCACTCCAGCCCGGCCAGCGCCTCCAGGGGGATGCCCTCTGGGGCTGGTGGCATCGTGCCCCGGCGGTGAGTTCCCCGTCGGGGCGAAGGTCGCCGCGCTGATGGGCGGCCTCGGACGCACCATCAACGGCAGCTACGCGGAATACACCCGGGCGTCGGCGTCGAATGTGGCACTCATCGAATCCGACCTGCCCTGGGCCGAGCTGGCCGTCATCCCGGAAACCTACGCGACCGCCTGGACATGCCTGTTCCGCAATCTGGAGATCACCCCGGGGCAGACCCTGGTCATCCGGGGAGCGACCTCGGCCTTCGGCCAGGCCGCCGTCAACCTCGCGGTGAACGCCGGTGCCCGCGTCATCGGCACCTCGCGCAACCGTGAGCGCTTCGCCCTCCTGGAGGAACTCGGCGTGGAGCGAGCCGAGTTGGAGGAGCCCCACCTCTCCGAGCGGATCCCCGAAGCCAAGCGGCTCGACGCGGTGCTCGACCTGGTGGGCAACACCACCATCCTCGACTCCCTGGCCATGCTGCGCCGAGGCGGCCGCGCCTGCCTGGCGGGCTGGCTCGGTGGGCTCGACCCGATCAGGGACTTCAACCCGCTGCTGCAGATGGCAAGCGGCGTCCATCTGACCTTCTTCGGCAGCTTTGTGTTCGGGACGCCTGGTTTCCCGCTCTCCGATGTGCCGCTCCAGGCGATCGCGGAGCAGGTGGCGGCGGGCCGCCTCAAGGCGAAGCCCTCGCGTGTGTTCCGATTCGAGGACATCCACGAAGCGCATCGCGTGATGGAGGCGGGCGAGGGCAAGGGCAAGATGGTGGTCGTCCTTGATTGACCGCCGCCGTGTGCGGACTGGTCGGCTACTGCTCGGCGAGGCCCAGGGCCATGAAGCCGCCGTCCATGGGGAGGGTCACGCCGCTGATGTAACCGGCCCGGACGAGGCGAGGAAGGCGATGGTCTCGGCGATTTCGCGGGCCGAGCCGAGGCGCCGCCGCGGCGCACCGTTTCGCCCGCGAGGGCGCCACCGTGATCGTGGTCGGACGCACCGAGGAGAAGTCGCGGAAGACGGTCGCCGCCGCGCCCCCCGGTTCGACGGTCGCCGCACGGGTCGCGGACGTCTCCGACGCCATCGCCTTCCTGGCCAGTGCCGATGCCCGGTTCGTCAATGGCGTCCAGCTCCCGGTCGACGGTGGGACTCCGGGCCTCCTCGGGCCGGCCCCGCATGTTCTGAGCACCCCAGGTGGCGAGAATCGGGAGCTGTTTGGCATTCTCGCCGCTGTTTGACTCGACGGCGCATTCGTAGGCTCTCGGTAAATCAATCGCCGATGAGAGAGCGCCTCAGATGACCGACGAGAACAAGAGCGCAAAGAAATTCGCCCGGCGTACGATGCTGCAACATGGCGCCGGTATCGCCGCGGTGGGAGCGATGTCCGCGCTCGCCACCGCGGCATCCACCGCGCCTGCCGCCGCACGCACCACGGGGGCGAAGTCGACCCCGGGCACCCTGCCCTCGACCGTGGCCGGGGTCCGCATTCCCGACAGCGGACTGGCCCGGGAAGCCGTGACCTACGCACAAAAAGTGTGCTCCGAGACAATCTTCAATCATTCCCTGCGGACGTATCTCTTCGGCGCTCTGATATTCGACCGGCGCGGCGTCACCTACGACCGGGAACTCGTATTCGTCGCCGCGGTTTTGCATGACCTCGGACTGATCGAGGCGTTCCGGACCCCGACCGAGCGCTTCGAGGTCGACGGCGCCGACGCCGCACGGAAATTCCTGACGGAACGACGTGTGCCGGCCGAACGGGCGGAACTGGTCTGGGACGCGATCGCGCTGCACACCAACGTCGGTATCGCGACGCGGAAGAGGCCGGAGATCGCCATGATCTCCGTCGGCTCCGGTATGGATTTCGCCGGAAACGACCTCCAGCAGATCCCGTCCGACGCTCTTGAGGATGTGCTCACCACCTTCCCCAGGAAGGGGTTCAAGAAGAACGCGATCGACACGATCCTCTCGCTGTGCCGCACCAAGCCCATGGCGGAGCTCATGCACCCCTTCGCCGAGGTCGGCCGCCGTCATATCCCCGGCTTCTCGGTGCCCACCGTGGAGGATCTGGTGCTCGCCGCGCCCTTCACGGAGTGATGGAGCTGTCCCGGTACGGCGCCAGGAAGACGGTCAGCGCGGCCAGCATCGCCTCCGGGACCTCCTCGGCGGGGTAGTGGCCACAGCCGGGCAGGATATGACTCTCCACGTCGTCCGCGGCGAGCCGCATCGTGTTGCCGACCGCCTCGCCCAGGTTCTCCGCGCCCGCGAGGGTCAGGACGGGGAGGGTCAGCCGCCGGGTCTTGCGCTGCTGGTTCTGCGCGATGGTCGTGTCCAGCGCACGGTAGAACGCGAAGCTGGAGCGCAGGGCCTCCGGGTCGGCCGCGAGGGTGTCGACGTAGTGCCGGACGGCGTGGTCGGGCAGCGCCTTCGCGGCCTTCGTGGCGAACTGGTGGCCGAAGTAGAGCTCTTCCCGGCCGCTGACCAACTGCTCGTTGAGGTCGGGGAGGCGGTTGAAGCCGAAGTGCCACAGGCGGTCGTTGGCGTCCCCGCTGCCGAACAGCGGCGGTGAGGGGGACAGGCCCGGGATGGCGGCCTCGGCGACGGCCAGCCGGTCGAGCCGGTCCGGGTGATCGGCGGCCAGGGCATAACCGGTCCACATCCCGACGTCGTGGCCGACCATGGCGAACCGCCGATGCCCCAGCGCCTCCATCAGCGCCACCATGTCGGTCGCGAGCGTGCCGGTGTCGTACCCGTCCAGGGGTTTGCCGGACAGTCCGACACCGCGCGGATCGGGCGCGACGACATGGAAGTCCCGGGCCAGCGCCGGCATCAGCAGGCGCCAGGCGTACCACGTCTGGGGCCAGCCGCACAGCAGCAGCAGCGCGGGTCCTTCACCGCCGGTCACGGCGTGCAGGCGCACGCGTCCGGTGTCGACGGAGCGGCTGGTGAAGGTGTCGGTGAAGCCGTCCGGGAGGCCCGGCGCCCGGGCGGCGGAGCCGGGGCCCCCGGGCGTGGGCAGGGGAGTGGGGGAGGAAGTCATGATGATGTCCTTTCACGGGAGGGGTGTGCGGGGTGGCCGTCGCTCATGTGGCGGGGCGGCTCAGCGCGCCGCCGAGGGTCGTCGCGACGACGGCGACGGCGAGGATCAGGGTCGCCACGTTCTGGTTGATGGCCTGGTCGAGGAGGCCCAGGGCCAGCGTGGGCACGATCGTGCCGGTGTAGGCGGACAGGAAGTACGTCGCGAGCAGATCCGCCCTGCGCCGCGGGTCGGCCAGCCTCTGGGTGACCGCGATGCCACGGCGGAACGCCAGGCCGATGCCGGTACCCGCCAGGAGCGTGCCGACGACGAACGTCACCAGTGACCGTGTCCACAGCCCGGTCTCGAACACCGCGACGCCCGCGATGAGGAACACCGGCGCCGCCCAGCGCCCGGAGACCCACCGTGCCGGGGCGGCCACCTGCGCGACCAGGGCGATGAGGAACAGCAGTCCGACCTCCGCGCCGACGGCCGCGAGATTGTGGACGTGCAGCCGTTCCCGGAGGAAGGACGGCACCAGCGACGAGAACAGCCCGCTGACCGCGAACGCGGCGAGGACGGCCGTGGCGGCCCGCAGGAATTCGGCCCGCGCCGCCGGCCGGCCGGGGACGGTCGGACGGCGCACGGACACCGTGGGGCGGCGCCGCGCGGTGACGGTCTCCGGGGTGACGACGAGGGCGAGGAGGGCCGGCCCCAGGCTCGCGAGATAGACCCAGAACACCAGGCGCGTGGGGTCCGTGCCGTACTGGGCGAACAGGCCGGCGACGACGGCGCCCAGCCCCAGCCCGCCCATGTTCGCCGCAGTGGAGACGACGGACGCCCGCCGGGCGTGCTCCTCCCCGGCGAGCTCGCCCAGCGCCGCGGTCGCCGTGGCGGTGAAGATGCCGGTGCCCACGCCGCACAGGAACCGCGCTGCCAGCAGGGTTCCCACATCCTCGGCGACGAGGAACAGCGAGGTGCTCGCGGCCGCGGCGACCAGGGCGGCGATCAGGAGGGGGCGGCGGCCCACGGCGTCGGACAGCGAGGCGAACACCATGAGGGCGAGCACGGTCCCCAACGCATAGACGGCGAAGACCAGCGTCGTGGTGAACGGTCCGAAGCCCATCTGGGGCGCCCAGAACACATACAGCGGAATCGGCAGCGTCCCACCCAGCATGACCAGGGTGTACACCCCGGCCACGAGCCAGAACCCGCCGCGCGCCCGGCGCTCTTCGGCGGGTGGCGCAGCCGCTGTGCGGATGTCCGGTGCGATGTTGTCGATCATCATGCGGGCCTTTTCGAATGCGATAACCACGGGCACCACGCTAGCCATCTTGGATCGATCGTTCAAACATATTTTGACCAATCGATCCAAGATGTAGGTAGGATCACAGTGGAGTCGCGAAGCAGGAGGTGGGCCGCATGTCGGGCCGGAAGCAGTTCGATGTGGAGAGGGCCCTTGACCAGGCCATGCGGGTGTTCTGGCAGCGCGGGTACGCGGACGCCTCGCTCGATGCCCTCGCCTCCGCCACCGGCCTCGGGCGCGGCTCCCTCTACGGCACCTTCGGCAACAAGGACACGCTGTTCCGCCAGTGCCTGGACCGCTATGTGTCGATCTACGGCGCCCGGTACGAGCGGGCGCTCGCCGCGTACCCCGGTGATCCGGTGCGCGCGGTGGAGGCGTTCTTCGACGTCATCCTGGCCCGCATCGCCGACCCGGATGTCCCCACCGGGTGCCTCATCGCGCAGTCCGCCACGCAGTCACTGACGCTCAAGGAGGAGAACGGTGCCAAGGTGCGCGGTCTGCTCGACCTGCAGCACCGGCGGGTGCGCGAGGCGCTGGCGGACTCCTCGGCCGACCCTCAGGTGCTCGACGAGCTCGCCACGTACGTCGTCGCCGTCAATCAGTCGCTGGCCGTGCTGAGCCGCGCCGGTACGCCGGACGCGCAACTGCGCTCCGTGGTCCGGCTCGCGTGCACAACGGTGGCGGACACCCTCGCCCGGACGACGAGCGAGGGCGCCGCGCGAGGTTAGCGCGACGCCCCGTGGTCCGGGCCCACTCGTCGGATCAGGGTCGGGCCACGGCGCGTACGCCGTGCCGCGACCGCGCGGCCGCTACGCCGCGATGACGGCCGCCGTGGTGCGACCGCCGTCGACGTCCAGCACGATGCCGTGGACGAACGCGGCCTCGTCACCGGCGAGATAGACCGCGGCGTGTGCGATGGCCTGCGGACTCCCGACGCCCCCGGCCGGAGTGCCGTTCATCATGACGTCGCCCGGGTGCACCTCGCCGGGTACGGGTGTGTGGACCACTCCGGGAGAGATCGCGTTCACCCGCACGCCGCGCGGGCCGAACTCGGCGGCCCAGGCGCGTGTCAGGGTCTCCACCGCGCCCTTGGTGGAGCTGTAGAGCGCGCCGAGGGGGATGCCCAGCCGCGCGACCCAGGACCCCAGATTGATGATCGCCCCGCCACCGGCCTCGGCCATGGCCGGAGCGACCGCGGCGGTCAGGAAGAACGGCGCCTTCACATTCACCGCGTAGACCCGGTCGAAGGCCGTTTCATCGGTGTCCACGGTGCTGTCGCCGGGGTAGACGCCGGCGTTGTTGACCAGGATGTCGATGCCCCCGCCCAGAGCCGACGTCGCCGCCTCGGCCAGGGCGCGGGACGCCGCGGCGCTCCCGTCCAGATCCGCCTGTACGAAGTCGGCCCGGCCGCCCCGCGCGCGGATGGCGCCGACGACCTCCGCGCCCCGCTCGGCGCTGCGCCCGGACACGATCACGTACGCACCCTCGGCGGCGAACCTCTCCGCGATCGCCCGTCCGATGTTGCTGGTCGCACCGGTTACCAGAGCCCTTTTGTCCTGCAGCCGTCCACTCATCACGCGCTCCTGCCACGCTCGTTACCCGCACCATCGATGTCCCGCGGGGCACGACCTCGATCTCGGTCAGGTCGGACGCGCGGGCACCGCCCGGATCCGCCCGGGGGCCATGCCACTGTGCGAAGAAAAAAATGGACTTGCAAGTCCATTCGCCGCCGTCGGCGCCGGGGTGACCTGCCCGTCCGCCGCCACCCCGATCAGGCCGCGGCGCGCCGCAGATCCCCGATCCCCTGATCGAGCGCGGCCCGCAGATGGTCGGCCCGGCCGGTCGACTGAAGAATCGCCACGCCGCCCTGAATGCCCGCCAGCAGAGCGGCCGCGCGGCGCTCGACGTCCAGATCGGCGGGCAGGTGACCGGCCGTCTGCAGGGCCCGGATGCCGGTGGCCAGGCTCGCCTGCCACTGACGCATCAACGTGACCACCACATCCCGGGCGCCGGGGGTGGAGCGGCCCAGGTGGAGGACCAGCGAACCCAGCGAACACTCCTCGCCCTGCTCCTCGTAGCGCTCGACCACCACATCGCGCCACCGCTGCCACGCCTCCCAGGAGTCCAGGCATCCGAGGTACGGCTGCTGGTCCTCCAGGACCTGGTCGGCCTCGTAGTGCGCGACCGCCAGCAGCAGCTCGTCCTTCCCGGTGGGGAAGTAGTGGAAGAGCTGGCTCTTGCTGGTGCGGGTGCGCGCCATGACGTCATCGAGGGTGGCGATCGACACGTCCTTCTCGCGCAGCACCGCGGCCGCGCCCTCGATGATCCGGTTCCGGGTGGCCTTCCCCTTTGCCGTCAGCTCCTTGTGCATGACGTCCCCTCTCGACTGGACTGGCTGGTCCAGTCTACTGAGTGAGGTTCCGGGTCAGGATCGCGGCGGGCCCTCGGCGGCCGCCGGGGTGCCTGGTGTCGGCCACAGCGCCCGGACGGCGATGCCCACCGCCGCCGAGACGAAGTTCTGCACCGCGAGCCCGGCCATCTGCACCAGATGTCCCAGGGGCGCCTCGCCGGCGTACGACTGCCAGTTGGTGTTGGTGACGAAGGAGGCGGCCGTGTTGAAGGACTGGGCCGGAGGCATCGGCTGCCTGCCGAGCGACAACAGCAGGTGGTTCTGCAGCCGCAGGAATCCGTACAGGAAGACACCGACACCGCTCAGAACGCGAGTACCCCGCGCAGATAGGCGCTCCACCGCTGATCGGCGTCCCCGTCCACCCCTGCCAGCCGGTGGACCAGCCGCTCGGCGCGCAGATGCCGGGGCGTGGTGAGGACGCGGGCGATGTAGTCGCCCAGCGGCCGGTAGGAGAGGGCCAGCGCCGCCACCAGCGCCAGCACCTGGAGCCAGCCCGCGAGGGTGCCGCTCACGAGAACCTCTCCGGGAAGATCAGGGCCGGCACCAGATAGCCGAGCAGGGCCGCGGCCACGATCAGCCCCACGAGGTTGTCGGCGCTCACAGCCGGCCGGCCCCCTTCGCGACCGCGCCGATGACGGCGAACACGGCGATGATCAGGACGATGAACACCACATCTGACATGCGGACAACACCCCGGCGGGTCGGGTCGTAAGGGCCGCCGTGACCGTGCACCACCTCGGCCACCGACGCCCCTTGTTAGCGCGATCCAGACCCCCGCCCGACGACGTCGACGGTGTGGTGACGCAAATCGGGCCGATGGAGTGAACGGACGGCATGGACGCCTGTCATCGGGCGCCGCGGTCCTGACGTTCTCCTGACCTCGGCCAGGCGGGTCCATCAGGGCCGCGTCAATCCCTCATGGTGTGGCGTCAGGGTGGCGACAAGGCCCATGGATCGCTCATCCGCGCCGTGCGAGGTTGAGTCTCGCGGCGGAGAGAGCCGCGGAACGGCCGCTCAGCGGTGTGTGGGTATCAGCGCGATGACCAGCACCGTCGCCGCTGACACCGCGGGCCGGCGCGTACACGGTGTGCGGCACCGTTACCTGAGTGCGCGTCGGTTCCCGTGGGGGGCACCGCCTTCCGCCCTCCCCGCTCTCTCCGCCGCATGCCAAGGCCCTGCGGGGCGGCCTGCACGCCGCCCCGCAGGGCCTTGGGGTGGGGGCGGTCACCGCTCCACGCGGTCACCGCCCCCGTCGTCGCTGACCGACGGCGGCTACAGACCGACGTCGCGGCTGCGGATGTCGTCCAGCGACTCGCGCCGTACCAGCAGCCGGGCCCTCCCGTCGGCCACGGCGACCACCGGCGGGCGGCCGACCAGGTTGTAACCGGAGGCCATGGACAGGTGGTACGCGCCCGCCACCGGCACCGCGAGCAGGTCGCCTGGGCGGATGTCGCCGGGCAGCTCCGCCTCGCCCGCCAGTACGTCCCCGGCCTCGCAGTGGCGTCCGGCCACGGTGGCGGTGGCGAGCGGGGCCGCGGTGGCGCGGCCCACGAGCCGGGGCGCGTAGCGCACTCCGTACAGCGCGGGGCGGGGGTTGTCGCTCATCCCGCCGTCCACCGCGACGAAGGTGCGATGCCCGGTGCGCTTGACGGCCAGGACCCGGTACAGCGAGATCCCGGCCGGTCCCACGACGGCGCGGCCCGGTTCGATGATCAGCCGGGGCACGGGCAGCCCGGCCGCCGCGCAGCCGTCGGCCAGTTCGGCGCGCACCCGGGGCCCGAGCGCGGCGATGTCCAGGGCGGGCTCGCCGGGGCGGTAGGCGATGCCGTACCCGCCGCCCAGATCCAGCTCGGGGAGGGTGATCCCGTGCTGGTCCCGGACCCGGGCCAGCAGGCCGACCATGCGCCGTACGGCCGCCAGATAGGGCTTGGCGGAGGTGATCTGGGAGCCCAGATGGCAGTGGAGGCCGACCAGTTCCAGATGGGGCTGGTCGAGAATCCGGGCGATGGCGTGGTGTGCCGAGCCATCGGCCAGCGACAGGCCGAACTTCTGGTCGTCGGTGCCGGTACGGATCTTGGCGTGGCCGCCCGCGGCGATGCCCGGGGCGACTCGGACCATCACCTTCTGGCGGCTGCCCTCGGGCACCGCGACGGCCAGCCGGGCGATCTCCGAGGGGCTGTCGATGACGATGCGCCCGACCCCGAAGCGCAGGGCGGCCTGAAGGTCGTACGGGCTCTTGGCGTTGCCGTGCAGCACGATGTGCTCGGGCGGGAAACCGGTGGTGACCGCGAGCTCCAGCTCGCCGGCCGAGCACACGTCCAGGCCCATGCCCTCTTCCTCCACCCAGTGCGCCATGGCGCGGCACAGGAACGCCTTGGCGGCGTAGAGGACGGCGGCCTCCGGGAAGGCGTCGTGGTAGGCGCGGCAGCGGGCCCGGACCTCACCCTCGTCGAGGAGGTACACGGGGGTGCCGAAGCGGTCCGCGACCTCGGCGAGCGACACTCCGCCGACGGCCAGGTCCCCGTGGGCGAGCGGAGTGGTCGAGGCGGGCCAGACGGACAGCGCGTCGTCGGCGGGCGGCGTGTGGGGCGGGCGGGGCTCGGTGCTGGTGATCAGTGGCGTGACCATGGTGTCCTCCCTCAACCGAGCCACACGCCGAGGATCCCGACGAGGGCCGCGGCCCCCGCCACCCGCAGGGCGCCGGCGGACCGCGGGCGCCAGGTGAGCGGGGTGTCGTCGCGGCGCTCCGGCGCCGGCGGTGCGACATCGCGGACCGCGAGCCGCGGATCCACGGTGAGCGAGGTGGCGCCGAGCGGCTCGGTGAGGGCGCGCAGCGCCGGTTCGCCGAGCCGGATCCACGGCTGCCGGGTGCCGAGGACGGCGGTCAGCTGCCGCCGGGTGGAGAAGCCGACAGCGGTACGGCCGCCATGGGGGGTACGGAAGATGCGCACGGCGCAGCCGGCGGGCCCCGGCCGGACGGGGACGTACAGGACGCGTCCGGCCGGGACGGGTTCGTCGGGCTCGGGGTCGTCTCCGTACAGACGGTTGGTCATGACGTGCCTCCAGGGGGAGCGGGGAAGGCTCCGGACCGGACAGCGGACCGGGGCCCGGACAGGACGGTAAGTCCCGCGCCCCGCGGAGGGAGCCGGTCCCTGACGCGACGCTGACGCGGGGACGGGCAGTCTTGACGCGACGCTGTCGGCGGCCACCCGCGCACGCGGCCGTGCCCGCACCCCTCCGCAGCGTCATGGCCCCGTTGGCGGCGGGGAGGAGTGCCAGGTGGCCCGCACCCGCTGCGGGTGGGCCTCCGGCTCGGGCCCCGGTTCAGGTCCTGGTTCCGTTCCCTGACCGGCGGTCCGTCGCCAGTGCTCGGCCACCTGAGCTCCCGTGGCGAACCATACGTCGTCGTGTCCGCTGATGTGGTCCAGCAGTTCCTCGAGCATCAGCGTCCGCCCCGGCTTGCCGATGGACTGCGGGTCGAGGGCCGGTATCCAGCACAGGCCGTGGTCCCGGAAGGCGTCGAACGAGTCCTTCCAGTCCGCCAGGACGTCCCCGTAGGCCGCGATGCGGGACTCGCCGGGCGGAAAGGCCACCGGCCCGCCGTTGTACAGGAATCAGGGGTGGTCGGCGTACTCCCACGGCCACGGCAGCTCCACCACCGGTGTGGGCCGCCCCGCGGACCACAGTCGATGGGGGCGGTCGTCGCCGTGGGTGGAGGAGGACCACCCGAACCCAGCTCGTCGAGGAGCGCGGCGTGCCCGTCGCCCATCGCGCCGGGTGCGGCGCGCAGCCCGGTGGGCCGGACACCGGCCACCGACGCCAGCAGATCGGCGGTGCGCGACCACGCCTCCCGGACGCTTGCGGACTATGTATCCCCGGGGACGGGAGGCGACGCGGCGGCGATCTCATGGCCGGCGGCGGCGATCCGCCGGACCGCGTCGGGATGGCGCAGGGCGGTGTGCTCGGGGACGAACCAGGTGGCCGGCAGGGCGAAGAAGGTGGCGGGCAGCCCGCGGTCCTCCAGCAGGTCCAGCAGGCGCGGGGTGCCTCTCCAGGGGCCGTAGGCGCCGATGGAGAAGGCCCGCGCGTCGTCGCAGCGCCCGGTGGAGCGGTCGTCGAGCCACCGGGTGGGGCCGTCCACGTCGAAGCTGAGCATGACGGCGCAGCGGGCCCCGTCCGGCCAGACGGGCGGCGGTTCGCGGTGCATGGCGTCCTTTGCTCCTCGAGGGTCGCGGGGTCCGGCCCGGGCGGTCAGCTCTTGCGTGGCCGGGGCTCGGACCGGTCGATCAACTGGCCGCGCAGCACGGTGAGTTGATGGGAGGCTTCGACAGCCCGGGGTTCGTCCAGCGAGGCGAGGGCCAGGACGAGGGTGTCCATGACGACGATGCCCGCCAGCGATTCGGCGGTGATGCCGGTGGGCGTGTGCGGGGCGCTGATCACCACATCGGCATGGGTGGCCAGCGGGCCCGTGGGGACGTCGGTGACCAGTACGACGCCCGCGCCGACGGCTCGCGCCCGGTCGGTGAGCACGGTGAACTCCCGCAGCCGGCGGCCGGGATGGAGGATCACCACCGCGTCGCCGCGGCCGAGCCCCAGCAGTTCGTCGGCCATGGTGAAGCCGGTGGCGCCGACGAAGCGCGCCCGGCGGCCGGCCCGGCGCAGCTTCAGCACCAGATGCCGGGCGGCGAGTTCGGAGGCGCCGACGCCGTAGGCGACCACCTCGTGCGCGTCCGCCAGCATTTGCACCGCTTGCTTGAGCACATCCGTCTCCAGCAGTCGGCGGCACTGGTCGAGACGCTCCGCGGCCTCGTCGAAGACCCGGTCCTTGACCTGGTCCAGATCGTGGCGGCCGACGCGGGCGATGCGCTGCTTGAGCCGCTCCTCGGGGGCGGTCGCGGAGGTGAAACCGGCGGCCAGCTCCCGCTTGAGCGCGGGCAGCCCGGCGTAGCCGAGGCGCTGCAGCGCGCGGACGACGGTGGCGTTGCTGGTGCCGCTGGCCGCGCCCAGCTCCTGTGCGCTCGCGAAGAGCAGATTCTCCGGTGGGGCGGTCACCAGGTACTGGGCCACCACCCGCTCGGAGGCGGACAGCTCACCCCACATATCCCGGACCGCGGAGGCCAGCCGTGTCGCCCCGGTAACGTTCTTCGGTTCGCTCATTACAGCTATTGACTTCCCTGTGATGGACATTACTATCTGGGCTCATCGTTCCAAGAACGCTGATTTCTGAAACAAACATTACAGCCCCTCGTGGGTCCGGGCCTCAGAACACAGGAGCGCCATGACAGCCGCCACCCTCCCCATCGTCGAGATCTCCGGCCCGCCGGCCGAGCGCGGCCGCCAGTACGGCGAGGCGGCGCGCGGAAGAATCGGAGCGGCGCTCGCCTACTACGAGCAGGCGTTCGGCGAATCGTCCGGGCTGACCTGGGACCAGGTCACCGCGCGCGCCGAGCGCTGGCTGGAGCCGGTGCGCGTCTACGCCCCCGAACTCGTCGAGGAGATGAGCGGGATCGCCGACGGGGCGGGGGTCGGGCTCCTGGACGTGCTCGCGCTGAACGCCCGCGGCGAGATCATCTACGACCAGACCTTCGCCCGGATGCGCGCCCGGGCGGACGCCCCGGCGGACGTCACCGAATCCCGGGAGGTGACCGACGGCTGCACATCCTTCGCCGTGCTGGGGGAGGCGAGCGGTGACGGCCACGTCTACTGCGGCCAGAACTGGGACTGGCGGGCGGGTGTCGCGGACACCGTCATGATGCTCCGGATCGTCCAGCCCCCGCACCCCACCGTGATCATGCAGGTGGAGGCCGGGCAGATCGGCCGCCAGGGCGCCAACTCCGCGGGCGTCGCCCTCAACGCCAATGGTCTCGGCGGCCGCTTCGACGACGCCATCGGGCTGCCTCAGACCGTGATCCGCCGCCGTGTCCTGGACAGCGAGTCGATCAGCGGGGCGGTCGACGTGCTGTGCCGCACCCGTGGCCACATCGCCAGCAACGCCCTGCTGACCTGCCGCGAAGGCTTCGCCCTCGACCTGGAGACCACGCCGGGCGCACACGGCTGGATGTATCCCACCGAGGGACTGCTCGTCCACGGCAACCACTACCAGACCACCGTCCCCGTCCAGCTCGCCGCCCGCTACCGCCCCGAGTCCTCCGACTCGCTGATCCGGGTGCCGCGGGCCGAGGCCGGTCTGCGCCGGCTCCGCGAGGCCACCGCGCCGGACGAGTCCCGCAAGCTGATCCACCAGGCCATGTCCGACCACCTCGGCCACCCCGAGGGGCTGTGCACCCACCCCGACACCCGGCAGCCCGAGGTCAAGTGGTGGGCGACGCTGCTGTCCTCCTGCGTGGACCTGACCACCGGCGACTACCACGTGACCCCCGGCACCCCCTGCGACCACGAATACCAGTACCTGCCCTGGAACCTCTACGACGGTCCGCACGCCCCCAACTGACGCGTCTTCACGTCCGAACGACCAGAGAGCCTGCCATGAGAACCAAGCTCTGTACCACCGCAGTCGGCCTCGCGGGAGCCCTGCTGTTCACCGTCGGGTGCTCCGGGGCGACCTCCGGGTCCGGCGGCGCGACCGTGGATCCCGCCAAGCTCAAGCTCAGCGACACGACTTCCAAGGCGTCCGGCGCGGCCACCACGGTGAACTGGATCGTGGAACAGGAGCCCGCCTCCCTGGACATGGACGCCCAGGGCGGCAGCAGCACCCGCACCGTGATGGCCAACATCTGCGAGCGGCTGCTCCTGCTCCGCCCCGACATGACCACCACACCGCGGCTGGCGAAGAAGGCCGAGTACACCGGCGACAAGAAGCTCGTCCTCACCCTCCGCGACGACGTCACCTTCCACGACGGCGCCAAGATGACCGCCGACGACGTGGTGTGGAGCCTCAAGCGGCACGCCCGGCCGGAGATGAACGAGTCGGACGAGTACGAGGACGTCGACACGATCGCCAAGACCGGCCCGTCCGAGGTCACCATCACCTTCGAGAAGCCGAGCGCCCTGTTCACCAAGGCCCTGGCCGGTGACGCCGGGATCATCATGGAGCGCAAGGCGGTGGAGAAGCAGGGCGACGACTTCGGCACCCCCGGCCACCCCGACGCCTGCACCGGACCGTACAAGCTGAAGAGCTGGGACTCCGGCTCCGCCCTCACCATCGAGCGCTACGCGGACTACTGGGACGACGGCGTCCGCCCGCTGACGAAGGAGGTCGTCTTCCGCTGGGCCTCCGGCAGCGCACTGGTCAACTCCATCTCCACGGGTGCCGCCGACGGCGCCTATCTGACGGCCACCGGCCCCGCCGCCGTCCTGTCCAAGAAGAAGGGCATCCGCGCCTACTACGGACAGAGCACCACCGCCTGGTCGCTCAGCCCCACCAAGAGCGGTGCGCTGAAGGACGCCCGGCTGCGCAAGGCGCTGTCGCTGGCCATGGACCGTAAGGGCATCGCCAAGTCCGGCTTCAACGGCCTCGCCGAGCCCTGGGCCACCCCCGTGGGCCCCGGGGCGTGGGGCTATGAGAAGGCCGCCTTCCAGAAGGCGCAGAAGGACCTGGAGCACAACGGCGCCTACACCGCCTCGCCCTCGTCGGACGACATCGAGCGGGCGAAGAAGCTGGTCGAGCAGGCCGGGGCGCCCGGCGAGCCGATCGTCGTCTCCAGCGACGGCAGCGAGAGCCAGACCGTCATCACCAACGCGGTGCGCGGCGCGGCCCAGAAGATCGGGCTGAAGGTGACCGTCAAGACGATCGCCTCCAGCCGCTACGACGAGTTCTTCTCCGACCCGAAGTCCCGCGACGGCTTCGACCTGATCCCGGTCGACTGGTACATCTCCAAGGCCGACCCGGCGGGCTTCTACGACAACGGCCTCACCGGCAATGCCAACAACTGGCTCGGCTACTCGGACAAGGGCTATGACGCCCTCGTCGGCAAGGCCCAGCAGACCATCGACGACCGCAAGCGCGCGGAGCTCGTCATCGACGCGCAGGCCAAGTTCGCCGACGACGCCGTGTGGATCCCGCTGGTGCAGGTGCCCTCGGTGATGGTGCTCGGCGACAAGTACACCGGCCCGCCGGCGTCCATGGTGTCGATGTACTACCCGTGGGCCGCCGACCTCGGCACGAAGAAGGGCTGACACCATGATCCGCGGACTGCCGCGGCGGATCGCCGGCCTGCTCGCCACGCTGCTCGCCGCCTCGTTCGTCATCTTCGCCGCCGTCTACGCGGCCCCCGGGGACCCCGCCGTCCTCCTCTCCGGCAGCAGACAGGAACTCACCCCGGAGAAGCTCGCGGCGGTCCGCGCGGAGCACCACCTCGACGATCCGCTCGTCGTCCAGTACGGCCGATGGCTGTGGGACGGCCTCCAGGGCGACCTGGGCCGGTCGTTCCAGTACCGCGACCATGTGGCCGACCTGATCGGCGCCCGGCTGCCGACCACCCTGGAACTCGTCGCCTACGCCACGGTGTTCTTCGTGGTGCTGGGCGTCGGCTCCGGGGTGCTGGCGGCGGTGCGCCGCGGCTGGGTGGACTCGGCGGTCGTCGGCGGCACCACGCTCGCCGCCTCCGTCCCCGCCTTCGTCGCGGCCATCGCGCTGGTCTCCCTGTTCGGGGTGCGGCTGGGCTGGTTCCCGGTGACCGGCCAGGGCGAGGGGCTCACCGGCCGGCTGCACCATCTGACGCTGCCCGCCTTCGCGCTGGCCCTCAGCGCGCTCGCCGTGATCAGCCGGGTCACCCGGCAGGCGATGGCCGAGGCGTACGCCTCCGACCATGTGGAGGCCGCCCGCGCCTCCGGACAGACGGAGCGCCAGATCGTCGTCCGCCATGTGCTGCGCAACGCGCTCGGCCCGATCGTCACCATGTGCGGGCTCGTGATGGCGGGCATGCTCGCCGGAACGGTGGTGGTCGAGACCGCCTTCGGCCTCAGCGGCGTCGGCTCACTGCTGGTGAGCGCCATCACCACCCACGACTTCCCGGTCACCCAGGCGGTGCTGCTGCTGATGGTCATCGGCTATGTCGTGGTGACCACCCTGGTCGACCTGGTCCATCCGCTGATCGACCCCCGGGTCGCGCCGGGCGGGACGCCGGGACGCAAGCCGGAAGGAAAGACCGCATGACGACGGTGACTGCCGGGGCCCTGATCCCGGTGCGAGTACGGACCCGACGGCCGATACCAGTGATGCTCGCGGGCGGCTTCCTCGCCCTGGTCGTGGTGGCGGCGGTGTGCGCTCCCCTGATCGCCCCGCACGCGCCCGACGCGGTCGATCTGTCCGCCTCGCTCGCGGGGACCACCTCCGACCATCCGCTGGGCACCGACGCCTCGGGACAGGACCTGCTCTCCCGGGTCCTGTACGGCGCCCGGTCCAGCCTGCTGGCACCCCTGGCCCTGCTCGCGCTGGCCGCGCTGCTCGGCGTCACCATCGGCACCGTCGCGGCCTGGCGCGGCGGCTGGGTGGACACCCTGCTCTCGCGGGTGACCGATGTGATGTACGCCTTCCCGGGCCTGCTCTTCGTCGTCCTGGTGATCGCGGTCTTCGGTGACGGTCTCACCACGTCGATCGTCGCCCTGGGGCTCGCCTACGCGCCGACCATCGCGCGCTACACCCGCAGTCTCGCCCTCGCCGAGCGGTCCCAGCCGTATATCGACGCCTACCGGGTCCAGGGCATGAGCGGGACCCGGATCTGCGTACGCCACCTCGTGCCCAATCTGGCCGGTGCGCTCGTCGGCTATCTCGTGGTGCTCTTCGGCGAGGGGCTGATGAGCCTGGCCACCCTCAGCTATCTGGGCTTCGGTGCCGGATCGCCCTCGATCGACTGGGGGCTGATGGTGCAGGAGGGGCAGGACGCCGTGGTGCAGGAGGCGCTGCTGCCGGCCCTCGTACCGGGCGCGGCCATCGCCGCCGTCGTGGTGGCCTTCAACATCGTCGGGGTCTGGGTCTCGGACCGGCTGGGCAAGGGGAGGTAGGCGGCCATGCTGCTGGACATCGAGGATCTCACCATCCGGCTGCCCGAAGGCGCCGCCGCCCGGCCCATGCTCGCCGAGGTGTCGCTGAGGGTCGGCAGGGGTGAAGTGGTCGGCCTGGTCGGCGAGTCCGGCTCCGGCAAGTCCACGACGGCCCGGGCGGTGCTGCGCATGCTCCCCGAGGGGGCGCGGACCTCCGGCTCCGTACGGGTCGACGGCGAGGACGTCCTCTCCATGGACCCGGCCCGGCTGCGCCGGCACCGCTCCCGCACCGTCTCCATGATCTTCCAGGACCCGCGCTCGGCGATGAACCCGGTCCGCCGGATCGGCGACTTCCTCACCGATCCGCTCACCCGGGTCCTCGGCCTGTCCCGCCGCGCCGCGGTGGCGAAGGCGATAGAGCTGCTGGCCTCGGTGGGCCTGCCCGACCCCGAGCGCCGGATGCGCCAGCGCCCGCATGAGCTGTCCGGCGGCATGCTGCAACGGGTCGTGATCGCCGCAGCCCTGTCCACCGGCCCCGACCTGCTCCTCGCCGACGAGGCGACGAGCGCGCTGGACGCGACCACCCAGGCGGAGGTCCTGGCCCTGCTGCGGGGCATCCAGGAGGAGCGACGGCAGGACGGCAGCGGCCTCGGCACCCTCTTCATCACCCACGATCTGCCGCTCGCTGCGGCCTACTGCGACCGCGTGTATGTGATGTACGCGGGCCGCGTGGTGGAACACCAGCCCGCCCACGGGCTCTTCGCCGACCCCAGGCATCCCTACACCCGCGGCCTGCTGGAGTGCTCGCCCACCCTGGAGGACGACCGCGAACCGCGCCCCATCCCGGGCCGCCCGCCGTCCCTGTCCGACGCCTTCACCGGCTGCCCCTTCCTCCCGCGCTGCGCACGGGCCGAGGCGGAGTGTGAGAGCTGGGCGCCGGTGGCGGTCCCGTTCGGCGGCGGTGACGGCGACGGACCGGAGGAGGGCGGCTCCGCGGCCTGCCGCCGACTGGAACTCGTATCGAGGAGCAGCGCATGACCGAGCCCGCACTCGTCGTACAGGGGCTGCGCAAGAGCTATGCGCTCCCGGGCGGTGGCCGGACGACGGCCGTGGACGATGTCTCCTTCTCCGTGCCGGCCGGCGGCTCGCTGGGCATCGTCGGGGAGTCCGGCTCCGGGAAGACCACGGTGGCCCGGATCCTGGTGGACCTGGTACGCCCCGACGCGGGGACGATCACGGTGAACGGGCGGGAGCGCACGCCCGGGCGGCGCGGCGGCCGCATGCCGCTGGGACCGGGCGCGCGCAGGGCGGCCCGGCTGGGCCGCGCCCGCGAGATCCAGATCGTCTTCCAGGACCCGTACGTATCGCTCGACCCGCGCCTGACCGCGCGTCAGTGCCTGCGCACCGCCCTGCGGCTGCACGGCCGGTACGAGGGGCAGGCCGCCACCGACCGGATCGCCGAGCTGCTCGACCAGGTGGGCCTGGGCAAGCGCGAGGGCGACGCCCGCCCGCGGGGCCTGTCGGGCGGGCAGCGCCAGCGGCTGGCCATCGCCCGCGCGCTCGCCGTGGAACCGGAGGTGCTGGTCCTGGACGAGGCGGTGGCGGCGCTGGACGTGTCCATCCAGGCGCAGATCCTCCGGCTGCTCGCCGACATCCGCCGGGAGACCGGCGTGGCCCTGGTCTTCGTCAGCCATGACCTGGCCGTCGTACGGCACATCACGGACGACACGCTGGTGATGCGGCGCGGCCGCGCGGTCGAGACGGGCCCGACGGCCCGGGTGCTGGACACCCCGGCCGATCCGTACACCCGGCTGCTGTTGTCGTCGGTGCCGCACGACGGCTGGGATCCGGCGGAGACGGTACGGCTGCGGGCGGAGCTCGCCGAGCTGTGACCGCGACCGCCGATGGCGAGACATCGGCTCACTCTGGTCCTCGATGGCTCAATGTGAGGAGCTGAGCCCGTCTCACCTGCGAATACGTCACCCGCCGAATTTCTATACGTCGGAGGTATTCCCAGGTGTCCCTGTGCCCTGCACCATGCCGGTAGTTCACCACCGGATAGGGGAGGCACATACGTGACCGCGCCAACAGGGGACGGGATCTCTCGCAGAGGTGTGATCGGCACGGCCGCCGCGGTCGGCGCCGGCGGCTGGCTGGCCGGATCGGGCACCGCCTGGGCCGCTCCCCAGGTGTCCGGCGGAGCGGCGGCCCTGCCCGAACGGATGGTCAGGGCCGCCGCCCCGCGGTGGCGGCGGATGCCCGGCGACTGGAAGGACGGCCCCTTCCTGGCCAACGGCCTGCTCGGCGCGGTGGTGTACAAGGGTGCGACGCCCAATTCCGTGAAGGTCATGCTCAGCCACACCCAGGTGCAGGACCAGCGCCCCCAGTGGCGCGCCCCGTACGGCTTCTCCCGCCTGCCCATCGGCCACTTCGACCTCACCCTCGCCGGAGAGGTGACCGGTATCGACTGGACGCTCGACCTCTGGGACGCCGAGCTGCGCGGCACCATCACCACCACCCGGGGCAGCGTCCGTTTCACGATGCTGGTGCACAACGCCCGTGGCGCGCTGCTGATCTCCACCCGGCCCAGCGCCGGTGAGGAGGCCGCGGCCTGGTCGTTCACCTGGATGCCCGCGGCCTCACCCCGCACCAAGGACAAGCCCGCCGACTACACGGGCAACCCCGACCCCCGCACCGGCTCCGCGGGCGAGACCCACTACGTCGAACAACCGCTGATCGCGGGCGGCGGATGGACCACCGCCTGGCGGGAACGGCGCGTGGGCACCGGCCGGCTGCTGGCCGCCCATATCGTCTACCGCCACCCCGAGGACCTGTCGCACACCACCCAACTGGCCGTCGCGGAGGTGGCCCGGACCCTGGCCACCGACCCCGACGACCTGGTGCGCTCCCACCGTGCCTGGTGGCACCGCTTCTACCAGCACAGTCTGGTCTCCGTACCCGACAAGCGGCTGCAGAGCTTCTACTGGATCCAGCTCTACAAGGTCGCCTGCGCCACCCGTGCCGACGGGCCCTCGATGTCCGAATGGGGGCCGTGGTACCCGGAGACCGGCGGGAGTTGGACCGCGGTCTGGTGGAATCTCAACGTCCAGATCGCCACCTGGCTGGTCCAGGGCTCCAACCACCTCGAACTCGACTCCGTCACCTCCACCTTCAAGGAGTTCGAGAAGAATCTGCCGCTGTCCGTCCCGCCGGAGTACCGCGACGGCGACACCTACGCCCTCGCCCACCCCTCCGACTGGCTGCTGCGCCCCGGCGACAAGACCGTCGGCATCCCCGGCACCGCCACCAAGACCGACAACAACGGCAATCTCATCTGGGCCATGCACAACGTCTGGCTCAGCTACCGCCACACCATGGACATCCGCATCGTGCGCGACGTCCTCTACCCGATCCTCGCCAAGGCGGTGAACTTCTACGACCACTTCCTCCACGAGGGCGGCGACGGAAAGCTGCATCTGCCGCTGACCCGCTCACCGGAGTGGGCGGACGCCGAGGACTGCACCTACGACCTCTCCCTGCTCCGCTGGGGCTGCGCCACCCTCCTGGACTGCCTGCGCATCCTCCGCACCGACCACCCTCGCGCCCGGCGCTGGCGCGAGATCCTCGACCGCCTCGTGGCCTACCCCCGCGATGCCACCGGCATCATGATCGGCGCCGACAAGCCGCTCACCGAGTCCCACCGCCACTTCTCCCATATGCTCTGGCTCTACCCGCTGCACGAGCTGGACTGGGACCGCCCGGCCGACCGGGACATCATGCGGACCACCTTCGACCACTGGGTCAAGGACCGCAGCCTGTGGGCCGGTTACAGCTACGCCGTCGCCTCCTCCATGGCCTCGCGCATGGAACGGCCCGAGGAGGCCCTCGACTTCCTCACCTTCCTCACGGACGGCAACCTGATCAAGAACGCCTGGATCACCCCGAACACCATGTACGTCGAGGGTGGCAACCTCGCCACCGAAAGCCCCCTGACCGCGGCCCAGTCGATCCTCGAAATGGCCGTCCAGAGCCACAACGGCGTCCTGCGGGTCTTCCCCTCCGTCTCCCGCCGCTGGCCCGACCTCTCGGTCCACTCGCTGCGCACCCAGGGCGCCTTCCTCGTGGACGCCGACCGCTCGGCCGGGCGCACCCGCTGGATACGCGTCCACAGCGAGGCCGGTGCCCCGCTCGTCCTGCACCACGGCATCCCCGGCCCGATCGACGTCCGTGACCCCCGTGGCCGCCCCCTCCGCTACCGCCGCACCGGCCCCGGCCGCATCGAGATCTCCCTCGCCCGCGACGCGACGGCCCTCATCACCCCCCGGGGCCACCGCCCGGACCCGGCCCCGCGCGACGTCCCGGCCGTCGGCGACGCCAAGCCGTGGGGACTGCCGGACTGAATCGAGGCCGCCCAGACGAGCGGCCGCCCGAACAAGGCGATGAGCGCACCCCTGCCGAGCAGGGGTGCGCCCTGGAAAAGGTCCTCGACAGTCGGGGCGACCGCTTACGGCGGTTGGTCTTCGCCGGTGACCCGCGGCGCCCCCTCCAGCACCTCGGCGAGGCGGAGACCCTGACGCTGATTCAGAACCGGCCGGAATTCACCGGCTCGGTCTGGATCACCGACGACGGGGAGGCCGGCCGCTTCGCCCGACGCAAGGGGATCACGGTTCTGGACACCGTGGACATCGTCCGGGTGGCCGTGGCCGTGGCCGTGGCCGAGGAACTGGTCGTGGCGTCCGAAGGGCACCGCCTTTTACACGCCGTGACGGAGCAGGGGCCGTCAGCTGCGCGGCATACCCCCGCGCCCCGAGGACCTACGGCACTGACCGGCGGACGGCCCCAGACCACCGCCCGGCGGGGCGGCAGTCCAGCTCCGCCCACACTGTCTTGCCCACCGGAGGGTGCGGTTCGGTGCCCCAGCGGTCGGCGAGCGCGTTCACCAGCAGCAGGCCGCGCCCGGTTTCACGGTCCGGGGGAGGGACCGGCTGAAGGGTGGGCCGCCGCTCGCCCCGTGTGTCGATGACCTCGACGCGGAGGATTTCCGTGGTGCCGTCGAGGACGAGACCGAGCCGGAAGTCGCGGCCCGGTACGCGCCCGTGCAGCGCCGCGTTGGCACTCAGTTCGGCGGTGATCGCCACGGCGCGATCGGCGACGTCGGGTGACACCGGCCAGGCGCGGAGCTGCTCCACGGCGAGCAGGCGGGCCAGCCGGGCCCCGCGCCGCGTGGAGGACAGGCGTTGGGTAAAGGTCCAGTTCGTGGCGGGGAGTTGGGGCGTGCTTGCGTTCATGGAGCCACGGTGGCGGGTGATCGTCGACCTTGGCCAGCACCGCGCCGCGTACGCAGCGTCAGCGTACATGCGCGTTCGGTGGACGGTACACCCGTTGATCCGTCACCCTGGGTGAGTCGAGCGCGGGGGCCCTCGCACGTACGCATCTGGAGGTGTCCGCGTATGACGACCGACAACACCTGTGTGGCCGGGGACGGTGACGGGGAACGGGAGCCCGACCCCTCCGACAGTCTGCGGACCTTCGGGGCCGTGGTCCAGGCCCTCCGCGAACATGCGGGCCTCACTCGGGCTCAGTTCGGGGAGCTGGTCCGATTCTCGAAGCACACCGTGGCGTCGGTGGAGCTGGGACGGCGCATGCCGGACGAGTCGTTCGTGGAGCGGGCGGAGGAGGTCCTGGGCAACACGGGCGCGCTGCGCAGGGCGGCCCGATTCCTTGCCCGTGGTGAACCGGGGCTCGCGGCGTGGTTCCGGCGGTGGGCGCGGCTGGAGCGGGTGGCGGTGAGCCTGTGCACGTATGAGTGTCGGCTGGTGCCGGGGTTGTTGCAGTCGGAGGGGTACGTGCGGGCCCTCTACGAGAATGACATCCCCCCACTGACCGGCCGTGAACTGGAGGAACTGGTCACCGCACGTGTGGAGCGGCAGCGCTTGCTCTACGAAAGGCCCAACACCACGTTCGACTTCATCGTTGAGGAAGCGGTCTTCATGCGCCGCCTTGGCGGAGTCGAGGTGACTCGTGAACTGTTGGACCTCATTTTCGAGCTCGCCTCCTTGCGCAACGTGACACTTCAGATCATGCCGGCGAACTGTGAACAGCACGCGTGCCTTGCCGGGCCCGTTCGGCTAGTGGAGACCCCGGAGAGGCGGCGCTTCGCGTACTCCGAGGGGCAACAGAACGGCCGCCTGATCGCTGACCCGAAAGAGGTGTGCAGGATCGAGATGCGCTATGCCAGACTGCGCTCGCAGGCCCTCTCTCCAAAGGACTCCAGGGGCCTGCTGGAGCGGATGCGAGGAGCGCTATGAGCACACCTGAACGCGATTGGTTCAAGTCCAGCTACAGCAGCGCCCAGAACGACGACTGCGTGGAGGTCGCCGTCACCGAAGGGGCCGTCCACGTACGGGACTCCAAGGACACGACCCGCCCCGGTCTCGCCGTTGGGCATGACGGTTGGGCTCTCTTCGTGCGGTTCGCCGCACACGGCTGAGCCGACGGCGCGCCCGCGGACTCATCGCGGGCGCGACCGACGTCACCGGGTCATCAGGAGCTGCCCGCCGCCGCGAACGGGACCTGGGCGGTGGGCTGTTCGGCGGTGGCGGGGGAGTGGAAGGGATGGGACCACAGGCCCTGCCCGCGTAGCAGGGGCAGGACGCCCTCGCCGAACCAGTACGCCTCCTCCAGATGCGGATAGCCGGACAGGATGAACTCGTCGATCCCGAGGCGGTGGTATTCGGCGATCCGCTCGGCGACCTCGGCGTGGCTGCCCACCAGGGCCGTGCCCGCACCGCCGCGGACCAGGCCCACACCGGCCCAGAGATTGGGGTAGATCTCGAGGTTGTCCAGGCTGCCGCCGTGCAGGGCGAGCATGCGCTGCTGGCCCTCGGACTCGCTGCGGCCGAGGCCGGCCTGGATGGAGCGCACGGTCTCCGGGTCGAAACCGTCGAGCAGTCGGCGCGCCTCGGCCCACGCCTGCTCGGCGGTGTCGCGGGTGATGACGTGCAGCCGGATGCCGAAGCGGATCGTACGGCCCTGTTCGGCGGCGAGGGAGCGGATCCAGGCGATCTTCCGGGCGACCTCGGCGGGGGGTTCGCCCCAGGTGAGGTAGACATCGGAATGGCGGGCGGCGACCTGGCCCGCGGCGGGGGAGGAGCCGCCGAAGTACACCTGCGGGAGCGGGTCGGGGAGCCGGGCCAGCTTGGCGCCCTCGACGTGGAGGTGTTCGCCGGTGGCATCGACGGTCTTGCCGTCCCACAGGTCGCGGACGATGCCCAGGAACTCGCCGGTGCGGGCGTAGCGGGCGTCCTTGCCCAGGAAGTCGCCGTAGCCGCGCTGCTCCTGGCTCTCGCCGCCGGTGACCACGTTGAGCATCAGCCGGCCGCCGGTCTGCCGCTGGTACGTGGAGGCCATCTGGGCGGCGAAGGTGGGCGAGAGGAAGCCGGGCCGGAAGGCCACCAGGAACTTCAGCCGTTCGGTGTGCTGGCTGACCATCGCGGTGGTCAGCCAGGCGTCCTCGCACCAGGCGCCGGTCGGGGTGAGAGCGCCTTCGAAGCCGAGGTGTTCGGCGGCGCGGGCGATCTGGGAGAGATAGCCGACGGACGGCGGGCGGTCCCCTCCGGCCGAGGTGACGGGGGTGCCATGGCCACCGCCGACGACATGGCGGCTGTCGCCGTTGGTGGGCAGGAACCAGTGGAAGGTGAGGGACATGGTGCGGCTCCGTTCAGGGGTGAGCGGGGTGGGGCGGGGGCTAGAGGAGGCCGTGGCGGGGTGGTTTCGTGCCGTTCAGCACATAGCGGCCGATGTGCTGGACCTTCCAGCGGGCCGGGTCGTGCAGGGTGTGGGTACGGGCGTCCCGCCAGTGGCGGTGCAGGCCCAGGGCGTCCAGGGCCGGACGCGGACAGCCGGTCCAGTTCGGCACGCGGCAGTCTGCGCCGCGCATCGCGCTCGGCGGCGCCGGTACGGAACTCCTCGGCCAGCGCCGCGGCCACTTTCAGCGCCTCGGTGTCATCGGCGATGACATGGGCGGGCTCGGGCAGGGACGACACGGTCAGCTCGCCGCGGCCAGGACGGTGGTGTGGCCGAGCGCCGCCGAGAACTGGTCGACGACCTGCTCCAGCGCTTCGGCGGCCCCCGCCGCCACGCTCACCCCGCCGTCCGGCTCCACCGTGATGTCCTTGTCCAGGGTGAACCAGCCCTGGACGATATGGGCCGCGCCCATGGAGGAGAGCACCGGCCGCAGCGCGTAGTCGATGGCCAGCACATGGGCGGTGGTGCCACCGGTGGCCAGCGGCAGCACGGTCTTGCCCGCGAGCGCGTACTGCGGCAGCAGATCCAGCAGGGACTTCAGCAGCCCGGAGTAGGCGGCCTTGTAGACCGGTGTTCCCACGACGAGCCCGTCGGCCTGCTCGACCAGCGCCTTGGCCCGGACGATGGCCGGGTGCGAGAAGTCCGCGCCGAGCAGCGCGGTGGCGGGGAGGGTGCGGACATCGAGCGGCACCACCTGATGGCCCTGGGCGGTCAGCCGGGCGTCCAGATGGCGCAGCAGCCGGGCGGTGCGGGAGGTGGCGGAGGGGGAGCCGGAGAGGGACAGGACGGTGGCCATGAGCAACCCTTCGTGATGCGGTCGAGGCGGTGGGATCGGGAGCCGGTGGGAACGGCGGCGGGAACGACGGCGGCGGTCGGGGCAGCGCGGGCACGGGCTCCGGCAGCTCCGCCTCCAGCTCGCGGACCAGCGGCAGCACCCGCTTGCCGAAGTACTCGACCTCCTCCAGGTAGTGCAGGAAGCCCAGGAGGAAGAGGTCCACGCCGAGCCGCTTGTAGGCGACGATGCGCTCGGCGATCTGCTCGGGGGTGCCGATCAGACCCGTACGGAAGCCGTCGTTGTACTGGACCAGGTCCTCGAAGGAGGAGTCCTGCCACATGCCCTTGCCGTCGGCGGTGGACCGGCCCGCCTGCTGGACGGCGCCGCGGAAGCCGTCCACGGCCTCGGTGTCGGCCTTGGCGACGAATCGGCGGTGGCGCCGCTGGTGACCAGTCCGCCGCTGACATTGGGCACCCAATAGGCGAAACGGAGGGGTTCTGCGGGCATGGGGAACTCCCGGTGGAGCGAATACGGGCATGGCGAATCGGCGCCCCGGCGTCGCGCGGAATTCATCCGGGGCGGGGCGCGGAAAGACCGGGCAGCGCGAAATGGGCGCAGAGGCGGGACAGCGCGGCCGCATTTTCTCGGTGGCGGCGGCTAAAAGCCTTTCCCGATCATGGGAGGCGGCGGGGAGCGAAGCGCAGGCGATCCCTCAGGGCTGGCTCGGACCCGACGTCAGGTCAAGCCCGACAGCAACAGGACGCGCTGGAGACACGCGCGAGGTCGACGTGGCGTCGCCGCGTGAGGTCCTGTCGCTTCATGTCACCGATCCAACCAGGGGGAAGTCCTGCCGGTCAAGAAGGCCCGGGGTCCATTCCATATCCCGGACGCATGGGCCGGGCCGCGGAATTCCGCGGCGCCCGCTTCGAGATTACCCGGGACGCGGGCCGGGGAGTGAGTCGGTATTCATGAGACCGTGATAGGGCTTCCCTTGAAGCGGGTGCACCGGGCGGGCATCGTGCGGCGTGTGCGAATTGAACAGCTCGAATACATCGCCGCGGTCACCCGCCTCGGCTCACTCCGCCGCGCCGCCGAGGAACTGCATCTGTCCCAGCCTGCGCTGAGTGAGACCGTGCGCAATCTCGAACGCGAACTCGGCGTGGATCTGCTGGAGCGCAAGCGCTCCGGCGCCACGATCAGCGCGGAGGGACGGGAGTTGCTGCCGCATATCGCCACCGTCATCGAGGCCGTCGACCGGCTGCGCGACGCCGCCGGTGACCAGCACCGCGTCAGCCGGATGATCCGGCTGGGCACGGTCAACACCGCGACGGTCCCGCTGCTGATCCCGGCCGTCCGGGAGTTCCGCGCCACCCACCCGGTGACCCAGGTCGAGGTGGTGGGCGCGCAACAGACCGAGATCCACCGGGCGCTGCTGGAGGGCGGCGTCGATCTGGGCCTGGTCAACTACCTCCGGGGGGACGACGTCCCGCCCGACCTCGAGACCACCGAGCTGCTGCGCGGCCACCCGGTGGTCTGTCTGCGCCCCGACAGCCCGCTGGCCGCCCGGCCGACGGTGAGCGCGGCGGATCTGGTGGACGGGCGCGAGCCGCTGATCGTCATGCGCTCCGGCTATCTCATGCACCGCTTCATCCACCGGCTGCTGGCCGGGCGCACCCCGTCCTTCTCGTACTCCACCGACGGTGCCGAGATGGGCAAGCTGATGGTGGCCGAGGGGCTGGGCGTCACCGTGCTCCCCGACTTCAGCGTCATCGGCGACCCCCTGGAGCGCGGTGGCACGATCACCCATCGGCCGCTCGCGGACGGCGAGGACACCGAGGTGCTGCTGGTGATCCAGCGCCGCCGCTCGGGCTCCGTCCCGCGCGCCGTACGCGATCTGCATCAGCTCTTCGTACGGCGCGCGGGGACCCCTACAGCTCCCTGAGCGCGGGCAGCAGCCGCTTCTCGGCCCAGTCCAGGAACGGCCGCTGGTGGTCACCGCCGATCTGGACGAGGGCGACATCCGTGAACCCCGCGTCGACGAAGGGCCGGATCAACTGCGTGAACTCCTCGACGTCATCGCCGCACGGAATGGACGCGGCCACGTCATCGGGCCGGACGAACTGGGTCGCGCCCGCGAAGGAGGCGGGCCCCGGCAGCTCCGAGTTGACCTTCCAGCCGCTCCCGAACCAGCGGAACTGGTCATGGGCGCGCGCGATCGCCGCGTCCCGGTCAGGGTCGTAACACACCGGGATCTGGCCGATCCGGGGCTTCCCGCCACCGCCGTTGCGCTCGAAGTCCCCCACCAGCTCGGACTTGGGCTCCGTGGCGATCAGGATGTCGGCCAGCCGCCCGGCCAGCCGGCACGACTGCGGCCCGGAGACGGCCACGCCGATGGGCGGCGGCTGGTCCGGCAGATCCCACAGCTTGGCCGAGTCGACGTCGTAGTGGGTGCCGTGGTGGGTGACATAGCCACCGCCGAACAGCGCCCGGATGATCTCGATCGCCTCTTCCAGCATCTCGTGCCGCACATCGGCCGACGGCCAGCCCTGCCCGATCACATGCTCGTTCAGGTTCTCACCGGACCCGAGCCCCAGCCGGAACCGCCCCTCGGACAGCAGCTGGAGCGTCGCCGCCTTCTGCGCGACCACCGCCGGGTGATAGCGCACGGTAGGGCAGGTGACATACGTCGTCAGCGGGATCGAGGACGTGGCCTGCGCGGCGGCGCCCAGCACGCTCCAGGCGTACGGGGCGTGCCCCTGGGAGTCCAGCCACGGGAAGTAGTGGTCGGAGGTCACCGAGAAGTCGAACCCGACCTGCTCGGCCCGGACCACGTCGTCGACGAGCTGACGTGGTCCGGCCTGCTCGGTCATCATCGTGTATCCCCATCGAACCATGGCTCCCGAGTACCGCCCCCTCCGGCGTCCAAACGAGACAAGCGGCTGGTCACCGTGGGTCGTGGCGGCTCACGTGCGGTAGACGCGGGGGTCACGGCGTGGTGGTCCGCCCGTCGTGCTGCTGCTGGTCGTCGTGCTCCTGGTGGTCCTGCCAGCGGTAGCTCTCGGGGAGCAGCTCGGCGACGGGCACGGCGCGCGGGCGCCCGCCCGCGCCGACGATGACGCGCAGGTCCGGGAAGTAGTCGAGCATCATCTGGCGACAGCGGCCGCAGGGAGGGATCACCCCGCGGCCGCGGTCGCCCACGGCGACCATGGTCACCAGGTCGTACGCGCCCTGGGCGGCCGCCGCGCCGATGACGACGAGCTCGGCGCAGGGGCCGCCGGTGAAGTGGTACGCGTTCATCGCGGTGATGATGCGCCCGTCCCGGTCGCGGGCCGCCGCCGCCACGGTGTGGTTGTCGCCGCGGCTGCGCGCGGCCGCCACCTGGGTCGCGGCCCGGATGAGGTCATGGTCGACGGAATGAGGCGTGGTCATGTCTGGAGCTTGGCAGAGATGAGCGGGGCCAGGCGGTCGGTGATGGTGCGGTGGCCCTTGTCGTTGGGGTGGACGGAGTCCGAGAGGTCGTCGGGGGCGAGCCAGCCGGTGGTGTCGATGGAGGACGACCTCGCATCGCCGAAGGCGGTCACTGCGGCCTTGGTCTCGGTGCCGAAGCGGCCGCTGAAGGTGCGCAGGGCGAAGATCCAGGCGTTCGGGTAGGCGGTGCGGACCTTACGGAGAAGGCTGGTGTACGAGGCCTGGAACTGCGCCGAGCTCACCCCGCGCCCCACATCGTTGGTGCCCAGGTTGATGACGACGGCATGCGCCTGGTAGCGGGAGAAGTCCCAGTCGGGCGTGGCGGCGTTCGGGTTCAGCTTGGTGAACTGCTGCTCCAGGCTCATCCGGTCGTCCGCCGTGTCGACGAGGGCGGCGCCGCCCTGGGCGATCTGGGTGTGGTCGGCGCCGAGCCGTTCGCCGATGAGCCAGCCGTAGGCGGTGCGGGCGTTCTGCGAGGTGGTGGTGCCGACGGTGATGGAGTCGCCGACGAATTCGATCAGCTTCTTGGGGGTGGGCGGGGTGAAGGTGGTGGCGCCGCTGTCGAGGGTCAGACCCTGGAAGACCGCGTCACCGTGATAACTGCCCGCGATCACCTGATAGTTGACCTGAAGTGTGTGGTTTCCGGCGGCGAGCGGGGCGGGGGTGAGGTTCACCGTGCCCTTGGCCTCGTCGTAGAAGGTGGCGGGACCGCCGTCGATGCTGGCCCACAGGTCGATCGCACCCCGCTGCTCGAGCTTGACCGTGCGGCCGGTGAAGCCGGTGCGGAAGTAGGCGCCCGCCCAGTAGGGGGTGTAGGCGGTGGTGGAGCTCTTGGTGTCCCAGCGGCCGCCGAACGTGATGTGGGGGTCGCCCGGCCGTCCGGGTGCGGCGGCCTTGAGGGGGCGGAGCCGAGTTTCGCGGCGATGACCGGGGCCAGGCGGTTCGCGAACTTGGTGTGGCCCGCCTCGTTGGGGTGGCCGTTGCCGTCCTCGTAGTCCGTGCCGTCGGTGAGCCAGCCAGTGGTGTCGACGTAGGACACCTTCGCGTCCCCCGCGCCGTTGCGCGCGCTCACGGCCGCCTTGGTCTCCGCCACATAGCGCTTCTTGAGGGTCTGAACGGCGAAGAGGGCGGCGTTCGGGTACTTCGCGCGGATGTCGCGCAGGAGGGTGGTGTAGGCCGACTGGAACTCGGCGCCGGTGACGCCGTGCCCGATGTCGTTGGTGCCCAGGTTGATGACCACCGCGCTCGCCTGGTAGCGGGAGAAGTCCCAGTTCTGGTCGCCGGTGGAGGCCGTCTTGAAGAACTGGGAGGCGAGGCCCACGCAGCCGCCCTTGCCGACCAGGCAGTAGCCCGAGCGGGCGATCTGGGTGTGCCGCATGCCGAGCTGTTCGCCGGTCTTCCAGCCGTACGAGTCCAGCGCCAGCCGGTCGGTGAGGGCGCCCGCGGTGATGGAGTCGCCCACGAACTCGATGAGCCCGGACGGGACGCGGGGGGCCACCGTGCCCGCGCCCGAGTCGAGGACCAGGCCCTGGAAGACGGTGTCACCGGAGCGGTAGGAGACACGGAGGGTGTGATTGCCCTGGGGGAGTGGCGTCGGGGTGAGATTGACGGTGCCCCTGACGCCCGCGTAGAAGACATCGGCGCCGCCGTCGACGCTGGCGTAGAAGTTCACCGCCTCCCGGGCCTTGATCTTCACCGTGGTGCCGGTGAACGCCGTCTGGAGGTAGCCGCCGGTCCAGTTGGGGACGGCGGCGGTGGCGGAGCCCAGGTCCCAGCGGCCGGTGTAGGCGATGTTGGGGTCGGTCACCGAGCCGTTCCCCAGGGCCGCTGCCCGTGCGGTGGTGCTGATGCTCAGCCCCAGCGCACAAAGCGACGCGGCCATGACAACCAGCAAAAGTCTGCGTAAGACGTGCGGGATCGACGGCATTGGGGTCCTCTCGGGGAGGGTGCGGGGGTGGGCCTGGGAGCGCTCCCAGGCTTGGTCGCCTCACGATGGAAGCGTTGAATCGGTTCAACGTCAAGGTGTGCGGCCACGGTTACGATGTGCGCCATGGCGGAAACCGGTGGGGTGCGCGAGGTGAAGTCCGCGGGCCGCACCGTGGAACTGCTGGAGCTGCTCGCCGCGCGCGGCGACCAGCCGGCCCGGCTGCGTGAGCTCGCCGAGGAGCTGGGCGTCCCGCGCAGCAGTATGTACGCCCTCCTCAAGACCCTCATCGACCGCGGCTGGGTGCGTACCGACGTCACCGGCTCGCTGTACGGGATCGGCATCCGTGCGCTGCTCACCGGCACCAGCTATCTGGACAGCGATCCACGGGTGCGGGCGGCCCGGCCGTATCTGGACGAGGCGTCCGACGCGCTGGGCGAGACCATTCACCTCGCCCGGCTGGACGGCGGCGATGTCGTCTATCTCGCCACGCGTGAGTCGCATGAGTACCTGCGCCCGTTCAGCCGTGTCGGGCGGCGCCTCCCGGCCCATGTCGGGGCCCTGGGGAAGGCGCTGCTCGCCGAGCGGATCGACGGCGAACTCCCGCTGACGGGTGAGGAGTTGGCACCGATGACGCCCAACACCCACCGTACCCGCGCCGCGCTCGTCGCCGATCTGGCACGGGTGCGGGAGCGGGGCCACGCGGTCGACCGGGAGGAGGGGGTCCTGGGCATCGTGGGCTTTGGTTTCGCGCTGCGGTACGACGTCCCGGCGGTGGACGCGATCAGCTGCTCCGTGCCGACGGCCCGGCTGACGGAGGGGCGGGAGGCGCGGATCGTCGAGGTGATGCGGGAGATCCGGGCGAAGATCGAGGCGGTCGTGCCGAGGGGGACCGGCACGGGCCCGCAGTGGCGCCCGTAGCCGGGAGAGACCCTCGTAGCCGGGGGGATTCCGCAGCGCGACGGAGCTCCCGCACCACCCCCTCGGAGCGTGATGGAGAACGTGTTGCGATGAGTTCCGGGTTCGTCTGCCGTCTGTAGTGGAGGAAGCACGGAAATCGCATTCTGGAAGCAGGTGATCCCCATGCACGTCGCGCGGGTCCTGATGGTCGCTCCCGTACGGGACATCGACATCGCGGTGGCTTGGTACGAACGGCTGCTGGGGCGCCCGGCCGACACCCGGCCCATGCCGTCGCTGGCCGACTGGCATCTCACTGAGGGCGGTTGGCTTCAGGTTTTCGAAGATGCGGAGCACGCCGGTTCGACGCTGCTCAATCTGGAGGTGCCCGAGCTGGACCGGGCCCTGGCCGAGCTCGCTGAGCGTGGCCTGACCGCGGGACCGGTGCGGACCGGCGGTCAGCGCACCCGGATCGCAGCCCTGGAGGACCCTGATGGCAACCGGGTCACCCTGCTGGAGAACCCGGTGGCCTGACCCGCCCCGCCCCGCCACCCGCCCCTGACGACGGGCCCGTTCGCACGCCCGGCGGCTGCGCCCTGCCCCGACCCGAACAGAACACCGCTGGTCAGGGATGCCCTCGCTTGATCATGTCCGCGCACTTCTCGCCGATCATCATCGTCGTGATGCACGGATTGACGGCGGTGAGGTGCGGCATGGCCGACCCGTCCGCGACCCGCAGCCCCGTCACGCCCTTGACCCTCAGCCGCGGATCGAGCGGGGCGTCCGGGTCGTCGGGCGCGCCCATCCGAACGGTGCACGCCGGGTGGTAGACGGTGTTGTGGGTCTCGCGGATGTAGGCGGCCAGCTCGTCGCTGCTGTTCACATCGGGTCCGGGGGCCAGTTCGGCACCGGCCCACATGGCCAGCGCGGGCCGGGCGGCGATCTTGCGGGCGAGCAGCAGACCGTGGGTCATGATGCCGATGTCGTAAGGGTCGGTGAAGTAGCGGGGGTCGACGCGCGCCTTGTCGCGGAAGTCGCGGGTGGCCAGCCGTACGGTGCCGCGGGAGCGGGCGCGGGTGACGTTCGGGGTGAGGGAGAAGGCGTTCTCCGAGGTGGGGTAGCCGCGGCGGTAGGTGTTCAGGTCGAAGGGCATCGCGCCGTAGTGGAACATCAGATCCGGGCGGTCCAGGTCGGGCTCGGTGGTGGTGAAGATGCCGATCTCCCACCACTGGGTGGAGGTGTTGATCATGGGTTGCTCGGCGTTCCACATGATGACGCCCTCGGGGTGGTCCTGGAGGTTGCCACCGACCCCGGGGGAGTCCACGAGCACCTCCACCCCGGTCTCCCGCAGATGTCCGGCGGGGCCGATACCGGAGAGCATCAGCAGCTTCGGCGTGTCGATGGCGCCGCAGGAGACGATGACCTCGCGCCGGGCGTGCACCCGCAGGGTGCGGATGAGATCGGGGGAGAGGTAGTCGACACCGGTACAGCGCAGGTTCTCGTCCAGGGCCAGCCGCTTGGCCTGCAGTCCAGTGCGCACCTCCAGATTGGGCCGGGAGTCCATGACGGGGTGGAGGTAGGCGACCGAGGCGGAGCAGCGGGTGCCGTCCTCGCGGGCGTTGATCTGAAACCAGTTGGCGCCGTCCAGCACCGTCGTCCCGGTGTTGAACGGGGCGATCGGGATGCCCACCTCCTCGCAGGCCGCCAGCACCGCCGTGCCGCACGGGTCCTCGGGCGGCACGGTGCGGATCCGGACCGGGCCGCCGCGGCCGTGGTGGTCGCCGGGTGCGTCGTTGTCCTCCAGGCGCCGGTAGAGCGGGAAGCAGTCGGCGGCCGACCAGCCGTCCAGGCCCATGGCGGCCCATTCGTCGAGGTCCTCGGCGGGGGCCCAGAAGGCGATGCAGGAGTTGTGCGAGGAGCAGCCGCCGAGCACCTTGGCGCGGGCGTGGCGCAGAAAGCTGTTGCCCTTCTCCTGCCGTTCGACCGGGTAATCCCAGTCGTAGCCGGACTCCAGCAGCCACATCCAGCGGTTCAGCCGCAGGATGTTGTCGTCCCCGAGGTCGGACGGACCCGCCTCCAGCAGGCAGACGCTCACCGAGGGGTCCTCGGACAGCCGCGACGCGACCACCGATCCGGCCGTACCGCCGCCGACCACCACGTAGTCGAACTGGTCCACGGGCCTCTCCTCACGGGGTGGCGGCCGCGTGCTCGGCGAGCACACCCGTACGGGGCCGCTGGACGAACCAGTAGTAGGTGAAGCCGCCCAGTGCGACCAGGCCGACGAACAGGACCGCCCCCCAGCGCAGATACCAGTGCTGCGGTCCGGTGGCGTTGTAGACCTGCGCCCGGGGCCAGGCGAGGTTGACGGTCATCGCGGTGCCCCACAGCACGGCCAGCACATTGACCGGCAGCCCCAGCCGCCCCAGCGTGAAGCGGCCCTCGGCCGGGCGCCATTGGCCCCTCAGCCGCCGTACCAGCATGGGCAGGGTGACCATCAGATACGCGAAATAGATCATGATGATCGCGATGCTGGTGACCACGGAGAAGATCTGCGGCTGGTTGATGAAGTCGCCCAGGGTGCGCTTGAGTTCCGGGCGGTAGCCGAGCTCGGCGAGCGAGTCGTCGTCGTGCGAACCCTCCGGCTTGGGCTTCGGCTGCGGCCCGGCCGACTCGCTCGCCGTCATTCGAACCACCGTTGCGGACGGGGAGCGGTGTTGCGCCAGATGTGCTTGAGCTCCTGGTACTCGTGCAGCCCCGACGGGCCCAGCTCACGGCCGATACCGGACTGCTTCATCCCGCCCCACTCGGCCTGCGGGACATACGGATGGAAGTCGTTGATCCATACGGTCCCGGCCCGCAGCCGGGACGCCACCCGTTGCGCCTTCTCCGCGTCCTGGGTCCACACCCCGCCCGCCAGGCCGTACACCGTGTCATTGGCGAGCGCCACCGCCTCGTCCTCGTCCCGGAACCGCTCCACGGTGAGCACCGGGCCGAAGGACTCCTCCTGCACCACGGACATGTCCGGGGTGCAGTCGTCCAAAACGGTCGGCAGGTAGTAGTAGCCCTTCTCCAGGTCGGGATCGTCGGGCGGGGCCCCGCCGCAGCGCAGCACCGCGCCCTCGTCGATCCCCGCCGCCACATAGTCGGCGATCTTCTGGCGGTGCTCGGCGGAGATCAGCGGGCCGGTGCGGGCGTTCTCGTCGAACGGCCCGCCCAGCCGGATGTTCCGGGCCCGATGGACGATCTCGTCGACGAACGCGTCATGCAGCTGCTCCTGGACCAGCAGCCGGGCGCCGGCCGAGCAGACCTGCCCGGAGTGCAGGAAGACCGCCGTGAGCGCGTAGTCGACCGCGGTGTCGAAATCGCAGTCGGTGAAGACGATATTGGGGTTCTTGCCGCCCAGCTCCAGGGCCAGCTTCTTCACCGTCGGCGCGACGGCCGACATGATCCAGCGCCCGGTGACCACCCCGCCGGTGAAGGACACCATGTCCACCCGTTCGTCCGTGACCAGCGGCGCGCCCGCGATGGCCCCCGAGCCCAGGATCAGATTGGCGGCGCCACCGGGCAGCCCGGCCTCCGTCAGCAGTCGCATCAGATGGATCGCGGTGTGCGGGGTCAGCTCACTGGGCTTGAGGACGAAGGTGTTCCCGGCGGCCAGCGCGGGCGCCACCTTCCAGGCCGTCTGCAGCAGCGGGTAGTTCCACGGCGTGATCAGCACACAGACCCCGACCGGTTCGTGCACCACCCGGCTGTCGATCTCCGCGCTGCCCACCTCCACCACGCGGCCGGCGCCGGCGGAGGAGGCGAGGTTGCCGAAGTAGCGGAAGCAGTTCGCGATGTCGTCGAGGTCGTACTCGCTCTCGACCATCCGTTTCCCGGTGTCCAGGGACTCGGCGCGGGCGAGCGTCGTCTTCTCGCGCTCCAGCAGATCGGCCACCCGCAGGAGCAGCCCGCCCCGGTCGGCGGCCGGGGTACCGGGCCACGATCCGCGGTCGAAGGCGTCCCGGGCGGCCGCCACCGCGGCGGCGGCGTCGCCCGGCCCCGCCTCGTCGACCACGGCGACCAGCGAGCCGTCCGCCGGACAGCGGATCTCGCGGCTGTGTCCGTCGAGGGCGGTCGTCCAGTGGCCGCCGATGAACAGCTCCGGCATGGGCTCCTCCGGGCTCGGACGAAGTGGCCGGTCCCGAGGTGGATCCGTCGACGCACCCGGCCGGCCCACACACTGAGCGTAAGTGGCACGGGTCACGCTCGCACGGCGTGGGGGAAGGCGCGGGGGCGGCGGGGAGGTGAGCGGGTGCCTGGGTGGTCTGGGTGGTCTGGGTGGTTCCGGTGAGCTCGGTGGTCCGGGTGGTCTGGGTGGTCCCGGTGAGCTCGGGTGGTTCCGGTGGGCCCGGTGGGCCCGGTGGTCCCGGCGGTCCCGGCGGTCCCGGCGAGATCGGCGAGCCCGGCAGGGGCGCGCTCGGGGGCGCTGCCGGGCTGCGGGTCGCCGAGGCCGTGTGCGTCGCGGCCCGGATCGCGGCACGCGCGGGCAAGACGCGAGCGAGGGTGACCGGGCGCGGGGGGCCGGGGCCGGGCGTGAGGGGCCGGGGGTCGGGTGCGCGGGACCGGGGCCGGGGCCGGGCGAGGGAGGCCGGGGCCGGGCGTGAGGGGGCAGGGTGACGGGTGCTCCGGGAAACCATTTTCCGGCGAGACGTGTGACCTGACGTGTGAGCGGCACAATCCCTGGCATGGTCAACGCGTCCGAAGCCCACCGCGGCCCCGAAGCCCACCGCGGCCCCGAAGCCGACCGTGGGCCCGAAGCCCACCTCGGCCCCGAGCCCCACCGTGGGCTCGAAACCGACCGTGGCTCCGAAGCCCATCGTGGTCCCGAAGCCCAGGTGGGCTCCGAAGTCCACCATGGCCCGAATCCCCCGGCGCACTCGCCGACGAGTTGCTCGCCGTCCTCGATCCGTTGCCCTTTCCGCGGCGGATGCGGGAGCTGGCCGGGCGGGCGAGGGCGGCCAGTGCCGAGGGGCGGTTGGGTGCGCTGATCGAGGAGCTGGAGCGGCGCGGGACGTACGAGCGGCGGCTGGCGGCCGTGGCCGCGGCCGCCGGCGGGCGGACCGGCCATCTCGCGGCCCGGCTCGCGGACCCGGACCCCGTGGTGCGGCACCGCGCCCTCGACACCGCCCGCCGCGGCGGCCCCGGCGCCATCGCGGACGACGCGCTGGAGGCGGCCTTCGCGGACGCGCCCGCCACCGTACGGCGCGAACTGGTGCGCACCGTCGTGGCCGGGCGGCGTACCGCGCTCGCGGACCGGCTGATCGAGCCGTACCGGGAGCGCTGGGGCGACGGCGAGGCCGCCCGGCTGCTCCCCGGATGCGGGGCGGAGACCGTGGCGCGGCTGCTGCCCGGGCTGTTCCACGCCGTCCGCGCCTGGCGGCCCCTCGTCTCCCGCCATCCGGTGGCCGTCCTGGACCAGGCGGCGCGCCAACTCACCGCGCTGCCCGCACCGCTGCGCACCGACTGGTGGACCCGTTACGCGCCCTGTGTCGCGCTCGCCGCGCCCGTAGAGCCCCAGCGGGTGCTGGAGCTGCTGGAGGACCACTGCCACGGCCCGCTGCCCGCCTCCGTACGGGCCCGGCTGTCCACGCTGGTGGCCGCCGAGCCCGGCGCCACGCTGCGGCTGCTGCTCGCCCCCGAGCACAGCGGCACCCGGCGCCGGCTGGACCGGGCCGTGCTGCGCCGGATCGTCCGCGCCGACCCGCCCGAACTCGCCGAACTGGGCCGGGCGCTGCGGCACGACGCCGAGGCCCTCGCCCGGCTGCTGGCCGCGCTACCGCCCGCCCGCCGCGCCGCGTTCTACGACGCGGCCACCGACGGACGCGACCCCGCCCACGCCGTCGTCGAACCCGCCGTACTCGAAGTCCTGCCGCGCCCCCGCCGCCAGGCCGAGGCCCGCCGGATGGCCGCCCAGGCGCGCGAGCGCGGCGCGCCCTGGACCACCGTGCTGGAGTCGGTGGCCCATCTGCCGGTCGAGGAGGCGCGCGAGGAGCTGCTGGCCGCCGTGCGCCGCTCGTCGGCCGAGGACCGCGCCCTGGCCTATCCGCTGCTGATCCAGTGCGTCGCCCGCTCCGGCGACCCGGACGCCCTCACCGACCTGCTGCAGTTGCTGGAGCGGCTGCGCAACGAGCAGGACCCGGTGCGCTCCGCCGCGCTCGGTGCGCTCGCCCGCACCCACCCCGCGCTGTTCACCGACGACGCCGCCGAGCATCTGGACCGTATCGCCGCCGAGGCGATCTCCGCCCGCGACTCCTCCTCCGCCACCCGCCAGGCGCTGCGCCACCTCGCCGTGGCACTGCTGCGCGAACACGCCGTCACCGGGCGGCGGCAGCTTCTGGGCTGGGCGCTGCGCACCCTCACCCGGCTCGCGGGCAGCGTCGGCGCCGCCGACCTGGGCCGCCTCGACCACCAGTTGCGGCGCGGCCAGGAGCAGGCGGTGTTCGAGGCGCTGCGGCCCTGGCTGGAGGCGGGCGCCGAACGGGTCGACCACGAGCTGACCTTCGCCCTCGCCCGCGCCCTCGGCCGACGCGCCCACGCCCTGCCCGAGCTGCAGGAACTCCTATGGCAGGCCATCTCGTTCGGCAGCGACGCGACGGTCCGCACCGCCATCGGACTGTGGCTGGAACCACCGGCGGAGCGGGACGACCGCGTGGCCGAGCTGCTGACCCACGAGCCCTCGGCGGCCGTGCTGCCGCCCGTCCTGGCCGTGCTGACCCGCCGTCGCACCGATCTGCTCGACCTCGTCCTCGACGACACCCCGCCGTACGGCCGCTTTCTGGCGTTCGGCACCCACTGGACCCCGCCCACCGGCCGGGACACCGGCCGCTGGCTGCCCCGCCAACAGGCCGCCGCCGCCCGCCTCCTGGACCGCGCCGCCGCCGACACGTCCCTGCGGCCGCAGCAGCGGGCGGCCGCCGTCGCCGATGCCGCGCTGATCCCCGGCACCGGTGCGGCCACCGTCCGGACCTGGGCCTACGCCCCGGATGTGGCCCTGGCCGATGCCTCAGATGTGGTCCTGGCCGAGGCCGCGCTCGCCGCCCTCGCCCGGTCCGACCGCCCCGCGGACGCCCTGCCCGCCCTGCTCGCCCACGCGGGCGGCGACCGGGCCCGGGTGGCGGTGTACGCGGCCACCAGAGCGGCCCGGTACGCCGAGCCGTCACGGCTGGGGCGGCTGGTGCGCGGGGTGCTCGCGCCGGACGGGGTCGCCACGGCCGTACCGCCCGTCCCCGCGAAGGTCACCAGCCGTAAGGAGGCCGTCCGGCTCGCCGCCACCCTGCTCCCGGTGACCGACGCCGCCGCGCTGCTCGCCGACGCCTTCGAACTGCCCGGCCAGCACCCCGATGTGCAGGCCGCCTGCGTCGCCTTCGCCACCGGGCCGCTCGACGCCGAACGCTCCTGGGAGCTGCTGACCGCCGCCGCGAGCGGACGGCGCGAACTGCGCCACGCCGTGCTGCGCACCCGCCCGTTGGACCTCCCCGAGGCGCACCGCGGCCGCTACGCCCAGCTCATACGCGTCGTCTGCGACACCGACGACCCCGAGGTGGCGGCGGCCGGATACGGGGCGCTGGCCGGGTGGTCACCGTGGGCGCCGGACGCGGCGGCCGTGCTGGTCGCCGCCGTCACCGACCTGGGCAACCGGGCGAGCTGGCGGCCCGCCGCCGACGCCCTGCTGGACCTGATGGCCGCGGCCCCCGACGGTTCGCCCGGCGACAACCCGCTGGCCTGGGCGCTCGCCGCGCTCGTCACCGCCGACGCCCGGCCCGGCGGCCCCGACGCCGAACCCGACCGGGACCGCCCCGCCCGCCGCCGCATCCAGCACCTCGCCGACCGGCTCGCCACCCGGGCCCGGATGCGGCCCCGCGTGACCCGGCGCACCGCGCGGGCCGCCGGTGAACTCCTCGCCGGATACGAGACGTTCGTCCAGGAGGCCGCCCATGTGCTGGTGAACGCCCTCGACCTGGACGCCCGCCCCGGCCCGCTGTCCGCCGGGCTGGCCCGCCTCGCCCGGCTGCACACCACCCGCCCCGCGCTCGCCGTCCGTACCGCCGACGCCCTGCGCCGACGGCTGAACACCGCGCTGCGGCCGGGCTCCGACGCCGGTCTGCTGCGCGCCGCGGGACAGCTCGACGAGGACGGAGGCCACGCCTCCGGGCTGTTCGCCGCGACCCTCACCGAGGTGGGCGGGGCGCGTACGGAATGGGCGGAGCCCTGGCGGGAGCGGGTGCGCTCGCTGCGCGGACATCCGCACGCGGATGTCCGGGACGCGGCGCTGCGGCTGACGACGACGGTGGAGTGAGGAGGGTGTTGCCGGTGGGATGAGATGGCGCCGCCGGTGGGGTGAGGCGGCGGCGCCGCCAGTGCTCACTCGCTCGGGTGCCAGGAGCCGTCGGTGTAGTCGTAGGCGTACTGCGGGCGTCCCTTGATGCTGCTGGTGCGGAACGGCGAGCCGTGGTCGTCGATCCGCAGCGTCCCCGAGCGGCCGCCGCTCGACCAGTCCAGCTCCAGGTACCAGCTGCAGTCGCAGCCGGCCGTCCGGGCGTTGACGAGCAGCACCTCCGGGTCGGAGGCCGAGACACGGTAGGGGAAGTGGACGGCGGGGATCGGCTTGCCCGCGTCGTTGCCCTCGGTGGGGTGGGCCAGCGGACGGGCGGCGTCCAGATTCACCGAGAAGGCGCGCGGGGTGAGAGCGCCCCCGCAGCCGTTGTCCATGGCGAACGACGACCACGCGAGCGGGGTGCGGCGGCCCACGACCCGTACGTGCAGGGCTTGCAGGACGACGGCCGACGAGGCGCGGCCCTGCACCGTGACCTCGACATTGGTGGTCCCGCCGTGCACCGCGCCATGGGCGGCGGCCCAGGTCGGGGCGTCCTGCTCGGTGGGTGGCGGGGCGACCTGGGACGGGGACCGGTCGATGAGATAGCGGTGGCCGCAGCCGTTCTCCCAGACATGGGAACGGGTGGAGAGGGTGAGCGGGACCTGGGTGGAGCCGCCGCCGTCCGGGTCCTTGGAGCCGCCCGGTCCGGGGGAGCCGGAGGCGCCCCCATTGGCTCTCTGCCCCTTGCCGCGCTCGCCCTTACCGTCCTTGTCGTCGCCGCGCGGTGCGCCGGACGCGTCGTCGCCGTCCGTCTTCTGACGGTCCAGATGGCCGCGGGCGGTCGGCCCGGCGTGCGGCGTGGACGAGGGGGCGGCGGAGGGGGGTGAGGCCGCCGCGTCCTTACGGTCGCCGTCGCCGGGCGGCCGTACCTCGACCGCGGTGACGGCGAGCACGACAACGGCGGCGGCCCCGGCCAATAACGCCCACGGCCGCCGCGCGCGTGAGACGACGGCGGTGTCGCGGTCGCTCCCCGACACGGCCCGCAACCGCCTCCGCGCGGTGGCGGCGGATCCGGCGTTGCCCGTGGGCGCGGTCTTGTCCGTGGGCGCGGCGTGGGGCTGGGCCTGCCCGACGGCTGCGGACGGCGCCAGGGCGCCGTCGGCGCGCTCGGTGGTGTCCGCGGTGTCCCCGGTGTCACCGCGTTGGTGCGGGTGTCTCGGGTCTCCGTCCTGGTGCGCGGCCCCGCCACGGCGTGCGGAGCCATGGCTGCGCGATGAGCGGTCGGTCGCGGCGGCGGTGCGGTGTGCGGCCGGGACGCCGGACGTCGGCGTGGCCCTCGAAGCGTCGGCCGGGGTGGTGGTGCGCTGTCGTTCATCGGCGGTGTTGTGCGGCTCGTCGCCGGTGCTCTGCCGTTCATCGGCGGTGTCTTGGCGCGCATCGGCTGCCGCGTACGGCTGAGCGTCGCGGGAGCGCCCACCGGCTTCCGGCCCGGTGCCGTCTCCGGCCGGGCCGGTCGGAGCGGCCGCGCCCCGGGGAGTGTCTGTCACCAGGTCCGGGCCGGAGGCGGCGACGTGCCCCCGGTGGCGGCCGGCATCCGGGCGGGCGCCGGGCGTGGCGGCGGTGGTCCCAGAGTTGTCCGACGGGTCGGCGTCGCCTTCTCGTGCGTCGGCTGACAGGCGCGGCTCACCGTCACCGCGCCGCGCGTCCGCCTCGGGTTCGGGCGCGGTGCCGTCCGCGGCCGGGCGGTCGGCCCCGCCCCCGCGCGGGGCCGACGCCGTGCAGTCGGTCGCCGGGCGGCCGCCCGCGCCCTCGCGGTCGGCTTCGCGTGCGCGGTGTCTGGAGGCGTCCGCGAGGATCCAGCGGCGGTGGAGGGCGAGCAGTTCCTCCGGGGTGGCGCCGCACAGCCGGGCGAAGCGCTCGACGGAGGCGTACTCCGCCGGGACCGCGTCGCCGTTGCAGTAGCGGTGCAGCGTGGACGTGCTGACGTGCAGTCGTGTGGCCAGCGAGCCGTAGCTGCGGCCCGAGCGCTCCTTCAGCGCCCGCAGTCTCTCGGCGAAGTCGTCAACCTCTTTGGCGTTCCCCACGCCCACCACCCCCCATATCGTCCCCGGCCCGCGACCTTCGTCCCGTGGGCGTTCCACGGGCGCGTTCCAGGGTGTTGTCATACCCCCAAGTCAGCGTACGTGCAGGCATTCCAGCGTCCCGCATGCCCCGCCGGTCGTAGCGGTCACGGCCAAGTGGCGCACACGCTTGTCCTGCCGCCGCGACCTGCCGGTACGACGGCAGACATGAAGAAATCCTGAGTTCGGGAAGAGACGGGGAAACACCTCATGCACAAGCCCACGCACTCATTCCGCGGCGCCGCGCTCGGCGCCGTGGCCGCGGCCGCCGTCGTGGCCGTGGCCGGGACCGGGCCGGCCCAGGCCCACGCACCGTCGGCCCGGGCGGAGGCGCAGGCGGCCGTACTCCAGGGCACCCCCGGCCACCTCGTGCCGAGGGAGCTCCCGCCGCATCCCAGTTCGGATTGGTACGCGAGTGATGTCACTCGGGGCCTGCCCGAGACCCCTCCGTTCTGCGTGGAGAAGACCCTGCCGTCGGCCGGGGCGACCCATCGCACGTTCTGGACCGAATACGACACCAGCGCCACCCAGATCGTGGTCAGGACCGGCACGGTGGACGCGGCCCGCAAGCTCGCCGCCGCGGCCGAGAAGAAGATCCAGAACTGCGCCGCGAACTGGGTGCGCGACTATCCGGAGGGCACCGCCTCAGGACGGGACTACGGCGCGCTGACGGCCGAGGACGGCGCCCATGTCTACGGCGTCCACACCTCGTACCCGGACTCGGAGCCCGGCATCCACCTCTTCGGGGTGGGGCGCGACGGCCGGACCGTCACCGTCGTGTCGTGGGGCGAGATGGGCGGCTTCGACCAGGCGCCGGTCGCCGACTTCAAGCGGACCACCACGACCGCCGTGGTGAAGCTGTACCACCCGTGACCGGGTCCTGACGGGGCTCTGGCGGGTCCTGACGGGTCCTGACGGGTCCTGGCGGGTCCTGGCGGTCCTGACGGGTTCTGACGGTGACGGGTCCTGACGGGGCTGTGACGGGGGAGGCGCGGGGGCCGAGTGGCCGACGGGCTGACGGGGGTGACGGGCCCGAGGGGACGGACGGGGGCTGTGCGGCCTGAGGCGCGGACGGGGGTGGCGCGGCCTGAGGGGGCGACGGGGGTTACCCGCCCAAGGGGGCCGACGGGGGACCCGGCCAGACGGAGGCCGACGGGGGACGCGGCCTGAGGCGACTGGGACGCGGCCTGAGGCGGCTGACGGGGGTGAGACGGCCCGAGCGGGCCGACGCAGGACCCGGCCAAACGGGGGTCGACGGGGGACGTGGCCCAACGGGGGTCGACGGGGGACGTGGCCCAAGGAGGGCCGATGGGGGGTGACACGGTCCGAGGGGGCCGATAGGGGGACGCGGCCCAAGAGGGCCGACGAGGGACTCGGCTCCAGGGAGCCGACAGGGGGTCACATGGCCCAACGGGCCCACGGGGGTGACAGGTCCGAGCGAGGCCGACGGGGGAATGGGACCGGTGGCGGTCACGCGTACACACGGGGGTACGCGTGGCCGCCCTCTCCGCGTGCCCCGGGCCCGGCTGTGTCCCTACGGGGGCAACGGGTCCCGGGATGGCTGGGTCCCGGGGCCCGGCCGCATCCCTACGGGGGCAACGGACCCCAGGACGGCCGGGACCCAGGGCGGGGCCTGCCGCATCCCGGGCGGAGACCACGGGCCCGTTGGCCGAGCCCCCGGGAAGACGACGCGTCCGGCCCCGCCGGAACCTCGTGGCGGAGGGTCGATCATGGGGGCACGTGGCCGATATGGTCGAGGTACGCCGCCCCACCGGACGCCCGACCGTCGGAGGTTCCCATGCCGAACGGCTCGCTCTCCCTCGCCGCCTCCCTCTACCTGCTCTCCTACGATCCCGAGACCGGCCGGCCCGCCGGTGCTCACACCGCCCTCCTCGTCCGCGCCGCCGCCCTTACCGAGCTCGTTCAGCGGGGCATGCTCACCGACACCGACGGCAGCCCGTGCCCGGTTGCCGACGCCGCCACGGGAGACCGGGCGCTCGACGGGTTGCTGGAGCTGATCGGCGAATCCCGGCCGCGTAGCTGGCAGATCTGGGTGGGACATCAGCCACGGCTGACCGAGCACGCGGTCCGCGACCAGATGGTGGCGGCCGGGTATGTGCGGGCGAAGGGGAGGCGGGTGCTGGGGCTGTTCCCGGCCAAGGAGTACACGCTGGAACGGCCCGATCAGGTGGCCGGAATGCGGGATGACGCGGTGCGCGTGCTGCACGGCGAGGAGCCGGTGGCCGAAGTGTCCGAACGGGACGCGGCGTTGGTCACCCTTGCGGCGGCGGGCGAGCTGAGGGCCGTGGTCACGGCGACGGACGCCAAGGTCCGCAAGCGCCGGATCCTCGAACTGGGGGAGCGCTGCGGGGGCATGGGCCCGGTACTGGAGAAGGTGATCGCCCAGGTGCGGACGGCGCTCGCCGCCGCCGTCGCCACGGCCATGCTGGCGGCGACCACGACCGCGACCGCCACCTGACCCCCTCACCGTAAGGGCGGGCTCAAGCGCCGTACGGGCTTACGGGTGTCCGCCGTACGGGCGCGCGGGTGTCCGTAAGGGCGACGGCTCACAGGTGTCCATACGGACGGGCTCCAGGTGTCCGTACGGGCGGTCTCACGGGTGTCCGTACGGACAGGCTCACTCGTCCGTACGGGCGGGCTCACAGGACAGGTGTCCGTACCGGCTCAGGCGTCTCTCAGCAGCGACGCCAGCCCCTGGTCCAGGTCGAGCTCCCCGGCCTCGCTGCCCTCGGGGACGATGGCGTACGAGCGGCCGAGGAATCTGCGGAGATCCGCGGTGTCGAACTGGACCATGGCCATGCCCTCGGGGGCGTGGAACTCCAGGACCGTCCGCCGCGGTCCGCACGGCCACATCTGCACATCCCCGCTCCCCGCCGGGCCGCGCAGCCCGGCCGAGAGCAGCTCCCGCCCGAACGTCCACTCCACCGCGGAGCCGTCGAGGGACGCGGAGGGCGGGAAGGAGACTCGGACGGCGAACGGGTCGTCCCGCTCATAGCGCAGGCACGCCGGAATCGCGCGTGACTCGGGCGTCGACGCGATGAGCTGTGCCTGGACGGCTTGATCGATGACAGTGGTCACGTCGGCTCCCTTGCGATAGGTGCGGGGCGCGTCGCCCTTTCGAGGGTTAAGACGTTTGGGCGATCAGGGCAGTGCACCCGCTTTCGACGTGACGTGCGTCACGAGTGTTTTTTCGAGGGGACATAGGGCATTTAGGCTTGCCAAACCATGCAAGGTCTCGGGGCGCCGTGCGGAGCTGTTACAGAACGGCGGCAGTGACGAGGCACCCACCCCAGGGGTTGTTCCACCATGACCGAAGGTCACGCACCGCTCGACGCGGCCGCCTACACCCGTATCCACGAAGCCGAATATTCGCGTCTGTGCGGGTATGCCCGAACTCTTACCGGTAACCCCTGGGTTGCCGGGGACCTGGTGGCCGAGGCGCACTACAGCGTGTGGCGCCGGCTGCGCGCCGGGCACCCGCTCGGTGCCGACGCCGTCCCCGCCGAGCTGACGAGAGCCGTAAGGGAGCTCTCGGCCGGGGCGGGGGGCGGGGGTCAAGCACAGCAGGCGTCGTACCTCGAACCGCTTGTGCAGGTCCTCCATGAGCTGCCGCAGCGCTGGGTGAAGGTGCTCTGGCTCGCCGAGGTGGACGGGCTGCCGCCGGAGGAGGTGGCGTGGCGGACCGGGGTGAGCCCGGACGGCGCGGCGGCTCTGGTGGAGCGGGTCCGGGGGAGTGTGCGCCAGGAGTTCCTGCGCGCCCAGCCCGGCTATCCGGCGAGCGCCGCGTGCGGTGAGCACTGGGAGCGGCTGCCCGGTCATGTGCAGGGCACGGACTCTCCGCATCAGGCCGAGCGGATCGCCGTGCACATCGACGGCTGCCGGGACTGCTGGGGCCGGATGGAGCAGCTCGTGGCGGCCGACGCCCGGCTGCCCGCGCTGACCGGCCCGGCGCTGCTGGCGCTGTACGACCGGGGCATGGCGCGCTTCCTGGCGCCCCTGGCGGCCGCCGCCGCGGTGGGCGCCGTAGGTGCGGCCGGAGTGGGCGCCCTGGCGGCCGGCGGTGCGCACGCGGCCCCCTCGAACGGCCCGCTGGTCTCCTCCCGCCGTTCCATGCGCCACCTCGTCCGCGGGCAGGTGCGCCAGGCGGGGCCGGTGGCGGTCGCGGCGGCCGCGGGCGGGGTGCTGCTGATCGCGGGGGCGGCGGTCATGACGGGGCTCGCGCTGACGGACGGCGGCTCGGCGGAGGCCCAGCAACCGGCGGCGGCCTCGGAGCCATCCATATCGGATACGTCCGACTCCGCTGATTCCTCCGCCTCTTCCGCCACCTCGGGCGCCTCGCGGCGCTCGGAGGGCTCGCGGGCGGGCGTTCCGGGGGAGGCGTCCCGGAACCGGCCGTCCACCGCGAGCGTGCCCACCGGGCACTCCCCGACGGATGTGCCGTCCAGCGCCGTGTCCCCCTCGCGCAAGGCGCCGTCCTCTTCCTCCGCTTCGCCCTCGTCGCATCCGTCTTCGCCCGGATCACCCTCTTCCTCCGCTTCGTCCTCCCCGTCGAGCGGCCCGTCGGATCAGCCGACCGACGAACCGACCGAGGGGCCCACGGGCGGCGGGACCGAGGACCCGGAGGGCACCCCGAGCGGGCAGCCGACGGACGAGCCGACGCAGCGGCCCACGGCCAAGCCGACCGGCTCCGGCTCCGGCTCCGGCTCCGGCGACTCCCGGGGCTGCGTCTCGCTGGTGGTCCGGCTCTGCGTCTCCCGCTAGGCCCAGTAGGGGTGCCCGCCGGGGCTTGAGGCCTGCGGCGGGCTGTTCCCCTCCCCGCCCCTTCCCGTAACTGGGGCTCCGCCCCAGACCCCGGACCGGGCTTCGCCCGGCATGGACATGCGGCTCCGCCGCGTGGTCCCCCGGACGCCCCGTAGTGCGTGCGGTCACCGGGGCTCAATTACGGAACGTGTCAAGTGCGTTGCCCTCCGGAGCGTAAGCTCAAAACAAGCCAGCGGTCCCAGTCGGACAGCGGGACCAGGAGGGATGGACCAATGACGTTCCAGCCGCGCGAACTCTTCCCCGACCGCTCCGCGCGCGATCTGTTCGGCGCGGAGATCCGCCGCCATCGCGAGAAGGCGGACATGTCGCTGCGGCGGCTGTCCGAGGTGCTGAACTACAGCAAGTCCCACCTCGCGCGGATCGAGGCGGCGGAGTCGCTGCCCTACGACGACCTTCCGGCGAAGCTGGACGCGTGCTTCGGCACGGATGGGATGTTCGCGAGGCTGTACGCGCTCGCGAAGAACGAGCCGTTTCCCGGCAAATACCGCCGGGTGGTGGAGATCGAAAGCCGGGCGGTCGTCATCGAGCAGTACATCAGCGGAAGTGCTTCCGGACTGCTCCAGACACCGAAGTACGCGGAGTCATTGATGCGCGGTGTCCATCCGCATGCGCCGCACGCGGAGATCGAAGCGATGGTCAAGGCCCGTATCGACCGGCAGGCGTTGCTGGATCGACCCAAGCCGCCACGCTGCTGGTTCATCCTCGACGAGGCAGTACTACGCCGCCCCGTTGGGGGATCAGTGGCAATGCGCGATCAGTTGGCGTCCCTGATCCGGCGCGGGACAGAGTCGCACGTGACCATCCAGGTGCTCCCCTTCGCAGTGGGTGAGCACCCAGAGATGCTGGGTGGCGCGCTGACGCTCTACACGGTGCCCGAGGGACCACAAGTGGCCTACGAGGAAGGCAGTCGGTCCGGGACCATCATCGAGGACCGGGAGGGAGTCGCAGTGCGCCGGGAGAACTACGATCTGCTCAGGGCCATGGCCCTCTCGCCTCGCGACTCGGAGGCGATGATCCGAGCCGTCATGAAGGACTGGACCCATGCCGATCAACCCGGACCTGAGCACTGCCGCGTGGCGCAAGAGCAGTTACAGCAATGGTGACGGGGGCGAATGCGTCGAGGTCGCCGACAACCTTCCGGGCCTCGTCCCGGTCCGCGACTCCAAGAACCCCGACGGTCCCGCGATCCTGTTCCCCGCCGGATCGTGGGGCGCGTTCATAGCCTCCCTCAAGGCATAAGCCGAACGGGCTCCTTACGGCCGCTGCTGGCGGTAATCGGCGAGCGCGGGGGCCGTGCGGGTGGCCAGGAACTCGGTGATGGTGTACTCGCCGATGCCCGCGACCACGAAGGGGTCGCTCGCCAGCATCTCCTCGATCTTGGCCCGGTCGTCGCCGAGCGCCAGGATGACCCCGCCGTCGCGGGGGTTCTTGGGGCCGGAGGCGAGGAAGGTGCCGATCGCGAAGTGGTCGTCCACCCAGACGAGGTGTTCGGGGAGGGCGGCCTCGACGCGGTCGGCCGAGGCGCTGTAGGTGATCTCCAGTACGAACATGATGTGCAGGCTAGTAACGTGAGCCACACGATGACCAGCGCCGTCGATCCACGATATGAACTGCCCCGCGACTGGCCCACGACCGAGGCCGAGGCCATCGCCGTCCAGGAGCGGACGCGGGCGTCCGTGGCCGTCGGCGGGGAGCTGCCCGAGCCGGGCACCGGCACCGGCGCGCTCGTCGGGGTGGACGTGGCGTACGACGACGAGCGCGACCTGGTCGCGGCCGCCGCCGTGGCCCTGGACGCCCGTGGCCTCGCCGTCGTCGCGGAGGCGACCGCGGTCGGCCGGGTCACCTTCCCGTACGTCCCCGGGCTGCTGGCGTTCCGTGAGATCCCGGCCGTCCTCGACGCGCTCGGCGACCTCGACCGGCGGCTCGGCCGCCGCCCCGACCTGGTGGTGTGCGATGGCTACGGCCTCGCCCACCCCCGCCGGTTCGGGCTGGCCAGCCATCTCGGAGTGCTCACCGGGCTGCCCACCATCGGCGTCGCCAAGAACCCCTTCGGCTTCCGCCACGCCGACCCGGGGCCGCGCCGCGGCGACTGGTCGCCGCTGCTCGACGGGGACGAGGAGGTCGGCCGGGCGCTGCGCACCCGCGACGGTGTGAAGCCGCTCTTCGTCTCCGTCGGCCATCGGGCGACCATCGCGGACGCCTGCGCGTACACCCTGCATCTGGCCCGCGACTTCCGGCAGCCCGAGACGACACGGCGCGCGGACGCGCTGTGCCGCCGGGCCCTGAAAGCCGCCACGCTCTGAACGCGGTGTGGTGACCCGACCTCCGAACGTGGCGGCTGTGCACGTGGTACTCCGAGCGCGGCGCCGGGCGAACCCCTGTACCCCCCGGCGTCGCCCGCCCCTGGGGTGCCGGATGCCTCAGGCCCGCCGTGTCTCGGCCAGGAAGCAGCCGAACTCGACGGCGCGCACATGCACCGCCGTCACCTGCGGGTCCGCGTACAGCTCGGCCAGCCCCTCCTCGATCGTCGGTTCGCCGTCGTTCAGCAGCCGACCACGGAGGATGTTGCCCTCGGCGGAGTACGCCCGCAGCACCCGCCGCTCGCCCCGGATGCCTTCCGCGATCCCGGGGCCGGTCCAGCCGTCGCACTCCTCGGGGTGGATGAAGACCGGGCCGACCTCGTTGTACGGGCCGGGCGTGGCGCCCGTCTCCTGTGCCCAGCGGCGCAGCGGGGCGTAGGAGACGAGCAGGACGGTCTCGTGCGGCCGGCTCCGGCCCAGGCAGCAGCGCATCGGGTTGCCGCCCTCCTCGTCCTCCACCACCACGCGCGGCGGGTTTCCCGCGTCGTCCGTGATCCGCAGCTGCTTCAGCACCTCGGGCGCGATGGCCCGCGTCTCGTAGTTCTCGCTCATGCGTTCCAGACTGGCCGGTGGGCTGCCGGAGTGCTGGCGGGATTCGGACGAGGTGCTGAGGGGGGAATGTACTTGACAGCGCGATGGCACTCCGTCAGATTCGGCCCCGAACATAGGACGTCCCACGTCCTAATTGTCCTGCTATCCAGAAGGCTGGGTGTCGATGAGTCTTCCGGCTCCCCTTACCGGTGTCGTTCCGCCCCTGTGCACCCCGCTCACGCCCGCGGGCGAGGTCGACACCTCTTCCCTCGCCGCGCTCGCCGAGCGGCTGATCGACGCGGGGGTGAGCGCGCTGTTCGCGCTCGGCTCCAGCGGCGAGGCCGCCTATCTGAGCGACCGAAGCCGCCGTACGGCCCTTGAGGCGGTCATCGAGACCGTGGACGGCCGGGTGCCCGTCCTCGCGGGGGCGATCGACATGACGACCGCGCGGGTCCTCGATCACGCCCGTACGGCGGCCGAGTTGGGCGCGGACGCCGTCGTGGCCACCGCGCCCTTCTATACCCGCACCCATCCCCTGGAGATCGCCGACCACTTCCGGCGGCTGCGCGACGGTGTGGACGTGCCGCTGTTCGCGTACGACATCCCGGTCTCCGTCCACTCCAAGCTGACGCCCTCGATCCTGCTTCCGCTGGCCGCCGACGCCACCCTGGCGGGGATCAAGGACAGCAGCGGGGACGACGGGGCGCTGCGGCGGATGCTCGTCGAGGTCCGCCGTCGCGGCCTCAACGACTCCTTCACCGTGCTCACCGGCTCCGAACTGTCGGTGGACGGCGCCCTGCTGGCCGGAGCCCATGGCGTTGTCCCGGGGCTGGCCAACGTCGACCCGGCCGGGTTCGTCCGGCTGTACGAGCACGCGCGGGCGGGGCGCTGGGAGCAGGCGGCCGCCGAACAGAACCGGCTGGCCGCCCTCTTCGCCATCACCGACGCCGGGGACCCGGCGCTGATGGGCGGCAGTTCGGCGGGGCTGGGCGGTTTCAAGGCCGCACTGCGGCTGCTGGGTGTGATCGAGTGCGCGGACACCGCCGCGCCCCAGGTGCCCCTGGGCGAGGCGGCCGTCAAGACCGTACGTCAACTCCTGAAGGAGGGAGGGCTGTTGCCGTGACCGGAGCCACCACGGTGCCCTGGTACCGAGAGGTCTCGCGGGGTCAGTGGAAGTCCATGTTCGCCGCCTGGATCGGCTATCTTCTCGATGGTTTCGACTTTGTGCTGATCACGCTCGTCCTGACCGAGATAGCCGACGAATTCGATCTGAGCACGGCGTCGGCGGCGAGCCTGGTCTCGGGCGCCTTCATCACCCGCTGGCTCGGCGGGGCGGTGCTGGGCGCGCTGGGGGACCGCTACGGCCGTAAGGCCGCCATGATCGTCAGCATTCTGCTCTACTCGCTCGGCACCTTCGCCTGTGGGTTCGCCTGGAACTACATCAGCATGTTCACGGCCCGCCTAGTGATTGGCATGGGCATGGCTGGTGAGTACAGCGCCAGCGCCACCTATGTCCTGGAGAGCTGGCCCGCGAGGCTGCGCAACCGCGCCTCCGGCTTCCTCATCTCGGGCTACTCGGGCGGCACCATCCTCGCCTCCGAGCTCTACAGGTGGGTGGTGCCCCACTGGGGCTGGCGCTGGATGTTCTGGATCGGCGTGCTGCCGGTGCTGGTCGCGCTGTGGGTACGGCGCGCGCTTCCGGAGGCCGGGGACTGGCACGAGGAGGTGGCGACGGCGAAGGCGCGGCCGAACCCCTTCCGGCCGCTGTTCGCCGGACGCTCCCGCGCGAGCGTCAACACGGCGCTGGCCGTGGCCGCGAGCGTCGCGCTGTTCCTGGTCTTCACCCCGCTGGGCGCGGGCTGGCGCCGGCCGCTGTCGCTCCTGGCGGCGGGGTGTCTGGTCGCCTTCGCGGCCCAGCTCGGCGGACGGCGCCGCTGGCCGCTGTATGTGGCCCTGACGTGCACGGTCTTCTGCGCCTTCCTCTACAGCTGGCCGATCCAGGCGCTGCTGCCCACCTATCTGAAGGAGCAGCTCGGGTACACCCCGTCCGAGGTCACCGATGTGATGTTCTACGCCGGGTTCGGGACGATGGCCGGCTGCTGGCTGGCGGGATTCGCGGGCGACTGGCTCGGCACCCGGCGTGCCTACGTCTACACCCTGCTCGCCTCGCTGGCCTTCGTCTTCCCGGTGTTCGCGGTGCAGGACACCCTGGCCGGGCTCGGCGTGCTGCTGTTCTTCCTGCTCGCGCTGAGCCAGGGGATCTCCGGCATCCTGCCGAAGTACATCGCGGGTCACTTCCCCACTCGGACGCGGGCGGCCTCGCTCGGCTTCGTCTACAACACCGGGGCGCTCGGCGGCGCGGTGGCGCCGGTGCTCGGCGCCCATCTGGCCGAGGGCATGTCCCTCGGACGGGCGCTGGCGGTACTCACCTTCGGGCTGACACTGGTGGTGATCGTGCTGGTCGGCTGCGATCTGCCGCGCCGGCTGGGCAGGCTGACCGATCCGGCGGGCGACGAGGACCATCTCGTGCCCGAACAGCCGCTGTCGATGACGGGGCCGGATATGGAGAAGACCTGACCCGCAAGGCCGGCCGGCGCCACACCCGGCCCACCGTGCTGCCGCAGGGACCAAACCCGCCTGCCGGGCAAGGGGCTTGGTTGTCCACAGGCTCAGGAGAGGGCTTGTGGAATGCGGGACGCATTCTTAGCATCGGCGGTGTTACAGCAGTGGTGTCACACGATTGGGGGACGGCATGACGGTGGCGGCGGAGGACGGGGTGACGGCGGCCGGTCCGCTGGCCGGGGTGCGGGTGGTGGAGCTCGCCGGGATCGGGCCGGGCCCGTTCGCCGCCATGGTCCTCGCCGACCTCGGCGCCGATGTCGTCCGCGTCGACCGCCCCGGAGGCGCCGGCCTGCGGATCGATCCGGACTACGACCTCGCCAACCGCAACAAGCGCTCGGTGCTCCTCGACCTGAAGGCCGAGGGGAGCGTGGCCGCCGTGCTCGATCTCGTGGAGCGCGCCGACATCCTCATCGAGGGCTACCGCCCGGGGGTCACCGAGAAGCTGGGCCTCGGCCCGGAGGACTGCCTGGCCCGTAACCCCCGGCTGGTCTACGGCCGGATGACCGGCTGGGGGCAGGAGGGCCCGCTCGCCCGGACCGCCGGCCATGACATCGGCTATATCGCCGTCACCGGCGCCCTCAGCATGATCGGCGCCGCCGACGGCCCGCCCATCGCCCCCGCCAACCTCCTGGGGGACTACGCGGGAGGCTCGCTCTATCTCGTCATCGGCGTCCTGGCGGCCCTGCAGCACGCCCGCGCGGGCGGCCCCGGCCAGGTCGTGGACGCCGCGATCGTCGACGGCACCGCGCATCTGACCTCCGCCATCCACGGCATGATGGCCGCCGGGGGCTGGCGCGACCAGCGCGGCACCAATCTCCTCGACGGCGGCTGCCCCTTCTACGGCACCTATGAGACCGCCGATGGCGGCTATATGGCGGTCGGGCCCCTGGAGCGCAAGTTCTACGCGGAGTTCATCGAGCTGCTGGGCATCGCCGACCAGGCCCCGGCCCGCGATGACTTCGACAGCTGGGCCGCGCTGCGCACCGCCATCGCGGACCGTTTCAAGCAGCGCGGCCGCGAGGAGTGGACCGCCGTCTTCAGCGCCTCCGACGCCTGTGTCGCCCCCGTGCTGTCGCTGCGGGAGGCCCCGGCCCATCCGCACCTCGCCGCCCGCTCCACCTTCGTCGACCACGGCGGGATCACCCAGCCCGCGCCCGCCCCGCGCTTCTCCGCCACCCCGGGCGCGGTGCGCCGCGCGCCCGTCCGGCCCGGGGCGGACACCGCCGAAGTGGCCCGCGACTGGGGAGTCACCTCGCTCGTCGAGGGAAACCCGTCAGGAACGTCATGAACGTCTCGAGCGTCATGAACCCCCGTCCGCTTCCCGGCGGCCCCCTGAGCCGTCCCCGCCCGACCCCTCCCCTGAAAGGCCGCTGACGTGAGCACCGAAGCGTATGTGTACGACGCCATCCGCACCCCGCGCGGGCGCGGTAAGGCCGACGGTGCCCTGCACGGCACCAAGCCCGTCGACCTGGTGGTCGGCCTGATCCATGAGATGCGGCGGCGGTTCCCCGAGCTGGACCCGGCGGCCATCGACGACGTGGTCCTCGGCGTCGTCAGCCCGCTCGGCGACCAGGGCTCGGACATCGCCAAGATCGCGGCCATCGCGGCCGGGCTCCCGGACACGGTCGCGGGCGTCCAGGAGAACCGCTTCTGTGCCTCGGGCCTGGAGGCCGTCAACCTGGCCGCGGCCAAGATCCGTTCCGGCTGGGAGGACCTGGTGCTCGCGGGCGGCGTCGAGTCGATGTCGCGGGTGAAGATGGGCTCCGACGGCGGCGCCTGGTTCGCGGACCCGATGACCAACTACGAGACCGGTTTCGTACCGCAGGGCATCGGGGCCGACCTCATCGCCACCACCGGCGGCTACAGCCGCCATGACGTGGACAGCTTCGCCGCGCTCTCCCAGGAGCGGGCCGCGCGGGCCTGGAAGGAGGGGTACTTCGACCGCTCCGTGGTCCCGGTCCGCGACCGCAGCGGGCTGACCGTCCTCGACCGGGACGAGCACATCCGCCCCGGCACCACCGCCGAGACCCTGGCGGGCCTGAAGCCGTCGTTCGCCACCATCGGCGAGGCGGGCGGCTTCGACGCGGTGGCGCTGCAGAAGTACCACTGGATCGAGGCGATCGACCATGTCCACCACGCCGGCAACTCCTCGGGCATGGTGGACGGCGCCGCCCTGGTCGCCATCGGCAACCGCGAGGTCGGCGAGCGCTTCGGGCTGACCCCGCGGGCCCGGATCGTCTCCGCCGCCGTCTCCGGCGCCGACCCCACCATCATGCTCACCGGCCCGGCTCCCGCCACCCGTAAGGCGCTCACCAAGGCCGGGCTGACCATCGACGACATCGATCTGGTCGAGATCAACGAGGCGTTCGCTGCGGTGGTGCTGCGCTTCGTGGACGACATGGGGCTGAGCCTGGACAAGGTCAACGTCAATGGCGGCGCGATCGCGATGGGCCATCCGCTGGGCGCGACCGGCGCGATGATCCTCGGCACGGTGATCGACGAGCTGGAGCGGCGCGACGGGCGGTTCGGGCTGGTGACGCTGTGCGTGGGAGGCGGGATGGGCATCGCGACGGTGGTCGAGCGGCTCTAGGGGGTGACCGACGGATCGTGACGCCCGCGGCGGGCTGTTCCCCTCCCCGCCCCTTCCCGACACCTGACGACATGCGGCTCCACCGCGTGCGGGGCTCCGCCCCAGGCCCCGGGGTCCTGAGATCCGCCGGACGCCCCCGTAGAGCCGAGAGGCTCTCAGGACGCCGCCGTTCCCCCCTCCTTCCCGCCCCCTTCCCCGCGCCCTTCCCCTTTGCCCTGGAGACCTCAGATGAGCCACCCCACCACCGCCTCGACCATCCGCTGGGAGCAGGACGACGCGGGCGTCGTCACTCTGGTGCTCGACGACCCCGGCCAGTCCGCCAACACCATGAACGCCGCGTTCATCGACTCCCTCGACGCCACCGCAGACCGCGTCGAGGCCGAGCGGGACACCATCCGCGGCATCATCGTCACCTCCGCCAAGAAGACCTTCTTCGCCGGCGGCGACCTCAACGACCTCCTTCGGGTCGGGCCCGACCAGGCCCAGGAGATCTACGAGAAGAACCTCCGCATCAAGCGCGGGCTGCGCCGGATCGAGACCCTCGGCAAGCCCGTGGTCGCCGCGATCAACGGCGCGGCGCTCGGCGGCGGGCTGGAGATCGCGCTCTCCTGCCACCACCGCATCGCCCTCGACGCCCCCGGCTCCCGCATCGGCTTCCCCGAGGTCACCCTGGGCCTGCTCCCGGGCAGCGGGGGCGTCGCCCGTACCGTACGGCTGCTCGGCGTCACCGACGCGCTGCTCAAGTGGCTGCTCCAGGGGGCCCGGTACAGCCCCCGGCGCGCCCAGGAGGCGGGGCTGGTGCACGAGGTCGTGGCCACCCCTGAGGAGATGCTGGCCCAGGCGCGGGCGTTCATCGACGCCCACCCCGAGTCGGCACAGCCCTGGGAGGACAAGGACTACCGGATCCCGGGCGGCACCCCGGCGCAGCCGAAGTTCGCCGTCAATCTGCCCGCCTTCCCCGCCAATCTGCGCAAGCAGCTGGGCGGCGCGCCCTACCCGGCGCAGCGCAATATCCTGGCCGCCGCCGTCGAGGGGTCCCAGGTGGACTTCGAGACCGCGCAGACCATCGAGGCCCGGTACTTCACCGAGTTGGTCGTCGGCCAGACCGCCAAGAACATGATCCAGGCGTTCTTCTTCGATCTGCAGGCGGTCAACTCCGGGGCCAACCGGCCCCAGGGGATCGAGCCCGGTCAGGTCCGTAAGGTCGCGGTGCTGGGCGCCGGGATGATGGGCGCGGGCATCGCGTACGCATGCGCCAAGGCGGGCATCGAGGTCGTCCTCAAGGACGTGACCGTGGAGGCCGCCGCCAAGGGCAAGGCGTATGCCGAGGGACTGCTGGCCAAGGCGCTCACCAAGGGCCGGACCACCGAGGCCAAGCGGGACGAGCTGCTGGCCCGGATCACCCCGACCGGTGATCTGAGCGACCTCCAGGGGTGTGACGCGGTCATCGAGGCGGTCTTCGAGGACCCGGCGCTCAAGCACAAGGTGTTCCAGGAGATCGAGGGCGTCGTCGCCCCGGACGCGCTGCTGTGCTCCAACACCTCCACCCTCCCCATCACCCTGCTCGCCGAGGGGGTGCAGCGCGCCGACGACTTCATCGGACTGCACTTCTTCTCGCCCGTCGACAAGATGCCGCTGGTCGAGATCATCAAGGGCGAGCGCACCGGCGACAAGGCGCTGGCCCGCGCCTTCGATCTGGTACGGCAGATCAACAAGACCCCGATCGTGGTCAATGACTCTCGCGGTTTCTTCACCTCCCGCGTCATCGGCCACTTCCTCAACGAGGGCGTGGCGATGGTGGGGGAGGGCGTCGACCCGGCCTCCGTGGAACAGGCCGCGGCGCAGGCCGGATATCCGGCCAAGGTGCTCTCCCTGATGGACGAGCTGACCCTGACCCTGCCGCGCAAGATCCGCGAGGAGACGCGCCGGGCGACCGAGGAGGCGGGCGGCGCGTGGCGGCCGCATCCCGCCGACGCGGTGATCGACCGGATGGTGGAGGAGTTCGGGCGCCCCGGTCGCAGCGGCGGCGCGGGCTTCTACGACTACGACGAGACGACCGGCAAGCGGATCCGGCTGTGGCCGGGGCTGCGGGAGCACTTCGGGCGGGGTGGGTCCGGCGGTGCCGGTGGGTCCGGTGGTGAGGGCAACCGCATCCCCCTCGAGGACATGGTGGAGCGGATGCTCTTCTGCGAGGCCATCGACACGGTGCGGCTGCTGGAGGAGGGCGTGCTGACCTCCGTCGCCGACGCCAACATCGGCTCCATCCTCGGCATCGGCTTCCCCGGCTGGACGGGGGGAGTGCTGCAGTACATCAACGGCTACGAGGGCGGCGTGGCCGGTTTCGTGGCTCGTGCGCGGGAGCTGGAGGCGGCGTACGGGGAGCGGTTCGCCCCGACCGCGCTGCTGCTGGAGAAGGCGGAGCGGGGGGAGCGCTTCACGGACTAGAGGGCGTACGGCGGGCCACGCTGCGGGTCCGCATGTCGTCGCTTTCCCCTCCCCGCCCCTTCCCGCAACCGGGACCCGGCCCCGGCCCCCGCCGGGGCTCCGCCCCTTGCCCCTGTTCCTCAAGCGCCGGAGGGGCTGGGTTGTGTTGTCTGGGGCTTTGGCTCCTGGCCCTGGCCGGGGCTGGGCCGCTGGGCCCTGTTCCTCAAGCGCCGGAGGGCTGGATTGCAAACGCGGGAGCGGTTGGATTGACGGGCCGGTCGGTCGGGGCCGGCCCGTCAGCGCGCGCCCAGATGGCGTTCGAGACGCTCGCCCACCCCTGGGCACCGCTCCCGGGTGATGTCCAGGAAGGCCGCCAGCACGGGGGAGCGGTCCTGGGCGCGGAAGGACATCACCAGCTCCGGCAGCTCCACCCGCGGGCTCACCTCGCACACCCGGACGTCCGGCCGCGCCGCCACCCGCAGACATGCCGGGCCGAGCCCCACCCCGACCCCGCACGAGGCCAGCCCGATGATGGTGTGCGCATCCCACGCCTCGGTGACCCCACCGGCCCGCGCGGGCGCCTCGGTGCCCTCGTCCAGCAGCGCGGTCAGCCAGGCGGCGACCACCGGCTCCTCGTCCGCGGGCGCCACGATCAGATGCTGGCCCCTGAGCTGCTCGACGCTCACCTTGGACTGCCCGGCGAACGGATGGGCGGCACCGACGACCGCCACCAGATGGTCCCGGCCGACCGTGACCGAGACCAGATCCTCGGCACCCGCGCCCCGGGGCGCACCGCGTCCGATAGCGATGTCCAGCTCGCCCGCGAGCAGCGCGGCCGTGGACCGGCGTGTCGACATCTCCCGCAGCCCCAGTCGCACCTCGGGGCGTTCCCGGATGAACTGACCCAGCACGGATGGCAGCAGCTCCAGCAGCGCCGAGCCGATGAAGCCGAGCCGCAGCTGCCCCGTCTCGCCCCTGGCGGCCCGGCCCGCGGCCGATACGGCGGCCGACATCTCGGCCAGCGCCCGGCGCGCCCTGGCCAGGAACGCCTCGCCCGCGGCGGTCGGGAACACCCCACGCGCCGTTCGATCGAAGAGGCGGGCGCCCAGCTCCCGCTCCAGCGCCGCGATCTGCTGGGACAGCGGGGGCTGGGCGATCCCGAGGGCGGCGGCCGCCCGTCCGAAGTGCTGATGCTCGGCCACCGCCAGGGCGTACCGCAGATGTCGTGACTCCATCGGACCGAGGATATCCGAGCCGATATCCAGGAGATATCGGCGGCGGGGTTGTCAGATATGGCGGTGGATAATGCCGAGCCGTGCCGGTGGACTGTTCTCCATGAGCGCCATGAGCCCCAGAACACCGTCGAGCGATTCCCACCCCGTGAGCGATAGCCACCCCGCCCCCGCCCCCTCCGGCACCGTGTTCGTGCTGGTCCACGGCGCCTGGCACGCCTCCTGGCAGTGGGCGCCCACCCAGCGCGCCCTGGCCCGGCGCGGTGCGGCGAGCCTTGCCGTCGACCTGCCGGGGCACGGCTTCGAGGCACCGCTGCCCTCGGGCCGTCACCTCCCCGGCCAGCCGGGTTTCGCCACCGAGAAGTCGGCGCTGGCCGGGCTGACCCTGGAGGAGTGCGCTGCGGCCGTCGTCGCCGCGCTGCGATCCGTGCGCCGCCACCAGAAGGTCGCCCTGGTCTCGCACAGCGCCGGTGGCGCCTCGGCGTCCCTGGCCGCGGAGCGGGCCCCCGAGCTCGTCGACGAGCTGATCCATCTGTCGTCCTTCGTCCCCGCCGGACGCCCCCGCTTCGCCGACTATCTGACGGCCCCCGAGCAGGCCGCGACCGTACGGGGGCAAGGGCTGATGCTGGGCGACCCGGAGGCCATCGGCGCGTTCCGGATCAATCCGTTCTCCGTCGATCCGGCGTACGTGGAGGAGCTGCGGCTGACCTACTACCACGACGTCCCGGCCGAGTCCTTCGCCCGCTGGTACCACGCCCTGAGCCCCGATCTGCCCTTCGCGGTGCCGACCACCCCGATCGCCCTGACCCGGGAGCGGTGGGGCCGGATCCCGCGCACCTTCATCCGGTGCGCCGAGGACTGGGCGTGCACCCCCGCGCTGCAGGATCTGATGATCGCGGAGGCCGACGCGGCCATGCCGGACCAGCCCTTCACCGTGCGGTCGCTGCCGGGCAGCCATTCGCCGTTCGCCGCCCGCCCCGACGAGCTGGCCGCCGCGCTCACCGGCGGCGAATGACCACCGCCGGTGTCCCGCGGCGGTCGGTCGGCCGCCGCCCACCGCCGGTGCCCCGGGGCGGTCGGCCGCCGCCCACCGCAGTGCCCCGGGGCGGTCGGCCGCCGCGCCGCCCCGGGCCCGCTCGGCCCGCGTCACAGTCCGCGCCCGCGGCGAGCGGCTCAGCCTGCTTGACAGCCCGCGCCCGCACCCCGGCTGCACGGCCCCCTGCTCAGTCCGCGTCCTGCCCGTACCAGGCCCGCAGCTCATGCTTCATCGACCGCTGGAAGGCGATCACCAGCGCCTCCACCACCAGCGGCTGCATATGGGCCGACAGCGACTTCTTCGCCTGCATCCGCTCCGGCCCGCTTCCGGACTCGTGATCGCGCTCGGGCCCCCACACCTCGTCCCGGAACAGCCGGCTGAGCTCGCGCGCCGCGGAGCGGGTGTGTTCCAGGACGACCGCATGGGCCGTGCGTATCGTCTCCATCTCGATCGGCACGTCCAGCAGCCGCAGCCCCAGGTGGAGCACCTTGGGGTCGATCCGGAAGCGATCCGGGTCGTCGGTGCGCTCCAAGGCGTCCAGTGCGGCCAGCCGGTCGATGTCCTCCTCCGTGAGCTCTCGCCCGGCCCGCCGGTCCAGCTGTTCGCGGGTCGTCTCCTCGGGGGCGTCCGGGCCCCAGGAGGCGACCAGGGCCCGGTGGAGCGCCAGATCGTCCTCGCTCAGATCCGGTGGCAATTGGCTCAGATAGCGCTCGATGGCGGACAGGGTCATGCCGTGGCGCTGGAGCTGTTCGATCAGCGCGAGCCGGGAGAGGTGCTCGGGGCCGTAGTGGCCGACCCGGCGTGGGCCGATCGCCGGCGGCGGAAGGAGTCCGCGGGTGCTGTAGAAGCGCACGGTGCGCACGGTCACCCCGGCGCGGGCGGCCAGTTCATCGACGGTGAGGGTGGGTTCCTCGGTGCCGGGGTGGTCATCGGCCGTGCCTCGCTCTCCGCGTCGTCCTGCTCCGCCGGACTGCTGCCCGATCGGGTTCATCAGTATTGCTGTCGCAGCACCGCTGTGAAACCTTCCGCCGCCACTGGCTCAACACCGGGATCAGCACGACCGGTTGACGGTCTCTTTACCGATGAATAGCGTGCGTCGCTGTTCAGCTGTGTTGGTTTTCTTCCGAATCTGTGAGGTGGGGTCGGATTGAGCTCGGAACGCGGCAGCGGCAGATATGGGATACGGCGACTGATCGGCGCGGTGCTCGCCATGATCACCGCTGTCGGCCTCGGTCTCACGGCCGCGGACACGGCCGTCGGGAGGTCGTCGGACGCGGGCAAGTTCCCCGCCGATGTGCATACGTACCTCGAGGACCCGGAGCGGACCGCCGAGGGCCAGGAACCCCCGCACACCCGCCTGCGGCCGGACGGGCCCGACCGCCGGGCCTGGGAGCGCAGCCTGGACGGATCCTGGCGGTTCGCGATGGCCGACCGGCCGGAGGACGCCCCGAGCGGCTTCTGGAAGGACGGCTACGATGCCTCGGCGTGGCAGCGCGTCCAGGTCCCGCACACCTGGCAGACCGACGACCTCGACCATCCGGTGTTCCGCAACGTCCAGAGCGAGGTGGCGCCGGACGATCCGCCCAAGGTGCCCCGTGACACCAATCCGACCGGGGCGTACGTGCGCGACATCGCGGTGCCCCGGAACTGGGACGGGCGCCGGCAGGTGATCCGCTTCGACGGAGTCACCTCCGGCTGGTTCCTGTGGATCAACGGCCACTACGTCGGCTATGACCAGGGCGGCTATGTGCCCGCCGAGTTCGATGTGACCGACTATCTGCGTCCCGGGGCCACCAACCGGATCGCCGTCCAGGTGCACCGCTGGAGCGCGGGATCGTATCTGGAGGACTACGACCAGTGGCGCTACGCGGGCATCTTCCGCTCCGTATCGCTGTACTCCACGCCCACGACCCGCATGGAGGACGCGTACGTCACCACCGATCTCGACGCCACCTACCGGGACGCCACGCTGCGCACCGAAGTGGACATCGCGCGCACCGGAGGCGACAAGAGTGGACCCCATGAGGTCACCGGGGTGCTCTACGACCCCAAGGGGCGTGAGGTACGGCGTCTGACGGCCGAGGAGAAGGCCGGGAAGGCCGAGCTGACCGGGCAGATCGCCAATCCCGCCACATGGTCCGACGAGACGCCGAACCTCTATGCGCTGGTGCTCACCCTGCGCGATCCGGACGGCAAGGCGATCCAGACCGTGCGCCAGAGCGTCGGATTCCGTGAGATCGAGGTCAAGGACAAGCAGCTCACGCTCAACGGCAAGCGCGTCCTGATCCGTGGCGTCAACCGCGCCGAGACCGACCCGACCACCGGGCGCCATGCCACCCGCGCCCGGATGGAACAGGACGTCCGGCTGATGAAGCGGCTGAACGTCAACGCGATCCGCACCTCCCACTACCCCTCGGACCCGTATCTCTACGAACTCGCCGACCGCGAGGGCATCCTGATCGACGACGAGATGGAGGTCGAGACCCACAGCCACGAGAACTGCCCGGACGACTGCCTGGCCGAGCGCCCCGAATGGCAGAAGGCGTTCCTGGAGCGCCACCAGGGCATGGTGGAGCGCGACAAGAACCACCCCAGCGTCATCATGTGGGACACCGGAAACGAGGCCGGGCTGGGCAAGGCGCACTACGCGATGGCGAAGTGGACCCGGGCGAACGAGCCCAGCCGCCCGCTCTACCACCAGTCCAACAGCCCCGACGGCGACGCGCCCTACGCGGACATCGCCGGCCCCCGCTATCCGACCCCGGCCTCCCTCGAAACCAAGGCCAAGACCTTCACCAAGCCCATCGTGATGGGCGAGTACGCCCACGCCATGGGCAACAGCCTCGGCAACTTCCGCGAGTTCTGGGAGGTGATGCGCGCCTACCCGAATGCCCAGGGCGGCTTCATCTGGGACTGGGCCGAGCAGAACATCCGCCGTCCGCTGATCACCACCCCCGACTCCTCCGGCAACGACATCGCCGCCTCCCTCTCCGGCAAGCCCAAGGTGGTAGACGGCTACGGCGGGAAGGGCAAGGCGCTGTATCTGTCCGGACTGGACGACTTCGTCGAGATCTACCGCGATCCGAAGCTCGACCTCACCGGCACCGCCGTCACCCTCGACGCCCGCGTCAAACCGGCCGAGCCCTGGACCGGGGACTTCACCATCGTCAGCAAGGGCGACCAGTACGTCCTGCGGATGAAGGACGAGGACACCCTCGAATTCACGATCACCAGCGGCGGCAAACCCCGTACCGTCACCGCCCCCGTGCCCGACGGCTGGACCGGCGCCTGGCACCGGGTCACCGGCACCTACGACGGCACCGCGCTGCGCCTTAATGCCGACGGTAAGGAGCTCGCCAAGACCGAGTGGAGCGGGCACATCGACTACACCGGCTTCGACCTCGGCGTCGGCCGGAACAACGACACCATGGAGGACGGCTGGACCGGCCGGACCGCCAAGGGCACCATCGACCAGGTCCGGGTCTATGACACGGCGCTCGGCGCGGAGCCGCTCGCTCGGGACCAGGACCCCCGGGGCGACGCCCTGATCGCGCTGGACTTCGACGACTTCACCCGTAAGGGCAGCTACCTCTCCTACGGGCTCTATGAATCCGGCGTGGACGGTCTGGTCACCGCCGACCGCGACCCGGAGCCGGAGACCGCCCAGCTGGCCTGGGTGCAGGCCCCGATCCGGATCACCGACCCGGGCGGCGAGGGCGCCCGCACCGGCAAGGTGAAGGTCACCAATGAGCGCGCCTTCACCAGCACCGATGATCTCGCCCTGCGCTGGACGGTGACCGAGGGCGCGCGGACCGTCGCCGGCGGCACCCGCGCCCTGGACGTCGGGCCCGGCGAGAGCGCCACGGTCCAGCTCCCGGCCCCGCCCGCCAACCCCGGGGGCTATGAGCGCCATCTGACCGTGCGGGCCGTCACCCAACACTCCACCGACTGGGCCAAGGCCGGGCATGTGGTGTCCTTCGGCCAGTTCGCGGTCGGCGGCGACAAGGTGCCCGAGCCCGCCCCCGCCCCGGCCGCAGGCGGGCGAGCCAAGGCCGTCGAGCGCGGCGACACCGTGCGGGTCAGCGGCGAGGACTTCCAGTACACCTTCGGCAAGAAGGAGGGCACGCTCACCTCGATGCGCGTGGCGGGCCGCGAACTGCTCCGCTCCGGCCCCGAACTGGACGCCTGGCGCGCCCCGATCAGCAATGAGCGCTCCGACTGGGGCACCGCCGAGGGCAAGCGCTGGCGGGCCCTGGGTCTTGACCGGCTGCGCACCACCGTCGACGGGGTCGAGACGACCCCCGGCGACGACGGCACGGTCACCGTCACCGTCCGCTCCACGGCCGCCGCGCCCGATGTGACCGGCGCGTCCTTCGGCCAGACCGTGGCCTACCGGATCGATGGCGCGGGCCAGGTCCGGATCCGGCATCAGGTCGAGGCGCGCGGTGACTTCCGCACCCTGTCCTACCTGCCCAGGATCGGTCTGCGGCTCAAGGTGCCCGAGCGGTACGGCACCTTCCGGTGGTACGGGCGCGGACCGGTGGAGAACTTCAACGACCGTAAGGACGGCACGCCCATGGGCGTCTGGTCCTCCTCGGTCGAGGACCAGTACGTCGAGTATCTGAAGCCCCAGGACCACGGCAACCACGACGATGTGCGCTGGGCGTCCCTCACCGACCGCGGCGGTGCCGGACTGCTGGTCTCCGGCGATCTGGAGGCGGGCGCCAGCGCGTACGACGAGCTCGACCGGGCCGCCTATCCGCACTTCCTCAAGCGCAACGACGGCTGGAACACCCTGCACGCCGACCACGCGGTCACCGGCGCCGGCGACACCCCCAACCCGGTGCGCGACCAGTACCGGGTGAAGGCCGACAGCGCCTACGACTACACGCTCACCCTGCGCCCGCTCAGCGGCGGCGCGGGGGCGCACACTGGAACAGGAGGGAAGTAACCGCACCACCGATGGTCCCATGAGCACGCAGCGCCCCCGCCGTCCCACCGAAGGCCACGACCCGCCGCCCGCCGGCGGCATCCTGTGGGCCGTGGCGGGGGAGCTGCGCAGCCTGCTCGCCCTGCCGGCCGCGATGACCATGCAGGTGGCGCATCCGGCCGTCGGGGCGGGCGTGGACCAGTACTCCGTCTTCCGCACCGACCCCTGGGGGCGCGGCGAGCGCTCTCTGCGATCGGTGCAGCTGTGGGTGTACGGCGGGGCGCAGGCCGAGGCGGAGGGCCGCCGGCTGCGCAGGCTCCACGCGTCCATCCGGGGCGTCGACGCACACGGCCGCCCGTACCGCGCGCTGGACCCGCCCGTCTATGCCTGGGTGCACGCCACCGGCTATCCGGTCTATCTGCGCGCCCAGCGCTATCTGGGCACCCGCCCCTTCACCGCCGCCGAGGAGCGGCAGCTGTACGGGGAATGGCTGCGGATCGGACGGGTGCTGGGCATCGACGACCGCGAGATGCCGGGATCCGTCGAGGAGTTCTGGCCCTACTACCGCACGATGGTGCGCGAACGGCTGGAACCGACCGTTGTCGCCCGTGAACTGACCGCGCCCGACGCGCCCGTCCCTCCACCGGGCCCGCTGCCGCCCCGGCTGCTGTGGCCGCTGCTGCGCCCGCTGTTCACCCGCTTCCGCGCGTTTCTCACCGTCGGGCTGATGCCGCCGGACGCCCGGGAGGCGATCGAGCTGGGATGGACGCGGGGGCAGGAGCGGCGGCTGCGGTGGTTCGGGAGGGTCGTCCGGGTCGTGGTCCCGCTGCTGCCCGAGCGGCTGCGCTATCTCCCCATCGCGCGTGAGGCCCGGCGCCGCGCCCGCGCCGGACGGCCGTGACCGGGGGATACGCCGAGCGCCGGCGCATCATGGCGACGCCAGGCCCCGGCCGGGGTGGAGGACCCGGCCGGGGCTTCGGGGCTCAGCGGCCGTGGGTGCGGTGCGTGTCCTGGATCCGCTGCCACGACTTCGGGCGCACCGGCGCCTTGGCCGGGCTCAGCTCCGCCGCCCGCGCCTGCGCCGCGGCAGGCTTCGACGGGGTGAACAGCCAGGTGTCGAAGAGCGTGGCCAGGGGCTTGCCGGACACCTTCTCCGCGTAGGTCACGAAGTCCTTGACCGAGGCGTTTCCGTACCGGTTCTCCGTCGTCCAGCCCTTGAGGATCGCGAAGAAGTCCTTGTCGCCGATGTGGTTCCGCAGCGCCTGGAGGGCCAGCGCGCCCCGGTCGTACACGGCGTCATGGAACTGGTTCTCCGGCCCCGGGTTGCCCGGCTCGACCTTCCAGAAGGGGTCGTCGGCCGGGTAGGAGGCGTAGGTGTAGTCCGCCAGCTCCTGCGCGGTGCCCTCGCCCTCCTTCTCGGACCACAGCCACTGGGCGTAGCTGGCGAAGCCCTCGTTGACCCAGATGTCGCGCCAGTCCTTCAGCGAGACGCTGTCGCCGAACCACTGATGGGCCAGCTCATGCACGACCAGCGAGGTGTTCGCGCCCTTGGCGAACCCCTTCGGGCTGTAGAACGGCCGGGTCTGGGTCTCCAGCGCGTAGCCCGTGGGCACATTGGGCACATAGCCGCCCAGCGCGTCGAAGGGGTACGGGCCGAAGACGGTGGACTCCCAGTCCACGATCTCCGCCGACCGCTCCACGCTCGCCCGCGCCGCCCCCGCGTTGGCCCCGAGGTCCTTGCTGTAGGCGTTGATCACCGGCAGACCGTTCGCGGTCGTGTCCGTGGTGATGTCGAACTTGCCGACCGCCAGCGTGGTCAGATAGGTGGCCTGCGGCTTGCCGGAGCGCCAGTTGTAGCGGGTCCAGCCCAGTTGGGAGCTGGTCGACTGCAGGGTGCCGTTGCTGATCGCCTGCGTTCCGTCCGGCACCGCCACCGACACGTCGTAGGTGGCCTTGTCGAGCGGATGGTCATTGCTCGGGAACCACCACCACGCCGATTCCGGCTCGTTGGCCGCGATCCCGCCGTCCGGGGTGCGCAGCCATGAGGTGAACCCGCTCGCCACCACCTTCGAGGGGGTACCGCTGTAGCGCACGACCACGGTGAAGGGGCGGTCGGCGGTCAGCGGCGCGGCCGGGGTGATCTCCAGCTCATGGTCGCCGGTCTTGGTGAAGGCGGCCTTCTTCCCGCCCACCAGCACCTCGCTCACGTCGAGCGCGAAGTCCAGGTTGAACCGGGACAGATCCTGCCGGGCGTCGGCCACGATCGTCGCCGTGCCCTCCAGCCGGTCGGTCTTCGGCTGGTACTTCAGCCGAAGGTCGTAATGGGAGACGTCGTACCCGCCGTTTCCGTACGAGGGGTAGTAGGAGTCCCCGATGCCGGGGGCGCCCGGTGTGGCATCGGCCGCCGATGCCGGGATCGCCAGCAGCAGGCAGGCCGCGGCCGCACCCGGGACGAGGAGTCTGTGGTGACGCACGAGTCCTCCAACTCGTAGGGGAGAACGATCACTCGTGACCTTATGTACTCCTCACACGCACCTCACGTCCATCACGCCGTCCGACATCCAATCGACATCCGGACGCAACGCGAATCGACTCGGACACGATCGCGACACGTATCGCCCTCTTCTGTACGGGAGTTGACTCGCGCTACCGTCCGGCCGTGCTGCTACAGACGCGGACACCCCGCATCCCCTGGACCACACTCGTGCTGTCGGCGGTCACCGCGCTGGTCGCGGCCGCCATATCCCTGCTGCCACCGCTCGGCGCCCCGGCCGCCCACGCCGCCTCCGCCGCACCGAGCGCACCGGACAGCAAGTCCGAGAGCAGACCCGTCTACTCCTACGAGAACGCCATCCGGGAATCGGTATGGGTGGACACCACGATCGACGGCGACGCGGACGGAGAGACCGACCGGGTCGCCGTCGACATCGTGCGGCCGCGCGAACCCGCCGCGCAGGGCCGCCGCGTCCCGGTCATCATGGACGCCAGCCCGTACTACTCCTGCTGCGGACGCGGCAACGAGAGCCAGACCAAGACCTATGACGCCGCCGGGAATCCGGTCCTCTTCCCGCTCTTCTACGACAACTACTTCGTCCCGCGCGGCTACGCCACCGTCCTTGTCGACCTCGCCGGAACCAACCGCTCCGACGGCTGTGTGGACGTCGGCGGCCGCTCCGACATCCTGTCCGCCAAGGCCGTGGTCGACTGGCTTAACGGCCGCGCCACCGCGTACTCCACCCGCACCGGCGGGCAGCCGGTCAAGGCGAGCTGGTCCAACGGCGCCACCGGCATGATCGGCAAGAGCTACGACGGCACCGTCGCCAACGGGGTCGCCGCCACCGGCGTCAAGGGGCTCAAGACCATCGTGCCCATCGGTGCCATCTCCTCCTGGTACGACTACTACTTCGCCAAGGGTGCCGCGCTCTACGACTCCGGCCCCGACGGACTCTCGGACGCCGTCGAGAGCGATGACGCCCGCGCCCACTGCGCCGCCGTACAGAAACGTCTCGTAGAGGGCGCCCCGCGCAGCGGCGACTGGACCGGTCTGTGGAGCGAGCGCGACTATGTGCCGGCCGCGGACAAGGTGCGGGCCAGCGTCTTCGCCGTCCACGGCGCGCAGGACCTCAACGTCCGCACCAAGCACCTCGGACAGTGGTGGAACGCGCTCGCCGACGCGGGCGTCGAGCGCAAGATCTGGCTCTCGCAGACCGGGCATGTCGACCCGTTCGACTTCCGGCGCGGAGAGTGGGTGCACACCCTGCACCGCTGGTTCGACCACTACCTGCTCGGTATCGACAACGGTATCGAGCGCGAGCCGATGGCCGATGTCGAGCGCGCCCCCGACCAGTGGTCCACCGACCGGGTCTGGCCCCCGTCCGGCACCCGGCAGACCACGCTGCGTCCGCGCGGCGGCGCCACGGCCGGAGTGGGCGTGCTCGGCACCGAGCGGGCCGAGCCCGGCGCCACGGAGACCTTCACCGACGACCCCGCGCTGAGCGAGGCCGACTGGTCCGCGGCGATCGACACCTCGACACCCGGCAAGGCGGGCTTCACCACCGGTCCGCTGAAGAAGGACCTGCGGCTGTCCGGCTCCGGCACGGTCACCGTCACCGCCACGCCCTCCACCGCGAGTGCCCATCTCTCCGCGGTCCTGGTCGATCTCGGACCGGCCACCATCCGGAACTACACGGGGAGCGGCGAGGGCATCACCACCCTCGACCGGCGCAGTTGCTGGGGCAGCAGCACGGCGGGCGACAGCGCCTGCTTCAAGGAGACCGCCGCGGACCGGGCCGACGTCGACTACACGGTCTTCAGCCGGGGTTGGGCCGACCTCGGCAACTTCGCGGACGACGGCAAGGGCCGCCCGCTGACCCCGGGCAAGGCGTACACCATCACCCTGGACCTCGCGGCCACCGACCATGTCGTCCCGGCCGGCCACCGTCTCGGCCTGATCATCGCCGGTACCGACGCGGGCCTTCTCGAACCGCCGTCCACCACCCCGCGGCTGACCCTGGACCTGCCCCGCACCTCGGCCCGGCTGCCGCTGGTCGGCGGTGCCCCCAGGCCGCGGCCGCCCCCTCGCGCACGGCGGCCACCCCGCCGCTGAAGGGCGTACGGGCGCCGCAGCACCGCACCCCGCTCCCGTTCATGTCCACCCACGACTGATCGGCGCCGGTGAGCCCCCGCCGCCGCGCGGGGGCCCACCGGCGGCGGGCCCGGCAGGACGCCCTCACCCAGATCGCCCCCGCATCCCCTCACCCCCGTCACCCCAGGAGGTCCTTCGTGTTCTCGCGGTCACCCCTCTTCCGCAGCGCCGCCTGCGGCGCGATCGGTGCGCTGCTGACCGGGTCGTTCCTCAGCGCACCCGCGCGGGCCGAGCAGCGTCCGCCGCGTACGGGGTTCGAGATCAGCCATGGCGCACGGTGGACCACCCAGGCCGAGGAGGCGGACTTCCTCGCGGCCGTCGACAAGTCCGCCCCGCGCGTGGCCGTCGACCGGATCGGCGCCACCGCGCAGGGGCGGCCGCTGCGGCTGGTGCGGATCGGCGCCCCGGCCGCACCCGCCGACCCGGACAAAGCGGCGCGCGGCAACGTCCTGCTGCTGATCTGCTCCCAGCACGGCGACGAGCCCTCCGGCCGCGAGGCGTGTCTGTCCACCGTCCGCGACCTCGCCTACGCCAAGGACCGCCGGACGCGGCGCTTCCTGGAGCGCACCCAGGTGCTCGTCGTCCCGACCGCCAACCCCGACGGCCGCGCCGCCGACACCCGCGGCAACTCCGACGGTGTGGACATCAACCGCGACCATGTCGCGCTCGCCACCGCCGAGTCCCGCGCGATGGCGGGCGTCATCCGCGACTGGCGCCCCGACACCGTCTACGACCTGCATGAGTACGGGGCGACCGTCCCGTACTACATGAAGGACCTGCTGGCGCTGTGGCCGCGCAACCTCAACACCCAGGACCCGGTGCACCACGAGGCGCGGACCCTGTCGGACACCTATGTGCGCCCCAGCGTGGAGGCCGCGGGCCACACCACCGGCGTCTACGGCATCTGGACCGACCCCGAGACCGGGGAGCCGGTCAAGCAGGTGGCGGGCGACGGACAGGAGCGGATCCTGCGGAACACCGCGGGCGTCAAGCACTCCGTGGGGCTGCTGGTCGAGACCCGGGTCGACCCGCTCACCGATGCCGAGAAGGCCGACCCGGCCGTCAACAACCGCCGCCGGGTGGGCTCCCATCTGGCCGCCCTGAACGGCGCCTTCGACTTCATCACCGAGCGCCGCGGACGGATCGAGGCGGCCACGACGGCGGCACGGCTGGCCGGCTACGCGGACCGGGGCCCGGTCTACCTCGGCGGCGCGGACAACGAACCGCCGGAGGAGGGCACGGTCCTGCAGGATCCGCCGTGCGGCTACCGGCTGGACGCCGCCCAATACGGCGAGGTGCGGGACGAACTGGCCCTGCACGGGGTGACGGTCCGGCCCGCCAAGGGCGACGGAGGTGCCTTCGTGCCGCTGCGCCAGTCGGCCCGCGCGCTCGTACCGCTGCTGCTGGACGGCCGCGCCGCGTACCACCTCACTGCCGGGCAGCCGGTGGACAAATGCTGACATGACGCATTGATGGCATACTAAAACACCGACCACGTGGCCGGTTGGCATGCATCTCAGAGTCCTGGGTAGCCGGAAATCCGTCAGCCAAACCCCCAGTGAAAGGTTTTTTGCGTGCCGCAGACAGGTACAAGCGCGGGGGACGTCGGCGGCGATCCTCCGGCCACCGTGGATAATCCCGGCGCCGACTCCGCCGGGCCCCATGCGGCCCCCCGGACGGACCGCGTGGTGTTCGGCGTCTCCGCCGCGCTCACGCTGGCCTTCGTCATCTGGGGGTCCGTTGCCAGCGACACTCTGGAAAGAGTCTCGGACAGCATGCTCTCCGGGCTCATACACAATGGCGGATGGGCCTTCGTTCTGGCCGCTTCGGGGTTTGTCATCTTCGCCCTGTGGCTGGCCATGAGCCGCTACGGCAAGATCACCCTCGGAAAGGAGGGCGAGGAACCCGAATTCCGCACCGTCTCATGGGTCGCGATGATGTTCAGCGCGGGCATGGGCATCGGTCTGATGTTCTACGGCGTGAGTGAGCCGCTGTCGCACTTCATCTCCCCGCCGCCCGGGACCGACCCCAGCAGCGCGGCCGAGAAGATGCAGACCGCGATGTCCACCACGCTCTTCCACTGGACACTGCACCCCTGGGCCATCTACGCGGTCGTCGGCCTGGCCATCGCGTACAGCACCTTCCGCCGTGGCCGCCGGCAGACGATCAGCGCGGTCTTCACACCGCTCATCGGCTCCAAGAACGCCAACGGCTGGGCCGGCCGGGTCATCGACATCCTGGCCATCTTCGCCACGCTCTTCGGCTCCGCCGCATCGCTCGGCCTCGGCGCGCTGCAGATCGGCAGTGGTATCGAGGTGCTGGGCTGGAAGAGCGACGTGGGCACCGGGCTGCTGGTCGCCGTCATCGCGATCCTGACCGTCGCCTTCATCGCGTCCGCCGTCTCGGGTGTCGCCAAGGGCATCCAGTGGCTGTCCAACATCAATATGGTGCTGGCGCTCTTCCTCGCGGTCTTCGTCTTCGTGGCCGGCCCGACGATCATCATCCTCGACCTGCTGCCGACCTCGATCGGCTCGTACATCGGCGATCTGCCGCAGCTGGTGGGCCGCACCGAGGCCACCGGCGGCAAGTCGGTCGCGGACTGGCTGAGCAGCTGGACGGTCTTCTACTGGGCCTGGTGGATCTCCTGGACGCCGTTCGTGGGCATGTTCATCGCCCGGATCAGCCGCGGCCGCACCATCCGGCAGTTCGTGGGTGGCGTGATCCTGGTGCCGAGCACCGTCAGCCTGCTCTGGTTCGCCATCTTCGGCGGTTCGTCGATGAAGCTCCAGGCCGCGGGCCGGCTGGGGAAGGAATCCACCCCGAGGGGCAGCTGTTCGGGGTGCTGGACCAGTACCCGATCGCCGGCGTGATGAGCGTCCTGGTGATGATCCTGGTCGGCATCTTCTTCGTCTCCGGCGCCGACGCGGCGTCCATCGTGATGGGCACGCTCTCGCAGAAGGGCGCCTTCGAGCCGACCCGCTTCGTCGTCATCTTCTGGGGTGTGATCACGGGCGCGGTGGCGGCCGTGATGCTGCTGATCGGCGGTGGCGGGGGCGATGCCCTCACCGGCTTGCAGAACCTGACGATCCTGGTGGCAGCGCCGTTCACGCTGGTGATGGTGGGGCTGTGCTGGGCGCTGCTGAAGGATCTGCGCCGCGACCCGCTGATCGTGCGGGGCGAGCGGGGCGAGGAGGCCGTCGAGATGGCGGTCATCGCCGGACATGAGAAGTACGACGGCGAGTTCGAGATCCGCATCGGCCCGGCGACCCCGCCCGACGCCGACTCCGACGCCTCGTCCGGGGGCGAGGACGGGGACGGCGCGGACGGATCGGGCGATCGCGCCGCCGCGGCCGAGCGCCGCTAGCCGCCCTGGCCGCCCCCGCAGGGCGCGGCCGTGACCCGCCGCCCGGACCGATCGGTCCGGGCGGCGCGTCGTGTCGGCACGTTGTGCCGGTCCGGGCAGTGGGCCGTGTCGGCCCGGGCAACGGGTCATGACGTCCTCCATGGCGTAAGCGGCGACCCGGGCCGCCCGGCGCACCGCCGGTTTCCCCCTGATACGCCCCGTAACGGGAATACTTGGGGCATGACCTCCGAGTACGTGACGTTCGGGCTGGCGCCGGCGATGCGCGCGGGCGGTGTGCTGGCCGATGGCGCGTACCAAACCCACCGCGACTTCCTGGATTTCGTGGTGGACGGCAGGCCGCTGCTGGCGCGCCTCGCCGACCTCGACGCGGTCTCACCGCTCGCGGCCGACGTCGGGCCCTCCGCCCTCGCCGAGCAGGTGCGAAGGCTGCTGCTGGAGGCGGAGGCGCCGCTGGCGGGAAGCCGGTGCGTCATCTACGGCTGCCCGGAGTGCGAGGGGCTGGAGTGCGGGGCCGTCACCGCCGTCATCGAGCGGGACGGGCCGGACGTGGTCTGGCGTGACTTCGTCTGGCAGACCGGCGACACCCCGGACGTCGAGCGCGACGGCTACCACGGCATCGGTCCCTACCGCTTCCGCGGCGAGCAGTACCGGGCCGCGCTGAAGCGGTTGCTGACCGCCGACGGCGCGCCCGCGCCCGAGGTCCCGACGGGCCCGAGAGCGCTGCTGATCGGACAGCGCGCCGCCGTCCTCGCCAAGCTGGCCGCCGCGCTGCGCACCATCGGCATCGGCGCCGAGATCACCCTGGACGCGGTGGGCGCCCACGCGGATGAGCTGCGCAAATACGGTGCGGTGGTCTTCGGCCGGACGGTGGGCCCGGGCGAGCGTGACGCGGTCCGGGACGCCTTCGCGGCGGCGCGCTCCGACGCGGTGTGCGTCACCGCGCTCGCCCCGATCGTCCCTCTGCTCGTCGCCCAGGTCGAACAGGCCCTGGACCGCACCCCGCACGACCGCCGCCGCCTCCTCGGCCTGACGGCGGTGGCGGGCGGCGCCGAGGCGGTGGTCGAGGTCGCGTCCGCCTGCCGGGTGAGACTGGCGGCCCACCGCCTCGACCGGCTGTCCCGGCCCCATGCGCACGAGCTCTTCGACACCGTCCTGGCCCCGGGCACCCATCGCATCCCCCTGGACCCCCGCGCCGTCCGCGGCCGGTCCTTCCTGACGGCCCGCACGAGCGACGCGGTACGGGTCACGCCCGTGGAACGGTAGCGGCGCGCGCCGACCCCACGCGCTCCCACGGCCTGGCCGGACGCTCTTCGGGCGGGTCCTCAAACGCCGGACGTGCTGATGTTCAGCCGGTCCGGCGATTGAGGACCGGGGTCCGGGGCGGAGCCCCACGCGCGGCGGAGCCGCATATCGACAGGAGCCGGGAAGGGGCGGGTAGGGGAAAGCAGCCGCCGCCCGGCCCCGCCGTCATGGCGGGGCCGGGCGGCGGGACGAACCCGGTGTTGCCCGGAGGGCTAGCGCTTCTTCGGGTCGAGCAGGCCCGCCCGCCGCAGGGCGTCGGCCATCGCACCGTTCACCGGGGCCGCGTCGCGGCCTCCGCCGCCACGCTGGCCACGGCCGCCGCCACCCTGGCGCTGCTGAGGCGCACCGCCCTGGCGCTGCTGGGGCGCGCCACGACGGCCCCCGCCGCGCTGGCCGCGGGTGTCCTCGGAGCGGCTGCGATCCCGGCCGCCGCCGGACGCGGCGCCCGCCTCGTCATCGAGCCGGAGCGTCAGCGAGATCCGCTTGCGCGGGATGTCGACGTCGAGGACCTTCACCCGGACGATGTCACCGGGCTTGACCACATCCCGCGGGTCCTTGACGAACGTCTTGGACATCGCGGAGACGTGCACCAGACCGTCCTGGTGCACACCGACGTCGACGAACGCCCCGAACGCGGCCACATTGGTGACGACGCCCTCCAGGATCATCCCGGCCGACAGGTCGCCGATCTTCTCGACGCCCTCCTTGAAGGTCGCGGTCTTGAAGGCGGGACGCGGGTCGCGGCCCGGCTTCTCCAGCTCCTTGAGGATGTCGGTGACCGTGGGCAGACCGAAGGCGTCGTCCACGAACTCGTCCGGCCGCAGGCCCCGCAGGACCGTCGTGTTCCCGATGAGGGTGGACACGTCGCCGCCCGCCTTGGTGACCATCCGGCGCACCACCGGATACGCCTCGGGGTGCACGCTCGACCCGTCCAGCGGGTCGTCGCCGCCCCGGATGCGCAGGAAGCCCGCGCACTGCTCGTACGCCTTGGGGCCGAGCCGGGCCACGTCCTTGAGCGCCTTACGGTTGACGAACGGGCCGTTGGCGTCGCGGTGGGAGACGATGTTCTCCGCGAGGCCGGTGCCGATGCCCGAAACCCGGCTGAGCAGCGGGGCGGAGGCCGTGTTGACGTCCACCCCGACACCGTTCACACAGTCCTCGACGACCGCGTCGAGCGAACGGGAGAGCTTCACCTCGGACAGGTCGTGCTGGTACTGGCCGACGCCGATCGACTTCGGATCGATCTTGACCAGCTCGGCCAGCGGATCCTGGAGCCGGCGCGCGATGGAGACGGCGCCGCGCAGCGAGACATCGAGGTCCGGCAGCTCCTGCGAGGCGAAGGCGGAGGCCGAGTACACCGAGGCGCCCGCCTCCGAGACCATCACCTTGGTGAGCTTCAGCTCGGGGTGCCTGCCGCACAGCTCGCCCGCCAGCTTGTCGGTCTCGCGGGACGCCGTGCCGTTCCCGATCGCGATGAGCTCCACATTGTGCTCACGCGCCAGCGCGGCCAGCTTGTCGAGGGCCTGGTCCCACTGGTTGCGGGGGACATGCGGGTAGATCGTGTCCGTCGCGGCCACCTTGCCGGTCGCGTCGACCACGGCCACCTTCACCCCCGTACGGAAGCCGGGGTCCAGGCCCATCGTGGCGCGCGTGCCCGCCGGGGCGGCGAGCAGCAGATCGCGGAGGTTGGCGGCGAAGACCCGGACGGCCTCGTCCTCGGCGGCCTGCCGCAGCCGCAGCCGCAGATCGATGCCGAGGTGGACCAGGACGCGGGTGCGCCAGGCCCAGCGCACCGTGTCGGCCAGCCACTTGTCGGCGGGGCGGCCGCGGTCCGCGATGTCGAAGCGGTGGGCGATGGAGCGCTCGTAGGAGGTGGGACCGGCCTCCTCGGAGGGCTCCTCCGGCTCCAGGGTGAGGTCGAGGACCTCCTCCTTCTCCCCGCGGAACATCGCCAGCACCCGGTGCGAGGGCAGCTCGGTGAACGGCTCGGAGAAGTCGAAGTAGTCGGCGAACTTGGCGCCCGCCTCCTCCTTGCCCTCGCGCACCTTGGTGGCCGCCCGGCCGCGCTCCCACATGCGCTCGCGCAGCTCACCGATGAGGTCCGCGTCCTCGCTGAACCGCTCGGTGAGGATGGCCCGCGCCCCGTCCAGCGCGGCGGCGGCGTCCGCGACGCCCTTCTCGGCGTCCACGAAGGCCGCCGCGGCGGCCGTGGGCTCCACGGTCGGGTCGCCCAGCAGCCCGTCCGCGAGCGGCTCGAGCCCGGCCTCGCGGGCGATCTGCGCCTTGGTGCGCCGCTTGGGCTTGTAGGGGAGGTAGATGTCCTCCAGCCGGGCCTTGGAGTCCGCGGCGAGGATCTGCGCCTCCAGCGCCTCGTCCAGCTTGCCCTGGGAGCGGATCGACTCGAGGATCGCGGCGCGCCGCTCCTCCAGCTCCCGCAGATAGCGCAGCCGCTCCTCCAGGGAGCGCAGCTGCGCGTCGTCGAGCATCTCCGTCGCTTCCTTGCGGTAGCGCGCGATGAACGGCACGGTGGAGCCGCCGTCGAGCAGCTCGACGGCGGCTTTGACCTGCCGTTCCCGTACGCCGAGTTCCTCGGCGATCCTGCCTTCGATGGACGTCGTCACGATCACGCTCCGCTTTCGGTATGCACTGCTCCTGCATTGTGGCAGGTGGCACTGACGAAGCGGTCGCGGCCGACGCTTTCGGCGGGCCGGGAGGGTCGGGGTACGGGTCGGGCGGACACCGGTATCAGCCGGAAACGGTCATCACACCCGCCTGCTGCGCGGTCCGCTCGCCGCGTCGGAAGCACCGCCGAAGAGGCGGGCAACGGCACGGAAGGGGAGCGTCACCACGGTCGCGATGGCGGCACCGATGGCACGGAGCACGTCGGCGATGGCACGGAACACGGGGATACCTCCTGTCGGTCGGTGGCGGCTCGGCGGCGGCCGCCGGGCACCGTTCGCTACGCGGCGCACGGGCTGGTGCCGGCGTACGCGGCGCGCGGTGTGGGCGCCCGGTTGTCAGACGGCCGATCGCGCACGACAAGCGGGTATCCCGATGTGCTCCTGCCAAACTCCGCCCGACACGGGCGGTCCCGTGCCGGGCCGATGGCCGGACGGGTCGCGCCCGTGCCGCGTCTCCCGGGAGAGGCTTCAGGGAAGTGCGGCGCGGGCGCGTGGCGGGCCCGTCGGGGGCCGTCAGCTCTTGCCGCGGAGGTCCGCCGGGAAGGCGCCGTTCTCGCGGGCGGTGGTGGAGAAGGCGGTGGCCAGCTCGGTCAGCCGGGCCACGCCCTCGGCGCCCAGGTGCTCGTACGGCGCCGCGTCCAGGCGGTCGGTTTCCTTCTCGAGGTGCTGGCGCAGCCGCTCACCGGCCTCCGTCAGCTCGTTGTCGGCGGTGAGCAGCCCCCGGTCGCGCAGCCGCTGCCGGCCCGCCTCCCACTCCTCGGCGCTCCAGCCGCGGGTGCGCAGGATCCACTTGGTGGACATGCCCTGCCCGGTCGCGGTGTGGGAGGCCAGCGCCTCGACCGCGTCGAGCTCGGCGCTGACCAGGGTCATCAGATGGCCGTCGCCGCGGTGTTCGCGCAGCAGCGAGGCGGCGTGCCACAGCGCCAGATGCGGGGCGTCCGGGACGGGCAGGTCGGCGTGGGCGGCGTACAGGGGGCGCGCCGGGCGGGAACACGCCTCCGTGGCGCGCAGCGCCAGCTCCGCCGCCTCGGCCATCTCCTTGGAGGCGATGACGTCCTCGCCCAGCACCCGCCGCAGCACCGAATCGGCGGCCCGCAGCCGGGCGTCCAGGGCGGCCTCGGGGGAGACCACGTCCCACGCGGCCGGTATGTGGCGGGCGATCAGGTCATGGCTGAAATTGAAGAAGGTCGCGGTGATGGTGCCCGCGCCCGCCCGGCCCATCGGCGCCGCCCGCCCGACGAAGTAGGCGGCCGCACCGTCCTCCAGGCCCAGTTTGGCAAGCTCCTGGCCGAAGTCGGGGCGAAGTAGATGGCGGAGTGGAGCGGGTTGACGACGCTGTAACAGCGACGGGCGGCAAGCTCGGGAAGTGTGGTCATGGCCGCACGCTACCGACAGGTAGTGACCCCCGGTAGCCCGGGTATCCCCAAGATCCATCAGGCCCGCGGGATCCGGCCACCCTTACGCCGTCGCGATCCCCTCCAAACCCCCTCAGCCCGCTCGATCCGGCCATCTTCCGGCCGCGGTCATCCGACCGGTGGGGTCCAGCGGAAGCGCGGGGTGCGGCGTTCCAGGAAGGCGGCGATGCCCTCGCCGGCCTCCTCGCTGTGCCGCGCCTGCTCCCGCCAGTACGCCGCCCGGTCCGGCTCGACGGGCCCGGCCGCGAACTCCTTGGCCGCCGCCTGGGTGAGCTGTGACCGGGAGACCAGCGACCGCGTGAACTCCGCCACCCGCTTGTCCAGTCCGCCCGCCGGCAGCACCTCGTCCACCAGCCCGGTGCGCAGCGCCCGTTCGGCGTCGATCAGTTCGCCCGAGAACAGCAGGAACTTGGCGGTGGCCGGTCCCACCAGCTCGACCAGCCGGCGGGTCGAGCCGGGGGCGTAGACGATGCCCAGCTTGGCCGGGGTGATCCCGAAGCGGGCGCCCTCCTCGGCGAACCGCAGATCGCAGGCGGCCGCGAGCTGGCAGCCGCCGCCCACGCAGTAGCCGCGCACCGCGGCCAGGGTCGGCTTGGGGAAGGCGGCCAGCGCCTCCTCGGCGGGCAGCGCGAGCCCGGTGGACTCCTCGTATGTGGCGCTCAGCGAGCCGATGTCGGCGCCCGCGCAGAAGGTGTCGCCCTCGCCGGTGAGCACCAGGGCCCGTACGGCGGGGTCGGCGGCGAGCCGGGTCAGCAGCGGGGGCAGCGCGCGCCACATCCCGGGGTCATCGCGTTGCGCTTGGTGGGGTGGCGGATGACGACGGTCGCTATGCCGTCGGCGACCTCGTGCTCCAGACAGGGCTCCATATGGCGGATCGTATCCGGGCCGCGCGGGGCCCCTTCGACAGCATCCGGGCCGGGGCAGGGCCGGGGCTGGACAGGAGCGGGGCCGGGGCATTCGGGCCGGCCACGGCAGAGTCACCATGGTCGGAACCCTGGCGAGCAGGAACAGTCGAGCGCGTGACCGTGGCATACGCCAACGATCAAAAACGCTCGATAAGCGTCAAGTTGTGCGTACTCCATCGGTCCGTACCAGACCTTCTCAACACTCGGTACGAGTGGTCGGGCGCGGTGAGGGGTGGGTATCGGACATGGAGATCCTCGGGAGAGTCCCCTCCGAAACGGGACACGCCCCGCCCCCGGCCCCGCCACCGGTCGCCTACGAGGGGACGTGGCGGTTCACCGCACCGGCCCTGGACTCCTCCGTGCCCCAGTCCCGGCACGCGGTGCGCGATCTGCTGGACCATCAGCGCGTGCCGGTCGACGACGAACTGGTGGAGAGTCTGCTTCTGATCGTCTCCGAGCTGGTCACCAACGCCGTACGGCATGCCGCGCTGCTCTCCCCCGAGATCGCCGTCGAGGTCTCCCTGAGCCGGGACTGGGTCCGGATCGCCGTCGAGGACAACCACCCCTACCGGCCCGTCGCGCTGATGGCGGACCAGGGCGGGACGGGCGGGCGTGGACTGCTGCTGGTGACGGCGATCACCGAGGCGGCGGGCGGGGTCTACGACGTCGACCACACGGCGAGCGGCGGCAAGATCGTCTGGGCCGCCCTGCCGCTGCCCGGGGCGGCTACCAGCCCGCCGCCGTCCCGGTGAGCTCCCGGACCGCCGGGCGGGCCGCGTCCAGCACGGTCATGAACCACGCCGAGAACGGTCCTTCGTCGCGCAGCTTCTCCAGCTCATCGGGGGTGACGAAGGCGATCTCGCCGATCTCCTCGGGATCCGGGCGCGGGGTCGCCCGCACCAGCCCGGCGAAGAGGTGGTTGTACTCCTGCTCCACCAGGCCCGAGGCGGGGTCGGGGTGGTTGTAGCGGACGGTGCCCGCCTCCCGCAGCAGCGCGGGCGCCACGCCCAGCTCCTCACCGGTGCGCCGGGCGGCGGCCACGAACGGCGGCTCACCGGGGTAGGGGTGGCCGCAGCAGGTGTTGGACCAGACCCCGGGGGAGTGGTATTTGCCCAGCGCACGGCGCTGCAGCAGCAGTCGCCCCCGGTCGTCGAAGAGGAAGACGGAGAACGCCCGGTGCAGCTTGCCGGGCGCGAGATGTGCGGAGAGCTTCTCCGCGGTGCCGATCGTCGTACCGTCCTCGTCGACCAGCTCGAGCATGATCGGGTCTGCGGAACCGCTCGGCGCGGAGGGCGCGGCGGTCTCGGCGGAGGCGCCGCTGGCAGGTGTGATCGGCATGACCATCCTCATAGTTCCGACTCGTGAACATCCAAGTCTGCCGCACATGTGCCCCCTGTCTGTGTCAGTGGCACAGCTTGGCTTCGTGATCAGCATGCCCACCCGGTTCCAGCTGGAACGTGCAGTGCCCGACGTCGAAGTGCTCCCCCAGACATCCCTGCAAGGCGTGCAGCATCCGCTCGTGGCCCATCGCGTCCAGAGCCCCGGGAGCGACCACCACATGCGCGGAGAGCACCGGCATTCCCGAGGTGATGGTCCACACGTGGAGATCGTGCAGTCCCTCGACCCCGGGCAGCCCGAGGATGTGGGCGCGTACGGCCGCCATATCGACATTTGGCGGCGCCGCCTCCAGGAGCACGTTCAGCGTCTCGCGCAGCAGCTTGTACGTCCGCGGGACGATCATGAGGCCGATCACCAGGGAGGCGACGGGGTCGGCCGCCTGCCAGCCGGTCGTGAGGATGATCCCGGCGGACACCAGCACCGCGACCGAGCCCAGCGCGTCCGCCGCGACCTCCAGGAAGGCGCCCCGGACGTTCAGGCTCGTGCGCTGACCGCCCCTGAGCAGGGCCAGCGACACCAGGTTCGCCGCCAGGCCGACGGCGCCGAAGACGATGGTCAGCCCGCCCTCGGTGGCGGCCGGGGTGAGGAACCGCAGCACCGCCTCGGAGAGGATGTAGCCGCCGACGCCGAACAGCAGCAGACAGTTGCCGAGGGCCGCCAGGATCTCGGCGCGGGCATAGCCGTAGGTGCGGTGCGGGCTCGGGGGACGGCCCGCGAAGTGGATCGCCAGCAGCGCCATCGCGAGCCCGAGCGCGTCCGTCGCCATATGGCCGGCGTCCGCGAGCAGGGCGAGGGAGCCGGCGAGCAGGCCGCCGATGATCTCCACGGCCATCACCGTGAGCGTGATGCCCAGGGCGATCCGCAGCCGCCACCGGTGGGCGGCGCCGGCGGTGGTGTGGCCGCGCGCGTGGTCATGACCTGCGCCCATGTGCGTAGGGCCCTCCTCCCGGCGGCGCGGTCCCCTACTCACCAGTGAACTACGGCGCCGGGGCGCGGCCGGATCAGCCGCGCCGGTGCCCGGTCAGCCGCGCGGACGCCCCGGCAGCGGCACCAGCGCCCGGCTCGGCGCCGACCGTGCCCCTCAGCCGCGCCGGGCCTCGGGGTGGTGCAGGCACCAGCCCTCCCAGGCCGACTCCACCATCGCGCGCACATCGTGCCGGGCGCTCCAGCCCAGCTCCTTGGCGATCAGTTCGGGGGATCCGACGACCCGGGCAGGGTCGCCCGCCCGGCGCGGCCCGACCACCGGGGTGAGCTCCGGGCGGCCGGTGACCTCCCCGATCAGATCGGACATCTCGCGCACCGAGACGCCCTGGCCGGTGCCGATGTTCACTGTGAGGTCGCCCGGCTGCCGCTGCGTGGCCAGCCGGCGGGCCACGGCCAGATGGGCCGAGGCCAGATCCTCGACATGGATGTAGTCGCGGACACAGGTGCCGTCGGGGGTGTCGTAGTCCTCACCGAAGATCCGGGGCGGCTCTCCCTCGGTGATCCGCTCGAACATCATCGGGATGATGTTGAACACTCCGGTGTCGGCCAGCTCGGGGCGCGTGGCACCCGCCACATTGAAGTAGCGCAGACAGGCCGTGGAGAGGGAGTGGGCCGCGCCCGCCGCCCTGACCAGCCATTCTCCGGCCAGCTTGGTCTCCCCGTACGGATTGACCGGCAGGCACGGGGTGTCCTCGGTGACGAGTTCCACATCGGGCATGCCGTAGACGGCCGCGGAGGAGGAGAAGAGGAAGCGGCTGACACCGGCCGCGACGGCCGCCTCCAGCAGCACCGTGAGCCCGTGCACATTCTCGCGGTAGTAGCGCAGCGGCTGCTCCACGGACTCCCCGACCTGCTTCTTCGCCGCGAGATGCACCACACCGGTGACCCGCAGGTCAGCGAGGGTGCGGTCCAGCAGCGCACGGTCGAGGAGGGAGCCGCTGACCAGCGGTACGTCCTCGGGCAGCCGCGCCTGGACCCCGCTGGACAGGTCGTCGAGCACGGCCACGGTCTCGCCCGCCTCGGCCATGGCCCGCACGACATGCGACCCGATATATCCGGCACCACCTGTGATCAGCCATGTCATGCCCCGCACCCTATCCGTGGCGGGGCGGTCGCCGTTTGTGGAGGACAGCAACCATCCACCATGATGATCCGCGGCGCGCGGAAGTGGTCGTTCCCCCGATCGTGTGGTGAATGTGCGGTGAACGGCGGCTTCCATCAATCCGATAGCCTCTGCCGGACGTGCCGCCAGCCCCGCGGGGTCAGGGCGTGCGATGCCCATGGCCCGGAGGGCCCAGGCCAGTGCCATCAGTGGCGCGGCCACCATGTCAGCTGCCAAGGAGTGAGTTCGTCTGTCGACCGCGATTCTCACCGGTGCGCCGGTCGCCGGCTCGTCCCTCGAGGACGGCCTGCGATCGCTGGGTTTCGACGTGCGTACGGCGACCGATGCCGCCGCGGTCACGGCGGAGCTCGCCACGGTCCCGGCGCATGAGCGGGTGGCCCTTGTCGACCCCCGCTTCATCGGCCATGTCCATGCCCTGCGGCTGGCCCTCACCGACCCCCGCTTCCCCGCGGCCGCGGTGCGCGGCGCGCTCAGCGTGCAGGCGGAGGCTCGTACGGCGCTCGTCCGCGCGGTGACGGCCGCCGAGCGCACCGGAACGACGGCCCCCACCGGCTCCGCCGCGCAGTCGCGGTCGGTGGCCGTCGCCGAGACGACCGCCACGGACGGAACGGCCACCGCCCACTCCCGCGTGGACGACCTCGCCGCCGCCCTCGACGCCGAAGGCGTCGCCGTTCACCGCCCCGAACTCGGTGTGCTCGTGGCCGACGTGCCCGCGGACGCCGAGGCACAGGCCGCGGCGCGCGACGCGGTGGCCGCGGTGGACGACGAGCGGGTGCGGCTGCGGTCCGCCGTGAAGGCGCGGGACGGCTTCTTCACGACGTTCTGCATCAGCCCGTACTCCCGCTATATCGCCCGCTGGTGCGCCCGGCGCGGGCTGACCCCCAATCAGGTCACCACCGCCTCCCTCCTCACCGCCCTCATCGCGGCTGCCTGCGCCGCCACCGGCACCCGGCCCGGGTTCGTCTCGGCCGGTGTGCTGCTGGTCGCCTCGTTCGTGCTCGACTGCACCGACGGACAGCTCGCCCGCTACTCGCTGCAGTACTCCACGCTCGGCGCCTGGCTGGACGCCACCTTCGACCGGGCCAAGGAGTACGCCTACTACGCGGGGCTCGCCCTCGGCGCCGCCCGCGGCGGTGACGATGTATGGGCGCTCGCGCTCGGCGCGATGGTGCTCCAGACCTGCCGCCATGTCGTGGACTTCGCCTTCAACGAGGCCAACCACGACGCCACCGGCAACACCAGCCCCACCGCCGCCCTCTCCGGCCGCCTCGACAGCGTCGGCTGGACGGTCTGGGTGCGCCGCATGATCGTGCTGCCGATCGGTGAGCGCTGGGCGATGATCGCCGTGCTGACGGCGTTCACCACGCCCCGCATCACCTTCTACGTGCTGCTCATCGGCTGTGCGCTGGCCGCCTGCTACACCACCGCCGGCCGGGTGCTGCGCTCGCTGACCCGCCGGGCGGAGCGCACGGACCGGGCCGCCCGCGCCCTCGCCGAGCTCGCCGACTCCGGTCCGCCGGCCGAACTGGTCGCCAAGGCCGCCCCGCGCAAGGCGAGTTCGTACCTCGCCCCGCTCTCGGCCGCCCTCGGTGCCGCGGCCGTCCTGGCCGGTACCGCGGCCGCCGGTTTCGGCTCCTGGGTGCCCGTCGGATGCGCCGTGCTCTACGCGGTCCTCGCGGGCGTCGCCGTCGCCGCGCCCCTCAAGGGCCCCCTCGACTGGCTGGTGCCGCCACTCTTCCGCGCCGCCGAATACGGGACGATCCTGATCCTGGCTGCTTACGCGGAGATGAACGGTGCCTTGCCCGCTGCTTTCGGGCTGGTTGCGGCGGTCGCCTACCATCACTACGACACGGTGTACCGCATCCGCGGCGGCACGGGGGCGCCCCCGCGGCGGCTGGTGCGGGCGATCGGCGGGCACGAGGGGCGGACGGTGGTGGTCACGGCCGCCGCTGCCCTGCTGCACGACCAGAACCAAGGTTTCACCATCGCGTTGACCGCTTTGGCGGCGGTCATCGCGCTGGCGGTGCTCATCGAGAGCATCCGTTTCTGGGTGTCCTCAGGAGCACCCGCCGTACACGACGAAACAGGAGAACCCGCATGATCGGCCTCGTGCTCGCGGCCGGCGCCGGACGGCGTCTGCGCCCTTACACCGACACGCTTCCCAAGGCCCTGGTGCCCGTGGGACCCGAAGGGAAGGAAGGCGAGCCCACCGTCCTGGACCTGACCCTCGGCAACTTCGCGGAGATCGGTCTGACCGAGGTCGCCATCGTCGTCGGCTACCGCAAGGAGGCCGTGTACGAGCGCAAGGAGGCCCTGGAGCAGAAGTACGGCCTCAAGCTCACGCTGATCGACAACGACAAGGCCGAGGAGTGGAACAACGCCTACTCCCTCTGGTGCGCCCGTGACGCGATCCAGCACACCGTGATCCTCGCCAACGGCGACACCGTGCACCCGGTCTCCGTCGAGAAGACCCTGCTGGCCGCGCGTGGCAACGGCCAGAAGATCATCCTGGCCCTGGACACGGTCAAGCAGCTCGCCGACGAGGAGATGAAGGTCGTCGCCGACCCCGACAAGGGCGTCCAGAAGATCACCAAGCTGATGGACCCGGCCGAGGCGACCGGTGAGTACATCGGCGTCACCCTCATCGAGGGCGAGGCCGCCGCCGATCTCGCGGACGCCCTGAAGGCCACCTTCGAGCGCGACCCCGACCTCTACTACGAGGACGGCTACCAGGAGCTGGTCAACCGCGGCTTCAAGGTCGACGTGGCCCCGATCGGCGACGTCAAGTGGGTCGAGATCGACAACCACGACGATCTGGCGAAGGGCCGTGACATCGCGTGCCAGTACTGACGAGGCTCATCCCCTCGCCGCTCGTCGTCGACATCCGCGCGGGCGCCCTGGACGATCTCGCGGGGGTCCTCGCCGACCAGCGGATCTCCGCCTCCGGCAAGCTGGCCATCGCCATCAGCGGCGGCTCCGGTGCTCTGCTGCGCGAGCGGCTGTCACCGGCGCTGCCGGGCGCGAGCTGGTACGAGGTCGGCGGCGGCACGCTGGATGACGCGATCAAGCTCGCCGACGCCATGAAGTCGGGGCACTACGACGCGGTCGTGGGGCTGGGCGGCGGAAAGATCATCGACTGTGCGAAGTTCGCCGCGGCGCGCATCGGCCTTCCGCTGGTCGCCGTCGCCACCAACCTCTCGCACGACGGTCTGTGCTCCCCGGTCGCGACCCTGGACAACGACGCCGGACGCGGCTCGTACGGGGTGCCCAACCCGATCGCGGTGGTCATCGACCTCGATGTGATCCGTGAGGCGCCGGTCCGCTTCGTCCGCTCCGGTATCGGCGACGCCCTGTCCAATATCTCCGCGGTCGCCGACTGGGAGCTGTCCCACCGCGAGACCGGCGAGCAGATCGACGGCCTCGCGGCCGCGATAGCGCGCCAGGCGGGCGAGGCCGTGCTGCGCCACCCCGGCGGGGTCGGCGACGACGGCTTCCTCCAGGTGCTGGCCGAGGGACTGGTGCTCACCGGCATCTCCATGTCGGTCGCGGGGGACTCCCGCCCGGCCTCCGGTGCCTGCCACGAGATCAACCACGCCTTCGACCTCCTCTTCCCCAAGCGCGCCGCCAGCCACGGCGAGCAGTGCGGCCTGGCCGCCGCCTTCGCGATGCGGCTGCGCGGGGCGCATGCGGAGTCGGAGCACATGGCCGAGGTGCTGCACCGGCACGGTCTGCCCGTGCTGCCCGAGGAGATCGGCTTCACGGTGGACGAGTTCGTCCAGATCGTGGAGTTCGCTCCGAAGACGCGCCCCGGCCGCTACACGATCCTCGAGCACCTCGACCTCTCAACCGACGCGATCAGGGACGCATACGCCGACTATGCCAAAGCAGTCAGTCAAGCCATCAGTGGCTGAACTCCGCCCGGTCGTCCACCCCGCGGGGGTCAAGGACCGGCGGAGCGGTGAGCACTGGGCCGGGCGCCTGTACATGCGGGAAATCTCGCTGCGCTGCGACCGGCACCTGGTGAACACACGGGTCACGCCCAACCAGCTCACGTACCTGATGACCGTCTTCGGCGCCCTCGCCGCCCCGGCCCTGCTGGTGCCGGGGATCGCGGGTGCCGTGCTCGGCGTGCTGATGGTCCAGCTCTACCTGCTGCTGGACTGCGTCGACGGCGAGATAGCCCGCTGGAAGAAGCAGTTCTCGCTGGGCGGGGTGTATCTGGACCGGGTCGGTGCCTACCTGTGCGACGCCGCGGTGCTCGTCGGCTTCGGTCTGCGCGCCGCCGACCTGTGGGGCTCGGGGCGGATCGACTGGCTGTGGGCGTTCCTCGGCACCCTCGCCGCGCTCGGTGCCATCCTGATCAAGGCCGAGACCGACCTCGTCGGGGTCGCCCGGCATCAGGGCGGTCTGCCGCCGGTCAAGGAGGCGGCCGCCGAGCCGCGCTCGTCCGGGGTGGCGCTGGCCCGCAGGGCGGCCGCGGCGCTGAAGTTCCACCGGCTGGTCCTCGGGGTCGAGGCGTCGCTGCTCATCCTCGTGCTGGCGATCGTGGACCAGGTGCGCGGGGACCTGTTCTTCACCCGGCTGGGCGTTGCCGTACTGGCCGGTATCGCCCTGCTGCAAACCGTGCTTCACCTCGTGTCCATCCTCGCGTCGAGCAGGCTCAAGTGAGCATGAGCGCCATGAAGGTCGGAGCGGTCGTCCTCACGATGGGCAATCGCCCCGAGGAGCTGCGCGAACTCCTCGACTCGGTCGCCAAGCAGGACGGCGACCCGGTCGAGGTGGTCGTCGTGGGCAACGGCTCACCGCTGCCCGCGCTCCCCGAGGGCGTACGGACCATCGAGCTGCCCGAGAACGTGGGCATCCCGGCGGGCCGCAATGTCGGCATCGAGGCGTTCGGTCCCGGCGGCTCGGACGTCGACGTACTGCTCTTCCTCGATGACGACGGGTTGCTGCCGGGTACCGACACGGCCGAGCTGTGCCGCCGGGCGTTCGCCGACGATCCGGAGCTGGGCATCATCTCGTTCCGCATCGCCGACCCCGACACCGGCGTCACCCAGCGTCGCCATGTGCCTCGGCTGCGTGCCTCCGACCCCCTGCGCTCCTCCCGGGTGACCACCTTCCTGGGCGGTGCCAACGCGGTCCGTACCACGGTGTTCCAGCAGGTCGGAGGGTTGCCGGACGACTTCTTCTACGCGCATGAGGAGACCGATCTGGCCTGGCGGGCGCTGGATGCCGGCTGGATGATCGATTACCGGTCGGACATGGTGCTGCACCATCCGACCACCGCACCGAGCAGGCACGCGGTCTACCACCGGATGGTGGCCCGCAACCGGGTCTGGCTGGCCCGGCGTAACCTTCCTGCGTTGCTCGTGCCCGTTTATCTGGGCGTCTGGCTGCTGCTCACACTGGCCAGGCGTCCGTCGAAAACCGCACTTCGGGCCTGGTTCGGGGGCTTCAGGGAGGGCTGGAAGACACCGTGTGGTCCCCGCCGACCCATGAAGTGGCGTACGGTATGGCGCCTGACCCGACTGGGCCGACCTCCTGTCATCTGACAAGCTCGTATCGAAGAGCATCGGGCGCGACCCGGGGCGCGGCCCCGCTCAGCGCACCCTGAAGACGAAAGTGTCAACTGTGAGCGAGACTACGCACGACGGTGCGGTAGCCGTGAGTGCCCCGCCATCGGCCGACGACGGCCTGTCCCCGTCCGAGCTGGCGACCAAGTACGGGCTGTCGGTGAGCGGCGCCCGGGTGGGCCTCGGCGATTACATCCGCCAGATGTGGGGCCGGCGTCACTTCATCCTGGCCTTTTCGCAGGCCAAGCTCACCGCGCAGTACAGCCAGGCCAAGCTGGGCCAGCTGTGGCAGGTGGCGACGCCGCTCCTCAACGCGCTGGTGTACTACCTCATCTTCGGGTTGCTGCTGAGCACCAGCCGCGGCATGCCGCATGAGGTGTTCATTCCGTTCCTCGTGACGGGTGTCTTCGTCTTCACCTTCACGCAGAACTCGGTCCTCGCCGGTGTGCGGTCCATCTCGGGCAATCTCGGCCTGGTCAGGGCCCTGCACTTCCCGCGCGCCTCGCTGCCGATCTCCTTCTCGCTCCAGCAGCTCCAGCAGCTGCTGTTCTCGATGATCGTGCTGGTCGTCATCATGGTCGGCTTCGGCAGCTACCCCGGTCTGTCGTGGCTGCTGGTGATCCCGGCGCTGGCGCTCCAGTTCGTGTTCAACACCGGCCTCTCGCTGATCGTCGCCCGGATGGGCGCCAAGACGCCCGACCTCGCGCAGCTGATGCCGTTCGTGCTGCGGACGTGGATGTACGCGTCCGGGGTGATGTTCAGCATCCCGCACATGCTGGCGGAGAAGGACGTGCCCGGGTGGGTCACCGACGTCCTTCAGTGGAACCCGGCGGCCGTCTATATGGACCTCATCCGGTACGCGCTGATCGACGGGTACTCCGCGTCGAACCTGCCGGATCATGTCTGGGCCTTCGCGCTCGGCTGGGCGGTCCTGGCCGGCTCGGCGGGCTTCGTATATTTCTGGAAGGCGGAGGAGCAGTACGGCCGTGGCTGAACAGACACTCGAAACCGTCGAGCGGGCGACGCCCGCTGAGGCCCGTGTGCCCACCGTCGTCGCCGACGACGTCCATATCGTCTACCGCGTCAACGGCGGCCCCAAGGGGCGCGGCAGCGCCACCGCCGCCCTGAGCCGCATACTGCGCCGCAAGGGCTCTCCCGGTATGCGCGAGGTGCACGCCGTGCGCGGGGTCACCTTCGTGGCGTACAGGGGCGAGTCGATCGGCCTGATCGGGTCCAACGGCTCCGGTAAGTCGACCCTGCTCAAGGCCGTCGCGGGGCTGCTGCCCACCGAGCGCGGCAGCGTCTACACCGATGGTCAGCCGTCGCTGCTCGGTGTGAACGCGGCGCTGATGAACGACCTCACCGGTGAGCGGAACGTCATACTCGGCGGTCTGGCCATGGGCATGTCGCGTGAGCAGATCCGGGAGCGCTACCAGAACATCGTGGACTTCTCGGGCATCAACGAGAAGGGCGACTTCATCACCCTGCCGATGCGCACGTACTCCTCCGGTATGGCGGCCCGGCTGCGCTTCTCCATCGCCGCGGCCAAGGACCACGATGTGCTGATGATCGACGAGGCGCTGGCCACCGGCGACAGGAAGTTCCAGAAGCGCTCCGAGGCCCGTATCCGCGAGCTCCGCAAGGAGGCCGGCACGGTCTTCCTCGTCAGCCACAACAACAAGTCGATCCGGGACACCTGCGACCGGGTGCTGTGGCTGGAGAAGGGCGAGCTGCTGATGGACGGCCCGACCGACGAGGTCATCAAGGCGTACGAGAAGGAGACCGGCAAGTAGCCGCTCCGGGAACAGCGCCTCCATAAAGCATCAGGCCCCGCCGGGCAACCCGGCGGGGCCTTGTTGTCCACAAGCGGACCACCTACCCCGGATCGGGAATGGGTGTGGACGCATGGCGCGTTGGGCAGGGCAACGGGGGAATCTGCACGGGGGGCTAACGGGGTGGCCAAGAACGGGGCCGTGGGCGGAAGCAGCCATGCCGAGAGGGTGTTCCGCGTGCAGCGGGCCTTCACCCAGCTCGGCGGACGGGCCCATGGGCCCGGGGCGCTGGCCAGAGCGGCGGAGCTGGACGATTCGACCGTCTACCGGATTCTGCAGTCCGGGGTGCACCAGGGCATCTTCGTCCGCGAGGGCCGGGGGCTGTACCGGCTGGGCTCGGCCGCCCCGCAGCTCGGACTCAAGGCGCTGGCCCACTCGCCCGCGCCGGACGCCGCCCACGCCCTGCTGGAGGCGCTGCGCCGGGCCACCGGGGGGCTGGCCTTCCTCTATCTGCTGGCGCCGTTCGGCGGCGCCCACCGGCAGTGCGCCGATATGGCCGTCGGCGACTCCGATCTGACGGAGCTGGGGATGACGCCGCGGGCGGTGCAGACCGTCGAGCACTCGCTGCGGGTGGGCGCCGCGGGGCGGGCGATCCTGGCGTATCTCCCGGAGACCATCCAGTCGGAGGTGCTGGACCGGCCGGTGCCCGCCGAGGCCGGCCCCGGGGCCTTCCGGGACGATGTGCGGCTGCTCGCCTCGCTGGACCGGATCAGGGCGCGGGGCTACGCGCTGGGCCACGAGGAGTGCGCGGCGGGGTGGAACGAGTGTGCGGCGCCGGTCACTTGGGACGGGCTGGTGATGGGCTCGGTGCTGGTGATGAAGCCCAAAGAGGTCATGACGCGGTGTCCGGTGACCGTCATCGGGGCGGTGGAGCAGACGGCGGCGGCGCTGGCCGATCTGGGGCGCGGGCAACCCGCCGCCCCGGATGAAAATGATTCGAGAATGAAGTAAATTTAAGGTAACAGGAGTAAACGTGAAGCGCATTTCCCACGCTTCACCAGGTCTTTCTCGCGAGGCGAGAAAGGGTCGGAAATCCTTGACTCGTACGGGCGTGCGGCCGCAATAATCAAGAGGGCAATCAAGCCTGATTCTTGCATGAGCGGCGGCTCGACGCGCCGCACACTAGGGGGAAATGTCACCGTGTCCGACAGGGGCGGTCTTGCCGTCGTGCCCGATATTCCCGTGCCCAACTGGTCGCGGGAGCTGGAGCGTGTGCCGTTGTTATCGGCCAGGGAGGCCCAGGCGTTCGCGCTGCTCGGCGCCGGCTGGTCCAACCGCCGTATCGCGCTGCGGCTGCAGGTGACCGAGCGCACGGTGAAGGCGCATGTGGCCTCAATACTCGCGAAACTGCAGGTGGAATCGCGGCTCCAGGCCGGTCTCGTCGCCCTCAGCTACCGGCACCTGTACCAAAGTACAGTTCCCGGGAGGATCGTGGCCGGTTAGCGTTGCCGCTGTCTGTCCGTTTATCCGTCGGCCGGATATCGACGTGAGCCAATCTGTCGCACAGCAAACGCGCCGTCATAGGAAAGGTAGTCATGACTGACCGTTCCGGCCCGAGCGGAATGAACCCCGTGTGGACGCTGGTGGTGTCCGGACTCACCGTCTTCATGGCCGCCTTGGACAACCTCGTCGTCATCACCGCGCTGCCCGCCATCCAGAAGGACCTGGGCACCAGCCTCCAGGACCTGGAGTGGACGGTGAACGGCTACACCCTCACCTTCTCGGTCTTCCTGATGGCCGGTGCGGCCGCCGGGGACCGGTTCGGGCGCCGCCGGGTGTTCCTGGCCGGCCTCGTCGTCTTCACCGGGGCCTCCGCCGCCGCGGCGCTGTCCGGCAGCGCGGACGCCCTGATCGCCGCCCGGGCCGTACAGGGCCTCGGGGCGGCCGTGGTGATGCCGCTGACGCTGACGCTGCTGACGGTCGCCGTCCCCGAGCGCCGGCGCGGTCTCGCGCTGGGCGTCTGGGGCGCCCTCAGCGGGCTCGCGGTCGCGCTCGGCCCGCTGATCGGCGGGGCTGTGGTGGAGAAGATCTCCTGGGAGTGGATCTTCTGGGTCAATGTGCCGATCGGCGTGCTGGTGCTGGTGCTCGGCCTCTGGAAGCTGGCCGAGTCCACCCGCCCGGACACCTCGCTCGACCCGGTGGGCACCGTCCTGGTCAGCCTCGGGGTGTTCGGCGTGGTCTACGCGCTGGTGTCCACCACCGAACACGGCTGGTCCAGCGGCCGGGTGATCGGCTTCCTGGCCGGCGGCCTCGTGGTCCTCGCGCTCTTCGTCGGCTGGGAGCTGCGTACCGCCGAACCCATGCTGCCGATGCGGCTGTTCCGCAACCGCGCGTTCAGCGCGGTCAACGCGGCCAGCCTGCTGATGTTCGCGGCCATGTTCGGACTGGTCTTCCTGCTCACCCAGTTCATGCAGAACATCCAGGGCTTCTCGCCGCTGGAGGCGGGCGTGAAGATGCTGCCGTGGACGGCGATGCCGGTCGTCGTCGCGCCGCTGGCGGCGCTGCTGACCGCCCGGCTCGGCAACCGTCTGGTGGTCGCCGCGGGGTTGCTGTTCGAGGCCGTGGGGCTGGGCTGGCTGGCGTCCGTGGTGAGCGCGGACACCGCCTATGCCGATCAGGTGCCCGGTCTGGTGCTCGGCGGAATCGGCCTCGGGCTGTTCTTCTCGCCCGTCGCGGAAATGGCGATGAGCATCGTCGCACCGCGCGACCAGGGAATCGCCTCGGGCGCCAACAACACGTTCCGGGAGCTCGGCGGCGCCCTCGGCGTCGCGGTGCTCACCTCCGTATTCACCACGCTGGGCGGATATGGCTCGCCCCAGGAATTCGTGGACGGGTTGCGGCCCGCCGCCTGGATCGGCGCCGGAATCGCCGCCCTCGGCTGTCTGGCCATTCTCACGGCACCGCGCGGCCGCACCGTATCCGGCGAAACGCAGGTGGTTTCTTCGGGAGCTGCCGAGGATTCATACACGGGAAACCTCCCGAGTCGGTCGCGCAACTAAATTCGACAGAGCGAAGACAGAGCGAAAAAGATGATCCACCGGTCCCCGGACCCCGGGTGACCGTTGGGTATGGGGGTCGCTATGTACGACGTCATTGTGGTAGGAGCGCGCATCAGCGGGGCATCGACGGCGATGCTCCTGGCACGAGCGGGATACCGGGTCCTTCTCCTCGACCGGGCCAAATTTCCCGGCGGCAAGGGGGCCGCCACAAATCTGGTCCACCCCCGGGAATTCTCCGGCTGAAGCGCTGGGGACTGCTGGACGAGGTGGCGGCCACCGGCTGCCCGCCCATCCACTCCTACGGTCTGCAGAGCGGCCCCGTCCAGCTGATGGCCAAGCTGCCCGCCGTCGAGGGCGTGGCCGAGGCGTACTCCCCGGAGCGCGCCAAGCTGGACGAGATCCTGCTCGAGGCCGCCGTCAAGGCCGGGGCGGAGCTGCGGGAGCAGGTCGCACTGCGTGAGCTTCTGACGGACAGCCAGGGCACCGTCATCGGCGTCCGCGCCGAGACCGAGGACCGCACCCCCCTTGTCGAGCACGCCCGGCTGGTGGTGGGCGCCGACGGCTCCAACTCCACCGTCGCCCGGCTGTTGGGGGCCGAGAAGTACGACTCCCACCCGGTGCTCAACAAGAGCCACTGGTCGTACTGGGCCGATCTGCCGCACGACGGCAAGGTGCGCACCTACCGCCACCGCCATCAGCACGCCTTCACCTGGCCCACCCACGACGGCCTCACCATCGTCGGAGTGGCCCTGCCGGTGGGGGACTTCAAGGCGTCCCCCGACGAGGAGCGCGACGCCACGGTCATCGCCGCCTTCGAGGACGTCGACCCCGAGTTCGCGGCGCGGCTGCGGGAGACCCGGCGCGTCGACAAGTGGATGACCGGCGCGGTCCCCAACTTCCTGCGCCACTGCCACGGCCCCGGCTGGGCCCTCGTCGGCGACGCGGGCTACACCCGCGACCCCATCACCGCCGCCGGTATCACCGACTCCCTGCGCGGTGCCGAACTGCTCGTGGAGGCCGTGGAGCCGGCCCTGTCCGGCGACCGTGACCTCGCCGCCGCGCTCGCCGACTACGCCCGGCGCCGCGACGCCCTGGTGGGCGGCCACTTCCGGTACACCCGCGACCACGCCGCGCTCGCCGACTACAACCGCGAGGAGCTGGAGTTCATCCGGGCGATGGCACGCAGCCCGCACCACGGCAGCGGCATGGTCGGGATGTTCGCCACGATCGTCCCGCCCTCCGAGTTCTACTCCCCGGCCAATATCCACGCCCTCTTCGACCACATCCCGCCGGGACCCGAGCCGGGCTGGAAGATCCGGATGGTGCGCTGGCTCGTCCGCGGCGCCCCCGGCATCTGCCCCCGGCGACCCGGCTCGCCGACCGGCTGATCGCCGCCAACCTCGGGAGCATGGGCACCTTCCTGCTCGACTCCCCGGTCGCCGGCGCCGCCTAGCCCGGCTCGCTCGCGGCACGCCCACACGGTGCGGCCGCGACCTCACAACACGGCCATCGGCCGCCCACAGCGCCGCGTCACCCGCGCGGGTGGCGCACCTCACGCACCGTCACCACCCCACTCATGGAGGCATCGGCATGTCCAGCAATCCGTCCACAGGCGTCACGACGGCCTTTCTCTTCCCCGGACAAGGCGGCTTCGACGGCGAGGCACTCCGCCGGGCCAAGGAGCTCCATCCCCAGATCGGACGGGTCTTCGAGCGGCTCGACGCCGTGACCGAGGAGCTCTACGCCCGCCGCATCTCCGAGGTGCTCTTCGGCGAGCGCAAGGCCGATCTGCGCGATCTGCTCGACAACGACCCCTGGGCCTCCCAGGTCGCCATCTACGGCGCGGGCCTGGCCGGCTACGAGATCCTCGCCGCCCAGGGCGCCACCCCCGACGTCCTGGCCGGGCACAGCTTGGGCGAGATCACCGCCCTGGTGGCGGCCGGGGCCTTCTCGGTCGAGGACGGGGTCCGGATCGTCGCCCAGCGCGTCGCCGTGATCGAGCGGCAGGGCGGTGTCGACGGCCGCATGGTGGCCCTGGCCGCGAGCGCCGAGCGCACCCGCAAGCTGCTGGAGCTGGTGGACGAGCCGCTGCTGGCCGTCGCCACCGAGAACCACGACGAGCAGACCGTGGTCAGCGGCCCCGCCGGAATCCTGGACCGGGTCGTGGCGATCGCCGGACAACTGGACGTGGGCGCCATCGAGATCGACACCCCCTTCCCCTTCCACACCCCGGCGCTCGCCCCCGCCGCCCCCGAGTTCGCCGCCTACGTACGGAAGCTGGACCAGCATCCGCTGAACCGCCCGGTCTACTCGCCGATCCTGCAGCGCTACTACGAGCCGGGCGATGTGCTCGCCGATCTGCTGGCCGAGCATTTCACCCGGCCGGTGCGGTTCGCCGCGGCCGTACGGCATCTGCGGGAGAGCGGCGCCGAGGTGTTCGTGGAGGCGGGCGGGCGCGCCGCGCTGTCCAAGCTGGTCGCCAAGGTGACCGCCGGCTCCGAGGTGCGGTCGCTGCCCACGCTGGCCCTGACCGGCGGACGGCTCGCGCTCGAGGAAACGCTCGAGGCGCTGCGCGAGGCCGGCCTGGCCGCGCCCGAGCGCGGCGGGCTCGCCGAGCTGCTGGCTCCCTCGGTGCCCTCCGACGTCTTCGCGGCGTACTGGAGCGAGCGCGGCCACATGGTGCTGGAGCTGGTCCGCACCGAGCTGGACGCCTTCCGCAAGTCCGCCGAGGCCGGGCGCCCCGAGCCCGAGCCCGCCGAGCACATCGCGGAGCCCGAGCCCGCTGTCGAGGCCGCTCCCGAGCCCGCCGCGGCGGCCCCGTCCGCCTCGTCCGCGTCCGGACCGCGGCCGGAGGAGTACGACCGCGAGCGGCTCTTCGACGAGCTGCGGACCCTCTACGCCGAGGCGCTCGAATACCCCGAGGACGTCTTCGAGGACGAGGTGCAGCTCGAGGCCGAGCTGGGAGTCGACTCCGTCAAGCAGGTCGAACTCCTGTCCAGGGTGTCCAGTCGTTACGGGCTGCCGCCGCGCGAGTCCGGCTTCCGGCTGGCCACCTACAACACCATGGGCAAGATCACCGACTTTGTGCTGCAGCAGATGAACGACCAGGGGGCCCATGCGCCCGCCTCCGCCACGGGCTGATTCGCCCACCCCCTCGTCGCAGAAGGAGTCAGTCGTTCCATGAAAGACCTCACGGGGAAGGTGGCCCTGGTCACCGGAGGTTCCAAGGGCGTGGGAAAGGCGATCGCGCGGACCCTCGCGGCCCGCGGCGCCGACATCGTCCTCAACTATTTCCACTCGCACGACCAGGCCAAGCGCACCAGGGACGAACTGGTGGCAAGCGGCGCCCGGGTCCAGCTCGCACGGGCCTCGGTGGCCCGGCAGGAGCAGGTCGACCGGATGTTCGCCGAGATCGAGGAGCGCCACGGGCGGCTCGACATCCTGGTCAACAGCGCCGCCAACGGGGCTCTGCTGCCGCTGGCCGAGGTGACCGACGAGGACATCGCCAAGGCCATCGACACCAACTACAAGGGGGGACTGCGCTGCGCCCGCGGCGCGGCCCCGCTGATGGCGCGCACCGGCGGCGGGTCGATCGTCACCGTCTCGGCGCTCGGCGGCTCGCAGATGGTGATGGCCAACTACTCGGCCTGCGCCCCCGCCAAGGCGGCCGCCGAGGCGGCGACCCGCTATCTCGCCGTGGAGTTCGCCCCGCTCGGCATCCGGGTGAACACCGCCTCGGCCGCCATGCTCGAAAGCGATGTCGCGGACAAGTTCCCCCGGGCCCGGGAGATGCAGGAGGTGATCGCCAGGGCGACGCCCTTCGGACGGCTGGGCACCGCTGAGGAGTTCGCCGACGTCGTCGCCTTCCTGGCCTCCGATGCCGCACGGTGGATCACCGGACAGGTGGTGCTCGCGGACGGGGGACTGACGCTGGGCGCCGCCCTCCTGTCCCCGCCCGCATCGGCTCCCGTACGGGAAGAGGCCGCACCGGAGCCTGCCGTGGCTGCAGAGCCCGCACGCCCCCAGGCCGCCCCGGCCGTCACCGAGGCCGTCGTCACCGAGCCGGTGGACGCCCCCGGCCCCGACCTGCCCCCCGATGTCCCCGACGACGCGATCGCCGTCGTCGGCATGGGCCTGGCGGTCGCCGGGGCGAACAGCCCCGAGGAGTTCTGGAAGCTCCGTACGACCGGTGACGAGCTGTTCGTCAAAATTCCCCGGGACCGCTGGCGGCATGAGAACTTCCACGCCGCCGACACCGCCGCCGAGGACAAGGCGTACGCCGACCGCTGCGTCTTCATCACGGACTTCGAGGCCGCCCCCGGCTCCGTCGACAGCATGGCCGAGGGCGCGGACGACCACGAGCTGACCACCATGTGGCTGCGCCACAGCCTGGTCCAGGCCCTGGAGGGGGTGCGCCACCAGGACACCGACCGCTGCTCCTTCGTCGTCGGCTACACCCCCGACGGCAGCCAGCACCTCGAAGAGGCCGGGGTGCTGGACAGCGTCACCCGGATGACCCACGACATCCTCCGGGACCTGCCGCTGGAGGACGGCGAGCGCACCACTCTCGGCGGCGACATCGAAGCGGCCCTGGCCCGCCGCTACTGGCGCGCCGGCCAGGACCGCTCGCGCTTTTTGCCGCACCGCGTCGGCGAGCTGGCGATGCGCGGTCTGCTGCCGCCCTCGACCGAGCTGCACATGGTGGACACCGCCTGCTCCTCCTCCCTGTACGCGATCGACATCGCCGCCAAGGGCCTGCTCATGGGCAAGCAGGACATCGCCGTCTGCGGTGGCGCCTTCGCGCTCGCGCCGCGCGGCACCGTGCTCTTCTCCAAGCTCCAGGGGCTCTCCAAGCGCGGCGAGGTGCACGCGCTCGACGAGGACGCCGACGGGGTGATCTTCGCCGACGGCGCCGCGCTGGTCGTCCTCAAGCGGCTGAGCCGGGCGCGGGCCGACGGGGACGAGGTGCTCGGGGTGCTCCGCGCGTTCGGCTCGTCCTCCGACGGCAAGGGCAAGGCCATCTACGCGCCCAACGCCGCGGGTCAGAGCCTGGCGGTGCGGCGCGCCCTGGAGGCGGGCGAGGTCGAGGGCGACGCGGTGAGCTGGGTCAACGCCCACGCCACCGGCACCCCCGCCGGTGACCTCGCAGAGTTCACCACGCTGCGGGAGTACTACGGCACCGCCGGACCGGCCACGGTCACCTCCAACAAGTCCCTGATCGGCCACACCGGCTGGGCGGCGGGCGTGGTCTCGCTCATCGAGAACCTGCTGGGCCTGGCCGAGCACACCATCCCCGGCCAGTTCCGCTTCTCCCGGCCCCGTGAGGACTTCCGGCTCGACGAGACCGGACTGGAGATCACCCCCGAGCACAAGGAGTGGCCGGGGAAGCCGGACGGCCCGCGGCTGGCCGCGGTGTCCGGTTTCGGCTTCGGCGGCACCAACGCCCATCTGATCGTCTCCGAGCACCGGCCGCGCCCCGCCGCCGCGAACGCCACCGCCACCGACCGGGCCCCGGCGACCGTCACCAAGGTCCCCGACCCCGGCAGCCGGGTGGCGATCGTCGGCTGGTCGGCCCATCTGCCGGGGCTGGCGGGCCGCGAGGAGGTCACCCGCTGGCTGGGCGGCGGTCCGCGCCCCCGCGACAGCTTCGGCGAGGAGTACCCGGCGCCGCCGTTCAACAAGGTCCGGCTGCCTCCCAAGACCATCCGGGCCCTGGACCGCTGCCAGTTGATGATCGTGGAGTGCGCCCATCAACTCCGCGACCAGATGCCGGACTTCTGGCAGGAGCGGGCGCTCAAGACCGGGGTGTTCGTCGGCCATATGGGCCCGACCCGCGCCGCGATGCTCTACGCCAACCGCTGCTATCTCGACGACATCGCCGAGGCCCTCGGCGAGCTGGGCTCCGATGCGCTGCCGGGTGTTCTGGAACGGCTCGGCGGCCGCGTACGCGACATGATCCCGGCCTCCAACGAGGACTCCTTCCCCGGCCAGATGCCCAACATCATCTCGGCCCGGGTGGCGAACTACTTCGACCTCAACGGCCCGAACATGACGATGGACTCCGGCTTCGCCTCCGCCGTCTCCTCCATCACCTCCGCCGGCCGCTATCTGCGCACCGGGGAGCTCGACTTCGCGCTCGCGGGCGGGATCAACGGCAACAGCCTCCCGGAGTACCGGACGCTGATCGGCGGGCTGCTGCCGCCGGAGGCCGAGGAACTCGCCGAGGGCGCCTTCCTGTTCGCCCTGACCACCGAGGAGCGGGCCCGCGCCGCGGGGCTCGAGGTGCTCGCGTACGTGGACGAGCCGCTCGGTGCCGTCGAGGCGGGGCGCGGCGAGGCCGCTCCGGACGAGATCCTGCTGTGCGGCGCGCCCGCCCCCGAGCACGCCCGCTATCTGGGCGCGGCCGGTGGTCTCGCCGTCCTCAAGGCGCTGCACCGGCCCTCGGGGAGCGTGGAGATCGCCACCGACGAGAGCGAGGGCGCCGCCGGGGCCCGGCTCCGGCTGACCATCCCGGGGACCGGTGAGGACGCCGGGCCCGGCCCCGCCGAGGCGTCCCCGGCCGCGCTGCCCGCCGCGTTCGCCACCGACGGACGGCTCGCGGACGGCACGCCCGTACGGGTCCGCCGCCAGGTGCCCGTCCTTGCCGGACTGCCCGCGCGCACCGTGCGCGAGCGGACCCCGTTCCTCCCGGTGGGCGCGGTGGTGCTCACCGACGCGCCCGAACTGCTCGCCGGTGCCGCGCCGCCGGAGGCGGACCTCACCGTTCTGTCCACGGCGCCGCTGGGGGCCCCGCGCCCCGGCTGGCACCATCTGCCCGAGGTCACCGAGGAGTCGGTCCGCCGGGCGCTGGCCGGTGCGGGCCCGGGGGCCACCCACCTCAGGGTGGTCGCCGACCTCGGCCGGGCGGCCACGGACGGCCCCGCGCCCGGCCTCACCGCCCTGCACGACGCCGCGTATCTGACGCTCCAGCACGCCTACGACGACCTGGCCGACCCCGGCTCCTCGGCCGTGGCGCTGCTGCTGGGCGCCGCGCCCGGCGGCATCCCGCATCCGTACACCGGGCTCTTCACCGGGCTGTGGAAGACCGCGGCCCTGGAGCGCGACGCCTGCCTCGCCTTCACGCTGTGCACCTCCGCCACCGACCTCACGGAGGCCATCGCCCGGGCCGAGGAGGAGAGCGCGAACGAGCGGGTCTTCCCCGCGGTGTTCGACATCGACGGCGTGCGGAAGAGCTATCTGCTCTCCGACGAACCGGCCGCCCCGGGGGAGGGGGCGCCTGCCGTCCTCGGCCGGGACTCCGTCGTGGTGGTCGCCGGAGGCGCCCGGGGTATCACCGCCGAGGTGGTCAAGGCGGTCGCCGAGCACTTCCGGCCCCGGATCTACGTCCTCGGCAGCAACTCCCTGGACGACTGGCCGCCGGAGACGTATGAGGGCACCGACGAGGAGTTCGCCGCCCGGCGCGCCGGCTACATCAAGACGGAGATCGCCCGGCGCGACGGCCGCACCGTCGCCGATATCAACCGCGCCTTCGACCGCATGGTCAACGCCCGCTCGGCGCGCCGGAACCTGGACGAGATGGCCGCCCACAGCGGTCCCGGCCGGGTCACCTACCTCGCCTGCGACATGCGCGACGGCGACGCGGTGGACGGGGCGATCGGCCGGGTCCTGGCCGAGCAGGGGCGGATCGACCTGCTGGTCAACGCCGCCGGGCTGCAGCGCTCGGGGCTGATCAAGGACAAGAGCTTCGCCGAGTTCACCGCCATCCGCGATCTGAAGCTGGACTCCTACCTCCACCTCAAGCGCGCCCTGCGCACCGCGCCGCCCCGGCTGTGGTGCAACTTCGGCTCGCTGCTGGGCTACTTCGGACAGCTCGGGGAGGCCGACTACGCCGCGGCCAACGACTTCCTGGCCGCCGCCGCGACCCACGCCCGGGCCACCGGACCGCGGACGGACGAGTTCACCATCGGCTGGACGCTGTGGGAAGGCGTCGGCATGGGCGCCAACGAGCTGACCAAGGCGTACTACGAGCGCGCCGGGTCGTACAGCAACATGGCCGTCGCCGAGGGCATCCACCACTTCGTCCAGGAGCTGCACGCCCCCGTGCGGCGCCCCTCCGTCGTCCACCTCGGCGACGCCGAGCGCGCCACCGTCGAGCGCTTCTACCCCGGCTATCTGGCCGCCACGGGCGAGGCGGAGCGGCCCGGGTTCTTTCTGCGCCGGCTGCTGGAGTCCGATGAGCGGTCGGTGGTCTACGAGTGCGTCTTCGACCTGGAGACCGACGGCTATCTCGAACACCACACGGTGCGCGGCGAGGCCACCCTGCCCGGCACCTTCGTCACCGAACTGGCCGCCGAGGCCGCCCGTGCCCTGGTCCCCGGCAAGCGGGTGATCGCCTTCGAGGACCTGCGCTTCGAGCACTTCCTGCGGGTCTACCGCGACCTCCCGGCCGGACCGCGGCGCATCCGCGCGGAGCTGGTCGACAGCCCCGGCGAGGTGACCGTCGTCCAGGTGCGGATCACCGAGGACGTGGTGGCGCCCAGCGGTGTGGTCCTGGTCAGGGACCGGGTCCACTTCCTGGCCCGGGTGCTGCTGGACACCGAGGCACCCACCGCGCCGCGCTGGGAGGAGTGGCCGGCGGGGGAGGAGACCCCGGTCCCCGACCCGTACCATCAGCCCGGCTCCCCGGTGCGGCTGACCGGCCCCTTCGTCTCCACCACCGACACCCGGATCCACCCCCGCGGCAAGCGCGCCCGCTACGCGCCGGACATCCCGGCCGGCGACCCGGTGTGGTCCAGGTTCACCGTGCCGTCCATCCTGCTCGACGGGCTGGCCCGGGTGGGGGTGCTGGATCTGATCGACGGGCACGCCGGGCATCTGGTGCCGGTGGCGGCGCCGCTGTCGATCCGCCGGATCGACCTGTACGAGGAGATCAGCGACCACGATCTGGCCGCCTCCGGCGAGGCCGTCGACCTCTTCGTCACCCCGCCCGGCTTCGATCTGACGGCCGACGCCATCAGCAACCGCTTCGTCGCGGTGCGGCCCGACGGCCGGATGCTCCTCCAGATGAAGGACATGCGGGCCACCCTCATCGGCTACATCGACGCCGAGACCGGCGAGGCCGTCCCTCTCGAACAGGCAGCAGCGGGGGAGGACCGGATATGACCGTGGCCGAGGACGGCGCACCGGTCCAGCCGGTGACCCGGATGGTGTGGCGGCTCACCGAGCGGCCGCGCCCCGCCGGGCCGCACCCCCGGCTCGCCGGGATACGGGTGCTGCTGATCGGCGGCGAGGAGGACATCGCCGCCGGTGTGGAGCGCGAACTGAAGGAACACGGCGCGCTGGTGCGCCGGGAGCCGGACGGCCCCGGCCCGGTGGACGCCATCGTCGACCTCACCGTGGGCCGGGCATACGACCCGGACCCCGCCGCCTTCGCCGGGGCCTGGCGGGAGGCGCTGACCGAGACCGTGACCGCGCTGCGCGGCGTCTACGACGACTGGGCGGCGGAGACCACCGCGGACCGGCTCTTCTATCTCGCCGTCAGCTACCTCGGCGGCGGGATGGGCCGGCATCCGCGGGACGGTCTGGAGCAGCCCCTGGGCGGCATCTGGGCGGGGCTCGCCAAGACCCTGCACCGGGAGTTCCCCAATGTGAACGCCCGCGTCGTCGACATCGGCCTGGCCGCCTCCGCCGACCTGCCCGGCATCGTCGCCGCCGAACTCGGCCGCACCGGTGAGATCGAGGTCGGCCACCGGGACGGCCGCCGGTTCACCCTCACCCCCGAGGACCGGCCCGTGGCCGCGCCCGCCCTCACCCTCGGCCCCGAGGACACCGTGCTCATCTCCGGCGGCGGCCGGGGCATCGGCTGGGAGCTGGCCCGCTCGCTGGCCGCCCGGCACGGCGTACGGGTCGTGGTGACCGGCCGGGAGCCGTTCCCGAGCGGGGACGAGCCCTGGTTCGGCGTCGACGAGGCCGGGTGGAAGCGGTACGAGAAGGAGGTCTGGGCGGGCCGTACGAAGGGCGAGTCGCCCGCGAAGACCCGGGCCCGGCTCGCCCGCACTCGCCGCCTGTGGGAGCTCGCCACCCATCTGACCGGCGCCCGGCGGGAGGGGCTGCGCATCGAGTACGCGCGCTGCGACTTCACCGACCGCGCCCAAGTGCGCGAGCTCATCCGGCGCGAGGACGCGCTGGAGGGCGGCAGGCTCGCCGGAGTGGTGCACAACGCCGGAGTGGACACCTCCGCCCGGCTGCCGAAGAAGACCGACGAGGAGATCCTGCGCACCGTCGAGGTCAAGATCGAGGGCTTCCTCAATGTCTTCGAGGAAGTGCGCGACCGCGACCTGAAGTTCTTCTGCAGCGTCGGCTCCCTCACCGGACGCCTCGGCGGCATGGTCGGCCAGCTCGAGTACGCCGCGGCCAACGACGGGCTGGCCCGGCTCGGCCAGTGGGCCGCCCGCCGGGCCGCGTTCCCCGTCATGACCCTCGCCTGGCCCACCTGGGACCGCATCGGGCTGATCGCCAACTTCGCGGCCACCCTGCGCTATATGGCCGCGATCGACGTGGCGGACGGGCTGGAGCGCTGGCGGGCCGAACTGCTGGGGGCCTCCGAGGGCGAGGTCACCTTCGTCGGGCCGCTGGGCCAGGCCATCGACCCGGGACAGGCCATCGGCTACCCCGTGGTGCCCGCGCTGCCCGGTTTCGCCACCGCCTATCCGAAGATCTTCCATCTCGGCGAGGTGACCGCCTACCAGCCGCACGCCCATATGACGGCACGCGTCGTCCTCGACCCCGAACACACCCCCGCGCTCGGCGACTTCCGCGTCGACGGCGCCCCCGCGCTGCCGCCCTCCCTCCTGCTGGAGAACGCCCTGCGGGCCGCCGAATGGATCGTCCCGGAGGACTTCCCGGCGCTCACGGCCGGTCTCCTGGAGGAGATCGTGGTGCCGCTGTCGCTGCTGCGTCCGGACGGTTCCGCGATCCGGCTGGTCCGCGAGGCCCGCGGCTTCCACGAGGGGCACAACTGGGTCGTCGAGGTCCGCTACCGCCGGGAGGGGCCGGGGACGGCCCCGAGGCGAGCCTGCGCATCGTCCACGAGACCGGCGCGCCCCGGCCACCCGCCCCGCCGTGTCCCACCGTCCAGCAGACCACCACCCTCCGCTCCGGGCCGCCGTTCCTGCACTGGCGCGGCGCCGTGGTGCCGCTCCGCACATGGGAGGTGGAGCCTTCGGGCCGACTGGTGGCCGAGGTCCCGCGGTGCCTGCCGGCCGACCTGTGGGCGACGCCCCTCGTGCCCGGCACGGCCCTGCCGGTCGCCGCGCTGGAGAACGTGGTGCGGCGGTGCACCACCCAGGGCGACGGCCTCTCGGTCACCGCCGACCCACTGATCCTCGGCCGCATCACACCGCACTCCGCCGAGCGCGGACCCACCCGTATCGAGGGCGATCCCTCGCTCGGCGTCTGGCGGATCACCGACGCAGACTCCGGAGACCCCGTGGCGACCGTCTCGGGACTCTCCGGCCCGCTGGGAAACACCACGGAATAGAAAGGGAACCCATGTCCACTCCCGAACAGAACAAGGCCGTCCTCGAGCGCTACTACGAGCAGTGCCTCAACAAGGGCAATCTGGACGTCATCTACGAGGGCGCCACCGAGGACCACATCAGCCACGGCACCGCCGAGAACGGCAAGGAAGGCGTGGAGCACCTGAAGGAGTGGGTGCGGCTGCAGCGCGCCTCCTTCCCCGACCTCCAGGTCACCGTGAACGACTGGATCCTGGACGGGAACAAGGTCGTCAGCCGGTTCACCGCACGCGGCACCCACACCGGCGACCCCTACGCGGGCATCATCCCGGCGCAGGGCCGCGCGCTGGAGATCCCCGGCATCGTCATCGACGAGTTCAACGACGAGGGCAAGATCGTGGAGAGCTGGTTCTCCATGGACAGCTACGACCTCGCCACCCAGCTCGGGGCGTTCGACGCGCCCCCCGCGTGACCGGCCGCTCGCCGGCCCCGGGCGCCGGGGCCGGCCTCCCGGTCCTCATCACCGGCTGCTCCTCCGGCATCGGCCGCGCGTGCGCGCTGCGGCTGCACCGGGCCGGGCATGCCGTCTACGCCACCGCGCGGCGGCCCGAGACCCTCGATGAGCTCGCGGCGCTCGGCATCCGCACCCTGGCGCTGGATGTCACCGACGAGGAGTCGATGGCCACCGCGGTCGCCAAGGTCGAGGCGGCGCACGGCGCGGTCGGAGCACTGGTCAACAGCGCCGGCTACGCCATGTCGGGCTGTATCGAGGAAGCCTCCATGGCCGAGGTGCGCGAGCAGTTCGAGACCAATGTGTACGGACTGGTCCGGCTCAGCCAGCTGGTGCTGCCCGCGATGCGCGCCCACGGCGGCGGCACCATCGTCAACATCTCCTCCATCTTCGGCCGTTACGCCGTCCCCGGCTCGGGCTTCTACAACGCCACCAAACACGCCGTGGAGGCGTTCAGCGACTCCCTGCGGAACGAGGTGGCCGACTTCGGGGTGCGGGTCGTCCTCGTCGAGCCGGGACCGGTGCGCACCACCCGCTTCGGCGCCACCTACGTCGCCAATCTGCGGCCGGTGAGCCGAACGTACGAGACCTTCCGCCGGGAGAGCGCCGAGTACTTCGAGGCGATCTACACCGGCAGCCGCCGGACCCTGGCGGGCACCTTCGCGATCCAGTCCGACGACGTGGCCCGGCGGGTCGCGAAGGTGGTGGCGAAGGGCGCCCGCGGCTCCCGGCCGCGCGCCCGCTACCCCGTCGGCCTCCTCGCCCACAGCACGATCGCCCTGCGGCGCCTCGCGCCCGACGCCCTTTTCGACCATCTCTTCGTGCGCCGCCTCTTTCCGGTGCCCCGCGGGCCGCGGCCGCGAAAGCAAGGAGACCACCGATGACCACAGCGACCTCCGCACCGCGCCTGGCACCCGGCCCCAAGGGCGTCCCGCTGATGGGCAGTCTGGGTCCCTGGAAGCGGAACACCGCCGCATTCCTGCTCGGTCTGCAGCGCGACCACGGCGAGATCGTCCGGATGCGGCTCGGCCCCTTCCTGGTGCACCAGGTGACCGAGCCCGAGGCGGTGCGCCGGGTGCTGGTGGAGAACAACGGCAACTACGTCCGCGGCCCGCTCTACGAGCAGTTCGGCGTGGTCATGGGCAAGGGACTGCTCACCACCGACGGCGAGTTCTGGCGCGCCCACCGGCGGGCGGTGCAGCCGGTCTTCCTCAAGAACGCCATCACCGACATCATCCCCAACATCATCCGGGCCACCGAGGAGATGCTGGAGACCTGGGAGGCGAAGGCCGCCGCCGGTGAGCCGGTCGACCTGATGACCGACATGCTGCGGCTGACCCTGGTCACCCTCAGCCGCTCGCTGTTCGCCTACGACATCAAGCCGGACTCGGCCATGCTCAAGACGATCGTGGACGATGTGGTGGAGGTGATGTTCCGGCGCGGCACCGCCACCGAGATGCTGCCCTCGTGGGTGCCGACGGACCGTCAGCGCAAGATCCTCAGGATCCACCGGGTCTTCGACCGCATCGTGGCCGATGTGCGCCGGAGCTACGCGGAGACGGGGGAGGGGCCGCTGATCGCGCTGATGGAGCAGGCCACCGACCCGGCCACCGGGGAGCCCTGGACCGATCAGCAGATCAAGGACGAGCTGCTCACCGTCTATCTGGCCGGCCATGAGACCACGGCCGTCTCCCTGTGCTGGACGCTGCTGTCGATCGCCGGCCACCCCGGCGTCCAGGAGGAGCTGGACGCCGAGATCGCCACGGTGCTCGGGGCGGTGTGCCGGAGGTGGCGAGCGCCGAGTCGCTCACGTACACCAAGATGGTCGTCGACGAGAGCCTGCGGATGCACCCGCCCATCTGGATCTTCCCCAGGGCGGCGGTGAACGCGGACACCCTCGGCGGCTATGACGTCGAACCGGGCTCCTCGGTGCTGCTGTCCCCGCTGGTCTCCCACCACAACCCGCGCCACTGGGACAACCCGCTGGCCTTCGACCCGTACCGGTTCACCCCGCAGGCCATCAAGGAGCGGCCGCGGATGGCGTATCTCCCGTTCGGCTCGGGGCCCCGGCAGTGCGTCGGCAACTTCATGGCGCTGCTCGAGCTGCGCATCATCGTGGCCATGGTGAACCAGCGCTTCCGGATCAGCCGGATCCCGGGGACCGAGCTGAGGTACGGCTCGCCGGTGATCTCGCTGCGGCCGCTGCAGAACGTGATGGTGACGGTGACCCCGCGCGAGCGGAGCACCGCCGGGCCCCGCCCGTCCCGGCGGACCGCCCCCGCCGGACCCGCCGCCTGCCCCCACCACTCGTAGACCCCGTCCGTCACCCGGATCCGGCCCGACCCACCCGTTGGTGGCGAACCCGCCCTTTTCCGTCTTCCGGAAGGCTGTACGGGTGGTAAAAAATCCGTAAACGCCTTGGGAGTGGGCGAGTTGGGAAGCGCGCCGCTAAGGGCGGTCGGCCGCCGCCGTGTGCTCCGCGGCCGTGGCTGAGAAGGAGGCGGGCGCGCGCAAGGCGATGATCATGGTCGTGAGCGTCCCTTCCGCCGCGGTCCGAAGCCGTAAGCGGAAGCTGAGTTCCGGGCCGGAGCGACCCCGTCGCCTTCCCTGATTTCGCGCGGACGTTCTCGCCCGGGATGCCGCGTCAGGAACGCGCGCGGAGTGAACTGCTGATCGAATGCGAACCGAACTGGCGTGGTAAAGAAGGCGCCCGCACCGGAGGCGGGGAGCCATCGCGAGAGATCGTTATCGATGCGGCGCGGGCGCTTTTCGGGGAAAGCGCGTCTCGTCGTGATGTTGACGAGAAAACGGGCGAGGTGCGGGAGGACCCGCGGGGCGAGGTCCGTGGGAACCGCCCGGTCCGGGCTTCTCGGAGCCGACCTGGCCTCCTCGCGAAAGCGCGCGGCCCGGCTGCCCGGATATGGGAGACAAGGGCGGTATCGCTCTTGAGGTAACCACCCTTGCTTCCACCGCATCCTATTCGTATGGGCCGGACGGCGTGAGTGGATCGGCTCCGGGTGAACCGCGCGGCCGCGATCCCGTGTGACGGCGACATCCTCCGGCTGAGCCGCGGAAACCCCGGGACGGCCGAACCCCCTGGCGCCGCCGACCGGAATGCCGTGACCCGTTTTCCCCCGGCGTTCGACGCTCTCCCGGCGGACCGAAGTGGAAATCCACGGTGCCGACCGGTCGGTTTTCTCTCCGCTCCTGGTGGAACGGGTGGGACGGTCCGTTTCCCGGCACCTGCCAAGGCGCGGGAGAACGCGATCTCACCTCCGCTAAGAGCGTTTACCGCGATTCGGCGCCGAGTACGGCGATCGGTGATTCCCCGGCCGTTGCGAGAGCACTCCCACCCTTCTTCCCGAATGAATGTCCGGCGTATGTACGGACGCTCCCCCGCGCCGTCCGCTGACCCGGACGGTGGTCGCTGAGCCATCCGGCGGGGCAACCCCGCGGATCTGTGGCAGGGTCGGGGGACTAGCAGTTGAACCAGAGCCACTGTCACCGCCGCTGTTCACTAAACGGAGGCGCTGTATCGTGTGCGTGTACGCCGGGTTGTCGAGCGGCGCAGCATCAGGGAGGGGGACGCGTGTCGCCAGGGGAAGCGCACGTCGCACCGTACTCACGGCGCGAGCGCCTGCGCATCGCGACCATCCGTGAAATCAAGGACGTCGCCCGGACGCTCCTGGTTCAGGAGGGCCCGGAAAATGTGACCATCCGCGCCATCGCGCGTGAGATGGGCATGACCGCGCCGGCCGTCTACCGCTACTTCAGTAGTCGGGATGCGCTGATCCTTCAGCTGCGTGTGGACATTTTCGAGGAGATGGCCCGCTTCATGCGCGGGGTCCTCGGTCAGCATCCCGAGGAGGAGCCGGGCCGCCGGTGGATCAGCGGTGCCCGGGCGCTGCGCGTCTGGGCGATCAAGCACCCCCATGAGTTCGGGCTCATCCTCGGCCCGTGGGCCCCTGGGCTCGGCCGTGAGGAGACCAAGCCCGAGCGCCATATGAGCTGGGTCTTCGGCTCCGTCTTCTCCGATCTGGTCGCCGATCTGTGGCGGGTGCGCGGTTTCCCCGCCCCGGAGGTCGAGGAGCTCGACCCCGGGCTCGCGCGCACCCTGACCGCGCTCAGCGAGGACCAGGACGTCGACATGCCCCCGGCGCCATCGCCGTGATGCTCCGCTGCTGGGTGCGGCTGTACGGAGTGATCTCCATGGAGGCGCTCGGCCATATGTCCTTCGCGCTCTCCGAGGGCCAGCACTTCTTCGAGTTCGAGCTCCGCGATCTGTGCCGTGTGCTGGACATCGCCGAGTTCTACGAAGAGGTCGTCTGAGGCCACGCGATGGCCCCCCGGAGACCGGCCCGGGGGCGTTCGCCAGTCACCCGCCCGGCGCCACATCGGAGGTCACATCGGGGTATCGCCCCGTACACCTGTACACCGAGAGGCGTAAGCTGGGGCAATCACCGTCCGGATCATGTCGGAGCCGGGCCGTTGTCCCCTGTTCGGGGGCCAGGGGCCGGAGCCCGTTGACAAGACGGAGCGGCGTGTCCGGATCGTGCCGACCCTGGTAACCGGTGTAGAACGGGGGATGTGACGGCATTGGCTAGACGGCCCATCTCCAGCGCTCCCGCGGGGCCCGGTCGCCGGGATCCACGTGGCGTCCTGGGTCTCGCCCGTACGCCTGGCTGTCCACGGTGACCGTCGAGGACGAGCGCAGCGGGTCCCATACCACGTCGAGCAGCCACAGCGGCGGGCAGGAAGCCGCTCGTGCCGTGCTCGACAAGGCCGCCCACGAGAACTTCCCCGTGGCCCCCTTCTTCCTGCCCCGCGCCTGGCGCACCGATCTGATGGCCGTCTACGGCTACGCCCGGCTGGTCGATGACATCGGCGACGGCGATCTGGCCCCCGGCGGCGCCGACGCCGAGCTGCTCGGGCTGGACCGCGACCAGGCGGGCGACGCGCTCGCGATGCTGGACGCGTTCGAGGCCGACCTCCACCGGGTCTTCCAGCCCTTCGGGGAGCCGCGCCATCCGCTGCTGGCGGCCCTGCGCCCCACCGTCCACCGCCACGGGCTCACCCCCGAGCCCTTCCGCGGCCTGATCGAGGCCAACCGCCAGGACCAGCGGATCCGGCGGTACGCCACCTACCGGGAGCTTCTCGACTACTGCGAGCTGTCCGCCAACCCGGTCGGGCGGCTCGTCCTCGGCATCACCGGCACCGCGAGCCCCGAGCGGATCCGCCACTCGGACGCCATCTGCACCGCCCTGCAGATCATCGAGCATCTGCAGGACGTGGCCGAGGACCTCCGCAGGGACCGCGTCTATCTGCCCGCCGAGGACATGAAACGCTTCGGTGTGACCGAGGCCGACCTCGCCGCCCCCAGGGGCGGCGCACGGTTGCGCGCGCTGGTCGCGAAGGAGGCGGAACGCGCCGCTGCCCTGCTGAATGAAGGCACCCCCCTGGTGGGTAGCGTCCACGGCAGGCTCAAGGTGCTGCTCGCCGGATTCGTGGCCGGGGGGCGGGCCGCTTTGCGGGCGGTCGCGGCCGCGGGACATGACGTACTCCCTGGACCGCCCAGGCCCACCAAGCTCAGCCTGCTGCGCGAGGTGGGGGCGACACTGCGAAGAGAGGGGTGAGCCGGACCGTGAAGGGATCTCCGCACGCGTCCGCGCCAGTGCTCGCGGCGTACCGCTATTGCGAGGCCGTGACCGGGCACCAGGCCCGCAACTTCGCCTACGGCATCAGGCTGCTGCCGACGGAGAAGCGCCATGCGATGTCGGCCCTGTACGCCTTCTCCCGACGGGTGGACGACATCGGCGACGGCCCCCTCGACCCGGAGGCCAAGCGGGCCCGGCTGGCGGACACCCGCGCCCTGCTGGACCGGATGCGGGGCGGCGGGATCGAGGAGGACGACACCGACCCCGTCGCCGTCGCCCTCGCCCATGCCGCACACCGCTTCCCGATCCCGCTCGACGCGCTGGACGAGCTGATCGACGGCGTGCTGATGGACGTGGCCGGGCAGACCTACGAGACCTGGGACGACCTCAAGGTCTACTGCCGCTGTGTGGCGGGCGCCATCGGACGGCTGTCGCTCGGCGTCTTCGGGACCGCCCCCGGCACCGGCCACAGCGAGGACGAGCTCGAGCGGGCCCCGTACTACGCCGACACCCTCGGGCTGGCCCTGCAGCTGACCAACATCCTCCGGGACGTCCGCGAGGACGCCGCCACCGGGCGCACCTATCTGCCCGCCGACGACCTGGCCAAATTCGGCTGCGCCGACGCGTTCCGCGGTTCGACCGCACCGCCGGACGCCGACTTCACCGGCCTGGTCCACTTCGAGGTGCGCCGGGCCAGGGCGCTCTTCGCCGAGGGCTTCCGGCTGCTGCCGCTGCTGGACCGGCGCAGCGGGGCGTGTGTGTCCGCGATGGCGGGCATCTACAGCAGACTCCTGGACCGGATCGCCAAGGATCCCGCGGCCGTCCTGCGCGGCCGCGTCTCGCTGCCGGGGCACGAGAAGGCGTATGTGGCGGTGCGCGGGCTGGCCGGTCTTGACGCCCGCGCGGTCGAGCGCCGCGGCACCGGGAGGCCGGTGTGACCCACTCGACCCTGGGCCCCGCCCCGGCCGCCAGACGCAGCCCCGCCGGGCGGAGCGCGCTGGTGATCGGCGGCGGACTCGCCGGTACGGCGGCGGCGCTCGAGCTGGCCGACGCCGGGCTGCGGGTCACCCTGGTCGAGGGCCGCCCCCGGCTGGGCGGCCTTGCCTTCTCCTTCCACCGCTCCTCCCCGGCGGGCGAGCTGACCGTCGACAACGGCCAGCATGTCCACCTGCGCTGCTGCACCGCCTACCAGTGGTTCCTGGACCGGGTCGGCGCCGCCCGACTCGCCCCGCTCCAGGGCCGGTTGGACATCCCCGTCCTCGACGCCCAGGGGCGGAGCGGGCGGCGGCTCGGCCGACTGCGCCGCACCGCCCTGCCGGTGCCGCTCCATCTGTCCAAGAGCCTGGCCACCTACCCTCATCTCTCCCTCGCCGAGCGCGCCCAGGTGGGCCGCGCCGCGCTCGCCCTGGGCCGGCTCGACCCCCAGGACCCGGCGCTGGACGGGGTGGACTTCGCCGGCTGGCTGCGCCGCCACGGCCAGTCGCCGCGCGCCGTCGAGGCGCTGTGGGACCTGGTCGGCGTGGCCACGCTCAACGCCACCGCGCCGAACGCCTCGCTGGGCCTTGCCGCGATGGTCTTCAAGACCGGGCTGCTCTCCCGGCCCGACGCCGCCGACATCGGCTGGGCCCGCGCCCCGCTCGGCGAGCTGCACCACACCCACGCCCACCGCGCCCTGGACGCGGCGGGCGTGACGACCGAGCTGCGCACCCGGGTCACCGCCGTGGCCCGCACCCTCGAGGGCCGCTGGAGCGTGGCCATGGCCGGGCGGCCGGGGGACGAGCCGCCGGCCGAGGCGGACGTGCTGGTTCTGGCCGTCCCGCAGCGGGAGGCGCACGCCCTGCTGCCCGACGGCGCCCTGAAGGACCCCGGGAAGCTGCTGCGCATCGGCACCGCGCCGATCCTCAATCTGCATGTGATCTACGACCGCACGGTGCTGCGCCGCCCGTTCTTCGCCGCGATCGGCTCCCCCGTCCAGTGGGTCTTCGACCGTACGGACGCCTCAGGGCTCAGGGACGCGCCCGGGGCCGGGGACAGCCAGTATCTGGCGGTGTCGCAGTCCGCCGCGTACGACGACATCGACCGCCCGGTGGCCGAGCTGCGCGACCGCTATCTGCCCGAGCTGGAGCGGCTGCTCCCGGTCGCCCGCGGGGCAGAGGTGCGCGACTTCTTCGTCACCCGGGAGCGCACCGCCACCTTCGCCCCCGTTCCCGGCGTCGGCCTTCTGCGGCCGTCCGCCCCGACCGACGCGCCCGGCCTCTACCTGGCCGGTGCGTGGACCGCCACCGGCTGGCCCGCGACCATGGAGGGCGCCGTGCGCAGCGGTCTTTCCGCCGCCCGGGCGGCCCTCAGCCACCTCGGCCGCTCGCATGTGAACTCTCTCCCCGCCCCGGGCGGGGAGACGCCCAAGGAGGCGGCATGAGCACCACCACCAAGAACAGAGGAGAGACCGTGACCCCGGCGACCCCAGCTGTCGACACCGCAGGAGTCATGGCGCTGCTGGAGCGCGGCCGCACGCTCGCCACGCCGGTGCTGCGCGCCGCCGTGGACCGGCTGGCCCCGCCCATGGACACCGTCGCCGCGTACCACTTCGGCTGGATCGACGCCGAGGGCAACCCGGCGGAGGGCGACGGTGGCAAGGCCGTGCGCCCCGCGCTCGCCCTGCTGTCGGCCGAGGCGGCGGGCGCCGCGCCCGAGGCCGGGGTGCCCGGCGCGGTCGCGGTCGAGCTGGTGCACAACTTCTCCCTGCTCCACGACGACCTGATGGACGGGGACGAGCAGCGCCGCCACCGCGACACCGTCTGGAAGGTGCACGGCCCGGCCCAGGCCATCCTGGTCGGTGACGCCCTGTTCGCCCTGGCCAACGAGATACTGCTGGAGCTCGGCACCGCGGACGCCGGGCGGGCCACCCGCCGGCTCACCGCCGCCACCCGCAAACTCATCGACGGCCAGGCCCAGGACATCTCCTACGAGCACCGCGAGCGGGTCACCGTCGAGGAGTGCCTGGAGATGGAGGGCAACAAGACCGGTGCCCTGCTCGCCTGCGCGGCCTCCATCGGCGCCGTGCTCGGCGGCGCCGACGACCACACCGCCGACACCCTGGAGCGCTACGGCTACCACCTGGGCCTCGCCTTCCAGGCCGTCGACGACCTGCTCGGCATCTGGGGCGACCCGGAGGCGACCGGCAAGCGGACCTGGAGCGATCTGCGTCAGCGCAAGAAGTCCCTGCCCGTGGTCGCCGCGCTCGCCGCCGGCGGCCCGGACTCCGAGCGGCTCGCCCAGATCCTCGCGGCCGACGCGCACAAGCCCGAAGAGGAGTTCGCCGACTTCTCGGAGGAGGAGTTCGCCGTCCGCGCCGCGCTGATCGAACAGTCAGGTGGCCGGGACTGGACCTCCCAGGAGGCCCGCCGACAGCATACGACCGCCATGGAGGCGCTGGACTCGGTGGACATGCCCGCCGAGATCCGGGCCCGGTTCGTGGCGCTCGCCGATTTCGTCGTCGTACGAGAGAGATGATCGCCATGGACCGCTAGTTCGCAGTCGCCGGCCGGCATCCAGCCGGGGTGCCGGCCGACGGAAGCCCCAAAGACGGCAGATGAGCACACTGCAGAGGGGAAGCCATGACAGCGACACCGACCGTCCAACCCTCCGAGTCATCCGAGTCCAAGACCTTAAGTGTCGCCCGTGAGGCGACAGCCCGTGCGGTGGAGCACCTGCTGTCCCGCCAGGACGAGCGGGGCTGGTGGAAGGGTGACCTGGAGACCAACGTCACCATGGACGCCGAGGATCTGATGCTCCGGCAGTTCCTCGGCATCCAGGACCCCGACACCCTCGACGCCGCGGCCCGTTTTCTCCGTTCCCAGCAGGGCGCCGACGGCACCTGGGCCTCCTTCCACGGCGGTCCGCCCGAGCTCTCCACCACCATCGAGGCGTATGTCGCCCTGCGGCTGGCCGGGGACGAGCCCGACGCGCCCCATATGGCCGCCGCCTCCGCCTGGGTGCGCTCCCGGGGCGGCATCGCGGCCGGCAGGGTGTTCACCCGGATCTGGCTGGCCCTCTTCGGCTGGTGGCGCTGGGAGGACCTGCCCGAGCTGCCACCGGAGATCATCTACTTCCCGAAGTGGCTGCCGCTCAACATCTACGACTTCGGCTGCTGGGCCCGGCAGACCATCGTGCCGCTGACCATCGTCTCGGCCAAACGCCCGGTGCGCCCGGCCCCTTCCCCCTCGACGAGCTCCACACCGACCCCCGCAGACCCAATCCGCCCCGCCCGCCGGCCCCCATCGCCTCCTGGGACGGCGCCTTCCAGCGGCTGGACCGGGCCCTGCACGCCTACCACAAGGTCGCCTTCCGCCCGCTGCGCCGGGCCGCGCTGCGCTCCTGCGCCCGCTGGATCGTGGAGCGGCAGGAGAACGACGGCTGCTGGGGCGGCATCCAGCCACCCGCGGTCTACTCCGTCATCGCCCTCCATCTGCTCGGCTACGACCTCGACCACCCGGTGATGCGCGCCGGTCTGGAGTCGCTGGACCGCTTCGCGGTGTGGCGCGAGGACGGCAGCCGGATGATCGAAGCCTGCCAGTCCCCGGTCTGGGACACCTGCCTGGCCGCCATCGCGCTCGCCGACGCCGGGCTCGCCCCGGACCACCCGGCGCTGGTCAAGGCCGCCGACTGGATGCTGGCCGAGCAGATCGACCGGCCCGGCGACTGGTCGGTGCGGCGGCCCGGCCTCCCCTCCGGCGGCTGGGCGTTCGAATTCCACAACGACAACTACCCCGACATCGACGACACCGCCGAGGTCGTTCTGGCGCTGCGCCGGGTCGACCACCCCGAGCCCGAGCGGATCGAGGCGGCCGTGCGGCGCGCCATGCGCTGGACCCTGGGCATGCAGTCCAAGAACGGGGCGTGGGGCGCGTTCGACGTCGACAACACCAGCCCGCTGCCCAACAAGCTGCCGTTCTGCGACTTCGGTGAGGTCGTCGACCCGCCGTCGGCCGATGTCACCGCGCATGTCGTCGAGATGCTCGCCCACGAAGGGAGGACGTACGACGCCCGCACCCGGCGCGGTATCGCCTGGCTGCTGTCCGAGCAGGAGCCGAGCGGCGCCTGGTTCGGCCGCTGGGGCACCAACTACGTCTACGGCACCGGCTCCGTCGTTCCCGCGCTGATCGCCGCGGGCGTCCCCGCCTCCCATCCGGCGGTCCGCCGGGCCGTCCGCTGGCTGGAGAGCGTCCAGAACGAGGACGGCGGCTGGGGCGAGGACCAGCGCTCCTACCTGGACGCCGAGTGGATGGGCCGGGGCGCCTCCACCGCCTCGCAGACGGCGTGGGCGCTGCTCGCGCTGCTGGCGGCGGGGGAGCGGGACGGCGCGGCCGTCGAGCGCGGGGTCACCTGGCTCGCCGAGACCCAGCGGGAGGACGGCTCCTGGGACGAGCCGTACTTCACCGGCACCGGCTTCCCCTGGGACTTCTCCATCAACTACCACCTGTACCGGCAGGTCTTCCCGGTCACGGCACTCGGCCGGTATGTCCACGGCGAGCCCACCGGGGCGCGACCGCGGAGCGGCTGATGTCCGCCGACCCGGCCCCGGAGGCCGGCGGTGCTCCGCTGCTGATCGCCTGTGCGCTCGGCATCGAGCGGTTCGCCCTGCGCGGCGCCGGTCCCGGCGCCGCCGCCGGGCCGGTGACCGTGCTGCGCACGGGCATGGGGCCGCAGTCGGCCGAGCGCGCCGTGGGCCGGGCGCTGACCGGAAGGTCCGGTGAGCCCGGAGAGCCATCGGTGTGCGGAGTGCCGCGCACCGCCGTCATCGCCACCGGCTTCTGTGCCGGACTGGCCCCCGGGATGCACCCCGGGGACATCGTTGTCGCCGACGAGACCCGCGATCCGGCGGGCCGCACCGTATGCACCGGCACCCGGATCCTCGCCGACGCCCTGTCACGTCCGCTCTCCGGCGGTCCCCGCTGGAGAGTTCACATCGGCCCGGTCGTGGGCTCCGACCATGTGGTGCGCGGCGCGGAGCGGGCCGCACTGCACAGCACCGGCGCCATCGCGGTGGACATGGAGTCCGCCGCGACCCTGCGCACCGCCGTCAGCCACGGCGTCCGTCCGGTTGCGGCCGTCCGGGTGGTCGTGGACGCTCCAGAACATGAACTCGTCCGTATCGGCACGCTGCGCGGTGGAATATCAGCTTTCCGGGTATTGCGGACCGTTCTTCCCGCTTTCTTTCACTGGCACCGTTCTTCGCTGCTCCCAGGAGGTGAGCTAGATGGCCATGCCTCTCCGCCAGACCATCCGGGTCGCGACGTATCTCTTTGAACAGAAGATGGTCAAGCGGCGGGACAAGTTCCCGCTGATCGTCGAGCTCGAGCCGCTGTTCGCGTGCAATCTCAAGTGCGAGGGCTGCGGAAAGATCCAGCATCCGGCAGGGATCCTCAAGCAGCGCATGCCCGTCGCCCAGGCGGTCGGCGCGGTGCTGGAGTCGGGTGCGCCGATGGTGTCCATCGCGGGCGGCGAGCCCCTGATGCACCCACAGATCGACGAGATCGCACGGCAGCTCGTGCAGCGGAAGAAGTACGTCTTCCTGTGCACCAACGCGATGCTGCTGCGGAAGAAGATGCATCTGTTCACCCCCTCCCCGTACTTCGCCTTCGCGGTGCACATCGACGGGCTGCGGGAGCGGCACGACGAATCGGTGGCGAAGGAGGGGGTGTTCGACGAGGCGGTGGAGGCCATCAAGGAGGCCAAGCGGCGCGGCTTCCGGGTCACCACCAATTCCACGTTCTTCAATACCGACACCCCGCAGACCGTCGTCGACGTGCTCGACTTCCTCAATGACGAGCTCGAGGTGGACGAGATGATGATCTCGCCCGCCTACGCCTATGAGAAGGCGCCCGACCAGGAGCACTTCCTGGGCGTCGAGCAGACCCGCGAGCTGTTCCGCAAGGCGTTCGCCGGAGGCAACCGGCGCCGCTGGCGGCTCAACCACAGCCCGCTCTTCCTCGACTTCCTCGAGGGCAAGGCGGACTTCCCGTGCACCGCGTGGGGCATCCCCAACTACTCGCTCTTCGGCTGGCAGCGCCCCTGCTATCTGATGAGCGACGGCTATGTCCCGACCTACCGCCAGCTCGTCGAGGAGACCGACTGGGACAAGTACGGCCGCGGCAAGGATCCGCGCTGCGACAACTGCATGGCCCACTGCGGCTATGAGCCCACCGCGGTCCTGGCGACCATGGGCTCCCTCAAGGAGTCGCTGCGCGCCGCCCGGGAGACCGCCGGCGGAAACCACGGGTGACGCCATGAGTTCAGCAGAACCGGTCGCACTCGGCCTGCCCGCCATGCCGGGCAGGCCGCTCGCCCCACGCCGCGTCTCGCGCCGCCTCCAGGTCGGTCCGGTGGCCGTGGGTGGCGATGCTCCGATCTCGGTGCAGTCGATGACGACGACGGTGACGGCGGATATCGGGGCGACGCTGCAGCAGATCGCGGAGCTGACGGCGTCGGGCTGTCAGATCGTGCGGGTGGCGTGTCCGTCGCAGGATGACGCGGATGCGTTGCCGGTGATCGCGAAGAAGTCGCAGATTCCGGTGATCGCGGACATTCATTTCCAGCCGAAGTATGTGTTCGCGGCGATCGATGCCGGGTGTGCGGCGGTGCGGGTGAATCCGGGGAACATCCGGCAGTTCGACGACAAGGTCAAGGAGATCGCGCGGGCGGCCTCGGATGCGGGTGTGCCGATCCGTATCGGGGTGAACGCGGGGTCGCTGGACAAGCGGCTGCTGGAGAAGTACGGCAAGGCCACGCCGGAGGCGTTGGTGGAGTCGGCGTTGTGGGAGTGCTCGCTGTTCGAGGAGCACGGTTTCAGGGATATCAAGATCTCGGTGAAGCACAACGATCCGGTGGTGATGGTCAATGCCTACCGTCAGCTGGCGGCGCAGTGTGACTATCCGTTGCATCTTGGGGTGACGGAGGCGGGTCCGGCGTTCCAGGGGACGATCAAGTCGGCGGTGGCGTTCGGTGCGCTGTTGAGTGAGGGGATCGGGGACACGATCCGGGTCTCGCTGTCGGCGCCTCCGGCGGAGGAGGTCAAGGTCGGGATCCAGATTCTGGAGTCGCTGAATCTGCGGCAGCGGCGGCTGGAGATCGTTTCGTGTCCGTCGTGTGGGCGGGCGCAGGTGGATGTGTACAAGCTGGCGGACGAGGTGACGGCCGGTTTGGAGGGCATGGAGGTTCCGCTGCGGGTCGCGGTGATGGGGTGTGTGGTGAACGGCCCCGGTGAGGCGCGTGAGGCGGATCTGGGTGTCGCTTCGGGCAATGGCAAGGGGCAGATCTTCGTCAAGGGTGAGGTCATCAAGACCGTGCCGGAGTCGAAGATCGTGGAGACCTTGATCGACGAGGCCATGAACATCGCGCGGCGCATGGAGGACGAGGGGGTCCCGTCGGGCACCCCGGACGTCACCGTGGGCTGATACACGAGGAGGGGAACCGACCATGCCGTTGCTGGAGAACATCCGGGGCCCGCACGACCTCAAGGCGCTGACCGGTGAGGAACTGGACGTGCTCGCCCAGGAGATCAGGGAGTTCCTGATCGACGCGGTGGCCAGGACCGGAGGCCATCTGGGACCGAATCTCGGCGTGGTCGAGCTGTCCATAGCCCTGCACCGCGTCTTCGACTCGCCCGCCGATCGCATCCTGTGGGACACCGGCCACCAGTCCTACGTCCACAAACTGCTCACCGGCCGCCAGGACTTCTCCAAGCTCCGCCACAAGGGCGGGCTGTCCGGCTATCCGTCACGGGCCGAATCCGAGCACGACGTCATCGAGAACAGCCATGCCTCCACCGTGCTGGGCTGGGCCGACGGCCTCGCCAAGGCCAATGAGGTGCGCGGCGCCACCGACCATGTCGTCGCCGTCATCGGGGACGGGGCGCTGACCGGCGGAATGGCCTGGGAGGCGCTCAACAACATCGCCGCCGCCCGGGACCGCCCGCTGGTCATCGTCGTCAACGACAACGAGCGCTCCTACGCGCCGACCATCGGCGGGCTCGCCAACCACCTCGCCACCCTCCGCACCACCGACGGCTACGAGCGCTTCCTGGCCTGGGGCAAGGAGGTGCTGCAGCGCACCCCCGTGGTCGGCCAGCCGCTGTACGGCTCGCTGCACGGCGCCAAGAAGGGGTTCAAGGACGCCTTCGCCCCGCAGGGCATGTTCGAGGACCTCGGGCTGAAGTACGTCGGCCCCATCGACGGCCATGACACCGAGGCGGTCGAGTCGGCCCTGCGCCGCGCCAAGCGGTTCCACGGCCCGGTCCTCGTCCACTGCCTCACCGAGAAGGGGCGCGGCTACCGGCCCGCGCTGGAGGACGAGGCGGATCGTTTCCACACCGTCGCCGCGATGGACCCGCTCACCTGCGCGCCCCTCATCCCCTCCGGCGGCCGCTCATGGACCTCGGTGTTCGGGGAGGAGATGGTGCGGATCGGCGCCGAGCGGCCCGATGTGGTCGCCCTCACCGCCGCGATGCTGCACCCCGTGGGCCTCGCCGGCTTCGCCGAGGCGTATCCCGAGCGGGTGTGGGACGTCGGCATCGCCGAGCAGCACGGGGCGGTCTCGGCGGCCGGGCTCGCCACCGGCGGACTCCACCCGGTCTTCGCCGTCTACGCCACCTTCCTCAACCGCGCCTTCGACCAGCTGCTCATGGATATCGCCCTGCACCGCTGCGGGGTGACCTTCGTCCTGGACCGGGCCGGTGTCACCGGCACCGACGGACCGAGCCACAACGGCATGTGGGACATGTCCGTCCTCCAGGTGGTGCCAGGGCTGCGGATCGCAGCCCCGCGCGACGCCGACCAACTGCGCGCCCAGCTGCGCGAGGCGATCGACGTGGACGACGCACCCACCGTCATCCGCTTCCCCAAGGAGTCGGTGGGGCAGCCCATCGGGGCGATCGACCGCGTCGGCGGGATGGACGTCCTGCGCCGGGGCGAGGACGTCCTCCTCGTCGCGGCCGGGGTCATGGCCACCGTCGCGCTGCGCGCCGCCGAGTTGCTGGCCGAGCGCGGCATCGGCTGCACGGTCGTCGATCCGCGCTGGGTCAAGCCGGTCGACCCCGAGCTGCCCGGACTCGCGGCGCGCCACCGGCTGGTGGCCGTCGTCGAGGACAATGTGCGCACCGGCGGGGTGGGCGCGGCGGTCGCCCAGACGCTGGGGGACGCCGAAGTCGACCTGCCGGTGCGGACGTTCGGCATCCCAGAGGCGTTCCTGCCGCATGCCAAGCGCGGTGAGGTGCTCGCCGACATCGGGCTCACCCCCGCCGAGATCGCGGGCCGGATCGGGGCGGCCCTGACCCGTATCGCGGTCCGCCCGGAGCGCGCGAGCACCGCCGCCGGGGCCCGTAGCGCCACCCGGGCCCGTACCGTCGCCGCCAAGGAGAGCCAGGCATGACAGCAGCCGAGCAGCAGCGGCGTTCGGGCTTCGACCTCGGGAAGCTGCTGGCCGAGCGCGCCTCGGAGCGGTACGACCTGCACACCCGGCATCTCAACCACCAACTGCCCCGGATGCTGCAGACCATCGGATTCGACAAGGTCTACGAACGGGGCGAGGGCGCGTACTTCTGGGACGACGAGGGCCAGGACTACCTCGATATGCTCGCCGGCTTCGGGGTGATGGGTCTGGGCCGCCACCACCCCGTGGTCCGCAAGGCGCTGCACGACGTCCTGGACGCCGACCTGGCCGATCTGACCCGCTTCGACTGCCAGCCGCTGCCCGGTCTGCTGGCCGAGCGGCTGCTGGCCCACGCCCCGCATCTGGACCGGGTCTTCTTCGGCAACAGCGGCACCGAGGCCGTCGAGACGGCCCTGAAGTTCGCCCGCTACGCCACCCGTAAGCCGCGCATCCTCTACTGCGCCCACGCCTTCCACGGGCTGACCACCGGCTCGCTGTCGGTCAACGGCGAGGACGGCTTCCGCAAGGGGTTCGCCCCGCTGCTGCCCGACACCGCCGTCGAGATGGGCGATCTCGACGCGCTGGAGCGGGAGCTGGCGCGCGGGGACGTGGCGGCGTTCGTGGTGGAGCCCATCCAGGGCAAGGGGGTGCACGAGACCCCGCCCGGCTTTCTGCGTGCCGCGCAGGAGCTGCTCCACCGCCACAAGGCGCTGCTCATCGCGGACGAGGTGCAGACCGGCCTCGGCCGCACCGGCGACTTCTTCGCCTACAGCCACGAGGACGGCGTCGAACCGGATCTGGTGTGCGTGGCCAAGGCCCTCTCCGGCGGCTATGTGCCGGTCGGCGCGACCCTCGGCAAGGACTGGATCTTCCGGAAGGTCTACTCCTCGATGGACCGGGTGCTGGTCCACTCCGCCAGCTTCGGCGCCAACGCCCAGGCCATGGCGGCCGGGCTCGCCGTCCTCGCCGTCATGGAGGACGAGCGGATCGTGGCCAACGCCCGCCGCACCGGCGATCTGCTGCGCGAGCGCCTCGCCGCGCTCGTGGACCGCTACGAGCTGCTGCACGACGTCCGCGGCCGGGGGCTGATGATCGGCATCGAGTTCGGCAGGCCCAGCTCACTGGGGCTGCGCAGCCGGTGGGCGATGCTGCAGACGGCGCGCAAGGGGCTGTTCGCGCAGATGGTCGTCGTCCCGCTGCTGCGGCGCCATCGCATCCTCACCCAGGTGTCCGGGGACCATCTGGAGGTCATTAAGCTGATTCCGCCACTGATCATCGGCGAGCGGGAAGTGGACCGGTTCGTCGAGGCGTTCACCGCGGTCATGGACGACGCACACCAGGGCGGCGGCCTGATGTGGGAGTTCGGCCGGACTCTCGTCAAGCAGGCGGTGGCCAACCGCTGACCGATGGGGGACCCGGCATGATCGACGCGACCGCCGTACAGGCCGTCAACACGATGACGGCGAGGTGGGCGCGGGCCGCCGTGGCGGACGAGGGCACGGTCTTCGCCGCCACCGGGGCCTGGCCGCTGCTCGCCCTGCTCGCCGGCGGTGCCGGCGGCCCGGCCCGCCAGGAGCTGGAGGACGCGCTGGGCGTCGGCGCGGACCGGGCGACGGCGCTCGGCGGCGAGCTGCTCGGGGCGCTGGACGGCATGGACGGTGTCCACGCCGCCACCGGGCTGTGGACCCGTCAGGACCTGCCGATCCGGTCCGAGTGGGAGGCCGCGCTGCCGCCGGGCGTACGGGGTGCGCTCACCGGGGACAGCGAGCACGACCGCAAGGAGCTGGACGCCTGGGCGTCCCGGTGCACCCGGGGCGCGATCGCCGAGATGCCGGTGCCGCTCAGCGCCGCCACCCAGCTGGTGCTGGCCGGGGCGCTCACGGTGCGGACGGCCTGGCTGCAGCCGTTCCAGCCGGGCTGGCTGATGCCCAAGAGCGGCCCGTGGCGGGACCGGTCGCTGGCCGGGCTCACCCGGTCCGTGGACGACCTCGACGGGGTGCTGCGGGTCGTCCCCGACACCCCGGCCGGTCCGCTGACCCTCTCCGGCGTCGCGGGCGGCAACGGGCTGGATGTGCATCTGGTCCTCGGCGCCGAGAACGCACCGGGCGGCGAGGTGCTGGAGGCCGGGATCGGAGCGGTGGCCGGGCGGTACGCGGGATGGCCCGGCTCGGCGCTGCCACCGGGCGCGGCCGGGCCCGGAGTCCAGGTCATGGAGGTCGAGAGCTGGGACCCCACGCCTCGGGTGACGCTCACCACCCCGGCCTTCACCGTGAAGGCCCGGCACGATCTGCTGCGCCGGGCCGAGCTGTTCGGGCTGCGTACCGCCCAGGACACCGCGCGCGGCCACTTCCCGGGGATCAGCCCGGCCGCGCTGGCGCTGTCCTCCGGAGAGCAGTCCATGACCGCCTCGTTCAGCGCCGAGGGCTTCTGGGCGGCGGCGGTGACCGCGTTCTCCATGGCGCCCGGTTCGGCGCCGCCGCGGCGGAAGGTGAAGCTGATCAGCGTGCGGTACGACCGGCCGTTCGGCTTCCTGGCCGTGCACCGCGCCACCGGTCTGGTGCTGACGGCGGGCTGGATCACCGAGCCCGAGGCCGGGGCCGACACGATGTGGTGAGCCGTGAGCCGTGAGCCGTGAGCCGTGAGCCCCGGGGCGGGCGCGGGCCGGCGCGGTCGGCCCCGGGGCGGTGCCGTCAGGCGGTGAGCAGCCGCTCGCGGAGCCGCTCGCGCCGCTCGGGGGTGAGGCCGAGCCCCTCGGCGAGATAGCGGTCGGTGCCGCCCCAGGTCTCCTCGATGGTCGCGAAGGCCGCCGCCAGATATTCGGCGCGCGCGTCGAAGAGCGGCAGCAGCAGCGCCATGACCTCGGGGGACATCGGGTCGGAGCCGTCCCCAGGATCGCCCTTGCGCCAGATCTTGTAGCGCCGGTGGGCGGCGGCCGACGCGAGGTAGTCGGCCTCGATGGCCTCCCGCTCGACGCCGAGCGCCAGCAGGGTCACCGCGATGGACAGCCCCGCCCGGTCCTTGCCGGCCGAACAGTGCATCAGCACCGGTGAGCTGTCCTCCGCCATGTCGCTGAGGATCCGGCCGTGCTCGACGATCCGGGTGGTGATGATCCCCCGGTAGGAGCCGATCATGCGCTTCTCGGCCCGGCCCTCGGCGAGCAGCTTGCGCAGGGTGTCCAGATCGCCTTCGCGCACCATCGTCCAGAACCCGGCGCCGTCGGCCGGGTCGGACAGCGGCAGATTGACGTTCCGGACCCCGCTGAGCGTGACGTCCGGGCCCTCCAGCTTGATGTCGGCGGCGTTGCGGAAGTCGAAGACGGTGTGCAGGCCGAGCCCGTCGAGGAAGGCCGCGTCCGCCTCGGTGGCATGGGCGAGATGGCCGCTGCGGAACAGTACGCCGGGCCGCACACGGCGGCCGTCGGCAGCCGGCAGTCCGCCGAGATCACGGAAGTTGCGTACCCCCACCAGCTGAGTTTCGGCCTGGGGGACCTGCGGCGACTGCGACTGCTGCGTCACGGGCTCTCCTTCACCATCGGCCGCCGACGCGGCTCGTCGACGAGGCGGGCTGAGCCGACCATACGACATGCGTGCAGCGGGCAATCGGTCTCCTGCCGGTGCGAGGGCATTGCCGCACCGGCCCGCCCTCCCCGATCATGTTGAGACCTGTGGAGAATTGGGGGAGCGAGATGATCGAAACCGGTGGAAGCGGTCGGCTCTGGGTACTCTCGGGGCGGCACAGCAGCTATGCCCTGCGGGTCACCGACCGTGATGAACTGCTCCATCTCCACTGGGGCCCGGGCATCGCGGTCGAGGACGCCGAGGCCCTCGCCGCCGAGCCGGGGCCGCCGGAGCGGCCGTTCGAATCACCGCTGGACGGGCGCGAGGAGTACCCCGTGGAGGGCGGCCCGCGTTTCGTCCGCCCCGCCCTGTCCGTACACGCCGGGGGTGTGCGCGGCACCGAGTGGCGCTTCAGCAGCGGCACCGTCCTGGACCCCGGCACCGGCCAGGAGCTGCGGCTGCGCTTCCACGACCCGCTGCACCACCTCGACATCACCCTCCATTACCGGATGCGGGACGACGGCGATGTCATCGAGCGCTGGACCACCCTCACCCACACCGGCAACACCGGCCAGGAGCCCGTGGAGCTGCTGCGCGCCGACTCCGCCGCCTGGTCGCTCCCGGCGCGCGACCGCTGGCGGCTGTCCCATCTGCACGGCCGCTGGGCCGCCGAGAGCCGGCTGGCCCGCACCGAGCTCACCCCCGGCGAGAAGGTGATCGGCAGCCGCCGGGGCCACACCAGCCACCACCACCTGCCCTGGATCGCCCTGGACGGCGGGGAGGCCACCGAGGAGAGCGGCGAGGTGCACAGCTGCGCGCTCGCCTGGTCCGGGGCCTGGCGGATCGCCGTCCAGCGGCTGGCCGACGGCGCCGTCCAGGCGGTCGGCGGAGTCGGCCACGACGACGCGGGCCAGCTGCTCCTGGCGCCCGGCGAGTCGTTCACCACCCCCGTCTTCGCGGGGCTGTGGACCGACGGCGGCTTCGGGGCCGCGAGCCGCGCCTGGCACGCCTGGCAGCTCGCGCGGGTGGTCCCCGGCGCCGAGCTGTCCCGGCCGGTGCTCTACAACTCCTGGGAGGCCACCGAGTTCGAGGTCAGCGAGGAGCAGCAGCGCTCGCTCGCGCAGCTCGCCGCCACCATGGGCGTCGAGCTGTTCGTCGTCGACGACGGGTGGTTCGGGGCGCGCACCAGCGACCGGGCCGGGCTCGGCGACTGGACGGCCAACCCGGACCGCTTTCCGCACGGGCTGAAGCCGCTCGCCGACGAGGTGCACGCGCTGGGGATGCAGTTCGGCATCTGGGTCGAGCCGGAGATGGTCAACCCCGACAGCGACCTCTACCGCGCCCACCCCGACTGGGTGCAGCACCACTCCGGCCGGGCCCGCGCCGAATTCCGCAATCAGCTCGTGCTCAACCTGGCCCGCCCCGAGGTGCGCGAGTATCTGTGGGAGCGGCTGGACGCCCTGCTGAGCGGTGCGCCCATCGACTATGTGAAATGGGACTTCAACCGCTCCTTCTCGGACGCCGGCTGGCCCGGCGACGCCTACCCGCGGCGGCTGTGGATCGACCACGTACGCGGGCTGTACGAGCTGCTGGAGCGGCTGCGCGCGGCACACCCCCAGGTCGCCTTCGAATCCTGCTCGGGCGGCGGCGGCCGGATCGACCTGGGCGTCCTGGGCCGCACCGACCAGGTGTGGACCTCGGACAACACCGACCCGCTGGACCGGCTCGCCATCCAGCACGGCTTCAGCCAGCTCCACCCGGCCCGGGTGATGGCCGCCTGGGTCACCGACAGCCCCAACGCCATGGGCAACGCACGCGTCAGCTCGCTGCGCTTCCGGTTCGTCAGCGCGATGGCCGGAGTGCTGGGCGTCGGCGGCGATCTGACCCGCTGGAGCGAGGCGGAACTGGCCGAGGCCCGCGACTGGGTGGCGCTCTACAAGCGGGTGCGCCCGGTCGTCCAGCACGGTGAGCTGTACCGGCTGCGGCCGCCGGAGGGCGACGGGCTCAGCGCGGTGCAGTACGTCCGGGGCGAGGAGACCGTGGTGCTGGCCTGGATCCAGGCGCAGCACTACGGCGACGCGCAGCCCCCGCTGCGGCTGCGCGGGCTCGACCCGGCGGCCGGCTACCGGGACCTGGAGACCGGGGAGGTGCACCGGGGAGCGGTGCTCGCGCATCGGGGCCTGCGCACCGGGCTGGGCGGCGACCTCGACGCCGCCGTATTCCACCTTCGCCGAAACTGACCAGGTGGGATAGATCACCCCACGTCAAGCCCTGGTTACGATGGCGTAAGTCACGCCGTCGGGTGAATGATGTCCCGACGTGGCAGACGATAAGGAGAGATTCAGCAACGGTTCCATCGGGTCGTACGCAGCCGTCGGCGACAGCTTCACCGAGGGAGTCGGCGACCCCGGTCCTGATGGGGTGTTCGTCGGATGGGCCGACCGGCTCGCGGTCCTGCTGTCCGACCAACGACCTCACGACGATTTCCGCTACGCCAATTTGGCCGTACGCGGTCGACTCCTTGACCAGATTGTCGCGGAGCAGGTGGCGCGCGCCATCGAGCTCGGCCCCGATCTGGTCACCTTCTGTGCGGGGGGCAATGACATCCTGCGCCCTGGCAGCGATCCCGACGATGTCGCCGAGCGCTACGAGGCGGCCGTCGCCGACCTCAAGGCGCGGGTGGGCACGGTGCTGCTGTGCACGGGCTTCGACACCAGAGGGGTGCCGGTGCTGCGTCATCTGCGGGGCAAGATCGCCACGTATACGGCGCATGTGCGGGCGATCGCCGACCGCTACGACTGCCCGGTGCTCGACCTGTGGTCGCTGCGCTCGGTGCAGGACCGCCGGGCCTGGGACGCCGACCGGCTGCATCTGTCGCCGGACGGGCACACCCGGGTCGCGCTGAGGGCCGGTCAGGTGCTCGGGCTCGACGTCCCCGCCGACCCCGATCAGCCCTGGCCCCCGGAGGGGCAGCGCACCGCCGCCGAGGTGCGCCGGGACAACATCCACTGGGCACGCGAATATCTGGTGCCCTGGATCGGCCGACGACTGCGCGGTGAGTCGTCGGGTGACCATGTGGAGCCCAAGCGGCCGGATCTGCTGCCGCTGCGGCCCTGAACGTTCCGTGACCCGAAGCGGTCCCGGAGGAATAGGGGCAGACCCCCGTTGGCGCCCCGAGGCTGACCGCCTCGTGCGCTGTCGCTGCCCCTATTCCCTCGGCACCGCTCGTTCCGAGCCCCTGTGCTCGCGCCGCTCTGGCCGCCGAACGTCGCGTCGCGCCGTGCCTGCTCGTACGTGGGTCGTGCGTGCGTCGTGCCTGGATCGTGCGTGAGTCGTACTCGTCCGTGCCCGTTCGTACGGTCGGCTCGTCGCGGAGCCGCTACGTCGCCAGATAGGCCCAGACGGCGCGGCCCGCGCCCCCCTGGTTCGGCCTGACCCCCAGGCCTCCGAGAGGGCCTCCACCAGCATCAGCCCGCGGCCGCCCTCCTGGTCCGCGGTCACCGACCTGGCCTCCGGCACCGTGCGGGCGCAGCCCTGGTCGGCCACCTCGAGCCGCAGCCGGGTCCCTATGAGCTGCAGTGAGCAGCGGACCTCCTCGCTGGAGGTGTGGCGCACCGCGTTGGTGAACAGCTCGGAGACGATCAACTCCGCGCTGTCCCGGGTGTCCTGGTCGATGCCCCATGAGCGCAGCCGCCGGACGACATGCCTTCTCGCCTCGGCGACGGACGTGCTCAGCGCCGGCAGACGAAACACGTCGTGGCGGGGCGGAGCGACCACGGTGCCGCCGCGCCCTAACCGGAGAGCCTCATAGGAAGGAGCCACGCCGACACTATGCTCTGTCACGCTCGCGTATGGCAAGGTTCAATCTGTAAATTACAGAATCGCAAGCGCAGGCTGTTCGGAATGCTGAGCCCATGCCAGACTGCTGTGTCGTGAAGGTACTTGGAGGGGGACGGTAGTGGCGGATGCGCGGGCGGGCGGAGCCCCGACCGTCCTGCGAGTCGTGCTCGGAAAACGGCTCCAGGACCTTCGGGAGAAGGCCGGGCTGTCGTTCGAACAGGCCGGGCGCGCCCTGGACGTCACGCATGCCACGATCCGCCGGATGGAGAAGGCCGAGGTCGGCCTGAAGCTCCCGTACGTCGAGAAGCTGCTGCGGACGTACGGCGTCACCGACCCCGAGGAGGTCGAGGGCTTCCTCTCCCTCGCGCGCGAGGCCAACAAGGCCGGCTGGTGGCACCGGTTCCGCGACGTCCTGCCGGAGTGGTTCAACACCTTCGTCAGCCTGGAGGTCGAGGCCAATCTGATCCGGGCCTACGAGCCGCATTACATTCCCGGGGCTGCTGCAGACCGAGGACTATGCCCGCGCGGTGCTCCGCGCGGGCATGCCGCATGCGCCCGAGTCGGAGATCGAGCGCAATGTCGCCCTCCGTATGGAACGTCAGGCCCTGCTGACCCGGGACAACCCGCCGATGCTGTGGGTGGTCATGGACGAAACGGTGGTGCGCCGCCCCATCGGCGGTTCCGAGACCATGCGTGCCCAGATCGCGCGGTTGATCGAGGAGGCGGAGGCCCCTCATATCCGGCTGCAGATCATGCCGTTCGACGCCGGCCCGCACCCGGCGATGTACGGCCCCTTCCATATCTTCCGGTTCCCGATCCCGGAGCTGCCGGATATCGCGTATACGGAGTCGCTGGTCAGCGGCTCCTACTTCGACCAGCGCGATGACGTATCGGCATTCCTGGAGGCCCTGGACCGGATGTGCGCGCAGGCCGCGCCTGCACAGACGACTCAGGCCATTCTGAGTCGCATTCGCAAGGAGATCTGAACGATGGATCGCATATGCGGGAGCCGCGTCTACAGCGGCATGCCGGCAAGGGACCTCGGCAGCGAGGGCTGGCACAAGCCTTGGAGTGGCGGCAACGGGGGAAGCTGCGTCGAGGCGATGAGGCTGAAGGACGGGCGGGTGGCGCTGCGCCAGTCGACCGATCCGGACGGACCGGCACTGATCTACACCCCAGTGGAGATGAAACGCTTCATCCAGGGGGCGAAGGCCGGGGAAGCGGACTTTCTGTTCCTGTGACGTGCGGTTCCGCGACGCTCGTCATGACCAGGGGGATCGAGGGGGAAGCAGTGTGTCCGACCGACCACGAACCGACCGGCGCGGGCGGCGCCGGGACGCGTTCCAGCACACCGCCCGCGAACACGTCGTACAGGGGGAGCGACTCCAGGTGCACATAGCCGATATGGCAGTCGCAGACGGCTAGCGGGCAGGGCCGGGGCCGCAGCGCCGCGCGGTACGACCCGTCGTAGAGATTGCCCAGTTCCGCGGGGACGAAATGGCAGCGGCGCACCGTGCCGTCGCCGTCCACCGAGATCACCGAGGCGCCGGTCCGGCATGGCAGACCGGCGCTTCGGTGCGGATGGCGGCTGTAGCCGAAGAGCGGGTCCAGCGCGGTCCACTCGGCCGCCTCGGCATCCGTGTAGGTATGGCCCTCGGCCGCGTTCACCCACAGGTACACCTGGCTCGGGAGATCGGCGCGCAGTCGGCGGGCCCGGTCCAGATGGGCGGGCAGCCCCACGATGCCGACGCTGTGACGCACCCCGCGCGCGGCCAGCTCCCCGCACTTGGCGAGAAACCGGTCGTACGGGTCTGGTCCGGGTGGTAGGTGCACCACAGGGCGAGGGTGGCCGGGTCGGCCTCGGCCGTCCAGCCGGTCCGGCAGCTCAGATTGGTCTGGATGGCGACCCGCTCGACCTGGGGCAGATGGCTGAGCTCGATGAGTGCGCGACGGTACCAGGAGCGCACCAGCCCCTCGCCCCACGGGGTGAACAGCACCGACAGCCGGTCGCCGGTCTGCTCCGCCGCCCAGGCGGTGAACCGCTCCAGCGCGGCGCGGTCGGCGCGCAGCCGCTCCGGGCTGTCCCGGCGCTTGGCGAACGGGCAGTACGGACAGTCGTAGTCGCACGAGGCGAGCGGACCCCGGTACAGAATGGTCAAGTCCACGCCTGAACCCCTCACTTCAGGTCGTACGCGGCCATGGCGGCGCGCACGGCGGGCGAGAACAGCTCGGGGCCGAGGGCGTCGGAGTGCGCCAGCCCCTCGGGGGACAGCCGCAGCCGTCCGGGCTCCGCGCCCGGGTCCAGCCAGCCGCGCGCCGCGAACCGGGCCAGTTCCTCGGGGAAGTCCTCGGCCGGATCGGTGCCGAACCGGGCCCGGTAGCCCGCCGACTCCATCCCCTCGGCCTGGAGGACGGACTGCAGCAGATGGCGCCGGCGGGCCTCGTCGCCGGTCATCCTCCGGCCGTGCTCGGCGCGGGCGAAGTCGGCCGCGGGCCGGGAGACATAGTCGTCGATGATGCCGCGGATCTCCCGCATGTCGACCGCGTAGTCGAACGAGTAGTGCAGGGCGGAGGTGTAGGAGCGGGCGCCGCAGCCGAGGCCGACCATGCCGTCCGTCTGGCAGGCGTGGTCCTCGTCCCCGGTCGCCGGCACCCCCGGGCGCGGAACATCCGCATCGAGACCTGCTCATAGCCATGGGCGAGCAGCTGGTCGCGGCCCGAGCGGTACAGCCGCAGCCGCCGCTCGTCCCACTCCGCGTCCCCCTCGGGCTCCCCGGCATCCTTACGGCCGAGCCCGGTCAGCGGGCGGACATAGAGGGGATAGAGATACAGCTCCTCCGGGCGCCAGGCCAGGGCGGCGTCCAGGGACCGGCGCCAACTGTCCTCGGTCTGACCGTCGATGCCATAGATCAGATCGATGTTGAGCACCGGTATCCCAGCGTCCCGGATCCGGCCCAGCGCCGCCTCCACATCGGCCCGGCGCTGCGGCCGCACCGCCGAGCGCGCCTCCGCGTCGAGGAAGCTCTGCACTCCCAGGCTCAGCCGGGTGGTGCCGCGCCCGGCCAGCACCGCGAGCCGGTCGGCCGTGGCGGTGGCCGGGGAGGCCTCGACCGAGAGCGGCACGGCGGCCAGGTCCGCGCCCATCCCCTTCTCGGCGATATCGCAGAGCCGCTCCAGCTCGGCTGCCTCCAGGAACGTGGGGGTGCCGCCGCCGAACGCCGCGGCGGCGAACCGGGCGTCCTCGCCGAGCGCCTCGCGCACCGCCCCCGCCTGCCGCTCCAGCGCGTCCAGATAGGCGGTCACCAGCCCCTCGGGGGCGCCGATCCGGGTGAAGAGATTGCAGAAGCCGCAGCGTACCTCGCAGAAGGGGATGTGCAGATACAGCGACAGCGCGTCCTTCGGCTCGGCCGCCCACAGCTCGCGCAGCGCGGGACGCTCCGCGAGCGGCCGGTAGGCGGTCTTGTGCGGATAGGCGTAGACGTACGACTGGTAGGGGCGGACGGTCGAACCGAGCGTGCTGATGTTCATCGGGCCTCGAGGAAGAAGTGGGTGTACGGCACCGTCCAGACGACCTCATGGCCGAGCCGGTGGCCCGTGTAGCCGTCGTCGCCGTACGCGGTGCCGTGGTCGGAGCAGACGATCGCGAAGGCGGGGCCGCGGCCGCTCAGGGCGGTCAGGAGCCGCTCGACATGGCGGTCCACGTACTCCAGGGCGGCGGCGTGGGTGGTGCGGGAGTCGCCCGCCTCGCGGGTGGCGCCGGGCAGATGGAACCAGTTGGGCTGGTGCAGCGCGGAGACGTTGACGAAGAGGAACAGCCGCCGGCCGGGGTCCAGACCGGCGATCACCTTTTCGGCGCGGTCGATCTGTGCCTCGAAGGAGGTGGGGGAGGTGACCCCGAACTCCGGCTCCCAGTGGCTCTCGTCAAAGTAGCCGGGCAGCACCGAGCCCAGCGGAGCCCGCTTGTTGAAGAAGCCGACCCCGCCGATGCACACCGTGTGGTACCCGGCCGCCGCGAGCCCCGACACCAGATCGGGCGTCTCGAAGACATAGGTGTCCGCCGCGGTGGTCTCGCTGCCCGCGAAGCGGGCCGCGAACAGCCTGCGGTGCGGTCCCGGGGTGGCCGGGGTCGGCAGGAAACCCGCGAACATCGCCTGGTGGGAGGCGTAGGTGAAGCTGCCGGGGGCATGCCGCTCGGCCCAGGCGCCGCCGGGCATCCGGGCGCTGAGGTTCGGCGTCCGGCCCGCGGCCGCCAGTTCGGCCGCCACGTCGTAGCGCAGGGTGTCGAGGGTGATCAGCAGCAGGTCATGGCTACCCACGACCTCGTTCATATCGGGCTCGGACAGCGGCATGGCGGGCTCACACAGCGGCATCGCGGTGGGGGTCCTTCCCTGTCCGCAGCACGGCGGCGACCTGGGCCGCGTAGGTGTCAAGGCCCTCCGCGCCGCTGCCGGGCAGACCGGTCAGCCGGGGCAGCAGATCGCCGAACGCGTTGACCTCGCCGACGGCGAACCGCCGCCACCCCGGACCGGGCAGCAGATCCACCCCGACGCACAGCGTGCGCGGGAAGCACTCGGCCGCCCGCTCCGCGATGCCCAGCACCTCGCTCCAGGCCACCCCGCTCGCCTCCGCCGCCGCGCGGGCGGCGGCCAGATCGCCGCGCACCCCGCCGAGGTGGAGATTGGTCATGGGGGAGCGGCTGGTGCGCACCACGGCATGGGTGGCCCTGCCCGCCACCACCACGATCCGCAGATCGGCCACGCGCTTGTCCTGCGATGCCTTGGGCAGCCAGCGCTCGATGTGCAGCCCGTCCGGCGCCAGCGTGTCGACGATCGCGGCGACCTCCGCCTCGGTGTCGTACCGCCGCACCCGCAGCGAGTTGAACAGCAGGCCGTCCTCCGTGCGCTCCACGGAGGTCGTGGCCCGCACCCGGCCGGGGCCCGCCGTCTCCACGGCGAGCACCCCGGACGCGGACGAGCCGTGGGCCGGCTTGACGAAGGCGCGCCGCAGCCCCGAGGTGCCGAGCGCCGCGCGCACATCCTCCCAGCCGCGCACGGGCGGCGCCTGCGGCCCGGAGGTCGGCGAGGGCGGGACCGGGACGCCCGCACCGTCCAGCACCCCGTGGCACAGCCGCTTGTCGAACAGGACGGCCAGCTCCCCGGGGTGGTTCAGCAGGGTGGCACCGGCCGTGCGCGCCGCCGTCGCGATGTCCCGGACGGCCTCGGTGAACCGCGCGTACCAGCGGCCGGTGCCCTCGACCCGGGTGGGATCAAAGGCGCCGCGCAGCAGCCACTCCACCTCCTCGTCCTCGCCCGGCGAGTCGATCCGCACGGTTTCGACGGGCTCGAACGCGGCGCCGTCGGTCAGCACATCGCGCCAGGCCAGCACCCGGGGCGCGGGCAGTCCGGCCGCCACGGCGGCGTCGCCGAACATCTCCACCCGGCGGCCGCCCGGATTGCCGACCACGGCGAAGCGCGTCTCATACATGGAAGGGGCCCTTCCCGGTCGGGTTCTCGATGGGGCATGGACATCACTCGGCGACGGCGGTGTAGCGGAACACCTCGTCGTCGTATGCGTCCTCGTCGCCCTTCTCGGCCATGACGACCTTCACCCCGGCCGGCTCCAGGGCCGTGCGCAGCCGCTTCTCCATGGCCGCGGAGAAGTAGTTGTGGTCCAGATCGAGCCACGTCAGATGGGTGAGCGGCTGGCCGTCGAGCAGCGCCGCCGCGCCCTCGTCGGTGAGCACGCCCATGGACAGGTCGAGGAACGCGAGCTGGGCGACCACGGGCGCCGCCGCCATGGCGGCCGCGATCTCGTCCTGGAGCTCGCTGTTCTGCACGCCCAGGTGGCGCAGTGCGGGGAACCGGCCGCCGCTCAGGATCGGGGCCAGGTCGGCGACGGTGGCATCGCCCCCGTACTCCTCCACCCCGAGCCACATCTCCAGGCGCTCGAGTGCGGGCAACTCGCTGGCGGCGACCCCGCGCACCACCTCGCCGGGCAGCCCGCCGGTCTCGAAGCGGAGCGTGCGCAGATTGGCATGGGTGACGGCCGGGAACGACAGCCCGTTTCCACCGCGGACGCCCAGCTCGCGCAGGGTGGGGTAGGCATGGAGGACCGGTGTCACATCGGACTGCTCGATCCAGGAGATCTCCGACTCCTCCGGGACGATGTCGCCGATGAAGACCGCCTCCAGCGAGGTCAGCCGGTCCTTGGCCATGAGGAGCTGCTCGATGGCGTCGTCGGAGCCGCCTTCGTAGGTCGCGCCCCACAGACCGACGATCAGCGCGCGCACCCGGGAGGGGTCCACCGCGGTCAGGAAGCGCTGGAAATGCTCGCCGAATTCGTCGTCCGACTCGTAGACGTAGGGGTTGTAGGAGATCCGCCAGGCGACGGCGCCCGGCTCGGGCAGTTCGGTGGCCCCTTCGTCGGACAGCGGAAAGTCGAAGGCCGGAAGGCCGTGCAGTTCGTCCAGGTGGTCGATCGACATGAGCGGTATCTCCTGATGTGTTCGCGTGGGCGTGCCTGGTTCCGATTGGCGTGCGAAGAGTTGTACCAAGCGCCACCGACAGCCGCTTGGGCGGGCGTTGGCGGACGCGGTCCGGCAGCGCCGTCGCCGGGCCGGGGCGCCGGGCGGGGGCCGGATCGGGTGGTCGGACGGCGTTGTCGGTGGCTCCCCGTAGCGTCATGACCATCGACCGGCCCGCAAGGCCCGGTGGGTCCAACACGGCTGCGGTGAAGGGGAATTGGCATGTACCGACAGGGCGACGTCCTGATCGTTCCGGTGGCCGCGGAGGCGCTGCCGCAGGGCATCGACGCGCTGCCGCGGCAGCCGCGGGACGGGCGGGGCCGGCTGGTGCTGGCGCTCGGCGAGGTGACCGGGCACGCCCATGCGGTGGTCGGGCCGGGCACGCTGGTGCGCGAGTCGGGCCCGTTCGGCGTCTCGTACCTCCATCTCCCCGACGGCGGGCGGGTGGTGCACGAGGAGCACGCGGCGATACCGCTGCCCAAGGGCTGGTACCGCGTGGTGCGCCAGCGGGAGTACGTGCCGGGCGCCGTGCGCGTCGTGGCGGACTGAGAGCGGGGGAGCGAACGATGACGACGGCAACGGCAACGGCAACGGCAACTGCGGCGGCGACGGCGGTGGGGAACGGCATGAGTGGTGGGAACGTGCTCGCGGACGAGGACCGGACGGCACACTGGCGCACGGTCGCCGCGGCCACCGGCCCGGCCGACCGCGCGGCGGCCGAGGAGGGCATCGGCCGCGCCTATGAACAGGCCGGGCTCACCGCGCCCGAGTGGATCGTATGGGCCGGTTCCCCGCTGGCGGCCACGGCGGCCGTGATGCTGCTGACCGGGCAGGAGGACCGGCTGCCCCAGGAGTTCGCCGAGCGGGCGGCGGGCACACTGCGGGCGTCCGGGGTCGAGCCGGTCGCGGGCGGCGTGGGCGCGTCGGTGCGGGAGGCCGTGCGCACCCACCCCTGGGCGCGCGCCCGGCAGCGGCTCCATGACGACCTGGGCCCGGCCGGCTGGGCCGGGCGGTGGGCGCTCTCGGCGGCGCCGCTGTGGGACGTCACCCGCGCCCTGACCGAGCGCGTCCGCACCGGGGTGGTCGAGGCCATGGCGCCGGAGCCGGACGGGGGGACGGCCGTCCGGCTCGCCCTGCTGGACGCGGTGCTGGGGCAGCATGACGCGCCCTGGCTGGCGGCCGTCGCGGACACGGCGGAGCCCGACCCGCTGGCCGGTGTCGCCGCGGTCGCCCGCGCCGCCGGCTGGTGGTGGCCATACGAGAAGGCCGTGATCGTCGCCGAGCGCCCGGTCGAGCTGCACCGCGACGAGGCCGGCCGTCTCGACCGCGGCGACGGTCCCGCGCTCGCCTTCCCCGACGGCTTCGCGCTGTATGCCTGGCGGGGCATGCCGGTGCCCGCGGAATTCCTGCAGCAGCTCGGCGAGCTGACCCCGGACCGCATCCGCGAGGAGGAGAACGCGGAGCTGCGCCGGGTGATGCTGGAGCACTACGGCTATGAGCGCTATCTCGAGGAGTCGGGGGCCGAGCCGGTGCACCGCGACGAGACCGGGGTGCTGTGGCGCATCGCGCTGGACGGGGACGAGCCGGTGGTGATGGTCGAGGTGGTCAACTCCACGCCGGAGCCCGACGGTACGCACCGCACCTACTGGCTGCGCGTGCCACCCCGGGTCCGGACCGCCCGCGAGGGAGTCGCCTGGACCTTCGGGGTGGACGCCGACACCTACCGCCCCGAGCGTGAGACCTGACCACTCGTCAGGTCCCCTTATCGCTCCCGGACTTGCCCCGGGAGCCGCCCTTTGCTCATTCCGGCACAAAGGTTTGGTCTATACCTTGACTGGTATAGACCAAGCCGCTTGAGTGTCCCTCAGCATTGCAGGGCCCCCCACGCGAAGGAGATCGGCCCCATGTGGAGACGACGTGTTCTGGCGCCGCTCGCGGCGACCGCGGCGGTGTGTGCGAGTGTGCTTGTCATGCCCATGGCCTCGTCCGCCTCGGCGGCGGGCACGACCGCCCAGGCGGCCTGCGACTACCCGAACTGGGCCGCGGGCAGGGCGTACGTCACCGGCGACATCGTCCGGTACACCGACGGCAAGTACTACCGTGCGGAGCACGACAACCCGGGCTATGACCCGGTGATCAGCACCTGGTACTGGGAGCCCTACAACTGCGGCGGCGAGGGCCAGAACCCGAGCGGCTTCGTGGTGAGCGAGGCACAGTTCAACCAGATGTTCCCGAACCGGAACTCCTTCTACACCTACCAGGGCCTGACCGCCGCCCTGAGCGCCTACCCCGGCTTCGCCAACACCGGCAGCGACACCGTCAAGAAGCAGGAGGCGGCCGCCTTCCTGGCCAACGTCAACCACGAGACCGGCGGCCTGGTCCACATCGTGGAGCAGAACACCTCCAACTACCCGCACTACTGCGACTGGAACCAGCCCTACGGCTGCCCCGCGGGCCAGGCGGCCTACTACGGCCGCGGACCGATCCAGCTCAGCTGGAACTTCAACTACAAGGCCGCGGGCGACGCGCTCGGCATCGACCTGCTCGGCAACCCGTGGCTGGTGGAGCAGGACGCCGCGGTGTCCTGGAAGACCGCCCTGTGGTTCTGGAACACCCAGACCGGGGCCGGCTCGATGACCCCGCACGACGCCATGGTCAACCAGCGCGGCTTCGGCGAGACCATCCGCGCCATCAACGGCAGCCTGGAGTGCAACGGCGGCAACCCCGGCCAGGTGCAGAGCCGGATCGACGCCTACCAGCGGTTCGTCCAGATACTCGGCACCACTCCCGGCTCCAACCTGAGCTGCTGAGTGGCCGCTGACCGGGCCGCCGAGCGGTCATCCGGTCAGAAGCGAGGAAATTGAGGTGCGCCGCTCCGCCGCTCCGCGCCAGCCTGGAGCACATGGCGTGGACGGTGACGTACGACCTCGATGAGTTCCGGGCCGCGGCGGGCGACTTTCTGGGCGCCCGCGCGGCCCGGCACACCACTTTGCTCACAGTGGTCTCTTCCCTGGTGGCCGGGGGCAGCGGCAGATACGGCGACCAGCCGCCGGTCTACGGATGGTGGACCGAGCAGGGCTCGGTGGAGGGCGCGTTTCTGTGCACCCCGCCCTACCCTCCGCTGCTCTCCCCCTGCCCGACGAGGCGGTTCGGGCGCTCGCCCGCACCCTCGCGGGGAACGGCGAGCGGCAGATCACCGGAGTCAATGCCGGGCGCGGGACCGCCGAGACCTTCGCCACCGCCTGGACGGGCCTCACCGGTGCGATGAGCAGCGTCGAGCAGAACCACCGGCTCTACCGGCTCGGCACCCTCACCCCGCCCGATCCCGCGCCCCCGGGGCGCCCCCGGACCGCCACCGCCGCCGACCGCGATCTGCTGGTCACCTGGTACGCGGGGTTCGCCCGCGAAACCCAGGCGCTGATAAACGACGTCGCCGTCCAGGTGGACGACAAGCTCGGCCACGACGGGATCACCCTGTGGGAGCTGGACGGGCGGCCGGTGGCCTGTGCCGGAATCAGCCGTACGGTCGCGGGCATGGCCCGGGTCGCCCTCGTCTACACCCCGCCTGAGCTGCGCGGACGCGGCTACGCGGGCGCCGCCACGGCCGCCGTGAGCCGGGCCGCGCGGGCCGCCGGGGTGCGGGAGGTCCTGCTCTTCACCGATCTCGGCAACCCCACCAGCAACGCCCTCTACCAGCGTCTCGGCTACCGCCCGCTGGAGGACCATCTGGTGCTGTCGTTCACCTCGGCCGAGCGCACCGTTCCGGAACAAGGTCACCCCTCGTAAGAGTTGTGTGATTGCAGCCCAACGGCACCGTGCGTTGGAGTGCCCCCGCCCTCTCACCCTGGAGGATCCGTGACCGGCTCCCATCCGACACGTTCCCGGCTCACCGCCGCCCTGCGCCCCGCCGCCTTCGGGGCGGATCCCGCTGGGGAGCGGATGGAGCGCATCCGACGGTCGCCGAACTTCGCGAACGGTGTGTTCGTGAACCCGGTGGGCGCCCGCACCGCTCCGTCCGGCTCGATGCTGAAGTTCGCGTCCACCTACTTCCGCAAGGCGGAGCGCGTCCGCAGGGCCCCGGCCGGGACCGTGCCGGTGCACCCCACCACCGTCGCCGATCTGGCCACCCCGCCCGCCTCCGGGCTGCGGCTGACCTGGATGGGGCACTCCAGCGTGCTCGCGGAGATCGACGGGCGGCGGGTGCTGTTCGACCCGGTATGGGGGCAGCGCTGTTCGCCCTTCTCGATGGTGGGGCCCAAGCGGCTGCACCCGGTGCCGGTGGCGCTGCGGGAGCTGGCGCCGGTGGACGCGGTGGTCATCTCCCACGACCACTACGACCATCTGGACATGCCCACCATCCGGGCGCTGGTGCGGAGCCACGCCATGTTCGTCGTCCCGCTCGGGGTCGGCGCCCATCTGGAGCGCTGGGGCGTCCCGGCCGACCGGATGACCGAGCTGGACTGGCATGAGTCCACCGAGGTCGCCGGGCTCACGCTCACCGCCACACCGGCCCGCCACTTCTGCGGGCGCGGGCTGCGCAACACCCAGCACACCCTGTGGGCCTCCTGGGTGGTGGCCGGTCCCGAGCACCGGGTCTACCACAGCGGGGACACCGGCTACTTCCCCGGCTTCGCGGAGATCGGCGCGGCGTACGGGCCGTTCGACGCGACCATGGTGCAGATCGGTGCGTACTCCGACTACTGGCCGGACATCCATATGACCCCCGAGGAGGGCATGCGGGCCCACCTCGATCTGCAGGGCGGGGACCCGGCGAAGGGGATCATGCTGCCGATCCACTGGGGCACCTTCAACCTCGCCCCGCACCCGTGGGAGGAGCCCGCGGAGGGAACGGTGTCGGCCGCGGGGGAGGCCGGGGCGAATGTGGCCGTTCCGCGTCCGGGGCAGCCGTTCGAGCCGGGGCAGGGGCTGCCGCTGGAGCCGTGGTGGCGGGCGATCGCGGCACGGCCGGTGACCAAGACGCCGGCCGGGGCCGAGGGCGCGGCCGAGCCGACGGGCCTCACCGGCACGTCCGGGACGACGGGCTCGTCCGGAGCGACGGGCGGGTCCGGGGCGGCTGGCGGCGCGGACCCGGCGATGCCCATACCTCAGTCGTAGCAAGGGAGTTGGCGCCGCCTCCGGGAGGCGGACCGGCGCAGGGCTTCTTTGTCGAATGGTGTCGAAACCCTTGTGGTGGACACGACGCGCTCGCTTGAATGGTTAGGAAAGGTTCCTAACGGATCGTCCCAGGACCCGGGGTTGCCCCGGGTCCTGGGACGGCCGAGCGCACTTCCCCCACAGTCGACAAGGAACGGAGTCCCCATGTCCCCCATGCCCCGGAGGATCGGCCTCGCGGCGGTGGCCGTCACCGTACCGGCCGCGCTCATCTTCACCGGCGTCGGAGTCGGGCAGGCGTCCGACCACCTGCCGTCGTCGGCGGACGCGCACCGCCACTCGGCGCACAAGGCCGTCGCGGCGAGCAACCTGGACGACCCGGCGAAGAAGGAAATCGCCATGAAGCTGGTCTCCAGCGCCGAGAACTCCTCGCTCGACTGGCGCGGCCAGTTCCAGTACATCGAGGACATAGGCGACGGCCGCGGCTACACGGCGGGCATCATCGGATTCTGCTCCGGCACCGGCGACATGCTGGAACTCGTCGAGTACTACACCCAGCAGAAGCCCGGCAACGTCCTGGCCAAGTACCTCCCCGCGCTGCGTGATGTCGACGGCACCGACTCCCACGACGGCCTGGACCCGAACTTCACCAAGGACTGGAAGAAGGCCGCCGCCGACAAGGCGTTCCAGGACGCGCAGGAGCACGAGCGCGACCGCGTCTACTTCAACCCGGCCGTCCAGCAGGGCAAGGGCGACGGCCTGGGCGCGCTCGGCCAGTTCATCTACTACGACGCGATCGTGATGCACGGCCCCGGCGACAGCAAGTACAGCTTCGGCGGCATCCGTAAGACCGCCCTGTCCAAGGCCAAGCCCCCGGCGCAGGGCGGCAACGAGACCACGTACCTCAACGCCTTCCTCGACGCCCGTAAGGAGGCCATGAAGAGCGAGGAGGCGCACAGCGACACCAGCCGCGTCGACACCGAGCAGCGGAAGTTCCTCAAGGAGAAGAACTTCGATCTGACCCCTCCGCTTCGGTGGGCGGTCTACGGCGAACCGTTCGAGATCAACTCCTGACCGCCGCACCGGTCCCCGCTTGCTAAGCGGGACGCTGTCCCATATTTTTAACCGGGACAGCGTCCCGTTTATTTTTGATGCGGATGGAGCGGAAATATGTCGACATATGTACTGGTGCACGGCGCTTGGCACAGTGGAGAGTGCTGGGAGCGGGTGGTTCCGTTGCTGGCGGCGGCCGGACACCGGGTCGTCGCGCCGACGCTGACCGGCTACGGCGACACGGCCCACCTGCTGGGCCCCGAGGTGGGGCTCGAGACGCATGTCGACGACATCGTCGGGTTGATCACCGAGGAAGACCTCACCGACGTGGTGCTCGTCGGGCACAGCTACGCCGGGCTGGTCATCTCGTCCACGGCCAACCAGCTCCCGGACCGGATCGCGCAGCTGGTCTACCTCGACGCGATGGTCCCGGAGGACGGCGAGACCGCGGCCGATGTCATGCCCTTCACCCAGGCCATGATCGACCAGGCACTGGCGTCCGAGAGCGGCTGGCGGATTCCGCCTCTGGTCGGGATGGACCCGTCCGGGGGTCTGTTCGGGGTCACCGATCCGGCGGACGTGGCGTGGCTGCGCTCGATGATGTCGGATCAGTCGGTGCGCTGCCTGCAGCAACCGGTCCGGCTGGACAACCCGGCCGTGAACGCGATCCCGCGGACGCATATCCACTGCGTCGCCAATGTGCCGCCGGGCATGAGTCGGCGGCCCGTCCCCGCGATCCAGCCCAACGGCTCCCCGGCGCAGGTGTGGGAGTTGGAGACCGGCCACGATTGCATGATCACCATGCCGGGCGAACTCGCCGAGCTGCTGCTCAAGCTCGGCTGAACCGGGCCCGCCCGGGCCCGGCTCGCCTCCGTCGGATCCGCCTGGGCGCGGATGCGCCTCAGCCCGCCGCCTCCACCAGGGCGCGCATGATCCGTACGTCGTCGCCCGCCTCCGGATGCCACTGGACGCCCAGCACGAACCCCTCCACGTCCGGCAGTTCCACCGCCTCCACCGTTCCGTCGTCCGCGGAGTAGGCCGAGGGCACCAGGCCCTCGCCCAGCCGGGCCACGGCCTGGTGGTGGAAGGTGGGGACGGACAGCGGGTCCGGGAGGATCTCGGCCAGGAGCGTGTCCGGGACCGGCTTCACCTCGTGGTGGTCGAAGACGCCGGGCCGGCCCGCGTGGCCGTCCAGGTGCTGGACGAGGGTGCCGCCGAGGAAGACGTTCAGCAGCTGGTGGCCGCGGCAGATGCCCAGCAGGGGAGTGCCCGACGCCAGGGCCGCGTCGATCAGAGCCAGCTCCCAGGCGTCCCGCTCCCGCGCGGGCGGCCCGGTGCGCGGGTCCACCTCGGCCCCGTACCGCACGGGCTCCACATCCGGGCCGCCGGAGATGACGAGCCCGTCGAGGCGGGAGACGATCCGCGCGGCGGCGGCCGGGTCCTCGTCGGGCGGCAGCATCGCCGCCAGGCCGCCGGCGCGCTGGACGAGCCGGTGGTAGCCCGCGGGCAGCAGCGCGGCGGGGAGGTTCCAGACGCCCCAGCTCGCCGAGGGCTCGAGATAGGTGCTGACGCCGATCAGGGGCTTGGACACCGGGGACTCCGATCTTCGAAGAACTGTGCACTCAAAGTGTGCTCACTGTGCACTCAATCGCGGGACAGTTCCGCCTCGGCCTCCGCCAGCGCCGCGAACTCCTCCTCCGGCGCGGCCGCGACCAGGCGATGGCGGCTGTAGAAGGCGAAGTAGGCCAGCGCCACCGCGTAGACGCCGAGCGCGATGAAGGCCGCGTCCTTGTCCACCAGGAAGGTGGCCACCAGCGCGGAGCAGGCCAGGACGAAGGCGATGGACGACGTTACCGTGCCGCCGGGGGTGCGGTAAGGGCGGTCCAGCCCCGGCTCGCGGCGGCGCAGGACGATATGGGAGAGCGACATCAGGGCGTACGAGATGGTGGCGCCGAAGACCGCGGTGTTGAGCATCCGGGCGCCGTCACCGGTCCAGGCCGCGAGGGCGAAGCCGATGGCGCCCGGGACCAGCAGACCCAAGAACGGGGCCTTGCGCCTGCTGGTCAGGGAGAGGAAGCGGGGCAGATAACCGGCCCGGGAGAGGGCGAAGAGCTGGCGCGAACCGGCGAAGATCAGGGAGAAGAAGGAGGCGACGAGCCCGGCGAGGCCCGCGTAGTTGACGATGCGGGACAGCGCGGTCGCCTTGCCGTCCGGCTGCAGCGCCTCGACCAGCGGGTTGCCCGCTTCCTGTACGGCGCCGGAGCCGCGCGCCCCGGTGGCCGCGAGGAAGGTGAGCAGGGCGAGGAGCAGCAGGATGCCCATGGACCAGGCCATGGCCTTCGGCAGCGTACGGGCCGGGTCCCGGGTCTCCTCCGCGGCGAGCGGCACCCCCTCCACCCCCAGGAAGAACCACATACCGAAGGGGAACGCCGACCAGATGCCGAGCAGCCCGAACGGCAGCCAGGAAGTGGCACCGGCGGCCGAATGGTCCACCGGGATGTCGTTGAGCGAACTCGCGTCGAAGTCGGTGAGGGCGCCGACGGCGAAGACCAGCAGCGCGGCGACGGCGATGGCGGTCACGACCAGGCTGAACCGCAGGGCCTCGCCCACGCCCCACAGATGGATGCCGATGAAGAGGATGAAGCACGCCAGATAGACCGGCCAGCCCGACTCCAGGCCGAAGAGCCCGAGCGACTCGACGTAGTCGCCGATGAAGATGGAGATGGCGGCGGGGGCCAGGACGTACTCGATGAGGATCGCCGTACCGGTGAGAAAACCGCCCCAGGGGCCGAGGGCGCGCCGCGCGAAGCCGTAGCCGCCGCCCGCCGTGGGGAGGATCGCGGCCAGCTCGGCCAGGGCGAACACCATGCAGGCGTACATCAGGCCCATCAGCAGGGCGGCGATGGCGAGCCCGCCGAAGCCGCCCTCGGACAGGCCGAAGTTCCACCCCGAGAAGTCGCCGGAGACGACATAGGCGACGCCGAGGCCGGTCAGCAGCAGCGGGCCCGCGCTGCCGCGCCGCAGGGTGCGGCGCTCCAGATACGCGTCCTCGGGGGTCGGCGCCTGGGCACCGCCCGGCGGGGCGCCGCCGACGGGGGCGCGGGCGGATTCGGTGCGGGCGGACTCGGTTCCGTCGGCCATGGGGGACTCCTGCTCCACGCGAGGGGGCGATGGCAAAGGTGTGGGGCCATACCTTTGTCTGCCGGTCAGCGATGCGCAAGACCTCTGCGTAAAACCGTGGTTAAGGGCCGGTGCTCTCCAGTCCACGCGCTCGGGCGGACGGGCCAGGCGCGGACGGGCCGCCGTCCGGCCGGGTCAGACCAGGAAGCCGCGCAGCAGCGCCGCCGTGCCCTCGCAGTGCTCCCGCATCACCTCGCGCGCCCCGTCCGCGTCCCCGTCCAGCACCGCCTCGACCAGCGCTCCGTGCTGGGCCTGGGAGTGTTCGAGGTTCTTCACCAGCAGCGGGATGCAGTCCAGCAGGTCGTTGACGGTCGCGCGGACGGCCGCGTACTGGGCGGCCAGCGACGGTGACCCCGCCAGCTCCGCGAGCGTGAGATGGAGCATGGTGTCCAGGCGGCGGTAGTCGGCCAGCGGGGCGTCCCGGGTCGCGTCCAGAGCCGCCCGCAGCCGCCGTACCTGCCCCTCTCCGAGCCCGTGCGCGGCGCACAGCCCCGCCGCGCCCACCTCCAGGACCTCGCGGAACCGGAGGGTGTCCTCGACGTCGACCGCCGCCACCCGGCGCCGCAGCTCGTCCTCGCCGCCCTGGGCGGGCTCGGGCCTGGCCCGGACGAAGGTGCCGCCGTAGCGGCCGCGGCGGCTCTCCACCAGCCCCTGGTCCTGCAGCACCTTCAGCACCTCGCGCAGGGTCACCCGGCTGATCCGCAGCCGGTCGGCCAGCTCCCGCTCGGCCGGGAGCCGGCCGCCGTCGGGGACCAGCCCCAGCCGCAGCACCTGGAGTATCTGCTCCAGCGCCTCCTCGAAGCCGTTCCCCGCTCGCACCGGGCGCAGCACCGGCGCCAGCCGGTCTTCCGCCGCGCTCCCGTGCTCACTCCCGCTCTCGCTCATCGAACCGTCCGCACCTACTTCCCAATCAATGGTATGCAGTATTACCTTAAGGCCACCCCGCGCCCCCCGGACCCTCTCCGATTCCCTGAACTCCCCGAAAACTCTTCGAACTCTCCGAGCTTTCCGGACCGCCGAACTTCCCGAACCCCCGAATTCCCAGACTCCCCGCACTCTCCGACGCAGGAGGCCCACCGTGGCAGACCGCACGCCCCCGCTCTCGGTCGACGAGCTGACCAGACTGGTCGCAGCCGGGGAGATCGACACCGTCGTCCTGGCCTTCACCGATATGCAGGGAAGGCTGCAGGGCAAGCGGTTCGCCGCCCGCTTCTTCCTCGACGACGTCCTGGCGCACGGCACCGAGGGCTGCAACTACCTCCTCGCCGTCGACACCGAGATGAACACCGTCGACGGCTACGCCATGTCCTCCTGGGAGCGCGGCTACGGCGACTTCGCCATGCACGGCGACACCGCCACCCTGCGCCGCACCCCCTGGAACCCCGGCACCGCCCTCCTCACCGCGGACCTCGCCTGGCATGACGGCAGCCCCGTGGTCGCCTCCCCGCGCCAGATCCTGCGCCGTCAGCTCGACCGGCTCGCCGAGCGCGGCTGGACCGCGTACACCGGCACCGAGCTGGAGTTCATGGTCTTCCGGGACAGCTACGAGCAGGCGTGGAACGCCGGCTATCGCGGGATGACCCCCGCCAACCAGTACAACGTCGACTACTCCGTCCTCGGCACCGGCCGGGTCGAGCCCCTGCTGCGCCGCATCCGCAATGAGATGGGTGCCGCCGGGATGACCGTCGAGTCGGCCAAGGGGGAGTGCAACCTCGGCCAGCACGAGATCGCCTTCCGCTACGACGACGCCCTGACCACCTGCGACCAGCACGTCGTCTACAAGACCGGCGCCAAGGAGATCGCGGCCCAGGAGGGCATGGCGCTCACCTTCATGGCCAAGTACGACGAGCGCGAGGGCAACTCCTGCCATATCCACCTCTCGCTGCGCGACGAGGCCGGGCACCCCGTGCTCGCCGACGACGACGGCCCGTACGGCATGTCGAAGACCATGCGCCACTTCCTCGCCGGACAGATCGCGGCGATGCGCGACTTCACCCTGCTCTACGCGCCGAACATCAACTCCTACAAGCGGTTCCGCCCCGGTTCCTTCGCGCCCACCGCCGTCGCCTGGGGCCCGGACAACCGCACCTGCGCGCTGCGCGTCATCGGCCACGGCCCCTCCCACCGGCTGGAGAACCGGCTCCCGGGCGGCGACGTCAATCCGTACCTGGCCGTGGCCGGAATGGTGGCCGCCGGGCTCCACGGCGTCGAGCAGGAGCTGGAGCTCCCCGAGGTCTGTACCGGCAACGCCTACAACGGAGATGCCGAGCACGTCCCGACCTCGCTGCGCGACGCCGCCGAGCTGTGGCGGAACAGCCCCATAGCGCGGGCCGCCTTCGGCGACGAGGTGGTCGAGCACTACCTCAACATGGCGCGCGTCGAGCAGGACGCCTACGACACCGCCGTCACGGACTGGGAGCGCTTCCGGTCCTTCGAGCGCATGTGAGGAACCACCGAGTGAGCAACGAACCCTCCCACCAGCACCCCCACGAACACCAGATCCTCAACCCGGCCACCGAGGAGGTCATCGCCACCGTCCCCGCCGCCACCCCGGGGGATGTGGCCGCCGCCGTCGCCCGCGCCACCGAGGCGCAGCGCGGCTGGGCCGGGCTCGCGCCCGCCGACCGCGCCCGGCTGCTGCGCCGCTTCGCCGCCGTCGTGGACGACCACATCGAGGAGCTCGCGGCGCTGGAGGTCCGCGAGGCGGGCCACCCGATCGGCAACGCCCGCTGGGAGGCGGGCAACGTGCGCGATCTGCTCGACTACGCGGCCGGGGGGCGGAGCGGCTGAGCGGCGCCCAGATCCCGGTGGCCGGCGGGCTGAACGTCACCTTCCATGAGCCGCTCGGCGTGGTCGCGGTCATCGCACCGTGGAACTTCCCCATGCCGATCGCCGCCTGGGGCACCGCGCCCGCCCTGGCCGCCGGGAACGCCGTGGTCCTCAAACCGGCCGAGACCACCCCGCTCACCGCGCTCCGGCTGGCCGAACTCGCCCTGGAGGCGGGCCTTCCCGAGGGGCTCTTCCAGGTGCTGCCCGGGGCCGGGCCGGTCGCGGGCGCCGCGCTGGTCGAGCACCCCGGCGTCGCCAAGGTCGTCTTCACCGGCTCCACGGCCGTCGGCAAGGGGATCATGGCCAAATGCGCGGAGGGGGTGAAGAGGGTGACCCTCGAACTCGGCGGCAAGAGCCCGAACATCGTCTTCGCCGACGCCGACATCGAGCGCGCGGCGGCCGCGGCCCCCGGCTCCTTCCTGGACAACACCGGCCAGGACTGCTGCGCCCGCAGCCGCATCCTGGTCCAGCGCGGCGTCTACGACCGGTTCATGGAGCTGCTGGCGCCCGCCGTGACCTCCTTCGCGGTCGGCGACCCGGCCGACCCCGCCACCGCGATGGGCCCGCTGATCTCGGCCGCCCAGCGGGAGCGCGTACGGTCCTACGTACCCGAGGACGCGCCCGCCGCGATCCGTGGTGAGGCCCCGAAGGGCAAGGGGTTCTGGTACCCGGCCACCGTGCTGGAGGCCACCGGCCAAGGGGACCGCGCCGCCGTGGAGGAGATCTTCGGCCCCGTCGCCGTCGTCCTGCCCTTCGAGGACGAGGCCGACGCCGTACGGCTGGCCAATGCCACCGACTACGGCCTGTCCGGTTCGATCTGGACCCGCGACGTGGGCCGCGCGGTCCGGGTCTCGCGCGCCGTCGCCGCCGGGAACCTGTCCGTCAACTCGCACAGCAGCGTGCGGTACGCCACCCCCTTCGGCGGCTACAAGCAGTCCGGCCTGGGCCGGGAGCTGGGCCCAGACGCCCTTACCGCCTTCACCGAGACCAAGAACGTCTTCATCAGCACCGAGGAGCAGTGACGTGACCGAGACCCCCGTGTGCCGCCGTCTGGTGGGCCGTACCGCCGTCGTCACCGGAGCGGGCAGCGGCATCGGCCTGGCCACCGCGCGCCGCCTGGCCTCCGAGGGCGCGCAGGTCGTCTGCGCCGATATCGACGAGAGCGCGGGCAAGGCCGCGGCCGACGAGGTCGGCGGGCTCTTCGTCCGGGTGGATGTGACCGACCCCGAGGAGGTCGAGGCGCTCTTCAAGACCGCCTTCGACACCTACGGTTCGGTGGACATCGCCTTCAACAACGCCGGTATCTCGCCGCCCGACGACGACTCGATCCTCACCACCGGACTGGACGCCTGGAAGCGCGTCCAGGAGGTCAACCTCACCTCCGTCTATCTGTGCTGCAAGGCCGCGCTGCCCTATATGCGGCGGCAGGGCAGGGGCTCCATCATCAACACCGCCTCCTTCGTGGCCGTGATGGGCGCCGCCACCTCGCAGATCAGCTATACCGCCTCCAAGGGCGGGGTGCTCGCCATGTCGCGCGAACTGGGCGTGCAGTTCGCCCGCGAGGGCATCCGGGTCAACGCGCTGTGCCCGGGGCCGGTCAACACCCCGCTGCTGAAAGAGCTGTTCGCCAAGGACCCGGAGCGGGCCCAGCGCCGGCTGGTCCATGTGCCGGTGGGCCGGTTCGCCGAACCGGAGGAGATCGCCTCCGCCGTGGCCTTCCTGGCCAGCGATGACGCCTCGTTCGTCAACGCCGCCGAGTTCCTCGTGGACGGCGGGATCGCCGGGGCATATGTCACCCCGTTGTAGTCCTGTGCGCAGTCCCGCCATCCGCGGTGTACGGACCGCACCCCTGGCCATAGGCTGACCGTGTGACCATGAACACGCCCCCCGGCTGGTACCCCGATCCCGGCTACGCAGGTAACGGCCCCGCCATGGAACGGTGGTGGGACGGTTCCGCCTGGACCGAGTACACCCGCGATGCCTCGGGCGCCACGGACCCGGCCTTCGGCCCGCCGCCGATGCCGCCCTACCTGCCAGGGCGGCAGGGCGGCCACGGCCGGGGCCGCGGTCCGAGGATCGCGGCGGTCGCGGCCGCCGCCGGTGTCGTGGTCGCCGCGATCGTCGGTGGCATCGTGCTGCTGGGCGACGGCGGCGACGGCGGTGGTGGCAACGCCCAGACCGGGCCCGCCGCCCCCAGCGACTCCACTCCGCCGGACGGCGGCGACCCGGCTCCGGACCTCCCCGCCCCGGACAGCCCCTCGGACGGGCCCACCGGCGCTCCCACCGCACCGCCCAGCTACGACCCGGACACCGCCCCGGACCCCGGCAACGGCATCAGCCTGCCGGTGCTCAGCGGCTGGCAGGCGGGGCGCAGCAGCTCCGGCGGCGCGGGCGTCACCACCTCCCGCTACCCCTGCCCGGGCGACCCGTCCACCGAATGTGTGCGCGGCGGCGCCTTCTCCCGGACCGCCCAGGGCTACAAGGCCACCTCCGCCAAGGGCATAGCCAAGGAGGACATCGCGCAGAACGCCGAGGAGTCCTACGGCACCGACGGGGACAGCGACCGTAAGGCGTACGGCGGGATCACCTCCCACAAGGAGCTGAAGGAGTCGGCGGTCGAGGTCGCGGGCGGCAAGGGCTATCTGGTCCGCTGGAAGGTGGTGACGAAGAAGGGCGACGACGGCATCGTCCAGTCGCTGGCCTTCCCGTCGCCCACCATGCCGAACACGATGGTCGTGGTGCGCTTCGGGTTCGACCAGAGCGACAAGGCGCCGCCGCTCAGCGACATGGACAAGATCGTCAAGGGCATCGAGGCGCTGGCGGGCGACGGCCGGTCCATCTAGGCGCTCGCCGGTCCATCTCGGCGCTCGCTGGTCCATCTCGGCGCGTCGCCGGTCCGGCCAGGCCGAAGTCGGCGGTCGGTTCAGGCGCGTTGCCGGTCCGGCCAGGCCGAAGTCGGCGTCGGTCCAGGCGCGTTGCCGGTCCGGCCAGGCCGAAGTCGGCGGTCCGTCCGGGCCAAAGGGGCCTGCGGGTCAGAGGAACGTTCTGCCCTCGCCCCGGTACGTCGGCGCGTCGGCCACCACCCGGTCGCCTTCGATCAGCCGCAGCGTGTCGAACCGCTCGCACAGCTCACCGGCCTTGGCGTGCCGGAACCAGACCTTGTCGCCGATCAGCAGATCGTCGGCGGCCGTGCCCAGCAGCGGGGTCTGCACCTCGCCCGGCCCCTCCATCGAGTCGTACACCAGCCCCTCCGGCAGATACGGCACCGGCAGCCGGTCCCGGCCCGGCGCGCCCGACGCCGGATAGCCGCCGCCGAGCACCGTCACCACGCCCACCCCGGGCCGGCGCACCACCGGCTGGGCGAACAGGGCCGCCGGGCGGCCGTGGAAGGAGGTGTAGTGATCGAAGAGGCGCGGCTGGTAGAGCCCGGACCCGGCGGCGATCTCGGTCACCGCGTCCTCCGCGGCGGTGTGCTGCACACTGCCCGTACCGCCGCCGTTGACGAACTCCAGGTCCGCCACCGCCCGCACCGCCCGCACGACCGCGGCCCGGCGCGCCGCGAGCTCCCGGCGGGCCACGGACTGCATCAGCCGCACCGCGCGCGAGCGCAGCGGACTGCCCGGCACCGCGTCGCCCACGCCCGCGACATGCCCCTCGTACGCCATCAGCCCGACCAGCCGGAAGCCGGGGCGGCGGTCGATCGCCCGCGCCAGCTCGGCCAGTTGCTCGGGTTCGCGCAGCGGTGAGCGCAGCGCCCCGACCCGCACCCGCCCGCCGAGCATCCGCAGCGAGGTGTCCAACTCCAGGCAGACCCGGACCTCTTCGGTCCCGGCGCGAACGCTGTCGATCAGATCGAGCTGGGTGAGGTCGTCCACCATGACCGTCACGGCCTCGGCCAGCTTGGGGTCGCTGGTCAGGGTGGCGAAGCCGTCCCGATCGGTGGAGGGATAGGCGAGCAGGACGTCGTCGAACCCCTCGCGCGCCAGCCACAGCGACTCCGGCAGCGTGAAGCTCATGATCCCGGCGAAGCCGTCCCGTGCCAGCACCCGTTCCAACAGCGCCCGGCAGCGCACCGATTTGCTGGCGACGCGGATCGGTTTGCCTCCCGCCCGGTGGACCAGATCCCGGGCGTTGTCGTCGAAGGCTCCCAGGTCGACAATCGCCACGGGCGCTTCGAGATGGGCGGTGGCCCGGTCGTACCGGGCCCGGTCAGCGGCGGCAGCGGGCATGGACGCAGCTTGCCAGACCGCCATTACCACTGGGTAGAGGGCGGCCGGTGCGCAGGGCGCCCGGCTGCCCGTAGAGTGTCGCGCACGCCACGACCGGCAGGTCAGCGGCGTGTTGTCCGTATACGGGCCCGCCTGCCCGAAAGGCGGTGGGTGGTGCGGCGAACCGGACGGAGCCAGGTGAAACAGGTGTCGACGGCTGCGAGGGGGTGCAGGTGAGCACCGACGCGGAACAGGCGCACTCACCCCACAACACGCCCCCACCACGCCCCGCACATCCCCCGCGCACGGCGCCCGCGCAGCCTTCCGCGCCCCCGCCGCGCCCCACCGCCCCGCCCGGCTTCACCCCGGATCCGGACACCCCCATCCTCGGCGTACGGGCGAAGGTCCCGTTCCCCAGGGGCACCGCCGGGGCGTCCGGCACCCGGGTGCCCCCACGCCCCTTGGCACCGCCGCGCACCGAAGGGCTCTTCGCGGACGGCGGTCGGCGCGGCCGGCGCCGTCCGCCCAGCCGTACGGCGGCCGCCGCCGCCAGTCTCGTCCTCGGCCTCGGGCTGCTCGGCGGCGCGGCGGCCGGGAGCTGGCTGGGCGAGGACCCCGACGCCCCGCCGTCCACCGCCGACACCTACGCCCACGCCCGCTCCGCCTGGCACAGCGTCCCCGTGGACGACCTCTTCCCGCGCACCCTGCGGGGCAAGGGCGAGGGCCCCGGCGGCGCCGACCGCCTCTGGACCCGAATAGCCGTCGCCCCGGACAGCAGCTGCGGCGGCGGATTCGATCCGCTGCTCGCCAAGGCGCTGGCCCCGGTGGGCTGCAAGCGGCTGGTGCGCGCCACGTACACCGACGCCACCAGCACCAGCGTCACCACCGTCGGGTTGCTGGTCACCACCTCCGGGCCCACCGGGATGCGGGCACTGCACCAGCGCTTCATGACCGAGAAGCTGGACGAGCGCACCGATCTGATGCCCCGCGCGTACGCCGCCAAGGGCACCGCGGCGGCCGGGTTCGGCGACGACCAGCGCGCGAGCTGGCGAATCCGGATCCTCACCGACGCCCCCGTCGTCCTCTACACCGTCAGCGGCTTCGCCGACGGCCGTAAGGTCACCGACCCGCAGTCGGCGGGCGAGGCGACCCAGCGGGGCGCCACCTCGGCCCCCGCGCAGTCGGGCCTCGGCAACGACGCCCGAAGCATCGCCGACGCGATCGAGGCCATATTCCGCCGGGCCCTGTCCACCGTCACGGAGACCACGTCATGAGCGGGATCGGCCGGCGCCTCGCGGTGGCCCTCGCCGCCGCCGGGCTGACCCTGGTGACCGCCGCACCCGCGGACGCCGACGGCATACAGGCCCAGGAGTGGGCGCTGGACACCCTCCACGTCCAGGAGGCATGGCAGACGACCAAGGGCTCCGGGGTCACCGTCGCCGTCCTCGACACCGGCGTCGACGACAGCCACCCCGACCTCGAAGGCCAAGTGCTGCCCGGTAGGGACCTCATCGGCTTCGGCGCCCGGCGCGGCGAACGCGCCTGGGCCCGCCACGGCACCGCTATGGCCGGGATCATCGCAGGTCACGGCCACGGCGCGGCCGGCGGCGAGGGTGTCCTGGGCGTCGCGCCGAAGGCGCGGATCCTGCCGGTACGGGTGATCCTCGAGGACTCCGACGCCGCCCGTAAGAAGGCCCGTTCGTCCCGTGGCGGCGCGCTCGCCGCCGGTATCCGCTGGGCCGCCGAACACGGCGCCGACGTCATCAACCTCTCGCTGGGCGACGACAGCGCCTCCGCCCACCCCGAGGCCGCCGAGGACGCCGCCGTGCAGTACGCGCTGCGCAAGGGCGTGGCCGTGGTCGCCTCCGCGGGCAACGGCGGTGAGAAGGGCGACCGGGTCTCCTACCCGGCCGCCTACCCCGGGGTGATCGCCGTGACCGCCGTGGACCGCTACGGCTCGCGCGCCGCCTTCTCCACCCGCCGCTGGTACGCCACCGTCTGCGCACCCGGCGTCGACGTGGTCATCGCCGACCCCGACAAGCGCTACTACGAGGGCTGGGGGACCAGCGCGGCCGCCGCCTTCGTCTCCGGCTCCGTCGCCCTCGTCCGCGCCGCCCACCCCGAGCTGAGCCCGCGCCAGATCCGGGAACTCCTCACCCGGACCGCCCAGGACGTCCCGGAGGGCGGCCACAGCGACGCCCTCGGCGCGGGCCTGGTGGACCCGGCGGCGGCGATCGCCGCGGGCGGCAAGATGAAGCCGGAGGCCCAGCGGCCCGCCGTGGCCTCGTCCCCGGAGCGCTTCTTCGGCGACGGTCCCGGCCACGCCCAGGGCGCGCACGACGAGTCCGGCCCCAACGAGATGGCGCTGCTCGCCGGAATCGTCGGCGCGGCCCTGGTGGTCGCCGCCGTCGCCCTATGGCGCGGCTCGGGCCCCCTACGGGTGCCACCGAGGCTGCGCGCTCTGCTCACGGGGATCCGCGCGCGCTGAGGCGCGTCCCCGCCGCGTCGTCGGCTCGGGCCCGGCGCTCATCGCGCTTGCGCGCGGTGCTCCTGGCGATCCGTACGGGCTGAGGCCGGGCGTTGCGTTGGCCTGGGTCGTGTCGGTACCGGGGTGGCCGGTTGGGGCCCGTTGTGGGCGCTGCTGGCGGGGTTCCGTGCGCTGAGCGGCCCCGGGCGCCGCGTCGTCGGCTCGAGCGCGCCGCGCGCATTGAGGCACCGCGATGGTCGTGGGGTTGGGCGTGCTGTGTGGGCGCTCGCCGGGTTCCGTAGGGCGTCGGGCCGGGCCCCACGGTTGGAGTCGGCTGGGCCATTGCGGCGTGCCGCTTACTGGAATCGGTAGGTGCGGGCCGTCGCCACGGCCGTGCGTGCCGCCCTCTCGACCAGCGCCACCCCGCTGTCCATGTCCGCGCTGCCCTCGGACAGCACCGCGACCAGAAAGGCGCGCCCGTCCGCCGACACCTCGCCGAGGCTGTTGACGACCCACAGCCCGGTGGCATCGCGGGGCATCCAGCCGTTCTTCAGCCGAGTCCCGGAGCCGTCCCCGTCGGCGGCGGCGGAGACTCCCCAGCTCTGGCGGCCGACGACGCGCCCCATCAGCGCCCGTAGATACGTCCGCGCGCGACCGCTCAGCGCCGAGTCGTCCGAGAAGATCGCGCGCAGCAGGGTCAGCTGGTCGGCGGCGGTGGTCAGGGTGACCCCCCAGCTCCCTCCGCTCCCGGCACGCGTCGCGGTCAGGCCGAGCCGCTGGTGCGCGGCGTCGAGCCCGGCGGCACCGCCGATCGTCCGCCACAGCGCGGTCGCCGCGTCGTTGTCGCTCTGCTCGATCATCACGGCCGCATGCGACCGCTCCTGGGCGGTCAGCGGTCGCCCCTCGCCCTCCGCCCTCAGCAGCAGCGCCGCGAGAATGCCCACCTTGACGATGCTCGCCGTGGCATACGAGCCGTCGCCATGGACCCCGCTCGTCCCCGAGCGGGTGTCCAGGACGGCGACGGAAAAGTCCGCGCCGGAGCCCTGGGCGACGGGGCCGAGCGCGTCGGCGAGTGCCGCGCTCAGCCCCTGCTCCGTCACGTCGTCCGCCATCCGCTCCACGCCGCCTCCCGCTCCGCCGCCCGCCGCGTCCGGTTCTCCCTGCCCTCGATACCCTCATGGCGTGGCGCTCAAGAACATTCCCGACCCTGGCTTCTCCGGCGACGACGGCTCCGCCGACCCCCGGCTGACCGCGGCGCTCGCCGCCTGGGCGGATGACCGCTCGGCCGAGCCCGAGGTGCTCGCCGCGCTCACCGGCGCCCGCCTCCTGGTCCCCGTGGTGGCGATCCTCGGCGAGGTCGAGGAGGGGCCCGAGGGGCTGCGCCGCGACAAGAGCAGCGACATGGCGGTGCCCACGCTGGAGGCCCCCGGCGGCCGGCGCGCCCTGCCCGCCTTCACCTCGCTCGAGACGCTGGCCCGTTGGCGCCCGGACGCCCGGCCCGTGGCCGTACCGCTGCGCCAGGCGCTGGAGGCCGCCGCCCATGAGAAGGCGGACACGCTGGTCCTGGACCTCGCGGGCCCGGTGCCGTACCAACTGACCGGCTCCGCGCTGCTGGCCCTCGCCGAGGGGCGGACCAGCGCCGATCCCCTCGCCGACCCGGCCGTGACCGAGGCCGTGCGCACGGTACTGGCCGCCGAGCCGGAGGTGCTCCGGGCCCATCTGGCCCCGGCGGCGGACGCCGACGGGATGCTCGCACTCTCCCTCGCGCCGGAGGCGCCCGCGCGGGAGACGGCGCACCGGGTGGCGGGCGCCCTGGCCGCCGACGAGGTGCTGCGGGCACGGCTGGTGCGCGGGCTGACCCTGGCGCTGCTGCCGCCGGACGCGAAGGTCCCCGGCGAACCGCTCTTCAGCCGCTGAGGGAGCAGGGCCCGGCCCGCTGCGAGGGCGGGGCCCGGCCCTCCCCATTCGGACCAACAGGCGAATCGCCTCAATTCCCCCCACAATGCTTAGGCGACTGGCGGTCGGAATCTGCGTGAGGAGAGCGCCATGGAGACGAGAACGGTCGTAGCGGAGTTCATCGGGACCGCGATGCTGGTCCTCTTCGGAGTCGGTTCGCTGGTCCTGGCGGGCGACTACATCAACGCCCTCGGGATCTCGCTCGCCTTTGGCTTCACGCTGATCGCGATCGCCTACGCGTTCGGACACATCTCGGGCTGCCACATCAACCCGGCGGTGACCCTCGGCGTGCTGCTGGCCAAGCGCATCGACATCCGTACGGCCGTCCAGTACTGGGTCGCGCAGTTCGTCGGCGCGATCGTGGGCGCGGCGGTGCTCTTCCTGCTCGCCAACCAGGTGCCCAGGCTCCAGACGGCCGATGCCTTCGGCAGCAACGGCTACGGCGGCCGCTCACCGGTGGGCATGGGCGCGGGCGGGGCCTTCCTCGCCGAGGTGCTGCTGACCTTCCTGCTGGTCTTCGTCTTCCTGGCGGTGACCCACTCGGTGGCCCTGGTCGGCGGCGAACCGATCCCGGTGGGCCTCGCCCTCGCCGCGGTCAATCTGATCGGCATCCCGCTGACCTGGGCCTCGGTCAATCCGGCGCGCAGCTTCGGCCCCGCGATCTTCGCGGGCGGCGATGCGCTCGGCCAGCTGTGGCTGTTCATCGTCGCGCCGCTGGTCGGCGGGGTGCTCGCCGCCGTGGTGCACCGGTTCACCCACCTCCATCCGGCGGGGCAGGCCGACCAGGAGGAGGCCCATCCGCCCCCGGCGACCGGACCCTGGGGGCGGCTGCGCGGCGGCCACCGCCCCGAGGCGGGCGGTCAGGAGACCAAGGGCCCGGAGGCGGCCTGAGGGCTCCGGGTGCGTACGGGCGTACGGGTTCCCGAGGGGGCACGGGCTCCCGAGGGGCCCGGCCCCCAGGGGCCGGCCGTCAGCCGAAGACCGGGCCGGTGAACTTCTCGCCCGGCCCCTGTCCCGGCTCGTCCGGCACCACCGACGCCTCACGGAAGGCGAGCTGCAGGGACTTCAGGCCGTCCCGCAGCGGAGCGGCGTGGAAGGAGCTGATCTCCGTGGCGCCGGCCGTGACCAGCCCCGCCAGGGCGTTGATCAGCTTCCGCGCCTCGTCCAGATCCTTGTGCTGGGGGCCCTCCTCGGCCAGGCCCAGGTTGACCGCGGCGGCGCTCATCAGGTGCACCGCGACCGTGGTGATCACCTCGACCGCGGGCACATCCGCGATGTCCCGGGTCATCCGGTCGAAGTCGGGGGCCGGCGGCTGCCCGGCGTTGGCGTCGCTCATGGTGGTCGGGGCTCACTTCCTGAGGGTTGGTGGGCCCCAGCCTAGGCGGCCGCCCGGCGCCGTACGCACGGGGCGGGTGAGTTCACAGGAACGCCGGAAACGCGGGGGGACGCCGGGGAACAGGGGGCGGGGAGGACGCCGAGGACGCACCGGGTGAGCATCCCGGGCCAGTCCTGGTATCGTAGATAAACGACCGGCCGGTCACGTGCGTGTCCGGCCCACAAGTGGAGGCTCCCCAGCTCCCACCTCCCGACCCCCCGGGTCGGCAGGTCATCGGTCAGGCTGCGCCCCGCGGTGATATCGCGGCGGTGCTCCCGGTCAATGAGGAGCCCCGCCTGTGTACCCGTCGGGGCGTTTTGTGCGTTACGGCGCGGTGGTCATACCGAAACAGACGTTACGCGGCAGTCCGCCAGACGGTCGCGTGGTGCAACCGAGGAGGATCCATCAGCGCCGAGCCCCGCATCAACGACCGGATTCGCGTCCCCGAGGTGCGACTCGTCGGTCCCAGTGGCGAGCAGGTCGGCATTGTGCCGCTTGCCAAGGCCCTGGAGCTTGCGCAGGAGTACGACCTCGACCTCGTCGAGGTGGCGGCGACCGCTCGCCCGCCGGTCTGCAAGCTCATGGACTACGGAAAGTTCAAGTACGAGTCGGCCATGAAGGCCCGTGAGGCGCGCAAGAACCAGGCGCACACGGTCATCAAGGAGATGAAGCTCCGGCCGAAGATCGACCCGCACGACTATGACACCAAGAAGGGTCACGTCGTCCGGTTCCTCAAGCAGGGCGACAAGGTCAAGATCACGATCATGTTCCGCGGCCGTGAGCAGTCCCGGCCCGAACTCGGCTACCGGCTGTTGCAGCGGCTCGCCGAGGACGTCCAGGAGCTGGGCTTCGTGGAGTCCAACCCGAAGCAGGACGGCCGAAACATGATCATGGTTCTCGGTCCGCACAAGAAGAAGACCGAGGCGATGGCCGAAGCCCGCGAGGCGCAGGCCGCCCGCAAGGCGGAGCGCCAGGGAATTCCTCACTTGGACCAGTCCCCGGACGCGTCCGCCGAGGAGCCTGCCGAGGAGCCCGCCGAGGCGTGATTGAGAGGCGCGAGCCTCGACCGCCCACCCGGGGCCGAACGGTTCCGGACAACAACCGAAACACATGACGCTTCCGTGTGCCGAACCGCGGAGGCGTCCCGACGAGGAGAGTACGGCGACATGCCGAAGAACAAGACGCACAGCGGTGCCAGCAAGCGCTTCAAGCTCACCGGCTCCGGCAAGGTGGTGCGCCAGCGCGCCGGTCGCCGCCACCTTCTCGAGCACAAGCCGTCCACGCTGACGCGCCGCCTGGCCGGAAAGGTCGAGATGGCCCCCGCCGACGCCAAGAAGATCAAGAAGCTTCTCGGCAAGTGACGCCCCGCCCCGCTTCGGCGGGGCGAGCGCCAGACCGGGACCTATTCGTTTCCGGGCCGCGTGAGTCACCGGCGGCCCCGTACAAGGAGTTAACAAGTGGCACGCGTCAAGCGGGCAGTCAACGCCCACAAGAAGCGCCGGGCGATCCTCGAGCAGGCCAGCGGCTACCGGGGCCAGCGCTCCCGCCTGTACCGCAAGGCCAAGGAGCAGGTCACCCACTCTCTGGTCTACAACTACAACGACCGCAAGAAGCGCAAGGGCGACTTCCGGCAGCTGTGGATCCAGCGCATCAACGCCGCTGCCCGCGCCAACGGCATGACGTACAACCGCTTCATCCAGGGTCTGAAGGCCGCCAACATCGAGGTGGACCGCAAGATCCTGGCCGACCTCGCGGTGAACGACGCCGGTGCGTTCGCCGCGCTGGTCGAGGCGGCGCAGAAGGCGCTGCCGAGCGACATCAACGCGCCGAAGGCCGCGTAAGCGCTGCCGAGCTGTACGCCACGGACCCGCAGGTGAACGCGTACCTGCGGGTCCGCGCATGTGGGTGCCCTCGCGCTGCGCCCCCTGGCGTTTCGTTGCCGGGTGCGGCCCGGTGGCGAGGTTGTGCCTACCGTGTTCCGCCTCGCGGATCGCCTGGGGCGGGCACGGGCGTTGGCCCTTGGCGTTTCGTTGCCAGGTGCGGCCCGGGGGCCGGGTTGTGCCCACCCGTTCCTCCCCAGCTACCGCTGGGAGGTGCCCCCCGGCGGAACGATTGCCCACGACCGGGCTCCGCGTCGGCCGCCGTTCCCCCCGGGGCCCGGGGGCCTGTCCCCGGTTTCGGGGAGGGGCGGGGTGGGGGAAATCCGTCCCGCGTCACGACCACACACCGCACGAGAAAGCGCATCGCACCCCATGGCGACCCCCGAGTTGACGTCCCTGCGATCGCCGCGTGTCACCGCCGCCCGGCGGCTTGCCAAGCGCAGCTTCCGCGGGAAGGAGCGGCGGTTCATCGTCGAGGGGCCGCAGGCCGTACGGGAGGCCATCGCGCATCTCGTGGAGGTGTACGCCACCCCCGAGGCCGCCGAGCGCCACGCGGACATCCTCGACGCCGCCCGCGCCGCGAACCTTCCCGTGCTCACCGCGTCCGACGAGGTCATCGCGGAGATGTCGGACACCGTCACGCCCCAGGGCGTCGTCGGGCTGTGCCGCTTCCTCGACTCGCCGTTCGAGGAGATCCTGCGCGCCCGCCCGAGGCTCGTCGCCGTCCTCGCCAACGTCCGCGACCCCGGCAACGCCGGGACCGTGCTGCGGTGCGCCGACGCCGCCGGGGCGGACGCCGTGGTGCTGACGGACGCCTCCGTGGACCCCTACAACCCCAAGGCCGTACGCGCATCCGTCGGTTCCCTCTTCCATCTCCCCGTCGCCGTCGGGGTGCCCGTCGAGCGTGCGGTGAGCGGGCTGCGGGAGGCCGGGGCGCGGGTGCTGGCCGCGGACGGGGCGGGGGAGCGGGACCTGGACTCCGAGCTGGACGACGGGCTGCTGGGCGCCCCCACCGCCTGGATCTTCGGCAATGAGGCATGGGGCCTGCCGGAGGCTACCCGCGCACTCGCGGACGAGGTGGTGCGCGTTCCGATTCACGGCAGGGCCGAGAGCCTCAATCTCGCCACGGCCGCCGCCGTGTGCCTCTATGCCTCCGCTCGTGCGCAGCGCGCTCCCGCAGGGTGCCGCTCCGTCACAACGACCTAGTAGGGTTGCCCCTCTGGGAGGGGACCCGAGAGGGGGTGTGGGGATGGACGTCAGGACCTCCGGCGCCAGGGCGGCCGACGCCCATGCGCCCGGAGCGGGGCCGCCCGGCGGGGGGCGCGACCTCTCGTCCACCGGGCCGGGCCCCGGCCTGCCCGGCGGCGCGCCGGACGGATTCGCGCCGCACCCCGACGATCTGCCCGACGGCCTGGTGGTGGCCGATGAGACCGGCCTGGTCACGTGCTTCAACGCGGCGGCGGCCCGGATCACCGCCACCGACCCCGCGGACGCGATCGGCCGCCGGCTCGAGGTGGCCCTGCCGTTAGAGGACCTGGACGGCCGGCGCTGGTGGGCGCTGACCGATCCCTATGGCGGGCTGGCCATCCGCGCCGGTCAGCCCGAGCGGAATCTGCTGCTGCCGGGCGGGCGCGAGGTGCTGGTCTCGGCCCGCTATGTGCGCGATCGGCCGACCGGGCCGGTGCGCCGGGTGGTCGTCTGTCTGCGTGGCACCGAGGCCCGCCGCCGCACCGAGCGCAGCCATGCCGAGCTGATCGCGACCGTCGCCCATGAGCTGCGCTCGCCGCTGACGTCCGTGAAGGGGTTCACGGCCACGCTGCTGGCCAAATGGGAGCGGTTCACCGACGACCAGAAGCGGCTGATGCTGGAGACCGTCGACGCCGACGCCAACCGGGTCACCCGGCTGATCGCCGAGCTGCTGGACATCTCCCGGATCGACTCCGGCCGGCTGGAGGTGCGCCGCCAGCCGGTCGACCTCGCCGCCGCCGTCCGCCGCCATGTGCAGGCGCTCACCGCGGCCGGGCACACCGCCGAGCGGTTCCTGATCCGGGCCAGGGGGCCGCTGCCCAGGCTGTGGGCCGATCCGGACAAGGTCGATCAGGTGCTGGGCAATCTCCTGGAAAACGCGGTGCGCCACGGCGAGGGAACGGTCACTATTGACATAGCGCCCGCGACACCGGCCAAGCCGGTCGTGGAAGGCCCCCTGTCGAAAGGACCGCCGTCACCGTGAGCGACGAAGGCCCCGGTATCCCGGAGGAGTCGATGAGCCGCGTCTTCACCCGCTTCTGGCGGGGCAGCAAGCGCGGCGGCACCGGCCTCGGGCTCTACATCGTCAAGGGCATCGTCGAGGCGCACGGCGGGACGATCACCGTCGACCGGGCCCGCGGCGGCGGCGCGGAGTTCCGATTTATCCTGCCCGTGGGCACCCCGGCCTATCTGGCCTGAGCCACCCGCGGGCTTCTCCAGCACGGGGCGGACCCCCGCGCGGCGGCCGCCGCGCGGTGTCCCCCGGAACAGCACCCCTCCCGCGCCCCTTAGACTCGGGCTTTGGCACCTTTGGCGTCCCTTGCAGGGGGCGCAGCGGTCGCAGCCAGTCGAGCCGGGGTCGCGCAGCCGGGGGGCACCTCCCAGCGGTAGCTGGGGGACAATCGGAAGTACGGGAAGAGATGTCGGCACCCAATAAGTCGTACGACCCTGTCGAGGTCGAGGCACTGAAACCGGAAGAGATCGCCCGCAGGCGGGACGAGGCGCTCGCCGCCATCGCCGCCGCCGGTGACCTTGAGGCGCTGCGCGAGGTGAAGGTCGCCCACACCGGCGACCGCTCGCCGCTCGCGCTGGCCAACCGCGAGATCGGCGCCCTGCCACCGCATGCCAAGGCGGACGCGGGCAAGCGCGTCGGCCAGGCCCGAGGCCAGGTCAACCAGGCGCTGAAGGCCCGGCAGGAGGAGCTGGAGGCGGAGCGTGACGCCCGGGTGCTGGTCGAGGAGGCGGTGGATGTCACGCTGCCGTACGACCGCACCCCGGCCGGCGCCCGCCACCCGATCACCACGCTCTCCGAGCGCATCGAGGACATCTTCGTCGCGATGGGCTACGAGGTCGCCGAGGGCCCCGAGGTGGAGGCCGAGTGGTTCAACTTCGACGCGCTCAACTTCCCGCCCGACCACCCCGCCCGCGAGATGCAGGACACCTTCTTCGTGCGCGGGGCGAAGGACGGCGAGTCATCCGGTGTGGTGCTGCGCACCCACACCTCGCCGGTGCAGATCCGGTCGATGATCGACCGCGAACCGCCCATCTATGTGATCTGCCCGGGCCGCACCTTCCGCACCGATGAGCTGGACGCCACCCACACCCCCGTCTTCAGCCAGGTCGAGCTGCTCGCCATCGACGAGGGCCTCACCATGGCCGACCTCAAGGGCACGCTCGACCACATGGTGCGGGCGCTGTTCGGGGAGGGCATGACCACCCGGCTGCGGCCGAACTTCTTCCCGTTCACCGAGCCGTCCGCCGAGATGGACATGCTCTGCTACGTGTGCCGGGGCGAGTCCGTGGGCAACCCGGACCGGCCCTGCCGCACCTGCTCCAGCGAGGGCTGGATCGAGCTCGGCGGCTGCGGGATGGTCAACCCCCGGGTGCTCATCGCCTGCGGTGTCGACCCGGACAAGTACAGCGGCTTCGCCTTCGGCTTCGGCATCGAGCGGATGCTGATGTTCCGGCACAACGTGGAAGACATGCGAGACATGGTCGAGGGTGATGTGCGCTTCACCCGGCCCTTCGGGATGGAGATCTGATGCGGGTCCCGCTTTCTTGGCTGCGGGAGTACGTCGACCTGCCCGCCGGTGAGACCGGCCGTGACGTACAGGCCAAACTCGTCTCGGCCGGGCTCGAGGTCGAGACGGTCGAGCAGCTCGGCGCCGGTCTCAAGGGCCCCTTGGTCGTCGGGCAGGTGCTGGCCATCGAGGAGCTGGAGGGGTTCAAGAAGCCCATCCGTTACTGCCAGGTGGACGTCGGCCAGGCCAACGGAACGGGGGAGCCGCAGAACATCGTCTGCGGCGCGACGAACTTCGCGGTCGGCGACAAGGTCGTGGTCGTGCTGCCCGGCGCCGAACTGCCCGGCGGCTTCGCGATCTCCGCGCGCAAGACCTACGGCAAGACCTCCGAGGGCATGATCTGCTCGGCCAGTGAGCTGGGCATGTCCGACGACCACGACGGCATCATCGTCCTGCCGCCGGAGTACGAGGTCGGCACCGACGCCATCGAGCTGCTGGAGTTGGTCGACGAGGTCCTCGACATCGCCGTCACCCCGGACCGGGGCTACTGCCTGTCGATGCGCGGTGTCGCCCGCGAGACCGCGACCGCCTACGAGCTGCCGCTGCGCGACCCGGCCCTGATCGACGTGCCCGCGCCCAACAGCCACGGCCACCCGGTCAAGGTCACCGACCCGATCGGCTGCGACCGCTTCACCGCCCGCACCGTCACCGGGCTCGACCCCGAGGCGCACTCCCCGATCTGGCTCGAGCGCCGGCTGCAGAAGGCCGGGATGCGCCCGGTCTCGCTCGCGGTCGACATCACCAACTACGTGATGCTCGAAATCGGCCAGCCGCTGCACGCCTACGACCGCACCCGGATCAACGGGGCGATCGGCGTGCGCCGCGCGGAGCCGGGCGAGAAGCTCACCACTCTCGACGGCAGCCAGCGCGTCCTGGACGCCGAGGACCTCGTCATCACCGACGAGAGCGGGCCCATCGGCCTCGCCGGTGTGATGGGCGGCGCCAACACCGAGATCGCGGACGTCACCGCCGACGCCGAGACCGGCCAGGCGGCGGGCACCACCGAGGTCGTCATCGAGGCGGCCCACTTCGCCCCCGTCTCGGTCGCCCGCACCGCCCGTCGCCACAAGCTGTCCTCCGAGGCGTCCCGCCGGTTCGAGCGCGGCGTCGACCCCGAGGCCACCTCGGCGGCGGCGCAGCGCACCGTCGACCTGCTGGTGCTGCTCGCGGGCGGCACCGCCGAGGTGGGCGTCACCGAGATCATCGCGCCCAGCGCCCCGCACACCATCACACTGCCCGCCGACCACCCGGACAAGGTCGCGGGCGTGTCCTACGGCCGCGAGACCGTGGTGCGCCGGCTGCAGCAGATCGGCTGCGATGTCTACGGCGCCGACGACCTCACCGTCACCGTCCCCAGCTGGCGGCCCGACCTCACCGACCCCAACGACCTCGCCGAGGAGGTCATCCGGCTCGAGGGCTACGAGAACCTCCCCTCGACGCTGCCCCAGCCGCCCGCCGGGCGCGGGCTGACCGAGCGTCAGCGGCTGCACCGCCGGGTCGGCCGGGCGCTGGCTGGGGCCGGCTACGTCGAGGCGCTGAACTACCCGTTCATCGGCGAGGAGGCCCTCGACCAGTTCGGGCTGGCCGCGGATGACCCGCGGCGCGATCTGGTCCGGCTGGTCAACCCGCTGTCGGACGCCGAACCCGCGCTCCGCACCACGCTGCTGCCCGGGCTGCTCGGCGCGCTGCGGCGCAACGCCGGGCGCGGCGAGCACGACCTCGCGCTCTTCGAGACGGGCCTGGTCTTCCGCGCCACCGGCCACGAGCCGGCCGCGGCCACCCTCCCCGTCGACCGCCGCCCCACCGACGAGGAGATCGCCGAGCTCAACGCCGCGCTGCCGCACCAGCCGCGCCGCGTCGCCGTCGTCCTCGCGGGCGACCGTGAGCAGGCCGGCTGGTGGGGCAAGGGCACCCCGGTGAGCTGGGCCGACGCCGTCGAAGCGGGCCGGATCGTGGCCCGCGAGGCAAGGGCCGAGCTGATCGTCCGCCAGGACCAGCAGGACCCCTGGCACCCGGGCCGCTGCGCCGCGCTGCTGGCCGTCGTCGACGGCGAGGAGATCCTCGTCGGCAACGCCGGTGAACTCCACCCGCGGGTCACCAAGGCCCTGGGCCTGGCCGAGCGCACCTGCGCGATGGAGATCGACCTCGACCGCCTGGAGCAGGCCGGCACCGGCATCGTGGAGGCCCCCCACGTCTCCACCTTCCCGGTGGCTACCCAGGACGTCGCGCTGATCGTGGACGCCTCGGTCGCCGCGGCGGATGTGGAGGCGGCGCTGCGCGAGGGCGCGGGCGAACTGCTCGAATCCCTCCGCCTGTTCGACGTCTTCACCGGCGAGCAGCTCGGCGAGGGCAGGAAGTCCCTGGCCTACGCGCTGCGCTTCCGCGCCCCGGACCGCACCCTGACCGCCGAGGAGATCGCGACATCCCGCGACGCCGCGGTAGCGGCAGCCACCAACCGCACGGGCGCCACCCTCCGCGGAGCCTGACACCAACCGGCTCCCGCCGGCCGCCGCGAACACGGCGATGGGGCGCACCCCACAACGGGGCGCGCCCCATCGCCGCGTCTGGGCCCGGGACGGCGGCCCAGGTGCTTGCTGGCCGGCGCCGGTCGCAGCAGGGGCGACCGCTGGGGCTACGGCCCCCGACCCGGGCCGTAGCCCCAGCGCCGAGCCCGGCCCCGGACGGCGGGTCCACGGTTTCGCCGGCGTCGGTCGCCGCGGTGGCCATGGACGGGGCGCCGCCGTGGCCCGTGCCCAATCGGTTTGGGCCTGGGCCACGGCGGCGCGCCCCGCTGGCTCGCGCCGCTCGTCGCCATGGCCACGGAGGGGGCGCCCTCGACTCGGGCTTCGCCCCATCCTCGTCTCTGGGCTTCGGGGATCATGGGCCTGCTGGCTCGCGTCGGTCGCCGCGGTGGCCACCGAGGGGGCGCCCCGACTGGGGCTGCACCCCGACTGGGGCTGCACCCCGACTGGGGCTGCGCCCCGTCGCCGCGCCCGGCCCCGGACGGCGGGTCCACGTGCCTCGCTGGGCCGCGTCGGTCGTTGCCGTGGCCACTGGTGGGGGTGGGGCGGGCCCCGACCCGGGCGCGTCACATCGCCGCGCCCGCCCCCTCATGGCAGCCCACCCGCCCTTGCCGCGCTCCGGGTGGCCGGGGCGGGGTTTACTACGCCTCCCCGTTCCCGTGCCGCCGTCCCTCGTCATCGGCCCTGCCCGCGAGAGCTTTCGCGTAGACAGCGCGCGTCGCGGCCCCTGCCACGGCCACCCGCTACGGCACGGTGGGCACTTGGGGGCCGCTCAGTGCGCGCCCGCCCCCCTCGTGTGGTCGCACCGCGGGCGGCCACGGTGGTGGCGGTGTTGCGCCGTGGGCTTTGCGGCGGGCTTGGGGCGGTGGCCCCGTGCGCGGCGCGGCTCGGGGCGGGTTCGTGCGTCACCTCGCGCTGGACGGCGCCGGGACCGTGTTCGCGGGGTGGTGGGGTTTGTCGGGTCGCTCGGTATGCGGTCGCTTACCGCTCGTTGGTGTGGGGCGCCGTCACCGTCTTCGCGGGGTGGGTGTCGTCGGTGATTCGGGCGGGGGGCGGGCTGGGGCCCGGCGAGGCGGGGCTCGGGGGTGTGGTTCTGTGCCGCGTCGTCCTGGTGAGCGGCAAACAGCCGACACCGCGTCCGCGGGGCGGTGGGGTGTTCGGGTGGCTGCCTGGGGCGTGGTCACCCGATCAGGTGAGATCCGGAAGGGGCTGGTCCAATTGGCAGGAGCTGTCGCCAGAATCGTGCCGGTCGCACGGCCCGCGCGGGATCGATCGTCCAGGGGCCCGGCCGACCGCCTCATTGGCCGGCGTTGGGGGCGACACATGATCGGGACATCGGCAGTCGGCGGCGCGTTCGTACGGAAGGCACGGAGTCTGCGGGAGGTCACCCGCGTGGTCCCCTGTCTGTGGGTGCTCGGCGCCCTCTGCTGGGCCCTGCTGACCCCGCATCACACCGAGGTCGCGACCCTCCTCGCCGCGGCACCCGCCATCGCCTGCGCGAGCAGCGGCCGCCGCAGATGCATCGTGCTGCTCGGCGGCGCCGGCCTGCTGTTGGCCCTCGCGCCTCCGACCGCCCTGGAGCCGGACGGCGACGGGAAGGAGCCGCACGCCGCCCTGGTCACCTGCTGCGCCATCCTCGGCGTGGCCTTCGCCTGCTATCTCACAGCGGGCCGCAAGCTGCGGCTGGTGCGCGAACTGGAACAGCTCCGGGCGGTGGCCACCGCCGCGCAGGACGTGGTGCTGCGGCCGCTCCCGGCCCGGCTGGAGGGCATCGAGCTGGCCGGCGGTCATCTCTCGGCCAGCCGGGGTGCCGCCGTCGGGGGCGATCTCTACGAGGCGCTGGCCACCCCGTACGGCGTGCGCGTCATCATCGGCGATGTGCGCGGGCACGGCCTCGCCGCGATCGGCACCGTCGCCGCCGTCCTCGGCAGCTTCCGCGAGGCCGCCCATGAGGAACCCCGGCTCGGCGGCGTGCTGCGCCGGCTCGACCGCGCCCTGGAGCGACATCTGCGGGCACGCGCGAGCGGGGAGTGCCCGCTGGACAGCCATGTGGACGAGGAATTCGTGACCGTCCTGCTGCTGGAGGTGGGCGCGGACGGCGAGGTCACCGCGCTCAACTGCGGCCACCCCTGGCCGTACCGCCTCTACGAACAGCCGGTTGGCCCGGCCATGGCCCGGCAGACCGCGCCCGGCGAGGTGCTGCCGCCGCTCGGCCTCTTCCCTTTGCCCGCCGAGCTTCCCACCGCCCGCTGGAGCGCCCTGGGCGTCGGTGACACGCTGGTGCTGCACACCGACGGCGCCGAGGACGTGCGGGACGCCCACGGCACGTTCTTTCCCCTGCGTCGCGCCCTGTCCGAGGCCGCAGGCGCCGGGCCGCTCGTCCCCGCGGCGGTCGTGGCGGGGGTGCGCTCGGCGCTGCTGCGCCACACCGGGGGCCGGCTCGCCGACGACGTCGCGCTGCTCGCGCTGCGCTTCGACCGCTGCCAGCTATCCGCCACCACAGCCCTCACCCGCCCGGCCGCCGACGCCCACCGGGGCTAGGGGCTGTCCGCCGGGCCTTGACGCCTGCGGTGGGCTGTTCCCCTATCCGCCCCTTCCCGCAGCGTCGATATGCGGCTCCGCCGCGTGGTGGGGCGCCGCCCCAGCTCCGGGGTCCGGGGCTGAGGTCCCTGGCAACGGGTACGGGTGGGCAGGCTGTTCCCCTACCCGCCCCTTCCCGCAGCGTCGATATGCCGCTCCGCCGCGCGGTGGGGCTTCGCCCCAGCCTGCGGGCTCCAGGGGTGAGGTCTCTGGCAACGGGTACGGGTGGGCAGGCTGCTTCCCTCCCCGTCCCTTCGCCAACCGGGGCTTCGCCCCAGTCCCCGGGGTCCAGGGGTGAGGTCCCCGACAACGGGCGCGGGTGGGGAGGCTGCTTCTCTCCCCGTCCCCTCCCCAACCGGGGCTTCGCCCCAGCCTGCGGGGTCCAGGGGCGGGGCCCCTGGTATCGGGAACGGGCGGGTTGGGGAAAGGCCAACCCGCCACCCCACCCCGCCCGTTCACACCCCGTGCGAACCCCCCTCCACTACGCTGGCGCCACCGAGCGTTTCGGGAGGGCGAGATGGAGCCCAACACACTGCTCGACTCCGTGCTCGACGAGGCCGGAGTCTCCCACGCCGGACTGGCCGCGCATGTCAACGAGGCAGGCCGGGCCCGGGGGATGAAGCTGCGGTACGAACACACCGCGGTGGCCCGGTGGCTGAAGGGCCAACGGCCGCGCGGCCAGGTGCCGGACCTCATCTGCGAGGTGCTGGGCGAGCGGCTGCACCGCGCCCTCACCCTGGACGACATCGGCCTCGGCACCCCCGGCAGCCGCCGGGGGCCCGCCACCCCGCTCTCCGGATTCGTCGAGCGCGCCACCGCGCTGTGGCGCTCCGACGAACAGCAGCGCCCGCATGTCGTCGAGGCCCCGGCGGTCACCGGCACCCCGGCCGTCATCCCGGTGTGGGAGTGGGAGAACCCTCCCGAGGACTCCGATGTCTCCCGGCGCGGTCTGACCCGGGTCAGCATGACCGACATCGAGACGCTGCGCGCCGCCCGCGCCCACTACGAGCAGATGTACCGCAAGGCCGGTGGTGTCGCGACCCGGACCCGGGTGGTGGGATTCCTCAACTCCGAGGCCGCACCGCTGCTGCGCGGCAGCTACGCCGATGACACCGGCCGCCAGCTGCACCGGGCGACCGGCGGTCTGGTGGCCATCGCCGGGATCTGCGCGTACGACTCCAATACGCACGGCCTGGCCCAGCGCTACTTCCACCAGGCGCTGCGGCTCGCCAAGGCCAGCGGCGACCGGGGTCTGGGCGCCTATGTCATAGCGCTGCTGGTCAACCAGTCCCTCTTCATGAAGGAGTACCGGCAGGCGGTCGCCTTCGCCGAATCGGCGCTGCGCGCCGCGGGCTCCCAGATCACCCCCGCGCTCGCCGCCGACCTCTACGCCATGCAGGCCAAGGCGTACGCCCGGCTCGGCGACGGCGCCGGGGCGCTGTCCTGTATCCGGCGTGCCGAGACCGCCGCCGACCGGATCAGACCGGGCCAGGAGCCCGACGAGACCGGCTATGTCCAGCCGGGTCTGGTGAACGTTCAGGTGGCCGAGGCGCTGCTGAGCCTCGGCGACCTCGGCGGCGCCCGCGAGCACGCCACCGCCGCGGTCGGCACTCCCGCGCACGATCGGGGCCGGGTGCACCGGCTCGCCATGCTCACCCATATCGAGCTGCGTCAGGGGGACGTGGACCGGGCGGGCGCCACGGCGGTGGAGATGACCGAGCGCGCGCGGGGCATGGAGTCCCAGCGGTTACGCGACCGGTTGCGGGCGGTACGGGAGCACCTCGCGGCCAGCGGAAGCGCCGCGACGGCCGAGGCCGCCGCGCTCATCGACGGGGCACTGCGCGTCCCTCTGTGACCAGCGGTTCCGCTCGCGGTCCGCACTCTCGTCAGCGGGTGGCCCACGATGGCCTCCCGTTTCGACGAAAGGTGGCTGACAGTGCGATGGAAGAACCTCAGGGAGCGGACCGTGTACGAGAACCGATGGTTCCGGGTCAACCTCGCCGATGTCCGGCTCCCCGACGGGCGCCATCTGGACCACTATCTGATCCGGCTCCGTCCCGTGGCCGTGGCCACGGTGGTGAACGCGGCCAACGAGGTGCTGCTGCTGTGGCGTCACCGGTTCATCACCGACGCCTGGGGCTGGGAGCTGGCCGCGGGCGTCGTCGAGGACGGTGAGGACATCGCCGACGCCGCGGCCCGGGAGATGGAGGAGGAGACCGGCTGGCGGCCCGGCCCGCTGCGCCATCTGCTCTCCGTCGAGCCGTCCAACGGGCTCACCGACGCACGCCACCACATCTACTGGGCCGAGGAGGCATCGTACGTCGGGCACCCGGAGGACGACTTCGAGTCGGACCGCCGCGAGTGGGTGCCGCTGAAGATGGTGCCCGACCTGGTCGCACGCGGTGAGGTGCCCGCGGCCAATATGGCGGCCGCGCTGCTGCTGCTCCACCACATCAGGCTCGGGTAGGCCGGGCCGCGGTCCGCGCCGGCGCTAGTGTCCCGCTGCCTGCCATATCGCCAGGGCCAGGGCGGTCACCCCGGTCAGGGCGGCGATGGAGGGCAGCGGCCAGCGTCCGTGCTCCAGTATCCGCATCCGTCCGCCCAGTTGGTTCACGTCCTCCTCAGCCTGCTCTCCTCGGTGGTCGAGCAGGGCGAGCCGGCCGTCGACGCGGGTGAAGCCCACTTCGACGGTCCGGCGCAGTTCCGTGAGCTCCACGGCTAACGCGGCTTGCTCGGGCTCGGTGGTCACGGGTTGATCCCCTTCCGGATGTAACGTCCGTGCAGTGGTGACGCTCCGAGTCAAGCGCATGCCCAGGTGGTGCGGGAGCGTGTGTGGGGATGGTGTGTGAGTCACCGGCGCACACCCCGTGCGAAAGGCCGTATTCAGCGGGTACTCATGGGGGACGGCGGCCGAAGGGAGGGACCGCGAGGGGCGGACAGACCGGATAGACCGGACAGAAGGGACGGATGTGCGACTGATCGCCGCTCCGATGTGGGAATTCGGTATCGACCAGGGAGTCCGGCAGTTCGCCGAGCTCGGCGTCGCGCTGGTGCTGTCCACCCTGATCGGGCTCGAGAGGGCGGTGCAGCAGAAGAGCGCCGGGCTGCGCACCCACACCCTGGTGGGCGTGGGCAGCGCGCTGTTCATGCAGGTCTCCCAGTACGGCTTCACCGATGTGCTGTTGCGCGACCACGTCGGCCTGGACCCCTCACGGGTGGCGGCGCAGGTCGTCTCCGGTATCGGCTTCATCGGCGGTGGCCTGATCTTCGTCCGGCGCGATGCCGTCCACGGGCTGACCACCGCGGCGACCGTCTGGCTCACCTGTGCGGTGGGCATGGCCTGCGGCGGTGGTCTGGCCCTGCTGGCCACCGCGGTCACCGCGGTGCACTTCCTGGTGATCCGCGGCTATCCGCTGCTCACCCGTCGGCTGCCGGCCCTCTGGTCGTCCGAACGGGTGGAGTTGCAGCTGTCCTACCGGGTGGGCGCGGGGCTGCTGCCACGCGTCCTGGAGCTGTGTACGGCCGCCGGGTACCGGGTGCTGCGGGTCCGGGTGGACCGGGCGCCCTGGAAGGGCCGGGACCGCACCACCCGGATCGTCCGGGCCGAGGAGGAGGCCCGGCCCGCCGATACCGGCGTCGCCGAGGTGCAGCTCGCGCTCGAGGGCGCCGGGGACGTCCTCCGGCTGGTCGGGGCGATCTCCGAGCTGGACGGCGTCCTCGGCGCCGACGCGGGCCGCGACCTCGACGACGCGGAGTGACGGCCTCGACGGCTCCGACTGACGATCTCGCGTTGACGAGGTCAGAGCGCCCGCGCCCGGAGGCGGCGCAGCATGCGCGCGTCGTCGAACCCCACGTCCCGCGCCGCGGCCGTCACCGTCGAGCCCTGGCCGATCAGATGCTCCGCGCGCTCCAGCCGGTGGGCGGTCTTGTGGAGGACCGCCTCACCCGGAGCGGGCCGCTCCAGCTCCTCCAGCAGCCGGATCCGCCCCTGCTCCGGGTCGAACACCCCTCCGCTGCCGGGCTCGGTGTGCAGCACCCAGATTACCTGGTCTCCCTCGGCACGGGCGAGGCGGACCAGTCGGTCGACCGAATCCGCGATCTTCGGGTTGGCGATCCGCTCCCAGGACGGGAGGGCGCGGAAGGATTCCTGGACATCGATGACGATCAGCGCTCGCTTCATGGTCCCCACTCTGACCTGGGGCGAACGCCATCGACCAGGCACAATCGGGGCCGGTGGCGGAACGATCCGGTCAGCGGCGCCTGGCGCGAGTCCGGCTCAGTACGTGTAGAAGCCCGAGCCCGACTTGCGTCCCATCCGGCCCGCGTCCACCATCCGCAGCAGCAGCGGGGGAGCGGCGTACAGCGGCTCCTTGTACTCGCCGTACATCGAGTCGGCGATCGCCGCGATCGTATCCAGGCCGATCAGATCGGACAGCTTCAGCGGGCCCATCGGATGGGCGCAGCCCATCTCCATGCCGTTGTCGATGTCCTCGCGGCTGGCGATCCCGGACTCGAACATCCGGATGGCGGAGAGCAGATACGGGATGAGCAGCGCGTTGACCACGAACCCCGCGCGGTCCTGGGCGCGGATGGCGTGTTTGTCCAGGACGTCGTGGACCAGCGCCTCGGTGCGCTTGATGGTCTCGTCACCGGTGGTGAGCGCCGGGATCAGCTCCACCAGCGCCTGCACCGGCGCCGGGTTGAAGAAGTGGATGCCGATCACCTGATCCGGCCGGGAGGTGGCGACGGCCAGCTTGACCAGCGGGATGGAGGAGGTGTTGGAGGCGAGGATCGCGTCCGGGCGGGTCACCACCTGGTCGAGGACCTGGAAGATCTCCGTCTTGACCTGCTCATTCTCGACGACCGCCTCGATCACGAGGTCACGGTCGGCGAATTCCCCCAGGTCGGTGGTGAAGCTCAGCCGGTCCAGCGTCGCGTCGCGCTGCTCCTCGGTGATCTTGCCGCGCTCCGCGGCCTTGCCGAGGGAGTTGGTCAGCCGGGTGCGCCCTATCTCCAGGGCCTCGCCCGTGGTCTCCGCGACCATGACGTCCAGGCCGGATCGGGCGCACACCTCCGCGATGCCCGCACCCATCTGGCCACAGCCCACCACTCCGACGCGTTCGATGTCGGTCACATCGTGCCTTTCGCTGGTCCAACTGTCCGTTGTGTCGTCCCCCTGTCGCCCCAGACGTTACCCTCCGGTTATCGGCGAGGGGCGGGCCGGGGCCGGATTCCCGGCCCCGGCCCGCCCCCGTCCCCGCCATGCGCACGGGGCTCTCACACCACGGTCACGAGGCGTCGCCGCGCAGGATGCCGCGGCCGTTGGTGGCCACGTAGACCCGTCCGTAGACCCGTGGGTCGCCGGTGATCGCGGCGCCCGTCCAGCCCCACTGGTGGGCGTCGTCGTTGATCCGGGTCCAGCTCGCCCCGGCGTCGGTGGAACGGAAGATGCCGCGCACCCCGCCGATCTTCGCGCTGGTGTAGAGCGCCTGGTACGAAGCGCCCGGCGCCGCCTTACCGAAGCCGATGGTGTCCGCCTGCTGGACGCCGCTCAGTTTGGTGAAGGTCGCGCCGGAGTCCGTGGAGTGCCACAGCCCGTAGGCCCCGGCCGTGCTGCCGCCCGCGAGCCAGATGTCGCCCTCGGCGCCCGGCAGCGCCTTGAACCGCACCGGGCCGTCGGCCGGCAGCCCGGAGGACGGCCTGGCGGTGAAGGTGGCGCCGCCGTCGGTGGAGATGTAGAAGGTGCCCGCCTTGAAGCCGTAGAACGTCTTCGGGTTCTTGCGGTCGGACTCCACGACGGCCCCGGCCGGGATACCGCTCGACGCCGACCAGGAGCTGCCGAAACCGGTGGTGTGGTAGACGGCCGAGGTGCCCTCCGGGGCCCAGACGAAGCCGCTGCCGTCGGCCGCCGCGGCCACCGTGCCGCCGCCCGTGACCCCGGCCGGCTCGCTGCCCTGAAACCACTTGGCGCCGTTGTCGGTCGAGAAGGCGATCCGCGGTGCGGAGTCGTTGTTGCCCACCCGGACCACGGTGTTCGCGTTGGTCTCGGCGTAGTCCAGGCTGGTGGTCGTGGTGAACGTCGGCGAGGTGTACATCCTCGCGGGCACCGCGTCGAGATCGGTGTGCCGGAAGCCCCCGATGTCACCGAGCGCGCTGAGCAGCGGGGCGCCGGTGGGCGGGCTGGCCAGATCGTTGACCGCCGTCTCCTCCAGGCCCTTGACCATGGGCGTGATGGTGATGGTGCCGCCCGTGTCCCAGTTCGCGAGGTTCTCGGTGCCGTAGACCGTCGCACCGGTGCCGTACATCATCCGGCGGGAGTCGAACGGGTCGATCTCCAGAGCCTCGGTCATCCAGCCCAGCTTCGGGGTCACTTCGGGCGGGGAGGGGTTGGCGCCGAAGGTCAGCCAGGGGACGGACGAGACGTCCTGGGTGTAGCGGAAGGACCGGTTGGGATAGCTGGTGAAGTCCCAGGCCCGGGTCCAGGTGGCGCCGGAGTCGGTGGAGCGGAAGATCTGGGTGTCCGGCCACCAGGAGCTGTAGCCGGTCACCATCAGCGTGCCGGGCTTTTGCCGGTCCACCGTGAGCCCGCTGTAGCCGAAGTAGGTGTCGGCGTCCGTCATGGGGCTGATGTTCTTCCACTCCCCGGTCGCCGTGGCATACCGCCACACCTGGCCCTTCTCCCCGTCGTACGGGCCGCCCTTGTCGCTGGTGGTGAGGTACAGATAGCCGTTCTCGGTATCGAGGACGCCCTTGTGGGAGAGATAGCCGGTCGGCTGGCCGGCCACCCGCGACCAGGTGGCGCCCGCGTCCGTCGAGCGGTAGACGGTGTTGTTCTTGTCGGCCACGCCCACGTAGACGGTCTTCGTCGCACTGCCGGAAGAACCGGTGCGCTCGTCGAAGGTCACCCACACCACGCCCTGGTTGTCGCTCAGATAGCCGCTGGTGTCGCTCGCGTCCTGGACGTAGGTGCCGGGGTTGGGGAAGGACGTCACCTTCGACCAGGTGACCCCGGAGTCGGTGGAGCGCCACAGCCCGTTGCCGCTCGGCGCGCCGAGGTAGAGCACGCTGTTCTTGTGGGGGTCGACCGCCAGCCGTTCCCCCATGCCGCGGCCGGGCATATTGCCGCCCAGCTTGAAGGGAAGGGTGGTGGACTGCCAGGTGGCGCCCCGGTTGGACGAGCGCAGGATGGCGCCGTTGCCCGGGTCCCAGCTGTTGGTGTACGTACCGGCCGCCACATAGACCTTGTCGGGATCCACGGAGTCGCTGGCCAGGCTCACCACCCCGGTCCAGCCCCAGTGGTCCCAGTCGAGCGAGTCCAGCAGCGGCACCCACCGCTTGCCGGACTGGTCCCAGCGGTACGCGCCGCCGATATCGGTGCGGGCGTAGGCGAGGTTCTTCTCCTTGCGGTTGAAGACGATGCCGGGGACGAAGCCGCCGCCGTCCACGCGGACGTTCTTCCAGGTGGAGGCGTCGGCCTGGGCGGTGCCCCGGGCGGGGGCCGGTTCGGGGCGGGCCGCCGCGGGGGAGGCGGCGGCGGTGAGTAAGCCGCCGACGAGTGCCAGCGCGGCCATGAGCGCGCCGAGCGGTCTGCTGCCTTTGCTGCGCACGGGAACTTCCTCTCCGGACGTGGGGGTAGTGAGGGGTGCGGGCCCTGCGGGTGAGGTATTTGGGAGCGCTCCCATGCGTGCGTCATCCGATGCTAGCGGCCGGATGGCCGTGCGAGAAGGGTGAAGTCAAGCGGTACCCAAGGGGGGGTTGGGCTTCCGCGGCCCGGATTCGCGATAGGCATTGCCGGGCGCCCACAAGGGCCCCATCATCAGCGGGAGTTGCCTCCGCGCCGGCCGCACGGCCAGATCGCTCCGGACGCGCGACGCCGCCGCACGGGCCGCCCGGTCACCGCCGGGTGGCGCCCCTGGTGCGTCGGCGTTGTCCTCCGGAGCGATGCTCGCCCGGGGCCGGAAGGGAGACGGCCTCCTGAGGCCGCGGTCCCGGCCGGTGGCGGGCGGCGGCGCTACGTTGGCGACACGACCGAGGCGAGGAGTTGGGCATGGGTCCGATCACGCGCAGAAGTCTGACGGTGGCGGCCGCCGGAGCCCTGGCCGCCACCGTCACGGCGGGCGACGCGCTGGCGCAAGGGCGGGGCGGTGAGCACCGGCCCGAGTTCCGCGGGATGTGGCTGGCCACCGTCGCCAACCGCGACTGGCCGTCCAAACCCGGTCTCACCGCGGACCAGCAGCGGGCCGAGCTGCTGAGCTTCCTGGACACCGCCGTGCGCCGCCGGCTCAACGCGGTGGTCTTCCAGGTGCGGCCGACGGCGGACGCGCTGTGGCCCTCACCGTACGAGCCGTGGGCGGAGTGCCTCACCGGCGTCCAGGGCCGGGACCCGGGCTGGGATCCGCTGGGCACCGCCGTGCGCGAGGCGCACCGGCGCGGTCTCGAGCTGCACGCCTGGTTCAACCCGTACCGGATCGCCAACCACACCGACCCCTCCCGGCTGATCCCCACCCATCCGGCCCGGCTGCACCCCGAGTGGGTGGTGCCGTACGGCGGGAAGCTCTACTACAACCCCGGGCTGCCCGAGGTCCGCCGCTTCGTCCAGGACGCCATGCTGGACGCGGTCGCGCGCTATGACATCGACGCCGTCCACTGGGACGACTACTTCTACCCCTATCCGGTGGCCGGTCAGGTCTTCGACGACGACGCCGCCTACGCGCGCTACGGCGCGGGCTTCCCGGACCGGGCGGCCTGGCGGCGGAACAACATCGACCGGCTGGTGTACGAGACGGCCGTGCGCGTCAAGCGGCTGAAGCGGCGGGTGCGGTTCGGGATCAGCCCCTTCGGCGTCTGGCGCAACCAGGCCACCGACCCGCTGGGGTCCGCCACCACGGCAGGCGTGCAGACTTACGACGACCTCTACGCGGACACCCGCGCCTGGGTGCGGCGGGGATGGCTGGACTACATCGTCCCGCAGGTCTACTGGAACATCGGCTTCGCCGCCGCCGACTACGCCGCGCTCGTCCCCTGGTGGTCGGAGGTGGTCCGGGGCACCGGGGTGAACCTCTACATCGGCGAGGCGCTCTACAAGGCGGGCGACCCCGCGCAGCCCGCACCTTGGCAGGATCCGGCGGAGCTGTCCCGGCACCTCACCTTCGACCAGGGCTTTCCGCAGGTGCGCGGCAATGTGTACTTCTCGGCCAAGGAAGTGGCCGCCGACCGCAACGGCGCCATGGCGCGTGTGGTCGCCGACCACTATCCCCATCGTGTCCGTCCGCCCCGCTGAGCCAGGGCCGCGAGCCGGCTAACGCTGCCCGGGTCCGGCGGCCAGATGGCGGACGACCGAGTCGGGCCCGGGGGAGAACAGGCACTCGTGTCCGTCGTCCTCGTAACGCACGCGGTAGGGCGGTTCCCCGTCGGTCCCGAGCACTTCGATGATCTCCGCTACACGATCGTGAATCCCGACAACCCTGCCGTGCACCAGCAGCTTGTCGCCTACGGTCGCCTCCATGTGCGTGACCTCCTGTCCGCTGGAGGGCAATGCGATCTGCTGAGGGCATTGCGATCCCTGAGGCCAGTCTATGGCCGGTTGTCCTGGTTTGCCCCTGCCGGGGGATGATTCCGGACCCCCGCTTCGGGGACCCGGCCCGCCGCTTCGGGGATCCGGTCCGCCCCTTCGGGAGCCCGGTCGGTCGCTTCCGGGACCCGCTCCACCGCCGTGGACCCCTGCGCCCGGCCCGCCGCCGGGGTCCGTACGGCCCTCGTCGCCGGGACCCGCGCCCGCTGCGTCACCCCGATGCACACCAGCACCGCCACGGCGGCGATCGGAGCGGCGGGGGTCAGCTTCTCGCCGAGGAGCAGCACCGACCACACCAATGTGAGCAGCGGCTGGGCCAGTTGGAGCTGGCTGGCCCGGGTCACCCCGATGGCGGCCATCCCCCGGTACCAGACCACCATGCCCACGAACTGCGAGCCCACCGCCAGCCACAGCAGCCCGGCCACCGCGCGGCCGCCGAGGTGGACGTCCTCGGCCGACAGGGCGAGCACCGCGCCCGGCACCGACAGCGGCAGACAGCCCACCAGCGCCCAGCCGATCACCTGCCAGCCGGGCATATGGCCGGCCAGCCGTCCGCCTTCGGCATAGCCCGCCGCGCACACCGGCAGCGCGGCGAACAGATACAGATCGCCGACGGTGGGCGCGCCGCCGCTCTGCTGCAGCGCGAAGGCGATCACGACCACGGCCCCGGCCAGCGCCGCCGCCCAGAACGTCCGCGAGGGCCGCACCCCGGTGCGTACGGCGGAGAGGGCGGCGGTGGTGAGCGGCAGCAGGCCGACCACCACCGCCGCGTGTGCCGTGGTGGAGGTCTGCAGGGCGAGCGTGGTCAGCAGCGGGAAGCCGACGACGACCCCGGCCGCCACGACCAGCAGTCCCGGCCAGTGGCGGCGGGCGGGGACCGGCACCCGCAGGGCGGCCAGCGCGCCGCCCGCGATCAGCGCGGCGAGCACCACCCGGCAGGTGGTGACCGTCCAGGGACCGAGGCCGGTGAGCGCCCAGGCGGTGCCGGGGAAGGTCAGGGAGAAGGCGGCCACGCCGAGCATGGCGAGCACCGTGCCGGTGCGGGCGGCGGACGGTGACGGGGCGGCGTCCCGGCCCTGGGAGGTATCGCCCCCGGCGGTGCCGTCCCCGGTGGTGTGGCCCCCGGTGGGGCCGCTGCTCACCGCTATCGCACTGTCGTCAGTAGCGCTATCCTGTGCTGTCATGGAACAGCGTAGCAGCGTGGCCGAACTCGCGAAATCGCTGCGGAAGGAGCTGGACCGCTACTCACCCGGAGAGAAGCTGCCGTCCAGTCGTGCCCTGGTCGAACGCCACCGGGTGAGCCCGGTCACCGTCTCCCGCGCCCTCGCCGCACTCGCCGCCGAAGGGCTGGTGGTCACCCGCCCCGGCGCCGGTGCCTTCCGCGCCGACCGGCCCGCCGCCGGGGCGCTCCGGCCGGGTGACACCTCCTGGCAGGAGGTCGCGCTGAGCGTGGAGACGGCCGGCGAGCCGGTGCGGCGCTCGGTGGACGCCTCCGGCGTCCTGGCCACGCTCGCCGCCCCACCGCCCGGGATCCTGGAGTTCAACAACGGCTATCTGCACTCCTCGCTCCAGCCGGAGCGGGCGCTGTCCGCCGCGCTGGCCCGCGCCGGACGGCGGCCCGGGGCATGGGACCGCCCGCCGGTGGAGGGGCTCCCCGAGCTGCGCGCCTGGTTCGCCCGCGAGATCGGCGGCCCGGGCGGGACCCTCGGCGCCGCCGACGTACTGATCACCGCGGGCGGCCAGTCCGCGCTCACCTGCGCACTGCGCGCCCTCGCCCCGCCCGGTGCGCCCGTCCTCGTCGAATCCCCGACCTACCCCGGGGTGCTCGCCGCCGCCCGCGCCTCCGGGCTGCGGCCCGTCCCGGTGCCGGTGGACGCCGAGGGGGTCCGGCCCGAGCTGCTCGCCGAGGCGTTGCGGGCGACCGGCGCCCGGGTCTTCGTCTGCCAGCCGCTGTTCCAGAACCCCACCGGGGCGATGCTCGCTCCCGAGCGGCGCCGCGAGGTGATCCGGATCGCCCGTGAGGCGGGCGCGTTCGTGGTCGAGGACGACTTCGCCCGCCGGCTCGTCCACGAGGACGCGCCCCCGCTGTCCGCCACGCTCGCCGCCGACGACCCCGACGGGGTGGTGGTCCATGTGTGCTCGCTCACCAAGGCCACCTCGCCCAGTCTGCGGGTGGGCGCGCTCGCCGCCCGCGGTCCCGCGCTGGGGCGGCTGCGCGCGATCCAGGTCGTCGACAGCTTCTTCGTGCCCCGCCCGCTCCAGGAGGCCGCCCTCGAACTGGTCGGCGCCCCCTCCTGGCCCCGCCATCTGCGCAACGTGGCCGCCGAGCTGCGCACCCGTCGCGAGGCGCTGGTCACCGCCGTACGGCGCGAGCTGCCCGCCCTGGAGCTGCGGTATGTCCCGCCCGGCGGCTACCACCTGTGGCTGCGGCTGCCCCAGGGCACCGACGAGACCGCGCTGGACTCCGCCGCGCTGCGTGCCGGGGTCGCCGTGGCCCCCGGCGGCCCGTACTTCTGCGCCGAACCGCCCGCGCCGCATGTGCGGCTGAGCTTCGCTTCGGTGGCGGGCGTCGGCGAACTGGCCGAGGGCGTACGGCGGTTGCGCACCGCGTGGGGCGAGGTGCTCGGGAGGGCGTAGCGGGTGCCCGACGGGGCTTGCCGCCTGCGGCGGGCTGTTCCCCTCCCGCCCCTTCCCGCAACTGGGGCTCCGCCCCGGGTCCCGGCGTCAAGGGGGCAAAGCCCCTGCCATGCGGCGGAGCCGCACATCGACGCGGCCCCGCGCCCCTTCAGGGCGTTCGCATCCTGCCCGCCACCCACGATGCGCACGGTGTTCATGAGACGGCCGCTTCGAGCCGCCCGGTGACCCGGCGCACACCGAAAGGCCCTGCTCTTCTCCTGGTTAGGGGTCCTGGAGCCGTGGCCGTGACCGTACGATGCCGGGATGACGTTTCGGCTGACGCTGGTCGCCGCCGGTCGCAGCTCCTCCCGGCTGGGGGAGCGCTTCGGTGACGACCGGCCGCTGGATCCGGAGGGCCGGCTCGCCGCCGAGCGCGCGGCCCCCGCGCTCGTACCGCTGGCCGCGGCGGAGCTGCGCTACTGCTCGCCGTCGGCCCGCAGCCGGGAGACCGGCGATGCGCTGGGCTTCACCCCGCTGGTCCAACTCGCCCTGCGCGACTGCGACATGGGCCGCTGGGCGGGCCGCTCCCTCGCCGATGTGATGGCGCGCGAACCGGGCGAGGTGGAGGCCTGGCTCGGCGATCCGCGCTCGGTCCCGCACGGCGGGGAGTCGCTGCACGCGTTCATCATGCGGATCGGCGGCTGGCTGGACACGCGCCCGGCCGAGGACCACGCCAAGATGGTGGCCGTCGCCGACCCCGGGGTGGTCCGCGCCGCCCTGATGTACGCGATCAAGGCGCCGCCGCACTGCTACTGGAACGTCGACATACGCCCGCTCTCCACGGTCACCCTCACCGGCCGGCCGGGCGAGTGGCGGCTGCGCGTGGACGGGGTGTGACGGCCGCGCGTGGACGGGGTGTGACGGCTGCGCGTGGACGGGGGTGTGACCGCAGCGCTCACGGAGCCTCCGTGATCTCCTCGGCCAGCAGATCCATCAGCAGACCGTCGTGCCACATACCGTCGGGACCGCGCTCGTAGGACCGCATGAGGCCGACGGGCCGGAAGCCGACCTTGCCGTAGCAGCGGATCGCGGCGGCGTTGTCCGCCGCCGGGTCGATCACGATCCGGTGGTGGCCGTGGTCGGTGATCAGATGGCGGGCCAGGGTGCGTACGGCGTCGGTGCCCAGCCCCCGCCCGTGCACCGCCGGGTCCAGATAGATGTCGATGCTCGCGTGCCGGTAGTCCGGCTCGGTCTCGGCCGCCCACTGGATCATGCCGATCACCGCGCCCCCGTACTCGATGCTCAGGTGCTCGGCGCCGGAGTCGGCCAGATCCTCGCGCACCGCCGCCACCAGGTTCTCGCCGCCCCGCCAGCGCGCGTAGACCTCGGGCTTCGCGCGGATCGCGGCCAGGACGGGGACATCGGAGGGGTCGGTGGGGCGCAGCACCACCTGTGCGCCCCGCAGGGTCGTCGGCATGGACGGGACGATCCCAGGAAGCGCGGGCGGTGACCAGGGTGCGTCGTTCTGCCCAGGGCCCTTTCGGGAAAGCGCCCGGCACCGGATATCTTGATGTCGAGCAATGTTGCAGACGTGGAGCGGAGCACCCGGTGACTGACTCGACCATCATCTATACGCACACGGACGAGGCCCCTGCCCTCGCGACGTACTCGTTCCTGCCGGTGATCGAGGCATACGCCTCGACGGCCGGGGTCACCGTGGAGAGCCGGGACATCTCTCTGGCGGGGCGCATCATCGCCCAGTTCCCGGAGCACCTCGAAGAGGGCCAGCGCATCCCCGACGCCCTCGCCGAGCTCGGTGACCTTGCCAAGACCCCCGAGGCCAACATCATCAAGCTGCCGAACATCTCGGCCTCGATCCCGCAGCTGAAGGCCGCGGTCGCCGAGCTGCAGGAGCAGGGCTACGCGCTGCCGGACTACCCGGACGACCCGAAGACCGACGAGGAGCGGGAGATCCGCGCCCGTTACGACAAGGTCAAGGGCTCCGCCGTGAACCCGGTGCTGCGCGAGGGCAACTCCGACCGCCGCGCACCCGCCTCGGTGAAGAACTACGCCAAGGCGAACCCGCACCGCATGGGCGCCTGGACGGCCGATTCCAAGACCAATGTGGCCCACATGGACACCGACGACTTCCGCTCCACCGAGAAGTCCGCGGTGATCCAGGAGGCCGGTTCGCTGCGCATCGAGCTGGCGGGCGACGACGGCTCCACCACCGTGCTGCGCGCGTCGGTGCCGGTGCTGGCGGGCGAGGTCGTGGACGCCTCCGTGATGCGCGTCGCGGCGCTGCGCGAGTTCCTCTCGGCGCAGGTCGGCCGCGCCAAGGCGGAGGGCGTGCTGTTCTCGCTGCACCTGAAGGCCACGATGATGAAGGTCTCGGACCCGATCGTCTTCGGCCACGCCGTACGGGCCTTCTTCCCCAAGACCTTCGCCGAGCACGGTGAGGCCCTCGCCGCCGCCGGTCTGACCCCGAACGACGGTCTGGGCGGCATCCTCAAGGGCCTGGAGGCCCTGCCCGAGGGCGCGGCGATCAAGGCGTCCTTCGACGCCGAGCTGGCCGAGGGCCCGGAGCTGGCCATGGTCGACTCCGACCGCGGCATCACCAACCTGCATGTGCCGTCCGACGTCATCGTCGACGCCTCCATGCCGGCCATGATCCGCACCTCCGGCCACATGTGGGGCCCGGACGGCGAGGAGCACGACACCCTCGCGGTGATCCCGGACAGCAGCTACGCCGGGATCTACCAGGCCGTCCTCGACGACTGCCGCGCCAACGGGGCCTTCGACCCGGCCACGATGGGCTCGGTGCCCAACGTCGGCCTGATGGCGCAGAAGGCCGAGGAGTACGGCAGCCACGACAAGACCTTCGAGATCCCCACCACGGGCACCGTCCGCGTCCTGGACGAGGCGGGCAACGTGGTCATCGAGCAGGTCGTCGGCGCCGGTGACATCTTCCGGATGTGCCAGACCAAGGACGTGCCGATCAAGGACTGGGTCAAGCTGGCCGTCACCCGCGCCCGCGCCAGCGGCGACCCGGCCGTCTTCTGGCTCGACGAGGGCCGTGCGCACGACGCCAACCTCATCGAGAAGGTCAAGGCGTACCTGCCCGAGCACGACACCGAGGGCCTGGACATCAAGATCCTCTCGCCGGTCGAGGCGATCAAGCTCTCCCTCGAGCGGATCCGCCGCGGCGAGAACACGATCTCGGTCACCGGCAACGTCCTGCGTGACTACCTGACCGACCTGTTCCCGATCCTGGAGCTGGGCACCAGCGCCAAGATGCTCTCGGTCGTCCCGCTGATCAACGGCGGCGGTCTCTTCGAGACCGGCGCGGGTGGCTCGGCGCCCAAGCACGTCCAGCAGCTCGTCAAGGAGAACTACCTGCGCTGGGACAGCCTGGGCGAGTTCCTCGCCCTCGCGGTCAGCTTCGAGCACCTCGCGCAGAAGACCGGCAACGCGCGGGCCCAGGTCCTCGCCGACACCCTCGACCGGGCGACCGGCACCTTCCTCGCCGAGAACAAGTCGCCCAGCCGCCGCGTCGGCGGGATCGACAACCGCGGCAGCCACTTCTACCTGGCCCTGTACTGGGCCCAGGAGCTGGCCCGGCAGACCGACGACGCGGCCCTGGCCAAGGCGTTCGCCCAGCTCGCCGAGGTGCTCACCGCCCAGGAGCAGACGATCGTCGACGAGCTGCTCGCCGTCCAGGGCTCCCCGGCCGACATCGGCGGCTACTACCAGCCCGACCCGGCCAAGGCCGCGGCCGTCATGCGCCCGTCCGCGACCCTCAACCAGGCCCTCGCCACCCTCGGCTGACGCCCCGGCGCACCGCGGCGCCCCGGCCGGACCTCCGGCCGGGGCGCTTCGTTTTGTCCGCTGCGGCTTGTCCGCCACGGCTCCTGTCCGGGGGCGACCACCGCGGAAGCCATCGCGCGTGGGGGCCGATGGCGTACGACTTCAGAGCCATATGCCCGCCGGTCCGTACCCCCAGCGGCGTAGGCCATCCCATCCTGGCGAGGGTTTCTCCCCAACTGCCCCATGAGAAAGGGTGATTGCGTCACAACACAGACTGCCCATAAGGAACCCCCCACGTGCGAACCAGACCATTCGTCCATGTCCTGGCGGCGAGCACCCTCGCGGCCCTGGTGCCGGCCCTCGCCCCGGCCACCGCCTCCGCCGCCGGCAACCCCCTGGAGCCGTACCTCGGTCAGAAGCCGGCCTGGCACCGCTGTGCCGGTGACACTCCGGCCTCCTACCAGTGCTCCACCATCAAGGTCCCGCTGGACTACAGCCGCCCCGACGGCAAGAAGACCGATGTCGCGATATCGCGGATGAAGACCAGCACCGCGGCGGAGCGCCGCGGGGTGCTGCTGCTCAACCCCGGTGGACCGGGCGGTCCGGGCATCGGCATGCCGCTCTCGCTGGCCACCGAGCTGCCGAAGTCGGTGACGGAGAAGTACGACCTCATCGGCTTCGACCCCCGGGGGGTTGGCCGGAGTTCCCCCGTCACCTGCGGTCTGACCGGCACCGAGGAGAGCTGGGAACGCCCCTACCGGGACGAGACGCTCGCCCGGGACGTGAAGTGGGCGCGTACCGTCGCCGAGAAGTGCGACAAGGAACAAGGCGACACGCTGCGCCACATCACCACCCGGAACACGGCGCGCGACATGGATGTCATCCGGGCCGTGCTGGGCGAGAAGAAGATCTCCTACCTCGGGTACTCGTACGGCACCTACCTCGGCGCCGTCTACACGCAGATGTTCCCCCGGCGTGCCGACCGATTCGTCCTCGACAGCTCCGTGGACCCGGCACGGATATGGCGCGGCATGATCCAGATCTGGGCCGAGGGCGCCGAACCCGCCTTCACGCGGTGGAGCGAGTGGACCGCCCAGCGGCACAGCACCTACAAACTGGGCAAGACCCCCGAGGCCGTTCGCAAGACCTTCTGGGACCTTGTCGCCCAGGCCGACCGTGAGCCGATCGAGCTCGACGGCCAGAAGCTGACCGGCGACGACATCCGCGGCGGCAGCCGCGCCTCGTTCTTCACGGTGCGCGAGGGCGCGGAGGCCATCGCCAAGCTGAAGAAGGCCGCCGACGGGGCTCCGGCCCGCACCGGCGAGTCCACGGCGCCCAGCCGTCCCGCCCAGCCGGCCTTCGGCCGCGCCGCGACCCCGGACAACGGCACCGCCGCCTTCTGGTCCGTCGTGTGCGCCGACACCCGTGACTGGCCGCGCGACCCCGAGCGGTACCGCCGCGACGCGTTGCGGGCGAAGGCGAAGTATCCGCTGTACGGCGACTTCGGATCCACCATCAAGCCGTGCGCCTTCTGGAAGAAGGACGGCAGCGAGCCCGCCACCAAGGTCGACAACAAGGTCGGCGCGCTGATCCTGCAGAACGAGTGGGACTCGCAGACGCCGCTCGCCAGCGGTCGCGGTATGCACCGCGCCATGAAGGGCTCGCGGATGGTCACTGTCGCCGGAGGCGAGGGCCACGGTATCTACGGCTACACCACGTCGTGCGCGGACAAGCCGGCCACCAGCTATCTGTCCACCGGCCGTCTCCCGGCGAAGGATCTGACGTGCCGTACGCCCGCGGCGCGGCGCGAGCAGGGCGTCAAGAAGTTGCCCATCCCCACACCTCCGGGACTCCCGGGGATGGCGGACGGCTCCTGACCCGTTCCGCCGGACGATGAGGTGAGGTGGGGCTCCAGCACGCTGGGGCCCCACGTCGCCTGCTGTCCGCGTGGCCTTCGTGGCGGACGGACAGGACGTGCGTCTACTGGCCCGCGGGCGCCGGTGCGAGGCCGTCCTCGACCAGCCCGGCGAGGACCGCTTCGCCGAGGGCGTGGACGGCGGACTGGGGCCGGACCATGACGGTGAACTCCTTGATCCGGCCGTCGTCGTCGAGGTGCAGCAGGTCGATGCCGTGGATCTCCTTGTCGCCCACCCGGGCGCGGAAGAGCAGTACCGCCGACGGGGCGGAGGTGCCGTCGGTGCTGGTCTGCGCGGTGCCGGTGTAGTCGCCGACGTAGCGGAAGTCCTCGAACGTGCGCAGCAGGACCCCGAAGAGGCCGAGCACCATCGGCTTGCCCTCGAAGGGGGTGAACTTGACGGGGCTGTAGAGGCGGATGTCCTCGGTGAACAGGTCGTCCAGGGCCGTCAGGTCCTTGTTGTCGACGGCGGTACGGAAACGGTCGGCAGCGTTCATCGCGGCCCCACCTTCGCTAGTCATGGATGTGATTAATCATTTTCATGACTACCATGGTTCCGCGTCCGGCGGCAGAGGCATTCGGGCGGCAGAGGCATGAAGGCAGCGGCATGAAGGAGGCGATCCCATGGCCCTACGGCACGCCGTGCTGGCAGCGCTGCTCGACGGGGAGCTCAGCGGATACCAGCTGACCAAGGCGTTCGACATCGGCGTGGCGAACTTCTGGCACGCCCAGCCACAGCAGCTCTACGCCGAGCTGACCCGCCTGGAGAAGGACGGGCTCATCGCGGGCCGGGAGGTGGCCCAGGAGACCCGCCCCACCAAGCGACTGTTCCAGGTGACCGACGCCGGGCTGGCGGAGCTGGAGGAGTTCACGGCCGCCTTCGCGAAGCCCTCCTTCATCCGCGACGACCTGCTCGTCAAGGTCCAGGCCGCCGACCACGTCGACACCGAGACCCTGATCGACCAGCTCACCGAGCGGGCCGCCTTCGCCCGGGCCAAGATCGACCTCTTCGGCAAGCTGCTGCGGAAAATCCGCGGTGACCTTACGGAGGAGGAGTTCCTTCGCCACGGCCGCCCCATCGGCCCGTACCTGACCTGCCTGCGCGGCCTGGCCCTCGAAGAGGGCAACCGCGACTGGTGCGAGCGCACGATCACGGTCCTGCGACAGAGGGAGCACACCCATGCCCGGCACTGACGCGCCCTACCGTCGCTACGTCGCGCTGGGCGACAGCCAGACCGAGGGCCTGGGCGACGGCGACGAGGCCACCGGTCTGCGCGGCTTCGCCGACCGCCTCGCCGAACACCTCGCCCACCACAACCCCGGCCTCTCCTACGCCAACCTCGCCGTACGGGGCCGCCTCGCCGCGCAGGTCCACACCGAGCAGCTCGCCCCCGCCCTGTCCCACCGCCCCGACCTGGCCACCGTCGTCGCCGGGGTCAACGACCTGCTGCGCCCCCGCTTCGACGCCGACCATGTCGCCCACCACCTGGAGGCGATGTTCGCCGCGCTCACCGCCCAGGGCGCCCGCGTGGCCACGCTCACCTTCCCCGACCCCGCCCGTATCACCCCGCTGGCGCGCCCCCTCGCCCCGCGCGTCGTCGCCCTGAACCAGCGCATCCGCGAAGCCGCCGGGCGCCACGGCGTCACCGTCGCCGAGACCAGCCGGCACCCCGTCGTCGCCGACCCCCGGCTGTGGAGCACCGACCGCCTGCACGCCAGCCCCCTCGGCCACCAGCGCATCGCCGCCGCCCTCGCCCACGCCCTCGGCCTCCCCGGCACCGACGACACCTGGACCCACCCGCTGCCCCCGCCGGCGACGCCCGTGCTCACCGGATGGCGCGCCGCCCCCGCCGAACTGCGCTGGACCGCCACCTTCCTCGGCCCCTGGCTCACCCGGCGCCTGCGCGGCCGCTCCTCCGGCGACGGCCACACCGCCAAGCGCCCGGACCTGGGCCCGGTGGACGCGAGGCGTCCGGGCTGAGCGGAGCGGTGTGACCGTCAGAAGTCGTACGGCTTCTCGGTGCTCCAGTTCAGCACGTCGGCCTCGTTCCAGCTGAACTGCGGCTTGTCGCCCTTGCTGTCGACGGAGTAGAAGGGGCCGTCCTGGCCGTCCGCGCCGCGCAGTGCGATGGCGAACGACTGCGCCGTCTGGTTGTCCGAGCCGTAGTCGAAGAGGTTCACCGCGCTGTATGCCGTGCTGCCGGGCTGGAGTGTGATGCGCTTGTCGCCGCCCGCGTTGTCCTTCTTGGAGAGCGGCAGTACGGAGTCGTCGTCGCCCAGCTTCACGGACGGGTACGAGGCGACCCAGCACGGCTTGTCGCCCTCGTTCGACGCGGTGATCAGCAGGTGGTCGCCCTGCTGGTCGGCGAGCTGGTGCACCGCGGTGACCATCATCTCGTCGCCGCGGCACTGCTGGGCGGCCGTTGTGGCCTTGTTCGCGACCTCGTCCGACCCGCCCGAGGCGGTCGTCGAGCGCTCGCCCGTCTTGGTGTCACCGCCGGTCTTGGCCTGCTCCGCGCCGCCCTTGGCGTCCCCGTCGGACGCGGACCGGCTCTGCGAGGTGCCTGCGGCCCTGTCGCCGCCCGTCGCCTTCGAGTCGCCGTCGGCGCCGCCGCAGGCGGTCAGGCCCAGCGCGAGCGCGGCGGTGACGGTGGCCAGGGCGGCGGTACGAATCCGGGAAGTACGCATGATCAGGTTCTCCTGCGTTTCGTGCGGGAGTCTTCTGCGACGTTTCCCGCGGTGTGAACACCACTTTTCCCGGGGCCACTGACGTGTCGGAAACGCTTCACTCACGCCTCACTCACGTCCCGCCAACGCAGCGCCGGCCGCAGACGGGCTTTGCATAAAGCTGCGATCAATCGTATAGTCATGCCATCGTGTGAGGGAGGAAGACGGTAATGGCCATACGTGCTGCGGTGGCGGGCGCGAGCGGATACGCGGGCGGAGAACTGCTGCGCCTGCTGCTCGCCCACCCCGAGGTGGAGATCGGCACCCTGACCGGCAACTCCAACGCCGGGCAGCCCCTCGCCGGGCTGCAGCCCCATCTGCTTCCGCTGGCCGGGCGGGTGCTGGAGCCCACCACCGCGGAGGCGCTGGCCGGGCATGACGTGGTCTTCCTGGCGCTGCCGCACGGGCAGTCCGCCGCCGTCGCCGAGCAGCTCGGCGACCAGGTCCTGGTCATCGACTGCGGCGCCGACTTCCGGCTGAAGGAGGCGGCGGACTGGGAGAAGTTCTACGGCTCGCCGCACGCCGGCACCTGGCCCTACGGCCTCCCCGAGCTCCCCGGGGCCCGCACCGCGCTGGAGGGGACCAAGCGCATCGCGGTTCCGGGCTGCTACCCCACCGCCGTCTCCCTCGCCCTCTTCCCGGCGTACGCCGCGGGGCTGCTGGAGCCCGAGGCGGTGATCGTCGCCGCCTCCGGGACCTCCGGCGCGGGCAAGGCACCCAAGCCCCATCTACTGGGCAGCGAGGTCATGGGCTCCATGAGCCCGTACGGCGTCGGCGGCGGCCACCGGCACACCCCCGAGATGATCCAGAACCTGTCGGCCGCGGCGGGGGAGCGGGTCTCGGTCTCCTTCACCCCGACCCTCGCCCCGATGCCCCGCGGCATCCTCGCCACCTGCAGCGCCACGGCCCGGCCCGGGGTGACCGGGGAGAGCCTGCGGGCCGCGTACGAGAAGGCGCTGCGGGACGAGCCGTTCGTCACCCTCCTGCCCGAGGGCCAGTGGCCCTCCACCGCCGCCGTCTACGGATCCAACGCCGCGCTGCTCCAGGTCGCCCATGACGAGGCGGCCGGCCGCGCCATCGTGATCAGCGCCATCGACAACCTCACCAAGGGCACCGCCGGTGGCGCGGTGCAGAGCATGAACATCGCCCTCGGCCTCCCCGAGGAGCTGGGACTTTCCACGATCGGAGTCGCTCCATGAGCGTTACGGCAGCCCAGGGCTTCACGGCCTCCGGCGTCGCGGCAGGCATCAAGGAGAACGGAAACCCCGACCTCGCACTCGTCGTGAACACCGGCCCGCGCCTCGCCGCCGCGGCCGTCTTCACCTCCAACCGCGTCAAGGCCGCCCCCGTCCTGTGGTCCGAGCAGGTCCTCAAGGGCGGCCAGGTCTCGGCCGTCGTCCTCAACTCCGGTGGCGCCAACGCCTGCACCGGCCCGCTGGGCTTCCAGGACACCCACGCCACCGCCGAGAAGGTCGCGGACGCCCTCGGCCACAGCGCGGGCGAGGTCGCCGTCGCCTCGACCGGGCTCATCGGCGTCCGGCTGCCGATGGACGCGGTGCTGTCCGGGGTCGGCAAGGCCGCCGAGGCGCTCTCCCCGCACGGCGGCGAGAAGGCCGCCATCGCCATCAGGACCACCGACACCGTCCACAAGACGGCCGTCGCGCAGAGCCCCGCCGGCTGGACCGTGGGCGGTATGGCCAAGGGCGCCGGGATGCTGGCCCCGGGCCTGGCCACCATGCTCGTCGTCCTCACCACCGACGCCGACGTGGACACCCCCGGGCTGGACACCGCGCTGCGCGCCGCCACCCGCACCACCTTCGACCGGATCGACTCCGACGGCTGCATGTCCACCAACGACATGGTGCTGCTGATGGCCTCCGGCGCCTCCGGTGTCACGCCCGAGGCCGCCGAGTTCGCCGAGGCGGTCCGCGAGGTCTGCGCCGATCTCGCCCGCCAGCTGATCGGGGACGCCGAGGGCGCCTCCAAGGACATCCGGATCGAGGTCGTGGGCGCGGCCACCGAGGACGACGCCGTGGAGGTGGGCCGCTCCATCGCCCGTAACAACCTCCTCAAGTGCGCCGTCCACGGCGAGGACCCCAACTGGGGCCGGGTGCTCTCCGCGATCGGCACCACCTCGGCCGCCTTCGAACCGGACCAGCTCAACGTCGCGATCAACGACGTCTGGGTATGCAAGAACGGCTCGGTGGGCGAGGACCGCGAACTGGTCGACATGCGCTACCGCGAGGTCCGCATCACCGCCGACCTGTCCGCGGGCAGCGCCTCGGCGGTCATCTGGACCAACGACCTGACCGCCGACTACGTCCACGAGAACAGCGCGTATGCCTCATGAGCGAGCCGACCGCCCGTAAACACACCGCGCTGCCCAAGGCCCGCATCCTCATCGAGGCGCTGCCCTGGCTGACCCGGCACCACGGCAAGACCGTGGTGATCAAATTCGGCGGCAACGCCATGGTCGACGACGAGCTGAAGGCCGCCTTCGCCCAGGACGTCGTCTTCCTGCGCCACGCGGGACTGCGCCCCGTCGTCGTCCACGGCGGCGGCCCCCAGATCAGCGCGCAGCTCGACCGGCACGGTCTGGTGAGCGAGTTCAAGGCCGGGCTGCGGGTCACCACCGACGACGCCATGGACGTCGTACGGATGGTGCTGGCCGGGCAGGTCCAGCGCGAACTGGTCGGGCTGCTCAACCGGCACGGCCCGCTCGCCGTCGGCATGACCGGCGAGGACGCCCATCTGATGTCCGCCACCAAGCACTTCGCCGAGATCGACGGCGAGCAGGTGGACATCGGCCGGGTCGGCCAGATCACCGAGATCGACACCGGCGCGGTCCAGGCCCTGCTGGACGACGGCCGGATCCCGGTCGTCTCCTCCATCGCCCGCAGCGCCGACGATTTTGATGAAGGGGGCCAAGTTTACAACGTCAACGCCGATACGGCCGCCGCCGCCCTCGCCGTCGCGCTGGGCGCCGAGACGCTGGTGGTGCTCACCGATGTCGAGGGCCTCTACGCCGACTGGCCCAACAGCGACGATGTGATCAGCAAGCTCACCGCGAGCCAGCTGGAGAAGCTGCTGCCGGAGCTGGCCAGCGGCATGGTGCCGAAGATGGAGGGCTGTCTGTACGCCGTGCGCCACGGGGTCACCACCGCCCGGGTGCTGGACGGACGCGTACCGCACGCCATCCTGCTGGAGATCTTCACCGACGAGGGCATCGGCACGATGGTCCTGCCGGACGGGACCGTGATCGACCAGCAGGACAAGGGCAGCAAGGGCGACAAGGGACACCAGGACAACCAGGGCGACAAGGGGGAGGACCAGTGAGCAACGCGGAGCTGAAGCAGCGCTGGCAGGGGGCGCTCATGGACAACTACGGCACCCCCCGCCTCCCGCTCACCCGTGGCAAGGGCACCAAGGTCTGGGACGCGGACGGCACGGAATACCTCGACTTCGTCGGCGGTATCGCCGTCAACTCCCTCGGCCATGCCCACCCCGCCGTCGTCCGGGCCGTGTCCGACCAGATCGCCACCCTCGGCCATGTCTCCAACCTCTTCGTCGCCGAGCCCCCGGTGGCGCTCGCCGAGCGGCTGCTCCAGCTCTTCGGCCGCTCCGGGCGCGTGTACTTCTCCAACTCCGGCGCGGAGGCGGTCGAGGCAGCCGTCAAGATCGGGCGGCGCACCGGGCGCACCCATATGGTGGCCGCCAGCGGCGGCTTCCACGGCCGCACCATGGGCGCCCTCGCGCTGACCGGCCAGCCCGCCAAGCAGGAACCGTTCCTTCCGCTGCCCGGCGACGTCACGCATGTGCCGTACGGGGACGTGGCGGCGCTGCGTGCGGCCGTCACCACCGAGACCGCCCTCGTCATCGTGGAGCCCATCCAGGGCGAGAACGGCGTCATCGTGCCGCCGGCCGGCTATCTGGCGGCGGCGCGGGAGATCACCCGGGCCACCGGCACCCTGCTGGTGCTCGACGAGATCCAGACCGGCATCGGGCGGACCGGACACTGGTTCGAACACCAGGCGCAGGGCGTCGAGCCCGATGTCGTCACCCTCGCCAAGGGGCTCGGCGCCGGGCTGCCCATCGGCGCCACCCTCGCCTTCGGGCCCGCGGCCGACCTGCTGACCCCGGGTCAGCACGGATCCACCTTCGGCGGAAACCCGGTCGCCTGCGCCGCCGCTCTCGCCGTCCTCGACACGATCGCCGCCGACGGCATCCTGGACCGGGTCAAGCGGGCGGGGGAGCGGCTGCGTAACGGAATCGAATCGCTCGACCACTCTCTGGTAGCCCAGGTCCGCGGCGCCGGGCTGCTGCTCGGTATCGTGCTCACAGAGTCCCTCGCACCGCAGGTGCAGCAGGCGGCTCAGGACGCGGGACTCCTGGTGAACGCGGTCGCGCCGGATGTGATCCGGCTCGCCCCGCCGCTCGTCATCGCCGACGAGGAGGTGGACACCTTCCTCCGGGAGCTGCCCGCTGTTCTGGACGCCGCACGCGAGGGTGACGGGGAACGACGAGCCGGAGACTGACGACACCGATGACCGAGGCGCAGCACACCGACGCGCAGGACGCCAACCACGGCGGACCGGCCGTGCCGCAGACCCGCACCGCACGCCACCGCCGGATCGTGGACATCCTGAACCGGCAGGCCGTGCGCTCCCAGAGTCAGCTCGCCAAGCTGCTCGCCGACGACGGGCTCTCCGTCACCCAGGCGACGCTCTCCCGGGACCTGGACGAGCTGGGCGCGGTGAAGATCCGCAACACCGGCGGTGAGCTGATCTACGCGGTGCCGAGCGAGGGCGGCGACCGCACGCCGCGCGCCCCGCTCGGCGAGTCGGCGAGCGAGGCGCGGATGGCCCGGCTGGCGGCCGAGCTGCTGATCTCGGCGGAGGCTTCGGCCAACCTCGTGGTGCTGCGCACTCCGCCGGGCGCCGCCCAGTTCCTCGCCTCGGCCATCGACTCGGCGGAGCTGCACGACATTCTCGGCACGATCGCGGGCGACGACACCCTCATGCTGATCAGCCGCGACCCGGTGGGTGGCCAGCAGCTCGCCGACCATCTGCTGCGCCTGGCCCAGAAGGAGCGCTAGGCGGGCTCGTTGAGGTCCGGTGAGGTTTCGGTTGCGCGTCGAAGGGGCGCGGGGCTGTGTCGATGTGCGGCTCCGCCGCGTGGGCGCGACCAGCCACGACGGCGCCGCGGACGTTCGACGGCAGGTCAGGGCACTCCCACCGGAGCGCTCAGCTCAGCCGTTGGCCGCCCGCTGCTCCGCCCCGCGGGCTCGGTACGACATCCAGGCCGCCACCACCGCGCCCGAGACGTTGTGCCAGACGGAGAACACGGCGGCCGGGAGCGCGGCCAGCGGGCTGAAGTGGGCGGCGGCCAGGGAGGCGGCGAGCCCGGAGTTCTGCATGCCGACCTCGAAGGCCATGGCCCGGCTGGCGGGCGCGCCCAGCCGGGCCACCTTCCCGGCCCCGTAGCCCAGCGCCAGGCCGAGCCCGTTGTGGAGCACCACGGCGAGCAGCACCAGCGCCGCCGCCGACTTGATGGCGTCCGCGCTGGCCGCCACCACGACCGCGACGATCACGCCGATGGTGACGGCCGACAGCCAGGGCAGCAGCCCCAGCACCCGGTGGATGTACCGCCCGGCGACCAGCCGCACCACCAGCCCCCGACCACCGGCAGCAGCACGGTCTTGAGGATGTCGGTGACCATCGACCCCGCGTCCACCGGCAGGAACTCCCCGGCAAGCAGCAGCGTCAGCGGCGGGGTGACCAGGGGCGCGAGCACCGTGGAGACGGTGGCGACCGAGACCGACAGGGCCACATCGCCGCGCGCCAGATAGGTCACCACATTCGAGGCCGTTCCGCTCGGCGCACAGCCGACCAGGATGACTCCGGCCGCCAACTGGGGGGAGAGGCCGAGAGCGTTGGCGATCAGCCACCCCAGCCCCGGCATGATCACATAGTGCGCGACCAGCCCGAGGGCCACCGCCCACGGCCGCTTGACCACACCCGAGAAGTCCTGCGGGGTCATGGTCAGCCCCATGCAGAACATGATCACGCCGAGCAGATAGGGCACATTCGGCGCCCACCCGCTGAAGGTGCCGGGCGTGGCGAGGCCCGCCGCCCCGGCGGCGAGGACCAGGACGGGGAAGACGGTGACGGCCCGCCGGGCCGCCCGGTCGGCGGCGGCGGGCTCCGGCGACGACGAGGGCGCCTGCCTCGCCGTCGTCGGGGAGTTGTCCGCGGAGCTCTTCGATTCGGATCGCACCGCGTGATGGAACGCTTCCGGAGGTGCCTTCCGCAACACCGTCTCGTTATGTGGTCGCTACACCCACTATGTGGAACTCAGTGGCGGCAGCGGCAGTGGAAGCCCCGGCAGACCATCGATGCTGCTGGCGATGTGCTCCTTCTTGTGGAAGTAGCGGTCCAGCGATTCGTCGTCCTCCCGCCGGAAGCGGGAGGCGTGCAGCGTGCGCTCCTCGCGATAGTCCATGAAGGGGACCGCGAAGCCACAGGTGTCCCGGATCAGCTCGGCCGTCACCACGATGACCGCCCGCAGCCCGTGGGCGTCCACGTCGATGCCCGGGAAGTGCTCCAGCAGCGCGCCGAACCGCGGATCGTCACGGAACACCGGCTCGCCCCGGCCATGGACGCGCACGATGTTCGGCGGGCCGGTGAAGGCGCACCACATCAGGGTGATCCTGCCGTTCTCCCGCAGATGGGCGATGGTCTCCGCGTTGCTCCCCGCGAAGTCCAGGTAGGCCACGGTCAGTTCGTCGAGTACGGCGAAGGAGCCGGCCAGCCCCTTCGGGGAGAGGTTCACCGTGCCGTTCCCGTCCAGCGGTGCGGTGGCGGTGAAGAAGATCTTCTGCTCTTCGATGAAGGTGCGGAGACTGCCGTCGATGCGTTCGTACACCTTTCCCATGTGGCGCATTATCCTTGCATGTGACCGCCGTGGCGATGCTTCCATGGGCGTATGGCCGCCAAGAAAGCCTCCGCGCGAGCGTCCGAGACCGGGCCCGCGATCCGCATCCGCCGGGTGTACGACACCCCTGACCCCGACGACGGCACGCGTGTCCTGGTCGACCGCGTCTGGCCCCGTGGCCTCGCCAAGGCCGACGCCCACCTGGACGAATGGGCCAAGGACGCCGCCCCCTCCACCGAACTGCGCCGCTGGTACGGCCATGAACCGGACCGCTTCCCCGAATTCACCCGCCGCTACCGCGCCGAACTCACCACCCCGGAGCGCCAGGAGGCCGTCGACCACCTCCACGCCCTGGCCACCTCCGGCCCGTTGACCCTCCTCACGGCCGTGAAGGACCTCGACCACGGCCATGTCCAGGTCCTGGCCGAGGCGATCCGCGAGCATGACGGCTGAGCGCTGCTCAGGGGCGGCCCTGGCCGCTCAGGGGCCGTCTCGTACGCACGGCCCCGCCGCGTCCTATACGCACAGCTCCGCCGAATAGCGGGCGAAGCCGCTGGTGTGCCAGGTGGAGCCGTCGGCGGTGATGACGAACGCCTCGGCGTCGGGGAGCCGTCCCAGCCAGGGGCGGGCGCGGTCGGCACCCATCGCGCAGGCCGCCGTGGCCCAGGCGTCCGCGTCGGCCAGGCTGGTGGCGATCACGGTGACCGAGACCAGACCCTGCGCCGGGGGGCGTCCGGTGTGCGGGTCCAGGATGTGGCAGCCCCGCTCGGCGGGGCCGGAGGTGGCCACGGCCAGTTCGCCGTGCGCCTCCACGATCGCCGCCAGCTCGCCCCGGCGCAGCGGATCGGCGATCCCCACCCGCCAGGGGCCGCCGTGCACCTGGACGTCGCCGCCGCCGTTCACACACACCGACCCGGCGCCGGAGGAGACCAGCATCCGGGCGGCGCGCTCCACGGCCCAGCCCTTGACCAGGCCGGTCGGGTCGGGCCGGCCACCGGCGTAGCGGGCGCTGAACCAGCCGCCGCTGCGGTGCTCGGCCTCCTCGCACATCCGCAGCACGTCCCGGACCTCCGGGTCGCACCGCGACAGCGTCAGCTCACCGCGCCCCAGCCGGCTGATCTGGCTGTCCGGGCGATAGGTGGAGAACAACTCGTCCACCCGGTGCAGCCCCACCACGGCCCCGTCCAGCGCGGCCTGCACCCGGGGCCGGTCGGCGGCCGCGACCTCGCGTACGTCGAAGGAGAAGACCGTGCCCATGACGTGCTCGACATGGCGCAGCGGCCCGGGTTCGTCCGTCTGGTACGTCATTGGGCACCCGCCTTGTCGAGAGCGCTCTGCAAGGACTTGGCATAGCCCTCGCTCGTATAGGTGGCACCGGAGACCGTATCCACCTTCGCCGCGGCCACCGCCTGCTGATTGAGCTTCGGGATGGAGTCCTTGGCGATCTGGTCGCTCTGCGGCCCGGAGTTCGGCGTCTTGACCGCCTGTGCGCCGGTGATCTTCCCGCCGCTGACGGTGAGGCTCACCTGGACCGGGCCGTACTGGGTCTGCGCGACGTCGCCGGTGACCGTACGGGCGCCGCCCGCACCCGCCCCGGCCCCCGCGCCGCCCCCGCCCGGCTGTGCCGTGGCCGCGACCGGGGGCGCCTGCCCCGGCTGGTTCTGGGCGACGGTCTCACCGCCCCCGGAACCGGGCTGCTTCAGTGCCAGCAGCAGCACCACACCGGAGACGGTGGCGGCCGTGCCCAGGACGATGCGGCGCAGCGGATGCTTCCTCTTCATGGCTTCCCCTCGGTCACAGCTCGAACGACTGGGTCACGGCTCGGATGTCTGGGTCACGGCGTGAACGGCTCGGTCACGGCTCGGACGGCTCGGTCACGACTCGGACGTGGCGGTCACAGCTCGAAGGATTCGTGGTGGATCCGGCGATCCGGAACGCCCGCCTCACGCAGCGCTCCGTACGCGTGCTCGGCCAGGCCCGGCGGGCCGCACAGATAGACGTCGTGGTCCTCGATATCGGGGAGCAGATGGCCCAGCCGCTCCGCGGTGATCTCCGGCCGGGCGCCGTCCGGGCCGTTCACGGCGTACAGCAGCCGGGCTCCGCGCTCGGTCGCGATCTGCTTCAGCTCGTTCCACAGCGCCAGATCCTCCACGCTGCGGGCCCGGTACAGCAGGGTGAGGTCGCTGCCCTTGCCCGGCAGCGTCTCGAACAGCGCCCGGATCGGGGTGATCCCGGCCCCGCCCGCGATCATGAGCACCTTGCCGCGGCTGCGCCGCGCCGCGGTCATCGCGCCGTACGGCCCCTCCGCCCACACCCGGGTCCCCGGCCGCAGCGAGGCCAGCCCGGTGCTGTGGCCGCCCACCGCCTTCACCGTGATCCGCAGCAGCTCCGGCCGGGGCGGCGCGGAGAGCGAGTACGGATGGGAGCCCCAGCGCATGCCCGGCGCGAGGAACCGCCACCGGAAGAACTGCCCGGCCTGCGCCCCGATCCGGTGCAGCTTGCGCCCCTTGATCAGTACCGACACCACCCCGGGCGCCTCCGGCACGACGGCCTCCACCCGCATCCGGTGCCGCAGATTCAGCCGCAGCGGCACCAGTAGCCGGTACCAGACCGCCAGCGCGGTGACCGTGCCGTACAGCGCGTACCAGGCGGTTTCCGCGGTCTTGTTCCCGACGAACTCGGCACCGGTCGCGAGCTGGTGCCAGAACGTCAGGAAGACCGCGGCGTAGGTGAGCAGATGCAGGTAGTACCAGACCTCGTACGGCATCCGGCGGCGCACCATCCCCGCCGAGATCAGCCCGATCACCACCAGTATCGCGGTGCCGACCGTCGCCTTGATCATGTCGGGGTAGTCCGTGACCACGGTCACCGACTGGTCGACGAAGCCGGTGCCGGCCTGCTCCGCGTATCCCGCGATGATCAGTCCGACATGCGCCACGATCAGGCACAGCGCGTACCGCCCGCTCATCGCGTGCCACCGCGCCACCCGGTCCGACCCCACCCGCCGCTCCAGCGCCGGAACGCGCGCCATCTGCAGGACGACGAGGGCGAGAACATAGCCGCCGAGCAGCCCACTGAGCCGCCCGGCGTGAGTCAGCCACTGTGCGGTGCCCTCGACGTTCGGAGTGTTCTGCCACCACAGCGACAGCACAGCCGCCGCGCCGGCCCAGCTGAGCAGGATCAACGGCACGGCCGGCGAACGGCGAGGCTGGATGCGGCGCATGGCCTGCCGCCGCCCGGCCCGGCTGTTCAAAAGCGTCGTCACGGCCTGTCCCCTTCCCTTGGGCTCCGGCGCAAGGGAATACGGCCGCGAGCGCGGGATGACTCAACGGCCGGTGGGATTCACAGGTTTCGGTCGGGGTTCACAGGTTCGGGCCCGGAATCACAGGTTCCGGGATTCACCGGCGGTGGCGGCGTACGGGCATCTCCAGGTCGCTCACCACCGGCAGGTGGTCGGACGCCTCCGGGTCCGCCGTGACCACCTGGGCGGTGAGCGGGCGCAGGTCGCGGGAGGCGAGGTGGAAGTCGATCCGGGCGTGCGGGTTGAGGGCGTCGTAGGTGAAGCCGTCGCCGCTGCCGGCCCGCGGCCACACATCGTCGAGCGCGCCGGTCAGGATCCCGATCTCCGGGGTCTCTGGCGTGGCGTTCAGGTCACCGACCAGGACGGTGCGTTCGGGGGAGGACCCCAGGAGCTCGACGATCCGGGCGGCCTGCCGCTCGCGCTCCTTGTTGTCGTCGTGCTGCAGGATGCGTGACGGCGAAGTCGACGCGGCTGCCGCGCACATCCAGCGTGGCCTGGAGCAGACCGCGCTGCTCATGGCCGGGGACGAGCGGAAGATGGGTGTTGGTCCACGACCGGATCGGCCCGCGGGAGAGCGCCGCGGTGCCGTACTGACGGCGCGGCCGCCCGGGCTCCTCCGGGTCCAAGTCGAGGTTGGCGCCGAAGGCGTGATGCATCCCCAGCCGCTCGCCCAGCCAGGCGGGCTGGTCCACGAAGCCGCTGCGCTTCCAGAACCGGTCGACCTCCTGCAGGCCGACGACGTCCACCCGCAGGTCCTGGATCACCCGGGCGACGCGTTCCAGGTCCAGTACGTCGGCGGGGCTCGCGCCGTGGTGGATGTTGAACGTGGCCACGCGCAGCCGTCGCGGACCCGGGGCGGCGGCCGCCACCCCGGACGTCCCGGCGGCGGCCGTGGCGCCGAGGCCGGCCGCCACGGCGAGGAATCGGCGTCGACTGGGGGCAGTATTCAGGTGATTCATGGCGGTCAGCGTGCGTTCCGGTTCCGAACGTCGTCCCACGGCGCCATGAACGGCCCTGGGCGGGCGGGAGTCGTCGCCGCGTTCCACCCGTCGGGGAACCGCGATCGATCTCAGCGACGGTCGAATTTGATCGGGTAGGACACCGTAGAGCGCGGTTTGGGTTGCTTCTTGGCGCCCTTCCCGTTCTTGGTGCCCTCCTCGTCGTCCTTCTTCTTCTCGAAGTGGACCGGGTACCGGGCCGTCTGATGCGGATTCGGCGACTTGCCGTCGCGGGTGTTGCCGTCACCATGGTTGTTGATCACCATCACCCCCACCACGATCGCGCCGAGCACCATCATCTGCTTCTTCTCCACGGGCGCCGACTCCCCTTCGGTCCGCAGCTATGTCTCCCCGGCACCGACCATGGTGACATCACCCCGTCGGCAGGACGAGCGGTCCGCGAGCCCGGTCAGACGGAGATGACCTCAAGGCCGCTCTCCAAGCCCTTGAAGTCGTCCGGGTTCCGTGTGTAGAGCGGCAGTCCGTGCGCGGCGGCGGTGGCAGCGATCATGAGGTCCATGCGGCGCGGGCGAGGATTGCGGTTGGCCTTGAGGGTCAGGGCGACCATGGTGCCGTATCGGCGGGCCGCTTCCCGGTCGAAGGGGACGGTGGAGAAACGCGCCTCGATGTCGGCCACGCGCTGTGCTCGGGTGAGCGTCTCCACCGGATCAGTGGCCATGGCGACGCCTTGGGTCAGCTCGGCAAGGACCACGGAGGGGACGGCAGCCTCGACCGGGAGCCGGTCCGAGGGGATGTCCACGAGATCGATGACGACGCAGGTGTCCAGCAGACCCTGCGGCCGTTGTTCCGTCACCTGTTCAGCCACCTGGCTTCCCCCACGGGTCATCCTGTTCGCCGACTCGGTCCTCGTCGCCGAAGAAGGCATCGGCTTCGGCCCGCATCGCGGCGTGATCCACGCGCGGGGCGTTGCGCCACTCGCGCTGAAGTTCCTCGACGGGGACGAAGCGACGGCGACGGGTCTCGAGGGGGCGGACCTCGGCGATTTCGACGCCGTTCCTGGTCACGTGGTACGTCTCGCCCGCTTCCACATCATCGAGTACCGCCTTGGAGCGGGCCGCCAGCTCGCGCTGCGTGATGGTTTTCATGGGTCCAGTGTAAAGCAGCGTATCGCATCGTATGGCGCTGTATTGCAGGCTCGCGACCACGCGCCGCGGCTCGCGCCGCCTCTCGCTTTGACGAACCATGCGGTCCAGTGCATACTTATGCCTAGGCATGCATGGATCGTCAATGGACCGTAAGGAGGCACCCGTGACCGAGCGCGTCGTACTCGCCTACTCGGGCGGCTTGGACACGTCCGTCGCCATCGGCTGGATCGCCGAGGAGACGGGCGCCGAGGTCGTCGCCGTCGCCGTGGACGTCGGCCAGGGCGGGGAGGACCTGGACGTCATCCGCAAGCGCGCGCTCGCCTGCGGGGCGGTCGAGGCGGAGGTCGCGGACGCGAAGGACGAGTTCGCCGAGGAGTACTGCCTTCCGGCGATCAAGGCCAACGCGCTGTACATGGACCGCTACCCGCTGGTGTCCGCGCTGTCCCGGCCCACGATCGTGAAGCACCTGGTCGCCGCCGCCCGTAAGCACGGCGCCGGGACCGTCGCCCACGGCTGCACCGGCAAGGGGAACGACCAGGTGCGGTTCGAGGCGGGCATCTCCTCCCTCGCACCCGATCTGACCTGCATCGCGCCCGTCCGGGACTACGCGATGACCCGGGACAGGGCGATCGCCTTCTGCGAGGCCAAGGGCCTGCCGATCGCGACCACCAAGAAGTCCCCGTACTCGATCGACCAGAACGTCTTCGGGCGGGCCGTGGAGACCGGCTTCCTGGAGGACATCTGGAACGCGCCGATCGAGGACGTGTACGAGTACACCGCCGACCCGGCCACCCCGCGCGAGGCCGACGAGGTGATCATCACCTTCGACAAGGGTGTCCCCGTCGCGATCGACGGCGAGCCGGTCACCGTGCTGCAGGCCATCCAGCGGCTCAACGAGCGGGCGGGCGCCCAGGGCGTCGGCCGGATCGACATGGTCGAGGACCGGCTGGTGGGGATCAAGTCGCGGGAGGTCTACGAGGCGCCCGGCGCCATCGCGCTGATCACCGCCCACCAGGAACTGGAGGCCGTCACCGTCGAGCGCGAGCTGGCCCGCTACAAGCGGCAGGTCGAGCAGCGCTGGGGCGAGCTGGTCTACGACGGTCTGTGGTTCTCGCCGCTCAAGCGGGCGCTGGACGGCTTTATCGCCGAGGCGAACGAGCAGGTCTCCGGCGAGATCCGGATGACCCTGCACGGCGGCCGGGCCGTCGTCACCGGACGGAAGTCGCAGGCGTCGCTCTACGACTTCAACCTGGCGACCTACGACTCCGGCGACACCTTCGACCAGTCGCTGTCCAAGGGCTTCATCGAGATCTTCGGGATGTCCAGCAAGATCGCCGCGAAGCGGGATCTGCAGCAGTAGCCTGCGTACCAGACGTAAACCCGCGTACGAGACGTACGGCGACGTACGAGACGTGCGCGACCACATCGAAGCCGCCTCCCCGCCCCGCGGCGGGGAGGCGGTCGCACACCCCCTGGCCTGAGGAGCAACAGCGTGAGCAACGGCAACAGCGGCGACGTCCGGCTCTGGGGCGGCCGCTTCGCCGACGGCCCGTCCGAGGCACTGGAGAAGCTCAGCGCCTCCGTGCACTTCGACTGGCGCCTGGCGCCGTACGACATCGCCGGATCCCGCGCCCACGCCCGGGTGCTGCACACGGCGGGGCTGCTCACCGCCGATGAGCTGGAGCGGATGCTGGCGGGCCTGGACCGGCTGGAGGCCGATGTCGCCTCCGGCGACTTCACCGGCACCATCGCCGACGAGGACGTGCACACCGCGCTGGAGCGCGGGCTGCTGGAGCGGCTCGGCCCGGACCTCGGCGGCAAGCTGCGGGCCGGACGGTCCCGCAACGACCAGATCGCCACCCTCTTCCGGATGTATCTGCGCGACCACGCCCGGATCATCGGCGGGCTGATCGCCGACCTCCAGCAGGCCCTGGTGGGGCTCGCGGAGGCGCACCCCGATGTCGCGATGCCCGGCCGCACCCACCTCCAGCACGCCCAGCCGGTGCTCTTCGCCCACCATGTCCTCGCCCATGCCCAGGCGCTGTCGCGGGACGCGGAGCGGCTGCGGCAGTGGGACGAGCGCACCGCCGTCTCGCCGTACGGCTCGGGCGCGCTGGCCGGGTCCTCGCTGGGGCTCGACCCGCAGGCGGTCGCGGCCGACCTCGGCTTCGAGCGGGGCTCGTCCGCCAACTCGCTCGACGGCACGGCCTCCCGTGACTTCGTCGCCGAGTTCGCGTTCATCACCGCGATGATCGGCGTCGATCTGTCGCGGATCGCGGAGGAGATCATCCTCTGGAACACGAAGGAGTTCTCCTTCGTCACCCTCCACGACGCCTTCTCCACCGGTTCCTCGATCATGCCGCAGAAGAAGAACCCGGACATCGCGGAGCTCGCGCGCGGCAAGTCCGGCCGGCTGATCGGCAACCTCACCGGACTGCTGGCCACGCTCAAGGCCCTGCCGCTCGCGTACAACCGCGACCTCCAGGAGGACAAGGAGCCGGTCTTCGACTCCTGCGATCAGCTGGAGGTGCTGCTCCCGGCCTTCACCGGGATGATGGCGACCCTGACCGTCAACCGCGAGCGCATGGAGGAGCTGGCCCCGGCCGGGTTCTCGCTGGCCACCGACATCGCCGAATGGCTGGTGCGGCAGGGCGTGCCGTTCCGGGTGGCACACGAGGTCGCGGGGGAATGCGTCAAGGAGTGCGAGCTGACGGGCATCGAGCTCGACCAGCTCACCGACGAGCAGTTCGCCAAGATCTCCCCGCATCTGACGCCCGAGGTCCGCGGCGTTCTCAATGTGCCGGGCGCGCTGGCCGCGCGCGACGGCCGCGGCGGCACCGCCCCCGTGGCGGTGCGGGCCCAGCTCGCGGAGGTCAAGGAGGACCTGACCGCTCAGTACGCATGGGCGGGCGCCAAGCGCTGAACATCAGCTCATCAGGGAGAGGTGGGGACCAAGCCATGGGTTTCGAACGACTCGCGAAGATCGCGGCCCCCGGGGCGGGGGCGGCCCGGATCGGGTTCGGCCTGGCCGCGGTCGGCCGCCCCGCCTATATCAACCTCGGCCGGGACCGGGACCTCCCGGCCGAGCGCCCGGTCGAGGTGATGCGGCAGCGCAGCCATGAGCTGCTGGACGCCGCCTACGCCGCCGGGGTGCGCTATCTGGACGCGGCGCGCTCCTACGGCCGGGCCGAGGAGTTCCTCGCCGACTGGCTGCGCGACCGCCCGGACGCCGCGCGGCATGTGGTGGTCGGCTCCAAGTGGGGCTATACGTATGTCGCGGACTGGCGTACGGACGCCGAGACCCATGAGGTCAAGGACCATGGCGTCCAGACCTTCGAGCGGCAGCGCGGGCTGACCGACGCGCTGCTCGGCGACCGGCTGGACCTCTACCAGATCCACTCGGTGACCCCCGACAGCCCCGCCCTCACCGACCGCGAACTTCAGACGCGGCTGGCGGAGCTGGCCGCCGAGGGGGTGACGGTCGGCGTGTCCACCAGCGGTCCGCGCCAGGCCGAGGCGATCCGCGCCGCACTGGCCGTGGAGGTCGACGGGCGCCCGCTCTTCCGTACCGTCCAGTCCACGTACAACCTGCTGGAGCCGTCGGCCGGGGCGGCGCTGGCCGAGGCCCATGCGGCGGGCCGTGCGGTCATCGTCAAGGAAGCCGTGGCCAACGGCCGCCTCACCGAGGCGGCCGAGCGGCTTCCGGCCGCCCTGCGTCAGGTGGCCGAGGAGACGGGCGCGACTTTGGACGCCGTCGCGCTGGCCGCGGTCCTGCACCGGCCCTGGGTGGGCGTCGTCCTCTCCGGCGCCGCCACCACGGCCCAGCTGCGCTCCAACCTGGCCGCGGCCGACCTCCGCCTGGACGAGCGTCAGCTCACCGAGCTGGAGCGGCTGGCCGAAAGCCCGGAGGGATACTGGCACCACCGTTCCGAGCTGCCCTGGTCCTGACGGATCGGGGCGGTTCGGGCCGCGGGGCTACAGCGCGCTCAGGAACGAACGGACCGCGCGGGCGTACGGCTGGGGCGCGTCATCGTGGATCCAGTGACCGCACCCGGCGAATTCGAGGAGCCTCGTGTTGGGGCGGCGGGTGGCCATCTCGTGGGCGTGGCCCGGCGGCAGCAGCGAGCTGTGCTCGCCGCGCATCAGCAGCGCGGGACAGGAGGAGCCCAGCCAGTCGTCCCAGAAGTCGCCGCACATGGCCTGCTGGGACGCCATCATATGGCTGGGCTCGAACAGCAGCCGCCAGCCGCCCGTTTGGGGGTCCCATTCGGCGCTGTCGAGAAAGTACGAGGCGTCCGGAATGCCCCGGGACTCGATGTCGGCGCGCAGCTTCTCCCGGTCCACGGCCCAGGTCGGCCACCCCGAGACATCGAGCACCGGATGGCTGACCACCGGACGGTCCGTCACCGCGCCGATGTCCTCGACGACGAGCGCGCTCACCAGGTCCGGATGGCGGGCGGCCAGGGCGTACGCGCCGACCGCGCCGGTGGAGTGGGCGACGACCGGGACCGGGCCCAGGTGCAGCTCCCGCAGCAGCGCGGCGGCATCGGCCACATACTCGTCCAGCGTGAACGGGCCACCGCCGCCGGTCAGCCCGTGGCCCCGCTGATCGAGGGCGATCACCCGCCGTTCGGGGGCGAGGGCGGCGGCCAGGGGCGCGTACATCCTGCCCCGGCCGAAGTGGCCGTGCAGGGCCAGCACCGGATCGCCCGGTCCGCCGAAATCGGTCAGGGCGAATCGCCGACCGCGCAGCGTCACGAAGTCGGGGGAGGGCACGGTCATCGTGGTCACCCGCGGCACCATAGTGGCCGGGCCCGGTGGTGACCAGCGGGTAGCGGAATCAGATCTTCCGCTCTCGATGCCGACGGACCAGGCCGACCGGAGCCGACAGCTCGCCGCGCCCGGCAGGTTGGCCGGAACGCCATGTGACGGCGGTTTGGCCGGAGCGCAGGCCGCGGATTCGCCCGAACGGGTGGGGTGGCGGCTCGCCGAGAGACACCTCCCCGGGCGGCCCACCGGAGGCGGAACCGCCGCAACCCGAACCGCCGCAACCTGAACCGTCGCGGACCGAACCGCCGCGGACCGAACCGCCGCCCGGCCGCGGAACCTCGGCGCCCCCCGGCACACCACCGTGGCGGCCCGAACACCGGACCGCCGCGGTCAGCCCCAAACGTCAGGCGGCTGCCTTCGCCTTCGTGGCGTAGATGTCCACGTACTCCTGACCCGACAGCCGCATCACGTGGCTCATCACCTCGTCGGTCACGGCCCGCAGCACATAGCGGTCGCGGTCCATGCCCTCGTAGCGGGTGAACTCCAGCGGCTCTCCGAAGCGGACCTGCACCCGGCCCGGCCGCGGCAGCCCCTTGCCGCCCGGCTGGATCCGGTCGGTCCCGATCATCGCGAACGGCACCACGGGCGCGCCGGTCATCAGCGCGAGGCGGGCGATACCGGTACGGCCGCGGTAGAGGCGGCCGTCGGGGGAGCGGGTGCCCTCCGGGTAGATGCCGAAGACCCGGCCCTCCTCCAGTACCCGGCGCCCCGTCATCAGCGCCGCGACGCCGCCGCGTCCACCGTCCCGGTCCACCGGGATCATGCCGACGCCGGTGAAGAACCAGGCCATCAGCCGGCCCTTGAGGCCCTTGCCCGTGACGTACTCGTCCTTGCCGATGAAGAAGACCTGACGGTCACAGACCAGCGGCAGGATCATCGAGTCGATGAAGGTGAGATGGTTTCCGGCGAGGATCACCGGGCCCGAGCCCGGAATGCCCTCGGCCCCCTCGACCCGTGGGCGGAACATCAGGCGCATCAGCGGACCGAGTACTGCCTTCAGAAACGCGAATCGGGACACGGGCCCTCCGGTCGGGGTCAAGGTCTGGGACGCACCGTTGTACGGTCCGTCAACCTCGTACCGCACCGGAGCGCCGATGAGGACGATACTCGCCGGTTGCGCCCCGGCGCACACCAGGTTCACCCACCTGGTACGCAGTGTTGACCCCCGTTTCCCCCGCGTTTCGTCCGATGTCTCCCGCGGGAAAGCCGCCCACGCCTACCATCAGCCCATCTTCTGACTGGATTTGACAGGTGTTGAACACCACATCAAGGAGTGCTGATGGAGCGGGAGCAACAGCCCGGACGGCGCGCCCTCCTGGGGGCCGCGGCCCTCGGTGCGGGAGCGGTGGCGCTGAGCGGTGCGGGCACGGCGACGGCCGCGGGCACGCAGACGGCGCCGGGCGCGGCGGTCGCCGCGGAGACGTCCGGCCGGGGCCATGAGCTGCCGGTTCCCACCGTGATCGGCCACCGCGGCGCCAGCGGCTACCGGCCCGAGCACACCCTCGGCTCCTACCAGCTCGCCCTGGACATGGGCGCGGACATCGTCGAGCAGGACCTGGTCCCCACCAAGGACGGCCATCTGGTCTGCCGCCACGAGAACGACATCACGGCCACCACGGACGTCTCCGCGCACCCGGAGTTCGCCGACCGCAAGACCACCAAGACGGTCGACGGCACCAAGCTCACCGGCTGGTTCACCGAGGACTTCACCCTCGCCGAGCTCAAGACGCTGCGCGCCAAGGAGCGCATCCCGGGCAACCGCCAGCGCAACACCCTCTACGACGGCCGCTGGGAGGTGCCCACCTTCGAAGAGGTGCTCCAGTGGGCCGAGCGCGAGGGCCGCAGGCGCGGTCGCCGCGTGTGGCTGTACGTGGAGACCAAGCACCCCACCTACTTCCGCAAGCTGGGCCTCGGCCTCGAGGAGCGGGTGGCCAAGCTGCTCCGCCGCTACGGCCGCCACCGCAAGGACTCGGCGCTGTTCCTCCAGTCGTTCGAGCCGAGCAGCATCCAGCGGCTGCGCAAGCTGGTGGACACCCCGGCCGTCGTGCTGCTGTCCACCATCGACAGCCGGCCCTGGGACTTCGTCGAGGCGAACGACCCGCGTACGGTCGCGGACCTGGTCAAGCCCGAGGGGCTCAAGTGGATCGCGAGCTACGCCCAGGGCATCGGCCCCGACCTGTCGGTCATCATCCCCCGGACGCCGGACGGCAAGCTGGGCACGCCGACCAGTGTGGTGAAGGACGCGCACGCGGCGGGGCTGATCCTGCACCCGTACACCATGCGCAACGAGAACACCTTCCTCCCGGCCGACTTCCGTCGCGGCACCGACCCCAACGCCTACGGTGACGCTTTCGGGGCGTTCAAGGCATACTTCGCGACCGGAATTGACGGAATCTTCTCCGACAACGCGGACACCGCCCTCCTCGCGGCGGCGGACTTCCGCAAGTAGTTCCGCACGTACGGGTGGGTGACGGCGGGGCCGCGCGAGCGTCAAGGCGCGGCCCCGCCGCTTCCCCGGTCGGGTGAGACCACCGTCACCCGGCAACCACCCCACGACCCGGCCTCGTCCCGCCCGGCATGGACCTTGTGAAGCAACTGGGCCCGCTGCTGGCCGCCGAAGCGGCGGCCGAGGCATACGGCGTCGGCGTCGAGCCCGCCGAACTCGAACAGGCCGTCTGGCTACGGCTGCTGGAACGCACCCGGGACACCGGACCGCCGCCCCACCCCGCCCGCTGGCTGCGCTGTGCCGTACGGGCCGAGGTGCGCGGGGCCAGGCGCCGGGCGCGCCGCGAGGTGCCGTACGACCCGATGGCCGGCGGCCCGCTCAGCGGCCCCGAGTCCCACCCGGCCGAACACGCCGTACTGACCGCGGAGACCCGCCGGACGCTGCGCGCGGCGGTGCGGCGGCTGCCCGGCCGCTGCCCCGCGCTGCTCGCGGCGATGCTCTCCCGCTCCGACCTCACGTACCGCGAGATCGCGCGCCAGTTGGGAATGTCACAGGGCAGTCTGGGCCCGGTACGTTCCCGATGTCTGGCTTGCCTGCGCAGAATGCTCACGGCGGAGGTTGCGGCTCCTGAACCTTGGGGAAAGGAGCGATAGACAACCGGCGCCTCGGAGGCGGACGCCCACCATGCGGCGCCTCCACCCAGGCCATGAACCCCCGGTCGCACTCCTACCCTCACCGCGACCGGGGGACTGAGAATAGGGGAGGCATGCGCACATGGGCATGAGCGTGACCATCTCCGCGGCGACCGCGGACGACGCCGAGCAGATCCTGAAGCTGCAGTATCTGTGCTACCAGGGCGAGGCGGAGCTCTACGGCGACTACTCGATCGAACCGCTGACGCAGTCGCTCGACGACCTGCGCGCCGAACTGAGCGGGGGCTGCGTGCTCGTCGCCCGGCTCGGCGCGGAGGTCGTCGGCTCGGTCCGCGGAGTCGTCGACGACAAGGGGACCGCCGCCATCGGCAAGCTGATCGTCCACCCGCGGATGCAGCGGCACGGTCTGGGCGGACGGCTGCTCGCGGCCATCGAGGAGCGGCTGACCGAGGAGCGGGCCGCCAAGCGGTACCGGCTGTTCACCGGCCACCGCAGCGAGGGCAATCTGCGGCTGTACCGCCGCTACGGCTACGCCCAGGTGGGCACCGAGGAGGTCAACCGCCGGCTGAGCCTGGTGACCCTGGAGAAGGACGCCACGGCCGCCGCGTACGCCGCCAGCGCTTAGGCCGTGGCCTGAGGTCGCCGGCCGGGCTGGACTGCCAGCCCGGCCGGCGACCGAGGGCCGGGCTCAGGGGCGGAGCCTCGGCGGGCCCGAGGCGTGGGTCGGGCCCGAGGCGTGGGCAGGCCCGAGGTGTCGGTCAGGCCCGCGACGTCGCATCCGGTGCGCCCCGGCGGGCCTTGCGCAGCCACAGCAGGCCCGTGACCGGCAGGAAGATCGGGATGAACAGATAGCCCATCCCGTAGTCGGACCACACCGTCTGGTCGGGGAAGGCCGAGGGGTCGGCAAGGGTCCAGGTCCCCACCGTCAGCACCCCCACCAGCTCCGCCGCACAGCAGACCATCGCCGCCTTGCGCGCGCCCTCGCCGCCGCGCACCAGCGAGACCGTGATGAACGCGTACACCACGGCGGAGACCGCCGAGAGGATGTAGGCGAGCGGGGCCTCCTGGTACTGGGCGATGAGCTGGTAGATCGAGCGGGACGCGGCGGCCACGGTGAAGACCCCGTAGAGCAGCACCAACAGCCGCCCGGGGCCCTGCCCCAGCCCGGTGCGCGCGGCCGGTTCCGGCTTTCCGGCCGTCGTCCCGGCCGCCGAGTCCTCGGTCACCGACGCCTCCCGTGTCTCCCGCGCCTGCTGCGCCTTCCGTGCCTCCCGTGCATCAGCCACCGACGCCTCCCCAGATGTCGTACAGCCGCACCTCGAGCACGGCCAGCACCACGGCCGCCGCGGAGACCGTCGCCGATCCCCAGCGGGTCCGCTCCGTGAGCGACATGAACGCCGCGACCGGCACGGCGAGCGCCGAGCCGATGAGATAGGCCACGAAGATGGCCACCCCCTGCTGCGGGTCGGCGCCGCCCGCCAGCCGCACCACCCCTATGACCAACTGCACGATCGCCAGCAGCGCCACCACGGCCATGCCGATGAAGTGCCAGTCCTTGGTCGGCTGGTCCCGGTAGGTGGCGAAGCCGCACCACGCGGCGAGAAGGAGCGCGGTCACACCGAGCGCGACCGTCAGCGCGTCGATCAACGGGACCTCCGCGCGGTGCGGCGGCGCACCCGAAGGCGGCGCACACAGGGAGTGACAACCATGGGACGAGGGTAATCGGCCCGCCCGCCCGCGCTGCGCTCGGCCCCGCGCCCGAGGGCCTCCGTGACCCCCACGTACGCTGCGGCTCATGAAGATCTCCGCTGACGCGCTGTTGTTCGACAACGACGGAACCCTCGTCTCCTCCCTCGACTCGGTGCATCGCTGCTGGACCCGCTGGGCCGAGGAGCAGGGGATTCCGGCGGAGGACTTCGCCCGGGTCGAGCTGCACGGCCGCCCGGCCGACGACATCATCGCCGATCTGCTCCCCGCCGACCGCGCCCCGCGGGCCCGGGCGCGCATCGACGAGCTGGAGCTGGAGGACGTACCGGGCGGGGTGAAGCTGCTCCCCGGCACCGCCGAGCTGCTGGCGGGGCTGCCCGCCGCGCGCTGGGCCGTGGTGACCTCCGCCAACCGCCCGCTGGCCGAGGCCCGCCTGGCCGAGGTGGCGATACGCCCCGGAACGCTGATCACCTCCGACGACATCACCCGCGGCAAGCCCGACCCGGAGCCGTTCCTGCTGGCGGCCGAGCGGCTGGGAGTCGACCCGGCACGCTGTGTGGTCTTTGAGGACGCCCCGGCCGGGCTCGCGGCGGGCCGCGCGGCCGGGATGCGGACCGTGGCGTTGACCACAACGACCGCCCGCGAAGAGCTGGTCGCCGACATCGTGGTCGAGGACCTGTCGGCCGTGTCCGCACGGCTTCTCGACGGGGGCGTGGAGATCACCTGCCGGGACTGAACGGGTCCCGGCCACCTCTCCCACTGTCCACGGACCGGTCAAGGACGTCCGCTATGCGGACATGCTTGATGGGCCCGTACACGTGTCTGCTTTACTTGCAGCCATGACCACGACGAGCTGCCGCATCCCTGCGACCGAGGCGAACCCCACGCCCGGTGCTCGTTGTCGGTGTCGAATGTGTGACTGCTGAGGGCCCCCGCCTGAGCCTCGCGCCCCGAAGCGAGACCGGCTGAGCCGGACCCGTGCGCCCAGCGCGCCGGACCGCGCCGCCCCGCGTCACCGGAACCCGAACCGCGCCCACACATCGCGCATCCCCTCGGGTCCGCCCTGCCGCGTTCCGAAATGAACGAGCCGTGCCCGGCGGCACCAACCGCCGTGCACTCAACAGTGACGGAAACCCTGTGATCACCACCACGGACCTGACCAAGGTCTACCGCTCACGAGGCCGCGAGGTCACCGCCCTCGACGGCGTCGATCTGCATGTCCGCGAGGGTGAGGTGTACGGCGTCGTCGGCCAGAGCGGCGCCGGGAAGTCCACCCTCATCCGCTGCGTCAACCTCCTGGAACGCCCCACCTCCGGCACGGTCACCGTGGCCGGCCAGGACCTGACCGCACTCGCCGGGCGCCGCCAGAGCGCCGGCTCCGCGCTGCGCCAGGCCCGCAGCCGTATCGGCATGGTGTTCCAGCACTTCAACCTGGTCTCCTCGCGCACCGTGCGGGACAACGTCGAGCTGCCGCTGGAGATCCTCGGCGTCTCCGGCAAGGAGCGCACCCGCAAGGCCCTTGAGCTGCTGGAGCTGGTGGGCCTCGGCGACAAGGCCAGGGCGTACCCCGCGCAGCTCTCCGGTGGCCAGAAGCAGCGCGTCGGCATCGCCCGCGCGCTCGCCGGGGACCCCAAGGTGCTGCTCTCGGACGAGGCGACCTCCGCGCTCGACCCCGAGACCACCCGCTCGATCCTCCAGCTACTGCGCGACCTCAATGAGCAGCTCGGCCTGACCGTGCTGCTCATCACGCACGAGATGGACGTCGTCAAGACGATCTGTGACTCGGCCGCGCTGATGCGCGACGGCCGGATCGTGGAGTCCGGCAAGGTCAGCGAGCTGCTGGCGACGCCCGGCTCCGAGCTGGCCCAGGAGCTCTTCCCGGTCGGCGGGGTGGCCTCGAGCGAGGACCGTACGGTCGTGGACGTCACCTTCCAGGGCGAGGCGGCCACCAAGCCGGTCATCTCTCAGCTGTCCCGTACGTACAACATCGACATCTCGATCCTGGGCGCCGCGATGGACACCGTCGGCGGCCACCAGGTCGGCCGGATGCGGATCGAGCTGCCCGGCCGGTTCGAGGAGAACGTCGTTCCGATCGGCTTCCTGCGGGAGCAGGGCCTGCAGGTCGATGTCGCGGCCATCGCCGACGGCCCGCGCGCGAACCCGACCCCGCTGCTCAAGGAGGGCGCCAAGTGACCTGGTCCGAGATGGAGCCCCTGCTGGAGCAGGCCTGTTGGGACACCTTCTACATGGTGGGCTGGTCGGCGGTGATCGCCGTCGTCGGCGGACTGCCGCTCGGCGTGCTGCTGGTCCTCACCGACCGCGGCGGAGTGCTGCAGAACGTCGTGGTGAACAAGGTCGTCGGGCAGATCGTCAACATCGCCCGGTCGATGCCGTTCATCATCCTGATGGTCGCCCTGATCTCCTTCACCCGCGCGATCGTGGGCACCACCATCGGCCCCGAGGCCGCGATCGTGCCCCTGGCCATCGGCGCCATCCCCTTCTACGCCCGGCTCGTGGAGACCTCGGTGCGCGAGGTGGACGGCGGGCTGGTCGAGGCCGTGCAGGCGATGGGCGGCTCCACCTGGACCGTCGTCCGCAAGGTGCTGCTGCCCGAGTCGCTGCCCGCGCTGATCTCCAGCGCGACCACCACGATCGTCGCGCTCATCGGCTACTCCGCGATGGCCGGCACGGTCGGCGCCGGTGGCCTCGGTGACCTGGCGGTCCGCTACGGCTATCTGCGGTTCGAGACCAAGCTGATGTGGATCACCGTCGCCATTCTCGCGGTGGTCATCTCGGTCATCCAGTTCGCGGGCGACCTCGCCGCCCGCGGCCTGTCGCACCGCGGCCGCTCCTCGGTCGCCCCCCGACTGATGCTGCTGCGCGGCGGACCGTCCCGGGCCGGGAAGCCCGTGTCGGCCCCGGAGCCGGAGGCCGCGCCCGCCGAGATCGAGTCCGTGGAGCCGACCAAGGTCCCCTGAGCCCCCACCCACCTCCCGTCCCCCTCCTCCCGTACCGCCCGCCCGTCATTCCGCTTCCGCACCCGCGGCGGATACGTGCGTCCCCGAAGAAAGGCACTTTTCGTGCGTAACACCACCAAGACCGTCACCACCGTTCTCGCCGCCGGCGCGCTCGCCCTCGGTGCCGCCGCTTGCAGCCCCTCGTCCTCCAACGACAAGAACGGCGCGCTGGTCGTCGCCGCCAGCCCGGTCCCGCACGCGGAGATACTCAACTACGTCAAGGACCATCTGGCCGACAAGGCGGGCCTCAAGCTGGAGGTCCGGGAGTTCACCGACTACAACACGCCGAACCTCTCCACCCAGGACGGCTCGGTCGGCGCCAACTACTTCCAGAACCAGCCGTTCCTGGACGACTTCAACAAGAAGAAGGGCACCGACATCGTGCCCGTCGTCACCGTGCACCTCGAGCCGCTCGGCCTCTACTCGCACAAGGTGAAGAAGGCCGGCGAGCTCAAGAAGGGCGCCACCGTGGCCGTTCCGAGCGACACGGTCAACGAGGCCCGCGCGCTGAAGCTGCTGGACGCCAACGGGGTCATCAAGCTCAAGAGCGGTGTGGGCAACGAGGCCACCCCCAAGGACATCGTCACCAACCCCAAGGGCCTGAAGTTCAAGGAGCTGGAGGCAGCCCAGCTCCCGCGGTCGCTCGACGACGTGGACGCCGCGGTCGTCAACGGCAACTACGCCATCGAGGCGCACCTCAAGCCCGCCAAGGACGCCATCCTCATCGAATCGCCCAAGAACAACCCGTACGCCAACTTCCTGGCCGTGAAGAAGGGCAACGAGGACGACCCGCGCGTCAAGAAGCTGGCCAAGCTCCTCACCTCCCCCGAGGTGAAGAAGTACATCAAGGACCAGTACCAGGGCTCCGTGCTGCCGTCCTTCTGATCCCCGGCGCACCGCGGCACCACCGCAACGATCGCGCCAACCTTCCCGCCCACCGGCGGATCCCCAGGGCTCCGCATCCGGACCACAACCGGATGCGGGGCCTTCCGATTCACCCCCCGTGCTGCATTTCCCCTGCGTGATGCTGCATGCTGGGCCTCTCTACGGCCCTGAAACGACCCCCGGTTACGGAGCGGCGCATGACATCCACCTTCCCGGACATCTCCATCAGCACGGAACGGCTGGTGCTGCGCCCGTTCGAGGAAGCGGACATACCCGCGCTCGCGGACATGATGAACGACGAACACATCATCGCCTGGACCCGGGCGCCCAATCCGTACAGCCCCGCCGACGCCCGCGACCAGGCGCTGCGGCTCGCCCCGGCGGAACGGACCACGGGCCGGGGCATCGTCTTCGCGGTCGCGGAATTCCTCACCCAGCGGCTGGTCGGCATCGTGCATCTGAGCCATACCGACTGGAGACTGCTGGCCACCGAGGCGAGCTATATCGTCGCGCCCTGGGCGCGCGGTGAGGGCTATGCCTCGGAGGCCGTACTGGCCGTGGCCCGCTGGCTGTTCCAGGACCAGAAGTTCGAGCGCCTGGAGCTGCGCACCGCCGCCGGCAACACCGCCGCCCAGCAGGTCGCCCAGAAGGTCGGCTGCATCAGCGAGGGTGTGTTGCGCAACGCCTGGATAGCCCGCACCCAGACGGAGGACGGCGGCTGGACCGATATGCGCACCGACCTCATCGTCTGGAGTCTGCTCGCCGAGGACCTCGACGGAGCCCCCGACCGGATCTCCGAGCCCGAGGGCTTCGGCGTCTATCCCACCTACTCCGACTGGGGCTGACGCCCCACCGCGCCCCGGCCGGGCCGGAGATCCGGCGCATTCGCGCCGCCCGCGCCCCCGGCGCACCACCCCCACGCCCGCCCCCGCTCCAGCGGTCCGGACCAGCCGGGGTACTCTTCGTCCGCGCCGAGCACCCGCGCCGTGGCCGCATCCGGGACCGTGCCCCGCGCATCCGCGGCACACCGGCCGCGACCCGCCCGTGAACCCTCACAGGCACACCACGCGACGCAGCGGCCCACCGCGACGCACCCGACAGACCCGAACCCGCCACACATAGGGGAGAACAAGGACGATGGCCGACCGCGTCACGGTGATCGGTTGGGACGGCACCCCGCTGACGGACTCGGCCCGCTCCGCCCTCGCGGCGGCCACCCTGGTGGCCGGCGCCGCCCACCACCTGGCGCTGCCCGAAGTCCCGCCAGGCGCCGAACGGATCCGGCTCGGCAGCGTGGACCTCGCGGCCCGCAGGATCGCCCAGCACCGCGGCTCCGCCGTGGTCCTGGCCGACGGCGACCCCGGCTTCTTCGGCGTCGTCCGCGCCCTGCGCGCCCCCGAGCACGGACTCGAGGTCGAGGTCGTCCCCGCCGTCTCCTCCGTCGCCGCCGCCTTCGCCCGGGCGGGGATGCCCTGGGACGACGCCCAGGTCGTCGTCGCCCACAGCCGCGATCTGCGCCGCGCGGTCAACGTCTGCCGCGCCCACACCAAGGTCGCCGTCCTCACCTCGCCCGGCGCCGGTCCCGCCGAACTCGCACTGCTGCTCGGCCCGGTGCACCGCACCTTCGTCATCTGCGAGGCGCTGGGCACAGAACGGGAGCAGGTCACCGTCCTGACCTCCGACAAGGCCGCCGACCACGCCTGGCGCGACCCCAACGTCGTCATCGTCATCGGCGGCTCCGGCATAACTCCCGTCCGCGGCGGCCCGGCGGCCGGTGCCGCCCGCGGCGCGCTGCAGAGCGGCGGCTGGATCGCCGGACGCGACCCCGGCTACCCGGGCGCCGTCCGCGGCTGGGCGCTGCCCGGCCCCGCGTACGGGACCGTGCTGGGCGAGAGCGAGTCCCCGCAGCTGCGCGCCCTTCAACTCGCCCGCATCGGCCCCCGCCTGGGCGACCTGGTCTGGGACATCGGAGCGGGCAGCGGCGCGGCGGCCGTCGAGACCGCCGGGTTCGGCGCCGCCGTCATCACCGTCGACCGCGACCCGGACGCCTGCGAGCGCACCGACACCCTGGCCCGCCGCTTCGGCGTACAGCTCCAGGTCGTCCAGGGCGTCGCCCCCGAGGTGCTGGAGGACTTGCCGGAGCCGGACGTGGTGCGGATCGGCGGAGGGGGCGCACCCGTCGTCGCCGCGTGCGCCGCGCGCCGCCCCGAGCGCATCGTCACCCATGCCGCGACCCGCGACGAGGCGGAGGCCATCGGCCAGGCGCTGGAGGACGGCGGCTACGCCGTCGAATGCGTGCTGCTGCAGTCCGTCGAGTTGGACACGCGGGGCTGGACCGAACGGGAGCGCGCGGTCGCCTTCATGCTCTGCGGTCACCGCCCGCACCAGTGATTTTGTCCTTGTGACGTTCGCCCCGAGCTTCGCCCCGGTGACCTGCCCCGGGCACCGCGCGGGGTAGGCTGGCGGATCGTTGTACTGCCTGTACCGCTGCCCGGCGTTCGGCGCTTTATTGGCCAAAGGCCGGAAAACGCCCCTTCCTTGGAGGGGTGGCGGTAGGCAAGCCTCGGGCGTGTCTACGTGCCGCGCACGGCGCATGCTCGTTCTTGCTCAGGAGGCTTGCTCTCGGCGGTAGGCGGTTGGAAGGAGCACTAGCGATGGGCGAGGGGTACGCATGACCGACACCGGCCAGGTCCCGGGAGAGGGACTGCCGGAGAACGCAGGCGGACGACTCGGACATCCGCACCCGGCGGATGTCCATGCCCCGCCTGCCGACGCCGGTTACATCGAACAGCCGCATCCCGGTGTCCCTCCCGGCGCCGCCTACACCTTCCTCGACGGGCCCGAACACGTCGGCGAGGAGGACGATCTGCTGCTGATGCCGGGCGCCCAGGGCGCCTGGAGCGAGCAGCAGGCCCAGTACCAGACCGGGACGTACGAGGCGGGCGCGCTCGACCCCGGCGCCGCCGCGTACGCCGAGACCCAGATGCCCGAGCCGCAGCCCGTGGCGGAGCAGTCCGTACCGCAGTCGGCCCCAGCCCAGGCCGCGTACGCGGCACCCGCCGCCCCCGCCCGGCGGCCGCTCCACATGGGCCCGCCGGTGCCCGACACCTCCAACGGCGTGGTCCGTTCGCTCGCCGACCGTGGCCCGGCCGCGGGCCGGCACGCCGCGCCCGCACGCCAGCCGGAGCCCGAGCCGCAGGCCGTGCCGGAGCCGGAGGCCGTGCCGGAGCCGCAGCCGCAGGTGCCGCATCAGGCCGGGGCCCAGCCCGAGTACGGGGCGGGGCAGCAGCAGCGCGTTCCGGCGCCTGAGCAGGGCGGGATGGCGGAGCAGCAGTTCGCCGGGCCCGAGCACTTTGCCGAGCCCGAGCAGCAGTTCGCCGAGGGCGAGCAGTTCGCGGGGCCCGAGCAGCAGTTTGCCGCGCCTGAGCAGTTCGCCGGGCCCGAGCAGCAGTTCGCGGGGCCCGAGCAGCAGCTTGCCGCGCCTGAGCAGTTCCTCGTTCCCGAGCAGCCGATCATGCTCGAGCAGCCGCTGGCGGCGGACTACTCCACCGCGCCCCAGTACGCCGCCGGGCCGCAGTACTTCACCCCGCAGCCCGACGACCTGAGTCGGCTCCCCGGGCCCCAGCTCGCGGACCTCCCGCAGATGGTCGACGCCCCGCAGCCGGGGGACGCCTGGGACTCCACGCCGCCGGCGCAGCAGGCCGCACAGGCCGCCGCGCCCGCTCCCGCGCCCGCGGAGACGGCCGGTACGGCCGAGGAGCCTCAGGTCGCGGAGGGGCCCGAAGCGGAGCCCGCTCCCCAGCAGTTCGTCCAGCCCGAGGCGATGGCCCCGGAGGCACAGCCGGTCGCGATGGACCAGGCGTACGGGGACCCGGCGGTCCAGGACCCGCACCCGATGGGCGCGACCATCCCGGCCCAGGGCGGGGAGCCCGTCATGGAGCCCGCCCCGGAGGCCGCTGTGGCCCAGGAGCAGGTCGTCGACATCCCGGCCCAGGCGCAGACCGAGCCCGTCACCGAACAGGTCGAGGCCCAGCCCGCCCCCGCCCCGGTCGCGGAGGCCACACCCGAGATCCCGGCGCAGTTGGCCCATGAGCCGGTCACGGCCGAGGAGCCGTACGCTCCCGCCGCCGAGGCCCCAGCCCAGGAGGCCGCTCAGGAACTCCCGGATCAGCCCGCCGAATCGGTGGAACAGGCAGCCGTGGTCCCGGCTCCTTCGATAGTGGCCGCCGAGGAGCCTCAGCCCGAGGAGCCCGCCGCCGAGGAGTCGACGGTGGCCGAGACGCCTCAGCAGGAGGCACCCGCCGAGCCGGAGGCCGAGGCCGCGCCCGAGGCGGAGGCCGTCCCGGAGGCGGAGGCAGCGATGCCGGAGGCGCCCGCCGAGACACCTGAGCAGGCGACGGCCGAGCCGGAGCCCGAGGCGGGGAGCCCGGAGACCGTGGTCGAGGCCGAGGAGCAGTCCCCGGAGGAGCAGGCTCTCGAAGCCGAAGCGGCGGACGCCCCGGACGTCCCGGAGGCCGAGGCCGCCGAGAGCGAAGCCGCTGAGGCGGAGGCGCCTGTGACCGCCGAGCCGGACGCGGAAGCGGCGGCCGAGGCAGTGCCGGAGGCCGGGCCCGAAGCCACCGAGCCCACGGCGGAGCCCGAGGCAGAGGCGGAAGCCCAGCCCGCCGAGCCCGAGGCCACGACGCCCGAAACGGCACCCGAAGCCGAAGCGGAAGCCACCGACCCGCAGGCCACCGAGCAGGAGGCCACGGAGCCGCAGGCCGGTACCCCCGAGGCCGATAGCCCGGCAGCCGCCGAGCCCGAGGCCGGCGTGACCGAAGCCGCCGAGCCCGAGGCCGGGGCCGCCGAACCGGAGCCCACGGACCCGGAAGCCGCCGAGCCCGTGGCCGCGGACGACCCCGAGGCGCACGCCCCCGAGCCGGAGCCGGAGCCCCAAACGGATCCCGAAACGGCTCCCGGGCCCGCAGCGGACGCCACGCCCGAAGAGGCCCAGGAATCCGCACCGGAGCCCGAGACCGACACGGACACCGAGCCCGAGCCCGAGCTGATCCCCATCCCCATCGGCCCCCGCGCCGAGGGGTACGACGAGGCCGAGCGCGCCGCCGTCCACCGCGTGATGCGCGAGCGCCGGGACATCCGTAACGGCTTCCGGTCCGACCCCATCCCGCACGAGGTGCTGCTGCGCGTTCTCGAAGCCGCGCACACGGCGCCCAGCGTGGGGCACTCCCAGCCGTGGGACTTCGTCGTCATCCGCTCGGCGGAGACCCGCCGCGCCATGCATGAGCTGGCCATGCGCCAGCGGGACGCGTACGCCAAGTCCCTCCCCAAGGGCCGGGCCAAGCAGTTCAAGGAACTGAAGATCGAGGCCATCCTCGAGACCCCGGTCAACATCGTCGTCACCGCCGACCCCACCCGCGGCGGCCGCCACACCCTCGGTCGGCACACCCAGCCGCAGATGGCGCCGTACTCCTCCGCGCTCGCGGTGGAGAACCTCTGGCTCGCCGCCCGCGCCGAGGGCCTCGGTGTCGGCTGGGTCAGCTTCTTCGACGAACGCGAGATGGTGCGGGAGCTCGGGCTGCCCGACCATCTGGAGGTCGTGGCGTATCTGTGCGTCGGCTACGTCGACGAGTTCCCGCAGGAGCCGGAGCTGATGAAGGCCGGGTGGTCCCAGCGCCGCCCGCTGTCCTGGGTCGTCCACGAGGAGACGTACGGCCGCCGCACCCTGCCCGGCGGCGACCCGCACAATCTGCTCCAGGAGACCCTGCGCGGCATCCGCCCGCTGGACGCCAAGGCGCTCGGCGAGGCGTGGGAGCGGCAGAAGCGGATGACCAAGCCGTCCGGTGCGCTCGGCATGCTGGAGATCATCTCCGCCCAGCTGAGCGGGCTGTCCCGGCAGTGCCCGCCGCCGATCCCGGAGCCCGCGGCCGTCGCCATCTTCGCGGGCGACCACGGGGTGCATGCCCAGGGTGTCACCGCCTGGCCGCAGGAGGTCACCAGTCAGATGGTGGCCAACTTCCTGGGCGGCGGCGCGGTCTGCAACGCCTTCGCCGCCCAGGTGGGTGCCGAGGTGTGCGTGGTGGACGTCGGGGTGGCGAGCGATCTGCCCAGCACCCCCGGGCTGCTGCCGCGCAAGGTGCGGGCGGGCACCGGCGACTTCACCGTCGGCCCCGCGCTCACCCGCGAGGAGGTGCTGCGCGCCATCGAGGTGGGCATCGAGACGGCCCGGGATCTGGTGGCCGCCGGGAACAAGGCGCTGCTCACCGGAGAGATGGGGATCGCCAACACCACCGTGTCGGCCGCCCTGGTCTCCATCTACACCGGCGCCGACCCGGCCGAGGTGACCGGGCGCGGCACGGGCATCAACGACGAGATGCACGCCCGCAAGATCGATGTCGTACGGCGCGGTCTCGAGCTGCACCAGCCCGATCCGGCCGACCCCATCGGCGTTCTGTCGGCGATCGGCGGCCTGGAGCACGCCGCGATCACCGGGCTGCTGCTGGGCGGCGCCTCGCTGCGTACGCCCGTGATCCTGGACGGGGTGAGCGCGGGCGCCGCAGCGCTGGTCGCCCGGGCCATCGCACCCGAGGTGCTGGCGGCCTGCATCGCGGGTCACCGCAGCGCCGAGCCGGGCCATGTGGCGGCCCTGAACAAGCTGGGCCTGCGCCCCCTGGTCGACCTGGATCTGCGGCTCGGCGAGGGCACCGGGGCGCTGCTAGCCCTTCCGGTGGTGCAGAGCGCCGCACGGGCGATGCACGAGGTGGCCACCTTCGACTCCGCAGGGGTCACGGAGAAGAACTGATGGGCGCCCCCGCCGCGTAGGGTGTCGGCGGGGGCTCCGCCCCAGAGTCGATCACGCTCCAGTCGATCAAGCCCCAGTCGATCAGCCGCTCCAGTGCCGCAGCGGCCGCGCATTCGCACGAGGAGAGCCGCACCGCCATGTCCGAACACTTCGCATACCCCGTCGGACTGCGCCTTTCCGGGCGGCGTGTGGTCGTCCTCGGGGCGGGCCAGGTCGCCCAGCGCCGGCTGCCCGCGCTGATAGCGGCCGGTGCGGACATCCTGCTGATCTCGCCGTCCGCCACCGCCTCCGTCGAGGCCATGGCCGAGGCGGGGGAGGTGCGCTGGGAGCGCCGCCGCTACCAGGAGGGCGATTTCGAGGGCGCCTGGTACGTCCTGATCACCACGGACGACCCGGAGGCCAACGCCACCGCGTCCGCCGAGGCCGAGGCGCGCCGCATCTGGTGCGTCCGCAGCGACGACGCCGAGGCCGCCTCCGCCTGGACCCCGGCCACCGGGCGCAGCGAGGGCGTCACCGTCGCCGTGCTCACCGGACAGGACCCGCGCCGCTCCGCCGCCGTCCGGGACGCCGTGGTGGAGGGGCTGCGCGACGGCACCCTCGCCGCGCCCCGCCACCGCAGCCGCGGCCCGCGGGTGGCGCTGGTGGGCGGCGGGCCGGGCGACCCTGACCTGATCACCGTGCGCGGCCGCCGCCTCCTCGCCGAGGCGGACGTGGTGGTGGCCGACCGGCTCGGCCCGCGCGATCTGCTCGATGAACTTCCGCCGCATGTCGAGGTGATCGACGCGGCGAAGATCCCGTACGGCCGGTTCATGGCCCAGGAGGCGATCAACAACGCGCTGATCGAGCACGCCAAGGCGGGCAAGTCGGTCGTCCGCCTCAAGGGCGGCGACCCCTTCGTCTTCGGGCGCGGCATGGAGGAGGCCGAGGCGCTCGCCGAGGCCGGTATCCCGTGCACCGTCGTGCCCGGCATCTCCAGCTCCATCAGCGTCCCGGGCGCGGCCGGGATCCCGGTGACCCACCGGGGCGTGGCGCATGAGTTCACGGTGGTCAGCGGCCATGTCGCCCCTGACGACCCCAGCTCCCTGGTGGACTGGGCGGCGCTGGCCCGGCTGCGCGGCACGCTGGTGCTGCTCATGGCCGTGGAGAAGATCGGCGCCATCGCCGCGACGCTCGTCGCCCATGGCCGGGCCGCCGACACCCCCGTCGCCGTGGTGCAAGAGGGCACCACCCCGGCCCAGCGGCGGGTGGACGCGACCCTCGCCACCGTCGGGGAGAAGGTCGCGGCCGAGGGCGTACGGCCCCCGGCGGTCGTGGTGATCGGCGATGTCGTCGCCCTCTCGCCCCGTGACCACCGCTGACGTAAGCGGACGTAACCGCCGGTAACTTATTCGCGTCGGGCTCATTGGCACCGCATCCAGGACAAGGCAGTATCACTTAAGTGGCTGATCTCATCACCGTCGATGATCCGGACGACCCGCGGCTGCGCGACTACACGGGTCTGACCGATGTGGAGCTACGACGCAAGCGGGAGCCGGCCGAGGGCCTGTTCATCGCCGAAGGCGAGAAGGTGATCCGGCGCGCCCGCCTCGCCGGCTACGAGATGCGCTCGATGCTGCTGTCGTCCAAGTGGGTCGATGTGATGCGGGACGTCATCGAGGACGTCCCCGCCCCCGTCTACGCCGTCAGCCCCGAACTGGCCGAACGCGTCACCGGCTACCACGTCCACCGCGGCGCCCTCGCCTCCATGCAGCGCAAGCCGCTGCCGGACGCGGAATCGGTGCTTCAGGGCGCCCGCCGCGTCGCCATCATGGAGTCCGTCAACGACCACACCAACACCGGCGCCATCTTCCGCAGCGCGGCGGCCCTCGGCATGGACGCCGTGCTCCTCTCCCCGGACTGCGCCGACCCCCTCTACCGGCGCTCGGTCAAGGTCTCCATGGGCGCCGTCTTCTCCGTGCCGTACGCCCGCCTGGAGAGCTGGCCGCGCGGGCTGGAGGCGGTCCGGGACGCCGGGTTCAAGATCCTCGCCCTGACCCCCGACGAGAAGGCCACCACCATCGACGACGCGGCCCCGCACCGCCTGGAGCGGGTCGCGCTGATGCTGGGCGCGGAGGGCGACGGACTCTCCACCCAGGCGCTGATGGCCGCGGACGAGTGGGTCCGGATCCCGATGGCCCACGGTGTGGACTCCCTCAACGTGGGCGCGGCGGCGGCGGTCGCCTTCTACGCGGTCACCTCGGGCCGACCGGGGCTCTGACCCCTACCGGCCGTCCGGCCCGGCCGCCGCCTCCGCCGACTGCGGGGCCTGCGCCGAGTGCGGGGCCTGCGCCGAGTGCGCCGCCGACGAGACCGACCCCGTCGGCCCGTGCGGTGCGCCCAGGCCGTTCGCCGGGCCCTGACAGCCCTGCGCCGCCGCGATCCCCAGCGCCACCAGCAGCGTCACCACGACGAACACGGTCAGCCGCTGCCGCAGCAACCGGCGGTTGGGCCCGCTGGGGCGGCGTCCGCCCGGCGAGGTGCGAACGGTGTTGGCCGGACGCCCCGGGCGGTCCGTACGCGCGGGCGGCCGCGGGCTCCGGCGCTGCGCCTGCTGCGGCCGCGCCGGGGTGTTCCGCCCCGTGGGACGGCCCGAGGCCCCGCCCGTACTGACTCCCGGCCGAGGCGACGGGGACCCGTTGCGCGGCGTCGGCGTACTGCCCGGGCGCCGCTCCGTGTGCTGGTCGGCGTACGCCTCGGGGCGCCGCGCCGGGGGGCGGCCCGGCCCGCCGCCGTAGCCCCCGGCACCGTGCCCCTGCCCATGCGCCTCGCGCGCCGCGATCTCCTTCAGCCGCAGCGACAGTTGCAGGGTGCTCGGCCGGTCCTCCGGATCCTTCGCCAGGCAGGCGTGGAGCAGCGGCGCCAGGGCGTCGGGGACGCCCAGCAACTGCGGCTCCTCGTGCACCACCCGGTACAGCATCACCTCGGAACTGCCGTGCCCGAACGGCGAGTCCGCCGTCGAGGCGTACGCGAGCGTCGCGCCCAGCGCGAAGACATCGGTCGCCGGGGTCACCGCCGCGCCCCGCACCTGCTCGGGTGCGAGGAAGCCGGGCGAGCCGACCGCCGTGCCGACGTGGGTGAGCGTGCTGGCCCCGGTCGCCCAGGCGATACCGAAGTCGATGATGCGCGGGCCCTTGGGGGAGAGCAGGATGTTCGAGGGCTTGAGGTCGCGGTGGACGACCCCCGCCTCATGCACCGCCAACAGCCCCTCCGCCAGCGCCGACCCGATCGACGCGACCTGGGCGGCGGGCAGCGGGCCCTCCTCGTTCACCTTGTCGTGGAGGGAGGGGCCCGGTACGTACTGGGTGGCGAACCAGGGTCGGTCGGCCTCCAGGTCGGCGGCCACCAGCCGGGCCGTACAGCCGCCGCGGATCCGCCGCGCGGCGGAGACCTCCCGGGCGAACCGGGACCGGAACTCCCGGTCCTCGGCGAGATCCGGCCGGATCACCTTCAGGGCCACCCGCTGGCCGCGCCGGTCGGAGCCGAGGTAGACCACCCCCATGCCGCCCGCGCCGAGCCGCCGGTGCAGCCGGAAGGAACCGACGACACGCGGGTCCTCGCGCCGGAGCCGCATCATCGCCATGTCCGTCCCCTACCTCCGGTGGGGAGCCCCTCCCTTAACCCCTGGTGGGGAGCCCCATCCGCTGCCGTCTGCTTGCCGTTTGCCGCTGATCTGCCGTCAGTCCGCCGCTGTTGTCCGTCGCTGTCCGTCTGACGTGCACAGCTTACGGATTGACAGCCCCGCGCGCTGAGAGGCCGCGCATGCGTCGGTCGATGGATTGTCAGTGGTGCCTGAGATCCTGGAGAAGTGGGCCGGAATCGTGGCAATCCACGCCCGGCTTTGTGCTGCGTGATCTCAAGAGGCCGTCTCAGAAGGGGGATTGAGACCGTGAAGGGTGATCGTGTGGAGATAGTCGTGGATGCGGGGGACACGACGCGGACGTATGAAGTGGTGGCCAGCAGGGCGGGCCGGAGGGTCGAGACGGCGGTCCGGCGGGGGGTGGTGGAAGTGAGCGAAGTCACCCGTAATGGGTCCGTGGTGCGGACGGCCCGCTTCATGGCCAACCGCGTCCTGGCACTGGTGGAGCAGCCGGTGCCGCGCGGCGAGGAGGGAGACGGTGAGTAGAGCTCGCACGCGCTCGGAGGGACACACTCCGGGGGCACCGGAAGGGCTCCGGAAGGATCGATTCCCCGGACCCCTCCGGGAAGACCCCAAGGCGTGAGGGCGCATCTCCACCCAGGGGAGTAGTCGACGCCTCCCGGGGTCATCCTCCGGGAGGCCCGGCAATCGGTACGAAGGCATGACGCCGAGGACCGGGGTGCGCGCCTAATGTTGTGCTCAAGCGGCGGGCGCAGCACTCGTCCCCCGAGGTCAGACGCTCGCCGCCCCCAGATGTGACGGAGGAGGGACGATGGCGGACACGGCTGGACGCACGGTCATCCACACGCGTCGTCGCAGGTCCATTCGCGCGGCGGCCGACGCCTTCGGCGGCCCGCAGACCGGCACCCGCCACCCTCTGGTCGCGGCGGCGATGGTGCTGCCGATGGCCATCCTCCTGACCATCACCTTCGGCGGCTGGGATGCCGTCGTCACACAAGCGTCGTCCGTGGCGGGAATGCTGGGGCGCTGAGCGCCCCAGGCCTGGGAGAGCGGCCCGGGCCGGGGACTTCCGGCCATTAACCCCGTGGGGACGGGGGTGCGGCGGACGGCACGAATGCCCGGACAGCTGGGGAGCTGTCCGGGCATCGCGCCGTCCAGGCCCTGTCCGGTGGATCGTCGCGGGCCCGCGACGCCTGGCACGACACCTCGCCGCGTTGTCGGGATCGTCCGAGTACGACCCGGTACGAGGACGACCCTCCGCCTCGCGATGCACCGCACCAGACGCCGCCGGCTGATCCGCGAAGATCCACCGGACAGGGCATAGGCGCGGCTGGGACCGACGCGGCCGGCCGTAGGGACCCTCAGCGGGAGGCGGCGCGCCGGGGTTGCCGTTCCTCCTGGCGGGGGGCGACGTGGGTTCGGTTCGTTTGCCGGTATCGCACGTGGTGCTTGTCGGTATCGCACGTGGCGCTTGGCCGCAGTGGCGTTCAGGGCGTCACCCCACTGAGCCCAGGCGCCGGGTCGTCGCCCACAGCAGCAGGGCCGCGCAGCTGAATGCCGCTCCCAGGGCGGACACGGCTGTCCACCCGGCCGCCGCGTACGCCGCGGAGGAGCCCATGGCGCCGAGGGCGCTGCCGGCCGAGTAGAAGACCATGTAGCCGCCGATGATTCTGCTTCCCGCGTCCGGGTGGACGGCGTAGATGAGGGACTGGTTGGTGACGTGCACGGCCTGGACGGCGAAGTCCAGGAGGATCGCTCCGACGGCCAGGGCCCAGAGCGACTGCCGGGTGAAGGCCAGGGGGAGCCACGACACGGTGAGCAGGACCAGTGCGGTACCCGTGGTCCGCTGGGCGAGGCCGCGGTCGTTCCATCGGCCGGCGGCTCCCGCGGCCGCGGCTCCGGCCGCTCCGGCGAGCCCGAACGCGCCGATCGCGGTGTGCGTCAGCGACCAGGGCGGACTGCTGAGCGGCTGGACGACGCTGCTCCACAGCGTGCTGAAGGCCGCGAAGACCAGCAGCGCCAGCATGCCGCGGACCCGGAGCAGAGGGTGGCGGGCGAACAGGGCGACGGTCGATGCCAGCAGGCGCCGGTAGGGCATGGTGACGGTCGGCGGCCGGTCGGTCGGCAGGGCCAGGCGCAGAAGCACGGCGAGTGTCGCGGTCACCACGGCCGAGAAGAGGTAGACGGCGCGCCATCCGGCCAGGTCGGCCACGACGCCTGCCACCGTGCGGGCCAGCAGAATGCCGGTGATCACCCCGCTGGTGACCGCTCCGACGACCCGCCCCCGCAACTCGGGAGCGGTGAGATGGGCCGCTGCGGCGACCATCGTCTGGGCGATGACGGCGAGCGCACCGACCGCCGTGAGGGCGGTGAGCAGCGCAGCGGTCCCGGGTGCCAGACCCGCGAGCAGCAGCGCGGCGGCGAGCAGGCCGAGCTGGAGTGTGATCAGCCTGCGCCTGTCGACGAGGTCGCCGAGCGGAACGAGCAGGAACAGACCTGCGGCGTACCCGAGTTGGGTGATCGCGACGATGGCGCCGAGCAAGCCGGGGCCGAGTGCGAACTGCTCGCCGAGCGTGACCAGCAGGGGCTGGGCGAAATAGACGTTGGCCACCGCGCTGCCGCAGGCCACGGCGAAGAGCAGGATCAGGCGCGCGGATGGCGGCCCGGGCGGAGCGAGTGCGGTGTTCATGGCCGTCCGACCGTCGGCCGTCGAGCAGTCGCTCGGCATACGGCGCCTCCCCCTCATCGATGGTTGCAACTTGCTACCTGACCGGACCTTAAGCCAGGAGGTAGCATGTTGCAACCAGATGTGTTGCGAGGAGGAAGTGCGATGGTCGCCCGCACGCGATTCGACGCCGAACCGTGTCCCGTTGCCCGGTCGATCGACGCCATCGGCGACTGGTGGTCCCTGCTGATCGTGCGCGACGCGTTCGACGGCAGTCGCCGCTTCGGCCAGTTCCAGCGAAGCCTGGGCATCGCCAAGAACATCCTCACCAGCCGGCTGCGCACCCTCGAGCAGACCGGAGTGATGACAACCGTGCCCGCCTCCGACGGCAGCCGCTACCAGGAATACGTACTCACGGAAAAGGGCCGCGCGCTCTTCCCCGTCGTCGTGGCGCTGCGCCAGTGGGGCGAGGCGCACTGCTTCGGCCCGGGGGAGGAGCATTCGCGACTCCTCGACCGTCGGAACGGGCACCCGCTGAGCCCACTGGAGATCCGCTCCAGCGACGGGCGCTCCGTCGGCCCGGAGGAGACCCTCGTCGAAAAGCTCAGCAGTGCGGACGAGGCGGGCTGACTCGTCCTACGGCCACGGCGCGGCCCGTCCCTGCGCGGACGGATCAGCGGAAGCGCAGGCCGTTGATGAGCAGGGCGCAGACGGCCTCCAAGGCGGCCTCGGCGCCCGGGGCCTGCCATTCGGGGGCGTGCGCGGGGTGGTGATAGGCCATCGTGGCGTCGAAGACGGTCCGGGCCATCGCGCCGGGGTCGGCGCAGGTGAAGTCCCCGGCGGTGACGCCGTCGGCGATGATGACGCGCAACTGCCCGAGCAGGTCGGTCACATGGTCGGCGGCCGCGTCACTGTGCTCGGCCGCCAGGACCCGGTAGGTGGCGAACAGCTCCGGGTCCTCGGACAGCAGCTTCCGCTTGGCGACGAACAGCGTGGTGAGCCAGGTGCGCAGTCGCTCGGGCGCGGCCAGCCGGGTGTCGGCCGCGACCGTCGCGATGTCCTCGCGTGCCCGGCCGAGCCAGCGCCGGGTGACGGCTTCGCGCAGCGCCGCCTTGGACGGGAAGTGCCGGTAGACGCTGGCGTGGCTGACCCCCAGGGCCCGCGCCACGTCGAGCACCGTGGCCTTGGCCGGTCCGTGGCGGCGCAGTACGTCCTCGGTGGCGGTCAGGATGGTCTCGGCGTCGAGCGCCGGGCCCGAACGCATCAGCACTCACCGTTTCGTACGCACCGCACCGCGCGGCTCCCGGCCCCGGCGGCGGGCACCGGCTGCTCCCTCACTGCCAGTTCCTCCTAGTGGCCCGTCAGAAGACCGCGAGCGGGTTGACGGGCACCCCGGTCAGCCCGTGGATACGTGGCGGCGCCACCGTGAGCAGAAAAGCATAGCGGCCCAGCTCCGCGCAGACGGCGGCGAGCTCGTCCAGCTCAGCGGCGTCGATCAGCGGCAGGCCCATCATCGGCAGAGCGACCCGGTGCAGCGGCAAGGGGCAGGCGGGGTCCAGGTCCGGGTGTGCGTCGCCGATGTCGCCCGCGTAGAGCGACACGCCGCGCCGGTGCATCCAGCGCACCGCGTCCAGGCTGATCCCCGGCATCGGCCGCTCGGGGTCGGGCGTCATGGGCCATCCGCAGCGCACCACCAGGGCGTCACCGGACTCCAGCCGCACGTGCTGACGTTCCTCGGCCGCCTCGAGGTCCCGTGCGGTGACCGCGTGGCCACTGGGCAACGGGCCGTCGGCCGCCAGGTCGAGCAGGATGCCCCGGGTGGCGAGCCCGGCGGCGAACGCCGTTGTGGAGCCGTGCCGGGCGCCGGCCGGTGTCACGGCCTCGTCCACGGGCCGCCCCGGATAGACCCGCCCGTCGCGGATCGCGTGCCCCAGCGCGTCGAGGTGCGTCGAGCGCGGGTGGTGATTGGTCACCAGCATCACGTCCGCCATCGCCGGCGCCGGGGAGCCGACGTACACCATCATCTGCTGAACGGGCGAGGCGTCTTGGGTGGACGGCGCGAAGGGGCCGCTGATGAGCGGCGCCGGCTGGACCGGAACCGCGAGGGACACCGTCCGCCCGGTGCGGGCCTCCGCGGCGCCCCTGGCCCGGGCCTCAGCGGTGATGAGGTTGAGCGTGCCGAGCTGGTCGTCCTCACCCCACCGGCCCCAATTGCTCGGCACGTCCCCTGAGTTGCTCGTTCCCGTACGCGATGTGTCCATGGCGGCGAACCGTATCGGGTTGAGGTTACAGAATCCAAACTCTGTAACCATGGAACGTGACGCCGCATGCGTCCACGGCCCGCACTCGGGTGAGCGCCCGGCATCAGGAGGGGCGGAGCACCGGCACCCCGCCCGGCAGGGGCTACGATCCCGGGGCAGCCGATGACATGGGGGAGCCGTGAGCCAAACCGCGGCGCAGCTCGTCGCCGCCCTTCGCCGGGGCCGGCGTGACGCCACCGCCGAGGTGACCGTCCTGGCCGACCGGCCCGACGCCACCGTCGTGCGGTGCGGCCATGTCGTCGCCAAGGCGCACCCGCCCGGCACCGATCCGGTCGAGCTGGCCGTCCGGCTCGGGGTCGCGGCCCACCCCCGGTGCGCGGGGATACTCCTGCCGCCGGTCGACGACGGCATGGCCGCACTGCCCGACGGCCGGCGGGTCACCCTCTGGCCGTACGGCGAACCCGTGGCGCCCGACGCGCCGGACGCCGCCCCGTGGGTCGAGGCGGGGAAGCTGCTGGCCCGGCTGCACGCCGTGCCGGTCGCCGAACTGCCCGGCCCCCTCCCGGCGATGCGCGGCCCGGTCAAGGCGGCCCGCGCCATCGCCCGGCTGCGCGCGGCGGCGCTCCCCGACAGCGCGGCCATCCGGGCCGTGTTGCACGCCTGGGCCGGTCTGCCCGGCTGGGCGCGGGGCGTGGACCCCACGGACCGTACCGACCGCGTGGACCTGGACCGGACAGACCGCCGGGACCGCACGGACGGCGGGGACCACAGGGACCGCACCGATCACCGGGATCGCGCGGACCGGCAAGAGGCCGACAGGCTGTGCCACGGCGATCTCCACCTCGGTCAGCTCATCCGCCACCGCGCCACCGACTGGCGGCTCATCGACATCGACGACCTCGGCCTCGGCGACCCGGCCTGGGACCTCGCGCGGCCCGCCGCCTGGTACGCGGCCGGGCTGCTCGCCCCCGAGGACTGGGACCGGTTTCTGGGGGCGTACCGGGCGGCGGGTGGTCCCGCCGCGGGGCAGGGCGACCCCTGGCCGCGGCTGGACGTGCCCGCCCGCGCCCTCACCGTGCAGACCGCCGCGCTCGCGCTCGCCAAAGCGGCGGCCGCCGGAAGGGCGTTGGACGAGGCCGAGGAGGCGATGGTGGAGGCGGCTGTCCGCATCGCCCGGTACATGGAGGCCGTAGGGTGAAGTCCACGCGGTCGGAGGGATGTTCCGGCGCGTTGTTGTCCGAAGCATGAGGAGTTGAGCGGACCATGCAGTGTCCCAAGTGCCATGCGCCGATGCACACGTATAACCGCAATGGCGTGCAGATAGAGCAGTGCAGCGGCTGCCGGGGGATCTTCCTGGACTACGGGGAGCTGGAGGCGCTGACCCGCCTTGAGACGCAGTGGACCCAGCAGATGCCGCCCGCCGCGCCCGGCCCGCAGGGATACCCGGCCGCGCCCGCGCCCGCGTGGGGCGCGCCGCAGCACGGGCACCACGGTGGTCACCACGGCCACCACAAGCGGGGCTTCGGGCACATGCTCTTCTCGTCCTGAGAACTGAGAGCCGAGAAACGTCAGAGGGCCGGAGCTCTTCGCTCCGGCCCTCCGACGATCAGTGTGGACGATACTGGGATTGAACCAGTGACCTCTTCCGTGTCAGGGAAGCGCTCTCCCGCTGAGCTAATCGTCCGCGGGACTGCGTGCGCGATACTGGGATTGAACCAGTGACCTCTTCCGTGTCAGGGAAGCGCTCTCCCGCTGAGCTAATCGCGCAGGTGGATCCGCGAGGATCCGAGTGGACGATACTGGGATTGAACCAGTGACCTCTTCCGTGTCAGGGAAGCGCTCTCCCGCTGAGCTAATCGTCCGAGGTGGAGACGGGATTTGAACCCGTGTAGACGGCTTTGCAGGCCGTTGCCTCGCCTCTCGGCCACTCCACCAACCGTGGAGGTCGAAACCCCCACTCCGAGCGGACGACGAGATTCGAACTCGCGACCCTCACCTTGGCAAGGTGATGCTCTACCAACTGAGCCACGTCCGCAGGTGCCGTATGTCCGGGGCGCTTCCGCGTCCCGGCGACGTGTTGAACTCTAGCGGATTCCCCGGCCAGCTCAAATTCCGTTTCCGCAGCGTGCTGCCCTGCTCGGGTGCCACACGCCCTCCCGAGGCCGCCCTGACCTGGGCACCATAGACTCGCAACCGTGCACGATCTGCCCCCGCTCGCCCGCTTCGGCGGCCTGCTCGCCACCGATCTACGCGATGTGACCAGCGACCCGTCGGCCCTGGACACCCAGGGTTTCTGGGCCGTTGTCGCGGACTTCGAGGGCCGTCTGGTCTGTGCACGCTTCGGGGGCGTACGCACCGAGCCCGTGCCGCCCCCCGCGCCCGGCGGCTGGTACGGCCCCGCGGCCGGGGACTGGACCTCGTCCCTGGACCGGGCCGCCTACACCGCCGGGGTGCGCGGCATCCGGCGGCGCATCGCGGCCGGCGAGGTCTACCAGGTCAATCTCTGCCGGGTGCTGACCGCGCCGCTGCCCGATCCGGCCGCGGCCGATGTGGACGCGCTGACCGCGCTGCTGGCCCTGGGCAACCCCGCCCCGTACGCGGGCACCGTAAGGCTGCCCGCCCATGGGGTGGAGGTCGCCACGGCCTCGCCCGAACTGTTCCTGCGGCGCACCGGACACACCGTGGAGTCCGGCCCCATCAAGGGCACCGGCCGCGGCCCCGAAGACCTGCTGGAGAAGGACCACGCCGAGAACGTGATGATCGTGGACCTGGTCCGCAACGACCTGGGCCGGGTCTGCGCCACCGGCTCGGTGACCGTCCCGGCCCTCTGCGCGGTCGAACCGCATCCGGGACTGGTCCACCTCGTCTCCACGGTGCGGGGCGAACTCGCCCCCGGCACCGGCTGGCCGGAACTGCTCGCGGCCACCTTCCCGCCCGGATCGGTCACCGGCGCACCCAAGTCCAGCGCGCTGCGCGTCATCGAGGCGCTGGAGACCGCGCCCCGCGGCCCGTACTGCGGCGGCATCGGCTGGGTGGACGCCGACCGCGGCACCGGTGAGCTGGCGGTCGGGATACGCACCTTCTGGATCGACCGCGGCCCGGCCGGGGCCGTGCTGCGGTTCGGCACCGGGGCGGGCATCACCTGGGGCTCCGATCCGGAGCGCGAATGGGACGAAACGGAACTCAAGGCCGCCCGGCTGCTCACGGTAGCGTCGGGCGTACAGCAGCCGACGGGAAGGGCGACACGATGAAACCGGCCATCTGGCTCGATGGATCCCTCTGCGACGCGGACAGCGCCAGGGTGTCCGTCTTCGACCATGGGCTCACGGTCGGCGACGGTGTCTTCGAGACCGTCAAGGCCACCGAGGGACGGCCCTTCGCCCTCACCCGCCATCTGCGGCGGCTGGCCCGCTCCGCCGAGGGCCTGGGGCTTCCCGAGCCGGACCTGGACGAGGTGCGGCGGGGCTGCGAGGAGGTGCTCAAGGCCCACCCGGTGCCGTTCGGGCGGCTCCGGATCACCTACACCGGCGGGCTCTCGCCGCTCGGCTCCGACCGGGGCACGGCCGGGCCCACCCTGGTGGTCGCGCTGGCCGAGGCGTCCCGCCGGCCCGACGCCACCGCCGTGATCACCGTCCCGTGGGCGCGCAACGAGCGCGGGGCGCTCACCGGACTGAAGACCACCTCGTACGGCGAGAACGTGGTCGCGCTGGCCCGTGCCCGTGAGCAGGACGCCTCCGAGGCCCTCTTCGGCAATACGGTCGGCGCGCTCTGCGAGGGCACCGGCACCAACGTCTTCGTGGTCCTCGACGGCGAGCTGCACACCCCGCCGCTCTCCTCCGGCTGCCTCGCCGGGATCACCCGCGCCCTGGTGCTGGAGTGGGTGGGCGCCAAGGAGACCGATCTGCCGCTGGAGGCGCTGAGCCGGGCCGAGGAGGTCTTCCTGACCTCCACGACCCGCGACGTACAGGGCGTGCACCGGGTGGACACCCGCACCCTGCCCGGCGCCCCCGGTCCGGTCACCACCGAGGCTCTGCGGATCTTCACCGAGCGGGCCGCCGCGGACATCGACCCCTGACCGGCCGGTCGCGGCGGATCCGCGCCGAAAACGGGTGACGTCGGCCCGGCGGACCGGTAGAACACCTTCGTGACCACCACTCTGCGGCCCATCGAGCCCGAACAGCCCACCGAAGGCGGCGGGCGTGCCCGCTCGTACGAGGTGTGCGTCAACAGCCGCCCCGTCGGCTCCGTCCAGCTCACCACCGACGCCCGCCTGGGCCCGGCGGCCGGGCGCATCGAGCGGCTCCACATCGACGACGGCGAGCGGCACCGGGGCCGCGGCACGGTCGCCGCGCTCGCCGCCGAGGAGGTGCTGCGCGGCTGGGGCTGCACCCAGCTGGTGGTGAGAGTCCCCGCACCGGCCACGACCGCCCTCGCGCTCGCGGCCGCCCTCGGCTACCGCGAGCGCGGCCGCAATATGCTCAAGCGGCTCACGGAGCCGCCCGCACTGCCCGGGGACAGCGCGATACGCCCCATGGCGGAGGCCGAGTACCCGGCGTGGCGCGCCCGCGAGCGGGCCGGATACATCGCCGACCTGCTGGAGCGCGGAGTCACCCGGCAGCAGGCCGAGACCAAGGCGGACACCGACTACGCGACGCTGCTGCCGCAGGGCCCGGACACCCCCGGGGCCCTGCTGCGCGTCCTCGCCCACGGCGGTACGGACGTGGGCACCCTCTGGGTCGCGCTGCGCGAGGGGGAGCCCGACGCCGCCGAGAGCGGGGAGGCGTACGTCTTCGCCGTCGAGGTCACCGAGGAGCACCGTGGCCGCGGACACGGCCGCACCCTGATGCTGGCCGCCGAGCGCGCGAGCCTGGCGCACCGGGCGCGCAGCCTGGGCCTGCATGTCTTCGGCGGCAACACCCCGGCGCTGCGGCTGTACGAGTCGCTGGGCTACGAGCCGACCGAGTACCAGCTCTACAAGCCGCTGCTCTGAGGGCCGGCTCCGAGGGCCTGCTCCAAGGGCCTGCCGGGGCCCTGCCCGGGCCCTGCCGGGGGCCTTACGGCCGCTCGGAGATGAGGCGGGCGGCGATCTCCTCGACGCGCTCCCGCAGCCCCTCCTGGCTCTTGCCGCCGTCGAGCCGCTCGCCGCCGATCACATACGTGGGGGTGCCGGTGACCCCGATGGCCTTGCCCTCGGCCTGGTCCGCGTCCACGATCAGGATGTGCCGGCCGTCGACCAGCGCGGTGTCCATCTCCTCGGCGTCCAGCCCCAGTTCCCGGGCCACCTCCACCAGCAGCGGCTCACCGCGGGTGCCGAGCTCCTCGGTGCGCTCCAGGACGGCTTCGACATACGGCCAGCCGCGCCCCTGCGCGATGGCCTCCTCGGCCGCCTGGGCCGCCGCGTGGGCGTGCCGGTGGCGCTCCAGCGGGAAGTGGCGCAGCCGGATGTCCAGGGCGTCCTGGAAGCGGTCGCGCAGCGCGCGCAGATCGCCCAGGGCGGTACGGCAGTCGGGGCACTGCAGCTCGCACCAGACGTCGAGCACGGGGCGAGGGGAGGGGTCGGTGTGGCTCATGGGGCCAGTCTTCCAGCCCCTGGTCCGCGCTCCGTACCCGGAGATGTCCCTGATCCCGGGCCGGGGCCATGGCCCCGGCCGCCTTACGGGGTGCACGATGGACATACCGGAACGCCAGTCGCGGGAGGAACGATGCTGACCGACACCATCTGTGCCGCGCTGTCCGCGGCCGGTCTGGGCATCGCCGGGGTGACCGCCTACCGCAAGCGGTTCCTGGCCGCGACCCGGATCGCCGCCTACGCCCTGGTCCCGCTGGGCCTGGCGTTGACCGGCATTCTCGACTGGGTGGCCGACCTGGTCTTCAAGCCGACCGTCTGGCTGGGCTTCGGCGTGCTCGGCCTCTCCTGGGTGCTGTTCATGATCAGCCGGGCGGTCGAGCGCCGCTCCGGCGGCACCCGTAAGGAGCGCAAGGCGGCGGCCGCTGCCGAACGGGCCGGGGTGTCCGCGGGCGCCTCGGAGCCCGCGCTGGGGCCGGGCCGAGCAGCCGCCGGGGCGAAGACGGCGGAGAGGCCGAAGGCCAAGGGCGGAACGAGCTCTGGCACAGATGACTTCTCCGACATCGAGGCCATACTCAAAAAGCACGGGATCTGACAAGCGACCGATCAAAAAACGATCACCGGTCGCAGGCGGGGTGAGGGCTGGGTCATGATCTCCGCGAGATGTTGCAATCACCGCCCGGGGAGCAATCCCCATCGAAGGACCCCCTGTTCCGCCGAGCGACGAGACCCGTGGCTGTCTCTTCGCCCTCTCGCAGCCGCCGCTGATGCTGTTCCTGGCGTTCATCGGCACCCTGCTCTTCGTGACCGCCGTTCACGACCTCCACCGGTGGTGAGGCGGCGCCCCGCCCGTTCCCCCTCCGCCCGGCCGCCGACCGCCGGGCGCGGGCGGTCAGCTCGCGGCCTCGCGGCGCCGGGCGCGGTACGCGGCGACATGCAGCCGGTTGCCGCAGGTGCGGCTGTCGCAGTAGCGCCGGGAGCGGTTGCGGGACAGGTCCACGAAGGCGTGGCGGCAGTCCGGGGCCTCACAGCGGCGCAGCCGCTCCCGCTCGCCCGCCACCACGAGGAACGCCAGCGCCATGCCGCAGTCGGCGGCGAGGTGGTCGGCCAGCGAGGCCCCGGGCGCGAAGTAGTGCACATGCCAGTCGAAGCCGTCGTGGTCGGTGAGCCGGGGCGTGGTGCCGGCCGCGGCGATCATCGCGTTGAGCAGCTCGGCGGAGCGGCGGGTGGCGGCCTCGTTCCCGGCCGCCGAGAAGACCTCGGCGAACCGGTCCCGTACGGCCCGGACGGCGGTGAGGTCGCGCTCCCCGAGCGTGCCGATATCGCTGATGTCATTGCGCTCGACGAACCGGCGCAGGGCGGCGACATCGGCGAGGTCATCCTGGTCCGCACCCTCGGGCGCGGTGTTCACCAGATCGACGACCGCGTCGAGCGCGCACCGGGTGTCGTGGTTGATCAGCACGATTGGCTCCCTGGCCGGCTGGGTCGGCGGCTGCCCCTGGGCTGCCCTCGATCTGCCCGACTCTAGCCCTGCCGGGCGCCGGGCGGTCGCCGGACGGCCCCGGGCGGGCACGCGACGGTGCCGCGCCGACACACGAGGGTGCCGTCTCCGCGGGGGTGCCGCGGCGACGGCACCGTCGCCTGCCTCTGCCGTTGTCGGGTTGCCGTGGTCGGGATGGTCGGTACTGAAAGGTTGCGCATGTCGCGTAGATCGCGCCCAGGCTTGCGCCGTCTCCCCGAGTCGGACGGCCGAGCGCTCAGCTCTCGCCGGGTCTCAGCTCTCCGCCAGGATGTGGGAGAGCTCTGTGTCGAGGTCGAAATGGCGGTGTTCGGTACCGGGTGGCACCGCCGCGTCGGTTCGCTTCAGGAACGACTCCAGGGCCCGCGCCGGGGCTTCGAGCAGTGCCTCCCCCTCGGGGGAGCTCAGGGCGATACAGACGACTCCCTGGCCGTGGCTGCGGGACGGCCACACACGGACGTCGCCGGTGCCGGTGGGCCGGTGCAGGCCCTCGGCGAGAAGATCGCGGGCAAACACCCATTCGACCGTCTCTTCGGCTCCGGTGTGGAAGGTGGCGTGCACGGCGTAAGGGTCGGCCGTGTCATACCGCAGGCCCGCGGGTACAGGCAGTGAGGATTCGCTCGACACAACGAGGCGCAGGTGCAGCTCGCAGCTGACCGTGGTGTTCATAAGCGCCAGGGCCTTTCGCTCAGTGTGCGCTCGGGGATTCGCACGTCGGCGAAATCGACATGCCACCTACGGTGCCGTTGTAAACCCCTCTGACCGTTTTGCGGCGCTTCCGGTAGCTCTTGCGGCCCAGCTCCGACATGGGTACTACCGCCGTTCCGGTGACTTCAAATGATCAGGTAGGTTGGGTCACATGAATGCGGAGAGTGACGGGCGGCGGGGGGCTGCCGAAACGGCGCCCCAGGCCGCGACGGGGGGCGATGGGCCGAAGCGGGAGCCGGTATGGGGTTCCCGGGCGCCGCGGTTCATCAAGCGGTCGCGCCCGCTCCACCTGAGCTGGCAGGTCGGCGTCTTCATCGTCGGCCTCGGGGTCGTGGGTCTGGGCATTCTCCTGCTGCCCCTGCCCGGTCCGGGATGGCTGGTGATCTTCGCCGGAATGGCGATCTGGGCGACCGAGTTCGTCTGGGCCCAGCTGGTGCTGGCCTGGACCAAGCGCAAGGTCACCGAGGCGGCGCACCGCGCCCTGGATCCGAGGGTGCGCCGGCGCAATCTCATACTGACCACGGTCGCGGTGGTGATCTGCGCCGCGGCGGTGACGGTCTACGTGTGGAAGTTCGGCATCGTGATGCCGTGGAAGATCGAGCAGTGACCGGTCCGGGGTCGCAGGACTGGTCATGAGCACGGTCCGGCATGCGCTAATGTTGGCCGTGCGCCAGGGCGATTAGCTCAGTGGGAGAGCGCTTCGTTCACACCGAAGAGGTCACTGGTTCGAACCCAGTATCGCCCACCCTGGACCGAGGGCCCGGAAGGCATCTGCCTTCCGGGCCCTCGGCGTTCTCGCATGTCCGAAGCTGTCCGGCGGCTGTCCGAAGGTGTCCGGCGGCGGGAGGCCGTCGGTGCCGTCCCCGGTGGTGTTGTCGAAGCGCTTCGCCTCAATCCTGATCGATCCTGTCCGAACCGTTGACGTACGCGTCGCTGGTCCTTAACTTGTCCCGGCAAGCGCTTGCCTAAAACGTTTCAACCAACGGGGGCAGTCGGACGGCCTGCCCGGGGAGGGGCGTGTCATGGGTGCTCGGCGATGGACGGCGAGGGCGAGAGGGGTCCGCGCGGTCGCGGTCGTGGTGGCCGCGCTGGGGCTGCTGGCCACCGGCTGTGGCGGGGGAGTGGCTCGGGGGACGGCAAGGTGACCATCCGCTACTCCTGGTGGGGCGCCAAGGACCGCGCCGAGCTGATCCAGAAGACGGTGAAGCTGTTCGAGAAGGAACATCCGAACATCAAGGTCAAGACGGACTTCTCGGAATACACCGACTTCTGGAGCAAGTTCAACACCCAGGCCGCGGGCGGAAACGCCCCGGATGTCTTCCAGAACTCCTACGCCTTCCTGCGCAAATACGGCGACAAGAACCTGCTGCTGGATCTGAATGGTCAGGCCAAGGCCGGAAATCTCAGCCTGAAGGGTTTTCGTAACGGGCTGGAGAAGGCCGGGGATATCGACGGCAAACTCCTGGGAGTGCCGGTCGGCGCCAATACCTTCGCCCTCTTCTACAACCCGGACGCGTATCAGAAAGCCGGAGTGACCGTCGAGGACGGATGGACCTGGGACGACTTCTTCGCGGCCGCCAAGAAGGTGCGCAAGAGCGACGGCACGCTCTACGGCGCCGGCGACAACGCCAATGTGATGTATCTCTACGACCTGTATCTGCGGCAGAACGGCAAGGCGTTCTTCACCAAGGACAGCAAGCTCGGCTTCACCGAGGACGACCTCACCGAGTGGTGGGGCCGGTGGCAGCAGCACGCCAAGGCCGACGAGCTGGTGCCGGGCAAGAAGTCCGAGCAGGCCAAGCCCAAGGCGTCGATCAGCGCCGATCTGTCGGCCTCCGAGTTCACCTGGGACAACTTCCTGGTCCGCTTCGCCGCCGAGACCAAGACCACCCTCGACCTGGGGCCGATCCCGACCACGGACGGCAAACGGACCGGCCAGTACCTCTCCTCGCTGATGCTCAGCGGCTCCGCCCGCACCCACCACCCCAAGGAAGTCGCCCAGTTCATCGACTTCATGACCCATGACCCCGAGGTGGGCAAGGTCATGGGCTACAACCGCGGCATCCCGGCCACCAACTCCCAGTACGACGCCTACAAGCCGCAGGGCGTCGACGCCAAGATCGCCGCGTATGAGAAGAGCGTGAGCGCCAAGCTGGAGCCGATCACCCCGCATCCGGCCGGTGCCGATGTCGCGGAGGCCGCCTTCCTGAGGATCTACACCCAGGTCGCGCTGGGGCAGACCTCGATGGGCAAGGCCGTCGACCAGTTCTTCAACGAGGCCGAGTCCGCGCTCGGCTCGTGAGGAGAGCTTCCGTGACACCGACCACGACGCGTGCGACGGACGGAGCGCGGCCTCCCACCGGGAAGCCCCGGGTCACGGCCGCCCCGCCACCCGCCCCGCCCCGCGGCGGGCCGGCGCCAGGGCCGCCGCGAGAACCTCGCGGGCTATCTCTTCCTGACGCCGTGGTGCATCGGGATCCTGCTGCTCACCCTCGGCCCGATGCTCGTCTCGCTCTATCTGGCGTTCACCGACTACAACCTCTTCGACTCGCCGCGGTGGATCGGGTTCAAGAACTTCCAGGACCTCTTCCAGGACGACCGCTGGTGGACCTCGGTCGAGGTGACGCTGAAGTACGTACTGATCGGCACCCCGCTGAAGCTGGCGGCGGCGCTCGCCGTGGCGCTGCTGCTGGTCAAGCCCCGTAAGGGCCAGGGCTTCTACCGCTCGGCGTTCTACGCTCCCTCGCTCATCGGCGCCAGCGTGAGCGTCGGCATCGTCTGGCGGGCGATCTTCAACGACGACGCGGTCGTCGACGAGTCGATGAGTCTGTTCGGATGGGATGTCGGCGGCTGGATCGGCGACCCGGACTGGGCGCTGCCCACCCTCATCACCCTGACCGTCTGGCAGTTCGGCGCGCCGATGGTGATCTTCCTGGCCGGGCTGAAGCAGGTGCCGGGCGAACTGTACGAGGCCGCCGAGATGGACGGCGCCGGCCGCTGGCGGCGGTTCCGGTCCATCACCCTGCCGATGATCTCGCCGGTGCTCTTCTTCAACCTCCTGCTGGAGCTCATCCACTCGTTCCAGGTCTTCACCTCGGCGGTGGTGATCGCGGGGTCGGGCACCAACACCGGCGGACCGGGCGACTCCCTGCTGGTCTACGGCTGGTACCTCTACGAGCAGGGCTTCCGCAATCTGCGCATGGGTTACGCCGCCGCGATGGCCTGGATGCTGATGCTCGGCATCGGCCTGGTGACCGCGGTGCTGTTCAAGACCCAGCGCGGCTGGGTGCACTACGAGGAGGATGCCCGGTGAGTGCTTCTGTGGCGGTGGGGCGGCAGCGCAGGGCGCGCTCCGTGATCTGGCATGTGGGGGCGCTCGCCGTGCTGGCGGTGATCCTCTACCCCGTGGTGTGGGTGATCGGCGGCTCGTTCAAGCCCGGTGACCAGATCATCGGCAGCCTCCAGCTGCTGCCCACCGATCCGATCACCGACAACTACCGTCGGCTCAGCGACGGCATCGCGGACGTGCCGATCTCGACCTTCTTCACCAACTCGCTGCTGCTGGCGGGCGGTTCGGTGATCGGCGTGCTGTTCTCCTGCTCGCTGGCGGCCTACGCCTTCGCCAGGATCCGCTTCGCGGGGCGCGACGCGCTCTTCACGCTCATGATCTCCACCCTGTTGCTGCCGTTCCAGGTACTGATCATTCCGCAGTACATCCTGTTCCAGAAGCTGGACCTGATCAACACGTATGTGCCGCTGCTGCTCGGCAAATACCTGGCGGCGGACGCCTTCTTCGTCTTCCTGATGGTGCAGTTCATGCGCGGGCTGCCCCGGGAGCTGGACGAGGCGGCCCGGCTGGACGGCTGTGGCCATCCGCGCATCTACTGGAACATCGTGCTGCCGCTGTGCCGCCCGGCCCTGATCACCAGCGCGATCTTCACCTTCATCTGGTCCTGGAACGACTTCATCGGGCCCCTGCTCTATCTCAACGAACCGGACAAGTACACGGTCTCGCTGGGCCTGAAGCTCTTCATCGACCAGGACTCCGTCGCCGACTACGGAGGCATGGTCGCCATGTCGCTCGTCGCCCTGCTGCCGGTGCTGCTGTTCTTCCTGGCCTTCCAGCGCTATCTGGTCGAGGGCGCGGCGACTTCCGGACTGAAGGGCTGAGGCCGCCATGGGACAAGCCACGGGAAGAGCCATGGGCCAAGCCGCCGTACGGCGCACCGCGCGGCGGCCCGCCCGCGGCACACTGCGCTTCGCGCTGTTCGCCGAATGCCTGCTGACCGGCGTCTGGATGGTGCTCGCCGCTCTCCCGGTGATCACCCTGCTGCCCGCCTTCGCCGCCGGCTGTGCACACCTTCGCCGTCATCTGGACGGTGAGCGGTCCACCTGGCGGGACTTCCTGACCGGGCTGCGGGAGGCCACCCGCAGCGGCTGGCGGTTCTCCCTGCTGTGGTGGGCGGCGCTCGCGCTGCTCGCCTTCGATCTGCGGGTGGCCCGGGCCGGAGCCCTGCCCGGCGGGCTCGCGCTGATCGCCGTCAGCGTGGCCGGTCTGCTCGCGGTGCTCGTCCTCGGGCTGCGGACGGCGACCGTACGGCGGCCCGGCACCGCATGGCCGGCCGCCGCCCGTACCGCCTTACGCCAGGGCCTGGCCGCCGACCCCGGCGGATCCCTGCTGCTCATCGGCGGGCTCGCGGTGCTCTCCGTCGCCGCTTGGCAGATGCTGCCGCTGATCGCCCCGGCGGCGGGCGCCCTCGCGGGCTGTGCGGTCGCGGTGGAGCGCCGCGCCCGCGGCTGACCGGGCGCCGCCCGCACCCGGCGCCACCCGCCCTGCCGGCGCCGACCCCTCCCGCCACTCATGTCATGCACCTGCCCCGAAGAGAAGGTGAAGCCGACATGCCCCCGATCGCCCGACGCAACCTCCTCAAGGCCGCCGCCGTCACCGGCGCCGCCACACCGTTCTCCTGGCTGCTCGCCAAGAACGCCCCGCCGGCCGCCGCCGACAGCCCCGCCGAGAAGTCCGCCGACGAGCCCGTGGACATCACCTGGCTGGAGGACGGCGGCCTGGGCGCGGCCGCGGGCTCCACCTTCGGCGTCCCCTGGCCCAAGGGCGCCCACCCCGGCGACCGGACCTTCGCGCTGACCACCGCAGACGGCAAGGAGGTGCCCCTGCAGACCTGGGCCACCGCCCACTGGCCCGACGGCTCGCTCAAGTGGACCGCGCACGCGGCGGGGGAGGGGCTCACCGGCAGCGCCTACAAGCTCACCACCGGCACACCCGCCGCGCCCGCCAAGAAGGTCACCGTCTCCGAGAGCGGAGGCAGGATCACCGTCGACACCGGGGTGATCCGGGCCGTGATCGGCAAGGACGGCGAGAAGCTCGTACGCTCCGTCACCCGCGGCTCCACCGAGATCGCCCGCGACGGCCGGCTGGTCCTGCTCCGCCAGGGCGACCTCGACGACGGCGACCACGGCAGCGCCGCGTGGGAGCGGTTCGACGGCGAGATCAGCGGGGCGAAGGTCGAGCAGCGGGGCCCCGTACGCGCTGTCGTCCGCATCGACGGCAAGCACCGCAAGGGCCGCCGGGCCTGGCTCCCCTTCAGCGTCCGGCTCTACTTCTACGCGGGCGCCGACTCGTTCCGCATGGTGCACACCATCACCTACGACGGCGACCAGACCGCCGGTCATGAGTCTGGGGACTTCATCCGCGGCCTCGGCGTCCGCTTCTCCGTGCCGATGCGCGACCAGGCGTACGACCGCCACATCCGCATCGCCGGCGAGGGCAAGGGATTCCTCACCGAGGCCGTCAAGGGCATCACCGGGCTGCGCCGCGACCCGGCGCGAAGATCCGCACCGCTCAGGTGAAGGGCGAGAAGCTGCCCGACCCGGCCACCTGGGACCAGCGCGTCACCTCCCGGCTGCACCTCATCCCCACCTGGGGCGACTACACCCTCTCCCAGCTCTCCGCCGACGGCTTCACCCTGCGCAAGCGCACCAAACCCGGCCACGGGTGGATCGCGGCGGGCGGCGGCGGCCGGGCGAGCGGCTTCGGCTATGTCGGCGGCGTCAGCGGCGGACTCTCCTTCGGACTGCGCGACTTCTGGGAGAAGTTCCCCGCCCAGCTCGACATCCGCGGCGCCGCCGGGGACGCGGCCGAGGTCACCCTGTGGCTCTGGTCGCCCGAGGCCCAGCCCATGGACCTGCGTCAGTCTTCTTCTGTGGGCGCCGAGCGTCCGCCCCAGATGTCCGGCGAGCCGGGCAATGCGTACATACGTACTGCTGGTCGCCGATCGTGATGAAGGGGCCGGACAACTGACATGTCTGTCGCATGGTCGCACTACCGTCTGGGGCATGAAGCTGGTGGTGCAGGTGAAGCTGCTGCCGACACCCGTGCAGGCGGCGGCACTTGATGCCACCTTGCGTGCCTGCAACCGGGCCGCCGACCAGGCTTCGAGGGTTGCGTACGAGACGGGTGTGACGAGCCGCAACGATCTGCAAAAGGCTGTCTACACGGATCTGAAGGCCCAGTACGCACTGTCCGCGCAGCCCGTGGTGCGGGTGGTGAAGAAAGTCGTGGACGCTTACTCCACCCTGCGCGCGAACCTGAAGGCGGGCCATCTCGGCCCGGCGGACTCCAAGAGGCACCGCAAGGCCATCGGCTCACCGATCGCCTTCCGGCCGCAGGCGGCCCAGCCCTTCGACGACCGCTGTCTGTCCTGGCAGATGGACTCTCGCACCATCTCGATCTGGACCGTCCACGGCCGTCTGAAGAACATCGGCTTCGCCGCCTCGCCCGACCAGCTCAAGACTCTGGTCGCGTACCGCAAGGGCGAAAGCGACCTGATCTTCCGGGACGGGAAGTGGTTCCTGGCCGCGACCTGTGAGATCCCCGACCCCGAGGTCTTCGAGCCGGTCGACTGGATCGGAGTGGACCGCGGCATCGTCAATCTAGCCACCACCAGCGACAACACCAACTACCAGGGACGGCGCCTGTCCCGTTACCGGCGTTGGCAGGCCCGCAAACGTGCCGAACTCCAGGCCAAGAAGACCCGCTCGGCCACCCGTCGGCTGGCCCGCCGCGCCAAGAGGGAGCACCGTCATGCCACCCAGATGAACCATGTGATCAGCAAGGAGATCGTGTCGGTCGCGCAACGCACCGGTCGCGGGATGGCTGTCGAGGAACTCGGCGGGGTCCGGGACCGGGTACGGCTACGCCGCGACCAGCGCGGCACGCTCTCTGCCTGGCCCTTCCACCAGTTGGGACAGCACCTTGTTTACAAGGCCCGCCGGGCCGGGGTGCCGTTCCTCGAAGTGGATCCGGCCTATACCTCGCAGCGCTGTCCGCGCTGTGGGCACACCGGTCGGGCCAACCGACCCGACCGGGACCATTTCCGTTGTCGTCGGTGCGGGCTCGCTGGCCCCGCCGACCTCGTCGCCGGGGTCAACGTGCGCGATCGCGCACGCTCGGCGTGGGTATTCGTCACCAACCCGTCGCTCCAGGGCCCACCCCGGCCTGAAGCGAGATGCGCCCCGTGACCGTCCCGTCGTAGGGAGCAGTCGGGAGCGCGACAAGGCGTGAACCACCGAGCCTCACCTTCTCGGCCGTTCACGGCCGAGAAGGTGACCGAATACCACGAGGGCGACGGCTACCCCGACGCCACCACCAGTTGGAAGACGGTCGAGCTCGAAGGCCCTCAGGTGCTGGAGCCCGGCGTCGAGGCGGCCTGGGTGAGCACCAACGCCACCGCCCAGTACGGCCTCGCAGCGATCCAGAACCTCGCGCTCGTCGGCGACAAGCTGCCGGGCTAGCCACGCGGTCACGGTTCCGACGACACTTGAGGGCATGGACTGGTGCCATTACCGCTTCCGCAGCCGATGGGACCTCGACGCCGCCCCCGCCGCCGTCTTCGCGGCGCTGGCGAACGGCGACGACTATCCGCGGTGGTGGCGCCAGGTCCGTGAGGTCCGGCGGATCGACGAGCGCAGCGGCGCCGCCCGCTTCCGCTCCCTGGTCCCGTACGACCTGCGGGTGATCGTCAGCGAGGCACGCCAGGACCCGGCGGACGGCGTGCTGGAGATCGGCTTCTCGGGCGATCTGGAGGGATGGGCGCGCTGGACGGTGTTGCCCCACGGGACCGGCACCCGCGCCCTCTTCGAACAGGAGGTGGTGGCCCGCAAGCCGCTGCTGCGCCGCCTCGCGCTCCCCGGCCGTCCCGTCTTCCGGGCCAACCACGCCCTGATGATGCGCTCCGGACGGCGGGGGCTGCGGGCGCATCTGGCCGCGCGGGCCGCCGGTCCGGCCTCCCCGCCCTCCGGCGGACATACGGTTTGAACCAAACCCGCCGCGACCTGTATTGTTCAGGTCGTTCCGCCGGGGGAGACCCCGATGAGGACAACCCGGGCGATTAGCTCAGTGGGAGAGCGCTTCGTTCACACCGAAGAGGTCACTGGTTCGAACCCAGTATCGCCCACCACCTCATGAGGCCGGGCCGCCAGCAGGCGGCCCGGCCTCATGTCTGTCCGCCGGTAAGGCCGGTCCGTGTGCTTGTCCGGCCAAGAGCTGGGTATCCGGATAAAACTTCCGTGGGTGACGATATGGAGGGGAACTCATGGCCGTAGCCAGCGCAGCCGTCCTGACCCTGGACTGTGCCGAACCCGAAGAGCTCGCCGACTTCTACGCCCGGGTGCTCGGCGCCGAGATCCAGCCGATGACCACCCCCGACCGGCTCGAGATCGTCGCACCCGGCGGGTCGCGGATGGCGTTCCTGCGGGACCACGGCTTCGCCCCACCGAGCTGGCCGCGGCCGGACGACTCCCAGCAGGCCCATCTGGACCTGCTGGTGGAGGACATCGACGCCGCGGAGCGCCAGGTCATCGACCTGGGCGCCCGCCCGCTGGACACCAAGAACAACGGCGGCCTGCGCGACACCCGGATCTACTCCGACCCGGCGGGCCATCCCTTCTCGCTCCGCCGCACCTGAGCCCCCTCGCACCGCCGCCCCCGAGCGTCAGGCCGCGGCCGCGAGGTCGGGTCGCAGCGGCCAGGCCGGATCGCAGACCTCGTCCGAGCCGTTGAGCGCGAACCACGCCTGCAGCCCCCGGGCCTGCGCCGCGTACCAGATCGTCTGGCGGGCGTGCAGCTCGGCGGGTGTGAGCGTCTCCAGACGCGAGGCGAACCGGCGGCCCACCGCCCGCACCACGTGCAGGGAGGCCGCCGCGTCCGCCGCCGCGTCATGCGCGCCGGTCAGCTCCACTCCGTAGTGCGCACACAGATCGACCAGGGTGCGGCGGCCCTTGCGATAGCGGTCCAGATGCTTGTCCAGTACGCGCGGATCCAGCACGCTCATCGAGCGCAGCGAAAGATAGCCCGCCAGGCTGGAGTTGCGATGCCGCTTCAACTCCCGGTCCAGCAGGGTCAGATCGAACGGCGCGTTCATCACCACCAGCGGGGTGCCCCGCGCGGTCTGCTCGGCTATCGCCCGCGCCATCTCGTCCATCACCGGCGCCGGCCATCTGCCGTGACGCTGCAGATGGGCGTCGGTCAGACCGTGTATCTCGGTGGCGGCCGGCGGCACCGGCACCCCCGGACTCACCAGCCAGCGCCGGATCTCCGGCAGACTTCCGGTCCCGCGCTGTACCACCAGCGCCGCCGACACGATCCGGTCATGCTCGACATCGACACCCGTGGTCTCCGTGTCAAAGGCGGCAAGCGGCCCCTCGAACCAGGACGGCATGGCCCCAACTCCTCGTGCTTTTCCCGTCGATGACTCCTGCATCCCGCCCCGACCAGGTGATACCCGGAGCGAGCACCTCGAACCGCCGCTGTTTGCCGAGGTCCTGACGCGGAGACAACACAGGTGTATGTATGCCGGCGACGACCGGAAGGCGTCACGGACATGACGCTCGCAAAACCCGACCCGGCCCCGACGGTGAGCGGCCTTGCCCTGAGCGGAACACCCCCCGTGCGTGGCCAGATCGCGACCACCGCCTGCATGGAGACCCTTCAAGTCGGGTATCTGCACGCGGTCGCCGCCGCCGCGGGCTGCTCACTGGCCCAGCCCTTTCCCGACCACGGGATCGACTGGCATGTCAGCCACAGCGCCCCCGGCCACGCCGTGGACGACGAGGTCACCATCAAGGTGCAGCTCAAGGCCACGTACCAGATCGCACCGGACCCCCCGGGCCCGACCTTCGCCTTCACCCTCGACAACGACCACCTGATCAAGCTGGCGCGCAGCCCGGTCTCCGTGCACAAGATCCTCGTGGTGATGATCGTGCCGCGCAGCCAGGAGGACTGGCTGCGAGCCGGGCATGACCGACTGTCCCTGCGCCACTGCTGCTACTGGATCAATCTGGCCGGCCACCCGATCACGGGCCGCCGCCGGACCACCGTGCGGATCCCGACCTCGCGGGTCTTCGACGACCGCGCGCTCTGCGAGATCATGACCCGGGTCGGGGCGGGAGGGAGACCGTGATGGACCGACCGTGGCCCCAGGACGACCAGGCACCCCCGGCGGTCCCGCACCCCGACGAGACCGATCCGGCCGTCCTCGGCGCCCTGCTCGCCCGGCACGGCTGGCGCCGCCGCGGCGGCACCCCGGGGCGCTACGCCCGCTGGACGCCGCCGGGCCGGACCACGGGCGCCACCAGCCTGCTGGTGCCCGAGAGCCGGGACTTCCCCGACAGCGGCGATCTGCTCGGCGAGGCGCTGATGGCGCTCAGCCGCAGCGCCGCCCCCTCCGCCCGCGAGGTGCTCACCGGCCTCGCCGTGCCCAGCGATGAGATCCGCTGGCGGCGCGAGGTGCCCGAATCCCCCGGCGGCACCTCCGCCTGGACCGCGCAGGAGCGGCTGCGCGCCGCCGCCCGCGACACCCTGCTGGCCGCGGCGCTCGCCGCCCGCGGCCGGGCGGGCTACTACGGCGCCCGGCACCGCCGCGCCGCCGAGGCGTCCCTGGAGCGGGTGCTGACCGGGCCCCCGGGCGCGGAGTCCGGCGGCCGTGAGCTGACCGTCTTCGTGCCCGTCGAGGAGGACGGCCGCGCCACCGCGGTCACCCTGCTGCGCGCGCTGTACGCCCTCCGTGACGCCGCCGACTACCACCGGACGACCGGCGGCATGGAGGTGTACGACGCGGCGGTCGCGGCGGGAGCCTGCCGGGAGCTGACCGAGGCGGTGGTCGCGCTGGTCCAGGGCACGGAGGGGGCGCGGGTGGCGCTGGAGTGGTCACCGGCCGCCGGTCCGCCGCCGGGGTTCGCGGCCCGGCCCGATCCGGTGGAGTTCTCGCCCGGCGATCTGCCGGGGCTGCGGGAGGCGGGCGCCCGCTATGTCCGGGACGAGCCGTCCGTGCCCGTATGCCTCACCGGTGCGGTGGTGCGGCTGCGCCGTACCGGCCCCGGCGGTCCGGGGACGGTGCGGCTGCGGGTGCTCTCCGGGGCGGATGTCTCTCAGGTGCGGATCACCCTGGACGAGGAGGACTACCGGATCGCCGGCCACGCCCATCTGGTGGGGCTGCCGATCCGGGTGCGGGGGCGGCTGGAGAGCCGCGGCGGCTTCCGGCGGCTCAGCGGGGCCACCGGCGTCACCCCGGTCCAGGTGGACGAGGCCGAGCGGGACCGGCTGGTCAAATCGCTCCAGGAGAACCTGGACTTCTTCGAGGAGGCATGCGGCGGCGGCCCCTGACCGCCGCCCCGGCGCGTGACGGCGCCCGGCGACGGCGTGCACAACCGTTTCGCGGTCCCACCCGTCGGCTCGGTACGATTCACGCTGCGCCGCATTCGCCGCGGTGAGCCATCCATCAGTCAGGAGAGACCGGTGTCAGACGTCCGTGTGATCATCCAACGCGATTCCGAGCGGGAAGAACGCGTGGTGGCCACGGGCACTACGACGGCGGACCTCTTCTCCGGCGACCGCTCGATCGTCGCCGTGCGCGTGGGCGGACAGCTCAAGGACTTGGCGTACCAGCCGGCCGAGGGCGACGAGATCGAGCCCGTGGAGATCACCAGCAAGGACGGCCTGGACATCCTGCGCCACTCCACCGCGCATGTCATGGCCCAGGCGGTGCAGGAGCTGTTCCCCGAGGCGAAGCTGGGCATCGGCCCGCCGATCAAGGACGGCTTCTACTACGACTTCGACGTCGAGACCCCGTTCCACCCGGACGATCTCAAGCGCATCGAGAAGAAGATGCAGGAGATCCAGAAGAGGGGGCAGCGGTTCTCCCGCCGCGTGGTCACCGACGACGAGGCGCGCGAGGAGCTGTCCGCCGAGCCGTACAAGCTGGAGCTGATCGGGCTCAAGGGATCGGCCGCGGACGCCGCCGAGGGCGCGTCGGCCGAGGTGGGCGCGGGCGAGCTGACCATCTACGACAACCTCGACGCCAAGTCCGGCGAGCTGTGCTGGAAGGACCTGTGCCGCGGTCCGCACCTGCCGACCACACGGAACATCCCGGCCTTCAAGCTGATGCGCAGCGCCGCCGCGTACTGGCGGGGCAGTGAGAAGAATCCCCAGCTCCAGCGGATCTACGGCACCGCCTGGCCGACCAAGGACGAGCTGAAGGCGTACCTGGACTTCCTCGCCGAGGCCGAGAAGCGCGACCACCGCAAGCTGGGCGCCGAGCTGGACCTGTTCTCCTTCCCCGACGAGCTGGGCTCGGGCCTCGCGGTGTTCCACCCCAAGGGCGGGGTGATCCGCAAGGAGATGGAGGAGTACTCGCGGAAGCGGCACGAGGAGTCGGGGTACGAGTTCGTCAACACCCCGCACATCACCAAGGCGCGCCTTTTCGAGACCTCGGGCCACCTGCCGCACTACATGGACGGCATGTTCCCGCCCATGGAGTTCGAGGGCCAGGACTACTACCTCAAGGCCATGAACTGCCCGATGCACAACCTGATCTTCAGGGCGCGCGGGCGGTCGTATCGCGAGTTGCCTCTGCGGTTGTTCGAGTTCGGCACGGTCTACCGGTACGAGAAGTCCGGCGTCGTCCACGGCCTGACCCGGGCCCGGGGCTTCACCCAGGACGACTCGCACATCTACTGCACCAAGGAGCAGATGGCCGATGAGCTGGACAACCTGCTCACCTTCGTGCTGAACCTGCTGCGCGACTACGGGCTGAGCGACTTCTACCTGGAGCTGTCCACCCGGGACGACTCCGACAAGTTCATCGGTGGGCCGGAGCAGTGGGAAGAGGCCACCGAGGAGCTGCGCAAGGCGGCCGAGAAGCAGGGCCTGGAACTGGTCATGGACCCGGGCGGCGCCGCCTTCTACGGCCCGAAGATCTCGGTCCAGGCCCGGGACGCGATCGGCCGTACCTGGCAGATGTCGACGATCCAGGTCGACTTCAACCAGCCGGAGCGGTTCGAGCTGGAGTACACCGCGGCCGACGGCTCGCGTCAGCAGCCCGTCATGATCCACCGGGCGCTCTTCGGCTCGATCGAGCGCTTCTTCGCGGTCCTGCTGGAGCACTACGCGGGCGCCTTCCCGGTGTGGCTCGCCCCGGTCCAGGCGGTCGGCATCCCGATCGGCGACACCCATGTCCCGTACCTGGAGGAGTTCGCCGCGCAGGCCAAGGCGAAGGGCCTGCGGATGGAGGTCGACTCGTCCTCGGACCGGATGCAGAAGAAGATCCGCAACGCCCAGAAGTCCAAGATCCCGTTCATGGTGATCGTCGGTGACGAGGACGTGGCCGGCAACGCCGTGAGCTTCCGCTACCGCGACGGTTCGCAGAAGAACGGCATCCCGATCGACGAGGCGCTGGCCGAGATCGCCGACGCCGTGGAGCGCCGGATCCAGGTCTGATCCACCACGGTCTCCCACGGAGGCCGGGATTCCGAGTGGCGGCCCTGACCAGGGCCGCCCCTCGGCTCTTCCTCACCGCGGCCGGGCGAATATGCTGGCCCGCATGACGAGTGAGCCGGAACAGCAGATCGGAGTGGGGACGCCTGACGCGTTCCAGCGCCTGTGGACGCCCCATCGGATGGCCTACATCCAGGGGGAGAACAAGCCGACCGGCCCGGGCGCGGGCGATGGCTGTCCGTTCTGCTCCATTCCGGAGAAGTCGGACGAGGATGGCTTGATCATCGCTCGAGGCGCCTCCGTGTACGCGGTGCTCAATTTGTACCCGTACACCGGCGGCCATCTCATGGTCGTCCCGTTCCGGCATATCGCCGACTACACCGAGCTCACCACCGAGGAGACGATCGAGCTGGCGGACTACACCAAGGCCGCCATGACCGCGCTCCGTACCGCCTCGGGTGCGCATGGTTTCAACATCGGCATGAACCAGGGCACCGTCGCCGGAGCCGGGATCGCGGCGCATCTGCATCAGCATGTGGTGCCGCGCTGGGGCGGGGACACCAACTTCATGCCCGTCATCGGCCGGACCAAGGTGCTGCCGCAACTCCTCGCCGACACCCGCCAGTTGTTGGCCGACGCCTGGCCGAAGACCCAGGCATAGCCAAGCCGCATGCCGTATGAGGAAGGCCCCGGCCGCATGGCCGGGGCCTTCCTCATACCGTGCGTACGGCGGCTTACGCGTCGTACAGGTCGGCCTTCTTCGGGGCCGCCTCCTGGATCTGGCCGCTGAGCGCCAGCGAGCGGTTGCCGAAGCGCTCGGTGTCCACGCCGTGGTGCTTGAGCACCCCGAGGGCCGCCTCATGGACCACCCGCAGCACCGGTGTGGCGGTGCGCAGCGCGTCGTCCGCCATGAAGCGGTGCCGCCAGGGCTTGTCCGCCCAGGCGTGCCGCAGACCGAACGGCTCGGGCAGGACCAGCTTGCCCCCGAGGTGGTCCAGTATCGGCGGATACCAGGTGAAGGGGGCGCGCGCGGTCAGCCGCACGACCTCCTTCGCGTTCACCAGCGGCAGCGGGATGGACTTGGTCTCCCAGAACCGGAAGGTCTTGGCGACCGTCTTGCTGGGTGCCGACGGCTTGTTGTGGAACAGCGGATGGATCGGTCCCAGCGCATGCCCGGTGACCTCGATCCGCAGCGTCTTGTGCAGCAGGGTCACCGTGATCATCAGGGTGATCACCAACTGGCCGTCCCAGAGCACGAACTGCACACCCAGATAGTGCCGGTCTCCGGAGCCGAACTGCTGCTTGTCGCAGATCCGCTGCAGCTCGACGCCCTTTATCTGGAAGCCCTCCTCCTCGGAGGTGCCGCCGCGCTCGATCGACTTGGCTCCCTCGCCGATCGGTGAGACCACCCAGTGGCGCACGGAGGGCTTGGGGAAGCCGCCGGTGTGCAGCGGGGTGCGCTCCAGCATGCGGAGCTGGTCATGGATCGCGCGTATGACGTCCCAGCTGCGGAAGGGGTCGATCTCCTTGTCGGGGTCGGCCGAGACCAGGTCCTCGGCCAGCTGCCAGCTGCCCCAGCGGGTGCCCATGCCCAATATGCCCTTGGGGCCGGCGTAGAAGACCACATTGCTGTGCTGCTCGGCGGTGAGCTTGTGGAGTGCCTTGCGCAGCTCCTCGGCGGCGGTCTGGCCCGGGTGGTTGGGCACCGTCTCGGGCACCTTGGCGCCGACGCCGCCGCCCGAGACCAGCCCGCCCCAGGAGTCCCGGAGCTCCTTGGCGGTGCGCTCGCAGATCTGCTTGGCGATGTACCAGCCGATCACGGGGGCGACCACGACGCCGCGCAGATATATCCCCCAGAAGCCGCCGAAGGGCAGCTTGATCAGGAAGATGACGACCATCACGCCGAGCGCCAGCAGCAGCGCCGTGCCGAGTGCCCCCATCCGCTTGTCCTGCGCCCCGGCGACCGAGCGGCGCAGCTGGAAGACGCCGAGCCAGAGCAGCGTCCCGGGCAGGAACAGCAGCCCGAAGATCACCATGACGGCGGTGAGCCGGGCGTCGCGGTTCTTGCGGATGCGGTTGGCGGCCAGACAGTGCTCGACGACCGTCTGCGGCTCTATGCCGAAGGACTGCACCACCTGGCCCCGGCCGCCGCCGAGCATTCTCGTCTGGACGGCGCGCGCGAACGCCTCGCCCAGATTCGGCTCGAAGAGCGACATTCTCGGCGCCTTGACCTCGGAGACCGTCCACTCCGAATTGGCGTCGAGCAACTTTGCCACGGGGTCGTCGCGGTAGGCGGCCGAGGCGAGTGCCTGGGTCGCTGCCGTCTGTCCCGCCGCTCCCGAGAGGGGAACCTGCGCCCCGGGACTGAAGTCGAATCCGTCCGTCACCAACGCCCCCAATACGGCACGCTCTTGCGCTGCGACCTCAGCGTATCCGGGGTGTGCACCGCCTGTCGCCAGTGCGTGTGCGGCCTGTGGAAAACCCTGGTGGCGCGGGCCGCCCGCGCAACGGCCGCTGGACGGCGGATGGCGAAGGCCCGCCCGCCCCGGCGCGGTGGGGGCGGGCGGGCCGTGAAATACGCCCTGGACCGAGCGTGAGATACGCCACGGGCGGGCCGTGAACTACGCCTCGGCGGCGACCTGTTCGCGCATCCGCTCGGCCAGCTGATGGGGCATCGCCTCATGCCGGGCGTAGCAGCGGCTGAACCGTCCCGTGCCGTGCGACAGCGAGCGCAGATCGACCGCGTACCGGCCAATCTCGATCTCCGGCACATCCGCCTTGATCAGGGTCTGTCCGCCGCCCGACTGTTCGGTGCCGACGACCCGGCCGCGCCGGCCGGACAGATCGCTCATGACGGCGCCGACATAGTCGTCCGAGACCAGTACGCCCAGCTCCACCACCGGTTCCAGCAGGTCGATCCGGGCGTCGGCGGCCGCCTCGCGCAGTGCGAGCGCTCCCGCCGTCTGGAAGGCGGCGTCGGAGGAGTCCACCGAGTGCGCCTTGCCGTCGAGCAGCGTGACGCGTACGTCGACCAGGGGGTAGCCGGCCGCGACGCCGCGCGCCGCCTGGCCGCGTACGCCCTTCTCGACGGACGGGATGAACTGCCGGGGCACCGCGCCGCCGACGACCTTGTCCACGAATTCGATGCCCGAGCCCTCCGGCAGCGGCTCCACCTCGATCTCGCAGATCGCGTACTGCCCATGGCCTCCGGACTGTTTGACATGGCGGCCGCGCCCGGCCGACTTCCCCGCGAAGGTCTCGCGCAGCGAGACCTTGTACGGCACCGCGTCCACCTGGACCCCGTACCGGCTGCGCAGCCGTTCCAGCGCGACGTCCACATGCGCCTCGCCCAGGCACCACAGCACCACCTGGTGGGTGTCCGGGTTCTGCTCCAGGCGCATCGTCGGGTCCTCGGCGACCAGCCGGGACAGGCCCAGCGACAGCTTGTCCTCGTCCGGTTTGCTATGCGCCCGGATGGCCACGGGCAGCAGCGGATCGGGCATCTGCCAGGGCTCCATGAGGAGCGGCTCGTCCTTGGCCGAGAGCGTGTCCCCGGTCTCGGCGCGGGTCAGCTTGGCCACGCACGCCAGATCGCCCGCGATGGCCTGGGCGAGGGTGCGCTGCTGCTTGCCGAAGGGCGCGGACAGGGCGCCCACCCGCTCGTCCACGTCGTGGTCCTCATGGCCGCGGTCCTCCATACCGTGGCCGGAGACATGGACGGTCTCGTCGGGGCGGAGCGTGCCGGAGAAGACCCGCACCAGGGAGATCCGGCCGACATACGGATCGGAGGAGGTCTTGACCACCTCGGCGGCCAGCGGCCCTTCCGGATCGCAGCTCAGCGGCGGGCGTGCGGCGCCCTGCGGGGTGGTGACGGCGGGCGTCTCGCGCTCCAGTGGGCAGGGGAAGCCGCCGGTCACCAGGTCCAGCAGTTCGACGGTGCCCAGGCCCTGCTTGGACCCCTCCGCGGCGGGCGCCGCCGCCAGCACGGGGTGGAAGCTGCCGCGTGCGACGGCCTTCTCCAGGTCCTCGATCAGCGTCTTGACGTCGATCTCCTCACCGCCGAGATAGCGGTCCATGAGGGTCTCGTCCTCGCTCTCGGCGATGATCCCCTCGATGAGCCGGCCGCGGGCCTCCTCGACCAGCGGCAGCTGGTCCTCCCGGGGCGGCGATTCGGTGCGCACCCCCGAGGAGTAGTCGAAGACCCGCTGGGTGAGCAGCCCGATGAGCCCGGTCACCGGGGCGTGCCCGTCGGGCCCCGGCTCGCCCCGCAGCGGCAGGTACAGCGGCAGGACGGCGTCGGGGTCGTCGCCGCCGAAGCTCTCCCGGCACAGCTCGGTCATCTCCTCGAAGCTGGCGCGCGCCGCTTCCAGGTGGGTGATCACGATGGCGCGCGGCATTCCGACCGCGGCGCACTCGTCCCAGATCATGCGGGTGGCCCCGGTGATGCCCAGGGCGTCCTGCGCGGCCGAGACAACGAAAAGGGCCGCGTCCGCCGCTCGCAGACCGGCCCTGAGTTCCCCGACGAAATCGGCGTAGCCCGGGGTGTCCAGGAGATTGATCTTCATCCCGCCCCATTCGACGGGGACCAGGGAGAGCTGAATCGAACGTTGCTGCCGGTGCTCGATTTCGTCGTAGTCGGAGAGACAGCCGCCGTTCTCGACTCTGCCCGCCCGGTTGACCGCGCCCGTCGCCAGTGCGAGAGCCTCCACCAGCGTCGTCTTTCCCGTCCCACTGTGGCCGACCAGAACCACATTCCGCAGGGAGCTGGGCCGGTCGGCCGCCGCTGCCCTTCCGGCGGCCCCTGGGTGCGTACTCGTCTTGTCGCCCATGTGTCTCGCCTCCCGGTCGACACCTTGCGATACTTCGAGCTTTCCACCGCTGTAACGGTGCGTCCATACGTCACACATGCGGCCGTAGCGCGCGTGGGGTCACGGAGCTGTCCGACAGGTGCACGGCGCCCCTCCGGGGCGTGGCTACGATGGGCGCGCCGGTGGCCTCTTGACCACCCGGCCCGTATCGACCCCCCGGGAAGGCCATGCTGAACAAGTACGCGCGTGCATTCTTCACGCGTGTTCTCACACCGTTCGCCGCCCTGCTCATCCGTCTCGGGATCAGCCCCGACGCGGTGACCCTTACCGGCACCGCCGGCGTGTGCGCGGGCGCACTGGTCTTCTACCCCCAGGGGGAGTTCTTCTGGGGAACGGTCGTCATCACGCTGTTCGTCTTCTCGGACCTGGTCGACGGCAATATGGCGCGGCAGCTGGGGCGCTCCAGCCGCTGGGGCGCGTTCCTCGACTCCACGCTGGACCGGGTGGCCGACGGCGCGATCTTCGGCGGTCTGGCGTTGTGGTACGCGGGCAGCGGGAACGACAATGTGCTGTGTGCGGTGACGATCTTCTGCCTCGCCAGCGGCCAGGTGGTCTCGTACACCAAGGCGCGCGGCGAGAGCATCGGGCTGCCGGTGAACGTCAACGGGCTGGTGGAGCGCGCCGAGCGGCTGGTGATCTCCCTGGTGGCCTGCGGCTTCTCGGGTCTGCACAAGTTCGGCGTGCCGCATATCGACATCCTGCTCCCGATCGCGCTGTGGATCGTGGCCGTCGGCAGCGCGGTGACCCTCGTGCAGCGGGTGGTGACCGTGCGCCGGGAGGCCGCCGAGGCGGACGCCGAGGAGCAGGCGGTGCCCCAGGGGGGCGAGACGCGGTGAAGGACAAGCTGACCGACGCGCTGTACGGGCTCGGCTGGAGCGCGGTGAAGAAGCTCCCGGAGCCGGTCGCCGTGCGCCTCGGGCAGCGCATCGCCGACCAGACGTGGAAGCGGCGCGGTAAGGGCGTGCTGCGGCTGGAGGCCAATCTGGCGCGGGTGGTCCCGGACGCCTCGCCGCGGCGGCTGGCCGAACTGTCGCGGACGGGCATGCGCTCGTATCTGCGCTACTGGATGGAGTCCTTCCGGCTTCCGGCCTGGAGCCCCGAGCGCATACAGAGCGGCTTCGACGTCAAGGACCTGCACTATCTGGTGGACGGTCTCGCCGAGGGCCGGGGCGTGGTCCTGGCACTGCCCCATATGGGCAACTACGACCTCGCCGGGGCCTGGGTGACGACACATCTGGGGGTTCCCTTCACCACGGTCGCGGAGCGGCTGAAGCCGGAGTCGCTGTACGACCGGTTCGTGGCCTACCGCGAGGGGCTGGGCATGGAGGTGCTGCCGCACCAGGGCGGGAGCGCCTTCGGGACGCTGTCGCGGCGGCTGCGCTCGGGCGGTCTGGTGTGCCTGGTCGCCGATCGCGATCTGTCGGCCTCGGGCGTGGAGGTGTCGTTCTTCGGCGAGCGGGCGAAGATGCCGGCCGGGCCCGCCGCGCTCGCCCTGCAGACCGGTGCCCTGCTGCTGCCGGTGACCCTCTGGTACGACGAGTCGCCGGTGATGCGCGGGCGGGTGCATCCGCCGGTCGAGGTGCCCGGGGACGGGAACCGCGCGGAGCGGACCGCCGTCATGACCCAGGAGATGGCCGACGCCTTCGCCTCGGGGATCGCCGAGCACCCGGAGGACTGGCACATGCTGCAGCGCTTGTGGCTCGCGGATCTGGATCGCGGTCCCGGAAGTCCTGGAAGTCCCGGAAGTTCCGGAATGGAGAAGCCTTGAGGATCGGGATCGTCTGCCCGTACTCCTGGGATGTCCCAGGCGGCGTCCAGTTCCACATCCGCGATCTGGCCGACCATCTGATCCGGCGCGGCCACCAGGTCTCCGTGCTGGCCCCGGCGGACGACGAGACGCCGCTGCCGCCGTACGTGGTCTCGGCCGGGCGCGCCGTGCCGGTGCCGTACAACGGCTCGGTGGCCCGGCTGAACTTCGGCTTCCTGTCGGCCGCGCGGGTGCGCCGCTGGCTGCACGACGGCGGCTTCGACGTCATCCACATCCACGAGCCGACCTCGCCCTCGCTGGGGCTGCTGGCCTGCTGGACGGCCCAGGGGCCGATCGTCGCGACGTTCCACACCTCCAATCCGCGTTCCCGGGCCATGATCGCGGCGTATCCGATCCTGCAGCCGGCGCTGGAGAAGATCAGCGCGCGCATCGCGGTGAGCGAGTACGCGCGCCGGACGCTGGTGGAGCACCTCGGCGGCGACGCGGTCGTCATCCCCAACGGCGTCGACGTGGACTTCTTCGCCGATGCCGAGCCGAAGGAGGAGTGGCAGGGGGAGACGATCGGCTTCATCGGCCGGATCGATGAGCCCCGTAAGGGGCTGCCGGTGCTGATGCGCGCCCTGCCGAAGATCTTCGAGGCCCGGCCGGGGGCGCGGCTGCTGATCGCCGGGCGCGGCGACGAGAAGGAGGCCGTGGCCGCTCTGCCGGCGCCGCTGCGGGAGCGCGTCGAGTTCCTGGGGATGGTCAGCGACGAGGACAAGGCGCGGCTGCTGCGCAGCGTCGATGTCTATGTCGCGCCCAATACGGGCGGCGAGAGCTTCGGCATCATCCTCGTCGAGGCCATGTCGGCGGGCGCCGCGGTCCTCGCCAGCGATCTGGACGCGTTCGCCCAGGTGCTGGACGGGGGAGCGGCGGGTGAGCTGTTCGCCAACGAGGACGCCGACGCCCTGGCGGCGGCCGCGGTGCGGCTGCTGGGCGACGACGAGCGGCTGACCGAGCTGCGGGAGCGGGGCAGCCGGCACGTACGGCGCTTCGACTGGTCGATGGTGGGCGCGGACATCCTCGCGGTCTACGAGACGGTGACGGACGGGGCGGCGTCCGTGGCCGCGGACGACCGTACGCGGCTGTGGGCGCGTCTGGGGCTCGCCAGGCCCTAGCGAACCCCAGGGGTGGCCCGGGAGGGGCGTACGGCGCCGTACACGGCCGTTCCGGGCTGAGGGCGCGACCCCGGGACTCCCGGGGCGGCAGGCGGTAGCGTGGCGGGCCGTGAGCACCTTGATCTGGATCGCGGTCGCGCTGGTCGTCATCGCCCTCTACCTGAGCTGGACCGCCGGACGCCTCGACCGGCTGCACAGCCGGCTGGACGCGGCGCGGGCCGCACTCGACGCGCAGCTGCTGCGGCGGGCCTCCGTCGCGCAGGAGCTGGCCACCGCCGGAGTGCTCGACCCCGCCGCGTCGATCGTGCTGTACCAGGCCGCGCACGCCGCACGGCAGTCCGAGGAGGAGCACCGCGAGGTGGCCGAGAGCGAGCTGAGCCAGGCGCTGCGGGCCGTCTTCCAGGACAGCGCCCAGGCCGAGGCGGTACGGGAGGCGCCGGGCGGCGAGGACGCGCTGGGGGAGCTCGCGGAGGCGGTACGGCGGGTGCCGATGGCCCGGCGGTTCCACAATGACGCGGTACGCGCGGCGCGGGCGCTGCGCCGCCATCGCACGGTGCGCTGGTTCCGGCTGGCGGGTCACGCCCCGTTTCCGCTCGCCTTCGAGATGGACGACGAGCCTCCGGCGGCGCTCGGGCGGGTGCCGGGGGCCGAGGAGGCCGAGCGCTGAGGGAAGCCGTGCGGTGCGCCCCGGGCAGAAGGGCCCGCGCCCTGACGCCTTCCGCGCACTGAGGATTCACCGGCTGTTTCGAGCCACCGGCCTTCGATTGGCCCTTGCCGTCCCCCGCCCCGAGCCGGTTTTGTCATCCGTGTAGCACACACGCTCGTGACCTGGACCAGATGGCCGGGTCATGTTCCGGTATCGAACGGCCCTACGATGGGCTCATCGCACTTTTCATTATCGAGTGAGGTCAAACCGTGTCCATCACGCCCGCCAGCACGCCCAACTCCGACGCCCCCGCGACCGGCACCGCCCGCGTCAAGCGCGGTATGGCCGAGCAGCTCAAGGGTGGCGTGATCATGGACGTCGTCACCCCCGAGCAGGCCAAGGTCGCCGAGGACGCCGGTGCCGTCGCGGTCATGGCACTCGAGCGGGTGCCTGCCGACATCCGTAAGGACGGCGGCGTGGCCCGGATGTCCGACCCGGACATGATCGAGGGCATCATCGGCGCCGTCTCCATCCCGGTCATGGCCAAGTCGCGGATCGGCCACTTCGTCGAGGCGCAGGTACTGCAGTCGCTCGGCGTCGACTACATCGACGAGTCCGAGGTCCTGACCCCGGCCGACGAGGTCAACCACAGCGACAAGTGGTCCTTCACCACCCCGTTCGTCTGCGGAGCCACCAACCTGGGCGAGGCCCTGCGCCGGATCGCCGAGGGTGCGGCCATGATCCGTTCCAAGGGCGAGGCCGGCACCGGCAACGTCGTCGAGGCGGTCCGCCACCTGCGTCAGATCAAGGGCGAGATCGCCCGCCTGCGCGGCCTGGACAACCACGAGCTCTACGCGGCCGCCAAGGAGATCCGCGCCCCGTACGAGCTGGTCGCCGAGATCGCGCAGACCGGCAAGCTGCCGGTGGTGCTGTTCTCCGCCGGTGGTGTCGCCACCCCGGCCGACGCCGCGCTGATGCGCCAGCTGGGCGCCGAGGGCGTGTTCGTGGGCTCCGGCATCTTCAAGTCGGGCGACCCGGCCAAGCGCGCCGCCGCGATCGTGAAGGCCACCACCTTCTACGACGACCCCAAGGTCATCGCGGACGCGTCCCGGGACCTCGGTGAGGCCATGGTCGGCATCAACTGCGACACCCTCCCCGAGTCCGAGCGCTACGCCAGCCGCGGCTGGTAACCGGCGCCCGCACGGCACCACATGGCACCACGCGCCCGGCGTCCCGGCCCGGCGCGTGGTGCTCCTGACGTTCGAGAGGTCTTCGCTTCCGTGACTACGTCGTCCACTTCGTCCACGTCCACCCCCTGCGCGCCCGTGATCGGTGTGCTCGCCCTCCAGGGCGATGTCCGCGAGCATTTCGCCGCGCTCACTGCGGCCGGGGCCACGCCCCGGCAGGTCCGCCGTCCCGAGGAGCTCGCCGAGGTCGAGGCCCTGGTGATCCCGGGGGGCGAGTCGACCACCATGTCCAAGCTGGCGGTCATCTTCGGGCTGCTGGAGCCCCTGCGCGAGCGGGTCCGGGCCGGAATGCCGGTGTACGGTACGTGCGCGGGCATGATCATGCTCGCGGACAAGATCCTCGACGGCCGGGACGACCAGGAGACCATCGGCGGCATCGACATGATCGTGCGCCGCAACGCCTTCGGCCGTCAGAACGAGTCCTTCGAGGCCCGGGTCGACATCGAGGGCATCGACGGGGGTCCGGTCGAGGGGGTCTTCATCCGCGCGCCGTGGGTCGAGTCCGTGGGCGGCGGTGCCGAGGTGCTCGCGACGTTCGACGGGCACACCGTCGCCGTCCGGCAGGGCAATGTCCTGGCGACCTCGTTCCACCCCGAGCTGACGGGTGACCACCGGGTGCACAAGCTCTTTGTAGAAATGGTGCGGCCCGCGTAGCGCTCGGTTGAGGGTGGTGGCGGGAGGCGGGAGATATGGCGCGGGGCGCGTAGCGCTCGGTTGAGGGTGGTGGCGGGAGGCGGGAGGGCTGGTCCACGCCGCGGGCTGAGCCGATCCCGGTAGGATCTCAGGCGTTCGTACAGCAATGGGTTACGCGAAGGAGACAGGCGGATGTCCGGCCACTCTAAATGGGCTACGACGAAGCACAAGAAGGCCGTGATCGATGCCAAGCGCGGCAAGCTCTTCGCGAAGCTGATCAAGAACATCGAGGTTGCGGCCCGGATGGGCGGTTCCGACCCGGAGGGCAACCCGACGCTCTTCGACGCCATCCAGAAGGCGAAGAAGCAGTCGGTTCCGAACAAGAACATCGACAGCGCGGTCAAGCGCGGTGCCGGTCTTGAGGCCGGTGGCGCCGAGTACGAGACGATCATGTACGAGGGCTACGGCCCCAACGGCGTGGCCGTGCTCATCGAGTGCCTGACCGACAACCGCAACCGCGCGGCCTCCGACGTCCGCGTCGCGATGACGCGCAACGGCGGCTCGATGGCCGACCCGGGCTCCGTGTCGTACCTGTTCAACCGTAAGGGCGTCGTCATCGTCCCCAAGGGCGAGCTCGGCGAGGACGACGTGCTGGGCGCGGTCCTGGACGCGGGCGCCGAGGAGGTCAACGACCTCGGTGAGTCCTTCGAGGTGATCAGCGAGGCCACCGACCTGGTCGCGGTCCGTACCGCCCTCCAGGAGGCGGACATCGACTACGACTCGGCCGAGGCCAACTTCGTGCCCACGATGCAGGTCGAGCTCGAAGAGGACGCCGCGCGCAAGATCTTCAAGCTGATCGACGCTCTCGAGGACAGCGACGACGTGCAGAACGTCTTCGCCAACTTCGACGTCTCCGACGAGGTCATGGCCAAGGTGGACGCCTGACGGCGGATCGGCACGGCGGTCAACGCCTTCGGCCAACGCCGACGGGCCGGCGGGGCATCACCCCACCGGCCCGTCGGCGTTGTCCGCGCCGGTGTTGTCGGCGGCAGCCGCTAGCCTGCAGGAACAGGTGACCGAAGCAGCGGTGAGGGGAGGGGCGCGGTGCGCGTGCTGGGCGTGGACCCGGGGCTGACCCGGTGCGGTGTCGGCGTGGTCGAGGGAGTCGCGGGGCGCCCGCTGCGGATGCTCGGCGTCGGCGTCATCCGGACCGGGGCGGACCTCACGATCGGCGACCGGCTCGTCCTCATCGAGCGCGGCATAGAGGAGTGGCTGGACGCCCACCGGCCCGAATTCGTCGCCGTGGAGCGGGTGTTCAGCCAGCACAATGTGCGCACCGTCATGGGCACCGCCCAGGCCAGCGCCGTCGCGATGCTGTGCGCGGCCCGCCGCGGGCTGCCGGTCGCGCTGCACACCCCCAGCGAGGTCAAGGCGGCCGTGACCGGATCCGGGCGCGCCGACAAGGCGCAGGTCGGCTCGATGGTGACCCGGCTGCTGCGGCTGGACGCACCGCCCAAGCCGGCCGACGCGGCGGACGCCCTGGCGCTCGCCATCTGCCATATCTGGCGGGCCCCGGCGACCAACCGCCTCCAGCAGGCCGTCGCCGCCCACCGCGGCACGAACAGCGCTCGCACCACGAATAACCCCAGCGCCGCGAGTACCGCCCGCCCCACGAGCGCCGCGCGCACCACGAAAGGGCCTATCTCATGATCGCGTTCGTCTCCGGTCCGGTGGCGGCCGTCGCCCCGGACACCGCCGTGATCGAGGTCGGCGGTATCGGGATGGCGCTCCAGTGCACCCCCGCCACCCTGGCCGGGCTGCGCGTCGGCCAGCAGGCCCGGCTGGCCACCTCCCTCGTCGTCCGTGAGGACTCGCTGACCCTCTACGGCTTCGCCGACGACGACGAGCGCCAGGTCTTCGAGCTGCTCCAGACCGCCAGCGGGGTCGGCCCCCGGCTGGCCCAGGCCATGCTGGCGGTGCACTCCCCGGACGCGCTGCGGCTCGCGGTGTCCACCGGGGACGAGAAGGCGCTCACCGCCGTCCCCGGCATCGGCAAGAAGGGGGCGCAGCGGCTGCTGCTGGAGCTCAAGGACCGGCTCGGCGAGCCGCTCGGCTCCGCCGTGCCCGGCGCCCGCTCCGCGGCCGCCCCCGGCTGGAGCGACCAGCTGCACACCGCGCTGGTCGGCCTCGGCTACGCCACCCGGGAGGCCGACGAGGCGGTGGCCGCCGTCACCCCGCAGGCCGAGGAGACGGTGGCCGCGGGCGGCAAGCCCCAGGTGGCTCAGCTGCTGCGGGCCGCCCTGCAGACCCTGAACCGCACACGGTGAGCCACCGCGGCCGCGGCAGGCCGCGACCGGCGGCACCACTCCAGACGACATCGCGAGGCGAAACGCAGTGAACTGGGACGAGACCCCATCGGCCACCGCCGACGACGCCCCGCCCGGCCCGGGCGGCAGGCTGGTGGGCGCCGACGCCGACGGCGACGACCAGGCGGTGGAGGCCGCGCTGCGCCCGAAGGACCTCGGGGAGTTCGTCGGGCAGGAGCGAGTGCGCGAGCAGCTGGATCTGGTGCTCAAGGCGGCCCGGCAGCGCGGCGGCACCGCCGACCATGTGCTGCTCTCCGGCGCGCCCGGACTGGGCAAGACCACCCTCTCCATGATCATCGCCGCCGAGATGGCCGCCCCGATCCGGATCACCTCCGGCCCCGCCATCCAGCACGCCGGCGATCTGGCCGCGATCCTCTCCTCCCTCGCCGAGGGCGAGGTGCTCTTCCTGGACGAGATCCACCGGATGTCCCGGCCCGCCGAGGAAATGCTGTACATGGCGATGGAGGACTTCCGCGTCGACGTCATCGTCGGCAAGGGGCCCGGCGCCACCGCCATCCCGCTGGAGCTGCCGCCGTTCACGCTGGTCGGGGCCACCACCCGGGCCGGGCTGCTGCCGCCCCCGCTGCGCGACCGCTTCGGCTTCACCGGCCATATGGAGTTCTACGCCCCGGCCGAGCTGGAGCGGGTCATCCACCGCTCCGCCGGGCTGCTCGATGTGACCATCGAGGCCGAGGGCGCCTGCGAGATCGCGGGCCGCTCCCGCGGCACCCCCCGGATCGCCAACCGGCTGCTGCGCCGGGTGCGGGACTACGCCCAGGTCAAGGCCGACGGCGTGATCACGCGCGAGATCGCCGCCAGCGCCCTCGCCGTGTACGACGTGGACGAGCGCGGCCTGGACCGGCTGGACCGGGCGGTGCTCAGCGCGCTGCTCAAGTTGTTCGGCGGCGGCCCGGTGGGCCTGTCGACCCTGGCGGTCGCGGTGGGGGAGGAGCGCGAGACGGTCGAGGAGGTCGCCGAGCCCTTCCTGGTCCGGGAGGGGCTGCTGGCCCGTACGCCCCGGGGGCGGATCGGCACCCCGGCGGCCTGGGCCCATCTGGGGCTGACCCCGCCGCCGCAGACCGCCGGCGGCGGCCAGGCGGGGCTCTTCGAGGCATGACGGGCCATCCCGAGGCATAAGCGCGCGCTTACCCGGCATCATGGCGTAGAGGACCAATAATGGCGGGGTCTGGAACCCCGGTACCGCGCCGGGCGTTGTTCCATTGGCGTGGGCTCGCTTAGACTCCGCCGATGCCGTCCGTATGCCGTCCGCTCACCGTGCGGTATACCCACCCCCGTAGACCAGGCCGCTCCCGGCGGTCGTGTGAAGGAATTTCCGTCCCGTGAATATCGTGACTCTCCTGCCGTTCATCGTGCTTATCGGGGCCATGTTCCTGATGACGCGATCGGCCAAGAACAAGCAGCGCCAGGCCCAGCAGATGCGCAATGACATGCACCCGGGCACCGGCGTGCGGACCATTGGCGGCATGTACGCGACGGTCAAGGAGGTCCACGACGACACGGTCCTCCTCGAGGTGGCCCCCGGCGTGCACGCGATCTACGCGAAGAACGCGGTGGGAGCCGTCCTGGACGACGCCGAGTACAACCGCATCGTGCACGGCATCGACCCCGACGAGGACGCCGACGCCGCCGACACCCCTGTCGTTCCCGACGACGCCTCCTCGCTGACCGAGGCCGCCGACGCCGGTGATGGCGACTCCTCCGCCGACAAGGCCGACGCGGCCGACGAGGCGGACGAGAAGGCCGGGAAGACGGACGTCAAGAAGATCGACCTCGGCAAGGACGACGCCGCCGCGGCGAGCACCTCCGAGGACGAGAAGCGGGACGGCGGCACCGACGCGAAGTAAGTCCGACATCCGGGAAACCGCGGCGCGCCCCCGTTTGGTGCGCCGCGGTTCCCTGAACGGTCTAGGCTCCGGCGGGGGCTCGTCCCCACAAGACTTCGTGGCCGCTCCGCGCACACCCGATGCGGGGCGGTTGGACAGGGAGATACGAGAAGGTGGCAGCACCGAAGAAGGGCCGCAGGTCCTCCGGGTCACAGGGCAGGCCCGGGCGCGCCTTGGCCGTCATCCTGATCGCCATCGTGGCGCTGACCGGAGGCATGTTCGTCTCCGGTCACACCACGCCGCGACTGGGTATCGATCTCGCGGGCGGCACCAGCTTCACGCTGGAGGCCAAGAACCAACCGGGCAAGCCCAACGCGATCAACACGGACAACATGAACACCGCCGTGGGCATCATCGAGCGGCGGGTCAACGGTCTGGGTGTGTCCGAGGCCGAGGTCCAGACGCAGGGCGAGAAGCACATCATCGTGAACATCCCCAAGGGGACGAACGCGAAGCAGGCCCGGCAGCAGGTCGGCACCACCGCCCAGCTCTACTTCCGGCCGGTGACCACGACCACCAGCGGCCAGAAGACCCCCGAGCAGCCCAGCTCCACCCCCAGCCCGTCCGGCAGCGCCAGCGGCAAGGGCAATGACAAGGGCGACGACAAGGGCGGCAAGCCGTCCGGCGCACCCTCGGCCTCCTCGTCGGCTTCCTCGTCCTCCTCCGCCAGCCCCAGCACCCAGGGGCGGGTCCTCTCCGAGGGACTGAAGGCCGACAAGAAGCCCAGCGAGACCCCCTCGCCGTCGAACACGTCGAAGCCCGACCCGTCCAAGAGCCCCAAGGGCTCCACCAGCCAGGAGGACCTGGCCAAGCAGTTCGCGGCCCTGGACTGCACCAAGCCGGCCGCACGGGCCGCGGCCGCCGACAAGGCGGCCAACGCCAAGCCGAGCGACCCCGTGCTGGCCTGCAGCGAGAAGGGCGACGCCAAGTTCGTCCTCGGCCCCTCCGAGGTCGAGGGCACCGACGTGGACGACGCCTCCGCGGTCTTCGAGAGCCAGAACGGAGCGGGCTGGATCGTCCAGCTCGACTTCAACGGCAAGGGCTCCAAGAAGTTCGCCAAGACCACCGGCGAGCTCACCACCAAGCAGTCCCCGCAGAACCGCTTCGCGATCGTCCTGGACGGCGAGGTCGTCTCCGACCCCGAGGTCACCCAGGGCGCCATCACCGGCGGCCGGGCCACCATCTCCGGCGGCTTCACCCAGCAGAGCTCCGAGGACCTGGCCAACGTGCTGTCCTACGGTGCCCTCCCGCTGTCCTTCGACATCGCGGACGAGACCACCGTCTCCGCCGCGCTCGGCGGTGAGCAGCTGGACGCCGGTCTGGTCGCCGGTGCCATCGGCCTCGCGCTCGTCGTGATCTACCTGGTCGTCTACTACCGCGGTCTCGCCCTCGTGGCCATGGCCAGCCTCGGTGTCTCCGCGATCCTGACGTACACGATCATGGTGCTGCTCGGCCCGGGTATCGGCTTCGCGCTGAACCTGCCGGCGGTCTGCGGTGCGATCGTGGCCATCGGTATCACCGCGGACTCGTTCATCGTCTACTTCGAACGGATCCGCGACGAGATCCGGGAGGGCCGCTCGCTGCGCCCCGCCGTCGAGCGCGGCTGGCCGCGGGCCCGGCGCACCATCCTGGTGTCGGACTTCGTGTCGTTCCTGGCCGCCGCGGTGCTCTACATCGTCACCGTCGGCAAGGTGCAGGGCTTCGCCTTCACCCTGGGGCTCACCACGCTGCTCGACGTCGCCGTGGTGTTCCTCTTCACCAAGCCGCTGATGACGATCCTCGCCCGCCGCCCGTTCTTCGGGAACGGCCATTCGTGGTCCGGACTGGACCCCAAGCGCCTCGGGGTCACGCCGCCGCTGCGCCGTCGCCGTCCCGCCGCCCCCGGCCCCGCCGACACGAAGGAGGCGTGAGATGTCGCGACTCGGCACTCTCGGCGCCAGGCTCTACCGAGGCGAGGTCGGCTACGACTTCGTCGGCAAGCGGAAGATCTGGTACGGCATCTCGATACTGATCACCATCACGGCCATCGTGGGCCTGGCGGTGCGCGGCCTGAACATGGGCATCGAGTTCTCCGGCGGCGCGGTCTTCACCACCCCGAACACCAAGGTCTCGGCCTCCGACCTGCGCCAGACGGCGGAGGACGCGTCCGGCGGCCACACCGTCGTGGTCCAGGAGCTCGGCCGGGGCGGCCTGCGCATCCAGATCAGCGAGCTGGGCACCAAGGAAGCCCTGCCGGTCCAGGAGAACCTCGCCAAGGAGCTGGGCGTCGAGACCAGCAAGATCGACACTCAGCTCGTCGGCCCGAGCTGGGGCGAGCAGATCGCCAGCAAGGCATGGCAGGGTCTGGCGATCTTCATGGTGCTGGTGGTGATCTATCTCGCCATCGCCTTCGAGTGGCGGATGGCACTGGCCGCCCTGATCGCCCTGATCCACGACCTCACCATCACCGTCGGTGTCTACGCACTGGTCGGCTTCGAGGTCACCCCGGGCACCGTGATCGGTCTGCTGACGATCCTCGGTTATTCGCTCTACGACACCGTCGTGGTCTTCGACGGTCTCAAGGAAGCGTCGAAGGACCTCACCAAGCAGACCCGCTTCACCTACAGCGAAATCGCCAACCGCAGCCTCAACTCGACCCTGGTGCGGTCCATCAACACCACGATCGTGGCGCTGCTGCCGGTCGGCGCGCTGCTGTTCATCGGTGGCGGTCTGCTCGGCGCCGGCATGCTCAACGACATCTCCCTGGCGCTCTTCGTCGGCCTCGCCGCCGGTGCGTACTCCTCGATCTTCATCGCGACCCCGCTGGTCGCCGATCTGAAGGAGCGCGACCCGAAGATGAAGGCGCTCGCCAAGCGGGTCAAGGCCAAGCGCGCCGCGACCGCCAAGGCCGAGGCCGCCGACTCGGCGTCCGACGAGGAGGAGGCCCCCGACCTGGAGGACGCCGCAGCGGCCCCCGCCGGGGTCGTCGGCCAGCGCCGCCAGCCCGCCTCCCGTAACCGGGGGCGCGGCCGGCCGTCCGGCAAGCGGCGATGAGCGGGGGAGCCCGACGATGACCGAGACGACGAAGACCGCGGCGGGCAGCCCCGACGAATCCGGCGCGGCCGCCGCCGAGGAGCTGCGCACGCTGCTCCTCAGCCGGATCCAGGACGTGCCGGACTACCCCCAGCCGGGCGTGATGTTCAAGGACATCACCCCGCTGCTCGCCGACGCCGCCGCCTTCGGCGCGCTCACCGAGGCGCTCGCCGAGCTGTGCGTCCGGCATCGGGCGGACAAGGTGGTGGGCCTGGAGGCCCGCGGCTTCATCCTCGCCGCCCCGGCCGCCGTCCGCGCCGGAATCGGCTTCGTACCGGTTCGCAAGGCCGGCAAGCTCCCCGGGGCAACCCTCGGCCAGGCGTACGAGCTGGAGTACGGCACCGCCGAGATCGAGATACACGCCGACGCGCTGGAGCCCGGCGACCGGGTCCTGGTGATCGACGACGTACTGGCCACCGGCGGCACCGCCGAGGCGTCCCTGCAGCTCATCCGGCGGGCCGGCGCCCAGATCGCCGGGGTCGCCGTGCTGCTGGAGCTCGGCTTCCTCGACGGCCGCGGCCGTCTGCTGGCCGCGCTCGACAGCGCCCCGCTGGAGGCCCTGATCACGGTCTGAGCCGGATCACGGGCCCGCACACCGGGCCGAGAGACCGCCGGAGGGCGGGGACCGCGCACCGCCGGTCCCCGCCCTCCGTCATGCCGCCACATGCCCCCGTCATGCCCGGCTTGGCGGTCGGCAGGCAAGCGGAGTGGCGGGATCGATACCATGGCAGCCTGACCTTTCGAGGTCCGGACCGCTTGAGGAGTGCTCTTGCCAGACGAGGCCCAGCCGCTCTCGCCCAAAGTCCGTCCGGGCGGGACCCCCTCCGGACAGCCGGACGCGCCCACCGCCGCCGAACCGACGGCGGCCTCCGGCGTGCCCAAGAACAGCGGCGACAGCCCGGTCCGGCGCGGCCCCGAGCAGACGAGCCCGAAGCCCCCCACGGGCCGCTCCAGCAACCTGCCCGCCACCACGCCCCCGCGCGCCCGGTACAGAGCCCCGCGCCCCGCTCCGGCTCGTCCAACCGCGTCCGGGCCCGCCTGGCGCGCCTGGGCGTCCAGCGCTCCAGCCCGTACAACCCGGTGCTGGAGCCGTTGCTGCGGATCGTGCGCGCCAACGACCCCAAGGCGGAAGCCTCGACGCTGCGCCAGATCGAGCGCGCGTACCAGGTGGCCGAGCGCTGGCACCGCGGCCAGAAGCGCAAGAGCGGCGATCCGTACATCACCCACCCCCTCGCGGTGACCACGATCCTGGCCGAGCTGGGTATGGATCCGGCCACTTTGATGGCCGGGCTGCTGCATGACACCGTCGAGGACACCGAGTACGGCCTGGACACCCTGCGCCGGGACTTCGGCGACCAGGTCGCCCTGCTCGTCGACGGCGTCACCAAGCTGGACAAGGTCAAGTTCGGCGAGGCGGCCCAGGCCGAGACCGTGCGCAAGATGGTCGTCGCCATGGCCCGGGACCCCCGGGTGCTGGTCATCAAGCTGGCCGACCGGCTGCACAACATGCGCACCATGCGCTACCTCAAGCGGGAGAAGCAGGAGAAGAAGGCCCGCGAGACCCTCGAGATCTACGCCCCGCTCGCCCACCGCCTGGGCATGAACACCATCAAATGGGAGCTGGAGGACCTCGCCTTCGCGATCCTCTACCCCAAGATGTACGACGAGATCGTGCGGCTGGTCGCCGAGCGGGCCCCCAAGCGCGACGAGTATCTGGCCGTCGTCACCGACCAGGTCCAGGGCGATCTGCGGGCGGCGCGGATCAAGGCGACCGTCACCGGCCGGCCGAAGCACTACTACTCCGTCTACCAGAAGATGATCGTGCGCGGCCGCGACTTCGCCGAGATCTACGACCTGGTGGGCATCCGGGTGCTCGTCGACACCGTCCGCGACTGCTACGCGGCGCTCGGGACCATCCACGCGCGGTGGAACCCGGTGCCCGGGCGGTTCAAGGACTACATCGCGATGCCCAAGTTCAACATGTACCAGTCGCTGCACACGACGGTCATCGGGCCCAGCGGCAAACCGGTCGAGCTGCAGATCCGCACCTTCGACATGCACCGCCGCGCCGAGTACGGCATCGCCGCGCACTGGAAGTACAAGCAGGAAGCGGTGGCCGGCGCCTCCAAGGTGCGTACCGATGTGCCCCGTAAGGCGGGCAAGGACGACGCCATCAATGACATGGCGTGGCTGCGGCAGCTCCTGGACTGGCAGAAGGAGACCGAGGACCCGGGCGAGTTCCTGGAGTCCCTGCGCTTCGACCTGTCCCGCAACGAGGTCTTCGTCTTCACGCCCAAGGGCGACGTCATAGCGCTTCCGGCCGGGGCCACCCCGGTCGACTTCGCCTACGCCGTGCACACCGAGGTCGGCCACCGCACCATCGGGGCGCGGGTCAACGGGCGGCTGGTGCCGCTGGAGTCGACCCTCGACAACGGCGATCTGGTGGAGGTCTTCACCTCCAAGGCGGCGGGCGCCGGGCCGTCCCGCGACTGGCTGGGTTTCGTCAAGTCGCCCCGCGCCCGTAACAAGATTCGCGCCTGGTTCTCCAAGGAGCGCCGCGACGAGGCCATCGAACAGGGCAAGGACGCGATCGTCCGGGCGATGCGCAAGCAGAACCTGCCCATCCAGCGGATCCTGACCGGGGACTCGCTGGTCACCCTCGCCCATGAGATGCGCTACCCCGACATCTCCGCGCTCTACGCCGCCATCGGCGAGGGCCATGTCTCCGCGCAGAACGTGGTGCAAAAGCTGGTCCAGGCGCTCGGCGGCGAGGAGGCGGCCAACGAGGACATCGCCGAGACCGCCCCGCCCATCCGCCGCACCAAGCGCCGCTCCAGCGCCGATCCGGGCGTCGTGGTCAAGGGCGTCGAGGATGTGTGGGTCAAGCTGGCCCGCTGCTGCACGCCGGTCCCCGGCGACCCCATCATCGGCTTCGTCACCCGCGGCAGCGGCGTCTCCGTGCACCGCGCCGACTGCGTCAACGTGGACTCGCTCTCCCAGCAGCCCGAGCGCATCCTCGACGTCGAATGGGCGCCCACCCAGTCGTCGGTCTTCCTGGTCGCCATCCAGGTCGAGGCGCTGGACCGGTCCCGGCTGCTGTCGGACGTCACCCGCGTGCTGTCCGATCAGCACGTCAACATCCTCTCGGCGGCCGTGCAGACCTCCCGCGACCGGGTGGCCACCTCGCGCTTCACCTTCGAGATGGGCGACCCCAAGCACCTGGGCCACGTCCTGAAGGCCGTACGGGGCGTCGAGGGCGTCTACGACGTCTACCGGGTCACCTCGGCCCGCGCCCGCTGAAACAAGCTGAACGTACGACGGCGGCGGCCCCCGGTGCCTCAGCACCGGGGGCCGCCGCCGTCGTATCGGCCGGATCAGCGGATCGACATCAGCCGCCGAACTCCTGCAGACCCTTCAGCGCCTGGTCCAGCAGCGCCTGCCGGCCCTCGAGCTCCTTGGAGAGCTTGTCGGCCTTCGCGTTGTTCCCCGCCGCGCGGGCCGCGTCGACCTGGGTACGCAGCTTGTCGACGGCGTCCTGCAGCTGACCGGTGAGCCCCTGGGCGCGTGCCCGCGCCTCGGGGTTGGTCCGCCGCCACTCCGCCTCCTCGGCCTCCTGGATGGCCCGTTCCACCGCGTGGATCCGGCCCTCGATCCGGGCCCGGGCGTCCCTCGGCACATGGCCGATGGCCTCCCACCGCTCGTTGACCGACCGGAAGGCGGCGCGGGCCGCCTTCAGGTCCGAGATCGGCAGCAGCTTCTCGGCCTCGACGACGAGCTCCTCCTTACGGGTGAGGTTCTCCCGCTGCTCGGCGTCGCGCTCCGCGAAGACCTCGCTGCGCCCCTGGAAGAAGATGTCCTGCGCACCGCGGAAGCGGTTCCACAGGTCCTCCTCGGCCTCGCGCTGTGCACGGCCCGCGGCCTTCCAGTCCGCCATCAGCTCCCGGTACCGGGCCGCGGTCGGACCCCAGTCGGTGGAGCCGGAGAGCGCCTCGGCCTCGGCGACCAGCTTCTCCTTGGTCTGACGGGCCTCCTCGCGCTGTGCGTCCAGGGCCGCGAAGTGCGCCTTGCGGCGCTTGGAGAACGCCGAGCGGGCGTGCGAGAAGCGGTGCCACAGCTCGTCGTCCGTCTTGCGGTCCAGGCGCGGCAGACCCTTCCAGGTGTCCACCAGGGCGCGCAGCCGCTCGCCGGCCGCCCGCCACTGCTCGCTGGCGGCCAGCTGCTCGGCCTCGGTGACCAGGTCCTCCTTGGCCCTGCGAGCCTCGTCGGCCTGGACCGCCTTGGCCGCCTTGCGCTGCTCGCGGCGCGCCTCGACGTCCCCGGCGAGCTTGTCGAGCCGCTTCCTCAGCGCGTCCAGATCGCCGACCACGTGATGCTCGTCGACCTGGTGCCGGATGTGGTCGATGGCCGCCGTCGCGTCCTTGGCCGACAGATCGGTGGTCTTGACCCGGCGCTCGAGGAGACCGATCTCGACGACCAGACCGTCGTACTTGCGCTCGAAGTAGGCGAGGGCCTCTTCCGGCGATCCCGCCTGCCACGATCCGACGACCTGCTCACCGTCGGCCGTCCGCACGTATACGGTCCCCGCCTCGTCGACGCGGCCCCAAGGCTCGCTGCTCACAGCGCCTCCTCCACATGATGCCGGGGCGGGCGCGCGGCCCGCCGGCATCGTCCACAGTTTCTTCCGGCCGGGATGCGCCCTGGCCGGTCTCACGGCAGGGTGGCGGCCTCCGGGGCAGGCACCCTACACAACGCCAACATAGGCGACCGGTGCCCCGGCTGTCCGTATCCTGCGCGACCGAAATTTCGCAGTACGCGCGTCGGCGACCTCAGGACTTGCCGACCGTCGCCTTGTTGATCACGACGCTGGCGTTGGGGGCGGTGTTCATCGTCTGGTCCGGGGCTCCCGCCCCGGCGTCGGCGATCTTCTTCAGGACCTTCATCCCGGCCTTGTCCACGGTGCCGAAGGGCGTGTAATACGGCGGGAGCTCGCTCTCCTTGTAGACCAGGAAGAACTGGCTGCCGCCGGTGTTCTTGCCCTGCTTGGTCTGCGGGTTGTACTGGTTGGCCATGGCGACGGTCCCGGCCGGGTACTTGCCGCCCTTGATCGAGGGGTCCTTCAGGTTCTCGTCCGGCAGGGTGTAGCCGGGGCCGCCCGCGCCGGTGCCCTGCGGGTCACCGCACTGCAGCACGAAGATCCCCGAGTTCACCAGCCGGTGGCACTTGGTGTGGTCGAAGTACCCCTTGCCCGCCAGGAAGCCGAAGGAGTTGACCGTGTGCGGCGCCTTCCCGGCGTCCATGGCCACGGAGATGTCCCCGCAGGTCGTCTCCAGCTTCATCGTGTAGGAGGCCGACTTGTCGACCGTGAGCGCCGGCTCCTCCTTCCACGACAGCTTCTTCGGCTTCTTGTCCGCGACCGCCTTCGCCTCCTTGGCACAGGGGTCCGGCGCCTTGCTGGTGGGGGCGGCCGAGGGGGTGCCGGACGCGGCGGCGTCGTCCTTCGTCTTGTCCTTGTCGCTCCCGGACAGCGCGCCCGTGGCCGCGATGGCACCGCCACCGGCCAGGACCACGGCCAGTACGGCGGCGATCACGACATTGCGCTGGCGCGTCTTGTGCCGGGCGGATTCGCGCCGCTGCTGCTGGCGAAGGTACTTCTCCCGGGCGAGTTGCCGCCGCCGCTGCTCGTTACTGACCACCGGGTCGTCTCCTCAAGGCGTGTGCCGTCAGTGTCCTGCTGTTGTGCGTGAGGGCTCGGCCGTACCGTATACGGGTTCGCTGTGGCGGGGGCGCCGCCGGTAGGCTCTGAAGCCGCCGACAATCTTCCACCGGACGACTTCTAAGGACGATCGTGCTCATTGCCGGGTTCCCCGCCGGGGCCTGGGGGACCAATTGCTATCTGGTCGCCCCCGCCGCCGGTGAGGAGTGCGTGATCATCGACCCGGGCCATCAGGCGGCCCAAGGCGTCGAGGAGGCGGTCGCCAAGCACCGGCTCAAGCCCGTCGCCGTCGTCCTCACCCACGGCCATATCGACCATGTCGCCTCGGTCGTCCCGGTCTGCGGCGCGCATGACGTACCGGCCTGGATCCACCCGTCCGACCGCTTCATGATGAGCGACCCCGAGAAGGCCTTCGGACGCTCCATCGGCATGCCGCTGATGGGCGAACTCACCGTGGGCGAACCGGACGACGTCAAGGAGCTGGCCGACGGCGCCGAGCTGCAGCTGGCCGGTCTCGAGCTCACCGTCGCGCACGCCCCGGGCCATACCAAGGGGTCGGTGACCTTCCGGATGCCCGAGCAGGCGGACGTCCCGTCCGTCTTCTTCTCGGGCGATCTGCTCTTCGCCGGCTCCATCGGACGCACCGATCTGCCCGGCGGCGATCACGCCGAGATACTCGAGTCGCTGGCCCGTGTGGTCCTGCCGCTCGACGACTCGACCGTGGTGCTGTCCGGCCATGGCCCCCAGACCAGCATCGGCCGTGAGCGCGCCACCAACCCGTATCTGCGCGAGGTGGCCGCCGGCCTGGGAGACGGCGCGCAGCGCCCGGCTCCGCGACGAGGAATGTGACGAGAGACTTCCGTTGAGCACCTTCAAAGCCCCCCGGGGCACGTATGACCTGATCCCGCCGGCCTCCGCGGCGTACCTGGCGGTGCGCGAGGCGATCGCCGCACCGCTCAAGCGCTCCGGCTACGGCTACATCGAGACCCCCGGTTTCGAGAACGTGGAGCTCTTCGCGCGCGGCGTCGGCGAGTCCACCGACATCGTGACCAAGGAGATGTACACCCTCACCACCAAGGGCGGCGACGAGCTCGCGCTGCGCCCCGAGGGCACCGCCTCGGTGCTGCGCGCCGCCCTGGAGGCCAATCTGCACAAGGCCGGATCCCTGCCGGTCAAGCTCTGGTACTCGGGCTCGTACTACCGCTACGAGCGGCCGCAGAAGGGCCGCTACCGCCACTTCTCGCAGGTCGGCGCGGAGGCGATCGGCGCCGAGGACCCGGCCCTGGACGCCGAGCTGATCATCCTGGCCCACGACGCGTACCGCTCGCTGGGGCTGCGGAACTTCCGCATCCTGCTGAACTCGCTGGGCGACGCCACCTGCCGCCCCGTCTACCGGGCCGCCCTCCAGGACTTCCTGCGCGGCCTCGACCTGGACGAGGACACCCGGGCGCGCGTCGAGATCAACCCGCTGCGGGTGCTGGACGACAAGCGCGAGGCGGTGCGCGAGCAGCTGACCGGCGCCCCGCTGCTGCGCGACTACCTGTGCGAGGAGTGCAAGGCGTACCACGCGGAGGTCCGCGAGCTGATCACCGCGCGGGGCGTGACCTTCGAGGACGACGCGAAGCTGGTGCGCGGCCTGGACTACTACACCCGCACCACCTTCGAGTTCGTCCACGACGGGCTGGGCTCGCAGTCCGCGGTCGGCGGCGGCGGCCGCTACGACGGGCTGTCCGAAATGATCGGCGGCCCGGCGCTGCCCTCGGTGGGCTGGGCGCTCGGAGTCGACCGTACGGTGCTGGCGCTGGAGGCCGAGTGCATCGAGCTGAACCTGCCCGATGCCGTCAGCGTCTTCGCGGTGCCGCTGGGGGAGGAGGCCCGGAAGGTCCTCTTCGGCGTGGTCGGCGAGCTCCGCACGGCGGGAGTCGCCACGGACTTCGCCTATGGCGGCAAGGGCCTCAAGGCCGCGATGAAGGCGGCCAACCGCAGCGGCGCGCGCTACGCGATCGTGGCGGGCGAGCGCGACCTCGCCGAGGACGTGGTCCAGCTCAAGGACATGGAGTCCGGCGAGCAGGGGCCGGTTCCCCTGGCCGAGGTGGTCGAGGCAATCCGCTCGCGCCTCGCCTGAGCGACGCCCGAAGAGGGGCCCGGGGATTCCCTCGGGCCCCTTTCACTGCCCCTACAGCAGCCCCAGCCGCATCGCGCTGGTGACCGCCGCGGTGCGGTCGTCCACGCCCAACTTGCCGAAGGCCCGCAGCAGATGGGTCTTCACCGTCGATTCGCCGATGAACAGACGACGTCCGATCTCCGCGTTGGTGCACCCCTGCGCGACCAGCCGCAGCACGGCCGTCTCCCGCTCGGAGAGGCGGGGGCGCTCGGGCCGGTCGCGCAACTGGTCCATGAGCCGGGCGGCGACGGACGGGGCCAGGACCGTCTCGCCGCGAGCGGCGGAACGTACGGCCTCGGCCAGTTCGGCGCGGGCCATGTCCTTGAGCAGATAGCCCGCCGCGCCCGCCTCCACCGCTCGCAGGATGTCCCCGTCCGTCTCGTACGTGGTCAGCACGATCACGCGGGACGGCAGCCCGGCAGCGGTCATCCGGGCGATCGACTCCACCCCGCCACCGTCCGGCATGCGCAGGTCCATCAGCACCACATCGGGCCGCAGCGAGGCGCACAGCGCCTCCGCCCGCGGCCCGCTGTCCGCCTCGCCGACGACCGTCAGATCGGGTTCGGCGCCGAGCATGCCGCGCAGCCCCTCTCGTACCACCGGGTGGTCGTCCGCGATCAGAATCCGGATCACCGTGCGCTCCTCGTTCATACCGTCGGCGTTCATGCGTCGGCGTTCATTGCGTCGGCAGGGTCGGATGGGGGGACGGGGCGGTCGGCTGGACGGGCAGTTCGAGCGCGACCGTCGTGCCCTCGCCCGGGGCGGCCGCCACCTCCGCCGTGCCGCCCACCTCGCCTGCCCGTGCGCGCAGCCCGGCCAGGCCGTAGCCCTCGCGCGGGGAGCGCGGGTCGAAGCCACGGCCGGTGTCCCGGACCCGCAGCCGCAGCGAGTCCTCGCCGTAGCCGAGCGCGATGGTGACGGCGACGCCCGGCCCCGCGTGCCGGCGGGCGTTGGACAGCGCCTCCTGACAGCCGCGCAGGGCCACCACCTCCACGGCGGCGGGCAGCGGCCGGACCGCCCCCGAGACCTCGACACGGGCGGGGGAGCCGGTCTGCTCCCCGTGCCGCGCGGCCAGCCGCCGCAGCGCGTCGGGGAGCGAACTGCCGTCCAGGTCGGCCGGGCCGGCCCCGGTGACCAGGGCGCGGGCCTCCGCGAGGTTCTCCCGGGCCGTAGCGGCCATGAGGCCCAAGTGCCGGCGGGCCAGCGGCATGTCGTGGTCCAGCTCCGACTCCACGGCCTGAACGAGCATCAGCAGGCTGGTGAAGCCCTGGGCGAGGGTGTCGTGGATCTCCCGGGTCAGCCGCTCCCGCTCCGCGAGGGCGCCGTGCGACGCCGACAGCCGGGCCACCTCCTCGCGGCTGGCGTCCAGGTCGGCGATCAGCCGGGCGCGCTCGGCGCTCTGCTGGAGCACCATGATGATCCAGCTGCCGATGATCAGTGAGAAGGCCCATGAGACGGCCGCGGAGAGGGAGTTGAAGAACAGATCCCCGGAATCCGGCCGCTCCACGAGCGCCCAGAGCACCACCGGGATGACATTGATCACGGTGACGGCGATCAGTGCCCCGCGCATCCGCAGCAGCATGAAGCACTGGGGCGTCAGCGCGAAGATGGCGATCCGGGTCTCCCCGACCAGCGCCGCGGGCACCACGAACAGCAGGAACAGCCCCACCAGATAGACCAGCGCCCGGGGCTGGTCCTCGCCTTCCGCCAGCAGCACCGGCCGGCCCACCAGCACGTACCAGGGCGCGGTCGCGGCGAAGAAGGCCGCCGTGACCGCGCGCGGTCCGGTGCCGGGGTCCGATCCGCCGAGGACGAACAGGAAGGTGGCCGCGAACACGATCGCGAAATAGACGTCCCAGCGACGGTAGGTGCGGTAGTACACGTCCGGATCGCGAGGCCCGGCCGGTTCGCTCAGCCGTCCCGGCGGCTCTTCCAACGGAAGGTCAGCAGACACAGCACCAATCCTCCGACGCACCACGCGCCCAGCACCAGGGCGATCCGCCCGTACTCCCAGGAGCCCGCCTGCTCCAGCACGGCCGCCGACTCCGGCAGGAACACGCCTCGGAACCCCTGGCACATCCACTTCAGCGGGAAGAGGGCGGCCACGTTCAGCATCCAGTCCGGCAGCGTGTCGATCGAGATGAAGACGCCGGAGATGAACTGCAGCACCAGGAACGGCAGGACCACCACCGAAGTGGCGCTCCTACCGGAGCGCGGCACACCGCTGATCGCGATGCCCAGCAGCGCACAGCCGGTCAGCCCGAGGGCGAAGACCCAGGCGAAGGTGAACCACGTGGCCGCGCCCGTGGGCAGATCGAGGTCGAAGAGCGCGGCGCCGACGGCCAGCAGCAGCACCGTCTCGGCGATCCCGGAGACCAGGACCAGCCACAGCTTGCCGAGGAAGTACGCGGCCGGGGGCATCGGCGTACCGCGCAGCCGCCGCAGCACCTTCTCGTCCCGTTCGAGCGCGATGGATACGCCCAGCGACTGGAAGCTGGTCGACATCACCCCCGACGCGATCATCGCCGCGGCGTAAAGCTGAGAGGCGGTCACGCCCGCGCCCCGCACGTCGTTCCGGAAGATCGACGCGAACAGGGACAGGAAGACGACGGGGAAGGCGAAGGTGAAGACCACCTGTTCGCGCCGGCGGAAGAACTGCCTGAGCTCGAGGCCGCCCCGGTGCAGTCCGAGGGTCCAGGCGCCGGGCAGCCGCGCGGGGGTGGCCGCGGCGGCGGGCCGGGCATCGGAGGAGGTGGTGCTCGTGGTGGTCATCGCGTGCCCTCCCCGGGCCGCTCGTCGAGTTGTCCGGTGAGCCGCAGATAGACGTCCTCCAGGGTCGGCCGGGAGATCCGCAGCCCCGGAATCTCCCCGTCGAAGCGGCGCATCAGCTCCGCGACGGTACGGGTCGGGGTCTTAGTCTCCTCCTGGCGCGCCCCGTCGCCGGGCTCGATCCAGTGGACCGTCGCGCGGCTTCCGTACCGCTCGCGCAACTCGGCGGGTGCGCCCTCGGCGACGACCTTGCCCGCGGCGATGACCGCGAGCCGGTCGGACAGCGCCTCCGCCTCGTCGAGATAGTGCGTGGTGAGCACGATCGTGGTGCCCTCGTCCGCCAACCGCCGGATCAGCTCCCAGAACTGCCGCCGCGCCGCCGGATCGAAGCCCGTCGTCGGCTCGTCCAGCAGCAGCAGCTCCGGATCGCCGATCACCCCCAGGGCCACGTCCAGCCGGCGCCGCTGGCCACCCGACAGCGCCTTGATCCGGCTGCCCGCCTTGGCCTCCAGCCCGACCAGGCCGATGACCTCGTCGGGGTCGCGCGGGCGCGGGTAGTAGCGGGCGAAGTGCCGCACGGTCTCGCGCACCGTCAACTCGGCCGGGGCGGATTCATCCTGCCAAACGATGCCGATCCGGGAACGCCATTCCCGTCCCCCGGAGGCGGGGTCCCGGCCCAGCACCGTGACCTCCCCCGCGTCCCGGCTCCGATGGCCCTGGAGGATCTCCATCGTGGTGCTCTTGCCCGCCCCGTTGGCCCCCAGGACGCCGAACACCTCACCCTGCCGGATGCCCAGGTCAACGCCGTCCAGAGCGGTCACCGCGCCATAGCGTTTGCGCAGTCCGCGCACCCGTATCGCTTCGTCTGCCATATCCATGAGCGTGACGGTGCCGCGCCGGACAGGGGGACGACCGGGAAGCCCGTCTTATGTCCTCCGAACGGGGGACAGGGCACCATGGCATGGCCTGGATGAGCGGGCCGTACGGCGGGGCGGTTGCGGCACAATGGCCGTGCCCGACGGGGCTGGACACGGTGGAGAGCGACGGACGGCGAGTGACGGCGAGTATGGCGACGACAGTGATGGACGACGTGGAGTCCGGTGAGGCGCGGGAGGGCGTGCGGACCGGGACGGGGGGCAGCCGCGCCTTCGCCCTTCTGCTCGTGATCACCGGTGCGCTCGGGCTCCTCGCCGCCTGGGTCATCACGATCGACAAGAACAAGATCCTCGAGTACAAGGCCGACGGTAAGGTCTTCACGCCCGGCTGCAGCCTCAACCCCGTCGTCTCCTGCGGCAACATCATGGAGAGCGACCAGGCGCAGGCGTTCGGCTTCCCGAACCCGATGCTCGGCCTGGTCGCCTACGCCATCGTGATCTGCGTCGGCATGTCCCTGCTGACCGGGGCCCGCTTCCCGCGCTGGTACTGGCTGACCTTCAACGCGGGCACGCTCTTCGGCGTCGGCTTCGTGACCTGGCTGCAGTACGAGTCGCTGTACGTGATCGGCTCGCTGTGCCTGTGGTGCTGCCTCGCCTGGGTCGCCACCATCGTGATGTTCTGCTACGTCACCGGCCACAACCTCAAGCACGGATACCTTCCCGCCCCCGACGGGCTGCGGCGCGGGCTCATGGAGTTCCACTGGGTGGTCCCGGTGATGTGGATCGGGGTCATCGGAATGCTGATCCTCACCCGCTGGTGGGACTTCTGGACTGCTTAGTCCGAGGCTCGGTTCGCCTAGAGCCGGGGACACCCCTGAGCAATGGGCTGAGCCCGACGGCTGAACCCTGAGCCCGGCGGCGGTCCGGCGGTGGTCCGACGGCGTTGTCAGAGGGGTGGCATAGGCTTCCCGTCGTGGAGCCAGACCTGTTCACCGCCGCCGCAGAGGACCGCCAGGAGAAGGATCCGGCCAGCAGCCCGCTGGCCGTGCGGATGCGTCCGCGCACCCTCGACGAGGTCGTGGGCCAGCAGCATCTGCTGCGCCCCGGATCGCCGCTGCGCCGGCTCGTGGGCGAGGGCGGCGGCGGTCCGGCCGGGCCGTCGTCGGTGATCCTCTGGGGCCCGCCGGGCATCGGCAAGACGACACTGGCGTATGTGGTCAGCCAGGCCACCCAAAAGCGCTTCGTCGAGCTGTCGGCCATCACCGCGGGGGTCAAGGAGGTCCGGGCCGTCATCGACGGCGCGCGCCGCTCCTCGGGGGCGTACGGGCGGGACACCGTCCTCTTCCTGGACGAGATCCACCGCTTCAGCAAGGCCCAGCAGGACTCGCTGCTGCCCGCCGTGGAGAACCGCTGGGTGACGCTGATCGCGGCCACCACCGAGAATCCGTACTTCTCCGTGATCTCCCCGCTGCTCTCCCGCTCGCTGCTGCTCACCCTGGAGCCGCTGACCGACGACGATCTGCGCGGGCTGCTGCGGCGCGCGCTCACCGATGAGCGCGGGCTCGGCGGAGCGGTCACCCTCCCCGAGGACGCCGAGGCGCATCTGCTGCGCATAGCGGGCGGCGATGCCCGGCGCGCGCTCACCGCGCTGGAGGCGGGCGCCGGGGCGGCCCTGGACAAGGGCGAGTCCGAGGTCACCCTCACCTCGCTGGAGGAGGCGGTCGACCGGGCCGCGGTGAAGTACGACCGCGCGGGCGACCAGCACTACGACGTGGCCAGCGCCCTCATCAAATCCATCCGAGGCTCGGATGTGGACGCGGCGCTGCACTATCTGGCCCGGATGATCGAGGCGGGGAGGACCCGCGGTTCATCGCCCGCCGGCTGATGATCTCGGCGAGTGAGGACATCGGCCTGGCCGATCCGACCGCCCTGCCCACCGCCGTGGCGGCGGCGCAGGCGGTCGCCCTGATCGGCTTCCCGGAGGCCGCGCTCACCCTGAGCCATGCCACGATCGCCCTGGCGCTCGCGCCCAAGTCCAACGCCGCGACCACGGCGATCGGCGCGGCGCTGGCGGATGTGCGGGCGGGGCTGGCCGGGCCGGTGCCGCCGCATCTGCGCGACGGCCACTATCAGGGCGCCAAGAAGCTCGGCCACGCGCAGGGCTATCTCTACCCGCACGATCTGCCGGGCGGGATCGCGGCGCAGCAGTACGCACCGGACAAGATCCACGGCAAGCGGTACTACGAGCCCACGCGGTACGGCGCCGAGGCGCGGTACGCGGATGTGGTGGAGCGGGTGCGGGCGCGGCTGCGGGGCGACCCGCCGCCGTCCGCCGACGGTCCGGCCCCGGCGTCGTCGTAACGGTCCGCCCGGCCCCCGCCGCACCCGCAGACCCCGCTCACCCCGTCGATCGCCTCACGCGCGGCGCCGCACCCGCAGACCCCGATCGCCCGGCGTACCGGCTCAGCTCGTCGCCGCGTCGAACAGGGCGTGCATCGCGTACCGCAGCTCGGTCACGTCCCGCACCGGCTCGGGGAAGTCGAAGCGCGCGTCGAACGGCCGGTCCGTCTCGTCCGTGAAGCGCACCCGCAGACCGAAGCGGTCCAGCGCCACCGGGGTGGCCGCGCCCCGGGTGCAGACCACGGCGGAGCGGTCGCCGAGCAGTGCGCACAGCCCGCGCACCTGCTCGCTGTGGGCGGCGTGCAGATGCTGGAGCAGATCGGCCTCGTGCCGCGCGAGCGGATCGGGGGCGGCGGTCGTGAAGTCGTCCGGCTCGACGCCGTCCGCACCCCACAGGTCGTCCACGCCCGCCTCGCCGACCTCCAGCCGCAGCAGCGTCCAGGCGGCTCTCCCGGCGGGCCCCACACCGGCGGCCGGACCACCGGACCGCCGGGGCCGCGGCGCCTGGTCGAGGCCGAGCAGCTCGCTCACCGGATGCCGCTCGGCCAGCAGCGCCGCCGCGGCGCGTGTGCGCTCACCGCAGGGGACGGGGGTGAGCCAGCCGGCCACCCAGGCGCGGCCGCGGATTCGCTGGGGCATGGCGACGGGGGCGACGTCGGTGATCTCCATCACGCAGGTCAGCTCGTCGTCCTGGGCGTGTGCGGCGGCCCGGGCGGCGGGGAGCCGCTGGGGACCAGCAGCAGCACATCTCCGTCCGGGGCGACCGTCCGGGCGGCCGGACAATCGGCCCCCATGTCGTCCAGGGCCTCGATTCCGGGAATCGTCAACGAAGCCGTAGCCTTGGATTCAACGAGAGTACGTACGCGCTCTGCCGGCGACGGCCGCAGGGCGTCTTCCATGGGACGCGGCTGACCCTCCTCGGGGCTCTGACCAGTGCTGGGCAGGGGGATCCCAGGTCGAAACATGCGTTCTCCTCGGCTAAGGTAAGGCTCACCTAACTTACATGGAGGTTCGTTCCCCGTGAACCAGTCGCGTCCCAAGGTCAAGAAGTCGCGGGCGCTGGGCATCGCTCTGACCCCGAAGGCCGTCAAGTACTTCGAGGCCCGCCCGTACCCGCCGGGCGAGCACGGCCGTGGCCGCAAGCAGACCAGTGACTACAAGGTCCGACTGCTGGAGAAGCAGCGCCTGCGCGCCCAGTACGACATCAGCGAGCGCCAGATGGCGCGCGCCTACGACCGCGCCCGGAAGGCCGGCGGCAAGACGGGCGAGGCTCTGGTCATCGAGCTCGAGCGCCGTCTGGACGCGCTCGTGCTGCGGTCGGGCATCGCCCGCACCATCTACCAGGCCCGCCAGATGGTCACCCACGGCCACATCGAGGTCAACGGCCGCAAGGTCGACAAGCCGTCCTTCCGGGTCCGCCCGGACGACGTGGTGATGGTCCGCGAGCGCAGCCGCGACAAGCACCCCTTCCAGGTGGCGCGCGAGGGTGGTTACGCCCCCGACGGCGAGACCCCGCGCTACCTCCAGGTCAACCTGATGGCGCTCGCCTTCCGCCTCGACCGGGACCCCAACCGCAAGGAGATTCCGGTCATCTGCGACGAGCAGCTCGTCGTCGAGTACTACGCCCGCTGACACAGCGGAGCGGACAGTACCCAGCCAAGCCCGCGGGTTCCCCTCGACATCGGTCGACGGGGAACCCGCGGGCTTGTCCGATGGCAGGTCCGGGAGCGCGCCCGGCGGGCGTTATCCGTTTCGGGTGCGCGTCCGTGGCGCGATAAGGTCGATACCTGCCGCCCGCGCCCGGATACCGCCCGAGAGCGGCGGGCGACGAACGACCCGAACGACGAGCGATCACGACGAGCACGACCAACACGAACAACGACGACGAGCGGCGACAGGGAGCGGTGCGACGTGTCCGGTGGAGAGGTGGCCGGGATCCTCGTGGCCGTCTTCTGGGCGATCCTGGTGTCCTTCCTCGCGCTGGCGCTGGTGAGGCTGGCCCAGACGCTCAAGGCGGCCACCAGGCTGCTGGCGGAGGTCACCGACCAGGCGGTCCCGCTGCTCAGCGAGGCGTCCGCGACCGTGCGCGAGGCGAACACCCAGCTCGCCCGGGTGGATTCGATCGCCTCCGACGTCCAGGAGGTCACCTCCAACGCCTCCGCGCTCTCCTCGACCGTCTCCACCGCCTTCGGCGGTCCGCTGGTCAAGGTGGCCGCGTTCGGCTACGGCGTCCGGCGGGCGATCGGCCGCAAGGGGCGGGCGCAGGACGAGCCCGCGCCCGCGCGCACCGTCGTCATCGGCAAGACCCTGCCGTCCGCCCGTTGGGGCGGCCGCCGCAACCGTGGATCGAAGGGCTGACAGACCGGATGTTCCGCCGCACATTCTGGTTCACCACCGGCGTCGCCGCCGGGGTGTGGGCCACCACCAAGGTCAACCGCAAGCTCAACCAGCTCACCCCGGAGAGTCTGGCGGCGAAGGCCGCCGACCGCGCGGTGCTGGCGGGCCGGCGGATCAAGGTCTTCGCCCTCGACGTACGGGACGGCATGGCCGACCGCGAGGCCGCGCTCAAGGACGCGCTCGGGCTCTCGGCGCCACCGCCGGACGACCGCAAGCAGCTCCCGGCCCAGCGGGGCCGGGCCCAGCTCACCCACACCACTCCCCACAAGCTCCACAAAGCCGGAAATGAGGACCACTGATGGAGTCGGCTGAAATCCGCCGCCGCTGGCTGCGCTTCTTCGAGGAGCGCGGGCACACCGTCGTGCCGTCGGCGTCGCTCATCGCGGACGACCCGACGCTGCTGCTGGTCCCCGCGGGCATGGTCCCCTTCAAGCCGTACTTCCTCGGCGAGGTCAAGCCGCCCTTCGACCGCGCCGTCAGCGTGCAGAAGTGCGTCCGCACCCCGGACATCGAAGAGGTCGGCAAGACCACCCGCCATGGCACCTTCTTCCAGATGTGCGGGAACTTCTCGTTCGGCGACTACTTCAAGGAAGGCGCCATCAAGTACGCCTGGGAGCTGCTGACCGGCTCCCAGGAGGAGGGCGGCTACGGCCTCGACCCCGAGCGGCTGTGGATCACCGTCTACGAGCAGGACGACGAGGCCGAGCGCATCTGGCGCGAAGTGATCGGCGTCCCCGCCGAGCGCATCCAGCGCCTGGGCATGGGCCCGAACTACTGGTCCATGGGCGTCCCCGGCCCCTGCGGCCCCTGCTCCGAGATCAACTACGACCGTGGTCCGGAGTTCGGCGAGGAGGGCGGCCCGGCCGTCAACGACGAGCGCTACGTGGAGATCTGGAACCTGGTCTTCATGCAGTACGAGCGCGGTCCGGGCGAGGGCAAGGAGAGCTTCCCGATCCTCGGCGAGCTGCCCAGCAAGAACATCGACACCGGCCTCGGCCTCGAGCGCCTCGCGATGATCCTGCAGGGCGTGCAGAACATGTACGAGACCGACACCCTGCGCGTCGTCATGGACAAGGCCACCGAGCTGACCGGCGTCGCCTACGGTGCCGCCCATGACACCGACGTCGCCCTGCGCGTGGTCGCCGACCACATGCGCACCTCCGTCATGCTCATCGGCGACGGCGTCACCCCCGGCAACGAGGGCCGCGGCTATGTGCTGCGCCGCATCATGCGCCGCGCCATCCGTAACATGCGCCTCCTCGGCGCCACCGAGCCGGTCGTCGGCGAGCTGGTCGACGTCGTCCTCAAGACGATGGGCCAGCAGTACCCGGAGCTGCTGACCGACCGCAAGCGCATCGAGACCGTCGCCCTCGCCGAGGAGTCGGCCTTCCTCAAGACGCTCAAGGCCGGCACCAACATCCTCGACACCGCCGTCACCGACACCAAGGCCGCCGGTGGCAGCGTGCTCGCCGGCGACAAGGCGTTCCTGCTCCACGACACCTGGGGCTTCCCGATCGACCTCACCCTCGAGATGGCCGCCGAACAGGGCCTCTCGGTGGACGAGGCGGGCTTCCGCCGGCTGATGAAGGAGCAGCGGGAGCGTGCCAAGGCCGACGCCAAGGCCAAGAAGACCGGCCACGCCGACCTGTCCGCCTACCGCGAGGTGGCCGACAGCTCCGGCCTGACCGAGTTCACCGGCTACAGCCACACCGAGGGCGAGTCCACCATCGTCGGCCTGCTGGTCGACGGGGTGTCCTCGCCCGCCGCCACCGAGGGCGACGAGGTCGAGGTCGTCCTGGACCGCACCCCGTTCTACGCCGAGGGCGGCGGCCAGCTCGCCGACACCGGCCGGATCAAGCTGGACACCGGAGCCGTGGTGGAGGTCCGGGACGTCCAGCAGCCGGTGCCCGGCGTCAGCGTGCACAAGGGCGTCGTCCAGGTCGGCGAGGTGACGGTCGGCGCCGGTGTCCACGCCCGGATCGACGTCACGCGCCGCCGCGCCATCGCCCGTGCCCACAGCGCCACCCACCTCACCCACCAGGCGCTGCGCGACGCCCTGGGCCCGACCGCCGCCCAGGCCGGTTCGGAGAACTCGCCCGGCCGCTTCCGCTTCGACTTCGGCTCGCCGGCCGCCGTGCCCGGCGGGGTCCTGATGGACGTCGAGCAGAAGATCAACGAAGTGCTCTCGCGGGAACTCGACGTCTCCGCCGAGGTGATGAGCATGGACGAGGCCAAGAAGCAGGGCGCCATCGCCGAGTTCGGCGAGAAGTACGGCGACCGGGTGCGCGTGGTGACCATCGGCGACTTCTCCAAGGAGCTGTGCGGTGGCACGCATGTGCACAACACCGCCCAGCTGGGTCTGGTGAAGCTGCTCGGCGAATCCTCCATCGGCTCCGGTGTGCGCCGGGTCGAGGCCCTGGTGGGCGTGGACGCTTACAACTTCCTCGCCCGTGAGCACACGGTCGTCTCCCAGCTCACCGACCTGGTCAAGGGCCGCCCCGAGGAGCTCCCGGAGAAGATCTCCGGCATGCTGGGCAAGCTCAAGGAGGCCGAGAAGGAGATCGAGCGGTTCCGCGCCGAGAAGGTGCTGCAGGCCGCCGCCGGTCTCGCCCAGGGCGCCAAGGACGTCCGGGGCACGGCCCTGGTCGCCGCGAAGGTGCCGGACGGCACCTCCGCCGACGATCTGCGCAAGCTGGTCCTGGACGTGCGCGGACGCATCCCTGGTGACCGCCCCGCCGTCGTCGCCCTCTTCACGGTGGCGGGCGGCCGTCCGCTGACCGTGATCGCCACCAATGAGGCCGCCCGTGAGCGCGGTCTGAAGGCCGGTGACCTGGTCCGCGCCGCCGCCAAGACGCTCGGCGGCGGAGGCGGCGGCAAGCCGGACGTGGCCCAGGGCGGCGGCCAGAACCCGGACGCCGTCGGCGAGGCCATCGAGGCCGTCGAGCGGCTTGTCCAGGAATCGGCCTGATCGCCGTGCGACGCGGCAGGCGGATCGCCATCGACGTCGGGGACGCCCGGATCGGGGTCGCCTCGTGCGACCCCGACGGGATCCTCGCCACCCCCGTGGAGACCGTGCCGGGACGTGACATCCCGGCCGCCCACAAGCGGCTCGCGGCGCTCGTCGAGGAGTACGAACCGCTTGAGGTGGTGGTCGGCCTGCCGCGCTCGCTCAGCGGGCGCGAGGGGCCGGCCGCGGCCAAAGTGCGCACCTTCGCACGCGAGTTGGCGCGTCGGGTCGCCCCGGTGCCGGTACGGCTCGTCGACGAGCGTATGACCACTGTCACAGCGTCCCAGGGGCTGCGCGCCTCCGGGGTGACGTCGAAGAAGGGCCGCTCGGTCGTTGACCAGGCGGCCGCCGTGGTGATCCTGCAGAGCGCGCTGGAGACCGAGCGGGTCTCGGGCAGGGCCCCCGGAGAAGCCGTCGAAGTGGTCATCTGATCGCGGTACGGTAACGTTCCGCGCGACATGGCCGCCGCCACCCGTGCCACGAACACGCCGAGCGGTGACCACCTCCGTCGCTAGGGGATCGATGACTGAGTACGGCCGGGGACCCGGCTCCCAACCGTGGCATCCCGAGGATCCGCTGTACGGGGACCGGGAGTGGAGCGGCCAGCCCACGGTGGCCGGTCAGGATCCCTATGCGCAGGCCCCCTACGCTCAGGAGCCGTACGCGCAGGACCCCTATGCGCAGGAGGCCTACGGCCAGGATCCGTACGGTCAGGGCTCCTACGGGCAGGACGCGTACGCCCAGGATCCCTACGGGCACCAGCAGTACCCGCACGGATATCAGCAGGATCCCCAGCGCCAGCAGCAGCACCAGCACCAGCAGCATCAGCAGCCCCAGTGGGACGGCCAGGACGGCGGCTACCCGCATCAGCGGCACCCGCAGGAGTACCCCGGCCAGGGTGTTCCGTACCCGCCCCAGGACGGCTCGTACGGAGGCATGGACCCGCAGGATCCTTATGGCGGCCAGGGCGCTTCCTACCCGGCTCAGGACGTCTACCAGGGACAACAGCAGTCGCCGCAGGCCCCGTCGGGACCTCAGGGCGCCCATGTGCCCCCGCAGACACAGCAGATGCCCACGGTGTCCGCGGAGCACCACGTGCCGCGCCAGCGTGAGTCCCCCGAGGAGCCGTCCGCCCGGGCGGACGCCGAGGACGACCACCCGTTCTTCACGGACGGCGGCGGCCGGGGCCTGGACGACGCGGCGGACGATGACGATGACGAGCCCGGCGCGCGCGGCGGCAAGAAGGGCAAGGGCAAGCCCAAGAAGCGCCGCAGCGGCGTGGCGTGCCTCTTCGTCACCGTCGTCCTGGTGGGCGCCGTCGGCGGAGGCGGCTACTACGCCTACGACTTCTGGCAGACCCGCTTCGGCCCCGCACCCGACTACTCGGGCGACGGCACCGGCCGGATCGAGGTGGAGGTTCCCTCCGGCTCCGGCAATGCCGAGATCGGCTCGATCCTCGCCGACAAGGGCGTGGTCAAGAGCAGTGGTGCCTTTGTCGAGGCGGTGGAGGACAGCGGCAAGTTCGTCCAGCCGGGCACCTACAGCCTGCGCAAGGAGATGTCCGGCGCGGCGGCGGTCAAGCTGATGCTCGACCCCACCAGCAGCAACGCCCTGATCGTCTCCGAAGGCATGCGCGACGCCGCGATCTACGCGGCGATCGACAAGAAGGTCGGCGTCAAGGCGGGGACCACCGCGGACATCGCCAAGAAGGAGGCGAAGAACCTCGGGCTGCCTTCCTGGGCCGACGACAACAGCAAGATCAAGGATCCGCTGGAAGGGTTCCTCTACCCGTCCCGCTACAGCGTGGGCAAGGGCGCCAAGCCCGCTGACGTGCTGCGGAAGATGGTCGCCGAGGCCAACCGGAACTACGGCAGCCAGGACCTGGAGGGCAAGGCGAAGGAGCTGGGCCTCAAGTCCCCGCTCCAGCTGATCACCGTGGCCAGCCTGGTCCAGGCGGAGGGCGTCACCCACGACGACTTCCGGAAGATGGCCGAGGTCATCTACAACCGGCTCAAACCCGCGAATCCCGAGACGTACGGCAAGCTGGAATTCGACTCCACGTACAACTACATCAAGAACCAGAGCAAGCTGGATATCCCGATCAGTGAGATCAAGGGATACGACAATCCGTACAACACCTACTTCTACAAGGGGCTCCCGCCGGGTCCGATCGGTAATCCGGGTGCGGACGCGCTGAAGGCGTCGCTGAACCCGACCTCCGACGGGTGGTACTACTTCGTCGCGGTCAGCGGCAAGAGTCAGTTCTCCAAGACCTACGCGGATCACCAGAAGTGGGTCGACAAGTTCAATAAGCAGCGCACGAACAACGGCTGAGGAAAGATGTCGGAAAACCGCAGGGCAGCGGTGCTCGGTTCGCCGATCGCCCACTCCCTGTCACCGGTGCTGCACCGCGCGGCGTACCGGAAGCTGGGCCTGAGCGGCTGGACGTATGACCGCTTCGAGGTGGAGGAGACCGCGTTGCCGGACTTCTTCAAGCACCTCGGCGAGGACGGGGGACCGGCCTGGGCCGGGCTGTCCCTGACCATGCCGCTCAAGCGCGCTGTCATCCCGCTGCTGGACGAGATCACCGACACCGCGGCCTCGGTGGAGGCCGTCAACACGGTCGTCTTCACCGATGATGGCCGCAGGCGCGGGGACAACACCGATATTCCGGGCATGCTGGCGGCGCTGCGGGAGCGCGGCGTCGGGCGGGTGGAGCGCGCCGCCGTGCTGGGCGCCGGCGCCACGGCCTCCTCGGCGCTGGCCGCGCTCTCCCGAATCTGCGACGGCGAGGTCACCGCGTACGTCCGCAGCGAGGCCCGCGCCGCCGAGATGCGGCAGTGGGGCGAGCGGCTGGGCGTGGCGGTGCGCACGGCGGACTGGGGCGACGCGGCCGAGGCGCTCGGCGCGCCGCTGGTGATCGCCACCACCCCCGCGGGCACCACCGACGCGCTCGCCGCGTCGGTACCGGACCGCCCCGGCGCACTCTTCGACGTCCTCTACGAGCCCTGGCCGACCCCGCTCGCCGCCGCCTGGGCGGCCCACGACGGCTCGGTCGTCGGCGGCCTGGACCTCCTGGTCCACCAGGCGGTACTCCAGGTCGAGCAGATGACGGGCCGCGCCCCCGCGCCCCTGGACGCGATGCGCGCGGCGCTGGCGGCCCGCTGACCCGCCTCATGAACCCCTCGTCGGCCCCTGCCCGGCCCGTCGCGACCGTCCCCGCGGCGCGTCCCCGGCCCGCCGCGACCGTCCACCCCATGGACCATGCACCGATGGGACTCCCGGGTCGTGGGAGGATCGGAGGTGCGGGCCGGAGTCGCGCGGACCGGGTCGCGCCGCAAGACGTCGAGGCACGCGCATGAGGGAGCACCGTTGAGCAGGTTGCGCTGGCTGACCGCGGGGGAGTCGCACGGCCCCGCACTCGTGGCGACGCTGGAGGGGCTGCCCGCCGGGGTGCCGATCACCACGGACATGGTGGCGGACGCCCTGGCCCGACGGCGGCTCGGCTATGGCCGCGGTGCCCGGATGAAGTTCGAGCGCGACGAGGTCACCTTCATCGGCGGCGTACGGCACGGACTGACCCTCGGCTCCCCGGTCGCGATCATGGTCGGCAACACGGAGTGGCCGAAGTGGGAGCAGGTCATGGCCGCCGACCCGGTGGACCCCGAGATCCTCGAGGGGCTCGCCCGTAACGCCCCGCTCACCCGCCCCCGCCCCGGCCACGCGGACCTGGCCGGTATGCAGAAGTACGGCTTCGACGAGGCCCGGCCGATCCTGGAGCGCGCCAGCGCCCGCGAGACCGCCGCCCGGGTGGCACTGGGCACCGTCGCCCGCTCCTACCTCAAGGAGACGGCCGGGATCGAGATCGTCTCGCATGTGGTGGAGCTGGCCGCCGCGAGGGCGCCGTACGGCGTCTACCCCAAGCCCTCCGACGTCGAGAAGCTGGACGCCGATCCGGTGCGCTGCCTGGACGCCGACGCGAGCAAGGCGATGGTGGCCGAGATCGACCAGGCCCACAAGGACGGCGACACCCTCGGCGGTGTCGTCGAGGTGCTCGCGTACGGCGTGCCGGTGGGCCTGGGCTCCCATGTGCACTGGGACCGCCGGCTCGACGCACGGCTGGCCGGTGCGCTGATGGGCATCCAGGCCATCAAGGGCGTCGAGGTCGGCGACGGCTTCGACCTCGCGCGGGTGCCCGGCTCCAAGGCCCACGACGAGATCGTCACCACGGACGAGGGCATCCGGCGCTCCTCGGGCCGCTCGGGCGGCACCGAGGGCGGGCTGACCACCGGCGAGCTGTTGCGCGTCCGGGCCGCGATGAAGCCGATCGCGACCGTGCCGAAGGCGCTGGCCACCATCGATGTGACCACCGGCGAGCCGACCAAGGCGCACCACCAGCGCTCCGACGTCTGCGCCGTCCCGGCGGCCGGGATCGTCGCCGAGGCGATGGTCGCGCTGGTCCTGGCGGACGCGGTCGCGGAGAAGTTCGGCGGCGACTCGGTCGCCGAGACGCGGCGTAACGTTCAGAGCTTCCTCGAGAACCTGGCCATTCGGTGAGCGACGCACACGAGGCCGCCGGGCGGCAGACGGGCGACGGCGTGCGCCTTCGCCGAGCGGGCGGAGAAGCGAACGGTTCGGCGGGGCTGAGCGGGCAGGTCGGCGAGGGTCCCGTCGTCGTGCTGGTCGGGCCCATGGGCGTCGGGAAGACCACCGTCGGGCAGGTGCTCGCGCAGCGGCTCGGCACCACCTTCCGCGACAGCGACACCGACATCGCCGCGACGGCGGGCAAGGAGATCTCGGAGATCTTCATCGACGAGGGCGAGCCGCACTTCCGTGAGCTGGAGCGGCAGGCCGTACGGACCGCCGTCGCCGAGCATCGGGGCGTGCTCGCGCTGGGCGGCGGCGCCGTCCTCGACGAGGGCACTCGTGAGCTGCTCGTCGGCCTCCCCGTCGTCTTCCTGGAGATGGGCGTCGCCGAGGCCGTCAAGCGCACCGGGCTGGACGCCCCGCGCCCGCTGCTCACGGTCAACCCGCGCCAGCGCTGGCGTGAGCTGATGGAGCAGCGCCGCCCGCTGTACACCGAGGTCGCCCGCGCCGCCGTGTCGACCGAGGACCGCACCCCCGAGGACGTCGCCGAGGCCGTCCTGGACGTACTGGAGCTGAAGAACGCATGACACCCCCTGTGGCCGATACTCCTACGCGCATCCAGGTCGGAGGCACCGCGGGCACCGCGCCGTACGAGGTGCTGATCGGCCGGCAGCTGCTCGGCGAGCTCCCCGGGCTGATCGGCGCCGGTGCCCGCCCGTCTCCCACCACCACCCTCAACGGAGGCGCTCCGCGCCGCGGCCATGTCCAACGCGTCGCCGTCCTGCACCCCGAGGCGCTGGCCGAGACCGGTGAGGGCATCCGCCAGGACCTCGCCGAGCAGGGGTACGACGCCGTCGCGATCCAGCTGCCCAACGGCGAGGAGGCCAAGACCGCCGAGGTCGCCGCGTACTGCTGGAAGGCGCTCGGGCAGACTGGCTTCACCCGCACCGATGTGATCGTCGGCGTCGGCGGCGGCGCGACCACCGATGTCGCCGGATTCGTCGCCGCGACCTGGCTGCGCGGCGTGCGCTGGATCGCCGTCCCCACGACCGTGCTCGCCATGGTCGACGCCGCCGTCGGCGGAAAGACCGGGATCAATACCGCCGAGGGCAAGAACCTCGTCGGCGCCTTCCACCCCCCGGCCGGGGTGCTGTGCGATCTGGCCGCGCTGGACTCGCTGCCGGTCAACGACTACATCAGCGGGCTCGCCGAGATCATCAAGGCGGGCTTCATCGCCGACCCGGAGATCCTGGAGCTGATCGAGCGGGACCCGGCCGCGGCCCGCACCCCCGCCGGTCCGCACACCGCCGAGCTCATCGAGCGCTCCATCCGGGTCAAGGCCGAGGTCGTCTCCAGCGACCTCAAGGAGTCCGGGCTGCGGGAGATCCTCAACTACGGGCATACGCTCGCCCACGCCATCGAGAAGAACGAGCGCTACAACTGGCGCCATGGCGCGGCCGTTTCCGTGGGCATGGTCTTCGCCGCCGAGCTGGGGCGGCTGGCGGGCCGTCTGGACGACGCCACGGCCGACCGCCACCGCGCCGTCCTGGAGTCCGTGGGCCTGCCGCTCACCTACCGTGGCGACCAGTGGCCCAAGCTGCTGGAGACCATGAGGGTCGACAAGAAGTCCCGCGGTGACCTGCTGCGCTTCATCGTCCTGGACGGTCTCGCCAAGCCCACCGTCCTGGAGGGCCCGGACCCGGCGGTGCTGCTCGCCGCGTACGCCGAGATCTCCCGCTGACCCGGGACGTATCCGTCGTCGCCGTAGTCCCCGCGTCACAGCTCTGTCATCGCCCTCGAAGCCCGCGGCACCGCCGCGGGCTTTCGAACAGCTTCCCAACCCCTCGCAGTTGCGGCCCTTGCCGGACGAATTGCCTGGCCGGCAAGGGGTGGCGGGCACACAACGGGTTTGCGGGGCGTTCACACAGCGACGCTCTGGGCAGGTACCGTTCGGTAGGAGCGGCCTCACCGCCGTATCACACGTGACAGTTGTCGGATGAGAACTGCCTGTACGAGACGGAGTGCCACCGGATGCAGCATGCAGTGGGAGCTCCGCTGCCACCGCCCCACCAGCCGGGGCCGGTGCCCGGTCCGCAGGGTGCGGGCTGGGCCCAGGGCGCGAGTGCGAACCATCACCCGGGACCTCACCCCAATCCCCCCGCCCCGCCCGCGCCTCCGGTGCCCGGGCACCCCGCACCGCCCGCACAACATCCGGTGTCGCCTCCGCCGGCCCCGCCCGCGCACCCCGGGGCGCCGCTGGAGACGGTGAACACCACCGGCCATATCCAGCTGCCGCCCGGCGGTCCGGTGCCGCTGCCGCACCCCCCGGCCGACCCGTCGCTCGCCGATGTCTCGCAGGCGGCGGTGGCGGTGCTGCTGATCGGACCGGCCGGGGCGGGCAAGACGACGGTCGCGCGCCACTGGGCCGACCGCCGCCGGGTGCCGACCGCGCACATCAGCCTGGACGATGTGCGGGAGTGGGTCCGGTCCGGTTTCGCCAACCCCCAGTCGGGGTGGAACGAGAACTCCGAGGCGCAGTATCGTCTCGCCCGCCGCACCTGCGGCTTCGCCGCCCGTAACTTCCTGGCCAACGGGATCTCCTGCATCCTCGACGACGCCGTCTTCCCCGACCGCCCGGTCGTCGGCCTCGGCGGCTGGAAGCGCCATGTGGGCCCCGGTCTGCTGCCGGTGGTGGTCCTTCCGGGCCTGGAGATCGTCCTGGAGCGGAACGCGGCCCGCACCGGCAACCGCCGCCTCAGCGACGAGGAGGTTGCGCGGATCCACGGCCGGATGGCCGGGTGGTACGGCTCCGGCCTGCCGATCATCGACAACTCCACGTATGACGTGGAGACCACGGCCCGCATGCTCGACGAGGTCGTCACCCGCTCCATCGCGAGCCCGCCCAGCTGGTAGCACGATCCCATCCGGACCCGTTCGACCGGCCGTCCTCCCCGAGCGTGCGTAGGCTCGGGGACATGTCCGAGGTGTACGCGGCCCGACGTGCCCGTCTGCACGATCAGTGCACCGCGGCCGGGAGCGCGGCGGCGCTGGTGTCCCGGCCCGCCAATGTGCGCTATCTGTGCGGCGCCGTGCCGCCCGGGGCCGTGCTGCTGCTCGGCCCCGTCCAGGATGTGCTGGTGGCCACCGAGGTCCCGTCCGCCCCACCGCTCTCCCCACACCTCTTCTCGGGCCCGACGCGTTCGGAGGAGCCCCGGCTGCTCGTCATGCCCGGCGCGGACGGCGATCCGGCGGTGGCGGCCGCCGATCTGGCCGCGGCGGACGGCGCCGACTCGCTGGCCGTCGAGGAGCACGATCTGACCGTCGCCCGCCATCGGGCGCTCGGCGCCGCGGCCCCCCGGCTCCGTCTGGCCGATCTGGACCGTGCCGTCGAGCAGTTGCGGCTCGTCAAGGACGACGAGGAGATCTCCTGTATGCGGATCGCCGGGGAGCTGGCCGACCAGGCGCTCGGCGAGTTGCTGGAGTCGATCCTGGTGGGCCGCACCGAGCGTCATCTGGCGCTGGAGCTGGAGCGCCGGCTGGTGGACCACGGCGCGGACGGCCCGGCGTTCCCCACCGTCGTCGCGGCGGGGCCCAACGCGGGGCGCCCCGGCCATCTGCCCACCGACCGGCGGGTCGAGGAGGGCGACTTCCTCACCATCTGCCTCGGCGCCGACTACCGCGGCTACCGCTGCCAGGTGGGCCGTACCTTCGTCATCGGACCCTCGCCCGCGGACTGGCAGGTCGAGCTGTACGATGCCGTCTTCGCCGCCCAGCGGGCCGGGCGGGAGGCGCTGTTGCCGGGCCGGGCCTACTGCGATGTGGACCGGGTGACCCGCCAGGTGCTGACCGCGGCGGGCTACGGAGACGCCCTCGAACCGTGCACCGGACACGGTGTGGGCCTGGAAATCGACGAGGACCCTCGGCTCACACCGTCCGCCATGGGTAAACTGGACGCTTGTGTGCCGGTCACCGTCGAGCCGGGGGTCCACCTCCCGGGACGGGGCGGTGTCCGGATCGATGACACGCTCGTCGTCCGCCCCGAGGCGGACGGCGGACCCGAGCTACTCACCATCACGACCAAAGAGCTGCTCGCACTCTGAAGAACAGGGCGCGCCGGCGGCTTTCTGGTCTCCGCCAGCTGTAGTCCAGGAGAACCCGCAACCGTGGCATCCACGAACGACCTCAAGAACGGCTTGGTGCTCAAGCTCGAAGGCGGCCAGCTGTGGTCCGTCGTCGAGTTCCAGCACGTCAAGCCCGGCAAGGGCCCCGCCTTCGTGCGCACCAAGCTCAAGAACGTGCTGTCCGGCAAGGTGGTCGACAAGACCTTCAACGCCGGCGTGAAGGTCGAGACGGCCAATGTCGACAAGCGCGGCATGCAGTTCTCGTACAAGGACGGCGAGAGCTTTGTGTTCATGGACATGGACACCTTCGACCAGATCTACATCACCCCCGAGGTCGTGGGCGACAACGCCCGCTATCTGCTGGAGGGCTTCGAGGCCGTCGTGGCGATGTACGAGGGCAACCCGCTGTACGTCGAGCTCCCCGCCGCCGTCGAGCTGGTGATCGAGTACACCGAGCCGGGCGTCCAGGGCGACCGCTCCACCGGTGGCACCAAGCCCGCCAAGCTGGAGACCGGCTACGAGATCGGCGTCCCGCTGTTCATCACCACCGGTGAGAAGATCAAGGTCGACACCCGCTCCGGCGAGTACCTCGGTCGGGTGAACAACTAACCGTGGCTGCCCGCAACAAGGCCCGTAAGCGCGCCTTTCAGATCCTTTTCGAGGCCGATCAGCGCGGCACCACCGTGCAGATCGTGCTCGCGGACTGGATCCGGCTCGCCCGGACCGACGACCGGCAGCCGCCGGTCAGCGAATACACGATGCAGCTCGTCGAGGGATATGCGCAGCACATCGACCGGATCGATGAGCTGATCGCCACCTACGCCGTGGGCTGGACGCTGGACCGGATGCCGGTCGTCGACCGGAATATCCTGCGGCTGGGCGCGTATGAGCTGGTGTGGGAGGACGAGACCCCGGACGCGGTGGTGATCGACGAGGCGGTGCAGCTCGCCAAGGAGTTCTCCACCGACGACTCGCCGGCCTTTGTCAACGGTCTGCTGGGCCGTATCAAGGAGCTGAAGCCGAGTCTGCGTCGCGATCAGGAGCACCCGGAGCACCGGGCATAACCGCGACGGGGCCGTCACGCCGGACTACGAGCCGGACCGCCGGGCCACACGACGGACGCCGCACAGGCGCGTCATACGACAAGGCCGCCGGGGGCGGTGGAGGACCCAGAAGGGCTCCACCGCCCCCGGCGGCACGTTTCTGCTGGTGAAGAGGGAAAGGGGGACGGAGACTCAGACGTCTTCGTGCTGGACCGCGCGGCGGGCGTCGGCGCCCAGCACGCCCCAGCTGATCAGCTGTTCGGTCAGCACGGACGGCGACTGGTCGTAGATAACGGCGAGGGTGCGCAGGTCGTCCTGGCGGATCGAGAGCACCTTGCCGTTGTAATCGCCACGCTGGCTCTGGATCGTCGCGGCATACCGCTGCAGCGGGCCTGCCTTCTCGACCGGCACGTGGGCCAGTCGCTCAAGGTCCAGTACCAGCTTCGGCGGCGGCTCGGCGGCCCCGGCCGGGCTTGTGCCCGGAAGCAGCTCCTGCACCGGGACGCCGTAGAAGTCGGCCAGCTCGGCGAGACGCTGCACGGTCACGGCGCGGTCGCCGCGCTCGTACGATCCCACCACCACGGCCTTCCAGCGGCCCTGGGACTTCTCCTCGACACCGTGGAGGGAGAGGCCCTGCTGGGTGCGGATGGCGCGGAGCTTGGCCCCGAGCTGTTTGGCGTATTCGCTGGACATAAAGCTCCCCGGACGCTGTATCGACGTGCGGCTGTGCCGCGCGGCTGGTCACTCACTGTGAGGTTACGCAGCGTAATTTCCATTCGTCAAGCCGAACGGAGCGGAGGGGCTCCGGCCAGGGGCGATGGCAGGAGCACCCGGGACCCCTGCTAGTGTGAATGGCGCAAATCCGACCGTCCTTTAAGGTCCGTCCCGTGAGGCGGAGAAGGAGGTCCGTTTCGTATGGACGCCCGAACCTCGGACGCCGCGCGTTCGGTGCTGGAAGCACCGGATATCGCGCGCGTTCTCACCCGCATCGCCCACGAGATCGTCGAGCGCGCCAAAGGCGCCGATGACGTGGTGCTGCTCGGCATTCCCACCCGTGGTGTCTTTCTCGCCCGGCGGCTGGCCGCCCGGCTCGAAGAGATCACCGGCAAACCCGGCCGGATCCCGGTCGGCTCGCTCGACATCACGATGTACCGCGACGACCTGAGGCTGCGCCCGGCCCGCGCACTCGCCCGTACCGAGATCCCCGACGACGGCATCGACGGCCGTCTGGTGGTCCTCGTCGACGATGTGCTCTTCTCCGGCCGCACCATCCGCGCCGCGCTCGACGCCCTCGGTGACATCGGGCGGCCGCGTGCGGTCCAGCTCGCGGTCCTCGTCGACCGTGGTCACCGTGAACTGCCGATCCGCGCCGACTATGTCGGTAAAAACCTCCCCACGTCGCTGCGGGAGACGGTCAAGGTCCAGCTCACCGAGGAGGACGGCCGCGACAGCGTGCTCCTCGGGCTGCGCGAGACCACCCCCGCGGACGGGAAGTAGCGCCCCTCACCGACGGCGAGTGCCGCCCCGGCGACCCCGGGGGACCCGCCCGACGGACCACCGGTGCCGCCATGACACCGGTCCCCGCGCCTGCCCGCCCGCACGCCCGCACACCTCCTTCACCCACGGAGCAACCGGATGAAGCGTCACCTCATCTCGGCCGCCGACCTCTCGCGCGACGATGCCGTCCTGATCCTCGACACCGCCGAGGAACTGGCCCGGCTCGCCGACCGGCCGATCAAGAAACTGCCGACCCTGCGCGGCCGTACCGTCGTCAACCTCTTCTTCGAGGACTCCACCCGCACCCGCATCTCCTTCGAGGCGGCCGCCAAGCGGCTGTCCGCCGACGTCATCAACTTCTCCGCCAAGGGCTCCTCGGTCTCCAAGGGCGAATCCCTGAAGGACACCGCGCTCACCCTGGAGGCCATGGGCGCCGACGCCGTCGTGATCCGCCACCACGCCTCCGGCGCCCCGCACCGGCTCGCCACCTCCGGCTGGATCAACGGCGCCGTGGTGAACGCGGGCGACGGCACCCATGAGCACCCCACCCAGGCGCTGCTCGACGCCTTCACCATGCGCCGTCATCTGATCCCGGACGCCTCCGGCGTCGGACAGGACCTGGCCGGGCGCCGGGTCACGATCGTCGGCGACATCCTGCACAGCCGGGTGGCCCGCTCCAACGTCCATCTGCTGGCCACCCTCGGCGCCGAGGTCACCCTGGTCGCCCCGCCGACGCTGGTCCCCTTCGGCGTGGAGAGCTGGCCCTGCGAGGTCGCCTACGACCTGGACGCGGTGGTCGGCAAGACCGACGCCGTGATGATGCTGCGCGTCCAGCGCGAGCGGATGAACGCCGCGTTCTTCCCCACCGAGCGGGAGTACGCCCGCCGCTACGGCCTGGACGGCGACCGCATGGCGCGGATGCCGGAGCACGCCATCGTGATGCACCCCGGCCCCATGAACCGCGGTATGGAGATCACCGCGGAGGTCGCGGACTCCGACCGCTGCACCGCCGTCGAGCAGGTCGCCAACGGCGTCTCGATCCGCATGGCCGTCCTGTATCTGCTGCTCGGCGGGAACGAGTCCGCCGTCGCCACCGCCCGCACCGAGGAGAGCAAGTAACCATGAGCGACACCCACAAGACGCTGCTTCGCGGGGCGAAGGTGCTCGGCGGTGAGCCGCGGGACGTGCTGATCGAGGGGGAGCGCATCGCCGCGGTCGGCACCGGGCTGGACGCGGACGGCGCCACCGTGATCGACGTCGCCGGGCAGATCCTGCTGCCGGGCCTGGTCGACCTCCACACCCATCTGCGCGAGCCCGGCCGGGAGGACTCCGAGACGGTCCTCACCGGCACCCGGGCCGCCGCGGTCGGCGGCTTCACCGCCGTCCACGCCATGGCCAACACCTTCCCGGTCGCGGACACCGCGGGCGTCGTGGAGCAGGTGTGGCGGCTGGGCAGGGAGTCCGGCTACTGCGACGTCCAGCCGGTGGGCGCGGTGACCGTGGGCCTGGAGGGCAAGAAGCTCGCCGAGCTGGGCGCGATGTACGACTCCGCCGCCGGGGTGCGGGTCTTCTCCGACGACGGCAAATGCGTGGACGACGCGGTGATCATGCGCCGCGCGCTGGAGTATGTGAAGGCGTTCGACGGCGTCATCGCCCAGCACGCCCAGGAGCCCCGGCTCACCGAGGGCGCCCAGATGAACGAGGGCATCGTCTCCGCCGAGCTGGGCCTGGGCGGCTGGCCGGCCGTCGCCGAGGAGTCGATCATCGCCCGCGATGTGCTGCTCGCCGCGCACGTCGACTCCCGGGTGCACATCTGCCATCTGTCCACCGCGGGCTCGGTCGAGATCGTCCGCTGGGCCAAGTCCAAGGGCTGGAACGTCACCGCCGAGGTCACCCCGCACCATCTGCTGCTCACCGACGAGCTCGTACGCTCCTACGACCCCGTCTACAAGGTGAACCCGCCGCTGCGCACCGAGGCCGATGTGATGGCGCTGCGCGAGGCGCTCGCCGACGGCACCATCGACTGCGTGGCCACCGACCACGCCCCGCATCCGCATGAGGACAAGGACTGCGAGTGGGGCGCCGCGGCCATGGGCATGGTCGGTCTGGAGACGGCGCTGTCCGTGGTCCAGCACACCATGGTCGACACCGGGCTGCTGGACTGGACGGGCGTCGCCGACCGGATGTCGGTGCGGCCCTCGGCCATCGGCCGCCTGACCGGCCACGGCCGCCCCATCGCCGCCGGGGAGCCCGCCAACCTCACCCTGCTCGACTCCGCTTACCGTGGTGTGGTGAACCCCGCGGGCTTCGCCTCCCGCAGCCGCAACACCCCCTACGAGGGCCGCGAACTGCCGGGCCGCGTGACGTACACCTTCCTGCGGGGCCGGGCGACGGTTGTGGACGGGAAGCTGGCGTGACATCTGTGAACCATCCGGTGGCGGGCTTCGCGGGATTCGCGGGCCTCGCGGCCGAGCAGAAATCGCAGGACGTGACGGACTGGGCCGCCCGGATCGGCTGGGTCGTCGGGCTGCTGCTGGTCATCGCGCTGGTCTACTGGCTGATGCGCGAGGGCTGGAAGTGGCGCGGCACCCTCCAGGGCGACCTCCCCGAGCTGCCCCAGGCCCCGTCCGAGCCCGGTGACCCGCGGCTCGCCCACCCGTCGCCCGCCACCACCCTCAAAGGAAACAAGCCCCTTACACTCAGCGGCCGCTACCACGGCTCCACCACCGCCGGGCAGTGGCTGGACCGGATCGTCGCCCACGGCCTCGGCACCCGCAGCCGGGTCGAGCTCACCCTCACCGACCAGGGCGTGAGCGTCGTCCGGCCGGGCGCCCAGGACTTCTTCATCCCCGCCGCCCAGCTGCGCGGCGCCCGGCTCGACAAGGGCATCGCCGGCAAGGTCCTCGCCGAGGGCGGGCTGCTGGTGATCACCTGGCAGCTCGGCGAGAAGCTGATCGACTCGGGCTTCCGCTCCGACCACGCCGCCGAGCACCCGGCCTGGGTCGACGCCCTCACCACCTCAGACAGCGAACAGAACAACCCCAGCAACCAGACGGAAGGCGCCGAACGATGACGACCTCCACCCGGGGCGCCAGCGCCCCTGCCGTACTCGTCCTGGAGGACGGCCGCACCTTCCGCGGCCGGGCCTACGGGGCCGTGGGGGAGACCTTCGGCGAGGCCGTGTTCTCCACCGGAATGACCGGCTACCAGGAGACCCTGACCGACCCCTCCTACCACCGCCAGGTCGTCGTGATGACCGCCCCGCACATCGGGAACACCGGCGTCAACGACGAGGACCCGGAGTCCAAGCGCATCTGGGTCTCCGGCTATGTGGTGCGCGACCCGGCCCGTACGCCCTCCAACTGGCGCTCCCGCCGCTCGCTCGACGAGGAGCTCACCGCCCAGGGCGTCGTCGGCATCAGCGGGATCGACACCCGCGCCCTCACCCGCCATCTGCGCGAGCGCGGCGCCATGCGCGTGGGCATCTTCTCCGGCGCGGCTGTCGCCGACGAGGCCACGCTGCTCGCGAAGGTGCGGGCCGCCCCGCAGATGAAGGGCGCCGACCTCAGCGGCGAGGTGGCCACCGCCGAGACCTACGTCGTCCCGGCGATCGGCACCAAGAAGTTCACCGTCGCCGCGATCGACCTGGGCATCAAGGGCATGACCCCGCACCGGATGGCCGAGCGCGGCATCGAGGTGCACGTCCTGCCCGCGACCGCCACCGCCGAGGACATCTACGCGGTCAACCCGGACGGGGTCTTCTTCTCCAACGGCCCGGGCGACCCGGCCACCGCCGACCACCCGGTTTCCCTGATGCGGGCCGTGCTGGAGCGCTCCACACCGCTGTTCGGCATCTGCTTCGGCAACCAGATCCTCGGCCGCGCGCTCGGCTTCGGCACCTTCAAGCTGAAGTACGGCCACCGCGGGATCAACCAGCCGGTGCAGGACCGTACCACCGGAAAGGTGGAGGTCACCGCCCACAACCACGGCTTCGCCGTGGACGCCCCGCTCGACGCGCCGTCCGACACCCCCTTCGGCCGCGCCGAGGTCTCCCATGTCTGCCTCAACGACAACGTGGTCGAGGGGCTTCGGCTGCTCGACCGCCCCGCGTTCAGCGTCCAGTACCACCCCGAAGCCGCCGCAGGTCCGCATGACGCCGCGTACCTTTTCGACCGCTTCGTGTCCCTGATGGAGGGCCAGCGTGCCTAAGCGCACCGACATCCAGTCCGTCCTGGTCATCGGCTCCGGCCCGATCGTCATCGGCCAGGCCGCCGAGTTCGACTACTCCGGCACCCAGGCCTGCCGGGTGCTGAAGTCCGAGGGCCTGCGGGTCATCCTGGTCAACTCCAACCCGGCCACGATCATGACCGACCCGGAGATCGCCGACGCCACCTATGTCGAGCCGATCACCCCGGAGTACGTCGAGAAGATCATCGCCAAGGAGCGCCCCGACGCGCTGCTGCCCACCCTCGGCGGCCAGACCGCACTCAACACCGCCATCTCCCTGCACCAGGCGGGCACCCTCGACGAGTACGGCGTCGAGCTGATCGGTGCCAATGTCGAGGCGATCCACAAGGGCGAGGACCGCGACCAGTTCAAGACGGTCGTCGAGGCCGTCCACGCCAAGATCGGCCACGGTGAGTCCGCCCGCTCGGTCATCTGCCACTCCATGGACGACGTCCTCGCGGGCGTCGAGGACCTCGGCGGCTACCCCGTCGTGGTCCGCCCCTCCTTCACCATGGGCGGCGCGGGCTCCGGCTTCGCCCACGACGAGGACGAGCTGCGCCGTATCGCCGGCCAGGGCCTGGCCCTCTCGCCGACCACCGAGGTGCTCCTGGAGGAGTCCATCCTCGGCTGGAAGGAGTACGAGCTGGAGCTGATGCGCGACCGCAACGACAATGTCGTGGTCGTCTGCTCCATCGAGAACTTCGACCCCATGGGCGTGCACACCGGTGACTCGATCACCGTCGCCCCGGCGATGACGCTCACCGACCGCGAGTACCAGATCCTGCGGGACATCGGCATCGCCGTCATCCGCGAGGTCGGCGTCGACACCGGCGGCTGCAACATCCAGTTCGCGGTCAACCCCGAGGACGGCCGGGTCATCGTCATCGAGATGAACCCGCGCGTCTCCCGCTCCTCGGCGCTCGCCTCCAAGGCCACCGGCTTCCCCATCGCCAAGATCGCCGCCCGGCTGGCCGTCGGCTACACCCTCGACGAGATCCCCAACGACATCACCGAGCAGACCCCGGCGTCCTTCGAGCCCACGCTCGACTACGTCGTGGTCAAGGTGCCGCGCTTCGCCTTCGAGAAGTTCCCGGCCGCCGACGCCCGGCTCACCACCACCATGAAGTCGGTCGGCGAGGCCATGGCCATCGGCCGTAACTTCACCGAGGCGCTGCAGAAGGCGCTGCGCTCGCTGGAGAAGAAGGGCAGCCAGTTCGACTTCACCGGGGAGCCCGGGGACAAGGCCGAGCTGCTGACCAAGGCCACCGTCCCGACCGACGGGCGGATCAACACCGTCATGGGGGCGATCCGCGCCGGGGCCACCCAGCAGGAGGTCTTCGACGCCACCCGGATCGACCCGTGGTTCGTGGACCAGCTCTTCCTGATCAACGAGATCGCGGACGAGGTCGCCGCCGCCGACAAGCTCGTCCCCGAGCTGCTCGCCGAGGCCAAGCGGCACGGCTTCTCCGACGCCCAGATCGCGGGAATCCGCTCGCTGCGCGAGGACGTGGTCCGCGAGGTGCGGCACGCGCTGGGCATCCGGCCCGTCTACAAGACGGTCGACACCTGCGCCGCCGAGTTCGCCGCCAGGACCCCGTACTTCTACTCCTCCTACGACGAGGAGTCCGAGGTCGCCCCGCGCGAGACCCCCGCGGTGATCATCCTCGGCTCGGGACCCAACCGCATCGGCCAGGGCATCGAGTTCGACTACTCCTGCGTCCACGCCTCCTTCGCGCTGCATGACGCGGGCTATGAGACCGTCATGGTCAACTGCAACCCGGAGACCGTCTCCACCGACTACGACACCTCCGACCGGCTCTACTTCGAGCCGCTCACCCTGGAGGACGTGCTGGAGATCGTCCACGCCGAGCAGCAGGCGGGCCCGGTCGCCGGTGTGATCGTCCAGCTCGGCGGCCAGACCCCGCTGGGCCTCGCCCAGGCGCTCAAGGACAACGGTGTGCCGATCGTCGGCACCTCGCCCGAGGCGATCAACCTCGCCGAGGAGCGCGGCGCCTTCGGCCGGGTGCTCACCGAGGCCGGGCTGCCCGCGCCCAAGTACGGCACCGCCTTCTCCTTCGCGCAGGCCAAGGGCATCGCCGCCGAGATCGGCTACCCGGTCATGGTCCGCCCCTCCTACGTCCTCGGCGGCCGCGGCATGGAGATCGTCTACGACGAGCCCTCGCTCGCCGCCTACCTGGAGCGGCACGCCGGGCTGATCTCCGAGCACCCCGTGCTCATCGACCGCTTCCTCGACGACGCCATAGAGATCGACGTGGACGCGCTCTACGACGGCGAGGAGCTTTACCTCGGCGGCGTCATGGAGCACATCGAGGAGGCCGGGATCCACTCCGGCGACTCGGCCTGCGCCCTGCCCCCGATCACCCTCGGCGGCTTCGACATCAAGCGGTTGCGCGCCTCGACCGAGGCCATCGCGCGCGGGGTGGGCGTCCGCGGGCTGATCAACATCCAGTTCGCGCTGGCCGGGGACATTCTGTACGTATTGGAGGCGAACCCGCGCGCCTCGCGTACCGTCCCCTTCACCTCCAAGGCCACCGCCGTACCGCTGGCCAAGGCCGCCGCCCGGATCTCGCTGGGCGCCACCATCGCCGAGCTGCGCGCCGAGGGGCTGCTGCCCTCCAGCGGCGACGGTGGCACGCTGCCGCTGGACGCGCCGATCTCGGTCAAGGAGGCCGTGATGCCGTGGTCGCGGTTCCGGGACGCCTCCGGGCGCGGGGTGGACACCATTCTCGGCCCGGAGATGCGCTCGACCGGTGAGGTCATGGGCATCGACTCGGTCTTCGGCGCCGCCTACGCCAAGTCGCAGGCCGGGGCGTACGGCGCGCTGCCGACCAAGGGGCGCGCGTTCGTCTCCGTCGCCAACCGCGACAAGCGTTCGATGATCTTCCCGGCCCGGGAGCTCGTCGGCCTCGGCTTCGAGCTGCTGGCCACCTCGGGCACGGCGGAGGTGCTCAAGCGCAACGGGATCAACGCGACCGTGGTGCGCAAGCACAGCGAGGGCGAGGGCCCGAACGGCGAGAAGACCATCGTCCAGCTCATCCACGAGGGCGAGGTCGACCTGATCGTCAACACCCCGTACGGGACCGGGGGGCGGCTGGACGGCTATGACATCCGTACGGCGTCCGTCGCCCGCGGGGTGCCCTGCCTGACCACCGTCCAGGCGCTCGCGGCCGCCGTCCAGGGCATCGAGGCGCTGGGCCGGGGCGCGGTCGGAGTCCGATCGCTCCAGGAACACGCGGAACATCTGACCGCCGCCCGCGAGGAGTGAGGCGAGGGAGGGGGACACCGGCCGGTGTCCCCCTCTTCATGAGCCCACCCTTCTCTTGAGCCCTTGAGCCCTTGAGCCCTAATGAGCCCACCCCTTCGCTTCCGCGCAGAAAGCCCCTCATGTACGCGCTCCTGTTCAACCTGATCTTCCGGCGCATGGACCCGGAGAAGGCCCATCACCTGGCCTTCTCCTGGATCCGGCTGGCCGCCCGCGTCCCCGTCCTGCGGACGTTCGCCGCCGCCGTCCTCGCCCCCCGCCACAAGGCGCTGCGCACCGAGGCGCTGGGCCTGCGGATGCACGGGCCCTTCGGACTCGCCGCCGGATTCGACAAGAACGCCGCCGGAATCGACGGCATGGCCATGCTGGGCTTCGACCATGTCGAGATCGGCACGGTCACCGCCCAGCCGCAGCCCGGCAACCCCAAGCGGCGGCTCTTCCGGCTGGTCGCCGACCGGGCCCTGATCAACCGGATGGGCTTCAACAACGAGGGTTCGGCGGCGGTCGCGGCCCGCCTCGCCGCCCGGCGCCCGGCCTTCGCCACGACGGTCGGCGTCAACATCGGCAAGACCAAGGTCGTCCCGGAGGCGGAGGCCGTCGCCGACTATGTGACCTCCACCGAGCGGCTCGCCGCCCACGCCGACTACCTCGTCGTCAACGTCTCCTCGCCCAATACCCCCGGACTGCGGAATCTCCAGGCCGTGGACCACCTGCGGCCGCTGCTGACCGCGGTCCGCGAGGCCGCGGACCGTACGGTCACCGATCGCCGGGTGCCACTTCTGGTCAAAATCGCGCCGGATCTCGCCGACGAGGATGTGGACGCGGTCGCCGATCTGGCGGTCGAGCTCGGCCTGGACGGCATCATCGCCACGAACACGACCATCGCGCGCGAGGGCCTCGGCCTCGCCTCCGACTCCCGGCTCACCGCCGAGACCGGCGGCCTGTCCGGCGCCCCCCTCAAAGCGCGCTCCCTGGAGGTGCTGCGGCGCCTGTACGCCCGTGTGGGGGACCGGCTGACCCTCGTCGGGGTCGGCGGGATCGAAACCGCCGACGATGCCTGGGAGCGGGTTCTGGCCGGTGCCACGCTGGTGCAGGGCTACAGCGCCTTCATCTACCGGGGCCCGTTCTGGTGCCGTGAGATCCACCGCGGCCTCGCGGACCGCCTGGCCGCGAGCCCGTACGCCACCCTCGCCGAGGCCGTCGGCGCGAAGGCATCCGCGTAACGCCTCCGGTGGCTGTTGTTCCCCACCCCGCCCCTGCCCGAACCGGGGGCGAGCCCCGGGCCCCGCCGGGGCTCCGCCCCGGACCCCGCTCCTCAAACGCCGGAGGGGGCTGGGAGGTTGCCCCTTCGATCGCCGGAGGGGCTGGACTTGCTCCCTCGATCGCCGGAGGGGCTGAATTTCTTGAGGAGAGACCAATGACGACCCCTGCCCCCACCCCCTTCGGTACGCGGCTGCGCGCCGCCATGGACGCCCGCGGCCCGCTGTGCGTCGGCATCGACCCGCACGCCTCCCTGCTCGCCGACTGGGGCCTGGGGGACGATGTCGCGGGGCTCGAGCGGTTCACGAGGACCGTCGTGGACGCCCTCGCCGAGCGGGTCGCCGTCCTCAAGCCGCAGTCGGCCTTCTTCGAGCGGTTCGGCTCCCGCGGCATCGCGGTGCTGGAGCGGGCCGTCGCCGACGCCCGGGCCGCCGGGGCGCTGGTGCTGATGGACGCCAAGCGCGGCGACATCGGATCGACCATGGCCGCGTACGCCTCCGCCTATCTGGATCCGGCCGGCCCGCTGTTCTCGGACGCGGTCACCGTCAGCCCCTATCTCGGCTTCGGCTCGCTGCGCCCGGCGCTGGACGCGGCGCGGGCGGCGGGGGCGGGCGTCTTCGTACTGGCGCTGACCTCCAACCCGGAGGGCACCGAGGTGCAGCACGCGGTACGGCCCGACGGTTCGACCGTCGCGGCCACCGTGCTGAAGTCGCTCAAGGCCGAGAACGCGGCCGAGGCCGCCGAGGGCCGCCTCGGCTCGTACGGTGCGGTCGTCGGCGCGACCCTGGGCCGGGCGCCGGAGGAGGCGTGCGTCGATCTGACGATCGACGGGCCGCTGCTGGCCCCCGGCATCGGTGCCCAGGGCGCGACCCCCGCCGATCTTCCGGCGGTCTTCGGCCCGGCGATCAAAAATGTCGTTCCGAGCGTCAGCAGGGGGGTGCTCCGGCACGGTCCGGATGCCGCGTCGCTGGTCGCGGCGGCCTCTCGAATGGCTGAGGAAGTGCGTGCTGTGGCCGAATAACCCGGCTACTTTGTCCGTAAATGTCCGAGTCGAGCGAGTCTGACCAGGACTTTTCGTCTGTTCTCGCTGACTGGAGCGGGATCGGCCGCTAGTCTCCGACGAGAGCGAACGCGCTGCTGCGTTGCGCGTTGCTCCCCAGGTGAGGGGCGACTAGGTTCCTCACCGGTCCATATCCGACAGTTCGACATCCGAGGTGACGTAGGCGTGGCTCTTCCGCCCCTTACCCCTGAACAGCGCGCAGCCGCGCTCGAAAAGGCCGCCGCGGCTCGCCGGGAGCGCGCCGAGGTCAAGAATCGACTCAAGCACTCCGGCGCGTCCCTGCACGAGGTCATCAAGCAGGGCCAGGAGAACGATGTCATCGGCAAGATGAAGGTGTCCGCTCTCCTCGAGTCCCTGCCCGGCGTCGGCAAGGTCCGCGCCAAGCAGATCATGGAGCGGCTCGGCATCTCCGAGAGCCGTCGTGTGCGGGGTCTGGGCTCCAACCAGATCGCGTCGCTCGAGCGTGAGTTCGGCGGCGCCGCCGGCTGACGAGGCCCGGCGTTTCCAGGCACTCCCGGGAACCTGGATAATCGCTCCATGGCAGCACACTCCGCACGACCGCGACTGACCGTGCTCTCCGGCCCCTCAGGGGTCGGTAAGAGCACGGTCGTCGCTCATATGCGCAAAGAACATCCTGAGGTCTGGCTCTCGGTCTCCGCCACGACCCGCCGACCGCGCCCCGGCGAGCGGGACGGCGTCCACTATTTCTTCGTGGACGACGGGGAGTTCGACAAGCTCATAGCCAATGGTGAGCTGCTGGAGTGGGCCGAATTCGCGGGCAACCGCTACGGCACCCCGCGCGAGGCGGTCATGGAGCGCCTCGGCGCGGGCGAGCCGGTGCTGCTGGAGATCGATCTGCAGGGCGCACGACAGATCCGCGAGTCCATGCCGGAGGCGCAGCTGGTCTTCCTCGCGCCGCCGAGCTGGGAGGAGCTGGTGCGCCGGCTCACCGGCCGGGGCACCGAGGCGCCCGAGGTCATCGAGCGGCGCCTGGAGGCCGCTCGGACCGAGCTGGCGGCCGAGTCCGAGTTCGATACGACCTTGGTCAATACCTCCGTCGAGGACGTGGCACATGAGCTGCTAGCCTTGATGCGAGTGGCTTGATCTTCGATTCACTCTTGCCATGAGGCGTTATAAGGAAGGCTAGAGAGTGTCCTCTCCCATGACCGCGCCCGAGGGGATCATCAACCCTCCGATTGATGAGCTGCTCGAGGCCACCGACTCCAAGTACAGCCTGGTGATCTACGCGGCCAAGCGCGCGCGGCAGATCAACGCGTACTACTCCCAGCTTGGTGAGGGCCTGCTCGAGTACGTCGGTCCCCTCGTGGACACCCACGTCCACGAGAAGCCCCTCTCGATCGCGCTCCGCGAGATCAACGCGGGCCTGCTGACTTCCGAGGCCATTGAGGGCCCGGCCCAGTAGGTTTCGATCGCTTCACCCACGGCCCGGCAGTCACTGCCGGGCTCGTGGTGTGTCATGGGTACGTGACGCGACCCGGCGTACCGTGACTGGACGTACGACAGACGACGTACCCGGTGGGGAGCCGAGCGATGGACAAGCCCAAAGTGGTCCTTGGCGTCAGTGGCGGGATCGCCGCCTACAAGGCGTGCGAGCTGCTGCGCCGCCTCACCGAGTCCGGCCATGACGTACGCGTCGTGCCGACCGCCTCGGCGCTGCACTTCGTCGGCGAGGCGACCTGGTCGGCGCTGTCCGGACATCCGGCGGCGACCGAGGTGTGGGACTCCGTCCACGAGGTGCCGCACGTCCGCATCGGCCAGTCCGCCGATCTGCTCGTGATCGCCCCCGCCACCACCGATCTGCTCGCCAAGGCCGCCCATGGCCTGGCGGACGATCTGCTCACCAATACGCTGCTCACCGCGCGCTGCCCGGTCGTCTTCGCACCCGCGATGCACACCGAGATGTGGGAGCACCCCGCCACCCAGGAGAACGTGGCGACGCTGCGCCGCCGCGGCGCGATCGTCATCGAACCCGCCGTGGGGCGGCTCACCGGTGTGGACACCGGCAAGGGGCGGCTGCCGGACCCCGGGGAGATCTTCGAGGTCTGCCGCCGGGTGCTGGCCCGTGGCGCCGAGGCGCAGACCAACGATCTGGCTGGCCGTCATGTCGTGGTCAGCGCCGGGGGCACCCGCGAGCCACTGGACCCGGTGCGCTTCCTCGGCAACCGCTCCACCGGCCGGCAGGGGTACGCCCTGGCCCGTGCCGCCGTGTCCCGGGGCGCGCGCGTGACTCTTGTCTCGGCCAACAGCGAGCTGCCCGACCCGGCCGGCGCCGATGTGGTGCGCGCGGGCACCGCCGCACAGCTACGGGAGGCCGTGCTCAAGGCCGCCGCGGACGCCGACGCCGTGGTCATGGCCGCGGCCGTCGCCGACTTCCGCCCCGCGCACTACGCCGAGGGGAAGATCAAGAAGCGCGACGGCCAGGAGCCCGAGCCGATCGCCCTGGTACGGAATCCGGACATCCTCGCCGAGATTTCCGCGGAGCGCGCCCGCCCCGGCCAGATCGTGGTCGGCTTCGCCGCCGAAACCGACGATGTGCTCGCCAACGGCCGAGCCAAGCTGGCCCGCAAGGGCTGCGATCTGCTGGTGGTGAACGAGGTCGGGGAGCACAAGACCTTCGGCGCCGAGACCAACGAGGCCGTGGTGCTCGGCGCCGACGGCACCGAGACGCCCGTGCCGTACGGACCCAAGGGCGCGCTCGCCGACACCGTCTGGGACCTGGTGGCCCGCCGCCTGGGATGAGCCCGGCCCGGGCGTCCGTCGGACCTCACGCAGCGCCCGGTGGACGCCCTCCGCGGGGGCCGTACTGCGGCCGATCGGGCTCATGACACGTTCCTGCCACGGCGGGGTGGGGCTGTATTTCGGCTTGAGGCAAGGTATGTTCCCGGTCACGGGCCTGCCCGTTCTGTGGGACGGGGATGCTTGACCGGTGGACTTGCCGGATAAACTGGCCCAGGAACCGCACCGGGCGCAGCTCCCGAGCGGTCCGACCATGATCAGCCAGCAGCCGCTGCAACCCCAGGGAGCGATGTGTCCCGCCGCCTGTTCACCTCGGAATCCGTGACCGAGGGTCACCCCGACAAGATCGCTGACCAGATCAGCGACACCATCCTCGACGCCCTCCTCAAGGAGGACCCGACCTCCCGGGTCGCCGTCGAGACGTTGATCACCACCGGCCTGGTCCACGTGGCCGGCGAGGTGACCACCAAGGCGTACGCCCCGATCGCGACGCTCGTGCGGAACAAGATCCTCGACATCGGCTACGACTCGTCGAAGAAGGGCTTCGACGGCGCCTCCTGCGGCGTCTCGGTGTCGATCGGCTCACAGTCCCCCGACATCGCCCAGGGTGTGGACTCCGCCTACGAGCTCCGGGTCGAGGGCGATGAGGACGAGCTGGACAAGCAGGGCGCGGGCGACCAGGGCCTGATGTTCGGGTACGCCTGCGACGAGACGCCCGAGCTGATGCCGCTGCCGATCAACCTGGCGCACCGGCTCTCCCGCCGGCTGTCCGACGTCCGCAAGAACGGGACCATCCCCTACCTGCGCCCCGACGGCAAGACCCAGGTCACCATCGAGTACGACGGCCACAAGGCGGTCCGCCTGGACACCGTCGTCGTCTCCTCGCAGCACGCCTCCGACATCGACCTGGACTCGCTGCTGGCGCCCGACATCCGGGAATTCGTGGTCGAGCACGTGCTGAACGAGCTGGTCGAGGACGGCATCAAGCTCGACACCGAGGGCTACCGCCTGCTGGTCAACCCGACCGGGCGCTTCGAGATCGGCGGCCCGATGGGCGACGCCGGCCTCACCGGCCGCAAGATCATCATTGACACCTACGGCGGCATGTCCCGCCACGGTGGCGGCGCCTTCTCCGGCAAGGACCCCTCCAAGGTCGACCGCTCCGCCGCCTACGCCATGCGCTGGGTCGCCAAGAACGTGGTGGCCGCCGGCCTCGCCCAGCGCTGCGAGGTGCAGGTCGCGTACGCCATCGGCAAGGCCGAGCCGGTCGGCCTCTTCGTCGAGACCTTCGGCACCGCCGCGGTCGACGCCGAGAAGATCGAGAAGGCCATCTCCGAGGTCTTCGACCTCCGCCCGGCCGCGATCATCCGCGACCTCGACCTGCTGCGCCCGATCTACGCCCAGACCGCGGCGTACGGCCACTTCGGCCGTGAGATCCCCGACTTCACCTGGGAGCGCACCGACCGCGTCGACGCCCTCCGCGCGGCGGCGGGCCTGTAGGACCCCCGCTTCGGTCACGGTTTCGGCGAAGGCCCGGACGCCCCTGGCGTCCGGGCCTTCGCGTTCCGTTGCTGTCCGTGCGGTCTGCTAAGACTTGATCTGTGAGCAGGGACAACGAGCGGCCGAAGGATCCGGCGGAGGCGTCGGGGGGGAGCAGCTCGCGCTCATTCGGGAGACCGTGCGCAAGGCCAAGGGGGAGCGGGCCAGGCCGCGGACCTGGCGGGGGCCAAGCTGGCCGGGGAGCTGCCCGTGGCACGGGTGCTGGTCGACAAGGGGCCGGTCCACCTCGACAAGCTGTGGGATTACGCGGTGCCGGCCGAGATGGACGCCGAGGCCCGGCCCGGGGTGCGGGTGCGGGTGCGGTTCGGGGCCGGGACGGGGAAGGTGCGCGAGGGGCGGCGCGAGGGTGGCGGGCTGCTCGACGGGTACATCATCGAGCGCGTCGCCGAGTCCGACTACCGGGGCCCGCTGGCCGCCCTCGCGCAGGTGGTCTCCCCGGAGCCGGTGCTGGGGCCCGGGCTGCTGGCGCTGTGCCGGGCGGTCGCCGACCGGTACGCCGGATCGCTCGCCGATGTGCTGCAGCTGGCCATGCCCAAGCGCAACGCCCGCGCCGAGGGCGAGCCGTCACCGCCGCCGCTGCCCCCGCCGGAGCCGCCCGCGCCCGGGAGTTGGGCGCGCTATCCGGCCGGGCCCGGGTTCCTGGAGGCGCTTGCCCGCGGTGATCGGCCGCGGGCCGTATGGACCGCGCTGCCCGGACCGCACTGGCCCCGGGAGTGGGCCACCGCCGTGGCCGCCACGCTCGCGTCCGGGCGCGGGGCGCTCGTCGTCGTCCCCGACGGGCGGACCGCCGAGCGGGTGGACGCGGCGCTGGCGGAGGTGCTCGGCGGCCCGGGGCGGCATGTGCTGCTCACCGCCGACCTCGGGCCCGAGGAGCGCTACCGCCGCTGGCTGGCGGTCAGCCGGGGCTCGGTCCGGGCCGTGGTGGGCACCCGGGCGGCGATGTTCGCACCGGTCCGGGACCTCGGGCTGGTGGGGATCTGGGACGACGGGGACCGCAGCCACAGCGACGAGCGGCTGCCGCAGCCGCACGCCCGCGATGTGCTGCTGCTGCGCGCCGTCCATGAGAAGACGGGCTTTCTGCTGGGCGACCTCGGCCGCACCGTCGAGGCCGCCCAGCTGGTGGAGAACGGCTGGGCCCGGCCGCTCGAAGCCGACCGCGAGCAGGTCCGCGCGGCCGCCCCGCTGATCCGTACGGTCGACGAGGGCGAGGTGGCCCGGGACGCGGAGGCCCGTGCCGCCCGGCTGCCCACACTCGCCTGGCAGACCGTACGGGAGGCGCTGACCCGGGGCCCGGTGCTGGTGCAGGTGCCGCGCCGGGGCTATGTGCCGAAGCTGGCCTGTGAGCGCTGCCGGGAGCCCGCGCGCTGTGCGCACTGCTCGGGCCCGCTGGAGGCGCGGGACGCGGAGCATCTGGTGTGCGGATGGTGCGGGCGGGACGAACCCGCCTGGCACTGCCGTGAATGCGGGGGCGTCCGGCTGCGGGCGTCCATAGTCGGCGCCCGGCGCACCGCCGAGGAGCTGGGCCGCGCCTTTCCGGCCGTGCCCGTGCGCACCTCCGGCCGCGACCATGTGCTCACGTCCGTCCCCGACCGCCCGGCGCTCGTCGTGAGCACGCCGGGCGCCGAACCGGTCGCCGAGGGCGGTTACGCCGCGGCGCTGCTGCTCGACGGCTGGGCCCTGCTCGGCCGCCCCGATCTGCGCGCCGGTGAGGACGCGCTCCGCCACTGGCTGGAGGCGGCCTCGCTGGTCCGTGGCCACGGTGAGGGAGGAGAGGGGGGCGACGGCCGGGGCGGCACCGTGGTGATCATGGCCGAGCCGACGCAGCGGCCCGTTCAGGCGCTGGTGCGCTGGGACCCGGCCGGTTATGCGGCGCGTGAGCTGGCCGAGCGGTCCCAGCTGGGCTTTCCGCCGATCTCACGGATGGCGGCGGTGACCGGCCCCGCGGAGGCGGTGGCCGAGCTTATCGCTTCGGCCGGGCTGCCCGAGGGGGCCGAGACCCTGGGCCCGGTCCCGCTGCCCCCGCCGCCTCCCGGACGTCCGCGCCGCCCCGGAGACCCGCCCCGGGCGAGGTCTGGGAGCGCGCGCTGCTGCGGGTACGCCCCGGCCAGGGCAGCGCCCTCGCGGCGGCCCTCAAGGAGGCGAAGGCGGGCCGTCTGGCGAGGGGGGAGAAGGACCCCGCGGTGCGGGTGGATCCCTTGGATATTGGCTGACCTGGGCCGACCTGGGCTGCTCCTGGTTTGGGCATTGGCCGGCTCCGGCCCTGGCCCCGGTCTGGGTATTGGCCGGCCTCGGCCCCCGGTCTGGGCGTTGGCCGGCCCGGTTTGGGTATTGGCCGGCCTCGGCCACGGTTCTGGGCGTTGGCCGGCCCCGGTTTGGGTATTGGCCGGCCTCGGCCACGGTCTGGGCGTTGGCCGGCCCCGGTTTGGGCGTTGGCCGGCCTCGGCTGTTCCCGGCTGGAGCGCGCACCGGTGGCGCGGGGTGTCAGGGGCCGCAGGGCCTCCGGGCGCTGGGGCTTGCCGACCGGGGGGCGCCTGTCCGGAGTGACCGGGTAAGCCGCAGGGTGCCATAGCGCCTCCGGGTACCGCAGGCCGGGTGCTGAGGTGTTCTGGCCCGCCGGGCGCGCCTCCCAGCCGCGCTGGGGACAGCCGCAGGGCGCCGCAGAGCCTCCGGAGGCTTGGGCCTACCGACTGGGGCCGCCCCAGGGAACCGGGTAAGCCGCAGGGTGCCGTATAGCGTCTGGGGGCTTGGGTTTTTGGCCGGGGGCACCTCCCAGCGGTAGCTGGGGGCGAGCCGAAGGGGCGCGTCGCTGTCGAAAGGGAGACGCGCGCAGGGCCCTCGGGCTCGTATCGATGTGCGGCTCCGCCGCGTGGGCGACCGAGCACGTCTACCGTCGACGGGGGGCACCTCCCAGCGGTAGCTGGGGGAGACTTAGGCGCCCCGGAGGCGAACCGAGCCTCAAAAAAGGGGGGGGAGGCGGGTCTCAGCCGTGGCGGGGGCTGGGGAACGGGCTGGGGCGGGGGTCCTCGCGAAGTGAGGGCGTCGACTGCGGCGGGACCGTGCGCGCGGCGGGCACCGAGGGTACGGCTGTGGGCTCGGCCGGGCGGCCCGGGGTCGGTTCGCCGCCCTCGGTGGCGTTCTGTGCGGCGGCCCGGCGGGAGCCGTAACGGCGGTGCACCGCCTGCTTGGTGACGCCGAGCGCGGAGCCCACCGCGTCCCAGGAGAAGCCCAGCGAGCGGTCGAAGTCGACGGCGGCCGTGACCAGCGTCTCGACGCTGTCGCGCAGCTCCTGGGCGAGCCGCACGGTGGGGGCCGGAGCGCGTCCGTAGACCACGAAACCGGCGGACGGGCCGGTGCGCCGGGGGCGGTAGACATTGCCGAGCTGGGCGGTGAGCGTGCGCAGCGCGTCCACCTGCCGGCGGACCCGCTCGATGTCCCGGACCAGGAGGTGCAGGCTGGCCCGTGCCTGGGCGTCATGAGTTGCGTGGTCGGCCATGGAGAAGCCTCTCGAACGGGCGTTGACGGGGGATGGGGGTCAGGGGATGGCGGGGGCTGATGCTGGGTCGGGGAAGTCGAGCGGGCGGCGGGAAACGCATCGGGCCGCGGCAGCGGCCCGATGCGGTCAATCTGCCTTGACCAACGCGGCACCCGCCCGTCGGTCACGGTCCGGGGCGTGCGGGAGTCCGCCCGTACGCCCCCTCGGCCGGCGGACCATAGACTTCAGAGCTGTCCGAGGTTCCGCCGTATCCGCTGTGTGAGAGGTAGTTCGCCACCTATGAGGCTCGTCTTCGCCGGTACCCCCGAGGTCGCCCTGCCCGCTCTGGACGCGCTGATCGCGTCGGAGAAGCACGAGGTGGTGGCCGTGGTGACGCGTCCCGACGCGCCCGCCGGGCGCGGTCGCCGGATGGTGGCCAGCCCGGTCGCCGAGCGGGCCGAGGAGGCGGGTATCGAGGTGCTCAAGCCCGCCAAGCCGCGCGATCCGGAGTTCCTCGCCCGGCTCGGCGAGATCGCACCCGACTGCTGCCCGGTGGTGGCCTACGGCGCGCTGCTGCCCAAGGCCGCGCTGGAGATCCCGGCGCACGGCTGGGTCAATCTGCACTTCTCGCTGCTCCCCGCGTGGCGGGGCGCGGCTCCCGTGCAGCACTCCGTGCTCGCGGGCGACGAGATGACCGGCGCCTCGACCTTCCAGATCGAGGAAGGGCTGGACTCCGGGCCGGTGTTCGGGGTGGTGACGGAGGAGGTGCGGGCCACCGACACCAGCGGCGATCTGCTGACCCGGCTCGCGTTCGCCGGTGCGGGGCTGCTCGAGGCGACGATGGACGGCATCGAGAACGGCACCCTGCTCCCGGTGCCGCAGCCGGCCGAGGGCATCTCGCTCGCCCCGAAGATCACCGTCGAGGACGCGGAGATCGACTGGACGGCGCCCGCGCTGCGCGTCGACCGGCTGGTGCGGGCGTGCACCCCCGCCCCCGGTGCGTGGACCACCTTCCGTGAGGAGCGGCTGAAGGTCGTCTCGGCGCGACCGGTGGCGGACCGTACGGATCTGGAGCCCGGGCGGCTGGCCGCGACGAAGAAGGCCGTGTACGTGGGCACCGGCAGCCATGCCGTGGAGCTGACCTGGGTGCGGCCGCAGGGCAAGAAGCCGATGCTCGCGGCGGATTGGGCGCGCGGGGTGCGGATCGCGGAGGGCGAGCGGCTGGGAGCCTGAGCGGCGCCATGGGGCTGAAGCCGCTCCAGCGGTACACGCCACGGGGCCGAGGCCGAGCCAGCGGCACGGCGATCCTGAGCGGGCCCCCAGGGCAGAAGCCCGAGCGGGTCCACGGGGGCTGGCACCTGAGCGGGCCCCAGGGCAGAAGCCCGAGCGGGTCCACGGGGCTGGCACCTGCGCAGGTCCACAGAGCTGAAAGGCGGCCATCGGGCGCGCCGGGGCGGCGGATGTTGACTTCAACCTATGTTGAAGTCCTACGTTCCTCACGAGACCTCGGAGGTACGTGATGGACATCGAAGTGACCGCCTGGCATTCCCTGTATCAGGCGTCCAATGCCAGCGACGACCGGCGGCCCTTCTCCCGCGAGACACTGCGCCGCATCGGCGCCTTTGCCCGTCCGCACCGCCGTCAGCTGCAGCTGTTCCTGGTACTGAGCACGGTCACGGCGGTGCTCGCGGTGGCGACGCCGCTGTTGGCCGGCCGGGTGGTGGACGCGATCGTCCACCATTCGGGACAGGACACGGTGCTCGGGCTGGCCGGGCTCATCGCCGCGATCGCCGTGGCGGAGGCGGCCATCGGGCTGCTGACCCGCTGGCTGTCGGCGAATATCGGCGAGGGGCTGATCCTCGACCTGCGCACCTCCGTCTTCGACCACGTCCAGCGGATGCCGGTGGCGTTCTTCACCCGGACCCGCACCGGTGCGCTGGTCAGCCGGCTCAACAACGACGTCATCGGCGCGCAGCGGGCGTTCAGCGACACCCTCTCCGGCGTGGTCGGCAATATGGTGACGCTGCTGCTCACCCTGGTCGTCATGATCGGGATCTCGTGGCAGATCACCCTGCTGACGCTGGTACTCCTGCCCCTCTTCCTGCTGCCCGCGCGCCGGGTGGGCGGACGGCTGGCGAAGCTGCGCCGCGAGGCGGCCGCGCACAATGCCGCCATGAGCACCCAGATGACCGAGCGCTTCTCCGCGCCCGGGGCCACCCTGGTCAAGCTCTTCGGCCGGCCCGCCGACGAGTCGGCCGAGTTCGCCGCGCGGACCCGGCGGGTGCGGGACATCGGGGTGCGGACCGCGATGGTCCAGGTCTCCTTCGTGACCGCCCTGACCCTCGTCTCCGCCCTGGCCCTCGCCCTGGTCTACGGCCTCGGCGGCTGGTTCGCGCTGCACGGGCGGCTCGACCCCGGCGCCGTCGTCGCGCTCGCGCTGCTCCTCACCCGGCTGTATGCGCCGCTGACCGCGCTGGCCGGGGCGCGGGTCGAGGTGATGAGCGCGCTCGTCAGCTTCGAGCGGGTCTTCGAGGTGCTCGACCTCGAGCCGCTGATCAAGGAGAAGCCGGACGCCCGGGAGGTGCCCGACGGGCCCGTGTCCGTCGAGTTCGACCGCGTCGACTTCGGCTACCCGGCCGCGGACAAGGTCTCCCTCGCCTCCCTGGAGGAGGTCGCCACCCTGGACACCCGCGGTGGCGTCGAGGTCCTGCACCAGCTCTCCTTCCGCGCCGAACCGGGCCAGATGGTCGCGCTGGTGGGGTCCTCCGGCGCCGGGAAGTCGACCATCGCGCAGCTCCTGCCCAGGCTTTACGACGCCGATGGCGGCGCCGTGCGGCTCTCCGGGGTGGACGTCCGCGATCTGACCGCCGATTCCATCCGCGCCACCCTCGGCATGGTCACGCAGGACGGCCATCTCTTCCATGACTCGATCCGCGCCAATCTGCTGCTGGCCCGGCCGGAGGCCACCGACGAGGAGCTGTGGGAGGTGCTGCGCCGGGCCCGGCTGGAGGGGCTGATCGCGTCCCTGCCGGACGGCCTTGAGACCGTCGTGGGCGAGCGCGGCTACCGGCTCTCCGGCGGTGAGCGCCAGCGGCTGACCATCGCCCGGCTGCTGCTGGCCCGGCCCCGGGTGGTGATCCTCGACGAGGCCACCGCGCATCTGGACTCCACCTCGGAGGCGGATGTGCAGGAGGCGCTCGGCGAGGCGCTGGAGGGACGCACCGCGGTGGTGATCGCCCACCGGCTGTCCACAGTCCGGGCGGCGGATCTCATTCTCGTCGTCGAGGACGGCCGGATCGTGGAGCGCGGTACGCACACCGCGCTGCTGGCCGCCGGAGGCCGCTACGAGGAGCTGTACCGCACCCAGTTCGAGCAGCCGGACGCGACGGGCGACGGATGCGCCGTGGACGGAGCGAGCGCGACCGGCATGGCCGCGAAGGTGGCGGCCGTGGACGGAGCGAGCGCAACCGGCATGGCCGGGGTGGACGGAGCGACCCTGGACGGCGGCCCCACGGCCGCCGGGGCCCCGGCGACGTAGGCTGGTCCCTTCAAGCCCGATCCGTCCCCCGGAGCACATTTCCCGTGACCGACCAGCCCCGTCGTCGCCGTCCCCACGCCCCGAACCGGCCAGGCAAGCCGTACCGCCGCCCGCAGAAGGACCCCGTGCGGATCCTCGCCTTCGAGGCGCTGCGGGCGGTCGACGAACGGGACGCGTACGCCAACCTCGTTCTCCCGCCCCTGCTGCGCAAGGCGCGGGAGAGCGCGGAGGCCGGCGGGCCGCGGTTCGACGCCCGGGACGCGGCGCTCGCCACCGAGCTGGTCTACGGCACCCTGCGCCATCAGGGCACCTACGACGCGATCATCGCCGAATGCGTGGACCGCCCGCTGCGCGAGGTGGATCCGCCCGTGCTCGACGTGCTGAACCTCGGCGCCCATCAGCTGCTGGGGACCCGTATCCCCACCCACGCCGCCGTCTCGGCGAGCGTCGAGCTGGCCCGGGTGGTGCTCGGCGACGGACGGGCCAAGTTCGTGAACGCCGTGCTGCGCAGGATCGCCGCCCATGACCTCGACGGCTGGCTGGAGCGGGTCGCCCCGCCCTACGACGAGGACCCCGAGGAGCATCTGGGCGTCCGCCACTCGCATCCGCGCTGGGTCGTCTCCGCCCTGTGGGACGCGCTCGGCGGCGGCAGCTCCGGGATCGAGGAGCTGCTGGCCGCGGACAACGAACGGCCCGAGGTCACCCTCGTCGCCCGGCCCGGCCGGTCCACGGCCGGGGAGCTGCTGGACGCGGTCGGCGAGGGGTCCGCGGTGCCGGGCCGCTGGTCCCCGTACGCGGTGAAGCTCACCGAGGGCGGCGAGCCCGGGGCGCTGGAGGCGGTGCGCGAGGGGCGCGCCGGGGTGCAGGACGAGGGCAGCCAACTCGTGGCCCTCGCACTGGCGAACGCGCCGCTGGAGGGGGAGGACCGGCGCTGGCTGGACGGCTGCGCGGGCCCCGGCGGCAAGGCCGCGCTGCTCGCCGCGCTCGCCGCGGAGCGCGGCGCCGCGCTGCTGGCCGCGGAGAAGCAGCCGCACCGGGCCCGGCTGGTGGCCAGGGCCCTGGCCGGCAACCCCGGCCCGTACCAGGTGATCGCCGCGGACGGCACCCGCCCGCCGTGGCGGCCGGGCGCCTTCGACCGGGTGCTGGTGGATGTGCCGTGCACCGGGCTCGGCGCGCTGCGCCGCCGCCCCGAGGCGCGCTGGCGGCGCCGCCCCGAGGACCTCGACGGCTTCGCCCCGCTGCAGCGCGGGCTGCTGCGGGAGGCCCTGGCCTCAGCGCGGATCGGCGGCGTGGTCGGCTATGCGACCTGCTCCCCGCATCCGGCCGAGACCAGGGCGGTGGTCGAGGACGTCCTCAAGGGGCGTGGCGGCCCGGCCGTCGCCGCGGAGTGGATCGACGCCCGTCCGCTGCTGCCCGGGGTGCCCGAGCTGGGTGATGGCCCGGACATCCAGCTGTGGCCGCACCGGCACGGTACGGACGCCATGTATCTGGCCCTGCTGCGCCGCACCGGCTGACCGCGCCCGTTCGCGCCGCACCGGCTGACCGCGCCCGTTCGCGCCGCACCGGCTGACCGCGCCCGTTCTTCTCGCGGGTTCCCGAGTGTGCGGCTCCAAGGCATCGCACGGCCGCGGCGAGCGGGGCGTCAGTCCTTCGGCACCGCCGGAAGCGCTTCCTGCGGCCGGTCGGTCGGGGCGTAGACGGTGGCCGCGTGGGCGGCCGGGTTGAGGTCCTTGTGCACCGCGCGCGCCACCGCCTCGATGGTGGCCACACCCGCCTTCATGGTGCGGTTGTCCTGGGTGAGCACGGTGAGGGTGTAGTCGTGGCCGCCGCCGGTGAAGGCGCCGATGCTGTGCACCCGCCAGCCGTGCGTGGACCGCTCCAGCCAGCCGTTCTTCACCTGGATCCGCACCCCGCCCGGGGCACCGGCCGGGGTGCCCCAGCGCTGTTCGCGGATGACCTTGCCCATCAGCGAGAGGATGTAGCGGCGGGAGGCGTCGCTCAGCACCGTGTTCGGGTGGGTGATCAGGTCCAGGAGCCGCTCCTGGTCGTTCGCGGTGATCCGGGTGAGGCCCCAGTAGCCGTTCTTGCCGGGCACGGTGGCGTCCATGCCCGCCGCCCGCAGGAACGCCTTGACCCGGGAGGCCTTGAGCTTCTTCCACAGCTTGCTGGTCGAGGCGTTGTCCGACTTGGTGATCATGGCCTTGGCGAGGGTCTTCTCGCCCTTGGTCAGCGGCCGGTGGTGGCGCTGCGCGTCCCACAGCAGCGTCCCCAGGACCGTCGCCTTCACCACGCTCGCGGAGTCGAACCGCTGGTTCGCGCGCAGGGTGCAGCGGGTGTGGGTGGCGTGGTCGCGGAGGCTGATCGCGATGCTGCCGGACCGGCCGCGCAGCGCCTTGGCGATGTCCTTGGACAGCTTGCCGGCCAGCCCGGACTGGTGCGAGACGCAGACCGGCCGCGGAGCCGCGGCCGCGGCGGAGGCGAGTCCGGCTCCGGCCCCGGCTCCGGCGACCGGCGATACGACGACGGCCGCCGTGAGCGCCGCGCACACCGCGGCGCGGGGACGCCGGGGTATTCGGTCTCTCGTCATGGTGGGTTGCCTGTGTGCACGTGAGGTCTAGGGGTTTCATTCGACTTCTTCATGGTCCTGGCTCCGGCGCCGTGCGTCGATCGGAGCGGATATCCGAGTGATCACGGCGGTGCGGGCCGTCGTGATGATCCCGGCTCCATGGAGCGGTGCGGACCGTGGGAGGCTTGGTGGCATGGCCTTGCAGATCAACCCCAGCATCCTGTCCGCAGACTTCTCCCGCCTCGCGGATGAGGCGAAGGCGGTCGAGGGCGCCGACTGGCTCCACGTCGACGTCATGGACAACCACTTCGTCCCCAACCTCACCCTCGGGGTTCCGGTGGTCGAGTCGCTGGGCAAGGCCACGGAAACCCCGCTGGACTGCCATCTCATGATCGACGACCCGGACCGCTGGGCGCCGCAGTACATCGAGGCGGGCGCCGGTTCGGTCACCTTCCATGTGGAGGCCGCGGCCGCGCCGGTGCGGCTGGCGCGCGAGATCCGGGCCAAGGGCGCACGGGCCTCGATGGCGCTCAAGCCGGCCACGCCCATCGAGCCGTACGAGGATCTGCTGCCCGAGCTGGACATGCTGCTGGTGATGACCGTGGAACCGGGCTTCGGCGGCCAGGCGTTCCTGGACATCATGCTGCCGAAGATCCGCCGCACTCGGCAGCTGATCGACAAGCATGGGCTTCAGATGTGGCTCCAGGTGGACGGCGGGGTCTCGGCCGCCACCATCGAGCGGTGCGCCGAGGCGGGCGCCGATGTGTTCGTGGCGGGCTCGGCCGTCTATGGTGCCGACGACCCGGCCAAGGCCGTACAGGCACTGCGTCAGCTCGCCGAGAAGGCAACCGGCACCCCCGGAACATGAGGCGACGTAGCCACCGGTCGGTGAACTCAAGGGTGAAGGGCGAACCAACTCCGCCGTTTCTGACAGGATGAACGGTGAGTCCGGACAGTGAATAGTGAGGAGACCGCGGTGTCGACGGGCCGTTCAGCCACGCGGATGGGACCCGCCGAACTGGTGCAGGCGGCGGCCATGGCGCGCCGCTTCTACCTCGAGGGCAAGTCCAAGATCCAGATCGCCGAGGAGTTCGGCGTCAGCCGCTTCAAGGTCGCGCGGGTGCTGGAGACGGCGCTGGAGCGCGATCTGGTGCGCATCGAAATCCGGGTTCCCGCCGAGCTCGACGCGGAGCGCTCCGACGCCCTGCGCGCCCGCTACGGGCTGCGCCACGCGGTGGTCGTGGAGTCGCCGGCCGACGCCGAGGCGGACACCCCGGACCCGGAGAACCTCGGCGAGGTCGCCGCGGACCTGCTGGGTGAGCTGGTGACCGAGGGGGATGTGCTGGGGCTGGCCTGGGGGCGGTCCACGATCCACATGGCGGCCGCGCTGCACCGGCTGCCCCCGTGCACCGTCGTCCAGCTCACCGGCGTGTACGACGCGGGCACGGCCGAGCGCGGCTCGGTCGAGGCGGTGCGCCGTGCCGCCGCCGTCTCGGGCGGTGAGGCGCACCCCATCTACGCGCCGATGCTGCTGCCGGACACGGCCACCGCGGACGCCCTGCGCGGCCAGACCGGTATCGCCCGCGCCTTCGAGTACTTCGACAAGGTCACCGTGGCCTGCGTCTCCATCGGCTCCTGGGAGGCCGGGATCTCCACGGTCTACGACATGCTGACGGAGAAGGAGCGGGCCCACTACGAGAGCCTGGGCGCCGCCGCCGAGATGTCGGCCCATCTCTTCGACGCCGAGGGCCGCCGTATCGGTCGCGACCTGGGCGAGCGCTGCATCACCGTGGAGGCCGACCGGCTGCGCCGGATCCCCGAGGTGGTGGCCATCGCGGGCGGCCGCCGCAAGGCCGAGGCGATCGGGGCGGTGCTGAGGTCCGGCCTGGTCACCAGCCTGGTGACGGACACCGCCGCCGCGGACTATCTGCTCGCCGAAACCACCCCCGCCGCCCACCCCGCGCTGGACCGCGCCGACCCGGACGGGCCGTAGGCCCCCGGGGCGCCGCGCAAGCCTCCGGGGCGCGCTCCGGACCGACTCCGGCTGGTGGGGCTCGGCCGCGGCGTCGGCCGAGCCCGGCCGGACGTGGGGTTGCGGCAGGGGCCCGATGCCTCACGGGTCGGCTCTTGGGGCGCTGAGCATCGCCGATTCGATGATCGCCTGCAGTTCTTCGGTGGTGGCGCCGTCGCGGGCTTGGACGGCCAGCCCGTGAAGCACTGTGGTGTACAGGGACGGAGATCGCCACCACGGCCGGTGTGACCGGCAGGTACGCCGCTCGATCACGATGTGGTCGCCCCATTGGCAGAGGGCATGGCGAGCGGATTGCTCGGCCTGAACCCGATGGCGAACGGCTACATCTGGGATGTGCTCCAGCGCACCAACCGGCACTCACGCCACGGAACCCGCAAGATCGCAATGAGCGCCGTGGACAACGCGCTGTGGGATCTGCGTGGCCGCTTGATGGGCGTTCCCGTCTGGCAGCTACTCGGAGGGGCCGGTCGCTCGCAGATCCCGGCCTATGCCAGCACACACGGCACGTTTCATTCCGACGGCGAAGTCGAGCGCACGGCGGAGGAATTGCTCGACGAGGGCTACACCGCCCAGAAGTGGTTCTTCGGCGACGGGCCCGCGCAAGGCCCCGAAGGAATGGAACGCAATATCGCGCTGGTCGAACGTACCCGAGCGGTCGGCCATCGATCCGCCCTGATGTTCGATGCCTTTATGAGCTGGGACCTCCCCTATGCCAGGGCCTGGTGCGCCCGGGTGGAGCACCTCCGGCCGGATTGGCTGGAGGAGCCATTCCCGGCGGCGGCGGTCCCGGCCTTCGCGCAGCTCCGTTCCTCGACCACCATTCCGTTGGCAGCCGGTGAGCACCTCTACGACCGGTACGATCTCCTGCCCTTCTTGCAAAAGGGGCTGCTGAGCGTGGTGCAAGTCGATCCGGAATGGTGTGGTGGCGTTACCGAGGCAGTACGAATGTGCGCTATGGCCGAGCCGTTCGGCGTTCAGGTGTTCCCGCATGGGCACGGTATTCACGCCGCGCTGCACGTCGTGGCGAGCCAGTCGCCACAGCTCTGTCCGTCTGTCGAGTACCTCTACCGCTTCACTCCCGAAAAGCACCACTTCGAAGTCGAGGCTCCCGCTCCGAAGGGCGGAGCGATCCCGCTGCCTACCCGCCCGGGATTCGGAATCGAAATCGACGAAGATCGAGTGGAGACGAACAAGGAAGTCTTCGCGTTTTCCTGACCCGTCACGCGCGAACGCCTCCCGATGGGCTCGGTGAGCCGCACGGCGCTCCGCGCGGCTCCGTGTGGCCGCCATTACCGGCGGCGCGCCCCATGGTGATCGCTTGGCTACCGCTCCACCGTGCCTCCTTGTAGGATTACATGATCACGAGGGTTTGTTCGCTGTGCCTTCGTGGGAGTGACCTGTCACCCTCCGTGTGAAAATGTAGAAGTATGCATTTCCTTGAGCCCGGCACCGGACGCTACGTAAAGTCATCTCCGACTCCCTACGACCTGACGTACGACGATGTGTTCATGGTGCCGAGCCGCTCCGCGGTCGGCTCCCGCCAGGGGGTGGACCTGGCCTCACCCGACGGCACCGGCACCACCATTCCCCTCGTCGTCGCCAACATGACCGCGATCGCCGGCCGCCGCATGGCCGAGACGGTCGCCCGTCGTGGTGGCCTCGTCGTCATTCCGCAGGACATCCCGATCGACGTCGTCACCGACGTGATCCGCTGGGTCAAGAGCCGCGATCTGGTGCTGGACACCCCGATCGTCCTCGCCCCGACCGGCACCGTCGCCGACGCCCTGTCGCTGCTGCCCAAGCGGGCACACGGCGCGGGCGTGGTGGTCGAGGACGGGCGTCCGGTGGGCGTGGTGACCGAGTCCGACCTGGCCGGGGTGGACCGCTTCACCCAGCTGTCCGAGGTGATGTCGCGCGAGCTGATGGTGCTCGACGCCGACATCGACCCCCAGGAGGCGTTCAACCGCCTCGACGCCGCCCACCGCAAGCTGGCCCCCGCCGTCGACGCGGACGGGAAGCTGGCGGGCATCCTGACCCGCAAGGGCGCGCTGCGCGCGACGCTCTACAAGCCCGCGGTGGACGCGGCCGGCCGGCTGCGGATCGCGGCCGCCGTCGGGGTCAACGGTGATGTGGAGGGCCGTACGAAGGCGCTCCTGGACGCCGGGGTGGACGCCCTCGTCGTGGACACCGCCCACGGCCACCAGGAGTCGATGATCAGCACGCTCAAGGTGGTCCGGGGCCTGGGCCCGCGGGTGCCGGTGGTGGCGGGCAACGTGGTCGCCGCCCAGGGCGTGCGCGACCTCATCGAGGCCGGTGCCGACATCATCAAGGTCGGCGTCGGGCCGGGCGCGATGTGCACCACCCGCATGATGACCGGTGTGGGCCGGCCGCAGTTCTCCGCGGTGCTGGAATGCGCCGCCGAGGCGCGGAAGTTCGGCAAGCACATCTGGGCCGACGGTGGCATCCGGCACCCCCGCGACGTCGCCATGGCGCTCGCGGCCGGGGCGTCCAACGTGATGGTCGGCTCCTGGTTCGCGGGGACGTACGAGTCGCCCGGCGACCTCCAGCACACCGCCGACGGCCGGCCGTACAAGGAGAGCTTCGGCATGGCGTCGGCACGCGCGGTGCGCAATCGCACCAGCGACGAGTCGGCGTACGAGCGGGCCCGCAAGGGGCTGTTCGAGGAGGGCATCTCCACCTCGCGGATGTTCCTGGACCCGGCCCGGCCGGGAGTCGAGGACCTGATCGACTCGATCATCGCGGGCGTGCGCAGCTCCTGCACCTACGCGGGCGCCGGGTCGCTGGAGGAGTTCCACGAGCGGGCCGTGGTGGGCGTGCAGAGCGCCGCGGGCTACGCGGAGGGCAAGCCGCTGCACGCAAGCTGGGACTAACCCTCAGCGGTTCGATCCCGGGTGCTTGGGCTGACCGGCCGGGGGCGCCTCCCAGCGGTGGCTGGGGGCGAGCCGAAGGGGCGCGTCGCTGTCGAGAGGGAGAGCGCGCGCGGGGCCCTCGGGCTCGTATCGATGTGCGGCCGCGCCGCGTGGGCGACCGGGCACGGTCGACCGTCGGCAGGGGGCACCTCCCAGCGGTAGCCGGGGGAGACCAAGGCGCCCCGGAGGCGAACCGAGCCCTCAACAGAGGGGGCCACAGCCCCACTCGGCTCGGGTGAGTGGGGCTGTGGCGGTGTGTCGTGGTGGGGTCTCACCTCGGCACTCCGCGCTCACCCCGGGTGCGGGGCAGCGCGTGGCGCGGCGGGCTGGTGAGGGTGATCTGCCGGACCAGCTGGTGGAACGAGACCAGCGCGGCGACCGGGGGAAGACCGGCCACGGCCATGCTGGGCGCGTTCCTCGGGGCGTGTGCGACGCACAGGAACACCGCGATGGTGGAGAAGAGCACCACTACAGCCCATGAGTGCGCCGCGCCCCGGCGGTGCAGGGCGGCCCGCAGCACCGACAGCGAGGCGACCAGCCAGGGTCCGTAGACCAGCAGGGGCCACCAGGCCGCCATGGACTCCGAGGTGCTCGGGGAGGCCAGATAGCGCAGCGGGCGGTAGGAGATCATTCCGCCGAGCACGCTCAGCATGGCGACGATGACCGTGGTGACCGCCGCGAAGATCAGGCTGATCACATGCAGCCACGGCAGCGTCGGCAGCCGGAAGCGGACCCTGCGGCGCTTGCCGCGCCCCCGCACATGCGTGGGGGAGGGGGCGGGGAGGGGGCCACCGGTCCGATGGGGCCGGTGGTGTGCACCGACTCCTCGGGGGAGGTCGTCTGCAGCAGCCGGGCCAGGTCCCCCTCCAGGTCCCAGCGGCCCTCGATGGTCTCCGGATCGGGCAGGGGGAAAGGATTCATCTCATAATCGGCTGCCACCTCGTACCGCTCCCCGGGAGGGGGCGCGGAGGCGTGCCGGTGGCCGGTGGGTGGGGGCCCGTAGCCGCCCGGCCTCGGCTCGGTGTACGTCATGCCTTGACGCCCGGTTCCGGCGTATCGGACCGCTGGAGGAAGTCCGCCTCGATCCGGCCCAGCGCCCGGATGAAGTCCTCCCAGACTCTCGCGCAGTATTCGAGCGGGTAGCGCTCGCTGTCACCCCCCTGATCTCGGGGCCGGAACACGGGTTCGGCACTGAGGCGGGAGTGATCGGGTGGTTGCAGGCTGTCAGTGGTCACGTCCCCACCAACGACCGCTAAAATGGTGCAGTATCGCGGCATTCGGGTGAAACGAGCGCTGACTCGCGCAGTGTCTCGCAACGATTCCCCGCCGCGCGCCCCCGCGCGCAACGTTGCCACGGGTATGCGCAACCATGGTGCATTACGGCCGTCGGCGGACGGCTCATAGGGTCTTGCGCTGACGTGGAGTGGCGGGGACCGACTGCTCGGCGATTCCCACCTGCGGGTTTGCTCTTCGGGCACCCGTATGTCCGCAGTCGGTCGCCACCACCAGATGGCAGCGATTAAGGAGCCACCCCTGTGTTGGAGCACGGCGCAGCACCGCCCGCCACCCATCAACCGGAACCAGACCCTCCGGTCGGCGGACTGGGCGCCCGGCTGATGCGGCGCAAGCCCGTGGAGCGGCTGGTCGCCGAGGGCGGCCAGGGCGAGGGCGGCAGTCTGCGGCGCTCGATGGGCATGTGGCAGCTCACCATGATCAGCATCGGGGCCACCCTGGGCACCGGCATCTTCGTGGTGCTCGGCGAGGCCGTGCCCGACGCCGGTCCCGCGGTGATCGTGTCCTTCGTCATCGCCGGGCTCACCGCGCTGTTCTCAGCGCTGTCGTACGCCGAGCTGGCGGGCACCATCCCCGTCTCCGGTTCCTCCTACTCCTACGCCTACGCCACGATGGGCGAGCTGATCGCCTGGATCTGCGGCTGGTGTCTGATCCTCGAGTACGGCGTCTCGGTGGCGGCCGTCGCCGTCGGCTGGGGCGAGTACCTCAACGAACTGCTCGACGGCACCCTCGGCGTCACCATTCCCGACGCCCTGGCCGCCCCGCCCGGGGACGGCGGGATCTTCAATCTGCCCGCCCTGCTCGTGGTGCTGCTGGCCATGGCGTTCCTGCTGGGCGGCGCCAAGGAGAGCGCCCGCGCCAACGCGGTCATGGTGGCGGTGAAGATAGCGGCGCTGATCCTCTTCTGCGCCGTCGCCTTCACCGGCATCCGGGCGGGCAACTACACCCCGTTCATGCCGCTGGGCATGGCGGGCGTCAGCGCCGCCGGCGCCACCCTCTTCTTCTCCTACATCGGCTTCGACGCCGCCTCCACGGCCGGTGAGGAGGCCAAGAACCCCCAGCGCGACCTGCCCCGCGCGATCATGCTCTCGCTGATCATCGTCACCGCGCTGTACTGCCTGGTGGCCGCCGTCGCGGTGGGCGCCCTGCCGTGGAAGAAGTTCTCGGGCTCCGAGGCCGCGCTCGCCTCGATCATGAAGGATGTCACCGGACAGGACGCCTGGGCCGTGCTGCTGGCCGCCGGAGCGGTCGTCGCGATCGCCTCCGTGGTGCTGACCGTGCTCTACGGCCAGACCCGCATCCTCTTCGCGATGTCCCGGGACGGGCTGGTGCCCAAGGTCTTCTCCACGGTCCACGCCAGGACCGGAGTGCCCCGCGCCAACACCGTGATCGTCTCGCTCTTCTGCGGGGTCCTGGCCGCCGCGATCCCGCTCGGCCAGCTCGCCGACGCCACCAGCATCGGCACCCTCTTCGCCTTCGCACTGGTCAACATCGCCGTGATCGTGCTGCGCCGGACCCGGCCCGATATGACCCGCACCTTCCGGGTGCCGCTCTCCCCGCTCTTCCCGGTGATCGGCTTCGCGCTGTGTCTGTGGATGATGGGCAGCCTGCAGCTCGTGACCTGGGTGGTGTTCGGCTGCTGGATGGCCGTCGGCCTTGTGCTGTACTTCGCATACGGCTTGCGCCGATCCCGACTGGCCACAGCAGAGAAGTGATTGCCCCCCAGTGCGACTGAATGATCTCGACGAACGCATCGTCCACGCCCTCGCCGAGGACGCCCGCCGCTCCTACGCCGACATCGGCGAGTTGGTAGGACTGTCCGCGCCCGCCGTCAAACGGCGGGTGGACCGGCTGCGCGCGGAGGGAGCCATCACCGGCTTCACGGTGCGGGTCGACCCGGTGGCGCTGGGATGGGAGACCGAGGGCTTCATCGAGCTCTACTGCCGCCACAACACCTCGCCGGACGCCATCCGCCGGGGCCTGTCGCGCTATCCCGAGGTGGTGTCCGCGTCGACCGTCACCGGCGACGCGGACGCCGTCGTCCAGGTCTTCGCCTCCGATATGCGCCACTTCGAGCGGGTGCTGGAGCGGATCGCGGGGAGGCGTTCGTGGAGCGCACCAAGTCCGTGCTGGTGCTGTCGCCCCTGCTGCGGCGGTTCAGCTCGGGCGCGCCCACATAAGCGCTCCACTGGGTGCGCCCTGATCGACGGGGGTGCCCCGACCTGCCGGTGAGCGTCCGCGGCGGCGTTGTGGCTGGGCGCGCCCACGCGGCGGAGCCGCACATCGACACCGCCCCGCGCCCCTTCGGGGCTCGTCCGAGCAGCCCCGCCCAGGCATGGCCCCCGTACGTGCCCCGGCCCCGCACACGCCCGGGTCCAGCGCGTGCAATGAATCGACGCGGACCGATCCCCATGCGTTACGAATCGACGCCGGACGCAACGAAGCCGTCTTGTTGGGCGATCCGGAGGCAACGTACTGTTTTTATACCCGTACTCCTCCTCTCAAGGTCTGCCATGTCGCCGCTGCGCACCGCTCTGCTCCAGAACTCCGGTCACCCCGGCGATCCCGCCGGGAACCTCAAGGTCCTCGACGAGGCCGCCGCCGGCGCCGCCGCCGACGGGGCCGGGCTGCTGGTCACCGCGGAGATGTTCCTCACGGGATACGCGATTGGCGGCCGCGGCGTACGGGAGCTGGCCGAGCCCGCCGACGGGCCGAGCGGCCGGGCGGTGGCCGAGATCGCCGCGACGCACGGTCTCGCCATCCTCTACGGCTACCCCGAGAGCCACGCGGGCGCGGTGTACAACTCGGCACGGCTCGTGGGCGGGGACGGCGCCGAGCTGGCCAACTACCGCAAGTCCCATCTCTACGGCTGCTTCGAGCGGGCGTCGTTCACCCCCGGCGAGACCCCCGTCGTCCAGGCCACCATCGGCGAGCTGACCGTCGGCATCCTGATCTGCTACGACGTGGAGTTCCCGGAGAACGTACGGGCCCATGCCCTGGCCGGGACCGATCTGCTGCTGGTGCCCACCGCGCAGATGCACCCCTTCGAGTTCGTGGCCGAATCCGTGATTCCGGTGCGGGCCTTCGAGAGCCAGATGTACATCGCGTACGTCAACCGCAGTGGTGTCGAGGGCGAGTTCGACTTCGTGGGCCTGAGCTGTCTGGCGGGGCCCGACGGCGCCACCTGTCTGCGGGCCGGCCGCGGTGAGGAACTCCTCCTCGGCGATGTCGCCCCCAAGCTGCTGACCACCTCGCGCCGGATCAACCCGTATCTGCGCGACCGCCGCCCCGGTCTGTACTCCTCCCTCAGCTGATCAGTCCTCGGCCGATCCGTCCGGACCCCGCCGCGCCCGAAACACCCCTTTGAGCACCGACCAGCAAGGAATCCGTACCCCATGACGTCCACGGTGCCCACCGCCGTCCATGACGAGCAGGAAACCCAGGCCCATCAGGCCCTTCCGCCCATGACCATGTTCGGCCCGGACTTCCCCTACGCCTACGACGACTTCCTCGCCCACCCGGCGGGCCTGGGCCAGATACCCGCCACCGAGCACGGCAACGAGGTCGCGGTCATCGGCGGCGGTCTCTCCGGCCTGGTCACCGCGTACGAGCTGATGAAGATGGGCCTGCGGCCCGTGGTCTACGAGGCCGACCGGATCGGCGGACGGCTGCGCACCGTCGGCTTCGACGGCTGTGACGACGCGCTGACCGCCGAGATGGGGGCGATGCGCTTCCCGCCGTCCTCCACCGCCCTCCAGCACTACATCGACCTGGTGGGCCTGAAGACCCGGCCGTTCCCCAACCCGCTGGCCCCCGACACCCCCTCGACCGTCGTCGACCTCAAGGGCGAGTCCCACTACGCCCGCACCATCGACGATCTGCCGCCGGTCTACCGCGAGGTGGCCGACGCCTGGAACGCCTGCCTGGAGGAGGGCGCGGACTTCTCCGACATGAACCGCGCCATCCGCGAGCGGAACGTCCCCCGCATCCGGGAGATCTGGTCGCGGCTGGTCGAGAAGCTGGACAACCAGACCTTCTACGGTTTCCTCTGCGACTCCACGGCCTTCACCTCCTTCCGCCACCGGGAGATCTTCGGCCAGGTCGGCTTCGGCACCGGCGGCTGGGACACCGACTTCCCCAACTCCATCCTGGAGATCCTGCGGGTCGTCTACACCGAGGCCGACGACCACCACCGCGGCATCGTCGGCGGCAGCCAGCAGCTTCCGCTGCGGCTGTGGGAGCGCGAGCCCGAGAAGATCGTCCACTGGCCCCAGGGCACCTCGCTGTCCTCGCTGCACGGCGGTGAGCCCCGCCCGGCCGTGACCCGGCTGCACCGGGCAGCGGGCGACCGCGTCGTGGTGACGGACGCGAGCGGTGACATCCGCTCGTACCGGGCGGTGGTCTTCACCGCGCAGTCCTGGATGCTGCTCTCCAAGATCGACTGCGATGACTCGCTCTTCCCGATCGACCACTGGACGGCGATCGAGCGCACCCACTACATGGAGTCCAGCAAGCTCTTCGTGCCGGTGGACCGGCCGTTCTGGCTGGACAAGGACGAGATCACCGGCCGGGACACGATGAGCATGACGCTCACCGACCGGATGACCCGCGGCACCTATCTGCTGGACGACGGCCCGGACCGGCCCGCCGTCATCTGTCTCTCCTACACCTGGTGCGACGACAGCCTCAAGTGGCTGCCGCTGTCGGCGAACGAGCGGATGGAGGTCATGCTCAAGTCGCTCTCGGAGATCTATCGGCACGTCGACATCCGCAAGCACATCATCGGCAGCCCGGTCACCGTGTCCTGGGAGAACGAGCCCTACTTCATGGGCGCGTTCAAGGCCAATCTGCCCGGCCATTACCGCTATCAGCGCCGGCTGTTCACCCACTTCATGCAGGACCGGCTGCCCGCCGACAAGCGCGGCATCTTCCTCGCGGGCGACGACATCTCCTGGACGGCGGGCTGGGCCGAGGGCGCCATCCAGACCGCGCTCAACGCCGTGTGGGGCGTGATGCACCGCTTCGGCGGCGCCACCGACCCGAAGAACCCCGGGCCGGGCGATCTGTACGACGAGATCGCGCCCGTCGAGCTCCCCGAGGACTGAGCCGGTCCCGGGGCCGTTACGCCGCGACGGCGGGCCGCTGCGTCAAGGGCGGGCCGTGGCGTCGTCGGCGGGTCGTCGCGCCGATGGCAGAGGAGTGAGCAGAAAGCGCCCGACCAGACCCACGGTCGCGTCGACGCGCTCCGCGAACTCCGCCGCCAGCTCCGGCACCCCGCGCAGCCCCCACAGGGCGCGGAACGCCGCCCATGCGGCGTCCCGCGCCTTCTCCAGGCTCCAGGAGCCCACGAGATGGGTGAGCGGATCGGCCACGTCCAGCAGGTCGGGGCCGGGCATCAGCTCCTCCCGGATCCGCTCCTCCATCCCCGTGAGCAGCGCGCCGATCCGGTCGAAGTCGCCCTCCAGGGCGTCCGGTTCAAGGTCCCGGGCCCGGCAGGTGTCCAGCAGCGCGAGCGCCAGGTCATGGCCGATATGGGCGTTGATCCCGGCGAGTGCGAACTGCACCGGCCGCACCCCCGGATGGCGCCGCAGCTGGAACAGCGGCCGCCAGCAGGCGGGTGGCCGCCCGCCCGTGGTCACCGCGTCGACCGCCGCCAGATAGCGCTCGGCGAACCGCACGTCCAGCTCCTGGGTGGCGGACGGGTCGTGGAAGTACCCGTCCGTGAGCCGGCGGCCGACCTCCTCGGTGACCGACAGGTACACCCCGTTGAAGACCGCCACCCCGTCCCTGGGCGGCAGCGCCGCGCCGAGCGCGCTCATGCGCGCCACGACGCTCTGCACGGTGCGCGGGGCGAGCCGCGCGTGCGTGGGCATCGTCATGGACGCCAGGGTGGCAGGTGGGAGAGGTGCGGTCCTGCCGTACGCCGCCGCTTCCCCTGGACGGCCTAACGACCCGTCAACCGCCGTATCACAGCACCCCCGCGTCGCGGGCCGTCCAGATCGACGGATACAGCGGCCGCCAGCCCAGCTCATCGCGGAGCCGGAGGTTGGAGGTGATCCCGGACCAGGGGTCGTCGTCCTTCCGCCCGGTCATGCCCTCGGGCAGCGGCGCGCCCATGAGCTGGTGGATTTCGACGACGGTCGCCGGGGCGTCGTCGACGATGTTGTACTTGCGGCCCGACACCGAGCCGCCGGCCGTGCCGCCCGGGGCGCGCAGCAGCCGCAGCAGCGCCGATGTCGCGTCGGCGTGGTGGACCATGGCGAGCCGCTGGCTCCCGGCCCAGGCCCGCGAGTGCGGCAGAAAGTTCGCCACATGCGGATCGCCGTCCCCGTACACGAAGGCCAGGCTGCCGATCCGCAGATCGAGGCCGTGCTCGCGGTACAGCGCCAGCAGCTCCCGCTCCGCCTCCGCCTTCGAGGCGGGGTAGGCGCCCCACAGCAGACCGCCGGGCACGCTCTCGTCGTCCTCCGTGAACGGCCGGCCGCGCGAGGCGCCGTACACCAGATTGGTGCTGACCTGGAGGAACCGGCTCGTCCCGGCCTCGACCGCGGCTCGTCCGAGCGCGACCGCCGCGTCCCGGTTGACCGCCCACGCCTCCTCGTCCGGCACCCCGCGGAAGGCCGCCGCGATGTTGACCACCGCGTGCACCCCCTCCATGGCCCTCCGCAGATCCTTCTCCTCGCGCAGATCACCCACCGTGAGCTGCGCGCCCTGGGCCGCGAAGGGCGCACCGCGCTCCTCGTCGCGCACCAGCACCCGTACCTCGGTACCGGCCGCGGGCCGCTCCAGCAGCCGCTTGGTGAACCGCCGTCCCACCTGGCCGGTCGCACCCGTCACCAGAATCAAGGGCATCAGCATCCGCCTTTCGTCTCGATCGCTCGGCCTCAGCCTGCGACGGCCTCGGCGGGGCCGGGAGAGACCTGCCCATCCAGGGATCGGCAGACCCTGGATACCCGGCGCGGGCGCGGCGACCATGGGAGCGTGCATCGATCGGAGCTCGCCGACTTCCTGCGCCGCTGCCGCGCCCGCCTCGGCCCCGCCGAGGTGGGGCTGACGTCCGGCCCCCGGCGCCGTACGCCCGGACTGCGCCGGGAGGAGGTGGCCCAGCTCGCGGGCATGTCACCGGACTACTACACCCGGCTGGAGCAGGCCCGCGGCCCGCGCCCGTCCCGCCAGATGCTGACCGCGCTGGCCCGGGCGCTGCGGCTCACCGACGACGAGCGCGACTATCTCTTCCACCTGGTGGGGGAGGAGCCGCCGCGCGACCGCAGCACCTCGGAGCATGTGCGGCCCGGCCTGCTCAGGGTGCTGGACCGGCTGTTCGACACCCCGGCCCAGGTGATCACCGACTGGGGCGAGGTGCTGGCGCAGAACGCGATGGCGGCGGCGCTGGTCGGCGACATCACGGCGCGGCCGCCCGGCGACCGCAATATCGTCCGGAGCTTCTTCACCCGGCCCGGCGACGACTCCGGCGCCCCCGGGATCTTCCCGAGCGAGGAGATCGAGGAGCATGCCCGGCTGCATGTGGCCAACCTCCGCGCCGTGCTCGCGGCCCGCCCCGACGACCCGGGCCCGGCGGGCCTGGTGGCCGAACTGCTCTCGGTGAGCGCCGAGTTCGCGGCGCTGTGGGAGGCCCATGAGGTGGCCGTACGGCACTCCTCGGTCAAGCGGTTCGTCCACCCGGTGGTGGGCACGATGGAGCTGGACTGCGAGGTCCTGCTGAGCTCCGAACACGCCCAGCGGCTGATCGTCCACACCGCCCGCCCCGGCAGCGAGTCCGCCGAGCGGCTCGAACTGCTCCGGGTGCTGGGCCTGCAGGACCTCGCCCCGCGGGGAGGGCAGGACCTCGCCCCGCGGGGATGAGTGCTTCAGCGGTCAGGCCGGCCGGTCGTCGTCGTATTCGCTGGTGCCCGCGTCCAGCAGGGGCTCCTGCGGCTTGAGATGGGCCGGGGCCAGGGCGCGCAGCACGTGGTAGCCGAGCAGCACCACGATCGTGCCGAGGGCGATCCCGCCCAGCTCGAAGTTCTTGCTGACCTTCAGGCTGACGCCGCCGACGCCGATGATGACGCCCGCCGCGACCGGCACCAGATTGAGCGGATTGCGCAGGTCCACCTTGTTGTGCACCCAGATCTGCGCACCCAGCAGCCCGATCATGCCGTAGAGGATGACGGTGATCCCGCCCAGCACCCCGCCCGGCACCGCCGCCACCACCGCGCCGAACTTGGGGCAGAGCCCGAAGAGCAGCGCGAAGCCCGCGGCCGCCCAGTACGCGGCGGTGGAGTAGACCCGGGTGGCCGCCATGACCCCGATGTTCTCGGAGTACGTCGTATTGGCCGGGCCGCCGACCGATGTGGAGATCATGGTCGCCGCGCCGTCCGCGGCGATCGCCGTGCCCAGCTGGTCGTCCAGCGGATCGCCGATCATCTCGCCGACCGCCTTCACATGCCCGGCGTTCTCGGCGATCAGGGCGATCACGACCGGCAGCGCCACCAGCACCGCCGACCAGTGGAAGCTGGGCGCGTGCAGCGACGGCAGACCGATCCAGTCCGCCTTGGCCACACCGGACAGATCCAGCCGCCAGTGGTCGGTGACCCGTCCGCTGCCGTCGATCGAGTGGATCCTGCCGAAGACGCGGTCGAGGACCCAGGAGACCGCATAGCCGAAGACCAGCCCCAGGAAGATCGCGATACGCGACCAGAAGCCCCGCAGACAGACCACCGCCGCCCCGGTGACCAGCATCGTCAGCAGCGCGGTCCACTGATCGGCGGGCCAGTACGTACCGGCGGTCACCGGTGCGAGATTGAACCCGATCAGCATGACCACCGCACCGGTCACCACCGGCGGCATCGCCGCGTGGATGATCCGGGCGCCGAATTTCCGTACCGCCAGACCGCTCAGCAGCAGCACCCCGCCGACCACCAGGATCGCCCCGGTGACGGCGGCGCTGCCGCCGCCCTGCGCCCTGATCGCGGCGGCCACCCCGACGAAGGACAGGCTGCACCCCAGATAGCTGGGGATCCGGCCGCGGGTCGCCAGCAGGAAGAGGATGGTCGCGACGCCGGACATCATGATCGCGAGGTTGGGGTCGAGCCCCATCAGCACCGGGGCGACAAAGCTGGCCCCGAACATGGCCACGACATGCTGTGCGCCGAGCCCCGCCGTCCTCGGCCATGACAGCCGCTCATCCGGCTTGACGACGGCGCCCGGGGCGGGGGTGCGCCCATCGCCGTGCAGGGTCCAGCGCACGCCGAGGCCCATGACTGCTCCACTTCATCGCTACGGGGAATTCGCAGCAATGTTAGTTGGCCGAAATTGTGCGCCTTGCAGCTATGTGCGGATGCCCTCGGCGACGCCCTCGGTGAAGTCCTCGGCCAGTGACTGTGCCTCGGCGTAGGAGGGCAGGTCGGCGGCCTGATGGGCAGGGGCAGGCGCGTCGGGGTGGGCGATCGTCCAGGCCAGCTCGACGGCGCGGTCCAGGGCGGCCCGGAAGAGCAGCGAACCGCAGCTGATCCGCCGCACCCCGAGCTCCGCGAGGCGCTCATAGGTGTGGCGGCCGGGGGTGAAGAGGATGTTCAGCGGGGTTTCGCCGAGGTCGTCGGTCAGGGCGCCGATGTCGTGCTCATCGGTGAGCGCGGGCACGAAGACCCCGTCCGCGCCTGCCCGCACATACGCCTCGATGCGTTCGGCGGCCGCGGACAGCGAGGGAGGGGTGTCACCACCGATCGCGGCGAGCCAGTGGGTGTCGGTCCGCGCGTTCACGAACAGCCGGGGCACCCGCTCCTTGACGGCCGCGAGCACCGCGCACTGCCGGGCCAGTGGCGCGAGGGTGCCGTCGGGGCGGCCGTCCTCGATGTTCACGCCGACCACCCCGGCCCGGTCCAGCTCGGCCGCGAGCGCCGCGACCTCCTCGGGCCGCTCGCTGCACCCGCCCTCGATGTCGACGCTCACCAGCGCCGGGAGCCGGGTGATGCCGCGGGCGAGGGCGAGGGTCTCGTCGCGGGCGGCGCCCGTCGCGTCCGGCAGCCCGGCCGCCGCGGCCACGCCGAGGCTGGTGGTGCCGATGGCGGGGAAGCCGCGCCGGACCAGGGCGGCGGCGGAGGCGTGGTCCCAGGCGTTGGGCAGCAGCAGCGGCCGTTCGCCGTGGTGGAGCCGGCGGAAGGCGGTGTGGCGGTCGGGCGCCGGGGCGCCGCTCTTGTCGCTCATATCACCGACCGTAGGGCCGGAACACTTCGGCGCTCACCGAACAGTGGCCCTGGCCCCACCCCCGCCCCGTCAGGAACAGTGGCTCTGGCTCCACCCCCGCCCCGTCAGGGAAGCGTGGCCCGGGAGGCGGACGGGTCGGGGTGCGAGGCGGGGTTCGCGGCGTCCGTCTCCGCCGGGGTCCGCAGCACCCCCGCCCCCGCCACCAGCCCCAGCGTCAACGTCGTGACCAGGCAGAACGAGATCGTCAGCGAGGTCAGGTCCGCGATCGAGCCCATGGCCGCCGGAGCGATCAGACCCGAGGTGTACGTGATCGTGGCGACGCCCGCGATGGCCTGGCTCGGGGCCGGGCCGCTGCGCCCGGCGGCGGCGAAGGCCAGCGGCACCACGACCGCGATGCCCAGTCCGATGAGGCCGAATCCGGCGATGGCGAGGGCGGCGCCGGGGGCGGTGACCACGAGGACGCCGCCGGCGGTGGCGAGGAGGCCGCCGGTCCGTACGGTCCGCACCGGCCCGAAGCGGCTCACCACCGCGTCCCCGATGAGCCGGGCGCCGGCCATCGTGCAGGAGAAGGCGGTGGTGCAGGCGGCGGCGACACCGGGGGAGGAGTCCATGACATCGCGCAGATAGACCGCCGACCAGTCCAGGCTCGCCCCCTCGGCGAAGACCGCGCAGAATCCCACCGCGCCGATGATCAGCGCGGAGCGGGGCGGGAGCGCGAACCGGGGCGGCGGGTGCTCCTCTGGGGCGCTGCGCAGGTCGAGGACCCAGTGGCAGGCCACCGCGCCGAGCACCGTGAGGACCCCGGCGGCGATGGCGAGGTGGAGCCGGGCGTCGGCCTCGGCATGCGCGGCGATCGTGCCCGCCGCCGAGCCGGTGAGCGCTCCCGCGCTCCACATGCCGTGCAGCCCGGACATGATCGAACGGCCGAGGCGGTTCTCGACCTCCACACCGAGGGCGTTCATGGCGACGTCGGACGTCCCGGCGGTCGCCCCGAAGACGAAGAGCGCACCGCACAGCCAGACAAGACCGGGCGCCAGCGGGGGCATCACCAGCCAGGCGGTCCACAGGGCGAGCAGTCCGCGCAGCGCCGCGCGGGCGCCGAAGCGATGGCTGATCCGCCCGGCCAGGGGCATCGCGACCGAGGCCCCGATGGCGGGAAAGGCGAGTGCGAGGCCGAGTTGACCGGCGCTGAGGTCCAGCCGCTCCTGGATCCAGGGGATACGGGTGGCGAAGTTGCCGGTCACCGCGCCGTGCACGGCGAACACTGCCGCCACGGCGATCCGCGCCCGCCGTACGGGGCGCATCTCGGACGCCCCGGCTTCCTTGAGCCTGCCCATGCCTGTCGCACCCTCCCCGTAGCGCCGGCCCGTGCCGTGGTCCACGGGAAACTATCAGGAAGGGTCCCTGATAGATAGGGCTTTTCCCGTGGCCTTCTGGAAGGATCCCGGCATGACGTCGACGAGCGTGTCCGTGGCGGGCCGCACCGCCTCACCGAGTACGGCGCGGGCCATCAACGACCGCCTCGCCCTGCATCTGCTCAAGGACGAGGGGCCGTTGACCGCGGGTCAGCTCAAGTCGCTGACCGGGCTGTCCCGCCCCACCATCGCGGACCTGGTCGAGCGGCTGCGGCAGACCGGGCTGGTGGCGGTCGTGGGGGAGGCGGGGGCGGAGCGCCGGGGGCCCAACGCGCGGGTGTACGGGATCGTCGCCGACAGCGCGCATGTGGCCGGGGTCGACGTCCGTACGGACAGCGTGGCCGTATGCGTGGCCGACCTGCTGGGCCGGACCAAGGCGGAGGAGTCGCTTCCGGTGGCCCCGGACGGGGATCCGGCGCACCCTGTGGCGGCCGCGGTGGCCCTGGTGGAGCGGGCCGTCGAGCGGGCCGGGGCAGTGCGGCTGCACCACATCGGCATCGGGGTGCCCGGTCTCATCGACCCCGCCACCGGGGAGCTCAACTCCACCGGCGGACTCCCCTCCTGGCACCGTGAGCTGGCCACCGCGCTCCACCGCGACCTCGCGGCGCCGGTGCTGCTGGAGAACGAGGTCAATCTCGCGGCCGTCGCCGAACAGCGGATGGGTACGGCGCGCGACCGCGACACCTTCGTGCTGCTGTGGCTCGGCCATGGCATCGGCGCCGCCGTGGTGCTCGACCGGGTGCTGCGGCGCGGTGCGTCCGGCGGCACCGGGGAGATCGGCTTTCTGCCGGTGCCGGGGACCTCGGGACTGCCCTCCGCCACCGGCTGCGACGGCGGGTTCCACTCCCTGGTGAGCAGCGGCGCGGTCTGCGAACTCGCGCAGGAGCACGGTCTGGAGGCCTCGGCGGGCGGCGAACGCGGGGCGGGCACGGAGGGCTCCGGCGCGGCGGAAGCGGCGATCCGCGCGGCCCTCGACGCGGGGGAGCGCGGCGAGGCGTTCCTGGACACGCTGGCGGCCCGTATCGCGCTGGGCGTCGCGGCGATCTGCGCGGTGCTCGACCCGGGGTGCGCGGTGCTCGGCGGTGAGGTCGGCCGGGCCGGGGGCGATGGGCTCGCGCGGCGGGTGGAGGACCATGTCGCCCGGCTGTCGCCGCTGCGGACGCGGGTGCGGGCGGGGGTCGTGGGTGGTGGCGGGGTGTTGCGGGGCGCCGTGCTGACGGCGCTGGACGCGGCGCAGAACGAGCTGTTCGGCGCGCCGTAGCGCGCGCCGTAGCCGTCGGTCACCCGCCCTTCTGGGGTGAGGGCATTCGCCCTCCCGGGGCGAGGGCATTCCTGTGCGATCTCTTGTCGTGCCCATGGAGCCGCCTTACTCTGAGCCCGATCTCAAGTCTGAATAGCGTTCAGATATCTGATTGGAGTGCTCAATGGGTGCACCTCCAGCGGGACGCGGGCGGTTCGCCCGGGCGATCGTCACCGCCTCCGCCCTCCTGGCCGTCCTGGCGATCCCCGCCGCCCCCTCCGCCCAGGGCGCAGAGCCCGCGCGGCATTCCGGCTCGGTGCCCCGGACGGTGGTGCTCGACGGGCCCCGACTGTCCCTCACCAAGCTGAAACTGCAGCTGGGAGACCGGAATCTGCGGCGGACCGTACGCGATCTGACGGCCCAGGCCGACCAGTGGATGGACCAGGGCCCCTGGACGGTCACCGACAAGGACCAGGTGCCGCCCAGCGGCGACAAACACGACTACTTCAGCCAGGCCCCCTACTGGTGGCCGAGCCGGCCCAAGACCGACGACAATCCGTACGGCTGCCCTTACGTTCAGAAGGATGGCCAACGGAACCCCGACGTGGACAAGATGACGGACCGTCCCGAGGTCGGCAAGGTCTTCGAATCCGCCTACGAGCTCTCCCTGGCCTGGTACTACACCGGTAAGCGGGCCTATGCCGAGCACGCCGCCGACATCCTGCGCACCTGGTTCGTCACCCCCGCGACCCGGATGAACCCGAGCCTGAACCACGCCCAGTTCATCCCCTGCATGTACGACGGCCGCTCGATCGGGATCATCGACTTCTCCCAGGGCTTCACCAGCCTCCTGGACGCCGCCGCCCTGCTCGACACCGGCGCCCCCGGCTGGTCCAAGAGCGACCACGAGGGCTTCCGCACCTGGAACAAGCAGTTCCTGGACTGGCTGGTGAACAGCGACTTCGGCAAGGAGGAAGGCGCCGCCGAGAACAACCACGGCACCTTCTACGACATGCAGGTCGCCGCCATCGCCACCGCCGTGGGCGACCGGGACCGCGCCCGCCAGGTGCTCCGCGACGCCCGCACCAAGCGCATCGACACCCAGATCGCGGCCGACGGCACGCAGCCCCAGGAGCTCGAGCGCACCCGCAGCTTCCACTACTCGACGTTCAACCTCGTCGCGTACACCCGGATGGCCGCCATCGGCAAGCACGTCGGCGTGGACCTGTGGCACTACACCGGGCCCGGCGGCGCGAACCTCTTCAAGGCGGTCGACGTCCTGCTCCCGGCGGCCACCGGCGCCGCGCCCTGGCCGTACCCGGAGCTGGACCTCCGCGCCTACGCGGCGAGCGACATCGTCCACGCGGCGGCCGACGCCGGGGACCGCAAGGCCCGCGCGGCGGTGGACAAGCTCCAGGCCCCGCCCGGCGGCGACCTGTGGGCCCTGCGGCCGGCGGTGGAGCAACTGGACAGCATCGCGCAGGGGTAGTGGGGCGGCGGGTCTTCCTCCCCCACCCCGCCCCTCCCCGAAACCGAGGGCAAGCCCCCGGCCCCCCGCTCCCGGTTCGGGGCTGACGCAGATGCCGCGGAGTCTGCCGAGGCCCGGGCGCCCCGCGGGCGGCCGGGACAGGTGTGGGCCCGCGCCCGGCGACCGCCGCGGCCGCCCGTGGTGGGAGGCGTCGCCCCGGGGCTGCCGGGGTCGGGGCTGCGCCCTTGGCAGGCCCCCGGCCCCCGCTCGGGACCGGCTCGTAGCCGCGCAGCCTGCCCAGGCCCCTGGCGCCTCGCGGGTGCGGGGTTCGGGGTTGGGTTCGGGGCGGGTCCTCGCAGCGGGCTTCGGGCCGTTGGTGGTGGAGGTGTGGGCTCGGGCTGCCGGGGTCGGGGGTGTGTCCTTGGCCGGGGCAGGTGTGAGTCCCCGGTCCCCGCTCGGGACGGGTCTGTAGCCGCGCAGCCTGCCCAGGCCCCTGGCGCCTCGCGGGTGCGGGGTTCGGGGTTGGGTTCGGGCGGGTCCTCGCAGCGGGCTTCGGGCCGTTGGTGGTGGAGGTGTGGGCTCGGGCTGCCGGGGTCGGGGGTGTGTCCTTGGCCGGGGCAGGTGTGAGTCCCCGGTCCCCGCTCGGGACGGGTCTGTAGCCGCGCAGCCTGCCCAGGCCCTGGCACCTCGCGGGTACCGGGGGCGGAGTTGGGTTCGCGGTGGGTGGCCGCGGTGGTCTTCGGGGCGACGGTGGTGGAGGTGTCGGCCCGGGGTTGTCGGGTCGGGGCTGTGCCACCGGGGCGGACCGGTGAGGTGCCGCGGAGTTCGTTGAGGCCCGGCGCCCCGGAGGCGAACGGGGCGGGTGTGGGCCCCGCGTCCGGCGGCCGTCGCGGCCGCCGGTGGTGGGTGTGCCGGGGGCCGGGGGCCGGGGGCTCGCCCCCGGTTCTGGGAAGGGGCGGGGTGGGGGATCCCGGTCCGGCCCGAGGCCGGGCGGGTGAGGGAGGCCACATTGGCCTCGCCTCCCACCTGCGCTGATGGCCATGGCACACTAGGGGCGTACCAGTGACGTCAGCGCACTCCGGGGTCGGTGAAAATCCGAACCGGCGGTTACAGTCCGCGACCCGTCCGCCGCCAGCGGTCGGTTGACCAGGTGAAATTCCTGGACCGACGGTGAAAGTCCGGATGGGAGGCAGTGCGCGGCGGTAGCGACATCACCGGTGCGCCGCCTCGGCGGTCCGTCCTTGCGTAGGTAGGGCGGGCGCTTTGCCGAACCTGGCGTGCCGGCGGCGACGTTCCCGTTCCTTTGTCATCTCGACAGCCCCGGAGTCCGTGCCCGAAGAGGCAGGAGGACCCGGTGGCCACCGCAGCCGAAGCCCAAGCGATGCGCCATGCCGTCGCGCTCGCCGCCCGCGGCCTCGGCCACACCAGCCCCAACCCCGTCGTCGGCTGCGTCATCCTCGACGCCGGCGGCCGCGTGGTCGGTGAGGGCTGGCATCAGCGGGCCGGCGGTCCGCATGCCGAGGTGCACGCGCTGCGCGCGGCGGGGGAGCGGGCCCGTGGCGGCACCGCCCTCGTCACCCTCGAACCGTGTGACCACACCGGACGCACCGGCCCCTGCTCCCAGGCCCTGATCGCCGCCGGGATCACCCGCGTCCACTACGCCGTCGGCGACCCCACCGCACAGGCCCGGGGCGGCGCCGCCACCCTCGCCGCGGCCGGGGTCGAGGTCGAGGCCGGGCTGCTGGCCGAGGAGGCCGAGGCGGTCAACGAGCCCTGGCTGACCGCGATGCGCCGTGGCCGCCCCTTCGTACTGTGGAAGTTCGCCGCGACGCTGGACGGCCGCAGCGCCGCCGCCGACGGCACCAGCCGGTGGATCACCTCACCCGAGTCCCGCGCCGATGTGCACCGGCTGCGCGCGGAGGCCGACGCCGTCGTCGTCGGCTCCGGCACCCTGCGTGCCGACGACCCCCACCTGGCCGTACGGGACCGGGAGGGAGCCACCCAGCCGCTGCGGGTCGTCGTGGACACGGGCGCGACCATCAAGCGCGGCGCCCGGGTCCTGGACGACGCCGCGCCCACACTGCTCGCCGTCGCCGAGGACGCCAGTACCGCCCATCTGCCCCGGCGGCCGGGCGTGGAGACCGTAAGGCTGCCACGCGCGGACGGCGGCCTCGCGATCCCCGCGCTCCTGGCCGCGCTGCACGAGCGCGGAGTGCGCTCCGTCCTGCTGGAGGGCGGCCCCACCCTCGCCGGCGCGTTCCTCGCCGCGGGCGCCGTCGACAAGGTCGTCGGCTATCTCGCTCCCGTCCTGCTCGGCGCGGGCCCCGCCGCCCTCGCCGACGCCGGAATCACCACCATCGCGCAGGCGTTGCGCCTCGAGACGGCCGACGTCACCCGGCTCGGTCCCGATCTGCGCGTCACCGCCGTTCCCGTCGCCCCCGCCCCCCTCGCCGAGGAGAACTGAAGTGTTCACCGGAATTGTCGAAGAACTGGGTGAGATCGTCGCCATCGAGCACCTGGGCGACGCGTCCCGCTTCCAGGTGCGCGGCCCCGTCGTGACCGAGGGGGCGAAGCACGGCGACTCCATCGCCGTCAACGGCGTCTGTCTCACCGTCGTCGACCTCATCGAGGACGCGGAGGGCACCCGGTTCAGCGCCGACGTCATGGCCGAGACCCTGGACCGCTCCAGCCTCGGCGCGCTCGACGTCGGCTCCCGCGTCAATCTGGAGCGCCCCATGGCGCTGGGCGGACGGCTCGGCGGCCACATCGTGCAGGGCCATGTGGACGGCACCGGCGCCATCGTGGACCGCAAGCTCTCCGAGCACTGGGAGATCATGAAGATCTCGCTGCCCGCGGAGCTGAGCCGCTATGTCGTCGAGAAGGGCTCCATCACGGTCGACGGCATCAGCCTGACCGTCGTCGACGCGGGCTTCGACTACTTCACCGTCAGCCTCATCCCGACGACCCTCGCGCTCACCACGCTCGGCGTCAAACAGGCCGGGGACCCGGTCAACCTCGAGGTGGACGTGCTCGCCAAGTACGTGGAGCGGCTGATGGGACGGGACAACGGCCCGCAGGGCAACGGCTCGCAGGTCGACGCCCTGCGGAACAACGCCCTGCGGAACAACGGCTTGCGGAACAACGGCTTGCTGGACAACGGCACGCAGGACAAGGAGGCCACAGCATGAGCGAGGCATACGCGGTCACCGAACCGCTTCCCAGCGGCCCGGCCGCTCCCCTGCGAGCCGCGCACTGGTCCGACGAACTGGCCCTGGACCCCATCGAGCGGGCCATCGCCGACATCGCCGCGGGCCGCCCCGTCGTCGTCGTGGACGACGAGGACCGGGAGAACGAGGGCGACCTCGTCGCCGCCGCCGAGATGATCACCCCGGAGATCGTCGCGTTCATGATGAACGAGTGCCGGGGACTCATCTGCGCGCCCATGGAGGGCGCCGACCTCGACCGGCTCCGGCTTCCCCAGATGGTCGAAGAGAACACCGAGTCCATGCGGACCGCCTTCACCGTCTCGGTCGACGCCACCGCCGAACACGGCGTCAGCACCGGGATCTCCGCCGCCGACCGGGCCACCACCCTGCGGCTGCTGGCCGACCCGGCCACCGTCCCCGGTGACCTCGTGCGCCCCGGCCATATCTTCCCGCTGCGCGCCCGCCCCGGCGGCGTGCTCGCGCGCGACGGCCACACCGAGGCCGGGGTCGACCTGGCCCGGCTGGCCGGACTGCGCCCGGCGGCCGTGATCTGCGAGATCGCGGGCGAGGACGGCGTGATGCTGCGCCTGCCCGACCTGGTCGCCTTCGCCCGCAAGCACGACCTGGCGATCGTCTCCATCGCCGATCTGATCGCGTACCGCAAGCCCGCCGAGCCGCTCGTGCGGCGCGAGGCCGAGACCCGGCTGCCCACCGCCTTCGGCGACTTCCGGGCGTTCGGCTACCGCGCGTCCGACGGCGTGGAGCACATCGCGCTGGTCCAGGGCGAGATCGGGGACGGTGAGGACGTGCTGGTCCGCGTCCACTCCGAATGCCTCACCGGCGATGTCTTCCACTCGCTGCGCTGCGACTGCGGCCCCCAGCTGCACGCCGCGCTGGAGCGGGTCACCGCCGAGGGCCGTGGCATCGTCCTGTATCTGCGCGGCCACGAGGGACGCGGTATCGGGCTGCTGTCCAAGCTGCGCGCGTACGAGCTGCAGGAGCTGGGCCGGGACACCCTGGACGCCAATCTGGAGCTCGGCCTGCCCGCCGACGCGCGGGACTACGCCGCGGGCGCGGAGATCCTCGCCGACCTCGGCGTGCGCTCGCTGCGGCTGATGACCAACAACCCGGACAAGACCTCGGGGCTGGTCCGGCACGGGCTGCGGGTCACCGGCCGGGAGCCGATGCCCGTCCAGGCCGGTGAGCACAACCTCCGCTATCTGCGGACGAAGCGGGACCGGATGGGGCACGACCTGCCCTGGCTGGACGGCGACCGCGCCGAGCCCGTTTCCGCCTGCGGCAACCAGTGACCACCTCAAGTACCCCCATACACCAGCACATCAGAGAAAGCACCGAGGAGAGACGTGAGCGGTAAGGGCGCCCCCGAACTGTCCGTGAAGAACTGCGGGGACCTGCGCGTCGCCGTCATCGCCGCACAGTGGCACGAGAAGGTGATGGACGGGCTGCTCGACGGCGCCCTGCGCGCCCTCGGAGAACTGGGTATCGACGAGCCCACCGTGCTGCGGGTGCCGGGCAGCTTCGAGCTGCCGGTGGTCGCGAAGGTGCTCGCCGGCCGCGGCTATGACGCGATCGTGGCCCTGGGCGTCGTCATCCGCGGCGGCACCCCGCACTTCGACTATGTGTGCCAGGGCGTCACCCAGGGGCTGACCCAGGTCAGCGTGGACACCGGCGTGCCCATCGGCTTCGGCGTGCTGACCTGCGACACCGAGGAGCAGGCCCTGGACCGGGCCGGGATCGCGGGCTCCAGCGAGGACAAGGGCCATGAGGCGGTCACCGCGGCCGTCGCCACCGCCACCACCCTGCGCTCGGTCGCCGAACCCTGGCGCTGAGGGGTGTCGCACGGCCCAAGTAGGATGACGGACACCATGCCCAAGAAGACGTTCGAGGAGCTCTTCACCGAGCTCCAGCAGAAGGCCGCCACGGCCGACCCCGCCACCTCCCGCACCGCCGAACTGGTCCACTCCGGTGTGCACGCCATCGGCAAGAAGGTCGTGGAGGAGGCCGCCGAGGTGTGGATGGCCGCCGAGTACGAAAGCGACGAGGCGACCGCCGAGGAGATCTCCCAGCTCCTGTACCACCTTCAGGTGATGATGGTCGCCAAGGGGCTGACCCTCGACGACGTCTACGCCCACCTCTGACACCCCCCGCCCGCACCCTCACCCTCGCAACCGAAGGAAAGAGCACTCATGCTGCGCATCGCCGTCCCCAACAAGGGTTCACTGTCCGAGCCTGCGTCGGCGATGCTGCATGAGGCGGGCTACCGGCAGCGCAAGGACCGCCGGGAGCTGGTCCTCGTCGACGCGGAGAACGAGGTGGAGTTCTTCTTCCTCCGCCCCGCGACATCGCCGTGTACGTGGGCTCCGGCCGGCTCGACATCGGCATCACCGGCCGCGATCTGCTGCTGGACTCCGGCTCCCAGGCCGAGGAGATCATGCAGCTCGGCTTCGCCGGGTCCACCTTCCGCTACGCCACCCGTCCCGGCACGGCGAAGGACGTCAGCGAGTTCGGCGGGATGACCGTGGCCACCTCCTTCGCCGGACTGGTCACCAAGCACCTCGCCGACAACGGCGTGGACGCCGCCGTGGTCCACCTCGACGGCGCCGTCGAGACCGCCATCCAGCTCGGTGTCGCCGAGATCATCGCGGATGTGGTCGAGACCGGCACCACCCTGCGCAACGCCGGGCTGGAGATCATCGGCGAGCCCATCCTGGAGTCCGAGGCGGTCGTCATCCGCCGCACCGGCGACCCCAGCGACGACCCCAAGGTCCAGCAGTTCCTCCGCCGGATGCAGGGCGTCCTGGTCGCCCGGCGGTACGTGATGATGGACTACGACATCCGGGTGGAGCAGGTGGAGCGTGCCGTCGCGCTCACCCCGGGCCTGGAGTCGCCCACAGTCTCCCCGCTGCACCACGAGGGCTGGGTCGCGGTCCGCTCGATGGTCCCCGCCCGGGACGCCCAGCGGATCATGGACGAGCTCTACGACCTGGGGGCCCGGGCCATCCTCACCACGGGCATCCACGCCTGCCGCCTCTGACGGCACGCCCCGCCCCGCCTTCCCTCCCGTTCCCTCCTCATCCGAGAGGCCGACCCACGTGTCCGCCGCCGCGCCCCCGCCCGCCCTGCCCGTCACCTTCCGGCCGACCAGGACCCGCGCCGTCCTGATGACCGTGGGCATCGCCGTCCTGGTCGTCCTCACGGTGGTCGCCCTGCTGCTGGAGCGGCTGGGGCCGGGGGAGAAGGCCAGCTTCATCATCACCGGACTGCTGTTCTTCGGGGTGCTGACGCTGCTCAGCCGCCCCAAGGTGGTGGCCGAGGAGGGCGGTGTGACCGTCGTCAACCTCACCACCAAGCGGCGGCTGGAGTGGGCGGAGGTGCTCCGGGTCAATCTGCGCCCGGGCGACCCGTGGGTCTATCTGGACCTCGCGGACGGCACCAGCCTGCCCGCGATGGGCATCCAGCCGGGCATCGCCAAGGCGCGGGCCATCAGCGACGCGCGGGCCCTGCGCGCCCTCGCCGAGCAACACGGCACGGGGCGTGCCGTGGACTGAGCCACCCGCGGCCCGCCCGGCCCCAGCAGTGCCGAGCTGCCCCTTTACGCCCGTTTCCGCCCCTTCCGGGCGGTTCCCCCGGAACCTGTCGGCATATTGATCGGCACTCCAACGGCGTGAGGGGCCTGCCCGTCACGCCCCATCCTTGATTACCCTGTTGCCGGGGCCGAACGGTGCCCCGCCCCGCCTCTCCCTGTGCGCACGCACCCCGTGCGCCCCGGCGGGCTCCCCTGCGACCCGAGGAGTGACTCCCTCCGCAGATGGACGGATCGTCCTGTAGTACCTGCGCCGCCGCCGACCACAAGGCGGCGGCATGAGCACCACCCTGTCCCTCCTGCTGCTCTCCGCGGCACTTGTCCTGATCCTCGCCAACGGCTTCTTCGTGGCCGCCGAGTTCGGCCTGGTCACTGTCGAGCGGCCGGACGCCGAGCGAGCCGCCGACGAGGGCGACAAGCGCGCCCGTACCGTCGTCGAGGCGCTGCGCGAGCTGTCCTTCCAGCTCTCCGGCACCCAGCTCGGCATCACCATCACCTCGCTGATCGTCGGCATGCTCGCCGAGCCCGCGCTCGGCCATCTGCTGACCACTCCGCTGGAGGCGGTCGGACTGCCGCACGGCGCCGTCTCCGGTGTCGCCGTCGTCCTCGGCATGCTGCTGGCCTCCGCGGTCCAGATGGTCATCGGTGAGCTGGTGCCCAAGAACTGGGCGGTCTCCCGGCCGCTGCAGGTCGCCCGCTTCGTCGCGGGCCCGCAGTACGCCTTCGCCCGCTTCTTCCGGCCCGTGATCGCCCTGCTCAACACCATGGCCAACCGGCTGGTGCGGGCGCTGGGCGTCGAGCCCACCGAGGAGCTGGCCTCCGCCCGCACCCCCGGTGAGCTGGTCTCGCTGGCCCGCCACTCGGCGCGGGCCGGTGCGATCGAGCAGGACACGGCGGATCTGTTCGTCCGCACCCTGTCCTTGGGCGAGCTGACCACCCAGCATGTGATGACCCCGCGGGTGCGGGTCAGCGCGCTGCACTCCTCGGCGACCGCCGTGGATGTGCTCAACCTCACCCGGGCCACCGGGCTGTCCCGCTTCCCCGTCTACCGCCACCGGCTGGACGAGGTCATCGGGATGGTGCACCTCAAGGACGCCCTCGCGGTCCCCGCCGGGGACCGGCTGCGGACCTCCGTCAGCCGGATCGCCCAGCCCCCGCTGCTGGTCCCCGAGACGCTGCCGGTCCAGCCGCTGCTGGAGCGGCTGCGAAGCGAACAGCCGATAGCCGTGGTCGTCGACGAATACGGCGGCACAGCCGGGGTGGTCACCCTGGAGGACATCGTCGAGGAGCTGGTCGGCGAGGTGCGCGACGAGCACGACGACGAGGCGTCGGAGACCCCGGACCTGGTGCAGGCCCTCACCGAGGACGGCCGCACCGCCTGGGACGCCGACGGCGGCTGCCGCGTCGACACCCTGCGCCGGATCGGCCTCGACGCGCCCGACGGGCCGTACGAGACCGTGGCGGGGCTGGTGGCCGATCTGCTGGCGCGGATCCCCGTCCCCGGTGACACCGCCGAGCTGCCCGGCTGGAAGCTGGCGGTCCGGCAGGTCGGCCACCACCGGGCGGAGCTGGTGCGCATCGTCCGTACGAAGCCGGGTACGCCGCTCAAGGTGACGGCCGGCGCCGTGGCCGGGGAGGGGACCGGACGATGAGTGTCGTACAGCTTCTCTTCGCCGCCCTGCTGGTCCTGGCCAACGGCTTCTTCGTGGGCGCCGAGTTCGCCCTGGTCTCGGTGCGCCGCAGCCAGATCGAACCGCGCGCGGCCGAGGGCTCCGGGCGCGCCCGTACGGTCCTGACCGGCCTGGAGAACCTGCCGCAGATGATGGCCGCCGCGCAGTTCGGCATCACCATCTGCTCGCTGACGCTCGGCGCGGTCGCCGAGCCGACCGTCGCCCAGCTGCTGGAGCCGGTCTTCCACACCGTCCATCTGCCCGAGCAGCTGGTGCACCCCCTCGGCTACGCCATCGCGCTCGCCGTGGTCGTCTGCCTCCATCTGCTCATCGGCGAGATGGTGCCGAAGAACCTGGCCATGGCGGCACCGGCCAAGACCGCGCTGTGGCTCGGCCCCGGGCTGGTCGGCTTCGCACGGCTGTGCCGGCCGGTCACCGCGCTGCTGGGGGCGTGCGCCCGGCTGGTACTGCGGCTGTTCCGGGTGGAGCCCAAGGACGAGGTCGAGGCCGTCTTCACCAGTGAGCAGCTGACCCATCTGGTCGAGGACTCCCGGCAGGCCGGGCTGCTCGACCCCGGTGAGCACGAGCGGCTCGCGGACGCCCTGGAGCTGGGCAGCCGCCCGATCACCGACGTCCTCCTGGACCCGGCCGGTCTGGTCACCGTCGACCCTTCGGTCACCCCCCGGGAGATCGAGGAGCTGACCGTGCGCACCGGCTACTCGCGCTTTCCGGTGCGCGGCCCCGGCGGCGCCTTCATGGGCTATCTGCATGTGAAGGACGTCCTGGAGCTGGAGTTCCCGGAGCGGGCGGTGCCGCAGCGGGTCTGGCATCCGATCGAGACGCTCCGGGCGGAGCTGCCGCTGGACGACGCCCTGACCGCGATGCGCCGGGCTGCCTCCCATCTGGCGGCGGTCGCCGATGGCTCCGGCACGGTGCTGGGGCTGGTGGCCCTGGAGGACGTCCTGGAGAAGCTGGTGGGCGAGGTCCATGACCCCGCGCACCGCGGTGGGGCCCGGGACCGGGTGGCCGAGCCCAGGGGCGAGGCGGCGGCCTCCCTCTCCAAGGAGGAGCGGGCGATGGTCGGCTGACCGCGGTCGCGCCTGCGGCGGGCCTTCCCCTACCCGCATGACGTCAGCCCCTCCAGGGAGCACCTCCAGCGGTAGCTGGGGGAGATCGAGGAGCGGGGGCCGGGGCGGAGCCCCGGTTGTGGGAAGGGCGGATAGGGGGAAAAGCCCGCCGCGGGCGCGCTACCCCAGGGGCGGGTCCTGGGGGTCGCGGTACATGGGACCGCGACCGGACAGGACCTCCCCGTACGCCTGCATCAGATCCGGCAGCCGCAACGTGGCGAGGTCATCGCGCGTCGGAGTGCCACTCCACCCGGAGAGCCGCAAATCCCGGTAGGCACAGCTCTTCTCGTACAGCGTGCGAAGGAACCGCCCGTTCCCCAGCTCGTCGATCCAGCTCTGGTCCACCACATGGCCGCTGATGCTGCGCAGCTCCTCCACGGCCTCCTCGTCCCACACATCCCCGTTCTCCGCCGCCAGCACCTCACCGATGCGGGTGAGCTCCAGTGGGCGGTAGCTGGGGAAGTCGACGCGGGTGGTGAAGCGGGAGCCGAGGCCGGGGTTGGCGGCCAGCAGCCGGTCCATGCCCTCGGGGTAGCCGGCGAGGATCACCACGAGCCGGTCGCGGTTGTCCTCGGCGCGCTTGAGCAGCACCTGAAGCGCCTCGTCGCCGTATGCGTCGCCCTTGCTGTAGCCCGAGTTGGACAGGGAGTACGCCTCGTCGACGAAGAGCACTCCGCCGAGCGCCGAGTCGATCAGCTCATTGGCCTTCACCGCCGTCTGGCCCAGGTACTCGCCGACCAGATCGGCGCGCCCGGCCTCCACCAGATGGTCGCCGCCGAGCAGCCCGAGGGCGTAGAAGACCCGGCCGAGGATGCGGGCCACGGTGGTCTTGCCGGTGCCCGAGGGGCCGGAGAAGACGAAGTGCCGCTTGGGCGGCTGGACCGGCAGGCCCTGCCCGGCACGCAGCCGCGCCATGTGGAGCTGCGCCGACAGCGCCCGCACCTGCCGCTTGACCGGCTCCAGGCCGACCATGCGCTCCAGCTCCTGCAGCGCGCTCTCCAGCAGCACCGGATCCGAGGGGCCGGGCTGGGACGGCAGACCGGCCCGCGCGCGGGTGCCGCCCGCGCCCACCACGGCCGGGCCCATCAGCGGCGGGCCCTCGGGCCCCTCGGCCGCGGCCCGCGGATCGCGGCCGTCGGCGGGCAGCGTATCGGCGGGGTCGGTGGTGGTGTCCCGGCCGTCCGTGGCGTCCTGGCCACCGGCCCCGGCCAGTGAGACGGCGGCCAGATCCGCGGGCTCGTCCAGCCCGTCGGACTCGGCTATCGCCGCGAGCCGCGCCGAGGTGTCCATGAAGGTGGAGTCGATGCGGTGCACGGCGCGGTAGAGGGGGAGCGCGGCGGCGCTGCGCCCGGTGCCCTCATGTGCGCGGGCGAGCCAGTAGCGCAGCTCCTTGCGCTGGGGCTGTTCGCTGCGACAGCGCATTAAGGCGGCGGCGAGCAGCGGTTCGGCCTGGCTGTACATCTCCAGCCGGACCCGCGCCATCCCGGCGAACAGACCCGCCTCGATACCGAGGAACGGATCGTCCAGCAGCGGCTCGGTGTGGCGCACCAGCTGCTCCCAGTCCTTGACCAGATAGGCGCGGCAGGCGTGCAGAAAGCGGGCCTGCGGATCGGCCTCCACCGGCGGGCAGCCGGCCAGCGCCCGGTCCAGCTCGGGCACATGGCGGCCGTCGAGCCAGTGCGAGGCGTGGGCCAGCAGCAGGTCCCGGCTGGTCTCCAGCACCGGCTGGACCCACCAGCCCAGCCAGTACCAGGAGTTGAGGGTGCGGCGGTGGCGGGCGCGCTGCTCGCCGAAGCGGTCGCGGTGCCGGTACATCCGCAGCAGCGCGGCCGCGGTGTCGGCCCGCAGCGCGTGCAGTCCGAGCCAGGCGTCGGCCATTCCGGGATCGTGCCGCGTGGCGGCCCGGAACTCCTCCTCGGCCTGCGCGTACGCGCCCATCGTGTAGGCGTCGACGGCCCGCAGCCAGGCGAGGTCGGCCGGGGCGTGCGAACCTTGCGTGCCGAAATCCATCACGTCCCCCACAACCCCAGCCCCCGTGGATGCCGCAGGGGCGAATGCCCCTTTCGCATCGTACCTGCGCAGCCCGCATGGGCCGAGGGTGCCGCACTGTTGTTCGTCGCAATCACACAAGGTCGGGTAGGTGTGCGCGGGGGCGTGTAAGGGGCGCACAGGGCCTGGGGCGGATCGTCACCCAGGGTGAGGGAGCGGCGGCGCAAAGCAGTGGAAAACCGGCGCCAGACAGGACGAAGCCCCCGATCACGGGGGAACAATCGGGGGCTTCGCGTTGTGGGACGACTCGTACGAGTCGCACATTGAGAACGTAAGACCTGTATGGGCCCCAGGTCAAGCCGAGTTGGGGTACGCGTCATGCGCCGGGTGCGGGCGTCGGACCCGGTCGGAAGCACCGGTTCACGCTGTGTGAGGCCAGGGGGCGTTTCCGTCGTTCGCCGCAGGTCCCGGTAGCACCTCATACCCCTCCTTTCGCTGCAGAACCAGCGTTCCGGCGTACGGGCGGGAGGGGTCGGCGGCGAAATGCGCACGCTCGGCGGGCAGCCATCCGTCCCAGAATGCGGACAGCTCCGGGCCGTCCCGCAGCTGTCCGCGCCGCCAGGAGTCCCGCTCCGGCAGATCCATCCACAACAGCCGTGCCAGCCGCGGGCGCACCGCCCGGCGGCCGCTGCCCACGCCCTCCAGCAGCACGACCGGCGCGGGATCCAGCCGCCGCCGGGTGGTGGCGAAGCGGCGCTCCACCCAGTCGTACGGGGCGTAGCGCGCGGCCGTGCCCCGGGCCAGCGGGGCGAGGACCTCGCTCCGCAGCCGCCCGGCCCAGCCGAAGAGTTCCTCATGGGTGGCGAAGTCGTCCGTGTGCAGGACGGGGGCACCGCCGAGCGCCTCGGCGAGCCGCCCGGCGAAGGTGGTCTTCCCGGAGCCGGCGTGACCGTCGACCGCGACCAGCCGGACCGGCCCGCAGGACGGCGGCAGCGCACGCAGGCGCCGCGCCAGCGCGTCCAGGCCGCCAACCGGTGGGTATGTTCGCATCGGGGACCACCATACGGCCCTTCCGGCTCGTTCACTCCATTGGTTCACACCAATATTGATGGAGCGGGTACCGGGGGAATCACTGGCCTGAGACCACTCGCAGCGGCCATAGTTGTGCGACTGTCGCGCACGCGCCGCCCACTGGACTGGACGACGACTGGGGGAACCCCGCATGACCAGATCTGGATCCACGCCTCGCCGCTCCGTGCTCGCCGCCGCCCTCGGCGTCGCGGGCGCCGCCGCCGTCACCACGACAGCCGCGGCCGCCGGGACGGCCCGTCCGGCCGCCGCCGCGACACCGAGCTCGGGGACCCCCGGGGCCGCCGCGGCCCCGGCGGGCTCGAAGGCCGCCCGGGTCGCGGAGTACCACGGCTGGAGCGGCCAAGCCGACTGGCTGGCCGGTGCCGCCAAGGGCGTCCGCGCCGAGGCCGGCGCCCGCCCCGGCATCGTGATCTCCCGCCCGCTGGGCAGCGTGGACTACACCGATCCGCACACCGGCACCAAGGCCGCCTGGGAGTACGCCACCTGGACCTCCCCGGTGCGCACGCTCTCCGTGCCCGCGACCGAGGCCATCGTCTCCTGGAACGCCCGCACCCCCGACGGTACCTGGATCCAGATCGAGCTCAAGGGCACCTACAGCGACGGTTCCGCGACCCCCTGGTATGTGATGGGCCGCTGGGCCTCCGACGACGGCGCCTCCTCCATCCGGCGCACCTCGGTGGACGACCAGAGCGACGACAAGAGCTCGGTGTGGACCGACACCTTCTCCATCGACGACCCGGCGAGCGGGCTGCGGCTGGCGAAGTACCAGGTGCGGCTCACCCTCTACCGCAAGCCCGGCTCCAAGCTCACCCCCACGGTGTGGCGGGTCGGCGCGATGGGCTCGGACGTCCCCGACCGATTCGAGGTGCCCGCCTCCACGCCGAGCCTGCCCAAGGGACGCGAACTGGGCGTACCGCGCTACTCGCAGGAGATCCACAAGGGCCAGTACCCGGAGTACGACAACGGCGGCGAGGCATGGTGCAGCCCCACCTCCTCGCAGATGATCATCGAGTACTGGGGCCGTAAGCCCTCCGCCGCGGACCTGTCCTGGGTCAACCCGGACTACGCCGATCCGCAGGTCTGCCACGCCGCCCGGGCCACCTTCGACTACCAGTACAACGGCTGCGGCAACTGGCCGTTCAACGCCGCCTACGCCGCCACCTACCGCGATCTGCAGGGCGTGGTCACCCGGCTCGGCTCGCTGGCCGACGCCGAGAAGCTGATCGACGCCGGCATTCCGGTGATCACCTCGCAGTCCTTCCTCAAGACCGAGCTGGACGGCGCGGGATACGGCACCTCGGGCCATCTGATGACCGTCATCGGCTTCACGGCGGACGGCGACGTCATCGCCAACGACCCGGCCTCGCCCAGCAACGACGCGGTCCGCCACATCTACAAGCGGCGCCAGTGGGAAAATATCTGGCTGCGGACCAAGCGGTACGACGCGAACGGCAAGGTGGTCTCGGGCACCGGAGGCGTCTGCTACCTCTACTTCCCGGCCAAGCCCAGCTCCGCCCAGCGCCGGGTGCTGGGCGAACTCGGCATCCGCTGAGCGGGTGCCCGCCGAAGGGGACGCGTGCCGCCCGCTGCCGGGCGGCGCGTGATCCACTCACCGCATCAGGGCGGCCTTCCTCTTCAGCGGTTCCCACCAGGCGCGGTTGTCCCCGTACCACCGCACCGTCGCGGCCAGACCGTCCGCGAACGAGATCCGCGGCTCGTACCCCAGCTCCTTGCGGATCTTGCTGATGTCCAGGGAGTAGCGCAGGTCGTGGCCCTTGCGGTCCGCGACGTGCTCGACCATGTCCCAGCCCTGACCGGTGGCCTCGAGAAGCATGCTGGTGAGCTCCTTGTTGGACACCTCGGCGCCGCCGCCTATGTGGTAGACCTCGCCCGCCCGGCCCCGGTCCAGCGCCAGCGCGATGCCGCGGCAGTGGTCGGACACATGCAACCAGTCCCGGACATGGGAGCCGTCCCCGTACAGCGGGACCTTCCTGCCGTCCATCAAGTGGGTGATGAACAGCGGGATCATCTTCTCCGGGAAGTGGTACCAGCCGTAGTTGTTGGAGCAGCGGGTGACCACCACATCCAGGCCGTGGGTGCGGTGGTAGGACAGGGCCAGCAGATCCGAACCGGCCTTGGAGGCGGCGTAGGGCGAGTTGGGGGCCGGCGGGCAGTCCTCGGTCCATGATCCATCGGTGATGGAGCCGTACACCTCGTCCGTGGACACGTTCAGGAACCGGCGCACCCGGTGCTTGCGCGCCGCGTCCAGGAGGACGTGGGTGCCCAGCACATTGGTGGTGACGAACGGACCCGAGCGCACGATGGAACGATCCACATGGGTCTCGGCGGCGAAGTGCACCACCGCGTCATGACCGGCCATGGCCCGGTCGACGGCCTCGGCGTCGCAGATGTCGCCCTGGACGAAGCGATAGCCGGGGTGGCCGGCCACGGGGGCGAGATTGGCGAGGTTCCCCGCGTAGGTGAGCTTGTCGAACACGGTCACCGAGGCGCCCCCGGAGACCGCCGGCTCCTCCGCGAGCAGGGCCCGTACGAACTGGGAACCGATGAAGCCGGCGCCCCCGGTGACGAATATCCTCATGAGCGAAGCGTGTCGATGCGCTTCCAGACGCGGACGGCCAGTTCATAGGCGGTCAGTTCGTCGCAGAGGGCCGCGGTCCGGCGCAGCAACGCCTGGGCCTCCTCGGTACGGCCCAAGTCGGCCAGCGCCTCGGCCTGGATGAGGTTGGCGCGGACCAGGTCGGGGCCGGTCAGCGGCGCGGAGCCCTCGCTGAGCCGGGGGTAGACCTCGACGACCTGGGCGGCGGCGCCCACGGCCAGTTCGTAACGGGCGCGCAGCGCGACGATCCGGGTGGTCTCGTCGGGGGCGTTGACCATGGGGCCGACCTGCTCGGCGGCCTGCAGCCACGGCAGCGCCGCGCCGGGGTCGCCGTCGTCCAGCAGGACATTGCCGGCCGACCGCATGAATCGCAGCCAGTCGCGCACCGGAGTGTCGGGCGTGGTGAGCTGGGCGCGGGCCAGGTCCAGATGGTGGCGGGCGGCGGTGGCCATGCCGAGCTGGGAGTAGGCGATGCTGGAGACCCAGTGGGCCCGGCCGCGCACGGGCGGCCGGTGGCCCTCGGCGAGCGAGAGCATCTCCTTGAGCAGCAGCTCGACCTGGCCGAGGTCGTTGAGCTCGCAGAGCACCGAGATCAGGATGCCGAGCAGCCGGACATGCTCGAACGCGCCGGTGAGCTTGGCCGGGCCGATGTCGCCCAGGGCCGTATAGGCCGACTTGCGCGCGTCCGCCAGGCGCCCGGTGTCGCGCTGTGCGGTGGCCAGCTCGGTGAACAGGACGACGCGCAGATGCGGATCGGTCTTGGCCCACTCCTGATCGGCGAGGCGCTCCAGCAGCGCCAGCCGGTCGGGCTGCCGCCCGGCCGACCGCAGCTCCTCCTGCAGCGCCAGGCCGAGGTCGAGCTGGAGGGCGGTCGTGCCGCGCTCGACCGCGGTGGTGTAGGCGGCCGCGAGCAACTCGGCCGCGCGGGCGTGGTCGCCCAGCTCGGCGGCGCCGCGGGCGGCGGAGCGCGCGATGACCAGGTCGAGGCCGCCGGGCTCGGTGGAGGCGGCGGAAGACCTGTCACGGCCGGTCAGCTCCTCCAGCGGCATCTGGAGCACCTCGGAGAGGTGGAGCACGAGGTCGAGTGTGGGGGAGCGCTGACCGGACTCCAGGAGGGAGATATAGCTGGCGGTCACGATGTCGCCAGCGAGTCGGCGTTGGGAGAAGCCCAACTCCTCGCGTCGCCGCCGGACACGCTGACCGAACTCTGGCTGCTGACTGTGTTCGGCTCTCATGGCTGTGACTATTGTAGCCGGGAACTCGCCGCCTGACCATCCTTTGACCTGCAGCTGATGGAGGCAGTTCGACGTATTGACGATAGTCACCAACTAAAGTTAGCGTTTGGGGCGTCCGCTGCCGGAAGGACGCGCCGTGATCGACACACTCCTCGGAAACGACCTGGTCATCAATGAGGACTCGTGCAATCTCAGCTGCACGTACTGCCTCACCGGCCAGAGCAACCTCAAGCAGTCGCACCACGCACAGCTGATATTCGGGCCGCCCACCCGGGACCGCTACGCCGAGGGCAGCCTCCTCGGGCGCCGCCTCCCGCTCATCGCCGGGCGCATCGACGACACATTCCGCGCGCCGATGCTGAAGGTCACCGGCGGGGAGATCTTCCTGGTCGCCGGGATCATGGACTATCTGCGCGAGCAGGCCGCCCAGCACGAGGTACTGATCGTCCAGACCAACGGAGTGCTGGTCCGCGAGGAGCACCTCGAGGAACTCCGCGGCTGGAAGAACGTGGTCCTTCAGGTGTCGCTGGACAGCCACCTGTTCTCCGGCAACTCACACCGGGTGCAGACCGAATCGCTGCACGGCAAGGTGTTGCGCCGGATCGAGACGATCCTCGACAGCGGCCTGCCGGTGGAGATCTACGGCGTGCTGAACGACCGCAGCGCCCCCGAGGCGCCGGCGTTCGCCCGCTGGCTCGCGGACCGGGAGCGCCCGCCGACCTTCTTCCCGTTCCCGGTGCGGGGCCCCGACTCCGAGCGGTTCGCGATGCGGCCGGACCAGATCGTCCATATCGAGGAGCTGGTCGAGCGCTACGACGAGTTGGCGGCGGTGCTGCCGCCCCGCCCCTACTTCGACCGGCTCTTGTCGTTCCTGCGGGAGGGCGAGCGGACCTTCCGCTGCCATCTGCCGCGCCTGGTCATCTCGACCTTCAGCGACGGCATGGTGACCCCGTGCCCGAACATCTGGTTCTCCAACATGGGCAATCTGCTGGAGGACGACCACGCCGAGTCGTTGCGGCGGGTCGGCGAGACCGGCCTGTACACGGCGCTGCTGGCCGAGCGGCCCCGGCTCAACGCGTGCAAGGGCTGCTTCACGCCCTGGGACACGCTGTCGATGTACTTCGAGGACGAGATCACCCTCGATGAGCTGTGCCAGGCCCCCACCTACGCCCCGCCGGTGATCCGGGAGCTGATCGCCGAGCGCAAGCGCCTCTACAAGGAGGGGCGCGACGGGGTGAGCTGCGGTGGCTGACCTGGCGATCACCGCGGGCGGCCTCGACGGGCTCGATGGGCTCGACGGCGTCGAGCCCGCGACGACCGTCGCCCTCTCCGGAGCGAACGGTGGTCCCTGGCTCGCGGCCTACCGGACGCTGATCGACGCCGGGGCCGTGGTGCTGCTGCTCGACCGCGACGCGCCGCCCGCCGAGCACCGCAGGCTCCTGGACGCGGCCGGAGGCGGACGCCTCGTGGTCGTGGACGGCGACCGCGTCACGGTCACCGGCGACCCCGCGCCATCGAGCCACCCGCCGGGCACCGTACTGCTGCCCAGCTCGGGAACCACCGGCGCGCCCAAGCTGGTCGCGCGTTCGACGGATTCCCTGCGCGCCGAGGGACGCCGGCACGCGCGGTACGCGGGCCTGGGCGCCGATGACACGCTGCTGGTACCGCTGCATCTGTGGCACGCCTACGCGCTCGGCTGGGCGCATGCCGCGTTCGAGGCCGAGTGCACGATCGCCGCGGTCCCGCCGAACGCGCTCGGCCGCTGCGCGGAGCACATCGCCGCCGGGGCCACCGTGCTCGCGCTCGTCCCGACCGTCGCGCGCCTGCTCGCGCGGCGCACCGGCAGAGCGGTGCCGGACAACGCGCTGCGCCTGGCCATGGTCGGTGCGGGGCCGGTCGACGCGGCGCTGGAGGAGCGGTTCACCGCCGCGTTCGGGATCGGCCTGGCGCGCAACTACGGCTCCACCGAGACCGGGGCGCTGTTCAGCGGCGCGCCCGGCAGCCCGCCCGGCTGCGTCGGATTCCCGCTGGACGGCGTGGAATTCCGCGTCGTCGGCCCGGACGGGGCCGATATGCGGCCCGGTGCGCAGGGCGAGTTGCTGGTGCGGGTGGACGGCGAGGCGTGGCACCCCATGGGCGACCTGGCCGCCTACGACCCCGCCGCGGGGCTGCGGCTGCTGGGGCGCCGTACGCGTGCCATCCGGCGCGGGGACCGGTGGATCGCGCCGGAGGAGATCGAGGCCGCGCTGTGCCGCCACCCCGACATCGCCGACGCCCGCGTCTACCCCGTCCGGCACGGCACCTCGGTCGCGCTGCAGGCCGAGGTGGTGCATGTGCGCGGACCGGGCGCGGACGTCTCCGGCCTCGGCGGGCACGCGAAGGCGCTGCTCGGCCCGCAGAAGGTCCCCGACCGCGTCCGGTGCGTCGGCGAGGTGCCGCGCGGCCGGGTCGGCAAACCCCTTCCGCCGCGTGCGCTCGCCCTGGCGGGCCGGGACGCCCTGGTCGCCGCCGCCACCGCCTACAAGCGCAGTGAGCTGCTCTTCACCCTGGTGGACCTCGGCATTGTCGAGGCGCTCGGCGAAGGAGCGAGGACCGCGCCGGAACTGGCCGTGCGGCTGGGCCTGGACGAGGCGGCCTGCGCCGAGTTGCTGCGCACCGCCGAGGACGCCGGGCTGCTGCGCCCCGAGGACCCCGTCCCCACCACCGCCGAGGGGACCGGCGGCGTGGATACGGCGCTGGTCGCGCTGGAGGCGGAGCTGTCGCGGTCGTGGGTGACCCGCGAGGCCCTGGCTGAGGTCGTCCGGTCCGGGGCCGCGCGACGCCCGTTCGACCGCGAGGGACCCTCCGAGCGGCTGCGCGAGGTCTACGAGACGGCCCTGCACGGGGCGGCCGCGCACCGCCGCGCCCGCAGCGGCCTGGCGCTGGCCCGCTTCGCCGCGGGCCACAGCCTCCTGGAGGTGTCCGCCGGGCCCGGTGTCTACCACCGGGTCGCGGGCGAGGGCACCTACGCCGGGCGGGGGCCGCTCCCCGACGGCGTCTTCGACCTGGTGGTGCTCGCCAACGCGATCCACGGCCCGGCGGCCGACCTGCGTGCCGTCGCCGAGCGGCTGGCCCCCGGCGGGCGGCTGCTGGTGGACGACGTGTTCCTGGACGCGCCCGAGGGCGTTCCGCCGGAGACCCGGCTGGACTGGCTCACCCACGGCGGTACCGCCTGGCCCACCGAGGCGGCGGCGGCCGCGGGGCTGGCCGCCGCCGGGCTGACCGTCCGGCGGACCCTGCACCTCGGCCGCCCCGCCTGCACGCTGCTGCTCGCCGCCCGGGAGCGGCCGTGACCGGTCCGCGCGTGGCGCTGGTGACCGGCGCGAGCGGCCTGCTCGGTGCCGCGATCTGCCACGCCCTGGCCGACGCGGGCATGACCGTCCTGCCCGTGTGCCACCAGGGCGTGGAGCGGGCGGCCGAACTCTCCGCGAAGATCGGCGCGCTCGAACCCGTCCAGGCCGACCTGACCGACCCGGCCGCCGCGATGGGCCGGATCAGGGAGCGCGGCGTCGTGCCCGGCGTCCTGGTGTGCGCCCATGGCAGGACGCTGCGGCGCTCCGTCCTGACGCCCGGCGACGACGACGGCCTGTGGAACCTCAACGTCCACTCGGTGACCCGGCTGGCCGGGCTCGTCGGCAAGGGGATGCTGCGGCAGCGGGGCGGCCGGATCGTGCTGGTCGGATCCCGCGCCGGAAGCGTCGGGATGCCCGGCCAGGCCGAGTACGCGGCCACCAAGGCCGCGCTGTCGGCGTGGGCGGCGTCGGCCGCCTGGGACTTCGGCCGCTTCGGCGTCACCGTCAACGTCGTGGCGCCCGGCGCCGTCCAGCCCGGCCCCGGCTCCTCGCTCTACACGGAGGAGGAGAACCGCGCCGTCACCGAGCGCATCGCGCTGCGCCGCCTCGCCGCGCCGGAGGAGGTCGCCGACGCGGTGGCCTTCCTGGCCGGGCCACGCTCCGGCTACATCACCGGGCAGACGCTGCTGGTGGACGGAGCCGCGCGATGGTGAGGCCCGGCGGCAGCACCCCTGCGACGAAAGGACTCTGACGTGTCCCTCGACCCGACAGCCGCGCCCCCGGCCCCCGTCCGCCGGATCGACGCCGACGACCTGCCGCCGTGGCCCCAGCACGACCACACCGAGCGCGCCGCGCTGGACCGTGTCCTGGCACAGGGTCAGTGGTGGCGGGCGGCGGGCACCGAGAACGAGGACTTCGAGCGCGAGTTCGCCGCGTACAACGGCGCACCGCGCGCGCTCGCGGTGACCAACGGCACCGCCGCGCTCGAACTGGCCCTGCGACTGCACGGCATCGGGCCCGGCGACGAGGTCGTGGTGCCCGCGTTCACCTTCATCAGCACCTCGCTGGCCGTGCAGAACGTGGGCGCGATCCCCGTCCCGGCGGACGTGGACCCCGAGACCTACTGCCTGACGCCCGACGCCGTCCGCACCGCGCTGACCCCGGCGACCCGCGCGGTCATCCCCGTCCATATGGCCGGCCACCTCGCCGATATGCACGGGCTGGGGGACCTGGCCGCCGAGCACGGCCTGGCGCTCATCCAGGACGCCGCGCACGCCCAGGGCGGGGTGTGGGACGGGACGCCGGTCGGCGCGTTTCCCACGGTCGCCTGCTACAGCTTCCAGAACGGCAAGCTGATGACCGCCGGGGAGGGCGGGGCGCTGACCCTGCCCGACGAGAAGACGTACGAGCAGGCGTATCTGATGCACACCTGCGGGCGGCCCCGCGGCGACACCACCTACCAGCACGAGACGGGCGGCTCCAACTACCGCGTCAGCGAGTTCACGGCGGCGATCCTGCGCGCCCAACTGGCCCGCCTGGACGGGCAGACGCGGATCCGGGAGCAGCGCACCGCCCTGCTCGACGCGCTGCTGGCCGAGGTGCCCGGGCTGCGCCTGCAGGCCCGTGACCCGCGGATGGATGTCAACCCGCACTACATGTACCTGGTGGCCCTCGACCCGTCGGCGGGCCGGGCGGCGCGCGACGCGCTGGTGGCGGGGCTGAAGGCGGCGGGCGTCCCGGCGTGCGTCAACTTCCCGCCCGTCTACCGCACCGGGTCCTTCCAGGCGGGCCCGGTGCCCACGACGCCCGTACCGGAGCTGGCCGAGCGATGCGCGGTGGCGGAGGACCTGGGCGCCCACGGCCTGTGGATCCACCACCGGGTGCTGCTCGCCGAACCACACGTGGTGGAGCGCGTGGCCACCGTGGTCGCCGCACTGGCCGCGCGGGCCGGCGACCCCGTGGTGACACGGTGACCGCTGCGCTGCGGGTGGGCCTGCTCGGCTACGGCTGGGTCAACCGGACGGTCTGGCTGCCGCGGATTCGCCGCCATCCGCGCCTGGATCTGGCGGCCGTGCACGACCCGGAGGCCGCCGATGCTCCGGCGGCCATGTCCTGGACCGGTTTCCTGGACGCCCGTCCCGACGTGGTCGTGATCGGCACCCCCAACCACACCCACGCCGCGCTGGCCTCCGCCGTGCTGGAGCGCGGCATACCCGTGGTGGTGGAGAAGCCGCTGTGCCTGAGCCGCGCGGAGTTCGACACGCTGGCCGAGCGGGCGCGCGGAGTCGGGCTGTTGGTCAGCCGGGCCGCCGTGCGCCGCGAGGACATACGGCGCCTGGCCGGTACTCTGCCGCCCGGGCCGCTGACCGTACGGGCGAGCTGGCTGCGCGCGGGCGGGGTGCCGCGCCCCGGCTCGTGGTTCACCGGCCGCGCCACGGCGGGTGGTGGAGCGCTGCTCGACCTCGGCTGGCATCTGGCCGACGTGGCGCTCGGGCTGCTGGGCCGGCCCCGGCTCGTCACGGTGGCGGCCGAACTGCGCACGCCGGGCGGCGAGCACGCCGGTGGGCACACCCCCGGGCGCGCCGCCTGGCGTGGCGACACGGCCGGCACGGGTCCGGTGGACGTCGAGGTGGACGGCACGGTGCGCGCCGAGTTCGAGGGCGGGGCACGGCTGGTGCTGCGGGCCGCCTGGGAGAGCGAAGTGGCCACCGACCGCACGCGGTTCGTCGTCGAGGGCGGCGCCGAGCGCCGGGTGCTGACCGGGACGTTCGGGTTCAGCCCGAACCGGGTGGCCGAGCCGGCGCTGACCGCCTGGGGCCCCGGCTCCTACCGCCGCGTCACCTTGCCGGACCCGGTCGGGCGGGAGTACGACGCGCAGGTGGAGGCCATCGCCGACTTCGCCTCCGGGACCCTGGACTGGGAGGCGGAGCTGGCCGAGTCCGCCGCCGTGGTGGACCTGCTGGAGGCCGCCTACCGGGCGTCGGGCCGTCCGCTGGCCCTGCCGGAGAGCACGGCCGTATGAGCGGGTTGAGCGTCGTCATCCCGACGAAGGACAAGCCGGAGTCGCTGCGTGCCACGCTGGCGTGTCTGCTGGCCGACGGACCGCCCTCGGCTGAGATCGTCGTCGTCAGCGACGGCCAGGGGCCTGTGGAGGTCCCGGCGGACGCGCCGGTCCGCGTCGTCGAGGGGCCGCGCCGAGGCCGCGCCGCCGCCCGCAACACCGGTGCGCGCGCGGCCGGTGGCACCCGCCTGCTGTTCGTGGACGACGACATCCTCACCGGCCCCGGCTTTCTGTCCGCGCACGCCGCCCACGGCACCGGGCCCGGCTTCGTTCACGGTCCGCTGATGGAATTCCCCGTCGCCCGCCGCTGGCTGGCGGCCCATGGCCCCGACCCGGTCGCGGCGGCGGCCGTGCTGAACGGAGGCGAGCGGCTGGTCCGCAACAACCTGGAGGCCGCCGTGCTGGCCGTGGCCGCCGGGACGGCCCCGGCCCGGCTGGGCTGGCTGGCCTGTGTGGGCGCCAACCTGTCGCTGTCGCGGGCGGCGTTCGACCAGGCGGGCGGATTCGACGAGGGCTTCGGCACCCGCTGGGGCTGTGAGGACCTGGAACTGGGGGTGCGGCTGCTGGCGGCGGGGCACCGGCCCACGGTGGACCAGGGCGCGCCCGGCGTCCACCTCACCCACGCCCGTCCCGACCGCTGGGAGCAGCACGAAGCCACCCACCAGCGGTTCGCCTCGCTCCACGACACCGCCGACGTCCGCGCCCTGCCGCTGCTGCTGACGGGGAGTTTGGCCGCCTACTTCGCGGCCGCGGAGTCCTGAGCGGCCAAGCGGTGCTCCCGCCACACCGCGGGGGTGCGGGCGTGCCCGGCCAGCGCCCGGCCGAACCGCAGCGGTCCGCCGAACATCTCCGTGACCTGCGAGCGGTAGGCCAGAGCACCGCGCAGCCAGGCGGAGAAGTCGGCCCGGTGCTCGGTGACCTCCATACCGGGCCCGCCCGCCGAGGGCGGCCGATAGGGGAACTCGGCGTAGTACGCGACCTGGACGGCGGTCCCGGCCGCCGCGTGCTCGGCGGCCGAACGCGCGATGACATGGTCCACATGGGTGCGTCCGGCCAGCGGAAGCAGCAGCAGATCTCCCTCGCGCAGATACGGGGCCAGCGCGGCCGCGACCGCCTCGGCCGTCCCCGCGTCGTCGGGGTGCACGGCGCGGCGGCGCGACAGCGGCCCCGGGTAGCGGTCCTCTCGGTGCACGGCGTCGGGGAAGCCGAGGCCGACCGCCCGGACCGGCCAAGCGGCCAGCGCGGCGGCGTCCTCGGCGCGGCGGACGGCGGCCGCGGGACCGCCGTCGAAGACTGTGACCACGGTGAGAGCGTCGGGGCGTGCCGCCCACGCGCCGAACATCCCGCCGCAGGACCACACGGCGTCATCGGGATGCGGGCTCACCACGACGCGGCGCATCAGCCCTCGATCGTGGCCGGCAGCGCCGGCGTCGCGACCCGGTACCCATCGGCGCCCAGGCCCGCGATGACGCCCGAGGCCGGCGGCGAGAGCACCGAGTGGTGCCGGAACTCCTCGCGGGCCCACACATTCGACAGGTGGACCTCGATCCACGGGGCGGGGAAGCTCTCCAGCGCGTCGCGCAGGCTCCACCCGGCCATCATCAGCGCACCCGGGTTGACGATGGCGCCCGCGCAGTCGCCGGCGGCGTGCACGGCGCGCACCAGCGCCCCCTCGCATTCGTCCTGCACGGCCCGCACGGTGTGGCCGGGGACGGCTTTGCGGACCATCTCCTCGATTCCGGTGAGTGTCGTGGTGCCGTAGATCTCCGGGCGGCGCCGGCCGAGTTGCGCCAGGTTCGGGCCGTTGAGCAGCGGCAGCTCAGCCATCGTGGGCTCCCGGAGACGTCTCCCGCACGGGGGAGGGCAGGCCGAACACGGCGAGCAGGTCGAGGGCGGTCCCCGCGTAGTGGTCGGGGCCTTCGGCGCGCAGCGTCTCCGGGGCGGTCTGCCCCCAGCCCGCCGCGACCACGGTGGTGCCCGCGGCCCGGCCGGAGCGCATGTCCAGCACGCTGTCGCCGACGAAGAACGCCCGTGCCGCGTCAGGGGCGTCGGGCAGTGCGGCGAGGGCGGTCAGCACGATCTCCGGATCGGGCTTGGGCCGCGTCACCTGGTCGCTGCCGATCACGACGTCCAGGCCGTGGGCGATCCCGGCCGCGGTGAGCGCCTGCAGGGCGCGCTCGTGGGTCTTGCCGGTCGCGACGGCGGTCGGCACCCCGGCCGAGGCGAGCGAGGCCAGCACCACCGGGATGCCCGGGTGCGCGGTGACCAGCTCGATGTGGCGGGTGCTCTCGGCCGCGTAGACCGCCGCCAACTCGGTGGACAGGCCCAGGGCATCGAGGATCCGGGGCAGCGGTGCGCCCATATGGGCCAGGAACGTGGTGAACGGCGGATCGCCCGGCCGCCCGGCGGCCCGCCAGGTGGCGGCGAAGGCACGGCGCATGTTCTCGGTGGTGTCGAGCAGGACGCCGTCCAGGTCGAAGACGACAGCGGAGGTAGCGCTCATGACCTCGATGATTGCGAGCGTAATGACCAAAGTCAATGAGGATGTTTGACTTTAGTTGTCAACCTGCATACCGTGGCTCCACAAGCGGTGAGCAGGGGGGACCGACCATGCCGCATACCGCACCACCCAAGGCCGTCGTGCTCGGCATCGACGGGGGCAGTCTCGAGCTGATCGAGCCGCTGGTCGCCGAGGGCGCGCTGCCGGTGCTCGGGAAGCTGCTCGCCGACAGCGCACACGGCCCGACCACCACCACATGGCCGGCCCACACCGCGCCCGGCTGGAGCACGTTCGTCACCGCGCGCCGCCCCGGCGGCCACGGCATCTACCAATTCTTCGACACCCAGGACCCGGTCTACGGGGACCGTCTGGTCGGCACCGGCGACTACGGCTGCGACACCGCCTGGGAGTGGTTCGCCCGGCAGGGCTGGAGCGTCGGGCTCGTCAATGTGCCGATGTCCCACCCGCCCCGCGAAGTCCCCGGCTACCAGCTCACCTGGCCGCTGGCGCGGACCCTGCGCTACAGCGAACCGCCGGGGCTGCTGGGGGAGTTGGCCCGGGCGGGCGCGGGCTTCAAGGCCGACATCGCCGCGATGTTCCAAGGCGATCTGTCCTACGCGGAGGCCGCCGTCGAGCACGTCCGGGCGCGCGGCCGGACGATCCAGTACGTGCTGCGGGAGCGCCCGGTCGACGTCTTCATGGCGGTCATCACCGAGATCGACCGCATCTGCCACCACTACTGGCACTTCGCCGACGCCTGCCACGACCGCCACACCGCCCCCGACCGCCAGGAGTGGGCCGACGCGATCCGCGCCACCTACATCGCGATCGACGAGGTGTTCGGCGAGATCCTCGACGTGGTGGGCGACGAGACGCCCGTACTGCTGCTGTCGGACCACGGGTTCGGGCCGGGCCGCTACAACGTCGCGGTCAACGCCGTCCTCGCCGAGGCCGGGCTGCTGGCCACCCGGCCCGGCGCCGCACCGCCTGCCGAGGGCGACGGCCTCGCCGACTGGTTCCGGGCCCAAGGACGCGAGGTGGACTTCACCCGCACCCGCGCCTATATGCCCACGCCCGGCTGCTACGCGGTCAACGCCAACCTCGCGGGCCGCCAGCGCGACGGCATGGTGACCGACCCGGGCCCCGTCCTGGCCGAGGTCGCCGAGCTGCTGCTGGGGCTGCGCGCCCCCGACACCGGCGCACCGGTCTTCGCCGCCGCGCTGCCGCGCGAGGACGCCTACCCGGGCCCGATGACCCACGCGGCCCCCGATCTGCTGCTCATCCCCGCCGACGAGGGCGTGCTGGCGAGCCCGGCGATCGGCGGCCCGCTGTGGCGGCCCAGCGAGCAGACCGGCATGCACCGCTACCTGGGGATGTGGGCGCTGCGCGGGACGAGCCTTGCTCCCGGCCGCCGCACCGCGCCCGTGGCGCTGGCCGATCTGATGCCCACGCTGCTGGAGGAGGCCGGCCTGACGTTCCCGGCCGCCGTCCACGGCCGCCCGCTCCAGTGGGGCGGCGCGGAGGGTGGACGGGCCTTCCTCGCCCCCGGGGAGACCGCCTCCGTGGTGGCGTCCGGGAGAGCCGGGGAAACGGCGCGGCTGAGTGAAGAGGATCTGACCGCCGAGGCGCTGGGCGCCATGGGCTACCTGTGAGACGGCGACCGATCCGGTGAAAGCCACCCATCCGGCGACCGTGGCCACTCCGACGAGCCACGACTGGCACAACATCCGGCCCTCCCGGGCCGCCCGACAACGTACGGAGGTCTGATGAACGACACCAAGGACCGTCTGCGCCGCGTGCTGGTGGAATCACTGCGGCTGGATCTCGCCCCCGAGGCGGTGCCCGACACGGGCCTGCGCGAGGCGGTCGGCATCGACTCGGTGATGGGGCTGGAGTTCCTCATCTGGGTGGAGAACGAGTTCGGCATACAGATCCAGGACGAGGACCTCAGCGTCGAGCTGGTCGACTCGCTCGACACGCTCGCCGCCTACGTGGACGAGCGCGCGGCGCGGACCGCCGCCGCCCGGGATTGACGGGGGGCGACGAGCGTGAGCTTCCCGGTGGTCATCACGGGCATGGGCGCGGTCACCGTATTCGGTGACGGCTGCACCGCGCTGTTCGAGGCGCTGCGCAAGGGCGAGTCGGGCCTGCACGAGCTGCGCGGCATCGCGGTCGCGCGCGGCAAGAACCGCTCGGCCCAGATCGAGGACCCACGCCGGACGGGCCCCTGGCGGCTGTCGGACATGGCCGTGGACGCCGCCCGCGAGGCGCTCGCGCAGGCGGGCGGGCCCGCACCGGGCGTCACCGGCCTGTACGTGGGCACGACCGGCGGTGACAACCGGGCGCTGGAGGACCGCTGGGACGACTTCCTGGCCGCCCGCCGGGCGCTGGCGGCCGGGGCCGACCCGCAGGTGGACGACGAGCTCGCCGAGGCGATGGTGCGGTTCCCGATCGGGGTGCTCGCCGATGTGCTGGCGCACCGGCTCGGCGTCGAGGGGCCCCGGTACGCGGTGACGAACGCGTGCGCGTCCGGGACCACCGCGACCGCGATGGCGCTGCTGGCGCTGCGTCAGGGCACCGTGGACCGGGCCGTGGTGGTCGGCGCCGACCACCTCAAGGCCACCTCCTACTGGGGGGCGGAGCGCGCCGGGTTCGTCGGCCACGACCTGCGCCCCTTCCACGCCGACCGGGACGGCAGCGTCCTCGGGGACGGGGCCGGGGCGCTGATCCTGGAGCGCGCCGCCGACGTGGCCGCCCGCGGCGGCACACCGCTGGCCGGGCTCGCGGGCTGGGCCATCACCTGCGACGACAACCCGCACGCGATCATCCCGCCGGAGGACGGCGCGTCCAACGCCGAGGCGATCCGGCTGGCCCTGGCCGACGCCGGGCTGTCGCCGGAGGACATCGACTACTTCAACGCGCATGGCACCGGGACCCCGTTGATCGACCGGCTGGAGACCGCCTCGGCGAAGCTGGTCTTCGGCGACCGGGCGGGCCAGGTCGCGATCAGCAGCACGAAGTCGATCGTCGGGCACCTGGCCGCCGCGTCCCCGATCATCGAGGCGATCGCGACCGTGTACTGCCTCACCGAGCAGTGGGTGCACCCCACGGCCAAGCTCGACCGGATCGACCCCGCGCTCACCTTGGACTACGTCCCGCTGCGCGGCCGTCCGCAGCGGATCCGCGCGGCGGTGTCCAACTCGCTGGGCGGTGGCGGCACCAACGCCGTCCTGGCGTTCCGCCCACAGGACTCCGCCCCCGCCGCGCAGGGCGCCTTCGAGCCCGTCCCCGAGGTGGTGGTGACCGGGACCGGCGCGGTGAGCCGGCTCGGCGACGGCCCGGACGCCCTGGAGGCCGCCTACGGTCCCAACGCCGCACCCGAGCGGACCCGGCCGTTCTCCGTGCTGGACCACATCGACGCGGCGGCCGGCTACCAGTACCTCAGCCGCTCGGCGCAGCTCGGGTTCGGCGCGGCGGCGCAGGCGATGGCCGACGCGGGCCTGCCGGTACCCCTGCCCGCCGAAGGGCCGCTCGCCGGCCGCCGGGTGGCGGTGGTCATGGGCACGGCCGTCGGGGGCTTGAGCGCGATGGCCGAGACGCTGTGCCCGCACCTGTCCGCCGACCCGACGCGGATCACCCCGTCGATGTCCCTGGACCACGGGCCGCAGCTCGCCGCGACCCTGGTGTGCCGGGCCGCCGGTGTCACCGGCCCGATGGTCACCCTGATCAGCGGACCGGCCGCCGGTCTGCAGGCGGTGGAGGTCGGCCGGGCCCTGCTGGCGGCCGGGGCCTGCGACATCGTGATCGCGGGCGGCGGCGACGCGGGCGACGCCCCGACCCGCGACGCGGCGCGGCTGCTGGCGCGCCGTCAGGGCCGGGCCGTGGAGGAGCCGACGGACAGCGCGGCATGTGTGGTGCTGGAGCGCGCCGACGGCGCGCGTGAGCGCGGCGCGCCGGTGCGCGCGGTCGTCACGGGGTGCGCGAGCTGGTCGGAGCCCCAGGCGCCGGACCGGACCGAGGCGGCGGCGGGCGCGCTGACACGCTGTCTGACGGCGGTCGGCGCGGACGGCGCCGACCGGCCGCACCTCTCGTACCACGTGGGCAAGGGCAATCTGTCCGACACCGGCGAGGTCAAGCTGCTCGCCTCCGGCTTCCAGCCCGAGGCGCTCGGCGGCGCGCTGGCCGCCGGGCCGCTGCTGGCCTTCGTCGCGGCGGTCGCGCGGGTCGCCGTCGAGCCCGGCGCGGCCGCGATCGTGTCCACCGTCGCACCGGGCGGCTCGGCCGCCGCGCTGCGGCTGGCCGGGCCGGACGGGGGGCGCGGATGAGCGCCCGGGCACGGGCGATCGTCCTGATCACCGAGGGGGCGTGCCCGGAGCTGATCGACCGGTGGGGCCCGGAGCGGCTGCCGCATCTGCACCGGTTGCGCGCGCTCGGCGCGAGCGGGCCGCTGCGGTCGGACTTCGTCCCCTACGAGGCGCCCGGACTGTTCAGCGCGTTCACCGGATTCGGGCCCGATGAGCACGGGTGCTTCTCCTACTGGGACGTACACGCACCCGACTACCGGCCGGCCGTGCTCGACGGCTCCGCCGCCCGCCGCCCGTTCCTGTGGCGGCGGCCGGAGCTGACGGGCCGCCGGGTCGCGCTGGTGAACCTGTTCGGCACCCATCCGGTGGAGCCGGTCGACGGGTACTGCCTCAGCTACCCGATGCGTGCCACCGTCCAGGCCTGCCATCCGCGGAATCTGCCGGTGCTGCTGGCCCGCGAGGGCGTGCGGCCGGTGCACGATGTCACCGTCTGGTTCACCGGCGGCCCGAAGGACCCGTTCGTCGGCGGTGTTCTGAACGCCGACCGGCAGCGCGCCGACGCGGCCCTGGCGATGCTGGACGGCCGGGTCGGGGACCGCCCCGACCTGACCGTCCTCAACCTCACCGCTATCGACCGGCTCTCGCATGTGTACTGGCAGGAGACCGAGCCGGGCAGCCCGGTCCCCGAGGCCGACCAGGCGGTGCTGCGCGCCTACCAACTGGCCGACCGGGTGCTCGGCCAACTGCTGGAGCGGCTCGACGACCACACCAGCCTGCTGGCGTTCTCCGAGATCGGGTTCGGGCCGCTGCGCTCCTACCGGTCGGTCAACGACGCGCTGGCGGCGGCCGGGCTGCTCACCCTCGGCCCGGACGGCACGCCCGACTGGTCGCGGACGACCGCGTTCGAGGCGGTGCAGGGCGCGCAGGGCGTCAACCTCAACCTCGCGGGCCGCTACCGGGACGGCACCGTCCGCCCCGCGGACCGCGCCCGGGTGCTGGCCGATGTCGCCGCCGTCCTGGAGGACCACATCAACCCGGCGACCGGCACGCGGTTTCTCACCCGCGCCATCCCGCGCGAGGAGCTGCACGGCGGCCCGGCCGCCGACGCCGCGCCCGACCTCGTACTCGACCCGGCCGACTGGCGGTATCTGCCGCTGGGCGACCCGTTCTGGTCCGGCCGCACCAACCGGATGCTGCAGAGCGGCTGGCACCGGCGCGACTCCTACTGGGCCGGGGCGGGCGCGGCGTTCACCGCCGGGCGCGGCGGCCCGGCGCGGCCGCTGGACGTCGCGCCGACGCTGCTGGCGATGCTCGGCCTGGACCCCGCCGCCGACCTGCCCGGCACGGCACTGACCGCCTCCGCGCTCCGACCGGCCCCGGCGGGTGCCTCATGACCGGCACCCTCCTGCCCCTGGCGGTGACGCTCGACGCGGACGGCGGCGCCTGCGTCGCGGGCCTCGACCTGGACGGCCGCTGGATCCGCCCCGAGCCCGTCACCGCCGAGCAGGTGGGCCCCGAGGGCCCGTACGCGTTCTTCCATCCCGTCCGGATCGGCCTCGGCCCGAGCACCGAGCCGGACGCCCGGCCCGAGGACCGGGCCGTCATCGCGCCTCCCCGGCCCGCCGGCCCGGCCCTCGACCCCGCGATGCGCGAGCGGCTGCTGAAGGACACCGCCGACGCGAGCGTGGAGAAGGCGTTCGCGGGGGAGCGCAGCGCCGGTCTGGTACCGGTCGATGTCCGCCGGATCTACGGGCGGCGCTCCACCGGCGGCCGCTCCTTCCTGCGGCTGGAGTTCACCGATGAGTCGGGTGCGGAGCACGACTGGATCGTGCGCGACGCGCGGCTGGTCCGCGCCTTCCCGGCGCCGCTGGAGGGGCCGCTGCCCGACCTGGCGGGGCCCTGCTTTCTGTCCATCGGCCTGACCAAGCCGAACGGCCGGTTCCCCGGGCGGTTCCGGGGCTGTCATCCCCTCGTGGTGGGGGTTCTTTCGGAAAGGGGTGACGTGAGTGCCTTCGGCGCTGCGCGACCTTGAGAACGACACGGTGCAGGTGCTGCGCGAGGTGCGCGGCCGGTTCACCAACCCGGCCCTGCTGTGGTCGATGGGCAAGGACTCGACCACGCTCCTGTGGCTGGTCCGCAAGGCGTTCTTCGGGGATGTGCCCTTCCCCGTCATCCACATCGACACCTCCTACAAGTTCCGGCAGATGTACGAGTTCCGCGACCGCTGGTCGCGGGAGTGGGGCCTGGACCTGCGGGTGCATCGCAATGAGAAGGCGCTGGCCGCGGGGATGGGCCCGACCGCCGCGACCAAGCTCGCATGCTGCACGGCCCTGAAGACCAACGCCCTCCAAGAGGCCCTGGAGGCCGGCGGACACGACGCCGTGCTGCTCGGCATCCGCGGTGATGAGCACGGGGTGCGCGCCAAGGAGCGGGTCTTCAGTCCCAGGGACCGGTCCTTCGGCTGGGACTACCGCAACCAGCCGGCCGAATTCTGGGACCTGCGGCAGGCCGCGGTGGACGAGGGCGGCCATATGCGCGTCCACCCGATGCTCTCCTGGCGGGAGATCGACATCTGGGAGTACGTGCGGCAGGAGGGCATCCCCGTCCCCGATCTGTACTTCGCGAACGACGGGAACCGCTACCGGTCGATCGGCTGCGAGTGCTGCTGCTCCCCGGTGCGCAGCGACGCCGGGACGGTCACCGACGTGGTCATCGAGGTCCGCCGCTCCCGCGAGGGTGAACGCGCGGGCCGGGCGCAGGACAAGGAAGACGCGGCGGCGATGGAGAAGCTCCGCGCCCTCGGATACATGTGAGGCGGCATCAGTGACGACACCCGTACTGCCCGAGGGGGACCGACCCCCGCAGCCACCGCCCGTGACGCCGACACCCTGCGCGTGGCGTTCGTGGGGGAGGTGGACCACGGCAAGTCCACCCTGCTCGGCCGGCTCCTGCTGGACACCGGCAGCGTCACGACCGACCGGCTGGACGTGCCCGTCGAGGACGGCGGGCTGGCGTTCCTGCTCGACGGGCTGACCGAGGAGCGCGCCGACCTGTTCACCCTCGACACCGCCAGCGCCGTCCTGGAGACCGGAAGCCGCCGGTATGTGCTGATCGACGTGCCCGGCCACGCCGAACTGCTCGTCAACATGGCGACCGGGGCGTCCCGCGCGGAGGCCGCCGTCATCGTGGTGGACTGCCGCGAGCGCGCCGCCGAGCAGACCCGGCGCCATATGCGGGTCCTGGCGATGATGGGCGTCACCGCCGTCGTCTGCGCCATCACCAAGATGGATCTGGCCGGCTGGGCGGAAGCGGAGTTCCACACCGCCGCCCGGCAGGTGGCCGCGCTCGCCGACGAGATCGGCCTGACGCTGGTGGCCGCCGTCCCGGTCAGCGCGATGACCGGCGACAACGTCACCGCCGCCAGTGCACGCCTGCCCTGGTACGCGGGCCGTCCCCTGCTCGACACCCTCGCCGACCTGACCCCCTGGGGCGACGGCGGCGCGCCGCTGCGGGTCGAGGCCCAGGACGTCGTCGAGGGCCGGGTGCTGGCCCGCGTGCTCAGCGGTGAACTGCGCATCGGGGACCGCCTCGTCGCACCCGGCGAGGACGCCCGCACCGCCCTGCGCATCGAGCGCTTCGGCGAGCCGCCCCAGGAGTCGGCCACCACGGGCGACAACATCGGGCTGGTACTGTCCGGGCCGCCGTGTGCGCCGGGCACCCTGCTGGCCCCTCCGACCGGCGGCCGCTGCGCGGCGACCGGTGGCGGGTCCGCGTGCTGTGCACCGCCGAGGACGGGTTCGCCGAGGGCGCCCGCTGTACCCTGCGCCGGGCCGGCGCCGACCTGACCGGGCGCATCGCCCGGGTGGAGCGCCACTGGGACAGCGCCCGGCGCGCCCCGGACGCGACCGACCGGGGCCCGGTGCGGTTCAGCGAGGTCGCCGAGCTGACCGTGATGCTCGACCGGCCCGCCGACGGCGACGACGTACGGGTGTGCGCGCCGCTGGGCCGCTTCATGCTCACCGACGGCGCCGTCCGCATCCTCGGCCTGGGCATCGTGGACGAGATCGCGGGGGAGGACCGGCGATGAGCGCGATGGTGATCGGGCTGGACGGCGTCCCGTACTGGCTGCTGCGCGACCTGGCCGAGCAGGGCGTCATGCCCAAGACCGCGGGCCTGCTTCCGCAGGGGAGCCTGCGCGCGATGAGCGCGCCCGTCCCCGAGATCAGCTCCACGTCCTGGGCCAGCTTCCTCACCGGGACCGACCCGGGCACCCACGGCATCTACGGATTCGTGGACCTGCGGCCCGGCACCTACCGCACCTACTTCCCCAACTACGGCCAGCTGAAGGCCCCGCCGCTGTGGGAGGCGGTCGATCGCGCCGGCGGCCGCAGCGTGATCATGAACGTGCCGAGCACCTACCCCGCGCCGCCGCTGCGCGGCACGCTGGTGTCCGGGTTCGTGGCCCCCGACTTCGACCGGGCCGTGTACCCGCCCGAACTGCGCGGACCGCTGCGCGCCCTGGATTACCAGCTCGATGTCGAGGTCGGCGAGGTGACGGCCGACCCGGACGGGTTCCTGGACCGGGCGGAGGCCGCCCTCGCCGCCCGCCGCGCCGCCTTCGCCCATGTCCTGTCCGGCGGCTGGGACCTGGCGGTGTGCGTGCTCACCGAAACCGACCGCGTCCACCACTTCCTGTGGAGTTCGCTCACCGACCCCGCCGCCCGGCTCCACGGGCGCATCCTCGACTTCTACCGAAGGGTGGACGAGGCCGTGGCGGAGCTGGCCGACCGTGCCGGGGACGGCGCGCTGTTCCTCGCCAGCGACCACGGCTTCGGCCCGGCGCATACGCAGTTCTATGTGAACGCGTGGCTGCGGCGGGCCGGGTATCTCGCGCTGCCGCCCGGCGCCGAGTCCCTGGAGGAGATCGACGAGCGCACCCGGGCGTTCGCGCTCGACCCCGGCCGTATCTACCTCAACACCGCCGACCGCTTCCCCCGCGGCGGACCGCCCACCGACCCCGGCGAGCTCACCGCGCGGCTGCTCGCCCTGCGGCTCACCGAGGACGGCCGGATCGCCGAGGGCGGCGCCGGCACCCCCGTCGTCTCCGAGGTGCTCTCCGGGCCGAAGACCTACGCCGGGCCGTACGCGGACGCCGCCCCCGACCTGGTCGTGATGCCCGCGCCCGGCGTACAGATCCGGGGCGCGTGGGCCACCGACCGGATCATCGGGGACGCCCCGCTGACCGGCACCCACACCCGCCCGGACGCCACCTTCTGGTGCCGGGGCGACCAGGGCACCGACCCCCTGCACATGCGCGACGTGGCGCCGACCGTCCTGGCCTCCCTGGGCATCGACCCGCCACCCGGAACCGAGGGCACCGACGTGCGGGTCATGCGGCCGCGGAACGAGGAGGACATCCGATGCTGACGTCTGGGAAAGAGCTCGGGCTCGCACCCCGGGAGAAGCCGGGACACTTCGAGATAGCGCTCGACGCCAGGATCACCGACCCGGCCGCGTTCCGGGTGAGCTTCGTGATCCTGCTGGATGGCGACCTGGTGATGTCCCCCGAGCACCTCGGCGTCGCCTATATGGCCGCGACGCTGCGCGCGGCGGGCTTCTCCTGCGAGATCCGCGAGGCCGAGCACGGCCACCACCAGGAGGTTGTGGACGCCATCGCCGCCTACGCCCCCGGCCTGGTGTGCTTCACGCTGATGAGCCTGAACGTGCCCAGCTGCGTGGAGTTCTGCGCGGCCCTGCGCAAGGAGATGCCCGAGGTGGTCATCGCCTGCGGCGGCCCCGCCGGGACGTTCACCGGCACCGATGTGCTGCGGGTCAACCCGCACGCCGACATCGTCGCGGTCGGCGAGGGCGAGCCCATCATCCTGGACCTCGCCCAGCGGCTCGCCCTCGGCGAGGACATCGCCGACTGCCCCGGCATCGGCTACCGGGACGAGGACGGCGGATATCGGCAGAACCCGGCCCGTCCGCTCGTCCACAACCTGGAGGTGCTGCCGTACCCGGTCCGCGATCAGCTCATCGCCCACGGCAACAAGCTCGAATACGTCCGGGTCAGCACCAGCCGCGGCTGCGTCGCCCGCTGCACCTTCTGCTCGGCCCCCAACCTCGGCAACCGCGTCCAGGCGGGCAAGGCATGGCGCGGGGTCGGCCCCGACTACGTCCTGGACGAGGTGGAGCAGCTCGTCCGCGACCACCGGTTCCGCACGTTCGACTTCATCGACTCCACCTTCGAGGACCCCGACGGCGGCCGGGTCGGCAAAAAACGTGTCCGCGCCATCGCCGAGGGCATCCTCGACCGCGGTCTCGACATCTACTACAACGTCTGCATGCGCGCCGAGAACTGGTCCGACTGCGCCGAGGACCACGACCTGCTCGACCTGCTCGTCCGCAGCGGCCTGGAGAAGGTCAACGTCGGCATCGAATCCGGCGTCCCCGAAGAGCTGCTGCTGTGGGAGAAGCGCGCCACCGTCGAGGACAACATCAGCATCATCCGGCTGCTGCGCGAGCACGGCATCTACCTGGCCATGGGGTTCATTCCGTTCCACCCCTACGCCACGGTGGAGACCCTGACCCAGAACGCCGACTTCCTGCGCCGGCACGCCGGGCACAACCTGCGCCGTCTCACCGAGCGGCTGGAGGTCTACCCGGGCACGTCCATCGCCCGCAAGCTGGCGGACGACGGCCTTCTCGGCCCCGCTTACGAGGACAATCTCGACCCCTACGACTACCGTCACAGCGATGAGCGCGTCGAGCGGCTCGCCGTCCACTTCGCCTCGCTCTACAACGACGAGGACTACCACAAGCGCGGCGTCATCACCGATCAGTCGGCGGTGTTCGAGTTCGAGACGTTCAACGTCGTCGTGCAGACCTTCGTCTCCCGGCTCTACCGCCGCTTCCACGCCCTTCCGGGGGCGATGGAGGTCCTGGAGCGGTTCAAGGACTTCCTGCACGAGACCCGTCAGGACATGGGGCGGCAGAACCACGAGTTCTTCATGGAGAACCTCGACGACGTCCTCACCGACCGCTTGGACCCCGCCAAGCGCCGCCGCCAACTGGAGCAGATCGAGGCCCGTTTCCGCACCTGCATCGACCGCATCCGCGCCGAGCAGCTCCGCGTCGGGATGCGGCTGCACCGGTTCGGCGCGGACGTCACCGCCATCAGCTCCAGCCTCCCGCCCGTGACCCCCGGCGGCGCGCCCCGCTCGTACAACGGGGGTGCCCCGACGTGGTGAACCACCGGCCCGCCGACGTCGCGGTCTGCACGCTGCGCACGCATACGCTGCCTGCGCGGCTGACCGGACATCCCCGGGTGGCGGTCGCGGCCCCGCTGGCCACCGCCAACCTGGGGATCGAGGAGCTCGTCCGGGGCGCCCTCGCCCGTCCGGCGGTCCTGCATCTGGTGGTGTGCGGGCACGACTCCCGGGTGTTCCACCCCGGTCAGAGCCTGCTGGCGCTGGCCGCCCACGGCACCGCGCCCGACGGCACCATCATCGGCGCACACGGCCACCGGGCCCATCTCCCCAATCTGCGGCCGCCCGTCGTCGCCGCCTTCCGCCGCCGGATCGCCGTCCACGACCTGCGCGGCCAGGACGACCCGGCCGCCGTGCTGGCCGTCGTCGACGCCCTGCCCCGCCACGCCGACGGTGCGGACGGTGCGGACGGTGCGGACGATGTGAACGGCGATGACGGCGTGGCCGGTGTCCTGGGGGAGGAACTGGCGGCCAGCACGCCCCGGTTGGTGCCGCTGGCCGCGGTCGGCCGGGTCCGTCCGATCGCCTCGGCCGGGTCCGGCTGCTTCGTCATCTCCCTCGACCGCCCGGCCGGCCGGATCGTGCTGCGGCACTACGGCGACGACCTGGCGAGCGGGCACGAACTGCGCAGCCGCAGCGCGACCGCCCTCACCCTCGCGGTGGTGGCCCACGGACTCACCGACGACCCCGCCCACGCGGGCTACCTGGGCGGTGAACTGGCCAAAGCCGAGACCGCGCTGCGGCTGGGCCTCGCCTACGTCCAGGACCGCCCGCTCGACTCCCGGTCCGCCGATCCGGTCCCCTCCCTCCACTGGGCCGGCCCGGCGACCGCCGAACCCCCCAAGGGAGTAGCCCTGTGACCGCTGAAACGACGGCGCCCGCCCCGGCGGCGGCCCCCCAAGCCTCAGCCGTCGGCTGTGGGTCTTCGGCGGCATCCTGCTCGGGATGCTGCTGTCCACCCTGGACCAGTCCGTCGTCGCCGCGGCCCTGCCGAGCGTCGTGCACGACGTGGGCGGACTCGAACACTTCGCCTGGGTGTTCACCGGGTACGGGCTCACGCTCAGCATCACCACCATCGTCGGCGGCAAGCTCGGCGACCTGTTCGGCCACCGCCTGGTCTACCTCGGCGGCGTCATGGTGTTCATCGCCGGGTCGATGCTGTGCGGACTGGCCGGGAACATGAGCCAGTTGATCGCCTTCCGGGTGATCCAGGGCATCGGCGGCGGCGCGCTGGTGGTCGCCTCCTTCTCGCTCATCGGCCAGCTCTTCGAGCCCGCCGAGCGCGCCAAGTACGCCGGGTACTCCACCAGCGTGTTCGCCGTCGCCAGCGTCGCCGGCCCGCTCGTCGGCGGCGCCGTCACCGACGCGATCGGCTGGCGCTGGGTGTTCTACGTCAATCTGCCGCTCGGCCTGCTCACCCTCGCCGTGGTGGCGTTCCTGCTGCCGACCGCGGCCACCCGAGGCCGACCGAAGATCGACTACACGGGTGCCGCGCTGCTGGCGGCCCTGTCGGTCTGCGTGGCGCTGCTGGCGGGGCGCGTCGGCAGCCTGGACGCGGTGCTGTCCACGCGCGGTATCGCGCTGATCGTCGCGATCGTCGTGCTCATCCCGGCGTGGATCGTGGTGGAGCGGCGCGCGGCCGAACCGATGATCCCGCTCAGCCTGTTCGGCAACTCCACCTTCGTGCTGTCGAACACGATCACCATGCTGGCCGGATTCGCGATCCTGGCCACCGTCAACTTCCTGCCGCTCTTCCTGCAGGCCGCCTCGGGCGCCTCGGCCGTCACCTCCGGCCTGCTGCTGATCCCGATGATGTTCGGCCTGCTCGTCGCCTCCACCCTGGTCGGCCGCCGGATCGCGGAGACCAAGAAGTACCGCTGGTTCCCGGTGGCCAGCATGGCCGTCGCGGCGCTGGCGTCGTATCTGCTGTCCACCATGGACGCCGACACCCCCTGGCCGCTCGTGGTGGTCTATTCGGTGCTGCTCGGCGTCGGCTCCGGCCTGTCGATGCAGGTGTTCATGGTGGCCGTACAGGGCTGTGCGCCGCCCGCCCAGATCGGTGCGGTGACCGCGACGGTCACCTACGCGCGGCTGGTCGGGGCCTCCTTCGGGATCTCGGCGTTCGGCGCGGTGTTCTCGGCGCGGCTGGCCACCGAACTGCCCCGGCACGTGCCCGGCGACAGCGCCCAGTCCATGACCAACCTGACCGCCGACGCGCTCGACAAGCTCCCCGAGAACCTGCGGCAGGGCTTCACCGAGGCCTACGCCGACTCGCTGGGCACCGTCTTCTTCGTCGCGGTGCCCGTCCTGCTGCTCGCTCTCGTACTGTCGCTCGCGATGCGCGACCGCGCGTTGGGAGAGTGAGGAGCACGCGCATGGAGAGCGACCTGAGGCAGATCCCCGGCGTCGGCAAGGCCGTCGAGGGCGACCTGCACGGCATGGGCATCCACCGCGTCGAGGAACTCGTCGGTCAGGACCCCGAGGAACTGTACGACCGGCTGATGCTCGAACAAGGGGCGTATGTGGACCGCTGCATGCTCTACGTCTTCCGGTGCGCCGTGTACTACGCCGAGGGCGGCAGGGAGCCGGAAAAGCTGCGTTGGTGGAACTGGAAGGACTCGAAGACACCATGACCGTCATATCCGCCGTGCCCACCCTCCCGGTGGGCGCGCTGTTCAGCCAGACCCGCCGCGAGTTCGCCTCCTGGTATTCGCGGCTGTGGGGGCCGCTGGGGGCGCTCGCCACGGGCGTCTCCCGGCCCCGCGTGGGGGAGAGGGTCCTGGACGCCTGCTGCGGCTCCGGCGCGTCGGCCCTCCCCGCCGCCCGCGCCGTCGGTGCCACGGGCCATGTCGACGCCGTCGACATGGCCGGCGCCCTGCTGGACCAGGGCCGGGCCGAGGCGGACCGGCAAGGTCTCGCCCATCTGCGGTTCCACCGCGGCGACGTCACCGCATGGCGCGCGGACGCGCCCTACGACCTCGTCCAGTGCTGCTACGGCGTGTTCTTCTTCCCCGACATGGAAGCCGGCACCCGCCACCTGGTGGACCTGCTGCGCCCCGGCGGCCGGATAGCCCTGAGCACCTGGGTCGGCGGCGGGATGGACAGCATGGTCCGCCGCGCACGCGAGGCCGCCTCCGCGGTCCGCCCGCTGCCCGCACCGCCGGCCGCCCCCGACCCGCGCACCCGAGTGGACTCGGCCGACGGGCTCGCCGCCTGGCTGCGCTCCCTCGGGCTCGTGGACGTCGCGGTGCACCGGGTCGACTACCGCGTTCCCCTGCTCGGCGACGACGCCTGGATGTTCCTGCTCGGCGCGGCGCCGCGCCGCTTTGTGCTCGGTATGGACGAACAACAGCTCGGCCGCGTCCGGGACCGGCTGCACGCCGACATGGCGGCCGCCGGCCACTCCCACCTGGACGCCAGCAGCCTCATCGCCGTCGGCGTCCGGCCGCAATAGCCGTCCGGGTGCCACCGCCCGTGGATAGGCTCGCACCGTGAAACCGGACGACGTCACCGCGCACTGCCTCGCCCTGCCCGGCGCGGCCGAGGACTTCCCCTTCGGCGATTCGCCGGCCGTCTACCGCGTCGGCGGCAAGATCTTCGCCCTTCTCAGCGAGGGCGCCGTACCGCCTCGTGTCAGCGTGAAGCTGCCGCCCGACGAGGTCCTCGCGATGCGCGCCCAGCACCCCGACACCGTGCTGCCCGGCTACCACCTCAACAAGCGGCACTGGGTCACCGTGCTGCTGAGCGGCGGCCTCGAAGCTGAAGAGGTGCGCGAACTGCTCGGGCAGTCCTACGAGATCGTGGTGGCGTCGCTGCCCCGCCGGCTGCGCCCCGCCTGACCATCCGCTCGCCCCGCCCGGCGCTTCGGGCTCACTCGCCCCACTTCAGATAGATCACCGGTTGCTCGCGGAACGGGAGCTGCCGCAGCGTCATATGGTCCAGGCCCAGGGTCTCGCGGATCGCGGCGGTCACCCCGGGCCACCGGGGATGCCCGAGCTCGTCGAAGGCCACGATGCTGCCCTTGGCGAGATGGGGGCGGATCGCCTGGAGCACCTCACGCGTCGGCTCGTACAGGTCGAGATCGAAGAAGGCCATTCCGATGACCGTCTCCGGATTCTCCGCCAGATAGCGCGGGACCGTTTCCCGGACGTCTCCTTGGACCACGAAGGTCCGCTGGACATGCGGAATGGGGTCGCCCGCCTCATGCGCGGCGAGCACCTCACGCAGATGGTCCACCTCGTTGTCGGGGACGGCGAACCTGCCGACCGCCGCACTCGGGCTCACCTGGTCGATCTCGGAGAGCTCGGGAAATCCGGTGAAGGTGTCGAAACCGATGATCCGGCGGTAGGAGTTGTACGGCTCGTACAGGCCGCGCAGCGCGGCGAGGGTGGCCAGATGGCGTCCGTGCAGCACCCCGAACTCCATGATCACGCCGGGGATCTCGGGGAGCATCCGGTACAGCGCGTCCATCGTCAGCAGATCCGCGAGCTGATGGCGGCGGAGATACACCGGAAGGTTGTCGATCAGATATACGGGCGGAATGGGCGTCTCGGTCAGCAGTTTCGTGAGCCGCTCCCGCACCTCCTTCTCCTGCGCCGACTCGTGTGGCAGGAGCCGCGGGTTCCTGTGCTCGACATCGGTCATGAATCATCCCTTGGCTGTTTCGACCGTGGCGTATTCCCAGAGGTATGTGTCGAGAACTCGTCGGTAGTAGTTCTCGTCGCGGGTCCAGGCCATCTCCGGCACCAGAGCGTGCAGTTTGGCGGTGGACACCGGCTGGCTCACCGCGTCGCTGACGTAGGTGCGGACCGCCCGGACGCCCAGCTCCGCTTCGATATGGTCCACGAGCAGCTCGATGGGCACCGCCGTGCCGGAGGCGACGTTGACAACGGTGCGGCCGACGCCCGCGGTGAGCAGCCGGTCCATGGCCGTCACCAGGTCGGTCACATCGATGAGATCCCGCCGTGCGCCCCGGTAGAGCCGGACCGCGCCGGAGCGGACCTGTCGCACCATGGCCGGCACCAGCAGATGGGCCGGTTGCGCCGGACCGACGACATGGGCGAGCCGCAGCACGAGGTGGTCGATGGAGGACGCGGCCAGGACCGCTTCCAGCGCCAGGTTGTGCCTGCCGTAGGCGGTCGAGGGGAAGACGGGCCCGTCCTCCCGGCCGGCCTCCCCGGGCACCGCGTACATGGCCGACGACGCCGTGGAGAAGAACACCAGCTTCTCCCGGCGCCGCTCGCAGCGCCGCATCAGTGCGTACAGGCGCGCGGCCTCCCTGGCGAAGTCGGCTTCGGGGATTCCGGCGGCGAACGACACCCCGAAGGCGGCCACCACCACTCCGGGATGGGACGCCGCGATGGGCGCGAGGTTCCTGGCGAGGAAGCCGCTTCCGATGATGTCCATGGGGCTCCTTCCTCACGGTGACCGCTTCCCGCTCACTGTTCCCAAGGGCGTTGACTCAAAGATACAGTGTGGTTGACTTTAGTCAACAACCACTCGATACTGAGACCCAGGGTGCCGCCGTGACTGAAGTCGCCGTTGCGAGAGGAACCTGGCGAGTGACAGAGAATCACCATGCGTCCGAGCCATCCCCGTCAGCCGTCGCGACCCCGCCCTCCGGCAGCGTCCGAGCGCCGGCCGGCAAGCGCGTCCTGTTCGTCCTCTGGGACGGCGGGGGCAATGTGGGGACGTCGCTGCTGTTCGTCCGCGACCTGATCGCCCGGAGGGCGGCGGTCACGGTGTTGAGCAACCCCTCCGTCAGGGACCGGGCCAAAGCCACCGGTGCGGCGTTCCGCGAGTTCCACCACTCCCCGGTCCATGACCCGCGCACACCGGAGGGCGACCTCCTGCGGATCGGCGAGGCCACTTCTCCCGCGCACGCCGCACAGTTGATCAGAGACCGGGTGATGTACGGACCCGCGTCACAGATGTGCCAGGACGTGACCGACGCGGCTCGGGACACCCATGCGCAGGTGGTGGTGGCCGACTATGTGTTGCCCGGAGCGCTCATGGCGGCCGAGCACCTCGGACTGCCACGGATCGTGTTCATGAACGCGATCTATCCCATGTCCGTCGGCGAACCCTCGCACGAGACGATGCGCAACGGGCCCTTCGTTCCACTGTTCGAACGCATGACCGAGAAGGCGCTTCCGGAGTTGAACGATGTGCGGGCCCGCTGGGGGCTGGCGCCACTGAATGCCGCGAGGGACCAGTACACACGGGCGGACCGGTGCATGGTGGCGACCTTTCCCACGGCGGACCCGGCGGCGGACGCGGTCCCCGAGCGCGTCCATTACGTGGGTCCGGGTTTCGCGCCACCACAAGAGCGGGCGGAGGACACGGGTGATCCTCGCCGCGTTCTGATCAGCCTGTCGACCACACCGCATTCCGCTCAACCGAAGCTGGTGCGTTCGCTCCTGGAGGCCGCCGAGGGAATCGACGCCGCATTCCACTTCATCGGTGGAGTCGTCCAGGAAGAAGAACTGCCGGGAAATGTCAGCGCGTCGGGATATCGGCCCATCGAGGAGCTGCTCCCTGAAAGCTCCGTCCTGGTGACGCTCGGCGGTCATGGCACCTTCGTACGGGGTCTGGCCTTCGGGGTCCCCATGCTGGTGCTCCCCTTCGAGCAGGACGCGTTCAACAACGCCCGCCGGGCCGCCGATCTGGGCGTGGGCCGTCACCTTCGACTCGATGCGTCCGTGGCCGCTCTCCGAGCGGAACTCCAGCGGCTGCTCACGGACGACAGCTACCGGTCGGCCGCGAAAGACGTCGCCGGCCGGATTCGCCGCGAATACCGGCCGGAGGCCGCCGCCCGGATCATCGCGGAACTGGTCGCCTGAGCCGAACTGGCCGCCTGGGCGAAACTGTTCATCTGAGCGGAATGTGTCGCCTGATCAGTTCAGGAAGCAGCTCTGTGAGAGCGCGGTGTCGGGCGCCTGGTGGTTCACTCCGTCCGACGCCGCGCTCGTGCCGTCCGGCGCGGGCACACCGGATGCCCGGTAGCTGTCGTAGTCGCCCGGCCCGTAGAGGAACAGCAGGGGCGCCTTGGCGGGATCGGCGTTCTGCACCCTCATCCGGATGCGCTCCAGCTCACCCGCGATGATTTCCTCGCGGCGGCGCGGCGAGGACGACCGCTGGATCCGTGCCCTGAGGTCGGCCAGGAAACCCTGCCGCGCCAGGGTGTCGGGGGCGGAGCCGATGGCCGCGGAGGTCTCGCCGTCCGTCACCGAGGCCCAGTGCACCAGGGGCCGGCGCGCCCAGGAATCCGGCTGCAGATAGGGCAGCAACGCCGTGACCAGTTCGCCCGCCGACCAGCTCATCCGGTGGATCTTGTGGTTTCCCGGGTCGCGGGTGTTGAGGACGCTGAGCGTGAGAACGCCGCCGCCGTCCGCGGGGGCAGGGGCGTGGGCGAGCATCGCCAGCAGCCGCCCGATCGCGGTCACCTCACATATATAGGCGCCGTTCTCATTGGTCAGCGGAACGGCCTCCGGGCCGGTCTGGATGCGGCCGCGCCCGTCGAGCGGCGAGAGGTCGGCCAGGTGCTGACCGACCGAGAGCGTATTCGGCGTCGCGCAGAGCACCTGGCCCATCCCGGGGGTGGGCTGCGAGGCGTCCACGCGCCGGAGCGGGACACAGCCCGTTCCGAGGAACAGATCGATCAGCCGCCCCGTGGGCACGGACGGAATGACCGGACGCACCTCGCCGCGCAGCCGATCCACGAAACGGTCGCCGAGCTTGCGGTAGTTGAGGGAGAAGTCGAACGCGAGCCGCCCGCCCACCGCGTGGTACAGGGCCAGCGCGGCGGGGGGCAGGAACTCCTCGGGGTGTGCGGTGATGTTGGAGTGCATGCGCCGCGCCGCCGCGCGCCCGATGCCGTGGACCATCTTGCCGTCGAAGATCGAGAGCGAGAAGGTCACCGAACCGGGCCCGGCTGTCGGCAGCGCCCGCAGCCGCTCGGCAACGGCCTGCGCGAAGCGCAGATCGGACTCTCCCTCCGCGCTGAGTCCCTCGGGCGGCGTGAGCAGCGTGCGCTCGCTGAAGGGGTCGTAAATCCCCGACCCGAACCAGGCGTTGGTCCCATCCGAGCAGAGCGGGACACCCACGGTAACGACGCAGGACCAGCCGGCGGAGACCGCGTCCGCGAGCGCCGCGGCGGTCGCCTCAGGGTCTCGCTCCGAGCCGATTGAGGGGAACGGGCCGACCGAAGCGGCCTCCGCCCCCGATTCCTGTTCCGACACGCCCGCATCCCCCCTGCACCTTGGCGGACATCGAGAGGCCGCCTTCCGGAACACCGACGACGCTGGCAGGCGGATGTGGCGACTCTAGGCCCCTTGATTAACTAAAGTCAAGGTGCCTGAGGGGCGGCAGGCCCCTCGCCCGGGACCCCTCCCGGCGGTCCCGGATAATCTTCCGAGCAAACCGAACAAACGTTGACAATCACTATAGTCATCGCATCTTATGGACTGAGTTGGGCCGGGTGGCAGCCGCCCGGCCGGCGGTGTCGGGAGCCGCAGGCGACCCGCGGCGCTCCGCACCCGCATCCGGTCATCGCCCACCGCCGAGAGGTCAGCATGAAGGCCCTGTCCCGCCACGCCACAGCCATCCGCCCGTCGCCCACCCTGTCGCTGAACGCACGGCTCAACGAACGCGTCCGCGCGGGCGAGCGAGTGCTGAACCTGTGCGTCGGAGAGCCCGACTTCGCCATGCCGGAGGGCGGCCGCACCGCCGCGCTGCGCGCCCTCGCGGCGGGTGTCGACCGCTATACCGACGTCGCCGGGCTGCCCGAGTTGCGCGCCCGCATCCAGCGCAAGCTCCACGAGGAGAACGGCCTGGACGTCGGGCCGGACCAGATCGTGGTGTCGGCCGGGGCCAAGCACGCGCTGTACAACGCGTTCTTCGTGCTGTGCGAGGAGGGCGACGAGGTGATCGTCCCGGCTCCCTACTGGGTGACCTACCCCGAGCAGGTGCGGGCGGTGGGCGCGACTCCCGTGATCGTGCCCACCCACGCCGACACCGGGTACAAGCTCACCGCCGCACGGCTCGAGGAGGCCGTCACCGCGCGCACCAAGGCCGTCGTCCTCAACAGCCCCGGCAACCCGACCGGCGCGACCTACACCGAGCGTGAGCTGGCCGAACTCGCCGCGGTCGTCGAGCGGTACGACCTGTATGTGGTCGAGGACCTCATCTACGAGCACTTCTTCTACGAGGAGGGCACCGCGCCCAGCATGACCGCGTTCCCCGCCCTCCGGGAGCGGACCGTGCTGGTCAACGGAGTGTCCAAGTCATGCGCCATGACGGGCTGGCGGGTCGGCTACACGGTGGCGTCCCCCGCGATCAGCGCCCTCGTCCGGCGCATCCAGAGCCAGTCCACCTCGAACGTGGCCGCCGTCGCGCAGCATGCGGCGCTCGGCGCGCTCGACGACGTACCGTGGCGGCGGCTGGCCGGGTATCGGGAGCGGCGCGATATCGCCCACGCTCGGCTGACCGCGATCGACGGCATCGCATGCCCGCTGCCGACCGGGGCGTTCTACCTCTTCCCCGAGATCTCCCGCCTCCTCGGCGGCGACCACGGCGGACGGCCACTGGCCACGGCCGACGACTTCTGCGACCGGCTCCTGGAGACCACCGGCGTGGGCCTCGTCCCCGGGACCGCCTTCGGCGCCCCCGGACACGTCCGCATCACCTACGCGACGGACCCGGCGGTGGTCGCGGAGGGGCTGGAGCGGCTGGGGGCGTTCGCCCGCGAGATCCGTCGTACGGCCGTCGGTTCGCGGGTCTGACCCACCGACCCGGGCCGTGCGACGCCGGGGCCGGGCGGCGCGGCACCGGCCGCCCGCGGCTGACGCCCGGCCCGGGGTGTGGTCACGCGGCCTGGAAGTGCGGGTTGTAGATGAGGCCGATCAGATCGCCGGTGGGGTTGCGCACGACCGCGACCTCGATGCCGCCGCCGACCTCGCGGCAGGACGAGCGGGACTCGCAGCCCGCGGCGAGCAACTGCGCCTCGACGTCGGACACGTCGTCCACGCCCCAGTAGACGATCGGGCCTTCGTCGGGGTCGCCGTCGGGGTCGAGCGCGAGTTCGTAGCCGCCGACGTCGTAGCCGACATAGAACGGCTCGTCGAAGTAGGGCTCATGACCGAGGGTCGAGTTCCACCAGAGCTTGGCGGCCTCCAGGTCGCGCGCCGGGTAGACAACCGTTCGAAGACCCAGAAACTTCACACTCACCGGAATACTCCTTCGATCGATTCGGCCAGTCAATGTTCTGGCGGAGCGACGATAGCGTAAAACCGTTGGGGATCGGTACCGGAGAAAGCGCGGTCATCGCCCGATGGTGGCGTTACCCGCGATCTCGGCCTGCCGTAAATCGAGGTAATGTCGAGCGCCGCGGCCCCGGCTTTCCAAAGATTTGAACCTTCTTTCGGAAGCGGAACTTTCGATTCCACTAGGGTGCTGAGCAGGGCGGCAACCCAGGGAAGCCCTTTCTTGTCGGAGCACAGACATAACGCTGGAACGGCCCGGCCGGGTGCCGATCTTCTGTCGATCTCCAGTCGACATCCAAGACCTTGACATGGATTTTTATGTGATACAGACTCTGCCCTGTAGTTACGGGGGACTACGGGGGAGGCTGGCATTCACGCTCTGGATGAGTTGGTCCGTGCCAGAAAGATTCTGGCCATGATCGAAGCCGCGGACGAGCTGGGGTTGCTCACGGAACTCGCGCGAGAACCTCTGACTCCGACCGAGATCGCCGACCGGGCCAAGATTGACCGGACCATGGCATATAATTTCCTCACCGTTCTGGTATGGAATGGAATTCTCACTCGGAATGGTGATCACTTCGCGCTCGACGAGGCCCTCCACACCGAGGTGACGAGCGGGGCGCTGCCCCTGCTGCGCATCGAGGGATGGGCCACCCGAGACCATCTGAACGGCACCGGGATCGTCGCCGCGCTGCGCGGGCACCGTCGCCCGCCGGAGATCGACGACCGCTATGTGGGCGCGCTGGCCGAGGCCATGCTGCGCGGCGCCCGGGCCAGCGCACCGCACCTGGCCCGGCTGCCGCTGTGGCGCGACCGCGCCCACCTGGCCGACTTGGCGGGCGGCAGCGGTGGTTACGCCATCCTGCTGTGCCGGATGTATCCGCGTCTGAGAGCCACGGTGTACGACCGCCGGGAGATGCTGGAGCACACCGCCCGCGCGGTGGCGGACGCCGGGCTGGACGACCGGATCGCCCTGGAGCCATGGGAGTTGCGCGGCGACCCCGTCCCGGCGGGGCACGACTGCGCGCTGCTGTCACACGTCCTGCACCTGCTCGACGCCTCGGCGCGGGCGGAGCTGCTGGGCCGGGTCCGGGCGGCGTTGGCGGAGGGCGACCCGGTCGTGGTGCACGACTTCCTGCCCGGTACGGCAGCGGGTGCGCCGTCGCCGGAGGAGGCCGCCTCCGCGATCGACTGGCTGGCGAACGGCTCGGGCTTCCTGCCGGGCCCGGACGAGCTCGGCGCGGAGATGGCGACCGCCGGAATCTCCGTGCGCGGTGTCACGCCGATCGCCGCCACCCGTACGGCCGTTGTGTCCGCGGCCTGCACGCTCGGCCTTCCGGGCCGCCATTCGAGCCCCAGCGGCTCCGCGGAACGGAAGGCCCGACGTTGAGCGACGTGACGAAAGAACTGGACGCCTCCAGAGAACTGGAGGCCGCCGAGGAATCGGACGCCCCCTGGGCCGGCCCGGACGCCCCTTGGGACAGCCCGGCCGCCGCCGAGTCCCCGGACGACTATCTGGAGAGGCTGCTGCGCAGCCTGGGCGACCGCCGATCCGAGCCGAGCCAGTGCGACGGCTTCGCCCTCTGCGGCGATTGGCCCTGGTAGCCCCTGGTAGCGGAGACGGGGGCGTGAGGAAAACACTCACGCCCCGTCGCAGCACCGCGAGTCCGACCCGGCTCGGTCGCGATCAAGAGTCCGGCGATCATAGGTAGTGGCACTCCATGCGCGGCATCATTCTCGCCGGTGGTACCGGCTCACGGCTCTGGCCGATCACTAAAGCAGTGTCCAAGCAACTCATGCCCGTCTATGACAAGCCGATGGTCTATTATCCGCTGTCGACACTGGTCCTGGCCGGGATTCGAGAGATCCTGGTGATCAGCACACCGGAGGACCAGCCGGCCTTCCGGCGCCTGCTCGGCGATGGCTCCCAATGGGGACTCGAGCTCGCTTATGCGTCCCAGCCCAAACCCGAAGGGCTGGCTCAGGCGTTCATTCTCGGCGAGGAATTCATTGGAGAGCGGTCCGTGGCCCTGATCCTGGGCGACAATATTTTTCACGGCACCGGACTGGGAACGCAGCTACGGAACCATACCTGCGTCCAGGGTGCCCGGGTGTTCGCCTATCCGGTTTCCGACCCCAGAGCATATGGCGTGGTCGACTTCGATGGCGAGGGCAAGGTCCGTTCCATCGAGGAGAAACCGGCCCAACCCAAGTCCCGTTACGCCGTTCCGGGGCTGTATTTCTATGACAATCGAGTCGTGAAGATCGCCAAGGAATTGAGGCCCAGTGTCCGTGGTGAGCTGGAAATCACCGGAGTGAATTCAGCCTATCTGGACCAGGGCGATCTGCGGGTCACGGTGCTGGACCGGGGCACCGCATGGCTGGACACGGGCACCTTCGGGTCGTTGGTCGAGGCCGCCGAGTTCGTCCGGGTGCTGGAGCAGCGCCAGGGCCTGAAGGTGGGGTGTGTGGAGGAGGCGGCCTGGCGGACCGGGTTCATCGACGCCACTCAAGTCCGGAAGCTGGCGGAGCCACTGGTCAAGAGCGGCTACGGCACCTATCTCCTGGATCTGCTGGACGCGGAGGATGAGTACGCGGCCCTGAGCCCCGAGCCGCGTGGCGGCGATTGAGCCGAGCACGGGCACCGGCAGCCGCTCGTTGGCGGAGTTCGGCCAGACGCCTTGGTCCACCTCGGCGCCCAGCGCCTCCGGCAGATCGGGCCGGGCGGCCTGGGTGGTCACCCCGGCCGTCCGCTCCTCCGGCACCACATCGCTGCGCCGGATTACGGGTGTCCACCTCGCCCGTCGCCGTGGCGTGCCGCACCGGGCCGATGCGTTCGACCGTCGAGACGGCGTTCTTCGGCAGGACGACACCGTTCCCCATCGTGTCCTCGCCGGCCTCGGCGGTGAGCAGATTGGTGCCCGGCCAGTCCAGCCGGGCCATCAGATCGGCCCGGCTGGAGGCGGAGAGACCCACCACCGCCACCATCGTGGCGATGCCGATCGCGATACCGAGGGCCGACAGCACCACCCGGGTCCGGCGCGCCCGCAGCCCGACGCGCCCACACGCGGAGGATGTCACCGGCGGCCATCCGGGAGGGCTTCAGCCTGCGCCCGCCCCTGGGTGACCGTGCTGCCCGCGTCGGCCGCTCGCAGGTCCTCACCTGAACGTGTCAGGCGGCGGCTGGACGCGTTGCGCGGAGGCTGGACGCGTTATGTGGCGCCTCGACGCGTTACGCGGCGGCGCGCACCTCGCGAGCGGCGTCGGCGTGGAGCGCGACGCGGACCAGGGCCGCGGCCAGCCGGGGAAGATCCTTCTCGGCCACCAGCCGTCCCAGCGACCCCGCGCTCTTCGGCAGCCCGACGCGCTCGGCGCCCTCCAGCGCCTTGCGGTCGAAGTACGGGGCGAACTCGGGCCAGACGCCTTGCACCTCGCGCAGGAAGATGTTCACCCCGGCGGGCCCGATGCCTTTGATCTCCGGCAGCAGCTTCTTCGGGTCCCCGGCCTCGCGCATCCTCCGCAGGTCGCCTCCGTACTCGCGGTTCACCAGCTCGGCCGCCTCACCGAGCTGGGTGGCGGTCCGCTCGTCGTAACGCCGGTAGCCGCCCTCGCCCAGCGCGTCGACCCGCTGCTGCCAGGTGGCCTCCGCCATCCGCCGCGGGTCGCGCATCCCGGCGTCGAAGAGGGCGCGGGCGGCGGCGACGGCGATATCGGAGCTGATCCGCGCGGACAGCAGATGCGCGAGGACCAGTAGCTGGTAGAGCGGGCCGGGGGTGTCGCGGAGCTTGATCCCGGCCTGGGCGGCGAAGGTCGTGCCCTGCTGGTCGAGCAGGGTGCGTGCCACGCTCTCGTTCTTGTCGCTCATTGCCCATCCCGCCTCGTCGTGTGGTGCCGTTGCGTCGGTCACGGGTGCCCGGTGGCGCACCGCTCACTCGGGGCCGCTGCGCATGACCTTCCAAATGCGGGTGGCGACCTGGAGGTTGAGCCTGCTGTCCACGTCCGCGAGATCGATTCCGCTGATCTCGCGGATGCGCTGCAGCCGGTAGCGCAGGGTCGAGCGGTGGATCACGAGCGCCGCGGCCGTCTCGCTGTAGTTGCCGCCACGGTCGAAGTACTGGGAGAGGGTCTCCACCAGGTCCGTGTGGTGCAGGGCGTCGTAGTCCATCAGCGGGCCCAGCCACTCCCGGACGAACCCCTCCACCTCCCGGTGGTCGCTCCCGGTGCGCAGGATCCGGTACAGCCCCAGGTCGTCGTAGAACGTCATGCCGCTCGCGCTGTTGGAACGGCGGCGCACCTCCAGCGCCCGCAGCGCCTCCTGGTACGAGCGGGGCACCTCGTGCGGGGTGTCGCAGGAGGCGCCCACCCCGATCGCCCCGCTGTCCGTGCCGAGCTCACGGCTCAGTGCCGAGTGCAGCGACCGCTCGCCCGGTGCGCTCTGGGCCACCAGGACCGCCGCGTCCGAGCGCAGGGCGGGCAGGATCCGCAGGCCCATGCCCGTGGCCGCCCGGCTCACGGACTTCAGGAACACATCGTCGGCCGGACGGTCGCTCCAGCGCACCACGATCACATGGTGCGGACCGTGCAGATCGTGGCCGACCGCCTCCGCGCGGGCGTACGCGCTGATGTCGTCCGCGCCCGAGAGCAGATCGTCGACCAGCTCCCGCCGCAGCCGCAGCTCCACCTCGGCCAGCTCGCGCAGATGGGCCAGCTCCAGGCCCAGCGAGGTCGCGGCGTGGTCCAGCGCCCGAACGGCCCGCTCATCGGCCCGGCCGTCCGGGTCCACCAGGCACAGCACGCCCAGCACCTCGCCGCGCGGATCCGCCACCGCGGTCAGCCGGTCCCGCACCCGCACCGGACGCGGCCTGCGGGCGGCCTCGCGCAGCAGCTCCTCGTGCTGCGCCGGATCGGGCTTGGGGTAGGGGTCCGGGCGGCCGGGCCCCGCCCAGGCCCGGAGGTTGCCGAACCGGTCTTCGGCGGCTGCCGCCAGCCCGGTGATCCGGTACAGCGTGCGGACGATCCCGTCCTCGCCGTCGCCGTGGGCGGCCGAGCGGGCCAGGGCGTCATGCACCTCCCGTAGCTGGGAGAGGTCGGTCAGCGAGGAGTCCAGCCGCCGCCGTATCGCCTTCCGCTCGTCCCACGCCCGGCGCAGCTCCAGGGCCTGGGCGCGCTCACGGTGGTGCGCGGCGGCGGAGCACAGGGCCGCGGCGGTCTGCCGTACGAGCAGGGTGAGCAGCAGCCGTTCGTCCTCGCCGGGCCGGTCGCGGTAGCTCACGACCAGGGCGCCGTGCAGGCCGTCCGGGGCATGGGGCCCGCCTGGCTCGCATGGCCCATCCGGTTCGCGCGGCCCGTCTGGTGCGCGCAGCCCGAAGGCCCAGCCCCAGGCCCGCCGGGGGAGCCGCACCGGCCCGTCCCGTCCGGCCAGCTCCCTCACCTGCGCGTCCAGGGCCTCGGTGGCTCGCTGACCGTCGTGCGGACAGCGGACCAGGCCCTCGCCGAGCCGTAGGTATCCCGCCTCGGCGTGGCCGGTTCCGACCGCGCTGACCTGGGCCATCGCCCGGCGCAGTATCTCCGCCCCGTCCTGGCCGTCGATCCCGTCGAAGCTGGTGAACAGGGTCAGACAGCGGTCCAGCAGCAGATCGTGGGCGGCGCCTGGTAGGGCCATTGGGGTCACTCCGTGCGTCCTCATGTGTCCTGTGCGTCCTCATGCCTTCTCGAGATGGCGTCTCGAGGGATCCGCGATCCGCCCGCCCGAGTACCCACTTCATGGCAATTCACCGCATGAGGGAGAAAATGGTGCGGGAGCTTCGCTCTCCTGGGTGCGGCGGACGGGCCCGGAGGGGGAGCGGACGGGCCGGATGGACGTGTGTCCCGTCTCCTCGCCCGGTGTGGCGGCCGAGCGCGCGGACGTGATGGATTTCCCAATTCGACGGTCCACGGGCAAGGTTGGCGGCACGTCAGCAGGCGGATCCTGACGGGTCCAGCGGAGCCGCTTTCAATGGCCCGCCCTCTGGAGGGTCGAGGTCAGCGCGGGGATCGCGCCGCTGGCAGATGCCCGTGACAGGTGCTCGACACCCTCCTGCGGCGCACGTCTCCATGATCAGATCCGGATTGAAGTTTTCCGTTTTTCCTTTCCCCATCGAACGGTTGATCAGTAATCTCGCCTCAGCAGCGGGTTGCCGTGCCGCTCTTCGTCGTGCTCAACTTCCCCGAGGACGCGGACGACCCGAGGGCGGCCCCGGAAGCCGGAAGAGGGCGAAGGAAGTGCAGGACGTGGAAGCCGCCTGGCGGCCGGAGGGCATCGACGCCACAGGCGAGGACGCGGCATGCGACAGGGACTCAGCCCATGGCGGCTGCCCGGGGGAGCGCGCGATATGACCTCCGAATCGGGCGGGCCGAGATGTGACCGCGGCGCCGGGGACGCCGCCGGGCACCCCGCCCCCACGGAGAACGATTTGCTGAGGCGGTTCGCGGGCATCTGGTGCCGGGCCGTCCACCCGCTGGCGGCCACGACGATGACCCCCGACGAGTTCGAGGTCTATCTGCTGCCGCTGGCCCACCGGTTGAGCGCCGCCCTGCGCGGCTCTCCCTTCGACACCGAGGCGGCGTACGCGGTCGGGGCCGCGCTGGTGAACGCCCAGTGCACCGAGCCCGAGGCGCTGCCCGCCATCCTGGGCGTCATCGACGCGCACCTGGTGTCCTGCTCGTCGTCCGCCGAGCTGCCCGACGCGCCCGGCCACGAGCCCCTGGCCGAGGAGGAGGCCCGCGCCCGCTGTGTGCGGCTGCAGCACGCCCTCGCCGCCGGGTTCGTCCGCGAGCTGCGCAAGTGCGAGCGCGATGAGCAGGAGGCCATCTCGCGGGCCGCGCTGGCCGCCCGGACCGAGGCCGAGAAGGCGCTGCACGCGAGCGAGGCCAAGTTCCAGGCCGTCTTCGAGGGCGCGGTCATCGGCGTGGGCATCGCCGGACTCGACGGCGAGGTGCTCGTCGTCAACGACGCCATGGCCCGGATGTTCGGCGGGATGGACTTCTTCCGCCCCGGCCGTAACGTCACCGAGTTCGTCCACCCCGACGACGTACCGGGCGCCCACGAGCTCTACCGCGAGCTGGTCAGCGGGGAGCGCGACCACTTCCGCATCGAGAAGCCGCACTACCGCGACGACGGCAGCGAGCTGTGGACCAATCTCACGGTCACCCTGCTGCGCGACTCCAGCGGCGCCCCGCAGTACCAGCTCGCCCTCGCCGAGGACATCACCGAGCACCGGCAGCTGCGGGAGCGGCTGCGCTACGAGGCCACCCACGACGAGCTGACCGGACTGCCCAACCGCACCCTGTTCCTGGAGCGGCTGGACCAGGTGCTGGCCGCGGGCGCCGACGCCGAGCGGTTCGGCGTGTGCTACCTGGACCTGGACGGCTTCAAGGCCGTCAACGACAGCCTCGGGCACGTCGTCGGCGACCGGATGCTCAAGGCCGTGGGCGAACGCCTCCAGCGCTGTGTGAAGGCTCCCGACGAGCTGCTCGCCCGGGTCGGCGGCGATGAGTTCCTCGCCCTGGTCACCGGCCCCGCGGCGCAGGCCGACGGCGCCGGGCTGGCCCGCCGGATGCTCGCCGCGCTCGCCGAACCCGTCCGGATCGAGGGCCGTGAGCTGCGGGTACGGGCCAGTATCGGCGTGGTCGACGGCCGGGCCGGGGAGATCGGCCGGGCCGAGGTGCTGCGCAGCGCCGACATCACGATGTACCGGGCCAAGGCCGCGGGCGGCAATCGCTACGAGATCGCCGACGCCGACTCCAACGCCCGGGTGATCGCCCGCCACAGCCTCACCAACGGGCTGCCCTCCGCTCTGGAGAAGGGCGAGTTCTTCATCGAGTACCAGCCGCTGGTACGGCTCACCGACGGCACCGTGCGCGGTGCGGAGGCGCTCGTACGCTGGCTGCATCCGGTGCACGGCGTGCTCGGCCCCGACCAGTTCATCCCGCTCGCCGAGGACACCGGGCTGATCGTCCCGCTCGGCCGCTGGGTGCTGGAGCAGGCCGCCCGGCAGGCGCGGGAGTGGCGCGACGCCGCCGATGACGACGGCGAGCCGCTGCGCGTCAACGTCAATCTCTCGCCGTGCCAGCTGAGCCACCCCACGCTGGTCTCCGACACGGTGGCGGTTCTGGAGAGCGCCGGGCTGTGCCCCAGCGCGCTGTGCCTGGAGGTCACCGAGAACGACCTCATCGGCGCCGACGAGAGCGCCCTGCGGCCGCTGCGGCAACTCGCCGACCTCGGCGTGGACATCGCCCTGGACGACTTCGGCACCGGCTACTCCAACCTGTCGTACCTGCGCCGGCTCCCGGTCTCCACGCTCAAGCTGGACCGTTCCTTCACCCGGGGCATGCAGCGGGCCCCGGCCGATCCGGTCGACGTCAAGATCGTCGAGGGGATCGTCTCGCTCGCCCACACGCTGGACCTCGCGGTGACGGTCGAGGGCGTGGAGACGGCCGTACAGGCCGAGCATCTGCGGGGGCTGGGCTGTGACACCGCCCAGGGCTGGTACTACGCCCGCCCGGGCCCGCCCGAGCGACTGCACACCCTGGCACTGGCCGACGCCAGCTGAGGCTGAGTGAACGCGGTGCGCCGCGCAGGCTACGCGCCGCGCAGGCCACGCGCCCGGCAAACGCCACGCGCCCGGCGAACGTCACGCCTCCCCGGGAACGCCGCGCGCCGCGCTCAGCTCGCCGCGTCGTCCAGCAGCCGTGAGCGGATCAGGAAGCGCACACCCTCCGGCGCCTCCAGGGAGAAGCCGCTGCCGCGCCCGGGCACCACGTCCACCGTGAGATGCGTATGCGCCCACCGCTCGAACTGCGAGGCCGACATCCAGAAGCCCACCGGCTCCTCGACCCCGTCCACCTCCAGCTCCGCGAGCAGCACATCCGACCCGCCCGTACGGAACTCGCCGAGCGGATAACACATCGGCGCGCTGCCGTCACAGCAGCCGCCCGACTGGTGAAACATCAACGGGCCGTGCTCCGCTCGCAGTTGGCGGATCAGCTCGGCCGCGGCCGGGGTCAGCGCGATGCGCTCCATGGGCGATCCCTCTCCGATCATGCTCATCGAGCGGTCAGGGGCCAGGCCCAGCGAACCCCCCGCCACGTTGCGAGAACGTTGCCCGCACGGTGTCCCGCAACCGGGCCCGTCCGCGCCGGGTTCGCCGGCCGAACGACAGAGGGCTCACCCCACCGGCTCCACCGGCCCCACCGGCTCCACCGGCTCGTGCTCGGGTGAGGACGTCGGCGCGCCGGTCCATCGGTGCAGGGCGGCCTCGAGGCCGGTGACGGCGGCGAGGTCGGTGGTGTCGGAGGCCCAGGCGACCACCCCGTCCGGGCGTACCAACACCCCGGTCGGCGTCGCGTGGCCGTCGGCCACGCTGCACACCCGCCCGGCCCAGGCTGCGGCGAGGCGGGCGAACGTACCGTCCGGAGAGCGGTCGAGCAGCAGGAAGCCACCCCCGTGTCCGTGGTCGGCCAGCCGGGAGCCGTCCCTCAGCCGCAGGTCGGGGACGTACCGGCCGATCAGCGGATGGTCGCCGGGCAGGTCGATGCGCTGTGTGACACCGGAGATCTTCTTGACCGCGTAGGTCGTGCCCTCCCGGGTGCTCAGCAGATCGGCGACGACCTCCCGGAGCGCGGCCGACGTGGCGTCCCCGCGCATCACCCCGATCTGGGCCCGTGTCCAGTCCAGCACCCAGGCGCCGAGGGGACGACGCTCGGCGTCGTAGGTGGCGAGCAGCCCTTCGGGTGCCCATCCGGCGACCACGGCACCGAGCTTCCACCCGAGGTTCATCGCGTCGCCGACCCCGAGATTGAGCCCCTGACCGCCGAACGGCGAGTGCACATGCGCGGCGTCGCCGGCCAGCAGCACCCGCCCCGCCGCATAAGTGGCGGCCTGGCGGGCGTTGTCGGTCCAGCGGGTCGCGGCGCCGCGCAGCGCGGTCAGCGTCACGTCGGTGCCCGAGACCCGGCGCAGACTGGTCTGCACTTCCTCGAGGGTGACCGGCGCCGAGCGGTCGGCGGGTGGGCCGTCGAACTCCACGGTGACCACCCGCCCGGGCTGTGGCCCGTAGCGGTACGCCCCCCGGGTCGACCACACCCATCCGTCGGCGAGCACCGAAGGGTCGGCGATGTCGGCGACCGCCAGGTGTCCGGTGAGTTCGGGGTCGGTGCCGGGGAAGTCGATGCCCGCGAGGCGGCGTACGGCGCTGCGCCCGCCGTCGCACCCGACCAGCCACCCGGTGCGCACCGGGCCGGCGGTGGTGCCGACGAGCACGCCGTCTCCGGTGTCGTCGAGCGCGGTGACCTCCACCCCGCGGCACACCGGTATGCCGAGTCGCGCGACATGCTCCGCCAGCAGCTCCTCCAGCTCACGCTGCGGCACCAGCCGACCTCCGTCGACCGCGGTGTGGGCGGCGAGGTCGGGATCGGACCAGTCCACGAGGTCGGCGTCGAGGATCATGCCGGCGAAATGCCCGGTGAACCGCGACCCGGGTGCGCGTCGGCCGCCACCGGGCGGCTGGTCGTCGGCCGTGCGGGAGAACGACCCCACTCGCTCGAGCATCTCCCGCTGCACCTGCTCGGCGGCAGGCAGCAGGCCGCGGCGGTCAAGGGCCTCGGCCGTCGGCACGTTGATCGCCCCCGCCTTCATCGCCTCGCTCGGCTCGGCCAGCCGCTCGAGTATCTGCACTCTCGCCCCGGAGAGCGCCAGCTCCGCGGCGAGCACGAGGCCCACCGGCCCGGCTCCGACCACGGTCACGTCCATGTCCTGGTTCATCTTCGCTGTCACGAACAGTGTTCTATGCACGAACAGCGTTCGTGTCAAGCTATGATGGGTCGGTGAACCCGAGAGAGCGACGCGCGGCGCGCCACCAGCCGCCGAACCCTGACCCCGACGCCGGAGCCGCCCCCAGGCCGCGGCGCCGCAAGGCCCCGATCACCGTGGAGCAGGTCATCGACACCGCGCTGGATGTCGTCGCCACCGAGGGCTACGAGGCACTGACCATGCGCCGGCTGGCCGGCGCGCTCGACACCGGACCCGCCTCGCTCTACGCCCACGTGGTCAACAAGGCCGATCTCGACGAGCTGCTCATCGGGCGGCTGTGCGCCGAGCTCGTACTGCCCGAGCCCGACCCCGCGGCTTGGCGGGATCAGGTCCGCGGCGTGTGTGCGCAGATGCGCGACCAGTACCTGAAGTACCCCGGAATCTCCCGCGCCGCGCTCGCCATGGCCCCCACCGACCTCGAGATCGTGCGGGTCAGTGAGGGAATGCTGGCGATCCTGCTCGTCGGCGGCGTCGCCCCGCAGGCCGCCGCCTGGGCCATCGACGCCCTCTTCCTGTACGTGGCCGGCTACTGCCTGGAGATGTCGATCGCGCGCCGGCGATCGACGCAGGACGACGCTGCGTGGGTCCTCGACCGCGATGAACTGCTGCGCCGGTTCACCGCGCTGCCTGCCGAGACCTTCCCCCACACCACCCGCCATGCCGCCGAGCTCACCGCGGGCGAGGGGCACGACCGGTTCGACTTCACGCTCGACCTGATGGTCGACGGCCTGGCGCGCCGCTAGTGCTCTGACCACATATGTTCACCGACTCCGGCCACCGCGCCCTGACACATAGGGGGCGATAATCTCCGGGCTCGGCCGGATGTTCCGCCGGGCAGTCGAAGGGTGGGGGCCATGGGGGTTGCGCGGCAGGTCAGGACGGGCTCGGGGGCGGGAGCGGGGTCGGGGTCAAAGAGCGATCCGAGTCTGCTGCCGGCCCTTGGGGTGTTCATCGTGCTGGCCGCGGTGCTGGAACGCGGTCTGTCGCTGTTCGGTGGACCGGAGACGTACGTACTCTGCGACGACCTTGTAGGGCTGTCCGCACGACTCGACCGGGAAGCGAGCGTGAACCGGTGGCTCCTGTTGGCCGGCCTCGTGCTGTCCGTGGCAGCACTGGGCATCTCGCGCGTGCGCCGCGGACGAGTTCTTCCCGTGCTCATGCTGTCTTCGGTTCTGATCTTGGTGGTGCTCGCGGACGACTATGCGGCGCGCGCGGATGCCGTCGCCCTGCGGATCTCGACATCCCAGACGTGCGACGAACCCACGAACCTCTACGACACGTCCCGGGGCTGGTTCAACTGGAATCCACTCGGCTAGGCGCACCCTTCACCACAACGCTTGACTTTCCTGCCGGGAAAGTAGGAGGCTTACTTTCCTAACGGGAAAGTGAGGTCTCGTCGTGGAGAACATCGCTCCTGAGCAGGCCAGCGCCGCACTGGGCGCGATAGACCGGGCCCAGCGCCAGGTGGCCGAGGAAGTCGGCTTGCCGCGCGGCTACTGGTGGGCAATGGCGGGCGGCTGGCTTCTGCTGGGCGTGCTCGGCAATGTGCTGCCGCAGTGGCTGGCCGGGATCGCGACCGTGGCCTTTGGCATCGGGCACGGGTGGCTCGCCTCCCGCCTGCTCGACGGTCGTCGGCGCACGGATCAGCTGCGGGTGAGCGCGGCGGTCGCCGGCCACCGCATCCCCCTGGTCGTGGTCGGCATGCTGCTCGGACTCATCGGCGCCACTGTCCTGGTGGCACTCGCGCTCGACGCCGACGGCGCCGCCCACGCCGGCATCTGGGCGGCGGCGCTGATCGCGGCCGTCGTCGGGTTCGGTGGACCGGAGATCCTGCGCGTTCTGCGTCGTTGGGCACGGGCATGACGAAGGCGCGCTTCGACGAGCTGATCCATCCCAGCACCCGCCTGTCGCTGGTGGCGACGCTGGCAGCCGCCGACTGGGCGGAGTTCGCCTTCCTCAAGGACCGGCTGGCGATGTCCGACTCCGCACTGTCCAAGCAGCTCGCGACACTCGAAGAGGCCGGGTATGTCGCCACGGAACGCCGCCTCAGCGGCAGCCGCCGTAAGGTACGCGCTCGGCTGACCCCCACCGGCCGGGACGCCTTCAACGGCCATGTCGCCGCCCTGCGGGAAATCGTCGCCGACGCCGCGAACCCGGCCGACGGACCGGCGGCTCGCTCATGACGTGGGCGTCTATCCGCTGATCCCGGGATTGCTCGCCATGATGTCCTCGGCGGTCTGCCAGAGGCGGGGCAGGAACCGGGTGACCTCCTCGGCGCGGCGGAAGATGTCCTCGGTCGAGCTGATACCGAGGTCGCCGACGGCCGCGTGGAACGCGGGGGCGAAGGCGCGGTGCAGCTCGGGGGCGTCCGCGGCCAGGATGGTGTGACAGCGGGCGAAGGTCGCGATGATCCAGAAGACGGCTTCGTGGTGGTCGCCGCGGTCGATCAGCTCCTGGCTGCCGTCGATCGCGACCGGCCGTGCGGGCGGGGTGATGTCGCTGCTGAACAGGAACGGGGTCCTCGCGACCTCGGCGGTGGCGTCGAACACTTCGGTGAGTTCACGCAGATGGTGCCGGATGCGCCGGGCGGGCAGATCCCGGCAGCCGAGGAGATCCAGCAGCTCCGGGTAGCGGCCGAGCTGTCCATGGTCGGCGAGGACCTCGCGAGCGGCCAGGTACCGCAGACGCACGGTCGGGTTGCGCAGGGCGGCGACCAGAAGCACATGGGTGGTCACGCCGGTGGGGAACAGCCAGGACAGCACCTGTTCATGGAGCGGCGCCGAGGCGTCGATCGCCGCGAGCCGGGTTTCGATCCGGCGGCGGGCGTCCTGGCATCGGCGGCGCACCCAGGGTCGCGCCGCGAAGTGGCCCGCGACGTATGCCTGCAGTGTGCGCAGGTGCCCGGTGGGATCGTCGATGATCGTGTCGGTGCGGAAGCTGCCGGCCAAGTGATAGGAGGCGAGGACGTCGTCGGCGCAGATGAGCTGTGACCAGGGCAGATAGCTGACTTCCAGCAGTGTGCCCCGGTAGCGGAGCTTGCCCGGCTTGGCGGGCGGGTCGTCCGTGGCGGTGATGACGACGATGTCGACATCAGAGGAGGGCGCCAGCTCGGCGTCGTCCGGGAGCCCGACCGTCGAGCCGCTGACATACGCCCCGCGAAACCCCGCATCGGAGCGGGCATACCGAGCAACCCATTCCGCCCCGATGGCACGTGCCGCCCCCAGCTTCATCACGCATCCCCCTTGCCGCGACGAGCGCATGAACTCCATTGTCCCGGTGCGCCGCGGCCGCGCCCGACAGGCGCGAGGCGCGGCGAGGTGACTTTCGGGGTCGCCGCGTCGGTATCTCCACCACGCCCCACCGTAGGCCGGCCTTTGTGAAGTCCGCGGTCAGTCCAGGACCATGGGCCCGTAGCGGGCGACTGCCGCTCCAGTTTGCAGGGCCCAGTAGCGGTCTCCATATGACCAGTGCCACCACTCCGTTGGGTAGTTGACCAGGCCGGCAGCGGTGAGCGCGGTGCCCAAGATGTCCCGATGGGAGCGAGCCTCGCGGCTGATGTCGTCTGCCTGCGTGTAACAGGCGCCCGCACTCTCCTCAGGAGTCGCGTTCATGCGGGTGCCCATGTCGAGCTCACGCCCGTCCGCGTCAGCGAGCGTCAGGTCAACAGCTGCCCCGGCGCTGTGCGGTGCGATCTCCGGTGGCGACACGTAGCGGCTGGCTGCCGAGTGGACCTGCTCAGCGGGCCATTCCGGATGGGAGGCACGCAGTTGGGCTGCGTATTCGTCGAAGTAGCGACGTTGAAGGGATGGCGGGCGGTATCCCTCGACGAACAGCAGCCGCATCCCTGGAGCCAGCTGTGCCTGAGCTTTGTGGAGTCGGTGGAGCACTCCTTCCCGCAGGTGTGCGAAAGCGCCGGCGGAGTCCTGCCACTTCCGCTCGTCGACCAACAGGCGGCTGTCCCGCCGCACATCCACGAGTCGTTCACCGCACTCCTGAACAGGTACGGCCGCGACCTTCGGGTCGGACATCAGGACGATCTCAGTCATGACGCGATCATCTCGCGGACCTGTTCCCAGGTGTCGCGTCCGTGGCAGCGACGATCGCGCAGACCGGGCGGGTGCGGGCGGCGTAGGAGCGGGCCGCGGCGATCAGGCCGAAGCCCAGGCCGCCGAAGGCGAGCCCGCCGAAGAGCACCATCCAGGTGATTCCGGCGCTGGAGGTGAACCCCCCGTCCGGTTTGATCCGCGGCAGTACATTCACGGCACTGAGCGGGGCGTAGATCACGAGGACGACGCCGTAGACGGACAGGCCGATCGCTGAGAGCCATGCCGGGAGGAGGGGCAGGAGGCGGGGCACCCGTCGCCCGGTGAGGAGGAGTGTCCAGCGGGGGAACACCTGGCCCCAGGGGTACATCAACCCCAGCAGCAGGAAGATCCCGGCCAGCGCGGCCAGGACGGTGACGTCGATGCCCACTGAAGCGAGTGCTTTGGCCACGCCCGAGCCGCCCGCGTTCTCCTCGCGCCACTTCTCCGCCGTGACGCTCAGCGCGTCGCCGCCGAGCGTCCAGATGGTCTTGACGACCGCCCACGGCAGCAGCCCGCACATCAGCAGGTACACCTGGATCCGGGTCCGCCGGGACGCCACGGAGGCGGGCGGGTGGACCAGCGGTCCGCTGCCGTCGCCGGTGTGCCCGGCCCCGCACCGCGGACACCGGCCCCGCAGCCGCCGCCGGTGGGAGACGACGACCAGCAGCAGCAGGGCCAGGCCCACGGTGTTCAGCAGGACATGGGCGAGGCCGGTGGCGCTCTCCACGCCCGAAAACGACGCCAAGGTGACGACGTACGCGGGCAGGCTCGCCATGCCCATCGCGAAGACGGGGACCGCCACGGCCAGCACCGCCGTCACCGCCACCCGCCCGCGTCGGGCCAACGGCCGGGGGTGGCCAGGCAGGCCCCGGCGGCCAGCAGGGCCAGTGCGGCCAGCGCGAGCTGGACGCCGGATGCGTAGGCCACATGCGGCGACCAGGGCACGGTGGTGCCCGCCGCGGCCCAGACCACCTGGACGGCGGCGTACACCACGCCCCACGCCACGGCGGCGTGGGGCGCCCACCGAGGCCACCGCCGCGGCCACACCCGCCACCCGGGCTCCGGGGACGGAAGCCCGGGGCGGGCCGGGGTTCGCGCGGGAACAGTCACCGTGACCTCCGGTTTCGCGGTGCCGATACTCAAGCCTGTCCGGTAGCGGCGGCGGGTGCATCCGTCCCGGGGGCGACGCCCTCCACCACGCGGGGGAGGGCGGATGAGCCTCGCGGATGACACTCCGTCCCTCCCCGCACGACCCGCACGACCCGCACGACCCGTACGACCCGCACGACCCGCGGGGCCGGGCGGAGCAGAAGCGGATCAGAAGGGGATCAGAAGCGGAGCAGGACCGGATCAGAACAGGACGTTTCCGTTGCCGGCCCGGTGGGCCCGGGTACGGCGGTGGTCCAGATGGATGAAGGTGCGCTGCAGCCACCGGTCGTAGCCGTCGTACTTGGGCTGGTACGCGGTGCGCCCGTGGATGGCGATGCGGTTGTCCACCACGGCCATCTCGCCCGGCCGCAGGACCAGCGTCCGCGCGCCGTCGAGGAACGCGCCCCGCAGGGCCTCCAACGCCACCTTCGCCTCGTCGTCATTGGCGGTCGTCGCGTGGAAGTCCACCTTCACGTCGGGATCGTCCGGGTCTCCCCTGAGCACCGCGTGCGCGGGGCCGGGGCCGCCGCCGCGGAAGGAGGGCGGCGGGGCGGTGGTGAAGCGCTCCTCCCGCAGGACGCGCAGCGTCCCGGGGCTCAGCAGCTCCAGGGCGGTGCGGATCGACGACACCATCGTGCCCGCGTTCAGGGGCTCGTCGTTGCGCAGACAGAGCAGGCCGACGTAGTCGGGGCAGTGCGGATGGAACGCGTTCTCCACGTGCAGCTCCAGCGGGGTGGAGCCGGCGTTGCTCTGCGACCCCTCGCGGCCGGGCACGGGCACCACGTTCTGGACGAGTGCACCGGACTTCTCGTCCCGGTACGCCGCTATCTCGCCGATCTGCAGGGTGACCATCACGGCGACGGCAGCGGGCACGGTGGCGGTGCGCTCCACCGACTCGGGCACGGTGGGAGTCAGGGGCAGCTCCGCTTCGTCCGCCGGCAGGTTGCGCACGATCAGAACGCCGTCGCGGCCGGGGTCGTGGCGATAGAGGCGGGTGGCCTCCCGCAGCCGCAGCGGAAGACGGCAGGACATTCTTCGGGCTTCGGCCACCCAGTGCGGATCGTCGATGAGGCCGGGAGCGGTGGCGGCCAGTTCGGCCGCCAGGGCGCCCGTCTCCCGGCGGTCCCGGGCGGACAGGTTCACAGTGGTCATGTCTGGTCTCTCCTAGAGGTCCTCAGGGCCGGCCTGTGACGCCGGCACAGCTCAGCGCGACGGGGTCGCGCGGCGGGTGAGGGTGACGGGCAGCGAGGTGAAGCCCCAGATGAGGTTGGACCGCATGCGCCGCGGCGCGCCGCGCGGCGCGACCTGGCCCACCCGCGCCAGGAACTCCTCGAAGAAGATGGTCAGTTCGCTGGTGGCGAGCGCGGAGCCGAGGCAGAAGTGCGTACCGGTGGCGAAGGTGAGGTGGCGGTTGGGGCCACGGGCGATGTCGAAGCGGTCGGGATCGGCGAACACGGCCTCGTCACGGTTGGCCGCGGGCAGCCACACCGCCACCTGGTCGCCGGGCCGGATCCGGTGGCCGCCGAGGTCCACCTCGCGCCGCGCGGTGCGCAGCACATGCAGTGCGGGGCTGGTGAAGCGCAGGATCTCCTGGACGGCGGACGGCAGCAGCTCGGGCTCGGCGCGCAGCCGGGCCCACTGGTCGGGTGCCCGGAGGAAGGCCAGCAGCCCGCCGATGGTGGCGTGGCGGGTGGTCTCGTTGCCACCGGAGATGAGCCCGTTGCAGTTGAGCAGGACCTCCTCGTCCGTCAGGGGCGCACCGTCGACGGTGCCGTGGGCGAGGGCGCTGACGATGTCCTCCTGCGGGTCGCGCCGCCGCCGGGACAGCAGGTTGTCGTAGTAGACGAGGAGTTCGGTGTGCGCCTCGGCGATCCGCTGGGGGTCGGTGCCGGCGTTCTCGTCCGCCCCGAAGGCGATCATGGTGAGCTTGAGCATGAGGTCCCAGTCGGCTCGCGGCACGCCGAGCATGTCGGAGATGACCGAGACCGGGAGGCGCGCGGCGACCTGCGCGAAGTCGATGTCGCCCTGGTCCAGCGCGGCCTCGATGACCTCGGCCGCGGTCTGCCGGATGGTGTCGTTGAGCCGTCCCACCATGCGCGGGGTGAACGCGGAGTTGATGACGCGGCGGATGCCGCCGTGCCGGGGCGGGTCGGTGACGATGAGCATCTTCCCGGCCGCTGCCGCGTTGGACACCGGGTCGGCGTCCAGGCGCATGCCGCCGGTGGACGAGAAGGCGGCGGCGTCCTTGAGTACCCGGGCCGCCGGATCGTGGCCGAGGACGGACCAGTAGTCGTCGGCGTGGGGGCGCCGGGTGAGGAAGACGGGGTGGGTGGCGCGCAGCCGCCGCCAGACCTCCTCGATGCCGTCCTCGGTGTAGCGGCGGGGGTCGGACAGGTCGGGTGGTGCGGTGATGAGCAGGGGGTCGGTGATCTGGGACATGGGATCTGCCGATTCTCGATTCTTGGAAGCCGACTGCCCTGTCGCACGGGTGCGTTCGTACGGTGTGCTCGGCAGCGGCGAACGGATGGACGGGAGAGCTGACATGGCATCAACACAACGACGGGGGCGGGTCCGGGCGGCGTGGGCGGTCGCGGGGTGCGCCGCCACGTTTGCCGCGACCGCCTTCGCCCGCCGCCGTGAGCGGGAGCCGTTTCCCGGCGAGCGGCTGCTGAAGGGCGCCTCCGCCGCGGGTGGCCTGGCGCTGGCGGCGCTCACGGCCGTACCGCCGGCCCGGCACCGGACGCGCGGGGCCGCGGAGCTGGCGGCGCGCGGCGCGGCAGCGGGACTGGTTCAGGGCGGGAGCCACCTCCTGTTCGACGCGCTGGCCGTGGCCCTGCGCCGTACGGCCGGAACGGCGGACCCGGACGCCGCCGAAGTGGACCCGGGCCGGGTGGCGGCCCGCTGCCTCGCCCTCGGCTCGGCCGCGCTGACGCTCGTGGCCGCCCGGTGGCAGGCGCGGGAGGGAGCGGGGACCTGCCCGCGGTGCGGGGGCCGGCCGCGCCCGGCCGCACCGGGGGCCCTGGCGTGGAGTGGCTACGTGGCGTGCGCGCTGTCCCTGCCGTACCCGGTGGTGAAGCTGGCCTGGGAGTGCGGCAGCGACATCGGTATCACCCGGCCCGAGGTGATCCACGCGGTCCCGGGCGGCTGGCTGCCGGTCGTGCCCGCCCTCGCCGGATCGCTCCTGTCGCTGGCGCTGGTACGGCCCTGGGGCCGGACGTTCCCACGCTGGGTCCCGGCCGTCGGGGGTTCGCGGGTGCCACGGCCGCTGGTGCTGGTGCCGAGCTGCTTCGGCCTCGCGGTGCTGGCCGAGGTGGCCCCGGCGGCGCTGGTGGCGGGTGTGCGGTACGTCAACGACCCGGCCACGCCGCCGGTCGAGGAGATAGGGCTGCGCCCGTGGGTTCCGCTCACGTTCTATGCCTCCTGGGTGTTGTGGGGCGTCGCGCTGGCGGGGGCGGCCTGGGAATACCACCGCACCACCGCGGGCTGCCCCGCCTGTGCGCGGTCGTGAGGCTCCGGCCCGGCCGGGGCAAGGGCCGGGCCGGAGACGCTCGCGGGGCCCGCGGGGTGGATCCTGGATCCGGGGAGCCACCCCGCGGGATGTCAGACGAGCAGCACGGACAGCTTCAGCGGGGTGCGGGAGATGGGATTGGGGATGAACGGCACATCCCCGTCACCGGCCAGCCGCAGCCGCGGGAAGCGCTCCAGCAGCCGCCCGATGGCGATCGCCCCCTCCATCCGGGCGAGCGGGGCGCCCAGGCAGTGGTGGATGCCGTAGCCGAACGTCAGATGGCCGCCCGCATGGCGGGTGACGTCCAGCCGGTCGGCGTCCGGGAACTGCTCGGGGTCCCGGTTCGCGGCGCCCAGGGACAGCAGGACCGGCTGGCCCTTGCGGATGGTGACCCCGGCGACAGTGGTCGGGGCGCCGGAGATCCGGACGTTGGTGAGGAACAGCGACGGGTCGAACCGCAGGAACTCCTCGACCGCGCCCGGCATCAGCGACGGGTCGTTCTCCACCAGCGCCCGTTGCCCGGGATTGCGCAGCAACGCGTGCACGCCGTTGCCGATGAGGCCCACGCTGGTCTCGAACCCGGCGAGCAGCACGATGAACGCGGTCGAGATCAGCTCGATCTCGCTGAGCCTGCCCTCGTCGGCGTCCCGGGCCTGCACCATCTGGCCCAGCAGGTCCTCGGTGGGGTGGGCACGCCGCTCGGCGATGAGCTCCTTGATGACGTCGATGATCCGGTAGGCGATCTCCTCCCGGCCCTCGTGGGTGTCACCGCCGGTGAAGTCGCGCGCGTTCCGCGACCAGTCGTGGAACACCTGGCGACGGTCCTCGGGGACGCCCAGCAGTTCGCAGATCAGGACCAGCGGCAGTTGCCAGGCGTAATTCTCCATCAGATCCACGGGGCTGCCGTCCGCGCCCTCCTCGGCCAGACGGTCCAGCAGCTCGGCGGCGGTCGCTTCGACCCGCGGCCGCATCCGCTCGGTCTGCCGCCCGGTGAACGCACCGCTGAGCAGCTTGCGCAGCCGCGTGTGCTTGGGCGGGTCGGTCACCACCGGGTGCTCGTTGTAGATCCGCCAGATGCCGCCCTCCTCGTCGGAGACCGGGTCGTCCTCCGGGTCCGGCTTCTGCCGCAGCACCGGGTCCAGGTGGGCCAGCCGGATGTCCTCGTAGCGGGTGGGCACCAGCCACCGGGAACCGTCCGGCAGCTCCGCCCACCACACGCGCGACTTCTCCCGCAGCCGGGCGAAGAAGCCGTACTGGTCGCGCACCAGCTCGGGGTCCATCAGCTGGAAGACGGGGACGCCGTCACCGGACGGGCCCGCCGGGTCCTGCGCGTCGGTCGCTTGTCGCATCGGATGTGCTCCTTCGGTGGAGAGGTCCGTCAACGGTCGGACGGGGTCGGGGTGGTGCGCGCGTCGCGCAGGGACCGGGCGAGCACCGGGCCGATCACGGCCCAGGCGGCGGCCTTGGTGATGTCGTTGTGGGCGCAGGCCACGTCGTGCCGGACCACGAGCCCGTCGACGTACGGGTCCCACAACTCGGGGGTGTAGGCCGAACCCTCCTTGCCCTGCGCGGCGTGGAAGACCAGCACCTCGCCGCGGAACCGGTCCAGACGGAAGTCCGCGGTGATGCGGGAGATGTTGGTGCCCACCCGCGCCAGGGCTTCGATGTGCCGTTCCTCCAGCCCGGCGATGGCGCTGTCGCCGTCGTCGAGCAGGGCGCGGGCCCGTGCGTGGTCCAGCGGGCCGTCGCCCAGTTCCGCCGGGTCGTGGCCGAGGTATGCCAGCAGTTGCCGCAGCACGTCCTCGGGCCGCTCCTCGACCGCCTCATGGGCGTTGACCACGGGGTAGGCGTCGAGAATGGCCAGCGTCGCGACGTGTTCCCCGGCGGCCTGCAGCCGGGTGGCGATCAGATGCCCCAGGACACCGCCGAGCGACCAGCCCAGCAGATGGTACGGGCCGTGCGGCTGGATGGCCCGGATCTGCTCCAGGTAGTCCTCGGCCATGGCCGCCACCGACTCCGGCAGCGGCTCATCGCGGGCCAGGCCGCGCGCCTGGAGCGCGTACACCGGGTGCTCGGGGTCGATATGGCGCAGCAACCCCGCGTACGTCCAGCTCAGCCCGCCCGCCGGCGGCAGGCAGAACACCGGCTCGGCGCCGCCGCTGCCCCGCAGCGGCAGCACCACGTCCAGCGGGTCGCCCTCGTCGCCGGCGGTCAGCCGCTCGGCGAGGCCCTCGACGGTGGGGCCGTCGAACAGCGCGGTGATGCTCACCGCGGTGCCGAAGGCGAGGTTCACCCTGCTGACCAGCCCGGCCGCGGTCAGTGAATCGCCGCCGAGGTCGAAGAAGTTGTCCTCGATCCCGATCCGGCCGACTCCCAGCGCCTCGGCGAACAGCCCGCACAGGACCTCCTCGCGCGGTGTCCTGGGCGCGCCGCCGCCGGTGCTGCCCGCGGTGTCCGGCGCGGGCAGGGCCGGTCGGTCCAGCTTGCCGTGCGGGGTGACCGGCAGGGTGTCCAGGGCGACGAACGCCGCGGGCACCATGTAGTCGGGCACGTGGCCCGCGAGGTGCTTGCGCAACACCATCGGGTCGAGCCGGCCCCCGTCGTGCGGCACCACGTACGCCGTGAGGCGGCGCCCGGCGGGGCCGGACTCCCGCAGCACGACGGCGGCCTGGGCCACGTCCGGGTGGCCGAGGAGCACCGATTCGATCTCGCCGGGCTCGATCCGGAAACCGCGTACCTTCAGCTGCTCGTCGGCCCGGCCGACGAAGGTGAGCTGCCCGTCGTGGCTCCAGCGGACCAGGTCGCCGGTGCGGTACATGCGCCCCCCGGGCGTGCCGAACGGGTCGGCGACGAACCGCTCCGCCGTCAGCGCGCCGCGGCCCAGGTAGCCGCGCGCCAGGCCGGGCCCGCTGACGTAGAGCTCGCCGGCCACCCCGGGTGGCACCGGCCGCAGCCGCGCGTCCAGCACGTAGGCGGAGGTGCCGGCGATGGGCCGGCCGATGGGGACCGCGGCGCCCGCGGTGAGCGGATCGCTCATCGTGGCGCACACGGTCAGCTCGGTCGGCCCGTACGCGTTGATCATGCGCAGCCGCGGCGCCCACTGCTCCACCTGATGGGGCGGGCAGGGCTCGCCCGCGACCACCAGGGTGCGCAGCCCGGGCAGCCCGTCGGGTGCCACCGCGGCCAGGGCGGTGGGCGGGATGGTGGCGTGGGTGACCCCGTGCCGGGCGACCACCTCGGCCAGCGCCGGACCCGGCATCAGCTCGGCCGCCGGGGCAAGCACCAAGGTGGCGCCCGCCGTAAGGGCGGTGACGATCTCCGAGACCGCCGCGTCGAAGCTGGGCGAGGCGAACTGCAGCACGCTGCTGTCCGCCTGGATCGCGAACCGCTCGGTCTGGGCCCCGGCCAGATTGCCGATGCCGCGGTGGGTGACCACGACGCCCTTGGGCCGTCCGGTCGTGCCCGAGGTGTAGATGACGTACGCGGCCTCGTCGGGTGAGACGGGCCCGGCCGGGACCGGGGGTGCGTCGCTGTGGGCCGCCCACGCGGCCCGTACCGCGGGGTCGTCCAGCACGAGCGCCGGCCGGTTCCCGCCGGCCTCCTCCAGCAGGCGGACCGTGTCCGTGGTCGCCACCATCAGCGCCGGGCGCGCGTCATCCAGGATGAACGCGCACCGCTCGGCCGGATAGCGCGGGTCCACCGGCAGGTACGCCGCGCCCGCCCGGGCGACGGCCAGCACGGCCACCGCCGTATCGGGCGTGCGCTCCAGTACCAGAGCGACCAGTGAGCCCTTCCCCGCGCCGCGCTCGGCCAGCAGCCGTGCGAGCTGGTTCGCGCGCCGGTCCAGCTCCGCGTAACTCAGCCGCTCCTGTCCGCAGGCCACGGCGGTGCGCCGCGGGGCGCGCCGGGCCTGCTCGGCGACCAGCTCGGACCAGCGCGACGACGGGACGGCGCGGGCGGTGTCGTTGAACCGCCGCAGCACCTGGTCGCGCTGGCCCGGGCCGAGCAGGTCGACCTCGCCGGCCGGCTGGTCCGGGTCGGTGGCCAGCGCCCGCAGCCAGCGCATCAGCTGGTCCACGAGCCCCGCCGCGGTCGGCGCGTCGACCACATCGGGCCGGTGGTCCAGCCGCAGCCGCAGTGTTGCCCCGCGCATGGACGCGCACAGGGCCAGCGGATAGTGGGTGGCCTCGCGCGTCTCGTCGCCGCTGACGTCCACCTCGCCCGGCTCGGTGTCCAGGCCCGGCGGCGGGGCCGGGTAGTTCTCGAACACCGTGGCCGAATCGAAGAGTTCGCCGAGGCCCGCCAGCCGCTGCACATCGGACAGGCGCAGATACGGATAGGGCATCAGCGCAGACTGCTGCCGCTGGATCCGCTCCAGCAGCGCCGACAGGGGCTCCGACTGGTCCAGGCGGACCCGGACCGGCAGGGTGTTGATGAACAGCCCGATCATCGTCTCGATGCCCGGCACCTCCGGGGCCGCCCGGAGACGGTGGCGCCGAACACCACGTCGTCCCGGCCGGCGAGCCGGCCCAGCAGGGTGGCCCAGGCGCCCTGCACGACCGTGTTGAGGGTCAGCCCGTGACGGCGCGCCACCTCGGCCAGCGCCGCGCTCAGTTCCGCGTCCAGCTCCACGACCCGGCGCGACGGCACGGCCGTGACCTGGGCGCCGGCCCGCGGCGCGAGCAGCAGCGGCTCCTGCAGCCCGGCCAGCGCCTCGCGCCAGGCGTCCTCGGCCTCGCCCCGGTCCTGCCGGGCGAGCCAGGTGAGGTACGCGCGGTGGTCCGCCGGGACGGGCAGCGCCCGGTCGTCGCCCGCCGCCCCGTACAGGGCGGCCAGTTCGCCCAGGAGGATCGGCATGGACCAGCCGTCGAGCAGGATGTGGTGGTTGGTGAACAGGAAGCGGTACGCGTCCTCGGCCACCCGGATCAGGGTGAAGCGGATCAACGGTGGCCGGCCCGGGTCGAAGCGGCGCGCCCGGTCCTCCGCGACGACGCGCTCCACCTCGCGGTCGAGCTCCTCGCCGCCGAAGGTCCGCAGATCGTGCTCGTACCAGGGCAGCGCCAGGTCGTCGACCACCACCTGCACCGGACGGTCCAGGTCGTCCTGGCGGAAGGCCACCCGCAGGTTGGGGTGGCGCCGAAGCAGGGTGCGCGCCGCGGCCCGTAGCGCGTCCCGGTCCACATGACCGTCCAGCGTCCACAGGAACTGGACGGTGTACGGGTCATGGCCGGCGTCGTCAAAGCGCGCGTGGAAGAGCAGCCCCTCCTGCAGCGGGGTGAGCGGCAGCACGTCCGCCAGACCCGGCAGATCGGCTTCGAGCCGCTCGATCTGGCGCTGTGTGACCTGGACGAGCGGCAGATCGGAGGGGGTGCGCCCGCCGGCGCCCGGCCGGCGCCCCAGATCGGCCAGCGCCTGGAGAGCCTCGACCCAGCCCGCGCACAGCTCGAGGACCTCCTCGTCGGTGAACAGCCCGCCCGGCCAGCTCCACATGCAGCTCAGGGACGGGCCGTCGGCCGTGTCGTCCGCGCGCGCGTTGATCTCCAGGGCATGGCCGAACGGTCGCTGCCCGTCGGTGTCGCCCTCATAGCGGCCGGTCTCGTACACCGGCTCGGCAGCGGTCGGCGGCAGCGGGGCGCCGGGCGTCGCGAACCGGCCGAAGTAGTTGAACGCGACCTGCGGTTCGGCGCCGCCCGCGAGGCGGGCGGAGGACTCCGGGTCGAGGTAACGCAGCAGCCCGTAGCCGATCCCGTGGTCGGGGACCCGCCGCAACTGCTCCTTCACCGCCTTCGCGGCCCGTTCGGCGGCCGCCCCGCCCACCCGCACGGGGCCGAGACCGGACAGGTCGATCCGCACCGGGTACATCGCGGTGAACCAGCCGACGGTCCGCGTCAGGTCGACACCGTCCACGATGTCGTGCCGGCCGTGGCTCTCCACCGCCACCAGGACGTCGTCGCGGGCGTCGCCGCGGCGCGCGGCGCGCCACCGGGTCAGGGTCAGCGACAGCGCGGTGAGCAGGATGTCGTCCACCCCGCCGTGGATGGCGCGCGGTACGTCCGTCAGCAGCGCGGTGCTCAGCTCCACGGGCAGCCGGACGTGGGTGAACCGGGTCGAGGCGACGGTATCGCGGGCCGGGTCGAGCGGGCGGAGGCCCAGCGTCGGCTCGGGTGCCCGCACCACCTCCTCCCAGAACCCGGTCTCGGCACGCCGCTCGGCCGTCAGCCGGTGCAGCCGGGTGGCCCAGCCGCGCAGCGAGGTGCCCACCGGCTGGAGGGCGATCTCCCGGTCCTGGGCCGCCGCCTCGTACGCCTCGGCCAGGTCGGGCACCAGCACCCGCCACGACACTCCGTCGACGGCCAGGTGGTGCACCAGGAGCAGCAGGTGCCCGCCATGGTCCGGGCCCGGGTCGAACCACACGGCCCGCACCATCACCCCGGAGTCCGGGGCGAGTTGGGCCGCCGCCGTCTCGCGGTGCGCGGTGACCGCGGCCTCCAGCGCCGCCTCGTCCAGGCCCGCCACGTCCACGCGCTCCAGCAGCTTCTCCGCGCCGGCCGCCGGGAGTTGCGGGATCTCCAGGCGCCACCGCTCCTCGTCCCGGTGCAACCGCATGCGCAGCGCCGCATGGTGCTCCAGCAGCGCCTCCAGCGCCCGCACCAGCGGCTCGCGGGTGGCCCCCGCGGGCAGCGGGACGACGCGGGACTGATGGAAGCCCTCGATGGGGCCGCCCCGCTCGCGCAGCCAGTGCACGATGGGCAGCAGCGGCACCTCACCGGTGTCCGGCTCGTCGGCCCCGTCCGCGGCGTCGTCGTCGAGCCGGACCACCCCGGCCAGCTCCGCGACGGTCGGGTGCTGGAACACATCGCGCGTGCCGATCAGCAGCCCGGCCCGCCGGGCGCGGCTGACCAGCTGGATCGACATGATGCTGTCGCCGCCCAGGTCGAAGAAGTTGTCGTCGATGCCGAGGGAGGGCAGGGCCAGCACCTCGGCCATCACCGCGCACAGCCGCGCCTCCCGCTCGGTGCGCGGCGCCCGCGAGGTGGCCGCGCCGGAGAAGTCGGGCGCGGGCAGGGCACGCCGGTCGAGCTTGCCGTTGACGGTGGTCGGCAGGGCGTCGAGGGGGACGATCGCCGCGGGCACCATGTACGCGGGCAGCCGCTGCTCGGCGTAGCCGCGCAGCTCGGCCACCAGGGTGCCCAACTGCCGTGATCCGAGCGGGTTGTTGACGTGGGCCGCGGGCTCCAGGCGGGTGGCGGGCGGATACACGTCGGTCAGAAGGGGCCCGTCGGCGCCGAAGACCGCGTCCAGCCGTCCGGGTGCGCCCGGGGCGTAGGTGACGAGCACGGCCAGCCCGAGGCGGTCGCCCAGGGCATACAGCGCCTCCGGGTCGATGCCCGGTTCGGCCGGGCGGTGGAGGGCGTCCACGGCCTCGGCGACCTCCCGTCCCTCGGCGAGGGCCTGGAGGGCGGCCTGCTCCCCGGCCAGCCGGGCGTCCGGGATGCCCGTCACGCGCACCGGCCCGCCGCCGCGCCCGGCCAGCACGCGCTCCATGTCGGCCAGGTCGGTGACGTCCACGCCGTGGCGCAGCCGTTCGACGTCGCGGAGGTCGTGTGCGTCCACCGGGCCGGTGCGCAGCACCACGTCGAAGCGGTGGCGGGTCAGCTCGTTGTCGCTGTGCCCGCGCTTGACCCTGACGTCCACGGCCGTGTAGGCGGGGATGTCGCGGGCGACGGCGGCGAAGTACTCGGGGTCGACCAGGAGTTCCTTCTCCATCAGGATCGTCTGCTCGACGGCCCGGGACAGCTCCGCCGCGCTCTGCTGTCCGGTCCACCCGTGCAGCCGGATCGCGGTCTGGAAGGCGCGCTGGGTGCGCAGGTTGCGCTGGTCGCCGAGGAACACCGCACCCCCGGGGACCACGAGGTCCGCCAGTGACTCCAGCAGGTCGGTGAGGTAGGCGGCGTGGGGGAAGTACTGGGCGACGGAGTTGATGACGACGGTGTCGAAGAAGCCGGTGGGCAGCCCGTCCAGCTCATGCGCGGCGCGCAGCTTCAGCTCGACCCGGCCGGCCAGCTCCGGCCGGGCCGCCACCTGGGCGCGCAGTACGGCGATGGCCTCGGCGGAGAAGTCCAGGCCCCAGTAGGTCTCGCAGTCACCGGCGAGCTTGGCCAGCAGCAGTCCACTGCCGACGCCGATTTCCAGCACCCGGCGGGGCCGCAGGGCACGGATCCGCTCCACGGTGGCGTCCCGCCACTCGCGCATCTCCTCGATCGGGATGTCCTCGCCGGTGTAGCTGCTGGCCCAGCCGCTGAAGTCCTCGCCGAACTCCTCCGGCCGCTCCGCGCCGTACATCTGCGCGTACAGCTGCTGCCACTGGTCGATCTGCTCCTCGGCGGAGCCGGTCGCCTCCGCGGTGCCGTCGGCGCCCGGCACCACATACGCCACCAGCTGGTGGTCGCCGGGGCGGTCCTCGCGCACCACGACGGCCGCCTGGGCGACGTCCGGGTGGCCGGCGAGCGTCGCTTCGATCTCGCCCGGTTCGATCCGGAAGCCGCGGATCTTGACCTGGTCGTCGGCGCGGCTGAGGAACTCCACCGTGCCCTCGGCGTTCCACCGCACCAGGTCGCCCGTCCGGTACATCCGGCCGCCCGCCGGGCCGTACGGATCGGCCACGAACCGCTCGGACGTCAGCTCCGGCCGCTCCAGGTAGCCGCGTGCCAGTCCGGCGCCCGCGATGTAGAGCTCGCCCGGGACGCCGGGCGGGACCGGGCACAGCCCGTCGTCCAGGACGTGGACGCGCATGTTGTCCAGCGGCCGTCCGATGGGGATCTGGGCGGGGACGCTCTCGGGGTCCGGCATTCGGAAGCGGGTGGCGAAGGTGGTGGTCTCGGTCGGGCCGTAGCCGTCCACGACCACGGTCCCCGGGCAGGCCGCCATGACCCGCCGCACCGCATCCGCGGGCACCACGTCGCCGCCGGTCCACACCTCGGCCACGCCCGCGAAACAGGACGGGGCCTCCTCGGCGGTGAGCCGGAACAGCCCGGCGGTCATCCACAGCCCGGTGACCGCGTGCTCGGCGACGACCCGCTCCAGCGTCGGAAGGTCCAGGTCACCCGGCGGGGCCACCACCACCTGGCCGCCGTTCAGCAGCGGCACCCACAGCTCGTAGGTGGCGGCGTCGAACGCCTGCGGCGAGTGCAGCAGCACCCGGCGGTGCGCGCCCGAGGCGAACGCCCGGTCCGCCGCGAGCGCCGTGACGTCGGCGTGTGTGATCGCCACGCCCTTGGGCACCCCGGTCGAACCGGAGGTGTACATCACGTACGCCAGCTGCTCGGGGCGCACGGCCGCCGGGAGTGGTGCGTCCTGTCCGCCGGCCGGCGCCGGGGCGTCCACCACGAGGACGGTGGCGTCGTGCGCGCACTCCGGCGCGGGCGAGGCCAGGTCGGTGAGCAGCACCGAGACCTGACTGTCCGCCATGATGTGGCCGCGCCGGGAGGCCGGGTAGCGCGGATCGATCGGCACATACGCGGCGCCGGACTTGAGCACCGCGAGGATCGACACCACGAGCCCGGGCGAGCGCTCCTGGAACAGGGCGACCCGGTCCTCGGGGGCGACCCCGAGCGCCACCAGGCGCCGCGCGAGACGGTCGGACGCCTCGTCCAGCTCCCGGTAGGTCAGCTGCCGCTCGCCCGCGGCGACGGCCACCGCGTCCGGCGTGCGCGCCACCTGGGCGGCGAACCGCCCGGTCACACTCTCCGGCACGGCGTTGGTGGCGGTGTCGTTCCACCGCCGCACCACGGTCTCCCGCTCCTCCTCGCCCAGCAGATCGATCGAGGAGACCGGACGCCCCGGATCCGCGGTCACGGCGGTCAACAGCCGCTCGAGGCGCTCCAGCAGCCCGGCGACCGTGGCGGTGTCGAACAGGTCGGTGCTGTACTCGACGAACCCGTCCATGCCCTGCGGCGCGCCGCTGTCGTCGTCGAACTGCTCGGCGAAGCTGAAGAACAGGTCGAAGCGGGAGGCGCCGGTGAAGCCGTCCGCGGCCGTGACGGTGAGCCCGGGCAGCTCGAGGTCCGCGGCCGCCGTGGCGTTCTGCAGGGCCAGCATCACCTGGAACAGCGGCTGGTGTGCCGCGGAGCGGTCCGGCCGCAACACCTCCACCAGGTGGTCGAACGGCACGTCCTGGTGGGCGTACGCGGCCAGCGCCGTCTCCCGGGCGCGGCCGACCAGCTCGGCGAACGAGGGGTTGCCGCTGAGGTCGTTGCGCAGCACCAGGGTGTTGACGAAGAAGCCGACCAGCTTGTCCAGCGCCTCGTCGGTGCGGCCCGCGATGGGGCTGCCCAGCGGAATGTCCGTGCCCGCGCCGAGCTTGTTCAGCAGCGCCGCCACCGCGGCCTGCATCACCATGAAGGTGCTCGCACCCTGCTGCCGGGCCAGCGCCCGGATCGCGGTGTGCAGCCGCGCGGGCAGCCGGATGCCCAGCCGTCCGCCCTCGAAGCCGGCCACCGCCCGGCGCGGCCGGTCGGTGGGCAGGTTCAGCTGGTCGGGCAGGTCCGCCAGGGCCCGCTCCCAGTGGCCGACCTGCGCCGCGAACAGGCTGTCCGGATCGGACTCCTCGCCCAGCAGCTCCCGCTGCCACAGCGCGTAGTCCGCGTAACTCACCGGCAGCGGCTCCCAGTCGGGTGCCCGCCCGGCGCAGCGGGCCGCGTACGCCCGGGCCACGTCCCCGGCCAGCGGGCCGATCGACCAGCCGTCGCCCGCGATGTGGTGGACGACCAGCACGAAGACGTGCTCGGTGGGCGACAGGGAGAGCAGGGACGCCGCCACCGGCAGGCCGGCGGTCAGGTCGAACCGGACCCGGACCGCCTCGGCCGTCGCGGCCTCCACCTCGGACGGCGTCACCTGGCGCGCGGCGATCTCCACCCGGGCGTCATCCCCGGTCAGGATCCGCTGACTGGGCACGCCGTCGACCTCGGGGAAGAAGGTGCGCAGGCTCTCGTGCCGGTCGAGGACGTCGTCCAGCGCGGTCCGCAGCGCGTCCCGGTCCAGGTCGCCGGAGAGCCGCACCACGAACGGCATGTTGTACGTCGGGCTCGGCCCCTCCAGACGGTGCAGCAGCCACATCCGGCGCTGGGCGAACGACAGCGGCAGCACCTCCGGGCGGGGCAGCGGGCGCAGCGCGGGGCGCGCCTGGTCGGCGCCGTCGAGCCGGCCGACCAGCCCGGCCGCGGTGGGGTGCTCGAACAGGGCGCGGATCGGCAGTTCGACGCCGAAGACCGTGCGCACCCGGCTCATCAGCCGCGTCGCCAGCAGCGAATGGCCACCGGACTCGAAGAAGCTGTCATGGACCGGGAAGGCGTCCATGCCGAGGGTCTGGGCGAACAGCCCGCACATGATCTCCTCGCGCGGGGAGCGCGGGGCACCGCCCTGGGCGCCTTGTCCCGTGGCCGCCGGTTCCGGCAGGGCCCGCCGGTCGAGCTTGCCGTTGGGCGTCATGGGCAGCGCGTCGAGCGGGACGAGTGCCGAGGGGACCATGTACTCGGGCAGAGACGCCGCGAGATGCGCGCGCAGCGCCCCGGTGTCGGCCGCCCGGCCGGGCGCCGGCACGACGTATCCGACGAGCCGCTGGTCGCCCGGTCTGTCCTCGCGCAACAGCACCGCCGCCCGGGCGACGTCCTGATGGCGGGTCAGCGCCGCCTCGATCTCTCCGGGTTCGATGCGGAACCCGCGCAGCTTCACCTGGTGGTCGACCCGGCCCAGGTACTCCAGGCACCCGTCGCAGCCCCACCGGGCGAGGTCCCCGGTGCGGTACATCCGGGTGCCCGCCGGGCCGTACGGGTCGGCCACGAAGCGCTCCGCCGACAGGCCGGGCCGCCCCAGATAGCCGTGGGCCAGGCCCGAGCCGCCGATGTACAGCTCGCCCGCGACCCCGGCCGGGACCGGCCGCAGCCGCCCGTCGAGGACATGGACGGTGGTGTTGGCGATCGGAGCGCCGATGGCCGGGGTGCCCGGGCGGGCGCCGAGCGCCGCGGTCGTGGACCAGATGGTGGTCTCCGTCGGCCCGTACAGGTTGGTCAGCTCCGCGCCGGCCCCGGTGATCCGGTCCGCCAGTTCGCGCGGCAGCGCCTCACCGCCGGCCAGGGCGCGCAGGCCCCGCGGCGCGTCCGGGGCGTGCGCGACCAGGGCCTGCCACAGGGACGGCGTCCCCTGCAGAACGGTCGCGCCCGCCTCGTCGGCCAGCCGCAGCAGCGCCGCCGGGTCGCGCACCGTGTCGCGGTCGGCGATGACCACCGCGGCGCCGCTCACCAGCGGGAGGTACAGCTCCAGCGCGGCGATGTCGAACGACACCGTGGTGACGGCCAGCAGCCGGTCGGCGGACCCCAGCGGGAACCGCTCGGCCATGTCGCCCAGGAAGTTGGCCAGCGCGCGCCGCGGCACCACCACCCCCTTGGGCCGTCCGGTCGATCCCGAGGTGTGGATGACGTACGCGGGGTGCTCCGGATGCACCGGCGCGGCCCGCTCGCCGTCGGCCCACGGCCGCGCCGGCGCATCCGGTCCGCGGTGCGGCCCGGCGTCGTCCAGCAGCTCCAGGCTCGTGCCCTCGGGCAGGGCCGCGGCGGTGGTGCGGGTGGCGAGGGCGAGCAGCGGACGTGCGTCGGCGAGGGTGGCGGCCAGCCGCTCCGCGGGGTGCGCGGGGTCCAGCGGCAGATATGCCGCGCCCGAGCGCAGGACCGCAAGGAGCGCCACCAGCATGCCGGTGCCGCGCGGCAGGGCCACGGCGATCAGGCTGCCGGGCGCCGCGCCGCGCTCGATCAGGCGCCGGGCCAGCCGGGTCACGGCGGCGTCCAGTTCGCCGTAGGTCAGCGACCCGTCGGGGCCGCGCACCGCGAGGGCGCCGGGGGTGGCCGCGGCGCGCCGGGCGAGCAGCGCGTCGACCCCGTCGGCGGGGACCGTGCGCCGTGGCCCGGTGCCCGCCGTGCGCAGCGCCGACCGCTCTTCGGGATCGAGCAGCTCCAGCTCCCCGACCGCCTCGTCGGGCGCGGCGAGGGCCGCGGAGAGCAGCCGCACCAGGCGGGCCGTCAGACCGGCCACCCGCTCGCCGTCGAACAGGTCGACGGCGTAGCCGACCGTGCCGGTGATGCCGGCCGGTGTGCCATCCGCGGCGTGGTGCTCCGTGAAGGTGAAGGACAGGTCGAACTTCTCCGTCTCCAGCGTGAAGCCCTCCGGCTCGACCGTCAGCCCCGGCAGGCCCAGGCTCCAGTCCGCCCGCGCGGCGTTCTGCAGGTTGAGCGCCACCTGGAACAGCGGGTGGCGGGCCATCGAGCGGCCCGGGTTGACCGCCTCCACCAGGCGTTCGAACGGAAGGTCCTGGTGGGCGTAGGCCGCCAGGTCGGTCGCGCGCACCCGGTCCAGCAGCTCGGCGAAGGTCGGCTCGCCGGAGGTGTCGGTGCGCAGCACCAGGGTGTTGACGAAGAATCCGACCAGGTCCTCCAGGGCCTCGTCGGTGCGTCCGGCGATCAGACTGCCGATCGGGATGTCCGTGCCGCAGCCCAGCCGCGAGAGCAGCGCCGCCAGGCCCGTCTGCAACACCATGTAGACGCTCGCCTGCCGGGACCGGGCCAGCTCGCCGATCCGCTGGTGCAGCTCGGCGGGGATCTCCACCGGGACGTGCGCGCCCTGGTAGCTCGCCACGGCCGGGCGGGAGCGGTCGGTGGGCAGGGACAGCTCGTCGGGCAGCCCGGCCAGCGTCTCCTCCCAGTAGCGCAGCTGGCGGGCGATGGGGCTGTCCGGCTCGGCCTCGTCGCCGAGCACCGCGCGCTGCCACAGCGCGTAGTCGGCGTACTGCACGGGCAGCGGCTGCCAGCCGGGCTCGCGGCCGGTGACCCGTGCCCGGTAGGCGGTCGCCAGGTCGGCCATGAGCGGGGCGAGCGACCAGCCGTCGGCCGCGATGTGGTGCATCGTCAGGGTGAGCACATGGGTATCCGCGGCCGGAGCGAACAGCCGGGCCCGGAGCGGGGGCTCGACGGTCAGATCGAAGCCGCCGCGCATCTCGGCCGCCAGCAGCCCGGGCAGCTGCTCCTCGGTGGTCTCGGTGACGTCCGGCCGCGGCGCGGCCTCGTCCACGGGGAGCACCCGCTGGACAGGGACGCCGGCGGACTCGGGGAAGACGGTGCGGAACACCTCGTGCCGCGCCACCAGATCACCCAGCGCCGCGGTGAGCGCGTCCCGGTCGAGCGCACCGGTCATCCGCAGGGCGATCGGCAGGTTGTACGCGGAGTCGGCCGCGTCGTCGAAGCGGTTGAGGAACCACAGCCGTCGCTGGGCGAACGACAGCGGTACCTCGGCCGGGCGCGGCATCGGCGCGAGCGCGCGGCGGCCCGCCCCGGCCTGGGTGAGGTGCGCGGTCAGCCGGGCCACCGTGGGCGCCTCGAAGACGGCGCGGATCGGCAGCTCCAGCCCGAAGACCGAGCGGATCCTGCTGACCAGCCGGGTGGCGAGCAGCGAATGCCCGCCCAGATCGAAGAAGTTGTCGTGCACGCCGACGTCCGGCACCCCGAGCATGTCCGCGAACAGGTGGCACAGCAGCTCTTCCTGCGGGGTGCGCGCACCGGCCGCGCCCGGCCCGTCCCGCCGGTCCGCCACCGGCGCGGGGAGCGCCGCGCGGTCCACCTTGCCGTGCGCGGTCAGCGGCAGCTCGTCCACCGTCAGATACGCCTGCGGCACCATGTACTCGGGCAGCCGCCCGGCCAGATGCCCCGCCAGGTCGGCGGGCGCGCAGGGCGCGGCGCCGGGCGCCGGGACGAGATAGGCCACCAGACGCTGGTCGCCCGGCCGGTCCTCGCGCACGATCACCGTCGCGCCGGCGACGGCCGGATGCGCGGCGAGCGCCACCTCGATCTCGCCCAGCTCGATCCGGAAGCCCCGCAGCTTGACCTGGTCGTCGCCGCGGCCCACGTACACCAGCTCCCCGGCCCGGTTCCACTTGGCCAGGTCGCCGCTGCGGTACATCCGGGCGCCGGGCGGGCCGTACGGGTCGGCCACGAACCGCTCCGCGGTCAGCGCCGGCGCGTGCAGATAGCCGCGCGCCAGCCCCGCACCGGCCAGATACAGCTCCCCGGTCACGCCTTCGGGCACCGGTTCGAGCCCCGCGTCCAGCACATACAGCCGGGCGTTGGCCTGCGGCCGCCCGATCGGCACCGGCCCGTCCGGCAGCGGCGCCCCGGGGGCGAGGCGGTACTCGGCGCAGTTCACGGTGGCCTCGGTCGGCCCGTACACATTGCGCACCGTCACGTCCGGGTGCCGCTCGCGCCATTCGCGCAGGCTGGTGCCGAGCAGCGGCTCGCCGCCGAGCAGCAGGTCGCCGGAGGGCGAGTAGCCGTCGGGCAGCGCGCTGAGCAGCGGCAGATGGCTCGGGGTGGCCTTGAGGAACGTGGCGGGCGCCGCGGCCAGCCCGGCCTCCTCCGGCGGCGCGGGTTCGCTGAGCGAGGCGAGGTTGACGCAGCCGCCGACCAGCAGCGGTGTGTACAGGCCGGTGACGGTCAGGTCGAACGAGACGGGCGAGTGCACCAGCGCCACCCCGCGCGCCGACGCGTACTCGGCGGTGGTGTGCGCCAGGTAGTCGGCGAGCGAGTGGTGCTCGACCACCACGCCCTTGGGCCGCCCGGTGGAGCCGGAGGTGTAGATGACGTACGCCGCGTCCCGCATGGACAACGGGCGGGTGCGCTCCGCGTCGGCCATCGGCCCGCTCCCGGCCGCCGCCAGGACCGCCGCCGTCTCCGGCGCGTCCAGCAGGACCACGGGCGCGGCGCACTCCGGGAGCCGGGCCGCGGTGGCGGTGTCGGTGAGCACCAGTGCGGGCGCCGCGTCGCCGAGCACGAAGGCGATGCGGTCGGCCGGGTTGCCGGGGTCGATCGGCAGATACGCGGCACCGGATGTCACCACCCCGAGCAGGGCGGTGACCAGCAGCGGTGTCCTGGGCAGCGCGACCGCGACCAGCGCGCCGGGTCCGGCGCCGGCCGCCCTCAGGTGGCGGGCGAGCCGGCCTGCGGCGGCCGCCAGCTCCGCGTACGTCAGCGTGAGCGGGCCGCGCACCACCGCGGGCGCGTCCGGGGTGCGCGCCGCCTGGGCGGCGAACAGCTCCGGCAGGGGCGCCGCGGGCACCTGCCCGGCGGGGCCCGCCGCGTACCCCGACACCAGCCGGTCGCGTCGCTCGGCCGGCAGCATCGCCAGGTGGTCGACGGTCCGGTCCGGGTCGTCCACGGCGGACCGCAGCACCCGGCCCAGACAGGCGGCGAAGTCCTCCGCCGTGGCCTGGTCGAACAGGTCGACGCTGTACTGGATGTCGCCCTGGAGCCCGGCGGGGGCGCCGTCGGCGTCGTACTCCTCGGAGAAGCCGAAGGCCAGGTCGAACCGGGCCGCGCCGAGGTTGACCACGTACGAGGTCACCTCCAGGCCGCGCATCTCGCTGGCGTAGTCCGGCAGGTTCTGCAGGTTCAGCAGCACCTGGAACAGCGGGTGCCGGGCCAGCGAACGAGGCGGGTTGACGGCCTCCACCAGCCGCTCGAACGGCACGTCCTGGTTGCCGTAGGCACTCAGGTCGGTCTCCCGCACCCGGTCCACCAGCTGGCGGAAGGTCGGGCGTCCGGAGGTGTCGGTGCGCAGCACCAGCATGTTGGTGAGGAACCCGACCATGTCGTCGAGCGCCTCGTCGGTGCGGTTGGCGATCACGCTGCCGATCGGGATGTCGGTGCCCGCACCGACCCGGTGCAGCATCGTGGCGAGCCCGGCCTGCAACACCATGTACAGGCTCGCGCCCGTCTCCTGGGAGAGCGCCAGCAGCTTCCCGTGCAGCTCCGCGTCGAGCCGGTAGTACACGGGCATGCCGCGGTGGCTCGCGACCGCCGGGCGCGGACGGTCCACCGGGAGCGCCAGCTCCTGCGGCAGCGCGGCGAGTTGCTCCTGCCAGTAGCGCAGCTGCCCGGAGAAGACGCTGTCCGGGTCGTCCTCGTCGCCCAGCACCTGCTGCTGCCACAGCGCGTAGTCGGCGTTCTGCACCGGCAGCGGCTCCCACCGCGGCGCCACCCCGTCGCAGCGCGCGGCGTAGGCGGTGGCCAGGTCGGTCGCCAGCGGCCGCATCGACCAGCCGTCACCGGCGATGTGGTGCAGCACGAACAGCAGGACGTGGTCCTCTTCCGCCAGGCGGAACAGCGACACCCGCAGCGGCACCTCGGCTGTCAGGTCGATACCGCGGCGGACCTCGGCCTCCAGCCGCTCGTCCACGTCCCCGGGGCCGGCCTCCACCACCGTCAGGTCGGGGCGTGCCTCTTGCGCGGGCAGGATCCGCTGGTAGGGCACGCCGTCCCGCTCGGGGTACACCGTCCGCAGGCTCTCGTGCCGGCCGACGAGATCGCCGAGCGCGTCGGCGAGCGCGGCCTGGTCGAGCGGGCCCCGCAGCCGGATCGAGATCGGCATGTTGTACGTGGCGCTCTGGCCGTCGAACCGGTTGATGAACCACAGCCGCCGCTGGGCGAACGACAGCGGGATGTGCTCCGGCCGCTCCATGGCCCGCAGCGCGCTGCGCCCGGCGCGGGCGTCGTCCAGCCGGGCGGCGAGCGCCTCGGCCGTCGGCGCGTCGAACACCGCCCGGATGGGCAGCTCCACACCGAAGGCGGCCCGGACCCGGCTGACCAGACGGGTGGCGAGCAGCGAGTCGCCGCCCAGGGCGAAGAAGCTGTCGTCGACGCCCACGTCCGGCCGCCCCAGGAGGTCGGCGAACAACCGCACCAACTGCTCCTCGCGCGGGGTGCGGGCGGCCCGGCCGGAGACGGCGACCTCGGGCGCGGGCAGCGCCGCGCGGTCGACCTTCCCATTGGCGGTGAGCGGAAGCCGGTCCAGGGTGACCACGGCGGAGGGCACCATATAGTCCGGCAACTCGTCGGCCAGCCGGCGGCGCACCGCCTCGGCGTCCAGGGCCGCGCCGTCGGCGGGTACGAGGTAGGCGATGAGCCGCTGCGGGCCGTCGGCGGCGCGGCGTGCGATCACCGCGGCCTGGGCCACCCGCGGCAGCCGGGAGACGGCCGCCTCCACCTCGCCCAGCTCGATGCGGAACCCGCGGATCTTGACTTGGTCGTCGGCGCGGCCCGCGAACAGCAGTCTTCCCTCGGGTGTCCACCGCACCAGGTCGCCGACCCGGTACATGCGGGAACCCGGCGGGCCGAACGGGTCGGCCACGAAGGACGCGGCGGTCAGCCCCGGCCGGTCCCAGTAGCCGCGTGCGAGCCCCTCACCGGCGATGTACAGCTCGCCGGTGACCCCGGCCGGCACCGGCCGCACCATGCCGTCCAGCACATAGACGCGCATATTGTCCATCGGGCCGCCGATCGGCACGGTGCCGACGGGTGGGGTGGCGGCGTCCATCCGGTGGAAGGTGGCGAAACTGGTGGTCTCGGTCGGACCGTAGGTGTCCTTGAACACCATGCCGGGGAAGCGGTCCAGCAGCCGGGCGACCGAGGCGGCGGGCACCACGTCGCCGCCCGCGAGCAGTTCGCGTACCGGCGCCAGGCACTCCAGGTCCTCGTCCACCACCAGCCGGAACAGCCCTGCCGTCAGATGCAGCGCCGTCACCCGGTACTCCCTCAGGAGCCGCCCGAGGGACGCCACGTCCAGGTCCTCCGGCGGAGCGAGCACCACCTGACGGCCCCTCAGCAGCGGCATCCACAGCTCGTAGTTGGAGGCGTCGAAGGCGTGCGGGGCGTGCAGCAGCACCCGATGGTGGGCGTCCCCGGCGAAGCAGCGGTCGAGCGCGAACGCCAGCAGGTCACGGTGGGTGACGGCGACACCCTTGGCGCGACCGGTGGAGCCGGAGGTGTACATGATGTACGCGAGCTGCTGCGGATGGCCCGCGACGTGTGGGTCCTCGGCCGGCTGTTCGGCCAGCCGCGGCTCGTCGTCCACGACGATGACCGGACCGCCGGCCGGGGGCGCCTCGGAGACCGACGCGGTGTCGGTCAGCACCACCGCGGCGCCCGTCTCGGCGACGATGAGGGTCGTGCGGGCCAGCGGTGCCCGTGCGTCCAGCGGTACGTAGGTCCCTCCGGCCTTCAGCACGGCCAGCAGCGACACGACCAGATCCGGCGAGCGGCGCTGCAGCACGGCCACCCGGGAGCCCGCGGTCACGCCCGAGGCGCGCAGCAGATGGGCCAGCCGGTTGGCGGCCGTGTCCAGCTCCTGGTACGTCAACTGCCCGCCCTGCCACAGCAGGGCCGGCTCGTCCGGCACCCGCGCGGCCTGTTCGGCGAAACGGCGCTGCACGGTGTCCACCAGGGCGGGCACCTCGACGGCGGTGTCGTTCCACTCGGTCAGCAGCCGCGCGTGCTCGGCCCCGGTCAGCAGCCGCAGCCGCGACAGCCGCCCGCCGGGCGCGTCGGCGAGCTGGGTGAGCACCGATGTCATGCGCTCCCACAGCCGCGCCACGGACTCCGCGTCGAACAGCGACGAGCGGTAGTGCAGCCGCCCGGTGAGCTCCTGGCCGCCGGGCTCATCGGCCAGGACCACCGCCAGGTCGAACTTCTCCACGCCCAGGGCCGCGTCGTCCGGGCGCACCACCAGATGGGGCCACCGCGCGGTGCCCCCGCCGCTCCGTACGGTCAGGGCGACCTGCGCCAGCGGATGGCGCGAGGCGATCAGATCCGGCTCCAGACGGCGCAACAGCCGCTCGAACGGGACCGGGTGGCGCCGGGCCTCGGCGGCCGCCTCGCCGACGCGGGTGAGCAGCTCGGCCACCGTCGGATCACCGGAGGTGTCGACGCGCAGCACGGACAGATGCGCCCCGAAGGCCGCGGGGCCGGTCTCCCCGGCGGGGTGGGACAGGGTGGCGACGGGCACGTCATGGCCGGCCCCGAGGCCGCCGAGCACCAGGGCGAACGCGGCGCGCAGCACCGTCTCCAGGTCGGTGCCGGCCCGCTCGGCGAGCGCGCCGAGGCGCTCGCGTGCCGCGGCGCCCAGCCGGACGGGCACGGCGTGCGAGGGCTGGGCGTCCACGGCCGGGCGCGGCCGGTCGGTGGCCAGCGGCAGCTCCTCGGGCGCGCCCGCCAGGTGTCCGGCCCACCAGGCGAGGGCCTCCTCGTCCCGGGCCCGGTCCGGCTCCGGCTCCGCCTCCCAGCGCACCGGTTGGCCGTCGGTCCGGGCCCGGTAGGCGGACGCCAGGTCGCGCAGCAGCCGTCCGCCCGCCCAGTCGTCGCCGGCGATCCGGTGCACCACCGTCACCAGGACGGCCTCGCCGTCGTTGACGCGGAACAGCGCGAACCGCACCGGCAGCCGGGTGGCCAGGTCGAATCCGCCGGCCACCTCGGCGGCCACCGCCGCCTCGTCGAAGTCGGCCACCGTGAGCGGGACGCGCACGTCCGACGGCGGCAGCACCGCGCCGCTCGGCTCGCCGTCCCGCTCGGGGAAGACCGTACGCAGCGCCTCGTGCCGGGCCAGCACATCGTGCAGCGCGCCGCGCAGCGCCTCCTGGTCGAGGTCGCCGGTCAGCCGCACGGCGAACGGAACGTTGTGGGTGGCGGCCCGGTGCTCCTCGAAGCGGTTGATGAACCACAGCCGGCGGTCCGCGCGGGAGACCTCCACCGTGCGGGCCCCGGCCGCGGACGCCGCGTCACCCTGGGGCAGCGCGGCCGTGATCCGGGCGGTCAGCGCCTCGACCGAGGGTGCCTCGAAGATGACGCGGATCGGCACGTCCACCCCGAAGGCCGAGCGGATCCGCCCGGCCAGCCGGATCGCGAGCAGCGAATGCCCGCCCAGCTGGAAGAAGTCGTCGTCGACACCGACCTCGGGTGCGCCGAGGACATCGGCGTACAGACCGCAGACGATCTCCTGCTCAGGGGTCGAGGGCGCGCGCCGGGTGCCCTGCGCCGCCGGCGCCGGCAGCGCGGCCTTGGCCACCTTGCCGTTGCGGGTCAGCGGAAGCTCGTCGAGGACGACGAAGGCGGCGGGCACCATATAGCCGGGCAGCCGCTCCGCGACGTGCTCGCGCACCTCGTCCGCACCGGCCCCCTCCACCACCACGTATGCCACCAGGCGGCGGTCGCCGGGGCGGTCCTCGCGGACGGTGACGACCGCCTGCCGCACCGCGGCGTGGCCACGCAGGGCGGCCTCGATCTCACCGGTCTCGATGCGGAAGCCACGGATCTTGACCTGGTCGTCGGCCCGTCCGGCGAACGTCAGCTCCCCGGAGTCGGTCCAGGCCACCAGGTCGCCGGTGCGGTACATGCGCTGCCCGGCCGGGCCGAACGGATCGGCCACGAACCGCTCCGCGGTCAGCGCCGCCCGCCCCAGATAGCCGCGGGCGAGCCCCACCCCGCTCAGATACAGCTCGCCCACCGCGCCCACCGGCACCGGCCGCAGCGCCTGGTCCAGCACATAGGCACGCACGTTGTCCAGCGGTGCGCCGATGGACGGCGCGGCGCCTTGCGGGCTGAGCCCGTCGGTCATGGTGGCGGCGACCGTGGCCTCGGTCGGCCCGTACGCGTTGACCATGTGGCGTCCGGGCGCCCAGGCGGAGACCAGTTCGGCCGAGCACGCCTCGCCGCCCACCACCAGCCCGCGCACCGTGCCGAGGCTGCCGGCCGGCATCATCGACAGCGGCGACGGCGGGATCACCAGATGGGTGATCCGCCGCTGGTCGAGCAGCGCGGCCAGGTCGGGGCCCGGCGCGAGGCGCTCCTCGGGCGCGCACACCAGGGTGGCGCCGGTGAACAGGGCCTTGGACAGCTCCCAGAACGAGGCGTCGAAGCTGGGGGAGACGAACTGCAGTACCCGGTCGCCCGGCCCCACCCGGTGCTTGCGGCGCTGTACCGCCACGGCGTTGGCCAGACCCAGATGGCTCACCACGACGCCCTTGGGGCGCCCGGTGGAGCCGGAGGTGTAGATGACGTAGGCGGGGTGCAGCGGGTGCGAGGGAGCGGTGCGTTCCTGGTCGGTCAGCGGGGTGCGCGCGGTGTCCGCGAGCGCGGCACCCAGCCGCGGGTCGTCCAGCGGCAGCACCTCGGCGGCGCCGGTGGCGGGCAGCATCCGGGCGGCGCCGGTGGTGGTGAGCACCGCCGCGGGCCGCGCGTCGTCCAGGAGGTAGGCGATGCGTTCGCGCGGGTAGCGCAGGTCCACCGGCAGGTACGCGGCCCCGGCCTTGGCCACCGCGAGCACCGACAGCACGAACGCGATACCGCGCGGCAGCGCCAGCGCCACGACCCGCTCCGGCCCGATGCCGCGGGCGGCCAGCTGGCGGGCCAGTTGATTGGCCCGCGCGTCCAGCTCCCCGTAGGTGAGGGTGGTCGACTCGTACTCGACGGCGACGGCCTCCGGCGCGCGGGCGGCCTGGGCCTCGAAGAGCTGGGCGAGGGTGGCCGGTGCGACGGGCCGGCCGGTGTCGTTGAACCGCACCAGCAACCGCTGCCGCTCGGCCGCGTCCAGCAGGTCGAGACGCCCGACCGGCTGCTCCGGCTCGGCCACGAAGGTCTCCAGCAGCCGCCGCGCCCGGTCCAGCAGGGCCGCGGTCTCCTCGGCGCCGAACAGGTCGGGCTGGTAGCTCAGCCGCAGATGCAGCCGTTCCCCGGGCAGCACCATGAGCCCGATCGGATAGTGGCTGTAGTCGGTGCCCTCGGATTCCACGACGCGCAGCCCGGTGCCGGGCAGGCTCTCGGCGTTGTGGTCGACGGGGAAGCTCTCGAACACCGTCATGGTGTCGAACAGCTCGGCCCCGCCCGCCAGCCGCTGGATCGCGGCGAGCCCCAGGTGCTGGTGCGGCAGCAGCTCCGTCTGCTCGGCCTGGACCCGTACCAGCATGTCCAGGACGGACTCGCCGGGATCGATGCGCACCCGCACCGGCAGGGTGTTGAGGAACAGACCGACCATGTTCTCCACACCCGGCAGCTCCGGCGGGCGGCCGGAGACGGTGGTGCCGAAGACCACGTCACGGCGCCCGGTGAGCTGGCTCAACAGCAGCGCCCACACCCCCTGGACGACCGTGTTGAGGGTGAGCGAATGGCGCCGGGCCAGTGCGGTCAGCGCGGTGGTCAGCGAACGGCTCAGGTCGAGGGTGGCCCGCTCGGGCAGCACCGCCATGCGGTCCGGTGCCACCGGCCGCACCACCATCGGCTCGGCCAGGCCGTCGAGCGCCTTTGCCCACGCCTGTTCGGCCGCCGGCCGGTCCTGCCCGGCCAGCCAGACGAGGTAGTCGCGGAACGGCGGGACCGGCGGCAGTTTGCTGTCATTGGTACCGCCGCGCGCGTACAGCGCGAACAACTCGCTCAACAGCAGCGGGATGGACCAGCCGTCCAGCAGGATGTGGTGGTGGGTGAAGAGCAGCCGGCAGCGCTCGGCACCCAGACGGATCAGGGTGAACCGCAGCAGCGGCGGGCGCGCGAGGTCGAACCGGCGGGTGCGGTCCTCCTCCGTCAGCCGCGCCACCTCGGCCGCGCGCTCCTCCTCGGTCAGCCCGCCGAGGTCATGCTCGGTCCAGGGGACCGGCACCTCCCGGATCACCAGCTGCACGGGCTGGGCGGAGCTGCGGTGCTGGAAGGACGTCCGGAGGTTGGCGTGGCGGCGCAGCACGGTGGCCGCGGCCGCCCGGAGGGCGTCGGCGTCCAGCCGGCCCTCCAGCTCGACGCTCAGCTGCGAGGTGTAGAGGTCCACGCTGCGGTCGTCGTACAGGCTGTGGAAGAGCAGCCCCTCCTGCAGCGGGGTGAGCGGCAGGATCGCTTCAACTGCCGATGTGCTCATTCCGGCAACCTCCAGTCAGATTCGAGCAGTGAGAGTTCGTCGTCCGAGAGCGACACCAGGGACCGGTCGACCGTCCCGTCGTCGGGCGGCGGTGGCGCGCTCGGCGCCGGGGCCCCCTCCGGTGTGATGTCGGTGGGTGTATCGGCGACCGCCGCCATGTCCGCCGGCGTCTTGTGCCGGAACACATCGCGGGCGGTGAGGACCACACCGGCGGCCCGCAGCCGGCTGACGAGCTGGATGGAGATGATGCTGTCGCCGCCCAGGTCGAAGAAGTTGTCGTCGATGCCGATCGTGGGCAGGGCCAGGACCTCCGCCATCACGGCGCAGACCAGGGCCTCCAGCTCGGTGCGCGGCGCCCGTGACGTGGTGCCGCCGGTGAACTCCGGCGCGGGCAGCGCCCGGCGGTCGAGCTTGCCGTTCACCGTCATGGGCAGCTCGTCGAGCGGGACGAACGCGGCGGGCACCATGTACTCGGGCAGCTGCCGTTCGGCGTGGGCGCGCAGGTCGGCCACGAGGGTGCCCAGCCGGCGGGAGCCGAGGGGGTTGTTGACGTACGCGCCGGGCTCCAGCCGGGTGGCGGGAAGGTACACATCGGTCAGGGCCGGCCCGTCGGCGCCGAAGACGGCGTCGAGCCGCCCCGGGGCGCCGGAGGCGTAGGTGACCAGGACGGGCAGCCCGTGCCGCTCGGCCAGGGAGTGAAGTGTCTCCGGATCGATCCCCGGTTCGTCGGGGTGGCCCAGCGCCTCCAGGACCTCGGCGACCTGGCGCCCCTCGGTGAGGGTGTGCAGGGCGGCCTGTTCCCCGGCCAGCCGGGCGTCGGGGATGCCGGTGACCCGGATCGGCTCACCGCCGCGCTGGGCCAGATACTGTTCGAGGTCCGCCAGGTCGGTGAGGTCCACGCCGTAGCGCAGGCGCTCGATGGCGCCGAGGTCGTGTGCGTCCACCGGGCCGGTGCGCAGCACCACGTCGAAGCGGTGGCGGGTCAGCTCGTTGTCGCCGTGGCCGCGCTTGACCCGGACGTCCACGGCCGTGTAGGCGGGGATGTCGCGGGCGACGGCCGCGAAGTACTCGGGGTCGACCAGGAGTTCCTTCTCCATCAGGATCGCCTGCTCGACCGCCCGGGACACCGCGGCCTCGTCCTGGTGCTCGGCGCGCTGCCGCAGCCGGATCGCGGTCTGGAAGGCGCGCTGGGTGCGCAGGTTGCGCTGGTCGCCGAGGAACACCGCACCCCCGGGGACCACGAGGTCCGCCAGTGACTCCAGCAGGTCGGTGAGGTAGGCGGCGTGGGGGAAGTACTGGGCGACGGAGTTGATGACGACGGTGTCGAAAAAGCCGGTGGGCAGCCCGTCCAGCTCATGCGCCGCGCTCACCCGCAGCCGTACCCGCTCCGCCAGCTCCGGCCGGGCGGCGACCTGTCGGCGCAGTACGGCGATGGCCTCGGCGGAGAAGTCCAGGCCCCAGTAGGTCTCGCAGTCACCGGCGAGCTTGGCCAGCAGCAGTCCACTGCCGACGCCGATTTCCAGCACCCGGCGGGGCCGCAGGGCACGGATCCGCTCCACGGTGGCGTCCCGCCACTCCCGCATCTCCTCGATCGGGATGTCCTCGCCGGTGTAGCTGCTGGCCCAGCCGCTGAAGTCCTCGCCGAACTCCTGTGGCCGCTCGGCCCCGTACATCAGGTCGTACACCTGCTGCCACTGGTCGATCTGCTCCTCGGCGGAGCCGGTCTCCTCCCGGGAACCGTCCAGCGCGGGCACGACGTACGCCACCAGTTGCGGATCCCCCGGATGGTCCTCCCGCACCATCACCACGGCCTCGTCCACTTCGGGGTGGTCCCGCAGGCTGCGCTCGATCTCGTCGGTCTCGATGCGGTAGCCGCGCACCTTGACCTGGTTGTCGACCCGGCCGACGAACTCCTGCCGGCCGTCGGGGAGCCAGCGCACCAGGTCGCCGGTGCGGTACATCCGCTCGCCGGGGGTGCCGAACGGGTCGGCGACGAACCGCTCGGCCGTCAGCGCAGCCCGGTACAGATAGCCGCGGGCCAGCAGCCCGCCGGCGATGTACAGCTCGCCGGGGACACCCACCGGAACCGGTCGCAGCCGCGCGTCCAGCACATACATCCGGGTGTTCCACGCGGGGCCGCCGAGGGTCACGACGCCGGGGCGCACCTCGTCGCCCGGCGCGATCCGGTGGACGCTGCAGCCGACCGTGGTCTCGGTGGGGCCGTACTCGTTGTGCACGGTGGTCCGCGGGTTGCGGGCGCGCCAGTTGGCGAGCGCGGCGTCGGTCAGCGCCTCGCCGCCGATCACCAGGTCGTCGGCGGGGGAGAACTCCGGCGGCAGCGCGTCGAGCAGTCGCAGGTGGGTGGGCGTCACCTTCAGGAACGACAGCGGGGTGGCGGCAAGCGCCTCGACGGTCTGCCGGTCCTCCTCCATCCCGGCCATGTGCAGGCGGCCACCGGAGAGCAGCGGCCCGAACAGCGCGGTCACCGTCAGGTCGAAGGAGATCGGCGAGTGCAGCAGCGCGGTGCCGCGCAGCGCCGGATAGATGTCCAGGGCCCAGTCCAGGTATTGCAGGACGGAGGCGTGGGCCACGGCCACGCCCTTGGGGCGACCGGTCGAGCCGGAGGTGTAGATGACGTACGCGACATTGCTCCGGTGCGGCGGACGGCGCCGTTCCGCGTCGTCGAGGGCATGGCCGGGGCGCGCCGCGAGCTCCGCCCGGGTATCCGGGGCGTCGAGGTACAGCCGGGGCCGGGTATCGTCCGCGGGCAGCTGGGAGGCGCCCTGCGCGGTGCACAGCAACAGCGTGGGCCGGGCGTCGTCGAGCATGAACCGGACGCGCTCGACGGGGTGGCGCGGATCGAGCGGCAGATAGCCCGCGCCCGCCTTGAGCACCGCGAACACCGCGACGAGTTGCTCGACCGACGCCGGGAGCGCGATCGCCACCAGCGTCTCGGGGCCGACGTCGCGCTCCACCAGCAGCCGGGCGAGCCGGTTGGCCTCCTGGTCGAGCGTGGCATAGTCCAGCGTGCGGTCGCCGCCGAGCAGCGCGGGGGCCGCCGGGGTGCGGGCCACCTGCTCCTCGAAGCGGCTGACCAGGGTGCCGGTGGGGGCGGGGCGCGCGGTGTCGTTCCAGTCGACCAGTATGCGGCGGCGCTCCTCCTCATCCATGATCGCGAGCGCGTCCAAGCCGCGGTCCGGGTCCTGGATCGCACTGCGCAGCAGCCGGATGAGCCGCCGGACGAAGCCTTCGACCGTCTCCGCGTCGAACAGGTCGGTGGCGTACTCCACGGACCCGTTCATGCCGGCGGGCAGACCGTCGGCGTCATGCGTCTCCGTGAAGCCGAACATGAGGTCGAAGCGGGCGACCTTCATGCCCACGAACTCCTCCTCGCCCCGCACCTCGGGCAGGTCCACCACGGGTGTGGCGTCGTTCTGCAGCCCGAAGGCGACCTGGAACAATGGGTTGCGGGAGGGATCACGCTCGGGCTTGAGGGCGTCCACCAGCCGCTCGAACGGCATGTCCTGGTGCGCGTAGGCGGCCAGGTCGGCCCCGCGCACCCGGTCCAGCAGCTCCCGGAAGCCGGGGTTGCCCGAGGTGTCGGTGCGCAGCACCAGGGTGTTGACGAAGAACCCGACCAGGTCCTGTACGGCCTCGTCGGTGCGGCCCGCGATGGGGCTGCCCAGTGGGATGTCCGTCCCCGCCCCGAGCCGGGTCAGCAGGGTCGCGAGCCCGGCCTGGAGCACCATGAACACCGTCACCCCGCACTCGCGGGCGAGCTCGGTGAGCCCGGTGTGCGTCTCGGCGTCCACCTGGAAGACCACATCGTCGCCGCGGTAGCTGGGCACGGCCGGGCGCGGGCGGTCGGTGGGCAGGGCCAGCTGCTCGGCCGCCCCCTCCAGGGTCTCGGCCCAGAACCGCAGTTGGCGGGCGAACGGGCTGTCCGGCCCGGCCTCCTCGTCCAGCAGCTCGCTCTGCCACAGGGTGTAGTCGCCGTACTGGACCGGAAGCGGCTCCCAGTCCGGGGCCTGGCCGTGCAGTCGCGCCGCGTAGGCGGTGCTGATGTCCCGGCACAGCGGGTCCATCGACCAGCCGTCCCCGGCGATGTGGTGCACGACCACCAGCAGCACATGCGTCCGCTCGTCCAGCCGCAGCAACTCCACGCGCAGCGGCGGGTCCACCGCCAGATCGAAGGGGCGGCGGGCGGCCTCGGTCAGCGCGTCCGCGACCCCGTCGGCGGCCACCGTGGTCACCGGCAGGTCGATCCGCAGTCCCGCGGGGTCCAGGACGCACTGCCAGGGGACGCCGGCCTCGTCGGGGAAGACCGTGCGCAGTGCCTCGTGACGGGCCATGACATCGGCCACCGCCGCGCGCAGCGCGCCGGCGTCCAGCGGACCGTGGAGCCGCATCGCGATCGGCATGTTGTACGTGGCGCTGGCACCCTCGTACCGGTCGATGAACCACAACCGCCGCTGGGCGTGGGACAGCGGCAGCCGGTCCGGATGGGACATCCGGCGCAGCGCGGGGCGCAGCGCCGCCGTCTCCCGGCCGAACCAGGCCGCGACCCCGCCGACCGTCGGGTTCTCGAACAGGGTCCGCACCGGCACCTCGGCCCCGAGCGTGGAACGGATGCGGCCGGCCAGCCGGCTGGCGAGCAGGGAGTGCCCGCCGAGGTGGAAGAAGTCGTCGTCCACGCCGACCGCGGGCAGCGTGAGCACCTCGGCGAAGAGGGTGCTCAGCACCTGCTCCAGCACGGTGCGCGCGGGCCGGCCGGTCGCGGCCGGCACCTGCGGTGCGGGGAGTGCGGCTCGGTCCAGCTTGTCGTTGGGCGTCCGCGGCCACTCGGACATCGGCACGAACACCCGCGGCACCATGTGGTCCGGAAGTGCCGCGGCGGCGGTGGCGGCGACCACGTCCGCGTCGGGGCCGGGGCCGTCCTCGGCCAGCAGATAGGCGACCAGGCGCGGTTCGCCCGGCTGGTCCTCCCGTACCGTCACGACCGCCTCGGCCACGCCCGGCGCTCCGGACAGGACGGCCTCGATCTCGGCGGGTTCGATCCGGAAGCCGCGCAGCTTCACCTGGTGGTCGGCCCGGCCGAGGAAGTCCAGTTCCCCGCCGGGGAGCCAGCGCACCAGGTCGCCGGTGCGGTACATGCGAGCTCCGGGCGGACCGAAGGGGTCGGCGACGAACCGGTCGGCGGTCAGGTCCGGACGGCCCCAGTAGCCGCGGGCCAGCGGCAGGCCCGCGATGTACAGCTCGCCGGTGACACCGGCCGGGGCCGGGGCCAGCGTGCTGTCCAGGACCCGCACCCGGGCGTGCGGGATGGGGCGGCCGATGGATGGGCGGCCGCCGGTCAGCGGGTCGCTGACGGTCGCGCAGACCGTGGTCTCGGTGGGCCCGTACGCGTTGATCATGGTGCGGCCGGGGGCCCAGCGGGCGACGAGATCGGCGCCGGTGGCCTCGCCCGCCACCACCAGGGCGGTCAGGCTGGGCAGATCCTCCTCGCCCACCGCCCGAGCGGGGTCGGCGGGATGGTGGCGTGGGTGACCCGGTGCTGGGCGATCAGTTCGAGGAGCGCGGGCCCCGGCAGCAGTCGGTGCTTGGGAGCGAGCACCAGGGTGGCGCCCGTCAGCAGCGCCATGCACACCTCCCACACGGAGGCGTCGAAGCTCGGCGAGGCGAACTGCAGCACCCGGCTGCCGGGGCCCGCGCCGAGCCGGCGGGTGTGCAGATCGGCGAGTGCGGCCAGCGCGGTGTGGGTGACGACGACGCCCTTGGGGCGACCGGTGGACCCCGACGTGTAGATCATGTAGGCGGCGTTGGCGGTGGCCAGGGCGCCGGCCCGGTCGTCGTCTCCGAGGTCGGTGTCGGACGCCGCGGCGAGCGCGTCCGCGACCGCCGGGTCGTCCAGGCACAGCCGCGGCAGCACATCGGCGGGCGGCAGCGGGTCCTGGACGGTGTCGGCGGTGATGACGAGGACCGGACGCGCGTCGTCGAGCATGAAGGCGATGCGCTCATGCGGGTAGTCGGTGTCGACCGGCAGGTACGCGGCCCCGGCCTTCGCCACCGCCAGTACCGCGGTGATCCAGGCGACGGACCGGGGCAGGGCCACCGCCACGAACCGCTCGGGCCCGGCGCCCATCGCCACCAGGCGCCGGGCGAGCCGGTTGGCGTGCCGGTTCAGCTCGTCATAGCTCAGCTCCTGGTCCTCCCAGCGGACCGCGCACGCCTGGGGCGCGCGGGCGGCCACCTGCTCGAACAGCGCGGCCAGATGGCCGTCCGCCACCGGCTCGTCCGGACCGCTGCCGACCGAGAGCAGCGCCTGGCGCTCGCCGTCGGCGAGCAGGTCCAGCCGTCCCACCCGGGCCTCGGGCCGGGTGGCGAACGCGGACACCGCCCGGGCCAGCCGGTCCAGCATGGCCCGGGCCCCCGCCGCATCCAGCACATCGGGCTGATAGGTGATGCGCAGCTCCAGCCGCTCCCCGGGGAAGGCGTGGAAGACGAACGGGTAGTGGCTGGCGTCGGTGCTCTCCGCGGACGTCACCTCGAGACCGGTCGCGCCGAGGTCGGGCAGCGCCTGCTGCAGCGGGAAGTTCTGGAACGAGATGACGGTGTCGAACAACTCGCGCCGCCCCGCGGCCCGCTGGATGTCGGCCAGCCCCAGGTGATGGTGGTCCAGCAACCGCACCTGCCGCTCCTGGAGCAGCTTGGCCGTCTCCACTAGGGTCTGCTCGGGGCGCACCGCCGCCCGCACCGGAATGGTGTTGATGAACATGCCCAGCATGTCCTCCACACCGGGCAACTGCGCCGGACGGCCGGAGACGGTCGTGCCGAACACCACGTCGCTCTGCCCGGTGGCCCGTGCGATCAGCACGGCGAGCGCCGACTGCACCACCGTGTTCAGGGTCAGGCCGAACGTCCGGGCGGTGGCCGTCAGCGCGGCCGTCGTCTCCTCGGGCAGCTCGGCGGTGAGCCGCTCCGGGACCACGACCGCACCGGACCGCTCCCCGGGCGCCAGCACCGTGGCGTCCCCCAGACCGGCCAGTTCCTCGCTCCAGGCGCGCTCGGCCGCCGCCCGGTCCTGCCGGCCCAGCCAGTCCAGATAGTCCCGGTAGGCGAACGGCGGCCGTACGGCACTGTCACCGCCGTACAGCGCGAACAGCTCGGCGAAGAGCATCGGCATCGACCAGCCGTCCACCAGCATGTGGTGGTTGGTGAACAGCAGCGCGCGGCGGTCGGGGCCCAGCGTTACGACCGTGAAGCGCAGCAGTGGTGCGTTGCCCAGGTCGAAGCGGTGGCCGCGCTCCCGCTCCACCAGCCCCGCCAGCCGGCTCTCGCGTTCGGTTGGCGCGCAGCCGGACAGGTCCACCTCCGTCCACGGCAGCTCGACCGCGTCCACGACCACGCCGACGGTCTCCCGCAGCCCGTCCTGCCGGAACTCGGTGCGCAGCAGCGGATGGCGGCGGATCAGCTCGTCCCACGCGGTGCGCAGCCGCGTCGTGTCCAGCGGGCCGCGCACCTCCAGGGTGAGCAGCGAGGTGTACAGGTCGACCTGGCCCTCGCTCAGCTGACTCTGGAACATCAGGCCCTGCTGCAGCGGGGCGAGCGGCACCACGTCCACCAGCGTGGGCCTGGCGGCCTCCAGCCGCTCCACCTCGTGCTGGGACAGCGACACCAGCGGGAAGTCGGACGGGGTGCGGCCGCCCGCGCCGGGCCGGGCGGCGTAGGCGGCGAGCGCTTCCACCGACCGCAGCCAGGCCTGCGACAGCTCCCGCACGTCCGCTTCGGACAGCAGCTCGCCCGCCCAGGTCCAGGTGGCCACCAGCGTGGGGCCCTCCGGCTGGTCCTGGGTGACCAGGGTGAGGTCGAGGGCGTGCTCCAGCGGCATCTGCGGGTCGGCCCCGCCGAGCGGCCCGGCGGCGCCGACCGGCGCCCAGTCCTCGTCCGTGCGCCCGGCGGTGAACCGGCCCAGATAGTTGAACCCCCACCCGGCGCGCGGCAGTTCGGCCAGCGTCGCGGCGGTGCGCGAATTGAGGTACCGCAGCAGGCCGTAGCCGGCGCCGTCGCCGGGGACGGCCCGGATCTGCTCCTTGATCCGCTTGACCGCCTGGCCGAGGGAGGGGCCGCCGGCCGTGGCGTCCGCCCAGTCCAGCGGTCCGGGGTCGAGCCGCACCGGGTGCTGCTCGGTGAACCAGCCGACCGTACGGGACAGATCGGCGCCCTCCAGCAGGTCGTGCCGGCCGTGGCTCTCCACGTCCACCAGCGGACCGTCCGGGTGCTGGCCCCGCCGTCGCCGCCAGTCGGCGACGGCGACCGCGAACCCGGCCAGCAGCACCTCGTTCACCCCGGTGGCGAAGGCGGTGGGCAGCGTGGTGAGCAGCGGCGCGGTGTGCGCGGCGGACACGGTCACGGTCAGGGTGCGGGCCGTGGCGGCCACGTCCCGGGCCGGGTCCAGCGGACGGTCGGCCACCGGCAGGTCCGGGGTGCGCAACAGCCCCGTCCACACCTCCAGCTCCCGCTCCACCTCCGGGGTGTGCGCCAGCGCGGCCAGGCCGGTGGCCCAGGTCCGCAGCGAGGTGGTGGCCGGCGGGAGCTGGGCCCGCCGGCCGGCGGCCCGCGCCTGCCAGGCCAGGGCCAGATCCTCCAGCAGGATCCGCCAGGACACCCCGTCGACGGCCAGGTGGTGCACGCTCAGCAGCAGCCGCCCGGCACGCTCGGGGCCGGCGTCGAACCACACGGCGTCCAGGACGGTGCCCGCCGCCGGGTCCAGCCGGGCCCGCGCCTGCGGCAGCTCCGTGCGCAGCGCGGTGGCGAAGGCATCCTCGTACGGGTCGGCGCCTCCGTCCGCTCCGGCCGCCGTGACCTCGACCGCGGTCAGCAGCGGAGCGGCGGACACCCGGCCGGGTTCGCGTACGGTCAGCCGCCAGTCGCCGTCCCCGGTGTCCAGCCGCAGTCGCAGCGCGTCATGGTGGTCCACGAGAGCCTGCAGGACCTCGGTGAGCGCCTCCGCGGTGGAGCCCGCGGGCACCGTCACCACGAACGCCTGGTGGAAGCCGTCGACGGGGCCGCCGAGTTCGCGCTGCGCCGCGACGATCGGGGTGAGCGGCAGCTCACCCGAGGCCGACGGGCCAGGGGTGTCGGCCGTCTCGTCCGCGGTCACCGGTGTGGCCGCGGCCGCCAGGGCCGCCACGGTGCGGCGGGTGAAGACATCGCGCGGGCTTACGCCCAGCCCGGCCCGGCGGGCCCGGCTGACCAGCTGGATGGAGATGATGCTGTCGCCGCCGAGGGCGAAGAAGTCGTCATCGGCACCGACCGCGGGCAACCCCAGCACCTCGGCGAACAGTGCGCACAGCGTGTGCTCGGCCGGGGTGGCCGCGGGCCGCGAGGACGCCGCGGCGGCGAAGTCGGGCGCGGGCAGGGCGCCGGTGTCCAGTTTGCCGTTCGCGGTCAGCGGCAGCTCGGCCATCGGTACCACCGCGGCCGGAACCATGTACTCCGGCAGTGTCCGGGCGAGATGCTCGCGCAGCTCCGCCGGGTCGCAGGGGCCCGCGGCGGCGACGGCGTACGCCACCAGCCGGGTCACGCCCGGCGTGTCGCTACGGGCCACCACGGCGGCCCGGGTCACCGAGGGGTGACCGGTGAGCGCCGCCTCGATCTCACCGAGCTCGATGCGGTGCCCGCGGACCTTGACCTGCTCGTCCGCGCGGCCGAGGAACTCGATCTGGCCCTCGGCCGACCAGCGCACCACATCGCCGGTCCGGTACATCCGGCCGCCCGGGGCGAACGGATCGGCGACGAACCGGTCCGCCGTGAGCGCCGGCCGCCCGGCATAGCCGCGCGCCAGCTGCGGCCCGGAAAGATACAGCTCCCCGGGGGCGCCCGGGGGCACCGGCCGCAGCGCGTCGTCCAGGACGTACGCCCGCGCACCGCGCAGCGGCCGCCCGACCACGGGGTGTTCCGCGGCCGCCAGCGGAGCCGACAGGGCGTCGATCGTGAACTCGGTGGGACCGTAGAAGTTGTGCGCGGCGGTCGCCGGGGCCGCCGCGCGCAGCCGGCCCCACAGGTCCGGACCGAGCGCCTCGCCGCCGAGCATCAGCACCGCGGGCGCCGCGTCGGCCTCCAGCAGGCCCGCGTCCAGCAGCCGCGCGGCGTAGGAGGGGGTGATGTCGAGGAAGTCGACGCGGTGCGCGGCGACGTACGCCACCAGGGCCCGTGGATCGCGGCGCGTGTCGTCGTCCACCACGTGCAGTTCATGGCCCGCGAGCATCCACAGCACCCCGTCGAAGGAGGTGTCGAACGACAGCGACGCGGTCATCGCGGCCCGGAAGCGGCGTCCCCCCGCGGCCGCCACCGCGGGCTCGATCAGGTCGCGCCGGTGGGCCGCGAACAGGCTGACCAGGTTGCGGTGTTCGACCCCCACGCCCTTGGGCACACCGGTGGAGCCGGAGGTGTGGATGAGGTAGGCCAGGTTCTCCGGCCGCACCGGGCCGCCGCGCTCCTCGTCGGCCAGGGCCCGCCCGGGCAGCGCGGACAGTTCGGCCGCGGTCCGTGGGTCGTCGAGGACGACCAGGGGCGCGCCGGTGAGGGCCGGGGCCAGTCCGGTCGCGGTCACGACCGCGGCCGGGGCGGTGTCCTCGATCACGAAGCGGATCCGCCCGGCCGGAAGCCCGGGGTCGATGGGGAGGTACGCCGCGCCCGCCTTGAGCACCGCGAACATGGCGACGATCGCGTCCACGCCGCGGGGCAGCAGCAGCCCGACCGTGTGCTCGGGCCCGGCGCCCCGGGCGGCCAGGAGCCGGGCGAGCCGGTTGGCCCGCTCGTCGAGCTGGGCGTAGGTCAGCGTGCCGCCCTCGCCGACCAGCGCCGTGCGGTCCGGGGTCCGGGCGGCGGCATCCTCCAGCAGCCCGCCGACGGTGCCGGCCGCCGCCGAGGCGGCCGCGCCCCGGCCCCAGCCGAGGACGGTGCGCTGCGCGGCGGGGCCCAGCAGCCGCACCCGGCCCACCGGCTGCTCCAGGTCGTCGGCGAGGCGCGCCAGGACGTGGTGCAGGCAGGACGCGACGGTGCGCACCTGGTCGGCGGTGAACACATCGGTGCGGTGGCCCAGGCGCAGCCGCAGCGCGTCGCCCGTCATCACCGCGATGCTCAGCGGGTAGTGGGTGTCGTCGCGGCCGTCGATGCCCGCCACGTGCCAGGCGCCGTCGGCCGTCCGCAGCGATTCGGGTGGGAACGGATAGTTCTCGATCACCAGCAGGGTGTCGAACAGCTCGCCCACCCCGCCCAGACGCTGGACCTGCGCCAGCGGCAGATGGTGATGGGCGGTCAGCTCCGCCTGCTCCTGCTGCAGCCGCTCCAGCAGGGCGCGTACGGGCTCGTCCGGGCGGAACCTCGCCCGCACCGGGAGGGTGTTGATGAACAGGCCCACCATCGACTCGACGCCGTCGACCTCCGCGGGCCGCCCGGCGACGGTGCCGCCGAAGACCACGTCCCGCGACCCGGTCAGGGCGCCCAGGACGATCGCCCACGCACCCTGCACCACCGTGCCCAGGGTGATGCCATGGCGGCGGCCCGCGGCCTCCAGGGCAGCGGTGAGCGGTGCGCCGAGGTCCACGGCCAGCTCCTCGACGGCTCCGCCGGCGGGCGGGGCGTCCGCCGGGGCGAGCCGCGTCGGCCCCGGCAGATCCGCCAGCGCCGCCCGCCAGGCCGCCTCGGCCGCCCCCCGGTCCTGGCCGCGCAGCCAGTCGAGATACCGGTGGTAGGGCACGGCCGGGGGCGTGGCCGAGCCGGCCCGCGCCCCTTCCGCGGCGTACGCGGAGAGGATGTCGCGCAGCAGCAGCGGCACCGACCAGCCGTCCAGCAGCAGGTGGTGATGGCGGAAGACCAGGATGTGCCGGTCCTCGCCGGTGCGCGCCAGCAGGAACTGGAACAGCGGCGGCCGGTCCGGGGCGAACCGCGGCTGCTCGGCCGACACCCGCTCCAGCTCCGCCGCCCGCGCCCGCTCGTCCAGATGGCGCAGGTCGATCCGGTGCCAGGGCACCGTGAACGCCCGGGGCACGAACTGCACCGGCACTCCGGACCCGTCGTCCCAGAAGCCCGCGCGCAGCTGGGGGTGGCGGCGCAGCGTGGCCTCCACCGCCCGCCGCAGCCGCTCCGGGTCGACCGTGCCCTCGAGCGTGAAGCGGAACTGGACGGTGTACGCGTCGGGCTGCTCGGTGTCGTAGGCGGCGTGGAACAGCAGGCCCCGCTGGAGCGGGGCGAGCGGCAGCACGTCGGCGAGCGGACCCGACTCGGCCGCCAGCGTGTCGAGCTGGTCCTGCGTCAGCCCGGCCAGGGGGACGTCGGCGGGTACGAGGCCGTCGTTGCCGGGGCGGGCGGCATGGGCGGCCAGGCCGTCCAGCGCCCGGCGCCACCTCTGGGCGAGCGCCTCCAGCGCCGCCTCGTCCAGGACGCCGTCGGGCCAGGACAGCACCGCGGTGAGCGCGGGCCCGCCGGCCCCGTCCTGGGCCACCACGTCGACCTGCAGGGCATGCGAGACCGGCATCGCCGGGTCGTCGCCCCCGCCGAACCCCTCCAGGCCGGGCAGCGGCGTCCAGGGCCGCCCGGGGTCGGCCGCACCGAACCGGCCCAGGTAGTTGAAGAGGATCTGCGGGCGGGCCCCGTCGTCCGGCAGGGTGCCCGACGGGGCCAGATAGCGCAGTACGCCGTAGCCGACGCCGCCGTCCGGGACCTCCCGCAGCCGCTCCTTGACCTCCCGCAGTGCCCGGCCGGCGGCCGCGCCACCCGCGGCGAGCTCAGCGAAGTCCAGGGCGCCCAGGCCGAGGCGGACCGGGAAGAGGGCCGTCAGCCAGCCCACCGTGCGGGTCAGGTCGGCCCCGTCGGCCAGCGCGTCGCGGCCGTGGCCCTCCAGGTCCAGCAGCACCTCCGGCGCCGCGCCGCCGTGCTCCCGACGCCAGTCGGCGACCGCGGCGGCGAACCCGGCCAGCAGCACCTCACGCACCCCGGTGTGGAACGCGGCCGGGACCGTGGTCAGCACGGACTCGGCCAGACCGGCGGGCAGCGTGACCGTCAGCTGCCGCCGCGCCCCGGCCACGTCGGCCGCCGGGTCCAGCGGCCGGGCCCCCAGGGTCGGCTCCTCGGCGGCGGTCAGCACCGTCCGCCAGTACGCCGCCTCCCCGTCCCGGGCGCCGGTCGCCGCCTGCTCGGCCAGCAGTCCGGCGAAACGGCGCAGCGAGGTGCCCGCGGGTGCGGGCCGCGGGTCGCGGCCCTCGCGGACCGCGGTGAAGGCGGCGGCCAGATCGGGCAGCAGGACGCGCCAGGAGACTCCGTCGATCACCAGGTGGTGGACGGCCAGCACCATCCGCCCGGGCCGGTCGTCCCCCGCGTCGCACCACACCGCCCGCAGCATCGCCGCGGCGCGCGGGGCCAGCCCGTCCACCGCGGCGCGCACCGCGTGCGCGGTCGCCTCGGCCGGTGCGTCGGCGTCGGCGAGCGGCACCCGCCGCAGCCGGTCGGCGGCCCGTACCGCGCCGGGTGGGGCGACGGCCAGCCGCCACGGGCCGTCGCCGTCGTCCAGCAGCCGGGCGCGCAGCGCGTCATGGCCGTCGAGGAGCGCCTGCAGGGCCGCGGTCAGCTCCTCGTGGCGCGCGCCGGGCGGGGTGGTGAACGTCATCACCTGGTGGTAGCGGTCGATGGGGCCGCCCCGCTCCTGGAGCCAGCGGATCACCGGGGTGGCGGGCAGCTCCCCGGTGCCGTCGTCGCCGTCACCGTCCTGGGCCGCGCCGCGTTCGGCCACCGCGGCCAGCGCCTCGACCGTGCGGCACCGGAACACCTCACGCGTGGTGAACCGCAGCCCCGCGCGGCGAGCCGCGCCGACCAGCTGGATCGAGACGATGCTGTCGCCGCCCAGGGTGAAGAAGTCGTCGTCGATGCCGACCCGCTCCAGATGCAGCAGCTCGGCGACGATGTCGCAGAGCACCGTCTCCTCTTCGGTGCGCGGCTGCCGCCCCGACACCTCGGCACCCGGGTCGGGCGCGGGCAGCGCGGCGCGGTCGACCTTGCCGTTGACGGTCAGCGGAAGCGCCGGCAGGGTCACGAACGCGCCGGGGACCATGTAGTCCGGCAGCGCCGCCGCGGCCCCCGCACGCAACGCCGACACCTCCGGCCGCGCACCGGAGGCAGGCACCACATAGGCCACCAGCGTGGTCTGTCCGGGCCGGTCCGTCCGGGGCACCACGGCGGCCTGCGCGACCTCCGGCAGATCCGCGAGGACGGCGGCGATCTCGCCGGGTTCGACGCGGAACCCGCGGATCTGGACCTGGTCGTCGGCCCGGCCCAGGTACGCGAGCGAACCGTCCGCGCGCCGCCGGGCGAGGTCGCCGGTGCGGTACATCCGCTCGCCCGGGCGGCCGAAGGGCGCGGCCACGAAGCGGCTCGCCGTCATCCCGCGGCGGCCCAGATAGCCGCGGGCGAGGCCGGGACCGGTCACATACATCTCGCCCACCGCGCCCTCGGGCACGGGCCGCAGCGCCTGGTCGAGCACGAGCACCCGAAGGTCGCCGAGCGGGCCGCCGATGAGGCTGCCGGTCGCGCGGGCCGCGGCGGCGCGGTCGAGCCCGAGGTGGGTGACATGGACCGTGGTCTCGGTGATGCCGTACATGTTGGACAGCACCGGCGTGTCCTCGGCGCGGTGGTCGTACCAGCTCTCGAGCCGCCCCAGGTCGAGCGCTTCGCCGCCGAACACCACATGGCGCAGGGCCAAGTGGCGCCCGGGCCGCTCCCGGTCGGCCTGGATGAGCGGGTAGAAGGCCGACGGAGTCTGGTTCAGGACCGTGACCTGCTGCTCGGCCAGCAGGTCCAGGAAGTCCTCGGGGGAGCGGGAGACGTCGAACGGGACGACCACCAGCCGCCCGCCGTGCAGCAGCGGACCCCACATCTCCCACACGGAGAAGTCGAAGGCGAACGAGTGGAACATGGTCCACACGTCCTGCGGGCCGAACGCGAAGTGCTCGGCGGCGGCGAACAGCCGGGTGACGTTGTGATGGGTGACCACGACGCCCTTGGGCCGCCCGGTCGAGCCCGAGGTGTAGATGACATAGGCCGGGCAGTTTGGCCGCAGCGCGGCCACGACCGGGTCGGTCGCGGGCTCCTGGGCCATGGCCGTACGGACCTGGGGCGCGTCGACGACCAGCCGCGGCACCGCGTCCCCGGCGTGCGCGCCGACCGAGGCGTCCACCTCGGCGGCGGTCACCAGCAGCGCGGGGCGGGCGTCGCCGAGGATGAGGGCCAGCCGCTCGGCCGGGGCCGCGGGATCCAGCGGCACATACGCCGCGCCCGCCTTCAACACCGCCAGGATCGCGACGATTTGGTCGAGCGAGCGCGGCAGCGCGATGGCCACCAGCCGCTCCGGGCCCGCACCGTGCCCGATCAGGCGGTGCGCCAGCTGATTGGCCCGGGCGTTCAGTTCGCCGTAGGTCAGCGTGGTGTCGCCGTAGGTCAGCGCGGTGGCGTAGGGCGTACGCCGGGCCTGGTGCGCGAACAGGCCGGACAGCGTGGCCTGCGCCCCGGGCGACGCCGCAGGGGGAGGGGCGCGGCCGCCGGAAGGGCACGGGTGCGCTCGGCGGGGGTGGTGATGTCCAGCAGGCCGAGCGGAGTGTCCACATCGGCCCGGGCCAGCCGCTCCAGAAGGTGTCCCAGCCGCTGCTGGTGCGCGGCGACATCGGCCTCGTCATAGCGGTCGGCGTTGCCGTCCAGCTCGATCCTCAGCCCGGTGCCGCCGGGGTGGACGGAGACGACGACCGAGAAGTCGTCGGTGGGCCCGATGGACAGGTTGTGAACGGTGACCGGGGCGCCGTCGAATTTCAGTTCGGCGGCGAAGGACATGATGTTGACCTGCGGGCCGAACAGGGGCGTGAGGGCGTCAGGGCCGCCGTGCTCGCGGCGCAGATCCTCGTAGCGGTAGCGCTGGTGCCGCAGGACCGCGCGCAGCCGCCGGGACACCTGGCGCAGCGCCTCGCCGACGGTCAAGCCTGGGCCCAGATCGAGCCGTAGCGGCAGCAGATTGGACATCATGCCCGGAGTCCGCTGCGGCGCGTGGCCGATCCGGGACGCGACCGGCACGCCGAGGGTGACCTCGCCGGCCCCGGACATCCGCTGCACATAGACCGCGACCGCCGTGAGCACCGCGATCGGCCAGGGCAGCGCGGCCTCACGCGCCACGTCCCGCAGCCGCTCCAGCTGGGGCGCTTCCAAGCTCATCCCGCGCCGCACCTTCTCCCGCGGCGGGGCGGGCGGCCCGGCACTGAGCGACGCCGGTGCCGGTGCGTCCGCGAGCTCCCGCGCCCAGAACGCACGGTCGGCCTCGAACTGCTCCGAGGCACGGTATGCGGCGTCCGCCTCGACCAGCCCCGCCAGCGGGGGGAACGGTGTGCCCGCGGCCACATCCTCGGTGCCCGCCACGGTGTACAGCTCCGCGACCCGACGGGCCACCGCGGCCACCGTGAACCCGTCGCCCACCAGGTGGTGGTAGTGGTGGAACCAGAAGAAACGGTCCGGCGCGACGGCGAACAGCACACACCCGAAGAGCGGTTCCCCGCCCGGGTCGAGCGGGGTGCGCAGCCGCTCCCACATCGCCCGCTCGGCCACCGCCCGCGGATCAGGCTCGTGGCGCAGATCCACCACCGGCAACGTCCAGTCGCCCAGGGGCGTGATGACCTGCCGGGGCCCGTCAGGTCCGTCCACCACCCGCACCCGCAGCGTCTCGGCCTCCTCCAGCGTCCGCCGGACCGCCGCCTCCAGCCGCGCGGCGTCCACCGGGCCCGCGACCTCCAGGTACTCCCCGCCCTGGTAGGCGGTGCTGAGCGGGGCGAGCTGCTGCGCATGCCAAATGCCCAGCTGCGCGGCGGTCAGCGGCAGTTCCCGCCGCTCGCGGCCGTCCGCTCCCTCACGCTCATTCGTGGCGTGCCCCGAGGTCTCGCTAAACACGTCGACGTCCCCTTCTGCAGTGACTCGGACCTGGCTGATCCGGAAGAACGAAATGGTGTGGAACGGCCGGTTACAGGCGGCGGGTGAAGGCGCGGATGGCCAGCGGTACGAAGAGGGCGAGGATCACCGCGGAGGCCAGCAGCGTGCTGCCGAGAGCCGAACCGGAATCCGAAGCCGGCCCGGTGAGCAGGGCCCGTACGGCATCGGTCAGATGGGTCACCGGATTGACCTTCGCCCAGGCCTGGAGCCATCCGGGAAGGGTGTCGGTCGCGACCATCGTGTTGCTGCCGAACGCCATCGGGAACAGCAGGATCATCACGAGCATGTTGACCGACTCGGGCTTGTCCGCGATCAGCCCTATCGTCAGGGCGATCCAGGAGAACGCGAACGACACCAACAGCACCAGCGCCACGGCCAGCACCGCCGAGAGCGGGTCGGTGTGGACGCGGAAGCCGATGCAGAAGCCGAAGGCGAGCAGCGTCAGCGTGGTGGCGGCCTGGCGTGGCAGGTCCCCGAGGATGTGCGCGATGAGGGGTGCGGGCCGGGCGATGGGCAGGCTCCGGAACCGGTCGAAGATCCCCTTGTCGATATCACTGTTGATGGCCTGGCCCACGGTGGTGACCATGAACGCCGCGTTCTGCGCGAGCATCCCCGGCAGCAGGAACTGCAGATAGGCCGACTGGCTCCCGGACACCGCCCCGGCGAACAGCACCATGAAGAGCAGCATCATGATGAGCGGCTGCAACACACTGAACACCACGATCTGCGGCGAGGCGCGCAACTTGGTCAGATGGCGTCCGGCGAGGATCAGCGTATGGCTGACCAGGGCCCCGCGGCCCGGGTCGACGGGGAGCTGGGCCGGGGTGCTGTGCTGGGCGCTGCTCATCGCGGCTTCCTTTCGGCGGGCCCGGCCGTGACCGGTGCCGGATCGGGTTCCTGGACGGGGTCGGCGGGCTGGGCGGTACGGCCGGTCAGCGCGAAGAACACCTCATCGAGGGTGGCCTGACGCAGCCCCAGCTCGACGAAGCCGATCCCCTCCGCCTCCAGCCGCGCTGCCACCCGCCGCAGCGCCGTCACATCCCCGACGGCGGCGTCGATCAGGCCGGTGTCCGCGTCGACGGCCGGCTCCACCCCCGTCGCCTCGGCGACGTACGCGGCGGCCTGCGCGCCCTGGGCCGGATCGGCCACCCGCATCTGCAGGGCGAGGCCGCCGACCCGGGCCTTGAGTTCGGTGGGGGTGCCGGTGGCCACCACGCGCCCCTGGTCGAGTACCACCAGATCGTTCGCCAGGTGGTCCGCCTCCTCCAGGTACTGCGTGGTGAGCAGGACCGTCACACCGTCCGCCACCAGCTCGCGCACCAGCGTCCAGACCTCGGTGCGGCTGCGCGGGTCCAGCCCGGTCGTCGGCTCGTCCAGGAACAGCACCCGAGGCCGCCCGACGAGGCTCGCCGCCACGTCCAGTCGGCGCCGCATGCCACCGGAGTACGTCTTCGTCAGCCGGCCCGCGGCGTCCTCCAGCCGGAACCGCTCGATCAACTCGGTGGCCCGGCCGCGCGCCGCCCCCCGGGACAGGCCCAGCAGCCGGCCGATCAGCTCCAGGTTGTGCTGCCCCGACAACTCGTCGTCCACCGCCGCGTACTGGCCCGTCAGACCGATCGCCGCCCGCACCAGGTGCGGCCGCGCCATGACGTCGTGTCCGTCGATCCAGGCCCGCCCGCTGTCCGCGCGGATCAGGGTGGACAGAATGCGCACCGTGGTGGTCTTGCCGGATCCATTCGGGCCCAGCAGCCCCAGAACGGTCCCGGCCCGAGCCGTGAATCCGACCTCGGACAGCGCCTGGGTCTTCGCATAGGACTTGCTCAGTTCTTCGACACGGATGGTCTCCACCACAGGGCCTCTCGGGTATCGATGTCCGCCGGCCACACGCGGTGGACAGCGGCGGCAGAATCAGCAATTCCGCGGTTGGGATCAGTGCGCCGTCCGGCTGAGCCCTCATCCTGGGCAGCGGGACAACGCCTGGACACCCCGCATCGAATAATCAATTGCGTAACGGATGATTCCGTAGCGGCGAAATGAGGAATTCCGCCGACCGTGCGGGGCAATGCGCGGCAGGCGTGACCAGCGCTTTCAGTATGATCAGAGGGAGCGCCCGGATGAAGGGCGGGGCCGGATGGATTCGCCTCCTGACCGCCAAGGGAATTGCGTAATCCGGAGTTCCGGATCATGCGTAATTCTTGATTCCGGTGTGTGTATCGGCCAGCAATCAGGGGTTGTGCAGCCTCGGATTCCCGCTCGCGCCGGCCGCCAACTTCTTGCCCGGGGGTTGCACTTTCGGGGCCGACACGGATAAATGTGAGAAGCTCGCAGACCTCCCCGTATGTTCGTCATGCTCGGGGACCGGTCGTCGGCGGCTTTTCATCGGGGTATTGCCCAGGAATTCCTCGGGCGGTTTCCGTGCACCGCGGGCGGCTGCGGAAGATCCACCATCACGGTCTGCCGCATTCTCGACTTGAGGGGGAGCGCAATCGATGACCACAGTGCGTGAAGGGTTCCTGCTGATCGAGAGTCAGGCGGCGGCCGTGCCGGGCGGGGTGGGATTCCCGCGTGACGCGGTGACCCAGGCACGGCTCGGTCATCCGGTGGTGCTGTTCCTCATTCAGGACGCCGTGGCCCTGGCCGTCCCGGGCCGTTCACCGGAACTGGAGGCCTTCATCGGGGCCGGCGGCCGGGTCTGGGTGGACGACTTCTCGCTCGCCCAGCGGGGCCTGGCGAGCGCCGGACTCCTGTCCGCGGCCCACCGCACCGATATGGGCGCGGTGGCCGAGGCGGTCCTCAACCCGGCGGTGAAAGTGGTGTGGCACTGATGGGCCGTCCCGTTCCGTACACCGACGTCATGGTGATCCTCATGGGCGCACCGCATGAGTCCGACCAGACCACCAGCGTGCTGCGGCTGGTCCAGGCGATGCTGGAGCGCGGTGGCCGGGTGCAGGTGTGGACCTGCGGCCACGCCACCCATCTCACTCGGCAGGCGCTCGGCGCGGCCAAACAGCGCAACATCGCCTCCTGGACCACCACCTATCCGACGACCGCCACGCTCGTCCAGGACATGCTCGCGGCCTTCCCCGACCAGCTCTACTGGTACGGCTGCCAGTTCTGCAGCGAGGACCGGGGCGTCCACGATCATGTGCCCGAGGTCGTGCTGCGCCGGCCCTCCACGTTCGCCGCGAACAGCGCCGCGACCGGCAAGACGCTGATGGTCGGGGTGATGTGAGATGCACGACCGTCCCGACCTGCCCTCGGCCGCACCGCGGCGGCCCCAGGTGCTGGCCATCGTGGAGCGCGCCTACCGCGGCGCCGTGGAGAAGCAGTTCGCGGACGCCCTGTACCTGGCGCTCGAACTGCACCGCCAGCTCGGCGGGATCGACATCCTGCTGCGCGGCCAGGCCGTGACGTACGCGGCGCGCGACGCCCATGTGCCACCGCTGCGGCTCGGCAACCGAGTGATCGAAACGCTCACCGATCCGCGCGGTGACGTGCTGCGGCTGCTGGACGCCGGGGTGCGGGTGTACGCCGAGGAGCCTGGCCTGGCCGTCTACGGACTGGACGGCGAGGGGCGCCTCCTGGACCGGGTACGGCCGATGCCCGCGGATGAGGCCGCGGCGCGGTGGTCCACCTACCGGATGGTGTGCTTCATGTAGCGGCGCCGCCATGACGTCGGATCGGACGGCCCACCGCGCGCTCGATCGCCGGTCCTCCGCCACCCCGGGGGTATGAGTACGGCAGCGGATACCGGCGGGTTGGCCGGTTCCGTAGCGTCCCTCGCATGGAGAACACCGAAACCGCTGCTGATGGTGCGGCTTCTGAGGGCGCGGCCGGACCGGACCGCTGTGGCGTCCCTCGTCGGCGCACCGCTGTCGGCTGGGCAGGGCTGGTCGTCCTCGCGGTGGGAGTGCTGCTCCTCGGAGTCTTCGTGACGCTGGTGGGGCCCCTCTTCGCCATCGCCTGCGATTCCTGCCCGGACGGTGTCCGGGGCCCGCAGCGCTTCGGCGATGCCTTGATAGCCATCACACGGTACGCGGTGCCGTTGGCGACGCTGGGGACGATCATGGGGATGTTCCACCCTCGAGGTGGCGCCCGCGTGGCCGGCCTCGGGCTGGGGGCACTGGTCGTGCTGCTGATCCTGATGGTGGCCCTCGGCCAGTCCACTGTCTGACGGTGGCCCTCCACCCCGGCAACGCCGTCACATGGCGCGCAGGCCCCGGTCGGTGAAGGCGATCAGCCACTCGAAGCTCTCGTCGATGTCGGTGCTCCACTGGAAGCCGCCCGCCGCCTGCAACGTGGCGAAGCCGTGGCAGAAACTGCGGAGCGTGCGCAGGGCGTGGTTCACGTCGGACTCCGCGATGCCGTAGCCGCGCAGGACCGCCCTGAACGCGTCGAGCAGCCGCTGACTCGCGATGGTCAGCGGGTCGTCCGGACCGGAGGGTTCCAGCCCGACCGTCGCGGCGTACCGGCCGGGATGCTCCAGGACGAAGGCGCGGAAGGCGCGCGCCGCGGCCGCCAGGGCGTCGCGGCCCGCGTACCCCTGGACCGCGCCGCCGACGGCGTCCGCGGCCTCGCTCAACGCCAGGGCCGCGATGCGCCGGTTGAGGTCCTCCTGGCCGCCCACATGCTTGTACAGGGAGGGGGTGCGCACGCCCACCCGCTCGGCCAGCAGACCCATCGTCAGATGGGCGAGGCCCACCTCGTCGGCGAGGGCGGCACCGGCCGCGACCACGGCCGTCGAGTCCAGGCCGGCCCTAGGCATGAGCGGCGTCCGAGCGGAAGAAGGCGAGCATCAGCGAAACCACCTGGTCGGGGAACTGGTCGTGCGGGTAGTGCCCGGCGCCCTCGATCATCTCAAGGCGGCCGAGGCCGGACGGCAGGGCATCGACGATCGCCGAGCCCTCGGCGTGCGGGTCGGCCCAGTCGGGGTCGAGTGTGCCCATCACGACCAGGACCGGGCAGCGGACGTTGCCGAGCTGCGCGCCGGCGTCGGTCGGGGCGCTGCGGCCCATGCCCTGCAGGGCCTTCATCCGGCCCGGCTCGCGCAGCAGGGAGTCGATGCGGTCGAGCCGCTCGGCCCAGTCGGCCGGCTTCACGCCGGGGGAGGCCACGTCGAGGTACGAGCGCCAGAGCGGCACACTGCCGAACACGCCCGTGCCGAGCAGCCGCAGCACGCCCTGCCGGAAGCGCTTGACCCGCAGGTCGCCGAGGCGGATGGACTGCTTGCGGGTGAACGGCGCCACCTCGACCACCGCGGTGACCAGCGAAGGCTCCCGCGCCGCGGCGATGGTGGCGGCGCCGCCGGAGATCGAGTGGCCGACGAGCAGGGCCGGGCCGCCCAGGTGGCGGATCACGGCCAGCAGGTCGCCGGCGATGGCGGTGCGGCTCCAGGCCGGCCAGCCGGCGCTGGACTCGCCGCAGCCGCGCAGATCGACCGCGGCGACCCGATAGCCCGCCGCCACCAGCGGCGGGATCACGGCACGGTATGCGGCGCGGCTGTCGCCCATACCGTGGGCGAGAACGATCAGCGGGCCGGAGCCCGCCACCTCATAAGCGATCGTGCCGCCGTCGACGGCAAGGTACTCGGTCATGACACCCCTCAGCTCTGGCTAACTGCGTTAGCTAAAAGCTAATGTTCTTAGCCGAGTCTGTCAATGACGAAGCCCCACGGCACGGCCGGGAGTGCGCGGTGCTCGCGGAGTTGCTCGCGGGGGCGGTGCGTGGGAGTCGTGAAGAATCCACGCGCGATTCCCGGGATTCGGTGACGGGAGCGGAAGACTTGGGGGGCTCACTCGGCGCTTCCGAACAGGTCGGGCGCCGACCCATGCGAGGGGAGACCGGTCAACGATGTTCAGTCTGGTACGGAGCAGAATACGGACGGCCGCGTTCGCGCTCACAGCGGTCGCGGCCCTCGCCTTAACCGGGACCGCCGCGACCGCCACGACCAGCGCGGCGGCGGCCCCCGCTCCCGCTCCCGCGAAACAGGGGCCGACCTCGGTGGCGTACGTCGAGGTGAACAACAACAGCATGCGGAACGTCGGCAAGTACACCCTCGCGGGCGGCGGCGGCAATGTCTTCGACGTCGCCGTGATCTTCGCGGCGAACATCAACTACGACACAGGCACGAAGGCGGCGTATCTGCACTTCAACGAGAACGTGCAGCGCGTCCTCGACAACGCCGCCACGGAGATACGGCCGTTGCAGCAAAAGGGCATCAAGGTCGTCCTCTCGGTGCTCGGCAACCATGAGGGCGCGGGCTTCGCCAACTTCCCCTCCCAGCAAGCGGCTTCGGCGTTCGCGAAACAACTGTCGGACACCGTGGCCAAGTACGGCCTCGACGGCATCGACTTCGACGACGAGTACGCCGATTACGGCAACAACGGCACAGGCCAGCCCAACGACAGCTCGTTCGTGCACCTGGTGACGGCGCTGCGCGCGAACATGCCGGACAAGATCATCAGCCTCTACAACATCGGGCCGGCCGCGTCGCGCCTGTCCTACGGCGGCGTCGACATCTCGTCCAAGTTCGACTACGCCTGGAACCCGTACTACGGCTCCTGGCAGGTTCCCGGCCTGGCACTGCCCAAGTCGAAGCTGTCGCCGGCGGCTGTCGAGATCGGCCGGACCTCGCAGAACACGGCCGCCGACCTCGCCCGCCGCACCGTCAGCGAGGGGTACGGCGTCTATCTGACGTACAACCTCGACGGCGCCAATCGCAGCGCCGATGTCTCCGCGTTCACCAGGGAGCTGTACGGCAGCGACGCCGTCTACACGCCGTAAGGCGACCGCACGCCCCGGCGCGCGGACGGCGATCCACCACCCGCGGCTCGTCGTAGAGGACGGTGCCGCGTAGCTGGTCGGTGGGGAACGGCGGGCGCGGGCCCGCCTCCGGATCCGACGGAGGCGGGCCTCGCAGTTCGCCGCGGGTCGCGAAGATCGCCTCGGAGACTCCGCCGCGGTCTCGCTGCCGCTCGAGCTTGGCTCCCCGGCGGTCCTCGACGGTGTCGACGATCATGAGGTCGTCGGCCAGGACGTATGCTCCGCCGTCGAAGCGGACGTGGCAGTTCGGGCTTGGGCACCGAGGTGGACGAGTCATGGCGTTGAGGACGACCGTCGGCGTTGCCGCACGAGCTCGGCGAGGCCCGTCACGCCCGGCGAGGCCCGTCACGCCACCATCATGAGCAGCATCGCGGACATGGTTCCGCCCATGCCGATATGAGCGGCCAGTGCGGCGTCCGGCGCCGTGCCGAGCCTGCGGCGGCGTCCGTGGCTTCCCCGCTCCACCGTCCGGGCCTTGTCCCACACCGAGACGGTCAGCGATGCCACGAAGACCACCACCGTGTCCGGCATGGCGAGCAGCCAACGTCCCCATGTGCGGCCTCGGCCGCCGTCGCGGGCGGCGGTGAGGTGTTTCCCGTTGGTCCCCCGGAGCCGGGACCGGACAGCCGCGCCGATGGACAACAGGAAGTACACCGCGAGCGCCGCGGCCACGTAACGCCAGAAGGAGCCCGAGGACGACGCGGCGGTGGCATCGGCCGCGGTGGTCATGCCCGGCGTGTTCATCCCGTGCATCCCTCCCATGTCCTGCATCCCTTCCATGCCTTCCATGCCTTCCATGCCTTCCATGCCTTGTGTCGAGTCCATCCCGGGCATGTTCTCCATGCCCGGCATCCCGGCCATGGATGAGCCGCCGAGCGCGAGTACCGGCCCGGAGGACGTGCTCGTCATGGCGAGGGTCATGATCATCATGCCTGCGCTGCCGACGATGAGGTGTACCCATTGGCGGCCGTGGCTCCAGCCGCTCGCGCGCGTGTGTTTGGCGGCCATCACCACACCGCCGAGTGCCAGGAGGGCGAATGCAATGGCCCACCCCATGCCGTAATCGGCGTACCAGGCCGCTGTCGCGGGCAGGGCCATGGCGGTCATGCACGCGCCCATGAGCACATCGCCTCCCGCGGCGAAGCGGGCGTCGCCCCTGGTAGTCACCATGCGGATCAGGCTGACGGCGGCCACCAGCGCGGCGACCGCCGCTACGGACCAGCTCAGAGTCTCCATCGTTGCCTTTCCTTGTCGTCTGGGTGTGGCCCCGGTGCGTCGTGCGGCATCGGCTACTGAGCCCCTGAGTACGTAGTAGATTAGGAGAGCGTTCATTCTTACCCCCACCGGGTATATTGGCGGGGTCGCCCACCGGGAGCAGGGACGGGAGCCATGACCACAGCCGGGGCTGGACGGGACCGTGCCCGTGGTGGCGCCGGACGCTGGGCGTGGGGCGCGGTCCTCGCACTGTTCGCCGCGTTCGCCGTGCTCCTCCACCACGAGACGAATGCGGCCGTCTCGCCCTCGGTGCGTGCCACCGACATGAGCGGGATGGCGCATATGGTCTATGCGCCCTCGGCGGCGATGCCGGGCCACGGGCGGATGCCGGCGCACAAGGGTGGGCATGACGACACCGCACGGGCTTTTGCCCCGGCCGCGCACGGTGACGATGGACCCTGTTCCGGCATGGGCGTACAGCACTGCTCGGCTGCCGGTATCGATGTCGTCAAACACCTGCCGCCGAGCGAGCCCTGGGTCGGCCGCGAGGGCGATGTGCACGCCATCCCGGCCGGTCGCCCCGTTCCCGGCACCGTGAGTCGGGCGCCGCCCGACCTTTCCGTGCTCTCTCGATTGCTTCTGTAGGCCGCCCCCACGGCAGCTTCGCGTCCGCGTATGCGATCAGCCGTGCCCGCGTGCGACCGAACACAAGGCATATCGAGAAGAGGAACACCGTCATCATGAACAGCATCAACCGCCGCTCTGTCCTGCTGGCCGGGCTCGGCGCCGCGGGCGCGGGCGCGCTCGCCGCCTGTGGCGGCTCCAGCGGCGACGCCGACCGCACCACCGCCCTGGTCAAGCCGTCCGACCCGGCCGTGGCCGCCGCGGAGAAGAAGCGCACCAGCACCGGCAAGGTGCACAAGCTGACCCTGACCGCCGCGCCCGCCATGCTGGAGCTCGGCGGCGGCGTCATGGCCAAGAGCTGGGCCTTCGACGGGCAGGCCCCTGGCAAGGAGCTGCGGGTGTCGGCCGGTGACACCGTGGCCGCCGAACTCTCCAATCAACTGCCGAACAAGACGGCCACGTCCATCCATTGGCACGGTCTGGCCCTGCGCAATGACATGGACGGCGTTCCCCCGGCCACGCAGACCGCGGTGCGGGCCGGATCCACCTTCACCTACCGCTTCATCGCCGACACCCCCGGCACCTACTTCTTCCACCCGCACGTCGGGGTCCAGCTCGACCGCGGGCTGTACGCGCCGCTGATCGTCGAGGATCCGAAGGAGCCGCTGTCCTACGACGACGAGTGGGTGGTCGTCCTGGACGACTGGGTCGACGGTGTCACCGGCACACCCGACGAGGTCTTCGCCGAGCTGCGGCACGGCATGGGCGGGATGGACATGGGTGGCCACGATATGAGTGGTATGGGCGGCATGGACATGAGCGGAGACGAGGGCGGGGCGAGCGCCTCACCGTCTTCTTCCGGCGACGGCATGTCGATGAAGTTCATGCTGATGGGCGCCGACAGCGAACTGCTCGGCGGTGACGCAGGCGACGTGAAGTACGCGTACCACCTGATCAACGGCCGTGTCCCGGCCGACCCGGATGTCTACACCGGCAAGCCCGGCAGGCGGGTCCGGCTACGGATCATCAACGCCGGTGGCGACACCGCCTACCGTGTCGCGCTCGGTGGCCACGGGATGACCATCACCCATACCGACGGCTTCCCCGTCGAGCACCAGCGGACTGATGCCCTGCTGATCGGCATGGGCGAGCGCTACGACGTGCTGGTCACGCTCGCGGATGGCGTCTTCCCGCTCGTCGCACTCGCCGAGGGGAAGAACGCCACCGGTCTGGCCCTGGTCCGTACCGGTTCGGGCCGGGCACCGAAAGCCACCGTCCGCCCCAAGGAACTGGACGGCACGATCGTGACGGCCTCGAAGCTCCGCGCGACGGACGACGTCGGGTTGTCGGCGAAGAAGGCGGACCGGACGCTCCGCGTGGAGCTGACCGGCGGCATGACGAAGTACAACTGGGCCATCAACGGCGAGGCGTTCGACATGCGCGATCCGACGGCCGCCCCGCTCATGGTCGAGGAAGGGCAACGGGTCCGGCTGGACTTCGTCAACCGCACGGGCATGTGGCACCCGATGCATCTGCACGGCCACACCTACCAACTCGGCAGCTCCGGGCCCCGCAAGGACACCGCGATCGTGCTGCCGAAGAAGAAGCTGTCCGTGGTCTTCGACGCCGACAACCCCGGCCAGTGGATGCTCCACTGCCACAACGCCTATCACGGCGAGGCCGGGATGATGGCGCTGGTGGCCTATCGAGCCTGATCGCCCCAGGGCTCCCGTCACCTGGTGGAGCCCCACCAGGTGACGGGAGCCTCGGGGTCTCACCGTGGCTCCGGTACACCCCCTGGGGGTTACTGTCGCTGTAGTTCTCGGCAGTGAGTCCTGGGCGTGCACTCCCGGCATCCCGCGGGCGAGCGCCGGTGCGACGCTGGGGGAGATGTTCAACGATGTGGTACGGCCCGCGCTGGGGCCCGACGCGTGGTTCGGAGTGCCGGATGAGGCCCTGGACCGTGTCGCCGACCTGGAGTACGCGGACCCCAACTGGCCACGGCAGCTCCACGCCGCACCGTGGCTCCGGAGTCGACCCCGCCGAGCGCGCGCCGGGCAGGGCATCCACGTGCCCCGGAAATGCCCCGGAACAGCTGGTCAGGGCTGGGATACCCGTGGGAGGAATCGGGACTGAGGTCGTGTTTCGACTCGCGGCCCAGATCGTGCGCCGACAGGGCGCCTGACGGGCATCTTCCCTGGCCAGGCGCCCTGTTGCGGTGCTCAGAAGAAGCCGAGCTTCTTCGGCGAGTACGACACCAGCAGGTTCTTCGTCTGCTGGTAGTGATCCAGCATCATCTTGTGGGTCTCGCGGCCGATCCCGGACTGCTTGTAACCGCCGAAGGCGGCATGCGCCGGGTAGGCGTGGTAGCAGTTGGTCCACACCCGGCCCGCCTGGATGGCGCGCCCGGCGCGGTACGCGGTGGTGCCGTCGCGGGTCCACACCCCCGCGCCCAGCCCGTAGAGCGTGTCGTTGGCGATGCCGATCGCGTCCTCGAAGTCGGTGAACCGCGCCACCGCGACCACCGGCCCGAAGATCTCCTCCTGGAAGACCCGCATATGGTTGCCGCCCTCGAAGATCGTGGGCTGGACGTAGTAGCCGCCCTCCAGCTCGCCGCCGAGTTCGGCGCGGCTGCCGCCGGTGAGGACGCGGGCGCCCTCCTGACGGCCGATGTCCAGATACGACAGGATCTTCTCGAGCTGGTCGTTGGACGCCTGGGCGCCGATCATGGTGTCGGTGTCCAGCGGATGGCCCTGCGCCACCTTCTCCGTACGGGCCACGGCCGCGTCCATGAACGCCTGGTAGTGGCCGCCTTGGACCAGGGCCCGCGAGGGACAGGTGCACACCTCGCCCTGGTTCAGGGCGAACATGGTGAACCCTTCCAGCGCCTTGTCCAGGAAGTCGTCATCGGCGGCCGAGACATCGTCGAAGAAGACGTTCGGGCTCTTGCCGCCGAGTTCCAGGGTGACCGGGATCAGGTTCTCGCTCGCGTACTGCATGATCAGCCGGCCGGTGGTGGTCTCCCCGGTGAAGGCGACCTTGGCCACCCGGGAGTTGGACGCCAGCGGTTTTCCGGCCTCCACGCCGAAGCCGTTGACGATGTTGACCACACCCGGGGGCAGCAGATCGGCCACCAGGCTCATCCACAGGTGGATCGAGGCGGGCGTCTGCTCGGCGGGCTTCAGCACCACCGCGTTGCCCGCGGCCAGCGCCGGGGCCAGCTTCCACGTGGCCATCAGGATGGGGAAGTTCCACGGGATGATCTGGGCGACCACGCCCAGCGGCTCGTGGAAGTGGTACGCGACCGTGTCGTGGTCGAGCTCGGAGAGGCTGCCCTCCTGGGCCCGGATCACCCCCGCGAAATAGCGGAAGTGGTCGATGGCCAGCGGGATATCGGCGGCCAGCGTCTCCCGCACCGGCTTGCCGTTCTCCCAGCTCTCCGCGACCGCGAGCACCTCCAGATTCTGTTCCATCCGGTCGGCGATCTTCAGCAGCACCGAGGCGCGCTCGGCGGGTGCCGTGCGGCCCCAGGCGGGCGCGGCCGCGTGGGCGGCGTCCAGGGCCCGCTCGACGTCCTCGGCGGTGCCCCGGGCGATCTCGGTGAACGGCTGCCCGTTCACGGGGGTCGGGTTCTCGAAATAGCGGCCCCGGGCCGGCGGGACGTACTCGCCGCCGATCCAGTGGTCATAGCGCGGCTGGTAGCTGACGACCGAGCCCTCGGAGCCGGGGTTTGCGAAACGCGTCATGGGGCGGCCTCCCGGGGTGTACGCGTGATGGTGTCCCGTTGTCGGACGCGTCGTGCGTGTGCGTCCCGGCCCCGCCCGCGCCGACACGGGCGGAGCCGACGGGGAGGCTAGCCGCGGCCACGTTGCGGGGACGTTGCGTCCCGGTGGCCGCTCCCTTGCCGTTCAGCGCCCTCTCCGGGGCCAGGGCCGCCTCCGTTGTGGGCGCTGCTTCCGTGGTGGGCGCCGTCTCCGTGCTGGGCCACGCCCGCCAGCCCGTACAGCTCCCGCAGCCGCCGTACCCGCGCCGCCGGAACCGCCCGGCCCGGCGCATGGGCCGGAAGCGCGGTCAGCAGCGCCTCCGCGACCTCCAGATCGTCCTCGCCCCACGGGGTCTGCGCCCAGCGCCGCAGCAGCTCCGGATCGCCGTGGGAGAGCACGGCGCGCCGCAGCCCGTCCTCCAGCACCCGCCGCATCCGGCACACCCCCGGCGCCTCCGACAGCGGCAGCAGCGGCCCCGTATACGCACGCAGCGCCGTATACGCGTCGCCGGAGGCCAACGCCTCGGCGGCGTCGGCCAGATCGGTGCTCACGGGCGCGCAGAGCCGGTACGGACGCGAGCCCAGCAGCGGGCCCACCAGGCGGCGCAGCCGCGACAGCTCGGCCCGCAGCGTCACCGGGGAGCGATCGTCGGCCCGGGGCCCGTACAGCTCCAGCGTCAGCCGGTCGCCGGACAGCCCCTCCGGATGACCCGCCAGCAGCACCATGATCTCGCTGTGCCGCCGCCCGAGCCGCAGCCGCCGTCCGTCGACGACCAGCAGCGCCTCGTCCCGGCCCAGCGCGGTCAGGGAGATCCGCGGTCCGCGCGCCCGCGGCTCCCCGGCGCCCAGCTGGGCCTCGGCGGCGCGGGCCGTTGCCTGGACCAGGGCCAGGCTGTGCGGTGCGGCCAGATGGTCCCCGCCGGTGATGTCCACCGCGCCCAGCAGCCGTCCGGTGTGCGGATCGTGGACGGGGGCGGCGGCGCAGGTCCACGGCTGCACACTGCGGTTGAAGTGCTCGGTGGCGAAGATCTGCACCGCGTGGTCGACGGTGAGCGCCGTCCCGGGCGCGTTGGTGCCCGCATGGCTCTCGTCCCAGCGGGCCCCGGCCACGAAGTTCATCCGCTCGGCCTGGTTCCGTACGCCCGCATGCCCCTCCACCCACAGCAGCCGGCCCTGTTCGTCGCAGACCGCGAGCAGATGGGCGCCGTCGTGGGCGATGGTGCCCAGCAGCTCGCGGAACAGCGGCATCACCCGGGCCAGCGGATGGTCCGCGCGATAGGTGTCCAGCGCGTCGTCCGCCAGGTCGATCGGCGCGTTGCGCTCCTGGGCGACCCGCGCGTCGGCCGAGCGCCGCCAGGACTCCGCCACCACCGGCCGCACGGCCGAGCTGAGTGCCCCCTCGGTCAGAAACGCCTCATGGGCGCGGCGCACGGTACGGGTGCGCTCGGCGGGGTCGGTGCCGGACGCCATCGCCAGCCAGGGATTGACCATGGTGCCTCGCTCAGCGGTACGGGGGCGGAAATGTTCAGAGGTCCAGGGTCCCAGGGTTTCGGGGATTCGGTGCTTCAGGGATATGAGGAGACGGTACTAAGGGGCGGGCGGCGTGGGGGAGTCGGCGGTCAGCTTCGGGCGGGCAGAGAGGGGGCGGGCACGACCCCGGGCGGGGAGGCATAGCCGCAGGAGTGGCAGATCTTCCACCCGTCCTGGTTCACGGCGAGTTGGCCACCACAGCTCGGGCACTGCTCGGAGCTCATGATCGTTCCTTTGGTTCACGCGCACGAGGCGGTGCGGGCCACCCGTGCGCTCAGATTTCCTTGTGGGGCGGATGCCCCGCAACAGTCAGAACAAGCCGCGTTCAGGTACGGGCACCGGATGGAGCGCGTTCACACCGGGTGTGCGGCGTTGCCGGGATCTCCCCCTACGCTTCCCGCGCCCCCTCGCGCGCCGCTTGAACGCTGGAGGACCGGTCGAGCCCGCGTCGACCGCCGGTCGGGCCCGCCGCACACGACAACGCGGGCGGGGAGCCGGTGAAGGCTCCCCGCCCGCGCCATCAGGGGGGTTCGTACGAGGGTCAGCTGATGGACTTGATCAGCTCACCGTTCGTGGTGTCGCCACTGAGCTCCCAGAAGAAGGTGCCGCCCAGGCCCTGCTGCTGCTTGTAGTTCATCTTGCCGGCGATGGTGGCGGGGGTGTCATAGCTCCACCACTGGTTGCCGCAGTGCGCGTAGGCCGTCCCCGCGACCGTGCCGGTCGCCGGGCAGGAGTTCTTGAGCACCTTGTAGTCCTCGATGCCCGCCTCGTAGGTGCCGGGCGCGGCGCCGGTCGCCGTGCCGCCGGGGGCGTCCTGGGTGACGCCGCTCCAGCCGCGTCCGTAGAAGCCGATGCCCAGCAGCAGCTTCGAGGCCGGGATGCCGGCGCCCTTGAGCTTGCTGATGGCGGCGTCGGTGTCGAAGCCCTGTTGCGGAATGCCGTTGTAGGAGTTGAGCGGTGAATGCGGGGCGGTGGGGCCCTGTGCGGCCCACGCGCCGAAGAAGTCGTACGTCATCGGGTTGTACCAGTCGACGTACTGCGCAGCGCCCGCGTAGTCGGCGGCCTCGATCTTGCCGCCGGAGGAGGCGTCGGCCGTGATCGCCGCGGTCACCAGATTGGACGAACCGAACTTGGCGCGCATCGCGGCCATCAGGTTCTTGAAGGCGTCCTTACCGCTGGTGTCACAGCTGAGCCCGCAGGCGTTGGGGTACTCCCAGTCGATGTCGATGCCGTCGAAGACATCCGCCCAGCGCGGGTCCTCGACCAGGTCGTAGCAGGACTGCGCGAAGGCCGCGGGGTTCTTGGCGGCCTCGGTGAACCCGTTGGACCAGGTCCAGCCGCCGAAGGACCACAGCACCTTGAGGCCCGGGTGGAGCTTTTTCAGCTTGCGCAGCTGGTTGAAGTTGCCGCGCAGGGCGCCCGCGTCCCAGGTGTCGGCCTGGCCGTCGACGCTGCTCGCCGCGTCGTACGCCTTGTCGTAGTCGGCGTAGGCGTCGCCGATGGCGCACTTGCCGCCGGTGACATTGCCGAAGGCGTAGTTGATGTGGGTGAGCTTGGCGGCCGAGCCCGAGGTCTCGACGTTCTTGACGTGGTAGTTGCGCTGGTAGATGCCCCATTCGGTGAAGTAGCCGACGACCTTGTCACCGGCGGCCTTCGTGGCGGGGGCTTCGGCGGCCTTCGGTGCGGCCTTGGGCGTGGCCTTGGCTATGCCGGCGCTTTGGGGTTCACCGGCCGTGGCCGAGCCCGCGAGCAGAGTGGCGGTCAGGACCGCCGTACAGAGCGCCGCGAGCGCGGCCGACAGTCTGCCTGGTCTGAGCATGGAATCTCCTCGGTGGGGGGTGAGGGGAGAGTGAACTGCCCGACGACCTGCCCATAGCTTGACATGAACGCGCAGGACAGGGTGGGGAAAAGGTAGAAGGACTAGACCAGTGGGGTCAATGGTCTGGGCCAATTTGCTCCGCGCGTGCGCCGTTGGTGGGAATGCGCGTAAGAAGGTGGTGGGCGTACGTGTGCGAAGTTGATCGAAGATCGGGCAACCGGTGGCGGAAGGCCCGGGATCGGGCATACTCCAACCGCCGCGGTACAGGTCACCACCCCTCGCGATCCGAACGGGCGGGCCGGCCGGCGGCCGCACCACCGGCGGCGCCGCCACACCCCGGCGCACGTCGCCGCAGCGCCTGAACAGGGGAGAGGAGAGCGCCGCCATGACCGACCACGGCCCGCAGCCGGTGGAACGCGAGCTGCCCACCGAGGAGGCCCGCGACCTGATTTCGCTCGTCCGCGAGCTGATCGAACGGGAGATCAAGCCCCGGGCCGCCGAGGAGGAGGCCGCCGGGCACTTCCCCCGCGAGCTGTTCACCCTGCTGTCCGAGTCCGGGCTGCTGGGGCTGGTCCAGCCCGAGGAGTTCGGCGGCGGCGACCAGCCGTACGAGGTCTATCTGCAGGTTCTGGAGGAGCTCGCGGCGGCCCGGCTGACCGTCGGCCTCGGCGTCAGCGTCCACACCCTGGCCTGCCACGCCCTCGCCCGCTACGGCAGCAAGGAGCAGCTGGCCGAGCACCTTCCCGCGATGCTGGGCGGCGGTCTGCTCGGCGCGTACTGCCTCTCCGAGCCCTCCTCCGGCTCCGACGCGGCCGGGCTCACCACCCGGGCCACCCGCGACGGGGACACCTGGACGCTTCAGGGCACCAAGGCGTGGATCACCCACGGCGGTATCGCCGACTTCTACACCGTGCTCGCCCGCACCGGCCCCGAGCGCACCCGGGGCATCAGCGCCTTCCTCGTCCCGGCCGGCACCCCCGGGCTCTCGGCGGCCGCACCCGAGCACAAGATGGGCATGGCCGGTTCACCGACGGCCCAGATCCACCTCGACGGGGTGCGGGTCCCCGACGCCCGGCGCATCGGCGAGGAGGGCCAGGGGTTCGCGATCGCCCTGTCCGCCCTCGACGCGGGCCGTCTCGGCATCGCGGCCTGCGCCGTCGGCGTCGCCCAGGCGGCGCTGGACGAGGCGCTCGCGTACACCGCGCAGCGGCGGCAGTTCGGCCGGCCGATAGCCGACTTCCAGGGGCTGCGCTTCATGCTCGCCGACATGGCCACCCAGATCGAGGCCGGGCGCGCCCTGTACCTGTCGGCGGCACGGCTGCGGGACACGGGGCGGCCGTTCTCCAAGCAGGCGGCGATGGCCAAGCTGTTCTGTACGGACGCCGCGATGCGGATCACCACCGACGCCGTCCAACTGCTCGGCGGATACGGCTACACGGTGGACTTCCCGGTGGAGCGCTATATGCGCGAGGCGAAGGTCCTGCAGATCGTGGAGGGCACCAACCAGATCCAGCGGGTGGTCATCGCCCGCGCTCTCGCGGGACCTGAGACCGGCTGAGCCGGGTGTTTCGGTGGGGGGCGCGGCATGCGCCCCCGCCGTTCGCCTACCGCCGCGTCACCGGGAAGCGGACCGGCTGCGAGCCGGGGCCGCCGAGGTGCGAGAACGGCTGCGTCCGCCAGTCCAGGCCCGCCGGAAGCGTCAGCAGCAGCGCGGCATCCCGCTCCCGCGCCTCCAGCGACGCGTCGGCTGGTGCGGCGTCGGCCGCCCGGCGGCCGGTGCCGGCGCAGACCGTGAGCCCGAACGGGTCCCACGGGGAGGAGCACAGCGCGTGCTCGGGAAGAACGTCCTCGTCGGCGAGGAGCGCGATGGGGTGCGCGCAGTCCGGGCAGATCACCCGGAACATCTCATAGGTGTCGTTGTGCTCGTCGGTATCGATGTCGCCTGCGTCGAGGCGCTCGAGATGAGGCATGTGTTTCCCCCTCGGGTGGGCTGGTCGGGCGCGTCGGCCTCGACCACAGCAAGCATTTCCCTCGCGGCCGCATAGGTAATCGCGGCAACTCATAGGACACCCATGAGGAGATGTGGTGTTCGTCACATGCCTGGTGCAGGTGCGGCGTACGGGCGTCTGTGTCCGCTGTGCCCACCCGTTGTGCCAGAGCCCTCCCGACCACATAAGGTGATCGGCTGTGGAGGAGTTGGACAGACAGATCGTGGAGCTGCTCGTCAAGGACGGCCGGATGAGCTACACGGACCTGGGCAAGGCCACCGGCCTGTCCACATCGGCCGTGCACCAGCGGGTTCGCCGTCTCGAACAGCGGGGCGTGATCCGCGGCTATGCCGCCGTCGTGGACCCCGAGGCCGTCGGGCTCCCCCTCACCGCGTTCATCTCGGTCAAACCCTTCGACCCCAGCGCGCCCGACGACATCTCCGAGCGGCTCGCCGAGGTGCCCGAGATCGAGGCGTGCCACAGCGTCGCGGGCGATGAGAACTACATCCTCAAGGTGCGCGTGGCCACCCCGCTGGAGCTCGAGCACCTGCTCAGCCGGATCCGCTCGCTGGCCGGGGTCTCCACCCGCACCACCGTGGTCCTCTCCACGCCCTACGAGGCGCGCCCGCCGCGCGTCTGAAACGCCCGGGGCTCTCTTACCGGCCCCTTCCGATCCCCTCATCTGATACCCCCCGAGGCAGCCCGCCGTGAACGACCCGACCCCCGCCCAGGCCCCCGAAGGCCGTACCGTCCTGCTGCGCGGAGGTGAGGTCCACAGCCCCGCCGATCCGTTCGCGACCGCGATGGTCGTCGAGCGCGGCACCATCGCCTGGGTCGGCTCCGAAGGGGCCGCGGACAGCTTCGCGGACGGCGTGGACGAGATCATCCAGCTGGACGGGGCACTGGTCACCCCGGCGTTCACCGATGCGCATGTGCACACCACCGCGACCGGGCTCGCCCTCACCGGACTCGATCTCACCGGCGCCCCTACGCTCGCCGACGCGCTGGAGCGGGTGCGCGCCTTCGCCGCCGCCCACCCCGCCGACCGGGTGCTGCTCGGTCACGGCTGGGACGCCGCCCGCTGGCCCGAGGGACGGCCGCCGTCGCGGGCCGAACTCGACGAGGCGACCGGCGGCCGCCCCCTCTATCTCACCCGCATCGATGTGCACTCCGCCGTCGTCACCACCGCCCTCCTGGACCGCGTCCCCGGCGTGTCCGACCTGGCCGGCCACCACGCCGACGCCCCCCTGACCGGCGCCGCCCACCACGCCGTCCGGGCCGCCGCCCACGCGGCCGTCACCGAGCGGCAGCGCACCGACGCCCAGCGGGCCGCCCTCGCCCGCGCCGCCTCGCTCGGCATCGGCTCCCTCCACGAATGCGCCGGGCCCGACATCTCCTCCGAGGACGACCTCACCGGGCTGCTGAGGCTGGCCGCCGGGGAGCCGGGACCGCGGGTGTACGGCTACTGGGCCGAGGCCGCGAGCAGCGCCGCCGACCTGGACAAGGTGCGCGAACTCGGCGCCATCGGCGCGGCGGGCGACCTCTTCGCCGACGGGGCGCTCGGCTCGCACACGGCGTGTCTCCACCAGCCGTACGCCGACACGCCGCACAGCGGCACCGCCTATCTGGACGCGGCGGCCATCGCCGCCCACGTCATCGCCTGCACCGAGGCCGGGATCCAGGCCGGATTCCACGCCATCGGCGACGCCGCCGTCACGGCCGTCGTCGAGGGCGTACGGGCCGCCGCCGACAAGGCCGGGCTCGCCCGCGTCCGCGCCGCCCGCCACCGCGTCGAACACGCCGAAATGCTCACCCCCGAGACCATCGCGGCCTTCGCCGACCTCGGCCTCACCGCCTCCGTCCAGCCCGCCTTCGACGCCCTGTGGGGCGGCGAGGACGGCATGTACGCCCAGCGGCTCGGCCCCGAGCGGGCCCGCACCCTCAACCCGTACGCGGCGCTGCTGCGCGCCGGTGTGCCCCTGGCGCTCGGCTCCGACAGCCCCGTCACCCCGCTCGACCCCTGGGGCACCGTGCGCGCCGCCGCCTTCCACCGCACCCCGGAGCACCGGATCTCCGCCCGCGCCGCCTTCACCGCCCACACCCGTGGCGGCTGGCGGGCCATCGGGCGGGACGACGCCGGCGTCCTGGTGCCCGGCGCGCCCGCCGACTACGCGATCTGGCGCACCGGTGAACTCATCGTGCAGGTGCCCGACACACGGGTCGCCGGATGGTCGACCGACCCCCGCTCCGGCACTCCCGGCCTGCCCGACCTCACTCCCGGCGGTCAACTGCCCGTCTGCGTGCGCACGGTGGTGGGCGGACGCACCGTCCACCTCCGGCCGGACGAGTGACGCGCGGGTGCCCCGTACCGCCGAACGATAAGCCCCCGGCCTGTCGTGGCATCTGAACATCGTCCGTACTGACCTGGTCATTTGAGGAAACGGCGCAGGTCATGTGGCTGTTGACAGGGTGCGGTCGGTGGCCGGTAGGTTCGGCCTCGTCCACCACTGGACGCCCGACCGGGGAATCTTCACGCAGTCGTCGAACGCCGCTGGGCCAGAGGGAGACGCGCCGCCGTGGTGCGCCGCCACTGGGAGCCAGGTCCAGCGCACGGGGGCGAGGGAGGGATCGCCGGGTCGGCAGGTGCGACCCGGGAGGGGCCCGGACGCTCAGTAGACAACGGCTCTCGGTCGATCCGCAGCCAGCGGGTCCCAGGTCGGCCCGAAGGGCGTCGGGCCCCCACTCCGCACGCGCACGCCGGCGGACCGTCCCCCGACGCGGGGGCGGGGCCGCCGCCGGGCGAGGAACCCCCGCCATGGCCGAAGCGTTTCCATAGCCCGAGGTCACAATCCGCACCTCGGGACAACTTCTGGGCGCCCGCGTTATACGGTCACTTCACCACAGCACGACCTGTAGGAAGGCCGCACCGTGCCATCGGGTTCCGACACCACCGCCGAAACCGCCCCCACCGGGCCGGACGCAGACCGTCCGGGCCGGCGGACCGGCTCCGCCGTCACGCCGCCCACCGGCGGCGCCGTCGAAGGCGGCGAGACCCCCGGTGAGGGCGGTGCGGGCGGCGAGAGCGGGACCGCGGCGGCCGCGACCGCGTCCGAGCCGTCCACCGGGGAGCGGCGGCCCGGCCGGCCGCGCCGTCTGGGCCTGCTCGCCCGCCGCGAGGCGCGGCGCAGCGCGCTCGCGGCGGTCAGCGGGCTCGCGCTCGGCCTCGCCTTCCCGCCGTTCGGGGTGTGGCCGCTGTCCCTGGTGGCCGTCGCCGCCCTGGCCCTGCTCACCCACGGCCGGACCGCCCGCCAGGGCGCCTGGACGGGCTTCGCCTTCGGGGTGCCGTTCTTCCTGCTGCTGCTGAAGTGGCTCAGCGTGGTGGGCTGGGACGCGGTGATCGGCCTGTCGATCATCCAGGCGGCCTTTCTCGCGCTGATGGGGGCCGGCCTGGCCCTGGTCTCCCGGCTGCCGGTACCGGCCCTGTGGCCGCTGTGGACGGCCTGTCTGTGGATCGCCGAGGAGTGGGCCCGCGACCGGGTGCCCTTCGGCGGCTTCCCCTGGGGTCGGCTGGCCTTCGCCAACACCGGCTCGCCCTACACCCCGCTCGCCGCGCTGGGCGGCGCCCCGCTGGTCACCTTCGGTGTCGCGGTGACGGGCGGGGCCCTGGCCTCCGCCGCGCTGGTCCTGTGGCGGCTGAAGCGCGCCGGGGGCCTCTCGCCGCGCGGTGCCCTGCCCGCCGCCGGGGCCGTGGCCGTCGCCGCCGCCGTGACGGCGGCCGGATTCGCGGTGCCCATCCCCACGGCCGCCGCCGACTCGGTCGACATCGCCGTCGTCCAGGGCAATGTGCAGCAGCCCGGTATGGACTTCCTGGGCCGCCCCATGATGATCCTCGACAACCATGTGAAGGCGACACTGAACCTGGCGAAGGACGTCAAGGCCGGCCGGATCGCCAAGCCCGATCTCGTCATTTGGCCGGAAAACGCCTCCGACCTCGATCCCTTCCAGTATCGGGAGGCATACGCCCGGATCGACGAGGCCGTGAAGGCGATCGGCGTTCCGGTGCTGGTCGGCGCCCTGGTCGACCATCCGACCAAACAGGGCTATGTGGAGAACCAGGGCATCGTCTGGGACCCGAAGAGCGGCCCCGGCGCCTCGTACACCAAGCAGCATCCGGTGCCTTTCGGTGAGTACGTCCCGTTCCGCCAGGAGCTCAGCAAGATCATCACCCGGCTCCAGCGGGTGCCCCGCGACTTCTACCCCGGCGACCACACCGGCGTGCTCAAGGTCGGCCCCGCCCGGCTCGGCGATGTGATCTGCTTCGAGGTCGCCTACGACGAGATCGTCCGAGACACGGTCAACGCGGGTGCCCGGGCGATCGTCGTCCAGACCAACAACGCCACCTACGGGCGCAGCGGCCAGCCCGAGCAGCAGCTGGTCATGTCCAAGCTGAGGGCGATCGAACACGGTCGGCCGGTGATCACCGCGGCCACGAGCGGGATCAGCGCCGTGGTCTCCCCGGATGGCACGATCGAGCAGCGGACGAAAGAATTCACGCAAGATGTGCTCACCGCGCGCATCCCGCTGCGTGACGGCAAGACCCTGGCCGACCGCGTCGGTGCGATCCCCGAGTGGGTGCTCGCTATGGTGGGCGTTCTGTCCTGCGCGGCCGCGATCACGATCGGCCGTCGGGGACGTACGGACGAGAAGGGGCAGTAGCCGTGAGCGACGCACGCGAGGCCGAGGAGCCGCGCCGGAGCAACGACCGTGACGATGCGTCTCACGGGCGGAGAAGCGACCAATCCGACGCCGTGAGCGACGCACGCGAGGCCGGCGAGCAGAGCGAGAAGGCCGCGGAGCCGCCGGCCGGAGCCGGTGAGCCGAGCGCGCAGGCCGAGGAGCCGGGCACCGGAGCCGACGAGCCCGGCGCGAAGGCCGAGGCGCCGCGTACCGATGCCGCGGAGCCGCCGGCCGGAGCCGACGAGCCGCTCACCGACGGCGCGGACGTGGAGTCGCGCCGCGCGCAGCAGGACGACGGTGGCCGGCGGAAGTACGGTCCGCTCGGAACGACCTTGGTGATCATCCCCACCTATAACGAGGCGGAGAACATCAAGCCGATCGTCGAGCGGGTCCTGGAGTCGGTTCCGGACGCGCACATCCTCGTTGCGGACGACAACAGCCCGGACGGCACCGGCAAGGTCGCCGATGAGTTGGCCGCCGAGGACGACCGCGTCAAGGTGCTGCACCGCAAGGGCAAGGAGGGCCTCGGCGCCGCCTATCTGGCCGGGTTCCGCTGGGGCATCGAGCACGGCTACGGCGTGCTGGTGGAGATGGACGCCGACGGCTCCCACCAGCCCGAGGAGCTGCCCCGGCTGCTCACCGCGCTCAAGGGCGCGGATCTGGTGATCGGTTCCCGCTGGGTGCCCGGCGGCCGCATCGTCAACTGGCCCAAGTCCCGCGAGTTCATCTCCCGGGGCGGCAGCACATACTCCCGCCTCCTCCTCGATGTGCCGATCCGCGACATGACGGCCGGCTATCGCGCGTTCCGCAAGGAGACGCTCGAGGGCATCGGCATGGACGAGGTCGCCTCCCAGGGCTACTGCTTCCAGATCGACCTGGCCTGGCGGGCCATCAAGGCGGGCTTCCACGTCATCGAGGTTCCGGTCACCTTCATCGAACGCGAGCGCGGCGAGAGCAAGATGAGCCGCGACATCGTCACGGAGGCGGCCTGGCGGGTCATGTCCTGGGGCGTGGGTTCACGGGTCAACAAGATGCTGGGCCGCAAGGAGCCGTAAGTCCGGCTCCGGCTCCGGACCCGGACCCGGGTCCGGGTCCGGGTCCGGGCTTCCGGTCCTTCGGGCCGGAGCCTCCGGTCCTTCGCCGTCGCGCTCGGAGTAGTTCCGCGGGCGTCCTTCCGCCCCATACCGGACACTTGAGGCGGAAGGAGGCGGAACATGGCTAAAGCGACCACGAAGAGCGGGAAGTCGACAGCGCGCGGCATGGCGGCCCGAGGGAGCGCCAAGTCGGGCAGCATGGAGATGCGGACCAAGGAGGATCTGTACCGCGAGGCCCAGAAGGCGGGCATCGAGGGCAGATCCCAGATGTCCAAGAGTCAGCTGATCTCGGCACTGCGCCACCGCTGACCACGAGGCCGAGCGCGCCTGGGTCTCAGCGGACCCCCGGGACGGTCAGCACCGTGAGCAGCGCCGTCCCGGCGACCAGCCAGGCGACGTAGTCGCCGATATGCCCGGACTGCAGCCGCCGTACGGGCGCGAGTAGCGCGGCCGTCCCGGTGCGGACCGGCCGCCGTACCGCCAGTGTGGCCAGGGTGATGGCGAGGGCCGTGGAGAGCAGCCCGAGCACGATCCCGGTCGCCTGCCAGTGCGGTGGCACGGACGCCGGGACGGCCGCGGCGCGTCCATCGAGGACCGACCGCCGGTAGCCGCCGGTGTCGGTGAACAGCGCCCCGGCCCGGTCCACCGCGGACGCGACGGCCGGGATCACCCCGACCGCCAGCGACCCGGCCAGCAGCGCGGCGGGCACCGCCAGCAGCGGCACCGGGATGCGCCGGAGGCGGCGGCCGGTCTCGGGCTCCTCCTCGCCGGTGGTCTCCGGACCGCTCTCCTGCCCGTCCCGGGGCCGCCGTCCCACTCCGGCGAAGATCCGCAGCCCGGCGCGCAGCACCGCGCCCCCGGTCACCGCCGACACCAGGACGTAGAGCGCGGGCAGCCATGCGGCGGTGTGCCCCGCGGCCTCCTCGGCGACGGCCTTGCCGAGCCCGGAGCCGAACGGCGGCAGCCCGCACAGCGCCAGACCGCCCACCGCGAACAGGGCCCCGACCTCCGGCAGCTCCCGGGCCCGGCCGAACAACTCGTGTTCGTCCACCGACGCGTACCGGTCCAGCAGCACCCCGGCGCAGGCGAAGAGGGCCGCCTTCACTCCCGCGTGGCCGAGCACGTACAGCGCCGTGCCCGAGATCCCCTCGGGGTCAGCACGGCGACGCCGATCAGGAACAGCCCGGTGTGGGACACGGTGGAGAACGCCAGCAGCCGTTTGAGGTGGCGCTGCTGCCAGCACATCACCGCGCCCAACAGGGCGGTGAGGACGCCCAGCACCAGCAGGGCGCGGGTGAAGTCGGGGTGGGCGAGACCGCCGGGTCCGGCGAAGACCGTCCAGTAGACCCGGGCGACCCCGTAGACACCCAGCTCCACCATCACCCCGGACAGCAGCATGCACACGGGCGTCGGGGCGACCGCATGCGCGTCGGGCAGCCAGAAGTGGAACGGGACGGCGGCCGCCTTCACCAGCAGCCCCGTCGTCACCAGGACGAACGCGGCGAGCACCAGCCCATCCGGCTCGCCCGCGTCCAGCTTCCGCCCAATGTGGGCGAACCCCAGCTCCCCGGTGCGCGCGTACAGCAGCGTGATGCCCAGCAAGGTGACGTAGGCGCCGAGGGAGTTCACCACCCCGAAGGCCAGCGCGCCCTGCAGCGGTTTGGGCTCCTCGACCCGGAAGCCGGTCAGTGCGTAGGCGACCACGCCCATCAGTTCGAAGAAGACGAAGGCGTTGAACAGATCGCCGGTCAGCGCGAAACCGCACATGCCCGCCTGGAACACCAGGATCAGCGCGGGGAAGGAGCCGGTGTGGCGGCGCGGCGGCTCCTCGAAGTAGCGCCAGGAGTAGACGAGGACGGCGACGACGAGCAGCGAGGCCAGCGCCGCGAGCCCGGCGCCCAGCGGATCGCCGACCAGTACGATGCCCACCCCGCTGCCGCCCAGCGGCCGCCAGCCGCCCACCCACTCCACCGGATACGCCTCCGGCCCGGGACGACCGGCCCGGAACAGCACCAGGAGCGCCAGTACGGCGGCGGCGGTGGCGAAGGCGCAGCCCAGAACGTCGGAGGCGAGCCGGGGCAGCCGCCGTCCGGTGGCCACCAGCACCGCCGCGCCGATCAGCGGCGCCGCCACCACCAGCGGCAGCAGTCGCGCGGTGTCCACCCGGTCAGCCCTTCAGCTCGGACAGGGCGTCCGGGTCGACCGTGCCATGGCGTTTGCGGAGCTGGACGACGAGCGCAAGCAGCAGCGCGGTCACGGTCGCGCCGACCACGATGTCGGTGAGGGCGAGCGCCTGGACGACCGGGTCGACCACCCGGCTGTCGGTGGGCGCGTCGGCGAAGACCGGGGCGGTGCCGCCGTTGCGGTAGCCGACGGCGAGCAGCAGCACATAGGTGGAGGACTGGGTGACCGCCAGGCACCCCACGGCATGGATCAGGTCCCGGCTGGTCACCAGCCCGTACACACCGATCAGAAAGATCCATCCGGCGACCAGGTACGGCAGGACCGTCACGCTCGCTCCCTCTCGTCGTCTTCGTCGTCTCCGTTGTCTTCGTCGTCTCCGCTGTTTCCTGCGCCGCGCGGGCTCCCGTCGTCGGGCTCCTCGATCTCCACGGCCTGGTCCAGGAAGCGGGCCAGCAGGACCACGACCCCGCTGACGACCTCCAGGCCGACGGCCGCGTTGAGCACCGGCACCGTGCCGCCCGAGGACAGGGTCGCGAAGGTGCCGAACGGCAGGACGTTGGCGAGGAACGCCGACCCGGCGAGGACGGCCGCGAGTCCGGTGATGACATAGGCCACCTCGCCCGCGGCCTCCCCGATCTCGTAGAGGGTCAGCGGCCGGACCCGCTCCAGGGCCCGGTAGTCGGCCGCGATGTAGAGCAGGTGCAGCGCGGTGGCGGCGACCACCCCGCCCTGGAAGCCGCCGCCCGGGCTGACCTGACCGTGCGCGATCACATACAGGCCCACCAGCAGGGCGAGCGGCAGCATCAGCAGTGCGAACCGGCGCACCCGGGGGTGGACCACGGCGGGCTCGGGATCCTTGCGGTGCTCGTCCCGGGCCTGGCGCAGCAGCACCACGGTGCCGAGGACGGCGGAGAAGAGGATGGTCTCCTCGCCGAGCGTGTCGAAGGCGCGCAGATCGAAGTTGACGGACGCGATGACATTGGCCGTGTGATGGCTCAAGGAGGCGTGCACGGCCCGGACGCCGTACGGGTGGTGGACGGTGCCGAACGCCGGCAGGCCGAAGCAGGCGACGGCGAACAGCACGGCGAACCCGGCGGCGCCCACCAGGAAGACCCACAGCCGGACCCGGGCGCTCATGGCTCACGGCCCGCCCGCTTGTCCGCGCCGTCGCCGTCCCCCGGGGCGGCGCCGCACCTTGCGCACGGTCAGCAGGATCATCAGGGGCGTCACCGCGGAGCCGACGGCGAGCTGCGAGAGCGCGACGTCCGGCGCCTGGAGGAAGGTGAACAGCAGGGCCAGCGCGAGGCCGAGGAAGGACAGCACCGGCGCCTGCCGCACCGGGTCCCGGTTGAGCACGGCGGCGGTGGCGGCGCCCGCGACCAGCAGCAGCGCGACGACGATCAGCACATCGGTCATGCCGTGATGCCCCCCTTTCCGCTGCGGGCGCTGGTCACCACGCTGCCCGCGATCAGCAGTGCGCCGATCAGCAGCAGCTTCGCCATGGCCCGGCCGGGCCCGGTCGCCACGCACAGCGGCAGCACCGTGACGGGCACCCCCGCCAGCGCCGTCCACCGCACCAGCCGCGAGTCGGGCAGGACGCCCAGAAAGCGGGCGTAGATCAGCGTTCCGGTCGGGCCGAGCACGCTGACCACCAGCGCCACATCGGTGTACGAGGTCCGGTGGAAGCCCTGTGCGGCCAGCAGCAGCGCCAGCCCGGCCAGCAGCGAGGTGAGGTTCTGGCCGATCAGCCGGTCCTTCGGCGAGCCGTAGGCGATCCGCCACAGCACCGGCACCAGCGCGAGCAGCGGCACCAGCGCCGCCGCCAGCCAGCCGTCGGAGGTGCTCACCGGTCCGTCACCGCCCGGCGCCCGGCGCGGGCGAGCAGGGCGCCGGCCAGCGCGGCGGCCGTCCCGACCAGGATCTCCAGGGGGTCGACGGTGCCGATCAGCACCAGCCAGATCCCGGTCAGCGCCGCCCACCACACCAGGACCTCCAGCACACCCGTCATTTCGACACCTCCGCCGACAGCGGGTACCCGGACGGCCACCGCCGATTCCCCGCGGATTCCGTCCGGTCTCCTCGGGACTTCTCTTCGGCCTCCGCTTCGGGCCCTTCTTCGGACTCCGCTTCGGACTGCTGGAGCCTCTGGGACACCTCGCACGTTGGAACCCATGAGATCCCCTCGATCCCCTTGGCCACGCGGCCCCGGGCTCCGAATCGCGCACGGGCCCGGGCACACTTGGAGGCATGATGACCGGCGCATCGCAGCAGAGCGACCCGACCCGCCCGAAGCGCTCACGCGCCCGCACCTTCGTGCCGCTGGGGATCGCCGCCTGGCTGGTTCTGGAGATCTGGCTGCTGACATTGGTGGCGGACCTGGCCGGTGGGCTGACCGTCTTCCTGCTGCTGGTCGCGGGCGTGGTGGTGGGCGGGGCCGTGGTCAAGCGCGGTGGCCGCCGGGCGTGGCAGAGCCTGGCCGCGTCGATGCGGCCGGGCGGCGAGGAGGAGCCCGCGGCGCGGCCCGGAAGCTCCTTCACCATGCTCGGCGGGCTGCTGCTCATGGTGCCGGGGCTGATATCGGACGTGGCCGCGCTGGTGTGTCTGTTCCCGCCGACCCGGGCGCTGCTGCGGCGCCGCGCGGAGAGCGCGCTGTCGCGCCGGATGGGCTTCGTCCCCGGATCGCCGTCCGACCCCTTCCTTCAGGCCCGTGAGGAGTGGGAGCGCCGGGGCGCGCAGGCGCGCGCGGAGCAGGGCACGGTGATCCAGGGCGAGGTGATCAAGGACGGGGACGGGCACGGCCAGGACCGGGACGGCGATGGAGAGCCGGGCCCCGGACTGCGGCCGCGCGACCGGGGCTGAGCCACCGGGATCGCGCCAACGCGCACAAGGGCCGGGGCCACTGCTCAGCAGTGGCCCCGGCCCTTGTTATCTCAAGTCTGCCGCTCGGATCAGGCAGACTTACGTGTGTCCCGCGGATGCACGGCGATGTTCATGGCACCGGAGCGCAGGACCGCCAGCCGCTCGGCCAGCACCTCCTCGAGCTCCTCGCGGGTGCGCCGCTCCATGAGCATGTCCCAGTGCGTGCGCGCAGGCTTGCCCTTTTTCTCCTCAGGTCCGTCGCCGTCCACCAGGAGTGCCATGGCGCCGCACGCCTTGCACTCCCACTCCGGCGGGATCTCCGCCTCTACCGAGAACGGCATCTCAAATCGATGGCCGTTCTGGCATGCGTACTCCACCGCCTGGCGCGGGGCCAGATCGATGCCGCGGTCGGTCTCGTAGCTGGTCACCACGAGTCGCGTGCCGCGGAGAGCTCGCTCACTCATGAATCGTGCCTCCCGGGCTTGTCGCCCACAGGACAGGTGTCGCTGTCGTCGTCATCCGGTCAACGTCCGGTCGGCGGTGAAGATTCCCGTGTTGGGACATGCGTCGCCCGTCGTGCCGCCCCGTTGTTCTACCCACAGGCGCCCGGTTTGTCACATCTGGCAGCAGATGTCACCCAGCGTTTCTGGTACTTTAGCGCGCAGTAACGGTCCGCCTGGTAGGCCAAGGGCGTACACTACCGCTCCGATCGCGCCAGCCCTAAATCAGGTCCCGGACCTGCGGCTCGGCGCCGCCGCGCGCCACGATTCCGGGGGCTGGCGTCCCGGCGGGCGCGGGAATCGCGAAGACGCGCAGGAAGAACTGCGACAGCGGCCCGATGGTCAGCGCGAACAGCGCCGTACCCAGCCCCACCGACCCGCCGAGGGCGAAACCGGTGGCCAGCACCGCCAGCTCGATCCCGGTCCGCACCAGCCGGAGCGACCACCCGGTGCGCCGGTGCAGCCCCGTCATCAGCCCGTCCCGCGGGCCCGCCCCGAACCGCGCCGAGATGTAGAGCCCGGTGGCCACGCCGCACAGCACGATCGCGAAGAGCAGCATCGGGATCCGCACCGCCAGTGCCTTCTGCTCCGGTATCAGCCACAAGGTGGCGTCCATCACCGGCCCGATCACCATCACATTCGACACCGTGCCCAGTCCGGGCCGCTCGCGCAGCGGGATCCACAGCAGCAGCGCGGCGAGGCCGACGACGACCGTCACCGTGCCGATCGACAGCGAGGTGTGCTCGGCGACGCCCTGGTGGAAGGCGTCCCAGGGGTCGAGACCGACGGCGGCACGCAACTGGAGCCCCATGGACGCGCCGTACAGGACGAGCCCCACGTAGAGCTGGACAAGGCGGCGTGGAAGGCGATCGGACAATGCGAGCTCCTGGTGTGAGTGGCCTGCGGCATGTCACTCTGTGGCCTGGAACCAGTCCAGTTCTACGGCCAATTTCCGAAAGGTGGACCGCATTCGATGAGTCCATGGACGTCCGCGGTCGGTTCACCCCAACTGGCCCGGCTGCTCGGATCGCAGCACACCCGTGACGGTGTGGCCGCCGGGACCGCGGCCTCACTGACCGGGGGTCGCCGCGTCCCCGCCTACCGCTCCCTCGCCGACGGCGTACGGCTGCTCATCCTGGAGGGCCGGGTTCCGGTCGCGGCACGCCTCCCCGCCGAGCGCGAGCTCGCCGCGGCGCTCGCGGTCAGCCGTACCACCGTCGCCGCCGCCTACGAGGCGCTGCGCGGCGAGGGGTTCCTGGAGTCCCGGCGCGGCGCCGGGAGCTGGACCGCCATGCCCGCCGGAAGCCCGCTGCCCACCCGGGGGCTCGATCCGCTCCCGCCCGAGGCCGCGGCCTCCGTCATCGACCTCGGCTGTGCCGCGCTGCCCGCCCCCGAACCGTGGCTCACCCGCGCCATGCACGGCGCCCTGGACGAACTGCCGCCCTACGCCCGCACCCACGGCGACTATCCCGCCGGGCTGCCCGCCCTGCGCCAGGCGCTCGCCGACCGCTACACCGCGAGCGGCATACCGACCATGCCCGAGCAGATCATGGTCACCACCGGCGCCATGGGCGCGGTCGCCGCCGCCAGTCGGCTGATGGTCCGGCCCGGGGAGCGGGTCGCCGTCGAATCGCCCAGCTACGCCAACATCCTCCAGCTGATGCGGGAAGCGGGCGCCCGGCTCGTGCCCGTCGCCGTGGCCGGCCAACTCGGGGGCTGGGACATCCCGGCCTGGCGCCAGGTCCTCAGCGCCGCCGCGCCCCGGCTGGCCTATGTCATCGCCGACTTCCACAACCCCACCGGCGCCCTGGCCACCGAGGAGCAGCGCCGGCAGCTCGTCGACGCCGCCCGCGCCGCCGGAACCATCCTGATCGCCGACGAGACCATGACCGAGCTGCGCCTGGACGACGAGGTGGCGCTGCCCCGCCCGGTCTGCGCCTTCGACCCGGGCGGCAGCACCGTGATCACCGTCGGCTCGGCGAGCAAGTCCTTCTGGGCGGGGATGCGCATCGGCTGGGTGCGCGCCGCGCCCGATGTCATCCGCAGCCTGGTCGCCGCCCGCGCCTACGCGGACCTGGGCACCCCCGTCATCGAACAGCTCGCCGTCGCCTGGCTGCTGAACACCGGCGGCTGGGAGGAGGCCATCGAGGTGCGCCGGGCGCTCGCCCGCGACAACCGGGACGCGCTCGTCGACGCCGTCCGACGCCATCTGCCCGACTGGGAGTTCACCGTTCCGCACGGCGGGCTCACCCTCTGGGCCCGCACCGGCGGCCTCTCCGGCTCGCGCATCGCGGAGGCGGGCGCCCGGCTGGGGGTCCGGGTGCCGTCGGGGCCTCGCTTCGGAGTGGACGGCGCGTTCGAGGGGTACGTACGGCTTCCGTTCACCGTCGGGGGAGCGGTCGCCGAGAAGGCCGCCACCCGGCTGGCCGCGGCCGCCGATCTGGTGGCCTCGGGCGCCACGATCGAGGCCGAATCGCCCCGTACGTACGTGGCCTGACCCGCCTGGGCGGGCCCCGGCGGGTCACCTCGTCAGGGCACTCCGCCGGGTCATCCGCCGACGGGCGCCGGGGCTTGGGACGCGGCGGGGTCCGGGGCGGGGAGCAGCCGGAGCACCGCCTGCCGCTCGGCCTCACTCACCGCCTCGTCGTACGGATCGGGCGTGGCCGGAACCTGGAGGCGGTGCACCGGACCCGCGCCGAGGCGGGCATAGCCGCGGCCCGGCGGCACCTCGGGCGTCGGCGTGGTGTGCGGCGGCGCCCCGAGGACGGCCGTGACCTGCTCGGACGAGACCGGGCCCAGCACCACCCGGGCCCGGGTGTGGCGCCGCACGGCGTCGCTCAGCGCTTCGGCTGCATCCAGCTGATCGGCCACCACGACCCGTACGTTCGCCGCCCGTCCGTGCCGCAGTGGCACGGCCAGCAGCTCCTGCGGGTCGGTGCGGCCGTCGGCAGCCGCGAGATGGCTCATCACCGACGGCCGGTCCAGCAGGATCCACAGCGGGCGCTGGATGTCGTCCGGCGGCGCATGCCCGAGCTGGCGGGCACGGTTGGCGCCGATCAGCCGGCGTTCGGTCTCATGGCCCGCCCACTCCAGCGTGGCCAGCATCCCGGCCAGCCCGGACTCCACCGCGAGCACCCCCGTACGCCCGCCCAGACACGCGTATTCGCCGGTGCCGCCGCCGTCCACCACCAGCACTTCGCCATGGGGCAGCGCCTGCAGCGCGATGGAGCGCAGCAGGGTCGTGGTGCCGCTGCCGGGCTGGCCGAGCGCGAGCAGATGCGGTTCGGTCGAGCGGGGGCCGGTGCGCCAGACCACCGGCGGTACGTCATGGGTCTCCGGTCCGTCCCCCGTCGCCCTCTCGACCCCCGTGCCCACCGCGTCCCCCGCGCTCTCCTGGCAGCTCTCCGGCTCCGCCAGCACCGGCAGGGTGCGCTGCACCGAGGACGGGTCGGTGAAGCCCAGCACCGTCTCACCGGGCGCGGTGACGAAGCGCTGGGCGTGGATCGAGGTGGACAGGGCGGGCAGCACGGTCAGGTTGAGGCCGTTGGCCTCCTCGTCCCACTCGAACAGATACTCACGGCCGCGCCCCGACTTCGCGTACAGCAACTGCTCGATCCGGGTGCGGGCCGCGGGCTCGCCGTCGGTGAAGTAGGCGGGATAGCGGAGCCGCAGTCGGGTGAGCCGTCCGCCGTCATCGAAGGCGAAGGAGTCGAAGACCGTGGACCAGTCGCCGCCGTGGCTGTAGAGCGGGCTGGGGTCCTCGGAGGCGGAGAAGTACGGCACCAGGGCTTCGTAGAGCGTGCGCAGCCGCTCCGCCCCGTCCGTGCCGGGCGTCCCCGAGTCGGCGGGCGCGCGCCCCCGCCCGGCCCAGCCCGCCGCGCCGATCAGACTGATCGCCGCCGCCAGTGGCCCGTACGGCAAAAGGAAGAGCACGAAGCCGCAGGCGACCACGAGGGTGAACACCGGCCCACGGCGGTCGCCCGGCAGCTCCACCCACTTGCGCCGCCCGGTGGCGGCGAGCAGGCGCAGCCCCCGGGAGAGCGCGACCAGGGGGTGGAGGACATCGGCGACGCCGTCGGCCGCGGTGCGGGCGAACGCGCGGCCACGGAGGAACGGGATGAGCGGGGTGCCTTCGGCGCCGCCGAGGCGGAGCCGGGGGAGCGGTCTCCGGGCCACGTCAGATCTTGATCCCGCCCAGGAGGCTGGCGAGGCTCGCACCGCCCGCCTTGATGCTCGGAGCGATCGCGGTGGAGGCGAGATAGAAGCCGAAGAGCGCGCAGATGATGGCGTGCGACCCCTTCAGCCCGTCCTTGCGGAAGAAGATGAAGACGACGATGCCGAGCAGTACGACGCCGGAAATGGACAGGATCATCACGGTCTCCTGGCTGATGGGGGACGGTCAGTCACCATGAGTGGTTCCAGGATCACAGCATGTAGGGGTCGGGCGAAAGGTGCAATTGGGTGGATTATCGGTGTAATCATCACCATGGAGGCGTGGCGCTCCGAGTCGGCCGTCTCCTCCCGCGGGGGTGACCACCTCCTCGGACGACTCGGTCGCCGTCCTTAGGGTGGGTGATCACATACCGAGGTAGCGAAGCCGGAGGCGACAGGCCATGACCCCATCGAACCCCGAGAGCGAGCCCGCCCACGACCCGGAGGTGCTGCAGCTGGCGTCCAAGGTCTTCGACCTGGCCCGGCAGGGGGACACCGATACGCTCGCCGCCTACGTGGACGCGGGCGTCCCGGCCAACCTCACCAACGACAAGGGTGATTCCCTGCTCATGCTGGCGGCCTACTACGGCCACCCCGCGACGGTGTCGGCCCTGCTGGAGCGCGGCGCCGACCCCAATCGGGTGAACGAACGGGGCCAGACGCCCATCGCCGGGGCCGCGTTCAAGGGCGAGGAGGAGGTGCTGAGGGTGCTGCTGGCCAAGGGCGCCGACCCTCGCTCCGGATCGCCCTCGGCCGTCGAGACGGCGCGGATGTTCGGGCGGGAGGATCTGCTCGCGCTGTTCCAGGCGCCGGGCGCGGAGTAGCGGGGCCGCGCGGCGGCGGCCGGGGACGGCTTTGGCCGGCCGGTCGGCTGCCCTTGACGGTCGGACGCCATTGACCGTTCAAAAGGTGAAGCGCGCGGCTTCATTCAGACCGTGAGTTAAGCGATGAAGCCAGTCGGCGTCAAGAGCGGCCGCGTCAGGTAGGTTCGGGCCGGGGGAAGGAGCCCGATGGGTCAGATGAACCGACGGACCGTCCGCGACCTGCGGCGCGGCAACCGCTCGACGCTGCTGCGCCAGTTGTACTTCCAGGGTCCGGTGAGCCGTCAGGAACTGGGGGCGCTCACCGGGCTCAGCTCCGGTTCGGTCAGCAACGTCGTCGGCGAACTGCTCGCCGACGCGCTGGTGGAGGAGGCCGGGTCCGTCGAGTCCGACGGCGGCCGCCCCCGCACGCTGCTGCGGGTCGCGCCGGGCAGCGGCCATCTCATCGGGGTCGACGTCGGCGAGACCCATGTGCGGGTGGAGCTGTTCGACCTCATGCTCACCGAACTGGCCCGGTGGGAGCATCCGCTGACGCCCGGCGGGCTGGAGAGGGATCCGGAGCCGGTCGTCGGCCACATCCTGACCGGCCTCGAAGCGGTCGTCGCCAAGAGCGGCACGGAGCCGGAGGCGGTCATCGGCGTCGGGGTCGGTGTCCCCGGCGTCGTCGAACAGGGCGACGAGGTCCTCGTCCACGGCCCGACCGCCGGCCGGGACGCGGTGCCGCTGGAGCGGCTGCTGCGCACCGGCACCGATCTGCCGCTGTTCATCGACAACGGCGCCACCGCGCAGGGGCAGGCCGAGATGTGGTTCGGGGCGGGCCGCGGCGCGGACAACGCGGTGATCGCGCTGATCGGCTCCGGCGTCGGCGCGGCCATCGTGACCGCCGGGGCGCCGTACCGGGGCGCGACCAGCAGCGCGGGGGAGTGGGGGCACACGGTCGTCCAGGTCGGCGGACGCGCCTGCCGGTGCGGTGCGGTCGGCTGTCTGGAGGCGTACGTCGGGGCGCAGGCGGTGCTCGACCGCTACGGGCGCGCGGCGCCCGGCGACCGCGCGGGGCAAAGCGGTGCGGACGGTGTCGAGGAGGGCGGCGCGGAGGGCGCCGGTGAGGACCAGCAGACCGCGTTCGCCGCGATCGTGGCGAACGCCGGGACCGAGACGCGGGCGCGCGAGGTGCTGGAGGAGACCGCCGCCTATCTCGGCGCCGGTATCGCCGATCTGATCAACCTCTTCAACCCCGAGCGGATCATCCTCGGCGGCTGGGCCGGACTGCTCCTCGGCGGCCGGGTCCTCCCCAGGATCCGGGCCGCCACCGCCTCCTACGCACTGCACCGGCCGTATGCGCAGACCGAGATCGGGATGGCCGAACTGGGGCCCGACGCCGTGGCATTGGGCGCGGCCACCCTTCCGCTGGCCCACTTCCTCGCCACCGGCGGAGCGCGCTGAGGGTTCGACTTCTGTCGGTTCAGGCGGAGTTGGGTCGGGGCCCGTCTCAAATTCTTTGAGACAAGAAGGTCCAGACCTATTGACATGACTCGAACAGGGCTGGACATTGTGTCTCCCCGGAGGTGACCGATGACGGCCCAGGCGCAGGCAGCCCAGCCCTCGCTGCGCACCACCGTGCGCGATCCGCGGCACGGCAGCCGCGCCTCACTGCTGTGGACGCTGTACTTCCACGCCCCGCTCACCCGGCAGGAGCTCGTCCGCCGTACGGGGCTCAGCGCCACCACCGTGCGCACGGTCATCGGCAAACTGATCGCCGAAGGCGTCGTCACCGAAGGGGCCGTCACCAACGGCCTCATCACCCCGAACACCATCACCCCGAACACCATCAGCCCGAACACCATCAGCCCGAACGCCATCGCCAACGGCACCGTCGTCAACGGCACCGTCGTCAAAGACGCCGCCACCAAGGGTGCCGTCACCAGGGGCATCGCCACCGAAGGCGTCGTCAGCGAGGCGGGATCGGCCCTCGTCGCGGCGGGCCGCCGGGCCGGCGCCCGGCTGCGGCTGGTCCCCGAGCACCGGTACGTCATCGGCGTCGAGGTCGCCGACACCAGGGTCCGCGTCGGGCTGTTCGACCTCACCCTCACCCAACGGGCCGGTGTCGTCCACCCGTTAGCCCCCGGCGAGCGCGACGCCAAAGCCGTCGTCGGCCACATCCTGACCGGTCTCGACGCCGTCGTCGAGGAAGCCGGGATCCCCCAGGGGCACATCCTCGGCGTCGGCATCGGCGTATCGGCCACCGGCTGGAACGCCCTCCCCCTGGAGCGGTTGCTGAGCACCGGCACCGCGCTGCCCCTGCACATCGACAACGGCGCCGAGGCCATGGGCCGGGCCGAGATGTGGTTCGGCGCCGGACGCGGCGTCCAGCACGCGGTCGTCGCGGTCATCGGCTCCGGCGTCAGCGCGAGCGTCATCACCCACGGCGCCCCTACCGGGGCTCCACCAACAGCGCGGGTGAGTGGGGCCACACCACCGTCCAGGCCGGCGGCCGCCGCTGCCGGTGCGGCGCCCGCGGCTGCCTGGAGGCGTACGTCGGCGCCGAGGCGGTCCTGGAGCGCTTCCGGCAGGCCCGGCGCGGCCGCACCACCCCCGGCGCCGACAACGAGTCCACGTTCGCCGCGCTGCTCACGGCCGCCGACACCTCATCCGCCGCACAGCGCGTCCTGGAGGAGGCGGCGGTGTATCTGGGCGCCGGAATCGCCAACCTGGTCAACCTCTTCAACCCGCAGCGGATCATCCTCGGCGGCTGGGCCGGCCTGCTGTTCGGCGCCCGCATGCTGCCCCGGATCCGCGAGACGGTCGCCGCGCAGGCGCTGCGCCAGCCGTACGCCCACACCACCATCGGGCTGTGCCGGCTCGGCCCCCACGCCGTGGCGCTCGGCGCCGCCACCGTCCCCGTCGGCCGCTTCCTCACCGAGGACGCGCACCGGCCCGCCCGTCGCCCGGCCACCGCCCCCGACGAGCGCTGACGGGCACCCCTCCCGACCGTCCCCCGACCGCCACCCCCCGACGAGCGCTGATGGGCACCCCTCCCACCCGCACGCCCGTGCCCTAGCGCCGCGGACCCCGGCCCCCAGCCGCCGGACGCACACCTTCCCCCCACCGGACCGGCACCCACCGGTCCCATCCCCCACACAGGAAGGCACCACCGCTCCATGAGAAAAACTGTGCGCAACACCGTGATCGGTCTGCTCTCCGCGACCGCGCTCGCCGCCACCCCCTGGCTCACCGCCCCGGCCACGGCCACCCCCACGACCGCCCCCCAGGCCACCAACAAGGCCGCCGCCGAGTTCACCGACAACTTCGACGGCCCGGCGGGCAGCGGGGTCGACGGCTCCAAGTGGGGCGTGGAGACCGGCGACAACGTCAACAACCACGAGCGGCAGTACTACACCGACGGCAACAAGAACGCGGCGCTGGACGGTAACGGCAACCTTGTCATCACCGCCCGCAAGGAGAACCCGGCCGACTACAACTGCTGGTACGGCCGGTGCGAGTACACCTCCGCCCGCCTCAACACCTCGCAGAAGTTCACCACCGCCTCCGGCCATGTCGAGGCCCGGATGAAGCTGCCGCAGGGTCAGGGCATGTGGCCCGCCTTCTGGATGCTCGGCAATGACATCGGCAGCGCCGGCTGGCCCAACTGCGGCGAGATAGACATCATGGAGAACGTGGGCTTCGAGCCCAGCACCGTCCACGGCACCCTCCACGGCCCCGGCTACTCCGGCTCGGGCGGCATCGGCGCCGGCTACACCCTGCCGAACGGCGGCAAGTTCTCCGACGCCTTCCACACCTTCGCCATCGACTGGTCGCCCAACAAGATCACCTGGTCCGTCGACGGCAACGTCTACCAGACCCGCACCCCCGCCGACCTCAACGGCAACCGCTGGGTCTTCGACCACCCCTTCTACATCATTCTCAACCTGGCCGTCGGCGGCTACTGGCCCGGCGACCCGGACGGCAACACCTCCTTCCCGCAGCAGCTGGTCGTCGACTACGTCAAGGTGACGGGCGGCAGCTGACGGAGACAGCCGATGTGGAGGCCCACTGAGCGGTGGCCTCGGTCGTCATCCGGGGCGGACCGCCTCCGAGACCGCCACGATGAGGGCTTCCACATCGGCTCCCCAGCGTGAGACGAGCGTGAGGTCACGGGCCGGGTCCACCCACAAGAGGTGGTTGCCGCCGTTGCCCCGGGCGCAGCGCCCGGTCGACGGGGCCTGCGGCCACACCACGCGACCGTCGTTGAGCCACCAGGACAGCCCGTACTCCGGTTTGACGGAACACGGCGTCCACAGCTCCGCGATCCAGCGCCGGGACACGACCCGGCGCCCGGCCCACTCCCCGCCCGCACGGCAGAGCCCGCCGACGCGCGCCAGGTCGAGCGCGCTGATCCACAGCCCGCCGCCCCAGTGGGCGCCGCCGGACACCACGGGCAGGCGGATGCCGCCGACGTCCACGTGGGAGTTGCCGTAGCCGTGCCATGACCATGAGGCGGAGGCCCCGATGGGCTCCATGACACGGGTGCGCAGCACCTCCGGCAGCGGACGCCGCAACAGGACGGTGAGCGCGAGCGCCGTCAGATTCACCCGGACGTCGTTGTAGGCCCACCCCTCACCGGGCGGGCCGCCCGCCGACTCCGTGCCCTCGCGGACGCTCTGGGCGTCCACACGCGTCGGCTTTCCCCACAGCTCGCCCTCCCACTGGCTCGTCTGGTCCAGCAGATGCCGCCAGGTGATCCCGCGCCCGTGCTCGTCCGCGAACTGGGGCAGCTCCACGGAGGTGTGCACGGGCTCGTCCAGCCGCAGCAGTCCCTCGTCGAAGGCGACGCCCGCGACGAGGGACAGCACGCTCTTGGTCACGCTGAAGGCCATCTCCACCCGGTTCGGGTCGCCCCAGCGGGCGAGCACCTCTCCGCGTCGTACGACCACACCACTGGGACCGTCTCCGTTCAACAGCGGCCCGATCACCTCGCGGTGCGAGGCGTCCGCCACCTGGGCCGCGAGATAGCTCTCCATGTCCTCGGCCCCGGCCACGGGCCGCCCGGCCCGCTCCCGCACGGCCCTTTCCAGCGCGTCGGGGTCGACCCCCGCCCAGACATCACTCACCGGGCCATCGTCCAGGCGGTCGCCTCGCGTGACAATGCCGTCCCCGGTCGCCGCTCGCTCCCCTGCGCTCAGTCTCTTATCAGGCGCCGGGGCGCTTTGACCCGCAGGAGGATCAGCAACGCGGAGGCGAGCAACACGACGCCGGAGACGGTGAATACGGTGACGACGCCGCCGATGCCGAATATCAGACCGCCCGCGGCGGCCCCGCCGGCGACGGCGGACTGCACGCCCACCACCACGAGCCCGCCCGCGCTTTCCGCCTGGTCGGGCACCATCCGAGTCGCCCAGTTCGACCACGCCACCGACACGCCGCCAAAGGCCAGACCCCAGAGGACCACCAGAAATACGTACCCGGCTTGCCCGGCGGGAAGGAGCGCCACGCCCAGTGCCGCGACACCCATCAGCGCCGGCGTCAGTGTCAACGTCAGGCGCAGGCTGATCTCCAGAAGCCATCCGGACACCAGTGTGCCCACGAGGTTCGCCACTCCGAAGACGAACAGCAGCAGCGCCAACGCATCGACGTCGACCTTCACCACGTTTTCCAGCGCGGGCCGGATATAGGTGAACAGCGCGTAGTGCCCAATGTGCACCAGCAGCATTCCTACGATGCCCACCCCGAAGCCCGGGCGGCGCAGCACCTCCCACAGCGTGCCCAGCCGTGCCGTGCCATGGGGTGCCATCCGGGGCAGCGTGAACAGCTGGAACAGCAACGTCACGACCCCGAGTCCGGCCGCCGCCAGGAAGGTGCTGCGCCAGCCGGCCAGGTCGCCGAGGTAGCTGCCGAGCGGCACCGCCACGATGGTCGCCACCGCGATGCCACTGAAGATGACCGATACCGCACGTGGCACCAGAGCCGCGGGCACGGTCCGGGGCATAGACAGTTTCGATGCGGTCCCGCTCAGCAATGCGGTGAGCGATGTGGATGCCTGCCCGAGTACCAATCCGAATCCCAGCGCGATATTCTTCAACGGCTTCATGGATTTCGACCTCGGCGGAATGCAGGGCCTCAGCCGGCTGATGCCCGATGTCATGCTGGTCGATGCCGAGGGGAAGCGTTACCCCGGGCTCATGCCGATCCTCACGTCCATGAGGAGTGAAGTCTGCGCCGGACGCGTGGGCTTCGCCGGCATCCTCGCCCGGCTGGCCGAAGTGGCGGCGGCCATGATCGTGCGGGCTGGATCGAATGCGGATGCGACAACACCTCCGGCCTCGTGGCCGCGTTGCGCGACCCCCGCCTGGCCCGCGCCATCCTGGCCCTGCACCGGCAGCCCGGGCATCACTGGACCGTGGCCGAGCTGGCGGCGGAATGCAATGTCTCCCGGTCTGTCTTCGCGGACCGATTCCAAACGACGATCGGCATGCCGCCCCTGCGCTACGCCACGGAGCTGCGGATGCTCCTCGCCGGCCAGTGGCCGGCCCAGGACACCGCGCCGATCCAGTCCGTGGCACAGCGCCTCGGCTACACCTCTCAGGCCGCCTTCAGCCGTGCCTTCAAGCGCGTCACCGGCCGGCCGCCCGGTGCCGGCAGGGACATCCCACGGGCAAGGGCCGCTGAGGAGGTGGGCTGACGCGGGGGCGGCGTAGCCTCGGGGTTCATGGACACCTCCTGTGCCACCGCGGCCGCGCATGTCTGTGACCGGATCGAGGCCGCCGACGGGGAGATTCGGGCCTTCGTCCCCGAACCCGGCCGCCGCGAGCGGCTGTTGAACGAGGCGCGGGCGGCCGATGAGCGGTGGGACGGTCCGGGCGGGCGGCCGGCGCTGTTCGGCGTGCCGGTGGGCGTCAAGGACATCGTGCACGTCGACGGGCTGCCCACACAGGCCGGTTCGGACGTTCCCGCCGAGGCGCTGGCCGGGCCGCAGGCCTCGCTCGTCGATCGGCTGCGGGCGGCGGGTGCGCTGGTGGCGGGCAAGACCGTCACCGCCGAGTTCGCGGTGACCGCTCCCGGTCCCACCCGCAATCCGCACCATCTCGGCCACACCCCGGGCGGCTCCAGCAGCGGTTCGGCCGCGGCCGTCGCGGCGGGGATGGTGCCGCTGGCGATCGGGACCCAGACGATCGGTTCGATGATCCGCCCGGCCGCCTACTGCGGGGTCGTCGGCTTCAAGCCGACCCATGGCCGCATCCCCTCCGACGGCGTGATCGCCAACGCCCCGACCTTCGACACCGTGGGCCTCTTCGCCCCCGACATGGCGACCCTCGCCCCGGCGGCCGCCGTGCTGTGCGACGGCTGGCGGCCGTCCGGCAACGGCGGGGCGGCGACGGGGCGGCGGCCGGTGCTCGGCATCCCGTTCGGCCCCTACCTCGACCGCGCCGATGCCGAGGCCAGGAGCTCCTTCGAGGAGCGGGCGGGGCGCCTGGAGGCGGCCGGATTCACGGTCCGCCGCAGGCCCTTCCCGGACGACTTCGACCGGGTCGTGGCGGAACGGGTGGTGATCGGCCGTTACGAGCTGGCGCGGACCCACGCCGTATGGTTTCCGCGCTATGCGGAGCGGTACCGCGAGGAGACCGCCGAGGCGATCCGGCAGGGGCAGCGGATCGGTGAGGACGCGTACGCCGCGGCCCTGCGGGAACGTGCCGCCTTCCGCGACCGGCTGGTGGCCGCCATGGACCGGGACGGTATCGATCTGTGGATCACCCCGGCGGCCACGGGCCCCGCGCCGTATGGCCTGAAGAGCACCGGCGACTCGGTGATGAGCCTCCCCTGGAGCTACGCGGGAGTCCCCGCCCTCGCGCTGCCCGCGGGGCGGGCAGCGGGCTCCCTTCCGCTGGGGATGCAGTGCGTGGCCCGGCCGGGGGCGGATGAGCGATTGCTGGGATGGGCCCTCGATATGGAGTCCACCCTCGCCGGGTCTTCGGCACCCGTATGATGGGCATCCACTCCCATGTACGGAGTTGGGGACGAGATGAGTGCCACATGGTGGCTTATGCAAGGTGAGGCCGCAGTCGGCGAGTTACGCCAGTACGGGGTCGACCAGCCGGTTTTTCTGTGCCACTTCACGCCGGGACCGGCCTGGGAAGCCGTCCGGGCGCATTTCGAGGCATGGTCCGCGCTGCGCGGACCGGATCCCGACGGAAGCCGTACCGCCCAGGTCATCCGGTCCATCATGGACCTCGGGCTGCGGCTGGTCCCCACCGACGACAGCCCGTCGATGACGCTGTTCACCGAATGCATCCTGCGCATCGACGGCCATACCGCCCGGCTGCGCTGCTGACGGGCCGCTGAGCACGTCCGTTTCCCCCACCGCTCCGGGCGGGTGGCGGGTAGCGTGCACCCATGGACATCGGTGATGTGGTCGAGGACTTCGAACTGCCGGACGAGAACGGCGCCGTCCGTTCCCTCAGTGGGCTGCTGGCGGACGGTCCGGTGGTGCTGTTCTTCTATCCGGCGGCCTTCACCCCCGGCTGTACCAAACAGGCGTGCCACTTCCGGGACATCGCGGCGGAGTTCAAGGAGCTCGGCGCCCAGCCGGTCGGGGTCAGCGCCGATTCGGTCGAGAAGCAGGCGGAGTTCGCCCATGCGTACTCCTTCGGCTATCCGCTGCTGTCGGATCCGGAGGGGACGGTACGGGAGCGGTTCGGGGTGAAGCGCGGGATCGCGGCGGTGCCGACCAAGCGGGTCACCTTTGTTATTGACAGCGACCGAAAGGTGCTGGAGATCGTCAAGAGCGAGTTCCGGATGAGCGTGCACGCGGACCGGGCGCTCGAGGCGCTGCGCGGCAGGAGCGCGTAAGGCCGCCTGGGCGGCCGCGTACGGCAGGCCGACAACACGTGAGGGCGGGGGTGTTGGCGTCAGGCGCGGGGGCTCTTCCCCCACCCCGCCCCTTCCCGAACCGGGGCGCTGCCCCGGCCCCCGCTGGGCTGCGCACCAGACCCGTTCCGGGGGCTTGGCCCCCGAACCCCGGCGGGGGCAGCCCCTTGGACTGCCCCCGCACTCTTCTGACCGGCGGGCGGGGTGCGGGTGGTGCAGGCGCCTACGGTCGGGGCCGGTCGCCGTGGCCCGCCCCGACCGGTACGTGACCGTCAGCTCAGCCGCGAGAACGTGAACGAGAACTCGGCCGGTGCCACGTCCAGGCGGTGCTCGTCCAGCACCCCCGGGCCGCAGGACTGGGTGCCGATGCCCTGTTGGCCGTGGTCCAGGTTCACCCACACCGTCTCGTTCGACGCCTCGAGATCCGGTGTGTGCTCGGCCGCGTCGAGCTGCTCGGTGGTCCAGCGGCGCGCGGTGAACCAGAAGGCCGGCTCGCCCTCGATCCGCACCCCCGAGCCGTCGGGCGCGGTCAGCCGCACCCAGCGGACGTCGATCCGGGCGCCGTTCTCCTGCGGGCGCACGTACGGCGTCTGGAGCTCGTCGACCGACAGCGCCCACCGCCCGACCCGCGCGGCGGCACGCGTGTCCGGGTACGCCTCGCCCGGGCCGCCGCCGAACCACTCGGCCTCGCCCAGCGCGGCCGGGACCCCGAGCCGCAGGCCCAGGCGCGGCAGCGGGCAGGTCCACTCGCCCAGCGGGGTGACGGAGACCGCCAGGCTCAGCCGTCCGGCCTCATCGGCGGCCCAGCGGTAGACCGTCTCCAGACCGAAGTCGACGGCCGCGGGCGCGACGCGGGTACGGACGGTCAGCGCACCGTCCGGCGTCGTCTCCACCGCGTCGGTCCGGTGCCGCACCCGGTGCAGCCCGAACCGGCGCCAGATCAGGCCCCAGCGCTCGTCCGGCTGCCAGGACGCGCCGTTGTCGTTGTCGGTGGGCGCGCGCCAGATGTCCAGCCGGGGCGGTTCGGTGACGGGCAGTCCGCCGAGTGACGTCAGGGCGCCGGTGGCCGCGTCGAAGACGCCCGGGCCGAGCACGATCCGGTCGCCGTCGCGGCGCGGCGCCTCCCCCGAGGCGAGGGCGCGCGCCCGGCCGGTGCCGGGAGCGGTGGCGGGGAACTGCGCCCAGGCCACCGTATGGCCCGCCTCGGCCCATGCCGTCGCGGCCGCGAGCCGCGCCTCGACGGTCCACCGGGTCTCCGCTCCCGCCTCGGCGGCGGGCGGTGCCGGGAGCTTCAGCTCGGCGGACTCGCCCGGGGGCAGCGGCGGCACCGCCAGCTCACCCGAGCCGATCGCCTCGCCCTCCGCCTCGTAGCTCCAGGAGAAGACGAGAGGGGACAGATCGGCGAAGTCATGGCCGTTGGTGATCCGGACCGTGCCGTCGGCCCCGTCGCCCTCGATCCGCACCGGCTCGATGACCTTCTTGTACTCGATCAGCCCCGGGGAGGGGGTGCGGTCGGGAAAGACCAGCCCGTCGCAGACGAAGTTCCCGTCGTGCAGTTCCTCGCCGAAGTCCCCGCCGTACACGTGGTAGAAGCGGCCATCGGGGGCCCGCCGGGTGAAGCCGTGGTCGATCCACTCCCAGACGAAACCGCCCTGGCAGCGCTCATGGGCCTCGAACAGCCGCTGGTACTCGCCCAGTCCGCCCGGCCCGTTGCCCATGGCGTGCGCGTACTCGCACTGGATGAACGGCAGCGCCCGGCGCTTCGCGTCCAGCTCCGGATCGCCCCACGGCGCCTCGGTGCGCCGGCCGATCTGGTCGACCTCCTCGTGCGGCGCGTACATCCGCGAGTAGACGTCCGTATCGGCGCAGGACAGATCGCCCTCGTAGTGGATCACCCGGGACGGGTCGCGCTCCCGGATCCAGTCGGCCATGGCGGACAGCCCGCGTCCGGTGCCGCACTCATTGCCCAGCGACCACATCACGATGGACGGGTGGTTCTTGTCGCGCTCGACCATGCGCTCGGCGCGGTCGAGCAGCGCCGGGGTCCAGCGGTCGTCGTCCACCGGGTTGTTCCGCCAGTCCAGGACGCCGAAGCCGTGGGTTTCCAGATCGCATTCGTCGATCACCCACAGCCCCAGCTCGTCGCAGAGCCCGAGGAAGGCCGGATGCGGCGGATAGTGGCTGGTGCGCACGGCGTTGATGTTGTGCTGCTTCATCAGCACCAGGTCGCGGCGCATGGTCGCGAGGTCCACGGCCCGCCCGTTCTCGGGGTGGAACTCATGCCGGTTGACGCCGCGGAAGAGCACCCGCCGCCCGTTGACCTTGAGCAGCCCGTCCTCGACCACCACGGTGCGGAAGCCCACGTGCAGCGAGACGCTCTCGCCCACGGTGGTCAGCCGCGCCTGGTACAGCCGCGGTGTCTCCGCCGTCCACGGCTCGACGGGGACGGTGGCGCTCTCCCCGGTGGCCAGGTCGAGACCCAGCTCGGGGACGGTGACCCGGCCGCCGGGGTCGGAGTCGATCCGCAGCGTGCCCTCGCCGGTGGTGTGGTCGTACGAGGCGTGGACGAAGTAGTCGGCGAGCGCGCCCTCGGGGCGGTGCTCCAGCGTCACCTCGCGGAAGATGCCGGGCAGCCACCACTGGTCCTGGTCCTCGAGATAGCTTCCGGAGGACCACTGGTGGACGCGGACGGCCAGTACGTTCCCCGACGGCTCGAGCAGGCCGCCGACCTCGAACTCATGCGGCAGCCGACTGCCCTTGAAGGTGCCGAGCTCCTCGCCGTTGAGCCAGACCCGGGCGCATGACTCGACGCCCTCGAAGCGCAGCACCGCCTCCCCGCCCACCGGCCAGTCGCCGGGCAGGTCGAAGACGCGCAGATGGTCGCCGGTCGGGTTCTCGGCGGGGACGTGCGGCGGGTCCACCGGGAACGGATAGAGCACATTGGTGTAGATCGGCGCCCCGTGGCCGTGCAGCACCCAGTGGCCGGGCACCGGGAGCTCGTCCCAGCCGCGGGCGTCGTAGCCGGGGCGGGCGAAGGAGTCGTCCTCGGCGGTGGCGGTCGGCGACAGCCGGAAGGACCACGTCCCGTTCAGGCTCAGCCGCGCGGCGTCGGAGGATGGGGTCCAGGGGCGCGGCGGCAGCGCTCCAGCGCCGGGGGAGACGTCCTCGTAGTAGGGCAGTGGTGTGTGCTGCGTGGAGCTCATCGTTCTCCTCGGTCAGCCCTTGATACCGGTCTTCTGTGCGGTCATATGGGAGGACGGCGCGACCTGAACGGCCGTGCGCGACTCCGTTGTCACGAGGGTGTGGTGCGGTTCCTTGGCGGGGTGCGATCCCTTGGCGGGGTGCGGTTCCCTGGCGTGGTGTGGCGGTTCTTCAGTCCCACCGACGCGAGCGAGCCCTCCAGGGCGAAGGTCGCCGCGCCGAGGCTAACGGGGTTGGACGGGATCGGGCACAGCACGATCTCGGTGTTCGCCAGCGGGCGGCGCAGCGCGCGCACCGCCACCGCCGCGCGCACCTCGGCGAGCAGCGGCTCCCCGAGGGCGGCCGCGACCCAACTGCTGAGCACGATCACTTCCGGGTTGAGCAGATTGATCAGATCGGCGAGGGCGGCGCCGAGATAGCGCGCCGTGGTGTGCACGACCTTCACGGCCACCGGATCGCCTTCCGCAAGGCCCCGGCCGAGCGCCTCGATGGTGGCCGTCTGGTCGTCCGGGTGCAGCAGCGGGCTGTCCGGGCTCAGCTCGCGCAGATTCCGCATGATGCCGGGGGCGCCGACATAGGTCTCCACACACCCCTGGTTGCCGCAGTGGCACTGCCGTCCGTCCAGGACGAGGGTGGTGTGCCCCCACTCCCCGGCGCTGTTGCTGACCCCTCGGTGCAGGGTGCCGCCGAGCGCCAGCCCGGCCCCCACGCCCGTACCGAGGTTGACCACCACGGCGTCGTTCCGCCCGCGCGCCGCCCCGAACCACTGCTCGGCCACGGTGCAGGCGCGCAACGGATTGTCGAGGTGCAGGGGGTAGGGGATGTGCGCGGCCAGCAGCCGCAGCAGCGGGACGTCATGCCAGTCCCAGTTGGCGGCGAAGACCGAGACCCCGCCCTCGCGGTCCACCTGCCCCGGCATGCTGACGCCGACGCCCAGCACCCGGTCCGCGGCCACGCCCGCCTGCTCGACCACCGAGGACACGGCGTCCGCGATATGCGCGACCACCTTGCCCGGGTCGTTCTCCCGCGGGCGCAACTCCTCGTCCGCGCGGGCCAGGACGGTCAGCGCCAGATCGAACAGCTCGACATGGATATACGTCTCGGCCACATCCACGCCGATCAGCGCGGCGCCCGAGGAGTTGACCGCGACCAGACCGCGTGGCCGGCCGCCGTCGGAGTCCTCGTAGCCGACCTCGACCAGCATCCCGAGGTCGAGCAGCTCACCGACGAGATTCGCCACGGTGGCCAGGCTCAGCTCCGTCGCGGCTGCCACCTCCTGCCGGGAGACGGGGGATTGGGCGACGATATGGCGCAATACCCCGTAGCGGTTGGCCGTGCGTATGTCGCGGGACGTGCGCTTCACGCCGGAATCCCCTCTGCGCGGGCAGATGCGGTGCGGTGCTGTGCCGTAGCCGTGCCGTGCTCTGTCGGCTGCCGCGCCAGGCTAGAGCGTGGGTCGGACCATGGACAACCCCTTAGCCCAACCCCTGTACGAAGTGGTGGGGCAGCGGCGGGAGGTCAGGGGGCAGCGGCTTTTGAGTACCGCTCGTCAGCCGGTTTCGAGTACCGCGCGGACGACGGGCCCGGCGGCATCCCCGCCGTGGCCGCCGCCGGTGACCACGGCGGCGGCCGCCACATCGTTCCGGTAGGCGGTGAACCAGGCGTTGGTCTTGGGCTGGCCGTCGATCTCGGCCGAACCCGTCTTGGCCCCGATGTCGCCGGTGAGCCCGGACATCGCCCGGGCGGCGGTGCCACTCGTCGCGGTCAGCCGCATCATGCCCCTGAGCTGCGACCTGGTGGCCGGGCTGAGGCTGCGGTCGCTGGTGGCGATCTCCCGGTGGTCGACCGAGCGCGGCACGATCACGGGCTGCTTGAAGGTGCCGGTCTGGGCGGTGGCCGCGACGGAGGCGATGGTGAGCGGGTTCATCTGGACCGTGCCCTGGCCGATCATGGCGGCGGCCTTGTCGTCGCCGCTTCCGCTCGGCACCTCGCCGTCGAAGGTGGTGATGCCCACCCGCCAGTTCAGCCCGAGGCCGAACACGGTCCGCGCCTCCTGGGCCACCGCGCCATCGGGCACGGCTCCGGCGAGCGAGACGAACGCGGTGTTGCAGGACGCCGCGAAGTCCTGCGCGAAGGTGGCGCCGGGGTTCTCGCTGTCCTCGACGTTGTGGAACGTCATGCCCTGTGCGTACGCCGCCGTCTTCGGGCACGGCACCAGGTGGCCCGGGCTGACCTTGCCCGCCTCCAGCAGGGTGGCCGCGGTGACTATCTTGAACGTCGACCCCGGCGCCGTCTGCCCCTGCAGCGCGGCGTTGAACTCGGCCTGGTCGGAGTTGGCCACCGCCAGGATCTCCCCGGTGCTGGGCCTCAGCGCCACCACGGAGGCGCCGTCGCGGGTGGCCACCGCCTTCTCCGCGCGCTTCTGCACCCCGGCGTCGAGGGTGGTGCGCAGGGTGCCCGGCGTGCCCTTCTTCACCACATGAAGCGTCGCTCCGGCCGTCCCGTCGGCCTTGACCGCCGACACCTCCACCCGCGCCGTGCCCCCGGCGTCCGCCCCGTATCTCGCCCGCAGCGCGATCAGTACCGGGTCGAGCGAGGGGTAGCGGCCCTGCCGCAGCTCCTTGCCGTCGCGGTCCAGCACCCGCACCGGCGGATTGTCCGCCAGATCCGTCCGCACGGACTCATCGGCCGCGAGCTTGGGATGGAGGACCGAGGGTCTCCAGTCGACCAGCGGCTTCTTGGTGGTCCGGCCGCGCACCACGGTCAGCCGTGATGCATATGTCCAGCTCGAACGGGTTTTGTCGAAGACCACTTCGGCCTTGACGGTGAACGGCACCGTGGTGCCCCGGGCCGTGCCCGGGGTGACCGTCACCTTCTCCACATGGCCGTCGTCGCGATAGCCGCTCAGCGCGCCGATGGCCGCCTCGGCGTCGTTGGTCAGCCCGGCGGCCAGCATGTCATTGCCGTCCGCCCATGCGTCCAGGAATTCCCGCGCGGTCCGCCGGGTCTCGTCCGCGGTCACCGGACCGTCATGGGGCGCGGTGGTATCGCCGCCGGTCACGCCCGTGTAGAGGTTGTATCCGCCGTACCCGGCGACGCCCAGAAGCCCCGCCGTCACCGCTCCGAAGACGACCTTGCCCACAGCCCCCATGGCGTCCCCCGCTTTTCAGATGTGGTCGGCTCGTGCCGCTCAGGCGGCCTTCTCCACCTCGCCGCGCAGCGCCCGGGTGTAAACCTTCAGCAACCGGCTGTACTCGGCCCGCTCCGAAGGCCGCAGTGCCCGGCCTGCCCGGGCCCGCAGAAAGACGCGAATCGCCTCATTGGCCTGGTCGGTGGAGGAGGTGGTCAGTAAGGCAGGTTGGTGAGTAGGAGTCGGACGCATGCCATAAGAGTAGAGGCCCCTACCGACAACGGCATCGGCGTAAACCGCCCAACTGCGGTGTTACCGGCGGTATGTGAGGAAGACCGCATCGCCCGCACGGGTGTTCCGTCGCCTGCCCCTATGGCATATGCCCCGCCGTGGCCGGGGTATGCGTCCCCTGCCCCCTCAGCTCTGACCAGCGGTTTCCGGCCCGGCCGGCGGCCCGGTGAGGATCACTTCGAGGGTGCGGGGGCCGTGGACGCCCTCGACGCGATCGAGTTCGATGTCACTTGTCGCGGACGGGCCCGAGATCCAGGTCAACGGGCGGGCCGGATCCAGGCGTTCAAGGCCCTCCGGGACGGAGTCCACGACCTGGTCGGGCACCCGGATGACGCAGATGTGGTGGTCGGGGACGAGGGTGATGCGGCGGCGGCCCTGGTCGGGGGCGGCGTCCAGGACCACGGTGCCGGTTTCGGCGATGGCCACCGCGCAGGCCGTCACCACGCTGGAGACCGCGTCCAGGTCGTGCGGGGTCAGCTCCGCCGTGTCCGGGACCCGGCGCACCGCGTCGGGGACGGCGGACAGCCAGGAGTCGGGGAGGCCGGGGGGCAGGGCCACGCTGGTCGCGCCGCGGTCGGCGAGGAGGCGGGCGATCAGAGCGGGGAGGGCGGGGGCGTCGGTGCGGTGGACGATCGCGCGGTAGTCGGCCAGGTGCTCGGCGAGGAGGTCCACGGTCTCGCTGGGGGTGCGGTCGCCATGGACGCGGTGGTAGGTGCGCTCGACCGGCACCGCGTCGGGCGTCTCGGCCCGCGGCACATCGGCCAGGGCGCGGCGGATGCGGGCCATGACCAGGGCGCGGGAGTCGGGGCTCTGGGCGCCGGGGCCCTGGGTGCTGCTTTGGATTCCGGGGTTCCGGGAGCCGGGGGCTTGCGGGGTCATGTGGTCTTCCTTCCCTCCGTGCCGCTCTCGCCCCGGGTGCGTTGCCACCAGTCGCGGAACGACTCCTCCGGCACCTTCGGCAGCTCCCGCGTATCGCTCCACGCCCGCCCCGGACCGGGCAGCCGGCGCGGATGGAAGCGGCGGGTGCGGGAGGCCAGGCGCTGGCCGGTGCGCAGCACCCGGGGGTGGTCCAGGGCCCAGCGGGCGGCGCGCATCGCGGCGCGCTCGGCGGCGTGGCCCTTGGCGGGCTTGATGACGGTGCGGGTGCCGCGGACGGAGACGGGCCCGCCCTCGACCACCCGCTCACGGAGGTGGACCAGGACCTCCGGGATGTCGATGGCGACCGGGCACACCTCGTAACACGCCCCGCACAGGGAGGAGGCGTACGGGAGGGAAGCGTCCAGTTCGCTCTGGACACCGCGCAGTTGGGGGGTGAGGATCGCGCCGATCGGGCCCGGGTACGCCGATCCGTAGGCATGGCCGCCCGCCCGCTCGTACACCGGGCACACATTGAGACACGCCGAGCAGCGGATGCAGCGCAGCGCCTGGCGGCCCACGGTGTCGGCGAGGGTGTCGGTGCGGCCGTTGTCGAGGAGGACGAGGTGGAAGGTGCGGGGCCCGTCCGCGTCCGTGGTGCCGGTCCAGGTGGAGGTGTACGGGTTCATCCGCTCGGCGGTCGAGGAGCGGGGCAGGAGCTGAAGGAAGACCTCCAGGTCCTGGAAGGTGGGGACGATCTTCTCGATGCCGACGACGGAGATCAGCGTCTCGGGGAGGGTCAGGCACATCCGGCCGTTGCCCTCGGACTCCACGACCACGAGCGTGCCGGTCTCCGCGACCATGAAGTTGGCGCCGGAGATGCCCACCTTGGCGTTCAGGAACTTCTCGCGCAGGTGCAGCCGCGCGGCCTCCGCCAAGTCGGCGGGCGCGTCGGTCAGCCACTCCGGGGCCGGGCGGCCCCACTGGGCCATCTTCTCCGCGAAGATGTCGCGGATCTCGCCCCGGTTGCGGTGGATCGCCGGGACCAGGATGTGTGACGGGAGGTCGTCGCCGAGCTGCACGATCAGCTCGGCGAGATCGGTCTCGTACGCCGTGATCCCGGCGGTGGCGAGCGCGCCGTTCAAGCCGATCTCCTGCGTGGCCATCGACTTGACCTTGACGACCTCGCGCTCGCCCGTCGCCTGCACCAGCTCGGTGACGATCCGGTTCGCCTCGTCCGCGTCCGCCGCCCAGTGGACGTGGCCGCCGGCCGCCGTGACCGCGCTCTCCAACTGCTCCAGATAGTGGTCGAGATGGCGCAGCGAACGGTCCTTGATGGCCGCGCCCGCGGCGCGCAGCGACGACCAGTCGTCCAGTTCGGCCACCGCCGTGGCGCGCTTGGCGCGGATGGTGTGGGTGGCGTGGCGGAGGTTGGCGCGCAGCTGGGTGTTCCGGGTCGAGGCGTCGGCCGCCGCCGGGAAAGCGGGCATCCCCAGGTAGGTGGCTTGGTGGGTTCCGCTCACCAGTCGTGTCCTTCCCTCTGGGGTTCGCTCACCTGATGGTGTCCGCTCGCCTGGCGGTGTCGGTTCACCAGACGTTTCCTTCCGTACTGGCCAGGATCTCGGCGATGTGGACGGGGCGGACCGTGGAGCCCTGGCGGGCGAGTGTGCCGCCGATGTGCATCTGGCAGGAGTTGTCGACCGTGCACACGGCCTCGGCGCCGGTCGCCGTGATGTTGCGCGCCTTGTCCGCCCCCATGGCCGCCGAGACGGCCGCGTTCTTGACGGCGAACGTGCCGCCGAAGCCGCAGCACTCATCGGCGCCCGGCAGTTCCACCAGGTTCAGCCCCTTCACGGCGGCGAGGAGCGAACGCGGGCGGTCGCCGAGCCCCAGCATCCGCAGCCCGTGGCAGGTGGGGTGGTAGGTCACGGTGTGCGGGTAGTACGCGCCGACGTCGGTGACCTTCAGGACGTCGGTGAGGAATTCGGTCAGCTCGTACGTCTTGGGGACCGCCTCGGCCGCCGCGTCCGCGAGCTCCTGGCCACGTCCCTCCGCGGCCGCCTTGGCGCCGATCCGGGGGTAGTTGTCCCGCACCATCGCCGCGCAGGACCCCGAGGGGGCCACCACGTAGTCGTAGTCGTGGAACGCGGCGGCGTAGCGGCGCACCAGCGGTTCGGTCTCGTGGCGGTAGCCGGTGTTGAACTGCGGCTGGCCGCAGCAGCTCTGCGCCTCCGGGAAGCCGACCTCCACGCCGAGCCGTTCGAGGAGCGTGACCACGGCCTGGCCGGTGTGTGGATAGAGGGTGTCGTTGACGCAGGTGATGAAGAGCGCTACGCGCACGGTTCCTCCTCGTCGCCCAGGCCGGTGGCGGCCCTTGTGACCTGCGCGTCCCCCAGCCGGGCGGCTGCCCGGTCCCACGCCGAATGATCACCTGTGGGCTCATACTGCCTCAGTGGCTGGGTGCTGTGAAGCAGCGCGCGCAATTCGGACAGCCCGCCGGTGATCACTCCGGCCGCCCTGGCCTGGACCAGCACGTTCCCGAGGGCCGCCGCCTCGGCCGGGCCCGCGATCACGGGGAGCCCGCAGGCATCGGCGGTGAGCTGGCACAACAGCGCGTTGTGTACGCCGCCGCCGACGATGTGCACGGTGCGGACCGTACGGCCGGACAGCCGCGCGGCGTCGTCGATCGCGCGGCGGTGGGCCAGGGCGAGGGAGTCCAGGACACAGCGGGTGGTCTCCGCCGGGGTACGGGGGACGGGCTGGCCGGTGCGGCGGCAGGCGTCGGCGATGCGGTCGGGCATGTGGTGCGGGGCGATGAAGGCGGGGTCGCCGGCGTCGACCACGGAGCGGAGGGGGGTGGCTCGGGCAGCCGCTTGGAGGAGTGCGGTGAGATCGGTGTGGGTGGCTTGGGTGGCCGTGGTGCCTCGGGTTTCCCAGGCGCGGACGCACTCCTGGAGCATCCACAGCCCCATGATGTTGCGCAGATAGCGGACCGTGCCGTCCACGCCCAGCTCATTGGTGAAGTTGGCCGCGCGGCTCGCCTCCGTGAGCACCGGCGCGTCCAGCTCCAGTCCGGCGAGGGACCACGTGCCGGTGGCGATGTACGCGAAGTCGGGCGTGGTCGCCGGGACGCCGACGACGGCGGACGCGGTGTCGTGCGAGCCGACGGCGGTCACGGGGACGGGGGTGGCGAGGCCCGTCTCGGCGAGGACCTCGTGGCGCAGGGTTCCGGCGGGGTCGCCCGGGTGGCGCAGGGGCGGGAAGAGCGTCAGATCGATGCCCAGGGCCTGCGCCACGGGGGTGGCCCAATCGCGGGTGCGGGGGTCGATGAGCTGGGTGGTGGAGGCGTTCGTCAGCTCGGTGCCGGGCTCGCCGGTCAGCCAGTACGAGATGAGGTCGGGGATGAGGAGGAGGCGGTGGGCGGCGGTGAGGGCGGGGCTGCCCTGGGCCGAGATGAGCTGGTAGAGGGTGTTGAAGGGGAGGTGCTGGATGCCGGTGGCGGCGTAGAGGGCCTGGGACGAGAGTGTTTCCGCGACCTTTTCGGCGGCGCCGGTGGTGCGGGTGTCGCGGTAGTGCACGGGGTTGGCCAGGAGGGTGCCGTCGGCGGCCAGTAGGCCGTAGTCGACGGCCCAGGTGTCGATGCCGATGCCGGTCAGGGGGTGGGTGGTGTTTCTCGCCGCTGCCTTCAGACCGTTCAGGATGCCCTGGTAGAGGGACAGGATGTTCCAGTGCAGGGTGCCCAGGACGCGGGTGGGCTGGTTGGGGAAGCGGTGTGCCTCGTGGAGGCTCAGCCGTTCGGGGGCGACCTCACCGACGATGACGCGGCCGCTGGACGCACCGAGGTCTACGGCGGCGAAGCGGTGCTCTTTGCTGGACACGTGGACCTCGTGGTGGGTGGGGTGCGTGGGCGGTTGCTGTGGTGCGTACGGGGCCCCTCACGCGCGTGTCAGCGCAGGAACGCCGCCGCGACCCCGGCGTCGACGGGGATGTGCAGACCCGTGGTGTGGGTCAGGTCGCCGCCTACGAGTGTGAAGACCGCGTTCGCCACGTGGGTCGGCAGTACTTCGCGCTTGAGGAGGGTGCGTTGGGCGTAGAACTCGCCCAGCTTCTCCTCGGGGACGCCGTATACGGCCGCGCGTTGTGCGCCCCAGCCGCTTGCGAAGATGCCGGAGCCCTGGACTACGCCGTCGGGGTTCACTCCGTTGACCCGGATGCCGTGCTCGCCCAACTCCGCTGCGAGGAGGCGGACTTGGTGGGCCTGGTCGGCCTTGGTCGCGGAGTACGCGATGTTGTTCGGGCCCGCGAACACGGCGTTCTTGGAGGTGATGTACACGATGTCGCCGCCCATGTTCTGGGCGATGAAGGTCCGTGCCGCTTCGCGGGAGGCCAGGAAGCTGCCTCGGGCCATGATGGTGTGCTGGAGGTCCCAGTCCTGGGTGGTGGTGTCGAGGAGGGGTTTGGAGATGCTGATCCCGGCGTTGTTGACCAGGATGTCCACCCCGCCGAAGTGCAGGGCTGCCTGGGCGAATGCCGCCTTGATCTGCTCTTCGGAGGTGACGTCGGCGGTGACGGCGGTGGCCTTGTCCGGACCGCCCAGCTCCTGTGCGACGGCCGTGGCCGAGCCTGTGTTGATATCCGCCACCACGACACATGCGCCCTCGGCCACCAGGCGATGGGCGATGGCCTTGCCGATGCCCGAGCCGGCGCCGGTCACCAGGGCGATACGGGTCGCGAGGGGCTTGGGCTTCGGCATGCGCTGGAGCTTGGCCTCTTCCAGCGCCCAGTACTCGATGCGGAACTTCTCCGACTCCTCGATGGGGGAGTAGGTCGACACCGCTTCCGCGCCGCGCATGACGTTGATCGCGTTGACGTAGAACTCGCCTGCCACGCGGGCCGTTTGCTTGTCCTTGCCGTAGCTGAACATCCCGACGCCGGGGATGAGCACGATGGCGGGATCCGCGCCGCGCATGGGAGGGGAGTCGGGGGTGGCGTGGTTGTTGTAGTAGGCCGCGTAGTCGGTGCGGTACTCGGCGTGGAGTTCCCTGAGGCGGGTGATCGTCTCGTCGAGGGGGGTGTCCGGCGGGAGGTCCAGGACCAGGGGGCGGACCTTCGTACGGAGGAAGTGGTCCGGGCAGGAGGTGCCGAGGGCCGACAGGCGTGGGTGTTCGGCGCGGGAGACGAAGTCCAGGACGGTGTCGTTGTCCGTGAAGTGGCCCACCTGGGGGCGGTCCGTGGAGGCCAGGCCGCGGATCACGGGCGCCAGGGCGGCCGCGCGGGCGCGGCGCTCGGCGTTGGGGAGGGTGGGGTGGACGACGGGGCCGAACGGGTCGGCCTTGCCGCGTGCGGTGAGGAACTCCTCGGCGGTACGGATGATGCGGAGGGAGTTGGCCTCGCACGCGGCGGAGGTGTCGCCCCAGGCGGTGATGCCGTGGCCACCGAGAATGCAGCCGATGGCCTGGGGGTTGGCCTTCTTGATGGCGGCGATGTCCAGGCCCAGTTGGAAGCCGGGCCGGCGCCAGGGCACCCAGACGACCTGGTTGCCGAAACACTCTTTGGTCAGCGCCTCGCCATCGGCCGCGCAGGCGAGGGCGATGCCGGAGTCGGGGTGGAGGTGGTCGACGTGGGCGGCGTCGACCAGGCCGTGCATCGCGGTATCGATGGACGGTGCGGCCCCGCCCTTGCCATGCAGGCAGTAGTCGAAGGCCGCGACCATCTCGTCCTCGAGATCCACCCCTGGATAGACCTCGGTGAGCGCGCGAAGCCGGTCCAGACGGAGCGCGGCGAGCCCGGAGTGGGCGAGCGTGCCCAGATCGCCACCGGAGCCCTTGACCCACATCAGCTCGACATCCTGGCCCGTGACCGGGTCGGTCGCGGTGCCCTTGGCGGAGGTGTTTCCGCCCGCGTAGTTGGTATTGCGGGGGTCGGCACCGAGACGATGCGAGCGCTCCAGGAGCGCGGCCGCCTCGGGGTGGGGTTCTGCGGTCATGACGTCCTCTTTGTGTGAACCGGGCCGGTCTCGGTGGGTTTCGGTGACAGCGGGAGGCGTGTCCCGCAGGGGCGTGTTTGAGGGCCAGTAGTGGCCGGGGCGGCGCCAAGGGGTTCGCGGCGAAGCCCCGCGTGTTTGGGGCGGCTGGCTGGGGTGTCCGGGCGGAGCCCCGGCGGGTTCGGTGCAGCGCCTCTGGGGTTCGGTGGGGAGCCCCAGAGGTCTGGGGGGGTGCCCGGGGGTTTGGGGCGGAGCCCCAGGAGGGGCTCGGGGCGGAGCCCCAGGGGGCCCGGGGGCTTGCACCGGGTTCGGGGAGGGGTGGGGTGGGGAAGGGCCCGCCGCAGGCGCTACGCCCCCCACCCCGCCTGCTGCCCGCCCACCCGCTCCGAAACGATCCGCTCCGCCCATCCCGAGCCCCGGTACGCGCCCATCGGGTCGGCATCGATGCCCAGTTCCTCACGGACCTCGGCGAGCAGCGGCCGTACGTCCGTGTTGTAGGCGTCCATCAGCACCGCGTTGGCGCCCAGCACGTCGCCCGTGCGCTGGGCGGCGGCCAGTGCGTCCCCGTCGACCAGGAGGGCCTTGGCCGTGGCCTCCTGGACGTTCATGACGGAACGGATGATCGCCGGGATCTTGGGCTCGATGTTGTGGCACTGGTCGAGCATGAAGGCGACCCCCGAGGTCAGCCCCCCGCCGCGGACCACCTCGTACATGATCCGGAAGAGCTGGAAGGGGTCGGCGGCGCCCACCATCAGGTCGTCGTCCGCGTAGAAGCGGGAGTTGAAGTCGAAGGCGCCGAGCTTCTTCTCACGCAGGAGGAGGGCGACGATGAACTCGATGTTGGTGCCGGGGGCGTGGTGGCCGGTGTCGACGCAGACCTGGGCCTTGGGGCCGAGCTTCAGGCAGTGGGCGTAGGCGGTGCCCCAGTCCGGGACGTCCGTGGTGTAGAAGGCGGGCTCGAAGAACTTGTACTCCAGCAGCATGCGCTGGTCGTCGCCGAGACGGTCGTAGACGGCGGTCAGGGCCTCGCCGAGGCGGTCCTGGCGGGCCGCGATGTCGTCCTGGCCGGGATAGTTGGTGCCGTCGGAGAACCAGAGCTTGAGGTCACGGGAGCCCGTGGCGTCCATGATGTCGACGCACTCCAGGAGGTGGTCCAGCGCCTTGCGGCGGACCGCCGGGTCGGGGTGGGTGACCGAGCCCAGCTTGTAGTCGTCGTCCTGGAAGACGTTGGAGTTGATGGCGCCCAGTTTCAGGCCGCGTTCCTCCGCGTATTTGGCGAGCGCCCCGTAGTCCTCGACCCGGTCCCAGGGGATGTGGAGGGCGACGGTGGGCGCCACTTTGGTGAAGGCGTGCACCTGGGCGGCGTCGTCCAGCTTCTCCTGGGGGGAGCGCGGGACACCGGGCTGGGCGAAGACCTTGAACCGGGTTCCGGAGTTGCCGTACGCCCATGACGGCGTCTCGACCGCCTGGCTCTTGAGGGCCGCCTTCACGGCTGGAACGTCAGACATGAATCTCCTTCATGAAACGATTCAAGAAACCTAGCCGCGCGGTCCGCCACGCGTCAAGAAGTGGTGGGTCCCCGAGCCCACGGCGAACACCGCGCAGCCGTCCGCCATCCGCAGCAGCCGGCCGCCGCGACGGGTGATGTCCGAGGCGCGGCGGGCGGGGACCCAGATCTGTGCGGTGGTGTTGACGGGGATGGACACCGTGAGGGTGAAGTCCTCGCCCTGGGACCAGCGGGTGGTGACCGGGCCGTAGAGGGAGTCGTAGCGGCCTTCGGCGGAGCGCACCTCGCCGCCCGGGCGGGGCCGGATGAGGATCTCGCGGAAGCCGGGGGCGGCGGGGGCGATCCCGGTGATGTTCTGGTACATCCACTCGCCGACCGAGCCGTAGGCGTAGTGGTTGAACGAGTTCATCCCGACGTCCTGGAAGCTCCCGTCCGGCTTGATGGAGTCCCAGCGCTCCCACATCGTGGTCGCGCCCCGGTCGATCTGGTACCCCCAGGAGGGGAAGGTGCGCTGGTGGAGCAGGCGGTAGGCGACGTCGGTGTGACCGGTCTCGGTGAGGGTCGGGAGCAGCCGCGGGGTGCCGAGGAAACCGGTGGACAGATGCCAGTCGCGCTCCTGGACGAGGGCCACGAGCCGGTCGGCGGCGGGCTTGCGGAGCGCGGCGGGGAGCAGGTCCATGGAGAGCGCCAGGACGTACGCGGTCTGGGTGTCGCCCTTGATCCTGCCGTCGGGGGAGACGTAGGCGCGGTTGAAGGCCGCCTTGATGCGGGTCAGGAGGTCTTCGTACGGGGCCGGGTCCTCGTCCAGGACGTGCGCCGTGCGGGCGACGAGGTCGGTGGCGTGGGCGAAGTACGCGGTGGCGATGACGTCCTTGGGGGTGTCCGCCTCGACGCTGAGCCAGTCGCCGTAGCCCTCGGCGGGCCGCAGCAGACCGGTGCTGTGCTTTTCCAGGTAGGTGATCCAGCGGCGCATGGCCGGCCAGTTGTCGCGCAGCACCTGAGTGTCGCCGTACGCCTGATAGAGGTTCCAGGGCACGGTCACTCCGGCGTCGCCCCAGCCCGCGACGCCGTCGCCGACGTCGCCGAGGTTGGGTGCCACGTTGGGGAAGGAGCCGTCGTCGGTCTGGCCGTCGCGCATGTCCTGGAGCCACTTGGTGAGGAAGCGGGCGGACTCCATGGCGTACGCGGCGGTGCTGGAGAACACGTTGATGTCGCCGGTCCAGCCGAGCCGTTCGTCCCGCGCCGGGGTGTCGGTGGGGATGGACAGGAAGTTGCCGCGCAGGCCCCAGGTGATGTTGGAGTGGAGCTGGTTGAGCAGCGCCGAGTCGGTGTGGAAGGACAGGGTGAACGGGGCGGCGGTGTGCATGACGCGGCCCGTGACCGCGTCGGGGGAGGGCTTTCCGGGGTAGCCCGTGACCTCGACGTAGCGGAAGCCGTGGAAGGTGAAGCGCGGCTCGTAGGTCTCGGGGCCGCCGCCCTTGAGGGTGTACGTGTCGACGGGGCGGGCGGTGCGCAGGTTGGCCGTGTAGGCGGTGCCGTCGGGGTCCAGCACCTCGGCGTGGCGGATCCGGATCTTTCGGCCGGCCGGGCCGGAGACCGTGAGGCGGACGCTGCCGACCATGTTCTGGCCCAGGTCGAAGAGGTGGACGCCGGGGGCGGGTTCGGTGACCTCGACGGGCTTGATCTCGCGTTCCACCCGGGTCGGGGCGTCGGTCTGGGCCACGACCTCGGCGGTGATGTCCGTGGCCGTGACGGCGGGCTGCCAGCCGGTGTCGTCGAAGCCCGGTGAGGTCCAGCCCGGGGTCTCCTTGCGGGCGTCGTACTCCTCGCCCATCAGCACATCGGCGGTCTGCAGCGGGCCGGTGGCCGCGCGCCACTGCTGGTCGGTGGTGATGCGCTCGGTGCTGCCGTCGGCGTACACGACCTCCAACTGGGCGAGCAGGGCGGGGTGGTCGCCATACTGGGCCTGGCCGAGCCAGGCGATGTTCCCGGCGTACCAGCCGGGGGCGAGGGTCACACCGAGGGCGTTGGCCCCGGGGTGGAGAGCGTCGGTGACGTCGTAGGTCTGGTACGCCACCCGCTTGCGGTAGTCGGTCCAGCCGGGCGCCAGTTGGTCGCGGCCGACGCGGACGCCGTTCAGGTGCGCTTCGTAGAGGCCCAGTGCCGTGGAGTAGAGCCGGGCGCGCACGATGGGCTTGGCGAGCCGGAAGGTGCGGCGCAACTGGGCGGGGGACTGGAGCGGGAACACCCTGCCCCAGGGCCCACTGCCCCAGGCGGCCAGCTCCTTGGCGGTGGCCCAGCCGCTGTCGTCGAAGTCCCGGTCCGGCCAGGCGGCGGGGGGTTTCGCATCGGTCGTGCGCCACGTGGCGTCCGTGTGGTGGTGGGTGGTGGTGCCGTCGTCGGTGGTGAGCTCCAGGGTGGCCAGCAGCCCCGCCGGGCCCTTCTCGGCGTTGGTCGCCGAGAGGGCGAGGGTGGCGGCGCCCTGCTGCAGGAATTCGGTGACGTCGACGGTGGCCGGATGGCTCCATGCCTTGAGCACACCCAGTGCCTCGCGGGCGGCGACCTCGGTGCCGTTCACATAGGCGGTGAAGCCGTCGTCGGCGGCCACCACCAGCCGGGCGCGGCGGACGGTGCCCGTGGCCCGAACCGAGGCGCGGAACCACCGGGTGGCCGCCGGGGCCTCGGTGGCCGGATCCCCTTCGGGGAACCAGATCCAGGAGGCGCCGTCCAGGGCAGGGGGCGCGGTCAGCGCGGCGGGCGCGGTGATCCAGCGCGCCTGCCACTGCCCGTCGCCCAGCAGCCCGGTCTCCCACCAGGCGGGGGCGGACCACGGGGAGGGGCGGCCGTGGTCGTCCCAGACCCGTACCGACCAGTGGTACCGGGTGCGCGGCCGCAGGGCCGGACCGTCGTAGGGCACCAGGACCGATTGGCGTGACTTCTGTTTGCCGCTGTCCCAGACATCGGGGTCGCCGAGCCGGTCGGGGGAGGTGGCGACCCTGATGTGGTACGCGCTCTGCAACTGGTCGCGGGCGTCGGAGTCGAGGATCCAGCTCAGCCGGGGACGGGAGGTGTCGAGGCCGAGCGGATGGGGCGCGTACTCCACCGTCGTGCTCCGGACCCGCAGCCCGGCGGCGGGGCGGTCCTCGGCGGTGGCGGACGGGGTGAGAGCGGGCAGACCCGTGAGGGCCGTACCGGTGGCAGCGGTGGTGGCGAGCAGGTGACGTCTGCTGATCACGGTCTTCCTCCAGGAACAGCCGGCAGGAACGACGGGCAGGAACGGCTGGCGGGAACTGGCGGGAACGAGGGGATGAAAACGATTCAACCCAAGGCGCCTGGACCGTAGGGCCGGAGCTCTGGGCGCGTCAAGGGGGCTGAATCGATGTGGGTATATCCCGTGCACACCCCCTTGACGGCCGCAAAGTGCAGGGCTAGCTTCCCGGAATCCAGCATTGAAACATTTCATTTCCCGCCCTGGGTACGCGTCAGGAGACTCCGTGAGCCAGCCTGCTTCGACCGGTGTGCCGGTCCTCGCCCTCGAGGGGGTGAACAAATCCTTCGGCGCCGTACGGGCCCTTCGCGATGTCTCGCTCGAGCTCTTCGCCGGTGAGGCCCATGCCCTGGCCGGTGAGAACGGGGCGGGCAAATCGACGCTGATCAAAGCCCTCGCCGGGGTGCACCGGCCCGACTCCGGCCGGGTGCTGCTGGACGGCGAGCCGGTGGTCTTCCACGGCCCCGCCGACGCGCGCGACGTCGGCATCGCCGTCATCTACCAGGAGCCCACGCTCTTCCCCGATCTGTCCATCGCCGAGAACATCTTCATGGGCCGTCAGCCGCGCCGGGCCCTCGGCCGGATCGACCACAAGGCCGTACGGACCTCCACCGCCGCCCTGATGGCGCGGCTCGGCGTCGAGCTCGACCCGGACCGGCCCGCCCGGGGCCTGTCCATCGCCGATCAGCAGATCGTCGAGATCGCCAAGGCGCTCTCCTTCGACGCCCGGGTGCTGATCATGGACGAGCCGACGGCGGCGCTGACCGGAAGCGAGACCGCCCGGCTCTTCTCGGTCGTCGAAACGCTGCGCGCCGAGGGCGCCGCCGTGCTGTTCATCTCCCACCGCCTGGAGGAGATCTTCGAGCTGTGCCAGCGGGTCACCATCCTGCGGGACGGCCGGTGGGTGGCCTCCGAGCCGCTGACGGGGCTGACCCAGGACGATCTGGTCCGCCGCATGGTCGGCCGGGACCTGGCCGAGCTCTACCCCAAGCAGGACAGCCGGGTGGGCGAAACCGCGCTGTCGGTGCAGCGGCTGACCCGAGAGGGCGTCTTCCGGGACGTCTCCTTCGAGGTGCGGCGCGGTGAGATCGTCGCGCTCGCCGGGCTGGTCGGCGCCGGGCGCACCGAGGTCGCCCAGGCCGTCTTCGGCGTGGACCGGGCGGACGCGGGCGAGGTGCGGGTGGACGGGACGGTGCTGCGGCCCGGTTCGCCGACCGCCGCCATGGACGCCGGGCTCGCGCTCGTCCCCGAGGACCGGCGCCAGCGGGGCCTGGTGATGGAGATGTCCATCGAACGGAACATCGGGCTGACCGGCCTCGACCGGCTGGGCCGCGCGGGACTGGTGCAGCGGACGCTGGAGCGCGGCCGGGCGACCGACTGGGCGGTCCGGCTCCAGCTGAAGTACGGCAGCCTCGCCGACCACGTCGGGGTGCTCTCCGGCGGCAATCAGCAGAAGGTCGTGCTCGCCAAGTGGCTGGCGACCGAGCCCACGGTGCTCATCGTCGACGAGCCCACGCGCGGGATCGACGTCGGCACCAAGGCCGAGGTGCACCGGCTGCTGTCGTCGCTGGCCGCCGACGGCCTCGCGGTGCTGATGATCTCCTCCGATCTGCCCGAGGTGCTGGGCATGGCCGACCGGGTCCTGGTGATGCACGAGGGCCGGCTGGTCGCCGAGATCCCGCGCGCCGAGGCCACCGAGGAGTCCGTGATGGCCGCCGCGACAGGGCTCACGGGTGGCGCCGATGGCGCCGGAGTCCCCGGTGTCCCCGGTGTCCCCGGTGTCCCCGGTGTCGCTGGTGTCGCTGGTGTCGCCGGTGAGGCCGGTGTCGCTGGTGTCGCCGGTGAGGCCGCCGCGACCGGGCTCCCCCGTGACGTCGCCGCGACCGGGCCCACCGATGCCACCGCGGCGAGCGGGCGCACCAGCGCGACCGGCGCGACCGGCGCGACCGGCGCGACCGGCGCCACCGGGCGCACCGATGCCACCGGTGATACGGGCGCCACCGGGCCCACCGGCGCCAACGGCGCCACCGCAGAAGGGACCCGCACGTGAGCGTGACCGTCGAGAAACCCGGGAAGCCCGCCGCCGCGCCGGAGACGGCGCGCTCGGCGCGCTCGCTCGTCGACGCTGTCTTCCGCGCGCGGGAGATCAGCATCGCCGGCGCCCTCCTGCTGCTGGTGCTGTTCACCTGGATCGCCGAGCCGCGCTTCCTGGGCGACCAGGGCATCAAGGACGTATTGCTCAACGCCGCGATCCTGGTGCTGCTCGCGGTCGGGCAGTCGGTGGTGGTCATCACCCGCAACATCGATCTGTCGGTCGGCTCCGTGGTGGGCCTGTCCGCCTTCGCCTGCGGGAAGTTCGTCTCCGGCACCGACCACGGGGTGCTGACGGTCTTGGCTCTGGGCCTGCTCGTCGGCGCGGGCTGCGGCATCGTCAGTGGCGCGCTGGTGAGCTTCGGACGGGTGCCCGCGCTGGTGGTGACCCTCGGGATGCTCTACATCATCCAGGGCGTCGACTACTGGTGGGCGCAGGGCGAGCAGATCAACGCGGCCGATGTGCCGCAGCCCGTGCTGGACCTCGGCAGCGGAAGTGCGCTGGGCATCCCGTATCTCCCGCTGATCGCCTTCGCGGTGCTCGCCGGGACCGCGTACGTCCTGCGCACCTACCGCGCCGGCCGTGAGCTGTACGCCATCGGCTCCAGCCCGGAGGCCGCCCGGCTGGCCGGGGTGCCGATCCGGCGGCGCGTGCTCGGCGCGTATCTGTTCTCCGGCGCCGTCTCGGGCTTCGCGGGCGCGCTGTGGCTGGCCCGCTTCGGCACCGTCGTCGCCGACAACGCCCACGGCTGGGAGCTGACCGTGGTCAGTGCGGTGGTGGTCGGTGGCGTCGCCATCGTCGGCGGCACCGGCACGGTGTGGGGAGCGGCGCTGGGCGCGCTGCTGCTCACCACCATCGGCAGCGCCCTGGCCGTGCTGAAGGTCGACTCCTTCTGGCAGGACGCCATCGCGGGTGCGCTGCTGCTGGCGGCCATCAGCGTGGACCGGATCGTGAGGGTGCGCATGACCCGTGCGCTGAGGAAGAGGAGCGCACGATGAAGCTCAGGTGGGACACCGCCGTCGGGGTGCTGCTGGTGGCCGTCTTCCTCACCGGCCTCGGCACCACGGACGGCTTCGCGAGCCGCGACAACCTCGCCTTCGCCTTCAACGACATCGCCGAGGTGGCGCTGATGGCGCTGCCGATGACACTGCTGGTGGTGGCCGGGCAGGTGGATCTGTCGGTGGCCTCGATGCTCGGCCTGGGCAGCGCGCTGACCGGCCAACTGTGGGACGCGGGCTGGGCGTTCGAGACCATCGTGCCGATCGTGCTGCTGGTCGGGGTGGTCGGAGGGCTGATCAACGGCTGGCTGGTCACCCGGGTCGGGCTGCCCTCGCTCGCCGTCACCATCGGCACGCTCGCCCTCTACCGGGGGCTGGCCTCGGTGGTGCTCGGCACGGGCGCCATCACCGACTTCCCCGAGACGTACGCCAAGTGGGCCGTGGACACCACCACCGTGCCCGGCACCTTCCTCACCTATCCGGTGGTGCTGTTCATCGTGCTGGCCGCCATCGCCGCCGTGGTGCTGCACGCCACGGGCCTGGGCCGGTCGCTGTTCGCCATCGGCGCCCAGGAGGACGCCGCCTACTTCGCGGGCCTCCGCGTCAAGCGCGTCAAGCTGCTGCTGTTCGTGGTCAGCGGGCTGATCTCGGCCTTCGCGGGGGTCGTGTTCACCCTGCGGTACGGCAGCGCGCGGGCCGACAACGGCCAGGGCTTCGAAATGCTCGTCATCGCCTCCGTCCTGCTGGGCGGTGTCGACTTCGACGGCGGGAAGGGCACGCTGTTCGGCGCCGTCGCCGGGGTGCTGCTCATCGGCGTCCTGAAGAACCTGCTGACCCTCAATGACGTGGCCAACGAGGTCCAGGTGATCGTCACCGGGCTGCTGCTGGTGGCCTCCGTCCTCACCCCCCGCCTGATCACCACCGTGAGCGCCTGGCGTCACCGGCGCGCCGCCGCCTCGACCAGCTGATCCACCCACGCACCGCGAAAGGTCTCCCCATGAAGAGCTCTCCCGCGCGCCGCCGCGCCGCCACCACCGCCGCCGCGGTCTGTGCCCTGGCCGTGGCCCTGGCCGGCTGCGGCGGCACCACCAAGAAGGACAACGACAACAGCGGCCCCGCCAAGACCGACGCCAAGGCCGACCCCGGCGCACCGCTGAAGAAGGGGCTCAAGCTGGCCTTTCTGCCCAAGCAGATCAACAACCCGTACGAGAAGCTCATCGACCAGGCGGGGATCACGGCCGCCGGGGAGTTCGGCGGCAAGGGCAAGGAGGTCGGCCCGTCCGACGCCAGCGCCTCCTCCCAGGTGTCGTACATCAACACCCTGGTCCAGCAGCGCCAGGACGCCATCCTGATCGCGGCCAACGACCCCAACGCGGTCTGCGGCCCGCTCAAGCAGGCCATGAAGAAGGACATCAAGGTGGTGGCGTACGACTCCGACACCGCCCCGGCCTGCCGTCAGCTCTTCATCAACCAGGCCGGCTCCGAGGAGATCGGCCGCAGCCAGGTCCAGCACCTCGCCGAGCAGCTCGACTACAAGGGCGAGATCGCGATCCTGTCCGCCACCCAGAACGCCACCAACCAGAACACCTGGATCCGCTTCATGAAGGACGAGCTGAGCAAGCCCGCCTACAAAAACATGAAGCTGGTCAAGACCGTGTACGGGGACGACGACGACCAGAAGTCCTTCCAGGAGACCCAGGGCCTGCTCAAGGCGTATCCCAAGCTCAAGGGCATCATCGCGCCCACCACGGTCGGCATCGCCGCGGCCGCCCGCTACATCAGCGGCTCCTCGTACGAGGGCAAGGTCGTGCTGAACGGACTCGGCACGCCCAACCAGATGCGTAAGTACGTCAAGGACGGCACCGTCGAGCAGTTCTCGCTCTGGGACCCCAAGAAGCTCGGCTACCTCGGTTCGTATGCCGCGGCAGCGCTCGCCTCCGGGCAGATCACCGGGGCCGAGGGGGAGAAGTTCAAGGCCGGGAAGCTGGGCGAGTACACGGTCGGCAAGAACGGCGAGATCATCCTCGGCCCGCCCACCGTCTTCGACAAGGCCAACATCGACAAGTTCGACTTCTGAGGGCGGTTCGGCGATGCGGCGGGTGTGTTTTCTGCTGAAGGTCCGCCAGGACCGGATCGAGGAGTACCTCGAGCGGCACGAGGCCGTCTGGCCCGAGATGCGGGCGGCGCTCGCGGAGACCGGCTGGCACAACTACTCGCTCTTCCTGCGCGAGGACGGGCTGCTGGTGGGCTATCTGGAGACCGAGGACTTCGAGGCCGCCCAGGCCGCGATGGCCGCCACCGAGGTCAACGCCCGCTGGCAGGCCGAGATGGCGCCCTTCTTCGAAGCGCTCGACGGCGCGCGGCCGGACGAGGCGATGAAGCCGCTGACGGAGGTCTTCCACCTCGCGTAAACGCTCCGCTGAAGGTGCCACGATCCGTCGTCGGCCATCCGCGGCGCCCTCGTGGCTGGTCGCCCACGCGGCGGAGCCGCACATCGACACAGCCGCGGCGGAGCCGCACATGGACACAGCCCCGCGCTCCTTCGGGGCGCTGCCGGACCATAGCGGGCTCCGGCCTCCTGCCTCGTCCTGGCCCGGGGACCGGGGATGCCCCCGGGATTCGCGGGGTCCAGGGGCGCAGCCCCTCCACGCGGCGGAGCCGTATATCGATGCTGCGGAAAGGGGCGGCGTGGGGACAGAAGCTCGCTCCGCCCCCCACAGGCGCACCAGGGTCCGCCCCCCACAAGCGCACCAGGAAAGGAACGGACATGAGACCACTGGCCATCGCCGTCCTGGCCACCGCTCTGCTCGGCACCGCGATCCCCGGCGCGGGCGCCGCCGCCGCTCCCGGCCCGGCCGTCGACGAGCTCGCCGACACCCAACTCGACGCCAACGCAATCTACTTCGAGTCGTACGACGGCCTGGTCAACAACAACGCCTTCCAGAAGAACGGGCTGCTCACCTACAAGGGCTATCAGTACGCCGGCTGGTACACCGGCGACCGCAGCGCGGTCATCGGCCGCCGCGCGCTGTCCCAGAGGAGCTGGCAGACCGTCACCCTGCCGCACCGGCTCTCCGCCGACGACTCCCACAACGTCATCTCCATGGGGATCTCGCGGATCGACGGCCGGCTGCATCTGAACATGGACTCCCACAGCAGCGGCTTCTTCTCCGTGAAGTCGGTGGCCGGGCTGGTGGACGACCCGGCCAAACACCCCTGGACCAGCGGCCAGTTCGGCGCCGTGCAGACCACCCTCGACGGCCTGACACTCACCTCCCAGTTCACCTACCCCCAGTTCATCGCCACCCCCGAGGGCCGGCTCCAGCTCAGCTACCGCTCCGGCGTCTCCGGCAACGGCCGCAACGCGCTCGCCGAGTACGACGGAAACAAGTGGACGGCGCTGGGCGCATGGTCCTCCGCCACCGGCACCTACACCAGCGAGCACGGCTCCAGCACCGCCCGCAACATGTATCTGCACGGCATCGACTACGGGCCGGACGGCCGGCTGCACGCCTTCTACACCTGGCGCGAGCAGAACAACGCGGTGATGTGCGCGAGCGGCGGCCTCACCAACCACGACACCGGCTATGTCTACAGCTCCGACCACGGCCGTACCTGGCGCACCGCGGCGGGCGCCGTCGTCGGCACCACCGGTGGGGCCGACACGGTGGCCGTCGGCGACGCCGGAACCGTCGTCGACCCGCTGGGCCCCGACCACTCGCTGATGAACCAGGAGAGCCAGGCCACCGACTCCGCCGGACTGCCCCACGCCCTGATCAGCTATGTCCCCGGCCGGTTCGGACAGTGCACCACCGACTACGCGGCTGACCGGAAGGCCAACGGCCGCACCTTCCACGTCTTCAAGGACGCCGCGGGCAGCTGGAAGAAGACCGAGATCCCGGTGCCGCCGGGCTCCACCCAGCGCAGCCATCTGGTCTTCGACCGCTACGACAACGCCTACGCCGTGATGCCGTACGGCCGGATCGTGGCCGCGTCCAAGTCCTCGGGCTGGACGGACTGGAAGACCCTCTTCGACGGCAGCGGCCTGAACGCCTTCGGCGAGGTCGTCGTGGACGACACCCGGCTCGCGCAGGACGGCGTCCTGTCGTTCATGTATCAGCGGAGGTCCAGCGGCACCACGCCCTCCGCCCTCCGCGTCATCGACTTCACGCTCCCCTCCTGACGGATGGCACCCGGGGTGGGCATCAAAGAGGTGGCGCGCGAGGCCGGGGTCTCGGTCGGCACGGTCTCCAACGTCATCAACCGCCCGGAGTCGGTGTCCGAGGAGACCCGGGCCAGGGTGCTGTCCACCATCGAGCGCCTGGGCTACGTACGCCAGGAGTCCGCGCGTCAGCTGCGGGCCGGCCACAGCCGCATCATCGCGCTGCTGGTGCTGGACATGGCGAACCCGTTCTTCGTGGACGTCGCGCGGGGCGCCGAGCGTGCGGCGCGGGAGGCGGGGCTGGGGGTGATGGTGTGCAACAGCGCGCAGAGCCCCGAGGAGGAGGCCGACTACCTCGGGCTCTTCGCCGAACAGCGGGTGCGCGGGGTGCTGATGACCCCGGCCGATATGACCGGGCGCAACCTCGCCTCCTTCCGGCGGCAGCCCATCCCGTTCGTCCTCGTCGACCGGGTGCTGCCCAGCGCCGAGGGATGTTCGGTGTCGGTCGACGATGTCACCGGCGGCGAACTCGCCGTCCGCCACCTGCTGGGCCTCGGCCATCGCACCCTCGCCTATGTGAGCGGGCCGATGCGGCTGGCCCAGTGCCGCGACCGCCGTGAGGGCGCGCTGCGCGCCCTGCGCGAGCAGGGGCTCGGCGAGTCCGCGCTGCGCCATGTCGAGGTGGAGCGGCTGGACGTGACGTCCGGGCGGGACGCGGGGGCGCGGCTGCTGGGCATGTCACCGCGGCCGACGGCGGTGTTCTGCGCCAATGACCTGCTGGCGCTGGGGGTGCTGCAGTCGCTGTACGGGGCGGGGGTGTCGGTGCCGGGGGAGGTGGCGTTGGTGGGGTACGACGACATCGAGTTCGCGGCGGCGGCCGCGGTGCCGCTGACGTCGGTGCGCCAGCCGGCGTTCCGGATGGGGCGGATGGCGGCCGAGCTGCTGATCGAGGAGACGGGGGAGCGGGCAGCGGACCACCGCCACCAGCGGATCGTCCTCCAGCCCGAACTCGTCGTCCGCGGGTCGAGCCTGGTCCGCCCCCGCTGAAACGGGTCCCGCGGTGGCCCGGAGCGGCCCGAGCGGCTGGGCGGAGCCCGCGGCGGCGGCCCGGTCCTGCCCGACCGGTCGAACAGAGCACTACCATGTTCCCGCGACCGCGGTGGGTCGCGGGAAGACGGAGGCTCCGGGTCGTGGGACGCATGGTGGGGATCAAGGACGTCGCGCGACAGGCGGGAGTGTCCGTCGGCACCGTTTCGAACGTGATCAACCGGCCCGAGATGGTCGCCGAGGCCACGCGCGACCGGGTGCAGGGCGTGATCGAGCGCCTGGGCTATGTACGCCAGGAGTCCGCGCGTCAACTGCGCGCGGGGCGCAGCCGCATCATCGCGCTGCTGGTGCTGGACATGGCGAACCCGTTCTTCGTGGACGTGGCGAGCGGTGCGGAGCGTGCGGCGCGGGAGGCGGGGCTGGGGGTGATGGTGTGCAACAGCGCCCAGAGCCCCGAGGAGGAGGCCGACTACCTCGGACTCTTCGCCGAGCACCGGGTGCGTGGGGTCCTGGTCACCCCGGCCGATGTCACCGGTGCCAACCTGGAGAGCTTCCGGCGCCACGACATCCCGTTCGTCTTCGTGGACCGCGAGGTGCCCAGCGCCGACGGCTGCTCGGTGTCGGTCGACGACATCGAGGGCGGGGCGCTCGCCGGCCGCCACCTCATCGCCCAGGGACACCGCTCCGTGGTCTACGTCAGCGGTCCGATGCTGCTCCCGCAGTGCCAGGACCGGCGCGCCGGGCTGCTCAGCGCGTTCGCGGAGGAGGGGCTGGCGGCGGAGACGATGGTGCACATCGAGGCCGAGCGACTGGACGTGGCCTCGGGCCGGGACGCGGGCGCGCGGCTGCTGGGCATCTCGCCGCGCCCGACGGCGGTGTTCTGCGCCAACGACCTGCTGGCGCTCGGGGTGCTGCAGGCCCTCTTCGCGGCCGGGGTGTCGGTGCCGGGGGAGGTGGCGCTGGTGGGGTACGACGACATCGAGTTCGCGGCGGCGGCCGCGGTGCCGCTGACGTCGGTGCGCCAGCCGGCCTTCCGGATGGGGCGGACGGCGGCCGAGCTGCTCATCGAGGAGACCGGTGAGGAGAGGGAGGACCATCGTCACCGGCGGATCGTTCTGCAGCCCGAACTGGTGGTCAGGGACTCGACGTTCGCGCCCAGACCGGGGGCGTGACCTCGGGTTCACCAGTCTCCTCGGCATCGGGAAGGGCCTCGGCGTCGGGAAGGGCCCAGGCGTAGGGAAGGACCCCGGCACCGGCCGGGGCCCTTCCCGACGCCGGGCCCGGTCAGGCCGGGGGCTTGACCGCGACGACGGGTACGGGACTCTCCAGCAGCAGCCGCTGGCTCACGCTGCCCAGCAGGGCCTTGCCCACCGGCGAGCGCCGTCGGATGCCGACGACCAGCCGGTCGACATCGGGCCGGGCCTCGATTTCGTCCAGAACGGCGTCGACGGGGTCGCGGTCACCGGGACCGCTGCGCTCGACGATCGTGATCTTCAGGTCCTCGGGCAGGCCGGGGCGGTCCAGCACGGACAGGCGCAGGTTGACCAGTACGAGATCGGTGCCCAGCAGACGGGCCTCGGCGATTCCCGCGGTCAGCGCGTGGTCTCCCTCGCGGCCCTCGGCGATGGCGGTCAGGACGGTCACGGTGTGGAGCCCTCCTCCCGGAGCGGGGTGGGTGCGGAGTAGCGGGTGCGGAAGTCGTCCTCCAGCTCTTCCAGTGAGCGGCCCTTGGTCTCGGGCACACAGGTCGCGATGAAGAGGAGGGCCAGCACACCGAAGGCGGCGAACGCGAAGAAGGTGTTCGAGATCCCCATGGCCTTCACGATGGGCGGGAAGCCGAGGGCGACCAGGGCGTTCGCCATCCAGAGCACGAAGATGCTGATGCCGATGGCCAGGCTGCGGATCTTCAGCGGGAACATCTCGGAGAGGATGAGCCAGACCAGCGGACCGATGGTGGCCTGCATGGAGAAGACGAAGAGCACGACGAACACGAGAATGAACCACGCCTTCGCGGTGCCCTCGGGCATCAGCAGCGCGGAGAGACCGACGAGCAGGTGGAACGTCGTGGTCAGGGCGAACCCGCCGAGCAGCATGGTGCGCCGCTTGAGCCTGTTGATGACCGACACGCCCACCGCGATGCCGATGACGCTGAAGGCGCCGTTGAGGGTGTTCGCGATGATGGCGGAGTCGCCCGAGAACCCGGCGTCGCCGAGCAGTTGTGTGCCGTAGTACATGACGGAGTTGATGCCGGTGAACTGCTGGCAGAAGCCGAGCCCCGCCCCGATCAGGATGAGCACCCGCACCCATCGCACCCCCAGATCCACCCTGCCCGCGGTCTTGGCGACCCGCTCCTCCTCGGCGAGGCGGTGGACTTCCGCCATCTCGGCGTGGGCCCGCTCCGGGGTCCGGACCTGGGACAGGACCGCGAGTGCCTCGTCCTCACGGCCCTGGGCGACCAGCCAGCGAGGGCTCTCCGGCAGCCGCAGCATGCCGATGAACAGGCCGATCGCCGGAAGGAGGGCGACGAGCAGCATCAGCCGCCAGATGCCATCGGTCTCGCCCCAGAGATTGAAGATGACCGCGTTGATGACGAACGCGGCGAACTGGCCGGTCACGATCATCACTTCGTTGCGGGTGACAATGGAGCCGCGGCGCTCGACCGGGGCGATTTCGGCCAGGTAGACCGGGACCGTCGCCGAGGCGCCGCCCACGGCGAGGCCGAGGATGAAGCGGAAGAGGGCGAGCACCTGCCAGCTCGGCGACAGTACGCAGCCCAGGGTGCCGAGCATGAACACCAAGGACAGCAGCAGGATGTTGTGGCGGCGGCCGTGCCGGTCGGACAGCACTCCGCCGATCATGGCGCCGAAGGCGGCGCCGAAGATGAGGTTGCTGACGACGATTCCCTCGGTGAGGGCGGTCAGGCCGAGGTCGTCGGTGAGGGGATCGAGGGCACCGTTGACGACGCCGGTGTCGTAGCCGAAGAGCAGTCCGCCGAAGGTCACGATGACGGCGACCAGGCCGAGTCGTCGTGAGTGGGGGCCTTTGGTGTCCGGCGGCAGTTCGGGGTCCTGGTGCGGGATGCCGGAGGTCTCGGAGTCGAGTCGGGTGTTCATCGTCGTGTCTCCTCGTGGAGGCAGCGGAGGTCGTGGTGGCGCCCCGGCCAGATGCGGTGTGTTTCCCGATGTCGACTGAGTGGGGGCGTACGTGGGCCCGGTGCGACGGCGTGGCCATCGCGGCAGGGGTCACCTGCCGTGCGGTCTCTCATGGCCGGCCAGCCGCGATCGCGCGGCTGCGAAGAGCCTTTGTCTTTTTGTCAGTACAACTAGTACGTACAAGTGCTACGTACTATGGGAGCGCGGTGTGATCCATGTCAAGACATGAACGCGGGGAGGTCCGGATGGGAGATCCAGGGGGTTTCGGCCGATCGGCCGAGCGGGGAGCCTCGGTGGGGCGCCCCAAGCGCCCGACCATGTCCGATGTCGCCGCGCGTGTCGGTGTCTCGCAGGCCCTGGTGTCACTGGTGTTCCGCAATCAGCCCGGTGCGAGCCCCGATACGCGCCGCCGCGTCTTCCAGGCGGCCGAGGAACTGGGCTACCGTCCCGACACCGCCGCCCAGCTTCTGCGCCGCACGCGGAGCCGGCAGTTGGGCGTGTTGTTCACCATGCGCCAGCCACACGACGTGGGCATCGTGGAGGCCCTGTACCCCGCCGCCCGGAAGCACGGCTACACCCTCGTGCTCAATGCCATGGTCGACACCCGCGACGAGCGTCAGGCGATGGACGAGCTGCTCGGACTGCGCTGTGAAGCCATCATCACCATCGGCACGACGTTCGAGCGACGCCACCCGGTCGCGCACGTCGGCGGGCCCTCCATCGTGGAGATCAACCCGCTGACGCGAGCCGCCGGTACGGATGTCGTCCGTACCGCCGAGAGGAACGGGATACGCCAAGCCGTCGACCATCTCGTCGCACAAGGACACCGCGCCATCGCGCATATCGACGGCGGCGCCATGCCCGCCGCCGAGGAGCGACGACGCGGTTACCGCGCCGCCATGCGCCGCCACGGACTCGCCGACCACATCCAGATCCACCCCGGCGACTACACCGAGGAGTCCGGAGCCCGGGCCGCCCGCGACCTGCTCGCGCGGGCCGAGTTGCCCACGGCGGTCATCGCCGGGAACGACCGCTGTGCGCACGGTCTGCTCGGCACATTCCTGCGCGCGGGCGTCCGGGTGCCGGAGGACGTGTCCATCGTCGGCTACGACGACAGCCAACTCGCCCGGCTGTCGTTCATCGACCTCACCTCGGTGCGCCAGGACGCCGCTGAGGCGGCCGAACGCGCCGTCCGGGCGGCCGTCGAACGGCTCGACGAGGGGCGCACCGCCGACCGGGACATCGTGCTCAACCCCACCCTCGTCGTCCGGGGAAGCACCGGCCCGGCCCGCACCCCGTCAACGCCCGACGGCGACCTTCTCCGGTGACCACTGGCTCTCGTCCGGGGCACCCAGCAGCTCCTGGATCTCCCGTACGGCGGCCCGGCCCGCCCGGTTGGCGCCGACCGTGCTGGCCGAGGGCCCGTAGCCGACCAGATGCACCCGCGGATCCCGGACCGCCCGGGTGCCCTCGACGGTGATACCGCCGCCCGGCTCGCGCAGCCGCAGCGGGGCGAGGTGGTCGATCGCGGCGCGGAAACCGGTGGCCCAGAGGATCACGTCCGCGTCGACGTGGCGCCCATCCGCCCAGGCCACCCCGGACGGGGTGATCCGCTCGAACATCGGCAGCCGCTCCAGCACGCCCTTCGCCCGGGCCCGCTCCATCGCCTCCGTCATGGGCAGCCCGGTCACCGACACCACGCTCTGCGGCGGCAGCCCCCGCCGGACCCGCTCCTCCACCAGCGCGACGGCGGCGCGCCCCTGGTCCTCGCCGAACGGCCCGGTGTGGAACACCGGCGGGCGGCGGGTGACCCAGGTCGTCTCCGCCGCCACCTCGGCGATCTCCAGCAGATGCTGCACCCCGGAGGTACCGCCCCCGACGACGATCACCCGCTGCCCGGCGAATGCCCCGGGCCCCGGGTACTGCGCGGTGTGCAGCTGGCGGCCCCGGAAGGTCTCCTGGCCGGGGTAGCGCGGCCAGAAGGGCCGGTCCCAGGTCCCGGTCGCGTTGATCAGCGCGCGGGCGGACCACGTCCCGGCCGAGGTCTCCACCAGCAGCCGGCCGCCGTCCCCGTCCCGTACGGCGTCGACGTGCACCGGCCGGACGACCCGCAGATCGAAGGCACGCTCATACCGTGCGAAGTACGCCGGGATCACCTCGGACGAGGGCCGCTCGGGATCCGCGTCGTCGCTGGTCAGCCGCATGCCGGGCAGGTCGTACATCCCGTGTACCTTGCCGTACGTCAGCGACGGCCACCGGAACTGCCACGCCCCGCCGGGCGCGGGCGCGTGGTCGAGCACCACGAAGCCGGTGCCGGGCTCGTACCCGGCCCGCCGGAGGTGATAGGCACCGGACAACCCGGCCTGCCCGGCACCGATGACCGCGACGTCCACGCTGTTGTTCATGCTTCTACTAACTCTGCCCGGGCGCGCTCTCTTCCCCGTCCTCCAGCCGCCGCCCCCGGCTCTCCGCCACCCGCAGCGCGTCATGCAGCGCCTCGGCGAGCCGATGCCCCACGAACCGCAGCTCACAGGCGTCGGCCTTGCGGTCCCGGAGCAGCGGCCGGGCATGTCCGAGGAGCTTGGCCCCGGTCCGTAGCTGTACGGCCTCCATCTCGTCGGCCAGCCGGGAGAGGTAGCCGGTGCCGGTGTCGTCCGTGACGAGGAAGCAGGGCTGCCCGTTCAGTCCGGGCCAGGGCAGGAGACGGGGGCGTGAGAAAGGCATGAGGGCTCCATGGCGTTTCGAGGTTCGGCTACCGCGAGTGATGAGGCGGTGGCGGAAACAGCTTCGGGTGCGCGGAAGCTGGCGCGCAAGATGACAGCTAATTTCCGCTTCAGATGGCATATGTGACCGAGTGGGCAAATAGCCTGATGCACCGGACTGCCCTTGCCAGACTCAGAACTCGTACGGCGGCATGGCAGGCTCGACCAAACGGGAGGCATACTCGTGGCAGCACCAACGGGACCGACGGTCCGTCGCATGCAACTCGGCTGGGAGCTCAAGCGGTTGCGGGACGAGGCCGGATTCACCCTCGCGGAGGCGGTGGATGGGTTGACGTTTTCCACCACGAAGCTGTTCCGCGTCGAGAACGGCCTCTCGGCCCTGCCCAAGTCCGCTGACTTGAAAGCCCTCTTGGACCGATACGGCGTCGAGGACGAAAACGACCTGGACTTTCTCATGCAGATCCACCGTGACTCCCTCAATCGGGGCTGGTGGTCCGTCTACCGAAGCGTGCTTCCGTCCGGCGTGGGCATGCACATCGGTCTGGAGAACGGAGCCCGTACCAGCCGGACGTGGCAGCCGAACGTGGTCTTCGGTTTGTTGCAGACAGAGCGCTACGCGAGGGAACTGTTCCAGGCCGCCAAGCCGGTCGAGGAGACCACGACCGAGTTCGTCGAGCGGCACATCCAGATCCGGATGGAACGCAAAAAGGCCCTGAGGCGCAGGGACAATCCCATGGAAGTCTGGGTCATCCAGGACGAAGCCTCGTTGCGACGAGTGGTCGGCAGCTCCGAAGTGATGCGTGAGCAGTACGAGGAGATCGAGACCCTGCTGGGGCTCGACAATGTGACGGTCCAGATCCTTCCGATGGCCACCCCCGCGTATCGACCTCATACGAACTTCAACCTATGGGAGTTCGGCACCCCGTTGCCGTCCGTGGTGCAGAGCGACGCCGTCGACGGATCCGACATCAGCGACAAGGAAACGACGATCTGGTCCTTCTCCCGCAGGTTCGAGAACCTGCGGGCCGCGGCTCTCGCTCCTGGCGAGACATCGGCATTCCTACAACGACTAGCACGAGAGGTCTGACATGACCCACCGCATAGCGTCTGACACCGCGCCGGAAGGCGCATGGTTCAAGTCCTCCTACAGCGAGGCGAACGGCACCATGTGCGTGGAGATCGCCCACCTGCCCCACACCGCCCAGGTCGGCATCCGCGACTCCAAGGATAAGAACGGCCCTGCCCTGGTCGTCCCGGCCGGGGCCTGGGCGGAGTTCGTCGCCGCAGTGCGCAAGGTCTGACGGCGCTGGGGACGGGCGACCAGGCGCGGGCATCGTCTCGCGCCTTCGGCGCATGTGAGCAGCGGCGGCGGGGGTGGGGGCACGGCGCCGTCGCCGTCTGCCGGGCCGGTGGGGCAGCCTCTCCCGGGTACCCCTCTCAGAATGCTTGATCTGACGCAACTAATCTGTCAAACGTTTTCCAGGGGGACCCCACCCCCGCCGCAGTCCGGACTGCTCCTCAACATGGGCCGACGGGGGCCGCCACCGGGCCTCGCCCCCACCGGCCCGGTGGTCGGCGACGGAGCCCAGCCAGGGCACCCCCGGCCCCATGCTCAAAGGCGCCGAAGGCGCGAACGGCGCCGCACCGACGCACGAAAACCGTTCGCGGAACGCACCCGCCCCCAACTACCGTGCTCCGCCGTGGACATCGACGATCCCAAGGACGTGGTCAGGCGCGGTTACGACGCGCTCTCCCGCCACTACGAGCAGTCCTACGCCACCGAAACCAAGTACCAGCCCTGGCTCGGGGCGCTCCAGGAGCGCATTCCGCCCGCCGCCACCGTGCTGGACCTGGGGTGCGGCTGCGGCGTCCCGGTCGCCCGCGCGCTGGCCTCCGCCGGGCACCGGGTGACCGGTGTCGACATCAGCGGGGAGCAGATCCGCCGGGCGCGGGAGCTGGTGCCGGAGGCCGAGTTCCGCCAGGCCGACGCCACGGCGGTGGAGTTCCCGGCCGCCTCCTTCGACGCCGTGGTCTCCCTCTACGCCCTGATCCACCTCCCCCTGGCCGAACAACCTCCGCTCCTCGCCAGGATCGCCACCTGGCTCCGGCCCGGCGGCTGGCTCCTGGCCACCACCGGGCACACCGCCTGGACCGGCGCCAATGACAACTGGCTCGGCGGTGGCGCCACGATGTGGTGGAGCCACGCCGACGCCGCGACCTACCGGGACTGGCTCACCCGGGCCGGACTGACCGTCGAGGGCGAGGAGTTCGTCCCCGAAGGCGACAGCGGCCACGCCCTGTTCTGGGCGCGGCGGCCGGTCGCGGGGGAGTGATGAGCGGCGGGGTCCCGGGTCAGCCGATGGGGCTGTCCGCGGCGGGCTTCTGCCAGGCGCAGCTACCGAGCGTGGCACGGCCCTTGGCGACCAGCGGGTCGGCGATCCGGGCCGGTGGCATGGAGCTGTGGCCCCGGTAGCAGATCACGGTGCGGTCCGTGTGCCCGGCGAGGTCGACGAGGATCTGGTCCCAGTGCCGGTACTGCACGTCATGGCCCGAATCGGCATAGCTGCGCACGGTCGGGTGGCCGGGCAGGTGCTGCTTCCAGGTGTCGATCGTGCTGGGCGGCACGGTTGTGTCCTTCTTCCCGCTGTAGAGCGTGACCGGGGCCGTCAGCTTCGACAGATCGGGGCCGGGCCGCCGGCAGTAGAGCTTCTGCTCATGCACCTGAGGCGCGGGGTCGGCCTTCTGGCCACGCTGGTTGTAGGTGCGGGCGCCGTCCTCGAAGGCGGTGTCGGCGAAGCCGGGGATGCGCTTGGTCGGGCTGTCGTCCGGGAGCGCCCACCAGACGCGGGGATCGGCGATCTGCTTCTCCAGCGACTTGCCCAGCTCCTCGTCGGACATCGAGCAGTACGGACGCTGGGCGCCGTACGGCGGCAGAGCGGCGGCCAGGTGCAGTGACTGGACCCGGTCCGGGGCCAGGGACGCCAGCTCGGCGGCGTACGGACCGCCGCCCGAGATGGCGATCACACTGACCTTGCGCACCCCGACGCGGTCCAGCACCTCGAGCGCGTCCTTCGCGAAGTCCGCCTTCCCCAGGCCCTTGTCGAACTCCGTGTCCCCGAAGCCGTTGCGCTCGACCGATATCAACCGCAGCCCGAGGGACTCGCGGGTGCTGCGCAGGAAGTCCGTCATATGGGCCACCCGCGCGCTGGTGCCCGTGCCGCCGATGTAGAGCACCGGCTTTCCGTCCCGGGGGCCGTCGTCGATGTAGTGGGCGGTGCGCCCCGACTCCAGTTTCATCCCCCGGACTTCGGGGCCGAGCGAGTCGAAGTCGTCCTGGATGCGGGCCCGGTGGACATCGGTGGCATGCGGCTCACGTGGCGCCGTTGCCGTGGCGGTGGCGCTCACGGCTGCGGAGCCGGTGAGCAGGGCGGTGGCGACGGCGGTGGCGGCGATCCCGGTGACGAGGGCTCTGGGCATATGTCTCTCCTGGCCGTAGGGGGAAGGCGGCGTTGATCAGGTGGAACGAACGCCACCTACCCCCTCCGATCCAGAAGACTCCGAACGGAGGGAAGCTAGTCGATCCTGGAGAAGCGCCGTGCCGCGGTGGCCAGGGCAACCAGCGCCAGTGCGCCGACGAACGCCATCTCCATCGCGATGGGCGGTTGCCAGCCCCACCAGCGTGGCCCGCCGCCGGTGCCGGCGTCGGACAGCGTGCGCCGCATCGCGTCGACGGCATAGGTCAGGGGGTTCGCCAACACCGCGCCGTTCAGCCACCCGGGGAGCCCGCTGACGGGGAAGAGCGCTCCGGACAAGAAGAGGAGAGGCATCATCGAGATTCCGACCACGGCCTGGAAGGTTTCTATGCGTTTGATGCTCACGGCGGCCAGTGCCCCCAGCGCGGTGAGTGCGAGTGTGGTCACCAGCAGTTCCATCAACACCGGTGCGAACAGAAGCGGGTCGTAGGTGACGCCGAGTACCCCGGCGATGCCGAGCACCAGCGCGCCGTATGCGGTGGCGGCGGTCGCGCCGCCCAGGCAGATACCGGCGATCAACGCGCTGCGGCGCACCGGGGCGACCAGCATCTCGCGGAGGAAACCGGCCCGGCGGTCCCATACGATCGACACTCCTGTGTTCAGCGCGGGGGCCTGGACGACCATGAGGAGCATGCCGGGCAGGAAATAGGAGCGAAAGTCCGCGTCGTTGCCCGCGGTGCGCATGGCGGAGTTCAGTCCGGTTCCCAGGACCATCAAGAACATCAGAGGCGTGAGCAGGCTCATGAGGAGGCCGACGGGGCTTCGGGAGAGCCGGATGAGTTCACGCTGCCACATGACCCGGACCGTGCGCAGATTCCGGACGTGGGTGTTGCCGCTCCAGGAGGCTGTGGGCAGGAGTGCCGTCGGCGTGGTCTCGGAGGGTGCTTCGGTGGGGGCCACGGTCTATCCCTTCGTTCCGCGGCCGCCGGCGTCGACTTCCCGGATGGTGCGGCCGGTGTAGTGCAGAAAGACGTCGTCCAGGGTCGGCGGAGTCACGGTCACCGAGTGGACCGGAATCGTGAGTTCGGCGCACAGCCGGGGCACGAAGCCCGCCGCGTCCGACACTCGCAGGCCGATCCCCCGGGGCCCGGGAGTCGCCTCCAGCCCGAAGTGCTCGCGGATGGTCCGTACGGCCGTGTCGTCGTCGCCGGTGCGCAGCACTACCAGGTCAGCGCCGACAACGGCCTTGAGTTCGGTTGGAGTTCCCTCGGCCACCAGGTGCCCGTCGTCGATGATGGCGATCCGGTCGCAGTGCTCGGCCTCCTCGAGGTGATGCGTGGTCAGGAAGACGGTGATGCGCTGCTCCTGTCGCAACTCGTGGAGGTGTTCCCAGATCACGGCTCGGGTCTGCGGGTCGAGTCCCGTCGTGGGCTCGTCCAGGAACAGCACACGTGGGGTGTGCATCAGCCCACGGGCGATCTCCAGCCGTCGGCGCATACCGCCGGAGAAGGTGCGGACCGGATCGGAGTGCCGCTCGGCCAGGCCCATCAGATCCAGCATGGTGAGGGCTCGATCGCGACCCTCGCGCCGGGGGAGGCCGTAGAGATCCGCGTGGAACCGCAAGTTCTGCCCGGCGGTCAGGTCCACGTCGAGGGTCGTTTCCTGGAAGACGAGCCCGATGCGGCGGCGCACCTCATCGGGCTCATGACGGATGTCGTGGCCGGCCACTTCGGCCCGGCCCGCGGTGGGGCGCAGAAGCGTGCTCAGCATGCCGATGGAGGTGCTCTTGCCCGCGCCGTTGGGTCCGAGGAAGCCGAAGATCTCGCCGGAGGAAACCGTCAGGTCGAGGTCGCGCACGGCCGGAACGGCGCCGTAGCTCTTGCCGAGTCCTCGGGCCAGAACGGTGGTACCGGTGCCACCATTGCCATTCACCGGCGGCTCCGTACCGTCATGAGCACATGGAAGTACCGGATTTCGTCGATGTTCTCGCCGATGGGCTTGCCGTCGACCGCCACCCAGGCGTGGGCTTGGAAGGGCTGGGTGCGTACGCCGGTGCACCAGTCCGGCCAGGTGCCGGTCATCCGGCACAGCAGTGCGGCGGCGATGGAACGTTGCAGGCACCGGGGCCCGGCGCAGGGCACGCTGACCGCCACCACCGCGTTGCGGGCTCGCAGGGTCTGGGTCTCTGTCGCGGGCCGGGATCCGCGCCGCGCGCATTCCAGTACCTTGCGCAGACGCTGGGGCGGCAGGTAGGTGAGCACCCGGGCGATCCCCACCGCGGTCAGCGCGGCCGGACGCAGATGCCACGGCGGAGTGGTGGGAGTCTCAAGGCTCAGGGCTCGCACGCTCATGAGGCCACCATCTTCGCGGCTCGAAGGGCGGCGACCAGTTTCTCGACGTCCGCCGTCGCCGCTTCGGGCGCTCCGGAGAAGCGTGTCCGCAGGGCCGAGGCGGCGGACCCGACGGTGCCGCCCGCGAGGAGGCAGCGGAGCACCAGCGCGCCGGTGTCGTTGAGCTGCCAGTACCGGCCGGTGCGTTCGTCGAGCAGCACCATGCCGGTGTCCGTTTCGGTGCTGGTCACATGGGAGGCGAGGGAGAAGGTCACGATGCTCCTCGGACGGGTTGGGGTGTGGGAGTTCCGGCAGGTCTCGCATGGGTCGGCAGTGCCCGGAGCCACAGTTCGTTGGCGAGCGTCAGCTCGAAGGGCATGAGCGGCCGGGTGTCGATGTGCAGGCTGTTCAGGACGGTGCGGATGCCGTCGACGTCCACCAGCCCCAGATGGGCGAGCCGCGAGTCCTCGAACAGTTCCGTGAGACGGCGCCGGTGGCGGCGCAGCCCGATGTACAGCTCGGGGCTGGCGTCGGCCTTGCTCTGCCGGTCGAGGAGGTCATCGGGTGCGATGCCGCGCATCGCCGCGGCGAGGACCGGTTTGACCTGGCCGGGCGCCATACGGTCGGCCGGCCTGATGGACATCGCCGCCTCGAGTACCCGGTCGTCGATGAAGGGGGCCTGGAAGGAGACGCCGAATCCGGCGCCGATCCGCGAGCTCGTCCGCACGGCGGTGCCGTTGACCTGGGTCAACCGCAGCATCTCGTGGTGTACGGGAAGAGAGGCCAGCGGTTCGGGGTTCTGGGATGCGGCATGGTGGATCCGGCGGCGTACCGCGTCGATGGCATCCGCGGTGGCCCAGGGAGGCATCTTCGGCGCGATCTCCCAGTCGACGGCGGTGCCCCAGGCGCGTTCGGCGGTGATGCCTTCGGCCGCCGAGGCCATCCACCGCGGGTAGGACTGGTTGTAGAGGAGAACATGCAGTGTGGTCGCCCAGGTCCAGCGGCGCATCGACTTCATCGCCCGGACCGGACGGACCGCGCTGAGCGGATGGCTGTGCGCGAGTGCCTGCAGCGACAGCGCACTGGGGATGAACAGCTCGTCCGAGCCGGTGCCCTGCAGATGTACGGCGGAGCCGTGGTCGGCGACAAGGCGCGCGACATGTTCCATCATCGGCCGACGGGCGAAGGACAGTGGCGTATCGGAGTCCTGGGCGGTGTCGCTGGCCACTTCCGCGTAGATCCCGGGCGTGGCGTTCATCGGGACCACGAGGTGCTGGGCGTGGGGCAGCCGGTCCGCGCACTGGGCGGCCCAGATCCTGTCCTCGTTCGCGGGGTCCGAGGACTGGACGTGGACGGTCACCAGCCGCGTGTCATGCCGGGCCGCGAGAAAGCACAGGCTCGTCGAGTCCTTCCCGCCGGAGAGGTCGGCGCTGATGGTGGCGCCCCGTGACGTACGTGCCGCGACGGCCGTCTCCAGGGCCTCGCGCAGCGCGGCGACCCCCGGTTCCAGCGGCAGTTCGGGCTCGGGCGGCGTCCAGTACCGGATGGTGCGCTCGGTCCCGTCAGCGCGGATGTCCACGTAGTGGCCCGGGAGCAGGGTCCGCACTCCCCGCCATACGCTCGTCATGTTCAGTGGCCAGGGCGGACCGAAGGGGGTGAGCAGCTGCAACGCGAGCAGTTCTTCGTCGATGCCGGCACCCGTCATCGACGCTATGGTCTGCGGCCGGTCGGCTGCCACGGTCACGCCGTCGACGCGGCCGTGGAAGAGCTGGCACGCGGTCGAGACGGTGCCTTGGGCCCGCACGCGTCCGCCGATCGACGCGACCAGGTGGAAACAGCCCGGCAGGGACCGGGCCAGCGTGTCCAGATCGTGCACGGAGCGAACGGTGCGGAGCCGCTCGGCCAACGAGGCGGGGGTCAGCGTGGTGGTTCCCAGCACCGCCGCGGAGTTCTGCCCCACGGAAGCGGTCACGACCTCGTGGTCGGCCCATCGGCCCACGATCAACGGGCGACCGGAGCTATGCGGAATCACGTGTGAGCGCGCCCAGTCCGGCAACAGCGCCGTGATTCCCGCACTCGCCGGATGATCCGGAAGGATCAGGAATTCCATGTCGATCTCCCTGTCGGGCGGACCCGGGATCATTCCCGGGTCCGCCATTTCGCCTGGTCGTAGTCAAAGCCAGGGGTTTAGAAGTCGAACCACCAGCCGAAGAACGGGTTGTCGAGCCACCGGCCGATGTTCTGGTCGCGGGTGAGATCGGCGAACGGGCCGACCTCGACCAGAACCGGTGTCTCGTATTCCCATTGCTCTGTGACCACGAAGAATCAGCTCCTCGGATTGATGGCCGCTGCCGGGCCGAAAGGGCCCGGGTGACGGACGCGGAATGCGTCCGTCACCCGGACCGTGAGGCCGGCCCTCACGCGGACCAGGGGTTTAGAGGTCGAACCAGGCGGTCCAACCGAACGGGTTGTCGAGCCACCTGCCGCAGCAGGTGACCCGGGTCAGCTCGGCGAAGTCGCCGATCTCGGCCAGCACCGGCGGCTCGTACTCCAGCTTTTCCGTGTTCACGGACGCTCTCCTTTGTGTTGATTCACCATGCGGTGGTCGATCTCCTTGACCGCCGCGGCAACCAATGTGCTCGGGCGGCCGTGGACAGACCTTGGACGAACCTTGAATCGTCCGGTCACAGCGGTTATGAAGGGTGCAGGGGATGCGACAACGGGGGGAAGAATCGATGGTGTCATTCGGCTTATTGGGCAGTGTCGAAGTACGTGTCGACGGCACAGAGGTAAACCTGGGACATGCCCGGCAGCAGTGCGTACTCGTCGCATTGCTGGTCGATGCCAATCACGTGGTGGCGGTGGACCAGCTCGTGGACCGGGTGTGGGGAGAGCGTCCTCCGCGACGCGCTCAGGGGACGTTGTACAGCTACCTTTCCCGTCTCCGCCAGGCACTGGCTCCCGCCGCCGAGCAGGTGAGCATCGTCCGGCGATCCGGCGGTTACGTCCTCTCGGTCGAGGAGACGGCAGTGGATCTGCACCTCTTCCGTCAGCTGGTCGGGCAAGCCCGCGCCGCCGACGAGGACGAGCGTGCCTCGGACCTGTTCGCCCAAGCGCTGGGGCTATGGCGGGGGAGGGCGTTCACCGCCCTGGACACCCCGTGGTTCACCACGCTCCGCGAGGCCCTGGAGCGGGAACGGACCGCTGCGGAGCTGGATCACACCGACGTCCGGCTCCGCATGGGCCGCCACACCGGACTGCTGGCCGAACTGTCCACCCGCTCGGAGGCACATCCGCTGGACGAGCGTCTGGCCGGACAATTCATGGTGGCCCTGTACCGCAGCGGCCGCCCTGCCCAGGCCCTGCACCACTACCAGGAAATCCGATGTCGACTGGCAGAGGAACTGGGCACCGACCCGAGTCCGCCGCTGCGAGATCTCCACCAGCGGATTCTCACCGCCGATCCGGCCCTCACCGCCCCGGCGACCCCCTCCACAGACAATTCGGGCCGACGCCCGGTACCCGTGCCACGGCAACTGCCCGCGGCGCCACCGGTGTTCATCGGACGGCTCCCCGAACTCGCCACTTTGGACCGCCTGCTGGACTCCCGGGCCGCTCCCGGCGGCACGGTGATGGTTTCCGCGATCGGTGGCGTCGGCGGCGTCGGCAAGAGCTGGCTCGTCCTTCACTGGGCCCACAACCGTCTGGACCATTTCCCCGACGGGCAGCTCTACATCAACCTGCGTGGCTTCGACCCCTCCGGCGAACCGCTCGCACCGGCGGTGGCGGTACGAGGTTTTCTCGACGCCCTCGGCGTCGACCCCGCGGAGATCCCCGCGGAGCTGGACGGGCAGACCGGGCTGTACCGCAGCCTGACGTCGGACAAGCGCCTGCTCATCGTGCTCGACAACGCCTGCGACACCGCCCAGCTCCTGCCATTGCTTCCCGGCAGCTCCACCTGCACCGTGCTCATCACCAGCCGCCGCCAGTTGACCGGCTTGGCCGTCAGCCATGGCGCCCGCTCACTCGACCTCGACGTACTTCCGGACACCGAGGCACGCCACTTACTCATCCGTCATCTCGGCCACCGCCGGACGGCCGCCGAACCCGACGCCGTCGCCACACTCTTGAAGTACTGCGCGGGTCTGCCCCTGGCCATCAGCATCCTGGCCGCCCGCGCGGCGGCCAGCCCGGACCTGCCGCTGGCGGCCCTGGCCGAGGAAGTCCAGGAAGCCGCCACCCGACTCGATGCCCTGGACACCGGCGACATGGCCGCGGACCTGCGTGCCGTGTTCTCCTCCTCCTACCACGCACTCGAACCCGATACCGCGCAGGCGTTCCGGCTGATCGGCCTCGCGCCGGGCCCCGACATCAGCGTGCCCGCCACCGCGAGCCTCACTGGACTCCCGGTGGCACGGGTGCGCGTCCTCCTGCGCAAACTGCGGGCCGCCCACCTGGTCCAGGAACACACCCCCGGTCGCCACCGCATGCATGACCTCATCCGCCTCTACGCCACCGAACAGGGCCACGGTCAACCGGTCTCCGTCAGCGAGGCCGCACTGCACCGGCTCGCCGACTTCTACCTCCATACCGCTCACACCGCGGCAGGGCTGCTGGACGCACACCAGGACCAGATTCCCCTGGCCGCCGCCCAGCCGGGGGTCGTGCCGGAGGAGATGGCGGACCACGGTGCGGCTCTGGACTGGTTCACCGCAGAGCACCGGGTGCTGTACGCGGCCGTTGATCTGGCGGCCGGTCTAGGGCTCGACGCACACGCCTGGCAACTGGCCAGGGCCCTCGAGACATTCTTCGACTACCGGGGGCACTTGCACGACTGGGCGGCCAGCCAACGTACCGCGCTCAAGGCGGCGCGGCGGCTGGGTGAGCGGTCCTGGCAGGCCGGCGCACATCGCAGCCTCGGCGTGGCCTACACCCAGATGGGCCGCCTCGACGAGGGCCACACCCACTTCCACCAGGCCCTGGATCTCTACGACCACCTGGGCGACCGGGTCAGTCAGGCGCACACGTACCGGGGCCTGGGCTGGGTGTGCGACCGGCAAGGCCGGCCCCGGGAGGCGCTCGACCACAACGAACGGGCGCTGAGGCTGTACCGGGGGGCCGACCACCGGGGCGGACAGGCCATGGCGCTGAACAACGCCGGGTGGCTGCACGCCATGCTCGGTCAGTACGAGCGGACACTTGATTACTGCACACAGGCGGTGGCCCTCAACAGGGAGATCGACGACCGGCACGCGGAGGCGGGGGCGTGGGACAGCCTCGGCTACGCACATCACCACCTCGCTCGGTACGCGGATGCCACCGGCTGCTACGAGCGGGCCCTCGACCTCGTCCGGGGGGTCGGCGACCGGTTCAACGAGACGGAGATACTGCATCATCTGGGCGACACCCGTCTCGCCGCGGGTGATCACGAAGCGGCTCGACTGGTCTGGCGACAGGCTCTTGAGATCGCCGAGGAGATCGGCCACCCGGCCGCCGATGAACTCCGTGACAGACTCATGGATCCTGCACGGGACCTCTCCGAGGACCAGTCGCAGCGTTGACCCGCGGCTTCCCGCAGGTGTGACGGCCCCGGTTGTCCGTCCCGGAGCCCGTGACCAAGACGGTGGCGACGGCGGGGCCCGCCTGCCCCCGCCGATCCAGAAGACACTAGGCGAGGGCGGTCATGAACTCCTGTGGCCGCAGGGCTCGTTTGACGATGCGGGTGTCGCCGATCCAGCCGTAGAAGCCCTGGCCGAACTTCTCCTCGAACTGGGTGCCACCGATCACGAAGGGCTTGCCGAGAGTGGCGATCCCCGTCGACGGCTGGGTGGGATTGCGCGCGATCTTCGAGCCGTCGACGTACACCACGGTGTGATGGCCGTCGTTGACGACGGCGATGTGGGTCCACCGGCCCACCGGCAGGGCGTGGCTCCAGGAGGTCGGATCGGCGTCCTGCACCTGCGGATAGACCACGAACTGCAGGAAGCGCTCGGGGGTCACATTGAGGCTGCACGTCGGCTCGTCGGGCGACCAGCCGGTGGTCTTTCCGGCGTCGCCGTTGCGCCCCTCCCAGCTGAGGATGCCCATCCAGGCATGGTCGCCCTCGAAGGGGTCCGGGAGCTTGAGATACGTCTCGATGGTGTAACCACCGGTGAACTTCTCGGAGTTCAGCGGCGCGGTGGCGGAGGTGGTCAGGACCGCGCCGCGGTCGGGTCCCTTGCCGCCGTCGAAGCGCAGGCTGGCATGGGCGGGCTGGTCGCCGTGGTGCTCGCCGGACCACGTCAGGACCTCGGGCTCGCTGTCGTGCAGGCGCGTCACCCGGAGGTCGTTGCCGTGGCCGGACAGGTCGCGGAGCACGGTATCCGTGCCGACCGGTCCGGCCGCGGCCGCGCGAGCGGTGGTTCCCGAGGCGTCGAAGCGCCAGTACGCGAGGGTGCCGCGCGGCATCACCGCGGAGGCCGGGCGCGGCTTGCGCGGTTCGACCGGGGCGAAGGAGGAGAAGCGGCGTTCGAAGTCGATGCTCAGGCTGAACCGGTCGACGGGACCGGTCAGTTCGATGGTCTCCGCCTCCAGAGGTGTTCTCTGCTCCGGGTCGCGGCCGAGGAACCAGGGCGAGAACGTCTGCACGTCGATCACATCGCGGACCAGGTCGAAGGCGTAGAGGCGGATCATTCCGGCGGTTGTCCGAGAGCTGTGCGCTGCCCTCGTCGTCGGCCCAGGCCAGGTCGTGGGTGGTGAGGACGGCGGGCACAGTGGGGTGGGCGTCGAGCACCTTCTGCGCCCACCGCAGCCCGGAGTCGGAGATCTCCATTGACACTCCCGCGCATCATGTGAAGAACCGGTGACCCCGGACGGCACTGTGGTCAAGGTCCGTGACCACACATGGGCGGTCAGATGAACGGCGCCTGATCCGTTGCGGGCGGAACAGCCGTACGACGCGTCCCGCGCTGACGCGGACATCGCGGGCATCGCGGAAAGTCGCTATTTCAACGATCGGGCATGAGTGCCTGTCTCGCCAATTACTACGGATAACCAGTTTGCATATGAGTTCCGATGACTTTCGGACGGTCCAGCGCCAGATTCAGGGCTCCATCCGCGAAATCAAGCCGACTTTACCTGCGCGAGCAACCCCTCGCCTGATCGCGGAGTTGCCACCTATCGGGGCACATCTGTTCGATGAGGCCGCTTCATGGCGGCACAGGGCCCCTCGGTGGCCGTTGTTGACGCACGGGCACGGCCGTGACCCGGTGGCGGCGATATCGGGCGTCGGTCGCCTCGCTTCCCTGATTTTTACATTGCTTTAACCGGGCTATATTCGGACTTTATTCACCCGCGGTGAGTTCAATTGCTAGGGAATTCCAGGTTTGCCTACCTGGCATGCTGGTCGTGAAAAGTCACTCCAGGGAAAGGTCTGAAGATGCCGCGTTCCTTCCGGGCAGAGTTGGCCGCACCGGGTGGCAAGGTGCCGGTGCGGGCGTGCGAATTGGAGTCGAGCCCGGTGTGGCTGTTCGCTTCGATCGGCGAGTATCCGGTGTACGACGACGTCGCGTACGAGGCGATGATCAACGACGAGCGCCGGATGAGCGCATACACCGAAGCCGTCCGGCGCTACGCCCCCGGCCGGACGGTGCTCGACATCGGCACGGGGCAGGACGCGGTGTGGGCGCTGGCCGCCGCCCGCGCCGGAGCGCGACACGTATGGGCCGTGGAGGTCATCCCCGAGTCCGCGCGGATCGCCCGGAAGAACATCGAGAAGGCGGGTTTCGCCGACCGGATCACGGTGGTGGAGGGGCTGTCCACCGAGATCGAGCTACCCGAGCCCGTCGATATGTGCGTCTCCGAGATCATCGGCACGCTCGCCGGCTCGGAAGGGGCCGGGTCCGTCCTGCGGGATGCCCGGGAGCGCCTGGTGAAGCCCGGCGGGGTGTTCATCCCGCACCGCAGTGCCACCACCGCCGTCGCTCTGGACCTGAACAGCGCGAACCTCGGCACGCTCCCCGGTTTTCCGCCCCTCGTCTTCCGTTACGTGGAAGAGGTGTTCGCGTCGGTGGGCCGCCCCTTCGATCTGCGGGTGGTTCTCGAAGGGCTGCAGGACAACCCGAGGGTGCGGCAGCGGTCGTATCTGTCCGATGCCGTCGAGGTGGAGCCGCTGGAGTACAACGGCGACTTGCAGCCGGAGGGCGTCGACGCCGTCGAGCTGACCTTCACCCGAGCGGGCCGCTTCTCCGGGCTCGCGCTCGGCGTGCGCCTGTGGGTGACCGAGGACGACGAGCCGCTCGACTCGCTGGTCCAGTCGAGCAATTGGACCCCGGTGTACGCCCCGCTGTCGGAGGAGGGCCTGCCGGTGCGGCCGGGCGACCGGTTCGAGTTCGAGTTCACCACGACGATGAGCGACGACGGCGTCCACCCCGACTACGCGCTCGTCGGCCAGTTGCAGCGGGCCAGTGGTCCGGCGGTGCCCCTGAGCTGGGGATCCACGCACCACGGGGACGGATTTCGTGAGACGCCCTTCTACCGCTCGCTGTTCCCCGCCCCCTGACACCACGCCGTCGTCAGCGGTCCGCCGCCCCGGCGGCTGCGACGGCTTCCAGCACCAGCCGGGCGAACTCCTCCGGCCGCTGTTCGGGGAACGGCACCCCGGCTCCGGGCACGGTGTGCCCCGTGGCGGACAGGGCGTTCACCATGGGCTCGAAGCTGGGCATCGACGGATCGTCGTCCTGCCCGCAGATGACCGTGGCCGGGGCGGTGATCCGCGGCAGCCGCTCGCCCATCGCGAACAGCCGAACGGCGATGTGGCCGTCCTCCGCCCGGTCCAGCACCCGCACGGCGTCGGCCATGAACCGGTTGAGCGCGGCCTCCTGCCCCGGCGCGTAGAAATGCCTCCGCCGGTTCCACAGTTCCATGAGGTGGGAGCCGTCCGGTTTCGGCTGTACCCAGTCGACCGGGCGCTTCCACACCGCCCGGGCGCGCTTCTCCGGGGTGATGAACGGGGTCGCCGAGAGCACCAGGCTCCGCACCCGGGAGCCCAGGCGCGCCGCCACCTCCACCGCGATCACGCCGCCGGTGTGGTGGCCGACCAGGTGGAACGACTCCAGCCCCAGCCCGGCCACCAGGTCCTCGACCCCGTCCGCGAACATCTCGATGCTCTGATCGTCCGCGGGCTTCGCCGAGGCCCCGTAGCCGACGGTGTCCATCGCGATCGCTCGGTGGGTGGCGCCGACCAGCGGAAGCACATCGCGGTACTCGGTCCATGACCGCGGGGTCTGGTGGAGCAGCAGCACCGGCTCGCCCTCACCGCACTCGACGTAGTGGAGCTGGCCGAAGCGGCTGGAGGTGTAGTGGGCGGTCAGCATATGCACTCTCCCGATGTGGCAGGTTGGCGAGCCCGCGATCCTGGTCGTACTTTGTACGGAAGTCCTTGGGTGGCGTCAAGAGCGGTGCGGCGCACGCAGGCCCCTCGCCCGGAGAGTTCCGTGAGGCGGTACGCCCTTCCGGCCGGAGGGGCATAGGGCAGGTCAGCGCCGCCTCGTCCGGCAAGCCACTATCCGCCGCGTTCCGCGTAACGGAACAAAAGTTGGCTCGTGACGGCCCGCGCGTCTATACCGGAGGCCACATGGGGAGCGCCGGGGGCCCGGCACCCACGTTCCACCTCAGGAGGTAGCCCGTGCCGAATGTGCCCGACCGCGTCCCGACGGACGCCTTCCCCGGGGCCGTGGTCAAGGCCGCCGACGCACTGGCGCAGGCCGCCCGCGGCGGGAGGACCTGCCCGCCGGTGCGCACGCTCTTGGACGACGGCGACATCGAGGCCGCCTACGCGGTGCAGCGGCTGAACCTGCAACGCGAGCAGGCCACCGGCCGCCGGATCGTCGGCCGGAAGATCGGTTTGACGTCCCTGGCCGTGCAGCGCCAACTCGGCGTGGACCAGCCGGACTTCGGCGCGCTGTTCGCGGACATGGCCGTCCCGGAGGGCGGTGAGGTGGCCGCCGGGCGGCTGCTCCAGCCCAAGGTGGAGGCCGAGGTGGCGCTCGTGCTCGGCAGCGACCTGCCACACGCCCAGTGCACCGTCGTCGACCTGCTGGGCGCCACCGACTTCGCACTCCCCGCGCTGGAGATCGTCGACAGCCGAGTGCGGGACTGGGACATCTCCATCGTCGACACCGTCGCCGACAACGCCTCCTGCGGGATGTACGTCCTCGGCACCTTCCCGGTGCCGCTGACCGGGGTCAACCTGCGCTCCGTGCAGATGAGCATGACCCGCAACGGCGAGATGGTCTCCGAGGGGACCGGCGCCGACTGCCTCGGCGGCCCCCTCAACGCGGCCGTCTGGCTGGCCTCGGCCCTCGCCGAGCGGGGCGACCCGCTGCGGGCGGGCGACCTCGTCCTGACCGGGGCCCTGGGGCCGATGGTCCCCGCGGCCCCAGGCGATGTGTTCCAAGCCCGTATCTCGAACCTGGGCACCGTAGGGGTCGGGTTCGCCGCGGAAGGAGACAACCGGTGAGCAGCGAGACGAACACCCGCACCAAGGTGGCGATCATCGGGTCCGGCAACATCGGCACCGACCTCCTGATCAAGGTGCTGCGGCTCTCCGACACCCTGGAGATCGCCGCGATGGCCGGCATCGACCCCGACTCCGACGGGCTGGCCCGCGCCCGCCGCCTGAAGGTGGCCACCACCCACGAGGGCGTGGACGGGCTGGTGAAGCTGGACGAGTTCGCGGACGTGGACCTCGTCTTCGACGCGACCTCCGCCGGTGCCCACAAGCGCCACGAGGAGGTGCTGCGCCCCCTCGGCCGCACCCTCGTCGACCTCACCCCCGCGGCCATCGGCCCCTATGTGGTGCCCCCGGTCAACGGCGACGCCCACCTCGGCGCGCCGAACGTCAACATGGTCACCTGCGGCGGCCAGGCCACGATCCCGATCGTCGCCGCGGTGGGCGCGGTCACCCCCGTCCACTACGGGGAGATCGTCGCGTCCATCTCCTCCCGCTCCGCGGGCCCCGGCACCCGGGCGAACATCGACGAGTTCACCGAGACCACCGCCTCCGCCATCGAGCGCGTGGGCGGCGCCGCCCGCGGCAAGGCCATCATCATCCTCAACCCGGCCGAGCCGCCGCTGATCATGCGGGACACCGTGCACTGCCTGGTCTCCGGCTGCGACACCGAGGAGGTCACCGCTTCCGTCGAGGAGATGGCCGGCCGGGTCCAGGCGTATGTACCCGGATACCGCCTCAAGCAGAAGGTGCAGTTCGACCAGGTGAGCTCCGACGACCCGCTGCGCTCGCTGCTGCCCGCCGAGGCCGCGCACACCGACGCGGTGAAGGTCTCGGTCTTCCTCGAGGTCGAGGGCGCCGCCCACTACCTCCCGGCCTACGCCGGAAACCTCGACATCATGACCTCGGCCGCGCTGCGCACCGCGGAGCGCCTGGCCGCACACCGCTCCGGCGAGGAGGCCGCACGATGACCACGACCGAGGCCGGCACGACCGCCCCCACCCCGTCGGCCCCGCCCGCCCTGTACATCCAGGACGTGACTCTGCGGGACGGCATGCACGCCGTCCGCCACCGCTACACCGTCGAGCAGGCGAGCACCATCGCCGCCGCCCTGGACGCCGCCGGGGTGGCCGCGATCGAGATCGCCCACGGCGACGGCCTGTCCGGCTCCAGCGTCACCTACGGCATCGGCGCCCACACCGACTGGGACTGGATCGAGGCCGTCGTCGGGGCCGCCGGCCAGGCGATTCCCACCACGCTGCTGCTGCCGGGCATCGGCACCCTGCACGACCTGAAGCGGGCCCACGTCCTCGGCATCCGCTCCGTGCGCGTCGCCACCCACTGCACCGAGGCCGACATCTCGGCCCAGCACATCTCCGCCGCCCGCGAGATGGGCATGGACGTGGCCGGGTTCCTGATGATGTCGCATATGGCCGAGCCTGCCGAACTCGCCCGACAGGCCAAGCTGATGGAGTCCTATGGCGCCCATTGCGTCTACGTCACCGACTCCGGCGGCCGGCTGACCATGGACGGTGTCCGCGACCGCTTCCGCGCCTACCGCGAGGTGCTCGACCCGGACACCGAACTCGGCATCCACGCCCACCACAACCTCGCCCTCGGCGTGGCCAACACCGTGGTCGCCGTCGAGAACGGCGTCACGCGCGTGGACGCCTCCCTCGCGGGCCAGGGCGCGGGGGCGGGCAACTGCCCGCTGGAGGCGTTCATCGCCGTCGCCGACCTGATGGGCTGGAAGCACGGCTGCGACCTGTTCCCCCTCATGGACGCCGCCGACGATGTCGTCCGGCCCTTGCAGGACCGCGAGGTCCGGGTCGACCGGGAGACCCTCACCCTCGGCTACGCGGGCGTGTACTCCAGCTTCCTGCGCCATGCGGAGGCCGCCGCGGCCCGCCACGGTCTGGACACCCGCGCGATCCTCGTCGAGGTCGGCCGCCGCAAGATGGTCGGCGGCCAGGAGGACATGATCACGGACATCGCCCTCGACCTGGCCGCCCGCGCGAACACCGCCCCCTGACCGCCGGATCGGCTCCGGCCACCTCGTCCCGTCCACGTCTCACCTCCGCCGGACCGGCGGTTCGCCCGAGGGGGAAAACGCCCGAGGGCGGCTGTACGGTATGCGGTACGACGGCGCCGGGCGCGTCGCCGGTTTCCGGTGGTGTGCGAAGAGGAGAGTCCAGGTGGCGGGTCCGCGGTCGCGTGCGAGGGCGCTCACTGCTGAGCGCATCATCGAGGTGGCCACCCGGATCTGCGACGAGGAAGACATCGAGGTGCTGACCATCCGTCGGCTCGCCTCGGACCTCGGCGTGGGCGCCATGACGCTCTACAGCTACTTCCGCAGCAAGGAGGAGATCCTCGACGGGATCGCCGACCACGTCATGGGGAACTTCCGGCTGCCCACCGCCGAGGAGACCTCGCCCGAGGCGGTCGTGCGGGCCCTGGCGCTGGCCTTCCTCGACATGATGCGGGAGCACCCCAGCATCGTGCGGCTCTTCGCCACGCGGGTGAGCACCGGTCCGCAGTCCATGCGGGGTGCGTTCGAGGCGGTCATCGGGAGGCTGCGCGAGGCGGGGTTCGCGGACCGGGACGCGGTGCGGGTCTACGGCCTGATCGTGCAGTACAGCTTGGGATTCGCCAGCTACCAGGCCCCCCGCCCGTGGGGGAAGGCGGACCATCCCGAGGCCGAGGAACTGCGCCGCCGCCGCAGGCACTTCTACGGAGCCCTGCCGCAGGCGGACTTCCCCAACATGGTGGAGCTCGCCGAGGACATGACCACACTGCCCAGCGATGAACAGTTCCTCTTCGGGCTCGACTGCCTCATCGAGGGCGTCCTGCGGCAGACCGGCGACTGAGACGCGCTGCCTGGTTTCCCCGGCCCCGGGTCCTTCGGCCCGGGGCTGAGCTGTCTTCGCCCCCCATCCGCCATGGACTCCCTATCCGCCAGGGGTGCTGTCAGGATCCTTGACGGCATACATCGAACGGTCCTGCTGAGCGCGGTGCTCGTCGGCGTGGGCCTCTTCGTGCGGCTCAGCCTGGAGGAGAGCCCCGAGTTCGCGGCGGTCAAGGCGCAGAACACGGTGGACCGGCTGCCCGTGGTCGAGGTCTTCCGCGAGTGCGGCGGACGGGTCGTGCTGATGGCCGGCGGCATCCTGAGCGCGGGAGTGGCCTTCACCCTGGCGAGCGTCTACAGCCTGGAGTACGCCCGTACCGGTCTGCAGCTGGACAAGGACACCATGATCGCCGTCCTGCTGCCGGCCACCCTCGTCATCATCGTGTGCGTGCCGCTGGCCGGAAAGCTGGCGGACCGGTTCGGAAACCGCAGGGTCTTCCTCGCCGGAGCGGTCTCGCTGATCGTGCTGCCGTTCGTCTGGCCGGCGCTGCTGCAGACGCGGGAGTACTGGCTGATGCTGCTGGGCTTCACGCTCCTGTTCATCGGCTACTCCGCCAACTACGGGGTGGTGCCGGCGTATTTCTCCCAGGTCTTCCCGGCGCGCCTGAGGTTCACCGGCATGTCGATCGGTTTCACCGTCGGGCTGATCGCCGGAAACGCGTTCTCCCCCGACATCGCCACCTATCTGCTGCACACCACCGGCGGGTGGCTGGGCATCGCGGTCTACATGGCGGCGATGTCGGTCGTTTCGGTGACCGCGGCCTGTTCCTCCGGGAGGAGGGCGACGCACCGCGCCCGCCACGCGATCCGGTTCCGCACGATCCGGCTCCGCGCGTGGCCGACAACGGCACCGCACAGGTCCATTGACTGTCGTACGTCATACCGTACATAGTACTAACATCAAGTCGAGCCGTCAGGAGGAGACCGTGAGCGGGATACGCGTCGGCGTCCGCATACCGCCGTGCGACCGGGTGGACCGGCTGGCCACAACCGCCCGGCGAGCGGAGGAACTGGGCTTCGACCAGGTGTGGTTCCCCGACTCCCAGCTGCTGTGGCGGGACGTGTTCACGGTCCTGACCGCCGCCGCGCTGGGCACCGAGCGCATCGGCCTGGGCAGCGCGGTCACCAACCTCGCCACCCGGCACCCGGCCGTCGTCGCCTCGGCCGCGCGCAGCGTCGCCGAACTGGCCCCCGGCCGGTTCACCCTCGGCCTCGGCGTGGGCAACAGCTCGGTCGGCCCCATCGGCATGCGCCAGAGCACCGGGGCGGAGCTGCGCGACGGGCTCGCCACGCTGCGGGCGCTGTTCGCGGGGGAGGAGTGGGACTTCAACGGCGTACGGTCCCGGCTGCGGGACCCGGATCCGAACGTGCCGATCCACATGGCCGCCAGCGGCCCCCGCAATCTGCGGCTCGCCGGGGAGATCGCCGACGGTGTCATCCTGCTCAGTGGCGTCTCGCGGAACACCCTCGCCAGTGCCACCGCCCGGGTGCGGGAGGGCGCCGAGGCCGCGGGCCGCACCGCGGCGGCCATCCCGCTGACGGTCTCGGCGTTCTGCGCGGTGACCGACGACATCGAGGCCGAAGCCCGGCTGCTCAAGCCGATCTGCGCCTCGATCGCCCAGAACGGCGGAGCGCCCTTCCTCGCCCTGGCCGGGATCGAACTGGACGTACCCGCACGGGTGGAGGGGGTCTACCCGGACCTCGTCCACGCCGAGGACTGGGACGCGGCCGTCGAGATCTGCTCGGCCTGGGTGAGCGATGCGGCGGTGCTCCGTTTCGCCCAGGAGTTCTGCCTGTTCGGAACCGCCCAGGAGATCGCCGGACGGCTCACCGCGCTGCACGCCGACGGGGTGACCGATGTGTTCCTCCAGCACGTCGGCTCCTACGATCCGCCCACCGAGCTGATCGAGAGGGTCGGCTCAGAGGTGCTGCCCGCCCTGCGGCCGGAAGCCGGCCGGTGAGCGTACTGGAGGAGCTGGTCCGGCGCGGCCACAACGGCGCGCGCACGGCCGGGCCGGACACCCGGCCCCGGGCGGCCCTGCATGTCCTGGACACGTTGGGCCGCGTGGTGGCCGGCGCCTCCGATCCGCCGGCCGCGCGGCCGGCCCGGTTCACGGCGCGGACCGGCGACACCGGGGAGCTGTGCACGCCCGCCGTGGCCGGGACGCACTCCCCGTGCACGGCGGTTCTTGGAATCGGTGCCGGCCCACGCCGAAGAGTACGACGCCCTGCATCCCGCCGCGGCGGTCGTCCAGGCCGCCGTGGTGATCCCGGCCGCCTTGGCCGCGGCCGACCGCGAAGGGCTGCCGGGCAGCGCCGTCACCGACGCGGGAGATCCTGGGCGCAGGAGGTGGCGCCGCCCGATCCACGCCCACGGAGGTGGTCACGGCCACGTTCCGCCGCCAGACCGGGGCGGACGAGGACGACCCGGACTGGCCGCGGTGGATCGAGCGCTGCCTGACGCTGGACACCGTCCCCGACATCGGCGACCTGCGGCGGGACCTGTGCCGGCTCAGCCGGAAACCCCGTCGGCCGTGACCACCAGCACCGGTGGCCGGCGCCCCCGCCGCGCACCGCTCACCACGGTGGCCAATACGGGGGCGCCGTCGTGCATGAGGTTGCTACTGCCCGTCGGCTAGGAGGCGGTGCACGAACCGATGGTGGGGGCCGACCAGTCCCCGTTCGCCATGACCGTGAAGCCGAAGCTGGTCGTGGCTCCGGCGCCCAGGTTGCCATTGCCGTTGGGACGCATCGTCATGACCTTGCCGCTGCTGTCCCAACTGGGGCTGCCGTTCCAAGTGGTGGCGACGCTCTGCGCGGAACGCACGGTCACCGTCACCGTCCAGCCGCTGATGGCGGAGCTTCCGGCCCGCACCGTCACCTGACCGTTGAAACGGTCGCCCCACCGTTGCGTCTCGGCGTACGACACGGTGCACGTCCGGTCGCCACCGCCGCCACCATCGCTGCTGCCGCCCAGCGCAGCGAGCACCGCGTTGTACGCGGGCTTCTTGCCGTAGTTGTCGTCGAACAGCAGCGGCGTGCCGCTGGCCCGCCATGAGTACTTGTCGGGGATGCCCCATACGGTGATGCCGGTGCAGCGGGACACGGCCAGGCACGCCTGTGTGACGCGGCGGTAGTTGTCGGCCTGGGCCGTGCCGGAGCCCTCGATGTCCAGCTCGGTGATCTGCACATCGACGCCGAGGGCGGCGAAGCGCTGGAGGTTCTGCTGGTAGTCACCGGGGACCGGGGACTGGGCGTTGAAGTGCGACTGGAAGCCGACGCAGTCGATCGGCACACCGCGGGCCTTGAAGTCCTTCACCATGTTGTAGACCGCGTTGCTCTTCGCGTTCTGACCGTCGGTGTTGTAGTCGTTGTAGCAGAGTTTGGCGTTGGGGTCGGCCGCACGCGCGGTGCGGAACGCCTCCTCGATGAAGCCGTCGCCGAGCTTGTCCTGGAACGGCGAGCTGCGCCGCGCGCCGCTGTTGCCGTCCTGGTACGCCTCGTTGACCACGTCCCAGGCGTAGATCTTGCCCTGGTAGTGCTGCATCACCTTGGTGATGTGGTTGTTCATGGCCGAGCGCAGTTCGGTGGCGCTCAATCCGCCCACCCAGCTGGGCAGTTGGGAGTGCCAGACCAGCGTGTGGCCGCGGATCTTCATGCCCTTGCCCTGCGCATGGCCGACGATCTGGTCGGCGGAGCCGAAGGTGAACGAGTTCCGGGACCTTTCGACCGCGTCCCACTTCATCTCGTTCTCGGGGGTGACGGCGTTGAACTCGGTGTCCAGCGTGGCGGCGTACGGGGATTCGCCGAGGTGGTTGGCGGCCACGGCGGCACCGAAGTACCGGCCCTTGGCGGCCGCCGCGCCGCCGAGGGTGCTCGCGGCGCTGGCGGGACCGGACAGGGCCAGAACGCTGGCCGCGGTGAGGAAGCCGACGACACCGAGGCTGAACGCCCTTCGGGCGCGTAACCGAGGATTCCGATCTCTGTGTTCCTGACGGGAATTGATGACCATTGCTGTCCCTTCTTCGAAGGCCGAGCGGGTGGCAGTGGTGTGCCGATGGGCAACGATCGTTGCGGAGTATGCTGCGGGACTGACGTAACGTCAACGCCTTCTTCCGGAACTCTTCCGGTAGAAGCGCTCGCTGGTTCCTTCGTCTCGTCGCCCTTGAACTGCTGGTCTTCGGTGTGTACGTGCCGCTGTCGACCGTAAAGAGGATCTTTCCGGGCTGGTCACCGAAAAATTTTCGGAGCGGCGGTGACGTGTTATCGGTCACGTGGCCGTCTCGGAGAGCAGGTGCAGTCAGGTGACGGATACCGTCCCCGGACCCCTCCGGCGAGGATTCTGCTGGAAATCGACTTTCTGACCCACGAGGCGAATATCCATGCAGCAGATAACGCTGGGCGATGTCACCATCACACGCGTCGAGGAATACTACGGCCCGGTCGACCTGACCCCCCGGGCATTCTTCCCGGAAAGCCCGGAGGAGGTCTGGGAGGACAATGCGTCCTGGTTGGTCCCGGACTTCTACGATCCCGACACCGACAATGTGCGGTCCGCGATTCAGACCTGGGTCCTGCGCAGTGAGGGCAAGACCATTCTGGTCGACACCGGTGTGGGCAACCACAAGCACCGGCCCTACGCGCCGGTGTGGAGCTATCTGAACACCGATTTCCTGGGGAATCTCGCCAGGGCCGGGGTGGGTCCGGAGGACGTCGACATCGTGATCAACACACATCTGCACGTCGACCACGTGGGCTGGAACACCCGCCTCGACGGCCGCCAGTGGGTTCCGACGTTCCCGAACGCCACCTATATTCTCCCCGAGCGTGACTTCGAGTTCTGGAATCCGGAGAATGAGCACAAGTCGCTGCTCGGCCGGGGCAATCAGAATGTCTTCGAGGATTCCGTCGCGCCCGTCCATCAAGCGGGCAAGGCGCTGCTGTGGGACGGCGGTCTCGACATCGACGCCAATCTGCGACTGGAAATCGCCCCCGGACACACCCCGGGCTCGTCCGTGCTCGCTCTCGATTCCCGCGGCGATCGCGCGCTCTTCGTGGGGGACCTGCTGCACAGCCCGGTGCAGATCGCGGCTCCCGACACCAACAGCTGCTTCTGCGAGAACCCGGCCGAATCCCGCGCCACCCGCCGCCGGCTCCTCGGCCGGGCGGCCGAGGAGAACACCCTGGTCTTCCCCGCACACCTGGGCGGTCATGGGGCCGCGGAGGTGCGGCGCGACGGCGACGGGTTCGCCATCAAGGAATGGGCGGCCTTCGCGCGCCTGTGACCCCGGACCGTCTGCGGCCCCGGACCGTCTGTGATCCGGACCGTCTGTGATCGGACCGGAGCGAGACCGAGAAAGAGAAACACCGAGCATATGACGAACACCTTCGCCCCCATCGTGGCCACCTCCCAAGGCGCCGTCCGCGGCCGCCGGGAGGAGCACGCCACCGTCTTCCGGCACATCCCCTATGCCGCCCCGCCACGGGGCGCCGCCCGGTTCGCCCCGCCGGTGCCCCACCCGCCGTGGGACGGTGTCCGGGATGCCACCGCCGAGGGCCCCACGGCACCGCAGCCCAAGCGCGACGCGTTCGGCGACCTCGATATGTCCCCGTACTTCGGGCAGGGCTGGGTCCCGGGCGAGGACTACCTCGCGGTGAACGTCTGGACGCCCGACACCACACGCGACGACCTCCCCGTGATGGTGTTCGTGCACGGCGGCGGATTCGTGGCCGGGTCCACCCGGTCGGCGCTCTACGACGGCACCGGCTTCGCCCGTGACGGCGTCGTCCTGGTCACCCTCAACTACCGGCTCGGCGTACCCGGCTTCCTGCACCTCCCCGACGCCCCCGACAACCGGGGTCTGCTGGATGTGATCGCGGCCTTGCGCTGGGTCGAGGAGAACATCGCGGCCTTCGGCGGCGACCGGTCCCGGGTGACGCTCTTCGGGCAGTCGGCGGGCGCCACGATCGTGGGCGCGGTGGTGGCCGACCCACGGGCCGAAGGTCTCTTCCAGCGGGCGATCATCCAGAGCGGCAACGGCCTGGGAGCGTTCGCCCCCGCCCAGGCCGACCGGGTCACCCGGGAACTCGCCCGCATCCTGGGGACCGCCCCCACCGCGGAGGCGCTGGCGTCGGTCCCCGACGAGCGCTTCGTCGAGGCCATGCCCCACCTCGCGGGCATCGATCTCACCGTCGACGGGCACTACGACCCGCTGATCGGCCTGAGCCCGTTCAGCCTCGTCCTGGACCAGCAGCCGGCCGAGGCCGTGGCCGCCGGCCGCGGCGCGGACATCGACCTGCTGCTCGGCACCAACGCCGAGGAGGGCAACCTCTATCTGGCCCCGCTCGGCCACCTGGCGTCCTCGGCCGAGGAGGACGTCCACGCCGTGGCGGCACGCTCCCACCCCGCCCCGGAGCAACTGGTGGAGGTCTACCGCCGCGAGCGGCCCGGGGCGTCCGCCGGGGAGCTGCGGGCCGCCATCATGACGGACGCCCTGTTCGGCGCGGGAACGCGGCGGCTCGCGGCAGCCCATGCCCAGCAGCCCTCGGCGCGGACACACGTCTATGAGTTCGCCTGGCGGTCGCGGGCCCTGGACGGGCAGCTCGGCGCCACGCATGTCATGGAGCTGCCGTTCGTGTTCGACCGCACCGATCTGCCGCGGCTCCATGGCCCCGAGGCGCTCCTGGGCCCGGCCGAGCCGCCCGCCGGCCTCGCGTCCCGCCTCCACGCCACCTGGATCCGGTTCGCGAGGACGGGCGACCCCGGCTGGCCGCCGTACGACGGCGTGCGCCGGACGACCATGCGCATCGCCGGGACATGGACGCAGGTGGCGGACCCCGGCGCCCCGATACGGCGGGCCTGGGAATAGCGCCCGCGCGGACGGTCGCACCGCCGCCATCACACGGAGCTCGGCTTCGGCGCCCATCGGGACCTCCCGGTGGGCGCCGTTCCGCTTTTCCGTACGCGCCGTCCCGGCGCCGGTGTTTTTCGGCCCCGGCAAGGGCTTGACCAGAGGCGAAGTGGCTCCTACATTCCTCTCACCCTCGAGGTAGATCGATTAACCACTCGTTAACCGCCTGGTTGGAGACCCCCGCAGTGCACTCACCGCTGACTCGGCGCGGCTTCCTCGCCACCGGTTCCGGCCTGGCCGCCGCGACCGTCCTGCCTGGCCTGTCCGGCTGCTCCGCACTGACGGGAGCGGACTCCGATCCCGATACCCTCGTCGTGCACAGCCAGCTGGGCACCACCGCGCCGGGATCGCCGACCTACCTCGCGGCCCTCGACCGGTTCCGCAAGGAAAATCCGGGACTCAAGGTCAAGAACCTCATCAACGGCGACGACCTCGCGCAGGTCTACGAGACCTCGCGGCTGGCCCGCAAGGAGCCGGACGTCGTCATGGTCAACCTCTACGACAAGACGCTGGCATGGACCGACGTCGGCGCCACCGTCGATGTCAAGGGCTACCTGGACGACTGGGGGCTGCGCGACCGCGTGCTCCCGCGGGCCCTGGCCGAGTGGACCGACGCCAAGGGCCGGGTGCGGGCCTTCCCCTACTTCGCCACCAACTGGCCGATCGCCTTCAACCGGGCCCTGCTGGACCGCGCGGGCGTCGACGCGATACCCACCACGGGCGATGAGCTGATCGCCGCGGCCCGCAAGCTGCGCGCCAAGGGGATCGCGCCCGTGACCGTGGGCGGCAACGACTGGACCGGGCAGAAACTGCTCGCCCAGATCATCCAGACCTTCCTCACCGAGGACGAGGCCCGGCACGCCTACACCACGGGGGACTTCGGCAGCAGGGGCGCCCGGGAGGGCATCGACTACTTCGTGACGCTGCGCGACGCGGGCGTCTTCGCCGACAAGGCGCAGGGCCTCACCTCGGACACGATGACCACGCAGTTCAACACCCAGGCCGCGGCGATCGAGTCGGCGATGTCCTCGGCGCTGGCCAAGGTGCCCGAGAAAGTGGCCCGGCACACCGAGGTCGGCGGCTGGCCCCTGACCGGCGGCGCCGTCCACGACAAGCCCACCATCCTGCGGACCTACACCCTCATCGGGTTCTGGATCAGCCCGAACGGCACCAAGAAGATCGACGCCGTCGAGAAGTTCCTGCGCTTCATGTACCGGCCGGACACCGTCTCCCGGTTCATCAAGGAGAGCGGCCGCGACATGGCGCTGCGCTCCGACACCCTCAGCACGGACTTCCCGCTGGTCGCCGCGGCCCAGCGGCTGGGCGGGGCCGTCAGCCAGGCGCTGCTGCCCGATGTGTACGTCCCGCCCGCCGCCGCCCAGCCGCTGATCACCGCGACCAGCACGTCCTTCACCCGCGGCACCAGCGCCGCGAAGGTCCGCGCCGCGCTCGAGACCGCGTACCGCTCCGCGTGAACCGCCCGCCCGCTCACTCATATCCCGAGCCCGACTCCACGGGAGCCACCTCATGACGACGTTGACGCCGACCCCGGGCGGGGCCGCGGTCCGCCGGCCCGCACCGCCCTCCACCACGGCCCGTATCGGCACGCCCCGGCAGGGCGGCACGATCCTCGCCGTCCCGGCGCTGGTCTGGTACGCGGTCTTCATGATCGGCCCGGTGATCGCCATCTTCGTGATCGCCGTCCTGCACTGGCCGGGCATGCTCCAGCCGGTGTCCTTCGCCGGTCTCGGCAACGTCCGCACGGTCCTCGACGACCCCGTCTTCTGGGACGCGGTGCGCAACACCGCCGTCCAGCTGGCGGTGGCGCTGCCCATCATGATCGTGTGCGCGTACATGCTCGGCTACTACGTGGCGCAGAAGCCGCCCGGGCACCGCGTCATCCGCTATCTGCTGTTCATCCCCGGCCTGATCTCCACCCCCGCCAAGGCGATGGTGTTCTACGCGGCGCTGTCCCCGGACGGGCTGGCCAACGGCGCGCTGCAGTCGGTGGGGCTCGGTTCGCTCACCGACGCCTGGCTCGCCTCGCCCTCGACGGCCCTGGCCTGTCTCATCGCCCTGGACGTGTGGAGCGGGATCGGCTTCACCGCCGTCCTGTTCGCCGCCCGGCTCGACAGTGTCCCGGACGACCTCGGCGAGGCGGCGCAGCTCGACGGGGCCGGGCACTGGCGGACCATGTGGCGCATCCACTTCCCCGTGATCCGCGACTATGTCGGCGTCGTCACCATGCTGCAGTTCCTGTGGACCCTCTTCGGCTCGGCCCAGCACGTGCTGCTGCTCACCCAGGGCGGTCCCGGCAGTTCGTCCACGACGCTGTCCTTCCTCGTCTACCAGAAGGCGTTCATCGCGGCCGACCTGGGCTACAGCCAGACCGTCGGCGTCATCCTCTTCCTGGCCGGGCTCGTCGGGCTGCTCACCATCCGCCGCGCGTTCCGCCAGAACTACTGACCCGAAGGCGGCTCACCATGAAACTCGGCAAACGCTGGCTGCCCGCACACCTCCTGGTGTGGACCTACGCGGTGCTGCTGATCGTGCCGCTCTACTACTTCCTCGCCTCCGCGTTCAAAAGCAACGAGGAGATCTTCGCCCACCCCTTCGCGCTGCCCTCGTCCTTCGGCTTCGGCAACTTCCGCACCGCCTACGACAGCGCCGACCTGGGGACGGCCGTCGTCAACTCGGCGCTGGTGACGGTCCTCGCGCTGGCGCTGACCCTGCTGCTGGCGCTGCCCGCGGCGTTCGCGCTCGCCCGCTCGACCAGCCGGCTCGCCTCGGCGATGGAGAAGATCTTCTCGCTGGGCTTCCTGATCCCCACGTTCGCGGCGCTCTTCCCCACCTTCCTGCTCGCCGCCGCCACCGGGCTGTTCCACACCCGGCTGTTCATGGTCTTCTTCCTGCCCGCGACGGCGATGCCGCTGTCGGTGGTGATCCTGGTGCAGTTCATGCGGACCATCCCCAGGGAGATGGAGGAGGCCGCCCGGATGGACGGGGCGTCCACCTACACGGTGCTGCGGCACATCTACATACCGATGTGCCTGCCCGGCATCGCGACCGTGCTCCTGCTGAACTTCCTCACCTTCTGGAACGAGTACCTGTACTCGCTGATCATCATCGGCCCCGACCCCGAACAGCGCACCGTGCAGGTGGCCCTGCCCACCCTGAAGGCCATCACCGGCACCGACTACGGCGTCCTCACCGCCGGTACCGTACTGACCCTGGTCCCCGTCTGGGTCGTCTACACGGTGCTCCAGAAGCGCATGCAGGAGGCGCTCATCAACGGGGCGGTCAAGGCGTGAGCACGCCCACGGTGAAGCAGGGACGGCGTCCCACCATCAAGCAGGTGGCGGCCGCCGCCGGGGTGTCGACCGCGGCCGTGTCCCAGGCGTTCAACGACAAGGGCCGGCTGTCGGAGGCGACCCGGGCGCGCATCCTGGACACCGCGATGGAGCTCGGCTGGTCGCCGAGCGCGTCCGCCGCCGCCCTGCGCAGCGCCCGCACCCGCACCCTCGCCCTCGTCGTCCGGCGCCCCACCGATGTGCTCGGCGCGGACCCGCACTTCAGCGAGCTGATCACCGGCATCGAGGGCGAACTGGCGCCCCGCGGCTACGGTCTGCTGCTGCACCTGGTCGCGGGCGCGCAGGAGGAGAACGCCCTCTACAAGCGGCTGGCGGCAGAAGGCCGCGTCGACGGGGCCGTCCTGACCGACGCCCGCGCGGATGACCCGCGCCCCGCCCTGCTGGCCCGCCTCGGCCTGCCCGCCGTGCTGCTCGGTCCCCCCGACCGCGCCGCCGCCGTGCCGCGCATCGGCCTCGGCCACCAGGACGCCGCCGTCGAGGAGGTCGTCCGCCATCTGCTCGACCTCGGACACCGGCGCATCGCCTATGTGGCCGGCCCCGCCGACCTGCGGCACACCCGGCTGCGCGGCGGTGTCTTCGAGACGGCCCTCAAACAAGCGGGCTTGCGGCCCTACGCGGTCCTGCACACCGACTTCACCGAAGTGTCCGCCGTCGCCGCCACCCAGGCCCTGCTGGAGCCCGCCGACCGCGCCACGGCGATCGTCTACGCCAACGACTCCATGGCCATGTGCGGCATCGGCGCCGCCCAGCGCGGCGGGCTGCGCGTCCCCGACGATCTGTCCGTCGTCGGCTACGACAACCTGACGCTCGGCCGCTGGCTGCACCCCCGGCTGACCACGGTCGACCAGCAGGTGCGGCGGGTCGGCGCGTCCGCCGCCCGGCTGCTCCTGGCACGCTGCGGCGAGGACGTCGAGGAGACGGTGCTCGAGGACCGGCCGCGGCTGGTCGTCCGCGAGTCCACCGGGCCCGCCCCCGGCTGACACTCACATCCACCCCCCACCCGCACCACCGACACCCGAGAAGGACCATGCGACGCCACAGCGCCCAGCTCATCCACCACCCCGCCGTCCTGCCCTGGCTCGGCGCCAACTTCTGGTCCCGCACCGGCGGGCCCCTGATGTGGCGCGACTACGACCCGAAGACGGTCCGCGCGGAGCTGCGGGTGCTGCACGAGCACGGCCTGACGATGACCCGGTCGTTCTTCTACTGGCCGGACTTCCATCCGCAGCCCGACCACGTCGACGAGACGCTGTGCGAACGCTTCCGCGACTTCCTCGACGCCCACACCGAGATCGGCATGGGGACGGTGCCCACCTTCATCGTCGGACACATGTCGGGCGAGAACTGGGACCCCGCCTGGCGCGGCGGCCGCGACCTCTACGAGGACGTGTGGATGGTCGGCCGCCAGGCGTGGTTCGTGTCCCAGATGACCCGCCGCTTCAAGGACCACCCCGCCGTCACGGGCTGGCTCATCACCAATGAGATGCCCGGCTACGGCCGGATCTACCAGGTGGATCCGCCCTCCTCCGATGTGGTGACCGCCTGGGCACAGGCCATGTGCAACGCCGTACGGGCGGCCGGCGGCACCCAGCCGGTCTCCCTCGGCGACGGCGCGTGGGGCATCGAGGTCACCGGCCGCGACAACGGCTTCTCACTGCGCGAGACCGCCGAGTACGTGGACTTCGTGGGCCCGCATGTGTACCGCTCGGACACCGACCGGCCCCGTCAGCATCTGCGCGCCGCCTTCGAGTGCGAACTGGCGTCGGTCACCGGACAGCCCGTCGTCCTGGAGGAGTTCGGCCTCTCCACGGACACCGTCTCCGACCGGAACGCGGCCGTCTACTACCGGCAGACCCTCCACAACTCCCTGCTCGGCGGGGCCACGGGCTGGATCGCCTGGAACAACACCGACTACGACGACCTGTGGGACCGCTCGCCGTACGACCACCACCCCTTCGAGATGCACTTCGGCATCACCGACAGCATCGGTGCCCCCAAGGCGCCACTGCTCGAACTCGCCGCGTTCGCCGAGGTGTTGAAGGACGTGGACTTCGCACACTGCCGCCGCGCCGACGCGGACGCGGCGCTGGTCGTGCCCGCCTTCCTGGAGCGCGGCTACCCCTACAGCAGGCCCGCCGACCGCCCGCTGATCTTCACCTCCCTGCACCAGAGCTATGTCGCCACCCGCGCCGCCGACCTGCCGGTGGGCTTCACCCGGGAGGCCGACGGACTGCCCGGCGACGCCGCCCTGTATCTGCTGCCGGCCACCCGCCAGCTCACCACCCGCACCCGGCGTGAGCTCGAGCGCCGCGCCCGCGCGGGCGCCACGGTCTACCTCTCGTTCTGCTCCGGCGAGTACCCCGGGACCCGCGGCCCGTGGTTCGACGACCTGGACGGGCTGTTCGGCGTCGAACTGCAGCTCTCCTACGGTGTCGCCGAGCCCATCGAGGACGACGTCCTGGAGATGACGTTCACCGAGGACTTCGGCGGGCTCGCGGCCGGGACCTCGCTGCGCTTCCCCGTCGCGGGCAACGAGGACAGCCGGGCGTATCTGCCGGTCGTTCCGCGGGACGCCCGGGTGGTGGCCGTCGACGCCCACGGCCGGCCCGCCCTCCTGGTGCACGACACCGGGCGCGGCCGCACCGTCCTGGCCACCTACCCCCTGGAGCACATGGCCGCCCGCACCGCGCGGGCCAACCCCGAGGACACCCACCGGCTGTACGCGGCGCTCGCCGACGTCGCCGGGGCCCGCCGCCCGGTGACGGTCGACAGCCCCCATGTCGGCGCGGACCTCCTCGTCCATGACGACGGGCGCCGCTTCGTATGGCTGGTCAGCCAGAGCGCCGAGGAGCTCACCGTCCGCCCCGACGCCGACGGCGCCCTGCGCGACCTCGCCTCCGGCGCACCGGTCGCGGAGGTGTCGCTCGCCCCGTACGGGGTGCACGTCCTGGAGCTGCGGTGACCGGCCACCTCTACCGCGACCCCGCCGCACCCGTGGCCGAGCGGGTCCGCGATCTGCTGGGGCGCATGACGCTCACCGAGAAGGTCGGCCAGGTCAACCAGCGCATGTACGGCTGGCACGCCTATGAGCGGGACGGCGACGGCCACCGGCTCACCGGCGCCTTCCGCGCCGAGGTCGCCGCGTACGACGGGATGGGCGCCCTGTACGGGCTGCAGCGCGCCGACGCGTGGTCCGGCGTCGGCCTCGCCGACGGCATCACGGCGGCGGACGGGGCGCGGGTCGCCGACGCGGTGCAGCGGCACATCGTGGAGAACACCCGGCTGGGCATTCCGGTGCTGTTCGTCGAGGAGGTTCCCCACGGCCACCAGGCCCTGGACGGCACGGTGCTGCCGGTCAACCTCGCCGTCGGCGCCACCTGGGACCCCGGACTCTACGAGGCGGCGGCGGCCGCGGTCGGCGCGCAGGTGCGGGCGCGGGGCGGCCATGTGGCGCTCGTCTCCGCCCTCGACCTGGTGCGCGACCCGCGCTGGGGCCGTGCGGAGGAGTGCTTCGGCGAGGACCCGTATCTGGCGGGGCGGCTCACCGAGGCGCTGGTGCGGGGCATGCGCACCGCCGACGTGGCCGTTGTGCTCAAGCACTTCGCCGGACAGGGGGCCACGGTCGGCGGACGCAACAGCGCGGCCACCGAATTGGGCGCCCGCGAAATGCACGAGATCCATCTGGCGGCGGCCCGGGCCGGGATCCGCGCCGGGGCCGCCGGGGTGATGGCGGCCTACAACGAATTCGACGGTCTGCCCTGTGTCGCCAGCCGTCCGCTGCTGACCGAACTCCTCCGGGACCGGCTGGAGTTCGACGGCATCGTGATGGCCGACGGCGCCGCCGTCGACCGGCTGGTCCGGCTCACGGGCGACCCGGTGGCCGCGGGCGCCCTGGCCCTGAACGCCGGATGCGATCTGAGCCTCTGGGACGCCTGCTTTCCGCGGCTGGCCGAGGCGGTCGCCCAGGGGCTTGTCACGGAGCGGACCCTGGACACCGCCGTGGCCCGGGTCCTGGCGCTCAAGTTCCGGCTGGGCCTCTTCGAGCAGCCCTATGCGCGTACCGGGGAACAGCGCCCCGAGCCGCATACGCCCGCTGCGGAACAGCGCCCCGATCCGTGCGAGTTGAGCGAGCGCATCGCCCGCGCGTCCATCACACTGCTCGCCCACGACGGGGGAGTCCTGCCACTGGCGCCCTCCATCCGCAGGATCGCCGTCCTCGGCCCGAACGCGGACTCCATCGCCCAGCAGATCGGCGACTACACCGCCCCGCAACGGCCCGACTCCGACCATGTCACGGTCCTGGACGGCATCCGGTCGGCCGCCCCGCCGGACACCGAGGTCAGCTACGCGCCCGGGTGCGATCTGGTCGGCGGCGACCTCTCCGGTGTCCCCGAGGCGGCCGCGCTGGCGGCAGCGGCGGACATCGCGGTCCTCGTCCTGGGCGGGTCCAGCGCGCGCTCGGGCGACACCTCCTTCGACACCAATGGCGCGGCCGTCGTGACCTCGGCCAACCCCGCCGGGATGACGTGCGGCGAGGGCGTCGATTTGGCCGATCTGCGCCTGCCCGACGGGCAGTTGGCGCTGCTGGACGCGGTGGCGGCCACCGGCGTGCCGGTCGTCGTGGTCCTCGTCCAGGGCCGTCCGCACGCCCTGCCCGACCTCTCCGGCACGGCCGGGGCGGTGCTGAGCGCCTGGTATCCGGGGCCGTGGGGCGGACGGGCCGTGGCCGATGTGCTGTTCGGCGCGGCCGGGCCCGAGGGGCGGCTGCCGGTGTCGATCCCCCGGTCGGCCGCGCAGCTTCCGGTGTTCTACAACGCCAAGGACCACGGCTACCGCGGCTATGTGGACCAGCCCGCCACCGCCCGATACGCCTTCGGCCACGGCCTGTCGTACACCACGGTCGCCTACGCGCCGCCACGGCTCTCCCGCGCCCGGGTGACCCCGGACGATCCCACCCTCATCTGCCGGGTCGCCGTGCGCAACACTGGCGAGCGGCCGGTGCGCGAGACGGTCCAGCTCTATCTGCGGCGGCTGTCGGGCGGCTCCTCCTGGCCCCGCGTCCGCGAGCTGCGCGGATTCGCCCGCCTCGACCTGCAGCCGGGGAGGAGGCCGACGCCGTGTTCGCGATCGACGCCGACACCCTCGGCTCCGTCACCCGGGACCTCGGCCTCGCCGTCGAGCCCGGAGAGCTGATGCTGGAGACCGGTCCATCCTCCGCCGAGACGCAGGGGGCGCGGCTGGTGGTCGAGCGGCTGGGCTGATCGCCCGCCGTCTGGACGATGATGGCGGAGCCAGAGCAATCATCACTGTCAGTCCTTCCAGATAGATTGACGTGCATGACGACCGCAGCGACAGTCGAGGATGCCGGGCATGCCCGGTGGACGTTCCGGATTCGCGTGTCGTCCACCGCCCGCACAGCCCTGATGGGCGAGTGGGATCGGTGCCGGTGGATCTGGAACGAATGCGTCGCGAAGTCCAGGCAGACGCACGTCTGGAACAAGACCCGGCCCGAGGGCGCCGATAAGCGGACCTGTGGCCCAGCCCAGTTGGACAAGATGCTGACCGAGGCACGCAAGACCACGCCGTGGCTTCGTGAGGGCTCCAGCGTCCCTCAGCAGCAGTTGATCCGGGATTTCGGCAAGTCGAAGGCCAAGGCTCAAAAGGACATCCGCGAATGCCTGCCGATGCGTCAGCGGGCCGGGATGCCACGCTGGAAGAAAAAGCGCGAGGCGCTGCCGACCCTCAATTACACCCGGCGCGGTTTCCGCCTCAAAGAGGGCCGTCTGCACTTGGCCGGGGGCATCGTGCTGACCGTGGTGTGGTCGCGGGAACTCCCGGCCGACCCGTCCAGCGTCCGCGTCTACCAGGACAGCACGGGCGCGTGGCATGCCTCGTTCGTCGTTCCCGCCACCGTCGATCCGTTGCCCGAGACTGGCGCCGCCATCGGAATCGACTGGGGAGTGAAGGAGACCGCGACCACCACGTCCGACGCCCACGATCTCCCGCACGCCCAGCACGGCAGGACCGCGGCGCGGAAGCTCGCCCGCTATCAGCGCATGATGGCTAGGCGCAAGCCTGCGAGGGGGCAGGCGGAGTCGAAGGGATACCGACGGGCGAAGCAGCGGACGGCGAAGCTGCACAAGAAGGTGGCCCGGCAGCGGCAGGATACTGCCCGTAAGTGGGCCAAGAAGGTTGTCCGGGACCATGATGCCATCGCGGTGGAGGACTTCCGCCCGAAGTTTCTTGCGAAGACGTCGATGGCCCGCAAGGCGGCTGACGCCGCCATCTCGGCTACCAAGGGGGCGTTGATCGAGATGGGCCGCAAGCACGGCCGCGCCGTGTACCTGGTACACCCCATGCACACCACGATGGACTGTGCGCAGTGCGGAGCGAGAACCAAGCACGCACTACCTCTCTCAGAGCGAATGTATGCCTGCACCGCGTGCGGAGCCGTATCCCCCCGGGATAAGAACTCCGCCCGCGTGATGCTGGTCCGGGCTGGTCTGAACCCGGCTAGTGCTGATCGTGGAAGTCCAGACGGGGCGCTGCCCCGCCTGGCAGCGTGAGCTAGAAATCCCCACTCAGCCCTGAAGGAGAGAATCCTCTCCCTCCAGGGAGGGGGAGCAGCCAATCAGGTATCTGACGGGACTCGCACGTCCCCGGCCGCCCCGCTACCACCCCGGCGGGCCACCGACCACGGCGACCAGGTGCAGTCGCTGATCGAGCGGGCCCACGGCGACTGGGATCCGGGTGCCCACAAGGCCGCCTGCCCCGACGGATTGCGGCTGATCGGCCTCAGCCACACCGCCGGGCGCGGACTGTGCACCGACACCGGCGCCGACGACCCGCGCGCGCCCGGCACCGCCCATACGGTCGTCACGGACGAGGGGTATGTGCCCTCCGGTGGCGACTGGGCCTCCGGCTACACCAAGTTCCAGTGCCCCTCGGACCAGTTCCTGATCGGCTACAGCCGCCGCGGCGGCCGGATGTCCGCCGCACTGTGCGCCCCGGCCCGCACCCCGCTCGGCACCACGGGACGCACCGTGTGGTTCGACCGGTCGGACAACCGGCCCGCCGATGCCGCCGGGGGCGACTTCGCCCACGGCGCCTACAAGGGCCAGTGCGCGTCCGACGAGTACACCGCCGGGGTCGCCTTCACCACGCGCGTGGGCAGCTCCGGGGGCCCGGACGCGCTGCTGTGCCGCCGCCTGTCCTGAGTTCGCAAGTCGTTCCGCGACTCTTGCCCGCATCTGACGGTCCGTCATATCGTGAGGTGGTGCGCGCAGCCGTTGTCGCACGACACCCGCCGAACCGGATCAGGAGTTACGGGTGGAGCCGCACACCACACCCGGGACCGCGCCGAAAGTACGTGCCCGCGCGGTGACCCGCACCTTCGGGCACGGAACCCGGCAGGTGCACGCCCTCGGACCACTCGATATGGACATCCAGCACGGGGAGTTCTGCTGCATCGTCGGCCCGTCCGGCTGCGGCAAGTCAACGTTCCTGCGCATCGTCGCCGGACTCGTCCGTCCCAGCGGCGGTGAGGTCGAGCTGCGCGCGGGCCGGCGCCATCCGGCCGCGATGATCCCGCAGGACTACGGGATCTACGACTGGAAGACCGTGCTGGCCAACGTCCGCTTCGGCCTCGATGTGCAGCGCGTACCACGCAAGGCCGCCGACGCGCGGGCCAGGGACTGGCTGGCCCGGCTCGGTCTCGCCGACTTCGCCGACGCCTACCCCGCCACCCTGTCGGGCGGGATGCGGCAGCGCGTGGCGATCGCCCGCGCGCTCGCCGTGGAGCCGGAGGTGCTGCTGCTGGACGAACCGTTCGCCGCGCTCGACGCCCAGTTGCGCACCATCCTCCAGGACGAGCTGCTCGCGGTGTGCCAGGCGACCCGTACCACCGCGCTGTTCGTCACCCACAGCCTGGAGGAGGCGATCGTGCTCGGGGACCGGGTGGTGGTGATGTCGGCCAGGCCCGGCAGGGTGATCGCCGAACGCCGCCCGCCGTTCGACCGCCCGCGCACCGGGGCGATGCGCCGCGCTCCCCGGTTCGCCGCGCTGCAGTCCGAGTTGTGGGAGCTGCTGCGCGACGAGGTCCAGCGGGCCGGGGCCGGTGCCGCCGCCCGGCGGACCCGGTGGGGAAGCCCTCATGAAGGGCGAGAGCACGGCCCCCTCGGCCCCGACCGCCCGTCCCGGCGCGGTGGACGGCGGGCCCGCCGAGACCGTGCTGGTGCGGCGCCCCGGACCGGGGGAGCGCGATCCCGTCCGCGCCCACCGACGGCGCCGCGGCATCGAGCTCGCCCTCGCCCTCGCCGTGCCCTCCGCGCTGATCCTGCTGTGGCAACTGGCCGCGGATCAGCACTGGATCGACTCGCGTATCTACCCCGCGCCGTCCACCATCGCGGCGGACGGCTGGCAGCGCGCCGCCGACGGCAAGCTGTGGCCGGACGTATGGGCCACGCTCCAGCGGGTGGTCGCCGGGTACGCGCTCGGCACGGCCGCGGGCTATCTCTTCGGGCTGGTGATGGGCGCGCTGCGGATGGTCCGCGCCGCGCTGGAGCCCTTGCTCGACGCCCTGTACGTGGTGCCCAAGCTCGCGCTGCTCCCCGTGTTCCTCAATATGTTCGGCCTCGGTGAGGGCCCTCAGATCGCGCTGGTCGCGACCACCGTCTTCTTCTTCGTATGGATCTCCACGATGGCCGCCGTGATGGGCGTCGCCGAGGGCTACCGGGAGGCCGGGCAGGTGTTCGGCGCCGGTCCCTGGCAGATGTTCCGCCATGTCCTGCTGCCCGCCTCGCTGCCACAGGTCCTGGTCGGCATGCGGGTCGCGTCCGGAGTGGCGGTGCTGGTCATCGTCGCCTCCGAGCAGATCGCCGCGAACGACGGCCTCGGCCATCTGATCTTCGACTCGCGGACGCTGTTCCAGAACGACGTGATGTTCGTCGGCATCGTCTGCGTGGCCGTGCTCGGCGTGGTCTTCTCCGAACTCGTCCGCTTCATCGGCCGTCGGCTCACCCCCTGGGCGCCGCGGGACCGCGGCCGACCCCGGCCCTGACCCTCACCCCGGCCCTGACCCTCACCCCGGCTCCGACCCCCAGCCCCGGAAGGCGGCCCCCATGGCCCGGAGACCCTCCCTCGCCCGCGCCCTGATCACGGGCGTGATCCTGTTCGGCGTCCTCGGCTCCCTCGCCGCCTGCGACGCGCAGACCTCGGAGTCGGCGCGCTCGGGCACATCGGCGGGGCCTCGCCCGATCACCCCGGTGGCGGGCTGCGCCAAGGGCTGGACCGACCCCGCCGCCGCGTCCGCCGCCCGCGCGCCCGCCCGTTGCGCGCCTGGCGCGCCCGCGCCGAAGCCGCTGAAGAAGAAGACGAAGATCGTCGTTTCCGCCAGCACGCTGACCGCCGAGTACCTCGCGCCGCTGCGGATCGCCATGGCGAAGGGCGAGTTCAGCAAGGAGAAGCTCGATGTCGAACTGAAGCTGCTGCCCACCCCGGACGCGCTTCCGCTGCTCGCCAAGGGCGATATCGACGTCCAGTACGCGGCGCCGGAGGCCGCCGTGCTCAACGGCATCCGCCAGGGGTTCGCCATTCGCTGGGTCGCCGGCAACTTCACCCCCGCGCCCGGCTCCAAGAGTGGCTTCTGGACCAGGCTGAAACCGGGGGAGAGGGCGGACGAGGTCAGCCTCAAGGACCGCACGGTCGGCACGCTCATCGGCAAGGGCTCGGTCATCATGTATCCGATGGAGAAGGTGCTCTCCGCGCACAAGGCCGACGTGGACAGCGTCCGCTTCCAGCAGCTCGGCCCGGCCGAGGTCCTCACCTCGCTGAAGAACGGTGGAGTGGACGCGGCATGGCTGCTCGACCCGGTGTGGCGCCAGGTGGACGGCGACGCGGACTACGCCTTCCTCGGCGGCCAGCCGCGCGGCGAACCGCTCGGCGGGCTGTTGTTCGGCCCCGATCTGCTGACCGAGGACCCGGACGCGGGCGTGGCGTTCCTGCGCGCCTACATCCGCACCGTCAACACCTACTTCGCCGGGGACTACAAGAAGGACACGGCGTTCCTCGACGACCTCGGCGAAGCGCTCAAGACCGAGCCGGACACACTGGCCGCCGTGCCGTCGCTGCGCATGGACTGGGAGATTCGCGCGGGCACGGTGGACCGGCTGCAGAAGGCGTACGCCACCGCCGGGGTGGTCGAGGGCGACCCCCTGCCCGAGCACCAGGTCGTGGACCGCTCGTTCTACGCGGAGGCGGTCGGCCACCAGCCCTAGACCATCGGGCCCGCACCATGACCCGCTCGCCCGGAGCTCATCGTAGGCGGACCCAGGCCTGCACGGCCAAGTGGTCGCTGGGGCGCAGGTTGTTCTTGGTGAAGATATTGGTCTCGGTGTGATCGGTCGTGACCATAGGGTCGGAGAGGATCCAGTCGATGCGGTCGCCGTTCGGCACGAGTGGCTTTTGGCGATGGCCACAGTGCGTGCCGTAGGCGTTGGCCCGCGTGGCGGCGGTGTCCCAGGTGTCGACGAGTCCGCCACGGTTGAGCAGCCTGGTGTAGACCCGGTTGTCGTGGGCGACGGAGTTGAAGTCACCGGTCACGAGAAATGGCCTGGAGGGGGGACGGTTGGAGATCCAGTCACCGATGAGAGCGGCACTCTTCAGGCGGACGTCCTGGCTTTGGGGTCCGTTGTCGAAGTGGGTGTTGAGTACGTAGAACTTTCGTCCCCCGTCGTGCTTGTCCTTGAAGAGGATCCAGGTGGCCGTGCGGACGTGCTGGCCGCCCCATGTGTTCGAGCCGACCGTGTGGGGATTGCCCGAGAGCCAGAACGTGTGGTGATCGACGACCTGCAGACGGCGGACGTCGTAGAAGATCGCATTGATCGTGCCGTTGCGGCCGCCCTCAGCACCCTCGCCGAGCCAGCGGTAGTTCTCTCCGAGGTCACGGCCGACCTGGCTCACCTGCCGGTAGGTGGCGCCTTCCTGAGTGCCCACAATATGCGGCTGTGCCTGCCGTAACATCGCCTTCGCCACCGGCCTGCGCTTCGACCACTTCGGCCCCGTGGTGCCCTGACCTTCAAGGTTGTACGTCATGATCTGCAGTTGGGGCTCTGGCTCTCGACTCCCCATGCGGATGGCGCAGGGAGAGCCGCACTCGCAAGAGGTGCTGCGATGGCCGTGGCCAACGCGGCCTTCAGGCCGGCACGTCGGGTAAACCGACTCTTGTCCCACACGAAAAGGCTCCCTCAAGGCGCAGGGTGATGGTGTGTAAACCTGACAGGCAGCAGAGTGCCGGGCACCCGCCCTCAACACATCACGGACTCCGCGCATTCATCCGTACGCGGCTCTGCGCGTTCAGGTGTACGCCAAACGTCCCCGATCCGTGCGTGAAAGGCTCTTGCGCCGGGCCGCCGCCCTATAGTCCGCTGACCCCCATGAGGAGCATGAGGGTCATGAGCGTCATGAGGAAGCGGAGCCTGGCCACCCTGAGCGCCGCGCTGGTCGTGGGTTCGCTCTGCGCGGGCGCACCGCAACCGCGGGCGGAGGCCGCCGACTCCGGCGGGGGCGTTCCGGCGCCGCCGGCCGGTTCCGCCACGGGACTCGGGGTCGATCTCGACACCGTGACGATCCCCGAACTCCAGGCGCGCATGGCGGGCGGCTCGCTGACCTCGTCGGCGCTGACCAGCGCCTATCTGCGGCGGATCAAGGCCATCGACCCCACGATCCACGCGGTGCTGCGCACCGACCCGACCGCCCTGCGGCAGGCGGCCGCCAGCGACGTCAGGCACCGGCACGGCGCCACCCGCGGCCCGCTCGACGGCATCCCGGTCCTGCTCAAGGACAACGTGAACACCCGCGGCCTGCCCACGACCGCCGGGTCGCTGGCGCTGGCCGGCAGCCCGCCGGACACGGATGCCGCCCTGGTGACGCGACTGCGCGACGCGGGGGTGGTGATCCTCGGCAAGACCAATCTGTCCGAGTGGGCCAACTTCCGTGCCGCTAAGCCGACTTCGGGCTGGTCGGCCGTGGGTGGGCAGACCAACAACCCCTACGTACTGGACCGGAACCCATGCGGCTCGTCCGCCGGTTCGGGCGCCGCGCTCGCCGCGTCGCTGGCGCAGGTGGCGATCGGTACCGAGACGGACGGCTCCATCGTGTGCCCGGCCGGGATGAACGGGGTGGTCGGCCACAAGCCCAGTCTCGGCCTCGTCAGCCAGGACGGAGTGGTCCCGATCTCCGCCGAGCAGGACACCGCCGGGCCCATGGCGCGCAACGTGATCGACACCGCGCTCACCTTCTCGGTGCTCAGCGGCGGCCGCGGCGAGTCCAAGCTGACCAGCCCGGGCGGGCTGCGCGGCAAACGCATCGGCCTGTGGCGGCTGCCCTCGCTCGGCCCCGAGGTGGACGCCGTGATGACCCGTACCGCGAAGCGGCTGCGTACCGCGGGAGCCGAGGTCGTCGAGGTGACACCGCCGTATCAGCAGCGGCTGGCCGAGCTCGAATTCCCCGCGCTGCTCAGCGAGTTCCACCGGGACATCGACGCCTATCTCGCCACTCGTGAGGGGCCGCGCAACCTCGCCGAGCTGATCGAATTCAACCGCACCCACCCGGGGGAGCAGACCTGCTTCGCCGGTCAGGAGCTGTTCGAACAGGCTCTTGCCGCGCCTGCCACCACCGACCCGGAATACCGGGCCATGCGCGCCGAGTTGAAGGACCTCTCCCGGCGTTCTATCGACGAGACCATGGCCACCCACCACCTGGACGCCATCGCCTCGCCGACCAACCCGCCCGCCTGGACGACCGACTGCGCACGGGGCGACAACGACGTGATCCCGTCCTCGACCCCCGCGGCTGTGGCCGGATACCCCTCCCTGTCGGTGCCCGCCGGATTCGTGGACGAACTGCCCGTGGGCCTGCTCCTGATGGCCGGTGACCACGAGGACGGCGAGCTCCTGTCGCTGGGCGCCGCGGCGGAGCGGCGACTTCACGCCTGGCGGGCGCCGCGCTATCTGCCGTCGGTGGGGACCGGCGCCGCTCGCTGAACGGTCCGGCCGTGGCGTCCGGCCCCGGGGCACCGCCCGGACGCCACCGGCCACCGGCCGGCCGGACGCCACCGGCCACCGACCAGATCGCGACATCTTCCACCGCACCCGAACGGGCGTCGGAAACTGCCCCAATGGCCACAGATTCTCGCGCTAGTGTGCGCGCGTGAGCCTTCATGTCGTCATAGGATTCGGGCCCGCCGGAGCGGCCACCGCTCGGCTGCTGGCCGAAATGGGCCATTCGGTACGGGTCGTCACCACATCGGGCCGAAGCCCCGAACCGGGCATCGAGCATGTCGCGCTGGACGCGACGGACAGCGCACGACTGACCGAGGCCGCGCAGGGCGCGGCCGCCATCTACAGCTGTGCCGCACCGCCCTACCACCGCTGGGCGAGCGACTGGCCGCCGCTGGCCTCGTCGCTGTGCGCGGCCGCCGAGGCGACCGGGGCCGTCCTGGTCATCCTGGGCAACCTCTACGGCTACGGCCCGGTGGACGGCCCCATGACCGAGGAGCTGCCGCTCGCGGCGACCGGCACCAAGGGCCGGGTGCGCGCCGCCGTGTGGGAGCAGGCGCGGGACCTCCATGAGCAGGGCCGGATCAAGGCGGTCGAGGTACGGGCGTCGGACTTCTTCGGGCCCGGTGTGACCGACGGCGGGCATCTGGCCGCGCGGGTCATGCCCAAGGTGCTGCGCGGCAAGCCGGTCTCCTCGCTCGGGGACCCGGACACCCCGCACAGCTGGAGCTATATCCCCGATGTGGCCGCCGCCCTGGCCGAGGTCGCGGGCGAGGAGCGGGCCTGGGGCCGGGCCTGGCACGTACCGACGGCGCCCGCGCAATCCACCCGGGAGATGGTCGACCGCCTCGCCACGCAGGCGGAGACCGGGCCGGTCGCGGTGCGCAGGCTGCCGTCCGCCGTGCTGGGTCTGGCGTCGCTTGTCTCCCCGCTGCTGAGGGAACTGAAGGAGGTCCGCTACCAGTTCGACCGTCCGTTCGTCGTGGATGCGAGCGCCTACGAAGCCGCGTTCGCGGTGCGCGCCACTCCCGTCGACGAGCAGGTCAAGACGACGGTGGAGTGGTGGCGTGAGCGACTGTCCACCGCCGGGTGACATCCGTGACAGCGAAGGGTTCCCAAGTGGATGCAGCTGGTACGCGGCGTGATGACGTCGCGATCGTGGGAATGGCCTGCCGGTTCCCGGGGGCGCGGGACGTCAACCAGTACTGGCGGCTCCTCACCGAGCCGCGGGCGCAGTTCACAGCCGTCCCCGACTCGCGGTGGCGCACCGCCACCTTCCTCAGCGACAACTTACGTGACACATCCTCGGCCTACACGGACACCATGGCCCTGCTGCCGGACGTGGGCCACTTCGACGCGGCGCACTACGGCATCCCGCCACGGCGGGCCAAATCGATGGATCCGCAGGGCCGGCTGCTGATCGACCTGGCCCGGGAGGCGATCCAGGACGCCGGATGGGAGGCCGAGGGCTTCGACCGCGAGGAGACCTCGGTGATCACGGCGCTCACCGAGAGCGGCTACCGCGAACTCAGCACCATGCAGATCCGGATGCGCCAGCTGACCGGCGGCGAGTTCGGGGCGCGGGCGGGCGACCCCCGGTGGCCGGAGACGGTCCGCGCGGTGGACGGGCTGCACGGCTCCTCCGTGGCCGGGCTGCTGCTCAACATGGGGCCGAACACCGTCAGTTCGGTCTTCGATCTGCACGGTGAGAGCTATGCGCTGGACTCGGCGTGCTCCGGTGGACTCATGGCCGTGGCCAACGCCGTGTTCGCACTGCGCGCGGGCCGCTGCCGGATCGCGCTCGCGGGCGGCGCCCAGCTGATCCTCGCCCCGGACCTGCTGGTGGGGCTGTGCCGGATCGGCGCCATCTCGCGCAGCGGCAGATGCCTGCCGTTCGGCGCGGAGGCCGATGGCTTCGTCCTGGGGGAGGGCGCCGGGGTCCTGGCGCTGCGCCCGCTGGCCGACGCGCTGGCCGCCGGTGACCGCGTCTACGCGGTGATCCGGGGCGTGGGCACGGCCAACGACGGGACCGTACAGGGCGGTATGCACCCCCAGGCGGCCGGTCAGCTCAGGGCCCTGCGCCGGGCCTACCGCGACGCGGACCTGGCCCCGGACGCGGTGGGATACCTCGAGGCGCACGGCACCGGGACCACGGTCGGCGATCCGGTCGAGGTCGGTGTGCTGCGGGAACTGCGGGGCGAGCGGGGCGCACCCGCCTTCCTCGGCGCGGTGAAGGCGGTCGTCGGGCACGCGCTCAACGCCGCGGGGATCGCCGGACTCGTCAAGACCGTACTGGCCGTGCACCGGGGGGTGATACCGCCGCAGCCGGACTTCGACCTGGCCGACCGCTCCGGACTCGACGCCGCGCGGCTGGCCATCCCGACGAAGCCGACCGGCTGGCCCGACCCCGGGCAGCCGCGCCGGGCGGGGGTGAGCGCCTTCGGCTTCGGCGGCACCGGTGTCCATCTGGTGGTGGAGGAGTGCGCCACGGCACCGGCCCGCCCCGCACCGGACGGCGGACCGCATCTGCTGGTGCTCAGCGCCCGCGACCGGGCCGGACTGGCCCGCTACGCCCGGGAGCTGGCCCACACCCTCGCCGATGACCGGCCGCCGCTGGCCAGCGTGGCGGACACCCTGGCCCGCCGGGCTCCCCTCGCCGAACGCCTCGCCCTGGTGGCGGAGGACGCCGCCGACGCCGTCACCCGGCTGACCGCGGCGGCCGAGGCGGTGGCCGCCGGCCGCACCGGGGATCTCGGGGCGGGGCTGGTGGCCGGCACCGTGCCACCCGGCGAGCTGCCGGAGGCCGCCGTGCCGGAGCCGGGCTCGCTGCCCGCGGACGCCCGTTCGGCCGCACTCGCCCAGCTCGCACAGCGCGCGGTCACCGGCGCGGGGCTTCGCCCGGTGGGGGAGCGCATACCCCCCATCACCCTGCCGCCGAGCCCGCTCGCTCCGCGCCACCACTGGGTGGTGGACGAGTCGGCGCGCGCTCCCGAGGAAGAGGACACCTCCCACGCCCTCGGGGCGGTGGGGGAGGGCCGGACCGGGCCGCTGGGCGCGCCCGCGGCGGCGCGGGGCGGCGGGGCGTCCGCCGGGTCCATCGTGCTCGAAGAGCTGTCGCGGACCGGCGTCTTCCCGCTCGCCGACTTGACCGAGCGGATGCAACTGGTGGCCGACCTCGGCTTCGACTCCCTGATGCTGCAGGAGCTGGAAGTCAACATCGGCAAGCGCATACCGGGATTCCGCACCGAGGAGATCTTCTCGCCCGACCTCACCGTGGAACGGCTGGTCGCGCTCGTTGATCCGCACCTCACACCGGAGCCGGCCGCCGGTGCGCCGCTGCCCCAGCAGACGCGGGCGGACTGGGACGCGGCGAGTGCCTGCGCCGATGACTTCCCCGAGGTGCGCCAGTTCGAGGAGCGCTTGAGCGCGATCGTCGGCAGCGGCGCGGACTTCCCGTACTTCCGCGTCCATCAGGGCAACATCCGCGATACGACCGTGATCGACGGACGGCCGTACCTGTCCTTCGGCAGCTACAACTACCTCGGGCTCTCCGGCCATCCGGCGGTCAACGAGGCCGTGCACCAGGCGGTGGACCGGTACGGCACCTCGGTCTCCGCGAGCCGGGTGCTCTCCGGCGAGCGCGAGCTGACCGTACGGCTGGAGCGGGCGCTCGCCGACTTCCTCGGCGTCCCGGACTGCCTGGCGCTGGTCAGCGGCCACGCCACCAATGTCACCGCGATAGGGCATCTCGTCGGCGCGCGGGACCTTGTGGTGCACGACGCGCTCGCCCACGACAGCATCCTCCAGGGCTGCGCCCTGTCCGGGGCGGCGCGGCGCCCCTTCCCCCACAACGACATCGGCGGGCTGGAGGACGCGCTGCGGCGCAACCGGTCCCGGTTCAGACGGGTGCTGATCGCCGTCGAGGGCGCCTACAGCATGGACGGCGACCTGGTCGACCTGCCCGCCGTGATCGAGCTGAAGCGGCGCTACGGCGCCCTGCTGATGGTCGATGAGGCGCACAGCATCGGCACGGTGGGCGAACGCGGCCGTGGCGTGGGCGAGTTCTTCGGCGTCGACCGGTCCGGTGTGGATCTGTGGATGGGCACCCTCTCCAAGACGTTCGCCAGCTGCGGCGGCTATCTCGGCGGCTCGGCCCGGATGGTGCGGTGGCTGCGGCATACGCTGCCCGGCTTCGTCTACAGCGTCGGGCTGACCCCCGCCAACGCGGCCGCGGCGCTCGCCGCCACCGAGCTGATCCTCGCGGAGCCGCACCGGGTGGCCGCCCTGCGGCGCAACGCTGAGCTCTTCCTGGGCCTGGCCGCCGCGGCCGGTCTGGCGACCGGCTCCAGCGCCCACACGCCGATCGTGCCGTGTGTGCTCGGCGACTCGGCGCGGACCCTGCGCGTCGCGGACCGGCTCTTCGACCGCGGTGTCATCGCCGATCCGATCTTCCACCCGGCCGTCGAGGAGGGGCTCGCCAGGCTGCGGTTCTTCGTCACCAGCGAGCACCGTGAGGACGACATCCGGCGCACCGTGGCGGTCCTGGCCGAGGAGGTGGCAGCCGCCGGGGGATGAGGGGGACACCGTCGGATCCACGTCAGATCAGGGTGCGTTCGATCCGGCTGAGCATGGCGCCCTGTCCGGATTCCCCGGAGTCCTCGGCCGGGGCGGTGCCATGCCGCTCCTCGGTGCCGCCCACCCGCTGGGAGAGCAGATAGGCGATGATCTCCGCCTCCTGCTCTTGGACGTCGTCGTAGGTCGCGCGCAGGAGCATGTCACGCACGAGGTCGGGGTCGAGGTTGGGGAAGAGGAGGCGGGCGCTCGCCTCGTCCAGCCAACCCGCCCCGCGATGGCAGCAGATGATGTGGCCCAGCTCATGCAAGATGATGTGCTCCTGATGCGCGCTGGTCGTGTTGGCGTCGTAGAAGATGAGGTCCTCGTCGCGGGCGGCGACCCACATGCCGCACGGGTGCGTCGCGGGCATCTGCATCGGGACCAGCGTGATGGGGCGGCCGCGGACCTCGCCGAGATAGCGGCAGAGCTCGGCCACATCGGCCACCTCCGGCAGGTCGAGGTCGGCGATCCGCCGCGCACCGGCCTTCCGGAGCTTCTTGAGCTGACTGCGCCGGTCGTGGTCGGCCGACCGTCCCTTGTTGGCGCCCCTCACCCAGCCGCACCCCTCATTCCTGGTCCGAGGAGTCGGTCACGGGCGGAAGGCCCTGCAGCTGCCGGTACTGGTCCATGATGGTCGTGATGGCCTCGAGGTTCTCCTTCTTCATGCCGGCCGCCCGCATCGCCACGGCGCGGACCCCGGCCTGCCGGAGCGCCTCGATGGCGGCGACCTCGCTGAGCACGGACTCGGCGACCTGGTCGTCGAAGAAGTAGGCCACCGACACGCCGAAGAAGCGCGCCAGGGCGGCCAGCAGGTCCGGTGAGGGATTGGAGCGCTTGCCCGTCCGCAACTGCGACAGATACACACCGCCGACTTTGAGCTCGGGGTTGGCCCGCTTCAGCTCCTCCGCCACCTCGGCGTTGGTCCAGTGCTTGCCCTTGGGACGAACCGTCTTGAAGAGGTCGTCCAGACGCACTGCCAGCGTGGGCCGGTCGTCAGTCTCGGACATGCGAATCTCCCTCCCTCACCTCCTCGGCTTTGCCCCCGGCTAATCGTCAGTTTCGCAGATTAGCGGTCAGTTGACAATCTGACCCAACTCCGCCACCGTGGACCTCGCCGATAGCTGCCAGCTAACTCCGCTCACGGGGGTGGCCGAGTAGGTTGTCAGTCCTATCGGCCCGGCTCGGCCCGGCTCTCAGGGCTGTGCCGTGCTGGGCCGGGCGGGGGCCACCCGCTCGGCCCGGAGTTAAGGAAAACGGGGGAATCACGGGGGAATCACGGGGGAAATCCCGCTCGGCCTGACGGGGGCAGACCGGGCGGGATCCCTCTCATCCCTCTCTCAGCGCGCTTTGGCGAGCCGCCGGTAGGCGGATGCCACTTTGGTGAGCCAGACGACCTCGGCGGTGAAGTTGTCCGTGTCGCGGTCCTCGAAGTCGCCGGTGTCCGCGTTGTCATCGGGAATGGTGCCGGTGCGCTTGGCGTGCAGGGCCTGCCTGATCTGTGCCGCCTCGGCGAACGCCTGCCGGGACTCCTCACTCCCCTTGGGACTCGCCTGGCCGTCGCCGCCCGTGGTGCGGTCGATATAGGGGCGCAACTCCCGCCAGCCGTCCCGTATTTCGATGACCCGACGGTGGAGCCGGTAGTTGAGGTCGGAGACCGCGGCCCCCGGCGGCTCCAGGACGATGTCCGGGGAGGACTCGTACAGATCCCGCCACAGCGGATACAGGGCCCGGTAGGACCGGTAACCGCGCGCCCATTCCAGCAGCTTGGAGACCGAGGGCCCCCACGAGGAGATCGTCAGGGCGAGCGAGAGGGTGACGATGCCCAGCGCGCTGAAGACGGAGGCGGCCAGCGTCCAGCCGCCGATGTCGAGCCCGCCCGCGGCCGTGAGGATGTTGACCACCCTGGCCAGGCAGTAGAGGAAGAGGATCACCGCGGCGACGGAGAGCATCCGCAGCGCCTGCCCCAGCGAGGTCTTGCCCGCCATGCGGGCGTAGGGCACGCACTGGCGCAGGATGGTGACGCACGGAACCGCCTGGGAGACCATGAAGACCAGGAGGTAGGTGAGGATCAGCGGCCGGCCGCTGCCGGTGTTGAAGTCCTCGGCGGGCCGCCCGGGGCCGTCGGCGATGAAGAACAGCGCCGTCAGCAGTGTGTCGAGGGCGACGCCGATGATCAGCCAGTAGCGGGCCCTGCGCCCCGACTCCTCGGTGGCGGACGCCCAGTACAGCAGGATGATCTGCGCGCTGACGCAGAAGGCGACCGCCGACAGATGCATCACCAGGATCGCGAGGTTGCCGACGCCCAGGAAGCGCTCGCTCCCCATGGCGAAGGCACCCATCGTGAAGGTGAGGCACTGCAGCAGCAGGGTGATCACGAGTGCGCGGTAGGCGGTGTCCCGCCAGCTGCGCCTGACTTGGAACAGTCGGTAGATCAGCGCGGCATACGACGACAGCGCCGCGATGACGAAGCAGAGAGTCTTGATGGTGGTCACGGCCCTTTCCCCCACAGGTGCCGAACGGTTCAGTCGGTGTGCTCGCCCAAGGGAACCACGAGTCCGATCCCCTCGGCCGCGACCGCGATGGCGTAGTCGAAGAACGCGGTCTCGTCCCGGACGCTGTCATGGGTACGGCTGAAGACCTGGAAGACCAGGAGCCCGACCAGACTGCTCCACAGCACGATGCCGCGCTCGATGAGGTCCGAGAACGGAGCCTCGGGCACCCCGCCGAAGAGCGCCTCGGCCTCCGGCAGGAGCAGCGGCGGCCCCGGCACCTGACGCCGGGGCGCGGTGAGTTCACCGGCCTCCAGCGCCGAACGCACGATGCCGGCCAGCACCGCGGGGGTGCGTGAGGCGGGCGGGACCGTGTCCTGCGGGGCGTGGTAGTCCGGTACGGGCGAGCCGTAGACCAGCGTGAACTCGGCAGGGTTGGCGAAGGACCACCGGCGCAGCGCGCGGGTGGCCGCGAGGAGCCGCGCACCCGCCGACGCGCCGGCGTCCCGGGCGACCTGATCGGCCTGCTCCATCGCGGCGCCGGAGTCGTTGTAGGCGTCGATCAGCAGCGCGGTCAGCAGCTCGTCCCGATGCGGAAAGACGGCTTCCACATCGCTGAGGGCGAGTCCGCCCTCACGGGCAACGGCGTTCAGGGTCAGCCCTCCGGCCCCCAGTTTCACCAGCAGTTGGCGTGCGGTGGTCTTGATGACCGCCTGCGGCCTGGTGTTTTCATCGGCGGAAGCTGTTCCGGAAACATCCATGGGCCAAACCGTACCGGTGCGACCGGGCTTCGCGCCCCGTGGACCCTCACCCTGGAGGGGTCTTCGCGGCTATGGTGAGCGGCAGGTGAGGGGTTGCACGGGGCTCGGCGGGGAACGCGCGCCGACGCCGCGAGGGAGGGGCTGCTGTGGACGGCGGCACGGTGGGGCTGCGGATCGCATCGGCAGTGGTCGTACCGGTGGTCAAACGGCTGCTGCTGCCGCCCGCGAGCGCGCCCGGGGCGGAGTACGGCGAGCGGCCCGTTCCGATCCGCCGGCTCGTCTCCTTCGCCCGGGAGCACCGCACCCTCACCGAGGACGATCTGCACAAGCTCGCCCGCGAGCTGGTCCGCCGCGCCGTACGGGCCGCCGGGCCGCACGATCCGCCGATCGGCGCCGACGAGCACGACTCCGTCGGCCAGGCGCTCACCCGCACCCTGCACGCCCTCGGCGATCTCGACATGGACGACGTCCACGCCTTCGCGCTCGGCCCCGAGCGGCTGGCCGCGGAGCTGTCCCGTCGCGCGGGCCCCGACACGCGCAGGCTGCTGAGCGACGACGCCGCCCGCTTCCACGACCGGCTCCTGGAGACGGCCTGCCTCCATCTCATGCGCTTCTTCAGCCAGCGGCCCGGATTCGCGGCCCGAGCCCAGATCGAGCAGAGCCGCGAGATCCGGGAGCAGAGCGAGAAATTGGACTCAATCCTGCGGCGGCTGCCGGACATCAGCCACCAGGACATCCAGTTCGAGGAGGAGTACGCGCGCTACGTCGTCGAGTGCCACGGCAGGCTCACGATCTACGGCGTCGACCTCCGCGAACCGGACGGCCAGGACTGGCCGCTGGAGACCGCCTATCTGAGCCTGGAGGCCAGGCCGTACCGCGACGGCACCGACCGGGTCCCGGTGGTGAACGGCGAGCCCGGCGCCGACCGGGACACCGAGGCCGAGCGGGCCGCGGGCCCCGCCGAGGCGGTCTTCGCCAGCCATGAGCGCGTCCTGCTGCGCGGCGTCGCCGGCACCGGCAAGACCACCCTCGTCCAGTGGCTGGCCCTCTCCACGGCCCAGCAGGATCGGGTGCCGGGCGGGCTCTCGCAGCTGTTCGGGCGCGTCCCCTTCGTCCTGCCGCTGCGCACCCTGGCCCGCAGGGACTCCGAGCTGCCCATGCCCGATGACTTCCTGCGCTGGATCGGCTGCCCGCTGGTGGGCACCGAGCCCGACGGCTGGGCCGCGCGGGTGCTGCGGCACGGGCGCGGCGTGCTCCTGATCGACGGGGCCGACGAGATCCCGAAGGACGACCGGACCCGGGTGCGGGCCTGGCTGAAGAAGCTGCTCGCCGTCTTCCCCGGCAATCTGTGGCTGCTCACCTCCCGCCCCTCGGCCCTCGAACGGGGCTGGCTGGCCCGCGAGGGCTTCCAGGAGTTCGCGCTCGCCGCGATGCGGCCCGCCGACATGAAGCAGTTCATCCGGCGCTGGCACACCGCGGCGGGAGCCGCGCAGGAGCTCGGCGAGTCGCTCTCGCTGTCGCTGCGCAGCAGCCCCGAGCTGAGCCGCCTGGCGACCAATCCGCTGATGTGCGGCCTGATCTGCGCCCTGCACCGGGAGCGGCGCGGCTTCCTGCCCCAGGGCCGGGCCTCCCTGTACGAGGCGGCGCTCTCCATGCTCCTGGAGCGGCGCGACCTGGAGCGCGAGGTCTACGGCCGCAGCCGTCCGGCCCTGGACCAGAAGTCGGCCACCGAGCCGCTCCAGAGGCTCGCGTACTGGCTGATCCGCAACGAGCGGACGCAGCTGGACCGCCCCGACGCGGTGAACGTGGTGCGGCGGCTGCAGCCCTCCGTCCCCCGCCTCGCGGACGTCGGAACGGCGGAGGAGGCCCTGCAGCATCTGCTGGAGCGCTCCGGTCTGCTGCGCGAACCGGCCCCGGGCGCGGTCGACTTCATCCACCGCACCTTCCAGGACTTCCTGGGCGCCAGGGCCGTGCTGGAAGAGCGCGATATGGGCATGCTGGTGAACAACGCACACCTGGACCAGTGGGAGGACGTGGTGCAGATGGCCGTCGCACAGGCTCGCCACCAAGAGCGTGCCGACCTGCTGACCCGCCTGCGCGAGCGGGGCGACCGGGAGCAGGACGCCACCGTCCAGGCGCGGCTGCGGCTCCTCGCCCTCGCCTCCCTCGAACAGGCCACCCGCCTGGAGCCGACGGTGCGCGAGGCCATCGAGGACCGGGCCGCCCGGCTGCTGCCGCCGCGCAGCCTGCGGGAGGCCAGGTCGCTGGCGCAGACGGGCCCGCTGCTCCTGGGCCTGCTGCCCGACGCCAAGGACCTGGACGGCGACGAGGAGCTGGCCACCGTCCACGCGATCTGCCAGATCGGCGGGGACGCCGCCATCCCCAGGCTCCGGGAGTTCCTGGGCACCGGCCAGCCTGCGGTGCGCGCCCAACTCCTCGCCCACTGGGACCGGTTCGACACCAAGGTGTACGCGGAGGAGATCGTACGGCCGCTCCTCGACACCGCTCCCGAGGAGATCGTCACGGTGCGCTCACCCGCCGAGCTGGAGGCGCTGCGCACCATGTCCGGCTATCAACGCGTGGGTCTGCACGGCGACTTCGCCCCGGAGGACATCCGCGCCTCGCTCGACCCGCGCCATCTGCGCGAGCTGCGCCTGCGCAACACCCTGCGGCTGGAGGACCTCACCCTGCTCTCCGCCTATCCCGAGCTGGAGACGGTCGCCCTGCAGGGATGCCGGAACGTCAAGGACCCCACACCGCTGACCCGGCTGCCCCGGCTGCGGAGGCTGGAGCTGCGGGACCTCCCCCAGTTCGAGCCGCTGCTGAAGCTGGCCGACTGCCCCCGGCTGGAGGGGCTCCTCGTCGGACCGGAGGTGCCCTGGCGCGGTCTGCCCGACCTCCCGCGCCCCGCCGAGCTGCGGCTGCTCTCCCTGCCGTCGTCGGCGGCGCAGCTCGCCGGGATCGTGGAGTGCCGGGAGCTGGAGGAGCTGCGTCTGCAGGACGCCAGCGAGCGCCTGGCGCCGGACGAATGGGGCTCCCTCATCGCCGAGTTGCCCAATCTGCGCAAGCTGACGCTCTCCCCGCAGCAGCTGAGCATGCTGCTGTTCGCCCCCCGTACCGAGATCCCCCAGGTCACCCACCTGGATGTATGGGCCAGGGCCGGCTCCGCGGTGCCGCTGCGGCGCATCGCCCGGCGCCTTCCGGGGCTCGAGGAGATCCATCTGTCGCAGGTCGCGGAGCTCGATCTCGCCTCCCTCGCCGGACTGCCCCGGCTGCGCCGGGTGCGACTCGTCTACCCGGGCGAGATACGCGGCGCGGACTCGCTCCCCGACAGCGTGGAACTCGACATCTACCCGCACCCCTGACCGGCACCACCTCACACCCGGTGCCGCGATTACCTGGTGGGATGTTTACCCAACGGGTAAGTTCATGAATGTAGGCGTAGTTGGTACGGATGTCAGCGGCTGATGTCTCGGGGGAGCGGTGCCGCCCGTCTCCGAGGTCACGGCTGCCGGGCAGCAAAGGACGACTGAGGCGGGACGCAGCAGGATGCGCGTATCGGAAGGGTCACTGCTCTATGGCCGGGACCCTCTGCTGCGCTCGCTCGTTCCCCGGCTGACCGGCCTGGCCTACGACGAGCGGTCCCGGGTGGGCCGGGAGCACCAGGGCGACCTTCCCGTGGTGCTGGTGACGGGATACCACGGCATGGGGCGCAGCGCGGTGCTCGAAGAGCTCGCCGCGCGCTACCGCGATCGGCTGCCGCTGGCCCATGTCCGCGCCGTGGCCACCGAATCCGAGACCTTCCCGCCCGCCCCGGCAGACGGCCGCGCCCCCACCGCCTCGACCCTCGTCGAGATCCTCGCGGAGCTGGTGTGCGGGCTCGCGCCCGATGTGCGCCGCCGCTTCCCGGTCCTGGTGCCCGGCCTGTTCGCCGTATCCGGCTGGCACCGCGGCAACGGCGAGCAGCGGGACGTGGCGTGCCTGACGTTCGCCCGGCTGCTGCTCGCCTGCCGCCTCGCCGACGGGGACGAGAACGCGCTGAGACACGCCTGGGCCACCGCCGTCGAAGGCCGTCTGGAGACGATGGGCGCGCAGGCCGACGCGGAGTGGGGCCGGGACGCGGTCACCGCCGCCGTGGTGGCGGAGTACACCGACCGCTATCAGCCGGCCGCGGCACAGGAGTGGTACCGGCGGCGCTTCCCACGGGGCGCTGACGGCCAGGATCCGCTGGTGCTGCTCGGGGAGTGGTTCCAGCGGGGCGGCGACTACCGGCACGCGGCCGAGCAGAGCCTGATGGCCGCCTTCCTCCACGATGTCGCCTCCTCCTACGGCAGGCTGCAGCGCTGGAACCGGGAGCCCTGGCCGCTCATCCTGCTCGACGACGCCCACTTCCCGCCGGGGCAGGACTTCCTCGACCTGCTTCTCGAACACCGGGCGATGCCCGAACGCCCCGACCACGAGGAGCTCGTCGTCGTGGCCACCCGCCTCGGCGGCTTACCGGAGGACGCGTCCGCCGCCATCCGCCGCGACCTGCCCGACCTGGTGAAGTCCTCCGGCTGGCAGCGCAACGGACTGGCCCCGTCCGCCGGGCTGCTCGCCGTACCCCTCACCCCGCTGAGCCGGGACGACATCCTGCCCCTCCTGGTGCCGGACTGGCCCGCCCGGCCGCTCCACCCCTATCTGGCCTCCGCCGTGCACTCCCTGACCGGCGGGCATCCCGCGGTGACCACCGTCCTGTGCGCGGCCGTCCTGGACGCCACCAAGCGGGGCCGCGGCGTGGGCCCGCGCGACCTCCTCGAACTGCACGCCAAGGACGGCCGCGCCGTCACCGAAGCGCTCCTGGAGCGGCTGCTTCCCAACCGGCGCCAGCGCGACCGGCTGACCCTGCTCTCGCTCGCCCGCGACAGCACCGCGGCGGAGGCGCTGGCCGAGAATCTGCGTCTCCAGGGCCCGGACCAGCTGCCCGCCAACTCCGCCACCGACTACCTCGAAGAGCAGCAGTGGCAGCAACTCACGCCGCCCGACGAGCCGTTGGTCACCGACGCCCTGCTGCGGACGCTGCTCGTACACGAGGCGCGCCGCACCTCGTCACGGGCCGAGGACGGCCGCAGCTGGCAGGACATCCACCGCTTCCTGCGGATGCACCACGCCCAGCGCGGGGAGAGCGGCGAGGCGGACGCCCTGCGGCATACCCTCGCGGCGGGAAACGCGGAGACGGTGGTGGCCATGCTGACGGAGGAGTTCCAGTCCGAGAAGGACGCCCAGGCCGCCGCCCACTGGCTGCTGTGCCTGCGATACGCCGCCACCGCGCCCACCCCACCGGCCGCGGAGTGGACCGACGAACGGATGCAGATCGCCCTCGGCGCGCACGACGGCCGGTACGCCGAACTGCATGAGATCGAGCGCTGTGTGAACCGGCTGCTGCACGCCCTGTGGCATGTGTCCGAGCCGCACGCCGAGCCGGACCCCGACATGTGCAAGGCGGTCGGCGAAGAGCTGGCCTACCTCTCCCCGCGCCACCCGTCCTGGCACGCCGTCCTGGGTCAGGCCGCCCGCAGCTGGCCTGCGGCGGCACGGAAGAAGCGCCCCTTCCCTATCTCCGGTCAGTGAGGAAGCATGCTGTTCCGTCTGTTCCGCCGTCACCCTCGCGAGTGGGGGCCGCTCGAATGGCTGGCCGTCGTCGGGGTCGGCGCACTGGTCGCCGCCGCGATCACCGTCGTCGTCAACGTGGCGCAGGGCCCCGGCAGGTGCGGTGACGATCTGCGGGAGATCGACGGCGACTGCGTGGGCGTCACCGCGGAAGCCTTCGAGGCGGACCCGGGCATCGAAAGCCTCATCGGGGCGGTGGCGGACGAGAACGCGCGGGTGCGGCAGGACTGGGAGGATCCGCCGAGCGGGCCCAAGATCCCATACGTGCGGATCGCGCTGATGATGCCCTTCACCGCGGACGACCACAGCGCCATGACCGTGGACATGATCCGTCGCGGACTCGCCGGTGCCCTGGCCGCCCAACGGCAGGCCAACCGCTTCGGCGGACCGCAGTACCAGCTGCTGCTCGCCCCGACGGCCGCAACCTCGACCGCTGGGAGCCCGTCGTCGATCGCCTCGCCGAGCTGTCCGAGGACACCCGGGCCCCGCTGGTGGGCGTGACCGGCATCCCGAGCAGCACCCCGGAGACCCGCAGGGCCATCGCCGCGCTCAGCAAGCACAGCATCCCCACCGTCGGCCCGGTCATCACCGCGGCCAACATGAACTCCCCGTACTTCTTCAAGACCTCGCCCAACAACGACCAGTTCGCCCGTGCCCTCAAGCTCTACCTGGACAAGAAGCCGGCCGGGCACCGGGGCTTCCTGGTCTGGGACAACCGCAGCGAGGACGTCTACTCCCAGAATCTGCGCAGCGTCTTCGAGCGGCACTTCGGCACGGCGTACGACCTGACCAACCACAACTCGAACTTCACCGGGACCTCCGGAACGGACAAGGGCATCCCCCAGCGGTTCACCGACGCCGTGCAGAAGATCTGCAACGAGAAGTCCGACACCGTCTTCTTCGCGGGCCGCGACCAGGACCTGCCCGCGTTCATGGAGCGCATGGCGCAGGAGGGCAGCTGTGGGCGCACCTCGACGCTGCGCATCCTGAAGGTCGGCATCGGACTGGAGCCCACCCTCACCGCGGACGCGCCCACCCGGTGGCTGGACGAGGCACGGGCCACGATCGTCGACGCCTCCTCCGTCGACCCCGCCTGGTGGGCGGGGAAGAGCAACCCCAAGAAGGCGCTCGGCCGTTTCCTCGACCGCTTCGAGGAGATACGGAAGGAGCACAAGCTGGGCGACAAGCCGCTGGACGACGGCTACGCCGTGATGTACCACGACGCCTTCGCGCTGCTCGCGGGCGCCGTGGACCGCACCTTCGCCGAGATCAACGAGGGCGGCAAGAAGGCGCCGGAGGCGATGAGCATCCCGACCAAGGACGATGTGTACAACACGCTCATCATCCCGAGCATCGCCGGCGACTCGTGCAGCTCCTGCCTGGTCGGCGCCGGAGGCACCTACGGCTTCGAGGGCCCGGGCAAGAACGACCAATGGGCCGTCTGCAAACCCGTCCCCGTGGTCGAGTACCCGTCGAGCACCCGCTCCGGCGCCCCGGGCGCGGCGGCCCTCTACCGCACCTACCGCAGCGGCTCCGAGAGCGCCTGCCCCTCCTGACGCGACGGCTCCTGCCACACCGGCTCCTGACACGACAGCGCGCCACGGGTTGGCGTCCTCCCGTCGTTGACGCTCGACGGATTCCATCATAACGTTCCGATCCGGATCGGAACGTTATTCTGAACGGAGCAATCCATGAAGGCCGTCATCGTCAGGTCGTCCGGGGATCTCGCCGTGGTCGACGCGCCGGAACCCGTGCCCGGGCCGGGCCAGGTGCTCGTCGACGTCGACGCGATCGGCGTCGGCTACGTGGACGTGATGGTCCGGCGAGGCGAGTACGCCTACTTTCCCGGCGCGGGTTCGGTGCCGGGCCTGGAAGTCGTCGGCCGCGTGACGACGGTCGGGCCGAACGTGCCCGAGGCGCCGGCCGGGCAGCGGGTTCTCGCCCTGCCCGCCTTCGGCGGCTACGCCGAGAAGGTCGTCGCCGACGCCGACCGGGTCTTTCCGGCACCGCCGGGCACCGACGCGGCCGATGTGGTCACGCTGGGCGTGAACGCGCTGGTCGCCGAGGGCGCGCTGCACCGGGCGGGAGCCGCCGCGGGAGAACGCGTGCTCGTGCGCGGCGCCGGCGGCGGGATCGGCGTGCTCGCCACGCAGATCGCCCACTCCCGCGGAGCCGAGGTCACCGTCGTCACCTCGTCCCCGGCCCGCGGCGAACGCCTGCGGGCGCTGGGTGCCGCACGGGTCGTCGACCGGACCGGGTCCGCCCTTCCCGGCGAGACGTACGACGTCGTCGTGGACACGGTCGCCGGCCCGGACCTGGGGAAGCACCTCGAGCTCCTGCGGCCCAACGGGCGTTACGTCCTCTGCGGCGCCGCCGGTGGATCTCCCGGGCCGGAAGCGTTCGCACCGCTGCTGAGCCACTTCCACGCATCGCCGACGCTGTACGCCTTCAGCCTGAACTCGCTGTCCCCGAGGACCTCCGCTCCTCCTGGGCGAGGATCGTGACGCTGCTGGCGGACGGCCGGCTCTCGGCCGTGCTCGACCGTCGTCTGCCGCTCACCGAGGCCGATGCCGCCCTCCGGCTGGTGGAGAGCGGAAAGCCGTTCGGCAAGGTCGTCCTGTCCCCCGGTAGGGTGGCCGGACAACGGGGTTTCGGGTGGTTACAGGAGAGTTCGATGGCGCGCCGGCGGGACGAGCGGATCGACCACGCCGTGCTGGCCGCGGTGACCGAACTCGTGGCGGAGGTCGGATATCCAGCCCTGACCATGGAAGCCATCGCGCAGCGGGCGGGCACCACCAAACCCGCCATCCGCCGGCGCTGGAAGAGCCAGAAACACCTGGTCGTCGAGGCCATGGCGCGGGACCGGGCCGGAGTCGTGGACATGGACACCGGATGCACGCACTGCGACATCGTCGGCCACCTGGAAGCGCTCCGGGTCGCCATGGACGACCCGGCCCTCGGCCATGTGCTCCCGGCGCTCGTGGCCGACCTCGCGGACGATCCGGAGCTGCGGGACACCTTCCTCACCGCGGTCTGGGCACCTCGCCGGGAAGCGTGCGAGGTGTCCCTGCGGAAGGGAGTCGCGCGCGGCGACCTCCGCACCGGCCTCGACGTCGACCTCGTGCTGGACCTGTTCGCCGCCCCCATCGTCTTCCGATCGCTCTTCGGCCACTCCGGACTCGGACCGAAGTTCCCGCAGGACGTCGCGCGCGCCGTGCTCCGCGGGGTGGGAACGGGCGAGGGGCACCGCTGTGCGGAGCACGACTGACGCCGGCCGGCGTCAGCGCGGGCGGTGTACGGGTGTGAGTAGTTGGCGTACAGGAAATCCCGGTGAGAACGATCATGGCTCGGTCGGCACGCGCGCGCTGACCCGGTTCTCGTACTCGCGGCGGGCCTTGCGCTGGGCCGGGACCGCGGGCACGCCCTGGCCGCGCTGCGGTTGGCACAGGGCGAGCAGCCGGCGGTGCACGGCTGGGACTGCGGTGACGCGCGGGGTGTAGCCCTGGCCGCGCCGCACGACTACCCCTGGGCGAGCGCGGCCCGCTTGGCGGGCTCCAGCTCGGCGGTGCGGAGGAAGTCGGCGACCTTGCCCGGCATGTCGAGGGTGACCAGCAGCTCCAGGGCCGGGGCTGCCTCCTCGTCGGCGGTGTGGTCGGGCAGGAGGTCGGCGACGGCCGTGCGGATCGCGCCGCGGCTGACCCGGTGGTCGCGCGCAAGGGCGGCGATGGAGCGGCCCTCCAGATACGCGGTGCGGACGTCGCCGGTCTTGTCGGCCGGGACAGCGGGACGGCGTCCGCCCTTGCTGCCCTTGGCCTCGGCGGCGCGCAGCCCGTCGTACGTCAGTTCCCCCTGGAGGTCGCGCTGGAGTTCGCCGGCGGCGGCGAGGGTCTGCACCGGACGTCGAGCACGTCGAGGATGTGCCCGGTGCCGCGTACGAGGCGGAACATCTCGAAGATGTGCACGGTGTCCCCGGGCCGGGCGTAGTCGAGGAGCGCGCGGAACTTCGGGCGCTGGAGCGGGTGGAGGCGGCTGGAGGTGCCGCCGTCCTCCTCGAAGACGACCGGGTCCTCGATGCCGGCCTCGTCCAGGACGAGGTTCTGCCGGGCGGTCGACTGCTGGTCGGTCGAGACCCGCTTGTAGACCAGGTTCGCCACAGAGGGGCCCCTTCCGTACGGAGGATCGGAACCTACCTGTCATCAAACCCTGTCAGTAATCACCATCGGATCTGATGGGATTCGCGCCGCCGCGACCCCCCGGATCGCACGGGTTCCTTGGGCGCGTCGGTCACTTGTCGTCAAACGATCGGTTGACGACACATAGCTGAGCGGGGCGTGCTCGCGGTGGGCGCGGACGGGTACCGGGCGCTGGTCGCCTACGGCGAGATCGCCCCGGGCTCCGGCAACCGGGGCGTGATCCTGGCCGTCGAGCAGGACGGGGCACCGCCGGCCCGACTCCGGCTGGTCGTGACCGGCGAGGTCACCGGTGGGCGCGACGTCAACGACGTCGTCGAGCTGGACGTCGTGCGCGTCGAGCCCACCGGCTAACCCCGAGCGACCTCAGCGGTGTGCGCGGGGGTGTAGCGCTCGCCCATTACCTGGTCGCTCAGCGGGTCCAGCGCAGCCAGCGCCTCGGCGTCCAGGGTGAGCTCCAGCGCGGCCGCGTTCTGCTCCAGCCGGGCCGGGCTGCGGGTGCCCGGAATGGTCGCCACCGCCACCCCGAGCCGCTCGGCCTGGGCGTACACCCAGGCCAGCGCCACCTGGGCCGGGGTGGCACCCAGCCGGTCGGCCGCCTCGCGCACGGTCTGCGCGATCTTCTCGTTGGCCTCGCCCGCCTCGCCGGCGAAGCGGGGGTTGGTGCGCCGGAAGTCCTTCTCGCCCAGCGTGGAGCGGTCCAGGGCGCCGGTCAGGAACCCCCGCCCCAGCGGCGAGTACGGCACCAGCCCGACCCCCAGCTCGGCCATCACCGGGGTGAGCGCCTCGACGTCGCGGGTCCACAGCGAGTACTCGCTCTGCACCGCGGTGATCGGGTGCACCGCGTGCGCCCGGCGCAGCAGCTCGCCGTCGACCTCGGACAGGCCCAGATGGCGGACCTTGCCCGCCTCGACCAGCTCGGCCATCGCCCCGACGGTCTCCTCGATCTCCACGTCCTGGGGCGGGCGGTGGGCGTAGTACAGGTCGATCACCTCGACGCCCAGCCGCAGCAGCGAGGCGTCGCAGGAGCGCAGCACGTAGTCCCGGGCACCGCGGATGCGGCGTGCCCGGTCGCCGGCGCTGCGGTCGATGCCGAACTTGGTGGCCAGCTGCACTTGGTCCCGGCGGCCGTGGATGGCCCGGCCCACCAGCACCTCGTTGTGCCCGGTGCCGTAGGCGTCGGCGGTGTCCAGGAACGTGATGCCCAGCTCCAGGGCCCGGTCGATGGTGGCCAGGCCGCCGTCCCAGTCGGCGGCGCCGTAGCTCTCGCTCATCCCCATGCACCCCAGGCCCATCGCGCTGACGGTGAGACCGGGCGAGCCGAGCGTGGTTCGGGTGATCATGCGCGGATACTCCTCCTGCCCGGCGGACCGGGCGGTACCTCGAGGGCTGACGAACGCCTCCGAAACTAGGATTTGGAGCGCGCTCGAAGTCAAGCCGGAGGACCGGCCCCCGCCGGCGGGTCAGGGTGAGGGTGAAACGGTCCACCGGCAACAGGTCGCCACAGGGCCCGGACACCGCGTAGACGGATCATCGATGTCCAGTTGCTCGGCCAGGTCCACCAGCTCCGGCGGCACCCCATCGAGCGGATCGTCGAAGAACCCGCCCGTGCAACGGACCGTTGCCAGCTGCACCGCGAACCCCGGCTTGTGACGTCCCGGGACGACGGCCAGCAGGTCCACCTCCGGCTCGGAGACCCGCCCTCGCCCCTGCCCGAGCCCGTCGCTGATCTCGTCCGGGACTACCTTCGGTCACTCCCGGCCCACACACCCGCGGTGAACCTCTCCACCACCTGGCTCTTCCCCGGCCGCCGTCCGGGCCGGCCGATGAACCCGACCACCTTGCTCGGCCCCCTCCGCGACCTCGGTGTCCCGGCCCAACGAGCCCGCACCTCCGCCATCCGGCACCTCGTCCTCCAGGCCCCCGCGCCGGTCATCGCCAAGGCCCTCGGCTACCACGACAAGACCGCCACCCGGCTCGTCACCGAGGCCGGTGGCACCTGGAGCCGATACACCCCCGGCGACCGCGCACGGTGACACCACCATCGCCACCCATCAGGAATACGCGACACCTCAACATGCGCGCCTACCAGTCTCACACCCGGTGTACGCGGGCGGCTCAGCCCGTCTTGCGCGCCACGCCACCGTAGTAGCCGATATTGCCGGGCCTGGTCCGCGGCGGGGCGTCCGGGCGCCAGAACGGGACCTCGGCCAGGCCGGGCTCGACCAGGGTGAAGCCGTCGAAGAGCCGCTCGACCTCGGCGCGGGACCGCAGGTTCAGGGTGGCGGTGGCGTTGTCGTACACGGCTTGGGCCGCGCTGCGGTCGGCGAAGTCGCCCGTGGCGTGGGAGAGCACCAGGAAGCTCCCGGCCGGAAGCCCGTCGCGCAGGGTGGCGAGGACCCGCTCGGGCTCCTCCGCCTCGGTGAGGAAGTGGACGATGGCGACAAGGAGCAACGCCACCGGCTCGTCGAAGTCGATGACCTCGCGGACGTCGGGGTGGTCCAGGATGGCCCGCGGGTCGCGCAGGTCGGCCAGCGCGATGCTGGTCGCGTCGGAGCCGCGGAGGAGCACATTGGCGTAGGTGTTGACGATCGGGTCGTTGTCGACGTACGCGACGCGCACGTCCGGCGCCAACTCCCGGGCGATCTCATGTACGTTGGGGGAGCTGGGCAGCCCGGTGCCGATGTCGAGGATCTGCCGGATGCCGCTGCCGACCACGTACCGCACGGCGCGCCGCAGGAAGTCGCGGTTGGCCCGTACGCCGCTCCACACCTCGGGCGCCGCGGCGGCGAGCCGGTCACCCGCCTCGCGGTCGACTTCGTAGTTGTTCTTGCCGCCCAGCAGGTAGTCGTAGATCCGGGCAGGGTGCGGCCTGCTGGTATCGATCTCCTCGGCGCGGAAGCCGTTCTCCGTCACGCTGTTGCTCCTCTCGACGGCCGTCACGGCCCCCGCATGCGTGTCCGGCTGTCGAACAGCTTCCCATATCGACGCCGCGCCCGGCCGCCGGAGTTCACCCGCGGCCGGCTACCCGGTGTCAGGCGGGCTCGGCCGCCTTCGCCTCGGCAGGCGTTGCCTCAGCGGGCGTTGCCTCGGCGGGCGTTGCCTCAGCGGCCTTCGCCTCGGCGGGCGTTGCCTCGTCCGCTGCTGCCTCAGTCTCAGCCTCTGCCTCTGCCTCTGCCTCGGCCACCGTCTCAGCTTCAGCCTTGGCCACTGTCTCAGCCTTGGCCACTGTCTCAGCCTCGGCCACTGTCTCGGTCTCGGCCTCGGCCGCAGCAGCCGCTGCCGCTGCCGCGGCGGCGCGCGCCTGGCCCTTGCGGCGTGACCGCTTGCCGTACACGCCCGTCCACACGCCGAGGGAGGCGAGCACGGCGTAGATCAGGACCGGGCTCAGGACCACCATGGTGTCGGTTCTCAGGGTGTAGGACAGCACGATCCGGACCGCGGACTCCATGCAGTAGGCCACGCCCCAGACGGTCGTCATCGTCAGCATGGCCTTGCGGAAGCCATCGACGTTCCACAGACCGTTCCACCAGGCGGTGCTCGCCTCGGTGCCGTCGGTGGCGAACTTGCGCCCCAAGTAGAACATCAGCGGGCGCGGCGTCAGCAGCGTCGCCAGGCACAGCAGCCCGAACAGCCCGGTGACGGCCGAGTCCTTGATCAGCAGGGCGCGGGCCGAGTGTGCGCCGACGGTCGACACCACGGCGGTGATCACGATGAACACGAGGGTGACGATGGCGAGTTCATCGAGGCGGCGGCGCCAGACGATGTGAACGGCGCCGTCGACCACCGGCCAGGCGCTACTGAGCAGCAGCGCGGCGAATTCGCTCCAGCCGTGGTCGCGCAGCACGTTGTAGGTGAGGATCGGTGCGGCCACGTTGAGGGTGAGAGTGACGACCCAGCCGAGAATGGCGGCGCTCTTGGACCGGGCGGGGGCGGCCGGTCGGTCGCTGATCGGTGGTGCCTGTGGCTCCGGTGCGCTCGAAGCGCTCTGCGTGGTGGTGTCCTGAGTGAGCACGGTTCCCCTGTAACTGTTCCTGGTAGTGCGGGAAAAGAGAAACGTAAAACAGCCATGTCGTAAGAGGACAGGGCCGGGACATCAAATGTCGCAAAAATCTCGGCAGAAGGTTGTTTCAGGGGGTCGGTAACGGTCAAGTGGCTGCTCGGAGCGGTATTCCGGGGCCCTCTCCGGCGTTTTGAGGCGTCAAAGGCCATTGCGGTGAGAGGCCCTGAGAAAAGCCCTTTGCGAACCCGGTCCGGTAAACGACAGTTTCCGTTGTGTACGGGGACACCGGAAAATCCGGCCGCTACCCCTGATAGCGGGTCATTGCGGGGCTTCTCCGCACACCTGGGTGACCTGGAGGAGTGTCGTTCGTTGGGCGTCCTGCGCGGGCCGTCCCACCGTGGGCGCCGGCGCGGTGAGCCAGGGAGGGTGGATGTTCGTCCGGCTGGGGCGTTTCGACGCCGCGTGCAGGGTCTGGGTGCTCGCGGGGGCGGTGCTGGTGCTGGTGGTCTCCTGCTGGGCGTGTTCCGGGCTGTCCGGGCGGCTCAGCTACGGCGGGTTCATGGCACCGGCCGCCGAGGCGACCCGGGCGGCGGACGCGATCCGGAACGAGGTGGGGGAGGGCGGCGCGGATGTCCTGGTGACCTTCCGCAGCAAGGAGCTGACCGCCTCCCGGCCCGCCTTCCGGGAAGCGGTGGAGGACGCGCTGCGCCGGGCGCCCAAGGGCACGGTGGACCGGGCGACGACGGCCTGGTCCTCGGCCAATCCGCTGCTGGTCTCCCTCGACCAGCACGCGACCGTGGTGCCCATCCTGCTGAAGGGCGACGGGGAGACCGGCCGCACCCAGAGCTATCTGGCGCTGCGGGACACTCTGCGCGCACCGGGGTTCGAGGTCACCTGGACCGGGCCGAGCGCGATCATCTCGGAGATCGTCCAACGGTCCCAACGCGACCTGGTACGCACCGAGTTGATGGTGCTGCCGCTGATGATGCTGCTGATGGTGTTCGTCTTCCGGGGCGTGGTCGCCGCTCTGCTGCCGGTGGTCACCGGAGTCCTGGCGACGGCCGCGGCCCTCGCCGCGCTGCGCGCCGTGGCCGATGTCATCGAGGTCCCGTATGTGACGGTCAACCTCGTAGTGGCCATCGGCCTCGCCGCGGGTGTCGACGCCGGTCTGCTCATCGTCAGCAGATTCCGGGAGGAACTGCGGGCGGGACGCACCCCGGCGGAGGCCGTCGCCATCACCGTCGACACCGCCGGGCGGACGGTGGCGCTGTCCGGCGTCGTCATGACCTTCATCGCCGTGGGCCTCGCCTTCTTCCCGCTCGGTTTCGTCCGCGCGCTGGGCATCGGCGCGGCGGCCGGGCTGCTGGTGGGGGCCCTGGTGACGGTGACGGTGCTGCCCGCGCTGCTGTTCTGCCTGGGCGAGCGCGTGGACGCGCTCTCACCGGCCTGGCTGCGGCGCCAGGGCGGCCGCCGGGACGGCGCGCTGTGGGGCCGCGTGGCCCGTGCGGTGATGCAGAAGCCCATCGCCTACACCTGCGCCGTCTCCGCGTTGCTGCTCGCGCTCGCGGTGCCGTTCCTGCACACCGTCATCGGCTTCCCCGACCAGCGGATGCTGCCCGCCGGGGCACCGGCCCGGGTGGCGGCCGAACGCATGGAACACGACTTCGCCGTCTCCGGCCTCGGCACCCTGCAGGCCATCGCCACCTTCGACCACCCCGTGGACCGCGGCCGGGGCCACGCCGACCTGCTGACCTGGACGCGGAACGTCTCCGAACTCCCCGGCGCCCGTGGGGTGCTGGTGGCCGGGACCACCGGGAACAAGGCCGTCATCTACGTCGGCCAGGACCAGCGGGTGGAGAGCGACTCGGCGAAGTCACTGGTACGGGCCGTGCGCGCGCTGCCCGTACCCGGCGGCAGCGGTGTGCTGGTGGGCGGCGCGTCGGCCCTCGCCGTGGACACCATGGACACCTTCTACCGGCTGCTGCCCCGGGTGCTGGCCTTCATGGTGGTCACGAGCTTCGTGCTGCTCACCGTCGCCCTGCGCTCGCTCGTGCTCCCCCTCAAGGCGCTGGTGATGAACGGCCTGTCCATCGGCGCCTCCTTCGGCGCCCTCACCTGGATCTTCCAGGACGGACACGCCAGCCGGCTGCTCGGCGCCGAACCGACGGGTTACGTGGACGCGCTGGCCCCCATCGTCATGCTGTTCCTCCTCATCGCGGTGTCCATGGACTACGAGCTGTTCCTGCTGCTGCGCATCCGTGAGCAGTACCGCCTGCTCGGGGACGACCGGGAGTCGGTGGCGGTGGGGATCGAGCGCTCGGGGCGGGTGATCAGCGCCGCGGCGGCGGCCGTTCTGGTGGTGACGGCTTGTTTCGCGACCAGCAGTGTGGTCATGGTGAAGGAGATCTGCGTCGGTGTCTTCCTGGCGGTGCTGATCGACGCGGTGCTCGTACGGGCGGTCCTGGTACCCGCCGTCATGCGGCTGCTCGGCGCGGCGAACTGGTGGTGGCCCCGCTTCTCCCGGAGCTCCGGCCCGGCCGGGAGGTCCCGCCCGGGCAAGGGCGGGCGGAAATGGCGTACCGGCAAGGGCGGGCGACCGGAGGCCGCCCCGGAACACGCGGCACGGCTTCCGGCCCCCGCCGAGGCGTCAGCCGAACGTCAGCCGCGCTGAGCCGCTGCCCGAGCCGCCGGCCAGCCTGCCCTGCGTCCAGCAGTCCCGGCCCACACCGCGGTCGTTCACCGTGATGTCGACGCCCACGGAGCCCGCGAAGAGGCCCCTGGCGATCTGCACGTTCTCGGCCCTGAAGGTGACGTTGCCGTCGGCGTCGTTGGTGAAGCGGAGCTTGCCGCCACCGGTGCTGGTGCCGACCCGCGCACCGCCCGGCCCGATCCACTCCGCCGTGCCCGTGCCGGTGCCGACGGCCGCGGCGCAGGTGCCCTCGGCCATGCCCTCCAAGGTGACCCGCACCTTGGAGACCACGGCGGAGCCGAGGCAGTTTCCGGTGATGGTGGCCCGGTAGCCCGCGACGCCGCTCTGGTCGCGCACGAGCACCAGGTCGGGGTTGGTGGGCTCCACCGTGGCCGTGCCCTTGCAGGTCAACGGCAGGGGTACGGCCGGCGCTTCGGCGGCCGCGCGGGCCGGGGGCTGCTGCCCCAGTAAGGCCACGGCGGTCGCCGAGGCCGCCAGCAGCCCCAGGGCCGCCGTATGGACGAGGGCGCGCCTGCGCCCGTTCGCTGAAGTCACGCACTTCTCCCAGGTCGGGCCACACGAAGGAGTGGCCGCTTCCGATGATTGATCCGTCCGATGATGGCGGCCGGAGGAGGCGTGGCCGTTGGTCCGTGCGGGTGATTCACCCGCACGGTCACCAAGGTGTACCCGTTGTCGTGAAGGCGCCCGCCGACCGCTGACGCGGCGGCCCCGGACGGTGACTTGGGCGCCGCCCGGGCGTTGTTCCGGCTGCCGGTCGGTGGCACCGGCGGAGGGGTGGTGGAGGATGACGGGGAAGCGCGGGAAACCGAGCGGGAAGCCGACGGGGAAGCCGACCGGGCAACCGACGGGGAAGCCGCCCGGGAAACTGCCGTTTCCGGACGCGGCTCTCGTGGCGTACGGGAAGGCGCACCCCGCCACCGGACTGACCATCGGCGTGGTGCTGGAGCTGGAGGGCCCGCCTCCCGACCGGCCCCAACTCGACGCCTCACTCAGGCCGGTGGCGGAACTGCTGGGCACCGGGCCCTCGGACGGCGGCCCGTGGACTGGCGCGGACGGCAACGCTGAGGCCGCTCCGGAGCGGGGCCTGACCGACGTGGCGCATGAGGCGCTGGCCAGGCCGCTGGAGCCGCACCGCTGGTCCTGCTCCACGGTGGCGGGGCTGCCGGGCGGCACGTCCGCCCTGGTGTGGCGAGCGGACCACCGGCTGCTCGACGGGGCGGGAGTGGTCGGCGTACTGGCCGCCTGGACGGGCGCCCTTGGCGCGGACGCTCTTGTCCCGGGTGCTCATGGACCCGGCGCCCATGGCCCGGGCGCCGCCACGGCGTCCCCCGCGCGGGCCGAACCGTGGCGGGCGCGCGGCGCCCTGCACCGTGCCGTCACCGATCCGCTGCGCGCGGCCTGGCTGTGCGGCACGCCCCTGCTGGAGCGGCGCCGGGGGAGCGCGGCGGAAGCCGACGGTGGCCCGTCCGCCACCCTCTCCTACGCCTGCGCGGAGACGGACCTCGGCCTGCTGCGTGGCATCGCCCGCCGCCACGGCACGACCGTCAACGATGTGTACCTTGCCGCGCTGAGCGGGGCGCTGCGCGCCCAGCCCCAACTCCACGGCCCCGATGGGCAGATGCGCGCCCTGGTCCCGGTGAACGTCCGGGGGCCCGGAGACGCGGCCGTGCTGCGCAACCGCCATATCCCGCTCCGGATCCCGCTCCCCGTGGCGGAGCCCGACGCCGGACGCCGCCTCGCCCTCGTCGCCGCCCGCACGGCGGGCCGCGCCCGCGCGCTGCGCCATCCGCTGGTGCGCGCGGTGTTCCGCTCGGTCCCCGCCGTGGCCGGGGGATGGTGTTTCGAGCGGTACTTCGACCCGGGCCGCGCCACCCTGCTCGCCAGCAATGTGCGGGGTCCCTCGTCCCCGCTGGTGGTGGCCGGGCGGCGGGTCCTGCGCATACTGCCGCTGAACTTCCTCCCGGCCGGACACCGCCTGTCCACCGTGCTGGCCACCGCCCAGGGCCGGGCCGTGGCCGGCTTCACCACCACCGAGCCGCGCTCGGCCGCCGAGTCGTTCGCCGCCGCCTGGCTGGAGGAGTTGCGGGTGCTGGCCACGGCGGGGCCGTGGGGGAGGGTTCAGGCGGCCGGGGCGGATGCCACTGCCTCTCCGGCCGCGTCGGCGAGGTAGGTGGCGTCCAGGGGCTTGGGGTCGGGCAGGCCGTCGGTGTCCTGGAGCAGGTTGCTCCGGTCGTACGTCCTGCGCTGCGCGGTGAAGACCAGCAGCGAGGCCAGGTGGTGCGCGAACAGCGACTCGTACGGGTCCGGGTCGTCCAGGTCGTCCACGAGGTCCAAGCGAAGCCCCGGGTACAGCCGCTCCAGGACCTTCACGGCCGTCGCGAAGGGTGTGTTGTGCGGATGGGTCAGATGCACCGTGCGCACCCCCGCCGGGGCGCCCGGACGGGCCGCCGCCGCACGCGCGGCGCACACCGCCGCATGGGCCGCGTACTCCACCGGGACGAGGTTCAGGGCCCCGCCGCTCCCCGCGCGGACCCGCACCCGCAGACCGCTGCCGTGGGCGTCGCCACCGTCGAGGAGCGAGGCGAGCGCCGGGTCGTCCTCGGCCCTGCGGCGCAGCGCCTCGTGGATGAGGAACGCCAGCACCGCCAGCGGCTGGCGCTGTCCGCTGCCGTGGACGGGCCGGTCCGAGACGAGCAGCGACGGCCGCAGGATCGTGGCGCCCCGGCCGGTGCGGGCGCTCCAGGCGTGCACCGCGCGTTCGGCGGTGTACTTGCTCTCCTCGTACGGCGTCAGGAAGCCGTGGCCGCCGTCCAGGTCGTCCTCGCGGATGTGCCCCTCGGCGCGTCCCCCGGCGACGTACGCGGTGCTCAGATGGACGACCCGCGCCCCGGCCGCCTCGGTGGCCAGGTCGAGGACGCGCCGGGTGCCGAGGACGTTCGCCTTGAACAACGGCACCGGGTCGTCGTGCAGCGCGAGGTGCGCGGCACAGTGCCAGACCACCGAGCACGCGTCGGTGAGGGCGCGGCGCTCGCCGTCGGTCAGGCCGAGGCCGGGCAGGGTGAGGTCGGCGGACACGTACCGCAGGCGCCCGCGCGGCGTCGCGGCGCCCGCCAGACCGTCGAGCCCGTCGAGAGCCGTCTCGACCCGCGCCCGCAGACTCCCTTCCCCGCCCCGGCCGAGGACGGTGATGGGCCGGTCGTCGCCGTCTTCGGCGAGCAGGTGGCGCAGGATGCGGCTGCCGAGGAAACCGGTCGCGCCGGTGAAGAGTACGGCCATGGCGGGCTCCAGACGTCGAAGGGCGGGTGAGGGGCATTGGGATCCGGCGGCGCGATCCGGCAGCGGATCTGAGGGGGCACACGATGCGGTGGCGGTTCCGACCGTGCCGGGACCGCGCCGGTGACCGTGCCGGGGCGCGTGCCGAGGACACCACACCGACCGCACCCCGCCGCGCCGTCCGGCCCGCCGTATGCACGCTCTGTACGCGCTCTCTGTACGGGCCCCGTCCGCACACATCACCCGAATGGGCTAAGCGGCCCGGGCCGGCTCCGTTCACCTCACCGAGTGCACTTCGCCGCCGTTCCCTCCAACGGGTGTACAGGCGGCCTCGGCGGTCGTCCGTCTGGCCTAGTGTGCGTCGCTGCCGAGAGCGTGACGCGGGCTTCCCGCCGGTGTCGCGAAGTGACTGGAGAAAGGCCCCGGTATGCGTCAGGACGAGGCCGAACCGATCGCCGTGGTGGGGGCGGCCTGCCGGCTTCCCGGTGGCATCCGGGACCTGGACGGGCTCTGGGAGGCCCTGGAGCAGGGCAGGGACCTGGTGGGGGAGGTGCCCGCGGACCGGTTCGACGCGCGCCTGTTCACCGACCCCGCCGTGCCGCGCCGGGGCAAGTCGTACACCGCGGCCGGGGGTTTCCTCGACGACGTGGCCGGATTCGACGCCGCCTACTTCGGGATCTCCCCCAAGGAAGCGGCCCACATGGACCCCCAGCACCGGCTGCTGCTGGAGATGACGGCCGAGGCGCTGGACGACGCCGCCGTGGACCCCGCCACGCTGGCCGGTTCGGACACCGCAGTCTTCGTCGGCATCTCGGATGCCTCCTACGGCGCGCTCCAGATGTCCGCGCTGCGCACGGTGGGCGCCTACACCATGTCGGGCGCCGCCTCGTCGATCGCCGCCAACCGGGTCTCGCACGCCTTCGATCTGCGCGGCCCCAGCATGGCGATCGACACCGCGTGCTCCTCCTCCCTCGTGGCCCTCGACCGCGCCTGCCGCACCCTGTGGGAGGGCGGCGGCCGGGCCGCGGTCTGCGGCGGGGTCAATGTGCTGCTCAGCCCGTTCCACTACGTGGGGTTCTCCCAGGCGTCGATGCTCTCCCAGCGGGGCCGGTGCGCCTCCTTCTCGGCGCAGGCGGACGGGTTCGTCCGGGCCGAGGGCGGCGGCGTGGTGCTGCTGAAGCGACTGTCGGACGCGCTGGCCGACGGCGACCGGATCCACGGGCTCGTCCTGGGCACCGGCAGCAACAGCGACGGCAGGACCATGGGGCTCGCGCTGCCCAGCCCCGAGGCGCAGGAGCGGCTGCTGCGCGAGGTCTACGACCGCGCCCGGGTGCACCCCGACGAGTTGGTGTACTTCGAGGCGCACGGCACCGGCACCCCGGTCGGCGACCCGCTGGAGGCCCTCGCCATCGGCCGGGCCCTCGGCGTACGCCGGATCTCCGGAGACCTCCCGCTCGGCTCGGTGAAGACCAACCTCGGCCACCTGGAGCCCGCGTCCGGCATGGCCGGTCTGCTCAAGGCCCTCCTGGTGCTGCGACACCGCACCGCACCGGCCTCCCTCCACGCCGAACCGCCGCACCCCGACATCGACTTCGAGGGCCTCGGACTGCGGCTCACCACCCGGCCCACGGCCCTCGCCCCCGCCACGACCGGCGGGCGCGCCGTCGCCGGGGTCAACTCCTTCGGCTTCGGCGGCGCCAACGCCCACGCCATCGTGGCCGAACCCCCGCCCCTGCCTGACCGCCCGCAACCCCCGCGCTCACCGGTGCCCCTGCTCGTCTCGGCCCGCACCGCCAAGGCACTGTCGGAGGCGGCCGAGGCCACGGCCGCACACCTGGACGAAACGACCCCCGACGACTTCTACGACCTGGCCCACACCTCCTGCCTCCGCCGCGGCCGCCACGAACACCGCGCCGTCGTCTGGGCCACCACGCCTGGGGAGGCGGCGCGGGGGCTGCGCGCCTTGACGGCGCCGGAGCCCGAGCCGGGGCGGCCGGGTGTCGGCGGGGCTGGTGGGGAGCCGACCGCGCTCGACGGGGCGTCGGCCGCACCCACTGGGGAGTCGACAGCGCTCGCCGCCGAGCCGACCGCGCCCATCGGCACACCGGCTGCGCCCATCGGCACACCGGCCGCGCCCACGAGCGAGCCGACCGCGTCCACCGGAGAATCGGCTGCGCCCGGCGGAGAATCGGCCGCGCCCACCGGCACACCGGCCGCGCCCACCGGCGTACCGACCGCGCCCACCGGGGCCTCGACCGCCGCTCCCACCCGGGAGCCGGCCGCCCCCGGCGCGGTGAGTCCCGCCGCCGACAGTGGGCGCGTCGCCTTCGTGTTCTGTGGGAACGGCTCGCAGTGGGCGGGCATGGGGGCGGACCTCTTCGACGCCGATGCCGTGTTTCGTCGCGCGGTGCGCGAGGTCGACGCCGAGCTCGCGCCGCGTCTGGGGTGGTCGGTGGCCGATCGCCTCACCGCGCCTGTCGGGGAGGCGGACCTCGGGGCGACGGAGGTGGCCCAGCCCCTCCTGTTCGCCGCGCAGTTGGGCATCACCGCGGCGCTGCGCGCCCGGGGGATCGAGCCCGCTATGGTCGTCGGCCACAGCGTCGGGGAGGTGGCCGCCGCCCACATCTGCGGAGCGCTGTCCCTGCCGGACGCGGCGCGGGTGATCGCCGAACGTGGCCGGGTGCAGGGGACCACGGTCGGCAGTGGCCGGATGGCCGCCGTCGGGCTGTCCGTCGACCGGGCCGCGAAGGCCCTCGCCGGGTACGGGGAGAAGCTGGAGATCGCCGGGGTCAACAGCGCCGAGGACGTCACGGTGGCCGGTGACGCCGAGGCGCTGGCGCTGCTCGGCGCGGAACTCGCCGTCGAGGGCGTCTTCTTCCGCGACCTGGGCCTCGACTACGCCTTCCACAGCCGCCACATGGATCCCATCGAGGACGAACTCCGCGCCGGCTTGGCCGACGTGACGCCGTCGCCGGTCCGGGTGCCGTTCTACTCGACCGTCACCGGCTTCCGCGCCCGCGGCACCGATCTCGGCGCGGCGTACTGGTGGCAGAACGTGCGTCGCCCGGTGCTCTTCGCGGACGCGGCGCGGCGCGCCCTCGCGGACGGGGCCGGCATCCTCCTGGAGATCGGCCCCCATCCCGTCCTGCGCGCCTACCTTCGGCGCGTGGCGTTCCGGCGCGGAAAGACCGGCATCGGGACCGGCATCAGCCCGGGCCCCGGCCCCGGCCGCACTGTCGTCCTGCCGACCCTGCGCCGCGGGGCGGATGGCCCCGCCGCCCTCGGCGCGGCGGCGGCCGGAGTGCTCGCGGCCGGGGCCTCGGCCGATCTCACCCGGCACTTCCCGGTGCCGGGCCGGGTCACCCGGCTCCCCGCCTACCCGTGGCAGTACGAGCGCCACTGGTCCGGCACCCCCCGCTCCTGGGCCAACTCCAGCGGGGACGGCGTCATCGTCCACCCGCTGCTCGGCGAGCGCATGCCCACCGCCGTCCCCAGTTGGGAGGGCGCGATCGAGCCCGTCCTCGTGCCCTGGCTCGCCGACCACCGGCTCGGCGGATCCGTCGTCATGCCGGCCACCGGATACGCCGAGGCGCTCCTCGCCGCGGGGCGCGCCGTGCACGGACGGCCGGTCGAGGTGGCACACCTCGACGTCAGCGCCAGCCTCGTGGTGCCCTGGGCGGACGCCTCCGCCGTACGGCTGCGGGTCGGCCTCGACCCGGACACCACCCTCGCCACGGTCACCAGCACCGACGAGCGCGGCCCCGAACCACGGGCGCACGCGCGGGCCCGGGTGCGCCCGCTGCTGAGCCCACGGCCCGAGCCGGTGGACCCGGAGCGGCTGCGCGCACGGTGCACGACGCGCGTCAGCGGCGAGGAACACTACGCCGCCTGCGCCGAGGTGGGGCTCGTCTACGGGCCCGCGTTCCGGACGCTGGACGAGGTGCGCCTGGGGGCGCGGACCTCGGTCGCCACCTATCGCCACGAGGCCCCGGGCGCCCCGTACACCGCGCATCCGGCGCTGCTCGACGGAGCCCTCCAGACCGGTGTCGCCCTCCTCTACGACCGGCTGCGGGAGCGGGGCGCCTATCTGCCCGCGTCCATCGGCGCGGTGCGGGTGTGGTCGGCGCCGTCGCCCACCGGGATCATGTGGGTCACCGAACGCGAGGCCACCGACAGCGAGATCTGCTGGGACATCACGGTCGCGGACGCCGACGGCACCGTCACGGCCCGCCTGGAGGAGTGCCGGCTGCGCCTCGTCCCGATCGCCCGCACCACCCCCGTCGCCCTCCATCACACCGTTCCGCGGGCCGCTCCCCGCGCCCACCTCCCGGCCGCGCCCTCGCCCCTGCCGCCCCCCGAGGCCATCCTCCGGGACGCCGCCGCGCGACTGGACGCCGTACGGGAGCGGTGGCGCGAGGCCCGCTACGACCTGACCTCGTGTCACGACGAGGAGCTGACCGCGCGCTCCGCCGCCGCCGCGCTGGCCCGGCTGCTGCCCGACCCCGCGGCGCCGTTCACCGCCGACGACCTCGTGGCGGCCGGTATGGAGGAGCGCCACCGCCCCCTGATCGCCCTGCTCGAACCCCTCCTGCTGCGCCGCGGCCTGCTCACCGAGACCCCCGGCGGCCGATGTCTGACGCCCGGCGCGCGCCACACCCCGCCGCCGGTGCGCGAGGCCCTCGTCCGGGCCCCCGGGGATGTGCACCGGATCGCCCTTGCGACCCACCTGACCCGGCACCTGGCGGACGTCCTCACCGGGCGCGCGAGCGCCCTGGCAGTGCTCAGCGCCGAATCGGCCGCGCACCTCCTGGAGCAGTACTACGACACCGCGCCGACCTCCCGCTTCCACAACCGCCTCGCCCAGACCCTGCTCCGCGCCCTGCTCGCCCACTGGCCCGCCGACCGCGCGCTGCGCGTTCTGGAGATCGGCGCCGGCACCGGCGGCATGACCGCGGCGCTGCTGCCCCTGCTGCCCGCCGACCGCACCCGCTACCGCTACACCGATGTCTCACCGGCCTATCTGACCCGCGCCCGCAACCGCTTCGGCGACTACGACTTCGTCGAGTACGGCACCTTCGACCTGGACCGGGACCTCGCCGAACAGGGTTACCACCCACAGGGCTTCGACCTCGTCGTCGCCGCCAACGCGCTGCACACGGCCAAGGACCTGGAGCCCGCGCTCGGCCGCGTGGCCTCGCTCCTCGCGCCCGGCGGACACCTGCTGGCCTTCGAATGCCATGAGCCGGAGATCCTGCTCCCCGTCTTCGGTGCCCTCGACAGTTTCCACCACCGCACCGACACCGGCCTGCGGCCCGGCTCCCCGCTGCTGACCCGCGAGCAGTGGCCCGCGCTCCTGCGCCGGTGCGGCTTCACCTCCTGTGCCCGTACCGGCGACACCGAGCCGCCCGGACGCGACCACGCCTCCGTCTTCCTCGCCGCGGCCGGTGGCGCCCCCTCCCTCGCCGCCGCACCGCCGTCCCCCGCCCCGTCCGCCGCGTACATCGTCTGCGGCGACACGGCGGACGACCCGCTGCCCCACGCCGTCACCGAGATGCTGACCGCACACGGCGCCGGGCACAGCGTCCTCACCGACGCCCACACCGACGCCGCCGCCTGGACCCGGGCGCTGACCGAGTCCGGCACCGGCGAGACGACCGTCGTCCTGATCCTGGGCGGCGCCGAACCCGACGACGCCGAGCAGGCCGTCGCCCGCGCCGCCCACGCCGGTCAGACGCTGCGGGCCGTCGCGGAGGCGCACCGGTCCCTCGGCTCACCGGCCGGGGTCCGGCTGTGGCTCGTCACCCGGCCGCACGGCGCCGAGGCGACCCCCGGACCGATCACCCATCCCACCGACGCCGCCGCCTGGGGCGTGGCACGCTGCCTGGCCAACGAGGAACCCGATCTGCGCGGGCGCCGCCTGAGCCTGTGCCGGAACGACGATCCGGCCGCGGATGCCGCCCGGCTGGTCCGCGAACTGCTCGACACCGAGGCCCCCGAGACCGCCGAGGAGGAGGACGAGATCGTGCTCACCGCGCACGACCGCTTCGTCCCGCGCGAGCGCGCCCTGCCGCCCGCCGTCCCCCTCGCCGACGGCGCGGCCCCGCCGCCGTTCGCCCTGCGGGTGCGCCGGCCCGGCCTCTCCTACCGCCTCGCCTGGCAGGAGATCCCCGCGCCGGTCGCGGGTCCCGGAGAAGTGGTCGTGGAGGTGCGCGCGGCCGCCCTGAACTACCGGGACATCATGCAGACGGTCGGGCTGCTGCCCACGGAGGCACTGGCCGGCAGCCCGCGCGAGGAGAACCTCGGGCTCGAATGCGCGGGCGTGGTCACCGCCTGCGGGCCCGGGGTGGACCGCTTCGCGCCCGGGGACCGGGTCGTCGGACTGCTGACCGGGGCGCTCTCGTCCCACGTGGTCAGCCCGGCGCGCAACCTGTGGCCGATCCCCGCGGGCGTCACCTTCGCGGAGGCCGCCAGCGTGCCCGTCGCCCTGTGCACCGTTCACTACAGCCTGCTGTACACCGCCCGGATGCGGGCGGGGGAGACCGTGCTCGTGCACGGCGCGGCCGGTGGCGTCGGCCTCGCGGCCCTCCACTACGCACGGGCACACGGCGCCACCGTCATCGCCACCGCGGGCAGCGAGCCCAAACGCGACCTGCTGCGCGCACTCGGCGTGGAACACGTCCTCGACTCGCGCTCGCTGGACTTCACCGTCCAGGTCATGGACGTGACCGACGGCAGGGGAGTCGACATCGTCCTCAACTCCCTCTCCGGACAGGCCCTGGCGCGGGGCCTGGAGGTGCTCCGCTCCGGCGGCCGCTTCATCGAACTCGGCAAGCGCGACTTCTACGAGGACCGGACCCTGCCGCTGCGCCCCTTCGGCTCCCATATCTCCTTCCACGGCGTGGACCTGACCACCGTGCTGCGCGACCCCCGGCTGCTGGGGGACCTCCTGGAGGACGTGGGGCGGACCCTGGGAGACGGCCGGGCGTCAGAGAAAGGCCCGGAGTTCCAGTCGCTGCCGCACACCGTCTTCCCCGCCGCCCGCGTGGCGGACGCCTTCCTGCTGATGCGCCACTCACGCCATATCGGCAAGGTCGTCGTCACGTTCGACCCGCTGGACGAGCCCTGCGCCGTCGAACCCGCCTCCTCGCTCGCCCCTCCGCCCGCACGGGCGACGCCCATCGCGCCCCGCGCACCCCAACTCGACCCGGACGCCTCCTATTTGGTCACGGGGGGCACCAGCGGCCTCGGCGCGGCCACCGCACAGTGGCTCGCCGGGCTCGGCGCCCGGCACCTCGCCCTGGTGAGCCGCAGCGGCGCCCACGGCCCGGAGGCCGCCGCCGTGCGCGACGCGCTCGCCCCGGACGGCGTGCGGGTCACCGCGTACGCCGCGGACGTCGCCGACGCGGAGGCGATGCGCCGGGTGCTGAAGGACATCGACGAGAACGGCCATCCGCTGCGCGGTGTGGTCCACGCGGCCATGGCCCTGGACGACGCACCCCTCGCCGAGCTGACCGCCGAGCGGATGAGCGCCGTCCTGCGACCCAAGATCGCGGGAGCCCAGGTTCTGGACACCCTGACCCGAGGGCGTCCGCTGGACTTCTTCCTGTGCTACTCCTCCACGACCGCCATGGTGGGCAACTTCAAGCAGTCGGCCTATACGGCGGGCAATCTCTATCTGGAGGGCCTGGCCCGGCTGCGCCGACGACACGGCGAGGCGGCGCTCACCCTCGCCTGGGGCGCCATCGGCGAGATCGGTTACGCGGCCCGCAACGACCTGCTCGACTCCCTCCACGGCCTGGGCATCGAGCCCCTGGCCCCGCACACCGCCCTCGACCACGGCCGACTGCTGCTCGGCGACGACCGGCCGGACGCCCCCGCGGTGGTGGGCGTCTCCCGGACGGACTGGTCGCGCGCCGCCGTTCTGCTGCCGCTGCTGCGCGCCCCGCGCCTCGGTGGCCTCGTACCGCCCCAGGTGGGGGACGGGGAGGCCACCCGCGAGGAACTCCTGCGCCGGCTCTCCCTCATGGACGAGGAGACCGCCCTCGCCCACCTCGTGGACCAGCTCACCCGCCTGCTCGCGGAGGTCCTGCACATGGACCACGAGGCCCTCGACCCGCACCGGCGCCTGGACTCCTACGGCATGGACTCGCTGATGGCCGCTCAGGTGCTCGTCTCGCTCAACCAGCGCTACGAACTCGACATCCCGCCCATGGAACTGCTGCGCAGCAACGGCACCATCGCCGAGTTCGCCAGGATCGTGCAGCTCCGGCTGGGGTTGCAGGTCACGGCTCCTCCCGGCGCATCACCGGGCCCCGGCATCCCCCGCCCCGCGACGGAATCCCCCGCCGCGGCCGTGGAATCCCCCGCCGCCGCCCCGGAGCCCCCCGCACCGGCGGGACCGCTGCCCGTCCCGGCCCAGGCCGGACCGGACCGCTCGGTCACGGCAGGCGGTGCGCGGTGAGGGAACCACAGCCGCGGGGCCGGTCCACGCCCACCCCCACGGGCACCCCACGCCAGACACCGGCCGAGGTGGCCGGACGCCTGCTGCGCACCGCGGCCAAGCACACCTACGACCCCGCCCTCGCCATCGACTGGGACGCCCCGCCCGAGCCCGGTCACTGGTACCTCCAGCCCGAGCGGATGTCGCTGTACGCCACCCCCACCTGGCACCGGCTGAGCGAGGAGCGGCGCCTCGCGCTCTCCCGCAGCGAGTGGGCCAACATGATCAGCATGGCCACCTGGTTCGAGCTGACCTTGATGCAGATGCTCACCGGCCAGCTGACCGCCCGCGATCCGGCGTCGCCACGCACCCACTACGCGCTGAGCGAGGTGGCCGACGAGACGCGCCACGTCGCCATGTTCGGCCGGGCCCTCGGCACCCTCGGCTGCCCGGCCTACCGGCCGCCCGCCCTCGTCCGGCACCTGGGCCGGGCGGTGCTCCCGCGGCTGCGCGGCGCGAGCCTGTTCGCGGCCGCGCTGCTGATCGAGGAGGTCTACGACCGTTTCCAGCGGGAGGCCATGGGCGACGAGCGGGTGCAGCCCCTCGTACGGCAGGTGTCGCGTCTGCATGTGATGGAGGAGTCGCGGCACATCCGCTTCGCGCACTCCGAACTCCTGGACGCCACGCGCGGCAGGTCGGGTGCCGTGCTGGAGTTCCACCGGCAGCTCACCGCCTGGTGCGCGATGCTGGCCATGAGCACGTACACCAACGCCCCGATCTACCGGGCCGTGGGCCTCGACCCGCGCCGCGCCGCCCGGGAGGCCCGCGCCAATCCGCACTTCCGGCGGACCATGCGCTGGGCGGGCGAGCGCCTGGTCGCCTTCCTCGCCGACGCCGGACTGATCACCGCGCTCCAGCGCTCCCTGTGGCGCCGGAGCCTCCTGCTCGGCTGAACGCCCCCCGCGGGCGCTGAACATCCCGCGGGCGCTGAACACCCCCGGGGTGCACGGCACTTCAGATGAAGATCGCGATGGCCTCGGTGGTCAGTTCACCGGTCCCGGGGTTCCAGTCGCGCACCTTGCCCAGGCAGCGCGCCGGGAACGTGCCCTCGTGGCCGGCGTCGTTGCGCAGCCCGTCCGTCGCGCACAGGACACGGACCTGCGGCCCCTGGACCGGGAACCCATGCGGGTGATGTGCACCCTGATGCCGTGTTTCATCAGGAGGCGCTGGACCTTCTCGTCCTCGAAGAACTCCGACTTGGAGGCGATCTTGCCTTCGCCCCGCCCCTCACGCCGCACTTCGCGCGCTCGGTTAACGCCTCAAAGCGGCGCTTTTCGGCCACCTTTGGTGCGTACCTGGCAGTGATCTCTTCCGGTGGCGAACCTGTGGGGCGTGAAAGTGCCCACTGATCCCCCGTCACTTTGCCCCTCCGTCATCCCCTTCATGTTGCCCCCGTCATGTTGATCCACCGTCAAGGAAGGATCCGCCTCATGTGGTATCGACGGATCAGACAGACCGCAGTGCGCCGCGCCGGAGCGCGCGGCGCCCGCGCCCTCGTGTCCGGCTGTGTCCTGGCCGCCCTCGGGCTGGCGGCGGGCCCCGCGCCCGGCGCTCTGGCCGCCCCCGCCCCGATGTCAGGTGCCGCCACGGACGCGTCCGCCGTGCCGGTCGCACCCGAGACGACGGCCCACACCGTCACCCTGGTCACCGGCGAGCGGGTCACGCTCCGCGCGGACGGGAGCGTTGTCGTGGCGCCGCGTCCGGGTGCCGAGGCGGACTATGTCACCCGGCGGTTGGACAACGATGTCTTCGTCATTCCGCTCACCGCGCTGCCGTATCTGGGCCGCACCCTGGACCCCGCGCTGTTCAACGTCTCCGCCCTCGCCGAGGCGGGGGTGACCACCACCCCGGTGCGGGTCGAGGCCGCCGAGGGCGCCACGGCACCGCCCTCGGGCCACGCGTTCGGCGCGGCGCTGGCGCGGCAGATCGGCGCCGAGGCGGCGAAGGGATCCGTGGGCGAGGACCCGCTGTTCGGTGGCGTCACCTCCGTCGCACCGGCGGTCGCCACCGACGGCTTACCGGAGACCCCGCGCCCGTCGGTGCGGGCGTACCACACGGTGAAGGTCACCGTGCTCGGTACGGACGGCAAACCCCTCCCGGGCACCACGTCGTTCGCCCTGGCCAACGCCGACGACGCCGCCCTCTACCAGGAGCCGTTCCTCGATGCCGTCGACGGCGAGACGCGGGTCGAGGTCCCCGCGGGCCACTACACCGCCATGGTCTCCGCCCCGGCCTTCGACAGCGCCGGTGAGCCGGCCGGTGTACGCATGGCCACCGCCGAGTTCACCGTCCCCGACAGCGGCACCGGCACCGAGGCCGTGCTCGACCTGCGCAAGGCGACCGAGCGGGTCACCTTCTCGACCCCGAGGCCGGCCGAGGAACACCAGCTGATCCTCCACTACCTGCGCCAGGACGCGAAGGGCGCGGTGGCGGTCAACGGCGGCGTCGGCGTCTCCGGCGGCTCGCCCGTCCAGGTGCAGCCCTCCGGCCGCCCCGTCACCACCGGCGACCTGCGCTTCAACGTGTACACCCACCGCAAGGCGCCCGCGGATGCGGCCACGCCCTACTCCTACGACCTCAAGCTGGCCAACCCTGTCGGCACGATCGCGAAGAGCCAGCACTACAAGGTCACCGCCCGCCAACTGGCCACGGTGCGCACCAACTACCACAGCGATACGCCGGGCCGCGCCCAAGAGGTCGCGCGCCTGATGTACCTGCCGTACGAGACCAGCGGCGAGGCGCTGTCCGAGCCGTTCAAGACCCCGGCGCGGCGGACCGAGTACGTCGGCGGCTCCGCCGGTGCCTCCTACGCGGACTGGCTCAAGGCCGGGGAGCGGCGCTTCGTGTCCCAGGAGCAGCCCCTCGTGCCCGGCCGGACCACCACGGTCGACTGGCTGCGCGGCCCCCTGGTCCCGGGCTTCACCGAGCCCGCGCGGGGCGCCGCCGCGGACGGGACGTGGTATTGCTCGGCGTGCCGCAAGGGCGACGCGCTCACCTTCTCCCTGGGCACGGCCACGGTCACGGACTCCGCCGGACACCACGTCCTCGCGGTCCCGTCCGACATCACCTCCTCGCACTTCGCGGTGGTATCCGGTGACACGACCCTGTACGAGGGCGACGGCGTCCCCGGCGGTGTGCTGACCGTGCCGCCCGAGCAGGCGCCGTACACGGTGGTGTACGACCAGACCAGGACCAACGGAGACTTCCGCCAGTCGCTGACCACGCACACCGAGTGGACCTTCGCCTCGGGGCACTCGGGCGGCCAGACCGTGCCGGACAACTGGACATGTGTGTCGGAGGCGGGCGAGTACGAGGGGCCCGCCGAGTGCTCGGCGCTGCCGGTCGTCGTTCCGCACTACCGGCTGGACGCCGGGCTGGACGGTACGAGCCCGGCCGGTGACGGCCATCTCGTCGTCGGCTTCGGGCATGTGCCGGGCGTGGTGGCCCCGCCCGCGGTCACCAAGGCGAGGGTCGAGGTGTCCTTCGACGACGGCGAGCGGTGGACGGCAGCGTCCATCACCGCGCTCGGCAAGGGCCGGTTCCGCGCGGACTGGACCACTCCGGACTCGGCGGCGGGCCGGGACGCGTCCCTGCGCGTCACCGGGACCGACGCGGGCGGCAACGCGGTGACGCAGACGGTGAAGAGCGCGTTCACCGTGGCCGCGGGCGAGAGCGAGGCCGCGAGCGAGAGCTAGGCCGCGGGCGAGAGCGAGGCCGAGGGCCGGAGCCGGGCCGCGGGCGAGAGCCGGCCCGCGCTCGGCTGTCCTTTGTCCTTCGCCCACCGCGAGGTCACCGTGTCGATGGCCGCCGCCGCATGCCGGATCCCCGTGTCGCTCGCGCGCACCGACCGTGCGAACTCGACGTGCAGGAACGGCACATGGTCGGCGGCGGCCCTGCGGCCCTGGACGTTGTCGCGGCCCTCCAGGGGACAGCTGCGGACCCAGGCGCGGCAGACGGTGAGGTGCCGTGCGGACAGCGCGGCCGCGAGGCGGCGGGCGTCCGCGCGGCCCGCCGAGCCCGTGCCGGTGGAGGCGACGGCGTCCCGGCCCGGCGCCGAGTCGTCGGCGAAACCGTGGACCTGGACGCCGGGCAGACCGCGCCGGGCGAGCTCGTCGCAGACCGCGTCGAAGACGGAGTCCGTACGGTGGGCCGCGTCCGCGGCATCGTCCTCCCCGGCTCTGCGGTGGGCGCCCGCGAGCACCAGGACGCCGCCGGGGGAGCCCAGGAGCACGCGCGCCCCGAGCCGTTCGGTGTCCGTGTCGGAGACCGGGTGCGGCACCTGGACCGACCAGCGGGCGGGCGCGGAGAGATCCACGTAGACCCGGCCCCAGCCGCGCGGAGCGGGTCCGTCCTCGGTGCGGTCGGACAGTTCGGCGTAGCGGCGGCCGGTACCGGTGTCGGTGAGGGTACGGAGCCGGAAACCGGCGTCGGCGAGCGGCGGGCGGGCGCGGTCCGGGTGTCCGTCGAGGATCAGGCCCACCGCGTCGGCGACGGCCCGGCGTTCGGCGCGGCGCGGCTCCCGGTAGCCGGAGTCGGGGCCGAACCCGGCCGTGAAGTCGGTGATCCTGCGCTCCAGCGGGACCTCGGGGGCATCCGCACCGTCCGAGGCGGGGTCCTTGCCCGACCGGCCGATCGTATGCGCGCTCAATGCCGCCAGGAGCAGTCCGAACGCGACCGTGACAGCCGCCACAGTGATCGACTTCGCTCGTATCTCCGCCATGACCGTCTCATCGTAACCACCCCTTTACGAGGGCATATCGGGATGAAGCGGGCGAAGAATGATGCAGAGGTGAACGACCGGCAAAGAACGGAAGACCGCCGTTTGCCCAGCCTTGGTCATAACCAAACTGGTTTTCTCGTCATTTCTCTAAGATGTGCAACCCTTTGATCCGTCTGGCTGTCTGACGGTCCGGATCGCACTCGAGTGCGCTCTGTGTGGTGTGAGTTGCATGAGAGGAGCCCATCCGTGGCCGCTTCGCGCTCGAAGCGGCGGCACAAGGTCCGCCGAAGGGCCGACATGTCGCTTGTGGGGGGTATTCGGCCGCCCATAGCGGTGCTGTCGGTTCTGCTCCTCTCCCTCGCGGGAATCACCGCCCTCACTCTGGGCAAACCGGACAACGCCCTGGTCCCCAAGGCGGTCCTGACCTCACAGCAGTACGTCGCCGAAGACGGCGCCATCGCGCTGCGGGCGTCACTGGACGAGTCGGTCACCGATCTCACCAGCACCGCGACCCTTTTCAACGAGGGCCGACCGGTCTCCGCCGACACCGTCCTCGACAAGGTCGGCAACGTCTACCAGAAGTGGCGCGGCACCGCCGTCATCGAGATCAAATCGGGCAAGATGCTCGCCGCCCGCGGCGAGAACGTCCCGCTGACCGCGATCGATCTCACCAAGCTCTCCCGCAGCGACGGGCTGGACCCGCGCATGGTGCGCCTGGAGAACGGCCAGACCCGGCTGATCATCGTCGCCCTGCTGTCCTGGAAGGACCGGCCGCAGCAGCTGCTCGTCGCCTCCAGCACCCTCAGCTTCCCCGGTGTCGACCTCGGCCCGGGCCGCGCCATCGGCGTCGTCGACTCCACCGGCCATCTGCTCTCCAGCCACGGCGCCCTGGACAGCGAGCGGGCGAGGAAGCAGCTCACCTCGTTCGCCAAGACCGCCGCGCGCAAGGGCCGGCAGCACCCCGTCAAGGCCAAGGAGCCCGGCGCGGGCGGCTACACGGGCGTCAGCGGCCACCTCACCGGGGGCGCCGCCAAGGAGGTCCGCACCGTCGGCGGCTACGCCACGCTCGCCGCCCCTCAGGCCGGTGGCGCCACCACCGCCAGCAGCCTCGGCCTGACCGTCGTCACCGAGGTCGATGTCTCCGCCAAGGTCTCCCAGATCACCCGCCCCGCCTTCGGCGTGGCCGCCGCCGGCGCCCTGCTGGCCATCGGCGGGCTCGCGGTGATCGTGCTGCTGGGCACCGTGCAGCGCCCGCTGATCCGGCTGTTCCTGGAGAGCCGCCGCCTCACCCGCGGCGATCTGGCCCGCCCGGTGAGCGTGCCGAGGGCCGGCGAGGCCGCCCGGGTGGGCGCCGCCCTGGAGCGGCTGCGCCGGCAACTGCAGGGCGAGCCCGCGGACGTCGAGGGCCCGGCCGTGCGCAAGGGACTGGGCGCCCGCGCCCTGCTCGCCGTCTGCGCCGTCCTGCTGCTGGTCTGGTCGGTCCCGCTGATGCTGCTGCTCAACCGCGCCGATTCGGCCGTCAAGGTCCCGGTCCAGATCGTCCACGACCAGAACTCCCGCACCATCACCCTCAGCGACCGGGTTCGCCGTGCGCTCAACGAGGGCCACGCGGATCTGTCCGCGGTCGCCGCCCTGATCGGGGACCGCACCACGCCCGAGGACATGAAGAAGGTGCTGGAGCGCACCATGCAGGACCACGACCGCTATGAGTCGGTGTACGTCCTCGGCGCCGACGGCGAGATCCTCGCGCGGGCCGGCCACTCCCCGCACCACAAGGACGGCAAGGCCCCCTCCAAGCAGGCGCTCGAGGTGACCGGCGAGGGCGGCAAGAAGCCCGTCGTCACCGCCACCGCCCAGGCACCCGGCCGGGGCGGCGCCGCCGTCGTCGGTGAGTTCCGCATCGAATTCGTCAACGCGCTGCTGGGCCGCCAGGGCATGGGCGAGGTCCGCGTCGTGGACGCCAAGGGCCGGGTCATCGGCGGCGACTCCGGTTACATCGCCTTCGAGAAGGCGCCCTCGTACCTGAACTCGCTGCTCGCCACCAAGAAGGCGCACGCCACCGTCCAGCGCGGCGGCACGGTGCGGGTCGCGGCCGTCGCGCCGTTCAGCGGCGGCGGCGCGGCCAAGTCGCTCCAGTGGTCCCTGGCCAGCTGGCAGCCCGCATCCAGCCTGGCGATCCCGGAGTACAGCCTGCAGAACCGGACCGTACTGGCCGGACTGCTGGGGCTGACCGCCGCGGCCGCCTGCCTGGGCTGGCTGCACATCGTCGTCGTACGGCCCCTGCGCGCTCTGGCCGGGCTGGCCGAGGCGCTCGCCGCCGGCGACCGCAAGACCGTGCTGTTCCCGCGCCACCACGACGAGGTCGGCGCCGTCGTCCGCAGCCTGGAGCTGATCCGGCAGCAGCTCCAGGGACAGCCCCGCAAACGGGACGGCGGCAGCCGGACCCCCGCCGGAGTCGGAAGGAACTGAGGCTCTCACCGTGCTCTTCCTCTACACCGTGCTCGTGGTGTGCGAGGCCGTCCTGCTGATCGCCGGCATCGTCGAACAGCGGCGGCACCAGACCAACCTCGACATGATCCCCACCCGGGTCCTGGTCAACGGCATCCGCGGCAAGTCCTCCATCACCCGGCTGTGCGCGGGCGCCCTGCGCGGCGGCGGTCTGACCACCGTCGCCAAGACCACCGGTACGGCGGCCCGCTTCATCCACCCGGACGCCACCGAGGAGCCCGTCTACCGCAAGTTCGGCATCGCCAACGTCGTCGAGCAGATCGGCATCGTGCGCCGCGCCGCCGCCTACAACCCGGAAGCGCTCGTCATCGAGTGCATGGCGGTCATGCCGGCGCTCCAGGAGATCAACCAGTCCAAGCTGATCCGCTCCACGATCGGCGTGCTGTGCAACGTCCGCGAGGACCACCTGGCCGAAATGGGCCCGACGCTGGACGACGTGGCGCGCTCGCTGTGCCGGTCCATGCCCGAGAACGGCATCTGCGTCACCGCCGAGCAGGACCGCTTCGACATCCTCCAGGAGGAGGCGGACGCCCGGAACTGCCAGTTGATCTACGCCGACCCCAAGACGGTCAGCGACGAGGAGCTGCGCGGCTTCAGCTGGTTCACCTTCAAGGAGAACGTGGCCATCGCACTCACCGTCGCCGAGCTGGTGGGCGTCGACCGCGAGACCGCCCTGCAGGGCATGTACGACGCCCCGCCGGACCCCGGTGTCCTCTCCGTCGAGCGGTATGCCACCGAGGACGGCAAGAAGCTGCGCTTCGCCAACGTCTTCGCGGCCAACGACCCCGAGTCGACGCTGATGAACATCAACCAGCTACTCGACCTCGGCGCCATCCACCGCCCGCTCAACGTCGTGATCAACTGCCGCCCCGACCGCGTCGAGCGCAATGGCCAGATGGGCGAGATCATCCCCGACCTCGACCCCGAGCAGGTCTTCGTCATCGGGCATCCGGCCAAGTCCGCCATCGACGCCATCCCGGCCGAGTACCGGGGCCGCGCGGTGGACCTCGGCGGCGACCGCCGGGACCCCGAGGAGTTCATGGCGGAGCTGCTCGGCCGGCTCAGTCCCGACGCCCCCCTCGCATCGCTCGTCGCCATCGGCAACATCCACGGCCAGGGCGAGCTCCTCCTGGAGCACCTCGCCGAGCTGCCGGCCGACGACAGCGCCGAGGACGTACCGGCGGCCCCGTCGGCTCCGGAGGCCGATGAGCGCCATGTCGAGTACGTGGACACGATGCGGCTCTACGCGCCCCGCCTGGACCCCTACCAGCGGTACCCGGAGGCGTACGAGAGCCGGTACGCGCCCCAGGCGCACGTACCGCATCAGCGCAGCTCCGAGCAGCCGTATCCGCGGCAGACCCACGACCAGGGCTCCCGGGAGCCCTGGCCCGCGGTAATCCCCACCCCCGAATCCCCGCAGCCCCGCGGCCTGTTCGAGCCGCGTGTCCCGCCCGCCCCGCCCGCCGACGACTCCCAGCAGGGGCAGAACCCAGGAGAGCAGCACCGTTGATCCCCGCCGTCCTCACCCCCGAGATCGCCGCCATCGGCATCGCGATCGGGCTGCTCTTCTCGCTGGTCTGCTATCTGACCACCAACCTCTCGCCCGGCGGCATGATCACCCCGGGCTGGCTGGCGCTGACCCTCGTCGAGGATCTGCAGCGGGCCGCGATGGTGGTCGGCGTGACCGTGCTCACCTACGTGGGCACACTGCTGATGCAGAAGTTCGTGATCCTCTACGGCAAGCGGCTGTTCGCCGCGGTCGTGCTGCTCGGTGTGACGCTCCAGGCGACCGTGATGATCATCCTGTCGCTGGAGTTCCCGCTGATGTACGCGAACCAGACCCTCGGCTTCATCGTCCCCGGGCTCATCGCCTACCAGCTGGTCCGCCAGCCCAGGGGGGCCACCCTGCTGTCCACCGGGTCGGTGACGCTGATGGCCTATGTCGTCCTCACCGCCGGAATCCTCCTCGGCGTCATGCCGTCCGCCTGACCCACGACCGGAGCCGATCCCATGCCACCCAAGAAGAAACGTCCCGTCCTGCACGCCGTCACCGTGCTCGCGCTGCTCGGCGCCAGCGGCTATCTGACCGTGGAGCTCAGAAAGGACGAGCAGGCCAAGACGCCCGCCACCCAGGCGGTCATCGACGAGCTGACCCTGGAAGGCGGCACCGGCCGGCAGAGCGGCAAGCAGACCTGGGAGCGGCTGAAGAATCCCGAGCGCACCATCCTGCGCGGTGAGAACGGCCAGATCCTCGCCACCTTCACCGACCGCGCCCGCACCGCCACCCTGCGTGGCCCTTCGCGCACCTTCAGCGAGCCCGCGAACACCAAGTCCAAGGTGATCACCGAGGACTGGGTGCGGCTGATGCCGGAGCCGTGGACCGCGGGCGCCGAGAAGGAGCAGTGGTTCAAGAGCTGGTTCAAGGAGAACTACGGCAGCAAGAAGGAGGACCTCTTCGCCATCGCCTTCCAGTATGTGCAGGGCGCGCCGGTCAAGAAGGACGCCCAGGGCATCCCGTACGCGGGCGACGCGGTCTTCGGACCGTTCAAGCCGGATGGCGTGGACCGTCTGGAGCAGAACGACTTCTACGACTACCTCGGCATCTCCTACACCTTCCGCAACGGCACCACGCTGGCCCCGCGCCAGGACCGCTACCGGGCGCTCGACTGCTCCGGCTTCATCCGCATCGTGATGGGCTACCGCGCCCGCTACCCCCTGATGGCGACCAACGCCCTCGGTGACGGTCTGCCGCGCACCGCCGACGGCATGGCCCGCTCCAAGACCGGTGTCGACGTCATCAAGATGCAGGGCCCCGCCCCCTGGTACACCCGGCCCACCAACATCGACGTTCTGCAACCCGGTGACCTGCTGTTCTTCAAGATGGATCACCGCACCGGCAACCATATGGACCATGTCGCGCTCTACCTGGGGCTGGACACCGACGGCCACCGGGTCTTCGTCTCCAGCCGCAAGGAGCAGAACGGCCCCACCATGGGCGACAACGGCGGTGTCTCCCGTATCGACGGCAACGGCTTCTACGCCGGGCTCTTCCGCAGCGCCAAGCGCCTCTGAGGGCCCGCAAGGATAAAGTGCCCGAAAATCGGGCAAAACTTTTCCGCGTTGCGGTAGACTTTAATACCTCGTTTCCTTGTAGCGTTCGCGTTTATGCGGGTAGGTTCTAGCGCCATGACCGCATCCCAGACTCCGACCACTGCCGAGGAGCTGCGCGGTGCCGGCCTGCGGGTGACGGCCGCCCGTGTCGCGCTGCTCGAAACCGTCCGGGACGGTGATCACCTCGGTGTCGAGGCGATCGCCTCCGGGGTACGCGATCGCGTCGGCCACATCTCCCTTCAGGCCGTGTACGAGGCCCTCCACGCGATGACCGCGGCGGGCCTCGTACGCCGCATCGAACCGGCCGGCAACCCCGTCCGGTTCGAAGGACGCGTCGGCGACAACCACCACCACGTCGTGTGCCGGTCGTGTGGTGCCGTCGCCGACGTGGACTGTGCCGCCGGTGAGGCGCCCTGCCTGACCGCGTCCGACGACCACGGCTTCTCGATCGACGAGGCCGAGGTCATCTACTGGGGCCTGTGCTCCGACTGTTCCACCGCCACGAGTTCCTGAGCACCATGATCCGCCCAGCTTGGAAGGATTCCCATGTCCGAGAACCATGAGGCAATCGTCGTAGACGCGAAGACGGAGGAGGCGGGGGCTGCCCGGTCGCGCACGAGCGCGCTCCGCATCCGACTCAGGGGGGCGGCAACCGTCAGTGGTGGCCGGAGCGGCTCAATCTGAAGATCCTTGCCAAGAACCCGGCCGTGGCGAACCCCCTGGACGAGGGGTTCGACTACGCGGAGGCGTTCCAGGGGCTTGACCTCGCCGGGGTGAAGCAGGACATCGCCGAGGTGCTGACGACCTCGCAGGACTGGTGGCCGGCGGACTTCGGCCACTACGGCCCGTTCATGATCCGTATGGCGTGGCACAGCGCGGGCACCTACCGGATCAGCGACGGCCGTGGTGGCGCGGGCGCCGGTCAGCAGCGCTTCGCCCCGCTCAACAGCTGGCCGGACAACGGCAACCTGGACAAGGCGCGCCGTCTGCTGTGGCCCGTGAAGAAGAAGTACGGCCAGGCCCTGTCCTGGGCCGACCTGATGATCCTCACCGGCAATGTCGCCCTGGAGTCGATGGGCTTCACCACCTTCGGCTTCGGCGGCGGGCGCGAGGACGTCTGGGAGTCCGAGGAGGACGTGTACTGGGGCCCGGAGAGCACCTGGCTCGGGGACGAGCGCTACACCGGCGACCGGGAGCTGGAGAACCCGCTCGGCGCCGTGCAGATGGGTCTGATCTACGTCAACCCGGAGGGCCCGAACGGAAACCCGGACCCCATCGCGGCGGCCCGCGACATCCGTGAGACGTTCCGCCGGATGGCGATGAACGACGAGGAGACGGTCGCGCTGATCGCGGGCGGCCACACCTTCGGCAAGACCCACGGCGCGGGCCCGGCCGACCACGTCGGCGCGGACCCCGAGGCCGCCACCATCGAGGAGCAGGGCCTGGGCTGGCGGAACACCTACGGCACCGGCAAGGGCGCGGACGCCATCACCTCGGGCCTCGAGGTCACCTGGACCACCACGCCCACCCAGTGGAGCAACAACTTCTTCGAGAACCTCTTCGGCTACGAGTGGGAGCTGACCAAGAGCCCGGCCGGCGCCCACCAGTGGCGGCCGAAGGACGGCGCGGGCGAGGGCACGGTGCCGCACGCCCACGACTCCGCGAAGAAGATCGCCCCGAACATGCTCACCACCGACCTGGCGCTGCGCTTCGACCCGGTCTACGAGCCGATCTCCCGCCGGTTCTACGAGAACCCCGACCAGTTCGCGGACGCCTTCGCCCGCGCCTGGTTCAAGCTGACCCACCGCGACATGGGCCCCAAGTCGCTGTACCTGGGCCCGGAGGTCCCGGCGGAGACCCTGCTGTGGCAGGACCCGCTGCCGGAGGCCGAGGGCGAGGTCATCGACGCCGCGGACATCGCGGCCCTCAAGGCCAAGCTCCTCGACGCGGGCCTGAGCGTCGCCCAGCTGGTCTCCACGGCGTGGGCGTCGGCCTCGACCTACCGCGGCAGCGACAAGCGCGGCGGCGCCAACGGCGCGCGCATCCGCCTGGAGCCGCAGCGCGACTGGGAGGTCAACGAGCCCGGTGAGCTCGCCACCGTGCTGCGCGCCCTCGAGGGCGTTCAGCAGGAGTTCAACGCCGGTTCCGGTGCGAAGAAGGTGTCGCTGGCCGACCTGATCGTCCTCGGCGGTGCGGCCGCCGTGGAGAAGGCCGCCAAGGACGCCGGATACGACATCGAGGTGCCCTTCACCCCGGGCCGTGTCGACGCGACCGAGGAGCAGACCGACGCGGAGTCCTTCGTCGCCCTGGAGCCGACCTCCGACGGGTTCCGCAACTACGTCGGCAAGGGCAACCGGCTGCCGGCCGAGTACCTGCTGCTCGACCGGGCCAACCTGCTGACCCTGAGCGCTCCGGAGATGACCGCCCTCGTCGGCGGCCTGCGGGTGCTGGGCGCCAACTACCAGCAGTCGGCGGACGGTGTCCTCACCGAGACGCCCGGGGTGCTGACCAACGACTTCTTCGTCAACCTGCTCGACATGGGCACGACGTGGAAGGCCACCTCGGAGGACCAGAGCACCTTCGAGGGCCGCGACAGCGTCACCGGTGCGGTCAAGTGGACCGGCACCCGCGCCGACCTGGTCTTCGGCTCCAACTCCGAGCTGCGGGCGCTCGCCGAGGTCTACGCGAGCGATGACGCGAAGGAGAAGTTCGTGAAGGACTTCGTCGCCGCCTGGGTCAAGGTCTCCAACCTCGACCGGTTCGACCTCGTCTGACACATCTGAGCACGACGTCCAGGCCGGCCCGCACGGGCCGGCCTGGACGTTTTTCCGCCCGAAGCTCACTCCGGCGTTCAGCCCGAAGGTCAGCCCGAACAGGGCCACCGACACACTTTGCCAGCTCTTTACAACGCGCCGCGCCGCTGCCTCGTCTCTCCGCTCGATCCGTAACTCGCCCGCCGCACAGCGGGCGGACCGACGAAAGAGAGCGATTCATGCGCCGAACTGTCCTCAGCGCGATGACACTCGCGTGCGCCGCCGTCCTGGTGAGCACCGCGCCCGCGTTCGCCGACGAGAAGACCCCGGCCCCCCGCGACCCCTCGTCCGCCGCGGCCCCCGCCCAGAGCGCGGAGCCCACCCGCGGCCCGGCCGCCAGCCCGGTCCCGAGCCAGCAGCGGACCCGGCCGGGCGCCGCCACCCCGGCCCCGAAGGAGGAGCCGACCAAGACGCGGGACCGCGGCCAGGTCGGCGTCATCCCGAGGGGCGCGCCCAACACCGGGGTGACGGCCACGTCCTCCGGCTCCGGCACCGAGGGCGAACTGATCGGCGGGGGCGCCGCCGCGGCGCTCGTCGCGGGCGGCGCGGCGGTCTTCGTCGTCCGTCGCCGGCGGGCGACCGGGGCATGACCCCGTTCTCCAGGCGCGCGTTCGCCACGGCGGCGATGGGCTCGCTGCTCGTGGGCTGCGGCGGCCACCCGGCCCGGCAGACCACGGCCGGGCCAGGTTCCGGGAGGACGCCACCGCCTTCCCCGACCCCCGTGAAGGCGGCGCGTCCCCTGCGGCGTTCGGTCCCGGTCCGGCTGCGGATCCCGGCCATCGGCGTCGACACCCCGGTCATGCGGCTGGGGCTGGCGCCGGACGGAAGTGTGCGGGTGCCGCCGGTCACGGAGCACGACCAGGCGGGCTGGTACCGGCACTCGCCGACACCGGGGCAGGTCGGCCCGTCGGTCATCCTCGGCCATGTCACGGTCGGCGCCTACGGTGACGGGGTCTTCCGGCACCTCGCGCGGCTGCGCCGGGGCGAGAGGGTCGTGGCGCGCCTGGAGAACGGCACGTCGGCGGAGTTCGTCATCACCGCCGTACGGACGGTGGCCAAGGCGGACTTCCCGGCGGACGACGTCTACGGGGACGTGGACCGACCGGAGTTGCGGCTGATCACCTGTGGCGGCCCGCGCTCCGGCGACGGCTACCTCGACAACGTGATCGCCTTCGCCGCACTCACCTCCGCCGGCTCCTGACCCACCCCTGGATCCCGGGCCCACGGAACCCACACCGGCGGCCCGGGGTCTTCCCCTCCGAGTGCCATCACGACCATGGAGTGCGTTGAAACGGTCCCGTGACAGGGCGGCGTCCGAGCTGTTCGCCGCCCTCTACCCACGCCTCGCCGGCTGGTGCCGCCGGCTCGTCGACGACGACGAGACGGCGCATGAGATCGCCTCCGAGGCGTTCACCCGGCTCTGGGCCCGCTGGACGTCCGTGGAGGAGCCCCGTGGCTTCCTCTACGTCACCGCGGCCAATCTCGTCCGGGACCACTGGCGCAAGATGGAGCGCGAGCGCAAGGCCATGCGCCGGGCCACCTCCGAAGCCGCCCTCCGCCCGCACGCCGAACAGTCCGACCCGTCGGTACGCCTGCTCGTACAGTCGCTGCCGGAACGACTGCGCGTTCCGATCCTGCTGCACTACTACGCTGACATGCCGATCCGGGAGGTGTCCGTACTGACCGGACGCAAGGAAGGAACCGTCAAGGCCGACCTCCACGCGGCCAGAGAACTGCTCCGCGTCCACCTGAGGAGAAGCCTTGACCCCACACTTTGACGAGGGCCCGGAGCGCGAACCCGACGACCCCCTCGCGGTGATCCTGCGGCCCGCCTCCGACTACCTCGGCCCGCCCCCGGCCGGTACGAGGCGATCCGCCGCGCCGCGGCCCGCCGCCGGCTGCTGCGCACCGCGGCCGGGGTCGGCGTGTCCTGCGCCGTCGCCGCCCTCATCGCGCTGCCGCTGCGTCTGACGGCGCCCGAGACACCCGCGCGCCCGACGGTGCCGCTCGCCCCGCCGCCCGCGACGGGCCGTACGGCGCCCCCGCTCCCGTCGGCGTCCGCCGATCGTCCCTCGGCGTCGCCCACCCCGTCGGCGCCGTCCAAGACCCCCAGCCAGCGCGCCACGCGCGGGCCCCGAGGCGAGACGGCAGGTCCCCGGGACAGCGGGGACGTCCCCCGCGCGGGCGGCCCGTGGCACCGAGCTCCTCGGCGCGGGCCGAGCCGTCGGAGCGCCAGAGGGGCGCCCTCCCCACCCCCGACAGCGTCCGCCAGCCGTAGGCGGCCCCCGAGCGGGGCCGCCTGGCTTACGCCTTGGAGCCGATGCCGGTCAGCGACCGGACTTCCATCTCCGCCTGCTTCTTGGAGTCCGAGGACTCCTTGCTGAAGACCGTGCCGAGGAATCCGCAGAGGAAGGAGAGCGGAATCGACACCAGGCCGGGGTTGGTGAGGGGGAACCAGTGGAAGTCCATGCCCTTGATGACGGACGTGGAGCTGCCCGAGATCGCCGGCGAGAAGATGATGAGCACCAGGCCGGACCCCAGACCGCCGTAGATGCTCCACAGCGTCCCGGTCGTGTTGAACCGCTTCCAGAACAGTGTGTAGAGGATCGTCGGGAGATTGGCGGAGGCGGCGAGCGCCAGGGCCAACGACACCAGGAAGGCCACGTTCTGGCCGTTGGTGACGATGCCGCCGAGGATGGCCATGAAACCGATCACGAGCGCCGTCAGCCGCGCGACCCGGATCTCCGAGCGCGGGTCGGCCTTGCCGTTGCGGATCACGTTGGCGTACACGTCATGGGCGAACGAGGCCGAGGCGGCCAGGGTCAGCCCGGCCACCACCGCCAGGATCGTCGCGAAGGCCACCGCGGAGACGACGCCCAGCAGCATCGCGCCGCCGATCTCGAAGGCGAGCAGGGGAGCGGCGGAGTTCTCGCCGCCCGGGGCGTTGACGATCCGGTCCGAGCCGACCAGCGCGGTGGCGCCGTACCCGACGATCAGGATCGACAGATAGAAGATGAACATCGACCAGGAGCACCAGACCACCGAACGCCGGGCCTCCCTGGCGTCGGGCACGGTGTAGAAGCGCATCAGCACGTGCGGCAGGCTGGAGATGCCGAGGACCAGCGACAGGGAGAGCGAGACGAAGTCGAGCTTGGTCATCGCGTTCTCGCCGTACCAGCCACCGGGGTTGAGCAGTTCCCCGCCCAGCGGGCTGTTCTGCGCCGCTTGGTCGAGGATCGCCGAGAAGCTGAACCCGAACTTGCCGAGCAGGAACACGCTCATGAAGGTCACGCAGATCAGCAGCAGGCCCGCCTTGATGATCTGCACCCAGGTCGTGCCCTTCATGCCGCCCACCAGGACGTAGAAGACCATGACGAGGCCGACGCCGGTGATGATGAGGGCCTGCCCGCCCTTGCTGTGCACATTGAGCAGCAGGGCGATCAGACCACCCGCGCCGGCCATCTGGGCGAGCATGTAGAAGAACGTGATCACCAGGGTGGAGTTGGCCGCCGCCGCGCGCACCGGGCGCTGCTTCATGCGGTAGGCCATCACATCGCCGACCGTGAACCGCCCGGTGTTGCGCAGCCGCTCCCCGACGAGCAGGAGCGCGACCAGCCACGCCACGAGCCACCCCACGGAGTAGAGGAACCCGTCGTAGCCGTGGACGGCGATCGCCCCCGAGATGCCGAGGAACGAGGCCGCGGAGAGGAAGTCGCCGGACAGGGCGATGCCGTTCTGGACCCCGGTGAAGGCGCTGCCCGCGGCGTAGTAGTCGGAGGTCGTCGAGTTTCTGTTGGTGGCCTTGTAGACGACGAACAGCGTGATGATGACGAAAGCGAAGAAGACGCTCAGGTTGATTATCGGGCTGCCGGTCGTGCGGGCTGCGATCTGCAATGTCATTCCTTGCCGACTCCCGCCAGCTCGTGGATCGTGTCCACCTGCGGGTCAAGTTTCTTGCGCGCGAAGCGCCGGTACGTCAGGACGATCGCCATCGTCGTTACGAACTGCAGCAGGCCGAAGACGGTGCCGGTGTTGACCGCGCCGAACAGCTTGCGGCTCATGAAGTCGTGGTCATAGGCCGAGAAGAGCACGAAGGTCATGTACCAGCACAAGAAGAAGGCGCTCATCGGGAAGATGAACCAGAGCAGTCTCCTGCGGAGAAGTTTGAACTCCGGGCTCTGCTGAATCGCCTCGAAATCGGGCTCCCCGATGTCGTCACCGCGATCGGCGAACCCCGTTCCGGTGGCCCGCTCGGATGGCAAGGAAGCGGGCGGTCGCACCGATTTATTCATGGTTTTCTCCGGGGTGTTTCTGACGAGGCGTCGGTTCGGAGCGCCCGCGCTCGAGCGGTAGATGGTGAGGGGCGACCGGCGGGCCCTTGACGCGGCAAGTCTAGTGAGGCGCCGGACGCAGTCAACGCCGCCCCCTGCTCTCAGCGGTACAGGTGGGCGGGTGTCATGGTATGCATCGAGCTCCGGCGTCATCTCGAATATGGCGGGAGTGGTCGCTGAACCAGTACTTTGTCTCTCCTTCCCGTGTTGTCCATTTTGACTTGGTGTCAGGTTGACGGCGGCCGCTCAGGGTTGCGTCTTGAGGACATTTCGGGACCCGGCGTTGTGTCCCAAGTGTCGCCACTGGTAGAACCTCACCTCGGGTGGAACGTCCCGTCGTGCGTGAGCATGAGTGCTGTGAGCGTGCCGCTGTGCAGTGAGTCTGCCACTGGCATATGACGGCAGCCCCGCGCTCACCACTGCCTCCCCCGAGGTGTTTGGATAGGTTCGGAAATGCAGTCTGCGGGGGTGTTCTCAAGAAGCCGGAGGTAGGTTGATCTGTGGGTTTCCTCGATCGCTCTCGCATCATCGCAGGGGCGGGGTGGAATCGTTGGCTGATTCCGCCGGCGGCGCTTGCGATCCACTTCTCCATCGGCCAGGCGTATGCCTGGAGCGTCTTTAAGATACCTCTGGAAGATTCCCTAGACATCTCCGGGACGGCTAGCGCCCTCCCGTTCCAGATCGGCATTCTGGTGCTCGGGCTCTCTGCCGCGTTCGGGGGGACGCTGGTCGAGAGAAAAGGCCCGCGCTGGGCCATGTTCGTCTCGCTCGTGGCCTTCTCCACCGGCTTCCTGGTCGCCGCCCTCGGCGTCGCCACGCGCAATTACTGGCTGGTGGTCCTCGGGTACGGCGGTATCGGCGGGGTCGGGCTCGGCATCGGGTACATCGCCCCGGTATCCACCTTGATGAAGTGGTTTCCCGACCGGCCGGGCATGGCCACCGGCACGGCGATCATGGGTTTCGGCGGCGGCGCGCTGATCGCCTCCCCCTGGTCGACGGAGATGCTCAAGGCGTTCGGCAGCGACACCAGCGGCATCGCGAAGACCTTCCTGGTGCACGGCCTGGCCTACGCCGCCTTCATGTCGCTGGGCGTGGTGCTGGTGCGGGTGCCGCCCGAGGGCTGGCGGCCGGCCGGCTGGACGCCTGGCGACGACGCGGGGAAGCCGCTGGTCACCACCGCGAACGTCTCGGCGAAGAACGCGGTGCGCACGCCCCAGTTCTGGCTGCTCTGGATCGTGCTGTGCATGAACGTTACTGCTGGTATCGGGATCCTGGAGAAGGCAGCCCCGATGATCCAGGACTTCTTCCAGGACACGGCCAGCCCGGTGAGCGCGAGCGCCGCCACCGGCTTCGTCGCGCTGCTGTCCCTGGCCAACATGGCCGGTCGTTTCGTGTGGTCCTCGGTCTCCGACGTGGTCGGCCGGAAGAACATCTACCGCCTGTACCTGGGCGCCGGTGCCCTGCTCTACCTCACGATCATGCTCGAAAAGGACAGCAGCACCGCGCTGTTCGTCGCCTCGACCATGGTGATCCTGTCGTTCTACGGCGGCGGATTCGCCACCGTTCCGGCCTACCTCAAGGATCTCTTCGGCACCTACCAGGTCGGCGCGATCCACGGCCGGCTGCTGACCGCGTGGTCGGTCGCCGGAGTCGCCGGACCGCTCATCGTGGACTCCATCGCGGATTCCGCGCATGAGTCCGGGGACACCGGCCCGGCTCTCTACACCTTTTCGTTCACTCTCATGATGGGGCTGCTTGTCATCGGCTTCATCGCGAACGAGCTGGTGCGTCCGGTGAATCCGAAGTTCCATGAACCTGAGCCGGCGGCCCGGGCGGAGCCGGCGCCCCCGGAGGAAACCCCCGACCCCCTTCCGGCAGAGAGGCGGTAAGCCGGTGACTGACGCAGACAGCCCTTCGCCGGACGTGGCCAAGACGGGTTCTCCCGTGGTCATGGTCGTGGCATGGCTGTGGGTGGCTGTGCCGTTTCTGTACGGTCTTTACCAACTGGCCGAGAAGAGCAGCAAGTTGTTCGAGTAAAGGCAGGCGCGCCGGCGCATCGCCGAAAGCGATGTACCGGCGCGCTGCCGGGCGTTCGACTTTCCCCAGCGGGGGAAATCCCAGGAGAAACGGCATCGTGATACATCCCTGTGGGCAAGCCGGTCCGAGCGCGGAGGGCGCCTCATGACCCCGGGCAGGCATGCGGCCGCGCGCGATCGCTCACCGTCGTGGTGGGCCGGCGTCGTGGAATGGCGCAACTGGCGGCTGCCCGTGAAGCTGGGTGCCGTTCTGGTGGTGCCCGCTCTGCTCGCCGTCGCCTTGGGCGTCGTGCAGATCCAACGCGACGTCGAGCGCGCGAACACTTACGCGGACGTGCAGCGGCTGGTCAGACTGCGCGATGGGCTGATGCCGTTGATCAGCGATCTGCAGATGGAACGGACCATGTCGGCCGAGCGGCTGAGAGGGGACCACGCGTCCGCCGACCCGGCCATGCTCCGGCGGCAGAACCAGCGCGTCGACTGCGCGCAGGCCGCCGTCACGCGTACCACCAAGCGGGCACAGGGCCTCGAAGGGGTATCGGCGAACCGCTATCGCGACGCGTTCAAGCTGCTGGACGGGCTGCCCGCGCTGCGCAAGCAGGTGACGTCCACGGACATCGGCTCGTGGACCGCGGTGACCGAGTACAGCAAGATCATCAACGGTCTGCTCGATCTGGACCAGGCGCTGGGCAGCCGGTTCGGTGAACCCCAGCTCTCCGGACCGGCCACCGCGCTGTACGACCTGGAGCTGGTCCAGGAACAGGTCCACCTCCAGCACGTGATCGTCATGGACGCGCCCGACCCCGGCAGGCCGGCGGACGCCAAGCTCATCAGGGCGCTCCAGGAGTCCGATATCCGCATGCGGGACAAGCTGAGCGACTTCCGCGCCGTGGCCACCAAGGGGGACCAGCGCGCCTACCAGCGGACGGTCACCGGCCCGGAGGTCCAGCGGCGCGCCCGGCTGCTGGACGGCGTGCTGTCCCAGACGGGGTCGCAGAGCGCCGGGCAGAACGCCGCCGACGCCGCGCCGTTCTCCGTCCGCGACTGGCACCGCAGTTCGGAGGCGACCGGAACCCTCATCAACACCGTGGAGAAGCGGCTTGCCGACCGGCTCCGCGTGACCTCCGCCAAGCTGCAGGACGAGACGAGCGACCGGGCCGGTGCGGAGTCCGTGCTGCTCTTCGCCGTGCTCCTGCTCGCCTTCGCCATCGGTATCGCCATCGCCCGGCATCTGCTGCGGTCGCTGACCGTGCTGCGCTCCACCGCGCTCGACGTGGCCGAACGCAGGCTGCCCGAAGCGGTGTCGAGCATCCGCGAGGGCGAGATGGCGACCACCTCGATCAGCGCCGTGCCCGTCCACACCACCGAGGAGTTCGGGCAGCTCGCGAGGGCCTTCGACGCGGTGCACGGCCAAGCCGTACGCCTGGCCGCCGAACAGGCCGCGCTCCGCGGTGACCTGCGGGACACCCTGGTCAACCTCTCCCGGCGCAGCCAGAGTCTGGTGGACCGGCTGCTGCGGCTGATGGAACAGCTCGAACTGCACGAAGAGGACCCGGACCAGCTGGCCAGCTTCTTCAAGCTGGACCACCTGGCGACCCGGATGCGGCGCAACAACGAGAACCTGATGGTCCTGTGCGGCAGCACCCCGGTCCGCCCCTCCGAGCAGCGTGTGCCGCTCGACAATGTGCTGCGGGCCTCGGTCTCCGAGATCGAGCACTACCGGCGGGTGGTGGTGGAGCCCGTTCCCGCCGCCGAAGTGATCGGGTACGCTGCCGGTGACCTGGCGCGAATGATCGCTGAGCTGCTGGACAACGCCACCGCGTTCTCCCCGCCGGAGACCCAAGTGGTCGTCAGCAATACACTGCGCCTGGACGGTTCCGCACTGATCGAGGTCCGCGACGAGGGATTCGGGATGAGCGGGGCCGAATTGGCCAAGGCTCATCGGCGCGTAGCGGGGGACGTATCCGTGGAGGTACCTACGTCCCGGCAGATGGGCTTGACCGTCGTCGGCCGTCTGGCCCGTCGCCACGGCGTCACCGTGGAGCTGATCTCGGAGCGCGACACCGGCGGTGGACTGCGCGCGGGTGTACTGGTCCCGGCCAAGCTGATGCTCGGGGACAAGCCCGCCCTCGCGGGCCGGGAGAGCTCCCTGCCCGTCCGGCGGACCTCCAAGACGGCCGAGCCGGTGGGCACCCGCCGGGAGACCGGCGCGGCTCCGGCGGCGCCTCTGCCGCGCCGCGCGACCGACGGCGCCCGCTCGCTGCGCGCCGGGGATTCCCCGGCCGGCTCCGGCGACACGGGCCGTTCCCTGCCGACCCGCTCCAGCGGCTCGCGGGCGTTCGTGGATTCCTCGCAGCCCGGCGGACTGCCGCGCCGGATACCTCCCGCCAAGGCCGGCCGGCCCGCCCCGGTCGGCGAGGACGCACCGGGGAAGGCCGCCGCCCTCTCCGGCAATGGCGACGGGCCCGGCAACGGCAACGGGAACGGCAACGCCCCCGCCGACCGCCGTGCCGTACAGCCGCCGGGACAGCCCCCGCTGCCACCGCGGCGTCCGCGTCCGGCCGCGCAAGACGACGCCCCCTCGCCGTGGTTCGCGTCGGCCGAGGCCGACGCGGCCCCGGCGGGCCCCCCGGGCCAGGAGACGGCCGAGAGCCGGAAGCCGGCGGACCTCCCGGCGTCCGAGCTCCCCCGGCGGCCCGTCCCCGCCGCGCCCGCGTCCCCCGGCGAGAGCCGGCCCGATGCCGCCGATGACCCAGGCCAGATCGTCCACGAGCGGCCGGGCGCGGCGGACGCGGCCGGAACCACGCAGGCCGGGCTGCCCCGCCGGGTGCCGCGCCAGGGCCCGGGCACGGAACGGCCCAGGCCGCGCGCCACCGAAGAGCGCCCCACGCCGCGTGGAGCCGGGGACGAGGAATCCGCACGGCGGAACGCCGGCCGCACCCTTGCGTTCCTCAGCAATTACCAGTCGGGCATCCGCCGGGGTCAGCCCGACGGACGCGACGAGACATAAGGTCTCAGCGAAGATGGACAGGAAGAACCAATGACCTCACCCCAGCTGCGGGAGGTGAGCCAGTTCGGATGGCTGGTCACCAATTTCACCGAGCGTGTGCCCAATGTGGCGCACGCCGTGGTGGTCTCGGCCGACGGACTGTTGCTCACCGCGTCGGACGGGCTCGCGGCCGAGCGGGCCGAGCAGGTCGCCACCATTGCCGCGGGGGCCATCAGCCTGATCCAGGGCGCCGCGCAGTGCCTGATGACCGGTGATGTGCGGTCCTCGGTCATTCAGATGGAGCTCGGGAACATGCTCCTGATGTCGATCAAGGACGGCTCATGCCTCGTGGTGCTGGCGGCGCCCGACTGCGAGATCGGTCAGGTGGCCTACGAGATGACCGTACTGGTCGACCAGGTCGGCGAGATGCTGACCCCCGAGCTCCGCGCTGAGCTGCAGGAGCTCAACCTGCAGGGCGTGAAGCGGACATCAGCCCAATAGGCCGGACGGGGAGATGATGAGCACCGGTGAAGGCCCTTCCGGGCAGGGACCTGGGAGAGAACAGGGGGCGGAGGACGAACAGACCTTCGCCGACGTGCTCAACGCCTTCAGCTTCGGCAAGGGGCGACGCGGGCGGAAGGCACCTCGGTCCGACGGCACACCGAAGGCCCCGCCCCGCCGTGAGGGCGGGGACGGCCGTCCCGAGGAGCCCGGGAGATCCTTCCCGAGGGCGTCGTCGGAGGCCGAGGGGACGGCCGCCTGGGAGTCCGAGCACGACGAGAGCCAGGGCCCGGCCGCGCTCGTGCGCGCCTACTCATGGACGGGCGGCCGGACCAGGTCTCACCATCACTTCGAGGTCGAGACCCTGGTGACCACCACCGAGCTGGGTCACCGCTCCACCGACGTCGTGCAGGCCGACCACCGCCCGGTGATCGCGCTGTGTCAGGAGCCGAGGTCGGTGGCCGAGGTGGCGGCCATGCTCCTGGTGCCGCTGGGGGTGGCCAAGGTCCTGCTCGGCGACATGGCCGAACACGGGCTGATCGTCGTCCACCGGACGGCCTCCGAGGAGGGCGCCGCGCCGGACCGCGCCCTGATGGAGAGAGTGCTGGTGGGACTCCGGCGGATCTAGTGTGTTCGGCGCGCGGGGACCGACGGGTTCCCGCGCACCGACATGCCCGCATCGGTGCGTAATGTCCGCCGCGGAGCCCCTCCGCGCTGATCGCTTGTGCGTGTTCCGAGCCGACACCGAGCAGTTTCACGCTCTTGACGTGGCTCGGTTTGATCGGTTTACTCCCTGGCACGCCGATGTCGAATGCTCGGCGACAGAGGTACGCCCAGCCGGTATGCGGCCCCGCCGCGAGTCCGGCCCGAGTCGCCAGGTCGCTGTCTGCGACCGAGGCGGGGCCGTGCCCACGGATCATGGAGCTCTCAGCGATGAGCCTGAACCGTTCGCGCATCCGTACCACTGTGGGCGCCGCCGTGGCATGCGCCGCGGCCGGCGTTCTCGCCCCCGCCCCCGCCTCGGCAACCTCGGCCGCCCTTCCGCCGGTCCACGCCGGCTTCGACTACCAGATCGGCGGGGCGTACACCCCGCCGTCCGGGGTGCAGGTCGTCAGCCGTGACCACAGCGCCTCCCCGGCACCCGGTCTGTACAACATCTGTTACGTCAACGCCTTCCAGACGCAGAAGATCGGCCAGCCCGGCGGCCCCGCGGACTGGCCGTCCGGCCTGCTGCTCAAGAACGACGACGGTGACGTCATCATCGACACGGACTGGGACGAGGCGATCCTCGACATCACCACCCAGAAGAAGCGCGAGGGCATCGCGGAGAAGATCGACGCCCAGATCGACGAATGCGCCGCCAAGGGCTTCAACGCGCTGGAGCTGGACAACTTCGACACCTTCACCCGTGATGTCGTCGAGGGCCGGATCACCGAGGAGCACGCCCAGACCTACATCCGGATGCTGTCCGCCTACGGCCATGGCAAGGGCCTGGCGGTCGGCCAGAAGAACACCGTGGAGCTGGCCAAGAATCACGCGGCCAACGGTCTGGACTTCGCCATCGCCGAGGAGTGCGGCAACCCCGAGTACAACGAGTGCGCCGACTATGTGGCGGAGTTCGGGGACAACGCCATCTTCATCGAGTACACGAACGCCGGGATGAAGAACGCCTGCGAGTACGGCGACCGGGTGAGCGTCGTCCAGCGCGACCACGATGTGCTGCCCGAGGGCGAGGACGGCTACGTCCGCAAGACCTGCCCGTAGTCCTGGCCGGGGACGGTGTGGCCGCCGCCGACCGCGGCGGCCACATATCCACCGAACATCTGGAGGCAGACATGGACGCGGTCGGAAGTGGCCGCGGCGGGCTCTCGCGCCGTGGCATCCTGCGCGGTGGCGGCGCGCTGGCCCTCACCGCGGCAGCGGGTACGGCGGTGGCGGGATGCGGGACCGGCCTGGGCGTGGACTCCGACGGGACCGTCCACATCGAGGTGTGGCACGGGCAGAACGGCCCCTCGCTGAAGGCGTTCAAACGGCTGGTGGCCAACTTCCACCGAAGCCACCCCGGCATACGGGTCGACATCGGCGGCGGGGTGCTGGCGGACGACATGCTGCAGAAGGTGATGGCCGGTCTCGTCGCCCAGTCGCCACCCGACGTCGCCTACATCTTCGGCTCCGACCTGGCGAGTGTCGCCAGAAGTCCCCAGCTCGCGGACATGACGTCGGTCGTGGAGTCCCAGCCGGTGCCCTGGAACCAGTACTGGCCGGCCGCCCGGGAGGGCGTCATGGTCGACGGTGTGGTCCGTGCGGTGCCCGCGGTGCTGGACTCGCTCGCCGTGGTGTGCAACAAGAAGCTCTTCCGCGAGGCCCGGCTGGACCTGCCCGCACCGGGCTGGACCTGGCAGGACTTCATCGCAATGGCCCGGAAGCTGACCGACCGCGGCAAGGGCACGTTCGGCACCGGCTGGCCCGGCGCGGGCGACGAGGACACGGTGTGGCGGCTGTGGCCCATGATCTGGGACCTGGGCGGTGAGGTCATCGCCCAGGGCAGGCGGGAGATCGGATTCGCGGGCGAACCCGGTGTCCGCTCCCTCGATGTGCTCGCCGCGCTCGCCCGGGACCGCAGCGTCTACGTCGACCCCAAGCCCGGCGGCGAGCAGATGTACCAGGCGTTCTCCACCGGCCGGCTGGGCATGGTCGGGACCGGTCCCTGGCAGCTGCCCGACATCCGCCAGGCGAAGATCGACTATCACGTCGTCCCGCTGCCCGGCTTCCACGGCCGGTCGGTGACGATCTCCGGCCCCGACACCTGGAGCGTGTTCGACAACGGCTCCGCGCGGCTGAAGGCCGCCCGTACCTTCATCGGCTGGCTCATGGAGCCCGACCAGGCCTACCTGTGGGACTCCGAGGCGGGCAGCCTGCCACAGAGCCGGCCCGCCGAGCGCCGTCCGAAGTGGCGGAAGCACGCGGCCGAGGTGCCCGGTCTCTCGGTGTTCACCGAGGTGCTTCAGACCGCGCGGGTACGGCCCGTCGACCGGGCCTACCCCAAGATCTCCATGCCGTTCGGCGAGGCCATCACCGCCGTCCTGCTCGGGAAGAGCACACCGGCGAAGGCGCTGCGGCGATGCGCGGACGAAGCCAACGCCGCCATGGCCAAGGTGCGTTGAGGAGCCCCACATGTCCCGTCTGCCCACCCCCATCACCCGCCCGGCGCCGCGAACACCGGCCGGGTCCGCACGCCGCAGAGGCCGCCGGGAGGCCGCGACGGCCTGGGCGTTCGTCCTCCCCTCCGTCCTGGTCATCCTGGGCCTGAGCGTCGTCCCCGTCCTGTGGTCACTGCTGCTGTCGTTCCAGTACAGCGACCTCCTCACCCCGAGTGTCTGGGTGGGCTGGGACAACTACCGCCAGCTCGCCGACGATCCGCAGTTCGCCCAGGCCGTGCGCAACACCCTGGTGTACACGGCGCTGTATGTGCCGCTGAGCATCGGCCTGGGGCTGGCGCTCGCGCTGGTCCTCAACCGGCGCATCCGGTTCTCCGGTCTGTACCGCACCCTGCTCTTCGTGCCGTTCGTGGTCTCGGCCGCCGCCCAGGGCGTCCTGTTCTCCTTCATCCTCGACCCGGAGTTCGGCGCGGCCAACGCGCTGCTGCACCGGCTCGGGCTCTCCCCCCAGGGGTTTCTGTCCGATCCGGCCCAGGCCCTGCTGGTCCTGGTGGCCATCTCCCTGTGGAGCGGCACCGGCTTCTGCGTCGTGATCTACCTCGCCGCCCTCCAGGACGTACCCCGGGAACTCATCGAGGCCGCCACCCTGGACGGCGCGGAACGCCGCCATGTGCTGCGCCATGTCACCCTGCCCACCATCGCGCCGGTCAGCGTGTTCCTGCTGCTGTGGCAGACGATCAGCGCGCTGCAGGTCTTCGACCTGGTGTATGTGACGACGAAGGGCGGTCCGCTCGGATCCACCACCGTGATCGTCTACTTCGTCTGGGAGCAGGCGTTCCGGAACTTCACCGCCGGATACGGGGCCGCGGCGGCCTACGTCCTCGGCGTCGCCCTGCTCGTGGTCGCCGCCGGGCTGCGGCTGGTCCGGCGCCGAGATGACCGCCGCCTCAAGGGAGCCACGTCATGACGGACCTGTCCCACCTCCCCGGGAGAGCCACCGACCGGCTCCGGCCGGTCGGCCGGACCACCGGGGAGCCCGTGGCCCGCCCACGGCGCCGGTTCCGGCTGCCGTTCAGCCCGTGGCATCTGCTGCTCGCGCCGCTGGCGCTGCTCTTCGCCGTACCGCTGATCTGGCTGGGGCTCAGCTCCGTGATGAGCGACGCGGAGATCAACCGGTTCCCGCCGGCGCTCTGGCCCTCCGGGATCCACCTGGGCGGCTACCGCTTCGTCCTCGGCAACGCGATGTTCCCGCGCTGGTTCGCGAACTCCCTGATCGTCTCGGCCGTCGCGGTCGTCTCGAATCTGCTGCTGGGGACGCTGGGCGGATACGCCTTCGCCCGGATGCGGTTCGGCGGGTCCCGGGTGCTGCTGGTCCTGATGCTGGCGACCATGGCCATCCCGTTCCAGCTGACGATGATCCCGACCTTCCTGGTCATGCGGAAACTGGGCCTCGTCGACACCCTCGGGGCGCTGATCGTGCCGTCGCTGGTGACGCCGTTCGCGGTGTTCCTGCTGCGGCAGTTCTTCCTCTCCCTGCCCAGGGAGCTGGAGGAGGCCGCCTGGATCGACGGGTGTTCGCGGCTGCGGGTGCTGTTCCAGATCGTGGTCCCGCTGTCCCGCCCCGCGCTGAGCACCGTCGCCGTCCTCACCTTCCTCACCACCTGGAACGACCTGTCGTGGCCCCTCATCGCCCTGAACCACGACGCCAACTACACCCTCCAACTGGGCCTGACCACCTTCCGGGGACAGCACCACACCCAGTGGTCGGCCGTGATGGCGGGAAACGTCATCACCGTCCTGCCGGTGCTGCTCGCCTTCCTCGCGGCCCAGAAGACCTTCGTCCGGTCCATCACCTCCACCGGTCTCAAGGGCTGACCACGGCCCCGCACCGCTCCTCCCTCATCCGTCAGGAAGCCGTATGCCGCCCACCTTCGACCTGCTCGTCATCGGGGACGCCAACCCGGACGTCATCGTCGGACCGCTCGCCACCCCACTCGCCTTCGGCCAGCGCGAACAGCTCATCGACCGTGGCGCGCTCACCCTCGGCGGATCCGCCGCGATCACCGCGTGCGGCGCCGCCCGGCTGGGGCTGCGCGTGGCCTTCGCCGGTCGTGTCGGGGACGACGGCGCCGGACACTACATGCGCGACCAACTCGCGGCACAAGGCGTCGACGTCAGCGGGCTGCACCTGGACCCGAGCCTGCCGACACCGCTCACGGTCATCGTGACCCGCGGCGACGACCGGGCCATCCTCACCGCGCCGGGCACCCTCGCCGCGACCTCGGGGCGGGATGTGCCCGAGCACCTGCTGACCTCGGCCCGGCACGTCCACGCCGCGTCGTATTTCCTGATGCCGGGGCTGGCCACCGATCTGCCGGGACTCTTCGACACCGCCCGCGCGGCGGGCGTCACCACCTCGCTCGACACCAACGACGACCCCTCGGGCCGGTGGGACCGCGCGGCGCTGGCGCCCGTCCTGGCCCGGACCGACATCCTGCTGCCCAACGCCGCCGAGGCGCACCGGCTGGCCGGCACCGACGGCACATCCGTCGCGGCCGCCGCCGAACTCCTCGCCCACCAGGTGCCGCTGGTGGCCGTCAAGAACGGGGCCGACGGCGCCCTGTGCCACGACGGCCGGACCCTGCTCACCACCGCCGGCATCCGCGTGACACCCCAGGACGCCGTCGGCGCGGGCGACAGTTTCAACGCCGGCTTCCTCGCCGGGCGGCTCGCGGGCCGGCCCATCGCCGAGGCGCTCGACCTCGCCGCCGCCTGCGGTGCGCTGTCGACCCGCGCCGCGGGCGGCACCACCGCCCAGCCCACCTGGGAAGAAGCCCTCACCCACCTCACCGTCAACGGAGACAGCCCGTCATGACCAACCCCAAGATCGTGCTGATCGGCGCCGGAAGCGTCGTCTTCACCCAGGGCCTGCTGGCGGACCTGTTCGCCTTCCCGGAGCTGAAGACCGCCCGGATCGCCCTGCACGACATCGACGCGGAACGCCTGGCCACCGCCGAGGCCGCCGCCCGGTACATCGCCGAGCGGCGGGGCGCCGACGCGCACATCACCGCACACGCCGACCGGCGCGCAGCACTCGACGGCGCCGACTTCGTCATCAACCTCGTCCAGATCGGCATGGGGGAGGCCACCCGCACCGACTTCGAGATCCCAGCGCGCCACGGTGTGCGGCAGACCATCGGCGACACCCTCGGCGTCGGCGGCATCTTCCGCGCCCTGCGCACCTTCCCGTTCCTCAAGGCGCTGGGCGAGGACATCGCCGCCGTATGCCCCGGGGCATGGCTGCTCAACTACACCAACCCGATGGCCATGAACGTGCAGTACCTCACCGCGGCGACCGGCCTGACCCGGGTGGTCGGCCTGTGCCACTCGGTGTACTGGACCATGCACGACCTGTGCGCCCTGCTCAAGGTCCCCTTCGACGAGATCACCTACCGCGCCGCCGGGGTCAACCACCAGGCGTGGGTGCTCCGTTTCGAGCACGACGGCACCGACCTGTACCCCCGGCTGGACGCGCTGTTCGCCGAGAACGAGCAACTGCGGCGCCGGGTCCGCGTCGACATGTACCGGCGGCTCGGCCACTACCCGACCGAGACCAGCGAGCACTCCTCCGAGTATGTGCCCTGGTATCTGCACCACGACAGCGAGATCGAGCGGCTGCGGCTGCCCATCGGCGCCTATCTCGGCATCGTGGACGAGAACGTCGCCGCCTACGAGCGGACCCGCGACGACCTCGCGGCCGGTGCCTGCATCGACGTCGAGGGGACCATGGAGTACGCCCCGCAGATCATCCACTCCATAGTGACCGGCACCCCCAGGACCGTCTACGGCAACGTGCCCAACCACGGCCTCATCGAGAACCTCCCGGCCCACGGCGTGGTCGAAGTGCCGTGCCTGGTCGACCGGTCCGGTGTCCAGCCGACCCGGGCCGGAGCGCTGCCCCCGCAGCTCGCCGCGCTCAACCGCACCTACCTCAGCATGAACGACCTCGTGGTGCGGGCCGCCCTGGAGGACGAGCCGCGCCACATCCGGCACGCGGCCATGACCGACCCGGCGACCGCCGCCGCCCTGCGCGTCGAGCAGATCTGGGAGCTGTGCGACGACATGGTGCGCGCACACGCCGAACGGCTGCAGCCCGGGCTGCGCGCCACCCTCGGAAGCTGACGGCCCTGAAGCGGAATAGTGTGCCAAGCGGCTGACGGCCCGTGGTCACGCCAGGCGTGCACTCTCGCGCCGGACCCCGGGGTTACGCGGATTCGCGCGGGCCACCGGGCCCGGTCGCGGGGCGGCCCCCCGCGGTGCCGTCGGTCGCCTCGCGGAGCACCTCCCGCACCTGGCCGCGCAGCCACGCGTGCGCGGGATCGCTGTCGTGCCGGTGATGCCAGGTGACGACCACCTGGGTCGGCGGCAACTCCAGCGGGAGCCGCCGGGTGACCAGGCCGAGCCGCGCAGAGGCGGGCCGGCAGACCCGCTCGGCGACGACGGCCACGGCGTCCGAGCGGGAGACCACGTCCAGCGCTGCCGTGCTGGTCGGCAGGGACGCGATCACTCGCCTCCGCAGGCCGCGTTCGGCGAGGGCGTCGTCGACGGCGTCGTGCAGACGGCCCCGGCGCGAGACGGTCACGAAGGCCATGCGGAGGAGCTTGTCGACACCGACCCTTCCCTTGGCGAGCGGATGCTCCCGCCGCAGGGCCAGGACCATCCGGTCGCTGCCCACCACCTCGGAGGAGATCTCCGGGCGCCCCGGCTCGTTCGCGCCGATCTCCAGGTCGACCTGGCCCCGGGCGAGGTCGGGCTGGTCGGCGGAGGACTCGGCGAGCAGGCTCAGGTGGATGTTCGGGGCCGTGGCGCCGATCCTGGCGATCAGCGGGGCGGCGAGGGCCGCCAGCAGCGCGTCATGACCTCGCACCGTGAAGTGCCGGTTCAGGCGGGCCAGGTCGAGTCGGCGTACGGGAGTGAGCACGGCGGTGGCCCGCCGGACCAGTTCGCGGGTCTCCTCGCGCAGTTCGAGGGCGCGCGGGGTCGGGACCATGGTGCGGCCGGCGCGCACCAGGATGTCGTCGCCGGTCGCGCGGCGGATCCGGGCCAGCGTCCGGCTCATGGCGGGTGGTGAGAGGTGCAGCCGGTCCGCCGCGGCGGTCACGCTGTTCTCCTCCAGCAGCGCGTCGAGCGCCACGAGCAAGTTGAGATCCACATGCGCCACGGTAAGGGATGCTCCGGAGCGATTGCGTCGGGCGTCATGTCTGCCGGCTCCGGCGGCTACCCCCGGCGACCGCCCACGGGGTCAGGCCAGCGGGGAGATGGGGGTGGGCAGGGCGATCGTGGAGGTGGCGTGGGCGATGTTCTCCGGGCCGTGCTCGGGGGGCCAGATACCGCGTTCGTAGGACTCGCGGCGGATGTCCAGCCGGGCGTTGAGGTCGGGGAAGGGCCAGATGTGGGTGATACGGGGGACGCCGTCCAGGCCGTACATGGCGGTCGTCAGCGGGTGGAGCCGGGTGCGCTCCGGCACCGCGGCCTCCCAGCCGGACATCGTGGGCATCAGGCCGCCGACCTTGAGGTGGTAGGTGCGGAACTCGTACACGGAGCCGTAGTGGCCCGGCTCGACCGGTGGCAGGAAGGGGAACGGGGCGTAGCTCTCCACCTGGAAGCCGGTGAGGTGCTCCCCGATGCCGAACGGGTCGGCGCTGGTGAGCACGCGGGTGCGCTCCTCGGTGAGTTCCTCGGCGTTCTCGAAGCCGCGCAGCAGGAGCAACTGCCCGACGATGACGCCGTGTTCGGGCTCCCAGCAGCCGAGCAGCCGGCCGCCGGTGGCGTCGCTCGTGGTGTAGGTCTCCAGGGCGGACAGTGCCTTCGGGACCGTGCGCAGCTTGAGGGAGAGGGTGGCGAGTTCATAGAGCATGGTCGATGTCCTGACGGTTCATTTGTCATAGTTCATGGGGATTTCCGGCGGCTGGGATTGCGTCGCCGGTCACCACAAACTAAAGTGAAGCATCACTTCAGTTCTGGAGCAAGCAAGCGCAGAGGGAGGCCACCTGTGGACACCACGGCCGATGTACCCGGTGCGCGCCGCACTCAGGACCGTCCCCGGCGCCCGCGCAGCATCCGGGCGCATGACGCGGTGCTGGCCGCCACCAGCGCGCTCATGCGCGAGGTGGGCACGGCCGGGGTCACCATCGACCGCATCGCGGGCCGGTCGGGTGTGAGCACGGCGACCATCTACAAGCACTGGCCCTGCAAGGCGGCGATCATGGCGGAGGCGTTCGGTCGCGATGCGGCCGAGGCGGTGGTCTTCCCGGACACCGGCCGTCCCGTCGAGGATCTGGTCACCTTCGCGACCGACCTGCTGACCTACTACACCAGTCCGGAAGGTGGCGTCTTCGGGCAGTTGCTGGCCGCCTGCGCGACCGAGCCGCAGGCGGCACCGTACTTCCACGAATTCTTCCTGGCGCCCCGCAGGGCGGCCCTGGAGCCGTACTGGGACCGCGCCGCCGAGGCGGGGCTGACCAGGCGAGGGGTGGACGCCGCGACGGCCACGGACGTGCTGCTGGGCGCGCTGGCGTTCCGCCTGATGGCCGGGCATGAATCGCTGGCCCCCGAGGAGGTGCGCAAGCTGGTGGAGTACGCCCTGCACGGTCTGCTCGTCCCGGCGGCCGACGCGGCGCAGACGCCCTAGCCGGGGCTAGCGGGTGTACACCTCCGCACGGTCCACGCTCACGAACGAGGCTCCCGACTGGGCGTTGTGTTCGCCGGTCACGCGGATGCTCAGGGTGTGCCGGCCGTAGGGGAGCCGTGGGCTGAGGTACTGGAAGGTCTCTCCGGTGCGGATCGCGCCGTAGAAGTCCCGGCGTTGCTCGGGGCCGCCGTCGACGCTGAGGGCGGCGATGCCGTTGCCGGTGTCCCGGACCGAGAGCAGGGCGATCCGGGTGCCGGTGAAGGAGAAGGTGGCGGTGTTGCCCGCCCGGTCGCTCCAGTGGTCGTCGCCCCAGAAGCACTGGGTGGCGCAGCCGGTCCCCGAGTTCCAGGTGCCGGTGAACGTGGCGCTTCCGTCGCCGCTGGACCGGCCGTCGTCGTTGATCCAGTACGTGCCCGCTCCCGGGTCGCCGGACGGCAGGTCCTGGGTGGCGCCGGCGGCGAGCGGACGGCCCAGGTTGGGGCTGCCGTCGGCGTTCCAGGTGATCTTCTGGGCGCGGGTGGTGCGGTCGGTGTAGGTGTTCACCGACGTGGACTTGGCGTGGTAGACGATCCAGTCCTCGGTGCCGTCGGGGGAGCGGAAGAAGGCGTGGTGGCCGGGGCCGTAGACGCCGTGGTCGTCGGCGCGGGCGAACCGGGCTCCGGAGTGCTGGGTCCAGTTGCCGGGCACGAGCGGGTCGGCGCCGGACGGCAGGGACATCATCCACACCTGGTAGTCCGGTTTGCCGGTGTCGCAGGTGGAGTACGTCATCCAGGTGCGGCCGTTGCGGTAGAGGAACTCGGCGCCTTCGCGCACCTCGGGGCAGCCACCGGCCGCGTTCAGGGCGACGGCGTTGCCGGAGACGGTGTAGGGGTTGGACATGGGGGCGATGTTGATGCCGTTGTGCTGGTACTGGTTGATGCCGGAGTAGGCGAGGTAGAGGCGTCCGTTGTGCTGGAGGATGCCGGGGTCGATGGCGAAGTCGGAGGCGTGGTTGGGCGGCGTCAGCCGGGACTTGAAGTGGTAGGGGCCGGCCGGGTCGTCGCGGTCCGACTCCAGCACATAGAGCCGGTGGTGGTCGTCGACCCCGTCGTCGGCGGTGTAGTAGAGGTACCAGCGGTCGCCGAAGCGGTAGAACTCCGGTGCCCAGATGTGCTGGTTGCGGGAGGGATCGGTGTCCGTCCACACGGTGATGGGGTCGGCTTCGAGCAGGGTGCCGAGCGAGGAGGAGCGCCACATCCGGATGCTGTCGCCCTGCGTGGTGGTCAGGTAGTAGTTCCCGTTCCAGACGGTCAGATATGGGTCGGGGCCCGTGTTGAGGGGGTTGCGGAAGGTGCCCGCGGCGGCGGTGTGTGGTGTCCCCTTGGCGGCGGACGGGGCCGCGGTGGCGGCGGGCGGGGCGGAGAGCAGGCCCCACAGGATGGCCGGCAGGGCGGTGAGCAGTGCCACGTGGCGGCGGGTCGTGCGGGGGTGCATGGGCGCCTCCTGGCGTCGATGTGCGTACCACTGGTGGGGTCCGGGCCGAGTGGCCGTCCCCGTGTCGGCGCGGCGGGTCACAGGCCGTCCGCGGCCGTCAGCGCGCCGAGTGCACTGGCCTGGGTGCGCCAGTCGACCTGGTTCGGGGTGGTGCCCGCCCAGCGCTGGCCGAGCCGGTTGAGGGGGTCGCGGTCGGTGGTCCAGATCGAGTCGGCCTGCTGGGTGATGTACGCCCGGTAGGTGGCCGATCCGGTGGCGTCCGCGAGGTCGGCGAGGTGGCGCATGAAGATGCCCTTGAACTGCTTCTGGTTGTCGTCGCAGGTGCCGGTGCCGGTGTCGCAGGACTCGGTGAGCACACCGTCGCGGGTCAGCGCCGTCGAGGTGATCGCGGCATCGGCCAGCCGGCGGGCGGTGTCCAGGTACTGACCGTTGCCGGTGGATCGCCACAGCTGGGTGAAGGCGCCGATGGCCAGCCCCTGGTTGTAACTCCACACCGTCTGGGCGTTGTTGCGGCAGTCGCCGGTCAGCCCGTCGTTGACCAGGCCCGCGCCGTTGATCAACCCGCTGCGCTGGTACCAGGTGGCGGCCGTGGCCGCCCGGTCGCCCCAGACGGTGTCGCCGGAGATCCGCTGGTGCAGTGATGTGGTGAGCCACAGGTACAGCCCGTTGGTCACCGCGTTCTTGTAGGTGCGCTCCCGGTCCCACCACACACCGCCGCCGCAGCTGCCGGTGTCCCAGTACTGGTGGACGTAAGCGGCGATGGTGACCGCCTCGTCCAGATAGCGCCGCTCATGGGTGTGGTCGTACGCGGCCAGCCAGGCCACTCCCCACCACGCCGCGTCGTCGATGGCGCGGCTGATGAAATGGCCCTCCACCGCGTCGGAGCTGCGCACCCCGGCCGGGAAGGTGCCGCGGTTCTGCTCGAAGGTGCGGGCGATGACCCAGTCGTAGTCGTGCCGCCCGGTGCGCTGGGCGAAGTCGATGAGCGAGGTGACCGCGACGGCCGAGTTCCACCAACTGCTGCGCCACCAGCCCTCGTAGGTCTGGTACGACGCCATCAGCGCGTCCGCCGCGGCGCGCGCCCGGCTCGGCGCGGGCCGCACCCAGGCCGTGCAGGCGCCCTCCTGGTGGGCGGCCTCCCGGCCGCACGCCCGGACCGCGCCGCCGAACATCAGCCCGCGCGGATCCCGGGTGGTGAACATGGTCGTGCGCGTCGTGGTCTTGCCCGGGGCCACGCTCCTACGGCCGAGGGAGGAGCCCTCGGGCCAGGTGGCGCCGTTGTCCCAGGAACGGTCGAGCCAGATCTCGTCGCCCGCGCCGCCGCTTTCGATGTCGCCCCACGCCATCCCGTTCTTCTGGTCGACATGGAGGCTGATGGTGCGCCCGAAGAGGGTGGTGTTCGGCACCGGGCGGTCGTCGCCCGCCGCGGTGGCGGGGTCGGCGCCGTCGCAGGAGGTACCGTCGCACACCGTCGGGTAGGCCCAGTCGGTGCAGGTGACACCGGCGGCGTCACCGCAGGCGCGGATCCAGCCGCGCCGGTGTCCCACCGGGTCGGTGAGGTTGTACATCAGGGTGCGGGTGCCGGTCCAGGTGCCGGGGATGCTCGCCTTGCCGAGTAGGCCGTCCCAGGACTTCCCCCGGTCCCAGGAGCGGTCGAGCCAGACCGAGTCGCCGCTCACACCGTTGTCGATGCTGGCCCAGGCCATGCTGTCGGGGTCGGACAGATGCAGCTTCAGGATCCGGCCGCCCAGGTTCACCTGCGGTACGGGGAAGGTGTCGCGCTGGGCCTTCGAGGGGTCGAGGGTGTCGCATGCCAGTGCGCAGACGGGGGTCGCGGCACGGGACGGCGTGGGGAGGAGGACCAGTGCGGCCAGGGCGATGGCCAGGGTCAGGAGTCCGCGAAGGACACGGTGGAGCCGCGCTGACATGACGTACCCGCCTTTCCGTAGGGGGCCGTGCGCATGAGCGTGGGAGGAGAGAGGCGGCGGCCGCCCGTGCGAAGCGGCGGCCGCCGGAGGGTGCGGGCCGGTCGTCGCGGGCCCGCGGCGGTGGTTCAGGGAGCCCAGGGTGGCTCGATCGCCCAGGTGGTGTCCTCGGTGAAGCCGGCCGGGTTGTCCCAGGAGTGGGTGGAGCCCGACTGGGCCAGCCACAGCTCGGCGTTGATATGCCGCAGATACTGGCCGGGGAAGCCCGCGGCCGACATCCGGACGCCTCCGCTGCCCTGGACCGGGCACCAGGTCGCGTCCTCCTTGGACAGGGTGGAGCCGTCGCTCGCCTCGCGCCGGACGCGGAATTCGCGGTGGCGCAGGTATTCGCCCGGGTAGTTGCGGGACTCGAAGGAGTAGCAGAGCTTGTTCGCCAGTCCCTGCCTGACCGTCCAGGTGGCGTCCTGTTTCAGCAGGTCGCCGCTGGCGGCGTTGACCACCTCGGTGAAGCCCAGCCCGTCGTAGTGGCGGATGTAGCGGTCGGTGTAGCCGGGGGTGGTGACCCGGAGCGACACGTTCTGCCCGACCGGCAGTTTCACCGTCGCGCCCAGTGACCGGGACGCCGCGATGAGGGCCTGGTTGGCCGTCCGGACCCGGGCCTGGTCGACCTTGACCACCTGGCGGTCGTAGGACATGAGCCCGTTGGCTTCGTTCTCGACGTCGGTGATCTGGGTGTAGACGGAGGCCGACAGGCCGCCCGCGGGCATGGTGTTCTCCCGCATCCCGTCGAGCAGGCCGACGAGGCGGTTGTTGAGCGCGGTCATGGTGGGCTGGTCCTCGTAGCTGAACCCGCCGCCCGGGTACCACTCATGGCCGGGCACCCGGTAGCCGAGGCCGCCGTACTCCCCGAGCACCGAGGCGCGTACCGGCTCGGTCGGGGTGTTGCCGGGCCCGACGTAGTTGTGGTTGTCGATGACGTCGCCGTTGCCACCGTCCTTGGCGGCGCAGCAGTTGACGCCGCTCATGTTGTCGACCAGGCGGGAGGGGTCGTACGCCTTGACCATGTCCGCGATGCGGGCCTGGTCGTACTGGCCCCAGCCCTCGTTCTGGTCCACCCACTGGATGAGCGAGGGCGAGCTGCGGTGCTGGTCGATGATGGCGCGGTATTCGCTCTCCCACTGGGTGCGGGCCGCGGTGTCCGGGGTCTTGCCGCTGTCCATCGAGGGCATGTCCTGCCACACCAGCAACCCGAGCCGGTCCGCCCAGTAGAACCAGCGCTGCGGCTCGACCTTGATGTGCTTGCGGACCATGTTGAAGCCCAGGTCCTTGTGTTTTTGCAGGTCGTACTTGAGGGCCTCGTCGGTGGGCGCGGTGTAGATGCCGTCCGGCCAGTAGCCCTGGTCCAGGGTGCCGGTCTGGAAGACGAACCGGCCGTTGAGCACCGGCCGCCGGACCCCGCCCACGTCCTTCACCGCGATCGACCGCATGCCGGTGTAGGAGCCGACCTTGTCGGCGCCGGTGCCGGTCAGTTCGGCCTTGACGTCGTAGAGGAACGGATCCTCCGGCGTCCACAGGTGGGTGCCCGGCACCGGCACGGAGATTTCGGCGCCCACCGTGCCGGTGGCGCTGCCGACGGTGGTGCCGCCGCCGGCGACGGTGACCTTGACGCCCGTGCCATCCGCTCCTCCGGCGCCGCGCACGGTGACCCGCAGGGTGTTGTCCTCCAGACGCGGGACCATGTCCAGGCGGGTGATGTGCGCGGTGGCGGTGGGCTCGAGCCAGACGGTCTGCCAGATCCCGGACGAGGCGGTGTAGACGATGCTCTTGCCGGGGTGCGGGGTGACGTCCTGGATGCGCTGCTTGCCGATGGCCTGGCCACCGGTCTCCGTCGGGTCGTACACGGAGATGACGATGGTGTTGGTGCCGCCGTTCAGCAGGGGCGTGATGTCGTACGAGAAGGCGTCGTAGCCGCCGCGATGGGCGGCGCCGGCCTGCCGACCGTTGACCCAGACCGTGGTTTCCCAGTCGGACGCGCCGAAGTTGAGCTGGATGTGGCGGCCGCTCCAGCCGGACGGCACCGTGAAGGTGCGCTTGTACCAGAGCTTGTCATTCTGGGTGATCTTGCGCTGGACGCCGGAGAGCGCGGACTCGGGCACGAACGGCACCCGGATCTGCTCGCCGAACGTCGACGGCTGTCCGGCGTCGCGGGAGGTGACCGCGAAGTCCCAAATGCCGTTGAGATCCGCCCAGTCGGGCCGGGTGAGCTGCGGGCGCGGATACTCCGGCAGCGGGTGGTCGACCGGGACCTGGTTCGTCCACGGAGTCGTCATCGGGGAGGGCTTGGGGTCCCAGGCCGGGCGGCGTGGGAGGGGCCGGCACCGGAGACGAGCAGGGCGGTGGCGGCCAGCGCGGGGACCACGGCGGCGGCAACGCGCCGCCGCCAGGTCCGTCTTGGACGGAGAAGGGAGGGGAAGCGGAGGAACAAGTGTTTCAGCACGCTGCTGCTCCATGGTCCGGTTGGCGCCGCCGCCCGGTGGCGGCGGAACTCTTCCACAGGGAACACTTGCTGCACGAATACCAGAGCATTCACAACCGGTGTTTGTCCAGAGCTGGGACAACGTTGTCGGCCTTGCTGGGCCTCGTGCGGAGCATCAGCGTGCGGGGGGCGGTACGGTCCGGCTCACACCGTTTGGGACGGCCCGGTGGCGTCCCCCGGTGACCAATGCGGCCGGATACCGGCGATATGGCAGGTCATGAAGTACAGCGGAATCGGCGGTGTGTACGGCGAGTCGTCCTGGGGGTGATGGACCAGGCGGGGGAGGCGCGAGCAGGCGCTCAGGTCGGTCATATGGGCCCCGACCGCATAGCTGGTGAACGACGGCCAGGCGACGTCGATATGCGATCCGGACGGCACGATCCACCACCACCGCTGATCGTCGGCGAACACACAGCCGATGCGGGGCAGGCACTTCATGACCCGCCGGCCGATGTCCGCGGGCATCCCCACCGCGTCGTATCCCAGCCTGGCGGGCAGCCCGTCCGGTAGCCGCAGCCGGCCGCTGTGGCCTCGCCAGCGGTTCGGCGCGCTGAGTGATGGCGCCTCGGGGGCGACAAACTGTCGGTCCATCGGTCAGTGACACTCTTCCGTGTGCGCCGGCAGCTCGGCCCAGATGATCCGCCCCGGCCCGTGCGGGGCGTCCCGGACGCCCCAGGCGCTGCTCACCGCGCCGACCAGCAGCAGCCCTCGTCCGCCGTGCTCATCGGGGTCGGGGGTGCGCGGCGCGGGGAGGGTGTGGGCCCGGATCTCTTCCTCGACCTCGATGCGCAGATGACCCGCACCGATGCTCAGCCTGCACTCCACGTGATCGCTGAGCGTATGTGTGATCACGTTGGTGACCAGTTCGGAGACCACGAGGAGCGCGTCGTCGCGCACATGGGCGCTCATGCCCCAGGCGAGCAGCCGCTCGCGCACGGCCGTGCGCACCGTGCTCACCGAGGAGGCGATGGCCGGCAGCCGTAAGGCGACTGCCGGATGCGTGTCCCGCTCCCGGGACGTCCGAAGGGGAGTCAGGGGAAGGGCGAGGGGAGCCACGAGCGGCCGCCTTTCGTCTGCCTGCGCGTCATGGACCGTGCCGTTCCCGCACTGCGCAGTGCCTACGGACGTACCCACGCAAGCGTTCCCACCGTGATCGGACGGTATGACCACTGTGACAGGTGCAACGAACGAGTTGCAAGCGGTAAATTGGAAATTGCAAGTTGCCATCGGAGGTTCCGCTTGTCCGGTCCGGCGACCGTGGCAGACTGCAGCCGTAAAGCCCGGTGTGGGGAGGTAGAGCGTTGGCCGCGGAAACCGCATGGGGCGGTGCGCCCTCTGTCCTCCGCATGATCCTCGGCAGGCAGCTGGAGGAGCTGCGGACACGCGCCGGCCTCACATACGACCAGGCCGGTGCGGCGATCGGGGTCAGCCACTCCACGATCCGCAGGATGGAAGCCGCCAAGGTGGCCCGGCTCAGGCTCGCGGACGTGGAGAAGCTGCTCCAGACGTACGGCGTCACCGACCGGCATGAGATCGACACCTTCTTGAAGTCGGTCCGCGAGGCCAACAAGCGCGGCTGGTGGCACACCTACCGCGATGTGATGCCGGACTGGTTCGCCGCGTATCTGAACCTGGAGCAGGCGGCGCTTCAGATCCGCGCCTACGAGGCGCAGTTCGTCCACGGGCTGCTGCAGACCGAGGACTACGCCCGTGCGCTGCTCAGCGCCGGTAACCCGCACGCTCCGGCGGAGGCCACCGAGCGCCGGGTCGCCCTGCGCATGCAGCGCCAGGAACTGCTGTCCCGGGAATCCCCTCCCCGGCTGTGGGTCGTGATGGACGAGACCGTGCTGAGGTGGCCGGTCGGCGGCGCGGCCGTGATGCGCGCCCAGATCGACCACCTGATCGAGATCAGCGCCCTCCCTCATGTGACCGTGCAGATCATGCCGTTCGGAAGCGGTCCGCATCCGGCCATGCGGGCCGGTGCGTTCCATGTCTTCCGGTTCAGGGCCGCGGAGTTGCCCGACATCGTCTACCTCAGCGGCCTGGTCGGCGCGGTATATCTGGACAAAGAGGAAGACGTGGTGGTGTATCGCGAGGTCCTGGACCGGATGGGCGCCCAGTCGGTGCCCGCCAGGAAAACCGAGGCCGTCCTCGGCGCCATTCGCAAGGAGCTCTGAAGTGCACCACCACATACGCAGCGGCATGCCCTCCCATGATCTCGGCACCAGGGGCTGGTCCAAGCCGTGGAGCGACGACGCCGGGGGCGCCTGCGTCGAAGCCAAGAAGCTGCACGACGGGCGGGTGGCGCTGCGTCAGTCGACCGATCCCGACGGCCCCGCGCTGGTTTTCACCACGAACGAGATGACCCGGTTTCTGGCAGGGGTGAAGGCGGGCGACGCCGACTTCCTCTGCTAGCGCCACGGCACCGCAACCTTCCCCGTCCGTGCGAGGCCGGCCCGGCCCCGCACGGACGGGGGGCCACACCGACAGCGAACTGACGATCCACTGGGAGGGGACGCCTTGAGCGACAACGGATGGTCGGCCGACCGCATCGACACCGAGAGCGCGCATTCGGCACGTATCTACGACTACATCCTCGGCGGTAAGGACTACTACCCGGCGGACAAGGAAGCGGGCATCGCCATGTCCCGGGAGTGGCCCGCCCTCCCGATCCATATGCGGGCCAACCGCGACTTCATGAACCGGGCCGTGCGCTATCTGGCCGAAGAGGCGGGGATCCGGCAGTTCCTCGACATCGGGACCGGCATCCCGACCTCGCCCAACCTCCATGAGATCGCCCAGGCGGTCGCCCCGGACTCCCGGGTCGTCTACGTGGACAACGACCCCATCGTCCTCACCCTCTCCCAGGGGCTGCTGGCCAGCACACCCGAGGGCAGGACCGCCTATGTCGAGGCGGACATGTGCGAGCCCGCCTCCATCCTGGACGCCCCCGAGCTCCGCGAGACCCTCGACCTCGGCCGCCCGGTCGCCCTGACGGTCATCGCCATCGTGCACTTCGTCCTGGACAAGGACGACGCGTATGGAATCGTCAACCGCCTCCTTGAGCCGCTGCCCTCCGGAAGCTATCTGGCGATGTCCATCGGCACCGCCGACTTCGCGCCGGACGAGGTGGCCCGGGTCGCCCGCGAGTACGCGGCCCGCGACATGCCCATGCGGCTGCGCACCGAGGCCGAGGCCGAGCGGTTCTTCGACGGCCTCGACCTGGTCGAGCCCGGCCTCACCCAGGTCCACAAGTGGCGCCCGGACGGCACCTCCACCGAAACCATCAAGGACGAGGACATCGCGATGTACGGAGCGGTGGCCCGCAAGCCCTGAGGCCGTTTCCCTCGGCGTCCGCCCTCCATGGGCCCGCCGGTGCGGACGGCCGCGTCATCGCGGTCCGCACCGGCGGGCCCGGCACCGTGTCCGGGCCCCCGACCACCCCTCGGCGCGAGGGATGCCGTTCACCGACCGCCCCTCGGCGCGAGGGATGCCGTTCACCGACCGCCCCTCGGCGCGAGGGATGCCGTTCACCGGCTGCCCTCAGTGCGAAGGATGCCGCTCCCGGCCGGCCACGCGCCGCGGCTGATCGGCCGGGAGGGCCGGGCGCTGCCCGGGACCCCAGGTCTCGCGGGTGGACAGCACACCGACGAGCCCCACCAGCGCGATGCACACATAGAACCCGGCCGGGCCCGGCCAGCCGAAGGACTCCGCGAGCAGGACGGCGAGGAACGGCGCGAAACCGGCCACCGACGCCGCCGTCTGGTAGCCCAGCGAGGCCCCGGACGTGCGGGTGGCGGTGTTGAACAGCTCGGCGAACCATGCCGCTTGCGTGCCCGTCAGCGCGGCGTGGATCACCCCGATGCCGATCAGGAAGATCAGCACGATGAGCACCGGCGTCCCGGAGTTGGCCATCAGGAACATCGGGAAGCCGAAGACCGCGGCCAGCACACAGGCCACGAGGTAGACCGTGCGGCGGCCCACGCGGTCGGTGAGCGCGCCGGAGAGCACGGTGGTGGCGGTGGCGAGCAGACTGGCGGTGACCACCCCGGCCAGTGCCACGCCACGGTCACCGGAGTCGCGGTCGGTGATGTAGGACAGGAGATAGGTGGCGGTCAGGTAGTAGGCACAGGACTCCACGACGCGCAGGGCGATGATGCGCAGGATGTTGCGCCAGTCCTCGCGCACCACGCTGAGCAGCGGGTTGCGGACGGTGGTGCCCTTCGCCCGGGCGGCCTCGAACTCCGGGGACTCGGTGAGCTTCATCCGGATGACCACTCCGGCTACGATCAGCAGGGCGCTGGCCAGGAAGGGCAGCCGCCATGCCCAGTCGGAGTCGAGGGTGGAGGAGAGCAGGAAGGCGATGTTGGCGAGCGCGATGCCCAGCGGGTTTCCGGCCTGCGGTATCGCCGAGTACAGGCCGCGGCGGGTGCGGGGCGCGTGCTCGTACGTCATCATCACGGCGCTGCCCCACTCGGCGCCGAACGCCAGCCCCTGAATACAGCGGATGACCACCAGCAGCACCGGCGCGAACACCCCGACCTGCTCATAAGTGGGGAGCATGCCGATCAGGACGGTGGCGATGCCCATCGTCAGCAGGGCCGCGACCAGGACCGGTTTACGGCCGTGGCGGTCGCCGAGGTAACCGCCGATGGCCCCGCCGATCGGGCGCATCAGAAAGCCGACGCCGAGGGTGACGAAGGCCAGCAGGGTGCCGACCACCGGGTCCGAGTTGGGGAAGAACGCGTCGCCGAAGTACAGGGCGGACGCGGTGCCGTAGGCGACGAAGTCGTAGTTCTCGACACAGGTGCCGACGGCGGACGCGAGGGCTGTCCGGACGCGTCCACGCGTGGGTGGCGGGGTCGGGGACGAGGCGGGAGCGCTCATACCGGTCTCCTTCGTTCGGAGGTGTGCCAGAGAAGTCAGATGTGGTCGGCGAGCTCGCGGGCCGAGCGCAGTTCCAGGTCGCGGAGCTTGGCCACACGGCGCACCGTGTCGGCGTCGTCGTCGAACGTCGCGGCCAGGAACGCCTCCAGGACCTCCGTGGCCATGGCCGGTCCGATGAGCCACGCACCCATGGCGAGCGCGTTGGCGTCGTCGTGCTCGACGGCCTGGTGGGCGGAGTACACGTCATGTCCGAGACCGCATCGAATGCCCGCGATCTTGTTGGCGGCCATCAGCGCTCCCGCGCCCGTCCCGCACACCAGCACGGCGCGGTCGGCCTCACCGCGGCGTACGGCGTCGCAGGTGGCGAAGGTGATGTCGGGGAAGTCGACGGGGGTTTCGGTGTCGGGGCCGAAGTCGGCCACCTCGTGTCCCAGACGTCGCAGCACCTGGCGGACGTGTTCCTTGAGCGCCAGCCCCGCGTGGTCGTTGCCGAGTGCGATGCGCATGGTCAGCCTTTCGTTGTGCCTCAGGCAGGTGAGGGTGGTCCGCGAAGGCCGCGCCGAGGCGGCGGGGCCGCACGGTGGGCGGCTCCGCGGAGTGGGTGTTCGGGCTGTGGGTGTGGGTGAGTTGGGGCCGTCAGACGGAGGAGGGACGGACGGCGGCGGTGTGCGTCGGCCGTGCCGAGGACGACCGGCGCGGGATCAGCCGCATCGGCAGGACGACGGACTCGGCCGTGCCGCCATTGATGACATCGAGCAGGAGCCGCATCGCGGTCGCCCCTAAGGCGCGGGCGTCGTGGGCCACCACGGTGAGCGGGGGGTCGAGTTCGGCGAACCACTCGATGTCGTCGAAGGCGACCAGCGCCAGATCCTCGCCGATCCGCGGCCCGCGTCGGCGCACCTCGCTCACGGCGCCGACCGCCATCAGGCTGTCGGCGGCGAGCAACGCGGTCGGCGGCCGGTGGTGTGCGAGGAGTTTCCCCGCCGCCGTGCCACCGCTCGCCCGGCGGAAGTCGCCCGCCGTGATCAGCGCGGGGTCGTCGTCCAGATGGTGGCGGGCGATCGACTCCAGAAACGCGCTCAGACGCGCCCGCCCGGTGGACACGGACGGCGGTCCGCCGATGTATCCGATGCGGGTGTGGCCCTGTTCGGCGAGATGGGCGACGGCGAGCTCGACCCCTGCGCGTTGTCGGCGGTCACGCTGGGCACCTCGAACCCGTCGACGGTGCGGTCCACGAAGACCAGCGGCACCCGCGCCTGTTCCAGAGCGCGCAGGTCGCCGCGGCCCTCTCCTTGGGGAGCGATGATGATGCCGTCCACCCGCTGGGTGAGGAACACATCCAGGTAGGTGTCCTGCTGTGCGGTGTCCTCGTTGGCGTTGGCCAGCAGCGTGACGTACGACGAGGCGAGCGCGGTCTGTTCGGCGCCGTGTGCGATGTCCGCGAAGAACGGGTTGCGTACGTCGGAGACAAGGAGCCCCACCGCATGGCTGCGCGCCGAACGCAGTGCCTGCGCCCGGGCGTTCACCCGATAGCCGAGCTCGGTGGCCGCCGCCCGCACACGTTCGCGGGCCGCTGGTGAGGTGGCCGAGTGGCCGGAGAGCACCCGTGACGCGGTCCCCACGGAGACACCGGCGCGCGCTGCGACGTCCTTGAGGGTAACGGTGGCGTCCACATGCGGCCTTTCACTGGGTCGGGCTCGTGCGGGTACGGCGAAGCGGCCGCCCTGGTGGTGAGGTTGGGGGAGGGACAGGGACGGCGATGCTCGGAATGCATCCCACTGGAACCGATTCCATGGAATCGATTCCAGTGGGATCTTGGTGGACGCGCCGACCCGCGTCAAGGGTCATGACAGGGCTCGTTCGGCTCTCTCGCCACGTGTCGTCGTCCGCCGGGCCAGGTGCGAACCGATGCGCACCGGACCGGGGTTGCTACGCCCGCCAGGTGTAGCGGCGCTCCGGGCGGCCGGCGGTGCCGTAGCGCAGGGCGACGTCGGCGTTGCCGATGGCGTGGAAGTACTCCAGGTAACGGCGGGCGCTGACCCGGGAGATGCCGATCGCGGTGGCCGCCTCGGCGGCGGAGACGGTGCCGTCCGCCTCGCGGAGGGCACGCTCGACGAGCTGGGCCGTCTCCACACTCAGGCCCTTCGGGAGGGCGCCGCCCGCCGGGGGCGCGAACGCCCCGGCCAGGACCCGGTCCACATCCGCCTGGCCGCGTACGACCGTGGTGAGCAGCCGTCCGCGCTGGGTCGCATAGCGTTCGAGGCGGGGCTGCAGATCCTCGTAGTCGAAGGGCTTGAGGAGGTAGTCCACTACGCCTTGGCGGACGGCGCCGCGCACCGCGTCGGCCTCCCGGGCCGCGGTGATCACCATGACGTCGCAGTCGTGCCCGGCGGTGCGCAGCCGGGGGATGACGTCCAGGCCGAAGAGGTCCGGCAGATAGAGGTCGAGCAGGACCAGGTCGGGCCGGAGCGCGTCGACCGCCTCGATCGCCTGCTCGCCGGTGTGCGCGGTGCCGACGACGCGGAACGGCGCCACCCGCTCCACGAAGGTGCGGTGGACACGGGCCACCATGAAGTCGTCGTCCACGACGAGCACATCGATCGTGCCGGCCGACTCGGTCATCGGGTCGCTCCTTCCGCCACCGCGTCGGCGGGGTGGCTGACGGACATGCGGGCGCTGAACATCGCGCCCTGAGGGGTGTTGGTCACCGCGATCTCGCCACCGCGGCGCTCGCAGACGAGCCGGGTGAGGGCGAGCCCGATGCCGCGCTCGCCCTCCCGGGCGGCCTTGGTGGTGAAGCCATGGGCGAAGACCTCCTGGGCGAGGTCGGGGGCGACACCGGGGCCGGAGTCGCGTACCACGATCTCCACACTGGCGTTGTCCTGGCGCAGCTCGACCTCCACCCAGGGCTCGTCGCCGCCGCGGCCCGCGGCCATGTCCCCGGCCACCTTGCTGCCACCGCCCCCCTTCCCGTCGCCGCGCTCGGATGTGGCGGCGTCGATGGCGTTGTCGACCAGGTTGCCGACCACGGTCGCCACATCGGCGGCGTCCTCGGGCGTCAGCCGGTCCAGCGCGGTGCGGTCCGAGAGGCGCAGGGCCACCTTCCGCTCGGCGGCCTGGGACGCCTTCGCCATCAAGAGCGCGGCCACGGCGGTGTCCCGGACCCGGCGGCCGATGGACATGTCCAGCGACTGGCGGCGCTGGTTCAGCGCCCTGATGTAGCGCACCACTTCCTCCTGCTCGCCGATCTGGATCAGCCCGGAGATGGTGTGCAGCTGGTTGGCGAACTCATGGGTCTGCGCGCGCAGCAGCTCGGAGGTGCCGCGGAAGGAGCCGATCTCGCGCTCCAGCCTCGCCAGCTCGGTGCGGTCCCGCAGTGTGGTGACGGAGCCGAGCGGGCGTCCGTCCTTGACGACGGTCATCCGGTTCATCACCAGGACGCGGCCGTGCCGGACGACGACCTCGTCCTTCGGGTCTCTCGATTCCTTCCGCGCACCGGCCAGCACGTCCAGCAGCCGTCCCTCGATGCCGAGCTCGGCCAGGTTCCGGCCCACGCAGTCCTCGGGCAGGTCCAGCAGCCGTCTGCCCATGTCGTTCACGAGCGTCACCCGGTGCTGCGGATCGAGCGCGACGACGCCCTCGGCGATGCCGTACAGCATCGCCTCGCGGTGCTCGGCCAGCCCGGTGATCTCACGCGGCTCCAGCCCGAGCGTCTGCCGTTTGACGCGCCGGGCCAGCAGCCAGGAGCCGACGACGCCGAGCGCGCTGGCGACGCCGAGGTAGACGGGCAGGTACGAGGACGCGCCGCTGAGCCGCTGCCACACCGTGGGGGACGCCTCGCCGATCATGACGGTGCCCAGATGCCGTCCCAGGTCGTCCCTCGTCGCACCGAGGACCGGCACCTGGGCCACCAGCTCCCGGCTGCCGTCCCAGTCCAGCGTGCCCGACCAGCCGCGCCCCGCGCCGACCCCCTTCCCCAGCGGCAGCCGGTCGCCGAGCACCGTGGGATTCGTCGAGCTGACGACGCGCCCGTCACCGTCGGCCACCGTGACGGACGTCACCCGCGACTGCACCCGGGCCGAGTACACCAGCGGGGCCAGCGCCTCCGCCGGCGAGGGGCCCACCAGGCGGGTGCGCACCAGTGGCTGGGCGGCAAGCTGCTCGGCGAGCGCACCGACCCGGCGGCCCTCCACCCGGTTGAAGGTGGCCTCCGACTGCGCGAGCGAGACCGCGGCGACCGCCATCAGCACCACCACGACGATGGCGAGCTGCAACACCAGCATCTCGCCCGCGAGCGTTTGACGACGGAACGCGGTGACCACAATGAACTCAATCTCTCCTGCTGACACAACCTGGGCGCATTTCTCACCAGGCTGCACAATCATGGCGTCCGCCGTTTGGGAAGCGAAAGGGAGGTGCCATGAGAGGCCGCACCCGCGCCCTGTCCGGCCTCCTGGCCGCTGTGCTGTCCCTGTTCGTCGGCGCCTGCGGCACCTGGCCGGGGTCGGGGGGCACCGCGGACGACGGTCTGCGGATCCTGGTGCCGAACACTCCCGGAGGCGGGTACGACACCACGGCGCGGACCGTGGCCCGGGTGCTGGAGGAGACCGGGAGCGCCTCGGACATGGAGGTGTTCAACCTGCCCGGAGCCGGCGGCACCGTCGGCCTGCAGCGCACCGTGGACGAACGGGGCAATGGCCGGCTCGCCCTGCAGATGGGCCTCGGTGTCCTCGGCGCGGCCCATGTGCAGGGCGCGAAGGTGACCGTCGCGCGGACCACCCCGATCGCCCGCCTGATCCAGGAGCCCGAAGCGGTGGTGGTCCGCGAGGACTCGCCGTACCGCACCCTCACCGACCTGGTCGCCGGGTGGCGCAAGAACCCCGGAGGCGTCACGGTCGGTGGCGGCTCATCGCTGGGCGGCCCGGACCACCTGCTGCCGATGGCACTGGCCGGTGCGGTCGGCATCCAGCCGAAGAAGGTGCGGTACGCGGCCTACGACGGCGGTGGCGGCGATCTGCTCCCCGCCCTGCTGGACGGCCGGGTCGACTTCGCCACCAGCGGCATCGGCGAGTTCCTCGACCAGATCGCCGCCGGACAGCTCAGGGTGCTCGCGGTCACCAGCGACCGGCCGGTGGCGGCGCTGCCCAGGGTGCCGACGCTGAAGGCCGCCGGGATCGATCTCGTCTTCGACAACTGGCGGGGGATCGTCGCCCCGCCCGGCATCAGCTCCGCGGACCGCAAACGCTGGATCGAGGTGCTGACCGCGCTGCACACCTCCCGGCAGTGGAAGGCCGAGCTCACCCGCCACGGCTGGGCCGACGCCTTCACCACCGGTGGCGCCTTCGCCACCTATCTGGCCCGGCAGGACAAGGCCGTGGCCGAACTGGTCGGACACCTGGGACTGGACTGACCGACCCCCGCCGGGGCGGCCGCCACCGGTGACCGCAATGGCGGCTGCCACCGGCTACCGCCTCACGCCCGCATGCCTCCGATCCGCACCGCCCCACCACCCCCACTCCCTTACCCACCCATGCCCTCGACCCGGACCACCCCCGCCCCCACCCATGCCCTCGTGGCCGTACGAACCCGCCCGCATGTCCCGTAAAGACACGCATGTCCCGGAAGGCACCGCATGACCGCACACACCTGGTGGCTGCTGCTCATCCTCACGGTGGCGATAGCAGCACTGATCTACCTCATCAACTCCCGGCTGCGTGTCCACCCGTTCGTCGCGCTGATCCTGGTCAGCGTGGGCACGGGGATCGCGGCCGGGGAACCCGCCGCGAAACTCGCCGGATCCATCGAGGAGGGCGCCGGCGGCACCCTCGGCGACGTGGGCGTCACCCTCGCCCTGGGCGCCATGCTCGGCCGTCTGCTCTCCGACTCGGGCGCGACCGACACCATCGCCCGCGCCCTCGTCGCCCGCGCCGAGCCGCGCAGGCTGCCCTGGCTGGTCGGTGCCGCGGCGTTCGTCATCGGCGTGCCCATGTTCTTCGAGGTGGGCCTGATCGTGCTGCTGCCCCTGATCTTCAGCGTCGCCCGCAGGATGGAGAGCCACGGCGGCACGAAGGGCAGCCCGTACGTCCTCCTCGGCGTGCCCGCCATCGCCTCGCTGTCCACCCTGCACGGCATGCTGCCGCCCCACCCCGGCCCGCTGACCGCGATGACCGGTCTCCACGCCGACCTCGGTCTCACCCTCGGCGTCGGCATCGTCTGCGCCGTGCCCACCGTCATCCTGGCGGGTCCCGTCTACGCCCGCTGGATCGCGCCCCGGCTGCCCGACGTCGCCCCGGACGCCGAACTGGTGGCCCAGTTCGCCGGCGCCGAGCGGCAGCCCGCTGCGACCGGCTCGGGGTCCGGTGTCCAGGCGGGAACGGACACGCCCGGCCGCCGGACCGGTGTGCCCACCGGCCTGGCCGTGGCGGCGGTGCTGGTCCCCGTCGTCCTGATGCTGCTGCGTACGCTCGCCGAGACGGTGCTGGACGAGTCGAGCGGGCTGGGCGCGGCCCTCGTGTTCGCCGGAGAACCCCTGGTGGCGATGCTCGCCGGTTTCGTCTTCGCCTTCGGGGTGACGGTGTTCGGCTCCGGCCGTTCCGGTGACGAGACTCGCGCCTCCCTGACCGACAGCCTGAAGTCCATCGCCGCGATCCTGCTCATCATCGGTGGGGGAGGGGCGTTCAAGCAGGTCCTCCAGGACTCGGGCATCGGCGATGCCATCGCCTCGGCCGCCGAGGGCGCCCATATCAATGTGATCCTGCTGGGCTGGCTGATCGCCCTGCTGCTGTCGCTGACCACGGGCTCCGCCACCGTCGGCATCGTCTCCGCCACCGGCATCGTGGCACCGCTGATCGGTGACGGCGGGGGCCTGGAGGCATCCCTACTCGTGGTCGCGATCGGGGCCGGTTCCCTCGGCCTCAACTATGTCAACCACGCGGGGTTCTGGCTGGTGAAGGAGTCGTTCGGAATGGACCTCAGCCAGGCCACCAAGACCCAGACCGTCGTGCAGACGCTGGTCAGCGTGTTCGGCCTGGCGATGGCCCTGCTGCTGTCGGTGTTCGCCTGAGGCGAGGCGGCGGCCGGGCGGTCGCGGCGGGTCCGGCCGTGGTGGCGCCGGCCGTGGTGGGGCTGGTCGCGACGGCGCCGGCCGCGGCGGGCCCGGCCGCCCGGAGGCTGTCGGACCCGCCTGCCAGACTCCGGCCATGGATCTTGACCAGCTGTTGCGGTGTCTCGCGGAGGCCGAGTCGGGTGAGCTGCGGGAGGAGCTGACCGGTGGGCGCTATGTGGTCGTGCAGTACGACCCCGAGGAGACGGTGTTCGACGACGCGGCCCTCGCGGAACTCTTCGGTGTCCCGACCCCCGACACCGGCGCGGCGGCCCCGGACGCGGTCGAGGACCCAGACGCCATCGGGGACACCGACGAGGAGTCCGAGGACGAGGAGTACGAGGACGAGGACGGCGCCTGGTTCTCCCTCATCGGCATCGCGCCCTCGCTCTACGAGGCGCTGGATCTCCTCGGCGATGAACTCCCCGATGAGGAGGGCCTGACGGAACTGGACGAGGAGGAGTGGGCGGAGGAGGCGGCCGAGTTCGGCGCGCACGTTTTCGGCGCGGACGTGATCGGCGCGGCCGCGGAGGCCAAAGACGGAGAAGCAGGCGGTGAAGAGGGGAACGAATGGCTCGCTCTTCTGCGAGGCATACGGGACCCGCGACGGCGCGCCGTCGTCCAGCTGCTCTGTGGTGTCCTCGGCCCGATGGACTTCCTGACGGAGGACTTCGAGGAGGACTGCTACCTGGGGCATGTGGCGACACGGCTCCCCGGAGCACGGTTCGGGCTTCCTTGACGCTGAAATCGCCTTCTGCCAGCGTGCTCGCCATGCCTCGCAACGCAGTCATCGGTGTGGACATCGGCACCTCGAGCAGCAAGGGCGTTCTCGTCGGCCTCGATGGGACACTGATCCGCTCGGCCACTCGGGAGCACACCCCCGCAAGGCCCGGCCCCGGCCACTTCGAGATGGACGCTGCCGTCTGGTGGCGCGAGTTCGTCGAACTCGCCCGGGAGTTGACCGCCGCCGATGACACCGCCTCCGGTGACACCGCTGCCAATGACGCCGCCTCTGGTGACACCACCGTAGTCGCCGTCGGGGTCAGCGGCATGGGGCCCTGTGTCCTGCTGGCCGATGAGCACGACACCCCGCTGCGCCCCGCCGTTCTGTACGGTGTGGACACCCGCTCCGTCCACCAGATCCAGCGCATCGAGGCGCGGCTCGGCGCCGAGGAGATCAGCCGCCGCTGCGGCTCCGCCCTGACCACACAGGCCGCCGGACCGAAAATCGCCTGGATCGCCGAGCACGAGCCCGAGGTCTACGCGCGGGCCCGGCGGCTGTACATGCCGAGCTCCTGGCTGGTCAGGAAGCTCACCGGAAACTACGTCCTGGACCACCACTCGGCCGGCCAGTGCACTCCGCTGTACGACACGCTCGCCGGTGAGTGGTACGCCCCCTGGGCCGCCGAGATCGCCCCCGGTATCGAACTGCCGCCACTGCGCTGGCCCGGTGAGGCGGCCGGTGCCCTCACCGCCGAGGCCGCCGGGGCGACCGGTCTGCCCGCCGGGATCCCCGTCACCACCGGCACCATCGATGCCTGGGCCGAGGCCCTGAGCGTGGGGGCACAGCACATCGGCGACCTGATGCTGATGTACGGCACCACGATGTTCCTCATCCACACCGTGCCCAAGCCGCTGACCAGTCCGTCCCTGTGGGGCACGGTCGGCGCCCTGCCCGGAACCCGAAATCTGGCCGGTGGCATGGCCACCTCCGGTGCGGTCGCCAACTGGCTCCGTGACCTGTTCGCCGACGGCGACCATGCCCAACTCACCGCGCTGGCCGCCGAGTCGGGCCCCGGCGCCAATGGCCTGCTGATGCTCCCGTACTTCTCCGGGGAGCGCACCCCGATCATGGACCCGGACGCCCGCGGAGTGATCGCCGGGCTGACCCTGTCCCACACCCGCGGCGACCTCTACCGGGCCGCGCTCGAAGCCACCGGGTTCGGCGTCCGCCAGAACATCGAGGTCATCGAGGCGGCCGGTGGCGACATCCGCCGTGTGGTCGCCGTCGGCGGCGGAACCCAGGGCTCCCTGTGGACGCAGATCGTCTCCGACATCACCGGCCGCCCGCAGGAACTGCGCACCATCACCATCGGCGCCGGTTACGGCGATGCTCTGCTGGCCGCGCAGCTCGTCGGGGACGCCTCCATCGAGGACTGGAACCCGGTGCGTGAGACGGTGACGCCCCGCGCCGAGCACACCGGGCGCTACGACGAGCTGTACGCCCTCTACCGGCGGCTGTACCCGGACACCGCCGCGACCGTCCACGCCCTGGCCGCGCTGCAGGAGCGCTGAGCGCCCTTCCAGATACTGGAAGCGAATTCACTTTGGTGACCCCTGGCTTACCCCGCCCCACTGCTTGTGTTTTGAATTGGATTCGGTTTTGCTGGGAGGGTCGCCAAGGGCGTGTCGCCGCCCTTGGCGAGCCGTCGAGCTCATCGCCGGAGGGGAGTCACGTGCGCGTGGAGAATGTCGATCTGCTGGTCATCGGTGCGGGAATGGCGGGGTTGACCGCCGGTGCCCGCGCTGTGCGCAACGGTCTGTCCGTCATGGTCGTGGAGATCGGTACGGACGTCGGCGGTTCCGCGCGCTTCGCGGGTTACGCCTGGACCGCGCCGAGCCATGACGTCATGGACCAGCACAATCCATGGGGAGACACCGTGCTCAAGCGCGCCCTCGTGGATCGGTTTCCCGAAGGCGTCGCATGGATTCGTTCGCTCGGCGTGGACGTCAAGGACGCGCAGCGCGTCCTCAGTTTCGGTCGCGGGCACCAGTTCGACACCCATCAGTATGTCGACACCTGTCGTCGGGTCATCCGCGAAGGCGGTGGCGCGTTGCTGTTGGAGACGTGTGCCGAACGGCTGGTGGTCGAGGACGGGGCCGTGACCGGGGCGGAGCTGAGGTTGGCCGATGGCGCGCGCCTGCGCGTGAGCGCCGGGACCACGCTCATCGCGACCGGCGGGTTTCAGGGCGATCCACAACTCCGCACCGCGCATGTGCACCCCCGTGCCGAGAGCATGCAGCTCCGGTCCAACCCCTTCAGCCGCGGCGGCGGATACCGTCTGGCCACGCAGGTCGGTGCCGCCACCGGCCACGATGACGCGGGCTTCTACGGCCATCTCATCCCCAGCGGCATCTCCTTCGCCGACCCGGCGGACTTCGTCGACCTGTCGCTCTACTACAGCGAGCACGCCCTGCTGTTCAACGTGCGCAACGATCGGTTCGTGGACGAGACGCTGGGCGACCACCTCACGGCCATGGCGTTGCTGGAGCAGCCCGAGAGCCGGGGTCTTCTCCTCGCTGACGCCCGGGTGTTCCGTGACTGGGTCGTCGGGTCGTACGTCGAGGGCGCGGTCGCCGTGGACAAGTTCGCTCTGGCCAGTAAGCGGGGTGGCCGTGTGGGACTCGCCGAAGACCTCGACGAACTGGCCTACCTCCCGGAGGAATGGGGGTACCGGGGTGACGCCGTGCGCGACGCGGTCAAGCTGTTCAACGAAGACGCCGCGGCGGGACTGGAGCCAGTGCCCGGCCGGCAGTTGGACCGCCTCCCGCTCGACGAACCGCCCTACTACGTGATCGAGACCGTACCGGCCATCACGTTCCCCTTTCACGGTGTACGCATCGACGACCGGGCCCGCGTCCTGCGCGGGGACGGCGAACCGCTCCACGGACTCCTCGCGGCCGGATCGGACACCGGTGGCCTGTGGCACCGCGCCTACGCCGGCGGCATCGCCTCGGCCCTCGTGTTCGGACTGACCGCCGCGGACACCGCCACCATCACCGCCACCGCCGCCACCGCCATCACCGCCACCGCCACCGCCACCACCGCCACCACCGCCACCACCGCGACGGCGGCACAGACGAGGGCGTCGCAGGCGACGGACTGAGCGCTCGCCGCCCCACCGCCCGGCTCGTCCGCCGCGACGAACGGGGTGGTGGGGCGTCAGCGTGCCGTCCAGCCGCCGTCCACATACAGCTCGGAGCCGGTCACGAAGCTCGCGTCCTGGGAGGCGAGGAACGCGACGGCCCCCGCGACCTCATCCGGCGTGCCGAGCCGCCCCATGGGGGTGCCCTCGACCATCGCGGTGTGACGGGGAGTGCCCCGCCACAGTTCGCGCGAGAGAGGCGTCTCGATGAAACCGGGATGGATCGAATTGACGCGGACGCCGCGCGTGGCCCAGTGCAGGGCGGCGTTCTTCGTCATCAGCCGGACCGCACCCTTCGCCGCGTGGTACGAGAACTGGCTGCCGAAGCCGCCCACCGTGCCGAAGATCGACGCGATGTTGACGATCGAGCCGCCCCCGGAGCCTTCGATCGCGGGTCCACCGTGCTTCATGCCCAGCCAGACACCGCCCTGGGTCACCGCGATGACCTTGTCCCAGGACTCCTGGGTCTCCGTCTCCACGGTGCGCATCTTGGCGATACCCGCGTTGTTGACGAGCACGGACAGGCCGCCCAGTTCGTTGACCACGTGCTCGACCGTGCCGCGCCACGCCTCCTCGTCGCTCACGTCCAGCGCGAGGCCCAGCGCCCGCGCTCCATCGGCCGCCAGGTCCTTCGTCAGCTCCTCGGCGAGCTGCTCGCAGCGATCGGCGTCCACGTCGGTCACCACCACCGTGGCGCCCTCGACGGCCAACCGCCGTGAGACGGCGGTGCCTATACCACCGGTCGCGCCGGTGACCAGGGCGATCTGTCCGGACAGTCGGTCTCGCACGGGCTCTCCTTCGTCTTGCGCGGCACCTTGGGCGGTAACTCGCGTGGCATCTGGCATGGCGTCTCGCGTGGCATCTCCGGCGTCAGCCGTGGCATCTCCGGTGTCAACGGTCACGGCAGCAGCTCCAGCCCCGAGCGCAGCAGTGCGGGCACCGCGGAGCCGACCCGCTCGAATCCCGTTCCGACCGTCTGTCCCGCCGCGTAGCGGGCGTTGATGCCCTCAGCGATGACGGCGAGCTTGAAACAGCCCAGCGCCTGGTAAAAGGGCAGGCCATCGATGTCCCGTCCGGACTTCGCGGCGTATCGCTCGGCCACCTCGCGGCCCGAGGGAAAGCCGGGGTTGGCCGTCGGGACGTGGCGCGCTCCGAGGACCGGTTCGCAGGTCCGGTCCCAGTACATGAGCAGCATCCCGAGGTCGGCGAGCGGATCGCCGAGCGTGGCCATCTCCCAGTCGAGGACGGCGGCGATCCGCCCGAAGTCGCCGGGTGCCAGGATGACGTTGTCCAGGCGGTAGTCGCCGTGCACGATGGCCGGGGCACCGCTCGCGGGCAGGGAGCGGGCCAGTCGGCCGTGCAGTTCGTCGAGGTCGGGCAGGCTCCGCGTGGCGACCTTGTCCCACTGCCCACGCCACCGCCGCACCTGGCGCTCCAGATAGCCGTCGGGCCGGCCGAAGTCGCCGAGCCCGACGGTGGCGGCGTCCACCGAGTGCAGTGTGACCAGGGTGTCCACCAGCGCGTCAGCGGCGCGCCGCGCATCGTCGGGCGGGAGTGCGGCGGCCTCGTCGCCATCGCGCAGCACCGCGCCCTCCACGAAGTCGACGACGCAGAACGGTGCCCCGATCACCTCCGGGTCCGTGCACGACAGCACGGCCCGGGCGACCGGCACCGCGGTGTCGCCGAGCGCCGCGACGACGCGGTATTCGCGGTCCATGTCGTGTGCGGTCGGCGTCAGCACCCCCAGTGGCGGGCGGCGCACCACCCACCGGTGTGCCCCGTCGGTCACCGCGTAGGTGAGATTGGAGCGCCCGCCCTGCAGCAGCGTGACCGTGAGCGGGCCCGCGCACTCGGGTACGTGGCGTTCGAAGTAGCGCTGCAACGCGGCCACGTCGACTCCGGCCACCGTCGTCCCAGAACTGGTCACAGGGTGCCCTGCCGCTCCCGCGCCGCCCGCACCGCGCGCTTGGCGATGGCCCAGCGATGGGTCTCGGAAGGGCCGTCGTAGATACGGAACGGACGCACCTCGCGGTACAGCCGCGACAGCGGGGCGTCGCCCGAGATGCCGAGCGCACCGCATACCTGGACGGCCCGGTCGACCACCCGGTTCACCGCCTCGGAGACGTAGGTCTTGGCGATCGAGGTGTGCTGGGCGGCCGGGCGGCCCTGGTCCAGCTCCCAGCAGGCCCGCCACAGCACCGCCCGGCCGGTCTCGATGTCGATCTCGGAGTCGGCCAGCATCTGCTGCACCATGCCCAGTTCGGCCAGCGGCTTGCCGAAGGCCGAACGGTCGGCAGCGCGCTCCAGGGCGATGTCCTGCGCCCGCCGGGCCACGCCGAGCCAGCGCATGCAGTGGGTCATGCGGGCGGGCCCGAGGCGTACCTGGGCATACGCGAAGCCCTGGTCCACCTCGCCCAGTACGGCATCGTCCGCGACCTCGCAGCCTTCGAAGGCGATTTCGCTGTGCCCGCCGAAGAGACCCTGGTCCAGGGTGTCGATATTCCGGACGATCTTCATGCCGGGGTTGTCGGCGGGGATGAGAAACATCGTCGCGCCGCCGGCGTCGCCGGGGCCGCCGCTGGTGCGGGCCATGCAGATGGCGAAGGCCGCCCCGTCGGCGCCGCTGATGAACCACTTGCGGCCGTCGATCCGCCAGCCGCCGTCGATCTTCGTCGCGGTCGTGGTGAGCGCACGCGGGTCGGAGCCGGCGCCCGGCGCCGGTTCGGTCATCGCGAAGCACGAGCGCGCCTCACCGGCCGCCAGCGGGCGCAGATACCGCTCCTTCTGGTCCTCCGTGGCCACCACCTCGAGCAGATGCGTATTGCCCTCGTCGGGAGCCGCGCAGTTGAGCGCGAGGGGGCCGAGCAGCGAGTACCCGGCCGCTTCGAACACCACGGCCTGTCCGCACAGGTCCAGTCCGAGTCCGCCCCATTCGGCGCCGACGTGCGGGGCGAACACCCCCGCCTCGCGGGCCGCGTCCTGGAGCCGGCGGCGCAGCGGCTCCGGCCCGGCATGGACGTTGCCGTCACACGCCTGCTCCTCGGGTATCACCACCTCCCGTACGAACTCGGTGGTGCGCCGCGCGATCCCGGCGACCCGTTCATCGATCTCGAACCCGATGGGCACGTTGCACTCCCGAGCTTGTCTACTGCCTACCTGTACGGCGACACTTCGCGTCCTGGGCGCGCGACCGCGTACCCACGATGCGAAGCAGATCCAAAGCGCGGGCACCGGACTCGGTGCGTCCCGCTCCTTACGAGTAAACCGAATCCAATTCAGATCCTCAACCGGTCGGGCGTGTGCCGATGTGGCGACTTACTCGCACCGCACTCCGCTGTCGACTGAGCCGCAGGTCGGACGCTGTATACGCGAAGCCTTTCCACCCCACACGCATGATCGCACTGACGGCCTCCGTCGCGCCCCCGGAGAAAACTCCCGTTCGATGGCTAGCTGTACTGAGTTCAGTTCTGTAGCGTCCCGGGCGTCGGCAAGGTACCGGACCTGCCGCGGGGAAGGGAGCCGGATCATGAGAACCACACAGCAGCCCGCGCCGCCGGGGGAGGAGCCCGCGCCGCCGGAGGAGTCGGCGTCGTACGATCCACGTACGGTGCGCCGCGCGATGCTCGCCGGGAGCATCGGCACCCTGATCGAGTACTTCGATTTCAGCGTCTACGGCTATCTCGCCGTGGCCATCGCTCCGCAGTTCTTCCCGGGCGACGATCCGGCGGCCTCGACGCTGGCGGCGCTCGCGGTGTTCGCCACGGGCCTCGTGGTGCGGCCGATCGGCGGTGTCTTCTTCGGATGGATCGGCGACCGCTGGGGGCGTCGCAAGGCGCTGGTCTCCTCGGTGCTGTGCATGGGGGTGGCCAGCAGCCTCACCGGACTGCTGCCGACCTACAGCCAGATCGGCGTGTTCGCCGCGGTGCTCCTGTTCATCACCCGGCTGGCGCAGGGCATCTCCTCGGGCGGCGAGTCGGTAGGCGCCTACACCTACATCTACGAGTCGGCGCCACCCGAGCGCAGGGCCTTCCTCGGCTCCGTCACGCCCATCGGGTCCAACCTCGGGTTCATGTTCGCGGCCTCGACGGCCGGAGCGATCTCCGCCCTCACCACCAAGGAACAGATGGGCGACTGGGGCTGGCGGCTGCCCTTCCTGATGGCCGTGCCGCTCACCCTCCTCTGCCTGTGGGCCCGGCTGCGGATCGAGGACACCCCGGAATTCAAGGAGGCCGCACAGCGCGCCGACATCCCCGCGGCTCCGATCCGAGAGGTCCTGGCCACTCACCGTACGGCGCTGCTGCAGTCCGTCGGACTGGCCATGGCACAGGGCGGCGCCATCTTCCTCGGGCTGACGTACATCGGCATCTACCTGACCACCAACCTGGGATACGACACCACGCTGGTGTACTGGCTGTCCGCGGGTGTCGTGCTCGTCACCGTGCTGCTCATGGTGCCGGCCGGCCGGCTCGCCGCCCGGTTCGGCTGCCGTCGCGTCCTGATGGGCGGGCTGCTGGGCTTCCTGGTGACCGCCTACCCCGCGATGCTGCTGATGGGCCAGGGCAGCCTGGCGCTGGCCGGTCTGGCGTATCTGCTCCTGATGCTGAGCAGTGCGTTCGTGCAGGTCCCGGCGGCGAGTCTGTGGCCGCATCTGTTCGAACGCCGGGTCCGCTACACCGGTATGGCGATCGGGTACAACGTCGGCACCGTCCTCGCGGGCGGTACGGCTCCGTACATCGCGGCCTTCCTGGTCGACCGGACCGGGAACCTGCTCTCCCCGGCGTTCTTCGTCATGCTGGTCTGCTTGATCGGCATCGGTTCCCTGCTCACCGTCCGCAAGGATGTGTAGCGAGTGTTCGGCCGTGGTGGCGGCAGGCGCCACGCACGGCCGCGGACTCGGCGCCGCTCTAATCCGCGGAGTGGGCGCCGTGGCCGATGGTCTGGCCGCCGTCGATGAGGAACTCCCCGCCCGTGGTGTAGGAGGCGTCGTCGCTCGCGAGGAAGAGCACCATGCGGGTGACCTCCTCGGGCTCCCCGATGCGCCGCACCGGCTGATGGGCGAAGAGCGCGGGTGAGGCGGTCTCACCCATGGACGTACGGATGACACCCGGGTGGACGGAGTTCACCCGCACCCCGCTGCCCGCCATGTCCAATGCGGCGGCCTTGGTCATCCCGCGCACCCCCCACTTGCTCGCCACATAGCCGATGCCACCGGCGAAACCCGTCATGCCGGCGGCCGAGGAGACGTTGACGACGGCCCCGTGGCCGCGGTCGCGCATGCCGGGGAGGACGGTGTGCATGCCGAGGAACGCGCCCACCAGATTGACGTCGATGATCCGGCGGAAGTGCTCGGGCGACTGCTGCTCCACATCGCCGTAGAGCATGATCCCCGCGTTGTTGACCAGGACGTCCACGGGGCCGAGGGTGTCCTCGACCGTGCGGACCACGGACCGCCACCGCGCTTCGTCGGTGACGTCGAGGTGGCAGTACCGCGTGCCGGGGAGTTCCCCGGCCAGGGCCTCCCCTTCGTCGTCCAGGACGTCACAGACGGCGACCCGGGCGCCCTCCGCGACCAGCCCCCGCACATGCGTGGCACCCATGCCCCGGGCACCGCCGGTGACGATCGCTACTTTTCCGTCGAAGCGCATGCTGAACTTCCCTTCCGCGTCCGTGAGTTGCCGACATCTGTGAGTTCCCCGCGCCGATGAGCCCGCGCGCCGATGAGCCCGCGCGCCGATGAGCCCGCGCGCCGATGAGTCCGCGCGCCGATGAGTCCGCGCGCCCTTAAGCCCCGCGCGTCCCTAAGCCCCCGCGTCCATGAGCCGGAGCCATCAGTCCACCGCGAAGGTGCTCAGTCCGGTACGAGCACGGTCCGGCCCCGCACCCGACCCCGGCGGAGCCGGTCGATCGCCTCCGCGGCGGCGGACAGCGGGAAGCGCTCCGTCTCGACGTGGAGCGCCCCCGAACGTGCCAGTGTGACGACCGCGGCCAGTTCGTGGCGCGTTCCCCAGAAGGGCAGTGAGAGCCGGAAGCCGGGCGGGAGGACGCCCGGCTTGGACACCGTCAGGCTGCCGCCTCCGCTTCCCACGACGGCGAGTTCGCCGCCGGGGCGCAGGACGCTGGTCGCGAGTTCCAGGGTCTGTGGGGCGCCGACGAAGTCGAATACGGCGTCCGCTCCCACGCCACCGCTGCGCGCCCTCAGGACGCGGGCGGTGTCCGGTCGTATCAGGGTGCTGAAGTCCGCGCCGGAGCGGTCCGCGAGAGCCAGGGCGTCTTCCCGGACATCCACCGCCAGCACACGGCTCGCGGTGGTCGCGTGGAGGGCCTGGACGGCCAGGTGGCCGAGCCCGCCGACACCGATGACGACGGCGGTGGTGCCCTCGCCGAGGGCGTGCCGGAGCCCGGCCACGGCGTGGTAGGACGTCAGGCCCGCGTCGGAGAGCGGGGCGGCCTGGTCGGCCGGCAGGTCGCCGATCGGCACCAGATGGCGGGCGGAGGGGACGAGCACGTACTCGGCCATTCCGCCGTCCCGGCCCAGTCCGGCCCCGTGCCAGGCGAGGGTGTCCCGCCGGTCGCAGTAGTTGTCGGAGCCCGCGGCGCACCGGGCGCAGGAGCCGCAGCCCCACGGCCCGTAGAGCACCACGCGGTCACCTGCGCTCACCCCGTCGGCGGTCGGCCCCAGGGCCGTGACCTGCCCGGCGACCTCGTGGCCGAGGGTGAACGGCAGCCGGTAGGGGAGCGCGCCCGGAGCACCGTCGATGACGTGCAGGTCGGAGCGGCACAGACCGGCGGCTTCGACCCGCACCAGCACCTCGGTGCCGTGGGGGACGGGCCGCTCGACCTCTGCCGATGCCGGAGCCTGGCCCCAGGTAGTCAGCCGCAGTGCCCTCATCTTCACCGTCCCGGGTCTTGTCAGCTCTGCGGCTGCCACGGTAACAGAGGTGAAGTCGGTTCAATAGGTGGCTGGGGCAACGGAAGGGGATCGGTGTGACGAGCGAAGACCTGACGCACGAAGAGGTCCGAGCGGGGAGGTTCGCCGACAGGGTCGCGATGGTGACGGGAGCCGCCTCGGGCATGGGCGCGGCGGTCGCCCGGCAACTGGCCGCGGAAGGCGCGCGGGCCGTCGTCCTGGCGGATGTGAACGGCGACGGCGCGGCGGCGGTCGCCGAGGAACTGCCCGCCGCCGTGGCGGTCGCACTCGATGTCACGGACGCGACGGGTGTGGACAGCGCCTTCCAGGAGGTACTGCGCCGGTACGGGCGGCTCGACGTCCTGGTGCACGCGGCGGGGGTCGACGATCCCGAGGCGAAGCAACGCATCGCGGACGCGGCCGTCGAAGGGCGGCCGGTCGAGCTGACCGACTCCCTCGACGACGCCTCCTGGCAGCGGGTCCTGCGCGTGAACCTGGACGGAACCTTCCATGTGCTGCGCGCCGCGGTGCGGGTCATGCGGCCCCGCGAGGCAGGGGCGATCGTGGTGATCGGATCGTCGTCGGCCTTCGACGCACCCGTCGGCTACCCCCATTACGCCGCCTCCAAGGCGGGTGTGCACGCCCTGGCCCAAGCCGTGGCCAAGGAGGTCATCGCGTCCGGGATCCGCGTGAACCTGGTGGCGCCGGGGCCGACGGACACGGGGATGGCGGCCCGCACCCCCGAGGCGCTGCGGTCGGCCTTCGCCGACCCCCGGGTGCGCCCGTACGCGACGCCCGAGGAGATATCCGAGATCGCCCTCTTCCTCGCGAGCGATGCCGCGGCGAACCTCGTCGGCGCGGTGCTGCTCGCCAACGGCGGCCGGTTCACCGCCTGAGCGGATTCGGGTCGGCCCCCTGATCCTGGCCGGCCCCGTTCCGGGGGCCGACCCGATCCGGGTCCGCCCCGATCCTGGCGCCGGATGGTCTTGCCTGCCTGGAGTCCCATGCCTACGGTCATGAATTGAGTTCAATTCTTGCGCTCCTCGCCCGCCGTACGAGCACGATGGAGATCCCATGCACCGTCGCCACCCCGAGATCGACCCCCAGCTACTGTCCGAAACGGACGAACAGCGACAATTGCGTACCGTCCTGCGCGACCTCTACGCCGAGGCGAGTGGCGTCGAGGAGGTGCGCAAGCATCTGGCCACCCCACGCGGATACGACGAAGCGCTCTGGGCTCGCCTCGCGGGCGAGATCGGCGTCCACGGCCTGGCCATTCCGGAGGAGTACGGCGGGTCGGGCTTCACCTTCGCCGAACTGGCCGTGGTCCTGGAGGAATCCGGGCGTGCCCTCTACTGCGCGCCGCTGCTCCCCACGGTGGTCCTGGCCGCAAACGCCCTCGTGCTCAGCGGCGACCGTACGGCATGTGAGCGCTACCTGCCCCGGATCGCCGACGGCACGCTCACCGCCACCGTCGCCGGGTTCGGCCCCGATGGCCCCGGTCGGCCCGGTGGGTCCGATCAGTCCCGCGAGCCCGCCGTCACCGCGGAACAGGGGAGCGACGGCTGGGTGCTGCGCGGCCGGGCGGACTTCGTGCTCGACGGGGCCGGTGCGGATCTGCTCCTGGTGCGGGCCGGAACCCCCGCCGGGCCTCGGATCTTCGCCTGTGAGCCCGCCCCCGACACCTGTCGGCGGACTCCGCGCCGCGTCCTGGACGAGACGCGGCGCCAGGCGCTGGTGGAGTTCTTGGGTGCCCCGGCCACTGCCGTGGGCGCGGCGGAGGAGGCCGAGGGCACAGTTTCGGCCACGCTGGACACCGGGCGGGCCGCGCTGGCGGCCGAACAGGTAGGCGGCAGCGGGCACGCGCTGGACGCCACGGTCGCGTTCGTGGCCCAGCGCCGCCAGTTCGGCCGCCCCATCGGGTCCTTCCAGGCCGTCAAGCACCGGCTGGCCGATGTGCTGGTGGCGCTGGAGGCGGCGCGCTCGGGGTCCGCGTACGCGACCGCCTGCGCCGCCATCGCCTCGCCGCAGCTTCCGGTGGCCGCCTGCGCCGCCGCCGTGGTCTGCTCCGAGACCTTCCGCCTGGCGACGGCCGAGTACGTCCAGCTGCATGGCGGGATCGGCTTCACCTGGGAGCACCCGGCTCATCTGTACGTACGCCGGGCGCGCGCCGCCGAGGTGCTGTTCGGCACGGCGGACCAGCACCGGACCCGGCTCGCCGGGCTCGTCGGCCTCGCCAGCCGCCCCGCTGCCTGAACTCGATTAGGTATGTCTCGATCAAGGGGTTGACACCGTGCGGCTCTGGAATCAAAGTTGTAGTGAATTCAGTTCAGTTTCGAAGGGGTGAGGGATGACAACGGAAGAAGAGATCCAGTTCGAGCGTGACGGCCACGTCGCCCGTGTGTGGCTCAACCGTCCGTGGAAGAAGAACTGCGTCACCGTGCCGATCCTGGACCGGCTCGACGAGATCATCACCGAGGTGGACGAGGACCCCGAGCTGCGGGTCCTGGTGGTGCGCGGCCGTGGTGGCACGTTCTGCTCGGGGTTCGACCTCGACAGCCTGAAGGCCGAGTACGTCGGCAAGTCGAACGCGATCGACGTCGCGGTGAAGTCCGCGAAGGTGTGCGACCGCCTGTACTCGATGAAGACCCCCTCGGTCGCGGTCCTGGAGGGCCATGTCACCGCAGGCGGCTTCGAGATCATGATCTCCTGCGACTTCGCGATCTCCGCCGACGACGCGAAGATCGGCGACTTCCACATCCGCCGCGCGCTGTTCGGCGGGGCCGGTCCGATCTACCGGGTGCCGCGCATGATCGGCATCCGTAAGACCAAGGAGCTGATGCTCACCGGCAAGCTCCTCTCCGGCGTCGAGGCCGCCGAGTTCGGCCTGATCAACAAGTCGGCCCCGGCCGAAGAGCTGGACGCGACGGTCGAGGAGTTCATCAGCCACCTCGCCGACAAGAGCCCCTTCACCATGTGGCTCACGAAGATGACGATCGACCGCAGCCTGGACGCCGACACCCAGTCGCTGATGGTGATGGAGCACCTCGCCGTGGGTGTGGCGCTCAACTCCGAGGACGCGAACGAGGGCGTGTCGGCGTTCCTGGAGAAGCGCGAACCCAAGTGGCAGGGGCGCTGATCCGGATGACCACGGATCCGCGGAGCCCCGCCGCCGGCGGGCTCCAGGGCGCACGCTGCTCCGGCTGCTCGGTGACGGTGTACCCCGCGGACGACACGTGCCCGCGCTGCGGAGGGCCGGCCGCTCCGGCGGCCCTCCAGGGCACGGGCACGCTGTGGACCTGGACGGTGCAGCGGTACGCCCCCAAGTCGCCGCCCTACCAGGCCCCGCCCGGAGGCTTCGAGCCGTTCGCGCTCGGCTATGTCGAGTTGGCGGAGGGCGTGCGGGTGGCCGCCGTCCTCGACGTCGACGACCTCGACGCCGTCCGCATCGGCATGCCGCTCTCCGTGACCGCCGGTCCCGGGGTGCCCCGGGCCAGGCCCACACCCGTGAGCGAGGAGGGCTCGTGAGCACCGATGTGCTGATCTGTGGCGCGGGGCGCACCCCGTTCGGCCGGTCGGAGGCGACCGGCCGGCAGCTCGCCGTCACCGCCGTCAACGCCGCGCTGACGGACGCCGGGATCCCGTGGTCGCGGGTGCGGGCCGCGTTCGGCGGCAGCGACAGCGCGGGCCTCGCGGACACCCTGGTGGCCCAACTCGGCCTGACCGGACTGCCGTTCGTCAACGTCAAGAACGGCTGCGCCACCGGTGGCAGCGCGCTGGTCTCCGCCGTGAACGCGATCCGCTCCGGCATGGCGGACGTCGTCCTCGCCGTCGGCTTCGACAAACACCCGCGCGGCGCCTTCGACCCCAGGCCCGAGGACTGGGGCCTGGGTGCGGAGTACGGCAGCGACGGGCTGATGGTGACCACCCAGTTCTTCGGCATGAAGATCCAGCGCTATATGCACGACCACGGGATCACCTCGCGGACCCTGGCCCTGGTCGCCGAGAAGGCGTACCGCAACGGCGGCCTGACCCCCGAGGCATGGCGTCGCACACCGGTGTCCGCCGAGGAGGTCCTGGAATCCGGCATGGTCAGCGATCCGCTGACCCGCTTCATGTTCTGCTCCCCGGGAGCGGGCGCGGCGGCGCTGGTCCTCTGCTCGCCCGAGGCCGCCGGCGCGATGGACGGCACACCGGTCACCCTGCGCTCGGCGGCCGTACGCACCCGGCGCTTCGGCTCGTTCGAGGTGTTCAGCCCGTGGATTCCCGGAGGCGCGCTGACCAGCGTCAGCCGTGACGCCTCGGCCGCCGCCTTCGAGGAGGCGGGGCTCGGCCCGGGTGATGTCGACGTCGCTCAGCTGCAGGACACCGAGAGCGGTGCCGAGGTCATGCACATGGCCGAGTGCGGATTCTGCGAGGACGGCGAGCAGGAGCGGTTGATCGCCTCCGGCGCCACCGCGATCGACGGGACGCTGCCGGTCAACACCGACGGCGGCTGCATCGCCAACGGCGAACCCATCGGCGCCTCGGGACTGCGCCAGGTCTACGAGGTCGTCCAGCAGTTGCGCGGCCGGGCCGGTGAGCGCCAGGTCCCGGACCGTCCCAGGATCGGCTTCACCCATGTGTACGGCGCCCCAGGCGTGAGCGCCTGCACGGTCCTGTCCCGTTGAAAGTCCCGCCGAATATCCCGTCGCCGAATGACTCGCCGAATACTCCGCGCGCTGGCCCGCGGAATGTCCGGCTGAACGGCTCCCCGATCGGAGGTGGAGGAAGAGATGAGCGGTATCCCGGAACCCGATGAGTTCCGCGCCGAGGCCCGGACGTGGCTCGCCGGTGTGGCCCGGCCCCGCGCCGCCGACGGGGAGTGGGGCAGCGGCTCCGACTCCGTCGCCGTGTTCGAGAACTGGACCGAGGAGCAGGAGCGCGAGCACACCGCCCGCGTCCAGGAGTGGGAACGCACCCGCTACGACCAGGGCTGGTCCGCGCTCAATTGGCCGCAGGAGTACGGCGGCCGAGATCTGCCCGCGTACTACGAGCAGCTCTACCGTGGCGAGGAGGCGGCCTTCGACGTACCGCACCGCCCCGAGATCTTCCCCGTGACCCAAGCGCTCGTCGCCCCCGCGATCGGCCTGTGGGGCACCGAGGAACAGAAGCGGCGCTGGCTCGTGCCCATGCTGCGCACCGACGAACTGGCCTGCCAGCTGTTCTCGGAGACCGAGGCCGGATCCGACCTCGCCGCGGTGCGCACCCGGGCGGTGCGCGAGGAGGGGGCCACCGCCCGCTCGAGCGAAGCCGAGAGCGGGGGAGGCTGGGTGCTGACCGGACACAAGGTGTGGACCTCCGGGGCTCGCGTGGCGACCTGGGGCGTGGCGGTGTGCCGCACCGATCCGGACGTCCGTAAGCACGCCGGCATCACCGTCTTCCTGGTGCGCATGGACGCGCCGGGCGTCACCGTACGGCCCATCCGGCAGATGACCGGTGGCACCAGCTTCAACGAGGTCTACCTGGACGGGGTGCGGGTGCCCGACACCGACCGGCTCGGGCCGGTCGGCGAGGGGTGGCGGGTCACGCTCAGCGTGCTGGCCGCCGAACGGCTCGACTCCGGCAGTCTCGGCCTGGACAACGCCGACCGGGCGCTGGACCTGGCCGGAAACCTGTCGCGCCCCCTCACCGGTAGCGAACAGCAGCGGGCCGCCGACCTCCACCTGCGCACCCTCGTCCAGCGGCTCATGGGACTGCGGGTGACCGCCGCCCTCGTCGCCGGGCGCGAACCGGGCGCGGAGGCGTCGGTCGGCAAGCTGTACGCCACCGAGACCATGCGGCGCACCAGCGACCTGGTGTCCGAGCTGCTGGGGTCGAGCCTCGTGGCGGACACGGGGGAGTGGGGCACCTACGCCTGGACGGAACACCTGCTGGGCGCCCCCGGCTACAGCATCGCGGGCGGCACCGACGAGATCCAGCGCACCATCCTCGCCGAGCGCGTACTCGGCCTGCCCAAGGAGCCCGTCCGATGAGCATGGCCACCGAGGTGCCGGAGCTGGCCGCCCGGGTCCGCGACCGGCTCGCCCGCCACCACCCGGGAGCGCCGGTCGGCGAGTTGACGGTGCTGCCGGGCGGCCACTCGGGGCTGACGTACGAGGTCGCGGCCGGGGATGCCCGGTACGTCGTCAAGGCGGTGCCCCCGGGCCAGCGGCCCGTCGGGCGCAACGACGTCCTGCGCCAGGCACGAGTGCTCGGCGCGCTGGCCGGATCCACCGTGCCGGTCCCGGGCGTCGTGGCCGTCGACGAGACCCAACCCGCCTGGTTCGCCATGGACTTCGCGGCCGGGGAGGCCGTCGAGCCGGTATTGGACGACCACGAGGTGGACCCCGCGACGTCCCGCGCCCGGATGCTGGAGATCGCCTCCGTACTGCGCCGACTGCACGGCACCGATGTGGACACGCCCGGGCTCGACGCGCCCGCGCCGCTGGACGCCGCCGGCGAGCTGGCGCGCTGGAGCCGCACCCTGCGTGCCGTTCCCACCGAACTGCGGCCCGGCGGCGAGGAGTTGCTGGCGCGTCTCGCCGACGACGTACCCCGCGGCCTCCCGCCGGTGCTGCTGCACGGGGACTTCCGGCTCGGCAATGTGCTGTGCGTGGGCGAGCGGGCGGTGGCCGTCGTCGACTGGGAGATCTGGAGCGTCGGCGACCCGCGCATCGACCTGGGCTGGTTCCTGCTCTTCGCCGACCACCGCAACTTCCCCCAACTGGGACACGCCGTGCCCGGACTGCCCGGCGAGGCCGAACTGCTGGACACCTACCGCGACGGGCGGCCCGCGCTGCCCGCGATGGACTGGTTCCGGGCACTCGGCCGCATGAAGATGGCCGCGATCATGGGCCACAACCTCCGCCGGCACCGCGAGGGCAAGCACCACGACCCGGACCAGGAACGCCTGCCGCCCACCATCGCCGCGATGATCCGCACCGCCCGCGACATCCTCGGCTGATCCGGCACCGGTACCCCCCCACCGAACAGGAGCAATCGTGGATTTCGGATACTCGCCACGGGCGAGTGAACTCCAGGACCGCATGCGGTCGTTCATGGACGAACACGTCTTCCCCGCAGAAGCGACGTACGACCGGCAGCTGGCCGAGGGCGACGACCCGCACGCCCTGCCGCCGGTGATGGCCGAGCTGAAGGAGAAGGCCCGCGCCGAGGGCCTGTGGAACCTCTTCATGGCGCACGGCGACTGGGGCGCGGGGCTCAGCAACCTCGAATACGCGCCGCTCGCCGAGCTGGCGGGCCGCTCCATCATCGGCCCCGAGGTGTTCAACTGCTCGGCGCCCGACACCGGCAACATGGAGCTGCTCGCCCTGTACGCCACCCCCGAACAACAGGAACGCTGGCTGCGGCCGCTGCTCGACGCTCGGATCCGCTCATGCTTCGCCATGACCGAGCCGGAGGTGGCGAGCTCCGACGCCCGCAACATCCGCACCCGCATCACCCGCGACGGCGACAGCTACGTCGTCAACGGCCGCAAGTGGTACACCTCCGGGATCCTCGACCCCGACTGCAAGCTGATCATCCTGATGGGCAAGACCGACCCGGACGCGCCCACCTATCGGCAGCAGTCCATGCTGCTCGTCCCCCGGGACACCCCGGGCGTCACCGTCCTGCGCGACCTGCCGATGTTCGGCTACACCGACCGGCTCGGACACGGCGACGTGCTCTTCGAGAACGTCCGCGTCCCGGCGGAGAACATCCTCGGAGGGGAGGGCGAGGGCTTCGCGCTCGCCCAGGGACGGCTCGGTCCGGGGCGGATGCACTACGCGATGCGCGCCGTGGGTTTCGCCGAGCGCGCCCTGCGGCTGATGTGCGAGCGCGTCACCGAACGCACCGCCTTCGGCGGGCGGCTCGCCGACCAGGGAGTGGTCCGGGAGTGGATCGCCCGCAGCCGCATCGAGATCGAGCAGCTGCGTCTCCTCGTCCTCAAGTCGGCCTGGCTGATGGACACCGTGGGCAACGCCGCCGCCCGTATGGAGGTCGCCGCCATCAAGGTGGCGGCGCTGGAGGTCGCCCACAAGGTGGTCGACCGGGCGGTGCAGGCACACGGCGCGGCGGGGGTCAGCGACGACACCGTACTGGCCCGGCTGTACGCCATCACCCGGGCGCTGCAGATCGCCGACGGTCCCGACGAGGTCCATCTGCGGACGGTGGCCCGCCAGGAACTCGCGCCATACAAGAAGAAGACCGACACGGAGACGGGGGCGGCGTGAGCGCCAACAGCCTCGACGGCAAGGTGGCCGTCATCACCGGTGGTTCCCGTGGCATCGGCCTCGGCATCGCCACCGCCTACCGGGCGGCCGGCGCACATGTGGTGATCGCGGCCCGTAAACCGGCCGGACTCGCCGAGGCCCGCGAGGAGTTGTCGCGCGTCAGGGGCGACGGCGATGTGCATACGGTGGTGGCGAACGCGGGTGAACCCGAGCAGGCCGAGCGGTGCGTCGAGGAGACCATGGCCCGCTTCGGCCGCCTCGACATCCTCGTCAACAACGCGGCGACCAACCCGTACCACGGCGATCTGCTCGACCTGGACCTGCCGCGCGCGGAGAAGACCGTCCGCGTCAACCAGTACGGCATGATCGCCTGGACCCGGTGCGCCTGGCGAATGTGGATGGCCGAACACGGGGGAGCGGTGGTCAACATCGCCTCCGTCGGCGGGCTCATCGTCGACCCGCACATCGGCTACTACAACGCCACCAAGGCCGCCATGCTCCATATGACCCGGCAGCTCGCCTACGAACTGGGGCCGCACGCGCGCGTCAACGCCATCGCCCCCGGGCTGATCAAGACCGAGCTGGCGCGGGCGGTGTGGGAGGTCCGCGAACCGATCCTCACCGCCAAGCTGCCGCTGCGGCGCCTCGGCACCGTGGAGGACGTGGCCCACGCCGCGCTGTTCCTGGCCTCCGACGCCTCCGCCTGGATGACCGGCCAGACCCTGGTGCTCGACGGTGGCGCGACCGCCCTGCCGATCGGGGTGGAGGGATGAGCGCGCCACCAGCCGCCGCGGAGCTGTTCTCGCTCGAAGGCAGGACGGCCGTGGTCACCGGCGCGTCCGCGGGGCTCGGCGCACGCTTCGCCGCCGTCCTCGCGCAGGCCGGCGCCACCGTGTTCGCCGCCGCCCGGCGGATCGACCGGCTGAAGGAACTCGCCGACTCCGACGCACGCATCCACCCCGTCGCCTGCGACGTCTCGCTCGCCGCCGACCGCACGCGGCTGATCGAGACCGCGCGAACCGCCACCGGCCGCGTCGACATCCTGGTCAACAACGCGGCCACGTCCGGCGAGACCCGCGCCGAGGACGAATCCCCGGACGCCTTCGCCGACGTCCTCGGCACCAACCTCACCGCCCCCTTCCACCTGGCACGCCTCGTGGCGGAGGCACCCGCCGGGGACAACGCGCCACCTCGGAGCGTCATCAACGTCTCCTCCATCCTCGGCCTGGTCACCGCCGCCCCCCTGGGCGGCGCGAGCTACGCGGCGTCCAAGGCCGGGCTGCTCGGGCTGACCCGGGAGCTGGCCGGACAGTGGGGCGGAAGCGGGACCCGTGTCAACGCGCTCGCCCCGGGCTGGTTCCGCACCGAGATGACCGCGGACCTCTTCGGCGACGAGCGCTCGAGCCGCTGGGTCGAGCGCAACACCCTGCTGCGGCGCGGTGGCGACGCCCATGAACTCGATGGCGCGCTCCTGTTCCTGGCCTCGGACGCCTCCTCGTACTGCACCGGGCAGATCCTGACCGTCGACGGCGGATGGACCGCGCGATGAGGGTCGGCATCGAGATCGACGACGGTCTGGCCCGCGTCACCCTGCGCCGCGGGGAGGCGGGCAACGCCATTGACCTGGAGATGGCACGCGAACTGCTGGACGCGGCGCGGGTGTGCGCCACCGAGTCCGTACGGGCCGTGCTGCTGACCGGCGAGGGGAAGTCCTTCTGCGTCGGCGGCGACCTCGGGGAGTTCTCCCGGCTCTCCGGCGAGGCGCTGGAGAAGCACCTCCTCGAGGTGACCGGCGCACTCCACGAGGCCCTGCGCACGTTCGCGGCGGGCGACGCGCCCGTGGTGGCCGCCGTGCAGGGCGCCGTCGCCGGTGCGGGCATCGGCCTGGCCGCCTCCGCCGATGTGACCCTGGCCGCCGACAACGCCTCGTTCACCACCGCCTATACCGGGATCGGCTACTCACCGGATGCCGGAGTGAGCTGGTTCCTGCCCCGGCTCGTCGGTCCCAAGCGGGCCCTGGACCTGCTGCTGACCAACCGCCGCGTCAAGGCGGCGGAAGCCGAGGCCATCGGCCTGGTGAGCCGGATCGTCGCCCCCGACCGGCTGGCCGCCGAGGCCGTCCGTACGGCCGAGGCGCTGAGCGGCGGTCCCACCGTCGCCTTCGGAGCCACCCGCCGTCTCGTCGCCACCGGGCTGACCTCGGACCTCGGTCCGCACCTGGACCGCGAGGCGCGAGCGATCGCCGCCGCGGCCGCCTCCGCCGCGGGCCGCGAGGGCGTCACCGCCTTCCTGGGCAAGCGGGCACCCGACTTCACCCGCGCCGCCCCCAGCACCTGACACCTCCCCGAAACCCCTGGAGCCCCACCGTGTCGGAAGCATTCATCGTCGGAGCCGTCCGCACCCCCGTCGGCCGCCGCAAGGGCACGCTCAGCGGTGTGCATCCCGCCGATCTCGGCGCCCATGCGCTGCGCGCACTGCTGGAGCGCACCGGAGCCGACCCGGGCGCCGTGGACGACGTGTACTTCGGGTGCGTCAGCCAGATCGGCGCGCAGACCGGCAACGTCGCACGCACCGCATGGCTGTCGGCCGGGCTGCCGCAGCACGTCCCCGGCACCACCATCGACCGCCAGTGCGGCTCCTCCCAGCAGGCCGTGCACTTCGCCGCCCAGGCGGTCGGCTCCGGGGCCGCCGATCTGGTGGTCGCCGGCGGGGTGGAGGTGATGAGCCTGGTACCCATCGCCAGCCCCATGACCGTCGGCGAACAGGCCGGTATGGGCAGCCCGTACGCGGGGGACGGCTGGCGCGAGCACTTCGGGGACCAGGAGGTCTCCCAGTTCCGCGGGGCCGAACTGATCGCCGAGAAGTGGGGCGTCTCCCGGGCGGACATGGAGGAATTCGCGCTCACCAGCCACCAGCGCGCCCTCGCCGCCCAGGCCGAAGGCGCCTTCGACGACGAGATCACCCCGGCCTTCGGACTCACCGCCGACGAGGGCCCGCGCGCCGATACCACCCTGGAGAAGATGGCCGGGCTGAAGACCCTCACCGAGGACGGCCGGCTGACCGCCGCCGTCTCCAGCCAGATCTCCGACGGAGCCGCCGCCCTGCTGATCGCCTCCGAGGAGGCGGTGCGCCGCCACGGCCTGACCCCGCTCGCTCGGGTGCACACCATGGCCGTCGTCGGCTCCGATCCGATCCATATGCTGACCGGCCCGATCCCCGCCACCGAGAAGGTCCTGGACCGGGCCCGGCTGTCGATCGGCGACATCGACCTGGTGGAGATCAACGAGGCGTTCGCCTCCGTCGTACTCGCCTGGCAGAAGGAGATCGGCCCCGACCCGGAGCGGGTCAACGCCTTCGGCGGCGCCATCGCGCTCGGACACCCGCTCGGCGCCACCGGCGCCCGGCTGATGACCACGCTCGTTCACCAACTGCGCAGGACCGGTGGGCGCTACGGTCTGCAGACGATGTGCGAGGGCGGCGGCATGGCGAACGCGACCGTGCTGGAGCGCCTTTGACCCGGATCTGTTCACGTCGATTGGCAACTGAGTTCAGCTTGGGGCTACTCTCGGGTACGGACACGGTGGGCTGCAGCCAGGAGACGAGGCATGGCGACGAGAATCGTTGAACCGGAAGCGGGACCGAGGTCCAAGCGCGCCGCCATCCTGGCGGCCGCCGTCGACTGCTTCGGCGAGACGGGGTTCGAGGCCACCAAGTGGTCCACCGTGGCGGAGCGGGTCGGCATCGGGCAGACGGCGCTGTACCACTACTTCGAGTCCAAGACGCACTGCCTGCTGACCATCATGCGGCTGGAGCTCCAGCGGTCCCATGACAACTTCACGGAGGCGACCGAGGGCGTCGAGGACCCGACCGAGGCGCTCCGGGCGGCCGTGCGCGCGGCGTACGACGTCTCGGACCAAGAGGTCCTGCAGATGCGGATCCTGCACAACCACATGGATCTGCTCTCCGGCACGCGCAAGTCCAAGCGGGAGGAGGCCGAGCGCGTCGAGGCCCGCAAGCTGGTCCAGCTCGTCGAGCGGAACTGGACGAACCTGCTGGTCCGGGGGATGTCCATGGGTGCCTTCCCGCTCCGGGACGCGCAACTGCTGGGCTCGGGCGTGCTCGGCCTGATCGTCAGTGTGTGGCGGTGGTACCGGCCCTCGGGGCCGACGCCGCTGTCGGAGGTCAGTGAGCTGATCGAGGGCGCCTGCGTACGTATGGTCGCCACGTGACCCCCTGAGCGGCGCCTTGTCGCTTCCGGCCCCCGGCGGATATCCGCCGGGGGCCGTTTCGTGTTTCCTACAAACTCTTGTCAGCCGTGTTTCCCCGGGATTAGCATCCAATCTGAATTGAACTGAACTCAGGTTGATCCGGGGGTCGTCGCAACGGCTCCGGGTCCCCGAGAGCGCTCGGCCACCCATCGAAAGGGCGCAGGCATGACGTTGCGCACGTATATGGCCAGTATGGACAGCGACCATCCGGAACGGACGCTGGACCTGCTCGAACCCGACTTCCGCTTCCTGATCGCCCTCCCGGGCAGTGAGGTCACCGGCACATCCAAGGAGGACTTCGCCGCCTACATCGCCGGCCGGAACCCCAAGGACCGGTCGCATGAGATCCTGCGCCACAGCCGGGACGGCGACGTCGAGACCGTGTACGGGGTGGTGACGGAGGGCGGGCGGTACACCGGCTCCTTCCTCTCGGCCGCGGTGATCTCGTCCGGCGGGCTCCTGTCGCGCTACCAGTCCTTCTTCACCACCTCGTTCGAACTGGTCGACTGGGCGGACGACGGGAGCCGGGCATGACGGACACCCCGGCCGCGGCCCCCTTCCTCACCGCGTGGTTCGAGATACTGGACGGTGACGAGCCGTCCCGGATCCTCGACCTGATCAGCGACGACTTCTCGCTGTCCATCCTGTTCTCCACCGGTGACGGCAACGCCACCGACTTCGCCGGGGACCGCGCCGCCCTCGTCGGCTATCTCGAACAGCGCGAGAAGGGCACCCGCACCCACCATCTGCTGTCGGCGACCACGCTCGGCCAGGACGAGCTCTTCCTGGGCGAGGTACGACGCGCGGGCGTCCCCGAGGCCAGCTTCGTCGCCGCCGGGCAGGTGAACGGCGAAGGCCGACTGCGGCGCCTGCTCATCGGGCGCTCGTCCGAGATCCGCTTCACCTGAGCGGTCTCGGACCCGCTCACCACCCACATCCCCTCGACCCCGTGCGGAGCACCGTCATGTACAACCTCGTCCTGCTGGCAGCCCGGCCCCCGGAGTGGACGCATGAGCAGTTCATCACCTGGTGGCGCGGCGACCACGCGGAGCTGACCTACCGCCTGCCCGGGCTGCGCTCCTGGCGCCACACCGACATCGACGCCGCTCTGGAGCCGCGTTCCGAAGGCTGGGACGGGATCTCCGTGCTCGGCTTCGACTCCCCGGAGGACCTGAAGAAGGCCCTCGCGAGCCCCGAGTGGGCCGAGGCCGTCGCCCAGGTCGGCGACATGAAGGGCCGCCGGATCGCGGTCATGGGGCATGAGGCGGAGATGTTCGCCGCCTGAGGATCCGGGGCCACTCGGCCCGGTCCAGCGGCAGCTCAAGCACCACAGCGTTCGGCAAGCGGAGTTCAGCACAGCGCAACGAGGGGCAGGATGCGACAGGTAGCGCGGGAGTTCCAGCAGAAGGCGGAAGAAGCCGACTTCACCGCCGTGATCGACGACACCGGCAGTCATACGGCCCGGGAGCTGCTCGACGAGGCCGTACGGCTGGCCGGAGCGCTGTCCGCGGGCGAGGCCGACGGCTCGGTCGGCACCGTCCTGGTCCAGGCGGACAACTCGTGGCGCACCGTCGCCGCCACCCTTGCCGTGGGGCTGCGGGGCGGGGTCCTCGCGGTGGTCAACCGGCACACCACACCCGCTGAGTTCACCGCCGCATGGGAGGACATCCGCCCGGACGCCGTCGTCGCCGAGCCCTCGGCGATGGACGAGTGGGCGGTGCCCACCCGGCTGCCGGACCCGGCGCGGACGGTGCTCGACGGCTGGACCTGCCGGTCCGCACCCGACAGCCGTGAGGTGTCGCGGTGGGCCGGCGGCGCCCTCATCGGCCTGACCTCCGGGTCGACCGGGCGCCCCAAAGGCGTCGTCCAGTCCGAGCGGGCCCTACGCTACGCCGCCACGAGCACCATCGACGTCAACGGCCTGGCGCCGGGCGACGCCGTCGCCGCGATCGTGCCGCTGTCGTCCACGGCGGCGTACTGCTTCGGGGTCTATCTCTCCCTCCTGCTGCGCGGGCCGCTCGTCCTGACCGGGAAGTGGGACCGGGCGGTCGCGCTGCGGCGGATGGCCGACGCCGGTGTCCGCTGGACCATGTGCGTACCGACCATGGCGCTGCAGATGGGCACCGAAGCGGCCGGCTCCGGCGTCCTCCGGGGCGTCCGGTCGATCACCGTCGGCGGCGGGCCCATGGACCGCGGAGCCCTGGCCCGGGCCGAACGGTCTCTGGGCACGAAGATCCTCCGCGTCTTCGGCATGTCCGAATGCCTGGGCCACACCTCGCCGAGTCCCGACGACCCCGAGGAGATCCGGCTCGGCAGGGACGGCCGCCCCTTCCCGGGGACGGACGTGCGCGCGCTCACCGCCGACGGTCAGACGGCCGGCCCGGGGGTGACCGGCCGGGCGCAGGTCCGCGGCCCCTCCCTCTTCCTCGGGTACGCCCGCGAGGGCAGGACCGATCCGCCGGAGCTGACGGAGGACGGCTATCTGCCCACCGGCGATCTGCTGATGGTCCACGACGACGGCACCCTCACCATCATGGGCCGCGAGAAGGACATCATCATCCGCGGCGGCCGCAACATCGACATCACCGAGATAGAGCGCGCGGTCGCCAGCCATCCCCGCGTGGCCAGAGCCTGTGTCGCGCCGGTCCCCGACGATGTCCTCGGCGAACGCGTGGCTCTGCTCGTCGTCGCCGAGGACGGCAGCGGCGTCGAGCTGGCCGAGGTGACCGGCCATCTGGAGAGCGTCGGTCTGTCCAAGACCAAATGGCCCGAGTACGTCTACGGTGTCGAGGAGCTGCCCCAGACGAAGGTCGGCAAGCTCGACCGGGGCGGGGCCCGGGACCTGGCCATCAGGCTGCACACCCGCGAAGGAGGATCATGACGGCACGGTTCGACCAGGCTCCCTGGGCGGAGGCCGGAATCCAGACCGTACAGCCCGGGGTGCATCGCGTGCCGCTGCCCCTGCCGGGCGACGGGCTGCGCGCCGTCAACGTCTACCTCCTGGAGGATCTGGCCGACGACGGCATCGTCATGATCGACGGGGGCTGGGCGATCCCCGAGGCGCGCAAGGTGCTCGAGAACGCCCTGGCCGCCATCGGGCGCGACCCCGGCGACATCAGCCACATCCTGGTCACCCACATCCACCGCGACCACTACACCCAGGCGGTGGAGCTGCGCAGGCTGCTGGGCTCGCGCGTCTACCTCGGCGCGGGGGAGCGCCCCGGCCTGGAGATGCTCGACCGGCTGCGCAGCGACCAGCCCGTGGGCTCGCTGCGCACCCTGCGCGCGGCGGGAGCCGGGGACCTCGCCGACCGCATCGAGGCGATGGACCACGGCGGCTACGACCCGAGCGTGTGGGAGGCCCCCGACCGCTGGCTCGGCGCCGAGACCCTGCGCTTCGGGGAGCGCGAGCTGCGTGTCGTCCCCACCCCCGGACACACCAAGGGCCATGTGGTCTTTCTGGACGAAGAGCGGGGGCTGGTGTTCTCCGGGGACCACGTCCTGCCGCATATCACCCCGTCCATCGGCTTCGAACTCGCCGAACCGGGCGGCCGTCCGCTCGCCGACTACCTGGACTCGCTGCGGCTGATGACCCGCTACGCCGACGCCCGCCTGCTGCCCGCACACGGGCCGGTGGCCGACAGCACCCACACCCGGGTCGACGAACTGCTCACCCACCACGACGAGCGACTCGCCGGAAGCCTGGCGGCGCTGGGCGAGAACACACTCGACGCCCACGCGGTGGCGCGCAAACTCGCCTGGACGCGCCGGGCCGTGCCGTTCGCGGAGTTGAGCGCCTTCAACCAGATGCTCGCGATCAATGAGACGGCCGCACACCTGGATGTCCTCGTGCTGCGGGGGCGGGCGACGGTGGCGTTCGCCGACGGTGTGCATCGGTACACGCGGGCGGTAACCAACCGGTCGGCGCTGCCCTCATGAACCCGGCACACGGCCACGGTATGGCACTGAGTACCCTCTCCGGGCGCTGAGTGCCACGCCGGTGGCTAGTCGTCTCCCAACGCCTTCTCGATCTTCTGCACCACGCGCCACAGAGGAGCCTTCCGCGGCGCGACGATGACGACCACATCGTCCTCCTCGCTCGGCGGCGCGGGCGCGGCGCCGCTCTCCGCGGATTCGCGGGCACTGCCCCATGTCTGCCGGACGAATGCCAGCGACTGATCCACCGCCGGCGCGCCATCGCCGTGCCCCCCGCTCCGCAGCCAGGTCCGCAGCCCGTTGTTGTGCGCGGCGACGATGGCCGCTGCCTGCACTTCGGCCCGCAGGGCTCCGTTCGGGTCTCCCGCATAGCGTTGCCGCAGGTAGTGGGCCATGGTGCGCTCGTAGCGGTGCACCACGGACAACTCGTAGCCGCGCAGGCTGGGCACCTCGCGGGTGAGCCGATAGCGCTGCACGGAGAACTCCGGATTCGCGGCGTACATCCGCATCACGAGGCGGGCCGCGTCACAGATCACGTCGAGCGGTTCGCCGTCGGTGCTCGTGGCGAGGAAGGCGCTCATCTCGGTCAGGCAGCGCTCATGGTCGGGGAAGACGACGTCTTCCTTGGACGGGAAGTAGCGGAAGAACGACCGGCGCCCCACTCCGGCCCGCGCGACGATGTCGTCCACCGTGGTCCGCTCGAAGCCATGCTCCACGAAGAGCTGGAAGGCGGCCTCGATGAGCGCCTCGCGCATGGGCGCCTTGCCGGACGGCCCGGGCCCGCCCACCGCCGCGGTCGCCCTGCCCTCGTCGCGTACGTCCGCCATGGAGGGAACGTAGCACCAGCGCCCGGCGAAAGCGATACTGAGTGCCTTTACTGAGGGTACTGAGTGCCATACTCTCATTCAGGTGCTCCGGTGGGGCAGCGCGGACATCCACGAACAGTAAGGAGAGCCGGCGTGAGCTTGAGGATCGTTGTCTGTGTGAAGTACGTGCCCGACGCCACCGGCGACCGGCACTTCGCCGAGGACCTGACCGTCGATCGCGACGATGTGGACGGCCTGCTCTCGGAGCTCGACGAGTACGCGGTCGAGCAGGCCCTCCAGATCGCAGAGGAGCGCCAGCGGGCAGGGGACGAGGCGGAGATCACCGTGCTGACGGTCGGTCCGGAGGATGCCAAGGACGCGCTGCGCAAGGCGTTGTCGATGGGTGCGGACAAGGCGGTGCATGTCGAGGACGACGATCTGCACGGCACGGACGCGCTGGGTACCTCGCTGGTGCTGGCCAAGGCCGTCGAGAAGACCGGCTATGACCTGGTGGTCTGTGGCATGGCGTCCACCGACGGCACGATGGGTGTGCTCCCGGCGATGCTGGCGGAGCGTCTGGGTGTGCCGCAGGTGTCGCTGCTGTCGGAGGTGTCGGTCGAGGACGGCACGGTGAAGGGGCGCCGTGATGGTGACTCCGCGACGGAGTTGCTGGAGGCGCGGCTTCCGGCGGTGGTGTCGGTGACCGACCAGTCGGGTGAGGCGCGTTACCCGTCGTTCAAGGGCATCATGGCGGCGAAGAAGAAGCCGGTGACCTCCTGGGACCTGGAGGACCTGGAGATCGAGGCGGACGAGGTCGGTCTCGAGGGTGCCTGGACCGCGGTGGACGGTGCCACGGAGCGTCCGGCCCGTACGGCGGGCACGATCGTCAAGGACGAGGGCGAGGGCGGCAAGCAGCTCGCCGCCTTTCTCGCGGAGCGCAAATTCATCTGAGGCCGCCTCGCGGGTCAGAAGTTCATCTGATCCCTTTCCCCGCCCCCATATCTTTCGCATTTCGCATGTCGCAGGAGAGCGATTCCCATGGCTGAAGTCCTTGTCTATGTCGACCACGTGGACGGTGCCGTCCGCAAGCCCACTCTGGAGCTGCTGACCCTGGCCCGTCGCATCGGCGAGCCCGTCGCCGTCTCCCTCGGTTCCGGTGCCGGGAACACCGCGTCCGCCTTGGCCGAGCACGGCGCCGCGCGGGTGCTGACCGCTGACGCGCCCGAGTTCGCCGACTACCTGGTGGTCCCGAAGGTGGACGCGCTGCAGGCCGCGTATGAGGCGGTGTCGCCGGCCGCCGTGCTGTTCCCGTCCTCCGCGGAGGGCAAGGAGATCGCGGCCCGGCTCGCGGTCCGTATCGGCTCGGGCATCATCACCGACGCGGTGGACCTGGAGGCGGGTGAGGAGGGTCCGGTGGCGACGCAGTCGGTGTTCGCGGCCGCCTTCACCACCAGGTCCCGGGTCAGCAAGGGCACGCCGGTGATCACGGTGAAGCCGAATTCGGCGGCGGTGGAGGCCGCCCCGGCCGCGGGTGCGGTCGAGGCGCTTCAGGTGTCCTTCTCGGAGCAGGCGACGGGGGCGAAGGTGGTCTCGCGTACGCCGCGTGAGTCGACGGGGCGTCCGGAGCTGACCGAGGCGGCGATCGTGGTCTCCGGTGGCCGTGGTGTGGGCGGCGCGGAGAACTTCCCTGTCGTCGAGGCCCTCGCCGACTCCCTCGGCGCGGCCGTCGGCGCCTCGCGTGCGGCGGTGGACGCGGGCTGGTATCCGCACACCAATCAGGTGGGTCAGACCGGTAAGACGGTTTCGCCGCAGCTGTATGTGGCGGCGGGTATCTCGGGTGCGATCCAGCACCGGGCCGGTATGCAGACCTCGAAGACGATCGTGGCGGTCAACAAGGACGCCGAGGCTCCGATCTTCGACTTGGTCGACTACGGCGTGGTCGGTGACCTCTTCGAGGTGGTCCCGCAGCTGACCGAGGAGGTCAAGACCCGCAAGGGCTGACGTCGGACCGACGGCCCTTGCTCCTCCCGCGACCGGAGTCGGATAGTGATGCCGACGGCCACCGCCACCCTACTGTTGGCTGATGCGCGCACACCGTATAGACCGCCCCGCCGATCTCGACGTGGTCCGTGAGTCCTATGACCGGGTGGCCGACAACTACGTCCACATGGTGGTGACGACGGGAGTCGGCGACATCCGTCGCCATCCCTGGCTCAAGGCGTCCATCGATGCCTTCGCCGACACCGTGGGCGATCTCGGGCCCGTCCTCGACGTCGGCTGCGGACCCGGAATGGTGACCGCCTACCTCGCCGAACGCGGACTCGACGTGTCCGGAGTCGACCTCTCACCCCGCATGATCGAAAACGCGCGCCGTCTTCATCCGCAATGCCGCTTCAGCGTCTCCTCCGTCACCGACCTCGACCTTGAGGAAGCGTCGCTTGGCGGCGTACTCGGGTGGTGGTCGCTGTTCACCCTCCCTCGCGACGTCCTTCCCCAAGTCCTCACCCTGTTCGCGCGCGCACTGAAGCCAGGCGGACACTTCATCACCGGAACACACGTCGGCGACGAGGACAAGGTGCGCACCGAGGCCTACGGAGGTGTGCCCGTTCGCTGGACGACACATAAATGGCGGCCGGAACAACTCGTGGACCTGATCGAGCAGGCCGGCCTGCACCCGGTCGCCGAACTTCGGCTCCCCGCGGCTGAGCACACCGGGCCGAGCGTGGTCATCATGGCCAAGCGCCCCGCCTGAGGACCGGGCGCGCCCGGATGTCGGGTTCGGCGACTCGGCGGGCCGGGCTCAGGAGCCGGCCGTGAGGAATTCGATGAGCGCGGCGTTCACCTCTGCCGGGCGTTCCTGCTGTGTCCAGTGTCCGCAGCCCGCCAGTTCGAGGGGCGGGCGTCGTAGGTTGGGCATCAGATCGGGCAGGCTCGCGATGAGTTCGGGCGTGCCGGGGAAAGCGGAAACGGGGTCGCGGTCGCCGTAGATGTACAGGGCGGGCGAGGTGACGACGGCGCCGTGCCACGGCGCGGTCAGTTCCCAGTTGCGGTCGAGGTTGCGGTACCAGTTGAGGGCTCCGGTGAAGCCCTGGGAGAAGCTCTCGGTGAGCGTGTCGAGGTCGTCCTCGGTGAACCACTCCGGCAGTACGTCGGGGTCCGGCATGGTGTCGAGCCAGCCCTGCTCCGGGACGACGAGCGGCTGCTCGACCGTGTCGGGAGCGTCGCCGGAAATCGAGTAGAAGATTTTCCGCAACGCGGTGCGGGTGTCCCTCGCGAGCTCGGCGTCGGCGACACCGGGGCGGTTGAAGTAGTTCCAGTAGAAGCGGCCACCGAACCTCTTCTCCATGGTGGCCAGCGGAGGCTGCGCGCCCCGGAAGGGCGGTGGCACGCTCAGACCGGCCACCCCGAGCACCATGTCCGGCCGTAGCAGCGCGGTGTTCCAGGCGACCGGCGCGCCCCAGTCGTGCCCGACGACATACGCCTTGTCCTCGCCCAGTGCCCGAATCAGTCCGACGACGTCGCCGACCAGGTGGAGGATGCTGTACGCGTCGACGTCCTCGGGATGGTCGCTACGCCCGTATCCACGCTGGTCGGGGGCGACCACTCGGAAGCCCGCCTCGACCAGGGGGCCGAACTGGTGGTGCCAGGAGTGCCATGACTCGGGAAAGCCGTGCAGCAGCACGACCAGGGGGCCTTCGCCTTCCTCGGCGATATGCAGCCGAATCCCGTTCGTGTCGACCATTCGATGCTCAACCATGCGTACGAGCGTACGCGCCATGATCGTCGGCGATGTCGAGGACCGGACTCCGCCGGACAGCATGGTCCTGCGATTCCAGGGATAAGCCGGGTACTGGCTGAGCGACGCGGGTGCGCTGATGCTTCTTCCCGCAGGCCAGTTTGCGGATGCCGGGGCAGATCTGGCGGAACGTCCGTCGTTCCCCCTCCCTCCCGCTTGCCGCGGTGGCCCGTCTGTTATGCAGCGCATCACCTTCGGAGGCGATCATGCCGAAACACCTTGTCTTCCAGCTGGCGGTGACCACTGCCGGTGCCCTGATCGGACTTACCGCGGTCTCGTCAACAGCCGAAGCGGCTGTGCCGCCCCTCTCGCACCCGCGGATCGTCGCCCATTTCGACCGTCCGGCCGGACAGGTGGCGGAGAGCGTCACCGTGCGGCCGAACGGGTCCGCGGATGTCGGCCTCATCCTGTCGCGGCAGGTGGCTCACGTCACGCTCGGCGGACGCGTCGAGGTATTGGCGACCATGCCGCTCCCCGCGGATGGGGGAGTGAACACCCCTGGCCCCGGGTCCGCCGCGGTGACAGGGATCGAACGAACCGGAGACGGAACCCTTTACTTCCTGTATTCGGCAGGGGACGCATCCCTCACCGGCCTCTGGAAACTGCGCCCGGGAGGCAAACCGGAGCGTGTCGCCGCTCTTCCGGCGGCGAGCTTCCTCAACGGACTTGCCAGGGACGACCGTACGGGCAACTTCTACATCACCGACTCCACTCAGGGCAGAGTGTGGCGGGTCGGATCGCACGGCGGAACTGCCACGCTCTGGGCCGCGGGAGAGGATCTGGCCCCGACGCACTTCTTCGGCGCCAACGGCGTGAAGGTGCACAACGGAGCTGTATGGGTCTCCAACCTCGATCGAGGAACAATCCTTCGTATACCGCTGACAGAAAAGGGAACGGCCGGTCCGCATCAGGTCATGGCATCCGGACTCGACAGCGTCGATGATTTCGCCTTTACCGGCTGCGGTGATCAACTGCTGGCCGCACTCAATGTCCCGAGCGAGGTGGTCCTCATCACTCCGGGCAAGGCCAACCGTATCGTCCTCGATGAGAGCGATGGTCTGCAGAACACCACAGCACTGGCGGTCGACGGCGACACGGTCTACGTGGCCAGCGGTGCGCTCACCACAGGCGGGGATGCGAATCTTCTGACGGCCCACCTCGGTCACCACGGCTAAGGCGGCCGCGGCCGCGCCGGCTGCCCGGCAGTTATCCCAGGAACGGCAGTCCCATGTTGCCGACCGCAGGGTCGGTAACAATGGGAACATGAGTCGTCCAGAGAACTCGCTGGGTAACGCGCTGCGTGGATGGCGTGCCCGCATTACGACGGAAGACGTCGGACTGCCCGCCACCCGCCGGCGACGCACCGCCGGCTTGCGCCGCGAAGAGCTCGCCCACTTGGCGGGAATATCCACGGATTACCTTCTGCGCCTTGAACAGGGCCGGTCCCAGCGTCCCTCTCGCGACGTCGTGGCCTCACTCGCCCGCGCGCTGCAACTCAGTACGGATGAAACCTGCCATCTGCACCTGGTGGCCGGGCTTCGTCCGCCGACGCCGCCCACAATCCCGCATCAGATGCCGCCTGGTGTACAACGGCTCGTCAGCCGCTGGGGAAACATCCCGGTGGGCGTGTTCTCCGCCTCATGGACCCTGCTGACATGGACGTCCATGTGGGCGGCCTTGCTGGGTGACCCGTCCCTTCGATCGCCAGAAGAGCGAAACCTGGTAGGCGCGGTGTTCAACGAGCCGTCGGACACGGGCCGTCCGCTCTTTCCCGTCGAGCAGAGCACCCCCGAATTCAAAGCCGCTCTCGTCGTAGACCTTCGGATAACGCACGGAGCATATCCTCATGATGAGGACTTCAGAATGCTGATTGATGAGGTCATGGGTAACAGCGAGGAGTTCCGGGAGCTATGGAGTACTCCAGCGCTCGGCTCCCGCCTGGGCGGCCATAAACGCCTGCGGCATCCTCTTGTGGGGGAGATACGTCTCGACAACGATGTGCTGAAGGTACCCGACCACGATGTGAGGATCGTGACCTATACGGCAGAGCCGGGCTCTTCGGACGAGGAAAAACTGGAGTACGTGCGAATTGCCGCCACCCAGACCACGCTGCCGCTGTCATCCGGCTGAGCCGTTGGGAGCGGACCGGGCCGAGCGACTGGTCGAAGGACGGCGAGCCCGCACATGCGCCCATGTGCCTCATGTGGGATGCGGGGCGGCCACCACCCCACTCGTCGCCGATCACCCCGCACAGATCCGGATGCGTCGCAGCCGCGGACACGGGAAAATGGTGATATCCGCAGCGGCGGCCGACGGCCGTGATGACCGACGGCGGAAACCCTTTCGTGCCCACTGTGCCCGGCCCGAGCCGCTTTCCGCTCGTCGGCGAAGGCGAGGCGACCATGACGCAGATGCAGGCAGCCCGGATGCACGGCTACAAGGAACCCCTTCGGGTCGAAGAGGTTCCCGTGCCCGAGCCCGGGCCGGACGAGATCCTCCTGAAGGTCGCCGCGACAGGCATGTGCCGCAGCGACTACCAGCTCCTGGACGGCTACTTCGAGGGTCCGTTCCCCGTGGATCTGCCGTACATCCCCGGTCACGAGGTAACGGGCCGAGTGGCGGGACTGGGCAGCGCCGTGCCCACGACGGTGGGCTATTCCGAGGGCGACATGGTGGTGGTCAATCCCAGCTGGGGAGACGGCACATGCCGGCAGTGTCGCGAAGGCAATGAACAGTTGTGCAGCGGCAACGGCCGGTGGGTGGGGTTCGGGCCTCCGGGCGGCTTCGCCGAGTACATGGCGGTGGAGTGCCGCCATGCGATTCCGGTGTCGGAGGAGGCCGCGAAAGCACCTGAGGTCCTCGCCCCGATGACCGACGCGGGCATGACCCCGTACCGGGCGATGAGGAAGCTCCGGGACGCGCGCAAGCTCGGAGCCGACCGTACCCTCGCGGTCACGGGCATCGGCGGCCTGGGAAGCTACGCGATCCAGTACGCGAAACTGCTGGGAGGCGGCGCGACCGTGGTGGCCTTCGCACGCTCGGACGGCAAACTGGGCGTGGCGAAGGAGAACGGCGCGGATCACGGGATCAACGTACGGGGCAAGTCCACCGAGGCCATCCAGGACGAACTGGAGAGGCTGACCGGCCGTCGAACAGTCCACGCGATCCTGGACTGCGTCGGCAGCGAGGCGTCCATCTCCATGGGGTTCGACCTCCTGGGCCCGGAAGGGGCGCTGGCGGCTGTCGGCCTCATGAGCCAGCGCGTCGAGCACCGCCAGTTTCCCTTCGTGGGGACGGAGCTGTCCTATCTCGGTTCGTTCTGGGGCAACCACCTGGACCTGGTCGAGGTGCTCTCACTCGCCGAGGCCGGCCTCGTCAAACACAACGTCACCAAGGTCAGGCTCGAAGACATCAACGAGAACCTGGAGGCCCTTGGCCGTGGCGACGTGGTCGGACGCCAGGTCATCGTCTTCGGATGAGACCCGCAGGCTCATCACCTCTCTGGCATGCGACCCCGCCCATTGCGGCAACTCATCTACTGGGGCAGGGTTTTGCCCTGCCGATGGTGGCACTTCCCACTGCCGGCACGCTGACCTCGTCAGCCAGTTGGTGTGGCGGGTGACCCCACACTCCCACCATCGGTAGCGACAGGAGCAGGTCTGATGACCGGCTACGTGATGGCGGCCACCGATGCCGGCGGCGAACGGTTCGGAGAACGTGTCGTCCCCACGGCGCCCACCCTCGGCGAGGCCGCCGCGTTCGGCGACAGCTACCGGATGAACTATGTGTCGGTCCGCCGTGGCCACGACGACATCACCCTCTATGGGAGAGACGCCACCGGCACCTGGTCGGTCCTCGTCGCCGATGCCCCGCCCTCGTCGTCGTACAAACGCGTCGCCGGCACGACGTCCTGTGCCGACCGGAGCCGGTCTGGGACACCAGCCCTCAGGTCGGCTTCGAGTACGCCCCCACCCCTGACGGCGACTACGTGTTGACCGCCGTCGATGTGAGCGGGGAACCGTTCGGTCAGCGTGTCAGCTCCTCGGCGCCTACGCTCGCCGAGGCCGCCGGGCTGGGCGATCTCCATGAGGCGGACTACGTCGTGGCCGGCCGGGACGACGGCGACGTGGTCACGCTCTACGGGCGGGATGCCGGCGGCTCCTGGTCGGTGATCGCGGCCGATGTCGATGTCGAGGCGGCCGAGGAGGTGTGCCTCTGGTTCGACCTCACGCAGCACTACCGCGGCCGGACGTCGCCCGGCACCGACCCCGGCGGCCGGGCCGACCACCCCCTCGGCCACGTCCCGATGCCCGAGGGCGGGCAAATGGCCGCGGCACGGGCGATATCACTGGTCGTGGAGCGGATCCGGGCCCGCCGCCTGGACTACCCCACGCAGGGGCTGGCGGCGGACCGCTTCGAAGCGGGCTGGAGCGTGTACGCGCCGGTGGACGCCGACGAAAGCGATCCCATGGCGTTCCTGGACATGCCGGTGGGCCGGGCGGTGTTCCTGGTGAGCGATGTCGGGCGGGTCAAGGAGACGTCGAGCTCGATCCCTCCGCAGCAGGCGGAGGACATGTTCACCGCCGAAGAGGCGTACGTTCGCCGCAGGCCCGCCGAGGAACGATTCATGGCCGACCTCAGAGACCAGGTCATGGGGCTCGACCGGGCATCGGGAGGCTCCGCGGGCATCAGCTCGTTCACCATCGACGCCCCCACCGAGCAGGTGGTCGCGGCCAGGGCGTCCCGGCTGGTCGACCCGATCGTGCAGCAGGTGGCCCTGCTCGGCCCGCCGGGGTGGGACCGCTTCGCGGTGGCCTTCTCCTTCACGGTCTCCGGCGAGGTCGCGCAGCTGCGGTTCTGGTGCGGGAACCGGAGTACCGATGTTCGGGTACCCGAGCAGATAGCCGTGCTGGTCCGCCGGCAGCGTCATCTCGCCGCGCGGATGCCGGCCGGGCCGTGGTGGCGCCTGCTGCTTGCCGTCAGCCACAGCAGGGGAACGGGCGCCCAGGTCACCACCGAGTACGACTACGGCGACGAGCCCTTCCCCGACGACCATCTGCAGGCCCCCGAACACTACCGGGATGACCTGGCCGCCTACCCGCGCGCCCACACACCGGCCTGGCTGTCCGCGTACGTCGCCGGCGCCGGCGAGGCCGGCCGCGCGAGCCGGGGCCCGGGGCCGCCGGCGACCCAGGGCCCGAGGCCCTCCGCGAGGCCGGCCCAGCCTGCCCCGGCCCCGGCGGCCCCGACCCCGGTCCCGAAGACCCCGGCCCCGGCCCCGGCCCCGGTCCTCGATACGAAGGTCCGCCGGAAACGTCTCTACGCCAGCCCACAGGAGATCATCTTCGGCAGGCACTCACTCGCGCTCGACCAGGCGGAGTGGGTCAGTTATACGGCGACCCACACCGCCACCAAGCGCTTCCTGTACCCGACCACCCACGACAGCACATGGGACTTCGCGGTGGGCAGGTACCCGTACTACGGCGGGCCGGTGGTGCGCGTGCACTTCTACGAGCCAGGCCGCCGAGCCGACCAGCCTGAGGAGTGGACGTTCCTGGTGCACCTGGCCAGGCAGCACCTGGAGCCCCGGCTGCTCACCGAGCTGGTCGCCCGGGTTCGCCGTGGCGAGACCATCACGGTCGGCGGCAGCGTGAAGGTGAACCAGGGCGGCATCGCGTGTGCGAAACCACGGCTCTCCCTGCCCTGGGCGTCGATCAGCGCTCCGCGGCTGCACAACGGCATGATCTACATCTATCAAGCGGGTGTCGAGAAACCGGTGCTGACCGTGCCTTTGAGCTACCCCAACGCGCAGTTGATTCCGGCCCTCTTCGCCAGACTCACGTCGTGATGGATCGAGCACCGGTGGGCGGGCGGCTCGGCGGTGCCGATGTGCCCACCTCGTCGATCGTGCTCACGGATGCCTCTTATTCCGCGGTCGGTGGCCGCAGCGTTGGGTGAACGGTTGGGCGACCCGGTAAGTATCACCAACCGGCGATTCGCCAGGCGGCCGCGGCGTGCCGCAACCGATCATTTGAAGCCAAGGGGAGCGAGGGTGCCGCGGCGGCGCGCGAGGGGGCTCTACAAACCTGTAGATTCTGTTTTCTCCTCACTATGGAGGTATTACTGACAAGGAGATGCAGATGACGCTGTGGGACCGCCTCAAGGACTCGGTCCAGACGATGCAGGCTCAGCTCACGGCGAAGAAGAACGACTTGCGGAGCGGGGCTTTCCGGGACGCGAGCATGGCGATGTGTGCCTTGGTGGCTGCGGCGGACGGCACGATCGATCCGTCCGAGCGGCGGCGCGTCGCCCAGCTCATCGCCACCAACGACGTGCTCCAGAACTTCCCCGCGGACGATCTGCACCGCCGCTTCGAGGACCACCTCGACGAGCTCACCACGGACTTCGCCCTCGGCAGGGCGAGCGCCATGCGGGAGATCGGCAAGGCGAAGCGGAGGCCCGCCGAGGCCCGGGCCGTCATCCAGATCGGCATCGTCATCGGCTGCGCCGACGGCTACTTCGACGACAGCGAACGGGACGTCGTCCGCGAGGCGTGCTCAGCCCTGGAGATCCCCCGACCGAGTTCGACCTCCACCGCCCCCTCCGCGTCCCCCGGCCGTCCCGGGCCCCGGATGAGCTCCCGCGGGCGGCCGGCGACCAGGTGTCCGGGCGGGCGGAATCCGGTACGGGAGTGGCCATACGCCCCGAGGCCGCCGTGCCCGGCGACGACCTCCAGGTCTTCCTCAAGGCGCTGACCAGCGGAACCCGTCAGAAGCTCTTCGCGCACTTCATCAATGGCGAGGAACTGACCGTCGGCGAGGTGGCCGAGCGGGCCGGACTCGGCCCGTCGACCACCTCCGAGCACCTCGCGGTCCTCCGGCGCGGCGGCCTGCTCCAGTCGACGCGCAGCGGCAAACTGGTCCGCTACCGCGCCGACCGGGAAGGCATCGCCGAACTGCTCGGGCAGCTCCATTCCTACCTTCTCGCCCCTCCGAACCGCCGGACCCCCTCTCACCCAGGACTGAGCAGCACCGTCCGCTTGGCGGCGGCCCTGCGGCCCTGCGGTCCGCGCCGGCGGTCCGGCTCAGACGCCGGAGGAGACCTCAGCCTTCTCGTTGGACCCCGTGTCCTTCCCCTCGGCCGCCGCCGACCTGCGGTTGCGCTGGACCGAGGAGAAGAAGGACCAGGCGATCAGGACGACGCCGACGAGGCCCGTGATGACCTCGTGGATCTCGTACTGGATGGTGACGAGCAGGATCACGGCGAGGGCGCCGATCGCGTAGTGCGCGCCGTGCTCCAGGTAGACGTAGTCGTCGAGGGTGCCCTGGCGGACCAGGTAGACCGTGAGCGAGCGGACGTACATCGCGCCGATGCCGAGGCCGAGCGCCATCAGGACGATGTCGTTGGTGATCGCGAAGGCGCCGATGACGCCGTCGAAGGAGAAGGACGCGTCCAGGACCTCCAGGTAGAGGAACATGAAGAACGCGGCCTTGCCGGCCATCACGACCGCCGGGACCTTCTTGCCGCTCCGCTTGGCCTCTTCCTCGGCCTCGTGCTCACGCTCCTCCTCTTCCTCGAGCTTGTTCTCGAAGTAGCCGGAGAGGCCGCCGACGATCAGGTAGGTGATCAAGCCCGCGATGCCGGCGAGCAGGACAGTCTCCGTCTTGTCCGCATGGATGCCGCCGTGCTGGTGGGCGTTGGTGGCGAAGGTCATCGCGGAGACGAGCAGCACGACGAGCGCGATGCAGACGGAGAGCATGTCGACCTTGCCGAGCTTGGCGAGCGGACGCTCCAGCCAGGCGAGCCACTTGATCTCCCGGTCCTCGAAGATGAAGTCGAGGAAGATCATCAGCAGGAACATGCCACCGAAGGCGGCGATCGACGGATGGGCGTCGGTCACCAACTGCTGGTATTTGTCCTTGTCGTCGAGCGCGAGCCGTACCGCTTCGACCGGACCGATCTTGGCGCTGATGGCGACGATCGCGACCGGGAAGACCAGGCGCATGCCGAAGACCGCGATCAGGACGCCGATGGTGAGGAAGATCTTCTGCCAGAAGGCATTCATCTTCTTCAGGACCCCGGCGTTGACCACGGCGTTGTCGAAGGACAGCGAGATCTCGAGGATGGACAGGATCGCCACGATCCCGAAGCCGGTCCACCCCCCGTAGAACACCGCCGCGACCAGACCGAGCGCGGTGACCGCGAACGACCAGCCGAACGTTTTCAGAAGCACTGGCTACCCAATCGTTGTGTACGGGGCTCCCCCGCGCCGTACCTGGCTTTGCGAAACATTGACCCTGCAGTCTAGAGCGATGCCCCGCAGTCCCGACACATATTCCGGGCCAACAGCACGAGACTTCCACTCGCCGCCGTGCCCGCCGCCGATCGTTTGGCCGCCTCCTTGTCCGCCCACCGCTCGGCCGAAGGCAGCCCGGTGAGCATCCCGGTGCTCAACGACGACCGCACATCGGTCGCCGACGGGCTCGTGGGCCCGGGGGCGGGCCCACGAGCGGCGGCTACCGGGATGCGTCGGGGTACGCGGCGGTCGCGCGGATTTCGACGAGGAGTCCCGGGCTGGCGAGGCCGCTGACCCCGATGATCGTCCAGGTCGGGTAAGGCGGTGCGACGAGGCGCTGTTTGGCCTCGATGAAGCCGGGCAGATGCCGGCGGATGTCGACGTGGTAGCTGGTGACGTCGACGAGGGCGGACAGGTCGAGGTTCTCCAGCCGAAGGATCTCCTCGATCTTCCGGATGGCGATCTCGGTCTGTTCCTCGATGGTGTCCGGGATGGTTCCGTCGGCTCGGCGGCCGATGGTTCCCGCGATGAACAGGAGGCCGTGCGCGCGGACCGCGGCGGAATAGCCGAAGCCCGCGAAGGCGCTGGTGGTCTGCCCGAAGACGGCGTTGTCCTCGGGGACCTCGACGGTGTGGATGGTCATGACGGTGCTTCCTCTTTCTTGTTGACGTAAGGCGTGGAGTCCGCGGAGTCAGTTGCCCCAGCGGGACGAACGGCAGGCGTGCTCCAGCCGGGTCCGGCCGAAGGTCTCGCGTTCGCGGAGGAATTCGCCGGGAATCGTGTACCGGGGTGCGTTCGTCGGGTTCTTCGCGGCCTGCGTGACGATCGCGTCGGTGAGTGAGCGGATCATGTCCAGCCGTGGATAGGCGGCGTGCATGGCGTCGGCCTGCTCATCGGTGACGGCGTCGACGTGGCCGGCACCCAGTGGGCCGCCGAAGTCGAGCGCGACGCCTTCGCGGACGAGCACGCACAGCGTGCCGTGGCGTTCCGCGATACCCGGTGAGGTGTGCAGGGCGATGGCCTGCCAGACCTGGTCGGCGTCGGCCGCGGGCAGTCCGCGTTCGATGAGGAACGCGGCGGCCCGGTCGGCGCCTTCGACCTCGAACCGCTGGCTGTGCGGGCCGTCCGGCGCCACGCCGAGGTCGTGCATCGCGCACGCGGCGAACAACAGGTCGTCGTGGTAGTCGTGGCCGACGGCCAGGCCGAGGCGGCCGGCCACCAGCCGGGCGAACAGATAGCTGCGGAGGCTGTGGTTGAACACGGACGGCGTTTCCACCGGTCGGATGAAGTTCACGACGGCGTCGGCAAGCGATGTGCCGGGCAGCGTGATCAGGTCGGCGGTCGCCTCGTGGGGAGATCCGGTCATGTCCTCAGCCTGGCCGCGACCGCTCTGACCTGGCGAGAGGCAAAATTTCCTTACTTCGATAGAATCTTGCCATGACAGTGCATCGAGTCGCGGTCCTGGCGCTGGACGGGGTCACCCCGCTCGACCTGGCGATCCCGACGCAGATCTTCACCACCCGGCCGGAAACCCCTTATGAGATGACCCTGTGCGCGCTGGACGCGAAGGTGGTCACCAGCGCGGGCTTCGCCCTGGTCGCCGACGGGGACCTGGAGCAGGTGCGCACCGCCGACACCGTGGTCGTGCCGGGATTCGAACCGATCCTCCAGCTGCCGGACGCCGTGCTGGACACGCTGGCCGGGGCCCGCGACCGAGGCACGCGTGTGGTGTCGATCTGCACGGGCGCCTTCGCACTGGCCGCGGCGGGCGTGTTGGACGGGCTGCACGCCACGACCCACTGGAAGCACCTCGACGAGTTCGAGCGGGGCTTCCCGGCCGTCGAGGTCGACCGCGATGTGCTCTACGTCGACGAGGGCGACGTGCTCACGTCGGCCGGGGTGTGCTGCGGCATCGACCTGTGCCTGCACCTCGTGCGCCGCGACCTGGGGGCGGTGGTGGCCAACGAGATCGCCCGCGGTCTGGTGGCCGCCCCCCACCGGGACGGTGGGCAGGCCCAGTACGTGCCCGCTCCCGTCGCGGTGGCCGGTGAGGCGTCACTTTCCGGTACCCGGGGATGGGCCCTGCACCGGCTCGGCGAGCCGCTCACGCTGCGCGTGCTCGCCCGGCACGCGGGTCTCTCACAGCGCACCTTCATGCGCCGGTTCACCGAGGAGACGGGTACGACCCCATTGCAGTGGTTGCAGGGCGCCCGCCTCAGCAGGGCGCGGGAACTGCTGGAAACCACGGACCATCCGATGGATCGGGTGGCGCGGGACTGCGGACTGGGCACGGCGGCCAACCTGCGGCTGCACTTCCGGCGGGCACTGGGCACCACCCCCACCGCCTACCGCCGCACCTTCGGGCGCTCTGTCAAGTGCGATGTGTTGGGGCGTAGTCGGGCGCCGGAACAGGGGCCTGTCCGGTGACCGCGTGGCGTCACAGGTGCTCTGTCTCCGGGGGGAGTGGGTCGAGCACGGGGTTGGTGAGGTGCTGGTAGATGATCGAGGTGCGGAAGTTGACGATCTCCCGGCGGTTGGTGAACTGGTCCAGGAGGAAAGCGTGCAGGTGGTCGATGTCCTGGGCCGTGATGTGGACGAGGAAGTCGTCGCTGCCGGCCATCGTGTAGACGGAGACCACCTCTGGTAGCTGGGTCACCGACCGCTCGAAGTCGGCGACGACATCCCGGCGCAGCGGCCGGACCTGCGTGAAGACCATCGCCTGCACGGAGCGGTTGAGTGCCCGCAGCGAGACTTGGGCCCGGTAGCCCTGGATGATGCCGCGCTTGTGCAGCAGCCTGGTGCGTTCGAGGCAGGTGGAGGGGGCGATACCGAGCTTCTCGGCGAGGGCCCGGTTGGACAGCCGACCATCGGCCTGCAGATGGTGCACGATCGCCGAATCAAGTTCATCCATGACTGCCTCCTGGATCGCGACGCCGAATGTACTTCGGCGTCACGTCAACCGTTCCGTGCATCAGCCTAGCTTCGGGGCATGAGCCAAGCACTTGCACATGAAGACGTGGTCATTCGACGCGGACGCCGTTCTGGGCTGGCGCTGATCGTGGCGGTCCACTCCCGCGCCCTGGGCCCGGCGGTCGGCGGCTGCCGACTGCGCCGCTACGCCACCTGGCAGCATGGCCTGGCCGACGCGCTGCGCCTGTCGGAGGCGATGACCTACAAGGCCGCGGTGGCCGGTCTGGACTTCGGCGGCGGCAAGAGCGTGATCGCCCTCGACAACGACACCGCACTCACCCCACCGTTGCGCGAGGCCGCACTGGAGGATCTGGGCGAGCTGATCGCCTCCTTCCAGGGTTCGTACCGCACCGGCCCCGACGTCGGCACCGGCCCCGAGGACATGGTGGTCCTGCGGCGCTTCTCGCCCTACGCGTACTGCGCGCCCGAGGAGCACGGCGGTACCGGCAATTCCGGAGGCCCGACCGCCGCCGGCGTCCTGGCGGCCCTGCGCGCCGGTGCGCGGCGGGTATTCGGCGACGCCTCCTGCACCGGACGGACCGTGGTGATCAGCGGCTTCGGGTCGGTGGGCAGCGGTGTTGCCGCCGGCCTGGCCGCTGAGGGCGCGCATGTCGTCGTGTCGGACCTGGAAGCCTCCCGTAAGGAGACGGCGCTGGCGAGCGGGTACGGATGGGTCGAGCCCGGTCAGGCCCTGTCCGCACCGGCCGACATACTGGTCCCGGCCGCCGTCGGCGGTGTACTCGACGACGTGACCGTCCCGCAGATCACCGCGCGCCTGGTCGTCGGCCCGGCGAACAACCAGCTCACCGAGGAGCGCGTGGCCGATGTCCTCGCGGAGCGGGGCATCGTCTGGGTGCCCGACTATGTCGCCAGTGCCGGCGGTATCGCCTACGCCCTGAGCCGGGAGTCGGAGGGCTACAGCCACGCGGCCGCGCAGAAGCGGGTGGAGGACATCGGCGAGACCGTGACCCGCATCCTTGACCTGGCGCTCGCGACCGGCACCACCCCGCTGCGGGCGGCCCAGCAGATCGCCGAACGCCGACTGGCGTCCCCGGCCTCGTAGGCCCAGGACGCCTGCAAGGCCGGAAACGGTGTCCTACGGTCACCGGCGTCTATGGCACCTCCGTCCCCAGCCCGGCCACGGCAGGCGACGAACTCGTCAACGTGCTCGACCGCCGCGACGGCGGCCGCCTGTCGTGGTGGAGTCACGCAGTGACCGATTGAGTCGATCGCGGTTTCGTGGGTCGCAGGCCTCAGGTCTCAGCAGGGCCGGCCTCGCTGGTCGGCGCGGCGGCAACCGCCTCCAACAAGGGCCAGCCATCGACCTCCACCACCTGCCGTTCCCCCGGCTGCCAACCGCGGGCCGACGCCGCGTCGAGCAGGGCCCGGACGGCGCCCGGTTCGTGCACGTTCAGGGAGCCGCCCCGGACGTACCCCACGTCCCCGGAGCCCATGGGGAACCCGCCCGGGACGTACCGGCCCGGGCCCTCGGCGAAGACGATGCGCAGCGGGGCGCCGGTGCCGGCCGGCTGCGGGTACAGCGTGAGGGTCTGGCGGCAGGCAGTGGGTCGGCCATTGTCCAGCACGCGGTGACTGTGGCGCAGCGTCCACAGGTACGCGCGCTCGTCGGCGACCAGGCGGCGTGGCTTCTTCGGATGGCGGGGCACGGAGACGAGGGTACGAGGCTGCGGCGCCGTCACGAAGATCCCGGAGACGGTGTGGTGCCCGAAGTGCGGAATGCACCTCCGCGACCGGGGCATCCAGGAACTCGTCCGCGCGTTCAAGCGTGCCTAAAAGCTGTCCCGAAGGTGACCTTCCAGATCTCGCAACCTGATCCGGAAGGCCCACACACGGGAGTTGTGGACGCCGGCTCCCGTTGGCCCGGCTGGGAGAGGACGCTGTGCCTCGCGGCCCGCTGGCGGAGTGCCTGGACGGTGGGTCTCGGAGTCACGGGGTCCGGTTGCGCGCCTCATCGTCCACACCAGATGCATCAGGTGGTCAGGTCGGCGCTGATCAGCCAGATGTGTTCGCAGGTCGAAGATGCCTTTTGCAACTCGTCGCGGGATTCCTGCGAGGCGTGGTAGAAGGTCCGCTCGATCATCCAGCACAGGGCGCGTGCCATCGCTGACGCTTGCTCTGGTTCGGTGCCGGCCTCAACGCCGGCTCGTTCCAGGACGGCGGTGATGGCCGTGATGAACAAGTCAGCCGTGTGGCTCCACAGCTCGCCGATCTCCGGCACGGTCAACGACAGGTCGATCGCCGTGCGCATGACCAGGCCGTGCTCAGCCCACAGCTCAACCGTGCGCTGCATGGCTGCTGCGATGGCCTGGCGCGGCTCGTCGGTCTGCGCAGTGGCCCGGGACCGCTCCCACAGGTGCTCAACGGTCCGGGCCACGAGTGCCGTGACCGCTTCTTGTTTGGAGCCGAAGTAGAAGTACAGGGCGCCGCGTGTGATGCCGGCGCCCTGGGCGATGTCGCCGACGGTCATGGCGTCGTAGCCCTTTTGCGCGAGCAGAGCTTCGCAGGTGTCCAGAATGGCCCGCTCTCGGACATCGCCCTTGCGTTCGGTGGCGCGCCGGCTTCGCGCGGGGTGGTGGCTGGGCATCAGAGCTGGGCTCCCTCGGCAAAGTCGGTCGTACGAGAGAGGGGCTCCCATACGCGGATGTCCTCGTCCACGGCCGTGCGCGCGGCGGTGACCAGTCGCAGCGCGTCCGAGCCCAGGACGAGGTGGGCCGGCGGCTGGTCGACCGACGTGATGTGCACGACGGCGTCCCCGGCCTTGGCCGGATCGCCCAACTGGTTCCCGCTGGCCTTCTGCCGCGCTTCCCGGATGGGGGTGAACAGCTCGTCGTAGTCGTCGATGGACCGCACCGCGCGTGTCATGGACCGTCCGGCCCAGTCGGTGCGGAAGGAGCCGGGCTCGATCGCCGTCACGTGGATCCCGAACTGTGCGACCTCCTTGCCCAGTGCTTCCAGGATGCCTTCCAGGGCGAACTTGCTGCCGCAGTAGGCGGACATGCCGGGCACGGCCATGAGCCCGCCCATGGAGGTGACGGCCATCAGGTGTCCGCGGCGGCGCCGGCGCATGTGGGGCAGGGCTGCCTGCAGGGTGGCCACTGCCCCGAAGACGTTGACCTCGAACTGCCGCCGCACCTCGGCCAGCGGGGTTTCCTCGAAGGTGCCCTCCAGGCCGTAGCCGGCGTTGGCGACGACGACATCCAAAGGACCGACGCTCTGCTCCACCTCCGCGACCACACTCGAGACGGCGTCGCCGTCAGTCACATCCAGGATGCGGCCGTGAGCGTACCCGGGTTTCAGTCCTTCGAAGGCCCGCAGGTCCTCCTCGGAGCGGACCGTTCCAACGACGGTGTGCCCGGCGGTCAGGGCGGCCTGGGCGAAGGCACGGCCGAGGCCCGTGCTGACGCCGGTGATGAGCCACTTCTGCTGCTGCACTGTTCCTCCAGAAAAGTCTCACGAGGAGCTGGACTGCCCCCTCACCCGCAAAGTCTACACCGTGTCGGTATTAATCAACGTGATGTTGATTCTGTCGCCTCCAGCGGCACCATGCTCAGCCGAGGTCAATCCGGCCCCTCACCGACCGGCTCGCCTCGGCTGAAACGATCACGGTGTGGGTGGAGTGATCACGGCATCGGTGCCGTCCTGGACAGGGCCCTTTACGGGGCTGAGCCCGCGCTGCTTCGGCAAGTTGGCAGCCGCGGTACGACGTGAGCAAGCCGCGGATCGACCGCGCGGCCGACCTTGGAGTCTGTCGCTGGAGGATCGCGTCCTGCTGGTCAGGGCGTACCGGCGCACAAACGTGACCATGCGCCAGCCGGCGCCGCTGTTCGGGATCTCCATGTCGGCCGCAGACCGCATCATTGACCACATGTACACCAGCGGATCAGGGCTCGCGTTGAGCGCGTCTTCGCACGCATGAAGAGCTGGAAGATCCTTCGCGACTGCCGCCTCAAAGGCGACGGCGTCTATCACGCCATGCTCCGCATTGCCCGCCTTCATAACTTCACCTTCGCCGGATAGAGGGCCCCAGAGTCGGTGAGCCGTGCCCGAATGCGCGAGAAGATCACTTACGGGACAGGGCTTACTGATCTTTTCGTAAGTTCGGTGGGTGTGGTGGGTGGATGGTCAGGCCGGTGTGGGCGAGAAAGGACCATGGCAGTCGGGGGTTGGCGTTGATGCGGTGGATGCCTTGTTCGGTGGCGTCGGCGACATCGGCGAGGTGGTCGCCGGCGAGGTTGGCGAGTTCACGCTTCTTGAGCGAGGACCACAGCAGTTCCACCGGGTTCAGCTCGGGAGCGTAGGCGGGTAATCGTTCCAGGGTTAGCCAGTCCTGTTCGGCGACCCAGGCGCGCATCGCCCGGCTCCAGTGGGCGGACAGGCCGTCCCAGACCAGCACCACTTGCTCGCCGCGGTAGAACACCTTCATCTGCTCCAGGACCTCGATGAGCGCGGTGGTGTCGTAGCTGCCGGGCTTGAGGTGGAAGCACAGACGGGCCCCGCGTTCGGGATCGGTGGAGTGATAGCCCAGGGCCCCGGCCATCGACGCCCGCTTCCAGTTCAGGCGGTGCCGCAGCAGCGGGGTCCGGCCACGGGGTGCGTAGGTGCGGCGGATCTGAGGCAGCAGGGAGACACCTGATTCGTCGAGGAACACGATCCAGGCACGTGTGTTCACGGCCCCTTTTTGATGCGCGGCCACTCGTGCGCGATCCAGCGGGCGATCTCGGACTCGTCCCGCTCGACCGCCCTCCGCTCGGGACGTTGCAGACTCCACCCGAGCCGGCCGGTCAGCAGCCGCCACACCGACGCCCTCGACAACACCACCCCCGTTTTCTGCTCCACGACGGCGCCGACTCGCTCCAGGGTCCACAGGTCGGCCTCGAAACCATGAGCCCGGGCACCTCGCGCCAACGCGGCCCGGACCATCTCGACCTGGGCGTCGTCCAGCTTGGGCGGGCGCCCGGTGGCCGCACGCCGCCGCAGGGCCGAAACGCCGCCTTCCTTCCACACCCGACGCCAACGCCGCACACTCTCGGCACACACACCCACCGCCCGCGCGATCTCCGCATTCGAGGCGCCCTCCTCGAACAACTCGACCGCCCGAACACGCCGTGCCTCCGCCAACTGAGGCCGCGACAAAGGAGGAAGAGACGAGCCGGCAGCCGAAGGCGAGGGTCGATAAGCCACCCCGAAAGCCTCCCACTCGCAAGGCCAGCACACCCACCGAACTTACGAAAAGATCAGTAAAGGGTGTTGCAGAAGGCCGTGATCAGGCAGGTCGGAGTGGTGATCGGAGGTGTGTGGTCATGCGGCGATGGCGAGGTTGTGCATGCGGGCGACGGCCTGGACGGCGTGGTGGAGGCCGTTGCCGCGTTGCCGACAGTCGCGGAGGATCTTGTAGTTCTTCATGCGGGAGAAGGTGTGCTCGACGCGGGCGCGGACCTTGCGATGCTGCGCGTTGTCCTCCTCCTCGCCCTTCAACAGCGGGCGTCCGGGGCGTTTACGGTGCGGGACAATCAGCCCGGTGTTGATATAGGCGCCGTCGCCGAGAACCGTCACGCCCTTGCAGTGCGCGGCCAGGCCGGAGTCCCGCCAGGCTTTCGCGTCCGCCGTGTTGCCGGGCACCGGCCGGGCCGCGGCCACCACCAGGCGCGTCTCCGCGTCCACGATGACCTGCACGTTCGCCGAGCACCGGTAGTTGCGCGAGGATGCTCCGACCTTGCGGTCACGGACCGGGACGAGAGTCCCGTCCACGATCCACAGCCGCTCGGCGGCATCGGTGGCGGCCCGGGCCGGCTCGAGCGCGAGCAGCGGACCGAGCCGCTGGATCACCCGGCACACCGTCGCCGGTGAGACGCCGAACAGCGGGGCGAGCTGCCGCATGGTGAGGTTCGTGCGGTAGTACACGGCCACCAGCAGCACCCGCTCGGCCAGCGGCAGCCGCCACGGACGGCCCCAGCCGCAGCCCTCGCCACCACGTTCCCGGACGGCTTTCAGTAGCCGGCCGAACTGATCGACCCGCAACCCGGTGAACGTCTCCACCCACACCCGCTCGGCCCTCAACACCCCAGCCATACAGCGGATATGCCCTGATCACGGCCTTCTGCAACACCCTTTAGGCATCGCCGACAGCCAAGGAAAAGCTTTTACGTCGTGCATTTGCCTACGGATTATCGTAGGCGGCCGTTCACCCCCTGCGCCCTTGTTTGGGCGACATGAAGCCCTGTGGAGTCGGAGTAAAATGAATAACGCGTAAGAGGAATCGCTCGCCGACTGTCAGGGAGCGGCAGATGGACGCCTCGGACGAACTTCTTCGGAGCGCTGCCCCCTCGGCTCTTCTGACCCTGGACGGTGTCATCCGCAGCCTCAACGCCACGATGGCCAGGACCCTGGGCGGGTCGGCCGAGCAGCTCGTGGGGGAAACATCGGTGATCTGTTGCCCGCAAGCCAGCGGCTGTCAGCCGAGACTCTCGTGGTCCACGCCGCCACGACGAGGACGGTCGCGATGCGGATTCTGGAATTCTCCGGGCCAGGCCACGCACCCGTTGTCTGCTTGATCGAGGCGCGGGCAGTGCAGGATCCCTCAGGTGGTGGGCGGCTCGTGTGGCTGCACGCGTTGCACGCCGGGAACGACCGGACGGGTCTGCTGGTTCCGTTCCGATTGGCGGCCAAGGCCGCCCATCTCGGCCTGTGCATGTATTCCCCCCATGAACGCGAGTTGGAGTGGATGGGCGGCGCACCCGCCCTGGCGATGCTGTTCCCGGAGGCATCGGTGCCCTTGTCCGACGTGGTGCGGCGAACCCACCCTGATGACCGGGTGGCCTTGAGGCGGCTCGCGCGGACGACCGCCGCCGAGTCCCGGTGGATCAGTTTCCGGTACCTCACTGAGCGCGATGGCTGGCACCATCTGGCCTGCCAGACCCGTAAGATCCGGCTGGGATACGACGGCCCTGAGCGGACTTTCGCGGTGGTCCGGGACGACACCCAGCAGGAAACGCGCCGACGGAGAGCCTTGGTCGCGCTGAATGCCGAGCGCCAGCGCGCCGACGAGGTCGCCGACTTCTCGTCCGCCCTGATCGCCGCGGCCACGGAGCAAGAACTGCAGCAGGTCGTCCTGACACGGCTCGCCGCGACTTTCGGTGCGGCCGGCGCCGCGCTGGCGCTCATCGACGAAGGCCGCCTGCGCTTCTCTTCCGATGCGGGCATTCCGCTGCCGGTGGCCAAAGCCGTGCAAGAGTCGCTGGACGTCCCGAACCCCCTGGGCCTTGCCCTCCGAACCGGCGAGCCGCAGTTCATTCCCAGCCGGGCGGAATACATCCGCCGCTGGCCGCATGGGGCCGAATTGCCGTGGATCGACCAGCTCGGGCCGCACTGTGCTGTCTCGGTCAGCCCCCTCAGCCCGCCCGGCGAGCAGCCGCTCGGGGCCTGGTGGGTGACCTACGACAGCGAGCACCACTCGTCCCCGCACGAGCGTGCCCTCATGAGTACTCTGAGTGACCTCGCGGGTCAGGCCCTGCGGCGCATCAGATTGCAGAAGGCGCGAGTCGAGCTGGCCATGGCCCTCCAGCAGGCCATGCTCCCCACGCTGCCCGAGCACCTCCCGGGCCTGGAGGTCGCCGCTCGCTACCGACCGAGCCAGGACGGGCTCGACATCGGCGGGGACTGGTACGACGCCTTCGTCATGCCCGACGGTGCGATCGCCCTGGAGATCGGTGACGCCCAAGGGCACGATGTGGACGCAGCCGCCTTTATGGGGCAAGTGCGCTCGTCCGTGCGCGCGATCGCCGCCCATGAACCCGATCCGGGAACCGTTCTGACGCGCACCAATGAGCTGCTCGTCACCATGGGCGCCGCACGCTTCGCCAGCTGCACCGTGCTGCATCTCGATGCCCCCGACGGGCAGGTCACCGGCACCAGCGCCGGCCACGTGCCGCTGCTGTGCGCGCACAATGACGGCAGCCACGAAGTCCACGAGCTGCCAGGCGGGCCGGTCCTGGGAATCGTGCCCGACACCGATTACCCCCAGGCGACCTTCACCCTGGACAAGGACAGCGCGCTGGTCATGGTCACCGACGGCGTGGTGGAAGGGCCGGGCTTGACGTTGGACGCCGGACTGGAGCTGGCCGGAACACTGGCAGGCGAAGCCCTCCACGCGGGACTGAACGCGGAGGCGACCGCTGACCGAATCATCGACGCGACGGTCTCGGTGGGCCATGCCGACGATGTGGCTGTTCTGGTCATCCGACGCACGGAATGACGCCGGCGAGCGGCCGCTGACACCGGCCGGCTGGGAAGTCAGTGGCCGGCGACGCGGCCGACGACACCGGTGACGACGACGCGGGCGAGGTGGCGGCCTGGGCGTTCCAGGCGGTGAGTCCGGTGCCGGCCGCGACGGCCAGTAAGGCGGCGACGCCGACCGGGCGGACGTGGCGGGAACGCGGGCCAAGGGTGGACACGAAAAACCTCCGTGGGGAGTGGATCTGATTTCCGATCACCCGTTTTGACGTGGAAAATTCGCGCGGGGTTGTGCCACTCCCATGCCCTCTTCACCGGGCTTTTCGAATTCCCCTTTCGCGTTCAGCCGTACGTCACCGGGAATTTTCCTTTTGTTGTCGCATTCGATGCGCTGCTCCCTATTGGGGCGCCGGTGAAGACCGTGGCGCCGGCGGGGCCGGGCCTTCCGGACCGGGAATCGAAGCGCCGCATTTTGCTGGTGCCGCAGCACCCACAGACGGAACTGTGCTCTGTCACCGGGGTTGAGCAGGATGTCCGCGCCTGTGGGCGCGATGCCCGGCAGGGTCCACTCAATACGCGCTCCCAGCGAGCGGGTGGCAGGGGCCGTGTGTGGAGGGGCGCGGTGACGACCGGCAGACGCGGCGTCCCGTCCGGGACGGATACCAGAAGCGGTTGGCCTCGTTCGTCGCAAGCGACCTCGAGGGCGGTGTCTCAAGCACCAGCCACAGGTGGGGCCGGCATTTCACCGCGTCCAGGCCGTACTTCTGGTACGGCCGCAGTTCCGCCGCGCGCAGGGTGCCGGCGCCTGAAGAGATCAGGTGCCGTTCTGCCGCGCGATGTCCCGGGCCGTGCGGGCAGCTCTCTCCTCCGTGTCGGCGAGAGCCTCGCCGCCCATGCCGAACAGGCCCTGTCGGAGGAACACGGCAAGCCCGTGGGCGGCGGCGGCCACGCGGAGCAGCAAGTCGAACGCGTTGTCCTCGTCGGGGGCAAGGCGGCGGGACACGGGGAGAAGGAGGCGGGCCACCTCGTCGCCGGCCGCCGCCAGTTCGTCGAACCGGGACTTGTCCAGACCCGCGTGGAACGTGATGTCGAACAGGGCCGGTTCCTGCGCGGCGAAGCGGACGTAGGCGGACGCGAAGGCCGCGAGCTGCTCCACCGGGTCGTCGCTGCTGCCCAGGGCCGCGGCGAAGCGGTCCCGTTGCTCGCGGTAGCCCTGTGTGGCGAGTTCCGCCAGCAGCGTTTCACGGTCGGCGAAATGCTTGTACGGCGCCGCGACGCTCACCCCTGCGCGGCGGCTGGCCTCGGCCAGGGTGAAGCCGTGCGGGCCTCGTTCGGCGACCAGGTCCAGGGCTGCTCGCAGCAGGGCGTTGCGCAGGTCCCCGTGGTGACGGCCGGTGGGGCGCCGCTTGACAGGAGGGCTCATGAGCCTAAGGTTAACAGCACTTACCAGGTAAATGGCATTAACCATGGGAGCTGCCATGACCGCTGTTCGTTTCCATCACGTCAGTCTCTCGGTCGCCGACCTCGCCGCTCAGGAAGCCTGGTACGGCGATGCTTTCGGGCTCACCGAAGTGGAGGAGCGAATCGAGATGCCGGAGGCGGGTGTCCGCACCGCTGTGCTGAGTGACGCGGCCGGGCTGCGCGTGGAGTTTGTCGAGCGTTCCGGTTCGAGCCCCGTCGCGCACGCCGATCCGTTCGCGGCCACCTCCGCGCAGACCTTCACCCACCTCGCGCTTCAAGTGCCAGATCTCGACGCGGCGTTCGCGCGCCTGACCGCGGAGTGCGGTGCCGGGGCGGTGTCGCCGCCCGCGCCCGGAGCGACCGAGGGTATGCGGTACGCGTACGTCACCGACCCGGAAGGAAACCTCCTCGAGCTGATCGAAACGGCACGGGGCTGACCAGCATCAAGAGTCCTCAGGCGTACCGGAGCTGAGGGCCGCCGCGCGCAAGGCCGCTGCCACGCGAGTCAGCGGCTCGGTCGGCGTCTGGGGAGGGTGGGCGAGAAGCAGGCGCCGTTGTTCCTGGGGGCCGCCACGGACAGGCAGGATGCGGACCCCTTGTGGGGCGGCTGGAGCGAGCGACGCGGGCACCGTGGTCAATCCGCAACCCGCGGCGACGAGTTGGAGTTTGGCGAGCCAGTCGCGGGCGGTGTGGGCGATCTCTGGCCGTTCGTCCAGTCCGGGCCACACGCCCATCAGCCGGTCCTCGCCCGAGGCGGAACCCGCGATCCAGCGCTGCCCGCGCAGATCGGCCACGTCGACGAAGTCGCCGCGGGCCAGCGGATGCGTCGCGGGCACCGCCAGACACAGGGCGCGTTCGGTGAGGGTCTGCAGGGCGAGCGGGGGCGACTCGGTGTCCGGCGGCCGGAAGGGCGGAGCCGAGGCGAGCAGGGCCAGGTCGAGACTGCCGGCGCGCAGGGCGCGCACCAGCGCCGGCGTGCCACCTTCCCGGCCGACGACCTGAATACCGGGGTCCGTATGGCGCAGGGCGGCCAGGGCGCGGGGGACCAGGGCGGCGCCCGCGCTGGGCAGCCAGCCGAGGCGCACCGTCGCGGCCTGCCCGGGCAGGCCGGACAGTTCGCGCGCGGTGGCGTCGATCTCGTCGAGTACGACCGTCGCGCGGCGCATGACGAGGCGCCCGGCCGCGGTGAGCCGTACGCCCTCGCGTCGGCGTTCGAGGAGTTCCGCGCCCGCGGCCCGTTCGATCGCGGCGATCTGCCGGGACACCGCCGACTGCGTGTAGCCCAGCGACGCGGCGGCCGCGGTGAAGGTTCCCTGCTCGGCGACGGCGCGGAAGACGCGCAGCGCGGTGAGTGACACATCCGTGAAGTCCATGACGTTTACGCATACTAGCCGTGCTGAACTTTCGTTGGACTCATGGACATGCGTTCTTGGCGTGGCATGCCCCGCCCTCTACGGCCAATGGGTCCGGTCCGGCAAGTCCCTGGGGCGACGGCACGCCTCCGGTGCCGACGGACGCGTCGGGCATGTACGCGGTCCGCAGCTCGTGCGCCTTTCGGTATCCGTCGGTGTCGAGGGCCTCGCTCGCGGACGGGCCGGCGCGTCCGCGCGAGATGGGGGCGGCGGTGCTGCACCGGTACGGCCGCCGCACCGATCAGCCGGAGGTGTCCGCACCCGTCCGGGCACTGCGCGGCGGCGCCGATGCCGCGATCCCGGAGACCGGCGGCCGAGGATGCTCCGCCCCGCCGGGCTCACTGGCGCTGCACCTCCTGGCCGGCGGGAATGTGGCGCTCGCGGACGGGGGCGGCCGGGCCGTCGTCAGCCCGTCGGCCGGGCGTGGGCTGATCCTGGGCTGGAACGCCGGGGCGTTCACCGCCTCAGTGGAGACGATCCCGCTCACCGACCCGGCCTTCACCCGCGTGTGGGGCCCGGCGATCCACCGGCTCGTCCTCACCGCCCGCCGCCCCGCGACCGAGGGCGAGTACACGCTGACGGTGCGGCCGAATTCCAGGCGGGTGTAACGGTACCCAGCCGCGCCAGGTCGGCGTTATGCGGCGCGGTTCGGGGACAGGAGCCGGGCGAGCCAGTCGGTTCGGGTTCGGCGGGCCGTGGCCGAGATGTGTGCCTGCGGGTACAGGGCGTCGAACCCGTGGAAGCCGCCCGCCCAGACGTGGAGTTCGGCCTGGCCGCCGGCCGTCCAGATGCGGGTGGCGTAGTCGGTGTCCTCGTCGCGGAAGACTTCCGCGGAGCCGGTGTCGATGTAGGTGGTCGGCAGGCCGGAGAGGTCGGCGGCCAGCGCGGGTGAGACGTACTCGGACACCTCGTCGTCGGTGAGGTCACCGAGGACGGCGCGCCATCCGAACTCGTTCATCTCGCGGGTCCAGACGCCGGGTCCGCCGGAGTACTGGCGGCTGGAGGTGCTGGTATTGCGGTGGTCGAGCATGGGACAGATCAGCATCTGGGCGGCGATCGCCGGGGTGCCGAGGTCGCGGGCCAGCAGGGTGACGCCGGCCGCGAGGCCGCCGCCCGCGCTGGCGCCGGCGACGACGATCCGGACGGGGTCGATGCCCAGTTCTTCGGAGTGTTCGGCGACCCAGCGCAGTCCCCGGTAGCAGTCGTCGACGAGGGCGGTGCCGGTGGCCTCGGGGGCGAGTCGGTAGTCCACGGAGACCACGACCGCGCCGAGCTCGTCGAGCCACTCCAGCGGGATGTCGATCTGCGAGTAGCGGTCACCCATGACCATTCCGCCGCCGTGCATCCAGTAGACGCAGGGTGCGGCAGTGGTGCGATCGGTGTTCGCGGGGCTGAAGACCGACAGGGGGATCGGGGCACCGTCCTTGCCGGGCACGGTGATCTCGCGCCGGTCGATCTGCCGGTGTGCGAGCAGGGACTCGATGGGCGTCGAGGGGAGTTGGCGCAGTTGCGCGAGTACTTCCGGGCTGAGCTGGGACATCAGCGGCATGTCGGCCAGGAGCTCACGCAGTTCGGGGTCCAGGGCGGGTCGTGCCGTGGTCATGGTCGTCGGCCTTTCGTGGGGTGACGTGGGACGGTCGGAGAGGGTGGGGGCCGCCTCGGTAGGCATCGAGGCGGCGGGCCGGGGGATCGGTCCGGGGTTCAGAAGGCGGCGGCCTTGCCGCGGACCGGGACGTAGTCGGTGTACTCGGATTCCTTGGCCAGCAGTTCGTCGATCTGCGCCACGATGGCCTGGGCGGCCTTGCCGGCGAAGATCCGGTGGTGGTCCTCCTCGCTGGTCCAGCCCTCGGTGATGTGGACGACGTCGGGGTCCGAGGCGGAACGGGAGACCAGGTAGACGACGCAGTGCTCGCTCGCGCCGGGGTTGCCCTCGTTCAGGCCGGTCAGCAGCAGGTCGACCAGCCGGTCGCCCATATGGGGCTTGGCGGTCAGGGTGGCGTTGAAGCCGTATGTGACGATCATGGCTGCCCTCTTCTTGGTGGTGGAGTGAGGTGATTCCATTCAATGCGCCTGACCTGCGGGAACGTAGAACGATGCTCGCTTGTACTTGCACGATCCTCGCGGGCTTGGGAGCCGCGCTGCGAAATGGTGCTGCAATGGACGCATGTCCCTCGAAGAGCTCCGCACCCTGCTGGCCCGGCATGCCCGGCCCGACTGGACCACTGCCATCGACGGCGTCCTGATCTCGAGGGTCGACCGGGCGGACCCGCCGGCGCCCGCCATGTCCGGCACGGTGCTGGCGGTCATTGCCCAGGGCGCCAAACGACTCGCGCTGGGTGAGAGGGTCTACGAGTACGGCGCCGGGCAGTACCTGGTCGCATCCGTCGACTTGCCCGTCACCGGACAGTTCACCCAGGCCGAACCGGAGCAGCCGGCCCTCGGCTTCGGCCTCACGCTCGAACCGTCCGCCGTCGCCGAACTGCTGTTGCAGGCCGGCCCCGCAGACACCCCCCGCGCGGGCGCGGGCGCGCCGTCGGGCATCGCTGTCAGCGATGCCCCGCCCGCGCTGCTCGACGCGGTGGTCCGGCTGCTGCGCCTGCTGGACGAGCCCCGCGACCGCGTCGTACTGGCCCCGCTGGTCAAGCGCGAGATCCTGTGGCGCCTGATCACCAGCGAGCAGGGTGCGACGGTGCGCCAGCTCGGCCTCGCCAACAGCGGCCTCAGCCATGTCTCCCGGGCCGTGCGCTGGATCCGCGAGCACTACGCGGAGCCCTTCCGGGTCGAGGACGTGGCACGCCTGTCCGGCATGAGCGTCTCCGCCTTCTACCGCAACTTCCAGGCGGTGACCGCGATGAGCCCCATCCAGTTCCAGAAGCAGATCCGGCTCCAGGAGGCCCGGCTGCTGCTCGCCACCCACCCGGGCGACGTCACCGGGGTCGGCCACCGCGTCGGCTACGACAACCCCTCGCAGTTCAGCCGCGAGTACCGCCGCCAGTTCGGCGCGCCCCCGAGCCGGGACGCGGCCCGCCTGCGGAACACCGTACGCACCCCCGCGGGCGTCCTGCCCTGAGCAGGGCTGGACAGTCGGCGTAGATGTCGGCGACCACCTGCGACTCCTCGGGGAGGAGCGTGCCCTTGTTCGGTCCCCTGGGTTGACGGACGAGCCGGTCCAGGTCGTAGAAGATCACTCCGTCGCCCCCCCCGTGAACGCGGCGCGGAACCGGTCGCCGCCTCCCCGTCCTTCCACTCCGCTCCGCACCCGGTGAGGCAGGCCGGAGGAGGCCGGCGCCAGGGCGCCTCCCGCGGAAAGCACCGCTCGTCTGCCGGGCTCCGTCCGGGCATGCGTTTCCCCGGTCACAGCGGCGGGACCGCGCCGGACTCGCACCGGCTTCCTGGTCCCCGTCGCCTCGTGTCCTCATCGTGGCGCACCCGGCGACAGGGCCGGGGCCAGGGGTGGCCGCGGCCATCTCCGAGCGCAATAAGTCTCCAGGCTCGCCGAGCGCCGGGCCGACCCGAGGCGTACGTCAGCGGCCGGGCGCGCCCGGGAACGGGCATGCCTCGTCCGCCGTCACCGCCGTCCCGGCTGGTACGCCGTGCAGGACGTGGGCGAGTACTTCGGCTCCGCGCACCACGCGGGGGCCCGGGCGGTTGAAATAGGCGGGCCCGTCCAGCACCCAGACCCGCCCGTCCCGTACGGCGGGCAGGTCCGTCCAGCCCGGGAGGCGGGTGAGCGGGTCCGTCTCGCGCAGGGTCCGTTCGGGTGGGAAGCCGCACGGCAGGACGAGCACCACCTCCGGCCGGGCGGCGCGCACCGCCTCCCAGGTCATCGGCTTGGTGTGCGCGCCGGGCGCGGCGAGCAGCGGTTCGCCGCCGGCGACGGTGATCTGGTCGGGGACCCAGTGCCCGGCGGGCCACAGCGGGTCGAGCCATTCGATCGCCACGACCCGGGGCCGGGCGCGGCCCGCGACCGACCGGCGGATCCGTTCGAGGCGGTCGCGCAGGTCGGCCCGGCGCTGCTCGGCGCGCTCGCGCACGCCGAGCAGCTCACCGACGGTGACCAGGCAGTCCAGTACGTCTTCCAGCGTGCGTGGCTCCAGGCTGAGGACGCGGGTGTCGGCGTCGAGCAGCCGGACGGCCCGGCTGACCTTCTCGTACGAGACGGCGCACACCTCGCACAGGTCCTGGGTGAGCACCACGTCGGGCCTCAGGGCCGCGAGCGCTTCGGTGTCCAGGGTGTAGAGGGACGACCCGGCGTGTGTCGATCCACCGACCGCGTCGGAGATCTCCCGGCTGGTGAGGGTGTTCTGGTCGAGGTCGGCTCCGGTGACCACGGGAACGGATGCCACGGTCCGAGGCGGCCAGTCGCATTCGTGTGTCCGACCGACCAGGTGCTCGGCGAGCCCGAGTTCGGCGACGATGTCGGTCGCGGCGGGCAGCAGGGAGACGATGCGCATGCCGCGACTTTAGGGCCTGCCCGGGGGGAGGCCCCGGCTCCCGCACCGTCGTCAGGCGCCTCAGCGCAAGGCGAGGTGCAGCAGATGCGGCCGTTGACCATCTCGACCAGGCGCTCTTCGGTGCGCGAGAGGGCCGCGTCGCCGTCGCGGACGAGAGCGGCGTCGATGTTCACCTCGCTCATGTCATTGACGACCACCGCGACGCGCAGACCTTCGCGGTTGTTGAGGAGATGGTTGAGGAGCGTGGTCTTGCCGGATCCCAGGAAACCCGACAGGACCGTCACCGGAAGCTGGTCGGTCATCGGGTGGTCAGCCCTCGGGGCTCAGCAGCCCGCGCCGGTAGGCGGGGACGAGGTTGCGTGGCACCCGGTGTTCGCGGCCGTCGATGGTGATCGTCACCAGTTCGGGGGTGTTCGCCTTCCACTGGGCGCGGCGGTGGCGGGTGTTGCTGCGGGACATCTTCCGCTTGGGCACGGCCATGACGTAAGGGTCCTTTCCTGTCCGGTGGGTGGTCACCCGCACCGTATATGAAAATGGGTACCGTTTCCATGTAGTCTCCGCGGTGACACTGTGACGTCGTCATCCAGGAGGAGATGTGCCGCTGGTGCTGCTACGGGTGCGCAGAGCCGCCCACGCCGTCGTGACCGCCCTTGGCCAGGCGGCGGAGTGAGCGCCGGCGCGAACACGGGCCGGGGTCTCCTGGGCCTGGTGTGCGGCAACACCCCGGAAGCCCGGGGGCGCGTATTGGACCTGCTGCGGTGTGCCTCGCCCGACGCGCTGGTGCTCTCGGTCTCGGTCCACGCCGACGGGACGGGGCGGTACCCCTTCGTGCAGCGCTTCGTCATGGGTGGTGAGGGACGGCGGCGCGCCTCCCTGTGTCAAGGAGCGACCGGAGACCCAGCAGTGATCATCCGGCGGGATCTGGACACCATCGCCCGGACCGCCTCGCGTCCGCATGTCGTGCTCGCGCTCCCTGACACCGTGGACACTGTGCCCTTTCTCGCCGAGCTGTGGCGGACCCCGCTGGGCAGGACTCCGCTGTCGCACCACTACGAACTGGCCCCGACCGCCGTCGGCGTGGACCCCGGCCGCCTGCTGAACGATCTGCGCTGTGCGCACCGCGCCACCCGCCTCTTCGGTCACGACCCGAACGCCGCGCCCCTCACGGTCGCCGAAGCCGCCGCCCGGCAGTTGGAGGCCGCCCAGGTGATGGTCCTGCGGGGCGGACCGGCGGAAGGGGAGGGCCGCCGGGAAGGGTGCCGCGCCCTGCTCGGCCATCTCAACCCGTCGGCACTGGTGCATCTCGACTCCGACGACGCCGATCTCACCGCGCTGACGGCTCTGGCGCGGTCCGACTCCGGCTGGAGCACGGCCGGACCGGCCGACCGTCTCGATGTTGTCGCCCCCGTCGCACGCCGCCGCGGCATCGACCATGGCGTGACCTCGGTGCTCTGGCGGTCCCGACGCCCGCTGCATCCCGAGCGGCTGGCGGAGAGCCTGCCGCGCGTCATGCCGTCGGTGGTGCGCAGCCGCGGACACCTGTGGATGGCCACCCGCCCGCAGACGGTGATCTCCTGGCGCTCGGCCGGGCGCCACCTGGAACTGCACGAGGCGGGAGGCTGGTTGGAGGACGAGGACACCGTGGCATGGCGCGCCGCCTCGCCCCAACGCCGGACGCTCGCCTCGTGGTACTGGGACGACTACTACGGCGAACGGCGCAACGAGATCGTCTTCACCGGTGCCGACCTGGACCCCGACCGGCTGCGGGCCGCGCTGGACTCCGCCGTGCTCGACGACGGTGAACTGGCCCTCGGCACCGAGGGCTGGGCCCGCCTGCCCGATCCGCTGCTCGGCGACGCGGGGCCCGGCCCGGAGGGCTGACACGGCAACGTGGCCGGACGCCGCCTGGGACATGGTGCCAAGTTCTCGTCGTCGAGCGCCTGTTGCGACAGTGCCCGTATTGACGGTGCGCAACGGATCCGATCGATGCCACGCGGCACTGTCTATGCCGCAGGTCCCGGGTTGTTGACGCGTTGTGGGTCTTGATGCGAAAGGGGACCGCCGAGTCGCTCGGTGAGGGCATCGATGTGCTCCGGCTGAGCCAGGACGGACATCGCCGCGTCTTGTCCGCGATGGAGTGCGGCGACGTCTTGACGCAACATGCGAACGCGCACGCGCATCCGCAACCGCGTCCGCCAGGGGTGCCACAGCGCCCGGAGCAGGTGTTGGGCTGTCGCCTGCCGATATTGCTCACACCGCGTCATGAGTGCTTCGAGCGACTCACCCAGGACACCGCCCAGGCGAAGATCGATCACTCTGATGACCTCGCATTGCAAGGCACGTACCTCGCTGCCTCCGGCAAAGTCCACGACCCTGCGGGGTATGCCGGCCGAGAGCGCAGCCACCACAAGATCTGAGATCGCTTCCCGTTGGGCGTGCTCGGCGTCACGGCCGTCCTCCAGGACCGCCGTGACGCCAAAAGGCGTCGTGACAAGCAGCCGTGCCCCGATCAAGTGCCGCGACGGACTCTCCCTCCGGCTCGGCACGATGTCGCACATGCTGTCGCGCACCGCTTCGACGCGGAGGAGCTGTTGCATGACCGCTGCTCGCAGCTGCCGGCGTTCCTGGTTCCTGGAGAGGTAGTTGGTCACCGCGGCGCCGACAACACCGCCGGCCGTGGTATATGCCAAGTCCATCCATCCAGGCATGGAAACCGCCTCACTGTGCCGGGAGCAAGCACATCACTTCGCACCGAAACGGTCCGAGCGTAAGCGGGCTGCTGAGCCCGGGGGAAGGCCGGGATCAGGTGAAGCACGCAGCGTGGACCCAACATGAGTGCATCCGTCAGCGGGCGGCGGAGGCGCGATCGAGCGACCCCGTCTGCTCGCCCGTCCGCTCGGGTGTGCCGAACTGGTCCCACACGGCGCGGACGAGTCTGTTGTCCCTGCCTTTGCGCAACAGCTCAGGCTGACCAGGGCGGACATGGCGGCGGTGGTGATGGGATAGGCGACGCCGGCGAGTTGGTTTCCGGTTGAGGTGGTGAGCGAGAGGGCGATGAGTGGCGTGAACCCGCCGAAGACGCCGGTGCCAAGCACCAGCCGGGCGGTCTCCGCGAACGCGCGGCCGCGTTCGTCGAGGTTGTCCGGATGCGTGTCGTTGGTGATCAGTACGAGGTCGACCGGTCCCACCCCGTCCTCGTCCACGGCAGGTCCGGCGGTCTTGGTGAGGTAGCCGTGCGGGCCGGCCTCGTCGAAGGTCGGATCGCTGACGATGCGCAGGCCACCGATGTCGATCACGAGAGTGGTGACCGGAACCCGATCACTGGCTATGGCAGCGAACAACCAGGGGGCTGGATGATGCCGCGATCCGTCGTTGGGATGTGCTGTCGCCTGCGCGGATACTGGGGCGCATGCGTATTGACTTCGAGCCCGAGGCCATGGGCCCAACCCCCTTCTACAAGCTGCTGACCTCGGTGATCGTGCCTCGGCCGATCGCCTGGGTGTCGACGGTGGGCCGGGATGGCTCCGCGAACCTCGCCCCGCATTCGTTCTTCACCGTCGCGGCCGTGGCTCCGCCCATCGTGCAGTTCACCTCCGTGGGGCGTAAGGATTCGCTGCGGAACGTCGAGGACACCGGGGAGTTCGTGGTGAACCTCGCGCCGGAGGGGCTGTTCGAGCAGGTCAACGCGACCGCGACGGACTTTCCGCACGGGGTGAGCGAGTTCGAGGCGGTCGGGGTGGCGCAGGAGGCGAGTGCGCGGGTGAAGCCGCCTCGGGTGGCGGGGTCGCCGGTGGCGTTGGAGTGCGTGGTGCACAGCACGATGGGGCTCGGCAATTCGACGGTGGTCTTCGGGCGGGTGGTGCATGCCGCGATCGATGACGCGGTGATGGTCGACGGGCATGCGGAGATCACCAGGCTGCGGCCGCTGTCCCGGCTGGGGAAGAACGAGTGGGGCACGGTCGGTGACGTGCTGGACCTCGCCCGGATCCGTTACGCGGACTGGGAGGGCCAGGGGCCCGAGAAGGTGTGAGCGACAGGGGCCGGAGGAAGGGGCCGCGGTGATCGAGAGCGTCGTATTCGACATCGGCTCGACCCTCGTCCGAGAGGACCGCTACTGGGGTTCCTGGGCCGACTGGCTCGGGGTGTCGCGGCACACCCTGTCCGCGCTGGTGGGCGCCGTCGTCGCGCAGGGGCGGGACGACAAGGACGCGATCCGTCTGGTGCGGCCGGGCGTGGACATCGACGCGGAGTGGCGGGCCCGGGAGGCGGCGGGGCGAGGGGAGTGGCTGGAGGAGTCCGACGTCTACCCCGATGTGCGGGCCGCGCTCGGCGGGCTGCGGGAGTCGGGGCTGCGGGTGGTGCTGGCCGGGAATCAGACGCTGCGGGCCGGTGAGCTGCTGCGGGGGCTGGGGCTGCCGGTCGACGCCGTGGCGACGTCCAGTGAGTGGGGGGTCGCCAAGCCCGATCCGGAGTTCTTCCGGCGGGTGCTGGAGTTCGGCGGCGCCGCGCCGGGGGACACGCTGTACGTGGGTGACTATCCGGCCTTCGACATCCGGCCGGCGAAGGCCGCCGGGCTGCGGGCCGCGCATATCCGTCGGGGGCCGTGGGCGTATCTGTGGGCCGATACCGCCGACGCGGCGATGGCGGACTGGCGGATCGACTCGTTGAGTCGGCTGGTGGAGATCGTCACCGAACCGTCGGTGTGACCGTCCCCGTGACCCGCCGGCTCAGGGCAGGGGCGTGCGCTGGGTGAGGAATTCACACCCGGTGTGATGCGAGTGCTTGCATATATCTACCGCACACCCTTCCCGGGTGCCCCGCAGGGCGATTGACTCGTCCCATGCCGCTCAGGGGCGCCAGACCTGAGCGAAGGGGCCGCCGGACTCCTCCCTCCTCGGCCGGCGGCCCATCTCCCTGTCTGCACGGATCCCTGTCTGCACGGATCCCTGTCTGCACGGATCGCTGTCGGTGCGTGAGAAGCGTCAGCCCGCCGACTCGGCCGCGTGGGCGCTCAGCACGCCGAAGCCCACCAGCGCGAAGAGCGCGATGCCCAGCAGAATCCGGTAGATCACAAACGGCATGAAGCTCTTACTGGAAATGAACTTCATAAACCACGCAATGACGACATAGCCGACAAAGAAGGCGATAACGGTCGCGAAGATGGTCGGGCCCCACGCCGTATGCCCCTCGGACGCGTCCTTCAGCTCGAAGGCGCCCGAGGCGAGCACCGCCGGCACCGCGAGAAGGAAGGAGTAGCGGGCCGCCGCCTCGCGGGTGTAGCCCATGAGCAGTCCGCCGCTGATGGTCGCGCCGGACCGGGAGACGCCCGGCACCAGCGCCATCGCCTGGCAGACGCCGAATATGAGGCCGTCGCGGATGCTCAGCTCCTTCAGCGTCTTGCGCTGATTGGCGACGCGATGCCGGCCGCCCGACTCATCGCGCGCCGCGCGCCGGTCCGCGAAGCCCAGGACGACGCCCATGACCACGAGGGTGGTGGCGATGAGCCGCAGATCGCGGAACGGACCCTCGATCGCGTCCTGCAGGGTGAGCCCGAGCACACCGATGGGCAGTGAGCCGACGATCACCAGCCAGCCCATCTGGGCGTCGTGGTTGCCGCGCCACTCCTTGCTGAAGAGCGAGCGGAACCAGGCCGACACGATGTTGACGATGTCCTTGCGGAAGTAGATGAGCACCGCGAGCTCCGTGCCGATCTGGGTGATCGCGGTGAACGCGGGCCCAGGGTCGTTCCAGCCGGCGAACGCGGCCGTGAGCCGCAGATGGGCGCTGGAGGAGATCGGAAGAAACTCAGTCAACCCCTGGACCAGCCCGAGGATGAATGATTCAAACCACGACATTGAGTCTTCGCTATCCAGAGGCTGATCGTGCGCTGATCGGTTTCTGGCCAGAGATGGCCAGGCGTGACCGATTCAGGCGGGGTGGTCGGTGGGAAACCGGCGGTCGAGGATCAACTGCCGGGTGTGGGCAGCGTAGCGTCCCCGGGTGCGCGGCCTATCAAGGGCCTGGTCGGACCATCGGTTCATCGCTTTGACCTTGGGTACTCGGCGCTCGGCCGCCCCGCGGCGGGCGCCCTGGTGAGGATCAGCCGTGGACAGCTGTGAACAGCCGTGGACAGCCTGGACAGCCGAGGAGCCGAACCGTATGACCGCGATCGGGCACGACGGAGGACAGGGAGGCCGAGGGGACGGGCCCGGCGGGACGATCACCACCAAGGTCCCAGCACGGCTGGACCGGCTGCCCTGGTCGCGCTGGCACTGGATGATCGTGATCGGCCTCGGCACCGTATGGATCCTGGACGGTCTCGAAGTGACCGTCGTCGGCAATATCGCCAGCCGCCTCTCCGAGCCCGGCAGCGGGCTGCCCATCACCGACGCGCAGGTCACCGGGGTCGCGGCGGCCCTCTATGTGGCCGGGGCCTGCATCGGGGCGCTGGTCTTCGGCTGGCTCACCGACCGCTACGGCCGCAAGAAGCTCTTCCTCATCACGCTCGGGGTCTATCTGGCCGCCACCGCGCTCACCGCCATCGCCTTCTCCGCCTGGTGGTTCTTCCTCTTCCGCTTCCTCACCGGCTTCGGCATCGGCGGGGAGTACGCGGCCATCAACTCCGCGATCGACGAGCTGATCCCCGGCAGGTACCGGGGCCGCGTCGATCTGGTCATCAACGGGAGCTTCTGGCTCGGCGCGATGGGCGGCTCGCTGCTCTCCGTGCTGATGCTCAACACGAACTTCTTCGCGCTCAACGTCGGCTGGCGGCTCACCTTCGCCCTCGGCGTCGTCCTCGGCCTGGCCATCCTGCTGGTGCGCCGGAACGTCCCGGAGAGCCCGCGCTGGATGTTCATCCACGGCCGGGCGGAGGGCGCGGGGGAACTGGTCGCGGCGGCCGAACGGCGGATCGAGGACGAGACCGGGCGGCGCCTCCCCGAACCGGACCAGGCCATCACCATCAAGACGCGGAAGAGCACCGGCTTCATCGAGATCGCCCGGACGCTCTTCCGGGCGTATCCCCGGCGCGCGGTCCTGGGGCTGGCCCTCTTCATCGGGCAGGCGTTCCTCTACAACGCCATCACCTTCGGCTTCGGCTCGATCCTGGTGCAGTTCTTCGATGTGCCCACCGGCGACACCGGCTACTACTTCGCGGTCATCGCCTTCGGCAACTTCCTCGGGCCGGCCCTGCTGAGCAGGCTCTTCGACACGGTCGGCCGCCGCGTGATGATCTCGGGGACCTACCTCCTCTCCGGTGTGCTGCTGTTCATCACCGCCTGGATGTTCGGCAACGGCTGGCTCAGCGCGGCCACGATGACCGCCTGCTGGTGCGTGGTCCTCTTCTTCGCCTCGGCCGGTGCGAGCTCCGCGTATCTGACGGTCAGCGAGGTCTTCCCGATGGAGACGCGCGCCCTGGCCATCGCCTTGTTCTATGCCATCGGCACGGCGGCCGGAGGCATCACCGGTCCGCTGATCTTCTCGGATCTGACCCAGAGCGGAGTCGTCGCCGACACCGCGCTGGCCTTCTCCATCGGGGCGGCGCTCATGGTCGCCGCCGGGCTCGTCGCCGGCTTCCTCGCCATCCCGGCGGAACAGCGCTCGCTCGAGGACATCGCCGAGCCGCTGTCCGCCCGCGCGGCGGCCGCCTCCGCCTCCGCCCATGGACCGGCCGGCGGCTGACGGACCCCGGCGGCCGCAGCGGGGTGGCCGTCAGGCCGACGGCGGCGTCTCGCCCGCGGCCGCGTCCTCGCCGAGGCGCTCCCCGGGGCCCGCGGGCCGCAGCCGGCCGCGTTTGCGCCAGGCCACCAGCACCCCCGCGACGGCGGGCACCGTGATGAAGGCCAGCGCGAGGAGGAAGGCGGGTGAGGTGGGGGTGGTGGCGCGGCTGCCCGCGACCACGTACGCGGCGGTGTTCGGCACACTGCCCAGCCCCGTGGCCAGCAGGAACGACGGCCAGCCCATCCGCGAGACGGCCGCGCAGTAGTTGGCGGCGGCGAACGGTACGCCGGGGAACAGCCGGATCGCCAGCATCGACCGGAACCCGTGGTGGCTCAGCTGCCGGTCCGCCGCCGTGAGCCAGCGCCCCCGCAGCAGCGGACGCAGCGCGTCCTGCCCCAACAGCCGGCCGAGACCGAAGGCGATCCCAGCGCCGATCACCGTGCCGCCGACGGCCGTGACCAGCCCGGCCTGGATGCCGAAGAGCGCACCGGCCGCCAGGTTCAGCAGCGGCCGGGGTACCAGGGCGGCGGTGCCCACTCCGTACGCGGCCGTGAACACCACCACGGCCGTCGCGCCCGACAGCTCCGGCCAGCCGTGGGTCAGCAGCCGCTGCGGCTGCCACAGCCAGACCGCGATCGCGGAACCCGTGAGCAGCGCGGCGAGCAGCCCCAGCCGTGACCACGGCGAGAGGAGCACGGCGCGGGCGCGGCGGGTGGCCGGTTTCGCGGGCGGTGCGGCGACATCGAGCATCGGTGGAGCGTAACCGACCAAGCCGGGCGGGCGCCGTGATGTCGTCGCGTTGTCGTTCGATTGTCGGCAGACCGTCGACAGAGGGTCGGCGGACCGTCTCAAACCAGTCGGCGGACGGTCCGAAACCAGTCGCCGGGCTCGGTCCGAGCGTCGGAAACGAGCAGGCCGGGCGGCTGGCCAAGCGCCTCTGTGCCACCGGGCGTTCGCTCCCGGACCACCGGTCCCACCCGCCCCGTACGCACCGAAAACCATTCGACGCGGACCGTACAGTGCGCGAAGATCACAGCATGTTCCGGCTCGCCTTCCTCACGCCGACGTCCGCGGTCGCGGACGCGCCGAAGGCTGCCGTCCCCTCTCTCGCTCCGGCCGCGGTCGCCGCCCTCACGACGGATCCGCCCGCCGCCGTTCCCGCCGTCTGCCTCCACGGCGCCCGAAGCTGACCCTCCTCGGACAAATCCGACGGATCCCCCAGGGGGAGGGTCGGCGAGGTTCTGGGGTCCGCGCTTCCCACCCCCGCTGACGAGGAGAGACCGTCGCATGTCCAAGCAGACCTATCTGCGCACCAAGCCGCATCTGAACATCGGCACCATGGGCCATGTCGACCACGGCAAGACCACGCTGACCGCCGCCATCACCAAGGTGCTGAGCGAGCGCGGCACCGGCGGAGCCTACGTACCGGCGGACCGTATCGACCGGGCGCCGGAGGAGGCCGCGCGCGGCATCACCATCAACATCGCGCATGTCGAGTACGAGACCGAAACCCGCCACTACGCGCATGTCGACATGCCCGGCCACGCCGACTTCATCAAGAACATGGTGACCGGCGCCGCCCAGATCGACGGGGCGATCCTCGTCGTCTCCGCACTCGACGGGGTGATGCCGCAGACCGCCGAGCATGTGCTGCTGGCCCGTCAGGTCGGCGTCGACCACATCGTGGTGGCCCTCAACAAGGCCGACGCGGGTGACCCCGAGCTCACCGACCTCGTCGAGCTCGAGGTGCGCGAGCTGCTCTCCGCGCACGGCTATCCCGGCGACACCACGCCCGTCGTACGGGTCTCCGGGCTGCGGGCGCTGGACGGCGACCCGCGGTGGACCGGGGCGATCGAGGCGCTGCTGGACGCCGTGGACATCTATGTGCCGACGCCCGTGCGCCTCACCCAGGCCCCGTTCCTGCTACCGGTGGAGAACGTGCTGACCATCACCGGACGCGGCACGGTCGTCACCGGCGCCATCGAGCGCGGCACGGTACGGGTCGGCGACCGTATCGAGGTGCCCGGCACCGAGGTGGCCACGGTGGTCACCGGTGTGGAGACCTTCGGCAAGTCCATGGCGGCGGCCGAGGCGGGCGACAATGTCGCGCTGCTGCTGCGCGGGGTGGCGCGGGACGCGGTGCGCCGTGGCGATGTGGTGGCCGCGCCCGGCAGCCTCGTGCCGAGGCGGCGCTTCACGGCGCGGGTGTACGTCCTGTCGGCGGCCGAGGGCGGGCGGCGGACCCCGGTGTCCACCGGCTACCGCCCGCAGTTCTACCTCCGCACGGCCGATGTGGTCGGCGCGGTGGACCTCGGGCCCGTCGCGGTGGCGCGCCCCGGTGACACCGTCACCATGACGGTCGAGCTCGGCCGCGCCGTACCGCTGGAGCCGGGCCTCGGCTTCGCGATCCGCGAGGGCGGCCGCACGGTGGGCGCGGGCACGGTGACCACCGTGCTCGACCAGCCGTAACGACGAAGCGGCACCGCTCGCCCGCCTCCCCGGCCGGAGGCGGGCGGGCGAGGCCGCGAAGCCCCCTGACGGCACCAGGCGCGAGCCCCGTGACGGCACAATGAGACGGTGAACGAGCCGATACCCGTAAGCCGCGCCGTGGACGGCGGTACCGCCAAGCTGATGCCGGACCTGGACCGCCCGCACGCCTGGCTGCTCACGGTGGACGGCGCCCCGCAGTCGTATGTCGATCTGGACGATCCGGTCCGTCTCGAATTCGAGTACGCGCGGCGGATCGCCCATGTCCTGGACGCGGCGGCCGATCCCGGAGCCCCGCTCGACGTTCTGCACCTGGGCGGCGGCGCGCTGATGCTGCCCCGCTATCTGGCCGCCACCCGCCCCGGCTCGCGCCAGGTGGTGATCGAGGCCGACCGGGGGCTGCTGGAGCTGGTCGCCGAGCACCTTCCGCCGCCGTCCGGGGCGGGCATCACGGTGCGGCCGCAGGACGCCCGGACGGCGCTGGAGTCCGCGCCCGAGGGGTCCGCCGACGTCATCGTGGCCGATGTCTTCGGCGGTTCGCGGGTGCCCGCGCATCTGACCTCCGTCGAATACGCCCGCGCCGCGGCCCGGGCGCTGCGGCCGGGCGGGTGGTACGTCGCGAATCTGGCCGACGGGGCGCCGTTCACCTTCCTCCGCTCCCAACTGGCCACCTACCGCACGTCGTTCGCGCATCTCGCCCTGATCGCGGAGCCGTCCGTGCTGCGCGGCCGCCGGTTCGGCAACGCCGTGCTGGTGGCCTCCCAGTCCGAACCGCCGGTCGCCGTGCTGGCCCGCCGCACCGCGGCCGACGCCTTCCCGGCCAGGGTCGAGTACGGGGCGGCGCTGGAGCGTTTCATCGGCGGCGCGGCGCCGGTACGGGACGAGGACGCCACGCCGTCGCCCGAGCCGCCGGACGGGGCGTTCAGCGTGGGCTGACCGGCTCCGGGGCGGTGTCCGTGGTGGCGGGTCCGCCCTCGATGACCGGCGTGCTCTCGCGCCGGCGCAACCGCCGTACGTCCGGGACCGTCAGCACCGCCAAGGTCAGCGCCAGGATCAGCGCCGAGCAGCCCCACAGCGAGGCCGACCGGCCGAATGCCTCCTCGGCCGGGCCCGCGAGCGCCGTGGCGACCGGCACCATGGCGACGGAGCCGAACCAGTCGTACGCCGAGACCCGCGACAGCTTGTCCTCCGGGATCTCCTGGTGCAGCGCGGTCATCCAGGACACCCCGAACACCTCGACCGACACCCCGACCAGGAACATCACCACCACCAGCGCCGGAATCGCCACCGGGACCGCCAGCGCGGCCGCCGGCAGGGCGAGCGGCAGGATGCTCAAGGAGCCCGCGAGCAGCAGCCGGCGCGGCCGCCAGCGCATCATCAGCAGACCGCCCAGGACCGTGCCCGCGCCGAACGCCGCGAGCGCGAACCCCCAGGGGCGCGCGCCGCCCAGATGGTCCTCGGCGACCAGCGGACCGAACACCGACTCGGCCGCTCCCACCACCGCGTTGACGACGGCGAACTGCACGATGATGGACCACAGCCAGGGCCGGCCGATGACTTCGTGCCAGCCTTCACGCAGATCCCGCAGCATGCCGCCCCCGGGTTTCCGCCGGGCCACCGCGCTGACGTCGAGCAGGGCGCGCAGGGCACCGGCGATCGCGAACGCGGCGGCATCGACGGCCAGCATCCAGCCGGGGCCGACCACCGCGATCAGCGCGCCGCCGACCGCCGCCCCGCCGATCTGCGCACCGTTCATGCCCATCCGGAACAGCGCGAAGGCGCGGGCCGCCTGTTCGCCGGTGACGCTGGAGAGCAGCATGCCCTCGGCGGCGGGGGAGAAGAACGCCTGCCCGGTGCCGCCGAGCGCGGAGAGCACGGCCATCTGCCACAGCCGCGCCTCGCCGGACAGGACGAGCACGGCGAAGACCGCCTGCGAGGCGCAGTTGAGGCTGTTGGCGGCGACCATCACCCGGTGGCGGGGCAGCCGGTCCGCCAGCGCGCCGCCGATCAGCAGGAAGACGACCAGCGGAAGCGTACGGGCCGCCGCCACCAGCCCGACGTCGCCGCCGTCCCCACCGGCCTCCAGCACCGCGAACGCCGCCGCGATGAGGGCTCCGGCGTTCCCGAGGCCCGTCACCACGGCGGCGGCGGTCAGCAGTGTGTAGTTGCGGCCGGCCCACGCGGGGCGGCGCGGTCGGAGGCTCGGGGCCGGAGGAGTCGTCACATCGGGACTATCCCTGGGGCGGGCCCCGGCGTCCAACCGTATTCCGGCCGCCGTCATCGGCGGTCAGGCGGTGGTCAGGAGACCTCCGACTTCACCGGCCGCAGCGAACTCATGATCTTCTTGATCGTGGCGTCCGGGACCTCTTCCTTGGTGCCCTTGACGGAGTACAGGACCCAGGTCGCGAAGTCACCGTTGGTGTCCGTGTAGGTCACCGTGACGGACTTGCCGTCGGTGGAGCACTTGTCGGTCTTCTTCACCCCGGTGACGGTGGCCGACGCGGTGTAGCCCTTGAGGCCGTGGGCGCTGGTGAACTTCTTGGCGTCGGTGACCTTGCGGGTCCCGGTCTGGTCCTGGTCGAAGGCGGCGAAGACCCAGTTCTCGGCCTCGACCTTGGCGGCCGACGCCTCGTTCTTGGCGCCCTGCGCACCCTTGGAGCCCGCTCCGGCGGCGTGGCTCTTGTTGACGTAGCCGTCCTTGTCCTTGACCGAGCAGTAGTCCTTCTTGTACCTGGCCGGAGCGGACATGACGACGAGCGGCTTGCCCTTGTCGTCCTCGAAACCGGTGCTCAGCCCCGGCGATTCGACCGTCCACCCCGGGGGGACGTCGAAGGCGTTGTGCCGCTTGGGGCTGACGACCGGCTTCCAGCCGGGTATGACCGCCTTGACGTCGGTGGCGTCACCGCCGGCGCGCGGGTTGTCCGCACCGCCGCCGCCCGGGTCCTCGGTCGGCTCGTCGGAGGTCGGAGCGGACGAGGAGACGGCGGGCGTCTTGTCCTTTCCCTTGGACTCGTCACCGCCGTCGCTGTCGTCCTTGCCCAGGACCAGCGCACCGGTGATGGCGGCGCCCGCGACGACCGCGATCGCCGCGACGATGGCGATGGTCGTCGTGCGCTTCTTGTTGTCGCGCGGCGGCTGCGGTGCGCCGGGCGGGCCGGACGGAGCGCCCCACTGCTGACCGGCCGGCGGCGGCGGACCCTGCGGCGGGCCGTAGCCGGGCTGCTGCGGCTGGCCGTAACCCGGCTGCTGGCCGTACCCCGGCTGCTCCGGCCGGCCGGGCTGTCCCGGCTGCTGCTGGGGAGGCTGCTGATAGGGATTCGGCTGCTGGTATCCCGGCTGCTGATACGGGTTGGACTGGTCGTATCCCGGCTGCTGGTACCCCGGCTGCTGATAGGGGTTCTGACCTTGCGGGTTGTTCTGCTCGCCCCCGGGCGGCTGCTGTCCTGGCCACATGGCGAGTAACGATAGAGGGGGCCGACGAAGGCTGCTACGTCTGCCCCGTCAACCGCCCCTTCCGCCGTTTACTACTGGGTGGTAACTTCCGTGGCATGTCAGAAACTCAGCCTTCCGTCGGTGAGATGCTCGCCGCCACGGTTCCCATGGTGCGCACCCTGAACCTGGAGTTCCTCGAGGCGTCGACCGAGCGCGCGGTGCTGCGCCTGCCCGACCAGCCCGACTTCCACAACCATGTCGGCGGGCCCCACGCGGGCGCGATGTTCACCCTGGCCGAGTCCGCGAGCGGCGCGATCGTGCTGGCGGCGTTCGGCGATCAGCTCGGCCGCGCCGTACCGCTGGCCGTGCGTGCCGAGATCGGCTACAAGAAGCTCGCCAAGGGCCCCGTCACCGCGACCGCCACCCTCGGCCGGACCGCCGCCGAGGTGGTCGCCGAGCTGGACGCGGGGAAGCGCCCCGAATTCCCGGTGAACATCGCGATCACCCGGGAGGACGGCGCGGTCACCGGCGAGATGTCCATCGTATGGACCCTACGTCCCCAGTCCTGAGCGGTCATCCCTTCGCCGGAGTCGACGCGAGCGGGAGCACGACCTGGGGATGATGGCGACCGCGTGCCGATTGAGTAGTCTTCCCGGGGTGTGCCGCGCTCCCGTCCGGCGCACGCCGGGAAGCGATCGCCACACGGGGAGGAACCGGCGTTGCATATCGAGGAATGGCTCGAGACCGTACCCGCGGTCAGCGTGTATCTGCTGGTGGGTCTCGTCATCGGCCTGGAGAGCCTGGGAATCCCGCTTCCCGGTGAGATCGTCCTCGTCAGCGCGACGCTGCTGGCGGCCTCGCAGGACCACATCAACCCCTACATCCTCGGCGCCAGCGCCATCGCGGGCGCGGTGATCGGCGACTCCATCGGCTATCTCATCGGCCGCAAGGGGGGACAGCCACTCCTCACCTGGCTGGGCCGCAAATTCCCCAAGCATTTCAGCGCCGAACATGTGGCGACCGCAGAGCGCTCCTTCCAGAAGTGGGGCATGTGGGCGGTCTTCGTCGGCCGTTTCATCGCGCTGCTGCGCATCTTCGCGGGTCCGCTCGCGGGTGTGCTGCAGATGCCGTACTGGAAGTTCCTCATCGCCAATGTGCTCGGCGGCATCATCTGGGCCGGTGGCACCACCGCGGTCATCTACTCCCTGGGCAAGGTCGCCGAGGACTGGCTCAAGCGCTTCTCCTGGCTCGGGCTCGTACTGGCCCTGCTCTTCGGCCTCGGTTCGATGCTCGTCATGAAGTGGCGCTCCAAGAAGGCCAAGCCCGCCGCCGCGGTCACGACGGCCGATTCCCAGACGGCCGAGCCGGAGCCGGTCCGGGCCGGCGACTGAGGCGGCCGCCGGTCGAAGCGGTGGACCGGCCAGGGTGGGGAATATGAAGGGGACGACCAGGTGGGAGAGACGGTGCACGACGCCTTGATCATGGGAATCGGCGGTAAGGAGCCACAGATCGCGCCCGAGGCGTTCGTGGCCCCCACCTCGGTGGTGATCGGCGAGGTCGTGCTCGCCGCGGGATCGAGCATCTGGTACCAGGCGGTGCTACGGGGCGACGGCGGCCCCATCGTCCTCGGCGCGGACAGCAACATCCAGGACAATTGCACTGTGCACGTCGACCCCGGATTCCCGGTCTCGATCGGCGAGCGGGTCTCCGTCGGGCACAACGCGGTCGTGCACGGCTGCACGGTCGAGGACGATGTGCTGATCGGCATGGGGGCCACGGTCCTCAACGGCGCCCGGGTCGGTGCCGGATCGCTGGTCGCCGCCCAGGCCCTGGTGCCGCAGGGCATGGAGATACCGCCCGGCTCACTGGTGGCCGGGGTGCCGGCGAGGGTGAAGCGCCCCCTCACCGACGAGGAACGGGAAGGCATCAAGCTCAACGCCCAGGTGTACGCGGACCGGGCCAAGCAGTACCGGGAAGCGCTCAGAGGCGCCGAGTAGTTCGATGTGATCGGATGGTGGTCATGGACTGGGAAGCTTTCGCCGAGCGCATGGCCACCATGGCGCGGGACCTGCTGGCGCAGGAATCCGTGGAGGCCACTCTCGATCGGATCTCCGAGTGCGCGGTGGACATCGTGGACGGCTGCGACGCGGCCGGCATCCTGATGCTCCGCGGCAAGCGGGTGGAGTCGCTCGCCCCCACCGACAGCCTGGTGGTCCGCTCCGACCGGCTGCAGGAGCGGCTCGGCGAGGGGCCCTGTTTCGACGCCGCCCGTCGGCTGGGCGGTGAGCGGGTGTTCCGGATCAGGGACTTCACCCAGCCCGAGGAGCGCTGGCCGGCCTTCGTCAGCCAGGCCCGCGACCTCGGCATCGGCAGCATGATGGGATTCCTGCTCTACACCGAACAGGAGAACCTCGGCGCCCTGAATCTGTACTCGACGCGCCCCGCCGCCTTCACCAAGGCCAGCGAGACGGCCGGCTGGCTGCTCGCCTCGCACGGCGCGGTCGCCTTCTCCAGCGCCCGCACCGCCGACCAGCTCCAGCAGGCGATCGAGACCCGGCACACCATCGGGGAGGCCATGGGCATCCTCATGGAACGCCTGAAGATCACCGAGGATGACGCCTTCGCGCTGATGCGGCGGGTGTCCCAGGAGCGGAACGTCAAGCTGCGCGACCTCGCCCGGCAGATCTGCGAGAGCGGCGGTATCGACGGCTGAGGGCGGTATCGACGCCTGACGGGCGGTATTGACGGCTGACGCATCGGCCGGAGCCGACGCATCAGCCGAACGGCTCTTCCGGCCCGTGGTCTGGACCGGAAGGGCCTGGCCACCGAGTTCCCCCGGGGGTACGCCGACGGCTTGCGGGGCGGGTACCCCAGTCCGCCGGGTACGACACCCCTCATCCGTCCTTGGACAGGACGTGCGGGGCGTGGGTCCTGACCGCCTCCATCAGCTCACCCATCGAGGGGTTCACCATGGGCCGGCCGGCCACCGTCACGGTCGGCACGGTCTCGTTCCCGTCCGCGACCAAGCGGACGAACGCGGCCGCCTCCGGATCCCTCCATATGTTCACCTCGGTGTGCCGCAGCCGGGCGAGGCGCAGCCGCGTGCGCAGGTGCATACAGAACGGGCACAGCGGCCGCCAGTACACCACCACTCCGTCTTGGTCCTCACGGTCCGCCATCACGCATCCCCCTCCTCGAGCCGCCCGGTCGGGCGGCGCACCGAGCGTAGCCGTGTCCCGTACGCACTCCGAGGGGTCCGTACGGGACGCCAGGTGGCGACGAGGGCCGCGGCCAGGAGGAGCTCGGCGACGTCGCCGCCGTAGTACATGATCTCCGCGCCGCCCTGGACCTCGGCGATCGGGGCGTGGACCTCGACCCAGAAGCCCCCGTACAACAACTGGGCGATGGTGGCGTGGGCCGCGATGGCGACGCCGAGGACCACCAGCCGGGCCGGCACACCGGGCCGGACGGGCGCCGGGTCGGGACCGGCGATGACATACGCGAACAGCCAGCCCGAGAGCAGGAAATGGGCGTGCGTCAGCCAGTGCCACCCGGGCCGGCCCATGACGGTGTCGTAGAGGGGAGTGAAGTACAGCAGCACCAGCCCGCCGGTGGTCAGCAGCAGCGCGGTGACGGGGTGGGCGAGCAGCCGCGCGGGGCGGGAGCGCAGCACGGTTGTCAGCCGCCGGCCGCGGTGCGGGGGCAGGGCGCGCAGCAGCAGGGTGACCGGCGCCGCGAGCACCAGCGCGAGAGGTGCGTACATCCCGAGCAGCAGATGCTGGACCATATGGCCGCAGAAGTCCCGCTGGGCGATCGGCGCGAGGGGCGGAAGCAGCGCCACGGCCAGGAGGAAGAGCCCGGCCGCGAAACTCATCGAGCGCGTGGTCGGCCAGCCCTGGGCGGGGTTGCGGCGACGGGCGCGGCGGACCGCCAGCGCGTAGGCGGCGGCACACACCAGCAGGGCGAGGGCCGGCAGCCATACGTCCAGAGGGCCGCCGCCCCCGCCCCCGCCGTGTCCATGGCCGGGATGCGCCGCGCCGCCACCCATCACCCGTGCCCGGTGGCGCGGGGCGCCTCGGGGCCGGAGGGCGCGCCGCCGCGCTGCAGCAGATAGCCGCCGGCCACCAGAAGGGCGCCCAGGATCAGGAAACCGGCGTCCCACCACGCCTGCTCCGGGCCGCTGTGGACATGGTGGATGCCGAGGATCTGGTGGTCCAGCACCCCCTCGACCAGGTTGAACAGGCCCCAGCCGACCAGGATCCAGCCCCATAGGACGCGCGAGCCCCACACCCGGCGCCGGTCGTGGGTGACCCGGGCGTAGAGGATCGCCAGCCCCAGCAGGACAGCGATCCAGCACACGGCGTGGAAGATCCCGTCCCACACGGTGTTCATCTCCAGCCCGGGGACGGTGTGCGGGTTGTAGTACCTGACCCCGATGCGGTCGTGGTTGGTGCTGCTGAGCATGTGGTGCCACTGCAGCAGCTGGTGCAGCAGGATCCCGTCGAGGAATCCGCCGAGCCCCACGCCCAGCACGATCCCCGGCAGCCGGATGGTGTGCGGTGTGGGCAGACCGGCCCTTGTTTCGTCCGCCGTGGTGGCCATCACCGCTCTCCGTCCTGCCGACAGTCCGGACGGCAGGGTGTTCCCGCGCGCCCGTCGCCACCACGGCTTCCCGGCCGGACCGGCTTCCTCACCGGTCCGCGCCGTCTTTCCGCCATACGCCGAGCCGGGGCGGGCCGAGGCGGGCCAGGGCGAGGAGCCGGGGCGGGGCGGGGCGAGCCGGTTTGGGTCGTCCGTCAGGCGGCGGTGACGGTGAACAGCCCGCCGTCCGGGTCGCGCAGGATCGCCTGACGGCCCGCGGGGGAGGCGGTCGGCGCGAGGGCGACCGTGCCTCCGGCGGCACGGGCCGCCGCCACCGCGGCCGTCACATCGGGGACGCGGAAGTGGACGTACCAGCGCGGCCGGACCTCCGGGTCGGGGGCCTGCTCGACGGCGCCGCCGTGGACCACCGCGAGCTTGCGCCCCGCCTCGCGCACAATGACCTCGTCGTTCTCGTACTCGACCGAGCAGCTGCTCTCCGGGGACGCCCAGCCGAAGACCTCGCCGTAGAAGAGGGCGGCCGCGAACGCGTCGCGCGTCCGCAGTTCCAGCCAGGCCGGGGCGCCGTCCGGACCCGACGGCCAGCCGGGCAGCGCCTCCCCCGCCCAGAAGCCGAAGACGGCGCCGTCGCGGTCGGCGGCCAGCGCGGCGCGACGGCCCGGGCCGAAGGGGAGCGGACCGACGCCGACGGTGCCGCCCCGCTCATGGATCCGTGCCGCGGTGGCGTCCGCGTCCTCCACGGCGAAGAACGGTGTCCAGGCGGCCGCGCTCCGAAGGCTGCTCGCGAGCGCTCCGACCCCGGCCACCGGCGCGCCGCCGAACAGCGCCGTACGGAACTCCTCACCCACCCCGGTGGGGCGCCAGGTCCACCCGAGCACCGCGGTGTAGAACTTCTGCGCCGCCTGGAGGCTGGGGGCGGCGAGACTCACCCAGCAGGGGAATCCCGGCCGTGCGTGGCCGATCGGCTTCATGGGCACCACTCCTCACACTCCGCCCCGACACCACCGCGGGGACTGCAGCGGTGTACCCCGACGGCCGGGTGCTATGCCCCGGCGGTGGCGCGGGGCCAGGTCTCCGGGGCGATGTCATGCCAGATGTTCTGGGCCTGGATCAGCAGGGTGCCCAGGACGGCGGTGGTGGCGGCGGAGACGCTGCGCTCGTCGGTGAGCTGTTTGTGCAGGGCGTTGTGGCGCCGTTCCACGGAGTCCAGGGCCTCGTCCAGCCGGGCGTGGGCGTCCTCGGCGGGGGCGGACAGGCAGATCAGATCCGCCCGGACCCGGCAGGCGCTCGCCAGATCGGCGAGAAGGCGGCCGTAGTCGCGCAGCGGCTGCTGGTCGGGGGTGGGGATGGTGCGGTTCTCGTCCGCGATGTCGATCATGGTGTCGACGACGGTGCCGACCTGGGCCACGATCGCGCCCCATCGCTGATCCTCGTTCTCGGAGGGAAGCGGCGGCAGATTCCGGCGCGACTTCCACGGCAGTCTGGGATTCAGCCGGAGGCTCTCGTGGCTCCACTGTCGAGCGGACCGCAGGCTCTCCTGCCGCTGTTGGAGCTGGTCGGCCAGGCGTCGCCAGCCGGCGGCCGTGTCCTCGGACCAGTCCTCCTGGGCCAGCCCTTCGGCGATGCCCGTCAGGGTCTCCTCCGTCCCGCGCGCCAGTCTGCTGAGGTTCTCCCGTACGTTCCGCAGATGGACCGGCGGGAAGACCAGCGCGTTGACCGCGATGCCGATCGCGGCGCCCAGCAGCGCCTGGAGCAGCCGGTGGGAGACCGTGAGGCCGGACACCGGGCCCGAGGTGAGGGTGAACAGCGCGGTGGTGGGCCCGTAGATGCCCTGGTCGCCGAGGCGGGGCCAGTTGCTGAGCAGCATCACGACCGGCAGGACCAGGGCCACCGAGGCCAGGGTGTTCCCCGTCAGGGCTTCGGTTCCGGCCGCCAGGAGTGTGCCGACGGCGATGGCCACCAGTTGCTGCAACCCTTTGAACAGCGAGCGGTAGACGGTGGCTTGCACCAGGACCACGGCCACCCACGGCGCCATCAGCGCCACCGGATCCTGCAGCCACCACCCCGAGACCGCCCAGGCGAGCGTGGCAGCCCCGGCCGCCTTCAGCGACTGCACGACCAGGTCCCGCTCCCGCCCTGGTCCCCGCCACGCCCGCACCGCCGCGTCCGCGATCCCCCGGGCTTCGGCTCGCATCACATACAACTTCTCGATCACGTGCCCCATGGCGTAGTGGGTTCCTGGGGCACGTCGGCTTATGCATGACAGAGCGGGGTGGAGTCGGGCCGCCCATGCATGGCGGGGCGGGGTGGAGTCGGGCCGCCCATGCATGGCGGGGCCGGGCCGCGGGCCGCTCAGCCCGTGGCCAGCAGCAGCGTCCCGACCAGGGCGAGTCCGGCGCCTGTGGCCTGCACCACGCGCAGCCGCTCGCCGAGCAGTCCGCGGGCGGCGAGGGCGGTCACCACGGGGTAGAGGGAGGCGAGCACCGCGGCGACCGTCACCGGACCGTGGTGGGCGGCGAGGTTGTATGTGCCGTTCGCGGCCACGTCGGCGAGGCCCACGAAGGCGAGCGCGGGCAGCGAGGCCCACACCACGCCCATCCCGCCCTCCGGCAGCCCGGGGTTGCCGCGCCGTACGGAGACGAAGAGCGCGGTGCCGCCGACCGCCACATTGCACACCCGCTGGACGAACAGCGCGAGGAAGAGCCCGGTCAGCGTGGTCGACGCCTCGGCGATCAGGGCCATCACCGAGCCGAAGCCGAGCGCGGCGACCAGGGTGAGCAGCAGCGTCTGCCGCTGGACGGGCGCACCGCCGGTCTGCGGACCGCTCGCCAGGACCACGCCCGCGACCGCCACCACGACCCCCGAGACCTGCAGCAGCCCGGGCCGCTCGCCGAGCACCAGCGCGACGCCGAGCGGCACGATGACCCCGCCGAGCGCGCCGAGCGGGGAGACAACGCCCATCGGGCCGAGTGCGAGGGCCCGGTAGAAGCACAGCATCGCGGCCGGGCCGACCACACCGGCCGCCGCCGCGAACCACAGCTGCGGGCCCGCCTCTGACCATCCGCCGGTGGCCACCACGATGGCGCCGAGGACGGTCATCGCGATGATCTGGGAGGCGACGACCACGGTGAGCGCGGGTGTGCGCCGGGTGAGCAACCCTCCGCCGAAGTCGGCCAGCCCCCAGAGCAGGCTGGTGGCAAGCGCGAAGAGTGCGGACATGGTGAAAACCTCGCCGTACAGTGTGGTGGACGTGGGAGTACAGCCCACAGTAGTTCACTGCACTCGACTACGCCATTCACTATTTTGGACGGACCAGACCGTGACGGACCTCGATCAGCTCACGCAGTCGCTCGCCCGCAACCTCAAGCGGTGGCGCAACGAACGCGGCTTCACTCTCGACACCCTCGCGGCCCGCGCCGGGGTGAGCCGGGGCATGATCATCCAGATCGAGCAGGCCCGTACGAATCCGAGCGTGGGCACCACGGTCAAGCTCGCGGACGCGCTCGGCGTGAGCATCACCACACTGCTCGACTACGAGCACGGACCGCGGGTGACCTTCGTCCCGCCCGAGCAGGCGGTGCGGATGTGGTCCACCGAAGCGGGCAGCTACACGACGCTGCTCGTCGGCACCGAGGCCGACGGTCCGCTGGAGATGTGGGGATGGCGGCTGATGCCCGGCGACGAGAGCGTCTCCGATCCGCATCCGTCCGGCACGGTCGAGCTGATCCATGTGACGGCGGGCGAGCTCACCCTGGTGCTCGGCGGCGAGGCGCACACCGTCCCGGCCGGCACCTCCGCTGCGTTCGAGGCGAACACTCCGCACACCTATCGCAACGAGGGGACGGCGCCGGTGGAGATGACCATGGCGGTCTCCGTACCGCCCGCGCGCTGAGGCCGCCGGGCCCGCCCCCTCACCCCTCTCCCGGCCTGCTAGTTTGACGGCATGAGTACGCCGATGGATGCCTTCGACGAGGTCCGGCCCGCCGTCGAGTGCCTGGATCTGCTGACCGCTCCCGTCGCCGACGCGCTGAGCGGCTGGCGTGGCTCGGAGCCGGTGGATCAGGTGCTGTTCGTGGACACCGACCCGGACAAGGCCGACACCGCCGTACTCGTCGAGAACTACGGCCCCTGGCTGCTGGAACAGTCCGCCAACTGCGTGGTCGTCGCGGGCAAGCGGGGCGGTGAGACCACCCTGGCCGCCTGTCTGGTCCTCGCCCACACCCGCGCGGACGTCAACGGCGTGGTGCGCCGCCATCTCGGCGCGCGCAAGGCGTCGTTCGCCCCGATGGACACGGCGACGGGCGAAAGCGGCATGGAGTTCGGCGGCATCACCCCAATCGGCCTGCCCGCCACCTGGCCGCTCCTGGTGGACTCCGCCGTGGCCGACATCCCCTACGCCCTCATCGGCAGCGGCACCCGCCGCGGCAAACTCATCGTCCCGGGCAAGCTGCTGGCCGGCCTGCCGGGCGCGGTGGTCCTGGAGGGCCTGGGCGCGCCCGGCGCCGTCGGCGCCTGAACCCGCCCGGGCCGGCGATCGCGGCGGTGTGGCTCAGCCGAGCCGGGGATCTCGCACCACAACAGCCCCCGTCGGGGCCATCCGACGGGGCTAGTTGCGTTTCGGCGCTACTCCCAGACGGGTCGTCCGCCCTCCCAAAGTGCGGACACGTGGCCGGCGAACCGGTCGTAGAGACCATTGTCGCCCATCCGGTGCAGGTGCAGCATCGGCGACTCATGGCCGAGGAGACTCGACAAGTGTGGAGTCACCAGCATTTCGGAATCGAAGCTGAATACAGACAAGGCAATGTGCTCGTCACTGAACCGAGCATCGACGCCGTCAAGGTGCTTCAGCTTCGACAGCGCATCAAGCGTAATCCGAATCCGTGTGCTGACGGTGAGTGGGACGCCCTCGATCTCTTCCCGACGTCGCGTCACATCAGATTCCGGGTCGCCGACGAGGAAGCGCACGTTACAGCCGGCCGCAGCCTTGGCCGCCAGGCGATCGATGAGCCTCGGTTGCTCTTGCCACACGAAGTAGTTGGTATATCCGGCAAACGTGATGGAGTGCGACGCGGCGTCGATCAGTTGTCCCCACACGGCCGTGGGGCAGGCATTGCGGTATGGATAGGCTTGGATGATCTCGCGGCTGGCCCCCGTCTTGACAACCGACTTGGCTGCCCTTGGCCACAACATGCCCTCATCTGCTCCTAACGCCTTAGCGACGGCAGACCTCGTATCGGGGTGTGGAGCCCGACCAGGGTCCTTCAACCATCGCTCCGCGGTCTTGGTGGACACTCCCACCATACGAGCGAGGCGGTTGGTGGATACTTCAGCCTCGGCCATAGCATCTCGAAGGGCTTCGTTCAAGGTTCCTCCCCCGGACGTTCGGGACACTTGGGACCATAGCGCGAAGCTGTCCTGGCTGTCCCCTCCCTGGCTGTTCAAACGTCCCGCCACGAGGGCGACAGTATGAGCATGGACAGCGACGCAACGAAATCAGCCACCCTCGCATTCATCTACGACCGCGAGGCCACGCGCCAGACGGACCGGCTGGACACCCGTATCGCCCTCTGCAGGGAATACGCCGCGCGGCTGGGGTGGAGGGTCGCTGGCCAATGGGTAGACCGCGGAGACGCTGCCGTGGCCGAGCGTCGGCCGTTCTGGATCGGCATGGTCGCTGCCATGAAGCACGAGGGGCAGGGGTTCAACGCTGTCTGCCTCGTGGCGAGTTGGGAGCGGATCGCCTACGACGAGAGGGGCCGCGCCCAGATGCGTCAGCTTGTCAGCGACGTGAACGGTACGTGTGTGGCCATCGACGGGGGTTCGGTGCCGCCCAGCTCCCGAGACGCCGCGTTGCGTCGACTTCGCGCCAGCGGGGAGCGGGTCGGACCGGGCGTGACGCTGGTTCGTCACAACGGAGCGACGGCATGACCTGGTTCCCTGGCAGGGGCGTCGACTACCTGCCGTGCCGAGAAGCGCTGACCCGCACCATGAACATGACGCCTTGTGAGGAAGCCGCGACGTCGTTCGAGGACCGGGGGCGCGCAGCCATCAAGGCGTCGTCGCGGTACCTGGCGGATCCGTCGACATCGCTTGAAGACGCGCAAGCCGCGATCAAGCTGCTTCAGCTTGCTCTATCCGACGTGATCATGGTCGCGGAGGACCGACAGCGACGACTGTTGCGGCTCCAGGAGGACGCAAGACGCCTCGCCTGATGACTTCCTCGTCTCCCACGAGGCCAGGCGCGGCCGACGGGGACGAGGATCGGCGGCGAACGCACCTCGCGCGTCATGCCCACGCCGTCGACGGGGGTCCTTGGGACGTGGAAGGGACGATCTCAGGGCCCCCGCATCAAGCCCCTGCTTGTCGGGCGCTGGAAAGTCCGGCAGGCAGGAAGCGGTCCGGAAGTACCTTGGTCGGCTTCTTCCGGACCGTGGTCCCCGCTCCGATTCCCGGTGACGTGCGACGGGATGAAGGGCGGGGACCGAAAGCACATACAGCCTCGTCCCAGCCGGATGGTTGGAGGCCAGTGGCCGGGACGAGGGCAGCGCACCACTCACAGAGAAGAGGCACGCGCATGAGCCACGGTACAGCTCTGTTGTCCGACGAGGATCGTGCATCCGTCGTCGATACGGTCATGCGGAACAACTCCGATATGAATCCCGCTCTGGCGGGGCGCGTCGTCGACGAGGCGGTGAAGTACGTGGCGGCCGTCGCGAACGCTCCTGAGCCGCTGACGCCGTCCAGGGTCGTCGACGAGGGATGGCACGCGCTCATCCTCCACACCCGCATCTACCAGCGGCTGTGCAACAAGGTCGGAAGGTTCGTCCACCACGTCCCGGAGCAGCCGGACCCGGAGAACCGCATCCCCGAGGCACTGACGAAGACTCAAGCGCAGATCGTATCCATGGGGTTCACCGTGGACGACGCGCTGTGGCTCGCACCGGAAGACACCTCCATCCCGGTCGCGGCTCACTGCCAGCACAGCCCCGGCGGTCCGGAGGGGAGTTGCACGGGAAGCGGCGAGGGTGACGGTCCGAGCGGACCGAACTGACGACTGGCTGACCGAGGGAGTGACGGCGCGTAGCATCGTCACGGGAGGTGGCTATGTCGATACAGTGGGTGAACCCTGATCGGAGAGGGCTCGTGGCTGTCGTCAACCAGCTTCGCGGGCCGCAACCTCGTCCCGCGAACGCGTGCGGATGTACGCGCCGACGAGGGCCGCGGATGACGGCGACGGTCGTCGCGGTCGGCGGGATAGCCTACGCCGTTCCGTGCAACAGGTGCGGCGGTAAAGGCGTCGTCCCGTAGCTGAACAACCTCATAGTGGCCCCGTCCGTGCGCTTCCCCCGTGGCGCCGGGCGGGGCTTGCTCATGGCTCGCGACGGCCGTAAAACAGGTTCCTGACGGCTGTCACCGCCAAGGGGGACAGGGCGACAACCGTCAAGCGGTCGTCGATGTGCCGCACGAGGATCCAGCCCTTGGAACGCAGGGCCGCCACCTCCCGGCCGACATCCTCACCCGCATCTCTGGACAGGTCATCGACGGTGGGTGCGCTGCCGGCGTCCAGGTGGTCGACAACCAGGAAGAGGACGCGCTGTTCGTCCGCGGCGATGCGGAAGTCCATGTCGACAACGGTACGTCGGCGCAGGTCAGCCCAGCCGGGGAATCTCGATGGCCGGGCAGCGGTCCATCACCATGGCGAGCCCGGCAGCGCGGGTGCGCTCGTACGCGGCCTCGTCGATGACGTCGAGCTGGAACCAGACGGCCTTGGCGCCGATGGTCACGGCCTCGTCGGCGACCGGGCCCGCCAGCTCGCTGTTGACGAAGACATCGACCACGTCGACCGGGAAGGGGATCTCGGCGAGCGAGGCGTACCCCCGCTCGCCGTGCACCGTCTCGGCCTTCGGGTGCACGGGCACGACGCGCTTGCCGAAGCGCTGGAGGACGTCGGCGACGCCGTAGGCGGCACGCCGCTGGTTCGTCGACAGGCCCACGACAGCCCAGGTGTCGCCCAGCTCGGTGAGGATCTTGCGGACCGTCGACGGGTCGCCATACATGTTTGCCTCCTGCGGGCGCGAGAAAGGACGTGTTTTCAGCACAACAGGCGGCACATTCGAAGGATTCCCAAGCGCCAGGCCCCAACGAACCGAGCCCACGCGTCTCGCCCAAGCCAGTCCACGCAGGTGAGCCGCACCGATGTCACGGGGGTGTTGGGTCTTCACGTGCGGCGAAGCCGTCGCCGCTCAGCGCAAGGTCGTTGGCGCCCGGCCGTTCCCGGCCCGGGTCCGTTCGCGGGGTGCGGGTCGGCCGGGAGGAGGTGCTCGGTGAGCAGGCGGCGGACGCCGGGCTGGCGGTCGGGAGCGGTGAGCCAGGAGGCCAGGAGCTGCCAGCGGTGAAAGCCGCCGAGGAGGTACAGGGCCATACCCGTGGCCCGTAGTGAGGCAAGTGCTGCGCCGGTCCCGGCGTCGGAGAGCAGAGCCCAGCGGGACAGACAGGCCGCCAGTTCGGTGTAGGGAACCGGGAGGCGCTCTACCGGCGGACCGCCGAGATCAGTCCGCCGGGCCGCTCCTCGCGCTGCGCCGGGGTGCTGATCGGACGGCCGTAGGCGGCGGCGCGCTCGCGCAGGGTGTGGCTGTCGGCCTCCCAGCCGTGCCCGGCCAGCCAGCCCACCGGGTCGTCGGGCATCTCCGAGACCCACATGGACGCCGCCGATCCCGGCGCGGCGTCCGCGCCGAAGCGCTCGATCACGCCGCGCGAGCCCAATGTCAGCCCCATCCGGCTGCCTGTCGCCGACTGCGTGCTGATCCGGGCCAGCAGTAGCTCCACCGCGTCCTCGGGCAGATAGATCAGCAGTCCTTCGGCGATCCACGCGGTCGGCACGGTCGGGTCGTGCCCCGCGGCGGCCAGCGCGCCTGGCCAGTCCGCACGCAGATCCACCGCGACGGTGATCCGCTCGCAGCGTGCGACGGCCCGCTCCTGGCGCAGCACCGAAGCCTTGAAGTCCAGTGGCGCGGCGGTGTCGACCTCGAACAGCCGGGTGCCCTCGGGCCAGTCGATCCGGAAGGCCCGGCTGTCCATGCCGGCGCCGAGCAGCACGACCTGCCGGACTCCGGACGCGGAGGCCTGCTGCAACAGGTCGTCGAGGAACTTCGTCCTGATGACGATGGAGTACGACACGGCCCGTCGGCGGCGTCGCGCTGCTTCGTCATCGGGCAGCGGCGGCGAGGAGGGCCACAGGCCGCCGGCGGTGGCGAATGCCCGTGCCAGTGGGTCGCGGAACAGCGCGTTCTCCCGCTCGGTCTCCAGCGCCCGCACCCTGGCCACCCCCACCGCCGTGGCCCACACTCCCGACGGCTGCGCCCGCTCCTGCTCATCAGTCACCGCGCCAGCCTAGACGTTCCATTCCAAGGGGCCTGATGAGGGGAGCCAGGTTCATGGACCAGAGCCCGCGTTTCAGCAGCAGTTGGTGGCCAGCGCTCGCAGATGTTCACGGCGAATGACGGCACTGTCGTCAGTGAGGGGGTTCGCGCCGATCACGGGGGCGACCAGGGCCTCCGGGCAATCAGGCACGGTAGCAGCGCGGTCCGCAGCACCCCCAAACACCCCTGGAGCGGCGCCCACCGCCCTGGCCGCGGACACCGGCGAGGATGCGACCGAGACCGAGCTGGGGCCGAGACCGCGGAGCGCGCGGCGCCGCCGACGTTCCGGGCCAAGCTGGAGCTAGGGCCAGACCCGCACGCGAGGGGTTCCCCGGTCTCGGGGTGACGCGCAACAGGTCAGCGTAAGGAGGTTCTCAGCGCGCGGACGCGGGCAGCGTGGTGCCGTGGAGCCCGGCCGCCGAGCGGACGAGTGAGGCGACCGCCGGGGAACGGCTGCTGGGTGGCCAGGCGATCACCGTGGTGACGTCCGGCGCGTCGACGACGGGCACCGCGACGTGATCGGGCCACTGCCAGGCACGGCTGGAGGCCGGGATGACGAGCAGCGTCCTGCCGAGCGCCACGAGCTGGGCGAGCTGTGACTGGGTGTGCACCTCCGGACCGGGCCCGTCCGGGTAGGACCCGTCGAGCCGGGGCCATCGAGCGATCGGCAGGTCCGGTACATCGCGGACCTCCGCCAGCGTGAGCCGATCGCGTGACGCGAGCGGATGCCCCGCGGGAAGGAGCGCGATCTGGCCTTCGGTGTGGAGGTCCTCGGTGTCGAACCCGGCGAGGTCGTCGAACGGCCGGTGCATCAGTGCCACGTCGGCGCGCCCGTCGCGCAGGAGCCCTGCCTGCTCGCCGACCTCACACAGGAGGACCTCGACCGGTGCCGCACCGGGTTCGCTCGCCAGCGCGTCGAGGAGCCGTTGCAGCAGCTCGTGGGAGGCTCCGGCCTTCGTGACGAGCACCAGCGGACGCTTCGGATCCGCGGCACGCCGGGTCCGGCGCGCAGCGGCCGCGACCGCGTCGAGGGCCACGTGGGCCTCCCGGAGCAGCACCCTGCCGGCGTCGGTGAGCGCCACTCCACGACGGTCCCGGTCGAGAAGCCGGACACCGAGCCGCTGCTCCAGCTGGCGGATCGCGCGGGAGAGCGGCGGTTGCGCGATCCCGAGCCGATCGGCGGCCCGTCCGAAGTGCAGTTCCTCGGCGACGGCGACGAAGTAGCGGAGCTGACGGGTCTCGAGGTCGTCCACGGATGGAGCCTACCGCCTGATACCCGGCGAGTATCACAGCCTGCCCAATCGGTCTTGGACAGCGCGTGCGCGATGCGTCGAGCATGGATCGGGTGAACAACACGAAGATCGCGCTGGTCACCGGCGCGAACAAGGGAATTGGCTTCGCCATCGCACAGGGGCTCGGAGCGATCGGCTTCACGGTCGCCGTGGGCGCCCGCGACGATGTCAGGCGCAAGGAGGCCGTGGAGCGTCTGCGTGCCGCGGACATCGACGCATGGGGGGTGGCGCTCGACGTGACCTCCGATGACAGCGTCGCGGCGGCAGCGGCCGCAATCGAGGAGACGGCAGGACGGCTCGACGTGCTCGTCAACAACGCGGGCATCGCCGGCCGGACCGACGGGGGCGCACAAGATCCGACGACGCTCGACCTCGACGTCGTGCGCACCGTCCTCGACACCAACGTATTCGGGGTCGTCCGGGTGACGAACGCGATGCTCCCGCTGCTCCGCCGCGCGGACGCGCCGCGCATCGTCAACATGTCGAGCAACATGGGCTCGCTGACCCTGCAGACCGGCCCGATCATGGCCGCGTACGCACCGTCGAAGTCGATGCTCAACAGCGTCACGGCACAGTACGCCCGCCGACTCGCCGACACGAACGTCATCGTGAACGCCGCCTGCCCCGGCTATGTCGCGACCGACTTCACCGGCTTCAACGCGCCGCGGACGCCCGAGGAGGGCGCCGCGACAGCGATCCGGCTCGCCACCCTGCCGGACGACGGGCCGCGCGGCGGCTTCTTCGACGACGGGGGTGTCGTGCCCTGGTGACATGACGGGCCGACGTGGCGCTTCCGTGAGCCCGCCGGGGTGTCAACCCCGACGAAGGTCAGGTGCTCGTCCTCGCCGTTCGCCAGAGGTGGCGGGCCTTCGCCGTTCCTACGGTCACTGGCCATGGAATCAAGGACGCGATACGGCTTCGGCCGTCGATTGCTGGTCTCGGTGGCGCTGTGCGCCGCCGGGGCGGGAGCGGTGATGTGGCTGTCGCCCGGTGGGCTGGGCGACGCGGATCGGGTGGAGGTCACGCGCGGCGCCTCGGCGTCGGTGTACCGCGAGGTGACCGATGCGGTGGCCGGGGCGCCCGCGTGGGCGGGGTCGCTGCTGGAGATGGCCACCGCGGGCACGCTGGTGGCGCTGGGGTTGCTGCTGCTGTGGACGGGGTGGTCGGCCTTCCGGCGCGCGGACGCCTCCGGCGTGGCCGGAGTCGGCCTCACCGGTATCGGCACCGTGGCCGCCTACGCGGTCAGCGAGGCGGTGAAGCTGGTGGCGGACGAGGAGCGGCCGTGCCGGGCGGTACGGGGAGTCGCGGCGTTGGCGGAGTGCCCCGAGGCGGGGGACTGGTCGTTTCCGAGCAACCACGCCACCCTGGCCACCGGGATCGCGGTCGGGCTGACGGTGCTCAGGCCCCGTCTCGCCGCCGTGGCGCTGCCGATGGCGGGGGTGGTGGCGCTGCTGCGGGTGGCGGTGGGGGTGCACTATCCGCACGATGTGGCCGCCGGTGCGCTCCTGGGCGCCGCCGTGGTGGTGGCGACGCTGGTCATCGCGAGTCGTCCGGCCGCTCGGGCGGTGTCAGTGCTGTTCGGACGCCGGTGGGGGAAGGATTCCGGCCTCATGGGCCACCACGGCGGCGGCCGCCCGGTTCTCCACGCCCAGCCGGGCCAGGATCGAGCTCACATGGGCCTTGACCGTTCCCTCCACCACATGGAGCCGACGGGCGATCTGACCGTTGGACAGCCCACCGCCGAGGAGGGCCAGCACCTCACGCTCCCGGGCGGTCAGGGCGCCGACCCGCTCGCGGGCGGCGGTGCGGCGGTCGGCCAGGGCCCCCGCGCCACCGGAGGCGAGATGCGCCACGACGCGGGCCGCGACCTTCGGTGACAGATAGGCGGCGCCATCGGCCACCGCGCGCACCCCCGCGATCAGCTCCTCCGGTTCACCGGACTTGATGAGGAAGCCCGTGGCGCCGCCGCTCAGTGCCTGGAGGATGTAGTCGTCCTCGCCGAAGGTGGTCAGCATGATGACGCCGGTGGCCGGTGCCGTCCGGTGGATCTCCCGGGCGGCCTCGATACCGCCGGTGCCGGGCATACGGATGTCCAGCACCGCCACCCGGGGGCGGTGGCGGTGCACCAGCTCCACCGCCTGGTGGCCGTCGTCGGCCTCGGCGACCACGGTGATGTCCGGATCGGTGGTGAGCACGGCCCGGATGCCCGCGCGGATCATCGGCTCGTCGTCGGCGATCAGGACCCGGATCATCGGACGCCCTTCCCGGTGAAGGCGTCGGCGGTCACCAGGGTGCCGTGCCGGAAACACAGCCGGTACACGTCCCCGGACCGGTCGTCGAAGGGATCGGCGGTCATCGCGTAGTACTCGCAGACAAGACCGGCTCCCCTCGGTTCGGCCGCCGTGGGCCGGTGGCCGGTCTGGCGCTCGGGCAGATACTCCGTGATCCGGTCACGGTCCTGTCCGATGCGCAGCCGGGCGTAGTCGTCCGGGGCCAGCACCGACTCCCGGGCCCTCAGGGTGTCCCACACCCGCAGCGCCCCGATCAGCAGGGCGCCCGCGACCAGGGGCACCATGAGGGCCGCGAGGAGGGTGCGGCCGAGCCGGCGGCGGGCACGCCGGTGGTCATCCGCCACCGCGCCGTCCGCGCTGCCGGGGGCATCGGTGCCGTCCGCGTTGTCGGGGACGTCCGGGGTGTGAGGCGGGGCCTGCGCCGCTCGCCGCGCCGCGGGGGTACGGGGAAACGTGGCGCGGACGGCGAAACCGCCCGACTCGGGGCCGTAGCCGAAGGTGCCGCCCGCCAGCCCGACGCGCTCGTCCAGGCCGATCAGACCGAAGCCCGCACCGCCCGAGCGGACGGCGACGGCGGTGGGCGCGGGGCCGTTCGTCACCCGGACCTCGGTCTTCTCCGCCGTATGCCGGACCCGCACGGCCGCCTCCGCGCCGGGCGCGTGCTTGGCCACATTGGTCAGCGCCTCTTGCACCACACGGTGCACGGCGCGCGCCACGTCCGACGGCAGTTCGCCGGGCCCGCCGTCGGTCCGCAGCCGGACCGTGAGCCCCGACGCCGACGCCCGCTCGACCAGCTCCGCCACCCCGGCGCCGCCCGGCTCGGGTGGCGCTCCGTCCTGCTCCTGGCGCAGGACGCCGATCACCTCGCCGAGCCGGTCCACGGCGGCCGCCGCCCTGGCCCTGATGTCCCGGGCGGCCTCCCGGTGGCCGTCCGCCAGCCCGGGCGCCAGCTTGAGGGCTCCGGCCGAGAGGGCGATCAGACTGAGCTCATGGCCCAGCACATCGTGCATGTCCTGGGCGATACGGGCCCGTTCCCGCAGCCGGGCCTGCTCGGCGATCAGCCGCTGCTCGCGCTCCAGCCGCGCGGCCCGCTCCCACCCCGCCCGGACCAACTCCCGGTACTGGCGGCAGAACCGCCCCACGAACCACGGCAGTACGACCGCCCCCGCCACCACCGCCACGAACCGGTCGGCCCAGGTGATCCAGGACGGCACCGCCGCGACCGCCACCACAGCGCCCGCGACCACCCCGATCAGCCCCACCGCCGTGGACCACGTCCGCCCGGGCCGCCACCCCGCCGTGAAGGCGCACAGCGCCGTGGGCACCACCCACCACAGACTGACCACGCTCAACCCGGCGGCGGCGACGGTGGCCGCGAGCGGAAGGTGCCCGGCCCAGCAGGCCCCGAGCGGCCGGTGAATCCGGTTCTGTCTGTCGTCATGTCCCCCACCTGCGTGATCAGCCGACTCGCAGAGGTGACCTTACGAAAACCGTGGACCGGCGGACACTGCCGAAAGACCAATCCCCCATGCGCACACCGCAGGGCATCCGGCCGACGCCCAGGAGACGCATGCTGGTTATAGGGGCGGACGTGGGGGAACCCGACTCATGCGCTCGGCAATCATCAACCGCCGACCGCGACCGACCGAGGGGGCGGAAGGAGAGGAAGAGACCATGCCCGCAGGATCCAGCCGTAAGCGTGAACGCCAGTACGAGCACATCAAGGAAAGCGCCGAGCAGCGCGGTGCCTCCACCGGCCGGGCGAAGGAAATGGCCGCCCGTACGGTGAACAAGGAGCGCGCCCGCGCGGGCGAGTCCAAGACCGCCAGCAAGACCTCGATCAAGGACCCGAAGTCCGCGCCGCAGCGTGGCGGCCAGCGGTCCGGCAGCGGGACGGGTCCCAAGGGCCCGACGCGCGACCAGCTGTACAACGAGGCCAAGCAGCGCGGCATCGAGGGCCGCTCGAACATGACCAAGGACCAGCTGGCCAAGGCCCTGGGCCGCTGACCTGGCTACCGTCGCCCCTTCCCGCGGTGCGCCGCCCTCCCCGCGCGACAGCGGGGCCGGGCGGCGTCCGCCTGGTGGGGGCGGGCGATTGGCGGCGACGACTGCGGGTACTCAAGGGCGATCATGCCAGGCCAGACACTCCCCACCTACACCGCTCTGCACCAGCTCGTGGAGTTGATCGAGCAGGGCCCTCCGGTCTTCGTCCGCTGGTCACGAGGGCCTCAGGCGGACCTGGAGGGGAGCGCGGCCAGCCGGGACGGGCTCACCGGCACCATGCTGCCGGGCCTGTCGGCCAACCCCTGGTCTTCGAGGAATGGGCGAAGGATCTGCCCACGACCCTCTGGGTCGCCCGGCGGCTGTGCGACTACATCCACCTCCGGGACGACGACCAGGGCACCGCGGATGTCCACCCCTGGGTGCTCAAGGGGGAGGAGGCCGGCCGGGGGCCGGACAACGAACCCCTGGTCCGCGCCGTGGAGCCGGTCGCCTGGATCGCCGAGAGCGTGATCGCCGAAGCCGAGGAGGTGGTGGCCCGCCAGCGGGGCGAGTGGGGGCCGCTGCACAGACCGGCCCGGTTCGGTCGCGGCAGAAGAGGGTGAGGCCAGGCCGGTACGGCGGGACCGGCCGGCGACCGTACACGCGTGACCAGGGCCGTCGATGACCGCAGGCGTGCGACCAGTCGGCGACCGCACACGTGCGACCAGTCGGTGGCAGTACGCGCGTGACCAGCGCACACGGGCCGGGACATAGGGTGGCCTGATGCAGGAGCGGTACCGGACGGTCGCGCGCGAGGGCGTGCACGAGATCGAGATCAACAGATCGCGCTTCCTCTGCACGCTCGCGCCCGCCGCGACCGAGCAGGAGGCGCAGGACGTCATCCAGCGCGTCAGGAAGGAGCACCCCACCGCCACCCACAACTGCTTCGCCTATGTCATCGGCGCGGACGGCGGTGTGCAGAAGGCGAGCGACGACGGGGAGCCGGGCGGTACGGCCGGGGTGCCGATGCTGCAGATGCTGCTGCGCCGTGAGGTCCGGTACGCGGTGGCCGTCGTCACCCGCTACTACGGGGGCGTGAAGCTCGGCGCGGGCGGTCTGATCCGGGCCTACGGGGGCGCGGTCGGCGAGGCGCTCGACACGCTGGGCACGGTCACCCGGCAGCGGTTCCGGCTGGTGACCGTCACCGTCGACCACCAGCGGGCCGGCAAGCTGGAGAACGATCTGCGGGCGACGGGGCGGGCGGTCCGGGAGGTGCGTTACGCCGAGGCCGTCACCATCGAACTGGGCCTGCCCGAGGCCGATGTGGACGCCTTTCGCGACTGGCTGGCGGACGCCACCGCCGGTACCGCCGCGGTCGAGCTCGGCGGCGAGGCGTACCAGGACACCTGAGACCGGGAGGTCTCCGGGATCCCGAAACCGAAACGGGTGGGAAATACGAGGTCCGTGAGAGACCGGGCACCGACCGCGGCTAACGTGGTCGATGCCCGCGCCGTACGCACGCCGCGGGCGTGATGCTGGCCACTGGGGTGGAGGAAGGACAGAAGTGCAGGTCGGAGTCCGCTTGTGAGAATGCTGCACACCTCCGACTGGCACCTCGGACGGTCCTTTCACCGAGTCAGCCTCCTTGCCGCGCAGCGGGAGTTCATCGACCACCTCGTCACCACCGTGCGCGAGCGGCACATCGACGCGGTGGTCGTCGCGGGTGACATCTACGACCGGGCCGTGCCGCCGCTCGCCGCCGTCGAGCTCTTCGACGACGCGCTGCACCGGCTCGCGGACCTCGGTGTGCCCACGGTCATGATCTCCGGCAACCATGACTCGGCCCGCCGTCTCGGCGTCGGCGCCGGGCTGATCGACCGGGCCGGGATCCACCTGCGCACCGACCCCGCCGGATGTGCCACCCCCGTCGTCCTCTCCGACGATCACGGCGAGGTGGCCTTCTACGGTCTGCCGTATCTCGAACCCGGCCTGGTGCGTGAGGAGTTGGGCGCCTCCGCGGCCGGTCATACGGCGGTGCTGGGCGCCGCCATGGACCGGGTGCGCGCCGACCTCGCCACCCGGCCGTCCGGCACCCGCTCCGTCGTCCTCGCGCACGCCTTCGTCACCGGCGGCGCGGTCAGCGACAGCGAGCGGGACATCACGGTCGGCGGAGTCGCCTCCGTACCCGCCGATGTCTTCGACGGCGTCGACTACGCCGCGCTCGGCCATCTCCACGGCTGCCAGACCATCACCGAGCGCATCCGCTACTCGGGCTCCCCACTCGCGTACTCCTTCTCCGAGGCGGCGCACCGCAAGTCCCTGTGGGTGGTGGAGCTGGGGGCGGCGGGCGAGGCGCCGTCGTGCGAACGGGTGGACTGCCCGGTGCCGCGGCCGCTGGCCCGCATCCGCGGCCGGATCGAGGAGCTGTTGGACGACCCGGACCTCGACCGCCACGAGGAGGCGTGGGTCGAGGCCACGCTGACCGACGCGGTGCGGCCGCATGAGCCGATGGCCCGGCTGGCGCGGCGCTTCCCCCACGTGCTCACGCTGGTCTTCGACCCCGACCGGCCCCCCGAGGATCCGCTCGCCTCGTACGCACAGCGGCTGCGCGGCCGCTCGGACCGGCAGATCGCCGAGGACTTCGTGGCCCATGTGCGCGGCGGCCGCGGCCCGGACGAGGCGGAGTGCGCGCTGCTCGGCGACGCGCTGGAGGCCGTACGGAGCGCGGCGCACGAGGGCGTTGTGCCCGGCGAGGAGAACGGCGCCGGGGCGGCGACTGCGGGAGCGACGATGGGGGAGGCGGCGCGATGAGGCTGCACCGGCTCGCCGTCACGGCCTTCGGCCCGTTCGGCGCCACCCAGAGGATCGACTTCGATGAGCTGTCCGCCGCCGGGCTCTTCCTGCTGCACGGGCCGACCGGCGCGGGCAAGACGTCGGTCCTGGACGCGGTCTGCTACGCGCTGTACGGCCAGGTGCCCGGCGCCCGCCAGGGCAATGGGCTCTCGCTGCGCAGCGACCACGCCGAACCGCTGACCCCGACCGAGGTCGTTCTCGAATTCACCGTCGGCGAGCGGCGCCTGGAGATCACCCGGCGCCCCGAGCAGCCGCGCCCCAAGAAGCGGGGCACGGGGATGACGCGGGAGAAGGCGCAGACCCTGCTGCGTGAGTACGCTCCGGCGGCGGCGCCCGATTCGGCATCCGGGGCGGGCCAGTGGAAGGCACTCAGCCGCTCCCACCAGGAGATCGGTGAGGAGATGGGGCAGCTGCTCGGCATGAGCCGGGAGCAGTTCTGCCAGGTGGTGCTCTTGCCGCAGGGCGACTTCGCCCGCTTTCTGCGCGCGGACGAAATGGCGCGCGGCAAGCTGCTGGGCAAGCTGTTCGACACCGGCCGCTTCGCCGCCGTCGAGGAGCGGCTGGCGGAGCTGCGGCGGGCGGCGGAGAGGCGGGTCGCGGCCGGGGACGAGCGGCTGCTCGGGCTCGCCCACCGGATGGCACAGGCGGCGGGCCGCACCACGGAGCTCGACGGGCATCCGCTGCCCGAGCTGACCCCCGGTGAGCCGGGGCTGGCCGACGCCGTCCTGGAGTGGTCCGCCGTCGCCCGCACCGGCGCGCGCGAACGGCGGGACATCGCGCTCTCCGCCGTACGGGCCGCCGAGGCCGCCCACGACGCCGCCCAGCGGGCCGCCGACGCGACACGCGAACGGGCCGAGCTGCAACGCCGTCACGCCGAGGCCCGCCGCCGGGCGGACGACCTCGAACGACAGCGGCCCGACCACGACCGGCTGCGCGAGTTGCTGGAACGAGCCCGCGCGGCCGACGCGGTGGTCCCCGCGCTCGACCTGCGCACCGCCGCCGCCCGCGACCACCGCACGGCCGAGGCCACCGAACGCCAGGCCCGCGCCCGCCTGACCGCCGAACCCGGCCTGGCGGCGACGGCCCTCGCGGCGATCCCTGACATCCCCGACCAGCGCACACCCCCCGCCCCGACGACATCGCCCGGCACGTGCCTGCCCGCACAGGGCACCGCGCCCCCGGACGAGACCACCCGGCACACGAGCGCGGCCGCCGCGCCGGGCACGGCGGTTGAGCACGGCGGGCACGGACGAGGGGCCTTGCCGGGCCCGGCGTCATCCGGTGAAGCGCGCGCTTGGGGACCGGAGGCGGTGGCCCCGGCCGAACGTGACCCGTACGGCTCGGACGCGTCCGCGGTGCTCGGCGAGGCCGATGCCGAGTGGCTGGGGCGGGTTGAGCGGCGGGTGCGGGAGGAGCTCGGGGCGCTGGGGGCCGCTCGGCGGGGGGAGGCGCGGGCGGAGGCCGTGGTCGGCGAGATCGCCGCGCTCGACCGGGAGGCCCGCGCCGACGACGAGGCGATCGAGGAGGCCGCCGAGTGGCTCGCCGGGTGGGAGGAGACCCACCGGGCGCATCAGCGGCGGGTCGAGGCCGCGCAGGAGGCCACCACCCGGGCCGAGCAGCTCGGCGGGCGGATCGAGCCCGCCGAGCGGCGCCTTGAGGCCGCCCGGCGGCGGGACCGGCTCGCCGGGCAGGAGCGGCAGGCGCGGGAGGAGCTGTTGCGGGCGCGGGAAGGCGCCGCCGCCGCGCGGCAGAACTGGCTCGACCTCAAGGAGGCCCGGCTGCGCGGCATCGCCGCCGAACTGGCCGCCGGGCTGCGCGCGGGAGAGCCCTGCGCGGTGTGCGGGGCGACCGAGCACCCGGGCCCGGCCCGGCCCGGGGCCGGGCATGTGGACCGTACGGCGGAGGAGACCGCGCTGGCGGACTCCCGGCGCGCCGAGGAGCTCCGCGAGGAGGCCGAGCGCACCCGGAACGCGCTGCGGGAGGCCCACGCGGGCGCGGAGGCCACGGCCGAGGGCGAGGACGCGGCCGAACTCGGCCGGACCCTGGCCGAGTTGCGGGCCGCGTATGCCGAGGCCCGTGACGCGGCGGCCGACGGGCACGCCGCCCGCGAGGCCCTGGACCGGGCCGAGGGCGAGCACGCACGGCGTACGGCGCAGCGGCAGGAGGCCGAGCGGCGGGCAGCCGCCCGCACCTCGCGCCGCGAAACCCTGGCCCGGGAGCGGGCCGCGCTGCTGGCGGAGCTGGAGCAGGCGCGCGGGGCGGACGCCACCGTCGCCGAGCGTGCGGCGCGGCTCGAGCGGCAGGCGGGGCTGCTGGCCCGCGCCGCCGAGGCGGCGCGGGGTGCCGAGGCGGCCGCGAGCCGGCTGAAGGAGGCCGACGCCCGGCTCGCCGACGCCGCGTACCGGGCCGGGTTCGAGACCCCGGAACAGGCTGCCGAGGCCGTGCTGCCCCCGGACCGGCAGCGCGAGGCACGCCGCCGTCTCGACGCATGGCAGACGGAGTCGGCGGCGGCCGCGGCCGAGCTGTCCGACCCCAGGCTGCTCGCCGCCGCGCAGGCGCCGCCCGCCGACCCCGCGGCGGCGCGGACGGTGGCCGACGCGGCGACCCGCGCGCTGCGCGAGGCCTCGGCCGCGGACGCCGCGGCCCGCACCCGCTGCGAGGACCTCGACGCGCTCTCCGCGCAGGCGGTGGCCGACGCCCGCCGGCTCGCCCCGCTGCGCGCGGACCACGACCGGATCGCCCGCCTCGCCTCGCTCGCCGCGGGCACGTCCACGGACAACGAGCGCAGGATGCGGCTGGAGGCGTACGTCCTGGCGGCCCGGCTGGAACAGGTCGCGGCGGCGGCGAGCGCGCGGCTGCGCCACATGTCCTCCGGGCGCTACACCCTGGTGCACTCCGACGCCCGCTCCGGCGGGCGCGGCCGCTCCGGTCTCGGGCTGCATGTCATCGACGCCTGGACCGGCAGCGAACGCGACACCGCCACCCTCTCCGGCGGCGAGACCTTCTCCGCCTCGCTCGCCCTCGCGCTGGGCCTGGCGGACGTGGTCACCGACGAGGCGGGCGGGGTCCGCCTGGACACCCTCTTCATCGACGAGGGGTTCGGCAGCCTCGACGAGCAGACCCTGGACGAGGTCATGGACGTGCTCGACTCGCTGCGCGAGCGGGACCGTACGGTCGGCATCGTCAGCCATGTCGCCGATCTGCGCCGGCGGATCCCCGCCCAGCTGGAGGTCGTCAAGGGCCGCGAGGGCTCGGCCGTACGCCACCGTACGGCCGCCGCGCACTAGCGGGAGGACGGACCGCACCGTAAGGCGGGTCGCACCCCCGTAAGGATGCGGCCCGCCCCGCGCGCTCAGCGCGGACTCAGAGCGCCGACAGCTCCTCCACCAGGTCGTCGAGACCCAGCGAACCCTGCGACAGCGCCGCCATATGCCACTTCTTGGCGTCGAAGGCGTCGCCGTGCGCCTTACGGGCCGCCTCCCGCCCCGTCAGCCAGGCCCGCTCGCCCAGCTTGTAGCCGATGGCCTGGCCCGGCATGCCCAGATAACGCACCAGCTCACTGTCGAGGAACTCCGCCGGACGGCCGCAGTGCAGCCCGAAGAACTCACGCGCCAGCTCCGGAGTCCACCGCTCCCCGGGGTGGAAGGGCGAATCGGCGGGGATCTCCAGCTCCAGATGCATCCCGATGTCGACGATCACCCGCAGCGCCCGCATCATCTGCGCGTCCAGATAGCCCAGCCGCCGCTCCGGGTCCGACAGGAAGCCCAGCTCGTCCATGAGCCGCTCCGCGTACAGCGCCCAGCCCTCCGCGTTGGCGCTGACCATGCCGACCGTGGCCTGGTAGCGGGAGAGCTGGTCGGAGACGTGCGCCCACTGGGCGAGCTGCAGATGGTGGCCCGGGACGCCCTCGTGGTACCAGGTGGAGACCAGGTCGTAGACGGGGAAGCGGGTCTCGCCCATCGTGGGCAGCCAGGTCCGGCCGGGGCGGGAGAAGTCCACCGACGGCTGGGTGTAGTACGGCGCCGCCGCGCTGCCCGGCGGCGCGATCATCGACTCGACCCGCTTGACCCGCTCGGCCAGGTCGAAGTGGGTGCCGTTCAGCTCCTCGATGGCCTGGTCCATCAGCTCCTGCAGCCACACCCGCGTCTCCTCGACGCCCTCGATATGCGCACCGTGGGTGTCGAGATGGCGCAGCGCCTCCCACGGGTTGGCGCCGGGCAGGATCTTCTCGGCCTCGGTGCGCATCTCGGCGTGGATGCGGTGGAATTCCGACCAGCCGTACGCGTACGCCTCGTCCAGGTCGAGATCGGTGCCGTTCCACATCCGGGCCCAGCGGCGGTAGCGCTCGCGCCCCACCACATCGGGGGCGCCCTCGACGGCCGGGCATAGGTCTCGCGCAGCCAGTCGCGGAGCGCGACCAGCGCGCCCGTCGCCTCGGCGGCCGCCTCGTCCAGCTCACCGCGCAGCGCGTCGGGGCCCTCGGCGGTGAAGTCGGCGAACCAGCCGCCGTCCGTGCCGATCCACTCCGTCAACTGCTCCAGGACCGTGGCCACCTGCCGGGGCCCGGCCGGCAGGTTCCGCCGCAGCCCCTCGGCGAGCGAGGCGCGGTATCCCTCCAGTGCGGCCGGTACGGCGCGCAGCCGGGCCGCGACGGCCGCCCAGTCCTCCTCGGTCTCGCTGGGCATCACGGTGAAGATGCCGCGCACCGAGTGCAGCGGGGAGCTCAGGTTGCTGACCGCGCGCAGCCCCTCATGGGCGTCGTGCACGGCGAGCTCGGCAGTCAGCCGCTCCCGCAGCAGCCGTGCGCAGCGGCGCTCGGCGTCGCCGTCCGCGCCGGGGCGCGCCTCGGCCTCGGCCAGCCGGGCCAGGGTGGTGCGGGAGAGGTCGGCGACGGCCTCGGCCCCGTCGGGGGAGAAGTCCGGGAGGCGCCGGGAGCTCTCGGGAACGCCCAGGTAGGTGCCGGTGATCGGGTCGAGTTCGATGAGGGCGTCGACATAGCTGTCGGCGACCTGACGGGGCAGCGGAGCGTTCTTGGTATCGGACATGCGGCCCATCCTCGTACGTTCCGGGGTGCGGCGTCAGCACCACGGGAGTGTGACGAGCGGGAACAGAGGTGTGCTACGAGATTGCCGAGCCGTCTCGGGCGGGCGGCAGCAGGGGGCCGCAGCTCCACTGCTGGAAGATCAGCCGGGTCTCGACCCGGGTCACCTCGCGGCGCGAGGTGAACTCGTCCAGCACCAGCCGCTGCAGATCGGCGGTGTCGGCCACCGCGACATGCACCAGATAGTCGTCCGGCCCGGCCAGATGGAACAGCGCCCGGGACTCGGGCAGCGCCCGGATCCGCTCCACGAAGGGGCCGACCAGCTCCCGGCGATGGGGCCGGAGCTGGACCGAGAGCAGGGCCTCGAGACCGCGTCCCAGCTTGGCGGGGTCCAGGCGGAGTTCATTGCCGAGGATCACGCCGGAGCGGCGCAGCCGGGTCACCCGGTCCAGACAGGTCGAGGGCGCCACGCCGACCTGGGCGGCCAGATCGCGGTAGGTGGTCCGGGCGTCGTTCTGCAGCAGCCGCAGAATCTGGAGGTCCACCGGATCGAGAACGACGGTTTCGGCCATCGGCCGAACGTAGCACGGGCATCGACCGCGAGCGTCCGGTGGTTGTTCACCCTTCACCCATGGACATCAGGGAGAGCACGGAGAGCACGGAGAGCCCGGGGGCCACGGGGGCCACGGGGAGCGCGCTGAGCAGCCACGGCCCGCGGGGCGAGGCCGGACGGCACGCGTTCGCCACGGAGGCCGTCCACGCCGGGCGCGAGGACCTTCCGGCCATGGGACTGCACGCCGTACCCCTGGATCTGTCGACGACCTACCCCTCGTACGACAGCCGCCAGGAGGCCGCCAGGATCGACGCGTTCGCCGCCACCGGCGCCCGGCCGGACGGCCCGCCCGTCTACGCCCGCCTGGACAATCCCACCGTGGCCCGCTTCGAGACCGCCCTGGCCCGGCTGGAGGGCACCGAGAGCGCGGTCGCGTTCGCCAGTGGCATGGCGGCGCTCAGCGCGTGTCTGCTGGCGCGCGGGGCCCAGGGGCTGCGGCATGTGGTCGCGGTCCGCCCGCTGTACGGATGCAGCGACCACCTGCTGGACGCCGGGCTGCTGGGCACCGAGGTCACCTGGGTGGATCCGGCCGGGATCGCGGCGGCGATACGCCCCGACACCGGCCTCGTCATGGTGGAGACCCCCGCCAATCCGACGCTCGCCGAAGTCGATCTGCGGGCCGTCGCCCACTCCTGCGGCACGGTCCCGCTGCTCGCGGACAACACCTTCGCCACACCGGTGCTGCAGCGCCCGGCCGAACGGGGCGCGAGCGCCGTCCTGCACAGCGCCACCAAGTACCTCGGCGGACACGGCGATGTGATGGGCGGCGTGGTGGCCTGCGACGAGGAGTTCGCCCGCGCGCTGCGTCAGGTGCGGTTCGCCACCGGCGGGGTGCTGCATCCGCTCGCCGGATATCTGCTGCTGCGCGGACTGTCCACGCTGCCCGTACGGATGCGGGCCGCCTCGGCGACCGCGGCCGAGCTGGTCCGGCGGCTGGCCGCCGACCCCCGGGTGGCCCGCGTCCACTATCCGCGGATCGGCGGGGCGATGGTGGCCTTCGAGACCCACGGCGATCCGCATGCGGTGATCGCCGGGGTGCGGCTGATCACCCCGGCGGTCAGCCTGGGCAGCGTGGACACCCTCATCCAGCACCCGGCCTCCATCAGCCACCGGATCGTGGCCGAGGGGGACCGCCACTCCTCGGGGATCGGCGACCGGCTGCTGCGGATGTCCGTCGGGCTCGAGGACGTCGAGGATGTGTGGCGCGACCTGGACCAGGCGCTCGACGGCGGCCCGGCCGGGCGAGGCGCCCACCGGGCGCGACCCGCGGCCCACGGCGATGTCCCGGCCGGTGTCAGCGCGAGTGCGGCAGCGGGGGGACCGGTGCCGGTGCCGGGTCCAGGCGGGCGCTGATCACCAGCGTGCCCTGCTCGATCTGGTAGTCCAGCGGGAGTTCGAGGGAGCGCATCGCGGTCACCATGCCGGTGTTGGCCGACTGGGTGACGGCGTACACGCTCTCGTAGCCGGTCTCGGCGGCCATCGCGACCAGCCGCCGCAGCAGCTCCCCGCCGACACCGCGCCGCTGCCACTCGTCCTCGACGATCAGCGCGACCTCGGCCTCGTCCCCGTCCCACAGCAGATGGCCGAGGGCGACCAGCCGCCCGGAGGCGGTGTACGCGGCCAGGGTGCGGCCGAAGCGCGGGCTCAGCAGATGGGCGAGGTAGCGGTCGGCGTCGCCGACGGGGCCGTGGTAGCGCAGCCCGAGCGTCGCGGGGGAGCAGCGGGTGTGCATCTCGCGGGCCGCGGCCAGGTCGCCGGCGTCGGCGCGGCGCACGGTGATGGCGTTGCCCTCGGGCAGCGTCAGCACATCACCGTCGTGCGGGATCCGCGGGCCGAGCCGGGCGTCCAGCTCGACCAGCGCGCGGGCCCGGGCGAACTCGGTCGGGGTGAACGGCAGATACGGCCGCTCGATGATGATCGCGCCGCCGGACGGGTCGCGCAGCCGCATCACGGTCTCCTCCAGGACACCTTCGGCGGGCGGGGTGCTCTCCAGGGAGCGGCCGCTGAAGGACTTGGCGGGAACCGAGCGGATGGTGCAGCGGCCGAACAACTGGCGCAGGGCGAGCGGGAGTTCGGCGGCGTCCAGGGCGGTACGGGTGGCCAGGGTCAGCGCCCGGGTCGGGGCGTCCACCAGGTCGTGGGCATCGGCCCGCTCGACCCAGGTGCCGCTGCCGCCCGCGGCCGCGACGGCGTCGCTCAGCTCGGTCGACGGCAGGGCCTCGGGTGCGCGCAGCAGGAACTCGTCCACCGTGCCGTCCGTCAGCGGATGGGTCTGCAGGGCCAGGATGTCGACCCGGTGCCCGGCCAGCGCCGCGCACAGCGCGGCGAGGGTGCCCGGCTCGTCCCGTACGGTCGTGCGCATCCGCCACAGCGTGGTGGCCTCGGGGGGCGTGGTCTCCGGGGCGCCCGCGGCGTGGGCGGTGTGGGCGTCGGCCGCGGGCGAGGGTGAGCTGCCCGGCGGCGCGTGGTCCTGGCGCCGTGACCACCATGCGACCAGCTCGTGCCGCCAGCGGGGGCGGCGCGGGGAAGGGGGCTCGGGGGTCGCTCGAAATGTCATGCAAACACCCTCGCGCAAAGGTGTTGCGTGATCACGAACGGACTGTGACCTATGGGTTAAGGGTGCATCTGATAACAGAAGCTTATTTTGTCCGAAATCAAAAGGTTGAAGTCCGAGCTTCCGTCAACCTACCGCCCACCTGCGCAGTACCCTGCCGCAACGCCGTGCGTACGCCCGCTGGAAGAGCGGCACCAGCGGCCCGCCGGCCCGGCCGAACCAGGAGTCCGGGCGGCTGAACGCCGTCACCGTCAGCACCACCGAGCCATCCGGCTCCAGGTCCACCAGGAACGACTCCTCGCCGCGCTCCGGATGGCCGGGCAGCGTGCCGTACGCGAAGCCGGTCCGGGTCTCCTCCGCGACCGTCCACACCACCTCGCACGGCGCGCGCAGCCGCAGCCGCCCGATCCCCAGGCCCACCACGACCGGCCGCCCCGGGGTGGCGACCGGATCCGCGGCGCGGATCGACACCCCCACCGCCCGGTGCATCCGCCAGTCCATGACCGCCCGTCCGGCCGCCTCGAACGTGCCCCGCCCGTGGCCGACACGGGTCCGCACCCGCAGATGGCGATAGCCGGCGGGCAGCGGCCACCGCCGGGTGGCGCCCACCTCCGGATAGGTGAGACGGGAGGCCGGGCCGGGGGCATCGGTGGATCCCATGCCCGTACGGTACGCGGCGGCCTTACGGTACCCGGCGCGGAAACGTGGCGCTCTTACGGTGACTTCTCGGGGACGGCGCGCGGGGGCACTTCCCCGGTGCGGGCGCCCGGTTATTCACTGGGCGTTCGTAAGAGCGGCATCTTGCACCGATAACAAACACAACAGCACAGCAGTTCTACGAGCGATGGAGGGCACCATGGGGCGGGAATCCGGCAGAGGGATCGGACGGCGCACGGTACTGCAGGGGTCGGCGGCCGCGTCGGCGGCGCTCGCGGTGCCCGCCGTGGCGTCGGCCGCGTCGGCCGCGTCCGGCGCGCCCGCTCAGACGCTGTCGGGGCGTCCGAGCGCCCAGTGGGGCGTGCAGGTGGGCGATGTGACGACGTCTTCGGGGCTGGTGTGGGTCCGCTCCGACCGTCCGGCCCGCATGATCGTGGAGACGTCCGCGACCGAGTCCTTCGCGCTGGCCAAGCGGTGGCGGGGCCCGCTGGTCGGCCCCGGCACCGACTTCACCGGGCGCACCGCACTGCACGGCCTGCCCGCCGGGAGCCAGGTGCACTACCGGGTGCTGCTGGCCGACCCGGGGGACCCGCGCCGCACCAGTGAGGCGGTCCACGGCACGTTCCGTACGGTTCCCGAGCGCCGTAAGGACGTGCGCTTCGTCTGGTCGGGCGATCTGGCGGGGCAGGGCTGGGGCATCAACCCGGACCACGGCGGCTACCGCATCTTCGAGGAGATGCGCCGCCGCGAGCCGGACTTCTTCCTGTGCAGCGGCGACAACATCTACGCCGACGGCCCGATGACCGAGACCGTCAAGCTGCCCGACGGTTCCACCTGGCGCAATCTCATCACCCCGGAGAAGACCAAGGTCGCCGAGACCCTCGACGAGTACCGCGGCAACTTCCGCTACAACCTCCTGGACGCCGCGCTGCGCCGCTTCCACGCCGAGGTGCCGACCATCACCCAGTGGGACGACCACGAGGTGCTCAACAACTGGTACCCGGGCGAGATCCTCGTCGACGACCGCTACACCGAGAAGAACGTCGACGTGCTGGCCGCCCGCGCGCGCCAGGCGTTCGCCGAGTACTTCCCGATCAGTACGCTGCGGCCGGACGCGAGCGGCCGCGTCTACCGGGTCCAGCGCCACGGCCCGCTGCTGGACGTCTTCGTGCTGGACTGCCGCACGTACCGCGACGCCAACTCGCCGAACCGCCAGCCGGAGGACGCCCAGGGCATCCTCGGCGCCGAGCAGCTGAGGTGGCTCAAGCGCGAGCTGTCGCGGTCGCGCGCGGTGTGGAAGGTCATCGCCTGCGATATGCCGCTGGGCCTGGTGGTCCCGGACGGGGGCACCGACTTCGAGGCCGTCGCCCAGGGCGACCCGGGCGCCCCGCTCGGCCGTGAGCTGCAGCTGGCCGACCTGCTCCGGCACATCAAGCACCGCAAGATCACCGGCACGGTGTGGCTGACGGCGGACGTCCACTACACCTCGGCGCAGCACTACGACCCCTCGCGGGCGGCGTTCAAGGACTTCGCGCCGTTCTGGGAGTTCGTCTCCGGTCCGCTGAACGCGGGTGCCTTCCCCTCGGTGAAGCTGGACGGCACGTTCGGCCCCGAGCAGCCCTTCGTCAAGGCGCCGACCGTGGCGAACGTCTCGCCCGCCGAAGGCTTCCAGTTCTACGGCGAGGTGGACATCGACGGCGACAGCGCCGAGATGACGGTCCGGCTGCGCGAGGACGGCGGCAAGGTGCTCTTCACCAAGGTCCTGCGGCCGGGGCTGGTCGGCCAGTAGCCCTATGTGGCGCGGTACGCGGCCCCGTGCGGAACACCCACGGGGCCGCGTACCGGGCGGCGCGCGGAACAGCGGGAGATCCGGGGTGCCGGTCGGAAAGCCGCTCGTCAGCGGCTGCCGTCCAGGATGACGCGGGCGACCAGCGCCGGGTCGTCGTTCATGGGCACGTGGCCGCAGCCGGGGAGCCGGACCAGCCGGGCGCCGGGGATGACCCGCTTGGCGCGGACGCCCTGGCGGCGCGGCAGCACCCGGTCGCGCGAGCCCCAGGCGATGGTGACCGGGATATCGGGGATGTCATGCGTGAACAGCTCGGAGTTTCCGGCGGCCAGCGTGGCGTCGAAGCCGACCGCCTCACGCATCGCCCGCGTCTCGGCGACGACCGCGGCCGGTGAACGCCGCGCGGGCCGGGCGTAGATGGCGCCGGTCAGCGCGGCCCGTCCGGCCGCACCGCGGGCCAGCCACGCCACCAGCGGCGGCGGCAGCGCCCGCGCACCGGCCCGCATGACGGACAGCACGCCGAAGGCGTAGCGGCGCTCGGCCTCGTTCCAGAACTGGGCCGGGGACAGCGCGGTGACGGACCGTACGAGTCCGAGCCGGCCCAGCTCCAGGGCGAAAAGCCCGCCCAGCGAGTTCCCCGCCACGTCGGGGCGCTTGACGCCAAGGGTTTCGAAGAGCGCGCCGAGCACCCGTATGACACCGTCGAGGTCGTAGGGAATGCCGTCCGGCAGCGCGTCCGACGCCCCGAAGCCGGGCAGATCCACGGCGATCACCTCGCGGTCGACCGCGAGGATGTCCAGCACCGGCTCCCACGCCTGCCAGTGGTGGCCGATGCCGTGCAGCAGCACCAACGGCCGCCCCGCGCCGCGCCGTTCGTGCACGACCCGGGCGGTACGGGGGCCGCCGGGGGTAGCGACGGAAAAGGAGAGGGACGCGGGCATGGGATGGCTCCTCGCGATCGGCGTTCGGGCAGGCGCGGATGCGGCGTATGAGACAGCATGTCAGCAAGAGTTACCGGAGGGTAGTCCCGGTGCGCGGTGCGCGGTGCGCGGTGCCCGGTGCGGTGCGCGGTGCCCGGTGCGGTGCGCGGTGCCCGCGGCGCGGCTACAGCCCGCCCGCGACCCGCAGCACCGCGCCCGTCGTGTACGACGCCTCCGGCGACAGCAGCCACGCCACCGCGCCCGCGATCTCCTCCGGCTCGCCCGGGCGCCCCATCGGCACCCGCCCCTGGACGCGCCACGGCCGCTCGGGGTCGCCCATCCGCGCGTGGATATCGGTCAGCGTCATCCCGGGCTGGACGGAGTTGACCCGGATCCCCTCCGCCGCCAGCTCCTTCGACAGCCCGACGGTCATCGCGTCGACCGCCGCCTTGCTGGCCGCGTAGTGCACATACTCACCGGGGCTGCCGGTCGTCGCCGCGCCCGAGGAGATGTTGACGATGGCGCCGCCCTGCCCGCCGTGGCGGGTGGACATCTCGCGTGCCGCCCGCCGGGCGCACAGCAGGGCCCCGGTCACATTGACGTCCACGACGCGGCGCATCACCTCCGGCGAGGTCTCGGTGAAGCGGCCCAACGGCCCCGTGATCCCCGCGTTGTTGACCAGGCCGGTGATCGGGCCCAGCTCCTCCCGTACCCGGTCGAACATCGCCTCGACCTGATCCGCGTCGCTGGTGTCGGCCTGGACGACCAGCGACCGCACACCCTCCGCGCGCACCGCGGCCGCCCACCGCTCGGCCGCGTCCTGGGCCCTCTCGTAGCCGATGGCGACGCTGTGTCCGGCGCGGGCGAGCCGCACCGCCACCGCCGCGCCGATGCCGCGACTGCCCCCGGTGACCACCGTGACCTGGTCCATGCCCATCCGTGTGCTCAGCTCCCGCCCCGTAACGCATTTCGTTCCGACGGTCACCGACGATAACCGGTCACAGGATTGGTCTTGACCAAGTTCGCACACCGCCTTATGGTCACATTGATACTGCAACAACCTTTAATAAAGAAGCGCGCATAACTGTGAAGGCGCGCAGGACTGTCGGCCGGCGGAATCAAGGGGACATCGTGGGGACCACGCAGCTGGAATCGGTGCCCGAGCCCAAGTACTGGCATCTGAAGACCGTGCTCAGCGACGCGCTCGACTCGGAGTTCGCGGTCGGGGAGATCCTGCCCAACGAGCGTGAGCTGGCAGCCCGCTTCGGCGTCGCCCGCGCCACCCTCCGGCAGGCCCTCGAGCAGCTCGAGCTGGAGGGCAGGCTGCAGCGCCGCCGCGGCGTCGGCACCACCGTCGCCCCGCCCCGCGTCGGCGTGGCCGTCGGGGACTACGCCCACGGCTGGACCGACACCTCCGGCGAGGACACCTGGCAGACCGTGGACAGCACCGAGGCCGTGCCGCCCGCCGAGGTCGCCCGGCTGCTGGAGCTCGCCCCCGACGCCCTGGTCCACCGGGTGCGCCGCACCCGGATGACCCACGGCCAGCCGCTCGCCGCCGAGCTGCTGTACGTACCGGCCGAGTCCGTCCCCGGCCTCGCCGCCATCGACACCCCCAGCGGGCTGGCCCGCGCCCGCGCGGTGCTGCGCGAGCTGCGCCGGCTGGAGCTGGAGGGCCGTGAGCAGTCCGTGGAGCTCGGCTCGGCCCGCGCGGACGACGCCAAGGAGCTCGACCGGCTGCCCGGCGCTCCCGTCCTCATCGTGACCACCCGCTATGTGGCCGAGGGCCGCACCGCGGCCGTCGCCGTGGCCACCTACCGGGCCGACACCTGTCGGCTCACCTTCGGGGACGCGGCGGGCGAGGAGCTGCTGGCGGGCTGATCCGGGCCCGTCCCGCGGCGCGCGCCCGGCGCATGGTGCGGGGCGCGCCGCCGCCCCGTACGCACTCCGATACCCGAAACGGCCCGCCCCGCGTCCAGTGTCAGCGGCTCGCGCGGCGGGTTGTCACCGTACTGTCGACCGCGAAGAGCTCCTGCTCCACATGGTCCAGGGCCAGCCGCAGCGCCCCGTGGTCACCGCCGCCTCGCCGAGCAGCGAGAGCGTGACCTCCGGGGCCCGCAGACAGTAGCGGGACAGCTCATCGCGCAGCGGGGCCAGCACACCGTCCAGCCCGGCGGCCCAGCCGCCGACCACGACGACCTCGGGGTCCAGCGCCAGCACCAGGGCCGCCGTGTCGTGCACCAGCCTGCGGACGAAGCGGTCCACGGCCGCGCGGGCCCGTACGTCGCCGTCGCGGGCCAGCGCGAAGACACGCGCGACCTGCGCCTCGTCCAGTGGGTTCAGCGGCTCCCCGGTCGTGGAGAGCACCTCCTCCGGGGCGGCCTCGCGGCCCAGCAGATGCAGCGCCCCGATCTCCCCGGCGGCGCCGCCGAAGCCACGGTGGAGCCGGCCGCCGATCAACGACCCGGCCCCGGGCTCAACCCGGCCAGCACGAAGACCACATCGTCCGAGCCGACCGCCGCACCCTTCCAGTGCTCGGCCACCGCCGCCGTGTTCGCGTCGTTCTCCACCAGCACCGGACAGCGGAAGGACCGCCGCAGCCGCTCGCCCAGGGGCAGCCCGGTCCAGCCGGGGAGCGCGGTGCACAGATGGACGGTGCCATCGGCCTCGACGATGCCGGGGCTGCCCACTCCGACCGCGCGCAGCGAGAACCGGGCCACCCCCGCGCGCCGCAGCAGATCCGCGACGGCGGTGCGCACCCGCTCCAGCCGCTCGTCCGCCGACGCCTTCTCCGAGACCTCGCGCACAATCGAGCCGAGGGCGTGTCCGTCGAGGTCCGACAGGAGCGCGGCGACCCGGTGCGCCCCTATCTCTATGCCCAGCAGATGCCCGGCCTCGGCCCGGAATCGGAAGCGGCGCGCGGGGCGGCCCTGGCGGCGGACGCCGCCCTCCTCGGCGGGCACCTCGACCACCAGACCGCTGTCGGCCAGCCCGTCGATCACGCCCTCGACAGTGGGCCGGGACAGCCCGGTCACCCGCGTGAGATCGGTGAGGCTCGCGCTTCCGGCACAGCCGCCCGCGTCGTCCGGACCACCCTCGGTGGCCGCGCCGGACGCGGTCGCCGCGCGCAACGCGTGCAGTACCACGGCGGAGTTGATGCGTCGCAGCAGAGACGGATCTCCGCCGGTGAGCCGCCCCAACGTCGGCCTCCCTCCCAGTGCGTATCTGCCGGATCGTATCCGCTGGACGGGGAGGCGGCGAGTGTCTCCTCCCACCCGGACCGCCCGGCCGCCGAGATGGTCATCTGACGGGCGGCCAGATGTCCGACCCGCACGGTTTACTGACACCATGACCAGTACGGCGGACCATGTGGCCACCATCGAGCAGCTGCGCGCGCGGGACTTCCCCGCGCAGCGGGCCGCCGACGGGCGGGTGGCGAGCGGCCCCGGCTTCCATGTCGCCGACCTCCGCGTCAGCGAGGAGTTCTGGGACGCCGATCTGACCCGGGTCGAGGAAGTCCTGGAGGAGTTCGAGGCCGAGCTGAGCGTGCTGGTCCAGGTGCTGACCTTACGGTGGGGTGCCCCCGATGTCCTCGATCTCACCGACTCCCTGGAGCGCTCGGCGATGGGCGAGCCCGTTCCGCCCCCGCTGGACACCCTGTGCGGTTACGTCCCCGAGCTGAGCATCTGGCGCCTCGACGGCCGCTGGGTCGGGCTGGGCGTGGGGCAGGGCGACCGCGAGCTGCCGTTCCAACTGCTGGTGGCGATAGGGGAGGAGGGGACGATATGACGCCCTCCCGCCGGCCCCTTCCTCCGGTCTCGGCGTGCGCCTAGCCGTCCGCCTCGGCGGCGGCGCGCAGGCGGCCGTACTCCTCCGCCATCGTCGCCAGTGTCCAGTGCGCGTTGAGCCCGCTGGGGTTCGGCAGGGCCCAGATGCGGGTGTTCCCTATCGTGCGCGTCTGCGGGCCGATCTTCGCCTTCTTGTCGCCGAAGGCGACCCGGTAGGCGGTGACCCCCGCCACCGCCAGCCAGCGCGGCCGCAGCCGGAGCACCTTCTCCTCCAGGATCCGGCCGCCCTCCCGGTACTCCTCGTCGCTCAGCTCATCGGCCCGCGCACTGGCGCGCGCCACCACATTGGTGATGCCCAGGCCGTAGCGCACCAGCTCCGTCTGCTCGGACGGGTGCAACTGCCGCGGGGTGAAGCCCGAAGCGTGCAACGTGGGCCAGAAGCGGTTGCCGGGGCGGGCGAAGTGGTGGCCGGTGGCGGCCGTCATCAGCCCGGGGTTGATACCGCAGAAGAGGACCCGCAGACCGTCCCCGACCACATCGGGGACGAGACGGTCGCGGGCGGCCTCCAGTTCGGCGGGGGTCATCGCCGGCGTCAGAGGATCGAGCCGGGGGTGTAGGCGGCGGCCGCCGGGCGCTCCTTGACGATCTCCTCGATCCGGGCGACCACCGCGCCGACCTGGTTCGCGGCCGCGCCCGTGAAGGAGAGCTTGTCGTCCATCAGCGCGTCGAGACCGGCCCGGTCCAGCGGGATGCGCTCATCGGCGGCGAGCGAGTCGAGCAGCTCATTGCGCTCGGCGCCCCGTTCGCGCATCGCCAGGGCCGCGGCCACCGCGTTCTCCTTGATCGCCTCATGGGCGACCTCGCGGCCCACCCCGGCCCGGACGGCCCCCATCAGCACCTTCGTCGTGGCGAGGAAGGGCAGGTAGCGGTCCAGCTCACGGGCGACGACGGCGGGGAAGGCGCCGAACTCGTCGAGCACGGTCAGGAAGGTCTCCAGCAGCCCGTCGAAGGCGAAGAACGCGTCCGGCAGCGCGACCCGGCGCACCACCGAGCAGGAGACATCGCCCTCGTTCCACTGGTCGCCCGCCAGCTCCCCGGTCATCGAGGCGTAGCCGCGCAGGATCACGGCGAGGCCGTTGACGCGCTCGCAGGAGCGGGTGTTCATCTTGTGCGGCATCGCGGACGAGCCGACCTGGCCGGGCTTGAAGCCCTCGGTCACCAGCTCGTGTCCGGCCATCAGCCGGATGGTCTTGGCCAGCGAGGACGGGGCCGCGGCGAGCTGCACCAGCGCGGTGACGACGTCGTAGTCCAGCGAGCGCGGATAGACCTGGCCGACGGAGGTGAACGCCTGCGCGAAGCCGAGGTGGGCGGCGACCCGCCGCTCCAGCTCGGCCAGCTTCTCCGCATCGCCACCGAGCAGGTCCAGCATGTCCTGCGCGGTGCCGACCGGGCCCTTGATACCCCGCAGCGGATAGCGGCCCAGCAGGTCCTCCAGCCGCCCGTACGCCACCAGCAGCTCGTCCGCCGCGGTGGCGAACCGCTTGCCGAGCGTGGTGGCCTGCGCCGCCACATTGTGCGACCGGCCGGCCATCACCAGCTCGGCGTGGTCGGCGGCCAGCTTGCCGAGCCGGGCCAGTGCCGCGACCGTACGGTCCCGTACCAGCTCCAGGGAGAGCCGGATCTGGAGCTGCTCCACGTTCTCGGTGAGATCGCGGGAGGTCATGCCCTTGTGGACGTGCTCATGGCCGGCGAGGGCGTTGAACTCCTCGATCCGGGCCTTCACGTCGTGGCGGGTGACCTTCTCGCGCTCGGCGATCGAGGCCAGGTCGACGGTCTCCAGGACCCGCTCGTAGTCGGCGAGGGCGGCGTCCGGGACCTCGATTCCGAGGTCCTTCTGGGCGCGCAGCACGGCGAGCCACAGCCGCCGCTCCAGCGTCACCTTGTACTCGGGGGACCAGAGGACGGCCAGCTCCGCGGAGGCGTAGCGGTTGGCCAGGACGTTCGGAATGCGCGGCTTACCAGTCACGTGCACAGAGTCTACTGGCCGTCCTCGCAGGCCAGGCCGGTGGCCGAGGGATCCCTCCGCAGGGCCCGGGGCGCGGGCGGGCGCGGGCCCTGCACATCAGTGACCCATCAGGCTGCGGATCGGCTGCGGATCAGTCCTCGTACGGCAGCAGCTCGGCGCGCTTGGGGGCGCGCCCGTCACCCGAGGAGCGGCCGGTCAGCCGCCTGCCGATCCACGGCCCGAGGTGCTGGCGGGCGAACCGCACATCCGAGGTGCGGCGGGCTATCCAGCCGACGGGCACCGCGGGCGGCAGGGGCGCGTCCCAGTCGGCCTCCGGCTCATTGCCCAGTGCCTGCCATACGGCCTCGGCGACCCGCCGGTGCCCCTCGGCGTTCAGATGCAGCCGGTCCTCGTCCCACATCCGGGGGTCCCCGACGGCCTGGGAGGCGAACAGGTCCACGACGGTCGCGTCATGCCGTGCGCCCAGCTCGTCGATGACCGAGAACAGCCGCTCCATCCGTGGCTCGAACCGCGCGAACACCGGCCCGCGCCGCCCCGGGCTGCGCATCAGCACCAGCCGCTTGCAGGTGGGCGCCAGCCGCTCGACGGCCTCCTCCAGCAGGGCGCACACCCGGCCCACATCGCATTTCGGCCGCAGCACATCGTTCAGCCCGCCGACCAGGGTCACCAGATCGGCGCCCATGGCCGCCGCCGGGCCCGTCTGCTCCTCGACGATCTGCCCGATCAGCTTGCCGCGGACCGCGAGGTTGGCGTAGCGGAAGCCGGGGTTGTGGGCCGCGAGCCGACCGGCGAGCAGATCCGCCCAGCCTCGGTAGGTACCGTCGGGGAGCCGGTCCGACATGCCCTCGGTGAAGGAGTCGCCGACCGCGACAAAGCTGCTGTAGGTGATGTTCGTCTGCATGGCGCAGGCGATCCTATCCCGGTGCGCGGGCTGCGTTGACCGCCGACCGCGAGCATGATGAGCCGCATGGCGATGACCCACATCTACTTCGAGGGCGGGGCGCGGAACGGGACGACCGCCAGCTGGAATGTGGAGCCCGGCGCGGACATCTATGACGACAACATCTTCCGGCCACCGGAGCTGTACCGGCGGACCAACCGCACCAAGGTCATCGGCCGGGTCGAGTACGTGATCTTCCGCTACGACCCGATGGGCACCCGGCCCGGTACCGACCCAGGCAGCGCCCCCAGGCCCCGCCGCTGAGCCTCGCGCGGCCGTCCGGGCGATGCCGTCCGGTTGGCCCGCTTGGACCGCGCGGGGTTCCGCGCGCCGCGTGGCGGGGCAGTCTGGTCGACGTGGATGCCTTCGAATGCGACCGCACGACCATGGCCATCGTCGCCGCCGCGCTCGCCGACGACGGGGAGGGCGCCGCCGCCCTCCTGGAGCCGCTCGAGATGCGCGATGCGTGCCGGGTCGCGGTGCGGCTCGCCGCGATGGCCGCCCATGCGCTGGTGGCGGTGGCCGAGGAGGGCGGCGGGGGACGGGAGGAGGCGCTGGCCCATTGGCAGGAGTGCATCATCGCCCATGAGTCCAGACGCACCGAGGAGTGACCTGAGGCGACGAGGAATGTCGGCGCGCGGCCACATATGCGATCAGGCCCGGACAGCTGTGATCAGGCCACCAGCTCGCGCAGCACGTCCTCCATGGTCACCAGCCCCTCCAGCCGTCCGTCCGCGGCGATGACCGCCGCCAGATGGGTGCCGCTGTCGCGCATCGCGGTGAGCACGTCGTCCAGCGGCGTATGGGACCGCACCCGGGGGATCGGGCGCAGCTGATCGGGGCCGAACGGCACATCCCGGGGCCGTGCGTCCAGCGCGTCCTTCACATGCAGATAGCCCACGATCCGCCCGGAGTCGTCGACCACCGGGAACCGTGAGAAGCCGGTCCGCGCCGCCAGCTGTTCCAGCTCCTCGGGGGTCACCCCGAGCTGCGCCTTGACCACCTGCTCCATGGGCAGCACGACATCCCGCACCCGTCGCCGGCCCAGCTCCAGCGCGTCCCGCAGCCGCTCGGTGGACCGGTCGTCCAGCAGCCCGGCCTCGCTGGAGTCCGAGACCATCCGGGCCAGCTCGGCATCGGAGAAGGTCGCCGCGACCTCGCCCTTGGGCTCCACACGCATCAGCTTCAGCAGCCCGTTCGCCAAGGAGTTCACGCCGAAGATCACCGGGCGCAGGGTGCGGGCGAGGGCGACCAGGGGCGGGCCGAGCAGCAGCACGGTGCGCACCGGCTCGGCCAGCGCCACGTTCTTCGGCACCATCTCGCCGAACAGCATGTGCAGATAGGTGGCCACGGCCAGCGCGATCACGAACGAGACCGGGTGCACCAGCCCCAGCGGCAGCCCCACCACATGGAAGAACGGCTCCAGCAGATGCGCGATGGCCGGTTCCGCGACGGCGCCCAGCACCAGCGTGCACAGCGTGATCCCGAGCTGGGCCGCGGCCAGCAGCGCGGAGAGGTGCTCCAGAGCCCACAGCACGGACCGCGCCCGCCGGTCGCCCTGCTGGGCATGGGGATCGATCTGGCTGCGGCGCACCGAGATCAGGGCGAACTCCGCGCCCACGAAGAAGGCGTTGAGGACCAGCGTCAGCAGGCCGATCAGCAGCTGGAGGACGGTCATCGGCCCGTCGCCCCCTCGGCCCCGGGCACGCCGCCGTCGCCATCGCTCCCGGCACCGCGCACCGGCGCCCGCAGCCGGACCCGGGCCGCCCGGTGGCTCCTCACCTTGCGCACCTCCAGGGACCAGCCCGCCGGTTCGACGGTGTCGCCGACGGCCGGGATCCGGCCAAGCTCCGTGGCGATCAGCCCGGCCAGGGTCTCGTACGGGCCCGGCGGCACGCGTAGCCCGATGCGCTCCAGCTGATCGACGCGGGCCGCGCCGTCCGCGTCGTAGAGCATATGGCCCTCCGTGTCCCGGCCCATCGGAATCAGATGGGGGGTCTCGTGCGGATCGTGCTCGTCGCGGACCTCGCCGACCACCTCCTCGACGATGTCCTCCAGGGTGACGACCCCGGCCGTACCGCCGTACTCGTCGATGACCACCGCCATGCTGCGCTGGGCCGAGAGCCGGTCCAGCAGCCGGTCCACGGTGAGCGACTCGGGGACGAGCACCGGTTCGCGCATCAGCTCGGACACCGGGCGGCGGGGCCGCTCCTCGGCGGGGACGGCCAGGACGTCCTTGATGTGGACGAGGCCGATCACCGTGTCCAGGCTGCTCTGGTAGACGGGGAAGCGGGACAGCCCGGTGGCGCGGGTGGCGTTGGCGACGTCCTCGGCGGTGGCCCGTACGTCCAGCGCCACCACCCGCACCCTCGGGGTCATCACGTTCTGTGCGGTGAGCTCGGCGAGGTTCAGGGTGCGGACGAACAGCTCGGCGGTGTCCTTCTCCAGCGCGCCCTCCTTGGCGGAGTGCCGGGCGAGGGCGATCAGCTCCTGCGGGCCGCGCGCGGAGGCCAGCTCCTCGGCGGGCTCCAGGCCCATCCGCCGCACGGTGTGGTTGGCGGTGTTGTTGAGATGGCTGATCAGCGGGCGGAAGACGGAACTGAAGACGCGCTGCGGGGTGGCCACGGCCTTGGCGACCGGCAGCGGCCGGGAGATGGCCCAGTTCTTGGGCACCAGCTCGCCCACGACCATCAGCACGACGGTCGACAGAAAGGTGCCGAGCACCAGCGCGGCCGAGCGGACGGCCGACTGGGGTACCCCCATCGCGGTGAGCGGCCCGGCCAGCAGGGCCGCGACGGACGGCTCGGCCAGCATGCCGACGACCAGATTGGTCACGGTGATGCCGAGCTGCGCGCCGGAGAGCTGGTAGGTGAGGCTCCGCACGGCCTTCAGCGCCCCGGCCGCGCCGCGCTCCCCGCGTTCGGCCGCCCGTTCGAGCTCGCTGCGCTCGACCGTGGTCAGCGAGAACTCGGCCGCGACGAAGGCGCCACAGGTCACCGCCAGGAGGAGCGCCACGGCCAGGAGGAGGACTTCGGTCATCGGTTCACCTCCGTCCCATGATCCGCCAGAGACCGGAGGAATGCAGCCCCCGCGCGGCCGCGCCGGGGACGGCCGCGCCGGGTCACGGGCACAGCGGCTTGACCCAGCGGCTCCACTGCGGCTGGCGCTCATAGCCCGCCGCGCTCCACGCCTGGTGGGCGAGCCCGTTCTCGTTGAGCACCATCGCGTCCCCGCGCCGTCCGCCCAGGGCGGTGAACCGCTCCTCGGCCGCCGCCAGCAGGGCCGTCGCCACCCCCCGGCGGCGGTGCCCGGGGTGGACGGCCAGCCGGTACAGATGGCAGCGCCAGCCGTCGAAACCGGCGATCACCGTTCCGGCGAGTTCCCCGTCCCGCTCGGCCAGCAGCAGCGACTCCGGGTCGCGGTCGAGCAGCCGGGCCACCCCGTCCCGGTCGTCGCTGATGCTGGTGCCCTCCGCCGCCTCCTTCCAGAAGGCGAGCACGGTGTCGAGGTCGGCGGGGGCCGCGGCCCGTATCCGAAGATCGTTCATGGCCGCATCCCATCATCGGGCGGACCGCGGCGTCGACGGGAATTCCCCCCGGTCAGCCGCCGTGCAGCTCCTCGATCACCGGGGCGAACGTCTCCATGTTGTGCTCCAGCACGGTGAAGTACGAGAAGCCGAAGCGCTCGCGGTGGGCCCGCAACTGCTCCGCCATCTCCTTGGCGTCGCCCAGCAGCAGCGCCGGGTGCTCCAGCATCTGGTCCTCGGTGAGGCCCGGTGCGTACGGGGACAGCTCACGCACCTTGGCGCGCCGGTCGGCGCTGGGCCCGGCCATCTGGATGAGGTAGTTCAGCTCGATCGCCTCGCCCGGCTCATCGGCCCCCTCCGCCCGCCCCGCCTCGGCGGCGAAGCGGCGGAAGGCGTCCACCCGCTCCTCCAGCGCCTCGGGGCTGATCAGCTGCAGGGCGCCCTGGGGTTTGCCGGGGGCCTGCACCGCCCCGGTGAACGCCGCGATGTCCGCGTGGCGCGCGGCCAGCCGCAGCAGCCGGTCGCCGTTGCCGCCGAGCAGCAGCGGCGGGCGCGGGGACTGCGCGGGCCGCGGCCGGTGCTCGGCATCGGTCAGCAGACGCTCCAACTCGGCCACGGTATGCACCAGATGGTCCACCCGCTCCCGGGGTGAACCGAAGGGCAGCCCGGCGCTGTCGTGCTCGGCCTTGACATAGCCGGCGCCCAGGCCGAGCTCCAGCCGGCCGTCGGTCAGCGCGTCGCAGGTGGCCACCTCCCGGGCGAGCAGCGCGGGGTTCCAGAAACCGGCGTTGAGTACGAAGGTGCCCAGCCGAGGGCGCTCGGTCGCCTCGGCGGCGGTGGCCAGCGCCGGGAACGGGGCGGGGTTGCCGAGGTGGTCGGGGGTCAGCAGCACGTCATAGCCGAGGTGCTCGGCGTGGCGGCACTTCGCCCGCCATGCCTCGGCCGATTCAAGGGTGAGCAGATTGACTCCGAAGCGGAACGGCCTTGCCATGAGCCCTCCTTGAGCGCGGATACGGCGAACGTATCCGAGATCGGCGCCGTTCGAGGCCCCTCGTCCCCACTCTCGCTCACTCGCCCCTCATTCCCCGGTCCGGCCGATCGGGCACCGGCCGGGGACGGTGCCCGGGGCTCAGCCCAGCGGGTCGGGTTCCGGCTCGGCCCCGGGCGTGGCCCTGGTGAAGATGTGCATCCGCTCCAGCACCGCCTCGGCCGTGGGCCGCTCCATCCGGTCCACGACCCGGCCGTCGGCGAGGAAGAGCACCAGATCGGAGTGGGCGGCGGCGCTCGGGTCGTGGGTGACCATGACGACCGTCTGGCCCAGCTCGTCGACGGCCTCCCGCAGAAAGCGCAGCACCTCCAGGCCCGACCGGGAGTCCAGGTTGCCGGTGGGCTCGTCCGCGAAGATCAGCTCGGGGCGGGAGGCGAGCGCCCGGGCGCAGGCCACCCGCTGCTGCTGCCCGCCGGACAGCTGGGCGGGCCGGTGCCGCAGCCGGTCCCGCAGCCCGAGGGTGTCGATGACCCGGTCCACCCACTCCCGATCGGGCTTGTGGCCCGCGATGTCCATGGGCAGGGTGATGTTCTCGGCCGCGTTGAGCGTGGGCAGCAGATTGAACGACTGGAACATGAAGCCGATCCGGTCGCGGCGGAGCTGGGTCAGCTCCTTGTCGCCCAGGCCGGTGATCTCGGTGTCGCCCAGCCAGGCCTGGCCCGACGAGACCGTGTCGAGACCGGCCAGACAGTGCATCAGGGTGGACTTGCCGGATCCGGAGGGGCCCATCACCGCGGTGAACCGGCCCCGTTCGATCTCCACGTCCACCGCGTCCAGCGCGAGCACGGCCGTCTCGCCGCTGCCGTACGCCTTGGTCAGGGACCGGGCGCGGGCCGCCGCATGGGCGCCACCCTCCGCGAACCCGTCCGTCTTCGTTGCCGCCGGTGTGGACACGATGCCTCCCCGTATCGGAACGTCGTGCCCTCGATGGTAGGGACCCGGCCGCCGATGCGCCCACCCGCGGACGCGGGTGCACAGGAATGCGATGACGGACGAGAGGGCGATGCCGGGGTGCGCAGACGATGCCCGGCGCCCACCCGGTTACGGACGCGAAGGCGATACCGGGCGGCGCGCGGCGCCCAGTACGCACGGGGACGTCGGCAGGGTCAGGCCCCGCTCGGGGATGCGCAGCCGGCGGTGGCCGAGCGGCTCGAAGCCCGCGGCCTCGATCTCCGATCGCACCTCGCGCGCCGTATGGCAGCCACCGAACATCAGCGGCCACACCGTGCGGTCCAGCGCTCGCTGGGTGGTCGCCAGGACCCGCCCCTCGGCGCGCCCGTGCTCGAGGAAGCGCAGCTCACCGCCGGGCCGCAGCACCCGCAGCAGCTCGGCGAGCGCGCGCCGCACATCGCGCACCGAGCACAGCACCAGAGCGGCCACCGCCGCGTCGAACGCCTCGCTCTTGACCGGCAGCGCCTCGGCGACGCCCGGCACCACATCCACCGGCACCCCGGCCCGCAGCCCCGCCCGGGTGGCCAGCCGCCGCAGGTGGCGCTCGGGCTCGATGGCGACCACCTCGGAGACGGCTTCGGGATAGTGGGGGAAGTTCAGCCCATTGCCCGCGCCGATCTCGATGACCCGGCCGGACAGCCCGGCCAGCAGCTCGCCGCGCAGCTCACCGACCCCCGCCCGCTCGTCGGCCAGTGGGCTCATTCTGGCGTAGCAGCGGGCGAAGAGCGGGTGGTGGACGGCGTCACGCGGGGGCGTGCGACGGCATACGGGCATGGGAGCTCCCCCTTGTCCCAGGTACGGACGATGGAACCGGTACCGGGATTCTGCCCACGCGGGGGCCCTCGCTACGCGGCCAGCCGCGCCGCGTCCCAGCTCCCGTCCAGCCGGGGCGCCAGCCAACCGGGCGCCTGGGCGCGGAAGTCGGGGGGCGCAAGGGCCGGGGCGCCCTGGGGGATGGCGCCCAGCAGCGGGACACCGGATGAATCCGGCAGATCGGCCACATTGCAGCGGGAGGCGAGATCCGCGGCGGCGGGCCAGCTGCCGATGACGACGCCGGGGCACTCCAGCCCGCGGGCGCGCAGCGCCTCGGTGGTCAGGGTGGTCGCGTTGAGCGTGCCGAGGCCCGCGTGGGCGACCACGAGGACGGGCGCGCCGAGCAGCCGGGCCGCGTCGGCGAGCGTCGCCCCCGTCTCGTCGAACCGTACGAGCAGCCCGCCCGCGCCCTCGACCAGCACCAGATCGTGCTCGGCGGCCAGCTTCTCGGCCGCCTCCGCCACCTCGTGGGGCCGCACCGGCGGCCGTCCGGCGCGGCGGGCGGCGGTGGCGGGGGCCAGTGGCTCGGGGTAGCGGGCGAGTTCGAGCAGGGTCACCGCACCGGCGAGCCGGGCCACCTCCGCAGCGTCGCCCGGTTCGCCCTCCGCGACACCGGTCTGGGCGGGTTTGAGCACCGCCACCGAGCGGCCGCGTGCGAGCGCCGCGGCGGCGACGGCCGCCGTGCTGACGGTTTTTCCGATTTCGGTGCCCGTCCCGGTGACGACCAGTACTGACATCTTCGTTTCCGTTGCCTTTCACTTTCGTTCGTGCTCCCGGCCTGCCCCGGTGCGGTCGGTCCCTATGGGCGGGAGGCCGACCGCGAGCGGAGCGGGCGGGTCAGACGGCCGCGGCCGCGGCCGCCCGTACCGCCGTGCAGATCCGGGCCAGATCGTGGTCGCCCGTGATGTACGGCGGCATGGTGTACAGCAGATCGCGGAACGGGCGCAGCCATACGCCCTCGCGCACCGCGGCCCGCGTCGCCGCCGCCATCCCCGCGTCGTCCATCGGACGGTCCAGCTGGACGACGCCGATCGCGCCGAGCACCCGCACCTCCCGGACGCCCGGCAGCTCGGCCGCCTCCGCGAGACCGTCGCGCAGTCCGGTCTCGATCCGCTTGACCTCCTGCCGCCAGTCGTAGGAGAGCAGCAGCTCGATCGAGGCGCAGGCGACGGCCGTGGCCAGCGGATTGCCCATGAACGTCGGGCCGTGCGCGAGCACCGGCACCTCGCCGCGCGAGATGCCGTCCGCCACCCGCGGGGTGCACAGCGTGGCCGCGAGGGTCAGATAACCCCCGGTCAGCGCCTTGCCCAGACACATCACATCGGGGCACAGCCCCGCGTGCTCGGCCGCGAAAAGCGTCCCCGAGCGGCCGAAGCCCGTGGCGATCTCGTCGAACACCAACAGCACATCGTGCTCGTCGCACGCCTCGCGCAGCACCCGCAGCAGCGCGGGGGAGTGGAAGCGCATCCCGCCCGCGCCCTGGACCACCGGCTCCACGATCACCGCGGCCAGCTCATGGGCGTGACGGGCCACCAGCTCGCGTACGTGTGCCTCGTACGCCGGGTCGGGGTCCGCGTCGAAACCGGGCGGCGGCGCGTCCGCGAAGATCTGCTCGGGCAGCACACCGGACCACAGCCGGTGCATTCCGCCGTCCGGGTCGCACACCGCCATCGGCTGCCAGGTGTCGCCGTGGTAGCCGCCGCGCCAGGTCAGCAGCCGCCGCTTGGCGGGGCGGCCGAGGGAGCGCCAGTACTGCAGGCACATCTTCACCGCGACCTCGACCGACACCGAACCGGAGTCGGCCAGGAACACATGGCGCAGCGGCTCCGGGGTGATCTCCACCAGACGGGTGGCCAGCCGGACGGCGGGCTCGTGGGTGAGCCCGCCGAACATCACATGGCTCATCCGGTCCAGCTGACCCCGCGCGGCGTCGTTGAGCGCCGGGTGGTTGTAGCCGTGGATGGCGGACCACCACGACGACATCCCGTCCACCAGCTCGCGGACGCCCTCCACCGGCTCGGCCAGCCGCAGCCGGACCCCGGCCGCGGACTCCACGACCAGGGGGTCCTGGCGGCCGGGCATCGGGCCGTACGGATGCCAGACGTGCTGCCGGTCCAGCGCCCGCAGCTCGGCCGGGGTCAGCGGCTCAGGCATTGGGCGGCAGATCCGTGCCCGCACCGCGGCGGCGCACCGCGACCAGATCGGCGTGGGACCCCTCCGCGGCCGCCGGGGTGGAGACCGTGGCACCGGCCGCCGCCTGGGCGGGTACGGCGTCGGCGGGTGCCGCGTCACCGCACGGGCCGCAGCCACCGCCCTCCGCGCCGTGGCCGCCGCAGCCGGAACCGGCGGCGGCAGCTGCGTCCGCGCGGTGCTTGGGCAGCGTCGTGGTGTCGGTGCCCTCCACCTCGAAGCCCGCGTCGGCGATCATCGCCAGATCGTCCTTGCCCGCCTGGCCCTCGGTGGTCAGATAGTCGCCGAGGAAGATCGAGTTCGCCAGGTTCAGGGCCAGCGGCTGCAGCGTCCGCAGATGGATCTCGCGGCCGCCCGCGAGCCGCACCTCCACGTCCGGGCAGACGAACCGCACCATCGCCAGGATCCGCAGACAGCGCTGCGGGGTGAGGTTCCAGTCGCCGGCCAGCGGGGTGCCCTCGATCGGGATGAGGAAGTTGACCGGCACCGAGTCCGGGTCCAGATCGCGCAGCGAGAAGACCACGTCCACCAGGTCCTCGTCCGACTCGCCCATGCCCGCGATCAGACCGGAGCAGGCGGACATCCCCGCCGCCTGGGCCTGCTGCACGGTCGAGACCCGGTCGGCGTAGGTGTGGGTGGTCGTGATGTCGCCGTAGGTCGCCTCGGAGGTGTTGAGGTTGTGGTTGTACGCGTTCGCGCCCGCGTCCTTCAGCCGCGCCGCCTGACCGTCGGACAGCAGCCCCAGACAGGCGCAGATCTCGACGTCCTGGTGCTCCTCCTTGATGGCGGCGATGGTCTGGGAGACCCGGTCCACGTCGCGATCGGTGGGACCGCGTCCGCTGGCCACCAGGCACACCCGCTTGGCGCCGCCCGCGACCCCGGCGCCCGCCGCGGCGGCCGCCTGCTCCGGCTTGAGCCAGGTGTACTTGAGGATCTCGGACTTCGAGCCCAGCCGCTGCGAGCAGTAGGAGCAGTCCTCGGGGCACAGCCCCGACTTCAGGTTCACCAGATAGTTGAGTTTCACCCGCCGCCCGAACCAGGCGCGGCGCACCTTGCCCGCCGCGGCCACCACATCGAGCAGCTCGTCATCGGAGGTCGCCAGGACGGCGAGCGCCTCTTCGCGGGTCGGCGATTCGCGCCGCAACCCCTTGTCCACCAGCGTGTTCAGCAGGTCCATGGCGACGATCCTTTCCTACCCCACCGCTCCCGGCCAAGGAGGGACCGTACAAGACGCGCGGATCGGGGTGTGGGTATTGCCACACCATGACCGGGCATGGAGGGGGCTACGTTCTATCCGGACCCGACAGTCGGTGCCCTTGACGAGGCCACGGAAGGCGAGGCAGCCGATGCCCCAGGACCGCCCGGACGACGCGTTCGCATGGATCGACGCACAGCGGGAGCGGCGCGACCGGGCCGGGCTGGTGCGCCGGCTCAGCCCCCGGCCCGCCGACTCCCCGCTGCTCGATCTGGCGAGCAACGACTATCTGGGGCTGGCCCGCCACCCGGAGGTGACGGCCGCCGCGGCCGCGGCGGCCCAGCGCTGGGGCGCGGGGTCCACCGGATCGCGCCTGGTCACCGGCTCGACCGAGCTGCACACCACACTGGAGCGGGAACTCGCCGACTTCTGCGGTTTCGAGGCGGCCCTGGTGTTCTCCTCCGGCTACGCCGCCAATCTGGCCGCCGTCTCGGCGCTGAGCGGCCGGGACGCCCTGATCGTCTCCGACGCGGGCAATCACGCCTCGCTCATCGACGGCTGCCGGCTCTCCCGCGCCGAGGTCGCCGTCGTCCCGCACGCCGACCCGGACGCTGTGCGCAAGGCGCTGGGCGCGGCCGAAGAGGACACGCGGGAGGAGGCCGCCGAGGGGGCCGGAGCGGTCCCGGCGCGCCGGCGCGCCCTCGCCGTCAGCGACTCGGTCTTCTCCGTCGACGGCGACGCCGCCCCGCTGGCCGCCCTCGCCGCGGCCTGCCGTGCCCACGGCGCGGCGCTGGTGGTCGACGAGGCCCACGGCCTGGGGGTGCTCGGCGAGGGCGGGCGCGGCGCGGTGCACGGGGCCGGGCTCGCGGGCGCGCCGGATGTGGTGGTCACGGCCACCCTCTCCAAGTCGCTGGGCAGCCAGGGCGGGGTGGTGCTGGGACCCGCCCGGGTGATCGAGCACCTGCTGAACACCGCACGCACGTTCATCTTCGACACCGGGCTCAACCCGGCGGCCGTGGGCGCCGCCCTGGCGAGCCTGCGGCTGCTGCGCCGGGAGCCGGAGCGCGCCGCCCGCGTCCGTACGGTCGCCATGGGGCTGTACGGACGGCTGACCGCCGCCGGGCTGACCGCGGTGCGGCCGGACGCGTCGGTGGTGTCGGTGCGGGCCCCGTCGCCGGAGCAGGCGGTGCGCTGGGCCGCGGACTGCCGCGCGGCCGGGCTGCTGGTGGGGTGCTTCCGCCCGCCGTCCGTCCCCGACGGCATCTCGCGGCTGCGGCTGACGGCGCGTGGGGACCTGACGGAGGAGCAGGTCGGGAGGGCGGTCGACGTGATCGTGAAGACCGCGCCGACCGCCTGATGGCTCACTGACGGGAGGGTGAACGGATCAGCCGTTCACCGGCGGAACAGATACTTCACTGACGGATCAGCTTCCGGTTCCGGTTGAGCGGGAGGTGCCGGAGCCGAGGCCGTCGTCCTTGAGTCCCTCGAGGAAGGAGACCCAGGTCGACGGGGTGAACAGCAGGACGGGGCCCGTCGTGTTCTTCGAATCGCGCACGCCGAGCCGGTCAGACCCCAGCAGGGCCGTCTCGACGCAGTTGTTCATGCCGACGCTGTAGCTGCTGCGCAGCCAGTGGACGGACTTGGCGGACATACTGGACATGGTGCCCCCTCAGGCGCCGCCCCGATTTTGTTGATGAAGGACAACGATTCCTCAGGTGTCAGGGCGCGGGCCCGCAGTACTTCGAACGCGGCGCTGTACGCCCGGAGGTCTTCTTTCCGCTCCAGATAGAGGCTACTCGTCAGGTGGTCGAGAACTACTACGTCCAGGTCACTAATGTGCGGAAAAGAGAAAATAATGAAAGGACCTGTCATACCAATGGGCATTCCGATGGAGAATGGGAGCACCTGCAGCCGCACCTGAGGCAATGCGCAAAGATTGGCCAGATGGCTCAATTGCGCCGCCATCACCTCGGGTCCGCCCACCTCGCGCCGCAGTGCCGCCTCGTCCAGCACCGCGTGCAGCCGCAGCGGCCGCTCGCCGTGCAGCACCGACTGGCGCGCGATCCGCACCTCCACCAGCGAGTCCACCTGGGGTCGCGGCAGATCCGGGAGCGCCGCGAGCGTCACCGCCCGTGCGTACTCCGGGGTCTGCAGCAGACCCGGCACCACCGTGGTCTCCAGGGTGTACGCGTCCGACGCCTCCGCCTCCAGGCTGATGAAGTCCCGGTAGGCGGGCGGCAGTAGATCGCGGTACGCGTACCACCAGCCGCGCCGTGACCCCTCCGGATCCGAGGCGCCCCCGCGGCACAGCGCCTCCAGCAGGGCGCGCAGCTCCGGGTCGGCTACCTCGTAGACCTCCAGCAGCCGCGCCACATCCGAGGGTTTGGCCCCGCTCCGGCCGGTCTCGATCCGGCTCACCTTCGACTGATGCCAGCCCAGCCGGAGGGCGACCTCACCGCTGGTGAGTCCGGCCAGATCACGCTGGCGGCGGAGTTCCGCGCCGAGCTTGCGACGGCGCACCGCCGGGCCGTACCGCATGATTTCTCCCTCCCGCCTTTCCCTTTGCCGGCGCGTCACCCACAGCGTGTGTCGCACCAGTGGCCCAGTGTGCCTCCCAAATCCGGTTTTCCGTAGCAGAGTTCACCGCTTTGGGCGACAGATATATGCATAACTCGGTGGATCGCCCCCGTTGCGGCGGGCATCGGTGGCACTCTGACGCGTAGAGCCGTCAGGGCAGCCCACGACCGCACCGGCTTCGCAGCTCCACCTTCCAACGCGTCCGCAGCCGCGCCCCGGCGGGAAAGGGACAGGCCGTCATGGCAGACCATCAGGAAGCATCCGTCACTCTGCCGAGCGCACCGGCGTCGGTTCCCGCGGCACGTGCCTATGTCACGGACGTGCTCGCCGAATGGGGGCTCGGGCAGGGAGGGGAGGCCGCGGACACCGTGCGGCTGATCGTCTCCGAACTCGCCACCAACGCCGTGGAGCACACCGTGGGCCAGTCGCCCACCTTCACCGTGGACCTACGGCTCGACCGCGAGCAGCGGCTGGAGATCGGGGTCACCGACAGCCATCCCAAATGGCCCAGATGGCTGCCGCTGGCCACCCAGCAGGACAGCGGGCGCGGCATGGTCATCGTGCGCTGTCTGGCCGCGGAGTCGGGCGGCGAGGTGTTCGTCACCCCGACCGCGGACGGCGGCAAGACCGTCTGGATCGCCCTGCCGTGGACCGTGCCGGTCCGCTGAACCCGCTCACAGCACGCGCTGGGCCTGCCCCTCCGAGGCCCGCGCCTCGGCCAGCTGACGGATCCGGGTGAAGACCCGCCCGGCGGCCGGGCCGATCAGATAGTGCGGCATGTCGCCGCGCTCGATCACCCCGTACCGGCTCGTGCCCATCAGGTACGAGGAGTAGAGGATCAGCCCGCTCGGCCGGTGCATATCGACGGTGAGCGCCGAGAAGCCGGGGAACTCGTCGGTCTGATAGACGTGCAAGCCCTCCGCCTCCGCGCCATAGCGCTCCTTGAAGCGGCCGAACCGCTCCAGCGAATCCTTGATCTTCCGCGTCATGTCCTCCTGGTACTGGCGGGAGAGCGTGGCCGCCGCGTCCGAGGACGGGTCCAGCAGATAGCAGCGATAGGTGCCGCCCCGGCGCAGCAGTCCGAGGATCGCGTCGCGAAAGCGGGCCGGACGCTCGGTGGTGACCAGCCGGCTGGAGGAGGTGCGCAGCGCCGTCCCCATGTCGAGGACCTCCTCGCCCGCCGCGTCCAGCAGCCGCGCCTTCTCCTGCGGGCTCGGCCGCTCCGGATACGCGTGCACAGGGAATCCGTCCGAAAGCCCCCGGCCCGCCAGCCACGCCTTGGCCGCCCCGCCCGGACCACCGTCGCCCGCCATCAGATAGACGTCCTTGCCCTCATGGCTTCCCACATGGGCGAACAGCTCCGCATACGGCCCCGCGGTGCGGTACACATCCTCCGAGACCGCCAGGCAGTCCGCCGGAGTCGCCTTCTCCAGATGCGCGGCCAGATTGATGTCGGGGGAGTGGATGGTGCCGGTCCGGCCCTCGCCGGTGTGGCGTATCGCCCCCTTGTGCAATGCCATCCGCACATGCAGCTCCCCGCCCACCCCCGCCTGCGCGAACTCGTCGCGCAGATGGCGCAGATCCAGGGTGAGAAAGGTGCGGGCCGCCTCCAGCGCGACATCGCGGGCCACGCTCTCGCTGTCGTCGTGGACCGCGAAGAAGCCCCCGTCGCCGCGCCAGCTCCACAAGTCGCTGCGGGCACAGCGCCGCTGCGCCGAGAGCTGGCCGAGCCGGGCGCGCATCCGCTCACGCAGCAGATCGAAGGCGTGGGCGGCGCGGTCCCTGGGGTTCGAGCGGACGATCGTCGAATAGCCGGAGGCGTCGACGAAGAGGAGATACACCTGGTCGTAGGTCCGGTCGGCCTGGAAGGGCTCGCTGTGGAAAGGCTCGTTCATACCGGCACCGGACCGCGCTCGACGCCGCCGCGCGCCCCGCGGAACCCATCGTCGTCGTCGGGATACGCGTACGCCATGCGATGCCTCCGGTGGTCGACGGGGCCGGTCCACAGCGGTGTGGCCCGGCCCCGTCAACCTACCCACGGTCACTGACACCTACGGCGGGTCAGCGCACATGTCCGTACCAGACCTTCTTGGTCCAGATCCGCTCCAGCCGCACCACCGTGCCGGTCTTGGGGCGTGCCAGATCCGGCCGCCGCCCGCGTACACACCGACGTGGTAGACCCCGTTCCCGGAGTGGAAGAACACCAGGTCCCCGCCCTTGCGGGAACCGGCCTTGATGTGGCGGGTCCGGTTGTACTGCGCGGCCGCGGTGCGGGGCAGCCGCTTCCCGGCCCGCTTGTAGGCGTACTGCGTCAGCCCGGAGCAGTCGAAGCGCTTGGGCCCCTCCGCGCCATACTTGTAGGGTGCGCCCTTCTTCGACGCCGCGATCCGCAGCGCCTTGGCCGCGGCGGTCGCGGCCTCGGCCTCCGGTGGATAGCCCGGCGTCGCCACGGTGCCCCCTACAGCAGCGACGGTGAGGGCCGAGACGGCGCTCGCTCGCGAGAACATCCTGGGGATACGTATGTGCGCAGACATCACGCGCCACCCTTCGTGGGCCGACTCCGCCCGGTGTGGTGGCGGAGTCCTGTCGTCCCCTGGGATGGTCACGCAGCCGCGGCGCCGGTTCCGACTCGAGAGGGCGCGGTGTGACGGTGGTCACTGCGGGGCCGTTCGGGTGGTGCCGGCCGCCCCGCCCCACGTCCGTGACCTGCGCGGACGGCCATGCCGGGGCGTGGCGGGGCGGACGGGGACACGGAGGCGGGACCTCCGCGGGCCGCAAGCCGGCCCGGTCCGGGCCGCCGGAATCCCGCTCCGCCGTTCGGGCGACGGCCGGGGGCCCCGACGGGCGACGGCGGGGCGCCCCCGACGGGCGACGGCGGGGCGGCCTCGACGGGCGCGTCTCAGGCGCGCAGCGCCGGGGGCAGCGTGACCCGCGCCGCGCGCCGCTCCCCGTCCAGCACCCGCAGCGCCCGGGCCAGGGTCGCGGTGTGCAGCTCGCTCTCCCCGCGCTCATGCATCAGCGCCAGCGCGTCCCGCAGCGCGGTGGCCTTCCCCACCAGGGCCTGGGCGGCCCGCAGACCGCCGTAGGTGTCGCTGCCGCGCGCCGGGTTGATCCGGCCCAGCAGATCGACCACGTCCAGATAGCCGTCCACGACGCTCCCCTCCGCACGGGTGAGCGCGGGCAGCGGGGGCAGCTCCGGTGGCAGCACCGCGCTCACCTCGCCCGCAGCGGCGTGCCCGGCCGCTTACGGCTCTGGGTGACCTGGTCCACCAGCCCGTAGGCCACCGCGCCCTCGGCGTCGAAGATCTTGTCGCGGTCGATATCGGCCCGGATCCGCTCGGCGCTCTGGCCGGTGTGCCGCACCAGCATCTGCTCGAGCATCTCCTGGGTGCGCCGCAGCTCATTGGCCTGGATCTCGAGATCGGAGGTGGTGCCCTCGACCGGCTCGGCGAACGCGGCCTGGTGGATGAGGATCCGCGCCCCCGGCAGGGCCAGCCGCTTGCCCGGGGTGCCGGCGGCCAGCAGCACGGCGGCCGCCGAGGCGGCCTGGCCCAGGCAGATCGTCTCGATGTCGCAGGAGATGAAGTGCAGGGTGTCGTAGACCGCCGTCATGGCCCCGAACGAGCCGCCGGGCGAGTTGATGTAGAGCGAGATGTCCTGCTCGGGCGCGGCGTGCTCGAGATGGATCAGCTGCGCGATCACATCGTTGGCGGCGGTGTCGTCGATGGGGGTGCCGAGGAAGACGATGCGCTCGGAGAGCAGCTTGGAGTACGGGTCCATGGTGTGCGTCCCCGAGCTGGTGCGCTCGGTGAACTCGGGCAGGACATAGCGCGCGGTCGATCGTTCCATCGCGTCACCTCTCGGCGTCGTCGGGCGTCGTGGGCTTGGCTCCGTAAAAAATGTACAGGATGTACATCCCGATATGATGGGAGCATGGCTTACGAGATTCCGGTGACGCAAGCCCGTGCAGAGCTCGCGGAGCTGATCAACCGCGTGGTGTACGGCGGCGAGAGGGTGGTCGTCACGCGCCACGGGAAGCCGCTTGTCGCCTTCGTCTCCGCCGCTGACCTGCAGCGGCTGGAGGAGATCGAAGCGGCCGCGGAGGAGCGCGCGGAGGAGCAGGTGATCAGCACCGTGTCGTCGATGCGCCCCACCTCGTCCGCTCCGGGCGAACGGCGGCGCTTCGGTATCGCGGCGGAACACAACGGCCCGGACGCCGGGGATCGGCGTCCGGGCCGCGAGGAGTGACGGACGGGACAGGACCGGCTCAGCGCCGGTCGGGTGCGGGGGCGCTCGTCAGGAGCTGAGCGTCCAGATCGCGTTGGCGATGGCGTCGGCGTTCAGATCCAGCGCCTTGTCGTCGATGTTCGACGTCTTGTCGCAGGCGGAGTGGTAGCACGGGTCGAACGCCTCGCCCGCCTTGCCGCCCCACTTTTCGGCCTGCTCCTGGCTCATGGTGGCCTCGGCGCCGGTGAACAGACCGCCGACCCGCACCCCCGCGTCCTTGAACGGGGCGTGGTCCGAGCGGCCGTCGCCCTCGGTCTCCGGGTCGGTGGAGATGTCCTTCGCGGCGTACCAGTCGGTGAAGACCTTCTCCAGCTCCGGGTCGTCGTCATAGACGAAGTAGCCCGGGTTGGGGGAGCCGAGCATGTCGAAGTTGAGGTAGGAGTCGATCTTCGACTTGTCGTCGTCCGCCAGGCTGTCGACGTAGTGCGTCGAGCCGACCATGCCGTCCTCCTCGTCGCCCCACCAGGCGAACCGCAGGTGCTTGGTGGGCTGGAGGTCGGCCTTGGCCACGGCGAGCGCGACCTCGAGGATCGCGGCCGAGCCGGAACCGTTGTCGTTGATGCCGGGGCCGGCCTCGACCGAGTCGAGATGGGATCCGGCCATCACCACCTTGCCCTCATCGCCGCCCTTCCAGTCGGCGACGAGGTTGTAGCCCTTCTTGCCGCCGGAGGTGAACTCCTGCACGGAGGTGGTGAATCCGGCCTCGTCCAGCTTGCCCTTGATGAAGTCCACGGACTTCTGGTAGCCGGGCTGGCCATGGGCGCGGTTGCCGCCGTTGGCGTCCGCGATGGACTGCAGTTCGCCCAGGTCGGCCTTGACCGCCGCGACGTCCACGTCGGGGGCCGCGGCCTGGTTGTTGATGGTGGCCTCGGCGCCGGAGGCGCCGGTCAGCAGGGCCGCGGTGAGCGCGGCACCGGTTGCCGCCGCGAGGGTTCCGCGGCGAAATGACACTATTCGCTTCACAGTTGGGCTCCGTTGTGATGTGGGGGGTTGGAGCGGAGCAGGTGAATCATGGTGGTGCGGTGATGAGAATCGGGGGTACGCGGCGGGGCCGTCAAGTGCGATAGGCGGACACAGGGGTCCGCCGAGCGGAAATCGGGTGCCGGGCCGGAGCCTGTCCGAGACCCGCCCGACCGGCTTGACCAGCAGCGATGGGGACTGATCAGTTAACGCTGACGAAACGCCACGGAACTAGCCTGCTCAGGCCGGGTGCGAGCCGCCCCGGTCCGTGCTGAGCGGGTGGTTTCCGCCGGGCGGTACGAAGATGAGGGGATGAGGTGGGAAGCATGCGATTGACCCCACATGAGCAGGAACGTCTGCTCATCCATGTGGCCGCCGACGTGGCCGAGAAGCGACGGGCCCGGGGCGTGCTCCTCAACCATCCCGAGGCGACGGCGCTGATCACCGCCCACATCCTGGAGGGGGCCCGGGACGGCCGCGGCGTCGCCGAGCTGATGGCCTCCGGCCGCCAAGTGCTCACCCGCGACGAGGTCATGGAGGGCGTCCCCGAGATGCTCCACGACGTCCAGGTCGAGGCCACCTTCCCCGACGGCACCAAGCTGGTCACCGTCCATCAGCCGATCGCCTGACGGGAGGGGCGTATCCGTGATCCCCGGAGAGATCCTGCACGCCGATGAGCCGGTGACCCTCAACGAGGGGCGGCCCGTCACCCGTCTCACTGTGCTCAACGCCGCCGACCGGCCCGTCCAGGTCGGTTCCCACTACCACTTCGCCGAGGCCAACCCCGGCCTCGACTTCGACCGCGCCGCCGCCCGCGGCAAGCGGCTGGACATCGCCGCGGGCACCGCCGTGCGCTTCGAACCGGGCATCCCCGTCGAGGTCGCCCTGATCCCGATCGCGGGGGAGCGGATCGTGCCGGGGCTGCGCGGGGAGACGGGAGGACGGCTCGATGGCTGAGCTCCACCGCGCGGCGTACGCCGATCTCTTCGGCCCCACCACCGGGGACCGCATCCGGCTCGCCGACACCGACCTGTTCATCGAGATCGAGGAGGACCGCGGCGGCGGGCCCGGCCGGGCCGGGGACGAGGCGGTCTTCGGCGGCGGCAAGGTGATCCGCGAATCCATGGGCCAGTCCCGCGCCACCCGCGCCGAGGGCACCCCCGACACCGTGATCACCGGCGCGGTCGTGCTCGACCACTGGGGCGTCGTCAAGGCGGATATCGGCCTGCGTGACGGCCGTATCACCGGTATCGGCAAGGCCGGGAACCCCGACACCATGGACGGCGTCCACCCCGACCTCGTCATCGGGCCCGAGACCGAGGTCATCGCGGGCAACGGCAAGATCCTCACCGCGGGCGCCATCGACGCCCATGTTCACTTCATCTCCCCGACCCTCGTCGACCAGGCGCTCTGCTCCGGGATCACCACCCTCGTCGGCGGCGGCACCGGCCCCGCCGAGGGCACCAAGGCGACCACCATCACCCCCGGCCCCTGGCATCTCGCCCGGATGTTCGAGGCACTGGAGGGATATCCGGTCAACATCGGACTGCTCGGCAAGGGCAATACCGTCTCGCGCGAGGCGATGCGGTCCCAACTGCGCGGCGGAGCCCTCGGATTCAAGATCCATGAGGACTGGGGGGCGACTCCCGCCGCCATCGACGCCTGCCTCGGCGTCTGCGAGAAGAGCGGCGCCCAGCTCGCCATCCACACCGACACCCTCAACGAGGCGGGCTTCGTCGGCGACACCCTCGCCGCCATCGCCGGGCGCTGCGTCCACGCGTATCACACCGAGGGTGCGGGCGGCGGGCACGCACCCGACATCATCACCGTGGTCTCCCAGCCGCATGTGCTGCCCAGCTCCACCAATCCGACGCGCCCGCACACCGTCAACACCGTCGAGGAACACCTCGACATGCTGATGGTCTGCCACCACCTCAACCCGGCCGTCCCCGAGGACCTCGCCTTCGCCGAGTCCCGCATCCGGCCCAGCACCATCGCCGCCGAGGACGTGCTGCACGACCTCGGCGCGATCTCGATCATCTCCTCCGACTCCCAGGCCATGGGACGGATCGGCGAGGTGGTGCTGCGCACCTGGCAGACCGCGCATGTGATGAAGCGGCGGCGCGGCGCCCTCCCCGGCGACGGCCCCGCCGACAACCACCGGGCACGCCGCTATGTCGCCAAATACACCATCAACCCGGCGGTGGCGCAGGGCCTCGACGGGGAGATCGGCTCCATCGAGACCGGGAAGCTGGCCGATCTCGTGCTGTGGGACCCCGCGTTCTTCGGCGTCAAACCGCAACTGGTGATCAAGGGCGGACAGATCGCCTACGCGCAGATGGGCGACGCCAACGCCTCCATCCCGACCCCGCAGCCCGTCCTGCCGCGCCCCATGTTCGGCGCACTCGGCCGCGCGGCGGCCACGGGCTCGGTCAACTTCGTGACCCAGGCGGCGCTGGACGACGGACTGGTGGACCGGCTGGCGCTCGGTAAGCGGTTCGCCCCGATCCGCTCCACCCGAGGGGTCACCAAGGCGGACATGCGGGAGAACGACGCCCTGCCGCGGGTCGAGGTCGACCCCGACACGTTTACGGTGACGATCGACGGCGAGCCCGTGGAACCGGCTCCGGCGGCGGAACTTCCCATGGCCCAGCGGTACTTCCTCTTCTGAGGGGCTCGTCATGACCATGAACGAGATCCCGCCGCCGACTCCTGGGGACGGGGGTGGTTCGGCCACGGGTGGGCCGTCGGCGGACTCTCCCCAGCCCCGCCCCTTCCCGCAACCAGGGGACTGCGCCCCCTGGACCCCCGGCACCCTGCCCCCGGACGGACCGCATCCGGCCCGCCGGGCGGCGGAGGGCATGCCCGTCGGGCGAACGGCGGGGACGGGGCCACGGGCCGCGCAAGGGGGGTGCGGGGGCGGGGGCGTGGGCCGGGGCGAGGTCCAGGGCGAAGCCTGCGACGGGGTTCGAGGTGAAGTGCCCGGTGGGGTCCGGGGCGACCCCGCTGGTGGGGTCCGGGGCGACGTGTCCGGTGGGGTTCGGGGTGAAGCCCGCGGTGGGGTCGCCGCGTTGCTCATCCTTGCCGATGGGCGGTTCCCGGCCGGGGGCCATGCTCACTCCGGCGGGGCCGAGGCTGCTGTCGCGGCGGGCCGGATCCGTGATGCGGACTCCCTGGAGGCGTTCTGCCGGGGCCGGTTGCACACCGCCGGGCTCACCGCGGCCGGGCTCGCCGCCGCGGCCGCCGCCGGGCTCGACCCGCTCGTGCTGGACGAGGCGGCGGACGCCCGTACCCCAGCCTCCGCGCTGCGCACCACCGCCCGGCGGCTCGGGCGCCAGCTGATGCGCGCCGCCCGGGCCACCTGGCCGTCGACCGAGCTGGACGCCCTCGCGGCCGCCCGGCCGCGCGGGGCGCATCAGCCCGTGGTGCTCGGACTCACCGCGCGCGCCGCGGGACTCGGGCCGTCGGACGCCGCGTACGCCGCCGGGTACGAGGCGGTGAGCGGGCCCGCGACCGCCGCTGTACGGCTGCTGAGCCTGGACCCCTTCCACGCCACCGCTGTCCTCGCCCGCCTCGCCCCCGAACTCGACCACGTCGCGGCCCGCGCCGCCGAGGCGGCTCGGCGCGCCCTCGACGACGGTCCGGGCGCGCTGCCCGCCGCCTCCGCACCCCTGCTCGACATCGCCGCCGAACAGCACGCCACCTGGTCCGTACGTCTCTTCGCCTCATGACCGGGGCAGTTGGCCGCGGCCCACATCCCCCGCACCCCGTTGGAACACCGGAGCCGTCATGCATCTCGACCACGCGGACACCTACCCCCCGCGCCACACCTACGGCGCCGTCGCCCCCCACCGCCCCGACGGCACCCGCCGCGCGCTGCGCATCGGCCTCGGCGGACCGGTGGGCTCGGGCAAGACCGCGACCGTCGCCGCGCTGTGCCGGGCGCTGCGCGACCAACTCTCCATCGCCGTCGTCACCAATGACATCTACACCCGTGAGGACGCCGAGTTCCTGCTGCGCAATGCCGTACTGCCGGCCGAGCGCATCACCGCCGTGGAGACCGGAGCCTGCCCGCACACCGCGATCCGCGATGACATCTCGGCCAACCTGGAGGCGGTCGAGGAGCTCGAGGAGACCGTGGGCCCGCTCGATCTGATCCTCGTCGAGTCCGGTGGTGACAACCTCACCGCGACCTTCTCCAAGGGCCTGGTCGACGCGCAGGTGTTCGTCATCGATGTCGCGGGCGGCGACGACATCCCCCGTAAGGGCGGCCCCGGCGTGACCACCGCCGATCTGCTCGTCGTCAACAAGACCGACCTCGCTCCGTACGTCGGCTCCGACCTGGAGCGCATGGCCCGCGACGCCAAGGCCCAGCGCGGTGAACTCCCCGTCGCCTTCACCTCCCTGGTCGCCGAGGACGGCGTCCGTCCCGTCGCTGACTGGGTCCGCGCACGCCTGGCCGCCTGGACGGCGGCGGCATGACGCCCGACCCGTACGCCGCGCCCCGCGCGGAGCCGCCCTGGGCGGGCCGCCCGGCCGCATCGGGCGGGGTACGGCCGCACCCCGCGCCGCGGACGTCCGGACGCGGATCGGCGCGGGAATCCCCGGCCAACGAACGTGCCCCGGGCGCCTCCGGTTCGAATGCCGTCCCCGGTTCGAACGCCATCCCCGGTACGAATGCCGTCCCTGGTACGTCGGGCACCTCCGATACGTTGGGCACCTCCGATACGTCGGGCATCCTCGGTACACCGGGCACCCGCACGCCGGGCACCCTCGGTACGGAGGCCGTCCCCGGTGCGCCGGGCACCTCAGATACGAGGGGCACCCCCGGTACACCGGGCACCTCCGATGTGAGGGGCATCCCCGACACGTCGGGCACCTCAGATACGAGGGGCATCCCCGGTACACCGAGCGCGTCCGGCACACGGGGCACCCGCACGCCGGGCACCCTCGGCACGAACGGCACCCCGCTACACCAGCCACCCCCGCTACACCGACCACCCCCGGTACCCCACGCGCCCCCGGCACCCCACGCACCCCAGCCACCGCCGTACAGGCCACCGCCCGCATCCTCGCCGAGATGGACGGGCGTGGTGGCACCGCGTTGCCTGTCCTCGTCGGGGGCGGCCCGCTCGCGCTGCGGCGTACCCGGGCCGTGGGTGGGGAGGCGCGCGTCACCGTGGTCGGTGCCATGAGCGCGCCCCTTGGTGGGGACCGGATCGCCCTGGAGGCGACCGCCGGACCGGGCGCTCGGCTGCACATCGGCTCCGCCGCGGCCACCATCGCCCTGCCCGGGCGGTCGGGCCGGCCCGCCCACTACGAGATCCGGCTGACAGTCGCCGACGGCGCGACCCTGTACTGGCTGCCCGAGCCTCTCATCTCCGCCCAGGGCAGCGATCTGCGCATGACGACCCGGGTCGAACTCGCCCCCACCGCCCGCCTGGTGCTCCGCGAGGAGCAGATCCTGGGCCGTACCGGCGAATCCCCGGGCCATCTGACGGCCCGCCTCACCGTCCACCGCGCCGGGCGGCCCCTCCTCGACCAGGAACTCTCCTACGGCCCCGGCCCCGGCCCCGGCGCCCTGGGCTGGGACGGCGGCGCGGTGCTCGGCGGCCACCGCGCGGTGGGCCAGCTCCTCGTCGTCGACCCGTCCTACGCCATGAGCCCGCTCGCCCCCCGCGCCCTCACCGGGACCGCCGTCCTCACGCCCCTGACCGGCCCCGCCGCCCTGGCCACCGCCGTGGCGCCGGACGCGATCCACCTCCGTCGCGCCCTCGATGAGGCGGCCGCGGCCGTGGGCTGATGTTCACGTCTTGATAAAGAAACGGCGGTTTGCCCTGTACTCGGCGGTAAGCAAGACAGAAGAATCCTGCCTGACACTCTGTGATCATCGCCGCTCCAGGCGGCGCAACAAAGCAGGGGGATTACTACGTGAGACGCACAGCACTCTTCGGCGTGGCCGGTGGTGTGATCACCGGGGCGCTGATAACCGGTGCGCTGGCCGCCCCCACGGCTGGGGCCTCGGAGCGGACGCCCGGTGGGGCCGCCGAGGCGCGTGGCGTGGCGGTGGCCGCGGCCAAGGCCGCGAAGAAGGGCATCGACTGGGCGGACTGCCCGGCCGACTGGGGGCTGGCCAAGCCCATCCAGTGCGGCTATGTCACCGTGCCGCTCGACTACGCCAAGCCGAACGGCCGCACCATCAAGCTCGCCGTGGACCGGATCGGCAACACCGGCTCCGCCTCCGAGCGGCAGGGTTCGCTGATCTACAACCCGGGCGGGCCCGGCGGCTCCGGGCTGCGCTTCCCGACCCGGGTCACCACCAAGAACCCGCTGTGGGCGAAGACTTCGAAGGCGTACGACTTCGTCGGCTTCGACCCGCGCGGCGTGGGCCACTCCACGGCCATCTCCTGTGTGGACCCGCAGGAGTACGTCAAGGCCCCGAAGCTGGATCCGGTGCCCGACAGCGAGGCGGACAAGCGGGTCCAGCGCAAGCTGGCCCGGGAGTACGCAGAGGGCTGCAAGGAGCGCAGCGGCTGGATGCTGCCGCATATGACGACGCCCAACACCGCCCGTGACATCGACGTCATCCGGGCCGCGCTCGGCGACAAGAAGCTCAACTACCTGGGCGTGTCCTACGGAACGTACATCGGCGGCGTCTACGCGACGCTCTTCCCGACCCATGTGCGCCGGCTGATCGTGGACAGCGTGGTCAACCCCTCGCGGGAGAAGATCTGGTACCAGGCCAACCTGGACCAGGACGTCGCCTTCGAGATGCGCTGGAACGACTGGAAGGCGTGGGTCGCCAAGAACGACGCCGCCTACCACATCGGCGACACCCCCGCGAAGGTCCAGAAGCAGTGGGAGACGCTGCGCGCGGCCGCCAAGAAGAGCCCCATCGGCGGGGTCGTGGGCCCGGCCGAGCTGCTCGGGCTCTTCCAGAGCGCTCCGTACTACGACTCGTCGTGGGCCACCGTCGCCCAGGTGTGGAGCGACTACCTCGCCGGCGATGAGAAGGCGCTGGTCGAGGCCGCGGGGCCGGACATGTCCGACACCGCGGGCAACATCGCCTCGGAGAACAGCAACGCCGTCTACACCGCGGTCGAGTGCGCCGACACCAAGTGGCCGACCAGTTGGGCGAAGTGGGACCGGGACAACACCCGGCTCCACCGCGACTACCCCTTCCTGACCTGGTCCAACGCCTGGATGAACCTGCCGTGCGCCACCTGGGGTGCCAAGCAGCACACCCCGCTGGAGGTGGGGGCCGCCAAGGGGCTGCCCACGACGCTGATCGTGCAGAGCACCCGTGACGCCGCGACCCCGTACGAGGGCGCGGTGGAGCTGCACAAGCGGCTGAAGGGTTCGCGCCTGGTCACCGAGAAGGACGCCGGTTCGCACGGGGTCACCGGTCTGGTCAACCCGTGTGTCAACGACCGGGTGGACGCCTACCTGCTCAAGGGCACGGTGGACGCCAAGGACGTGACCTGCGCTCCGCACGCCACGCCGGTGCCCGCGAAGTCGGGTGCGTCCGCGAAGGACGCGAAGGCCGCCAAGGAGGCCGCCGCCCTCGTCAAGTAGTCGACGAACGGCGGTAGGTGGTGAAGGGCCGGGCCCGTGCGTTCCCCGCACGGGCCCGGCGCCGTTTTCCCCGAGTGATCAGGACGCGTGTGCGGCGCTGCGCAGCCACGCGTCCTCGGCCGCGTAGTCGAACAGATCGGCCATCGGGTCGTACGCGGCCGCCATATCGGGGAAGGCGGTGCGCCAGTCCGGGGTGGCCGCCAGTCGCTCCGCCAGCCAGGCGACGGTCGTCGGCAGCGAGTCCATGTAGCCGGTCACCGGGCGGTAGCCCAACTCCCTTTCGGCGGCGGACATGTCGTAGACCAGCGGATGGGCCAGGCTCCAGGGGGTGCTGCCGATCTGCGGATGCGGCGGCTCCCCGTCGATCAGCACCAGCTCGCCGCGCACCCCCAGCACCGCGTCCACGGCGGTGGCGATGTCGGCTACCGTCGGGGCCTGCGGATCGCCCGCGTTGAGCACCCGTGAACCGGGCCGGTGGGCGGCCAGCCGCACCAGCTCCGCGATGTTGTCCACATGCACCGGATGGAACCGGCTGCGGCCGCCGTACGCCAGGATCCGCACCGGCCGCCCGTCCAGCGCCCGTTTGACGAAGTACAGCTCACGAGGCGTACGGCAGTGCGGGCCGTGGATCGCCCCCGCGCGCAGCAGGGTTGTCGGCAGCCGGTCCCCGGCGGCCAGCAGCTCCCGCTCCAGCGCGACCTTCCGGCTGCCGTAGCCCTCGCCCGGCGGGACGGTCCGCTGGGACTCGGGGAGCGGCACCGGATAGCGCGGGGCGCCGTCCGGCCGGTCCTGGGTCCCGAAGCCCCGGCCCTGGTCGTCCTCGTACACCGCTCCGGTGGAGATCACCACCGCCGATCCGATGCGGTCCGCGAGCCCCAGCAACTGCCGTGCGTGCGCCTGTCCGTAGGCGACGCAGTCCAGCACCACATCGCAGCCGTCCCCGATCAGCGCGGCCACCGCGGCGTCGTCGTCCCGGTCCACCGCCACACTCACCACGGACGCGGGCCAGCTCTCGTCGCGGCCCCCGCCGCGCGAGGCGGCCCGCACCCGCCATCCCTCGGCGGCGAGCGCGCGCACCGCCGCCCGGCCGATCTGCCCCGTCGCCCCGATCACACATGCGCTGCCAGTGGTCATGCCGGGACGCTACGGGCTCGGCCGCCACGCTGCCCAGACTCCTTCGCCACGAGCAGATTCGCCCGTGGCGCGATCATTCACGGTCAAACGATGAGTACAAAATGATCGCTTTTTCGCGCTCTATGAATTCGCCGTGATGCATTTCGAAGAAAAAGGCATATTCGATTCGCGCGTCGGCGAAACCGCTAAGCTCCAGGGCCCATGACGGGCTGGCTCACCGCCCGCATTTCGCACGCATTTTCTCTCCGCTGTTTTTAAGGATGTCCATGGTTTTCGCCGGCACCTCATCCGGAGGCCGACGGCCCGCCTCCACGCTCGTATGGGTCATCCCTCCCGCCGCGATGGCGTTCTGCGCGGCCCTGGCCGTCGTCGTGGTCCCGTCCGGCGCGCGGGCCACGGTCGCCTGGTGCGGGGTGGCGGCGACAATCGCGGTGGCCCTGGCGGCGGCCGAGGCGATGCGCCGCGGCCGGCTGATCACCACGCTGCGCACCCGGCTCACGGCCCAGGAGACCGAGCTGCGGCAGCGCCTGGTGGACCAGGAGACGGCGATCCGGCGGCTGGCCCGGGAGCTGCTGCCGGTGGCGGTGACCCGGCTGCAGCGCGGCGCCATGGTGGACGAGGCGATGCGGGCCATCGACCACGCGCCCCGCCTCGACCCGGACTTCGACGCCACCCACGAGCTTCTGCTGCGGTCGGTGCTGGAAACCGTGCGGGCCGAGGAGGACCTGAGGGACGCGGGCCAGCGGGCCTTCGTCAACATCGCCCGCCGGGTGCAGGCCATCGTCCACCAACAGGCCCAGGACATGCGGGAGATGGAGGACAAGCACGGCGCCGACCCGGATGTCTTCGAGGACCTGCTCCACCTGGACCACGGCAACGCCCTCATCGGCCGGCTGGCGGACTCCATCGCGGTCCTGGGCGGCCAGCGCCCGGGCCGCCAGTGGCAGAAGGAGGTGCCGCTGTTCAACGTCTGCCGCGGCGCCATGTCCCGCATCCTCGAATACGAGCGGGTGGATCTGCACTCGGTGGCGGACGTCGCCATCGTCGGACCCTCGGTGGAGCCGCTGATCCACGCCCTCGCCGAACTGCTGGACAACGCCACCCGCTACTCGCCGCCCAAGACCCGGGTGCATCTGACCGCGATCGAGGTCCAGTCCGGAGTCGCGATCGAGATCGAGGACGCCGGGGTGGGCCTGTCGGAGGAGGCGCGCAGACGCACCGACGCCGTGCTGGTCCAGGCGGCGACCGGATTCGACCTCAACGACCTGGGCGAGACACCGCGGCTCGGTCTGGCCGTGGTCGGCCGGCTCGCCGTGAAGTACCGCTTCCAGGTCTCGCTGCGGCCCTCGGCGTACGGCGGGGTGCGCGCGGTGCTGGTCGTACCGCAGGACATCATCTGCCCCACCCCCGCCCCCGGCGGCGCGATCGCCCGCGCGGCCAAACTGCCCCCGCCCAAGCCCATCAAGCGGGCCACGCCCCTGCCGTCGCCCACCCGCACCAGCCCGATCGCCCAGGGCTGCCCCGGCCCCGGCTTCCGGCAGAACGGCGCCGGACTCCCGCAGCGCCGCCGCCGGATGCCGATGGTCACCCCGCCCGTCAGGGTCGACTCCGGACCCCCGGCCGCGCCCCCCGCGCGCCGCGAACCGGCCGGGCCGCCCGTACAGCCGGGGATCTGGCTGGACGCCTTCACCAAGGGGCTCAACGGCGAGCCGATCCCGGCGGTCGACGCCGGTACCGCCGCACCGGACACCCGGAAACCCCCCAGCACCCCGGACACCTCGAACACCCCGCTCCCGTCGGACAAGGATGAGTAGGCAAGTGACGCAACCGCGGTTCAACATGGACTGGATGCTCCGGGACCTGGCCTCCAGCGTTCCGCAGACCCGCCACGTGGTCCTGCTGTCCTCGGACGGCCTGTGCATGGCCCAGGTCGGTACGGACAAGGACACCGCCGACCGGCTGGCCGCCGCCTGCGCCGGGCTGCAGAGCCTCTCCGGTGCGATCGCCACCGAATTCCCCGAGGGGGACGGGCGGATGCGGCTGGTCGTCATCGAGGTCGACGGCGGCTTCTTCTATCTGATGGCGGCCGGCGTCAGCTCGTATCTGGCGGTGCTCGCCGAGGACAGCGTGGACGCCGGGCTGATGGGCCAGTGCATGAGAGACCTGGTCGCACGGCTCGGCGAACACCTCAGCAGTCCGCCGCGCGTCGACGGACGGGTGACATGAGCGAGCCCGGCAAGGCGTGGGACGAGGGCGGCCCCGAGCGGCTCTACACCGTCAGCCGGGGCCGCGCCCCCCACGAGCCCCGGCAGCGGCCCGTCGAACTCGTCAGCCTGATCGTGGCGCGCGCCGAACCGGAGCCGGGGATGGCCCCCGAGACCGCCGCCGTGCTGAGGATGTGCCCGTTTCCCCTGTCGGTGGCGGAGATCTCCGCGTATCTGGTCCTGCCCGTCTCCACCGTCACCGTGATCCTCGCGGAGCTGCTGGGGGACGGCCGGGTGGAGGTCAGGGCGCCGGTCCCGGCAGCCGTGCTGCCCGACCCCGAACTGCTGCAGGCGGTGATGCATGGACTACAGAAACTCTGAGGAATGCGAGGAAGCTGAGGAATCCGGGGAAATCGTCGGACCGCGCAGCGAGGACACCCTCCCGGCCTCCGCGGCGGCCGCCGTCAAGGTGGTGATCGTCGGCGGATTCGGGGTCGGCAAGACGACCATGGTCGGCTCGGTGAGCGAGATCCGCCCGCTGACCACCGAGGAGACCATGACCCAGGCCGGGGTCGGCGTCGACGACACCGCCGGGATCGAGCGCAAGACCGAGACCACCGTCGCGATGGACTTCGGCCGGATCAGCCTCAACGAACGGCTGGTGCTCTATCTGTTCGGCACGCCGGGCCAGGAGCGGTTCTGGTTCCTGTGGAACGGCCTCTTCGAGGGTGCCCTCGGCGCCGTGGTCCTGATCGACACCCGCCGTTTGGAGGTCAGCTTCGACGCGGTCGGGCGGCTGGAGGAGCGCGGTGTGCCCTTCGTGGTCGCGGTCAATGTGTTCCCCGAGGCCCCCGTCCACCCCATGGCGGAGCTGCGCGCCGCCATGGACCTGCCCGACTCCGTCCCGATGATCGACTGCGATGCCCGCGACCGGGCCTCCAGCCGCGACACCCTCCTCGCCCTCGTGCGCCATCTGCAATCCCTTCACACCGTGACTCCGGAGACACCGTGACCTCTCATCCCGACGACCCCGGCGCCGGGACGGCCGACCTGCCGCCCACCCGGTGCCCCGTCCGCCCCGCGCTGTCCGACGCCGGCCTGGTGGACCTCCTCGGGCCCGAGAACGAGAAGGACCCGATGGGCCTGTACGAGCGGCTGCGGGCCGAGCACGGCCCGGTGGCCCCGATCGTGCTCGACGGTGGCATACCGGCCTGGCTGCTGCTGGGCTACCGCGAGAACCTGGAGGTCTCCCGCACCCCCTCCCGCTTCTCCCGCGACTCCCGCCACTGGCACGCCTGGAAGGACGGGCGGATCACCGCCGACTCGCCCCTGCTGCCGGTGGTCGGATGGCAGCCCATGTGCACCTTCTCCGACGGGGACGAGCACGAGCGGCTGCGGGCCGCGCTCACCGAGTCCATGGGGCGCCTGGACCGCCGGGGCATCCGCCGCCACGTCACCCGCTTCACCCATCAGCTGGTCAACGACTTCTGCGCCGACGGGGGCGCCGAACTGGTCACCGCCTTCGCCCAGCAGCTGCCCATGCTCGTCCTCACCCAACTCCTCGGCATGCCCGACGAGTACGGCCCGCGGCTGGTCGAGGCCACCCGGGACCTGATGAAGGGCACCGAGACGGCCCTGCGCAGCGACGCGTATGTCACCGACGCCCTCCAGGGCCTGGTGGACCGCAAGCGCGCCGACCCCGGTGAGGATCTGGCGTCCTGGCTGCTGGCCCACCCCTCCGGCCTCACCGAGGAGGAGGTGGTCCAGCATCTGCGGCTGGTGCTGCTCACCGGCAATGAGACCACCACCAATCTGATGGCCAACACGCTCCGCATGGTCCTCACCGACCCGCGCTTCCGCGCCTCCCTGGCCGGTGGCCATATGACCCTGCCGGACGCCATCGAGCATGTGCTGTGGAACGAGCCCCCGCTCACGGTCGTCCCCGGCCGCTGGGCCACCGGGGACACCGAACTGGGCGGTCAGCGGATCAAGGCCGGGGACATGCTGCTGCTGGGGCTGGCCGCCGGAAACGTGGACCCGGCCATCCGCCCCGACATCGCCGCGCCGATGTACGGCAACCGGTCCCATCTCGCCTTCAGCGGCGGCCCCCATGAATGCCCGGGGCAGGACATCGGCCGCGCCATCACGGACACCGCCATCGACACCCTGCTGCTGCGGCTGCCCGATCTGCGGCTGGCCGTCGACGAGTCCGAGCTGACCTGGCTCTCGTCCTGGATCTCCCGCCATCTCGTGGCGCTGCCGGCGGAGTTCATGCCCCGCCGCCCCGAGTCGGAGAGCACGGGGGACCCCTCCGCGACCCTCTTCGCCCCTCGGCCGCGCCGGCTGCCCGAGGACGAGGTCCCGGAAGCGGCCACCAAGGGGCCCGGGGCGACGGCTCCCGGGCGCGTCCCGTGGTGGGTGGCGTTATGGCGGTGGCTCCTGGGCAGGCCCTCGGGATCCGCTCCGTAGGGATGGCGGCGGCCCCGCCGCTCAGCCCCGGGCCACCACGACCCCCACGGTCAGCAGGCCGAGCACCACCCAGCTGAACCACAGCCAGCCGTTGCTCCCCAGGGCCACGGTGTAGGCCGTCACCAGCACCAGGCCCCCCACCGTGGCCACCGTCATCGTCTTAGCGGATCCGGGCATCCCCGACCTCCTCACGGCGGTCCTGACGCCCCTTCGCCAGGACCCGGGCCGCTCAGGGCCCGGGTCCATGGTCTCGCGGTCCGGGGCCCCGCCGCTACGGTGTGTCGGCGGGCTACGCGGCGGAGCCGCATATTGATGCTTTCCCCTCCCCGCCCCTTCCCGATATGCGGCTCCGCCGAGCGGCAGGGGCTTCGCCCTTGGACCCGGGGTCCGGGGCGAAGCCCCAGTTTCGGGGAGGGGCGGGTTTCGGGGAGGGGAGGGGAGCAGCCCGCCGCGGGCGGCAGGACCCGGCGGACCCCTCCCAGCAGGCTGCCGGGACCGGTCTCAGCGGCTCCGGGACTGGAGCGAGGCCAGATAGGCGTTGTACGCCGCGAGCTCCTGCTCGCCGTCCCGGTCCGCGGTGCGGTCGATGCGCCGCGCCTGGCGCTGCTCGGACTTGTACCACTGGTAGACCAGCGCCACCAGGACGATCACCGACGGGATCTCGCTGAAGGCCCAGGCGATCCCGCCCGCCCAGGTCTGGTCCGACAGCGCGTCGATGCCGAGCCGGGCGGGCGGATGCTCGTACACGCCGACCATGGGCTCGGACGCCATCATCAGCGCGATGCCGAAGAACGCGTGGAACGGCATGCCCGCGAACAGCTCCAGCATCCGCATCACATAGCCGGGCCGGTGCGGGCCCGGGTCCACGCCCATGATCGGCCAGAAGAAGACCAGGCCCACCGCGAGGAAGTGGACCATCATCGCGATATGCCCGGCCTTGCTCCCCATCAGGAAGTCGAAGAGCGAGGTGAAGTACAGCGCGTACAGGCTCGCGATGAACAGCGGGATGGTGAACGCCGGGTGGCTGATGATCCGCATATAGCGGCTGTGCAACAGCGCGACCAGCAGCTCCCGGGGCCCCTTGCGGCCGCGCCCGGCCGCCGGGAGGGCCCGCAGGGTCAGCGTGACCGGCGCGCCCAGCAGCAGCAGGATCGGCGACACCATGCTGATGATCATGTGCTGGACCATATGGACGCTGAACATGACCATGCCGTAGTCGTTCAGCTTGGTGCACATCGCGACCGCGATGGTCAGCACCCCGAGCACGAAGGAGACCAGGCGCCCCACCGGCCAGGCGTCACCGCGCCGCCACAGCCGCGCCACGCCCCAGCCGTACAGCCCGAGCGCCAGCACACAGCCGACCAGGAAGAACGGATCGCCGCCGAACTCCAACCCGCGAGCGAGGGTGAACGGCGGCAGATCCATCATCATGCCGTGCCCGCCGTGATCCATCGACTATCCCCGGCCTTCCTGCTTCTACCCGGTGCGCACCAAATGTGCCCGCACCAGCGTAGAACCCGTCAGGTCACAGCACGCACTCGGCCTCGGCGTACCGCTCGGCGGGGACCGTCTTCAGCCGCTCCACGGCCGCCGCGAGCGGCACCAGGTCGATGTCCGTGCCGCGCAGGGCCGTGATCGTGCCGAAGGCGCCGCGGTGGGCCGCCTCCACGGCGTGCCAGCCGAAGCGGGTGGCCAGCACCCTGTCGTACGCCGTCGGGGTGCCACCGCGCTGCACATGGCCCAGGATGACCGCCCGCGCCTCCTTGCCGAGCCGCCGCTCCAGCTCGACGGAGAGGTGGCCGGCGATGCCCGCGAAGCGCTCGTGGCCGTAGACGTCCTTGCCGCCGGCCTCGTAGTCCATCGTGCCCTCGCGCGGCTTGGCGCCCTCCGCCACCACCACGATCGCGAACTTCTTGCCCGCCTCGAACCGCGCCCCGACGGTCTTGGTGAGCTCCTCGATGTCGAACGGGCGCTCCGGGACGACGATGGCGTGGGCGCCCGCGGCCATGCCCGAGTGCAGCGCGATCCAGCCGGTGTGCCGCCCCATGACCTCGACGATCAGCACCCGCTGATGGGACTCCGCGGTGGTCTTGAGCCGGTCCAGGGCCTCGGTGGCGACCCCGACCGCGGTGTCGAAGCCGAAGGTCACATCGGTGGAGGCGATGTCGTTGTCGATGGTCTTGGGCACGCCGACGATCGGCAGCCCGGCGTCCGAGAGCAGCCGGGCGGCCTTGAGCGTGCCCTCCCCGCCGATGGGGATGACCGCGTCCAGGCCGAGCTCCGCCACATGCCCCTTGGCCCGCTCCACGCCGTCCCGCAGATGCTCCGGGCGCACCCGGGTGGAGCCGAGGATGGTGCCGCCGAGGGCCAGGATGCCGCCCACGGCGTCCAGGTCGAGCTTGCGGTAGTCGGCCTCCAGCAGGCCCTTCCAGCCGTCGTGGAAGCCGATCACCTCATCGCCGTGGTCGACGGTGGCGCGGTGGACGATTGACCTGATGACCGCGTTCAGGCCGGGGCAGTCGCCGCCGGACGTGAGCACACCAATGCGCATGGCACGCATACCTCTGTCTGAGATGGGGGCCGACGGCCGGACCGCGTCGTCCGGCGGGACCCCGCCACCTTACAAGCGGCCGGGCGGCGGGGGCGCGGTCGTCCGTCGGATGTCCGCCATGCGGGCACCCTTCGCCCGAGTGGCGGCGAAGTGGCGCCCGAGCGGCGTCCGAGTGGCGCTCGGGCGAGCGGGCCGTGGCTCAGGCGGGCTGGGACGCCGCCGCGATCCGCTCGTTGCGCAGCGCCTCGTACCACTGGTCGTTGACCGGCGGCAGCGCGTTCACATCGAGGGCCAGCTTCAGCAGGTGGTCCGCGATATGCGGGTTGCGGGCCATCACCGGGCCGTGCATGTACGTCCCGAAAACGGTGTCGTTGTAGGCGCCCTCGAATCCGTCGCCCGTGCCGTTGCCGTTGCCGAACCGGACCCGGGCGAAGGGGCGGGCCGTCGGGCCGAGGTGGGTGACGCCCTGGTGGTTCTCGAAGCCGGTCAGCGGGGGCAGCCCGAGCCGCTCGTCGATGTCGGCCAGCACGTCCCCGACGCATCGGGCGCCCTCGCCGCGGGTGCTGACCACGTCCAGCAGCCCCAGGCCCTGCTGGCGCTGCCCGAGGTCGTTGATGAACTCATGGCCGAGGATCTGGTACCCGGCGCACACCGAGAAGACGATCGCCCCGTTGGCGACCGCGCGGCTCAGCCCGCCGTCCCGGATCAGCCGCTCGGCGGCGAGCCGCTGCGGGCGGTCCTCGCCGCCGCCGATCAGATAGACGTCCCCGGAGGTGGGGATCTGCTGGTCGGAGCGGACGTCCAGCCGGGAGACCTCCAGCCCGCGCTGCCGTGCCCGGCGCTCCACCACCAGGACGTTGCCCTGGTCGCCGTACGTGCTCAGCAGGTCGGGGTAGACCCACACCAGACGCAGGCCGTTCTGGCTCATGCTACGCATCTTCGTGCCTCTCGTACGGGGGGTCAGTTGCCGACCCGGCGGCGCAGGTCCTGGAACGCGGTGTAGTTGGCGATCGTCTCGATGCGGCCGGGCGGGGAGATCCGCACCGCCTCGTCCGCGTCCGCGCAGACCCGGAAGTCCAGCCCGGCGACCTCCAGGCGCACCGCGAGGTCCAGCTTACGGTCGCCGATCACGCAGATCGGGTGACCGGCGAGCCGGGTGTAGTCCACGTCCCAGAGCCAGGAGGTGTCGGTGCCGTCGGCGCCGCGGGCGTTCACCGAGAGGATCACCGGGGTGGGCGGCGGGTCGATCAGCGAGAAGGTCTCCAGCCAGCCGGCCGGGTTCTTCGCCAGCAGCAGCCGCATCTGGCGCTCCTGGAAGGTGACCACGTCATACCGGCCGGCCACGGCCTGGACCTGGTACATCCGCTCCAGCGCGACCTGCGGGGGCACCCCGAAGGCGGCGGCGACCGCGGCCGAGGTGGCCGCGTTGGCCTTGTTGGCACGGCCGGGGAGCTGGAGGTGGATCGGCCAGGCCGCGCCGTGCGGATCCAGGACGTAGTCGCCGTTCAGCGCCCAGCTGGGGACCGGACGGCGGAAGCCGCACTCCGCGCAGACCCAGTCGTCGCCGGGGCGCTGCAGCACACCGCCGCAGGACGGGCAGGACCAGGCGTCGTCCTTCCACTCCTGCCCGGCGGCGACCCACACCACATTGGGGCTGGAGGAGGCGGCCCAGACGATCAGCGGGTCGTCGGCGTTGGCGATCACGATCGCCTTGGTGCCGGTGAGGCCCTCGCGCCACTTCTCGGCGAGCATCCGGGTCTCGGCGGCGCGGTCGAGCTGGTCACGGGAGAGGTTGAGGAGCGCGATGGCCTTGGGCTCGGTGTCGCGTGCCACACCGGCGAGGTACTTCTCGTCGACCTCGATGACGCCGTAGCGGGCGTCGGAGCCGCCGGCCAGGGCCGAGGTGATACCGGCCGGCATATTGGCGCCCAGCGCGTTGGAGACGACCGGACCGGCCGCCCGCAGCGCCTCGGCGATGAGCCGGGTGGTCGTGGTCTTGCCGTTGGTCGCCGACACCAGGATCACGTCCAGGTGCTGTGCCAGCCTGCTGAGCAGATCAGGGTCGAGGCGCAGGGCCACCTTGCCGCCGATCACCGATCCGCTGCCGCGGCCCGCGGCCTTGGACACCGCCGCCGCGGCCCTGCCCGCCGTCACGGCCAGCTTGGCACGTGGCGACAGCGGCTCTGAGTTGCCTGCCATCGTCTCTCGATCCTCCTCGCATACCGGCGCCGCACCTGCCCCCCGAGGCGCCGGTGGTACGCCCCCTCCGCGCCGCATCGCCAGCCGGGAGGCCACGGTCGGGTAGCAGCCTATCGAGATCCGGCGGCTGTCCCGAATTCCGTCACCCGCGCAGGACACTTCCCCGGCCCCGTAGGCTTGGCTGCCATGCGACATGGCGTGATACCGGGCAGCCGCGGAGCGGTGCGGCCCATGCGGTTCCTCGGCGATCCGGGGCTGCGCGCGCCGTGCGCGGAGGTCACGGCGTTCGACGCCGACCTGGCCCTGCTGATCGAGGACATGTACGCCACGATGTACGCGGCGCACGGGGTGGGGCTCGCCGCCAATCAGATCGGCGTGGGGCTGCGGGTCTTCGTCTTCGACTGTCCGGACGACGAGGACCACCGCCATCTGGGGCATGTCGTCAACCCCCGGCTGGCCGAGGCCGACGGGGTGACGGTGCGTGGGCCGGAGGGCTGTCTGTCGCTGCCGGGCATCGAGGCGGGCACCCCCGCTACGACCGTGCGGTGATCGAGGGCGTGACGATGACCGGGGAGCCGGTGCGGATCGAGGGCACGGGCTTCTTCGCGCGCTGTCTGCAGCACGAGTGCGACCATCTGGACGGCGGGCTGTTCCTCGACCGGCTCTCCGGGCTGCGGCGGCGCAGGGTGCTGCGGGCGGTCCGCCGGGCGCCCTGGGCGGTGTCGGACGACGCCGGGGCGTAGGGCCGCTCCGGCCGGATCGCGGCGGGGTGCGGGTGGATGCCGGGGGCTCAGAAGCCCGGTGCGCCGACCCGGTCGTCAGCCAGCGACAGCCGCCCCCACAGCAGATCGGTGAGATGATGCACCAACTGGCCGCGTGCGCACGGGCGGTCGCGCAGCCACCAGTCACCGGCCGCGTGCATCATGCCGACGATCCCGTGGCCCCAGACCCGGGCCACCTCGTCGCCGCCGGGGCCCAGATCCAGCCGCTCGGCGATCACGGTGGCGAGTTCCTCGCCGAGCCTGCGCAGCAGCGGGGCGGAGTGGTGGCCGACGTCGAAGCCCTGCTCGGGCTCCTGCTGGCCGTGGTCGGCCGGGTGCATCAGGAAGCGGTAGACCTGGGGCCGCGCCTCGATCGCCGCCAGATAGGTGTCCAGCGTGGCCTCCACGCGGTGCCGGCGGTCCTCGGCGGGCGCGTCCAGGGCCGCGCGCAGCGAGGCGAGCAGGGCGTCGGTGTGGCGCTTGGCGAGCGCGCGGTACAGGCCGCCCTTGTCGCCGAAGTGGCGGTAGAGAATGGGCTTGGTGATGCCCGCTTCGGCGGCGATGGCGTTCATCGAGGCTTCTGGTCCGTCGCGCAGCACCACCCGGTCCGCGGCCTCCAGCAGCTCCTTGCGCCGTTGCTGGGCCGTCGTCCGCTGGTCGTCCCGCTGGCTGGTCCCGGTCCGCATGCGTTGCCTCCCCGCCCCCGATGTCGTACTCGCGCTCTCGCGCCTCGCGTTTCCCGGCGCGATCGCGCTCCGCGCTCTGCGCAACGTAACACCCGCGGGGGCCGCGGGGCCCGCGCGCCCTGGGGAGTTGACATCGTCTACTGGGCGGTAACAGACTGCGGTTACCGCAGGTAATAAGCACGTGGAGGGGTCATGGCGGAGTTCTCGTTCGAGCTCGACGACGATCAGAAGGCGGTGCGCGACTGGATCCACGGCTTCGCCGCGGACGTCATACGCCCGGCCGCCGCCGAATGGGACGAGCGCGAGGAGACCCCCTGGCCGATTATCCAGGAGGCCGCCAAGATCGGCCTGTACTCCCTGGACTTCTACGCCCAGCAGTACTTCGACCCCACCGGCCTCGGCATCCCCATGACCATGGAGGAGTTGTTCTGGGGCGACGCGGGCATCGCGCTGTCCATCGTCGGCACCGGCCTCGCCGCCGTCGGCGTCCTCGCCAACGGCACCGAGGAGCAGATCGGCACCTGGATCCCGCAGATGTACGGCGACCCGGACGACGTGAAGGTGGCCGCCTTCTGCTCCTCCGAGCCCGACGCCGGCTCCGACGTCGGCTCGATGCGCACCCGTGCCGTCTACGACGAGGCCAAGGACGAATGGGTGCTGGGCGGCACCAAGACGTGGGCCACCAACGGCGGTATCGCCAATGTCCATGTGGTGGTCGCGGTCGTCGACCCCGAAGTCGGCTCCAAGGGCCACGCGTCGTTCATCATCCCGCCGGGCACCCCCGGTCTGTCCCAGGGCCAGAAGTTCAAGAAGCACGGCATCCGTGCCTCGCACACCGCCGAGGTGGTCCTCGACCAGGTGCGGGTGCCCGGCAGCTGCCTGCTCGGCGGCAAGGAGAAGCTGGACGAACGCCTCGCGCGCGCCCGGGAGCGGGCCAAGACGGGCGGCGAGCGGCTGAAGAACGCCGCCATGGCCACCTTCGAGGCGTCCCGCCCGGCCGTCGGCGCCATGGCGGTCGGCACCGCCCGCGCCGCGTACGAGGTCGCGCTCGACTACGCCAAGACCCGGCAGCAGTTCGGCCGCCCCATCATCGACAACCAGGGCGTCGCCTTCCAGCTCGCCGACATGCGCACGCGGATCGACGCCGCGCGACTGATGGTGTGGCGCGCGTCCTGGATGGCCGTGACCGGCAAGCCCTTCGACTCGGCCGAGGGCTCCATGTCCAAGCTGTTCGCCAGCGAGACCGCCAAGGAGGTCACCGCCCAGGCGGTGCAGATCCTCGGCGGCAACGGCTTCACCCGCGAGTACCCGGTCGAGCGGATGCACCGCGACGCCGCGATTTATACGATCTTCGAGGGCACCAGCGAGATCCAGCGCCTGGTCATCGCCCGCACCCTCTCCGGCGTCCAGATCCGCTGAGCAGATCGGCGGACGTCGGCTGCCGTGCGGAAGGCGCACTGAAGGGGCGCGGGGCTGTGTCGAGGTGCGGCTCCGCCGCGGCGGTGTCAATGTGCGCGGCTCCGCCGCGTGGGCGACCGGCCACGACGGCGCCGCAGACGATCGACAACAGGTCAGACCCCCGCGCCAAAGCGCCGCTTCCGAGCGGCGAACGCGGCCAGCAGCGCGCGGAGCTCCTCACCGGTGAAGTCGGGCCACAGGGTGTCCACGAAGAAGAGCTCCGCGTAGGCCGCCCGCCAGAGCATGAAGTTGGAGATGCGCTGCTCCCCGGAGGTGCGCACCAGCATGTCGATGTCCGGCAGATCGGCATGCGGCAGATGGCGGGTGAACAGGGCCTCGTCGATGAGCCCGGGGTCCAGCGCGCCGTCCGCCGAGGCGCGGGCCAGACAGGTGGCGACGTGGGCGATCTCCTCCCGGCCGCCGTGGTTGAAGCAGAAGGCCAGCGTCATCGCGCGGTTGTCGCACGTCTCGGCCTCCGCGCGGCGCAGCGCGGCCAGCGTGGCCCCAGGGAGCCGGGCCTCCGAGCCCAGCCAGCGCAGCCGCACCCCCCGCTCGCCGTAGCCCCGGAAGACGTCCGCGAGCTGGGCGGTGAGCCGCATCAGGGCGGCCACCTCGCCGCGCGGGCGGTTCCAGTTCTCGGTGGAGAAGAAGAACAGCGACAGATGTTCGATGCCCTCTTCCAGGGCCGTGTCCACCACCCGCGGCAGCGCCAGCACTCCCGCCTGATGGCCCCGGGTGCGGGAGAGGCCGCGCAGGGCGGCCCAGCGGCCGTTGCCGTCCATGATGATGGCCAGGTGCCGCGGCCGCCCCGGTGACTCGTCCTGGGGACCGCGGCGTTGCCGTACGACGGCGGGCGCCCCTTCGATCGACGCCCGCAGCAGCCGCTTGACGGAGGGCACTCTCCAGGCTCCGACCTCGAACACCCACGCGTCCCTCCGCCTAGCTTCCCGGCGCCGTGTCTGACGACGCGACGGGGGCGGGGGTTACCTCCCCGGTGGCCGAACCATTCGTTTGGTCGTCACGGCCGTCACGGCTTGCGGGCCACGCCCCCGTGGACATCGGTGGTCTCGATGTCCGTCTCGGAGGGGCCCGGTCGCCACAGCGGACACGACACGATACCGGGCTCGATCAGCTCCAGACCCTCGTAGAAGCGGCTGATCTGCGCCACGCTGCGCAGCACGTACGGAACGGCGCCGGTGTCGTCGTAGCCCTGCTGTGCCTCCTTGAGCGCCTGGTCGGTGTCGGTGCTGTCGTAGTGCACGAAGTAGCTGCCGGACGGTAAGGCGTCCTGCAGCCGCCGCACGACCGACACCGCCTCGTCGTAGTTCTGGATGTGACCGAGGATGCCCATCAGCATCAGGGCGATGGGCCGGTCGAAGTCGAGCGTCTTCGCGGCGGCCTCCAGGATCCGCTCGGGCTCGTGGAGATCGGCGTCGATGTAGTCGGTCACCCCCTCCCGGGTGCTGGTGAGCAGCGCCTGGGCGTGCCGGAGCACCAGGGGGTCGTTGTCCACGTAGACGATGCGGGCCTCGGGCGCCACCCGCTGGGCGACCTGGTGGGTGTTGTCGTAGGTGGGCAGCCCGGTGCCGATGTCCAGGAACTGCCGGATCCCGCAGTCGCCCGCCACATGGGTGACGGTGCGGATGAGGTACGCGCGCGAGGCCCGGGCCATGGTCTCGATGTTCGGGGCGACCTCCCGGTACTCGTCACCGGCGATCCGGTCGACCTCGTAGTTGTCCTTGCCGCCCATCCAGTAGTTCCAGATCCGGGCCGAATGCGGCACCGTGGTGTCGATCTTGTTCAGGGCCTGCTGGTCCGGGGTGGACGAGCCGTCTGTCATGGAGCCATCTCCTGCCGTGCGTGTGCGGTTCGCGGGGCACCAACGTAAGCCCGGCGCCGGGGAGTTCAGCGACGCTGGGCGCAGAACGGCACGGGGGAGCGGATGCGCGGGAGGGGCCGGGCGAACGAGGACACCGGGGGCTCGGGCGCCGCCTCACCGTGGCCCGGATCCGGATCCGGGCCATCGTCCGCGGCCGGCTGCTCCTCGACGGTGAGGACCGGGGCGTGCTCGGCGAGCGTGGAGAAGGCGTGGTCATAGCCGGTCACCGCGGCCTCGATCTCCGCGAGGGCCGCCGCCGAGGCGCCGCGCGCGGCCAGCCGGTCCTCCAGCACCGGCATCGGGGCCGTCACATGGACGAAGGCGCCGTGGCGCTCGGCCACCGCCTCGGCGAAGTCGAACGCCTGAATCCAGGTCACCCGGGAGTGGCCACGGCGCAGCGGCCCGTAGACGAGCTCGCCGACCAGCCCGGCGTCGACGGCGAGCGCCCCGCCGTGCAGGAGGAGTTCGCGGTACGGCCGGACCGGGTCGACATGGGGGAGGTCGGGGGAGGCGCGGGTGACGGTGTAGCCGTGCCGGCGGGCGAGTCCGGCCAGCAGCGCGTCCCTGCCGACCCCGTCGCAGCCCTCGACGATCAGTGTGCGGTGCTGTGCCACCGCATGGTCGAGGTTCATTTCCGGCATCCTGTCGGTCCCATAGCTCTCAGCTCTGCGAGGGGGACGACGCCGCCGCCCGCCACGGCGTCTTCAGTGTGCGTGGCGGGGCGGCGGGGACGGGAGTGCGGTGCGGGGTTGTGCGGTTGTGCGGGCGTAGTGGTTTTCGAGGGGTCGCCCGTGCGTGGCCCCGCTACGCGATGAGGAAGTCCGCTTCGCCGGACTTCGCCGCCTCCAGGAAGGACGCCACCTCCGAGCGGGTGTAGATCAGCGCGGGCCCGGCCGGGTCGGTGGACTGGCGCAGGGCGACCCGCCCGTCCGGCAGCCGCTTGGCCTCGATGCAGGTGCCGCCGTTGGACCCGCTCCAGGGCTTCTCCCAGCCCTCCGTGCCCAGGTCCGTGGCCGGCATTCCGCTGTAGACGGGGTCGTGCATCTCAGTGCTCCTTACGCAGTTCGGCCAGGATGGTGCTGGAGTCGCCGATCCGCTCGGCCTGGACCGCCATCCGGTCCAGGACCTCGAGATAGGCGACGACTTCGGCCGGCTTGTCCACATAGACCGCCCCGGTGAGGCTCTCCGTGTAGACGACGTCCGGCAGTTCGGAGAATCCGAAGCGGAAGTAGTGGAAGGGGCCGAAGGCCCCGGGGTGCGGCCCCGCCGCGAACCGCATGATCTGCAGCCTGACCTTGGGAATCTCCAAGGTGCCGATCAAGTGGTCGATCTGGTCGCGCATCACCCGCGAGCCGCCCACCGGGCGGCGCAGCACCGTCTCGTCGAGGATGGCCCAGATGGTCGGTGCGTCCGACTTGGTGAGCAGCTCCTGGCGCTGGACGCGCAGGGCGATCCGGCGCTCCAGCTCCTCCTCGGTGTCATGGGGGAAGCCCATGCGCAGCACCGCTCGGGCGTAGTCCTCAGTCTGGAGCAGTCCGGGGACGTAGTGGGGCTCGTACGCCCGGATGACGGTGGCCTCACTCTCCAGGCTGACGTAAGCGCTGAACCAGTCCGGAAGCACATCGCGGAACTGATGCCACCAGCCCGGCTGGTTGGCCTCCCGTGCCAGGGCGAGGAAGTCCTCCATCTCCGGGCCGCGGACGCCGTAGTTCCGCAGCAGCTCCTTGAGATACGGAATCTTGAGACCGACTTCCGCCTTCTCCATCCTGCGCACGGTCAACGGGGTGACCTCGATGGCTTTCGCGGCTTCCTCGAACGACACCTTCGCCCGCTCGCGCAGATGCCGCAGGCGCTTGCCGAGGACTCTGCGCAAGACGGTGGGGGCGGCGCCGGCCGGCCGTGCCTCGCTCACGTCCCGCCTCCCGGAGGAATGGCTGTCATATGCCTGCACAGTGTGCCACGCGTTGGATGACACTGACAGAGCGAGTCGATCGGTTTGAAATTATCAGAACGATGGTTGCGGGGTGATGGCTTCACCACGCATAGTGAGCACGTGACCCATCTCACCCTCTATGGCGAGGGCTCCCAACCACCCATGTCCACAACGTCGTTGAGGTGCCCGGCCAGATGGTCGGCGCCGAGCGATGGGGAACCCGCAGATCGCCGTGGCTCGAAACAGGGACGGTCACGGTGACGCATCACGCACAGCCGGTAAGCGGGCGCCAAGGCGCCGTGGTCAACGTCGGGTTGGCCGCGGCTCTGAAGGAATCCGGGTGCTCCTACGCCTCATTGGCCCTGCGAGTCAATGAACTGGGCCGTAGGCAGGGGCGCGAGTCGAACTACGACAAGGCGTCCGTCACCCGCTGGCTGCAAGGCGGACAGCCGCGTGGCACCACGCCGGAGCTGATCGCCGCCGTGCTCTCCCACCGGCTCGGCAGGCCCGTGGCCCCCGCCGAGCTGGGGTTCATCTCCGACCGACAGCGCCCGGTCGTGGCCCGCGCGCTGGCCTACCGGGAGGACGTAGCAGAAACCTTGCACACGCTCGCCGAACTCGGCTCCACCGACATATCCCGCCGCAGCCTGCTGGGTGCGGTTCCCTTCGTCGCCGGCGCACTGGTGACCCCGCAGCGCGAATGGCTGCTGTGGCTGGTCGAGAACCAGGACACCGCCCGGCTCGCACCCGCGGCCGAAGGCGGCCGCGTCGAACAGGTCCACGCGGCGATCAACATGTTCGACGAGATGGACAATCGCTTCGGCGGCGGCCAGGTCCGCGCCAGCATCGTGCTCTATCTGTCGACCGAGGTCGTCCCCATGCTCCAGCAGCGCGGCGCGCCCCCCAGGAGCGGCGCCAGCTGTTCACCGCCGCCGCCAAGCTGGCCGCCATGGCCGGCTGGAGCAGCTATGACAACGCCGAATACGGCCTGGCCCAGCGCTATATGACCCAGGCGCTGCGGCTGTGCGCAGAGGGCGGCGACCGGGTCCTGGGCGGTCAGATCCTGGCCGGCCTGTCCCATCTGGCGACCAACCTGGGCCAGCCCGAGGCGGGGGTCGAGTTGGCCCGGGTCGGTGTCGCCACGGCCAAGCACGCCGGAAGCCCGCTCGGGCTGATGCGGCTGCACGCCATGGCCGCCCGGGGCTACGCCGCCCTGGACCAGCCCCGGGAGGCGTCCAAGTCGCTGCGCGCGGCCGACGCCCAGCTGGAGGCCAGCCAGGGCCCCGAGCAGGAGTCGCCCTGGGTGCGCTTCCTCGACCACCACTATCTGGCGGCCGAGGCGGCGCTGTGCTTCCGCGATCTGGGCAACGCCACCGAGGCCGAGCACGCCGCCGCCGAATCCGTGCGTGCCAACGCCGACCGGCGCCGGCGCCAGGCCATCAGCAGATCCGTGCTGGCGACGTCCTATCTCCAGCAGAACCGGCTGGACGAGGCCGTCGGCACCGCGGGCGAGGCGCTGGACACGCTCAGCGGGGTGCACAGCGAGCGCTCGATCCAGGCGCTGCGCGACTTCCGCAGCCGGTTGCGGCCACACCGCGGGGAGCCCATGGTCCGGGAGTTCGAGCAGCGCTCCCGGACGGTGCTCGGCGTGGCCGCCTGAGGCTTCGGGCCCCGGGGCTCCGCCCCGCCCGGTGCCTCGGCGAAGTCTCCGGCCGCTCCGCGTGAGCGGCCGGTGACGTGTCCGGAGCGCCTCCGCTCGGGGGAGCGCCGGGGGGTCAATACCCTCCCGGCGTGGGGGCGTTCTGGGCTCGGTCGACGGGCAGATGCGCACCGGAGATCCCGCTCGCGGCGTCCGAGAGCAGGAACGCCACGACCTGGGCGACCTCCCGCGGGGTGACCAGTTCACCGCGTGGCAGCTCGGCCGTGAACCGGGCGTATGCCTCGGGCTCTTCGGTGCGCATCCGGTCCCACCGCTTCCCCGGGATCAGCATGGACCCCGGGGAGACGGCGTTCACCCGGATTCCGTCCGGGCCCAGCTCGCGGGCGAGCGAGGCCGCGAGATGGATCTGGGCGGCCTTGGCCGCCCCGTACTGCGCCTGGGGTCCCGGCTTCCAGCCGGAGATGGAGGCGATCACCACCACGGAGCCGCCGCCCGCGCGGCGCAGATGCGGCACCGCGGCCTTCACCAGCCGTGCCGTATGACCCACGTTCATCTCCCAGGTCAGCGACCAGTCCCGGGGGTCGGCGTCCTCGATGCCGCGGCCGCGGGCGCCACCGGCGCAGGCCACCACGCCGTCCAGACCGCTGAAACGTATCCCCGCCGCGTCGACGAATTCCTCCAGCAGCCCCGGCTCGGTGACGTCCAGCGCACGGGTGAACAACTCCCCATGGCCCTCGGCGCTCAGGGACGCCGTGAGGGTCCGCAGATCCTCCGGTGTCCGCGCACACGTGGCCAATCGCGCCCCATCGGCGGCCAGTAGCCGTACGATCTGTTCACCCAGCCCCCGGGAGCCGCCGGTCACCAGGACCCGTTTGGCGTCCACACCGGACCGTTCCCCCGGGCCGAGCCGCCCCTCGCGGCCGTCGCTCACGCTTGCCACGTCCGGACCGTACAGCCCGAACCACTACGCCCGTACAACCGGACAACCCCCATGCCCTCTCGCCCACCGGCCGGTCCAACCGTTTGTCTACATGAACGGCGACCGACGGCGCTTTGCGCTGCCTTCGAAGGAGGAACCATGCCGGTATCCGGCACTCACCGCGACCGGGCCGTCTCCGTCCGTGGCAGCTGGTCCAGGCGGGTCGGGTGGGGTGTGCGCACCACCTGTCACCAGCTCAGATGCCAGGCGGTCGGTCGCCAGAATGCGCTTACCCGCTCACCGGGGCATCAATCGCTCCATGGGCCCGTAGGCCACCACAGCCCACAGACCGACGAGGAGCGTGAGGACCGACACCGTGAGCCGATCCTTTCCAGGACTGTCGCACAGGCCGGCGTCGGCCGATGAGGAGAGCGAGACGATGGGCGCGAGCCATGGCATCGCGGTCTCCGCGGACCGCCCGCGAACCGATCCGGTTACCGGGCCGCGAGCTGATCCGCTTACCGGGCCGCGAGCCGATCCGGTTACCGGGCCGGCCGCCGCGGCGATCCCCGTCCCCTGCATTGGAGGGGAGAGGACGGTGATCCCGCTGGACACCCGCCGGCTCTTCCGGGCGGAGTTCCCCGCCCTTCCCGACCGCGCCGCCGCCGTACGCCGGATGGTCGCCGGGCATCTGCGCGACTGGCGGCTCGGCGCGATCGTGGACCATGTCGTCCTCGCCACCAACGAGCTGTTCGCCAACGCGGTGGAGCACGGCAGCTCCGGCCCCGCCGATACCGTCACCATCACCGTCTCGCTGGAACGCTTCGGCCGTGAGCTGCGCGTGGAGGTGGCCGACGGCTCGCCCGTGGTCCCGGTCGCCCGCAAGCCGGAGCCGACCGAGGAGTCCGGACGGGGGCTGGCCATCGTCGAGGACCTCGCCCTCGACTGGGGCACCGAGCCGCCCGACCCCGGAGTCCGGGGGAAGAAGGTGTGGTTCACCCTGCCGCTGGTGGCCACCTCATGAACGCGGGGGCGCGCGGTGACCGCCGGATGCGGGTCACCGTGGAGACCGACGCGGCCGAATGGCTGCTCGCCGCGAGCGACGACCCCGGGCGGGTGCGGCTGCAGTGGGCCAGCGGCAGCGGCCTCGCCGATCTGCCGGTGGGTCCCGTCTTCGACCTGGTGCGGATGTGCGACGACATCGGCACCGCGGTGATCCAGGCGCTGCGGCGGCGCGACGCGGCGGGGCCGGTGATGCTCGCCACCGCCAGCCATGTGCTCTCCTTCCTGGTGCCGCCCGGATCGGCGGCCGAGTGGAAGGGCTGGCTGGCCGGGACGGCGTACGCCCGCCGCCGCTCGGTGGCCGCGGCCGGGCCCGGCCGGGTGCTGCGCTGCCCCAGGCCCGGCTGTGTCCGGCAGGGCCATGTCTGGCTGATCCGCCCCGGCGGCCCGCTCACCGACAGCCGTACCCTGCGCGGCGCCCTGGAGGAGGCCATCGACCGGCCCGGCCTCCCGGATGTGCTGTTCCGCTAGGCCCTGTCCGGTGGGCCTCGGGCGCCTGCTGACGTCAGCGACGGACGCCGCGGGCCCGTGGCGGTCCGCCGGACAGGGGGCCGAGCCTGGGCCTAGGCGGCGGGCGCCGGGGCGAAGGCGGCCCGGTGCGCCTCGGCGAAGGCGCGGAAGGAGCGGGGAGCGCGCCCTGTGACCCGCTGGACGGTGTCGGTCGTCCGGTCCTCCGCGCCGTGCCGGATGTCCTCGTCGAGCCCGGCGAGCACCGCGGCGAACTCCGCCGGGATCCCCATCGCCTCCAGCCTCGCCCGCAACTCCCCGGCCTCCACCGCGACATGGCGGACCGGCCGCCCGGAGACCTCGGTCACGATGCGCGCCGCCTCCGCGTAGCCGAGCGCCTCGGGGCCGGTGATGACGTGGTCCGTGTTGTGCGGGCGGTCGTCCAGCAGGGCCCGGGTGGCGACGGCGGCGATGTCCGTCGCGTCGACGAAGGCCACCCTGCCGTCCCCGGTGGCGGTGACGATCTCGCCGTCGCCGCGGATGGCGTGGGCCACCGCATGGTCACCGGTGAAGTTCTGCATGAACCACGAGGGCCGCAGCACCGCCCACTCCGGAACGGTCTCCTTCACCAGCGTGTGCAGCGCGCCGAGGCCCGTGGGCGCCTCGGGGACCGCGGAGGAGCTCAGCAGCACCACCCGCCGTACGCCCTGGGCGACAGCGGTGTTCAGGAACGGCTCGACCATGGGCCGCGGCTCGGCCACTCCCAGGGGCGAGACGAGATAGATCCGCTCCACGCCGTCCAGCGCCGCCGCATGGCCGGCCGGGTCGTGCCAGTCGAACCGGACGGTCTCGCCCGCCCCGGTCGCGGCCTCGGGCCGCCGACTGGCGGCCAGCGCCCGCGCGCCCTGGGCGCGCACCATCCGCAGCACCTTGGAACCGGTGTTCCCGGTGGCGCCGAGGACCAGAACAGTGGGTTCAGCCATTGGTCCGGTCCTCCTCGGCACCGAAGCCGACCTCGCTGAGCATCAGCGGATTCCAGTAGTCGCGGTACGAGGCGATCTCGCCGTTCCGGACGGTGATCACGGCGATGTACGAGGGGCGGAGCGGGCGGCCGGAGGAGACGGCCACGGCGTCCATCGAGAATTCCACGATCAGCACCTCGGGGTCCTCGGTGCGATGGATGACCTGATGCGCTACGGCGCGCAGATCGATGTGGTCGGCGTAGTCCCGCACGTATTCGCGCACGGCCTCACGCCCTTCCAGCAGGCGCGGCCGGCCGGCCGGGGCGAAGGGGAACTCTATGGTGCCGTCGACGGCCCACAGGTTCGCGAATCCCATCATGTCGTGGTCGAGCAGCAGTTCCTTCGCCCGCTCGAACACCTTGATGCGGTCGTCCATGACGTCCTTCTTTCTCACAGGGGGAACCTCATAACCAGCGGACGGAACGGTACCGTCCCGTCCACACATCATAGAACGATACGGTGCCGTCCCGTCCATCTGTTAACCTCGAAGCCATGTCGGACACCAACCGGCGCCTCCCGAGCGGCGCCGCCACCCTGCGGGCGGACAAGACCGCCGCCATCGCCGAGGCCGTCCTGGACGAGCTCGCGGAGCACGGATACGGCCGGCTGTCGATGGAGGCCGTGGCCAAACGGGCCGGAGTGGGCAAGAGCGCCCTGTACCGGCGGTGGCCCTCCAGGCAGCGGATGGTCATCGCGGTCGTCTCGGAGCTGAGCGTCGCCCTGGCCGAGGAGCCCGATACCGGATCCCTGCGCGGCGATGTGCTGGCCGCGCTTCATCAGGTCGCCGACTGGCTGACCCATCCGCGGTTCTCGCGGATCCTGCCGGACCTGATCGCCGAGGCGCAGCGGGACGAGGAGCTGTTCCAGGCCCTGGCCCGCTGCATCGGCGAGCCGCGGCGCGCCCGCGCCATCGGCATGCTGGACCGGGCGACCGAGCGCGGTGAGCTGCCGCAGGACCTCGACCGTGAGCTGGCGCTCGATCTGCTCGGCGGGCTGGTCTACTGGCGCGTCTCGGCCCGTGGGGCGGCCCTGGAGCCCGGCTACTTCGAGCGCGCCGCCGATATGGCGCTGCGGGCCCTGGGCGCCCGGCCGCGCGGGGAGTGACGGGCGGGGAGTGACGGCCGGGGCGGCGCCGATGGGCGTGCGGGGCGCCACGTCGGCGGGGCGGCTCCTCTGACGGGCGTCTCCTCCGGCGGGGCTCCTCCTCCGGATGGGCCGGAGAACGGGCATGGCGGTGCGCGGCCCCGCATCATCGCTTAGTGACGAGCGGTGGTGAGCCGCCGCGCGTCCTCGACCCTAGGAGCCCCCATGTCAACCGGCCTCTCCGTCCATATCGGACTCAATCAGGTCGACCCCGCCGCCTACGACGGCTGGAGCGGTGAGCTGGGCGCCTGCGAGCAGGACGCCGTCGACATGGCCGGGATCGCCGACGCCGCGGGGTTCGATGTGACCGACCCGCTGCTGAGCCCGGCCGCCACCGCGGAGACCGTCACCGCGACCCTGGAGGCCGCGGCCGGGCGGCTGGCCGAGGGGGACATCCTCTTCCTCACCTACTCGGGCCACGGCGGTCAGGTGCCCGACCTCAACCATGACGAGACCGGGGACCGCCTCGACGAGACCTGGGTGCTCCACGACCGGCAGCTGGTCGACGACGAGCTGTTCGAGCTGTTCGGGAAGTTCGCCAAGGGGGTGCGGATCTGGCTGCTCTCCGACAGCTGCCACAGCGGCACCGTGGCGCGGCGGCTGCCCGAGATGCTCAGCGCCCAAGAGCTCGAACGGCGCTTCAGCACCGCCGACCCCGAGGAGGTCGGCCGCAGGATCCGGGCCATGCCACAGTCGGTGCAGTCCGCCGTCTACCGGCGCGACCGTGACGCCTACGACCGCATCCAGAACACCCGCACCGCCAAGGACCTCGCCAAAATCGACGCCAGCGTGCTGCAGATCTCCGGCTGCCAGGACAACCAGACCTCCGCCGACGGGATCGTCAACGGCCTGTTCACCGCCACGTTGCTGGAGGTCTGGCGGGGCGGTGCCTTCGCGGGCAGCTACCGCGGACTGCACCGGGAGATCGTCAAGCGGATGCCGCCCGACCAGACGCCCCACCTCTTCCAGGTGGGTGTGCCGAACTCCGCCTTCGCCCGGCAGCGGCCCTTCACCATCTGATCCGGGATCTGTAGCGTGCCCGCGTCATACCCGTGTGCGGCGGCCCGCCGGGCGAGGTATGACAGTAGGAGGGCACGGCGAGCCGGTGAGGTGCCGGTATGACCAGGCATGACCGTGTTGACCAGGAGGACGAGGCGGGTATCGGCAGTATGGCGACCGCCCCGGGAGGAGTGCTCGATCTGCTGCGGGTCGCCGCCGTGGCGCTGGACGTCGAGGGGCGGATCGCTCTGTGGAGCCCGGAGGCTGAACAACTGTTCGGTTACCGCGCGGCCGAGGCGCTGGGGCGTCGCGCGGACAAGCTGCTGGTCCACCCGAAGGACCGGCGCGCGGCCGTGGAGCTGTTCGCGCGCGTACGGGCGGGCGACACCTGGGCCGGCGTCTTCCCGGTCCGCCGCCCGGACGGCTCCACCCTGAAGGTGGAGTTCCGCACCATGGGCCTGCGCGACGCCCACGGCGAGGGCTACGCGCTGGGGCTGGCCGCCGACGAGGGGACCGTACGGCGGCTGGAGACCGATCTGGCCGTATCCGGCTTCCTGATCGGACAGTCGCCGGTGGGGCTCGCGGTGTTCGACACCGAGCTGCGCTGGCTGCGCGCCAACCCGGCCCTGCAGCAGATGAACTCCATCACCGAGCCCCAGGTGCGCGGTCTCCGCGTCGGGGAGGCGCTGCCGGGGCTCGACAGCGAGGTCATCGAGGCCGCGATGCGGCATGTGCTGGAGTCCGGGGAACCGCTGCTGGACCAGCAGAGCGTCGGCCGGACCCCCGCCGACCCCGACCATGACCACGCCTGGTCGGAGTCGTACTACCGACTGGAGGACCCCAGCGGCCGGATCCTGGGCGTCGCCGTCTCCATCATGGACATCTCCCGGCGCCACCGGGAGACCAGCGAGATCGCCGAGGCGCGCGAGCGGCTGGCCGTGATCGCCGACGCGAGCGTCCGCGTCGGCACCACGCTGGATCTGCGCCAGACCGCCCAGGAGCTGGCCGATGTGACCGTGCCCCGGCTCGCCGACCTCGCGGCCGTCGACGTCCTGGACTCCGTGGTGCACCGCGAGGCCACGCCCCGGGTGTGGACCGACGGCTCCGCCCGCTTCCGGGCGCTCGCCGTCGCCGCCGGCTACCCCACCGACGCCGTCCACGCGGCGGACCCGGTCGGCGAGATCGCCCGTTACGACCCCACCCGGCTGATCACCCAGTGCGTCCGCGAGGCCCGGCCGATCCTGGTGCCGCACGTGACCGAGCAGGACGTACGGCGGATCGCCCGGGACGACGACGCCGCGCGGGTGCTGCTGCGCGAGGGCGTGCACTCGTACATCGCCGCCCCGCTGATCGCCCGCGGCAGTGTGCTCGGCACCCTCAGCCTGCACCGCACCATCAACCCCAGGCCGTTCGACGAGGAGGACCTCACCCTCGCCTGCGAACTGGCCATCCGCGCTGCCCTGTGCATCGACAACGCCCGGCTCTACGCCCGCGAACGCGACGCCGCGCTCACCCTCCAGCGCAGCCTGCTCTCCCAGCAGCCACGCGACCTGGACGGCCTGGAGATCGCCTCCCGGTATCTGCCCGCGGTCAGCGCCGCCGGCGGCGACTGGTTCGATGTGCTGCCGCTCCCGGACGGCAGGGTCGGGCTGGTGGTCGGCGACGTCATGGGCAAGGGCATCCACGCCGCGGCGATCATGGGCCAGCTGCGCACCGCCACCCGGGCCTTCTCCCGGCTCGATCTGCCCCGGCCCAGGTGCTGTGTCATCTCGACGAGATCACGCTCAGCCTGGGGGAGTCCATCGCCACCTGTCTCTACGCGGTCTGCGATCCGCGCACCGGGCGGTGCGAGATGTCCACCGCCGGCCATCTGCCGCCGGTGCTGGTGCAGCCCGGCGGCGACGCCGAGCTCATCGACATCCCCACCGGCGCCCCGCTGGGCGTCGGCGGCGTCCCCTTCGCCTCGGTGGAGCGGGAGCTGGCCGAGGGGGCGCTGCTGGCCCTGTTCACCGACGGCCTGGTGGAAAAGCGCCATCAGTCCCTCGACGTCGGACTGCACACCCTGGTCCAGTTGCTGCGCCGCCACCAGGGCCCGCTGGAGCGGATCTGCGACCAGGTGCTGGCCGCGCTGCACGGGGCGCCGGACGACGATGTGGCCCTGCTACTGGCCCGGCTGCGCCGCCCTCGCCTGCCGGAGAAGACGTCCGTGGTTACCGTGGAAAGTGGCTGAAGAAGGGCCGACACGGCACCCACCCCCATCGATGAAACGACGTCCCGGATGGCTCAGCTCGCCCGCCGCTTCACCGTAGTGACCGCCCTGGTGGCCGTCGCCCTGGGGACCACGGCCTCCCTCGCCGGTGCCGCGGAGCCGGGCCCCAGGCCCACCCCCAAGGTCGCGGTCATCGGCACCGGCGGCACCATCGCGGGCGTCAGCAAGTCCAAGGTGTCCTTCGACGATTACGAGGCGGGGAAGCTCCGGGTCTCCCGGCTGGTGAACGACCTCAGGCCCGAGGTGAACCGGATCGCGGATGTGACCACCCAGCAGTTCGGCAACAAGGACTCCAACAACTACACGATCCCCGAGTACCGCCGGCTCACCGCCGCCGTCGACCACGCCCTGAAGTTCAACGACGGGGTGGTGGTGACCACCGGCACCGACACCATGGAGGAGTTCGCGTACTGGCTGGACCTGACCGTGCGCAGCGACAAGCCCGTGGTGCTCACCGGCTCCATGCGGCCCTGGACGGTGATCGGCTCCGACGCCCCGGCCAACCTCTACAACGCGATCCACCTCGCCGCCAGCGGGCGCACCACCTGCTTCGGCGCCGTGGTGATGCTCAACGACCAGATCCACGCCGCGCGCGAGGTGCGCAAGTCCGACACCCTGCGGCTGAACGCCTTCAGCAGCGGCAGCAGCGGAGAACTCGGCGTCATCGACCAGAACCACATCCGCGTCAACCGCGCGCCCGCCCGGGTCGAGCAGTGCGGCAAGCCCGCCTGGAAGACCCCGTTCGACCTCGACCGGATCGCCCGGCGGCCACTGCCCAAGGTCGACATCGCCTACAGCTACCAGGGCGCCGGACCCCAGGCCATCAAGGCGTTCGCCGACGCCGGGGCGGCCGGGATCGTCACCGCGGGCACCGGGGCGGGCGGCCTCTCCCCGGCCATGACCGAGGCCCGGGACGACGCCGTCAAGAACGGGGTGGTCATGGTCTCCGCCTCGCGCACCGGCTCCGGCTCGGTCTACGACCCCGATGTCCACGGCGTCATCGGCGCCCAGGACCTGACCCCGCAAAAGGCCCGGCTGCTGCTGCTCCTCTCGCTCGCCACCACCCACAACGAACACCGGATCCAGACGTGGTTCCACACCCTGGGCACCGGCCAGTTCACCGCCCGTCGTTAGAGAGCGGCGGCGCTGCCCCGGAAGGTGGAGCGGTAGGCGCTCGGTGACACCCCGAGGGCGGCGTGCAGATGCTGCCGCAGCGAGGCGGCGGTACCGAAGCCCGCGTCGGCCGCGATCCGGTCCACCGGCAGATCGGTCTCCTCCAGCAGCTGCCGGGCGCGCTCGAGGCGCTGCTGGGTCAGCCACTGCACCGGGGTCATCCCCACCTCCTCGCGGAACCGCCGGGAGAAGGTCCGTACGCTCATCGACTCCCGCTCGGCCAGCTCCCGCAGGGTCGGCGGACGGTCGAGCCGGGTCAGCGCCCAGGCGCGGGCCGCGCCGGTGGAGCCCCCGCGCTGCTCCGGCACCGGCCGCCGGATGAACTGCGCCTGGCCGCCGTCGCGATGCGGGGCCACGACCGAACCGCGGGCGACCTCGCCGGCCACCGCCAGGCCGTGGTCGCACCGGATCATATGCAGGATCAGATCGATACCGGCGGCGTCCCCGGCCGAGGTCAGCACCTCGCCCTCGTCCGCGTAGAGGACGTCCGGGTCGAGCGCGACGGCCGGGAACAGCTCCCGGAACCGGTCGACCTCCTGCCAGTGGGTCGTCGCGCGGCGGCCGTCCAGCAGCCCCGAGGCCGCCAGCACGAACGCCCCCGTGCAGATCGAGGCGATCCGGGCGCCGGGGCGGATCCGGGCGAAGGCGCCGGTGAGCGGGGCACCCAGACGACCCTCGGTCTGGGGCTCGTCCGGTTCGTTGGCGGCCGGGACGAGCACGGTGTCGGCCTCGGCCAGCGCGTCCGGACCATGCGCGACCCGCATCGTGACATCGGAGTCGGTGCGCACCTCACCGGGGACCAGTGCGCAGGTCACCACCTCGTACAGCGGCTCGCCGGCGGCCGATACGGCCCGGCCGAACAGCCGGTGCGCCATGCCCAGCTCGAACGGCAGCAGACCGTGGCGCACCAGCACCGCCACCCGATGGCGGCCGGGATGAACGAAGACGGACATGGCGCGATTCTCGCGGCCGCTGAGGATCCGGCCATCACTCCTTGGCCCGGCTCGGCTGCACCCGCTTCGGCTCGCCCGCCATCTTCGGATGCTCCGGCGGATAGGGGAGGTCGCCGAGCCCATGCTCCTGCTCGTCCCGCGTGGCCAGCTCCAGCGCGGACTCCAGGCGGAAGGCGTGCTCGTCCATGTCCGCGTGCACATCGCCCAGCTCGCGGTAGCGCACTGGCATGGTGGCCAGGTCGAAGTCGCGCGGCCGGGCGTCGGGGACCTCCTCCCAGCGCAGCGGCGCGGAGACCGGGGCATGGGGGCGGGGGCGTACCGAGTAGGCGCTGGCGATGGTGCGGTCCCGGGCGGTCTGGTTGTAGTCCACGAAGATCTTCCGGCCCCGCTCCTCCTTCCACCACTTGGTGGTCACCCGCTCCGGATCCCGCCGCTCCAGCTCCCGCGCGATCGCGATCGCGGACCGCCGCACCTGCGTGAAGGTCCACTCCGGCGCGATCGGGACGAAGACGTGCAGCCCCCGCCCGCCCGAGGTCTTGGGCCACCCCCGCAGCCCCAGCCCGTCCAGCACCTCGCGCAGCTCCTGCGCGGCCCGCAGCGCGTCCTCGTAGTCGGTGCCCGGCTGGGGGTCGAGGTCGATCCGCAGCTCATCGGGGTGTTCGGTGTCCCCGCGCCGCACCGGCCAGGGATGGAAGGTCAGGCTCCCCAGATTCGCCGCCCACACCACGGCCGCCGTCTCGGTGGGGCAGATCTCGTCCGCGTGCCGCCCGCTGGGGAAGGAGATACGGCCGGTCGGAATCCACTCCGGGAGGTTCTTCGGGGCCCGCTTCTGGAAGAACGACTCCCCGTCGACCCCGTCCGGATAGCGCTCCAGCGTCGTCGGCCGGTCCCGCAGCGCCCGCAGCGCGCCCTCGCCGACCGCCAGGTAGTAGCGGGCGAGGTCCAGCTTGGTGAACCCGCGCTCCGGGAAGTACACCTTCCCGGGGTTGGTCACCCGCACCGTGCGACCGCCGACCGTGAGCTCCACCGACTCTGCCATACGGCCACGCTAGGCCCGCCCGCCCGAGGCCGCCTCCCGGCGGGCGCGCGGTCCGTCACAGGAGCACAATCGGACATCATGGACCTTCCGGTGATGCCTCCCGTCGAGCCGATGCTGGCCAAGGCCGTGGCCACGATCCCGCCCGGTATGCGTTACGAGGGCAAATGGGACGGCTTCCGGGCCATCGTCTTCCGCGACGGGGACGAGATCGAGATCAGCAGCCGCACCACCAAGCCGCTCACCCGCTACTTCCCCGAGCTGGCCGAGGCGCTGCTCGCCAACCTGCCGCCGCGCTGCGTCCTGGACGGCGAGATCGTCATCGTGCGCGGCGGACGGCTGGACTTCGACGCCCTGCTGGAGCGGATCCACCCCGCCGACTCCCGGGTGCGGATGCTGGCCAAGAACACGCCGGCCGGCTTCGTCGCCTTCGACATCCTCGCCCTCGGCGACGCCTCACTCATGGAAGTCCCGCTCAGCGAGCGCCGCGAGGCACTGACCGAGGCGCTGCGCGACGCCGCGGACCCCGTGCACCTCGCCCCCTGCACCGACGATCTCGACGTGGCCCGGCAGTGGTTCGAGCAGTACGAGGGGGCGGGGCTCGACGGCGTCGTGGCCAAGAGCCCCGACCAGCGCTACCGCCCCGGCGAGCGCGTGATGGTCAAGGTCAAGCACGAGCGGACCGCGGACTGTGTGGTGGCGGGGTACCGCGTCCACAAGTCCGGCCAGGGCGTGGGCTCGCTGCTGCTCGGCCTGTACGACGCCGCCGGCAAGCTCCAGCACGTGGGCGTCAGCGCGGCCTTCACCGCGCGCCGCCGCCAGGAGCTGCTGGCCGAGCTGGAGCCGCTGGCCATGGAGACCGTCGAAGGCCACCCCTGGGCCGACTGGGCGCGCGAGGAGGCCCATGCCGCGGGCCGGATGCCGGGCGCGCCCAGCCGCTGGACCGGGGTCAAGGATCTGTCGTGGCTGCCGCTGCGCCCGGAGCGGGTGTGCGAGGTGGCCTACGACCACATGCAGAGCGGCCGCTTCCGGCACACCGCCCGCTTCCGGCGCTGGCGGCCGGACCGGGAGCCCGGGCAGTGCACCTACGAACAGCTCGAGGAGCCGGTCTCCTACGATCTGCGCCAGGTGCTGGGGTCGTCCGCCGCGGACGCGTAGCGGTTGCTGCCACCCTTGCCGCCGTCCGCCACCGTTCGGTCCGTCGTTCGGTCCGTCACCGCTTGCCGCCCCGGGCCGAGTGCCTGGCCATCCGTGCGAACCAGTCACGCGCGGCCTCGGCGGCCTCCTCCAGCGTTCCGGGCTCCTCGAACAGATGGCTCGCGCCGGGCACCACATGGATCTCGTGCGGGGCGACGAGCATGGCGGCCGCCTGCTGATTGAGCCGCAGCACCTCGTGGTCGTCACCGCCCACGATCAGCAGCACCGGCGCCCGCACCCGGTTCAGCGCACCGCCCGCGAGATCGGGCCGGCCGCCGCGGGAGACCACGGCCGCCGTCCGCTCCGGCCGCTCCGCGGCGGCCGTCAGCGCCGCCGCCGCGCCCGTACTGGCGCCGAACAGCCCCACCGGCAGCGCCGAGGTGGCCGGATGCTCGCCGAGCCAGTTCACCGCGGCCACCAGCCGCCGGCCCAGCAGCGGGATGTCGAAGCGCAGTTCGGCGGTGATCGCGTCCACCCGCTCCTCGGCGTCGGTGAGCAGGTCGAACAGCAGGGTGGCCAGATCCGCGTCCTGCAGCACCCGGGCCACCGCGCGATTGCGCGGGCTGTGCCGGGAGCTGCCGCTGCCGTGGGCGAACGCGACGACACCGATGGGCTGGTCGGGAAGGGCCAGATCGCCCACGAGCATGGCGTCGTCCGCGGCGATACGGGCGGTCTCGGAGCGCATCGGCCACCTCCTGGCGGGGGTTGCGGGGGCTGGTGCTGCGGCTAGGTGTAGGCCATGAGCCCTTGCCGCAGCTCGCTGTAGAGCCGGGAGAGCCTGCGGGATATGTGCATCTGCGAGAAGCCCAGGATCTCACCGATCTGACTCTGCGAAAGCCCGGCGAAGAACCGCAGATAGAGGACGTAGCGGTCCTGCTCCGACAGTTCGGCGATCAGCACCCGCAGCGCCTCGCGGTTGACGACGCGTTCGATCGCGGCGTCGTCCGCGCCCACCGTCTCGGCGAGCAGCCGCTCCTCGGCGCCCTGGACCGCGGCGTTGAGGGACAGCGGGGTGCAGGAGGCGCTGGCCTCCAGACCCGCCTTCACATCCTCCTGGGGCATACCGGTGCGGAGGCAGATCTCATGGATGGTGGGGGTGCGCCCGCCGAGCTCCTGCTCCAGCGCGTCGCGCGCGGAGCGGGTGCGGGAGCGGACCTCCTGGATGTTGCGGGGGATGTGCAGCGTCCACAGATAGTCGCGGAAGTGGCGCTTGAGCTCACCGGTGATGACGGGGATCGCATAGGAGGGGAAGGCATGCCCGAGGTCGGGGTCGTAGCGGTCGACGGCCTTCACCAGGGCCAGCGAGGCGACCTGGGTGAGGTCCTCCATGTTCTCGCCCTTGTTGCGGAAGCGCAGCGCCAGGCGTTTGGCGACGGGCAGCCAGGCGCAGATGATCGCCTCGCGCAGCGCGTCGCGCTCAGGTCCGGACGGGAGCCGGGACAGACGCAGGAAGGCACCGCCGGTGTCGGGAGTGTCGTCATGGCGTCGTTGGCGAGTCGCGGTTGCTGACATGGTCACTCGCCTCCGTGTTCCGATGTCACGGCGGTTCGCCACCAGATTCGCATGCGCCCTAACACCTCGCAATTCGGCCAAATTGGTGATGGTGTGCACGCCTTTGGGTGGTATGCGTGTTTCATCTGGTTCGTTCCGATGGTGGCGGGGTATGGCCAGGGGATGAACACACGTCTTCGTCTCGCCCAGCAGCCCGAGGCGGACGCCCTGCTCGAGCGTGACCCACTGGCCCTGATGATCGGGATGCTGCTCGATCAGCAGGTGCCCATGGAGTGGGCGTTCTCCGGTCCGTACACCATCGCGGGGCGTCTGGGCGGGGACCGGCTGGACGCCCAGGAGATCGCCGCCCACGACCCCGAGGGATTCGCCGCGCTGCTGTCGGAGAAGCCCGCCGTGCATCGCTACCCGGGCGCGATGGCCGGGCGCATCCAGCAGCTGTGCGGGTATCTGGCCGAGCACTACGACGGCGACCCGACCGCCATGTGGCGCGATGCCCCCTCCGGTGCGGAACTGCTCCGGCGGCTGAACGAACTACCGGGTTTCGGCAAGCAGAAGGCGCAGATCTTCCTCGCGCTGCTGGGCAAGCGGCTCGGGGTGCGGCCCAAGGGCTGGCGCGAGGCCGCCGGGTCCTACGGCGAGGAGGGCGCGTATCGCTCGGTGGCCGACATCACCGGACCCGAGTCGCTGGACAAGGTCCGTGCCCACAAGCAGGAGCTCAAGCGGCAGGCCAAGCAGGCCAAGGGCTGAGCAAGGGGCTGAGCGGGAGTCTTCTTGGCAGTGCCGGGTTTCAGGCTTCAGGCAGTGCCCAGCGCGTCCCGCAGGGTGTCCACGGCCAGGGTGAGCGCGGCCCGGGCGGCCCGTGTGTCGCGGAGCGCGTCGAGCATCAGGAAGTCATGGATGATCCCCTGCATCCGCAGGGCGGTGACCGGCACCCCGGCCTCCCGCAGCTTGGCCGCGTACGCCTCGCCCTCGTCGCGCAGCACATCCGCCTCGCCGGTGATGACGAGGGCGGGCGGCAGCCCGGCGAGCTGGTCGGGGGCGGCGCGCAGCGGCGAGGCGGTGATCTCGGAGCGGTGCGCCGGGTCGGTCGTGTACTGGTCCCAGAACCACTTCATCGCCTCACGGGTGAGGAAGTAGCCCTCGGCGAACTCCTCGTAGGAGCCGGTGTCGAAGGCGGCGTTGGTCACCGGGTAGAAGAGCACCTGCCGTACCAGCGACAGATCGCCGCGCTCCTTGGCGAGCAGGGTGAGGGCGATGGCCAGGTTGCCGCCCACCGAGTCCCCGGCCACCGCGATCCGGGAGGCGTCGAGCCCCGCCCCCTCACCATGGGCCACGATCCACTGACCCACGGCGTAGCTCTGCTCAAGCGCCACCGGGTAGTGGGCCTCGGGGGAGAGGTCGTACTCGGGGAAGACGACCGCGGCGCCCACTCGGACCGCCAGCTCCCGGACCAGCCGGTCATGGGTGTGGGCGTTGCCGAAAACCCAGCCCGCGCCGTGGATGTAGAGAATCACCGGAAGGGTGCCGACGGCCTTCGGAGGGCGGACGATCCGCGCCTGGACGCCGCCCGCCGGGATGCCGCCGACGCTGATCCACTCCTCGTCCACCTCCGGCTTGGGCACCTCGCCGGACTGCACCTCGTCGAGCGTGCGACGGCCCTCCGCGGGCGTCATCTGGTACGGATAGGGCGGTTTGGCGGTGGCCTCGGCGAACGCCGCGGCGGCGGGTTCGAGGACGGGCCGGGCCGGAGCGGTGATGGACATCGGATTCTCCTTTTCCGGTCCGATTCCGTCCGACGATCTCACCCCGGCCGCCGCGGCACCCACCGCTGTTACGCCACCCGGGCCTCCGTCGGGCCCGGGTGGCCCATCGACGGCATCACCTGATCGGGCCCGGTGCCGGTGACGGATCGGGGACCGGGTCGGGGCCCGGCGGCCTGGGCACCGGATCGGGCGTCGGGCCCGGGGCGGGACCGGGCGTGGGGTTGGGCGGCGGCTCGGGCGGAGGGGTGGGAATCGGGTCCGGCGGCGGCCCCGGAGGCGGTCCGGGTACGGGGCCCGGTGCGGGACCCGGCTCGGGGCCGCCCGGACCGGGCGACGGGGTCGGAGACGGCGGCCCGGGATCTCGCTGCGTCGGATGGATGAGGGTCGGGTCGGTCTGCCGTGCCACGGTGTCCTCCAAAACTCGTCGTCGGGTGGCCACGTCGTTTCCGGGGGCGGGTGCCCCGGTCCCCCGGGATGTACGCATGGACGCGGCGCCGAACGCGCGAGCGGCGGGGAAGGCGGGCGATAATTCCTCCACCCGGCGGAAGCGGCGTCGCTAGCATCGCCGTCGTCATGCGACGTTTTCCTGATCCGGATCCCGGAAATCCAGACCATCGCTCACCCATATCCTATCTGTTATGGCTTGCCGCTTATCAGCGCAATGCCATATTCCTTGGCGCTCTCTATGGAATTGTCCATGTGCTGGCCCAGGCCCTGGTGCCCGCCGCCGTCGGCAAGGCCATCGACGCCGGGATCATCGCCCGTGACCAGCGGGCACTCCTGTGGTGGGGCGGCGCGGTGGTGGCCCTGGGGACGATTCAGGCCGCCGCCGGAATTCTGCGCGACCGCGCCGCCCTCACCACCCGGCTGGGCGCCGCCTATCGCACCGCACAACTCATCGCACGCCAGGCCGCCCGGCTGGGGGCGACCTTGCCGAAACGGGTGGCCAAAGGCGAGATCGTGAATGCCGGAGTGGCCGATATCGGCCGGCTCGGGAAGCGCTCGCCGAAACCGCCCGGGGCAGCGGCTCCATCGTCGCCATCGCCGTCGTGGCGGCCATCTTGCTGCACACCTCCTGGCAGCTGGGCCTGGTGGTGCTGCTCGGGGTGCCGCTCATGGTGGGGACGGTGTCGCTGCTGATCCGCCCGCTGCACCGGCGCCAGCAGCGGCTGCGCGAACAGCAGGCCGAGCTGACCGGCCGTGCCGTGGACATCGTCAGCGGGCTGCGGGTGCTGCGCGGCATCGGCGGCGAGGACGTCTTCGCCGACCGCTATCGCGCCGACTCCCAGCGGGTGCGCGCCGCGGGGGTGGCGGTGGCCCGGGTGGAGGCCCTGCTCGAGGGTGCCAAAGTGCTGCTGCCGGGGCTGCTGACCACCGTCGTCGTCTGGCTGGGCGCGCACTACGTGGCGAGCGGGCGGATGGGCCCGGGACAGCTCGTCGCCTTCTACGGCTACGCCGTCTTCCTGGTCGATCCGCTGCGCCGGCTCACCACCGCGGCCGGCCGGCTGACCCAGGGGCATGTGGCCGCGCGCCGTATCACGGCGTTTCTCGCGCTGCGGCCCGAGTTCGCCCTGGAGGCCGCCGCACCCGCTCCGTACGAGGGACCGTGCGAGGGACCCGTCCCGTACGAGGGACGCCCGTGCGAGGGACCCGTCCCGCTCGCCGACCCCGCCTCCGGGCTGATCGTGGCCCCGGGCCGGTTCACCGCCGTGGCCTGCGCGTCCCCCGCCGACACCGCGACCCTCGCCGCGCGGCTGGGCCGCTACACCGACTCCACCGTCACCCTCGGGGACACCCCGCTCGGCGATCTGCCCCCGGACGAGATCCGCCGCCGCATCCTCGTCGCCGACAACGACGACCGCCTCTTCGCCGGTCCGCTGCGCGAGGAGCTCCGCGGCCGGGGGCGCGACGCGGAGCTGGAGCGGGCCGTCGACGCCGCCTGTGCGCGGGACATCGCCGAGGCGCTCCCGGACGGGCTCGACGACCTCGTCGCCGAGTCCGGGCGCAACTTCTCCGGCGGCCAGCAGCAGCGGCTGCGCCTGGTGCGCGCGCTCATGGCCGACCCGGAGGTGCTGATCCTCGTCGAGCCCACCAGCGCCGTCGACGCCCACACGGAGGCCCGTATCGCGCGCGGGGTGAGCGATCTGCGCGCGGGACGGACCACGCTGGTGTTCACCACCAGCCCCGTGGTGCTCGACCGGGCGGATCACGTCGTCTACGTACAGAGCGCGAAGGCCGTCGCCCAGGGCTCGCACGGCGATCTGCTCACCGATGTCCGCTACCGGTCCGTCGTGGCGCGGGAGGAGTCGGCATGAGCACCCACACCCCGCTGCCGGTCGCCCCGGCCGACGACACCCGCGCCTACGCCCGGCGGCTGGCGCTGCGCCACCCGCGCGAGCTCACCGCCGTGCTCGTCCTGTACGCGCTCGCCGCGGGCTGCCGACTGGTGGGCCCCCGGCTGCTGGGCGACCTGGTGGAGGACACCCGCGACGGCGGCGGCGCCATCACCCGTACGGCGCTGCTGATCTGCGCGTTCGTCATCGTCCAGGCGCTGCTGACCCATGCCGCGACGTACGCCGCGGCGCGGCTGGGCGAGAAGGTCCTGGCCGCGTTGCGCGAGCGGTTCGTCGGCGATGTGCTCGCCCTGCCGCTGGCCACCGTCGAACGGGCGGGCGCGGGCGATCTGGTCACCCGCACCATCCGGGACGTGGAGGTGCTCGCGGGCTGTGTGCGCCGCGCGGTCCCCGCCACCATGACCGCCCTGGTCACCATCGCCGTCACCTTCGGCGCCCTGGCCGTGGTGGGCCCGCTGCTGGCCTTCCCCTGCCTGATCGGGGTTCCGGTGCTGTGGGCCGCGGCCCGGTGGTTCTTCGGCCGCTCGCGCGAGGCGTTCCTGCGCCAGAGCGCGTCCTACGCGCGGATCACCGAGGGCCTCACCGAGACCGTCGAGGGAGCCCGTACCGTCGAGGCACTGGGCCTGGCCGGGCGGCGCGCGGAGCGCACGGACCGGGACATCGCCGGGTCCTACGCGGCCGAGCGCCATACGATCGGGCTGCTCACGGTCTTTCTGCCGGTCATCGACACCGCCTATCTGCTGCCGGTGGCCGCGACCTTGGTGCTCGGCGGCCTCTTCGCGCTCCACGGCATGGTCTCGCTCGCCGCGGTCACCGCGGCCACCCTCTACGTCCAGCAGCTGCTGAGCCCGGTCGACACGGTGCTGTACTGCCTGGGCGACCTCCAGGCCGGCGCCGCCTCGCTGGCCCGGCTGCGGGGCGTCCACCGCACCCCCGGGCCCGGAGCCGACGCCCCCGCCACGGCCGCGCCCCGGCACCGGGGTCTGGCGCTGCGCGGAGTGCGCTACGCCTACCGGGACGGCAGGGATGTGCTGCGCGGGATCGACCTGGAGATCGAGCCGGGGGAGCGGCTGGCGGTCGTCGGGCCGTCGGGCGCGGGCAAGTCCACCCTCGGCCGGCTGCTCGCCGGGATCCACGCACCGCGCACCGGCTCGGTGACGGTGGGCGGGGTGCCGCTCACCGCGCTCTCCCCGGACCGGCTGCGTGGCCAGGTGGCCCTGGTGACCCAGGAGACGTATGTCTTCTCCGGAACGCTCCGGGAGAATCTGCTCATGGTCAGGCCCGAGGCGGCCGACGCCGAGCTGGAGCGGGTGCTGGACGCGGTCGGGGCCCGGGAGTGGGCCCTGGAGCTGGGGCTGGACGCGCGGGTGGGGGCGGGCGGCGCGGCCCTGGCCCCGGACCGGGTCCAGCAGCTGTCCCTCGCCCGGCTGGTGCTGGCCGATCCGCACACCCTGGTACTGGACGAGGCCACCTCGCTGCTCGATCCGCGTGCGGCCCGCCGACTGGAGCGCTCCCTCGCCGCCCTGCTCGAGGGGCGTACCGTCATAGCGATCGCCCACCGGCTGCACACCGCGCATGACGCCGACCGGGTGGCGGTGATGGAGGACGGCCGGATCACCGAACTCGGCCCGCATCACGAGCTCGTGGCGCGCGGGGGTGCGTACGCCGCGCTGTGGGAGTCGTGGCACGGCCGCACATGAGGGGTGTGCGGCTCACGGATGGTGGATCAACGGCCGGCGCCGCGGTCGGGTGTCGCGGGGCGGGGGTCACTCGCCCCGACGACCGTGACCTCGACCCCCTGGGCCCGCAGCGCCCGGATCTCGTGGGGGTCGGCGCCGTCGTCGGTCACCAGCGTCCAGCCGGGCGGCAGCCGCACCCAGGTGTGGAAGGGGCGACGGCCGATCTTCGCGGCGTGCGCGAGTACGTACACCGCGTCCGCCCGGCGGGCCATCAGCTCCTTCAGCCGGGTCTGGCTCAGATCCGCCTCGCAGATGCCGTGTTCGGCCGTCACCCCGTCGGCGCCCAGGAACACCCGGTCGAAGGTCATGCGCTCCAGGGCCGCCTCGGCGAGTGGGCCCAGGAAGCTCTGGCTCAGCGGCCGGAGCGTACCGCCGAGGCATTCCACCCGTACGGTCTCCACATCGGCGAGCTCCTGCAGCGCGGTGAGCCCGGTCGTGGCCACCGTGAGCCCTTCGGCGGTGCGCAGCTCATGGGCGAGCGCGCCGACCGTCGAACCGGCGTCGAGCAGCACCGTCTCCCCGGTGCGGATCGTCGACGCCGCCCAGCGTGCGATGGCCCGCTTGGCCTCGAACGCCTCGCCGGTGCGCTGGCGCAGCGATGCCTCCGGGTGGGCGACCAGGGCCATCGCCCCGCCGTACGTCCGCGCCAGCCGCCCGTCCGCGGTGAGCTGGGCGAGGTCGCGGCGGATGGTGGAGGCGGTCACGCCGAAGGTGCGGGACAGCTCCTCCACGCTGGTCAGGCCCGTGGTCGTGGCGAGGTGGACGATCTGGTCGCGCCGGGCCCGCGCTCCGTTCACCGGCATCTCTCTCGCGTTCCTCAACGTGGGCTCGGCCTCGCGTTCCTCAACTGGGGCTGGGCGCCAGCAACGGGGGCTGGCGTCACTGGGCGGGGGACGGAGCCATCTCGGCGGCCTGCCGCAGCGCCTCGATCATGCTACCGGCGTCGGCCGTGCCGGTACCGGCGATGTCGAAGGCGGTGCCGTGGTCGACGGAGGTGCGGATGACGGGCAGACCGACGGTCAGATTGACCCCGGCCTCCAGGCCCAGCACCTTGACCGGGCCGTGCCCCTGGTCGTGGTACATCGCCACGATCAGGTCGTAGTCACCGCGCCCGGCCAGGAAGAAGGCGGTGTCGGCGGGGAGCGGACCGCGGGCGTCGATGCCGTCGGCGCGCAGCACCTCCAGCGCGGGCACGATCTTCTCCTCCTCCTCGCCGTAGCCGAACAGCCCGTTCTCCCCGGCGTGCGGATTGATCCCGCACACCCCGATCACCGGTTCGGGGGTCCCGGCGCGGACCATCGCCTCATGGCCGCGGCGCACGGTCCGCTCGACCAGACCCGGCTCGATCTTCCGCACCGCGTCGATGAGGCCGAGGTGGGTGGTGACGTGAATGACCTTCACCGTGGGGGTGGCCAGCATCATCGACACCTCCTCGACCCCGGTGAGCTGGGCCAGCAGTTCGGTGTGGCCGGGGAAGACATGGCCGCCCGCGTGCAGCGCCTCCTTGTTGAGCGGTGCGGTGCAGATGCCCTGCACCGCACCGTTCATGGCGAGTTCGGCGGCGGTCCGTACGTACTGGTAGGCCGCGTCCCCGGCCACCGGGGAGAGCGTGCCCCAGGGCAGTTCGGCGGGAAGCAGCCCGAGGTCGACGACGTTGATCCGGCCCGGGGGGAACGCCGCGTCGGCGGGCGCGGCCACGGTGACGATCTCGCACGCGATGTCGCGCAGCCGCGCGGCCTGGCGCAGCCGCTCCGCGTCCCCGATGACCACCGGACGGCAGCGCCGCAGCGTGTCCGGGTCGAGCAGGGCGGGGACGATCACCTCGGGTCCGATGCCGGCGCCGTCGCCCATGGTGACCGCGATGAGCGGAAGCGGGGCGGGATCGGCGTCCGCACCAGCGGCCCCGGTGGGGGCGAGGTTGGTGGAGGAGTTCATGAGGTGACCTTCCGTTCCATCGAGTGGGGGCGCAGCGCCTGGACGATCTGGTGCAGGGAGTCGGGGTCGCCGAAGCTGCCCGGTCGGGTCACGACGGACCGCCCGTCGGGAGTGGAGAGATGAACGGCCCCGTGGTGCACCTGGCCAACCGGATCGAGCTCGGTCACCGCCAGGGCATCCAGCACCCGGCGTGCCGTCTCGCCGCCGGTCAGCACGAGGTCTACGGCGCCGTGGTGCGCGGCGACGGCGTCCTGGACGGCGCGGGCGAGGCCGAGCACCAGCCGCCGGGCGGACACGGGCCGGGGCCGCGGGCCTGCCTCCCCGGCAGGGCCTTCGCTCGGGCTCCCGGCTGGGCCTCTGCTCGGGTCTGTGCGGTCGGTGCCGCCGCCGGACGGTGGCGCAGTGGCGGGCTGGAGGCCGGGTGCTGGGCTGGGCGGCGGGCCGGGGACGTCGGCGGGCGCGACGGCATCGTGCTCCGGACGGGGGGATGGGATGGGCGCCGCGCCCACTGCCGCCGCGCCGTGCGCCGTCGTCGCGTCCGGGTCCCCGGGCGAGGCGGCGAGGGAGACGACCGTGACGGGGACGGTCAGCGGGGGCAGCCGCAGCGGGGGACCGTCCGACAGCAGCACCGCGAGCGGAAGTCGGTGGTGGGTGGCGCCGTCCTCGACCAGGCGCCGGATCTGTTCGGAGGCCGCCGGTTCGGCCGTGCCGACGACGACCAGCACCGGTCGCCCGGTATCCGCCGAGGGCGCTGCGGCTCCGGCCGCCGAGACGGCGGCGCCCGCCGGTGTGGTGGCGGGGCCGGCCGGTGTGGTGGCGGGGCCGGCCGGGGTCGCAGTGGGAGTGTCGGCGCCCGGAGCCGCTGTGGTGGTGGGGGCGCCCGGAGCCGCCGTGGTGGTGGGGGCGGCTCCGGCGTTCGTAGAGGGCACCGCGGTTCCGGCCGTCGACGCGGCTGCCCCCGCCGGTGTGGTGATGGCCGGGGCGTTGGCGGCGGCCGGAGCCGTGGTGGGGTCGTTGTCGGCCAGGTTGGTGGCGGTGGTGGCAGCCGGGTCGGTGAGGGCCGGAGCCGTGGTGGGCTTGGTGGCGTCGGGGCCAGTGCTGGCGGGGCCAGTCGGGGTCGCGGTGGCCGTGTCGGCGGCCGGAGCCGTGGTGGCGGTGGCAGACGGGTCGGTGAGGGCCGGAGTCGTGGTGGGGTCGGTGGCGGCCGGAGTCGTGGTGGGCTTGGTGGCGGCGCGGCCTGTGTTGGCGGGGCCAGTCGGGGTCGCAGTGGCCGTGTCGGCGGCCGGAGCCGTGGTGGCGGTGGTGGCAGCCGGGACGGTGAAGGCCGGAGCCGCGGTGGCGGCGGTGGCAGCCGAGACCGTGACGGCCGGGGCGCCGGTGGGGTCGGTGACGGCCGGAACCGTGGCGGCGGAGGCGGCCGTGTTCGTGGCGGCCGGAGCCGTCGACACCGCCGTGGCCTGGGCGGTAGCCGGAGCCGCCGTGGCGGGAAGAGCCGTCGTCAGGTGGCGGCCGAGGGCCACGGCCAGGCCCCCTGAGCCGACCAGCCGCATCCGGGGCCCTCGGTGAGCGATGCCTCGACGACCGCGTCGAGATCGGCGTCCGTCTCCGCGTCGCAGATCGCCACCCGTCCGGCCGCCACGGCCGCGCGCAGTGCGGCCCGCAGGGCAGGCGGGGACGCCCGTACCGTCGTCAGCGGGATCAGCGCGGTCGGAAGGCCGCCGAGCGCCTGGGCCACCGAAGCGGGTGGGGGCAGGGCTTCGGCGCGCCATGCGTCGCCCTCGTGGAGCGCCACCCCGCCGATGTGGACCACCCCCGAGCGCACCACGCGACCGGCGATCGGCAGTGCGGGGGCGAGCACCACACCCGCCCCGTCCTCGGCGAGGGCGGCGATCTCGGCGGCGACATTGCCCCGCAGCAGCGAGTCGATCTTCTTCAGTACGAGGGTGTCCCCGTCGTTCCCGTCGGCCTCCCCGTCGTTCCCGTCGGCCTCGCCGTCGGCCTCCCCGTCGGGTGACGACAGCCGCAGCGCGTCGCGGACCGCCTCGGCCGCCTCGGCGGCCGGCCGGTAGCGGGAGTCGAGGTCCAGGACGGTCGCCTCGCCGGGATGGCGAGGGCGCAAGGAGCTCGCCACACCGCTGCTCGCCGCACCCCCGCTCACCGCGTCAGACATCCTCACAAGCACAACCCGACTGCGTGTTGTGCGCGAGTGAAGCGCGGCTGCCACTTCCGCGGCGCCTGACAGGTCATCCGCGATGGCCAACAGCCTCCGGTTGGGCGTCATGTCCACCGGCACCTCCTCGAATGACCGTGACGGACGGAGCGATCGGATGGCGTGGACATCGTCTCCGTGGTGCCGATGATGGCATACGTTGCGCGAAGTGCGCGAGGACTATTGCGTAAAGCGCGCAGCCATGTCACGGTGACCGCCGCGACACTTTGACCCGTACGGCCGTCATCCGGGCGCCGCGCGGGTCGAGCGATCCGGTCGCTCGCCTCAGGAACGCCGAGAGGTCAACGATGACCCGTATCCCCTTCGGCCCGGCCCCCAGCCGCCGGTCCGTGCTGCGCCTCGGAGCAGGCGCCTCAGCAGGTATCGCCCTCGCCCCGCTGACCGGGTGCGCGGGCCCCACCGGTGCCCCGGGCCCGGGGCCATCAGCCTCGGGCTGAACCGCTCGCTGGTCAGCCTGGACAACAAGCTGAACCAGTTCGACGCGGCGGTCACGGTGCAGCGCGCGGTGCGCCAGGCGCTGACCCGGATCGGCAAGGGGCTCCGGCCCGAGCTGGTGCTCGCCGACCGCTTCGAGATGACCGGGCCCACCGCCTGGACGGTGCGGCTGCGCGACGGAGCCCGCTACTCCGACGGAACCCCGGTCACCGTCAAGGACGTCTCGACCGCGCTCATGATGTACGCGGGCGTCAACGGCTCGTTCATCGTCGGCCTCTTCCCCGAGATGCCCACCGTAGAGCCGGTCGACGAGCGCACCTTCCGCCTGCACACCAAGCGCCCGGTGCCCATCCTCGACCAGCTGATGGCCAACATCCTGATCAGCCCCGCCGCCCGGAACCGGCCCGAGGAGCTGTCCGGCGGTGTGGGCTCCGGCCCGTACGTGGTCACCTCGGCCAACTCCGGCACCGGTGAGTACACCCTGGACGTCAACCCCCGGTACTGGGGGCGGCGCCCCACCGTGGACCGGGTGCGGGTGCGCTTCGTCCCCGAGGAGTCCAGCCGGGTCGTCGCCGTGCGCAGTGGTGAGCTGGATGTCATCGACACCATCACCCCCGACTCCGCCGAGCAGCTCAAGGGGTTGCCGGGGGTGCGTCTGGACCGCACCTCGGGCACCCGCGTCAACCAGTTGTTCTTCAACTTCCGCAAACCGCGCGGACATCCGCTGGCCGACGCCCGGGTGCGCGAGGCGCTCAGCTACGCCATCGACGGCGAGGCCCTGGTGCGCGATGTGCTCACCGGCTCCGCCCAGCAGGCCGAGGGCGTCATCCCGCTCGCCCTCAAGGGCTCGGTGCGCACCGGCCGTTACGTCCATGACCCCGGCCAGGCCCGCAAACGCCTCGCCGCGCTGGGCGCGAGCGATCTCAAGGTGAAGATCATCTGGGAGTCCGGCGAGTTCCCGGCGGACACCTCGGTGATGGAGGCCGTGCTGGAGATGCTGCGCGCGGTCGGCGTCCGCGCCTCCCTCCAGCAGTTCGAACCGGGGGGCGACATCCAGCAGTGGCGGCAGGGCCGCCGGGGTGACTGGGACGTCCTCGGCAACGGCTTCTCCGTCCCCACCGGCCACGCCTCCACCAGCCTCCAGGGCATGTACGGCGGCACCGCGGAGAAGGAGAAGACCCGGGACACCTACCAGGGCTATGTCTTTCCGAAGATCGCCGCCCGGCTGGCCGACGCCTCCGCCGAAACGGACGAGAAGACGCGGAACACCAAGCTCGCCGCGGTCCAGCAGCAGATCTGGGACACCCGCCCCTGCCTGTGGGCCTTCGTCCCCGATGTGGTGCTGGCCCGCCGCACCCGGGTGCGCGATGTGCGCCTGCTGCAGCTCAACTCCTACGATCTCGCCGCCGTGCGTCTGGAGGGCTGAGCCGTGACGCGCTATCTGATACGCCGCCTGGGCCAGAGCGTCCTGACGGTCTTCCTGACCCTCTCCACCGTCTTCGTCCTGGTCCGCATGGCCCCCGGCGACCCCGCCGCGGCCCTGGCCGGGCCCAACCCCTCCAGCGCCGACCTCGCCCGGATCCGGGAGCAGTTCGGCCTCGACCGGGGACTGCTCAGCCAGTACGGGCTCTTTCTGCGCGATCTGTTCACCGGCGACCTCGGCACCAGCTACTCCTTCCACGCGCCCGCCCTGGACGTGGTGCTCGACCGGGTGCCCTACACCATCACCCTCTCCCTCTCCGCGATCACCCTCACCGCGCTGGTGGCCGTGCCGCTGGGCGTGTGGATGGCCCGCCGCGCCGACACCAAACGCGAGCTGGGCGCCAATGTGCTGACCATCGCCGGGCAGTCCATGCCGGACTTCTGGATCGGCGTGATGCTGCTGACCCTCTTCGCCGTGGCCGTTCCGGTACTGCCCGCCTCCGGCTTCACCACCTGGGGCGGACTGGTGCTGCCCACCGTGACCGTGGCGATCCTCCAGATGGCGCTGATCTCCCGGCTGGTCCGCCGTGAGATGGTGGCGGCCCTCGCCGCGCCGTATGTCACCGTCGCCCGCTCCCGCGGGGTGTCGAACCGCGTACTGACCTGGCGCTACGCCATGGGCAACTCCGCCATCCCGGTGCTCACCGCACTCGGCACCCGCTTCGCCGCCATGCTCAACGGTGTCGTGGTGGTCGAGGTGGTCTTCGGCTGGCCCGGTGTCGGCTCGCTGGTCGTCCGCGCCCTGGAGACCCGCGACTATCCGCTGATCCAGGCCACCGTCCTGGTCACCGCCGCCCTGGCGGTCCTCGTCCAACTCCTCATCGACCTCGCCTACCCGCTGCTCGACCCGCGGGTACGCCTGGGAAAGGCGGCCTGAGATGAAAGGCGCCCTCGAAACCCCCGCCGAACCCCCGGCCCCCGCGAAGGCCGGCCCCGCGCCCCGCCCCAGCGCGGTCACCGCCAGGGACCTCGCGCGCGCCACCGCCACCCGGCGCCGCCGCAGCGCGAGCCTCAAACTGTGGGCGGGCGCGGTGTGCACCCTGCTGGTGGTGGTCCCCGTCGCCCTCGCCCAGGTGCTGCCGCTGCCCGGCGCGGGCGATCAGGACCTCTCCCGGCGCCGGCTGGCGCCATTGACCGACGGCCATCTCTTCGGCACCGACCAGCTCGGCCGCGATGTGCTCTCGCGGGTGCTGCACGGCGGCCAGGTCTCGCTGTCGATCGGTGTGCTCGCCGTTGTCGTCTCCGGCCTCATCGGCATCGTCGCGGGCGCCGCCGCCGGGTACTACGGCCGCTGGGTGGACGCGGTCGTCTCCCGGCTGCTGGAGGCCCAGATGTCGCTGCCGCTGCTGATGATGCTGCTGCTCGTGGTGGCCCTCTTCGGCCCCTCCGTCACCGTCATCACCTGCGTCATCGCCATCGCCCAGTGGCCCGAGGTGGCCCGGCTGACCCGGTCCCTGGTGCTGGTCGAGCGGGAGAAGCCGTATGTGGCCGCCGCCCAGGTGCTGGGGCTGCCCCGGATCGCCATCCTGGCCCGCCACATCATCCCCAACATCGTCCGCCAGGCCTCGCTCGTGGTCCTGCTGCTGCTCGCCCAGGCGGTGCTGCTGGAGAGCGCGCTGAGCTACCTCGGCGCGGGCCCCCAGCGGCCGTTCGCCACCTGGGGCCGGATCATCTCGGACGGCCAGGACTACATCACCACCTCCTGGTGGCTGGTGACCCTGCCCGGCCTCGTCATCGTGCTGCTGGTGGTCGGGGTCAATCTGCTCGGCGACGGACTGCGCGACCGTACCCGCCGACATGCGACGGAGGGCTCCCGATGAGCGGCACCCGCGAGACCAACGGCACCAACGGCGCCAACGACACCTCCGACACCGGCGCCCCGGGCCCCCTGGTGGAGGTCGAGGACCTGCAGATCGAGCTGATCACCGACCGCGGGGCGGTGCGCGCGGTCGACGGGGTCGGCTTCACCATCGGCCCCGGCGAGACGGTGACGATCATCGGCGAGTCCGGCTCCGGCAAGTCCACCACCGCGATGGGCCTGCTGCGGCTGCTGCCCGACGGGCTCGCCGTCCTCTCCGGGACGGCCCGGATCTTCGGTGCCGACGTCATCGCCGACGCCAAGGCGGCCGGGCGGATCCGCGGCCGGGGGGTCTCCCTGATCCCCCAGGACCCGATGACCGCGCTCAGCCCGGTGCACACCATCGGCCGCCAGCTCGGCGAGGCGCTCCGGCTGCGCCACCCGGGGATGTCCCGCGCCGAGGCCCGCGCCAAGGGCGTCGAACTGCTCGGCCGGGTACGGATCCCCCACCCCGAGACCCGCTGGGGCGCCTACCCCCACCAGTTCTCCGGCGGCATGCTGCAGCGCGTCCTCATCGCCATCGCGCTGGCCGCCGAGCCCCGGCTGCTGGTGGCCGACGAGCCCACCTCCGCGCTCGATGTCACCGTCCAGGCGGGCGTCCTCGACCTGCTGATGGAGCTCCAGGAGCGCACCGGCATCGGCATCCTGATGATCACCCACGATCTGGGCGTGGCCCGGCTGGTCTCCGACCGCATCCACGTCATGCGCGGCGGCCGCTTCGTGGAGTCGGGCCCGGTCGAACAGATCGTGGACCATCCCCGCGAGCGGTACACCCGCGATCTGCTCGCCGCCGTGCCCACTCTGGGCCCCTGGCACGAGACCCCCGCCGCCGTCACCGAGGAGGCGCTGTGACCACACCCCTGCTGGCCGTCGAGGACCTGGTGGTCGAATACCCGGTCGCCGGCGGTGTCTTCCGCGCGGTGGACGGCGTCAGCTTCTCCGTCCCGCCCGGCGGGGCGCTCGGCGTCGTCGGCGAATCCGGCTGCGGCAAGTCCACCATCGCCCGCTCCCTCGTCCGGCTGCTGCGCCCCACCCAGGGCCGGATCCTCCTCGACGGAACCGATATCGCGGGCCTGCCCGAGCGGCGGCTGCGCCCGCTGCGCAAGCGGGTGCAGATGGTCTTCCAGGATCCATACGGCTCGCTGGACCCGCATCTGACGGCCGAGGAGATCGTGGCCGAGCCGTTGCGGCTGAACGGCATGCGCTCACGGGCCGAACGCCACCGCCGCGCCGCCGTCCTCATCGACCAGGTGGGGCTGGACTCCGGCGCGCTCCAGCGCCGCCCGGCCGAGTTCTCCGGCGGCCAGCGCCAGCGGATCGGCATCGCCCGCGCGCTGGCCAGCGACCCCGAACTGCTGGTGTGCGACGAGGCCACCTCCGCGCTGGACGTCTCCGTACAGGCCCAGGTCCTCCAGCTGCTGCGGGAACTCCAGGCCGAACAGGGGCTCGCCTACATCGTCATCTCCCACAACCTCGGAGTGGTCCGCGAGATCAGCTCCGAGGTGGTGGTGATGCGCGCCGGGAGGATCATCGAGTCCGGGCCGACCGGCAGGGTGCTCTCCGCGCCCGCCGACCCGTACACCAGGGCGCTGCGCCGGGCGGCGCTCGACCCGACGACCATGCGGGGACGCAAACCGCGCGCCCTCGTGTCCGCGATCGCGACCGACCAGGAACCAGGAGCACCGCAGTGAACGCGCATCCGCAGCCCCACACCACCACCCAGGCGTCGCCCGGCGGGGTCGCCCTGCCGGGGATCCCGGTGCCGCTCTCGCGGCTGGTGCTGGGCACCATGACCTTCGGCGACACGGTGGACCGCGCGGGCGCCGCCGCGATGCTGGACACCGCGCTGGACGCCGGAGTGACCGGGGTGGACACCGCCAACGCCTACGCGGGCGGCACCACCGAGACGATCCTGGCCGAGCTGCTCCCCGGCCGCCGCGACCGGATCGTGCTCGCCACCAAGGCCGGTATGCCGCACCCCGACGCGGGCGACCACTCACCGCTGTCCGCGCGCGGGATGCGCGCGGCACTCGAAGGCAGCCTGCGCCGCCTGGGCACCGACCATGTCGACCTGTTCTATCTGCACCAGCCCGACCGTTCCACGCCGCTGGCGGAGACGCTGGGCACGGTCGCCGAGTTCGTCACCGAGGGCAAGATCCGGGCGCTCGGCGTCTCCAACTACGCCGCCTGGCAGATCGCCGAGATCACCCACACCGCAGAACGGGTCGGCGCGCCGCGCCCGGTGGTGGCCCAGCAGCTCTACAACCTGCTGGCGCGGCGGATCGAGGAGGAATACCTGGAATACGCAGCATACGCGGAATACGCGGAATACGCGGCCACCAGCGGACTGCGCACCATGGTCTACAACCCGCTCGGCGGCGGGCTGCTGACGGGCCGTCATACCTTCGAGGAGCAGCCGGAGTCGGGCCGCTTCGGTGACTCCCGGGTGGCCGCCATGTACCGGCAGCGCTACTGGGACGCCGGGCTCTTCGAGGCCGTACGGACCCTGTCCGGGATCGCCGAGGAGGCGGGCATCCCGCTCGTCGACCTCTCGCTGCGCTGGCTGCTCGGCCGGGACGGGGTGGACGCGCTGCTGCTCGGCGGCTCCCGTGTCGAACACCTCCGCGCCAATCTGGCCGCCGCGGCCGCGGGCCCCCTTCCGGCGGATGTGACGGCGGCGTGCGACGCGGTGGGCGCCCAGCTCAGGGGCCCGATGCCCGCGTACAACCGCTAGGTCCGGCGTGCTCCGCCCTTCCCGGAGGGCCGGGGCCCGCCCGGCCGCAGACATCCCCGCCACCGCAACCATGAGGAGCCCGGCGCCCATGACCGCCGACCAAGACCCCGCGATGCCGCCGACGGACGGACGGCTCCGGCCGCGCCCGGGCGATCCGGCGCGCCAGGAGGCGTTCCTGCCGGCGCCCGCCGTCCAGAACCACGCCGCCAACCTCACCGTGCTGCCGGGAGGGGACCTCGGCTGTGTGTGGTTCGGCGGCACCCAGGAGGGCGTACCGGACATCTCCGTGTGGTTCTCCCGGCTGGCCCCCGGCTCCGGTACCTGGACGGAGCCGGTCCGGCTCTCCGGCGACGACAACCGCTCGGAGCAGAATCCGCTGCTGTTCCCCACCCCGGCCGGGGAGCTGTGGCTGCTCTACACCGCCCAGCGGGCGGGCGACCAGGACACGGCGGAGGTCCGGCTGCGGGTGTCCGCCGACGCGGGCGCCACCTGGGACGCGCCGCGTACCCTCTTCCCGGCCACCGAGGCGGGTGGGGTGTTCATCCGTCAGCCGGTGGCCGTACTGGACTCCGGGCGGTGGCTGCTGCCGGTGTTCCACTGCGTGGCCACCCCCGGGGCCAAATGGGTCGGCGACCACGACACCAGCGCGGTGATGATCAGCGACGACCAGGGGCGGACCTGGCACGAGCGGCCCGTGCCCGGCTCGACCGGCTGTGTGCACATGAACGTCCACCAACTGCCGGACACCACCGTGCTGGCCCTCTTCCGCAGCCGCTGGGCGGACGCGGTCTACCGCGCGCACAGCACCGACGGCGGGGAGACCTGGAGCGAGCCGGTCCGCACCGAACTGCCCAACAACAACTCCTCCGTGCAGTACGTCCCGCTCGCCGACGGGCGGCTCGCGCTGGTCTACAACCACAGCAGCCGGGCGGATGCCACGGCCCGCCGTGTCTCCCTCTACGACGAGATCGACGACGAGGGACGGACCGGAGAGCCCCCCGCCCCGGCCGCCACGCGGGACGATGCGGCACCCGGTGCCTTCTGGGGTGCGCCGCGCGCGCCGATGACCCTCGCGCTGTCCTCCGACAACGGCCTGACCTGGCCCGTACGGCGCGATCTGGACACCGGCGACGGCCACTGCCTGACCAACAACTCACGCGACCGGCTCAACCGCGAGCTGTCCTACCCCACCATCCGGCAGGGCTCCGACGGCACGCTGCACATCGCGTACACCTACCACCGCCGGGCCATCAAATACGTCCGGGTCACACCGGATTGGGCAGCCGATGCCTGAGCCCCGGCACGCCGTGGTCACCGGTGTCAGCTCCGGTATCGGCGCCGCGATCGCCACCCGGCTGCTGGACCAGGGGTGGCGGATCACCGGGATCAGCCGTACGGCCCCCGCGCAGCCGGTCGCGGGGCTGCACTGGATCCCGGCCGATCTGTCCCGGCCGGAGGACCTCCCCGAGGTGCTCGCCCCGGTGTCCGGGGTGGACGCGATCGTGCACGCGGCGGGCGTTCAGCGCTCGGCGCGGCTGGGGGAGCTGGCGCCCGAGGACGGGTCCCTCATGTGGCGGATCCATGTGCAGGCGGCGGGCGTCCTGGTCGACACGCTGGTGGACCGGGTGGCGGACGGCGGCCGGGTGGTGCTGGTGGGCAGCCGGACAATGACGGGCGTCCCGGGCAAGAGCCAGTACGCCGCCACCAAGGCGGCGCTGCCCGCCCTGGCCCGGTCCTGGGCGGCCGAGCTGGCGCCCCGGGCGGTCACGGTGAACGTGGTGGCGCCGGGGCCCACGGACACCCCCATGCTGCGCGACCCCGGCCGCAGCGGCACCCCGCCGGTGATGCCACCGCTGGGCCGGCTGGTCCGTCCCGAGGAGGTGGCGGGGCTGACGTCGTTCCTGCTGGGCCCGGAGGGCGGCGCGGTCACCGGGCAGACGCTGGTGATGTGCGCGGGCGCCTCACTCTGACGGAGGCGGCGTGTCCGGGCGGGCGAGCGCCAGCAGCCTCGCGGTGTCCATGGGCCGGGCCTGGAGCGAGGGCAGCAGCAGGGTCCACAGATCGGCCAGATGGTCCTCGACCAGCCGCCGCCCGTCGAGGGCCTCGGAGACGGTGTGCAGCCCGAAGAAGGCGAAGACGACGGTCCGGGCGGCGGGCAGCGGATCGACATGCGGGGCCAGATCGCCCTCGGCCCGGGCCTTCTCCATCATCTGCCCCACGGCGTCCATCCAGCCCACGAAGGGTGGTGGCATGGGCGCCTCGATCAGGGTGCGCTCGGTCCACAGCCGGGCCCCGGCGCGGACCACGAGGTCGTCGCGGAAGGCGCGGGCCACCGCGAAGCTGAGCCGCACGAGTTGCTCCAGGGGCGGCGCGTCGAGGGCGGTGTAGCGCTCGATCAGCGGGGGCCAGGTGGCGAAGTGTTCCTCCACCACGGCGAGGGCGAGCCTTTCCTTGCTCGTGTAATGGAAATAGATGGCGCCGCTGGTATGACCGGACCGGGCGGTGATGTCGCTGATGCTCGTGCCGGCGTATCCCCGTTCGTCGAAAAGGAACGCGGCGGCCTCCAGAAGGGATCGGCGTGTTTGCTCGGCCCGTTCTTGCACGTGTTCGCCGTCCTTCAGCAGCCCGTCGGATGTGACGGGGAGAACTTAGCGGACTTTCGGCCGGTGATGGTGATGAGGCGAGACAGGTCAAACATTATTAGTATTTTAAGGTGATCGTTCGTGAGGCTCATGGCCTTTCGGAGCCGTCCGGTCCCACCGGGCGGCCGCTCAGCTGGTCCCGCACCGTGGCGCGGGAGGCGGTGCACCGGGTCTCGGTGGCCGAGGTGCTGCTCACCGATGTGCGTACGCACGGTGACGACCGCTTCGAGGCCGCCGCCCAGTGGCCGAGGTCCCATCCCACCTTCCCGCACGGCGGAGACGGCCGCCACCATCCGCTGATGATCGCGGAAACCCTGCGCGAGCTGGGGATCTACATCCCCACGCGGTACTACGCGGTGCCCGCGGGAGCGCACTTCCTGATCCGGGACCTCTCCTACCGGCTGGACCCCGAGACCGAACCCCGGGCGCCGTACGGCGCCTCCGACATCACCTGCCGGGCCGCCGTCACCGACATCCGCACCACCCCCTGCGGACGCTTCGTCTCCGGGATGCGGCTGGATGTCGTGCTGTCCGCGGGCGGCAAGCTCTTCGCCTGGGCCGGGGGCACCGCGCGCTTCCTGGACGGTACGGCCTACGCGGAGACCCGGTCCGCCTTCCACGGGCACACCGCACGCCGCAGGCTGCGCGCCGCGGTGCGGCCCTCACCTGCGCAACTGGCCGTTCCCGCGGCCCGCGACGTGCTGGTGGTACAGGACGGGGGAGTGGTCTACCTCGACCCCGCCGACCCCCGGCATCCGTTCTTCTTCGACCACTGGAGTGACCATGTGCCGGGCCTGGTACTGCTGGAGGGCGCCCGTCAGGCGGCCGCGCTGGCCACCGGCGGAACGCTGACCCGGCCCGTCGCCTGCCGCATGAAGGCGATCCGCTTCACCGAGTCGTTTCCGCCGGCCGTGGTCGAGTGCACCTCCCACGGCCGAACGTGTGTCTTCCGGCTGCGCCAGGCCGATATCTGCACGGCGGTCGGCGTGCTCCAGTACCTCTGAGCGACGAACACGCTGTGCGACGAACTCATGGGCGACGAACGGCCTGAACGACGAACAAACCGCCGACACTGAGTGACCTCTTGCTTACTGCGGGTCATCTAACTAACGTAGTGATCGTTATGTTTCGGGCAGGCGAAGCTCACGGCCTGTACGACAGCAGCGGTCGGCGCACGGCGCCACTTCCGAGCCGCCAGGACATTTCCACTGAGCGGTTCCCCGCACGTACAGGCACTCCCTGCGCCGATTCCTCCACCTCCCATGGAACGGCAGACAGATGACAGCCGAAAAGTTTCTCGGATGGACCCCAGCCGCCATCGTCTTCGACTGCGACGGCACCCTGATGGATTCCGAACGACACTGGGTGGAGGCGCGCGAAGTGGTGCTCAGAAACCACGGAACCGCCCCCGACGAGGAGTTCGCGCAAAGCACGAAGGGGCTCCACTACACCGAATGCGGCCGCATGCTGGCCGAATTCGCCGGCCGCCCCGAACTCGCCGACGAGATGACCGAACAACTCCTGGACGCCTTCCGCCGGCTGGTGGCCGAGGACCCGGTCACCATGCCGGGAGCGCCCCAACTGGTGGCGAAGGCGGCGACGTTCGCCCCGCTGGCCGTGGCCAGCAACTGTCCGCGCGACGTCGTCGAGGACGGGCTCGCCAAGGCCGGGCTGCTGCGGTACTTCGGCCATGTGCTGGTCCCCGAGGGGCAGGTGCGGCCCAAGCCGTATCCCGACGTCTATCTGGAGGCCGCCCGGCTGTGCGGTGCGGCCCCCGAGGACGCCCTCGCGGTGGAGGACTCCCACTGTGGGTTTCTGTCCGCCTCGCGCGCCGGGCTGAGGGTGCTCGGCGTCGGGCCGCGGAAGCCGGTGGACGAGCCCCCGCCGGTGGATGTGTGGGTCTCCACCCTGGCCGACCCGGAGCTGGTCAAGTGGGCGGACTCCCGGGCGGCCTGAGGGACTGACGCACGCCCACCGCCTGGTCGGCGGGTGCCGCGCGTCACTTCTTCCCGTCGTGGCCCGTATGGCTCGCCGAGCTGTCCATGCCCTCCATGCCGTCCATCCCGTCCCCCTGCTTCATCCCGTCATGGGACGCACCGTGGGACATCCCCTTCTCGAGGGATCCGCCGAGCTTCTCGCGCAGGGGCTCCAGTGAGCTCATGGACAGACCGGTGACCGACCAGCGCTTGCCGACCAGGTACATGCCCCCATAGTCCTTCGACGTCGTCAGCCAGTCGTGCTGGCCCTTGTCGGTGGCGAAGGTGACCATCGTGAACCGCTTCCCGCCGGACCCGCAGGCGCCCTGGCGCAGCTCGTCCGCCTCGGTGATGACCGTGGCCTTGCAGCCGATGGCGTCGGCGATCTTCGTCAGCGGCGCGGGTTTGCCGGGCCTGGCGAACTCCTTGGTGGCGGGGGAGACCTTCTTCTGCTCGTGCTTGGCGTCGTGTGCCTGATCGCCTCCACCGCAGCCGGCCAGGAACAGCAGGGCCGCGCCGACCGCGGTGGCACGCAGTGCGAGTGACACATCAACCTCCCGTAGAAAATCCGGCGGGGCGGCCCGGGCCGGACGGCCTCGGGCCACCCGCCGCGGTGGACCGTAAGTGATGGAGTCTGTCTTACTGGCCCGCCTTCTTGCCCTTGTCGGTGACCGCGAACCAGGTGCCCTTCACGCCCTGGCCGTTGATGTCCCCGGGCTTCTTGTCCCCGGTGAAGGTGTACAGCAGCCAGCAGTCGAACGCCGCCTGCTTGGTGCCGTCGGGGCGCTTGAAGGAGGTGACCTTCGCGGCGTCGAGCCCGGCGACCTTCGTGGTGTCCACGGCCTTGACGGGCTTCCAGGTGTCCAGGCAGGCACCGAGGCAGCCGGTCTTCATCGGCCAGGCGCTGTCCTTGTTGAACCGGTAGACGGTCATGCCCTTGCCGTCCACGATGATCTTGCCCAGCTCGGCGTTGTTGTTGACCATGAGCTGGAGGCTGTCGTCCGCGGCCGCGGTCTTGCCGGCCGGCTTTCCGTCGGGCGCCAGCGCGTTCCAGGTGCCGCCCACGCCCTGGCCCTTGGTGTCACCCGGCTTGGCGTCGCCCGCGAAGCGGTAGACCGGCCAGCCCGCCAGCGTGAGCTGCTTGGTGCCGTCGGAGCGGGTGACCGAGCCCAGCTTGCTCGATTCGATACCGGTGGTGGCCGCGGCGTCGTCCGCGGGCACCGCAGGCCACTTGGTGGCGCAGTCGTCGTTGCAGTTGGACTTGGCGGGCTTGGGGGTGTCCTCGTCGAACCGGTAGAGGGTCCAGCCCTTGCTGTCGGTGACGAACTTGCCCAGCTTGGCGTCCTCCTTGACCGCCAGCTGCTTGGCCGGACCGGTGCGCTCGGCCTCGCCGCCCGCGGCGGCACCGGTGTCGCCGCCCGCCTCGTAACCGCCGGTCGCGCCGGCCACCGCGCCCGCGCCCGCCGACGCGGAGGCCCCCGCACCCACCGTCTGACTGCCACCCGCCGGCTGCACGTTGGCGCTGCCCGCGGAGTTGTCCTTGCTGCTGCCGCAAGCCGCCGTCAGCAGAACCATCGCTACCGACACCCCGGCGAACGCGATGTGACGCTTCTCCATGACCATCCCTCTGCAATCTCGATCGGTCCGGCGGTGATTGCGCCGACGTGATGTCCATACGGAGCCCGCGCGGACCGGCGCTCAGCGGCTTCCGAATTTGTCACCTGACGCAAAAAACGCCGGATCCTTGAGCGCACAGCAGTCGACGGCCGTTGCGCACGACCGTCGTGGTGTCGGGTGGTGCGGTGGATCAGCCGGTGGCCTACTCCTCGATACGCAGCGCCAGGGCGGGGCAGCGCCGGACCGCGCGCACCGCCTGGGCCCGTAGCTGCCGGGGCACATCCATCTTGGCCGAGGCCGGATAGCCGTCGATGCCGAGTGTCAGCACCTCGGGCGGCAGGATGTCCGCGCACAGCCCGTGGCCCTGGCACAGCGACCAGTCCACCAGGAGCTTTTCCATCGGCCCCCGCTGGGGGCGCTCGTCGCGCGCCGCGGGGTTCAGCGGGGCGGGCGGCAGGGCCGGCGGCAGGGCGTCCTCCGGCAGCGGCAGCACGCCCATCGTGGGCCGTCCGCAGCCGGCGCCGAGCGCATGCGCCTCGAACTCCTCGGGGAACGCGTCCAGCGCGGTGGTCACGAAACCGGCGGTGCCGTCGGGATGGCTGCAGGCCCCGCGCCCCCGCACCGAGTTGACGTAGGCGCGCACATTGTCGATCGAGGCCTGGCCGCCGCCGCGCTCCACCTGGCCGATGGCGTCCGCGAGCGCCGGCAGCCCGATGAAGCACGGCCCGCACTGACCGGCCGTCTCGGCGGCCAGCCAGCGCGCCACCCGTGCGGTCTCGCCGAGCGGGCAGGTGTTCTCGGGGATGGGCAGCACCGCCCCGGCGCCCAGCCGGGCGCCGTACTTCTTCATGGACTCCCGGGAGATGGTGGCGGCGTTGATGCTCCGGGGGTCCAGCCACTTGCCGTGGTAGCCGCCCACCAGCACCGCCTGGCCGGGGGTGAGACCGCACAGCTCCAGGACGTAGGTCAGCGGCACCCCGGTGGGCGTCTCCAGCACGTACTTCCCGCCGACCGTCAGCAGCGTCGTGCCCGGTTCGGTGGGCAGCCCCACCGAGCGGTACGGCAGGGCGCCCATCCGCGCCGCCACCGCGAGCTGGGCGAAGGTCTCGGTGTTGGACAGCAGGGTGGGCAGACCGCTGAGCCCGCTGTCGCTGGTCCGGATCTTCCGGCCGTTGGGGATGGCCGGGGCGCCGCTGATGCCGTTGATGACCGCGCCGCCCTCACCGGCGACGAACCGGTCCGGGGTGCGGTTCACGCTCACCGGGACCCCGCTGGGGCCGCGTTCGGCGATCGCGGCGGCCACGGACTCCTCGACATCCATGCGGTGCACCGCGATGGCGACCTCCTCGGCACCGAGCGCCTCGGCGGCCAGGACGGCGCCGTCGATCACCAGATGCGGGGTGTGCAGCAGCAGCGCGGTGTCCTTGAGGCAGCTGGGCTCGCCCTCGCTGCCATTGACCACGACGGCGCAGCGGCCCTCGCGCCGGCCGGCCGACTCCACGACGGCCTGGACCTTGGTGGCGAAGGGGAAACCGGCGCCGCCGCGCCCGCGCAGATCGATGTTCTCCGCGAGCGCCACGAGTTCATCCGCCCGGAGGGCGGGCATGGTGCCATGAACGGTCAGATGGCCGACCCGGTCGAGCCGGTACACCTCGTCGAGCCCGGCCAGCAGCCGGGGCGGATCGACACAGGCGAGCCTGGGTTTGGTCGTGATCACCGGTCCCACCCGCGAGAGGCACCGAGCGGCTGACTGTCACGCGAGCCGGGCTCGGCCGAACGGGGGCGCGGCACGGTGGGATCGGCCCGCCGGGTCCGGCCCTCCTGCATGCTGCGGGCGGGAGGATTCCTGACCTCGATGCCGTCCGCCCGGTCGATGTCCTGGCGCCGCCGCGCGACCAGCCGCAGCCACAGCGCGATGGCCACACCGGCCAGGGCGGCGATGTAGCCGTAGGTGGCCCAGGTCTTGGCGGCGCGTCCCGCCTTCAGGCCGTGGATCAGCGCGGCACACCACGCCGGATAGGCGCCCACATGCAGCGCCCGCCACCAGCGGTACCGCCAGCGGGAGTTGCCGGCCGAGGCGAACGAGCTGCGCACCGCACCGGTCACCGCGGCGATCACGAAGAGATAGCCGGCGATGGTGCCGAGTCCGATCAACACCGGCTGATTTGCGTCAGCGAACGGGAGCACGATGGACGCGGCGTTGGTGTGGCTCTCCGCGATCTTGACCCAGATGTGAACGGCCAGGAAGAGCAGACCGGCGACCGCGGCCGCCCGGTGGATTGCCTGGGCCATCAGCCGCTGCCTGGTGTGCAGGATCAGCTGGTCGGTCGCGGCGAGCCCCCACAGCACCGCCGACGTCAGACAGACCAGCGCGAGCACACCCGCGCCGAAGTCGAGGAACGCAAAGGTCTTGGCGAACGCGCCCGCGTCCCAGGCCACATACAGGGACAGCGCGATGGAGCCGAGAATGGCGTAGATCCGGATGTGGCGTGGCCATCCCATCCCGGATGGATCACGCTGCTGAGTCCGGCGAGCGGCCCGTCGTCCGCCTCGAGCCCGGCGTCCCCCGTGACGCCCCTGCGAGGAGGGGAGCGGCGTTTGGGACATGGACATTGGAGCCTCCCGATCGCGCGGATTCGCGCGGGTGACGAGATACGTCAAAGTCGTCTTGGGGGCAGCAGCTTCTCGGAAGTACACGTGATCTCCATAAGATTTGTCGTAACGTGACAACTTCTAGTGGACGGACCCTGACCACGCCGTCCCCGGCTGATCCACTGTCGTTTCAATGGCAAAGAACCGGCAAAGTGTCGGGACCGGGTGGGGCAGGGTCCTCTATGACGTAGCGGAGGACCCTCGACTCCCTGACCGGTACTGGACGAACCGGTGACGGAGGCAACCTCCACGGACCTGGCCGACCCCCCAACGGCCAGGTCTCCCCCCGGCAAGAACGAGGTAATGATGGGCGAACTCGTGAACCGCATCTGGTCCCGCCCCCGTGGTGAGTGGACCCGAGTGCTGCGCAATGAACTCCCGTCCCTGGCCGACGAGGTGGTTGAGAACCTTCGGCACAGAATTCCGGGATTCGCCGAACTTCTGGAGGACTCTGAGCGAGACAAGGTCCGAGGGGGAGTCGAGCAGGCTCTCCTGACGGCACTCGGCCACCGCAAGGCGGGCGAGGACGGCGTGGGTGAGCAGGCCGCGACCCCCGCCTCCGGTGAGGAGGCGCTGGTCGAGGTGCCGCCCGAGCGGGCCCGGCGCGATCTGTTCGAGGCCCTCATCGGTGAAGTGGCGGTCTCCGAGCGCACCCTGATGGAGCTCTCCCGGGCCGCCCGGTGGCCGCTTCCCGAGACGGTGCAGGCCATCGCCCTGCCCACCCCGGGCGAGGCACCGCAGTTGGCCGCCGTGCTGGGTGACACCCTCATCGGCGCGGTCGGCGACGAGCTGTGCCTGCTGATCCCCGACCCGGACGCGGACCCGGGGCCCACAGTGGAGACCGCCGCCACCGCCGCCACCGCCGCCACCCCGGAAGGCGACCGGGAGCCGGAGCGCGAAGCGCCCGCCGAGCCCGGCACCCGGGCGGCGCTGGAGACCGCGCTGCGCGGCCGTACCGCAGCCGTGGGCCATGTGGTGCCGCTCAACGACGCTTCCTCGTCGGTGCGTTGGGCACGGCGCTTGCTGACCCTGGCACCCGCCCGCCCCGGCCCCGAGGCCCGGGTGCTCTTCGTCGACGACCATCTGTCGATGCTGCTGCTCCTGCAGGACGAGTCGCTGGTCCGGGCGCTGGCCGCCCGGTGGCTCAAGCCGCTGGTCGGGCTGACCCCCGGCAGAGCGAGCGGCTGCAGATGACGCTGCTGGCCTGGCTGGAGGGCGGTGGCGCGCCCGAGGCGGCCAAGGCCCTCAAGGTGCATCCGCAGACCGTGCGCTATCGGCTGCGCCAGATCGAGAAGCTCTTCGGGCCGGGCCTGCGGGATCCCCGAATACGCTTCGAGCTGGAGATGGCGCTGCGCGGCCGCAGGCTGATGGCGCAGATGGACCGGATACGGCGCCACGCGTCCCGGGTCGGCCGCCGGACCCGTGCCGGTGCGCCCCCCGGTGTCCGTCCGCTGGGCATCGCCAGGGAGGCGCGCGTCAACGGACTCTGACCCGCAGAAGGCGAACCGCCGGCCGCGCTCACACGGTCGGCGGTTTTCGCTGTCACGGGTGGATCCGGCGCCCGCCGCTCGGACGACGCGGATCGCCGGAGGAGGGCCCTAGCTCAACTACCACCGACCCCACACCGGAATCAGCGGCCACACCCCAGCCAGCCGCGTCACCAACCTGTCCGGTCAGCACACCTAGCCTCGCGCCCCGGCGGGCGCCGCGGTACGCGGGGCTGTGCGCATCGCCGCGTTCAGGCCGAGCAGTTCGCTGTAGGCGTGGGAGCAGAAGGCGCATCCGGCCAGATGGCGCGCGAGCGCCCGGCCGCGCACCCCGCCCCGGCGCACCGAGGCGCCGATCTGGCCGCTGTAGTGCCGGCACCGGTCGTCGCGTGCCGACTCCAGATGGGCCCGCAGATACGACTCCCGCAGCCCCTCCCGGGCCCGGAAGGCCAGCGAGGTCACCCCGCTGGGGGAGATGCCCAGGAGCACGGCCACCCGGTGCGGGGACTCCTCCTCGACGAGGGTCAGCCACAGCACGATCTGCCAGCGCTCGGGAAGCCCCCGGAAGCTGCGGATGAGCAACCGGCGGTCCTCCCGGGCCACCAGATACTGCTGGGGATCGGCCGTGGACGCGTACTGCCGCCAGGACTCGAAGTCGGCGGTCAGCAGCACCCGGCGCGCCCCGGCGCTCCACTCCGTCGCCGTATGGCGCACCACCGTGAGCAGATACGGCCGCCAGGGACCCCGGGGTCCGCCCCCGGCGCGAACGGCCTGGAAGGTGCGGAAGAACGCCTCGGAGGCCAGGTCCTCGGCGTCATGCGGGTCACGGCAGCAGGTCAGGGCGTAGCGCAGGGTCGCCGCGTGGTGGCGGCGGTAGAGCAGGTCGCCCGCCGCCGGGCTGCTGCTGCCCGACCGGTAATCCTCCGCCAATTGCCGGGTGAGTTCGTGGTCCGAGAGGGGGCGGACCGGGCGGTCGGTATGCTCCTGGCCCTGGAGCCCCTCGGTGTCCGGATGTTCCGCCGCCGGAGGGTCGGTGGCCGCGTCGTCGTCCGCGGCCTCGTGTAAGTGTCCGGTGACAGCGCGACGCGCGCCGGCCTTACGGCCGACGCGCGCCTGGTGATCGTGTTCCATCAGCCGCACTGCTTGCCGCTGTTGATGCAGTCCACCGCCTCGTTCATCAGGTCCTCCGACATCACGTTGATGAAGTCGTCGTGGTCCGTGATGGGCTTGTGCAACTGCTCGGGGAAGCCGTCCACGGCGAACGGGGTGTTGGCCGGCACGTCGTAGGTGATCGTGTTCACCAGCTGGGGGATGGCCTTGAAGCCGTTGGGGCAGGAGCCGTCCTCGCCCGCGAACGCCACGTGGTCACGGTGGTTGGCGCTGTCGATGTTCTGGCCGTCCCAGCAGCTCTGGAAGTCGAAGGTCCGGGTGACCGAGCTGCCTTCGGGGCAGAGCGGGTACTTGTCGGTCAGCTGCCGGTCCTCGAAGCCGGTGCAGCTCCAGGAGGCGTTGGCGTTCTTGTCGCCGTTGGTGAACGCCTTGGCGTCACCGGTGATGATGCGCAGGAACTTCGGCATCGCGGTGACCTTGCTCTGCGCGTTGCCCTTGAACTCGATCTTGGAGCTCTTGGGGGTCAGGATCGTGCCGACGTTGCCCTCCTGGCCACCGCCGAGCTCATTGGCGTCCGCCTCGTCCTTGCCGTCCTGGGCGCGGACCACCGGCCAGTAGTAGGTCGACTTGTCGTCCTGGTTCTCGCAGGAGGTGCCGCCCTGCTCGAAGGTCTGGTTGTTGGCGAAGGCGTCGTTGCTGTCGTTGCCCACGTAGTCGTGGGTGTGGTGGGCGCCGTTGCCGACACCGGGCGCGACGATCACGTTGTCGCTGTTGCGCAGCTCGGGGTCGCCGACGCCGCACTCGGTGGCGAAGGTGCCGGTGGAGCCGTTCTGCTGGGCCTGCGGCGGCTGCTGGACGTTCGGCTGCACCTTGGTGATGTCGACGAAGTCGTCCTGCGAGGGGCCGTTGCCCGCCTGGCCGCCCGCGTTGCCGGGCACCTCGTTGGCGCCCTCGCCGCCCTGGTCGCCGCCGCCTTGCTGGTCGCCGCCCTGCTGGTCGTCGCCGCCCTGCTGGTCGCTGCCTTGCTGATCGCCGCCCTGCTGGTCGCCTTGCTGGTCGCCGCCTTGCTGCTGACCGTCCTGGGTGGCGACCTCCTGCCACTTGCAGTCGTTCATCCCCTGCAGCTGGGAGTTGTCGCCGCCCATGGCCGAGCCGATGTTGTCCATCGTCCGGGAGCGCTCGTCGTTGAGCTTGGAGAGCACCGCGTCGCTCGAACCCTGCTGCTGGTTCATCTGCTGGTAGGCCTTGGCCACCTGGTTGTCCAGCTCGGCCAGGTTCTTGTCGACCTCGGGCCTGGCCTTCTCCGGCACATCACTCAGCTTCTGCCCCACATCGGGGCACTGGATCGTCCCCGCCTTCGCGGCCACGGTGTTGTTCTGGCCGGAGTCGCCCTTGTCGCCGTGGGCGGACGCGTTGGCGGCGATGATCGCGGCCCCGCCACCGCCGAGCGCCAAGGCGGCGACGATGGCGACGGTCTTATTGGTGAACCGCCCGCGTTTGTGGGTCTGTTGCCTCATAAGATCACTTCACTTAGTCGTTAGAGGGTGTCGAAGTCGACAAGCCCGGTGTCCTCGAGGACCGTGATGTGGTCGAGAACGATGGCATTGGCCCTGGTGGCCAGAGATCTGACCATGGAGTTGCGGCTCTCGGCTCGCACCTGCGCCACAAGGTTGAACACCTTGCCGTGAGCGGCGCGCAACCGGTTTGCGAACACCCGCTCGAACTGGGCGCTGCTGCCGGCGCTGGTCATCTCGTTCAGCCAGCCCTGTTGCTGCGCGTTGGGCTGATTGGGCAGCTGGATCCCGAGCGCCCGGCCGACCTCCTCGGAGCGGCGGTCGAGTTCGGTGTGTCCCTCGATGAGATGCTCACCGGCGGTCTTCACCGCGTCCCGGCCGCCCCGCTCCTGGGCGAGGCGCCCGGCGGGGAGCTCCCACGTTCCGGCGAGCCTGACTTTGCGGACAAAGTCCCGGTCAGTGGCCGTGAGCGGCCCGTACTGGGTGCTGACCGTCCCACCGCCGTCGTCCGTGACGCCGTTGCGCGGCAGGGCCGCGCTGCTCTCGCCGAACAGCGAAACCGGGATGAGGATCGCCGCCAGTGTGACGGCGAGCGCCCCAATGATGAGCCCGGTGCCGATGGTTCGGCTGGAGGCGATGGGTCTGGTGAGGTTTGCTGGTGGCACAGCGCCCTCCTTGGTTCGGAGTGACACCGGACGCTAGTACCTCGTGTGGCTCGGTCGTGGAGACCTCATCACCAGTGAATAAAGCCGGGACAGAGATCACTTCCCGCTGCTACCCTGCGCGGCCGCGATCCGCAGGGGCGTCGAGAAATTTTTTCCCACCCGGTTGAGCAACTCACCGGGCCCGTACGTACGGCAGGGAGAACCCGGTGCCCGGCCGTGCCCGAGCGGCCCGCCGCGCACCGTCCCGACGACCCGGAGGCGCCCCGCCGTGGATACGACAGCGCGGAAGACCACGCCCACCAGGCTCCGTCATCCGCTGAGAGCCGAGGCCGGATGCGGTGACTGCCGGTACTGCCCCAGTTTGCCGTCGAGGACCCGGGCATCGGGGTGGTTCAGCTCCTGGAGAATCTCCAGGGCCCCGCGCCAGTCGATGAGCGCGGTGGCCAGGTCGCCCTGGGCCAGGCGCGTGTCCCCCTGGTGGTGCAGGGTGTCGGCCTCCAGGTACCGGTCGCTGATCTCGCGGTAGATGGCGAGCGCCCGGCCGTACGAGGTGAGGGCGTGCTCATACCGTCCGAGGTGGTGGTACGCGTATCCCACGCTGTCCAGCGCGGCGGCCTCGCCGGCCGAGTCGCCGATCCGCCGGTGCAGTTCGACGGCCTGGCGGCAGTGGGCCAGCGCGTGCTCGTACTCACCGCGGAGGATATGGGTCCAGCCGATCTCGTTGAGCACGCTGGCCTGTCCGCTGAGGTGTTCCGCGGCGCGGTAGTGGTCCAGCGCGGGCCGGTAGTGGTCCAGCGCCTCCTGGTAGCGGCTCTGGCTGTTGGACAGAAACGCCAGGGAGCGCAGGGTGCGGGCCTGCCCGCCCGCCTCGCCGAGCTCCGTGAACAGCTCCAGCGCCCGCTCCAGATGGTCACACCCCTCCTCGTACCGGCCCAGCCGTCCCTCGGCGAACCCCAGGGTGCGGTGGCTGTGTGCCTGGCCGAGCCGATCGGACAGCGCCCGGGCCGCACCCAGCGCGGCGCGCTGGATGGCGGTCTGCTCCTGCCAGTGGCCGCGCCGGTCCAGGAAGAGCTCCAGTGTCACGGCCAACTGCCAGGCGTGGGACGGGAATCCGTGGTCGCGGGCGTGCTCGACGACCGACAGCAGAACGCCCCGCTCGGCCGAGAGCCATGCCTCGGCGCGGTCCTGGCCGCCGAGGTGCTCGGGCGCGGCGTCGGGCCGGGCCGGGGACAGCGGCAGCGGTTCGGTCCGGCGCGGGGCGAGCAGCGTGGCGGCGGTGCGCGCGGTGTGCAGATAGTGGTCGAACATCCGGTGCCGGGCGTCGTGGCGGATCTCGTCCGTGTCGTGGTCCTGGACCAGCTCCATGGCGTAGGCCCGCAGCAGATCGTGGAAGGTGTAGCGGCCCGGGGCCTGCTCCACCAGCAGATGGGCGCGGGTGAGCGCGGTCAGCAGGGCACGGGTGACCCGGAGCGGGAGCCCGGCCAGACTCGCGGCCGCGGCGGCCGAGACCTCGGGCCCCGGATGCAGGGCGAGCAGCCGGAACAGCCGGGCGGCCTCCCGGTCCAGGGCCCGGTAGGACCAGGAGAAGACGCTCCGCGCGTCGGTGTTCGGATCGGGGCCCGCGAACGCGTCGAGGTTGCCCTGGCTCTCGCGTAACTCCGCGGCGACAGAAGAAAGGGGAAAGGACGGACGGGTCGCGGCCCGGGCGGCCACCACCGCCAGCGCGAGCGGCAGCCGCCCGCACAGCCGGACGATGGTCGCCACCGCCTGTGGCTCCGCGGCGACCCGGTCCGTGCCCAGCCGCCGGACCAGCGCCTCATGGGACTCGGCCGGGGACAGCGGGCCCAGAGTAAGAGGACGGGCCCCCTCGCTCGCTATCAGACCGTGGAGCTGATTGCGGCTGGTGACGATGGTCAGACAGCCGGGGGAGCCGGGCAGCAGCGGCCGCACGTGCTGGGAGTCCACCACATTGTCCAGCAGGATCAGCATCCGCCGCCCGGCCAGCAGACTGCGGTACAGCGCGGTCTTGGTGTCCAGACCCGTGGGCACCCGGTTCGGTGGAATCCCCAGCGCGTGGAGGAACGCCCGCAGCGCCTCGTTCGGCGACATCATCGAACCGGTCGGATCGAAGCCGCGCAGATTGGCGTAGAGCTGGCCGTCCGGAAAGCGGTGGGCGATCCGATGGGCCCAGTGCACGGCCAGCGTGGTCTTGCCGATCCCGGCCATCCCGTCGATCGCGCTGATCACCACCGGACCCGGTGATCCGGCCTCGGCACCCTCGGGCAGCAGAGTATGGACACCGGCGAGTTCGGCATGGCGTCCGCTGAACGCGGGCAGGTCGGGCGGGAGCTGCGCCGGGCGGACCGCCGGGGCGGGCGGCACCGCCGGAGGGACCGGCTGGACCGGCTCGGCGGGGGCCGGGGTCGACCGGGGCACCACCTCGCGATGGGCGGCGCGCAATTCACGGCCGGGCGGGACGCCGAGCTGATCGGCCAGCCGGTTGCGCGCGGTCGAGAAGACCTCCAGCGCCTCGGCCCGCCGTCCGGTGGCGGCGAGCACCCGGATCAGCTGGGCCTGCAGGGTCTCGTCCAGCGCATGGTGGGCGGCGAACTGCTGGAGCACGGTGGGCAGTTGCTCCGGGACCTCGGAGGCCAGCGCCGTCGTGGCGGCCTCCTTGGCGATGGCCAGAAGTTCCCGGTCGACACCGGAGAAGACGGGATGGGCCTGGATGTCGGAGGGGACTCCGGTGGCGGTCGGCCCCCGCCACAGGGCGAGCGCCTGTGAGAAGAGCTCGGCCGCCCGCTCCGGCTCGCCCGCGGCGGCGGTGCGCCGCGCCGATTCGCTCAGCTCCCGGAAGCGCAGCAGATCCAGCGCGTCCGCGTCGGCGTTCAGCCGGTAGCCGCCCGAGCTGCGCACCAGCCGGCTGCCCTCCGCCCGCGCCGGCAGACCGGGTTCCAGCAGCCGGCGCACCGAGCCCACATGGCGGTGCACCACATTCACCGCGGTGCTCGGCGGATCCTGCGCCCAGAGGACGTCGACGATTTCGCTGAGCGCCACGGGCTGTCCCGCCCGCACCAGCAGCAGTGCGAGCAGCGCTCGCTGTTTGGGCGGGCCCAGCTCCAGTTCCACATCGCCACGCCACGCCCTGACCGGGCCTACCACCGTAAATCGCACAACTAGGGATCTTAGTCGAGCCCGTTTCGGGCACCGCGTTCTTCCGGCCGCCATGCGACGTCAGACTTTCGTCACTCAATCGGCGTCGCCCTTCTCTTACGCTCGCGCCATTGACACATCAGCCTCGGGGGAACGAGACGATGGACATCCGCACGGCGGGCGTCACGACCGACGCCGACACCTTCTTAAAGACGCTGTACCGACGACACGGCTCGGCGCTGCACCGCCTGGCGGCCCGGAAGCTGGGCGGGGACTGGCACCGGGCCCAGGACATCGTGCAGGAGGTGGCGATCCACGCCTGGCAGCGCCCCATGGACGTCGGCCCCATGGACGACACCGTCCGTAATCGGCTGTTCACCGTGGTCGGCGACCTGGTGACCGATGGCCACCAGGACCAGGCGGAGCGATCGGTGGAGACGGCCGGTGAGGCGGAGATGGCGCTGCCGGCCGCGCCGGACGCGGTCGATCAGGCACTCACCGCCCAGCTGGTGTGGGACGCGCTGGCGGACCTGGCGCCCCCGCAACGGGAAGTGCTGCTGCATCTGCACTATCTGGACCGCAGCGTCAGCCAGGCCGCCCGGGCGCTCGGGGTGCCCCCGGAACCATCAAATCGCGGACGTACTACGCGACTCGGGCCCTGCGAACGGCCCTGCGGGCGCGCGGCGTCACCGAGTGCTGACCTCCTCCGGACACCCGCCGACTGCTTTCTGATCGAATGATCGCTACTATGGCGGTGTTTCGAGTATGGACGAAAGCCGATCGCGTCAGGGGTGGGGAACATGCGGGAGTCGGCGCGGAAGCGGCAGGCACGGATCGCGGCACTGGTGGAGGCCCGGGGCAGCGCGCGGATCACCGATCTCGCGGATGAGCTGGCGGTGTCCGTCGTCACCGTACGGCGGGACGTGGAGGACCTGGCCCAGCGCGGGGAGGTGCGCCGCGGCCACGGGGTGGCGCGCTCGCTGCGGCCGATGGCCCAGGAGTCCACCGCCACCGGCGACACCATCGGCATGGTGGTCCCCGAGCGCAACACCTATCTGACCGAGACCGTCCAGGTGGCGCGCGAGGCCGCCGAGAAGGCCGGGCTGCGGCTCGCGCTGCACATCGCCGCGGACGAGCGCGGCACCGAGCGCGCGGTCCGCCAGGCGCTGGACGCGGGCGCGCGGGGGCTGCTGCTCTCCCCGCGCTGGCGCACCGAGGCGGAGGAGCGGGCGGACCACGCGTGGCTCGGCGCCCTGGAGCTCCCCGTGGTGCTGGTGGAGCGCCGGCCCCACCGCGGCAGCGCCATCTACGGGCTGGACTGTGTGCGTTCGGACCACGCCCACGGAGTGCATCTGGCGCTCGAGCATCTGACCTCGCTGGGCCATCGGCGCGTCGTGCTGGCGGCGCGCGACGACAGCCCCACCGCGCGGGTGATCCGGTCGGAGTTCGCCGCGCAGACCGCGGCCCGTGGCATCCGTGAGGGGTGCCCGGTGATGCTCAGTTCGCGCACCGCCGGGCCCGACCCGCGTCCGCGTGACGCCGGCGCGGCCGACCTGGCCGACGCGGTGCGCCGCGCCGGAGCCACCGCCGCGCTGATCCACGGCGACATGGACGCGCTGGTGCTGGTCCAGCGGCTGCGGGAGGCGGGTGTCGAGGTGCCGCGCGACTGCTCGGTGGTCGCGTACAACGATGTGGTCGCCGACATGGGGCAGATCGCGCTGACGGCCGTGGCCCCGCCCAAGGGTGAGGTCGGACAGGCCGCGCTGGAGCTGCTGACCCGCCAGCTGGAGCGGACGCGGACCGGGCGGTGGGCCGGCGCCGCCCGCCATCTGGAGCTGCTGCCGGAGCTGGTGGTCCGGGATTCCACCGCCCCACTTCTCTGATTGTTTGACCGCTTTAGTTTCTTCTGTTCGATGTATTGACGGCTTTTCAGTCAAGCGCTCAAGATTCCCCTGACTCCACCGCTGACTCAGGGGAGGGCCCATGCCTGGTCATAGACGCCCAGGTCGCTCGGCAACCGGACGCCGGGCGACGGCGGGCACCACCGCACTGCTCACGCTGCTCGCCCTCGTCCTGGCGGGCTGTTCGGGTTGCTCGACAAGTCGCGGATCCGACACCGTCGGCGACGGTCCCGTACGCCTGACCTTCTGGTCGGCGCTGCGCGGCAGTCAGGAAGTCGTCGACGAGTTCAACCGCACCCACGACCGCATCAAGGTCGAATTCCAGCAGGTGCCCTCCGGGGAGCAGGGCGGCTGGACCAAGCTCAGCAACGCCGCGCGCGCGGGCAACGCCCCCGACGTCGCCACCATCGAATACCCCCAGCTCCCCGGTTTCACCATCGACGGCGTGCCCCGGGACATCACCAAGCTGCTGCCCGACTCGGTCCGCAAGAAGATCCTGCCGCAGGCGCTGGACCTCACCACCTTCGACGGGCGCACCTACGCCGTGCCGGTGGACATCGAGCCGATGGTCTTCCTGTACCGCAAGGACATCTTCACCAAGAACCACATTCCGGTCCCCAAGACCTGGGCGGAGTTCGAGAGTTCGGCCCGCAAGCTCAAGCAGGCCCAGCCGCGGACCCGTATCGGCAGCCTCTTCACCACCGGCGGCACCCTCTATATGGCCGGGTACGCCTGGCAGGCCGGGGCGAAGTGGTACGACACCGTCGGGGACACCTGGCGGATCTCCATGGACGACGCCCCCACCCGTAAGGTCGCCGGCTACTGGCAGCGGCTGATGGACGACGATCTGGTGCGGGTGGAGCCCGGCTCCAGTCAGCAGTGGCGGGCCCATCTGCGCAGCGGGGAGACGGCCGGCTATCTGGCGGGTGCCTGGGCCGCGGGCTCGATGATGGCGTCCACCCCCGACGGCAAGGGCAAATGGGCCATCGCGCCGATGCCGCAGTGGGATCCGGCGAAACCCAAGGTGAGCACCCAGGGCGGCTCGACCTTCATGGTCACCAAGGACAGCCGGCACCCCAAGGAGGCCATGGAGTTCATCTCCTGGATGGTGACCAGCCCCGGCGCCCTGAAGGCCAAGCTCGCCAGCGGGGTCAGCAGCGCCTTCCCGTCCGTGCCCAGCCTGGTGCCGGTCGCCCGCAAGGAGATGGACACCAGCTACTACTCCGGCCAGGACATCTTCGGTCTCTTCCAGAAGGAGGCCGAGCGGATCGCGCCCACCTGGAAGTGGGGCCCGCGGATGACCTCGACCACCAGCTCCGGTGACGACGGGCTCGCCAAGGCGGGTGCCGGCAGCGGCGACATTCTCAAAGCCCTGCGCGATGCCCAGAGCCGGACGATGCCCGATCTCAAAAGCCTCGGCCTGTCGGTCACCACCCGCTGAACCCCGTCCTCTCCCCGTCCCACCCCGAGCCGCACCTCTTCCCGTTGAAGCCGAGGTAATCCGTGAGCACCGTCATGTCCTCGAAAGGGGCGGCGCCGCCATCAACGGCCGCCGCCGACCCGCCCCGCAGAACCGGACGACGCCAGCAGAGGGTCGCCGCCGCCGTTCTGCTGACCCCCTTCACGGCGCTGCTCGTCGCCGTGTTCCTGGTCCCCGTCGGCTACGCCATCTACCTCAGCCTCTTCTCCGAGGACCACGAGGGACTCGGCTTCGGCGGCGGGCGCACCGTCTTCACCGGGTTGCGCAGCTATCTCTCGGTGCTGCAGGACCCGAGCTTCCTCTCCGGGTTCGGCACCATCGCCCTCTACTGCGTGATCTTCGTCCCGCTCGTGGTCATCAGCGCGCTCGCGCTCGGCCTGCTGCTCGACTCGGGCCTGGTCCGGATGCGGCGGACCGCGCAGATGCTGGTCTATCTGCCGCACGCCGTTCCCGGCATCATCGCGGCCGTCATCTGGCTGTACCTCTACACCCCGGGGCTCAGCCCCGTTATCAAGCTCTTCGCCCAGGCCGATATCACCATCGACTTCCTCGGTCTGCACACCGTGCTCCCGTCGATCGTCAATATCGCCCTGTGGAGCGGACTCGGCTACAACATGATCATCTTCTATGCCGCGCTCCAGGCGCTGCCGCGTGAGGTGATCGAGGCGGCGACCATCGACGGCGCCGGGGGCATCCGCACCGCGCTCCAGGTCAAGGTGCCCATCATCAGGGGCTCCGTCGTCATGGTGTGCATGTTCTCCCTGATCGGCGCGCTCCAGCTGTTCACCGAACCCATGCTGATGAACCAGGCCACCCCGATGGTCAACTCCCGCTTCACTCCGAACATGTACATCTACGACGCGGCCTTCCGCCGCAACAACTACGGACTCGCCTCCGCGGCCTCCATCATTCTTCTGATCGTCACCTGTGTGCTGTCGTACGCCGTGACGCGCTGGTCGGGCCGCCGGGAACGGAGAGCGTGATGACCACGACCACACCCACCACCCCCGTGAACGCCCCCCAGGGACCGCCGGCCAGACCGCTCGGCAAGCCCTTCGGGCGCTCCAAGCTGACCAGCCGTGGCATCGCCAACGCGGTCGTTCTGATCGCCGCCCTCTACACCATGCTGCCCGCGCTGTGGCTGCTGCTGGCGTCCACCAAGAACGCCGACGCCCTCTTCGGCAGCGACATCCTCTCCTTCGGCGACTTCTCCTTCGGGCGCAACCTCTCCGACCTGTTCTCCATGGACGGCGGGCTCTACGGCGAGTGGTACGTCAACAGCCTGCTGTACGCGGTCGTCGGCGCCCTGGTGGGCTCGCTGATCAGCGTGGCCGCGGGCTACGCCTTCGACAAGTACGAGTTCCGGCACAAGGAGAAGCTGTTCGGCCTCGTGCTCACCGGCGTCATGGTGCCGCCGACCGTGCTGGCCCTCCCGCTCTATCTCGTGGCCTCCAACATCGGCATGGTCAACACCTTCTGGTCGGTCTTCATCCCGGTGCTCTTCAACCCGTTCGGCGTCTACCTGGCCCGCCTGCTCAGCAGCGGCTATGTGCCCAACGAGGTGCTGGAGGCGTCCCGGGTCGACGGCGCGGGCGAGCTGCAGACCTATGTGCGGGTCAGTCTGCGGATGCTCGGGCCCGGGTTCGTGACCGTCTTCCTCTTTCAGCTCACGGCCATCTGGAACAACTTCTTCCTTCCGATGGTGATGCTCTCCGACCAGCACCTGTATCCGCTCAGCCTCGGCCTCTACACCTGGAACAGCGCCGCCACCGTCTCGCCCGAGTACTACCCCCTCGTGGTCATCGGCTCACTGCTCGCCGTCGTGCCGCTGATCGTGGCGTTCGTGATGCTGCAGCGCTACTGGAAGTCCGGACTGACCGCAGGGAGCGTGAAGTGACCGACCCGCACATCTCCGCCCGTCACCGCCCCCGAGCCGCCCTGGCCATGGCCGAGCGCTCCGCCCGGCAGGTGCTCGGATCCGGACGTATGGACCGGCTCACCGAACTCCTCGATCTCGATCCCGGCCTCGTCCTCGACGACTTCACCACCCCGGCCGCGCGCCGTGCCCTCGCCGATGCCGAACTGCTGGTCACCGGCTGGGGCTGCCCGCCCCTGGACCGCGGCGCGCTCGACGCCGCGCCCCGGCTGCGCGCCGTCGTCCACACCGCGGGCACCGTGCGCCACCACATCACCGACGCCTGCTGGGAGCGCGGCATCGCGGTCTCCTCGGCGGCCGCGGCCAACGCGGTACCCGTCGCCGAGTACACCGTCGCCATGATCCTGCTGTCCAACAAGCGCATCCTGGACATCGCCCGGGACTACCGCGCCGAGCGGCGCACGATCGACTGGAACGAGCGCTATCCGGACGCCGGCAACTACCGCCGGACAGTGGGCATCCTCAGCGCCTCCGTCATCGGCCGCCGGGTGATCGAGCTGCTGCGCCCGTACGACCTCGACCTGCGGCTGTACGACCCGTATGTCACGGCTGAGGAGGCGCGGGAACTCGGCGCGCGCCAGGTCGGCCTGCGGGAACTCTTCGCCGGCAGCGATGTCATCAGCGTCCACACCCCCCTGCTGCCGGCCACCCAGGGGCTGGTCAGCCGGGAGCTGCTGGCCGCCATGCCGGACGGCGCCACGCTCATCAACACCGCGCGCGGGGCGGTGGTGGACCAGGACGCGCTGACCGAGGAGCTGGTGGCCGGGCGGATCCGCGCCGTCCTCGACGTCACCGTGCCGGAGGTGCTGCCCGCCGCCTCACCCCTGTACGACTGCGACAACGCGCTGATCACCCCGCATATCGCCGGATCCAAGAGCGGTGAGCTGCGCCGGCTGGCCGACCTCGCCATCGGCGAGATCGAGAACTACGTCACCGGCCGCGACTTCGCCCACCCCGTACGACCGGAGATCCTCGACCGCTCGGCGTGAGAGGGCGCGCCCTCTCACGTCCCGCGACCCCAGGAGGCCCACCCCGCCATGCCCGAGCTCCCCTTCCTCCTCCCCGCCGACGACCGCACCCTCAGCCCCCACACCGGCTACACCCGCGCCCACTGGGAGGCCGCCGCGGACGGCATGCTGCACGCCGCCCTCCGCTACGCCACCCCCGGCCAGGGCCTGATCGACCTGCCCGGACCCCCGTCGAAGTCCGGGGTGCGCTCCGACGGGCTCGAAGGGTTCGCCCGCACCTTCCTCCTCGCCGCCTTCCGCGCCGCCGGGGCCTCGGGCAAGGACCAGCACGGCTTCCTGGAGCGCTACACCGCGGGCATCGCCCGCGGCACCCGCACCCCCGGGCGCGACGACGCCGAGTCGTGGCCGGTGATCGGCCATCACGGCGCCCACGGCCAGCCCATGGTGGAGTCCGCGTCCGTGGCCCTGGGCCTGCGGCTGACCGCGCCGTGGACCTGGGACGCCCTGCCGTCCGACGCCCAGGACCGCACCGAGGAATGGCTGCGCGGTGCGCTGCGCCACCAGCCCGCTCCCAACAACTGGTATCTCTTCCCCCTCACCGTCGCCGGTTTCCTTCAGGCCGTCGGGCGCGGCGACGCCGAGACGGCCCGCGCCATCGAGCGGGGGCTCGGCCTCCTGGAGGGCTGGTACGAGGGCCAGGGCTGGTACTCCGACGGCGACGGGCGGTCGTTCGACCACTACAACGGCTGGGCGCTGCACATGTACCCGCTGCTCCACGCCCATCTGGCCGGCGACCAAGCGCTGCTGGACCGGCTCGGCCCGCGGCTGCGCACCTTCCTCGAGGGCTTCTCGCTGCTCTTCGACGCCGACGGCGCCCCCATCCACCACGGCCGCTCCCTCACCTACCGCTTCGCCGCCGTCGCCTCGGTGGCCCTCGGCGCCCTCACCGGCCACACCCCCCTCGCCCCCGGGGCCACCCGCCGCATCCTCAGCGGAGCGCTGCGCCACTTTCTGGACCGCGGGGCGCTGACCGAGGACGGGGTGCTGAGCCTGGGCTGGTACGGGCCGCACGCCGCGACCCTGCAGCGCTACTCCGGGCCCGGCTCGCCCTACTGGGCCTCCAAGGGGTTCCTCGGCCTGCTGCTCCCGCCCGACCACCCGGTGTGGACCGCCACCGAGGAGGCCGCGCCGGTCGAGGGGCCGGACCGGGCGCTGGCGCTGCCCGCCGCCGGGTTCCTCGTCCAGACCACCGGCCGGGACGGGCTGGTGCGGCTGCACAACCACGGCAGCTACAAACTCCGGCCCTGGGAGGCCGAGCACGGACCGGCCGACCCGCTCTACGCCCGGCTCGCCTACTCCACCCGCACCGGTCCCACCAGCGCGGACAACACCCCCGACAACCACATCGCCATCGAGGTGCGCGGAGTGCGCAGCGCCCGGCTGCGCATCCACCCCCTGGCCGCGGGCCCCGACTGGCTCGCCTCCTCCCACACCCCCGCTTTCCCCGACGCCGGCCCCAAGGTGCCCTCGATCCGCGTCGACAGCCTGACCCTCGTCCGCGGCCGGCTCGAAGTGCGGGTCCACCGCGCCGTGGGCGTCCCCGCCGGGACCCGGATCCACCACAGCGGCTGGGCCGTCGCGCTGCCCCCGGGCACCCCGGCGGAGACGGAACAGGGCGCCGAGATACGGCTGGACGGGGAAGAGGTGACCGGTCAGCTCCTCGGACTGCACGGCTGGCAGAGCGCGACCGCGGTCCGGGCGCCGCAGGGCACCGCGTACGGGTCATGGGCCCTGGTCCCCGAACTCACCGGCACCGTCGGCGAGGACCCGGCCGGCACCCTCTTCGTCGCACTGGCCTCGCTCACCGGCGAACGCGACCCGGCCCCCCTCGTCGATCTCGCCACCGCCGAGGTGAACGGGCTCGCGGTCACCGTACGGCTGCCGGACGGCCAAGGCGTCGTGGTGGACTTCGGCGCGGGCGACGCGCCCACCGTCACGGAGGCGGGCGCATGACGCGGCTCGGCATCTGCTCGGTGACGCTGCGCGGGCTCGACCCCGACCGAGTGATCGCCGCCGTGGCCGGAGCGGGCCTGGAGTGCGTCGAATGGGGCGGTGACGTCCATGTGCCGCCCGGCGACGAGGACACCGCCCGGCGGGTCCGCGACGCCACTGCGGCCGCCGGGCTCGCCGTCGCCTCGTACGGCTCCTACTACCGTGCCGGGCGCGGCGACCCGGAGGAGTTCGACGCGGTGCTCCGCTCCGCCGTGGCGCTCGGCGCCCCGCGCATCCGGATCTGGGCGGGCGCCACCGGCACCCGGGAGACCCCGCCCGAGGCGCGCCGCGCGGTCGTCGAGGACACCCGGCGCGCGGCCGCGCTCGCCGCGGAGGCGGGGGTGGAACTCGCCTACGAGTTCCACCGCAACACCTTGACCGACGGCGCCGACCACACCCTCCGGCTGCTGGACGAGGTGGACCGCGCCGAGGTCGCCACCTACTGGCAGCCGCCCGTCGACATGCCCGACGCCGAGGCGCTGAAGGGGCTGGACGCGCTGGGGGACCGGATCGCCGCGGTGCACGCCTTCTCCTGGTGGCCCGGGACCACCCGGCTGCCGCTGACCGCCCGCGCCCCGCTGTGGCGCAGCGCCTTCGAGCGGCTGCTCACCCACCGCGCCGCGATGTCCGGCGGCCCGCCGCTGGATGTCCTGCTGGAGTTCGTGCCGGGGGACGACGAGCGGCTGCTGCCGCGGGAGGCGGCCACGCTGCGGGCCCTCGCCGACGTTCAGGGGGCGTCCGGCGGGTCGTGACGCCTTGCGGCGGGCTGCTCCCCTCCCCGCCCCTTCCCTCAGGCCGGGCGCCCCGCCCAGACCCCGGGCCGGGCGCCCCGGAGGTGCGCGGGCGTCCGCCCGGTCATCCGCCGCGTCGGCGTGCCGACCGCGATCAGCCCGCCGGTGCGGGTGTGCACGGCGGCGACGGTCGGCTCGTCGACGCCTCGGGGTCCAGGGGCGAGGCCCCTGGTTCGGGAAGGGGCGGGGAGGGGAAGGAGCCGCCGGACACGGGATCGGTGGCGAGTGATGGGCAGGTGATCACCTGGGGGTGCGGGAGGCACCCCCGTAGGAGGTGTCCTCCTCGATGGTGCCGCCGAATTCGTCCCGGAGCGTCTCCATGTTCTTACGGGGCGAGGACGACAGCACCCAGCGGTTGCCGACCAGATAGACCCCGCCGTACATCTGCGCGGTCTCCAGCCAGTCGCGCTGGCCCTTGGCGGTCACGAAGTCGAGGAAGACGAACTTGCCCTCGGCGGTCTTGCAGACGGCCTGGCGGTAGTCGTCCACCTTGGTGGTGAACTGCGGCTCGCAGCCGGCGGCCGAGGCGAGCTGCTCCACCCGCGCGGCCTTGGGCGCGGGGCTCGCGCTCGGCCGGGCGGCGTTCCCGCCGGTCTCCGCCTTGGCGTCCGCCTTACCGTCCCCGCCGCCGCATCCGGCGACGGTCAGCAGCGCGCCCACCGCCGCCGCGACCGCCATCGCGCGCGGGCCGTGGCGGCGCGGGGGCGGTTGGCGGGCCGGAGCGGGTGCCGGGCGTCGGCGTCGGCGGCGTCGTACATAAAAGGCCCTCTCGCATCGGATCCGGGTCGCGGCTGTGTCCATCGCATCTACGGATACGGAGGGGCGGCGACGATCGTTCATCCCCCTCGCACGGTTCCGAGCCCGGCCGGGTGCGTACCGGCGCGGCCGGGCTGCCCGGACCCTTGACAGCCAGGTCGGATGCTGGATTACTGGACCGCGCCCGAACGGTGACCGAATGTTCGGTCGGCAAGCGGAGGTGGTGGACGGCCCATGGCGGAATCCCTGAGCGTGGCTCCGCTCGACGACGCCGAGCGGATGAGCCCCGAGGAGCTGAGGGCGCTCCAGCTCACCCGGCTGCGCGCCACCTTGCGCCATGCGTACGACCATGTCGAGCTGTACCGCAAGAAGTTCCGCGAGGCCGGGGTCGGCCCCGAGGACTGCCGCACCTTGGAGGACCTGGCCCGGTTCCCCTTCACCACCAAGGACGATCTGCGCGACACCTACCCCTTCGGGATGTTCGGCGTCGAGCACAGCGAGGTGCGGCGGCTCCACGCCTCCAGCGGCACCACCGGCCGCCCCACCCTCGTCGGCTACACCGAGCACGACCTGGCGGTCTGGGCGGAGGTGATCGCCCGCTCGATCCGCGCGGCCGGCGGCCGGCCCGGCCACAAGGTGCACATCTCCTACGGCTACGGGCTGTTCACCGGCGGCCTCGGCGCCCACTACGGCGCGGAGCGGCTCGGCTGCACCGTCATTCCCGCCTCCGGGGGCATGACCGCCCGGCAGGTGCGGCTCATCCAGGACCTCGGGCCCGAGATCATCATGATCACGCCGTCCTATCTGCTGACGCTCCTCGACGAGTTCGAGCGGCAAGGCGTCGATCCCCGCTCCACCTCCCTCCAGGTCGGCATCTTCGGCGCCGAACCCTGGACGGAGGAGATGCGGCGGGAGATCGAGGAGCGCATGGACATCCACGCGGTGGACATATACGGGCTCTCGGAGGTGATCGGCCCCGGGGTGGCCCAGGAGTGCGTGGAGACCAAGGACGGACTGCACGTCTGGGAGGACCACTTCTACCCGGAGATCGTCGACCCGCTCGGCGACGCGGTGCTGCCCGGCGGCGAGGAGGGGGAGCTGACCTTCACCACCCTCACCAAGGAGGCGCTCCCCGTCATCCGCTACCGCACCCGCGATCTGACCCGGCTGCTGCCCGGCACCGCCCGCCCCGCCTTCCGGCGCATCCAGAAGATCACCGGCCGCTGTGACGACATGCTCATCGTGCGTGGGGTCAATGTCTTTCCCACCCAGGTCGAGGAGATCGTGCTGCGGGTCCCGGCGGTGGCCCCGCACTTCCAACTCGAGCTGACCCGGCGCGGCCGGATGGACCATATGGCGGTGCGGATCGAGGCCCGCCCCGGCGTCGGTCCCGAGCAGCGCGCGGCCGCCGCGGCGACGATCGCGCGGGGAGTGAAGGACGGGGTGGGGCTCACGGTCGAGGTGGCGGTCGTGGACCCGGAGACGCTGGAGCGCTCCGTGGGCAAGATCCGCCGGGTCAAGGACCGGCGGACGGAGAGCTGAGCAGCGCCCCGGGCGCTCCATCCATGGACGGGACGCGGCGCCCGGGACGCGGCGCCCGCGACGGAGGGCCCCGAGCGTACGGGCTCAGCGGGCCAGTTCGAGAGCGGGGATCTCCTGATGCAGGGGCAACCGCGCCCCGCAGACGGTCGCCTGGGCCTGTGCCGCGACCCTGCGCCGGTCGTCGACGTCCCGCATCGGCCGCAGCGCACGGTGCACGGCCACCCGCACGGTGAGCCCGTCGGCGCGCAGCACCCGGCGCAGCGAGCCGCCGAAGTCGTCCTCGCCGACGAAGGCCGCCACCGTGGTCGGGGCGCCGTGCTGGACGTACTCCAGCGTCACCGGACGCACCGGCGCGCCCGCGTCCAGCGCGGCCTGGAAGGTGGCCCGCCGGAAGCCGCCGCCCGTGCCCGAACACCAGGTGATGCCCTGGGGAAAGGCCATCACCGACTGGCCGTCACGCATCCGGGCGGCCATCTCCCGTACGGTGTCGGGGAGTTCGCGTAGCGAACCGCGGTCGATGTACAGCGTGCCCGCGCGGGTGGCCAGCGAGCCGATCAGCGGCCAGCCCGCGATCTCCCGCTTGGCCAGCATCACCACGGGCTCCACCGCGAGCAGCGCGAGGATGTCCAGCCAGGAGATGTGATTCGCCACGACGAGCGTGCCGGTGCCGCCGGGCGCGCTGAGCGTGCTGTCGCCCGTCACCTCCAGCCGGATGCCGAGGGAGTCCAGCAGCGTCGCCGCCCGCGCCCGCAGCGTCTCGGGCTCGGCGATCCGCCGACCGGACAGCATCGCGCCCATCACCGCCCGGACGAAGACCGCGGCCCGCCGGGCGCCCCGGGTGGCCGGGACGCGGTCGGCGGCGTGGGAGACACAGCCGGGAGTGCACGGGGACCAGCCCGCCCAGGCGTGCTCGGGCAGACTCATCGCGGCCGTGTCGGTCACCGGGATTCACCGAGGAAGTAGCGGCGGTAGCGGTCGTTCATCCGCTCGGTGTCCAGCAGTACGAAGAAGTCGGCGTCGTTGAAGGCCCGGTCGTGCTGCGGGGAGCCGCACATCCAGGCGCCGACCCGCAGATAGCCGCGGAGCAGCGGCGGCAGGTCCGCGTAGCTGGGCTCGCCGTCCAGCGGCCGCGAGGGTATCCACGGGTCGAGCGGGTGGACCCGCATCTCGGCCGGGGCGGCGTGCTTGGTGGTGCCGAGCAGCCAGGCGTTGGCGGCCGCCCCCTCGCCCTCGGCCAGTGGAACCGAGGCACAGCCCGCGAGATAGCGATGGCCGGACAGCAGCACATAGCGGGCCAGGCCGGCCCACATGAGGTTGATGACCGCGCCCGTGCGGTGGTCGGCGTGGACACAGGCCCGGCCGGTCTCGACCATGGACGAGCGGACCTCGGTCGGAAGACCGCGCAGATCGAACTCGGTGTCCGAGTAGAGCCGCCCGCTGCGTCCGGGAGGAAGCAGCCGGTAGGTGCCGACCACGGTGCCCGTCGCCGTGTCCGTGACGATCAGGTGGTCCATGACCTCGTCGAACTCGTCCACGTCGCGGCCGTCGACCGCGGCGTCCAGCCGGCCGCCCCTCTCCTCGCCGAACACCTGGTAGCGCAGCCGCTGCGCGGCGTGGATCTGCTCCTGGGTGTGGGCGATCGAGGTGACGTACGAGCTGGTGGGCGCCGTCGTCGAGGACGTCGTGAGCACGGACATTCCTGTTCTCCGTTCAAGGGAAGTCAGGAGCGGTGGGGACTGGGGAAGAGCGGAAGAAACGCCTCACTCGCCGTGCGGTGCGCCGAGGCGGCGCGCACTGCAGGCGTTCACCAGTCTTGCCGTGGCGACGTACGTCACAGTGTCCGTGTGGTGATTCGGCGACTGCCAGTCGATGACGAACACATGCCGCTGGTCGGCCCGTGGTTACGGAGCGGTAGCGCCGGTGCCGCCGTTGTCATCGGTGCCAGAAGCGGTCCGGTGCGCGAAGCCCAGTGAGTGGGCGGCGGTGGCGGGGGTGGGCTGGGACCAGTAGTCGCTGACGGCCTGGGCCGAGGACAGGGAACGAGTTTCGGCCAGATCCAGATAGAGGACGCCGTCGAGATGGTCGGTCTCGTGCTGGACGATCCGCGCGGGCCAGCCGGTGAACTCCTCGTCCAGCTCGCGCCCCGTCTCGTCCTGCCCGCGCAGCCGGATCCGGTCCGGGCGGCTGACCACGGCCTGCCAGCCGGGGATGCTCAGGCACCCCTCGAAGAACGCCGCCCGGCCGTCGCCGACCGGTTCGTAGGCGGGATTGACCAGCACCCGGTACGGCTGCGGCACCCGGCCGCGCACCTCCCGCACCTCGTCCGCCACCTCCGCCGGGTCCTCGATCACCGCGAGCCGCAGCGGCACACCGATCTGCGGGGCGGCGAGCCCCACCCCGGGCGCGGAGTGCATCGTCTCCCGCATCGCCGCCAGCAGCCGGTCCAGCTGGTCCGCGGCCAGCTGGCCCTCGTACGGCAGGGCCGGCTGCCGGAGGACGGGGACGCCCGCGGAGATGATCGGCAGCGGGCGGGTCCCGGAGAGCAGTTCGTCGACGAGCTCGGACACGGTGGTGGTCGGCATGGGGACAGCCTGACAGACGATCACCGGGGGCGTGGCCGGTGCTCAAGCGGCGGGTGCTCACCCCCGGGTGCTCACCATCGGACAAAAGGTGAACAGGGCACCGATGGGGTCCGTAGACGCCGATGAGCCGCCGGGAACATCCCACGCCCCCGCGGCTCGGCCGAGTCCTCCCGGCTCGGTCGCTGCCGCCCCGCGGCGCTCCCCCCGTTGTGCACGGCGGGGCGGCAGCCCTTCCCGCCACCCTCGCCCGTTGTGTCGTTTTCGTCGTACGTGCGCGGGTACCCGCTCGCCGCACGGGCCCCGGAGGAGGGGCGGAGGGAGGGCGGATGACCAGCCATGACGACCTGCCGCTCGCGGATTACGACCATCTGCCGCTCGGCGCCCTGCGGCACCGCATCCGCGCCCTCACCGAGGAGCGGCTGCGGAAGCTGCTGGAGTACGAGCGCTCCCACGCCGACCGCCTTCCGGTCGTCGAGGTGGTCACGGCGCGCATGCGCCAGCTGGAGGGCGGCGCCACCCCCTCGCCCGGTGAGCCGGGCGCCGAGCCGCTCCCCGAGCGGCCCGATCCGCCGCGCGGCGGATCGTCGGTGACACCGCAGACGGCGGCCGAGCCGAGCCCGCCGCCGCGCCACGGCCACCCCGGCCACCCGGGGCAGGCGGAGTGAACCGCCCGCACAGCCCCTCGGAACCCAGGGGCGCTCTCGCTAGCCCCGCTCGGCCCGTGCCTCCGGCAGCAGCTCCCGGATGTCGCTCGGCAGCACGCCGTAGAGCTTCTCCATCAGCTCCGGGTCCACGGCCGAGTCCAGTACCTCGAAGAAGGCGGCCGCCTCGCGCAGCGCCTCCTCCTCGGTGTGTTCGGTGCGCCAGGCGACCCGGCCCGCGAAACCGGTGAGGTCGAACCGCTCGCCGTGGTCCCGCCGGTGCGCCCGCTCCTCGGGCGTGCCCTCGTGCGCGGCGGCGACCCGGCGCAGGGGCTCGCCCGCCTCCTGCGGCAGCTGTGCCGCCATATGGTCCGCCAGCCCGCCCGGGATGCGCTCGGCGAGGGTCTCGAGCGTCGCCCGTATCGCCCGCTCGGCCGACTGCCGGTCGGGGAGCTGGGCCCGGGCCTGGACCAGGCCCGTCAGTTCTTCGTAGCGCATGGTCGGCGCTCCTCGTGGTCGGATGCCCGGTGCTGTGCCGAGTGCCCCGTGCGGTTCGCTCAAACCGTCGCCGGGCGCCCGGTCTCCTCGGTGTCCTCCCGCGCGGCGAGCAGCGGCCCGAGCACCCGGGTGCCGGGTCCGGTGCGCCCGCCGGGGCCCGGGAGCTGGGTGGTGTTGCCGACCGTCAGGGGCTCCTGGCAGTGGGCGCACGCGGACACCGGCGTGGTGTCCTGTCCGCAGCCGAGATGGCGGATCCGGGCCGGCGGCCCGGCGGGACCCGCGTACCAGCGGTCGCCCCACTCCATCAGGGCGAGCAGCACCGGATAGAGCTCCTTGCCCTTCGGGGCGGCGCGATAGTGCTCACGCGGCGGACGCTCCTGGTATCGCTCCCGGACCAGCACCCCCTCCTCGACCAGCCGGGACAGCCGGGCGGCCAGGACCTTCCGCGATATGCCCAGGTCATGGGCGAGATCGTCGAAGCGGGTGACCCCGGTGAGCACATCCCGCATGATCAGCGCCGTCCAGGCGTCGCCGAACAGATCGGTGGCGCGGGCGATCGAGCAGGCCACATCGGCGAGCGGAGTACGGGTCATGACACAACCCTAGCCGAGTTCCCTGAGGGAACTTAAGGATGTTAGGTTTCCTCGGGGAACCGGGCGAGCCCGTCCGGCCCACCCCAGGCACCGGTGAATCCGCGAATCCGCGCACCCGTGAGGGAGAAGACGATGGCCGCCGCCCCGCACATCGAACTGGACTCACGGTCGCCCGAGGCCGTCGACGGCCGACAGATCCGGGCCGTCACCTTCCAGGACAGCCGCCTGGAGTACGTCCGCACCACGCTCAAGAGCGCGGACCTGTCCGCGCCCGGAAGCCGCGCCGTGGTCGTGGGCAGTGGCCGCGGGCTGCTGGCCCGCGGGCTGGCCGGTCTCGGCTTCGACGTCGTCGCCGTCGACCCCTCCGCCACCGCGACCGATATGGCACGCGAGGCGGGCGAGGGCGAGCACCCCGGAATCGAGTACCGCACCGCGCCCGCCGAGCAACTCGGCCTCGCCGACGGCGCGTTCGACCTCGCCTACTACGCGGACACCTTCGAGATCACCTCGGAGCTGGACCGGGTGCTGGCGGAGGCCGCCCGGGTGCTGCGGCCCGGCGGTGTGCTGATCTACGACACCGTGAACCGCACCTTTCTCTCCCGGCTGATCTACCTCGGCGCCTTCCAGCGTGTCCCGATGACCCGGATCATGCCGGCCGGCCGCTACACGGCGGCGCGGCTGCGCACCCCCGCCGAACTGACCGCCGCCCTGGACCGGCAGGGGCTGCGCAACGAGGACATCTGCGACTTCAAGCCCAAGGACCCGCGCAGCCTGGTCAAGGCCACCATGGCGCGCCGCAAGGGGCGGATCAGCGATGAGCAGATCCCGCCGATCGTCGACTTCGTCCTGGCCCCGGACGCCCGGCCGCTGGTCACCTACCTCGGCTACGCCCGCAAGGGCTGACCGGCGAGCCCGGCACTCCACCCGGGTGGCATGGGCGCACACTGGTCGCTGTGACGCGTAAGCGCAGCGCCGGACTCCTGCTGTACCGCGGTGCGGGCCCGGCCGTCGAGGTGCTGCTCGCCCATATGGGAGGCCCGTTCTGGGCCGCCAAGGACGCGGGCGCCTGGACCGTGCCCAAGGGGGAGTACGACGAGGACGAGACCCCGGAGGCCGCCGCGCGCCGGGAGTTCGAGGAGGAACTCGGCGTACCCCCGCCCGGCGGCGAGCCGATTCCGCTCGGCTCCGTGACGCAGACCGGGGGCAAGGAGGTCACCGTCTGGGCGCTCGCGGGCGATCTTGACCCGGCGCGGATCACACCCGGCACGTTCACGATGGAGTGGCCGAAGGGGTCCGGCCGGATGCGGGAGTTCCCCGAGATCGACCGGGTCGCCTGGTTCGGCCCGGACGAGGCCCGCCGGAAGATCGTGACGAAGCAGCGGGTCTTCCTGGACCGGCTCGAGGAACTGCTCCAGGGGACGGACGGCGCGGGGGCCGGGCACCGGACGGAAGGCGCGGGCCCGGGGGACCGGACGGATGGCGCGGGCCCCGGGGGCGCGTGACCGGGGCCCGCGGCCGTCCGCCCTCAGGTCACTCCGTTCCTCCCGTTCCGCAGCGCACCGTGGCCGCTCCCCAGTCGGCGTGGTCATGTGCGTTGCCGTCGCCGCCGTCGGTGACCCGCAGCCGGAGCCGCTGCGCGCCCTCGACGTCGGCCTTCACCGGTACGGCCGCGTCCGGGCCGCGCACCGTCTCACCGCGGTACACCCGCTCGCCGTCGGCGTAGACCTCGAAGACGACGCTGCCGTCGGCCCCCACCTCGTCGTCCACGCCCGCCTCGGCCGTGAAGGACGAGCAGTTGCCGCCCAGGAAGACCTCGACCGTCGCATCGGCGTGCGTGCCCAGGCCGCGCTCGTAGGTCGTACCGCCGACGGTCAGGGTCTTGCCGTCGCCGGGGGCGGACTCGCCGTTGCTGTGGTCACGTTCGACCGGGCCCCAGCCGTTGTCCGCGGTGAGGAAGTCGAGCGTGGACACCGCCACGTCGCCGCGCGGCGGGGGAGGCGTGCCGTCGATCTCGGCCGACGCCGAGCCGCTCACCCGCGCGCCGCCGGCCGAGGTCGCGCGGACGTCGGCGACGGCGGGCCGCAGGCCGTCCGGGGTGCCCTCGCCGCGGGTGATCTCGGTCCGTACGGTCGCGGTCCGGCCCGCCGCGAGGTCGCCGAGGTCGAGGGTGCCGGGCTCGGCGGTCCACCCCTCGGCCAGGCCGAAGGCCGCCGTGACGTCGCGCAACGGGGTGTCGCACGGGTTGGTGACGGTCAGCTCGGCCGAGGTGGTCCCGCCCGCCGCCACCGTGGTGTCGGCGGCGGTGAGCTTGGCCTCGGGGGCGCAGACCACCGGGCCGTGCGGGGTGCCGGTGCGGGCCTCGGTGCCGGTCAGCGGGCGCAGCCGCAGGGTGTAGGCGTACTCCTTGGCGGGCCGCACCTGGTACTGGGGCAGGACGGTGTGGAACGTCTCGCTCACACCGCTGACCGCGTGGTCCAGGTGCAGGGTGTTGCCTCCCGGGTCCTTGCGGAGGGCGAACGGATAGGCGGCGCGGTCGATCCCGGTGTAGGGGGTCACCCCGGCCGAGAAGTCCCCCGACACCAGCAGCCCGCCGCTGCCGTCGGACAGCGAGGCCCAGCGGACGTCCTCGTGGTTCCCGTAGTCCTGCGGTTTGGTGTATCCGGCGAACTGCTCGTCCACGTCCGTGGAGTACACCCCCACGGGGGCGCCGTCCTCGCGGTCGGTGTAGTTCTCCTGCGGCCCGCGCCCGTACCAGGTGAACCGGTCGTAGCGGTCGGGCAGCCGGAGCGAGAGCCCGATGCGGGGCAGATAGGGCACCGTGCGCGCCGCGCCCCGGGCCTCGACGCGGTGATCGAGGCGCAGCTCCCCGGTGCCGCTGACGGTGTACCGCAGGGTCTGGGCGAACGAGGAGTCCTTCACGCCGGGCGCCGCGGCGGAGGAGGGCACGGTGACGACGACCTCGCCGTCCCGCTCGTCCACCGTGACCTTGCCCGGCTCGGTGCGCAGCCGGTCCAGGCCCGCCTCGCGCCAGGGCCCCTCCTCGGAGCCGATCTCATTGCTGAGCGGGGCACGCCAGGCGTCCAGCTCGGGGCCGGAGCCGAGCAGCTCCCGCCCGCCGGACTTCATGGAGACCAGCTCACCACTGGCCCGGTCGAAGCCGTACGAGAAGCCGTCGCCGCTGACGGTGAGGCGGCCGCCGGACGTGGTGGCCTTGACCTTCCCCGGCGCCCGCGCCGGTACCGTGCCCGCCAGTTGCCGGCCGCCGATGTCGAACTGCTCGACCGCCACCCGGTCTCCCGCCTTCGCCCAGGCCGTGTCCGTGGCCCGTACCGCCTCCACGGTCAACTGCCGGTCGGCGTCCTGGGGATTGGCGGGCGGCTTCGGCAGTTGGAGGGTGGTCCGCTGACCGGCGGCCAGGTCGAGCGTGCGGCTGCCCTGGGCCAGGGTGCGGGCGCCCTCGGTGATACGCCAGCGCAGCCGGAGGTCGTCGGTGCCGGTGAAGGACCGCTCGTTGCGCACCTCGATCCGCCCCGCACGGGCCTGGTCGCCCGAGATACGGATCGGGGCGTGGACCGCCGCCATGGCGCGGGCCTCGGGCTGGACGGTGCGGTCGGAGGAGACCACCCCGTCGACCCCGCCGGTCCCGGCGCCATAGGACAGGAACTCACCCTTCCGGTCGAGCCGGTCGAAGTCGAGCGCGAGCACCGCGTCCGCGCTGGGGTCGGTGGCGAGCTGATCGGCGCTCAGCGCCTTGTGGTAGACGCGGACCTGGTCGACGGTGCCATGGGCCATCCGGGTGCGGATGTTCTCCTGCTCGGTCTCCGGGTTGCGGCCGATGTTCACCGGCTGCGCGGAGGAGCCGACTGCCCCGGTCCAGTCGGCCGACGCGGTCTGCTTCCCGTCGATGAGCAGCCGGAGCGTCCGGCCGTCGAAGGTGCCCGAGACGCGATGCCATGAGCCGTACCAGCCGTCGGGGACATCGGCCGCGACCGTGTGCCAGTCGCCGTCCCCGTAGACGAAGAACTCCAGGGTGTCCTTGTCGCGCATCTTCAGCGCATAGCTGTGGTCACCCTTGGCGATCACGGTGAAGGAGCCGGTCCAGTCGGCGGGTTTCACCCAGGCGTCCAGGGTGAGCGCGTCCGAGACCGCGTCCAGCTTCGGGTCGCGGTAGACCTCCACGAAGTCGTCCAGCCCGGACAGCTCCAGCGCCTTGCCCCGGTGGCCCGCCACCAGGTCGGGCTTCCCGGAGACGTAGGACAGGATGTCGTTGCCGGAGGTGTCGGGGGTGGTCAGCAGGGGCTGGGTGATGTTCTGCTCCGCCCAGTCCCATATGTAGCCGCCTTGGACCTGGGGATACTTCCGTACGACAGCCCAGAACTCGCGGAAGTTGCCGAGCGAGTTGCCCATGGCGTGGGCGTACTCACCCATGATGATGGGCTTGGTGGTGGCCTTCGCCTTCTCCTCCAGGCTGGAGGGGGAGGGGTAGCGCGGGCCCCACACATCGGCGAACGGGGCGTCGCCGTCAGGGCTGTTGGGCTGGTGGTAGACCGGCCGGGCCGGGTCCTCGCGGTCCAGGAAGTCGGCCATCGCGTAGTGGGCCTTGCCCAGTCCGGCCTCGTTGCCGGTGTCCCACATCAGCACGCTGGGATGGTTCTTGTCCCGTTCGTACATGGCCGTGAGGCGGTCCATGAACGCGGCCTGCCACTCGGGCCGCTCGGCCAGACAGTCGTCCGGGCAGGCGTCGTGGTGATGGGTCTCGATGTCCACCTCGTCGTCGATCCACAGACCGCGTGCGTCGGCCTGTTCGTAGAGGTACGGATCCGAGGGGTAGTGGGAGGTGCGCACGGAGTTGACGTTGAGCTGCTTCATCAGGGAGACGTCCGAGGCGGTGCGCTCACGAGTGGCGTGGCGGCCGGTGCCGGGGTCGGTCTCGGAGCGGTTGACGCCCTTGATGAGGATGCGCTTGCCGTTGACGAGGAGCTGTCTGTCCTTGATCTCGACCTCGCGGAAGCCCACCGGCTGGGCCGTGGTGTGGGTGACGGTGCCATCGGCGCCGGTGAGCCGGACGACGAGGGTGTAGAGATGGGGCGTCTCATCGGTCCACTTGGCCGGATTGGCCACGTCCGCGGTGAGGGTGGTGGACCCGCTGCCGTCGGCCACCGTTCCCGACATCGTTGTCACCTTGTGTCCGCGCTGGTCGTAGAGCGTGCCGAGGACCTTGCGCTCATCCGTGGCGCGCCGCGGGCCCTTGGTGGCCACGTCGACCTCGGCGGTCAGCCGGGCGTCGCGGTACCGGGCGTCCAGATCGGTCTTCACCGTGATGTCCCGCAGATAGGTGGCCGGGGTGGAGTACAGCCCGACCGAGCGGAAGATGCCCGAGAAGCGCCACTGGTCGTAGTCCTCCAGATGCGCCCCCGAACCCCAGCGGTGCACCTGCACCGCGACGGTGTTGCGACCCGGGTGCAGCCGGTCGCTGATGTCGAACTCGGCGGGGGTGTAGCCGCCCTGGTCATAGCCGGCGTAGGAGCCGTTCACCCACAGCAGATAGCCGCTGGTGACGCCCTCGAAGCGCAGAAACGTCCGCCGCTTCTCCCAGCTCTTCGGCAGCTCGAAGGTCTTGACGTAGGCGCCCGTGGGGTTGACGTCATGCGGGACCTTCGGGGGAGCGTCCGGATACATCTCGGTGGGGATGTTCCGGAACACCGGATGGTCGAGGCCGTCCGTCTGCCAGGTGTGCGGCACGCTCACACTGCGCCAGCCGCCGCGCGAGGTGTCATAGCCCTCGGTGAAGAAGTCCTTCGGCACCTCCTCGGGGCGGTCGGACATATGGAGCTTCCAGTTGCCGTCGAGCGAGGCGGTCCAGCGGCTCCTGGAGCCGCCGTCGAGGGCGCCGGCGGTGCCGGTGTACGGGGTCAGCCGCGCATGGGCGGGCTCCTGGCCGACCGAGGTGACCTCGGGGTCCTCCAGCAGCTTGTAGACATCCGCGGGCGGATCGGGGGGATTCGCCGCTGCCGCCGGGGCGGCGGGGGCGGCGAGCGCGAGGGCCAGGGCGAAGGCGGCGAGCCGGGATATCCGGGGCGGCCGGGGTGGCCGGGAGAAGCGGGGGAGGAGGAGACGACGACGGAGGCGTCGGGACATCTGGTGGTCCACCCTTCTGTGGGTGTGGAAAACGCTCCAGAGTGAACAGGCCCGCACATTAGCCAACGTGTCCTCTCAGGCCAAGATGTTCCGACCGACTCACCGTCGGCCGGGCGCGGCTACCGTGAAGAGAGTGAGGGCCGTGCGGAATGCCGCGCCGGGCGCGGTGAGGCCGACGGAGGCACCGTGGGTATGGAGAGCGCGAGGAGTACGGAGTCCCTGCCCCAGCTGCGACTGGACGAGCTGCTGGAGGAACTGCAGCTGCGCATCGACGGGGTGCGCGGCACCCAGGACCGGGTGCACAGCCTGCTGGAGGCCGTCCTGTCGGTGGGCCGGGAGCTGGATCTTTCGCATGTGCTGCGGAGGATCGTCGAGGCCGCCGTGGTGCTCGTGGACGCCGAATACGGCGCGCTGGGGGTGATCGGCGAGGACCAGCGGCTGGCCGAATTCCTGCCGGTGGGCACCGACAAGGACCGGATCGAGGCGATCGGGCATCTGCCGTCCGGCCACGGCCTCCTGGGGGAGCTGATCCGCCATCCCCAGCCGCTGCGGCTCGGCGAGCTCTCGGAGCATCCGGCCTCCTACCGCTTTCCGCCGGACCATCCGCCGATGGGCTCCTTCCTCGGGGTGCCCATCCGGGTGCGCGACGAGATCTTCGGCAACCTCTATCTCACCGAGAAGCGCGGCGGTAAGGAGTTCGACGGCGAGGACGAGACGGTGCTGTCCACCCTCGCCGTGGCCGCCGGAGTGGCCATCGAGAACGCCCGGCTGTACGAGGAGGCCCGGCACCGCCAGCGCTGGCTGGAGGCTAATGCCGAGGTCACCCACAGCCTGCTGTCCGGAGTGGACGAGACCCGGGTCCTGGAGCTGATCGTCGAGCATGCCCGCCGGATCCTCTCCGCCGATCTGGGCGTGCTGATGCTGCCGGTGGCCGGCACCGACGAACTGCAGGTCGAGGTGGCGGCGGGGACCGATGCCGAGGCCCACCGCGGTCTGGTGCTGCCCCGCCGGGGCACCTTCGGCGGTGCGGCCTTCACCGCCTCCGAGCCGGTGACCAGCACCGACGTCCAGAACGACCCGCGGATCACCGTCGGCCCGCAGCGCTGGGAGGGTCTCGGCCCGGCCGTCGCGGTGCCGATGCGGACGAGCGATGGAGTGGGCGGAGTGCTCTCGCTGGCCCGCATGGCGGACAGCCCCGCCTTCACCCAGATCGAGACCGACACCCTGCTGGGCTTCGCGGGCCAGGCGGCCATCGCGATGAAACTGGCCGAGCGGCGGCGCGACGCGGAGCAGCTCGCGCTGCTCGAGGACCGCGACCGGATCGCCCGCGATCTGCACGACCTGGCCATCCAGCGGCTCTTCGCCGCCGGGATGACGCTGCAGTCCACCCTGCGCTTCGTCCAGCACCCGGAGGGCTCCGAACGGCTGCTGCGGGTGGTGGACGACCTGGACGACACCATCAAGATCATCCGCTCGACGATCTTCGGGCTGCGCTCGCACGAGGCGGGCCCCGCCGTCCAGGGGCTGCGGGTCCGTACCGCCAAGACCATCGAGGAGGCCGTGCCCGCGCTCGGCTTCACCCCCTCGCTGCGCACCGAGGGCCTGGTCGACACCGATGTGCCGCGCACCGTCGCGGACGACATGGTCGCCGTCCTGGCCGAGGCGATGTCGAACATCGCCCGGCACGCACGGGCCGACGCCGCCGAGATCTCGCTGGTCGTGGCGGCCGGGCGACTGACCCTCATGGTCACGGACAACGGGATGGGCATCCCCGAGGGCGGCCGTCGCAGCGGACTGCGCAACATGGCCGAGCGCGCCGAGAAACTCGGCGGTGAGCTGGAGCTCGCCGAGCCGCCGGGCGGCGGCACCCGCCTGGTGTGGGGCGTACCGCTGCCGGAGCGGCAGGCGTAGGCGGTGGGCGTGTCCGTTGCGGGGGCGGTGGGCGTGCCGCCTCAGCGGCCCCCGTCCAGGGTCTCGGCCGCCCCGCTGCGCGGAGTGGCCGGCCCGACCGGTCCGTAACCCAGCCGGATCAGCATCTGCACATGGCCCGGCGTCCGGTGGGCGTCGCTCAGCGACCACCGCAGATCCGACCACTCCAGCGCCTGGTGCAGCAGGGAGGCCCGGACCGTGTACGAGGTCGCCAGCAGCAGTACGTGTTCCAGCGCCTGCCCGGCCCGCAGCCAGTCGGTGCGCCGGTCCTGGTCCGTGGCCAGCACGGCGATGGCCGGATGGCTCTCGAACGCCGCGGCGGGCGCATCACCGCCCCGGCGGCCGTCCGGCCCCGGACCGAGGTAGTCGCGCATGGGCAGCCGCCCGGTGACGTCCCGCGGCCCGAGGGCGGCCGCCGGGATGCCGTACGGCCCGATGTCGCGGACCCAGTCGCGGCTCTCGGCGAGCCGGCGCGGATCCCCCGAGGTGCGCCGTTCCGCCTCGGCGGTCAGCCGCAGCAGCCGCGAGGTCTCCTCGGGGCCCGCCAGCCACAGGGTGGCCCCGTGTGCCCGCGCGGCCTCCGCCAGTTCGTACAGCACCCGTGGCGGCAGCCGGCGCCCGGAGAAGGGGGAGCGGCTGCTGTGCCGCCGCCAGATGACGTCGTACAGATCGTGGTCCGGGGCGCCGTGCGGGGCATCGTGCCGGTCGCCGTGGTGCGGGGCCTCGCGCCCGGCGCCGTCGTGGGGCGCCGCGGCCAGGCGCACCGTGGCCAGCAGATCGGGCTGTGACCGGTACGGCAGCAGCCGGACCACCGGGTCCCAGCCGAAATGGGCCACGGCGACCCGCAGATTGAACACGGCGGCCCCGGCGGAGACGCTCAGCGCCCGGCCCATCGGATCGGCGTACCGCAGCGCCCGCTCGGGGGCGGCCCGGACCTCCAGCGTGACGGTGTCGGGGTTCAGCCGATAGCGCCACGGCTGGGTGTTGTGCATCGACGGGGCGGCCACGGCCGCGGAGATGAGCTTCTCCAGGATCGCCGCGTCGAGCATTGCGGGCTGCATGGGGTCTCCTCGCCGGTGGGCCATCAGTGGTGGTGGTGGGCCGTCAGGATGGGGGCAGTTGAGGGCTACGGACGGGTCTCTGCGGCTCCGGGCCCGGGTCATCCCGGATGGTCGTCGGCGGGGGGCGGGGCCGAGTGGGTCGCCAGCACCGCCGCCTGGATACGGCGCTCCACACCCAGCTTGGCCAGCAGCCGGGAGATGTGGTTCTTGACCGTCTTCTCGGACAGGAAGAGCCGCTTGCCGATCTGCCGATTGGTGAGCCCGTCGCCGATCAGCACCAGGATTTCCCGCTCGCGCGGGGACAGCCCGGCCAGCACCTCGTCCCTGGGCTCCTGCGGGGCGGTGTCGCCCCGCAGGGTGCTCATCAGCCGGGCGGTGGTGGCCGGGTCGAGCATCGACTGACCGGAGGCGACGGTCCGCACCGCCGAGACCAGGTCCGACCCCTTGATCTGCTTGAGCACGTAGCCCGCCGCCCCGGCCATGATCGCGTCCAGCAGAGCGTCGTCGTCGTCGAACGAGGTCAGCATCAGACAGGCCAGGTCCGGCATCCGGGAGCGCAGCTCACGGCAGACCGTGATGCCGTCCCCGTCCGGCAGCCGGACGTCCAGGATGGCCACAGCGGGCCGCAGCGCCGGGCCCCGGGCCAGCGCGTGGTCCACGGTTCCCGCGTCGCCGACCACCTCGATGTCCGGTTCGGCGTCCAGGAGGTCGTGCAGTCCGCGCCGGACGACTTCGTGGTCGTCGAGTACGAACACCCTGATCGGTGTCGCCGGTGTCGCCGGTGTCGCTCGTGTCGCTCGTGTCTCGGTCATGGGCTCTCGCACTGTTCGTCCGCCGTCCGCCCTTCCCCCGGTGGGAATCGTGGCGCAGCAGGTCAGGGCAGTACCAGGGCCGAACGGGCCCCCAAGGGGGCTGCCCGGCCCTCGTCCCGCCCTCCCCGCGCGTGGGACGGTCGCGACATGGGCACGGAAGTGCGGGGGCGGCGGACATGGCGGTGGCGTCGCAATCCGCTCAGACGCCGCTCGGATGTGATCGAGGCCTGGGTCGTGCTGGTCACCGGCCTGGTGATGGCGGTCGGCGGCCCGGTGGCGGGGGTGGCCGCGGGCACCGCCGTGGACACGTCGCTGCGGCAGGAGCGGGCGGACCGGCACCGGGTGCCCGCGGTCCTGAAGGAGGACGCGCCCGTCGCGCAGCCCGCCGGCGACGGGTCCACCACCGGCCAGGTGCGCGCGATCGTCCGGTGGACCGGCCCGGACGGCACCGTCCACACCGGCACGGCCCGGGTCCACGACGGCAGCAAGGCGGGCACCGCCACCGAGGTCTGGACCGATGACCGGGGCCGCCTCGTCCAGCGGCCGCCCACCCCTGAGCAGATCGCCACCCGCGCGGTGCTCGCCGGGACGTCGGCCGCGGCGGGCGTGGGCGCGATCTCGCTGGCCGGACGTGGTGTGGCGCGCTGGCGCCTGGACCGCGCCCGCACCCAGGAATGGGGCCGCGCCTGGGCCGAGGTCGGCCCCCGCTGGAGCCGCCACATCCGGTGACGAGCGGTCCCGTGGCGCCCGTGTCCGGCGGGTCTTTCGCGTGTGCGGCACCGCGGCTGACGCTGCCCGGGCCTGTGGCATCCCGGGCCTGTGGCATCCGGGGCCCGGGTGCTTCCCGGCGGCGCCGGGCCGCCGTATCCGGCGAGGCCCGATCATGAACCGCCGTGGCCGGCCGGTCTTGGCGCGTGTGGCATCGGCGGGACGCCGCCGGGCGGCATCCGGCGGCGGATGTGCCCAGCGGTTGCTGGGGGGCGTCGCGCGCCGCTGAGCCGCCTGGGCCCTGTCCGGTGGATCTTCGCGGATCAGCTGGCGGCGTCTGGTGCGGTGCATCGCGAGGCGGAGGGTCGTCCTCGTACCGGGTTGTACTCGGACGATCCCGACAACGCGGCGAGGTGCCGTGCCAGGCGTCGCGGGCCCGCGACGAGCCACCGGACACGGCCTAGAAGACTGATGAAGATCTTGGTGTGATTCTGGTTGCCGTGGTCAGGTGATAGCGGGGGTGTGCCAGGTGTCGCCGTTGTGGTTGAGTCCGAGGTTGATCAAGGTTCGCAGGTTGAGGGCTGCGGCACGGGTGTGGAGCCAGGCGTTGTTCTTGATGGTGCCGCGGTAGCGGAGTCTGCGGTTGCCGTGGGCGACGAGCCAGGCGACGGCGCGTTCGACGGGTGGTCTCCATCGTCGGTAGGCGGCTTGCCAGTCGGGGTCGGTGCTGGCCTGGTGGCGGGCAGCGGTGAGCAGGTCGTGGTGGGGGCGGATGGTGACGATCCGGCCGGTCTTGGCGGTGGTGCACTGCTTGCGCAGGGGGCAGCTGGCGCACTGGTCGGTGAAGAGCGCTTTGCGTTGCATGTGCCGCCCGGACGGCTCGCTGAGCGGGACGGTGTGTCCGGCGGGGCAGGTCACCGTGCTGCCCGCGGTGTTGATGGCGAAGTCGTCGAGGCTGAACCCGCCAAGGACAGCCGTCTTCAGCGGGGCGGGCTTGAGGAAGAGTCGGTGTCCTGCTCGGTGCAGGATCTGGCAGGTGTCGCCAGTGGAGTAGGCGCTGTCGCCGAAGACGTCCACCGGGCTGTCTTCGTCGGCGAGCAAGTCGATGCCGACAGTGGCCTCGTGGTGCTCGGTTCCGGTTGCCGGCCGCAGAGCGAGGGCGGTGTATAAGCCGGTCTCGGGCTCGACGGCCAGGTGGGCCTTGAAGCCGTCCTGCCGGTGGGTGCGGGTCTTGTGGACGTGGCGGGCTTCGGGGTCGACGGTGGAGATCATCCGGTCGTAGGCGGTGCCCTGAGTGATGCGCCAACGCCCGTCACGGCCGTTGGAGTCCTCGGCGGGTTCGACGTCCTGTCCTGCGACCAGGGCCAGCAGGCCGAGCGCGTTCGCGGCTTTCTCCCCGAGCTGTTGGTCGGGCAGGTGGCCCAGCAGCCGCACCGCGTCGGTGACCAGTGCGTCGATGAGGTCGGCTCGGGCCTGCTCGTCGTTCCAGGCGATGCGGGGTTTGCCCGGGTCGGTGTAATCGTGGGCGGTGCACTGGATTGCTGCTTGTTCGGCCGCGTGTGGGACCTCACGGATGACTGTCCTGATGGCGGCGATGATCTGGGTGACCGTGTCCTGGGTGGCGACCGCGTTGTCCAGCACGGTGGAGTCCAGCGCCCGACGGTGCTTGCCTTTCAGTACTCCGGTGCTCTTCACGACTTCGCGTACGGTCTCGAAGATCCGGTTCGGACGGGCGGAGCGGGCCAGCCGGCGGCGGAAGTAGGCCAGCAGCGACGGGTCGAACGCCATGTCGTAAAGGCCCAGCCCGCACGCGGCCTTCCACCGCAGGTCACACCGCAATTCCTGCACGGTCTGGTAATCCGACAGCCCGTGCAGGGCCTGCAGAGTGATCGCAGCGGCCAGGATCTGCGGCGGCATACTCGGCCGCCCGTTCGCCGACGGATACATGTCCGCGAACATCTGAGCCGGAAACAGCCTCCCCCGATGCTCGGCCAGAAACGCGAACACACTCCCGACTGGGATCAAACCCCGACACGTCTCCCACACGTCCGGCCCGACCGTCTCCCCGACCCACTCACCCATCGCCACGACACGAGTCTGGGCCTGCCACTCACACCGCAAGGCCAGAACCTCAAGATCTTCATCAGTCTTCTAGGGGGCAGATCGCCGCCGCGGTGCGCGCGGCCGCGCGGGGCGTGGCGTAGGGGACGTCTCCTCTGCCGTCGTGCCGGGCGCGCCCTCGGTGACGGTCCCGGCCGCGCCGGGGGCCTCCCAGCGCGGCCGGGCGCGCCGTCCCGCGGCACCGACCACGCACGGCCCGCCGGGCCGCACCGCAGACCTACCGCCGCTGGGCCGTATGAGGCGCGGCCGTGAGTTGGTTGTCGAAGTCGACCACGCCCTCGATCGCCCGGATGAGACGGGCCGCCGCCGGGATGAGAACGGCCTCCTTGACCCGTCCCGTCAGGGTGACCACGCCCTCGTTCACGCTCACCCGGACGGTTTCCCCCGCCGCCGGGAAGAGATGGGCCACCACCTCGCGGCGCACCTCCTCCTCGATGTCGTCGTCCGGCCGCAGAAACACCTTCAGCAGGTCGGCGCGGCTGACGATGCCCTCCAGGCGGCCCTCCTCGTCCACCACCGGGAGCCGCTTGACCCGCTTATGGGTCATGATCCGTGCGGCCTCGGCGAGCGTCGCGCTCGCGTGGACGGTGATGGCGGGGGTCGTCATCAGCTCATCGGCCGTCACCGCGCCCGCCTTGGCGACACCGGGGAGGTCGGGCAGTTGCGCCACCCGCGCCGGATCGCTGTCGCGGAACTCCTCCTTGGGCAGCAGATCCGCCTCCGAGACCACCCCGATGACCCGGCCCTCGCCCTCCAGCACCGGCAGGGCGCTCACCCTCCACTGCTCCAGCGTTCTGACGATCTCCTTGAACGGCGCTTCGCGGCCGACGGCGACGACGGTATGGGTCATCACATCGCTCACAATGTGCGCACTCCGGGGCACGGCATCCTCCTTGGTCACGCTGCCTGTCTTCCGCCCGCCTCGCCGCCGGCCGCCAGCCGGTGCTCGATCCGGTGGCGTACCCGCCCCGCGAGGCCGGCCAGTCCGGCGGAGGTGGCCGGCCGGGGCGGGACCGGGTGGCGGATCCGCCGGGCGTGCGGCGGCAGCCCTGCGAGATCGGTGGCGAACCGCCGCCGCGCGCGGTCGAGGGTGTCGGGGGCTCCGGTGCGCCTGCCCTCGCGCATCACGGTCTCCAGCAGTGGCGCGCCGCCGTTGGGCGGAAGCTCGTCGCGTTCGCCGATCACATCGGCGTAGCCGGGGCGGCGCCAGACCTGCTTGGTTCCGGGGGCGGTGGCCTTGGCCGAGGACAGTTTCATCACCGGGGTCCCGTCGTAGGCGACCAGCTTGTACGCGGTGTCGAGGGCGGCGGCGTCGGCCGACACTCCCATCCGGGTGCCCACGGCGAAGACATCGATCGGCGCGCCCGCGTGGACCAGCTCCTCCAGGGCGTACTCGTCGAGCCCGCCGCTCGCCACGATGCGCACCTCGGGCAGCCCCGCCGCGTCGAGGATCTTCCGCGCCCGCACCGCCTGCTCGCCCAGGTCGCCGCTGTCCAGCCGGATCGCGCCGCTGGGCCCGGATTCCAGCTCGCGCAGCACCCGGGCCGCGGTGGCCACTCCGGTCGTGGTGTCGTAGGTGTCCACCAGGAAGGTGACCGGGCCGGGATGGGTACGGGCGAACGCGCGGAACGCGGTCTCCTCGTCCGGGAACGCCTCGATGTACGCATGCGCCATCGTCCCGCTGGCCTCGATCCCGTACGCGGCGGCCGCCGCCACATTGCTGGTCGCCGTGAATCCGGTCATCGCGCTCAGCCGCGCCGACTGCATCCCGGCCCAGGGGCCGTGGGTGCGGCGCAGCGAGAAGTCCACCACCGGGCGCCCCTTCGCGGCCAGCACACACCGGGCCGCCTTGGAGGCGATGGTGGTCTGATGGCTCAGCTGCACCATCAGATACGTCTCGACCAGCTGGGCCTGCGGCAGTGGCGCGGTCAGCTCCAGCAGCGGCTCCCCGGCCAGGACGATCCGCCCCTCGGGCACCGCCCGCACCTCGCCGTCGAAGCCGAGCCCCAGCAGGGGTTCGAGGTCCTCGGACGGACGGTGCATCGCCGCGGCGAACGCCGCCACGTCCTCGGGCTCCACGCGGAAGCCGGACAGAAAGTCCAGCGCCGGCTCCAGGCCCGCGGCGACCAGGAAGCCCCGCTCGGGCGGCAGCCCGCGGGCGTAGAGATCGAAGGTGGCCGGGCCGGTCATGCCCTCGCGCAGATACGACAGGGCCATCGTCGCCTCGTAGAGGTCGGTGGTCATCGCCTCCGACACGTCACTCTCGCCTCCCTTCGGACATCAGCCGCACGGGACGACCACCACCGGGCACGGCGCGTGGTGCACCGCCGCCTGGATCACCGGGCCCAGGTGGGGGACGGGGTCCGGCTCCGTCTCCGCACGGCCAAGCACGAGCAGCCCGGAGCCCGGCGCGGTGTGCATCACCCCGAGGGCCGGGCGCTCGGAGGTGAGGGCCTCCGCCACCGGTACCCCGGGGTACTTCTCCCGCCAGGGACGCAGCGCCGCGTCCAGTGCGTCCGCCGCCGCTTCCTCGCTTTCCGGCCCGCCCGCGCCCGCGCCCGCGTGTACGGCGCGCAGCGCACCACCGCGCCGGGCGGCGGCGTCGAAGGCGAACCGCAGCGTCTCCTCGCGCGCCCCCCGCAGACACACCCCGACGGTCACATCGGCGGTCAGCGGCCGGTCGTCGGCGTGCACCATGACCACCGGCCGTTCCCCGTGCGCCAGGACATGGCGGCCGGTCGATCCGAGCAGAAAGCCGCCGGGGGTGCCGCGGCCGCGCGAGCCGAGCACCAGCATCTCGGCGTCCCGGGCGGCGTCCAGCAGGGCGGGCACGGTCTCGCGCGGCACCAGCTCGGCCGAGACCCGCAGTCCCGGATGGGTGTCGCGCAACTCGCCCACCAGGTCGGTCAGCAGACGCTGCGCCCAGTAGTTCAGATCGTCCTCGTGGGGGAGGGTCGGGGCCTCGGGCGACGGCGGGTTCCAGGCGTGGATCAGACGCAGCCGCAGATCCCGGAGCAGCGCCTCGCGGGCCGCCCAGTGTGCGGCCGGCGGGCTCTCGGCGAAACCGTCGACGCCGACGACGATCGGCGCTCCCATGCGTGTCACCTCCTCCCCGCTCACGTCCCCGGGCCACCAGTGGACGGGCGGCCTCGCCGAGCGCGATCTTGATCGCGCCGGTGTCGGCCGCGCGGGCGAAGACGTCGTACGCCTCCTCCATCTGGTCCAGCTCGAAGAGATGGGTGATCAGCGTGGAGGCGGGCAGCCGTCCGGCTGCCAGCAGGGAGAGCAGGGTCGGGGTGGAGAAGGTGTCGACCAGCCCGGTGGTGATCGTCAGGTTCTTGATCCACAGCTCTTCGAGATGCAGCGTCACGGGCCGGGCGTGCACCCCGACATTGGCGATCCGGCCGCCCGGCCGCACCATCCGGGTGCAGGTCTCGAAGCTCCGCGGGCTCCCGACGGCCTCGATCACCACATCGGCGCCGAGCCCATCGGTGAGATCGCCCACCAGCCGCTCCGGGTCCTCGGCGGAATCCGCCACCGCGTCGGCGCCGACCCGCTTGGCGGCGTCCAGCCGGGATGGGTCCGGATCGACGGAGATGATCCGGCCGGGGGAGAAGAAGTGCGCCGTGGCGATCGAGGCCAGCCCGACCGGCCCGGCGCCCACCACCACGACCGTATCGCCCGGCCCCACCTGGCCGTTGAGGACGCCCACCTCGTAGGCGGTGGGGAAGACATCCGACAGCAGGACGGCGTCATGGCCCTCGGCCGCCCCCGTCAGCGGATACGTGGACAGATCGGCGAACGGCACCCGGACGTACTCGGCCTGGGTGCCGTCGATCATGCGCCCGAGAATCCAGCCCCCGCCGTCACGGCACTGTCCGTAGTTGCGCTCCCGGCAGAAGCGGCAGTGGCCGCAGGCCGAGATGCAGGAGAGCAGCACCCGGTCGCCGGGCCGGACCTCGCGGACATCGGCACCGGTCTCGACGATCTCGCCGACCCCCTCGTGGCCGAGCACCCTGCCGGGGCTGACGCCCGGCAGCTCGCCGCGGAGGATATGCAGATCGGTGCCGCAGATGGTCGTGGTGTCGATCCGGACGATGGCGTCGGTGGTGGCCTTGAGTTCGGGGTCGGGCACCTCCTGCCAGGAGGACTGCTCCGGCCCGTGGAAGACGAGTGCTTTCATGGCCGTTTCCCTCTCCTCCGGTTGTTCGCCTTCGGCTTCCGCCGTGCTTCTCAGCCGCCTCGTGGCGCGGTGTGGTGAGGTGGCTGAGCGTCCCGAGTTCTCATCGCTGGGGCACGATCGCGACCGGGCAGGCGGCGTGGTGCGCCACCGCCTGGGTGACCGGCCCCAGCCGGGGGCCGAACCCCACCTGGCGCGGACCGCGGCCCACGACCATCAACGCCGTCCCCGCCGCCACGCCCACCAACTGCCGCGCCGGGCTGTCCGACGCGATCTCCTCGAAGACCCGCACCTCGGAGAACTTGTCCCGCCACGGCGCCAGCACCTCGCCCAGCGCATGCTCGGACTCCTTGCGCGCGTCGCTCAGCCCCACGTCCACCACCCACGGGGCGTCGCCCCGGATGGCGGGGACCCGGCTGGCGTACACGGCCCGCAGCACACCGGCGCGGCGGGTCGCGGCGTCGAAGGCGAACTCCAGGATGTCGTCGCCCGGCTCGCCCGGCTCCACCCCGACCACCACATCGCCCTGCCGGTCCTCGTGCACGTCCGCCCGCACCAGGACCACGGGGGTCACGGCGCGTGCGGCGAGCTCCAGGCCGACGGAGCCGAGGAAGAACCCGGCGACCGCGCCGATCGAGCGGGACCCCACCACCAGCAGCTGGGCCCGCTCCGCCTCGGCCAGCAGAACGGGCGCGGCCCGGCCGGGGATCTGGTCGGTGAGGATCGCCATGTCCGGGTGGTCGGCGTCCAGCTCGGCGCGCGCCGAGCCCAGGGCGCGCTCGGCCCAGTAGTGCCAGGCGGCTTCCCGGCCCGGAGTCAGATCCTTCTGATCGGGCCCCGGCCAGGCGTTCACCAGCCGCAGCGGCGCGTCACGCGAACGGGCCTCATGCGCCGCCCAGCCGGCGGCGGCCAGACTCTCGGGGGAACCGTCCAGTCCGACGGTGACGGGGCGCGCCATCGCTGCCTCCTTCCCGGCAGACCCACTCGGCACCTCGGCCCGTCTGCGGGGCGTACGAGCCGCCGTCCGCCTAGCCGCAGCCGACGGTCCGACCGCGCTCGGCCACGCGCGTACAGCCGCATCCCTGACCGCGGCCCGCGCGCATGCCCTCACGGCAGCGGCGCTACGCCCCTTGGACACGGCCGCGGCCACCGCTGGGAGGCGCCCAGCCCGAGGCGCGGCGCCGGGGGCGCCCACTTCTCGCGGGCCCTGATTGCGCGGTGCGCGGTACTCGTGCGTCCGCTTCTCCGCGTCTGCCGGATGCCCCCGGTGCCATCTCCAGCGGACCATGACCGGGCCCCACCGACAGGGCCGACCGGTCCCGGGTAGGTCCCAGGGACCAGGTCATCCGGCCCTTTCCACCGCCCGGAACACGCCCCGGAACACGCCCCGGAACACGCCCCGGAACCCGGCCCGGAACCCGGCCCGGAACCCGGCCCGGGCCAACCTGCCCACCCGGCGCGGCGGCCCGGCACCCCCGCTCGCCACGGTCGCCTGATGTGCCTGCCCGGCGCGGCGGCCCAGTCGGGCCGCTGACCCCGGCCCCGTTCGGTCACCCGCCCTCCGCCCCGGGGCCGTCGCCCGGCGGCGGAGGCGACTGGGGTCCCGGCCCGTCCCGGCCCGGAGCTACTCCACCGGCACCAGCACCACCGGGCAGTGCGCATGGTGGAGTGCCGCGTGGGTGACCGGGCCGAGTTGCATGCCGAGGCGGGGGGTTCGCCGGTGGACGGCGAGTACCAGGACGTCGGCCGCTCGTGACGCCTCCACCAGCGCCTGGGCGGGGGCGGTGTGGGTGGTGTGCTCGCGTACCCGGATCTGCCCGAACTCCTCGCGCAGGCCGGCCACCATGTCGTAGGCCACCGTCTGTTCCCGCTCGGCGCGCAGCGCCACCACCTCGCGTGCGGGCAGCGCGTGATCGCCCGCGAAGACCCGGGGCCGCGGCCAGGCGTAGAGCACCCGCAGCCGGGCGCGGCGCCGCTTGGCCTCCTCGAAGGCGAACCGGGCCGCCGCCGCGTCCGCGCCGCTCTCCACCCCGACCAGCACCTTGCCGTGGCTCTTGAGCCCGTACGTCGTCGGTGGCCCGCCGCGCACCACCAGCAGTGGGCGCCGAGTGTGGGCGGCCAGCCGGAGCCCGACCGAGCCGAGCAGCAGTCCGGTGAAACCGCCCAGCCCCCGGGTGCCGATGACGATCAGCGCGGCGTCTCCGCCGATCCGCAGCAGCTCGGGCACCGCGTCCTGTGCCGTCAGGGTGGGCACGATCCGCAGTTGGGGATCCTGCTCCTGGGCCCGCGACACGGCCAGTCGCAGCACGGTCCTGGCGATCTCCACCGCGGGCCGCCGCGGTTCGCTGTCCGGGTCGAAGGCGAGCGGGTCGGTCCGCGCCCATGGCCAGGCGTGCACGATCTCCAGCGTGGCGTGACGGCGCCGCGCCTCGGCGACCGCCCCGTCCAGCGCGGCCCAGGCGCTGTCCGAGCCGTCCAGGCCCACCACCACCCGGCCGTTCCGCACCGGCTTGGCCGGGTGGATCATCGCCGCGCACCTCCCCGGCCGGCGGAGTCGTCGATGAGGTAGGTGAGCCGGTCGACCACGGCCACCACGCCGTCCACCTGTCCGGTCATCCGGACCGCGATGGGGATCTCGCTGTGCCGGTCCAGTTGGCCCTCCAGCCGTACGATCCCGTCGGTCACGGTGACCGCGACGGACTGCGGGCCGAGCCACAGTGAGCGGACCAGCACCTCGTCGATCACCTCGGCACGGATCTCGTCGTCCGGGCGGAGGAAGACCCGCAGCAGATCCCGGCGGGTGACGATGCCGATCAGCCGGTCCTCCTCGTCGACGACGGGCAGCCGCTCGACGCGATGGCGGTCCATCGCGCGGGCCGCGTCCACGATGCTGTCCTGGGGGTGCACGGTGACGGCGGGTCGCGACATCAGCTGCCCGGCCGTCGGGGCGGGTTCGCTGAGATCGGTCCCAGTGATCATGCCGACCACCTTGTCGTCGTCGTCCACCACGGGCAGCCCGTTGAAGCGGTGCCGGGAGAGCAGCGCACCGACCTCGTCGAACGAGGTCATGTAACTCACCCGGACGACGTCGTCGGTCATCACGTTGCCGATCTTGCGGTGCTTCATCCGTGCCTCCCCGGTCCGGTCCCAGCTTGGGACGGCGACCCGGCCGGCCTCTTGGGCTGCCCGGGGTCCGATGCGGACCGTTCGGCCCGCATGGGCGCCCTGGGCCGAACGACCCCCGGCGGGGCCGAAACGCCCCTCGCGCCGGATCCCGCACGCCGCGAGGGTGAGGAAGGCGAAGAGAGTGAAAGGCGTCGGCACAGTGCGGCCGCCGCGCGGAAGGTGGTGGAAATGGTGGACCTCCCCCTCGTCGTGGGCGTCGACGGCTCCCACCACAGCCTTGAGGCCGTGGACTGGGCGGTGGACGCCGCGGCCCGGCACGCCGTGCCGCTGCGGCTGATCCACGCCTCGCTGTGGCAGCGGTACGAGGGCATCCCCGCCGCCGACCCGGCGCGCCCCTGGGAGCTGATCAGGGACGAGGAGATCGCCGCCTCCGCCGCGGAGCGCGCCCGCCGGGGCGGACCCGATGTGAAGGTCTGCGCCGAGGTCCTGCCGGAGGACCCGGTCGCCGCGCTGCTGCGCGCCGGCCGGGACGCCTCGGGCCTGGTCACCGGCTCCCGCGGCCGCGGCGGACTCGCCGCGCTGCTCCTCGGCTCGGTCAGCCTCGCGGTCGCCGCCCGCGCCTCGTGCCCGGTGACCGTCGTACGCGGCGGCGAGCCCAACCGGCGCGGTGCCTTCGGCCGGATCGTGCTCGGCGTGGGCGAGACGGCCGGCCCCTCGGCCGCGACCCGGTTCGCCTTCCGCGAGGCCGAGGTGAGCGGCCGCACCCTGGAGGCCGTACGCGCCTGGCGCGCCCCGGCCGGTGAGGTGACGGATGATCTGCTGCTGGAGGGGGACCCGGTACGTGCCCACTGGGCACGGGCGGAGCGGACGCTGGATCACGCCCTGCGGGCCCCCGAACGGGACCACCCCGAGGTCAGCGTCGACCGCGAGACGGTCGAGGGAACGGCCCGCAAGGCGCTCCTCCACGCGGCGGCCACCGCCGATCTGCTGGTCCTCGGCGCCCGCCGCGGCCACGGTCACGCCGTGGGGCTGGAGCTCGGCCGCATCGCCCACGCGGCACTGCACCACGCGCCCTGCCCGGTAGTGATCGTGCCGGAGCGGGTCTGAACGGCAGACCGGCGGCGCGACCGGCGGGCAGGCAACGCGACCGTTAGGCAGGCAACCGACACCACGAGGGAGAGAGGCCCATGCCAGACGCACCGACCACGACGGGCTCACCGGACAGCTCGACGGGCTCACCGGACAGCGGGCTCGGCGACGACCGGATCCGCGCCCTGGACGCCCACTGGCGCGCCGCCAACTACCTCGCGGCGGGCCAGATCTATCTGCTGACCAACCCCCTGCTGACCGAGCCGCTGCGCCCGGACCACATCAAGCCCCGGCTGCTGGGCCACTGGGGCACCTCGCCCGGCCTCAACCTCGTCCACACCCACCTGAACCGCGTCATCAAGGACCGCGACCTGGACGCCATCTGCGTCTGGGGCCCCGGCCACGGCGGCCCCGCGGTGCTCGCCGGCTCCTGGCTGGACGGCAGCTACTCCGAGATCTATCCGGACGTCAGCCGGGACGCGGCGGGCATGGCCCGGCTCTTCCGGCAGTTCTCCTTCCCCGGCGGGGTGCCCAGCCATGTGGCCCCCGAGACCCCCGGCTCGATCCACGAGGGCGGTGAGCTCGGCTACTCCCTCGCCCACGCCTACGGGGCAGCGCTGGACAACCCCGGGCTGCTGGTCGCCTGCGTCATCGGTGACGGCGAGGCCGAGACCGGCCCGCTGGCCGGTTCCTGGCACGCCAACAAGTTCCTGGACCCGGTCCACGACGGCGCCGTGCTGCCGATCCTCCACCTCAACGGATACAAGATCGCCAACCCCACGGTGCTCGCCCGGCTGCCCGAGTCCGAACTCGACGACCTGCTGCGGGGGTACGGCCACGAGCCGATCCACGTCGCCGGGGACGAACCGCTTCAGGTGCACCGGTCCATGGCGCACGCCCTGGACGAGGCGCTGGACCGGATCGCCCTGCTCCAGCGCACCGCCCGCGAGGAGGGCATCGCCGAGCGGCCGCGCTGGCCCGTCATCGTGCTCCGTACGCCCAAGGGCTGGACCGGTCCCGAGGAGGTGGACGGGCTACCGGTGGAGGGCACCTGGCGCGCCCACCAGGTCCCCCTGCCGGGCGTCCGGGAGAACCCGGAGCATCTGCGGCAGCTGGAGCGCTGGCTGCGTTCGTACCGCCCCGAGGAGCTCTTCGACGCCGACGGGCGGCCCAGGCCGGACCTCCTGACCGAGGTCCCGGAGGGCGACCGCCGCCTGGGCGCCAATCCGCACGCCAACGGCGGACTGCTGCTGCGCTCGCTGCCCGTGCCCGACCTGGAGCGGTACGCGGTCCCCGTGGACAAGCCCGGTGCGACCCTGCACGAGCCGACCCGGGTCCTCGGCGGGCTGCTGGAGAAGGTCATGGAGGACACCGCCGACCGCCGCGACTTCAGGGTGGTCGGCCCCGACGAGACCGCCTCCAACCGGCTGGAGGCCCTCTTCCGTGCCACCGGCAAGGCGTGGCAGGAGTCCATGGTGCCCACCGATGAGCACCTCAGCCGCAACGGCCGGGTCATGGAGATCCTCTCCGAGCACCTCTGCCAGGGCTGGCTTGAGGGCTATCTGCTGACCGGGCGGCACGGCCTCTTCTCCTGCTACGAGGCGTTCGTGCACATCGTGGACTCCATGGTCAACCAGCACATCAAATGGCTGAAGGTGTCCCGCTCACTGCCCTGGCGGCGCCCGGTGGCCTCCCTCAACTACCTGCTGACCTCCCATGTGTGGCGCCAGGACCACAACGGCTTCTCGCACCAGGACCCCGGCTTCGTCGACCATGTGCTCAACAAGAGCCCGGAGGTGGTGCGCGTCTATCTGCCCCCGGACACCAACACCCTGCTCAGCGTGGCCGACCACGTCCTGCGCAGCCGCGACTACGTGAATGTGGTCGTCGCGGGCAAACAGCCCTGCTTCGACTGGCTCGATCTCGACCAGGCGCGCGCCCACTGCGCCCGCGGCGCCGGGACCTGGGACTGGGCCGGTACCGAGAACGGCGCGGGGGAGCCGGACGTGGTGCTGGCCGCCGCGGGCGACGTGCCCACCCAGGAGGTGGTCGCGGCCGCCGGGATCCTCCGCCGCCATCTGCCCGATGTGGCCGTGCGGGTGGTCAACGTCGTCGACATGACCCGGCTGCTGCCGAAGGAGGAGCATCCGCACGGGATGACGGACCACGAGTTCGACGCCCTGTTCACCCGCGACCGGCCGGTCATCTTCGCCTACCACGGCTATCCGTGGCTGGTGCACCGGCTGTCCTACCGCCGGGCCGTCCACCCGCACCTCCATGTCCGCGGCTACATGGAGATGGGCACCACGACCACACCGTTCGACATGGTGGTCCGCAACGACCTGGACCGCTACCGGCTGGTGATGGACGTCATCGACCGGACTCCGGGGCTCGCGGCGCGCGCCGTGGGCGTACGGCAGCGGATGCAGGACGCCCGCACCCGCCACCACGCCTGGATCCGCGAGCACGGCACCGATATGCCCGAGGTCGCCGAATGGTCCTGGACCGGCTGAGGACCGGCCCGGACGCTCTCACCCAGCGGATCGATGGGCTCACCCGGCGGGGAAGTAGCCGTCCAGATAGGCGTTGCGGAACTTCCCCGCCGGGTCGTGCTCGGCCAGCAGCCGCGCGAAGTCGGCGGCCCGGTCGTACGAGGCGAGGACCCGCTCCGGCGCGGCCGTCGTCAGCTTGCCCCAGTGCGGCCGCGCCCCCAGCGGCAGCAGCGCCTCCTCCATGGCGGCCACCACCTCGATCACCGCCTCGTGGTCGGGGACCCAGGTGAAGTGGAAGGCGACGCTGTCCCGGCCGTACGCGGGGCTCAGCCACAGCTCGTCCGCCGCGACCGTACGGACCTCGGACACCTGCACCACGGGCGCGATCCGGTCGCCGAGGCCGCGCAGCGCGGTGAACGCCGCCGAGGCGGCCTCGCGCGGCAGCAGCAGCTCCGACTGCAGCTCATCGCCGTTGCTGGGGGTGAAGTCCGGGCGGAAGTGCGGCAGCCGCTCATGCCACGGCCCCGGCGCGCCCAGCTGTTCGGTGCAGTGCAGCGGCGGCATCGCGGGCACCGGGTGGTGGTGGCGGTCGGCCGGGACGGCCCCCAGCCACGGCTGCCCGGACTCCGGGGGATCGGGCAGATCGGTGCGGCACTTCAGCCACACCACGCCCTCGCCCGAGCGCCAGTCGGTGAAGACGCTGACGCTGTAGGCGGCGCCGAAGATCTCCTCGAAGCTGTCGTCCAGCCGGTCCAGCGGAAGCCCGGTCCACACCCACTGGGCCACGTCGTAGGTGGGCTCGATGTCCAGCGTCATGGCGGTGACGACGCCCAGTCCGCCGAGCCCGACCACGGCCCCGTTCAGCCGGTCCCGGTCCTCGTCCCGGCTTATCCGGGTCACCTCGCCGTCGGGGCCGACGATCTCCAGCCCCGCGACCGCCGCCGCCAGGCACTGCTGGGCGCTCCCCGAGCCATGGGTGGCGGTGGCACAGGCTCCCGCGACCGTAATGTGCGGCAGCGAGGCGAGGTTGGCCAGGGCCAGACCCTCCGCGTGCAGGGCCTGGGCCACATGGGCGTAGCGCATCCCGGCCGCGATGGTCGCGGTCCGCTTTTCGGCGTCGATCTCCACCCGGTGCGGCAGCCGGTCCAGGTTCACCAGATCGCCCTCGGTGTCGGCGATGCGGTTGAAGGAGTGGCCCGTGCCGAGCACCCGCACCCGGTCGGCGGAGCGGACGATCCGCCGCAGCTCGTCGACGGTGTCAGGGTGGTGCAGCCGGGCGGCGGAGAACGTGATGTTCCCGGCCCAGTTCGTCGGGGCGTGGGTGGTCGGCATCCGTGTCGTCCTGTTTCCGCTGGAGGGCGAGGGGTGATGGTGTCCTGACCTTGGTACAGGGCCGCACCCTGATCCGTACAGACCGGGTTTCGCCGTCCATGACCGATCCATGCCCCGTCGCCGACCCGGCCTCGTGACCCGTCCATGCCGTCCATGCCCCGGACGGCCCAACCGGACGGGCCGCCGGGCCGCCGCGCGCCCAGGATGGGCGCATGACTGACCCGAAGGGCGCCCCGAAGGCGAACCGTCCGAGGTCGGCACTGATCGGCGAGCTCTGCGCGGAGTTCGCGGGCACCATGGTGCTGATCCTCTTCGGCTGCGGCGTCGTGGCCCAGGTCGTGGCCGGTGGCGCCCTCACCAAGCCCCCGGGCGGTCTCGGCGACCACGACTCCATCGCCTGGGCCTGGGGCCTGGGCGTCACCTTCGGTGTGTATGTGGCGGCGCGGCTCAGCGGAGCCCATATCAACCCGGCGGTCACCGTCTCGCTGGCGGCCTTCAAGGGCTTCCCCTGGAGCAAGGTCCTGCCCTACGTGGGGGCCCAGACGTTCGGCGCGTTCGTCGGGCCCTGCTGGTGCGCTGGAACTACACCGAGGTGCTGGGCCACGCCGACCCGGGGCACACCTTCAAGACCCAGTTCGTCTTCTCCACCCTCCCCGGCAACGGCGTCCTTCCGGTCAGCGAATGGGGCGCGCTGCGCGACCAGATCATCGGCACCGCGATCCTGGTACTGCTCATCTTCGCCGTCACCGATCTGCTGAACTCGGCCCCCAAGGCCAATCTGGGGCCGTTCATCATCGGCCTGATCGTGGTCGCGATCGGCATGGCGTGGGGCGCCGACGCGGGGTACGCGATCAACCCGGCCCGTGACTTCGGCCCCCGGCTCGCCAGCTACATCACCGGCTATCACAGCGCCTGGCGGGACCAGTTCGGGAACATCTACTTCTGGGTGCCGATCGTGGGCCCGCTGGTCGGAGGGCTGATCGGCGCCGCCCTCTACAAGGTCCTGATCACTCGCTACCTCCCGGTGGCCGAACCGGAGGTGGGCCGCACCCCCACCCCCGAATAGCCGATCCGGGGCCGGACCCCACCCACGAGAGGCGGCATCATGCCGGAATTCGTCGGTGCGGTGGACCAGGGAACCACCAGCACCCGCTTCATGATCTTCAACCACGACGGCGACGAGGTGGCTCGGTACCAGCTCGAGCACCGCCAGATCCTGCCGCGCGCGGGGTGGGTCGAGCACGATCCGGTGGAGATCTACGAGCGCACCAACTCCGTGATGCAGAACGCCCTCCGCGCGGGCGGCCTCTCGCCCACCGACCTGGCCGCGATCGGCATCACCAACCAGCGCGAGACCACGGTGATCTGGGATCCGCGCAACGGCCGCCCGTACTACAACGCCATCGTCTGGCAGGACACCCGCACCGACACCATCGCCGCCGCCCTCGAACGGGACGGCCGTGGCGAGATCATCCGCCGTAAGGCCGGGCTGCCGCCCGCCACCTACTTCTCCGGCGGCAAGATCAAATGGATTCTGGAGAACGTCGAGGGCGTCCGCGAGGCCGCCGAGCGCGGCCACGCCCTCTTCGGCAACACCGACGCCTGGGTGCTGTGGAACCTCACCGGCGGCCCCGGCGCCGGCATCCACGCCACCGATGTCACCAACGCAAGCCGCACCATGCTGATGAACCTGGAGACGCTGGACTGGGACGACGAGCTGCTGGAGATCTTCGGCATTCCGCGGGCGATGCTGCCGACGATCAACCCCTCCTCCCACCCCGAGGCGTTCGGCCAGGCCCGCACCTCCCGCCCACTGCGCACCGCCACCCCGATCACCGGCGTCCTCGGCGACCAGCAGGCGGCCACGGTCGGCCAGGTCTGCTTCGCCCCCGGCGAGGCCAAGAACACCTACGGCACCGGTAACTTCCTGCTGCTCAACACCGGAGCGGAGCTGATCCGCTCGACCAGCGGGCTGCTCACGACCGTGGCGTACCAGTTCGGCGACAGCCCTCCCGTCTACGCCCTGGAGGGCTCGATCGCCGTCACCGGCTCGGCCGTCCAGTGGCTGCGCGACCAGATGAAGATGATCGACGACGCCCCCGGGAGCGAGCGGCTCGCCCGCACCGTCGAGGACAACGGCGGGGTGTACTTCGTGCCCGCATTCTCCGGGCTCTTCGCCCCCTACTGGCGCTCCGACGCCCGGGGCGCGATCGTCGGCCTCACCCGCTACAACACCAATGGCCATATCGCCCGGGCCACCCTGGAGGCCATCTGCTACCAGAGCCGGGACGTGGTCGAGGCCATGGAACGGGACGCCGACATCCACCTGGACGTCCTGCGGGTGGACGGCGGGGTCACCGACAACGAGCTGTGCATGCAGATCCAGGCCGATGTGCTGGGCGTACCGGTCAGCCGCCCCGTCATCGCCGAGACCACCGCCCTGGGCGCCGCCTACGCCGCGGGGCTGGCCACGGGTTTCTGGCGGGACACCGATGAGCTGCGCTCCCACTGGAGCGAGTCCAGGCGGTGGGAGCCCCAGTGGGACAAGAAGGCCAGGGAGGAGGGCTACACGGGCTGGAAGAAGGCCGTCCAGCGCACCCTGGACTGGATCACGGTCGAGTAGGCCCCGGATCACGGTCGAGTACGCCCGGCAGGGCCCGAAGCCGGGTGGCCGCGCCGGGACCCGGTTGCGCCGGGCGTCCGACGGCGTTTCGCTGGAAGTACCCGGTGGTGGCCGAGACACCCTGGGACCGCGCCGCCGTTTCCGCCACCACCGCCGCTCGTCAGCATCCGACGCGGAGGTGATCCAGGTGAAAGCCGTCGTCTACGAGAAGCCCTATGCGGTGGCGGTGAGGGACGTCGACGATCCTCGGATCGAGCATCCGAACGATGTGATCGTGCGCGTCACGTCCAGCGCTATCTGCGGCTCCGATCTGCATATGTATGAGGGCCGTACGGCGGCCGAGCCCGGCATCGTCTTCGGGCACGAGAACCTCGGCGTCATCGAGGAGACCGGCCCCGGCGTCGTCACGCTGTCCAAGGGTGACCGCGTCGTCATGCCGTTCAACGTGGCCTGCGGATTCTGCAAGAACTGCCTCGCGGGCGACACTGGCTTCTGTCTCACCGTCAACCCCGGTTTCGCGGGCGGTGCCTACGGCTATGTGGCGATGGGGCCCTACACGGGCGGCCAGGCCGAGCGGCTGCGGGTGCCCTTCGCCGACTTCAACTGCCTGAAGCTGCCCGCGGGCGAGGAGTTCGAGACCGACTTCGTCCTGCTCGCCGACATCTTCCCGACCGGCTATCACGGTTGTGAGCTGGCCGAGGTCTCCCCGGGCGAGAGCGTGGCCGTCTACGGCGCGGGCCCGGTGGGGCTGATGTCCGCCTACTCCGCGCTGCTGCGCGGCGCCGCCAAGGTGTTCGTGGTGGACCGGGTCCCCGAGCGGCTGGCCAAGGCCGAGGAGATCGGCGCCATCCCCATCGACTTCAGCAAGGACGACGCGGTGCGACAGATCATGGACCGCACCGGCGGCGAGGGCACCGACAAGGGCATCGACGCGGTGGGCTACCAGGCCCAGGGGCGCGAGGCCGGCCACGAGGAGCCCGCGGTGGTGCTCAACTCGCTGGTCGACACGGTGCGGCCGACCGGACGGCTCGGCGTGCCGGGGCTGTACGTCCCCTCCGACCCCGGCGCCCCCGACGAGCACGCCAAACGCGGTCAGCTTCTGGTCTCCATCGGCCGGATGTTCGAGAAGGGCCAGCGCATGGGCACGGGCCAGTGCAATGTCAAGCGCTACAACCGCCAGCTGCGCGACCTGATCATCGCGGGCCGCGCCAGGCCCAGCTTCGTGGTCTCGCATGAACTCCCGCTGGACCAGGCCCCGCAGGCGTACGAGAAGTTCGACAGGCGAGTGGAGGGCTACACCAAGGTGGTGCTGCATCCGGTGCTCGCGGCCTGACGGGTCACTTAATAGGGTGATATGCACCATACTTGGCTATATGTACCCGAACGGCTGTCTCGTTCAGCTCCGGGAGGAGGAGCGATCATGAAGAACTCCCGGGTGGCGCTGGCCTTCGTCAGCGGCTATCTCTTCGGGCGCGGCCACAGGGGGACCTTGGTCCTCGGCCTCGCCGGTCTCGCCGCGGGCAAGCGGCTCTCCGGAATCAGCCCACCGGGCGTCCAGGCGCTGAAGTCCTCCGAGCTCGGCAAGCTGGGCCAGGAGATCGGCAGTCGGCTGGTCTCCGTGGGGCGGGAGGCGGCCATGTCGGCGGCCAGTAGCCGCATCGACGCCCTGAGCGACCGGCTGGAGCATCGAGCCTCGGCGCTGCGCACCGGCGGCGCGGGGGCGGGAAGCCGGAGGCCGGGGAGCACGAGGAGCCGGACGAGCACGAGGAGCACGAGGAGCACGAGCCGCGCGAGCGCACCGGCAAGCAGCAGCGCAAGCCGGCCGACCGTCCGGCGCAGGCCAGGAAGCGGACGGCTCCGAAGGGCCCGCGCGACGAAGCCAGAGGTGAGGGCGATGGCTGAGGAAATCCCCAAGGGACGGGCCGGTGGGGGCGGCGCGCTGCCCACCGACCGCCTGGTGAAGGAAGCACAGGGCCTGCTGGCGGCGCTGGGTGAACGGGCCCTGGAATCGGTCACCCACCTGGGCAAGAACCCCGGGACGGCCTCGCTGGGACCGCTGAAGGGCGGGCTGGAGCAGGTCAAGGAGAAGGTCGTCGACACGGCCAAGGAGCAGGTCAAGGAGAAGGTCAAGGACCAGGTCAAGGAAAAGGTCGTCGACAAGGCCAAGAGCTTCATCCCGGGCCTCGGCGGTGGCGGCGACAGCGGCAAGGGCGGCAAGAAGCTCAAGGTCACCAACATCGTGGAGCAGATCGACGTGGGCGCGCCCCTCTCCCTCACCTACAACCTCTGGACGGAGTGGGAGAACTTCCCCTCGTACATGAAGAAGGTCGAGGACGTCCAGAACCAGGGCGAGGACGAGGGCGAGGACGAGGAGCCCGGAACGGAATCCGAGTGGAAGGCCCAGGTCTTCTGGTCGCACCGCAAGTGGCAGGCAGAGGTCGTCGAGCAGGTGCCCGACAAGCGGATCATCTGGACGTCACGGGCCGACAAGGGCCATGTGGACGGCACGATCACCTTCCATGAGCTGGCCCCCGAGCTCACCCGGATCCTGTTCGTCCTGGAGTACTGGCCGCAGGGCTTCATGGAGCGCACCGGCAACCTCTGGCGTGCCCAAGGCCGCCGGGTGCGTCTGGAGTTGAAGCACTTCCGCCGTCATCTCATGCGCGAGGTGCTGCTCAACCCCGACGAGGTCGTGGGCTGGCGCGGTGTGGTGCGCGACGGCGAGATCGTGGAGGGGGACGAGCGGGAGGAGGGGGAGCCCGAGGAAGGCGAGGAAGGCGAGGAAGGCGAGGAGCGCGAGGAGTACGACGAGGAGGAAGAGCCAGAGGAGCCCGAGGACTACGAGGACGAGGAGCCCCGGGACGCCTACGAGGAGGAGTACGAGGAGGACGAGGAGCCCGTACGGCGCCGCGAGCGACGCTGACGGACCCCGCCCGGGAACGGGTGAGCGCGGTGACCGTAGCACGCCAGCAGCAGAGCCAGTATCTGGACCGGGCGAGTTCCAGCGCCCTGGTCGACGTGGTCGACCTGATCCTGGACAAGGGCCTGGTGATCGATGTGTATGTGCGGGTGTCCCTGGTGGGCATCGAGCTCTTGACCATCGACGCCCGGATCGTCGTCGCCAGCGTGGACACGTATCTGCGGTTCGCCGAGGCGACCAACCGACTCGACCTCGCCCGCAGCGGCACCGAGACCCACGGCCTGCCCGGCCTCATGGACGACCTCCGGGAGGGCGGCGGCAAGAAGAAGACCAAGGGCGCCCTGGAAGGCGTCAAGGAATCGGTCTCGGATCTGCTGCAGGACGATGACGACGAGGACCGGGAGCCCGAGCCCGAGGAGCGGGGCAGGCCCCGGCGCACGAGGGGTTCCACCAGCCACAGGGAGCGGGAGCGGTGATGGCCGAGGACGGACGTGCCTGCTATGTCTACGGGGTCGTCACGGACGACCGGACCGATGAGTCGGTCAAGGACCTCCCCGCCGTCGGGGATCCGGAGGCCCCGGTGACCCTGGTCCGCCACCGCGGCCAGGCCGCGGTGGTCAGTGAGGTGCCCGTCGGCAAGCCGCTGGGCACCCCCGAGGATCTGCGCACCCACGCCAAGGTGCTCGACAGCCTGGCCGAGCAGGGCCCACCGGTGCTGCCGTTCCGCTTCGGCACCGTGGTGAGTGACACCGTGGCGGTGACCGACGAGCTGCTGGCCGAGGGGCATGACGACTTCGCCCGCGGCCTCGACCGGCTCCGCGGCCGCTCGCAGCTCACCGTGCGGGCCCGGTACGAACAGGACGCGGTCCTGCGCGAGGTGGTGAGCGAACAGCCGGAGGCCAGACGGCTCCGCGAGGAGCTGCGGGGGCTGTCGGAGGAGGAGGGGTACGAGCAGCGGATCCAGCTCGGGCGGCTCGTCCTGGACACCATCGACGCGAAGCGGAGCGTGGACGCGCTGGAGCTCGACCGGCGGCTGGGGCCGTACGCGCTGGCCTCGGTGTCGCAGGAGGCCTCGTCCGCCGAAGGGCTGGTCAACGCCTCGTTCCTGGTGGAGGACGCGAAGCGGCAGGCGTTCGAAGAGGCGGCCGAGGAACTCGCCGAGCACTGGCACGGCCGGGTCCGGCTGCGTCTGCTCGGCCCGCTGGCGCCGTACGACTTCGTAGCTGACGCACTGTTCGAAGGAGAGGAAGGCGACGAGTAGCCATGGGACTGTTCACCGGCCTGGCCACACTGCCGCTGGCCCCGGTGCGAGGTGTCGTCTGGGTCGCCGAGCGGCTCCATGACGAGGCCCATCGGCAGCTGTACGACCCCGAGGTGATCAAGCAACGGCTGGAAGAGGTCGCGGAGGCCCGGGAGAGCGGAGAGCTCACCGAGGAGGAGGCGGCCCGCGAGGAGGACGAGCTGGTCCGCAGGCTGATGTCCCAGGGGCCGCCCGGCGGGGGCATGGAGGTATGAGCCGTGCCCCCGAGGAACGGCCTCGCGAGGAGCGCCGCCGCGAGGAGCGCCATCACGAGGAGCGACGCGAGGAGCGGCCGCGCACCCGGCCCCGTGAGGAACGGGACCGGCACGAGCAGGGCCACGAGCGGGAGCGGCCCCGGCCCCGCCGCCCCGCCCTTGATGCCCGCGACGCCGCGCGGCGTGCGGCGCGCCATGTGGAGGGGCTGACCGGGCGGGCCGCGGAGGGCGTCACCTCGCTGGAGCGCGGGAAGGACGGCTGGGTCATCGGCATCGAGGTCGTCGAGACCCACCGGATACCGGACTCCACCGACATCCTCGCCGAGTACCAGGTCGAGCTGGACGACCACGGCGAGCTCGCCTCCTACCGCCGCACCGAGCGCTACTACCGGGGCAGGGGGGAGAACACATGAACCAGAGCTCCGACTGGAACGCGCCGGCCCGGCGCACCGGCGGCGCACGCGAACCGGCCCGCCGTGGATCCGAGCCCTCCAGCCTGGCCGACATCCTGGAGCGAGTGCTCGACAAGGGCATCGTCATCGCCGGTGACATCCAGATCAATCTGCTGGACATCGAACTGCTGACGATCAAGATCCGGCTGCTGGTCGCCTCCGTGGACCGGGCCAAGGAGATGGGCATCGACTGGTGGGAGCACGACCCCACGCTCTCCTCCGGCGCCCGGGACGTCCTGGAGGAGAACGAGCGGCTGCGGCGGCGCGTCGGCGAGCTGGAGGAAGGCCCCGGCGCCCGCGGGGTGGACCGCGGCGCGGAGCGGGAGGACGAACGGTGACCGATTCCCTCGCCACCTGGCTGTACGCGGTGACGGCCGCCCCGGAGGACGGCGCCCCGCCGCAGGGGCTCACCGGCGTGGCTGACGAGCCGGTGCGCCTGGTGGAGAAGGCGGGGCTGGCCGCCGTGGTGGGCTCCGTACCGCTGGAGGAGTTCGACGAGGACGCGCTGCGCGGCCATCTGGAGGACCTGGAGTGGCTGGAGCGCACGGCCCGCGCCCACCACCGGGTGATCAACGGCGCGGCCCGCCAGGGCCAGGTCATCCCGCTGCGCTTCGCCACGCTCTACCACGACGACGACCGGGTCCGTGCGATGCTCCAGGAGCGCCGGGAGGACTTCACGGCCACGCTGCGGCGGGTGGCGGGCCGCACCGAGTGGGGCGTCAAGGCGTATGTCGACCCCAGGTCCTTCCTGCCCGACCCGGGTGAGCCCGCCGGCAGCGAGGACAGCCCCGGCACCGCCTATCTGCTGCGCCGGCGGGCCCAGCGGCAGGACCAGGAGACCGCGCATCTGCGGGCGACCGAGCGCGCGGAGGAGATCCACGCCTCCCTCGCCGCGCTGGCGGTGGCGACGGCCGCCCATCCACCGCAGGACACCGCGCTGGCCGCGTACGAGGGATGGATGGTGCTGAACAACTCCTATCTGGTGCCCGACGGCCTCACCGAGGAGTTCACCGCCCTGGTGACCACGCTGGGGGAGCGCTACCCCGCCATCACCCTGGAGGTCAGCGGCCCCTGGCCGCCGTACTCCTTCACCGGTCCGCCGAAGGCCGAAGGCCAGGCCCGGCCGGAGGAGGCGGCGCCGTGACCCGTGCGATCGAGCGCAGGGAGGTGGCCCTGGTCGACCTGCTCGACCGGGTGCTCGCCGGAGGCGTGGTGATCGCCGGGGAGATCACCCTGACCATCGCCGACATCGACCTGGTGCGGATCTCCCTGCGCGCACTGATCGCATCCGTACGGGTGGAGAACGAGGAGGAGGAACGAGGAGGAAGGCAGGGGGTCCGCCATGACGGATGACCGCGCTCCCCGGCCCGGCCGCCGGATCGAGGTGGACGAGGAGTCGGTCCGCAAGAGCCTGGCCGGTCTGGTGCTCACCATCGTGGAGCTGCTGCGGCAGCTCATGGAGCGGCAGGCGCTGCGCCGCGTCGAACAGGGTGGCATCAGCGATGAACAGATAGAGAAGCTCGGGCTGACGCTGATGGCCTTGGAGCAGAACATGGCCGAGCTGCGCGAGCACTTCGGGCTGACCGAGGACGACCTCAACCTGGACCTGGGCCCGCTGGGCCCCCTGCTGCCCCGCGACTGACCGGGCCCCGCGACCGGCCCCGGCCACCCCCGAGCCCCTGACCTGGGGGTCCGGCGCCGATTGGCGAGACACCCCGGCCGGGCGCGTCACCCGCCGAGTACTGTGCGGGTGTGGGGATCACGCTCAACCTCCAGCGCGCACGACCGGCCGATGTGTACGTCGGCCGGTCGGCGCTGGCCGAGCTCATGTCGGTGCTGCACATCATGGCCGAGTCCGACCACCACCCCGAGGCCCAGCGCTGGACGCACCGGCTCGGGACGGCGATCTCCCCCTCCCTCGCCCATGAGATGAGCGCCCTGTCCCCGCTGTGGGCCCGGCTCCGCTGCCGGCTGCTGTTTCCGCTGAGGCTCCCGCTGGACCAGCCCTTCGAGGACGAGCTTCGCCATCTGGAGAAGCTGCCGCTGGAGGAGTTCGTGGGACTGTGCTCCCAGGGAGTGCTCGGCTTCCGTGAGGCCGTCCCCCCGGCGCACCGCCTGCTCACCGACCCCGAGGCCGCCGAGCGCTATGTCGCCCAGTGCGAGCGGCGGTCCATCCGGCGGGGGGAGCTGGCCCACGATCTGGTGGCCTCGCCCGAGGGGCTGCGCGGCCGGCTCCTGTACTTTCTGGACTCCTGCGCCGAGGCGTTCTTCGCCTCCGAGTGGCGTACGGTCCGCGACCGGCTGGAGTCGGCCGCCGCCCGGGTCCGCAGCGACATCCGGCGGCGGGGCCTGGCCGAGGTGCTGGCCGGGCTCAGCCCCACCGCGGTGGTCTCCCGGGGCGGGGCGCGGGTGCGCTACGACAAGCTGGCCGTCGCCGAGATCGAGATCGGCCCGCGCCCGCTCTTCCTGCTCCCCTCCGTCCATGTCTGGCCGCATCTGACCGTCAAGGACGAGGAGCCCCACCCCGTGGTGCTCCAGTTCGCCGCCCGGGAGGACGGGACGGCCGATCAGCTCACCCAGGCGGAGTTGCGGGCCCGGATGTCCGCGCTGGCGTCCCTGGGCCGGATGGAGGTGTGCCGCCATCTGCTGGGCGAGCCCATCACCACCTCCGAACTGGCCCAGCGGATGGGGCTCGCCGATACGCAGGTCTCCCGCACCCTGCGCCAGCTCAGGGACGCCGGGCTCATCGAGTCCGAGCGCGAGGGCAAGTACGTCTACCACCGGCTGGCCACCAGCACCCTGCTCCGGCTGGGGCAGGACGTGCTGGCGACCATCATGCGGTGACGGCCGCGCGCCCGCGGCCCGTCAGCCCGGCTGGGTCCACAGCAGCACCGCCGAGGAGCGGTCCGCGTCCATATGGACCCGGTTGGTCGCGACCACCTTGCGGCGGCTCACCGCCTCCGGCACCCCGGTATTGGAATTGACGTCGAACCGGGGGAAGTCGCTGGAGGAGATGTCCACCCGCAGCCGGTGCCCGGCCTCGAAGCGGTTGGCCGTGTCCGGCGCCGGGATCTCGATCTCGTACACCTCGCCCGGCTCCAGCGGCTCCGGGCGCTCGAACGACTCGTGGAAGCGGCAGCGGAAGATGCCCTCGGTGAGGTTCATCGCGAAGCCGTGCGGATAGTCCTCGTTCGGCGGATGCACATCGACCAGCTTCACCGTGAAGTCGGTGTCCGGCGCGGAGGAGGAGATGAACAGCCGCGCCGTGACCGGTCCGGCCACCACCAGCGGCTCCTCCAGCGGCGGGGTGGTCAGCGAGATCACATCGGGCCGGGAGTTCAGCGGCAGATACGGCGGGCGGGCACCGTAGAACCGCTCGTCCGGCACCTGGTCGAAGGCGCCGCCGACCATCACCGGCTCACCCGAGGTGATCTGGCCGCCCAGCGTCGGCACCGGGTCGTTCGGGTCGAAGTCGTACTCCACCCAGGCTCGTGTCGCCGTCGGCCGCTCCCGGCTCAGCTCGCCCGAGGTGTGGCAGTAGAACGCCGTCTCCCGGGTCCCGGCCGGGGGCCACTGGGTGTCGGTGTGCCACCGGCCGCCGTGCCGCATCCGCCCGGCCTCGTCCCGCCGGCCGTCCCCGCCGCCCATCAGGAAGTACCGCACCCGCGGGATCGACTCCGGGTCGCCGTCCCCAGCACCGCGTCGAACCAGCGCTGCCGGAAGGACAGATACGAGGTGTCCACATTGCCGCTGAACGTCGACGCGGGCCCGAAGTCCACATCACCGGCGAAGGTGACACAGCGCAGCCCGTGCTTCCACGGCCCCATCACCAGATACGCCGGGGACCGCTTGAGACGGCCCATGGCGGTGAAGTTCTCGATGGTGGAGCGCACATACGGGTCGTACCAGCTCGACATGTGCAGGGTCGGCACATCCGGGAAGCGGTCGTAGTGGCCGCGCCCGTAGATGGCCGGCTGGCGCCAGTACGCCCCGAAGGCGTCATGCCGCCACTGGTCGAGCAGATAGCGCTCGTAACTCCCCACCTGACGCAGCGGGGAGACACCCGTGCGCCACGGCAGCACGGTGAACCAGTCACGCAGATCCGTCCTCGCGAACGCCTTGCGCACCAGCGGGTCCCGCTCCGCCTCCGGGCTCTCCTCCCCGTGCCGGAAGGCCCAGGTGATCTGCTTGAGCTCGAAGGCGCCGCCCATCCGCATCCCGGCCTCGTAGGCGCTGGCGAAGCCGCCGGAGTCCATGAACATCGCGGACAGGCCCGTGGGGGACTCGGCCGCGGCCGCCGTCTGGGCGTGTGCCGAGTAGGACACCCCCATCATGGCCACCCGGCCGTCGCACCAGGGCTGGGCGGCGATCCAGTCGATGGTGTCCGCGCCGTCCGGCCCCTCGCCCAGGTACTTCACGAAGGTGCCGTCCGAGTCCCCGCGGCCCCGGCAGTCCTGCCGCACCACGTGGTACCCCGCGCGGACGAAGAACGCCGAGGTCTCCTCCGGCACCGGCACCGGCTCGTCGTGGCGGCTGCGGTCGGAGTCGCGCATCTGGCGGCGGCCGTAGGGGGTCCGCTCGAGGATGACCGGGCGGGGCCCGGGCCGCTCCTCGGCGGTGAACAGGTCGGCGGCCAGCACGATCCCGTCCCGCATCGGAACGCGCAGGGTGCGTCGCCACACCCGCTCGTCCAGCAGCCGGGCGGACTCCTCCCAGGCCGCCCGCTCTCTGTCCCCGCTCGTTTGGGTCCGACTGGTTCGTGCCATGGAAGATCTCACTGGGTCTGGGATTGCTTGGAGCCGTTGAGGGCGAGCTGGGGCCGGGTGACCGTGGACAGCGGCAGCCCCCACTGGCCGAAGAGCTTGGCGTAGGTGCCCGATTCGTACATCTTCTGCAGCCCCTTGACGATCACGGAGGCCAGCCCGGTGCCCTTCTTGGCCTGGATGCCGTAGATGGCCGACGCGGCGGGCAGGTCCAGCATGTCCTTGAGCTCGAGCGTCTCGAAGCGGTCCTTCGCGTTCTGGCTCACCGAGGTGTTGGAGGCGCTGGGCGCGGCCACCGCGTCCACGCGCTTGCTCTGCAGCGCCAGCGAGGCGGCGGGCAGATCGGTGTACAGCTTCGCGTCCACCGACGGCTTGCCCTTCGCGGCACAGCGCTTGTTCTGCGCGGCGAGCACATTCTGCGTTCCCGCGCCCTTTTCGACGCCGACCTTGTGCCCGCAGACCTCGAGCCCGTTCTTGGGGCGGAACGAGCCGTCCTTGAGCACCATCAGCGTCACACTGCTCTGCGCGAAGTCGGCGAAGTCGACCTCCTTCTGACGCTCGATGAAGTCGCCGGAGGGGGCGCTGAGGTCGATCCGGCCGGACTTCAGCCCCGGGATCACCGCGTCGAAGTTGGTCCGCTCCACCTTGATCTTCACATCGAGCAACGAGGAGAGCTGCGCGGACAGTTCGGGCACCAGCCCGGTGATCTTCCCGTCGGATTCGAAGGTGACATACGGCGCGTACTCGCTGACACCCATGATCAGTGTCTTCTTGGTGTACTCCTCGGGCACCTCGGCCGCCAGCGCGCTGTCCTTGGGCTCGGGAGCGAGCGTGGCCGCCGGATGGCTCTTCTCGGCCTTGGCGTCGCCGGGTGTGTCGTCCACCGAACAGGCGGACAGGATCAGCGTCAGGGAGGCCAGCAGGGCGCATGCGGCGGCATGGGGACGGTTGCGCATGGGTGCTCCATTCCGGAAGGTGGGGGGGTAGCGGATGCGGAAGAGCGGGACCGGTTCTAGCGGCCCCAGACGGTCTCGGCGACGCGCCGTACGTTGCCCCCGGCGAGCTTGGCCACGTCCGCTTCGGAGTAGCCCCGCTCGAACAGCCACCGGATCATGTTGCCGACCGCCTCCGCGGGGTTCTCGCAGCCGCGTACGTACCCGACCTCCTCGTGCGGCGGCAGTTCGGGGGCCTTGCCGTCATGCGCGTCGTCCTTGCCGAACAGCGGGGCGAACGTCCGGTGCCAGGCCGTGTGATCGCCGAAGTTGGTGTCCGGGCCGAAGGCCACATGGTCGATGCCGACCAGATCGATACAGCGCTCGATGTGTTCCATCACCGAGTCCAGGCTGTGCCGGGGATGCTGGGCGGTGATGGTCGTATGCGGGGCCGCCTCGACGCCGATGAACCCTCCGGACCCGGCGCAGGCCCGGATCACCTCGTCCGGCTTCATCCGCGGGGTCGGCCACAGCGCCCGCGACCCGGCGTGGGTGATCACCACGGGGGCGGTGGAGCGGCGCACGGCGTCCAGGGCCGTCCCGTCCCCGCTGTGCGAGACATCGACGATGATTCCGAGGTCGTTCATCCGGCGCAGCGCCCGGCGGCCGAGCAGGGTCAGACCGGTGTCCCCGGCGTCGGCGAGCCCCGAACCCAGCTGATTGCTCTCGCTGTAGACCAGACCGAGCAGGCGGACGCCCAGACCGTAGAGCAGATCGAGCCGGTCGATGTCATTGCCGATGGGGGAGGCGGACTCCAGGGTCAGCACCACCCCCACCTGATCGCCGGCCCGTGCCCGGTCGGCCTCCTCGAGCGTGCGGACGGGCGTCACCAGCCGCTGATGGGCGAGGTCCGCCTGGCGCATGGCCAGATCGCTGACCGCGTCGTCCCAGTCCCAGGGGGCATGCGAGCGGATCATGCTCACCGCGGCCGGGCCGCCGTCGAAGAACAGGTCCACCCCCGAGTGGGCGATGCCCTCGTAGGGAATCGACTCCCGGCCCTGGCGGCGGTAGTCGGCGAAGTCCCCCGGATTCGCGGGCCGCAGCGAGAGATGGTCATGGGCGGAGACCACCGGATGGCGCTCCTCGAAGTCCCGCGCGCGGGCCTCGACCTCCTCGCGCCACTCCAGGGCGGACCCGGGGACCCGGCCGAGCGCGGGCGCCAGCTCGAAGGCGCGGAAGTCCTCCCCGGCCTCGAGATACTGGTACGAGCGGTAGGAGTCCCACAGCTCCAGACGCCGGACGGTCTTGGCGGGCAGGGGAAGTCCGGTACTCATGCTGTACAGCTTTCATTCGCTTCTCCGCCCGCGCGGCGCAGCGGCGCGGGCATCGTAGCCGGGTGCGGCCCGGCAGCCGCGCGTGCGTCGCTCATGGGGAGACCTTCGACAAGAACGTACGGGTGCGGTCGTGCGAGGGGGTGCGCAGCAGCAGGTCAGGAGCACCCTCTTCGACGATCCGGCCGTCGTCCATGAAAACGATCCGGTCAGCGATATCGGCGGCGAAGCGCATCTCATGGGTGACGATGACCAGCGTCATGCCCTCGCGGGCCAGGTCCCTGATGACGCTGAGCACTTCCTGCACCATCTCGGGGTCGAGGGCGGAGGTCGGCTCGTCGAAGAGCATCACCGTGGGGCGCATCGCCAGGGCGCGGGCGATGGCCACCCGCTGCTGCTGGCCGCCGGAGAGCTTGTCCGGGTAGCTGTCCAGCTTGTGGGCGAGCCCGACCCGGGTCATCAGCTCCACGGCGCGCGCGTCGGCCTGGGCCTTGGAGAGCCCGAGCACCCGGCGCGGGGCCTCCACGATGTTCTCGCGGGCGGTCAGGTGCGGGAACAGATTGAAGCTCTGGAACACCATGCCCATCGCCGAGCGCTGGGCGGCCAGCTCCCGGGGGCTCAGCTCATGCAGGGTGCGGCCGCGCAGCTGGTAGCCGATGACGCTGCCGTCGACCACCACCACGCCCTGGTCCGGCACTTCGAGGTGGTTGACGCAGCGCAGCAGCGTGCTCTTTCCGGATCCGGAGGGACCGATCAGACAGACCGTCTCACCTCGGTGGATATCCAGGGAGATACCGTGCAGCACCTCGGTGCCGCGGAACGACTTGCGGATCCCACGCAGGGAGACGATGGCCTGCGATTGCTTTTCCGATGCCACGGTCATACCGAGTGCTCGATCCTCTTCACTTTCCCGGCCTTGTTGGCCGAAATCAGGGTGTGCCGTCCCAGACGTCGCTCCAGGCGCTGCTGCAGAAGAGTGATGACGCCGGTGATGATCATGTACCAAATGGCGGCAACGATCAACAGCGGAACGGTCTGGAAGGTCTTGGCGTAAATCAGCTGGACCGAGTAGAGCAGGTCGGCCAGGGTGATCACGCTGACCAGGGAGGTCGCCTTGAGGAGAGATATCAGCTCATTTCCCATCGGTGGCACGATCACCCGCAGCGCCTGGGGGAGGGTGATGCGGAAAAAGACCTGAGCCGGCGTCAACCCCAGTGCGGACGCCGCCTGGTGCTGTCCGTCGGGCACCGCGAGCAGCCCCGAACGGATCAACTCCGCGATGTACGCGGTCTCATGGAGGGTCAGGCCGATGATCGCGGCGGTCAGCGGGCCGATGACGTCGTTCGAGTCGAAGGTGAGGAAACGCGGCCCCCAGGGAATGCCGAGGGACAGTGTCGGAAACAGGGCGGCGAGGTTGTACCAGAACAGCAGTTGCACCAGCATGGGAATGCTGCGGAAAACCCATATAAAGGCGGCCGCGACCGTGGACATGAGCCGGGAGTCGCCCATCCGCATCAGAGCGACCAGGGTGCCGGTAACCAGAGAAATCGCCATGGTCACCGCGGTCATTCCGATGCTGACCCCGATGCCCTTCAGTACCCGGATTTCAAAGAAGTATTTCGCGACGGTGTGCCACTCGAAACGAGGGTTGGTGAATACTGTGGTGACCGCCATCGCGGCCAGTACCAGCACGATCGCATTGGCCACCAGAAGTCCGGGACGCCGTCGCTTCGCGCGGTTGAGCACGGTTGGCTCGGGGAGTGCATCGACGTTCGGGACTTTGGTCATGGCGTGCCTTCGGACGGTCGGGTCGCGGCAGAATTACCGCATCCTAAAACCGCACGTGGGGGCGGTCACCAACAGTTGACACAGAACGGTCAACCGTAAACGGGGGAATGTGCCCGTCCGCCCGGAGCGGCCGGGCGGGCGAACGGAGGGCCGGACGGACGGGCGTTGGCGGACCGGACTCCGCCGGACCTACAGCCCCTTTTCGAAGGGAAGCGGGCCGATGGTCTCCGGATCGGCCGAGATATCGAACAACGGGGTGTAGCCGGTGGCCAGATACAGCCCGCGCGCCTCCGGCTGGCGGGGCCCGGTGGTGAGGTAGATCCGGCGGTAGCCGCGCTCGGCGGCCGACCGCTCCAACTCCGCCACCACCCGGCGGGCCAGCCCGCGCCGCCGATGGCCCGAGTGCGTCCAGATCCGCTTGAGCTCGGCCGTCCGCCCGTCATACCGCCGGTACGCACCCCCGGCGACCGGCTCTCCGCCCTCCAGCAGCAGAAGCAGCTCCCCGTGCGGCGGGGCGAACTCCTCGGCCGGATAGCGGTTCAGCTCACGGTCGGCCGCCCTGCCGTAGCGGGTGGAGTACTCGTACGCCAACTCGCGCAGCAGCGGCTCGACCCGCGGATCGTCCACGGTCACCCGGGCCACCGTCAGCCGGGGCGGGGGTTCGGCCGCGAAGGCCGCGCCGAAGTGCGGACCGGGCTGCGAGCCGTCGTCGGTGGCGGCGGTGCCGAGGAACTCCACGGACATGGGGTGACCTTTCGGGAAGCGGGAAAGGGGGCAGAGCGGAACAGGGGAGAAGCACCCCGGAACCGGAAAGTGGCGCGGTTCGCGGGGTGATGGCGCGTCAGGCGCGGAAGTGGCAGGCGAGGGCCCTGAGATCAGAGGAGTCCGAGATCAGAGGAGTCCGAGACCAAAAGAGGGCGGCCGGTGGGACGGCCCGCTGCCGGGTCAGCCGGAACAGGAGGCGGACCACACCCGACCGAAGTCGATGTGGTCGCGCGTGACCAGGGGCAGCTCAGTCCTCACCCGCAACATTCAGCCCCGCACGGGCCCGTTCCGTCAACCGCTGTCCACATGATGGCCCGTATGCGCCCCCGCCACGACAAAGCCGCCCGTATCCCCCTTCCGCCACGCGGGTCGGGGGGTACAGGCGGCTGTCGTAGGCCCTTGGTTCAGCGGCCCGCCACCGGCTGCGGTGTGCCGGACCGCTCCGATGGGGCCGTGAGCCGGTCCGGCCCGCGGCCCGGCAGCAGCGAAGCGACCGCGAGCGCCACCAGCGCGGCGCCGCCGCCGATCACGAAGGCGGTGCGGAAGCCGTTCAGGGACGGGAGCTCGGTGGGCCCGAACGCGGTGGTCATATGGGCCAGGACGACGCCCACCACCGCACTGGCGGTCGAGGTGCCGATGGACCGCATCAGGGTGTTGAGGCCGTTGGCCGCGCCTGTCTCGGACACCGGCACCGCCGACATGATCAGTGCGGGCATGGCGGAGTAGGCGAGGCCGATCCCGGCGCCGATCACACACGAGATGATCACGACCTGCCATGCTGCGTCCATCAGGAAGACGCCCATGCCGTACCCGGCGGCGATCACCCCCGCGCCGAGCATCAGCGACACCTTGGGGCCCCAGGTGGCCGTGATCCGCGCCGACAGCGGTGAGATGGCCATCATCACCAGACCGGACGGGCCCAGGCACAGACCGGCGGTCATCATCGACTGGCCCAGTCCGTACCCCGTCGCCTCGGGCATCTGCAGCAGCTGCGGCAGCACCAGCGACATCCCGAACATCGCGAAGCCGATGACGATGGAGGCCAGATTGGTCAGCAGCACCTGACGCCGGACGGTGGTGCGCAGATCCACCAGCGGCCCGGTCACCCGCAGCTCCCACCGGCTCCACAGCAGCAGCACGACCACCGCCGCGCCGAACAGTCCGGTGGTGGTCGCGCTGCCCCAGCCCCAGTCGGCGCCCTTGGAGATGGCCAGCAGCAGACAGAGCAGCCCGGCCGACAGCCCGATGGCGCCCACCAGGTCGAACCGCCCGCCGCCGCGCACCGGGGACTCCGGTACGAGCGCCAGCACCAGCGCGATCACCACCACGCCCAGGCTCGCCGAGACCCAGAACAGCACATGCCAGTCGGCGTGTTCGGCCAGCGCCGCGGCGCCGGGCAGACCGAGGGCGCCGCCGACGCCCAGCGAGGAGCTCATCAGGGCCATCGCCGAGCCGAGCCGTTCGGCGGGCAACTCGTCCCGCATGATGCTGATGCCCAGCGGGATCACACCCGCGGAGAAGCCCTGGAGCGCCCGGCCGACGATCATGGGCGCGAGCGCGTCGGAGAGCGCGCACACCACCGATCCGACCACCAGCATCGTCAGGCTGAGCAGCAGCGTCCGCCGCTTGCCGTACATATCACCGAGCCGGCCCAGCACGGGGGTGGCCACGGCGCCGGCGAGCAGGGTGGCGGTGATCGCCCAGGAGGCGTCCGAGGCCGAGGTGTGCAGCAGTCCCGGGAGGTCCGGGATCAGCGGCACCACGAGGGTCTGCATCAGGGAGACGACGATCCCGCCGAACGCCAGAACGGCGACCACCGCGCCGGAGCGCGGCGGGTGGGCGGTCGGCGCCGCTCCGGGGGCATCGGGGGTCGGAGGTAAGGAAGTCACGGTGGTCCTTCGTCGGGGCACGGCCGATCCACGCCAGGTGCCGCAGCAGTGTCGCATAAATTTGTGTAACTGGTACGTCAAATATTAACCGCCGCTCTCGCCCGTCGGCTCCGCCGCCACGCCGCGGTAGATCTCCCGCAGTTCACGCTTGAGGATCTTGCCGCTGGGGTTCTTCGGCAGCGCCTCGGCGAGCCGGACGAACTTGGGCACCTTGAACCCGGCGAGACGCTCCCGGCAGTGGGCGAGGATCTCCTCCTCCGTGACCTCCCGCCCCGGTTTGGCCACCACCACCGCGGTCACGGCCTCGATCCAGTACGGATGCTCCACGCCGAACACCGCGACCTCCGCGACCGCCGGATGGGCGTGGACGGCCTCCTCCACCTCGCGCCCCGAGACGTTCTCCCCACCGCTGTTGACCATGTCCTTCTTACGGTCGACGATCGTCAGACACCCCTCCTCGTCCAGCACCCCCAGATCGCCGCTGTGGAACCAGCCGCCCCGGAACGCCTCCGCGGTGCGCTCCGGGTCCCGCCAGTAGCCGAGCATGGTGTGCGGGCCCCGGTGCACGATCTCGCCGACCGTCCCCGGCGGCACCGGCCGGTCCGCCTCGTCCACCACCCGGGTCTCGACGTTCAGCGCGGGCCGCCCCGCCGAACCGGCCTTGCGCTCCTGGTCGGCCGGGCCCAGCACGGTCGCGATCGGGGACATCTCGGTCTGCCCGTAGAGGTTGTACAGGGCGAGCCCCGGCAGCCGCCGGCGCAGCTCGGCCAGCACGGCGACCGGCATCGGCGCCGCGCCGTAGTACCCCTTCCGCAGCGACGACAGATCGTGGCCCTCGAACTCCGGATGGCGCAGCAGCGCGATCCACACCGTGGGCGGGGCGAACAGCTTGGTCACCCGCTCCGCCTCGATCGTGGCCAGCAGCGTCGCCGGATCCGGACCCGGCAGCACCAGACAGGTAGTGCCCAGCTGGACGTCGGGGGTGAGGAAGGCATGCAGCTGGGCGCAGTGGTACAGCGGCAGCGCATGGATCTCCACATCGTCGGACGACATCCCGCCGTCGACGATCGCCGTCTGATACTGCGCCATCAGGTTGCGGCTCGTCATGATCGCGCCCTTGGGCCGCGACTCGGTCCCCGAGGTGTACATCAGCTGGACCGGATCGTCGTCCTCCAGGGCGGGATCGGGCACCGGATGCCCCCGCTCCGCGCCCAGCGCGGCGAAGTCCTCCCATCCCTCGCGTCCGCCTCCCAGGGCCGCGCGCAGCGCGATCCGGGGCGGTGCAGCCTCGGCCAGCGCGCCCTCGGCCACATCCAGCAGATCCGTGCCCGCGATGATCCCGATCGCCCCCGAATGGTCCAGGACATACGCCACCTCGGCCGCGGTCAGCATGAAGTTCACCGGCACCGACACCGCGCCCAGCCGGGCCAGCGCGAAGTACGCCACCACAAAGCCATGGGAGTTACGGGCCAGGAGCACCACGCGATCGCCCTCGGCGACACCCCGCGCCGCCAGGGCCCCGGCCGTCCGGCTCACCAGCGCGTCCAGTTCGGCGTAGGTCTGGCGCAGCGCGCCGTCGACGACCGCCGTCTTGGCGGGCAGCCGCGCCGCGGTGCGCGCCAGCAGGTCGGCGATGCCGTGGCGACGGGCGCGCACGATGTCCACGGGCAGGTCGGATGGGGTCATCGTCGGGTCTCCCGGGGGCTCGGACGGGCTGGACGGGTCGTCACGCTGGCACGGCGCGCGGCGGTGTTCAAGGCGGCGAACGGCCACGAGCGGCACCCGAGCCGACTTGCGTAGCCTTGGGGCCCTGGCACGACGGGGGCGAGCGAAAGGACACCGGATGGCCGGGACCGCGGAGGGGACCGTCCGCAGGGGACGGGGGCGCCCGCCCCGCCTGTCGCGCGAGCAGATCGTCCGCAGCGCCGCCGAGCTGGCGCTCCGCGAGCCGGAGGTCGCGCTGACCGTCAAGAGGGTCGCCGAGGCGGTCGGTTCCGCCCCCATGGCGCTCTACCGCTACTTCCCCGATCGCGACGATCTCCTCCAGGCCGTGGCCGACCGGGTCCTGGCCGAGACCCAGCACAAGGATCCGCCGGGGGAGACCTGGCAGGAGCGGCTGCGCGCCTGGATGCACAGCAGTCGCGACTATCTGCTGCCCCACCGCCAGCTGCTCCCCTATATGGCCGCCACCCAGCAGCCCGCCCGGATCTCCTCCCTGGTGACCCTGACCCGGATGCTGCGCCCCCTGCGGCTGACCGAGGACGATCTCGCGCTGGCGGTGACCCTCATCGGCTCCACCGTCATCGGTCACGCGGTCTACGAGACCCACCGCGGACCCGTCTCCGCCCGCAAACTGGACGCCCTGAGCGAGGCGCTGGCCCTCTACCCCCAGGAGGAGCGGGAAGTGGTCGCCCCGCTGCTGTCGAGGCTGCCGCGGGCGCAGAGCAGGCTGTACGACGTGGTGGTGGACCGTACGGTCGCCGCCATCGAGGCGCTGGCGACGGAATGACCCGCCCCGGGGCTGCCGCGCCCCGGAGCGGGTCACCACCCTGGCCGAGCGGTGTGCCTACGTGGTGCACTCCATGGACGCCGGGTTCGCCGCGTCGCGGATCAGTGCCTGATGGGCCCGGCGCAGCCGCTCCACATCGGGCTTGATCTCCTTGCGGTCATAGGTGAGCAGCCCGTTGAGCTCGCCCTCCACATCCGTGATCTGGGTGTAGACGGCCCCGCTGCTGCCGTTGCACGCCACCAGCTCGCGCACCTTGTCCAGCAGCTTCAGGTACTCCTCGGTGTACTGGTCCTTGTCCACGCCGACATAGGTGTGCTGCACGGGCCAGGCGTGTCCCGGTATGGCCAGGCCCAGGCCGCCGTACTCACCCGTGACGCCCGCCCGTGAGGCGTCGGGGCGCGGATCGCCCGGTCCTGGATAGGCGTGGATATCGGCGAGGTCGCCGTTGCCGGTGTCGTTCCAGCCGCTGGCGCCGTCGATGAGCCGGGTGGGGTCCCAGCCCTTGGCGAGCTCGGGCACCTTCGGGCCGCCGTACTGGCCCCAGCTCTCGTTGAAGGTGACCCAGATGGCGATCGACGGACTGCTGATGTGCTGGTCGATCATCCGCTTCATCTCGTGCTCGTACTGCGCCTGCGCCTTCTCGGACGGGGTGACCGTGTTCATGGCGGGCATGTCCTGCCACACCATCAGGCCCAGCCGGTCGGCCCAGTAGTACCAGCGGTCGGGCTCGACCTTGATGTGCTTGCGCACCGAGTTGAAGCCCATGCGCTTATGCATCTTCAGGTCGTACGCGAGGGCCTCGTCGGTCGGCGCGGTGTGCAGTCCGTCGGGCCAGAACCCCTGGTCGAGGGTGGCCATGGAGAAGATCGGCTTCCCGTTGAGCACCGTGCGCTGCTTGCCGTCCACCTCCTTGACGGCGATGCTCCGCATGCCGAAGTAGCTCTCCACCCGGTCCGCCGAGGTGCCCCGGCCGACCGTGACCTTCAGCTGGTACAGATGCGGATCGTCGGGGGACCACAGATGTGGCGAGGGCACGGGGACGGTCAGCGGCTTCCCGGCGCGCCCGGTGGCGGTGCCGACCACGCGCCGTCCGTCGTAGGCGGTCGCGGTGACCGGGACGCCGTCCCGCACCCCGCGGACCTCGGCGGTGAGGGCCTCGCCGGGGACGTCCGGGGTCAGCTTGAGGGTGTCCACGTGATCGGTGGCGACCGGCTCCATCCAGACGGTCTGCCAGATGCCGGAGGAGGGGGTGTAGAAGATGCCGCTGGGGTCGAGACGCTGCTTGCCCATCGGCGGGTTCTCGCCGTCGGCCGCGTCGGTCGGGTCGTAGACGCCGACGATCAGTTCCTGGGTGCGGCCCGGCCGCAGGGCGTCGGTGACATCGGCGCTGAACCGGTCGTAGCCGCCGCGGTGGTCGGCCACCCGGGTGCCGTTCACATACACCTCGGCCTGCCAGTCCACGGCGTCGAAGTTCAGCCGCAACCGCTTTTTGTCGCCCACCTTCCAGTCGGCCGGCACGGTGAACGTCCGCCGGTACCACATGCGGTCCTCATGGCGCTCCACGCCGGAGAGCTTGGACTCCACCGGGTACGGCACCAGGATCCGCTCCTTGAGCCGCTGCCCGACGGGGGGCTTCTCCCCCTCCTTCGCGGCGGCGAACTGCCAGCTCCCGTTGAGGTTGCGCCACTGATCGCGGGTCAGCTGGGGGCGCGGGTACTCGGGGTGCGCGTTGTCGGGCCCGACGTCCTTGGCCCAGGGGGTGCTCAGCTGATACGTCGACGTGTTGCCGCCGAACGACACATACGGCTCGATGGCGCCGTCGCCGTCCTCCAGCCCGCCCTCGCCGTCGTAGCGCACAACGGCCTCGCCGCCGCGGCCGACCACCGGCTCCTTCAGGGCGAGCAGCAGCCGGGACGGGTCGGAAGCGTCCAGCCGGGCGCGCCCGAGCGGCCAGGCCGCGCCGCCGATGACGGCGGTCAGATGCGAGGTCAGGTCGGCCGGGGGAGTGGTCAGGGGCTGGGCGAAGTCCAGCAGCAGGGTGCGGCCGTCGGGCTGGACGGCGCTGGCCACCGGGCCGTCGTAGTCGAAGTCGGCGGGCAGCCGGAAGGCGGACGCGGGCACGGGCGCCTTGGCCGCGCCCGGCGGGGTCCAGGACAGATGGAGGTTGGAGCCGCCGTAGTGCTCGAAGTACTCGACCTTGATGTCGTACGCCTTGCCCGCGGTGAGCTCGACGGGCTGGGAGGTCTGCTCCTTGTCCCAGTCGTCCACCCAGTGGTCGATGACCGGCTTGCCGTCGATCCACAGCCGGAAGCCGTTGTCGCCGGTGATCGAGAAGGTGTGCGCACCGGAGCGCTCCGGTGTGATCTGGCCGGTCCAGCGGACGCTGACGTCGTCGGACCGTCCGGTGGTGGCCTGCAGCCGCGGATCCAGATTGTCGAAGTCCAGGGCGGTGTCGAGGCTGGTGGCCTTCAGCTCATGGAAGTCGAAGGCCCCCGGGCGGACTGGAGGTAGTAGTCGCCGCGGAGGCCCTGGACGACCGGGGAGCCGTCGGAGGGGGTGTCGGCCGCGGCCGGGCCTGGACCGGTCAGCAGACCGAGCGCGCCAAGCGCCAAGGCCACGGTCGCGACCACGGATCTGGCGAAAGATGAACGAAAACGCACATGTCCTCCTTGCTGGAACAGCTACTGAGGCTGTTGCTGGGACAAGTGGGGCGCCGCCATTGCGCCATCTCCAACAGAACCTGTCAATAGTGAACGCAAGGCAACAGCCTGCCTGTTGGGTACTGAGCCTTGACGGGAATGCGCTTTCTCCCTAGCGTGCGGTTCATAGATGTGACTGGAATTCAATAAGCTGTATGGAGGAGGCCCGTGATGGGGCGACGGATCGTGGTGTCGGGCGGCGGTACCGGCATAGGACTGGCGGCCGCGGAGACCTTCGCCGCCGAAGGGGACCGGGTGGTCATCCTCGGGCGCCGCGCCGAGGTGCTGCGCACCGCGGCGGACAAGCTCAATGCCGCCTACGGCCCCGACCTGGTCACCTGGACCAGCGCGGACCTCAGCGACCCCGAGCAGACCCGGCGTGCCGCCGAGTTCATCGCGGCGGACGGTGGGGTGGACGTCGTCGTCACCAACGCCGGAGGCAATGTCGCGGCCTCCAACGACGGCACCCTGGAGGGCATCGCCGACCAGTACCAGCGGAACTTCGCGGCCAACGTGCTGACCGCCGTGCTGCTCACCGAGGCGCTGCTGCCCCACCTCACCCGGCCCGGCGGCCGGATCGTCCATCTGTCCTCGGTCGCGGCGCTGCGCGGCCCCGGATCGTACGGCGGCACCAAGGCCGCGCTGCACACCTACACCTTCGAGCTGGCCAAGCGGCTCGGCCCGGAGGGCGTCACCGCCAACGCGGTGGCCCCCGGCTATGTCGAGGACACCGAATTCTTCGGTGAGCGCGGCACGCCCGAGTTCATCGCCCAGCAGATCGGGCAGACGCTCACCGGACAGCCCGGGACGCCCGTCGAGATCGCGGCCGCCATCCGCTATCTGGCCTCCCCCGAGGCGGCGTACGTCACCGGCCAAGTCCTGCACATCAACGGCGGTGCCCAGTTCGGCCGCTGACGCCGCCTCACCCCCTGCGGCCCCGGGCCGGATAGAGCCGTGGACCGGTTCCGCGCTAGGGCCATACGGCCCTGGAGCAAGGGCCGCGCAGCCCTGCCGCCGCGTTCAGCCGTGGTCCACTCTGGTCCTCCACACAGGTGGGGGGAAGACGGACGGACGGCCGCACCGAAGGAGTCAGCTCGCTGACTCCAAACCATCTTCGGGCGCGGCCGCCCGTCCGTCCTGCGTTACCACTGCTTCACCATGCACGACGCAAGGGGGGACCTCATGTCCGCATACACCGCCCGCATCGGCGCGGCGCTCGCCGCCGGCTGCGCGCTCGCCCTGCTGTACCCGGCGACGCCCGCCGGTGCCGCGGGCTCCGTACACCTTTCCAAGATCTACTACGACTCGCCCGGCACGGACGACCGGAGCACCTCCAGCCTCAACGGCGAGTACGTCCAGATCAAGAACTCCACCTCGCGCGGGGTCAGCCTCAAGGGGTGGGTGCTCGTCGACGCGAGCAACCACAAGTACACCTTCCCGAGCCACACCCTCGGCGCGGGCAAGACCGTGACCGTCCGGACCGGCATCGGATCCGACACCTCGGCCACCAAGTACCAGGACCGCCGGGCGTACGTCTGGAACAACGACGCCGACAAGGCCACCCTCCGCAAGACCGGCGGCTCCACGGTCGACACCTGCTCGTACAACAGCAGCCGGGTCGACTACAAGATCTGCTGAGCGCCCGCCGCGCGGGGGCGCGGCGCAGCCGGTGACGTCCCGCGGCCCGGACGACAATGGGGGTGTCGAGGGAGGAGAGCCGGTGAGCGGCCGTGGCGGACTGGGTGTGGGAGTACGAGGGCTATGAGCCCGGCGAGGAGCGGCTGCGCGAGTCGCTGTGCACGCTCGGCAACGGCTATCTCGCCACCCGGGGCGCGGCCTCCGAGGCGGCCGCCGATGAGACGCACTACCCGGGCACCTATGTGGCGGGCTGCTACAACCGGCTGACGTCGGTGATCGGCGGACGGCGGGTCCAGAACGAGGACCTGGTCAACCTGCCGAACTGGCTCCCGCTGCGCTACCGCGTCCACGACCCGCAGCGGCCCGCCGGCACCGGCGGCTGGCTCACACCCGACGGGGACGAGCTGACCGGCTATCGGCAGACCCTCGACCTCCGGCACGGCACCCTCCTGCGGCGGCTGCGGTACACCGACCGGCACGGCCGGGTGCTCCACGTCGACCAGGAGCGGCTCGTCCACATGGGCGATCCGCACCTGGCGGCGATGCGCATCACCTTCCGGGCCGAGGGCTGGTCCGGCACCGTCGAGCTGGAGTCGGGGCTCGACAGTGCCGTGGCCAACACCGGCGTGGCCCGTTACGCCGCGCTGTCCGGCCGCCATCTCATCGACCGTCGCACCGGCGCCGCGGGCCCCGACACCGTCTGGCTGAGCTGCCGTACCACCACCTCCGAGGTGCGCGTGGCCATGGCCGCGCGCACCCGGGCCGTCCGCGGCGCGCCCACCGGCAGCGGGCAGCGGCTCACCGAGAGCGCGGTGCTGCGCACTCTGACCGTGCCGGTCGCGCCGGACGCTCCGGTCACCGTGGAGAAGACCGTGGCGGTGTACACCTCCAAGGACCCCGCGATGAGCGATCCGACCCAGGCCGCCCTCGACGGAGTCGCCCGGGCGCCGGAGTTCGGGAAGCTGCTCGCCTCCCACCACACCGCATGGGAACACCTGTGGCGCGAGGCGGCGTTGGAGGTCCCCGGTGAGGCGGGCCACGTCCTTCGGCTGCACCTGTTCCACATCCTGCAGACGCTCTCGCCGCACACCGCGGAGCTGGACGTGGGCGTCCCGGCCCGCGGCCTCCACGGCGAGGCGTACCGCGGCCATGTCTTCTGGGACGAGCTCTTCGTGCTGTCGTATCTGAACCTCCACTTCCCCGAGGTGTCCCGGGCCCTGCTGCACTACCGCCACCGGCGGCTGCCCCAGGCGTGCCGCGCCGCCGCGGACGCCGGGCGGGCCGGGGCGATGTATCCGTGGCAGAGCGGCGGCGACGGGCGTGAGGAGACCCAGACGCTGCATCTGAACCCGCGCTCCGGCCGCTGGCTGCCGGACCACTCCCGGCTGCAGCACCATGTGGGCTCGGCGGTGGCGTACAACGTGTGGCAGTACTGCCAGGCCAGCGGCGACACCGACTTCCTGTACACCAAGGGCGCGGAGATGCTGGTGCAGATCGCCCGCTTCTGGGCGGACACCGCCGTGCTGGATCCGGACCACGCGCGGTACCGCATCCGTGGGGTGGTCGGGCCCGATGAGTACCACGACGGCTATCCCGGCACCGACCGCCCCGGCATCGACGACAACGCGTACACCAACGTCACCGCCGCCTGGGTGCTCGACCGGGCCCTGGAGCTGGCCCGCACCCTGCCCGAGCCGCGCCGCCGCGAGCTGTTCGAGCGGGTGGGCCTGGACCGCGCCGAGCCGGAGCGCTGGGAGGACGTCTCACGGCGGCTGCTGGTCCCCTTCCACCGGGGCATCATCAGCCAGTTCGAGGGCTACGGGGAGCTGGCCGAACTCGACTGGGACGGCTACCGCGCCCGCTACGGCGACATCCGCCGGCTGGACCGGATCCTGGAGTCCGAGGGCGACTCCGTCAACCGCTATCAGGCCTCCAAACAGGCCGACGCGCTGATGCTCGGCTACCTCTTCGCCCCCGCCGAGCTGGCGGGCCTCTTCCGGCGGCTCGGCTACGCCCTGGACGACGACGTCTGGGGGGCCACCGTGGCCTACTACCTGCCCCGGACCAGCCACGGCTCGACCCTCAGCGAGCTGGTCCACGGCTGGGTGCTGGTGCGGGCGCGCCGGGCCGAGGCATGGCGGCACTGCCAGGAGGCGCTGCTCGGCGACGTGGCGGACGTCCAGGGCGGCACCACCGGCGAGGGCATCCACCTCGGCGCCATGGGCGGCACCCTCGATCTGGTGCAGCGCGGCCTGACCGGGCTGGAGACCCGCGAGGACGCGCTGTGGCTGGACCCGGTGCCGCTCCCCGAGCTGTCCGGGCTGTCGGAGTACCGCTTCTCGGTGCGCTATCGCGGCCACTGGGGGGTCGCCCTGCGGGTGCGGGCCGGGAGGCTGTGGATCAGTGTGCCGGACTCGGAGGAGTCCCCGATCGAGGTGCGGCTCGCCGACCGCTCGCTGAGCGTCGCCCCGGGGGAATCCCGCTGGGTTCCGCTGCCGCCCGGCTGAACCCGCGGGCTGGACCGGTGGGCTGACCCCGCGGGATGGCCCGGTGGGCGGCTGGACCCGCGGGCTGGACGCGCGGGGTGGACCGGTGGGCTGGACCCGCGGACTGAACCCGAGGGCTGGACCCTGGGTGGGATTCCCCGTCGGCCCGCTCAGCCGAGGCCGGGGACCACCAAGGCCAGCCAGACGATCGGGGGCACCGCGACCACCATGATCCCGCCGTAGACCATCAACTGCCGGAAGAACCGGTCCCGGTCCACATCCGGCGCGTTGGCCAGCACCAGCGCCCCGTTGGTCGAGAAGGGGCTGACGTCGACGACGGTCGCCGACACCGCGAGGGCCGCGATCATCCCCACCGCGCCGATGTCGCCCTGGGCCAGGAAGGGAACGGCGAGCGGGATCAGCGCGCCCATGATGCCCACCGAGGAGGCGAAGGCGGAGACGATCGCGCCGATGTAGCAGAGCAGCAGGGCGGCGAGCAGCGGAATCCCGATGTCGCTGACCGCCTTGCCCGCGTAGTCGATGGTGCCCATCTCGTCCAGCACCCCGACATAGGTGAGCACACCGCAGATCAGCAGCACGGTGGGCCAGGTGACCTCGTTCACGGCCTTCTTGCCGTGGTCCGGCCAGAAGACGCTCAGGGCCACGGCGAGGGTGATCGAGGTGAGCCCGGCGTCCAGGTCGAAGGCGAGCACCGCGACCACCAGCACCACCAGCGCGCTCAGCGTGGCGATACGGGCCGGGGTGAGACGGCCCTCCGCGTCGGCCGGTGCCTCCCCGGCCCCGTCCGCCCGCTCCTCCCCGGCGGCGACGGCGGTCCTGGGGAGCTTCAGCCCGCCGCAGACGACGAAGACGACGGCGGCGATGATCAGGTTGACCACCAGGCTCGCGAGGAACAGCGTGACCTCGTTGCCGGGCAGCTTCTCCCGGTCCACGATGCCGTTGACGATCGAGCCGTAGATGCTGATGGGGGAGAAGCCGCCGCCCTGGGCGCCGTGCACCACCATGGCCCCCATCAGCAGCGGGCTGATGCGGTACCGCGCGGCGAAGGAGAGCGCGAGAGGGGCGACGATCGCGACTGCCGCCGGACTCACCGCGCCGATCGCGGTCAGCACCCCGCTGATCGCGAACATCACCCAGGGGATCAGCGCGACCCGCCCGCCCACCATCCGGATCGAGGCGTGCACCAGCCAGTCGGTGGTGCCGTTCGCCCGGGCGAGGGCGAACAGATACGTCACCCCGACCAGGACCACGAACAGATCGCCCGGGAACCCGGCGAAGATGTGGTCCGCGCTGAAGTCGGCGACCAGCTCGCCCACGCCGAAGGCGGCGGCGAAGGACAGGGCGCCCATGTTGATCGAACGGGTGGTGGCGATGACGAAGACCACCACCAGCACGAGTATCGAGATCAATTCGTCGGACATCGACGGCTCCCGTCACGGGGACCCGGTCGGCGGACCGGGGACGGTCGGGCCAAGTGGCCTGCTGGCTGACTCACGTTGGGGGCCGGGTGGTTCAGCAGTCAAGACATCGGTGGCAGATTGGCTCAGCCAATTGACCAATGCTCCACCGGTCCGTCAGACCACCGCACCATCCCTCCACCCAGTGCTACGCTGCGAATCGGGGCCATCACAAACCGCGATGGGGGAGCCCGTATGGCCGGGGATGCGCTGCGCCCGATGAACCGTCAGCGTCTGTACGAGCAGGTGCTGGAGAGGCTGCGCGCCTACGTCGAGGAGGGCGGGCTGCGCGCGGGCGACCGGCTGCCGACCGAGCGCGAGCTGGCCCAGCGCCTCGGCATCAGCCGCGCCTCCGTCAAGCAGGCCATCGTCGTCCTCGAGGTGCAGGGGCTGGTCGAGGTGCGCCAGGGCGGCGGTATGTGCCTGCTGCGCGACAGCCTCGACACCGAGCCCGTCGAGCGACTGGTGGAGCGCCGCCGCAGGCTGCCCGATGTGCTCGACGCCCGCGAGGCGTTGGAGACCAAGCTGGCCGAACTCGCCGCCGAGCGCCGCACCGACGACGACCTCATGGCCCTCCAGCAGGCCCTGATCTGGATGGAGGACGAGATCGAGTCCGGGCGCCACGGCGTCGAGGGCGACCGCCGTTTCCACGCCGCCGTCACCGCGGCCGCGCACAGCCCGCTGCTCGGCGAGTTCATGCGCTCGATCGCCGACCAGATCGCCGAGAGCCGCGAGGAGTCGCTGCGCCAGCCCGGCCGCCCCAGGCGTTCGCTCGGCCAGCACCAGAGCATCCTGGACGCCATCGCCGAGCGCCGCCCCAAGGCCGCCGCCGCGGCCATGCGCCGCCATGTCCGCACCGTCGCCCAAGTGCGGCTGCTCAACTGGAATCCGGACGACGCCACCTGAGCCCGCCGCGGCATCCGTTTCCGAGTGTGACCGATCACGGTCTTGGTCTGGACTTTCCCCCGTGGCTCGCTAGGCTCGGCGCGATCGACACGTGAAAGCGCTCTCACCTGCCGAACCGAAGGGGAACTTCCATGAGACGGAAGCCCGTTGTCCGTGCCGGACTGTCCGCACTCCTCGTCCTCGGTGCCCTCTCGGGCGCCGGCGGGGCCTTCTCGACCGCCGCAGCGGCATCCGGCGCCGCCGCCCCCGCGGCGGAGCCCGCCGCCGCGTCGGCGCCGTCCGCCACGCTCGTCCGCGCGCTCGGCCGGGACCTCGGCCTGACCGCGGACCAGGCGCGCGAGCGGCTGACCCAGGAGGCCGCCGCCATGAAGCTGGAGCCCAAGGCCGAGCGTGCCGCGGGCGCCTCCTACGGCGGCTCCTGGTTCGATGCGAGCAGCGGAAAGCTGGTCGTCGGCGTCACCAGCGCCGAGCGGACCGCGCCGGTACGGGCCACGGGCGCCACCACCCGGATCGTGAAGCACAGCGCCGACGCGCTCGACGCGGCCAAGGCGCGCCTCGATGACAAGGCCCGTAAGAAGGCCGCCCCGGCCGGGGTGAGCAGCTGGAGCGCCGACCCCCGCGCGGGCGGCGTCGTGGTCAAGGTCCGTGAGGGCAGCGAGCGCGACGCCGCCGTGCGCGCCTTCCTCCGCGAGGCCGAGCGCTCGTCCTCGGTCCCGGTCACCGTCGAGAAGGCCCCCGCCCAGGCGCCGACGACCTTCGCCGCCGGTACGGTCGGCGGCGACCCGTACTACACCGGCAACGTCCGCTGCTCCATAGGCTTCTCGGTCCAGGGCGGCTTCGTCACCGCCGGACACTGCGGCCAGGCCGGGGGCTCCGTCAGCGGCTGGGACGGCTCGTACATCGGCAACTTCCAGGGCTCCTCCTTCCCCGGCAACGACTACGCCTACGTCAGCGTCGGCAGCGGCTGGTGGACCGTGCCGGTGGTGCTCGGCTGGGGTACCGTTCCCGACCAGCTGGTCCGCGGCTCCGCCGAGGCCCCGATCGGCGCCTCCATCTGCCGTTCCGGCTCCACCACCCACTGGCACTGCGGCACGGTCCTGGCCAAGAACGAGACCGTGAACTACAGCCAGGGCGCCGTGTACGAGATGACCAAGACCAGTGTGTGCGCCGAGGGCGGTGACTCCGGAGGCTCGTTCATCAGCGGCGACCAGGCCCAGGGCGTGACCTCGGGCGGCTGGGGCAACTGCTCCAGTGGCGGCGAGACCTGGTACCAGCCGATCAACGAGATCCTGTCGGTGTACGGCCTGCGGCTGCACACCGCCTGACGGGGCGATACGGCGGCAATACGGCGACAAAGCGACGGGGCGGGCCCGGCGGCCCGCCCCGTCGCGATCGTTTCCGCGCCTATCCGTGCTGGTGTGCGGACAGCCCATGCGGGTCGTGGCCGGGGATGGTGCCGTCGGCCTTGGCGACCAGGAACAGCCCGGCCATGCCCATGTCGGAGTGGCTCTGGACATGGCAGTGATACATCCAGGCGCCGGCGCCGACGTTCTCCCCGGCGATCACCTGGAAGCCGAAGGAGTCGGCCGGCCCGGTGATCTTGTTGTCGATGACCCGGCTCACATCGTCCGGGCCTGCCAGCAGCCCGGTGCGGTTGTCCGCCCAGCGGTGCCCGTGCATATGGAAGGTGTGGTAGTACTCGCCGTGCGTGATCATGATGATCTCGACGCGGTCGCCCACCGTCGCCCGGAACTCGGGCGCTTCATGCCCCGCCTTGTTGTTGATCGTCATGTCATTGAAGACGATGGTGAACTGCTTGTCCGGCAGGATGTCGCCAGCCCGCCGCACCACCACGGGGCCGTACAGCCCCTTCCGGAGGCCGCCGGTGCCGTGCGGGGTGCCCACCGCGTGGTCGTGGTAGTGCCAATAGCCCGCGCTGCCCGGCCGCCAGGTGCCGTCGGCGCGCTTGCCCGGGGCGTGGGTGCGCCAGGTGTAGGTGCGGGTGCCGCCCGGCTCCACGGCGCTGCGGTTGAGCTGGGTGCCGTCGCTGGCCACGTCGTAGTCCAGACCGTGCACATGGAGGCTGGCCGTGACGTCCATGGTGTTCTCGAACTCGATGTGCAGGGTGTCGCCCTCGGTCAGCTCGATCAGCGGACCGGGGATGGTGGCCTTGCCCTTCTCTAGCCCATAGCCCATCTGGCCGTCCGGCAGCTTCTCGGCGTAGAGCTTGAGATGGCGGACCGCCCCGCCCGCGGTCGCCGTCCGGACCGTGCCGGACGGGGTCTTCGGCGCCTTCGCGGCGGCGGAGGTGGTGAGGGCCAGCGGTCCGACGGCCGCGGCGGCCGCGCCGCCGGTGAAGAGCCGTCTGCTGAGACCGCGTCTGGAGGTGATGCCGGGTGCGTCGCTCATCGTTCTCCCAAATCGCTGTGGATCCCCTGCCGTTGACGATGCGCAGATGCCCCGGGGTGCTTTCACGGTAGCCGGGGGCGGCCCGTTCATCCACACTCAGGACAAAGTTCGTTGAGTTGCGGTCATAGCTATTGGCGGGTTGCGAAAAGCCGTCTAGCTTCCTTCAGCGGTGGTTTCCGTGATGTGAGAGGGATGGGTGACCCATGCGGGACAAACCGTACCAAATGCTCTCAAAATGGAGAGGGTTGACAGTCGGTCGGCTGCGGAAGAGACGCGCGGGGGTGGCGGCGCTGCTCTTCGGCGCGCTCACCGCGACCCTGCTGGGCGGAAGCCCCGCCAGCGCCCGGCCCGAGGATCGTGCGCCACTCACGCTGCCGTCCCCGCCCGGCGGGGACAACGTCCGGGTGCTGGTGTTCCACGGCTCGGCGGGGGACGAACCGACCACGGTGAACGCGGGCATCGAGGCCATCGAGAAGATCGGCAACCAGGGCCCCGCGGCGACCCGGTTCACCGTCGACGCCACCGCCGACGCCTCGGTCTTCACCAAGCCCAAGCTCGGCAAGTACAACGCCGTGGTCTTCCTGACCGGCTCCGGCGATGTGCTCGACCCCGAGCAGGAAGCGGGGCTCGAGGCGTACATGAAGGCGGGCGGTGGCTTCCTCGGCATCCATGACGCGGCCCGCAACGAGCCGTACTCCGACTGGTACAGCGGGCTGATCGGCGCCCGCCCGGCGGCCACGAGCCCGGGCAACGCGCAGCGGGCCGTGGTGGAGGTCGGCGACCGCGTCCACCCGGCCACCAAGGAGCTGCCGCTGGAGTGGAAGCGCACGGACACCTGGCTCAACTGGAAGGACAACCCCTCCGGCACGGTGCACACCGTGGCCCGGGTCCGCGAGTCCAGCTACCAGCCGGGCACCGGCGCCAACGGCTGGGACCACCCGATCTCCTGGTGCCGTGACTACGACGGCGGCCGCTCCTTCTACACCGGAATGGGTGGTACCGTCGCCACCTTCCAGGAGACCGACTTCCGCGCCCATCTGCGGGGCGCGCTGCTGTGGACCACCCGTCTCTCCCGCGGCGACTGCAAGGCCACCATCGACGCGAACTACAAGGCCGAGCGGGTCACCAAGCCCAATCAGCCGGGCCAGTCGGACCAGATCGGCGAGCCGCACGGCCTCGTCGTCGCCAAGGACGGCCGGGTGCTCTACATCGGCCGCGGCGGCGGTGACAACAGCGCGCCCGTGGTCACCGACTGGAACGACCCGGAGATCGGCAAGGGCCAGGGCCAGATCCATGTCTACGACCCGGCCACCGGAAAGGTGACGCTCGCGGGCGCCCTGACCGTCTTCGGCAACAAGGGCGGCGGCGATGAGCTGATCAAGGTCGAGGAGGGGCTGCTCGGTATCGAGCTGGACCCGGACTTCCTCAACAACGGCTGGGTCTATCTCCACTACACCCCGCACTCCCGGATCAACCGGGACACCCAGATGGCCGAGCGCCGCGTCTCCCGGTTCACCCTGGACCTGAAGACCAACAAACTGGACCTGGGCTCGGAGAAGGTCCTGCTGTCCTGGCCGGTCCAGATCCACAGTTGCTGCCATGCGGGCGGCGGGATGTCCTGGGACTCCAAGGGCAATCTCTACATCGCCACCGGGGACAACAACTCCTCGCAGTTCAGCGACGGCTACTCCGGCAACAACCCGCAGCCGAACTACAAGGGTGTCTCCTTCTCCGACGCCCGCCGCACCGCGGGCAACACCAACAACCTCAACGGCAAGATCCTGCGGATCCACCCCGAGGACGACGGCACCTACACCCTCCCCGAGGGCAATCTCTTCACCGGTAAGGAGCCCGACGAGGGCGGGGGCAAGACCCGTGGCGAGATCTATGTGATGGGTGTGCGCAACCCGGCCCGGATCTTCGTGGACCAGAAGACCGACATCCTGTACGCGGGATGGGTCGGCCCCGACGCGGGCGAGCCCAGCACCACCTGGGGTCCGGCCAAGTACGACACCTTCGCCGCCATCACCAAGGCGGGCAACCACGGCTGGCCGTTCTGCATGGGCAACAAGCAGCCCTACCGGGACCGCAATCTGCCCGATCCCAGCAAGCCGCTGGGCTGGTACGACTGCGACCACCCCAAGAACGAGTCGCCCAACAACAACGGTCTGGTGAACCTGCCGCCCATCACCGGGAACACCATCTGGTACTCGCCCCAGGGCGGCGCCCCCGACTATCCGCGGGACGCGGGCGGCATCCCCAGCTACAAGGTGTCGGAGGCCAAGTACCTGCTGCCGTGGCTCAAGGGCGGCGGGCAGGCCACCATGAACGGCCCGGTCTACCGCTACGACGCCGACAGCAAATCGACCACCAAGTGGCCCGCCTACTGGGACGGCAAGTGGTTCGTCGGCGACTTCTACGACGCCGACCAGCCGCGCCACGCGGTGGTGACCGACCCGAAGACCGTCGGCAAGGGCGGGCTGCCGGTGCACGCCGAAACCCTCAAGAAGATCATCCCGGTGGGCGCCGACGGCATCCGCAACCTCATGGACTGGAAGTTCGCCCCGGACGGCTCGCTCTACGTCCTCGACTACGGGCGCGGCTTCTTCACCTCCGACTCCAAGTCGGCGCTGTGGCACATCACCTACACCGGCGGCGAGCCCACTCCGCTCGCCCAGGATCTGGCCAGGAAGGCGGAGTGACCGTGAAACGAAGGCGCCCCAAACCCAGCAGACCCTGGCTGCCCCTCCTCGCCGCGCTGCTCATGATCCTCGGGCTGAGCTCGGCGACGGCGACGGCGGCCCACGGGCAGAACGACACCCGGCAGGCCGCACAGCAGACCCTCACCTGGACCGCGGGTGACGACATCACCAAGTACGCCTCGGCGCCCACCACCGCGGTCGCCGGGAAGACCACCATCGTCTTCGAGAACAGCACCGCCACCGGCAACACCATGGGGATGCCGCACACCCTGACGTTCGACGTCTCCGACCCCGAGTACAACAACGACGTCCCGCTGAACATCCTCGCCAACCCCTCGGACGACAGCGGCGGCAAGCACACCGCCGAGGTCACCCTCAGCCCCGGCCGCTACCGCTACCACTGCACCATCCCCGGTCACGGCCAGATGCAGGGCATTCTGGTGGTCACCGACGGTGGCGGTGGCGAGGACACCACCGCGCCCGACGCCTCCGCGAAGGTCGAGGGGGAGAAGAACGCGGACGGCGCCTACATCGGGATGGCCACCGTCACGGTGTCCGCCACCGACGAGGGCTCGGGCGTGGACCGGATCGAGTTCGCGGAGGGAGACGGGGCGTTCCAGCCGTACACCGCTCCGGTGATGGTCCACCAGGTGGGCGCGCACACCATCCGCTACCGGGCCGTGGACAAGGCCGGGAACGTATCGGAGGCGAAGTCGGTGGACTTCACCGTGGTGGCCCCGCCGACGGACGACACCACGGCGCCCGAGACCTCCGCCACCGTCTCCGGTGAGAAGGACCCGTCCGGTGCGTACATCGGCATGGCCACCGTGACCATCACCGCCTCCGACACCGGCTCCGGGGTCAACCGGATCGACTACGCCCTGGGCCAGGGGGAGTTCCAGCCCTACACCGGTCCGGTCATGGTCCATGACGCGGGCGCCCACACGGTGCGCTACCGGGCGGCGGACAAGGCGGGGAACGTATCGGAGGTGAAGTCGGTGGACTTCACCGTGGTGGCCCCGCCGGCCGAGGACACCACACCCCCGGCGGTCTCCGCGACGGTCGACGGAACGAAGAACTCCGACGGTGCCTATGTCGGCAGCGCCAAGGTCACGCTCACCGCGGCCGACGATGACTCCGGGGTGGAGAAGGTCGAGTACTCCCTGGACAGCGGTCCGTATCTCGCCTACACCACCCCCGTGGCGGTGGACCGGGTGGGCCGCCACACCGTCGCGTTCCGCGCCACCGACAAGGCGGGCAACACCTCCGAGGCGCGGCAACTGGCGTTCACCGTGGCCGAGGGCGGCGGGGTGCCCGCACCCGCGTGTCCGGAGTGGGACGAGCGCCTCACGGTGATCGTCGGCACGGTGGACAGCGGCGTCCCCAACCGCATCACCCGTAGCCGCTGCACCATCAATGAGCTGATCGAGGACGAGAAGGACTGGTCCTCCCACGCCCTCTTCCTCAAGCACGTCACCTCCGTCACCGACAAGCTGCTCACCGACGGCGTGATCGACCAGCGCGAGTACCGGGCGATCAACAAGGCGGCCAAGCAGTCCGGGATCGGCAAGCCCGGTCAGGACGAGGGCTACCGTCCGCTGTTCGACGGCACCAAGAAGTCCTACGACAAGTGGCAGCACGTGGGCGGCGGGGCCTTCGGTCTCAATGACGACGGCAGCATCACCAGCAGCACCTCGGTCGAGGGCATGGGCATGCTGTGGTTCCCGCAGCGGACGTACGACGACTTCTCGCTGAAGCTCCAGTTCCGCGATGACGCACCCGGGACGGGCAATGCCAACGGCGGTGTCTTCGTGCGCTTCCCCTATGTGCACGACCACCCCGAGGAGTCCCGTCCGGAGTGGGTCGCCATCAAATACGGGCACGAGGTGCAGATCCTCGACCGCCCCGACGGCGACATGTACAAGACCGGATCGATCTACGGTTTCGACCGGGTCGGGCTCGCCGGTGCCGGGGTCACTCCCAAGGGCAGCTGGAACGACTACGAGATCCGCGTGGTCGGTCAGCACTACTCGATCTACCGCAACGGTGTGCTGCTCAATGAGTTCGAGAACACCGGTGGCCAGGAGTTCACCCCGCCGCGCGGGGACGACCCCGGCACGGACGGCCGTCGGTACTCCTCCGGGTACATCGGTCTCCAGGTCCACAGCACCGATGATGTGATCTCGTACCGCGACATCCGCATCAAGGAGCTGTAGGACAGCCCGCGTACGGCGTGAGGAACGGCGCGAGAACGGCGTGAGGAGATGAGTGGCCGCCGGAGCACCCCAGCCCCCGGCGGCCACCGTCTTGTGGCACGGACCGACGTTACCTCAGGTAACACTCACGGGTAACCCGTTGGGGCTGACGTATCGTCAGGAGTTCAGGGTGTCGAGGATCCCCTGTCCGTACTTCACCAGCTTGTTCTCGCCGACCCCGCTCACCGTGCCGAGTTCATCGAGCGTGGTGGGGGAGAGGATCGCGATCTCGCGCAGGGTGGCGTCATGGAAGACCACATACGCGGGTACGCCCTGCTCCTTCGCGGTCGCCGCACGCCAGGCGCGCAGCCGCTCGAAGACCGGCACGGCCTCCTCCGGCAGATCCACCGGGGCCTTCTTGGACTTCCCCGAAGCCCCCGTCTTCCCCTTGGCGGCGCGCGCAGCGTTCTCCGGCTCACGCCGCAGCCTGACCTCGCGCCGCTGGCCCAGCACCTCCGAGCTCGTGTCGGAGAGCACCAGCGTGCCGTAGTCCCCCTCGACGCCGATCAGTCCCTGTGCCAGCAACTGCCGTACCACGCCGCGCCATTCGGCCTCGCGCAGCTCGGTGCCGATGCCGAACACCGAGAGGGCGTCATGGTCGAACTGGATGACCTTGGCCGTCTTCTTGCCGAGCAGAATGTCGATGATCTGCCCCGCGCCGAACTTCTGGTTGCGCTCCCGCTTGAGCCGCACCACCGTGGACAGCAGCTTCTGCGCGGCGATCGTGCCGTCCCAGGACTCCGGCGGGGTGAGGCAGGTGTCGCAGTTCCCGCAGGGGGTGGACTCCTGGCCGAAGTAGGCCAGCAGCCCCACCCGGCGGCACTCCACCGTCTCGCACAGCGCCAGCATCGAGTCGAGATGGGCGCCGAGGCGGCGCCGATGGGTGTCGTCGCCCTCGGAGGTGTCGATCATCTTCCGCTGCTGGACGACGTCCTGGAGCCCGTACGCCAGCCAGGCGGTGGAGGGCTGCCCGTCCCGCCCGGCGCGGCCGGTCTCCTGGTAGTAGCCCTCGACGGACTTGGGCAGGTCCAGATGGGCCACGAACCGCACATCGGGCTTGTCGATCCCCATGCCGAAGGCGATCGTGGCCACCACGACCAGACCGTCCTCCCGCAGGAAGCGCGCCTGGTGCTCGGCGCGCATCCGCGCGTCCAGCCCCGCGTGGTACGGCACTGCGTCGATGCCCTGGGCGACCAGGAACTCGGCCGTCTTCTCCACAGAGGAGCGGGACAGGCAGTAGACGATCCCCGCGTCGCCCGCGTGCTCGGTGCGCAGCAGCTCCAGCAGCTGCTTCTTGGGCTCGTTCTTGGGGGCGATCCGGTACTGGATGTTCGGACGGTCGAAGCTGGCCACGAAGTGCAGCGCGTCCTGCAGCTTCAGCCGGGACGCGATCTCCGAGTGGGTGGCCTCGGTGGCGGTCGCGGTCAGCGCGATCCGGGGCACGGTGGGCCAGCGCTCATGCAGCTCGGACAGGGCCAGATAGTCGGGCCGGAAGTCGTGGCCCCACTGGGCCACACAGTGCGCCTCGTCGATGGCGAACAGCGAGATCGTGCCCCGGTCCAGCAGCCGCAGCGTGGACTCGACCCGCAGCCGCTCCGGCGCGAGATAGAGCAGGTCCAGCTCGCCCGCGAGGAACTCGGCCTCGACCATCCGCCGCTCGTCAAGATCCTGGGTGGAGTTGAGGAACCCGGCCCGCACCCCGAGGTTCCGCAGGGCGTCGACCTGGTCCTGCATCAGCGCGATCAGGGGGGAGACGACGACGCCGACGCCCTTCCGCACGAGCGCCGGGATCTGGTAGCACAGCGATTTGCCACCGCCGGTCGGCATGAGGACGAGCGCGTCACCACCGGCCACGACATGGTCGATGATCTCCTGCTGACCTCCCCGGAACGAGTCGTAACCGAAGACGCGGTGCAGCACGCCGAGCGCCTCGCTCGCATCGGTGCCGAGCGCGGCGCTCGTATCGGGGCCGGTGTCGGGAAGAGCCATCCGCCGATTCTAGGGGGCCCGCCGGAACCCGCGGTGACCGCCTGTGGACAACCGGCCGGATGAGGCAAGGTGTGTGGGCACAGTGGCCGATGAGATGGGCGGCGTGCCATGCTCATGCCCACTTGCTCTGTCCGTCCTTCCCCCACAAGGAGGCCGATCGTGAGATCCAGCAAGTTCGTCCGTGCCTTACCCGCCGCGGTGACGGCGGTGCTCGCCCTGACGGCCGGACAGGCCGTGGCCGCTCCCTCCTCCGCCGCCCCGGCGGAGCACACGGCCGCCGCGCGGGTCGTGACGTACGACGCCAGCGGGGCGGCCGAGTTCAAGGACGCCGTCTCCAAGGGCGCGGCGATCTGGAACGAGAGCGTGGCCAACGTGGAGCTGAAGCCGGCCGCGTCCGGGCAGCAGGCCAACGTCCGCATCATCGCGGACAACGGCTGGCCCCGCACGCTGTCCACCGGACTGGGCCGCGGCACGATCTACTTCGGCCGCCAGGCCGTCGACGAGGGCTACAACACGGTGCGGATCTCCTCGCATGAGCTCGGCCATATCCTCGGCCTGCCGGACATGAAGCCAGGGCCGTGTTCGAGCCTGATGTCCGGCTCCACCGCCGGGACCTCCTGCACCAACCCCTACCCGAACACCGCCGAGAAGGCCGAGGTCGAGGACAGCTTCGGCCTGGTGGGCGCGGTGACCGCCGCACCGCGGATGTACCGGGACTGACCCGAGCGGGCCGGGAGCCAGGCTCCCGGCCCCCTCACCCGCACCGGAGCGGCCCGTCGATCAGACGGTGATCACCTCGATGTCGGGCAGCGCCCGGAAGGGCCCGAGCTGGTCATCGGTGGCCCCGCTGTCGGTGACCAGCGTCCACGGCCGGTCCAGCGGCGCCCAGGCGGTGAACGGTGACTGGCCCAGCTTGCTGCTGTCGGCGAGGACGTACAGCTCCTTGCCGCGGTCGGCCATCATCTCCTTGAGCGAGGTCTGCTGGAGGCTCGCCTCGCAGATGCCCCGCCGCGCGTCCAGCCCGTCGGCGCCGAGGAAGACCTTGTCCGCCGTCAGCCGGGACAGGGTCAGCTCGGCCAGCGGCCCGACGAAGCCCTGGCTGACATGGCGCAGGGTCCCGGCGAGGGTGATCAGCTCGACGCCGTCCGCCTCGGCCAGCTCGCGCAGCGCGGTGAGCCCGCTGGTGATCACGGTCAGATCGGTACGGGCGCGCAGATGGTGGGCGAGCCGTCCGGTCGTGGTGCCGGCGTCGAGGATGACGGTGTCGCCCGTCGCGATCCGCGCGGCCGCCCAGCGCCCGATGCGGTCCTTCTCGGCGACCGCGAGCCCGCTGCGCTGCCCGAGGGTGGGCTCGGCGGTATGGCCCGCGCTCATCGCGCCGCCGTAGGTGCGGGCGATCACGCCCTGTTCGGTGAGGAGCGCGAGATCCCGGCGGATGGTGGAGGGGGTCACCTCCAGCGAGCGGGCCAGCTCCTCCACGACGACCGTGCCATCGGTCTGGATCATTCGGGCGATCAGTTCCCGGCGGTCCCCGGCGCGCAGCCGTCTGCGCTCCTCCACACCGGCCTCCTGGCTCATGGCGGCCCCCCATCCTTCCCTCACTCTGCGCGACTCTGCGCAGCCCTGAGCAACATTATCAGTCTGCGCATTCCGCGCTGATTCCTTGCGGACACTCCGCAGAGTCTTGCGTGTTACGTGCAATCGTGCGAGCGTTCCGCTCACAACACGCATGGAGCGGGGAGGTCGCATGACGGCGGACAGTGTGCCGGCGCAGGTCGGAACGGGGGGCGAGGCACCGTCCGACGATCCGTACGCACTGCGGACGGGCGACATCAAGGAGCCGCCGCGCGATCTACGCGGAACGGTGCGCCGGCTGGGCCCCGGGATGATCCTCTCCGCCGCCGTGGTCGGATCCGGTGAGCTGATCACCACCACCTCCCTGGGCGCCAAGGCGGGCTTCGTGCTGCTGTGGCTGGTCATCGCCAGCGCGCTGGTCAAGGTGTGGGTGCAGATGGAGCTGGCCCGCTGGACGATCCTCACCGGCAAGACGGCCCTGGCCGGCTACAGCCAGGTCCCGCCCAAGGTGGGCCGGGTCGGCTGGATCAATGTGCTGTGGATCCTCATGGACTTCGCCAAGATGCTCCAGCGCGGAGGCATGATCGGCGGCACCGCCGCCGCGTTCAGCATCCTCGCCCCGATCGGTGGCGCACCGCTGGGCCGCACCTCGCTCACCGTCTGGACCGTGATCGTGGTCGCGTCCGTCGTCGCGCTGATGTACACGGGCCGCTACGGAATGGTGGAGAAGGCCGGGTTCATCACCGTCGTCTTCTTCACCCTCTCCACCGTCGCCCTCGCGGTCGGGCTGCCCTGGACCGAGTTCGGCTACGGCGGCTCCGATCTGGCTTCCGGGCTGACCCTGTCCATCCCCGCCGGGACACTCGGCTTCGCCGTCGCCATGTTCGGCATCACCGGTGTCGGCGCGGATGAGATGACCACCTACACCTACTGGTGTCTGGAGAAGGGGTACGCCCGCTGGACCGGCCCCGACGACGGCACCGAGGCCCGGGCCCGGCGCGCCGAGGGCTGGATCCGGGTGATGCGGATCGACGCACTCACCTCATGGGTCGTCTGCACCCTGTGCACGCTCTCCTTCTACATCATCGGCGCGGCCATCCTGCACCGGCAGAAGCTGGTGCCCGAGGGCAACGACATGATCACCACGCTGTCCCGGATGTACACCGACACCCTCGGCCCCGCGGGCAAGTACCTCTTCCTCATCGGCGCCATCGCCGTCCTCTACTCCACGATCATCGCCTCCACCGCGAGCGTGCCGCGGCTGTGGACCAACACCCTCGGACTGCTCGGCGTATTCGACTGGCGGAACGTCAAGGCCCGGCAGCGTGTCATCCGCCTGCTCACCGTCGTCCTGCCGCCCCTGTGGGCCGCCTTCTACCTCTATCTGCAGGAGCCGGTGCTGATGGTGCAGGTCGGGGGCATCGCGGGCGGGATCTTCCTGCTCGCGGTCGTGATCGCGGTCTGGCGGCTGCGCGCCACGGAGGTCGATCCGCGGTTCCGCCGCAACCCGGTGCTGAACGGCGCGCTGGTGGTCAGCAGTACGGCCATCGGCGCCCTGGGAATCTATTCGGTCCTCGATGTCCTCGGGTTCGGGGTGGGGAGTTGAACGCGTTGAGCGAGACGAACGAGGCCGGGGCAGCCACCGGCCACGAGGTCCTGGTGACCACACCCAGCTTCGGACAGCATGCGAGTGAGCCATGGGAGGTGTTCGAGGCCGCCGGGGTGCGGGCACGCACCGCGAGCGCGGCGCATCCGCTCACCGAGCGGCAGTTGATCGAGGAGGCCGAGGGCGTCAAGGCGCTGGTCGTCGGTCTCGACCCGGTGACGGCGGCCGTCCTGCACGCGGCACCGGGGCTCACGGTCGTCGCCAAACACGGCGTCGGCACCGACAACATCGACCTGGCCGCGGCCGCCGCCCAGGGGGTTCGCGTGGTCAATGCCCCCGGGAGCAACACCACCGCGGTCGCCGATATGACGATGGCCCTGCTGCTGGCCGCCGTACGGCGTATCGTGCCCGCGCACGCCTCGGTCACCGCCGGCCGCTGGGACCGCTTCTTCGGGCCCGAACTGGCCGGCCGCACCCTCGGCATCGTCGGCTTCGGCCGGATCGGACAGGCGGTCGCCCGCCGCGCCCGGGGCTTCGACATGGACCTCATCGCCTACGATCCCCACCTCCCCGCCGCCGTCTTCGCCGAGCAGGGGGTGCCGGCCGTGACCCTCGACGAGTTGATCGCGGCCGCCGATGTGATCACCCTGCACCTGCCGATGCCCTCGGGCGGACCGCTGCTCGGCCGCGCCGAACTGGCGGCCATGAAGCCGGGGTCCTGCGTCATCAATACGGCGCGGGGCGGGCTCGTCGACGAGGACGCCCTGGCCGAGCTGCTGCACAGCGGGCATCTCGCGGCGGCCGGTATCGATGTGTTCGCCACCGAACCCCCCGCCGGGAATCCGCTGCTCACCGCCCCCAACGCGGTGCTGACCCCGCACTGCGCCGCGTTCACCCAGCAGGCCAACGCCGCGATGGGCAGCACCGTGGCCGCCGATGTGGTGCGCGTCCTGCGGGGGGAGGAACCGGTGCACGCCGTGGTGTGAACGCGCCATGGCCCACCCCGTAGCCGCTTGCGGGAAAGCTCCTGAGCCAGAACGAGAGAGAACGAGAGAGAACGAGAGAAGCTGACAGCATGAACACTTCCCCCGCCGACTTCGCCGCCCGGCTGCGCGCCCGCCAGCGGATCATCGGCTACTGGGTCGTCCTCGACAACCCCGTGGGCACCGAGCGCCTGGCCGGACTCGGCTACGACTACATCTGCGTCGACGCCCAGCACGGCCTCCTCGACTACAAGGGCACCCTCGGCGCGATGACCGCCATCGACGCCCGCGGCACCGCCGCCGGTATGGTGCGCGTCCCGGCCAACGACGGCTTCTGGATCGGCCAGGCGCTGGATGCCGGGGCCCGCGGGGTCATCGTCCCGCTGGTCAACACCGCCGAGGAGGCGGCCGCCGCGGTCGCCGCCTGCCGCTACCCCCCGCTCGGGGTGCGCTCGTACGGCCCGATGCGCTCGGGCCTGCGCGTGGGCCCCGCCCCGGCCGAGTCCAATCAGCAGGTCGCCTGCATCGTGATGATCGAGACGGCCCAGGCACTGGCCAATACCGCGGAGATCTGTGCCACGGACGGGCTCGACGGCGTCTACATCGGCCCCTCCGACCTCACCATCGCGCTCGGCGGCCGCACCTCGACCGACACCTCGGTGGCGGAGAAGTTCGACGCGGCGCTGGCGAAGGTCGCCGAGGAGGCACGGACCGCGGGCATCGCCGCGGGTATCCACTGCCCCGACGGGGCGACGGCCGCCAAGCGGCTGGCCCAGGGCTTCACCTTCGCCACCGTCAGCAGCGACCTGGTCCACCTGGAGCAGGCGGCCGCCGCGCATTTGCGCGACGCGACCGCCTGAGCGCCCCCGGACCCGGGGCCGGGGCGGTGGAGCCCACGGGGCGGGGGTCCGGGGCTCCGCCCCGGCAAAGCCCCGGGCCCGGGTCAGCTCTCCACGCGCAGCGGCGGGTCCGTCAGGCCACGGACCCGCGGCAGCAGCACCGTCCGCAGGGCGACCCCGGGGGAGAGCAGACGGGACGGGCCCGCCGCGAGATAGGTGACGTCCCGGAACGCCGCGCCGACCACCGGATCGATCGCCGCCCGGTCCGCCAACCGCCCGAAGTACCAGCTCCGCAGCCGCTCGGCAGCCCCGGGCGGCGTGGTGTCCGCGTCCGCGGCGTACGGGCGGTCCGCGCCGACGGCGGTCAGCCAGGCGGTGTCGCTCGCCCGGGCCACGGCGCGCTGTGCCGTGGCCGCGAAACCGGGCCGCAGACCCGACTCGGCCAGGCAGCGGCGCAGGGCCAGCCCGCTGAGGACGGCCACCGCCATGCCCTGACCGTAGATCGGGTTGAAGGTGCAGGCGGCGTCCGAGACCGCGAGGAACCCCTCGGGCAGCGCGCCCGGGGCGTCGTAGTGGCGGCGGCGGTTGGAGGTGTCGCGGAACCCGTACGGCGGGGACACCGGCTCACAGGTCCGCAGATGCTCGTACAGCGTGGGCTCGTTGAGGGACTTGACGAAGCCGAGCACCTCCGAGCTCTCGGTCGGCGGATGCTGGCCGCGCACCCCCGAGAGCGTCAGCAGCCAGTTGCCGCCCTCGACCGGCGACCATGCCGCGCCGCGCGGACAGTCCGGGCGCGGCTGGATCACCATCACCATGTCCAGCGGTTCGGCGGGCCGGAACATCTGGGTGCAGTAGCCGATCCCCGCGTCGACGACCTCCTCGCGCGGCGCCGGAGCGCCCAGTTCCGCCAGCCACTTGGGGGCGCGCGAGCCACGCCCCGAGGCGTCGATGACCAGATCGGCGGGCAGCTCCCGGGCGGTGCGCCCGGCGTCGCGCGCCCGCACCCGTACGCCGGTCACCCGGTCCGCGCCGCCGAGCAGCCCGATGGCCTCGGTGCCCTGGAGCACCTCCACCCGGGTGCCGGATCCCTCGGCTTCGGCCAGCACCCGCGCCCGTACGGTGGCGTCGAACAGCGCCCGGGTGCAGCTCGTCGTGGCGTGCCGGCCCTCGTGGAAGCGGCGCTGCCAGCCGTTGGGGGCCTTGGTGATCACATCGCGCGGCGCCTCCAGGCGATGCGCGCCCGCCGCCTCCAGCTCACCGTTCAGCCCGGGGAACAGCTCTTCCAGGGCCCGCCGTCCGCCGCTGAGGAAGACATGCAGATGACGTCCCTGGGGCACGCCCTTGCGGAAGGCGGGCTGCTCCGGGTAACGGTCGCGCTCCACCAGGGTGACCGTGTCGACGTGGCCGAGGAGCGCCCCCGCGGCCAGTGTGCCCGCGAGCCCTCCGCCCACCACCACCGCGTCGCCCTTGCCCATCTGCCCGCCCTCTCGCCGACCGTGATCATTGACGGCCCAAGCCTGGTGCCCCGGGCCTGGGCCGTCAACCACGTACGGTTACGGGACGACCACGATCTTCCGGCCCTGTCCCGCCTTGAACTGGTCGAGCGCCTGGGGGTACTCCTCCAGCGGCAGCCGGTGGCTGATGAAGATCTTCGGGTCCAGCACCCCGGTCGCGAACAGCCCGGCGGCACGTTCATAGCTGTGCAGCACGGCCATGGAGCCGGTGATGGTGATCTCCTGGTTGTAGATCTTGTACGGCTCGATGGTGGCCCGCGTCGCGTAGTCGGAGACACCGAACTGCAGGAACGTTCCGGCCTTGGCCACCCGGCCCAGGCCGTCCTGAATGGCGGCCTGGTTGCCGGTGGCGTCGATGACCACGTCCCAGCCGCGCGGCTGCTCCAGCTCGTCCGCCGAGGCGGCGGACCGGGTGCAGCCGAGGGTGCCGGCGGTGGCCAGTCGCTCGGAGTTGACGTCGAGCATGTCCACGCTGGCGGCGCCGGTGCGCTTGGCCAGCTCCAGCATCATCAGCCCCATGGTGCCGGAGCCGTAGATGAGCACCTCGGCGCCCAGGTTGCCGTTGAGCACGTCATAGCCGCGCACCGCGCAGGACAGCGGCTCGATCAGGGCCGCGTCGGCCACGTCCACATGCTCGGGCAGCTTGACGCAGTTGGCCACCGGGGCCACCGCGAACTCGGCGGCCCCGCCGGCGACGCTGACCCCGATCGCGTTCCAGTTGTCGCACAGATTGCCCCGGCCGATCCGGCAGTAACGGCACTCGTGGCAGTGCAGGGAAGGGTCGACCGCGACCCGGTCGCCCACCTCCAGTTCGGTGACACCGCTGCCGATGCCCACGACCACCCCGGCGAACTCATGCCCGGGGACGATCGGCAGCGTGGGCGCGAACTCGCCCTGCAGAATGTGCAGATCGGTGCCGCACAGCCCGCAGGCCGCCACGTCCACCACGACCTCACGGGGGCCCGGGGTGGGGTCCGCGACGGTGGCGACGGTGACCTTGCCCGGGGCTTCGATGACTGCGGCCCTCATTTGACTGCTCCTAGCGACAGGCCCTGGACCAGCTTGTCCTGGGCGGCGAAACCGGCGGCGAGTACCGGCAGAGAAATGACCATCGACGCCGCGCACACCTTGGCCAGGAACAGCCCCTGGCTGGTGACGAACGTGGTCAGGAACGCCGGGGCGGTCTGGGCGACCACACCGGTGAGCACTTGGGCGAAGAGCATCTCGTTCCAGCTGAAGATGAAGCAGATCAGCGAGGTGGCGGCGATGCCCGGGCCCGCGATCGGGGCGACGACCCGCCACAGGATGGTGGGCAGCCGCGCCCCGTCCATCTGGGCGGCCTCGATGATCGACACCGGGATGTCGGCGAGGAAGGACTGCATCATCCACACCGCGATCGGCAGGTTCATCGAGGTGTAGAGGATCACCAACAACCAGACGTTGTCCAGGAAGTTGATGTCCCTCGCGAACAGGAACACCGGCAGCAGTCCGGCCACCACCGGCAGCATCTTGGTGGACAGGAAGAAGAACATCACATCCGTCCACTTGCGCACCGGCCGGATCGACAGCGCGAACGCCGCCGGAAGCGCCAGCACCAGCACGAGGCAGGTGGAGAAGAGGGAGGTGCCCACCGAGTTGAGCAGCGCGGGCCAGGGGCTCGCCCCGCCGTCCACGCCGAAGAAGTCCTTGTATCCGTCGAGGGTCAGCGGAGCGGCCAGCGACGGCGGGTTGGTGGCGGCGTCGGCCTCGGAGTGGAACGAGGTCAGCAGCATCCACAGCACGGGCAGGACGAAGACGATGCCGATGAACCAGGCCAGTACGCCGAGCGCGGCACCGCGCCGCTTGGCCCGGCGGGTGGCTTCCGGAACGGATGTGATGGGCACCGGGGTGCTCACGGCGGTCATGCGCGGGACGCCTCCTCACGGAAGAGGGACGACACCACGCGCAGCGCGAAGGTGGCGATGATGATCGTGCCGATCACCACCACGACCCCCGCGGCCGATGCCAGCCCGTACTCGTGGGCGTTGTAGAAGGTTTCGTAAATGGTGTACGGCAGGTTGGCGGTGTCCAGGCCACCGCGGGTCATGGTGAAGACGGCGTCGAAGTTCTGCACGATGTAGATGGATCCGAGCAGGGTGCCGAGCTCCAGATAGCGGCGCAGATGGGGAAGCGTCAGGAAGCGGAAGATCTGCCAGTTGCCCGCCCCGTCCAGCCGGGCCGCCTCGATCATGTCCAGCGGGCGGCTCTGCAGCCCGGCCAGCAGGATGAGCATCATGAACGGCGTCCACTGCCAGATCAGCGACGCCTCCACCGCGATCAGCGGCGTATCGGTCAGCCACTCCGGCTGGGGCCCGCCCAGCCAGTTGAGCACGCCGTTGAACAGGCCGTACTCGGGGTTGTACAGCGCGTGCTTCCACAGCAGCGCCGAGGCCACCGGCACCAGCAGGAACGGTGCGATGAGCATGGTGCGGACCAGGCCCCGGCCGCGGAACTTGCGGTCCAGCAGCAGCGCAAGCAGCAGCCCCAGCACCACGCTGACGATCACCACGGAGGCGGTCAGCAGCACAGTGGTGACGATGGACTCGCGCAGCGCGTCGTCGCTGAGCACCGTCTTGTAGTTCTCCAGCCCCGCGAACGCACGGCGGTCGGGCCGGAACGAGTTCCAGTCGAAGAGCGAGATCACCAGGGTGGCCACGAACGGAAGCTGGGTGACCACGATCAGGAAGATCAGTGCGGGCAGCAGCGGTGCCCGGGTGGCCCACTCCCGGGCCCGGTTCCGCTGCGCCACGGGGCGCCGTGCGGAGGTGGGCGCCGCGGTCGGTGGCCGCTCGCCGCTTACGGATACTGCCGTCGTCGGATTACTCATCGGTACTCCTCGCCGACCTTCTCGGCCAGCTGCTGCGACTTCTTCAATGCCGACTCGACCGATTGCTTTCCGGCGATGGCGGCGCTGATCTCCTGGGCGACCTTGGTGCCCAGATCGGCGAATTCGGGGATATCGACGAACTGGATGCCGATGGTCGGCCGGGGCTGCACTCCCGGATCACGCGGCTTGGCGGCGAGGATCGCCTTGCGGGTCTCCTCGGAGAAGGAGCCGGCGGTGTCGCGGTAGTCCGGATTGGAATAGGTGGACGACCGCTTGCCCGCGGGTACGTTGGCATAGCCGAAGTTCTTGCCGACCAGGTCCTCGTACTTCTTGCTGGATGCCCAGGAGATGAACTTCCACGCGTCGTCGGGGTGGCGCGTCGCCTTCTGGACGCCCCAGGCCCAGGTGTAGAGCCAGCCCGAGCTGTCGGTCTTCTCCACCGGCGCCTGGACATAGCCGATCTTGCCCTTGACCGGGGACTTCGCGGCCTCCAGCGACCCGGCGGCCGAGGTGGCGTCGTACCACATGGCGCTCTTGCCCTGGGTGAGGTTGTTCAGGCACTCGGCGAAGCCCGACTGGGCCGCACCGGCCTCACCGTGCTTGCGCACCAGGTCGACATAGAACTTGGTCGCCTTGGTGAACTCGGGCGAGTCCAGCTGTGCCTTCCAGTCCTTGGTGAACCAGGTGCCGCCGAAGGTGTTGACCACCGTGGTCAGCGGGGCCATCAGCTCACCCCAGCCGGGCAGTCCGCGCAGGCAGATGCCGTTCATCCCCTTGCGGGAGCCGTCCACCTTGGACGCGATGTCCGCGACCTGCTGCCAGGTGGGCCGCTCGGGCATCTTCAGATGCTTCTCGGCCAGGACGTCCTTGCGGTACATCAGGAACGACGACTCGCCGTAGAAGGGCTCGGCATAGAGCTTGCCGTCCTCGGCGGTCAGCGACTGCCGCATCGAGGGGAGGACGTCCTTCTGGTCGAATGCCTTGTCCTTGGCGGCGTAGCCGTCCAGCGGCATCAGCCAGCCGTTCTTCGCGTAGAAGGGCACCTCGAAATTGCTGATGGTGGCCACGTCGTACTGGCGCGCCTGATTGGCGAAGTCCTGGCTGATCTTGTCGCGGACCTCGTTCTCGGGCATCATCGTGAAATTGACCGTGATGCCCGTTTCCTTGGTGAAATATTTCTTGGTGAGCTTCTGCAAGTCCACCATCTGCGGGTTGTTCACCATCAGCACGCGGATGGTCTTGTCGCCTGAGCTGCCGCCCCCCATACCGGCGCAACCGGTCAGGAGCGCGCCCGCGGTCAGGGCCACCACCGGTATCCGGGCAGCACGAAGAGTCAGGACTGGCATAACGGGTCCAATCGAAGGGACGTGGGGAAGGTGAAAAACAGCGGAGGAAGGGCGTCAGACCCTGACGATCTGGGGGCCCAGCAGTGAATAGCGATGTGCCTCGGTCAGCGGTAGACCGGTGTCGGTCACGATCGTTTCGAAGTCCGAGACATCTGCGAACCGGCAGAAGCTGACGGCTCCGAATTTGGTGTGCACCCCGGAGAAGATCTTCCGCCGGGATACCCGCACCACCTGCGCCTTGACCTCGCTGACCGCCGGATCCGGGGTGGTCAGGCCGTACTGGCGGGAGATGCCATTGGCGCCGATGAACGCCAGGTCGATGACGAAGCCCGAGAGCATATGGGTCGCCCAGTGGTCGACGGTGGCCATCGTGCCGCCGCGCACCCGGCCGCCGAGGAGCAGCACGGTGGTGTTGTCACGGGTGGCGAGGCCGGTGGCGGTCGTGAGGGAAGCGGTGATCACGGTGAGCGGCCGGTCCCGGGGCAGGGCCTCCGCGATCAGCTGCGGGGTGAATCCCTCGTCGATGAAGACCGTCTCGGCATCGCCCAGCAGATCGGCGGCCGCGCTCGCGATCCGCGACTTCTCCGGCACATGCATGGTGGTGCGGAAGGCCAGGGTGGTCTCGAAACCGGCGCTCTCCACGGGGTAGGCACCGCCATGGGTACGCCGCACCAGTCCGTGCTGCTCCAGAACCCGCAGATCGCGACGGACCGTCTCCTTGGACACCCCGAGGTCGGCGGCGAGCTTGCCCACATCGACGACGCCGGCACGGCGAGCCGTGTCGAGGATCTCCCGACGGCGTTCCTCGGCGTCCACGCCGCACCTCCTGCCTTGTCTTTCGGCTTGCGTGGCAGTTTTACAAGCGTGCAACAGGAGTGGCCAGCCTTGGCACCGCGGAGATCGTGACTGTATGCGCCCGTTTCACAACCGTTATCTCAGCAGGTCAGAACGGATGAGGCAACGGACGGTGAGGAACCCGGATGCCTGATTGTCCCCCCGGCGGGCCCGATTCTCGCCCGTTTGCCGAAAGAGGGCGTGAACGGAGCCCGACCGGGCGCCTCCAGATACTGGGGAATGCCCGAACGGACATGTGCTATCAGCGGGCGAGCGCCCCGGAGGCATCCAGAATCCGGCCCGCGACCTTGACCGAGTCCACCAAGGGGTGGAGTGCCAGGGCCCGCAGGGCCGCGTCACGGGCGATGCCCGAATCGGTGCCCGCTTCGGTCGTGGCCGCCTCGATGGCCGAGCGCTCCACGGCCTTGAGCGACAGCATCAGGCCGAGCTGGTCCGGCGCCACCGCACCGGTCGCCAGCGGCCGCGCCCCGCCCGCGTCCACCAGGCAGGGGACCTCCACCACGGCGTCCTCGTCCAGCCCGGGGACCGCCGTACGGTTGCGCACGTTGAGGATCAGCGTGGCGCGCTCATCGCGGGCGATGGCCCGCATGATGGCGAGCGCGATCCGGTCGTAGCCGCCGCCGTCCAGATCGCAGGAGTCGCGCTCCCAGCCGCCGGTGGCCTCGCGGCTCTCGGCCATATACGTGGCCTCGCGCTCCAGCCGGGTGCGCTCCCACGCCGTGAGCGCCCCGGGCGCGCCCGAGCCCGCCGTCTCGTAGAACCGGGCCTGCTGGTCGCGGAGGAACTCCCCACGGGTGGCGGGGGATTGGCGGATCGAGGCCACCGCCTCCCGGTTGAAGTAGTAGTAGTGCAGATACTCGTTGGGCAGCGCGCCGAGGGCCCGCAGCCACTCGGCGCCGAAGAGCTTGCCCTCCTCGAACGACTCCAGGGCGGCGGGGTCGCCGAGCAGCTCAGGCAGCCGGTCCCGGCCGTCCACCACCACCCGACGCAGCCAACCCAGATGGTTGAGGCCCACATAGTCGTAGACGGCCCGGTCCGGATCGGCCCCGACCGCCCGCGCGGCCCGGCGGCACAGGCCGACCGGGGAGTCGCAGATGCCGATCACCCGGTCGCCGAGCACCCGCTGCATCGCCTCGGTGACCATGCCCGCGGGATTGGTGAAGTTGATGACCCAGGCGTCCGGGGCCACGGTGGCGATCCGCTCCGCGATCCGCAGCGCCACCGGGAGCGTGCGCAGCCCGTAGAGCACCCCGCCCGCGCCCACGGTCTCCTGCCCCAGCACCCCTTCGCCGAGCGGAATCCGCTCGTCGTTCGCCCGGCCTTCCAGACCGCCCACGCGGATGGCCGAGAAGACGAAGTCGGCGCCGCGCAGCGCCTCGTCGAGATCGGTGGTGGCCCGGACCGCGGGGGCGGTGGGGCGGCCCTGGGCCTGTTCGGCCAGGACCGCGCGGATCGCGTCCAGCCGGTGCGGGTCGGTGTCGTACAGCACCAGCTCGGTGCAGCGCCCGGCCTCGTCCCCGGTGTCATCGAGCAGGGCCCGGTACACCAGGGGCATACGGAACCCGCCGCCGCCCAGCACAGTCAGCCTCATACGGTCACTACCTCCACATCGGCCTCGCGGAATACGGCGAGCGTCGCCGGGTCGGATGTCTTGTTGGTGATCAGGGTGTCGATCCGCTCCGGTCCGCAGATCCGGGCGAGGCCGGTGTCACCGGGGAACTTCCCCGCGGTGGCGAGCAGCACCACCTCCCGGGTCGCGCCGAGCATGGCCCGTTTGACCGGCACCTCCACATGGGTGCTGTCCAGCACGCTGCCGTCGGGGAGCACCCCGCTCGCGCCGAGGAAGAGCCGGCCCACCCGCAGCTGGCGGAGGTTGGACTCGGTGAGAAAGCCGACCAGGGAGCGGTAGTTCGATCGCACCTGCCCGCCCAGCAGGATCAGGGTCACCTTCGGGTCGTCGCGCAGCTCGTCGTAGACCGCGAGATTGCTGGTCACCACGGTGACCGGACGGCCACGCAGCAGCTTGGCGAGCTGGAGGGTGGTGGTGCCGATGTCCAGCAGCAGCACATCGCCGTCCGCGACCAGCTCCGCGGCGGCGCGGGCGACGGCCTCCTTGTCGGCCAGGTCGTCGACCGCCACCTCGCCGAACGGGCGCTCCTCGTCCTCGGTGGGTGCCGCCACCGCGCCGCCGTAGACCCGGGTGAGCCGGCCCGCCCGGCCCAGCTCGGTGAGGTCCCGGCGCGCGGTGGCCTCGCTGATGCCCAGACGCGTGGCGATCTCCCCGATGGGCAGCACGCCCTCCTCGCCGAGGATGCTCAGCAGCTTCTCGTGGCGGGTCTCTCGCAGCATGGTGGCAACGTACTCCAGATGAGCGAGTATGCGCGACTGTGATCGACCTCTTGCATTCACCCCGGGTGAGGTGCAAGGTGTCGCTCACGCCAGATCGGCGCGAACACGCCATGCCGCACAAGGAAAGGCACGTCGGTGAGCACCACGGCCGCACCACCCGATCCGATCCAGCCGATCGATCCGCTCGCGGCGCTGCGCGCCTCCGCGGACCCCGAGCACGACGTCTACCTCACCGGCACCGTGTTCCTGGACATCATCTTCACCGGGCTCGACCACGCCCCCGTCCGCGGCACCGAGTCCTGGGCGCGCGGCATGGGATCGAGCCCCGGCGGCATCGCCAACATGGCCACCGCCCTGGCCCGGCTGGGACTGCACACCACGCTCGCCGCGGCCTTCGGCACCGATGTCTACGGCGATTACTGCTGGGAGAGCCTCGCCCGCGGCGAGGGGGTGGACCTGACCCACTCCCGGCGCGTCCCCGGCTGGCACTCCCCGGTCACCGTCTCCATGGCGTACGAGGGCGAGCGCACCATGGTCACCCATGAGCACCCGGCCCCGCCGCCCGCCGCCCAGGGCGCGCCGCCCCGGTCCCGCGCCTGTGTGACCGCCTTCGAACCGGGGCGCCAGGAGGACTGGGTGCGCCAGGCGCACGCCCAGGGCAGCAAGATCTTCGCCGATGTCGGCTGGGACGAATCCGGCCGCTGGGACCCCGCCGCGCTCCTCGATCTGCCCTACGCCCACGCCTTCCTGCCCAACGCGGCCGAGGCCCAGCGCTACACCCGCACCGACAGCCCCGAGCGGGCGGTGCGCGCCCTGGCGGAGCGGGTGCCGATCGCGGTCGTCACCCGCGGCGCCGAGGGCGCCGTGGCCATCGACTCGCTCACCGGGGAGAGCGCCGAGGTGCCCGGGCTGCCCGTGGACGCGCTGGACCCGACCGGGGCGGGCGATGTCTTCGTGGCCGGATTCATGACCGGAACGCTCGCGGGCTGGCCGCTCGCCGACCGGCTCGCCTTCGCCAACCTCACCGCCGCCCTCTCCGTCCAGCACTTCGGCGGCTCCCTGGCCGCGCCCGGCTGGTCGGAGGTGGCCGCCTGGTGGAACCGCGCGCGGCGGCCGGCCGGCGGCGCGGCGGACGCGGCCGAACTCGCCCGCCGCTACGCCTTCCTGGGCGAGCTGATCCCGGACCGGGTGCGCGACTGCCCACGGCTGCGTGCCCTGCCCACCATCGGCTTCCGGGTGCATGACAGTGCCCAACGGTCCTGACACTCCTGACCACCGCATCGAGGAGAACCCCATGGAACTGGCCCGTACCCGGGCGCGCCGGCCGCGTGGCAGAGCCGTCCCGGCCGCGCTCGCCGTCGGCGTCGTCCTGCTCGCGGCGGGGTGTGTCCCCGGTACCGACGGCTCGGGGGCCGCCGGTGCCGGGACCGGCCCGGCCACCGCGATACCCGATCCGGCCAAGGCCGGAAAGACCACGCTGACCGTGTGGGACCAGGAGATACGCGGTGGGACCAACGGCGAGATACAGCAGCTGAACCGGGAGTTCGAGAAGACGTACCCCAATGTGCGGATCAAGCGGGTCGCCCGGAGCTTCACCGATCTGAAGACCACCCTGAAGCTGGCCGTCTCCGGCAACAATCCGCCCGATGTCATCCAGGCCAACCAGGGCTACCCGGACATGGTGGCCTTCGTCCGGGCCGGGCTGCTCACCCCGCTCGACAACTACGCCGGGATCTACGACTGGAACACCCGCTACCCCGGCACCCTTCTCAACCTCAACCGGGTCTCCGCCGACGGCAACGACTTCGGCAGGGGGCGGCTCTACGGCATCTCCCAGACCGGCGAGTACATCGGCCTCTACTACAACAAGGACCTGCTGCGGCGGGCCGGGCTCCAGCCCCCGCGCACCTGGGGCGAGTTCACCGACGGCCTGGCCCGGCTCAAGGACCGCGGCGAGCTGCCGGTCCAGTTCGGCAACCTCGACAAGTACCCGGCCATCCACACCTTCGGGGTGCTGCACGACCAGCTCGGCGCCGCCGACGCCCGCGACACCGTCCTCGGCCGCGGCGACGGCTTCGACAACGCCGCCACCAAGGGCGCCGCGGCGACCCTCGCCGACTGGATGAAGCGCGGCTATCTGCCGGGCGGTGCCAACGGCCTCGGCTACGACGACGCGGCCAGGAAGTTCGCCTCCGGCGACGGCGCGTATCTGCTGACCGGCACCTGGCAGCTGGCCGACCTCAAGAAGTCCATGGGCGGCAAGCTGGGCATCATGCCGCCCCCGCCCGCCAAGGCCGGCGGCGACCCCGTCACCACCGGCGGCCAGGGTCTCGCCTGGTCCATCACCTCCCGCTCCCGCCACCCCGAGGTGGCCGCCGCCTATCTGGACTTCCTCACCGACGCCCACGCCGCCGACGTCATGACCCGGCACGGAGTGCTGCCCGCCGTACCGGCCAAGGCCGCGTCCAAGGTGAGCCCGGACAGCGCCGACGGCCAGATGATCGCCGGCTGGAAGCGGCTGAGCGCCGCCGACGGACTCGTCCCGTACCTGGACTACTCCACGCCCAGCTTCTACGACACGCTCTCGGCCGCCCTCCAGGGTGTGATCAGCCGCAAGACCTCCCCGGACACCTTCGCCGCGACCCTGCAGAAGGACTACGGCGCGTATCAGAAGAAGCAGCGCGAGCAGCACGAGGCCACGCCCGCACCGGCGGGGACCCGATGAAGGCCACCGCTCTGACCAGGGCCTACCGCCGCCGGGCGCCCGGAGAGCCGCGCGCCATCGGCTATGTGTACATCCTGCCCGCGCTGATCGTGTACGCCGCCTTCCTGCTCTACCCCTTCGGGCAGTCGGTGTGGCTGTCGTCTCAGCACTGGGACGGGCTGACGGTCGCCACCCCCGCCGGATTCGACAACTACCGCGCGCTGTTCAGCGATGCGAGCCTGCGCGCCCCCTTCCTCCACGCGCTGCTGCTGCTCGTCTTCTACGCGGCCCTGCCGGTGGCCATCGGGCTGCTGCTGGCCGCCCTGATGTCCCGGGCCCGGATCCGGGGGATGACCTTCTTCCGTACGGTCCTGTTCCTGCCGCAGGTCCTGGCGCTGATCGTGGTCGGCGTGGCCTGGCGCTCGATCCTCGCCCCCGACGGGTTGCTCAACGACGCCCTCCGCGCGGTCGGCCTCGGCGGCCTCGCCCGCCCCTGGCTCGGCGACTACACCTGGGCGCTGCCCGCCGTCGGCGTCGTCGGCACCTGGGTCGGCACCGGGCTGTGCATGGTCCTCTTCCTCGCCGGGGTCCAGCGCATCCCGCGCGAGCTGTACGAGGCGGCGCGGATGGACGGCGCCGGGCCGCTGCGCGAATTCCTCACCGTCACCCTGCCCGGCCTGCGGCCGCAGATCGCGGTGGCGTTGACCCTGACCATCGTGGCGGGGCTGCGCAACTTCGACCTGATCTACATCACCACCAGCGGCGGCCCCGGAAACGCCACCTCCGTACCCGCCTACGAGGTCTACCACCGGGCCTTCGAGACCAACCAGGTCGGCTCGGCCGCCGCCGTCGGCGTGGCCCTCACGGTCCTGATCTTCGTCCTGACCGTCACGGTCTCCCGGCTCGTGGAAGGGCGGAGGGCATGACGACACGCCTGGAACGCACGGTCACCTACGGCATCCTCGCCCTGTTCACCGTCATCGCGCTCACCCCCGTGATCGGCATCCTCTCCACGGCCTTCGGCTCGCAGAACTCCCTGGACACCGGCTTCTCGCTGCCGAAGGGCGGTCTGCACTGGAGCAACTTCGCCGACGCCTGGAGCCGTGGCCACTTCGGCACCTATCTGGGGAACTCGGTCCTGGTCACCGCGGTCGTGGTGGCCGCCACCACCGTGCTGGCCGTCCTCGCCGCCTACGCCTTCGGGGTGATGCGCTTCCCCGGCTCCACGGTGCTGTTCCACCTCTTCGTGATCGGGCTGACCCTGCCCCAGGAGGCGCTGGTCGTCCCGCTCTACTTCGATCTGCGCTACGCCGAACTCACCGACAGCTACTGGGCGTTGATCCTGCCGCAGACCGCGCAGTCGCTGGCCTTCGGGGTCTTCTGGATGCGCACGTACTTCCGCGGCAGCGCACGGTCGGTGATCGAGGCGGCCCGGATCGACGGGGCGAACACCTGGACCACGCTGTGGCGCGTCCTGGTCCCGATGGGCCGCCCGGCGATCTCCACCATGGTCGTGATCACCTTCATGTGGACCTGGAACGAGTTCCTGATGGCGCTGGTGATGGTCAGCGACGAGGCCCATCGCACGGTCCCCCTCGGCCTCGCCTTCTTCCAGGGCCAGCACAGCTCCGAGGCGGCGCTGCTCGCGGCCGCCTCGGTGCTCATCGCACTGCCGGTGGTCGTGGTCTACGTGGCGCTGCAGCGCCGGTTCATCGAGGGCATGCTCGGCGGGGCGGTGAAGGAGTGAGCCCGGCGGGCACCGGCTTCACCGCGCGGGTGCGGCGCTGACCGGGCGCCGGCGCGGGCCACGGCGCGGGCGAAGACGGCCGCGTCGTGCACCGCCGCCCCACCCGTGTCGTTGTTGAAGTACGCGTAGACCCGCGCCTCGGCCGGCCAGGTGTCCCGGATCCGCCGCGCCCAGGTGTCCAGCGCCTGGCGCCCGTAGTGCGGGGCGGGCCGGGCGAGGCCGCCGTGGAAGCGCACATACCCCCACCCGGTGGTCCGCCACAGCGGGGTGACCGGGCGGGAGCCGGAGTCGGCCCAGCACAGCGCGGCCGCGCGGCGCTCCAGCACCGCGCGGATCTCCTCGGTCCACCAGGAGGTGTGCCGCGGTTCGACGGCCACCCGCGTGCCCGAGGGGAAGCAGCGCAGGCAGCGGTCCAGCAACTCGCCGTCGGCCCGCAGGGTGGGCGGTAGCTGCAGCAGCACGGGGCCCAGCCGGTCGCCGAGCCCGGCCGCATGGGACATCAGCCGCGCCACCGGCTCGTCCGGATCGCGCAGCCGCTTGATGTGGGTGAGGTACCGGCTCGCCTTGAGCGCCATCACAAAGCCCTCGGGGAGACGCTCCCGCCAGGTGGCGAACTGGTCGTACGAGGGCAGCCGGTAGAAGGCGTTATTGCTCTCCACCGTGTCGAAGGCGTGGGTGTACTCCTCGAGCCACAACCGCTGCGGACAGCCCTCCGGGTAGAGATCGCCGCGCCAGTCCCGGTACTGCCATCCCGAGGTGCCGACCAGGACGGTCATGCCTCGCCCGGATGCCAGGGCGGCCACTGCCCGGGCCGGTCCTCCCAGTGGACCTGGGCCGGGTCGTCGAGGTCGATATCGGGGAAGACCTGCCGGACGCGCGGTTCGAACTCCTCCGGTTCGAGTGGTTCGCAGCCCAGGCCGCGCAGCCGCACCCGCCGGTAACGGCTGTCGGCGTCGATTGACTCGACGAAGACGGGGTATCCGGACTCGCCCGGGCCTGTGGCGTTCTCCATACCTCCAGGGTGCCGGAGTCCGCGGCATTCGCGAGCCCTGGGCGTCGGCCGGGGGCCGCCGGTTTGCGGACGGGCGCATCGTCGGCTTGATTCGTAACCGTCGGCTTGCTTCGCAGAAGAGTCCTGAGCAGCGGGGGTGAGTCCATGATCTTCACCGACCGGGTGGACGCCGGGCGGCGCCTCGGCGAGGCGCTGCGCCCTTTGGGCGACGCCGAACCGGTCGTGCTCGGGCTGCCGCGGGGCGGGGTGCCGGTGGCCTTCGAGGTGGCCCGGACGCTCCACGCGCCCCTGGACGTGATCATCGTCCGTAAGCTCGGCGTCCCCTTCCACCGGGAGCTGGGGTTCGGCGCCATCGGCGAGGGCGACGTACGGGTCGTCCATGAGGCGATCGTCCGGATGAGCCGGGCCGGCCAGGAGGACCTGGCCGAGGTGGAGCGGACCGAGCGGGAGGAGCTGGCCCGCAAGGCGCGGCGGTTCCGCCGGGGCCGCTCGCGCGTCCCGGTCGAGGGCCGGACCGTGATCGTCGTGGACGACGGCATCGCGACCGGTGCCACGGCCCAGGCCGCCTGCCGGGTCGCACGGGCCCAGGGCGCCGCCCGGGTGGTCCTCGCCGTGCCGGTGGCGCCGCCGGACGCGGTCACCACGCTGCGCGAGGACGCGGACGAGGTGGTGGCCCTCTCCACCCCCTCCGACTTCGCGGCGGTGGGGGAGTGGTACGAGGACTTCTCCCAGACCGCGGACGACGAGGTGGTGGACTTGCTGTCCCGGTCGACTGGAGAGACGGGTGAGGCGCATCCTGGAAGGTGACGCAGGAGGTGATCGCGATGGAGACGATCGTGGGATGCGACATTCAGATGGAATTCCGTGAGATCGGTCCGCTGACCGAAGCGGTCGTCCGGCTGAGGATGCACGACGGCACGGAGATGCTGGCTCAGGGCCGTGCCAACCGCAACCCCGAGGACCCGTCACAGCCGAGGGTCGGCGAGGAGATCGCGGCGGCGCGGGCACTGACCAATCTGGCGCACCGGCTGATCGGCAAGGCAGGTGGTGACATCGAGGAAGTCACCCACTCCAAGGCACATTTGTTGATCTGAGGCCCGTTGAGGCGCGGGGCCGTCCGTCCGCGGTGGTCCACCGCGGGCGGAGGCTCATGTGCGTATGCGCGCCCCCCTGATGCCGCGTGCCCGTATGCCCGCGGCCGTTCGTATGCCCGGCTGTTCAGGAGCGCCCGAGGGTGAGCCGCTGGCCCGGGCGGATCACATCCGGGTCCGCGCCGATCACCTGGCGGTTGATCTCGTAGAGCCGCTCCCAGCCGCCCGCCACGTTCTCGGTGTCCGCGATCGCGGAGAGGGTGTCACCGTGGACGACTGTGTACGAACCGGCCTGAGGCTGCGCCTTGGTCGGGGGCTCGGGCACGGCCTTCGGGACGATGAGGAGCGGCTGCGCCGTGGAGTGCGTGACGGTGGTGACGGCCGGGGCGGGCGAGGAGGGTGTGGCGGCTGAGGCGGCGTTCGCCTGACTGATGCCGATGAGCGGCAGGGCGACGCCGGCGCCGCCCGCGGTGATCGCGAGCGAGGCGCGGGAGACCCGGTGGGGCCAGGGCCGGCGATGACGTCCTCGAGCGGCCATGGAGTCCTTCTTCCTGTCCTGGTACGGCAGTTGGCAACTGCGATGGCTGCCGAACAGTAATCCCACGGTTCTGGCTGGGACAAGACGTTCTGATGTTTGCGGTGGAGAATCCCATGTGAGGAATTGGCGCGCTGATGCGCTCAATGTGCCCGGACATAAGAGCCTTCAGGAGGGGAAGGGAGACCGAAGGGGGACGCACAGGAGGCACCGGGGCACCCGACCTCGCGGCGGTCCCCGGCAGATGGCTGACCTCGGGAGGTCGCTCATGAGTCAACGCAACGGCTCGACTGCTCGGCGTACGACGACATCGCGGTCCCGCTCGCTCCGGCCACCGGTCTTATGCGCGCTGCTGGTCGGCGCGCTGGCCACGGTCACCGCGTGCGGCAGCGACACCGGGGACGGGGACTCCGCACAGCGCGCCTCGTCCGTCACCTCAGCCTCCTCGGCCGCACCACCCTCCTCCCCTTCGGCCGACTCCGCCGACACATCCGAAGGCTCACGGAACGAGCGGCCCGCCTCGCACACCGCGCAGTCCCCTCCGCCCTCGGCGCACCCCGCCCCCTCGCATGCGTCCTCCTCGCGGCCCGCCGCCGCCTCCGGTGCGCGCCGCGTCTGCTCCAAGGCGCGGTTGACGCTGGCGGCCGGCCGGGTGGATGTGGGAGCCGGCAATGTGTATCTGCCCCTGGTGTTCACCAACAAGGGCTCCACGACGTGCACTCTCACCGGATATCCCGGTGTCTCGCTGCTCGATTCCACCGACGCGGCGATCGGCGCCCCCGCCACCCGGCGCGGCCCCACGCACTCTCCGATCTCCCTGCCGCCCGGCGGCAGCGCCTCCGCCGTCCTGCACACGCTGAACGAGGGCATGACCGACACCCCGTGCCGGCGCGCCGCCGCGCGGATTCGCGTCTATCCGCCGGATTCCTTCGACGCGATGAAGATCTCGGCGCGGTCGTTCCGGGCGTGCGGAGGTGTCTTCGAGGTCGAGGCGATGCGGTCCGGAACGGGTGGATGACACCGGCATATCGGGGCGTTCCCCGGCGCACCGACGTGTCCGAAAATCTTGACAGGGCGGGCGCCGACTGGCCGTGTTCACCCTTTCGCAATCAATAGGGGGTAGGCCACCATGGGGATGCCGCAAATGAGCCGGTAGGGAGCGTCCGGAGGGGGACCGTGTCATGGAGCGAGTCGCGACCGAGGTCGAGACGGAGCTACTGGACCTTTCGGGGGCGACACTCGAAGACCTCGAGCGGCACGAGGGGCTTTCCGCGGTGACGGAGCGGCTGCTGGACATCGTCCAGTTCCCGCCGACGGTCGCCGGTAACTCCTCGTCTACGAACCAGTGCTGAGTTGAGGGTCACTGTGACGTCCTCCGGTGTTCGGGGTGGCGCCCATCGTTTATCGGCGGAGTGTTTCGCCGAGTTGGCGCGGGGTTCGGGCGGTTCATCGGCCGTGGCCGAGCTGAGATCGGGACAGCGCAGCCGGGCCATGCTGCTGCTGCGCGCCCTGGTGGACATCGCGTCCGAGCACCCCGCCCTGCCCGGCCCCCTTCCTCCGTCCCGGGATGCCTGGCAACTGCTGGTCCGGGCCGAGCGCCACTCCCCGGCCGCCGTGGAGACCCTGCTGCTGCACCCTCCGGTAGGGGTGTGGCTCAACCGCTGTCTGCGCAGGCTGCGCGGTCTTGAATCGGGGGATGGCCCGCTGTGGAGTGCGGTGGGCTATCTGCATGCCACAGCCGCCTCGGCCGCTCTTCTCGCCGGAATCGACTTCCGCATCACCGTCCCGGTAGGCGACGGCGGGGTGATGCTGCCCGCTCTGGGAATCGCCCGCATTCCGGACGGGGCCGAAATCGCCGAAGTCGTCGTGGCCGAGGGAAAGGCGACAGTGTTATGCGGCCCGCATTCGGTGACACCGCCCGCCGATTTCTCTGCGGAGGCCCCGGGTTGGCACGGTCTGCGGCGGCTGAGCGGAGAACATCTGGGGATTGTCTGCTCACCCTTTGTCGACGACATTGATCCCTATCGCGACTTTTTCCGCATCAGACCCCCGGAGCGCCTCACCGACGAGGAACGGGAGGACTGGCAGGAACGATTCGACGGCGCCTGGCGGCTGGTCTGCCAACAGTCCAATGTGGATCCGAGGGGAATCGGTGCTTCCCTGTCCTCCGTGGTGCCTGTGCCGTATCTCTCCTGGCCCGAACCGTTCAGCGCCTCGTCGCCCGAGGCATACGGCTGTGTGCTGCTCAACGGGGCCACGGACCCGCTGACCCTCGCCGCGGCGCTGGTGCACGAGGCCCAGCACATCAAACTCAGCGCCCTGATGGACCTGGTGCCCCTGATCGAAGGGGGCCTGGAGGAGATCCACTACGCGCCCTGGCGGCTGGACCCGCGACCGCTGCGCGGGCTCCTCCAGGGGGTGTACGCGTTCATGGGCGTGACCGGATTCTGGTGGGACCGAGTGCGGCGCGCCGAGCCCGGACCGGCTCGGGAGAGCGCCGCGTTCGAGTTCGCGCTGCGGCGGGCACAGACCGCCTCGGGGTTGCGCACGCTCCTCGCGCACGCCGAACTGACCCCCAGGGGCGCGGAGTTCCTCCACCGGCTGGAGGGCCGGCTGGCCTTATGGCTCGCGCAGCGGGTGCCCTCCGTACCGAAGCGCCTGGCGTCCGACCTGATTGACGATCACCGGCTCGTCCACCGCATGCGTCACCTGTCGAGCGACCCTGAGCGGACCGCGCAGTGGGCGAGGGCATGGCGCGAGCGGACCGACCCTCCGCGGGAGCTGCCCGCGACCTCGGTCGTGCCGACCCGTCCCGGGGCACTGGCGCGCCCGGCGCTCGCCCGGCACCGGCTGAGGGACCCGGCGGGGTTCGCCCGGCTGTACGAGGGCGGGGAAGCGGGGATCCCACCGGGCGACGAGGCCCCGGACCAGGCCGACCTCGACTGGGCCGCGGGGGACACCGAGGCCGCGCTGCGCGGCTTCCAGGACCGGCTGGAAGCGGACCCGGAGGACATCGAGGCGTGGGCAGGGCTCGCGCTCGGCCTACCGGACGGCCCGGCCAGGACGACGCTGCTGAGCCACCCCGAGCTGGTTCTCGCCGTGCACCGGGGAGTGCGCACCGCGCATGGCGAGGGCCCCGATCCGTTGGCTCTCGCACGATGGATCGGGACGCGCACGCATCGATGAACGGCCGGTGGGGCGGGCCGTCCGCGCGGCGGGACGCCCGCCGGGTCAGACGGCCGTGGCCTCCACATCGCAGTCCGCCCGGATGCCCCGGGCCGCCGCGACCGTCGCCGGATGGCCGGCCGTCAGCACCCGGCGCATCCGGCCGAGCGCGTCCTGGTGCAACTCCTCCGCCTGCCTGCCCTCGCCCAGCGCACGCAGATCCCCCGACAGATTGACCGCACACGCGAGGGTGGTGGGATGGTCCTCACCGAGCTTGGACCGGCAGGTCGCCAGGGTCTCGGTGTCCAGCTCGTGGGCCTCCTGGTAGTCCGCGAGCGTGTAGTGGTCGCTGGCCATGTTGATGGCGCAGGTCAGCGCCACGGGATGGTCGGCCCCCAGCTGCTCGACGAGCACCGGCAGGGTTTCCTTGTTCAGCACGAGCGCCTCATCGGTCTCGCCCAGCAGCCTCAGGGTCACCGCGAGGTCGACCGCGGCGCTCAGAGTCGCCGGATGCCGTTCCCCCAGGGCGGCGCGCATATCGTCCAGGCACTTCCGGCCGAGCTCACGGGCGCCTTCCAGATCGGCGGTCTGCCGCAGATCCATCGACAGGTTCAGGGCCGTCGTGGTGATGTTGATGTTGGGTTCGGTATAGCGCAGCCGATAGCGCTCCAGCACCTCTCGGCTGAGGTCCAGGGCGCCCTCGTGGTCGCCCGCCTTGCGGCGCGCCACGGCGAGATTGCGCAGGGCGTAGACACCGACGGGCGCGTTCTGCGGCAGCACCCGGCGGACGCGGGCACAGGTCTGCTCCAGCATGTCGCGGGCGGCCAGGTACTCCCCGCTCTCGCGGACATCGATGCTGAGATTGGCCTCCACCAGAATGGTGAGCAAGGCGTCCTCGCCGAGCACCAGACCGGCGGTGCGCCGTGCCTCCTCGTCCATCTGCCGGGCCTGTGCGTAGTTCCCCGTCGCGCGCAGCGCCACGGCGTAGTCGTTCGCCGCGCCGATGGAGTACGGGTCCTCGTCCCCGAAGAGCCGCAGGGTCCGGATCCAGCGGTTCTTCTCCAGCTCCACGTAGCGCGCGTAGTCGCCCTGGTAGCGGGTGTCCACGGCGACCGCACCCTGAGTCACCAGGGTGTTCTCGTGGTCGTCGCCCTCGCTGGCGCGCTGCAGCTCCAGCGTCCGGCGGTTGAGCTCCCGGGCCTCCTTGAAGTGGCCGAGCACGGTCAGGACATGGCCCAGGGTCCGGGAGACGGCCAGCGTCTCCGGACTGTCCTCACCGAGTGTCTCGACCCAATTGCGGCGCACCTGGTTACCGAGTTCCAGCGCGCCCTCGTGGTCCCCCCAGATAAAGAGGAAACGCACCAGATTCCGCACCATCTGCCGCACCCATTTGTCATCGCACTCCATCGCGCGCGAGGCCCGGACATGGGAGAGGAGGTCGGCGTACCGCCCCCAGTTCGGGGGAGCGACGTCGTTGGGGTCGCCGAAGGCCAGCAGCACATGGGCGCTGTGGCGCATATCCGCCTGCTGCTGCGTGGACATCTGGCCGATCAGCACGGCCTGCACCAGCCGGTGCATTTCGATCGTGTTGCTGCGGTGATTGATTTTGATCAGGGCGTAGCGGTTGATCTCACGGATCGCGTGGCCGAGCTTGATGGGGTCCTGCAGCACCTCCGACAGCTCGGGGGAGAGGGACACCCCGCGCACGCCGGAGAAGAGCCGCCGGGAGATCGGCTCGGGCGCGAAGAACGAGCACATCTGGAGAAGTTGGAGCGCACCCGGATGGGTTTCGGCCAGCCGGCGCAGCGACATGTTCCAGGCGGCGGCGACCGGTTCGGGGTAGTCCACCGGAACGCCCGCCGCCAGCAGCTCGTTACGGCGGGTGGAGACATCGGCGCGCTCGTCCTCGAACACCTGGAGGTATTCGTCGACCGGCATACCCGTTTCGGTGAGCCAGGCCGCCGCCTGCTCGATGGCCAGCGGAAGGTCCCCCAGGGCGTCGGCGACCCGGTCCGCCTGGTCGCGCGGCAGCTCCGGCCCCCGGCGGCGCAGCAGCTCGATGCTCTCCTCCCGCTCGAAGACGTCCACTTCGACGGTGCGGGCGGCGCGCGACCACTGTGCGTTCCTCGAGGTGACCAGGATCCGGCCCGGCCCGCCCGCGGGGAAGAACGGCCGTACCGTCTCCAGTTCCTCGGCGTTGTCGAAGACCAGAAGCCAGTTGCGGCACGGGCGTCCGGTCCGGAGCGCGTCGAGTACGCTCGGCACGGCCGTGTTGGCCTCCATGCCCGCACGCAGTCCGAGCCGGTCGGCGAGCTGCACCAGCGCCTGGCGGATCTGCTCGGGGCGCTCCGCCGGGATCCACCACACCGCGTCGTAGTCGGCGGCGTGCTGATGGACGTACTCCAGTGCGATCTGTGACTTGCCCACCCCGCCCAGCCCGTGCAGGGCCTCCGGCAGCACGGCGGCGGTGCCCTCGCTCCTCAGCCGCTCGTGGAGAGTGTCGAGCAACGTCTGCCGCCCGGTGAAGTTGTTGTTCCGGGGCGGTACATTTCCCCAAATGGACGGGGGTTCCCCGGCCTGGCGCTCCTCCACGGCGGGCAGGGACCGGGCAGCGGTCACGGACACGAATGTTCCTCTCAGATGCTCCGCCGCCGAGCCCGGCGTGCCGTGCGCCGGCGGGGATGGTGAATCGTCGGCCTGGGACAGCGGGTCGGTTCGGGGAGTCGTGGAGTCAGTCATGGCAAGCGCCTCGGAGACCGCATATCTTCCCCTGTGTGATGCGTCTTCAACTGGATCGGGTCGGCTTTCCCCCGAGCGGGCGAGCGCCTGATGGGCCAGGACCAGGGCGCGAAAGGAGCGCGCACCCTCCAGGTACGGACCGGAAAGCGCTTGGTACACCTGCTCCTGGAGGCGGATGTACGGGAGCAGGCGCTCCGTCTTGGGAAGGTCGCGCACCGACCCGGAGGGGTGGTTGAGCAGATCGCGGAGCATCAGCAGCGGCTTCCAGCGGCGGCCGAGCCGATCGAGGACGCTCCCGAGGATGTACAGCGACTCGTCCCGCATCCCGGCGGACAGCAGCAGTTCCCGCACCCCGTCGTGGAACTCGTAGCCGATGCCCGTCTCGTCCAGCGGGTCGGCGGTCCCCACCTTGCGCAGCAGCCCGCCCAGCAGGACCTCGGCCAGATCGCCCGGGCTGCCCTCCGGCTGGTGGATCCCCTGCACGAACTCCATCACGGGAATGTTCAACGGCGCGGCGGCCAGCCGGGACGCCAGCCGGAAGGCGCTCGGCGAGGCGGTGGCGCGGAACCGGAAGACGCGGTCCCAGGCGCTCGGTTCGGGCTCGGGCTCCCAGCGCTCGGCCGGTGCCCCGGGCAGCAGCGCCATCGTGTCCTCGCCGCGCGCCGACGGGCGGGCCACCAGCCGCGACCAGTTGGCCATCCACCGCGCGTCCAGCTCCAGCACCGGGACCGGTGGTGCGCCGCCCGGCCAGGAACCGCCGTCCGCCCGCCGCCAGGTGCCATTGGGGGCGCCCGGTTCGGGGACCCGCACCCGCACCCGCTCCGGCGCCACTCCGGTGTGGTGCCAGCGGCCCTGGTGTAAGACATGCAGCACGGCGACCGAGGCGTGCCGCGCCCAGTGGGCCAGCGCGCGCTGGGCGCTCTCATCGGCCCAGGCCGCGCCGATGCCGTCGGTCAGCACCAGCACCGTCCGCTTGCCGCGCGGCGGCATCCCCTCGACCGGCGACCGGTCCTCGGGTAACGGGTGGTCGGTGTTCAGCCGGTGCACCCGCACATCCCGGAAGGCGCCGGTGCGTCGCAGCACGGTGACCAGATGCTCGGCAGTCCGCCGCCACACCACCATCGAACTGCCGCAGTCCACCACCAGAACGGCGTCCATCCAGCGCTCGCGCACCGGCACACAGGCGGGCACCCACAGCCCCTCGCGCGCCGCGGACTCGGCCGTGGCCTCCTCGTCGATCTCCATCTCGACCAGCGAGGGCGAGGTGCGCTTGAGCGGCCGCAGCGCCCGGGACAGGGCGCGCTCGGGCAGCGGCGGCTCGGCGACGGACGCCCGGCGCGTGGGAACGAAGGCTTCCGTGACGGTCACCGGCTCCGCGTCTCCAGGCGGTGCGGGGACGCCGACCAGCTCCGCGGGGAGCAGCGGCTCCGCGACCGCGGGCCCGGCCTCGGGCTCCGCCGCGGGGCGCTCCCCCTCGCGGTCCTGCCGCGGTTCGTCGGACGGCTCGTCACCGGGCGGCGGGGCGTCCGCCTCCGGTGTCCCCGGGAGGGGTCCCGGGTCCGGCCGTCCGGGGCCGGGGTCCGTCTCGGCCTTGCAGACCGCCAGCCACAGGGCGTCGGCCAGCTGCCGCCAGTCGAGGTCCCGAGGGGCGGGCCCGGCGGACCGGCCGCCTGGGTCATATGTCATGTCGAGCCTGCTGCACTGTCCAGCCGGTGCCAGACGGCCTGCAGTAGCTCCTCCCACTCGGGCCCCGGTACATGTGACTGGGCCGTCACCAGATACACCGCGTTGAGCAACTGGTCGGCGGCGAGGCCGCCTTCGCGCTCGCTGCGCTCGAGGAACATCTGGATCAGCTCCCGCGCGCGTGGATCGTCGGCCTGTCCCAGATGCGCGGCCACGATCGCGGCGAGCCGGTCGGCGTCCGGGTCGGGCAGCCGGAGCTGGAGACAGCGCCGCAGGAACGCGGGCGGGAAATCCCGTTCGCCGTTGCTGGTGATGATGACGACGGGGAAGGCGCTGCAGCGCACCCGGCCCGAGGCGATGACGGTACTGCGCTCCGGATCGTCGGTGAGGACGGATACGGCCGGGCGGCGTCGGCGGATGCGCACCAGCTCGGGAATGGAGTACTCGCCGGCCTCGAAGATGTCGAGCAGATCATTGGGCAGATCGATATCGCTCTTGTCGAATTCGTCGATGAGCAGGACGCGCGGCAGACGGTGCGGGAGCATCGCCGTGCCCAGCGGGCCGAGTTGGAGGAAGTCGCCGATGTCCTCCGGTCCGGGTTCGTGCGTGTCCCCCTCCGACGCCTGTCCGGCCGCCGCGGCGTGCACACGGCCGACGGCATCGTAGCCGTAAAGCCCGGCCCGCAGGGTCGATCGCGTCGTGATCGGCCAGCGCAGCACCCGTCCCAGGCCCAGCTCCCGGCTGATGCGGTACGCCAGCGTCGACTTGCCGGTGCCCGGGCGGCCCGTCACCAGAAGGGGGCGCCTGAGGATCAGCGCCGCGTTGACGAGATCGGCCTCCTCGGGGTCGGAGCGCACGCCCAGGGGTGCCGCGCCCAGCCGCCGGGCGGTGTCCTGCTCGTCCTCCGGCGGCGCCGGGGGCTCGGTCGGGGTGTCGTCCCGATCCGATAACACGCCGGGCCCGCCGTCGCCGTCGGGCGGGCAGGCCGAGACCCCGCCGAAGGTGCGCCACGGGGGCGGCGGCGGAAGGATCTCCTCCAGGCTTACGTCGTGGAGCGGGCGCCCGGTGCCCTGGTAGATCCACCAGGGGCGCGGTATCCCGGACGGCAGGGCACCGGAGGCGGAACCCGAGTCCTGGTGGACCCGTCCGTTGTGGCGCCGCGCAGGCTCTCCGTCGCTCATCGACCACCTACCCCGTCGTCCGGCCCCGTCATGCGCCCAAGAGGTTCCACAGGTCGGGTTGGGTCGTCCCAAACGAGCACCACATGTTGCCCGAGGTGATGCTCCCCCTCCGCGGAGCCGATCGTATGGGCGTCCAGACGTAACTCTGTCACGGCTTCACGGAGCCGTGCCAGGTTCCCGCTTGGCTCGGCCTGTTTTTGTCTCAGTTGCTGGACGAAGCTGGGGTCACGGGGCGTCCGGCCGTCCCAGGCGATCACCGGGATCCCGGCCCGCCAGGCGGTCAGCACCTCCGAGTTTCCCTCGGGGTGGCCCCCGGGGGCGAGTTGAGGATCAGGGCGACCACCTGGGGGTCGACCTTGAGCCGGGCGAACAGGGCGCGGGTGTCGCCGGAGCGCGGGCTGTCCGGGTCCTCGCCGTCCACAACGAGCTGCTTGGCGCGCTCGGGCTGCTGGTCGAAGACGTTCCAGCGCTGCTTCCACTGGCGGTGCCAGCGTCTGGTCCGGCTTCGCTCCAGGCTTCGTACGACCACCGGATAGTCCATGTACAGCGGGGTGGGCATCTCGCTGTCGAGCTCCAGACGCCAGCGGTGGACCGGCAGATTCAGGTCATCCGGGCCGAGCATGAACTCGATATGGATCGCCCCGGCGTCGTCCCACTCCTCGGCGGCCTCGTACACCAGCGTCTGGACCGCCCGTTCCGCTGTCTCCGAGGTGACCTGGGTGACCGGGCCGCGGGCCGGATGCCAGCCGGTCGGGTCGTACTGATGCCAGGACGAGAGCTCGTAGCACCCGGCCTCCTCCTGCGGCAGCAGCCGGATCACCAGATAGGCGTCCACCGGCCCGGCCGGGGCGGCATGCCCCACCTGCTGCCGCAGCGACCGCAGCTGTGGCGTCAGGCCCAGCTCCCGGGCCTGCTCATCGGCCCATTCGCGCAGCGCGTCGGCCCGCTGCAACGGACGCGCCGCCGCCGCGAGGTACTCCACGAGCGCGAGCCCCGGCGGCAGCCCGCCCGGCTGCGCGTTCATCCGGCTCAGCACCTCGAAGGCGTGCCAGGGGCTCGTGACCGCGGGGATGTCCTGCAGCGGGCCCGCCGCCGTACGGCACAACTGGCCCAACTGCTCGATCTCCAGCTCCTCCAGCAGCGACCGCAGCCTCGCGGCGGCGGTCTCGGGCAGTGCCGGACGGGCCGTCATCTGCTCCATGACCGAGTCGAGCCGCATCATGGCGTCCTCGTCGGCCGCCGCCATCACCGCGAGGGACGCGCGTAGCGCGTGCATGATCCGCACGTTTTCCAGGCATTCGCGGGCCAGCTCCACCAGGAAGTAGTCGGTCACCCGGTGGACGCGCACGGGAACGCTGGTCATCTCCAGCTCCATGGCGACCAGATCCAGACACAGCGTGCGCAGATCCGGATCCGTCAGACAGCGGAACTCCTTCAACGCCGTGACGAGGTTGCCGACCGATTTCAGGCCACCTTCCCCCATGGCCGCCATGCTGTGCCCTCCCCCGAGGCCGCATCACCGGTCCCCGCCGCCGATGATCCCGCCGGAGACCCTGCCACACACGGGCACCAATCGCTCGGACTCCGGGACAACTTGTTTTCCCCGCAAGTTCCGCCTGACACCCCCTGGGTGAGTATGTCCACGGCACCGTCCCCGCCCCCGGCGGGCCTCGCCGCGGCGGGGACACGTCCCGGTGGCGGATCGGGAGAGAAGGTGCGCGTGAGGCGGAAGGCGGTCCTCCCCAGGGGGCCACCTGGACGATTCCGGCGACCTGGCGTGCGGGACGCCCCTCCGCCGTGGCCCGGGGAAGGTGCGGGACCCGCGCGCGGGCGGCCCGGGGTTCGGCACCCGCCGGGTCGGGAGGGTGAGGAGGGTCACTCCAATCCGAGCTCCTCGATGCGCCGGGCGAGTTCGGCGGCCGCCGGATCGTCCGGGGCGAGCACCGCGACCACCTCCACCAGCTCGCCCATCGCACGCCGCGCCTCGCAGGTGCGCAGCAGGGACAGGGCCTCCGCGCGGCTCCCCGACTGACGGCCCACCGCCGTGCCGACGGTGGGCAGCTCGTCGAGCAGCTGCTGCCAGCGGGCGGGGGAGGTCATCCCGGACACGGCCAGCAGCGTGTCCGCGAGACCGCCGAGATCACGGATCGTCAGCCTGCGCCGCCGGGGGGCTTCGGGCTGTGTTTCGGCGGCGACCGACCGTGCGCTGGTGGCGAGCGACGGCATATCGGTCCCAAGGGACCGCGTATCGGTGACGAGGGACCGCGCTTCGGCGGCGAGCGGCTGGGCAGCCGGGGCGTCCGCCGCCACCGGGGCGTTCGCCACCGCCGGAATCCGGCCGATCAGTTCGAAGGCGAAGGCGGCCGCGTGCCGGGAGGCCACCGGCTGCCAGCGCTCGTCATGCGCCTCGCCCTTGTCCCCGAGCAGATCCGAGATGCCGCGGATCACCAGCGCGTCCAGCTGCTGATTGACATACGCGCCCGCGAGAAAGCCGAAGCCCTCCATGTCCACCGCGAGCGCGTCACCCGCGCCGGCCGCGAGCCTGAGCCCGGCGTCCGAGCGGTGGTGTGCCACCACCCGGCCGCCCGCCGCGAGGGGTTTCACATGGGCGCGGGGGCGTGGCGCGTCGTCCCCCGGGCGGATCCGCCCCTGCCACGCGTCGCCCGCCGCCACCAGCCGGGCCAGCTGCACCAGGCCGTAGGCGGACTGGTGGGTCTTCTGCCGGGGCAGGAACCCCGACTCGGTGTCCTTACCGGTCTCGTAGTCGTACACCGCGTCGGCGGCCACCACATCGCCCAGCGCGACGTCCTTACGGCCGCCCGCGACCCCCACGAACAGCACCGCCCGGGGCGCGAAGAGCGCCGCGGCCCGCTCGACCGAGGCCGCGGCGCCGGGATTACCCGGACCCGTCATATGGATGGCGACCGTCCGCTCGCCGGATCCGTCGCGAAACAGGCCCAGTTCGAACAGCGCGCCCCGCTCCGCCTTGACCGGGCGCGGATCCTCCAGATGGGCCCGGACCGCCCGGTACTCGACCTCCAGCGCGGTCAGGACCACCACATCGGCCCGCGCCGACCCGTCCTTGCCCTCAGCGCCCATGGATCCCCCCTAGATGAATGAGTCCGATGTTTGTGCTGGCCGCGACTATGGCGAAGGGCGCCCGTTGGCTTGGTTGTGACTCCTTGCCTGGACGCCCTTCTGGCGGCACTGTACGTGTTCATCGACGACCATGTGGCTCCCCGTCGCCGGATCGGGCGACCTCCAAAACTGACGGACGCCGAACTGCTGTGCCTGGCGGTTGCCCAGGTCCTGCTGGGCTTCCCTTCCGCACGGCACTGGATTCGCTTCGCCCACGCCCGGCTCGGGCACTTGTTTCGCTACCTGCCCCAGCAGTCCGCCTACAACAAGCGGCTCAACGCCGCCGGACCGCTGATCAGCACCGTGATCGAGGCACTGGCCAGGCAGGTGCCGAGCTGGCACGACGACCTGCGGCTGATCGACTCCACCCCACTGCCGTGTGCGGCCTCCCGCGAGACGGTCAAACGCTCCGACCTGGCCGGGCACGCCGGATACGGCTACTGCCGCAGCCACTCCCGCTTCTTCTGGGGCTTCCGGCTCTACCTGCTGACCACCGCCGAGGGCATGCCGATCTCCTGGTGCCTGGCCAACCCCAAGCTCGGCGAGCGGGAGGTGATGTGCGCGTTGCTGGAACGCGACCACCACCTCGTCCGCGCCGGTCAGGTGATCCTTGCGGACAAGGGCTTCGCCGGGCGGGAGTTCGAGGCGTTCCTGACCGAGCGCCTGGGTGTCCATCTGGTACGGCCGGATCGGAAGGACGAGCCGGTCCGGCACGGCCGCCTCGCCCGCGTCCGCCAGTGGATCGAAGCCGTCATCGACACGCTCAAGGGTCAGCTCGGCCTGGAACAACACGGTGGCAGAACCCTGCTTGGGGTGTTCGCCCGCACCGGCCAACGACTCCTCGCCCTCGCAGCCAGCGTCTGGCACAACTGGACCACCGGCGCCAAGATCAAGCGATCCCTGATCGCCTACGACCACTGAGAACATCGGACTCATTCATCTAGGACAGCTTCCGCCGACACCTTACGGATGCGACGCACCCTATGGTTCTCATGCGTCAGGGCCGGTGCAGATCCGCGTACAGCACGATCTGCACCCCCAGGACGGTGATCAGCGCCACCTCCGCCACCGACACCGCGAGCAGCACCGCCCGCACCGGCTCCGAGGCCCAGTACACGACGAGGGCGGCGATCGGCGCCACCGTGAACAGCAGCAGATCGGCCGCGAGCTGCAGCCGCTTGCGGGAGATCCGGCGGCCGTCGTCGCGGTGGGCCCGCTCCCAGCCGAACACCGGTGGCCGGCCCGGTACGAGCGCCGCCAGCCGGGGCCCCAGATCCTCCCGGACATACCGCCCGATGGCCGATATCTTCTCGTCGTTGACCAGATACGCCCAGCCCAGCAGGGCCGACGCCGGGGGCAGCAGCAACAGCAGCTCCGGACGTCCATGGCTCTGGAGCGAGAAGGTGATGATGGCCGCCATCGCGGCGAGTGTCGCGTAGAGCAGATTGTCGCGGAACCCGATCCGCGCCCGCTGCTCCTCCTTCACCTGCTCGTACTCCAGGATCAGCAGCCTGCCCGTGACCGCTTCGCCCTCGGCGCTGTTGTCTCGCGTCACCGTTGCCCCCTCCGCGACCGATGACCGGCTCCCCTGTGACCGGCCCCCTGGTGACTGTTTCCGCCCCTACGCCTGGTCCATTCCCCTACGCCTGGTCCATTCCGTACGCCCGCAACTTCCGGTACAACGTGGCCCGGCCGATGCCCAGGGATTCCGCGGCCCGCGCCTTGTTGTCCCCGTGGCGGCGCAGCGCCTCCAGGATCGCCGTGCGCTCCGCCCGTTCTATGCCACTCAGCCGGCGGGTGGCCGGTGGCACCCGCAGTCCGTACGGCAGCTCCTCGCGCCGCACCGGTCCGGTGGCACGGCGGCGCGCGGCCACCTCCCGTACGACATGGGCGAGTTCGGTGACATTGCCCGGCCAGGTGTGCTGCTCCAGCGCCCGGCGCGCGTCCAGGCTCCAGGTCAGCGGGGGACGTCCGGGGGAGGGGTGCCGGGCCAGGCCCGCCAGCAGCGCCGGGATGTCCTCGACTCGTTCGCGCAGCGGCGGCAGCGTCACCGACCGGGCCGAGAGGATGTCCAGCAGCCGGCTCAGACACGGACCCGTCGGCGCACCCGGGGTATGCGTCGCCACCAAGGGCACCGCGGGCCGCTCCTCCAACAGCGAGAGCAGCGCGGCCACATCGGACTGGCCCAGCCGCTCGGCGTGGCGCAGGAGCAGCGGCGGGGCGCCGCCGTCCCCCTCTGCGAGCGCGCGGCACCAGCTCGGCACCTCACCGGCCACCTGCTCGGCGGCGTCCACCAGACGCGGTGCGGCCGTGCCCCGGCGGCCGAGCAGGGCGCGGGCCAGCGCGGTCTTTCCCACGCCCGCCTCGCCGATCAGCAGCAGCGGCTCCGCGGCCCGCGCCAGCTCCGTCGCCCGGGAGACGGCCACCCGCCAGGGCGGGGACGTGCCCACGAGCCCCGGGAGCCGGTCAGGGCCCGGCCGCTCCGCCGCCCGCGCCCGCGGGGCCGCCGGGCACACCGTGGCGACGGCCCCGATGACCTCGCCCCCGTGCACCACGCGCGTCATCCTTACGGTGAGCCCGGCGCCGTCCGGTACGGCGATCTCCTCCGGCGTCCCGGAGTGCGCGCCCTCCGGCCCGGCGTCCGCGTCTCTGAAGAGGGCCGTGGCGTGCCGTTCCAGCCGCGCCAGCGTCTCGTGCGACAGCAGCCGCGCGGCCTCCGGGCTGACGAGGCGGCTGCTGCCGTCGAGCGCCACCACGGCCGCCCCGTCGGCCCGCTGACGCAGATACGCGTCGAGCAGCACCCGCTCCGGCGGGCGCGCCCGGCCCAGCAGTTCCGTCTCGACCGCGTGCGCGGTGGCCTCGGCGATCGCCGTGCCCAGGTGGGCGGCGCGGCCCTCGCCCAGCGGGGCGACCACCGTGATGGTGCCGGCCGGGCGGCCCGCCGTCGGCTCGTACAGCGGCACGCTGACCGCCGATACCTCCTGCCACAGGTCGAGGAAGTGCTCCGGGCCGTGGACCTCGGCCCGGCGCCCCGTGCGCAGCGCGAGCGCGGCGCTGTTGTGCCCGACCGCCTTCTCCGACAGATCGAGACCGGTCACATCGGCGGACGTGCCGGTGTAACGGCCGCCGCCCGACCACAGCGCGCGGCAGCGGGAGTCGGCGAGCACCAGCCCCATCTCGCCGCTCAGCGCGGGCGCCACGCGGTCCAGCGCGGGGCGCGCCGCGGCCAGCAGCGGTGAGTCCTCGGGCGGCCGGACCCTGGGCGGGGCCACCAGATCGCGCGGTACGCCGAAGAACCGGGCCCGCCGCCAGGCTTCGGCGAGGTCCTCGGGGAGCCCGTCGCCCGGTGGCCGTCCGCTGAGGAACCGGTCGCGCGCCCGGCGCAGCGATGAAAGGGCCGAGTCGGCGGGGGTGTTGTCGATGGTCGTCACAGCCCCTCCACCGTATACGTCACCGGTGTTTCGAAATGAGACACCTCGGGGCCCGGGTTCTGGAACAAGATCACCAATGGTCGATCGCCGGTCGTGAGGAGATCGCCGGTCGTCATGGCCGATCGCTGAACGCCGGTCGCCGGTCGGCGTTGCCGGTTGCCGGTTGCCGGGAGACCGCTCGTCGCCGGGAGACCGGCGATCGTCAGGAGATCGCCCATCACCCGGAGAGGAGCCCTTCAGCAGTGGAGACCGTCGAGACCGACGTACTGGTCGTGGGCAGTGGCCCCGCCGGAGCCGCGACGGCGCTCGCCCTGAGCACCTACGGCGTGCCCAACGTCATGGTCACCCGGTACGGAAGCCTGGCGGACACACCCCGCGCGCACATCACCAACCAGCGCACCATGGAGGTGCTGCGCGACCTCGGCGTCGAGGACCAGGTCACCGCCCAGGCCACGCCGCAGCCGCTGATGGGGAACACCGTCTTCTGCACCAGCCTCGCGGGCGAGGAGCTGGGACGGCTGCGCTCCTGGGGCAACGACCCGCTCGTCCAGGCCGCGCATGAACTGGCCAGCCCCAGCCGGATGTGCGACATGCCCCAGCACCTGATGGAGCCGGTGCTGGTGAACGCCGCCGTCTCCCGGGGCACCGCGCTGCGCTTCCACACCGAGTACCTCTCCCACGAGCAGTCGGACGACGGCGTGACCGCGCTGGTCGAGGACCGGCTGCGCGGGGACACCTACCGCGTCCGGGCCCGCTATCTGGTCGGTGCGGACGGCGGACGCAGCCGGGTCGTGGAGAACGCCGGGCTGCCCACGGTCGGCCGGATGGGCGTCGCGGGCAGCCTCAACATCGTCTTCGAGGCGGATCTCACCCATCTGACCGCCCATCGCCCCTCCACGCTGTACTGGGTGCTGGCCCCCGGCGCCACGGTGGGCGGCATCGGCGCGGGCCTGGTGCGCTGTGTCCGCCCCTGGACCGAGTGGATGGTGGTGTGGGGCTACGACCTCGAGGCGGGCCCGCCGGACCTCACCGAGGAGTTCGCGCGGTCCGTGGTGCACCGGCTGCTCGGCGACGACACGATCCCCGTGCGCATCACCTCGACCTCCGCATGGACCGTCAACCATCTGTACGCCGAGACCTACGCCGACCGGCGGGTGCTGTGCGCCGGCGACGCCGTCCACCGCCACCCGCCGTCCAACGGGCTGGGCTCCAACACCTCCATCCAGGACGCGTACAACCTCGCCTGGAAGCTCAAGCTGGTCCTCGACGGCACCGCCGCCCCCGCCCTTCTGGACACCTACTCCGCCGAACGGGCGCCGGTGGGGCGGCAGATCGTCGAGCGGGCCAATCGGAGCATCGGTGAGACCGCGCCGGTTTTCGAGGCGCTGGGGGTGCTCGCCACCTCCGACACCGAGCAGATGTGGCGCAATGTCGACGCCCGTAAGGCCGCCACGCCCGAGGGCGCGAAGCAACGGCAGGGGCTGCGCGAGGCCATCGCGGCCAAGGTGTATGAGTTCAACGCGCACGGTGTGGAGATGAACCAGCGGTACGTGTCGGACGCCATCGTCCCCGACGGCACCCCCGACCCCGGTTTCGGCCGCGACCCCGAGCTGTACCACCAGCCCAGCACCCGCCCCGGCGCCAAGCTGCCGCACGCATGGGTCGTCAGGGGCCGTGAGCGGCTGTCCACCCTCGACCTCGGCGGCCACGGCCGGTTCACCCTCTTCACCGGCATCGGCGGGGACTGCTGGGAGGAGGCCGCCGGGGCGGCCCGTAAGGCGCTGGGCATCGAGCTCGTCACCGTCTCCATCGGTCCCGGCCGGGAGTACGAAGACCCGTACGGCGACTGGGCCCGGCTGCGCGAGATCGGCGACTGCGGGGCCCTGCTGACCCGCCCCGACAACCACATCGGCTTCCGCCACCCCGAAATGTCCCCGCACGCGGGGGAGTTGCTGATCGGGGCGCTACGGAAGATCCTTGGCCACGGCTGACACCCACCCCCCCGGCGCAGGGAGCCCGACCTGGGGGCTCCATCATGGACGCGCCTACATCCCCAGAGAAACCGTTAGTGAGATGACTGCAATGCCCCTCGCACTGCTCCGGCGCATGCGCACCAAGCGTCCGGACCGCGGATCAGGACTCAGGATCCCCCTGCCCGTGGGTGCCGGAGCCTTCAGCTGCGAGGTCCTGGACCCCGTCGGCCAGGCTCTGGGCGGCGTGGAGGTCACCGTCACCGAGACGCGTGGCGCCGCCCGTACGGTGGCCAAGGCCACCACCGATCCCCACGGCCTGTTCCTCGCCACGCTCGAACCGGGGCAGTACACCGTGCTGCTCACCGGAAGCGGGCTGCAGCCCAACCGCCTCACCGTCGACATCGCCTACGGCCAGAGCGACCCGCCCCGCCGGGTGCAGATGGAACCCTCCCAGCAGCTGGAACTCCCCCCGCCGGGCACCTGGCTCTTCGACCCGCCGCACACCGCGATCCGCTTCATCGCCCGCCACGTCGGCATGGCCAATGTGCACGGCCGCTTCACCCGCTTCCGGGGCGGCATCCACATCGCCGAGCGGATGGAGGACTCGCGCGTCGAGGTCGTCATCGACGCCTCCAGCATCAACACCGGCAACAACACCCGCGACAACCACCTGCGCTCGGCGGACTTCCTCGACGTCGAGAACTTCCCGGAGATCCACTTCGCCAGCAACCGCTTCACCTGGCGCAGCGGACCCAAGTGGACCCTCCAGGGCCCCCTCACCATGCACGGCGTCAGCCGCTCGGTGACCCTGGACACCACCTACCTCGGCGCCGTGAACGGCGGCTACGACCAGGAACTGCGCTGCGCCGCCCTCGCCACGGCGGAACTGCACCGCGAGGACTACACCCTGAACTGGCGAAACATGCTCGCCCGCGGGATCGCCGTGGTCGGCCCCACGGTCAAGCTGGAGCTCGACATCCAGGCGATGTACCGCAGCCACGACACGCCGACGCCGCCCGAGTAGGCCGCTCAGCGGTAACCGATGAGGGCGGGCCCTGCGGCCCGCCCCCATCTCGTCAGTCCCAGCCGCCAGTGAAATCGCCGTTCAGCTGCGCCGAGCAGATGTTGTAGCCGCCGCGGGCGTGTCCGGTCTTCGTCTCGCCATCGATCGTGACGGAGCAACGGATGTCGCCGCCGCCCATGAGTTGCGCGCTGATCTGGTAGTAGAGCGCGTCGTCCTTGACCTTGAGCTTCCGGGTCAGCGGCAGACCGCTGCCGTCGAGGTTCTCGCCATCGCTGCCGTAGGTGATATCCACCCCCGAGGGGGCGCTGCCCCACACCTTGAAGACGGCTGTTCCGGCCGGTGCCTCCTCGCTCTTCTTCGGCTTCGGCTTCGGCTTCGCGGTGACGGTCTTGGTGACCGTCACCGTGGGAGCCGGTTCGGGAGTGTCCTTCACGCGGGCCGGCTTGGCCGTGACGGTGACCGTCACCTTGGGCGTGGGCTTGTCGCCGTCGGCCGCCTTCGCGTCCTCGCCCTGGGCCGACCCTATGCCGACTCCGGCGAAGAGCAGGATGGCCGCGACCGGGAGGGCGACACGCTTGCGTGCCCATCTGGGACGACTCGGTGCCGGTGATGGCTGGTTATTCCAGGACATGGTCCCCCTTGAGTGATACGTGAGGAACCGACCTTAGCCACGCTGATTGAAAAGTGAAGAGGTTGTGTGTGCTTGGTGTTCATATCGTGATCGGGCGTCACGAGCCCGTGAGCGCATAGATTTGGGTTCACCCACCGAACGACGAAGGCGGTTGATCGCATGAGCCTGTACGACATTCCCCTGCACACCCTTACCGGCGAGCCGACCTCTCTCGGGGAGCATCGGGGCGCGGCGCTGCTGGTGGTCAATGTGGCGTCCAAGTGCGGTCTCACCCCGCAGTACGAGGGGCTCGAGCGGCTGCAGCAGCGTTATGCCGGGCGCGGGTTCACCGTGCTGGGGGTTCCGTGCAATCAGTTCGCCGGGCAGGAGCCGGGGACGAGCGAGGAGATCCAGACGTTCTGCTCGACGACCTATGGTGTGTCCTTCCCGCTGCTGGAGAAGACCGATGTCAACGGCGAGCAGCGGCACCCGCTCTACACCGAGCTGACGCGGACGCCGGACGCGCAGGGCGAGGCGGGGGATGTGCAGTGGAACTTCGAGAAGTTCCTGATCTCGCCGGACGGCGAGGTCGTGGGCCGGTTCCGGCCGCGCACCGAGCCGGAGGCGGACGACGTCGTCGCCGCGATCGAGGCGCAGCTGCCTCGCTGAGGCGACGGCGGGCGAGGAGCCGGTGGCCCCTCGCCCGCCGCGTCGGCTTGTCCCGTCTGCTCAGCCGCGTTCCGCGGCAAACGCGACCAGCCACGCCAGCGGCGCGTTCCAGTTGATCGCCACCTCATTGGTGGAGTACGAACCGATGTCGTCGATGTAGCACGCCGCGGGCGCGCAGCCCGGGAGCTTCTCCTGCGCCACCGGATCCTGCAGCCCCGCGTTGGCGCCGCCCGCGATCGATCCGGCGGGCGGGTTCGGCAGCGAGGCGTCGTACTGATGCGCCCAGAAGCGGTGGTGCTGGTTCTGCGCGGCGTGCTCGCCGTAGCCGGTCACGTAGGACTGGCCGAGCGCGTTGCGGCCGAGCAGATAGTCCAGCGTCTCCAGCGCCCCGGTGCGGTAGCGCCGCTGCTTGGTGAGCTCGTAGGCGACGGCCATGACGGTCCCGTTGTTGGCCACCTGGCCGTTGGAGCCCCATACATAGCCGTCCGCCGGCAGCGGCACCCCATACCCCTGGCCGGCCATCGTGCTCAGCTGCGCGTCTGCGGCCGAGACCACGGAGGCGCGGACGCGGGCGAGGTCGGTGGCGGGCAGGCCGTTGGGGACGGTGGCCAGGACGAGCCGGCCGAGGGGCGCGGTGTCCTGCCAGCTGAAGCCGTGCGGGGTGAACACATCGCTCGCGGTGTGGTACGGCGAGGAGGTGACCGCGTCGCGGTACCGCGCCTCCCCGGTGGTGGCGTACAGCTCCGCCGCCGCCCAGTAGAACTCGTCGCCCACCTCGCTGTCGTCGTACGCCCCGCCGCCGGTGGAGTCCGAGCCCGGTGCGAGCACATCGGGATTCGCCTGCGCGGCGGCCCAGGCGCGGCGCGCGGAGTCCAGGCAGCGGGCGGCGAAGGCGGCGTCGTACGGTGCGTAGACCCGGGCGCACTGCGCCGCCGCGGCGGCCAGATTGAGGGTCGCGGCGGTGGACGGCGCGTGCAGCTCGCGCGGCTCGGCGTCCTGCTCCGGACGGGTGGGCAGCCCGGTCCAGGCGGCGTCATGGACCTTGTGGAAGGCCATCCCCGCCCGTGGCTTGCCCTCCGGGATCTGCATGCGCATCAGGAACTCCAGCTCCCAGCGCCCCTCGTCGAGTACATCCGGCATCCCGTTGCCGCGCTCGGGCACGCGCAAGGTGGAGTCGCCGAGCGCCGCCGCGTGCCCCGTGCGCTTCGCGCGCTCGAAGGAATTGACCAGCTGCCAGGCCGCGAGACCGCCGTTGACCACGTATTTGCCCTGGTCACCGGCGTCATACCAGCCGCCGCGCACATCCCGGGTGTAGTCGCACACCCCGCTGACACAGGGCACGGCGGTGTCGCCCCGGTTGGGGGCGACCCCCAGATGGCCCGCCGGGCGTGCGTAGGCCGTACCGGCCAGTGACGCCTCGATGGGGATACCGCTGCGCTGCTGGTAGAAGAAGGACATCGCGTCCGTGCGCAGCCCGTCGTAGAGGTTCGCGCGGATGTCGAAGGGATGGCTGGTCCGGCCGTCCACGGTGAGGGTGTAGCCGGCGCCCCTCCCCTGGTACGAGGAGAAGTCCACCAGATGGGCGGACTGCCCGGAGGCGGCATCCGCGCCCCGCACGGTGGTGGTGCCCGAGGCGGCGGTGCGGCCCGCCGCGTCGCGCAGCTGCCAGGGCAGGGCGGTGGCGCTCGCGCTCACGACGGTGGCGCGTTTGGGGCCGTCCGGCAGATACCCGAGCTGATTGACCTGGACGGCGGACGGTGCGGCGGAGGCGGCGGCGTGGGTCGTGGGGGAGTCCGCTCCGGCGGGTGCGGACGGGGCGGCGATCAGCAGCAGTGCGCCGGTCAGCAGCGCGGTGGCGGTCCGCGCACCGCGCGGACGGGGTAACAGGGACACGGGCATGACGGACCGTCCTTGGGAAGGCGTGGAAGACAGACATGGGAGCGCTCCCAATTTATGTAATGATGTGATCGCAGTGCGTCAAGGGACTGGACGGGTGTACGGGCCCGCACAAAACAATCCGTCCCCTCCGTCACATCGCACCCGGCCCATCCGTCAGCACGGTGTGGCCTGCGACGGTGCGGTCCGCGACAAGGGGATGTGACCGATGAACGAGAACCACCTTCTGGCGGAGGGCTTCGAGGCCCACCGCGGTCATCTGCGGGCGGTGGCCTACCGCATGCTCGGCTCGCTGAGCGAGGCGGAGGACGCCGTCCAGGAGGCATGGCTGAGGCTCAGCCGCTCCGACACCGCCGCGGTGGAGAACCTGGGCGGCTGGCTGACCACCGTCGTCGGCCGGGTCTGCCTGGACATGCTGCGCTCGCGCACCGCCCGGCGCGAGGAGCCGCTGGGGGTGCATCTCCCCGACCCGGTCATCAGCGGTGAGACCGGGCCCGGCCCCGAGGACCAGGCGCTGCTCGCCGACTCGGTCGGCCTCGCCCTGCTGGTCGTCCTGGAGACGCTGGCCCCCGCCGAACGGCTGGCCTTCGTACTGCACGATCTGTTCGCCGTGCCGTTCGACGAGATCGCCCCCATCGTCGACCGCACCCCGGCCGCCGCCCGCCAGCTCGCCAGCCGCGCCCGCCGCCGGGTGCGCGGAGCGGCCCCGGTCCCCGACGCGGACCTGGCCCGGCAGCGCGAGGTCGTGAACGCCTTCCTCGCCGCCGCGCGCGACGGCGACTTCGAGGGGCTGATCTCCGTACTCGACCCGGATGTCGTCCTGCGCGCCGACTACGGCGCCGCGCCCGCGCCCGCCCCGCGCGAGGTGCACGGCGCGGCCGCCGTGGCGGACCAGGCGCTCACCTTCTCCCGCCTCAGCGGCCCGGGGCTCCTCGCCCGTCCCGCGCTCGTCAACGGGGCGGTGGGCGTGGTCAGTTCCCGGGAGGGCCGGCCGTTCTCGGTGCTGGCCTTCACGGTCACGGACGGCAGGATCGTGGCGATCGACATCCTGGCCGACCCCGAGCGGCTGAGCGGACTCGATCTGACGGTCCTGGACTGACGCCACCAGCGCGTTTCGGGGACATCGGGCTGTCAGGCGCGCAGGTAGGCGAGAACAGCGAGGACGCGTCGGTGTCCCTGGCCGTCCAGGCGGAGGTCGAGTTTCTGGAGGACGCTGCTGACATGCTTGTTGACCGCGGCCTCGGTGACATAGAGGCCGCGGGCGATCTCGCCGTTGGAGCGTCCCTCGGCCATGAGGGAGAGGACCTCCCGCTCCCGGGGGGTGAGCTGCCGCAGGGGGTCATGCCGTCGGCGCAGGAGCTGGCGCACCCCCCACGCGGCTGGCCAAGCGCGCTGGCGTGCCCTTCTGAGGTCAGCCGTCATCGAGAGCAGGGACCCACTCCGGTACTCCCGTGAAGCTGGCGTGAGTTGGCTTTATGTCAGTTGCTGTGAACCCGGGGGGCTGAAGATGGCGGACACCACAGACGACGATGACGGCATCCCTGAGTCCGGGATCTCTGGTGGGATGGTGCACGGTCCGGTGGTGCAGTCGGGCGTCATCAGCAACATCCACATCAACGGAAGTGTCAATAGCGGGCATGTTTATCAGGCTTCTCGCGATCTAAGCGTTCCCGAACGGCGACAGAAGTTCCACTTCGACTTCCTGAACCACACGCTGAAGCAGGCAGAGTGGACGTTCCGCCTGAGCGTGTTGTTCATGACTGGCGGCTCCTTAATCATCCTTGCGGGGGAGTGCTGGCGCTGGTTCACGCCGGTAACCCTGACCTCAGCTACCTGCCGTTGGTGACGAGCCTGACGGGTGCACTGATCACGGTCGGCGGCGGAGCGCTGGCGCTCCACTCGAAGCGAACCATGGCCAACCTGACGAAGGCGGCCGAGGACAACGAGAAGAAGATCGACATCGATCACAAGCTCGAAATCGCGACGACGTTCATCGACCGGGTTGCAGACTCGAAGCAAAGGGACGATCTGAACTCTGCTGCCGCCATGAAAGCACTCGGCATGGACGCGGCCCCGGAAATGATGGTCAACCGGCTGCTTCCGGAGCAGCCGAAGAAGGAGATAGAGCCGGGCGGTTCGACGAACTGAAGGCCCGGGACGGCGTCTTCGGGGGGCTTGTGCTGGCGGGTACGGCCGGATGCCCCGCGCGGGTACGAGAGGCCGCCGGAGACTCCACGGGAGACTTGGACTATGTATGCCCGTGCCCGCTGGCCGGAACGCCGGACTGCCGGGCGTCATGTTGAGGCCCCGGGAGCTCGCTGGCCTTACTTCGCGTGATCGGCCTCCTCAATACTTCTCGTGACAGCCGCGGAGAAGGCCGACGGCCCCTACGGACCGTGCGTCATACGCAAATTGTGCAGCTCGACCTGCGTGCTCTCCTGGAAGTAGCCGGGTGGCACAGCCCTCGGCCAAGGCCCCGCTTCGGCGGTGCGGCCCCAGGTTCCCCGCCGTGTTCGGCACCCGACGCAACGCCGACGACGGGAACCCCCCATGCATGTACCCACATTCAGCCCTGACGCGTTGAGCCAGATCCGGCGCGAGCGTGGTGTGACTCAGCGGAAGCTCGCCGCCGCGATCGGCCGCAACTTCACCTCGATCTCGATGTACGAGAACGGCCGGTCGACGCCCCCGGTCGACGTGCTGGCGGCCATCGCCGATCTCCTCGGCGCCCACATGGACGACTTCGTCCGGACGGCAGCCGAGCTGGGCATCGGCGCGGCACACGACGGTCCGGCCCCGACCCCCGACTCCCTGTCGGCCGCCCTGACAACGGCCCTGGCCCACGGTACCCGGGCCCGGGCCAGGGCCGTGGCGGGCAGGATGCGCACCGACGGGACGACGGTGGCGGCGAAGCTGCTGCTCGCCGCCGGGGCGTCGGATGGTCAGGCGTGGTCTCCGAGGGGCCGATAGGTGGCGATGATGATGCCGGTGGCCGTCGGGGTGGCGTCGGCGAGACTGAACGCGACGGGCCCGAAGCCGTCGGCGAACAGGCGGTGCCCGGTGCCCAGGACGAGCGGGTGAACGCAGAGCTGGTATTCGTCGATGAGGCCCAGCGGGGAAAGTGACTGGATCAACGCGCCGCTGCCCATGATGTGCAGGTCGTCGCCCGGGGTCTGCTTGAGCTCGGCGACGGCCGCGGGGATGTCGCCGCTGAGCAGTGTGGAATTGGGCCACGGCAGGGGCTCGGCCAGGGTGTTGGAGGCGACGTACTTGGGGGCGTTGTTGAGGGCGTCGCGGAACGGGCTGTCCTGGGTGTTCCAGTGGCCCAGAACCTCCTGGTAGGTGCGGCGCCCCAGGAGATACCCGCTGCTCGCGGCCAGCCGCCGCCCCCACGCCCTCCCGACGGCCTCGTCCCCACCCCGCTCAGCGGCCCAACCGCCGAGGGCGAACCCGCCGCGAGTGTCCTCATCGGCCCGGCCGGGCCCTTGTGTGACACCGTCCAGGGTGACGTGGTTGATGACGACGATCCTCATGGCACTCCCGTCTCGCGGTCCCGCGGTACCGCTTCTTCGCTCGGACCTGTCTATGACTCCGGACCACGGCGAAACTCATCGGCTCCGGCCAGCCTGACGGTTTGGGCGGGTAGGGGGCAGCGCGCTGCGGCTCGGGGCGGGGCGGATCGCCGACGGTGCCGGGGATGCCCTCGGCACGGGGCCAGGGGCGCCGCCCCGGTGGGGCCCGGGGCGGCGCCGCGGTTTCGGGGAGGGGCGGGGTGGGGGAGCGGTCCTCAACCCCCACCGTGGCGGGCCAGGGTGCGGCGGGCCGTGGCCGCCATCGCCTCGTCGACCATCCGCCCCTCGAAGAGCACCGCCCCGGCACCCTCGGCCTGTGCGCGCTCCACCGCCGCGATCAGTCGGCCACAGCGGGCAAGTTCCTCGGCGTCGGGCGCGAACACCTCGTTGACCACCGGCACATGGGACGGGTGGATCACCGCCATCCCCTCGTATCCGAGGGCGCGGTTCTGCTCGGCGAAGCGCCGTAGCCCCGCGAGGTCCGCCACGTCCGCCCATAGTCCGGCCACCGGATGGGGGCGGTTCGCGGCGCGTGCGTCGAGCAGGGCGCGAGCCCGCAGTTCACGGGTCTCCTCGCCCTCCGGGCTCCAGCGGTAGCCGATCGCCCGCTCCACATCCCCGCCCGGGGCGGTCACCGCGCCCAGGTGGGCGATCCGGGCGGCGGCCCGGCCGATGGCGTACGCCTCGCGCAGTCCGCGCGCCGTCTCCAGCAGTGGCAGCAGGGCGAAATGGCCCTCGGGTAGGCCGTGTTCGCGCTCGCACCACGCCAGCAGCCGGTCGGCGGTGGTCACGTCCTCCGGGCCGCTCACCTTGGGCAGCACGATGCCGTAGAGCCCGGGACGGGCCACCGCTCGCAGGTCGTCGGCGCCCTGCCAGCCCGTGGCGCGGTCCAGCGCGTTGATCCGTACGAGCAGCCGCATCGGACCGGGCGTTCCGGCCGTCACCTGGTCGGCGGTCACGGCCCCGGCCACGGCCTCGCGTGCCGCCGCCTTGCCGTCCTCCGGTACGGCGTCCTCCAGGTCGAGGATGGCCGCGTCGGCGCCCGCCGACTCCGCCTTGGGCAGCCAGTCGGTCCGGCTGCCGGGCACGAAGAGCAGGGAGCGCAGGGGGACGCGCTGCGTCGCCACGCCCGTCACGCCCGTCACGCCCGTCACGCCCGTAGCGCCGTCAGATGACACCCTCGGCCTCCAGTTTCGCCAGTCGTCCGTCGTCGATGCCCAGCCACTCCCCGTAGACCAGCGCGTTGTCCGCGCCGAGCGCGGGGCCGGTCCGCCATACCGCGCCGGGGGAGCGGTGGAAGCGCGGGATCACCGACTGCATCCGCACCGGGCCGAGGTCGGCGTCGTCCACCGTGATGATGTCCTCGCGTTCGGCGTAGATCGGGTCGGCGGCGATGTCGGCGGCGGTGAACACCCGGGAGGCCACCACCTCGGCCCGTTCGAAGGCCGCCAGGCATTCGGCCGCCGGGCGTGCCGCTACCCATTCCCGCAGCGCCGCGTCGAGCCGCTCGCGGCCCGCGTGCTGCTGGTCCACGGTGGCGAACTCCTCGTCGGGCAGGCCCAGCAGCCGCACCACATTGCGCACCGAGCGGATGGTGGCGGAGGTGACGGTGAGCCAGTCGCCGTCGGCGCTGCGGTAGGTGTTGATGACGGCGGCCGGGGCGACGGCCAGCTGGTTGCCCGCCCGCTCGGGGGCCGTGCCGAGCTGGTCGTACGCGATGATCTGCCACTCCACCAGGCGGTACAGCGGCTCGAACAGCGCCAGGTCGATCCACTCGCCCTCGAAGTCCGGATCGGTGTCGCGACGGTGCACGGCGGCCAGGATCGCGAACGCGCCCATCAGCCCGGTGACCGCGTCGCCGTGCGAGAAGCCGGTGTGCACGGGCGGGCCGTCCGGGAAGCCGGTCAGATGGACCACACCGCTGCGGGCCTCGCCCATCTTCCCGAAGCCGGGCGCGTCGGCGCGGGAAGAGGTCGCGCCGAAGCCGGAGATCTGCAGCAGGATCGCGGTGGGGTTGAGCGCGTGGACGGCCTCCCAGTCCAGGCCCCAGGCGCGCAGGCGGCCCGCCCGGAGCGTCACGATCACCACATCGGCCCAGGCGATCAGATCCCGGGCGACCTCCCGGCCCTCCTCGTGGTGCAGATCCAGCGTCACCGAGCGCTTGTTGCGGCCCGCCACCTTGAACCAGAGCGGAACGCCGTCGCGCCGCGGCCCCATCGCCCTCGCCGCGTCACCGGAGCCCGGCGGCTCCACGTGGACGACGTCCGCCCCCTGGTCGGCGAGCATCCCCCCGGCGAGCGGGCCCGCCACCACATGGGCGAACTCCACCACCTTCAGCCCTGTGAGCTGTCCTTGCCGTGTGCTGGTCTGGTCCTCCATGCGGCCAGGCTGCGGGGTGGGGTGTATGCGCGTCCAGCAATGAAAGGGGATCAATTCATGCGGATCTTGCAAAGATCGCCGCTGAACGTCGCCGCTGAACGTCGCCACTGAACGTCGCCGACGAACGGCGCTCCCCGGCCTCACCACGGCCCGTCGTCCGCCTCCTCCCACGCCACCCCCGCCGGCAGGGCATCGGCGGCGGAGCGGAACTCCTCCAGCTGGTCCAGGAAGCGGCGCGCCCCCGGTGGCAGGGTGCGGCGCGTCGGCAGGACGACATACAGCCGGCGCTCCACCACTGGCCCCACCAGCGGGCGCCGCACCAGCCGGCCCGGCCCCACCAGCGGATGGACCAGGGCCGGCAGCGCGGAGACGCCCAGCCCGGCGGACACCAGCCCGCCCACCGTGGCCACGTTCGACGCCTCGGCCGTCGGGTTCGCCTCCATACCGGCCTGGGCGAAGGCCGCGTCGGTCATCCGGCGCACGCTGGAGTCGGTGCCCACCGCGAGAAACGGCTCCCGGCCCAGTTCCTCCCAGGTCACCTCGTCCCGCTCGGCCAGCGGATGGTGCTCCGGGAGCACCGCGTCGAAGCGGTCCCGCACCAGGGGCCGCAGCCGTACGCCCGGGGCGCGCCGGGCCACCGTGCTGACCGCGAAGTCGGCGTCCCCGTCGACCACCCGCTCCAGCACCGAGCGTTCGAGCCCGTCCAGCAGCCGTACGGTCATCTCCGGGCGCCGCGCGCGGAAGGCGGAGATCACCGGCGGCAGCAGCACGGCCGCGACCGAGGGCAGGGTCGCCAGGGCCACCGCACCGCGCTCACCGGCCCCGTAGCGCCCGAGCTGGGCCAGGCCCGCGCGGTGCGCGGAGAGGATCTGGTCGGCGATCCGCAGCGCCTCGGCGCCCGCCGGGGTGAGCCGCACATTGCGGGTGTCCCGCTCCAGCAGCCGCATCCCCAGCGTCCGTTCCAGATCGGCGACCGCACGGCTCAGCGACGACTGGGACACATGCAGTTCGGCGGCGGCCGCGGTGAAGCTCACGGCGCGTGCGACCGCCGCGTACGCGGTCAGCTGGCGCAGGGTGACGTCCATGCTCCGTGAGCGTAGGCGGCGGGGCCGCGCGGCGGAACTGTTGCGCAGATCGCATGGATAGATCTGTGTTCAATGCTGGACGCGGATCTATCCCCGCTCGGAAACTCTTCGGCAGCACCCGACCGGACGAGGAAGCGAGCGGCCATGCTGGCAGCACTGGGATTCTGCACGATCGGCGGCTTCCTGCTGCTGACCATGTTCAAACGGGTCTCGGTGCTGGTCGCCCTCGTCCTCACGCCCGTGGTCACCGCGGTCATCGGCGGATACGGCGACGATCTGGGCCCGATGGCGCTCGACGGGCTATCGAAGGTCGCCCCGACCGGCATCATGATCGCCTTCGCGGTGCTCTACTTCAGCCTGATGATCGACGCGGGCCTCTTCGAACCGCTGATCCGCGGCATTCTGCGCGCCGCGAAGAACGACCCGGTACGGATCACGGTCGGCACCGCCGTGCTGACCGTGTGCGTCGGGCTCGACGGCGACGGCGCCTCGACCTTCCTCATCAGCATCTCCGCGATGCTCCCGGTCTATCAGCGGCTCGGGATGAGCCGGCTGGTGCTCGCCGGGGTGGTCGGCCTGGGCGCGGGCGTGATGAACATGATTCCGTGGGGCGGGCCGACGGCCCGTGCCGCCGCGGCCCTGAAGATCGACACGTCCGACATCATCACGCCGCTGCTGCCCGCCCTCGCCGCCGGTATCGCCTGGGTGCTCCTCGCCGCCTACCTCATCGGACGCCGTGAGCGGCGGCGGCTCGAAGCCCTCGATCCCACCCCGCGGGCCGAGGTGGCGGTCGGGGACGGCCCCGGCACACCCCGGGTCGCCGCCCGCCCCGGCCTCGCGCTCACCGCCTTCAATCTGCTGCTCACCGTGGCGCTGCTGGTCTGCCTGGTGCTGGAGGCCATGCCGCTGCCCGTGCTCTTCGTCTTCGCGTTCGTCCTCGCGCTGCTGGTCAACCACCCCCGCTGGGAGGACCAGCAGGAGCTGCTGGAGCGGCACGGCAAGAGTGTGGTGCTCGTCATCACCATGATCTTCGCGGCCGGGGTGTTCACCGGCATCCTCGGCGGCACCGGGATGATCGGGAAGATGGCCGGGGCGCTGGTCGACGTCATCCCCGACGGGCTGGGCGGGCATCTGCCGGTGCTCGTGGCCGTCACCAGCATGCCGCTGAGCCTCGTCCTCACCCCGGACGCCTACTACTTCGGCGTTCTGCCGGTGCTCGCCGGGACCGCCGACGCCTTCGGCACCGACCACGCCGAGATCGCCCGCGCCGCCGTCCTCGGCCAGATGACCACAGGCTTCCCGCTGAGCCCGCTCACCGCCGCGACCTTCATCCTCCTCAGCATGAGCGGCGTCCAGCTCGGGGAGCACCAGCGCTTCCTCTTCCGCTGGGCCTTCGGCACCACGCTCGTGATGACCGCCGCCGCCCTCACCACGGGCGCCGTGCCGCTCTGACGCTCGTGGCGACGGCTCCGGCGTGGCGGCTCCGGCGCGGGCGGTCCGGTGAAGCGACTACGGCCAGGCGGCCCTGGGGAGGGCGGCCCCGGCGTGGCGGCTACGGTGAGGGCGGCCCCGCCCCGGCCAGGGTGGCCTCGCCGCGACGGCCCGGCTGACGGCCCCGGCTGCCGCCCCCGGCGTGGCGGCCCGTCAGCTCCCGCCGGTCCCGCCGGGGCGGCCCCTCAGCTCCCGGCCAGGGGCGGCGGCCCGTCAGCTCCCGGCCAAGGGCGGCCGGTGCGGTTCGATGACGGTGACCCCGCCCCTGGCTCCCGACGCCATCGTGGACAGCGCCTCCGGGACCGCGTCCAGTCCGATGACATCGGTGACCAGCAGATCCGGCCGCAGCGAACCGGCCTCGACCATCTCCATCATCGGGCCGTAGGCGTGGGCGGCCATGCCATGGCTGCCCAGCAGGCGCAGCTCCTGCGCGATGACCAGGTCCATCGGGATCATCGGGGTCCCGGCGGCCGGGGGCAGCAGCCCGACCTGGACATGGCGGCCGTGGCGGCGCAGGCTCTTGATGGACGCCGCGCAGGTCCGCGGGGAGCCCAGCGCGTCCAGCGAGACATGCGCGCCGCCGCCCGTGGCGTCCGCGACCGCCTCCGCCACCGAGCCCAGCGTGGACGCCACGTCCACGCACACCGCCGCGCCGAACCGGGCCGCGAGGGCGAGCGCTTCCGGTGAGATGTCCACCGCCACCACCCGGGCCCCGGCCGCGGCGGCGATCATCACCGCGGACAGCCCCACCCCGCCGCAGCCGTGCACCGCGACCCACTCGCCCGGGGCGACCTGGCCCTGGGCGACGACGGCGCGGAAGGCGGTGGCGAAGCGGCAGCCCAGACCGGCGGCCGTGGTGAACGACAGCTCGTTGCGTATCCCGACCAGATTCACATCGGCGTTCTCGATCGCGACGTACTCGGCGAACGAGCCCCAGTGGGTGAACCCCGGCTGCGTCTGCCGCTCGCACACCTGCTGGGCGCCTTCCGCACAGGCGGCGCAGCGCCCGCAGGCACACACGAAGGGCACGGTGACCCGCTGCCCCGGGCGCCAGTTGAGGACGTCGGGGCCGACCTCCTCTATGACCCCCGCCAGCTCATGGCCGGGGACATGCGGCAGCCGGATGTCCGGGTCGTGCCCCATCCAGCCGTGCCAGTCGCTGCGGCACAGCCCGGTCGCCTCGACGCGGATCACCACGCCGCGCGGGGAGGGAGCGGGGTCCTCGACGCTCCGGACCTCGGGCCGGCGCCCGAAGTCGTCGAACACCACAGCACGCATGGACACCCGCTCCCTCGCTCGACCACACCCCCAGGCCCGTGTGTCCAGGCGGGCCCTAGAACCTACACCACAACCCGCCGGTATCAGCCCTTGCGGGTGGCGCCCACCGACGGCGGCTCCGCGCCCGGGCCGGTGCCCCAGGACGACGGCTCCGTGGACAGCCGATGGGCCAGCTTCCCGCCGTGGGCGACCTGGCCCCAGTCCAGCCATGTCCGCGCCACCTGACGGCCGCCCAGCGAGACGCCGCGGACATACCGCTTGGCGTCGCTCGCGCCCGGGGCGGTGACCGTCAGCGTGCCGCCCTGCCGGGCGCCGTACCGCCCGATGCGGACCACGGCCGAGGCGAACTGCGGGCTGGACAGGGCGAGGAAGTCCCCGCCGCTCATCGTCGGATACAGGCCCAGCGAGGAGAAGATGTACCAGGCCGACATCGTGCCGAGGTCGTCATTGCCGGTCATGCCGTCCGGCCCGGTGGTGAACAGGGTCATCGCCGCCCGCACCGCGGTCGCCGCCTTCGCGGGCGCGCCCGCCCACAAATACATGTACGGGGCGTGCAGATCGGGCTCGTTGTTGGGGTTGTAGGTGGGCTTGCCGTAGTAGTCGTACGGGGCGGAGATCCAGTCCTTGCGGGCCGTGCCCGCCGGGTCGGTGAGCAGCTTGTCGTAGGCGAAGAAGTCGTCCAGCCGCTTCTCGGCCGTGCGCCTGCCGCCCATCAGCTCCACCAGACCGGCCGGGTCCTGCGGCACCAGCCACTGGTACTGGTAGGCGCCGCCCTCGTGGAACTGCTTGCCCGCCTCCACCGGGTCGTACGGGGTCACCCACGCGCCGTCGGCCGTGCGCGGCCGGAAGTGCCCGATCGACGGGTCCCACAGCGTGCGGAAGGTCTGGCCGCGCTCGGCGAACATCCGGGCGTCGGCGCGGTGTCCGAGCCCGCGCGCCATCAGGGCGAGCGCGGCGTCCGCGGCGGAGTACTCCAGGGTGGCCGAGGCGGGGTGGACGCAGTCGTTGTCACCGCCCTTGTCGGCGCAGTCGGTGCCGAGCTTCAGACCCGAGGGGACGTAGCCCAGCTTGCGGTAGTAGTCCACTCCGGAGCGGCCGTTGTAGGGCGAGTCGGCGGGCGGGGTGCTGGTCGCGTTCTTCTTCAGCAGTGCGTACGCCTCGTCCTCGTGCCCGGCCAGCAGCCCCTTGGACCACGCCTCGACGAGGAACGGGGTCACCGGGTCGCCCGTCATGATGTTGGTCTCGCTGTTGGCCAGCGCCCAGCGCGGCAGCCAGCCGCCGTCCCGGCCGATGGAGACGACCGACAGCGCGACATCGCGGGCCACCCCCGGCTCCAGCAGCTCCAGGAGCTGGTTCTGCGGCCGGTAGGTGTCCCACAGCGAGAAGTTCTGGTATGGCGTGTAGCCGGAGGCGGTGTGGGTCGCACCGTCGAAACCGGTGTAGCGGCCGTCCACGTCGCCCGCCACATTGGGGTGCAGCTGGGCGTGGTACAGCGCGGTGTAGAAGGCGCGTTGCCGCTCCTCGGTGCCGCCGCCGACCCGGATCGCGTCGAGCTTCTTGCGCCAGGTGTCGTGCAGCGCGGCACGGGTGGCGTCGAAGTCGTAGGAGTCGCCGGTCTCGGCCGCGAGGTTCTTCCGGGCGCCTTCCGGCCCGGTGTACGACAGCCCGACCTTGACCACCACATCCCGGTCCTGCCTCGCGTCGAAGCCGGCCCAGGCGCCGTTGCCGCCCTCTCCGGCCGCCGCACGGGAGCCAGGGGAGGGGGTCGTGCCGCGCCAGGTGCCGTAGGAGGCGAAGGGGCGGTCGAAGGTGGCGGTGAAGTAGACGGTGTGCCGGTCCTTTCCGGCGCAGAAGTTCCCGGCCTCCACCCGGCCCTCGACGGTCCGGTCCCCGACCACGCGGACCTCGGAGCCGAAGACGTTCTGATTGGCCTTGCCGGTGTTGAACAGCACATTGGCCGCGCCGGTGGCCGGGAAGGTGTACCGCTGCCAGCCGGTGCGCTGGGTCGCGGTCAGCTCGGCGTCGATGCCGTAGGTCTTCAGCCCCACCCGGTAGTAGCCCGGGGTGGCCTCCTCGTCGTCATGGCTGTAGGTGGAGCGGTAGTGCTCCGGGTCGACGTCGGTGACCGCGCCGGTCGTCGGCATGATGGGCAGCTCGCCCGCCACCCCGCAGCCGACGCCGGACAGATGGGTCTGGCTGAAGCCGTGGATGGCGTTTTGGTCGTAGTCGTAGCCGCCCTGACCGCCGGTGTCCGGGCTGACCTGGACCATGCCGAACGGGGCGCTCGCCCCGGGGAAGGTGTTGCCGAAGTTCTCGGTGCCCACGAAGGGATGGACCAGCGAGGTGGGGTCGGCCGGAGGGTCCCCGGCCGCGGAGGCGGCCGCCGCCCCCGGCGGTCCCAACAGACCGCCGCCCAGCAGCGCCGCCGTCATCACCCCCGCGACCGTGCCCGCTATGCGCGCACGGATTCCACCGATCAGCGACCGCATGGGACGCACCTCCGCTTGACAACGTTGTCCGACCAGGGTCGCGAAACTTTGGCATGGGGGCTGGGCGGTGTCAATGACCCGTGCGCGGACGGTCATTGACACCGCCCGCGCATCAGGCCGTGGCGCTATCGCTTGCCGCGCTGCCCGTCGGCGAGCTGACGGGACGTCTCCCCGGCGCCCGCACTCCGCTGGGCCCGCTCGGCGAGGGTCGGGAACAGCCCGCCGAGGGCGCTGCCCAGGCGCAGCTCCAGCGGGGCCACGTTCACCTCGGCCCGGTTCCGCTCGATGGCCCGGATGGTCGCGGCCGCCACCCGCCGGCTGGAGATCGTGCGGACCCCGGTGGGGAGGGAGGTGCCCGCGTCGGCGAACATCCCGGCGTCGCCCACGAATCCGGGCTGCACCAGCGAGACCCCCACCCCCGTGCCATGCAGGTCCTGCCGCAGCCCGAGGGTGAAGCCGCGCAGCCCGAACTTGGCCGCGTTGTAGAGCGCGGCGCCGGGGGAGGCGGTACGGCCCGACAGCGAGCCGATCATCACGAGCTGACCGGATCCCGACTCCACCATGCGCGGTGCCATCAGCCGCGACAGCAGCATCGGCGCGCGGAGATTGACGTCGAGGGCGCGGTCCAGCTCCTCGGGCCGGTAGTCCAGGACCGGGCCGCTGGAGGGCAGCGCGGCGTTGGCGATGAGGATCCGGGCGTCCGCCGCCTCCTCGACCAGGCGCTCCAGATCGGACCGTTCGGCCAGATCGGCGACGATCATCCGGCCGCCCAGCCGCTCGGCCAGCGGCCGCAGCACCTCCTCACGGCGCCCGGTGAGCAGCAGCTTGGCGCCCTTGGCCGCGAGCGCGCGGGCCAGAGTCTGCCCGATGCCGCCCGTGGCCCCGGTGAGCAGGACGGTCGTGCCGTCGATCCGCATGCGATCTCCTCCGGTTACGGTCGAGTACGTTCCGGCACGGTACTGGGTATGCGCTCCGCGCCGGGCGGCGACCCCGGCCCGGTCCCGTACGGACGCGCGGCCCGCGGCGGCGCGATATGCGTGCGAGCCGTGTGGGCCGCGGGAGCGGGCCTAGCCCTCGCGCGGGGCAGGAGTGCCGAGGCCGTAGACGCGGCGGGCGTTGTCCGCGCCCAGCAGCGCCGCCACCCGGCGGGCGTCGCGGCGCGACCAGGCGCCCTCCGTGACCCAGTGGGTCAGCAGCCCGGTCAGCGCCTCCCGGAAGAGCCGCGCCCCCACCACATACAGCTCGGGCAGCCCATAGGCATCGGTCGAGAAGAGCACCTTGCCGAACGGGGCGAGCTCCAGCATCTCGGCGAGCACCGCCCCGGCCCGCGCCCCGGTGTGCGACAGGGCCAGCCCCACATCGGCGTAGACGTGCGGGAAGACGGCGGCCAGATAGGCGGCGCCGCGGTGGTACGGATAGCCGTGCAGCAGGATCAGCGTGCAGCCCGTGGGGCGCACCGCGCGGATGAAGTCGGTGAGGGCGAGCGGATCGCAGCGGTCCAGCCGCAGATCGGGATCGCCGAAGCCGGTGTGCAGTTGCAGCGGCAGCCCGGTGTACGCCGCCGACCACAGCAGATAGCGCAGCAGTACGGGGTCGGTGACCCGGGCGGCGGCGGTGCCGCCCTGACCGCGCCGGGCGAGCCAGTGCTCCGCGGCGGTGTGGACGGCGCCGGGGCCCGGCGGATCGGGCTCGAAGTCCAGCCCGTAGCGGTAGGCGGCCACCGACTTGAAGCCGGCCGCCGTACGGGCCGCCTCCCGGATCCCGTCCGCCACCCCGGCCAGGAAGTCGTCGGCGGTCAGCGAGGTGTCGGCGATCCGCTCCGCCAGCTGCTCCAGGCGGACGATCTCATGTGCGGTGCCGCCCGCCGCGAGGGCCAGCTCCTGAGGAGTGGTCAGATTGCCCGGCAGCCCGGTGTCCACCAGGAACTCGCTGATCCCGGTGGAGCTCAGCAGCCGCCGGGTCACCTCCCGCGCGCCCAACTCGCGTCGCCGGGACAGGTAGTGGGCGGGCGGGCAGTGCGGTTCGAGGCCCAGCAGCGGTGGACACCAGCGGCGCACCGCGAACCCCAGCTGGCTGTCGAAGAAGGTGGTGCCGAGCGCGGCGGGGGCGTCGGATTCGGTCAGGAACGCCTCGAACGCGGCCGAGCTCAGCTCGGAGCGGACCACCCCATGGCAGTGGTGGTCCACCAGGGGCGGCAGCGGCGGCTCGGTCGGATCCGTCTGCTCGGCGGCCTCCATCGGTCAGTACCGCCTCCGGGTCGCGACGGCGATCTCCTGGGGGGACGACTTCTCGAACAGGGCGGCCTCCGCCCGGCGCACCGCGGCGATCGACTCGAAGAGCGGATCGCCCAGCGCCTCGCGCAGCACCGTCGAGTCCTCGAAGTGCTCCAGCGCCGTCAGCAGCGAGGTGGGCAGCCGCCGCTCGCGCCCCTCGACCGCGGGGTCCCCGGCGACGGGCGGCGGCAGGGAGAGCCCGGAGTCCATCCCGCCGAGGCCCGCGGCGATGATCGCGCCCGCCACCAGATAGGGGTTGGCCGCCGGGTCGAAGGACTTGATCTCGGCATTGGCCGCCCCGGGTCGTCCGGTGCGCCGGTGATGAAGCGCACCGCGGCCTCGCGGTTCTCCAGGCCCCAGCACTGGTACGCCCCGGCCCAGCGGGAGGGTTCGAGACGGAGGTAGCTCGCGGGGAGGGGGCGCCGATGGCGAGCAGGGCGGGCAGTTCGCGCAGCACCCCGGCGAGGAACGCCTCGGCCGTCGCCGTCATGCCGTGCGGCCCGTCGCCGTCCCGGCACAGATTGCGGTCCCCCTGCCACAGGCTCACGTGGACATGCGCGCCGTTGCCGACCCCACCCGGGTCCACCACCGGGCCGAACATCGGGTTGAGCCCGGCGCGCCCGGAGCACGCCCGGATCGTCTCCCGCACCAGCACGGCGAGATCGGCGGCGCCGACCGGGTCGGTGGGCGCCAGGGACACCTCGAACTGCCCGGGGGAGTACTCCGGGTGGAGCTGAAGTACCTCGGTGTGCTGCGCCTCCAGCGCCCCGAGCAGCTCGGCGAGATAGTCGGCGAGGTCGGCCACGCGCGCCATGCCGTAGGCGGGACCGGCGGAGGGGTAGCGCGGCGGGTCCTGGTCCGGGTCGCCGGTGGTGACGACCCACTCGGTCTCGAACCCCATGCGTACGCTCAGCCCCCGCTCCCGCGCCCGCTCGGCCATCCGCCGGGCGAACAGCCGCTGGCAGACGGGGTGCGCCCGGCCCTGCTGGTCGTACCGGTCGACCGGGCCCAGGCCCAGCCCGGCTGGGCGGCGAGCGGGGTGAGCCGGTCCAGGTCGGGGATGAGCCGCAGATCCCCGTCGGGGCCGCCGACATGGCGGCTGGTGGTCATGGAGTCGTCCACGAGAAAGACGTCGAAGACGGGGGACATCCCGACCCCGCGCCGCGCGGCATGGGGCAGCCGCGCGGTGGGCACGGACTTCGCCCGGGTCACCCCCGCGTTGTCCACCCAGGTCAGCGCGATGCCCCGGATTCCGCTCGCGGTGAGCCGCTCGGCCTCCTGCCGAGCCCGTGCGTATGCCTGCTCACGATCGCCGGTCCCCATGGGCGCCTCCTCAGCCACGTCCTGTACGCCGAGCCTATTGCCTGCGGACGGTCTTGTGGTGACGCATTGTCCCGATCGCATACGGGGTGTGACGGTGGCTTATGCCGGTCGGAGGTGTCCGGCGTCAGCCCCGAGGCGCTCGGTGATGTCGCGCAGGACGACCCGGGCGGCGGTGGGTCCGGCGTTGAGGTACCAGGGGTCGTCATCGACCGTGACGGTGTGTCCGACGCGGACCGCGCCCAGCTTCTTCCACAGCGGATTGGACAGATACGTGGCGGCGTCGGTCTCCCCGGGGCGCCCCTGGATGGAGTAGAAGATCCAGTCGCCGTCCATCTGCGGATCCGCTCACCGCTGAGGTCCTGTGAGAGTCGTCGAAGCGCTGGGACTTGGGGCGGCCGAGCCCCATGTCGTCGGCGATGGTGCCGGTGAACGCCTTCTTCCCGAACATCCGGACCCGGTCGGGGTCGAAGCGCACCATCGACAGCGACGTGTGCTCGCCGCCCCGTTTCCCGCCCTGGTCGGCGGCGTCCTTCTCGAAGCGGGTGAGGAGGGTGCGGGCCCGGTCGCGCTTGCCACCGCGTCGGCGACGGTCAGCGGATCCTTCTTCCAGTTCACCCCGCGGCCCTTGGTGACCAGGGTCGGGGCGATGGCGGACAGGGTGGCGTAGAGATCGCCCTGGGCGCTGTTGACCAGGATCAGGTCGGGCTTGGCGGCGGCCGGCTTCTCCATGTTGGGGGAGGTACGGGTGCCGATATCCGCCATCGCGCCGAGCGCCTTCGCCTGCTGGGGGAAGGCCGTGCGCAGATAGGCGGGGACCAGTCCGGTGTAGTCGGCGCGGGTGGTGGCCACCGGTACGACGCCGAGGGTGAGCAGATCGTCGAGCTGCCCGGTGCTGATCGCGGCGATGCGCTTCGGCTCGGCCTTCAGCGGCGTACTGCCCTGCTCATGGGCGACGGTGCGGGGGAAGGCGCCATCCGCCGCTCGGGACGCCGGGGCTTTCGAGGACGTCGAGGACGACGCGGGATCCGAGGAGCCGCAGCCGGTGAGGACGGTGGCGGCGAGGGCGGCCGAGAGCAGGGGGAACAGACGGCGGGGGCGCACGGACAACTCCAGTAGCTAAGGCGAGGCTTGCCTCACCTTTCCCTGGGGCATCGCCATCGGCGCCGACTTCGCCATCGCGGGCACCATCGCCTCCGAGTTCGCGCCCCGCAACTCCCGGGGCCCGCTGCTGGTCGTCATGGTCACCATGTGGTCGGTCGGCGCGGCCGTGGCCTATGTCGTCGGCTGGGCGATGATGTCCTCCGGCCATGACAACTGGCGCTGGATGCTCGCGAGCAGCGCGATCCCCGCCGTCCTCATCCTCCTGTTGCGCTTCGGCACCCCCGAGTCGCCGCGCTGGCTGCTCAGCAAGGGCCGCAACCGGGAAGCGGAGGCCGTGCTGAAGCAGATGCTCGGCCCGGACGCGACCGTGGCCGACCTGGAGGCGGACACCGCCTCCCGCACCCGCTACACCGACATCTTCCGCGGCGCCTATCTGCGCCGGACCATTTTCGTCAGCGTCTTCTGGGCCTGCCAGCTGCTGCCGATCTACGCCATCACCACCTACGAGCCCACCATCCTGTCCTCCTTCGGGCTGGCCGACGGCAGTGACTCCTACCTCGGCTCGGTCGTGGTGCAGATCTTCTTCGTGCTCGGCTCGCTCTCCGGGATCCTGGTCATCAACAAGGGGCGGCGCACCCTGCTCCTGTGGAGCTTCGGCCTCTCCGCGATCCCCCTGCTCTGTCTCGCGGCCCTCGCCCGCCCCGCACCGGCGGTCGTGGTGGTCCTCTTCGCGGCCTTCGGCGTGGCGGCCTTCTCCAGTCAGTGCCTGCAGGCCATCTATCCCTCCGAGCTGTTCCCGACCGGGGTGCGGGCCACCGCCAATGGCTTCGCCACCGGCATCAGCCGGGTCGGCGCCGCGATCGGCACCTGGGGAGCGCCCGTCGTCCTCGACCACAGCACCCGGCTGGCCATGCTGCTCGGCGCGGTGATCTGTGTCATCGGCTGGGGCACGTCGTATGTGCTCGCGCCGGAGACCAGCGGGCTCACCCTCGCCGACGCCAGCGCGGCGGACGCGGACCACCACCCCCGCGGACGTCTCCGTTCCCGCCGTGACACCACTTCGACCACACCGTCCCCCGCGGTCAAGGAGCCTTCATGACCTCCCCGGACACCCCGCCCGCCACGGTCACGATCGTCGGCGGCGGAGTCGTCGGCCTGGCCTGTGCCCACTACCTCAGCGCCGCCGGGCTGCGGGTCACCGTCCTTGAACGCGACCGGCTGGGCAGCGGCGCCTCCCGCGGCAACGCCGGGGAGGTCTGCCCCGACCTGGTCGAACCGCTGGCCGCGCCCGGTGTCATCGGTACGGCGCTGCGCGGGCTGCACCGTCCGGACAGCGCGCTGGCGATCCACCCGCCGGCCGGTGCCGAACTGCTGCGGTTCCTGGTCCGGTTCGGGCTGCGGGCCACCTCGCGCCACTACACGCGCGGGGCCGCCGCCCTCGGCGCGCTCGCGAAGGGCACCTTCGGACTCTTCGAGGAGCTGGAGGCGGCCGGTGTCGACGGGGAGGCGCACAAGGACGGCTTCCTGTTCGCCTTCCCCTCCCGCGAGTACGCCGCCGAGGCGCTGGCCGCCTTCCGCCGGCTGGACGCCCCCATCGCGCCCGGCGGGGTGCTGGAGGGGACCCGGCTCGCGGAGGCGGAGCCCTCGCTCACCGACGGCGCGCGGGCGGGGTTCGTGGTGGAGCGCCAGTGGTCGCTCGACCCCTCGCTCTTCGTGGACCGGCTCGCCGAGCGGCTGCGCGGCCAGGGTGCCGAACTGGTCGAGGGCGCCCGGGTGTCGGGCGTCACGGACCGGGGCGGCCGCACCGAGGTGCGCACCTCGGCCGGGACGTACCGGAGCGACGCGGTGGTCATCGCCGCGGGCGTCTGGTCGCGCGAGCTGGTCCGCGGACTCGGCCTGGACGTCGACCTGGTGGCGGGCAAGGGGTACAGCTTCTCCGTGGCGGCCGAACCGCCGCCCTCCCGCCTGGTCCACCTCGGCGCGGCCAAGGTGGTGCTCACTCCGATGGGCAAGCGGGTCCGGGTCGCCGGGACGATGGAGTTCGAGCGCGACGCCGACCGGTTCCGGCAGCGGCGCATCGAGGCCATCGTCGCCGCCGCGCGCCCGTATCTGCGCCATGCCGACTGGGGCGACCGCCAGGAGGAGTGGGTGGGTCCGCGTCCCATGACCCCCGACGGGCTGCCGCTGATCGGCCCGGTGCCCGGCCATCCCCGGGTGCTGCTGGCGACCGGTCACAACATGCTGGGGCTGATGCTCGCGCCGGCCACCGGCCGGCTGGTGGCCGGACTACTGACGGGTACGGCGGATTCCGGTCTTTCCTCCGCTTTTGCCCCGGTACGGAGCGTTCGCCGCTATTCTTGGCGTGTACGCGCCACCCGCGGCCAGTGAGCCGAAGGGGCGCACCGTCGTCGAAAGGGAGAGCGCGCGCGGGCCCTTGAGGAACGCAGGGGCCGGGCACGGTCGACCGCCGACGGCGACGTGGGCGACCCGGAGGCGAACCGAGCCCTGAGAAAAGGGGAACGAGTGATCAGTCGCAGAACGCTGTTCGCGAGCACACTGGGCATCACCGGCGGCCTTCTCCTCCCGACGGCGGGCGCCGGCGCGGCGCCCGCCGACTGGTCCCGGGCGGTGGTGGACTCCACCATCGCCCGCTACCCCGACCCCGCCTCGCTCGGCGGCTGGGGCTACACCCGGGGGCTGTTCCTGCTCGGCGCCCACCGCGTCTACCAGCGGGTCAAGGAGCCCTCGTACCTGGCGTACATCAAGCGCTGGGTGGACAACTTCGTCGACGCCGACGGCCATATGAGCCGGACCTTCGACAACCTCGACGCGATGCAGTCGGGCAATCTGCTGCTGGTCCTCCACCAGGAGACCGGCGACCCCCGCTACCGGACCGCCGCCGACCAGATCCGGAACCGGATCACCAGCTATCCGCGCACCGCCGACGGCGGGATGTGGCACGCCACCGGCAAGACCAACGAACTGTGGGGCGACGGCGTCTTCATGGCCCAGCCCTTCCTGCTGCGCTACGGCATCGCCTACGGCGACCAGGCGTACGCGTACGAGGAGGTCACCAGGAACCTGTCGGTGTACTTCCGCCACCTCAAGGCGTCCAACGGGCTGCTGTACCACGCCTTCGACGCCGACGGCGACGCCCCGTGGAAGCCCGATCCCACCACCGGCACCTCCGGCTACTTCTGGGCGCGGGCCATCGGCTGGACCGCGATGACCCATGTGGAGGTGCTGGAAATGCTCCCCGCCAACCATCCGCGCCGCGCCGAACTCATCGGCAACGTACGGCACTTGGCGAAGGGCTTCGTGCGCTACCAGGACCCGGCCACCGGCCGCTGGTTCCAGGTCGTCGACAAGGCGAGCGACCCCGGCAACTGGACCGAGACCTCCGCCTCCAGCATGTACACCCTGATGCTGCACGCGGCCCTGAAGCACGGCTGGATCAGCGGCGGCGCTTATGCCTCGGCGGCGCGCAGGGGCTATCAGGGCGTGCTGCGGAAGGTGTCGGTCGGCTCCGACGGGCTGACGAACATCTCCGACATCAGCGAGGGCACCAACGTCGGAGACCTGGCCTACTACCTCAACCGGCCGCGCAATACGAACGACCTCCACGGTCTGGGCGCCTTCCTGCTCATGAACGAGCGGCTCGCACACTGACACGACGTACGGGCGTGCCATGGACGTACGGGCGCGGTCCGCGGACCGCGCCCGTACGCTCATCCGCGAAGGCGCTACTTCAACTCGACCTGGAACACCTTGTCCGCGCCGTCCGGCTCCCCGCCGTTGTTGTCGGCGTTGGTCGTGGACAGCCACAGCGTGTTCTTCCCCGGCACGGTCTCCACGGTGCGCAGCCGCCCGTAGGAGCTGGTGTAGTACGCCTTCGGGGTGCCCGCGCTCGTCCCGTCCACCGGGATCCGCCACAGCCGCTCACCGCGCAGCGCCGCCATGTACATCGCGCCGTCGGCGTAGGTGACCCCGCTGGGCGAGGCGTCGCCGACCGGCCACTGGCGCTTGGGGTTGGTCATCCCGGAGGTGGAGCAGTTGCCCTCACAGGTCGGCCAGCCGTAGTTCTTGCCCGGTTCGATGAGGTTGAGCTCGTCGTACTTGCTGTTGCCGAACTCGGCCTCCCACAGCCTCCCCTGCGGATCCCAGGTGATGCCCTGCGGATTGCGGTGGCCGTAGGAGTAGACGAGCGTGCCGAACGGATTGCCCGGGGCGGGCTTGCCGTCCGTGGTCATCCGGAGGATCTTGCCGTTGAGGGAGTTCTTGTCCTGGGCGAGTTCGGGGGTCTGGGCCTCCCCGGTGGTGGCGTACAGATAGCCGTCCGGGCCGAACTTCAGGCGTCCGCCGTTGTGGTACTTGTTCTTCTTGATGCCGGTGACGAGCGCCTTGTAGCCGCTGAGCGAGGAGCCGTCGTAGGTCATCCGGGCGATGCGGTTGCCGTCGGAGGCGGTGTGCATCAGATAGACGGCGTGGTCGCTGTTCCAGTTCGGGGAGACCGCGATGCCCAGCAGCCCGCCCTCACCGCCGGTGGTCACCACATTGGGCACCGTGCCCACCTTGGTCCTGGTGCCCGACTGGGTGAGCTTGTAGACGTCGAACGCATCGCGCTCGGTGATCAGGGCCGAGCCGTCGGGCAGCCAGCTCAGCCCCCAGGGGATCGACCAGCCGGACGAGACGGTCTTGATGTCCGAGGGGGCCGAGTCGGCCGCCGAGGTCGCGGCGCTGCCGGTGCCGGTCTGGGTGAGCAGCAGCCCCGCGGTGAGTGCGGTGGTGGCGGCCGCGGCCACCAGGGTGTTCCGATAGCTCTTCATCGCGCCCTCCTACTGGAGCTTGTACGCCTTGAAGTTCCGGGTGAGCAGGTACGTGGTCTGGAGGCCGGCGCTGTTCAGGCTCCGGTAGATGCCCCATTTGGGCCGCAGATAGTTCTTGCCGCGCCACAGGTCCAGGCCGGTGCGCTTGTACGCGGCGACTTGTCTGCCGTCGGTGGTCACCGACCAGTCCGCGTACGCGCCCGAGTCGGCCGCCTTGACCTCGACCGACACATTGCTCCATGTGCCCTGGAGCGGCTTCATGTCGGCGGCTCCGGCCTCGGTGAGGTTGTCGTCATCGTCCGACGTCCGGATCTCGACCTTGGGGCCGTCGCTGTGCTGGTGCAGCGACATGGTGAACAGCGGGGCGGCCACGTCCCCCACCTTGATCTGCATGATGTGGGTGAAGCTGGTGGTCGCGTCGAGGGTGTCCGGCACATACATCTGGTACTGGATCCGCCAGGTCTCGTTCTTGAGGATCTTGACGGCGGAGCCGTTCTGCTCCATGCCCCTGACCTCTTGGCGCTGGCGGTCGGTGCTGGTGTCGACGTCCTTGGGGTAGTGGATGTCGGTACGGAAACCGCCCTGGTAGGGGTAGATGTGGGTGACACCGGGATGGGAGTCGGCGCGGTCGTCCTCGGCGCCCTCGAAGGCGTCGGCGACACTCGCCCCCGATGCGGGGCTCCACTTCAGACTCCAGGACGCGGCCGGCGCCCGCGGGGGCCGCTCGGCACCGTAGGCGACCGCGGCCGGGGCGATCAGCGCGGCCGTCGCCGCGAGAGCGAGGGCGGTGCGGGGTAAGAGCGGTGAACGCTCCATCAAGGATTCTCCTGTCTGATCCTTGTTCACATGGGGGGACTGTAAGGAAGGCTTCCTAACGCGTCAACAGGTCGGCCACGGTCAGCCACGGTCCGAAGCGAAGACCGCGTGATCGGGTGGATCTTTGCACGATCATCTCCCCTGAGTGCGGACAGTGCATCGCGGAAGGTAGGAGGTGTGGTGCGATGAGTCAAGGAATGGTGTGGACCAAGGGGGTGGTGGCGTGGGGGTGGTCGGCGAAAAGTGGCCAACTACCAGCGGATTCCGCTTGTTTCTTGGTATCGCACAGGGAATGCGTAGCCGGAGAGGTCGGAGGATTTTTGACGCACGCTTATTGACCGAGCCCCAACAGCCGGTGAGGCTGCAACAGAACGGCATATGACCGTACGCCCCGAGAAGGAGCCCTCATGGGCCGCAGATCGCGCCGGCGCCTCGGCGCCTGGCTGGCAGCCGTGCTGTCTCTTGTCGCCACCCTCGCCGTGACCGGCCCCGCCCCGGCGCGGGCCGATGTGGTCAACCCCCGTCAGCAGTGGCTGCGCGACTCCCAGGCGGGCCTCTTCCTGCACTGGGGTATGCGCACCTCGCCCGGCTACACCAGTTGCTCCGCCTGGGAGAAGGCGGTCACCGACGGCGGCTGGAAGGCCGATTACTGGGTGGCCGAGGCCAAGAAGCTGCACGCCTCCTACCTGGTGCTGGCCTCCTTCCACAGCCGTCTGGGCTACGCGCGGGCCTGGCCGTCCGCCGTCCCCGGAAGCTGCTCCACGAAGCGGGACTTCCTCGGCGAGCTGATCGAGGCGGCGAACGCCGAGGGGCTGAAGGTCATGCTCTATATGACCGACGACCCGCAGTGGCATGCCGAGGGCGGCCATGAATGGCTCGACTCGGCGGCCTACTCGGCCTACAAGGGTCATGACGTCGACCTGACCACGCGCGACGGCTTCGGCGAGTACTCCTACGACAACTTCGTGGAAGTGATGCGGAAGTACCCGAAGCTGTCCGGGTTCTGGATCGACAACGACAACGACTACTGGATCGACCACGGGCTCTACGAGAAGATCCGTGCCGACCGTCCCGGCTGGCTGCTGAGCAACAACAACGAAGACACGCCGATCATGGACACGGTCAGCAATGAGCAGAAGACCGGGATGACCCCGGCCTACGACTATCCCCAGGCCATCTGGACCCCGCAGCCCCGGCTCACCGAAGCCTGCTTCAAGCTGCCCAGCAGCGGGGCCTGGTGGTACAGCGGCACCGACTCGGCGGTGGACCACGGACTCACCCTCGGACGGCTGATCAGCAACTCCGGATCTTCCGTCAAATCGCTCATGGCCGAAACCGCCCAGGTGAACGGGCGGTTCCCCAGCAAACAGGAAGCCTTCAACAACTACGCCAAGAGCTACCTCGACAAGATCTGGGGGTCGCTGGGCGGCACCGAGGGCGGTGGCTACTCCTACGGCGGACTGCGGCCCGGCGCCTGGAACGACGGCGCCCACGGGGTGACCACGGTGAGCAAGGCCGACCCCGACCGCCACTTCGTCCACGTCCTGACCAGGCCCTCGGGCTCCACGCTGACCGTGCGGGACAACGGCTACAAGGTGACCGGCGTCACCGACTTCCGCACCGGCAAGAAGCTGAACTTCCGCCAGAGCGACGGCACGATCACCATCTCCGGCATCACCGGCTGGGATCCGTACGACACCGTCCTCGCGGTCCGCACCGACGGCCGCCAGGGTGTCGTTCCGGCCAGTTCGGTCACCGCGAGCGCCAGTGTCTCCGCGAGCGGCCACCCCGCCTCCTCCGTGCTCGACGGCGATCCGGAGACCTACTGGGACAACGCCACCACCCTGCCCGCCTCGGTCACTTTCGATCTGCGGTCCGCCAAGAGCCTCCGCTATCTGGCGGTGAACCAGCGGGAGTGGTCGGTCTCCTACGCCCGCTCCGACACCGAGCAGTCCGCCCGCATCCGCGACTACCAGGTGCAGGTCTCCGGCGACGGCCGCGACTGGGGCAGCCCGGTGGCCGGCGGAACGCTGCCCAGCGCCCGCGGGGTGGCGTTCATCGACATCCCCGCCACCACCAAGCGCTATGTCCGGCTCACGGTGAACAGCACCTGGGCGGCGGCCACCGACACCAAGCACTACCGCAAGCTGCTGCTCGACGAAGTGCGCATCGGCACCGCCTACCCCAGCAGCGGCTCATGACCCCGTCCCCGACGACGACGCCATCGACCATCGCGGACGACAGCACCACCCCCGACGGCGGGGCGCTGCGGATCCGGACCGCCGACCGACGGTCCGACTGACGGTCCATCCCGTCCCGTTGACCAATCCCCACCCAGATGGAAGGCAGGTCGAAGCCATGAACGACACCACACCGCACACGGCACCCGAGGCGACGGACCGGACCCGTACGGACGCCGGGGAAACCGCCTGGCAGACGCCCGACTACGTGGTCGTGGAGACCGCGCTGGAGGTCACCGCCTACTCGCTGAACGCCCGCTGAGCTCCCCGCCATGCGCGTGCGCGTGCTCGGCACCGCGGCGGGTGGCGGCGTACCCCAGTGGAACTGCGCGTGCCCCGGATGCTCCGGGGCACGCGCTCACCCGGGGTGGCGCCGCCGCCATGCCTCGCTCGCCGTCCAGGCCGCCGAAGGCCGCTGGTATCTGGTCAACGCCACCCCCGACCTCGGCGAACAGGTCGAGGACTGCCCCGAGCTGCACCCCGGGCCCGAACCGCGCCGGACCCCGCTGGCCGGGGTGATCCTCACCGACGCCGAACTCGACCACACCCTCGGCATCGCGCGGCTGCGCGAGGCGGACGGCATCGAGATCGTGGCCACCGCCCCGGTGCGGCACGCCCTGCTGACCGGGCTCCATCTGGGCGAGGTCCTCACTCCCTACGCCCGGCTGGACTGGCGCCCCCTCGACCCCGGGGACCGGCCGCTCGCCGAGGACTCGCCGCTGGCCGTCGGCGCCGTCCCCGTCTCCGCCAAACGCCCCCGCTACGCGGCCGGACGGGGCGCCCCGGACGACGACGCCCCGGACGAGGACGCCTGGGTGGTCGCCCTGCGGCTGACCGACCGCACCAGCGGCCGCTCCCTTCTCTACGCCCCCGCGCTCGCCGCCTGGCCCGATGCGTTCCAGCGCGCGGCCGAGAGCGCTGACCACGTCATCGTCGACGGCACGTTCTGGTCCGACGACGAGCCCCTCACCAGCGGCTTCGGCTCGCGCACCGCCACCGCCATGGGGCATCTGCCGATTGACGGACCCGGCGGCACGGCGCGGCGGCTCGCCGCACTCGAAGCGCGCACCCTGTACACCCACCTCAACAACACCAACCCCCTCAACGACCCGGCCGCGCCCCAGCACACGGTGCTGCGGGAGCTGGGCGTCGAGGTGGCCGCCGACGGGATGGTGATCGACCTGTGAGCACCCCACGGACACGTCTTGAGGAGCGGCTGCGCGCGGTCGCGCAGGAGCGCTACCACGACCGCCACCCCTTCAACGTACGGATGCACGCGGGCGAGCTCACTCCTGCCGAACTGCGCCGCTGGATCCTCAACCGCTTCCACTACCAGCGCCATATCCCCATCAAGGACGCGCTGATCACCGCCAAACTCGACACCGCGCGGCTGCGCCGGATGTGGCTGCGGCGCATCCAGGACCACGACGGCGCCGCCGACGGCGAGGGCGGCATCGAGCGATGGCTGCGGCTCGGCGAGGCCGCCGGCCTGGACCGGGAGCGGCTGCTGTCCGGTGCCGAGGTGGTGCCCGCGGTGCGGCTGGCGGTCGACGGCTACGTCAACTTCTGCCGGTTGCGCGGCCCGCTGGAAGCCGTCGCCGCCTCGCTCACCGAGCTGTCCGCGCCCGGCATCATGCTCACCCGTATCGACGCCTTCGAGCGGTACTACCCCTGGATCGAGCGCGAGGGCCTGGCCTACTTCCGCAACCGGGTCGACCAGGGGCGCCGGGACAGCACCGAGGCGCTCGACCTGGTCCTGACCTGGGCGCGGACCCCCGAGGACGAGGACCGCGCGGTGGCGGCGCTCACCTTCAAATGCGATGTGCTGTGGTCGCTGCTGGACGCGGTCGAGCACGCCGACACCAAGGACGGCCCAGGGGAGGGGGCATGACCGCTGCCGACACCCCGCCCGCCCTGGACACCTCAGCCCCGGACACCCCGCCCGCCCCGGACACCCCGCCCGCTCCGGACACCCCGGTCGCCCCGGACACCTTCTCAGCCGCCCCGGCCGGATGGCGGCCCGCGCTGGCGCCCGCCGTGAGCCTGCGCCACGACCGGGTGCGTGACGCCGATCTGCTGGTGCTGCCCGAGCGGGTGGTGGTGCTGCAGGGCAGCGCCGCACGCATCCTGCGGCTGTGCGACGGCGACCGCGACCTCGACGCCATCGTGGCGGAGCTCATGAGCCGCTTCCCCGGCGCGCCCGTGGCCGAGGACGTGCCCGCCTTCCTCGGCCGGATGCGTACGGAGGGCTGGGTCCGATGACCGCCGCGCCCCGCCCCTGGGCCCTGCTCGCCGAGCTCACCCACGGCTGCCCGCTGCACTGCCCCTACTGCTCCAACCCGCTGGAGCTGGTCCGCCGCTCGCGGGAGCTGTCCACCGCCGAGTGGACGGAGGTGATGCGCCGGGCCGGGGAGTTCGGCGTGGTGCACACCCATCTCTCCGGCGGGGAACCGCTGTTGCGCCGCGATCTGGCCGAGATCGTCACCGCCGCCGAGTCCGCCGAGATCTACACCCAGCTCGTCACCAGCGGGGTGGGACTGGACGAGGCCCGGCTGGCCGACCTGATCGCCGCCGGGCTGCGCAGCGTCCAGCTCTCCCTGCAGCACGCCGATCCGGCGGCCTCCGACCGGATCGCCGGGTACCGCTCCTTCGCCGCCAAGGAGCGGGCCGCGGCCCTGGTGCGCAAGGCCGGTCTGCCGCTCGGGATCAATGTCGTCCTGCACCGCGACAACCTCGACGCGCTCGACGCCATCATCCAGCGCGGCCTGGACTGGGGCGCCGACCGGATCGAGCTGGCCAACACCCAGTTCTACGGCTGGGCGCTGCGCAACCGCGACGCCCTGCTGCCCAGCCGCGATCAGCTCGCCCGGGCGCGGGAGACGGTCGAGCACCGGCGGCAGCGGCTGGACGGCACCGTCGACCTGGTGTGGGTCGTGCCCGACTACTTCGACGGTGTCGCCAAGCCCTGCATGGGCGGCTGGGGCGCGGTGTCGCTGACCGTCGCACCCGACGGCACCGCGCTGCCCTGCCCCGCCGCCGCGAGCCTGCCGGACCTGGCCCCGCCCAATGTGCGCGACCACACCCTGGAGTGGATCTGGGACCACTCCACCGCCTTCAACCGCTACCGGGGCGAGGAGTGGATGCGGGAGCCGTGCCGCACCTGCTCCCGCCGCGCGGAGGACTTCGGCGGCTGTCGCTGCCAGGCGTACGCCCTGACCGGCGACGCCGCCCGCACCGATCCGGCCTGTGCGCTCGCCCCGGAGCACGGCGTGATCCGCGCGCTGACGGACACCGGGCAGCGGGCCGGAGCGCGGGCCCCGGCGCGGACCGGCGGCTATGTGTACCGCAAGCCCGGAGGAGGGTGAGGCCGGGCGCGGTTTGGCGCATACGCCTCCGCTTCCGTAAAGTTTCGCCGTTGTCCAGGGGAACAGGCGAACCAGAAAGCGGCAGCGGCGATGACGGTGATAGACGAAGGCCGGGCCGAACGGGCGGCGGCCGAGGAGCTGGGCATCGACCCGGAGCGGCTGGCGACCTGTCTGAGCGTCCTCGCGGAACTCGACCGGCTACCGGTCGACCACCCTGACGCGATCATGGTCCGCCGGGCCACCTCCGGCATCTACCGCAGTGTGAAGCAGCGCAGGCGCCAGGAGCGGCGAGCGGCGAAGACCGCCCATGACAAGGCCGTGACCGAGGCCACCGCCACCGGCGCCGCCGACCGGATCGACGACGAGACACTGGGCCGCGCGCTCAGCAGCTCCGTCTCCACCGAGATCGCGGGCATCCTGGCGCGCCCCCGCTCCTGCTATGTCTGCAAGACCCGGTTCGTCGAGGTCGACGCCTTCTACCACCAGCTGTGCCGCGACTGCGCCGCCGAGAACCGGGCCCGCCGCGACGCCCGCACCGACCTCACCGGTCGCCGCGCCCTGCTCACCGGCGGCCGGGCGAAGATCGGCATGTATATCGCGCTGCGGCTGCTGCGCGACGGCGCGCACACCACCGTCACCACCCGCTTCCCGGGCGACGCCATCCGCCGCTTCAAGGCCATGCCGGACAGCGGGGAGTGGCTGCACCGGCTCAAGGTCGTCGGCATCGATCTGCGCGACCCCGCCCAGGTCATCGCGCTGGCCGACGAGGTCGGCGCCGCGGGCCCGCTGGACATACTGATCAACAACGCCGCCCAGACCGTCCGCCGCACACCCCAGGCGTACGCGGAGCTGATAGCGGGCGAGTCGGCGCCGCTCCCGGCCGGGGAGCTCCCCGAGTCCCTGGTCCTCGGCGCCTTCGGCAGCGGCGCCCAGGCGGCGTTGCCTGCGCCCCGCACGCCTCAGGACGGCGCTCTCACTCCGCAGGACCTCACCGCCCTCGCCCTCACCAGCGGCTCCGCCTCTCCGGCCCGGATCGAGGCCGGGACCGCGATCGACGCGGGCGGGCTGGTGCCGGACCTGGACCCGACCAACACCTGGGTGCAGCGGGTCAACGAGGTGGACCCGGTCGAGATGCTCGAGGTCCAGCTCTGCAATGAGACGGCGCCGTTCATCCTGGTGAGCCGGCTGCGCCCGGCGATGGCCGCCTCGCCCGCCCGGCGCAAGTACGTGGTCAACGTCTCCGCGATGGAGGGCAAGTTCGGCCGGGGCTACAAGGGCGCGGGCCATCCGCACACCAACATGGCCAAGGCCGCGCTGAACATGCTGACCCGCACCAGCGCACGCGAGATGTTCGAGGCCGACGCCATCCTGATGACGAGCGTCGACACCGGATGGATCACCGACGAGCGCCCGCACCCGGAGAAGATGCGGCTGGCGGCCGAGGGCTTTCACGCCCCCCTCGACCTGGTGGACGGCGCGGCGCGGGTCTACGACCCGATCGTCCGGGGCGAGGCGGGCGAGGACCTCTTCGGCTGCTTCCTGAAGGACTACGCCCCGACGTCCTGGTAGTGCCGGGGCGCCGTGGGCCCTAGCGGTTACGTCTCGTCCGGCGCGGTCCTGCGTGGCGTCAGGCGTTCGCCTTTCCGTCCGCCGCCGAGGTGCGGCGGACGGGAGAGATGCCGAAGCGGCGGGCCAGGCGCCGCAGGCGGGCGCGGGCGGAGGCCCGGCCGCGCTCCCAGAAGCGGGCGAACCGGCTCGCGCGCAGCTCCTCGAAGAGCTCGTCGTAGCGGTGCGCGAGCGGCGCGGGGTCGTAGGCGCGGGAGCTCTCCAGGGCGGCCTCCGCCATCGCCTGCCGGGCCGGGGCGTCGGCCATCAGCTCCATCAGGGCGCTCGCCAGCGCCTCCTTGTCCCCGGTGGGGACGAGCCGCCCGGTGACCCCGTCCTCAATGATCTCGGCGGGGCCGAGCGGGCAGTCGGTGCTCACCACCGGCACCCCGCAGCGCATGGCCTCCACGATCGTCATCCCGAACGACTCGGCGTCCGAGGCGACCGCGACCAGCGACGCCTTCGCGAACTCCTCCTCGATGGGGGAGTAGGACCCCATCAGCTCCGCGCTCCCGGACAGGCCCAGCCGCTCGATGCGCTCCGCGAGCCGCTCCTTCTCCGCGCCCCCGCCGTAGATCCGCAGCCGCCAGGCCGGGAACTTGGCCGTGACCTCCGCGAAGGCGTCGATGAGCAGGTCGAAGCGCTTGCCGCGGACCAGCCGCCCGGCCGCCGCGATCACCGGCGTGGTGCCCTCGGAGGGGGCGACGGCCGGTTCGGGGACGCTGTTGGGTATCGCCAGGGTCCGCACTCCCGGCAACGGCATCTTCTTGCGGTAGATCGCGGCGTCCGCCTCGGTCGTGGTGACGATGGCGTCCAGCAGCCGGTAGTGCGGGGTCAGCTCCCGCCGCAGCTTCTTGCTGTGCGCCTCGTACCGCAGATGCTCCTGGGCGATGCGCAGCGCCCGGCGGGGGGCGAAGCGGGATATGTAGACGTTCACGCCCGGCCGAGTGCCGATGATCACATCGGCGGGGCAGCCGCGCAGATACTCCGCGGCCCGTGTGTCGATCAGGCGGTTGTACTGGTGGTGCCGCTTCTCGGCGGCCGGGAAGTCCCGGCTGGCCTCGAAGAACAGCGGGTCCTTCGCGTCCGCGCTCTCCGGACGCGTGTCCACCAGGGGGACCAGCCGCACCCGGGGGTCGAGGGCGAAACGCGGCGTCTCGCGATGCCGCATCATCGAGACGATCTCCACCTCGTGGCGGTCGGCGAGCGCCGTCGCGAGATTCATCGTCGTCCGGATCGTTCCGCCGATCCCGTAGGCGTTGTGCAGCAGGAATGCGATCTTCATGCGGTATTTTCTCCGGCCGGTTGCATCCCCGGGGTGAGTTCCCCCCGGAACGTAACGGACACCTTCTCCCGGCCCGGTAAGCCCGTCGCGTGAAGAAGGTGAGAGCGGGGTAAGAAGCCCCGTTCAGGACCCCCACCCGGGACAGGCACCTCTGTGGCCTTGGCAGACTCGGGGTGTGACCAACACCGTGCTGCTCGCCGAGGACGACCGTGCCATCCGCCAGGCGCTGGAACGCGCCCTGACCCTGGAGGGGTACCGCGTCACCGCCGTACCCGACGGGATAGAGGCGCTGGCGGCCATCCACCGCGAGCGCCCGGACGTGGTCGTCCTCGATGTGATGATGCCGGGCGTGGACGGGCTGCAGGTGTGCCGGGTGCTGCGCGCCGAGGGGGACCGGACCCCCATCCTGATGCTCACCGCGCGGGTCGAGACCGCCGACCGGATCGAGGGGCTGGACGCCGGGGCGGACGACTACGTGGCCAAGCCCTTCGAGGTCGAGGAGGTCTTCGCCCGGCTGCGCGCACTGCTGCGCCGCGCCGCCCCCGCCGAGCCGCCCGCACCGGAGGACGCCGCCATCGACGGCGTGCTGGAGGTCGCGGATCTGCACCTGGACTCCTCGGCGCGCCGGGTCTGGCGCGGCGGTACCGAGCTGGAGCTGACCCGCACCGAATTCGACCTGCTGGAGCTGCTGGCGCGCAACGCGGGCATCGTCTTGGACCACACCACCATCTACGCCCGCATCTGGGGCTACGACTTCGGCCCCGGATCGAAGAACCTCGCCGTCTACATCGGCTATCTGCGCCGCAAGGTCGATCCGGAGGGGCGTACCCCGCTGATCCATACGGTCCGCGGAGTCGGTTACACCCTGCGAGAGGAGTAATGGTGCGGTTTCCACCGCTCCGCCGTGGGCGGCCCAGTCTGCGGACCACCTTCGCGCTCTCGTTCGCGGCGGCGGCCTCCGTGGTCACCCTCCTGGTCGGCGGCCTCAGCTACGACGCCGCGGCCGGGCTGGTGCGGGTCGACCAGCAGACGGCGTTCGACGACGTGGTCCGCGATCTGCGCGGCGAGGTCCGCAGCGAGAAGGTGATCCTGCGGCAGTACCCCACCGAGTCCACCGTGCCCGTCCCCTACGACCTGCGGGACGATCTGCGCCGGATCAGCCGGATGGATGTCCAGGTGATCAACGGCAACGGCACGGTCTACGACGCGGGCAAGCCCAAGCTGCCGGTTTCCGCCGACGACCGGATCACCGCCGCCTCCCGCACATCGGGCACCGTCGTACGGCGCGAGATCGGCATCGGCGGAGAGCAGTACCGCATGGCCACGGTGGCCGTGGGCGACGGCACCGGCGCGGTCCAGGTGGCCCAGCAGATCAGCGACACCGAGGATCTGCTGCGCGAACTCCAGAAGCGCACCGCGCTGTTCGTGGTCGCCGTCATCCTGGCCGCCGGGCTGGCCGGCTGGTGGCTGGCCGGGCGGATCACCCGGCGGCTGGTGCGGCTGACCCGGGTCGCCGAGAGCGTGGCCGCGACCGGCCGGATGCAGGTGGCGGTGCCGGTCGCCGGGGACGACGAGGTGGGCCGCCTCGGGCGGGCCTTCGACGGCATGCTGGGCCGGCTCGCGCGCTCCAAGGACGACCAGCGGCGGCTGGTCGAGGACGCCGGGCACGAGCTGCGCACCCCGCTCACCTCGCTGCGCACCAATATCTCGCTGCTGCGCCGCTTCGAGGAGCTGCCGGGGCCCGCGCGCGAGGATCTGCTGGCCGATCTGGCGGGGGAGACCCGGGAGCTGACGGACCTCGTCAATGAGCTGGTGGAGCTGGCGGCCGGGCAGCGGGACGACGAACCCCGTACGGAGGTCTCGCTGGCGGAGGTGGCCACCACCGCCGCGACCCTCGCCCGGCGCCGGACCGGCCGGGAGATCACCGTACGCGCCGACGGCGACACCCGGCTGACGGGTCGCCCGGCCACCCTGCAGCGCGCGATCTCCAATCTGGTGGAGAACGCCGCCAAGTTCGACCGGGACGGCACCGAGCCCGTCGAGGTGATGATCACCGGCCGCCGGGTGGAGGTCCTGGACCGGGGCCCCGGCATCGCCGAGGAGGACCGCGAGCGTGTCTTCGACCGCTTCTACCGCGCGCCCGGCGCGCGCAGCCTGCCCGGTTCGGGGCTGGGCCTGGCCATCGTGCGCGAGGTCGCCCTCGCACACGGCGGCACCGTCTTCGCCCGGCCGCGCCCGGGCGGGGGCGCGGTATTGGGCTTCACGGTCGGCGACGGCACCGAGGAGCCGTGACACCGGGCCGTGAGGCCCGGCCACGACGATCGTGCCGCTGTGGCTTCCGGGCTGCCGCTAGGGCTTCCGGGCCACTCCCGCCCACATGTTGATGTCCGCGCTGCGGATGGTCTCCGGGCGGTCGTCGGGGTCCGGGTTCCAGTGGTGGGGCTCCGACACACCCGGATCGATCAGCTCCAGACCGTCGAAGAAGGCCCCGACCTCGCTCTGGGAGCGGGTGGTGAAGGAGATGCCGCTCTCCTTGTAGACCTGGATGACGTTCCGCCAGGTCTCCGCCGAGAAGTCATGCGTGGAGTGGGTCAGCATCAGATAGCTGCCCGGGGCCAGGGGCGCCATCAGCTCGCGGATGATCTCGTACGGCTTGTCCTCCTCCGGGATGAAGTGGAAGAGCGCGTTCACGGAGATCGCCACCGGCTGGTCCAGGTCCAGCGTCTCATGCAGCTCGGGGGCGCTCATGATCCGCTGGGGATCGCGCACATCCGCCTGCACATAGGACGTACGGCCCTCGGGGGTGCCGACGAGCAGCGCCTGGGCATAGGCCAGCACGATGGGGTCGTAGTCGGTGTAGACCACCCGGGCCTCCGGGGCGACGCCCTGGGCGACCTGGTGGAGATTGGGCTCGGTGGGTATGCCGGTGCCTATGTCGAGGAACTGCCGGATCCCGGCCTCCCGGGCCAGCCAGCGGGTGGCGCGGTGGATGAAGGCCCGGTTGACGGTGGCGTTGAGCCGGACGGTGGGATAGACCTCCAGCACCCGCCCGGCGGCCTCGGCGTCGACCTCGTAGTGGTCCTTGCCGTTGAGGTAGAAGTCGTACATCCGAGCCGGGTGCGGCTTGGTGGTGTCGATCTGGTCAGGGGCGAGCCCGTAGTCGGTCACGCGGCCCTCCGTTCCGGTGCGGTACCCGCCGAGGAGGTCAGGTTGGGGTCTGGACGTGTGAGCAGGAAGTCCGCGGCGCCGGCCTTGGCACCTTGGATGAACCTCTCGATTTCATGGTGGGTGTAGATCAGGGCAGGGCCGTCGGGATCGGTCGACTGACGCAGGGCGACCCGCCCGTCGTGCAGCCTCAGGGCCTCCACGCAGGCACCGCCGTTGGGACCGCTCCACGGCTTGGCCCAGCCTTCGGTCCCCAGATGTTTGGCCGGCATGCCGTTGTACACATGTACCTGATCCACAGTCAGAGCTCCTTGCGAATCCCACGGAGAAAACTCTCCGTGCGCCGCGCCGGTGTGGCCTGGGTGCCCATGCGGTCCAGGGCCTCCAAATAGGCGGCCACATCGGAACGTTGGTCGAGATAGCCGGCGCCGGTCAGGCCCTCGGCGTAGACGATGTCCGGCAGTTCCGGGATCTGGAACCGGAAGAGCTGGAAGGGTCCGCCCATGCCCGGGTGCGGGCCGGCGGAGAACGGCACCACCTGAAGGGTGACGTTGGGCTTTTGTGACGACTCGATCAGGTGGTCGATCTGGGCGCGCATCACCTGGGGACCGCCGATGGACAGCCGGAGCACCGTCTCGTCCATCACCACCCACAGATGCGGTCCGTCCGGGCGGCTGAGCAGCTCCTGGCGCTCCATCCGCAGCGCCACCCGGCGGTCGAGCTCCTGGCTGGACCCGTGCGGGAAGCCGATGGAGAGCAGCGTGCGGGCGTACTCCTCGGTCTGCAGGAGTCCGGGGACGAAATGCGGCTCGTAGGCGCGGATACGGCTCGCCACGCCCTCGAGGCTCACATAGAGACTGAACCAGTCCGGCAGCACATCGCGGAACCGGTGCCACCAGCCCGGTCTGTTGGCCTCCTCGGCGAGCGCGAGGAAGGAGTCGATCTCTTCCTGTTCGGCGCCATAGGTCTGCAGCAGCTTCTCGACGTAGGGGAGTTTCAGGCCGACCTCGGCCTTCTCCATCCTGCGCACCGTGGTCTGGTTGACGTGCAGCGCCCTGGCAGCCTGGTCGTAGCTGACGCCGGCTTTCTCGCGAAGGTCCCGCAGCCTCATGCCGAGGACCATCTGCCCGACGGTCGGGGCAGATCGCGCTTCACCCACGTCGTACCTCCTGGGACGGTCTTGTCAGGATCAGTGTGCCACGTGCGAGGTGAGGGCAACAGAGTGCGCTGGCTATTCTGCATTTTGCAGATCGCGCCTTGCCAACTGGTGCTTGCAGCAACGATAGTGACGGGTGTGACCAGTCCAACGTGGCTGCTGTGTCGCGCACTTGCGGCATTCACGTACGGCATTCACGCCCCCACAGGTAGACGGACGGAAGGCACATGGCCGTGGCATTGCGTCAACGCTCGACGATGGCCCACCACCCGAACTCCGGGAGCGTTGACTCCGCCCTCCGTCAGGAGAGGTTCCAGCTGTCTTCCAGAGGCGCCTCGGTCGCCCTCGCCCGGCACCGGGTGCGCTCACGCGTACTGGAGTGGGGCTTCCAGGAGGATCTCTGCGAGTCCGCCGAGCTGGTGATGTCCGAGCTGTTCACCAACGCCCTGGTGCACACCGGAAGCGAGCAGATCCTCTGTGTGCTGCGCGCCCATGAGCGGCGCATGCTCTATATCGAGGTCGCCGACCAGGGCGGCGGACCGGCCGTCCCCACGCCGAGGGAGGCCGGTCTCGAGGACGAGTGCGGACGCGGACTCGCGCTGGTCCGCGCCCTGGCCGACGCGTGGGGGGACCGGCCGGGCGTGAACGGTGGACGGGTGGTCTGGGCTCAGATGAGCGTGACCACCGGCCGCTGACGCCGGGCCCGGCCCCTCGGTGCCGTCACACCGCGGTCGTCCGCTGCTTCCCCGGGGCGGCCGGGTCGTCCGCGCGGTCCCGGGAGAGGGCGGCGTCGCGGGTCTCCCGCATGGTGAGGTAGACGATGAGCGAGACGGCCGCACACGCCGAGACGTACCAGTAGTACCCGGACTCCGCACCGCCCTTCTTGAACCACAGCGCCACATACTCGGCGGTGCCGCCGAACAGCGCGTTCGCCAGCGCGTACGGCAGGGCCACCCCGAGCGCCCGGACATGAGTGGGGAACAGCTCGGCCTTCACCACGGCGTTGATCGAGGTGTAACCGGTGACGATGACCAGCGCCGCGAGCGAGAGCAGCAGCGCCCCGGTGAAGGTGTCGGTGTGCGACAGCGCGGTCATGATGGGGACGGTGCCGAGCATGGAGCCGAAGCCGAAGGTGATCAGCAGCGGACGGCGCCCGATCCGGTCCGAGAGCGATCCGGCCAGCGGCTGCAACAGCATGAACAGGAACAGGGCACAGAAGCTCACCAGTGACGCGTCCGACTTGCTCAGACCGGCCGTGTTCGACAGGTACTTGGTGAGATAGGTGGTGTACGTGTAGTACGCGACCGTGCCGCCCATGGTCAGCGCGATGACGAGCGCCGCCTCCTTGCGGTGGCGCAGCAGCTCGGCGATCGTCCCCCGTTCGTCCTGGTGGGCGTCCTCCTCGGTGTAGACCTCGGTCTCCAGCAGATTGCGCCGCAGCCAGAAGACCACCGCCGCGCCCACGGCGCCGACGATGAACGGAATGCGCCAGCCGTAGGAGTGCAGCGCGTCATCGGACATGGTGTGCTGCAGCACGATCTGGAGACCGAGACCGATCAGCTGGCCCATCGTCATCGACACGTACTGGAAGCTGGAGACGAAACCGCGGCCGCCGGGCCGGGACGCCTCGGTGAGATAGGTGGCACTGGCCGCGTACTCACCGCCCACCGACAGCCCCTGCAGCAGCCGCGCCACCAGCAGCACGGCCGCGCCGAAGTAGCCGACCTGGTCATAGGTCGGGGCGATGGCGATGAGCAGCGCGCTGGCCGACATCAGCGTCACCGTCAGGGTGAGCGCCGCCTTACGGCCGCGCTGGTCGGCGAACCGGCCCAGTAGCCAGCCGCCGACGGGACGCATGAAGAAGCCGACCGCGAAGATCCCGGCGGTGTTGAGGAGCTGTGCGGTGTCGTTGCCCTTGGGGAAGAAGGCTCCGGCGAAGTAGGTGGCGAAACTGGCGTAGACGAACCAGTCGTACCACTCGACGAGATTTCCGATCGAGCCGCCGAAGACGGCTCGCCAGGGTGTGCGCGCTTGGCTCGGGGGAGCGCTGTCGGTCACGGGGCCTCCAAGTGAGCGGGGTGATCTCCACACCCCTACCCCGCGGAGGCCCGGTTGGAAAATACGTGCGACGGCGCCGGTTGACGCCGATTCCCCGGCGCGGCCGCCGCCCCGGGCGGTGCGGCCGCCCCGGAGCTCAGTCCTGCCCCGCCTCCTCCAGCACCGCCATCCGGCGCTTGCCCCACGCGCCCAGCGGGCCCAGTGCCGTATTCAGCTCGTCGCCCAGCTCGGTCAGCGAATACTCCACCTTCGGCGGCACCACGTCGTACGACTCCCGGTGGACGATTCCGTCCGCCTCCAACTCCCGAAGCTGCTGCGCCAGTACCTTCTCGCTCACCCCCGGAACCAGCCGCCGCAACTCCCCGAAGCGGCACCGCCGGTGATTGAGCGCCCAGATGATCAGCACTTTCCACTTGCCGTCGATCACGTCCACGGCCGCGTCCAGACCGCAGACATAAGGCTGCTTTCGCATGACCCCGCCCCCACTGACCTCAAGGTAAGTACGCACTCTTCAGTGCGTACTTGCCCACGTTACCGCCGGGGAACGAGGCTGTGAGCGGCGCGCTGGATCCCTATGAACCAAGCGGTATCCAAACAACTGGAGCAACCTCAATGAGCGAAACCCCCGTGACGGTGCTGGGCCTCGGCGACATGGGCACCGCGCTGGCCCGCGCCCTGATGAAGGCAGGTCACCGGACGACGGTGTGGAACCGTACGGCCGCCAAGGCCGAGGCGCTCGCCGCCGAGGGCGCGCTGACCGCCGCCACGGCCGGTGAGGCCGTCGCGGCGAGCCCCCTGGTGGTGGTCTGCCTACTGGACTACGACTCCGTACGGCAGGTGCTGGAGCCCCTCGGGGACGCCCTGTCCGGCAAGGCCGTCGTCAACCTCACCAACGGCACTCCGCAACAGGCCCGTGACCTGGCCGCATGGGCGGCCGGACACGGTGCCCACTACCTCGACGGCGGCATCATGGCCGTCCCGCCGATGATCGGGACGCCCGCCGCCTTCCTCCTCTACAGCGGCTCACCGGACGTCTTCGCGGACCACCGGGCCGTGCTGGACCTCTTCGGCGAGAGCCACCATCTCGGCGAGGACCCCGGCCGCGCCCCGCTGTACGACCTCGCCCTGCTCAGCGCGATGTACGGCATGTTCTCGGGCGTTCTGCACGCCTACGCCCTCGTCCGGTCGGACGGCGTGGCGGCGGCCGATGTCGCCCCGCTGCTGGGGCGCTGGCTGACCGCCATGTCGGGGGCCGCGGACGGCTTCGCACAGCAGATCGACTCCGGCGACCATGCCACCGGGGTGGTCTCCAACCTCGCCATGCAGTCGGCCGGGTTCGTCAACTTCACCGGCTCCGCGGGGGACCAGGGCATCAGCCCCGAACTGATCGCCCCGATCGGCGACCTCATGGCCCGCCGGGTCGCCGACGGCCATGGCCATGAGGGCCTCTCGGGGCTGGTGGAGCTGCTCGGCGCGGGAGGGCCCGGCGCCGTCCAGACGAGGTAGCCGTCCAGGCGTGGTGCTGCCTAGGCGTGGTGCTGCCTAGGCGTGGCGCTGCCTAGGAGAGGTGCGGCCCGGCCTAGGCGAGATGCTGCCTGCCTCGGCATGGCGCTCTGCCTAGGCGTGGTGCTGCAATACCGCCTCGCCGCATTCGGGCAGGCGCGGGCCGGGGGCGTCCTCGCCGGTGGGCTGGCGGGGGATCGGCTGGGGGAGAAGGAGCGGGGTACCGGGCTCGGCAGGCCCGTCGGGGCCGTCCGGCACCTCGTGCGGGCCCGATCCGATGGGCCCGTCCGGAACCTCCGGCCCGCCGCCCCCGCCGCCGTGCCCGGGGGCGCCCGGCCCCGCGGCGACCGCGACCGGCGCGGCCGGGGTCTCCTCGGCGGCCGCTTCGGTCGCGGCCTCGGCTTCGGCCTCCGCCTCGGCGTTGTGCACCGTCAGCATCACCAGGCCGGTGCTCGCGACGAGGGCCGCGACCAGGGCCAGCAGGGTGCCGGGCGTGCCGTGCCGGAAGTTCTCGCCGAGCGCGGCGATGCCGACGGCGGTGGCGACCACGGGGTTGACCACGGTCGCCGTCGCCAGCGGCGAGGCCAGCCCGGCGCCCCGGTACGACGCCTGGGAGAGCAGCACCCCGCCCGAGGCCAGCAGCCCGATGGTGACCAGGCCGGGCAGGGCGTCCTGCCACGCGTCCCAGGTCCACTCCACGGCCACGTTCTTGGTGACCACCGACGAGACGCCGAAGGCCGTCCCGGCGGCCGCCGCCAGCAGCACACCGCGGATGACGGGCGACCGCATCAGGCGAGCCGCCCCGGCCAGTACGGCGATGGTGGAGACCGTGATCACGACCAGCCAGACGCCCTCCTGCTCGGCCAGCGCCTGGGCCCGCGAGGTGCCGGTGAGGGAGAGCAGCCCGGCGAGCCCCACGGTCGCCAGCAGCGCGCCCCGCCAGCCGGATCCGCCGACCCGGCGGCGGACGAATATGGCCGCCATCGGCAGGGCGAAGACGATCGTCAGAGCCCCTAGGGGTTGCACCACGCTCAGCGGGCCGTAGGCCAGGGCGATCACATGGAGGACCGCGCCCGCACCGTTGAGGGTCACCGCGGCCCACCAACTCCCGCGCCGCAGCGGGGCGGCCGCGAGGCGCGGCGTCGTGGCCGCGACATGCTCCTGGAGTATGGCTCCCGCGGCGTAGCAGACCGCCGAGACCAGGGCCAGCAGCACAGACAGCGCAAGGGAGGTCACGTCGCGGCCCCCTGGGCCGATCGGTCGTCGTCCATGCCCTCATCCTTGACGGTGGGAGGCGCCCCCGTCGTCGTCCTTGAGCACAGATTTCCGAGTACTACTTGCGTAGTAGAGACCTCCACCAATGGGGGGCCTTCGCGGCGGCCGTACGGGCCCGCTGGAGCAGTTCGTTCTGCGGCTCGGCGGGGCGGTAGACGGTGAGCGCCCCCGGCCACTTGTCGATCAGCAGCTCCTCCGCGGGGTCGGCGGCCACCTCGCCATCGTAGGCGCGGCTGTCCACGGCATGGAGGCCCGAGAGCCGCAGTTGGCGCATGCGCCGCGTCGTGTAGACGTGGGACCGACCGAGCGTGCCGGTGAGCGCCGAGATCAGCAGCCGGGTGCGGGCCAGCCGCTCCTCGCCGTCGATCGCCCGCACGTCGAGCAGCCCGTCGTCGAGCTGCTGACGGTAGGTGGGCGCGAAACCCTCGGGGGAGTAGATGCCGTTGCCGGCGAACAGCATCCACAGCCGCCGCTGCCGCCCGTTGACCTCGACCTCCATGGGGCGCGCGGTGCGCAGCACCCGGGTGAGCGCGACGGCGGCCGCGGGCCACTTGCCGAGCCGGCCCTCCATGCTCTCCCGGATCCGCACCAGCTCCGGGTAGAAGCCGATGCTGAAGGTGTTGACGAACTGGCTGGTCTCGCCGCCTCCCGCGAGAGGGGTGGCGCGGCCGAGGTCCACGGCCACGGCGTCGCCCTCGGTCACGGCGTGGGCGGTGTCCTCGAAGGCCGGTACGCCGAGGTCCAGCGCGAAGTGGTCGAGGGTGCCGCCGGGGAACACGGCGAGCGGCAGCCCGCGTTCGGCCGCGATGGTGGCGGCCGCGTTGACGCTGCCGTCCCCGCCACAGATGCCCAGTGCCCCGGCCCGGTCGGCGGCGCGCCGGGCGGCCTGCCGGAGCAGGTCCAAGAAGTCGTCGTCGGGCCCGCACTCCAGAATCTCCGCGGCGGGCAGCAGCACCTGCAGCTGCTCGGCGACCGTGAAACCGCCGGGGGTGGCCACCCCGGCCCGCTGGTTGACCAGGACCACCAGCCCCTCGCCCTTGGGCAGGGCGGGCGCCGAGATCCGCGGCCGGGCCTGCGCCGGGGCCTCGGGGCGCGGCGGCCAGTAGCGGCAGGTCAGCGCGGCGGCGCCGACGCCGAGGGCGATTCCGGCCAGCACATCGCTCGGGTAGTGGACGCCCACGTACACCCGGGAGACGGCGACGGCGGCGGCGAGCGGGGCGACCATCAGGCCGTACCGCGAGGACTCCAGGGCCACCCCGGTGGCGAAGGCGGCGGCGGAGGCCGAATGCCCGGAGGGGAAGGAGCTGGTCCACGGCTGCCGGCGCAGCTGGCGGACCAGCGGCACCGTGTCCCTGACCGGACGCTTGCGTTCGACCGTCCACTTGACCACGACGTTCGACACGAGTGAGGCGGCGGCGAGCGAGCCGATCCCGCGCAGCGCGGCCCGCCGCGCGGTGCGGCCGCCGACCGTGGCGAGCACCCCGGCGGTGCCGAACCACAGCCTGCCGTGGTCGGCGGCCCGGCTGAGCCGGGGCAGCAGCGGGTGGGCGCCGCGGAGCCGGCTGTCCGCGACCCGCGCGAACAGCCGGCGGTCGAAGTCACTGATGCGTCTCATGCGTGATGGGTATCCCGGAACGGCGGTCGGCAGTCGTCATCGGCCGCCGACCGGGCCGATCCGGACCATCCACCGACGCGACCGTGCCGGGAGATCCTGCCGGGGGATCAGGACGCGGGGAGCCCCCAGCGCGGCGCCGGCTCGCCTGCCTCGACCGGGCGGACCGTCAGGTCCGGGCGGTCGCCGCGGGCGGTGATGATCGCCTCCTGGCCCCTGCGGAGCGCGATCCGGATCGTTCCCGCGCCCACCGTCTCGTACGGCAGCCGCCGCCCGCGCGCGTCCCGCACCTCGATCGGCCCGTCGAGGGAGTGCCGTACGACACAGGGCGCGCCCGCCTCGCTGCGCAGCCGCACCCAGCGGGTTCGGCCGTCCTCGCGGGCGGCGCTCAGCAGGAACGCGCCCTGGGTACGGAAGTCGTGGACCACCAGCTCACGCCAGGCGGCGGGCAGCGCGGGGAAGATCCGGATCACCCCGCCCCAGCTCTGGCAGACCATGTCGTGCAGCGACTGCGCGGCGGACAGCGGAGTCTCGATGACCGGGCCCGACTCCTTGTACATGGTGTTCGCCTGGATGAAGCGGCTCATCAGCTCGCCCAGGTACTTGAGCGCGTCCTCACCACGCCCCATCTGGGCGGACATCGAGGCGGCGCCGGTGAAGGTGTAGCCCTGGAGCGCGCCCTCGAAGCCGACCCAGTGGTTGAGGGAGGTCTCGATCAGCTCGCGCTTGGCGGGGTCCTCCCAGGTGACCTCGTACAGCGGATAGACGGCGAGCATATGGGAGTAGTGGCGGTGGGACTTGGCGAACGGAACACCCGCGCCGATCATGAAGCCGTTCTCGTCGACGGGGTACGGCGTGAGCTTGGCCAGCACCTCCCGCCAGCGCGGCGCGGCGGGATCCTTGACGCCGAGCAGCCGGGCCGAGTCCAGGAGGGTGGCGCAGCCCCAGCGCAGCAGCATCAGGTCGTAGTTGCAGTCGGGCGCGTTGACGCCGTACTCGGGCGAGAAGGTGGCGGGCAGATGCAGCTTGCCGTCGCTGCCGGGGGTGAGGAAGTGGAGGTAGTACGCGACGGACTTGCGCAGCAGCGGATAGACCACATCACGCAGCACCGACTCGTCCATGGTGTGGCGGTAGGTCAGCCAGACGTTGTGCAGCGCCCAGGTGAGGTTGCCGACCTCGGGGGTGGGCGGGTCCTGGCCGGGGATGCCGACCGCGTAGCCGCCGTTCGCCGCGTCGCCGCCGTTGACCAGGTGGATGTCGGTGGTGCGGGGGATGCCCGCCGAGTCCTTGCGGTACGGGGTGTCGAGCTGGTTGGAGAGGTTGTCGCGGAATTCGCTGAGCGCCCGGGTCACCGCGTCGAGTTCGAGGTGGTTGGAGCCGTGGATCAGCCAGTACTCGAGCTGCACATTGAGGTTCCACCAGGTCGCGGGCCACGGGGTGGACTCCAGCCAGGGCCCTGAGGTGGCCATCACGGGGGCGTCGGCGCGCGCGGCCGCCGCCACCTTGTACAGCTGGATCCAGTAGAAGCGCTGCAGCCGGGCGTCGGGGAGGGAGAGGAAGCTCTTCCGGTAGTACGCGTGCCACCAGGCGCGATGGCTGGGCGCGAGGACGTCGTAGGAGAGCGCCGAGGCGAACCGGATGTCCTTGAGCGCGCGGTCGCGCGCGGTGCGCCGGGGGTGGGAGTGGGCCACGGTGACGTACAGCGTCCGCCGCCCCGCGTGGGTCCGCTCCCGCCAGGCCGTCACATGCTGTCCGCCGGCGAGCAGCGGCTGCACGGCGGCCTGGATGCCCTGGTGGTCCTCGATGACGGCCGGGGGGTTGCCGGTGTAGCCGTCGGGGACCGGTTTGAAGGCGACCCGCGGGCTGATGGCCTCGGCGGGGTGGAACACCCAGCGGAACGCGATCTCACCGGCGCTCGGGGTCACCTCGATGGCCAGCAGGGAACGGGAGTTGTGGACGAGGGCGCGCAGCCGCAGGGTGCCCTTGTCGGTGGTGATGGTCCCGGTCAGCTCGGCGTCGCGTAGCCGCAGCCGCCAGTCGATGGCGGTGATGGCCCCGACCGGCTCCAGGGTGAAGTACCCGATGGGCAGCCGGGCGAGCCCGAAGAGGGAGCCGAACTCCGGCCGGTGGTCCTGGACCTCGCTGTGCTGCACATTGAAGCGCACCGCGTTCGCGTCGCCCGGCTCGGCGTAGATGCCCGAGCCGAGCAGGGCGTTCCCGAGGAAGGGGCCCTCGTACCAGGTCTGCGGCAGCTTCTGCCACACCATGTCGGCGTCGGCGAGGACCGTGGCCCAGGGGTCCCCCGCGGGCTGGGCGGTCACGGCCGCGGCGGGGGCCTGCGGCTCGGCGGCGTGCGCGGTGGCCGGGCGGGCGAGTCCGGCGGCGGCACCGGCGGCCACGGCGGTGCCGACGACTGTCCTTCGGGTGGGTGCGGATGACATGACGCTCCAGGGGATGTGAACCGGGTGCGGACGATCTTCTGCGGGGGCAGCAGCGGGCGGTCACGTACATGCCTGAGGTTCCACGATCTGAACCCCCTGGGCATGATGCAGCTCCCGTGGCAGAACCGGAACCCCTTGTGCGCCATAAACATCGGATGGACGGCGCGCAGTCATGGGGGAAATGGCGCCCGCATGGCGCCAGACACAGTAAGACCTCGGACCTCCCGGCCCTGAAGTGAGCGGGTTACGCGCTCGCTTCCTGCCCCCGGACGATCAGCCCGACGCCGTGCCGGAAGCGGTGCTCGAAGTCGCCGAAGTGTCCGACGACCGCGGCCAGGGCGGGGAAGCGCTCGGCGGTGGCCGCCCGCAGCAGCGGCTCCATGCCGCCGATGCCCTGGGCGGCCTGTTCCTCCTGGGTCAGGCCGAGCGTGAAGTAGACCAGCGACCAGGTCCGCCAGCCGGCTTCGGCGGGGCTGTGGCCGCCGCTGAGGAACGCGCCGGTCAGGGCGTCCGCGAAGCGCAGGGTGTGCTCCTCGGCGACATACGTCCCGGCCACGACCCGTGCGCCGTCGCGGCGGGAGAGCAGCGCGGCGCGATAGCGGTGGGCCAGGGTGCACGCCCGGTCGTCCCAGGGATCCGGGAGCGGCGCGTCGGCGCATCCCTCGAGCATCGTGTCGGCCATCAGCTCCAGCAGCCGGGGCTTGCTGGAGGCGTGCCAGTAGACGGTGTTGAGCTGCACGCCCAGCCGCTCGGCCACCTTGCGCATCGTGAGCTTGTCCAGCCCCGCCTCGTCGAGCAGTTCCAGCGCCGCTGTCACCACGGCCGTGCGGTCCAGGCCCATGCCGCCGATCTCCTTCGCTTGCGTCTTGATCCGGGATCAAGTCTACTGGGGGCAGCTTCTTGATCCTGGATCAAGAGAGGGATCAAGGGGCGGATCGAGAGACAAGATCGATCGAGAGACAAGATCGAGAGACAAGGGAGACGGTGTGGTGAACGACGTCGTCGTGGTGGGGGCCGGACCCGTGGGGCTGCTGCTCGCCGCCGAACTACGGCTGGTGGGTGTGGACGTCACGGTGATCGAGCGCGCCGCCGCCCGCAGCCCGCACTCCAAGGCGCTGACCCTGCATCCACGCTCCCTGGAGGTGCTGGCGATGCGCGGTCTCGCCGGGCCGTTCGTCCGCGAGGGCGTTCCGGTGCCCACCGGGCACTACGGCGGGCTGCCGGTCCGGCTGGACTTCTCCGTACTGGACACCCGCTTCCCGTACACGCTGGTCCTGCCGCAACTCCGCACCGAGCAGCTGCTGGAGGAGCGGCTGCGGGAGCTGGGCGGGGAGATCCGCTGGGAGCACCGGGCGCTGCAGGTGCGCCAGGACGCGGACGGCGCCGAGGTGGACGTGGCGGGCCCCGACGGGACGTACACCCTGCGCGCGGCATGGGTGGTGGGCTGCGACGGGGCCGGAAGCACCGTACGGAGCTCCGCCGGTATCGACTTCCCCGGCACCCGCGCCACCACGACCGGCTTTCTCGGCGATGTGGTGCTCGACGCGCCGCCCTCGGCCCCCTCGGTCGACAATGAGCACGGGGCTTCCTGGTCGTCCCGCTGGCCGACGGACACCACCGCATCGCGGGCACCACCGGGGAGTCCCTCGCCATCCCCGCCGATCAGCCGCTCACCTTCGACGAGCTGCGCGGATATGTGCGCCAGGTCGCGGGCACGGACTTCGGGATGCGGGCGCCCCGCTGGCTGTCCCGGTTCGGCAACGCCTCCCGCCAGGCCGCCCGCTACCGCGACGGCCGCATCCTGCTCGCCGGGGACGCGGCGCATATGCATATGCCCATGGGGGGCCAGGGCCTGAACGTGGGGCTCCAGGACGCTTTCAACCTCGGGTGGAAGCTGGCCGCGGTGTGCCAGGGCCGCGCCCCCGAGGGGCTGCTGGACACCTACCACGCCGAGCGCCACCCCGTGGGGGCCGCGCTGCTGGAGAACACCCAGGCCCAGACCGTGCTCGGCGCCACGTACACCGCCGACGCGCGCGCCCTGCGCTCGGTGTTCGGCCGGCTCCTGGCCGCCCACCCGGCGGTGAACCGGCAGTTCGCCGGGGAACTCTCCGCGCTGGACGTGGCCTACCGCCCGGCCGCGGGGGAGGAGGCGGGGGCAGGGGGGCAGGGCGGGGGCGGCCACTCGCTGGCCGGTACCCGCGCCCCCGACCTCGGGTTGGACGGCGCGCCCGAGCCCAGCCTGTATCCGCTGCTGACCGACGGGCGCTTCGTACTGCTCCACCTCGGCCCGGGCGGCGACGCGGGGCACCTCGGCCCGGGCGGCGACGCGGGGCGTGGGACGGCCGACCGCCCGGGCGCCGCCGACGCGCGCACCGCCGCCGAGGCGATCGCCGGGAGTCCGGACCGGATACGGGCCGTGACCGCGCGCCCAACCACCACCCATGACGGCTGGGCGGGCCGGAGCACGGTGCTGGTGCGCCCGGACGGCCACGTGGCCTGGGACGCGGCGCTGTCCAGCACGTGAGACGAGTTCGGTGGGTCTCGTACATACCAGGTCACCACGGACGGCTCCGCGCGGCCACCGGGCGCGGAAGGGGGTCCCGGCGACGGCTCGTTGTCCAGTCCCTGAGAATCGACGCGCGGACCGTTCAGACGCTGGTTAATCTGACGACAGATCCGGTTCAGCCGACACGAGGGAGTGTGCGGTGACCCCCGAACAAACACAGAGCGACGACGCGCGCGCCGATAACAGCGGGCGGTTCGTGCAGGCCACGGAGGTGGGCAGTCTGGAAGTATGGGCGCGTTCCGCGCCGATCCGACTCGCCGGTTACGAGGACGACCTCGCCGAGCCCCACATTCTCCAGAGCGTGGACTGATGGGCCGGCGCATGCGCTGAGAGCGGGGGAGGGCACCGGCCCCCCGGCCGCGGCCGCTGGCAGCAAGCGGACATCGCGGCCGTCGGCCGACCTCCTCCCTCGCCTGATCGATCACCCTCTTGGCCCCGCTACCAACTGGTAGTTAAGTCGGCCGGCCCCCACGATTCGGTATCGGACTGGTGTGCTGTGCGATGGACATGGCAGGATGCGTCGCGCGGCATCGTCCGCCTTAACCATCCGTGAGGGTGTTCGAGCCCGGGAGCAGCCGTGAGGGGGCGCAGATGGCAGCGGGTGCCGACAGGTCACCGGACGCGGCCGACAGCCCGCTGGCGGACCGGCTCAACTACCTGTTCACCACCATGCACCCGCCGGGCGCGCCGTACACCAACGCCCACGTCGCCGAGGAGATCAGCGGCGGCGAGGAGTACGGCGGGGTGAGCGTGACCGAGCAGTATCTGTCGATGCTGCGCAACGGCAAGCGCACCAATCCCAGCCCGGATGTGCTGCGGGCGCTCGCCAAGTTCTTCGCCGTGCCGGTCGGTTATCTGCTGGGCGACCTGTCGCCTTCGCAGGCCGAGCGGGTCGAGGAGGAGGTACGGTTCCTTGTCGCGATGCGCGACAAGCGGGTCCGCAGCATCGCGCTGCGCTCCGTAGGCCTCCCGCCGGAGGTCCAGGACAGTCTCACCACGATCATCTCCCAGTTCCGGCAGCAGATGAACCTTCCGCCCGAGCCTCCCGGTGCGAACGGGGCCGCGGGAGCGGACGGTTCGGGTGGTCCGGATGGCGAGGCGACGAATGGCCGCCGATGACCCGGAACTGTTCTCCTCCTGGCGGCAGACCGGATACGAGGGTGGTACAGGCATGCGAGTGGGCCGGATACGGCGGCAGTGCAAGCAGCTCATCAAGGAGCTCGGGCTGCCCGCCTCGACCGACCTGCCCGGTCTGTGCGACCTCGTGGCCCGCCGCGTCGGACGCCCCGTCCACCTGGTGCCGATGAGCCTGGGCGGTGTGGTCTCGGGCATGACCGCCTCTACCGACGAGGACTACTGGATCTTCTACGAGCTCAGGACGTCCCCCTGGCACCAGATCCATATCGTGCTGCATGAGATCGGCCATCTCCTGCTCGGACACGAACAGGACCCGGCGGTCACCGAGGACGCGCTGCGGATGTGGACGCCGTCCGTCGATGTGACCACCGCGATGCGCCGGCTGGGGATGACTCCGGACTTCGCCCGCCACCACTGCTACGACAACCTCACCGAGCGCGAGACCGAGGTGCTGGGCACGCTGCTGATGGAGCATGTGGTGCCGACCTCGCCGGACCACGGGCTGCCGCTCCAGGGCCGGGCGGCCGAACTCGCCGCGGCGCTCGGCCCGGCGCTGCGCCACGTGCGCACCGACCGCGCCGACCACGCCCACGGGGCCGACCGCACGGGCGGCGCCGACGGTGGCGTACGCGGTGAACCGGGCGGTGACACCGGTGTTTGACCTCGTCTATCTCTGCTTCGGCGTCGCCGCTTGGACGATGGCCGGCTACAAGGCCCGGGCCTGGTTCCGCGACCGCGCCAACGCCGATCTCGGCCTGGCCTGTGTGATGACCGCGGCCGTGGCGAATGTCTTCCTGCTCTCCGCGCCCAGCGTCTACCGCTGGTTCGACGGCCTGGTGGGCGTCGCCAATCTCGCCATGGTCTTCCTCTACTCCTCCGTCGTGGTGTTCGCGACCGGCGCCCTGGTGCTGCTGCTGCGCTGGACGGGGTCGGCGGTGCGGCCCGTCGTGGTGGTCGCCGCCGTGGCCGTGGCATGGACCGTGGCCATCATCGGCTTCGCGGTCGGCCGCCCGGACGCGGTCGAGCACCCCCGCGACTTCAGCACCGCCTATGCGGATGCCCCAGGAGTGGTCCTCTTCCTGGTGCTGTATCTGGCCATTTTCGGAGCCGGTCTGGCAGGGCTCGGCATCCTCTGCCCGCGCTATGCGGCCAGCCTGCGCGGCTCATGGCTGGCCCGGGGGCTGCGGGTGCTGGCCGCCGGATGCTGGCTGGGACTGGCGTACTGCGCCTGCAAGCTGATCGGTTTCGTCTTCTCCTGGGCGGGCCGTGAGCTGTACTGGCTCTCCAACGGGGTCGCCCCGCTGACCGCATCGGTCGCGGCGCTTCTGGTGCTGGCCGGTTTCGCCATCCCCGCCGTGGGGCCCCGGGCGTCCGCATGGCGCCGCTTCCGGCGGTTGCGGCCGCTGTGGCGGGAGGTCACCGCGCAGGCCCCCGAGGTGTCCATGGGGCATTCCGGCTGGAGCGGCTGGTGGCCGTTCGCGGACCTCGAGTGGCGGGCCAACCGTCAGATGGCGGAGATCCGCGACGTCCAGCGCGGCGTACGGCGCCATGTGGAGGCCGGCGCCCTGGAGATCGCGCATGTCAAGGCCGGCGCGGCGCGACTCGACGATTGGCAACTTGCTGCCGTAGTGGAAGCAGCGGCGCTCAGACGCGGTTTGCTGAATCAAGCAGCGGGCCATGTGCCGGAGTCCGCGGCGGACAGCGTGGTGATGACGACAGGGGCCGAACTGGTGGAGGAGCACGAGCATCTGGCCCGCGTCGCCGACGCCTATCACCTGCCGATCGTGGACGAGGTGCTCGCGGAACTGAGGGAGGGGACCGCCGCACAGCGGCGGTGAACGGGGGGATCACAGACGAGGTGGCCCTGGACGGGGGTCGGGGCCGCCCGTGGCACAGGCGGCGCCGGGGGGATTCAGCCCCGGCGCCGCCTCCCGGCCACCACCACGCGCATCTGTGCGCATCGCCCGGACGGGCCGAAACGCCCCACCCGTTCCGGCCCGGAGGACGCCACCGCCTAGAGTCGGGATCCATGCAGAACACCGCGCACGCTGCCGGGACGGACGGTCCGGAGCTCGTTGACACCGCCCCGATGATCGAGGACCTCTACCCGGCCCTGGCCACGCTCCGCGAGGTCGGCCCGGTCCATCGGATCGCCGGCACCGACGGACGACCCGCCTGGCTGGTGACCCGTTACGAGGATGTGCGGCGGCTGCTCGCCGATCCGCGCCTGGCCCTGGACAAGCGCCACGCCGCCCCGGGCAACTACAGCGGCTTCTCCCTGCCGCCCGCCCTCGACGCCAATCTGCTCAACATGGACCCGCCGGACCACACCCGGGTGCGCCGGCTGGTGGTCAAGGCGTTCACCCCCGGCCGCGTGGAGCGGATGCGCGAACCGGTCCGGCGGATCGCCGACGAGCTGCTCGACGCCATCGCGTCCGACGGCCGCGCGGACCTGCTCACCGCCTACGCCGGACAGCTCCCCATCATCGTCGTCTGCGATCTGCTCGGCGTCCCGCAGCGCGACCGGCGCGACTTCCGGGCCTGGAGCGACGCCCTGATCACCCCCGATCCGGCCCGGCCGCGGGCGGCGAAGGAAGCGGTCGGCAGCATGCTCCGCTTCTACACCGAGCTGATCGCGAAGAAGCGCGCAGAGCCCGGGGACGATCTGCTCTCGGATCTGATCCGGGTCCGCGACGACGAGGCCGGGGACGGCGACGGCAGGCTCACCGAGGACGAACTGACCTCGCTCGCCTTCCTCATCCTCCTCGCGGGCTATGAGAACACCGTCCACCTCATCGCCAACTCGGTGCTCACCCTGCTCGACCACCCCACGGTTCTCCAGAAGCTGCGCGCGGATCCGGGCGGTCTCGCGGGCGCCTTCGACGAACTGGCGCGGTACGAGGGCCCCGCGTCGCTGGCGATCCGCCGCTTCCCGCTCGAGGAGATCGAGATCGGCGGTGTGACCATCCCCGCCGGGGAGACCGTGCTGCTCTCGCTGGCCTCGGCACACCGTGACCCGGCCCAGTTCAAGAATCCGGACGACTTCAATCCACATCTTGGCCGGTCCGGTCACCTTGCGCTCGGCCATGGCATCCACTACTGCCTCGGCGCGCCCCTGGCCCGGATGGAGATGGAAATCGCTCTGGCCGCGCTGCTTCGGCGTTTTCCGGGGCTGCGGCTGGACGTCCCGAGGGAGCAGCTCCGGTGGCGGCCGTCGATCCGCGCGCGTGGCCTGATCTCGCTGCCCGTCGCATGGTGAACCGGGGAAGCGAACACGTTTTTGATGCATAACCCCCCGCCGATGCGGTAAAAAGGTCTTCGAGCCCGCCCGGTGTGCATCCCCCGTCGCACCGGGCGGGCCTCTGTGTGCCCGAGGCAGTCCCATGTCCCAGCAGCCGTCCTGTCTCCGGGGCCGTCGTCGACCATGGACGCCCGTTCCGCACCCCGCGCCGGGCCCATATGCCTCACCCACCCCGGCCGGGGGCGGGCGCCACTGTGGAAATCCCTAGTGCTCACCTCTGAGATCACTAGAGAGTAAGCTCACAGCCTGAACCACTGCTCCAGCTTTAGCGGACCCCACTAGCCTCCTCCTATGACGGTCCTGCCCGACGGGCTTCCCCTAGCCGACGATTTCCCTGAAGTGACGCGAGACCAATGGCGCCACCTCGTCGAAGGCGTGCTGCGCAAAACCGGCACATCGGACGCCGTGGGCGCCGAGGCCGAAGAGGCCCTCGCGACCGCGCTCGAGGACGGCATCACCGTCCAACCCCTCTACACCGCCGAAGACGCCCCCCTGGACGCCGGATTCCCCGGCTTCGCGCCCTTCGTGCGCGGCGGCCGGGCCGAGGGCTCCGCCGTATCCGGCTGGGACGTACGCCAGCGCCACGCCCACCCCGATCCGGCGCGCACCAACCAGGCGATCCTCGCCGACCTGGAGAACGGCGCCGGCTCGGTCTGGCTCGCGGCCGGCGCGGCCGGAGTGCCCGTGGACGCCCTCCCCGAGGCGCTCAAGGGGGTCTACCTCGACCTCGCCCCCGTCGCCCTCGACGCGGGCGCCGACTTCGAGGACGCCGCCCGTGCCCTGCTGCGGCTCTACGCCGGCCGCGAGGTGCCGCCGGGCGCCGCGCTCGGCAACCTCGGCGCGGACCCGCTGGGGCTCGCCGCCCGTACCGGACGCGACGACGGCCTGGCCGGGCAGCTGGCCGCCGCGGCCGACCTCGCGGGGATCTGCCACCGCGACCACCCCGGGGTGACCGCCTTCGCCGTGGACGCCCTGCTGTACCACGAGGCGGGCGCCGGGGCGGCCCAGGAGCTCGGCTGCTCCCTCGCCGCCGCGGTGGCGTATCTGCGCACCCTCACCGAGGCCGGGCTGAGCGTCGAAGCCGCCTGCGCCCAGCTGGAGTTCCGCTACGCGGCCACCGCCGACCAGTTCCTCACCATCGCCAAGCTCCGGGCCGCCCGCCGCCTGTGGGCGCGTGTGGCGCAGGCGTGCGGCGCGCCCTCTGAGGCGCGCGCCCAGCGTCAGCACGCGGTGACCTCCCCGGTGATGATGACCCGGCGCGACCCCTGGGTGAACATGCTGCGCACCACCGTGGCCACCCTCGCCGCCGGCGTCGGCGGCGCGGACGCGGTCACCGTGCTGCCCTTCGACAGCGCGATCGGCCTCCCCGACGACTTCGCCCGCCGCATCGCCCGCAACACCTCCACGATCCTGCTGGAGGAGTCGCATCTGGCCCGGGTGATCGACCCGGCCGGCGGCTCCTGGTACGTCGAGAAGCTCACCGACGACGTCGCCCGCGCCGCCTGGGCCTGGTTCCAGGAGATCGAGCGCGCCGGCGGAATGGCCGCGGCCCTCGCCTCCGGGCTGGTCCGTGACCGGCTCGCCGAGACCTGGGCGCGCCGCGGCCGCGACCTCGCCCGCCGCAAGGAGCCGATCACCGGCGTCAGCGAGTTCCCGAACCTCGCCGAGCGGCCCGTCGAGCGCGAGCCCGTCCCGGAGCAGCCCAGTGGCGGACTGCCGAGGGTGCGCCGCGACGAGGCGTACGAGGCGCTGCGCACCCGCGCCGACGCCCAGCTCGCGGCCGAGGGCAGCCGGCCCAGGATCTTCCTGGCCGCGCTGGGCCCCGCCGCCGCGCACACCGCCCGCGCCTCCTTCGCCGCCAACCTCTTCCAGGCGGGCGGGATCGAGGCGGTTCACGAACCCGCCACCGTGACCGCGGAGACGGTCGCCGAGGCGTTCGCCGCCAGCGGCGCCCGCGTGGCCTGCCTGTGCTCCAGCGACAAGCTGTACGAGCAGGAGGCGGCCGCCGTGGCCGAGCGGCTGAAGGCGGCCGGGGCGACCCGGGTCTACCTGGCCGGACGGCCGGGCACACAACAGGATGAGTACGAACGGGCCGGAGTGGACGGATACGTCTTCGCGGGCTGCGACGCGGTCGAGGTGCTCTCCTCGGCTCTGAACACCATGGGGGTGGCGTGATGGCCGGCGCTCCGGTGGAGCCGGGCAAGATCCCGGACTTCTCGGCGGTCGATCTGGACGGACCGGCCGAAGGCCCGGTGCCCAGCTCCGGCGACTGGGCCGCCGCGCTGCAGAACAGCGTGGGCAAGGGCGTGGAGGACCTGGTGTGGGACACCCCCGAGGGCATCGGGGTCAAACCGCTCTACACCGCCGAGGACCTGCAAGGCGTCGACTTCCTGGGCACCTACCCCGGCGCCGCGCCCTATCTGCGCGGCCCGTACCCGACGATGTACGTCAACCAGCCCTGGACCATCCGGCAGTACGCGGGCTTCTCCACCGCCGAGGAGTCCAACGCCTTCTACCGCCGCAACCTCGCGGCCGGTCAGAAGGGCCTGTCGGTCGCCTTCGACCTGCCCACCCACCGGGGCTACGACAGCGACCACCCCCGGGTCACCGGTGACGTCGGCATGGCGGGCGTGGCCATCGACTCCATCTACGACATGCGGCAGCTCTTCGACGGCATCCCGCTGGACAAGATGAGCGTGTCGATGACGATGAACGGCGCGGTGCTGCCCGTGCTCGCGCTCTACATCGTGGCCGCCGAGGAACAGGGCGTACCGCCCGAGAAGCTGGCCGGGACCATTCAGAACGACATCCTCAAGGAGTTCATGGTCCGCAACACCTACATCTATCCGCCGCAGCCGTCGATGCGGATCATCTCCGACATCTTCTCCTTCACCTCGCAGCGGATGCCGCGCTACAACTCCATCTCCATCTCCGGCTACCACATCCAGGAGGCCGGAGCCACGGCCGATCTGGAGCTGGCGTACACCCTCGCCGACGGTGTGGAGTATCTGCGGGCCGGCCGGGACGCCGGGATGGACGTGGACGCCTTCGCGCCCCGGCTGTCGTTCTTCTGGGCGATCGGCATGAACTTCTTCATGGAGGTCGCCAAGCTGCGGGCGGCGCGGCTGCTGTGGGCCAAGCTGGTCAAGCAGTTCGACCCGAAGAACCCCAAGTCGCTGTCGCTGCGCACCCATTCGCAGACCTCCGGCTGGTCGCTGACCGCCCAGGACGTCTACAACAACGTGGCGCGCACCTGCGTGGAGGCCATGGCCGCCACCCAGGGCCACACCCAGTCGCTGCACACCAACGCACTGGACGAGGCGCTCGCGCTGCCCACCGACTTCTCCGCCCGGATCGCCCGCAACACCCAGATCCTGCTGCAGCAGGAGTCGGGCACCACCCGGGTCATCGACCCGTGGGGCGGCAGCGCGTACGTCGAGAAGCTGACGTACGACCTGGCGCGGCGGGCCTGGCAGCACATCGAGGAGGTCGAGGCGGCCGGCGGCATGGCCAAGGCCATCGACGCGGGCATCCCCAAGCTGCGCGTGGAGGAGGCCGCCGCCCGCACCCAGGCGCGGATCGACTCCGGCCGTCAGCCGGTGATCGGCGTCAACAAGTACCGGGTCGACAGCGATGAGCAGATCGAGGTCCTCAAGGTCGACAACTCCGCGGTGCGCACCCAGCAGATCGAGAAGCTGCGGCGGCTGCGGGCCGAGCGCGACGAGGCCGTCTGCCAGGACGCGCTGCGTGCGCTGACCGCGGCCGCCGAGTCCGGCCCCGGCGCGGGTCTGGAGGGCAATCTGCTGGCGCTCGCGGTGGACGCCGCCCGCGCCAAGGCCACCGTGGGCGAGATCTCCGACGCGCTGGAGAAGGTCTATGGCCGCCACTCCGGCCAGATCCGTACGATCTCCGGTGTGTACCGAGACGAGGCCGGACCGTCGTCCGGCGTGAACCGCACCCGCGCGCTGGTCGAGGCGTTCGAGCGCGAGGAGGGCCGCCGCCCCCGCATCCTGGTCGCCAAGATGGGCCAGGACGGGCATGACCGCGGCCAGAAGGTGATCGCCACCGCCTTCGCCGACCTGGGCTTCGACGTCGACGTCGGCCCGCTGTTCCAGACCCCGGAGGAGGTCGCGCGGCAGGCGGTGGAGGCCGATGTGCACATCGTCGGCGTGTCCTCGCTCGCGGCCGGCCACCTCACGCTGGTGCCCGCGCTGCGCGAGCAACTGGCCGAGGCGGGGCGCGAGGACATCACCATCGTGGTCGGCGGGGTCATCCCGCCGCACGACGTCCAGACCCTGCACGAGGCCGGTGCCGCCGCCGTCTTCCTGCCGGGCACGGTCATCCCGGACGCCGCCCACGACCTGGTGCAGAAGCTGGCCGCCGACCTCGGCCACGAGCTGTAGGCCATGCCGCGGACGATCGACATCGAGGAGTACGCCAAGGGCGTGCTCGACGGCAATCGCGCATACATCGCGCGTGCGATCACGCTCGTCGAGTCCACCCGGCCCGACCACCACGACCTCGCCCAGCGGCTGCTGGTCGAACTGCTGCCGCACACCGGCGGGGCGCGGCGGATCGGCATCAGCGGGGTGCCCGGGGTGGGCAAGTCCACCTTCATCGACGCCCTGGGCACCATGCTCACCGGGACCGGCCACAAGGTCGCGGTGCTCGCCGTCGACCCGTCGTCAACCCGCACCGGCGGCTCCATCCTGGGTGACAAGACCCGGATGGAGCGGCTGGCGGTCGACCCGGACGCCTTCGTACGGCCCTCGCCCAGCGCCGGGACGCTGGGCGGGGTGGCCCGCGCCACCCGCGAGTCCATGGTCGTCATGGAGGCCGCGGGCTATGACGTGGTGCTGGTGGAGACCGTGGGTGTGGGCCAGTCCGAGACCGCGGTGGCCAATATGGTCGACTCCTTCCTGCTGCTCTCCCTGGCCCGCACCGGCGATCAGCTGCAGGGCATCAAGAAGGGCGTCCTGGAGCTGGCCGACGTGGTCACCATCAACAAGGCCGACGGCCCCCACGCGCGGGATGCCAAGTCGGCGGCCCGTGAACTGGCGGGCGCGCTGAGGCTGCTGCAGCCGCCGGACGCGCCCTGGAACCCGCCGGTGCTCACCTGCAGCGCCCGCGAGTCCACCGGGCTCGACGTGGTGTGGGAGCGCCTGGAGCAGCACCGCCGGGTGCTGGAGGCCACGGGCGCGCTGCAGGCCAAGCGGCGCGACCAGCAGGTCGACTGGACCTGGTCGATGGTGCGCGACCAGCTACTCGCGCGGCTGCACGCCCACCCCGAGGTGCGGCGGCTCGGGCCCGAGCTGGAACAGCGGGTCCGCGAGGGCACCCTGACGGCCACGCTGGCGGCGGACCGGCTGCTGGAGGCGTTCCGGGCCCCGGCCGACGGTGAATGAGGCACCGCTGCCGGACGCGGCGCGGGTCGGGCCGTTCTTCGCCCTGCGCACCGGGAGCGGTGACCCCCGCGAGGAGGGGTACGTACGGATCGGCGAGGCGTACCGGCTGACCGCCGAGGGCGCCGCCGGGCCGGTGCTGCGCGCCCGGGTCGAGGCGGTCGCCGCGAGTCTGCGCACCGATGAGCCGAGGGTCGCGGCCTCGCTCGCCTTCCAGGGGCTCGCCGCCCGGGTGTGGTCGCTCGCGCTCGGCCCGGCGGCCCTCTCCGGCCGGGTGCCCCACCTCCGGCCCGACCGGCTGTGGTGGAACGCCGGGCGAGTCGCCCCCGACGACCTGTGGTGGCCCGGCGTGCCGCAGGTGATGGGCGAACCGGGAGGGCTCGCCGGTCAGGTGGGCACCGCGGCGTTTGTCCATCTGATGCCGCTGCACCACGCCATCGGACGGGCCTACCGGGTCTCGGAGCGGCTGCTGTGGGGCAACGCCGCCTCGGCGCTGGCCGGTTCGCTGCGCGTGCTGCACGACTGGTGCCGGGCGCACGGCCGCGCCGAGGCGGCGGACCGGGCCACCGAGCTGGCGCGGGCCCAGCTCGTCCACCCGCCGCTGCGCGAGGCCGGCACCCTGAGCACCGCGCCGCTCGGCTACCGGCGCCGCACCTGCTGTCTCTACTACCGCGTGCCCGGTGGCGGGTTGTGCGGCGACTGCGTACTGCGCGAGGCGCCGGGGCGCGGGAGCGCGCAGGGGACGTCGGGGTGACGCTGACGGCCTCCCGAGGGGCCGATACGGTGGGCGAATGCCGAAGAACGAGAACCTGTTCTCATCCTGGCGGGGCTGGCGTGGGCGCGTCACCTCCCGTCTGGTCCACCGCGGATGGCGCGCGGTGCAGCGGGCCGGCGCGGTGACGGCCGAGCGCCCCGGCCCGTACCGGTTCGGCCGCATCGGCGTCGGCACCCGGCTGGCCTTCCCTCAGGGCACCCTCTTCGGCGAGCCGTGGATCGAGCTCGGTGAGCACTGCGTCATCGGCGAGCAGGTGACCCTCACCGCCGGCATGATGCCCGGTGTGGACCTCGGCCCCGATCCGGTGCTGCGCATCGGCAACGGCGTGGTGCTGGGCCGGGGCAGCCATGTGATCGCGTCGGTGCCGGTGGAGTTCGGCGACGATGTCTTCTGCGGCCCGTACGTCTATGTGACCAGCGACAACCACTCCTACGACGATCCGGAGCAGCCCATCGGCCGCCAGTGGCCGCGCTCCGCGCCCGTCCACATCGGCCCCGGTAGCTGGCTGGGCGCGGGCGCGATGATCCTGCCCGGGGCGCGGCTGGGCCGCAATGTGGTGGTGGCGGCGGGCGCCGTTGTACGGGGCGAGGTGCCCGACCACGCCGTGGTGGCCGGGGCGCCGGCCCGGATCATACGGCGGTGGGCCCCGGAGGAGGGCTGGCAGCCGCCGCTGCGCACCCCGGCGCCGGTGCCGATCCCCGAGGACATGACCGTCGAGCAACTGCTGGCGCTGGCGGAGCTGGAGCGCGAGCAGGAGCGGGCGGGGGAGCGGGGGCTGGAGGACGCGGGCGAAGGGCGCCTGGAGCGGGAGCCGGGGGCCGGGGCGTCGTAGCAGGTCAGTAGAGTTTCGTGGACCGTTCCCCGACCCGTGAGGTGACCATCGTGAGCCCGCCGCCTCCCCCCGTGACCGTCATCGGCATCGGCGCCGACGGCTGGGACGGGCTCGGGCCCGCGGCCCGCGAGGCGTTGCGCACGGCCGAGGTGGTCATCGGCGGACGGCGTCATCTGGGCCTGCTGCCGCCGGAGTGCCATGGCGAGCGGGTGCCGTGGCCGTCCCCGCTGCGCCCCGCCGTCCCCGGGCTGTTCGCCGCGCACACCGGGCGGCGGGTCTCCGTGCTGGCCAGCGGCGACCCCATGTTCTTCGGCATCGGCCGCACCCTGGCCGAGCTGCTGGGCGCCGAGCGGCTGCGGGTGTTGCCCCATCCCTCATCCGTCTCCCTGGCCTGTGCGCGGCTCGGCTGGGCGCTGGAGGAGACCGAGGTGATCAGCCTCGTCGGCCGTCCCCTGGCCACGCTGAACCGTGAGCTGTACGCCGGACGGCGGCTGCTGGTGCTCAGCGCGGGCGCCGAAACCCCCGCGGAGGTGGCCGGGTTGCTCGGGGACCGCGGCTTCGGCCCGAGCCGGATGCGGGTGCTGGAGCAGTTGGGGAGCGCGGGGGAGCGCTGTGTGGAGGGCACGGCGGACAAGTGGCCCCATCCGCCCGCCGACCCCCTCAACGTCATCGCGGTCGACTGCGCCCCGGCGGACGGCGCCCGGCCGTTGTCGCTCGCGCCGGGGCTGCCCGACACGGCGTACGACCACGACGGGCAGCTGACCAAGCGCCATGTGCGGGCCGCCACGCTCGCCGCGCTCGCCCCCGCCCCCGGGGAGCTGCTGTGGGACGTCGGCGGTGGCTCGGGCTCCATCGCCGTGGAGTGGATGCGCGCCCACCGCACCTGCCGGGCGGTCTCGGTCGAACGCGACCCGGTGCGCGCCGAGCGCATCGGCCGCAACGCCGACGCGCTCGGTGTGCCCGGGCTGACCGTCGTCACCGGCGCCGCCCCGGACGCCCTGACCGGACTGCCCACCCCCGACGCGGTGTTCATCGGCGGCGGCCTGACCGCCCCCGGGGTGCTGGAGGCGTGCTGGGCGGCCCTGCCGCCGGGCGGCCGGATCGTCGCCAACACCGTGACCCTGGAATCCGAGGCGCTGCTCGCCGACCGGTACCGCCGCCACGGCGGCGACCTCGTCCGCCTCGCCGTCTCCCACGCCACCCCGGTCGGGGCCTTCACCGGCTGGCGGCAGGCGATGCCCGTCACCCAGTGGTCCGCCACCAAACCGCTCGACTCCCGAGGCCCTGGCGGGCATGCCGCCGATCCCGCGGGGCCCGTCGAAGCCGCTCAAGGAGAGACACGATGACGGTGTACTTCATCGGCGCGGGCCCCGGTGCCGCCGATCTGATCACGGTGCGCGGCGCCCGGACCCTGGCCCGCTGCCAGGTGTGTCTGTACGCGGGCAGTCTGGTGCCGCGTGAACTGCTCGCCGAATGCCCGCCGGACGCCCGCCTCGTCGACACCGCCCGGCTCGACCTCGACCAGATCACCGCCGAGTTCGTCGCCGCGCACGAGGCGGGCCATGACGTGGCCCGCCTCCACTCCGGCGACCCGTCGGTCTTCAGCGCCGTCGCCGAGCAGATGCGCCGCCTCGACGCCGCCGGCATTCCGTACGACGTCGTCCCGGGCGTTCCCGCCTTCGCCGCCGCGGCCGCCGCGCTGAAGCGCGAGCTGACGGTCCCGACCGTCGGCCAGACCGTCATCCTCACCCGCATCGCCCAGCAGGCCACCCCCATGCCGGAAGGGGAGGACCTCGCCACCCTCGGCCGCAGCGGCGCCCTCCTCGTGCTGCATCTCGCCACCCGCTATGTGGACCGCGTGGTCGGCGAACTCCTCCCGCACTACGGCGCCGACTGCCCGGCGGCCGTGGTCGCCATGGCCAGCCGCCCCGACGAACTGGTGCTCCGCGGCACGCTGGACGACATCGCGGCCCAGGTGAAGGCGGCGGGCGTGGTACGGACGGCGGTCATCATCGTGGGCCGCGCCCTCGGCGCCGAACAGTTCCGCGACAGCCACCTCTACTCATCGGACCGCGAACGCCCCCACGAGCCCTGCCACCCACACGGCACCTGACCGGCCTGGCCGGGCCACCACCCGCCGCCTGATGGTGCCGGGGTACGGCCCCGGTGGTGACGCACGGGCGTGGGCACCGCATCGCGCCGGGCGCCGTGCCGCAACGCGCCGGGCGCGGCGAAGGGGTCAGCGCTCCCGGGGGCCGCGGGGTTCGGCGCGGCCCACGATCGTGCCCGCGCGGTCGATGCAGATCACGTCCACCGCCACCGGTGCCCCGCGCAGCACCCCGAGCGCCGTCTCGCGGGCCGCCGCGGCGACCAGGTCGCCGAGGGGTACGCCGCGGGCGGAGCACAACTGCACCGTCTCCAGGCCGGTGTTGGCCGTCGCCACCGCCTCCGCCAGCTTCTCGTCCGCCCCGCCCCGGCGGGCCAGGTCCGCGAGGAACCCCTTGTCCACCTGGGAGCGTGCGGAGTGCAGATCCAGATGCCCGGCGGCCAGTTTGGAGAGCTTGGCGAAGCCGCCGGCGACCGTCAGCCGGTCCACCGGATGGCGGCGCAGATACTTCAGCACCGCCCCCGCGAAGTCGCCCATGTCCAGCAGCGCGTCCTGCGGCAGCCCGTGCACGGCCACCGCCACCTTCTCGGACGTCGAGCCCGTACAGCCCGCCACATGGCGGCGCCCCGCCGCGCGTGCCACATCCACCCCGCGCCGGATGCTGTCGATCCACGCCGAGCAGGAGTAGGGCACCACGATGCCCGTCGTGCCGAGGATGGACAGCCCGCCGAGGATGCCCAGGCGCGGATTCCAGGTGGAGCGGGCGATCTCCTCGCCGTGGTCCACCGAGATCTCGATCTCGACGTCACCGGTGCCGCCGTGCCGGGCCGCGACCGCGGCGATGTGGTCGCGCATCATCTGGCGTGGCACGGGGTTGATGGCCGGTTCGCCGACCGGGAGCGGCAGCCCGGGCCGGGTCACCGTGCCGACGCCCGGACCGGCCCGGAAGACCACTCCGCCGCCGGGAGGCAGGGCCCGTACCGTGGCCCTGACCAGCGCGCCATGGGTCACATCCGGGTCGTCGCCCGCGTCCTTGACGACCGCGGCCATGGCGTGGTCCGCCGCCAGCTCCTCGGCCGCGAGCGCGAACGCGGGCCGCTGCCCCTTGGGCAGTTCGATGGTCACCGGATCGGGGAAATCCCCGCTCAGCAGCGCGGTGTACGCGGCCGTCGTCGCGGCGGTCGCACACGCCCCGGTGGTCCAGCCGTGCCGCAGCCCCGACCGCTCCAGCTGAGCGCCCCGCCCCCCGGTCGCCTTGGCCTCCGTCTCCGCCTCAGCCATGGGCCGGCCGCCGCGCATACGATGACGGGCGCACGGACGACGAAAGGCACCCGATGAACAGCGCACCGGCGCGGCGCCATGTGCTCATCCTCGGCGGCACCACCGAGGCGCGCCGCCTCGCCGGGGAGCTCGCCGACGACCCCGCCCTGCGTGTCACCAGCTCCCTCGCGGGCCGGGTCGCCGCGCCGCGGCTGCCCGTGGGGCAGGTGCGGATCGGCGGGTTCGGGGGAGCCGAGGGCATGGCCCGCTGGCTCCGCGAGCACCAGGTGGACGCGCTCATCGACGCCACCCATCCTTTCGCCGACACGATCAGTTCCCACGCGGCCCGGGCGGCCGCCGACGTCCATGTTCCCCTGCTCGCCCTGCGCCGTCCCGGCTGGGTACCCGGCCCGGGCGACCGCTGGCATGCGGCCGGCTCACTGGCCGACGCGGCGCGGCTGGCCCCGGCCCTGGGGGAACGGATTTTCCTCACCACGGGCCGCATGGGCCTGGCCACCTTCGCCCACCTCACCGAGCCCTGGTTCCTGGTCCGCTCGGTCGACGCCCTCGAGCCGCCGGTCCCGCCCCGGATGGCGCTGATCCTCGACCGCGGCCCGTTCACCCTCGACGGCGAGGCGGAGCTGCTGCGCCGCCACCGCATCGAGGTGCTGGTCACCAAGGACAGCGGCGCCCACGCCACCGCCCCCAAACTCGCCGCGGCCCGCGCCGCCGGTATCCCGGTCGTCGTCATCCGCCGCCCGCCCGCCCCTCAGGGCGTCCCGGTGGCCGAGACCCCCGCCGAAGCCGCCGACTGGCTTCGTACGACCCTGGCCTGAGCCCGGAGGCTAGCCCTCCGGGTACCGGCGTGGCGTCCAGACGACCTCGGTGCCGTCGCCGCGGCGGACCGTGCGGGTCTGGGAGGAGCCCACCAGGAGGATCGTGCGCATGTCGACGTCGGCCGGGTCGAGGTCGGCCAGGCGGACGATCCGCACTCGTTCGCCGGGGCCGCCGATGTCGCGGCCCAGCACCACGGGCGTGTCGGGGGCGCGGTGCTCCAGCAGGAGTTCGCGGGCCTTGCCCACCTGCCAGACGCGGCTGCGGGAGCCGGGGTTGTAGAGGGCGAGCACCAGGTCGGCCGCGGCGGCGGCGCGCAGCCGTTCGGCGATGACCTCCCAGGGCTTGAGCCGGTCGGAGAGGGAGATCACCGCGTAGTCGTGGCCGAGCGGGGCGCCGGCCCGGGCGGCGGCGGCGTGGGCCGCGGTCATGCCGGGGACGATCCGCACCGGGACCTCGCGGTAGGGGTCCTCGGAGGCGGCCTCCAGGACGGCGGTGGCCATGGCGAACACGCCGGGGTCGCCGGAGGAGACGACGGCGACACGCCGGCCCCGCCGAGCGAGGTCGAGGGCGAACTCGGCGCGTACGGACTCGACCTTGTTGTCGGAGGCGTGGCGCCGCTGGCCCGGCCGTACGGGCACCCGGTCCAGATAGGTGCTGTAGCCGACCAGGTCCTGCGCGGCGGCCAGTTCGGCCCGCGCCTCGGGGGTGAGCCACAGGGGGCCGGCCGGCCCCAGGCCGACGACCACGACCTCGCCCATGCCGGACTCCTCGCGCGGCGCGTCCACCCGGCTGGGCAGTACCGCCATCGAGAAGTACGGCACCGACTCCGGGTCGACCTCGGCCAGCGGGGCGCTCCGCTCCGCGTCCATCGTGGCGCGCTCCACATAGCGCGCGTCCGCGAGCCGCCCCGAACGCTCCAGCGCGCGCCGCACCGTCGGGAAGGTCCGGCCGAGCTTCATCACGGCCGCCGCGTCCGTCGTCGCCAGCCGGGCCGTCAACTCCTCCTCCGGCAGGGTGCCGGGGAGGACCGTCAGCACCTCCTCGCCCTCCACCAGCGGCGCGCCGAGCCGGGCGGCCGCCGCGCTGACCGAGGTGACCCCGGGGATGACCTCGGTGAGGTAGCGGTCGGCGAGCCGCTTGTGCATGTGCATATACGAGCCGTAGAAAAGCGGATCGCCCTCCGCGAGCACCGCGACCGTGCGCCCGGCGTCCAGATGCGCGGCGAGCCTGGCGGCCGCGTCCGCGTAGAACTCGTCCATCGCGCCGCGATAGCCGCCCGGATGGTCGGTGGTCTCCGTGGTGACCGGATAGACCAGCCGCTCCTCGATGTGGTCGGGCCGCAGATGCCGCTCGGCGATGGAGCGCGCGATGCTGCGCCCGTGCCGGGCGCTGTGGTACGCGATGACATCGGCCTCGGCGATGACCTCCACGGCGCGTACGGTCATCAGGGAGGGGTCGCCGGGGCCGAGCCCCACACCGTAGAGCCGGCCCGTCTGCTGCTCGCTCACTCTTCCTCGCTCGCTATCGCGTTGATCGCGGCCGCGGCGATGGCACTGCCGCCCCGCCGGCCGTGCACCACCAGATGGTCGAGCGCCGCCGGATGCCCGGCCAGCGCCTCCTTGGACTCGGCGGCGCCGATGAAGCCCACCGGCACACCGATCACGGCGGCCGGGCGCGGCGCGCCCGCCCCTTCTTCTTCGATCATCTCCAGCAGCCGGAAGAGCGCCGTGGGGGCGTTGCCCACCGCCACCACCGCCCCTTCGAGCCGGTCCCGCCACAGCTCCAGCGCGGCGGCGCTGCGCGTGGTGCCCATGCGCCGCGCCAACTCCGGTACGGCGGGGTCCGCGAGGGTGCAGATGACCTCGTTGTCGGCGGGCAGCCGCTTGCGGGTGACCCCGCTGGCGACCATGCGCGCGTCACAGAGCACCGGCGCGCCGGACCGCAGCGCGGCGCGGGCGCGGGAGACCACCTCGGGCGTGTACGCGAGGTCCTTGACCAGGTCGACCATGCCGCAGGCGTGGATCATCCGCACCGCCACCTGGCTGACGTCGGCGGGGAGCCCGCCGAGGTCGGCCTCGGCACGGATGGTGGCAAAGGACGCGCGGTAGATGGCCGCCCCGTCCTTCTCGTAGTCGAACACGGTGTCCTCGATCATGTCGTTCCACGGGCCGCCGCGACGGCGCCGGCCAACTGTTCTGCTGTCACATCCACGCTGTCCGCACTGCCCGTGCTGTCCGCACTGTCCGTGCTGTCCGCACTGTCCGTGCTGTCCGCACTGTCCGTGCTGTCCGCCTCCGGTGTGTCTCCCCTCGCGCCCCGCACGGTGACGCGGTAGTCCGTGTCGCCGGTCGCGAGCGCGTCCACCCAGCGGCCCCCGGGGTGACCGCAGCGCCGTTCACAGCCGGAGACGTACACCGGCAGCGGATCGGGCCCGGCCGGGCCGCCGCCGTACGCCGTGCCGCTCACCGGCCACGGCTTCGCACCGCCCGCGTCCACTCCCACCGCGTTCGCGGCTCCCCGGGCCGTGCCCGAGGTCCCGCGCGCCGGGTCCGTGGCCCCCCGCGCCGTGTCCGCGACCATGCGTGCCGTGTCGGCCCGCACATCCGCCAGGGACTTGGCGCAGCCCGGCCGTCCCGTGCACGCGCCGACCCCGAGCCACGGAGAGTCCGGCGTGGTCACCAGTCCCGCGTCGGACAGTTCGGACAAGGCACCGCGCGTGTCGTCCGGGGCGAACCCGGGGAGCACCACGCCGCGCCAGGGTGTCATACGCAGCTCAGCGGCCCCGCTCCGGGAGGCGAGCCCGGCGAGCAGCCGCCACTGCGCGGCGCTCACCCGGCCCAGGGGGAGAGCGACGGACAGCGCGTGACGCCCGTTCGGGCCGGGGACCGGCCCGGGAGCGGGCGGCGTGGCGCGGGCGCGGGGCGCTGGTTCATGCTCCATGGGCACGGCCTCGACGCCCGCGTCGGCGAGTCGCGCGGCCAATCCCTCGGTCGTCACGGCGTGTCGTGCGGGGAGTTCGCGTACCCGCCACGCCCGGGTGCCGCTCTCATGGGCCTTGGCCAGGAACTCCACCGCGGCCAGCGCCGCCGCACGCGGCGCGTCCTCGCTCCGCACCCGGAGACCGCCCCCTGCCGCCGACCCGGCCCTAGGAGACCCCCGCCGCGCTGCGGCGTCCGGGTATGCCGTCCCCGCCGTCGACGGCGACGGCACACCGGGGCCCGGCGGCGGACCGCCGACCCGTAGCACCGCTCCGCCGTCCGGCGTTGCGATCAATGTCACATCCGCGCCCAAGGTGGCCACATCGCCACGCCCATCGTCCAGCGCGAAGAGGAACCTGCCCGACAAGCCCGACAATTTCCCGTCCCCCGCCGGTGCGTCGTCGCACAGTGCGGCGTCCAACTCCCGCACCCACGCCACCACATCCGCATGCCCCTCGCCGTCCAGGCCGGACAGCGGCGACGCCACGATGTTGCGCACCCGGTCATGGCGGTCGGAGGGCAGCAGGCCGGCCGCCCGTAGCCGGGCCGCCAGTTCCGCGCCGCACCCCGCATCCAGGCCGCGCACCTGCAGATTGCCCCGTGAGGTGATGTCCAGCCGCCCGTCGCCCAACTCCTCGGCCACCCGCCCCAGCGCCTGTGCCTGACGAGCCGTCAGCAGCCCGCCCGGCACCCGTATCCGGGCGAGCGAACCGTCGTCCGCCGGGTGCAGCCGCAGCGCGCCCGGACAGGCGTCATCGCGCCCGCGCACGGGGGTTTCATCCCCGGATGGGGTGGTTGTCGGGGGGAGGGACATGGCGGCGAGCATACCGACGATCCGGTCTGGCCCACCGCCCCGGCCAGGCCGGAACTCACCGTCCCGTGGCAGGTCAGCAACGCTTACTATGCTCAACGGTGGGTCGGTCCCGGCCCGCCGAACGCACAAGACGGCACTCACGGTAGGAAGCCGGTGGAAATCCGGCGCGGTCCCGCCACTGTGAGCGCGGCGGCTGCCGAACGGCAGCGGCGGCGCGAGCCAGGAACTGCCGCCGTCTTCAACCCGCCCGGGGCGCGGACCCCGAGGAAGGCATGCCGTCGCATGATTCTGCTGCTGTCGACGTCCGACACCGACCTGCTGAGCGCCCGTGCCGCCACGGGCCCGGTGCCGTACCGCCTCGCCAACCCGGCCCGCCTCGCTCTCGACGACCTCCCCGGCCTCCTCGACGGCGTCGAACTCGTCGTCGTACGGCTCCTCGGCGGCATCCGTGCCTGGCAGGAGGGGCTCGACACGCTGCTCGCGGGCGACCTCCCCGTGGTCGTCCTCACCGGTGAACAGGCGCCCGACGCCCAGCTCATGGAGGCGTCCACGGTCCCGGTCGGCATCGCCGCCGAGGCCCACGCCTACCTCGCCCACGGCGGACCCGCCAACCTCGACCAGCTCGCCCGGTTCCTCTCCGACACCGTGCTGCTCACCGGCCATGGCTTCGAACCGCCCGCGCCCGCGCCCACCTGGGGCCCGCTGGAGCGCACCGACCGCGCGGCCGCCCCCGGCGACGTCACCGGCCCGACCATCGCGGTGCTCTACTACCGCGCCCACCACATGAGCGGCAACACCGCCTTCGTGGAGGCCCTGTGCCGGGCCGTGGAGGACGCCGGTGGCCGACCGCTGCCGCTGTTCGTGGCCTCGCTGCGGGCCCCCGAGCCCGAGTTGATCGAGGCACTCGGCGCGGCCGACGCCATCGTCACCACCGTCCTCGCGGCCGGCGGCACCCGCCCCGCCGAGGCGTCCGCGGGCGGCGACGACGAGGCGTGGGACGCGGGCGCGCTCGCCGCGCTCGACGTGCCCGTGCTGCAGGCGCTGTGCCTGACCTCGTCGCGCGCCGCGTGGGAGGAGAACGACGAGGGGCTCTCCCCGCTGGACGCCGCGACCCAGGTCGCCGTCCCCGAGTTCGACGGGCGGCTCATCACCGTGCCGTTCTCCTTCAAGGAGGTCGACGAGGACGGCCTGCCGGTCTATGCCGCCGACGCCGAGCGCGCCGCGCGTGTCGCCGGAATCGCGGTACGACACGCCCGGCTCCGCCATATCCCCGCCGCCGACAAGCGCCTGGCGCTCGTCCTCTCCGCCTACCCCACCAAGCACTCCCGGATCGGCAACGCCGTCGGCCTCGACACCCCCGCGAGCGCCGTCGCCCTGCTGCGCCGGCTGCGCGCCGATGGCTACGACCTGGGCCCCGAGGACGGGCCGGACGCGCTCCCGGGCCTGGTCTCCGGCGACGGCGACGACCTGATCCGCGCCCTCATCGAGGCGGGCGGCCACGACCAGGAGTGGCTCACCGAGGAGCAGCTCGCCCGCAACCCCGTCCGCGTCCCGGCCGCCGACTACCGCCGCTGGTACGCCACGCTCCCGCAGGCGCTCCGGGACGCGGTCGAGGAACACTGGGGCCCGCCGCCCGGCCAGATGTTCGTCGACACCAGCCGCGACCCGGAGGGCGAGATCGTGCTGGCCGCGCTGCGCCGCGGCAACCTCCTGGTGGTCATCCAGCCCCCGCGCGGCTTCGGCGAGAACCCCATCGCCATCTACCACGACCCCGATCTGCCGCCCTCGCACCACTACCTGGCCGCCTACCGCTGGATGGCCACCCCTCGCGCCGACGGCGGATTCGGCGCCGACGCCATGGTCCACCTGGGCAAACACGGCAACCTGGAGTGGCTGCCGGGCAAGAACGCCGGGCTGTCCGCCGCCTGCGGCCCCGATGCCGCGCTCGGCGATCTGCCGCTCATCTACCCCTTCCTGGTCAACGACCCGGGCGAGGGCACCCAGGCCAAGCGCCGCGTCCACGCCACCCTTGTCGACCACCTCGTCCCTCCGATGGCCCGCGCCGACTCCTACGGCGACATCGCGCGGCTGGAGCAGCTGCTCGACGAGTACGCCGCCATCTCCGCGATGGACCCGGCCAAGCTCCCCGCCATCCGCGCCCAGATCTGGACCCTCATCCAGGCCGCCCGGCTCGACCACGACCTGGGCCTGGAGGACCGGCCGGACGACGACGGCTTCGACGACTTCCTGCTGCATGTCGACGGCTGGCTGTGCGAGGTCAAGGACGCCCAGATCCGCGACGGACTGCATGTCCTGGGCACCGCCCCGGCCGGGCCCGCGCGCGTCAACCTGGTGCTGGCCATCCTCCGCGCCCGTCAGATCTGGGGCGGTACGTCCGCACTCCCCGGCCTGCGCGAGGCGCTCGGCCTCGACGAGTCGGCCGCCACCCGCACCGGCGCCGACGAGGCCGAGGAGCGGGCCCGCGGGCTGGTCCAGGCGATGGAGGACGCCGAATGGGCCCCGGAGGCCGTCGAGAAGGCCGTCCTCACCCTGCCCGAGGAGCAGCGCCCCGCCGTCTCCGCGATTCTCGACTTCGCCGCCCGCGAGGTCGTCCCCCGGCTGGCCGCCACGACGGACGAGATCGACCACGCCGTCCACGCCCTCGCCGGCGGATTCGTCCCCGCGGGGCCGTCCGGCTCGCCGCTGCGCGGACTGGTCAACGTCCTGCCGACCGGCCGCAACTTCTACTCCGTCGACCCCAAGGCCGTGCCCAGCAGGCTGGCCTGGGAGACCGGCCAGGCCCTCGCCGATTCGCTCCTGGAGCGCTACCGCGCCGACAACGACGGCCAGTGGCCGAAGTCCGTCGGCCTCTCGCTGTGGGGCACGAGTGCGATGCGCACCTCCGGCGACGATGTGGCCGAGGCGCTGGCGCTGCTGGGTGTCCGGCCGGTGTGGGACGACGCCTCGCGCCGGGTGACGGGCCTGGAACCCGTGCCGCTCGACCAGCTGGGCCGCCCGCGCGTCGATGTCACCCTGCGCATCAGCGGCTTCTTCCGGGACGCCTTCCCCCATGTCGTCGGGCTGCTGGACGACGCCGTACGGCTCGCCGCGTCCCTGGAGGAGAGCGACGAGGACAACTACATCCGGGCACACACCCGCGCCGACCTCGCCGCACACGGTGACGAGCGCCGCGCCACCACCCGGATCTTCGGCTCCCGCCCCGGTACCTACGGCGCCGGGCTGCTCCAGCTCATCGACAGCCGCGACTGGCGCACCGACGCCGACCTCGCCGAGGTCTACACGGTCTGGGGCGGCTACGCCTACGGGCGCGGTCTCGAGGGGCGGCCGGCGCGGGCCGAGATGGAGAGCGCCTACCGCCGGATCGCGGTCGCGGCCAAGAACACCGACACCCGCGAGCACGACATCGCGGACTCCGACGACTACTTCCAGTACCACGGCGGCATGGTGGCCACGGTGCGCGCCCTCAAGGGCACCGCGCCCGCCGCGTACATCGGCGACTCCACCCGCCCCGAGACGGTCCGCACCCGCACCCTCCACGAGGAGACCTCACGGGTCTTCCGCGCCCGGGTGGTCAACCCGCGCTGGATCGAGGCGATGCGCCGCCACGGCTACAAGGGCGCCTTCGAGCTCGCCGCGACGGTCGACTACCTGTTCGGGTACGACGCGACGACGGGCGTGGTCGCCGACTGGATGTACGACAAGCTCGCCCAGACCTATCTGCTCGACCCGGAGAACCGCGCCTTCCTGGAGCAGGCCAACCCCTGGGCGCTGCACGGCATGGCCGAGCGGCTGCTGGAGGCGGAGAGCCGCGGGCTGTGGGACGAGCCCGACCCGGAGGTGCTGGAGCGGGTGCGGGAGCTGTATCTGGAGACGGAGGGCGGCCTGGAGGGCGGGGACGAGTAGGCACGTCCGCGGGGGCAGGTTGGCGTGTTCGCGGGGGCGAGTGGGCGTGTCCGCGCCGTCCCCGCGCGATGAGCCGGCCGGTGGACGGGTGGTGTACGGCCGGTGGCTCAGTCGGTGGACGGTCGTGCGGCCGGGCGGGCCGCCGCCCGGATCCGGTCCGGCCAGGGGGGACAGTTGACCAGTTCGGTCCACTCGCGGTCGTAGCGCCCGGGCACCGCGCGCCCCGCGGACGCCCAGCGCTCGACGAGCGCCGCGTAGATGGGTACGGATGCGGATGTGTGAACGGTCTGATGAACCGTTCCGTCGCCTTCGGTGCTCCGGTCCAGCGCTCTGCTCGGCTGCGAGAGAGAACGGCGTCGCATCGTCGTCGTCATAGTCGGACAACGCGCCGTGCCCCGCCGGGTCACCTTCCGCACGCCGGTCTCACCCGCATCGGTGTGGTCTCGCACATGTCAGCGACTCCCCGGTGGCGGGCCCGGGCGGCCGGGCCGTACCCCTTTTCGCACTGCGAAATGAAAAGCATTGCCGCATTCATAAAGCCCCTTCGCCGTCGGCGGGGAAGTTATTGATAACCGTGTCCATTGCAGCCTTTGGTGAATTCCCCTCGGGGCTGTTTCAATTGCGCTGTCCCGAACACGATCCGAGGAGGAGCCGGTGGGAGCTCATGCGCACGGACCCGACGAGGGGCACGGCGGAGCTGGGCACGGCGGCCACGCCCACGGGGTGGCGGAGAACGCCGACCGCCGGTGGCTGTCCCTCGCCCTCGCGCTGATCAGCGGCTTCATGGCGGTCGAGGTCGTCGTCGGGATCATCGCCCGCTCCGTGGCGCTGCTGTCCGACGCGGCCCATATGCTCACCGACGCCGCCTCGATCGTTCTCGCGCTCATCGCGATCCGGCTCTCGGCGCGCCCCGCACGTGGCGGATACACCTATGGGCTCAAGCGGTCGGAAATCCTTTCCGCCCAGGCCAATGGGCTTTCTCTGCTGCTGCTCGGCGCCTATCTCGGCTATGAGAGCGTGGGGCGGCTGATCGATCCGCCCGAGGTGACCGGCGGTCTGGTGCTGGTCACCGCGCTGGCCGGGGTGGCGGTGAATCTCGCGGCCGCCTGGTGCATGTCGAAGGCCAACCGCTCCTCGCTCAATGTCGAGGGCGCCTTCCAGCATGTGCTCAACGATCTCTACGCCTTCATCGCCACCGCCGTCGCCGGACTGGTGGTGGTGACGACGGGCTTCGCCCGCGCCGACGCGATCGCCGGTCTGCTGGTGGTCGTCCTCATGATCAAGGCGGGTGTGGAGCTGCTGCGGGCGTCCGGCCGGGTGCTGCTGGAGGCCGCCCCGGCCGGGGTCGAACCCGATGAGGTGGGCGGTCGTCTCGTCGCCCATGGACAGGTGGCCGAGGTGCACGATCTGCATGTCTGGCAGATCACCTCGGGCGAGGTCTCGCTCTCCGCCCATGTCCTGGTCGCGGCGGGCGGCGACTGCCATGCGGTCCGGGAGGACCTGGAGGCGGTGCTGAGCGGTGAGTACGGGATCACCCACACCACGCTTCAGGTCGACCATCTGGAGGACCCCGCCGCGCGGGGACGGGAGGACGGGGAGCACTGTCCGACCGCCCACGGTCCGGTGCACCGGGCGGCGTCGTACGGCCACTGAGTGCGTCGCACTGAGCAGGGCCGCGCGGCGGCTCGCTCTGTGGAAGGCCCGGGAGCGTCGCGGCGCTTCCGGGCCTCGATGACGATGGCGGGGCGCCGTCCCTGGGGACGTCACCCCGAACGGCCGGCGGGTGCCGGCCGTATCAGGCGGTGGCCGGAGCGGCGGCCGGTCGGAAGGTCGAGGTCACCAGCGTCTTCACGAGCTGGGCGACAAACGCCTCCAGCGCGATCTGGGCCAGCTTGACCAGGACGGTCGTCAGAATGTGGGCCATGAGTACCTCACTGGACGGAACATGAGCGGAAGCGAGGCTTCCGCTTCCCATCCGTAGCCTGACCCGCGTCGGGAAGCGGAGGGCGCACACCGGGTGAGCGTCCGGTGAATGGATGGAAGGCTCAGGTTAAGAAACGCCGGAGATGTCCCGTTTCCCGGGTGATGCGTTCAGACCGCGAGCGGCGCCCGCCGGGGGAAGAGCAGCCGTGGCGCGACGGCCGCCCCCAAAGTGGCGGCGGCCGAGCACGTGCCGACGACCGACCAGGCCATCGGGCCCAGGGGCGTACACCCGAAGAAGTGGCTGACCACCGGGGTCTCCACGATGGCGAACAGCGTGGCCGCCGAGGCGACGCTGGTGGCCAGTACCAGGGGGCTGTGCCAGTCGGTCATGAACGTCTGGCCCAGCTGGGTGCCGACCAGCGCCGCGAGCCCCATGGTGCTCGCCCGCCTGGCCCGGCCCGTCATCCGCCCGCACTGCCAGGCCGCGGCGGCGCCCAGCGCGGTGGCACTGCCGCGCACCGCGAGGATGCGCCCCAGATCGGAGCCGAACAGCGCGGAGGCAGGGCCGCCCACCAGAGGGTCCTCACCCGACTTCTGCTCACGGGACCGGGCGAGGGCCACCGCCAAGGCGGGCAGCATGTCGGTGAGCAGATTCACCAGGAGCAGCTGACGGGTGCCCAGCGGCGCCCGCCCGGCCACCGCCGCGCCCAGGACGGTGAAGGCGACCTCCCCGCGTTCCCGCCGACCAGGATCGCCACCGCGTCGCGGACACTGCGCCACAGCGCCCTGCCCTCCTGCAGCGCGTCGAGGATCCGGGTCGGGTCCGGGTCGGTGAGCACCAGGTCGGCGGCGGCGCGGGCCGAGGCCGAGCCGTGGGCGGACAGCCCGATGCCGATGTCCGCGAGGCGGATGGCGGCCGCGTCGTTCACCCCGTCTCCGGTCATGGCCACCACCTGCCCGGCCTGCCGCAGCGCCTGGACGATACGGACCTTGTGCTCGGGGGAGACCCGGGCGAAGACGGTGGTACGGGCGATCCGCTCGACCCGCTCGCCTTCGGGCAGGGTGTCCAGCTCCGCCCCGGTGAGCACCGGCTCGGCGTCCGGGATGCCCAGCTCCCGGGCGATGGCGACCGCCGTGGTCGGGTGGTCGCCGGTGACCATGGCGACGCGCACCCCGGCATCCGTCAGCCGCTTGACGGTCTCGGCGGCACCGGGCCGCGTGGTGTCGGCGATGGCGATGAAGCCCAGCAGCGTGAGCTCCGTGGCGATCCCGGCCACCTCCTCCGCCGGCATGTCGGACGTGGCGGGCCGGGTCTCGGCCACCGCCAGCACCCGCAGCCCGTCGGAGGCCAGCGAGTACAGCAGGCGCTCGGTGGCGTGTCGCCGCTCGGCGGTCAGCGGCACGGTGTCGCCCGCCGCCCCCGGACTCAGGGCGTGCGCACACCGGGCGAGCACGATCTCCGGTGCCCCCTTGACGGCCAGATGCGGGCGCCCGGACTCCGTGCCCAGCGACGCGGAGAATCCCCGGCTGGCCTCGAAGGGCAGCTCGGACACCGGAGACCAGGTGCCGTCCCCGTCGCAGTGCGCGGCCGCCGCGTCGATGACGGCCTGGTCGGTGGCGTGGGCCAGCGCCCGCCCGCCCTCGCGCTCGGGACAGGCCCGGGCCGCCGTTCGCAGCAGCCGCATGCCCAGCGCACTGCCGGTCGGCAGCTCGTGGTCGTACCCGGCGACCCGGGCCACGGCCAGCCGGCCCTCGGTCAGGGTGCCGGTCTTGTCGAAGCAGACGACGTCGACCCGGCCCAGGGCCTCCAGCACCCGCGCCGAGCGGGTCAGCACCCCGCGGTGCGAGAGCCGGCGCGCCGCGGCGGACTGCGCGACCGTGGCCACCAGCGGCAGCCCCTCGGGTACGGCGGCCACCGCGATGGCCACGCCGGTGGACAGCGCCTCGCGCACCGGCACCCCGCGCATCAGCCCCAGCAGGGTGACGGCGGCGCCGCCGAGGCCCGTGGCGGGCAGCGCGACCTTGGTGAGCGCGGCCAGCCGGCCCTCGATCCCGATGGGTGCGGTGGCGCGTCCGGCCAGTTCGGCGGCGCGCCCGGCCTCGGTCTGCGGTCCGGCGGCCACGACCACGGCGTATCCGGTTCCGGCGAGCACTGTGCAGCCTTCGTAGACCATGCAGAACCGGTCCGCGAGGTCGGCGCCCGGAGTGGCGGCCGGGTCCTTGGCGACCGGGCCGGACTCGCCGGTGAGACCGGCCTCGTCCAGCTCCAGCCGGTCGCTGACCAACAGCCGGGCGTCGGCCGGTACGACATCCGAGGGCCGCAGCGCGATGATGTCCCCGACCCGCAGCTCCTCGGCGGCCACCGTGCGCACCGGGGCGGTGTTCAGCCTCGCGAAGAACACTTCGCGGTCTGCCGCCGCCCCGTCCGCCAGGGACATCGCGGGCGCCCAGTCGACCAGCCGGCCGTTCATCCGCTCGCCCAGCAGCAGGCCGCGCAGCGAGCGCTCGGCGCGCAGCCGCTGTGCGCCGCTGATCACCGCGTTGCCCGCCATCACGCTGACGACGAGCAAGGAGTCCACACCGGATCCCACCGCGGCCGAGGCCGCGGCGCCCAGCGCCAGCACCGGGGTGAGCGGATCGTGCAGCTCCTCGCGCACCGCGTTCACCAGCGAGGTGGTGTTCCGGTGCAGCGCCGCGAAGCAGGCGGAGGCGGTCCCCATGGCACCGGGCGCCCCGGCCCGTACGACCGTCCCGGTGGCCTTGCGCACCGGGCGCACCCCGGCGGACCACAGGGCCCCCGGCGCGCCCGGCTCCCCGGGACCCGCACCGCGTGACGCGCCCGAACCGTCGGGCAGCTCCGTCCCGCTCTCCCGGAACGCGCACAGCACGCTCAGGGTCTCCCGCGCCCCCAGGGCATGCCAGTTGCCGCGGACACGGGGCGGGGGCGGGGGGCGGCGCTCCACCCGGCGCGCCGCGCCGATCCCGCCGAGCACGGCCAGGAACGCCGCGCTGTACACCGGGGAGGTGGCAAGTCCGGCCGTCGCGGGCCGGGTTCCCGCCGCGGCGATGAGCGCGCCGAGCGCGGAACCGCCCATCGACAGCCGGGCCGAGCGCCGGCTGACCGAGCGCGCGTCCTCCAGCGCCCGCAGCACACGCCAGGCATGAAGGAGTCCGGGGCCGCAGATCAGATCGGCCGACCAGCACACCCGGCTCTCGCCGCGCGCCGTGACGGCGACGCCGAGATCGGCCGCGCCGAGCGCCTCGTCATCCTCGCCGCTGATCAGCAACACGCCGTGGCCCTCGATCTGCAGCCGGCGCACCGTGTCGGGGAGCGAGGTGCCGAGGGGGAGCAGTTCGTCGGCCCAGGGAGCGATCTCGTCCGTGCTGGCGTGTCCGGTGAGCACCAGACGTCGCGCGCCGGTGCGGGCCGCGGCCACCACGGCGTCGGCCAGCGGGTCGAGTTCGCAGCCGATCCGGATCCGGGCCTGCCGTCGGCCGTCCTCGTCATGCAGGTCCGCGGTCAGAGCCAAGGGGCTCGCCGGGATCGCCGCGGGGATGTCGTGGGGCCGCTCCAGCCGCCAGGCGCCGCGCGTCCAGGGCCCCTCGTCGGACAGCTCCCGCAGCGTGCGGCGGTCCAGGACGGACTGCGCGGCGCTCCACGCCTCGGCCTCCCTCAGGTCGCCGACGGTGGTGACCGACATCAGCCGCGGACGGCCGGCGCACAGCACCCGCGAGTCGATCAGCACCGCCGACACGCGGTCCAGCAGCCGCAGCGCGGTGCCGTCCATGGGCACCACACCATCGCGCGCCAGCACATCGCCCAGCCGGGCGGCGAACGCCTCCCGCCCCATGGCGGCCGCCTTCGGCACGGTGGCCAGCAGCGCCTTGACGGCCTGCTCGGGGTCGCGGGTCCACGCCAGCAGCCCGCCGGCACCGGACAGCGACGCCAGGGAGGTGCGGTCGATACAGGTCTCCACCGGCCCGTGCGGCAGGGGAGTGGGCCGGGGGGTGGGCGGGTGCGAGCGCTCCGGGAGCCCGTCGCCGTCCGTCACCAACTCCGGCTCCCGGCTCTGCCATACGACCTGCCGGCCGCGGATCTCGGCGAGTTGCAGCATGCGCTGCAGCGCGTCCAGGGCGAGCGGGGCCTCGCCCCTGGTCAGGGCGTGCACCACGGCGTTCGACACGCCGATCAGGGCGTCGGCCTGGGCGCGGCCGAGCCGGGACTCCAGCAGACCGCGCACCCGCGGCTGGATCTCCGCCATCACCATGGGGATGCGCAGTGCGGGGGAGAGCGCGGGCACCATCGACACCCGTCGGATCGTGGCCGCCACCAGGCCCAGGCAATCGGCGGCGAGCGCCGTCGCGGCCAGCGTCGCCGGCGCGGAGGCGAACGGCGGCTGCGGACGGCCCGCCGAAAAGGAGTCCACGTCCGTGCCCTGGGCCGCCTCGACGCGCTCGACCACCTTCAGCACGTCCTCGGGGCCGAGCTGGTCCTCGTCGAAGTCGACCAGCACCTGGCCCAGCGCCGCGTTCACCCCGGCCCAGTTGACGCCCGCCACCCGCCGCAGCGCGTCCTCCACCGCGCGGGCCAGCCGCTCATGCCCGTCCCCGTGGCCGGTGAGCCCGTGGACCTCCACATGGGCCCGGCCGGCCCGAGCCCACACTCTCCGGCTGGTGCGCCGGTCGCCGGTGTCGCGCAGGACGTCGGCGATGTCCGCGAGGCGCAGCCGCAGACCGCTCATCCCACGGGACGGGGCGGAGACGAGGCCCGTGAACACAGTGATGGGCAGCAACGACTGCTCTCCCCTCGTTCCGGATATGCCGAGGTCGTAAATTCGGCCTATGCTTACCTAATTCAGTCACAAAGTAATCAAAGTGACAATTCGGTAGGAGGAAGGCGTGAGCGCAGCGACGACATCGTCCAAGACGACCGACACGCGGAAGACAAGCGCGTCCCCGGGGAAGGACCGCACCGTCACCTTCACCGTCCCCCGCGCCGCCATGGCCACGGCGAACGTGGCCACGATGCCGATCAGGACCGCACGGCGGATCCTGCCCGCCAAGGGCGGGCTTCCGCTCTACCTCGGCCTCGGCGCGATGGGCCTCGCCGGAGTGCTGGAATGGCCGATCGCGGTGGGCGTCGGCGTCGGCTACGCCATACTGCGCAACCCCCCGCCGGGCGCCGAGACTCCGAACGCGAAGGGCGCCGCCGCCTGAGCGTCGGTCCGGCCTGATGTCACGTCCGTGACGAGCCGTGGTCCTCCAGCCGGACCGGCGGCAGAAACTCGCTCAGCAGGGTCCGGTGCCACCAGGCCCCGGTGGCCCGCCGTTCCGCCGGGGTGGTGAAGCGGTAGAGATACAGCCGTGCGCGCAGATGGGTGGGCGGCGCCTCCGGGAAGGGGGTGGTGCGCAGCAGCTTCACCGTCGCCCGGTCGTTGACCAGCAGCTTGCCGATCAGCGGGGTGAACCAGGAACCGGCGTAGGCGGGTGAGAGCCCCGCGAACCACATCATCCAGTCCAGCCGCAGATGGTACGGGGCGTACTGGCGCGGCATCCGCCGCACATCGCCCGGCTTGCCCCGGAACTCGTAGTCCTTCCAGACCGTGTCCGGGGTGAGGACCGCATCGCCGGTGCCCTGGATCACCACCTCCTGCCGGCTGCGGCTGATGCTGCCGAAGGCCCCGTAGGTGTTGACCAGATGCAGCGGGTTGAACGAATAGTTCATCAACTGACGGCCCGACAGCAGATTGCGGGCCGGCCAGTAACTGAGCACCAGCACCAGCGCGGCCGCGGCCAGCACCACCACCTCGTACCAGACCGGGGGAGCGGCGAGGGCCGGCGGCCCGGGCAGCCCCAGCACCTCGGCGGCGCGACGCCCGTCGACCGCCGGGAACGCCAGCAGGATCGTCAGCCAGTTGAGCCAGGAGAAGTTCCCGGAGGCCACCAGCCACAGCTGGGTGACCACGACGATCCCCGCCGCCACGCTCGCGACCGGCTGCGGGGTGAACAGCAGCACCGGCACGATCAGCTGCGCCACATGGTTGGCCGCCACCTCCGCCCGGTGCAGCGGCCGCGGCAGATGGTGGAAGAACCAGCTCAGCGGGCCCGGCATCGGCTGTGTCTCATGGTGGTAGTAGAGGCAGGTCAGGTCCCGCCAGCAGCGGTCCCCACGGATCTTGATCAGCCCGGCGCCGAACTCCACCCGGAACAGCAGCCAGCGCAGCAACCACAGGATGAGCACGGGCGGCGCGGTGTGCTCATTGCCCAGGAAGACGGCGAGGAACCCCGACTCCAGCAGCAGGGACTCCCAGCCGAAGCCGTACCACACCTGTCCCACATTGACGATCGACAGATACAGCAGCCACAGCACCAGCCACGCCACCATCGCGACCGCAAGGGGCGCCCGGTCCGCGGCCCCCAGCAGCAGCGCGGCCGACAGTGCGGCCCCCAGCCAGGCGCAGCAGACGAAGAACCGGTCGGAGTAGTGCAGATGGAACAGGCTGGGCGAGCGCCGGAACGGCACCCGTTCGAGGAACCGCGGCACCGGGGTGAGCCCCCGCTCGCCGAGCAGCGCCCGGCCCTGCAAGGCCGCCGTCAGAAAGGCGGTCAGATAGACGGCGGCCAGTCCGCGTTGGAATACCAGTCGGCTCAGCCAGTAGTCGGATGAGGTGAACCACTCCATGGGGGCCGCTCCCTGAGCCGGTCTGCCTTCGGCCTGCATGTATCGGTACCACCTTGGGCGGGTGCCCGCCATGCGCCGGCTCATACGGCGGACCGGGTTCATTCGGTAGGGGGCCTAGGGGGGTGATGGGTTAGGGGTTATCCGTGCCGTGCCCGGTCCGTAGCGTCAATGCCCGGCATGGATCCGGAGGGAACCACTCAATGCTTCTTCTCGAGCACCGCCGAACCCCGCGAACAGCGATGACAGCGATGACAGCGATGACAGCAATGGCACCGGCGAAGGCGGCGGTGGCCGCTGGGGCCGGGAGACACAGATGACCGACCACCCGGTCCGGACACCGGGCGGCCGGCCCGTCGGGATCCTCGGCACCGGCTCCTATCTGCCGGCCGAGGCCGTGTCCAATGAGCTGGTGGCCGAGCGCGCCGGGGTGACCGCGGAGTGGATCTCGGCCAAGACCGGGATCCGGCGCCGCCGTTACGCCGCCGACCACGAGGCCACCTCCGACCTGGCCGTGGAGGCGGCCCGCGCCGCCCTCGCGGACGCCGGGATCCGCGCCGGTCAGCTCGGCTGGATCGTGGTCGCCACCTCGACACCCGATCACCCCCAGCCGGCCACCGCCTGTCTGGTGCAGCACCGGATCGGTGCCACGGGCGCCGCCGCCTTCGACATCAACGCGGTCTGCAGCGGATTCGTGTTCGCCCTGGTGACGGCGGCCGGGCTGCTGTCGGCCGGGTCCGGCGCCCCCGCCCCGTACGCACTGGTGATCGGCGCCGATGTCTACTCCCGCATCATCGACCGCACCGACCGGCGCACCGCGGTGCTCTTCGGCGACGGGGCGGGGGCGGTGGTGCTCGGGCCCGTGCGCCCCGGCTACGGCCTTACCGGATCGCTGCTCACCAGCGACGGCGCACTCCACGAGCTGATCCAGGTGGCGGCGGGCGGCAGCCGCGCGCCGGCCTCCGAGAAGACCCTCGCCGACGGGGGCCACTTCTTCCGGATGCGGGGCCGCGCGGTCAGCGAGTACGTCCTCGCCGAGCTGCCGCGTGCGATACGGGCCCTGCTGGCCGCGCAGCGCACGGACGCCGCGAGCGTCGACCACTTCATTCCCCATCAGGCCAATGGTGTGCTGCTGGCCAAGGCGCTCCCGGACCTCGGGCTGCCGCGGGCACGCACGCATCTGACGGTGGCCGAGCACGGCAACACCAGCGCCGCCTCCATCCCGCTGGCGCTCGACGACGCCCGGCGACAGGGCGCGTTCACCGACGGCGAGTTGCTGCTGCTGGCCGGTTTCGGCGGCGGGATGTCGCTCGGCGCGGCGCTCGTCAGGTGGCAGGACGGCCACGGCGGTTCGTGAGCTACCCAAGGTCCCAGCCAGTGAAAGGACTCATCGGCATGGCACAGCGCTTTCCCACCGTCGCGGTGTTCGGGCTCGGCACCACCGGCTGCCACCTCGTGGACGCCCTGGTCCGCGGCGGTCGGCGGGTGATCGCCGTGGAGCGGGACGAGGCGGCCCTGCGGCGCGGCCGGGGCGGGTGACCGCGACGGAATCCGCGGTCGAGTTCACCACCGACCCGGCGGCCGCCGCACGGGCCGATCTGGTGGTCGAGGCGGTCCCCGAACGGCTGGAGACCAAGCGCCGGCTGCTCGCCCGCGCCCACGCCGACTGTCCGCCGGAGACGGTGTTCGCCACCACGACCACCGGGCTCCCGGTGACCGAGATCGCCTTCGGCTCCGGCCGGACCGACCGCACGGTGGGGCTGCACCTCTTCCCGCTGGGCCCCGACCGCGAGGACCGGGCGGTGGAGGTGGTGAGCACCCCGCTCACCGGCGACGCGGTCCTGGCGGACGTCCAGGAACTGGTCCGCGACCTGGGCCGGATCCCGGTGCCGGTGGCCGACCGGCCGGGCTTCATCGGGGGCGCGCTCACCATGGCGTACCTCAACAACGCCGTGGCCATGTACGAGCGGCGCTACGCCTCGCGCGACAGCATCGACACCGCCATGACGCTCGGCTGCGGACTGCCGATGGGGCCGCTGGCCCAGCTGGACGCCATGGGTCTGGACACCGCGCGGGACTCCCTGGAGGCGCTGTACGAACGGACCGGCGATCCGCGGTACGCACCCGCGCCCACCCTGGCCCATATGGTCACCGCCGGTCTGGTGGGGGTGAAGGCGGGCCGCGGCTTCTACGAGTACGAGGCGGGCGGCGCCGCCCGGGGCGGGGAGGCGGACGGCCTCGGCGAGCCCGTACCGGCGCGCGCGGTGCGGCGGATCGGGGTGGTGGGCTCGGGCACGATGGCCGTCGGCATCGCGGAGGTGTGCGCGCGCTCCGGCTATCCGACGGTGCTGGTGGCCCGCAGCGAGCTGCGCGCGAAGGAGGCCACGGCCGCCGTGGAGCGCTCGCTGGAGCGGGGGGTGCGGCGCGGCAAGCTGGCGCCCGGGCTGCTCACCGAGTCGATGGACCGGCTGACCGCGGGACGTGAACTTCAGGCGCTCGGCACCTGCGACCTGGTGGTCGAGGCCGTGGCGGAGGACATCGACGTCAAGCGGGCCGTCTTCGCCGATCTGGACCGGGTGTGCGCACCGGGGGCGGTGCTGGCCACCTCCACCTCGAGCCTGCCCGTCATCGAATGCGCGATGGCGACGCGGCGGCCCGAGGACGTCATCGGGATGCACTTCTTCAACCCGGCGCCGGTGATGCGGCTGGTCGAGGTGGTGCACACCGTGCTCACCTCCAAGGAGGCCCTGGGCACGGCGCACGCGGTGGCCGCGGCGCTCGGCAAGCGTGCGGTGGACTGCCCGGACCGGGCCGGTTTCATCGTCAACGCCCTGCTCTTTCCCTATCTGAACAGCGCGGTGGCGATGGTCCAGGAAGGCTGGGCCACCGCGGAGCACATCGACACGGTGATGGCGGCCGGGCAGGGCTATCCGATGGGTCCGCTGCGCCTGCTGGATGTGATCGGACTCGATGTCTCCCTCGCCATCCAGCGCACCCTGCACGGCACCTTCCGGGATCCGGCCCTGGCCCCGGCCCGCCATCTGGAGCGGCTGGTCGAGGCAGGTCACCTGGGCCGCAAGGGCGGCAGGGGGCTGCACCGCCACGAGCGCTAGCGGCGGACCACGGGGGGATGCCGGGGCCGGGGACACACCGTCCCCCGGCCCCGGCATCCGTATGCCCCGGAGCGATGACAATGGGTATGCACGTGCCATTGGAATAGTCCAAGGGCTTGGATGTGTGGCTGTGGAATTCATTGTGACAGGGATGGGTGCGCCATCCCTCTGTCCGCTTTATGGCATGAGAATTCCCGGCGAATCGCTTGCGGTTACCAGCGGCAACAGACATAAGAATCGCATTAGCGATCAAAACGGGCAAATAAATGTTCGAATGGGATCCGGGGTGCCTCAATGGATGACCACTTGGTGTCGAAGTCAAGGATGTCCTGGCTTATCCCGGGTCCTGCTAGGGGGGCTCGTGTATGCTGGCCCCTCCGAACAAATGCGCACGTGAACGGGGGTGGCGCAGGGTTGTCAGGGTGTTGGTGCACTTCGGCTTCGCGGTGTTGCCCCACGTAGGGGCCGGCTCGATCGCATCGATTTCGTCGATCGTCGGGCAGTCCGCTCAGAATTAGTAATTCGTTAACGATGATTTTACGTGCGGCGATGGTGGCGTGGCCGGTGGGCGTATAGCTTGCTGGAGGTCGTTCGGGCTGCCGTGAGCAGTGCTTCGCGTCGCATTCGGGGGTGCGAGCAATGGTATTTTCATCGACCAGAGCCAGACAATTCGACGCACAATTCGAGAGACTTCGTCGGACGTTTTCCCGATGCCTCTCCGGGGAAGCGGGCATCGTACTCGTCGAGGGCGCGGTCGGATGCGGCAAGACCCATACACTCGAAGCCGTCACCGCCCATGCGGCGAAGGCCGGAGCCCTTGTCCTCAAGGCCTACGGAACGTCGGCCGACCGGGCTCCGCTCGGCACACTGCGGCAGCTTCTGGACTCGCCCCGGCTGCCCAAGGCAACCGCCGACCATCTGCGCAAGGCGCTCGACCAGGGCGCCCTCGACGCCTCACAGCCCCGTGAAATCCCTGGTGGCGACCCCGTCGGCGTGACCCCGCCGCATATCCAGGCGGCCAGGGAGTTCCGTGCCGCGCTGTATGAACTCGCCTCACGCGAACCGGTGGTGATCTGCGTCGACGAACTCCAGCTCGTCGACGCGGAGTCACTTCAGTATCTGCTGTACCTGGCGACCCGTTCACGCTCCGCCAAACTGCTCATGGTGTTCGCACAGGCGACGGACAGCGATCAGAAAGACGCGGTCTTCAATACCGAACTGCTGCGTCAACCCAATTTCCAGCGGCTGCGGCTGGAGAGGCTGTCCTGGGAGGAGACCGCACATCTGCTGACCACCCGTCTGGGACTCCCGGATTCGGCCGATGTGGCTTACACCTGGTACGAGGTGAGCGGCGGTAATCCGTTGTTGCTACGCGCGGTGATAGACGATTACCGCACCGCCGGGGCGCCCCCACGGCACGGTCGCGCCGTGGAACCCGTGGTGGGCGACATGTTCGTCCAGGCCGTGCTCACCTGTGTCTACCGCAGCGGGCACACCGTCTCCCGGCTCGCCGAGGGCATCGCGGTGCTCGGCGCCTCCGCCTCCCCCGAACTCCTCGGCCGGCTGCTGCGCATCGGCCCCGCCGGAACCCGGCGCGGCGTCGCCGCGCTGGACGCGGCGGGCCTCGTCGACGGTCTCGCCTTCCGCCATCCGTATGTAGAGGCCGCGGTGCTGGAGGACATGGACCCCGAGGTCCGGCTGGACATGAACCGCCGTGCCGCCGTCCTGCTGCACCAGGGCGGCGGGGGCACCCTCGCCGTGGCCCGCCATCTGCTCGCCGCCCAGGCCACCGACGAGCCCTGGGCGGTGCCGCTGCTGCGGGACGCCGCGCAGCAGGCGCTCGCCGAGGACGACGCCAAACTGGCGGTCGCCTGCTTGGAGTTGGCGTACGGGGCTTGCCGTGACGAGGAACTGCGGGCCGGCATCAGGATCGGCACCGCCGGGATCATGTGGCGGCTCAACCCCTCGGCGTCCGAGCGGATGCTGGAGGAGCCGCTGGCCGCGCTGTGCGCCGACCGGCTGCCCGCCGCCCATATCGGACGGCTGATCGAACTGTTGCTCGCCCACGGCCGGATCGAGGAGGCGCGCGGCGCCATCGGCCGGCTCAACGCCGTCATGAGCAATGCGGGACCCACCTCGATGGCCCAGTTCCGGATGACCGCCCGCTGGGCCCAGGACTCCGGTGCGCCGGACCGCGGCCCCGGGGCCGCGGCGCGCCAGGGCGAGGACGGCGGCGCCTCCCGTACGCCGCTCAGATCCCGCAGACCCTCCTCGCTGTCGACGATCACGGCGGCGTTCAACGGCTTCTTCGGCCGTGGGGGAGCGAGGAGTCGCCCGTCGCCGCGGCGGAGAAGGTGCTCGAGGTCTCTCCGCTCACCGATGCCACCTTCGAACCCATCGTCAACTCGGTGAACGCGCTGGTGTACGCGGGCCGCCCGGACAAGGCGGCGCCGTGGTGCGATTCGCTGATGGAGGAGGCCGAGCGGCGCCGGGCACCGGGCTGGCGGGCCATCTTCGCCTCGATCCGGGCCGAGATCGGCCTGCGGCAGGGCAACCTCGTGGAGTCGGCCGCCTATGCGACCATCGCCCTGGACATCGTGCCCGGCAGCGACGGAAGCGTCTTCATCGGCGGCCCGCTGGCCAGCCAGATCCTCGCGTACACGGCGATGGGCAAGTACGACGCGGCGGCGCGGCAGCTGAGCCGCCCGGTCCCCGAGGCGCTGTTCAAGAGCATCTACGGACTCGGCTACACTCGCGCCCGCGGCCGCTATTACCTGGCCACCAACCGCATCAACGCGGCGCTCGGCGAATTCCTGATGGCCGGCCGGCTCGCCCAGCTGTGGGAGCTCGACCAGCCCGCGCTGCTGCCCTGGCGCTCCGACGCCGCCGAGGCGTGGCTGGAGCTCGGCGACCGGGAGAAGGCCGCGAACCTGGTCTCCGAGCAGCTGGCCAGGAACGGCGCCGGGGACTCCCGGGTCCGCGGCGTCTCCCTGCGGTTACTGGCCGCTGCGGGCGACATCGAGAACCGGTCCCGGCTGCTCGGCCAGGCCGTGGAGGAGCTGCAGTGCTCCGGCGACCGCCTCGAGCTGGCCCGGGCGCTGGATGATCTGGGTCGCACGCTGCGCGGCTCCGGGGAGCTCGGACGGGCCGACGCCATCACCGGCCGGGCCTGGCGGATGGCCAAGGAGTGCGGGGCCGAGGAGCTGTGTGACCGGATCCGCCTCGACTCCGGTCTGGAGGCCCGTGATCCACGGCCGGTGGTACGGCCGGTGTCCGGACCGCTCGGCCCGAAACCGGCGGTGCCGCCGACTCTGGGGACGAAGCTCAGCGAATCCGAGGCCCGGGTCGCCGCCCTGGCGGTGGACGGTTATACGAACCGGGAAATAGCCGCCAGCCTGTTCATCACCATCAGCACAGTTGAACAGCATTTGACGCGGGTGTACCGCAAGCTGAATATCAGGAGTCGCCAGCAGCTGCCGACCGCGCTGCGGGCCCAGGTGGACGAAATCGCCTGAGCGCTGACGGGGGCGAGGTCCCGCGGAAGGGGTGGCGGCACGATGCCACCCCTGTTCCATGACCACCCCTGATTACCCCCCTATCGCCGCGGCAGACCTGGAGCGCGGGCCGACGGCGTTGATAGCTTCTGGCCGCATGAAGGGCATAGTCCTCGCCGGAGGAAGCGGTACCCGACTGCATCCTTTGACACATGCGGTGTCGAAGCAGATCCTTCCCGTCTACAACAAGCCGATGATCTATTACCCGCTGTCGGTGCTCATGCTCGGCGGCGTCAGGGAAATACAGATCATTTCCACCCCGCTCCATGTGGGACTGTTCCGCGCGCTCCTCGGCGACGGCCGTCGGCTGGGCCTTTCGATCGAGTACGCCGAACAGCCCGAGGCCAATGGCATCGCCGAGGCATTCATCATCGGCGCCGAGTTCATCGGCGACGACCAGGTGGCACTGGTCCTCGGCGACAACATCTTCCACGGGCCCGGGTTTTCGAAGATGCTGCACAACGAGGCAAGCCATGTCGACGGCTGTGTGCTCTTCGGCTACGGAGTCAAGGACCCCGAGCGCTATGGTGTCGGGGAAATGGACGAGCAGGGCCGGCTGATCTCCCTCGAGGAGAAGCCGGCCGTCCCGAAATCCAACCTGGCGATCACCGGCCTGTATCTCTACGACAACGACGTCGTGGACATCGCCAAGAACGTACAGCCCTCCGCGCGCGGCGAACTGGAGATCACGGACGTCAATCGCGTCTATCTGGAGCGCGGAAAGGCCAGACTGGTCGGGCTCGGCCGCGGATTCGCCTGGTTGGACACCGGAACCCATGACTCGCTGTTGCAGGCGGGCCAGTATGTGCAGCTTCTGGAACAGCGCCAGGGAGTGCGGATCGCCTGTCTCGAGGAGATAGCCTTCCGCATGGGTTTCATCGACGCGGCCGCCTGCTATGAGCTCGGTGCGGAACTCGGCAAGACGGAATACGGAAAATATCTGATGGATATCGCGGCCAATCATCGCTGAAGGGTTGTCTCCAGTGCGCATAGTTGTGACCGGCGGCGCGGGCTTCATCGGCTCCCACTTCGTCCGGCAGACGTTGACAGGGGCGTACGCCGCCTGGGCGGACGCCCAGGTCGTGGTGGTCGACAAGCTCACCTACGCGGGCAACGAGGCCAACCTGGCCGAGGTCGCCGACAGCCCCCGGCTGCGCTTCGTCCGCGGCGACATCTGCGACGGCGAGCTCGTCGGGGAGCTGCTGCGCGGCACCGATCTGGTGGTCCACTTCGCCGCGGAATCGCATGTCGACCGCTCGATATCCGGCGCCGAGGAATTCGTGCGCACCAATGTGCTGGGCACGCACACCCTCCTCAACGCGGCCGCGAACGCGGGGGTCGGAAAATTCGTCCACGTTTCCACGGACGAGGTCTACGGCTCCATTGAAAGCGGCTCCTGGAGCGAGGAGGCACCGCTGGAGCCCAACTCGCCGTATTCCGCGTCCAAGGCATCCTCCGATCTGCTGGCCAGGGCCTTCCACCGCACCCATGGACTGCCCGTCTGCGTGACCCGCTGCTCCAACAACTACGGCCCGTACCAGCACCCCGAGAAGGTCATTCCGCTCTTCGTCACCAACCTCATGGACGGCACACCGGTGCCGCTCTACGGCGACGGCGGAAACGTCCGGGACTGGCTGCATGTGGACGACCACTGCCGCGGTATCTCCCTGGTCGCCGAGAACGGCCGCCCGGGAGAGGTCTACAACATCGGCGGCGGCACCGAACTGACCAATCTGGACCTCACGGAACGGCTGCTCGAACTCCTCGGTGCCGACCGGTCGATGGTCGAAAGGGTGCCCGACCGCAAGGGCCATGACCGCCGATACTCGGTGGACATCGCGAAAATCTCCGCCGAACTGGGATACCGCCCCGAGATGTCGTTCGAGAACGGCCTCGCGGAAACCGCCAAGTGGTACATGAAGCACCGCGGTTGGTGGGAGCCTCTCAAGAAGAGTTGACCACCCCTATACCCACGGTTAGGGGTGCCGACGGTTAGGGGTGGTTGAGGCGACTCCCGAGCCCATACCGTCGACTTCCGGATCATGGTCAGTCCAGTCGCGTCGTATCTCAACTGAGAGAAGAGTCTGAGGTTGTGATGTCGGAGAACTCCCTGGTGCGGCACGGGCACATCGCGGTCATCGGTATGGCATGTCGCGTACCGGGCGCATCGACACCGGACGAGTTCTGGAAGTTGCTGCGCAATGGAGAGAGCGCCATCACGGAGATTCCGGCGGACCGGTATGCCGATGAGCTCCGGGACGCCGGCATTCGATTCGGCGGGTTCGTCGAAACGGCTGCCGAGTTCGATCCGGAGTTCTTCGGGATTTCACCCCGCGAGGCGCTGGCGATGGACCCCCAGCAGCGGCTCGCACTGGAACTGTGCTGGGAGGCCCTGGAAAACGCCGGACTCGTCCCCGCACACCTCGAGGGCAGCCGTACCGGGGTCTTCATCGGCGCGATCGCCGACGACTACGCGACACTGGTCCACCGCCGCGACCCGGCCGCCATCACCCAGCACACCCTCACCGGCCTGAACCGCGGCATCATCGCCAACCGGGTCTCCTACGCCCTGGGACTGCGTGGCCCCAGCGTGGCCGTGGACACCGGGCAGTCCTCGTCCCTGGCCGCCGTCCACCTGGCCTGCGAGAGCCTGCGGCGCGGCGAGACCGAGACCGCCGTCGCCGGCGGCGTCCAGCTCAACCTCGCCCCCGACAGCTTCATCGCCGCCTCCCGGTTCGGCGCGCTCTCCCCGGACGGCCGCTCCTTCACCTTCGACGCCCGCGCCAACGGCTATGTGCGCGGTGAGGGCGGCGGCCTCGTCGTGCTCAAGCGGCTCGCGGACGCCCGCCGCGACGGCGACCCCGTGCTGGGCGTGATCCGCGGCTCCGAGGCCAACAACGACGGCGGCGGCAGCAGCCTCACCGCCCCCGCGGCCCACGGGCAGGAGGCCATGCTGCGCGCCGCCTACGAGCGCGCCGGAGTCGACCCCGCCCGGGTCCAGTACGTCGAACTGCACGGCACCGGCACCAAGGTCGGCGACCCGGTCGAGGCCGAGGCACTCGGCGCGGTCCTGGGCGCAGGCAGGGCGAACGGCGCGCCCCTGCGCGTCGGCTCCGCCAAGACGAACGTGGGCCACCTCGAAGGCGCCGCCGGAATCATCGGCCTCATCAAGACGCTGCTCTCGCTCAGCCACCGCGAACTGTTCCCGAGCCTCAACTACGAGACACCCAACCCCGCCATCCCCCTGGACACCCTGGGCCTCACGGTCCAGACAGCCCTCGCCCCCTGGGCCCCGGAGGCGGACACCCCACGGCTCGCGGGCGTCAGCTCGTTCGGCATGGGCGGCACCAATGTGCACATGGTGCTGGAGCAGGCACCCGCCGAAGACCCGGCCGCGGAACGGTCGATGGACCTCGACGTGGTGCCCTGGGTGCTCTCGGCCCGCGGCGAGGTGGCGCTGCGGGCTCAGGCGCGGCGGCTGCGGTCGTACGTGGCGGCGCGGCCGGAGCTCGATCCGGTGGATGTGGGCTACTCGCTCGCGCTGAGCCGGTCCGCCTTCGGCCATCGGGCGACGCTCGTCGGCCGCGACCGGGACGAGCTGCTGAGGGGCCTCGACGAACTGGCCACGGGCGTGGCCCCGGTCACGGTGGCGGGCCGCGGTGGGACGGCGTTCCTGTTCACCGGGCAGGGCGCGCAACGACTTGGTATGGGAAGGGAGTTGTACGCAGCGTTCCCGGTGTTCGCGGCGGCGTTCGACGCGGTGTGCGCGGAGTTGGACCGTCATCTGGAGGGTTCGGTTCGGGAGGTGGTCTTCGGCGGGGACGCTGAGGTGCTGGACCGGACGGTGTTCACGCAGACCGGGTTGTTCGCTGTGGAGGTGGCGCTCTTCCGGCTCATCGAATCGTGGAGTGGCGCGCCGGATTTCGTGGTGGGGCATTCGGTCGGGGAGCTGGCCGCGGCGCATGTGGCGGGGGTCTTCTCGCTGGAGGACGCGTGTGCGCTGGTGGCCGCGCGCGGCCGGCTGATGCAGGCGCTGCCCGAGGGCGGCGCGATGGTCTCCCTCCAGGCCGCGGAGGCCGAGGTGTTGCCGCATCTGGCCGGTTACGAGGACCGGGTGAGTGTGGCTGCCGTCAACGGCCCGGCGGCGACTGTCATCTCCGGTGAGGAGTCGGCGGTGCTGGCGGTGGCGGAGGCGGTGGGGGTCAAGAGCAAGCGGCTGAGCGTCTCGCACGCCTTCCACTCGCCGCTGATCGAGGGAATGCTGGCCGAGTTCGCCGAGGTGGCGCGCCGGATCGGCTACTCCGCACCGCGACTGGCGATCGTCTCCAACGTCACGGGCGAGTTGGCCGGCGAGGAGGTGTGCGCGCCGGAGTACTGGGTGCGCCATGTGCGTCAGGCGGTGCGCTTCGGCGACGGCATGCGGTTCCTCGAAGGGCAGGGTGTCACCCGGTATGTGGAGATCGGCCCGGCCGGTGTGCTCTCCGCCATGGGCCGGGACTGTGTCGCAGAGGCCGCCGCCGCGTTCGTCCCCCTGCTGCGCAAGGACCGTGACGAGGTCGAGGCGCTGCTCGCCGGGGTCGCCCAGCTCCACGCGCACGGTGGCGAGGTCGACTGGGAGCGGGTGTTCGCCGGGCGCGGTGCGCGCCGGGTGGAACTGCCCACGTACGCCTTCCAGCGGCAGCGCTACTGGCTGGACAGCGACCTGCCCGGCATCGAGGAGGCCGTCACCGGTGAACCCCTTTCCTGGCGCGAGGAGTTCGCGGCACTGACCGACCCGGCCGAGCGCGAGCGCGTGGCGCTGGAGCTGGTCCGTACGCACACCGCCTGGGTCCTGGGCTCCCGGGCCCCGACACCGTCGACCCCGAGAAGATCTTCAAGGATCTCGGCTTCGACTCGCTGATGTCCGTCGAGCTGTGCAACCTCCTCAGCACCGCCACCGGAACACGGCTCGCCGGGACCGTTCTCTTCGACCACCCCACCCCGCTGGCCCTCTCCCGCCACGTGCAGGACGTGGCGGTGGGCTCCCGGACGGCCACGACCACGGCCCCGCGTCCGGCCGCCGCCCGGCGCGCCACCGGCCACGACGACCCGATCGCCATCGTGGCGATGAGCTGCCGCCTCCCCGGCGGAGTGCGCACGCCCGAGCAGCTGTGGCAGCTGGTCGGCGAGGGCCGGGACGCCATCGCGGGCTTCCCCGCCAACCGGGGCTGGGATCTGGAGGGGCTCTACGACCCGGACCCGGCCCGCCACGGCACCAGCTATGTGCGCGAGGGCGGATTCCTCTACGAGGCCGACCAGTTCGACCCGGCCTTCTTCGGCATCAGCCCCCGCGAGGCCCAGGCGATGGACCCCCAGCAGCGGCTGCTGCTGGAGACCGCGTGGGAGGCGTTCGAGCGCGCCGGGATCGACCCCACCACGCTCAAGGGCAGCGACGCCGGTGTCTTCGTCGGCACCATGCCGCAGGACTACGGGCCGCGGATGGACGAGGCGTCGGAAGGGTTCGAGGGCTATCTGCTGACCGGCGGCACCACCAGCGTCGCCTCCGGCCGGATCGCCTACACCTGGGGTCTCGAGGGCCCGGCGGTCACGGTGGACACGGCGTGCTCGTCGTCCCTGGTGGCCCTGCACATGGCCGTGCGGTCGCTGCGTGAGGGCGAGTGCTCGCTGGCGCTGGCCGGCGGCGCCACCGTGATGTCCAGCCCCGGGATCTTCGTGGAGCTGAGCCGCCAGAAGGCGCTGTCGCCCGACGGCCGCTGCAAGGCGTTCTCGTCCGACGCCGATGGCACCGGCTGGGGCGAGGGCGTGGGCATGGTGCTGCTGGAGCGCCTGTCGGACGCGCGGCGCAACGGCCATCGGGTGCTGGCGCTGGTCCGTGGCTCCGCCACCAACCAGGACGGCGCGAGCAACGGCCTCACCGCCCCGAGCGGACCGGCCCAGCAGCGCGTCATCCGGCAGGCGCTGGCCGACGCCGGGCTCACCACGGCCGATGTGGACGCGGTCGAGGCACATGGCACCGGCACCTCGCTCGGCGACCCCATCGAGGCGGGGGCCCTGCTGGCCACGTACGGCCAGGACCGGCCCGAGAACCGGCCGCTGTGGCTCGGCTCGCTGAAGTCCAACGTCGGCCACCCCCAGGCGGCCGCGGGCGTGGCCGGGGTCATCAAGATGGTGATGGCGCTGCGCCATGGCACGCTCCCCAAGACCCTGCACGTACACGAGCCCTCGCCGCATGTCGACTGGACGTCCGGGGCCGTGGAGCTGCTGACCGAGGCCCGGCCGTGGCCGGAGCCGGAGACCGCGCGGCCGCGGCGCGCGGGCGTCTCGTCCTTCGGCATCAGCGGCACCAACGCCCACGCCATCCTGGAGCAGGCCCCGGCCGAACCGGCCGCCACCTCGGAGGAGCCCCGCCCCGCGGCCCCGGGCCTGCCCGTGCTGCCCTGGGTGCTGACCGGGCGCACCGAACAGGCGCTGCGGACCCGGGCCGAGCAGCTGCGCGACCACCTGGCGGACCACCCCGGCACGGACCTCGCCGCACTCGGCCGCGCCCTCGCCACCACTCGGACGGCCTTCGGCCACCGGGCGGTGATCCTCGGCCGGGACCGGGAGCGGCTCCTGGACGGGCTCGGCGCGCTCGCGCAGGGCACCCCGGCGCCCCATGTGGTCGAGGGCACGGCGGGCGGGCGGCGGAAGACCGTGTTCGTCTTCCCCGGGCAGGGCTCGCAGTGGATCGGGATGGCGCTCCCGCTGTGGAACGCCTCGCCCGTGTTCGCGGAGCGGCTGGAGGAGTGCGCCGACGCGCTGGAGCCGTTCCTGGACTGGTCGTTGCGCGAGGTGCTGCGCGGTGAGCCGGGCGCCCCGTCGCTGTCCCGCATCGATGTGGTGCAGCCCGCGCTGTTCGCGGTGATGGTCTCGCTGGCCGCGCTGTGGCGCTCGTACGGCGTCGAACCGGCCGCGGTGGTGGGCCATTCGCAGGGCGAGATCGCCGCCGCGTACGTGGCCGGAGGGCTCTCGCTGGAGGACGCCGCCAAGGTGGTGGCCCGGCGCAGCCAGGCATGGGCCGAACTGAGTGGCAAGGGCGGCATGCTCTCGGTGCTCGCGTCGGCCGAGACGGTCGCCGAGCGGCTTCGGCCGTGGAGCGAACGGCTCGGCATCGCCGCCGTCAACAGCCCCGCCACCGTGACCGTCTCCGGCGACCCGGAGGCCCTGGACGCCTTCATGGCCGACCTCGCCGCCGACGGGGTGAAGTCCCGTCGGGTGCCGGGCGTGGACACCGCCGGGCACTCCCCGCAGGTCGACGGCTTGCGCGAGCGGCTGCTGCGCGAGGTGGCGGGGGTGCGGCCGCGGGCCTCGCGGATCGCCTACTACTCCACGGTGACCGGCGGGCCGCTGGACACCACGGAGCTGGACACCGACTACTGGTACCGGAACATGCGCGAGCCGGTGGACTTCGAGCGGGCCACCCGAGCGCTGCTGGCCGACGGCCACACCGCGTTCATCGAGTGCGCTCCGCACCCCATGCTCGCCATGGCGCTCCAGCAGACCGTCGAGGACGCCGGAGGGAACGCCGCCGCCATCGTCGGGACGCTGCGCCGGGACGAGGGCGGCCCGGAGCGCTTCGCCGGCTCGTTCGCCGAGGCGTATGTGCAGGGTGTCGAGCCGTCCTGGGACACCGTGTTCGAGGGCGGCCCGGGGCGCGGCGCATCCGACGTGGAGCTGCCGACGTATCCGTTCCAGCGGCAGCGGTACTGGCTGGACAAGCCGGTCGCGGCGAGCGATGTGGCCGCCGCCGGACTCGATGCCGCCGGACATCCGCTGCTCGGCGCGGCGGTCCCGCTGGCCGGGGCGGACGACCATCTGTTCACCGGCCGGATCTCCGCACAGGACCACCCCTGGCTGACCGAGCGCACCGGCCCGGACGCGGCCGTGCTCCCCGGCAGCGCCCTCGCCGAACTGGCGATCCGGGCGGGCGATCAGGTCGGCTGCGACCGGATCGAGGAACTCTCCCTGGACACGCCGCTGGTGCTGCCCGAGAAGGGCGCCGCGGTGATTCAGGTGCGCGTCGGTGCCCCGGACGGTGGCGGTTTGCGCGCGCTCAGCGTCTATGCGCGTGCCGAGGGCGCGGACTCCGACGAGCCGTGGACGCGGTACGCCACCGCGGTCCTGGGCGCCGGTGCGCCGGTCGCGGACCTGGGCCTCGCCGTGTGGCCCCCGGCCGGCGCGGTCCCGGTGGAGGTGGCGGGAGGCGCCGTCGCGGCCTGGCGGCTCGGTGAGGACGTCTACGCCGAAGTGGGGCTGACCGAGGCCGAGGAGGCCGACGCCCAGCGCTACGGTCTGCACCCGGTGCTGCTGGAGTCGGTGCTCGACGCGGTGGAGACCCCGGGCGACGGTGGCGGGTCGCGGCTGGCCTCCTCATGGAGCGGTGTCGTACTGCACGCCACGGGCGCCACGGCGCTGCGGGTACGGCTCACACCGGCCGGTCCCGACACCTACGCGGTGGCCGCGGCCGACCCGAGTGGCGCCCCGGTGGTCTCGGTGGACCGGCTCGTACTGCGCGCGGTGGACTTGCCCGAACCGATCGGCGGCCGCTCCGCCCTCCACCCGTCGCTGTTCCGCCTGGAGTGGCCCGCCGCGCCCGCCGCGGGCACCAGTGTGGCCCCGGCGACCTGGGCGGTGCTCGGCGACGACCCGCTCGGGCTCTCCTCGGCGGTGGACGCGGCGCCCTACGACGAGGCGTCGGACGTGCCGGACGCGGTGCTGGTGCCGTGCACCCGCACCGCCGAGGGCGACGGGGACGTGGCGGAGGCGGCCCACGCGGCCACCCACCGCGTGCTGGCGCTCCTCCAGCGGTGGATCTCCGATGAGCGCCTCGCCTCCTCCAGGCTGGTGTTCGTCACCCGAGGCGCGGTCGCGGCCGTCCCCGGCGAAGAGGTGCCCGATGTGGCACACGGCGCCGTATGGGGGCTGGTGCGCTCGGCGCAGTCGGAGCACCCCGGACGCTTCGTCCTCGTCGACCTCGACGGCCACCCGGAGTCGGCCGACGCCCTCCCGGGCGCGGTGGCCTCGGGCGAACCGCAGTGCGCGGTGCGCGAGGGCCGGGCGCGGGTACCCCGGCTGGGCCGGGTGGCCAGGGGGGCTGGGGCTGCCGAGGCCGCCGTCACACGGCCCACCGAGGCACCCGACGCCCACCGACGGCTGGACCCCGAGGGCACCGTTCTCGTCACCGGCGCCACCGGCACCCTCGGCGGGCTCCTCGCCCGCCATCTGGTGACCGAGCACGGCGTCCGGCATCTGCTGCTGACCAGCCGACGTGGGCCCGCCGCCGAGGGCATGGCCGAACTCCGAGCTGAACTTGTGGAGTTGGGGGCCGACGTCACCGTCGCCGCCTGCGACACGGCCGATCGGGAGGCGCTCGCCGGGCTGCTCGGCGCGATACCCGCCGCACATCCGCTGACCGCGGTGATCCACGCGGCGGGTGTGCTCGACGACGGCGTCGTGGACGCGCTGAACCCCGAGCGGCTCGACCGGGTGCTGCGGCCGAAGGTGGACGCCGCATGGAATCTGCATGAGCTGACCGCGGACCACGACCTGGCCGCATTCGTCCTCTACTCCTCCGTCGTCGCCACCATCGGCAACGCCGGACAGGCCAACTACGCCGCCGCCAACGCCTTCCTGGACTCCCTCGCCCAGCACCGCAGGGCCCGCGGCCTGGCCGGCCAGTCCCTCGCCTGGGGCCTGTGGGAGCAGCGCAGCGGCATGAGCGGCCATCTCGCCGACGCCGATGTGCGGCGTATGGCGCGCTCCGGTATCCGTCCGCTGCCCAGCGCGGAGGGCATGGAACTCTTCGACGCCGCGCGGACGGCCGGGGACGCCACTCTGGTGCCCGTCCGGCTCGATCTGGCGGATCTGCGCAGGCGGGCCACGAGCGGCACGCCCGGCCAGGACGCCGTACCCGCGTATCTGCGCGGCCTGGTCAGAATGCCGGTCCGCCGGGTGGTACGGGCCGGTGGCGGCGGCGGGGCCGCGGAAACCGACGAGAGTTCGTTCGGCCGGCGGCTGGCCGCCCTGGCGGCGGCCGACCGGGATCCGTTCCTGCTGGACCTGGTGCGGGAACACGCGGCGGCCGTACTGGGGCTCGCCGCCCCGGAGGACATCGAGGCCACCCGCGCCTTCCGGGAGGTCGGCTTCGACTCCCTGACCGCCGTGGAGTTGCGCAACCGGCTGGGCACGGCCACCGGGCTGCGGCTGCCGACCACCCTCCTCTTCGACTATCCGACCCCCGCCGTGCTGGTGGACCATCTGCGGCGCGAGGCACTGGGTGAGCGGGAGGAGGTGGCGGCCGTGGTGGCCGCCGTCCGGCCCGCCGACGACGATCCGATCGCCATCGTGGCCATGAGCTGCCGGCTGCCGGGCGGGGTCCGCGGCCCCGAGGAGCTGTGGGAGCTGGTGGCGGACGGCCGCGATGTGATCTCGGCCTTCCCGGCCGACCGCGGCTGGAACGTCGAGGAACTGTACGACCCCAACCCCGATACGCCGGGCAGGAGTTACGCCAAGGAGGGCGGCTTCCTCTACGACGCCTACCACTTCGACCCCGAGTTCTTCGGGATCTCCCCACGCGAGGCGCTCGCCATGGACCCCCAGCAGCGGCTGCTGCTGGAGACCTCCTGGGAGGCCCTGGAGCGCGCCGGGATCGACCCGCACACCACGCGGGGCAGCACCGCGGGTGTGTTCATCGGTTCCACCGGCCAGGACTACGCCTCGGGGCTCGGCGAGATCCCCGAGGACATGGAGGGGTATCTGCTGACCGGCAAGGCCGCCAGCGTGGTCTCCGGCCGTATCGCCTACTCCCTCGGCTGGGAGGGCCCGGCGCTCACCATCGACACCGCGTGCTCCTCCTCCCTGGTCGCCATCCACCAGGCGGCGCAGGCGCTGCGCCAGGGCGAATGCTCGATGGCGCTGGCGGGCGGCACGACGATGATGTCCACGCCGAGCCTGTTCATCGAGTTCAGCCGGCAGCGCGGCCTCGCCCCCGACGGCAGGTCGAAGGCGTTCTCCTCCGACACCGACGGCACCAGCTGGGGCGAGGGCGTCAGCATGGTGCTCCTGGAGCGGCTGTCCGACGCGCGGGCCAACGGCCATGAGGTGCTGGCGCTGGTGCGCGGCTCCGCCGTCAACCAGGACGGCGCCAGCAACGGCCTCACCGCCCCCAACGGCCCGTCCCAGCAGCGGGTGATCCGGCAGGCGCTGGCGAACGCCGGGCTGTCGGCCGCCGAGGTGGACGCGGTCGAGGCCCACGGCACCGGCACCACGCTCGGCGACCCGATCGAGGCCCAGGCCATCCTCGCCACCTACGGCCAGGGCCGGGACGCCGAACGGCCGCTGTGGCTGGGCGCGCTGAAGTCCAACATCGGCCACACCCAGGGCGCGGCCGGTGGTGCCGGTGTCATCAAGATGGTCATGGCGATGCGCCACGGTCTGCTGCCCAGGACACTCCACGTCAAGGAGCCCACCCCGCATGTGGACTGGACGGCGGGAGCGGTCGAGCTGCTGACCGAGGCCAGGGACTGGCCGGCGGGCGAGCGGGTGCGCCGCGCCGGGGTGTCCGCCTTCGGCATCAGCGGCACCAACGCCCACCTCATTCTGGAGGAACCGCCCGCCGAGCCCGCCGCCGACCCGGAACCGGAGCCGTCGGTGCGCACCGATGTGGTGCCGTGGCTGGTGTCCGGCCGTACCGAGGTGGCGTTGCGCGCCCAGGCGGAGCGGCTGCGGTCGCACGTGGCGGCGCGCCCGGAGCTGGACCCGGTGGATGTGGGCTACTCGCTGGCCCTGGCCCGGTCTGCCTTCGGCCACCGCGCGGCGGTCGTCGGCCGCGACCGGGAGGAGCTGCTGAGCGGACTGGACCAGCTCGCCACGGGCATCACCCCCGGCACGGTGGCCGGCGAGGAGGGCAGGACGGCGTTCCTGTTCACCGGGCAGGGCGCGCAACGACCCGGTATGGGAGGGGAGTTGTACGCAGCGTTCCCGGTGTTCGCGGCGGCGTTCGACGCGGTGTGCGCGGAGTTGGACCGTCATCTGGAGGGTTCGGTTCGGGAGGTGGTCTTCGGCGGGGACGCTGAGGTGCTGGACCGGACGGTGTTCACGCAGACCGGGTTGTTCGCTGTGGAGGTGGCGCTCTTCCGGCTCATCGAATCGTGGGGTCTCGCGCCGGATTTCGTGGTGGGGCATTCGGTCGGGGAGCTGGCCGCGGCGCATGTGGCGGGGGTCTTCTCGCTGGAGGACGCGGCCGCTCTCGTCGCGGCCCGGGGCCGGCTGATGCAGGCCCTGCCCGAAGGCGGGGCGATGGTGTCGCTGAAGGCGGCGGAGGCCGAGGTGTTGCCGCATCTGGCCGGTTACGAGGACCGGGTGAGTGTGGCCGCGGTCAACGGCCCGGCGGCGACTGTCATCTCCGGTGAGGAGTCGGCGGTGCTGGCGGTGGCGGAGGCGGTGGGGGTCAAGAGCAAGCGGCTGAGCGTCTCGCACGCCTTCCACTCGCCGCTGATGGAGGGAATGCTGGCCGAGTTCGCCGAAGTGGCGGCCGGGATCACCTATGGCATGCCACGCACCGCGATCGTCTCGAACGTCACCGGTGAGCCGGTGGGCGAGGAGGTGTGCGCGCCGGAGTACTGGGTGCGCCATGTGCGTCAGGCGGTGCGCTTCGGGGACGGCATGCGGTTCCTCGAAGGGCAGGGTGTCACCCGGTATGTGGAGATCGGCCCGGCGGGCGTCCTCTCCGCCATGGGCCAGGAGTGCGTAACCGGCTCCGCCGCGTTCGTCCCCCTGCTGCGCAAGGACCGTGACGAGGTCGAGGCGCTGCTCGCCGGGGTCGCCCAGCTCCACGCGAACGGTGGCGAGGTGGACTGGGAGCGGGTGTTCGCCGGGCGCGGTGCGCGTCGGGTGGAGCTGCCCACGTACGCCTTCCAGCGGCAGCGCTACTGGTTCGACCCCGCCACGCCTCGAACGCCGACCGCGGCCGCCACGGACGCGTCCGCCGTGGAGGCACGCTTCTGGGAGGCGGTCGAGCGTGAGGACCTGGAGGCGCTGACCACCACTCTGGAGATCGACCAGCAGACGCGGCTCTGCGAACTGCTGCCCGCGCTCTCCTCCTGGCGCCGGGGCCAGAGCGACCGCGCCACCGTGGATTCCTGGCGCTACCGGATCACCTGGTCCCCGGTGTCCGTCGAGGAACGTACGGCGCCGCTGTCCGGCACCTGGCTGCTGGCCGTGCCCGAGGGGCGGGCCGACAGTGCGCAGGTCGCCGACGTGGCGGCCGCCCTCGACCGGCGTGGCGCACACGTCGCCCGTCTCACCCTGTCCACGACCGGCCGTGGCACGCTCGCCGAGCGGCTGCGCCAGGCGGTGGCCACCGGGGGCACCCCGGCCGGTGTGCTCTCGCTGCTCGCCCTCGACGACGGCCCGCACCCCGAACACACCTCGCTCACCAGCGGTCTGGCCCTCAACGTCGGGCTGATCCAGGCGCTGGGCGACGCGGGGATCGCCGCACCGCTGTGGCTCGCCACCGCCGGGGCCGTGTCGGTGAGCGGATCCGATCCGCTCGGCAGCCCCGCACAGGCCGCCACCTGGGGCCTCGGCCGGGTCGTGGCCCTGGAACACCCCCAGCGGTGGGGCGGTCTGGTCGACCTCCCCGGGGACCTCGACGAGCGGACGGCCGACCGGCTGTGCGCCGCGCTCTCCGGCATCGTCGGCGACAGCGGTCCGGAGGACCAGCTCACCCTCCGCGACGCCGGGGTGTTCGTCCGGCGGCTCGTCCGGGCGCCGCTGCGCACACCGGGCCGCGAGAGCTGGAAGCCGCATGGCACCGTGCTGATCACCGGGGGCACCGGCGGGCTCGGGGCCCAGATCGCCCGCTGGCTGGCCCGCTCCGGCGCCGAACATCTCGTGCTCACCAGCCGCCGTGGCCTGGCGGCACCCGGCGCCGCCGAACTGCGCGACGAGCTGACCGCCCTGGGCGAGGGCGGTGTGCGGGTGACGGTGGCGGCGTGCGACGTCCGCGACCGCGACGAGGTGGCGGCGCTGCTGCGCCGGACCACCGCCGGGGGCGACCCGGTGCACGCCGTCTTCCACGCCGCGGGCGTCGTGGAGTTCTCCCAGCTCGCCGACAGCACGGTGGCCGACTTCGCGGAGATGGCCGACGGCAAGGTCCTGGGCGCGGCCCATCTGGATGAGTTGCTGGACCAGGACCATCTCGAGGCGTTCGTGCTCTTCTCGTCGATCGCCGCCACCTGGGGCAGTGGCGGACAGAGCGCCTACGCCTCCGCCAACGCCTACTTGGACGCTCTCGCCGAGCACCGCGCGGCACGCGGCCTCCCCGCCACCTCCGTGGCCTGGGGCCCCTGGGCCGACCACGGCATGATCGAGCACGGCGAGGTGGCCGAGCACCTCAGCCGCCGTGGACTGCCCGCGATGGCGCCGCCGTTGGCGGTGGCCGCGCTCGGCGAGGCACTGCACACCGGCGAGACCTCCCTCGTCCTCGCCGATGTGCGCTGGGACCGCTTTGTCCCCGGCTTCACCGCGGCGCGCCCCCGGCCGCTGATCGGCGAACTGCCGGAGGTGCGCGACGCCCGCGCCACCACGGCACCCACCCCCGGCGGCACCGGGCCGGACGGCGTGGCGGACACCTTCCTGGAGAGCCTCGCGGGCCTGTCGGGCGAGGGCCTGGACCGGGCCCTGCGGGATCTGGTGCACGCCCAGGCGGCGGCCGTACTCGGCCACTCCTCGTCCGACGCGGTCGCCGGCGGCCGCCCGTTCAAGGAGCTGGGCTTCGACTCGCTCACCGCCGTCGAACTGCGCAACCGGCTGGCCACGGTCACCGGACTCGACCTGCCCGCCACTCTCGTCTTCGACTATCCGGCACCCGCGCCGCTGGCCGAGTACCTCCGCGGCGAGCTGCCATCGGCCCGGCCGACGGACGGGCTCACCCTCCTCGACGACCTGGACCGGTGGGAGTCCGCACTGCCGGAGCTGGTCGCCGACGACGGACTCCGGGAGCGGCTGACGGGGCGTCTCGGCGACCTCATGGCGAAGTTGGGCGGCACGCCCGTGGAGCACACCGGCAGCCCATCCCCCGACGCCGAACTCCTTTCCGCTACCGCCGACGAGGTCTTCGACTTCATCGACAACGAATTCGGGGCTTCCTGATGGCGAACGAGAACGAAGAGAAACTTCTCACCTACCTCAAGCGGGTCTCCTCCGACCTCAAGCAGGCCCGCGCGCGGCTGGACCAGATCGAGGCCGGCGAGCGGGAGCCGATCGCCATCGTCTCGATGGGCTGCCGCTTCCCCGGCGGTGTCCGCTCACCGGAGGACCTGTGGCGGCTGGTGGCCGAGGGCCGGGACGCGATCTCGGAGTTCCCGGCCAATCGGGGCTGGGACATCGAGGGACTCTACGACCCGGATCCCGGCCGGTCGGGCACCTGCAACACCCGCGAAGGCGGATTCGTGCACGACGCCGACCAGTTCGACCCGGCCTTCTTCGGCATCTCCCCGCGTGAGGCACTGGCCATGGACCCGCAGCAGCGGCTGTTGCTCGAAGTGTCCTGGGAGGCGATCGAACGCGCGGGCATCGACCCGCTCTCGCTGAAGGGGAGCAGCGCCGGGGTCTATGTGGGACTCGCCTCGTTCCAGTACGGCGGAGACCCGCAGTACGCACCGCAGAGCGTCGAGGGCCATCTGCTGATCGGTAACGTCTCCAGCGTCGCCTCCGGCCGGATCTCCTACACCCTCGGCCTCGAAGGACCGGCCGTCACCCTGGACACCGCGTGCTCCTCATCGCTGGTGACCATGCATCTGGCGGCCCAGGCGCTGCGCCGCGGCGAATGCTCGCTGGCGCTGGCCGGAGGGGTGGCGGTCATGGCCACCCCCGGTGTCTTCGTCGAGTTCAGCCATCAGCGCGGACTGGCGGCCAACGGCCGCTGCAAGTCCTTCGCCGCAGGCGCCGACGGCACCGGCTGGGGCGAGGGCGCGGGCATGGTGCTGCTGGAGCGGCTGTCCGACGCCCGCCGCAACGGCCACCCGGTCCTCGCCGTCCTGCGCTCCAGCGCCATCAACCAGGACGGCGCCAGCAACGGCCTCGCCGCGCCCAACGGCCCGGCCCAGCGCCGGGTCATCGAGGCGGCGCTGACCGCCGCCGGGCTGACGGTGGACGACGTCGACGCCGTCGAGGCCCATGGCACGGGCACGGCGCTGGGCGACCCGATCGAGGCCGGCGCGCTGCTCGCCACCTACGGCAAGGGCCGCACCTCCGGCCATCCGCTGTGGCTCGGCTCGCTCAAGTCCAACATCGGCCACACCCAGGCGGCGGCCGGGGTCGGCGGGGTCATCAAGACGGTGATGGCGCTGCGCCACGGAACGCTGCCGAGGACACTCCACGTCGACCAGGCGTCCCCGGCCGTCAACTGGTCCTCCGGCGCGGTCGAGCTGCTGACCGAGGCCCAGGAGTGGCCGGAGCGTGGCCGCCCGCGGCGCGCCGGGGTGTCCGCGTTCGGCGTGAGCGGCACCAACGCCCATGTCATCCTCGAACAGGCCCCGGCCGCCGGGGAGGACGACGACGAAGACGGCGCGCCCGCACTCGACGGCACCGCGCTCGGCGGCTCCGCCGTCCCCTGGGTGCTCTCCGGCAGAAGCGAAGCGGCCCTGCGGGCTCAGGCGGAGCGGCTGTTGGCGCGGTTGAACGAGGGTCCCGGCCTGTCCCCGGCCGACGTCGGCCACGCGCTCGCCACCGGTCGGTCGGCCTTCGAATACCGCGCCGCGGTCGTGGGCACCGACCGCGCTCACCTGCTGGGCCATCTGGAGGCGTTGGCCTCCGGAGGGGTGTCCGCCGGGGTGGTGCGCGGCGAGGGTGCGGCGGTGGTGGAGGCCCGTCCGGTGTTCGTGTTTCCGGGGCAGGGGTCGCAGTGGGTGGGGATGGCGGTGGAGTTGCTGGATTCGTCGCCGGTGTTCGCGGGCGGATCGCGGAGTGTGAGGTGGCGTTGTCGGGGTTGGTGGAGTGGTCGCTGGTCGAGGTGTTGCGGGGTGGGGGTCCGGGGTTGGGGCGGGTGGATGTGGTGCAGCCGGCGTTGTGGGCGGTGATGGTGTCGTTGGCGGAGGTGTGGCGGGCATGTGGTGTCACGCCTGCTGCGGTGGTGGGGCATTCGCAGGGTGAGATCGCTGCGGCGGTGGTGGCGGGTGCGCTGTCGTTGGAGGACGGGGCGCGGGTGGTGGCGTTGCGGTCGCAGGCCATCGCACGGGGCCTCGCCGGACACGGCGGCATGATGTCCGTTTCGCTTCCGGTCGAGGAGGTGCGGGAGCGCATCGCCGCGTGGGACGGCCGTATCTCCGTGGCGGCCGTCAACGGCCCCGGCGCGGTGGTGGTCTCCGGTGAACCGGAGGCGCTGCACGAGCTGCTGGCCCGCTGCGAGGCCGAGGACGTACGGGCGAAGCTGATCCCGGTGGACTACGCCTCGCACTCCGCCCAGGTGGAGCAGATCCACGGCGAGCTGCTGGACATCCTGGCCCCCATCCGTCCGCGCACCTCGCGGATCGTCTTCCACTCCACTGTCACCGGTGAACCCCTCGACACCGCCGGGCTCGACGCCGCCTACTGGGCCCGCAATCTGCGCGAGACCGTGCGGCTCGAAACGGCCACCCGGGCGCTGCTCACCAGCGGCCACCGGCTGTTCGTGGAGGTGAGCCCGCACCCTGTGCTGGCCGCCGCCATGGAGGCCACCGTCGAGGCCGCCGACGGAGGGGCCGCCGTCATCGGCACCCTGCGCCGCCAGGAGGGCGGCCCCGAGCGGATACTTCTCTCGCTCGCCCAGGCCTACGTCCACGGCGCGGAGGTGGACTGGCGGGCGCTGTTCGCCGGGCGGGGAGCCGGCCGCGTCGACCTTCCCACGTACGCGTTCCAGCGCGCCCGTTACTGGGTCGAGCCCCAGACCGGGCCCGTCGCCGAGGCGGCCACCGGCCGGGCGGAGGCGGAATTCTGGACCGCGGTCGAGAACGCCGACCTGGACACCCTGACGGCCACACTGGGCACCGGCGCCGACGCGCCGCTCAGCGAGGTGCTTCCGCTGCTCTCCTCGTGGCGGTCCCGGCTGAGCGACCAGGCGGTGCTCGACTCATGGCGCTACCGCATCGGCTGGCAGCCGGTCGACGGACCGTCGACCCCCGCGCTCACCGGCCGCTGGCTGGTGGCGATGCCCGACGACACCGGGGCCACCGGCACCGAGGCCGCCGGAGCCGTCGACACAGATGCCATCACCGCCGGACTCACCGCGCTCGGCGCCGAGATCGTCCCCCTGCGGATCGGCGCGGACGACACCGACCGCGCCCGGCTCGCCACCCGCATCGCCGAGGCCCTCGGGGAAGCCGGGGCGCCCGGCGGTGTGGTGTCCCTGCTGGCCCTCGCCGAAGCACCGCACCCGGCACACCCCGACGTCCCCACCGGGTTCGCCACCACCCTCGCCCTGGTACGGGCGCTGGGCGACGCGGGCCTCGACGCGCCCCTGTGGTGTGTCACCCGCGGCGCGGTCTCCGCGGGTGGCGCCGACCGTCTCGAAGCCCCCGCACAAGCCCTCGTCTGGGGCCTGGGCGGTGCGGTCGCCCTGGAACACCCGCAGCGCTGGGGTGGCCTGATCGATCTGCCCGCCAGGATCGACGAGGGTTCCCTCCGGGCCCTCGCCCGCGCCCTGACCGGCCAGGACGGCGAGGACCAACTGGCCATCCGCTCCTCGGGCACCCTTGCCCGGCGGCTCAGGCGGGCCGGTGCCACCTCCTCCGCCGAGCGCTGGCAGCCCCACGGCACCGTCCTGATCACCGGTGGCACCGGCGGTGTCGGCGCCCAGATCGCCCGCGGACTGGTCCACGAGGGCGCCGAACACGTGGTGCTTGTCAGCCGCCGCGGGCCCCAGGCCCCGGGCGCGGCCGAGCTGGAGGCCGAACTGACCGAGCGCGGCGCCCAGGTGACCGTCGCCGCCTGCGATGTGGCCGACCGCGCGGCGCTGGCACACCTGCTGGACTCGGTCACCGGCGACGGCGCGGACCATCCGCTGACCGCCGTGGTGCACGCCGCGGGCGCGCTGGACGACGCCACCGTCGACGCGCTCACCCCCGAGCGGATCGAGGCCGTACTGCGCCCCAAGGCCGCGGGCGCGCGCCATCTGCACGAGCTCACCCGGGACCTGGACCTCGACGCGTTCGTCCTGCTCTCCTCGATCGCCGGCACCGTGGGCGCCGCCGGACAGGGCAACTACGCGGCGGCCAGCGCGTATCTCGACGCGCTCGCCCAACTGCGCCGCGCGGACGGCCTGCCCGCCACCTCGGTGGCCTGGAGCGCCTGGGCGGGCGGCGGAATGATCGACGGTGAGGTGGCGGACCAGCTGCGACGGCGCGGCGCGCCCCCCATCGACGGTGCCCGGGCCCTGGAACTGCTGCGGCAGACGGTCGCGCACGGCGGCGGATTCCTCGTCGCCGCCGACATCGACTGGGGCCGTTTCGTACCCGCCCTGTCCACCACTCGGCCGCTGCCGCTGCTCGCCGACCTCCCCGAGGCGGGCGGCACCGGGCAGGACCCGGTTGGGGCGGAGCGGGAGGAGGCCGGTGGCGCCGCCGTGCTGCGCAAGCGGCTCGCGGAGCTGAGCGAGGCCGACCGCCACACCGCCCTGGTGGAGCTGGTCAGCGAGCAGGCGGCCGCGGCCCTCGGCTACGCCGACGCGGGCGCGGTCGAGACCGGACGGGCCTTCAAGGAGCTGGGCTTCGACTCGCTCACCGCGGTAGATCTGCGCAACCGGCTGAACGCCGCCACCGGGCTGCGGCTGCCGGTCACCCTCGTCTTCGACTACCCGACCGCCGACGACCTCGCCGGGCTGCTGCGGGAGGAACTCCTGCCGTCGGACGAGGAGTCCATGGACACCGCGTCGCTCGCGGAGCTCGACCGCGCCCAGTCCACCCTCGCCGCCCTGGAGCTGGACGACATCGAATCGGCCACGGACGACGAGATGTTCGAGCTGCTCGACGGGATGTTCGAGCTGCTGGGCCGGGATCTGACGGCCCGATGAACCCCCGCGCCACCGCCCCGGCCGCCACCGACGTTCCGGCCCTCTTGAGGAGCTGACGACCATGGACAACGAGAAGAAGCTGCGCGACTACCTCAAGCGGGCCACCGGCCACCTCCGCGCGGCACACGGCCGGATCCAGGAGCTGCAGACCCCCGAGCCCATCGCCATCGTGGCGATGAACTGCCGCTACGCGGGCGACATCCGGTCCCCCGAGGACCTGTGGCAGGCCGTCGCCGAAGGCCGCGACGGCATGGGCGACTTCCCGGCCGACCGGGGCTGGGACCTGCCGAACCTCTTCGACCCGGACCCCGACCGAGAGGGCCGCACCTATGCCCGCCAGGGCGGATTCCTCCATGACGTGGACCAGTTCGACCCGGCGTTCTTCGGCATCTCGCCGCGCGAGGCCCTCACCATGGACCCGCAGCAGCGGCTGCTGCTGGAAGTGGTCTGGGAGACCTTCGAACGGGCCGGAATCGACCCGGGCACCCTGCGCGGCAGCGACACCGGCATCTTCATGGGTGCCACCGACTTCGACTACGCCCGCGGTCTGACCGAGCTCCCCGAAGGGCTCGAAGGCCAGATGTCCATGGGCGCCTCGGGCGCCATCCTCTCCGGCCGCGTCGCCTACACCCTGGGCCTGGAGGGACCGGCCGTCACGGTCGACACCATGTGCTCGTCCTCGCTGGTGGCACTGCACATGGCCTGCCAGGCGCTGCGGCAGGGCGACTGCTCGATGGCGCTCACCGGCGGCACCACCGTGATGTCCACGCCGAGCGGCTTCATCGAATTCAGCCGCCAGCGGGCGCTGTCCACCTCCTCCCGCTGCCAGGCGTTCTCCTCGACGGCGGATGGCACCGCCTGGGGCGAGGGCGTCGGAGTGCTGCTGCTGGAACGGCTCTCGGACGCCCGCCGCAACGGTCACACCGTGCTCGCGGTCGTCCGCGGCTCCGCCATCAACCAGGACGGTGCCAGCAACGGTCTCACCGCACCCAACGGCCGTGCGCAGCAGCGGGTGATCCGCCAGGCGCTGGCCAACGCCACGCTGTCCGGGGCCGATGTCGACGTGGTCGAGGCGCACGGCACGGGGACGTCGCTGGGCGACCCCATCGAAGCCAACGCCCTGCTCGCCACGTACGGCAAGAAGCGCCCGGCTGACCGGCCGCTGTGGCTCGGCTCGCTGAAGTCCAACATCGGCCACACGGCTGCCGCCGCGGGGGTCGGCGGCGTGATCAAGATGGTGCAAGCCATCCGCCACGGTGTACTGCCCAGGACCCTGCACGTCGAGGAGCCGTCGCCCAACGTGGACTGGTCCTCGGGCGCCGTCGAACTGCTCACCCAGGCCCGGCCGTGGCCGGAGACCGGGCGGCTCCGCCGCGCCGGGGTGTCCGCCTTCGGCGCCAGCGGCACCAACGCCCACGCCATCATCGAGCAGGCCCCCGAGGAGGAGCCTTCGGGCACCTCGGCCGAGGGGGACGCCCCGGTGGGCGGGGGAGCGGTGCCCTGGGTGCTCTCGGCCAAGACCGAGTCGGGCCTGCGGGCGCAGGCGGAACGGCTGCTGGCACGCCTCGCGGAGGATCCGGAGCTGTCCCCGGCGGACGTGGGCCTCTCGCTGGCCACCACCCGCGCCCTCTTCGACCACCGCGCCGTGGTGGTCGGTGGCGGCGTCGAGGACTTCCGCAGCGCGCTGACGGCGCTCACCCGGGGCGAGCCCGGTGGCCTCGTGGCCCAGGGCGTGGCGGGCTCGGCCGGGAAGCCGGTGTTCGTGTTTCCGGGGCAGGGGTCGCAGTGGGTGGGGATGGCGGTGGAGTTGCTGGATTCGTCGCCGGTGTTCGCGGGGCGGATCGCGGAGTGTGAGGTGGCGTTGTCGGGGTTGGTGGAGTGGTCGCTGGTCGAGGTGTTGCGGGGTGGGGGTCCGGGGTTGGGGCGGGTGGATGTGGTGCAGCCGGCGTTGTGGGCGGTGATGGTGTCGTTGGCGGAGGTGTGGCGGGCATGTGGTGTCACGCCTGCGGCGGTGGTGGGGCATTCGCAGGGTGAGATCGCTGCGGCGGTGGTGGCGGGTGCGCTGTCGTTGGAGGACGGCGCGCGGGTGGTGGCGTTGCGGTCGCAGGCCATCGCACGGGGCCTCGCCGGACACGGCGGCATGATGTCCGTCGCCCAGAGCGCCGATCGGGTGCGCGAACGCATCACCGCCTGGGAGGGCCGTATCTCCGTCGCCGCGGTCAACGGCCCCGGCTCGATCGTGGTGTCCGGCGACCCGGAGGCCCTACGTGAACTCCAGGCGGAGTGTGAGGCCGAGGACGTTCGGGCGAAGATCATCCCGGTGGACTACGCGTCCCACTCGGCCCATGTCGAGGAGCTGCGCGACGAACTCCTCGACCTCCTCGCCCCGATCCGCCCGCGCACCTCGGATATCACCTTCCACTCCACGGTGACCGGCGCACCCGTGGACACCACCGGGCTCGACGCCGGGTACTGGTACACCAATCTGCGGGAGACGGTGGAGCTGGAGTCGGCGGTGCGGGCTCTGTCGGCGGCCGGGTTCGGGACGTTCCTTGAGATGTCTCCGCATCCGGTGTTGACGATGCCGTTGCAGGCGACCGTCGAGGACGCGGTGGTGGTGGGGTCGCTGCGGCGTGACGAGGGTGGTCCCGAGCGGTTCCTGGCCTCGCTGGGTGAGGCGTTCGTCCGTGGGGTGGCCGTCGACTGGGCCGCGGTGTTCGCCGGGCTGGGCGCGTCCGTGGTGCAGTTGCCGACGTACGCCTTCCAGCGACAGCGCTACTGGCTGGAGCAGCCCCCGGCACCGGCGGCCGCCACCGGAGGCGACCCGGCGGACGCCGAGTTCTGGGACGCAGTCGAGCGCGAGGACCTGGTAGCGCTGACCGCCGCGCTGGAAGTGGACGCCGACGAGGAACGGTCCTCGCTGCGGACCGTGCTCCCGGCGCTGTCCTCATGGCGTCGCGGCAGCAGGGAGCGGTCCGTGCTCGACTCCTGGCGCTACCACGTCACCTGGAACCGGGTGCCCGACCCGGCCTCGGCGGCCCTGACCGGCACCTGGCTGCTCGTGGTCCCGGCCGCACCCCCCGGCACCGAGCTCATCGACGCCGTACGCGACGGTCTGGAGACCCACGGCGCCACGGTCGTCACCGTCGAGGCGGCCGAGGCCGACCGCGCCGCGGTCGCCGCGCGGCTCGCCGAAGCCACCGCCGGAGACACCCCGGCCGGGGTGCTCTCCCTGCTCGGGCTCGCCGACGCACCGCACCCCGGCCACGCGGGGGTGCCCATGGGCCTCGCACTCACCCTCGCGCTCGTCCAGGCCCTCGGCGACACCGGGGTTGCGGCCCCGCTGTGGCTGGCCACCCGTGGGGGCGTGTCCGTCGGCGGCACCGATGTGCTCGACAGCCCCGCCCAGGCGGCCGTATGGGGCCTGGGCCGGGTCGCCGCCCTCGAACACTCCCAGCGCTGGGGCGGCATGATCGACCTGCCGGGCACCGTCGACGGCCGGGTCACCACACGGCTGTGCGGTGCGCTCGCCGGCCGTTTCGGCGACGAGGACCAGCTGGCCCTGCGGCCCCCGGTGTGTTCACCCGGCGGCTGGTACGGGCCGCCGGGCACCGGGGGAGCGGCGCCACCTGGAGCCCCGAGGGCACCGTGCTGCTCACCGGCGGCACGGGTGGCGTCGGAGCCCAGATCGCCCGCCGGCTGGCCCAGGCCGGTGCCGAACACCTGGTGCTCACCAGCCGCCGCGGGCCCGAGGCACCCGGCGCGGACAAGCTCAAGGCCGAACTGACCGAGCTCGGCGCCAAGGTCACCGTGGCCGCGTGCGATGTGGCCGACCGCGCCGCGCTGGAGGCGCTCGTACGGGAGGTGGAGGCCGAGGGCCCGCCGATCCGCTCCGTGCTGCACATCGCGGGCGCCGGTGTGCTCGTCCCGCTCGCCGACACCGATCTGGCGGAGTTCGCCGACACGGCGGAGGCCAAGGTCGCGGGCGCCGCCAACCTGGACGCCCTCTTCGACCGGGACACCCTCGACTCCTTCGTGCTCTTCTCCTCCATCTCGGCCGTCTGGGGCAGTGGCGAACATGGCGCGTACGCGGCCGCCAACGCCTATCTCGACGGGCTCGCCGAGAACCGCCGGGCCCGCGGCCTCACCGCCACCTCGGTGGTGTGGGGCATCTGGAGCCCCGAGGAGGGCGGCATGGCCGCCAACCTCGCCGAGGAGCAACTGCGCGGCCGGGGCATCCCGTTCATGACTCCCCGGCTCGCCATCGACGCGTTCTGGCAGGTGATGGACGGGGATGAGACCGTGGTGGTGGTCGCCGACGTGGACTGGGAGCGGTTCGTCCCCGTCTTCACCTCGGCCCGGCCCAGCCCGCTCATCGGCCAGGTGCCCGATGTGGCGCGGATCCTCGCCGCCGACGCCGACACGGGGACGGACACGACCGGCGAGTCCTCCTCGCTGCGCGACCGGCTGGCCGACATGGCCCCGGCGGACCGGCAGGCGGCCGTACTGTCGCTGGTGCGCTCCCAGATCGCCACCGTGCTCGGCTATCCCGGCCCGGAGGCCGTCGACGCCCAGCGCGCCTTCCGCGAGCTGGGCTTCGACTCCCTGAGCGCCGTCGACCTGCGCAACCGCCTGGGCACCGCGACCGGGCTCCGCTTCCCCGTCACCGTCGTCTTCGACTACCCGAGCGCGGAGGAACTCGCCGGACACATCGGCGCCGAACTCTTCCCCGATGCCACCGGCGACACCGCCGCCACCGGCCTCGACCCCGAGGAGGCCGAGGTCCGCGCGGCGCTGACCTCCATCCCCCTGCTCCGGCTCCGCGAATCAGGGCTGCTGGACGAGTTGCTGCGGCTGGCCGGTTCCCACGACCCCGCCACCGGACCGGTGGACGAGGAGCCCGCCGAGTCCATCGACGACCTGGACGTGGATGACCTCGTCCGCATGGCCTACGACAAGAACGACCTCTGACGAGACTCGACTGCGGAGCTGACAATGGCAAATCCAACCGACAAGATCGTTGGCGCGCTGCGGGAGTCTCTGAAGGAGACCGAACGGCTGCGCCGGGCCAATCAGCAACTCACCGCCGCGTCCCGCGAACCCATCGCCATCGTGGCGATGAGCTGCCGCTACCCGGGCGATGTGCGCGGCCCCGAGGACCTGTGGGAGCTGGTCACCGGCGAGCGCGACGCCATCTCCGGCTTCCCCGGCAACCGCGGCTGGGACCTGGAGAACCTGTACGACCCGGACCCCGACCGGCAGGGCACCGTCTACGCCACCGAGGGCGGATTCCTCCACGACGCCGACCAGTTCGACCCGGCGTTCTTCGGCATCTCGCCCCGCGAGGCCACCGTGATGGACCCGCAGCAGCGGCTGCTGCTGGAGACCTCCTGGGAGGCGTTCGAGCGCGCCGGCATCGATCCGGCGGGCCTGCGCGGCAGCAGAACCGGCATCTTCGTGGGCGCCGCCTACCAGGGCTACATCCCCGACTGGCCCCATATGCCCGAAGGGCTGGAGGGACACCTGGTCACGGGCATCTCCGCGAGCATCATGTCCGGCCGCATCGCCTACACCCTGGGCCTGGAGGGCCCGGCCGTCACCCTCGACACCGCCTGCTCCTCCTCGCTGGTCGCCCTCCACCTGGCCTGCCAGTCGCTGCGCCAGGGCGACTGCTCCCTCGCCCTCGCGGGCGGCGCCGCCGTCATGGGCGCCCCGATGGGGCTCATCGGCTTCGCCCGGCAGCGCGGACTCGCGCAGGACGGCCGCTGCAAGGCGTTCGCCGAGGGCGCCGATGGCATGGGCCTCGGCGAGGGCGTCGGCATGCTGCTGCTGGAGCGACTTTCGGACGCCCGCCGCAACGGCCACGAGGTGCTGGCTCTGGTGCGCGGCTCCGCCGTCAACCAGGACGGCGCCAGCAACGGCCTCACCGCGCCCAACGGCCGCTCCCAGCAACGGGTGATCCGCCAGGCGCTCGCCAACGCCGCCCTGACGGCGGAGCAGATCGACGCGGTCGAGGCCCATGGCACCGGCACCCCGCTGGGCGACCCGATCGAGGCGGGCGCGCTGCTCGCCACGTACGGGAAGGACCGTGCGGCGGACCGCCCCGTACTGATCGGCTCGCTGAAGTCCAACATCGGCCATCCGCAGGCCGCCGGGGGTGTCGGCGGTGTCATCAAGATGGTGCAGGCCATGCGCCACGGCCTGTTGCCCAAGACGCTCCACGCCGAGGAGCGTTCCTCGCGGATCGACTGGCCGGCGGGGGCGGTGGAGCTGCTGACCGAGGCCAGGGAGTGGCCGCGCGGCGAGGAGCCCCGCCGGGCCGGTATCTCGGCCTTCGGGGCCAGTGGCACCAATGTCCACACCATCATCGAGGAGGCGCCCGAGGAGGAGCCCTCCGACAACGCGGCGGAGGGGACCGCCCCGGTGGGCGACGGAGTGGTGCCGTGGGTGTTGTCGGCGAAGAGCGCGGCGGGCCTGCGGGCGCAGGCCGAGCGGCTGCTGACCCATGTGACCGCGCGCCCCGGCCTCTCCCCGGCCGACGTCGGCCACTCGCTCGCCACCACCCGCGGCCGCTTCGACCACCGTGCGCTGGTCCTGGGCGGCCACCGCGACGAGCTGATCGACGCACTGGGCGCGCTGGCGTCGGGCGGCGAGTCCCCGCACGTGGTGCGCGGCGAGGGAGTGATGGCGACCGACGCCCGTCCGGTGTTCGTGTTCCCGGGGCAGGGGTCGCAGTGGGTGGGGATGGCGGTGGAGTTGCTGGATTCGTCGCCGGTGTTCGCGGGGCGGATCGCGGAGTGTGAGGTGGCGTTGTCGGGGTTGGTGGAGTGGTCGCTGGTCGAGGTGTTGCGGGGTGGGGGTCCGGGGTTGGGGCGGGTGGATGTGGTGCAGCCGGCGTTGTGGGCGGTGATGGTGTCGTTGGCGGAGGTGTGGCGGGCATGTGGTGTCACGCCTGCTGCGGTGGTGGGGCATTCTCAGGGTGAGATCGCTGCGGCGGTGGTGGCGGGTGCGCTGTCGTTGGAGGACGGGGCGCGGGTGGTGGCGTTGCGCTCGCAGGCCATCGGGCGTGGGCTGGCAGGCCGTGGTGGGATGATGTCCGTCGCCGAGAGTGCCGATCGAGTACGTGAGCGGATCGCGGCTTGGGGTGGTCGTATCTCGGTGGCGGCCGTGAACGGCCCCGGCTCGATCGTGGTGTCCGGCGACCCGGAGGCGCTGCGCGAGCTCCAGGCGGAGTGTGAGGCCGAGGACGTTCGGGCGAAGATCATCCCGGTGGACTACGCGTCCCACTCGGCCCATGTCGAGGAGCTGCGCGACGAACTCCTCGACGTCCTGGCCCCGATCGCCCCGCGCCGCGCCGAGGTGCCGTTCTGCTCGACGGTCACCGGCGACACCATCGACACCACCGGGCTCGACGCCGGGTACTGGTACACCAATCTGCGGGAGACGGTGGAGCTGGAGTCGGCGGTGCGGGCTCTGTCGGCGGCCGGGTTCGGGACGTTCCTTGAGATGTCTCCGCATCCGGTGTTGACGATGCCGTTGCAGGCGACCGTCGAGGAGGCGGTGGTGGTGGGGTCGCTGCGGCGTGACGAGGGTGGTCCCGAGCGGTTCCTGGCCTCGCTGGGTGAGGCGTTCGTCCGTGGGGTGGCCGTCGACTGGGCCGCGGTGTTCGCCGGGGCGGGGGCGTCGGTCGTCGAACTGCCGACGTACGCCTTCCAGCGGCAGCGCTACTGGCTCGAGGGCTCCTCCGCTCCCACCGCCGAAGGCGACGCGGTGGACGCGGACTTCTGGGACGCCGTGGAGCGCGAGGATCTGGCGGCGCTGGCCACCGCGCTGGAGGTGGACGCCGAGGAGTCGTCCCTGGCCATGGTGGTCCCGGCGCTGGCCTCATGGCGCCGGGCGCGCCGCGAGCGGTCGGAACTCGACTCCTGGCGCTACCACATCACCTGGAAGCCCCTGGGCGACGCGCTCACCGCCCCGCACGACCGGTCGTCGGCCGGTGCCACCTGGCTGATCGCAGCGCCCGCCGGGGCGCCGGAAGGCCCGCGCGTGGCGGAGGCGCTGCGGGAACGCGGCGCCGAGGTCCGGCTGGTGGAGCTGACCGAGGCGGACGCCGTACGCGAGGCGCTCGCCCGCAGGCTCGGCGAGGCGACGGCTGATGCGCCCCCGACCGCGGACGCGCCCCCGACCGCGGACGCGCCCCCGACCGCGGTGCTCTCGCTCCTCGCGCTCGCCGAGGAGCCGTACGCGGCGGGCACGGCGCAGCCGCTCGGCCTCGCCCTCAACCTCGCCCTGCTGCAGGCGCTCGGCGACACCGGCGCCGACGTCCCCATCTGGTACGCCACGCGCGGGGCGGTGTCCGTGGGCCGCGCGGACGTGCTGGACCATCCGTTGCAGGCCCTCACCTGGGGCCTGGGCCGGATCGCGGCCGCGGAGTACCCGCGGCGCCGGGGTGGTCTGGTCGATCTGCCCGGCACCCTCGACGACCGCGCCATCGCGCGGCTGTGCGGTGTGCTCGCGGGCCGGCTGACCGGCGAGGACCAGGTGGCGGTGCGCGCCTCCGGTGTCCACGGGCGCAGGCTGGTCAGGGCCTCCGCGGCGCTGACCGACGCCACCGCGCCGTGGCGGCCGCGCGGCACCGTGCTGGTGACCGGCGGCACCGGCGGCCTGGGCGCCCATGTGGCGCGCTGGCTGGCCCGGGGTGGAGCCGAACACCTGGTGCTCACCAGCCGCCGGGGCCCCGAGGCTCCCGGGGCGGCCGAACTCGCCGATGAGCTGAGGGAGTCGGGGGTCCGGGTGACCGTGGCCGCGTGCGACGCCGCCGACCGCGACGCGCTGGCCGCCCTCCTCGCCACGCTGGACGAGGACGAGGCCCCGCTCGACGCGGTCGTCCACACCGCGGGCGTCCTGGACGACGGGGTGCTCGACACCCTCACCCCCGAGCGCGCCGAGGGGGTGCTGCGCCCGAAGGTGGACGCGGCGCTCCATCTGCACGAACTCACCCGCGACCGCGAGCTGTCCGCCTTCGTGCTCTTCTCCTCCTTCGCGGGCACGCTCGGCGGCCCCGGCCAGGGCAGTTACGCGGCCGCCAACGCCTTCCTCGACGCGCTCGCCCACGCCCGCCGTGCCCAGGGGCTCCCCGCCACTTCCGTGGCCTGGGGCGCGTGGTCCGGCGGAGGGCTGGTCGACGAGACGGTCGAGGCGCGGCTGCGGGCCACCGGTATGCCCGCGATGGCGCCCGACCCGGCGATCGGCGCCCTGCAGCGCGCCCTGGACGTGGGCGACACCCATGTGGCCGTGGCCGATATCGAGTGGGACCGGCTCATCGCCGCCACCCCCTCGCTGGACGGGGCCGCCGTGCTCGGCGAACTCCCCGACGCCCGGCGGACGGACACGGCGGACGCCACCACGGCCGACGCGGACACCCCGCTCGCCCAGCGGCTGGCCGGACTGTCGCCGCAGGAGGCCGAGGACGCGCTGGCCGACCTCGTCAGCACCGAAGTGGCCGCAGCGCTCGGCTATCCCGACACCACGGCGGTCGAGTCCGGGCGCGCCTTCCGCGAGCTGGGCTTCGACTCGCTCACCGCCGTCGACCTGCGCAACCGGCTGAACGCGGCCACCGGACTGCGGCTGCCGGTCACCCTCGTCTTCGACTACCCGACCGTCACCGCGCTGACCCGCTTCCTGCTGGCCGAGAGCGGTGCCGGTGGCACCGATGCCACCGCCCCGGCGGGCCCGGTGCCCGCCACCGTCGCGGTCGACGACGACCCGATCGCCATCGTGGCCATGAGCTGCCGCCTGCCCGGCGGGGTGACCACCCCCGAGGAGCTGTGGCAGCTGCTGATGGACGGCCGTGATGCCGTCTCGGACTTCCCCACCGACCGCGGCTGGGACATCGAGGGCCACTACGACCCCGACCCCGACAAGCCGGGCACCTTCTACGCCACCGGCGGCGGATTCCTGCACGAGGCCGACCACTTCGACCCGGAGTTCTTCGGGATCTCCCCGCGCGAGGCGCTCGCCATCGACCCGCAGCAGCGGCTGCTGCTGGAGACGAGCTGGGAGGCGTTCGAACGGGCCGGGATCGACCCGGCCTCGGTGAAGGGCACCCAGGCCGGAGTCTTCATCGGCGCCAGCTACAACGACTACGGATCGCGCTTCGGCCGCGCGCCCGAGGAGTTCGAGGGCTATCTGGCCACCGGCAGCGCGAGCAGCGTGGCGTCCGGGCGCATCTCGTACACCTTCGGCCTCGAAGGCCCCGCGGTCACCGTGGACACCGCCTGCTCGTCCTCGCTGGTCGCCCTCCACCAGGCGGTCCAGGCGCTGCGCCAGGGGGAGTGCTCGCTGGCGCTGGCGGGCGGCGTCGTCGTGATGTCCACGCTGGACACCTTCATCGAGTTCAGCCGGCAGCGGGCCATGGCCCCCGACGGCCGCTGCAAGGCGTTCTCGGCGGACGCCGACGGCGCCGGGTGGGCCGAGGGCGTCGGCATGCTGCTGCTGGAGCGGCTCTCGGACGCGCGGGCGAACGGCCATGAGGTGCTGGCGCTGGTACGCGGCTCCGCCGTCAACCAGGACGGCGCCAGCAACGGACTCACCGCCCCCACGGCCCCTCCCAGCAGCGGGTGATCCGCCAGGCGCTGGCCGGTGCGGGCCTGTCGGCCGCCGATGTGGACGCGGTCGAGGCCCATGGCACCGGCACCCGGCTCGGCGACCCGATCGAGGCACAGGCCCTGATGGCCACCTACGGCCAGGGCCGGGACGCGGACCGGCCGCTGTGGCTGGGTGCGCTGAAGTCCAACATCGGCCACACCCAGGCCGCTTCGGGTGTCGCCGGGATCATCAAGATGGTGCTGGCGCTGCGCCGCGGTGTGCTGCCGAAGACCCTCCACGCCGATGTGCTCTCGCCCGACGTGGACTGGTCGGCCGGTGCGGTGGAGCTGCTGACCGAGGCCCGGGAGTGGCCCGGGACGGGACGGCCGCGGCGCGCGGGCGTGTCCGCCTTCGGCGTCAGCGGCACGAATGTGCATGTGGTGCTGGAGCAGGGCCCCGAGCCCGCCGCACCGGTGGCCGAGCGGTCGATCGACTGCGATGTGGTGCCCTGGGCGCTCTCCGGGCGCAGCGAGACGGCGCTGCGGGCGCAGGCCGGACGCCTGCGGGCCCATCTGGAGGAGCGGCCGGAGCTGCGCCCGGTGGACGTCGGCTACGCGCTGGCGACCAGCCGCTCGGCCTTCGGCCACCGCGCCGTGGTCGTCGGCGCCGAGCGGGAGGAGCTGCTGCGGGGCCTGGCGGAGCTGGCCTCGGGGATGGCCCAGGAGACAGTGGCCGACACCGGCAAGACGGCCTTCCTGTTCACCGGACAGGGCGCGCAACGACCGGGTATGGGACGAGGGTTGTACGACGCCTTCCCGGTGTTCGCGGCGGCGTTCGACGCGGTGTGCGCGGAGCTGGACCCTCATCTGGACGGCTCGGTGCGGGAGGTGGTGTTCGGGGAGGACCCGGATCCGCTGAACCGGACCGTGTTCACCCAGACCGGGCTGTTCGCCCTCGAAGTGGCGCTCTACCGGCTGGTCGAGTCCTGGGGCCTGCGCCCGGACTTCCTGGTCGGCCACTCGGTGGGCGAGCTGGCGGCGGCCCATGTGGCGGGCGTGTTCTCGCTGCGGGACGCATGTGCGCTGGTGGCGGCCCGGGGCCGGCTGATGCAGGCGCTGCCCGAGGGCGGTGCGATGGTGTCGCTCCAGGCGGCCGAGGCCGAGGTGCTGCCGCATCTCGAAGGCCACGAGGGCCGGGTGAGCGTGGCGGCGGTCAACGGGCCGCGGGCGACCGTCATCTCCGGTGACGAGGAGACCGTCCTGCGGATCGCGGAGGCGACCGGGGCCAAGAGCAAGCGGCTCACCGTGTCCCACGCCTTCCACTCGCCGCTGATGGACGCCATGCTCGCCGAGTTCGGCACGGTGGCCGCCGGAATTGGCTACGCGGCGCCGCGGATCGCGGTGGTCTCCAACGTCACGGGTGAGGCGGCGGGCGAGGAGCTGTGCTCGCCCGAGTACTGGGTGCGCCACGTCCGCCGGGCGGTGCGCTTCGGGGACGGCATACGCTTCCTCGCCGAGCGGAAGGTGACCCGCTTCGTCGAGATCGGCCCCGCCGGTGTGCTCTCCGCCATGGGCCAGGAGTGCCTGGCCGAGGCCGACACCGACCTCGCGTTCGTCCCGTTGCTGCGCAAGGACCGGGGTGAGGCGGAGTCGTTGCTGGCCGGGGTCGGGCGGGTGCATGCCCATGGTGGCGAGGTGGACTGGGAGAAGGTGTTCACGGGCCGTGGCGCCCGTCGGGTGGAGCTGCCCACGTACGCCTTCCAGCGGCAGCGCTACTGGCTGGACGCGCCCGCCACCGTGGGCGACGTGGCCTCGGCCGGTCTCGGCGCCGCCGGGCATCCGCTGCTGGGCGCAGCCGTCGAACTCGCGGGCACCGACGGCCTGGTGCTCACCGGGCGGCTGTCCACACGCGGCCAGCCCTGGCTGGCCGACCACGCGGTCCTGGACGCGGTCCTCTTCCCGGGCACCGCGTTCCTGGAGCTGGCGATCCAGGCCGGTGACCAGGTGGGCTGCGACCGGGTCGAGGAGCTGACCCTCCAGGCACCGCTCATCCTCCCCGAGCGCGGAGCCGTCACCCTGCAACTGGTCGTGGACGCGCCCGACGAGGACGGCCAGCGCACACTGAACGTCTACTCCCGCCCCGAGGACGCGCGGCGCGAGCTGCCGTGGACCCGGCACGCCACGGGTGTGCTGGCGGTCGGCGCCGCCGAGGGCTCCTACGACCTGGGCGGGGCGTGGCCGCCGCCGGGCGCCGAGCCGATCGAGGTCGAGGACCTGTACGAGCGGTTCGCGGCGGGCGGCTTCGGCTACGGGCCCTCGTTCCAGGGGCTGCGGGCGGCCTGGCTGCGCGGCGAGGAGGTGTTCGCCGAGGTACGGCTGCCCCAGGAGCAGCAGTCCGCCGCCACCGCCTATGGGCTGCACCCGGCCCTGCTGGACGCCGCGCTGCACACCATCGCGCTCGGCCCGACGTTCCAGGACGGCGAGGGCAGGCTGCCGTTCTCCTGGACCGGGGTGTCGCTGCACGCCGCCGGGGCCGGTGAGGTACGGGTGCGGCTCACACCGGACGGCGCCGACACGGTGGCCCTGACCGTGGCGGACACCATCGGCCGGCCGGTGGCCACCGTCGAATCCCTCGTGCTGCGCAAGCGGCCCCAGCGGCTCGGCGACGCCGCCACCGGCGGTGACGCGCTCTACCGGCTCGACTGGGTGGCCGCCGACACCTCCGCCGCCGCGCCTGAGCAGCACCCCGCCGGGAGCTGGGGCCTGCTCGGCGACGACGACTTCAAGCTGGTCGGACTCGATGCGCACACCTACCGGGACCTGGCGGCGCTGCCCGCCGACGCGGCCGCCATGCCCACCACCGTGCTGGTGCCCTGCGCACCGGAGCCCCAGGGGGTGGCCGACGCCGTACGGACGGCCACCCACCGGGCGCTGGCGCTGGTCCGGGCCTGGCTGACCGAGGAGCGGTTCGCCGACTCCCGCCTGGTGTTCGTCACCCGGGGCGCGGTGGCCACCACGCCCGACGCGGATGTGCCCGATCTGGCCCACGCCGCCGTCTGGGGTCTGGTGCGCTCCGCGCAGTCGGAGAACCCCGACCGATTCGTCCTCGTCGACCTCGATGAGCACGAGGAGTCTGTGGGCGCCCTGCCGACCGCGCTCGCCCTGGACGAGCCGCAACTGGCGGTGCGCCAGGGCGACGTCACGGTGGCCAGGCTCGCCACCACCCCCGCCCCGACACCGCCCCGCCCGCCTGGGACCCCGAGGGCACGGTGCTGGTCACCGGAGCCACCGGCACCATCGGCGGGGTCATCGCCCGCCATCTGGTGGCCGAGGGCGGCGTGCGGCATCTGCTGCTCGCCGGCCGCCGCGGCCCGGACGCCGAAGGCGCCGCCGAACTCCGCGCGAAGCTGACCGAGTTGGGAGCCGAGGTCACCCTCGCCGCCTGTGATGTGGCAGACCGGGAGGCGGTGGCGGCGCTGCTGGCCACCGTCCCCGCCGCACACCCCCTGACGGCCGTCGTGCACACGGCGGGCGTCCTGGACGACGGTGTGGTGTCCTCGCTCACCCCCGAGCGGATGGACCGCGTGCTGCGGCCCAAGGTCGACGCCGCGCTCACCCTGCACGAGCTCACCCGCGACCTGGACCTGTCCGCGTTCGTCCTCTTCTCCTCCATCGCCGGCACCTTCGGCGGGATGGGCCAGGGCAACTACTCGGCGGCCAACGCCTTCCTCGACGCCTTCGCCCAGCACTGCCGCGCCCAGGGCCGCCCCGTCCAGTCGCATGCGTGGGGGCTGTGGGCCCAGCGCAGCGACATGACCGGCAAGCTGGAGGGCGCCGATCTGAACCGGCTGGCGCGCGGTGGCATCGTCCCGTTCTCCTCGGAGGACGGCGCCGGGCTCTTCGACGCCGCACGCGCCGTGGACGCCGCCGTCGTGCTGCCGATGCGGCTCGACACCGCGGGGCTCGGGGCGCGCTCCGATGGCGTACCGGCGTTGCTGCGCGGGCTGGTGAAGGCCGCGCCCGCCAAGCCCGCCCGGCGGAGCGTGACGGGCGCGGGAGCCGGGGCCGCACCTGCCCGGCCCGAGGGCCTCAAGCAGCATCTCTCCAGCCTGCCGGAGGCCGAGCGCGGCCGGTTCCTGCTGGACCTGGTCCGCACGACCGTGGCCGGGGTGCTGGGCTTCGACTCGGTGGCGGCCGTCGAGGCGGAGCGGGGTCTGCTGGACCTCGGCTTCGACTCGCTCACCGCGGTCGAACTCCGCAACCAGCTCGGCAAGGCCACCGGCCGACGCCTGCCGGTCACCCTGCTCTTCGACTACCCCACCTCCACGGCGATCGCCGCCTACCTGGAAGCGGAGATCGCCCCGGAGACCTTTACCGCCGCGTCGATGGCCTTTCCGGAACTCGACGCCCTGGAAAGCAATCTGGCCCGGGTCGCCACCGACGAGGAGGCGCGCACCACGCTCGCCTCCCGTCTGCAGGACCTGCTGGTACGGCTCGGCCAGGGCCCGGAGGACGCGGAGGACGCGGTCGCCGGCCGCATCGACGCCGCCTCGGACGACGAGATCTTCGACTTCATCGAGAACGAACTCGGCCTGTCCTGAAGTACCCGGAGTTGGAAATCAAAGAGATGGGCGGTACACGGTGAGCGAGGCAAAGCTCCGCGACTACCTCAAGCGAGTGACCACGGATCTGCACCGCACTCGCCAGCGTCTTCAGGAGGCCGAGGCCAAGGACCACGAGCCCATCGCCATCGTCGGGATGGCCTGCCGCTACCCCGGCGGTGTGGCGTCGCCGGAGGACCTGTGGGAGCTGGTGGCGAACGGCCGTGACGCGGTCACCGAGTTCCCCGCCGACCGGGGCTGGGACCTGGAGGCCCTCTACGATCCGGACCCGGACAAGCCGGGGACGAGCTATGCGCGGGAGGGCGGCTTCGTCACCGACGCCGACCACTTCGACCCCGCGTTCTTCGGCATCTCCCCGCGCGAGGCGCTGGCCATGGACCCGCAGCAGCGGCTGCTGCTGGAGACCGGGTGGGAGGCCCTGGAGCGGGCCGGGATCGACCCGGCCACGCTGCGCGGCAGCCGCACCGGGGTCTTCGCGGGGGTGATGTACCAGGACTACGCGACCCGGCTGCGCCAGGTGCCCGATGATGTCGAGGGCTACGTCGGCAGCGGTGGCTCCGGCAGCATCGCCTCCGGCCGTATCGCCTACACCTTCGGTCTCGAAGGGCCCGCGGTCACCGTGGACACCGCCTGCTCGTCCTCGCTGGTGGCCCTGCATCTCGCCGCGCAGGCGCTGCGCCGCGGGGAGTGTGAACTCGCCCTCGTCGGCGGGTCGATGGTGATGTCGACACCGGTGGCCTTCGTGGACTTCAGCCGGCAGCGCGGGCTCGCCTCCGACGGGCGCTGCAAGGCGTTCGCCGCATCCGCCGACGGCACCGGCTGGGGCGAGGGCGTGGGCATGCTGCTCGTGGAGCGGCTGTCCGACGCGCGGGAGAACGGCCATCGGGTGCTCGCGGTCGTCCGCGGCTCCGCCACCAACCAGGACGGCGCCAGCAGCGGGCTCACCGCCCCCAACGGCCCCTCCCAGCAGCGCGTCATCCGGCAGGCGCTGGCCGACGCCGGGCTGACCGCGGCCGAGGTGGACGCGGTCGAGGCACACGGCACCGGCACCTCGCTCGGCGACCCCATCGAGGCCGGTGCCCTGCTCGCCACCTACGGCCAGGACCGCCCCGAGGACCGGCCGCTGTGGCTCGGCTCCTTGAAGTCCAACATCGGCCACACCCAGGCCGCCGCGGGCGTCGGCGGGATCATCAAGACGGTGCTGGCGCTGCGCCACGGGGTGCTGCCCAAGACGCTGCACGCCGAGGAGCCGACACCCAACGTCGACTGGGAGTCGGGCGCGGTACGGCTGCTGGCCGAGGCCAGACCGTGGCCCGAGCCGGACACCGAGCGGCCGCGCCGCGCCGCGGTGTCCGCCTTCGGATTCAGCGGCACCAACGCCCATGTGATCCTGGAGCAGGCCCCCGCCGAGGAGCCCGAGGACGAGGCCGAGACCGAGGCCCCCGCGGACACCGGGCCCGCCGCCGGCGACCTGGTGCCGTGGCCGCTGTCGGGCCGGACCGAGGAGGCCCTGCGGGCCCAGGCCGCGCGACTGCGGTCGTACGTGGCGGGCGCGCCCGAGCCGTCCCCGGTGGACATCGGCTACTCGCTGGCGCTCACCCGCTCCGCCTTCACCCACCGCGCGGTGGTCGTGGGGTCGAACCGTGCCGAACTGCTGGGCGAACTCGGCCAGTTGGCCTCCGGTGTCATGCCCGGCGCGGTGGCCGGTGCGGGCAAGACGGCGTTCCTGTTCACCGGGCAGGGCGCACAGCGGCTCGGCATGGGACGCGCCCTGCACACCGCCTTCCCGGTCTTCGCCGCCGCGTTCGACACCGTCTGCGCCGAACTCGACCGCCACCTGGACGGCCATGTCGAGCACGCGGTGCGTGACGTGGTCTTCGGCGAGGACGCCGCGTTGCTCGATCGGACCCTCTACACCCAGACCGGCCTGTTCGCCGTCGAGGTGGCGCTGTACCGGCTGCTGGAGTCCTGGGGCGTGACCGCGGACTTCCTGGTCGGCCACTCGGTGGGCGAGCTGGCGGCGGCGCATGTGGCGGGCGTGTTCTCGCTGCCGGACGCCTGTGCGCTGGTCGCGGCCCGGGGCCGGCTGATGGACGCGCTGCCCGCCGGAGGCGCGATGGTCTCGCTGCAGACCGGCGAGGCCGAGGTGCTGCCCCATCTGGCGGGCCACGAGGACCAGGTGGCCCTGGGCGCGGTCAACGGCCCGGCCGCCACGGTGATCTCCGGTGACGAGAAGGCCGTCCTGCGGATCGCGGAAGCGGTGGGCGTCAAGAGCAAGCGGCTGCGGGTCGGCGTCGCCGCCCATTCGCCGCTGTTGGACCCCATGCTCGAAGAGTTCGCCAAGGTCGTCGGCGAGCTGTCCTACGCCACCCCCCGGATCGCGGTGGTGTCCAATGTGACCGGCCAGGCGGCGGCCGAGGAGCTGTGCACGCCCGACTACTGGGTGCGGCATGTGCGGCAGCCGGTGCGGTTCCAGGACGGCCTGCGGTTCCTGGAGGACCAGGGCGTGACCCGCTTCGTGGAGCTGGGCCCGGTCGGTGTGCTGTCCGTGATGGGACAGGAGTGCGTCTCCGGCACCGATGCCGTCGCGTTCGTCCCGCTGCTGCGCAAGGACCGGGGTGAGGCGGAGTCGTTGCTGGCCGGGGTCGGCCGGGTGCATGCCCATGGTGGCGAGGTGGACTGGGAGAAGGTGTTCGCGGGCCGTGGCGCCCGTCGGGTGGAGCTGCCCACGTACGCCTTCCAGCGGCAGCGCTACTGGCTGGACGGCCCCGACCGGGCCGGCGATGTGACCTCCGCGGGCCTCGGCACCGCCGACCATCCGCTGCTGGGCGCCGCCGTCGAACTCGCCGACACCGACGGCCTGGTGCTCACCGGAAGGCTGTCCCTGGCCACCCAGCCCTGGCTGGCCGACCACGCCGTCTCCGGCACGGTCCTCTTTCCCGGCACCGCGTTCCTTGAGCTCGCGATCCAGGCCGGTGACCAGGTCGGCTGCGACCAGGTCGAGGAGCTGACCCTCCAGGCGCCGCTCGTCCTCCCCGCCCGTGGCGCACTCACCCTCCGGGTGAGTGCCGGGGAGCCCGACGAGAGCGGACGGCGCCCGCTGAACGTCCACTCCCGCCCCGAAGGCGCCGGATTCGGCGAGCCGTGGACCCCGCACGCCACCGGCACGCTCGCCACCGCCGCACCCGCCACCCCCGCGGAGCTGACCGCGTGGCCTCCGGCGGATGCCACCGAACTCGACGTCAGCGACATGTACGAGCGGTACGCGGCGGGCGGCTTCGGCTACGGCCCGGCCTTCCGGGGCCTGCGGGCCGCCTGGCTGCGCGGCGACGAGGTGTTCGCCGAGATACGGCTGGCCCAGGAGCAGCAGCCGGCCGCCGCCGCGTACGGGATCCACCCGGCCCTGCTCGACGCCTCCCTGCACGGCATCGCCCTCGGCACGCTCTTCGCCGGAGAGGACCCCGAGACGGCGCAGGGACGGCTGCCGTTCTCCTGGACCGGGGTGTCGCTGCACGCCGCCGGGGCCGACGAGGTGCGGGTGAGGATCTCCCCGGCCGGGGAGGACACCGTGGCGCTCGCGGTGGCCGACCCCACCGGCCGCCCGGTGGCCACCGTCGAGGGCCTGCTGCTGCGGAAGATGACCGGCGACCAGCTCAGCGGCGCCCGCGCCGCGAGCAACGAGGCACTGTTCCAGCTCGACTGGCCCGCTCTCGCCGGCCCCGCCCCGGCCACCCCGCTGACCCGGGCCGCGCTGGTGGGCGACGACGGACTGGAGGTGACCGAGAGCCTCTTCGCGGCCGGGGTCCACCTGGAGTCGTATGTGGACCTGGAGTCGCTGGGCGCAGCCGTCGACGCCGGAACGGCCGCCCCCGCGGCGGTCCTGGTGTGCTGCAAGGCCGGGCCCGGCGCACCGGCCGACGCGGCACGGGCCTCTCTGGGCAGCGCCCTGGAGCTGGCCCAAAACTGGTCGGCCGATGAGCGGTTCGCCGACTCCCGGCTGGTGTTCGTCACCCGCGGCGCCGTGGCCACCGCGCCCGGCGCGGACGTCAGCGATCTGCCCGGCGCCGCCGTCTGGGGTCTGGTGCGCTCGGCGCAGTCGGAGAACCCCGACCGGTTCACCCTCGTCGACCTCGACGAGCACGAGGAGTCCGTACGGGCCCTCCCGGCCGTCCTCCCCTCCGGTGAGCCGCAGCTCGCCCTGCGCGCCGGCCAGGCGCACACCCCGCGGCTCGCCCGCGCCCAGGGGGAGACCGGCGCCACGCGTGCGCTGGACCCCGAGGGCACCGTTTTGATCACCGGCGCCACCGGGACGCTCGGCGGGCTGCTCGCCCGCCATCTGGTGACCCGGCATGGCGTCCGCCATCTGCTGCTGACCAGCCGCCGGGGACCGGCCGCCGAAGGGGCCGGGCGGCTGCGGGACGAGCTGACCGCGCTCGGCGCCACCGTGACCGTGGCGGCGTGCGACACCGCCGACCGGGACGCCGTGGCCGCCCTGGTGGCCCAGGTGCCCGGCGACCACCCGCTGACCGGGGTGTTCCACACCGCCGGGGTACTGGACGACGGGGTGATCTCCTCGCTCACCCCCGAGCGGATGGACACGGTGCTGCGGCCCAAGGCCGACGCCGTACTCCACCTCCACGAGGCCACCCGGGAGCTGGACCTGGCCGCGTTCGTGCTCTTCTCCTCGGCCGCCGGTGTGCTCGGCGGCGCCGGACAGGGCAACTACGCGGCCGCCAACGGCTTCCTCGACGCCTTCGCGCAGGCCCGCAGGGCGCAGGGGCTGCCCGCCCACTCCCTCGCCTGGGGGCTGTGGGCGCAGACCAGCACGATGACCGGAACGGCGGACACGGCCGGGGCCGCCCGCTCGGGCGTGGCCGCGCTCACCTCCGAACAGGGCATGGAACTGCTCGACACCGCCCTCGCCCTGGACACTCCGCTGCTCATCCCGATGCGGCTCGACCTCGCCGCGCTGCGCGCGAACGCCGGATCCGGCTCGGTGCCGCTGCTGCTGCGCGGACTGGTGCGGGCACCGGCGCGCCGGACGGGCGCGACCACGCGCGCCGGCTCATCGGGCGGCGATTCCGCGCTGCGGGAACGGCTCGCCGGGCTGTCCGAGGCCGAACAGGACGCCGTACTGGTGGAGTTGGTGCGGACGCAGGTGGCCACCGTGCTCGGCCACCCGGACCCGTCCGCCATCGGCGCCACCCATGAGTTCGTGGACTCCGGCTTCGACTCGCTCACCGCGGTCGAGCTGCGCAACCGGCTGAACGCGGCCACCGGGCTGAGGCTTCCCGCCACGCTCGTCTTCGACCACGAGACGCCCACCGATCTGGCCGCCCGGCTCCGCTCGGACCTGGCCGCGGCCCGGCAGTCGGGCCCCTCCGTGGAGACGCCCACGGGCCCGGCGGCCGCCGCCGCGGGTGAGTCCACCACGCTGAGCGCGCTCTACACCCAGGCGTTCGAGACCGGGAAGTGGAAAGAGATCTTTGACCTGCTGCACGCCACCGCGGCGCTGCGGCCCCGGTTCAGCGCCACCTCCGAGCTGGAGAAGCTGCCGACGCCGGTCAGGCTCAGCAAGGGCCCGGCCGAGCAGCACATGTTCTGCTTCTCCTCGTGCCTGGCGGTCGCGGGCATCCACCAGTACGCGCGGTTCGCGGCCTCACAGCGGGGCCGGCGCGATGTGTCGGCGCTCGCGCTGCCGGGCTTCGGCCGCGGTGAGCCCCTTCCGGAAACGGCGGACGCGGTGGTCGCCGCCCAGGCCGAGGCGGTGGCGAAGGCCGCGGACGGGGCGCCGATCGTGCTCCTCGGCTCCTCGGCGGGCGGCTGGTTCGCCCATGCGGCGGCCGGACATCTGGAGCGGATGGGCATCCGGCCGACCGCGGTGGTGCTGGTGGACACCTACGTGCCCAAGAGCAGCATCCTCAACCAGTTCGGGCTCTCGCTCATGGACGGGATGACCGAGCGCGAGGGCGTGTTCGTCACCATGGACGACGACCGGCTGTCGGCCATGGGCTGGTATCTCAACCTCTTCGGCAGCTGGGATCCCGAGCCGATCGCGACCCCCACCCTCCTCGTGCGCGCGATGGAGCCGCTGTCCACCGGTTCGCTGAAGCTGGAGGAGCTCCCCGACTGGCGGTCCTTCTGGGAGCTGCCGCACGACATCGTCGATGTGCGCGGCAACCACTTCACCATGATGGAGGACCACTCCCTCCCCACCGCCCAGGCCATCGAGGACTGGCTGGAGTCCCTGCCGCGCGACGGCGCCTGACCACACCCCGCCCCCGCTACCGAGGCGCCCTCCCGCACCGCGAAAGGAACGACGACCATGGCGTTGCCCGTCACCGATGAGAGCCTGTGGTTCCGCAGGTTCCATCCGCGTCCGGAGGCCGAGGTCAGCCTGGTCTGCCTGCCGCACGCGGGAGGAGCCGCCAGCTTCTACTTCCCCATCTCCGAGCTGCTGCCGCCGACCGTGGAGGCGCTGGCCGTCCAGTACCCGGGACGGCAGGACCGCCGCCATGACACGCCCATCGAGAACATCCATGAGATGGCCCGCGAGATCTTCGAGGCGCTGACGCCACTGACGGCACACCGGCCGATCGCGCTGTTCGGCCACAGCATGGGCGCGAGCGTCGGGTTCGAGCTGGCCCGGCTGCTCGAAGGGGAGCTGGGGACCGTGCCCGTGGCACTCTTCGCCTCGGGCCGGCCCGCGCCCTCCCACCACCGGAGCCTGGACATCCACCGGCGCGACGACGCCGGGCTCATCGCCGAGCTCCAGCTGGTCAGCGGGACCGACTCGCGCATCCTCGGCGACGCCGAACTGCTGCGGCTGGCCCTGCCGGCCATCCGCAGCGACTACAAGGCGGCCGAGACCTATGAGTACCGGCCCGGCGCCAGGCTGCGCTGCGACATCGTGGGGCTCGCCGGCGACAGCGACATCCGCGTCAGGGCCCCGGAGATGGCGGGCTGGCGGGAGCACACCGCGGGCTCCTTCCGGCTGGAGGTCTTCTCCGGCGGCCACTTCTACCTGGGTGAACAGAAGGCAGCGGTGGCCGGAGTCATCACGGACACCCTGCGGGCGGCCACCGCCCGCCTCCGACGAACCATCGACTGAGAGAGAAACCGACGATGCGTATCCTTTTCGCGACGGTGTCCGAGAAATCGCACCTGTTCACCATGGTCCCGCTCGCCTGGTCGCTGGCCGCGGCCGGCCATGAGGTGCATGTCGCCAGCAACCCCGCGCTGACCGCGCACATCAAGAGCACCGGTCTGACGGCCGTCTCCGTCGGCACGGACCACAATCTCCACGAGATGCTGACGCAGAACCGCGACTCGCTGGAGAACCCGCTGTCCGACTGGTCCACTCCGGACCTCGATCAGCACTCCTGGGAACAGGTGCTGATGAAGTTCAAGGTCAGCGTGATGTTCGCGTACCAGACCTACAACGACTGCATGGTCCACGAGCTGGTGGCCTACGCCCGCGACTGGCAGCCCGACCTGGTCATCTGGGACCCGGTCACCTATGCGGGCCCGGTGGCCGCCCGGGTCGTGGGCGCCGCCCACGCCCGGCTGCTGTGGTGTATCGACATCTACTCCAAGATGCGCGATGTGTTCCTGGCCCGCCTCGCGGAGCAGCCCGAGGAGCGCCGCGAGGACCCGATGGCCGACTGGCTCGGCGGCATCCTCGCCCGCTACGACCGCACCTTCGACGAGGAGATCGTGCTCGGCCAGTGGACCATCGACCAGATCCCCACCAGCCTCCAGCTTCCGCTGTCGGTCCACCGGGTCCCGGTCCGCTATCTGCCCTACAACGGCCCCTGTGAGATCCCGGACTGGCTGCGCGAGGTCCCCGAGCGGCCGCGGGTCGTGCTGACGTCCGGCGTCTCCGCCCGGGCGGCCCTGGGCGGCACCTTCATGCCGGTCACCGACATCATCGACACCCTCGGGACCATGGACATCGACGTGGTGGCCGCGCTGCCGCCCGAGGAGGTCGCGGCCCTGGAGAAGATCCCCGCCAACACCCACATCGTCGACTTCGTCCCGCTGCACGCCCTGCTGCCCGGCGCCTCGGTCCTCATCCACCACGGCGGCTTCGGCTCCTGGGGTACCGCGCTGGTCAACGGCGTACCGCAGTTCATCCCCACCATCCGCTACGGCGACTGGTGGAACAAGGCGACCAGTCTGCACGAGGCCGGTGCCGGACTCGCCGTGCACGCCTCCGAGCTGACCGCCGAGGTGCTGCGGGAGAGCGTCGAACGGCTGCTGGGCGACGCCACGTACAAGGACACCGCCGAGCGGCTGCGCGAGGAGAACCTGCACACCCCCACCCCGCACGATGTGGTGCCGGTGCTGGAGAAGCTCACCATGGAACACGGCCGATGAAGGTGCGCGAGCTGGCGGTCTCCGGTGCCTACGAGTTCAGCCCGGATGTCCACCGCGACGAGCGCGGTGCGTTCGTCGCCCACTACACCGAAGCGGCCTTCACCGCGGCCGTCGGCCACCCGCTGCGCCTGGGCCAGAACCACCACAGCGTCTCCCGGCGCGGCACCGTCCGCGGGGTGCACTACGCGGACGTACCCCCGGGCCAGGCCAAGATGGTGACCTGCACCAGCGGTGAACTCCTCGATGTGGTGGTGGACTTGCGGGTGGGCTCGCCCACCTACGGCCACTGGGACAGTGTGCGCCTGGACCCCGTCTCGTACCGGGCGGTGTATCTGGAGGAGGGCCTCGGCCACGCCTTCATCGCGCTGCGGGACGACACCGTGGCGGCCTATCTGAACTCGGCGGAGTACAACCCGGGCGCCGAGCACGAGATCAACCCCTTCGACCCGGCGCTCGGCCTGCCCTGGCCCACGGACCTGGAGTATCTGGTCTCCCAGCGCGACCGGAACGCCCCCGGGCTCGCCGAGGCCGAACGGGCGGGCCTGCTGCCGTCCTATGAGGTCTGCCGGGCGCTGCACCCCCGGCGTGACTGACCCGCCCGTGGCGTACCCCCCTCCACCGATCGGTTGATGCGGCCGGTCAGCCGGTGGGTGGAGAGAGGATCAGCCCGCTGGGCAGCCGATGGGCCGATCCGCGGGGGATAGCCGCTTCCTACGGTGGAAGAGTGAAGGAACCGAGCGAGGAGGACCCGGGCCGATGCCGCTGATCGAGGTCAGTAACCTGCGGAAGGAATACCGCAATCACGTCGCGGTACAGGACGTGTCCTTCTCCGTGGAGGAGGGTGAGATCTTCGGCATCCTCGGCCCCAACGGCGCGGGCAAGACCACCGCCGTGGAGTGCATCGAGGGGATGCGCAAACGGGACGGTGGCGAGATCTCCGTGATGGGCCTGGACCCGCTGAAGGACCTCGCCGAGCTGCGCGAGTCCATCGGGATCCAGCTCCAGCAGAGCGAACTGCCCCCCAAGATGAAGGTGTGGGAGGCGCTCGAGCTCTACAGCACCTTCTACCGCGACCCCGTCGACTGGCGGGAGCTCATCAAGGACTGGGGCCTGTCCGGCAAGGCCGACACGGCCTACGGATCGCTGTCCGGCGGTCAGCAGCAGCGGCTGTCCATCGCGCTCGCCCTGGTCGGCAACCCCAGGATCGCCGTCTTCGACGAGCTGACCACCGCACTGGACCCGCACGCCCGGCGCGAGACCTGGAAGCTGATCGAGAAGGTCAGGGAGCAGGACGTGACCGTGCTGCTGGTCACCCACTTCATGGAGGAGGCCGAGCGGCTCTGCGACCGGATCGCCATCATCGAATCCGGCCGGGTCGTCGCCCTGGACACCCCCTCCGGGCTGGTGTCTCGGGTCGACGAGCAGCAGATCATCCGGTTCAAGCCGTCCGTGCCGATGGACGACGAGCTGCTGACCTCGCTGCCCGAGGTGAGCAGTGTGACCCGGTCCAAGTCGCAGGTGACGGTGGTCGGCAAGGGCAATGTCGTCTACGCGGTGATCTCCGTCCTGGCCCGCAATCAGATCGTGGCGAACGAACTCCGCCTGGAACAGGCGAGTCTCGATGACGCCTTCGTCGCCCTGACCGGCTCCAAGCCCGCCAACTGAACCGCCGAGGAGATCTCTGCCATGTCCGGGCGCACCAAGCTCACCTTCGTCGAGAGCAAGCTGTTCCTGCGCGATCCCACCGCGGTGTTCTTCGTCATCGCGCTGCCCATCATGCTGCTGGCCATCTTCCACTTCGTCACCACCAAGTCCAACGACGACGCCGCCACCAAGGAGTCGATGGCCGCGTTCGTCCCCGCGATGGCCATGTCGCTGTGTCTGACGATGCTGGCCCTCAACCTGCTGCCCACGACGCTGGCCACCTACCGGGAGAAGGGCATCCTGCGGCGCCTGGCCGCCAGCCCCGTCCACCCCGGGAATCTGCTGATCGCCCAGCTCTTCATCAACCTGGTCACCGCGGCGGTCTCCGCGGTGCTGGTGCTCATCGTCGGCAAGGCCGCCTTCGACACCAAGCTGCCCGGTGACGTCCCCGCCTTCCTGGTGAGCTTCGCTCTCGGCACCTGGGCGCTGTTCTCCATCGGCCTGGTGATCGCGGCCATCGCGCCGAGCAGCAAGTCGGCCACCGCGATGGGCCTTTCCCTGCTCTTCCCCAGCCTCTTCTTCGGCGGGGCGTTCCTCCCCAAGGAGGATCTGCCCGAGACCGTGTCCACCATCGGCGACTACACCCCGCTGGGCGCCGCGCTGCAGGCGCTGCGCGACTCCTGGGAGAACCAGTGGCCGCAGGCGCTGCACCTGACCGTCCTCGGGGTGATCGCGGTGGCCGCCACCGCGGCCGCGGCCAAGCTGTTCCGCTGGGAGTGAGGTGAGCGCGTCCAAGGACGACGGCGGACGGTGGGAGCGGCACTCCGACATCCTGTTCGGAGGGTTGCCCTACCTTCTGCTGTTTCTGTCCACGGCCCTGAGCCTGGTCCACGGTCCGCCGCCGGCCCGGCGGCTGCTCACCACACTCGGCCTGGCGGCGCTGGCCGCCCTCTGGATCCTGGGCACCTACACCCTGCCGACCGGCCGCCGCAGCAGACAGCCGTACGGCATGGCGCGGACGGCCGTGTACTTCACCGGGCTGCTCGCGCTCTCCGCCGCGCTGATGGCGCGGGACCAGGTGTTCATGGTCTTCGCCGCCACCGGGTTCCTGCAGGCGCTGGTGCTGCTGCCGACGGTCTGGGCGCTGGTGTCCGTGGCGGCCACTTCGTTCGTCGTCAACACCGTGCCGGACGGCCTCCCGCGGCCCACGACCGGCGCCGTGGTCGGCTATATCGCCGCCATCGCCTTCCAGACCGTGGTGATCGGCTGGATCAATCTGCTGTCGAGCCGGCTGAACGAACAGCATCAGCGGCGCAAACGGACCGTGGCCGAACTCCGGTCGGCGCTCAACGAGAACGCCGGGCTCCACGCCCAGCTGATCACCCAGGCGCGTGAGGCCGGAGTGCTGGACGAGCGCCAGCGGATGGCGGGGGAGATCCATGACACCCTCGCTCAGGGGCTGGCCGGCATCATCCGGCAGCTGGAAGCCGCCGAACACGCCGAAGGCGACGGCGAGGTGTGGCGCCGCCATCTGGTCGCGGCCAAGGACCTGGCCCGCGACAGCCTGGCCGAGGCGCGCCGGTCGGTCCAGGCGCTCCGCCCCGAGCAGCTGGAGTCCCGGACGCTGCCCGACGCCCTGGAGTGCCTGATCGAGGGCTGGTCACGGGGGCGGGAGGCGAAGGTGGCGTTCGAGACGACCGGGACCGCCGCCCCCGTCCACGCCGAACTGGAGGCCACCCTCTACCGGGTGGCGCAGGAGGCCCTCGCCAACATCGCCAAGCACGCCGAGGCGTCGAAGGTGGGCATCACCCTGTCGTACATGGACGACGTGATCGTCCTCGATGTGCTCGACGACGGCGTCGGATTCGACCCCGCGGCCGCGGAGGCCGAGGCCGGCACCTCCGGTGACCACGGGCTGGGGCTTGTGGCGATGCGGCGCCGACTGGGCCGGGTCGCCGGTACGTTGGACATCGAAAGCGCCCGTGGCGAGGGCACCGCCATCAGCGCGGCCGTCCCCGTCATCCCCCAGGAAGCCGGTGCATGAGCGGAATCACCCCCAGCGGTAACAACACCCCCAACGGCGACGGCCCCGGCCACGACGGCGGCGGGGCCCACCGCGCCACCGGCGCGCCCATCCGCATCCTCATCGTGGACGACCACCCCGTGGTCCGCGACGGGCTGCGCGGGGTGCTGGAGCGGGACCCCGACTTCACGGTGATCGGCGAGGCCGCTGACGGTGCCGAGGCCGTCGAACTGTACGAGCGGCGGCCGGCCGATGTGGTCCTGATGGATCTGCGCATGCCCCGGATGGGCGGGGTCGAGGCCATCAAGCGGCTGCTGGGCGGCGATCCGGAGGCCCGGATCCTGGTCCTGACCACCTATGACACCGACAGCGACGTCATGGGCGCCCTGGCCGCCGGGGCGACCGGCTATCTCCTCAAGGACACCCCGCGCGAGGAGTTGACCCGCGCCGTGCGGTCCGCCTCCTCGGGCCAGTCCGTTCTCTCGCCCGCGGTCACCGGACGGGTTCTCGGGCAAGTCCGCAAACCCACCCAGGGACCGCTGAGCGACCGGGAACTCCAAGTGCTCAGGCTCATCGCGGACGGGGCCACGAATCGACAGGCCGCGGCGGCGTTGTTCATCAGCCAGGCGACGGTGAAGACACATCTGCTGCATGTTTACGAGAAACTCGGGGTGAAGGATCGCGCGGCAGCCGTCAGCGAGGCCCATAAACGACATCTATTCCAATGACATCGCAGGTCGGAGCGGTGATAGGGGTGGCAGATAGGGGTGGACGAGGGTAGGGGTTGTTCCGCTCGAAGCGGCGCCAATACGGTGGCGATATGGCCCACATGCGAGATCGGCAGGCCGTTGTGATCGGCGGCACCGGATTCATCGGGCGACATATCTGCAGGGCTCTCACCAAACGCGGATATGAAGTCCTGGCAATAGCGAGAAAACCCGCTGAACCCATTCCCGGAGTCGCATTTCTGCCCCTTGACGCGGTATCCGCGCCGAGCGACGACATCGCCCGGGCCACGAAGTCCGCCGATCTCGTCGTCAACGCCGCGGGCGACAGCTGGGAGGGCGACGAGGAGAGCATGACGGCCTCGCACATCCCGCTCGTCGACCGGCTGGTGGACGCCGTGGCGACCCTCCCCAGGCGGCCGCGGCTGGTCCATCTGGGCTCGGTGCACGAGTACGGCCCCGTCCCCGACGGCACGGCCATCGCCGAGGACCACCCCACCGCCCCGCACACCCCCTACGCCCGCACCAAACTCATCGGCAGCCGGATCGTCCTGGGCGCGGCGGACGCGGGCCGCGTCGACGGCTGCGTCCTGCGCGTCACCAACGTCTGCGGACCGGGCACCCCCCGGGGCAGCTTCCTCGGCGGACTCGCCCACCGGCTGCGTCGGACCACCGAGGACGCTCCGCTCTCCCTCACCCTCGTCGACGACCGGCGCGACTTCATCGACGTCCGCGACGTCGCCGAGGCCGTGGTGCTGGCCGCGAGCAGCCCGGTGACCGGCCGGGCGGTCAACATCGGGCAGGGCGACGCCTCCAGCATGCGCGAACTGGCCTGGCTGCTGATCTCCGCCTCCCAGGTCCCCGCGGATCTGGTGCGCGAGGAGAGCGGCGCCGTGCACAGCAAGGGCGGAAGCTGGACCCAGGCCGACATCCGCCTGGCCCGGCGGCTCATGGGCTGGTCCCCGAAGGTGGCCCTGAAGGAATCCCTCCACGACCTGTGGGCCGCCTCCGCCACCTCGAGCCGACCGGCTGCCGAGGCGGCCCGTACCGAAGGACACTGATGGAGTACACCTATCTCGGACGTACCGGCCTCAAGGTGAGCCGGGTGTGCCTGGGCACCTTGAACCTCGGGGTCAGGGCCGGCGACGAGGAGAGCCACGCGATCCTGGACACCGCCCTGGACCGCGGGGTCAACTTCGTCGACACCGCCAACCAGTACGGCTGGCAGAAGCACAAGGGCTACACCGAGGAGTTCCTCGGCGGCTGGTTCGCCCAGGGCGGCGGCCGGCGCGAGAAGGTCGTGCTGGGCACCAAGGTGTTCAACCCGATGAGCGACTGGCCCAATGACTCGGGGCTCTCGGCCCGGCACATCATCGCCTCCTGCGAGGACTCGCTGCGCCGGATGGGCACCGACTGGATCGACCTGTTCCAGATGCACCACATCGACCGCCACGCCCCCTGGGAGGAGGTGTGGCAGGCGATGGAGACGCTGACCCGGCAGGGCAAGGTGCGCTACGTCGGCTCGTCCAACTTCGCCGGCTGGCACATCGCCGAGGCCCAGGAGGCCGCCGCCCGCCGCCACTTCCTCGGCATCGTCTCCGAACAGAGCGTCTACAACCTCGTCACCCGCCATATCGAACTGGAGCTGATCCCCGCCGCCCAGCGGTACGGGGTCGGGGTGCTCGCCTGGTCCCCGCTGCACGGCGGACTGCTCAGCGGGGCGCTGCGCAAGCTGGCCGAGGGCACCGCGATGAAGACCGCCCAGGGCCGCGCGGCCCAGGCGCTGGAGGTCCACCGGGACGCCGTCGCCGCGTACGAGAAGCTGTGTGACGGCCTTGGCACCGACCCGGCCGAGGTGGGGCTGGCCTGGGTGATGGGACGCCCCGGTATCACCGCACCGGTCATCGGGCCGCGCAGCCTGGACCAGCTCGAAGGGGCCTTCAGAGCCATGGAGCTGACGCTGCCGGACGAGGTGCTGACCGAACTGGACCGGCTGTTCCCGCCGATCGGCAACGGCGGCCCCGGACCGGAGGCGTGGGCGTGGTGAGCACGCTCCAGGAGCGGCTGGTCCGCTCGGCCGCCACCGTCGACAGCTCGGTGACCCTGCTCGCCGACTTCCAGCGCTGGTTCCGGGAGCGCGTCGACGCCGACGAGTCCCGGATCGAGATCATTCCGTTCGAGGCGATGCGCGGCTGGGAGTTCGCGCCGGACACCCACAACCTCGTCCACGAGACCGGCCGGTTCTTCTCCGTCGAGGGCCTCCGGGTGCGGATGCCCGGGGCGCCGGTGGAGGAGTGGCGCCAGCCGATCCTCCACCAGCCGGAGATCGGCATCCTCGGCATCCTGGTCAAGGACTTCGACGGTGTACCGCACTTCCTGATGCAGGCCAAGATGGAGCCGGGCAACCACGGCGGACTGCAGCTCTCGCCCACCGTCCAGGCGACCCGCAGCAACTACACCCGCGTGCACAAGGGCCGTGCCGTGCCGTATGTGGAGTACTTCCAGCAGGCCGAACGGCACCGGGTGCTCGCCGATGTCCGCCAGTCGGAGCAGGGCAGCTGGTTCTTCCACAAGCGCAACCGCAACATGCTGGTCGAGGTCGCACCGGAGACGGACGTCGAGGTGCGCGACGGCTTCCGCTGGCTGACGCTGGGCCAGCTGCACCATCTGCTGGCGGTGGAGGACCTGGTGAACATGGACGCGCGCAGCGTCCTGGCCTGTCTGCCGCACTCCCCGCTGGACTCCGGGGAGACCCTCCCGGTCCTCGAGGCCCACAGCCGCCACCGCGACGCCGACATCCTGAGCTGGATCACCGGGCTGCGCACCGAGCGCGAGGTGTTCACCGAGCGGATACCGCTGCGGGAGACGACCGGCTGGCACCGCAGCGCCCACCGGATCTCCCATGAGAGCGGGCGCTTCTTCAGCGTGATGGCCGTGGACGTCACCGCGGGCGGCCGTGAGGTGGGCGGCTGGACCCAGCCCATGATCGAGCCCCATGGCCCGGGCGTGGCGGCCTTCTTGCTGGCCTACGCCGACAAGGTGCCGCATGTGCTGGTGCAGGCCCGCGCCGAACCCGGCTACACGGATGTGGTGGAGCTGGCCCCCACCGTGCAGTGCACACCGCGCAACTACACCCATCTGCCCGAGGGGGCCACACCGCCGTTCCTCCGCGAGGTGGTGGAGGCGCCGGCCGACCGGGTGCGGTTCGACACCGTGCTCTCCGAAGAAGGCGGCCGTTTCTTCCACGCCTTCAATCGCTATCTCGTCGTGGAAACCGCGATGAGCGCCGTCCCCGAGGAGCCGTCGCACTACCGCTGGATGGCCGTGCGTCAGCTGCTCGACCTCATACGCCACAGCCATTACGTCAATGTCGAGGCCCGCACGCTCATCGCCTGTCTGCACTCCCTGGCGGTATAGGGGGGCGCCTAGGGGGCCGGACCTGGGCGGACGTAGGGGTTATTCGGATCGTGGCCGCTGCCATAGCCTCCGGGACACAGGGTGCCCGGGGCGGTACATCGGAGGACATGTCATGCAGGACATCATCAGCACCGTGCTGGCAGAGGATGCGGTGGCCGCGGATTTCGCCGCCTTGAGCGTGCCCGAGTCCTATCGGGGCGCGGTTATCCTCAAAGAGGAATCCGAGATGTTCGAGGGCATGGCCACCAAGGACAAGGACCCCCAGAAGTCGCTCCACATCCGTGAGGTGCCCACACCCGAACCGGGCCCGGGCGAGGCGGTGATCGCGGTCATGGCCAGCGCGATCAACTACAACACCGTGTGGAGCGCCATCTTCGAACCATTGCCGACCTTCGGTTTCCTGGAGCGGTACGCACGGACCGACGACCCCGGAGCGGCCCGCCACGCCCAGCCCTACCACGTCCTCGGCTCCGATCTGGCCGGTGTGGTGCTGCGCACCGGGCCGGGGGTGCGCCACTGGAAGCCCGGCGACCGGGTGGTGGCCCACTGCCTGTCCATCGAACTGCGCTCACCGGACGGCCACGACGACAGCATGCTCGACCCCGAGCAGCGCATCTGGGGCTTCGAGACCAACTTCGGCGGGCTCGCCGAACTCTCACTGGTCAAGGCCAACCAGCTGATGCCGATGCCCGCCCACCTCACCTGGGAGGAGGCCGCCTCCTCGGGCCTGGTCAACTCCACGGCGTACCGGCAGCTCGTCTCCCGCAACGGCGCCCAGATGAAACAGGGCGATGTGACCCTCATCTGGGGTGCGGCCGGTGGCCTGGGCTCGTACGCCACCCAGCTGGCCGTCAACGGCGGGTCCATCCCGGTGTGCGTGGTCTCCGGGCAGCGCAAGGCCGAACTCGTCCGCTCCATGGGGGCCGAGCTGGTCATCGACCGGGCCGAGGAGGGCTATCGGTTCTGGAAGGACGCGTCCACGCCCGACCCCAAGGAGTGGAAGCGCTTCGGGGCCCGGATCCGCGAACTGACCGGCGGCGACGATCCGGACATCGTCCTGGAGCACCCCGGCCGTGAGACCTTCGGCGCCAGTGTGTATGTGGCGCGGCGCGGCGGAACCATCGTCACCTGCGCCTCGACGTCCGGCTACCGCCATGAGTACGACAACCGCTACTTGTGGATGGCGCTCAAGCGCATCATCGGCACCCACTTCGCCAACTACCGGGAGGCCTGGGCGGCCAACCGGCTGATCGAGAAGGGGATGGTGCACCCCACGCTCTCCAAGGTCTATCCGCTCACGGCGGTCGGCACGGCCACCCAGGACGTCCACCGCAACCGCCACTCCGGGAAGGTCGGCGTCCTGTGCCTGGCCCCGGAGGAGGGACTGGGGGTGCGCGATCCGGAGCTGCGGGAGCGCCATCTGCCGTCCATCAACCGCTTCCGCGGCCAGGACTGAACCTGAACCGGTCCACGGCCGCGGTCAGGAGAGCGACGGCGCCATCGGCCGCCAGGGCGCGAACGGACTCGCCCCGCGGGGCAGCACTCCGGCCAGCTCCGGGCAGTGCCGCAGGATCACCGAGGTCATGCTGGACTTCTCCACCCAGTCCAGCCCCAGCGGGGTGTACACCTCCGGCCGGAAGTCCACGGTCAGGAGGCGATCGTCCTGAATCCGCCGGGTGGCCATGAGCAGCAGGACATGGAACGCCGTCTCGCTGAACGCCGACCCCTCGGGCGGGTTCTCTGCGAACAGCCCCACCATGGTGTCGATCTCGTTGACCGAGGCGTAGACCTCCTCGAGCCGCGCGACCGTGTCCTGATCGGGGGACAGCTCCTCGAAGGAGCGGATCCGCGCTCTGCCCAGCCGGGCCCGGAAGTCGTTGTACCGCGGTACGCCCCGCCGCCGGGCCCGCATCAGCTCCGCCACCGGCAGATCGAGGAGTTCGCCGTCCCGCTCGAAACGCCGCAGTGCGCGCGGGCAGTTGCCCAGGGTGATCGCGCCCGGGTGGGCGATGCCGAAGGAGTAGAGGGCGTCGGCGAGCCCGGTCTTGCGCATCACCGCCTCGGCCGCCGCGCCCCGCACCTCGTCGAAGCCGAGCGACCGCGACCGCCGCCCGAAGCGGTGGTCGCACAGCTCGATGTCGTCCGGGACCAGCGGATGCGTCCGGTAGACCGTCATGAACTCCTCGGCGAGGGCGAACGGCACCCCGGGATGGTCCGGCACGCCGCGGGGGCCGCCCGTCGACGCGCTCGCCTCGAACAGCCACAGGCCGAGTCTGGACAGCCAATGGGCGGGCGGGCCCTGCCAGTTGGTCTTCGAGCCGAGGTCGAGCACCTCGGTGGCGAGGATCGCCGGAATCCACTCCACCGTATGGATCTTGGCGATAAGCGCGGAGACCACCAGCCGGGCCGTGTGATGCACCGACTCGCCGTCCATCGCCGGATGGGTGCGGCGCAGCGCCTCGCACACCGCCTCGTGCTCACGGGCGAAGAGCGTGTGCATCGCGCTGAGCCCCAGCCACCAGGCGCCGGGCGAGCCGATCGGCGGCACCCCGCCCGGGCCCAGCGGCAGATGGCCCTCCTCCAGGCGCGGCCCGGCGCCGCCGTACACCTGCGTGCCGTCCCACCGGTGGGAGGCGGCGTCGACCCAGTCCGGGGACTGGAAGTGGGTCCAGGCGGCCGCCAGGACATTGAGCGAGGTGGCGGGCCGGAAGCGCTCCCGGTGCAGCAGCCGCTCACTGACCGTGGCGGGGTGGGGCACATGGATCAGATCGGGCCGGTGGACCGGTGACAGGCGACGGCCGGCGGCGGCCCCGGCCACGTCCCGCCGCGCCCCATCCATCCGCGCGCCATCCCTCCGTGCCACCCGCGGCCGCTCCCCGGCCGGGGCGGGGGCCGGATCGGGGTGCGCCGGCGCCTCGGGCGGGGCCGCGTCGAGGAGGCCGAGCCGGCGCAGCGTCCGGCCCAGCGCGTCCGGGCCGAGCAGCCCCAGCGGGTCCGGCAGCCGATGCCAGGGCACACAGCGGTTGACCAGGCCGAAGGCCGCGCGCACCGGCAGGTCGAAGGCGGCGCGCACCGGAACGGGCAGCAGCGCGGTGGGGGGCGGTTCGGCGGTCGCGCCTGGCTCGGCGGTGGGGCCCGGCTCGGTGGCGGGGAGGCGCAGACCGAGGCGATGTGCGGCGGCGACCTCGTACGCGGCCTTGCGCGCCCGGTTGAGATTGCCCAGCGGACGGAACTCCTCCGTGGTGTGCCAGGGGTTGAACGTCAGCAGCTCGACCCGGCGGGCCGCCGCCCGGGCCCGGGCGCTGTCCAGGTCCTGGCACGGCACCGTGAGCACCGCGACCGGGACGACCGGCGCGTCGCTCTCCCGCCACTCCACCGAGCCGTCCTCGACCGGGGTGCGGCGGTCGTCCAGATAACGCTGCACGCACAGCTCGAAGGCGATGTCGCCGGTGGACAGCCGCATCGCCAGCTCACGGTCGAGATAGTCGGGGTCGCCGCGGTCGGGCGGGGGAGCGGCGGTGCCGCCGGGCGCCGGACGCAGCTGATACCGCACCGGACCGGCCGGGCCCCACAGGATCGCGCCCCGGCTCCAGAAGGTCTCGCGGGCCAGCGAGCCCACCGTATGGCGGGTGGCGATCCGCACATTGCGGCGCATCCGGTCGGCGGTGGCCCAGCCCACCGCCAGCGGCAGCCGGACGAAGAGCCCGAAGGCCTTCTCCACGGTGCTCCCCGCACCCGCCGTGGCCTTGGCGAAGGCGACGAACTCGTGCACATCGGCGGCATGGGACACCGGGAAGCTGGTGGCCAGCAGATCGTGGGTCTCCTCCGGACCGGCCTGGACCCGCACCGCCATCCGGTGCAGATCGGGCGTGGTGTCGTGCCGCTCGGTGCCGCTCGCGCTGGACAGCCGCACCACGGCCGGGTACTCGGCGCCCGGCCGGGCGTATCCCACGCACAGCTCCGGCGGAAGGTCGTCACGGAACCGCAGCCGGGCGTTCTCCACACCCAGCGCCGCCTTGGCCCGGAAGGGGCGCAGCAGCTGCGGGGCGCCCGGGCTGTCCGCGCCGCCGGGGCGTGTCCGCCGCGTCCGCATCAGCTCGCGCGTCAGCTTCTCGAAGCGCCGCCGCTCGGCCTCGGGGCTGCCGCCCTCGTACGCCTCATAGCCCTCGTACCTCGCGCCTCGTGTCCCGCCCGTCGCCTCGTGCCGTGCCACCTCACCGCCGCGTACTGCCTCGCTTCGTACGGACTGCTGTCCGGTGTTGACCATGGGGAACGCTCCGTACGGGGCAGGCTGGGACGAGAAGGGACAAAAGAGACGGTAAGGGAGCGCCTGCGAGGCCGCAGCCCGGAGCGGTGCGTCGGTGGTAACCCGCCCCCTCCGTGGCGCCCCCGGGGGATTCGCCTCCGCCCTGCGGCACACTGGTGGCATGCCGGAGCTGCCCGAGGTGGAGGCCCTTACCGCGATCCTGGCCGAGCGCGCCGCCGGCCGGGAGATCGCCCGTGTCCTCCCCGTCGCGGTGAGCGTCCTGAAGACCTACGACCCGCCGCTGAGCGCGCTCGAAGGCCACACCGTCACGGCGGTGGCCCGCCACGGCAAGTTCCTCGACCTGGCCACCGACGGCCCCCATCTGGTCGTCCACCTCGCCAAGGCGGGCTGGCTGCGCTGGCGGGACGGGCTCCCCGAGGCCCCGCCGCGCCCCGGCAAGGGCCCGCTCGCGCTGCGGCTGCTGCTGGCCGGTCCGGAGCGCTCCGGGTTCGACCTCACCGAGGCCGGGACGCGCAAGGGGCTCGCGGTGTATGTGGTCCACGACCCGCAGGAGGTCCCCGGCATCGCCCGGCTGGGCCCGGACCCGCTCGACGACTCCTTCACCCTGGAGGCGTTCGTCGGGCTGCTGCGCGGCGTACGCCACCGGATCAAGGGGGTGCTGCGCGACCAGAGCGTCATCGCCGGGATCGGCAACGCCTACTCGGACGAGATCCTGCACGCCGCCCGGATGTCGCCCTACCGGCTCGCCTCCGACCTCACCGAAGAGGAGATCGCGGGGGTGTACGAGGCGCTGGGCGCCACGCTGCGCTCCGCCGTCGAGCGCTCCCGCGGGCTGGCCGCCACCGACCTCAAGGGGGAGAAGCGCGGCGGCATGCGGGTGCACGGCCGCACCGGGCAGCCGTGCCCGGTGTGCGGGGACACCGTCCGCGAGGTGTCCTTTCGCGACTCCTCGTTGCAGTACTGCCCCACCTGCCAGACCGGCGGCAAGCCGCTCGCCGACCGGCGGCTGTCCCGACTGCTCAAGTAGCGGAGCCCCTCAAGTAGCGGAGCCCCTCACGTAGCGCCGCTGCTCACGTAGCCGGACCGCTCACGTGGCAGGTTGCCGGAGCTGTCCCAAATGCCGCCCGCCGTGGGGTAGTTGAAGTGGCGCTCTTGACCCGGGGAGCTCCGGTCCGCCATATGGTGCTGTCGCAACCCCACGACACGACACCCCACGCCACGTCACGGAGCACCATGACCACAGCCCTGATCATCGGTGGCGGCATCGCCGGCACGGTGACCGCGATGGCCCTGCGGAAAGCCGGGATCGACGCGGTCGTCTACGAGACGTACCCCACGGACGCCACCGACGCGGGTGCGTTCCTCGTCGTCGCCGCCAACGGCCTGGAGGCATTGCGCACCATCGACGCCCATGAACCGGTGCTGAAGAACTCCTTCCCGGTCGGCCGCGTCGAGTTCATCAGCAACACCGGCAAACGGCTCGGCAACCGGCCCATGTCCGGATCGCAGGACGGTGGCCTCGGCTCGGTCACACTCAAACGCGCCACCCTGGCCCGGGTGCTGCGCGAGGAGGCGATGCGCCGCGGAGTGCGCATCGAGCACGGCAAGCGGCTGCTGGCCGCCCACACCAGCCCCGACGGCCGGATCGTCTGCTCGTTCGCCGACGGTGGGCGCGCCGTGGGCGATGTGCTGATCGGCGCCGACGGGATCCACTCGCTCGTCCGCAGGACCATTGACGCGGCCGCGCCCCGGCCCCGCTACACCGGACAGCACACCGTCTGCGGCTACACCCGCGACGCCGAGACACCCCCGGACCCGGACGCCTACACGATGATCTTCGGCAGGCAGGCGTTCTTCGGCTGCACCACCGCTCCGGACGGCGAGGTGTGGTGGTTCTGCAACGCCCCGGCCGAGGAGATGTCCAAGGGTGAGCTCGCCGCCGTCACCCCCGAGGAGTGGCGGGAGCGGCTGCTGGGGCTCTTCGCCGAGGACCACACCCCCGCCGCCGACCTGGTCCGCGCCACCGGCGACTCCATCGTGGCCACCGCCGCCTACGACATCATCTCTACCCCGACCTGGTCCGAGGAGGCCATGGTCATCGTCGGCGACGCCGCGCACGCCTGCGCGCCCAACGCCGCCCAGGGCGCGTCGATGGCCATCGAGGACGGTGTCGTGCTCGCCAAATGCCTGCGCGATCTGCGCTCGCCCCAGTCGGCCTTCGCCGCGTACGAGGCGCTGCGCCGGGAGCGGGTCGAGAAGGTCGCCACGGCCAGCGCGGGCATGGCCCGCCGCACTGCGCCGGGACCCGTGGCGCGAGCCCTGCGCGATGCCACCATGCCGCGCAAGCTGGACCGGGCCGGCAATGGCGCCCCCGACTGGCTGACCGGCTACCGCATCGACTGGGACGAGCCGGTCGACGCGCAGACGGCCCGCCGGCGCCGCTGACCCACCTCGGCCCCGGCGCCGCTGATCTACCGCCGCCCCGCCCCCGCACCGCACCGGGACCCTCCGGAACGCGGTCCCGAGGGCGGGGCCGCCTGGGCCCGACGTTTGGCCCGGACTCTCACGGGCACTTGGTGCTCCCTGGCCCCGTACGCCCGGGAGATTCGTGTGAGCCCACTACGCATAGTGATCATCGGTGCCGGTTTCGCCGGTTACCAGGCTGCCCGTGACCTCTCCCGCACCCTGCGGGGCGCGGTGGACATCGTGCTGATCAACCCCAACGACTACTTCCTGTATCTGCCGCTGCTGCCCGAAGTGGCGGCCGGAGTCCTGGAGCCCCGACGGGTCTCGGTCTCCCTCACGGGCACCCTGCCGCATGTCCGGCTGGTGCTGGGCGAGGTCCACGGGGTCGACCTGGACGCCCGCCGGATCTCCTGGCGGGACCCGGACGGACGGTCCGGCGAGATGGCGTACGACCGCCTCATCCTCTCCGTGGGCAGCGTCAACAAGCTGCTGCCGATCCCCGGTGTGGCCGAGCACGCCCATGGCTTCCGCGGCATGCCGGAGGCGCTCTTCCTGCGCGACCACGTCACCCGGCAGATCGAGATGTCCGGCACCAGCGAGGACCCCCGGGAGCGGGCCGCCCGCCGCACCTTCGTGGTGGTCGGCGCCGGCTACACCGGCACCGAGGTGGCCGCCCATGGGGTGCTCTTCACCGACTCGCTCGCCCGGAAGAACACCACGCTGCGCGACGCGCCGCGGCCCCGCTGGCTGCTGCTCGACATCGCCCCCCGGGTGCTGCCGGAGCTGGACAAGAAGCTGTCCCGCACGGCCGACCGGGTGCTGCGCAAACGGGGTGTGGAGATCCGCACCCGCACCACGGTCAAGGAGGCCACCTCGGAGGGCGTGCGGCTGGACGACGGCGAGTTCATCGACACCCGGTCGCTGATCTGGTGTGTCGGGGTGCGCCCCGACCCGCTGGTGGAGCAGCTCGGGCTGCCGACCGAACGCGGGCGGCTGAGGGTCGACCAGTATCTGGCTGTGCCCGGCCACCCGGAGGTGCTGGCCTGCGGGGACGCCGCCGCGATACCCGATCTGACCCGGCCGGGCCAGTTCACCCCGATGACCGCACAGCACGCCCACCGGCAGGGAAAGATCGCGGCCCACAACGTCCTCGCCTCCCTCGGGCGCGGCGCCCCCAAACCGTACAAACACCATGACCTCGGGTTCACCGTCGACCTCGGCGGGGCGCAGGCCGCCGCCGACCCGCTGCACATACCGCTGTCCGGCCCGATCGCGAGCGCGGTCACCCGCGGCTATCACCTGATGGCGATGCCGGGGAACCGGGTCCGGGTCGCCACCGACTGGCTGCTCGACGCGGTGCTTCCACGCCAGGGGGTGCAGCTCGGGGTGATCCCGCCGTGGGCGGTGCCGCTGGACACCGAATCGCCCGAGGTCGCGCAGACGGTACGGGCGGGTCGCGGCTGACCGTCGGCGAAACCTGGAAGGAGAACAATGCGACACGAACAACTCAGCGAGCTCGGGCAGCAGCTCCGTGTGGACTCGGTGCGTGCCGCCGATGCCGCCGGGTCCGGCCATCCCACGTCGTCGATGTCGGCGGCGGACCTGATGGCCGTCCTGATGGGAAACCATCTGCGCTATGACTTCGAGCAGCCCGAGCGTCCCGGCAATGACCACCTGATCTTCTCCAAGGGCCATGCCTCCCCGCTGCTCTACTCGGTCTACAAGGCGGCCGGGGCCCTCCGTGACGAGGAGTTCGTCACCTTCCGCAAGCGCGGCAGCAGGCTGGAGGGCCACCCCACCCCGCGGCTGCCGTGGGTGGACGTGGCCACCGGATCGCTTGGTCAGGGCCTGCCCTACGGCGTGGGCATGGCGCTGAGCGGCAAGCGGCTCGACCATGTGCCCTACCGCGTCTGGGTGCTGTGCGGCGACAGCGAGATGGCCGAGGGTTCGATGTGGGAGGCGTTCGAGCACGCGGGCTACGAGCGGCTGGACAACCTCATCGCCATCATCGATGTGAACCGGCTCGGCCAGCGCGGCCCCACCCGTCACGAATGGGACCTGGACGCCTACGCGCGGCGCATCCGCGCCTTCGACTGGCACACCATCGAGATCGACGGCCATGACATCGAGGCCATCGACCGCGCCTACGCCGAGGCGCTGTCCACCGTCGGCCGCCCCACCGCCATCATCGCCCGCACCATGAAGGGCCGCGGCGTCGCCTCGGTGGAGAACCGCGAGGGCATGCACGGCAAGCCGCTGAAGAACCCGGAGGAGGCCATCGCCGAGCTCGGCGGCGTACGCAACCTGGCCGTGCCGGTGCTCGGCCCGCCCTCGGTCTCTCCCACCCGGCCCTTCCCCGAGGGCCCACTGGTCCTGCCGCGCTACAACACCGGCGACTCGGCGCCCACCCGTGACGCGTTCGGCGAGGCGGTGGCCGCTGTCGGCACCGCCCGCGGCGATGTGGTGGCGCTCGACGGCGAGGTGGGCGACTCCACCCGGCTGGAGTACTTCCACAAGGAGCACCCCGAGCGGTACTTCGAGTTCTTCATCGCCGAGCAGCAACTGGTGGCCGCCGCCGTCGGCATGCAGGCCCGCGGCTGGAACCCGTACGTCTCCACCTTCGCGGCCTTCTTCACCCGCGCCTACGACTTCATCCGGATGGCCGCCATCAGCGACGCGGACCTCAACCTCATCGGCTCCCACGCCGGGGTCGCCATCGGTGAGGACGGCCCCTCGCAGATGGGCGTGGAGGACCTGGCGGCCATGCGGGCGGTACACGGCAGCACGGTGCTCTACCCGTGCGACGCCAACCAGACCGCCCAGCTGACCGCGGCCATGGCAGCGGAGTCCGGCATCCGCTATCTGCGCACCACCCGCGGCGGAACGCCGGTCATCTACCCGCCCACCGAGAGCTTCCCCATCGGCGGCTCCAAGGTCGTCCGCGCCACCGACGACGACCAGGTCACCCTCATCGGCGCGGGGGTCACCCTGCACGAGGCCATCAAGGCCGCCGACCGGCTCGCCCAGGAGGGCATCCCCGCCCGCGTCATCGACCTGTACTCGGTCAAGCCGGTGGACGCCGAGACGCTGCGCACCGCCGCCGAGGTGACGGGTCGGCTGATCACGGTGGAGGACCACCACCCCGAGGGCGGACTGGGCGACGCGGTGCTCGGGGCGTTCGGCGACGGCCGTCCGGTGCCCCGGACGATCCGGCTCGCGCTGCGCACGATGCCGGGCTCCTCGACCCCCGACGAGCAACTGAGCGACGCGGGAATCGACGCGGACGCGATCGTCGCGGCCGCGCGGAAGCTGGTCGGCCGGGACGGCTGAGGACCGGGACGGCCGAGACCGGAAGGAACGGTCGAATACACGACGCGGCCGAAAGGAGCGGACACATGGGCATCAAGCAGGGCATGCGTGTGGTGGTGGTCGGGGCCACCGGCAACGCCGGTACGAGCGTCATCCGCGCGCTCGGCGAGGCCCCGGACATCGAGTCGATCGTGGGCATCGCCCGCAGGGTGCCCAACTGGTCGCCGCCGAAGACCACCTGGGTACGGGCGGACATCGGGCGGGACACCGGTGAGGAGGCCGATCTCGTACGGCACTTTGAGGGCGCCGACGCGGTCATCCACCTCGCCTGGCTGATCCAGCCCAGCCACCGGCCCGCCGTCACCTGGGACACCAATGTCCTCGGCAGCAGCCGGGTCTTCGAGGCGGTGGCGCGGGCCGAGGTGCCGGTGCTGGTGTACGCCTCCTCGGTGGGCGCCTACTCACCCGGCCCCGAGGACGGCCGCCCGGTGGACGAGTCCTGGCCCACCCACGGCTGGCCGGAGGCCGCGTACTGCCGTGAGAAGGCGTATGTGGAGCGGCTGCTCGACGCCTTCGAACGGGAGCATCCGCAGATCCGGGTGGTGCGGATGCGGCCGGGTTTCCTCTTCAAGGAGGAGGCGGCGGCCGAGCAGCGCCGGCTGTTCATGGGGCCGTTCCTGCCCCGGCGGCTGATCCGCTCCAGCTTCCTGCCCGCGGTCGTCGACCTGCCCGGGCTGCGCCTCCAGGTCCTGCACACCGACGACGCCGCCGAGGCGTACCGCCTGGCGCTCGGCCGCCAGGTGCGCGGTGCCTTCAACCTCGCGGCCGAACCGCCGGTCGACGGCGAGACGCTGGCCGGACTCCTGGACGCACGGACGGTGCGGATCCCGCGCGTCGCCGCTCGCTCGGCCATGGCCACGGCCTGGCATCTGCATCTGCTGCCTCCCTCGCCCCAGCTGTTCGACGCGGCCCTGCGGCTCCCGCTGATGGACACCACCCGTGCCCAGGAGGAACTGGGCTGGCGGCCCCGGCACACCGCCGTCGAGACGCTCCGGGAGTTCCTCACCGGGCTGCGGCGCGGTACCAGTATGGATCAGACCGCCCCGTTGGCCGCCAAGCTGCCCGGCGGGCGGCCGCGCGAGGCCGCGACGACCGGTGTGGGGGAGCGCCCCTGACCCGAGCATCTGATCCGAACCGCGCCCGGGCCGGGGCGCGGTTCGGGTGGGAAACGGCCCCCAGCCGTGTGAGACGCGGCACATGAGACGGGCTCAGCGGCAGCACCGCCGCGGGGCCCGTCCCGCTGTGTCCCCTCGTAACCCGTGACGCGACTCCCGTACGCTTCTGCCCAGTTGGTCGGGATGTCGACGAGGGTGGGGACACATGGGCAGGGTGGGGACTCCGGCGCGCGGTCATGCCCGGCGCACGGGAACGGTGGCGGTCGCCGCGGCGGCCGCCGCAATGTGTCTGACGGCACCGGCGGAGGCCCGGCCGGCCGCCGCGGACGATCCGTCCTATTCCGCCACCACCTCGGTAGGGGTGCACAACGCATACGAAAAGGCCAAGTATCCGTACTTCGCCGACGCGCTCGACTCCGGCGCCTCGCTCCTGGAACTCGACGTATGGACCAACGCGTTCGGCGCCGGCTGGCGGGTCTCGCACAGCAATCCGCTCGGCAACGACAACAACTGCGAGAACGCCGCCGGCCGGGACGAGCTGCGCACCAAGCCGCGCGACCAGAGCCTGACCGGCTGCCTCGCCGATATGCGGGCCTGGCACGAGGCCCATCCCGGTCACCGTCCCGTCTTCATCAAGGTGGAGATGAAGGACGGCTTCTACGGCAAGAGCGGACGCGGCCCGGGCGACCTCGACACCCTCCTCGGCGCCACCCTGGGCGACGCGCTGCTGCGCCCGGCCGATGTGGTGGGCGGCCACGCCGACCTCGACGAGGCGGTGCGGGCGGACGGCTGGCCGTCCCGCTCCGCGCTCGCGGGCAAGTTCGTCGTCGAGCTGATCCCGGGCACGGTCGAGGAGAACAACCCGCTGGACTCGCTGTGGACCGACCGTGAGTACGCCACCCATCTGCGGGACCTGTCCGCCGCCGGGAAGCTCGGTCAGGCCGCCGCCTTCCCCGCCGTCCACGGCGCCGCCGCGGGCGACCCGCGCACCCGCTACACCGACGCCGCCCTCCGGCCGTGGTTCGTGGTCTTCGACGGGGACGCGTCCACGTATGTCACCACTGGTGTGGACACCGCCTGGTACGACGACCGCCACTACCTGCTGATCATGACGGACGCGCACAACGTGGCGCCCGCGATCGACGGCACCAGCCCCACCGAGGACCAGGCGCGCACGCGGGTGTCCGAACTCGCCGCCCGGCACGCCAGCTTCGCGACCGCCGACTGGTATCCGCTGCCGTCCGTGCTCTCCACCGTCGTGCCCCGTGGCTGAGCACGCCACCGCCGGGGCCGTGCCCGTTGTGCGGGCCCGGCCGGGGTCAGTCGGGGTCCTCGAGCCGGAATCCGACCTTCAGCCCCACCTGGTAGTGCGCGATCCGGCCGCCCTCGATATGCCCGCGGACCTGGCCGACCTCGAACCAATCGAGGTTGCGCAGCGTCTTGGAGGCACGGCCGATGGCGGTGCGGATCGCGTCGTCGACGCTCTCGGTGGACGAGCCGACGATCTCGGTCACCCGGTAGGTGTGGGCCATGGCAGTCTCCCCGGTCCATGGGGTGGTCCGTTCATTTCTCCCACCGTGCCTCACCGCGCCGGGCTCCGCGAGCCGGCAGGGGCCCTATGGCACCACCGTGACCGGCCAGCGGCCCGCCTTCACCAGCCGTACGGCCACCGAGCCGATGAAGCGGTGTCCGGCCTGCTCGGACGCGCCGACCACCACGGCGTCGGCCTTCAGCTCATCGGCCGCCTGGGCCAGGCCGTTGTACGGATCGCCCCGGAAGGTGTGGAACTCCCAGCGCACGTCGAAGACCCCGCGCAGCCGCTCGGTGGCCTCCCGCATCTCCGTCATCAGCTCCTCGGCCACCTCGCCGGTGGTGTCGGCCACCGAGGCACCCAGTGCCGCCCCGGCGGCCAGCACCGGCTGGATGTAGACCACGACGAGCAGCGCCTTTTGGCGTCTGGCCAGTCCGGCGGCGTAGGCCGTGGCACGCCAGGAAGATTCGGAACCGTCCAGTCCGGCCACGATGACCTTGGGTCCGTCGGTTCCCCGTTCAAAAGACGGAGGGAGTTTGTCGACCACATCTGCGAGGCTAGCGCCAGGGACGGTCCGGTGATCACCCGGCCCGTCCCGCGGCGTGTGAGCACCGCGACCGCGTCATGACCGCCACCGTACGACAGGAGAGACAATGGGTGGCACCCACGGGGGCGAACTCCTCGCAATCAGCGACCTGCATGTGGCCTATTCGGAGAACCGGGCGATCGTGGAGCGGCTTCGGCCCGGCTCCGACGACGACTGGCTGATCGTCGCGGGGGACGTCGGCGAGGTCTTCTCCGAGATCGAGGAGGTCCTCGGCCTGCTGAGCGAGCGTTTCGCCAAAGTCATCTGGTCACCGGGAAACCACGAGCTGTGGACCCATCCCAAGGACCCCTTGGAAGTCCGGGGGGTGGCGCGCTACGAAGCGCTGGTGGAGATGTGCCGGGCGAAGGGCATCGTCACCCCCGAGGACCTCTACCCCCTCTGGGAAGGCATCGGCGGGCCGCTGGTCATCGCCCCGCTGTTCCTGCTCTACGACTACACCTTCCGCCTCGACGGCATGGCCACCAAGGAGGCCGCGCTGGCGCACGCCCATGAGGTGGGCGTCGTCTGCACCGACGAGCACTTCCTCCACCCCGACCCCTACCCCACCCGCGACGCGTGGTGCCGGGCCCGGGTGGCCGAGACGGAGGCCCGGCTGGCGGCCGTCGATCCGGGGCTGCGGACCGTGCTCATCAACCACTGGCCGATGACCCGGCTGCCCACCCGGGTGCTGCGCTACCCCGACTTCGCGCTGTGGTGCGGCACCGAGCTGACCGCCGACTGGCATGTGCGGTTCCGGGCCGAGACCGTCGTCTACGGCCATCTGCACATCCCCCGGACCACGGTGGAGGACGGGGTGAAGTTCCAGGAGGTCTCCGTCGGCTACCCCCGGGAGTGGAAGGCCCACGGCCGGCTGCCGGAGGACCCGCTGCGCCGGATCCTCCCGGTGCCGGTGCCGTAAGGGCCGCGCGGCGTCCGACGGGCTCACGGTCTCCGGCGGGCCCGGGGCGTCCGGTGGGGCCGAGGCGTCCGGTGGGGCCGAGGCGTCCGATGGGCTCGCGGGGCCCGGTGGGGTCGAGGCGCCTGATGGGCTCAGGGTGTTTTGGGTGGGCCCAGGGGGTCGGTGGGCTCCGGGCGTCTTGACGGGCCCGGAGGGCGGCGCCGTACGGTCTCGGCTGTGAACCCTGTCGAGGCGTTCCTTCCCGAGACCTACACCGCCGGTGTCCCCTACGCGCTCTTCGCCGAACTGCGCACCACCCGCCCGGTCTGCCGGATCGAGGAGCCCGCGGTCGGGGCCTGGCCGGCCGGCCCCGGCTTCTGGGCGGTGTTCCGGCACGCCGACGTCAAACACGTCCTGCGCACCCCCGAGGTCTTCTCCTCCCACCTCGGGGCCACCCAGATCCGCGACCCCGACACCCCCGCCGATCTGGAGTTCGTGCGGGCGATGATGCTCAACCAGGACCCGCCCGACCACTCCCGCAGCCGCCGTATCGTCGCCGCGGCCTTCACTCCGCGCGCCGTACGGGAGCTGGAGGAGGTCATCGAGGAGCGCGCGGCGGCGCTCGTGGACTCCGTGGCCGGGCGCGGCGAGACCGACTTCGTCGAGCTCGCCGCCGATCTGCCGGTCTGGACCCTCGCCCATGTGATGGGCATCCCCGAGGGCGACCGGCGGCTGCTCTTCGACTGGGCCAGCAGGGTCATCGGCTACCAGGACGACGACTACGCCGGATCGTCCACCGCGGCCCTCGAGGAGCTGAGCGCCATGGGGCGTGCCGCCCTCGCCCGCCGCCCGGCCCCTGCGGCGCGACGCCCCGACGGCCGGCCGATGAACCCGCGCTCCCGCGAGGCCCTGGCCGATATGTTCGCCTACGCCCACGCGCTCGCCGAGCGGCCCCGTCCGGGCAGTGTGATGGCGCGGATGCGGGAGGGCGGGCTGAGCCGGGACGAGTTCGAGAACATGTTCTTCCTCTTCGCCGTGGCGGGCAACGAGACGCTGCGCAACGGCATCCCCGGCGGGCTGCTCACCCTGTTCGACCACCCCGGGAGCCTGCGGCTGCTGCGCGACCGGCCCGAGCTGACCGGCCCCGCGGTGGAGGAGATGCTGCGCTTCTGGCCGCCCGTCATCGACTTCCGGCGCACCGCCACCCGCGATGTGGAACTGGGCGGACAGCTCATCCACCGCGGTGAGAAGGTCGTCGTCTTCCACGCCTCGGCCAACCGCGACGAGACGGTCTTCACCGACCCCGACCGGTTCGACATCACCCGCGCCCCCAACGACCATCTGAGCTTCGGCTTCGGACCACATGTCTGCCTGGGCGCGCATCTGGCCCGCGTCCAGATGCGGGCCATGCTGCGCGCCGCCCTGGACCGGCTGCCGGGGCTGCGCCGGGCGGGTGAGCCGGTGCGGCTCACCTCCAACTTCCAGAACGGGCTCAAGACCCTCCCCGTGCGCTGGGGAACAGATCGGTGAAGGCCGTGGTCGAGTCGCCGACCGACCGGCCGAAGGGCGCGTCGAAGTCCCACACCAGGAAGAGCAGGAAGACGATGAGCGCGGTGAACATCACCGCGAGCATCAGCTCCCGGGGCGAACGGCGGATCTGCAGGGTGAAGACCAGCCCGACCACCAGCGCCGCGCCCAGCACCAGGCCGAACCAGACCAGATGGGGCATCGTGGGCCCCGCGCTCTGCTGCCGGGCGTTCCGCGCGTCGTCCACGGCGGCCACCTGATCCACCATCGGCTGATACGCCTGCGACTGGAGATCGCTGTGCGGCGTCGCGAAGGTGACGTCGTGGCGCAGGGTCTTCAGCAGCTCGCCGCCCCGGTCGGTGAGCTCGCCCTTGTCGATCATCACCTTGAACTCCGTGTGCACCACATGACGCACATACGCGTCCACGTCGTCGCGGATGCGGTCGCGCACCGGGCCGGGGTAGACGTTCGCCCGCTCGGCCACCTCGTGCAGTGCCTGTGCCTCCGTACGGACCCCGTCCTGCGCGGCGGAGCGTGCCTCCCAGACGCCGGCGATCGCCAAGCCCAGCACGATCGCGTAGACCACGCCGATCATCATGATCATGTAGTCGAGGACATCGGGGGTCTCGTCCGGATCGTCCTCGTCCCCGAGCCGGCGGGCGTTGAGGACCGCCCCGGTGATCACGACCGCGCAGGTCCCGGCCATCACCAGGACCATAATCAGCCATTCGGGCATGCATGACCTCCCAAGCGGTTCGACAGTGAGCCGTCAGCCGCGCCGCCCGCCGCGCCCGCCGGAGCGCGAACGCGGACGGAGTGCGGCGGCCGCGAGGACCGCGGGCGCGGTGAGCAGCAGGGTGAAGGTGACCAGGGAGGTGCCGCTGTCGGGCTTCTCGCGCGTGGGCTTCTGATACGCGTGCACCTCGACGGCACGGGTCCTGGTCGGTGTGGGAACCGGCGTGGGGGGTGAGGCCGGAGGCTTGGTACGCGGGGGCGGGGACGGCAGCGGAAGCGCGGGCTCGGGTGTGGGCCCCGGCGTGGGAAGCCGTGGAGAGGGCGTGGGGGAGGGGACCCGCGGCGTCCGGGTGGGCGTGGGAGTGGGACTCGGGCTCCGCGTGGGCGTGGGCGTAGGGGTCGGCGTGGCGGACGGGCTGGGGGTCGGTGTCGGCGTCGGGGTGGGCGTGGGGGTCGGGGTGGGCGTGGGGGTCGGCGTGGGCGTGGGCGTCGGGGTCGGCGTGGGCGTGGGGGTCGGCGTGGGCGTGGGCTTCGGCTTGTGGCACCAGCCGTAGTGGGCGAAGAAGCCGACCGGGCCCGCCGAGGCGGCGACGCAGACGCACAGGCCCGGACCGATCCGGATCTTCACCCAGACGTGCGGTCCGTGGTCCGGGCCCCCGGTCCCGGGCTCGGGCCGGGCGCCGGCCTTCGGCCGTGCGGAGGCGGACGCGGTCGCCGGGCCGTCACCGTCCTGGCCGGCCAGGGCTGTCGCCCCCGCCGAGGCGAGGACAAGGGCAGTGGTCAGGACCCCCGCACGCCATACGCGCTGCCATCGCTTCACGAGGAGATGTTCCGCCGAACGGACGCCCGCCAGCCGTGTGAACACCGGGATTCCCCCGAATAGGGGAATAGACCCGGACATTGGCGTGTGGAGGTTTACCGGAGGACATTCACCTCATGGCGTTCGGGGTGGGCGGCGGCGTCCGAGACCGACGGCGCCGAGGTCCGAGGACCGTCTGCCGCCCCTAGGCGCGCTCGGCGCCTCGGCTTCCGCCGGGTGGGGGTGGCCGGTGAGGGCTTCGGGGAGGGCGGGCTCGTGCAGGGTGCGCAGGAGGGAGCCAGTCGAGGGCGGGGAGGGCGATCAGGGGGCGAGGGCGGTGCTCGCCCCGCGGCGGCCCGCCCCTGGTCACAGCTCGCCGAAGCTCCCATGCCGGCCCGCGCCCGCCGCGAACCGCGCCGCGCCGTCCAGCCCCTCGGCCAGCGTGGCCTGACCGTGGCGCAGCTCCCGCGCCATGGCCTCCTCCTCCGGCAGCCCCTCCTGTTCCAGGAGCGAGGTCCGGTCCGAGCGCAGACACGTCTGCGGGAAGCCGGCGATCTGGGCCGCCAGCCGCTCCGCCTCCGCACGCGCCCGTCCCGGCGGTACGAGGCGGTTGGCGAGCCCGATGGCGTACGCCTCGTCGGCCGGCACCGGCCGCCCCGTCAGCACCAGGTCCATCGCCCGGCTCGCGCCGATCAGCCGTGGCAGCCGTACCGTTCCGCCGTCGATCAGCGGGACGCCCCAGCGGCGGCAGAACACCCCGAAGACCGCGTCCTCCTCGGCGACGCGCAGATCGCACCAGAGCGCCAATTCCAGCCCGCCCGCCACGGCGTGGCCGCTGATCGCCGCGATCACCGGCTTGGACAGCCGCAGCCGGGTGGGTCCCATCGGGCCGTCGCCGTCCTCGGCCACCCGATTGCCGCGCGCTGTGCCGACCGCCTTCAGATCGGCGCCGGAGCAGAAGGTGCCGCCCTCGCCCCACAGCACCGCGACCCGCGCCTCCGGGTCGGCGTCGAAGGCGCGGAAGGCGTCGGCCAGGGCCGTGGCGGTCGCGCCGTCGACGGCGTTGCGCACCTCGGGGCGGGAGAGCACGACCGTGGTGACCGGGCCCGCCCGCTCCGTGCGAACCGTAAGGGCCGCATCGGCCGCCTCCACGGCGTTCCCCGCGTCCTCCGTGGGCGTCACCGCGCGTCCTTCGGGCGGGCGCGCTCCAGGATCGGGCCGGTGTCCGTACCGGGCGGCAGGGTGCCGAAGGCATGCCCCCAGTCCCCGTCGAGCCGCGAGGCGCAGAACGCGTCGGCGACCGCCGGGTGGCTGTACCGCACCAGCAGACTGCCCTGCAGCACCAGCGTCATCTGCTCGGCCAGCCGGCGCGCCAGCAGTTGGGCCCGCTCGGGGTCGGCGAGCTGCGGCAGCAGCCCGCGCAGCCGGTCCACGGCCGCGTCCAGCCGCGCGTCGGCCCCGGCCGCGGTGTCGACCTCGGCCAGGAACGCCTCCAGCGCACCCGACTCCCGGCTCAGCGCGCGCAGCACATCGAGGGCCGCGACATTCCCCGAGCCCTCCCAGATCGACAGCAGGGGCGCCTCGCGATACAGGCGCGGCATGCCGGACTCCTCCACATAGCCGTTGCCGCCCAGGCACTCCAGGGCCTCGGCGGCGTGGGTGGAGCCGCGCTTGCACACCCAGTACTTGCTCACCGCGAGCCCCAGCCTGCGCAGCGCCGCCTCGCCCTCGTCCCCGGCCTCCGCGCGGTCCAGGGCGGTCGCGAGCCGCATCGCGAGCGTCGTGGCCGCCTCCGACTCCACCGCCAGATCGGCGAGCACATTGCGCATCAGCGGCTGGTCGACCAGCTCGGCGCCGAACGCCCGGCGGTGCTCGGCGTGGTGCAGCGCCTGCCGCAGCCCGGCCCGCATGCCCGCCGCCGAGCCGATGACACAGTCCAGCCGGGTGACGTTGACCATCTCCACGATGGTCCGCACCCCGCGGCCCGGTTCGCCGACCCGCCAGGCCATGGCGGACTCGTACTCGATCTCGGCCGACGCGTTCGAGCGGTTGCCCAGCTTGTTCTTGAGCCGCATCAGCCGCAGCGGGTTGCGGCTGCCGTCCGGCAGCACCCGGGGCACCAGGAAGCAGGTGAGCCCCTCCTCCGTGTGGGCCAGCGTCAGGAAGACATCGCTCATCGGCGCGGAGGTGAACCACTTGTGGCCGGTGAGGACATAGTTACCGGCACCGTCCGGTACGGCCTGGGTGGTGTTGGCGCGGACGTCCGAGCCGCCCTGCTTCTCCGTCATCGACATGCCCGCGATCAGGCCCCGCTTGGCGAGCGGCGGCCGCAGCCCGAAGTCGTAGGTGCGGGCGGCCAGCAGCGGTTCGTACACGGCGGCGAGCTCCGGTTCCGCGCGCAGCGCCGGGACCGCGGCGTACGTCATGGAGATCGGGCAGCCATGGCCGGGCTCGGCCTGCGCGAAGGCGTAGAACTTGGCCGCGCGCACCAGATGGGCGCCGGGGCGGCTCTCGCTCCACGCCGCCGCGTGCTGGCCGCTCTGCACGGCGACGTCCATCAGCTGGTGGTAGGCGGGGTGGTACTCGACCTCGTCGATGCGATGGCCGTAACGGTCATGGGTGTGCAGCACCGGGGAGTGCTCCTCGGCCATCCGCGCCCAGTCCTGGACCTCCGCGGAACCGGCCCGGGCGCCCAGGTCCCGCACCTCCGATTCGCCCCAGCCGCCGCCGTCCCGCCGCAGGGCCTCCAGCAGGGCGGGGTCGTCCGCCGTGCTGAAGCCGACGAGCGGCGGGGCCTGGTTGAGGACCTCGTGCGTAGCGCTCATGGCAGACATCTCCTCGTTCGCGGCGGTCTCCCGGGGCCGGGCGGCCGGTGGGCCGGGACGGCCTTACACTTCCATCATGCGCGATTCAGAACTGTAATGGATAGGGTTTCGCGTAACCATGGACGACACCGGCACCGACACCGACACCGACACCGGAACGCTCACCCTGCGGCCGCTGACCGCGCGCTCGATCGTGCTCAGCACCCTGCTGGGCCATCACCCGCCCCAGCTGCCCGCCCGCGCGCTGGTACGCGTCGGCGCGCTCTTCGGCACCGCCGAGGGCACCATCCGGGTCGCGCTCACCCGTATGGTCGCGGCCGGTGACCTGGAGCAGAGCGACGGCACCTACCGGCTCACCGACCGCCTGCTGGCCCGCCAGGCGCGGCAGGACGAGAGCCGCGCCCCCCGCACCCGGCGCTGGGACGGCGGCTGGGAGATCGCGATCGTCACCTCCGACCGGCGCGAGGCGGCCGAGCGCGCCGCCCTCCGCCAGGCCATGGCCGCCCTGCGTCTGGCCGAACTGCGCGAGGGCACCTGGATGCGCCCCGCCAATCTCGTCCACCCGCGTCCGGACGTCGCCGCCGAGCAGTGCGGCTGGTTCACCGGCGCGCCGGAGGGCGATCCGGCCGAGCTCGCCGCGCGCCTATGGGACCTGGACGGCTGGGCCCGCCAGGCCAGGCTGCTCGGCGCGGCGCTGGACGACGCGGAGGAACCGGCCGAGCGGTTCACCGTCGCCGCCGCGGCCCTCCGGCACCTCCTCGCCGACCCTGTCCTCCCCGCGCGGCTGCTGCCGGAGGACTGGCCGGGTGCCGAGCTACGGCGTCGCTATGACGGATTCGAACGGGACTTTCGGGCGTGGCTGCCGCGGTATGCGGGTGGCGGCTGACCGGGGCGGTGGGTCCGTCGGGGGTGGTTCGGGGCGGGGTCGTTCGGGGCGGGGGTGGTTCGGGCTGGGCGGCTCGGTCAGGGTGCCGGTTTCGTCTCGCGCCTTCGGCGCAATTGAGCAGCGGCGGCGGGAGTGGGGGGCGCGGCGCCGCCGCCGGGCGCCGGGTCCGTGGGTGTTGGGCGCCGGTGGCGGCGCCCCTGGTCAGGAGCTGGGGTCGGTGCCGGACAGCCGGGGGTTGGGGTACCCCTCTCGAAAACGTTTGACAAATTAGTTGCTTCAGATCAAGCGTTTTTTCGAGGGGTACCCCAACCCCCTGCCAGCTCGGCGGAAGCCCGGCAGCCCGGCAGCCCGGCAGCCCGGCAGCCCGGCAGTCCGGCATCGGCCTTAGCCCTGTGTGCAGGCGCCGCCACCGGCGCTCGCCCCCACCGACCCGGCGCCCGGCGGCGGCGCCGCGCCCCCCACTCCCTGCCCCGCTGCTCAATTGCGCCGAAGGCGCGAGACGAAACCCGCACTCAACCGAGCCGAGTAGCTCACGGCGGGTACGGTCCGGATGGGTTCCGGGGGCGGGGCAGCCCCCAGGGCGCCCCCGTCGCGCCCTCCATATTGCCCGCTCGGCTACGCCGACTCGCGAATCACCAACTCCGTGGGCAACACCAGCGCCGGTTCGATCGTCTCCCCGGCCGTCAGGCGCAGCAGCTGACGGGCCAGCCGGCGGCCGATGCCGCCGATCGGCTGGCGCACGGTGGTCAGCGGGGGTTCGGTGTAGCGCGCGGGCTCGATGTCGTCGAAGCCGACCACCGCCACGTCGTCGGGCACCCGTCGGCCGGACTGGCGCAGTGCGCGCAGCACCCCGATCGCCATCAGGTCGGAGGCCACGAACACCGCGTCCAGCCGCGGCTCCCGGTCCATCAGCTCCCGTATCGCGACCGCCCCGGACTCCTGGGTGAAGTCACCGAACGCGACGTACGCCTCCAGCCGCGCCGCGGACAGCGCCGTCCGGTAGCCGGAGAGCCGGTCGATCCCGGCCACCATGTCCTGGGGGCCCGCGACCGTGGCGATACGGGTGCGCCCGGAGCGGACCAGATGCTCCACGGCCAGCGCCGCGCCCGCCGCGTTGTCCACCCCCACGTACGGCGGCGAGGCCGGGCTCAGTACCCGCTCGTTGCAGACCACGGGGATGCCCATGCGGGCCAGTGCGGCCGGGAGCGGATCGGCGCCGTGCATCGACGCGACCATGACCCCGTCGACGTGGCGGGCCAGGGCGAAGCGCTCGATACGGTCACGGCTGGCGGGGGAGCGGGCCATCATCAGCACCAGCTGCTTGTCCGCGGACTCCAGCTCCTGGCTCACCCCGCGCACCACGCCCGGGAAGAACCGGTCGTCGGAGAAGACCCGGCCCGGCTCCTCGGGGAGCACCAGCGCGAAGGAGTCGGTGCGCTGGGTGACCAGGCTCCGAGCGGCCTGGTTGGGGATGTAGCCCAGCTCCTGGATGGCGTCCAGCACCGCCTCTCGGCTCTCCTCGGCAACCTTGGTGGAGCCGTTGACGACACGGGAGACCGTGGCGCGTGAGACTCCCGCGCGCCGCGCCACGCTCTCCAGGGTGGGCCGGGGACGGTGCATCCGCGCATACCTCGCTGTGTGCTCACTGATGGTCGGTACAGCATGGATCAAGACCGGTCAGGGCGCGAGAACGCGGGCGCGGCAGATCGACGGAGAACCCCAGGCGGAGCGCAGGGCGCGGACCTTACGGATCCACAGCGAGAGGTCGTACTCATCGGTGCAGCCGAGTCCCCGGCCACGGCCTCCTCACCGGCCGCGCGGCCGTCATCACGGCTGCCGCGGGCGCCGGAATCGGGCGCCACGGCCCGGCGGTTCCTCGAGGAGGGCGCGCGGGTCGTCCGCGGCGACGCCCATGGGCGCCGGCTCGAGGAGACGGTGGCCGCGCTCACCGAGCGCGAGGCGTTCGGCCGGTACGCCGAGCCCTGGGAGGTGGCCATCGTCATCGTCTTCCTGGCCAGCGGCTACTCGTCGTACATGACCGGCGAGACGGTGTCCGTGAGCGGCCAGCACGCATGAGGCGAGAATGAGAACGTGCCGAATTCCACCAGGACCCGCGCTTCCACCGGAAACAGCGCGAAGAAGAGCGAGAAGAAGACGACCGTGAGCCCGTCCGCCGAGCGACGGCGCGAACTGCTCTCGACCGCGGCGGAGGTCTTCGCCGCCCAGGGGTACAACGCGACCACCGTCCGCCGGATCGCGGACGAGGCGGGGATGCTCGCCGGCAGCCTCTACTACCACTTCGACTCCAAGGAGTCGATGGTCGACGAGATCCTCTCCACCTTCCTGGACGAGCTCTGGGCCGGATACGAGGCGGTGCTCGGCGCCGGACTCGGCCCCCGGGAGACCGTCGAGGCACTCGTCACCGAGTCCTTCCGGGAGATCGACCGTCACCGCGCCGCCGTCGCGATCTACCAGAAGGAGTCCAAGCACCTGTCCGCCCAGCCGCGCTTCGGCTATCTCACCGAGTCGCAGCGGAGGTTTGAGCGGGCGTGGCTGGGCGCGCTGGAGCGCGGAGTGGCCGAGGGGGTCTTCCGCGCCGACCTCGACATCCGGCTGGCGTACCGCTTTCTGCGCGACACCGTATGGGTCGCCGCCTCGTGGTACCGGCCGGGCGGACAGCACAGCCCCGAGGAGATCGCCCGCCAGTACCTGTCGATGGTGCTGGACGGCATCACTCCCCGAGAACGGCAAGAGCAACGAGAACGGTGAGAACGACCGTAAGACCGTCATGACCTGAGGGATCTCAAGGAGCTGACATGCCCGAGGCATACATCGTCGAAGCGGTGAGGACGCCGGTGGGGCGGCGGAAGGGCGGGCTCGCCTCCGTCCACCCCGCAGACCTCGGCGCGCACGTCCTGCGCACGCTGATGGAGCGCTCGGGCGCCGATCCGGCCGCCGTCGAGGACGTCGTCTTCGGTTGTCTGGACACCGTGGGCCCACAGGCCGGGGACATCGCGCGCACCTGCTGGCTGGCCGCCGGGCTCCCGGAGGAGGTCCCGGGCGTGACCGTCGACCGGCAGTGCGGCTCCTCGCAGCAGGCCCTGCACTTCGCCGCGCAGGCGGTGCTCTCCGGCACCCAGGACCTGGTGGTCGCGGGCGGGGTGCAGAACATGTCGATGGTGCCCATCGGCTTCGCCGGCCGCCAGGCCACCGAGCCCCTGGGGCTGACCGAAGGCCCCTTCGCGGGCTCGGAGGGGTGGCGGGCGCGCTACGGAGACCGGCCGGTCAGCCAGTTCTACGGAGCCGAGCTGATAGCCGAGAAGTGGGGCATCACCCGCGAGGCCATGGAGGAGTTCGCCCTGGGCTCGCACCGGCGGGCGCTGCGCGCGATGGACGAGGGCCGCTTCGACCGCGAGGTCGTCCCGTTCGGGGACGTCCGGATGGACGAGGGGCCGCGCCGGGACACCAGCCTGGAGAAGATGGCCGCCCTCAAGCCGCTCATGGAGCGCGGCCGGATCACCGCCGCGCTCTCCTCGCAGGTCTCCGACGGCGCCGCGGCCCTGCTGCTCGCCTCCGAACAGGCCGTACGGGAGCACGGCTTGACCCCGCGTGCCCGGGTGCACCATCTGTCGGTACGCGGCGAGGACCCGATCCGGATGCTGTCCGCGCCCATCCCGGCGACCGCGCACGCACTGAAGAAGACCGGACTGACCATCGGCGACATCGACCTGGTCGAGATCAACGAGGCGTTCGCCCCCGTCGTACTGGCCTGGCTCAAGGAGACCGGCGCCGACCCCGAACGGGTCAACGTCAACGGCGGCGCCATCGCCCTGGGCCACCCGCTCGGCGCCACCGGCACCAAGCTGATGACGACGCTCCTGCACGAACTGGAGCGCACCGGCGGCCGGTACGGACTGCAGACGATGTGCGAGGGGGGCGGCCAGGCCAACGTCACGATCGTCGAGCGGCTGTAGGCGCCCTGGCCACCGGCTCGACGGACGGAGTCCGGCGCAGGCACCCGAAGCCCGTGAGGCCCCCTGGGGCCGAGCGGTGCGAGAGGGCCGTGGAGGTGGGGGGCGATGTGCGAGGGGGGCGGCCAGGCCGGCGTCACGATCGTCGAGCGGCTGTAAGGGCCCCGACCGCTGGCGAGGACTCCCGACCGGACGCCCTCCCGTGGCGGCCGTGTCCGGCCCCACGGATGATGGTGCTGCTCCGAGGGCCCGACCGAAACCGGGAGGACAGCGGCATGGCGTGCGGATCGACCAAGCTCTGGAACGGCGAGGCCACCTGGTTCTGTTGTGGCAACGCCTGGGGTCCGTGCGCCTCGGCGGGCGGCGGCGCGTGCGGCACCTGCCGCTCCAGCGCCCTGCAGGCGGCCTGGCCCAACGCCTCCAAGGCGTGCTGGGACATCACCCGGCCGGACCTGTGCGGCGAGGACATACCCCGGCGCGGCTGCGGCTCCGTGATGAAGGTGCGCCATGACTGCTCGGGCGCGAGCGTCTGTGTCACCGTCAGCGACTGCGGCCCGCGTACCCGCAGCTTCTGCTCCGAGTCCACCTGCTGCGACGGGGTCTGCCGCACCAACCGCGTCATCGACCTCACCCCCGCCGCCTTCTCCGCCATCGGCAGCCTGAGCTCCGGCACTCTGCCGGTCTCCATCTTCGAATGAGGCGGGCCCGGCCATGAGCGCGTACCGAACCGGCGACCCCCTCGACCGCCGTCGCTTCCTCACCGCCGCCGCCCTCCGCGGCGCCACCGTCATCGGCACGGGAGCTCTGACCACGGGAGCCCTGAGCGCGGGAGCCCTCGGCACCGGAGTCATCGGGGCGACCGCCCTGGGCGCCGTGGACGCCGACGCCGCCTTCGCCGCACCCATCCGCCCCCTGGACCCCGCGGTCGCCGAGAGCGCCTTCGCCGAGGGGCGGATCACCGCGATCAACCAGGACGTCCTGGAGGTCGCGGGCTCCTACGGCGACCACTCCCGGGTGCGGGTCACGAACGCCACCAGCGTCTGGAAGGCCCGCGCCACCACCGCGACCGACATCGAGACCGGCGACGGGCTCTACGCCCGCGGCCTCCCCCTGCCCGACGGCACCCTCGCCGCCGACGCGGTGTGGGTCAACATCGTGAACCTCCACGCCACCATCCGCGGTATCGAGAAGACCCGGCTGCATCTCGCCCACGGGCAGCACGAGATCGTCGGCAACCTCATGGCGCAGACCACCAGCGCCTCGTACGGCGACGCCTCGCCCACCGCCGATCTGTCCCGGCTCACCATCGGGCAGAGCGCTCAGGTCCTGGGCGCGTGGCGGCCGTCCGACGGTTCCGTGGACCTCGTCCGGGTCGCGGTCGCGCCCGGCGCGGGGAGGCGGCGGTGAGCGCCCTGGTCTGCGCCCTGGCCCCGCTGGTGCTCGCCGGGGTGCTCGGACCGGCCGGGGCGGGCAAGCTGTTCGGCCGGGGCACCGCCTGGCAGGCGCCCCGTACCGCGCTCGCACGGCTGCTGCGCGACGGCGGCCGGGCCGCGCTCGTCCTCCGCGCCCTCGGCGCGGTCGAACTCCTCCTCGCCGCCGCGCTGCTGGCGCCACCCGCCACCCCGCTGCCGGGAGCGGCGGCCGCACTCCTCGGCGCGGGCTTCCTCGGCTATCTCGGCTATGCCCGCGCCGTCGCGCCCGGCTCCTCCTGCGGCTGTACGGCACGGCAGGACGCCCCCCTCACCTGGCGCGCCTTCGCCCGCGCCGCCGCGGTTCTCGCGGGCGGGGTCGTGGCGGCCCTGGCCCAGCAGCCCTGGTGGACCGCGGCGGCCCGCCGTCCGGCCGCGGCACTGTGTCTGGTCCTGGCCGCGGCGGCGGTTCTGACGGCCCTGTCCGCCGATCCGGACCGCCGCTGGCGGATGCCGCTGCGCCGACTGCGACTGCGGATCGCCGGACACCCGCTCGCCGCGACCGGAAACCGCCTCGCGGCGGCCGGACATCCGCTCGGCGCGACCGGAACCCCGGCGGCGGTCCCGGTCGCCGCGACCGTCGAACTGCTGGAGCGCTCGCGCGCCTGGCAGAGCGCCTCCCGCGTGGTGCGCTCCGCGCTGCTGGACCACTGGGACGACGGCGGCTGGCGCATCCTCCAGTTCGCCGGAGTGCACGGTGGCGGCACGGCCGCGAGGCCCGTTCTGGTGCTCTTCGCGGTGGACGCCGCGGCCAGCCTGGACACGGTGCGCGAGCCCGCCGTCCGGGTCAGCGTCATCGACGCGGACAGCGGGGCCCCGGTCATGGCCACGGCGTGAGAGGCCGGCGCTCGGCGGGTAATCTGGATCAAACGAAAACTTCCTGGACAAAACGATCGATCCGCGGGGCGTCCAGCGCAGATGGGTGCCGAGGCGTACAAGGCATGGATGGACAAGCCCGACCGACACCCGTACCGACCGACACCCCTGCCGAGGGGGGCCCGTGGCGCGCGCGCCGCCCGGCGCGCGTTCCCGCCTGCCGGGGGCTGAGCCGGTGGCGCCGGTAGGGGAGTGGGTGTATGTCCGAGCATCGGTCCGCGTCCGGCTCCCGGGGGCCCAGATGGTGGCGGCGGCTGGAGGACGCGTTCCACCGGTCCGCGATCGGACGCGGATGGCGGCGGGGCAGTGAATTCGAACTGCTGCACCGTGCGATGGGCTTCGCCGCCCTGGGCTTTCTCACCCTGGTGCCCCTGCTGATCGTGGTCGCGGCGGCCGATCCGGTGGACCGGCTCGGATTCGCCCAGTGGCTGGCCGAGGGCCTCGGGCTCTCCCCGACCTCACGGGACGAGGTGCAGGAGCTGTTCGCCCCGCCCAAGCAGGCGCTGGAGTCCACCACCGCCTTCGGTCTGGCCACGCTGGCCGTCTTCAGCCTGCGCTTCGGCACGGTGCTGCAGGTCGGCTACGAGAAGGTGTGGGAGCTTCCGGCCGGCCGCTGGCACACCGCCTGGCGCCATCTCGTCTGGTTCGTGGTGCTGATCTGCTATCTGCTGCTCTCCGCCCATCTGGAGCCCGGCATCTCGCGGGTGCTGGTGGCGGTGCTGGGCACGGTGCTGTTCTTCTGGTGGTCACAGCGGCTGCTCCTCGGCGGGCGGATCAGCTGGGGCGCCCTGCTGCCCGGCGCGCTGGCCACCGGCGTCGGGCTGCTGGGGCTGCGGGTCTTCTCCCAGCTGGTGTTCTCCCCGCTGATCGCCTCCAACGCCGTCTCCTACGGTCCGGTCGGTACCGTCCTGGTCGTCCAGTCCTGGCTGGTCGGCGTCGGATATGTGGTCTTCGGCGGCGCGCTGCTGGGCCGGGTGCTGTACGAGGAGTATCTGCGGATGGTGGCCTGGCGCCGCAAGCGGCGGCGCGACCGGGCCAAGGCGGCCCCACCGGTGGACTGACGCCCCCGCCGACGATCACGCGGGCGCGGCCCGCGGCCCTGGTGGGACGCGTTCCCGCCGATGACCGCTTCCATGATCGTCAAGCCCGGGGCGGACCCGAACCGCCGTCGCCTCGGGCCGGGCGCGCCTGGCATGCTGGCGGTGTGAACGGACCCGAGATCCACCTCAGCCTCGCCCCTGAACTGCGATTCTTCGCCGTCCAGGAGCGGCGCCGGCCCTGGACGGCCGTGGTCACCGACGGCGCCTCCACCCTCGGCCATGTCGTCGAGTCACTCGGGGTCCCGCTCACCGAGGTCGGCCGGCTGGTGGTGAACGGCGAGGAGACCGCCGTCTCGCATGTGCCGAGCGCGGGGGAGACCGTGGAGGTCCATCCGGTCATCCGCCCGCAGCGGGTGCCGGGCGCGCCGCTGCGCTTTCTGCTCGATGTGCACCTGGGGACGCTCGCGCGCCGGCTGCGGCTGCTGGGCGTGGACGCCGCGTACGAGAGCGAGGACATCGGCGACCCCGAGCTGGCCGCGCGCTCCGCCGCCCAGCGCCGGGTGCTGCTCTCCCGCGACCGGGGGCTGCTGCGCCGCCGTGAGCTGTGGGCCGGGGCGTATGTCTACAGCGACCGCCCGGATGAGCAACTGCGGGACGTCCTCGGCCGGTTCACCCCGAGCCTGGCGCCCTGGACCCGCTGCACCGCCTGCAACGGCCCGTTGGAGGACGCCGACAAGGAGTCGGTCCGGGAGCTGCTCCAGCACGGCACCCGGCGCACGTATGAGGTCTTCGCCCGCTGCACGCTCTGCGAGCGGGTCTACTGGCGCGGCGCCCACCACGCCCGGCTGGAGGCCATCGTGGCCGGGGCGATGGGCGAGTTCGGCGACGCCCGGGCCGCCCTGTCCTGAGTGGGCCGCCCTGTCCTGAGCGGGCCGCCCTGTCCTGAGCCCGGGCCGCCCTGTCCTGAGCCGAGCCGCCGGACAGGGCGCCTGGTCCGGGACGCGCGCTCAGGACACGTCGTCCTGGAGGGCCTCCGGAATCGTGGTGTGGAAAGCCGGATGGGCGTGCAACCGCCGCACATAGGCGCGCAGCTGTTCATGGCGGGAGACCCGCTGGGCCGCGTCGGCGTCCAGGTGGAGCCGGTGCTCGGTGTCGAGCTGGACGAGGGCCACCCACAGGTCCACATCGGCGGCGGTCAGCTCGTCGCCCAGTGCGTACGGCGCGACAGCCAGCCTGCGGTCGAGCCGGCCGAGGGCGGTCAGCAGCCGCTCCAGCGCGGCGTCCCGGCACTCCGCCTCGTGCGCCGTCCCGGCCTGCCGCGCGGCGTGGGTGATGTCCTCGTCGAGGAGTTCCCGAAGTGCGTCGATGTCCGTGGCGCGGGGCGCCGGGCGCAGCCGGGGACGCCCCGGTCCGCCATGGTCGCTCAGATGGCCGGCGAGGTCGCGCAGGATGTCGGGTGTGTGGTTGCTGACGACACGTCCGGTCCAGCCGTCGCAGAGGGCAGGCGCGTCCACCGGTCCGCCGTAGCGGTGCCAGGTGGCCTCGTAGGCCCCGCGCAGTGCGGCGAACGCTTCGGGAGTGTCGTCCGGGAGCCCGACGAGGGCGGTGGCGACGGTGTCCCGCAGCCCGAGCAGATCGAGGGTGATGGAGACGCGCAGCGAGAGCGGACAGCTCGCGGAGAGATAGAGCCGATAGCGATGCGGCACCGGATAGAAGCCACCGGCGAGGTCCACGCCGATGCGGCTGCGGAAGCGGTGCGGCGCGGCGGGCGGGTCGATCCGGGGGCCGGGCGAGCAGGGGTCGGGATCGAGAAGAGCGGCAGGACCTGAACTGACCGGAAACGTCTGGGACATGGCTCTCCAAGGCAAGGACGGAGCCCCGGCCCGCCGGTCTGGGCGGCGCCGATGGCGCAACGGAAGGGAGGCCCGCGCGGCGCGTTCGCCGGGAGGGTGCCGGGACATCCCCGACCCCGGCGCGCTGGGCCGCGCTCGGTGACCGCGTCGATTCAGACGGCTGGACTGGCGGCGCTGCAGATGCGCAGCAGGTCGATGTGGAGACGCCTGGTCAGGAGGAGAAGACGGCGGAGCGGGGACCACGGCCGGGGACGCCGACGGGCGCCGTCCCCGTCGCTGTCGGTCCTGGGCATCTCACCGATCCCATCATCGGGGGCTCGCGAGGCAGCGAGACCGCGCTTGTCCCGTCCACGCCGACGGAACCTGGTCGTCACCCGGGGGCACCCCGTCGCGGGAGAAGGGTTGCCTGTCAGCGAGCCGGGGCCGATGACCCATCTGAGCGGGGGTTCCGCACGGTGGGCGCTGACAATCGTGACCGTCCCTGACAGTGTCGTCGCGCTCCGCGAGGGCGTCAACCCATGCCGAAGTGGCCAACACCGGCCGACGGCACGGTGGATGCCCGCTCAGAGGAACGGCCGCCGCGCGCCGCCGATGGCCCGCTCGATGAGGACCATGGCCGCGTCGTCCGCCAGCCGTCCCTCGGCATGCCGGACCAGGGCGTGGCGCAGCCGGTCCAGGTACTCGCCCGGGGTGGCGCCGTCCAGCGTCTCCATGGTCTGGTGCAGCGGAAAGAACTCGTTGTAGTGGTTGCGGGCCTCGACCACGCCGTCGGTGTGCAACAACAGCCGGTCACCGGGGAGGAACGGGAAGGTCTCGACGCAGATCGGGGGAGGGCTGAGGAACTCCTCCAGGCCGAGCGGCGGCAGCGGGCGCGCCGGGTCCAGGGAGCGCACCTTGCGCTCGCGCATCACCAGGGGCGGCGGATGGCCGCGGTTGATCAGCTCGACCAGCGACTCGTCCGACACCTGGGCGAGGAGGACGGTGACGAACTGCTCCTCCAGCTCCTGCGGGTCCTGGAGCTGCGAGCGGTCCAGCAGCTCGTACTCGCGCGCCAGCGCGGCCGCACAGCGGTGCATCACCTCGGCCAGGTCCTGCTCGTAGTGCACCGCCTCCCGGAAGGCGCCCACCACGGCCGCGGCGGAGCGCACCGCGGCCAGCCCCTTTCCCCGCACATCGCCGACGATCAGCCGCACTCCGTAGCGGGTGCACATCGCCTCGTAGAGGTCCCCGCCGATCTGCGCTCCGCGCTCGGCCGCCATATAGACGCTGGCGGTGTTCACGACACCGATCCGGGCGGGCAGCGGCCGCAGCACCACGTTCTGGGAGACCTCGGCGATCCGGCGGATATGGGCCAGCTCGCGGTCGCGGCGCACCCGCACCGCGCTGGTCGCCACGCTCGCCACCGCCACCACCAGCAGGGCCAGCAGATTCGCGTACACCGTCTCGGTGCCCCACACGTCGTTGTGGGTGGCGGTGATCGCGCTCACCGCGGTGGCCACCAGCGCCACACCGCCGGTGCCGAACGGCCCCATGGTCACCGCCGCCAGCGCCGGCGCCGGGGAGAGCAGGGGGCCGGTGTAGAGGGTGTGCGCGGGGGAGAGCTCAATGCTGAGCACCGCCGCCAGGACCAGGAACGGCAGACACCGTATGACCGCGAACAGCGTATGGCTGCGACCGCTCGCCCCCGGGGCGAAGCGCATGAATCGCATAACTTGGACCTTATCTGATGAAAGCCCCCAAAGGGGTGGTTCTCCATAACGCGCGACGGAGGCCCCGGGCGTAGCCTGACGCTATGCCCGAGCTACCGGATGTCGAGGGGTTCCGGCGAACGCTGGCCTCCTGCGCCCAGGGCCACCGCGTCGAGCGGGCGGAGGTGGCCGATGCGGGGGTGCTGCACGGGGTGACCGCGCAGCGACTGAAGCGCGATCTCAAGGGCCGCCGCTTCGCCGCACCGCGCCGCCACGGCAAGTGGCTGATCGCCCCCACCGACGGGCCCACGGTCATGGTGCACTTCGGCATGACCGGGCGGCTGGTCTGCGGGGCGGAATCCGAACCGGCCGGCCGGTTCGAGCGCGTCGCCTTCGACCTCGACGACGGCCACCGCCTCGGCTACGAGGACCAGCGCAAACTTCAGGGCATCTGGCTCGCCGCCACCGACGCCGACGTCGACCGGATCCTCGGCGATCAGGGCCCGGACGCCCTCTCCCTGAGCCGGGCCGATGTCGACCGGCTGCTGGCGGGGCGGCGCGGACGCGTCAAGGCCACCCTGACCGACCAGACCGTGATCGCCGGGCTCGGCAACCTGCTCGGCGACGAGATCCTGTGGCGGGCCCGGATCCACCCGCAGCGGCCGGCCAACGCGCTGACCGACGACGACCGCGAACGGCTCCACACCGCGATACGCGAGGTGCTGCGCGCCTCGGTGCGGGCGGAGCGGGTGCCGGACCACCCGGACTGGCTCACCGGACAGCGCGACGACTCGGACCCGCACTGCCCCCGCTGCGGCCATCCGCTGCGCCGCGGCCGGATCGCGGGGCGGACCAGCCTGTGGTGCCCCCACTGCCAGCGGGACGGCGACTGACGTGTCTCCGCGGCGACCCGTGGCCCGCTCGGCGCCCTCGCGTCCGCCCGATCAGGACACCCACGCCTTGTAGGACATCACGTCGCCCGCCTTCAGCCGGTACTCCGGATCGTCCCGGGTGACGGTCTCCTCGATGTCCAGCACGCTGCCGTCGTCCGGATCGAGGACGATCAGCTTCCGCATCCCGGCGGAAGCGGGGGTGAACCGGAACGCCTGCCCCTCCCGGCCGAGCCGGTCGATGACCCTGCCCGCCGGGCGCAGCCCCTCGATCCGGGACAGCAGGGTGACGATGTCCGCCCGCTGGCGCGGACCGGGAGTCCACACCGCGAGAAACGACTCGACGGCCGAGATCAGCTCCCCCGGGTCGCGGTCCGCGCCCGGGGACCAGACGGCGAGGTAGGCGCGCAGCGCCCGGGCCCCGGCCGGAGGGGCCTCGAAGTAGCTCTCGTTGGCGCCGTTGATACCGGCCGGATACTTCTCATCGCGCAGCACCTTGCCGTCGTGGACCGCGCGTGGCGGCGTACCGTCGGTGATCACCGGGCGGTCCGGGTGGCGCGGATCGATGGCCACTTCCAGGAGCGAACCGCTGCCGTCCGCGTTCCAGCGGCTCAAGGACTCCTGCGGAAGAGTCACCGCGTCCTTCCCCGACTCCATGCTCAGCGACCAGGTCCGCAGATGGCTGCCCCGCCGGCTCTTCTCGGTGGAGCCCTCGGCCGCGGCCCGTGCCCGCCGGAGGATCTCGGCGAGCGGCACATCCGCACGGGAGGCATGTGCCACCAGTGGTCTGGGCGCGGCCACGGCGGGGGAGGAGCCGGTGCCCGAGACGGTCAGCGCGAGGGCGAGGATCGTCGCGGCCGCCACGGCCTCCAGGCTCCAGACCGCGCGCCGGACGGTACGGCGCCCCTGGTCCTGGGACGGCAGCCGCCGCAGCAGCAGCTCGGCGCGCGCGTCCAGCGGCCGGTCCCGCCAGGGGCCGGTGTCGGCGGACACGGGGTCGGCCTCGCGGAGCAGATCCAGTTCGTCGGTCATGCGTGTCCACCCTTGTGGGCCTTGTCGGCCCTGTCAGCCCAGTCGGCCATGTCGCTCTTGCCGCTCGTGCACCCCAGCGAGACCCGGTCGTCCCGGCGCAGGGTCTCTATCTGCTCCCGCAGCCGCCGCCGTGCCCGGTGCAGCCGCATCGCCGCGGCGGACCGGCCGCACCCCAGCACGGTGCTGAGCTCCTCGACGGTCAGCTCCTCCCATACCGTCAGCCGCAGCACTTCCTGGTCGGCCTCGGCGAGCCGGGCCAGCGCCTCCAGCACCCAGGAACCCGGCCGCTCCGCGTCCGGGCTCGCCACGGTCCGCCCACCGCGCGTCACCTCGTGGTGTCCCAGCTTGGCCAGCAGCCTGCGGTAACGGCCCTTGCCGCGCACGGTGTTGGCCAGACAGTGCCGGGCCACCCCGTACAGCCACGGCAGCGGTGACTCGGGCAGTTCGGCCCGGCGCCGCCAGGCCACCGCGAAGACCTCGGCGACCACCTCCTCGACCTCCCATGCCTGGTCGTCCAGCCGCCGTGCCACAAAACGGCTGACCGCCCAGTAATGCTCACGGTAGGCGGCGTCGAAGGCGTCGTCGGTGCTCATGATCCGAAGGTGTCCGGCACACCTCGGATCATCACACCCCGGAGCGAGAAATAGGCAACAGCTCTCGCGGTGACGGTTCGAGGAGTGCCGGACACCTAGCGGTCATGAGGAACAACACCGTTGTCGCGGCGGCGCCGGCCGCCCCGCCGTCGCGCCGCCCCGGCCCAGGGTCCACGGCCGTCAGATGGCTGACCACTACCGATCACAAGACGATCGGCACGCTCTACCTGATCACCTCGTTCGCCTTCTTCTGCATCGGCGGGGTGATGGCGCTGCTGATGCGCGCCGAACTGGCCCGGCCGGGTTTGCAGATCATGTCGAACGAGCAGTTCAACCAGGCGTTCACGATGCATGGCACGATCATGCTGCTGATGTTCGCGACCCCGCTGTTCGCGGGGTTCGCCAACTGGATCATGCCGCTGCAGATCGGTGCGCCCGATGTGGCGTTCCCGCGGCTGAACATGTTCGCGTACTGGCTGTATCTCTTCGGCTCGCTGATCGCGGTGGGCGGGTTCCTGACCCCGCAGGGCGCGGCCGACTTCGGCTGGTTCGCCTACTCCCCGCTGTCGGACGCGGTGCGCTCGCCGGGGGTGGGCGCGGACATGTGGATCATGGGTCTGGCCCTCTCCGGCTTCGGTACCATCCTCGGCTCGGTCAACTTCATCACCACGATCATCTGCATGCGCGCTCCGGGCATGACGATGTTCCGTATGCCGATCTTCACCTGGAATGTGCTGCTGACCGGTGTACTGGTGCTGCTGGCCTTCCCGGTGCTGGCCGCCGCGCTGTTCGCCCTGGAGGCGGACCGCCAATTCGGCGCGCATGTCTTCGACGCGGCCAATGGCGGGGCGCTGCTCTGGCAGCATCTCTTCTGGTTCTTCGGCCATCCGGAGGTCTATATCATCGCCCTGCCGTTCTTCGGCATCATCTCCGAGGTCATTCCGGTCTTCTCCCGGAAGCCGATGTTCGGCTATATCTCGCTCATCGCGGCGACGATTTCCATCGCGGGCCTTTCGGTCACCGTCTGGGCGCACCACATGTATGTCACCGGCGGTGTGCTGCTGCCGTTCTTCTCCTTCATGACGTTCCTGATCGCGGTGCCCACCGGTATCAAGTTCTTCAACTGGATCGGCACGATGTGGAAGGGGTCGCTGAGCTTCGAGACGCCGATGCTCTGGGCGATCGGCTTCCTCATCACCTTCGTCTTCGGCGGTCTGACCGGCGTGATCCTGGCCTCGCCGCCGATGGACTTCCATGTCTCGGACACCTACTTCGTGGTGGCCCACTTCCACTACGTCATCTTCGGGACCGTGGTCTTCGCGATGTTCGCCGGATTCCACTTCTGGTGGCCCAAGTTCACCGGCAAGATGCTCGACGAGCGGCTGGGAAAGATCACCTTCTGGACCCTCTTCCTCGGCTTCCACGGCACGTTCCTGGTGCAGCACTGGCTGGGCGCCGAGGGAATGCTCCGTAGAATTCCCGACTACCTGGCGGCCGACGGCTTCACCACCCTGAACACCATCTCGACCATCAGCTCCTTCGTCCTCGGCCTGTCGTTCCTGCCGTTCCTCTACAACGTCTGGAAGACTGCCAAGTACGGCGAGAAGGTCGTCACCGACGACCCCTGGGGATATGGCCGTTCCCTGGAATGGGCGACCTCCTGCCCGCCGCCGCGCCATAACTTCGTCAGCCTGCCGAAGATCCGTTCCGAATCCCCCGCGTTCGATCTGCACCATCCCGATGTCGGCCAGAAGGAGAGTGTGGCGTGAGTATGGCCAGAGCCGCCGAGCCCCCCGGTATCGCCGCCGGAATCAACCAGATCGAGGGCTATCTGCTGCTGCAGACGGAGCGGGACGCGGCCCGGGAGCGGGCCCGCCGCCTCACCGCGCGGCTCGACTGGCTGACCTCCGCCCAGCGGGCGGAGGTCGAGCGGCTCTACCTCCAGGACCAGCTGGCCGTCACCGAGCAGACCCTGCGCAAGGTGGTGCGGCGCTGTGAGGAGCTGCGGGCGGAGTACCAGGAGGTCTACCGCACGCTGCGGCGCCGGCTGCTCCTGGTCTGCCTCCTCGGGGCCGCGACCCTGGCCGGCGGCTTCGCTGCCGCCCTCACCGTCCGGTAGGCCCCGCCTGGGCCGGGTTCGGAATCACCCCGGATTCGGCGCCGAAGTCGAACCAGGCCGCGGGCGCATGGCGAAGCGCCTGGTCGGTGTAGTCGCTCCAGAGGTCGGCGACCCGCTGGGCACTGGCGTTCTTCAGCGGGATCTGCTTGCGCTTCTCGGCGTCCTCGCCGAAGAGGGCGACCGCGGTGACCAGGTCCGGGGTGTAACCGACGTACCAGGCCGCCCTCTTGTCGTCGGAGACCCCGCCCTTGCCCGCCGAGGGCCGCCTGACGGCGCGTACCGCGTCCTTGCCGCCGTCCATGAGGAGATTCCGGGTGACCTGCTGGGCCGCCGCCGGGGCGATCGCCCGATCGCCCACCGCCTTCGGCAGCCCGGCCGTCTCGTCGCCGCGCCGTGCGGACTTCACGATGCTCGGGGTGACCCGCTCGCCTTGGTGGTTGAACGAGGCGTAGACACCGGCCATCTTCAGCGGGCTCGAACCCATCAGCCCCAGCCCGACCGACTCCTTGGTGCCGAAGCCGCCGTCGGTGTCCATGCCGAGGGCCCGGGCGGTGCGCTTGATCTCGGGCAGTCCGCCGGCGGCGGGTCCGTTGCGCATCTTGGCGTCCATGACGGCGGCATCGGTGACCGGCTGGAAGGCGGAGCCCACCTGGTAGTCGCCGCGGGTCGCGTTGGACAGATAGTGCCGGGTGTAGTCCCGGCCGCCGTAGAGCGCGAGGATCCGCCCGTTCTTCGGGTCCACCGAGACCGCGCCGCCCTGGGTGGCGGCGGCGTCCGCACGGGCCTGCTTCTCCTCGGCGGAACCGGCCGCCCGGGATTTCCCCTTGGCGGGGCCGTCGAGGCCCTGCCGCATCGTCTTCTCCAGCGCACGCTGCTTGGCCGGGTCGACGTTGAGGGTGATGGTCCAGCCGCCCGCGGCGAGTTCCTGCTCGCTGACGCCCGAGGCGATCAGCTCATTGCGGGCCGCGTCCACGAGATAGCCGGCCTGGCCGCCGAGACCGGGGGCGGGCTTGGGGTCGACCGGCACGGGGAAGCGCATGTGCTTGCGCTGCGCGGGGTCCAGCCAGTGCATGTCGACCATGTTGTCCAGCACGTAGTTCCAGCGCCGGGTGACCAGACGCTTGGCCTTCGGGCTCGCGACGGCCCAGTCGTACTGGCTGGGGGCCTGCACCAGCGCCGCCAGATACGCGCCCTGCTCGACCGTGAGGTCGTCGACGTCCTTGTCGTAGTACGCGCGGGCGGCGGCCTGGATCCCGTAGGCCACGCGGCCGAAGTAGCTGGTGTTCAGATACCCCGCGAGGATGTCCTCCTTGGAGTTGCGCCGGTCGACCTTGAGGGAGATCACCAGCTCCTTGATCTTGCGGCTGGCGGTCTGTTCCTGGCTCAGGTAGTAGTTCTTGACGTACTGCTGGGTGATGGTCGACCCGCCCTGGGTGCCCTTGCCGGCCACGGTGTTGACCAGCCCTCGCAGAATGCCCATCGGGTCCACGCCCGAGTCCTTGTAGAAGGACTTGTTCTCCGCCGCGACGAACGCGTGCTGCACGCCCGTGGGGATCCGGTCGAGGGTGACCATCTCGCGGTTGATCTCACCGGTGCGGGCGAGGATCGTGCCGTCGCTGTACTTGTAGATGTTGCTCTGCGCCTTCGCCTGGGCGTTGGCCTTGGGAACGTCGATGGAGTAGTAGAGCACGGTGAACGCCCCGATCAGCAGGGCGCACAGGGCGGCCACATAGGCGATCAGCTTCCGCCAGGTGAAGAACCGCCGGATGCCGGTCCGCTTCGGCTTTCCGCGTCTCCTCGCGCCGCGCTGTCGGCCAGGGGGTCTGGTGTCCCGCGGCGCCTGCTCCGAGTCCGGGGTGAACCGTTCGCGTAGTGCCGTGAGGGGACCTGCCATGCCGATTGCTCCTCTGTCGATCCCGGCCGCGAGGATTCGCGGGGGTCGGCGCCATCCTCCTCAGCGAAGATCTTCGGAACGGCAACGGGCGATCTCGGCCGGGGCTCGGCCGCTTCTCGACTTCCGCTCGACGGTGTATCAGCCGTGTATCGGTCCCGGCTCGGGCCGCTCGGGCAGGCGCAGCGTGGCGATCGCGCCGCCGTCCGGTGCGTTGCCGAACCGCAGCGTGGCGCCGATGACCTGAGCCTGTCCCGCCGCGATGGTCAGCCCGAGACCGTGGCCCCGGCCCCGCTCCCGGACCCCGGTGCGGAACCGCTGCGGGCCCTTCTCCAGCAGATCGTCGGGATAGCCGGTGCCATGGTCGCGGACGGTTACGGTCCGGCCGTCCGCCGCCACCGTCACCTCGACCGGTTCGCGGCCGTGGCGATGGGCGTTGACCACGAGATTGGTGACGATGCGGGTCAGCCGGCGGGGGTCGGTCCACACCTTCGGGCCGTCCGCGGGGTCCTGCGGCTCGCCGTCCTTCGCCCCGTCGGTGCGCAGGTGTGCCGACAGCCCGGTGCCGGCGATGGCCTCGTCGAGCACGGGCCCCAGGGGGCAGGGGGACAGATCGGCCTCCTCGGCGCCCGCGTCCAGCCGGGAGATCTCCAGCAGATCCTCGACCAGTGTGCTCAACACCCGCACCCGGTCGCGCACATACCCGGCCGCCTCCCCCGGCGGGAGCAGCTCGGCGGCGGTGACCAGGCCCATCAGCGGGGTACGCAGCTCATGCGCCACATCGGCGGTGAACCGCTGCTCGTCGAGCAGCCGCTCCTGCAGCGCGGCGGCCATCGAGTCCACGGCCCCGGAGATCTCGGCGATCTCGTCGTGCGGCCGGGCGGCGGCGGAGATCCGGGCGTCCAGGTCCCCGGCCGCGATCCGCCGCGCGGTGGCCGCCGCGAGCCGCAGCCGCCGGCTCATCCGCTCGGCGGTCAGCACGCCCAGGGGCAGCACCACGGCGGTGGTCATCAGCCCGGCCAGGATGATGTTGGTGTCCAGCGCGCCGATGTTGCGCATCGCGGTGCTCATGTCGACGCGTACGGACAGGATCTGGCCGTCGGCGGGCCGGGCCGCCCACATCGCGGGTCCGTCCGGGCCGGTGGTGAACTCGGTGCCCTGATGGCCCTTCTTCACCAGCCGCCGCAGCCCCGGGGGCAGCCCAGGGGCGTCCATCACCGCACCGGATCCCTGGACGCCGCCGGTGCGGGCGTAGCTGAGCGCGGCACGGTCGAGCGTGGTCCGCGCCCCGTCGCGCGCCTGGGACAGTTCGCGGTCGCGTGAGGCGTGGTGCACCAGCACCCCCACCGCCGCCGCCGCGGCACAGGTCGCGGCCGCCACCAGGGCCACGATCCGCCATCTCAGCGTCATCTCAGCGCCGCAGCTTATATCCGAAGCCGCGGACCGTCTCGATCCGTTCGGCGCCGATCTTCGCCCGCAGCCGCTGCACATGGAGGTCGACCACCCGGGTGTCGCCCTGCCACGCGTGGTCCCAGACCCGGCTGAGCAGCGTACGGCGCTCCAGCACCACACCGGGCGAGCCGGCGAACTCCAGCAGCATCCGCAGCTCGGTGGGGGTCAGGGCGAGCGGCTCTCCCGCGCGGCGCACCTCCATGCCGAGGGTGTCGATGGTCAGATCGCCGAAGACGAGGGTGTCCGGCCCGGCCGCGCCGTCCGGCTCCACGGCCCCGTTCCGCGTCTCGGCGTGCGGGGCGCGGGCCGCGGGGGTGAAGGAGGCGCGGCGCAGCAGCGAGCGGATACGGGCCACCAGGACCGCGCTCTCGCACGGCTTGATCACATAGTCGTCGGCACCCGCTTCGAGACCGGAGACGACGTCGAGGGCGTCCCCGCGCGCGGACATCATCAGGATCGGTGCCAGGCTGAACTCGCGGACCCTGCGGCACAGTCCGATGCCGTCCAGCTCGGGCAGCATCACATCCAGGAGGAGCAGGTCGGGCTGCTTCTCACGGAAAATCTCCAGCCCGGTGAGACCGTCGCCCGCGGTGGACACCGTGAAGCCGTAGCGCTCCAGGGCCATCCGCACCGTATTGCGGATCACCTCGTCGTCCTCGACGAGCAGCAGATGTGCCTCGGTCGGGGAGCCGGTGCCCGGGGCGGGGCCGGGTGGGAGGAAGCCGGTGGTCATCGCGTCGCCCTCTTCTCCGTACGGGGGCCCGGGGCCGCCGTGCCGGCGCCGTCCGGCAGTGGTTCCGGTACGGCCTCGGGGCCGGCCCCCGGCTCGGTCGCCCGGGCGCCCGCGCCGTCCTCGGGGGTCACGGCCGCCATGACGCGGCCGTTCCAGCGGAAGCGCGTGGTGACCCGGCCGTCCTCGCCGGTCGCGCTGATCAGCAGATCGCGGCCGAAGGTTTCGCCGGTGAGCCCCGGCGGGCCCCAGTAGATCAGCACGGGGCGGACCGTGCGGCCCGAGGCCGTGTAGACCTGAAGCAGCGTCCGATCGAGTCTCGGCAGATCGACCGCCACCACCTGTTCGTCCTTGCCGTCGCCGGTCAGATCGCGGTGGACGGCGCCCCGCAGCGGGCAGTCGCCACTGCCCGGGCACACGGAGATCTCCTTCTGCACCAGCGCCGGCACATTGGGGTCGTTGAGCAGCAGGGCCTGCGCGGAGACGGCGGTCAGTCCGCCCGAGGGCAGCCGGAGTCTGCTCACCGGCAGATAGCGGTCGAAGTCCGGCTTCTGACGGGGCGACGACGCGGCCGAGGGAGTGTACTGGGGCCACAGCGGAACCGCGCTGGCCGGTGCCGACAGCGAGGGCGCCGCGCCGTCGTCCCGCACCCCGGACTGGGCCGCGCACCCCGCGGCGGTCACGATGGCGCACGCGGCCGCCACGGCGGACAGAAGGCCGCGTGGCAGCCGGGGGCGGGGGCGTTGTCGCGCGGTGCGCGACGCGTGGGGGAGTGAACGCATGGCCGTCCCAGACTACTGAGCGGCGGACGCGTCCCACGCCGGGCCCGTGAGTACCGGCCGGTAGGGGCGGGGGCGGCCGAAGCCGACAGGCCCGGGGCGGTGCCGCCCCGGGCCTGTTCGGAGTGACGTGGTGTCACATGATCGGCCTCATTTGATGAATTCCGGACGCACCCGGGCCGGCCAGGTGCCCACGGTCAGCATGCCCGCCGCGTAGGCGCGCGAGACCAAGGCGGCCCGGTTGGGTGCCTTCATCTTCCGCAGCATCGATCCCACGTGGTATTCGACGCCCTGTCTGCTCAAGTAGAGCTTGGCGGCCATCTGCACGGTCGACGCGCCGGTGGCCACTCCCTCGAGTATCCGGGCCTCCAGCGGCGAGAGCAGCTTCTGGCCGGTGGCGGCCGGTGCCTCCTCGGGTCGGTCGTCATCCGGTTTGACCATCACGACGATGGCCGAGAGCCGGTCGGACCGGCCCTGGATGGCCGTGCCGGTCAGTTTGCCCGAGAACACCTGGCCGCGTGAGTGGCAGCCGAGGACGCGCTCGGTGAAGCGGGTGCGCCTACCGTCGTGCAGCCGTGAGAAGTGTTCCCGCAGGACGGGGGAGGTGCTGGGGTGCAGCAGGTCGAACAGGCTACGGCCGCACAACTCAGCAGAGGATGCGCCGAAATGTCGGCAGAAGTCCTCGTCCCCGGCCACCACATGGAGGTCGGGGGCGAGCGTGGCCATTCCGGTGGCGTGCCGCGCGGCGGCGGCGGGCACTGCCTGTCCGGGCACTCGAGGGGCACTCTGAGCGCTGTGGGGGAGGGCCAAGAGGAGTCACCGCTTTCAGTCGGTTCGTGACGGAGTGGTCAGTCCGTCTCGGGTGAACCCCCAGGTGACGGAGGGTCGGCGCACAGCGGGCCACGCAATGCGCCGGACCCCAGGGGGAATTCAGTGACGGGTGTTAGATCCGCTTCCTGGTGTATACCAACGCTACAGTGACTTTGGGGTGCCCGTTTCCAACAGAGTTGTGCCCGCTTTCTGCCCGCTTTGCGGACGGAACCGGCGGGAGGCGGGAGCCGCCGGTAGGAGCGCTACGCCGCGGCCTTGGCCGACTTGCGCGTCTTGGCGCGGCTGTTGGAACGGTTGGAACGGCTGCTCTTCGAACGGTCCTCGCCGCGGCCTTCGGTGCCCTTCTCGGCCGGCGGGGCCATGATGCCGCCCTTGCGCAGTACGGCATAACCTACCCCGATGCCGACGGCCACCGGCCATTCGATGACCTCCACGGCACCCAGCGCGCCGAGCCCCACGTACAGCGGGAGTCCGCCCTTGGCGGGCAGCACCCGGCGGGCCATCTCGACCGGCTTCAGTGCCACCCTGGCCGCGCCCCCGGTCGCACGGGTGGTGGCGTGGCCGACCGTGTCGAAGGTCTCCTTCGTGGCATGACCCACGGTGTCGAGGGTGTCCCTGGTGGCGTGGCCGACGGTGTCGAGCGTCTCCTTCGTCGCGTGGCCCATGGTGTCGAGCGTGGGCACCGTGAGGGTCAGGCTGCGCCTGCCGTTGCTGCGCGACGTCTCCATGGCGCCCTTGGCGGCCTTCGCCGTCCGCTGCCGCTGCGTGGTCTTCGATGGCCTGGTGGTCTTCGTCGCCTTCTTCGTCTGCGAAGACTTCGACGTGGCCGACGTGGCTGCCGCGGTCCGGGGCTTCGTCGACTTGTCGCCGCCGCGCCCCGGTGCCGTCTTCTTCGCGGCTGTCGAGGAGCCGCGCTTGCGTGAAGTAGCGGGAGTGGTCACTGGTCTCACGTCCACACGGTGATGACGTATTGAATCTTCTTCCTATTTCAGGGTAATAGGGATGAACCGGGCAGGCTGCCCGGGGAGCGGAGGTTCCCTCGATGTCACCGCTGTCACCGCTGCGTCTGCCCCTGGCGCCCCTGCAGCTGCTGTCCCTGCCACCCCTGCAGCTCCTCGCGCCCATCAAGGCCGGTGTGGCCGCGGGTATGCGGGATGCCGCCGGAGCCGTCGGGCGGCTGGTCCGGCCCTCCCAGCGGGGGGTCTGGTCCTACCCGGGGCGGTACTACATCGAGGTCCGCGGGGTGCACGGCATCGGGGGTGAGCAGGTGGCCCGCCGGGTGGAACGGGCCCTCGAGGAGCATCCGCGGGTGCAGTGGGCACGGGTCAACGCGCCCTCCGAGCGGGTCGTGGTGGCCGTGGGCAAACCGCCCCCGTCCGAGCAGGACCTGATCGCACGGATCGAGCGCGCGGAGGTCCAGGAGCCCGTCGCGCCCACCGAGGAGTTCGACGAGTGGGCCCCGGAGCCGCGCCACCCGTCCGGCGGGGCGAAGGAGGCCCAGTCGCTGGCCGTCGTGGCGGCGGACGTCGTGGGGCTGAGCGTCGCCACCGCCCTGCGTCTCACTCCGTGGCTCAAACTGCCGACCGAGGTGGCCGCGGCCCTGTCCATCATCCAGAACCACCCCCGCCTGCGGCGGCTGGCCCTGGCCATCACCCGCGGGCAGCCCACCGAGGCGGCACTGCCGGTGCTGGCCGCGCTGACCCAGGGCGTGGCCACCCGGGGCGGAGGGCTCGCGCTCGACCTCATCCAGCGGATGGCCCTGTGGCGGGAGGCGGAGGCGGAGGGCCGGGCCTGGGCGGCGATGGAGCCACAGCTGGTGCACGGCCCCCAGGACGTGGTGGCCGAGCCCATCGTGGTCGAGCGGCCCGGAAAGCCCCCCCAGGACACCGTGGAGCGCTTCGCGGAGCGCTCCATGGCCGCCGGGGCCGCGGCCGGCGTCCTCGCGTCCCCGTTCGCCGGTCCGCGCCGCGGATTCGCGGTCGCGTTCTCGTCCGTGCCCAAGGCGCCGGGGGCCGGCCGGGAGGGGTTCGCGACCAGCGTCGGCCAGTTTCTCGCCCTGCGCGGCGTCCTCGCCATGGACCGCAGCAGTCTGCGGCGGCTGGGCCGGGTCGACACCGTGGTGCTGGACGAGGCGGCGCTGCGCGGCGACCGCTACGAGCCCATCGACCTGGAACTCCTCGGTGGCGCCGACCCCGAGCGGACCGCCGAGCGGCTCTTCGGCCTCTTCGACCCCGAGGAGCCCCTGGAGACCCGCCACGACAGCGGATGGGTGCTCGGCTCCCTGGACCGGCTGGAGCTGACGGGCCGCACCGGGCAGCAGGCCGCAGCACGGCTCCGCCGCAGGGGCAGCGAGCGGGTGCTCGGCCTGGCCCGGGGACCCAGGCTCCAGGCGGTGGTGGGCCTCGCCCCGCAGACCGTGCCGGGCGCCGAGGCCGTGGCGGCCGCCGCCCGCCGGGCGGGATCGCGCATCGTCCTGGCCACCGACCGGCCCCATCCCACGGGCTTCACCTTCGCCGACGCCGTGGTGCCCTCCGGCCGCCGCCTCGTGGCCTCCGTACGCTCCCTGCAGGCCGACGGCGCCGTGGTGCTGCTGCTCTCCGGTAACCGCCGGGCCCTGGGAGCCGCCGACTGCGGCGTCGGCGTGCACCGTGACGGCGAGCCCCCGGCCTGGGGCGCCCATCTGCTCGTCGGCGCCGACCTGGAGTCGGCCGGGCTCATCGTGGACGCCGTGGGCGTGGCCGCGCGGGTCGACCGGGAGAGCGCCCTGCTGTCGGCGGGCGGCAGCGCCGTCGGCGCGGTGGCCGCCCTCCAGGCGGCACCGAACCAGACCACCGCCCGCGCGGCGGCGGCGGGCACCACCGGGGGACCCTGGCCTTCGCCCTGGGCCACTGGCGGGCGCGCCAGCTCCTCGCCCGCCCCATGGACCCGCCGGTGACCACCGTCCCCTGGCATCTGATGCCCGTTCCCCGGGTGCTGGAGCGCCTGGACGTCGACCTCGACGGCCTCACCCCGGAGGAGGCGACCGCCCGGGCCGCGCTGGGGCCGCGCCGCGGCGAGCCCACCCGCACCACCCTGCCCGCCGCGTTCATCGAGGAGCTGGCCAACCCCCTGACCCCGGTCCTCGCCGCCGGGGCCGCCTTGGCCGCCGCCGTGGGCTCGCGCACCGACGCGGCGCTGGTGGCCGCCATCACCGGCATCTCCGCCCTCGTCGGCGGATTCCAGCGGGTCAGGACCGAGCGGGCGCTGTCCGAGCTGTTCGCCCGGTCGGCGATCGGCGCCCGGGTCCGCCGGGGCGGTACGGAACGCCTCGTGACCGCCGGGGACCTCGTCCCCGGCGACATCGTCATGCTGGGCCCCGAGGACGTGGTGCCCGCCGACTGCCGGCTGCTCGAGGGCGAGGGACTCGAGGTCGACGAGTCCTCGCTGACCGGCGAATCCCTCCCGGTGAGCAAGGATTCGGCGCCGGTCGTCGGCGCGCACATCACCCAGCGCCGGTCGATGCTCTACGAGGGCACCACCGTCTCCGCGGGGCGCGCCGTGGCCGTCGTCGTGGCCACCGGACCGGCCACCGAGGTCGGCCGGAGCCTGGCCACCGCGCGCCAGGCCGCCCCCGTCACCGGGGTCGAGGCGCGGCTGACCTCGCTCACCCGGTCCAGCGTGCCCATCGCGCTCGGGTCCGCCGCCGCGGTCACCGGCGCCGGACTGCTGCACGGCCTCCCGCTCACCGAGAACCTCGCCTCCGCCGTCAACCTGGCCGTCGCGTCCGTCCCCGAAGGGCTTCCGTTCCTGGTCAACGCGGCCCAGCTGGCCGCCGCCCGCAGGCTGGCCGACCTCGGCGCCCTGGTCCGCAACCCCCGCACCATCGAGGCGCTCGGCCGCGCCGATGTGCTGTGCTTCGACAAGACCGGAACCCTCACCGAGGGCAACCTCCAGCTCGCGGCCGTCAGCGACAGCGGCGGCCCGCTCCCCGCCGACCGGCTCGACTTGCCCCGTAAGGCGGTGCTCGCCGCCGCCCTGCGCGCGACCCCGCCGGCCCGCCAGGCCGAGCCCATGGCGCACCAGACCGACCGCGCGGTGAGCGTCGGGGCGCGCCGGGCGGGGGTCGGGGTGCGGCGCGGAGCGCCCCGCTGGCGCCGTACCGACGCGCTGCCCTTCGAACCCTCCCGCGCCTACCACGCCACCACCGGGCGCACCGTGCACGGTCCGCTGCTCAGCGTCAAGGGCGCGCCCGAGGGCGTCCTGGACCGGGTCGCCCGGCGGCGCACCCCGGGCACCGGCCAGGCCACCGAACTGGACGCGGAGGGCATCAGGAAGCTGGGCGAGACCGCGGAGGAGCTGGCCGGCGCCGGGCGCCGGGTACTTGCGGTGGCCGAGCGGCGGATGCGGGAGGGCGAGGAGCTGACCGACGAGGCCGTGCGGGACCTGGACTTCCTCGGTTTCATCGCCATCGCCGACCCCGTGCGCACCAGCGCCGCCCCGGCCCTCGCTCGGCTGCGCGAGTCCGGTGTGCAGACCATGATGCTCACCGGTGACCACCCCGCCACCGCGGACGCCATCGCGGCGCCCATCATGGACCTCCCCGAGCCGAAGGTGTGCACCGGTCCGGAGCTGGACGAGATGGACGACGCGGAGCTGGACGAGCTGCTGCCGACGGTGGACGTGATCGCCCGGTGCAGCCCGCACCACAAGGTCCGGATCGTCCAGGCGTATCAGCGCCTCGGCCGGGTGGTGGCGATGACCGGGGACGGCGCCAACGACGCCCCCGCGATCCGGCTCGCGGACGTCGGGATCGCCCTGGGGCGGCGCGGCACCCCCGCCGCGACCGCCGCGGCGGACCTGGTCGTCACCGACGACCGCCTGGAGACGATCGTCTCGGCCCTGATGGAGGGGCGCGCCATGTGGGCCTCGGTGCGCGCGGCCCTCGCCATCCTCATCGGCGGCAACTTCGGCGAGGTCACCTTCAGCGTGGCCACCTCCGCCCTGACCGGCACCACACCCCTGAGCGCCCGTCAGATCATGCTGGTCAACCTGCTGACCGACCTCGCGCCCGCGCTCGCCATCGCGGTGCGCGAGCCGACCGGGCACACCGGCGAACGGCTGCTCAAGGAGGGCCCCAGCCGCTCCCTGGGCGCGGCGCTGACCAAGGAGATGCTGCTGCGGGGCGTCATCACGGCCGCCGGGGCCGGACTGGCGTGGACCGGCGCCCGGGTCACCGGCAGAAGCCGCCGGGCCGGTACGGTGGCGCTCGCCGCCCTGGTCGGCACCCAGCTGGCGCAGACCCTGACCACGGGCGGCCTGGACCGGCACGTCCTGATCGCCGGGCTGGGCTCGGCCGCGGTGCTCGCGGCCATCATCCAGACCCCGGGCGTCAGCCAGTTCTTCGACTGCACCCCGCTCGGCCCGGTCGCCTGGGCCATCACCCTGGGGTCCATCACCGCGGCCACCCTCTTCGGCCCCATCCTGGCGCCGCTGCTGCGGCTGGAGACAGCGCCCCCTGAAGCGGATCAAGCGGAGGACGCGGCCGAGGGCGCGGACGCCGCCGACGGGGCGGAGGTGACCCCCGCATCGCGGTGACCACCGAACCTCTTGCGCCACCCGGCCCGAGCGATAGTGTTGAATGTCCTGGTTTGAGATGACGGGGCGGGTCGGTGTGGAGGAGGGTGTGATGCGGATCCGAGAGAGGTATGAGCTGATCTTCGTGAATGCGACCGCCCCGGACACCGAGGACGTCGTGGTGGTGCACCGTACGGACAGCAGCGGTCCGGGCGGCCACCCCGTCTACGCGGACGACACCGGCATCGTGCGGGCGGAGATCAGCGACCGCGACGAGGTGCGGATGATCGCCAGCGGCGGCCATCAGGTGCACGCCGCCGCGGTCAGCGCCCGACCGGTGTCCTGAGTCACCCGTCCGGTGCCCGATGCGTCTGTCGTCTCCGCAGGTCGGCGCCGTTGTCAGTGGTGCCCGCTACGTTTGCGCCATGGGAGTCCGAAGAGCGATGAGGTGTGGCGATGAGTGATGTGGCGGCGGTGGACGGCGCGACCGGTGTCGAGCTCCAGTTGGAGCCGTACCGCACGCAGCTGACCGGTTACTGCTATCGGATGCTGGGCTCGGCCTTCGAGGCCGAGGACGCCGTCCAGGAGACCATGGTGCGCGCCTGGCGGGGCCTGGACCGCTTCGAGGGCCGCTCCGCGCTGCGGTCCTGGCTCTACCGCATCGCCACCAATGTCTGCCTGGACATGCTCAACGGGAGCAAGCGCCGGGCCCGGCCGATGGATCTGACCTCCGCGGCCACCCCCTTTCCGGCCGCGCTCGCCGAGCAGCCGGAGGCCACCTGGATCGGGCCGGTCCCGGACGGCCAGGTGCTGCCGGACGGGGGAGACCCCGCCGAGGTGGCGGCCCAGCGGGACGCGGTGCGGCTCGCGTTCATCGCCGCGCTGCAGCATCTGGCGCCCCGCCAGCGGGCGGTGCTGATCCTGCGCGAGGTGCTGGCGTGGAAGGCGAGCGAGGTCGCCGAGCTGCTGGGCACCACCGTCGCGTCCGTCAACAGCGCGTTGCAGCGCGCCCGCGCCACCCTCGCCGCGAGCGAGATCAGTGACTCCGACCCGGTCGAGCCGCTGGACGCGGAGCAGCGCGCCCTGCTGGCCCGCTATGTGGACGCCTTCGAGCGCTATGACCTGGACTCCCTCACCGCCCTGCTGCACGAGGACGCCACGCTCTCCATGCCGCCGTACGAGCTGTGGCTGCGCGGCCACGAGGACATCCGCCAGTGGCTGCTGGGCCATGGCATCGGCTGCCGCGGCTCGCGCCTGGTCCCGACCGTGGCCAACGGCATGCCCGCCTTCGGCCAGTACCGTCCGAGCGGCACCGACGGCGGCCATGAGGCCTGGGCGCTTCAGGTCCTCGAGATATCAGGCGGCCGGATCACCGGGCTCAACTCCTTCCTGGACACCGAGCGCCTCTTCCCGCTGTTCGGCCTCCCCACCCAGCTCGAGCCCCAGGGCGTGGCCTGACGCCGGGGGGTGACCCGGCGCCGTGGGGGCCGTCAGGGCCTCGTCCAGCCCCGTCCAGGCGAGCAGCCGCCGCAGTTCGCCGCAGGCGTTGCGGAGCTGGAGCCCGCGCCCCAGCCGGCCTGCGGTCAGCCGCAGCCGGGCCAGGGCCTCGACCACGGCCAGGTCCGGCCGGCCCACCCCGCCCACGTCCACGGTGACCGGCCCCGGCCCGGCCCGGCGCGCCAGCGCGGACAGCCGTTCGCACAGCCGCTCCACCTCGGCGCGGGTGACCGGCCGGCCCAGGACCAGCACGGCCGGGGACGGCGGGGGCGGGGACGGCGGGGGCGGGGACGGCGGGGGCGGGGACGGCGTGGGCGGCTTCTCGGGCTCGGGACGGGCCAACGTCCACCTCCTGTCGTGGTGTTCATCGGTGAAGACCGCCCGGCTGAGGAAAAGTCATCGGCCGTCGCCCCTCCGGCCGCGCCCCGCGATGCCGTCGCTTCGCGCACGCACAACAGTGGTGCACGGCCGTCAGGGGCCGTGCACCACAGTCCGTCCGTCGCCGGGTGGCGGGGTCAGTTGTTCTGGATGAACTGCTTCGCCAGACCGTCGCCGACCGACACGGCCTTGTCGTGGTTCTCGATCGGGGAGACGGAGGAGTTCTTGAAAACGATGTACGTCACCCCCGATTCGGCGCCGCCGGTCTCCGGGTCGGGGTCGATGCCGAGCGCGTTGGCCGTGGCGTAGGACGCCTCACCGATGATGTTCGTCGGCCCGGTGTCGCCCACCACCGCGTACTGCACCTTGTTGTTGTAGATGACCGCGACCACACCGCCGCCCTTGATGCCGGACTTGGTGTAGTCCCAGGTGGAGCTCGGGCTCGGCACCACGACATACGGCAGCTTGTCGGCGATGAGGGGCTCGCCGTCCGACTGGTGGAAGGCGGTGTCGTCCTGGAACCACGGGTCGGTGTCCTCGTTGCACCGGGAGGTCACCTGGCCATCGCAGTCGATGTCCATGTCGGCCTTCCAGAAGACCGCGCCATTGGCACCGCAGACCGGGATGTTGGCCGATGTCTCGTCGTCGGTGCGGTACTTGCCGCTGGATATCTGTGAACAGCCCTGCACCTTGGCGAGCAGCTGCGCCGCGGTGACCGTGCCCTCCTTGGTGGACGCGGGGGCCGGTGCGGGGCCCCGGGTGGTGGCATGGGCGCCGGCGGTGACGGAGCCGGCCAGCAGTCCGGCCGCGGCGAGTACGAAAGCGAAACGCTTGCGCATAGGACACCCCTTTGTTAGGAACCTTTCCTAACCTCGTCGGGCATCCTGGCGAGTTGATAAGCTCATGTCAATACGCCCGCCATACACCCGCCATACACCCGGCCGGGGAAAGCCGATGCGTGATGCCGCGCGAATCGGCGGCGTTCGGAGCACCTTCCGGCAGGGCCTCTCAGCGCATGGCCCGCACCAGCTTCAGCAGCCGGGTCACCTCGCGCGCCACCGCGTCACGCGCGGCCGCCACATACCGGCGCGGGTCGACCACCTCGGGGTGGCCGGCGAGATGGTCGCGGATCGCCTTGGTGAAGGCCACGTTCAGATGGGTGGCGATGTTCACCTTCGTCAGCCCCGCCTCCACGGCCCGGGTCAGATCCGCCTCGGGCACCCCGGAGGAGCCGTGCAGCACCAGCGGTACGGGCACGGCCGCGCGCAGCGCCGCGACCAGCGGCAGATCCACCACCGCGGCCTTGACGACCATGGCGTGCGAGGTGCCCACGGCGACCGCGAGCGCGTCCACACCCGTCGCCGCCACATAGGCGGCGGCCTCGGCCGGATCGGTCCTGGCGCCCGGTGCGTGGACGCCGTCCTTGCCGCCCACCTCGCCCAACTCGGCCTCCACCCACACCCCGTGGGCATGACAGTCGGCCGCCACCTCGGCGGTGGCCGCCACATTGCCGTCGTACGCCAGGGCCGAGGCGTCGAACATCACCGAGCCGAAGCCGAGGTCCACCGCCTCCCGCACCAGCTCCGGCCCGGTGGCGTGGTCCAGATGCACGGCCACCGGCACCCGGGCCGCGTGGGCCACCTCCACGGTCGCCCGGCCGATGGCGGCCAGGGCGCCGTGATACCGCACCGCGTTCTCGCTGATCTGCAGGATCACCGGCGCGCCCGCCGCCTCAGCCCCGGCCACGATCGCCTGGGCGTGCTCGATCTGGATGACATTGAACGCACCCGCGCCGAGCCCGGCGCGTGCGGCCGTCCCGACGATCTCCCCGGTGGCCACCAGTGGCATCTACCGGCTCCTTCCGCCCGTTTCCGTGTTCCGGCCGTTTCCGTGTTCGTTCGGTTCGCGTGCTTCGTCGGTCCCGCTCAGCCGAGGACCACCGAGCGGGTGAGATGGCGGGGCTCGTCGGGGTCGAGCCCGCGCGTCGCCGCGATCGCGACCGCGAGCCGCTGCACCATGACCAGTTCGGCCAGCGGGTCACGGCCGTAGCCGGCGACCCGGCCGCCGGTGCGGGTGATCTCCTGGTCCGCCACATCCGAGGCCCCCTCGCCCAGCCACCACACCACGCTCCGCGGGCCGGTCACGCTGATCGGGCCATGCCGGTACTCCTTGGCCGGATACGCCTCGGTCCACGCCCCCGCCGCCTCGCGCATCTTGAGCGCGGCCTCCTGGGCGACCCCGTAGGTCCAGCCCCGCCCGAGGAAGGTGAACTGCCCGGCGTCCACCAGCGCCCCGGGCAGCGGCTCGGCGAGCGCCGCCTCGCCGTCCGCCTCCAGGTGCTCCAAGGGCGTGCCCAAGTGGGCCCGGAGCAGGGCGAGTTCGCTGGTGGCCCAGCGGGTCTGCACCACCGACCGCTCATCGGCGAAGTCGAGCACGACCGCGGCGTCCGCGGCGCCCACGACCGGGGAGTCGGGGACGGCCGTGATGACGGTGGTGGGCACCCGGCCGCGTACCGCGCCGAGCAGCTCCAGCACCTCGGTCGTGGTGCCGGACCGGGACAGTGCCACCACCCGGTCGTAGGCGCGGCCGACCGGCATCTCGGACGCGGCGAACGCGTCCGTCTCGCCCTGGCCGACCGCCTCGCGCAGCGCCGCGTACGACTGGGCGATGAACCACGAGGTGCCGCAGCCGATGACGGCGACCCGCTCACCCGGCCGGGGCAGCGCCACCGGTACGGGCCCCTCCGGATCCCGGGCCAGGGCGATGGCGCGCCGCCAGCAGTCGGGCTGGCTCGCGATCTCGGCCTCGGTGTGGCTCATGGGACTCCCCTCGTCGCACGGTGACCCGAGCACTTTTCATGCGCGGAGTTGTTTCGTACGAGCAGATAATGCGCAGGATCACGCACGAAAGTCCAGAGCCGATGTGCCCGGGGTAGGGTGATCGACGTGAAACGGCCCGAGCGCTGGAACGCCCTGCTGGATCTGCTGACCAGGGACGGCAGGATCGATGTGGAGGAGGCGGCCGCCGAACTGGCGGTGTCCGCCGCGACCATCCGCCGCGACCTGGATGAGCTCGCTCAGCAGCAGATGCTGACCCGTACCCGGGGCGGCGCGGTCGCGCAGAACCTCTCGTACGACCTTCCGCTGCGCTACAAGACCGCCCGGCGCGCCTCGGAGAAGCAGCGGATCGCCGCGGCCGCGGCCCGTCTGGCCGAACCGGGCTCGATCGTGGGGCTCAACGGCGGGACGACCACCACCGAGGTCGCCCGCGCCATCTCCCTGCGCGGCGATCTGTCCGCCCCGGGCGGCGCCCCGGCCGTCACGGTCGTCACCAACGCCCTGAACATCGCCAGTGAGCTGGCGGTGCGCCCCCAGGTCAAGATCGTGCTCACCGGCGGGGTCGCCCGTCCGCAGTCCTTCGAGCTGATGGGGCCGCTGGCCACCGGGGTGCTGGGCCAGGTGTCGCTGGATCTGGCGATCCTCGGCGTGGACGCGCTGGACACGGTCCAGGGCGCGACCGCCCACCATGAGGGGGAGGCCAGCATCAACCACCTCATGGCCGGCCGGGCGGCCCGGGTGGTGGTCGTGGCGGACAGCTCCAAGCTGGGCCGCCGGGCGTTCGCCCGGATCTGCGCGCTGGAGGAGATCGACGTGCTGATCACGGACACCGGCGCCGGTGCGGAGCTGGTCGCTCCGTACACCGAGGCCGGTGTCCAGGTGATCAGGGCCTGACGCGGCGGACGAGCCTGGCGCGGCGGACGAGCCTGGCGCGGCGGACGAGCCTGGCGCGCCGAGCGGTCCTGAAGCCCCGGACGGTCCTGAAGCCCCGGACGGGCCCGTAGCGCCGGACGGGCCCGTAGCGCCGGACGCCTACGCCTGCGCCTTGGTCGAGGCCAGCAGGGCGGCCACGCGCTCGACGGCGAACGCGTAGCCCTGCACACCGCATCCGGCGATCACCCCGTTGGCCAGCGCGGAGACGTAGGAGTGGTGCCGGAACGCCTCCCGCTGGTGGATGTTGGAGATGTGCACCTCCACGATCGGCAGACCGTCGCAGGTCGCCAGGGCGTCGCGCAGCGCGACGGAGGTGTGGGAGTAGCCCGCGGGGTTGATGATGACCGCCGCGTGGTGCTCACGCGCCTCATGGACCCAGTCGATCAGCTGCCCCTCGTGGTTGCTCTGCCGGCAGTCGGTCGTCAGACCGTGCGGGGCGGCTGTCACGGCGACCAGTTTCTCGATGTCGGCCAGGGTGTCCGTGCCGTAGATCTCGGGTTGCCGGCGACCCAGGAGGTTCAGATTCGGCCCGTTCAGGACCATGATCGTGGAACGGTCGCGCACGGGGGTGGTCGCCATGGCGTGGTGGTCCTTCCTGGGCGGTCGGTACGTCGAGGGCGGTTCACCGGAGACACCGGCCCGCGACGCATCGTAGATCAGGGATATGACACCACGGTCGACGGCACGGTGGAGGTGCCCGACGTGGGAGAGCCGGTGTCATTGATGACGCGTTCGTACTGGCCCTGGCCGCCGAGCGAGACGACCAGCAGATTGTGGAACTTCACCCCCGACGCGTTCGGGGCGGCGAAGCCGTGGTGCTGCACGATGCTCGGGTCGACGTTGTAGTAGCAGTAGCTGCCGAGCCCCCATCCCTCGTGCGTGGTCACCGAGTCGGCCACCTTGTAGGCCGCGTAGCCCTTGATGGAGCCGTTCTGGATGGCCGCCTGGTTCGGGGCGTCGTACGCCTTCTCGTTCTGGAAGAAGATGGTGCGGCCCCGCTGCCCGTACCACTGCACGTCGTACTTGTTGAAGTGCTCCACGAACAGCCCCGTGGCGAGGACGTCGTCGCCGTTGACCCGGACTCCGTAGTCGGCGCGGTTGGTCTCCCAACCGACCCCGTCACCGTGGTCGGCGCGCCAGACCCAGGTGTGGTCGACGATGGTGTGACGGCTGTTGATCACCATGCTGGTGGTGGCCTTGCCGGGGCCTGCGCCGCCGATGCGGATGAACACGTCCTGGACGGTGGTGGGGTTGGCGGAGTGGTCGGCCGAGGCTCCCGCCGGGCCGACCTCCAGCAGGGTGGCGGAGTTGACCGGTCCGGCGTCGATGAGGAAACCGGCCAGCCGCACCCCGTCCACATCGGCGACCTTCACCGCGGTGGCGCCGTTGTCGGGGATGAGCGTGGCGTAGCCGAGCCCCAGGATGACGGTGTTCGCCCGGTTCACCTGGATCGGCCGGTCGAGGTGGTAGATCCCCGGGGTGAGCAGCAGCTGGAGCCCCTGGGCGAGCGCCTCGTTGAGGGTGGCCGCGGAGACGCCCGGTTTGGCCACGTAGAACTGCGTCAGCGGCAGCGAGGTGCCTCTGGGGGTGCCGTTGCCCCAGGTGACCCCGCGGGCGTTGGTCCGCTTCTCGGGCAGGAAGACCCGGTACTCGCTGCCGTTGAGGTACAGGAACGGCTTCTCCCGGGAGACGGGGGTGGTGTCGAGCGTGGTGTAGGGCGGGTTCGGGAAGCTCTGCCCGGGCGCGCCCTCCACACCGGAGAACACCATGTTCCACACGCCGTTGAGCCAACTGCCGATCGCGCTGTCGCGGGTGTACCACTGCTGCTGGGAGTACGGTCCGACCTGGCCGTCGATGCGGCTGTCCGCGATGTAACCGCCGCTCGCCCAGCCGTAGCCGTCGGGGGAGAGGTTGAGCCCGCCGCGGACGTGCATCCGCCGGAAGGGCGCCGCCTGCGCCACCGCCCAGCGGTTGGTGCCGTTGACGGGGACGACCGCGAGGTTCTCCGCCGAACGCCAGAAGTTCTGGGTGGCATTGCCGTTGAACCACCCGGCGTCCACCGTGATATCGCCGTTGATGGTCGTGTCGTCGGGGGACAGCCCCAGCCCGGCGATGGAGGTGTAGAAGCCGATCTGGGCGTTGAGCCCGCTGTAGGAGCCGGGCTTGAACAGCAGGGCGTAGCGCCCGGTGCCGAACTGCGCCGACTCCTGCTTCTTGAACACCTCGTCCAGCTTGGCCTGGATGCCGGGCGTGGACGGGTCGAAGACGATGACGTTCGGGCCGAGGTCGCCGCCACCCGGCAGCGCCCGTGGGCCCTTGCTCCGGCTCGCGGGGGCGGCGGACGCGGGAGTGGCCAGGCCGGCGAGGGCGGGGGCCGATGCGACGGCGGCCGCGGCGCCGAGCACCGCCCGGCGGCCGACCGGGGAGCGGCCGGAGGAAGACGGCGTGGAGAACGGCGTGGGGGAAGGCGTCATGGGGGCGTCTCTCCTGGTTCAGTAAATGAACGGGATGGAGGTGAGGGAGCGCTCTCTTGCCGTCGCATGCTTCATCCATGTGAACGACTCGTCAAGAGTTGTGACCGCAGTCTGTGGGTGTTGTTGGCTTTTGAACATCAACTGGCCTGGAAATTCCGATAGTTCGGGCGCAGTTGGGGCGGATTCACGGTCGCCCGTGTCCATGGATGTTGTGTTCAAGAGGTAAGCGGAGCCGGTGTCTGATCCTTTCTGCTCGACGCCTTGACACCTTTGTGTGTCCGCCCGGACACTCCCGTCTTGGAGAGCGCTCTCCCAGTGTTGTCGCGGGCCGGTGACGGCCCGTCATACGGGCGGCCCGGCCCGCACCCACGGCGCCGCGAGTCCTCGCCGTGTACGGCCGCCTGGCCACCTTCACCCTCTCTCCACGTGGCAGGAGTCTCCATGGCACGGAGATCGAAGATCGTTTCAGGAACCCTGATCGCAGGCGCGTTACTGCTGACCTCGCTCGGCCTCGGTGGTATCGCGATGAGCGCCGAAGCGCCCCCGGCCGAGCCCGCGGGCGGCGGTGTCACGGCCGCCCACGCGGGACACGTCATGGCGGCGCCGTCGTCCTCCTCCCCCGAGGACCCGGACGGCGACGGCTACATTCCCGCGAACCCGCCGGTCACCGGCGTCACACCGTCCACGAAGGAGCCGCCGCACCGCTACTTCCACGAGTTCCAGGCCAACTGCTCGGTGAGCCACACCAAGCCGGACGACCCCATCGTGTACCCGCAGCGGCCGGGCGCGTCCCATGACCACACCTTCATGGGCAACACCACGACCGATGCGGCCAGCACCACGGCCTCCCTCGACGCCGGCCGCACCACCTGCAAGGCGCCGGGCGACAAGTCGGGTTACTGGATGCCCACACTGTTCAACGCCGACCGGCCGGTGCTGCCCATCGGCCCGCAGACCATCTACTACAAGGCGGGCGTGACCGACTACACCAGTGTGCGGCCCTTCCCCAAGGGGCTGCGTTTCGTGGTGGGCGACCCGATGCAGACCGCCGAGGAGTTCCGCCACCACCCCGGCTTCGTGGAGGGCTGGGAGTGCGGCGACAGCTTCTTCAACATCGAGTTCCCCAAGGACTGCCCGAGCCGGCCCGAGGTCCAGCTCAACATCCGTTTCCAGGCGCCCAGTTGCTGGGACGGCAAGTACCTGGACACGCCCGACCACCGCAGCCATATGGCCTACCCCGTGGTGAACCCAGGGACGAACAACAACGTGTGTCCGGCCGACCACCCGGTGGCGCTGCCGATGGTCGAGTTCAAGATGGCCTTCCCGGTCAACGGTGACCTCTCGCACGCGCGGCTGGCCAGCGGCCCGAGCTGGTCGTTCCATTACGACTTCTTCAACGCCTGGGACGCGCCCACGCTCAAGGCGCTCGTCGATCACTGCGTCGTCGGGGCGCTGCAGTGCGACGCCCGCGGCTACGACCAGACCCACCCCGAGGCCGGAGCGGCCCTGGACGAGAACTACGAGCTGCCGTGAACCACGGCCCGGCCGCGGGGTGCGGACACCACCGCGGCCGGGCCGCCGCACTCCACTTCCCCCGACACACCGAAAGACACCACCATGACGCGGACCCGTACCGCCCCACGCCGTATCGCGGCGCCCCTCACCGCCGGTCTGCTGGCCGCCGGCGCCCTCGCGCTGCCCGGCCGGCCGGCCCACGCCGCCGGAAGCGTCGTCAAGGTCACCGGCTCCCAGGGCGACTGGCGGCTGACCGTGGACGGCCAGCCGTATCAGATCAAGGGCCTGACCTGGGGCCCCGCCATCGCGGACGCCGACCGCTATCTGCCCGATCTGCGGTCGATGGGTGTCAACACCCTCCGCACCTGGGGCACCGACGCCACCAGCAAACCCCTCTTCGCCTCCGCGGCCGCCAACGGCATCAAGGTGATCGCAGGTTTCTGGCTGCAGCCCGGTGGCGGCCCGGGCAGCGGCGGCTGTGTGAACTACCGGACGGACACCGCCTACAAGGACCAGATGCTCGCCGAGTTCCCCAAGTGGGTCGCCACGTACAAGGACCACCCGGGCGTGCTGATGTGGAACGTCGGCAACGAGTCGGTGCTCGGCCTGCAGAACTGCTACAGCGGCGAAGAGCTGGAGCGGCAGCGCGACGCCTACACCACGTTCGTCAACGACATCGCCAAGAAGATCCATGGTGTCGACCCCGACCACCCGGTCACCTCCACCGACGCATGGACCGGCGCCTGGCCGTACTACCAGAGAAACGCCCCCGACCTGGACCTGTACGCCGTCAACTCCTACAACGCCGTCTGCGACATCAAGGCCACTTGGGAACAGGGCGGATACACCAAGCCGTACATCGTCACCGAGACCGGCCCCGCGGGGGAGTGGGAGGTCCCCGACGACGCCAACGGCGTGCCGGAGGAGCCCACCGACCAGGCCAAGGCCGCGGGCTACACCAAGGCGTGGAACTGCGTCACCGGCCACCGGGGCGTCGCGCTCGGCGCCACGATGTTCCACTACGGCACCGAGGACGACTTCGGCGGCGTCTGGTTCAACCTGCTGCCCGCCGGCCAGAAGCGGCTGTCGTACTACGCGGTGAAGAAGGCGTACGGCGCGGACACCTCGCATGACAACACACCGCCGGTCATCTCCTCACTGGCCGTGGACGGCGACCCCGCCAAGGTGGAGGCGGGCCGCGATCTGACGCTCACGGTCAAGGCCACCGACCCCGACGGCGACGCGCTCGCCTACCAGGTGCTGGGCAGCAGCATGTACCTCGACAAGGACAAGAAACTCACCCCGCTGCCCGCCACCGACCTCGGCGGCGGCCGGCTGAAGGTCACCGCGCCGGACCGCCCCGGCGTGTGGAAGGTCTACGTCAAGGCCACCGACGGCAAGGGCAACGTGGGCATCGAGACCCGTTCCATACGGGTCGTCCCGCCCGCCGTGAACGGCACCAATGTGGCCCTCGGCAAGCCGGCCACCGCCTCCTCGTACCAGACAGGTGGCGGCGACTGCCCCTGCACCCCCGCCAACGCCGTGGACGGCAAGGCGGACACCCGCTGGGCGGCCGACTGGAGCGATCCGCAGTGGCTCCAGGTGGACCTCGGCACAGCCACCCCCCTCACCCATGTCCAGCTTGTCTGGGAGGCCGCCTACGCCAAGGCGTACACCCTCCAGACCTCAGACGACGGCCAGAGCTGGCGCACCATCCGTGAGGTGACCGACGGCAACGGCGGTGTCGACGACTTCGACGTCTCCGGCACCGGCCGCTACGTCCGTGTCCACGGCACGGCCCGGGGCACCGGATACGGCTACTCGCTCTACGAGTTCGGCGTCTACCACTGATCCATGGCCGGTGGTGATGTGTCCCCGGCGGTGGCGGGAGAGCGCTCTATGCCCTCGGGGCGCGCTGCCACTAGGGTGCGGGTATGAACCGACACGCCCCGACCTTGGAGGATGTCGCCCGGGAGGCCGGTGTCTCCCGGGCGACGGTGTCCCGGGTCGTCAATGGCGTCCGCAACGTGGATCCGGCCATCCAGGACCAGGTCCGCGTCGCGATCGAGCGCACCGGCTACGCGCCCAACCGGGCGGCCAGATCGCTGGTGACCCGGCGCACCGGCACCGTGGCGCTCGTCGTCTCCGGGGCCGGGGACGGGACCGGGGACACCTCGGAGGAGGAGCAGAACGCCTTCGCCGCACGGGTGTTCGCCGATCCGTTCTTCGGCCGGGTGGTCGGCGGGGTGGTGGGATTCCTGCGGCCGCGCTCGACGCACCCGGTGCTGATGTTCGCCGAGTCCCCCGAGGCCAGGCAGGAGGTACTGCGGTATCTGCGGCAGGGAAACGCGGACGGGGCCCTCGTGGTGTCCACCCACCCCGACGATCCGCTGCCCGCGCTGCTGGCCGAGGCCGGACTGCCCGCCGTGCTCTTCGCCCGGCCCGTGCGGCCGGTCGCGCTGAGCCATGTCGACCTGGCGCACTGGGACGGTGGCCGCCTCGCGGCCGAGTGTCTGCTGGCCCGGGGATGCCGGAAGGTGGCCACCGTGTCGGGGCCGTGGGCGGTGGCGGCGAGCCAGGAGCGGCTCGCCGGGTTCCGCGACACCATGGCCCGCGGTGGCCATCCGTATGTGCCGGTGGCCGAGGGGGGCTTCACGCTGGACAGCGGGGTGGCGGCGATGACCGAGCTGCTGGCCGAACACCCCGATGTGGAGGGGGTGTTCGCGGCCAACGACCTGATGGCCCAGGGGGTCTGCCAGGTGCTGAGGGAGCGCGGCCGGCGGGTGCCCGACGATGTCGCGGTCGTCGGCTTCGACGATTCCAGCGTGGCCGCCACCTGTCGGCCGCCGCTGACCTCGGTGCGCCAGCCGGTGGAGGACATGGCGGCGGCGATGGCCCGGCTGCTCGACGAGCACGTCCGCGGCCTGCGCACCGAGCCGGCCTCGGTCCTCTTCGAACCGGAGCTGGTGGTACGGGAGTCGGCGTAGCCTCTGCGCCGGACGTGTGCGTGGCCCCTGCGCCCGGGCGGTGCGTTTGTCCCCGGCGCGGGACGTGCGTGTGGTCCCTGCGCGGGACGCATACGTAGGCCTCGCGCTCGGACGTGCCCTGGCCCTGCGCGGGACGTGCGTGTAGCCCTCGCGCCGGGACGTGCGTGTAGCCCTCGCGCCGGGACGTGCGCGTAGCTCTGCGCGGGATGTGCGTGTACCCCTGCGCCAGCTGTGCCCGTAGCCCTGCGCACGGGCCACACGTAGCCCTGGCGTTCGGACATGCGCGTAGCTCTGCGCGGGATGTGCGTGTACCCCTGCGCCAGCTGTGCCCGTAGCCCTGCGCACGGGCCACACGTAGCCCTGGCGTTCGGACGTGCGCGTAGCTCTGCGCGGGATGTGCGTGTACCCCTGCGCCAGCCGCGCTCGTAGCCCTGCGCACGGGCCACACCCAGCCCTCGCGCCCGGACGTGCCCCTAGCCCTACGCGGGACGTGTCCGTAGCCTCCGCGTCGGACGTGCCCGTAGCCCTGCCGCAGCCGCGCGCGTACCCCCCCGCCCGCGCCAGCCGCGCCCGTACCCCCTACGCCAGCCGGGTGTCCAGCGTGGCGCGCCACGCCGGGGACGGCTCCGGTGCGGGAGTGGGCGGCAGGCGGCGCCCACCGCGGGCGAAGAACGCGGCGAGCGGCAGGATCGCGGCGCCCACCGTCACCGCGTCCGGCCCCAGCGCGCCCAGGTCGATGCCGACCCGCCCGGAGGGGTACGGCAGCGCGTAGGACACCGCGTGGCCGCGCACCGAGTCCAGGAAACGCGCGCCGAGCTGGAGACCGGCCCAGCCGCCGACGAGGATGCGCTCCGGCTGGAAGAGATTGATCAGGTCGGACAGTCCGGCGCCCAGATACTCCGCGGTCTCGGCGAGGACGGTGGCCGCCACCGGGTCCGGGGCGCCGCCGTCCGCGGGGTACGCGGCGGCCAGCATCGCCGTCAGGGCGGTCTCCTCGTCGGTGTCGGGCGGCGGCTGCCCGCCCGCTTCCTGCCAGCGTTCCAGCAGCGCCTCCGCGCCCGCGTACGCCTCCAGGCAGCCCAGCGCCCCGCAGCGGCACCGGCGGCCGCGCACCCGCACGGTGAGATGGCCCCACTCCACCGCCCGGCCGTGCTCGACGTCGTCGGTGACGACGCACGCGCCGACGCCCGATCCGAAGAGCACGACCACCGCGTTGCGCGCACCGCGCCCGGCGCCGAACCACATCTCGGCCTGCCCGAGCGTTTTGGCGCCGTTCTCGATGAAGTACGGGACCTCGTCGGGGAGATGACCCGATCCGCGCAGCATCCGCTCCAGTGGCACCGCCTCCCAGCCGATCGGCTGGCCGTGCACCACCGCACCGTCCTCCCGGAGTGTTCGACGATGCCGGGGACGCCGATGCCGACGCCGAGGATCCGCGCGGGGTCGCGCCCGGCCGCCTCCAGGACCTCCGCGATGCCGTCGCGGATATGGCCCGCGATCAGTTCGCTGTCGTAGCGCACCCGGCGCCCGGCCCCGCGGGTGGGCAACGGCCGGTCGGCGCGTGCCCGTTCGGCCAGCGAGAGATCGAACAGCTCGACACGGACCCGGGTCTCGCCGACATCCACCCCGATCATGTGGCCGCTGTGCGGCGTGATGCGCAGGAGGGTGCGGGGTCGGCCGCCGTCGGAGTCGATGCTTCCGGCCTCCTCCACCAGCTCCTCGGTGAGCAGTTCGGCGACCACATTGCTGATGGAACCTGAACTCAGCCCGGTCGCGGGGCCCAGCGAGAAGCGGCTCATCGGCCCGTCGAAATACAACCGACGCAGCACGGCGGCGCGGTTCTCCCGCCGCAGGTCACGAACGTTACGCCCGTTGTGCGCTGCCACCTGGCCTCCTCAAGTCCCGGCTCCGCGCCGCAAGATACCTCCGCCGGATCTCTTGACGCGACCTTCTCTTGAGGTTTAACTCACGTCCTAAATTAAGCCGTGAGCGGCTTCGGGAGTTGAACGCGGTTGGCGTGCCCGGGCCCTTCTTGGCATTCACCACTCCCGGAAGGGACACCTGGAGCCATGCGCAGGATCCGAGCCGCGGCCATAGGCGCCGTCACCTTGTCACTCGCCCTTGCCGCCTCGGCGTGCGGAGGTGGTTCCTCGACGGACGGCGGCGGCTCCAACGACTCGCCGAAGACGCTCACGTACTGGGCCTCCAACCAGGGCGCCAGCATCACGGTGGACAAGAAGGTCCTGAAGCCCGAACTCGACAAGTTCGAGAAGCAGACGGGAATCAGAGTGAAGCTGGAGGTCATTCCCTGGTCCGAGCTGCTGAACCGGATCCTCACCGCGACCACCTCCGGCCAGGGCCCGGACGTCCTGAACATCGGCAACACCTGGAGCGCCTCGCTGCAGGCGTCCGGGGCGCTGCTGCCGTGGGACACCAAGAACTTCGGCAGCATCGGCGGCAAGGACCGCTTCGTGGACTCCGCCCTCGGCTCGACCGGAGCGCAGGGCGAGGATCCGGCCGCGGTACCGCTGTACTCGATGGCGTACGCGCTCTACTACAACAAGAAGATGTTCGCCGACGCGGGCATCTCCAAGCCGCCCGCCACCTGGGACGAGCTGGTCGCCGACGGCAAGAAGCTCTCCAAGGACGGCAAGTGGGGCCTCGGCGCCGAGGGCGCGAACCTCTCGGAGAACATCCACCAGGTCTTCGTCTTCGCCAAGCAGCACGGCGCGGACTTCTTCACCGCCGACGGCAAGCCCGACTTCACCTCCGAGGGTGCGGTCACCGCCATCAAGCAGTACGTCGACCTGATGGCCAAGGACAAGATCATCGCCCCGGGCAACGCCGAGTACGCGCAGAACCAGTCCCTCAGCGACTTCGCCAAGGGGAAGACGGCGATGGTCCTGTGGCAGACCGCCTCCGCCACCCTCGCCTCGCTGGGCATGAAGGACGACGAATGGGGCGTGGCCCCGGCGCCCGTCCGCTCCGGCACCCCCGGCTCCGGCACCTCCGTCAACTCGATGGTCGCCGGTATCAACCTGGCCGTCTTCAAGAACACCGACAACCACGACGGCGCCCTGAAGTTCGTGAAGTTCATGACCAGCGACGCCGAGCAGAAGATCCTCAACAAGGCGTACGGCTCCATCCCGCCGGTCAAGGCCGCCCAGTCCGACCCCGCCTTCAACACCAAGGCGACGGCCGCCCTGCGGGAGACCCTCGCCAAGAGCGCCGCGGCGCTGCCGCAGGTGGCCGACGAGTCGCAGTTCGAGACCTCCGTCGGCACGGCCGTCAAGGAGCTGCTCGCGGACGCCGCCGGCGGACGCCCGGTGACCACCGAGTCGGTGAAGGCCAAGCTGGAGAAGGCCCAGCAGCAGATGCCGGCGAAGTGAGTGCGGACACCTCATGACCACCACGACCGCCACCGCTGAGGCAGACCGGCGGACGGTGTCGGGGAGCACCCCCGGTGCGGCGCGAGGCCCGCGCCGCACCGGGCGGATCCGCCGCATCGGACTGCCGTACCTGCTGCTCCTGCCCGCCCTCGTACTCGAGCTCCTGGTCCATCTGGTGCCGATGGTGATCGGCATCCTGATGAGCTTCAAGGCGCTCACCCGGTTCTCCATCCGGGAATGGGGCGCAGCGCCCTGGTCCGGATTGGACAACTACAAGGTCTCGGTGGACATCAACGCCCCGGCCGGGGAGGCGCTGCTCCACTCGTTCTGGGTCACCTGCGGCTTCACCGTGCTGTCGGTCGGGCTGTGCTGGCTGCTGGGCACCGCCGCCGCCATCTTCCTGCAGGACACCTTCCGCGGACGGGGGCTGCTGCGCACCCTGTTCCTGGTCCCGTACGCGCTGCCCGTCTACACGGCCGTCATCACCTGGGCCTTCATGTTCCAGCACGACAACGGGCTGGTGAACCATGTCCTCCACGACCAGCTGGGCCTCACCGACAAGCCCTCGTTCTGGCTGATCGGCGACAACAGCTTCATCGCGCTGCTGACCGTGTCGGTGTGGAAGGGCTGGCCATTCGCGTTCCTCGTCGTCATGGCCGGTCTGCAGAACATCCCCAAGGAGCTCTACGAGGCGGCCGCCCTCGACGGTGCCGGGATGTGGCAGCAGATCCGCCGCATCACCCTGCCCTCGCTGCGCCCGGTCAACCAGGTGCTGGTGCTGGTGCTGTTCCTGTGGACGTTCAATGACTTCAACACCCCGTACGTGCTGTTCGGCAAGGCAGCGCCGGAGGCCGCGGACCTCATCTCGATCCACGTCTACCAGACGACATTCGCCACCTGGAACTTCGGCACCGGCTCCGCCATGTCCGTTCTGCTGCTGCTCTTCCTGCTCGTGGTGACGGGCCTGTACCTCCTGCTGACCTCCCGACGAAGGAAGACGGCCGATGTCTAGCACCGCTCCGGCGCCGCCCCGCTCACCGATGGCCCCTCCCCGCTCACCGATGGCCGCCCCCCGGTCCTTCCTCTGGGCCCGCCGGATCTTCCTCACCCTGCTCACCGGCTTCGTCCTGCTGCCGGTGTACGTCATGGTCTCCAGCTCCCTGAAGCCACTGCAGGACGTCTCCGGGACGTTCCGCTGGCTGCCGAGCGGGCTGACCATCCGCCCCTACATCGACATCTGGTCGACGGTCCCGCTCGCCGACTACTTCGTGAACTCGGTCATCGTGGCGGGCGCGGCGACCGTCTGCTCGGTGGTGATCGCCGTCTTCGCCGCGTACGCGGTCAGCCGGTACCGCTTCCGGGGCAAGCGGGTGTTCACGGTCACCGTGCTGTCCACCCAGATGTTCCCCGGGATCCTCTTCCTGCTGCCGTTGTTCCTCATCTACGTCAACATCGGCAACGCCACCGGCATCGCACTCTTCGGCTCCCGCGGCGGTCTCATCCTCACCTATCTCACCTTCTCGCTGCCGTTCTCGATCTGGATGCTCATCGGGTACTTCGACTCGGTGCCGCGCGATCTGGACGAGGCGGCGCTGGTGGACGGCTGCGGACCGCTCGGCGCGCTGTTCCGGGTCGTCGTCCCGGCCGCGATCCCCGGCATCGTCGCCGTCGCCGTCTACGCGTTCATGACCGCCTGGGGCGAGGTGCTCTTCGCGTCCGTGATGACCAACGACACCACCCGCACCCTCGCCGTCGGCCTCCAGGGGTACGCCACCCAGACCGAGGTGTACTGGAACCAGGTCATGGCCGCCTCGCTCGTCGTCAGTGTTCCCGTGGTCGCGGGCTTCCTGCTCCTCCAGCGCTATCTCGTCGCCGGACTCACCGCCGGAGCCGTGAAGTGACCGGCCTTCCCACCTCTGAAAGGACGTACGTGTCCGAACTCCTGGACCTCACAGCCTTCCCGCACGACTTCCTGTGGGGCACGGCCACCTCGGCCTACCAGATCGAGGGAGCCGCTGCCGAGGACGGACGGTCGCCCTCGATCTGGGACACCTTCTCGCACACGCCAGGCAAGATCGCGGGCGACGACCACGGCGATGTGGCCTGCGACCACTACCACCGCTGGCGCGCGGACATCGGGCTGATGAAGCGGCTGGGCACCAACGCCTACCGGCTCTCCATCGCCTGGCCACGGGTGATGCCGGGCGGCGACGGGCCGGTCAACGCCAAGGGCCTGGCCTTCTACGACGAGCTGATCGACGGTCTGCTGGAGGCGGGCATCACCCCGTCCGTCACCCTGTACCACTGGGACCTGCCGCAGGTGCTCCAGGACCGGGGCGGCTGGCCCGTGCGCGACACCGCGGAACACTTCGCCGCGTACGCCTCCGTGGTGGCCGACCGCCTCGGCGACCGCGTGCACCACTGGACCACCCTCAACGAGCCGCTCTGCTCGGCCTGGATCGGCCACCTCGAGGGTGTGATGGCGCCCGGGCTCACCGATCTGACCGCGGCCGTCCGCGCCTCGTACCATCTGCTGCTCGGCCACGGCCTCGCCGCCCAGGCGATCCGTGCCGCCGCACCGGGCGCCGAACTCGGCATCGTCAACAACCTCAACACCGTCGAGGCCGCCAGCGACAGGCCCGAGGACCAAGCGGCCGCGCGCCGCATGGACGGCCACACCAACCGCTGGTGGCTGGACCCGGTCCACGGCCGCGGCTTCCCCGCGGACATGCGCGAGGTGTACGGCGTCGAACTGCCGGAGCGCCCCGGCGACCTGGAGACCATCGCCGCACCCCTGGACTGGCTGGGCCTGAACTACTACTTCCCGGCCACCGTCACCGACGACCCCACCGGCCCGGCCCCCACGCCCGCGCCGTCCGCCGCCCGGACGTACCCCGCACGGGGATGGACTGGGAGATCGACGCCACCGGCATCGAAACCCTCCTGCTGCGCCTGACCGGCGAATACGGCGCCCGCAAGCTGTATGTCACCGAGAACGGCTGCGCGTACCCCGACGTCGTACGCCCGGACGGCACCATCGACGACCCCGAGCGCCAGGACTACCTCGTCCAGCACCTCGCGGCCTGCGCCTCGGCGGCCCGCAAGGGCGCCCCGCTGGCCGGCTACTTCGCATGGTCGCTGCTCGACAACTTCGAGTGGGCCTACGGATACGACAAGCGCTTCGGCCTCGTCCACGTCGACTACGGCACGCAGACCCGCACCATCAAGGGGTCCGGCCACCGCTACGCGGAGATCATCCGCGACCACCGGGGCCGGGCCCGCCGCGCGGCATAGGGGGCGTCCAACGGGCCTCGACACCCGCGGCGGGCTGCTCCCCTCCCCGCCCCTTCCCGCAACACCGATATGCGGCTCCGCCGCACGACAGCGCTCCGCCCCTGGTAACGCAGTCCGGCTCCTTTGGCGTTTGAGGAGTGGGTCCGGGGCGGTGCCTTTGGTAACGCAGTCCAGCCCCTCCGGCGTTTGAGGAGCGGGGTCCAGGGGCGGAGCCCCTGGTATCGGGAAGGGGCGGGGAGGGGAAAGACCCGCCGGACGCCCCAGGGCGCGCACAGACGGCACCACCCGCACCACAGCACGCAGGCACGACGGAAAGCACATCGGCACCACGGCACCACGGCACCACGGCATATCGGCACACGGCACCACGGCACACGGCACACGACACGAAGGCACCTCATCACCACCGCACTTCGGCACCACACGTGTACCCCCACGACCTCCTCGAGGAGAGCCGCATGCCATCCCGTACCCAGCGCCAACGCCAACGCCACCGCACCCTGCTGAGCGCCCTCGCCACCTTGGCCACCGTGGCGCTGCTGTCCACGGGCCCGGCCCTCGCCACCCCCGCGTCCCACTCCACCGAGGCCGCCGCCGAGGCGACGTGGGACACCGACCGCGCGGCGGCCGCGTACGCCGCCAATCACAACGCCGTCACCGCATCCGGTAGCGAGAACGACGGCACCGCGCCGGGCCTGGCCTTCGACGGCAACGGGTCGACCCGTTGGGCCAGCCCGTTCGGCAACGACGCATGGATACGTGTCGACCTCGGCGCCACCATCCGGATCGACCGGGTCGTCCTGGACTGGGAGGCCGCCTACGGCAAGAGATACGTCCTGGAGGTGTCGAAGAACGGCACGGACTGGACCCCCTTCTACACCGAGAACGCCGGCACCGGAGGATCCCTCACCGCCCACACCTATCCGCAGGACGTCACCGGCCGCTACGTACGAATGCGCGGCATCGAGCGTGGCACGCCCTACGGCTATTCGCTGTACTCGTTCAAGGTCTACGGCGGCGAGCCCGCCCCCGCGTCGACGACCCGCACCAACCTCGCCCTGAACCACCCAGCCTACTCCAACTACTACCAGCACGCGGGCAATTCACCCGCGTTCCTCACCGACGGCGGCTGGCCCGCCAACCTCAAGGACGACCAGACCCGCTGGTCCAGCGACTGGAACGCCGACCGCTGGGTCTCGGTGGACCTCGGCGCCACCTCCACGATCGACACCGTCGACCTCTACTGGGAGGCGGCCTACGCCGTCGACTACCAGGTGCAGGTGTCCGACGACAACCGCACCTGGCGCACGGTGTATCAGCCCTCCGCCGCCGAGGTGGCCGCCCGTCGCGCGGACGTCACATCGCCCGCCGACGCGGTGGGCCGCCATGACACCGTGAGGCTGTCGCAGCCCGCCACCGGCCGCTATGTGCGGATGCTCGGCAAGGAGCGCCGCTCCTTCTACAACCCGGCCCCGGCCACGGCCCAATTCGGATACTCGCTCTACGAGTTCCAGGTCTGGGGCACCGGCGGGAGCGCCTCCGCCGCCTACCCCGCCCTCCCCGGTGAACAGTCCGGTGCGTATCGGACGACGTTCCTCGACGACTTCACCGGTGCCACCCTCGACCGCTCCAAGTGGCGTGTGGTGCGGACCGGCCAGGAGATGGGGTCGGTCAACGGCGAGTCGCAGGCGTATGTCGACTCCTCCGATACCATCCGCACCGAGAACGGCAATCTCGTCCTCAGGGCGAAGTACTGCAAGGGCTGCGCCCAGGCGGGCGGCGGCACCTACGACTTCACCTCCGGGCGCATCGACACCCACACCAAAATGGACTTCACCTACGGGCGGGTCAGCGCCCGGATGAAGCTGCCGGTCGGCGACGGGTTCTGGCCCGCGTTCTGGCTGCTGGGCAGCGATGTGGACGATCCGTCGGTGTCCTGGCCGTCCTCCGGCGAGACCGACATCATGGAGAACATCGGCTACGCGGACTGGACCAGCACCGCCCTGCACGGCCCCGGCTATTCGGCGGACGGCAACATCGGCGCCCGCCAGATCTACGCGGGCGGCGGTCGCGCCGACCAGTGGCACACCTATGCGGTGGAGTGGACACCCACCGTGATGCGCTTCTTCGTCGACGACCGGGTGGTCCAGGAGACCACCCGCAACAAGCTCGAATCCACCAGAGGCCAGTGGGTCTTCGGCCACAACCAGTACGTCATCCTCAACCTCGCCCTGGGCGGGGCGTATCCGGCCGGGTGGAACAAGGTCACCACCCCGTACTGGGGCCTGCCGCAGTCGAGTGTCGACCGGATAGCGGCGGGGGGAGTGCAGGCGGAGGTGGACTGGGTGCGCGTCGAACAGAAGGGCTGAGCGCTGCATTATGGGACGTCGACGGGCGGCCACCGTGGCCGCCCGTCGACGGAAGCGGCAGCGGCAGCGGAAGAAGGAGGAGCGTCCATGCGGGTGGCGTTGCACTCGGTTCTCAAGGAGGGCCAGGAGTCCGGTTATGAGCAGGTGCATGCCACGGTCCCGGAGGACCTGCTGGAGGCGCTGCGACGGGCCGGGATCACCAACTGGCGGATCTGGCGCAGTGGACGCCATCTCTTCCACCTCGTGGACTGCGAGGACTTCGCGGCCGCGATGGCGGCGCTGGACAAGGATCCGGCCAACCAGCGCTGGCAGGAGTTCATCGGCGCCTATGTCGACCACTTCGAGGACACCGGCGGTTCCGCCGCCGAGGCGGAGCGGATGGCGCTCGGCGAGGTGTGGGAGCTGAGCGCCCAGGCGGAGGCCGCCGAGCGCGGATAGGGGTTCCCTGGCTGCGTGGTCTCCGGCGGATCTGCCCCTCCCCGCCCCTTCCCGACACCTGACGATATGCGGCTCCGCCGCGTGGGGCCCGGCCCCGGCCCCGCCGGGGCTCCGCCCTGGGCCCCGCTCCTCAAACGCCGGAGGGGCTGGATTGCGTTGGCGTCAAGACGACGGCCGAACCGGCGGAGCCTACCCATCCGAATCGTTCGGCGCAGCGATTCATCAGACCTTGAGTACGGGTGAGACCGGGCGAACGCGTCCGCGTACGACGTGGTGGCCCCGCGCGGGGGCGTGGCGGAAGGCGGCAAGCGCTCCGCACCACGCCTGCCGCGCATCCCCGACTGGAGGTCAGTGAGTTGAGCCACCGACGTGTGAACAAGCGGACCCTCGCCATTTCCGGAGCCGCCGTCGCCGCGCTCGGAGCAGCGGCCATTCTGCTGCCCAACGCGAATGCGAACCCGGACGAGACGTCGGGCGCCAAGACCTTCTCGTCCCCGGTCGCGGTGAAGCTCGCGAGGAGCCTCGCCGCGGACCTCGGTGACAACGGTGCGGGCTGGTACTACGACAACGCCAACCGCCAGCTCGTCATGAATGTGATGGACGAGGACTCCGCCGAGGGCGTCCGGGCCAAGGGCGCCGTGGCGAAGGTCGTGTCCAACAGCATGGAAGACCTTAAGGCCGCCACCAAGACGCTGAGCAGCGACGCCTCGGTGCCCGGCACCGCCTGGTCCATCGACCCGGTCACCAACAAGGTCCGGGTGACCGCCGACCGGACGGTGACCGGCGCCAAGTGGGCCACGCTGACCAAGGCCACGGATCAGATGGAGGGCACGGTCAGCGTCAAGCGCAGCCAGGGCGAGTTCAAGAAGTTCGACGGCGAGGAGGCGGCCCAGCCCGGCGACAACGGCGGCGCGGGCGCGGGGGACGCCGCGGGTGACGCCGGTGCCGGGGATGCCTCGGGTGACGCGGGCGCTGGCGCCGCGGGTGGTGCTGGTGACGCGGGCGCCGGCGCGGCAGGGGGCGCGGGTGACGCCGGTGCCGGAGGCGCCGCCGGCGGGGAGCAGGGCGCGGGTGGCGCCGGGGACGCCGGTGGTGCTGGTGACGCGGGCGGTGGTGACGCCGCGGCCGGAGGGCTCGACGGCGGCGATGCCATCTTCGGCGGTGGCGCCCGCTGTTCACTGGGCTTCAACGTCAACGTCGACGGCGCGCCGGGCTTCCTGACCGCCGGCCACTGTGGCAACGCATCCCAGACCTGGACCTCGGACGAGGCCGGCGCCCAGCAGGTGGGCACCGTGCAGGACTCCCAGTTCCCCGAGAGCGACTTCGCGCTGGTGATGTACGACGACGCCACCACCCAGGCGTCCAGCACGGTCGACCTCCAGAACGGCAGCACCCAGGAGATCGGGCGCGCGGTCGAGGCGAGCGTGGGCCTGAAGGTGCAGCGCTCCGGCTCCACGACCGGCGTCACCGACGGCACGGTCACCGGCCTCAACGCCACGGTGAACTACGGCAACGGCGACATCGTCAACGGCCTCATCCAGACCGATGTGTGCGCCGAGCCCGGCGACAGCGGCGGCGCGATGTTCGCCGAGGACGCGGCGGTCGGGCTGACGTCCGGCGGCAGTGGCGACTGCACCCAGGGCGGCGAGACGTTCTTCCAGCCGGTGACCGGCGCGCTGGAGGCCACCGGTGCGGTCATCGGCGCAGGCGACGGCGGCGCCGGTGGCGGTGACGGTGACGCGGCTGGTGGCGCCGGTGATGCTGCGGGCGGTGCTGGCGACGCGGCCGGTGGTGCCGGTGATGCTGCGGGCGGTGCTGGCGACGCGGCCGGTGGTGCCGGTGACGCAGCCGGTGCGGGCAACGCCGGAGCGGGTGACGCGGGCGACGCGGGTGACGCGGGGGCCGGTGATGCAGGTGCCGCCGCCGGGGCCGATGACACCGGCAGCGAGGCGGGCCAGGGTCTCAACTGATCCGGCCCACCCCATGACCGGAGGCCCCGGGCGCCCTCCTGCCCCAGTGCCCGGGGCCTCCACTTCCCTCCGCCACTGATGGCCCCTGACCGAATCCCTGACGGCATCCCTGACGGAGTCCCGCGGTGCTCAGGACGGATCCGGATCCGGGCCGGAGACCGGAAGCCCGGCCACTTCCGCCGCGGCGCTCAGCACCTCACGCAGCATGGCCGGGGTGAGTCGTCCGGTGAAGGTGTTCTGCTGGCTCACGTGGTAGCAGCCGAAGAGCGTGAGCGGCGCCCCGCCGTCGGCCGCCCGCAGTGTGCTTCGCGCGCCGTGCCCGAACACGGGCCGCGGCCGGGGCACGGACCATCCGGCCGCCTCCAGTGCGGGCATCACGGCCTGCCAGCCGAACGCGCCGAGCACCACTGCGGACCGTACTGTCGGCCGCAGCAGCCGCAGCTCACGGGCCAGCCACGGGCGGCAGGTGTCGCGCTCCCCGGGGGTGGGACGGTTGGCGGGCGGGGCGCAGTGCACCGGCGAGGTGATCCTGACCCCGCGCAGCTCCAGACCGTCGCCGCGGTGGGTGGCGGTGCGTCGGTTGGCCAGCCCCAGGTCATACAGCGCCGAGTACAGGAAGTCGCCGGCGCGGTCGCCGGTGAACATCCGGCCGGTGCGATTTCCACCGTGGGCGGCCGGTGCGAGGCCCACGATCGCCACCGAGGCGTCCGGTGGCCCGAAGCCGGGCACCGGCCGCCCCCAGTAGTCCCAGTCGGCGTAGGCCCGGCGCTTGGTGCGCGCGGTCTCCTCCCGCCACTCGACCAGCCGGGGGCAGGCACGGCAGTCGATGAGTGCTTCGTCCAGTTCGGCGAGGGTTTCGGCGCCGGGGGCCCGACGGGCGGGGTAGGAGCGCGCGGGTTCGGAAGTGGTCATGTAGAAGGCTGCTGCCCCTTGTCCTTGCGCAGAAAACGCCGCAATCGGGTTAGCGGCCAGGTATTGATGATGTCGTCCGGAGTGAGCCAGCCTCGCTGCGCCACACCCACCCCGTACCGCATATTGTCCAGATCCCGGGTCGAGTGGGCGTCGCTGTCCAGGGCGAACACTACCCCGTACGACTTCGCCCGCAGGATGTGCTCGTCCGACAGATCGAGCCGGTCCGGATGTGCGTTGATCTCCAGCGCGGTGCCGGTGCGGGCGCAGGCGGCGAACACCTCGTCCAAGTCGGCGTCGATACCGGGCCGTTTGCCGATCAGCCGGGTCGTCGGATGGCCGATGACATGGACGTACGGGTTCTCGCAGGCCCTCACCAGCCGCCGGGTCATGGCCTTGCGGTCCATGCCGAACTGGGTGTGCACCGAGGCCACGCACACATCGAAGTCCTCGAGGAACTCGGGCGGCCAGTCCACGTCTCCGTCGGTGTCGATGTTCAGCTCCACACCGTGCAGCAGCCGGGTCTTCCCGCGTCCGCGCCCCCGGTCGAGCTCGCGCACCCGCTCCCGCTGGGCCAGCATCTTCTCCTCGGTCATCTGCTGCATATACAGCTTGGGCGCGTGATCGGTGATGGCGTAGTACGCGTATCCGCGCCGCTCCGCCTTGGTGATCATGTTCTCCAGCGGTTCCAGCCCATCGGTGAGGCTGGTGTGGGTGTGCAGATCGCCCCGTAGGTCCGACTCGGTGACCAGCTTGGGGAGTTGGCCTTCGAGGGCGGCCTTGACCTCGCCCCGGTCCTCGCGCAGCGTCGGCGGGATCCAGTCCATGCCGAGCCGGGCGTAGACGTCCTCCTCGCTGCGTGAGGCGATGCTCTTGCCGCTCTTGGTCTCGAAGAGGCCGTACTCGGAGAGTTTGAGGCCATGGCGCACCGCGATCGCGCGGATGCGGATGTTGTGCGCCTTCGAGCCGGTGAAATAGAGCAGCCCCGCACCCCAAGAGTCCAGCGGCAGGACCCGCAGATCCACCTGCAGCCCCTTAGTGGTGCGGATCGATGTCTTCTTCTGGCCGTGTGCGATCACCTCGGCGGTGAGCGGAAGCCCGGTGAACGCCTCCATGAACGGGCCGGAATCCTCCGCCGCGACCAGGATGTCCACATCACCCACGGTCTCCCTCATCCGGCGCAGCGAGCCGGCGTACGCACACCGCCGGCAGCCGCGCACCTTGGACAGGGCGGCGACGATGTCATCGGCCACGTCCATGGCCTCGTCGAGCGGGATGCGGTTGCCCGCGGCGCGCATCAGCGCGATGCCGTGGAGGATGTTCTCCTCCGACTTCGGTCCGAAGCCCTTGAGATCGCGCAGCTGGTGCTCCTCGATCGCCTGGGCCAGCTGGTCGATCGAGGAGATCTGCAGCTCCTCGTAGAGGATCATGGCCTTCTTCGGCCCCAGCGCCGGGATGGCGGTCAGCTCCCGCACCCCGGCCGGGATCGCGGCGCGCGCCTCCTCGACCGCGGGCATGGTCCCGGTGCGCAGATACTCGACCACCTTGTCGGCGATCGACCGGCCCACATTGGGGATGTCCCGCAGCGCCTTCGCGTCGAACTGCGAGATGTCGGCCGCATGGCCACCGATCGCCCGGGCGGCCTTCTCGTACGCACGCGCCCGGTACGCGTCCCCGCCCGTGATCAGGAGGAGATCGGCGTACTCGCGCAGGAGGGCTTCGACCTCCTCATTGGAGCGAGCCATGTGAGCGATTCTAGTCGTCTCTGGCGAACCCGGTGAGGTGGAGGGATGCTGGGGTCAGGAGCGAAACGGCGATCCGCGGAATTCGGGTCGGCCGGTTTGTGCCGTGTGTGTCCCCGGGTTTGGGGAGGTCATGGACGTTGGATTCCTGAAGCCGTTGTTCGATCGCCCCGGTCCATGGGCGGGTGTGTACATGGACACCTCCCGCAGCACGGAGGACGCGCCCAGACGGCGCACGCTGCGGGAGCGGTTCGTGGCGGATCAGCTGGCCGAGCAGGGCGCCGACCGCGCCACCTGTGACGCGGTGATCGAGCGGCTGGCAGGTGAGCAGGTGGCCAGGGCGTCCGCGGGGCGGGCGCTGTTCGCGGCGGATGGCGAGGTGGTGCTCGACCTGCCGCTGGCCACGTCCCCGATCGATGTGGTCACGTCCTGGTCGATGCTGCCGCGGGTGGCGCCACTGGCCGCGTTCCGTGGCGAGTGGCCGGCCTGTCTGGTGGCCTTCGTCGACCAGGCGGGCGCCGATCTGGAGCTGCGGGACGACACCGGCAGTCGCCCGGCGGGCCGCGCCGCGGGGCGGAGAGGGCATGGCCGGGGCCACCGGTCGGTGCCCGCCGACCGCCACGAGTGGCACTACCGCAACCGGGTCGGGAACACCTGGGAGCAGACCGCCGATCGCGTGGCCGACGAGCTGGTGCGGCAGTGGTCGGACGGCGACGCCGAGCTGCTGATCCTGGCCGGTGATCCGCGCGAGCGCCGGGCCGTACGCGACCGGCTGCCCGAGCCGCTGCGGGCCATGACGGAGGAGATGCGCCACGGCAGCAGGGCCTCCGGCTGCTCCGAGCTGCTGAACGCGGAGATCGACCATGCCCGGGCGGAGCACGCCCGCGCCCATCTGGAGTCGGTCCTCGATCTCTTCCGCGCCGGTCGGGGCCGCCCCGGCGGGCCGGGCCCGGGCGGGCACGACGGCGACGGACCGCCGAGCAGCCGGGCGGCGGAGGGGGTGCCCGCGGTCGTGGCGGCCATGCGCAGCCATCAGGCGGCCACGCTGCTGCTGGGGACCGCCGGGGGCGATATGCGCCATGAGGTGTGGATCGGCCCCGACGCCGATCAGGTGGCCGTGCAGCGCTCCCAGGCGCGCGCCATGGGCGTCAGAACACCCGAGCCCGCCCGCGCGGACGACGCGCTGATACGGTCCGCGGCGGTGGCCGACACCGAGGTGCTGGTGGTCCCCGCAGGACTCCAGGGACCGGCCGGGGGCCTGGGCGCGGTGCTGCGCTGGCACGCTTGAACGAGGGCGCGGGGGCCAGGCACGGAGCGTCGCGCTCCGCGCGGGCTGCTCCGTGCCGGCCGTGACGGACGATAGCGCCGCGCTCGGCCGCGCCGTGCCGGCTGCTCTGCGCCTGGCCGGGTCACACCCCGTCGGCCGTGCCGTGGTGCCCGTGACGACCGCGCCGCGCCGGCCACTCCGCGCCGGGCGGTCTGGCCGAGCCGGGCGCTGACCGCCGCGCAGCACCGTGCCGCGCGTGACCGCCGCGCAGCACCGCGGCTCCGCACCCCACCGCGCTATCCGCCGGAAGGGGCATTCTCGGCGGGCCTGGTTGACATGCCTCCCTCAGCTCTCTACCGTCCCTAGACTGTTAGGAAACCTACTTAACCAATGCTCTGCCTGCCCTCAGGGAGACATCCGTGGTCCTCCGTCCGGCACCATCCCGGCGGCGGGCGCGAGCCCGCGTCCGACGCGCCCTGACCGCCTCGCTCGCCGTCGGCGGCCTCCTCCTCACCGTCTCCCTGACCACGGGCGCCGCGCCCCCGCGCCCCGGTACGGCTACGGGCGCCCCGGCCCCGGTGACCCGGGTGGGCGGGGCCCCGGGCACCGCGACTCCGCTCGCCGGCTTCGCCACACAGTCCTCGGCCAAGGTGTCGGACACCCCCGCGGCCATCTCCACCCCCGGCTACCCCACGTCCGGCTGGCACCCGGTGGGGCCCCGGTCGACGGTGCTCTCCGGGTTGCTCAAGGCCGGCATGTACCCGGATCCGTTCTACTCGACCAACCTCAAGAAGATCCCGGCCGCCGACTTCGCCGTCCCGTGGTGGTACCGAAGCGACTTCACCGTGGCCGACCCCTCCCGCCGCACCTATCTGGACGTCAGCGGTGTGGTGTCCGCCGCCGATGTGTATGTCAACGGGACCCAGGTCGCCACCAAGGACCGGATCGCCGGTGCGTACACCCGCCATGAGCTGGACGTCACCGACCTGGTCAAGGCGGGCACCAACACCGTGGCGTTCCGCGTCCAGCCCAACGATCCGCGCAAGAACCTCACGATGGGCTGGATCGACTGGCTGCAGCCCCCGCCCGACGAGAACATGGGCATCGTCCGCGATGTGCTGGTCCGCCGCGGTGGCCCGGTGGCCCTGCGCGACGCGCATGTGACGACCCGGCTGGACACCGACTCCCTCGCCTCCGCCGAACTCACCGTCAAGGCCCAGGTCCGCAACGACTCCGGCGCCACGGTCACCGCCACGGTCTCCGGTACGGCCGGCCCCGCGGCCATCAGCCGCACGGTGTCGCTCGCCCCGCACCAGACCAAGACCGTCATCTTCACCCCCGACGACGTTCCGGGGCTGCGGCTGGACCGGCCCAAGGTGTGGTGGCCCGCCGGGATGGGCGATCAGCCGCTGTACGACCTCGACCTGACCGCCACCGTCTCGGGCACCCCCTCCGACACCGCTCACCACAGCTTCGGCATCCGCGATGTCAAGGCGCCGCTGAACGCCGACGGCGCCCGCCAGTACCGCATCAACGGACGCCCGCTGCTGATCAAGGCGGGCGGCTGGTCGCCCGATGTGTTTCTGCGCTGGGACGCCCGCTCGGTGGAGGACCGGCTGAAGTACACCCTCGACCTGGGGCTGAACACCGTCCGCCTCGAAGGCCATATCGAGCCGGACGAGTTCTTCGACCTCACCGACCGCTACGGCATCCTGACCCTCCCCGGCTGGGAGTGCTGCGACAAGTGGGAGGGCCAGGTCAACGGCGATGAGACGGGGGATCAGTGGACCGCCGCCGACTACCCGGTCGCCAAGGACTCGATGGCCGCCGAGGCCGCTCGGCTGCGCGACCACCCCAGCGTCATCTCCTTCCTCATCGGCAGTGACTTCGCCCCCGACGCCACCATCGAGAAGAACTATCTCGACGCGCTCGACGCGGCGGACTGGCCGAACCCGGTGATCCCCGCCGCCTCCGCCAAGTCCTCCCCGAAGCTCGGCACGTCCGGCATGAAGATGACGGGCCCCTACGACTGGGTCCCGCCGGACTACTGGTACGCCAAGCGGGAGGGCGGGGCCACCGGCTTCAACTCCGAGACCAGCGCCGGACCCGACATCCCCACCCTGGACACGCTCCGGCGCATGATGTCCCCCAGCGAACTGGAGACCCTGTGGCGGGATCCGTCGGCCAAGCAGTACCACCGGTCCCCGTCGGACACCTTCGGTGACCTCAAGCTGTTCGATAACGCGCTGATCGGCCGCTACGGCCCGCCCACCGGGCTGACGGACTATGTGCGCAAGGCGCGCCTCGCGCGGTACGAGGCGGTGCGCGCCCAGTTCGAGGCGTACGCGCGCAACTTCTCCGATGCCTCCCGGCCCGCCACCGGTGTCGTCCACTGGATGCTGAACAGCGGCTGGACCTCGCTCCACTGGCAGCTCTTCGACCGCTATCTGGACCAGGGCGGGGCCTACTACGGCGCCAAGAAGGCCAATGAGCCGCTGCACATCCAGTATTCGTACGACTCCCGCTCGGTGGTCGTGGTCAACAGCCGGCACACCGCCGCCACCGGTCTCACCGCCCGGGTCAGCCTCTACACCCCCGACGGCACCCGGAAGTTCGACAAGAGCGCCACCGGTCTTCGGGTGCCGGGCGACGGCGGCAAGGCCACCGCGCTCACCGTCCCGGCCAACGTGAGCGGCGTGTCCGGCACCTATCTGGCCAAGCTCCAGCTCACCGATGGCGCGGGCAAGGAGATCGGCCGCAATGTGTACTGGCTCTCCACTGAGCAGGACGTGCTCGACTGGGACAACACCGACTGGTACTACACCCCCACCACCTCCTACGCGGATCTGACCGGGCTGGACGACATGGCCGAGGCGCCCGTGTCCGCCACCGCCACCACGACCGGCGGGCCGGACTCCACCGCCACCACGACCGTCACCCTGCGCAACACCGCGAGCCGTGGCGCACCGGCGCTGCTCGTGGACGCCCATCTGGTGAACGGCTCGGACACGCCCGTCCTGCCCGTGCGCTGGTCGGACAACGAGGTGAGCCTGTGGCCGGGGGAGTCGGTGACGCTCACCGCCACCTACCGCACGGCGGACCTGGGCGGTTCGGCCCCCTCGGTCCGGATCTCGGGCTGGAACACCGCCACCCGTACCATCCCCGCGGCCGCCAAAGCCCACTGATCGGCCCTGTCCTGAAATCGTGTCGAAAGGAATTTTTTCGGCGAGTCCGATGCGTGGAGCAAGTTCACACTTTTGTATGCTTTCTCCAGCGCGTCGTTCCCCCGTGTCGGACAGTCACTGTCCGTACGTTCACGAAAGGGGCTCCATATGCACACCATGGAGGTTCGCCCACCGGTACCCAGCCGTTCCACCAGCAGATGGCGTCGATACGGCCGACTCGCGGCCGCCAACTTCGTCCGCGGCGCGTCATACGCCTGCGGCACCGCGGCCATCGGCCTGATGGCGTGGTGGGTGCAGACCCGCTGACCCGCCCCGCCACCCCGTCCCGAGCCGGAGCCCCTGACCGTCCCGCACCGTCGCGGCGGCCGTGAGCGGCCATCGCGACGGCCCGGCTATGCCTGCGGATGTGGCTGTGAGCGGAAGCGGGGGAAGTGCAGCCCCCGGTGCTCCGCGCGCGGAGCGCCGCCGCCGAGATGGATGCGCAACTGGATGCCGTGCATGATCTCGATGATGCCCAGGGCGAGCAGCCAGATGCCGGCCACCACGGTCAGCGCCGTGATCGAGCCGAACGGGGCCACGATCAGGATGATCCCGCCCAGGATGGTGAGCACACCGAGGAACAGATGCCAGCCACGGGCGGGCATGCCCTCACCGGAGATCGCCGTGGCGGTCTGCATCACGCCCCGGAGCAGCCAGGCGAAGCCGATCCACAGCGCGAGCAGCAGAATCGACTGGGCCGGGCCACGGAAGCAGAGCAGTCCCAGCAGCACGCTCAGCGCCCCGGTGACGAAACTCAGCACCCGCAGATGCCTCGGTATATGTGCGCCGAAGGCCCCGACCAGCTGGAAGATCCCGCTGATCAGCAGATAGGCGCCGAACAGGGCGCCGACCACCACCAGCGTGGCCCCCGGCCACGCCAGCACCATGATGCCCAGCGCGATCGCCACCACACCCGCGGCCACCAGGACCTGCCAGGCGGTGTCGGACAGCATGTTCTGCAACGTGGCGTAGGGGGTGCCCTCGCCGAAGGGCCGCTCTCCCGGCCGGCCGGAGGGCTCCCCTCTCGGCTGCTCGGCGCCGTGCGGACTGTCGGAGGAGTAAGTCATGGTCGTCCACCTCCTGGGGGAACAGGATGGCCGTGGCCCCCACATCCATCGTCCCCCCGCGGCCGTTCCCGCGCCTGATGACATGGGGGAGTGCCTCGCGGGCGGCGGTCACGCATGGCAAGGTGGTGGATGAGGCCGTGTCCTGGGCGCGTCATAGGGAGGCCCGCATGGACGACAGGGAGTTCTTCCGGACAGTGGCGGACCGCACCCAGCTCTCACGGCAGGAAGCGGCCGATGTCACCCGTGCCACGCTCGAGACGCTGGCGGCCCGCCTCAGCGCGGGCGAGGCCCGCGATCTCGCCCTGGAACTGCCCGAACACCTCCGGGAGTCCCTGCAGCGCGGGGAGGGGGACATGGAGATCTTCGACCCCGACGAGTCGATCCGCAGGGTGCATGAGCGCACCGGGCTGTCCGAGCCGGAGGCCGACCGAGGTGTCCGGGCGGTCCTCGCCACGCTCCGGGAGGCCGTCTCCGCCGAGGAGTACGACCACGCCATGTCCCAGTTGGGCAGCGAGTTCGCGAAGATGGCGGAGTCCGCGCGCTGACCCGGCCATGGGCGATGCCGCTCATCCGGCCCGCCAGCCGCTCCACCGCCCGACGGTGATCTCCACGACCGGCCCGCGCGGCGGCCGGTCCCGGTACTGGACTGGGTAGGTGTCAACGAGCAGCCGGACATATTCCGAGGACAGCGCCGACTCGTCGGCGGGTGGCAGGACGCGGGCCGTGCCATCGCCCCGCGCCCACCACAGGTGGTCCCAGTTCTCGTCGTAGTCGTCCACCAGGAGGCATACGGCGGGGTGGGCGCGGATGTTGTCCAGGCGCTTGAGCCGCGTCGTCCGCTTCGGCTTGTGGTCGACGGCCGTCACCACCGTGTCGCCGGTCAGCGCGAAGACCACCGGCACCAGATGCGGGCGGTCCTCGGCGCCGACGGTCGCCAGCCGGGCCAGCCTGGCCCGTGCGAAACGCTCACGCGCCTGCGCGCTCGTCAGCTGCGGCATCGTGGCTCCCGGCGGCTCACCGGAACCGGGTGGCGACCTGGGCCATCGCGTCCAGCCGTGCGATCGTCTCCGCCTCCGGCATCGTCGGCAGATAGAACAGCACCCGCTCCACACCGATGCGCTGATACCCCTCGACGACGTCGGGGTCCTCGGGCACCGCGTACACCGTCACCGGCACATCGCGGCCGGCCACCTCGCGCAGCCGCTCGATCTGCGGGCGCAACTGCTCGGGGGATTCGCTGTTGGCAAGCCAGGCGTCGCCGAGCTCGGCGATCCGCCGGAACGCGGCGTCGCCCCCACCACCCACATAGATCGGCGGATGCGGACGCTGAACGGGCTTGGGCCACTGGAACACGGGGTCGAAGTTCACGAACTCCCCGTGGAATTCGGCCTTCTCCTTCGTCCACAGCTCACGGATGGCGCGCAGCCGCTCGTTCACCAGCCGGCCCCGGGTGGAGGGATCCGTCCCGTGGTTCTCCATCTCCTCACGGTTCCAGCCGGCGCCGACCCCGAAGACGGCTCTTCCATCGGAGACCAGGTCGAGGGAGGCCACTTCGTTGGCGGTGGTGATCGGGTCCCGTTGCGCCACCAGGGCGACACCGGTCCCCAGCAGCAGATGCCGGGTGACTGCGGCGATCGAGGCCAGCGTCACGAACGGGTCGAGGGTGCGGTAGTAGACCTCCGGCAGGTCTCCGCCACCCGGATAGGGTGTGCGGCGCTCCACCGGGATATGGCTGTGCTCCGCGATGAAGAGCGAGTCGAACCTGCGCTCATCGAGGGCCCGCCCCAGCGGGGCGGGCAGGATGCCCTGGTCGGTGACGAACGTGGATACGCCGATTTTCACTGCGGCTCCCTGGGAGGTGCGTCGATGATCTACGGGAACCACATGGGTACCCGGCCCGGCGGAAACCGCAACGGTGCGCACGAGTGACACGGCGTGTCCGCCACGAGGATCTCGGGGACGACGCGAGGCCCTACGACCGGCGCTCACCCGGGCCGAGCAGGACACCCCGCTCCGCGTAGAACCGCCCGAGGTCGGCCCAGGGGACCTCGGCGAAGCGCTGCGAGCCGTCCGGGAAGCCCGACGGGTTGTGTACGAGGAGATGGTCCGGGGTGGCGCCGACGGCCAGCACCAGATGGCCGCCCCGGTGCGGCGGCCGCGGATCCAGGGTGCGCAGCGAGGGGTGGACGGACAGCATCGCGAGCCGTCCGGCCGCGAGATGTTCCGGCAGCTCCTCGGCCGGCAGCCGCGGCCGGGACTCGGCGAACAGCCCCCAGCGCCGCCGCGCGTAGGCGGCGAACGGAGCGTAGATGAGCCCGTCCACCCGGTCCGGATGGCGCACATAGGCCCCCGCCTCGACACACTCCTCGGCGAGCGCCACCGCGGGCGGCGCGGTGCCACACCAATGCTCCAGGGCCATCCGCAGACACGCCATCCCGCACAGTCGCCATGACCAGAACGCGTACTCCTCCCGGCTCGCCGCCCCGGACTTCTGCCACAGCGGGTCGTCGGCCGCCGGCAGGGTGCCCGCGATGATGTCGGGCACCAGGGCGGCCGACTCCCACTGGGCGTAGTAGGGGACGGGATGGGTGAGGAAAACAGGGGCGTCGGACATGTGCCCCAGTCTTCCCGACATCCGCCCGCCGCGCCGTGGCCCCCGGTCAGCCGCCGGTGGCGAAACCCGGGAAGAGGGTCATCCCGCCGTCGACGTAGATGGTGGTGCCCACCACGTAGTCGCACAGGTCGGAGGCCAGGACCACGGCGGCGTTGGCGATGTCCAGGGGGTCGCCGATCCGGCGGTACGGGATGAGCTGCAGGAGGGCGGTCCGCGCCTCGGGGGTCTGCCAGGCACTGCGGTTGATGGGGGTCTTGATGGCGCCCGGCGCGATCGCGTTCACCCTGATCTTCTGGGGCGCGAACTCCTGGGCCAGGGTCTGTGTCAGCATCGCCACGCCGCCCTTGGACGACGCGTAGTTCACATGGCCCGCCCATGGGATGATCTGGTGGACCGAGCTCATACAGATGATTTTCCCGGCCGCCCGCGACACCTCCGGGACCACGCCACGCCGCAGGAACTCCTTGATCGCCTCCCTGGCGCACAGGAACTGGCCGGTGAGGTTGACGGAGATGACCTTCTCCCACTGCTCCAGTGTCATCTCCACCGTGGGGGCATCCCGCTGGAGCCCCGCGTTGGCGACGAGGATGTCGATCGTGCCCAGGCGCTCGACCATCGTGGACACCAGGTCGATGACCTGGTCCTCCTGGGACACATCCGCCTGATGGGCGTAGGAGTGCACACCGTGGCTCTGGATCTCGGTGACGACGGCCTCGGCGGCCGGCCGGTCACTGGCGTAGTTGACCACCACATCCGCGCCGGCCTGCCCCAGGGCGATCGCGGTTGCCTTTCCGATCCCCGAGTTCGCCCCGGTCACCAGCGCTTTCTGCCCCTTGAGGAGTTCCGGGACATGCACCGGAGGAGGACGCTCGGGATTGGTGTTCACTGGCTTTCGTCTCCTTCGCTTGGGCGTCCGTCACCCGCCGCACCGACCCTCGCAGCCCGCGGGGGAGCCGCCGCTCCCCACGGCGCCACGGTCACCCACTAAGGCGATGCACATCGTTCCAGCGGCGCAACGCGCGCCCCGGCGTGGTCGGCCCCCGCTCAGCGGGCCTCGGCCAGCGCCTGGTCGCGCAGTGTCGAGCAAGTGCGGTTGATGAGCCGCGAGACGTGCATCTGCGATATGCCCAGCTGCTCGGCGATCCGGCTCTGTGTCATATCGCAGAAGAAGCGCATGTAGAGGATCTGCCGCTCCCGGTCGGGGAGCCGGCTCAGACCGGGGCGCACGGCCTCGCGGTCCACCACCCGGTCGTACGCGGTCTCCTGGGCGCCGAGCGTGTCGGCCAGGGAGTAGCCGTCGTCGGAGCCGGTGAGCTGGGCGTCCAGGGAGAGCGGGGTGAAGCTGCCCATGGCCTCCATACCGGCCCGCACTTCCTTCTCGGTCAGTCCGGTGCGCTCGGCGATGTCCTGGGTCCGCGGCGGCCGGTCGTCCGCCGAATGGGACAGCTCCCGGTGGGCGGCCCGCACCCGGTTGCGCAGGTCCTGGACCCGGCGGGGGACGTGCAGCACCCACAGATGGTCCCTGAAGTGGCGCTTGATCTCGCCGACGATGGTGGGCACCGCGAACCCGGCGAAGGCGGTGCCGTGTTCCGGGTCGTAGCGCTTGACGGCCTTCACCAGACCGAGCGCGGCCACCTGCTGCAGGTCCTCCAGGGATTCGCCGCGGTTGCGGTACTGCCGGGCCAGCCGTTCGGCCATCGGCATCCATGCCTCCACCACCCGACGGCGCAACGCCTCCTTCTCCGGCCCGTCGGGAAGACGGGCCATTTCCGCGAACTCGGCGCTGGTGTCGGGCGCGTCGTCATGCGGGTGCTTCGTGGGGCCGGTCTGGGGCCGTGCCATGTCCTGCGTCGCGGTCGTCACGGAACACACCTCCTGCGATGGGCTGACGGGTCACCTGGGACCGGGGGTGCATCGCGGGAGGTTCACGGGGACGTGCTGACCGGCGCGCCGCCGCGGTGTGGAGCAATACAGACTGCTCCCGCGGTGCGTGCCTACGGTCCGAAGCACGAATATCCGCCTGCCCTGGGCCCTGGGGGGCAAACAAAGTTCTTCCGGACGGGTCCGCGCGGCGGCACACCGCGGCGAACACCTGCCCCCAGCGGTCGCCGTGGGGCCCGGGCTCAGCCCAGCAGCGCGGCGACCGTCATCAGCACCGGTGCCGCGAGCAGCGTGGACAGCAGGATCGACTCACGGGCCAGGATGGTGGCGGTCTCATACCGTGAGGCGTAGGTGAACAGGTTCTGAGCTGCCGGTAGCGCGGAGGTGACGACGGCGGCGAAGAGCGCCGGGCCGCCCAGCCCGAACACCCCCGCCGCGATGGCCCAGGCCACCACCGGCTGGGCGAAGGACTTCAGCGCCACCGACAGCAGCACCGGCCCGCGTTCCTCGCCGCGCCCGGGGAGTTGACTGCCCGGCAGCGAGATCCCGAACGCCAGCAGGACGGCGGGCACGGCCATGCCGCCCAGCAGCGAGAGCGGTTCGGTGACGAGCCCGGGGATCCGCCAGTCCGTGGCGGAGACGAGGACGCCGGACAGCGAGCCGACCACGACGGGATTGCGGAACGGCGTGGTCAGCCTGCGGATCAGCGAGGGCCGCCGGTCGGGGCGGCTGAGGTCGATGACCGTCAGGGCGATCGGGGTCATGACGAGTTGCTGGAAGAGCAGTACTGGCGCGATCAGGCTCGCGTCGCCCAGGACATACATCGCGATGGGGATGCCGAGGTTGCCCGCGTTCACATAGCTCGCGCACAGCGCGCCGATCGTCGTCCGGCCCACGCTCCACCGCCGTACGGCGCCCACGGCGACGAATGTGCCCGCCACCACGAAGGTGCTCAGGGCGGTCACCAGCAGCGGGGTGGAGATGATGGCGGAGAGATCGGCCTTGGAGAGCGTGGTGAACAGCAGCGCGGGGGAGGCGACATCGAACGAGAGCTTGGTGAGCACCTCCCGGCCGTGCTCGCCGAGGGAGCGGCGGCGCCCGATGACATAGCCGGCGACGATGATGGACGCGATGACGCCGAAGCCGGTGATCACACCGCCCACTGGGCCTCCACCCCACCGTGGCCGGAGCGGTGTGCCGCGGGGTCTCGTTCGCTCGTCGTGGTGGTCGAGGGCCAGGGCGCGGCGGTCATCAAGGGCGTCTTCCGGGTGCGTAGCGGTCAGCATGCACCCTACAAGTAATTCCGCCGTGGCGCTGGTGAAGTCGGTTACAGACCGCAGGTCAGGGGTCAGGTGATGGTGAGGGTGCGTCCCCCCTTCGCCAGGGAGCTGTTGCCCGCGAAGACCCGGATCTCGCCCTTCTGCAGCAGGAACCTGCCGTGCGGCTCCTGGGTCCAGAAACCCAGCTCCTCGGCGCTCAGCCGGAAGCGCACGGTGGTGGCCTTCCCGGCCCCGAGGCTGACCCGGCGGAAACCGCTGAGCCTGCGCACCGGTTGCACGATGCTCGCCACCGGATCGCGGATGTACAGCTGCACCACCTCATCGCCCTTGCGGCGCCCGGTGTTGCGCACCGCGACCGCGACCTCGACGGTGTCGCCCTTGCGCAGCGCCTCGGCCCGGACGCGGCTGACGCTGAGCCGGGGTTCGCCGATGTCGAAGGTGGTGTAGCTGAGGCCGTGGCCGAAGGGGAACTGGGGCCCGTAGGCCAGGTCCAGATACTTGGAGGTGTAGTGGTTGGCCCGGTCGTAGGGGCGTCCGGTGTTCTCGTGGTTGTAGTAGATGGGAATCTGCCCGACCGTGCGAGGGAAGGTCACCGGGAGCTTGCCACCGGGGTTCACGGTGCCGAAGAGGACATCCGCGATGGCGTTGCCGCCCTCGAGCCCCGGATGCCACGCCTGCAGCACGGCGGGCGTGCGGTCCAGCCAGCCGCCCATCGTCAGCGGACGCCCGCTGAGCAGCACCACCACGAACGGTGCGCCGGTGTCCGCGATCGCGGTGATCAGCCGCTCCTGCCGGCCGGGCAGACCGAGGTCGCTGCGTACGGACGCCTCCCCGCTGAGCGTCGCCGCCTCCCCGACCACCACCACGGTCACATCGGTCGCCCTGGCCGCCGAGGCCGCCCGGGCGATGCCCCGGGTGCTCCGGCCGGACGCGTCCACGCCCTCGACATGGCTGACACTGGCCTTCGGCGCCGCGTCCTTGACCGCGTCCAGGACGGTGACCGGTCGGAACGCGTCGGCCCAGGTCCCGGCCCAGGAGCCGCGCAGGTCGGTGGAGTCGGCGAAGGGCCCGACGACGGCGATGGAGCCCGATCGGTCCAGGGGGAGCGTGGACTTCTCGTTCTTGAGCAGCACCATGGTGCGCCCGGCCGCCTCGCGTGCCGCCGCACGGGATGCCTTCGTGGGCCCGGCGATCGCCGTGTCCTCGTCCGCGTAGGGGTGCTCGAAGAGCCCGAGCCGGAACTTCAGGCGCAGGATGCGGGCCACCGCGTCGTCCAGCCGCTCCATGGTGATCTGCCCGCTGCGCAGCAGCCGCTTGCCGTACTCGTTGATGGTGGTGCTGGCCATCTCCATGTCGATCCCGGCGTTGAAGGCCAGCCGGGCCGCGTCGGAGCGGTCGGCCGCATAGCCGTGGACGATCATTTCCTGGACGCCGTTGTAGTCGCTGACGACAAAGCCGCGGAAGCCCCACTCCTCCTTGAGGATGTCGGTCAGCGCATGCCGGTAGCCGTGCGCGGGGACCCCGCTGACGGTGTTGAAACTCGCCATGACGGTGGCCACCCCGGCGTCCAGGGCCGCCCTGAACGGCGGCAGGTAGAAGTTGCGCAGCCGGGCCTCGGAGACGTCCACCGTGTTGTAGTCGCGGCCGCCCTCGACGCCCCCGTAGGCGACCATGTGCTTGGCGCAGGCCGCGAGGCGGCGCCGGGAGCGGAGGTCGTCGCCCTGGTAGCCGCGGGTCTTGGCGGCCGCGAGCGCCGCCGCCAGGTAGGGATCCTCGCCGTCGCCCTCGGCGATCCGCCCCCAGCGCGGTTCATGGGTGACGTCCATCATCGGGGAGAACGTCCAGTGCACACCGTTGGAGCGGGCCTCCCTCGCCGACACCTCCGCGTCCCACTCGGCCACCGCGGGGTCGAAGGCGGCGGCCTGGCCGAGGGGGATGGGGAAGGTGGTCCACATGCCATGGATGACATCGAGGCCGAAGATCAGCGGAATGCCCAGCCGGGACTTCTCGACGGCCATCCGCTGCAGGGTGTTGGTGGTGCGGGCCCCGTAGATGTTGAGCACGGAGCCGAGCCTGCCCCTGCGGGCCGCCTTCTCCGCGGCGACGGTCTGCCCGCCGCCGGGTCCGGTGTCGCCGGTCCAGGCGAACTGCTGTAGCTGGCCGAGCTTCTCGTCGATGGTCATCCGCGCCATCAGGGCCCGGATCCTGGTCTCGTACGGGCCGGACTCCGTCCCCGGCCGGGGCACGTCGGAGGAGGGGGCGGGCGGGGCCTGGGCACGGGCGGTCGCGGCCTTGCCCGCGATGGCCGTCCCTCCGGCCGCGGCGAGCACCGTACGTCTGCGCACATCATTCATGGTCTTCGTCCTGGCCTTCGGCGATCTGTTGTCCCCGAGTCCGAGTTCCTCAAGACCATGCTGGTCACGACCCTGTGCGGGATGCGGGCCGCCACCTTTGCCGTGGGTCTTCTGCCAACGTACGACAGGATCGGCGTCCGGGCTCCCGGTACGTCCGGTGTTCCGGGCGGGGCGCCGGAGGGCGATAATGACGTCAACGGTTAACCGTCGACCAGCGACCGGTCCATCCGCCAGAAGGAGCCCGTCGGTGCCCATCACCTCGCTGCAGCAGCAGTCCCTCGGCGATCTGGTCGCGCATGAGCTGCGTGTGCTCATCGTGTCAGGACGGCTGCTCCCCGGCACCCATCTTGTCGAAGGCGCCCTCGCCGAGCAGTACGACGTCAGCCGCGGCCCGGTCCGGGACGCGCTGCGCCAGCTGGAGGCCGAGGGGCTGGTCGAGGCGCGCCGCCGCGGGGTCTTTGTCACCGGGCTCACCGAGGACGACGTCGACGAGCTCTACACCCTCCGGGAGTCTCTGGAGACGCTCGCCCTCACGCTCGCCATCGGCAGGGCGGGGCCCGGCGACTGGGAGCCCGCCGAACGCTTCGTACGGGACATGCGCGACGCCGCGGACCGCGCCGCGGGCGGTGACTTCGCCCTCGCCGACCTGGAGTTCCACTCCCAGTTCTATGTGCTCTCCGGGCATCGCAGGCTGCTGGCGGTCTGGGAGCAGTACCGCCCCACCTTCGGCGTCATCCTCGACGTCACCAACGCCCAGGACGTCGATCTGCGCCCCTCCGCGGAGGCCCACGCCGACCTGCTGGCGACCGTGCGCGCCGGCGATGTCGAGCACGCCGCCACCGCCCTGCGCGACCACCTCCTCGGCGCCGGGAACCGGCTCCGCTGCGCGCTGCGCTCCGCACGCGCGGCGGCCGACCAGGAGTGAACCGCCCGTCCCTGGAGGGGCATCGGAGGGGATCGGAAGGGCATCGCCACCGCGTCGGCCGAGGGAGCCGCGGCCCGCGTCAGGCCCGGCGCTCGTCCATGCCCGCCATCAGGGCCTGGTGGCTCATCCGCACATGCTCCCGCATCACCCGCTCCGCGCCGTCGCCGTCCTTGGCCTGGATCAGGTTGAGGACGCGATGGTGCTCATCGTCGGACTCGTCCAGCCGGCCGGGCCGGGACAGCGAGGTGCGCACCAGCCGGGCGTAGGCCAGCTGGTTCATCAGGGTGCGGTAGTGCGCCTCCAGCTTGCTGTTGTCGGCGCCCACCACGATCAGATCGTGGAACTCGTGGACCAGCGCCGCGTATTGCTCGGCGTCGCCGTCCCGGACCGCGGCGTCGGCCGCCTTCATATTGGCCTCCAGCCGCTCCACTTCCGGTACGTTCCCGCGGAAGGCGAGCAGCCGGGCGGCGGCGCCCTCCAGCAGCTCCTTCATCTGGAACAGCTCCGTCAGCTCGCGCCGGGACGGTACGGCGACAAACGTTCCGACCCGTGGCCGCACCTCGACCAGCCCCTCGATCTGGAGCTGCTTGAGGGCCTCGCGGATGGGTGTCCGGCTGACGCCGAAGGTCTCGGACAGTGCCATCTCGGAGAGGCTGGAGCGGGGCGGCAGTTCACCACTGATGATCATCTGCCGCAGCTCTTCGGCGACCCTCGCCTGCATGCTGGTCTGCTGAAGCCGCTTTCCGGTGGGTTGTTGCATGGCACGTGACCCTAGAGGCGGCCGCCGCTCCCCGTCAACCGAGGGATCAGCGGAGAAAGCAACCGGAGACGCGCTCGGGTGTTGTGCCATACAAGAACCCTTCCTTCGGCCTGGGACCGGCCCAGGACCGCCCCCAGACCGGCCGAGACCGCCCCCAGACCGGCCGAGACCGGCCCCAGACCGGCCGAGACCGGCCCCAGACCCGCTCAGGACCTCAGGATGAAGGGATCCCCGGCGGGCTCCTCACTGGTGTTGATCCAGACGCTCTTCAGCCGGGTGTACTCCCGGATCACCTCCGTGCCGTGCTCGGTCCCCATCCCACTGGTCTTGAACCCGGCCCGCGGCGACATCGGCGACATCGAGCGATAGGTGTTGGCCCATACCGTCCCGGCCTCCAGCCGGGCGGCCATCCGGTGCACCCGGTTCACATCCCGGGTCCACACACCCGCCGCCAGGCCGTACGCGGAGTCGTTGGCGATGGACAGGGCCTCCTCCTCGGAGCCGAAGGGCATGACGGTCGCGACCGGCCCGAAGATCTCCTCCTGGCAGATCCGCATCCCGTTGTCGGTGCCGGTGAAGACGGTGGGGGAGTAGAAGTACCCGTCGAGGCCCGTGTCCGGCCGCCTGCCGCCGCAGACCACCTTTCCGCCCTCGGCCTGCCCCAGCTCGACATACGACTCGACCTTCTCCAGCTGCTCGGCGAGGGCGAGCGGGCCGAGCTCGGTGGTCTCCTCCAGCGGATCGCCGACGCGGATCGTGGCCGCCCGCGCCGTCACCCGCTCCAGGACCTCGTCGTACGCCTCCCGGTGCACCAGCACCCGGCTCCCCGCCACACAGGTCTGGCCCGCGGCCGCGAAGATGCCCGCGATCACCCCCATGGCGGCCGACCCCAGATCGGCGTCCGGGAAGATGATGTTGGGCGACTTCCCGCCCAGCTCCAGCGTGCAGCCGATCAGCCGGTCGGCACAGGTACGGGCGATCCGGCGGCCGGTCCCACTGGAGCCGGTGAAGGTCACCTTGGCCACGGCCTCGTGCTCGGTCAGCGGCGCGCCCGCCTCCGTGCCGTACCCGGTGACCACATTGACCACTCCCGGCGGGAACCCCGCCTCCTCGAAGAGCGGTGCGAGCGCCAGCAGCGAGGCCGAGGTGTGTTCCGAGGGCTTGACCACCACCGTGTTTCCCGCGGCCAGGGCCGGGGCCAGCTTGGTGGCGGTGAGCAGCAGCGGGGAGTTCCAGGGGGTGATGGCACCGACCACGCCCACCGGTTCGCGCAGGGTGTAGTTGAGCAGCTCGCGGCCGGCCCCGGGGATCACCTCGCCCTGGATCTTGTCGGCGAGTCCCGCGTAGTAGTAGAAGTACTCGGGCAGCCCGGCGAGTTGGGCCCGCATCTCCCGCAGCAGCTTGCCGTTGTCGAGGGTCTCGGTACGGGCCAGCCGCTCCGCGTGGTCACCGATCAGATCGCCCAGATTCCGCAGCAGCCGACCGCGCCGGGTCTGGCTCAGATCGCGCCAGCGCGGATCCTCGAAGGCGGTTCGGGCGGCGCCCACCGCACGGTCCACATCGGCGGCCGTGCCGCGCGCCGCCTCGTACCAGGGCTCGGCGGTGGCCGGGTTGACGCTGGCGAAGTAGCCGCCGTCGGCGGGGGCGGTCCACTCGCCCGCGATGTAGTGGTCATGGCGCGGCAGAGGGTTCATGAGCGGTGGGACTCCTGTCCGGTATGGGCTCCGGTGTCGGTTCCGGTATGGGATCCGGTGTCGGTTCCGGTAGGGCTTCCGGGGTGGGCTCCGGTGTGGGTGAGGATCACGTCGGCGAGTTCCTGGGGGCACTCCAGCGGCAGCAGATGGCGGGCGCCGGGCACGATCACCGCCCGGCCGCCGGAGATCCGCCCGGCCAGCCGGTGCGACATGGCCGGGGTCGAGCCGGGGTCGTGCTCGCCGGTCACCGCCACGGTGGGGGCGGCGATCCGGGGGAGCCACCGCCACAGCCCGGTGTCGGCCGTCGCGAAGACCCGGTAACACGCGAGGTAGGAGGCCCGGTCGTTGGCCAGCAGGGTGTCGAGCACCCGCTGCGCCAGCCCGGGGTCCTGGGCCCGCCAGGCGGGCGAGAACCAGCGGTCGACCGCCGCCCACGCGGACGCCCCGAAGTCCTCGGCGGCCAGCTCCTGGCGGCGGGCCACCGCCGCCCGCTCCTCCTCCGACCGGCCCGCGACCGAGCTGACCAGGGTGAGCGAGGCGGTGAGGTCCGGCCGGTCCAGCCCCAGCCGCTGGGCGACCAGGGCCCCGAGCGAGAAGCCGACGACATGCGTGGGGCCGCTCAGCAGCGCCCCGACGTCCGCGGCCAGCTCGGCGAGGGACACCCCGGCCGCCGCGGCCGGGGAGGCGCCATGGCCGCGCAGGTCGACCAGCGTCACGCGGTGCCGGGCGGCCAGCGCGGGCAGACAGCGGTCCCACATGCGGCGGTCGAGGCCCACGCCGTGCAGCAGCACCATGGGCGCTCCCGTGCCATGGGACTCATGGGCGAGCGCCACCGGCGGCCGGGCCCCGCCGGGGCCGGCCCACCGGGAGCGCCCGCCCCCAGTGCCCCGCCGGTAGCCCGCACCGCGTCCATGCCGCTCACCGCTCCGTCGACAGCGGGGCCAGCCGGGCCTGTGGGCGGCCCTGGGCGGCCGCCGCGAGCCCGATGACGATCTCGTCGGCGCGCGGTCCGTCCGCCACCCGGACCTCGATGCTCTGGTGGTGCGAGCGGATGGTGGCGTCGGTGATGTGCTTGAGCGGAATGTCGAAGACCGTCCCCGCGGCGGCCCGCTTCTCCACGGCCGGCAGCAGGGTGGTCGCGTTCGCCGCCCGGCGGAAGTGGTCGCCGAACTTGAGGGTGTGGATCAGCGCGGAGCCGTGCTCGACCTCCCCGTCGAGACCCACGATCGCGGCCTTCCCGTACGCCTCCACCGGCGCGTCCAGCGCCTCGACCACGCGGGGCGCCAGCAACGCGCCCAGCTTCGGCGCCACCTCGTCGATCCCGGGCAGCAGATCCGCCACAAAGCCCTGACCGGCCCACGGGTTCTCGATGACGGCGAGCACCACCGCCGTACGCGCCGGCGGGTCCACCGGGCGGCCACCCTCGCTGTGGATGTCCTCGGTGAAGGTGATGATCTTGCGGATGTTCACGTCACGGTCTCCAGATCGTCCAGATCGTCCAGATCGGCGAGGCGGATGAGGGGGTCGGTGGCGCGGTCCCCGATCCGGGCGTTCGGGCGGGGGCCGGACGCCCCGGCCGCGATGACGACGATCTCGTCCGGGCGGGGCGCGTCGGGGATGCGGATCTGACAGGTCTGGTAGTGCGAGCGGGTCGCGGCCGCGGTCTTGTGCCACAGGGGCACGGTCAGCGGCTCACCGGCCGGAAGCCGGTCGTCGCTGAAGACGATGATCGAGGTGCCCTCGGTCAGCTCGCGGAAGACATTGCCGAAGAAGGGGGTATGGATCAGTGCGCCGCCGTGCTCGATCTCCCCGTCAAGGCCCACGATCGCGGCCTTGCCGAAGGACTCGATCCGGTCGACACCGCCCAGCGCCTCGCTGATCCGGCCGGTGAGCAGCCGGGCCAGCCCCGGTGCGATCCGCTCCACCTCGGGCCCAAGATCGGCGACGAGGCCGCCACCGGCCCAGGGGTTGTGGATCACCGCGGCCGCCGCCACCCGGCGCACCGGCACCGCGACCGGGCGGCCGAGCTCCAGCAGCAGCTCATCGGCGACGGTGACGACCTTGCGCAGCAGCGCCTCAGCCATGACCGCCGCCGGTGGTGAACTGCGGCATGACCTTCTCGGCGAACAGCTCCAGGCTGCGCATCGCGTTGCGGTGCGGCAGACCGGGGTGGGTGGTCCACAGCAGCAGATGCTCCAGGCCGACCTCGTCGCGCAGCTCGGCGATCCTCTCCGAGACGTACTCGGGGGTGCCGACCAGCAGATTGCGCCGCTGGAGGAAGTCGAAGGACAGCTCATGGGCGTCGGTGAGCTCCTCGCCCGCCTCCATGAGGTTGCCCAGTCCACGCCAGTGCATGATCCACCGGTAGGTGGTCATCAGCGCCTCTTCGAATTCGGCGCGCGCCTGCTCCATGGTGTCCGCGACATACACATCGCGCACCAGACCGATGCCCTCGCCCAGCGCGTACTCGCGCCCCGCCGCCCGGCTCGCGGTGTCCCGGTAGAGCTCGAACCGCTCCCCCAGCGCGGAGACCGGCGGCAGCCAGAAGAGTCCCTGCACGCCGTCCGCCGCGGCGGCCTTGATCGAGCGGGGGCTGTCGATGACCTGCCACAGCGGAGGATGCGGCCGCTGCAGCGGAAACGGCGTGACCTGCATCTTCGTGATGACCCCGGCCTCGGTGTACTCCGGGGTGGCGGGGGAGAGGGGGTGGTTCCACTTCACCCCGGGGGCGGGGAACTCGTAGAAACGGCCCTGGTGCGAGAAGAACTCGCCGCTCCACGCCTTGCGCAGGACCTCCACCGTCTCGTCGTACAGCGCGCGGTTCTGCTCCTGGTCGCGCGGATCGGCCAGGGCGTTGAGGTTGAGCGCCTCGCGGCCGTACAGCCCTCGGCCGAGACCGACCTCGACCCGGCCCCCGGAGAGCTGGTCGAGCATCGCGATGTCCTCGGCGAGCCGCAGCGGATGCCAGAAGGTGGCGATCGAGGCCGCCTGGCCGATCCGGATATCTGTCGTACGGGCGGCGATGTCCGCCCCCATCAGCACCGGGTTCGGGGTGATCTCGATCGCCTCGTGCCCGAAGTGGTGCTCGGTGTACCAGGTGGACCAGAAGCCCGCCCGGTCCGCGGTGACCGCGAACTCCCGGGCCTCTGCCATGACGTCGGCGTACTCGCCGAGGCGGCCCGGGGCACCGAGATTGTGAAATATCGAGAAGCGCATGCAGCGTCCGTCCTGTTCTTCCGGCTCACGCTGTGCCATGGCAGGGAGGCTAGGAGTCCGATTCTGGCCCCGTCAAGGGCCACGGCCGAGACAACAACTATTGACCTGTGTCTTTGCTGTTCGGGCGGGTCTTGCCGGCCCATTTCCGCTTCATTCATCCCTAGGTGTTGACAGCGACTGATGGCCCTTTCTACGGTCCTCTGCCATACAAGAGCTGAGTGAGGGAAGACGTCATGACGCATACTCTTGACCGCACCGCCCGCATCCGCTCCACCTGGCAGGCCGTCTGGGACCAGGGCCAGGTCGACGCGCTCGACCAGTTGCTCAGCCCCGCCTATGTGCGCCGCCGCGGCCCCGCCGCGGCACCCCAGGACCGGGAGCAGTTCAAGGAGTCCGTCCGCGCCATCCGCCGGGCCTTTCCCGATCTCCGTACCGAGATCGAGGAGATCGTCGAGGAGGGCGAATCGCTGGCCATCCGCTGGCGCAGCACCGGCAGTCACACCGGCGACTTCCTCGGAGTGCCGGCCACCGGCAGGCCGGTCGAGGTCTCCGGCGCCACCTTCACCCGCTTCGACCACGGCGTGGTCAGCGAGGAGTGGGTGACCTGGGATCCCCGCCAGCTACTGGAGGCGCTCGGGATCATCACCACCACCCAGCGAGCGGCCGTCGACGCCGATCTGGTCCGTGGGGTGCACCGTAAGTTCATCACCGGTGTCACCGTCGTGACCTGCCAGGACGACGGCAGGCCCCGGGGTCTCGCGGTGAACGCGTTCGCCAGCATCTCCCTGGATCCGCCGATGGTGCTGGTCTGCGTGCAGCGCACCTCCACGACCCACCCCGCGCTGCACCGGGCAAGCCATCTGGGGATCAACATCCTCGCCGCCGGCCAGCTCGATGTGGCCAAGACCTTCGCCTCCAAGGCGGACGACAAGTTCGCCGATCTGGCCTGGACCGCCGGTGAGTTCGGCGCCCCGCTGATCGACGGGTCCTGCGCCCAGCTGGAGGTGGAGATCGGCGAGCGGCTGGAGGCCGGCAGCCACACCGTCTTCACCGGCCGGGTGGTCTCCGCCCGCCATGCGGAGCTGGCCCCGCTGGTCTACAGCGGCGGCGGTTTCTTCGACATCTCGCAGACCGCGCCGCTGCCGTGGTGAGACGCCGCCGCCCGGATCCGTACGCCCACCGGTCCCCCCTGACGTCCACTCCTCCCGTCCCAGGAGCACGCCCATGACCCACGACGACACGGCGCCGGTGTACGGCAGCGCGGTCACCAAGGTGGAGCCCTTCGGGGTCGACCACATCCCCGACAACGAGCGGCACGGCAAGCCCAGTTCGCAGTTCTTCGTCTGGTTCGCCGCCGGTCTCAACTTCCCCATCATCCTGCTCGGGTTCAGCGCGGTCGGGCTCGGCCTCAGCTTCGGCGCCGCCGTCGCCGCGATCGTGGCCGGCGCGGGCCTCGGCTCGCTGCTGATGGCCGTGATGTCCCGGATGGGCGTACGGCTGGGGGTGCCCCAGCAGATCCAGGCGCGTGGCCCGCTCGGCTTCTTCGGCAATTTCCTGCCGGTGGCGTACATCAATGTGTTCGCCGGGGTCGGCTGGGCCGCCGTCACCGTGATCCTCGGCGGCAAGGCCATCGCCGAGCTGACCCATCTGCCCTTCTGGGTCTGTGGGTTGGCGCTCACCCTGGTCGAGCTGGTGGTGTCCACCTACGGCTACAACATGATCAATTTCCTGCAGCGGGTGCTGACCTATGTGCTCACCCCGCTGTTCGTCATGATCACGGTGGTGGCCCTGGTACGGGGCGCGGGCACCTTCGACGCCGATCCGAAGGCACCGGACTACGTGGGCTCCACCGGGGGCTGGATCACCTTCGGCGGCTGGTTCCTCTCCTTCCTCGTCGCCTGGGCGCCGTTCGCCTCGGACTACTCGCGCTATCTGCCCGACTCGCCCCGCGTGGTGAGCCGCACCGCCTGGTACACCGGGCTCGGCAACTTCGTCACCATCTGCTGGCTCGGCATCCTCGGTGTGCTTCTGGGCTCCAACGCCACCAGCACCGACTCCATCACCGCCCTGCACCAGCTGACCGGGCCGTTCGCCATCCCCGCCCTCGTCGCCATCGGGCTCTCGGCGCTCGCGCAGAACTTCCTCAACGTCTACGGCGGCGCGATCTCCATCCAGACGCTGAAGGTGCCGGTCACCCGGACCCAGGCCGTCACCCTCATCTGCGCGCTGGCGTACGGGATCAGCTTGTGGGGACACTCGGGGATCGAGGACAAGTTCTCGGTGTTCCTCAACCTCACCGCGTACTTCATCGCGCCGTTCGCCACCGTGCTGCTGCTCGACTACCACCTGGGCGGCCGCTCCGACCCCGGCCGGATCGCCGAGCTGTACGACCGCGGACGGGTGCTCTCCTGGGGCTTCGTCGCCTGGGCCGGCGGGGTGGTGGCCTCGGTGCCGTTCTGGCAATCCGACCTCTACACCGGGGCGTTCGCCGCGGCGTATCCGCACGCGGGCGATCTGAGCATGTTCGTCGCGGCGGCCGCCGCCGCGGTGCTCTACCTGCTGACCTACCGGCTGCGGCCGCTGTGGACGCGGAACGTTCCCGCCACGCCCGAACCGCGGCCGGAGAAGACGGCGGCGGTGGCGGGCTCCTGACCGCCCGGCAGTGAACGGCCCGGGGCGGGCGGCGTCGCGACGGCGCCGCCCGCCGCCGAGGTGGCGCCCTCACCCGGCACCGGGGTCTGTCGTCAAAGGGAGCAGGGCGTCCCCTTTGGTGACAGGCCCTAAAGGGTGTTGCAGAAGGCCGTGATCAGGCAGGTCGGAGTGGTGATCGGAGGTGTGTGGTCATGCGGCGATGGCGAGGTTGTGCATGCGGGCGACGGCCTGGACGGCGTGGTGGAGGCCGTTGCCGCGTTGCCGACAGTCGCGGAGGATCTTGTAGTTCTTCATGCGGGAGAAGGTGTGCTCGACGCGGGCGCGGACCTTGCGATGCTGCGCGTTGTCCTCCTCCTCGCCCTTCAACAGCGGGCGTCCGGGGCGTTTACGGTGCGGGACAATCAGCCCGGTGTTGATATAGGCGCCGTCGCCGAGAACCGTCACGCCCTTGCAGTGCGCGGCCAGGCCGGAGTCCCGCCAGGCTTTCGCGTCCGCCGTGTTGCCGGGCACCGGCCGGGCCGCGGCCACCACCAGGCGCGTCTCCGCGTCCACGATGACCTGCACGTTCGCCGAGCACCGGTAGTTGCGCGAGGATGCTCCGACCTTGCGGTCACGGACCGGGACGAGAGTCCCGTCCACGATCCACAGCCGCTCGGCGGCATCGGTGGCGGCCCGGGCCGGCTCGAGCGCGAGCAGCGGACCGAGCCGCTGGATCACCCGGCACACCGTCGCCGGTGAGACGCCGAACAGCGGGGCGAGCTGCCGCATGGTGAGGTTCGTGCGGTAGTACACGGCCACCAGCAGCACCCGCTCGGCCAGCGGCAGCCGCCACGGACGGCCCCAGCCGCAGCCCTCGCCACCACGTTCCCGGACGGCTTTCAGTAGCCGGCCGAACTGATCGACCCGCAACCCGGTGAACGTCTCCACCCACACCCGCTCGGCCCTCAACACCCCAGCCATACAGCGGATATGCCCTGATCACGGCCTTCTGCAACACCCTTTAAAGGGTGTTGCAGAAGGCCGTGATCAGGCAGGTCGGAGTGGTGATCGGAGGTGTGTGGTCATGCGGCGATGGCGAGGTTGTGCATGCGGGCGACGGCCTGGACGGCGTGGTGGAGGCCGTTGCCGCGTTGCCGACAGTCGCGGAGGATCTTGTAGTTCTTCATGCGGGAGAAGGTGTGCTCGACGCGGGCGCGGACCTTGCGATGCTGCGCGTTGTCCTCCTCCTCGCCCTTCAACAGCGGGCGTCCGGGGCGTTTACGGTGCGGGACAATCAGCCCGGTGTTGATATAGGCGCCGTCGCCGAGAACCGTCACGCCCTTGCAGTGCGCGGCCAGGCCGGAGTCCCGCCAGGCTTTCGCGTCCGCCGTGTTGCCGGGCACCGGCCGGGCCGCGGCCACCACCAGGCGCGTCTCCGCGTCCACGATGACCTGCACGTTCGCCGAGCACCGGTAGTTGCGCGAGGATGCTCCGACCTTGCGGTCACGGACCGGGACGAGAGTCCCGTCCACGATCCACAGCCGCTCGGCGGCATCGGTGGCGGCCCGGGCCGGCTCGAGCGCGAGCAGCGGACCGAGCCGCTGGATCACCCGGCACACCGTCGCCGGTGAGACGCCGAACAGCGGGGCGAGCTGCCGCATGGTGAGGTTCGTGCGGTAGTACACGGCCACCAGCAGCACCCGCTCGGCCAGCGGCAGCCGCCACGGACGGCCCCAGCCGCAGCCCTCGCCACCACGTTCCCGGACGGCTTTCAGTAGCCGGCCGAACTGATCGACCCGCAACCCGGTGAACGTCTCCACCCACACCCGCTCGGCCCTCAACACCCCAGCCATACAGCGGATATGCCCTGATCACGGCCTTCTGCAACACCCTTTAAAGGGTGTTGCAGAAGGCCGTGATCAGGCAGGTCGGAGTGGTGATCGGAGGTGTGTGGTCATGCGGCGATGGCGAGGTTGTGCATGCGGGCGACGGCCTGGACGGCGTGGTGGAGGCCGTTGCCGCGTTGCCGACAGTCGCGGAGGATCTTGTAGTTCTTCATGCGGGAGAAGGTGTGCTCGACGCGGGCGCGGACCTTGCGATGCTGCGCGTTGTCCTCCTCCTCGCCCTTCAACAGCGGGCGTCCGGGGCGTTTACGGTGCGGGACAATCAGCCCGGTGTTGATATAGGCGCCGTCGCCGAGAACCGTCACGCCCTTGCAGTGCGCGGCCAGGCCGGAGTCCCGCCAGGCTTTCGCGTCCGCCGTGTTGCCGGGCACCGGCCGGGCCGCGGCCACCACCAGGCGCGTCTCCGCGTCCACGATGACCTGCACGTTCGCCGAGCACCGGTAGTTGCGCGAGGATGCTCCGACCTTGCGGTCACGGACCGGGACGAGAGTCCCGTCCACGATCCACAGCCGCTCGGCGGCATCGGTGGCGGCCCGGGCCGGCTCGAGCGCGAGCAGCGGACCGAGCCGCTGGATCACCCGGCACACCGTCGCCGGTGAGACGCCGAACAGCGGGGCGAGCTGCCGCATGGTGAGGTTCGTGCGGTAGTACACGGCCACCAGCAGCACCCGCTCGGCCAGCGGCAGCCGCCACGGACGGCCCCAGCCGCAGCCCTCGCCACCACGTTCCCGGACGGCTTTCAGTAGCCGGCCGAACTGATCGACCCGCAACCCGGTGAACGTCTCCACCCACACCCGCTCGGCCCTCAACACCCCAGCCATACAGCGGATATGCCCTGATCACGGCCTTCTGCAACACCCTTTAGGATGCGGTGGATGGCGGCAGACGCGGGGGACGACGACAAGGCGCTGGAGCGGATCATCGCGGTCCGGGCGCGGGAGTACCGGCAGGCGGCCGGGGCGTCGGTGGGTGGGATGGCCCAGCGGGTGGGCATCTCCAAGGCCATGCTGTCCAAGATCGAGAACGCCCAGACCGCCTGCAGCCTCACCACCCTCTCCCGGCTCGCGCGCGGCCTGGGCGTGCCCGTCACCGCGCTCTTCCGCGGGATGAACGACGAGCGCGAGGCGGTCTTCGTCCCGGCCGGCCACGGCGCCCGGATCGTGCGCCGCGGCACCCGGATCGGCCATGAGTACGCCCTGCTCGGCGCCCTGCGCGGCAGCAACAAGCGGATGGAGGCGCTGGAGGTCACCCTCACCGAGTCCAGCGAGGTGTTCCCGCTCTTCCAGCACGGTGGCACCGAGCTGATCTACATGCTCGACGGCGTCATGGTCTACGGCCACGGCAAATCCAGCTACACACTGGGGGCCGGTGACGCCCTGCAGTTCGACGGCGAGGCGCCGCACGGCCCGGAGAAGCTGATCACCCTGCCCATACGGTTCCTGACGGTGACGGCCTTCGGCGACACCCCGCACCACTGACCCATCCCGTCCCTCCCCGGCCCGCTATCGCCTCCGGCGGGAGGGCGCGGGGCGCTCGGCGGGGCGGGGTCGATACAGCGCGACTGGGCGTGTTCGTAGACCATCGTGCTCTGTACATCCGCCACCTCACGGCGCTCGGTGAGGCGGTCGATGACGAACGCGTACAGCCCATTGGTGTCCGGCACCGCCACATGGATGAGGAAGTCATGGGCGCCGGAGGTGACGAACAGGCCGATGGTCTCCGGCAGCTGGGCGGCCCATTCCCGGAAACCCTCGATAACCGGCCGGGACGGCGGGCGGATCCGCACCGAGATCAGCGCCTGGACGGGACGGCCGACCGCCTCCAGGTCGACGGCGGCGTGATAGCCGCTGATGATGCCGCGCTCGCGCAGCGCCCGGACCCGCTCCAGTGAGGTCGACGGCGAGACCCCAGTCCGCAGGGCCAGCTCGCGATTGGTCTGGCGTGCATCGTTCTGCAGCTCCCGCAGAAGAGCGCGGTCCAGTGCATCAAGTTCCACGAAAGCGCTCCCTTGCCTGACGAAATTCGGCTGCCGTGCCGCGGCACGGATGGATGGGTAACGTCCACCTCATCCACCACATTAGCCATCGACAAGGAGTGCCGCTCGTGTCCGTTCCCCAGCTCACCGACGAGGATGTCCGCACTGATCAGTCCACCCGGCAGGCGAAGCTGAAGTGGGTGATCGTCGTGGACGAGGAACTGCCGGCGGGCCGGGCGGTGAACGCGGCCGCCTGCATGGCCGCCGCCGTCGGCCGGGCCATGCCGGAGCTGCTGGGGCCGGACGGCACGGACGGGTCCGGCGCCGGCCACCCGGGGCTGCCGTGGGCCGGCTGCTCGATCCTGGCCGCCGGCCCGGAGGCGCTGCGCGAGCTGCGCGCGAAGGCCGCCGGGAAGGACGACCTGTACCTGATCGACATGCCCGGGCAGGCCCAGACGTCACGGGTCTACGACGAGTACCTCGACAGCCTGGCCGGCACCAAGACCGAGGACCTCGACTATCTCGCGCTCAGCATCGTCGGCCCGCGGAACAAGGTGAGCAAGCTCATCGGGAAGCTGCCCCTGCTGCGCTGACCCCCGCGCCGCCGGTCGCGGCCGGATCGCCCAGGGCGTACGGGGAGAGGATGTCGGCGATGGCCCGGTTGCGCGGGGTGGCGACGCCCAGCTCGGCGCCGAGGTCGGCCACCGCCCCGCTGAGCCAGCCGAGTTCGAGCCGGTTGCCGTGCTGCAGGTCGTTGTGCATGGAGGACGTCATCGCGGCGGGCAGCGTGTCGCAGAAGGCGAGCCGGTCGTCGGCGAAACCGGGGTCCAGGGCCACCCCCTTGGCCCGTCCCACGGCGACCACCTCGTGCATCACCTCACGCAGCAGGGCCCGCGATCCGGGATCCCCGCGGACCACCCCGATCGGCTGCCGCACCGCCGACGTCGTCCCGGAAAGGCCCACCAGGAAGACGAACTTCTCCCAGATGGTGCGCTCGATGTCGGCGCTGATCTCCGCGTCGATACCGGCCGCCACAGCGCGGTCGAGGAAATCGCGGGCGCGCGGCGACTCCGTACGGTCGTACTCCCCGAACACCAGCCGCTGCAGCGTGCCGTTGTGCACCACCACCCCGGGCTCCTCGATGAACGCCGAGATATAGCCGGCCCCGCCGAGGACGGACCCGGCCGGCAGATGGCGGCGCAGCACCGTGTCCTTCTGGACCCCGTTCTGGAACGACACGACGGCGGCGCCGCCTTCGGCGAGGGGCGCGAGCTGCCGGGCGACGTCCTCGGTGTCCCACAGCTTCACCGCCACCATGACGAGGTCCGGGGACTCGAGGTCGGAGATGGCCGGTACCACCGCCTCGGACGGCACCCGCAGCTCGCCCAGCGGGCTGCGCACCGTCAGCCCCTTCTCCCGGATCGCCGCGAGATGGCGGCCCCGCGCCACCAAGGTGACATCGTCACCCGCGGCGGCGAGCCGCGCGCCGAAGTATCCGCCGACGCCACCCGCGCCGATGACCGCGATCCGCATGATGTGCCCTCATCCTCAGCCGCTTGGTAACCCTTCAGACGGTTACTATATGCGGATGGATTCCTCGACGGAGCCGGTCCCGCGGACGCGGGTGACCGCCCGGCTGCGGGCCCTGCGCTTCGACGCCGGCAGCCTCGCCCTGAATCTCGTCGCGACCCTCGGGCGGCGCAGCAGCACCCCGATCGAGCGCCTCGGCACCCTCGACCGGCTGCGGGAGTGGTGCGACGGCGTCGGGCTGCGGCTCCACGACGAGGCTGTCACCGAGGAGCTCCTCACCGAGCTGTGGACGCTGCGCGAGGCGGCCTACGACGTGGTGGCGGCGGTGGTCGACGGCCGGTCCCCGTCGGATGTGTCCGTGGCGCTGCTCAACGACCGGGCGCGGCCTGCCCCGCCGCAGCCGCTGCTGATAGCCACCGGCACCGGCGTCGGGGTCGACGGCGCCGATCGCCCCCTGTCCGGGCGGGAGCTTCAGTCGGTCGTCGTCCGCGACCTCATAGCGGTGCTCGGTGACCCGGAGCGGTGCGGGGCGCTGCGGGTGTGCGACGCCTCGCTGTGCACGATGATCTACCTGGATCACACGCCGGGCGGCAGGCGCCGGTGGTGCTCCATGCGGCTGTGCGGCAACAGCGCCAAGGCCGCGAAGCACCGCGAGCGGCGGGCAGCCGCCGCCCCGGCCGGCTCCTGACGCCCGGCGCTCCCAGGACCGTTGTTTCCGGTGCGCCGCCCGGGGCACCCGAGGTGGCCGGAGGAGTGCCGATGGCCGATGAGAGCGACACCGACCCCGCGTCAAAGCGACGGCGCCCGGGCCGGGCCGCCGGTTCCGGGGGAGTGGCGGCCGCCGTCGTGCTGACCGCGGCGACCGGGGCGATGGACGCGATCAGCTTTCTGGCGCTGGGCGGGGTCTTCACGAGCGTCATGACCGCCAACCTCTCCCTGCTCGGCATGTCGACCGCGTCCCTGGACGCGACGCTGGCCCGGGACACCGCGGTCGCCATGGCCGGATACATCGTGGGTGCGCTGCTCAGCGGCCGGATCGTCCGCGGCCCCCGGCCCGCCTGGCGCGCCCGCTGCGCGCTCACGGTGGAACTGCTCGCGCTCGGCGGGCTCTGGGCGGCGTGGGCGGCCACCGGCGGCCACCCCTCCGGCGGCCGGCAACTGGGGCTGCTGGCGGTGGCCGCGCTCGCGATGGGCGGGCAGAGCGGTCTGGTGCGGGCCGTCGGGCCGCCCGGCTTCTCCACCACCTATCTCACCGGCGTCCTGACCGGGCTGCTGGTCGACGTGGCGCGCAGCGGCACGGTGGGCCGGCTGAGCATGGCGCTGCTGGGGGCCCTGGTGGTGGGTGCCGCGGCGGGTGGGCTCCTGGTGGCCCATGCCGCCCGGGCCGCGCCCGCCCTGCCGACCGGGCTGGTCGCCCTCGTACTGCTGGCCTCCCTGACCTCTCTGGCCCGGGACGCCGAGGGCCGTCTGTGGCCGCACGCCGAGTAGGGCGCCTCAAGTCTGTTACTGCCCGGGGCGGTTGACCGGAGATTCCTCTTCCAGCGGGGCGTCATCCGATGCCAGACTCGGTCCGTGACCGACTTTGACATGCTTGTGATTGGGTCCGGACCGGGCGGCCAGAAAGCTGCCATCGCAGCCGCCAAACTCGGTCGCCGGGTGGCCGTCGTCGACCGGAAGGAGATGGTGGGCGGGGTCTCCCTGCACACCGGAACCGTTCCGTCGAAGACCCTGCGCGAGGCGGTGCTCTATCTCACCGGACTGACCCAGCGGGATCTGTACGGCCAGAGCTACCGGCTCAAGGAGGACATCACCGTCGCCGACCTGACGGCCCGGACCCAGCATGTGGTCGGCCGCGAGATGGACGTCGTCCGCAATCAGCTCTCCCGCAACCGGGTCGCGATGTTCCCGGGCACCGGGCGGTTCGTGGACGAGAACACCGTGGCCGTCACGGACGCGACCGGCCAGGAAGAGCTGCTGACCGCGCGGCATATCGTGATCGCCACCGGCACCCGCCCGGCCCGCCCCGCGAGCGTGGAGTTCGACGAGCGGACGATCATGGACTCCGACGGTGTCCTCAACATGGAGCGGGTGCCGCGCTCCATGGTCATCGTGGGCGCCGGGGTGATCGGCATCGAGTACGCCTCGATGTTCGCCGCCCTGGGCAGCAAGGTCACCGTGGTCGAGCAGCGCGAGGGGATGCTGGACTTCTGTGATGTCGAGATCGTCGAGGCGCTGAAGTACCGGCTGCGCGACCTGGCCGTCACCTTCCGCTTCGGCGAGACCGTGGCGGCCGTCGAGCGCCATGCGCGAGGCGCCCTGGCCGTTCTGGAGAGCGGTAAGAAGATCCCCGCCGACGCGGTGATGTACTCCGCGGGGCGCCAGGGGCTCACCGACGGGCTGGACCTCGGCAAGGCGGGGCTCACCGCGGACCGGCGGGGCCGGATAGCGGTGGACGAGCACTACCGCACCGCCGTACCGCACATCTACGCCGTCGGCGATGTGATCGGCTTCCCGGCGCTGGCCGCGACCTCGATGGAACAGGGGCGCAGCGCGGCGTACCACGCCTGCGAGGAGCCGGTGAACCCGATCCACCATCTGCAGCCGATCGGGATCTACAGCATCCCGGAGATCAGCTTCATCGGCCGCACCGAGGACCAGCTCACGGACGAGAAGGTGCCCTTCGAGGTCGGGGTGTCACGCTATCGCGAGCTGGCCCGGGGCCAGATCGTCGGCGATGCGCACGGCATGCTGAAGCTGCTGGTCTCCCCGGAGGACCGGCGGTTGCTCGGGGTGCACTGTTTCGGCACCGGCGCCACCGAGCTGATCCATATCGGCCAGGCCGTGATGGGCTGCGGCGGCACCGTCGACTATCTGGTGGACGCGGTGTTCAACTATCCGACCTTCGCCGAGTCGTACAAGGTCGCCGCACTCGACGCCACGAACAAGATGCGCGAGATCGACCTCCTGCGGGACTGAGCCCCGGCCCGCCTCGGCGCCCGCCCTGAATATCCCTTTTTGGGATACTGGGAGGCAGATCGGGAGGAGGGCTCAGATGACCCGCGCAGTCGGTATTGACCTGGGTACGACGAACTCGGTCGTATCCGTCCTGGAGGGCGGCGAGCCGACCGTCATCACCAACACCGAGGGGACCCGGACCACCCCCTCGGTGGTGGCCTTCGCCAAGAACGGCGAAGTGCTGGTGGGCGAGGTCGCCAAGCGCCAGGCGGTGACGAACGTCGAGCGCACCGCGCGATCCGTCAAGCGCCACGTGGGCGAGGACCGCTGGCGGTTCCCGGCCACCGGCGACGTCGACGGCAAGCGCTACACCGCGCAGGAGATCTCCGCGCGGGTGCTGCAGAAGCTCAAGCGCGACGCCGAGGCGTATCTCGGCGAGGACGTCACGGACGCCGTGATCACCGTCCCCGCGTACTTCAACGACTCCCAGCGCACCGCCACCAAGGAGGCGGGCGAGATCGCCGGGCTGACGGTGCTGCGGATCATCAACGAGCCGACGGCCGCCGCCCTGGCGTACGGGCTGGACAAGGAGAACGACCAGACCATCCTGGTCTTCGACCTCGGCGGCGGCACCTTCGATGTCTCGCTGCTGGAGATCGGCGAGGGGGTGGTGGAGGTCAAGGCCACCAACGGCGACACCCACCTCGGCGGCGACGACTGGGACCAGCGGATCGTGGACCATCTGGTCTCCCGCTTCAAGGGTGGCTACGGCGTCGATCTGGCCAACGACAAGATGGCGGTCCAGCGGCTGCGCGAGGCGTCCGAGAAGGCCAAGATCGAGCTCTCCGCGGCCAGCGAGACCACGATCAACCTGCCGTACATCACCGCGTCCGACGCGGGCCCGCTGCATCTGGACGAGAAGCTCACCCGCTCGCAGTTCCAGCAGCTGACCGAGGACCTCCTGGAGCGCTGCAAGGCCCCCTTCCACCAGGCGATCAAGGACGCCGGGATCAAGACCGCCGATATCGACCATGTGATCCTGGTCGGCGGCTCCACCCGGATGCCCGCTGTGACCAGCCTCGTCAAGGAGCTGACCGGCAAGGAGCCGCACAAGGGCGTCAACCCGGACGAGGTCGTGGCCATCGGCGCCTCGCTGCAGGCCGGTGTCCTCAAGGGGGAGGTCAAGGACGTCCTGCTGCTGGACGTCACCCCGCTGTCCCTCGGCATCGAGACCAAGGGCGGCATCATGACCAAGCTGATCGAGCGGAACACCACGATCCCGACCAAGCGCTCGGAGGTCTTCACCACGGCCGAGGACAACCAGCCGTCGGTGCAGATCCAGGTCTTCCAGGGCGAGCGCGAGATGGCCGCGTACAACAAGAAGCTCGGGATGTTCGAGCTGACCGGCCTTCCGCCGGCCCCGCGCGGGGTGCCGCAGATCGAGGTCGCCTTCGACATCGACGCCAACGGCATCATGCATGTCTCCGCCAAGGACCTCGGCACCGGCCGGGAGCAGCGGATGACCGTCACCGGCGGCTCCGCGCTGCCGAAGGACGACATCGACCGCATGATGCGGGAGGCCGAGAGCTACGCGGAGGAGGACCACAAGCGCCGCGAGGCCGCCGAGACCCGCAACCAGGCCGAGGCGCTCGTCTACCAGACCGAGAAACTGCTGCGGGACCAGGCCGACAAGGTGCCGCAGGACGTCCGACAGGAGGCCGAGGCGGCGGTCGCGGAGCTGAAGGGGACCCTGGAAGGCGAGGACACCAACGCGATCCGCGAGGCCACCGAGCGGACCGCCACCGTCGGGCAGAAGATCGGCACCGCCATCTACGCCCAGGCCCAGCAGTCCGCCTCGTCCGACGGCGGAGCGAGCGGCTCGGCGGCCGGCTCCTCCGGTGGCGGCGGGGGCCAGGCCCACGCGTCCGACGAGGAGGTCGTGGACGCGGAGATCGTCGACGACGAGAAGACCGGGGACGAGAAGGCCGGGGGCGAGCGGCCCCAGGGAGGCGCCGGCTGACCGCGACCGCTTCCTGGGGCCTGACCCTCACTGCGTCCCGAGCGTCACCGCCCCCTGACCCTCACTGCTTCCTGGGCGGCTCGCCCCGTGGCGCCGAGACCTCCACCAGCTCCGAGCGCCCCCTGGCGTTCAGGTGCAGGATGGGGATGGCCTTGTTGCGCGGATTGCCGTTGTTCTGGAACGAGATGAAGCCGCTCGCCCCCGCCACCTGCTGGCGCCCGTCCATCTGGTGGAACATCCGCGCCACCGCGTCCCCCGACACCTCGCCCTGCCAGCCCGCCGCCATCTGGATGCCATGGGCGGCGGCCAGCACCGCGTCATGCCCCATGATGGCCTGGCCGTCATAGCGCGGATCGCCCGGGAACCACTTGTCCATCGACCCGCCCGGCTGGAAGTGGCCGGCCGAGGGGCCGGAGACATGGAGGGGGTCCTGCCGCCACATATCCGGGTGCGCCAGGCCCGTGTAGAGCACCCGCACCCCGCTGTCGGCGGCGTGCGCGAGCTCCTTGGCGGTGAGGTTGGAGGTGTCGTCACCGGTGATGACGGTGAACTTCCGCTCCTGGCACGGCCGGTTGGCGAGCGAGTCCAGGAACCGGGTGAGGTGTTTGCCGCGGCCCGCGAAGTAGACCACCTCCGGCTTCTGGTCGCACAGCTGCCCCGGCATATAGCGCAGCTCGTTCTCCCAGGCGCTGCGCACCGAGGAGTCATAGGTCATCCGGTCCGCCACCAGCCGATGGCCCTTGGTGTCCTGGAAGACCTCGGTGAAGGCGTCACCCAGTGTCTTGGCGTAGTAGTTGCTCCGCGCGGCGTCCTGGACCACCACCGCCGTACGGACCTTCTGCTTCTTCAGATAGGCGGAGGCGGCGTACGCCTCGTCCACATTGGTCGGCGAGACCCGGACGAACCCCTTTATGCCCTCGATGTTGGTGGCCGTCATGGTGCTGGCCACCAGCGCGAGCCCGCGGTCCGACAGCCGCCTGAGCGCGCTCAGGCTCCGATCGGTGCTGGGGCCGAGCCCGGTGACCGCGACCAGCTTGTCGCGGTCGGAGGTCATCCGGTCGATCAGCTCGTCGACGGTGTGCTCCCAGTGGGCCGCGCTGCTCCCCACATTGGCGATCAGCAGCTTGATCTTGGGGGAGGAGGAGAGATCGCCGCGGTTGTGCCGGTGCTGCGCCAGATACGCGCCTTCGAGCTCATGGCGGACCGACTCCTCGGAGTTGCTGTCGTCGTCGGTCAGGGTGAAGGAGGTCATATAGGCGACGCTGACGTACGGCTCCTTGCCGGTGTTCTCCTCCACCCGGTCGTTCTCCGCCTTGATCTTCTTCTCCACGGACTTCAGATGGTTCGCGAAGACATACGAGCCGTCGGTGACACCGACGCACTCGTGGTCGTCGCCCTTCTTGACGACACCGTCGCCGCACCGCGCCCGCTTCTCCTCAATCCAGTTCCAGGTGAGGGGGACCGCCACCGCGAGCAGCGCGACGACGAGCACGCCGATCACCACCCGGCGCACGATGTGCAGCGGCCATTCCAGTCTCGGCACCGGCCTCACCCCTCGCCCGCGCTCGTCAGCGGATGGCGCCAGTGGCGGTACCGCTCCGCTTCGTTGAACAGGGCCACGATGTCGTTCCTCCGCAGTCGTGAGAGCTGGTTGAACCCGTCGGCGATCATGTCGTTCAGCCGCATCCCGGGGTCGGCCAGCGGATCGCTCCACACCCAGCGCACCGTGATCAGCTCCCGGATCACCGAGGCGGTGGTGACCGCCTCCGGGGGCTCCTCCGGGGCGAGGCCGGCGAGCAGCTCCAGCGGTCCGCCGGCCTGGCCCAGCCGGTTGGGCGCGGCCGTGATCGTGTTGAACTCGCTGATCCACTGCGCCGCGGGCACCGCCGGGAAGCGCGCCACCAGATACCCGGTCACCTCGTCGATCCGCTCCGCCGCCAGCCGGTGGTACATCTCCTGGACGGTGCGGCCCTCGGACCTGAAGTGCTCGGCCAGCAGCTCGTGCACCGCGTCCCAGTCGTCCGGACGCGCGGCCAGCCGCCACAGCAGCAGCCGCCGCGGCCAGGGGTGGAGGGTCGGGGTCACCGTGCCCGGGCTGTGCAGCAGCCAACGGCCGCGGACCTCGCCGAACAGCGAGTCGCCCGAGCCCAGCAGCCGGGTCCCGATGGACAGATCGCGCGCCGCCGCGCACTCCTCCAGCGCCGACCGCTGCATGGGGTCGAAACCGCGCAGCAGATGGTCCAGGGCGGCCTCCACCAGTGTCCGGGTGTCCTCGCCCTCCCGCGGCGTACGGTCCGGGAGGGTGCGCAGCCAGCGGTCCTGCTCGGCGCCGTCCTCGATGGGCACGTTCGAATGCCGGAACAGCTCCAGGACCTGGCTGACCGCCCGGGGGAGCCCCGCGGTCAGCCGGTGGATGAAGGGCGCGAGCCGGGCGAACGGCGCGAGGTCGGGATGCTGGCGCAGCTCCAGCTCGATCCGGATGCGGACCTCGTCCAGATTGAGATCGCGCAGCCGCAGCGGATACCACCAGGTGTCATCGCTGTCCCGGCCCGGCCGGTGCTCCGTCCAGTCCGTGAGGGAGGCCCGGTCCGGGCCGCGCAGCCGCCAGGGCCACTGATCGCCGGTGGCCGGGCCCCAGCGGGGCAGCCACCGGTTGGAGCTGGCCACGACGGTGAGCGGATCGCAGTCGGTGCCCGCCACCACGGCGTCGTCATGGCGGGCCCGGATCAGCAGGTCGAGGAAGCGACGGCCGTACTCGGTATGGGAGTTGTCGAGCAGCAGCAGATAGGAGCGGGGCATGAACGAGTGGCGCACATTGCCGCGCATGTCCTCCAGCAGGGCCGAGAACAGCACCCGGTCCAGCCGCTCCTGATCGTCCTCGTCCCCGTCGTGGCGCCACAGGTTGAGCTCGACCAGCGCCTCCCACGGGTCCCGGCTCTGCAGCAGCGGATGGCCGCCGTACCAGGCGGCGCTGCTGGTGAACTTGCGGCCCGGCAGCCGCCTGCGGCCGCGCCGCAGCGCGTCCCGCAGCAGCGCGAGCGCCGCCGTGGAGGCGCCCTCGGGGGCGCCCACCGCGCCTCCGGCCACCTCGAAGAAGGCGGCGAGATAGTCGCCGTAGCGCGCCTCCGCCCGCTCCTGGAACGCGTCCAGCTCCCGCCGGATGTTGCGCCGCCCCTCCGCCAGGCTCGTCATCCGCAGCTGGTGGTCCGAGGCGAGCAGACCGAGGGTCAGCCGCGGGAAGTGGGAGCGGCGGTAGCGCGGAAGCTTGCGCTCCAGCTGGCGGGCGAGCAGCGCCAGCGCGTACCGCGGCAGCAGGGACTGCTCACCGCCGAGATTGATATACGCGAACGGCGTCTCGGGCCCGAACTTCTCCATCAGCGCGCCATGGGCCTCGCTGGCCCCGCTGCCGCGCGGCCCCAGCAGCATGATCACCGGCCGCTCGTCCGTGGGCCCCAGTCTGAGACACTCCCCGACCAGACTGATGATCCCGCTGCGGCCTCTTAAGCCCACACCCATTCCGGATTCCGCCACGTGCCCCCGTCCCCCCGTCGGCCCCCCGTCGGCAACTCGGAGGGTCTTTACCCACGTTCGCCCCTTCTATGGCCGACCGTTCCCAACGTACCCCGAGTACGGCCGATGCCGACATCCCCTTTACCGGCCTCGCGCCGCCGGTCCGCTCAACGGCGGAAGATCTCCAGCCGGGTGGGCGCCGGCCGGCCCGGCGCGGGCAGGGTGAGGCCGCGGCTCCCCGGGGTGATCGACCCCAGCACGCTGGCATGGCGGGCGCCGGTGCAGCTCGGTGCCGTACCGGCCAGCCCATGGGCGGTCAGAAAGGCGAGCACGGCGAAGGCGTACGCCTCCTTCGCAGGCGCCGGAAGGCCGAGGTCATCGGAGGTCCGCAGCGCGATGGTGCCCAGCGCCCGGCGCAACGCCCCCATCAGGGTGGGGTTGCGGGTGCCGCCGCCCGAGGCGATCACCTCGGTGGCGTGCACCGACCGCACCGCGTCGGCGACGGTACGGGCCGTCAGCTCGGTGACGGTGGCGACCACGTCATCGTCCGGCACCGGGCCCGCGGTGGCCAGCGCCGCCCGCAGATAGGACCCGTGGAACAGCTCCTTGCCGGTGGTCTTGGGCGCGGGCAGCGCATAGTACGGCTCGGCCAGCAGCCGCTCCAGCAGCGGCTCGTGGACGGTGCCGCGCGCCGCCATGGCGCCGTCCGCGTCATGGTCAAGGCGGCCGCCCGTCAGATCGCCGACCGCCGCGTCGATGAGCGCGTTCGCCGGGCCGGTGTCGAAGGCCAGCGGATCGCCGGCGCTCGACACCACCGTGATGTTGGCGATCCCGCCCAGGTTCAGGGCGGCGCACACACCGGGCCGCCCGCGCAGCCACAGGGCGTCCACCAGGCTGACCAGGGGAGCGCCCTGGCCGCCCGCGGCCACATCGCGGGTGCGCAGATCGGAGACCACCGGGCAGCCGGTGGCCTCGGCGATCCAGGCGGGCTGGCCGAGCTGCAGCGTTCCGTGCACCCGCCCGCCCTCGGCCCAGTGGTACACCGTCTGACCGTGGGAGCCGATGAGGTCGGCGCGCCCCCCGCACAGCTCCCGGTCGGCGCGGGCCGCGAGCGCGGCGAACACCTGGCCGATACGGGTGTCGAGCGCGCACACCTCCTTCATGGTGGTGGCCGCCGGGGGCAGCGCGGCGCTCAGCGCCGACCGCAGCGCCTCCGGATACGCCTCGCTGACCAGCCCCAGCGGGGCCAGCACCACGGTGTCGCCGTCGAGCACCAGATCGGCTGCCGCGGCGTCGACCGCGTCATGGGACGTGCCCGACATCAGGCCGATCACGCGCATGGTGTCTCCTCCTCCGTCTCGGCGGCCTTCCCCGCCCGCGCCACCTCGGGCAGTGCGCCGCGGTGGTTCTCCCCGCGCAGGGTGAGCAGTGCGAGCACGCTGATGGCGCAGGTCACCGTCACGTAGTAGGCCGGGATGTCGACCTCGCCGGTGCGCTTGATCACCTCGGTGATGATGAGCCCCGCGCATCCGGAGAACACCGCGTTGGACAGCGCGTACGCCAGTCCAAGACCCGTGTAGCGGACCCGGGTCGGGAACATCTCGGCGAGCATGGCCGGACCCGGCCCCGCCATCAGGCCCACCACCACGCCCGCGACGAAGACCGCCGCTCCCTGGACCCACGCCGAACTGTCCGGCTCCTGCAACACATTGAGCAGCGGGAAGGCCAGCACCGCCACCAGCGCGGCCCCGGTCAGCATCACCGGCCGCCGCCCGATCCGGTCGCTGAGCAGGCCGGCCGGGAGGATGGAGAGCGCGAAGCCCGCGTTGGCCACCACGGTGGCGACCAGCGCCTGCTGGAAGGTGGCGTTCAAGGTGGCCTGCAGATACGACGGCATGACGACCAGGAAGGTGTAACCGGCCGCCGCCCAGCCCATGATGCGCGCGGCCCCCATGACGATGGCCCCGGCCATCTCACGCGGGTCCGCCACCCGCTCCGGTGCGGCGGACGGTGCCCCGGGGCCCGGCGGGGGGCCAATCTCCCCGTCCGCCGCCGCGCGGAAGAACGGGGTCTCCTCCAGCCTCAGCCGCAGCCACAGGGCGACCAGCCCGATCGGCAGGGTCGCCAGGAACGGCAACCGCCATCCCCAGTCGCCCAGCGACTCCTCGCTCATCACGGTGGCCAGCAGCGCCGCCACACCGGCCCCGGCCAGCAGCCCCAGCGCCACGGTGAACGACTGCCACGCCCCGTAGAGCCCGCGCCGGCCCGGAGGCGCGAACTCCGTCGTGATCGACACGGCGCCGCCGAACTCCCCGCCCGCGGACAGCCCCTGGAGGATCCGCAACAGGGTGAGCAGCCAGGGCGCGGCCGCGCCCAGCGTGTCGTACGTGGGCAGCACTCCGATGAGCGTCGTGGCGCCGGTCATCAGCAGCAGCACCAGGATCAGCGTGGGCCGGCGGCCGATCCGGTCGCCGACCCGGCCGAAGACGGCGGCGCCGATGGGGCGGAAGAAGAACGCGATCCCGAAGGAGGCATAGGTCTTGACCAGGCCCTCGATCTCGGTGCCGCCGTGCGGGGTGAAGAAGTTCGCCGCGATGATCGTCGCGAAGAACCCGTAGACACCGAATTCGTACCACTCGATGAAGTTGCCGACCGAACCGGCCACCAGCGCACGGCGCGGGGCCCGCCCGGCGGCACGCTCTCTGGGATCCGCTGGGGACGTCGTCACTTTCGGGCCCTTTCGCCGTCACCGCCAAGGGGAACGTGATGTGCGTACCCGTTGGGGGCGGCGGTTACCGGTGCGAGCGCGGCTCCAGTGGCGCGCGAGGTCCTGGCGGAACGCCTGCCCTCGTGACGTGCGTTATCGTCACCGGAGCCGCCGACGGCCGGGCGCGTCAGCCGCGCAGCATCGCGTTGCACTCCCGCTGCAGCGCGATGTCCTGCCACATCGGGTGCTGCGGCGCCGCGTTGGAGCACACCACCGCGCCCCACGCGCCCACCCGTGCCGACTCCTCGACGGCGCGGCGGCAGAACGCGGCCCCCACCGGGCCCTCCTCGAAGGTTCCGTGCAGCGGGGTGTAGCCGATCCAGCCCTCGCCGAAGACCAGCGGGACCCCGCTCCCGGCCGCCCAGTCCGCGGCCGCCTCGATCCAGGTGACCAGCCGCTGCTCCATCGCCAGACGGTGCATGGCATACCGGTCGTACAGCCAGGCGTCCCAGCGGTCGGGGTCGCACCAGTCGTGGACGTAGATCTCCCGGGAGCCGACCGTGGTGGCCTCCAGCCGCCAGAGATCGCCGGGCGGAGGAGCCCAGTCGGCCAGATCGGGCGCGCCGGGGCGCAGCAGTTCCCGGCGGACCGGCTCCTGGGCGAAGGGGCGGCCCCGGTCGCGGATGGCGAAGGTGGCCAGAAGCTCGTCCAGCACCCCGTAGACGTAAGGGTGGAAGACCGCCACATCCACTTCCCGGGGGACCCCGCGCAGCGAACCGACCGGTACCTTGGCGTAGTTGACCGTGACGGGCCGGTTGGGGTGGCGCTCCTTGAAGCGTGCGATGCCCCGCTCCAGCCGCGGCCGCAGGGCGACGACCTTGTCCTGGCCCTCCAGCCCCTCGGTGAGCCGGCTGCCCTGGACCTCGTTGTGCAGCTCGGTGAAGGCGATCCGGTCGTCCAGACCGTGGATCACCAGGAAGTCGATCAGATCGGCCAGCGCGTCCGCGAGCGCCTCGGCGCGCCGCTCGGGATCGACGGCCATCAGCGCGTCGAACCAGGCGCGGTCCTCGCCGAACGACGGGCTCTGCTGGTACTCCCAGCTGGAGAGGATCACGAAGCAGTCATGGCGCAGGGCCGCCTCGAACAGCTCGCGCAGCCAGGCCCGTCCGTCGATCTCGCCCCCGCCGCCCACGTCGTACCAGCGCATCCGCTGCCCGTACGCGCCGCCCAGCCCCGACGGCCGCAGCTTGCCGGTGTCGAGCCGGGAGCCGAAGAGCAGGAACGGCATGGCACAGATGCGCACGGTGTTGTAGCCGCGCGCCACGGCCTCCTCGAAGGCGCGGTCGAGGTCGGCGAAGGGCTCGCCCGGGCCGGTGCGGGTGTACCAGCTGAAGTCCCACAGCGAGATGGTCAGTTTGTCCGGCAGATGCGGCGACAGCGTCACAGGGGGCTCCCCGCGGTCGGCGGCTCGGCGATGAGAGACCGGTTCATCGTCCGGGGGTGCCAAACGGACTGTCAAGATGTATTCATAAATAATGGCCAGCGCTGGTGCGGTGGAACTTCCGCCCCGTTCCTCCAGCCTTCCCACGAGGAGAACACCTCATGGCGCGCCATCCGGAACCGGGACGCGCCCGGCGCTGAGGCCGTCACCGCCCACCGGACCTCGCCCCCGAGGTCCGTACCGCGGTCGTGTCCGGCTCCTCAGGCGATCCAGCCGTAGCCGGGCCGCGGCCTGCGCGAGGCCGGGGGCGCGCCCACGCTCTCCAGGTCCCGCTCGGCGGCGTGCACCAGCTGCTGCCCCAGGTCGCTGAGCGCCCGAGCGGCGGCGAGCTCATCGCCGATCACGGGCACGTCCTCGTCGTCCGGGTTGCACCGGGCCAGGCCCCGGCCGGTGAGCGCCGCGGCCCCGGTGTCCAGCTCGACGCGCGCCGTGGTCCGCCCCTCGTCCTCGGAGAGGTAGAGATGGACCCTCCACTCCACTGTGTGCGACATGGTCTGCTCCTCATCTTCCGGCGGCCGCCTCTGGTGTCTGTGGCTGCTTTCCGGCGGCCGCGCACCCCGCGCAGGCGGCCGGAGCCGCTCAGCGACGGTTCCTGCCGGACCACGCGGGTTCCACCACCTTCCACTCTGCCTCCCATCGCGCGTACCGCCTGCGGTCCAGGGCCCGCCGGACCCGGGACCGCCCCGTGAGCGCGACCGCGGCCACCGCGGCGGCGGTGACACAGCCGGTGAACCAGCCCATGGTGCGCGCGGTCGCCGGGGAGGAGGGCGCCTGCGCCAGAGCGCCCTCGCGGTTCACCCAGACCCGTACCTCGCCCCCCGAGGCGTCGCCCGACACCGTGGCGGTGCCCGTATGGCGCTCACCGTCATCGGCGACCCAGCGCACCCGCGCCTGCCGCGGCTCCCGCACATCGGTGTGGTCCGGCCCGGGCGGGGCCTCGGCGAGCCGCGCGGTGATCTGGTGCCGCGCCGAGGTCTCGGCGGCCACGACGCGCATCTGGGAGGCGTGCGCCGCGTACCCCGCGCTGATCGAGGCGGCCGGCAGCCCGACCGCCAGGATCAGCACGAACAGCACGGTGCACCAGGTCTGGATGCGGTCCGTCCGGCGGCGCAGCGGATTGGGACCCCTGGCCGGACGCCCGGGCAGGGGCGGACGCGGCCCGAATACGCGTCGCGGTCCGTGGGTGTTCATGGTCTGGCCTCCAGCGAGTGCTGACACCGGCGCGCTCTGGCGCCGGTGTCGGGGTCAGGAGCGCGGGGCGGGCTGATGGGCGCCGGGCACCATCCGTGCGCTGATCGCCGTGCGGTTGTAGGCGTTGATCACGACGGCGGCCCAGATCACCGCCGTCACCTGCGGTTCGTCGAACACCTCGCGGGCCGCCGCGTAGACCTCGTCCGGCACGTGGCCGTCCTGGACGGAGGTCACCGCCTCGGCCAGCGCGAGCGCGGCCCGCTCCCGCTCGGTGAAGAACGGGGTCTCCCGCCAGGCGGCGAGGGTGTGGATCCGCTGCTCGGTCTCGCCCTGGGCGCGGGCGTCCTTGGTGTGCATGTCCAGGCAGAAGGCGCAGCCGTTGAGCTGCGAGGCGCGGATGCGCACCAGCTCCAGCAGCTCGGGCTCGACCCCCGCGGCCCAGCCCGCCCGCACCGCCGCCCGGTGCAGCTCGCCCATCGCGGCGGAGACCTCGGGGGCGAGGCCCTTCAGATCCAGCCGGGCGGTGGTGCGGGCCGGGGTGGTCGTCGTCATCGGTGAACTCCGTTCGTCGAAACCAGGGGATCGGCAGCGCTGTCGAGCCAGGACTGCCAGGAGGCGGCGCGCAGCGCCGGGCCCGCCCGCAGCGGGCGGCCCAGCCACGCGGTCACCGGGCGGATTCCGTGCACCGCGTTGACCAGCCACACCTCACGGCCGTCCAGCTCCTGCACGGTGCGGTTGCGGTGTTCGGTGCGGACGCCCAGCTCCGCGGCCCGGTCCTGGATCAGCGCCGAGGTCACGCCCGCCAGCAGCGGAAGCCCCGGAGGCGGCAGACACAGGACGTCGTCCTCCCACCACAGAACGCTCGCCGTCGTCCCCTCCAGCACCAGCCCGGACGGGGTGGTGAGCATCAGCTCCTGCGCGCCCCGGGCGGCGGCCCGCTCGCGCAGATGCGCCAGCAGGGGGAGGTCGGGGCCCTTACGGCGGGGATGCGACCGCGGATCGAACTCCTCGGTCAGGCAGACGGTCACATTGACCGTCCGCGGCGGCGCCGGGCGTATCCGCAGGAACAGCCGGGCCGGCTCCGGACCGGCCAGCTCGACCCGTGGGAACCAGCGCTCGGTACGGGGCAGGGCGGCGATCGCGTCGCGCCAGAAGCTCTCGATCCGGGCGGGGGAGTCGCCGGACGCCTCGACGCACGCGGCGACGAACCGGCGGCGGTGGCGGTCAAGCCCGCGCACCCGCCCGTCGTCGACCAGCCAGGAATCGGCGGCCAGCAGCGCGGCGTCCGGCACCGCCCGGGAGGGCATCAGCCCGCCGTCCTCGCGCCACATCAGCGTCCACTGCTTCTGGTCCGACGCGTCGGCGTGACCGATGTTCTGTGCAGCGACCATGTCCGCTTCCACGTCTCCGTCCCGATGGTGTCCGAAGCTGCTTCCGGTGTTTCCGGTGTCCGATGAGTGCTGTCCGGCCGGATTCCTAGCCGCGCTCGCTGGATTGCCGGTCAATAGCCGCGCGCCGGGCCGCCCCGGGGGCCGTAAGGAGCGCGCTCCAGCCACTCCCCGCAGCGGGGGACCACCGGGGCCAGAGTCGCCGCCGCCCGCTGGGCCGCCCGCTTGAGCGGCCGGGGCCGCAGATGGTCCAGGGCCGCCCCGGCGGCCTCGCTGTTGTGCAGGGCCGCGCTCCGGCGGGCGGCGGCGTACCCGGCCACCGCCGCGGGTCCCCGGGACGGCTCGGAGCATGCCGCCGACACCGCCTCGGCCGCGGCGACGGCGTCCGCGATCCCACTGTTCATCCCGCGGGCCCCGAAGGGCGGGAACAGATGCGCCGCCTCACCGGCCAGCAGCACCCGGCCCGACGGATCGGCGAACGACGCGGCGACCTTGCGCAGGAAGTGGTACCGCGACACCCACAGCACCCGGTGGGCGCAGTCCTCGCCCACCAGCCGGGGCAGCCAGCGGCGGACCGCCTTCTCGGTGCCGAAGGACTCCGGCGGATCGTCCGCGCGGCACTGCAGATCGATCTGGAAGCCCCCGGTGAACGGCACCCGCAGCACGGTGCGGCCGCCGGTGCCGGGGTGCTCGTAGTGGAAGACCCGCTCGACCGGCAGGTCCCCGCCGGCCGGATCCGCCACGTCCACGACCACGTGATATCCGTCGGACCGGGTGCCCTCCAGCGGGATGTCCAGCGCCTTGCGTACCCCGGAACGGGCCCCGTCGGCGGCGATCACATGGCCGGCCGTCCAGCTCGCGCCGTCCTTCGCGGTCACCGTCACCTCGTCGCCGTCCGAGCGCACCCCGTGCACCTCGGCGTCGAAGCGGAACTCCACGCCCGCCTCCGTGCACGCCTCGAAGAGGAACCGCTCGGTGTCCACCTGACGCAGGCTGGTGAACGCGGGCAGTGCCGCGGCTGCGTCTCCAAAAACCCCGGCCGCGGAAACCCCGGCCGCGGAAACCCCGGCCGCGGAGACCCCGTCTCCGTGGCCCCCGTCTCCGGCGGCCCGCGGAAAGGTCCGCGCGAACACCTCACGGCCGCGGTAGAGGGTGCGCCGGGTGTGCCAGGTCGTCCCGTACGCCGCGATCCGCGCGCCCAGCCCCGGGCGGGCCCGCTCCAGCAGCCGCAGCGACCGCCGGTGGACGAACAGCGCGCGGCTCCCGGGCCGCACCCGGTCCCGCGCCCCGGCCTCCAGCACCGTGACCGGCAGCCCGGCGGCGCGCAGGGTGAGCGCCGCCGTCATCCCGACCGGTCCGGCGCCCACCACCAGAACGGGCCTGCTCTCCTCCCGCGCCGCCATGTCAGCCACCGACCGGGGCGGTGGACAGGGTGGGCAGCTCACCCGCGGCGAGCAGCCGGGCGATCTCCAGCCGCTTGATCTTCCAGGTGCCGGTGCGCGGCAGATCCTCGAAGCGGCACTGCACCGGCTCGGCCAGCGCCGGAAGGTCCCTGGTCAACTCCCGCCAGCGGGCGGGGTCCAGCGGCTGGTCCCCCCGGGTGCACACCACCGGCACCGGCTCCCGCTCCGGACCGTGGACGATGACCACCTCCCGGAGGTCGGCGATCCGCGACAGCAGTTCGTCCTCCACCGCCAGATTGCTGTCCAGGGTGGAGATCTGGTCCACCTCGCGGTCCAGCAGATACAGCGCGCCCCACCGGTCGCGGTAGCCCATGTCGCCCATCCGCCACCAGCCCCGGTCGACCTGCCGGGCGTAACTCTCCGGCGCGCCGAGGTAGGTGAGGATCCGGCCGCGGGTACGGGCCTCGATGGCCCCCGTCGCCCCCGGCGGGCAGGTGCGGCCCCGCTCGTCCACCACCCGGATCCGGGTGAAGCCGGGGATGCCGGTGCCCACCCGCCGCGCCTGCACCCGGTCCGCGCCCCGCCGGGTGTACCAGCAGAAGGCGATGGGCCCGGTCTCGCTCTGCCCGTACAACTGCATCAGCCGGGGGTCACGGCGGCGGGAGGCGGCGAGCAGCCGCCGCACCGTACGGGGGTGGATGGCGTCGAAGGTGGAGCCGTACGCCCGGACGTTGGACAGCGGTCCGTCCGGCGCGTCGGCCAGGTCCTCCCACAGCACATAGGTGTTGGGATGCGTTTCGACGATGCCGGGGCGGTGTGCCGCCAGCAGCGGGCCGGCGTGGGCCGGGTCGGGGTCGACGAGCAGCAGCAGCGGGCTGCCGAAGTGCAGCAGCACACCCAGCAGATGGTAGAAGCGGGAGTGCACGAACGACATGTGGAGCGCGGCCGGTTCACGGCGGGTGGCCCGGCCCAGCGCCTGCTGGGGCACCAGCCGGTTCCACATGGTGTGCGGGCAGTGCACGGCCAGCTTCGGTATGCCGGTGGTCCCCGAGCTGTGGGTGATCAGCGAGGGCTCGCCGGGATGGAGCCGGATGGCCGGGCGGCGCGGCACTCCGGCGAGCGCGGCCAGCGCGATGGTGTTCCCGGGCGCCTCGTCCACCGTCAGCACGCCCCGGGCCAGGGTGGTGTCCACCGTGCTGAGCGTGGACTCCAGCGTCGCCCGGTCGGTGATCAGCCAGGGGGCGTGCAGCCGGTCCAGCAGCACCGCCGCCACCTGTCCGTCCAGCGAGGGCGACAGCAGCGCCGGGACCGCGCCGATCCGGGAGACCGCACAGGTCAGCAGCACGATGTCGACGTTGTCGCCCTTGACGATCGCCACATGCTCACTCGGGCGGACCCCCGCCGACCACAGCCGGGCGGCCAGGTCGTCGACCAGATCGGCCAGTTCGGTGTACCCGAGGTCGGTACCGGCGTCGGGGGCGACGTCCAGTGGCCGGTCCAGGGTCACCCTGACCCTGCCGTGGCGGGCCGCGGCCTCCTGGAACATCAGTCCCAGATAGAACCCGCGCTCGGGGAGCAGCCGCTGCAGCATATCGAGGTCCTCATCGTTCGAAGTCGGTCGGGCGGCCGTGCGCTCGGGCGCGGCCGTGGGGCCCGCGGCGCGTCACCAGCGGCCCGTGCGGACGACATGGCGCCGCAGCTTTCCCGTGGGGGTGCGCGGCAGCGAGGCCACCAGGCGCACGGTGCGCGGCGCCTTGTAGGCGGCGAGCCGCCGCCGGGCCAGCGCGATCAAATCGGCGGTCAGCGTCTCCTCGTCGGCCGCCCGGCCACCCGGGTCGGCCGCCGGTACGACATAGGCGCGCAGCCGGGTCGCGCCCCGCTCGTCGGGGACGGCCGCCACCGCCACCTCCCGCACGGCCGGATGCTGCCGCAGCACCTCCTCGACCTCCAGCGGCGACACGGTGATCCCGCCGACCATCTCCAGGTCGTCGACCCGGCCCAGATGGCGATAGGTCCCGTCGCGCTCACGCCGGGCCCGGTCCCGGGTGGCGAGCCAACCGCCGTCCCCCGGGCGGCCGGTGGCCACCGTCGGACCCCGCACCCACAGCTCGCCCTCGGCGGTGCCGTCGGTCCCGTCCGCCATCACGGAGCCCTCGTGGTCCCGTAACTCCAGCTCGAAGCGGGGCACCGGACGGCCGAGGGTGCCGGGCACGTTGTCCCACACCGTGTTGGCGCAGAAGGCGTGGCCCGCCTCGGTGGAGCCGATCTGCTCCAGTACCGGTGCGCCGAGCAGTTCACCGACCCGCTCGCCGAGGGCGGGCGGCAGCCCCTCGCCCGCGCTGACCGCCGCGCGGACGGAGGCGAAGCAGGCCGTATGGCCGGTGCCGCGCTCGTCCACCAGGGCGGCGTACGAGGACGGCACCGAGTACAGCAGGGTCACCCGGTGCCGGGCCACGAGGTCGTCGATGAGGGCCGGTCCGGGGCGGTCCGCGGTCAGCACCGCGGCCGACCCCGAGAAGAGGGGAAAGGCGAAGGCGTTCCCGAAGCCATAGGCGTAGAACAGCTTGGACACCGAGAACGACACGTCCGCCGGGCCGATGTCCAGCACCTCCTGCCCGACCAGATCGTGATAGGCGGCCACATCGCCATGGCTGTGGGTCACCGCCTTGGGGTGGCCGGTGGTCCCGGAGGTGTACTGGATGTACAGCGGGGTGGCGGCCGTCACCGGCTCCGCCGCCGGGGCCGGGGCCGCCGCGCCCAAAGTGGCGGGCGGGCCGGTCAGGGCCGACAGCTGGTCGGCGCCGAGCCAGGGCACGCCGTCGAAGTGGTCCTGGAGATCGGGGCCCGAGACGGCCAGCGCGGCGCGCGAGTCCTCGGCCATGAAGCGGTGGTCGTCGGCGGTGAGCGCGGGATTGACCAGCACCGCCGTCGCGCCCAGCCGGGCGGCGGCCAGGAACGTGGTCACCCACATGATGCCGTCGGGTAACGCGAGCAGCAGCCGGTCACCGGCCGCCACGCCCCGGCCCGCCAGTACGGTGGCGGCGCGCTCGGCGCGGTCGTGGACCTCGCCGTGGGGCCAGGCCCGGTGGCCCTCGAAGAAGGCGGCCCGGCCGGACCAGCCGCGGCGGTCCGCGAGCGCCGCGAGATGCGCGGCCACATTGGCGGAGACCGTGGGGCCGGTGGGCATGGTCGGGGCGGACATCGAAGCAGCGGACATCGAAGCAGCGGACATCGAAGCAGCGGACATCGAAGCAGCGGATATCGAAGCAGCGGACATCGAAGCAGCGGATATCGAAGCAGCGGACACCGAAGCAGCGGACATCGAAGCAGCGGACACCGAAACGGCGGACACCGAGAGGGCGGTCACCGGCCGGGCTCCTTCGCCGCGGGGGCCGGTGGCGCCGTGGCGGCGGCCACGAGCAGATCGTCGATCTCCCCGGTGGGCTCCCTGTCGGGCACGGGCTCCACGGCCTCGTAGGCACGCATGGTGGCAGCGGTCTTCAGCAGCATTTCCTCGTACTCCTCGGCCGGATCGGAATCGAGCACGATGGCGCCGCCCGCGCCGATGTGCATCCGGCCGCCGGTGAACACGGCCGTGCGGATGACGATGTTGAGGTCGGCCGCGCCGTTGCAGCTCAGGTAGCCGAGCGCCCCGGAGTAGACACCGCGGGCCTCGGTCTCCAGCGAGTCGATGATCTCCAGCGTGCGCAGCTTGGGGGCGCCGGTCATGGAGCCGCCCGGGAAGCAGGCCCGGACGCAGTCGACGGCGCTCGTCTCCTGGCGCAACCGGCCCCGCACGGTGGAGACCAGCTGATGGACGGTGGCGTAGGTCTCGGTGTTCATCAGGCGCGGCACATACACGCTGCCCGGTGCGCACACCCGCCCCAGATCGTTGCGGAGCAGGTCCACGATCATCAGGTTCTCGGCGCGGGCCTTGGGGCTGGAGGCGAGGGCGGCGAGCGCCCGTGCGTCCTGCTCCGGGTCCTGGCCGCGCGGGGCGGTGCCCTTGATCGGCTTGGCCTCGGCGGTGCCGTCGGGGGTGATGCGCAGAAAGCGCTCGGGGGAGGCGCAGGCCACATCGGTGCCGCCGAACCGCAGATAGGCGGCGTACGGCGCCGGATTGAACCGCCGCAGGGCCCGGTAGAAGGCGTAGCTGTCGCTCGGTGCGGGCAGCCAGGCGGCGTTGGTCAGGCAGATCTCGTAGCTCACCCCGGCGCGCAGCTCCCGCAGACACGCCTCGATCGAGGCCAGATACCGCTCCCGGTCCCGCACCAGCCAGGGCTCCACGGCGGCCGTGGTGGTGAGGGCGGGCGGCTGCGCGGCGGGGCCGGTGAGCGTCGGCACCCCGCTGAGCACCGTCACGGTGGTGTCCAGCCAGTCCTTCGCCTCCCGGTGGCCGTCGGGGGTGTCCTCGGTGAGGCAGCAGATGTAGGTGACGCCCTCCTGGTGGTCGACCGCGACGAACCGGTCGGCGAAGAGCCAGCAGGCGTCCGGGGTGGCGGACCGGTGGCGGCCCGGGGAGCCGCAGTCGGCCTTGAGCTCGTAGCCGAAGTAGCCCACATAGCCGCCGGTGAAGTCGAAGGGGAGACCGGGGGCGGTCACCCGGCGGCGGGTCAGCTCCCGTTTGAGGTAGTCGAAGACGCCGCCCTCGACCCGGACGGCGGGCCGTCCCGCCCGCTCGACCTCGCAGACGCCCGTATCGGTGTCGTAGCGGACGAACTCGGCGAGCGGACCGGTGCCGTCCCCGAGGAAGGAGAAGCGCGCCTGGCCGGACTCGGCGCGCGAGCTGTCGAGCCAGAACGCGTGCGGCGCCTTCGCGTACAGCCGGGTGAAGGCCGCCTCGGTGTCGGTGGCATCGGCCAGCCACCGGGCGTGCAGCCGGTAGGCAGGGCCTTCCGGGGGCGACGGCGCCGGGGCGCCCTCCTCGGGGTCGAGCCGCGCCAGTTCCGCTCGGGGGTCCGCTTCCGGGGCCTGTGGGGAGCCCGGCCCGGCGGAAGGCCCCGCGGCCGGTTCGGCGGCGGTGCGGGTGCGGCGCGGCTCCTCGGGAGAGGCGGGGGCCACGGTCGAGGTCACCGATTCGCCATTGGCGTGCTCGATGGTCAGATCGCGGAAGTTGCTGAGCATGCGATGGCCGTACCCGGTCAGCACCGACTCCGGGTGGAACTGGACGCCCCACAGCGGACGGGCCCGGTGCCGCACCCCCATCAGCACACCGTCCTCGGACCAGGCGATGCCCTGCAGCCCCAGCGGCAGCGGCTCGGCCACGCACAGCGAGTGATAGCGAACGGCCGTGAAGTCCTGCGGCAGACCGCGGAACAGCCCGCGCCCGCCGTGTTTGATCCGGGACAGATGCCCGTGCTTCGGTTCGGGCGCGGGCACCACCCGCGCCTGGGCGCCGAGCGCGATCCCCTGGTACCCCAGGCACACCCCCAGCACCGGAATGGCCGACCGCTCGATCAGCCGGGCGGTGGCGCCGAAGTCGCGCGGATCGGCCGGATGCCCGGGGCCGGGGGAGAGCACGATGTTGTCGAACGCGGTCAGATCGATGTCCGCGCATTCCGGCGCGTCATGGAGAAGCACCTCCGGTTCCTCGCCGTTGACCTCGGTCAGCAGATGAAAGAGGTTGTACGTGTACGAGTCGTGATGATCGACGAGGAGTGTCCTCAGCGATTCCATCCGGATTTGCCTCCTTGCGATGAGAAAACCGGCCGGGGGTCACCCGCCCCGGTCGTCGGGCCGTGGCGCGTCGCTCACCTACCGGCGAGCGCGCGGGCCGTCGGCCACCATCCGCCTGTGACGTCCTCGTATCGGCTGAAGCGGCGGGTAGAGCCACCTCTTCAGAATCCGCTGCAGCCGTGGCATGACCAGCCAGGTCACCATCGCGGTCACACCAAGACACAGAGCCAGGGTCCGCAGCAGGAAATTGGTGTCCTTGATGAACGGGATCACCAGCACATTGAAGATGAGGACCGGAGGGAAGACCGCGCTCAGATTCACCAGCCACAGCTTCCATTTGGGCGGTGGCGGCAGCGGCCGCACCGGCCCCTTGAACCAGTTCTCCAGTCCCGAGGTGCGCTGTGTTCCCTTTTCCTGGACGAAGGGCCCGGTCCGGGATGCCCATCGCGCACGTTCCAGCGAGGAATCCCATGCCCGTGCCGGGCCTTCCGCCTCGAACCGGTAGAGGACATGCCACTGCGAGGAGGCCGAACCGGATCCCATGACCCCGCCTCCGAGATATCCCGGAAGGCTTGCCGCGGCATTGAGCATCTCGATCGCCCAGGCATAGAACTCGCTTTCGCGGCCGGGGTCCACCCGATATGCGGCAGTCACCGTGACCGGCTCGCTGTTCACTCCAGCCGCAACTCCTTTCCGCACCATGACGTTGCCTTCTCCACCGTGCCGACCTGCGAGAACTGTCAACTTCCCGTCAGGTCCACCCGGCGAGATGACACGAAGTGTTCCACACCGCGCGATCGGGAACAGTGGAATGCTCAACAACGTACATAAAAACTCGAAAAGTCCGCCGTGACCTGGGCGTTATCTGCGATCCGGCGTTCTCCCGGCATGCGAACAGGGCCGCTGAAAAAGAATCCGCGCGCGGATTGAACATGACGAAGCGCCGGGCCGTATGAAACGTGATGCGGCCCGGCGCTCCTCGTCGCTTTCGGTCAATCGCTCAGCCGAGCACCTTCTCCAGCGCGGCCAGCGCCCCCTCCAGCTCCTCACGGGTGATGGTCAGCGGCGGTGCCAGCCGGATCGTCGACCCATGGGTGTCCTTGACCAGGATGCCCTCGGCCATCAGCCGCTCGCTCACCTCGCGCCCGGTACCGAGGGCGGGGTCCACATCGACGCCCGCCCACAGCCCGCGGCAGCGATAACCCACGACGCCCTTGCCGGTCAGCGTGGCCAGCCCGGCCCGCAGCACCTCGCCCAGCTCGGTGGCGCGGCGCTGGAATTCGCCGGTGCGCAGCAGGTCGACCACGGCCGAGCCCACCGCCGCGGCCAGCGGATTGCCGCCGAAGGTGGAGCCGTGCTCGCCGGGGCCCAGCACGCCGAGCACCGCACGGTCGGCCACCACCGCCGACACCGGCACGATGCCGCCGCCCAGCGCCTTGCCGAGCAGCAGGACATCCGGCATCACCGACTCGTGCTCGACGGCCAGGGTGGTGCCGGTGCGGCCCAGGCCGGACTGGATCTCATCGGCGATGAACAGCGTCCCGGTGCGCCGGGTCAGCTCGCGCACTCCCCGCAGATAGCCGTCGTCGGGGATGACGACGCCCGCCTCGCCCTGGATCGGCTCGATGAGCACCGCCGCCGTGGTCTCGTCGATGGCGGCCTCCAGCGCCGCGAGGTCGTTGTACGGCACGACGCGGAAGCCCGGGGCGAACGGGCCGAAGCCGTCGCGGGCGACGGGGTCGCTGGAGAAGCCGACGATCGTCGTCGTACGGCCGTGGAAGTTGTCGGCCGCCACCACGATGGTGGCCTGGTCCGGGGCGACGCCCTTGACCTCGTACGCCCACTTGCGGGCGACCTTGATGCCGCTCTCCACCGCCTCCGCGCCGGTGTTCATCGGCAGCACCATGGAGAGCCCGGTGAGCTCCGCGACCCCCTCGGCGAACCCGGCCAGCCGGTCGTTGTGGAAGGCCCGCGAGGTCAGCGTGAGCTGGTCGAGCTGGCGGTGGGCCGCCTCGATGAGCGCCGGGTGGCGGTGGCCGAAGTTGAGCGCCGAGTAGCCGGCCAGCATGTCCAGATAGCGGCGTCCCTCGACGTCCCAGACCCAGGTGCCCTCGGCGCGGGCGACCACCACGGGCAGCGGATGGTAGTTGTGCGCGAGCGAGGATTCCTCGGCGCGGATCAGCTCCGTCGAGGAGCGGGCGGCGCGGGCACCGTCCGCCGCGGCGGCGGGGGAACCGGAGGCGGTGGGGGTGGTGGCGGTCATCAGCGGATCTCCTGTGTGCAGCACTTGATGCCCCCGCCGGCCTTGTGCAGTTCCGACAGGTCGACGGGGACGGGGACGTAACCGCGGTCGGTGAGCTGGTCGATGAGGCCGGTGGCCCGGGGGGCGACGAAGACATGGCGGCCGTCGGAGACGGAGTTGAGCCCGAAGGCCATGGCGTCGTCGCGGGTGGCGATCAGCGCGTCGGGGTAGAGCCGCTCCAGCACCTCACGGCTGCCGGGGGAGAACGCCTCCGGGTAGTAGGCGATGTTCTGGTCGTCGAGGACGAACAGCGCGGTGTCCAGGTGGTAGAAGTACGGGTCCACCAGCAGCAGGCTGATGGTCGGCACCCCGAAGAACTCCTGCACCTCCTGGTGGGCCGCCCGGGTGGTGCGAAAGCCCGTGCCCGCCAGGACGAAGGGCCCGGCCGGCACCAGGTCGCCCTCGCCCTCGCATACCGACTCCGGCGGATGGACGTCGAAACCGTTGGCCTTGAACCACCGCTCGTAGGCGAGCTGCTCCGGCCGGCGCTGCGGGGCGTGGAATCGCGAGCCGAAGACCCGGCCCTCCAGGACGAGGGCCGAGTTCGCCGCGAACACCATGTCCGGCAGCCCCGTCACCGGCTCGATGAATTCGACCCGATGGCCGTGGTCGCGGTAGGCGCCGATCAGCGTCTCCCATTGCGCCCGGGCGAGGTCGGTATCGACCTCGGTGTCCTCACGCATCCAGGGATTGATGGCATACCGCACATCGAAAAATCTGGGGGCACAGGTCAAGAAGCGCCTGGGGCGCGGCACACGCGTAAGGGACACGGAGGATTCCTCTCGCTTCCGCGGGCGACCGGAGGGATGAATCAACGGTAGAAAACGGAGGAGAGGGGAGACAAGAAAGGAAAACTGCGTGTAGGCGCACCGATGCTGCGTGCTGAGGCCGTCTGGCGGCGGTTCATTGCGTCGTGGTCGCGGGAGGCGCCGAACCGGCCTCCGGACTGCCTGTGAGCAGGTGGGACAGCACCATGTAGCTGATCGTCTGGCGGACGAACGGTTCGGCCCGGATGCGCTCCAGCACCTCCTCGAAGTGCTCCACGTCGGTGGCCATGACATGCAGCAGGGCGTCCGCGCCGCCGGTCACCGTCATGGCCGCGATGATCTCCGGATAGTTGCGCACGACCTCCGCGAGGCGCCGGGGTGGCGCGGCGCTGTCGCAGTACACCTCGACATACGCCTCGGTCCGCCAGCCGAGGGCGGCCGGGCGCACGGTGGTGGTGAAGCCGGTGATCACATCGGTCTCCCGCATCCGGTCGACCCGGCGTTTGACCGCCGAGGCGGAGAGCCCGATCGCGGCGCCGATCTCGGTGAAGCTGGTCCTGGCGTTGTCGACCAGCGCCGCGACGATCTTGCGGTCCAGATCGTCGAACAGTGGGGACGGGTGTGTCATCTTTTGTCGTCCTTTACGGTTTTTGCCCCATAAGGTAAAGGGCTCTTCCGCGCTTTCAAACCGCCCCATACTCATTGAATGCCTGAGGCGCCTTTTTCTGTACGCTCTTTCAGAAAGATTCCACAACAGGGGGGCGTGAACCGGGGCGCGAGCCCCTTCTTTCCAGGGGTCGCGCGGCACGGGCTCCGGGGGTACAACAGCGGTGCGCCGGACCGGCCGAATCCACCTCGGTGATGCGGATACCACCTACCGGCCCATGTCCCCGCGGGCGTACCGTCATCCATTCCACCCGTCCTTTCCGAAAGATGAGCGACTCCCGAACGGAGACGACTCACCATCCAACGGGGAAAGGCTTCGAGTACGCCCAACTCCGCGCCGTACGCGCTCAATTCGCCCGGTGAGCCGATTTTGGCCCACCGACGGTGCCACCGCGCTTCGGCGACGCACCGTACCGGCGGGTCCGTACTCCGGTGTGAGCGAAAGGGACCACCGTCATGACTCTTTCCAGATTCGGCAGGACGTCGTGAGCCCGCGCGGCCACCCCTCCCGCCCGGCGCCGGGCGGCTCCGGGAACGCCCGGGACACCGTCGTCACCGGCCTGGGCTTCTGCCTTCCGGGCGGCGCCGAACCCGTCTTCACCGCGGCCCAGGTGTGGGACATCGCCTCCCACGGCCGCACCGTCCTCGGCCGGCACGACAGCCACTACGGCTCGGTCCATCTGACGGCCGCGCAGTTCGAGGAGCGACTCCCCGACATCCCCGAATTCTTCTCCCGCCACTACACCAACGCCCATCGGTACGGCCTGGTCTCCCTCGTCGAGGCGTGCGCCGACGCCGAACTCGACCTGGCCGCGGGCGATCTGTGCGAGGCGGCCCTGCTCGTCGGCCGCGGCAGCGTGGACGCCAATGTGGACAGCTATCTCACCCTGCTCGGCATCGACCCCGACTCCGCCACCACCCTCGACGCCCTGGAGATGTTCGTCGCGGCCGAACAGGCCGTGTCCCCCTCCGATGTGGCCGTCGTCCAGGGCGCGCTGACCCGGACCATCGGCCCCTGCTTCACCGTGTCCTGCGGCTGCTCCTCCACCGCCGTGCAGATCGGCAACGCCCGCCGCCTCATCGCGACCGGTGAGACCGATCTCGCGGTGGTGACCGGCGTCGACGTCTTCAACGTCGGCCTGATCGAAAAGGGTCAGCGGCTGCTGCGCGGTGCCCAGCACGCCCACGAGGGCATGGACGCCGCCGGAATGCCCGATCTGCTGCCGTCCTTCGACTCCCTCATGCGCCCCTACGACCGGCGCGCCGACTGCATCAACCACGGCGAGGGATCCGCCACCGTGATCCTGGAGAGCCGGGAACACGCCGCCCGGCGCGGCGCCCACCTCTACGGCCAGGTGCTCGCCGCCGCCATGACCCGCGACGGCCTGGCCAACCCGCTGGCAGCCGACCACACCGGTGCGCAGCTCGCGCGGGCCGTCCGCCTCTGCCTGGGCGACCGCTGGCGGATCGAGCAGGTGCCGTACATCAACGGCGCCAGCGACGGCGGTGCCGCCGTCACCGCCATGGAGGCCAACGCCGTCCGCGAGCTCTACGGTCCCGACTCCACCGTGCTGCTGTCCTCCCAGGAAGGTTGCTTCGGCCACCACGGAGCGGCCTCCGGCTGCGTGGGCCTCGCCCTGACCCTGATGATGATGGAGTTCGGCGAGGTGTGCCCCACGGCCAACTGCGAACAGCCCGCGGACGGGCTCTCGTTCGACCCCGTCCCCGGCACCCGCACCCGTCCCCTCGACTTCGACCACGCGCTCAGCTTCAACTACCAGATCGGTGGCGTGAAGCACGCGATGCTGCTGGGCGGCCCGGACGCCACCTGAGTCCGTACACCCCCGCGGCGATCTCCACCTCACGGCCCCCCACGGCCCCCACCCCCGGGCCGAGCACCACCCACGGAGACCCCGATGAGTCAGCACACCCCCGCTCCCAGCCGTTCCCCCGGCCGCATCGCCATCGTCGGCATGGGCTGCCGGCTTCCCGGTGACGTCGACTCGCCCGCCGCCCTGTGGCGGCTGCTGGCCGACGGCCGCGACGCCGTCGCCGAACCGCCCGCCGAGCGCGCCGCGCTCTGGGCGGCCGACCCCAGCACGGCCGCCCGGCCCGAGTCCGCACCGCCCGTCCGCGGCGGATATCTGCGCGACGTATCCGGTTTCGACGCCGACTTCTTCGGCGTCTCCGGACGCGAGGCCGACATCCTCGACCCCCAGCACCGGTTACTGCTCGAAGTGGCCTGGGAGGCCCTGGAACACGCCGGAATGCCACCCGACCGGCTCGGCTCCACCGCCACCGGCGTCTTCGCCGGGCTCAGCTACAACGACTACATGAACCGGCTCGACCGGCACCCCCGCGAGCTGGAGGGCTCCGCCCTGGCCAACGGGCACTGCGTCGCCACCGGCCGGATCTCCTACCTCCTCGGCCTCCACGGCCCCTCCGTGGCCCTGGACACCGCGTGCTCGTCCTCCCTGGTCGCCGTCCACCTGGCGGTCCAGGCACTGCGCGCCGGGGAATGCGATCTGGCCCTGGCAGGCGGGGTCACCCTGATGTTCGAGCCGCGGATCACCCGCTCGTTCGACCGGATGGGCATGCTCTCGCACACCGGCCACTGCCACGCCTTCGACGCCGCCGCCGACGGTTTCGTCCGCGGCGAGGGCTGCGGCATCGTCGTCCTCAAACGCCTCACCGACGCCGTGCGCGACGGGGACCGGATCCTGGCCGTGCTGCGCGGCTCGGCCGTCAACCAGGACGGCCACTCCGACGGGCTCGCCGCGCCCTCGGCCACCGCCCAGCGCGCGCTGTACGAGGAGGCGCTCGGCCGCGCCGGGGTCGACCCCGCCGACGTCGGGATGGTCGAGGCCCACGGCACCGGCACCCCCGTCGGCGACCCGGTCGAGTTCGCCAGCCTCGCCCAGGTCTACGGAACCGGCCGCGACCGCTGCGCCCTCGCCTCGGTCAAGACCAACCTGGGCCATCTGGAGCCCGCCGCCGGGGTCACCGGCCTGATCAAGGCCGTGCTGTGCCTGGGCCGTGGACTCATCCCGCCCAATCTGCACTTCACCCGGTGGAATCCCACCATCGACGCCGGCTCCACCCGCCTCTTCATCCCCCGCGAGCTCACCCCCTGGCCGGTGCGCACCGGCCCGCGGCTGGCCGCCGTGTCCTCCTTCGGCTTCTCCGGGACCAACGCCCATGTGGTGCTGGAACAACCCCCGCGGTACCCGCACCCGCCTCCCGCACCGCACCGCGCCCCCGGCCCGCTATCCGCACCGTTCCGCAGGTGTTCCTCGTCCCCGCCGGCTCCCCGGCCGCGCTGCCCGGCGCCGCGCGGCGGATGGCCGACTGGCTGGAGGGGGACGGCGCGGACACCCCGCTGCGCGACATCGCCCACACCCTGGCGCTGCGCCGCGGCGCCGGCCGCGGACGGCTCGGCGTCACCACCGCCTCCCGCGCCGAACTCATCGGCGCCCTGCGGGCGTTCGCCACCGGTCAGGCCCACCCCGCCGTGGTCACCGGCGCCGTGGGCGCCGAGGTCTCCCGCCGGCCGATCTGGGTGTTCTCCGGACAGGGCTCCCAGTGGCCCGGTATGGGACGGCGGCTGCTGGAGAGCGAACCGGCCTTCGCCGAGGCGCTCGCCGAGGCCGATACGCTCATCGCCGCCGAATCCGGATTCTCGGTGCTCGACATCGTCCGCTCCGGCGCTCCGGTGACCGGCTGCGACCGGGTGCAGCCCGTGCTGTTCGCCCTGCAGACCGCGCTCGCCGCCACCTGGCGCGCCCACGGCGTGGAGCCCGCCGGGGTCATCGGCCACTCCATGGGCGAGGTCGCCGCCGCCGTGGTGGCCGGGGCGCTCTCCCTGGCCGACGGGGCCAAGGTGATCTGCCGCCGCTCCAGGCTGCTCACCCGCGTCGCCGGGAACGGGGCCATGGCCACGGTCGGCCTCGGCGCCGACGAGGTGCAGGCCGAACTCGACACCGGCGGCGCCGCGGCAGCGGTCACCGTCGCCGTCATGGCCGCACCCGGCTCCACCGTGGTGGCCGGGGACACCGCCCAGGTCGAACGGCTCGTGGCCGGCTGGCAGGACCGCTCCGTGCCCGCCGCGCTGATCGCCGTGGACGTCGCCTCGCACTCACCCCAGGTGGACCCGCTCCTGGCCGATCTGCGCACCGCCCTCGCCGACCTCACCCCCCGCCGCCCTGACGTGCCCTTCTACACCACCGTCCTCGACGATCCGCACACCCCGCCCGCCTTCGACGCCGACTACTGGTGCGCCAATCTGCGCCACCCGGTCCGGTTCGCCGCGGCCGTCGCCGCCGCCGCGGCCGACCGCCACCTGGTGTACGTCGAGATATCCCCCCACCCGGTCATCACCCACCCCGTCCTGCGCGGTCTTGCCGGTCTGGTGGAGGACCCCGTCGTCCTGCCCACGCTCCGCCGCGAGGAGGACGAGCCGGCCACCTTCCGGACCCAGCTGGCCGCGCTGCACTGCGCGGGCGTCCCGGTCGACTGGTCCGTGCTGTACGCGGACGCCGCCCTCGCCGACGTACCGCCCATCACCTTCGACCGCACCCGGCACTGGGCCGACGCCCCGCTCCCCGCGCCCCCCGACGACCCGCCCGGCGCGAGCCCGGCCGGTGCGCTGCCCGGCGCGCACCTGGAGGTGCCCGGCGACCCCGTCCGCCACTCCTGGCGTGCCCGCACCGGCACCGCGGCCCTGCCCTGGCTCGACGACCACCGGGTGCACGACGCCCCCGTCCTGCCCGGCGCGGTTTCCTACGCCCTCGCGCTCACCGCCGCCTGTGAGGTGTTCGGCGCCGAGCCCGAGGAGGTCGAGGTCACCGATCTGCACTTCCGTGAACTGCTGCGGCTCGCCGACCGCACCGACCTCTCCACCACGGTGACCCTCGCCGCCGCCGACCGTGCCGAATGCGAGGTCTTCGGACGCGACGAGGAGGGCGCCTGGGTGCGGCAGGCCACCGCGGTGCTCCGCAGACTCGCCGCACCGCAGCGCCCGCGCGCCGCCTCCGTCCAAACCCTCGCCCTGCGCCATCCGCTGCCCGTCGGGGCCGACGCGCTCTACGCCAATCTGCGGGCCCGGGGCGTGGCACACGGACCGGCTTTCCAGGGCCTCACCGAGGTGTCCGCCTCCCGCCACGGCAACAGTTTCTGGGCCCGGGTACGGATCCCCGAGGCCGCCCACGCCCCCGGACACGGTCTGCGCATTCACCCCGTCCTGGTCGACCTGTGTGCCCAACTCCTCGTCGCCGAACTGCTCGACGAGGACGACCGGCGGCTGCTGCTGCCCGCGCGGATGCAGAGCGTACGCGTCCTCGGCGACCCCGGGACCGCGGTGTACTGCCACGCCCGCCTCGCCGAGACCGCCCCCGGGGCCACCGTCGGGCACGTCCGCCTGCTCGACGCGGACGGCCGCCCGGTCCTGGCCGTCGACGGACTGCGGATCGTGCACAGCGCCGCGGACCGCACGGCCGAGGCCGACCAGTGGTTCCTCGAGGTCGGCTGGCGGCGCGCCACCCGGCCCGCGGCCACCCGGCCCCCCGGACGATGGCTGATCGTCGGAGAGGCGGACGGCACCGCCCGCCCGGTGGCCGCCGCCCTGCGCAACGCCGGCGCCACCGCCCGGGTGTGGGAGGCACCCCTGGCCGACCAGGGGCTCGACGCCTTCCGCGACGCCCTCACCAGCCGGCTCAACCGCCCCGGAGAACGGCCGCGCGCCGTGGTGCTCCAGTGCGGCCCGCGCCCCGCCGACGGCGGCGCGGAGGACGGGCTGCGCCGCACCCGCCGGCTGCTCGCCGCCGCCCAGGCGCTCACCGCCCGCTTCCCCGAACCGCCCCGCCTCTACGCCGCCACCTGCGGCGCCCGCACCGTGACCCCGGGGACCTGGCCGACCCCGGACAGAGCCCGCTCCGCGGACTCGTGCGGGTGCTCGCCCTGGAACACCCCGAGCTGCGGGCCACCTTGGTGGACACCGACCCGGCCGCCCCCGACGAGCTCGCGCAAACCCTCGCCGCCGAACTCCTCGCCGACGGTCCCGAGGAGGAGATCGCGCTGCGCGACAGCGCCCGCTACACCGCCGAGCTGGACTACGCGCCCCTCACCGACACCGAGCGCACCACCGCCTGTGCCCGCACCGTGCGCTGCGGCACCGACGGCTTCCGGCTGCGCGCCGGCCGCCTCGGCGACCTCGGCAGCCTGGAGCTCACCACCACCCCCCGCCGCCGGCCCGGGCCCGGAGAGGTGGAGCTGCGGGTGCTCGCCGCGGGCCTGAACTTCCGCGACGTCCTCACCGCCATGGGCCTGCTCCCCGGCGACGAGAACATCCGCTACCGGCTCGGCTTCGAATGCGCGGGCGAGGTGAGCGCGGTGGGGCCCGGTGTCGACCATCTCCGCGCCGGTGACCGGGTGGTGGCGGCCGATGTGCACGGCGGCGCCTTCGGATCGTTCACCGTCGTCCCCGCCGACCGCACCGGACCCCTCCCCGAGGGCCTCGCCCCGGACACCGCCGCCGGGTTGCCGATCGCGTTCCTCACCGCCTGGTACGCGCTGCGCCATGTCGGCCAGGTGACCGCGGGGGAGCGGGTGCTGATCCACTCGGCCACCGGCGGCACCGGGCTCGCCGCCATCGCGGTGGCCCGGCTGCTGGGCGCCGAGGTGCTGGCCACGGCTGGCAGCGAGGAGAAGCGGCGCTTCCTGCGGGCCATGGGCATCGCCCAGGTGATGGACTCCCGGTCGCTGGACTTCCGCGACGAGGTCAAGGAGGTCACCGGGGGCGAGGGCGTGGACGTCGTGCTCAACTCCCTCGCCGGATCGGCCATCCGGGCCGGGCTGGAGTGTCTGCGCCCCTTCGGCCGCTTCGTCGAACTCGGCGTCCGCGACATCCTCTCCGACGCCCCGCTCGGACTCTCCCCGCTGCGCCACAACATCACCTTCTCCACCGTGGACCTGAGGGAGCTGCAACTGGCCCGCCCGCGGGTGTACGCGGCGATGCTGCGCGAGGTGCTCGCCGCGATCGCCGAGGGCCGTCTCAAGCCGCTGCGCTGCACCACCTATCCGCTGGCGGAGGTCACCGACGCGTTCCGGCGGATGGCCGGCGCCCGCCACATCGGCAAACTGGTGCTGACCATCCCGCAGGAGGGCGAACTCGACGCCGTCCTGCCCGACGGACCGCTGACGGTACGCGAGGGCGGTACCTACATCGTCACCGGCGGCCTGCGCGGTCTCGGGCTCGCCACCGCGTGCTGGCTGGCCCGGCAGGGCGCGGGCCACCTGGTGCTGAGCGGGCGCACCGCACCGGTCGGCGCCGCCGCGCGGACGCTCGGCGAACTCTCCGCCGCCGGCACCAGGATCACCGTCGTCACCGGCGACATCAGCCTCCCGGGCACGGCCGACCGGCTCGTGGCCGCCGCCACCGCGCCCGAAGGGGCGTCGCTGAACGGTGTCGTCCACAGCGCGATGGTCCTCGACGACGCGGCCGTGGCCACCATCCGCGAGGACCAGCTCGGCCGCGTATGGGCGCCGAAGGTCACCGGGGCGTGGCGGCTGCACCGGGCCACCGAGGGACACCGGCTCGACTGGTTCGCGGTGTACTCCTCGATGGCCTCGCTGCTCGGCAACGCCGGACAGGGTGCCTACGCGGCCGCCAACGCCTGGCTGGACGGCTTCGCCGCATGGCGCTCGGCCCGCGGCCTGCCCACCCTCGCGGTCAACTGGGGCCCGTGGGGCGAGACCGGAGTGGCCACCGGTTTCGCCGACCGCGGCTATCAGACGATCCCCACCGAGCAGGGGCTCGGCGCGCTCGGCGCCCTGCTGGCCCATCGGCGGGTGCAGACCGGTGTGATCCCCGGCGAACCGGCCACCTGGATCCCCGCCGTCGCCCGCCGGTCCGCCCTGTTCGCCCCGCTCCTCCCCGGCGACGACACTCCGGTCGCCGCCCGGGAGAGCACCGACGACATCCGCGCCCGGCTGGCCGCACTCCCCGCGGGGTCGGCCCGCCGCACCGCGCTGGAGTCCTATCTGACCGACCACATCCGTGCCGTGCTGCGGCTCAGCAGCGCCACCCTCGATCCGCAGACTCCCCTGAGGTCACTGGGGTTCGACTCGCTGCTCGCCATGGAGCTGCGGGTGCGCCTGGAGACGGGGCTGAACATCAAGCTCGCGGGCAACTTCGTCTGGCGGCACCCGACCCTGGAGGCCCTGGCCGCCGGGCTCGCCCAGCAACTGGGGCTCGATCCGGCCGACCGGCCGGAGGAGCGGCTGGGCGCCCCGGGCTGACGGGGCCGCGGGACCTAAGGCACCACCGGCGCACGTCAGGAACCGGCGTCCGGGCGATCCGCGCCAGGACGATTCGGGGAAGGACGATCGGGGGCGGGCGGGCCCAGGCGCTCACGCCCAGCTTGCCGGTGGTGCCCAGGTCGACGAGGTCGGGCACGGTCTGCACATCCGCCCCGTCGCCGTTCGGCGCGATCCGCAGATAGCGCCCGTCGGCGGCGGGGCGCGTGGTGTCCGTCACCAGATTCCGCCACAGCAGACGCATCACCGCCCGCTCACCGGGCTTCAGCCGCACCGGCCCGGTGGCCGTCTCGAAGCCGTCGACGGTGGCGATGCCCGACGCCCCATGGCCGACCGTGACCTCCAGCGGCTCCAGGTCCGCGTCGAGGACCTGGACGGACGGATGGCCGTTCACCGTATAAACGCGTCTGCCGCAGTTCACCAGCTCGATCTGCTGCTCCCGCAGCCCCATCGCCGCGTTGGCCTCCGCGGCCCGCAGCAGCACCCCCGAGTCGGGGCAGACCGCAGGGGCGGTGGGGGCGGTGGTGTCCGGCGAGACGGTGAGGTCCGACGGGCGGGAGGTGGCCTCGTCGGGCACCGCGGCGACTCCCGAGGAGGTCTGCGTACCGCATGCGCTGAGCAGACCGGCCGCCGCGAGGGAGCCGAGCAGCCGTCTTCGGCGGCGCCGGGTGGCGCTCCGGAAGAGGGGCGCCCGGGGTGTTTCGATCGCATCCGTGTCCATGTGGCTCATCCTGCCTCAACCCCGATCGGGATGAGCCGCGTTGGACCCGGCCCCCCCGGCTACAGCGTCACGACATCCGCCGTGGCCACCGGCTTTCCGCTGACGAACGACTGGTTGGCCGCGAGCCCGGTGACCAGCGCCAGCGCCCCGTCCTCCTCGGTGGCCCGCCGGTGTGAGGCGTCCGAGGCGTCCACGGCCGCCGTCCCGGTGGCCGTGGACGCCTCGGCCGCCGTGCCGGTGGCCGCCGCCGGATCCACCGGGCCGTACAGCACCTCCAGCATCCGCTCGTCCCCGCCGCCGTGCCCCGCGTGGTCGAACGCCGGCAGCTCCACCTCCCGCGGCGGCTCCCACAGCGGCCGCAGCACCAGCCGCGGACCGCCCGGGTTGGCCAGGGCCTGGTCGCCGTGGATGGTGCCGCGGCCCGAGGAGGTGCCCAGCAGCGACGGCTGCCACGCGCTCTCCTCGACCTCCAGCTCCAGCCGGCCCCGGGTGCCGTTGAACATCACCCGGTAGCCCTCCCAGGGGGAGTAGGCGGTCAGGTGGTACGTCATGGTGGCGCCGGTGTCATAGCGGACCAGCAGCGCCATGTCGTCCTCGATGGTGACGCCGTCGCCGAACACATTGCGGTCGCGGTGGTAGCCGTCCACGCCCTCGGCGTCCAGATACAGCGAGCGCAGCGCGTCGTTCTCGGCGAGCTCCAGCGCGAACGGGTCGTCCTGCGCGGCGGCGGCGCCGTGCGCCCGCTCGTACTCGCGCCGGTAGCCGCTGCGCTCGCCCGCCGCACGGCCGTAGAAGCCGAGCCGGCCATAGCCGAACACCTCGGCCGGCCGGGCCCCCAGCCACCAGTTGACCAGGTCGAAGTGGTGACTGGACTTGTGCACCATCAGCCCGCCGCTGTGCTCCTTCTCGCGGTGCCAGCGGCGGAAGTAGTCGGCCCCGTGCCGGGTGTCCAGCAGCCATTCGAAGTGCACCGACAGCACCTCGCCGATGGCGCCGCCGGACAGCTGCCGGTGGACCTCCTCGTGCACCGGGTTGAAGCGGTAGTTGAAGGCGACCGCCAGATGGTTGCCGGTCTCCTCGACCGTCTCCAGGATGCGACGGCACTTGGCCGCGTCGGTGGTCATCGGCTTCTCGGTGACCACCCGGCAGCCGGCTCGCAGCGCGGGCACGATATACGCGTCGTGCAGCGCGTCCACGCAGGTCACCACCACCTCCTGAATGTCATCCGCGCGCAGCCGCCGCTCGAACTCCTCGGGACTCCAGGCGGCGGCCTCCGGCTCGCCCGCCTCCTTCAGCAGCCGCTGGTGGTGGGCGATGCGCACCGGGTTCGGATCGCACAGCGCGGCGACCCTCAGATGAGGGCGGCGGGCCAGCGCCTCGGTGAACATCTGGGCCCGGGAGCCGGTGCCCACCACCACGGCCCGGGACGGGGTGCTGCCGATGGTCATGCGTCCTCCAGCGGGAAGCGACGATGCAATCCGAAGTCGATCAACGCGTGCGCAGGATAGGACGATCGGCGGCCCGCCACCACGGGGTGGGGCACGCGGTGCCGGGGATCGGACGCGAGCGGGGGTGCGTCGGCGAGCCCTGTGCAAGGATGAAATATGTGGACTTGATCTCGAGGGTCCCCGGAGGGCGACGGGCCATGATCGACATCGAGGAGTCACTGCGCGAGATGATGGAGTGCGAGGGCGCGCTGGCGGCCTCGCTCGTGGACTATCTGAGCCGGATCACCCTGGGTGCCGTCCAGACCCCGCGCGGTCCGGACCTGGAGAAGGTGGCCTACGGGGACACCGATGTCATGCGGGCCAAGCTGTCCACTCTGGAGCTGCTCGGCTACGACCCGGATCGTCTCGAGGACATCGTGGTCACGCTGGACAGCGAGTATCACCTGATCCGTCCGCTCAGCCAGCGCACCCGCCAGGGTGTCTTTCTTTATCTGGTGGCCGACCGGTCGCGGGTGGATCTGGACGCCGCGAGGGCGGCGATGCGGGCTGTGGCCCACCGGCTTGATGTGTGACCGTGGTAGGTGGGCCGATACGGCCCGTGGCGCTCGACGAGGAGGGCCGCGGTGAGTGGTGCGTGGCCGAGTCGTCACGCGCAGTGCCGATATGTATCGGAGGCCGGGACGGTCCCCGATCGTGTGCCACCAGGCTTCACGATCCGAGGGCGATAAATGGTAGGAAGGGTGCGTGGTCGGAGTTATCGGTCGGTCTAGACCTGCCCCACACCCCCTCTCCCGGAAGCGCTTCCGTTCGTTCTTGAGCATGCGCAGCTTGAGCGTACGCAGCATCGCCGGGCAGGTTTTCGCTGTTCAAGTGCTGCTTGTCGGCCTGCTCATCGTCGCGGCCACGACGGCGCTCATCCTCCAGGCGCGTAACGACAGCGAGCAGGAGGCCGTCCGCCGCGCGACCGCCGTGGCCCAGACCTTCGCCACCTCCCCGGGGATAGCGTCCACGATGGGCGCGGAGAATCCGACCGCCCGGCTGCAGCCACGGGCCGAGGAGACCCGTAAGCGGGCGCATCTGGACTTCGTGGTCGTGGCGAACACCAAGGGCATCCGTTACACCCACCCCAGGCCGCAGTTCATCGGCAAGGAGCTCGTCGCCGACTGGCGGCCCGTGGTGAAGGGCAAGATCGTCACCGAGTCCGTACAGGGGCCCCTCGGCCGGGAGGTCCAGGCCACCGTCCCGATCCCCCGGGCCAACGGCACCGTGGCCGGTGTGGTGTGCGCCGGAATGACCGCCGCGGATGTGAGCGGCCGGGTCGAGCGCCAGCTCCCGCTGGTCTTCGGTTCCGCCGCCGGGGCGCTCGCGCTCGCCACCGGCGGGACGGCGCTGGTCGGCGGGCGGCTGCGGCGCCAGACGCGAGGGCTCGGCCCCGCCCAGATGACCCGCATGTACGAGCACCACGACGCCGTCCTGCACTCCGTGCGGGAAGGTGTGCTCATCGTCGACAGCCACGGCCGCCTCGTCCTCGCCAACGACGAGGCCGGCCGGCTGCTCGACCTGCCCCGGGACGCCGAGGGCCGCCCCATCACCGAGCTCGGCCTCGAACCGCGCACCGCCGAGCTGCTCGCCTCGGGCCGGGTCGCCACCGACGAGGTGCATCTGGCCGGGGACCGGCTGCTCGCCATCAACCAGCGGCCCACCCGGTGGGACGGCGGGATGTCCGGAAGCGTCGCCACGCTCCGTGACTCCACCGAACTGCGCGCGCTGTCCGGCAAGGCCGAAGTGGCCGAGCGGCGGCTGAGGCTGCTCTTCGAGGCGGGCTCGAAGATCGGCACCACCCTGGACATCGTGCGGACCGCCGAGGAGCTGACCCAGTTCGGCGTCCCGTGGTTCGCCGACTTCGCCACCGTCGACCTCGTGGAGCCCGTGCTGCGCGGCGACGAGCCCACGGGCAACGCCATGCGCCGCACCGCCACCTTCGGCATCCGGGCCGACCATCCGCTGTGGCGCGTCGGCAAGATGATCACCTACGCCGGGGGCGTGCCCCAGGCGCTGGGCTTCGGCGCGGGCCGGCCGGTGCTCGAGGCGGACCTGCGGTCGTATGAGGGATGGCAGGAGCAGGACCCCGAACAGGCCACGAAGGTCGTCAAATACGGCATCCACTCCATGATCACCATCCCGCTGCGGGCCCGGGACGTCACCCTGGGTATCGCCACCTTCTGGCGCTCCGAGCAGTCCGACCCGTTCGACGAGGACGATGTGGCGCTCACCGAGGAGCTGGTCGCCCGCGCCGCGGTCGCCATCGACAACGCCCGCCGCTACACCCGTGAACACGCCATGGCGGCCACCCTCCAGCGCAGTCTGCTGCCCCAGGGCCTGCCCGACCAGGACGCCCTGGACGTGGCCCACCGCTATCTGCCCGCCCAGGCCGGAGTCGGCGGCGACTGGTTCGACGTCATCCCCCTGCCCGGCGGCCGGGTCGCCCTCGCCGTCGGCGATGTCGTCGGCCACGGACTGCACGCCGCCGCCACCATGGGCCGGCTGCGCACCGCCGTGCACAACTTCTCCGCCCTCGACCTGCCGCCCGATGAGCTCATCGCCCATCTCGACGAGCTGGCCAGCCGGTTCGACCAGGACCAGGCCGCATCGGGAGGCGACGCCCCGGGGATCAGCGGCGCCAGCTGTCTGTACGCCGTCTACGACCCGGTCTCCGGCCGCTGCACGATGGCGGGCGCCGGCCACCCGGGCCCGGCGGTGGTCCTCCCGGACTCCACCGTGACCTTCCCCGACATCCCCCTCGCCCCGCCGCTGGGCCTGGGCGGCGAACCCATCGAGACCGTCGAGCTGGAGCTGCCCGAGGGCAGCCGGCTGGCGCTGTACACCGACGGGCTGATCCGGGATGGCGGCCGGGACTTCGACGAGGGCCTCGGCGTGCTGCGCACCACCCTCGCCGGGCTGCCCGAGGGCACACCGGAGGAGACCTGCCAGGCCGTCTTCGACACCATGACCTCGGCCCACCCCGGCGACGACATCGCCCTCCTGGTCGCCCGCACCCATCTGCTGGACCCGGGGCATGTCGCCGAATGGGAGCTGCCCTCCGACCCCGCCGCGGTCGCCCGCATCCGCAACGAGGCCGCCGAGCAACTCGCCGCATGGGGGCTGGAGGACATCGCCTTCACCACCGAACTCATCCTCAGCGAGCTGATGACCAACGCCATCCGCTACGGCTGCGCCCCCAGCCGCGTCCGGTTGCTGCGCGCCCGCACCCTCATCTGCGAGGTGGCCGACGGCTCCAGCACCTCGCCGCATCTGCGCCGCGCCGCCACCACGGACGAAGGCGGCCGAGGGCTCTTCCTCGTCGCCCAGTACGCGCTGCGCTGGGGGACCCGCTACACCCCCAATGGCAAGATCATCTGGGCCGAGCAGCCCCTGACCGACCCGATGCTCCCGCTGGCCGACACCGAGGGCGAGGACCTCCTCGACCAGTGGGACGACCTCCCCGGCTGATCCCGCCGCCCCGGACGGCCGCCGACGAGCTCCGCGAACGGCCCGCCGGACGGACCCTCCGCTGGTCACCGGCGGCGCCCGATTGGCGCTGAAGCGGGGTCAGACGACACCCTCATGGCGTAAAGCGCCGCTCCCCACGGGCCGTTGGGCCCGGCGGCGCGATGGGCTATGGAGGAATGCGGCATGCGCAAGAGGCTGCGGGAGCGGCTGCGGTACTGGTTCGACGGGACGATGGACCGTGGCACCCCGGCGCTGATCGGCTGGCTGGGGCTGGCCTCCTTGGCGTTGATCACCCTGGTCTCCGCCGTGGTGGTCGCCTTCGCCCACAAGGACACCAAGGACAACGGCGGTTGGCTCGGCGTCGTCTGGATGAGCCTGCTGCGGACCCTCGATCCGGGCACGATGGGCGGGGACACGGGCCGGCCGCTGTTCCTGGTCCTCATGCTCACGGTGACCATCGGCGGGATCTTCATCGTCAGCGCGCTGATCGGGGTGATGACCACCGGCCTGGAGGCCCGGATTCAGCAGCTGCGCAAGGGCACCTCACGGCTGATCGAGCACGGCCACACCATTGTGCTGGGCTGGTCGGAGCAGGTCTTCACGGTGATAGCGGAGCTGGCGGAGGCCAACCAGAGCGAGCGGCGCTCATGTGTGGTGATCCTCGCCGACCGGGACAAGGTTGACATGGAGGACGAGATCCGGCGCCGCATCCCGGATACCGGGAAGACCCGGGTGATCTGCCGCTCCGGCAATCCGCTCCAGCGCGGCGACCTGGAGCTGGTGAGCCCGGACAGCGCCAAGGCCATCATGGTGCTCTCACCCATCGGGGACGACAGCGACATCGACGTCATCAAGACACTGCTGCTGCTCAACGGCCGCACCTGGCCCGGGACGCGGCCCAATGTGGTGGCCGCCGTGCAGAGTTCGGAGAATCTGGCGGCCGCCCGGCTGGCCGCGGGGGACACCGCGCTGGTGATCGACGCCGATGACATCGCGGTCGGGCTGATCGTGCAGTCCCACCGCCAGTCCGGTCTGTCCACCGTCTTCAATGAACTGCTCAGTTTCATCGGCAACGAGATCTACCCCTGGCACGCGCTCGCACTGGCCGGCGCCACCTACGGCGAGTCGCTGAACGCATTCGAGCTCGGTGTGCCCATCGGTGTGCAGCGCGCGGACGGCGAGGCGCTGGTCAACCCCGCCATGGACACCGTGATCGAGCGCGGGGACCGGCTGCTGATGGTCGCCGAGGACGATCTGCTCATCAAGATGGCGGCCACCCGGCCCCGGATCGAACGTTCGGCGATGGCCACGGCCGCGTTCCGGCCGCCGGTACCGGACCGGACCCTGCTGATCGGCTGGAACTCCCGCGCGGAGAAGATCATCGCGCAGCTCGACCTCCTGGTGAAACCCGGCTCGGTGGTGGACATCGCCGCCCCGCGCCCGCCCCGGGAGGAGGCGAACCGGGAGCTGAAGAACCTCACGGTCGGCTTCAAGCACTGCGAACCCACCCGCCGCCCGTCGCTGGAGGCACTCGGGCTGGACGACTACCGCCATATCGTGGTGCTCACCGACGACGGGATCGACCCCGGACGGTCCGACGACCGCACCCTGGTCACCCTGCTCCACCTGCGCGACATCGAGATCCAGCTCGGCGATCCGTACTCGATCGTCACCGAGATGCACGACGACGCCAACCGCGAGGTCGCGCAGGTCACCAAGGCCGACGACTTCATCGTCTCCACCAAGGTGATCAGCCTTCTGCTGACCCAGCTCACCGAGAACCGCCATCTGTACGCGGTCTTCGCGGACCTCTTCGACCCACAGGGCTCCGAGATCTACCTCAAGCCCGCGCCCAGCTATCTGATACCCGGCGCGGAGGCCAACTTCGCCACCGTCATCGAGGCCGCCCGCCAGCGCGGTGAGACGGCCATCGGCTACCGGCTGGCCCGGCAGAGCGATGAGCCGCCGCTCTACGGCGTCCACCTCAACCCGTCCAAGACAGCGCCGCTGACCCTGGAGGAGGGCGATACGGTCGTGGTTCTGGCCGAGGACTGAACGAGGAGCGGACGTCAGAGCGCGCGATGGGCGCCGGGGGTGTGGCCGAAGGCCCGGCGGAAGACATCGATGAAGGCGCTGCTGGACGCCCAGCCGCACCGATGGGCGACCGTCGTGACGGGGACATCCTCGGCCAGCAGCCGCAGGGCGTGGTGCAGGCGAAGCTGGGTGCGCCACTGCGGGAAGGTCATCCCCAGCTCCGCCGCGCACAGCCGGGTCAGGGTGCGCTCGCCGACCCCGACCGCGGCGCCGAGCTGCCGCAGGGTCCGGTTGTCCGCCGGGTCGTCATGGAGGAGGGCGCACACCGCGGCCAGGCGCGGGTCCCCGGCGGCGGGCACATGCACCGGCTGCTCGGCACAGTGGCGGAGCTGATCGAGCAGTACGGCCCGCAGCCGGCGGCGTTCGGCGCCGGTGTCCGCCGGCCGCGCGGTGTACTCGATGATCAGCTCGCGCAGCAGCGGGCCGACGCCGAGGACCGCGGGCTGCTCCAGCCGCAGCGGATTGTCCGCCACCGCCAGCCCCACCAGATGGAGGTCGGTGGCGCCGTACGCGCGGTGCTCATGGACGGTCCCGGCCGGTATCCACAGCGCCCGGTTGGCGGGCGCGATCCAGCTGCCCGCGTCGGTGGTGACGGCCAGCAGCCCTCGCCCGGCGTAGACGATCTGGTGCTCGTCATGCCGATGAGCGTCGATGCCGCCACCGGCGGGCAGCGGACGCAGGCCCGTCGTCGCCTGGGGAGTGTGGCGGATTCTCGGCATCTGAGGCCATTTTATCGGCTGCCGGGCTGTGCGGGGGGCGTCAGCGGACGGTCAGCCCGCCGTCCACGTTCATGATGGTGCCGGTGGTCCAGCCGGCCTGCGGGGAGGCGAGGAAGGCGGCCGCGGCGGCCACCTCGTGGGGTTCGCCGACGCGGCCCAGGGGATAGGCGTCCCGGGTGCGGCAGCCGTGGCCGTCGCGCTCCTCGGTGCTCATCGGGCCGAGGTAATCCCGTTCGTAGGCGGGGGTGCGTACGGCCCCGGGGGCGATGCCGTTGACCCGGACGCCGGAGGGGCCCAGCTCATTGGCGAGGGCCCGGGTCATCGCGTTGATGGCGCCGCGGGTGGCGGAGTAGGCCGCGGACGGACGGTCGGCGACCATCTTGTGCGCCCAGTAGCTGCTGATGTTGATGATGCTGCCGCGCCCCTCGACGAGCGCGGGCAGCAGCGCCTGGGCGAGGAGGAAGGGCACCCGGACATTGAGGTGGAGCATGGCGTCGAAGGAGTCGGCCGAGGTCTGGGCGAGCGGGCTGAAGTGTGCCGTGCCCGCGTTGTTGACCAGGGTGTCCACCCGTTCGGTGAGCGCGAGCACCTGACGCGCGGCGGTGGTCACGGCGCCGGGGTCGGCCAGGTCGACGGAGAGGGTGCGTACGGTGGTGCCGTGTCCGGCCAGGGTGTGCCGGGCCCGGTCGAGCTTCTCCCGGTCGCGGGCGAGCAGTACCAGGTCGGCGCCCTCGGTGGCGAAGGCGTCGGCGATGGCATAGCCGAGGCCCTCGCTGCCCCCGGTGATCACCGCGGTGGTGCCGTCGAGATGGCTCATGGCCGTGGCTCCTGTTCGGTCGTGCGCTGTTCGGTCGTGCGGCGGGGACGTGTGGCGAGAGGCCGGTGGGGTACGCGGCCGTGGCGCCGTTCGCTAAATGGACAGATCTTGTCCGCTTAGACTTCAGCGTACGGAGGTGGACAGCTTCTGTCCACTTCTGACTAGGCTGGGGACATGACGGGCATGCCCTCCGCTCAGCGGCCCCCCAGACCGCCGCGCGCGGACGCGCGGCGCAACGCCGCCCGCGTCCTGGCCGCCGCACGCCAGGCGGTGGCCGTCCATGGCTTCGACGTCAGCTATCACGAGATCGCGCGGCTGGCCGGGGTCGGCGTCGGCACGGTCTACCGTCGCTTCCCCGAGCGGGCCCAACTGCTGGAAGCCGTCCTCCTCGATGTGCTCGGCGAACTCGCCGACAGCGCCGAACAGGCCCTGGGCGAGGACGAGTCCTGGCCGGCCTTCACCCGGTTCTTCACCGGCCTCGCCCTGCGCACCGGGGAGAACGCGGGGCTCTCGGACTCCCTCGACGATCGCGGCGGGCCCCAGGTGGCCGCCGCCCGCCGCACCCTGCTCGATCGCGTACGGCGGCTGACCGAACGCGCCCAGCGGGACGGCGTGCTGCGCGCCGATCTGTCCTGGCGGGACATTCCGTTCCTGGCCAGGTCGGCCGCCGCCGGAGCCTGTGTGCTGGACCTCCCCGCCGACCGGCTCCAGGTCGAGCGGTGTGTCACGGTCGTCCTCGACGGAATGCGCGCACCGGCGACTACCCCCCTGCCCGGCCGGCTCTGATCACACCTCCGTACCCCACACTGGGGTGTTATGGAGCTGCAGATCACCGCCACCTCGCCCGAGCATCCGGCGTCGCTGCTCGATCTGCCGTGGAACGTCCCGCTGGAGGACTGGCCGGAGGAGCACCTGGTCGCGCTGCCCCGGGGCATCTCCCGCCATGTCGTCCGCTTCGCGCAGGCGGGCGGCGAGATCGTCGCGGTCAAGGAGGTCGGCGAGTGGGCGGCGGTACGCGAGTACGGGCTGCTGCGCGACCTGGACCGGCTCGCGGTCCCCGCGGTGGACGCGCTCGCGGTGGTGACCGGGCGCACCGACGAGCACGGCGAACCGCTGGAGCCGGCGCTGATCACCCGCCATCTGGTGGGGTCGCAGCCGTACCGCTCGATGTTCCAGACGACCATGCGGCCGAGCACCATCCGACGGCTGCTCGACGCGCTCGCCGTCCTGCTGGTGCGGTTGCATCTGGCCGGGTTCGCCTGGGGCGACTGCTCACTGTCCAACACCCTCTTCCGGCGCGACGCGGGCGCCTACGCCGCCTATCTGGTCGACGCCGAGACCGGGCAGATCCAGCCGAAGCTCACCAGCGGACAGCGGGATTACGACGTCGAGGTGGCGCGGGTGAACATCGCGGGCGAGCTGATGGACCTGGAGGCCGGCGGTTCCCTGCACCCCTCGGTCGACCCGGTGCTCTTCGGCGAGGCCATCGCCGAGCGCTACTGCGACCTGTGGCATGAGCTGACCCGCCAGTCGGTCTATCCGCTCGCCCAGCGCCACGCCATCGACCAGCGCGTCCGGCGCCTGAACGACCTCGGGTTCGACGTGGCGGAGATGCAGATCGAGCGTTCACCCGACGGCGACACCGTCACCTTCGTGCCCAAGGTCGTCGACGCGGGCCACCACCAGCGGCAGTTGCTGCGGCTGACCGGACTCGACGCCGAGGAGAACCAGGCCCGCAGCCTCCTGAACGACCTGGAGACCTGGATGGCCACACAGGACGACTACGCGCCCGGCGATCCGCTCGGCGCGCGCCCGGAGGTGCTCGCCCACCGGTGGGTCCGCGATGTCTTCCGGCCCACCGTGCGGGCCGTACCCAAGGATCTGCGCGGTGTCACCGACACCGCGCAGATCTACTACGAACTGCTCGAACACCGCTGGCTGTTGTCCGAGCGGGCCCGGCGTGACGTGGGCCTGGACGTCACCGTCGAGGACTACATACGCACCGTCCTGGCGGACCGGCCGCACGGCTGACGCCCCCGCACCCCCGGCTCGGCCACCTCGGACCGGCCGGGCCGCCGTGGGTCCCGCGGCGCCGCCCGCACGCCTCTGCCGGGGCCCGTCCGCCGGAGATACGCCGGACCGGGGCCACCGCGGTCCTTGCGTGCACCGCCGGCTCGTCGCCGCGGCCTGGCCGAGTGGTCCGCCCACCGTGGCCGCCCGGGTCGGGGCGGGCTATCCCGTGGCGGTCGGCCGCGGCGGGAGCTCGAAGCGCAGCAGGGCCCCGGTCAGATGGGTGCGCAGCTCGGTCTCCGGCTCGATATGGCGGATCTCGCCTCCGTCGTCAATGACGGTTTCGGTCAGCGCATCGATGATGTCGGGGACCTCGCGCAGCGGGTCGCCGCACAGCGGACAGCTCTTGCCCGAGCGCGCGAGGAGTCCGTCCCGGTCGCAGACGACCCCGGGGGCGGCCGCCTCCTCGTCCGCCGCCAGTGTGCCGACCGCGGCCAACGACGCCGCCCACAGCGTCTCGTCCAGCCCCACGGCGCTCGGCGGTCGCCCGGCTGCCTTGGCCTCCAGGATGTCGCCCACGAGCCGCCGTTGTTCCTGGTGGGCGTGGTCGGAGACGATGTTCTGCACCCGGTTCCTGATGTCCGCGGGGGTCGCGGTCTCACGGTCGACGGTGAAGTCGCCGATCAGCCGCTCCCGCAGGTCACGGGGGAGGAACTGAAGGAAGTTCGGCACTTCGTAGGAGTGCCCGCCGACCACGAGCACATCGAAGGCTCGCCTCCCGAACAGCTGCTTGAGCTCGCCGATGAGCTTCCGGAAGTGGCGTTTGCTCAGTTCATCGGCCTTGTTGCGGACCCTGTCCTCGGCCAGCCCCGCAGCGTAGTCGGGCTTGCGCAGCGTACGGTCGCGGATCGCCTCCAGCTCCCTGGCCTGGTCGAGGTAGTGCTCCCAGATCTCGCCGGTCCCCCGGTCCACGATGACGGCGCAGGCGCGGTCGTACTCATCCAGCACGGCCAGCATGGGGCGGACGTACGGATCGGAGTTCACCACGATGCGCTCGCGGGTGGGGCGTGGCAGCCACACCTCCTCGTACACATCCTTGCCGCTGCAGGCGAAGACGGCGACGGCGCCGGGCTGGTGCGGCTCGAAGGCCAGCGACTTCTCCAGCTTCACGATGTCCTCGCGGAGCGACAGCCGCGCGGCATGATCGAGCGAGCTGTCCAGTGAGAGCGGCCGGATGCCGTCCAGCAGACTGGCCACCCGGGTCATGAATGTGCTGCGGCCGGGCTGCTCGGGCAACACGGGGACGTAGAGGGACACACACGGAAGACCGTTCCCGCTCAACCGCAGGACCCGGTCGACCTGCTCTTGCGTGATCATGGCCGCTCCTCGCCGCGACGGTGAGCCTCACTGCGCCTCTTTCCAGGTAACGCGGTGGTCGCGGGAGAGGCAAACGCAACCCGGAGATCGACTCATCATCGAGTTCAGGTTGGGATTACTCTCAGGGGAACACCGGACACGGTGGGACAGTGGTCCGTGCTGGCGGCTTCCCTCCGAAATGAACCGAACCCAGTCGGCCTCCGGCCGGGGACACCTCGGCGGCCTGGAAGAGCCCGGCCAGGAGGGCCGCGCCGCCGCGGCACCTACGAGCGCGGGTTCCGCGAACCACCTACGGCGATATCGCCCCGTGCATCGTCGGGGCGGCCACCCCGGGACCCCGGCCGGGCGGGCGCTCAGGACTGCTCGGTCAGCACCTTCCGGATCGACGCGATGACGCGCGGGGCCTCGTCGTTGAGGTAGAAGTGGCCGCCGGAGTAGACCTGGAGGTCGAAGCCACCGGTGGTGTGCTCGCCCCAGGCGCGGGCCTCCTCGACACTCGCCTTGGGGTCGTCGTCCCCCACATGCGCGTGAATGGGCGTCGCCAGCCGCGGGCCGGGGGCGTAGCGGTAGGTCTCCGCCGCCTTGTAGTCGCTGCGGATGGCGGGCAGCACCATCCGGAGGATCTCGTCGTCGCCCAGGAGCTGGGTGTCGGTCCCGGCGAGCGCCTTCACCTCGGCGATCAGCCCGTCGTCGTCGCGGAGGTGGACGGACTCGTCACGGTGGCAGGAGGGGGCGCGCCGTCCCGAGGCGAACAGTGCCACCGGCACCACGCCCTTCTGCTCCAGGCGCAGGGCGACCTCGAAGGCGAGGGTGGCGCCCATGCTGTGGCCGAAAAGCGCCACCGGCTTGTCCGTATAGGGCAGCAGCTCCGGCACCAGCGCGTCGGCCAGCTCGGGGATGTTGTCTATGCACTTCTCGTTGCGCCGGTCCTGACGCCCCGGGTACTGCACGGCGAGCACATCGACCGTGGGCGAGAGCGCCTTGGAGACCGGGAAGTAGTAGGAGGCGGACCCGCCGGCGTGGGGCAGGCAGATGAGTCGCGTCGCCGCGGCCGGCGCGGGGTGGAACTGCCTGATCCACAGGCTTGTGCCGGTGGGGTGTGCGGTCACGTGATGTCCTTTCGCGCCGCTCGTTCCGCGGCGGCTGTCGTGTGGCTGTCGCGCGCGTGCCTCGGGTCGCGCGGAGACCAGTAGACCACCCTGCCGCTCCGGTCCGGCCTGCGACCACCCCTATTTAGGACGGGAGTCCCCTAGTATTTCCCTCGTGTCGGTCATGGGCGGGGCGCGGTGAGTCCGCCCCGTTCGGCGGTCCGCAGTGCCAGGGCCGCCAGCGCCTCGGGGGCGCCGGCCTGACCGCGGACCCCCGGAAAGGCGTTGATGTCCACGATCAGCGGGGCGCCGCCGCCCGCGTCGATCAGATCCACGCCGTAGACCTCCAGCGAGAACACCGAACCGACGTGGCGCACCGGATCCAGCCAGCCCGGGGGCAGCGCGTCCAGGGCGAGCGGCAGGCTCGGACCGCGGCCGCCGGCCGCCAGCTCCGACCGGCGCAGCGCGGCGAACACCCGGCCCGCGATGACCCACAGCTTGTGGTCCCAGCCGTCGTTCGGAGTGAAGTCCTGGACCACCACGGGTTCATCCGCCCAATCGGCGCTCAGGGCGCGCAGCCGCGCGGCGTCGTCGACGCGGGCCACCAGATCATGGCGGCGGCTGTGGCGGCTCTTGACGACGACGGGGTGAGGCAGCCGCTCCGCCGTCAGCCCGGCGAGCGAGGCCACGGTACGGGTGGGGGCGAACGGCAGACCGGCGCGGAGCGCCACATCGGCCATCGCCGTCCGGTCCTGGCACAGGGCGGTGGCCGCGGCCGAGTTCACCACCGGGGCGCCGCGCCGCTCCAGGGACCGGGCGAGCGCCAGCGCACGCGGCGTCCGGGCCTTCAGCAGATAGACATCGGCGAGCTCCCCGGGGTCGGCCGGGTCTTCCGAGGGGTCGGCCGGGGCCCGCGCCCCGGCCCCGTGGCCGCCCGGGTCGAGCGCCACCACCTCATGGCGGGGCGACAGCAACTCCGCCGTGTCGGCGAGGAGTTGATGGCCGGGGTCGGCGGTGATCAGACCGATCCTCATCGGCCGCCGCTCACCGTCGCGGTCATAGCCGGCCCGTGGCCGCGGCCCGCGTTCCTAGCCGGCCCGTGGCCACGGCCGGGACCGGCTCCGGAGCCAGCACCGGCTCGGCGAGGGCGCCGACGAACGCCGCTTCGGACCGGGCGCCGCCCCTGCGCGCCAACTCCAGTACCGCACGCCCCACCCGGGCCGCCGCGTCCGGCACCTCCTTGAAGCTGGGGAAGTCGTTCACATCGACGACCACCGGCCCGTCCGGGCCCAGCAGCACATCCACGCCGTACAGATCGAGGCCGTAGACCGCACCCACCTCGGCGGCGATGGCCGCCACTTCGGCGGACAGCCGTACCCGACGGCCGCGGACGCCTCCGTCGGGGCTGAGCGGTGAGCTCCGCTCGGTCGCGTGCAACTCCCCGTCCACGCAGTACACCTTGAGGTCGATGCCCGAATTCGGCACATAGGGCTGGGCGATGAGCATGCCCTCCACGGCCAGTTCGGCGCGCAGCGCCCGCAGCCGGTCCGGCGTCGGCACCAGCCGTACGGCCCGCCCGGAGCTGCCGTCCGCGGGTTTGACCACCAGCGGGAACTCGGCCTCCGGTATCTCCTCCAGCGCCTCGGGCCGGGCCGCGGCGTAGGTGGGCGGCAACGGCAGCCCCCGGCTGCGCCCGATCGCGGCCGCCAGCGCCTTGTCCCGTACGCCGCGGATGGCGCGGGCGTCGTTGACGGTGGTCAGCCCGACCGCCGACGCGGCCTCCAGCAGCGTCAGCCCGGGTCCACCGGACACCGTCTTGAGCACCCAGGCGTCATGGCTGCCCGCCCGCACCGCATCGGACATCCGCAGCAGGGAACGGCCCGGCCGGACCACGTCCACCTGGTGGCCCCAGGCGGAGAGCTGACGGATCACCTCACGGGGCATCCCGTCATGGCGATAGCGCTCCTCCACCAGAAAGCAGAGTCTCATCGGCCTTCTTCCTCGTCACCGGACAGGTTCCCGGGCTGCTGCCGTGAGTGTCCGGCGCGCCATGGCTTCCCAGGATGTCATCCGCCGTTCTTTTACGATCTCCTGGGCCAACCCACGGGTGTCAGTGGCCTGTTTATCGGGCTAAGGGTCCTTTACTCTGCTGAGCATGATGCTGACGCGCAGGGAACGGGAGATTCTCGCGCTGCTGCGGCGGGACCCCTGGCCGGGGCCCAGTCCATCGCCGACGCCCTCGGGACCACCCGGGCCGCGGTCAACGTCCATCTCTCCAACCTGGGCAAGAAGGGCGCCATCCTGGGGCGCGGCTACATCCTGCGCCGGGAACACGCGGTGGTGGTCATCGGCGGCGCCAACGTGGACATCAAGGTGCGCAGCCTGGCACCCGTCGCGTACCGCACCAGCAATCCGGGCCGGTCCCACACCAGCCCCGGTGGGGTGGCCCGCAACGTCGCCGAGAACCTCGCCCGGCTGGGCACCCCCACCCATCTCATCGCCGCCGTGGGGCAGGACGCGGCGGGGGAGCGGCTGCTGAGCGAGACCCAGGCCGCCGGGGTGCGCGTCGACCATGTGCACCGCGGCCCGCATCCCACCGGCACCTATACGGCGGTGCTGGACGCCGACGGCGATCTGGTCGTGGCCATCGCCGACATGGCCGCCACCGACGCGCTGAGCCCCGAGCATCTGCACACCGCGCGGGAGCTCATCGGCCACGCCGGCCTGCTGGTGCTGGACGGAAACCTCTCCCCGCGGGTGCTCTCCTACGTCCTGGACATCGCCGCCGCCACCGGTGTCCAGACGCTGATCGACCCGGTGAGCGTCCCCAAGGCGGCGCTGCTCGCCCCGCTGTTCGCCACCGGGCGGCCGGTCTTCGCCGTCACGCCGAACGTGGCGGAGCTGGGCGTGCTGGCGGGCCGGGGCCTCGACGGGGACGCCGCCGCGGACGACCCGGAGCTGCTCGCGGCCGTGGCCCTCCTCCACGAGCGCGGTGTACGGCATGTGTGGGTGCGGCTCGGTGCGCGCGGCTCCCTGCTGAGCACCCTCGACGAGGGCCGGGTGCCGCTGGAGGCGCCACCGGCCGAGGTGCACGACGTCACCGGGGCCGGCGACGCGATGCTCGGCGCGTTCGCGCACGCCCTGCTCGGTGGCGCCGATCCGGTCGACGCCGCCCGCTACGGCCACGCCGCCGCCGCGCTGACCGTGGCCACCCCCGCCACCGTACGACCCGACCTGACCGCGCGTCTGATCGAGGACGCGCTCAACGCACCGCTGCGGAGGCCCACATGACCACCCCCCACCCCCGGCTGACCCTCACCGAGGAGGTCGCGGAGGCCCTGCGCGACGGCCGTCCCGTGGTCGCGCTGGAGTCCACGATCATCAGCCACGGCATGCCGTATCCGCAGAACGTCGAGATGGCCACCGAGGTCGAGGAGATCATCCGCGCCGAGGGGGCGGTCCCCGCCACCATCGCCGTCCTCCATGGCACGCCACGTGCCGGTCTGGACCGGGCCGCTCTCGAACTGCTCGCCACCAGCCCGGACGTCGGCAAGGTCAGCGTGCGCGACCTCGCCCATGTCATCGCGCGCGGCGGCCATGGCGCCACCACCGTGGCGTCCACCGTGCGGCTCGCCGCGCTCGCCGGGATCCGGGTCTTCGTCACCGGTGGCATCGGCGGAGTGCACCGGGGAGCGGAGCACTCCTTCGACATCAGCGCGGATCTCACCGAGCTCGCCACCACGCCGGTGGCCGTCATCAGCGCCGGGGTCAAGAGCATCCTCGACATCGGACTGACCCTGGAGAAGCTGGAGACCCTGGGCGTTCCGGTGCTCACCTACGGCACCGACGACTTCCCCGCCTTCTACTCCCGGGTGAGCGGCTTCCGCTCCCCGCTGCGCGTCGACTCGCCCGAGGAGATCGCCGCCACCATGCGCGCCCAGTGGGAGCTGGGCATGACGGCGGGGCTGAGCATCGCCAATCCGGTGCCGGAGGCCGAGGAGATCCCCGCCGAGCGGATCGACGGCATCATCGAGCAGGCCCTCGCCGAGCTGGCGGAGGCGGGAATCGGAGGCAAGGACGCGACCCCGTATCTGCTGGGCCGGATCGTCGAGTTGACCAAGGGCGAGAGCCTGCGGACCAATATCGCCCTGGTGAAGAACAACGCACGGCTCGGGGCGCGGATCGCGATCCACTACGCCCGTACGCACTGACCGCGACCACCCGGACCACCGCCGGGGCTCGGGGCGGCTGCCGGCCTACAGCGAGCGGACCTCGGCGAGCTCGACCCGGCCACCGATCTCGATCGAGCCGTCCGGCAGGGGACCGGTGAGGATCTGCGACCCCACGCCCTGGGTGATGTTGAGGGCGCGGTCCAGCTCGCCCGAGAGAATCAGGGCGGCGGCGCCGGTGGCCTCGTCCTCCACGATCCCGTCCCCGCGGCGGGGAAACGCACGCGCCCGCACCCGGCCCGCGGCCTCGTCCTGCCACGCCCAGGCGTACAGCCAGCCCTCGCCCTCGGGAGGGGTGGGCAGCGCCTCGACCTCCTCCGGCGAGGCGTACTGCTGGGTGCGCCGCCCGGCCGCCCAGGCGGGCCGGCCGGTGATCCAGGTGAACTCGCCGTCCTGGCGGGCGGGAACCTCTCCGGCGGGCGGCAGCAGCTCGGGCAGGTCCAGCAGCCAGGCGGTGCCCACCAGCGGATGGCCCGCGAAGGGCAGCCGGACGCTCGGGGTGTAGATATCGACGACGCCGCGCTCCGGATCGTCCACGAACACGGTCTCGCTGAACCCCAGCCGGGCGGCGACCCGCTGCCGCTCCGCCTCGCCGACCACCGCGGCGCCGTCCCGCACCACGCCGAGTTCATTGCCACCGCGGCCGTAGGGCCCGCAGAACACCTTGAGTACGTCCAGATCCGTCACCTGGGCATTCAAGCATGGGCACGCTTGTCGGTGGGGTGTTCTACGGTCGGGCCATGACCACCTCCGACGATGTCCGTGCCATCGCCCTGTCGCTGCCGGAGACCACAGAGAAGATCGCCTGGTCGATGCCCACCTTCCGGGTCGCCGGGAAGATGTTCGCCACCTTGCCCGAGGACGAGACCTCGATGGCCGTCAGATGTCCCAAGGAGGAGCGGAAGGAGTTGGTGCTGGCGGAGCCGGAGAAGTTCTGGGTGGCCGCCCATGAGGCGAGTTCGGCCTGGGTGCGGGTGCGGCTCGCCGCGCTGGAGGACGTCGAGGAGCTGCGGGACATCCTGCTGGACTCCTGGCGGCAGGCCGCACCGGCCACGTTGCTCGAATGATCCCGCCACTGCGGCCGGTGACTCCTCGAAATGCGACGATATGTGTGTTCGAGGAGATAACCGACACGGGTGAAAGTATAGACTTTTCCCGGTAATCGGAGTGCCCTCTTCCGCTGGGCGGGGTTCCCTTGAGGGGGATCAGCGAGGGAGGCCGCATGGTGCACGGCCGCAGAACGAACCGCCCCGCGGTGTGCGGCGGCCCGTGCGCGGCCGCCGTCCTTCTGCTGCTGGCGGTCACGTTGCTGCATGCCGTGCTCGCTCTGGGGGTCGTCCGCGACTCGCCGTCCACCGGGCCTGACCAGTGCGCGGCCGGGCCTCCGAACCCGGCCTCGGTCCGCGGCCTCGCCGCGTCCGCCCCCGCGGGCGCTCCCGTTGTCGCAGCGCCTGTTCCGCCGGCGCCGGAGACCGAGGACGAACGCTCCACCGCATCGGCGTCGGCCAAGCTCTTCACCCGGGACGGTGCCGGGCATCCGGCGCGGCATGCCGGGCGGGTGGTCCACGGCGCCTCGTTCGGTGCCCATCGATCCCTCTCGACGTCCCTGGGCCCCCTCGCGCTCGTCGCGGTCCGCGGTCGCGCCGCCGACCCCGCGACGGGCGGCGGCGCGTTCGCCGCCGGGGGCGACCTCCCGGCCGGTCTGCTCTCCTCACGGTCCGTCGTCCTGCGCTGCTGACCGGGCCCGGGCACGTCCGCCATCCCGTTTCCGCGGCTGCCCCGCGGATTCCGGATGCGGTGTGCCCTGCCCGCTCAGCCATCGGACGTTCGAGACCGCAGGAGTATCCGCATGCCCATCGATGTCTATGCCGCCATGCGCGCGATGATGCGCGCAGAGGCCACCCGGCGCCCCGTCACCCCGCAGGCCAGGACCACCGATCCGTCGCCGCCCCTGGCCGATCCGGCCGCCCCCGATCCGGTGGACACCACTGCTCAGGACGTGTCCGAGGCCGTACCGGCCCCGACGTCCGCACCGGCTCCATCGGCCGCACCGCGTCCGGTCCGCCGGTCCCGCCCGGCCCGGTATCTGTCGCGCTGCCGTGCCGTGCTGCGCGCCGTACGCCACGCCGTGTCGGCCTGCATCACCCGGCGCGTGTCACGACAGGGCCGGTGACCGGCCACGGAGGGAGAGGAGCCGGAAGCACGGGTGCTGGCAGGTCACACCGGTCCGTCGTTCCGTCCGCCCTCCGGTGAATCCCCGCCGAGAAGCAAACGCTCGCGCTGCGCCACGGCCCAGGCGTAGCCGGGATTCAGCGCCACCGCACGGTCCAGATCCGCCAGCGCCTCCGCGCGTCTGCCCAGGGCCTCGTTGGCCATCGCGCGGCTCCCCAGGGCCCAGGCGTAGCCGGGGTCGAGGGCCAGCGCCCGGTCGTACTCCGCGATGGCCTCCTCGTAGCGGCCCGCGAAGCGGTGGATATCACCGCGTTCGCCCAGCGTTCCCGGGACACCCGGCTCCAGCGCCTCCGCCCGGTCCAGGTCCTCCAGCGCGCCCGCCGCGTCCCCCAGCGTGCTGCGGACACGAGCCCGCCGGACCAGCGCCCAGGTGTAGTCGCCGTTCAGTTCGATGGCCCGGCCGAAGTCGGCCAGGGCCTCGTGGATCCGGCCGAGCGCCATCATCGTCTGGCCGCGGCTGCCCAGGGCCACATGGTCCGCCGGATCGGCCGCCACCACCGGGTCGAGCAGGGCCAGTGCCTCCTCGTACCGGCCCGCCCGGCGGCAGGTCTCGCCGCGCTCCCGCTGCACCCAGGTCGAGCCCGGCTCCAGTGCCGCCACGCCGTCCAGCGCGTCCATCGCCGTGGTGAAGTCCCCGGTCGCCCGGTGGACCACGGCACGTCCGAAGTGCGCGCGTACGTTCCCGGGGTCCAGCTCGATCGCCCGGCGGAAGTCCTCCAGCGCCCCGTCGAACTCCTCGACCGACCGGCGGTGCCACCCCCGTAGGACGAGTGCCGCGACCCGGGCGGGGCCGTCCAGCCCGGCCCGCGCCAGCAGCAGCCCCATCGCCTCGATACCGCGCCGCCGTTCGTCCGCCAGCGCCTCCACCAGACGCCACCCCCAGGTGCGCACCGCGTCCGAGTCGGCGTCCTCGCCCGCCTCGACCAGGGTGGAAGCCCAGCGCCGGGCCACCGCCGGGCCCGCGTCGCAGGCGCCGATCCCGTCCCGCAGCGCCCCGGGCAGCGCCGCCGACGGCCGTGCGCACAGCAGGTGATACCACTCCTCCAGACGCGGTCCGCTCCAGGCGGCCAGCCGCCACCCGTCGCGCGCGTCGAGTCCCCCGGCGGCCGCCTCCCGCCACCCGGCGAAGGTCTCCGCCAGCCGGGTGTGCGCCGCGGTCCACCGCTGCGGTGAAGTGGTCCGCCGAAGCCGCAGCATCGGGGCGCGGACCACATCGTGGTAGCGGACCGCCCCGTTACGGTCGCCGATGAAGGGCAGCGACCGCAGCCAGCCGAACAACTCGGCTCCGTCCTCGTCCACCGCCGCCCTGAAGATGTCCTCGTTCAGCCGCCGGGGCAGCGCGCCCGCCAGGGCGGCGGAGCGGCGCACCGGATCGCGCTCCCACTTCAGGAACCGGTCGACGGCGGTGGCACTGGGGTCGTCCAGATCGCCGCTGGTTCCGGGGTTCTCGGCGAGAGTGGACACCAGCACCGGCAGCCGGCCGGAGAGTCGCAGCACCTCCCGCACCACCGGCTCATCGGTGATCCCCTTGGCGCTGAGCAGCTGCCGGGCCTCCGCGTCGGTGAACGGCTCCAGCGGCAGCTCCGCGACCACATCGGCCAGATCGCCCCAGCAGCCGGGGTCCGGGCGGGTCTGCCCGGCCAGCACCAGCACGGTGTTGGCCGGGAGGGTGCCCAGGCGTTCGCTGGTCAGCAGGGTGCGCAGCCAGGGGTCGAGCAGCGGGCCGAGGCGCTCGTAGGTGTCGAAGAACAGCACCAGCCACGGCACCGCCGCTGCCGCCTCCGACAACTCCCTGACCAGTAGCGGGGTCAGCGTCTCCACCGGGTCCAGCACCAGCTGGACGTCCTTGTGGTCGCGGAACCGCGAGCTGAGCGCCGCCCGCAGCCGGTCGGTGCCCTCGGCGAGCGGCACCGGGTCGACGGCACCCGCCAGCGCCCCGACACCGGGCACCAGGCCGAGGCCGGTGAGCCCGGCTCGCGCGGCGACCATGCTGCCGGTGCTGGGCCCGGTCCGCTCGCCCTCCGCCGGTACCGACTCCGCCTCGTGGCGGCGCTGCCGATAGGTGGCGAGCCGCCGGTCCAAGGCCGTGAACTCCCGTCCCTGGCGGGCGAATTGCTCGCTGATCGCGGCCATCGCCTCGGGGACGGAGCCCGCCGCCTCGTCGACGCGGGCGGTGAGCGCGCCGTACTCCTGGCGGGCGGTCTCTTCCAGCCGGCGCATCAGCCAGGTCTTGCCCACGCCCGCGTGGCCGTGCACATGGAAGACAAAGCGATGCCGCCCGTCCTCCGGCGGCAGCCCGAAGTTGTCGCGGAACGCGTGCAGTTCCCTTTGCCGCCCCACGAATCCGGCGTTCCTGCGCCGCTGGATCAGCTCCTGCATCGACGGCCGTCCCCGCCCCATCGGCCCCCTCCTCCGGTCCGGACCCAGTCTGCCAGTACGGTCGGCGCGCAGGCTTATTGCGTACGATGCGCAGGTGCACAGCTACCGCATCAGAACCGCGACCCCCGATGACCTCGACGCCGCCCGCAGGGTGATGCTCGACATCGTCTACCGCGACTTCGGAACCGGCTATGTGCCACGCTGGCACGCCGACATCATCGATCCCGCCGCCGCGTATCTGAACGGCGCGCGCCACACCCTGCTGGTGGCGGTGGACGAGAGCGACGGGGCGGTCGTGGCGACCGCCGCGCTCGACTCCCGGGGCCCGGCCCATCCGCCCAACCCGCCGTGGCTGGCCGCGCGTTACCCATCGGGGGAGACCGCCCAGCTGCGCCGGGTCTATGTGCGATCCGAGCATCGGCGCAACGGGCTGGCCCGGCGGCTGGTGCATGCGCTGCTCGACTTCGCCGTGGCGGACGGCGGCTATCGCGCGGTCTATCTGCACACCGATCCGGGGGTGGTGGGCGCCGAGCCGTTCTGGCGGTCGCTGGGGAAGGTCATCTGCGATGAGCGGGAGGCGCCCGGGGGCGGTCAGGGAGTCGTCCACTTCGAGGTCCCCATGGGGCCCGGGGCGCCCTGACCTTTATGGAAATGATTATCATCTAGCGTTGTGTTCGCCGTACCCCGCGCCGCCCCTGGAGGACCACGCCCATGCACTCTGTCCGCCACCGGTGGGCCGCCGCGCTGCTGCTCGTCCCGCTGCTCACCGGCTGTTTCGCGGCCCGCGACGGTTCGCCGTACGACGCCGGGGCCGGTGCGGGCGGCGGACGCCTCCGGGTCGCGATGGCCTTCCCGCCCGCCGAGCGCTTCTCCCCGTACGGCGCCGACGCCACCTTGCTCAGCCGGCTCGGGGTCACCGAGGGGCTGACCCGGCTGGACGGCAACGGCGGCGCGGTGCCCGCCCTCGCCGAGTCCTGGACCCGGGAGAGTGGCGGTGGCTGGGTGTTCACCCTGCGCGAGGCGCGGTTCCAGGACGGCACCGAGGTCACCCCGGCGGCGGTGGCGGGCGCCCTCACCCATGCCACCCACGCCGATCCCGCGCCCGCCGCGCTCACCGGGGTCAGGCTCACCGCCGAGGCGGTGGGGGAGCGGCGGGTCCGGGTCACCACCGCCACCGCCGACTCCGCCTTGCCCCTGCGACTGTCCAGCCCGAGCCTGGCCATCCTCTCGCCCAAGGCGTATCGGACCAAGGCCGGTGCGGATAAGTCCGGTGCGGATAAGTCCGGTACGGCGGAGGCGCGTTGGGGCCCGGCGAACGGGAAAGCGGCGGTCGATCCGGCCGGCACCGCCACCGGTCCCTTCACCCTGGCCAGGACGGGCGGCGCCACCCGTGCCACGCTCCACCGCTTCGACGACTACTGGGGCGGCCTCGCCCACGCCTCCGGTCTCGATGTCCGCTTCATCGCCGATGGCACGGCCCGCACCAACGCGCTGCGCAGCGGCGAGGTGGACATAGCCGAGGCCGTCCCGGTCTCCCAGGCGGCCACCCTCGACCAGCCGACCGTCCGTGAGGTGCCCACCGCCCGCACCACCGCCCTCTTCCTCAACACCCGCTCCGGCCCCTTCGCCGACCCCGCCGTCCGCGCCGCCGCCCGCGAGGCCGTGGACGCCTCCGCCCTCGCCGAGGACGTGTACGAGGGGCATGCCGACACCGGCCGCGGCCTGTTCGGCCCGGCCCTCACCTGGGCCGCGGGCGAGCGCCCCCGGCCGACCGGCCGCCCCGCCGCCAAGCCCGCCGGGAACACCGCGCTCACCCTCGCCACCTACGACAACCGGCCCGAGCTGCCCGAGGTGGCCCAGGTGCTGCAACAGCAGCTGCGCAAGGCCGGGTTCAGTGTGAAGCTGGAGGTGCGCGAGTACTCCCGGCTCGAAGGCGACGCCCTGGCCGGGAAGTTCGACGCCGTGGTGGCCGCCCGGAACACCATGCTCGACACCGGCGACCCGGTCTCCTATCTCGCCGACGACTTCACCTGCGACGGCGGGTACAACCTGGCCCGGGTGTGCGACAAGGCCGTGGACCGCGCGGTCGCCGAGGCCGGGGCCCGCGCCGACGACGCGGCGCGCCATCGCGCCGCCCTGGCCGCGCAGACCGCCGTGCTGCGCACGGACGGGGTCGTCCCGCTGGTCCATCAGCGGATCATCCACGGCGTCGGCGCCTCGGTGCGGGGTGTGATCCTCGATCCGTACGAGCGCACGCTCGTCGGCACCGGTACGCGGCGTTGAACGGCGCGCGGACCAGGGCGCGGTCCACCGAGCCGAGTGCGGGGCGGCCGACCGGGCCGAGCGGGCGCGGGCGGTCCACCGGGCTGGGCGCCGGGCGGAACACCGGGCCGAGCGCGGCGCGGTTCACCCGCCCGGGCGCCGGGTGGTCCACCGGCCTGAGCGGGGCGCGGTCCACCGGTCTGAGCGCGCTGTGGCGCCTCGCGCTCGCCGGGGCGTTGCTGTGCGGCATTGGGCTGCTGCCCTGGCTGTCCCGCACCGACCCCGCCCGCACCGTCCTCAAGGCGCGCGAGGCCGACCGCGAGCCCAGCCCCGAGCTCCTGGAGTCCCTGCGCTCCCAACTCGGCCTCGAGGCCGCGCCGTTGACGCTGCTCGGCCGGTGGCTCACCGGACTGCCCCACGGCGACGCGGGCCGGTCCTGGATCTCGGGGACCGCCGTGACCCCCTCGGTCGCCGAGGCGCTCGGCGTCTCGCTGCTGCTCATGGGCGGGGCGCTGGTGGTCGCGGCGGTCACCGCGGGCGCGGTGTGCGGGCGCACGCTGTGGCTCGGGCCGCGGCGGCGGGCCGCCCGGCGCGGGGCCGGTCCGGGAAGCGGCGGCGCGCTGTTCGCCGCGCTGCCGGAGTTCCTGCTGGCGTCCGTGCTGGCCGCCGTGGTCGGGGTGCGGCTCGGCTGGCTGCCTGCGGTCGGCTGGTACGGGCCGCGGTGGATGGTGCTGCCCTCGCTCGCCCTCGGCGTCCCCGCGGGCGCCCTGCTGGGCCGGGTCCTGGACGACGCCCTGCCCGGCGCGTTCGCGGAGCCCTGGGCCCGGGCCGCCGCCGCACGCGGGCTGCCCGCCCGGCGGATCGCCCGCCACGCGCTGCGGCGTGCCGTGCCCGGAGTGCTGCCGAACATCGGGCTGTTCGTGGTCGGGCTCACCGGCGGGGCGGTCGCCGTCGAGCAGGTCTTCGACATCCCCGGGCTCGGCCGGCTCACCCTGCAGGCGGCCATCGCCCAGGACCTGCCGATGCTTCAGGCGGGCACCCTCGTCCTCGTCCTGCTCGCGGCCGCCGCCGGAGGTCTCGCCCGGCTCGCGGCCCGGCTGTCGCTCGGGCCTGCGCTGCGCGACGGGGCGCTTCCCTCGCTCCACCGGCCGTACGCGCCGTCCGCCCGCTCCGTTCCGCTGCTCTACGGCGCGCTCCTGCTCGCCGTCCTGGTGCTCGGTGCCCTCCGGGACCCGCTGGCCGTGGACACCGCCGCCCGGCTCACCTCCCCGTCCTGGACACATCCGTTCGGCACCGACGCGCTGGGCCGTGATCTGCTGGCCCGGGTGGGGCACGGCGCGCTGTCCACGCTCGCGCTCGCGGTGGCGGTGAGCGCCGCCGCGCTGGTGGCGGGGGTGCTGCTCGGCCTGGTGCCCCGGCTGTCCGGCGGACTCGTCGAGACCGTGAACGCGGTGCCGCCCGTGCTCGCCGGGCTCCTGGTCGCCGGGGCGGCCGGACGCGGCCCGTACACCCCCGCGCTCGCCGTGGCCGCCGTCGCCTGGGCGCCGCTGGCCGCGCACACCTCCGCCCTGCTGCGGCAGCAGCGCGCCGCCACACATCTCGCCGCCACCCGCGCACTGGGCGCCTCCCGTCGCCATCTGCTGCGCCGCCACATCCTGCCCGCGGTTCTGCCCCCGGTCGTCAGGCACGCCCTGCTGCGTCTGCCGGCCGCGGCGCTCGCCCTGGCCTCACTGGGCTTCCTCGGCCTGGGTGCGCAGCCGCCGTCCCCGGAGTGGGGCCGGCTGCTGGCCGAGAACCATCCCTACGCCGAGCGCGCCCCGTGGACGGTCGCCCCCGCCGCCGCACTGGCCCTCCTGGGCGTCCTGGCGGTGACGGCGTCCGGCGGGGTGCGGTGGCCCCGTCGGCGCCTCCGCATTGACGACGGCCCCGGGCGCGGCGGAGACTGACGTCCACGCCATAGTGAACTGAAGTTCATTCCGCGAACACGCCCTTGGGGGCGAGGGACCGCAAAGGACATCCGATATGACCCTTCACCGCGACCTGTTGATCGATGGCAAGGACACCCCGGCCGCCTCGGGGCGCACCGCCGAGGACCTCAACCCCTACACCGGTGAGGTGTTCGCCACCGTCGCGGCCGCCGGGGCCGCGGATGTGGCGCGTGCGGTGGCCGCCGCCGACGCCGCCTTCCCGGCCTGGGCGGAGCTGGCCCCGTTCGAGCGCCGTCGGATCTTCCTGACCGCGGCGGATCTGCTGGAGTCGCGCGCCGACCGGGCCGCCGAGATCATGGCCCAGGAGGCCGGAGGCACCGCGCCCTGGGCGCACTTCAACGTGGGCCTGGCCGCGAACATCCTCCGCGAGGCCGCCGCCGCGATCACCGCCCCGCGCGGTGAGGTGCTCAGCGCCCAGGAGGCGGGCGCGCTCGGCCTCGCCGTCCGCGAACCGGCCGGTGTCGTCGCCGCCTTCGCCCCCTGGAACGCGCCGATCATCCTCGGGGTCCGCTCCGTCGCGGCGCCCCTGGCGGCCGGCAATACGGTCGTGATGAAGCCCAGCGAGGACGCCCCGCTCGCCTGCGGGCTCTTTGTCGCCGATGTGCTGCGCGACGCCGGGCTGCCCGACGGCGTGCTCAATGTGGTCACCAACGCCCGTGAGGACGCCGCCGAGGTGGCCGAGGCCCTCATCGCCGATCTGCGCGTACGCGTCGTCAACTTCACCGGCTCCACCGGAGTCGGCAGGACCATCGGCTCACTCGCCGCGCAGCACCTCAAGCCGGCCGTGCTGGAGCTGGGTGGCAAGAACGCCATCATCGTCCTGGACGACGCCGATGTGGACCACGCGGTGAACGCCGCCACCTTCGGCGTGTTCATGAACTCCGGCCAGATCTGCATGTCCGGTGACCGGATACTCGTCCACGAGAGCCTCGCCGAGGAGTTCACCGCGAAGTTCACCGCCAAGGTGGCCGCCCTGCCGTGCGGCGACCCGGCCGACCCGTCCACCGTGGTCGGCCCGCTGGTCGCGGCCGCCTCGGCACGCCGGGTGGCGGCCCTGGTGAAGGACGCGGTGGACAAGGGCGCCACGGTGCTGACCGGTGGTGGCGAACCGGACGGCGCGGTCCACCCGGCGACGGTGCTGACCGGTGTCACCCCGGACATGGACATCCACCACGCCGAGGCGTTCGGGCCGGTGTGCGTGGTCGACACCTTCGCCGACGACGATCGGGCCGTGGCCCTGGCCAACGCCACCGACCACGGCCTGACCTGCGGCATCATCACCGAGAACGGGACCCATGGGCTCAAGGTCGCCCGCCGTATCCGGGCCGGCATCGTGCACATCAACGACCAGTCGGTGGCGGACGAGCCACAGGCCCCGTTCGGTGGCATCAAGCATTCGGGGTACGGGCGGTTCGGCGGCCGCTGGGGCATCGAGGCGTTCAGCGACACCCGGTGGATCACCCTCGCCACCCAGCACGCGCACTACCCCTTCTAGCGGCTGCGCGGCGCCCTCGGCCCATCGCCGGGATTCAGCCCGTCCCCGGGACGCACCTCATCCCGGGGACTCACCTCGCCCCGGGGACTCACCTCATCCTGGAGACGCACCTCATCCTGGAGACTCAGCTCATCCCGGGGATGAGGGGCACGGCCCCGGGGCGGCGCGTCGCCAGCCGCAGCATGCTGACCGTGGAGCGCACGACCCGCTCCTTGGTGCGTGCGGCCAGGCCACCGCGCAGCACCCGCTCGCGCGGGGAGTCGTCCGCCCGCACCAACTGGATCAGCCCGTCCCGGCGGCCCAGGCTCACGCACTGCACCACAAAGCGGAAGCGCAGCGGCTCCGGCTGCCGCCCGCGTGTCTCGGCGATGATCGAGGAGGCGGCGTGCGAACCGGCCGGGAGCGCGGTGGCACAGGCCATGCGCAGGTGACCGGCGGCCGGGGTGGTCATGGCCGCGGCGTCGCCGACCGCGTAGATCTCCGGATGGGACACCGAGCGCAGGGCGCCGTCGACGCTGATGCCGCCGCTGGGATCGAGGGTGATCCCGGCGGCCTCGGCCAGGGCGGTGTTCGCGGTCATCGCGGTGGCCCACACCACCGCGTCGGTGTCGATGTCCTCGGGGCCCGCCACCCGGCGGCCCTCCTCGATCCGGACACCGAGCCCGGTGAGCGTTGAACGGACATGGGCGCGGCCCTTCGCCGACAGCCCCGTGCCGACCTCGTCGCCCGTGATCAACCGGACCTTCCAGGCGTGCTGGGACTCGGCGATCTCGGCCGCGAGCTCGATGCCGGTGAGTCCCCCGCCGACCACCGTCAGCTCGCCCGGGCCGTCCAGCAGCCGCTTGTGCAGTTCGGCCGCCGTCTCCGGGGTGTAGGCGCGCTCACCGGGGTCGGGGGTGCGGCTGCCGAGCGCGTACACCAGCCGGTCGTACGGCAGCCGGCGGCCGTCGTCGGTGGTGACCTGCCGGGCGGCCGGGTCGATCCGGGTGGCGCGGGCGGCCACGTGGGCGATGCCGGCCCGCCGCGCCAGCGCGTCGAGCGGATGTGTGATGTCGGGCCGTCCGGCGGCCCGCTCGTGCAGCCGGACCCGTTCGGTGAAAGCGGTGCTCGGATCGACCAGGGTGACGCGGGTGTGCGGGGCCAGCCGCAGGGCGGCCATCAGCCCCGCATAGCCCGCGCCGAGTACCAGGACCTGCTGCTTCTCCATACCGGCGGCCTCCTTCTCGGGTGGTGTTCACGAAGAGGACGACATGGCGGCCCCAGATGTGACGGTGATGCCGGTCACAGGCTCGGCAGGTCGAGGTGGCGGAGCTTGTCGGGGTTGACGATCACGTCGATCTCGGTGATCAGACCCTGGTGCACGGAGAAGGCGAAGACCACGGCCTGGCCGTCCGTGCGGTCGGCGATGACCAGGCCCGGGGCATCGTTGACCGCGCAACGGTGCACCACCATCGTGGCCGGGTCGAAGCCCCGGGCGAGACGCTGGGCGAAGCGGGCCACCTTCTCGTTGCCCACCACCGGGACCCGGGCCGCCGCCACCTTGCCGCCACCGTCCGAACGCCAGACGACCTCCGGATCCAGGATCTCCAGCAGCCCCTCCATGTCACCGCCCAGAACCGCCTGGAGAAACGCGTCCACGGCGCGCCGGTGCTCCCCGCGGTCCACCGAGCGCCGCGGCGCCTCCTCCCGGACCCGCTTGCGCGCCCGGGAGGCCAGTTGCCGTACGGAACCCGAACTACGGCCCACGACCTCGGCGATCTCGGGGAACGGCACCGAGAAGACATCGTGCAGGATGAAGGCGGTCCGCTCCGCCGGGGTCAGCCGCTCCAGCACGGTGAGCAGCGCCAGCCCCACCGACTCGTCGAGCGTCACCCGGTCCTCCGGACCGCCGGCCGCCACCACCGGCTCGGGCAGCCAGGGACCGACGTACGCCTCGCGTCGCACCCGCGCCGATCCCAGCAGGTCGTAGCAGATCCGGCTGATGACGGTGGTCAGATACGCGCGGGGGTCGGCGACCTCGTCCGCGGGCAGCGCCTGCCAGCGCAGCCAGGTCTCCTGCACCGCGTCATCGGCGTCGGCGACCGAGCCGGTGATGCGATAGGCGACGGCCCACAGCCGGTCGCGCTGCTGTTCGAAGTCGGTCAGCTCTGCCATGTCCTGATCCTCTCGTCGGCCCGAGAGGGAGGACGAGACGGCGGCCGGAAGTGTGACAGCCGCCTCCCGGGCGGGGTGGCGGCCTCCCCGGCGACGCCGTGACTTTGGGAGGTCCGGGCCCCTTCCGGCGGAGCGTTGTGCCCTGCCGGGCGGGGCGGGGCTGGCGCGGGAGCAAGGGCAGGCGTAAGCAGTAGATGTGCATGTGTGGCAGGGTCATTCGGATCTGCGCCGGCCAAGGTGGCGTACCCGCGTCTTGGTCGTGATCCCCCTGCTGGTCATCGGGCTGATCACGCTCGGCGATGTGTTGGCCCCGGCGAGCGTGAGGCTCAGCCCGCTGCTGATCGCGGCCCCGGCCATGACCGCCTCGTTCGCCGGCCCCCTGCTCACGGCGTGTGTGGGGCTCCTGGCCGTCGGCGCCCAGATCGTGGCGAACGCCTATGAGGGCTTCCTCGGCCAGCCCGGGCGCATGACCGAGGTGATCACCCTGATCCTGGTCTCGGCGATGATCGTGCTGTTCCGCGCGGTCCTCGACCGGCATATGCGCGAGCTGAACCGGGTGCGGGCGGTGGCCGATGTGGCACAGCGGGTCTTGCTGCGCCCGCTTCCCGTCCGGGTCGGCCCGCTGCTGATCGCCTCGGTCTACCTCGCGGCCGAGCCGGGGGCGGAGATCGGCGGCGATCTGTACGCGGCGGCGCGTACCTCGAACAGCACCCGCCTGATCATCGGCGATGTCCGGGGCAGCGGGCTGACCGCCGTCGCGGACGCCTCCCTGGTGCTCGGCGCCTTCCGCGCGATGGCCCACTGGCCCGTACCCCTGACCGATCTGGCGGCCCACTTGGACACCGCCCTATCCGCCGAGCGGACCGAACCCCCCGACAAGGCGCCCGGGGCGGGGGAGTCGTTTGTCACCGCCGCCGTGCTGGAGATCCCCGACGACCAGCCGGTGGTCCGCCTCGTCAACTGCGGACATCCGCCGCCGATCGCGCTGCGCGACTCGGGCGTGAAGACTCTGGAGGGCTATGCGCCCGCACTGCCGCTGGGCCTCGGTCATCTGGTGGCCGACCGGTACCACAGCGAGGTCTTCCCCTTCGACGAGGGCGATCAGCTGCTGCTCTACACCGACGGGGTCATCGAGGCGCGGAACAGCGAGGGCACCTTCTATCCGCTCGTCGAACGGCTCCCCGGATGGAACGGCGCCGGCCCCCAGCACCTCGTCGACCGAGTGCACCGTGATCTGATCTTCCACACAGGCGGCCACCAGGGCGATGACGCCGCCCTGGTCGTCCTCGAACGCCACGGGGTGGATCGCTGACGCCACCGGGCGGCGAGCCGAGGCGGCCCGGGCGGGGGCTGGGGCGGAGCCCGGCTCCCGGACGCTCGCACCTCGCGAAACCGCCCACGAACGGACATCAGCATCAATCGCCCTTAAACTGGTCACATGGGCAGCGGGAATGAGGGCCCGAACCAGGGCCCCGAGGACTTCGGGCCGGATCCACTCGGCGACTTCCTCGCACGCTTCCTCGGGACCGGGCCGGCCGGGCAGCGGCCCGATTCACGGCATGTCGACTTCGGCCGGCTGATGAGTGAGAACGCGCGGCATCTCGTCTCGGCCGCCGCCTCCTACGCCGCCGAACACGGCAGTACCGACCTCGACACCGAACATCTGCTGCGGGCGGCGCTCTTCTCCGAGCCCACCCGGACCATGGTCGCGCGCGCCGGAGCCGACCCCGACCGGATCGCCGCGGATATCGACCGGGAGGCGGGAGGCGGCCCGCCGCGCAACTCGGTCGCCGTCACCCCGGCCGTCAAGCGGGCATTGCTCGACGCCCATGACATAGCCCGCTCACGCGGCTCCTCGTACATCGGCCCCGAGCACGTACTGATCGCGCTCGCCGCCAACCGCGAGTCCACCGCCGGGCAGATCCTGGGCGCCGCCCGTTTCGAGCCCCGGGCCCCCGGTCCGCCCCAGACCGGCGGCCTCACGCCGAGCGCTCCTACGACCGACCAGCGGCCCGTCGTGGACCAGCGGAAGACCCCGAACCTCGACCGGTTCGGCCGCGATCTGACCGAACTGGCCCGCGAGGGGCGGATCGACCCCGTGATCGGCCGCGATGAGGAGATCGAGCAGAGCATCGAGGTGCTCGCCCGGCGCGGCAAGAACAACCCCGTCCTCATCGGCGAGGCCGGAGTCGGCAAGACGGCCGTCGTCGAAGGGCTCGCCCAGCGGATCACCGACGCCGATGTGCCGGACATCCTGCTCGGCCGCCGGGTCGTCCAGCTCGACATCGCGAGCGTCGTGGCCGGCACCCGCTTCCGCGGCGACTTCGAGCAGCGGGTCACCGGCATCGTCGATGAGATCCGCGCCAACTCCGACGAGTTGATCATCTTCATCGACGAGCTGCACACGGTCGTCGGCGCCGGCGGCGGAGGCTCCGAGGGCGGCCAGATGGACGCGAGCAATCTCCTCAAGCCCGCGCTGGCCCGCGGCGAACTGCATGTGATGGGCGCGTCCACACTCCGGGAGTACCGCCAGTACATCGAGAAGGACGCCGCGCTCGCCCGCCGCTTCCAGCCCATCATGGTCCCCGAGCCCACCCCCACGGACGCCGTCGCCATCCTGCACGGCCTCCGGGACCGCTACGAGGCCCATCACCAGGTCCGCTACACCGACGAGGCGCTGCTCGCCGCCGTCGAACTCTCCGACCGCTATCTGACCGACCGTTTCCTGCCCGACAAGGCCATCGACCTCATGGACCAGGCCGGTGCCCGGGTCCGGCTGCGCTCCAGCGGCCGTGGCACCGATCTGCGCGCCCTGGAACGGGAGGTCGAGCAGCTCACCCGGGACAAGGACCAGGCCGTCGCGTCCGAGAGCTACGAACACGCCACCTCCCTGCGGGACCGCATCGCCGAACTGAACACCCGGATCGCGGAGGCATCCGGTACGCAGTACCACGGCGGGCGCGTCGCCGAGGTCACCGTCGAGGACATCGCCGAAATCGTCTCCCGGCAGACCGGAATCCCCGTCGCCAGCCTCACCCAGGAGGAGCGCCAACGCCTGCTGGGCCTGGAGGAACACCTCCATCGGCGGGTCGTCGGGCAGGAGGAGGCCGTGGCCGCCGTGGCCGACGCGGTCCTGCGCGCCCGCGCCGGACTCGCCGACCCCAACCGCCCGAGCGGCAGCTTCCTCTTCCTCGGCCCCACCGGCGTCGGCAAGACCGAACTGGCCCGCGCACTGGCCGAGGCGCTCTTCGGCAGCGAGGACCGCATGGTCCGCCTCGACATGAGCGAGTACCAGGAGAAGCACACCGTCAGCCGGCTGGTCGGCGCGCCCCCCGGATACGTCGGGCACGAGGAGGCCGGGCAGCTCACCGAGGCGGTGCGCCGCCAGCCCTACTCCCTGCTGCTCCTGGACGAGGTGGAGAAGGGGCACCCCGATGTCTTCAACATCCTGCTCCAGGTGCTCGAGGACGGCAGGCTGACAGACGCCCAGGGCCGGACCATCGATTTCAAGAACACCGTCATCGTGATGACCAGCAACCTCGGCTCGGAAGCCATCACCGGACGCGGTGGCCCCCTGGGCTTCGGCGGCGGTGGCGACGAGGCCGACGAGGCGGCGCGCCGGGAGCGGGTGCTGCGCCCGCTGCGCGAGCACTTCCGGCCGGAGTTCCTCAACCGCATCGACGAGGTCGTCATCTTCCGCCGGCTCGCCGACGACCAGCTCCGGCAGATCGCCGATGTGCTGCTGGAGGAGACCCGGCGCCGGCTGCACGCCCAGGACGTCAGCGTGGAGTTCACCCCGCCCGCCGTCGAGTGGCTGGCCCGGCATGGACACCAGCCGGAGTACGGTGCCCGGCCGCTGCGCCGCACCATCCAGCGCGAGGTCGACAATCCGCTCTCCCGGATGCTGCTCAGCGGCACGCTGCCGGCCCACAGTCATGTCCGGGTCGATGTGGAGAACGAAAACCTGGCCTTCCACACACAGGAGGCGGACCGGGCGGGGCAGCCCGGCCCGCCGGATCAGGCGGAGGAGCCGGGGGGTCAGGCGGAGCAGCCGGACGAGCCGGGCGGGCCGGATCAGCCCGAGTGGTAGTGCCACGGGGAGCGGACCAGGTCAACGGCCCATCGTCAGACCGTCCTTCTTGGCGCCCCGGCTGAGCACCGCCTCCTGGATGGTGCTCAGCGCGCTGGTGTAGCCCGGGTTACCGGGGTTCTTCTCCAGGGCCCGGGGAAGGTTCACCAGGGAGATCGGATCGTTGTCCACGGCGTGCGGGATGTACTCCGCCTTCTTCACCTCCCACGCCCTGCCCTCGGCGGTGGGCGGGGTGAAGGTGAAGCGGGCCGCCGAGCCCATCTGACCGCGTTTGTCGGGCATGATCCCCGCGATCTGGTCGCCCATGCCGTAGACCACCCAGGTGCCGTTGACCTTCTCGTACGCCTGGGGGACATGGGCGTGGGTGCCGATGATCAGGTCGATGTCGCGGCGGCCCCCGTCCTTGGAGGCGGTCAGCTTCTTGGCGAGCGCGAGCTGGAGCTTGTCCGGCGCCTGCTGCCATTCGGTGCCCCAGTGCACGCTGACGACGACCACATCGGCGCCGGCGCGCCGGGCGGCCCGGGCGTCCTTGATGATCCGCGCCGGGTTGATGAGGTTGACCAGCCACGCCTTGCCCTTGGGGACCGGGATGCCGTTGGTGCCGTAGGCGTAGGCGAGCTGGGCGACCTTGGCGCCACCGGCCTCCATCATCGTGGGACGGGTGCTCTCCGTGGCGGAACGGGCCGATCCGGCGTGCTTGAGCCCGGCCTTGTCCATGGCGTCGAGAGTGCGGACCACCCCCTCGGGACCGGCGTCGAGGGTGTGGTTGGAGGCGGTGGAGCAGGAGTCGTAGCCGAGGGTCTTCACGGCCGAGGCGAGCTGCGGAGGCGTCTTGAAGGTCGGATAGCCGGTGAACGGTCCGTGGGCGGCCCCGTAGACGGTCTCCATATGGCAGATGGCCAGGTCGGCCTGGGCGACGACGGGCGCCGCCGCCCGGATCATGCGCTGGAAGTCATAGCCGTCACCGCCCGCGTCCGCCTGTGCCTGCCGGATGACCGAGGCGTGCACCAGCAGATCGCCGGTGGCCACCAGGGTGAAGCCCTTCGTGGCCCCGCTCCTGGCCGGCGCGGTTCTCGAGGGCTTCTCCTCGGCCTTGGGGGCGGCCGGTGTCCCGCTGCCGCACGCGGTGACGGCGCCGAGCAGGGCGACGGCGAGAAGCGCCGTCCGATGGTGTGGGTGATGGGACACGGTGCACTCCGCACTGGTCCGGTCCATACCGGACCCTTTTGTTCTGATTGTCGGATTGTCATATTTATATGCACGACATCCGGAGGGGTTGCGGAGTGGTGGGGAGCTTCACCGGTTCGGCCGATCGGATGTACCCGATGGGCCCGGCTGCCCCTCGTTCGACGCCCATCGATGGGACAATGCGCCCCGGCCGCGCGGGGCCGCGGCCCGGGCGGTTCTCCAGGCCGCCGTCCCCCGCGTAACTCCCTTGTGAACATGGGAGGTTAGCGATGCGCGCGGAGTGCGGAGCTGACACCATGGGGTGTGTCGCCCGCGACATACGGCGGGACCTCGGGGGAGGACGCTCCATGCAGATCGGCCGGCCCAGCATCACCGCCCGCGGCGCGGCCGCGTTCCGCGCGGCCCACCAGGAGCTGGAGGGCGGCCGGGTGTTCCACGATCCGCTGGCGGCCCGTATCCTCGCCGCCGACGCGGACGATCCCCTCCTCGAAGCGGCCTTCCGCCCCGAGCGCGAGGATGTGCGGCTGTCCGTGGCCGCCCGCGCGCGGTTCGCCGAGGACGCCGTAGCGGCCGCCGTGACGCGCGGGGTGCGGCAGGCGGTGGCGCTGGGGGCGGGGCTGGACACCTTCGGCTGCCGCAATCCGTACGAGGCGGAGGGCCTGCGGGTATTCGAGGTGGACCACCCCGCGACCCAGGAGTGGAAGCGCGGCCGGCTGGCCGCCGCGGAGATCCCCGTACCGCCCTCGCTGACCTTCGCACCGGTCGACTTCGAGCGGCAGAGCCTGGCCGACGGGCTGACGGCGGCGGGCTTCGACCCGGCCCGCCCGGCGTTCTTCATCTGGCTCGGGGTGGTGCCGTATCTGACGCACACCGCCGTACTGGACACGCTCGGCTTCATCGCCGACCTGCCCGGCGGCTCCGGAGTCGTCTTCGACTACGGCGAGCCACCGGACACGCTGCCACCGGAGCACCGCGCCGTGCACGAGGCCCGCGCGGCATGGGCCGCCGAGGCCGGTGAGCCCTTCCTCAGCTTTTTCACCCCGGAGGAACTCGCCGGTGACCTCCACCGGCTGGGCTTCTCCGCGCGGGAGGACATCCGCTACCGCGACCTCACGGCCCGGTACGAGAGCGGACACCGCATGGCCGACGGGTACGCGGACCTGGGCGCCCACGTGATCCACACCTGGATCCAGGGCTGAGCCCGGACCGCCGGTGGGCGGCCCGGGCTTCGTCAACTCCGCTACGAGTCAAGGGACGTGGTGAGTCCACCGGCGGCGGTCACCGGTACGGTGACACGGCTGCCGCCCAGGTCCACCGCCACCTTCGCCCCGGTCGCTTCCTCGAAGTAGAGGAAGTCGGCGTCGGTGCCGCCGAGGACCAGCCCCAGCCGATGGCCCGGCTTGATCTCGTAGTCGTTCGGCAGTGTCTTCCAGGTGATCCGGTAGGACCGACCGGGGGTCAGCGGCTCGGGAGTGGTGACCGAGTGGCGGTTCTGGGCGTCCATCCAGCCGCGGGCGATCACCTCGGAGGATTTGCGCGCCGTCACATTGGCGGTCTTCTGGTAGCAGGCGTCGTCCTGGGCGGTGCTCTCCCCGTGGCAGGAGTCCTCGTCCAGCCCCTGCAGACCGTCATGGATCCTGTTCTGCGGCTCGTTGCGATTCCAGTCGATCCGTTCGTCCTCGCCGTAGTCCACGAGCAGCGCGGTGAGGTTCGACGTCGGTTTGTCGAGCGTGACCCGCAGATCCACGGTGGGCGTGCCGGAGAGCCGCGCCCCGCTCCGCAGTGGCGGGGTGCGGAACGCCAGCCGGCCCGGATGGCTCGCCGACGGGTCGGCGGTGAGATCCGCCTCGCTCAGCTTGGTGTCGGTGAAGGTCCCGGTGCCGCTCGCGGGGCTCAGTGCCAGGGAGCCGTCAGGCCCCGGGTGCAGGGGCACCGAGGAGGTGCCGGCGGGCCAGTCGGCCTGGGTCGTCCAGGTGGTCGGGCCGGTCTGCAGATCGACCCGGGGCTCGTCCATGATCCCGTTCCGCACGCCGTACAGCCAGTGGTCGAACCATCGGTGCACGGTGTCGACCCACTGCGCGCGCCGGCCGGGCCAGTCGAACGGATCGGTGTGCCCGTAGCGGCCCAGCCACAGCTTGCGTGGCACATCGCGCTCGGCCAGCGGGGCCCACCAGTTCGCGAACTGGTCGATCCGGACGTTGTAGTCGCTGAGGTCGTGTGCCGCGAGGACGCTCGCGCGCACCTTGTTCACCTCGGGCGCCGGCTGCGCGATGTAATTGCGCTCATGCCAGTGGGCGTTGTAGTTGCCGGTGGCGTCGTCCTCGCCGGCCTGCAGCCGGTCGCGCACCGCCTGGCACTTCTGGGGTGGGTCGGTGTCCAGCGCCGTCGTCAGATAGGAGGCGAAACCATTCCAGTGCTTGGCGCCGTTGGTGCGGGCGAAGTCGTACCAGGAGCTCATCCCGGAGATCGGGACGATGGTCTCCAGCCCTCCACACCGGTGCCGGCCACGGCATTGGCCAGCATGCCCTCGTACGAGTGGCCGATCATGCCCACCTTGCCGGTGGACCAGGAGGCTTTCACCTCGCTGCCGTCGGCCGCGTATGCCGTGGCCCGGCCGCCCAGCCAGTCGATCGTCGCCTTGGCTGCCGCCACGTCGGAGGCGCCGCCGATCGTCAGACAGCCGTCGGATCTGCCGGTTCCGGTCACATCCACATCGACCACGGCGTAGCCGCGTGGCACGAAGTAATTGTCATAGAAGAGCGGGAACTTGGCCGGGGCGCCCTGGGCGTCGTAGCTCTTCCGCTCCGACTCGAACCTGCGGCCCACGGTGTCGTTGTAGGGGCTGGCCGACATGATGACCGGCACCTTGAGACCCTGCTGGGTCTCCTTGGGCCGGATGATGTCGACCGCGACCCGGTCCTTGTGCCCATCGCCGTCACTGTCGACGGGTGTCTGGACCATGAGGTGCTCGCGCACGGCATCCTGATACGAGAACACCGGCTGGGTGCGGCCGTCCACCACCTGGGCACCGGGCGGGGCGACGGGCTGGGCGGATGGGCGGGCCGACGCGGGCCCGGCGGGCAGCGCGGCAAGGGCTGTCGATATCGCGACCGCGGCGATCACGGCGCCGCGCCATCGTGAGGTGAGCATACGGACCTCCTGGCCACGGCCCCCGCCCCGGGATCAGGAGTCGGCGGTTGACCGGTCGGCGATCCCGGGGTTCCGGGGCCATGGAGGCTACTCGGCGATTTTCGTACGCATGGTCCAGCGAAAGATCGCTGTGGTGATGTCAGCGGAATCGCTGACGAGTTCGAAGTGCTCGTATCCATCGCGATGCTGGATTTTGAGCTTCTTGCTGGTGAGGGTCGACCGCCCGGTCCGGAATGCCCGGGGCAGATCGTCAGGTCCGCCTTCGAGGACGACCTCGATCGGGCTGCCGTCGGACAGGTAACTGACGTGATCGCTCATATGTCCACCTCCTTACGCGGTCTTCCTCATGCGGGAACATGCAGTTCCAGCCGGTCATCCGAGGTGAGGATGGCCCGCTGCATGTCCTGCAGGGCCCGGCACGGTTCGAGCCCGAGTTCCTCATTGAGCGTCTTGCGCGCCGCTTGATACACATGCAATGCGTCCGCCCGGCGGCCACAGCGGTAGAGCGCCAGCATCAACTGACGGTGGAGTGCCTCCCGCAAAGGATGCTCGGTGGTCAACTGGTACAGATCACTCACCAGTTCGCGATGGCGGCCGAGCATGAGCCGGGAATCCGTCAGCATCTCGATGCATTCCAACCGGGCCTCCTTCAGCCAGGTCTGAAAGCCTTCGAGGATCGGCCCATGGCATACATCATCCAGCAGCGGATCGCGCCACAGATCGAGTGCGCTTTCGAAAGTGGCCGTGGCCTGCTGGTAGCGCCGCTCCCTGAGATGATCCCGGCCCTCGCACACCAGTCGTTCGAAGCAGTGGAAGTCGAGGCGATCGGGACCCAGCCGCAGGACATATCCCGGGGGGCGGGTGAGAACGGGGCTTTCGCTCTGGTTGGGCCGACGCAGGAACTTACGGATCTGGGAGACATACACATGGAGCCCGGCGATCGCCCGGCGCGGCGGATACTCCCCCCAGATCTCCGCGATGAGCTGGTCGATCGGGACCACCTGATCGGCGCGGACGAGAAGAACGGTCAACAGGACCTCGATCTTCCGCGCCCTGATGGTTAATTTCCGCTCTCCTTCTACCACCCGGAGAGGTCCCATGATCTCATATCGCACGATGTGCCCCATCCGAGTCGCCGACGAGTGCGGTCATGGGACAGTCGGCGCCTTTGCCGGAAGTGCCCGCGGTGTTTTCTGGGTGTTTCCTCGATTTCGAGGACGATGTCCGTCTGCTTCCGGAGGCGAACGCATGTGCGGGATGGGCTCTGGTGGTCCGCGCGGATCGCCGTCCCCGGCCGCCCGGGTGGCGCGCGGAAATTGTCACGTCCCCGGAGTCCGGCGACTCCGGAGGGGATGGGAAGTGGGCGCTTGCTGAGCCGCTTGCGTGTGGAAAGTGGTCCGGTCGCGCCCCTCTGCGCGGGAACGGGCGGTGCCGCCGGATCCACTGACGCACGCCGTTCGCGACTGCCATTACTCACCCCTCTTTTATCGCGGGCCCTGCCGAGGAATCAGAGAACTGACAAGATCGGACGCCTTCGGCGGGTGCCCCACATCGTAAGCAAGTCCTATGACTACCCACCTCACCTAGAATCCGGATATACGCGCCCTCGAGGCGGCGTCCTCGACGGTGCGGAGCGGGTATTCGCAATACGTCCGGAAGATCGGAATCCGGATATCCCGCACTTGAGGTGTTGCAGTCCGCGAATGAGAATACGCGGATCGCATCGGCCGGGACAAGCGAATCTTGCGAGATCATGGGCCCCTTGGTGCCGCTTTGATGAGGAGCGAGGAATTCCGGCTCCGCGGGACCCATGAAGGGGATGTCGAATAACCGTCAGGTTTGTTGGTGATTCAGGGCTTGTGGGCCACCACGATCGCGCAGCCGGCGCTCGGCACGGTGGGGAGCGCCGACTTCGCGGCGTCCAGCACCTCCTGGACGCTGACCCCGTGCTGCGCCTCGAACTCCCGGCGGCAGCGCAGGATGCCGTCGATCATCCGGTTGGCGGTGTCCTTCGTGTTCTCGGTGACGTCGGTGAGCTCGTCGAGCACCAGTCCCGCGTCACCGATCAGACCGGGCCAGTCCTCCAGCCGGGTCAGCGAGGTGACCACATCGGGATCGCCGTCCGGCTGGTAGCTGCCGTCGCTCGGCGGGGTGACATCCGTGAGCACCAGCCGGCCCCCGGACCCCAGCACACGGGCCATCTCCCGCAGTGCAGTCGGGCGGTCCATGTGATTGATCGATTCGAATGCGAGTACGGCATCGAAAGCCGCGTCCTCGAAAGGCATGGCCATGGCGTCGGCGTATTGGAATGCCACCTGGTGGGACAGATCGGCCAGCCGGGCGGATTCGGTCGCCTGTTTGACCTGGAGCTCGCTGATGGTGATGCCCAGGACATGGGCACCGGTGGCGGTCGCCACGCGCATCGCGGGTTTCCCGATACCGCAGCCGACATCCAGCACCCGGTCTCCCGCCCCGACCCGCAGCCGTTCGATCAGCAGATCCGTGAAGCGATCGGTGGCCTCCTGGACCGAACGGGTATCGGACGGGCCGTCCCAGTAGCCGAAGTGGAAGTTGTCGTCCCACGCCATCTGCAGAAGCGGTCCCAGCGAGCTGTAGTAGTCCGACACCGTGCCGCCTGGCGGCACGGCCGATGGAGATGTCATGACACTCCTCCTGTGTGCTCGGAGATCGGGTCGGCCAAGGGCACATAAAGGGCTCACCCGCTCAGCGATGGTCATGGGTTCCGGTAACGCGTCTCTAAAGTCACCGGCCGCGGCCTATTTGGTCTTGCTTTAGAGCCGCGCCCCACGATGGGCCACGTGCTCGCACCGATCATCAATCCGGAGCGGGAGTGCCGCCCATGACCCAGAACACGCAGATGTTCTCCCAGCGCCATATGGGGTGCGATGGATAGCGCCGCGCCCAACCGGACACCTCAGCACGCGGAGCCCATCGCCGTGGTGGGAATGGCCTGCCGCCTGCCGCACGCACCCAGTCCGCCGGCCTTCTGGCGGCTGCTGCGGCAGGGCGGGAACGCCGTCACCACCATGCCGGAGGACCGCCGCCGGACCGGCACTGCCGCCACCGACGGCCCCGTCACTGGCACCGATGGCCCCGCCACTGACACCGTCGCCACCGACGGCTCGGGCACCGACGGCCTCAACCGGCCTGCCCCGACCTGGTACGGCGGCTTCCTGGACCGCGTCGACACCTTCGACGCCTCCTTCTTCGGCATCTCGCCCCGCGAGGCGACGGCCATGGACCCCCAGCAGCGGCTGATGCTCGAACTCGCCTGGGAGTCGTTCGAGGACGCGGGAATCCGCCCCGGAACACTGAAGGACACCCCGACCGGTGTGTTCGTCGGCGCCATTTGGGACGAATACGCCACCCTGCTGCGCCGGGACACCACCGCGGCCACCCGGCACGCCATGACCGGTGTCCACCGCAGCATCATCGCCAACCGGGTCTCCTACGGATACGGTCTGCGCGGCCCGAGCCTCACCGTCGACACCGCACAGTCGTCCTCGCTGGTGGCCGTCCACACGGCCTGCGAGAGCCTGCGGCGCGGGGAGTGCACCCTGGCGCTGGCCGGCGGTGTGAACCTGATCCTCACCGAGGACAGCATGACGGCCGCCGCCGCCCAGTTCGGCGGGCTCTCCCCGGACGGGCGCTGCCACACCTTCGACGCCCGCGCCAACGGCTTCGTCCGTGGTGAGGGCGGCGCGGCGGTCCTCCTCAAACCCCTTGCCGCGGCCGTACGCGACGGTGACCCGGTGTACTGCGTCATCCACGCCGGAGCCGTCAACAACGACGGCGCCACCGACGGACTGACGGCCCCCAGCCCGGCGGCCCAGGAGGACGTGGTGCGCGCCGCCCACCGGCGGGCCGGAGTCGCACCCGACGAGGTCCAGTACGTCGAGCTGCACGGCACCGGGACGCCCGTCGGCGACCCCGTCGAAGCGGCGGCACTCGGCGCCGCGCTCGGCACCGCCCGGACGGACGGCACCCCCCTGCTCGTCGGCTCCGCCAAGACCAACGTGGGCCACCTCGAGGGCGCCGCGGGCATCGTCGGCCTCCTCAAGACCGCCCTCGGCATCAAGCACCGCCTGCTCCCGGCCAGCCTCCACTTCACCAGCCCGAACCCGCGGATCCCGCTGACCGAGCTCGGACTGCGGGTCCAGGACCGGCTGGGCGACTGGCCCCGCCCGGACCGGCCACTGATCGCCGGGGTCAGCTCCTTCGGCATGGGCGGCACCAACTGCCATCTCGTCGTCGGCGAGGCGCCCGCGTCCATGCCCGCGCCCGCGTCCGTGCGCGCACCCGCGTCCGTGCCCGCACCGGCCGACACCCCCGCGCCCCCCGTGGTGGCCTGGCCGATCTCCGCGAAGACCCCCGCGGCGCTGCGCGCCCAGGCCGGGCGGCTGCGGGACCACCTGGCGGACCATCCGGACCTCTCCCCGGCCGATATCGCACACTCCCTGGCCACCACCCGCACTGCCTTCGACCACCGCGCCGTGCTCCTCGGCGAGGACACCGACGAGCTGCTGAGCGGGCTGGACGCGCTGGCCGAGGGTGCGGAGACCGCCGGAATGGTGCCGGGCAGGGCCGTGGACGGCGGCCTCGCCTTCCTCTTCAGTGGGCAGGGCAGCCAGCGAGCGGCCATGGGACGTGAGCTGTATGCCGCCTATCCGGTCTTCGCTTCGGCACTGGACGAGGTGTGCGGCTGTCTGGACGCACGGCTGGCGGAGCCGCTGCACGAGGTGCTGTCCGCCCAAGCCCCCTCGCCGAGGGCGGAGTTGCTCGACCGGACCTCGTACACCCAGCCCGCGCTGTTCGCCATCGAGGTGGCCCTGTACCGACTGGCCGAGTCCTGGGGGCTCACCCCCGGCCATGTGATGGGCCACTCGGTCGGCGAGATCGCCGCGGCCCATGTGGCCGGTGTGCTCACCCTGCCCGACGCCTGCGCTCTGGTGGCCGCCCGCGGCCGGCTGATGCAGTCGGTCACGGCGAAAGGGGCCATGGCCGCGCTGCAGGCCGACGCGGACGAGGCCGCCGGACTGCTCGCCGGATGGGAGGACCGGCTGGACATCGCCGCCGTCAACGGGCCCTCCTCCGTGGTGATTTCGGGCGACCACGACGCCGTCCACGCGGCCGCCGCCGGCTGGCGCGAGCGCGGCCGCAAGGCCCGGCTGCTGAGGGTCAGCCACGCCTTCCACTCGCCGCATATGGACGGCATGCTCGACGAACTGCGCGCCGCCGCCTCGGAGCTGACCTTCTCCGCACCGGCCGTCCCCCTCGTCTCCAATGTGACGGGACGGCTCGCCACCGCCTCCCAACTCGCCTCACCCGACTACTGGGCCCGGCACGCCCGCCACGCGGTGCGCTTCATGGACGGTGTGCACACCCTCCTGGACGCCGGTGTCACCACCTTCCTCGAACTCGGACCGGATGCCCCGCTCACCGCCATGACCCGCGAATGCCTCACCGCACGGCCGGGACCGGCCCCCGGGCGGCCGCGCCCGGCCGCCGTGGCGGCGCTGCGCCGCGACCGTCCAGAGGCGCGGACCTTCGCCACCGCCATGGCCCAGGTGTATGTCCGCGGCGCCGAAGTGGCCTGGGACCGGGCCTGCGCCGGGCAGCCCCGGCAGCGGATCGCCCTGCCGACGTACGCCTTCCAGCGGGACCGCTACTGGCCCGGCACCGCACTCGAATCCACCGCCCCGACCACCCCCGCCACCGCTCCGACCACCCCCGCCACCGCTCCGGCCACCCACACCACCGGGACGGACGGCGCCACGGACCCGGCGCCGCCCACGGCAGAGACGGCCGAGCCCGCCGTCGCGGGGTGGCACCGCGATCCGCTGGACACCGTGCGGACGCATGTGGCCCTCGTTCTCGGGCACTCCGAGCCGGGTTCCATCGATGCCGGCCTCACCTTCAAGGAGCTGGGCTTCGACTCGCTCGCGGCCACCGAACTGAGCGAGCGGCTCGGTGCGGCCACCGGGCTGCGCCTGACCGCCACGCTCACCTTCGACCACCCCACGCCACTGGCCGTCGCCGACCATCTGCGCGCCCACACCACCCCCGCCCCCGGCCCCTCCACCACGTCCACGGCCATCACACCGCGCGACGCCGGGGAACCGATCGCGGTGGTGGCCATGGGCTGCCGCTTCCCGGGCGGGGTCGACTCGCCCGAGGCGCTGTGGCGGCTGGTGGCCGAGGGCGCCGACGCGATCGGGGAGTTCCCCCGGGACCGCGGCTGGGACCTGGCCGGACTCTTCGACCCGGACCGGGACCGCCCCGGCACCAGCTACGCCCACGAGGGCGGCTTCCTCTACGACGCACCGGAATTCGACGCGGAGTTCTTCGGCATCAGCCCCCGCGAGGCGCTGGCCACCGACCCCCAGCAGCGGCTGCTGCTGGAGACCGCGTGGGAGACCTTCGAACGGGCGGGCATCCGCTCCACCGCCCTCCGGTCCAGCCCGACCGGGGTGTTCGTCGGCGTGACGGCTCAGGACTACGGCCCCCGGCTGCACGAGGCGCCCAAGGGGCTCGACGGCCATCTGCTGACCGGCGGCACCCCGAGCGTGGTGTCCGGGCGGGTGGCGTTCACCTTCGGCCTGGAGGGGCCCGCGGTGTCGGTGGACACGGCGTGTTCGTCCTCGCTCGTGGCCGTCCACCTGGCGGTACGTGCACTGCGGCAGGGCGACTGTGCGCTGGCCCTGGCCGGAGGGGTGACGGTGATGGCCGCACCCGGCATGTTCACCGGCTTCTCCCGGCAGCGGGGGCTGGCCCCCGACGGGCGGTGCAAGCCGTTCGCGGCGGCCGCCGACGGCACCGGATGGGGCGAGGGCGTCGGCCTGCTACTCCTGGAACGGCTCTCCGACGCCCGGCGGGAGGGCCACCGGGTACTGGCCGTGGTCCGGGGCTCGGCCATCAACCAGGACGGCGCCTCCAACGGCCTCACCGCGCCCAACGGCCCCTCCCAGCAACGGGTGATCCGCCAAGCCCTCGCCGACGCCCGGCTGTCGCCGTACGAGGTGGACGCCGTCGAGGCACATGGCACCGGAACCACTCTCGGCGACCCGATCGAGGCCCAGGCCCTGCTCGCCACCTACGGGCAGGAGCGGACCGGAGAGCGGCCCCTGTGGCTGGGCTCGCTGAAGTCCAACCTCGGCCACACCCAGGCCGCCGCCGGCGTGGCGGGCGTCATCAAGATGGTGATGGCCATGCGGCACGGACTGCTGCCCGCCACCTTGCACATCGACGCGCCCAGCCCGCACGTCAACTGGGACAGCGGCGCGGTGCGCCTGCTGACCGAACCGGTGGAGTGGCCGCGCGACGAACGCCCCCGCCGCGCGGGCGTCTCCTCCTTCGGCATCAGCGGCACCAACGCACACCTCATCGTGGAACAGGCCCCCGAGCCGGAACCCGCACCCGCCGAGGGGCGGACGGACGAGGACGACCGGCCGGTGCCCTGGGTGCTCTCCGCCCGGAGCGCCGAGGCCCTCCGGGGACAGGCCCGGGAGCTGGCCGCCCGCATGGCCGCCGACAACACGCCGTCACCCCGGGACGTGGGTTGGTCACTGATCACCACCCGGACGCCGTTCGAGCACCGCGCGGTGGTGGTCGGCGACGACCGCGATGAACTCACCTCCGCCCTTCAGACGTTGGCGACCGAGGGCACCCATCCGGGCGTGGTGCACACGGGCACGGCCGCCACGACGGGCGGTGCGGGTCCGGTGCTGGTCTTCCCCGGGCAGGGCTCCCAGTGGGCGGGGATGGGTGCCGGACTGCTGGACGCCTCCCCGGCGTTCGCCGCCAGGGTGGCGGAGTGCGAACGAGCGCTCGCACCGCACGTCGACTGGTCGCTCACGGATGTCCTGCGGGGGGCCGACGGCGCCGCCGATCTGAGCCGGGTGGATGTGGTGCAGCCGGTGCTCTGGGCGGCGATGGTGTCCCTGGCCGCCGTCTGGGCCGAGTACGGTGTGCGGCCCGCCGCCGTGGTGGGCCACAGCCAGGGCGAGATCGCGGCGGCCGTGGTGGCGGGAGCGCTGTCCCTGGAGGACGGCGCGAAGGTCGTGGCGCTGCGCAGCCGGGCTCTGCGGCGACTCGCCGGAGGTGGGGCCATGGCCTCTCTCGGCGTGGGCCACGAGCGGGCCGAGGAGCTGCTGACCGGGCTCGGCGATCGGGCCGCCGCGGTAGGGGTGGCGGTGGTGAACGGGCCCGAGTCCACGGTGGTGTCCGGACCGCCGGAGCAGGTGGCCGCCGCCGTGACCGCCTGCCAGGAGGCGGGCGAGCGGGCGCGGATGATCGAGGTGGACTACGCCTCGCACAGCCCCCAGGTCGACGAGATCGCGGCGGAACTCACCCGACTGCTTACGGGAGTTGAGCCGGTCGGGACGTCCGGATCCGGGGTGGTGTTCTACTCCACCGTGACCGGTGGCCGGGCCGATCCCTCCGTCCTGGACACGGGCTATTGGGTGCGGAATCTGCGGGAGCGCGTGCGGTTCGCCGAGACGATCCAGGCGCTGCTGGCCGACGGCCACCGGGTGTTCATCGAGGCCAGCACCCACCCCGTCCTCACCATGGCGATGAGGGAGAGCTTCGAGCACGCGGAGAGCGGCGCCGCCGCGGTACCCACCCTGCGCCGGGACCACGGAGACCTGGCCCAGCTCACGAAGTCGGTCGCGCAGGCGTTCATCGCCGGGGCCGAAGTGGACTGGTCGGCTGCCTTCCCGGCCGACCCCGCGCCTCGTACGGTCGATCTGCCCACGTACGCCTTCCAGCGTCGCCGCTACTGGCTGGACGCCCCCGGCGGGTCCGGCGGGGACCCCGGCGCCCTCGGCCTGGTCGCCGCGGACCATCCGCTGTTGGGCGCCGCGGTGCGGCTCGCCGACGGCAGTGGCCATGTGCTGACCGGACGGCTCTCCCCGCAGACGCACGGCTGGCTCGCCGACCATGTGGTGGCGGGCGTCGCTCTGGTCCCCGGGACCGTGCTGATGGAGTGGGCGCTGCGGGCGGCGGACGAGGCCGGCTGCGGTGCGGTGGAGGAGCTCGCGCTGCGGCTGCCGCTGGTGATGCCCGCGACGGGCGGCCGGTGTGTCCAGGTGGTGGTGGGCCCGTCCGCCGCCGACCGGCGCCGTGACATCGCGGTCTACTCCCTCCCCGACGACGCCCTTCGCACGGGCGGGGACACCGACTGGATGTGCCATGCCGTGGGCGTCCTCGGCCCCGCCGTACCGGAGAGCCGAGCGGGGGAGCTGGCCGGGACGTGGCCGCCGCCCGGAGCGCGGCCGGTGGACACCGACGGGTTCTACGAACGGATCGCCGCATCCGGATACGCCTACGGAGCCGTGTTCCAGGGGTTGCGCGCGGTTTGGCGGGACGGCGCCGAGCTGCTGGCCGATGTGGAGCTGCCCAAGGCCGCGGGGGAGCCCCATGGGTTCGGTATCCACCCCGCCCTGCTGGACGCGGTGCTGCATCCGACGCTGCTGACCGGCCATCCCGATGCCGGGCCGGAGCCGGACGAGGGGCGGATGTGGCTGCCGTTCACGGTGAGCGGCGTGTCCCTGTGGGCGACGGAGGCCACCGCCGTACGGGTCAGACTCACCCCCCGTCCGCGGACCGCCGGGGACGAGCGGGAACTACGGGTCGTCGTCGCCGACGCCGTGGGCGCCCCGGTGCTGACGATCGACGCGCTGCTGCTGCGCCCCGCCGAGGCCGATCAGCTGCGCTCCCTGAACACCGGCCGGGTGGCCACCGATGGCGGCGGTGGCGGAAGCGTACGGCGGCGCACCGCTGCCACTGTCGAAGTGCCGTCCGTCGACTGGGGCGCCCGGCTGGCGCGGCTGTCGGCCGTCGACCGGTATCGCACGCTCCTCGGCCTGGTGCGCGACCACGCCGCCACCGTGCTGGGCCACACCGATGCCGAGGCGGTGCGCGCCGACGCCAGCTTCAACGAGCTGGGCTTCGAGTCGCTGACCGCTGTCGAACTGCGCGATCGCCTCGCGGCCGCCACGGGTCTACGGCTGCCCGCGGCCCTGATCTTCCGGCATCCGACTCCGGAAGGCATCGCCCACCACCTTGTGGGACGGCTGTCCTCCGACGGCACTGCCGTCGCCCCTACCGCGATCGTCCCGCCGGGCACGCAGGTGCCACGGCAGCCCACGGATGAAATGAGCGCGGCCCAAAGGCTGGAGTCCGCCTCGGCGGATCAGGTCCTTGAGTTTATTGACAACGAGCTTGGTGTGTCCTGAATGTGCCGGGCGCGACGATCGCTGAAGGCCGGGTGACCCTCATGGCGAACGAAGAGAAGCTGGTCGAGTACCTCAAGCGCGTTTCCGCCGATCTGCACGATACGCGTCTGCGTTTGCGCGAGGTGGAGGAGCGTTCCCACGAGCCGGTGGCCGTGGTCGGCATGGCCTGCCGCTTTCCCGGCGGGGTCACCTCCCCGGAGGAGCTGTGGGAACTGCTCGTCTCGGGTGTCGACGCGATCGGGGACTTCCCGACGGACCGCGGCTGGGACCTTGAGAACCTCTACCACCCCGATCCGGAGCACTACGGCACCAGCTGTGTCCGGCAGGGCGGATTCGTCGAGGCGGACCGGTTCGACGCGGCGTTCTTCGGCATCAGCCCCAGGGAAGCGCTCGCCATGGACCCGCAGCAGCGGCTCGTGCTGGAGATGGCCTGGGAATCCCTGGAGCGGGCCGGTATCGATCCGGTGTCGCTCAAGGGCACCCGCACCGGTGTCTACGCCGGTGTGTCCAGCCAGGACTATCTGTCCCGGGCCCCACGCATCCCCGAGGGATTCGAGGGCTACGCCACCACGGGCGGACTCACCAGCGTGATCTCGGGCCGGGTGGCCTACACCTTCGGTCTGGAAGGGCCGGCGGTGACCGTGGACACCGCATGCTCGGCCTCGCTGGTGGCCATGCATCTGGCGGTGCAGGCGCTGCGGCAGGGGGAGTGCACCCTGGCCCTGGCGGGCGGTGTCACCTCGCTCGCCACCCCCATCATGTTCACCGAGTTCTCCCGGCAGCGCGCACTGGCCCCGGACGGCCGGTGCAAGTCGTTCGCCGCCGACGCGGACGGCACCGGCTTCTCCGAAGGCGTCGGCCTGGTGGTGCTGGAGCGGCTCTCGGAGGCGCGGCGCAACGGCCATCGGGTGCTGGCGGTGATCCGCGGCTCGGCGATCAACCAGGACGGCGCCAGCAACGGCCTCACCGCGCCCAACGACGTGGCCCAGGAACGCGTCATCGGCCAGGCCCTCGCCAACGCCCAGCTGACGCCCGGCGACGTGGATGCCCTCGAGGCACACGGCACCGGCACCAAACTCGGCGACCCGATCGAGGCCGAGGCCCTGACCGCCACGTACGGCCAGAACCGCCCCGCCGACCGGCCACTGCTCTTGGGCTCGCTGAAGTCCAACATCGGCCATACGCATGCGGCGGCCGGTGTGGCAGGCGTGATCAAGATGGTGATGGCGCTTAGGCACCCACAACTGCCCGCGAATCTGCACCTCGACGTCCCCACCCCGCATGTGGACTGGGAGGACAGCGGGCTGCGGCTGCTGAACGAACCGGTGGAGTGGCCCCACCTGGAACGACCCCGCCGTGCGGCGGTCTCCTCGTTCGGCATCTCCGGTACGAACGCCCATCTGATCCTGGAGCAGGCGCCTGAGGACGATGCGCCCATGAACTCGGCCTGCTCGGACGTGAACACGGTTCCGTGGGTGCTCTCGGCCCGGAGTGTGGAGGCGTTGCGGGGGCAGGCGGCGGCGTTGGTTGAGCGGGTGGGTGGTGCGGCGGAGCTGTCGTCTGTGGATGTGGGGTGGTCGTTGGTGACGACGCGGTCGGTGTTTGAGTATCGGGCGGTGGTGGTGGGTGAGGGCTGTGGTGAGTTGGTGGCGGCGGTGGAGGCGTTGGCGGGGGGTGTGTCGCATCCGGGGGTGGTGGAGTCGGGTGCGGCGGCGTTGGCGGGTGATGTGGGTCCGGTGCTGGTGTTTCCGGGGCAGGGTTCGCAGTGGGCCGGTATGGGCGCCGAGCTGCTGGAAGTGTCGCCGGTGTTCGCGGCGCGGGTGGGGGAGTGTGAGCGGGCGTTGGCGCCGTATGTGGAGTGGTCGCTGATGGATGTGTTGCGTGGTGTGGAGGGTGCGGCGGATTTGGGGCGGGTGGATGTGGTCCAGCCCGTGTTGTGGGCGGTGATGGTGTCGTTGGCTGGGGTGTGGGCGGGGTATGGGGTGCGTCCTGCGGCGGTGGTGGGTCATAGCCAGGGTGAGATCGCGGCGGCTGTTGTCGCGGGAGCGCTGTCCCTGGAGGACGGGGCGAAGGTGGTGGCGCTGCGGAGCAAGGCGTTGCGGCGGTTGGCCGGTGGTGGGGCGATGGCGTCGCTCGGAGTGGGTGAGGAGCGGGCGAGCCAGTTGCTGTCGGAGCTTGGCGATCAAACCGCTGGTGTAGGAGTGGCGGCTGTCAACGGGCCCTCTTCCACGGTGGTTTCGGGACCACCCCAGCAGGTGGCCGCTGTCGTGGCCGCGTGTCAGGAGGTGGGGGAGCGGGCGCGGTTGATTGAGGTGGATTATGCCTCGCACGGTCCTCAGGTGGAGGAGATCCGTGGGGAGTTGAATGAGGTTCTGGCGGGTGTTCGTCCGGTTGGTGGTGGGGCCGATGAGGTGGCGTTCTATTCGACGGTGACCGGTGAGCGGATGGACGCTTCCGTGCTGGACGTGGGCTATTGGGTGGCGAATCTGCGGGAGCGGGTGCGGTTCGCCGATGCCGTGGAGGCGTTGCTGGCGGATGGGCATCGGGTGTTCATCGAGGCCAGCAGTCACCCCGTGTTGACTCTTGGTCTGCAGGAGACGTTCGAGCAGGTGGGTGTGGACGCGGTTGCCGTGCCCACGCTGCGTCGCGATCACGGCGGGCAGGCCCAGCTCCTCCATTCGCTCGGCCAGGCGTTCATCGCCGGCGTCGAGGTGGACTGGCGGGCCGCGTTCCCGGGCGACCCCACGCCTCGTACGGTCGATCTGCCCACGTACGCCTTCCAGCACCAGCGCTATTGGCTCGACGGCCTCAGCAGCGGCCGGGGTGCCGATCCCACCGACCTCGGGTTGGTCGCCGCGGGGCATCCGCTGCTGGGCGCTGCCGTGGAGCTTGCCGACAGCCAGGGCCATCTGCTGACGGGACGGCTCTCGGCGCAGTCCCATGGCTGGCTCGCCGAGCATGTGGTGGCGGGCGCGGCCCTGGTGCCCGGGACGGCCCTGGTGGAGTGGGCGCTGCGGGCCGCCGATGAGGTCGGCTGCGGGGGTGTGGAGGAGCTGGCGCTCCAGGTACCGCTCGTGTTGCCGCCCCACGGCGGGGTCCGTCTGCAAGTGGTCGTCGGCGGGCCCGGCGCCGATGGCCGACGCGATGTGCGAATCTACTCGCGTCCCGACGAAGGTGGGGACGTGGCGGCCGGATGGGTGTGCCATGCGGAGGGTGTGCTGAGCCCGCCTTCCGAGGGCCCCGGACCGGTGGAGGAGCTGGGCGGGGCGTGGCCACCGGGGGGTGCGAAGCCGATGCACCCCGTCGACTTCTACGAGCACATCGCGGCGTCGGGGTATGCGTACGGCCCGGCCTTCCAGGGGCTGCGCGCCGTGTGGCGGGATGGTGCGGACCTGCTGGCCGAGGTGGCCCTGCCCGAGGCGGCGGGGGAGCGGACGGGGTTCGGCATCCACCCGGCGCTGCTCGACGCCGCGCTGCATCCCGTTCTGCTGACCGAGGGGTCCGCGAGCGACGACGCCGAGTCGGCCGATGGCCGGGTGTGGCTGCCGTTCACCTGGAACGGGGTGTCGCTGTGGGCGGCCGGGGCGACCACGGTACGGGTGCGGATCTCTCCGTACGAGCCGAGCGCGGAGGGCGAGCGTACGCTGCGGGTGACCGTGGCGGACGCTCTGGGTGCTCCGGTGCTGAGCGCCGACGCGGTGGTGTTGCGATCGGCCGACACCGATCAGCTGCGTACAGCCCAACGCCCGGGCGCCGATGGGCTGTTCGTCATGGAGTGGGTTCCCATGCCCGTTCCCGCGCTGCCCAACGGCGCCGGGCAGTCCACGGAACACACGGCCGATGACGCCGGCTGGGCGATCCTGGGGCCCGGAGGCAAGGCTCCGGCCGGGTCCGTCGCCGTATGCCATCCGGATCCGCAGGCGTTGATCAGCGTGCTCGACGCGGGCGCGCCCGCCCCCGCCGTCGTACTGGCACTTGAGCCCGCCGAGCCGGTGGATGCGCGGGGTGGCGGGATCGCGGCCGACGGTCTGGCCTCGGCGGAACGGGTCCTGGCCCTGCTGCAGGACTGGCTGGCCGAACCCCGCCTGGCCGAGGCCCGGTTGGTGGTGACGACGCGTGGCGCCGTCGCGACCGGGGACCCGGATGGCGTTGATCCCACGGCCGAGGGCGTGGACGCGGCGGGGGCCGCGGTATGGGGTCTGGTGCGCAGTGCGCAGGCCGAGAACCCCGGCCGTTTCCTGCTGCTGGATCTCGACCCTCACACCGAGGTGTCCGCCCGTCTCGTGGCCGACGCCGTGGCGCGCGCCATGGAGATGGACGAGTCGCAGCTGGCGCTGCGCGCCGGGCGGGCGCTGATGCCCCGGCTGGTGCGTGCCGCGCGGAGCGGGGGTCTGGCGGCCCCGGTGGGGCCGTCCGCGTGGCGGCTCGGACTTGAGGGCGCGGGGACAGTGGACTGCGTGCGGCCGGTGACCTGCCCGGAGGTGCTGGAACCTCTGCGGGCGGGCCAGGTGCGGATCGACGTCCACGCGGCGGGCGTCAACTTCCGCGATGTGCTGATCGTGTTGGGGATGTACCCCGGGGACGCGGTGTTCGGCGGCAGCGAGGGTGCCGGTGTGGTGCTGGAGGTCGGCCCGGAGGTGACTGGGCTCGCGGTGGGCGACCGGGTCATGGGCCTGTTCGAGGGCGCGTTCGGCCCGCAGGCCGTGGCGGACGCCCGTACGGTCGTACCCATCCCCGACGGCTGGACCTTCCGGCAGGCGGCCGCGGCCCCCGTCGTGTTCCTCACCGCCTGGTACGGGCTCGTGGAGCTGGGCGGGCTCCAAGCGGGTGAACGGGTGCTGATCCATGCCGCGACCGGTGGTGTGGGGACGGCCGCGGTGGGGATCGCGCGTCATCTGGGCGCGGAGGTCTACGCCACGGCGAGTCCGGGGAAGCATGCGGTGCTGGACGCGATGGGCATCGATGAGGCGCACCGGGCCTCCTCACGCGATCTGGACTTTGAAGCGACGCTCCGGGGGGCCACCGGTGGCCGAGGCGTGGATGTGGTGCTCAACAGCCTCGCCGGGCCCTTCGTGGACGCCTCGCTCCGCCTCCTCCGTGAAGGCGGCCGGTTGCTGGAGATGGGCAAGACCGATATCCGCGACCCGGAGCGGATCGCGACGGAGTATCCCGGGGTCCGCTATCACGCATACGACCTGATCGCCGACGCCGGTCCGGAGCGTATCGGCGAGATGTTGCATGCGCTGGGTGAGTTGTTCGCCTCCGGTGCGCTTGAGCCTCCTCCCGTACGGGCGTGGCCGCTGAGCCGGGCGCGTGAGGCGTTGCGGTACCTGAGCCAGGCCAAGCACACCGGCAAGCTGGTCCTGGACGTCCCCGCCCCGGTGGCCCCCGAGGGCACCGTGCTCATCACCGGTGGCACCGGCACCCTCGGCCGACACGTCGCCGAACACCTCGTCCGCGCCTGGAACATCCGCCACTTGCTGCTGGTGAGCCGCAGCGGTATGGACGCCCCCGGCGCAGCGGAGCTGCTGGCCCACCTCACCGACCTGGGGGCCGATGTACGTATCGCCGCCTGCGACATCGGCGACGCCGCCCAAGTGGCCGAAGTCCTCACGGGCGTCGACCCGGCACACCCCCTGACCGGTGTCGTACACGCGGCGGGGGCGCTGGACGACGCGATGCTGCCCTCGCAGGATCCGAAGCGGCTGGCGCGGGCCTGGGCGGCGAAGGCCGCGGCGGCGGCCCAGCTGCACACCGCCACCGCACATCTGCGGCTGGGCATGTTCGTCCTGTTCTCCTCCTTCGCTTCCGATCTCGGCACCCCCGGCCAGGCCAACTACGCCGCCGCCAACGCCTTCTGCGACGCCCTGGCCACCCGCCGCCAGGCGGCCGGGCTCCCCGGGCTCTCGGTGGCATGGGGACTCTGGGCGGCCACCAGCGGTCTCACCGCACGGCTGGCCGACGCCGATCTGGCCCGGATCGGCCGTCTGGGCATCAAGGCCAACAGCACCGAGGAGGGGCTGGCGCTGCTCGACGCGGCCTGCCGGCACGGCCATCCCCATCTGCTGGCGCTCCACCTGGACACCGGATCCCTCGCCGCGCAGCCCGTCGGCGCCCTCCCGGCCCCCCTGCGGGCACTCGCCACCGTCGGCGGCAGCGGCCGGGCCCGGCCCACGGCGGCCGCCGGTGGACAGAACACCGACTGGGCCGGCCGGCTCAGGGGGCTGCCGTCCACCGAACAGCACCGGCTGCTGCTCAACCTGGTGCGCACCCAGGCGGCCACGGTGCTCGGCCACGCCGATCCGGGTGTGGTGCGGCCGGACGCGTCGTTCAAGGACCTCGGCTTCGACTCGCTGACCGCCGTGGAGCTGCGCAACCGGCTGGCCGCGGCCACCGGACTACGGCTGCCCGCGGCCCTCGTCTTCGACCACCCGGAGGCGGCGGTGCTGGCCGAGCATCTGCGCCAGGAGCTCTCGCCGGACGGTGAGCCGGGCGCCCTGGGCCCCGGCGTACCCCAGCCCCATCCCGTCCTCAACGAGCTGGTCAGGCTGGAGAACAGCCTGTCGACCGTCGTCGTCGAGGACGTGGACTCCGGCGCGGTCACCGCCCGGCTGGAGACCCTGCTGTCCAAGTGGAAGGCGATGTGCTCGCCGGCGGAGGCGGACGACGCCAATGCCGTGGAGCGGTTGCAGGTGGCGACCGCCGATCAGGTTCTGGAATTCATCGACAACGAACTTGGCCTGTCATGAACAACGTGGCGCGCCCTTCGCTGAAGGCCGGGTGACCCTCTGTGACGCACGCTAATGAAGAGAAGCTGGTCGACTATCTGAGGCGAGTGGCAGGCGATCTGCACGAAACGCGTCAGCGGCTGCGCGAGTTGGAGGACCGCTCCCAGGAGCCGGTGGCCGTGGTCGGCATGGCCTGCCGCTACCCGGGCGGGGCCGACTCGCCCGAGAAGCTGTGGCGGCTCCTCGCCTCCGGCGCACACGCCATGGGGGAGTTTCCGGCCGACCGCGGCTGGGACCTGGAGGGACTGTTCCACCCGGACCCGGACCACCCCGGCACCAGCCATGCCCGCGAGGGCGGTTTCCTCTACGACGCCGACCGGTTCGACCCCGAGTTCTTCGGGATCAGCCCGCGCGAGGCGCTGGCCATCGACCCGCAGCAGCGGCTGCTGCTGGAGGTCGCCTGGGAGCTGCTCGAACGCGCCGGAATCGACCCGCTCTCGCTGAAGGGCACCTCGACGGGCGTGTACGCCGGGACCGCGCTTCCCGGCTTCGGCACCCCGCACATCGAGAAGAGCGCCGAGGGCTACCTGGTCACGGGCAACGCGCCCAGTGTGCTCTCCGGCCGGGTGGCGTACACCCTCGGCCTGGAGGGACCCGCGGTCACGGTGGACACCGCGTGCTCGTCCTCGCTCGTGTCGATGCATCTGGCGGGGCAGGCGTTGCGGCAGGGCGAGTGCACCCTGGCCCTGGCCGGTGGGGTGACGGTGATGGCGATCCCGAACGTCTTCACCGAGTTCTCCCGGCAGCGCGGGCTGGCTCCCGACGGCCGGTGCAAGGCGTTCTCCGCCGACGCCGATGGCACCGCGTTCTCCGAGGGAGTCGGCCTGGTGCTGCTGGAGCGGCTGTCCGACGCACGCCGCAACGGCCATCAGGTGCTCGCCGTGATCCGGGGCTCGGCCATCAACCAGGACGGCGCCTCCAACGGCCTGACCGCGCCCAGCGGCCCCTCCCAACAGCGCGTCATCCTCCAGGCGTTGGCGAACGCACGGCTGTCCCCGGCCGAAGTGGACGTGGTGGAGGCACATGGCACCGGAACCCGCCTCGGCGATCCCATCGAAGCCCATGCGCTGCTCACCACCTACGGCCGGGACCGGTCCGAGGACCGGCCGCTGTGGCTGGGATCGGTCAAGTCAAACATCGGGCACACCCAGGGCGCCGCGGGCGTGGCCGGCGTCATCAAGATGATCATGGCGATGCGGCAGGAGACGCTGCCTGCCACGTTGCACGTCGACCAGCCCACGCCCCATGTGGCATGGGACACCGGCGCCGTGCGCCTGCTCACCGAATCCGTCGACTGGCCCCGTGGCGAGCGGCCCCGCCGGGCGGCGGTATCCTCCTTCGGCATCTCCGGGACCAACGCCCATCTGCTGCTCGAACAGCCTCCCGCCGACGAGCCCTCCGCCCCGGACCGGACCCCCGGCCCGACCACCCCGGACACCGCGCCGCAGGTCGGCCGCGTAGTGCCCTGGGTGGTGTCCGCCCGCACCGACCAGGCGTTACGGGATCAGGCCGAGGCACTCGCCGCACATCTCACCGCCTACCCCGGGCTGCCGGCGGCCGATGTGGCCTGGTCGCTCGCCCGGACCCGCTCGGCTTTCGAACACCGGGCCGTGGCCATCGGTGAGGACCACGACGAACTACTCGCAGCCGTGCGGGCCCTGGCCGAGGGCCGTAGCCACCCCGGGCTGACCCGGACCACGGTGGCGGCCCGCTCCGGCGGCACCGCCTTCATGTTCACCGGGCAGGGCAGCCAACGGCCCGGCATGGGCCGCGAGCTGTACCGGACCTTCGATGTGTTCGCCGCCGCCCTCGACGACGCCTGCGCCCATCTGGACCCGCTGCTCGGTCACCCGCTGCGCGACTCCCTCTTCGCGGCCGAGGACACGGACCAGGCGCGGGCCCTGCACGGCACCGGTGTGACCCAGGCGGCCCTCTTCGCCCTGGAGACCGCGCTCTTCCGGCTCGTCGAGTCGTTCGGTCTCACCCCGTCGTTCCTCACCGGCCACTCCGTCGGTGAACTGGTGGCCGCGCATGTGGCGGGTGTGCTGTCCCTTCCCGACGCCTGCACCCTGGTGGCCGCCCGCGGCCGGCTGATGCAGGCGCTGCCGTCCGGCGGTGCCATGGTCGCCGTCGAAGCCACCGAGGAACAGGTCCTCCACCTGCTCACCGATCGTGCGGACCGTGCGGACCGCGTTGCGCTCGCCGCGGTCAACGGCCCCACCTCGGTGGTCGTATCCGGAGCCACGGAAGACGTCGACGAGATCGCCCGCACCCTGAAGGCGCAGGGGCACCGCACCAAGCGGCTCCGCGTCAGCCACGCCTTCCACTCGCCCCTGCTCCATCCCATGCTCGACGACTTCCGCGACGTGGCGCGGCGGCTCACCTACCACGCCCCGCGCATCCCGGTGATCTCCAACGTCACCGGCCGGCCGGCCGACCCCGAGCAGCTCCGCGACCCCGAGTATTGGGTACGCCACGTCAGCGCGCCCGTACGGTTCCACGACGGTCTGCGCACCCTGAACGGCGAAGGTGTGACGCGCTACCTCGAACTGGGCCCGGACGCCGTCCTCACCACGATGGCCCAGGACGCCCTGGCCGCCGCGACATCCACTGCCGATGCCTCCGACGCGCCCGACACTCCTGACAGCGCGCCCGTGTTCGCCACCGCCCTGCGCCCGGGCCGCGACGAGCCCCGTACGCTGCTGACCGCGCTCGCCCTGACGCACATCGACGGCGCCGCGGTCGACTTCGCCGCCGCCCTCCCCGAGGACGCGAGCCGTGTCGACCTGCCCACCTACCGGTTCCAGCGGCAGCGATACTGGCGGCCCGTCCCGAACGCCACGGCCGACGTACGCGCCGTCGGCCTCGGCCCGACCGGTCACCCCCTGCTCCAGGCCGCCGTGGGGACGCCCGACGGCGGGCTGCTGCTCACCGGCCGGCTGTCCCCGCACACCCACGCCTGGCTCGCCGACCACACCATCGCGGACAGCGTGCCCCTGCCCGGTACGGCCCTGCTGGAGCTGGCCCTCCTCGCCGCCGCGCACACCGGCTGCCAGCTGCTCGACGACCTCACGCTGGAGACGCCGCTGATCCTGCCCGCCTCCGGCGCGGTACGGATCCAGCTCGCCGTCACCGCGCCCGACGAGACCGGACGACGGACCGTCACCATCGCCTCCCGCCCCGCCGACGAGGGTGGCGAGGCCCTGGATGCCCCGGCCGCCTGGCGCCACCACGCCACCGGCGTACTGGCCGATACGGTCACGCCACCGCCCGACGACGAACCGCGGGCCACGGCCTGGCCACCCGCCGGGGCCACCCCGGTCGACGTGGCGGACCTGTACGAGCGGCTGTCCGCGCAGGGCTACACCTACGGGCCCGCCTTCCGCGGCCTGCACACCGCATGGCGGCTCGGCGAGGAGATGTTCGCCGAGGTACGCCTGGCCCCGGAACAGCGCGGCGAGGCCGACGGCTACGGACTGCACCCCGCCCTGCTCGACAGCGCCCTGCACCCGGTGGAAGAACTCTTCGGCGGCGACCACGCGCCCGACGGCGCCGAGCGGACCGTCCGACTGCCGTTCTCCTTCAGCGGGGTGCGGCTCCTCGCCACCGGCGCCACCCGGCTGCGCGTACGCATCACCCCCACCGCCCCGGACACCATCACGCTGCGGCTGACCGACGACCACGGCGCGCCCGTGGCCACCATCGACGCCCTCGGGCTGCGGGAGGTCTCCGCCGACCGCTGGCGCTCCGCCCGCGCCGCCACGGCCGACGCCCCGCTGTACCGCCTGGACTGGCAGCCATATCCGGTCTCGGCCGACACGGCCCCGCACACGGCGAGTTGGGCCACCGTCGGATCCCAACATCCGGAGGAACCGGACCTCCCGGCCTATCCGGACCTGGCCGCCCTGCGGGCCGCCCTCGACGACGGTCAGCCCGCCCCCGACGTCGTCGTCCTCGCCTGCCCCGACGCACCGGACACCGCGACACACCCGGACGAGACGCCCGCCCGTGTCCGCGCGGCGGTCCACCACGTCCTCGGCGCGCTGCGCACCTGGCTCATGGACGAGCGGTTCAGCGGGGCCCGGCTGGTCATCGCCACCCGCGGCGCGGTCGCCACCGGCCCCGGGGACCGCCCCGCCGACCTGGCCACCGCGCCCGTATGGGGCCTGGTCCGTGCCGCCCAGGCCGAACACCCGGAGCGCATCCTGCTGCTCGACCTGGACGATGACACCGCGTCGCGCGATGTGCTGCGCACCGCCCTTCCGGCCGCCGTCGCCGGTGCCGAATCCGAGGTGGCGGTACGGGCCGGAACGGCCCATGTGCCCCGTCTGGTCAAGGTCCGCCCCGACCAGGACACCCCGCCCCGCGCCCCCCATCAGGACCCCCCGCCCGAGCCCCCATCAGGACACCCTGCCCCGCGCCCTCGACCCGGACGGCACGGCACTGATCACCGGTGGCACCGGAGCGCTGGGCCGGCTGGTCGCCCGGCACCTGGTCACCGCACACGGTGTCCGCCACCTGCTGCTGGTCAGCCGGCGCGGGGGCATCACGGGGGACATCGACGCCTTCGCGGACGATCTGACCGCGCTGGGCGCGGCGGACGTACGCATCGCCGCATGTGACGCCGCCGACTCCGAGGCGCTGGCCGCGCTGCTCGCCACCCTCCCCGCGGCGCATCCCCTGACGGCCGTCATCCACGCCGCGGGGGTGCTCGACGACGGTGTGGTCACCGCCATGACCCCCGAGCAACTCGACACCGTACTGGCCCCGAAGCTGGACGCGGCATGGCATCTGCACCGGCTGACCCGGGACATGGACCCGGCCGCGTTCGTGATGTTCTCCTCCGCCGCCTCCATCATGGGCAACGGCGGCCAGGCCAACTACGCCGCGGCCAACATGTTCCTCAACGCCCTCGCCGAGCACCGCCGCGCCGAGGGGCGGACGGCCCACACGCTGGCCTGGGGGCTGCTCGCGTCCGCCGGTGGCATGACCGGCCACCTGGACGACGCCGACCTCGCCCGGATGGCCCGCTCCGGAATCGCCCCCGTCTCCAACGAGCAGGCACTCACGCTGCTCGACACGGCGCTCACCATCGACCACCCCACCCTCGTCCCCGCGCGCTTCGACCTCGCGGCGCTGCGCACCCGGGCCGCCGCCGGGCCACTTCCGCCCGTACTGCGGCGGCTGGTGCACGTCCCCACGAAGGCCGCGCGGAACACCGGGACGAGCTCCTTGTCCGGGCGGCTCGCCGGGCTGTCCACCGAGGAGCAGGACCGGCTCATCGGAGAGCTGGTACGCGAACAGGTCGCCACCGTGCTGGCCCACCCCGCGCCGGAGGCCATCGAACTGGGCAGGGCGTTCCAAGACCTCGGCTTCGACTCGCTGACGGCGCTGGACCTGCGCAACCGGCTCAACGCGGCCACCGGCACCCGGATCCCGGCCACCGTCATCTTCGACTATCCGACCCCCGACGCCCTGGTGCGCTTCCTGCGCGAGCGGCTGGTCGGGAGCGCGGCCGAGAAACCGCTGCCGCCGACGGCCACCCTCGTGGCGGCCGACGACGACCCGATCGCCATCGTCGGCATGGCCTGCCGCTATCCGGGCGGTGTCGGCTCACCCGAGGAGCTGTGGCGGCTGGTGGCCGAGGGTGTCGACGCGATCGGGGAGTTCCCCGCGGACCGCGGCTGGGACCTCGCCGGCCTCTTCGACCCCGACCCGGACCACACCGGCACCAGCTACGCCCGCGAGGGCGGATTCCTCTACGAGGCCCCGCGGTTCGACGCCGAGTTCTTCGGGATCTCCCCGCGCGAGGCGCTGGCCACCGACCCCCAACAGCGGCTGCTCCTGGAGACCGCGTGGCAGGCGTTCGAGAGCGCGGGCATCGATCCGGTGACCCTGCGGGGCAGCCGGAGCGCGGTGATCACCGGGGTCATGTACGACGACTACGGCAGCCGCTTCCTGGGCCGCACCCCGGAGGGCGTCGAGGGTCGTCTGATGACCGGCAGCACACCGAGCATCGCCTCCGGCCGGGTGGCGTTCACCCTCGGGCTGGAGGGGCCCGCGGTGACGGTGGACACGGCGTGTTCCTCATCGCTGGTGGCCATGCACTTCGCGGCACAGGCCCTGCGGCAGGGGGAGTGCACCCTGGCCCTGGCCGGCGGGGTGACCGTGATGGCCACACCGAACACCTTCGTGGAGTTCTCGCGGCAGCGCGGACTGGCCCCGGACGGCCGCTGCAAGCCGTTCGCCGCGACGGCCGACGGCACCGGCTGGGGCGAGGGCATCGGTCTGCTCGTCCTGGAGCGGCTGTCGGACGCGCGCCGCAACGGCCGTGAGGTGCTGGCGGTGATCCGGGGGTCGGCCATCAACCAGGACGGCGCCTCCAACGGCCTGACCGCTCCGAACGGGCCCTCCCAGCAGCGGGTGATCCGCCAGGCCCTGGCCACCGCACGCCTCTCCCCGGCGGACGTCGATGTGGTGGAGGCCCATGGCACGGGCACCACGCTCGGCGACCCCATCGAGGCCCAGGCACTGCTGGCCACCTACGGGCAGCAGCGGCCGGAGGGACGGCCGCTGTGGCTCGGCTCCATCAAGTCCAACATCGGGCATACGCAGGCCGCCGCGGGTGTGGCGGGTGTGATCAAGATGGTCATGGCGATGCGCCACGGGCTGTTGCCCGCCTCCCTCCACATCAACGCACCCAGCCCGCATGTGGAATGGGACGACGACGGAGTGCGGCTGCTGACCGAGGCGGTCGAATGGCCACGGGCCGAGCGGCCCCGGCGCGCGGGTGTCTCCTCCTTCGGCATCAGCGGCACCAACGCCCATGTGATCCTCGAACAGGCCCCCGAACAGGCCCAACACACCGAGCGCGAGCCCGATCCCGACGGCTTTCGGGTGGTGCCCTGGGTGCTGTCCGCGCGGGGCACCGAGGCCCTGCGGGACCAGGCTCGGGCACTGGCCGCGCGGCTGGCCACCGGACCCATGGCCTCGCCCGTCGAAGTGGGCTGGTCCTTCGCCTCGCCCGTCGAGGTGGGCTGGTCCCTCATCCGCTCCCGCACCCTCTTCGACCACCGCGCCGTGGTGGTCGGCGAGAGCCGCGGCGAACTGTTGGCGGCCGTCGAGGCGTTGGCGGCCGACGAGACCCACCCGGGCGTGGTGCACACGGGCACGGCCGCCACCACGGGCGGCGCGGGCCCGGTGCTGGTCTTCCCCGGCCAGGGCTCGCAGTGGATCGGGATGGGCGCCGGACTGCTGGACGCCTCCCCGGTGTTCGCCGCCCGGGTGGCGGAGTGCGAACGAGCGCTCGCGCCCCACGTCGACTGGTCGCTCACCGATGTGCTGCGCGGCGTGGACGGCGCGGGCGATCTGAGCCGGGTGGATGTGGTGCAGCCCGTCCTGTGGGCGGTGATGGTGTCCCTGGCCGCCGTATGGGCAGGCCACGGAGTGCGGCCCGCCGCCGTCGTGGGCCACAGCCAGGGCGAGATCGCCGCCGCCTGCGTGGCCGGGGCGCTCACCGTGGAGGACGGCGCCCGGATCGTGGCCCTTCGCAGCCGCGCGCTGCGCCAACTGGCCGGTGGCGGGGCCATGGCCTCCCTCGGCGTAGGTGAGGAACAGGCCACGGAGCTGCTGTCCGGGCTCGGCGACCGCGCCGCCGCCGTGGTCGTGGCCGCCGTGAACGGCCCCGCCTCCACTGTGGTGTCCGGGCCGCCGGAGCAGGTGGCCGCCGCCGTTGCCGCCTGCCGTGGCATCGGGGAACGCGCCCGGACGATCGAGGTGGACTACGCCTCGCACAGTCCCCAGGTCGACGAGATCGCCGAAGAACTCACCGCACTGCTGAGGGGAGTTGAGCCGGTCGGCGCGTCCGGGTCCGGGGTGGCCTTCTACTCCACCGTGACCGGTGGCCGGGCCGTTCCCTCCGTGCTGGACACGGGCTATTGGGTGCGGAATCTGCGGGAGCGCGTGCGGTTCGCCGAGACGATCCAGGCGCTGCTGGCCGATGGCCACCGGGTGTTCATCGAGGCCAGCACTCACCCCGTCCTCACGGTCGGCATGCAGGAGAGCTTCGAGGAGGCAGGCGTTCCCGCCGCCACCGTACCGACCCTGCGCCGGGACCACGGCGATCTCGCCCAGCTGGTGCGGTCGCTGGCCCAGGCGTTCACCGCGGGAGCCGAGGTCGACTGGACCACCCTCTTCCCCACCGACCCCGCGCCCCGCACGGTGCCGCTGCCCACCTACGCCTTCCAACGTGAGCGCTACTGGCTCGAAGGTACCGCCGGCCAGGGTGGCGACCCCACCGACCTCGGCCTGGTCTCCGCAGATCACCCGCTGCTCGGCGCGGCCGTGGAGCTCGCCGACGGCAGCGCCCATTTGCTCACCGGACGGCTGACCGCCGGTGGCGGCGAGGGCTGGCTCGGCGAACACGTGGTGGCGGGCGCCCGGCTGGTGCCGGGCGCGGCCCAGGTCGAATGGGCGCTTCGGGCCGCCGACGAGGCGGGCTGCGGTACGGTCGAGGAACTCGCCCTGCAGGTCCCGCTCGTCCTCCCCGACACCGGCGGGCTGCGCGTCCAGGTGGTGGTGGGCGAGGCCGCCGACGACGGCCGCCGCGACGTACGGGTGTACTCCCGGCCCGACCGCGACGCCGAGACCACTACGGACCCGGTCTGGGTGTGCCATGCGGTCGGCGTACTCGGCCCGCACGGCGAACCGGCACCCCAGCCCGCCGGAGCCTGGCCCCCGGCGAGCGCGGAGCCGGTGGACACGGATGGCTTCTACGAGCGCGCAGCGGCCGCCGGATACGGATACGGGCCCGCGTTCCAGGGCGTCCGGAAGCTGTGGCGCGACGGCGCTGATGTGCTGGCCGAGGTGGCGCTGCCCGATGTGGCGGGCGACCGGGCCGGATTCGGCATCCATCCGGCGCTGTTGGACGCCGCGCTGCACCCGGCGGGCATGCTCGCCGCCGGGACCGAGCAGGAGCGCGACCCTGACCAGGTGTGGCTGCCGTTCACCTGGAACGGGGTGTCGCTGTGGGCCGCCGGAGCGACCACCGTACGCGTCCGGCTGTCTCCGCGTGAGCAGGGCGCGGACGGCGAGCGGGCGCTGCGGCTGACCGTGGCCGACGCCGTCGGCGACCCGGTCCTGACGGTCGACTCGCTGGTGCTGCGCCCCGCCCGTACGGATCAGCTGCGAACCGCCGGCCGAGGCGCCGTGGACGGACTGTTCACCCTCGACTGGATCCCGCTCCCCGAGGCGGCGCCCGGCGTTGACACGGGGCTGCCCGAGCCAGTGGCCGGGGAGGGCGGCTGGGTGGCGCTGGGCCCCGAGACCGTGGAATGGACCCCACCGGGCGTGGTCCGCCACCCGGACCTGGAGTCGCTGGTCGCGGCGCTCGACGCCGGAACACCCGCGCCCTCGGTGGCGCTGACCGCCGTACCGGCCTCGACGACGGCCGTGGACATCGGGGCCACCGAAGCCGATGCCCTGACGGCCGTGCGGCGGACCCTGGACCTGCTGCGGGGCTGGCTGGCCGAACCCCGGCTGGCCGAGAGCCGTTTGGTGGTGGTGACACACGGCGCGGTCGCGGCCGGCGGCCCGGTGGCGGAGGACTCCGACGCCGGAGTCGTGGACGCGGCCGGTGCCGCGGTGTGGGGGCTGCTGCGCAGCGCGCAGGCGGAGAACCCGGAGCGGTTCGTCCTGCTCGACCGCGAACCGCACGGCGCGCCCGACGCCGACGAGATCGGCGCGGCGGTGCTGGACGGTGTACTGAGGGCCGTCGCCCTGGACGAACCGCAGGTGGCGGTGGGCTCCGGCCGGGTGTGGGCGCCCCGTCTGATCCGCGCGGGCGGCCCCGGCAGCGGCGGCCTGGTGGGCCCGGTGGGAGAGCCCGCGTGGCGACTCGCCGTGCGGGGCGCGTCCACCGTGGACAATGTGACGCCCGTGCCGTGCCCCGAGGCGCTGGCGCCGCTGGGGCCGGGAGAGGTCCGGATCGCGGTGCACGCGGCGGGCATGAACTTCCGCGATGCGCTGATCGTCGTCGGGATGTACCCCGGAGGCGGGGTGTTCCGCGGCAGCGAGGGCGCGGGCATCGTCGTGGACATCGGCCCGGAGGTGACCGCGCTCGCGGTGGGCGACCGGGTCATGGGCCTGTTCGAGGGCGCGTTCGGCCCTTGGGCGGTGGCGGACGCGCGCATGGTCGTGCCGATCCCCGACAGCTGGAGCTTCCGGCAGGCGGCCGCCGTACCGGTGGTGTTCCTCACCGCCTGGTACGGGCTGGTGGACCTGGCCGGGCTGCGGGACGGCGAAACGGTGCTGATCCACGCAGCGACCGGCGGTGTCGGCATGGCGGCGGTGCAGATCGCCCGCCACTTGGGCGCCGAGGTCTATGCCACGGCCGGCCCCGGCAAGCACGGGGTGCTCGAGGACATGGGCATCGACCAGGCGCATCGCGCCTCCTCGCGCGACCTGGACTTCGAGGAGGTGTTCCGCGAGGCCACCGGCGGACGTGGCATCGATGTGGTGCTCAACAGCCTCGCCGGGCCGTACGTCGACGCCTCCCTGCGGCTGCTGGCCGACGGCGGACGGCTCTCCGAGATGGGCAAGACCGACATCCGCGCTCCCGAGCACCTCGCGGCCACGCATCCGGGCGTCCGCTACCGCGCCTTCGACCTGGTGCCCGACGCCGGGCCGGACCGCATCGGGGAAATGCTGCGCGAAGTGAGCGAGCTGTTCGCGGCCGGAGCGCTGCGGCCCGCCCCCGTACGTCCGTGGCCGCTCAGCCGGGCGCGGGACGCGCTACGGCAGCTGAGCCAGGCCCGGCACACCGGCAAGCTGGTGCTGGACGTACCCGCCGCGGTCGACCCGGACGGCACGGTACTGATCACGGGCGGCACCGGCACCCTGGGCGCCTACATCGCCGAACACCTCGTCCGCACCTGGGGGATCGGCCATCTGCTGCTGGTGAGCAGGCGCGGTCCGGACGCCCCGGGCGCCCGCGACCTGGCCGCCCGCCTGGAGGGGCTGGGCGCGCGGGTGCGCCTCGCCGCGGCGGATGTCACCGACGCCACGGCGGTGGCGGAGCTGGTGGCGGGCATCGACCCCGGGCATCCGCTGACCGGAGTCATCCACGCCACCGGTGTGCTGGACGACGCGGTGGTGACCTCACAGACCCCCGAACGGCTGGCACGGGTCTGGACGGCCAAGGCCACGGCCGCGGCCCATCTGCACACGGCCACGGCCCATCTGCGGCTCGGCATCTTCGTCCTCTTCTCCTCCGCCGCGGGCACACTCGGCAGCCCCGGACAGGCCAACTACGCGGCGGCCAACGCCTTTTGCGACGCACTCGCCGCCCATCGGCGCGCCGCCGGGCTGCCCGGCGTATCGATCGCGTGGGGCCTGTGGGCGGACGCCAGCGGAATGACCGGACACCTGGCCGAGGCGGATCTGGCCCGCATGTCCCGTACCGGCGTCGCCGCCCTGAGCACCCGGCACGGCCTGGCCCTGCTCGACGCCGCCGTCCAGCACGGCGGTGACCACCTGGTCGCCGCCCACGTGAACACCCGCACCCTCGCCGGACTGCCCGCCGACAGCCTGCCCGCCACGCTGCGCGCCCTGGCCGCCACGGGCGGCGGTGGCGGCACCGGGCGGCGCACCGCGGCGGCGGCCGGGGAAGGCCGCCAGGTCGACTGGGGCGCCCGGCTCGCGGGCCTGTCCCCGGCCGAACGGCACCGACTCGTGCTCAACCTGGTCCGTGGCCACGCCGCCACGGTCCTCGGACACGCCGATGTGGACGCGGTACAGGCCGAGGCCAGCTTCAAGGAGCTGGGCTTCGACTCGCTGACCGCCGTCGAACTGCGCAACCGGCTCGCCGCCGCCACCGGTCTGCGGCTGCCCGCCGCCCTCGTCTTCGACTACCCGGAGGCGGCCGTACTCGCCGACTACCTGCTGGAACGGCTGGCACCCGGCGACGGAGCCGCGCCGGGCCGGGACGCCGTCGACCCGGTCCTCGGCGAGCTGGCCAGGCTGGACACCACCTTGGCCACCCTCGTCACGGACGACGAAGGCCGGCAGCGGATCGCCAAACGACTGGGCGCCCTGCTGGCGACATGGAACGGCGGCGAGTCCGGAGCCCCGGCCGACGCGACCGACTTCGACGCCCTCGAAGCCGCCTCGGACGACGAGATGTTCGAGCTCATTGACCGTGAACTGCCCTGATGGAGGCGCGGAACTGATGTCGGGTACCGAAGAGAAGCTCCGCCAGTACCTCAAGAAGGTCACGGCCGATCTGGGGCAGACGCGTCGACGGCTTCGCGAGATGGAGGAGCGATCGCAGGAGCCGGTGGCCATCGTGAGCATGGCCTGCCGGTTCCCCGGCGGGATCGCCTCGCCCGAGGACCTGTGGGAGCTGGTCGCCTCGCGCGGGGACGCGATCGGGGAGTTCCCGACCAACCGCGGCTGGCACCCCGAGGCCCTCTACCACCCGGACCCCGACCACTCCGGCACCAGCTACGTCCGCCACGGCGGATTCCTGGACCGGGCCGACGGCTTCGACGCCGCCTTCTTCGGCATCAGCCCGCGCGAGGCCCTGGCGGCCGAACCCCAGCAGCGCCAACTGCTCGAAGTATCCTGGGAGTTGCTCGAACGCGCCGGATTCGATCCCACCTCGCTGAAGGGCACCCCCACCGGGGTCTACGCGGGCGCCGGAATTCTCGGCTTCGGCACCCCGCAGATCGAAAAGAGCGCGGAAGGATATCTGCTCACCGGGAACACCCTGAGCGTCGTCTCCGGCCGAGTGGCCTTCACTCTCGGCCTGGAAGGGCCCGCGGTGACGGTGGACACCGCCTGCTCGTCATCGCTGGTCGCCATGCACCTCGCCTGCCAGGCGCTGCGGCAGGGCGAATGCACCCTGGCCCTGGCCGGCGGCGTGACCGTGATGACCACCCCGAACACTTTTGTGGAATTCTCCCGCCAGCGCGGACTGGCCCCCGACGGCCGCTGCAAGCCCTTCGCCGCCGCCGCCGACGGCACGGGCTTCTCGGAGGGCGTCGGGCTCCTGCTGCTCGAGCGGCTCTCCGACGCACAACGCAACGGACATCAGGTGCTCGCGGTGATCCGTGGCTCGGCCATCAACCAGGACGGCGCGTCCAACGGGCTGACCGCGCCCAACGGCCCGTCCCAGCAGCGGGTGATCCGCCAGGCCCTGATCAACGCCCAGCTCTCCTCCGCCGAGGTGGACGCGGTGGAGGCACATGGTACGGGCACCACACTCGGCGACCCGATCGAAGCCGAGGCGCTGCTCGCCGCGTACGGCCGGGACCGGTCGGAGGACCGGCCGCTGTGGCTCGGCTCGCTGAAGTCCAACATTGGCCATACGCAGGGTGCGGCGGGTGTCGCCGGTGTGATCAAGATGGTGATGGCGCTGCGCCATGAACTGCTGCCCGCCACGCTGTACGTCGATGAGCCGACCCCGCACGCGGACTGGTCCGGCGGCGCGGTACGGCTGCTCACAGACCCGGTGGAGTGGCCGAGGAACGAGCAGCCGCGCCGGGCCGGGGTCTCCGCGTTTGGGATCAGCGGCACCAATGCGCATGTGATCGTGGAGCAGGCTCCTGACGGGGCCGTGCCGGAGGTGGGTGCGGCTGCTGTTGGCGGTGGGGTGGTTCCGTGGGTGCTCTCGGCCCGGAGTGTGGAGGCGTTGCGGGGGCAGGCGGCGGCGTTGGCTGAGCGGGTGGGTGGTGCGGCGGAGCTGTCGTCCGTTGATGTGGGGTGGTCGTTGGTGACGACGCGGTCGGTGTTTGAGCATCGGGCGGTGGTGGTGGGTGAGGGCTGTGGTGAGTTGGTGGCGGCGGTGGAGGCGTTGGCGGGGGTGTGTCGCATCCGGGTGTGGTGGAGTCGGGTGCGGCGGCGTTGGTGGGTGATGTGGGTCCGGTGCTGGTGTTTCCGGGTCAGGGTTCGCAGTGGGCCGGTATGGGCGCCGAGCTGCTGGAAGTGTCGCCGGTGTTTGCGGCGCGGGTGGGGGAGTGTGAGCGGGCGCTGGGGCCGTATGTGGAGTGGTCGCTGATGGATGTGTTGCGTGGTGTGGAGGGTGCGGCGGATTTGGGGCGGGTGGATGTGGTGCAGCCGGTGTTGTGGGCGGTGATGGTGTCGTTGGCTGGGGTGTGGGCGGGGTATGGGGTGCGTCCTGCGGCGGTGGTGGGTCATAGCCAGGGTGAGATCGCGGCGGCTGTCGTCGCGGGAGCGCTGTCCCTGGAAGACGGTGCCAAGGTGGTGGCGCTGCGGAGCAGGGCGTTGCGGCGGTTGGCCGGTGGTGGGGCGATGGCGTCGCTCGGTGTGGGTGAGGAGCGGGCGGGCCAGTTGCTCTCCGACCTGGGCGATCAAACCGCTGGTGTAGGCGTGGCCGCAGTCAACGGACCTTCCTCCACAGTGGTTTCGGGACCACCCCAGCAGGTGGCCGCTGTCGTGGCCGCGTGTCAGGAGGTGGGGGAGCGGGCGCGGTTGATCGAGGTGGATTATGCCTCGCATGGTCCTCAGGTGGAGGAGATCCGCGATGAGCTGAGCGAGGTTCTGGCCGGTGTTCGTCCGCTTGATACGTCGGGTTCGGGTACGGCGTTCTATTCGACCGTGACCGGTGGTCGTGTTGTTACCACCGGCCTGGACACGGGCTATTGGGTGGCGAATCTGCGGGAGCGGGTGCGGTTCACCGATGCCGTTCAGGCGTTGCTGGCGGACGGGCATCGGGTGTTCATCGAGGCCAGTACGCATCCCGTGCTCACTCTCGGCCTGCAGGAGACCTTCGAGGAAGCGGAGGTCGCGGCCGTCACCGTGCCGACTCTGCGTCGTGATCACGGTGGCCGGGCCCAGCTCCTCCATTCGCTCGCCCAGGCGTTCATCGCCGGGGTCGACGTCGACTGGAGGGCCGCGTTCCCGGACGACCCCACCCCTCGTACCGTCGATCTACCCACGTACGCCTTCCAGCACCAGCGTTACTGGATGAACGGCTCGGGCGCGGTCGGCGACCCCAGCGGCCTCGGCCTCGTCGCCGCGGACCATCCGTTGCTCGGAGCCGCCGTGGAGCTGGCCGATGGCAGCACCCACCTGCTCACCGGGCGTATCTCGGCCGGTGGCGGTGACGATTGGCTTGGCGAACACATCGTGGCGAACGCAGTCCTGGCCCCGGGCGCTGCGCTGGTGGAGTGGGCACTGCGGGCTGCCGACGAGGTCGGCTGCGGTGGGATCGAGGAGCTGGCTCTCCAGGTGCCGTTGGTGCTGCCGGAGTCGGGCGGGCTGCGCATCCAGGTGGTGGTGGGCGCCGCGGCGGCGGACGGGCGGCGCGATGTGCGGATCTACTCTCGTCCGGACGGCGAGGGCGATGCGGGCGCCGATGTGGGCTGGCTGTGCCACGCCGAAGGGGTGCTGAGCCCGGCACCGGAAGGCGCGGGCCGGTCGGCCGAGGGACTGGGCGGAACATGGCCTCCGGCGGGTGCGAAACCGGTGGATCTGGAGGGGTTTTACGAGCGTTCCGAGGCGGCGGGCTATGCGTACGGGCCGTCGTTCCAGGGGCTGCGCGCCGTGTGGCGGGACGGCGCCGACCTGCTGGCCGAGGTGGCGCTGCCCGAGGCGGCGGGGGACGCCGACGGCTTCGGTATCCACCCGGCCCTACTCGACGCGGCCCTGCACCCGGCCCTCCTGCTCGACACCGGATCCGAGCGGGAGCGGGACGGCGGCGGCCAGGTGCTGCTGCCGTTTGCCTGGAACGGGGTGTCGTTGTGGGCCGCTGGAGCGAGCACGGTACGCGTGCGGCTCACCCCGCATGGGGACGGCGCCGAGGGTGAGCGCGGGCTGCGGCTGGTGGTGGCCGATGCCGTGGGCGACCCCGTTCTGACGGTCGACTCCCTGGTGACGCGACCGGCGCCCGTAGAGCAGTTGCGGGGGGCTGCGGCGGCGCGTGGTGTGGACGGTCTGTTCGTTCTGGACTGGACGCCACTGCCGCAGCCCACAGGGGCCGAGGGGCCGGTGGCCGGTCGCGATGATTGGGCGGTGCTGGCGACCGAGGGGGCGCATCCGGATCTGGAGGAGCTTCTCGCGGCACTCGATGACGGGAAGCCGGTCCCGGCCGTGGTTCTCGCCGAGTTCCCGCGCTCGGACGTCGACGCCGACACCGCGACCGATATGGCGGCTGCTGGTCTGGTGGTGGCACAACACGCCCTGGGACTGGTGCAGAAGTGGCTGGCCGAGCCGCGGCTGGCCGATGCCCGGTTGGTCGTGGTGACGCGAGGCGCGGTCGCCGTCACCGACGCCGAGGGCGGTACGGATGCGGCTGCCGCCGCGCTGTGGGGTCTCCTGCGGAGCGCGCAGGCGGAGAACCCGGGACGCTTCGTTCTGCTCGACCTCGGACTGGATCTCGACCTCGGACTGGATCTCGACCTCGAACTGGATGTAGATCGAGCCCGCGGCCTCCACCTGCGGGACGCCATCACACAGGCGGTGGACCTGGATGAGCCGCAGTTGGCCGTACGGGACGGCCGCGCGTGGGTGCCACGGCTGGTCCGTGCCTCCGCCGACAGCGGTCCGGAGGAGCGGGACACCCCCGTGGCGCTCGATCCTGACGGCACCGTGCTGGTGACGGGCGGCACCGGCACCCTGGGCGGCTTGGTGGCCGAGCATCTGGTGCGCACCTGGCAGGTCGGCCATCTGCTCCTGGCGAGCCGTCGCGGGCCGGACGCCCCGGGGGCCCGCGAACTGGCCACCCGCCTGGAAGGGCTGGGTGCGCGGGTGCGGGTCGCCGCCGTGGATGTCACGGACGCTTCGGCGGTGGCCGAGCTGGTGGCGGGGGTCGATGCCGAGCATCCGCTGACCGGTGTCATCCATGCCACGGGGCTGCTCGACGACGCGGTGATGACCTCGCAGACACCCGAACGGCTGGCCCGGGTGTGGGCGGCCAAGGCCACGGGCGCGGCGCATCTGCACGCCGCCACCGCCGACCTTCCGCTGTCCCTGTTCGCGATGTTCTCATCGGCCGCTGGGGTGATGGGCAGCCCGGGCCAGGCCAACTACGCGGCGGCGAACGCCTTTTGTGACACCCTCGCCGCCCACCGTCAGGCCCGTGGCCTTCCCGGGCTGTCGGTGGCCTGGGGCCTGTGGGCCCAGTCCAGCGAGATGACCGGAAAGCTCGCCGCGACGGACCGGGCTCGGATGTCCCGCTCGGGCATCGCCGCGATGTCCAGCGAGAAGGCGCTGGGCCTGCTCGACGCCGCCTGTGCGCAGGGTGGCCCGTTGTGTGTCGCCGCCGCCGTCGATCCGGCCGGGGTGGCTGGTGGGGATCTTCCTGCGGTGTTGCGGGGTTTGGTGGCCGGTCGTACCGGGCGGCGGATGGCGGCTGGTGAGTCAGGGGTTTCGGGGTTGGCTGCGCGGTTGGTGGGGTTGGGGGCTGGTGCTCGGTTGGATGTGGTGGTGGAGGTGGTGCGGGGTGGTGTGGCGGTGGTGTTGGGGTTTGGTTCTGCCGGTGAGGTGCGGGTGGATGCCGCGTTCAAGGAGTTGGGTTTTGATTCGTTGACGGCGGTGGAGTTGCGTAATCGGTTGTCGGTGGTGACGGGGTTGCGGTTGCCGGCGACGCTGGTGTTCGACTATCCGACGCCTCGGGTGCTGGCGGAGTATCTGTGCACCCGGCTGACCGGCGAGACCGCCGGGTCGGCCGCGCACGCGCCCGTCGTAACGGCGGCCGACGCAGATGAGCCGATCGCCATCGTCGCGATGACCTGCCGATTCCCGGGCGGGGTCAGCTCCCCGGAGGAGCTCTGGAATCTGGTCGCCTCGGGCCGTGACGCCATCGGGGAGTTTCCGACCGGCCGAGGCTGGGACCTGGACGGGCTCTTCCACCCCGACCCGGACCACCCCGGCACCTCGTACGCGCGCAAAGGCGGGTTCCTGTACGACGCCGATGCGTTCGACGCGGCGTTCTTCGGGATCAATCCGCGGGAGGCGCTGGCCACCGATCCGCAGCAGCGGCTGTTGCTGGAGGCGTCGTGGGAGGTGCTGGAGCGGGCGGGGATCGACCCGGTGACGCTGAAGGGCAGCCCGACCGGGGTGTACGCGGGCGTGATGTATCACGACTACGCGGCCGGGCTCAGCGGCGGCGACGCGCGCTTGGAAGGCTACGCGATGCTGGCCAGTTCGGGCAGCGTGGTGTCGGGCCGGGTGGCGTACACGCTGGGCTTTGAGGGTCCTGCGGTGACGGTGGATACGGCGTGTTCGTCGTCGTTGGTGGCGATGCATCTGGCGGCGCAGGCGTTGCGGCAGGGCGAGTGCACCCTGGCCCTGGCAGGTGGGGTGACGGTGATGGCCACCCCGGATGTGTTCACCGGTTTCTCCCGCCAGCGCGGTCTGGCTCCCGATGGCCGGTGCAAGCCCTTCGCGGCCGCCGCCGATGGCACCGGCTGGAGCGAAGGCGTGGGCGTTCTGCTGCTGGAGCGGCTGTCGGACGCCCGGCGCAACGGTCACGACGTCCTGGCCGTGATCCGTGGCTCCGCCGTCAACCAGGACGGTGCGTCCAACGGGCTCACGGCGCCGAACGGTCCCTCGCAGCAGCGAGTCATCCGCCAGGCGCTGGCGAGCGCCGGGTTGACGGTCTCGGATGTCGATGCGGTGGAGGCGCATGGCACGGGTACGACGCTGGGTGATCCGATCGAGGCGCAGGCGCTGCTGGCCACCTATGGTCAGGATCGCCCCGCCGGGCAGCCGCTGCTGCTCGGCTCGATCAAGTCCAACATCGGCCATGCCCAGGCGGCGGCGGGTGTGGCAGGCGTCATCAAGATGGTGCAGGCCATGCGCCACGGCACGCTGCCTGCCTCCCTGCATATCGATGAGCCGAGCCCGCATGTGGACTGGGACAGCGGTGCGGTGCGGCTGCTGACCGAGGCGGTGGAGTGGCCGAATGGTGAGCGGCCGCGGCGGGCCGGTGTGTCCTCGTTCGGCGCCTCCGGCACCAACGCCCATCTCCTTCTGGAACAGGCCCCCGAGCCGGTCGAGCGTGTCACCACCGAACCCGTGATCTCCCCCGATATGCGGGCGGTTCCATGGACGCTGTCCGCGCGGAGTGCGGAGGCGCTGCGCGGCCAGGCCGCCGCGCTGGCCGAACGCATGGCCAACTCCCCCGAGCTGACGGCGGTCGAGGTGGGCTGGTCACTTGCCACCACGCGATCGCTGTTCGAGCACCGGGCGGTGGCGTTGGGCGATGACCGTGCCGAGGTGTTGGCCGCCGTGGAGGCCCTGGCGAGCGGTGAGCCACATCCGGGGGTGGTGCTCCCCGACCGTGGCGCGGCGACGGGCAAGACGGTGTGGCTTTTCAGCGGTCAGGGCAGCCAGCGGCAGGGGATGGGGGCCGGGCTGTACGAACGGTTCCCGGTGTTCGCCACGGCGTTCGACGAGGTCTGCGGGCTGCTCGACCCCCACCTGGAACATCCCCTTCGCGACGTGGTTTTCCACGGTGTGGCCGAGCGGCCGGGGTTGCTGGACCACACCACCTACGCCCAGGCCGGACTGTTCGTCCTGCATATTGCCCTGGCCCGCCTGCTCGACTCACTCGGCGTACGCCCCGACGCGGTCATCGGCCACTCCATCGGCGAGATCGCGGCCGCCCACATCGCCGGAGTCTTCGACCTCCCCGACGCCTGCCGTCTCGTCGCCGCCCGCGCCACCCTGATGGGTGGGCTTCCCGAGGGCGGAGGCATGGTCACCATCGCGGCCACCGCCGACGAGCTCGCCGAGGACCTGGCCCGATACGACGGCCAGGTGGGCATCGCCGCCCTGAACACCCCCGGCAACACCGTCGTCTCCGGCCCGGTCGAGCTGGTCGCCGACATCGGCGACGTCTGGGCGGCGAAGGGCCGCAAGACCAGGACCCTGACCGTCAGCCACGCCTTCCACTCCCCGCTGATGGACTCCATCCTGGAGCCGTTCGCGCAGACCATCGACGGCCTGACCTTCCACCGGCCCACCCTTCCGGTGCTCAGCAACCTCACCGGTGAGCCGGCCGACGAGGAGATGGCCACCCCCGGCTACTGGGTGCGCCACATCCGCCAACCCGTCCGCTTCCACCCCGCCGTCGCTCATATCGCGCCCGAAACCGGCGTCTTCCTCGAACTCGGCCCCGACCCCGTCCTCGCCACCGCGACCCAGCACACCCTTCAGCACCTCACCGCCGACGACGCGACGGCCGACGCCGACGCCCACGAGGGCGGAGCCGGGGCCGGTCGGCCGACTCCGCTGGTCACCGCCACCTTGAGCCGTAAGCGACCCGATGGTCACGCACTCGGCCACACCCTCGCCCAACTGCACACCCATGGCACCGATGTCGACTGGGCCCGCTGGTTCCCGGCCGGCCCGGCGCCCCGGACGGTCGACCTGCCCACGTACGCCTTCCAGCGCGAGCGCTACTGGCTGGCCCAGGGCGGTGGCGTCGGGGATGTGGGCGCGGCCGGGTTGCAGCGGGTCGAGCATGCGCAGCTGCCGGCGGTCGTCGGGCTCGCCGATGGCGGGCTGGTGCTCACCGGCCGGATCTCGGCCGGTGGCGCCGGGGGCTGGCTGGCCGAGCATGTGATGGCGGGCGCCGTGCTGGCGCCGGGCGCGGCGCTGGTGGAGTGGGCGCTGCGGGCAGCCGATGAGGCGGGTTGCGGCGGGGTGGAGGAGCTGGCGCTCCAGGTCCCGCTCGCCCCGCCCGCGTCCGGTGGGCTGCGCGTCCAGGTGGTGGTCGGCCTGGCCACCGAGGACGGGCGGCGTGATGTGCGGGTGTACTCCCGGCCCGACCGCGATGTCGAGCCCGGTGCCGAACCGGGCTGGGTATGCCATGCCGAGGGCGTCCTGAGTCCGCCGTCCCCGCAGAGCCCCGCGCGGGGCCCGGTGGACGAGCCGGGCGGGGTATGGCCCCCGGCGGGCGCGGAGCCCGTACGGCTCGACGGGTTCTACGAGCGCGCCGCGGCGTCGGGGTACGCCTACGGGCCGTCGTTCCGTGGCCTGCGAGCGGTGTGGCGGAATGGCGCGGATGTGTTCGCCGAAGTGGCGCTGCCCGAGGCCGCCGGAGAACCCGAGGGATTCGGTATCCACCCGGCACTGCTGGATGCCGCGCTCCATCCGGCGTTCCTCCTCGACCGGCCCGCGCAGGAGCACGAGGACGGCCGGGTGTGGCTGCCGTTCGCCTGGAACGGCGTATCGCTGTGGGCGGGCGGTGCCACGACCGTACGGGTCCGGCTCTCGCCCCGGGAGCAGGAGGCGGGTGGCGCCGAGGGCGAGCGGGGTCTGCGGGTCGAGGTGGCCGACGCCCTGGGTGGTCCGGTGCTGACCGTCGACTCGCTGGTGATGCGACCGGCCGACGTCGACCAACTGCGGACCTCCGCCGGGCCTGAGGTGGACGGGCTGTTCACCCTGGAGTGGACGCCCCTGCCCGTCCCCGCACCGGACACCGGCGCCGGACATCGGGAGCCGGTTCCGGCGGACGGCGGCGAGTGGGTGGTTCTGGGCTCGCAGGAGCGCGGACCGATCGTGCCGGGCGCGGTACACCATCCGCATCTGGAGTCGTTGGTGTCCGCCCTCGACGGTGACGGCCCCGTCCCCTCGGTGGCCATCGCGTATCTGCCCGCGCTCGGCGGCCCGTCCGGCGGGGACGCGGGTACGGACCTGGCGGCCGCCGGTCTGGCGGCCTCGGAGCGGGTGCTGGAACTGGTACGGGGCTGGCTGGCCGAGCCACGACTGGCCGACGCCCGGTTGGTGGTGGTCACGCGGGGTGCGGTCGCCATCGACACCTCCGAGGCCGAGAGCACCTCCGAGGCTGAGAGCACCTCCGAGACGGGGGGCGCCTCCGAGACGGGGGGCGCCTCCGACACGGACGGCGCCGGAGACGGTGGCCTGGACGTGGCCGGGGCCGCCGTGTGTGGGCTGGTGCGCAGTGCGCAGGCGGAGAACCCGGGGCGATTCCTTCTGGTCGATCTCGACCCGGACTCCGAGCCGCTCGAAGAGAGTGTGCGCAGCGCCGTGGTGTGGGCGGCGCACCTGGACGAGCCGCAGGTCGCGCTGCGGGCGGGGCGGCTCCGGGTGCCCCGGCTGATGCGTGCCGGTGGCGTGAGCAGCGGGGGTGTGGCCGCACTGGTGGGACAGCCCGCATGGCGGCTGGAGCTGACCGGCGCGGCCACGGTGGAGAACGTGAAGCCGGTGCCGTGCCCGGAGGTGCTCGAGCCGCTCGGACCGCGTCAGGTGCGGTTGGCGGTGCACGCGGCCGGTATCAACTTCCGCGACGCGCTCATCAGTTTGGGCATGGTCCCGGGCCAGACCGGGCTCGGTGGCGAGGGCTCCGGTGTGGTGCTGGATGTCGGCCCGAGGTGACCGGGCTCGCGGTGGGCGACCGGGTCATGGGGGTCTTCGACCGCGCGTTCGGTCCGACGGCGGTGACCGACGCCCGCATGGTGGCGCCCGTTCCCACCGGGTGGACCTCTGCGCAGGCGGCCTCGGTGCCGGTGGCGTTCCTGACCGCCTGGTACGGGCTCGTGGAACTGGCCCGGCTCCAGGCCGGGGAGACGGTCCTGATCCATGCCGCGACCGGCGGTGTGGGCATGGCGGCCGTACGGATCGCCCGGCATCTGGGGGCGGAGGTCTACGCGACGGCGAGCCCCGGCAAGCATGGGGTGCTGGAGGCGATGGGCATCGACGAGGCGCACCGGGCCTCGTCGCGGGATCTGGACTTCGAGGAGGTGTTCCGCGAGGCCACCGGCGGACGTGGCGTCGATGTGGTGCTCAACAGCCTCGCCGGCCCCTTCGTCGACGCGTCGCTGCGGCTGCTGCGCGAGGGCGGCCGGCTGATGGAGATGGGCAAGACCGACCTCCGCGACCCCGAGCGCGTCGCGGAGCAGCACCCCGGGGTGACGTACCAGGTCTACGACCTCATCACCGACGCCGGGCCCGAACACATCGGCCGGATGCTGGGCGAACTGGGCGAGCTGTTCACCACCGGAGCCCTGCGACCGCTGCCGGTGCGGACCTGGCCGCTCAGCCGGACACGTGAGGCGCTGCGCCATCTCAGCCAGGCCAAGCACACCGGCAAGCTGGTCCTGGACATCCCCGCCCCGGTGGACCCGGACGGCACCGTCCTCATCACCGGTGGCACCGGCACCCTGGGCGCGCTGGTCGCCGAACACCTCGTACGCGTCTGGCGGATCGGGCATCTGCTGCTGGTGAGCCGCCGGGGCCCGGAGGCGCCGGGCGCCCGGGACCTCGCCGAGCGGCTGACCGCCCTCGGCACGCGGGTACGGATCGTCGCCGCCGATGTCACCGACGCGGTGGCCGTGGCCGATCTGGTGGCGGGGATCGACCCGGAGCATCCGCTGACCGGAGTCATCCATGCCGCGGGCGTGCTGGACGACGCGGTCGTCACCGCGCAGACTCCCGAGCGGCTGGCGCGGGTCTGGGCGGCGAAGGCCACCGCCGCCGCACATCTGCACGCCGCGACGGCACATCTGCGCCTGGGCGCCTTCGTGCTGTTCTCGTCGGCCGCCGGGGTCATGGGCAGCCCGGGACAGGCCAACTACGCGGCGGCCAACGCCTTCTGCGACGCGCTGGCGGCCCACCGCCAGGCACGGGGCCTGCCGACGGTCTCGGTGGCCTGGGGCCTGTGGGCCGAATCCAGCGAGATGACCGGCGGCCTGGCCGACCCGGACCTGGCCCGGATGTCCCGCTCGGGCGTCACCGCGATGACCGCCGACCATGCCCTCCGGCTGCTCGACGCGGCGGCCGAGCACGGCGGTCACCAGCTGATCGCGGCGGACATGAACACCCGTGTCCTGGCCGCCCAGCCCGCCGACGGCCTCCCCGCCACGCTTCGCGCCCTCGCCGCATCCGGCGCCGGTGGCGCGGCGGCGCGGCGTACGGCGGCGGCGGCCGATGCGCGGCCGGACGACTGGGCCGGCCGGCTGGTGGGCCTGTCCGCCGCCGAACAGCACCGCGCGGTCCTCCAGTTGGTCCGTGGCCATGTGGCCACCGTGCTCGGGCATGCCGACGCCGAAACGGTGCAGGCCGACACCAACTTCAAGGAGCTCGGCTTCGACTCCCTGACCGCCGTCGAACTGCGCAACCGGCTCGCCGCCGCCACCGGTCTGCGGCTGCCCGCCGCCCTCGTCTTCGACTACCCGGAAGCGGCCGTGCTCGCCGACTACCTGCTGCAACGCATCGCCCCGGCGGTCGGCGCCGCCACGGGCCGGGACGGCGCCGACCCGGTCCTCAACGAACTGGCCAGGCTCGAAGCCACCCTGATCGGCCTCGAGATGGAAGACGACGATTCGGGGGCCGTCACGGCACGGCTCGAAAGCCTGCTGGCGAAGTGGAAGGCGACACGAAAGCCGGCGGAGGAGGAAATGACCGCCGCGGAGAGGCTGGAGTCCGCGTCCGCGGCCCAGGTTCTCGACTTCATCGACAACGAACTGGGTGTGTCCTGAATGTGCCGGGCGCGACGATCGCTGAGGCCGGGTGAAACCTCATGGTGAACGTGAATGAAGAGAAACTGGTCGAGTACCTCAAGCGCGTCTCCGCGGATCTGCACGATACGCGCCTGCGTTTGCGCGAGGTGGAGGAGCGCTACCAGGAGCCGATCGCGATCGTGAGCATCGCGTGCCGGTTCCCGGGCGGAGTGAACACGCCCGAGGACCTGTGGCGGCTGGTCACCGGCGGTGTGGACGCCATCGGGGACTTCCCACCGACCGCGGCTGGGATCTCGACAGCCTCTATCACCCGGACCCGGACCACCCCGGCACCACGTATGTCCGCCGGGGCGGATTCCTCTACGACGCCGACCGATTCGACCCCCAGTTCTTCGGCATCAGCCCGCGCGAGGCGCTCGCCGCCAGCCCCCAGCAGCGACTGCTGCTGGAAACCGCGTGGGAGGCATGCGAACGGGCGGGAATCGACCCGGTGTCCCTCAAGGGCTCCCGGACGGGCGTCTACGCCGGTACGGCGACCACCGGCGGCGCCACATCGGGTGACCTCCCGCAGAAGGGATCCGAGGGATACGCGGGCAACGCACCGAGCCTGCTGTCGGGCCGGGTCTCCTACACCTTCGGCCTGGAAGGACCGGCCGTCACGGTGGAGACGGCGTGCTCGTCATCGCTGGTCGCGATCCATCTGGCCTGCCAGGCACTGCGACAGGAGGAATGCACCCTGGCCCTGGCCGGCGGCGTGACGGTGATGGCTACCCCCGAGGTGTTCACCGGCTTCTCCCGGCAACGGGGGCTGTCCCCGGACGGGCGGTGCAAGGCGTTCTCGGTGAATGCGGATGGCACGGGGTGGGGCGAAGGCGTTGGACTCGTCCTGCTGGAGCGGCTCTCCGACGCCCGGCGCAACGGACATGAGGTGCTCGCCCTGATCCGTGGCTCGGCCATCAACCAGGACGGCGCCAGCAACGGATTCACCGCGCCGAACGGCCCCTCCCAGCAGCGGGTGATCCGCCAAGCCCTCGCCGGCGCCCGGCTGGCCCCGTCCGAGGTGGACGCGGTGGAGGCGCATGGCACGGGCACCAAGCTGGGCGACCCGATCGAGGCCGACGCGCTGATCGCCACTTACGGCCGGGGCCGGCCGGAGGACCGGCCGCTGTGGCTCGGCTCGCTGAAGTCCAACATTGGCCACACGCAGGGTGCGGCGGGTGTGGCTGGTGTGATCAAGATGGTGATGGCCCTGCGGCACGGCGTACTCCCGGCCACCCTCCATGCCGAGGAGCTGACGCCCCATGTGGAGTGGGACGGCGGCGGGGTGCGGCTGCTGACCGAGGCGGTGGAGTGGCCTGAGGCTGAGCGGCCGCGCCGTGCCGGTGTGTCGTCCTTCGGGATCAGCGGCACCAATGCGCATGTGATTGTGGAGCAGGCGCCTGAGAGGGATGTGGAGTCGGCGTCCTCCGAGGTGGGTGGGGTGGTTCCGTGGGTGGTGTCGGGGCGGAGTGTGGAGGCGTTGCGGGGGCAGGCGGCGGCGTTGGTTGAGCGGGTGGGTGGTGCGGCGGAGCTGTCGTCTGTGGATGTGGGGTGGTCGTTGGTGACGACGCGGTCGGTGTTTGAGTATCGGGCGGTTGTGGTGGGTGAGGGCTGTGGTGAGTTGGTGGCGGCGGTGGAGGCGTTGGCGGGGGGTGTGTCGCATCCGGGTGTGGTGGAGTCGGGTGCGGCGGCGTTGGCGGGTGATGTGGGTCCGGTGCTGGTGTTTCCGGGGCAGGGTTCGCAGTGGGCCGGTATGGGCGCCGAGCTGCTGGAAGTGTCGCCGGTGTTCGCGGCGCGGGTGGGGGAGTGTGAGCGGGCGCTGGGGCCGTATGTGGAGTGGTCGCTGATGGATGTGTTGCGTGGTGTGGAGGGTGCGGCGGATTTGGGGCGGGTGGATGTGGTGCAGCCGGTGTTGTGGGCGGTGATGGTGTCGTTGGCTGGGGTGTGGGCGGGGTATGGGGTGCGTCCTGCGGCGGTGGTGGGTCATAGCCAGGGTGAGATCGCGGCGGCTGTTGTCGCGGGAGCGCTGTCTCTGGAGGACGGGGCGAAGGTGGTGGCGCTGCGGAGTAAGGCGTTGCGGCGGTTGGCCGGTGGTGGGGCGATGGCGTCGCTCGGTGTGGGTGAGGAGCGGGCGAGCCAGTTGCTGTCGGAGCTTGGCGATCAGGCCGCTGGTGTAGGCGTGGCCGCAGTGAACGGGCCTTCCTCCACGGTGGTTTCGGGTCCGCCGGAGCAGGTGGCCGCCGTTGTCGCGGTGTGTCAGGAGGTGGGGGAGCGGGCGCGGTTGATTGAGGTGGATTATGCCTCGCATGGTCCTCAGGTGGAGGAGATCCGCGATGAGCTGAACGAGGTCCTGGCTGGCATCCGTCCGCTCGATACGTCGGGTTCGGGTACGGCGTTCTATTCGACCGTGACCGGTGGTCGTGCTGTTACCACCGGCCTGGACACCGGCTACTGGGTGGCGAATCTGCGGGAGCGGGTGCGGTTCACCGATGCCGTTCAGGCGTTGCTGGCGGACGGGCATCGGGTGTTCATCGAGACCAGTACGCATCCCGTGCTCACCCTCGGCCTTCAGGAGACCTTCGAGGAAGCGGAGGTCGCGGCCGTCACCGTGCCGACTCTGCGTCGTGATCACGGCGGCCGGGCCCAGCTCCTCCATTCGCTCGCCCAGGCGTTCATCGCCGGGGTCGACGTCGACTGGCGGGCCGCGTTCCCGGCCGACCCCACCCCTCGGACGGTCGATCTGCCCACGTACGCCTTCCAACGCCAGCGCTACTGGGCCACCGCCACCGGCGGAGTCGGCGATGTGAGTGCTGCGGGGCTGCAGCGGGTGGAGCACCCGTTGTTGCGGGCGGCGGTGGGCCTTGCCGACGGCGGGCTGGTGCTGACCGGGCGGGTGTCGGCCACCGGTGGCGAGGGCTGGCTCGGTGACCATGTGGTCGCCGGGGCGCCGCTGGTGCCGGGTACGGCGTTGGTGGAGTGGGCGCTACGGGCGGCCGATGAGGTGGGCTGCGGCGGCATCGAGGAACTGGCGTTGCAGGTCCCGTTGGTGCTGCCGTCGTCGGGCGGGCTGCGGGTGCAGATCGTCGTGGGCGAGGCCGCCGAGGACGGGCGGCGCGATGTGCGGGTGTATTCCCGGCCCGACCGGGACGCCGAGCCCGGCGCGGATCCGGACTGGGTGTCCCATGCGGAGGGTGTCCTGAGCCCGCCGGCCGCGCCGAATGCGGCCGAGGAGCTGGGGGGAGTCTGGCCTCCCGAAGGTGCGAAGCCGATGGATGTCGAGGGGTTCTACGAGCATGCCGTGGCGGCGGGCTATGCGTACGGGCCGTCGTTCCAGGGGCTGCGTGCCGTGTGGCGGGACGGCGCTGACCTGCTGGCCGAGGTGGCGCTGCCCGAGGAGGCGGGGGACGCGGATGGCTTCGGCATCCATCCGGCACTGCTCGACGCCGCCCTGCATCCGATGCTGCTCGCCGCCGACGCCGAGTCGGCCCACGACGATGGAATGCGACTGCCGTTCGCCTGGAACGGTGTCTCCCTGTGGGCGGCGGAGGCGACCACGGTCCGGGTCCGGCTTTCGCCCCGTCAGCCCTCTCCCCATCAGGACGGTGCGGTGGCGGAGGGCGGGTTGCGGGTGGTCGTGGCCGATGCCATGGGCGCCCCGGTGCTGACGGTCGACTCCCTGACGATGCGGCCCGCCGACCCTCGTCAGCTGCGGTCCGGGGACGGACGTGGCGTTGATGGGCTGTTCACGCTGGACTGGATCCCGATGCCCGACGTGTCGGAGGTGGACACCTCCGACGCCATGGGCTGGGTCGTGCTGGGCGAGGACACCCTGCACCTGGCCGAGGAGCCCGGACTCGGTGATGGGGGAGTGGTATGCCATCCGGGTCTCGAAGCCTTGGTCGCCGCGCTCGATGACGGAGCGCCTCCTCCCGCCTTCGCCGTGACCCACCTGCCCGCAGGCGGTGGCCTGCCGGAGTCCGGAGCCGCGGCGAGGGCGGCTGATGGCCTGGCCGCCGTCGGCCGAGCGCTTGAGCTCGTGCAGAGGTGGCTGGCCGAACCGCGGCTGACCGATACCCGGTTGGTGGTGGTAACGCGCGGTGCGGTGTCGACCGAAGCTCCTGAAGATGGGGATACCGGCAACGGAGAGCTGAATGTGGCCACGGCAGGGCTGTGGGGCTTGCTGCGGAGTGCGCAGGCGGAACACCCGGGCCGGTTCGTCCTCCTCGACCTCCACCAGGCCACCGATCCGACCGCGGGTGATGTGGCGGATGCCGTGGGCCGTGCCGTACGGGCGGATGAGCCACAGGCGGCGCTGCGTGCCGGGCGGCTGATGGTGCCCCGGCTGATGCGCGCACGCGACACCGAGGACGCCGCCGAGAGCGAATCCGGAGGGCTGACCCCTGGCGGGCTCGACCCCGACGGTACGGTGCTGATCACCGGTGGTACGGGCCTGCTGGGCGGTCTGGTGGCCGAGCACCTGGTGCGTACGTGGCAGGTCGAGCATCTGGTCCTGGTCAGCCGACGTGGCTTGGACGCGCCCGGCGCACCGGAGTTGGTCGAGCGGCTGAGCGACCTGGGCGCGCAGGTGCGAATCACCACGGTGGATGTCACGGACGGTGACGCGGTCGCCGACGCGGTGGCCGGTATCGACCCGGCGCATCCGCTGACCGGTGTCATTCATGCGGCCGGGCTGCTGGATGACGCGGTGGTCACCTCGCAGACCCGGGAACAGGTGGCCCGGGTGTGGGCGGCGAAGGCCGCAGCGGCCGCCCATCTGCACACCGCCACGGCGGATCTTCCACTCCGCATGTTCGTGATGTTCTCCTCGGCAGCCGGGGTCGTGGGCAACGCGGGTCAGGCCGGATACGCGGCGGCGAATGAGTTTGTCGATGCCCTGGTCGCCCATCGCCGGGCGCTGGGACTGCCGGGGCTTTCGCTGGCATGGGGGCTGTGGGCCCAGGCCAGCGAGATGACCGGGCATGTGGGCCAGGCGGACCTGACGCGACTGCGCGGGATGAGGCCGTTGTCGTCCGAACGCGGGCTGGCTCTGCTGGACGCCGCATGCAGGTTCGCGAGCCCGCTGATGGTGGCCGTGGACTTCGATCCGGCCGGGGTGGCTGGTGGGGATCTTCCGGCGGTGTTGCGGGGTTTGGTGGCCGGTCGTACCAGGCGGCGGACCGCCGAGGGCGGCCCGTCGGCCTCGGGGTTGGCTGCGCGGTTGGTGGGGTTGGGGGCTGGTGCTCGGTTGGATGTGGTGGTGGAGGTGGTGCGGGGTGGTGTGGCGGTGGTGTTGGGGTTTGGTTCTGCCGGTGAGGTGCGGGTGGATGCCGCGTTCAAGGAGTTGGGTTTTGATTCGTTGACGGCGGTGGAGTTGCGTAATCGGTTGTCGGTGGTGACGGGGTTGCGGTTGCCGGCGACGCTGGTGTTCGACTATCCGACGCCTCGGGTGCTGGCGGAGTATCTGTGCACCCGGCTGACCGGCGAGACCGCCGAGTCCCGGGCACCCGTCGTGGCAAGGGCCAATACGGACGATCCCGTGGCGATCATCGGCATGACCTGCCGTTTTCCGGGAGGCGCGAACTCCCCGAAGCGCTGTGGGACCTGGTCGCCTCGGGGAAGGACGTGATCGGGGAGTTTCCGACCGGCCGAGGCTGGGACCTGGACGGGCTCTTCCACCCGGATCCCGATCACCCGGGCACCAGCTATGCCCACGAGGGCGCCTTCCTCTATGACGCCGATGCGTTCGATGCGGCGTTCTTCGGGATCAATCCGCGGGAGGCGCTGGCCACCGATCCGCAGCAACGGCTGTTGCTGGAGGCGTCGTGGGAGGTGCTGGAGCGGGCGGGGATCGACCCGGTGTCGTTGAAGGGCAGCCCGACCGGGGTCTATGCGGGTGTGATGTATCACGACTACGCGGCCGGGCTCAGCGGTGGCGCCGATGTGAAGCTCGAGGGCTATGCGATGCTCGCGGGTTCGGGCAGCGTGGTGTCGGGCCGGGTGGCGTACACGTTGGGCTTTGAGGGTCCTGCGGTGACGGTGGATACGGCGTGTTCGTCGTCGTTGGTGGCGATGCATCTGGCGGCGCAGGCGTTGCGGCAGGGCGAGTGCACCCTGGCCCTGGCAGGTGGGGTGACGGTGATGGCCACCCCGGATGTGTTCACCGGTTTCTCCCGCCAGCGCGGTCTGGCTCCCGATGGCCGGTGCAAGCCCTTCGCGGCCGCCGCCGACGGGACGGGCTGGGGCGAGGGCGCGGGTGTTCTGCTGCTGGAGCGGCTGTCGGACGCCCGGCGCAACGGTCACGACGTCCTGGCCGTGATCCGTGGCTCCGCCGTCAACCAGGACGGTGCGTCCAACGGGCTCACGGCGCCGAACGGTCCCTCGCAGCAGCGAGTCATCCGCCAGGCGCTGGCGAGCGCCGGGTTGACGGTCTCGGATGTCGATGCGGTGGAGGCGCATGGCACGGGTACGACGCTGGGTGATCCGATCGAGGCGCAGGCGCTGCTGGCCACCTATGGTCAGGATCGCCCCGCCGGGCAGCCGCTGCTGCTCGGCTCGATCAAGTCCAACATCGGGCATACGCAGGCGGCGGCGGGTGTGGCAGGCGTCATCAAGATGGTGCAGGCCATGCGCCACGGCACGCTGCCTGCCTCCCTGCATATCGATGAGCCGAGCCCGCATGTGGACTGGGACAGCGGTGCGGTGCGGCTGCTGACCGAGGCGGTGGAGTGGCCGAATGGTGAGCGGCCGCGGCGGGCCGGTGTGTCCTCGTTCGGCGCCTCCGGCACCAACGCGCATATGATCCTCGAACAGGCTCCCGCTCCGCCCGAGGCGGATGAACAGACGGAGCCGGTCTCCTCCGACACGGGCACGGTTTCATGGGTGCTCTCGGCGCGGAGTGCGGAGGCGCTGCGCGGCCAGGCCGCCGCCCTGGCTGAACGTGTGGGCGGCGCATCCGAGCTCTCATCCGTCGATGTGGGGTGGTCGTTGGTCACCACGCGGTCGGTGTTCGAGCATCGGGCGGTGGTGGTGGGTGATGACCGCGCCGAGCTGTTGGCCGCGGTGGAGGCGTTGGCGGGGGGTGTGTCGCATCCGGGGGTGGTGGAGTCGGGTGCGGCGGCGTTGGCGGGTGATGTGGGTCCGGTGCTGGTGTTTCCGGGGCAGGGTTCGCAGTGGGCCGGTATGGGCGCCGAGCTGCTGGAAGTGTCGCCGGTGTTCGCGGCGCGGGTGGGGGAGTGTGAGCGGGCGCTGGCGCCGTATGTGGACTGGTCGCTCACGGATGTGCTGCGCGGCGTGGAGGGCGCGGCGGATCTGGGGCGGGTGGATGTGGTCCAGCCCGTTCTGTGGGCGGTGATGGTGTCGCTGGCGGCGGTGTGGGCCGGACACGGCGTGCGTCCTGCGGCGGTGGTGGGTCATAGCCAGGGTGAGATCGCGGCGGCTGTCGTCGCGGGAGCGCTGTCCCTGGAAGACGGTGCCAAGGTGGTGGCGCTGCGGAGCAGGGCGTTGCGGCGGTTGGCCGGTGGTGGGGCGATGGCGTCGCTCGGTGTGGGTGAGGAGCGGGCGGGCCAGTTGCTCTCCGACCTGGGCGATCAAACCGCTGGTGTAGGCGTGGCCGCAGTCAACGGACCTTCCTCCACAGTGGTTTCGGGACCACCCCAGCAGGTGGCCGCTGTCGTGGCCGCGTGTCAGGAGGTGGGGGAGCGGGCGCGGTTGATCGAGGTGGATTATGCCTCGCACGGTCCTCAGGTGGAGGAGATCCGCGATGAGCTGAGCGAGGTTCTGGCCGGTGTCCGTCCGCTTGATACGTCGGGTTCGGGTACGGCGTTCTATTCGACCGTGACCGGTGGTCGTGCCGTCACTACCGACCTGGACACCGGCTACTGGGTGGCGAATCTGCGGGAGCGGGTGCGGTTCACCGATGCCGTTCAGGCGTTGCTGGCGGACGGGCATCGGGTGTTCATCGAGGCCAGTACGCATCCCGTGCTCACTCTCGGCCTGCAGGAGACCTTTGAGGAGGCCGAGGTCGCGGCCGTCACCGTGCCGACTCTGCGTCGTGATCACGGCGGCCGGGCCCAGCTCCTCCATTCCCTCGCCCAGGCGTTCACCGCCGGGGCCGACGTTGACTGGACCACGCTGTACCCGAGTTCCCCGGCACCTCGCGTGGTCGCGCTTCCCACCTACGCGTTCCAGCGCGAGCGCTACTGGCTCGACGGCCACGGTGGACGCGCCGGCGACCCGGCCGACCTCGGGCTCGTCTCCGCCGGACATCCGCTGCTGGGCGCCGCTGTGGAGCTTGCCGATGGCCGTGGCCATGTGCTGACGGGCCGGATTTCGGCGCGTATGCATACGTGGCTCGGTGAGCATGTGGTGGCGGACGCGGTGCTGGTCCCGGGCGCGGCGCTGGCCGAATGGGTGCTGCGGGCGGCCGATGAGGTCGGCTGTGGCGGTGTGGATGAACTGGCCCTGCGGGTGCCGCTGGTCCTGCCGTCGTCGGGCGGGCTGCGGGTGCAGATCGTCGTGGGCGAGGCCGCCGAGGACGGGCGCCGCGATGCGCGGGTGTACTCCCGGCCCGCCGGTGAAGGGGACTCCGCCACGGGATGGGTGTGCCATGCGGAGGGCGTGTTGAGCGCACCCTCGGGCCGTTCCGACGAGGCGCTGGGACTGGGCGGGGCGTGGCCCCCGGCAGGTGCGGCACCGCTCGGCGTCGAGGGGTTCTACGACCGGGTCGCCGCCTCGGGGTATGCCTACGGGCCGTCGTTCCAGGGGCTGCGGGCCGTATGGCGGGACGGCGCGGATGTGTGCGCCGAGGTGGCCCTGCCCGAGGCCGCCGGGGAGCAGACCGGATTCGGCATCCACCCGGCGCTGCTGGACGCCGCGCTGCATCCCGCACTGCTGATCGACCAGCTCGACGCGGACAACACCGAGACCGGTACCGAGACCGGTACCGAGGCCACCGATGGCCGCGTCTGGCTGCCGTTCGCCTGGAACGGCGTGACGTTGTGGGCGGCCGGGGCCACCACGGTCCGGGTTCGGCTCTCTCCCCAGCAGGAGAATGCCGAGGGCGAGCGCGCCCTGCGGCTGATCGTGGCCGATGCCGTCGGCGCTCCGGTGCTGACCGTGGACTCCGTGGCGATGCGGCCCGCGAACGTCGATCAGTTGCGGGCGGCGGTGGCCCACGGCAGCCACGGCACGGACAGCCTGTTCACCGTCGATTGGACTCCCCTGCCGCTCGCGGCCGGGGCCGAAGAGGCGGCGGCCGGGGACGACGGCTGGGCCGTTTTGGGCGTCGGCGGCCACCAGGATCCGGCTGCGCTGGTCGCGGCACTCGGTGATGAGGAGCCCGTCCCGCCGGTCGTTCTCGCCGATATGACCGTCCTGACCAGCCCCATCGGTGCGGGCGCCGAGGACGCGTCGGCCGAGGCGCTCTCGGCGACGGAACGGGCGCTGGAACTGGTGCGGAGGTGGCTCGCCGAACCGCGGTTCGCGGAGGCCAGGTTGGTGGTGGTCACGCGAGGCGCGGTCGCGGTCGACGGCCCCGAGAGCACCACCCGGGTGGACCTGGCCGCGGCCGCCGTGTGGGGCCTCGTACGCAGCGCACAGTCGGAGAACCCCGGCCGGTTCGTCCTCCTCGACCTCGACGACGACCTCGCCGCCCACGCCCACGCCCACGCCGACCCCAACCCCAATGCCGACCCCAACGCCACCCCCCACACCGACGCCATGCGCATCGCCGTGGCGCGCGCCGTGGAGATGGACGAGCCCCAGCTGGCCCTGCGTCCCGGCCGGGCGCTGGTGCCCCGTCTGGTCCATGCCGGTACCGGCGGCGCCGGGCTGGTGGGCCCCGTGGAGCAGCCGGAGGCATGGCGGCTGGACACGGCGGGCACGGCGACCCTGGAGAACGTCGTACCCGTGCCCTGCCCCGAGGTGCTGGAGCCCCTGGGCGCTGGCCAGGTACGGATCGCCGTGCGCGCCGCCGGTGTCAACTTCCGTGATGTGCTGGTCGGTTTGGGCATGGTGCCCGGACAGACCCGACTCGGCGGTGAGGGCGCCGGAGTGGTGGTGGACATCGGCCCCGAGGTGACCCATGTGTCCGTGGGCGATCGGGTGATGGGCGTCCTCGACCAGGCGTTCGGACCACTGGCGGTCACCGACGCGCGGTTGCTGGCGCCGATCCCGGACGGCTGGAGTTTCCGGCAGGCGGCGGCCGTACCGGTGGCCTATCTGACCGCCTGGTACGGACTGACCGACCTCGCCGGGCTCCGGCCAGGAGAGTCGGTGCTGATCCATGCCGCGACCGGTGGTGTGGGGACGGCCGCGGTGGGGATCGCGCGTCATCTGGGCGCGGAGGTCTACGCCACGGCGAGTCCGGGGAAGCATGCGGTGCTGGACGCGATGGACATCGATGAGGCGCACCGGGCCTCCTCACGCGATCTGGACTTTGAAGCGACGCTCCGGGAGGCCACCGGTGGCCGAGGCGTGGATGTGGTGCTCAACAGCCTCGCCGGGCCCTTCGTGGACGCCTCGCTCCGCCTCCTCCGTGAAGGCGGCCGGTTGCTGGAGATGGGCAAGACCGATATCCGCGATCCGGAGCTCATCACCGCCGAGCATCCCGGGGTGTCCTACCGGGTCTATGACCTGATCACGGACGCCGGTCCGGACCGTCTCGGCCAAATGCTGCGGGAATTGGGCGAGTTGTTCGCCTCCGGACTCCTTGAGCCGCCGCCGGTACGGGCCTGGCCGCTCAGCCGGGCGCGTGAGGCGCTGCGGTATTTCAGTCAGGCCAAGCACACCGGCAAGCTGGTCCTGGATGTCCCCGCCCCGGTGGACCCTGACGGCACCGTGCTCATCACCGGTGGCACCGGCACCCTCGGCCGACACGTCGCCGAACACCTCGTCCGCACCTGGAACATCCGCCACCTGCTGCTGGTGAGCCGCAGCGGTATGGACGCCCCCGGTGCACCGGAGCTGCTGGCCCACCTCACCGACCTGGGCGCCGAGCCCCGGATCGTGGCCGTGGATGTCACCGATGGCGCCGCGGTGAACGACCTCGTCGCGGGCGTCGATCCGGCGCACCCCCTGACCGGTGTCGTCCACGCGGCGGGTGTGCTGGACGATGCGATGGTCACCTCGCAGAACCCGGAGCGTCTGGCACGGGTGTGGGCGCCCAAGGCCACGGCCGCGGCCCATCTCCATGCCGCCACCGCGCGGCTGCGGCTGGGCATGTTCGTGATGTTCTCCTCTGCCGCGGGGGTGATGGGCAGCCCGGGCCAGGCCAACTACGCGGCGGCCAACGCCTATTGCGACGCCCTGGCCACCCACCGCCAGGCCATGGGCCTCCCGGCGGTCTCGGTGGCCTGGGGACTGTGGGCCGACGCCAGCGGGATGACCGGGCATCTGGACGAGGCGGACCTGGCCAGGATGTCCCGATCCGGCATCGCCGCCATGTCCGGTGACCAGGCGCTGGGGCTGATGGACGCCGCCTGCTGGCACGGTACCCCGCAGCCCGCGGCCGTTCAGCTCGACCTCCGGTCCCTGGCCGCTCAGCCCGCGGACACCCTGCCCGCCCTGCTGCGCACACTCCTCGACAACGGAACGACCACACGTCGTACCGCCGCCACTGGGGCGCCCGCCGCCGGTCTGGTCGCCCAGCTCGCGGCGGTGCCCGTGGAGGAACAGCACCGGATCCTGCTCACGCTGGTGCGCACGCAGGCCGCGGCGGTCCTGGGCCACACCGACGCCGGGGCGGTGTCCGCTGACACCCCCTTCAAGGATCTGGGCTTCGACTCGCTGACCGGTGTCGAACTGCGCAACCGGCTCGCCGCCGCCACCGGGCTGCGGCTCCCCGCCACCGTTGTCTTCAGGCATCCGACGCCCTCGGCCATCGCCGCCGAACTGCGCGAGAAGCTGTGCCCCGCACAGGCGGAGATCTCGGCCTCGGCGCCCGTCTTCGGCGAGCTGGAGAGGCTGGAGGCGGCGATGGCGCGCCTCGTACCCCACGACGAGGCCCGCGACCGGCTGGCGAAGCGCCTGGAGGCGCTGTTGTGGCGGCTGACCGACGACACACCGGCCGAGGCCACCGGCCGGCACCACCCCACCTCGGACGACGGCGCCCTCGACTCCGCGTCGGACGACGAGTTGTTCGAGTTCATCGACAGGGAACTGCCCTCTTGATCGTGAGTGAGGACTGATGTCGGGTACGGAAGAGAAACTCCGCCAGTATCTGAAGCGGGTCACGGTGGATCTCGGGCAGGCTCGTCAGCGGCTGCGCGAGATGGAGGAGCGATCCCAGGAGCCGGTGGCCATCGTGAGCATGGCCTGCCGTTATCCCGGTGGTGTCGGCTGCCCCGAGGAGCTGTGGGAGCTGGTGGCCTCCGGTGGCGACGGCATCACCGCGTTCCCCACCGACCGGGGTTGGGACCTGGAGGGCCTCTACCACCCCGACCCCGACCACCCCGGCACCAGCTATGTCCGGCACGGCGGTTTCCTGGACGGCGCCGACCGCTTCGACGCGGAATTCTTCGGCATCAGCCCACGCGAGGCCCTGGCGATGGATCCGCAGCAGCGGCTGCTGCTGGAAGTGGCCTGGGAGCTGTTCGAACGCGCGGGGCTCGACCCGGTGACGGTGAAGGGCAGCCGGACCGGTGTGTACGCGGGCGTGTCCAGCCAGGACTATATGTCCCGGATGCCCCGCGTCCCCGAAGGCTTCGAGGGCTATGCCACCACCGGTAGCCTCACCAGTGTGGTCTCCGGCCGGGTGGCGTACACCTTCGGCCTGGAGGGTCCGGCGGTGACGGTGGACACGGCGTGTTCGTCGTCGCTGGTGGCGATGCATCTGGCGAGCCAGGCGCTGCGCCAGGGCGAATGCGATCTGGCACTCGCGGGCGGGGTCACCGCGCTCACCACTCCGACCGCCTTCGCCGAGTTCTCCCGGCAGCGCGGGCTGGCCCCGGACGGCCGCTGCAAGTCCTTCGCCTCGGCCGCGGACGGCACGGGCTTCTCCGAGGGCGTCGGCCTGGTGTTGCTGGAGCGGCTGTCCGACGCGCGGCGCAGCGGGCATCGGGTGCTGGCACTGATCCGGGGCTCGGCCATCAACCAGGACGGTGCCAGCAACGGTCTGACCGCGCCCAACGACGTATCGCAAGAACGGGTGATCCGTCAGGCGCTGGCCAGCGCGCGTCTCGCCGCCGACCAGGTCGACGCGGTGGAGGCCCATGGCACGGGGACTTCCCTCGGCGATCCGATCGAGGCACAGGCACTGCTGGCCACCTACGGACAGGACCGGCCCGGTGAACGGCCCTTGTGGCTGGGATCGCTCAAGTCGAACATCGGCCATGCCCAGGCGGCCGCCGGAGTGGCCGGTGTCATCAAGATGGTGATGGCGCTCCAACACGAGACGCTGCCGGTCACCCTGCACATCGACGAGCCGACCCCTCATGTGGAGTGGGAAGGCGGCGGCGTACGGCTGCTGACCGAACCGGTGGCGTGGCCGAGGGGCGAACGACCCCGCAGGGCCGGAGTGTCCTCCTTCGGGATCAGCGGCACCAACGCCCATCTGATCCTGGAACAGGCCCCCGAGCCCAGCCCCTCAGACCAGCCGGAGCCCGCGACACCCGCAGCCGAGGCAGTGGTGCCCTGGGTGCTGTCCGCCCGTGGCGTCCAGGCCCTGCGGGGGCAGGCGGCGGCGCTCGCCCGGCGGATGGTCGCCGATCCCGGGCCGTCCATCGCCGATGTGAGCTGGTCGCTGGCCACCACCCGATCGGTGTTCGACCACCGGGCCGTGGCCGTGGGGGAGACCCGCGAGGAGCTGATGGCGGCTGTGGAGGCGCTGGCCACCGGCGGGACGCACCCGGGCCTGGTCCACCACGGTGGCGCCGCCATGGCGGGGGACCGGGGCCCGGTGCTGGTGTTCCCCGGCCAGGGCTCGCAGTGGGCGGGCATGGGCGCCGAACTGCTCGACGTCTCGCCCGTGTTCGCGGCCCGCGTGGCGGAGTGCGAACGGGCGCTGGCGCCGTACGTCGACTGGTCCCTCACCGATGTGCTGCGCGGTGCCGACGGGGCGGCCGACCTGGGCCGTGTCGATGTGGTGCAGCCCGTCCTGTGGGCCGTGATGGTGTCGCTCGCCGCGGTGTGGGCTGGACACGGCGTACGTCCCGGGGCGGTGATCGGGCACAGCCAGGGCGAGATCGCGGCGGCCGTGGTGGCCGGGGCCCTGTCGCTGGAGGACGGCGCCAAGGTGGTGGCGCTGCGCAGCAAGGCGTTGCGGCGGCTCGCCGGTGGCGGGGCGATGGCCTCCCTGGGAGTGAGCCGGGAGCGGGTCGGGAAGCTGCTGGTCGGCTTGGGCGACCAAGCGGCGGCCGTCGGCGTGGCGGCCGTCAACGGCCCCTCCTCCTCGGTGATTTCCGGACCGCCCGAGCAGGTCGCGCACGCCGTGGCGGCGTGTCAGGAGGCGGGCGACCGGGCGCGGCCGATCGAGGTGGACTACGCCTCGCACAGCCCCCAGGTGGACGAGATCGCCGACGAGCTGGCGGAGGCTCTGGCGGGTGTCCGGCCGGTCGCATCCAAGGTGGCGTTCTACTCCACGGTCAGCGCCCGCCGGATCGACACCACCGGGCTGGACACCGCGTACTGGGTGACCAACCTCCGTGAGCCGGTGCGGTTCGCCGACACCGTCCAGGCGCTGTTGGCCGATGGCCACCGCGTGTTCATCGAGAGCAGCACCCATCCCGTACTGACCGTGGGAATGCAGGAGAGCTTCGAGGAGGCCGGGGCCGACGCGGTCACCGTACCCACGCTCCGGCGCGACGACGGCGGCCGGGCGCGGCTGATCGAGTCGCTCGCGCTGGCCTTCACCGCGGGCGTCGCGGTCGACTGGACCACCCTCCACCCCACAGGCCCTGTCGCGCCGCGCACGGTCGCACTGCCCACCTACGCCTTCCAGCGGGAGCGGTACTGGCTGGCCGACTCGGTGTCCTTCGCCACCGAGTCCCCGGCGGACGAGGAGGAGTCCCGGTTCTGGGCCGCGGTGGAGGGAGAGGACCTCAGCGCGCTCTCCGAGACGCTGAGCCTCCCGGACGACACCGGCCGCCGGACCTCCCTGGGCACCGTGCTCCCCGCGCTCTCGAGATGGCGTCGCGGTCGGCGCGAGCGCTCCGCCGTGGACTCTTGGCGCTACCGCGTCGAGTGGCGGCCCGTCACCGACGCCGCCCCCGCCGCCGTAGGCCGCTGGCTCGTGGTGCACCCGAAGGGTGCTGCCGACGGCTGGACAAACGCCTGCGTACGGGCGCTGGGCGCGGATGGCGGCCAGGTGCACAGGCTGGAGCCGGCCGAGGACACCGACCGGGAGGAGCTCGCCGAGCTGCTGCGCTCCCGGTGGGCCGAGGAGATGCCACCGACCGGCGTACTGTCGCTGCTGGCCCTGGACGACGACGCGCGGCCACCGCTGCCCGGCGTGGCCCCCGGCCTGACCGGCACGCTCACCCTGCTCCAGGCGCTGGTGGACGCCGCCGTCACCGCCCCCTGTGGTGTGCCACCCGCGGCGCTGTCGCCATCGACGACTCCGACCTCCTGGACGCTCCCCACCAGGCCCAACTGTGGGGGCTCGGCAGGGTGGCCGCCCTGGAACACCCCGACCGGTGGGGCGGGTTGGTGGACCTGCCCGCGAGCCCGGACACCCTGGACGCGGAGCGGCTGCGCGCCGTGCTCGCCGGGGCCTGCGGCGAGGACGAGGTGGCGCTGCGCCCGACCGGTGCGTACGGCCGACGGCTGGTCCCGGACCCGATCGGCGGCCGTGCCCCGCGGCGCACCTGGAAGCCCCGGGGCACCGTGCTCATCACCGGAACCGCCGACGGACCCGCCGCCCACGTCGCCCGCCGACTGGCCGCCGACGGCGCCGAACACATCGTGATGCTGGCCCCCGGAGGTGGCGATGCCCCCGGCCCCGTGGAGCTGAAGGCCGAACTGGAGTTGAAAGCCGAACTGGAGCTGAAGGCCGAACTGGACGCGCTCGGCACCGGACTCACCATGGCGGACCCATCACCCGCCGACCGGGACGGCACCGCACGCCTCGTCGAGCGAGTGGCGGAGACGAGTGGACGGATCGGGACGATCATCCACACCTCGGCCTCCGGTGAACTGGCCCCGCTGATGGACCTCACCCCGCAGCGGCTGGCCGAGGAGGTCCGAGCCCATCTCGACGCCACCGGGCGCCGGTTGGACGAACTCTGCGGCATGGGACCCGAGGACACCGTGGTCTACTTCTCCACCGTCGCCGCGTCCTGGGGCAGCAAGGACCACGGCGCCTACGCGGCCGCCACCGCCTGCCTCGACGCGCTGTCGCAGCGCGACCGGGCCGACGGCCGCCCCACCGTGTCGATCGCGTGGGGGCTGTGGGATCTGCCGTACGACGGTGACACATCGGACGCGCCGACGGCTCCGCACACCGAGCGCTCCCGGCGGCAGGGCCTGTCACCGCTGGAACCAGGGCCGGCGCTGACCGCGCTGCGCCAGGTGCTCGACCACGACGATCCGCACGTCACGATCGCCGATGTGGAATGGGAGCGCTTCGCGCCGCTGTTCACCCTCGCCCGCCCCAGCAGGCTCTTCGACAACATCCCGGCCGCGCGCCAGGCCGTCGAGGCCGCGCGGGGATCGGCGGAGGACACCGGCACCGATGAGGCGTCGGCGCTTCGGCGGGAGCTGGGCGCCTTGGCCGAGGACGAGCGGGTCGAGCGGCTGCTGGCGCTGGTACGTGCCCATGTGGCCGCCGTACTGCACTATCCGGCGCCGGAGTCGGTCGAGCCGGACCGCCCGTTCAAGGAGCTGGGGTTCGACTCCATCGCGGCCGTCGAACTCAGGAACCGGCTGCGCGCCGCCACGGGGCTGAGCCTGCCGACGACGGTGGTCTTCGACTATCCGACACCCCGGGCGCTGGCGGGCCATCTGCTGGCCGAGATGGACCCGGGAGAGGCCGGCGCCGTACATCCGCTGTCCGGACACCTCGACGAACTCGAGGCCGCACTCGCCGGGCTGCCGACCGGCGACCCGCGGCGAGCCGGTCTGGTGAACCGGTTGCAGGCTCTCGTGTGGAAGTACACCGCCACCGCGCAGGAGGCCGACGGACCGGCGGACGAGGAGGACCTGACGGCGGCCACCGCCGACGAGGTGTTCGCCCTCATCGACCGCGAACTCGGAGTCTGACCGGTGGTCGCGGGCCCCGCGCCCGCGACCACCGAGCACGCGAACTCCCCGTACGGAGACCGTACGGGGAGTTCGCGTGCGGGCAGCCAGCGAGCGCCCCGGGCAGTCAGCGAGCGCCCCGGGCAGTCAGCGAGCGCCGCGGACCGGCTGGACCCCGCGGGCCAGGTCGAGCAGATCGTCGGCCACCCGCCGCGGACGCTGGGCGTGCAGATCGTGCTCGGAGTCGAGATATTCCCGCATCGTCGCGTGGCGCAGATCGGCCGTGGTCTCCCTGATGCGGGAGCGGATGCGGTCCGCCCATTTCCCGTCCGCGCCCTTGGGAATGGCGGGCATCAGCAAGGTGGGCACCGTGATGGCCGCGTACCACGGCCTCGGCGGCTCGTTCCAGATGCTGTGCAGGATCGACATGTGCTGCTCAGTGGACATGCGCCGGGACAGCGAGCCGTCCGGGTTCACCAGCATCGTGTCCACCGCGGCCTCGATCGCCGCCGGGGACCAGTCCGGGTGGATGGCGCGGAAATACTCGCTCACGCTCTGCACGGTGGCGCCCTCCAAGGACGCGGGACGCAGGGCTCCGACGAACGCGTCCCAGGAGGCGAACGCCTTGGCCGGCTCCAGCCAGCCGCCGTCCACGAGGGCCAGCGCGGCCACCAGCTCGGGGTGCTCGGCGGTCAGCCGCACCGAGACATTGCCGCCCCAGGAGTGACCGGCCACCACCACCCGGTCCAGCCCCAGGGCGGCGGCCGCCGCCACCAGATCCGCCACCGCGGTCGGGGTGTCGTAGCCGGTCTCCGGTGTGTCGGAGTCACCGTGGCCGCGCAGATCCACCGCGTACACCGCATGGCCCGCGGCGGCCAGATGGTCGGCCACCTCGTCCCACAGCCGGGCGCTGGAGGCCATGCCATGGACCAGGAGAAAGGGGAGCGACGCCGTTCCCGGCCGGTGCCGGAAATGCAATTTCACATCGTCGGTTACGGGCACGGAAAGATCCATGCCGGAATTCTAGCCGGGCTGCCCAATCCGATTCGACCGCTGGGGATGTGATGTCTGCGCAGATTAGCGGCGCTTAAGCGGGGCGCGAGATGCTGGGCCGCCGGGAGTTTCATTTTCTCATGCCGACCCAACTCTTTTACCGACCGTAGACTCCGAGCCGAAGTGAGGCGCTGTGTATCCCCCGGAATCGAGGTTCGCCCAGGTCGACAACATCGACCTCACCGACTTGTCCTTCTGGGCCCAGCCCTACGGCGACCGTGACGCCGCCTTCGCGGCGCTGCGCCGGCGGCCGGAGCCCGTGCTCTTCCGCGAGCCGGTCATGCCCGGGTTCGGGCGTGGGTCCGGCTATTACGCGATGGTCAGGCATGCCGATATCGCCGAGGTGAGCCGCCGTCCGCAGGATTTCGGCTCGCTGCCCACCGCGATCAGCATCATCGATCTGCCGGAGGAGTTCAACAGCTTCTTCGGATCGATGATCAATATGGACAATCCCCAGCACGCGCGGCTGCGCCGACTGGTGTCCCGCGCGTTCGGCCGGGGAATGGCTGCCGAGTTCGAGGTGGCGTCCCAAAAGGCGGCCCGGAAGATTGTCGACGATCTCATCGCGGACGGGCCGGGCGACTTCGTCCGGAACGTCGCGGCGATCATGCCGATCGCGGTGCTCAGCGGCATGATGGGGATTCCCGGCGATGACTACGAGTTCATTTACGACCGGTCCAATGTCATCGTCGGCACCTTCGACCCCGAATACGTTCCCCGGGCCGACCAGGCCACCGCCGCCCTGCTGAAGACCTCACATGAACTCGCCGACTACATCTCACGGCTCGCCGCCGACCGCACCCGCAACCCCACCGGGGATCTGGTCACCCGGCTGGTGCAGGCGCAGATCGACGGTGAGCGGCTGAGCCCCGAAGAGCTCTCCTCCTTCTTCATCCTGCTCGTCGTCGCCGGCATGGAGACCACCCGTAACGCGATCTCACGTGGTCTGGTGCTGCTCACCGAGCATCCGGAGCAGCGGAAGCTGCTGCTCTCCGACTTCGAGACCTACGCGCCGGGCGCGGTCGAGGAGATCCTGCGGGTCGCGACCCCCATCAACTGGATGCGCCGCACCGTCAAACGGGACTGCGAGGTGAACGGCCACCGCTTCCAGGAGGGCGACAAGCTGCTGCTCTTCTACTGGTCCGCCAACCGGGACGAGGACGTCTTCACCGACCCGTATCAGTTCGACATCACCCGGGACCCCAATCCGCATATGACCTTCGGGTCGGTCGGCCCGCACTTCTGCCTGGGTGCCCATCTCGCCCGGATGGAGGTCACGGTCCTCTTCCGTGAGCTGTTCAGCCGGCTGCCGGAGATCCGCACCGTGGGGGAGCCCCGGCGGCTGGTGGCCAGCTTCGTCGAGGCCATCAAGCACGTGGACTGCGCGTTCTGACACACCGGCGGATGCCGCGCACCACCGACAGGAAAACGCCGCGCGGGAGGGGGTTCGCCCCTCCCGCGCGGCGTTGTGCCCTGCAGGCCGGACTAGGCCGTGGCGCCGTCACCGGAGTTGACAGCGGCGTAGGCCTCGGCGAGGTAGTGGCCGAGCTGGGCGGGGGTGGGGTACTCCAGAATGGCGACGAGGGGGATCTCCACGTCGGTGAGCGTCATCAGATTGCGGGTGAGTTCGAGAGCGGTCAGCGAAGTGAGGCCGTTCTCCAGGAAGTTGCTGTCGTCGTCCACCACGGCGGGTGCCAGGATGTCGGCGAGCTGCGTGCGCACGGTCTCCCGCAGGATGTCCTCGCGCTCCTCGGCCGTGGCGATGGCGAGCGCCTGGTGCAGCGCCGCCCCATCGAGTGCGGTCTCGCTCTTCTCCGTCTGCATCGCGGATCCGTCTCCTTGAGGGCCGGCGTCGCCGGGGGTGTGGTTGTTGACGGTGGTGTGTGCGTTCATCGGTACTCCCGCCTGGTTGGGGCCGGTCGGCGTGATCACCGACCGTGGTGCGTATGCGACGTGGCCGAAGGGCCGGAAAGGTCATCGAAGAGCCGATCCGTTCCCAGCTCGGAGGCGTGTGCGGTCATCCAGGTCCAGTCGATGTCCGCGATGACCACGGACGCCGTGTCCGCCATGACCGCCTGCCGCAGCAGAGCGGCGGCCGAGCGGTGGGGCAGTGCGGGCATCCCGTTGGTCCGGAGCTGCTTGGCGGCGCCGACGGCCGTGTCGGGGTCGTCGATCGAACCCCAGCACACCGAGGTCGCCGGAACCCCCCGCGCCCGGCACTCCTGGGCGAGCGCGCTCAGATAGGCGTGGGCCGGTGCCTGGTTGCCAAGGCCCGGGCTGGGCAGGACGCCCGCCACCGAGCACCCGAGCACCAGGGCCGACAGCTCATGGCTGCTGCCGAGGGCGCAGAGGTTCACCGCACCCGCCACCGTCGCCGCCCACTCGTCCTCGATCCGCGCCGCATCCAACTGCCCCGTTTCGGCGGCCAGCGGTGCCGTGAGATGCAGAACGGCCGTCAGGGGGAACTCCGCGGGAATGCCCGCGACCGCCGCGGCGAGCGCCTTCCGATCTGCCACATCGACGGTGGCCACGGACACCCGTACGCCCGAGGCGCTCAGCTCGGCCACCAGGTCGGCGGCCGGTGGTGCGGTGTCGACCAGCAGCAGGTGTTCGGCGCCGTCCTCGGCCGCCCAGCGGGCGGTGTGCGCGGCCAGGGTAGTGGCCGCGCCCGTGATGAGGACCGTTCCCCGGAGCCGTCGGGCAGGGGTGGCGAGGGCCGTGGGGATGTCGCGTACCAGGCGCCGGGCGAAGCAGCTGTCGCCGCGTACGGCCACCTCCGCTTCGCCGTACGCCCCGGCCAGGACCGCCGCGAGCCGCCGCCCCGCCCGGTCGTCGAACCGCTCCGGCAGGTCGACCAGCCCGCCCCACCAGCGTGGGCGCTCGATCGCCAGCGCCCCGCCCAGACCCCAGAACCGGGCCTGCTCCGGACGGGACATCGGATCGCCCAGGTCGACGCCGACGCCGCCACGGGTGGCCAGCCAGACCGGGGCCTCGATCCCGGCCCGCCGCAGTGTCTCGAACACGTCGAGGGTGGGAGCGAGCGCCGGGCCGCCCCCGTCCTCGGTCGGCGGCTCCACTGCCGGCAGAGAGAGCACCCCGGCGACCGGCTGTCCGGCAACGGCCTCCGACATCCGCCGGGCCCCCGCCTCGTCGTCCGGTGGTGTGGTGTCCGGGGCGAACACGATGGCCTCGGCGCCATGGTCGCGCAGCGCGGCGGTCACCGCGGCCACCATGGTGTCGCCGCTGCTGTCTCCGGACCCGCTGTGGCCGGACGTCACGACCAGCCAGGTGCCGGTCAGCCGTGGCGTCAGCGGGTCGGCGAGGGGCTTCCAGGCGATGCGGTAGCGCCACTCCCGCTGCCGCCGCCACGTGGCCAGGGCGGGCAGGATCTCCGCGAGCACGTCCTGTCGGTCGGCGGGGACCTCGAGCGCCCGGGTCAGGGCCGCCGTGTCCGTACGGGCCACGGCGTCCCAGAACTCGGCGTCCGCCACGGTCTCCACCCGGGACACGGCATCCGCCGGGGCCTCGTTCTCCAGCCAGAAGCGCTGTCGCTGAAAGGCATAGGTAGGCAGGGCGACGGTGCGGGGAGCCGGATCGCCGTCGAACAGCGCGGCCCAGTCCACGGTGGCGCCCATGGTGTGCATACGGGCCAGGCCGCACATCAGCTTCCGCACCTCGGACTTCTCAGACCCCTCGGCCCACTCGGTCCCCTCGCCCCGGAAGGGCGACAGCACCAGCGCCGCCGGGGCGGAGGTCAGCATCGCCTCCGGCCCCAACTCCCACACCGCACCGGCCTCATCGAGCGAGGGCAGGGGCGGCCGCTCGTACTCCACCGTGCTCGGATCGGTGCCGGCGGCGACCAGGCGGCAGGCGTGGGCGAGGTCGAGAGCACCGGCGATGTGCGCCGCGGCGATCTCACCGACCCCACAGCCCACCACCGCGTCGGGACGCACCCCCACCGAGGCCAGCAGCCGGGCCAGTGCGATGTAGAGGGCGAAGAGCCCCGCCGGGGAGGACGCGTCGCGGTCCCCCTTCAAGCCCAGCAGCTCACCGGCCTCGTCGAAGGCGGTGGCGAAGACGGGGAACCGGTCGTACAGCTCGGCGCCCGTTTCCGGGAGGTGGCGACCCTCGCCACCGAAGACGAACACCGCCCCGCCCACCGAGGCCGCCGCGCCGGTACGGGCCACCTCGGGTCCCACCACCGAGGGATGCGGCTCACCGGCCGCCAGCGCCGCCAGCCCCGCCCTCAGCTCGCCCAGTTCCCGGCCGACCACGACCGTCCGGTGGTCGAAGGCCGACCGTGTGGTCACCAGCGACCATCCGACATCGGCAGGGGACAGCACCGGACCGGCCGCCGCCGTATGCGCGGCCAGCGCACGGGCCTGGCCGCGCAGCGCCGCCGCGCCCCGCGCGGACAGCACCCACGGCACCACCCCCGGATCGCGGGCGCCACCGTCGTCGGCAGCGGGCTCCACCACCGGTTCGGTGAACTCCTCGAGAATCACATGGGCGTTGGTGCCGCTGGCGCTGAACGAGGACACCCCGGCCCGCCGCGGCCGGCCCATCCGCGGCCAGTCCATCCGCTCGGCCAGCAGCCGCACCGCGCCCTTGCGCCAGTGCACCAGCCGGGTCGGCCGGTCGATGTGGAGCGAACGTGGCAGCACGCCCCGGCGCATCGCCATCACCATCTTGATCACACCGGCCATTCCGGCGGCGGCCTGCGTGTGACCGAGGTTCGACTTGATGGATCCCAGCAGCAGCGGCCGGTCCTCCGGACGGTCCTGGCCGTACGTGGCGAGCAGCGCCTGGAGCTCGATGGAGTCGCCGAACGCGGTACCGGTGCCATGCGCCTCCACCGCGTCCACGTCCCCCGTGGACAGCCGGGCGTCCGCCAGGGCGTCGCGGATCAGTTGCTGCTGGGCGGGGCCGTTGGGAGCGGCCATGCCCGTACTGGCACCGTCCTGGTTGATCGCCGAGCCGCGGATCACGGCCAGCACTGGATGCCCGTTGCGCCGTGCGTCCGACAGCCGCTCCAGCAGCACCAGACCGGCGCCCTCCCCGTACACCATGCCGTCGGCGGCGTCCGCGAACGACCGACACCGGACATCCGGGGACAACTGGCGCTGGCTGGAGGCCACTTGGAAAACGCTCGCGGTGTACATGATGGCGGCGCCACCGGCCAGCGCCAGCGTGCACTCGCGCCGCCGCAGCGATCCGGCCGCCAGATGCATCGCCACCAGCGACGACGAACACGCGGTGTCCAAGCTGACCGCCGCGCCCTGCAGACCGAGGGTGAACGCCACCCGGCCCGAGGACACACTGCCCGCGTTGCCGTTGCCCACCTGGCCCAGCAGGCCCTCGGGGATCTCGTCCAGACGCGAGGCGTAGTCGTGGTACATCACCCCGGTGTAGACGCCGGTCCGGCTGCCCCGCAGGGTGTGCGGATCGATGCCCGCGCTCTCCGTCGCCTCCCAGGCCAGCTCCAGCAGCATCCGCTGCTGCGGTTCGATGGCCGCCGCCTCCCGGGCGCCGATGTCGAAGAACTCCGCGTCGAAGTCGGCCGCGTCATAGATGAAGCCACCGGCCCGGACGTACGAGGTGCCGTGGTGTTCCGGATCGGGGTGATAGAGGTTCTCCAGGTCCCAGCCCCGGTCGGTGGGGAAGCTGGAGACGGCGTCCCGCTCGTCGGCCACCAGGTCCCACAGCTGTGCCGGGGTGCGCACACCGCCGGGAAAGCGGCAGGCCATGCCCACGACGGCGATCGGCTCCGCCAGCTCCGCCTGGACCTCCCGCAGCCGCTGCCGGGTCTCATGGAGCTCGGCCGTGGTCCACTTGAGATAGTCGACGAGCTTTTCCTCGTTGCTCATGAGCCGCCCGCACTCACCGTGCTGCGCGGCGTCAGGTTCACCAGCGCGAGCTCATCGGCGGTCAGTGGCGGCTCGGTGAGTTCCGGAAGGACCCGGTCCTTGTGCATGAGCGACAGAAAGCGGCTGGACGCCAGCTCGGACTGCGGGGCGGTCAGGCTGATGACATCGGTCACCACATCACACACCGCCGAGGAACGGATCGACCGGTCGGCGATCAGATCGGAGAAGCGCTGCCGGGCCACGGCCCCGCCGGTCAGCCGCGGATCCGTCGTGCTCATCCGGCAGTTGACGTACTCCACATCCTTGGACGCCGCCATGATCCATGGATCGTCCACGGTGGCGCTGATCGCGTGCTGGACCCGGCGGGTCGCTCCCGCGTCGGCCCCGGACCGCTGGAGCTCGGTGTCCAGCGCGGCGGCCGCACGAGCCGCGGAGCTCATCCCATGGCCGTAGATCGGGTTGAACGCGGCCAGCGCGTCGCCGAGCACCAGCAGTCCCTCGGGCCAGATGTCCAGCCGCTCCGGATACAGCCGCCGGTTGGCGCCGACACGCGAGACGGCCACCGAGGTCAGCGGCTTCGCGAGGTCGATGAGATCGGCGACCAGTGGATGGCGCAGCGTTCGGGCGTAGGGCAGGAAGTCGTCGTCGTGCGCGGGCAGTCCGGCACCCCGGGTGCACGACAGGGTCACCATCCAGGTGCCGTCCTCCTGTGGATACACCACCCCGAACCGGCCCGGCTCGCGCAGCCGGTGGTCCGCGGCCACGTTGACGGCGGGGAATCCGGCGGCGGCGCCCGGCGGCGCCTGGTAGACGCGGGTGGCGTACGCGATGCCCGCGTCGACGATGTCCTCCTCGAGCGGCGGCACCTCCAGCGCCGACAGCCAGTGCCGGAGCCGGGAACCACGGCCGGAGGCGTCGATCACCAGATCCGCCTCCAGCGTTTCCTGCGCACCGGTGTCCATGTCGCGCACCCGGACCCCGGTGACCCGTTTGGCGTCGCCGACCAGATCGAGGATCTCGGCGCGCGGACGTAAGGTGATCCGTCCGTTGGCCAGGACGCGATCGCGGACCTTCCAGTCCAGGAACGGGCGGGTGCACATCAGCGCGTACTGCCGCGGTGGAAAGCGGTGTTGCCAGCCGTGGGACGTCAAGGTCACCAGGTCCTGATGGAAACCGATCCGGCGGGCGCCCGCGTCGAGCAGTTGGTCGATCATGCCCGGCAGCAGCGTGTCCACGATGCGCGCACCGCTGGACCACAGCACATGGACATGGCGTCCCTGCGGCGACCCCTTACGGTGCCGGGGCCCGTCCGGCAGCACATCGCGCTCCACGACGGTGACGCGCTCCAGATGGCGGGCCAGCACATGGGCAGCCAGCATTCCCGCCCAGCCTCCGCCCAGAACGATTCCGTGCTTGGGTTCGGTCATGGTTCTGCTTTCGTCCCTTCACCGCTTACGGCCTTTTACATCGGACTGGGGCTGCCCTTGGCCTGGACCATCTTGGCGAGGTTCTGGGTGACCGCCATGAAATGGGCGACACCGCTGAGTTCGGGGCCGTCGCCCACTTTCGTATCCGTGATGCCCCAGAACGCCTGGGCGTGATGGACCAGACCGTCATCACCGAGTTCGATCACGCCGATGATGCTGAAGGTGAGTTTCGCCGGTGCGTACACCGTGACCGTGGTCGGCACCGCCACCCTGCGGCCGTCCATCGAGGTGACCGGACGGCCCGGGGTCTCATGCACCTGGCATTCGATGGACCAGGCGATATGTCCGCGAAGGGCGTCCTTTCCGATGAGCGGGGGCGCGCCGACCGGGTCTTCGAAGACGATGTCGTCCGAGAACAGCTCCAATACGGCCTCGACATCACCGGCGTTCATCCGCCGCGCGTATTCCAGGGCCATCTTCTTGAGGGTCGCCTCATCGGCCATGAACGCCTCCTGTGCGGTGCCGGGGTCGTGGGGGATCAGCCGGTGATGTCAATGTCCGACCTTCCCCAGAACATCTGCAGTTCCTGAATGAGACCGCCGGCCCCCGCGCGCATCATCAGGACGAAGTCCCAGGTGATGCGGGAGTTCTCCGGGGTGTCCGGGGCCGTCAGCCAGCCGCGCTCGGCGAATCCGGGGCCTTTGGGCAGATAGTCCATGGTGGCCGTCACCGGCACCAGGACATGCACACCGTCCTGCCCCGCGACCGGCTCACCGGGAATCTCGCTGATACCCGCCGCGGCCAGCTCCTCGAAATGCTCACGAAGGGCGTCCCGCCCGGCCCTGCGCCCCGATCCGACCGGATCCTCGAACGTGACCTCGTCCGCGTAGAGTTCGAGAAGCCCGTCGATATCCGCGGCGTTCATCCGGCGGCTGTGCTCGAGGATGAGCTTCTTCCGGCTTCGCTCATCAATCACCGTGTGCCCCCATGTGCATGCTCTCCGTTGCTGTCGCTTCGGCCAAGGTCCTGGTCGATGAACTGGAAGATCTCGTCGGCCGTGGCGTCCTGAATACGACCGGCCGCGGGCCCTTCCTCCGTTCCGCCGCCGTGCACGGCGCCCAATTTCGACAGCGTGCTCTGAAGGCGCTTGAGCAGCGCTTCCCGCGCCGTCTCGTCCCGCGCCACGGAAAGCAGCGCGCTTTCCATCCTGTCGATTTCGCCCAGCATCGGGGCGAGCGGATCCACGTCCTCGGGTGCCAGTTCCGTATGCAGATGCGCGGCGAGCGCGGCCGGATTCGGATGGTCGAAGATCAGGGTGGTGGCCAGCCGCAGCCCGGTCACGGCGGTCAGCCTGTTCCGCAGTTCGATCGCGGTCAGCGAGTCGAAGCCGAGCTCCAGGAAGCCGCGCTCGGTCTGGATCCGCCCGGGGTCGGAGTGGCCCAGCGCCGCCGCGGCATGGGTGAGGACCAGACTGAGCAGCGTGCGGCGCTGCTCCTCCAGTGGCAGCGTGGCCAGATGACCGGCCCAGTCGGTGTGCGGCCGGGCGGTGGCCGCGGTACGCCGGGCCGCACCGCCACCGGTGAGCGCCCGCAGGGGAGCGGGCAGGGTGAGCGCCGGCTGCCCCGCCAGGGCGCGTACGTCCAGATCGATGGCGATCAGATGGTGGTGGCCGTGGCGCACGGCGGCGTCCAGCAGCCCCAGCGCCCGCTCACTGGACATCGCCCCGATGCCCGACTGGGCCATCCTGGCCCGGTCCGCCTCCCCCAGATGCCCGGTCATCCCGCTGGCGTCCGCCCATAGGCCCCACGCCACCGAGAGCCCCGGCAGGCCGAGGGCACGGCGATGGGCGGCCAGGGCGTCGCAGTAGGCGTTGGCCGCGGCGTAGTTGGACTGCCCGGAGGCGCCCAGTGTGCCCGCCGTGGAGGAGAACATCACAAACAGGGACAGCGGCAACTCCGCGGTCGCGGCGTGCAGATGGGCCGCGGCCGTGGCTTTCGGACACCACACCCGCGCCAGCCGCTCCGGGGTCTGGGTGGTGAGGACGGCGTCGTCCAGCACTCCGGCCGCATGGACGACACCGGTCAGCGGATGCGCGGGATCGATCCCGGCCACCAGACCGGCCACCGCGTCCGGGTCGGTGACATCGACCGCAGCGATCCGCACATGGGCGCCCAACTCCGCGAGTCTATCGGTGAGTTCATTGGCACCGGTGGCCTCCGCGCCGCTCCGGCTCACCAGCAGCAGATGCCCGACACCCCAGCTGCGCACCAGGTGCTCGGCGACCAGAGCGCCGAGGGTGCCGGTGCCACCCGTGATCAGCACGGTGCCATCGGCGGCGAGTCCGAGGGGCGTCTCCTGCTCGTCCTGGTCATCGACGGCCGGTCCCGGCGAGACCGTCGCTGCCGTCGCGCGGACCAGACGGGGCACCAGCACCCGTCCGTCCCGCACCGCCACCTGGGGTTCATGCGACGCGATCGCGCGCACCACGGCCGCCACGACCGCCTCGCGTCCCTCATCGAGATCGAGCAGTACGAACCGGCCCGGGTTCTCCGACTGCGCGCTGCGGATCAGCCCCCACGCCCCGGCACCGGACGGATCCAGCGCGGTGCCATCGGTGTCCTCGGTGTGTTCGCCCGGACGGCCCGCCGCCATCGCACCTCGCGTGACGACCACCAGCCGCGCGTCGGCCAGGGCCGGCCGCCTCAGCCAGGACTGCACCAGCCCCAGCAGCTCCTCGACCGCCCCCAGCCCGTCCCCGTGGCCGCCCTCAGCGGCGTACGGATGGGCCAGGACGACGGCAGGGGCGGGCTCACCCGCGTCCACGGCCGCGATCAGGGTCTCCAGGTCCGGATGGCACACCGTGGCCTCCGGACCCACCCCGGCCGCGACCGGGTCCGCCAGCCCCAGCCGGTCCTCGCCCAGCACCACCCAGCCGCCCTCGCCGACCACCGACGTCGGGGACGGTGCGGTGGCCGCGGCGGGCAGCGGCGTCCAGTCCAGGGCGAACAGCCCGTCCTCGGCACGGGCGGCCGCGGCCGTGCGCAGCCGGTCCGTCGCGGCCGGACGGGTCACCAGCGAATCGACCGTGAGCACCGGAGCGCCCACCGTATCCGCCACCGTCAGCCGCAGCGACTGCCGCTCCTCGTCCCGCGACAGCCGGACCCGTACCGTGGCCGCCTCGGTGGCCCACAGGGACACGCCGTTCCAGGCGAACGGCAACCACACCTGGCCGTCGTCCTCCTGACCCTCGGGCCGGTCCATCAGCAGCGACGGATGCAGCGCCGCGTCCAGCAGCGCCGGATGGATGCCGAAACCGTCCCGGCCACCCGCCGCATCGGGCAGCGCCACCTCGGCGAGGACATCCCGGCCATGACGCCACGCCGCCTTCAGCCCCTGATACGCCGGGCCGTATCCGTAACCCGCCGCCATCACCTGCTCGTAGAAGGCGCCGACTTCCAGCGGCTCGGCGCCCGGTGGTGGCCACGCCCCGCCCAGGCCCTCCGCCGGTGCGGGGACCTCGGCGACGGGTGCGAGCACGCCCACCGCATGACACATCCACTCCGCGTCCGTTCCGGAATCGAGGACCAGGGCCTGGCCGGGGCCGTCGGGGCCGTCGAGCCGGTCGGGGCGGGAGTACATCCGCACTTCACGCCGCCCGTCCTCCGCCGCGGCACCCACCACCACCTGCACCCGCAGTCCACCGGACTCGGGCAGCGCCAGCGGAACCTGCAGCGCGAGCTCCTCCACCCCGCCGCAGCCGACCTCGTCGGCCGCCCGCAGCGCCCACTCGACCAGCACCGCGCCCGGTGCCAGCACCGCCCCCGCCACCACATGCTCGGCGAGCCACGGGTGGGACCGCGCGGAGAGGCGGCCGGTGAGCACATGGGTGGTGCCGTCGGCGAGTTCCACGGCGGCGCCGAGCAGCGGATGACCCGCGGACGTCAGACCCAGATCGGCCGGATCGCCACCCGGCCCGCCCGCTCCGTCCAGCCAGTACCGCTCACGCTGGAAGGCGTAGGTGGGCAGGTCGATGACGCGGGGCGCGGGGTCGGTGCGGAACCAGCCGGTCCAGTCGACGGCGACCCCGGCGGCGAACGCCTGCGCCACCGACCGCGCCAGCTGGTCCGGGCCACCGTGGTCGCGCCGCAGGGTCGGTACGGTCACCGCGTCGACCCCCGCCTCCTCGATGCACTCCTGCATGCCGATGGTGAGGACGGGGTGGGTGCTGGCTTCGATGAACACGCGGTGGCCGTCGTTCAGGAGTGCTTGTACGGCGTCGGCGAACCGTACTTGTTCGCGGAGGTTGGTGACCCAGTAGTCGGTGTCGAGTCCGCTGGTCTCCATGCGGGCGCCGGTGACGGTCGAGTAGAACGCCATGTGGCCCGGCACCGGCTTGACCCCGGCCAGAAGCTCATGCAACTCCTCGGCGATCTCGTCCACTTGGGCGCTGTGGGAGGCGTAGTCGACGTCGATGAGTCGGGCCCGGTGTCCCGCCTCTTCACACGCGGACACCGCGTGGGCGACCTGCTCCGGCGGTCCGGAGACCACCACGGAGCCCGGCCCGTTGACGGCGGCCACGCCCACCCCCTCGGCGCGTTCGCCGAGCCCGGTCAGGAACTCCTTCGCCTGGTGGTGGTTGATGGTGAGGGAGGCCATGGCGCCGTGGCCGGCGAGGCGGCGGAGGGCGTGGGCGCGGAGGGCGACGATGCGGGCGCCTTCGTCGAGGGAGAGGGCTCCGGCGACGCAGGCGGCGGCGATTTCGCCTTGGCTGTGTCCGACGACGGCGGCGGGGGTGAGGCCGTGGTGGTCCCATACGGCGGCGAGGGAGACCATGACGGCCCATAGGACGGGTTGGACGACGTCGACGCGGGCGAGGTCGGCGGCGTTGATGCCGCCGCGCAGGACGTCGGTGAGGGACCAGTCCACGTGGGGGGCGAGGGCTTGTTCGCATTCGGTGATGCGGGTGGCGAAGGGGGGTGAGGTGTCGAGGAGTCCGGCGCCCATGCCGAGCCACTGTGAGCCCTGGCCGGGGAAGACCAGCACGGGGCCGATGCTTCCTGGGGTGGTGGTGGTGTCGGGTTCGATGAGGGTGGGGTGTGTGTCGCCGTTGGCCAGGGCGTTGAGTCCGGCCAGGAGTTCGTCGCGGTGTTGGCCGATGATGACGGCGCGGTGGTCGAAGACGGACCTCGTGTTGATCAGCGACCAGCCGACCTGCTCGGGGGTGAGCTCGGGGTTGGCGGTCACTCGTTCGGCCAGCGCCGTCGCCTGACCGCGCAACGCCTCACGGCCACGCCCGGAGACCACCCATGGCACCACACCACCCGCCGAAACACCGTCCCGCGAGGTGCCCGGTGCGGGGGTAGTCTCGGTCGGTTCGGGGGCCTGCTCAAGGATCAGATGGGCGTTCGTACCGGAGATGCCGAACGACGACACACCCGCACGACACGGCCGTCCGTTCGCCGCCCACTCGACTGGTTCGGTCAGCAGCCGCACCGCGCCCGCGTCCCAGTCCACATGCGGTGTCGGCTCGTCGATGTGCAGCGAGGCGGGGAGCAGCCCGCGCCGCAGCGCCTCAACCATCTTGATGATGCTCGCCACTCCGGCGGCCGCCTGGGTGTGCCCGATGTTGGACTTGACGGAGCCCAGCCACAGCGGACGTCCCTCCGGCCGGTCCTGGCCGTAGGTAGCCAGCAGCGCCTGGGCCTCGATCGGGTCACCCAGCGTCGTGCCCGTGCCGTGTGCCTCCACCGCGTCCACTTCGGACGGCGACAGCCCCGCGTTGGCCAGCGCCTGCCGGATCACCCGTTGCTGCGAGGGCCCGTTCGGCGCCGTGAGACCGTTGCTGGCGCCGTCCTGGTTGACCGCCGAACCGCGGATCACCGCCAGCACCCGATGCCCGTTGCGCCGTGCGTCGGACAGCCGCTCCAGCAGCACCAGCCCGACGCCCTCGGAGAAGCCCGTGCCGTCCGCCGCCGCGGCGAACGCCTTGCACCGCCCGTCCGGGGACAGCGCGCGCTGACGTGAGAACTCGGTGAAGCCACCGGGCGTGGCCATCACCGTCACCCCGCCCGCAAGGGCGAGCGAACACTCGTCCTGCCGCAGGGCCTGCACGGCCAGATGCGTGGCCACCAGGGACGACGAGCACGCCGTGTCCACCGTGACGGCGGGCCCCTCCAGGCCGAACGAGTACGACACCCGGCCCGAGACGACGCTGCCGAGGTTTCCGGTGGCCACGTAGCCCGCCGAGTCGCCGGTCGTCTGGCCGATGAGCGACAGATAGTGGTACGAGTCCACCCCGGCGAACACCCCGGTGTCGCTGCCGCTCAGCGCCTCCCGTGTGAGCCCCGCGCGCTCGAACGCCTCCCACGCCGTTTCCAGCAGCAGCCGCTGCTGCGGATCCATCGCCGCGGCCTCACGCGGGTTGATCCCGAAGAACTCGGCGTCGAAATCGGCCACATCGTGCAGAAACCCGCCCTCGCGCGCGCTGCTGGTACCGGCGTGCTCGGGATCCGGGTCGTAGAGGTTCTCCAGGTCCCAGCCACGGTCCTCGGGAAACGTGGAGATGACATCCACACCCTCGTCCACCACCCGCCACAGGTCCTCGGGGGTCGCCACATCGCCGGGGAAGTGGCAGGCCATCCCGATGATGGCGATGGGCTCCCGGGCGCGGTCCTCGACCTCGCGCAACTGCCGCCTGGCCAGACGCAGATCGGCGGTCGCCCGCTTGAGATAGCTGCGAAGCTTCTCGTCATCCGTCATATCGCATCAACCCGATCGTCACGGCGGTCCTGATTTCGGCGGTCCTGTTAGGGGTCCTGATTCAGCGGTTCTGATTGAGCGGTTCTGATTGAGCGGTCCTGGTTCAGCGGTTCATCGGAGGCCCTCGTCGGAGGGGACGGTCAGCTCGTTGTCGAGCGCCTGGAACAACTCCTCGTCGCTGGCCGACGCCAGATCCCCCGCAGCGGGGTCGTCGCCGTCCTCGCCGTGCCACGGGCCGTCCACCTTGCGCAGCAGCTCCCGCAGCCGCACCGCGATCCGGGCCCGCTGCTCGCGATCGGCGATTCCCCCGGTCAAGGCGGCGTCGAGGGCGTCGAGACCGGTGAGAAGCGAGGCCGCCGGCGCCACTCCGGCGGGGACCAGGAGCTCTCCCAGCAGCCGTACCACCGCGGTGGGCGTGGGGTGGTCGAAGACCAGCGTGGCGGGCAGCCGCAGACCGGTGGCGGCGCCCAGCCGGTTCCGCAGCTCCACGGCGGTCAGCGAGTCGAAGCCCAGCTCCCGGAAGTTCTGGGCGGGGTGGATGGCATCCGCCGTGTCATGGCCCAGCACGGTCGCCGTGGCGTTGCGCACCAGCTTGAGGAGCGCCTGCTGCCGGTCCTCCTCGGTCAGACTGGCGAACGCCTCCGCCGGTGCCGCTCCGCCCGGGCCGGCGGCTCCGGTGGCCGCCTGCGGTGTGGCGCCGCGCACCAGGCTCTTGAAGAGGGGCGGCAGATCGTCGGTGTGGGCCCCACGCCGCAGGGTGGCCGGATCGAGCTGGATGGGCGCCAGGGCCGGAAGGCCGCTGTCGAGGGCGATGTCGAGGAGTGCGAGACCCTGTTCGGTCTCCAGACCCACCATCCCGGCCCGCGCCAGCCGCGCCCGGTCGGCGTCGGTCATCCCTCCGGTCATCCCGGTGGTCTGCGCCCAGTACCCCCAGGCCAGGGAGGTGGCGGGCAGGCCCTGGGCATGACGGTGTGCGGCGAGCGCGTCCAGGAAGGCGTTGGCCGCCGCGTAGTTGCCCTGTCCCGCGGCGCCCAGCAGCCCGGCGGCCGCGGAGAACAACACGAACGCCGACAGCCCCGCGTCGCGGGTGAGGTCGTGCAGATTCCACGCCGCGTCGGCCTTCGCCCACAACACCTCATCGAGCTGATCGGACGTGAGCGCCTCGACCGTGGCATCGCGCAGCAGCCCGGCGGCGTGGACGACGGCGGTGAGCGGATGGCGCTCGGGAACGGTCTCCAGCAGCTTGGCCAGGGCGGCCCGGTCGGCCGCGTCACACGCCGCGATGGTGACCCGCGCGCCGAGCCCGGTCAGCTCGGCCGCCAGCTCCGTGGCGCCCGGGGCGTCCAGGCCCCGGCGGCTGATCAGCAGCAGCCGCCGTGCGCCGTGCTGGGCCACCAGATGGCGGGCGGTGGCGGCGCCGAGGGTGCCCGTGCCACCGGTGATGAGCACCGTGCCGTCCGGGTCGAGGGCGGTGGGGAGCGTCAGCACGATCTTGCCGATATGGCGCGCCTGGCTGAAGTAGCGGAACGCCTCGGGGGCCCGGCGGATGTCCCACACGGTGGTGGGCAACGGCCGCAGCGTCCCGTCCTCGAACAGGGCCGACAACTCGGCCAGCATCCGCTGGATACGGTCCGGGCCCGCGCCGCCGACCAGGTCGAACGCGCGGTAGACCACCCCCTGATAGCGGGCGCCCACCTCCTCGGGGTCGCGGACGTCGGTCCGGCCCATGTCGATGAAGCGACCACCGGGCGCCAGCAGCCGCAGGGACGCGTCCACGAAGTCACCGGCCAGCGAATTGAGCACCACATCGATGGAACCCGCGGCGGCGCGGAACCCCTCCTCGAAGTCGAGAGTGCGAGAGGAGGCGATGTGACGGTTGTCGAATCCGCGCTCCCGCAGGGCATGCCACTTGGCGGGGCCTGCCGTGGCAAACACCTCGGCCCGCCAGTGGCGTGCCAGCTGCACGGCCGCCAGGCCCACCCCTCCGGTGGCCGCGTGCAACAGCAGCTTCTCCCCGGGCCGCAGCCCCCCGAGATCGGCGAGACCGTAGTAGGCCGTGAGAAACGCGGACGGTGTGGTCGCCGCCTGGGCGTACGACCACCCCGCCGGGATCCTGGTGATCATCCGGACGTCGGTGACGACCAGCGGCCCGGTGCCGTTGAACAGCCCCATCACCCGGTCGCCCACCGCGAACGCGTCGGTGTCCGGACCCACCTCGACGACCACGCCCGCACCGTCGCCACCCAGCGGCCTGGGATCTTCCACCATGCCCAGCGCCACGACCACGTCATGGAAGTTCACCCCGCCCGCCCGCAGCGCCACCCGGACCTCGCCACGGCCCAGCGGCCGGGTGTTGTCCGGGCAGTCGACCAGCGCGAGCTGGTCCAGGCTGCCGTGGCCGGTCAGCCCCAGACGCCACGCGGCCGACCCCTCCGGCGGGGTGAGCCGCGTGGCCGCGTCGTCGTGGACCAGCCGCGGGACGTACGCCACACCGTCGCGCAGCGCCAGTTGGGGCTCGTTGGAGGCCACGGCGGTGGCCAAGGCGCGTAGCGAGGCGTCCCGTTCATCGAGGTCGAGCAGCAGGACCCGGCCGGGGTTCTCCGACTGGGCGCTGCGCACCAGACCCCACACGGCCGAGGCGGGCAGATCATGGACATCGTCATGGCTCTGCGGGGCCACCGCCCCACGGGTGACCACCGCCAGCCGGGCGTCGGCGAGTTCGGGGGCGGCGAGGAACTCCCGCAGCACCCCGAGGGCCTTTTTGCCGAGGTCATGGGTGCGCTCGACCGGATCGCCCGGCCCATTGTCGGGAGAGCCGAAGAAGGCGAACACCACATCGGGGGCCGGGACACCGTCCGCAACGGCCGCCCGCACGGCGGCGAGATCCGGAAGGCCCGTGGCGTCGGGCAGCGCATCGGCCAGGAGGCCGCCGTCCGGTCCGATCACGGTCGAACGGCAGGTGGGGGCGCCCTCGGCCGGTGCCATCCGCGTCCAGGCGACCTGGAACAGCGCGTTCCTGCCCGCCGCACGGGCTCGCCCCAGCTGCCCGTCCGGCACCGGGCGCAGGATCAGATCGTCCACGACAGCCACCGCGGCCCCGGTCGGATCGGCCGCGAACAGGGTGAGCCGGTCCGGTGCCGTCGGGGTGATGCGAATCCGCAGGGTGTCCGCCCCGGTGGCGCGCAGCCGCAGACCGCTCCAGGTGAACGGGAGCAGGATCCGGTGCGCGTCCTCGGAACCGGGGGCGACGTCCAGGGCCCGGGCGTGGAGCGCGGCGTCGAAGAGGGCGGGATGGATACCGTACGCGGCCGCGCCGTCGCGCTCCCCTTCGGGCAGGGACACCTCGGCGTAGACGTCGCCGTCCAGCCGCCAGGCGGCGGTGAGGCCCTGGAAGGACGGTCCGTAGTGGTAGCCGTGGTCGGCGAGCTGCCGGTAGAAGTCCTCGACGGGGAGCGGCGTGGCCCCGGGAGGCGGCCAGGCGCCCTCCAGGGCCGGGGAGTCGGCCGCGGACGAGGTGGCGAGCGCGCCGGTGGCATGCCGGGTCCAGGTCGCGTCGCCCGTGTCGCCCGCGTCGTTCGCCGGCCGGGAATGCACCGTGATCGGACGCTCCCCGGTGTGATCGGGAGCGGCCACGGCGATCTGCACATCGACCGCCTCACCCTGCGGAATCACCAGCGGCGCGTGCAGGGTCAGCTCCGACACCTGGTCACAGCCGGTCCGCGCGGCGGCGTGCAGGGCGAGCTCGGCGAAGGCGGTGCCCGGGAGCAGAACGGTGTCCAGGACCCGGTGGTCGTTCAGCCAGGAGTGGGTCCGCTGCGAGAGCCGACCGGTGAGTACATGGGCGCCGCCCTCCGCGAGTTCCACGGCGGCGCCGAGCAGCGGATGACCGGCGGGCCCCAGCCCGAGGTCGCCCGGGTCGCCGCTGTGGCCACCCCGCCCGTCCAGCCAGTAGCGCCGTCGCTGGAAGGCGTAGGTGGGCAGGTCGATGGGGCAGGGTGCGGGGTCGGTGGGGAACCAGCGGGTCCAGTCGACCGCGACCCCGGCGGTAAACGCCCGCGCCACCGATCGCATCAGCTGTGCGTGGTCGCCGTGGTCCCGTCGCAGGGTCGGCACCGCGGCAGCGGGCACACCGGCTTCCTCGAAGGTCTCCTGCATGCCGATGGTGAGGACGGGGTGGGTGCTGGCTTCGATGAATACGCGGTGGCCGTCGTTCAGGAGTGCTTGTACGGCGTCGGCGAACCGTACTTGTTCGCGGAGGTTGGTGACCCAGTAGTCGGTGTCGAGTCCGCTGGTGTCCATGCGGGTGCCGGTGACGGTCGAGTAGAACGCCACCTCCGCCTGGACGGGTTCAATCCCCGACAGTACCTCCCTCAACTCAGCGGCGATCTCGTCCACTTGGGCGCTGTGGGAGGCGTAGTCCACGTCGATGAGCCGGGCCCGGTGTCCCGCCTGTTCGCACGCGGCCACGGCGTGGGCGACCTGCTCCGGCGGTCCGGAGACCACCACGGAGCCCGGCCCGTTGACGGCGGCCACGCCCACCCCCTCGGCGCGTTCGCCGAGCCCGGTCAGGAACTCCTTCGCCTGGTGGTGGTTGATGGTGAGGGAGGCCATGGCGCCGTGGCCGGCGAGGCGGCGGAGGGCGTGGGCGCGGAGGGCGACGATGCGGGCGCCTTCGTCGAGGGAGAGGGCTCCGGCGACGCAGGCGGCGGCGATTTCGCCTTGGCTGTGTCCGACGACGGCGGCGGGGGTGAGGCCGTGGTGGTCCCATACGGCGGCGAGGGAGACCATGACGGCCCATAGGACGGGTTGGACGACGTCGACGCGGGCGAGGTCGGCGGCGTTGATGCCGCCGCGCAGGACGTCGGTGAGGGACCAGTCCACGTGGGGGGCGAGGGCTTGTTCGCATTCGGTGATGCGGGTGGCGAAGGGGGGTGAGGTGTCGAGGAGTCCGGCGCCCATGCCGAGCCACTGTGAGCCCTGGCCGGGGAAGACCAGCACGGGGCCGATGCTTCCTGGGGTGGTGGTGGTGTCGGGTTCGATGAGGGTGGGGTGTGTGTCGCCGTTGGCCAGGGCGTTGAGTCCGGCCAGGAGTTCGTCGCGGTGTTGGCCGATGATGACGGCGCGGTGGTCGAAGACGGACCTCGTGTTGATCAGCGACCAGCCGACCTGCTCGGGGGTGAGCTCGGGGTTGGCGGTCACTCGTTCGGCCAGCGCCGTCGCCTGACCGCGCAACGCTTCACGGCCACGCCCGGAGACCACCCATGGCACCACACCACCCGCCGAAACACCGTCCCGCGAGGTGCCCGGTGCGGGGGTAGTCTCGGTCGGTTCGGGAGCCTGCTCAAGGATCAGATGAGCGTTCGTACCGGAGATGCCGAACGCGGACACACCGGCCCGGCGCGGACGCTCGCCACGCGGCCAGGGAACCGGCTCGGTCAGCAGCCGCACCGCACCCGACGCCCAGTCGGCGTGGGGCGTCGGCTCGTCGATGTGCAGCGAGGCGGGCAGCAGCTCATGCCGCAGCGCCATCACCATCTTGATCACACTGGCCGCACCGGCGGCGGCCTGGGTGTGCCCCAGGTTGGACTTGATCGAGCCGAGCCACAGCGGCCCGTCCTCCGGCCTGCCCTGTCCGTACGTGGCCAGCAGCGCCTGCGCCTCGATCGGATCGCCGAGCGTGGTCCCGGTGCCGTGTCCGTCGACCGCGTCCACCTCGGCGGCGGACACCTGCGCGTTGGCCAGCGCCTGCCGGATCACCCGTTGCTGCGAGGGCCCGTTCGGCGCCGTGAGACCGTTGCTGGCGCCGTCCTGGTTGACCGCCGAACCCCGGATCACCCCGAGAATACGGCGGTTGCGGCGCTGCGCCTCGCACAGGCGCTCCAGGACGATCAACCCGGCGCCCTCGCCCCATCCGGTGCCGTCGGCGGCCGCCGCGAACGGCTTGCACCGGCCGTCCGGGGCCACGCCACGCTGCCGGGAGAACTCGATGAACGCGCCGGGCGTTGCCATCACGGCCACCCCGCCGGCCAGGGCCAGATCGCATTCGCCGTGGCGCAGCGCCTGAGTGGCCAGGTGAATGGCGACCAGCGACGAGGAACACGCGGTGTCCACCGTGACCGCCGGACCCTCGAGGCCGAGCGAGTACGCCACCCGGCCGGACACCACACTGCCGAGGTTCCCGGCGCCGACGTAGCCCTCCACCTCGCTGGTGATGTTGCCGATGACCGACAGATAGTCATGCGAACCCACCCCGGCGAACACCCCGGTGTTACTGCCGCTCAGCGAATCCCGATTGAGCCCGGCGCGCTCGAACGCCTCCCACGCGGTCTCCAGCAGCAGCCGCTGCTGGGGGTCCATGGCCTGGGCCTCGCGGGGGCTGATGTCGAAGAAGGCCGCGTCGAATTCGGTCGCGTCGTAGCAGAATCCGCCCTGGTCCACATAGGACTTCCCATAGCTTTCGGGATCCGGGTCGAACAGCTCCTCGGTGCCCCACCCCCGGTCCGTGGGAAAGCCGGAGACGGCGTCCTCCCCGTCCCGCACCAGCCGCCACAGCTCCTCCGGCGACCGCACCCCACCCGGATAGCGGCAGGCCATGCCCACGATCGCGATGGGCTCCGGCTCCTCGGACTCGGCCTCGCGCAGACGCTCACGGGTCTGGCGCAACTCGGCCGTCACCCACTTGAGGTGGTCGAGCAGCTTCTCTTCGTTCGACATCTAGCGAAGGCTCCTTGGCGCGTCGCGGAGGATGGGGGTCATCGGGCTCACGACTTTCCGAACTCGTCGGAGATGAGGTCGAAGATGTCCTCTGCCGTCGCCGTCTCGAGCTCGCTGTGGGCCGCGGAACGCTCCGTTTCCCGTTCCGTGTCGTTCCACTTCGCCAGCAGCAGCCGCAGTCGCCCGGTGATCCGCCGACGGGCCGCCTCGTCCACCGCCGAGGGCGCCGAGACCGCGTCCCACCGGTCGAGCTCCGACAGCAGATGTCCCTCGGAGGTCAGCTCCCCCTCGACGAGCCGCTCGCGCAGAAAGTCGGCCAGCTCCTTGGGGGTGGGGTGGTCGAAGACCAGCGTGGGCGGAAGGTCGAGACCGGTGGCGGCGGAGAGCCGATGACCGAATTCGACGGCCGTGAGGGAGTCGAACCCCAGCTCCTGGAACGGCTGGGTGGGTGGAACGGCATCGATGGTGGGGTGGCCGAGGATCGCCGCGGCATGCGTCTGGATGTGGTGGAGGAGAAGCTGATGCTGCTGGGTGGGGGTGCTGGTGGCCAGCTGCCGCTGAAGTGAACCGCTCACGGCCGCGGCGTCGTCCGGGGTGGCATCGACGCCCGGCGAAGCCGCGGCGGCCAGGTCGGACAGCAGCGGGCTGGGCCGCTGCGCGGTGAAACCGGCCGGGAACCTCTCCCAGTCGATGTCCGCGATGGTGACCGTGGTGTCGCCGTGGTCGAGGGAGTGCTGGAGCGAGGCGATGGCGAGATCGGTGTCCAGGGGACGCATCCCGCGCCGCCGGTAGTACTCGACGACGGCCTCGTCGGCGGCCATCCCCGCATCGCTCCATGGTGCCCAGGCGAGGCTGGTGGCGGGGAGTCCGCGGGCACGGCGGTGCTCGGCGAGGGCGTCGAGATAGGCGTTGGCGGCGGCGTAGGAAGGCTGTCGGCTCCCGCCCCACGCGGCCGCGCCGGACGAGAAGAGCACGAACGCGCTGAGGTCGAGACCCTCCGTGAGTTCATGGAGCAGGGCGGCCGCGAGCGCCTTCGGCCGCAGCACCGCCTCGATCCCCGGAAGATCCAGCTCGGCGAGCGGGGTGTTCTCCGCGATACCGGCGGCGTGGATGACGGTGGTGAGGGGGTGTTCCGCCGGGATGGTGTCGAGGAGGTGTTGGAGTGCGGTGCGGTCGGTGGCGTCGCATGCGGTGATGGTGACGGTGGTGCCCAGGGTGGTGAGTTCTTGGGTGAGTTGGGTGGCGCCGGGGGCGTCGGGGCCGGAGCGGCTGATGAGGTGGAGGTGGGGTGCGCCGTGGTGGGCGAGCCAGCGGGCGACGTGGGTGCCGAGACCCCCGGTGCCGCCGGTGATCAGGGTCGTCCCGGTGGGGCGCCACGCGGTAGGGGCGTTGTCCGGGCAGGCGGCGCGCTCCAGCCGGCGGGCCAGGGCGGTGGAGCGGATGGCCACCTGGTCCTCGGGCTGCCCGGGCACCAGCACGGAGGCGATACGGGCGGCGGTGCGGGCGTCGACGACGGTCGGGAGGTCGATGAGGCCGCCCCAGAGGTGAGGGTGTTCCAGCGCGGCGACCCGGCCCAGACCCCAGACCTGGGCCTGGTGGGGGTGGGGGAGCGGATCGGTGGCGACGGCGGCCACCGCCCCCTGAGTGACACACCACAGGGGCGCGACCGGCGCCGTTTGGCTGAGGGCCTGGACGAGCGCGGCCGTCGCGGCCAGTCCCAGGGGGACGGCGGGGTGGTCGGGGTGGGGCGTCTGGTCGAGCGCGAGCAGACTCAGAATGCCCTCGGGTGTGCTGCCGTCGGGCAGATGCGAGACAAGTGGCGCAAGGCCGTCGCGCCGGGCGTCCGCACCATCGACCGACAGAAGCTCATGGGCCGCGCCATGGGCGTCGAGCGCCTGGACGGCGGCGCGGACGGCCGGATGCTCCTCCCGCCCGGACGGGACGAGCAGCAGCCAGGTCCCGCTGAGCGTCGGCGCGGTGGCGGGGTCCGGCAACTGCCTCCACGCGACGCGATAGCGCCAGGAGTCGATGGTGGACCGTTCGCGGTGCCGACGCCGCCAAGTCGACAGTACGGGGAGCGCGGGCAGCAGGGCGTCGATGCCCGGGCTGCCCTTCTCCAGCTGGAGTGTGCAGGTGAGGGCGTCGACATCGAGCTCTTCGATGGCATGCCAGAGCTGCGCCTCGGCCGGGTCGTGGCCATGGGCATTGGCGTCGGCGCGCGGAGCGGGCGGGGCGAGCCAGTAGTGCTGGTGTTGGAAGGCGTAGGTGGGGAGGTCGATGGTGCGGGGGGTGGGGGTGGCGGGGTACCAGCTGGTCCAGTCGATGGTGGTTCCGCTGGTGTGGAGTTGGGCGAGGGTGTGGGTGAGGGCTTGGGTGTCGGGTTGTTTGTGGGTGAGGGTGGAGGTGGTGAGGGGGGTTGGGCGGTTGGTGGGGTTGTTCTGCTTGGTGTTGGTGGTGGTGGTGTGGTGGTGGAGGGTGTGGTGGGTTGCGGTGGTGAGGATGGGGTCGGGGCCGAGTTCGAGGTAGGTGCTGGTGTGGGGTGCGGTGTGGGTGATGGCGGGGTGGAAGTGGACGGGTTGGCGGATGTGTTGGGTCCAGTAGTCGGGGGTGGTGATGTGGTTGTCGGCTGGTTGTCCGGTGAGGTTGCTGATGAGGGGGATGGTGGGTGGGTGGTAGGTGAGTCCGCTGATGGCTTCCTTGAAGGGCTCGAGGATGGGGTCCATCAAGGGGGAGTGGAAGGCGTGGCTGACCGTGAGGGTCCTGGTCTTACGGCCTTTGGCCGCCCAGGTGGCGCTGATGTCGGTGACGGTCTCGAGGGGGCCGGAGATGACGGTGTTGCCGGGGGTGTTGAGGGCGGCGATGCTCACTTGGCCGTGGTGTCGGGCCAGGTCCTTGGTGAGTTCGTCGGGGGTGGCGGCGATGGTGGCCATGCCTCCGCCGTCGGGGAGTCCTCCCATGAGGGTGGCGCGGGTGGCGACGAGGTGGCAGGCGTCGGGGAGGTTGAAGACTCCGGCGATATGGGCGGCGGCGATCTCGCCGATGGAGTGGCCGATGACGGCGTCGGGGCGTACGCCGACCGAGTTGAGCAGGCGGGCCAGGGCGATGTGCAGGGCGAACAGTCCCGCCTGGGCGTAGGTGGTGTGGTCCAGCAGCCCGGCACGCTCTGCATCAGTGTCGAAAACCACCTGCCGTAGCGGGCGTTCGAGATGCGGATCGAGGAGGGCGCAGACCTCGTCGAAGGCTTCGGCGAAGACGGGGAAGCGGTCGTAGAGTTCGGCGCCCATGCCGGGGCGCTGGCTGCCCTGTCCGCTGAACAGGAACACGGTCTGCCCGGCGGCCTCGGCGGCCTGTCCGGGGTGCACCAGACTCGGATGGGGGTCCCCGGCGGCCAGGGCTTCGAGGCCCGCCACCAGTTCGTCGCGGTCCTGGCCGATGACCACGGCCCGGTGGTCGAGGAGCGTCCTCGTCCGCAGCAGCGACCAGCCCACCTCGGCCGGTGTCACTTCCGGGTCGCCGACGATGTGCCCGGTCAAGGCTCGCGCCTGGCCCCGCAACGCCGCGTCGCTCTGTGCGGAGATCACCCACGGAGTAACACCAGCGGCGTTCGATACCTGGGTGGGCTCGATCGGCTCGGGGGCCTGTTCAAGGATGAGATGGGCGTTCGTACCGGAGATGCCGAAGGAGGAGACCCCCGCCCGCCGGGGCCGTTCGCCCTGGGGCCATGGGACGGGTTCGGTGAGTAGGCGCAGGTCGCCCGCGTTCCAGTCGACATGCGGGGTCGGTTCGTCGATGTGCAGTGATGCGGGCAGCATCCCGTGGCGCATTGCCATCACCATCTTGATGACACCGGCCACTCCGGCGGCGGCCTGGGTGTGCCCGATATTGGACTTGATGGAGCCGAGCCACAGCGGCCGGTCCTCCGGTCGGTCCTGTCCGTACGTGGCCAGCAGCGCCTGCGCCTCGATCGGGTCACCCAGCGTCGTGCCCGTTCCGTGTGCCTCCACCGCGTCCACCTCGGACGGCGACAGCCGGGCGTTGGCGAGCGCCTGCCGGATCACTCGTTGCTGCGAGGGTCCGTTCGGCGCGGTGAGGCCGTTGCTGGTGCCGTCCTGGTTGACGGCCGAGCCACGGACGACAGCCAGCACTCGGTGCCCGTTGCGGCGCGCGTCCGACAGCCGTTCCAGCAGTACGAGACCGGCGCCCTCGCCCCACACCATGCCGTCCGCCGCGGCCGCGAACGGCTTGCACCGCGCGTCGGGCGCCAGACCACGCTGGCGGGAGAACTCGATGAACGCGCCCGGGGTGGCCATCACCGTCACGCCGCCCGCCAGCGCCATCGTGCATTCGCCCTGCCGCAGTGCCTGGGCCGCCAGATGCATCGCCACCAGCGAGGACGAGCAGGCCGTATCCACCGTCACCGCGGGCCCTTCGAGGCCGAACGAGTACGCCACCCGGCCGGACACCACGCTGCCGATATTGCCCGTGGCCACATAGCCTTCGACGTCGCTCGCCGTATCGCCGGTGAGGGAGAGATAGTCCTGGGACGTAACCCCCGCGAACACTCCCGTGTTGCTGCCCGCGAGCGTGTCCCGGTCCAGGCCCGCGTTCTCGAAGGTCTCCCAGGCGGTTTCCAGGAGCAGGCGCTGCTGGGGGTCCATGGCGACCGCCTCGCGCGGGCTGATGCCGAAGAACCCGGGGTCGAACTCGGCGGCCTGATAGAGGAAACCGCCCTCCCGGACGTAGCTCGTCCCCGCACGGTCGGGGTCGGGGTCGTAGAGCGCGTTCAGATCCCAATTGCGGTCGGTGGGCATCTCCGCGATGGCATCGCGGTGGGCGATGACCAGGTCCCACAGATCCTTCGGGGAGTGTGCGTCGCCGGGGTAGCGGCAGGCCATGCCGACGATCGCGATCGGCTCGTCCTGGGCGGCCGTGGTGGGGGTGTGAGCGGCGACGGCGATCTGCTGGCCCGTGAGTTCGGCGCGCAGGTAGGTCGCGAGGGCGTTGGGCGTGGGGTGGTCGAAGACGAGCGCGGGCGCGAGGTCGATTCCGGTGGCGGTGGCGAGCTGATTGCGCAGCTCCACGGCGGTCAGGGAGTCGAACCCGAGCTCCTGGAAGGGCTGGGCGGGCGGAATGGCGTCCGGCCCGGAATGCCCCAGGATCGAGGCCGCGAGGGACTGGATCCGTTCGAGCAGGAGTTGGTGCTGCTGCTCGGGGGTGCCGACGGAGAGCCGCCGCTGGAGCGAGGTGCCGGCGGACGCGCCCGTCGATGCGCTGTTGGTTCGCTCGGCGGGGTTCTCGGTGGTCGTGATCAGGTCGTCGAGGAGCGGGCTGGGGCGCTGGGCGGTGAAGGCCGCCGGGAACTTCTCCCAGTCGATGTCCGCGACGGTGATGGTGGTGTCACGGTGGTCCAGGGAGTGCTGGAGCGATGCCACGGCCAGTTCGGGGCTCAGCGGAGACAGCCCACGTCGGCCGTAGAACGCGAGCGCCGTCTCGTCGGCGGCCATGCCCGCGTCGCCCCAGGGGCCCCAGGCGAGGCTGGTGGCGGGCAGTCCCCGGGCGCGGCGGTGCTCGGCGAGGGCGTCGAGATAGGTGTTCGCGGCGGCGTAGGCGCCTTGCCGACTGCCGCCCCACGCGGCCGCGCCGGACGAGAAGAGCACGAAGGCGCTGAGGTCGAGCCCCTGCGTCAGCTCATGCAGATGAGTGGCGGCCAGGGCCTTGGGTCCGAGCACATGCTGTAGTCGCTCCGGCTCCAGATCGGCGATGAGCTCGGTGTCCGACGTTCCGGCGGCGTGGATGACGGTGGTGAGGGGGTGTTCCGCCGGGATGGTGTCGAGGAGGTGTTGGAGTGCGGTGCGGTCGGTGGCGTCGCATGCGGTGATGGTGACGGTGGTGCCCAGGGTGGTGAGTTCTTGGGTGAGTTGGGTGGCGCCGGGGGCGTCGGGGCCGGAGCGGCTGATGAGGTGGAGGTGGGGTGCGCCGTGGTGGGCGAGCCAGCGGGCGACATGGGCGCCGAGACCCCCGGTGCCGCCGGTGATGAGCGTGGTACCCGTGGGCTGCCAGGTCCTGGGCGCGGTGGCGGGGGCACCGGCCGTACGGAGGCGCCGGGCGTAGCTGCCGGTGGCGCGGATGGCGGTCTGGTCCTCCGGTCGACCGGGGGTGAGCAGGGCGGCCAAACGGTCGGAGGTGTGGTGGTCCATGACGGTCGGGAGGTCGATCAGGCCACCCCAGCGGCGAGGGTGTTCCAGGGCCGCGGCGCGGCCCAATCCCCATGTCTGCGCCTGCCGCGGGCTCGGGAGCGGATCGCCGGGACCGGTGGCGACGGCGCCCTGAGTGAGGCACCACAGGGGCGCCGGGATCTCGGCGTCGCCGAGGGCCTGGACGAGTGCGGTGGTCGCGGCCAGCCCGAGGGGCACGGCGGCGTAGCCGGGGTGCGGCTCCTCGTCGACGGAGAGCAGGCTCAGCACTCCGGCGGGTTCGGCCTCCGAGGTGAGACGGGTGAGCTGGTCCGCCAAGGCGTCGCGATCGACGGTGTGGGTGTCGAGCACATGGCGGAGCGGGGTGGCACCGTGGGCGGTCAGGGCCTGCTCGGCGGTTGCCACGGCAGGATGGTCGGACTGACCGGCGGGGACGATCAGCAGCCAGGTGCCGGAGAGGGCCGGAGGTGCGGAGGAAGCGGAAAGGCGCTTCCATGTGGCCTGATACCGCCAGGAATTGATGACCGACTGCTCCCGGTGATGCCGCCGCCAGGCGGACAGCGTCGGGAGGACGGCGCTCAGCATGGGCTGCTGGTCGGCCGGTGAGTCGATGGTCGCCGCGAGCGCTTCCAGATCCTCCCGCTCCACCGCCTCCCAGAACTCCCTGTCGACCAGAGCCGCCTCGGTGGGCGCAGCAGGGCCCGAGGACGAGGCCGACGACAGCCAGTAGTGCTGGTGTTGGAAGGCGTAGGTGGGGAGGTCGATGGTGCGGGGGGTGGGGGTGGCGGGGTACCAGCTGGTCCAGTCGATGGTGGTTCCGTTGGTGTGGAGTTGGGCGAGGGTGTGGGTGAGGGCTTGGGTGTCGGGTTGTTTGTGGGTGAGGGTGGAGGTGGTGAGGGGGGTTGGGCGGTTGGTGGGGTTGTTCTGCTTGGTGTTGGTGTTGGTGTTGGTGGTGGTGTGGTGGTGGAGGGTGTGGTGGGTTGCGGTGGTGAGGATGGGGTCGGGGCCGAGTTCGAGGTAGGTGCTGGTGTGGGGTGCGGTGTGGGTGATGGCGGGGTGGAAGTGGACGGGTTGGCGGATGTGTTGGGTCCAGTAGTCGGGGGTGGTGATGTGGTTGTCGGCTGGTTGTCCGGTGAGGTTGCTGATGAGGGGGATGGTGGGTGGGTGGTAGGTGAGTCCGCTGATGGCTTCCTTGAAGGGCTTGAGGATGGGGTCCATCAAGGGGGAGTGGAAGGCGTGGCTGACCGTGAGGGTCCTGGTCTTACGGCCTTTGGCCGCCCAGGTGGCGCTGATGTCGGTGACGGTCTCGAGGGGGCCGGAGATGACGGTGTTGCCGGGGGTGTTGAGGGCGGCGATGCTCACTTGGCCGTGGTGTCGGGCCAGGTCCTTGGTGAGTTCGTCGGGGGTGGCGGCGATGGTGGCCATGCCTCCGCCGTCGGGGAGTCCTCCCATGAGGGTGGCGCGGGTGGCGACGAGGTGGCAGGCGTCGGGGAGGTTGAAGACTCCGGCGATATGGGCGGCGGCGATCTCGCCGATGGAGTGGCCGATGACGGCGTCGGGGCGTACGCCGACCGAGTTGAGCAGGCGGGCCAGGGCGATGTGCAGGGCGAACAGCCCCGCCTGGGCGTAGGTGGTGTGGTCCAGCAGCCCGGCACGCTCTGCATCAGTGTCGAAAACCACCTGCCGTAGCGGGCGTTCGAGATGCGGATCGAGGAGGGCGCAGACCTCGTCGAAGGCTTCGGCGAAGACGGGGAAGCGGTCGTAGAGTTCGGCGCCCATGCCGGGGCGCTGACTGCCCTGCCCGCTGAACAGAAACACGGTCTGCCCGGTCGCATCGGCAGTCGTCTCCCCGGGCCCCACCAGGCCCGGATGAGGCTCTCCGGAGGCCAGGGCTTCCAGCCCCGCCACCAACTCCTCACGGTCCTGGCCGATCACCACCGCGCTCTGGTCGAAGAGTGTCCTGGTCCGCAGCAGCGACCAGCCCACCTCCGCAGCGGTCACCCCCGGGTCGGCGTTCACCCGTGCGGCCAGCGCCCGCGCCTGGCCGCGTAGTGCCTCCGTACCGCGCGCCGAGACCACCCATGGCACCGGCCCGCCTACCGGCTCCGCCTCGATGGCCTCGACCGCCGCCGGCGGCTCCTCGGGGGCCTGCTCCACGATGACATGCGCATTGGTCCCGCTGATGCCGAAGGAGGAGACCCCCGCCCGACGAGGATGTTCGTCCCCCGGCCACTCCCGCGCCTCGGTCAGCAGGTGGACTTCGCCCGCGTTCCAGTCGACATGCGGGGTCGGTTCGTCGATGTGCAGTGATGCGGGCAGCACCCCATGCCGCATCGCCATCACCATCTTGATGACACCGGCCACTCCGGCGGCGGCCTGGGTGTGGCCGATGTTGGACTTGATGGAGCCGAGCCACAGCGGATGCCCACCCCGCCGCTCCTGCCCGTACGTGGCCAGCAGCGCCTGTGCCTCGATCGGATCGCCGAGGGTGGTCCCGGTGCCGTGCCCCTCCACCACATCGACCTCTGCGGGCGACAGCCGCGCGTTGGCGAGCGCCTGGGCGATGACCCGTTGCTGGGAGGGCCCGTTCGGTGCGGTCAGCCCGTTGCTGGTGCCGTCCTGGTTGACCGCGGAGCCCCGGAGGACGGCCATCACCCGGTGGCCGTTGCGGCGCGCGTCCGACAGCCGCTCGAGCAGCAGAAGCCCGGCCCCCTCGCCCCAGCCGGTGCCGTCGGCCGCCGATGCGAACGGCTTGCACCGGCCGTCGGCCGCCAGACCTCGCTGGCGGGAGAACTCGATGAAGGTGGTCGGCGTGGCCATCACCGTCACGCCGCCCGCCAGCGCCATCGTGCATTCGCCCTGCCGCAGTGCCTGGGCCGCCAGATGCATCGCCACCAGCGAGGACGAACACGCCGTGTCCACCGTCACCGCGGGCCCTTCGAGGCCGAACGCGTACGCCACCCGACCGGACATGACACTCGGCGTACCGCCCGCGAGCAGATACCCCTCGACCTCCCGCGCCGAGGAGCTTCCGGAGGCGCCGTAGCCCTGATAGGTGCCGCCCGCGAAGACGCCGGTGACGCTTCCGGCGAGCGTGTCCCGGTCCAGGCCCGCGTTCTCGAAGGTCTCCCAGGCGGTTTCCAGGAGCAGGCGCTGCTGGGGGTCCATGGCGAGCGCTTCGCGCGGGCTGATGCCGAAGAACGCCGCGTCGAACCCGGCCGCATCGTGGAGAAAGCCGCCCTCGCGCGCATAGCTGGTGCCCAGACGCTCGGGGTCGGGGTCGAAGAGGGTGTTCAGATCCCAGCCACGGTCGGTGGGCATCTCCCCGACGGCGTCCCGGCCCGCGGCGACCAGCTCCCACAGCTCCTCAGGTGAGCGCACGCCGCCCGGGTAGCGGCAGGCCATGCCGACGATCGCGATCGGCTCGTCGTCGGCGGCCGCGAACGCCGTATGGGTGGTGACGGCGGGCTTGCGCCCCGTCAGTTCCGCGCCCAGATAGGTGGCGAGCGCATTCGGCGTCGGATGGTCGAAGACCAGCGCCGGGGCGAGCGGGAGGCCGGTGGTGGTGGCGAGCTGGTTGCGCAGCTCGACCGCGGTGAGGGAGTCGAAGCCCAGCTCCTGGAAGGGCTGTGCGGGGGGAATCGCGTCCAGGCCGGGGTGACCGAGGATCGTCGCGGCCAGGGTCTGGATATGGCGGACGAGGAGCTGGTGCCGCTGTGCGGCCGGCGCCGCGCTGAGCTGCTGCCGCAACGGATTGTCGTCGGCGGTGTCCGTGGACGTGGCGGGCTCGGCGGCCGACGGCATCAGCCGGGTGAGGAACGGACTCGGGCGCTGCGCGGTGAACGTACTGCCGAACCTCGCCCAGTCGACATCCGCGATCGTGACGGCCGTGTCGTGGTGGGTCAGGGCGTGGTGCAGCGACGCGATGGCGAGGTCGGTGGGGAGAGGCGACAGACCGCGCCGCTCGAGGTGGGAGAGCGTGTGCTGGTCGGCGGCCATGCCTGCCTCGCCCCACGGGCCCCAGGCAAGGCTGGTGGCGGGCAGGCCCCGGGTGCGGCGGTGCTCGGCGAGTGCGTCCAGGTAGGTGTTCGCGGCGGCGTAGGCGGCCTGTTGCCCGCTGCCCCAGGTGGCGGCGTTCGACGAGAAGAGAATGAAGGCCGTCAGATCGAGGTGCTGGGTGAGGTCGTGCAGATGAGCGGCGGCCAGGGCCTTGGACCGCAGAACGGACTGCAACCGCCCGGGATCCAGTTCGCCGATCTGCCCGAGTTCCATCGTGCCGGCGGTGTGGAAGACGGCGGTGAGGGGGTGTTCGGCGGGGACGGTGTCGATGAGCTGCCGGAGCGCGGCGCGGTCGGAGGCGTCGCAGGCGGTGATGGTGACATCCGTCCCCAGAGCGGTGAGCTCCTCGCTGAGCTCGGACGCACCGGGCGCGTCGGGTCCGGAACGGCTGATGAGGTGGAGATGGGGCGCGCCCCGGTGAGCCAGCCAGCGGGCGATCTGGGCGCCGAGACCCCCGGTGCCACCGGTGATGAGCGTGGTCCCCGACGGCTCCCAGGGGGCGGGGGCGGTGTCGACGGCGGGCACACGGGCGAGGCGGCGCGCGTACGTTCCGGTGGTGCGGATGGCGGCCTGATCCTCGGGCTGCCCGGGTACGAGAAGGGCTGCCAGCCGAGCCGCGGTGTGGTGGGTCATGGTGGCGGGCAGATCGATGAGGCCGCCCCAGCGCTGCGGATGTTCCAGCGCGGCCACGCGGCCGAACCCCCAGATCTGCGACTGCTCGGGGTGGGGGAGGAGGTCGCTGCGACCGGTGGCGACGGCGCCTTGCGTCACGCACCACAGGGGCGCGCTGATGTCGGCGTCACCGAGAGCCTGGAGAAGAGCGACGGTGGCGCCGAGCCCGGCGGGCACCGCGGAGTGGCCGATGAGCGGTTCCTGGTCGAGTGCGAGCAGGCTGATGACTCCGGCGGGTTGGGCCTCCTCGGTCAGCCTGCCGAGGCGTTCGCGGAGCGTGGCGCGATCGACGTCATGAGCGTCGACCTCAAACGGCTGCGTCGTGGCGCCGTGCGTCTGCAGCGCCTGGACGATGACTCTGACCGTCGTGTGCTCCTCCTGCCCGGCAGGGGCGACCACCAGCCAGGTGCCCGTCAGGGCCGGTGTGGCCGGGTCGGGGAGCTGCTGCCAAGTGGCCCGGTAGCGCCAGGAGTCGATGGTGGAACGTTCGCGGTGCTGACGCCGCCAGGCGGACAGCACGGGGAGTGCGGGCAACAGGGCGTCGATGCCCGGGCTGCCCTTCTCCAGCCGGAGCGTGCTGGTGAGGGTGTCGACGTCCAGCTCTTCGATGGCATGCCAGAGCTGCGCCTCGGCCGGGTCCTCGGCAGTCCCCTGGAAGCTCGTACGAGCGGCGGGCGGGGCCAGCCAGAAGCGCTGGTGCTGGAAGGCATACGTCGGCAACCCGACCACCTGGGGCGCCGGGTCGGCGGGGAACCAACTGGTCCAGTCGACCTCGACGCCGACGCTGTGCAGCCGGGCGAGGGCATGGGCGAGGGCCCGTCCCTCGGGCTGCTTACGGGTGAGGGCGGACGTGATCAGGGGCGTCGGCTCGGTGGGGTTGTTCTGCTCGGTGTTGGTGGTGGTGGTGTGGTGGTGGTGGAGGGTGTGCTGGGTTGCGGTGGCGAGGACGGGGTCGGGGCCGAGTTCGAGGTAGGTGCTGGTGTGGGGTGCGGTGTGGGTGATGGCGGGGTGGAAGTGGACGGGTTGGCGGATGTGTTGGGTCCAGTAGTCGGGGGTGGTGATGTGTTCATCCGCTGGTTGTCCGGTGAGGTTGCTGATGAGGGGGATGGTGGGTGGGTGGTAGGTGAGTCCGCTGATGGCTTCCTTGAAGGGCTCGAGAATCGGTTCCATCAAGGGGGAGTGGAAGGCGTGGCTGACCGTGAGGGTCCTGGTCTTACGGCCTTTGGCCGCCCAGGTGGCGCTGATGTCGGTGACGGTCTCGAGGGGGCCGGAGATGACGGTGTTGCCGGGGGTGTTGAGGGCGGCGATGCTCACTCGGCCGTGGTGTCGGGCCAGGTCCTCGGTGAGTTCGTCGGGGGTGGCGGCGATGGTGGCCATGCCTCCGCCGTCGGGGAGTCCTCCCATGAGGGTGGCGCGGGCGGCGACGAGGTGGCAGGCGTCGGGGAGGTTGAAGACTCCGGCGATATGGGCGGCGGCGATCTCGCCGATGGAGTGGCCGATGACGGCGTCGGGGCGTACGCCGACCGAGTCGAGCAGGCGGGCCAGGGCGATGTGCAGGGCGAACAGTCCCGCCTGGGCGTAGGTGGTGTGGTCCAGCAGTGCCGCGTCTTCGGGGTCGCGGCTGAAGACCAACTCCCGCAGCGGGTGTTCCAGATGCGGGTCGAGAAGACCGCAGACCTCGTCGAAGGCTTCGGCGAAGACGGGGAAGCGGTCGTAGAGTTCGGCGCCCATGCCGGGGCGCTGGCTGCCCTGCCCGCTGAACAGGAACACGGTCTGCCCGACGGCCTCGGCGGCCTGTCCGGGGTGCACCAGACTCGGATGGGAGTCCCCGGCGGCCAGGGCTTCGAGCCCCGCCACCAGTTCGTCGCGGTCCTGGCCGATGACCACGGCCCGGTGGTCGAAAAGCGTCCTGGATCGCAGCAGCGACCAGCCCACCTCCGCAGCGGTCACCCCCGGGTCGGCGTTCACCCGTGCGGCCAACGCCCGCGCCTGGCCCCGTAGCGCCTCCGTACCGCGCGCCGACACCACCCACGGCACCGGACCGCCCACCGGCTCCACCGCGACCGCCACCGGTTCCGCGCCGACCCCCGGTTCCACCTCGGCGGCGACCGGCTCCACCGCCACCGGCTCCACCGGCTCCACCGCCAGCGGCTCCACCGGCTCCACCCCGAGGCCCCCGAGCTCCGTCGCGGCCTCCTCGGGGGCCTGCTCCAGGATCAGATGGGCGTTCGTCCCGCTGATACCGAACGAGGAGACCCCCGCCCGGCGTGGATGCGCGCCCCGCGGCCACTCCCGCGCCTCGGTCAGCAGATGGACATCACCCGCGTTCCAGTCCACATGGGGTGTCGGCTCGTCGATGTGCAGCGAGGCGGGCAGCACCCCATGCCGCATCGCCATCACCATCTTGATGACCCCGGCCGCACCCGCCGCCATCTGCGCATGCCCGATGTTGGACTTGATGGACCCCAGCCACAGCGGACATCCCTCGTCCCGCTCCTGCCCGTACGTGGCCAGCAGCGCCTGCGCCTCGATCGGGTCACCCAGAGTGGTCCCCGTGCCATGCGCCTCGACCGCGTCCACCTCGGAGGGTGACAGCCGGGCGTTGGCGAGCGCCTGCCGGATCACGCGCTGCTGCGACGGCCCGTTCGGTGCGGTGAGGCCGTTGCTGGCGCCGTCCTGGTTGACCGCCGTGCCCCGGATCACGGCCAGCACCTGGTGACCATTGCGGTGCGCGTCCGACAGCCGCTCCAGCAGCAGGACGCCCACGCCTTCCGCCAGGGTCATGCCGTCGCTGTTCGCCGAGAACGCCTTGGACCTGCCGTCCGGGGCGAGCCCCCGCAGCTCGCTGAAGCCGATGAACGGCGCCGTCGAGGACATCACGGCCACGCCCCCGGCCAGCGCCATATCGCATTCGCCCTGCCGGATCGCCTGGCAGGCCAGATGCATGGCGACCAGGGAGGAGGAGCACGCGGTGTCCACCGTCACCGCGGCGCCCTCCAGTCCGAGGGTGTACGCCACCCGGCCGGACACCACACTGGCGGAGTTGCCGATGGTGAAGTAGCCGGCCGAGCCCTCGGGCACCTGGGAGGCGTCGGAGCAGTAGTCGAGGTGATCGCAGCCGATGAACGTGCCGGTCCTGCTGCCCCGCAGCGACTCCGGGTCGACACCGGCGTGCTCGATGGCCTCCCAGGACGCCTCCAGGGCCAGCCGCTGCTGCGGGGCCATCCCGAGGGCCTCGCGGGGGCTGATGCCGAAGAACGTGGCATCGAATCCCGCGGGGTCGTCGATGAAGCCGCCCTCGCGCGTATAGCTCGTCCCCGGGTGGTCCGGGTCGGGATGGAAGAGATTCTCCAGATCCCAATTACGGTCAGTGGGGAGTTCCGAGATGGCGTCCCGCTCGGTGGCGACCAGTTCCCACAGCTCTTCGGGGGACCGTACGCCTCCGGGAAAGCGGCAGGACATTCCCACGATCGCGACCGGCTCGTGCCCCGCGGACTCGACATCCTTGAGACGGCGCTGCGTCTGCCGGAGATCCGCCGTCACCCGCTTCAGATAGTCGAGCAGCTTCTCTTCATTGCTCGCCATGGTCGTCCACCCCCACTTCCCTCGGTCCGGAACTGAACGCTATTGGCGGCAGTCGTAACTGCCGTGCAAGGTACTTCCGTCGGGGAAAGTGAAGCTCGTGGAGTTCTTGAAATGCCCCCGACCGAGCACCTGGTAGTCATCCATGAGGTCCAGCTTCACGCCCGATGTCTGTCCCGTGGCATTCGGTGTGATCACCTGGGTGAGGGGGCCCTTGAATATCAGGTGGCCGTCCTTCCAGCCGGACGAGGTGTAGTTTCCGGAGGAACCCCAGTTGTCGTGGTACTGATTGATGAATTTCCCGTCGACGGGATTCCAGCCGAAGGTCGAACGGCCGACCACGTTTCCGGGTTCGAGGGTGGCGTCCGTGTAGAAGTAATGCCCGCCCATCGCCCGCCTGGTGGTCAGCTTCAGCACCGCCGCGGTGCCGCCCGGCGGTGGGGTGTACTCGCAGGTGTAGGAGCCGAGCAGAAAGTCGAGATCCCGGATCTGCGGGGGAGCGGGAAGTGGATTCCTGCCGCGCGGCGGTTTGGCTCTGCTGTCGGGCTCGGCATTCACCGGGGAGACGGAGAGCGCGATCAGGCTCACGGCGGCCACGCCCACGACACCGGCCGGGACGCGCCGGATCCACTTCCTCCGCCTGGCCGTGCCATCCGGTTCCCGTTCCTCTGACTTCTCGGTGCGCACACTCGACTCCCAACCGTCAATCGGGCACTGACCTGCGGCTGAGCCGCCTGCCGGGCGACCAGTCCGGATACGGCGACCATCATTTGCGCCGTCACCAAAGTGGGTCTAACGCCCGGCTTGGCCTCCTCCCTGACACGAACCGCTTGATACGAACCGATGGATACGAACGGCTCGATACGAACGGCTCGATACGAACCGATGGATACGAACCGAGAGGGAAAGGGGCCCCGCGAAAAGAGGCGCACTGGCATCGCGTTAGCCCAGCTTTAGCCCGCCCGTCGAGCATGAATCCGGACCGTGGCGACGAGGAGGATGACGATGAGCGGCTGGCCGGCGCTGGAGAAGTACCTCGATCGGGCACCCACGTCGAAGGAGATGATGGCCTGGATCGAACTGATCGTCAGCCAGGGCATTCGCCGGGCGGGCTATCCGGCCGACGGCTGGACCGAGGAGTGGGCCGCGGAACAGTTCCGGGAGACCGGGCTGGCGGACGTGCGCCTGGAGCCGCTGGACACGCCCATCTGGCGCCCGCGGTCCGCCGCCTTCGAGATCTGGCCCACCGGCCGCCCCGATGAGGCCGTCCGGTTCGAGGGACTCGCCCTGCCGTACACCACGCCGACCGAGGGCACCGAGGGCCGGCTGGTGCGGATGGAGGACGGGGAGGTGCGCGGCTCCATCGCGGTCCAGGAGATCGGCTTCACGCGGCTGCCGCAGACCGAGGTGCAAGCCCGGGCCACCGGCTCCTACGACCCCGAGGGCGTGTTCCCCGACCTCGTCCAGACCGTGCCGTTCGACCTTCCCCATGTGCTGGACTTCGACATCGCCATCAAGGACGGTGCCACGGCCTACGTCGGCCTGCTCACCGGACTGCCCTGGGAGACCAGCGACTTCTACTGGCCCTACGACGCCGAACGGCGCCCCATCCCCGGCATCTGGCTGAGTGGCGAGGACGGGCAGCGGGTCCGCGAGCTGATGGCGTCGGGGGAGTGCGAGGGCCGGATCGTCTCCGACGCCACCATCACCGAGGAGACCACCCACAATGTGGTGGGCACCCTGCCCGGCGCCTCCGACCACTGGTTGATCATCGGCTCACACCACGACGGCCCCTGGGCGTCGGCCGTGGAGGACGCGTCCGGGGTGGCGCTCGTGCTGGCGCAGGCCAAGTTCTGGGCGTCGGTGCCCCAGGAGCTGCGACCGCACAACATGCTGTTCGTGCTGACGTCCGGCCATATGGCGGGCGCCGCGGGCACACAGGCGTTCATCGCGGCGCATCCCGAGCTGTTTCCGCAGGTCGTCCTCGAGATGCATCTGGAACACGCGGCACGCCAGGCGGTGGTGGTCGACGGGGAGGTCGTGCCCACCGACGATCCCGAGGTGCGCTGGTGGTTCACCACCCAGGCGCCCCGGCTGGAGGAGCTGGTGGCCGAGTCCCTCGCCGCGGAGGACCTGCGCCGCTCCTGGATCCTGTCGCCGACCGCCTTCGCGCCGAACCCGGCCACCGACGGTGCCTACTTCTACTACACGGGTGTGCCGCTGGTGCAGCTGATCACCACGCCCATGTACATCTTCGATCCGCGGGACACCCCGGACAAGGTGGACGAGCAGAGCCTGGTGCCGCTCACCAAGGGGGCGGCGCGGATCATCGCCGGTACGGCCGGCTGTGAGCCCGACACCCTCCGGGTGCCGATCCAGACCGCGGGCGACGAGACGGAGTAGGGCCACCGAGCCCCGACGGCCCGCGGAGCAGACAGCAGGGACGGCCCGCCGTATGTCGGCGGGCCGTCACCCGTTTCACACGTCACCTGTCACCCATCGCCCTACCGGCGGCTCGACAGCCGGCACATGGCCTTGGCGGTGCGGTGCGGATCGCTTTCGGAGCGGGCGGTGAGCATGACCGCCCCCTGCCGTGTGGCGCCCTTCTTCGCGGCCACGGCCACCTCGACATCCACCGATCCACCGGCCTTTGCGGTGGCGAGACGGTTGGGCAGCCAGGCGGACCAGCCGCGTCCGACGGCCCTCGCCGACAGCCGGTAGATATCCGAGTCCACCGAAGTGGCCGCCGATTCGCCCCGGTTGCCCGTAGCGCGTCCGGTGTTGTCGAGGCGATAGGTGCACACGGCCCGGGAGCGGGCGGCGTCCCCCTTGGCCTCGCCGCGGTGGAGGGCCAGTCCGCGGCGCTGCGGTCCCGCGCCGTCGAGGGACTTCACGGCGATGGTGTACGAAAGCACTCCGGACCGGTCGCGCTTGAGGTCGAGCACATAGAAGTGCAGCCGGTTGGCCCGGTCGATGTACTCGTACTGGCTGCCGGAGTCGGCTCCGGCGTGGAAGAGCGCATCGCTGAGCTGCCGGTAGTCGCCCATGGTGATCTTCTGGGTGGTGCCGTCGGGGCGCCGGAAGTCCACCAGGTCGATGTCCTCGGGGTGCGCGTCGACCACCCAGGCGAACGGCGCCCGGTCCTTGTTCTTCGTCTTGGTGAGCAGCACCCCGTGATCCGGAGTGAACGAGTCCATGCCCATGCGGTCGACGATCTCGACGGTGTAGTTGTCGTAGCCACCGCCGTCGCACAGCGGGTCGGTGGATTTGTCGCAGGACGGCGAGAGATCGCGACCCAGGGCGATGTTGACCCCGGAGAGCCCCTTCTCACCCGGTGGCGCCGAGCGTGCGGTGACCCGGGCGACGACGAGGCCGGAGCTCTTCAGGGCGTCGCGGTCCAGCCGCAGGACGTTCTTCTCGTCGACGATGCCGAGCTTCAGCTTGTCGCGCAGCACATGCTGGGAGCCCATCGAGCCACCGGCGGTGGCGGGGATCTGCCAGCGGGTGTGCGGCCCGCCGGGGCCGTTGAACGAACCGCGGGAGAGCATGCTCCAGCTACCGGTGTACGAACGGCTGAGGGGCGTGCCGTACGGGTTGTTGTAGTTGTCCCCGATGCCCAGGATATGGCTGAGTTCGTGGGCGTACACGGCCATGCCGGAGCTTTCGGCCTGTACCGACGACCCGTCGGCGGCGTTGGGCCAGATACGGGCGGCGGACTGCCAGGACGTCCACGGTACGTAGCGGGTCCGGCCGGAGTTGTCGCCCGCGGTGGCCGGTGGTCCCCAGTCGGCGGGTATGTCCGCCGCGCTCGGGAACTTCATCTGGCCGAACTCCTGCCAGGTGGACGACTCGTCCTGTCCGGCCGTGAGGTAGAAGACGAAGTCGAACGAGTCCGCCTTGTCGGCGCCGACGTCGGCCACCCAGGCGGCCTTGCCGTCGGCCCGGATGTCCTGGTCGCAGGTGTCCCCGGCCGGGCAGGCGCCCGGGTTCATCGAGTCCTCGACGCCGTACTGATAGGACTTGCCCGGCATGCGGTACACACCGAAGGCGGTCAGATCGACACCGATGCGGCCGCCGGAGTCCTCCATCCAGTACTCGTTGATGGTGTGACCGTTGTTCAGCGGCCCCGGTGTGTTGAGGAAGTCCTGGTAGAAGCGCGGGAGGCGAGCGCGGGGGATATCGGACGCACTGGCCTGGGGATTGCCGAAGAGGGTGGATCCGGCCGGGCGGCTGACCGTGAACTCCTCGTCCGGATAGTCCAAGAGCACCAGCGCGCCCTTGAAGGTGCGCTGTGTGGGCTTGACGTCGGGGTCCGCCCAGCGCGTCCCGGGGACCGCACGGTAGTCGGCCCAGGTCATGTCATCGGGGTTGCGCCACTGCTGCGGGTCGATCGGCCGCACCAGCGAGGGACGGGCGGAGCCGGCCGACGGTGTGTCATCGGGGGTGGCCCGCGCGGGTCCGGCGGCGATGGCCGCCGCGGTGGCGAGGACCGTGGCGACGACGGTCAACCGGCCGACGGGTCTTCGGGGCAGTAACAAGGCTCACCTCGTGTCGGGCGTCTTGGAGCTCAGACATGACAAGCCGTACAAGCGGTATGCCTACCGCTGCCCAAAGGTAAGGCGGGGAAAGAGGGGGCGCCAGAGTGCGTCGGTGACGGACGGGGCCATCGCCCGCCGGTTCCGCTCCGGGCTCCGCATCGGCTCCGCTCCGGCTCGCGGAGGCCGTCCCGGTCCCGGTGCCGGAGGACGGCTGCCGGACCGGCGGGAAAGCGCGATAGCGTGTACAGGCCAACGGGAGCTGCCGCCTGGGACTTCGGCTCAGCGCAACCCGGGAACAGCCCACCCCGGAAGGCGAGATGCGCCCGCGCCCCCGAGGTGCGTCCGCACTCGCCCGAAGCCGGGCACCGGCCCTGTCTCCCGTCCGGCGCGATTCGTGGATACCAGCACTAGGAGCCCTCTTGACCAGCCCGGAACAGCGCATGGCTGACCTGCTCAAGACCTTCGGTGAGCCCGCGGCGAACACCGCGTACCTGCTGTGCGACAGGCACCCGGACGACGCCGTCGCGTTCACTGTGGTGGGCAAGGATCTGACCGGCCACGACATGACGTACGGGGAGCTGCGTGACCGTTCGTCACGTATGGCCGGTGCCCTGGCCGCCCTGGGAGTCGGAGTGGGCGACCGCGTCGCCACTTTGATGGGCAAATCCGCCGACCTGCTGGTCGCGAGCCTTGCGATCTGGCGGCTCGGGGCCGTCCAGGTGCCGCTGTTCACCGCGTTCGCCCCGCCGGCCATCGCGCTGCGGATCGCGGGCAACGACACCAAGGTCGTGATCAGCGACGCCGACCAACGTCCCAAGCTGGACCCGGAGTCGGGCTTTCCCGGCGAGCGCCCCTGGCAGATCGTCACCACCGGGCCCGTCACCGGGTCCGACCTGTCCTTCGCGGAACTGGCCGAGGGGGACGCCACGCTGCCCGAACCGGTGGCCGTGGGCGGCGACGGGCTCATCGTCGAGCTGTTCACCTCGGGTACCGCGGGCACCCCCAAGGCCGTCCCGATTCCGCTGCGGGCCGTCGCGGGCTTCGCGATGTACCAGCAGTTCGGCCTGGACCACCGGCCCACCGACGTCTTCTGGAACGCCGCCGACCCGGGCTGGGCGTACGGCCTGTACTACGCGCTCATCGGGCCGCTCGCCCTCGGGCAGCGCGCACTGCTGCTGAGCGGCCTGTTCTCCGCGGAGTCCACCTGGGAGGTGCTCTCCCGCTTCGGGGTCACCAACTTCGCCGCCGGGCCCACCGTCTACCGCAAGCTGCGCGCCTCCGGCATCCCCGCCCCCGGCGATCTGCGGCTGCGCTGCTGCTCCGCCGCGGGCGAACCGCTGCCCCCGGACGTCGTCGACTGGGCGCTCGAGACGCTCGGTGTCCCCGTGCGCGACCACTACGGCTCGACCGAGCTGGGCATGGTGATCGCCCACGCCTGGCACCCGGCCCTGCGCGACGACATCAAGCCCGGCTCCATGGGCCGTCCGCTGCCCGGCTGGGGGGTGAAGGTGCTGCGCGAGGACACCAACTCCGCGCTGGCCCGCGTGGACATCCCCGGCCGGGTCGTGGTGGACATCGAGGACAGCCCGCTGATGTGGTTCAAGGGCTACCGCGACGCCCCCGAGCAGACCGCCGAGAAGTTCAGCCCCGACGGGCGCTGGTTCTACACCGGGGACACCGCCTCCCGCGACGACGAGGGCCATCTGTTCTTCTCCGGGCGCGGCGACGACATCATCCTGATGGCGGGCTACCGCATCGGCCCCTTCGAGGTGGAGACCGTGCTGCTGGAGCACGCCGCGGTGGCGGAGGCCGCCGTCGTCGGCGTACCGGACGAGGAGTACGGCGAGGTCGTGGAGGCGTTCGTCGTGCCGCGACCGGGGACGGAGGTGGGCGACGCGCTCGCGGCCGAGCTGCAGCAGCTGGTCAGGGAGCGGTACGCCAAGCACGCCTATCCGCGGAACGTCCACTTCGTGGCCGAGCTGCCGAAGACCTCCAGCGGTAAGACACAGCGGTTCCTGCTGCGTCCGCAGCAGCCCTCGCCCCGGCGCCGCTGAGCCGCCTCGCGCGCCGAGGCGGCCTCCGCGCACACCCCGGAGCCGTACCGCGCACGTCCGGCGCCCCGTGTCGCAGCACGGGGCTCCGGGGCGTCGTGCCCATGCCTTGAGTCACTCGCGGGACCGGGACATCGCCTCCCGTACCGCCTCCTCCGTGCGCCCCACCACGGCCGTGCCGTCGTCCGCCGTGATGATGGGCCGCTGGATGAGCTTGGGGTGCTCGGCGAGCGCCGCGATCCAGCGGTCCCGTGCGCTCTCCTCGCGCGGCCAGTCCTTCAGCCCCAGCTCCTTCGCGGCCGCCTCCTGGGTGCGAGTGATGTCCCACGGCTCCAGCCCGAGCCGGCCGAGCACCTCGCGGATCTCGTCCTGGCTCGGTACGTCTTCGAGATAGCGGCGGACGGTGTACCCGGCCCCCTCCGCGTCGAGCAGGGTGAGCGCGCCACGGCACTTCGAGCATGCCGGATTGATCCAGATCTCCATGCCGTACACGGTATCGCGAGACCGCCTCGTAAATGGCGCCTGACCAGGGGCCTTTGTCAGTGCCCGGCCGTAGAATAGAGGCAGTTGAAGGGAAGGTTTCCCGACCATCTCAGGAGGCTGCCGATGGCCGTTGCCGCACCCCCTCTTCAGGAGCTGCCGAGCTTTCCGACCCTGCCGAAGAAGCGGATGCCCGCCGGGCGTCCGCGTGAGTGGTACGAGTCCCACAACCGCCGCCTGAAGGCCATGCGTCTGGCCATCGCGCTGCTCAACTCCGGTGTCTACCGCCCCGAGCAGGCGTCCAACCGGAAGATACGCTCCACGGCCGCCCGGATCGGAGTGCATCCGCCCTCCGACATCACCTGCCGGATGGTGCGCTCCCTCATCCGCACCGATCACGCCGACCGCCCCGCCCGCGGCTGAAACCGCCGGCCCGCCGCGCCTCCTCGGAGCGCGGCGGGCCCGGCCCGATGGCGCGCGGTCACCGCATCAGCGTCAGCGGTACCCACGGCTGTGATCGCTGTCAACGGTTAACCGAAAACGGATAACGGTCTCCTGAGCGAGCGAGGGAGCAGGCCCCAGCAGGCCTCCTGCACCGACAGCGCGAAAGGAAGCGGACCCTTCCGGGATCGGCCCCTTCTGGGAGCGGCCCCTTCCGGGAATGGCGCGGCCTTCGTGCCCGGGTGGGAAATGCAGGCCGAAGAGTGGCAGGGAGAAGGGCGAAGAGGGCCGGGGAAATATTCCGCCGATAGCCGCGCCGGCGTTCCGGATATCCGGCGGCACGGACCACCCTCGGAGGTTCCGCCGCTTTCCCCTCGCTGCTCCCCGCCGCCTCTCCCGTTGCGAGGGGGCAGGCACGGGCGCACGCTCTCCTTGATGGAGGGAGGCGGCGATGACCCAGCAACCGCCGTCGGAGGTGGTCGACCGCCCGGTCGTCGGCTCGTTTCCGACCTACGCCGGCGCCCAGCGCGCGGTCGACTTCCTTTCCGACAACAAGTTCCCGGTGGAACACATGGCGATCATCGGCTCGGATCTCAGGATGGTCGAGACGGTGCTCGGGCGGATGACCAGGGGCCGTGCGGCGCTGGCGGGGGCCGGTACAGGAGCCTGGTTCGGACTGCTGGTCGGGTTGCTGCTGACCGTGTTCGCCGCCGGGGCCAACAACGTGATCGTGCTGCTGGTGAGCGGTCTGGTCTACGGGGCGGTGTTCGGCGCGATCTTCGGTTTCGTCGGGCATGTCATGACCCGGGGGCAGCGCGATTTCTCGTCCCGCAGCCAGATCGTGGCCGCGCGCTATGACGTGGTCGCGGACGCCGAGGTCGCCGATGAGGCGAAGAACATGCTGGCCAGGCTCGCGATGCAGGAGAGCTGAGCGACTTCCGAGGGTCCTCCGGGGGTCTGTGCACGTACTAACGGCATTAGGAATAGGGTGTGACTCCGAGAGATCACACCGACCCCCGAGGAGCGACGGTGAACACCGGCAGGAGTATGCGCGCGGACGGAGTCCTTCCGCGGCTCCTGCTCGTCGTCGTGCTCGCGCTCGGTGTCTTCGTCATGCACACCCTGGGCCATCCCGACGGCGGATCCGGTCCGGGTGGGAGTCTCTCGGCACACCATGCCTCCGGTGAGCTGCGCCCCGCGCCGTACGGTGGCGACCGCGACGGCGGTACGGCCGCCATCGGCTCCGGGTCGCACCAGGCCGCGCCCGCCCCGTCCGCCGAGGCCGGGCATGCGCCGGCCGCACCCGAGACAACGCCACACACAAAGCCACGCGCACCCATGACCGGGATGGACATGGCCTCGCTGTGTGTCGCGGTGCTCGGCGTCTGGGTGCTCGGAGCGCTCCTGCGTGTGGTGCTCGCCCGCCGCGACGGCCCCTCGCTGAGGCTCCCCGTGACGTCGGTCGCCGTCGCGCGGCCCGACCCTCCGTTACGTGGACCCGACCTCACTGCCTTGTCTGTTCTGCGGATTTAGGCCGAACCGCGCGCAAAGCGCCGGTACGTCCCAGGGAACAGTCAACACTTGGCAAAAAGAGATATATCGGCATGACCGCATTCACGCATGTCCCGCGTCGGCCGCTTCATCGCCGTCTCGCGTTCGTGGGCGCCGTCGCCGCCGGAGGGCTGCTGCTCGCCGGCTGTGGCGGAAGCGACGACACGAAGGGCATGGACCACACGAGCGCGAAGGGGTCCGCCACCTCCGAGGCGACCACGGGCTCCGCTGCGGGCACGTTCAACGACGCGGACGTCCGCTTCGCGCAGATGATGATCCCGCATCATGAGCAGGCCCTGGCGATGGCCGCACTGGCCGATGACCGGGCCTCGGACGCGCGGATCACGAGCCTGGCGGGGCAGATCGAGAAGGCGCAGGACCCGGAGATCGCCACCCTGAAGTCCTGGCTCAGGGGTTGGGGCAAGCCGGAGAAGCCGTCATCGGGTGGTATGGACGGCATGGATGGCATGGAGCATGGTTCAGACAGTAAGGGCGATATGGGTGGAATGATGTCCAGGGAGGACATGCGGAAGCTCGAGGCCGCCAAGGGGCCCGCCTTCGACCGCGCCTTCGCGAGCATGATGGTCGACCATCACCGGGGCGCGATCGCCATGGCGAAGGACGAGAAGAAGAACGGGCGTAACGCCAAGGCCAAGAAGCTCGCCGACGACGTCGTCAAGAACCAGTCCACCGAGGTCGCCACCCTGCGAACCCTTCTCGACCGGCTCTGATCCGCATCGAGCCCCACCGCCCCGGGCCCCGCGGTTCCTCCGCGCGGCCCGGGGCGGTCACCGAGGCGCGCAGGGGCCGTTACCCCATCCCGGGGGCGCAGCCGAGCAGAGGGGGCAGTAGCGGTACGGCCACCGCGGCCGCCACCACCACGCCGCGCAGCGCCGGATGCGGACGCCGCCGGGCCTCCAGCATCCGCCGCAGCCGGACCGCGGCGTCCGGTCCGCCGACGCTGAAGGCTCCGCCAGGAGCATCCCCCGCCGCCATCGCGTACAAGGCGGAGACGAGCGCTTCGCGTGGATGGCGGCGCAGCGCCCGGTCGTCCGCGGCCATCTCCAGCAGAAGTGCCGTCTGTGTCCTGGCCTCGCGCGCCAGCGGCAGCCACCGGAACACCCGGGCGAACGCCTCGGTGGCCGCCAGCACCAGATGGTGGCGGCCCGCGATATGCGCGCGCTCATGCTCCAGTACGGACTCCAACTGCGCGGGGGAGAGCAGTTTCAGCGCGCCCGCGCTCACGACGATCCGCGGCCTGCGGCCGGGCAGGCAGTACGCCGCGGGCGTGTCATGGTCCAGTACGGTGGCGCGCCATCGCGCCGAGCGCCGCCCGACCATGTCCAGTACGCCCCGGTGGCGGGCGCGAACGCGCCGGGCCCGCAGCAGTTCATGCGCGAAGCAGGCGAGCGGAAGCAGGGCCACCAAGGCCGGTACCGCGATGGCCGGAACGCCGACCGGGCCCGTGCCCGGGATGCGAACATCGAACGTCAACCCACAGAACCGGAGCAAGCCGGACATTCCATTATGAAGATGCCAAGTTGGGGTGACGAGGTGATAAGTGGTCAGAGCCAGTGCGATGGTGAATGACAGGGCTAATCCGTGCCAAACGGCAACCGCCAAACCGGGTGCGCGATACGGCCAGGCGCTGCGCGCCAGTGCCTTCGGGGCCACCGAGCCGATCACGGCGGCGTAGCAGCCCAGCGCGAGGGCGGCCGTCACGCCTGGGTCCGCCGCCCCGCGGCCCGCAATGCCTTGCGCAGCGCGCTGACCTCCTCCGGGCCCATCTGCTCGACGAAGTGGGCGAGGGCGGCGGAGCGGTCCTCGCTGGTGCCGAGCGCGTCCTCCATCAGGGCGGCGGTGTACTCCTCGCGGCTGCGGACCGGTGAGTACACCCACGCCCGGCCCTCCTTGGCGCGCAGCAGCCAGCCCTTGTTGTAGAGGATGGAAGCGACGGTCATCACCGTGGTGTAGGCGACCGGGCGGTGCTCATTGATGTCGTCCACGATCTCCCGCACTGTGGTGGGACGCTGCCAAGCCCAGAGGCGGTCCATGATCTCCGCCTCGAGCTCCCCCAACCGTCGCATGGACGCTTCCTTCCGCCGTTAGTACGGAGGACCATAGTAGAGACCCCTCGGGGAGGCCTCGCACGCGGCCGTCGGGAAATCCCCAACTCGCCCTGCCCGCGATAGGCTTGACGCCACGCGCATTCAACATCCGCACGGTTCGAGGGAAGGGAAGTCCGGGTGACTGGTCTCAACAAGGGGCTTCGGAAAATCGAGGTGGCGCTCAAGTGGGATCCGAGTCCCACCGGTGAGCCGCCCCATGATCTCGACATCGTGGCGGGGACGTACCGCGCCGCCGATCCGTACGGTGAGCCCGCGTATCTCGTCCACTTCGACAGCCGCTCACCGGACGGCACCATCAACCTCAACAGGGACAGCCGCACCGGTCAGGGCCTTGGCACCGACGAGTCCATGACCCTCGAACTCGAACGGCTGTCGTCCGAATACTCGCGAGTGGTCGTCGGGATAGTCATCCAGCCGAGCTCGGGACGGAAGGCGTTCGGAGATGTACCGAACACCAGCGTCCGGATTCTCAACGGATACACCGAGCTCATTAACAGCGACTTCACCGGTGTCGCAGAAGCCACTGCCGCCACGGTAGCGGTATTCACCCGGGACGACTCGGGGGAATGGGGAATGCAGAGCGCTATTCGTGGATTTGACACGGATCCCGAAGAGTTTGGGCGGCTCATGGGCCAGGACTATTCCTGAGAGTCCCGGCGACCGGGGTCCGGTGTGGCGCGCGGCCCGCACGGTGAAGGTGCGGGCCGCGCGCCGATTCCGGACATCGGGTCAGATATCGGGTCAGGCGTCGTTCGGCGGGCGGCCCGGGAAGCGCGGCCCCCGGGTGAGGGTGTAGCCGCCCACCCCGGCGAGCGCCGCCAGCGCCGCGCCGATCACGGTCCACACCCATCGGTCCGACCACCAGCCGGAGCCCCAGTCGTCCTCCGGCTCGGCGACCGCGTGCGGGATGCCCCCGTCCTTGTCGTCAGCGGAATCCGCGGAATCCGAGGACGCGTCGCCCGACGGCTCGGAGTCCGTGCCGGAGTCCGTGCCGGACCGCAGCACCGGATTGAGCGGGGTCACATCCCCGCCGTCGGCGTGCGCCCCGCCCGCCTCCGGTACGGACGCCTCCACCTCGGCGTCGATCGGCAGCCCGAGGTCCTCGGCGGGCAGATCGACGACGGTGAGCCGCACGTAATAGGCGCCCTGCAGAGGGTCGTTGGCCCAGCGCTCGGACCAGGACCGCACCTGGCGCAGGGTGCAGCTCACGGTGACCGACCCGTCCTGCTGGGCCGCCCTGCGCGCCGGGGTGCCCGAGGCGCACGGCTGGTGGCGGCGCAGACCGTCGTAGACATCGAGCTGCCAGGTGGCGCTGCCGTGCCGGCTGGCAGCGTCGGGCAGCTTCAGCTCCGCCTCGACCTTGGGGATCTGCCCGGCGGCGGCCGGGAACACCCAGTACAGATAGTCGCCGGTGGAGGCCGCCGCGGTGGCCCTCTGACCGGGCTTGATCTCGGTGGCGGTACGGAAGTTGGTGCCCGCCTCGGTGGGGGCGCCGTCCTTCTTGTCGGCCGCGCTGTCCGTGCCGTCCGCGGCGGCCGGGACGGCGGCGGTCAGCCAGGCGGCGGCACACAGGGTGAGCGCGGCGCCCACGGTACGCAGGGCTCGCATCAGTTGGACCTCCAGACGGTGACACGCCAGCGGGTCAGCCAGCCCCACAGCAGCCCCGCGAGCAGCCCGCCCACGGTGAGCACGCCCAGCAGCATCCAGCCGCGGCCCAGGCCGAAGGCGGCCACATCGGCGGGCGGATCGTCGTTGCCGACCACATCGACGGCGAGCTCCACCGGAAGGCCCGGAGCGCGCTTGACGGAAGCGGGTGCGGAGAAGGACTGGCTCAGCTCCAGGCACACCGTTCGCGCGGTCTCGTCCTCGTCGTCGTCCACATCCGCGACCGGATAGCGCAGCCCGCTGGAGAGGACGTCCGTACGGCCGCTGCCCGCCTCACTGCCGCGCACCAGCTCCCGGCCACCCGGGGTCATCGCCCGCAGCAGCACGCCGTAGTCCGGGTCGACGGCGCGGTCCACGGCCACGCTCGCCGAGGCCCGCAGCTCCTGACCGGGCGCCACGCGCATCCGGTACCGGCGGTGTTCGCCGAAGCTCTCCCGGTCGCTGTAGAGGCCGGAGCCCAGGTACGGGGCCTTCGCGCACTGTGCGGCGCCCCGCACCGGCGTGGGCGTCTGCACGGGGGTGTCGGCGGAGCGCCGGACCAGCTGCTTGATACGGCTGGAGAGCTGGTCCCGGTGCTGGATCGCCGTATAGGTGCCACCGGTGGCCTCGGCGATGCAGCTGAGCTGCTCGCGGACCTTGCGGTCCAGCGTCAGCCCGAGCGTGTCGACGACCAGGTGGGTTCCCTGGGCGGCCAGTTCCCGGGCCACATCACACGGGTCGGGCTGACCGCAGGAGTCCTCGCCGTCCGTGATCAGCACGATGCGGCGGGTCCCGTCGCCGCTGGAGAGGTCCTTGGACGCGCCGCGCAGCGCGAGCCCGATGGGCGTCCAGCCGGTGGGGCGCAGTGTGGCGACGGCTGCCTTGGCCTCGGTGCGGTCCACCTGGCCCACCGGGTAAAGCTGCTCGCTGTCCCGGCAGCCGGCCACGCGGTCCTTGCCCGGGTAATTGGCGCCGAGGGTGCGGATGCCCAGCCGCACCTCCTCGGGAGTGGCGTCCAGCACCTCGTTGAACGCCTGTTTCGCTGCCGCCATCCGGGTGTCGCCGTCGACGTCGCGGGCCCGCATGGAGCCGCTGACGTCGAGCACCAGTTCGATCTTCGGGGAATCGGCAGCCGGTTCGCCGGCCATGGCGGCGGGAGGGGATATCAGGCCGCAGGCGAGGGCCGCGAGGAGCCCCAACGCGCCTGTTGCCAGACGTTTCTTTATGATCACCGGCGCATCTTATGGAGCTTCATCTGACGGATCCAAAAGCCCGGCCACCGCGGCCGGGGGCATACCGCGCCGGGTGTACGGCAGGTGGCCGGGTACTCCCCCGGGAGGGGACGAGAATCCGTCTGGTGTCAGCTCCGGCGTTCGCATCCTCCTCTTAGGGTTGCGGGTATGGATCTCCGAAAGACCCGGCTGCGGGGCCGTCGCCTGGCCGCCGCCGTGGCCGCCGCGGCCGTCCTCGCGGGCGCGGGCACCTGGGCGGCCGCCGCCTCCGACGACCGGCCGGCCGTGCACCGCCAGGACCGCGTGCTGGACATGCCGGGGGCACGCATCGACACCTCGTACTTCACCTCGGGCTCCGGCCGCAGGCCCGCGGTCCTGCTCGCCCACGGTTTCGGGGGCAGCAAGGACGACGTACGCGACCGGGCCGAGGAGCTGGCCCGCGACGGGTACGCCGTGCTCACCTGGTCGGCGCGTGGATTCGGCAGATCCACGGGGAAGATCGGGCTGAACGACCCGGACCATGAGGTGGCCGATGCCCGGCGGCTGATCGACTGGCTGGCGAAACGCCCCGAGGTGCGGCTCGACGGCCAGGGCGACCCCCGGGTGGGCGTCGCCGGCGCCTCCTACGGCGGGGCGATCTCCCTGCTCGCGGCCGGATACGACCGCCGGGTGGACGCCATCGCGCCCGAGATCACCTACTGGAACCTCGCCGACGCGCTCTTCCCGAACGGTGTCTACAAAAAGCTCTGGGCCGGGCTGTTCTTCACCACCGGCTCGGCCGACTTCTCCCAGGCCCAGGGAGACCAGGAGGACGCGAACGGCGGGGGAGGAGCGGGCGGCGGAATGGGCCAGTCGGGCCCGGGAGGCGCGAACGACGGGGCGGGCCAGGGGGTCCGGGCAGACCCCGGAGACACGAACGGCACAGGGGACGAGAGTGGCGGGAAGACCCTGGGAGGCCAGGGCTGCGGTCGCTTCGAGAAGCGGCTGTGCGAGATGTACGAGCGGGTCGCGGTCGCCGGAAAGCCCGACGCCGCCGCCCGCCGGCTGCTCGAGGCCCGCAGCCCGTCCGCCGTCGCCGGTCGGATCAAGGTCCCCACGCTGATCCTCCAGGGGCAGGTCGACTCCCTCTTCCCCCTCGGCCAGGCCGATGAGATGGCGAAGTCGATCCGGGCCACCGGGGCGCCGGTCGCCGTCGACTGGACGGCCGGCGGACATGACGGCGGCGACCGCGAGACCTCGCGCGTGGCGGCGCGCACCCACGCCTGGTTCGATCGCTACCTCAAGGGCGACAAGGGCACCGACACCGGGCCCGCCTTCCGGATCAGCCGCACCGGCGGCATCGACACCACCAACGGCGCGGTCCAGCTGCGCGGCGCCGACGGCGACCGCTACCCGGGCCTGGGCGACGGCGCCCGGAAGGTGGCACTGCCCGGACGCGAGCAGTCGTTCGCCAACCCGCCCGGGGCGGGGCCGCCCTCCATCTCCACGGTGCCGGGCGTGGCCGGGCTGTCCCAGGCGTCCTCGCTCGGCGTCGGCCTCTCCCTCGACGTCCCGGGCCAGTTCGCGCGGTTCGACTCGGCGCGGCTGGACCGGCCCCTGCGTATCACCGGATCGCCCGAGGTGACGGTGCGGGTCAAGGCCGACACGGACGACGCCGTCCTGTTCGCCAAGGTCTACGACGTGGGACCGGACGGCCGGCAGGTGCTGCCCGAGCAACTGGTCACGCCGCTGCGCGTCACCGGCGCGGAGCAGGGCCGTACCGTCACCGTCCGGCTGCCCGCCGTCGACCACGAGCTCATCGCGGGCCATCGGCTGCGGCTCGTCCTCGCCTCCACCGATCTCGGCTACGCCTCCCCGACCGAGCCCGCCACCTACACGGTCGGGCTCGTGGACGGCGGTTTGACGGTTCCCACCGCGCCCGCGGTGCACACCCAGCCCGCCCCGCTGCCCGCCTGGGTGTGGGGGCTGCCGCTCGCCGCGGCCGTGGTGGCGCTCGGGCTGGTGCTGACCGGCAGGCGGCGTACGGCCACTCCCGCGCCCGATCCCGAACTGGCCGAGGTGCCCCTGCAGATCACCGGTCTCAGCAAGCGCTACGCCAAGTCCGCCGACCGCTACGCGGTACGCGAGCTGTCCTTCCGCGTCGAGAAGGGGCAGGTGCTCGGGCTGCTCGGGCCCAACGGCGCGGGCAAGACCACCACCTTGCGCATGCTGATGGGGCTCATCGCCCCCGACGAGGGCGAGATCCGTGTCTTCGGCCAGGCCATCAGGCCCGGCGCGCCCGTGCTCTCCCGCGTCGGCGCCTTCGTCGAGGGGGCGGGCTTCCTGCCGCATCTGACCGGCAGCGCCAACCTGGAGCTGTACTGGCGGGCCACCGGCCGTCCCGCCGCCGACGCCCATATCGAGGAGGCGCTGGAGATCGCGGGCCTGGGCAGCGCGCTGGAGCGTGCGGTGCGCACCTACTCCCAGGGCATGCGGCAGCGGCTCGCCATCGCCCAGGCCATGCTGGGCCTGCCCGATCTGCTGATCCTCGACGAACCGACCAACGGCCTCGACCCGCCGCAGATCCGCGAGATGCGCGAGGTGATGATCCGGTACGCCGCCGAGGGGCGCACCGTGATCGTCTCCAGCCATCTCCTGGCGGAGGTCGAGCAGTCCTGCACCCATCTGGTCGTCATGGACCGGGGCCGGCTCATCCAGGCGGGCCCGGTCGGCGAGATCACCGGTAACGGCGGCAGTGTGCTGGTGGGCCACGACGGCGAGCTGAGCGACGTCCACGTCGACAAGGTGAACGCGCTGCCCGGTATCGCCTCCGCCGCCCGCACCGCCGACGGACTGCTCGTCCAGCTCGACGGGACCACCCCGGCGCGCCTGCTCGCCGAACTGGTGCGGCTGGAGATCCCGGTGACCAGCTTCGGGCCCAACCGGCGCCTGGAAGACGCCTTCTTGACGCTGATTGCAGGAGGATCCGCGTGAGCTCCCTGTCCCAGGTCGCGCCCGGCTACCGGGCCCATCACACCCTGCCGCTGCGGGTCGAGGCCGTACGGCAGCTACGCCGCCGCCGGACCCTGGTCATGGCGCTGGTGCTGGCGCTGCTGCCGTTCGTCCTCGTCGCCGCGTTCGCCATCGGCGGCACCCCGGAGGGGCGGGAGGACCGGGTCACCCTGATGACCACGGCCACCGCCTCCGGAGCCAACCTCGCAGCCACCGCGCTATTCGTCTCGGCCGCCTTTTTGCTGGTGGTGCCGGTGGCGCTGTTCTGCGGTGACACCGTGGCCTCCGAGGCCAGCTGGTCCTCGCTGCGCTATCTGCTGGCCGCGCCCGTGCCCCGGGCCCGGCTGCTGGGGAGCAAGCTGGCGGTGGCCCTCGCGTTCAGCGCGGCCGCCATGGTGCTGCTGCCGCTGGTCGCGCTCGCGGTGGGCACCGCCGCATACGGCTGGGGACCGCTGCGGATGCCCACGGGCGGTGAACTGCCGATCGGGGACGCCCTCGTCCGGCTCGCCCTCGTGGTGCTGTACATCTTCCTGTCCCAGCTGGTCACGGCCGCCCTCGCGTTCTGGCTCTCGACCGTCACCGACGCGCCGCTGGGCGCGGTGGGCGGCGCGGTGGGGCTCACCATCGTGGGCAATGTGCTGGACGCGGTCACGGCGCTCGGCTCCTGGCGCGACTTCCTGCCCGCGCACTGGCAGTTCGCGTGGGCGGACGCACTCCAGCCCCATATGGAATGGGGCGGAATGGTGAAGGGCGTCTCGGTGTCCGTCGCCTATGCGCTGGTGCTCCTCGCGTTCGCCTTCCGTGGCTTCGGCCGCAAGGACGTGGTGTCCTAGCCGGCCACGGGGGCACGGGGCACGAGGCACGAGGCCACGGGGGCACAGGGCCACGGCCGTCGGGCGCCCCGGTCAGTAGTCCTTGAGCGGGTAGGAGTTGACCACCTCGTAGAAGCCGTCACCGATATCGGTCGGGTTGGTGTCGGGCTCCTGCCCGGGCGAGGCGGTCTCCGCGTCCTTCCGCGCCTTGTGGTCCAGCGCGATCTGCTGGTTGGCCGCCACATAGCCCCGCAGCTCGCGCTCGTAGGCGGCGAAGGCCGCGGTGTGGTCGCCGCCCGCGGCCTTCAGCTCGCCCGCCAGGACATAGGCGCCGATTATGGCCACGCTGGTGCTCTGCCCGGACATCGGCGAGCCGCAGTAACCGGCGTCGCCGACCAGGGCCACCCGGCCACGGGACCAGGAGTCCATATGGATCTGGGCCGCCACGTCGAGGTGGAAGTCGGGCGCCCCCCACATGTACTCCAGCAGCCGTGGCATCTCCCAGCGCGCGTCCTTGTGCCGCTCGGCCACCAGCCGCTTCTGATCCGAGACGGTCCGGGAGCCGAGGAACGCGGCGGGCGGTTCGTCCGAGTCGATGCCGATGTAGACCCGGACCTCGGTGTTCTCGCGGACACTCATCACCATGCCGCCCCAGACGTCGCCGGGCATCTGGTAGATGACCTCCCAGCGGTCGAGGCCCAGATAGTTCGGTGCCGTCCACACGCCCAGATAGCCGCCCATATGGTGAAGGAACTGCTCCTCCGGGCCGAAGACCAGCGCCCGGGTGGAGGAGTGCACCCCGTCGGCCGCCACCACGATGTCGAAGGCGCGCGAACCGCCCCGGTGGAAGGTGACCGCCACCTCATCGGGTCCCTGGGCGAGCGAGGCGATCGAATCGTTGAAGAGGTACTCGATCCCGTCGCCGCCCGCGGCCAGCAGAACCGAGGACAGATCGTCCCGGAGAATCTCCACGTCGGGGCTGTCGAGCCGGCCGCCGCTCGCGGTGCGCTCGGTGGTGCTGAACAGCTCCTTTCCGTCGCCGTCGACCATCGACATACCGCGCAGCCCGGTGCGGTGCGCCCGGATCTCCTCCAGCACACCCATGCGCGCGCACACCTCCAGCGCCGGGCCTCGTACGTCGATCGCCTGTCCGCCCGGGCGCGGCCCCGCGGCGCGCTCCACCACGGTGACCTGGAAGCCATGGCGGTCCAGCCAGTAGGCGAGGGCGGGCCCGGCGATACTGGCGCCGGAAATCAGGACCCGGGTATTGCGCATGGTGTTGTCCCTTCCGAATTCAACCACCGAATGTGGTGCCTGGAAAAAGACTGGCCGCAGGTACCGACACCGCACCGACGTGGCGCCGACGCCGGGTCGATGACCCGCCGAGCCCCACCGACGCCGTACCGACAGGGCTCCGACACCCCCGCGTCGTGGGGAAGTTGAGACCGGTGGCGATCGGCCCTCGGCACGCGGAACTCTCTCATCGGTTAATGAGAGTGTTACTTCGATGTGTTGTGTGGTTCCGTAGTGATCGATGAGACTAAGGATTCCGACCGGTCAGCCCAAAAGATCGGTCGGCCCGCACTGGTGACGTTCGGTCCGCCCCCACGATCCGAACAGGATGGGACCTTATGCGCAATTCGCTGGAGCACGTTCGCGTGTCCCCCGCCGCCGTCACGTCCGTCTGCCCGAGACCCCGCCGGAGACCTCACCTCTCCCCGCGCGGATCGGCCATGGTCGCGGCGTAGCCGCCTCTCAGCACTCACCGAACGGCGGATCGCCCCGGCCTTCCCGGCGACGCCGTGCTCCGGCCTGCCCGTAGAGGCGTGCCCATGCAGGCATGCCCGCGGGCCACGTGGTCTGCCCTGACCCCGGCCGGAATGTCCGCGCGCCCACGGCCCGTTCGGTGACGCACGTCTTCCAGAAAGGAACCACTCAGGTGCTTACTTCGCACCACCCACGATCACGCGAATACCAGCAACCCGTGCCCGCCGCTCGCGGCGATGTGGCGGGACCGAGCGGGCGGGTGCTGGCGGTCGGCACACCGGGCCCCAGACTCGATCAGCTGACCCGGACACTCGTCTCGACCGGGCATGAGGTGAGCCATGCGGCGCCCGGCGACGTCAGCCGTCAGATGCGGCAATCCCCTCCGGACGCGATCGTCGCCCTGAACGACGCCGACGACGGGCTGGACCTGATACGCGAGGTCCGCGCCGTGCCCGCGGGACAGGCGCTGCCCCTGCTCGTGGTCACCTCCGACCCCGGCCCCGTCGGCGTCGCCGACATGCTGCGCGGCGGCGCCGACGACTGCGTACCGGACAGCTCCGACCCCGTCGAGCTCTCCGCCCGGATCGAGGCCAAGCTGCGCCGGGTCCCGGTCCCCGTCGAGAATCTGCTGCTCGACCCGCGCACCGGTCTGTACTCCCAGCCCCACTTCCTGGGCGAACTCGACCGGGAACTCAAGCGGGTCGACGACAGCCGCGTCGGTGGTGTCGTCGCCATGGTCGGCGTCGCCGAGATAGCCGCCCTCGAAGCCCGACTGGGGCCGCGGGTGCGCCGTGAGGTCGCCGAACGTCTCGCCGGAGTGGCGGAGAAGCTGGGCGGTGTCTGCGACCGGCTCGGCTGGGACGACGACGGCCATCTGCTGATGCTGATGCCCGGGGTGGACGAGGACACCGCGCGCGACGAACTGCAGAAGTTCGCCAACGCCGTGGCCGGGACCCGCTTCGTGGTCGCCGATGAGAACGTACGGCTGACCCCGGCGATCGGATGGACCCCGCTGGCCGACTGCCCGGACCGCGCCCAGGCCGTCGCCAACTCCCGCAACGCGGTCGAGGAATCGATCCGCCACCGGGATCTGCGGCCGGTCAAGTACGCGGCGTGGATGCGCGGCAGCCACCGCCGCCGTCGCCGCCCCCTGGCCACCGCGCTCCGCGCCCTGCTGTCGGCGCTCTCGCCCATCCTGGTGCTTGCCTTCGGCGTGGGCATCCCGTTCGTCTTCTACCAGCAGATGTACGAACTGGGCTGGGACGTCGGCTCGGCCGCCTACTGGGTCGTGGTGTCCGGGCTGGTGCTCTCCGCCGCGATGATCGTGCTGGAGTGCCTGTTCGCGCTCGACGCCAAACCCCGGCCCGAACGGCCCGCACAGCCGTATCCGCCGGCCAGCGCGGTCATCGCCGCGTATCTGCCCAATGAGGCCGCGACCATCGTCGACACCATCGAGTCCTTTCTGCGCCTGGACTACCCCAACGAGCTGGAGATCGTGCTCGCGTACAACACGCCGCACCCGATGCCCGTCGAGGAGACCCTGCGGGAGATGGCCCGCCGCGACCCGCGGCTGGTGCTGATGCCGGTGGCGGGCAGCACCTCCAAGGCGCAGAACGTCAACGCCGCGGTCACCCGGGTGCGCGGTGAGTTCGTGGGCATCTTCGACGCGGACCACCACCCGGTGCCCGACGCCTTCCAGCACGCCTGGCACTGGCTCTCAGACGGCTACGACGTGGTCCAGGGCCACTGTGTGATCCGCAACGGCGAGAGCTCCTGGGTCTCCAAGCTGGTGGGCGTGGAGTTCGAGGCCATCTACGCCGTCAGCCACCCCGGCCGGACCCGGCTCTACACCTTCGGTGTCTTCGGCGGCTCCAACGGCTTCTGGCGCACCGATTTGCTCGCCCGCACCCGGATGCACGGCACGATGCTCACCGAGGACATCGACTCCTCGATGCGCGCCCTGCACGAGGGTGCCCGGATCGCCACCGACCGCACGCTCATCTCGCGCGAACTGGCGCCCACCACCCTCAAGGCGCTGTGGAACCAGCGGTCGCGCTGGGCCCAGGGCTGGCTCCAGGTGTCGCTGAAGTATCTGTGGCGCGGGCTGCGCTCACCGGCCTTCACCGCCCGCCAGAAGGCGGGGCTGGTGGTGCTGCTGGGCTGGCGGGAGATCCAGCCGTGGCTCACCCTGCAGATCCTGCCCGTGCTGCTGTACTCGGCGTGGCGGGCGGGCGGCGTGGACCAGCTCGACTGGGCGGTGCCGGTCTGCCTGCTGGCCACCTTGTTCACCCTGTCCGCCGGGCTGGTCCAGGCGCTGTTCGCGTGGCGGCTCGCGGTCCCCGAACTGCGCCGCCGCCGGGCGTGGTTCTGGCGGTATCTGGTGGTGTCCACCTTCTTCTACAGCCACTTCAAGAACATCGTGGCCCGTCAGTCGCTCCTCAAGGAGGTGCTGCGGGACCGCCAGTGGCGGGTCACCCCGCGGCCCGGCGAGAAGGCGGTGAAGCGGACATGAGCACGGTGTCCACGACCCTCACCGCCGCCCCCGCCACCGTTCGCCGGCCGGTCAACGGCACGCCCGCCAAGGGCGCGCCCTCCCGGAACCGGAGGAACGCGGAGATCCAGGGCTTCCGGGGCATGGCGGCGCTCCTCACGGTCGTCTTCCACGTCTGGCAGCAGTACTTCACCTACGACCGGGACGGCGCCCACTCACCGGTGCCCAACCGGTACGCGAACGCGCTGGTGTCGCTGGAGGTCATCGACTTCTTCTTCGTCCTGTCCGCGTATCTGCTGACACTGTCCTACGCACGGGCGGCGATCGACGGGGGCTCGACCCGCCCCGGCCGGGTGTTCCTCTTCCGGCGCGCCATCCGGATCATCCCGCTGTACTTCCTGGCGGTCCTGTGCGTCTGGGCCACCCGCAACCCCACCCTGCCCGGCGAGTGGTCCGATCTGGTGCACCATCTCACCTTCACCCAGGTCTTCGACCAGGAGCAGATCTTCTACACCATCGGCCCCACCTGGTCGTTGTCGCTGGAGATCATGTTCTATCTGGCGCTGGTGGGACTCGGCCCCTGGCCGCCCGTGCCTGCCGTCCGCTGCGCAAGCGGGCCTCCCGGGTGGCGGTGTGCGCCGCCGGATGTGCCCTGCTGTACATCGGGCCGTTCATCTGGATCGCGGTCGCCCGCTATGTGCTGGAGATTCCGCACACCGAATGGCCGGTGTACTTCGGACCGCAGGCCCGCTTCGGAGGGTTCGCGGCGGGCATGGGCCTGGCCGTGATGATGGTCGCCCTCGGCGACCGGGGCCGGCTCCACGCGAAGGTGGCGATCCCGCTGCGGGTGGCCGCCCTCCTGGGGCTGTATCTGCTGTCCTGGTCCGGTACGGAGGCGGAGGACTTCCTCACCACCTTCTACCATCCGCTGTCCGCCCTGCTGTGGATGCTGCTGCTGTACAGCACCATCCATGTGCGGCGGCAGGGGCGGTGGCACAGGTGGCTCACGGTCCGCTGGCTCACCGGCGCCGGGCTGGCCAGCTACAGCCTCTTCGTCTGGCATGAGCCGATCATGCTGGGCCTGTACAACGCCGGGCTGCTGCCCCCCGACGGCCAGGCGGGCTTCCCGCTGGCCGTGGTCATCGTGCTGGTGGTGGCCGTGGCCGCCGCCGCGGTGAGCTACTGGCTCATCGAGTATCCGGCGAGCCTGCTCGGCAAGCTCAAGGACGGTCAGGGCGGTTCACGCGACTTCTATCCGGAGGCCGCGCGCTAGCCATGGACAAACGTTCCCCGGTGTACGGGTGGCCGTACACCGGGGGGCCATGGTTATCATCTGGCTCATTCTTTACTCTGTAACACGTGTGCGTCGGACATCAGTTCCTCTCGGAACCGGGCCTTCCGGTGCACTGCACCCAACCCATGTCATAACGGGGAGACCAGCGAAATGGGTCGACACAGCCGACCGACCGCCGCTCAGCAGGCGCGTACCACGACGCTCAAGGCGGCTACCGCCCTCGGAGTGGCCGGAACCATAGCCTTCGGCCTCCACTCGACGGACGGCGGGGACAAGTCCGTGCAGGCCCGCTCCGATGTGAACACACAGCAGGAGCAGGCGCCGCACATCGACCCCGCCGTCGACCACTCGCCCTCGCAGAGCCATGTCTCGCCCAGCGAGTCCACGAAGCCGAAGCTGATCTCCGACGACACGGACTCCGCCACTCCCGGTGGCGGGGCGACGGACCGGAGCGCCGGCGCGCAGCGGCCCACCACCCCGGCCACCCCCGACGCGGCCCCCTCCAAGGCCGCGACCACCCACGCGGCCCCACCCCGGCGCAGCGGGACGACCAGGTCCCCTCGGAGCCCTCCTCGCCCAGCGAGACGACCCCGAGCGCCGATCCGACCACCCCCTCGCAGCAGCCCAGCCAGCCGCCGCAGTCCACCCCCGGCGGGGGAGTCACCACGGCAAGGGTCTGGTGGGCGGTCTGGTGGACGGTGTCGGGGACACGCTCGACGGAGTGCTGGGCGGTGTCCTCGGCGGCTGAGCGCCGCCGCCTCACCCCGTGGCCAGCGCCTTGAGGTCGGCCAGGCTTCCGTTGAACCTGTTGTGGTCGCCCACCAGCGGTCCGGTGGAGGTGTACTGCCACAGGGTGTGGGTATCCCAGCCGGCCGGCAGGGCCCCGGGGGTGGCGGCGTACCGCGCCAGCCACAGTGGGTTCCGCTCGGCGAAGGCGGCGCTGTTCCCGGTGCACGTCTTCCACCAGCCGGTGGCCGTGTAGATCACCGGCTGGCGTCCGGTGCGCTCCTTGACCCGCGCGGTGAAGTCGCCGATCCAGTCGACGATCTGGGATGCGGTCAAGCCGTAGCAGGTTGCTCCGTACGGGTTGTACTCGAGGTCCAGGACGGGCGGCAGTGTCTTGCCGTCGTCGGACCAGTCGCCTCCATTGCTCACGAAGAAGTCGGCCTGACGGCTGCCGCTGGAACGATCCGGCAGGGCGAAGTGGTAGGCACCGCGGATCATGCCCTGCTGGAAGGAGCCGTTGTACTGCGCGGCGAACGAGGGGTTCTCGTAGGTCGTGCTCTCGGTGGCCTTCACATAGGCGAATCGGACGTTGTCGTCCCACAGGGCCGCCCAGTCGACCGAACCCTGATGGTCGCTGACATCCACACCCTCCACTGAGCCCGCTCTGGTGGCCCTGGGGGCGGCGCCGGGGTCGGACTTCTCGTGGCGGGCGATCGTCGAGCCCATCCAGTCCCGCTCGGGGTGCGGGACGGATGCGGGGGCCGGGTCGGTACCGGCGTCGTGGTCGGGGTCGGTCGTCGAGGCCGTGGCCGGGACGAGGGTGGCGAGGACGGCGGCGGTGACCGCCGCCCCCAGTGCGCCGATGGCGTGCGGCGAACGCAGACGCGAAGGGGCCCGGTGGGCGCCCTTACCGGATTTCAGGGACATCTGTTCCTCCGATCCGTTCCGCAACGACGGTATGCGCGCCGAACGAAGAACGTGAAGCGGAACGGGAAATTCTGTCCCTCCGTCAGCGGTCCCGTGCCACCTCGCCGACGGGCCGCGAAGCCACGCCGTAGCCCGCTACCAGCGCCCGGGCGGCCTGGGTCGCACGGGTGGCGACCCCCTCGACCACGTCCTCGGGATCGCCGAACTTCCCTTCCAGCAATTGGGCGACATACCCCCGGGCGAGTGCATGCAACGCGTCGAGCAGCGCCACGGCCGTCGCCGGTCCCTCGCCGGGAGCGATCACCTCGAACGCGCTCGGCAGCAGCAGATCGACGAACTCCCTGGTGCTGTCCCGTAGCTCCGGATGGGTGGCCCGCAACCCCGGGGCGAACAGGATGTCCAGCCCGCCGCGGTAGCGGGCGGCCGCCCGCACGAAGCTGCCCGCCACCGTCGCCAGCCGCTCCTGAGCGGAGCCGGTCTCGGCCGCGGTCTCCAGATAGATGGCCCGCAGCCGCCGCGAGACCTCCAGCGCGGCGGCCGCGAGCAGCGCGTCACGGTCGGCGAAATGGCGGTACGGGGCACCGGGGCTGACACAGGTGCGGCGCGCGGCCTCCGCGACGGAGAAACCGCGCACCCCGACCTCGTCGATGATCTCCAGGGTCGCCTCCACCAGCGCGGCGGCCAAGTCGCCGTGGTGGTAGGTGGCGCGTCCCTTCGGGGTGGGTGCCATTCGGGTGACCCTACCCGACCCCAGGCCCCGGCTCGCTGGCCCCTGGCCTGCGCTTTTCGGCGGACCGGGCCACCCGAAGCGCCTCCCGCGAGCGCTCGATGCGGATCGGCAGATCCCGCACCCGCTCGCCGGTGGCATGGTGGAAGGCGTTGCCGATGGCCGCCGCCGCGCCCACGATGCCCAGTTCGCCGATGCCCTTGGCACCCACCGGGTTGGAGGTGTTGTCAGTTTCGTCCAGGCACACCACGTCCAGCCGCGGGACATCGGCGTGGGCGGCGATGTGATACCCCGCGAAGTCATGGTTGGCGAAGTCGCCGAAGACCGGATCGACCTCGCCGATCTCCAGCAGCGCCATCGACAGACCCATCGTCATGGCGCCCAGGAACTGCGAGCGCGCGGTGTGCGGATTGACGATCCGCCCGGCCGCGAACACGCCCAGCATCCGGTCCACCCGGACCTCACCGGTGTCGGCGTCCACCCGCACCTGGGCGAACTGCGCCCCGAAGGTGTGCCGCGACAGATCCGCCCGCTGCCCCAGGTCCTCGGTGGTGTCGGCCACCACCTCGAGCCCGCCGTCCGGGACCACACCCGCGTAGACGTCCAACTCCTTCAGCAGCGCACGGCACGCCTTGTCCACCGCCCAGCCCCAGGAGGCGGTGCCCAGTGAACCGCCCGCGAACGGCGCCATGCCCAGGGACGCGCGGCCGATCTCCAGCCGCAGCCGCGACACCGGAATGCCCAGCGCGTCCGCCGCCACCTGGGTGAGGGCGGTGCGGGCACCCGTGCCGAGGTCGGCCGCGCCGACGCGCACCCGGAATGTCCCGTCCTCCTCGGCGCGCGCCACCGCGGAGGAGGGGAAGGTGTAGTCCGGGTGGTGCGAGGCGGCCACACCGGTGCCGACCAGCCAGCGCCCCTCACGCCCGGTCCCCGGCGTCGGATCGCGGTGCTCCCAGCCGAAGCGCGCCGCGCCCTCGCGCAGGCAGGCGACCAGGTTGCGGCTGCTGAAGGGCTTACCGCTCTCCGGGTCGTTCTCCGGCTCGTTGCGGATCCGCAGCTCGATCGGGTCCATGCCCAGCGCCTCGGCCAGTTCGTCGACGGCCGACTCCAGCGCGAACATCCCCGGGGTGTGGCCGGGCGCGCGGAACCAGGCGGGCGTCATCACATCCAGCGGCGCCACCTTCACCGTCGTACGGGCGTTGGGCGCCGCGTACATCATCCGCGTCGAGGACACCGTCTGGTCGGCGAACGGCACCAGGGCCGAGCGCTGCTGCACCGACTCGTGCTGGATCACCGTCAGCCGGCCGTCGCGCCCGGCACCCAGCCGCACCCGCTGGATCGTGGGGGAGCGGTAGGGGATCAGCTGGAACATCTGCTGCCGGGTCAGGGCGATCTTCACCGGCCGCCCGACGGCCCGTGCGGCCAGCGCCGCCAGCACCGTAGGCGAGCGCGGAATGCCCTTGGACCCGAAGCCCCCGCCGATGTACTCGGCGACGACCTCGACCGCACTCAGCTCGATCCCGAACAGCGCGGACAGCAGCTGCGCGCTCATGTAAGGGCCCTGGTCGGAGTTGAACACCGTCAGCCGGTCCTCGTCCCACACCGCGATGGTGGCATGCGGCTCCATCGGGCTCACATGCTCGACCGGGGTGGTGTATGTCTGGTCCACCCGCACCGGAGCGTCGGCCCATGCCGCGTCGGCGTCACCGCGCTCGACCAGGCCGGCACTGCCGTCGGTCACCGTCTCGGCGATCTCCAGCCGCTCGTCATCGGCACGCAGCACCACATCGTGCGGCTCCCGCTCATAGCTCACCCGGACCGCCGCCGCACCCTCGCGCGCCGCCTCCAACGAGGTGGCCACCACGGCGGCCACCATCTGGCCGTGGTAGGCCACCTGAGGGGACTGCAGCACGAAGAGGTCCGCGCTCGCCTCCGCCTCGGAGTTCAGCCGCGGGGCGTTGGTGTGGTCGAGCACCGTCAGCACACCGGGCAGGGCCAGCGCCGGGGCGGGATCCACCTCCGTCACCCGGCCGCGGGCGATGGTCGCCTGCACCGGCCACACGTAGCTGACGCCCTGTGTGGGGAACTCATAGGCGTAGCGCGCCGCGCCGGTCACCTTGTCCAGGCCGTCGACCCGGGTCATCGGGGCGCCGACGCATCGCGAGACGGTGGTCATACGCGATCCTTCCTCGCGATGAGGTCGCGGACGCCCGCGACGATCAGATCAATGGCCAGGTCGACCTTGAAGGCGTTGTCCGGCAGCGGCCGCGCCTCGGCCAGCTCGGCCCGGGCCGCCTCCCGCAGCGTCTCCTCGTCCGGCCGGCCGCCGCGCAGCCGCTCTTCGGCGATCCGGGCCCGCCACGGCCGGGGTGCCACCCCGCCGAGGGCGATCCGCACGTCCCGGAGCGAGCCGTCCTCCGCCACGGAGACCGCGGTGGCGGCGCTCACCAGCGCGAAGGCGTACGACCAGCGGTCACGCACCTTGCGGTAGCGCATCCGGGCACCTGGCGGCGGCGCGGGCAGCTCCACGGCGGTGATGAGGTCGCCGTGGTCCAGGACGGTCTCCCGGTGCGGTGTGTCGCCGGGCAGCAGATACAGCTCCGCCACCGGAACGGTGCGCGTGCCGCCGTCCACGGACCGCAGATGCGCCACCGCGTCGAGCGCCACCAGTGCCACCGCCATGTCGGAGGGGTGGGAGGCCATGCAGTGGTCGGATGTGCCCAGCACGGCCAGATCGCGGTGCGCACCCTGGATCGCCGGGCACCCGGAGCCCGGTTCGCGCTTGTTGCACGGCTTGGTCACATCCTGGAAGTACCCGCAACGGGTGCGTTGCAGCAGATTGCCGCCCACCGTGGCGACCGTGCGCAGCTGCCCGGACGCCCCCGCCAGCAGCGCCTGGGACAGCAGGGGGAAGCGCTCGCGGATGCCCGGATCGCCCGCCAGAGCGCCGTTGCGCACGGTGGCGCCGATGAGCACGGAGCCGTCGTCGCGGTGCTCGATCCGGTCGTACGGCAGCCGGGAGACGTCGATGAGCAGCCCGGGGCCGGTGACGCCGAGCTTCATCAGATCCACCAGATTGGTGCCCCCGCCGAGATAGGTGGCATCGGGGCGCTCGGCGATCAGCGCGGCCGCCTCGTCGGCGTCGCCCGCGCGGGCGTAGGCGAACTCCTTCATCGGGCGCCCCCGACGGTGGCGGTGTCCTGGGCGCCCTCGGCGCCCGCGGCCTCCAGCACGGCCTCCACGATGCCGTTGTACGCACCGCAGCGGCACAGATTGCCGCTCATGCGCTCGCGCACCTCCCGCGCGTCCAGCTCCGCGACATCGGCCATCCCGGCGGCGGTGTCCTCGGTGACATGGCTGGGCCAGCCGCGCCCGGCCTCGCCCAGCGCCCCGATGGCGGAACAGATCTGGCCCGGGGTGCAGTAGCCGCACTGCAGCCCGTCGTGGTCGAGGAAGGCGCGCTGCACCGGGTGCAGCTCCCCGCCGTCCGACAGAGCCGCCACGCCCTCGATGGAAACGATCTCCCGCTCCTCGGCGGTCACCGCGAACACCAGGCAGCTGTTCACCCGCTCACCGTCGACCAGCACCGTGCAGGCCCCGCACTGACCGTGGTCGCAGCCCTTCTTGGTGCCCGTGAGCGCCAGCCGCTCGCGCAGCACATCGAGCAGGGTCGTCCGGTTGTCGATGGTCATGGGGTGGGACGTGCCGTTGATCCGCAAGGTGATGTCGCTACTCGGTGAGTGATGTGAGAGGCTCATACATTGAATGTATCAACCTCTTACATGGGTCGGCGAGGAGATTTGGATTCCATGCGAGACGTCGTAGCGCAGATGCACCGATGGTGGGGCGAGGGCGAGCCGTTCGCCCGTGCCACGGTGGTGGCGACCTGGCGCTCCTCCCCGCTGCCGCCCGGGACGAGCATGCTGGTCGGGCCCGATGGCGCCGCGATCGGCAGCGTCTCCGGCGGCTGTGTCGAGGGCGCCGTCTACGAACTGGCGCAGGAGGTGACCGACAGCGGCAGGCCCGTGCTGGAGCGCTACGGCGTCAGCGACGACGACGCCTTCGCGGTCGGGCTGACCTGCGGCGGAATCATCGATGTGTATGTGGAGCGGGTCGACCCCGAAGGCTTCCCCGAACTGGGCGAGGTGGCCACGGCGGTGGCCGCGGGGGAGCCGGTGGCCGAGGTGATCTGCGTGGCCGTCGACGGGCCCGACCCGGAGGGGCGGCTGGGCCGCCGGCTGGTCGTACGGCCCGAGGGCAGCTCGGGCTCCCTCGGCTCCGCGCGGCTGGACGCGGCCATCGCCGAGGACGCGCGCGGACTGCTGGCCGGCGGGCGCACCGAGACCCTGCGCTATGGCTACGACGGCACGCGCATGAACGAGGAGCTCACCCTGTTCGTCTCGGTCCACGCCACTCCGCCGAGGATGCTGGTCTTCGGCGCCGTGGACTTCGCGGCGGCCATGGCCCGGATCGGCGCGTACCTCGGCTATCACGTCACCGTGTGCGACGCCCGGCCGGTCTTCGCCACCGCGCGCCGCTTCCCCGAGGCGCATGAGGTGGTGACCGACTGGCCGCACCGCTATCTGCGCACCGAGGCGGAGGCGGGCCGGATCGACGAACGCACGGTGGTCTGTGTGCTCACCCACGACCCGAAGTTCGATGTGCCGCTGCTGGACGTCGCCCTGCGCCTGCCGATGGCCTACGTCGGCGCCATGGGCTCCCGCCGCACCCACGACGACCGGCTCCGCCGGTTGCGTGCCACCGGTCTCGGCGAGGACGCACTGGCCCGGCTGGCCTCGCCGATCGGCCTGGACCTCGGCGCCCGCACTCCGGAGGAGACCGCGATCAGCATCGCGGCCGAGATCATCGCCGACCGCGGAGGCGGCAGCGGCACCCGGCTGACCTCCCTGAGCGGCAGCATCCATCGCCCGCGGTCGATGCGGCCCGCGGCCGGAGACTGAGCCGGGGCCACGGCGCGGGCCGGGGGTCGTCACAATGGTTCCCGGCCCGAATGGATGTAGGAGGAATCGAACCAGCCGTGGAGACCGCCAGAAGCAGCGACGACGAGATAGAACCCACCGCCCGGGACGACGACACGCCCCCGGAGCCGGGGAGGGCGCCCCCGCCCCGCCGCCGAAAGCCGGCTGGCGCCGCTGGGTGATGGACACGAGGCCGCTGCGCCACCGCCCCTTCCGACGGCTGTGGACCTCCACCACCGTCACCGCCGTCGGCAGCCAGCTGACCGCCGTGGCCGTCCCCAAGCAGATCTACGACATCACCGGCTCATCGGCGTGGGTCGGCTACGCCAGCTTCGCGGGGCTCCTCCCGCTGGTGGTCTTCGCGCTGTGGGGCGGGGTGGTCGCCGACCGGATGGACCGGCGCACCCTGATGCTCGTCACCAACGTGGGCATCGCCGTCACCTCGCTGCTGTTCTGGGCGCAGTCCTTCGCCGGTCTGGACTCGGTGGCGGTGCTCATGGTGCTGCTCGCCGCCCAGCAGGGCTTCTTCGGCATGAACTCCCCGGCCCGCAGCGCCTCCGTCGCCCGTCTCGTCCCGGCCGACGAACTGCCCGCCGCGGGCGCCCTGCAGTCCACCGTCGCCCAGACGGGCATGATCATCGGCCCACTGCTCGCGGGCGCCCTGATCCCCGTCCTCGGCCTGCCCACGCTCTATCTCATCGACGCCGTGGCGCTGTGCATCACCCTGTGGGCCGTCTGGCGGCTGCCCGCCCTGCCGCCCCTCACCGAGGGCGCCGGGGGCCGGGGCCGGCGCGCCGGGTGGCGCGATGTGGTCGACGGCTTCCGGTACATCGCCGCCCACCGCATCCTGCTGATGTCCTTCCTCGCGGACATCATCGCCATGGTCTTCGGCATGCCCCGTGCGCTCTTCCCCCAGCTCGCCTCGCACACCTACGCGCCCTGGGGCGAGGGGTTCGCGCTCGGCCTGCTCTTCGCGGCGATCCCGATCGGCGCGGTGGCCGGCGGTCTGCTGTCCGGGACCTTCTCCCGCGCCCGCCGCCACGGTCTGATGGTCATCGCCGCCGTGGCGGCCTGGGGCGTGGCCATCGCCGGATTCGGGCTCAGCCCGAACCTGTGGTGGGCGGTGGCCTTCCTCGCCCTGGCGGGCGTCGCCGACATGGTCTCGATGGTTTTCCGCGGGGCGATCCTCCAGTCGGCCGCCACCGACGACATGCGTGGCCGGATGCAGGGTGTGTTCACCGTGGTGGTGGCGGGCGGCCCGCGCATCGCCGACCTGCTGCACGGCACCGCGGGCTCCCTCATCGGTGCCCGCGCGGCGGTCGCCGCGGGCGGGCTGCTGGTGGCCGTCAGCACGCTCGGGCTGGCCGCCGCGGTGCCCGCTTTCCGCCGCTACACGCCCTGACGAGGCGGCCGCGGCGCGACGCCACAAGGGCCGGGCTACGGCACGACGCCACGAGGGCCGGCCCGTGGCGCGACCGCACGAGGTCGGTGCCACACCCGCACGACGGCCGTGGCACAACCGCACGTACGAGGTCGGTGGCACAACCGCACGAGGAGCGCGGGGCACACGGCGCGGTCCTTGTGCGGGCGCGGGGCACACGGCGCGCGGCCGCGGCACACAACGCCACGAGGGCCGTGTCCCCCCGCCGGAACCCGGCGCGGGGACACGGCCCTCACGACGTCAGGCCGTACGCTCGTCGCGGTCGGCGCCCCACATCGTGTGGAACGAACCCTCGCGGTCCACCCGCCGGTAGGTGTGCGCGCCGAAGAAGTCCCGCTGCCCCTGCACCAGCGCGGCGGGCAGCCGCTCCGAGCGCAGCGCGTCGTAGTACGCCAGCGCCGCCGAGAAGCCCGGCGCCGGCACGCCCAGCTCGACCGAGGTGGCCACGACTCGCCGCCAGGCGTCCTGCGCCGCGCCCAGCGCCTCGGCGAAGTGGTCGTCGGTGAGCAGCGTGACGGGCTTGCGGTCCTTGGCGTACGCCTCGGTGATCCGGTTCAGGAACCGCGCCCGGATGATGCAGCCGCCGCGCCAGATCTTCGCGACCGCCCCCGGGTCGATGTCCCAGCCGTACTCCTGGCTGCCCGCCTCGATCTGGTGGATGCCCTGGGCGTACGCCACGATCTTCGACGCGTACAGCGCCTGCTCGACATCGTCGGCGAACCGCTCCGCCGCCGCGCCCGTGAGCTTCTTGCCGGACGGCCCCGGCAGCCCCTGTGAGGCGTCCCGCAGATCCGCGTGGCCGGACAGCGAGCGGGCGAACACCGCCTCGGCGATCCCGCTCACCGGCACGCCCAGGTCCAGCGCGGTCTGGACGGTCCAGCGGCCGGTGCCCTTCTGCTCGGCCTGGTCCTGCACCACGTCCACGAACGGCTTGCCGGTGGCGGCGTCGGTGTGCCCGAGCACCTCGGCGGTGATCTCGATCAGATACGACTCCAGCCGGCCGCCGTTCCAGGTGCGGAAGACCTCCGCGATCTCGCCCGGCGCCATGCCCAACGCCCGCCGCAGCAGGTCGTACGACTCCGCGATGAGCTGCATGTCCGCGTACTCGATGCCGTTGTGCACCATCTTCACGAAGTGGCCGGCCCCGTCCGGGCCGATGTGGGTGCAGCACGGCGTGCCGTCCACCTTGGCGGAGATGCTCTCCAGTAGCGGCCCGAGGGACTTGTAGGATTCCACCGATCCGCCGGGCATGATGCTGGGTCCGTTGAGCGCACCTTCCTCGCCACCGGAGATGCCGGTGCCCACGAAGTGCAGCCCGCGCTCGCGCAGGGACTTCTCCCGGCGCCGGGTGTCGTCGAAGTGGGCGTTGCCCCCGTCGATGATCACGTCGCCCTCTTCGAGGAGGGGTGCGAACTCCTCGATGACGGCGTCGGTGGGCGCACCCGCCTTGACCATGATGATCAGCCGCCGGGGCCGCTGCAGGGAGGCGACGAACTCCTCGGCGCTCTCGGCCGGCACGAAGTTCCCCTCGTGGCCGTGCTCCTCCATCAGCGCCTTGGTCTTGGCGAACGTGCGGTTGTGGAGGGCGACGGTGTGCCCGTGCCGGGCGAAGTTGCGGGCGAGGTTGCTACCCATGACGGCGAGCCCGGTGACGCCGATCTGGGCGGTCGGCTGGGCGGCGGAAGGGCTGGGCATACGGTGTTCCACTCCTGTCACGCGCATCGAATCCTTATGCGAGGCAGCAACGCCGAGGGGAGCGAGGATCTTCCCCATCGGTCAGCCGGATATCGCCCGGCCATAGTTGCACGATGTGCGCGACGGCGGACGAGTGTCCGAGGAAAGCGGCCGAGGTGTGTCACTTTTCGCACGCCCGGCCGGTGCGCCGGGTTGTGGGGTGTCCACAAGGCGGCTGGTGGACGGGTGGTGAGCGTGCGATGTGCGCGTGATGGGCTCTCGCCCCAGTTCAGGTTTTCCTGGCCGGCACCTCGTACAGGGCGCAGCTTCGCAGCAACGGCGTCGTCGTTCACCGCCTGGGCGATCTGTGGGCTGCCGCTGTCCGTTGCCCCGCTGGGACGTGATTCCTCAGCCTCATGGTGGATGATCGTCATCGGATGCGGGCCCTTGCCCGCGTACGGTGCGCTGTCGGGGTTGTAGGCCCGTTCACCGAGACACACTGCGGTGGAGACCGGACCAGGAGTTTCCTCGTCCGACGGAGAAACCGAAGGCTCGTCCGGAGTCGTGGGGATGGTCCGCGTCGGAGGTGCTTCTGCTTCCGACTGGTCCTGGGACGAGTTGCTGGTGCATGCGGACACCGCGATGAGCGCGAAGCAGCTACACAACGTGAGAAAGAACCGCCCCCGGCAGGTAGTCGCTGCGAATACCACCGCATCCCCCCTCCGCTGAGCCGCCGACTGGTCATTCTGATCAACGGGGGCGGTTCGTCAGCCATAGCAGACGCGCAGATTCCCTCTCTCTACGCTGGCCCCCTCCCGAAAGGTTCGCGCTGTAGGTCAGCTCGCGCTGGAGGTCCCGCTGGAGTTCCGCGGCGGCGCCGCCGAAACGGCACTCGCCCTACTTCGCCGGGAAGAGCCGCAGCTTCGCGGTGTCCCCCGCGATGGCGAGAACGGCGATCGACAGCTCATTGACGGTGGAGGGCCCGCCCTGGTCGGGGCGCTGCCCGAGCAGGTTGGAGGCGAATCCGCTCGCGTCGACCGCGCTCAGGTCCACGCCCTCGGCACCGACGGCGCTCACCGTGAACGGCCCCGCCCGAAGGCCGTCGGCGCGCGGGATCTCGGTGCCCTTCGTCACGACGACCGTGCAGCTTCCGTCTGCGCACGCCCGCAGTTCGGCCGGGGTTGACGGCGTCATCGGCTTCACCGCGGTCGGCGACGGCGATGAGGAGGGCTTCGTGGGCGTTGGCGAGGCGGGGGACGGTTTGGCCGAACGCGAGGATGCGGCGGGCGCGGGCGCCCCCGTGTCGCCGCCCGAGTCGGAGCCGCAGCCGGTCAGCGCGGCGGCGAGGGCCAGGACGGAGACGGTCCCGGCCGGGCCGCGCGCCGCAGACAGCCTGGTCCTACGGCGGTGGGCCGGTGATTCTGATGGGGTCATGGGACCGTTCTATACGCGGGTGCCCGGGAGGGGTCCCGCGCGCCCGTCTCGTCGTAGGACTAGGTCTTCTGCCAAGGAATCCTCGTTCGAAGCGGGGCATCGGCCACAGGCGCGTGCTCGACAGATTCAGGCGAGCGCCGACGCAAGGTACTCAAGCGCGCAGCCAGTGCCCTTGCGTGTCACGTGTCCCACTCCGGGCGAGTCCAGGTGGGCGCCAGCGACGAAGTACCCGGAGATGCCGCCGCATCGCGGCGGGCAGGCTCTCGGCGAGCGCGGCGAGCGCGGCGAGGACGTCGACGGTCTCATGGACGTAGCGGCACACGGTTGCCAGGCCGATGCCGAACCCGGCGGCGAGCCGGGTGCAGGTGTCGCCGCAGCGTAGATGGGCGAGGGCAAGGAGGGCCTGCCGTCCCGGCGTCAGGCGACGCCAGGCTGCCGATCCGCTGCCGGTGGACGGCGAGTTGGCGGGCGAGGAAGCGTAAGGCCGAGCCGGACAGGTCGATCGCTGACGGGTACGCAAGCACGGAGGCTCCTGGTGTTGCGGTTGCTCTTGGTCGCCAACCCGTCTACCAAGAGCCTCGCCACGTCCACCAACCAGCCCTCGAACCTCACCCACCGCCAGGACGGAGGGCTCAGTGCGACCAAAATGTGCAGATTCCCACCTTCCGCGCAGTCGCGGAGTCGTGCGGCGGATTTCCTCCGATACCTTGCGGTGGGCATGTCCGTGCGGGTGAAGCAGCGAAAGCCGTTTCTATCTGCTCGGCCGCGCGCTGGGCGAGGATCTCGGCGCGGAACCCGCGTCCGGCGACGGCGTGTTCGCGTAGCGGCTGATGAACTCGCGGATTTCCCGGGCGACGAGCTCGGGAGACTCGTATGGGGCGAGATGTCCCGCGTCCGACAGGAAGACCAGCCGGCCTCCGGGCATCGCACGGACGTCGGCGATCAACTTGTCCTGCGGGGCGATGGTGTCTCTGCCGCCGATGACGTAGCACGTCGGCACGGCGATCCCGGACAGCTCCTCGAACATGCTCGTGTAAGCACCGCCACCGGTTCCGAGCCAGCTGCGCCAGAACTGCTCTGTGACAGCACTCGTCATCGTGCGTACGACGTCGGTCGTCTTGCTCGGGTCCAGCGAGATGGCCCCAATGGCCTCCGTGATGGCTTCGACGTCGCGGAAGGACGTGTGGAACCCTTCGATGACTGGATCGCCCGCCTCGGTACCGCCCGCGTTCCACGGCATGAGCGCCATGACCGCGAACACCTGGCCGGGCCGGTTCAGAGCGATCCGCACACTGAGCGCGCCACCGAAGGAGAGACCGACGAGGGCGAAGCGTTCGAGGCCGAGCTCATCACAAGCGTCGATCACCGTTTCGGCGATCCGGGCGAGGCTCGATCCGTCGGCAGGCGCATCGAGGGAGCCCGCGTGGCCCGGCAGGTCCATGAGAACGAGGCGATAGCCGTCGAGTAGAGGTGCCACCTCGGACCAGCACTTGAGTGAGCACCCGAGTCCGGGCAGCAGAACGATCGCGTCCGGCCCGTTTCCCCGCTCCTCGTAGTGGATACCGTTGTTCGTCTTCGGCATGGGATTCCTCCGTGTGTCACGTGATCCGGGACTGTCGTCGGTCGCCGCGCGAGCGGGTGTCACGCCGCTACACCAGCGACAGGCTTGCGCGAAGTGAGGCGAGCAGATCCACCACCTCGGAGAGCCCGGTAGCAGTGCCGTAGACGTAGAAGTCCGGGCGAACCAGCACGGCCACGACGCCGGACTTCTTGAGCCAGTCACTCAGTGCCTCGCCCTCTTCCTGGACCCCCTCGGCGCCAAGCACCACGGACCGCAGCCCAATCGCGCACTCGAGTTCCGAGACGGCCGCGGTCGTCGCCGCGTCCGGTTCGACCAAGCTGAACAGGGTGAACCCGCGGCCAAGCACGTCGTCGGACCGCTCGGCCTTTCCGCCGCTCGTACGCAGAAAGGGCTGTACAGCCAAGTGACCGGCCAGCGGTTGTCCGTCTCGGAAGCCTGCGCCGACAGGCGGCTCGAACGGTGGCGGAAGCTCGGTCGCCGACCGCATCTCCTCACGACGTTGCGCCGCACGCACGGGGTCGGTCTCGCAGACGACGGTCCCTACCCGCACCGACTCTTCGATGTAGTCGATGACCTGTGGCCTTCTCGAGAGCGTGTACAGGTCCAGCATCTTCGGGTCCGCGGCGCCGGTCAGCACGAGGTCGAGCATCCAGCCGAGGGATGCGGCGTCTCGGATACCAGAGCTCATGCCCTGTCCGAGGAATGGCGGCATGACGTGAGCAGCGTCACCGGCAAGCAGAATCGACCGGTGGCGGAACGTATCGGCCACGATGGATCGGAACTGGTAGACGGTCTGCCGGATCACCTCCCCCTCCTGTGGGCCGATCCAGGGCCTGAGCAACTCCCAGACGCGTTCCGGCTTCACCATCTCGGTGGGATCGTCGCCCTCGACGAGCATGAACTCCCAGCGGAAGTACCGCTGAGCCACCCGGCCCATGTGGTTCGGCCTCGCGGGGTCGAGTACCTGGCCGGTGTCCGGGATGTCCAGGGTCGGGGCGCCAGGCCGAGGCCGGACGTCGACGACCAGCCAGTCGCCCCGGAAACCGAGATCTTTCGTCGGAATTCCGCAGAGCGTGCGTACCGCGCTGTTGGCGCCGTCTGCCCCGACCACATAGCGAGCGGTGACGACGCCGCCGTGTGCCAACGTCGCCACCAAGTGGTCGGCCCCTTGGCACAGGTCGACCAGCTCCGCACCGAAACGGACGTCCACAGTGGATGCTCCGCGGACTGCCGCGTCCAGGGCGTCCTCGAGTTCCGGCTGGTAGAAGTGGTATGACGCGTCCCAGCCGGAGGGAGCGGCCCATTCCCTTGGCAGACGAGAAATCACGCTTCCATCGGGATCGAGGAATTCATACACACGAGCTGGTTCGGCAATGCGCCGTACATCGTCGGCAATGCCCAAAGACTGAAAGACGCGCATGATTTCGTGATCGAAGTGTCCGGCTCGTGGCGTTTCGTAGCGCCCGACCCGCCGTTCGCACACCAGCACGCGGTGCCCCGACGCCCCCAGTAGAGCAGCCAGGGTCTGACCGACCGGGCCGTACCCGATGATGAGGACATCCGCATCCACGGCATCCGGCGTGATCGTGGATGTGCGGGGTTCATCGGCAAGCTTCATGTGTCCCAACCCTTCGCTTACACCGGAGCGTGTACGTGCCGGAAGGCCACCTCAGGTGGCGTCGACGTCCAGTACGATCCGGCCGCGGGCGCGGCTGTCCGCGTGGAGCATCCGCCAGGCGTCGGCGGCCTGCTCCAGCGGGAAGGAGCGCTTCACGGGGACGGCCAACTTCCCTGACTCGGCGAGCGCAGCCACCTCCGTCAGTTCGTCGGCGTTCGCGCGTGCCCACACCAATTGGCCACCCTGTTCGGGAGCGGTGATGTCGGCCACGGAGGCGACCCGCGCGGGATCCTTCAAGACCTTCCGCGAGACGGCCACCGCGCCCCCGCCGTAGAAGTCGAGCGCCGCGTCGACGCCCTCTGGCGCGAGCTCGCGCACCCGCTCGGCCAGTCCTTCTCCGTAGGTGATCGGTGTGGCGCCGAGTTCACGCAGGTAATCGTGGTTGCGCTCGCTGGCGGTGCCGATGACGTGTGCGCCCCGGGTGGCGGCGATCTGCACGGCGAGCGTGCCGACCCCACCGGCGGCCCCGTGGATCAGGACGGTGTCGCTCTCGCCGATGTTGATGCGTTTGATGGCCTGGTAAGCCGTCAGCCCGTTCAGCGGCAGACACGCCGAATGCAGCCAGTCCCAGGACGCCGGCTTGCGTGCCAGAGTGCGGGCCGGGGCTGAAACCAGTTCGGCGTAGGTACCGTTCTGCGCCCAGTCCTTGACGACGAAGCCGATCACCTCGTCGCCGATCTCGAACTCGGTGGCGCCGAAACCGCGAGCCTCAACGACACCGGACATCTCGAAGCCCGGGATGAGGGGGAAGTGGGTCACCATGATGCCGTCGAGAGTGCCGATGGCGATCTTTTCGTCGCCCGGGTTCACTCCGGCCGCCTTGACCCGGACAAGGAACTCCCCGGGCGCGACGGCCGGTGTCGGCTGTTCCGTGAGCTCCAGGTCGTCCGCGCCGCCGTGACGCGGGAGTGCGATTGCTTTCATGGTCACCTCAATGGTCTTGTCGGCTGTGGGGAGTTGGATGTGTGGTGGCTTGGGTCACGCGCGGCCGAGCTGGGCGCGGAACCAGTCACAGACAAACTCCGTGCGTTCGGCCGAGTGGTTGTACATGGTGTGGTCGCCGTCGTCCCAAACCCGCAGGGTGGGATGCGCCGACAGGTCGAGGAACACCTTCTGCTGGTCGAGGCTGACCAGCGGGTCGTTGCCGCCGTGCAGCACGAGCATCGCGGCGCTCGTGCGCTCGACCGCCGGGTCGAGCCACAGGGTGCGGAAGACGGCCGCGGCTTCGTCGTCGGTGTCGACGCCCAGGAGCGCCCGCGATTGTTCGCGTGCGGTCCGGAACGGCAGTGGCTCCGGCTTCGCGGTGGCCCCGTTGACGCAGCACGCGCCGAAACGGCTGTCGTGCACCGCGGCACGGGCGGCGAGCAGTCCACCGAAGCTGTTTCCCCACACCCCGTACCGGCCGCCGTAGCCGGTACGGGCACGCACGGCGTCGAGGGCAGCGCTGAAGGCTCGGTCGACGTTCCCGTCGAGGTGGAGTCCGCCGGCCATGCGCGTATCGCCCTGGCCCGGTGCCTCGAGCAGGACAGCGGACAGTCCCCGCCGGGCCAGGGCTTCGGCCTGCTGATGAAAGGCCGGGCCCCAACCGCTCTGCCCGCCGACAATGACCACCGTGGGGGCAGGGCGATCGCCGGAGCGACTAACGAACCAGGCGGTGCAGTGGCTCTGCCGGAACGGGATCGACAGCCGTTCCACGCGCAACTCGGTGTCGAGCTCGGCCGCGGCCTGGTAGGCCCGGGTGAGCCGGACGTAGAGCGCGCGTTTGACCGGGTGGTCGGTGTTGAAGGCCATCTGCGCGAAGATCAGGGAGGCTGTTGCCCGGCGATAGCACGCGACCGCGGTCTCGACATCACCGCGGTCGGCGGCCGCCTCCGCGCGGGTCAACTGCGTCTCGGCCAGGCGAGTCGCGACTTCGTGCCACGGTTCCGAGACGGCCGCATTGGCCAGGTGGACGGCGTCCCCGTGGTCCATGCCGTAATCGAGCATTCGGGACATCGGCATGGCACGCAGCAACGCGGCCCGAAGCTTGGCCGGGTCCTCCGCCGATACGGGAGCGTCCATCAGCGCGCGGCTCCGTCGGTGAATCGCGGTCGTGTTCCGTCCTCCTGCCCTGTCGCGCCCCGGGTTCGCAACGGAATGACCGGCGCCGCCTCGGTGACGGTATTGCGCAATTGGCCGAGACCTTCGATCGCCGCGACGACCTCGTCGCCCGGCCGCAACCAGGGGTAGGTCGTCGAGTCGTGAGTGCGGGAGAGCTCCAGGACGCAGCCGGTGCCGCAGGTGCCGGAGCCGATCACATCGCCGGGCCTCACTTCGGCGCCGCGGGAGGCGTAGGCGATCATCTCGCCGAACGACCAGTGGATGTCTGACCACAGGGCGCGGGAGTAGGGGACGCCGTTGACCGTGCAGGTCATTTCGAGACGGTATCCGTTGCCCTCGCGGAAGTCGGCGATCTCGTCCGGGGTCACGAAGTACGGGCCGAGGCTCGTCGCGGTGTCCTTGCCCTTCACCGGTCCCATCGACAGCTTCATCTCGCGCTGCTGAACGTCCCGGCCGCTCCAGTCGTTGAGCACGCAGTAACCGGCGATGGCGTGTTCGGCGTCCTTGGCGGTCAGGTCGCGGCCGCCGTGCCCCACCACGGCGGCGACCTCCAGTTCGAAGTCGAAACGCTCCGCACCCGGCGTCATCGGCACCGGCCCGCAGCCCATCACGGCGTAGGGGCTGGAGAAGTAGAAGACCGGCAGCTCATACCAGTCCGGTTCCATCTCGAGGCCCCGCCAGGCGCGCCCTGCCCGGACATGCTGTTCGAAGGCGTAGAAGTCGCGGACGGTCGGAGGCGTAGCGATCGGCGACAGGGGAACGATGTCCGGAAGCGGCACGGTCGCGCCGCGCCGCAGCGCGGTCCGTCCGGCGGTGAGCAACTCGGCCTCGCCAGCCTCGATGAGAGGCAGCAGGTCTGCCAGACCGTCGACAACCCGGACCAGGTCACCGTCCACCACGCCGACGCGTGAGGACGTGCCGTCCGCGTAGCGAACGTACTTCACTGCCTCACCTCCTTGGCTGCGGCACCATCGGCTGCCACCGCTTGTTCGCGCGTCCAAGCGCGATAACTCTCCTCGGTGAAACCCGTCGCGCCGTGGCGCTCGACCGAAGCCCGGATGGCGTCCAGAAGCTCCTCGGGATCGGTCTCGATGTCGATGTGCTCGACGAAGGGCTGTCGTGCCACGAGCCCGGTCCGCCAGTAGACCTCACACCGGTTGCCCTCCGGATCGTAGAAGTAGACGCCGACGGCGTTGCCGTGCGAGACGATCATGTCGAGCCGGACGTCGTGCGCCCGGAAACGCCGATGGAAGCCGAGGACGTCCTCGAAGCGTGCGCACCGGAACGACACCTGCTGGATGAGTTTGATTCCGACCGGCGCGTCCCGGCCCTCGGCCAGGAGCAGTTCGTGATGTTCGGTGTCCGGCCGGGCGGACAGGAACCAGATGCCGAGCCGTTCGTCATGGTCGGTGACCGTCAGCCCGAGTACGCCACTGTAGAACGCCAGCTGCCGACGCACGTCGTGACAGCGCAGGCCCACATGGCCGAGTTCCGCGACGGACGGCGTTGAAGTCGTCACGCCGCTCCTCCTGGACAGTGTTCCGCAGGGCAGATCATGTTCTGTACGGTAACTCGGCTCCGGTAGTGCGTCAATGAAGTTGTGTTCTGCTGGGCAGTCGATGCTCTGCTCAGCAGAACGAAAGGCGGGCGGCACATCGGTGGAATGGTGGCCACGGTGGTGACTCCGGCAGGCGGGAAGGACCCCCAAGCCGCTCGTGGAAGTGCCCGGGGGCGGCTCCGGTGCCCCGGCGGCGCCGTGGCGCGCCGCCAACACGGCTGCGGACTGATTCGCGAGATCCGCCGAGACGCCGAGAGGGACCTGCGGCTATTCTGTCTGGCGAAATGCGGTTCTATCACCAGAACAGCCGCAGTGACGACGGCGAGACGGAGGGGTTGTGGCAGTGTCGGCCGCCTACCCGGTGGAATCGATCGACAACGCGGCGCGGATCCTGCTGATGCTGGTGGACAAGCCGTCGTTGCGAGTCGCAGACGTGTCCGCCGAGCTGGGGGTGGCCAGGTCGACCGCTCATCGGATGCTGACCACCCTGCAAGCCCGCGACCTGCTCCGCCAGGACGCCCAGACCAAGGGCTACGGACCCGGGCCCGCCCTGGCCAGGCTCGGCATCGCCGTGATGGGGGCAGTCTCCCTCCGCGACGAAGCGCGTCTCCTGCTGGAAAAGCTCGTCGAAGAGACCTCCGAGACCGCGCATCTGCTCGTACTGGAAGGCACAGAGACCGTCTTCGTCGAAGGTGTGGAGAGCCGGCAGGTGATCCGTGCCGGGCTGCGTACCGGGCAGCGAGGCCCGGCGCACGCGTCTGCCGCAGGGAAAGCTCTGCTCGCCGAGCTTCCCCGCGAAGAGTTGCGACGCCGCTATCCGGGCGCGCGGCTGCGAGGCGGAACCGAGCGCGCGGTAAGCACACGCCGGGCGCTCGAGGCCGAGCTCGAGAAGGTAAGGGAGACCGGCTACGCCACCAACATGGAGGAAAGCGAATGGGACCTCTGCGCGGTGGCCGCCCCGGTACGGAACCGGCAGGGCGTGGCCTGCGGTGCGCTGTCTGTATCCGGCCCGGCGAGGCGGGCGGACGCCAAACTCGCCCTCCTCAGCGGCGCTGTCGTCGCCGCCGCCACCGAACTCGGCGCGCGGCTCGGTTAGGGCGCGGACCGAGCCCTCCGTCCTGGCGGTGGGTGAGGTTCGAGGGCTGGCTGGTGGACGTGGCGAGGCTCTTGGTAGACGGGTTGGCGACCAAGAGCAACCGCAACACCGGGAGCCTCCGTGCTTGCGTACCCGTCAGCGATCGACCTGTCCGGCTCGGCCTTACGCTTCCTCGCCCGCCAACTCGCCGTCCACCGGCAGCGGATCGGCAGCCTGGCGTCGCCTGACGCCGGGACGGCAGGCCCTCCTTGCCCTCGCCCATCTACGCTGCGGCGACACCTGCACCCGGCTCGCCGCCGGGTTCGGCATCGGCCTGGCAACCGTGTGCCGCTACGTCCATGAGACCGTCGACGTCCTCGCCGTGCTCGCCGAGAGCCTGCCCGCCGGGATGCGGCGGGGGGAAGCCGCTGGCGTACGTGATCCTGGACGGGACACTGCTGCCGATCGACCGTATCGCCGCCGACCGGCCGTTCTACTCGGGGAAGCACCAGCGGCACGGCATGAACATCCAGGTGATCACCGACCCGCTCGGTCGTCTGCCGTGGGCCTCGCCGGCCCTGCCCGGCTCGACGCACGACCTGACCGCCGCCCGCACCCACGGCATTCTCGACGCACTGACCAGCGCGGACATCACCTGCTTCGCGGATCGGGGCTATCAGGGCGCCCGCCGCCCTGTTCGCGTTCCCTTCCGCGGCAGGCGCCTGCGGCGCTGGCAGCGGCGGGCGAACAACGCTCACGCCAAAACCCGCTGCGCCAAGGATTCGGAATCGATAACTCCACGGAAAGCCACGGGGGCAGGGCGTTCTCATCCAGGGTTGCCCGTTGCGGCGTGCCACCCGCCACGCCCGTCCAAGTCAGTTCTCGCGGTGGCTTTCGCGGTTCTCCAGGGCGCTGATGGCGGTCGCGGTGAGGCTGTGCGCGATGTGGTCGCGCATGAGCTTGCCCGCTTCGGCGGCTCGGCCGTCGACGACGAGGGCGACGAGGCGGTGGTGTTCCTCCAGGTCGCGGGTGCGGGGCTCGTCGCCGGGCGGGAGTTCGAGGCCGAGTCGACGGTAGCGGTCGGACTTGTCCCACAGGTCGTCCAGGAGCCGGATGAGGACATCGTTGTGGGAAGCGCGGTACAGGGCTTGGTGGAAGGTGCGGTGTGCGGTGAGTGCTTCCTCGCCCCATTGGCGGGTGACGGGGAGCAGGTTGTCGACCGCGGCCCGCAGGGCGGCGATGTCCTGGTCGGTGCGGCGCGTGGCGGCCAGTTCGGCGGCTGTGGGGTCCAGCGAGAGGCGCACTTCGAAGAGCTGGCGGGCCTCGTCGGAGTTCATGGCGGACACGCGGACGTTGCGGTGGGTGTCGACGTCGAGCAGGCCCTCGCTGCTGAGCCGGCGGATTGCCTCCCGCAGGGGGTGATGCTCATGCTGAGGGACTCGGCCAGGTCGTACTGCGCCAGCCGTGAGCCTGCCGGGAGGTTGCCGGAGAGGATCTGCCGGCGGAGCTCGGCGTAGGCAAGGTCGCTTTTGCTCAGGAAGAGGTTGGGGCTTGCCATCGCGTCCGGCGTTTCCTTTCCCCGTGGCGTCGTGGTCCAGCTCTTGACAGCGGCTGCTCGGGCACCTGACTCTATCACCGCTCACAACTTATAAGATATGAGAAAGGCGCTCGCATGAAGATCACCGCTGCCTACGAGGGCGTCGTCCCGATCCGCTCCTCGATCCGCAATGCCTGGATCGACTTCAGCGCGATGGACTGCTCGATCGTGGCGATCGTCAGCGACGTCATCCGTGACGGGAAGCCGGTCGTGGGCTACGGCTTCAACTCCAACGGCCGCTACAGCGCGGGCGAGATCCTGCGCCGCCGCATCCTGCCGCGGCTGATGGACGCCGAGCCCGGCAGCCTGCTGGATGAGCGGGGTGAGCTGGATCCCACCAAGGCGTGGGAGGTGATGATGCGCAACGAGAAGCCCGGCGGCCACGGCGAGCGCTCGGTCGCCGTCGGTGTCGTGGACATGGCCCTGTTCGACCTCGCCTCGAAGATCGCGGGCCGGCCGCTGTACCGCTGGCTGTCCGAGCGTTACGGCGACGGGCAGCCCGACGACTCCGTCTTCGTCTACGCCGCCGGCGGCTACTACGCGCCCGGCAAGACCCTGGCCGATCTGCGGGACGAGATGCGCGGCTTCCTCGACCTGGGCTACGACGTGGTCAAGATGAAGATCGGCGGCGCTGATCTGCCCGAGGACCTGCGGCGCATCGAGGCTGTCCTGGACGTCCTGGACGGCGACGGCTCGCGGCTGGCCGTCGATGTCAACGGCCGTTTCGACCTGGCCACCGCCCTGGAGTACGGGCGGGCCATCGAGCCGTACGGCCTGTTCTGGTACGAGGAGATCGGCGACCCGCTGGACTACCGGCTCAACGCGGTGGTGGCCGAGCACTACACCGGCCGGATCGCCACCGGCGAGAACCTCTTCTCCCTCCAGGACGCCCGCAACCTGATCCGCTACGGCGGTCTGCGCCCGGACCGTGATGTCATCCAGGTCGACCCGGCGCTGAGCTACGGGCTCACGGAGTATCTGCGCGTCCAGGACATGCTGCGCGACCACGGGTGGTCCTCGCGCCGCTGCATCCCGCACGGTGGGCACCAGTTCTCCCTGCACATCGCCGCCGCACTCAAGCTCGGCGGCAACGAGTCCTACCCGGGAGAGTTCCAGCCCACCGGTGGCTTCGCCGACGACGCCGTCGTCGAGAAGAGCCGGGTGGGCCTCACCGAGACCCCCGGTATCGGCTTCGAGGGCAAGGCCGCCTTCTACAAGGTGCTGCGCGACCTGCACGTCTGAGCCCGCGCTCCGGGCCCGCCCCTCGTCGGGCCCCGATCACACCACCGGCGCACAGCTCCGGCCACGCGCCACGCACGTAACCGGGGACGCGGCCCGCTTCGCCTCCCCGGCATCCCCACGGGACAGGGACCGTTCAAGATCGTCGTGCAAGGGAGCACCAACGATGACATCCACCACCACGGCCGGCCGCCCGCAGCGGTCACGGCTGGACCGTCTGATACGTGAGTTGTGGTTCCAGGTGGTGCTGGCCGCGGTCCTCGGGATCGCCGTCGGCCTGCTCTTCCCCGGGTTCGGAGAACACCTCACACCACTGAACGACTGGTTCATCGCCCTGGTGAAGATGATCGTGATCCCGGTCGTCTTCTGTGTGGTCACGACCGGCATCGCGTCCATGGACAACCTGCGCAAGGCGGGCCGCATCGGCGTCAAGGCGATCGGCTACTTCCTGGTGCTGTCCCTGGCGTCGATGCTGATCGGACTGGTCGTCGCCAACGTCTTCCAGCCGGGCGCGGGACTGCACATCGACCCCTCCACGCTGAACGCCGACGATGTCCCCGACACCTCACAGGCACACGTCACCTTCACCGGTTTCGTCTCCTCCCTGATCCCCACCTCGCTGTTCGGCGCCGTGACCGGGGACACGATCCTCGCCGCCCTGATGATGTCGATCGTCTTCGGTGTGGCGCTGAACATGTCCGGCGCAGAGGCCGCCCCGCTGACCAAGGGGATCCGCGCCCTGTCGGACGTGGTGTTCCGGATCGTGGGCTGGGTCATGCGGCTGGCGCCCATCGGCACCTTCGGTGCCCTGGCCACCGTGGTGGCCACCTACGGCGCGGAGAGCCTGAAGCAACTCGGCTACCTCATCGTTCTGTTCACCGCCACCTGTGTGCTCTACGTCCTCGTCGTGCTCGGGGCGATCATGCGAGCCTGCGGATTCGGCCTGTTCGCTCTCATGCGCTTCCTCAAGGCCGAGCTGCTGGTGGCGCTGAGCACCTGCTCCAGCGAGGCCGTCCTGCCGCAGCTGGTACGCAAGCTGGAAACCCTCGGCGTCGGCCGGCCCGTGGTGGGCATCGTCATTCCGTCCGGGTTCTCCTTCAACCTGGACGGCTCCGCCGTCTATCTCACGATGGCCTCGATGTTCATGGCCCAGGCCGTGGGCATCGACATGTCCTGGCAGCAGCAACTGGTCATGGTCGGCGTCATGATGCTCACCAGCAAGGGCACCGCGGGCATCGCGGGCGGCGCCTTCGTCGTACTGGCCAGCACGGTCACCGCCGTCGGCCACATCCCGCTCGCCGCCCTGTCGCTCATCGTCGGCGTCGACCGCATCCTCAACGAGGGCCGCGTCTTCATCAACGTGCTGGGCAACGCCGTCGCCACCATCGTCATCGGCAAGTGGGAGAACGACTTCGACGCCGATCGGGCCCGCGCCGTGCTGCATCCGTCCGCCGTGTCCCCCGAACCGGCAGCGGATGACACCAAGGTCGGCGCCGCCGGCTGACCTCGCTTCCGGGCGCCGCCGTGACCCGGCGGCGTCCAGGGGTTCCCCCGGCCCGCCGTATCGCCCGACAGCCCGCTATCCACCCGCCGCGGCACGGCGCAGCAGTGGGGTGAGGCGGTGCGGCACCAGTTCGCGCATGGCCAGGGCCGTCGTGGTGCGTTCGATGCCCGGGATGGCGAGGATCTGTCCCGCGATTCCGTACAGGGCCTCCACGTCCGTGGAGGCCACCCGTATGAGCAGATCCGTCTCGCCGCTGAGGCCGAAGACCTCCACGACCTCGTCGATGCCCGCCAGCGCTTCGGACACCTCGGCCAACCGGTGCTGATGCACCCGGGCGGTGACGAACGCGGTGAGGGGATGGCCCAGCGCCCTCGGGGTGATCCGGCGCTCGAAGGTGTCCAGCGCGCCGCCCTGCTCCAATCTGGCCACCCGGGCCTGGACGGTGTTGCGGGACAACCCCAGCTGCTCGGCCAGGGCGACGATGGTGGCTCGTGGATCCGCGGCAAGGGCGAGCAGGATCCGCGCGTCGGTGGCGTCCACGCCTCGCTCATCGCTCATGGTGCCCAATCGATATCCCTCATCCGCCTCGGAGTCTGAGCAGAATGCACAGTCCTACGGGAACATGTTGTGCATCCAAAGGATTATCTGTCTACTTGCGGAGCACAACGTCAATTTTTTGCGGAAGCAAGGTGCGGACAGTGGGGTGCGCTCTGTGACGGTCGTGAACTCGGAGCTGATGTCAGCCGGCGGCAAGGGCTCGGGCGTTGCCCGGGAGGCGGAGCTCGCCGCGCTCAAGGCGGTCGAACGGCGCGTGCTGTGGCTGTCCACGGCGATCATCGATCATGCCAACCGGGTGCGGCCGAACCCCTCGGGCCTGAAGGTCGGCGGTCACCAGGCGTCCAGCGCCTCGATGACCTCGATCATGACGGCGCTGTGGTTCCACGCGCTGACCTCCCAGGACCGGGTGTCGGTCAAGCCCCACGCCTCGCCCGTGCTGCATGCGATCAATTACCTGCTGGGTGAGCTGGACGAGTCCTATCTGACCACGCTGCGCGCCTTCGGGGGCCTGCAGAGCTACCCCAGCCGGTCCAAGGACCCCGACCCGGTCGACTACTCCACCGGTTCGGTCGGCATCGGCGCCACCGCGCCCCTGTGGGGAGCCATCGCGCGCCGCTACGCCGAGGGGCATTTCGGCGGGGCCGGTACGGGACGGCAGTACTCCCTGCTGGGCGACGCGGAACTGGACGAGGGCGCGATCTGGGAAGCGATCCAGGACCCGATGGTGCCGGGCCTGGGCGAGGTGGTGTGGGTCGTCGACCTGAACCGGCAGTCCCTGGACCGCGTGGTGCCCGGTATCGCCGCGGAGCGGCTGCGGGGCATGTTCACCGCGGCCGGCTGGCAGGTGATCAACCTCAAGTACGGGCAGCTCCTGCAGGAGTTGTTCGCACGGCCGGGCGGCGAGGCGCTGCGCGCCCGTATCGACGCCATGGGCAACCCCGAATACCAGCGCCTGCTGCGGTGTTCCGCCGACGAACTGCGTGAGCGCCTGCCCGGCACCGGCTCCACGGCCGGGCCGATCGCCGACCTCATCGCACCACTGGACGATGGCTCGCTGCTGGCGGCCGTGCGCAACCTGGGCGGCCATGACATCCCCGCCCTCATGGACGCGTACGACGCCGTCGACGACACCCGCCCGACCGTGATCTTCGCGTACACGGTCAAGGGATGCGGGCTGCCCACCGAGGGCCACCCGCAGAACCATTCCTCGCTGCTGACCGGCGACCAGATGAAGGCGCTGGCCGACCGTCTGGGGACGGACCTCGACCGCCCCTGGGCGGCCTTCGGCGACGGCTCGCCGGAAGCGGCCCTGTGCGCGGCGGCCGCCGAACGGCTGCGCCGCCCCGGACACGCGTCGCGGCGGCCCCCCGAGGTGCCCGCCGACCTGGCCCGCCCGGCACCGACCGGTACCGGCAACACCCAGCAGGCGCTCGGGCGCGTCCTGCTGGACCTCACCCGGCGGGCGCCGGAGGCGGCGGCACGGATCGTCACCGTCAGCCCCGACGTCAGCTCCAGCACCAATCTCGGTGGCTGGCTCAACAAGGTCGGGGTGTGGTCGCCGACCGAGCGCCCCAACTGGTTCGCCGACGACGCCGAGACGATCCTGCACTGGCGGGAGCGGCCCACGGGCCAGCATGTGGAGCTGGGCATAGCGGAGACCAACCTGGTCGGTCTGCTCGGCGAACTGGGCACCACCTGGAGCCGCTGGGGCCAGCCGCTGCTGCCGATCGGTGTGGTCTACGACCCCTTCGTCAACAGGGCGCTGGAGCCGTGGTCCTTCGGTATCTACGCCGGTGGCCAGTCCATCCTGGTCGGCACGCCGTCCGGCGTCACGCTCGCCCCCGAGGGCGGTGCGCACCAGTCGATCACCACTCCGTCACTGGGCATCGAGCAGCCCGGCTGTGTCACCTACGAACCCGCGTTCGCGATCGACACCGAATGGTGTTTGCTGGCCGCGCTCGGCAACCTCGGCCGCCCGGACGGGAGTTCGGCCTACCTGCGGCTGTCCACCCGGCCCGTCGACCAGTCCGCGGCCGCGGTGCCGACCGACCCGGCCGCGCGTGAGCGGCGCCGCCGGCACGCGGTCGCCGGAGCCTACCGGCTGAGGCAGCACGAGAACCCGGTGGTGACCATCGCCGCGATGGGCGCACTGGTCCCCGAGGCCCTGGCCGCCGCCGACCGGCTCGCCGCACTCGGCCACGGCGCCGATGTCGTGTGCGTGACCAGCCCGGACCTGCTCTTCCGCGCGCTGCAGGCCCGCCGTGGCCTGTCGGAGGACCCGACCTGGATCCTCGACCAGGTCTTCCCGCCGAACGGACCACACCCCTCGTCACCGTGCTGGACGGCCACCCGCACACCCTGTCCTTCCTGGGCACGATCCAGAACACGCCCGTCACCACCCTCGGCGTGACCCGGTTCGGCCAGTCCGGTGCGATCGAGGACGTCTACCGCTACCACGGCATCGACAGCGATGGCATCGTCGCCGCGGCGCTGGACCACGTCGAGTAGGGCGAGGGGGCGGAGGCTCGCGAGCCTCGCACCTTCGAGGTGCCGCACATACGAGGGTGCCGTCCGGTGGGGGACGGCACCCTCGTATCCGCGGCCGTTCCAGCCGTTGCCCGATGTGTGGGTCCGGTGGGTCCGGTGCTATCTCGGCATCTCCGTGGACGTGCCGTTCACCGTTCCGGTGGCCCTGGTGGGGCGCTCCAGGATGCCCCGGGTGTCGGGCGGGGCCGGTTCCGGGGCGCCGGTGGTGTGCTGCGGGCCCGTGGTCTCGGCGGCGCCGGCGCCGCCCGTCGCGGTGCCGTTGTGCGGATGCGCCGACCCGTTGATCTTCTCGATCGCCTGCCGGGCCTGTTCACCGGGGGAGCGGGCAGCCAGCGGTGGTGCGGGGTGGGGCGCCGCGGCCGCGGGCTGGGTCCGCTCCCGCTCGGGTTTGGCGTGAACGCCGATGGTGTGGGTCCCCTGGCGCAGTCGATGGCTGACCGCCTCGTCGAGGCTCACCGGCCGCTGCGTCTGGGCCGCCAGCCGGCCGGCCTCCTGGCCCAGCGCGGCGACCACTTCCCAGGGCAGATGGAGCACCAGGCGGACTTCGGCGTCGCCATCCGGCAGCGCCTGGATGGGAGGGATGAACCGGTCATTCATGGACGGGGCCTCCGGTCTCGGTATCGGCCTGTGCGGGCGGCGCGCGTCCCATGGCAGGACGCACACAGAGCGATACGGAGAACCGGCCCCTGGCGTTCACCCGTGCGACGGCGATCCTTCTCGGGGGTGCCGGTCGCAAGCGGCGTCCAGACCCTTTGGTGTTCCAGGGCATCCTGTTCGTCCTGCACACCGGGATCGCCTGGGAACACCTGCCGCAAGAACTCGGCTTCGGCTCGGGCATGACCTGCTGGCGCCGCCTGGCCGAGTGGACCGAAGCCGATGGCTGGCCCCGGCTGCACGAGGTCCTCCTCGCCAAGCTCCGCAACGCGAACGCCTGGACTTCTCCCGAGCTGCCGTCGACGGCTCCCACATCCGCGCGCTAAAGGGGGCCCCAACCGGACGAAGCCCCGTCGACCGGGGCAGGACGGGGAGCAAACACCACCTGATCGCCGACGCCACCGGGATCCCGCTCGCCGCCACCCCGACCGAGGGCAACCGCAACGACGTCACTCAGCTCATCCCGCTCCTCCAAGCCGTGCCGCCCGTGCGCGGCAAGCGCGGTCGGCCCAGGCGCCGCCCGGACGTGGTGCCGGCCGACCGCGGATACGACCACGACAAGTACCGCCGGCCGGTTTGGGACCTCGGCGTGAAACCGCCGATAGCCCGGCGCGGCACCGAGCACGGTTCCGGACTCGCACCCGACGCCGGGTCGTGGAACGCGCGTTCGCCCACCTGCACTGGTTCCGCCGCCTGCGGATCCGCTGGGAGATCCGCGACGACATCCATGCAGCCTCGGCCTGATGTCCGTGAGAAGGACGTGACCCGCCTCTCGCCGTTCGTGCGGCACCACGTCAACATGCTCGGCCGGTACTCCTTCCAGCTCCCGAGCCGCCCGGGGCTTGCGGCCGCTGCGCGACAAGGACGACGCAGACGGCTCGTGATCAGAGCCCGGGGCGGATCTCGCGGGTGACGAAACCCATGGCGCGCGTTCTGGCTGCGACGCCGGGACGGCGTGTGTTCGTCACAGTGTCCTGGGGTGCGGGGTGTCCGACGGTCTGTCGTGTGCTGTGCTGGCGGACTCGGTGAGTGAGAGTGCGGCGAGGAGCCGCAGTTTCTCGTCGCTGTCGCTGTCCTTATCCGGGTAGTAGACGACGAGGATGACGTCGTCGATGGGGAGTTTGTCCCGGTGGAGGCGTAGTTCACCGACGACGGGGTGGTGGACCGTGGTCGTGCCTCCGTCGAGACTGCGGACGTCGTGGCGGGCCCACAGGGTACGGAACCGCTGGCTGGACAGTGCCAGTTCTCCGACGAGCTCGACGAACCGGGGGTTGTCGGTGTCATCCCCGATGGTGATGCGAAGGGCGGCGATGAAATCGGCTGTGGCTTTCGTCCAGTCCTGGTGGAAGGCCTGTTCCTCGGGATCGAGGAGGAGAGAACGAAGCCGGTTCTGGCCGGGCCGCAGGCGGGGGGAGAGCGCGACCGCCATGGGGTTGGAGGCCAGGACATCGAACGCGCGCCCTTCGACGAACGCGGGGATCTGAAGGTGTGTGAGCAGCTCGTGCACCCGCGCCGGTACGTGCTCGGGCCGCTTGCGGCGCGGCGCCCTGGGGCGTGCCGCCGCGAGGCCGAGCAGATACGCCCGCTCGATGTCGTCGAGCTGCAGGACGCGCGCGAGTGATTCGAGGACCTGCGGTGAGGGATTCTTGTCACGGCCCCGTTCCAGGCGCAGGTAGTAGTCGGGGCTGATTCCGGCGAGCAGGGCGACTTCCTCACGGCGCAGGCCGGGCACGCGGCGGTTGCCGCCGGGCGGGAGTCCTGCCTGTGCCGGGGAGACCAGCTCACGCCGGGCACGAAGGTAGCTGCCGAGCCGATCGCCGGATTCCGAATCCTTCATACCAACACGCTAACGCGGTGCGCGTGTCTGGAAGGGGGCCCTGGCAGGACCAGGGAAGACGGGGGCTCTGCCACAGCCGGGGGATACCGCCAAGACTGCAGGAGCACTGTTTCGAATGGGACAGAGAACATCACCGGCTGCGCCGCGGACCTGAATGTCGGCGGCGCCTTGGATTGAAGGGAAAATCTCGTGGATCTCTCCAACCGCACCGTTCTCATCGTCGGCGGGACCTCGGGTATCGGGCGAGAGCTGGCCCGGCGGTTCGCCGCGGCGGACAGCACCGTGGCCGTTGGCGGCCGCAGCCCGGAGGCACTCTCGGAACTCGCCGAAGAAGGTTTCGGCACGATCAGCATCGATGTCACCGACAGTGCCTCCGTGGCATCTGCCCGTGACGCCGTGCTCGCCCGGTACCCCGAGCTGGACACCGTGGTGACGATGCCGGGGGTCATGCTCCTGGAAGACCTGCGCGACCCCGCGCACTTCGAGGCGGCAGAGACGACGATCGACACCAACCTGCTCGGCACCATCCGGGTCATCGACGCCTTCACCCCGCACCTGGTCCGGCGGGGCGCCGGCACCTTCATCACCGTCACCTCCGGCATCGCCTTCCTGCCCTTCCCGCCCATGCCCACCTACGCCGCCTCGAAGGCCGCGGTGCACGCCTACTCCGAGGCACTGCGCGCGCAGCTCGACGGCACCGGTGTCGGCGTCGTCGAGCTCGTCCCCCCGGCCGTCGCCACGGCAGGACAGGAAAAGGTGAACCCGCACGCGCTGCCGCTCGACGACTTCGCCACCGAGGTCATGCACCTGCTCTCGCAGGACCCCACTCCCCACGAGATTCTCGTGAAGGGCGTCCTCATGCATCGCTGGGCCGAGCGCGACGGCACCTACGACGACCTCGTCACACAGCGCTCCCAGGCCTTGGCCATGCTCCCCAGCCGCCAAGGCTGACACCCTCCCCCCGCCCGGAGGCCTCCTCGCTCATCCCCCGGGCGGCCAAGAGCGGCCACGCGTTCTGGACACGAACCCCGCCACCCGAACGGCCCCGCCCGCGCGGCCCACTCTGCCGGGGCACCGCACATTCACCGGTGGCTGTCGCCGGGGGCGAGCAAGCTGGTGAGCTCGGCGATGGCCCTCCGGGGACGGTTTGAAGCAGCGGCGGACATTCTCCGGCTTCTTGTGCCGTGACTTCGCCATCAGCATCAGCAGCGACGCGCCCTGTTCGCCGAGATGGGTCAGGGCGCAGTGACGGTACTCGTGCAGATCCCAGCCCGTTCCCGGCCCGCGCGGCGCGGTGTGTTCGCCGAGCAGCGCGCGGGACTGCCCGTACGACAGGCGGGCCGGCCCGGTGTCCGGGCACACGTCGCGGGGGCTGACAACCTTCCCTGGCCCCGGGCGGCGGTGGGTGACGAACAGCGGCCCGCGGATGCGGCCCTTCAGCAGCCGGGGCAGGAGCCGGGCGGTGCCGGCCTCCCAGTACACGGTCTCCAGCAGGTAGTCCTCGCGCACCTGGCCCCGGTGCCCGTCAGGTCTTGCTGAGGAGGATCGTCACCGTCGCCAGGATCGCCGCCAGCACCAGCAGGGTGATGCCGTAGATCAGCCGCTGCGACCGCAGGAGGGGGAGGAACGCGTCGAAGGAGATCCGGCCGGCGCCGGAGAGCGCGAGCCCGGCCGCGCCGACCCCGATGAGCAGCGGGAACTCGAAACCGCCGAAATAGCCGAGTGGCCAGGCGGCGGCGACGGCGTTGGCCATCGTGCCCGCGACGGCCGCACCGGCGAGCGGGGTGAGCAGCCCCACGGCGAGGGCGAGGCCGCCGAAGGTCTCGGTGAGCCCGGCGATCATGGCCATGGCCTTGGGCGCCGGATAGCCGAACTGCGCGAACACCACGGCCGTCTTGTCGATGCCCAGGCCGCCCCACCAGCCGAAGAGGTGCTGAGCGCCGCGCGCGGCGGCGATCAGCCCGACGCCGAGCCGGAGAACCAGCAGACCGACATCATGGGCTCGGAGCACATGCGCCGCCGACCTGGGCGAGGCCGGGGCGGGTGCGGTGGCGTTCTCGGGGTGGGAAGAAGTCATGGCGCCCTCGTCTGGCCGGGCTCGGCGCGGATCGTCGAGCCGAGATCCGATATGCACCTTAAATACTTTTCATTCCACCGAGCTGCGGGGTTCAATCCGGGCACCCGTCGGCCGCGGAGCGGTCTCCGCGTGAGCTGCCGGGCCGTACCGCTGTCAGCACCAGGAGCGCGGCCCCGGCCAGACAGCAGCCTCCGGCCGCCATCAGGGCCGCGTCGACGGCCGCGGCCGTCGCGGTGCCGTGCGCGTCGGCGGCGGGCCCGGACAGGGTCACCCCCAGCCCCGCCGCGGTGGTGATGACCGTCTTGGTCACCCCCGACGCCTCCCCGGCGCGCTCGGGCCGCACCACCGCCTGGGTGGCGATGAGCGTCAGGGCGCCCGCGACCCCGAGCGCGGCCCCGCACCCCGTGACCGCGACGAGGAAGACCGGCAGGGTCGGCGCCGCGGCGGCGGCGCCGAGCGCCGCCGCCCCCAGCACCAGGGCCCCGGCCATCGCCCGCACCGCGTCCGCCGTGCGGATCCGCCCCGCCACCGGCCCGGCCAGCGCCATCGCCGCCGCCGGGGCCAGGAAGGCCGCCCCCGCGCCCGCCGCCGACAGCCGCCACGGCCCCTGCAGCGCCAGGGGCACGGCGAACAGGACGACCACGGTCGCGGCATTGGCCGCCGCCCCCGCCGCCGTGAGCGCCACAAAGGGCCGGTTGCCGAACAGCGCGAGATCCACCAGCGGATGCGCCGCCGCCCGCTCATGCCGTACGAAGACGGCCCCGAGCCCGACCGCCAGCGCCAGGGCCACCGCCGAGGAGCCCGAGGCCCAGCCCCACAGCGGCCCCCGGTCGACCAGGACCGCCACCGCCGCCAGCGCGCCGGTCGCCGTGAGCAGCCCCGCCACGTCCAACGACACCGGCGCGGTGGTGTCCCGCGACTCCCCGGCCCGTGCCGCGCACCCCACGGCGACCAGTGCGAGGGGTACGTTCAGCCAGCACACCGCCCGCCAGGACACCGCATCGGTCAGCACTCCGCCGACGTACGGCCCGCACACCGTGGCCACGCCCCCGATCCCCAGTGCCCGGCCCATGACCCGCGCCCCCGAACCGGGCGGGCAGGCGTTCGTCAGCAGGGCGAGACCGGCGGGCATGGCCATCGCCCCGCCCGCGCCCTGCACCACCCGCGCGCCCACCAGCACCGGAAGCGACGGGGCCAGCGCACAGACCAGCGACGCGCCACCGAACACCGCAAGCCCCGCCATCAGCAACCGGCGACGGCCGTACAGGTCGCCCAGCCGCCCCGCGCCCGCCATCAGCGCGCCGGCCGCGAGCAGATACCCGCTCACCACCCACTGCAGGCCGCCGCCCGCCGCCCCCAGGTCCCGCCCGATTCCGGGCAGGGCCAGGTTCAGCGCGAACGCGTCCAGCTGGACGCAGAACACGGTCGCGGACACCGCCGCCGACGCCCATCGCCCCGCGGACCCGCCACTTGCCGTCCTCATCACACACTCCTCGGCAGCCGAAAAGGACCTGTCGGATACCGGGGCTGAAAGGAGAGACGAGCGAACGGAAGGAAACGGGCGCGGCCAGCACACCCGGGGAACGGCGATCGGTCAGCGGCGGGGCGGCAGCCGGTGCAGCTCCACGGCGGTCAGCCGCCCGGCCTCGATCGCGGCCGTCAGATACGTACAGTACGGCTGCCGCCGCCGGTCGGTGGGGGAGCCGGGGTTGAGCAGCCGCAGCGGCCCCTCGGCCGTGGAGTCCCACGGGATATGGCTGTGGCCGAACACCAGCACATCAAGGCCGGGGAACCGCTCGGCGCAGCGCCGCTCGCGCCCCCGGGCCGCTCCGGTCTCGTGCACCACGCCCAGCCGCACCCCCGCCAGCTCGGCCCGGGCCACCTCCGGCAGCCGCGCCCGCAGCTCGGGCCCGTCGTTGTTGCCGTACACCCCGATCAGCCGGCGCGATCGCTCCTGGAGCAGATCGAGGGTGGCGAGGTCGACCCAGTCGCCCGCGTGGACCACCACATCGGCGTGCGGCAGCCGCTCCAGCAGCTCCTCGGGGAGCGCCTTGGCGCGCCGGGGGAGATGGGTGTCGGACATCAGCAGAAGACGCACACGGACGACCGTACCGCCGCGATGGCCTTGACGAGGACATCGACGGAAGAAATAGTGTGCCAAGCGACTCGGTGTCGCAAGGCTCCCAGGGGGTGGACATGGCAGCGCGGTCCCACGCAAGGACGGCGAAGGAGGCGGCGCCGGACCGCTATCCGCGGCCGCTGGTCCAGGCGGCGGAGGCGGAGTGGATCTGGCGGCAGCTGTCGGTGCAGGCCATGGAGGACGGCGCGAAGCCGGAGACCGTACGGCTGGCCGTGGTGGTGGGCCTGGCGCGGGCCAGCGGCGCCCGGTACGGCGGACTGCTGCGCTGCACCATGTCGGCGCTGGACCTGGACTCCGGATGGGTGACCATCGAGCACGGCAAGCATCGCGTCCCGCGCCGGCACGGCCTGGACCGCGGCACCGTACTGGTGCTGCGCCGCTGGCTGCGGGTGCGGCAGGAGCTCTGCGCCGAGCTGGAGGGGTCGGTGCCGGACGCGCTGTTGCTGACGGTGCACCACACCCATGACAGCGGCGTGACCGTGGTCGCCGGGCTGCCCATCACCCGGCAGGGGCTGGTGCTTTCCTGGCGCCGGTTCGTCCACCGTACGAACGCCCGGTACGCCGGTCGCCGCCCTCCGCTGCCCACCCGCTTCGAACAGGTCCGCCGCGTCTGGGACACCTGAGCCCGGACCCCCGGCCGGGTCCCGTCCGGGCCATTGTCAGGCCACTGGCGCAACGTGACATTGTACGCTGGCACTCCGCGCCGACTCGACGTGCCATTCGGAGGGCCGAGATGGGTGAACTCAAGCATCGGAGCCTGGCCACCGTTCAGCACCGGCTGCGCGACCAGGTCGCCCATCAGCTGCGTGCGGCCCTGATAGCCGGTGAACTCCGGCCGGGCGCGGTCTACTCGGCGCCCGGTCTGGCCGCGGACTTCGGGGTCTCGGCCACACCGGTGCGGGAGGCCATGCTCGACTTGGCCCGCGAGGGTCTGGTCGAGCCGGTGCGCAACAAGGGCTTCCGGATCACCGAGGTGAGCGAGCGCGATCTCGACCAGTACACCGAGATCCGGGCGCTGATCGAGGTCCCGGTCGTCGGCCGGGTCACCCGCACCGCGACTCGCGCCCAGCTCGAAGCGCTCCGCCCGATCGCCCTGGAGATCGTCGACGCGGCCGCCGCCCATGACCTCGTCGGCTATCTGGAGGCCGACCGCCGCTTCCATCTCGAACTGCTGGGCCTCAATGGCAATGACCGCCTCGTCGAGACGGTGAGCGACCTGCGTAAGCGCTCCCGTCTCTACGGCCTGACCTGGCTCGACGAACACGACCAGCTGCTGCCGTCCGCCGAGGAGCACGTGGAGCTGCTCGATGTGATGCTGGCCGGGGACGTCGAGGCGGCAGAGGCCTGCATGACCCGCCACCTCGGCCATGTCCGTTCCCTGTGGGCCCAGGGCCGCGAGGAGGCGGCGCGAGCGCTCTGACGGGGCACCGCCCCGCCGGGCCCGTTGGACGGGAGCGGGTCCTTGCACGGGAGCGCGGCGCGGCCGCGGATCAGCCGGACGGGGTCAGCAGCCGGTCCATCCACTCCTCCACCGCATCGGCCGTGCGGGGCAGGGCCGTTGACATCAGGCGGGCGCCGTCGGCCGTGATCACCAGATCGTCCTCGATGCGGACACCGATCCCGCGCAGTTCGGGCGGCAGGGTCGTGTCGTCGGGCTGAAGGTAGAGGCCCGGTTCGACGGTGAGGACCTGGCCCTCCTCCAGGACACCGTCCAGGTACTGCTCCGCGCGAGCCCGAGCGCAGTCGTGGACGTCGAGCCCGAGCATATGGCCGGAGCTGCACAGCGTGTAGCGCCGGTGGAGGCCGCTCTCGGCGGTGAGCGCCTGTGCGGCGGGGATGCGCAGTACGCCCCAGTCGGCGAGGCCCTCGGCGAGCACGGTGGAACAGGCCCGGTGGAAGGCGCGAAAGCTCGCGCCCGGTTTGAGGGCGGCGATCCCGGCGTCCTGCGCGGCGAGCACCAGCTCGTAGACCCGGCGCTGGACGGGGGAGAAGCGTCCGGACAGCGGCAGGGTGCGGGTGATGTCGGCGGTGTACAGCGCGTCGGTCTCCACGCCCGCGTCGAGCAGCAGCAGGTGGCGCGGGTCGAGCGGGCCGTCGTTGCGGGTCCAGTGCAGCACACAGGCGTGGGCGCCGGCGGCGGCGATGGTCTCGTAGCCCGTGCCGTTGCCCTCGGCGCGGGCGCGCAGCTGGAAGACGCCCTCGATCCAGCGTTCGCCGCGGGGGCGCCGCAGTGCCGACGGCAGGGCACGGACGACGTCCTCGAAGCCGGTCGTGGTGTGATCCACGGCCTGCTGGAGCTGGTCCACCTCCCATGGGTCCTTCACCAAGCGCAACTCGCTGAGTACGGAGGCGAGTTCGGGATCGCGGGAGGCGTCCCTGCCGGGGGCGAGGCGGGCGAGGCCGGCCAGGTGGGCGCAGCGGACGCCGGTCAGCCGCTCGGCCTCGGCCAGGTCGGGGCGGCGACCGACCCAGAACTCGCCGTATTTGCGGTCCCGGTAGAACTCCCCGCCCTCGTCGCGTGGTGACCGCGGCCGCAGGTACAGCACCGGCTCGCCGTCCGGCTCCAGGACGAGCACGTGGCCGGGCTGGTCCTCGCCGGTCAGTCCGGTCAGCCAGGCGTACGCACTGTGCGGGCGGAAGCGGTGATCGCAGTCGTGGGAGCGGACCTTCAGCTCGCCGGCCGGGATGAGCAGCCGCTCGCCGGGGAAGCGGGCGGCGAGCCGGGCCCGGCGGCCGGTGAGCTGCTCGAAGCCGGGGCAATGGGAGTCGCCGGGGGATGGGGCGGGGGCCCAGCCGTCGGCCATCGAGCGGGCGAGGGCGTCCGATACGGGCAAGTCGTGGCTGTCGGTGTGGAGTTGGGCGGCACGCGCGGTCATGGACACCTCCGGTGAAGGAAATCTGGATGACCTTTTCCTGACGCCTTGTCAGTGCAATTTCACATTACTATGTTACAGGTCACACCTCGTGAAGTGAAGGCCGGCGCCTCGGGCCCCCACTCACCCCCCACCGCCTCTTGGAGGTTCAGGTGTTACCTTCGCGCCCCTCGCGCAGACTCCTGCTGGCCGCGACCCTTGTCGCCGCGCTCGTGATGCCACTGGGGCAGGCCGCCGCGGCCGCCCCCAGGGACCCCGCACCATCCGCCCAACCGTGGCAGCCGAAGGCGGCACCGAAGCCCCCGCCCCGGCCCGCCGACAACCGCTTCGACCACGCCCAACGCCTTCAGCGGGAACCGAGGGTGAGCGCGCCTCCGGCCCCCGCGCCCCGTTCCGTCACCACCGACGGACGGACCCCCGGCCCGCTGTCCGGGCCGGTCACCGCTCACCACGGCAAGAAGCCGGCCGTCGCCCCCTGCGCCCTGGACGGCATCACCGGGCTGAGCCCCGATCAGCTGGCCGACTTCCTCGCCGACCCCGCGGTCACCGCCGACGGCTGTCTGCGTGGCCTCATCTGGAACTGGGACTCGCGGCTGATCCCCGTCATGTCCGACGCACATGTCCAGGCCGTGGCCCGGCGCATAGCCTCCCTCGCGCCCGGCCACGACGGCGCGAACACCAGCCACCTGTACGAGATGTTCACCTACCTGCACGCGGTGGCCTACCACGACTTCTCGCACGAGGAGATCGACACCACCGACGCCCCCACCGTCAACGCGGTACGCGGTGCGGTGGACGCCTTCGCCGCCGCGGCCCACACCTTCGACGCCACCCGGGCCAACGCCGACACCCTGCGCGAGGCCCTGACCGCCTGCAGCGGGCCCGGCGGACGCCAGTACCAACTCGGCCTGGTCAAGAAGGTCCTGGCCACCATGGACCCGGAGCACACCGCCACCAACAGGGACCAGTCCTGGGCCGGTGCCGCCCTCTCCGCGCTCTCGCTGAACTACCTGGGCGTCTACCCCGGCAACCAGGACAAGGAGTTCCAGGCCGCGGTCGCCGCCGACCCCGGCTACCGTGCCGCCTTCAAGGCGTTCGCCGACTACACCCACCTCAAGGACACCCCAACGCCTGGGTGGTCCGCGACGCGCTCCTCGAATACGGCCGCTTCGGCGAGATCGACTCCCTCGAGCAGCAGACCATCACCGACCTCGGAGCCCTGCTGCCGGTCACCGTCCGGAACTTCGGCGAGGGCAGCGCGCCCTGGGGCAAGGTCGTCTCCTGGCTCATCACCTTCGAGGCGTGCAAGCCCTACGGCGTCTGCAAGGAGGACATCGAGAAGCGGATCTTCCCGCACACGTACTCCTACGACAACGGCGGCATCAAGGTCCGCACCGCCCTCGACCGTGCCACCGTCGATCAGCTCTACTATGCGTCCAAGCAGGTCAGGGCCCAGTTCCACCGGGTGCTCGGCACCGAGGAGCCGCTCGCCGGCGACCCCAACGCCACTCTCAACATCGTGCTGTACGCCTCACGCTCCGACTACGAGGTCTACCACCCGATGCTCACCGGCATGGGGACCGACAACGGCGGTGTCTACATTGAGCAGGGCGCGACCTTCTACACCTACCAGCGGCGCGTGCCCCAGGACTCCTCCCTCACCCTGGAAGAGCTCTTCCGGCACGAGTACACCCACTACCTCAACGGCCGGTTCGCCGTCCCCGGCTTCTTCGGCGAGGGCCCCTGGTACGAGGGCGACCGCACGACCGCCATGGACGAGGGCAGCGCCGAGTTCCTCGACGGCTCGACCCGTGACGACGGCATCCGCGTACGCCAGTCCCTGGTCCGCGACATCATCAACGACACCCAGGGCGGCAGGCCCCGGATGACGATCAACGAGATGCTGCACGCGACCTACGACCGCGACGGCTTCCGCTTCTACTCCTACGCGGGGACCTTCTTCGAGTTCCTGTGGCGCGACCACCCGGCGAAGCTCCAGGAGATGTACCGGTTCATCCGCGCCGATGACCCCGTCGCCTTCGACAACTGGCGCCATCAGCAGGGCGCGGACACCAACCTCCAGCTGCAGTACGACGCCTTCCTCGACGCACAGACAGCCATCGTCGACGACCTGTTCGTACCGGACACCACGTTCGTGCCCAACGAGGACCTGACGCTCACCGACGCCGCCGGGGCGCAGAGCGCCTTCGCCCGGGCCACCGGCAACCAGCCCGTCTGCAAGGACAATGGCGACGGCGAGCACGGGCGGTTCGTCTGTACCGGCCGGATCACCGCGAACCTCAGCGACCCCAGCAGCCTCAACAAGGTCTTCACGGAGATGTCCGAGGCGGTCGACGCCAACCTGCTCGACCGTTCCAAGCCCGCCGCCGTCGACTTCGGTGATATGAACTGCGACTTTGGCCGGCCCACCGTGACGGGCAACTCCGGTACCGCGGACTTCAGTTGCGAGGGACCGCTGCGGCGGTGACCTGACTTTCGGTACCGCGCATCCGCACCTGCTCGGTGCGGATGCGCGGGCCGATGCCCCGGCGGTCCGGCCCCCGAAATCGTGTTCCGCCGACAGCCGACAGCCGACAGCCGACAGCCGACAGCCGACAGCCGACAGCCCCTCAGGCCGCGGGCGCCGCGGCCGCCGCGGTGACGGTGAACCGCGCCTGTGCGGTGGCGCCGTTCACGCGCACCGCGAGGGTGGCCGTTCCCGGGCGCAGCGCGGTCAGCTTGCCGCCGGCCGGGTCGTACGCCGCCACATCACGGCGCCCGGCGTCGTCCGGATCGCCGATGTGGACGCCTGGCGAGCCGGACCAGTCCGCGCTCAGCGGGAAGCCGACCGGCACCCGGCGGGCATCGATCCCCTCGCCCTGGAAGACGGTCGCTGTGATGTCGGCGGTCTGCCCGGTGCGCAGGTCCTCCGGGGCGGTGACGGTCAGCCCGTCCACATGGGCGCGGGTCTGCACGGACACCCAGTCCGGGCCGCCCTGCCACGGTGCGTGGCGCGCGGCCGCCTGGTCCCGGGCCGAGACGTGGTCCACGCCGACCATCGACCAGCCGGTGAAGCCGCCCTGGTTGGGCGGGGTGGCGGGGTTCTTGCCCGAGTTGCCGTTGATCAGATATGGGACGCCGTCCACCCGTGAGGCGTGGAAGGTGCCGACGTGGCTGCCGATGAACCCCGCGCCCTTGCCCGTCGTGCGGCGGAAGTCGGTCAGCCAGCCCTCCAGCAGCGCCGCCTCCTTGCGGTCGCCGAGCTGGCTGCCCTGCTGCGGGGTGGGGTCACGCGGCGGCACATGCTCGATCACCATCACCGAGCCGATGTCGGGGTCCTTCGCGGCCGCGTCCAGCTGGGCGCGCAACTCCTTGATCTGGTCGAAGCCACCGGCGCGCAGCCCCAGCCGTGAGGTGTCCAGGGTGAGGAAGCGGGTGCCCCGGTGGTCGAACGAGCGGTGGGCGGGCCCGAATTCGCCGGTGAAGTTGTCGATGGAGCCGCCCATCACCTCATGGTTGCCGGGCACGTAGTACCAGGGCAGGTCATCGCCCAGCTCCTCCTTCAGCACGGTGCGGGCGAAGGACAGATCAGCGGGGGAGCCCTCGTCCACCAGGTCCCCGTTGATCACCAGGAAGTCGGGCTTGGCCGCCTCGATCTCCCGCAGGGTGCGGCGGGCCTGGGCGACGATCGGGCTGCCCGGATCGCGGGCCACGAACTGCGCGTCGGACATCACCGCGAACCGCCAGTCGCGTCCCCGCACCTGCGCGGCGGTGGAGATCAGCGGATCGGGGTGCACGCTCTCCGTGGGCAGTTCGACCGAGGGCGGCACCCGCGCCGAGAGGTCGTCGATGACCACACTGCCGGTGTACTGGCGGGTGGCGGCGGTCTCGGCGAGGTAGAAGCGGTTGACCTTCAGCGGATACGCGACCCCGGCCGGGACGGCGAAGTCGACATGTCGCCATCCGGTCCAGGTGACGTACGGTCCGCGGAGCAACTGGTCCGAGCCCGCGGCGTCCTTGAGGTGCAATGTGGGCCACGCCCCCTTGCCGTCGCCCTTGATCCACAGGCCGAAGGACTGCGGCTGCCCGTCCACCTCGATCTGCTGGGGCGGGGTGACATAGGCGGCGCGGGTGGCCGTGGACTGGGTGAAGTCATAGTCCAGCTGCAGCCCGGTGCCGGTGTGGCCGTCGGGCGTGGCCTCCGCCGAACCGGAGGCGCGGGCCTGGCTGAAGGTCCAGCCGTCGGCGTCGTCGAAGGACGCCTCCTGCCGCTCGGTCAGGCCGACGGTGACGGCGAGCACCGTGGTGGCGCCGCCGACGCGGACCTCGACCTGCCCCGCGGCCTGGTCGTGGCGCGCCTTGACGGTGAAGGTGCCCGCCCGGGGGTCCGGGGCGATGTCGAACAGCGCGTGGTCGTACGAGAGCCGCACATCGGAGGGTTCGACGGGGGCGCTGGTGCCGTGCGCGTCCAGGCCGACGATGCCGAACCGGCCCGTGGCCTCGGCGTCGGCCAGGCCGACCAGCCGGCTGGTGGGCTGGATCCGGTCCAGCCGGTCCAGGACGGTGAGGCCGAGGTCGCCGTGGGCGGCGCCGCGCCGGGCGGTGATGGTGGTGTCACCGCCGTGGCGGGCGGTGAAGGTGCCGTCGGAGCCGATCCGGCCGATATGGGAATCGGCCGTCCGCCACTGCGGCGCGCCGTCGGCGGGGCCGTACGTCTCGTCGTAACCGGCGGCGGTGAGGCGGCGGGTGAGCCCGGGGAAGACCCGCTCGGGGTGGCCGCCCCGAACCGGGTCCGCGGTGGGCGCGGACGCGCGGTCCATCGCGGTGTCCACCCAGAAGCCCTTGAGCCGGCCGCTGCCGTCGGGCGCGGTGAGGGCCAGGCCGTTGGGGACGGTGCGCTCGGCGCCGTCGGACGGGCTGTTCTCCACCCGGGTGGTGTCGCTGCCGGGCTCGCGGGCGACGAGCGTGGAGGAGCCGCCGCCGTCGAGGTTGAGCGCGCTGTAGGCGCCCGCGTCCTTCATCATCAGGCCCAGCTCGGTGAGGGTGACCCCGCCGCTGTCGGCCTGCCGCCCGTCCACGGTGAGGATCTGCATGGTGCGGCCGTCGCGGGAGAAGCCGACCGCGGTGCGCGGCGCCGTGGTGTTGTTGCCCTCGCCGTCGTGGCCGACCGGCTTGCCGTCCACGACCAGCAGTTCCCGGCCGCTGAGGGCCGTGCGCGGCAGGTCGCCGTCGTCGGTGCGCGGCCGGTACTCCATCGACACCGCGTCGCCGACGGCCAGTCCGGACAGCTCGTCGGCCCCGGCGTCCCGGCCGAGCAGCACGGTCGCACCGGCCGGGATCGGGCCCTTGCCGGGTGCGCCGGCCGCCTTGGTGACCTTGCCGTCCACGACCGTGACCTCGGCGGTGCGCCGTGCGCCGTCCACGGTCTGGGCGCGGTCCGCCTCGCCCCACTGGGCGGTGTACGCCCCGATCCCGGCGGCCGGGACGTTGGCGGCGTTGAGCGCCGCGAGCGGATGGGGGCCGTCGGGGAGGGTCAGGGTGCCGTCGAAGTAGAGCTGGAGGATGCGGCCCGCGTCGGCCGGGCCGATACCGACGGCCTGGGCGGGCCCGGCCGCGGAGGCGGAGTTGACGAGGCGGCCGTCGCCGATGCCGTTGCCCTCGGGGCGCCGGTCTGGTTGATGTCGAAGAAGTCACCGTTGATCGCCGCGACCGTGCGGCGCCCCGGCCCGGCGTCGTGCTCGGTGGCCAGTTGGGAGACGGTCCGGCGCTCGGCGACCTGGTCGGGGTGGAGATAGTCGACCTTGATGCCGCCGGCCAGGTCCACCGACAGCGCGTCGACCCGCAGCCATTTGTCCGACTCCAGCCGGTCGTACGAGGTCAGCTTCACTCCCGGGGCGACCGGCCGCGAGGAGCGGGCGGTCTGCAGCCCGTCGCCGTCGGCCACGGACCGGGTGCCCGGCGCACCGCTGGCGGCGGGCGGCGCGACCGGCCGCAGCATCTCCGTGGAGACCCGCGGCAGGGGTTCGGGCGCCGGGGCGGGGGTGGTGTCGGCGGTGGCCTGGCCGGCGGCGCCCAGCACAAGGGCGGACACCGCGGCCAGGGCCGCCAGAGGTCTGGCGAACGCGACAGGAGGCACGGCAACTCCATGGGGCCAGGGGACTCGCGTGGTTCACACGCACAGCGCCCCAGCATCGCCCCGGAGTTGACCGGGCACCAGAAGGCGTCGGCGACGACACGGGAAACAAATGACCAAGTCGGCGCGGACTGTGATCGCGCCGGCCGCCGTGAAGCGAGGTCAGTCGCCGGTCACACCGTCGAGATAGACCCAGTCGCCCTCGTGCCGTACGAAGCGGCTGTTCTCGTGGAGCGAGCGCGCGCGGCCGCCCTCGGTGTAGTGGGCGCGGAACTCGACGGTGCCCGTGGTGTGGAACGCGCTGCCCTCGCTGGTGCCCAGGATCTCCAGGCGCACCCAGCGCAGCCCCGGGTCCGGCACGGCGCCGGGCGGCCGGGTGGTGGGGTGCCGGGTGCGCAGCAGATACGCCTCGTCCCCGACGGCGAAGGCGCTGTAGCGCGAGCGCATCAGCTGCTCGGCGGTGGTCGCGCGGGCCTGGCCGCGGTGCAGCCGGCCGCAGCAGTCGTCGTAGGCCGCGGGCAGCCCGCAGGGGCAGGAGGCCGGGGTGGGGCGGGCCGGCTGCGGGCGTCGGGTACGTCGGGACATGACCCCCATTGTGACGGGTGGGACGGGGGGATGCCGCCAAGGCCCGGGCGGCGGCTCAGGGCTCGACTGTTCGGGCGGCCATGGCTCAGGGCTCGGCCGCTCGGACGGCCATGGCTCAGGGCTCGATGACGACCTTCAGCTGTGCGGGGTCGGAGAGCGCCGTCTCGAGGGCGTCCGCCGTACGTTCGAGGGGGAAGCGGGCGGTGACCAGCGACTCCAGGTCGATCCGTCCGGTGGCGGCCAGGGACACCGCCGCGGGGAACTCCCCGGCGTAGCGGAAGGCGGTGACCAGGGTGAGCTCCTGGCGCTGCATCCAGGCCAGCGGCAGCGTGGTGCGGGGCTGGGGCGGGTTGCCGACGGCGACCACGGTGCCGCCGGGGCGTACCGCGTGCGCGGCGGCGGTCAGGGCGGATTCGATGCCGGAGCAGTCGAGTGCGATGTCGAACACCGGATCCTGGGGGAGGGGTTCACGGGAGGTGTCCAGGGCGCGGTCGGCGCCCAGGCGGCGGGCGTGGGCCAGCCGGCCGGGGTTGACGTCGGTCACCACGGTCTCGCCCGCCCCCACGGCGCGGGCGGCCTGGAGGACCAGGAGGCCGATCGGCCCGGCGCCGGTGATCAGCACCCGGTCCCCGGCCGTGACATTGCCGCGGCGCACCGCGTGCAGGGCGACCGCGAGGGGTTCGATGAGCGCCCCGGAGGTGAGGGGGAAGTCGTCGGGGAGCGGATGGGCGAACTCCGCGGGCACGGTCAGATGCCCGGTCAGGGCGCCGTCGGTGGGCGGGGAGCCGAAGCAGCGGCCGTGCGGGCACTGGTTGTAGCGGCCCGCGCGGCAGGCGCGGCAGCGTCCGCATGGGATGGCGGGCTCGATCGCGACCCGGGTGCCCGCGGGCAGGGGGACGTCGCCCGCCATGACCGTTCCGGCCGCCTCGTGGCCGAGCGCGGTGGGGGAGCGGAGCACATTGGGGCCGTTCTCGCCGTGGGCGTAGTAGTGCAGGTCGGAGCCGCACAGCCCCACCGCGCCGATCTTAACGAGGACTTCGCCGGCGGCGGGTTGGGGAAGCGGGCGCCGCTCGATGCGCACGTCCTTGGGGCCGTGCAGGATCGCGGCGGTGGCGTCGTTCATATCGGGATGGTTCTCCTCGTGCATGAGTGGGGCTCAGGCGGCGGACAGCCGCAGCGGTTCGACGCGCTGGACGACCAGGCCGTAGGTGAGGGCGCCGACCACGCACAGCGCGCCGGACAGCATCAGCGGTGCGACGAAGGAGTGGTGGAAGAAGCCCAGCAGCAGCCCGGTGGTGGTCGAGCCGAGGACCCCGGCCAGGTTGGAGGCGAAGTTCTGGATGCCGCCGAGCGAGGCGACATGGCGCGGGGTGGGCGCGACGTCGGCGGGCAGGCTGGCCACCGAGGCGGCGGAGAAGGCCAGGCTCGCGTAGCTGACGGACAGCAGTGCCAGGGCCCACATGGCGCTGGGGACGAGCACGGCGAAGGCGATGACAGAGGAGAAGAGCATGCCGCACACCAGACAGGTCTTGCGGGCCCGGGTCACCGACCAGCCGCGGCGCAGCAGCGTATCGCTGGTCCAGCCGCCGAGCAGACTGCCGGCGATGGCGACGATGCCGGGCAGGGCGCCGTAGAAGCCCAGCTTGAGCAGGTCGAAGCCGCGGGCGTCGACGAGGTAGCTGGGGAACCAGGTGATGAAGAAGTAGATGACGTAGTTGAGGCAGAAGAAGCCGATCATCATGCCCCAGACCGTGCGGTGGCGGAACAGGTCGCGCCAGCGCACGGCGGGTTCCTCCGGGGCCGTCTCCTCGGCGGGGCTCTCCTCGAGCCGGGCGCCGCCGGCCGTCACGTACGCGCGCTCCTCGGCGCTGAGTCCGTCGCGCGCCGTGGGCTCGCGGTACGTCTTCAGCCACAGCGCCACCCACAGCAGGGCCACGGCGCCGGTGACCCAGAACGCCATCCGCCAGCCCTGCCAGGCGATCAGCGCGGTCACGACCGGGGCGGCGACGGCGGTGCCGGCGCGGGCGCCGTTGTCCCAGACGCTGTTGGCCAGCGCCCGTTCGCGGACCGGGAACCAGCGGGAGACGGACTTGGCGCACGAGGGGTAGGCCGGGGCCTCGCCCGCGCCGAGGGCGAGGCGGGCGAAGAGCAGGCTGCCGATGCCCCGGACGAAGCCGGTGCCCACGGTGACCAGCGACCAGAGCAGCCCGCCGATGGCGAACATGCGCTTCTCGCCGTAGCGGTCGATCAGCGCTCCGGCGGGCAGTTGGCCCAGCGCGTAGGTCACGAAGAACATGCTGAGGATGACGCCCTGCCACTCGGGGCCGATGTGCAGGTCATCGGTCATATAGGGCAGGGAGATGGAGATGGTGGCGCGGTCGACGTAGTTGACGGTCATGCCCAGGAAACAGAGGAAGACCATCAGCCAGCGGGTGTTGTGCCGCAGGCCGCGTGGGCGCGGTGGCCCGCTCGTGGCCTCGTCCTGGGATGGCGTGTCGGTGGCGGGGGCGACTCTGTGCGTCTTCAAGGCGGCTCTCCTTTGCGGGGGCGGTGCGTGCGGTCAACGCGGCGGCCGGGCGCCGGAGTCCAGCTCCGCCCGTACGGACGCGACGAGGGCGGTGTCGTCCGCGAGGTCCTCGGCGCCCAGCAGCCGCAGCAGCCGGCGCGGGGCCTCGGGGTGCGGGCCGTCCCAGGCGCGGCGCAGCTCCTCGGCGCGCGGATCGTCCAGGGGGTGGTCCCGGGTGCGGCGGGCCCAGGCGGCGAGGGCCGTGGCCATAAGGGGGGTGTCCCGTCCGGCGGCGCGCAGCTCGCGCAGCGGGGCGAGCCACCGTTCGGGGATCTTCTGGGACCCGTCCATGGCGATCTGCTGGATGCGGTGTTCCATCGCGAGGTTGGCGAAGCGGTCCACCAGGCTGTCGATGTAGGCGGGGAGGTCCAGCCCCTCGGTGGGCGGCAGGCTCTGGGCGGCCTCGGCGCAGTAGGCGCGTACGGTCTCCTCGCCCCAGGTGGTGGCCAGGACATCGGCGACGGTCTCGCATCCGGCGGCCAGTCCGAGATAGGCGATGAGCGAGTGGGAGCCGTTGAGCAGCCGGAGCTTGGCGAGCTGGTAGGGGGCGACGTCCGCGACGAAGCGCACCCCCGCCTCCTCCCAGTGCGGGCGGTCGGCGGCGAAGGCGTCCTGGAGGACCCACTGGGTGAACGGTTCGCCGGTCACCGCGCCTTCGTCGGCCACGGTCAGCGCGCGGGCGGCGGCCCGCCGGTCGGCGTCGGTGGTGGCGGGGACGATGCGGTCGACGACGGTGGCGGGGAAGGCGACCGAGCCGGTGATCCAGTCCAGCAGGCGGTCACGGTCCTCCCAGGCGGTCGCGGCGATGAACTCCCGCACCAGGCGCCGCAGTACGGCGCCGTTGTCGGCCATGTTGTCGCAGGACACCAGCGACACCGGGGCGCCGCCGGCCCGCAGCCGGGCGCGCAGCCCCGCCGCGAGCTGCCCGGCGACGCTCGCGGGGGCGGGCCGTCCCTCCAGGTCACCCCGGACGAGCGGGTCCTCCAGGGCGAGTCCGCCGGTGGCGGCGTCGCGCCGGTAGCCCTTCTCGGTGACGGTGAGGGTGACGACGGTGACCTCGGGGGAGGCGAGGAGCGCGCCGAGCCGGGCGCCGTCGTCGGCGGCGTGCAGCACCTCGGTCACGGTGCCGACCACGCGGGTGGCCGGGCCGTCGGGGCGCCGCTCGGTGAACGAGTACAGCCCGTCCTGCGGACGCAGTGCCTCCACGACGGACCGGCTGCGCTGGGTGACACCGGCGATGCCCCAGCCACCGCCGTGCGCCGCCTCGGCGGCTTGTGTGTACAGGGCCTGGTGGGCGCGGTGGAAGGCGCCGATGCCCAGATGCACGATCCGGGGGCGCAGCGCCCGCGGGTCGATCGGCGGGCGGCTCTGCGCGGGGACGCCGGGCAGGGTGGCCAGGGACAGGCGCCGTGGGGGATTGGTGCTCACCAGTCGTGCACCGACCCGTCGGTACGGCGGCTCACCGGAAGGTACTTCGGGTCGTACGGGAAGCGGGCGGCCGCCTCCTCGTCGAGCTCGATGCCGAGGCCGGGCGCGGCCGAGGGGTGCAGCGCGCCGTCGCGCAGCTCGTAGGTCGGCCGGAACACCTCATGGGTGAGCGGGTCGTGCGCCATGTACTCCTGGATGCCGAAGTTGGGCACGGTGACATCGAGGTGGACGGCGGCGGACATGCTCACCGGCGACAGGTCGGTGGCGCCGTGCGAGCCGGTGCGCACCTGGTACAGCTCGGCGAGGTGGAAGATCCGCCGTAGATGGGTGATGCCGCCGGCGTGCACGACCGAGGCGCGGATGTAGTCGATGAGCCGTTCGGTGATGAGCTGCTGGCAGTCCCAGATGGAGTTGAAGACCTCGCCGACCGCTATCGGCGTGGTGGTGGAACGGCGGATCTGGCGGAAGGACTCCTGGAGTTCGGCGGGGGTGGGGTCCTCCATCCAGAACAGCCGCACCTCCTCCAGGCTGCGGCCCAGCCGCCCCGCTTCGGTGGGGGTGAGCCGGTGGTGGACGTCGTGCAGCAGATGGAAGTCGAAGCCGAACCGCTCGCGGACCGCCTCCAGGTAGCGCGGTGCGAAGTCCAGATACGCCTCGGTCGACCAGGGCTGTTCCTCGGGCAGCGCGCCGGTGGCGGGCTCGTAGACGGTGGCGACCGTGCCGTGGCGGATGCCGTAGGTCCCCGGTGAGCCGGGGACGGCGGCCTGGGCACGGATCGCGCGGTAGCCCATCTCCTGGAAGCGGGCGACGTCCTCCAGCAGCTCGGGGACGTCGCCGCCGCTGGCGTGGCCGTAGACCATGGCGCCCTCGCGGGCCTTGCCGCCCAGCAGGTCGTACACCGGAAGGCCCGCGACCTTGCCCTTGATGTCCCACAGCGCGGTGTCCACGGCCGAGATGGCGGTCATGGTCACCGGGCCGCGGCGCCAGTAGGCGCCCTTGTAGAGGTAGTGCCAGGTGTCCTCGATACGGGCGGGGTCGCGGCCGATCAGCAGCGGTACGAGGTGGTCCTCCAGGTAGGAGGCGACCGCGAGTTCGCGGCCGTTGAGGGTCGCGTCACCGAGACCGGTCACGCCGTCGGAGGTGGTCACCTTCAGGGTCACGAAATTGCGACCCGGCGAGGTGACGATGACCTTGGCCTCCGTGATCGTGGCCATACGCATGTGCTCCTCACTGAGCGGGCTCCGGGGGTTCCGGAGGGTTCCCGAGGGGCTCCGGGGGGCTCCGGGGGTGGAGTCCGGGCTGTCGGTCGGCTACCATACAAGTACGTCAGCGAGGCGAGTCAAGGGTTCGGAAGGGGTCAGATGGCACCGGCGGAGGGACTGCACGCGGCACGCTCCCGGGGGCGCAACACCCGGCAACTGGTCCATGAGGTGCTGCGTTCGCGCATCGTCAGCCTGGAGCTGGAGCCCGGATCCGCCGTCTCGGAGAACGACCTGGCGGCCGAGCTCGGGGTCAGCCGCACCCCCGTCCGCGAGTCCCTGATCCTGCTCGCCGACGAGGGGCTGGTCGACATCTATCCCCAGATGGGTACGTTCGTCTCGCGCATCCGGGAGCGCGATGTCGCCTCCGCCCAGTTCATCCGGGAGGCGCTGGAGTGCGCCGCGCTGCGGGAGGCCGTGGAGAAGGCCACCGCGCGGGACGTGGCGGAGCTGCGGGTGCTCCTCATCGCGCAGGAGGAGGCCGACCGCCAGTCCGATATGCAGGGCTTCTTCCAGTTGGACGAGGAGTTCCACGCCCGGCTGATGGCCGTCAGCGGACACGCCTCCGCCTGGCCCGTCGTCAGCCAGGCCAAGGCCCAGCTGGACCGCGCCCGCAGGCTGTCACTGCCCATGACCCAGCAGATGTCCCTGCTCATCGGCCAGCACCGGGAGGTGGTCGATCTGCTGGAGGAGGGCGATCTGGACCGGGCCGACGGGGCGCTCCGCTCCCATCTGCGGCTGGTCTTCAGCGATGTGGAGAAGATCCGCGCCAAGCACCCGGAGCTCTTCAGCGACGAGGACGCCCCCCTCAGGCCGCGCCGCGACAGCGCCCGGCGCACGGCCTCCCGGGGAGAGGGCTGACCTGGCCGGGTGCGACCGGCCGTCCCGGGCGAGGCGTGGCCGTCGTCCGTCCTCTGTGACCGGCCGTCAGGGACGCGCCCCACGTCACTGACGGCCGAAGAACTCCACCTCCGCGATGGCCGTCCGCCGGTCAGAGCGGGCGCCGTACGCCGCGTCGACCGACAGCCGGATCCGCACCACGTCCGAGCCGTGCACATCGAAGCTCTGCTGACCGGGCTGGTCCTGGAGGTTGACACCCTTCGTGGTGCGCTCGTCCTCCGAGGTGACCAGCGTGAGGGTGAGCTCCGAGGGCCGCGCCTGGGTCAGGAACTCATCCGCCTTCGCCGAGCGCCCCGAGGTGATCAGCAGCTTCCGCAGCCGCACCGGCCGGTCGAAGTCGGCCTCCAGGTACTGGCCCGTGCCCGGGCCCGCGGTGGCCGGCGCCCAGTACCGGTTGTTGTAGCCGTCGAAGGCCGCCCCGGCCCGGTGGCCCGGCGCCTGGCTGGAGCCGCGCACCGCCGTGGGGTGCAGGGCCTTTGGATCGCCGGTCTGGTCCTGGGTGAAGGTGAAGACCTCGGACAGCTGGGACCGGGCGAACCACGCCGCCGCGGCCAGCACCAGCACCAGGACCGGAAGGGTCAGCCGGGGCCGCGGCCAGGTCCGGTGGGTGGGCCTGCTGCCCGCGGCCAGCGGACGCTGGGCGTCGCGCCGGAAGATCCGGCGCCACCAGGGCAGCCGACGCGGCCGGCCGGGCTCCGGCGCGGAGTCGAGCAGGATGCCGCAGCGCATACAGAGCCTGCGGTCCGACGGATTGTCCGCACGGCACCGGGGACACGGGCGGCCGGGGCGGCGCGGCGGCGCCTCCGGCCTCGGGGGCGCCGCCGGGGGCTCGTCCGGCGCACCCGGCCGGTGGTCCGGGCCGGTATCGGTGTCCTCCAGCCGGTCCCCGGGCCGCCGGGGCGCCGCCGCGGGCTCCTCCGGGCGCACGGCGGGCGGTGTCACAGCGTGCGGAGCGACGGCTGGAGCGGCGTCCGGAGCGACAGTCGGAGTGGCAGGCGGGGCGGCGGGCGGAGCTACGGGCGGAACGACGGGCGGGGCGGGTGGCGGGTTGGACGGCCCGGGGCGCGGTCCCTCGCCCGTACCGGAGCCCGGCGGGGTGGCGGGCGGTGACGAGGCCCCCGGCCGCCGGTCCGGTTCCTCGTCCCAGGCCAGGAACGCCTCGCAGGAAGCGCAGAAGTGCGCCCCCGCCTCATTGCGGTGTCCGCAGTCGGGACAGATCATGACGCTCCCGTCCCCTCGACCGCGACCTCCACCCGGTAGACGACATGCGCCGGCACCTCCGCGGCGAGCAGCCGCTCCAGCCGCAGCCGGGTCGGCGCCACCGCCTCGGCGTCCGGCACCGTGAGCCGTACCGTCACCCACGGCCGCGCCGAACCGGGCAGCGGCGCCCCCGGTTCGGTGGACCAGTCCGTGGCACCGCTCTCGATGATCTCCGGTTCGATACCGGTCTCCACGCGCACGGCCGCCGCCAGCCCCTCGCGGGTGCCCCGTCGGCGGTGGCGGGTGACGGCGCTGGCCACCACCGCGCGCCGCTGGGTCACCGGGCGCTCCGGGTCCACCTCCACCGCCACCCACTCGGCCAGCCACGCCAGCAGATCCTCGGGCGCGGTGCGCGGATGCAGATGCGCGGGCAGATTGTCCAGGGTGAGCAGCACCGGTGCCAGCACCTCGTCCAGCGCGCTCAGAAACCGCTCCAGGAACGGATGGTCGAGATAGACGGCGGGAAGCTGATGGAGCAGGGGATGGGCCGTGGGCAGCCCGGGAAGTGTTCCGCGCACCTCATGCCTCCCGTACCCGCAGCTGGTGCTCATAGCTGAACACCAGCGCATGCCGGTCCAGTTCGATCCTCGTGGTGGCCTCCGCCCGCTGCCCGGTCACCGGGTCCGCCGGGAACAGCCGTACGTCCTCGACGAGATCCACGCCGGGCACCCGCTGCAGCACCGCGAACACCTCACCGGAGTGCACCGGCCGCCCGAACGGCCAGCCCTGCCCCTCCGGCCCGCCGGTCAGCGGGTTGAAGTAGCCGTACAGCGCGGTCAGCGCCGCCTCCCGCAGCCGCTCGGCGGCCACCCCGCGCCCCGCCTGCACCGAGGCGACCACGGTCACGCCCTGGTAGTACGGCGGTCCCACCGACAGCCGGGTGCCGATCGGGCGCCGCTCGTCCAGATAGGCCGAGATCATGGCGAGGGTGTCCGGTGGCGGGATCAGCTCCTCGAACCGGATCCGCCCCCGTTCGTCATCGCGCCCGGCCGGGACGACCAGCAGCCGCACCCCGCCCGCCGGGTCCTCCCCTTCGCCACCATGGCCATCGGCCTCACCCGCCGGTACACACGCCACCCGGGCGGCGTCGGGCGCCACCTCGCGGGCCAGTTGCTCGTAGTCATGCGGTACGACCGCCCGGTGCAGGGTGCGCAGTGTCAACGGGCCCCGCACCCGCGCGTTCTCCACCGTCTCGCCGTCCACCCCGCCCAGCGCCGGGCGCCGGTTCTCCACCCGTGCCACATACGGCAGTGAGCTGCGCAGCACCCGCAGCGCACCGCGCGCCACATTGCCCCGGTGCCCGCCACCCGTACGGTAGGCGCGCACCCGCACCGGCGAGCCCTTCGGCGGCACCGCCCCGAACAGCCGCAGGGTGCCGTCGGGCTCCCGCACCGCCGGGCCGAAGTCCACCTGCCCGGAGTTGGGGTCCAGCGTGATGTGCCGGTCGTACGGCGTGGAGTGCGCGAAGTTGTCCACGCGGATCCACTCCACCCAGCCGTGGCCCTCGGCCACCTCCACCACGAACGGCTCTTCGCCCGCCACCACCGGGGGCCGCGCCACCCGGAAATCCTGCCCCGGCACCCCCTCCGACAGGCCCAGGACCTCCTCGACCACGTTCTCCGCGTGCGCGGCCTCCACCGTGCCGCCGATGGTGAACGCACTGGCCTGACGTACCGTCGGGGATGCCACATAGGTGGGCTGGTCAGCCGCCGCCTCCAGCAGCCGGCAGCGCAGCCACCCCCCGGACTCGCGCACCAGTACCGAGGCGGTGTGCGTGGCCGGCACATGCAGGATGACCTCGCCGGCCTTGTTGAACCCGCCGGTGTCGTCCTTCTCCACCTCGCAGGAGGCCCAGGCGCTCCCGTCCCACGCCTCCCACAGCAGTGGCGGGCGGCGCGGATCCACGCCCACGCCGTCCACCCGGCAGTCCAGCCGCAGCACCACCGCGCAGCCCGGCACCGGCTGGGAGAGACCGAGGTAGAGACAGTCGCCAGGGGTGGGCGTGCGGCCGAAGCAGGGCACATCACGGCCCAGGCCCAGCTCCTGCGAGCGGTCGGTGGCATCGCCGGTGGCCGGCCAGGTGGCCAGATGGGCCAGGTCGCACGGCACCACCGACAGATTGCGGCCGGTGGTGAAGACCACCGCCTCCTCGGTCTCGGTGCGCACCGTGGCCACCTCCGTGCCCGCCTGGATCCGCACCGGCTCCGGCTGCGGCGCCGACAGCCAGAAGGTGGCTTCGGTGCGCGCCGCCGTCGGCGGATAGAGCCGCACCCCGATCAGATCGAGGAAGGCCAGATAGTTCTTGTCCGGCACCCGGTTGAGCCGGTACACGAGCTGGTCGACCATGGTGGCGAACGCCTCGATGAGCGTGACCCCCGGATCGGAGACATTGTGGTCGGTCCACTCCGGACAGCGCTGCTGCACCAGCCGCTTGGCCTCGTCCACCAATCCCTGGAATCTCCGGTCGTCCAGGTTCGGGCTGGGGAGTGTCATCCGCCCTCCTCGCCGTGCGGGATCACATAGAACGGGAACACGAGGTTGCGCGGGTCGTTCGCGCCGCGCACCGCGTAGCCGATGTCGATGTAGAGCACCCCGTTGTCCGCCTCGTCGAAGCGGACGGCGACATCCGCCACCTCGATCCGCGGCTCCCACCGCTCCAGGGCCAGCCGCACCTCGTAGGCCAGCTGCCCGGCCGTACCGGCGTCCGCGGGCGCGAACACATAGTCGCCGAGGGCGCAGCCGAACTCGGGCCGCATCGGCCGCTCACCGGGCGAGGTGGCCAGGATCAGCCGGATCGACTCCTCGATCTCCCGCTCCTCGCGGACCAGGGCGATCGATCCGGTGGCGTCCGTACGGGGTGGGAACGCCCAGCCCGCGCCGATGAACTGCCGCCCCATCCCTCATCCTCCGATCAGTACGCTCGGGCACCCGGACGTGATGGGCGAGCCACACCCCGCCGTGTCACCCACCCGCGCCGCAGGCCGGCCGCCGATGAGCACTGTGGAGCTGCCGGGCGGGGCGATCTGCGAGGTGCTGTGGGCGGCGGGGGAACCGCACTGGTGGGCGGTGCCCACGGTGGCCGCGGGCCGTCCGCCGATCAGCACGGTGGGCTCGCCGGGCGGGCCGATCGCCCCGGGGTGGCCGGTGGGATCGCCGACGCGTGCGGCTGCTGGCATGTGCTGTGCCCCCTGCCTGGTCGCTGTCTCTTCGCTTGTCTCTTCACACCGACTCGTCGCTGTCGTGTGCGGTGTCAGTTGATGCGCACCATCGGCGCGTTGACGGAGAGCGAATCCCCGCCCTTGAGCTCGGTGCGGGTGGTGCCGCTCACCGCCACCTGGTTGCCCCGCACCTCCACCGCCCCGCCGGTGGACAGCCTCACCTGGCCGTTGCCGCCGTCCACCTGCACGCCGCCGCGGGCGGTCAGCTTCACCGTGGCGCCGCCCAGCTCCAGCGTGCCGTCGCCCGCGTCCAGGGACACCCCGCTGCCCGCCTTGATGGACACCTGCTCCTTGGCCTCGATCTCCACCGTGCCGTCGCTGTGCACCACGATGGCCGTGCCCTTGCGGTCGAGGTTGATCCTGAGCTTTCCATCGCCGGTGACCAGCCGTACGCCCTGTGGGCCGTTCGCCGCGTCGAGCAGCTCCAGTTTGTTGCCGCCACGGGAGCCGAACGCGCGCTTGTTGACCGCACCGCTGGTGGGGTCGACCGTATCCGCCTCCTGGCCGTCGCCCTGGCCCTGCTGAGGACCGAGACCCTGCCCCTGCCCCGAAGAGCCCTGCCCCTGCCCCGGCTTGTCCTTGCCGTTGTAGAGACCGGCGAGCACATACGGGCGGTCCAGATGGCCCTGCTCGAAACCGATCAGCACTTCGTCGCCGACCTCGGGGATGAACGCCTCCCCGCCACCGGTCCCGCCCGCCTGCGCGGTGCGCGCCCAGTCGCTCGCGTACTCGTCGGACAGCCAGGGGAACCGCACCTTGACCCGGCCGAGCCCGTCGGGGTCCTTGGTGTCGGTGACCGTGCCGTTGGCCAGCCCCGAACAGCGGGAGGCGGTCTCCGCGCCACCACCACCGGACCCGCCGCCGGTCAGTCCGAAGAGCGAACGCTCCTGCTGCCCGGACACCGTCACCCAGGTCTCATAGCCGCGCACCGGGTCGAACACATGCCGCGAGGAGGTGACGGTGTAGCGTCCCTCGAAGGGCTTGCCGACCCCGGCCAGGGTGACCGCGCCACCCGCCCGCACCTCCGGATTGCCCCGGATCACCGCCTCCAGCTCGGCGAACGACCCCGCGATCCGCGCCGCGAGGGCGCCTGCGGCCTGGTCCACCTGCGCCTGGTGCCCGTACGGCGCGTCGGACACCACAAAGCTGGCCTCGCCGAACGGCCGCGCCACCTCCGCCGCCGTCACCCCCAGGTCCAACGTCGCCGCCTTGCCCGCGGCCGCGCGGCCCACCAGCGGTTGCTTGGTCTTGACGTCCCAGCCCCGCACCTCGACCGTGGACACCTGCTCGGCCGCCGACACCCCGGCCCGGCAGCGCAGCAGATTGTCCCCCATCTCCAGCACCAGGGGGTCGCGGACGGCGCGCGCCGAGGTGTCCGGGGCGCCGCCCGCCTCGGTGGGCTTGGCGACATGCAGCCGGCCGTCCGTCACATACACCTGGGCGCCCGCCTCCTCGGCGAGCCCGCGGAGGAACTCCCAGTCGCTGATGTTCGGCTGCGCCACATGCTCCAGCACCGGGCCCGCCACATCGACCTTCCCCGGCTTCAGCCCCGCCCGCCGCGCCACCCGGACACAGATGTCGGCGAGGGTCATGTTCTGGTAGCTGGCCACCTGACGGCCCCGGAAGAGCCGGTGCGACTCGTCCAGCCCGCGCACCACCGTGAAGGTGCCGGTGTCGTCGATCTCCACCTCCAGCGCGGTGACGCTCCCGGTCAGCAGCGGACGCGGCGACGGCCCGCCCCCGGCGCCGGCCAGCAGCCGCACCTCGGTACCGATCTCCACCCCCGCCTGCTCCAGCAGCACCCGGCTGGGGTCGCGAAAACGCAGCACGAACAGATCGGGCAGCGTACGGCTGTCGTCCACATACCCCTCGACCAGCGTGTTCGCCAGCGCGGGGGAGAGCGGACGGCCACCGAACTCCACCACCAGCGCCTTGGCGACGCTCTGCTGGGCCATCGCTCACCGCCCCCCGCCATGACCGTCGCCGTGGGCTCCGGCCCCCTCGTCGCGGTCCAGCTCGTCCAGCGCCGGAAGCAGCAGCTCGAGACCGCCCGGCAGCCGCATCGGATCGTCGATCCCGTTGGTCTCCGCGATGCCCCGCCATGCCGCCGGATCGCCGTACTCACGCCAGGCCAGCAGCGGCAGCGTGTCGCCGGTGCGCACGCGGTGCACCCGGCGTGCGTGCAGCGCGCCCGACGTCGGATTCTGCCCCGGGGTCTCCCCGGTGATCTCCTCCATCGTCACCTGGCACACCGCCCGGATCGGCACCCCGGAGGTGGTGAACAGGGTGTACTTCGCCTGCACTTGGCTGACGTAGCCGGGGAACCCGGTGAGCCCGCCCCAGTGGAATACCACCCATGGCGGCGAGGCCCGCTGCTGCTGCCGGGTCTCGTTGGTCGGCACACAGCACGTGAACAGCCGCTCCACCGAGGTCACCACGCTGGTGTCCTGGGTGTCGCTCGCGTCGAAGAACATCTCGACGGTCAGCTTGCTGGGCTGCGGCCCCTGATACTCGGGCGGCCCCGCGCTCTTCGCCCCCTTGGCCGGGGTGCGCTTCCAGGCCGCCGCCTTGGTCAGGCTCAGCTCCTTGGGGTTGAACTGGAAGTCGATCCGCCCGCATGGCCCGCCAGGCGTCAGACCGCCGCCCGGCGGCGGGGTGCGCAGCTCCAGATAGGCGTGCTCCAGCTTGGGCCGGGCCCCGCCACCTGTCCTGCCCGCGGCGGCCCCGCCGCCCGCCGCGCTGAACGCCACGGGTGAGCTCATGAGTCAGCCCTCCATCACATAGCCGTGGTGGGCGATCTCGATGGTCTCCATGGCCACCTTGGGCGACTCCGGGTTGAACGAGGGCCCGGTCCAGCGCACCGGCACCACCTCGAGCAGACCCCACTGGGCCACCTTGTGCCCGTCTCCCGTCCGCGCCTCGATATGCGCGGTACGGCGGGCGATCCCGGTGGTCATGCTCGCGAACCACTTCGCCACCTTCTCGGTGTCACGGGTCAGCGGTCGGGACAGCTTGATGTTGGGGTACTTCAGCCGGGTGGGCAGCTGCCACAGATGGCTGTTGTTGCCGCCCTCCTCGCGCTGTTCGAGCACCACCTCGCAGCCGAGGCCCTCACAGGTGTTGAACGAGCCGAGCTCGATGCCGTCGACCGTGACGACGAAACAGACGCTGACCGCCGGGTCATCGGTAACGGGCATGCCGTGTCCCTTCTCTCCGCACTTGTCAGTGCCTGGTGTTGATCAGATGTCCGGCCCGTTCGCGCTCCAGCCGCAACTCCGCCTTCAGCAGCCGGCTCAGGGGGCCGTACAGCGCACGGACCAGCTCGTCATCCACCTTGGGCGCCCCGCCCTTGCCACCGTGTCCCCCCGGTACTCCCGGTGTGCCGTCATGGGGCGCGCCTGCGGGGGACGGCTCGGGAGCGGGCTCGAAGGGCGGGCCTGCCGAGGGTGGCTCGGCGGGTGGCGGGGCGGACGGTGGCTCGGCGGGCGGGTCGGGGGCCGGGGCGTCGGGGGGCTCCGGGCTCATGGCGTCGCGCTGCACGGGCGGGAGGAACCGCGCCCGCTGTATCCGCTGTGCGGACGGGGCGGGCGGCACGGACGGAACGCGCGGAGGCGGGAACACCACGGAGCCGTCCGCCATGCGCTGTGCCACCCCGGCGGCCACCGCCACCGAACCGGCGTCGACCAGCGGACGGGCCAGGGCCGCCGGGGCGGTGGCCGGTACCGGTGCGGTGGGGCGGTGCCCGGTGGCCCGGGGCGGGGGAGCGGCGGCCGTCGGCGCCACCGACCGCTGGGTCGCGGGCGCCGTCGACCGCTGGGCCGTGGAGGTCGTCGGGGGATTCGTGGCCGACGCCCCGCCCGCGGCCGTCACCCCCGGACTCGTGCGGGCCGGGCCGCCGGCAGCGGACCAGCGCACCGGCACGACGGGCGGCTCGGCGGCGGGGACCGGACCGGAGCCGCCTGGCCGGTCGGGCATGTCGTACGCGCCCGAGAACAGCGGCACCGATCGCTGTGCCACGAGCGGCACCACGGGCCCAGCCGCCGGTGCGGGTTCGGCCGCCACCGGTGTCCCACTGGCGGTGGCCCGTTGCAGCGGTACGGGCGGGGCCGTGGGCGTGGGTGCGGATGCCGTACCGGTGTCCGCCGTACGCACCACCAGCGGATCGTCGGCGAGCAGCGGCCTGGACGGCGCATCGCCGCGCGGAGGCTCTGGTGGTACGACTTCCGGCTGCTCGGGAGTCAGGGCCCCGGTGCTCGCCACGGGTGTGCGCTGGGCGGTCGGCGGCAGCTCGGTCAGCGGCTCGCCCAGGCCGAAGGCGGCGGACCGCTGGACCGGTGGCGAAGGCGATGCCGTCGGGGGCAGATCGCCCGCTGCCGCGGTGGGCCGTGGCGTGGCGAGAGGCAGCGTGGTCAGCTGCCGTATCCGTTCGTCCGGAGGCCGGGCGGAGATCAGCGGCTCGACCACCTCCGGCGTGTCCAGCGTGGCAGCACCCTCCGCCACCCGCTGTACGGGCGCGCTCCGAGGCGTGGCGAACTCCCGCGCCACGACGGGACCGACCTCACGGCTCACCGTCGGTGGTGTGCGGGTGGCCGGGTTCGGCGTATCGGCAGGGGGCGGCGGCGTGGCGAGACCGTGCCCCACCCCCGACGGTGCCTCCGGGCTCACCAGATGGCCGAGCGTCCCGAGGAACGACGCGTTCTGCCACGTCCCCAGCCCCGCCCGGAATCCCGAGGGATCGGTCACCAACTCGGGCGGCGCCACCGTTCGTTGCAACGGCGGCACCTCCCGCCACCCCGGTACGGCAGGCGGCGCCGCGCGGCCCGTCCCCGTCTCCGGTCCGGTGTGCGTCGTGTTCCCCGTGCCGCTCCGCCGGTGTCCGGCCAGCCAGGACAGCAATCCCATGTCATGTCACCGCTCGTTCAGCCGGGCAACGTGGTCCACGTAACGCAATCGGTCGGTGTGCTCGAGGTCGAGGATCTGGTCGAGGGGCCAGTGGAAGTGGTAGGCGAGGTACGCGACCTCCTCATGGATCCGGTCGGCCGCGTACGTCACGATTCCCCCAGGCGACCACCACCGGAGAGATCCACCGCGAAGTTCTCCTGGCACGAGGGGCAGGTGACCGCGGCCCGGGTGTGCCCCTCGGCGTTGATCCTGCGGTAGAAGTCCTGCAGAAAGGCGAGGTCGGAGGCGAACAGGTCCTCGACGATGCCCGGATGGATGTCCTCGATCGAGCCGAGCCGGGTGATCACCCGGGAGATCAGCACCACCGAGAGATAGGCGGAGTTCTCCCGCACCCGGTCGTCCCGCAGCGGGATCAGCTCATCGCGGGCGGTGGCCAGCCGCATGACGCCGTCGCGGTGCACCGTCCCGGATTCGTCCACGTATCCGCGCGGCAGCTCGAAGGGGAACTCCGTCCGCAGGGTCTCGGTCTGCCGGTCCGGGTCCGCCCGCTCCGGGGATGCCGCGATGGTGCGCCGCATCAGTCGACTTCCACACTCTCGTAGGTGATGGCCAGCTTCTCGGTGAGCACGGAGGTGTCACCGGCCTTGAGCGTGCTGATCTCCAGGGACTTGGGCCAGGCGTTGATGAGCTTGTACCGCTTGATCGGAATGCCCTCGTAGTCGTAGACGATGATGGAGCCGTTGCGCCGGGCATTGGTCATCTTCCCGAACCGGGAATCCTTGATCCACTGCTCGAAGCTGTTGTCCTCGGTCAGACCGCGGGTGACCGTGACCTCACCGGCCTTGGGACGGCCGGGCAGCTTCTTGATGGCGTACTTTCCGTCGGCGGTGTTCTGCTTCAGCTCGATCACGTCCTGCTCCATCTTCAGACCACTGACCTCGGTGATCTGCCTGATGAGCACGCTGTCGAATTCCAGCCCGAAGGAATGCCCTACGGAGCTGTCGAGTTCGGGGAGCGGCATACCAGCCTCCTAGGATCGGTCGGTCGTGGTGGTCATCACTCGTCAACCGCTCCCGTGCCCGCGGAGAGCTGGGCGAGCCGGAACACCACGAACTCCGCGGGCTTCACCGGGGCCACCCCGACCTCACAGATCACCTGCCCGGCGTCGATGGACTCCGGCGGATTGGTCTCGCGGTCGCATTTCACATAGAAGGCTTCGTCCGGGGTCAGCCCGAAGAGCGCGCCCTTGCGCCACTCATTGACCAGGAACGCCGAGATGGTGCGCCGGATACGGGCCCACAGGGCGTCGTCGTTGGGCTCGAAGACCACCCACTGGGTGCCCGCCAGAATCGACTCCTCCAGGTAGTTGAAGAGCCGCCGCACATTGAGATAACGCCAGGACGCGTCATCGGCGAGCGTGCGCGCGCCCCACACCCGGATGCCGCGGCCGGGGAAAGCACGGATGCAGTTGAGCCCAATGGGGTTGAGGAGGTCGTGCTCGCCCTTGGTGATCTGCGTCTGGAGCGCGACGGCGCCCCGTACCACCTCGTTCGCCGGGGCCTTGTGCACCCCGCGCGTCTCGTCGTTGCGCGCCCACACCCCCGCGATGTGTCCGCTCGGCGGTACGAAGGCGTCCCGGCCCACGGCCGGGTCGAACACCTTGATCCACGGGTAGTAGAGGGTGGCGTACCGGGAGTCGAACCCCGTCGTCTCCTCGCGCCAGGTCTTGATCTGCCGCGGACTCAGGGCGGGCGGCGGATCGAGAATGGCGATCCGGTCGCCCATCGCCTCGCAATGAGTGATCAGCCCGCGCTGCACCGTGATCACCGTCTCGAGGTCCACCGCACCCCGCTGATAGGCGCTCATCAGGTCCGGCGCGGCCACCATGGTGATCTCCTCGACCGCCTCCAGACCGCCGAATCCGGTCCGCTGGTCGGGATCCCCTACGTACGAATCCGCCGACAGCGCGTCCGGCACCACCGCCGCGCCGGCCCCCGGGCCGGCACCGGGAGAGGCGGCGAGCGTCACCACTTGCGACTCGGGCCTCGCGGGCGCCGCGCCCTTACCGGGCTCCTCCAGCCTGATCAGCTGGGACCGGGCCCTGACCTGCGTGGCCACGTTCTCCTTGCTGCGCTTGGTGGTCACGGCCGGGTAGGTCTCCGCGACCACTCCGTCCCGCTTGACCACCAGTGCGAAGACGTCCTGCGGTGGGTCGTCGCCCTCGGGGTCGGCCACCTCGACGGTGATCTCCCCGGTGACACCGGGCAGGGTGCGGACGACATACGGCCCGAGCTGGGCCGAAGGCCCCGAGGCGACCTCCTTCGCCGTGCCCGCGCGCTCCCCGCCCGGCTCGGCCTCCTCGGCGTCGCCGATGCGCACGACGTAGCAGATGCCACCACCGTTGGCGAAGAAACCGTAGATGGAGGAGGCGAGGTAGGTGCCCTCGACGAAGTCCCCGAAAACGGTGGTGAACTGCGTCCAGTTGGTGATGAGCGTCGGCTCGTTGAACGGCCCCTTCTGCGCGAACCCGATGAAGGCGGCGACCGAGGTCCCGACCCCCTCGATCGGCCGCGACCCGGATTCCACCTCTTCGACGTAGACACCCGGGGACAAGTACGACGGCATGCCACTCTCCTTGACCGGGGAAACGAGAGCGATTGTTCCCGGGAAAAGGATCAACGGGAACGGGCTTTCGGCCGCCCCCGCGTACAGAAGGCGCTGCCCGAAGAGGCAGCGGATTCCCTTTCCCCATAGGGCAGAAAGTCTTGCCCCCATCGCTACCCGGCCTGCCACGGGCTTGGAGCGGGCGGAACCAGCACTCTGACATACATGTCGCGGACGTATCGCCGGGCGCCCGGTGACCGGATGATGCGATGAAGTCTGCCTCGGAGAAGTCCGGGAAGCCTGCCGCGTCCGCGAAACCCGGGGCGAGGGAGCATACGGCGCCGCAGTCGGCCCCGTCCCCGTCCCCGGCCCCGACCTCGGCCCAGGCCCCGACCTCGGCCCCGGCGTCCGAGCAGGCGGCCGCCCCTGTCCCCCCGTCCGCTGCCCCCGGCCTGTCCCCCCGTCACCTCCAGCGTTTGCAGGCCGCGGCCGGGAACACGGCGGTCTCCCGTCTGGTCGCCCAGCGCTACGCGGCGCCGGTGAAGCCTCCACCGGCCCAGGCCCCCGGCTTCCGCAAGGTCCAGTCGGACGTCGCGGCGAAGAAGCAGAAGCTGGCCCAGCACCACCCCGCCACCGCGGAGTCCCGGTCCGCCCAGGACGCGGCGGTGGCCCCGCCGGACGACAAGGAGGCGCAGGGCAAGGCGGCCAACGCGGAGAAGATGAACGCCGCCAAGCCGGGGGAGTTCGACAAGGCGGGCTTCATCGCGGCGGTGAACGAGGCGATCGCCGCACAGGCGCCCAAGAACCTCGACGAGGCCGACAAGTTCGCCGACTCCGGCAAGGCCGACAAGATCAAGGGCGAGGTCGACGGCAAGGTCACCGACGGCAAGAAGGCGTCCTCGAAGGACATCGAGACGACCACGAAGGCCGCTCCCGACACCTCGAAGGCCAAGGAGAAGCAGGTCACGCCCATGGGGCCGGACCAGCCTCCGGCCAACCCGGGCGCACCGAGCGCCGCGGACGCCACTCCGCAGCAGCAGCCGCCCGAGGTCACGGACTTCTCGGAGGGCCCGAAGAAGACCGATCAGCAGATGGCGGACGCGGACGTCACCGAGGAGCAGCTGGCCAAGAGCAACGAGCCGGAGTTCACGGACGCGCTGGGCGAGAAGAAGAAGGCGGAAAAGCACTCCGCGACGGCCCCGGCGCAGGCCCGGGGAGCGGAGAAGCAGCAACTGGCCACCGCGAAGTCACAGGCGGCCGCGGCCGGCACCCAGGCCATGTCCGCCCTGACCGCCACCCGCGCGGGCGCGGGCAAGCAGGTCGACGGCGGCAAGGGCGAGGCCAAGTCGAAGGACGAGAAGAAGCGGGAGGAGGTCACCGCAAAGCTCCAGAAGGTCTTCGACGCCACGCAAAAGGACGTCGAGGGCATCCTCGACGGCCTCGACGGCAAGGTGGACAAACAATTCGAGGAGGGCGAGAAGAAGGCCCGGGACGCCTTCAACACCGACCAGAAGCGCCGCATGAAGGCGTACAAGGACAAGCGCTACGGCGGCTTCTGGGGCCCGGCCAAATGGGCCAAAGACAAGATCGCGGGCATGCCGGAGGAGGCCAACCAGCTCTTCCAGGAGTCCCGCAAGCTCTACGTACGTCTGATGCAGGGCGTCATCTCGTCCATCGCCGACACGATCGGCACGGAGCTGGGCAGGGCCAAGGCCCGTATCGCCAAGGGCCGCGCTGAACTGAAGGCGGAGGTCGACAAGCTCCCCGCCGACCTGAAGAAGTACGGCCAGGACGCGGCGAAGGACTTCGCGGGCAAGTTCGACGACCTCGAATCGGAGGTCAACGACAAGTCCAAACAACTCGTCCAGACCCTGGCCCAGAAGTACACCCAGGCCCTCAACGCGGTAGACGAGGAGATCAAGAAACTCCAGGAGGCGAACAAGGGCCTGGTCCAAAAGGCCGTGGACGCCGTCGTCGGCGTCATCAAGACCATCAACGAGCTCAAGAACCTCCTGATGGGCATTCTGGCCAAGGCCGCCGGCGCCATCATGAAGATCATCAAGGACCCGATCGGCTTCCTGGGCAACCTGGTCCGCGCGGTGGGCGCGGGCCTCCAGCAGTTCATCTCCAACATCGGCACCCACCTCCAAACGGGTCTGGTCTCCTGGCTGTTGGGCACGAGCGCCAAAGCCGGAATCGAGATCCCCGCAAAGTTCGACCTCAAAGGCATCATCCAGCTGATCGCCTCCCTACTGGGCCTGACCTGGGCGAACATCCGCGCCCGCATCACCCGCAAGGGCGTCCCCGACCAGGCCATGAGCGCGGCCGAACAATCCGTCCCGGTGGCAAAGGCCCTCGCGACGGAGGGCCCGGCAGGCGCCGCCAAGGAAATCACCGCCGAAACCGGCGACCTGAAGTCCACCATCCTCGAAGAACTCAAGTCCTACCTGATCCCCACGGTCATCATCGCGGGCATCACCTGGATCCTCTCCCTCCTCAACCCCGCCTCCGCCTTCGTCCGCGCGGTCAAGGGCATCATCGACATCGTCACGTTCATCGTGAACCAGGGCGCCCAGATCGTCGAATTCGTCAACGCGGTCCTGGACGCGGTCATAGCCATAGCCAACGGCGGCGCAGCCGGCGTCCCCAAGATGGTCGAAACAGCCCTCGCCGCCAGCATCCCCCTCCTGATCGGCCTCCTCGCGTCGTTGCTCGGCATCGGCGGCCTGGCCAACAAGATCAAACAGGTCTTCCAAAAAGTCTCCCGCCCGGTCAACCGAGCCATAGACAAAATAGCCGCCAAGATCGCCCAGGCCGCCAAGAAGTTCTGGGCGAAAATTCGGCCTTCTTCGAAGAACCGCAAGGGCGACAAACCTGGCTCGGGTAACTCGTTCGCAGCGAAGCAAAGGCGACTCGACCATGCTGTGAGCGAGGCGGTTTCGGCTGCAAACCAGATGGCTAGTCCTACTGGGCGCTCGAAAATCACTCGCATCATATCGCCCATTCGGGCCAAATATAACCTTAAATCGCTCAAGGTTGTGGAGAGCGGTGAGAAATGGGCCATTGCGGGTGAAGTAAATCCGAAGAGGACGGATGAGACAAACCTTCGTCGTTACCCTAATCAGAAATGCTCAAACGATCGACTGGATGAGCTGCATGATCAACTCCACCCCTTGTGTGACCAGGGTTTCTCCTGTAGTGATGTCGCTGAGAGAAAAGAATTCAACATCACAACTAGAAAGAAGTTGGCAAAGCTCGTTGACTCGGGGGGAGGTTTCACCCGAGCCGAATTAATTCGCAGATTGCGCATGGCTGAAGCATGTTTGGCGATGCGTGAGAAGATTCAAGATGAATGCTTTGAGCATGACCCCAGCGATGCGGCCTACGTGTCACATATGGAGCAGATTCAGGGTGTAAAGAATGCCATCAGTGAGTGCCGCGAGAAAATGAGCGCGCGAGGCATGGATCCTCCGTGAGTGAGGGAAGCGCTCATCTCCGGCTTGCTATACCGGAAGTACTTGACATCCGGGCAATGGGTGATCACCAAGGGCGGAAAAGGAGTGAGGTCACGTATTTCGGAGCACGCGATGTTCACCGATGGCGTTCCGCTGCCTGAGATTGTTCGCAAGCCCCCAAGGCGGGGCCCATAGTGCTAGGGAATTCTAAGGCAGCCAAAATTCAAGCACTCGGTCACGGTTGGCGATATATGTTTCGCCATCATACCAACGGACGAACCGGCCGACCGAGGCGCGCTCCCTTGCGGACAGAGCTTCTATACGTTCGCGGAACCGTGAGGAATTATTGCCTTCGAGAGGTGTGAGAGCAGCGACCATCCAGCCCCCAGGATCGTCGGCGGAACACTCTTCCACCAGCAGGGCGTGGTACGCGAAGGCGCGAAAATAGTACCAAAACGCCTCCGGCTTGAGAGAATTAACGTCGAGGCGAATTCTTAGAAGGTCGGAGGAGGTCACTGCCTGCCAATCCTTGCCAGCCAGCACATTCTCCACGTCTTCAGCCGTGGGCCGGTCCCCGAAAGTAATGGGCACGGCGGGCCGCACACGCGACTCGAACGCTGCGCAAATACCGGCCCAGACCTCTTCCCGATGGCGCCGTTCGTTCAGCTCATCCATTTCATCCTCAGTCATGGCGCCCCCGCCTTTAACCTGGGCAGAATAGAATGACTTAGGTTCCTGATTAATTGAACGAAAAGGAGAAGTGGCTGGCACTAGAAGTACCAGCAGGACCGTGCCGGATTTTAGACCCGCTCGTTAGGCGGTCGGTCGTCAGCCCCCTCTGTGACGTGACATGAGCACTGGTCGGCTGGCACGGGTCCGCAGCGCTGCACAATGGCCGGATTAAGGCTGGCGGCCGAGGCGCTGGCCCCCGTAGACGGGTCTAAGGGGCGCGCGGAGGCCAGAAGGTCGGCCATCGCTCGATTCCCTGCGCTGCGTTGAATCGCCATCGCTGCCGCAGCATATGCCGGCAATTCTGGCGCCGACTGCCCGACTGTCGTCGGCCGATGCCGGGGGTGTATTGATGATCGCTCTTCAGTCCAGCTCGACTCCGCCACAGATTCCTCCGATGCCGCACGCTGCCGTATCAACGAGCGCCTTCTCTTCCGTCTAATACCCAGTTGTAGCGGAAAGTAAGCAGTTGGGTTATGCCCTTTGCGGGGGTGTACGGGATACCTGGGGTACGCCGGATACCGAAACCGTCATCGACGCTCGCCTCTATGGCACCGCTACTGCACGCTTCTGGGGCTGGCGCGGGACATCCCTTAGAGGGAGCTCGAACCACACGAACTTGCCGATGACGTTTCGGGGGCTTACGCCCCACTTCGTTGCGAGGCTGTCTACGAGCAGCAGGCCACGGCCGCGCTCGTCGCCGTTATCCGCTGCGCGTTGCTCCGGCTGTACGTCCGAGGTGTCGGCGACTTCGACGCGCAGGTGACTGTCGGACAGCTTGTAGCGTACTTCGATCTCTTGGCCCGGCGGGACGTGTGCGTGCCGTACCGCGTTGGTGACTAGCTCCGACAGAAGTAATTCCGCTGTCGCCAGCATGTCGGTTGAGATCTGTTTTGCCGTCAGTTCCTGCCGGAGGAGCCGACGTGCGCGTCCAACGCTGCGCGGATGGCGTGGGAGGCGCCAATGCTCTGATGGGTGGTCGGCTGGTAGAGGGTGGGACGTCATGGCTACTCCTCATGTCGAGCGGTGGCATGCAGGTCGGGGCCCAAGAGCAACCTGCAGGTACGTTCATGAGAAGCCTGCCATTGGAGTTCAATGAATGGGCTTCGCCTCTGTGTAGTTCATTCATGTGAGTGACTGCTTGCGATAGGGCCTCGAACGAACGGTTCTGAGCCGTACGCTCGGCGCGTTGATGAGCAGTTGGTCAGGCGCGGTTGCCTGGCTGGTGAGAGGGAGTTGGGGTATGACCGCCACGCTGACGGGGCCCGCCGGGCGTATGCAGATCGCCCGTGGGCTGATCGCTCTGCGGGAGCGTCGCGGCCTGACACAGGCCCAGGTGGCAGAACGCGCCGGAGTCAGCAAGGCGACGGTCAGCCGTTATGAGATGTGGCAGGACCGGGCTCGCATCCGCTGGGCCACGGTCAAGGCGCTGGCCGATGCCTGTGACGCGTCCGCTGAAGAGCGGGACGCGCTCGTCAAGGTGGCCAAGTCGCAGACCGATGGCTGGTGGGTGGGCAACAGCGCTGTGCCGCAGTGGATGGACCCGCTGGTGTCCTTCGAACACGAGGCGGCATACGAACACGTCTACGCCAACACGGTCGTCCCCGGCTTGCTCCAGACTCGCCCGTACGCCCTCGCGATCCACCAGGCACGGGAGTTGCGTAGTTCCAACGGAGAGATCGAGCGCATGGTGGACGCGCGGATCCAGAGGCAAGAAATCCTGCGCCGGGACCCGACCTTGCATCTGTGGGTGGTTCTCGATGAGGCCGTGCTCCGGCGCGACGTCGGCGGGCGGGCTGTTATGGCTGAGCAGATGGCACATCTGCATGAGATGGCCCAGACTCCGAACGTTGATATTCAGGTCTTGCCGTTCACAGCCGGCGCGCATGCGGCGGGTACGGGTCACTTCGTGGTCTTGGGGCGAGACGACGAGCGGAACCCGCTCAACTCTATGGCCGTGGTCTACATCGAGATGCGCCGTCGTGGCCTGTATCTGGACGAGGCAGAGGACGTGCGGTCCTATAAATTGACCTTCGACTACCTTCGATCGCAGGCAGCCGACCCCTCAGCGTCGCTGCGGCTGCTGGCCAGAGTCCGACAGGAGCTGTCCCCGTGACTGAGCGTGCCCCTTCTGCTGGCCCGATAGCGGTGGTCTGGTTCAAGAGCAGCTACAGCGGCGGAGAGGGCAACGAGTGCGTTGAGATCGCGCACTTTCGGACGCGGGTTGGGGTGCGCGACTCCAAGTCGCCTGACAGGGCCATCGTCTCTCTTCCCATTGACGCATGGGTCGATTTTGTGAGCAGTCTCAAGGACGGGGGGCTCAGCGACGGACCAAGCATGCGGCACTCGCCGAGACCTCGGTGACTGTCTGTGTGGCTGTGGAACCGCCGGAACACGGAAGCGTTCCGGCGGCAGGTCGGCCGCGACTCAGCTGAACAGCGACAGGTCTATGGAGTCGGCCAGGGCCCGGTAGCCCGCGTCGTTGCCGTGCAGATGGTCGCCGATGTGGAAGTCCTCCCTGATCCGGCCGGGGCGGGCCGGGTCGCGCCAGACGGCGTCGAAGTCCAGCACGGCGTCGAAGGCGCCACTGGTGCGGATCCATTCGTTGACCGCCTGGCGGGCGCTCTCGCCCTCCGGTGTATAGACCTCCACGCCCTCATACGGCGCGATCGTCGTGGCATAGACCCTCACGCCGTGGTCATGCGCCCGGGCGCTCAGCTGGCGGTAGCCCGCGATGACGTCGTCCCTCGTCACCGGTGCGCCGGGGAACACCTTCAGGAATTCGGCCAAAGGGCCGTCGCCGTCCCGTGGGGCGAAGGAGATGGCGAGGTCGTTGCCGCCCACGGAGAGCACCACGTAACCGAGGCCGGGCGTTGCCAGCACATCACGGTCGAAGCGGGCCGCGGCGGCGACACCGATGCCGTTGTTGAGCATCCGGTTGCCGCTGATTCCCTGGTTGGACACGTAGCCAGTGGCCACGCCCCGCTCGGCGAGACGCTCGGCCAGCAGCTCCGGCCAGCTGTGGTTGGTGTCCGGAGTCGAGCCGGCGCCGTCGGAGCGGGAGTCGCCCACCACGACGATGGCCTTGGCAGGGGCGTCGGGAAGCAGCTCGACGGCGGAGATCAGGGCCCGCACCGGCAGCACGTCGGCGTTCTCCGGCAGGGTGGGGGAGGCGACGGCGTCGCCCGGAATCCTCCAGCCGGTCTCCAGGGCGGGGTCGTGGCAGGTGCAGGTCTCCACGCGCCCTGGCAGGTAGAGGCTGATGGACAGCTTGGCGAGGGCGGGCAGGTGCAGGTCGACCGGATCGCTGAGGATCGGCGCGCCCGCCGGGACGGTGACGGACGACGCGCCGGAGAAGGTCAGCACGTGCTCGCTGCCCGGCCGCACCCCGCCACCGGGCGCCGCGAGGCCCACCCGCGCCGCGCCGATGGTGAAGGGCGCGGTCCCGAACTCGTTGGTGAAACGGATGCGCACCCGCCGCCCGCCGCCGCTGATGCGCACGACCTGGCGCAGGGTCACGTCGGCAAGGGCCGGGTAGTCGTTGAGCGAGCCGAGCCCGTCGTGGGCCGCCTGGGGCGAGGCGCCCCAGCTCCGGACCCAGCTGCCGGCGTTGTTTGTCCCGGTCATCTTTGCCTCCATTGCTCGTGATGGTGTGCGGCATGGGAAGACTGAGGCGGGCTGCTCACAGCGGGCTCACACGGCGCTGACACGGTCGTCCTGATTTGGGCCTCGCGGGCGGGCGCGCGAAGATCGGGGAATGGACAGGGGTGCACGGCTTCGCATCACGCTGCTCGGCCCGTTTCGGGTGTCTCGCGGTGACGCCGTTCTGACCATTTCGGGAGCGCGGTTGCGGGGCTTGCTCGTCCGGCTGGCGCTCGCCGGTGGCCACGCGGTCGAGCCCGGCGTGCTGGTCGACGCGATCTGGGCCGAGGAACCGCCGTCCGGCCCCGGCCACGCCCTGCAGACCCTTGTCTCCCGGCTGCGCCGCGCCCTCACCCCGACTGACCCGGCCCGTGGCGTGGTCGTGCAGATCACGGGCGGCTACCGGCTGGCGGTGGACGCGGCCGACGTGGACGCACTGCGCTTCGAACGGCTCACCGCTGCCGGTCGGGACGGGCTGCGGGCAGGTGACCCGGAGGCCGCGGTCGCCGCGCTGTCCAAGGCCGTGGCGTTGTGGGGCGACCATCCTGGTACCGAACCCGCGGCCATCGCCGCGGTCGCGCCCACGGTCGCGACACGGTTGGCGCAGGTGTCCATCGAGGCGGTCGTCGATCTCGCTGACGCCGAATTGTCGCTGGGGCGGGCCGAGTTGGCCGCCGCCCGGCTGACCGGGTTGCTGGCCGAGCAGACGGTCAACGAGCGGGCGGCTGCCTTGCTGATGGACGCGCTCGCCGCTCAGGGCCGTCAGGCCGAGGCGCTCGCGGTCTACGAGCGGGTCCGCCAGACGCTGGCCGATGTCCTCGGCGCCGACCCGGGCACCGCCCTGCGGGAACGCCATCTGCGCCTGCTGCGCCCCGGCCGGCCCATCCTGGTGCCAGACGCCTCGGTTGAGGGCGCTCCGGCCGGGAGTCCGGCGGCCACCGAACCCGACCGGATCCGGTCGCGCCGAGTTCACGCTGTCCCCGATGAGCCGCGAGGACATGGCGGCGCGACCAACCTGCCCGCGCCGCTGACCAGCTTCATCGGCCGCGACGAGGATCTCACCCGCATCGACACCCTGCTCACCACCGGACGCCTGGTCACCGTCCTCGGTCCCGGCGGCGCCGGGAAGACCCGGCTCGCGCTGGAGGCCGCCCACCGGTACCGCCACGCATTGCGCGACGGCGCCTGGCTCATCGACCTCGTGTCCGTCACCGAACCGGCGAAGATCGCCACGGCAGTGCTCACCGGGACCGGGCTGCGGGGCGGTGCGATGCTCGACGCCCGCAAGCGGATCGAGGGTGACGAGCTGGATGTCCTCGTCGGCGAGCTCGGCGGGCGGGAGAGCCTGCTGCTGGTCGACAACTGTGAGCATCTGATCGACGCCGTGGCCCGCCTCGTCTCGGCGCTGCTGCCCCGCTGCCCGGGGCTGCGCGTGCTCGCGACCAGCCGCGAACCCCTGGCGGTCGACGGCGAGGCGCTCGTGCCGCTGGCCCCGCTCGCGCTGCCCGACCCGGACGACAGCGTCGAACAGGCCCGAAGGGCGGCCTCGGTGCGCCTGTTCACCGAGCGGGCCGCCGCCGTGCGACCCGGTTTCGACGTCGACGAGACCTCGTTGCCCGACATCGTGCGCGTGGTGCACGGGCTGGACGGCCTGCCGCTGGCCCTCGAGCTGGCCGCCGCCCGGTTGCGGACGCTGTCACTGCCCGACCTGGCCGACGGACTCTCCGACCGGTTCCGCCTGCTCACCACCGGCAGCCGCACCGCACCACCCCGGCACCGCACCCTGCGCGCGGTCATCGCCTGGAGCTGGGAGCTGCTGGGCGAGCACGAACGCACCGTCGCGGAACGGATCTCCATCCTGCCCGGCGGCGTCACATCCGCCTCGGCCACCGCCGTCTGCGCTGGCACCACCGTGCCCACAGCCGACATCCCCGAACTGCTCGCCACCCTCGTCGACCGCTCACTGGTGCAGCTCGCGCCCGGCACCGGCCGGTACCGCATGCTTGAGACCATCCGCGAGTACGGCGCCGACCGCCTGACCGAGACCGGCGACCTCGGCACGGCCCGCGATCTGGCCGCCGCCCACTTCACGCAGGTGATGGCCGGTCAGGATCCTTTGCTGCGCGGGCCCGGCCAGCTGACAGCCATGGAGGTCATCGGTGCCGAGTACGACAACACGCTCGCCGCCCTGCGCCACCTGTGCGCCACCCGCGACTCCCACGGCGCGACCACCCTCGCCCTGACCCTGGTCTGGTACTGGCAGATGTTCGGCCGCCACTCCGACGCCGCCTACTGGCTGGGCGAGGTTCTGGCGGCGACCAGCGGCGGGCCGACGCCCGAACGCGACTGCGTCCGAGCCGCCTACCTGCTCAACCGGGCGGACATCCTGTCGGGAATCACCGCCGGGGAAGCCGCGGACGACCGGACGGAGATGCGCGAGCTGGCCGACCGGCTGCTCGCGCATCCGGAGCTGCCGAGCCACTACCGCGTGTTCGGCCCGGTCCTGCTCTTCCTGCAGAAGGAGGAGTCCGCACTCGCGATTTTCCAGCGCCTGGCCGACGGCGACGACGTGTGGCTGTCCGGGCTGGCCCATATGTTCCAGGCCGAGATCGCCGAGAACGCGGGCGCGCTGATGCGGATGCGTGTCCATGTGAAGGCGGCCCTGGACCGCTTCCGGCAGGCCGGCGATCGTTGGGGCCGGGCCGCCACGCTGCCGATGAGCGCCCACTTGCGGCGATACGACGACCTCGACGGCGCGCTGGCCGACCTGCGCGAGGCCAGGACGCTGGCGGGCGAGTTCGGCTCCCTCAGCCTCGGCGACCAGCTCTACAGCGACCTGCGCTGGATCGACGTGCACCTGCGGCGCGGCGACACCGACCGGGCGATGGCGGTGATCGACTCCGCCCGGGAGCGGGCGCTGCACGCGTCCTCGGCGGACATGCTGGTCCTGGTCGACGTGTGCGAGGCCGATCTCCGGGTGCGGCTCGGCGACCTGGACGAAGCGGGCGACCTGCTCGACGCCGCCGAACGGTGTCTGCTCGACGAAACCGCGTTCCCCACGAACCACGTCCGGACGCTGGTCGGCAGCGCGCGGGCCGCGCTCTGCCTGGCGCTGGGCGACCTGCCCGGCGTGGACAAGGCGCTGCGCGAGGCGTACGCGGCCGCGCTGGCAACCCGGGATCTGCCGATCCTGTCACTGGTGACGGTGAACACGGCCGCGTACGCCGAGACGCGCGGGCGGCAGCACGAGTCAGCCGTACTGCTCGGGACCGCCGCCCGGCTGCGCGGCACGCATGACCACACCGATCCGCAGGTCCGCGAGCTCACCCGCCGGGGAGAGGCCGCGTTGGGCGGCGAGGAGTTCGCCGCGGCGTACGCGAAAGGCTGGGAGCTGGACGGGAAGACGGCCGTGGCCGCGGCCGACCCGGCCCGGCTGTCCGGCACCGTCGACAGGTAGCTGTTCCAGCGAGGCGGGGGTCAGCCGGCGCCGGTGTGGAGGAGCTCCCGCTCCCAGGCGTGGCGGGGCTGGGTATGGAGGCGCCAGTGGTTGGCGTCCGCCGGGGTGCCAGAGTCAAGCCCAGCCCCGATCGGGGTTCAGATCGTGTCCCACACCACCGCCTCGTACGCCGCGCTCACCCGCCCCATCAGCTCTTCGTCCACCGTGTACTCCACCTCGTCGATCCGCCGCACCGGTGCGAACCCCTGCGAGTTGGTGAGGAACGCCGACCGGTAGGAGGAGAGGTCCGCGAGGGTTACGTGGCGGCGGGTCGAGGGGAGGCGGGGTTCCAGGAGGGCCATCGTGATGCCCCGGAGCGAGGGGGCGTCCGGCCAGATGACGGACTCGCCGTCCCAGAAGGCGATGTTGGTGATCGCGCCCTCGGCCACCACACCCTGGCTATCCGTCAGCAGAGCCTCGTCGTGTCCGGCGCGGTGCGCGGCGGTGAGGTAGTGGTTCTGGCCGAAGCCGCCCAGGTGCTTGATGTGGGGGAGCTCTCGGACGAAGGGGACCGACATCACGGATTTCGGGCCCACCGGCATCGTCTGCGGGGGACGCACCGTGACCATCAAGGTGGCCCGCTCGTCGTCCTCGGGCCAGTAGACGTACACCCGAAGCGAGGCGTCGCGGGCGTCGACGGCATCCAGGGCGTGCCGGACGTCCGCCCGTACGCGCTCCTCGTCGAGGTCGCCGTCGAACAGTTCCCGGGTCGCCGAGCGCAGCTGATCGAGGTGGAGATCGAGGCCGCGCACCCGCCCGTCTCTGATCTGCATCGCTGTGAAGTGCCCGTAGCTGGTGAGCGCGGGCAGCCGCAATGTGTCCGCGGTGGCGGGCGAGCCGTTGATCTCGATGTAGGTCACCCGGCCACCGTAGCGGGGCCTCAGTGGTAGCCCTTCTCGCCGTCGACGAGTTCGCGGATGGTGTCCATATGGCCTGCGTGGCGGGCGGTTTCCTCGATCATGTGGAAGAGGATCCACCGCAGGCTGGTGGAGGTGGCGTTGAAGTCCGGGTGGCGGCCGGTGTCGTCCAGGGCGTGGGTCGCCGTGATCTCGTTGGACACCTGGCACTGCTGGGCGTAGTCCTTGAGGAGCTGGGCGAGCGGGATGCCCTCGGCCCTCATGCCGGCGTCCTTGGCGTCATCGTCGAACTGGGGGCCCTGGGCCGGGCGGCCGAGCAGGACGATCTCGAACCACAGGTGCTCCACCCAGCGCATATGGGAGACGATCCCGGCCAGGGTCATCAGGGGTGAGGTCGGGAGGAGGGAGCGGTGGGCGTCCGCCTCGGACAGGCCCTCGCATTTCCACGCGATGATGGCGCGCTGCATATCGAGCCAGCCCAGCAACTGGGTGCGCTCATCGGCGGAGCGGTGCGGGCGGATGCGCGGTGGCGTCGTCATGAGGGGGACGCTAGCGCGGTGTGCCGACGGCACGCACCGGGTTATCGGCGATGGCTCAGCACATTGATCACGCGGCCGTTGGGGTCGCGGACGAAGAAGCGGCGGACGCCCCACTCCTCGTCCCGCAGGGAGTGCACGATCTCGGCACCGCTGTCGCACATCGCCGCGTAGGCCGCGTCCACGTCGTCCACCTCGACGCTCACGTCGGGGACCACCGGTCCGGTCTCGTCGTGGGTGAGCACGCTGATCTGGGCCGTGGGGTTGGTGGTGGAGGCGAGCGTCATGATCCAGCCCTGGTTCATCACCTCTTCGAAGCCCAGGAGACCGTAGAACTCCCGGTTCTCCCGCATCGCTTCGGACCGAACGTTGGGTACGACACGGCGGACGGTCATCGTGGGCTCCCCGGGGTGGGTCAGCTGGCGGTGTTGTCGCTGCGCACGGCGTCAAGGTACTCGGAGATCGCGTCCCGGTTGCGGGTCAGGCACTCGATGCGCCGGCTCATGCGGTCCCGCTCGTTCTCCAGCGTGGCGATCATCTCCGGTGTGGCGTCGGAGAAGTGAATGCGCCGGGGCTTGTCGAGGCACGGCAGGATCTGCTTGATGATCCGGGTCGGAAGCCCCGCGTCGAGCAGCCCCCTGATCTGCAGCACCCGGTCGACGAGACGCTCGTCGTAGGAGCGGTAGCCGTTCGCACAGCGGTCGGGCAGGATCAGCTTCTGCTCCTCGTAGTAGCGCAGCAGCCGGCGCGGTGTGCCGGTGCGCTCCGAGAGCTCTCCGATACGCATGTGTCCGTCCTTGTCTCCCTGCCCGCGTGCCACCGATCCGGCTGACTTTCACATCCATGTGAAGGTTGCAGCGTATCGTGGGGCGGGGGCGCTCGCGAGGGGGCGGAAGGCGCCGGGAAAAATGCCAGGTGATTGAACGGAGGCCCCCGGCACGCCGTACGGATAACGACGGGCCCGACTACCCGAGCCGGGTCCGCCGTGCCACCACCGGGCTTCGCAGGGAAGGACCTTCGGGTTGTCGCGCCAATCGAGCTCTCATCAGCGGTCGGAAACGGACAAGGGAACCACGGGGCAGGCCCCGACGGAGGGCCCGACTCCGGAGAGTCCACCTGAGGTTCAGGCTGAGCCTGAGGCCACGCCGGATCTCCCCGCCCGGCGGCAGGATGACACCGGGGAGCCGGACGCGGTCCCCGACCAGGAGGTGAGCTCCGACCACGGCACGGCCGCCGCCCCCAAGGGCTGGCGGGTCACCTACCCCGCCGTGGCGCGGGCGGTGGCGTGGACGGCCACGGGGCTTTCCCTCGCCCTCGTGTTCATCGCTCTCCTCCTGCCGACCCAGCTCAGCCTCGTCGAACCCAGCGCCTTTATGCGCATCCCGGTGGAGGGGGTGTTCGGCGCCACGCTGCTGCTCATGCTGCCGTCGATGGCGCGGCGGGTGGTGGCGGTGCTCGCCGGGGTGATCCTCGGGGCGCTGACCATCTTGAACCTGCTCGACATCGGCTTCAACGAGTTCCTCGGCCGTGGATTCAACGTGGTGCTCGACTGGATACTGCTGGACGACGCCCAGTCGTACGTCAAGGACGCGCTCGGCGGGACGGCCGCCACCGCCGCCGTGATCGGTGTCGTGGTCCTCGCCGTCGCGGTGCTCGTCCTGATGGGGCTCGCCGTCCTGCGGATCAGCAACGTCATGGCGAGGAACAGCGCCGTGGCGACCCGTACCACCCTGGTGCTCGGCACCGTCTGGGTCATGTGCGCGGCGCTCGGCGTGCAGGTGGCCGGGGCGCCGTTCGCGTCCCGGAGCACCACCGCGCTCGTCCAGGACCGGGCGGAGCGGGTGCGCAAGACCCTCAAGGACGAGCGGGAGTTCGCCAAGGTGGCCGCCGTGGACACCTACGGCGACACCCCCGGCGACCAGTTGCTGACCGGGTTGCGCGGCAAGGACATGATGTTCACCTTCATCGAGAGCTACGGCCGCTCGGCCATCGAGGACCCGGCGATCGCCCCCGGTGTCGACAAGACCCTCAAGAACGCCACCAAGCGGTTGAACAAGGCCGGGTTCGCCTCCAAGAGCGGCTGGCTCACCTCGGCCACGTACGGCGGCAGCAGCTGGCTGGGACACTCGACCTTCCTCACCGGCCTGTGGATCGACAACCAGAACCGCTATCGCACCGTCACCGCGGGCGACCACATGTCCATCACCCGGGCCTTCCAGCGCACCGGCGCCTGGCGGACGGTCGGCATCATGCCGGGGGTGCAGAAGGCTTGGCCGGAGGGCAAGTTCTACGGCCTCGACCATGTCTACGACTCCCGTGACCTCGGCTACAAGGGCCCGAAGTTCAGCTGGTCGACCATGCCCGACCAGTACGCCCTCAAGGCGTTCGAGCGCCTGGAGCACGGCAAGAAGCGCGACAGGCCGCTGATGTCGGAGATCATTCTGACCTCCAGCCACCAGCCCTGGGCACCCATCCCCAAGACGATCCCCTGGAGCCAGGTCGGCGACGGCTCGGTCTACAAGGCCATCCAGAAGGCCGGCAAGAATCCCGCGGATGTGTTCACCGACTCGGACAAGGTGAAGGCCGAGTACGGAAAGTCCATCCAGTACTCGGTGAACAGCCTCATCGACTATGTGCTGAAGTACGGCAACAAGAACACGGTGCTCGTCTTCCTCGGCGACCACCAGCCCCTGGCCCGGGTCAGCGGCAACAACGCCAGCCGGGACGTACCCGTGGCGATCGTCGCGCACGACAAGGCAGTGCTGGACCGGATCTCCCACTGGGGCTGGGAGGACGGGCTGATGCCGGGCGCGAAGGCCCCGGTGTGGAAGATGAGCTCCTTCCGCGACCGCTTCCTGGACGCCTACGGTCCGAACCCCGGTGGCGACACGGCCCCCTCCCAGCCGTCGTCCTCGCCGAAGCCCGCACCCGGAGGTTCGTCGAAGCCATAGCCCTCGACGGGCCTGGGCGCGCGGACGCGTCATATGGTTCTCCCGGTCCGCCACCCGGTCCGCCACCAGGTCCGTCAGCCCCGTCAGTCCGTCAGCAAGGACATATACGGGCCGAATTCCGAGGCCAGGGTCAGGCGGCCCAGTTTCTGGTACTCGCGCTGCAGTGCGTGGATGAGGTCGGGCATGGTCACCGGGCTGCCGGACTCGGCCGCGAGGTAGGCGGCGGTGACGGCCACCGAGCGGATGTTGCCGCCGGCCAGTTCGAAGGACTCGGCGCAGAAGTCCAGGTCCAGATCGGTGGAGCGGGGGAGGACGGTGCCCAGTGAGCGGTCCCACAGCAGGCGGCGGTGGTCGGCGTCGGGGAGGGGGAAGTCGACGACGAGGTCGAGGCGGCGGGTGAACGCGTCGTCGAGGTTGGCACGGAGGTTGGTGGCGAGGATGGCCAGCCCGTCGAAGGTCTCCATGCGCTGGAGGAGGTACGCGCTCTCGACGTTGGCGTAGCGGTCATGCGCGTCCTTGACCTCCGAGCGCTTGCCGAAGATGGCGTCGGCCTCGTCGAAGAGCAGAACGCCGTTGATGCCGGCGGCCTCGGAGAAGATGCGCTCCAGGTTCTTCTCGGTCTCGCCCACGTACTTGTCGATGACGGTGGCCAGATCGACCGTGTACAGGTCCAGGCCCAGGTCGGCGGCGATCACCTCGGCCGACATCGTCTTGCCGGTACCGGAGTCACCCGCGAAGAGGGCCGTCACGCCGCGCCCCCGGCCACCGCCCGGCCGCATGCCCCATTCGCCCAGGACCCGGTCGCGGTGGCGGGCGCGGGCGGTGAGTTCGCGGAGCTGGGCGAGGGTGCCCGGGGGGAGTACGAGGTCGGACCAGCCCACGGCCGGTTCGATACGGCGGGCGAGGCGGTCGAGGCCCGCCGCGTTCTGGGCGCGGGCCCCGGCGCGGATGTGGTCGGGGTGGAGGCTGCCGCCGTCCAGCGCCGCGCTCTGGGCGGCGCCCCGGGCGGCCCGGATGATCTGGTCGGGGGTGAGGAGGAACGGGGAGAGCAGGCGGGTGAGGTCGAGGTCCGCGGGGAGCGGGGCACCGTAGGCGTCCGACCAGAGCGCGGCCCGGGCCGGCGGCTCCACGCGCGGGGCATGCAGCAGCAGCGGCGGACGGGAGGACCACGCGGCGTCCCAGGGGGCGCGGCCGACCAGCACGACGGGCAGCGGGGTGTCGGCCACCAGCCTGATGACCTCGGGTTTGTCGCGGATCAGGGCGTCGATCGGACCGCACACCAGACCCGAGGAGGTGAGCCGGGCCTCTCGGGAGAGGATCCGCACGGCCTCGGCGGGATGGGGGTCCCGGGCGAGGCGCTCCAGATCGAGGCCGAGGACGCCGTGCCCCGCCCGGGCGAGGGCGGAGGCCCCCAGCGCCGTGCCCGCGCCGCCCTGGTCCTCCCGTAGATACGCCAGGGGGTCACCGGAGGCGAGGGCGCGGGCGAGCGGGGCCGGATCGCCGACGCCGGACACGTCCTGCCACGGGGCGAGCAGATCGACGATGCGCGGATCGGGTGTGTCATCGCCGAGGAGGTGCGCCGTGACCCGGTCGGGGACGCGGAGCGCACGGGCCAGGAACGGGCGGTCCGGCTCCTCGACCAGCAGCAGACCGCCCGCGCGCAGCGGGGCCTGCGGGGACAGCCCGGCCCGTGCGGCCGCCTCGGCCGCGGAGAGCCCGCACAGGCCGAGGGCGAGACCGATGGAGGGCCGACGGCGGGTGACATCGTCGTTGAGATAGCCGTAGAACCGCTCGAAGCGATCGTCCAGATCCGGGATGAGCGCGATCAGCAGGATCTCCACATCGAGTGCGGAGAGGCCGAACTCGTAGGCCAGGGCGCTCAGTCGGGTCGGCCGGCCCGCGCGGGCCGCGGCGTCGGCGCGCGCCTCGGTCTCGGCGAGGAGAGCGGCGTCGGTGTCGTCGGGGGCCGCGGAATCGAGGGAGCGTCCGGCGTCGAGAAGCCGGTGGATGGTCTCGTCGCTGAGATAGAGACCGCGGAAGGCGTCGTCGGGGTTGGGGTCGGTGAGCTGATGGGCGTGGACGGCGCGCCGTATCCGCTGTTCGACGAGGATGGCGCGGTCGAGGAGATGGCGCAGGCTCGGGTTCGGTGTCTCTGTCTCCGCGTCCGTCGTGCTCCTCATTCCGTGTGCTCTTCGGCCACGTGGGCGGCGATACCGGTGCGGCGGGCCCCGTACACCGGCAGATTGACGCCGCCCGGCATCGGCTGCGTGGGCGGCGCAGGCGCGGGCGCGTCCCGTGAGGAGTCGGAGAAGCCCAGGCGCACCCCCTCCTCGCCCACCTGCGGACCGGCCGGATAGACGGGCGACTCGGTGACCGGCACGCTCACCACCAGGTCGAGCGAGGGCTTGAGCTCGCCCCCGAGCGCGCTCCACACATCGGCGAACGACCGGTCCTCGGGCGGCGGCAGCGCGACCGTCATGGGTACGGACACGCCGAGCTCGGCGAGTGTGCCGGTGAGCCGCTCGGCGGGCAGGGCCTCGTACCGCAGCAGACAGGACAGCAGCGAGGAGAGCAGCCGGTGTTCGTCCTCGGGACGCTTGGTCCACGCGGTGATGAGGTACGAGAGCTTGAAATACCGGGGCGGGCGGCGCCGGGCCACGATGGTGCCCTGCTCGTCGTACTCATTGAGCAGACCGCGCTCCCGGCGCCGCATGTCCTCGCGGATGTCGTACAGATAGAGATTGACGGTGGGGGCGTTGACCTTGGCGGCCCAGTCGCGGGTGGGGGCGTCGAAGACCACGGTCACCTGGCCGCCCGCCAGGGCCTCGGCCCGGAACATGGCGCGCAGCGCCTCGTCGACCTCGTGGATCACGGCTCTCTCACCCCCGGCCGGCGAAATCGGGCGGCTGCAGATTGCGCCGTACGACGAGCACGGGCTTCTCCAGCCGCTCGAGCCCCGTCACCGCGGCGCGGAGCGTGCGGGGACCGAGCCGGTCCTTGCGCAGCACGAGCACCTGGGCCTCGAACGTGCCGTCGCGTCCCACCCGTACGGTCGACCGGGCCGCGGTGACGCCCGGATTCCAGCTGAGCGCGACCGTGGCGCCGGGCGGGAAGTCCTTGCCGCGGGCCACCGCCACATCGCCGGGGCGGGCGACCTTGGGGGTGACGGTCAGCTTGGGCCGCAGCACCTGGACGCGGGCCGTGTCCGTGTTGTCGGCGCGCCGGGGATCGCGCGGCGAACCGCTGACGGAGACCTTCAGGTCACCGCGGATCGCGGTGCGGTAGACGGCCGTCTGGGTCACGGTGATCCGTCCGCCCGGCGCGATGGTGCACGGGGTGGTCCGGGTGCAGCGCGACAGCGTGGAGAGGTCGCGGTCGTCCGCGTCCTTGGTACGGGGCCAGGCGGTGGTGACCACGACGTTCTTGGCCGCCTTGGGACCGGCGTTGGTGAGGGTGAGGCGTGCCCCGGTGCGCAGCCCGGTGTAGGTCGGCGTGGGGCCGACGGTGGTGGTGACGGCGAGATCCGCCTCGTCCGGCACGGGGGCCGGGAGCACGGTGAAGGTCGCCGTGCCGGTGCCGGTGTTGCCGGACAAGTCGGTGGCGGTGCAGCTGACCCGTGTCCTGCCGACCGGGAAGCGCGAACCGGGGGCCGGATCGCAGCTGACGGGCAGATCGCCGTCGACCGCGTCCTGCGCGGTGGCGGTGAAGTCGACCTCGGTGCCGTTGTCGTCGGTGGCCTCGATGGTGCGGTCGTCCACGGTGATGACGGGGGCGGTCACATCGTTGACGGTGATGCTGATGTGCTGCTGGTAGTCCTCGGGGGTGGGGTCGTCACCGCCGTCCCCGCCGCCGGGGCCGCCGTTCTGGCCGCCGTTTTGCTGGCCTCCGTTCTGGTCCCCACCATTCTGGCCCCCGTTTTGCTGGCCTCCGTTCTGGTCCCCGCCGTTTTGGCCGCCGTTTTGTTGTCCGCCGTTTTGATCGCCGCCGTTTTGGCCGCCGTTTTGTTGTCCGCCGTTCTGGTCCCCGCCGTTTTGGCCGCCGTTTTGTTGTCCGCCGTTTTGATCGCCGCCGTTCTGGCCGCCGTTCTGCTGACCGCCGATCTCGCCACCGCTCCCGCTGGTGGCTCCGCCGAGCAGCCCACCGATGACACCGGCGTTCTGGCCGCCGTCGGCTCCGCCGATCACACCGCCGATGACCCCGGCCACGGAACCGCCGTCCGCACCGTTGCCCCCGGCTCCGGAACCGCCGCTCGCCCCTCCGCCGCAGTCGTCGCCGGAGCCTCCGATGAGTCCGCCCAACACCCCGGCGATCACGCCGCCGTTGCCTCCGTTGTCCGAGCCTCCGACACCGCCCACCGCCAGGCCGGCGATCGAACCGCCGCCGCAGCCGTCGGATCCGCTCGACACACCACCGGCAGCGCCGCCGATGAGTCCGCCGTTCCCGCCGCCGTCGGTGCCGCCCACCGCGCCGCCGATGGCCCCCGCGACGGATTCGCCGCCGTCGGTGCCGGAGCCGGTGTCGCCGCTTCCGCCGGTGTCGCCCTCATGCGGGGTGCCCGGGAGGCCCTGGCTGTTCCCGTTCCCCCGCTGACCACGGAATTCCCGGGCGGGTATCACATCGTCGGGCATCTGCCCGGCCGGTGGTTTGCCGTCGAGCAGGAACTGCACGCCGCAGTGCACGGTGACGCCCTGCGGCGCGTCGTCCGCCACCGTGATGGTTTCGGTGAAGGTGGCCACCTCACCACTGGTCACCTGCCGGGTGGCAGGATCCAGGGTGACCGATAGGGCGGGGTCGCAGCCGAAGGTCTGATAGCTGACGGAGGTGGGCAGATTGGTCAGCCCCTCCGCCACCGTGTCGGCCACTTCGTCGGCCTCGATGTCCTGGAAGAGCCTGCCGCCCGTGGCCTGGACGACCTTGGTCGCCTGATCGGGGTCGTGTGTCGGCTCCTGATTCTGGCCCGGGCCGTTGCCGTTGTCGCCGTTGCCGTTCAGGCCGTCGCCGAGCTCGGTCGCCACATCCACGGCCAGGACGCGAACGCCCGCGTCCTTGAGCGCGTTGATGCCATCGGTGAGCGAATGCCCCTTGCTGGGGTCATGGCTGGAGGCGTCGCCGACGAGGACGACGACGGGGCTCGCGCCCTCCCGGAAGGTGCCGCTCGCCCCGTTGGCGATCTGCCACAGACCGTTGATCCAGTCCTCGGCGGGCCCGGGGCTGTACGAGCCGCGGTCGTCGGTGAGCTGGTCGACACCCTCGCGTACGTCGTCCAGATCGTCCGTCAGCCCCTGGAGCACGGTGAACACCCGCTCGCCGTCGACCTGTTGATCTCCGTAGGTGGCGACGGCGAAGCGGGAGTCGGGCTGCTGCTCACGCACCTCGCTGGTGATCTGCTCCAGGTTGGCCTGGACGTTGTCGATGGTGGGCTGCATGCTGCCCGTGCCGTCGACCAGCAGCACCACATCCGGCCGGGGTGGGACCACCGGTGTGCGCACCTTCTTGTCCACGGTCAGCGCGTCACCAGGGTCGAGCGGCTCGTCCACCACGGCCGGGGTGACCGCCGGACGCTCGGCGGCCGCGCGCTTGCCCGCGGCCGCGCCCGGTACGACGCTGATCACCAGGAGCAGAACGGCGGTCAGCGTGCCGACGCGCAACGCGCGAGGCCGCGCGTCACCATGTACCCCGGCAAGCGGTCGAAAGTGCTGGAACCCGCGCACAGAACGCACAGAACACCCCACTCGAGATCGGCGCGCCGGGCTCCACGATCGCGTTTCACCGGGGAGTGGCGCACCGAGGGGTGAGCCAGCCCTTAGGGAAGGGCCGGCTGCCCCTTGAGGCAACGCTCATATCAATCCCTGCCGGAGCGCGTATGCCACGGCATGGGAGCGATTACGGAGATTCAGCCGCGTCATCACGGCATGCAGAACGTTTTTGATCGTGCGTTCGGAGTAGGAGAGCTTCATGGCGATATCCGCCGTGTCATAGCCCTCGGCGACCAGCCGCAGCACCTCGATCTCGCGGGTGGCCAGACCGGTGAAGTTGAGCCCGTTCGGCGCCAGCACCTGGCCCTGGAGCCGGCCCACCTGCTCGAGCAGACTGCCCAGTAGATCCGGAGGAACCCGGCCCTCGCCCTTCGCCACCGCGGCGATCACCTGCACTAACCGCTCCGGTGTCGCCTCCGCGCGGCGGACGACTCCGACGAAGCCGCACTCCGCGGCGTTGACCAGTTGCTGCTCATCGATTTGGGTGGTGACCAGCACCCCCCGCGCGGCGCTGGTCCGTTGAATCTGGCGCAACACGCGTAGAGCGCCGTCATCGAGAACGTCCAGGACGACGACCACGACCTGCGGTGAGTCCGGTTCGTCCCAGTCGATGACCTTGACCTCGGGCCGGGTGCGCAGTTGGCTGGCCACTCCGGCCCGCGACACAGGGTCTTGGGCGCGCAGCGCCACCGTAACGCGTTCTCCCGTCGTTTGATTCACGTCGCTCTCTCCCCTCGGGCGACTGAGGGAGGGCCATGACCAAGCATGGTGAGCATGACGCGTCCATGTCATCTACACATTTCATTCACACTCGCCTCCCTTTAACGGCCAACCACAGTAATCCTCCTAGTTCTCCAAGGGAATTGGGCGTGGCTCACCGGGCACCGCAATTGCCCGAAAGTGTGACTGCGCGGCCGCTGCCGACGCCATGAACCGGAGAATACGGTGCGCGGCATGAGTGTTTCGGCGAGCCTGGACGAGTCCTCCGTCGTGGTCGAGCCCGGCGGCGAGGCCGAACTCCCCGTACAAGTGCTCAACTCGGGGACCACCGTGGAGGAGTGCCGATTCGAGGTGGTCGGGCCCTGCGCCGACTGGACCACCGTAGAACCGGAGACCCTGTCGCTCTACCCGGGTGCGACGGGTGCGGCCACCGTGAAGCTGCGTCCGCCCCGCAGCCCTCGGACGGCTCCCGGGGAGATACCGCTCGGGCTGCGGGTGGTGCCCACCAGCGAACACAGCGAGACCACCGTCCTCGAACGCGGCGTGACGGTGCGGCCCTTCACCGAGGTCACCTCGGAGCTGGTGCCCCGCGGCTCCAACAGCGCCTGGCGCGGCCGTCACAAGGTGGCGGTGGACAACCGCGGCAACACACCCCTTCCGGTGGCGCTCAGCGCACGCGGCGCCACCGAGCGGGCCAAAATGGCCCTCGAGCCCGCCGAGCTGACCGTTCCACCGGGCGAGGCCAAGTTCGCCACGCTCAGGGTGCGCCCCACCCAGCGGCTGTGGCGCGGCACCCCGATCACCCATCCGTTCCAGGCGGTGGTGACACCACGGACGGGGGAGGGCCAGGACCCGTACGAGCCGGTGGTCCTGGACGGCACCTACGAACAACAGGCCATCCTGCCCCGCTGGCTTCCCCGGGCGCTCGCCGCCGCCGTCCTGGTGGCCGCGCTCCTGGTGGGCCTCTGGTACGCGCTGCTGCGCCCCACCGTACGGTCGGCCGCCCGGGAGGCGATTACCCCGCAGGCCGTCGAATCCGCCGTGAAACAAGGGGACAAGGAGAGCGGCGGAGCTCAGGACGGGCAGCAGGGCGGCCGACAGGGGGCGTCGGGCGGCGGCGGTCAGGATGGCGGCCAGGACGGCGGCTCGACCGGCCCCGGCGGCGGCAAGTCCCGTGCGCCGTCCGACGGTTCGAATGCCGAGCCCGGGGAACCGGGCGGACCCGCGGCCCCGACCAGCGCACGGGTGCAGGTGCGCGACGCGGTGGGTGGCGGGGCCGCCGAGCGGACCGCGTACACGGTCCCCGACGGGAAGAGCTTCGAGCTCACCGACATCGTGGTGCAGAATCCGCAGGGCGACGCCGGGACGCTGATGATCTCCAGTGACGATGGGCAACTGCTCAATCTGGCGCTGGAGAACTTCCGCGACTCCGATTACCACTTCGTGACCCCCATCCAGGTGGCGGCCAAGGGCAAGGTCACGATCTCGGTGAGCTGCCGTGAGGTGGGCCGGCCGGTGAAGGCCCCGGCGCCGTCCCAGTGCTCGGAGTCGCTGTTCCTGGGCGGCAAGATCTCGGCGACGAAGACCAACGGCTGACAGGACGATCCCAGGGTGGGCCCATCCCGCAGGTGGGCCCACCCCCTGGCCGGTCTATCCCTCGGGCGGGGCCTCCTCCTCGTCCTCGGTCCCGCTCTCGGCGGCCCGCTGGACGAACGACCCCTGGACGTCCGCCGGCTCCTCGTCCTCGTCCGCCTCCTGGCGCTGCACCGGCGGCACGGCGGTGGAGGGCGCGGCCGCCGCCGGGGCGGGCGACGGCTCCGCCATCACCCGCTCGGCGTTGGCCGACGCCTCCTGCTCGAAGCGGTCGGACGGATCGCTCACCCGGATCCCGCCCGGGGCCTCCGTACCGTCGACCGGGCCGCTGCGCTGCTGGATGACATGGGTCAGCTCATGGGCGAGCGTGGTGCTGCCCTGATGCGAGGAAGGGTCGTAGGCGTCCCGCTGGAAGACCACGTTGTTCCCCACCGTGTAGGCGTGGGCGCCGACCTCCTTCGCCGACTCGTGTGCCGCGGAGCCGGTGTGCACCCGTACGTCCCCGAAGTCGGCGCCGAGCCGGGCCTCCATGTCGCCGCGGGTGTCGGTGTCCAGAGGCTCCCCGCCGCCGGACGCGACGACGTCATGGACGCTCGACCGCCCTTCGCCCTCCTCACCCCGCTCGGCGTCCCGCTGGATCGCCGCTCCGACGGCCGAGTTGCCGACCGTGCGCTGCAGGGTGCTCATCCCGGAAGGGCCGAGCACCTCCGTACGGCCCGTGGCGGCGGCCCGCAGCAGATGCGGAAGTCCCGCCTGCTCATCAGGGCCCGTCCGCTTCGGCGAGGCGAGGGATTCGTCGTGCTCGTGTCCGTGGTCATGCTCATGTGCGTGCATCTGCCGCTCCCCGGGGACTGCCGCCCCACACCGGATGTCCGCCTCCAGCCAGCGTCGCGGGGCGGATGCCGCGCCGTCCAGGCCGGGGCCCGCCGGGGAAGGGCAGTGCGGACTGCCCTTTCGGGCAGCGCCGTACGGCCGCGGCGGGGGCGGTCGTACGGCGCGCCCCGCGGGTCAGCCGTCCTGCGGCCGGTCCTGTCGTGCGTCGAGCCGTTCCCGTCGCGCGTCGAGTCGTTCCCGCTGGGGCAGGACCGTGTACTTCGGGTCCTCCGCCGACCGGATCCCGGCGTGGAAGACCCCGAAACGGGTGCAGACGGAGGCCGCCACCAGGGCCGCGCCGCTGAGGGCCGCGGCGGTGCGGCTGCGGCGGCCGAGGAGGGCGCCGCCGAGGGCGCCCGCCGCCGAAAGTGCCTCGGCGGCGCGCATCAGCCGGCCCGCCCGGCCCTCGCGGTAGGTTTCGGCGACCACGCCGACCCGCCGCTCCATGGCCTTGACGGCGGCGGTCTCCAGCGCCGTACCGAGGACGGCGACCCCGCGCGCCGGGGCGTTCTCGGTGACCGGCGAGACCAGCAGGGCCATGCCGCTCGCCGCCGTGGCGGCCGAGCCGATGAAGACGAACGGCATTTCGCGGTAGCCGTCGTGCCATGCGGGGACGGCCGTGTTGGCGGCCAGCACCGCCGTGTACGAGGCCACCGCCGGGCCCAGCAGCCCCGCGCCCACCGTGGCCGCCCGGCCGGCGCGTGGCAGCCGCCCGGCCAGGTCCGAGGCGGCGGCCGCACCGGCCATCGGGCCGTAGACCATCAGCAGCCATGAGCCGACGCTCATCGGCGAGGTGGGCTTGAAGACCCGCAGCATGTTGGCGAACCGCTCGGGGCGCCCGAGGTCGTGGATCAGCGCGGCGGTGGAGCCGGCCAGGGCGGCCACCGAGGACACCTTGAGCGCGCGGGCCATGACCGGACGGCCGGTCAGCTCGGCACCCGCCGCGAGCACCGAGCCGGCGCCCGCGAGCCCACCGAGGAAGAGGTAGCCCGCGACGTCCCGGGCGCTCCAGGTGGGCGGGTTGAGCACCGGCCGCCCGTAGTACGAGGTGAACTCCGCCCGGGGGACCATCGACTGATCGCCCTTGCGGCCCTTTCCGCCCTTGCGGCGGCGCCGCTCGCCGTTCCCCATCCCCTTGCCGACCAGCGCGTCACGGTCCGGCCGGGCGCCGCGGATGCCGTCACGGGTGACGTCCGACTCGCTCATCGGCCCCTCCTTCCGGTACGGCGCCCGCTCATGCCGGCGTTTGCCGCGAACACGGCGGCCACGCCGCCGAGCAGGGCCAGCGCCGCGGCGCCCGCGTGCCGCCACATCGAGGGCAGATCACGGGTGGTGACGACCGGGTCCGGTGGCAGCCCGTACACCTCCGGCTCGTCCAGCAGCAGGAAGAAGGCGCCGTCGCCGCCGACACCGTCCTCCGGGTCGTGTCCGTACAGCCGGGCGTCCTCCACCCCCACCCGGTGCAGCTCCTCGACCCGGGCGGCGGCGCGCTCGCGCAACTCGTCCAGGGGGCCGAACTGGATGGAGTCGGTGGGGCATGCCTTGGCGCACGCGGGCTCCTGGCCGGCGCCGAGCCGGTCGTAGCACAGGGTGCACTTATGGGCCCCGCCGTCCTCGGGCCGCACATCGATGACCCCGTACGGACACGCGGCCACGCAGTAGCCGCAGCCGTTGCAGATGTCGTCCTGGACCACCACGGTCCCGAACTCGGTGCGGAACAGCGCACCGGTCGGACACACATCCAGGCACGCCGCGTGGGTGCAGTGCTTGCACACGTCCGAGGCCATCAGCCAGCGCAGCCCGGTCTGCCCGTCGGCGGACGGGGAGGGCGCCGGGGAGGTGGGGGTGATCGCCGCCTCCCCGACCGGGGTCCCGGAGCCCTGCGCCGCGAGGGCCAGCACATCGACATCGCTGTGGTCGACCGCCGCCTCGGCCCGGCCCAGCGGCTTGCTCTGCTCGATGAAGGCCACATGGCGCCAGCTGGAGGCGTCAAGGCCCTGGGTGTTGTCGAAGGACATGCCGGTGAAGTCCAGCCCGTCCTCCGGGATGGCGTTCCACTCCTTGCACGCCACCTCGCACGCCTTGCAGCCGATGCACACCGAGGTGTCGGTGAAGAAGCCGACCCGGGGCGGATGCCCGTCGTGTCCGGCGTCCCCGGCCACGTCCGGTTCGGCTCCGGCCAGCAGATTGCGGCCGATCAGTGACGAGCGCCGGGAGGTGTCGGTCATCCCCGCACCTCCGTTCCGGTCCGCGCCGTGATCCCGGCGCGCCGCCGATAGTCTTCGAGTAGAGCCGTCAGCTCCGGGCCGCGGGGGCGGCGGCCGGGACGGATGTCGGCGCTCAGCGCCTTCACCTCCTGGATGTGGACATTCGGGTCGAGGACGATCGCGGACAGCTCATTGGCGGCGTCCCCGCGGGTGTAGCCATTGGGGCCCCAGTGGTACGGCAGCCCGATCTGATGCACCGTGCGGCCCCCGGCCCTGATCGGGGACATCCGCTCGGTGACCATCACCCGGGCCTCGATCACCCCGCGCGCGCTGACCAGCGTGGCCCAGCCGGTGTGCTCCAGATGCCGCTCGCGGGCCAGCTCGGGAGAGACCTCGCAGAAGAACTCCGGCTGCAGCTCGGCCAGATACGGCGTCCAGCGGCTCATCCCGCCCGCCGTGAAGTGCTCGGTGAGCCGGTAGGTGGTGATCATGTACGGGAACACCTCGCTGCCCGGCTCGTCCCCGCTGGGATGGAAGGCGTTGTGCTCATCGGAGATCACCTCCCGGACCGGGTTGCGCTGCTGCTCCGGGTAGAGGGGATTGCGCACCGGTGAGTCCTGCGGCTCGTAGTGCGTCGGCATCGGACCGTCCACCAGCCCGGCCGGGGCGTACAGCCATCCCTTGCCGTCGGCCTGCATGATGAACGGATCCACTCCGCTGAGCGCGTCCGGGCCCCGGGCGTCCTCGGGCGGGCGGTAGGCGGGCGCCCGGTCGGGGATGAAGTCCGGGATGTCATGGCCGGTCCACCGCTCCTGGCTCGCGTCCCACCACACCAGCGCCTTGCGCTCGCTCCACGGCCGGCCGGCGGGATCGGCCGAGGCGCGGTTGTAGAGGATGCGCCGGTTGGCGGGCCAGGCCCAGGCCCATTCGGCGGCGATCCAGTCCTGCTCGGTATGGGGTTTACGGCGGGCGGCCTGGTTGACGCCGTCGGCGTACACCCCGCAGTAGATCCAGCAGCCGCAGGAGGTGGAGCCGTCGTCCTTGAGCTGGGTGTACGCGCTGAGCGGCGCACCCCGCGCGTCGCGGCCGTTGATCTCGGCCAGGACCGCCTCGGCACTGGGCTCGGCGAGCGGGCCCTCGGTGGGATAGGACCAGGCCAGATCGTGGACGGCCCGGTCCATGGGGTCGGTGGAGTCCTTCAGCCGCTCCTTGACCAGCCGGCCCAGGTGGTACATGAACCACAGATCGCTGCGCGCCTCGCCGTCCGGCTCCTTGGCGGCGAAATGCCACTGCAGCATCCGGTTGGTGTTGGTGAAGGAGCCGGACTTCTCGGTGTGGGCGGCGGCGGGGAAGAAGAACACCTCGGTGGCGATGTCCTCGGTGCGCAGCTCGCCGGTCTCGATCTCCGGTCCGTCCTTCCACCAGGTGGCGGATTCGATGAGGGAGAAGTCGCGGACCACCAGCCAGTCCAGGTTGGCCATGCCCAGCCGCTGCATCTTGGTGTTGGCCGAGCCCACGGCGGGGTTCTCACCCATCAGGAAGAAGCCCTTGCAGACTCCGTTCAGCATCTCCTTCACGGTGTGGTACGTGCTGTGGGAGCCGGTCAGCCGGGGCAGATGATCGAAGCAGTAGTCGTTGCCGGCGTGCGCGGCGTCGCCGTAGTACGCCTTGAGCAGGCTGACGACATAGGAGCGCATCTCGCCCCAGAACCCCTTGTCGGTCTTTATGGCCTCGACGAAGGTGTCCAGGTCCTCATGCGCGTGGGCGTGCGGCATCGGGATGTAGCCGGGGAGCACGTTGAACAGGGTCGGGATGTCGCTGGAGCCCTGGATGCTGGCGTGGCCGCGCAGCGCCTGGATGCCGCCGCCGGGGCGGCCGATGTTGCCGAGCAGCAGCTGAAGGATGCTCGCGGTGCGGATGTACTGGGCGCCCACGGTGTGCTGGGTCCAGCCGACGGCGTACACGAACTCCGAGGTGCGGTCCGGGCCGGAGTTCTCCACCAGTGCGCGGCACACCTCCAGGAAAGTGTCCTGGGGAATCCCGCAGGTCTCCTCGACCATCTCGGGCGTGTAGCGGGAGAAGTGGCGCTTGAGGATCTGATAGACGCAGCGCGGATGCTCCAGGGTGCGGTCGGCGGGGACCTCCGGGGGGATGGGCGCGCCGCCGGAGCCATGGGACTCGGAGTAGGCCGCTGTCGAGACAGACGCGCCCTTGCGGGTGCGCTCCTCGTACAGCTCGTCGGGCGCTCCCTGCGGCGCCTGGACCTGCGCGCCCTCGTAGCTCCAGGTGGAGATGTCGTAGTGGCCGGTCTCCGGGTCGAGGCCGGAGAAGATCCCCGCCAGGTCCTCGGTGTCCTCGAACTCCTCGCCGACGATGGTCGAGGCGTTGGTGTACTCCAGGACGTAGTCGCGGAAGTCGTGGCCGCCGGTGAGCACATGGTTGATGATGCCGCCGAGAAAGGCGATGTCGGTGCCGGCCCGGATCGGCACATACAGATCGGCCAGCGCGCTGGTACGGCTGAAGCGCGGATCGACATGGATGACCTTGGCGCCGCGCGCCTTGGCCTCCATCACCCACTGGAAGCCCACGGGGTGGGCCTCGGCGAAGTTGGAGCCCTCGATCACGATGCAGTCCGAGTTCTGCAGATCCTGCAGAAAGGTGGTGGCGCCGCCGCGGCCGAAGGAGGTGCCGAGCCCGGCGACGGTGGAGGAGTGGCAGACCCGGGCCTGGTTCTCCACCTGGATCACCCCGAGCCCCGTCCACAACTTTTTGATGAGGTAGTTCTCTTCGTTGTCCAACGTGGCGCCGCCGAGGCTGGCGATCCCCAGGGTGCGGTTGACGCTGACCCCGTCCTGCTCCCACTGCCAGCCCTCGCGACGGGTGCGGACCACCCGTTCGGCCACCATGTCCATCGCGGTGTCCAGGTCCAGCCGCTCCCATTCGGTGCCGTACGGGCGGCGGTAGAGCACCTCGTGGCGCCGGGACTCGCCGGTGGTGAGCTGGAGGGACGCCGAGCCCTTGGGGCACAGCCGGCCGCGGCTGACCGGTGAGTCGGGGTCGCCCTCGATCTGCACCACCCGCTCGTCCTTCACATAGACGTTCTGGGCGCACCCCACCGCGCAGTAGGGGCACACCGACTTGACCACCTTGTCGGCGGTGACGGTGCGGGGCCGCTGCTCACGGGTGGCGGCCGAGGTGGCGGCGGCGCCGCGGCCGAGTGGGTCGCTTCCGGTCAGCTGGCGGTAGACAGGCCATTCCTGAATCCATGTACGTACGCCCATCGCCCGTCCTTTCGCGCCGTTCTGCCCCGCACCGGCCCATCGGCATGGTCGGATACGGCGCATGGGTTCCCGCCGAGACGCTTTTCACACCCCGCCCGCACCCGTATGCGCCGGATCACCCGTCGTGGGGGTGGACGCCTGCCGTACCGGCTGGGTGGCCGTGACCCTGTGCGAGGAGGGCCGGTTCGCCGGGGCGGATACCGCCGGCGGGCTGAGCGAACTGCTCGGCAGGCTTCCGGACGCCGCCGTGGTGGCGGTCGACATGCCGCTGGGGCTGCTGAGGGCCGGATGGCGCGAGGCGGAGGCCCTGGCCCGCGCGAAGGTGGCCCCGCACGGCTCCCGGGTCTTCCCCGTGCCGCCGCGCGGGGTCTGGGAGGCGGATGACTACGACGACGCCAAGCGGATCTCCCAGCGGCTGACCGGTGGGGGGCTGAGCCGTCAGACCTGGGGGCTGGCGGTGAAGCTGCGCGAGGCCAATGCCTGCCGCGACGGGGGCGACCACCGGCTCTACGAGGTCCATCCCGAGGTCTCCTTCGCCGCCGTCGACGAGGGGCGGCCCGTGGCCTGGAGCAAGAAGGGCTGGAACGGCCAGGCCGTGCGCCGCCGGCTGCTGGAGGACCAGGGCATCGTCCTGCCCGACGACCTCGGACCGGCCGGCCGGGTGCCGTCCGACGATGTCCTGGACGCGGCGGTGGCGGCCTGGAGCGCGCGGCGCATCGCGCTCGGGACCGCCCGGAGCCTTCCCGATCCGCCTCAGCAGGCGGACACCGGGCTGTCCGCCGCGATCTGGTACTGACCGGTCCCCGCGCGGCTGGCGGGAGGCCGCCCGAGCCGTGCCTCGGGCGGCCTCCCCTTCCCCCACCCCCTGGAAATGGACCTATGGGGTGTCCGGCGGGTCGTTCCCCTCTCCGCCCCTTCCCGTTGCCGGGGGCGGAGGGGAGCGGTCCGCCGCAGGCGTCACGATCCGCCGGACACCTTCTTGAGGGGCGCCGTGCGTCCGGTGTGAGCCGTCAGACGCCGACGCCGTTGGAGCGCAGATAGGCGAGCGGGTCGAGGTCGGACCCGTAGTGCGGACCGGTGCGGACCTCGAAGTGGAGATGCGGTCCGGTGGCGTTCCCGGTATCGCCGGACCGGGCGATCCGGCGGCCCGCCTCGACGGACTGCCCGGTGCGGACCGTCAGCGCCGACAGATGCGCGTAGTGGGTGTAGAGGCCGTCGGCGTGGCGGATGATCACCTGGTAGCCGAAGGCGCCGCCCCACCCCGCCGCCACCACGGTGCCCGGGGCGGCCGCGCGCACGGAGGTGCCGATGGGGACCGCGAAGTCCACGCCGGTGTGATGGCCGCTCGCCCACCGCGCGCCGCGGATACCGTACGCCGCGCTGACCGTCCCGCTGACCGGGGCCGTATGCGGGCGGGCGGCCGTCTTGCGGACCACCGTGTGGCTCGAGATGGCCGAGGCGCGGTGGCGGGGCGCCGCCTTGCGCTGGTGCCGGGCGCCCGAGGGCAGGGCGAGCCGCTGTCCCGGGTGGATCAGATGGGGGTTGGGGCCGATGGTCCCACGGTTGGCGTGGTACAGCGCCTTCCAGCCACCGCTGACCGAGGCACGCGTGGCGATGCGGGACAGCGTGTCGCCGCGGACGACCGCGTAGGAGCCGGACGCCGCGCGCCGGGCGGTGTGCTGGCGGGCCCGGGACTTCGCGGCGGACTTGGCCGACTTCTTGGCGGGCTTTGCCGGGTGCTTGGCACGGTGTTCGGTGCTTCGGCTCGCCACCTCGGCGGGCGGCCCGGACCGGCTCAGCCGACCGCGGACGGAGCAGACCGGCCACGCGCCCGGGCCCTGTTTGCGCAGGACCACCTCCGCCACGGTGATCTGCTGGGCCTTGGACGCCAGATCGGCCCGCGGGGCGTAGGCGGTCCCGCCGAACGCCGCCCAGGTGTGCTGGGAGAACTGCAGTCCGCCGTAGTAGCCGTTGCCGGTGTTGATGTGCCAGTTGCCGCCGCTCTCGCACTTGGCGACCCGGTCCCAGGTGCCGGCCGAGGCCGCATGGGCGGGGCCGGTGCCGAGGAACGGCAGGACGATGCCGACACCGCCGGCGGTGAGGGCCGCGCACAGCGGGGAGACCCGGCTGGGCGATGCGGGGCGTCGGTGACTTCCTCGTACGGCCATGAGGCTGGTTCCTCTCGACACAACGGCTCTCGACGTGCCCTCCGGAGGACCCGGCGGGCTGTGTACGAGTACCGCAGCCCGGCCCCGCTGGTCACAAGGCGCAGGGGGCCTCATGGACGGCCGTGCGCCGCCCGGCGCCACCCCGGGATCGGCTGACGCTCCGTCAGCTCAGCAGCGGGAGGCGCATGGGGGCCGGGGGTGCACGGCCGCCGGCGGGGCGGGCCGGGCGGGCCGGGGTGGAGGCGGGCGATCACGCCGCGCTGGACGTCCTCGTACGGCGGGAAATGATTCTCCGGGGCGCCGGAGGGGCGGGCGCTATTCCGCCGGATTCGCTTCCGGATGATCGGTGACCGATCCCGGGTGGGCGGGCCGGGCGAATTGCGGCCGGGGCATGGACGGTTGAAGCGCGGACGAGCGGCCGACGGCTCAATACGGCGCCTGGTGCGGGCCGGACGCGCGGCACGGGATCTTCCTCGGCCCTATTGCGTGGCCGCCCGGTCAAGATCGGCCGCTTGGCGGCCGCGCCGCGGCGGGTGGCCGTAACCGCGCGGCACCGCGCTGGAACTGGCCGTTCCGCTCTTCCTGCCGGCATCCGGAGAATGCCGGGGAGTGGAGGAGAGAGGGGAGAGCGGGAGGCGGAGCGAGGGGCGGGAAATAGGACGGCCTTGCGGTGGAGCGGGAGAAGAGGGGACGCATGAGCGAATGCGCCCGGCGGGCCCGGCGGCGGTTCCCAGGGTGCGGCCGGTCCTTGAAACGTATCTACGGGGGCGTGCCGCCGACTGCGGCGTTCAGCGGCGGGGCCGGCCGGGAGCGGGGGCGGCCGGGGCGAAGACGCGAGGGGAGATGGTGCCGGACCGAGGATGCCGGGCGCGGAACCCCGGCCCCGGCTCGTCTCTTCTCCGACATCCGGTATGGCCCGCGGAACAGGGGCGCTGCTTGGTGCCTGAACCAACTCGCCCTCGTACGAACGGACTTGACTCGGCGTTTACCGTATCTCTTGTCGTGCATCGCCTCGCCGACCGCCCGCGCATCGCGGCAGTTCTCCGAAAAGAGCCGGTCGTCATGGTGGCGGGGAACTGGCGGAGAATCACGTGGCCTGTGTATAGCGGGAACCGCGCCGCCGCGCATATCATTGCCTCACATCGACTTCCCCCTTCGAGTCGCTCTCAGGGGCGGCCCCGAAATCATCACCCTTCACTCCGCCTGTCCGGGACCCGGGCGGCGACGGAGGTCGTGCTTTTCCCGCGATCTCGTCCGTCGCTCCAGGGAAACGGCCGGTTTTGGGTTCCTGCCGGCGGGAGGCGCAGCGCGCCTACGCCATATGCCGGTGGTCACCAGCCGTGCGCGGTGGGTCATTCGGCGTACTCCGCGCTACGCACTGCCGTCGGACGCCGGGCCGGGGGCGCATGGCGGAGCCGGGGCGTGCCATGAAACGCCGGTCGGGCACCGGGCGAGGGCGCAGGAGCGCCCCGACCGGCCGATCCGCGACGCGACCGCCGAGTGGGGTCCCGGGTAGGGTTGCCCTGTGGCGACCGTTGTCGAGCTGACCTCCTATCCCGTCAAGGGATGCGCTGGTGTTCCCGTATCCGATGCGCTGCTGACGGAGGCGGGTCTGCGACACGACCGCAGCTTCATGGTCATCGGCGAGGACGGAGAGTGCCGCACCCAGCGGCGCGACCCCCGGCTCGCCGTCATCCGCCCCGCCATCGACCTGGACGGCACCCGGCTCACCCTGTCGGCACCCGGCGAGGGGGAGGTGGCCATCGACATCGACACCACCTCCACCCGGCGCGAGGTCAAGGTGTTCCACAACCCCTTCCTCGGGATCGACCAGGGCGATGACGCCGCCACGTGGCTATCGCAGGCGCTGGGCGCGCCGAGCAGGTTGGTGCGGGTGCCGCCGGAGCACGACCGGGTGACCGAAGGCTGGATCCCCGGCACCTGCGGCTACGCCGACAGCGGCGCCGTGCACCTCGTCTCCCGGGCCAGCCTGGACGGGCTGAACCGGCGAATCGCCGAGGCGGGCGGCGCCGCGCTGCCGATGAACCGCTTCCGCCCCGGCATTGTGCTCGGCGGATGGGACGAACCCCACCGGGAGGACCGGATCCGCCGGATCGCCATCGGCGGCGCCGAGCTGGGCTTCGCCAAGCTCACCGGCCGGTGCGTCGTGACGACCGTCGATCAGAGCAAGGGCGTCAAAGCGGGCCCGGAGCCACTGCGCACCCTGGCCGGCTACCGGCGCGGCCCGGACGGCGCCACTTTGTTCGGCTGCCAGTTCTCCGTGACCCGCGCCGGAAAGCTGGCGGTCGGCGATGAGGTGGACGTCATCGAGTGGGACGGGCCGCCGCCGGGGGAGTGACGGGAGCGCTCGGACCGACGCGAGCGCTCAGACCGACGCGAGCACCTTGGCGAAGCTGTCCAGGAGCTGGGCGGCGCCCTCCTCGGCCTGGGCGCACTGCTCCTGCGGCGGGGCCGGCTGCCGGAGCACCACCCGGGTCCGGCCGTCACCCAGCTCGGCGAAGGTGGCGGTCATCTCCATGACCCCCTGCGGAAGGTCCAGGGTCCACACCAGCCGCTCCTGGCCGACCACCTCGCGGTAGACGCCGCGCATCGGCATCTCGCCCCCGGGAGTGGCCACGTTCGCCGTCCAGGCGCCACCCGGCCGGACGTCGAGGGCGACGGACTCGGGGGCGGCGCCGAACCAGCGGGCGAAGTACTCCGGCTCGGTCCACACCCGCCACACCGTCTCGCGCGGTGCGTCCAGGTCCCGGGTGATGGTGATCTCGGTGTCGCTCATGGTCTCTCCTCGGCGAGCGGGAAGGTGTCGTCACGCATCAGACCGGCCCGCCGCACAGAACTCATCGGTCCTGGCTCAGCAGTTTTCCGTCCTCCCGGCCGATCCAGTACCGGCGCAGCACATCGAGGACCACCGACACCTCGCAGGCGGTGATGCCGGGGAGCTTCGCCAGATCGCGGGTGAGCAGGTCGGCGAGGCCGTCCTCGTCCCGGAACACCCCGTGGTGGATCACCGAGGAGGTGCCCGCGACGATCGAGACATAGCGCGCCGAGGGATGCCGGGCCAGCGCGTCGGCCACTTCCTGGATGGCCCCGGGCGCGGCATGCAGCTCGATCACGACCTCCAGCGCATGGCCGAGCAGCGCCGGTTCGATCTCCACCCGGGGCCGTACCAGACCGCGCTGGAGGAGCGACTGGGTCAGCCGGTAGGCGGTGGACCGGCTGATGCCGAGCCCGCGCGCCACATCGGCGGCGCTCGCCCGGCCGTCCTGGCGCAGCAGTTCCACGGCCCGCAGCTCGTCATCGCTGAACTCGGTGACGGCGGTGGGCTCCGCCACCGGATCGGTGACCTCCCGCAGCGCCCGCACCTGGGCGTCGTCCAGCCTCCGCAGCCGCCAGGAGTCGGACTTCGCCGTCGCCCTGAGCACCAGTTCGGTATGGGCCGACCGCACACCGGGGACGGAGGGGATCCGGGTCATCAGCAGTTCCCGGGCCCGGTCGCGCCGGGTCGCGTGCAGGGAGCAGTAGACATCGGTGCGGCCCGTGGTCGTGGCGACGAACGGTATCTCGGGCAGCTCGGACAGCCGCCGTGCCACCTGCCACGCCTGCCCCGGGGCCGTGGCCACCCACAGGTGCATGGGGTTGCCCTCGGCCAGCATCGGCCACTCCACCTGCCCGATCACCCGCAGCAGCCGTTCCTCCCCGAGCCTGGTCAGCCGGCGGCCGACGGTGCTGGCCGAGCTGCCGAGCACCTCGGCCAGCGCGCTCAGCGGCGCCCTCGGCGCCACCTGCAGGGCGGCCACCAGATCGAGGTCGGCGGCGTCGAGTACCGGTGGTGTGGTGGGAACGTCTGCCATGGATACGAATCTATCGTGCGATTGGTGCTCCATGCGTGAATCATTCTTGCGTTACAACTCTTTTACTTGCCTCATTCCGTCATGCCTTCTCTAATGGACGACCACTACTGCGTCGCCGACGAAGGAGTGCGGACGGTGAGTTCCAAAGACACCACGACCACACCCGACAACACGCCCGGGAAGACACCCGGCGAAACGCCTCCCGACGGACCCGGGGAGTCCTCGGCGGCGCTGTCCGCACTGCTCCGGGTGCTCGGCGCCGTCGAGCGCGCGGGCAACAAACTTCCCCATCCCTTCTGGCTGTTCGCGATACTCAGCGTCCTCCTCGCGCTGATCAGCTGGGGTCTCGCCACCGCGGACGTCTCCGCGGTCGATCCGGCGGGCGGCAAGACCGTGGCGGTGCGCAGCCTGATCTCGGTCGACGGGGTGCGGTCGATGATCAGCGACGCGATCACCAACTACGCCACGTTCCCGCCGCTCGGCACGATCCTGGTCGTCATGCTCGGTGTCGCCGTCGCCGACCGGTCCGGGCTGCTGGCGGCGATGCTGCGGGCCGGTGTCGCCAAGGTCCCGGCGCGCTGGATGACCTTCGCCCTGGCCTTCACCGCGATGGTCGCCCACATCGCGTCCGACGCCGCCTATGTGGCGCTGGTCCCCCTGGGCGGGCTGGCCTTCCGGGCCGTCGGACGCAGTCCGCTCCTGGGGATCGTGGTGGCCTTCGTGGGCGTATCGGCGGGCTATGACGCCAGCCCGCTGATCACCCCGATGGACGCGGTCCTGTCCGGGCTGACCACGGCCGCCGCGCACACCGTGGACCCCGGCTATGTCGTCACCCCGCTGTCCAACTACTTCTTCTCCCTGGCCTCCTCGGTGGTGCTGGCCGCCGTGATCACCTTCGTCACCGAGAAGGTGCTGGTGAAGCGGGTGGCGGCGCTTCCGCCCGAGCCGGAGGAGACGGCCGGGGACACCGCCGGGGAGACCGGGCCGACCACGGAGGTCGAGCTCGCACTGGCACCCGAGGAGCGCCGCGGACTGCGCCACGCCACCATCGCCCTCTTCGTCTTTCTCGCGGTGGTCGTGGTGGCGATGATCCCCACCGGGTCCCCGCTGCGCGGCGAGGGCGGCAGCATCGTCGAATCGCCCGTGCTCTCCGGTATCGCCGTGGTGCTCGGACTGCTCTTCGCCCTCCTCGGCGCGGTCTACGGACGCGCGGCCGGCACCGTGCGCGGCGGCCGTGACATCCCGGACTTCATGGCGCAGGGCATGCGGGAGATGGCCCCCATCCTGGTGCTGTTCTTCGCCATCTCCCAGTTCCTCGCCTACTTCAAGTGGACCGGCGTCGGCCAGGTGCTCGCCATCCGCGGCGCCGATCTGCTCAAGGACCTCGGGGTCACCGGCCCGGTCGCCTTCATCGGCATCGTGCTGGTGTGCACGGTGATCAATCTGGCGATGACCAGCGGTTCTGCCATGTGGGCGCTGGTGGCCCCGGTCTTCGTGCCGATGCTGATGCTGTTGCACATCCCCCCGGAGGCCACCCAGGCCGTCTACCGCATCGCCGACTCCTGCACCAACGCCATCACCCCGATGAGCGCCTACTTCGTCATGGCGCTCGGCTTCCTCCAGCGCTACCGGCGCTCCGCAGGCATCGGCACCCTCGCCTCGCTGACCCTGCCGCTCTCCGTGGCCATGCTGGTGGCCTGGACCCTGCTCTTCTACGCCTGGTGGGCGCTGGGCATCCCGCTCGGCCCCGGCGCGCCCGTCCGCTGACCTTGGCCGCTCCCTCATCCACGCCACCTCGGGAAGGACCCCTCGAATGACCCCCTCCGATCTCGCCGCCGCCACCGTCCGGGTGCTGCCCGAGATGATCGAAGACCTACGGACGCTGGTGGAGCTGGAGACGCCGAGCAATGACAAGCGGCTGTTGAATGCCGGGCTCGCCACGATCGGCGACTGGCTCGACGAGCGGCTCGGCGAGCCGGACGGAACCGAGCGCCACGACTGCGGGACGTACGGCGATGTGCTGGCCGTGACCTATCGCGGCACGGCCCCCGGCACCGTGCTGCTGCTGTGCCACTACGACACGGTCTGGCCGGCCGGAACGCTCGCCGAATGGCCCTTCCAGGTGGAGGACGGCCGGGTGAGCGGCCCCGGTGTCTTCGATATGAAGACGGGTCTGGTGCAGGCCGTCTGGGCCCTGCGGCTGCTGCGCGAGCTGGAGCTTCCCCACCCCTCGGTGCGGCTGCTGCTCAACGGCGACGAGGAGATCGGCAGCCCCGCCTCCCGGCGCCATATCGAGCGGCTGAGCGAGGACGTGCTGGCCACGCTGGTCTTCGAGGCGTCGCTGGACGGGGCGCTCAAGACCTCCCGCAAGGGCGTCGGGCTGTTCGATGTGACCGCCTACGGCATCGAATCGCATGCGGGACTCGACCCGTTCGCGGGCGCGAGCGCCATCCACGCGCTGGCCGAGGTCGTCCCGCAGATCGCCGCGCTCAGCGCCCCGGAGCGCGGAACCACGGTGAACGTGGGGCTGATCAGCGGCGGCACCGGGCGCAATGTGATCGCCGCACAGGCGAGCTGCGGTATCGACATCCGGATCGCCGAACTGGAGGAGATGAAGCGGATCGACACCGCGCTGCACGCCCTCGCCCCCTCCGACCAGCGGGTGCGGCTGACCGTCACCGGTGAGTGGAACCGCCCGCCGATGGTCCCCAATGAGCCGTCCCGCGGGCTGTTCGAGCAGGCTCACGCGGTCGCCGCGGAACACGGCTGGGAGCTGGAGGAGACCGCGGTCGGCGGTGCCAGCGACGGCAACTTCGTCTCCGCGCTCGGCCGTCCGGTCCTCGACGGACTCGGTGCCCTCGGCTCCGGCGCCCACGCCCGCCATGAGCACACGGTGCTCGCCCCGATCCCGGCCCGTACCGCGCTGACCGTCGGTCTGCTGCGGGCGCTGGCGGCGGACGCCTCGTAACGTCCGACGCAGACGGCCGGACGGCCGGCAAACCCGTGGGCCGCCGCCGTGCCCGGGCACGGCGGCGGCCCACGGTGGCACCGGCGCGGCCGCCGAGAGCGGGCCGGTGCGCGGGAGGCATATCAGGAGATGAGGAAATCGGCCTCGCCCGCCTTGGCACCCTCGATGAACGCCATGATCTCGCTGCGGGTGTAGATCAGCGCCGGACCGTCCGGATCGGTCGACTGACGGATCGCGACCCGGCCGTCGTCCAGCCTCATGGCTTCGACGCAGTTGCCGCCGTTGCCACCACTCCACGGCTTGTGCCAGCCCTCACTGCCGAGGTCGCTCGCGCGCATGCCGTTGTGAATGCGATCCATTCCGATCAGAGCTCCTTGCGGAAATCGCGGAGGATTTCCTTTGTGCGTCGTGCGGTTGCCGCCTGGGCCGCCATGCGGTCCAGGGCCTCCAGATGGGAGGCCACCTCGATGCGCTCATCCAGGTAGACGGCGCCGGTCAGGTACTCGACGTAGACCATGTCCGGCAGTTCGGGAACAGCGAAGCGGAAGAGGACGAAGGGCCCATAGGTGCCCGGATGGTGTCCGGAGGTGAACTCCGAGATCTGCAGCGTGATGTGCGGCATCTCGACGGCCTCCAGCAGCCGGTCGATCTGGTCGCGCATCACCTCCGCCGAGCCCACCTGGCGGCGCAGCACCGTCTCGTCCATCACCACCCACAGCCGGGGCGCGTCCCGCCGGCTGAGCAGCGTCTGCCGCTCCATGCGCAGCGCCACATGGCGCTCCGCCTGCCGGGGAGCGGACTGGCCGACCGCACCGGTCTGCATGACCGCGTGGGCGTACTCCTCGGTCTGGAGCAGTCCGGGGACGAAATGCGGCTCGTACGCCCGGATCATCTCGGCCGCGCCCTCCAGGCTGACATGGACGCTGAACCAGTCCGGGAGAATGTCGTGGAACCGCTGCCACCAGCCGGGCTTGTTGGCCTCCTCGGTCAGGGTGATGAAGGAATCGAGCTCGTCGCCGGTGATGCCGTAGGCGTCCAGCAGCATCTGCACATACGGAACCTTCAGCGCGACCTCGGCGGTCTCCATGCGACGGACGGTGGCGGGCGCGACCCGCAGCACTCTGGCCGCCTCGTCCCGCTTGAATCCCGCCTTCTCCCGCAGGTCCTGCAGCCTCTTGCCGAGGACGACCTGACCCACGGTCGGGGCCGACCGCGGTTCACTCACCTGAATCCCTCCCTGACCTCCCCAGCGCTGATGTTCGCAGTGTGCCATGGCCAGTGCGGAACGGACACATTGCACTTACGACTCTGCACTTTTCAGAGTGCCCCTTGCCAAGTGTGCGCGGCGGTGCGCATAGTTGCGTCATGATCCCGTTACCGCGTTCTGCCGCGGCGACCGCAGGCGCAAGCGGCCCGACCTTTGTGAAGTGCCCCTAGATGACGTACGCCTTCGCCGGTGCGCTGACCGGCCTCGTCCGCGGCCGGTTCGGCCGGCGCGGATTCCGTCCGGCGTTCGGACGCCACCGCCTTCAACTGCCGCCGGCGCTGCGGACGGACCGGGCCTATGACGCGGTGGGGATCGCCGAGCGGCACGGCCCCGGGGTCATGGACCTGCTGCCCCGGGCGGGATGTGTGCTCGCCCGCGCCGGTCGCTGGTGGTGGATCGTGCCGCCGCAGTCGGACATCGGGGTCAACTGGCCCGCACCGGCCGTCTACGCGGTCGGCGCCATGGTGACCGGCCCGCCCGGGTGGCGGACCGGCCCCACTGGTTCCGAGGAGCCCGGAGTGGTGCACTGGCCTGGCGACGGGGAGCCGTACACCCATCCCCTGCTGCTGCACATCGCGGTCTGCGCGGCGGCCGGGGTTTCCCCGGCCTGGCCGTGCGACGAAGGGCTGCCACGGTCATGACCTCGGCCCGGTCATGACATCGAATCGTCCTGGAGGTACGCCGCGGGCCGCGGATAGCGCTGCAGCGCCGGAGTCTGCCCCGTCGGGTCGTCCTCCTGCTCGCTGAGGGGCACCACCGGGGCCGCGGCCGCGGCCTTCAGCTCGGCGGGGTCATAGGTCATGGCCTGCGTCCGCTCCACCGGCGACGGCTCGGGCACCCCGGCGTCCCGCTGACCGTAGACCGGGATCTGGTCGACCGTCGTCTCCTCGGGCCGGAACAGGTTGTACCCGAACCCCGCCCCCTGCTCCTGGGCGCCCTGGACCTGGACCATCGGAATCTGGCCGGTCTGCGCCTGGGCGCCCTGGTACTGCGCGCTCTGCGGCTGCGGCGCCATCTGCATGAACGGCGCCTGGCCCTGCGGTGCCTGGCTCTGGGCCGGCTGCAACCGCGGGGCCTGGAACTGCTGCGCCGCTGCCTGCTGCGGGATCAGCGGCTGCGCGGCCTGGGCCATCTGGGCCTGGGCCATCTGAGGCTGGGCCATCTGGGGCTGCGGCAGCGCCGCCGGGGCCTGGTACAGGGGCGTCTGGGCCGGGGGAGTGGCGACATACGCGGGCGACAGCTCCGCGAGCGGCTGCTGCTGCGCGTAACCCGCCGAGGCACCCGCGAAGGACGCCTGCCCGTACGGGTCGCCGGAGACGCCCTGCGGGGCCGGGAGGGCGGCCGCGGAGTACGTCGGCCGGGGCCCCTGCGCCATGGGCGCCGCGGGCAGCTGGGGCGGCTGCTGGTAGGAGTAGTCCAGCGACGGCGCCTGCGCGGCGGCGGATCCCCAGGACCCCGGTAATTCCGCGTACCCCGAGGTTCCCGCGTACCCCGAGGACAGCGACGGCTGCTGGTCCCAGCCGATCTGCGGGGCGTAGAAGGACGTCCCGTACAGCACCGTGCTCAGCCCGGTCAGCAGTCGCTGCACATCGGGCTGGGAGCGCACCACCAGCCGCATGAACTGGCTGCTGCTGCCCAGCTTGTTGCCGCATTCGCGCACCAGCACCCCGTGCTGGGACAGCAGTTGGTCCCGGACCCAGCCGCCGTCCGTTCCGGCCGGCAGCTTGACGAAGACGAAGTTGCCCTGGGAGGGGTAGACCGTCATCCCGGGCAGCCCGGCCAGCTGGGTGGTCATCTGCTGCCGGTCGCGGCTGAGCATGCGCAGGCTGTCCACGTACTCCTGCCGGTACCGCTTCAGCATGAAGACGATGACCTCGGCGAAGGAGTTGAGGTTCCACTTGGGCAGCCGGGAGCGGATCTGCACGGCCAGCGACGGATTGGCGACCAGGTAGCCGAAGCGCACACCGTGCAGCCCGAAGTTCTTGCCGAGGCTGCGCAGCACGATCACGTTCGGGCGCAGGATGGCCTCGTCGACGACGCTCGGATACGCCTCGGCGTCCGCGAACTCCAGGAACGACTCGTCGATCACGATCAGATCGAGGTCGGCCAGGGCGTCCATGATGCCGATGAGGGCCTGGCGGGACACCAGCCCGCCGTCGGGGTTGTTGGGGTTGCAGATCACCGCGACCCGAGAGCCCCGGGAGCGTACGAAGTTGACGAAGGCGTTCGGGTCGAGTGCGAAGCCGCTCATTTCCGGAAGCTGGAACATGTCGACCCGCTTGCCGGTTTCCATCGGCTGGTCGGTCCAGCGGCCGAAGGTGGGAATCGGCACCGCCAGGCTTTCCTTCACCAGCAGATGGTCGATCCAGGTGATGAGCTCGGTCGAGCCGTTGCCCATCGCCATGGTCTGCGGCTGCAGCCCGAGCACATCGGCCAGTTCGGCGGTGATGGTCTCCGCGGAGCTCGGGTAGTAGGTGAGGATGTCCCGCAGCCTGACCGCCATCACGGCGAACATCGCGGGGGTGGGGAAGTAGGGATTGCAGGGGATGCAGAAGTCCACGAGCTCCTGTCCGCCACCCGTGACCCCGGCGCGGTTGAGCGCGAAGAACGACGGGCTGTGAGCGGTGCCACGGAAAAGCTCCATGGCATCACCGGTATTGCCGACTGCGGCAACAGTCACGGCGGGACCTCCTCGGTCGCATGGGTCGCGTCGACGCGCTGACACGGCCGTTGCGGCTCGTCCCTCGAGCCTGACGCATGATCCCTCGAAGCCGGGCCGGGCGAGGATTTTCGTGGGGCTTGTGAAAACTTCGGGGACATGTGCGCCCGTATCGAATAGAATTCCGCCTCTTGCCCCTTGAGAATGCCGGCCCGGCCTCAGACCGTATCCTCCGGCGGGTGTTCGCCATCGGCTCCCGCGGTGCGGTGCTGTTCCGCTACCCAGACCGCCACCTGCGCACGCGAGCTGAAACCCAGCTTGCTCAAAATGTGCTCAATATGGCCCTCGGCCGTGCGCTGGGCGATGACCAGGGACGAGGCGATCTCCTTGTTGCTGAGGCCCTGCGCGACCAGTTGCGCGATTTCGGACTCCCGGGGCGTCAGCGGCGACGGCCGCCCGCCCACCGCCGTCTCCCCGCTGGGCAGTTCGTCCTCGAGCGCGTACACCAGCGCCTCGGCGTAGGACAGCCGGGCGCCGAGCCTGAACGCCGCGTTGAAAGCCGGTTTGCCCAGCGCCCGCCGCACCGTGGCCTCGCACTCCTCGTGGTAGTGGACCAGATGCCCGTAGCCGGAGTGGGCGGCGCCGATGGCGTGCCAGATGGTCCGCAGCGCGCCCAGCAGCCTGGCCGCCCGCGTGTGGTCCCGGTCGGTGGCCGCGATCCAGGCCAGCACCTCCAGATTGACCGCGACGCCCAGCGGATCGTCCAGCGAGCGGTTGAACGTGAGGCTGTCCTTCTCCAAGGCGGCCGCCCTGGCCGTGTCGCCCTGGCGCCATACGTCCACGCCGAGCGCCATCATCGTGTAGGCCCGGTGCCAACCCTCGCCGTACGCGTCGCACACCGCCAGCGACTCCTCGCCCAGGGCGATCGCGCGGGGTGAGTCGCCGATGAAGGAGTGGGCGAGCGAGAGCCGGATGAGCGCCAGGGCCAGCCCCACCGGATCGCCGGTCGCGCGATGGCGGGTCACGGCCTCCTCGTAGAGCGCGATCGCGGACCGGGTCTCGCTTCGGTACATGGCGACCATGCCGGAGTAGAGCGCGGTGTAGGCCAGCACCGGGTCCAGGCCCAGCCGGGTCCCGATGGACCGGCTCTCCTCGAGCATGGCCGCGGCGCTGTCGGTGTCCGACTGGATGACGGCCAGCCAGCTGTCGGTCCACAGGGCCCGCGCTCGTGCCCCGGTGGGTTCGGTGCACAGTGCCAGGGCCTGGTCCAGCCAGCGGCGGCCCTCGCCGAGGTAGTAGCTGGTGATCCAGTGGTAGAGCAGATCGGCCGCCATCTCCAGACCGTGGCCGGTCTGCCCGGGCTCGGCCAGGCAACCCTCCAGGGCGGTGCGCAGATTGGCGTGCTCCAGCTGGAGCCGGGCGAACCACTGCACCTGGGCCGGTCCGAAGAGCGCCGCCCGCGCGTCCGCGGCGAGCCCGCGGTAGTAGTCGCGATGGCGGCCCAGCCGTACGGCCTCCTCCCCGGCGGCCGTCAGCCGCTCACGGCCGTAGCTGCGCAGGGTGTCCAGCATCCGGTAGCGCACCGCCGTCCGGTGCTCCTCCCTGAGCAGCACCGACTTGTCCACCAGCTCGGTCACCAGGTCCAGGATCTCCTCGCGGTCGATGCCCTCGCCCGAGCAGACCGCCTCGGCCGCGTCCAGGTCCAGGCTTCCGGCGAACACCGAGACCCGGGCCCACAGCAGCCGCTCCCGCTCGGTGCACAGCTCATAGCTCCAGTCGATCAGCGCGCGCAGCGTCTGATGACGGGGGAGGACCGTCCGGGAGCCCGTGGTCAGCAGCCGGAACCGGTCGTCGAGCCGGTCCAGCAGCTGTTGGACGGACAGCGCGCGCAGCCGTACGACCGCGATCTCGATCCCCAGTGGGATGCCGTCGAGCCGCCGGCAGATCAGCTCGACGGCCTCCCGGTTGTCCTCGGTGAGCTCGAATCCGGGCACGATGGCCGCCGCCCGCTCGGTGAACAGCCGTATCGCGTCGCACCGCCCGAGCGTGGCGAGGGTGGGCCGTGGCCCCTCGGGGTCCGGCAGCCCCAGGGTGGGGACGGCCAGGCTCTGCTCACCCGCCGTGCCCAGCGCCTGACGGCTGGTGGCCAGCAGCCGCAGCCGGGGCGCCGCGCGCAGCAGCCGATCGGCGAGCCGGGCGCACTCCTCCAGGAGGTGCTCGCAGTTGTCGAGGACGATCAGCGCCTCCCGGTCCCGCAGATGGTCGACGAGGACGTCAAGAGCCGGGCGGGGGGAGTGGTCCCGTATCTCCAGTGCTTCGGTGACGCCCTGGGCGAGCAGCGCGGGATTGTCCAGCTCGGCGAGTTCGGCCAGCCAGACGCCGTCGGGGAAGGCCCGGCGCGCCTCGTCCGCGACCCGCAGCGCCAGCCGGGTCTTGCCCACTCCGCCGACGCCGGTGAGGGTGACCAGGCGGGACGCGGACAGCATCTCCTTGACCTCGGCCGCCTCATGCCGACGTCCCACAAAACTCGTCACCTCGGCCGGCAGCCTCACTGTCTGCCGTCCGGTCGGGGTGCTCGTCGCCACCGCACCCATCGATGCCTCGCACCGGGCTCGGGTGGACGGGCCGATGCCCGTACGGACCCGAAACCCTCCATTCCAGGCTATGCCCGGGCCGGGAGCCACCGCACGCACTTCGGGCGGGGGGTCCGCCTGCCGGGGCGGTGTTTCACCGAGGGTGAGCGGGTGGCGGCCACCCGTGACCTCCCCCGGGGGCCGGGGGCGGGTTCGGGTACCGATGCGGGGAGATCTCCCCTCGTCGCGCACCGCCCCGCCGACCCACCATGGTGACCTCGGAAACGAGTTCCGCCGGTCCATGGCGGAAGATCGAAGGTTCGGACCATGTGCCTCCATCAACCTCCCTGTCCGTCGGCCGACGCATCGGATCATGATTCGGCGCGTCTGGTGGCCAGCCACCCCGAGCAGGGGTGGAGCCTGCTCTGCAACGGAGTGGTGATCTTCGCGGACACGGGTGAACTCCTTCCCGACGGGCGTGCCATCCCCGCCCCCCGGATCAGCCCCGACCAGTCGACATGAATGCGACCACCGTCACCCTCTCGTGCGGCGCCCCGGTGAGCACCGAGCGCCGGCTTGAGGCTGCCCGGCCTCCCGCCACCCGTGGCGGGACGTCGTGGCTGCTGCCCTCCGAGCCCTCGTCGGTGCCCATGGCCCGGCGGCTGACCATCGCCCAGCTCGGGGTATGGGCGATGCACGACTTTTCCGACGACGCCGAGCTGCTCGTCAGCGAGCTGGTGACCAATGCCCTGCGGCACGCCGGCGGACCGATCCGCCTGACGCTCTCCCTGTGCTCCGTCGACCGCGCCTTCCGGTGCGAGGTGGCGGATGAGGACCCCGGGCAGCCCCGGGTGCGCCGGACATGCGGCGATGACGAAGGCGGCCGCGGACTCCATCTGCTGGACCTGCTCTCCCGCTGCTGGGGCTCCACCTGCACGGCGGCGGGCAAGGTCGTCTGGTTCGAGCTCCACCCACCTGCCCTCGCGCTGGAAGCCGCCCTGGAAGAAGGGCACATGACCCCGTGAACGTGAGCCGACGAAAGGAGATGCCATAGACGACTTCATGCCTCGTACCCACACAGTGATACCGAAAGGCCCGGGGACGGAATGGTGATCGCCCTCACCACGCCTTCCGTCTCCGGGCCTCACTGATCGATATTGATCGTCATGACAGCGGTCATGTAGCCTCCTGATCGCGGCAGTAGCACACTTTTCCGGAAAGTTATTCGCTTTTTGTGGCTCGAGGAGGCTGCGTGGTGGACCGGAAAATCGATTCCGGTTTACCGGGCGCGCTGGTCGGGCGCGCTGCCGAACTCGCGGCGCTGACCACCCACGCGGAGGCCGCCCGCAACGGCCGTTCCGGTCTGGTGGTCCTGTCGGGCCCGGCAGGAATCGGCAAGACCAGTCTGCTGCGCGCGTTCCTCGACAGCGACGTCTGCCGGAAGATGACCGTTCTGCACGGCACCTGCGGTGAGGTGGTGGCCGGCGCCGGCTACAGCGGAGTGCGCGCCCTCTTCGGGGGACTCGGGCTCGCGGCCGGGGATGCCCAGGATTCCCCGCTGCTGCGCGGCAGCGCCCGCCGCGCCCTTCCCGCGCTCAGCCCCCACCCGGGCGAGGAGGGGCCGTCCACGGCCGCCTCCGTCTACCCGGTGCTGCACGGCCTGTACTGGCTCGCTGCCAACCTGATGACCCAGGGCCCGCTCGTGCTCGTCCTGGACGATGTGCACTGGTGCGACGAGCGGTCCCTGCGCTGGATCGACTTCCTGCTGCGCCGGGCCGACGAGCTGCCGCTGCTGGTGGTGCTGGCCCAGCGCACCGAGGAGGAACCGGTCGCCCCCGCGGCCCTGGCGGACATCCTCGCCCAGCCCCGCTCCTCGGTGATCCGCCTCGACCCGCTGACCGACTTCGAAGTGGCCGAAATGGCCCGCCAGGTCTTCGCGGCCCCCGTCGCGCACGCCTTCGCCGGGCGCGCCGCCGCCGTCTGCGGCGGCAATCCGCTTACCGTCACCCGGCTGCTGCGCGAGCTGCGGACCAAGGGCGTCTCACCCGACGAGAGCGGCCTGCGCGAGATCGCCGAGGTCGGGCAGTACGTGGTCGCCCTGTCCGTGCGCGCCCTCTTCGACGCCCGGCCCGGCTGGGTCCGGGACGTGGCCACCGCCATCGCGGTGCTCGGCGAGGAGGACGTGGAGCACATCGGCGCGCTGGCCGGGGTGCCCGCGGCCCGGGTCGCGGAGGCCGTGGAACTGCTGCGCGGGGCCGAGGTGATGGCACCGGACCGGGCGGACCTGGCCCATGACGTGGTGCGCTCCGCGGTGCTGGAGGCCGCCGGGGAGGAGCCGCTGGCCGAGCTGCGCGCCCGGGCGGCCCTGCTGCTGAGCGATGCCGGACGGCCCGCCGAGGAGGTCGCCAACCAGGTGCTGCTGGTGCCCGGCACCCCTCAGCCGTGGATGGGCTGGGTGCTGCGGGAGGCCGCCGTCCAGGCCGAGCACCGCGGCGCCCCGGAGGCCGCCGCCCGCTATCTCTACCGCGTCCTGGAGGCGGAGCCGGACAGCCTGTCGGCCCATGTCCCGCTCGCCAAGGCGCTCGCGGAGATCAATCCCGCCGAGGCCATCCGCCTGCTCAGGCGCGCGCTCACGCTGGCGACCGACGTCCGTACCAAGGCGCCCATCGCCGTGCAGTTCGGCCTCACCTGCCTCACCGTCCAGCAGTCGCCGACCGCCGTCCGGGTGCTCAGCGAGGTGCTCGACGAGCTCGAGGACGAGCTGGGGCCCGACCCCGATCCGCGCGACCGTGAGCTGCGCACCCTCGTCCAATCGGCGCTGCTGATCAGCGGATCCGACGAGAAGGCCACGATCCACACGGTCCGGGAGCGCTTCGCGCGGATTCCCGAACCCTCCGGGGACACCCCCGCCCAGCGGCAGCTGCTCGCCATGATGACGGTCCTGTCCGCGATGGAGGGCCGCTCGGTGCGGCGGACCGTGGAACAGGCCCGCCGCGCACTGGACTCCTCGGACCGGCTCGACAACTGGTCGCTGCTCTTCTCCGCGTTCACCCTGGGCCTGGCCGACGAGGTCGAGGGGGCGATGGAGGCGCTGGACCACGCGCTGCGCCAGGGCCAGGACAACGCCGCGGTGTGGTCGTATGTGATCACCCTGTCCTACCGCGCCATGCTGCTGCATGGTTTCGGCGCGATCCCCGACGCGCTCGCCGACGCCCAGACCGCCGTCGAGATCATCGGCGAGGAGCGCTGGAGCGGCAATGTGACCATGCCCCAGACCGCGCTGGCGACGATCCTGATCGACCGGGGCGAACCGGAGCGGGCCGAGCAGCTGCTGGCCGCCGTCACCCGGCCGAACCTGGACGGGTTCGTCATGGAGTACCACTGGTATCTCATGGCCCGCGCCCGGGCCCGCTGGGCGCTCGGCGACGGTGCCACCGCGCTGCGGCTGCTGCTCGACTGCGGTGCCTCCCTGGAGGATTCCGGTTTCGCCAACCCGGCGTTCCTGCCCTGGTGGACCGAGGCGGCCTGTGTGCTCGCGGCGGAGAAGCGGGCGGACGAGGCGCGGGACCTGGTCGAGCACGGCGCCGAGCTGGCCCGCCGCTGGAGCACCCCGCGCGCCTTCGGACTCGCCGCCCTCGCCCGCGGGGTGACCACCCCCGGCGAGGAGGGCATCGCGCATCTCACCGAGGCGGTCGAGCACCTCTCCGGGTCGCCCGCCCGCGCCGAGCACGCCCGGGCCGAGTTCCTGCTCGGCGGCGCGCTGCTGGACATCGGGCGCCCGCGCGACGCCCGGGAGCGGCTGCGCTCGGCCGTCGACCTCGCCCAGGGCTGCGGCGCGCTCGCGCTCGCCAAGGACGCCCGTAACCGGCTGGTCGCCGCGGGCGGCCGGATGCGCGAGATCACCGCCTCACCGGTCGACCTGCTCACCGGCACCGAGCACAAAGTGGCCCAAATGGCCTCGCGCGGGCGGGCAACCGTGAGATCGCCGAGTCGCTGTTCGTCACCGTACGCACCGTCGAGACCCATCTCACCAGCGTCTACCGGAAGCTGAGTGTCGGTCAGCGCGGTGAGCTGGCCGCGGTGCTGAACAGCCCGAGCCTTCCCGACCCACAGGCACCGGCGTGGGTCTTCGCTTCCCGCGGCCGACGCTGACGCGCACGCGGGACCGGGTGCCACGTCCGCACCCCGCCCCAGGCATATAGTCACACCATGCAGCTCAATGGGCTCCCGTTCCCCGGCCGTGAACGAGAGCAGGCCATGCTTGCCCAGACCGTCGCCGATCTCGGCAGGGGCCGTTCCTCGGTGGTGACGCTGATCGGCAGGCCAGGCTATGGACAGAGCCGCCTGCTGAACCTCGCCGCCCGGCTGGCCGAGGACCAGGGCTACCGCGTTCTGCGCGCCCAGGCGACGCCGGGCGAGCGCGAGGTGCGCTACGGCGTGGTGGCCCAGCTGCTGGCCCCGATGGACGGACTCACCGACGGCTCGCTGAAGGCCCTGACCGGACGGGGGCCCAAGAGCCGCTTACCGGGCCTCACCGAGTTGCTACGGACCGCGCGTGGACAGCCCACGCTGCTGGTGGTCGACGATGTGGAATGGCTGGACCCGGCCTCGCTGCGCTGGTTCGGGGCGCTCATCCGGCGCCTGCCCGACGCCCGGATCGCCCTGCTGGTGAGCGGCACCGGACGGCTCTGCCCCGGCGCCTGCCCCCTCTCCACCGCGCCACACCAAGTGATCACCCTCGAAGTCGAGCTGGCCCCGCTCGCTCCGCGCGATGTGGCCGCCACGGTGGCGCTGATCTGCGACCGCCCCGGCGAGACAGCCTTCACCTCGGCCGCCCTGGAGGCGAGCGCGGGCAATCCCGAGGTGCTGTCCGAGGCGCTGAGACGCTTCATCAGACGCGGATACGCACCGGTGGCCGGGCGGGTGCCGGAACTGCGCACGATCGCCGAGGCCGTCAGCGGTGAACACGCCGTCCGCGCACTCGGAGCGCTGTCCGACACGGCCGTCGCCGTCGTCCGCGCCCTCGCCGTCTGCGGCGATCTGCTGGACCTGTCCCTGCTGTACGCGCTCGCGGACCCCCGCGCCGCCGGCGAGCCCGGACTGCCCGAGGCACTCCAGGAAAGCGGACTCGCCACCGCCACCGACACCGGGCTCCGGCTGAGCCGGCCCGAGGCGCGGAGCTGGATCCTCGCCGAGATGCCCGGTGACGAGCGGGCCGAACTGCACGCCCGCGCCGCCGAGTTGGCCTACCGGGCGGCCGTACCCGACGAGGACATCGCCCGGCTGCTGCTCGCCGCCCGCCCGGTCGACGAGCCCTGGGTGATCCCGGTACTGCGCCGCACCTGCGCCGCCGCACTGCGCGGGGGCCGGACCGCCCAGGCGATCGCCTGTCTGTCGCGGGCGCTGGAGGAGCCGCTGGACCCGGCGTCGCGTGCCCAGTTGGGCCTGGAACTGGCCGCCATCGAAGTGCTGGCCGTCCCCGAGGCCGCGGGCCGCCGGCTGGCGGAGATCATCCGCACCGGCGACGACGGGCCCGGCCGGATCCGGGTACGCGCCGCCGACCTGGGGCTCTCCCGCGGTGACGACAAGGCTCTGCGCCGCGCGATCGCCGATGTGCTGCCCTTTACCGACGGCGAGGAACGAGGGGCCCTGGCCGGGCTGTTCTGGCTCACCGAGTCCGTCGGGCAGGAGGACACCGATCTGGTCCCGGACGGCATCCCACCGCTGCCCGCCGACCCCACCTGCCCGGTACAGGCCGCGGCGCTCGCCTGGCGCCTGGCCCTGCGCGGCGAGGACCTGCCCACCGCCCGGGCGCTGGCCCAGCGGGTCTTCACCGTGGACGGCACGGCGGGGGCCCTGATCCTGCCCCGGCTCACCGCCGCCCGGACCCTGCTGCTGACCGACGACCTGGACGAGGCCGAGGTCCGGCTGGACGTGCTCCACACCGATCTGCGCAGGCGGCACGCCCGCGCGGCCGCCGCCCAGGCGCTGGCCGTCCGCGGCGAGCTGAACCTGCGGCGCGGCCGGCTCGACATGGCCGAACGGGACGTGGCCGCCGCGGAGCGGTCACTGCCGCGCTCCCTCTGGCATCGCCACACCGTCCCGTATCTGATGGCCATCCGGATCCTCATCGCCCTGGAGAACGGCGATGTCGGCCAGGCCAGTGTGCTCGCGGGCGCGTCCGCGCCCGCCGAGTCGCGGGAGGGTGCGTCCTGGGGCTATCTGCTCTTCGCCAGGGCGCTGGTGGCCGTCAAGGACGACCGGCTGCCCGAGGCGCTGGAGCTGTTCCGGTCCACCGGCAGATGGGAGCTGGGCCGCGGGCGGATCAACCCCGCGCTGATGCCATGGCGTTCGATGGCCGCCCGGGTCCACGACGCCCTGGGCGACCACGAGGAGGCACGGCGGCTCACCGATGAGGAGCTCGCGCTGGCCCGGTTATGGGGCGCCCCCAACACGATCGGCTGGGCTCAGCTGGGCGCCGGACGGGTGGCCCGCGAGGGGCAGGTCGACCGTCTCCGCGAGGCGGTGGCCACCCTGCGCGGCACCCCGGCCCGGCTCGCCTACGCGGGGTCCCTGATGGAGCTGGCCACGGCCGAGCTCGACGCGGGGAACCCGCAGGCCGCGGCCCCCCTGGTGGCCGAGTTGTTCAGCTTCGTCATCGCCCACCGGTCCTCCAGCCGGCTGGTCGCACGCGTGCGCGCGCTGTCCGAGCGGGCCGGGCCGTCCGCCGTTCGCGGACGCGTTCCGCATCCGGCGTGGGCGAGTCTGACCGAACCCGAGCAGCGCACCGCGGCCCTTGTCGGACTCGGCCATGGCAACCGGGAGATAGCGGAAACCCTCTCTGTCACCAGACGCACCGTGGAGCTGAGGCTCAGCGGCGCGTACCGGAAGCTGGGGATCAGCGGCCGAGCAGAGCTGATCGCGTTGCTGCGGGCGGCAGAGGGAGGCGGAACGGATGTTGCTTGAACGGGAGGCCGAACTGGCCCAGGTCGCGGAGGCCCTGCGGGCCGCGGCGGCGGGCGACTCGTCGCTGGTGTTGCTCACCGGCCCCATGGGCATCGGCCGGACCGCGCTGCTGCAGCAGCTGCCGATGCTCGCCGACGGCGAGGAGATCCGCGTCCTGCGCGCCAACGCCGCGCCGGTGGAGCAGGACTTCACCCTCGGCGTGGTCCGCCAGCTCTTCGACAGCCTGCTGACCGGTGCCCCGGGGGAACTCCACGAGTCCCGGCTGGGGGAAGAGGGCGACCTCTACCGGACGGTCTTCTCCGACGACGTCCCGCTGCTCGACGACGGCGGAACCCTCACCATGCCCGAGGAGGCGCTGTACGGCCTGCGCTCGGCGCTGGCCGCCGTCAGCGCCGACAGTCCGCTGCTCATCCTGGTGGACGATCTGCAGTGGGTCGACGCGCCGTCGCTGCGCTGGCTCGCCTTCCTCGTCAAGCGGTTGCACGGGCTGCGCGCCGTGGTCGTCTGCGGGCTGCGGGACGGCTACCGGCGCCCCGGCGACCCTCTGCTGCGGGAGGTGGTCGACGCGGCGCGGCGGGTGCTGCGCCCCGCGCCGCTGTCGCTGGTCGCCACCAAGGAAGTGATCCACGAGCAGTTCGGCGTGCCGGGGGACGAGGAGTTCGCCCGCGCCTGCCATGAGACCTCCGCGGGCAACCCGCTGTTCCTGAAGTCGGTGCTGGCGGACCTGGCCGCGGGCGGCCTGCGGCCCACCGCCGGGCAGGTCGAGGCGGTCCGCTCACTGCGCCCCGCCCTGCTGCGCGAGCGGCTGGCCGGCTCCCTGCGCGTCCAGCCGCGGCCGGCGCGGGATCTGGCCGCGGCCATCGCGGTCCTCGGCGGCCAGGCGGAACCGGACCTGCTGGCCCGGCTGGCCGGGCTGGATCCGATCGGCTTCCTGGCCACGCTGCGCGACCTCCACGAGGTGGGGCTGCTCGCCGCCGAGCAGGAGCCGCGCTTCCTCCACCGGGTGGTGCAGGACGCGGTCGAGTCCTCGATGACCGTGGCGGAACGGGAGCGGCTGCACGACGCCGCCGCGGCCCTGCTCTACCACAACGGACGCCCCGCCGAGCTGGTCGCGGCCCAGCTCATGGCCGTCACCAACTCGGGCCATCCTTGGGCGGTGGAGGTGCTGCGGGCCGCGGCGGACACCGCGCTGCGCCGCGGAGCGCCCCGTACCGCCGCCCGCTATCTGCGCCGCGCCCTTCTGGACGGCTCGCTGGCGGGGGAGGGCCGGGCCCGGCTGCTGATCGATCTGGCCACCGCGGAGCGCGGCTTCGACCCGGCCGCCTGCGAACGCCATATCTCCCAGGCGATACCCCTGCTGACCACGCCCCGGCTCCGGGCCGCCGCCGCCCTGCGGATCTCGCCGACCATCGTGGGCCTGGGCCCCCCGTCGGCCATCGATCTGCTGCACCAGGTCGCCGAGGACCTGGGGCCCGCCACCTCGCTGGAGGGCACGGCGCGCGATGTGGCGCTGCGGCTCGAGGCGCGGCTGCGGCACGCCGGGCACGAGGATCCGGCGGAGCTGGCCGCCGCGGTGGAGCGCCTGTCCGCGCTGGGGGAGGAGCCGGCGCTGATCACCGCCGCCGAGCGTGAGCTGACGGCGGTGCTGCTCAACTCGGCGGTGCTCACCGCCCGATGGTCCGCGGCCGAGGTCTCCCGGCTGGCGAACCGCATCCTGGAGCGCGAACCGGCCACCTCAGAACAGGTCCACACCCCGCTGCCGCTGGTGGTGATCGGGCTGGTCGCCGCCGATTCGGTACGGGGGATCAGCTCCTGGCTCGCGATGGAACAGCAGACGCGGCGGCAGGGCGGCACGGTCGCCGACGCGCTCGTCAACGTCCAGCAGGCCATGGTGCTCAGCGCCCGGGGGCGCGTCTCCCAGGCGCGTGAGTACGCCGAGCGCGCCGTGCGGCTGGCCGAGGTGCACTGGCAGGAGGCCGGGGTCGTCTCCACCCTCGCCCTCACCCGCGTCGCCCTGGACCTTCAGGACCCCGTACTGATCGAGCGGATTCTGGACGGCCCCGGGCGGCGCCGCTCCTCGAGCCTGGCCCTGACCGCCACGCTGCAGTTCGCCAAGGCGGCGCAGGACGCCGGGAACGGACGCTGGACCTCCGCCCTGGAAACCCTCCTGGCCTGCGGTCGGCAGCTGGAGGCTTCGGGCTGGCGCAACCCCGTGCTCTTCGCCTGGCGGCCCTGGGCGGCCGAACTCCACCGGCGCGTCGGCGACCCCGGCGCGGCCGGGGCGCTGGCCGAGGAGGAGCTGCTGCGGGCGAAGGAGTGGGGCGCCCCGGTGGCGCTCGGCCGCGCGCTGCGGGTGAAGGCCCGGCTGATCGGTGGTGACCAGGGGGTGCGGCTGCTGCGTGAATCGGTCGATGTGCTGCGCGCCTCGGCCGATGAACTGGAACTCGCCCGTACGCTCCTGCTGCTGGGCCGGCAGCTGAGATCGGGTGGCGAAGCGGCGGCGGTACTCCAGGAGGCCGGGGCGCTGGCCGCGGCGTGCGGGGTGCCCTGGCTGGTCGAGCGGATCCGCGCCGCGGATGGCAGCGGTGCGTCGGCCGCCCCGCCGGAGGCGGCCCTCACCCGTACCGAGCGCACCGTGGCCTCCCTCGTGGGACGCGGCCTCACCAACCAGGAGGCCGCCGCCGAGCTGGGGGTGAGCTCCCGCGCCGTCGAGAAGCACCTGACGAGTTCCTATCGCAAACTGGGCGTCTCCGGACGCCGCGAGCTCATCGAGCTGCTGCCTCGCATGGATTCATGAACGTAGCGTTAACGGCGATAATTGGTCGGTGTTTGACGAGGATTCGTGAACCGACCGTACCGGCCCACCGAAGGGGTGGGGTGCGGACCGAACCTTCGGGCACCCCACCACGGGATTGGGGGGCGACACCCCTGTTGACGTTGACTTCCGTGCTCGTAGATCCCTAGTCTCAATTCTGAAATGAACATTTGGAATTGAATATCTGGTATTCGATTCCGAATTCTGAGAATTAGGAAGGGATGGCAGTCCCTTGGCATTGCCTTTACTGACCGATTCGGCTCGGCCAACCCCCCACGAGCTTGGACACGAGCAGACCGAGTACACGGATCTATTGCGCCAGTTCGACCAGCCAGGGGCCTGTGTCGTCTGTCTTGACCCGTCGCTCACCGTCCAGCAGGCGAACCGGGAGTTCTTCCGGCAGTTCGACGACGCCTCCACGGACGTGTGCGGCCGTGACTTCAGTGACCTTCTGCACCCCAGTGTGCGGCAGGCGGTGAAGCGGCAGTTCAGCCGGCTCCTCGACGGCTCCCGTCACCGGTTCACCACTCATGTGGTGGCCATCGGGGCCGAGGGGGCCGCCTTCACCAGCGGGCTCACGGCGGTCGCCGTGCGCGAGGGCTCCGCCCATGTGGCCTCGATCCTGGTGGTGCTGCGGCCCACGGCGGGCGGCGAGGAGGTCGACATGGTCACCGACCGTAAGAAGCTCCTCACCGAGACCGAGGCGCGCATTCTGGAGGGCATCGCCGCCGGGCTCTCCACGATCCCGCTGGCCTCCCGGCTCTACCTCAGCCGGCAGGGTGTCGAGTACCACGTGACACGGCTGCTGCGGAAGCTTCGGGTGCCCAACCGGGCCGCCCTCGTCTCCCGCGCCTACTCCATAGGCGTCCTCAACGTGGGCTGCTGGCCGCCAAAGGTCGTCGACGACTTCGTCAAATGACGCGCGCCCCGCGGGTGCAGACAAACGCGCCATGGCCGGCCCGGATCCGGGCCGGCCACGGCGCGTCGCCATGTCAGGACGGGGCCGGGCCCCGGGACAGCCGCAACAGACGGAAGGCGGTGAGCGCCACATGGAGTTGGGTGCGCTGCTCACCCGACTCCAGATCGCAGCCGAGCACCCGCTCTATCGAGTGCAGCCGCTGGTAGAACGCCTGGCGGGACAGGTTCGCGCGCTTGGCGGCCACTGTCTTGTTGCCCGCCGCGTCCAGGAAGGTGTGCAGCACCGGCAGCAGATCGGTGCCGTGCCGCTCGTCGTAGTCCACCAGCCGTCCCAACTGCCGCTCCACGAACTCCTGGAGCCGCACATCGCCGCGTAGCGCGTACAGCAACTGCCGCAGCCCGATATCGGACAGCTCGTGGAACGCCTTGTCCGGCGTCCCCGGAACGGCGGCGTCCGCGACCCGCGCCGCCTGCTGGAACGACCGGGCGGTCTGCGCCAGCTCCGACACCTCCGAGCCGACGCTGATCACGGCATCCGGACGGGATTCGCGCACCGACCGGCTCAGCCGCTCCACCAGTGGCCGCCAGGGCGTGGCGGCGGGCAGGGCCAGCAGAACCCCTATGTGGTCACCGGGCACCGCGCCGACCAGCACGGCGGCCCCGGCCGCCCCCAGCTCGTCGGTCAGCCGGTCCTCCAGCTCGGTGGTCTCCCCGGCGCCGGGGCCGGGGCTGACCAGCACTACCATCAGCCTCCGGCCCGCGACCGGCACGCCCAGCGCCTCGGCCCGGGCCCGGGCCTCCCCCATCGAGCGGCAGCGCTGCTCCACCAGGTCCAGCAGCAGCGTGCGCTGGGCCCGCCGCTCCCAGCGGGTGTGATGGGTGAGCCGGGCGATGGTCAGGGCCGTGGCGGTGCGCTCCAGGACCATCGCGTCCTCGGGGCCGACCGCCGAGTGCCCGGCCCCGTCCGGGAGCATCAGCAGCCGCCCCCACCGCTCGCCCCGGTACTCCACCGCGGTCACCAGCCAGTCCTCCGGACCGCTCAGTCCGGTCCGGTCGGGCGAGGGCGTGGCGCGTGAGCGCCGCTCCCAGCCGGTCAGCGCCCCCTCCACCCCGCGCCCCGGCGAACCGCAGATCACGGCCTGGTGCACCAGGTTCTCCAGCACCACGGGATGTCCGCTCATCTCGGCCGCCATGTCCACCACCTCCTCGGGCCCGGCGCCCCGCAGGGTCAGCGCGGTGAAGGTGTCATGGACGTCCTGGGCCCGGCGCAGGCTCTCCACCTGGCTGCCGACGATCAGGGAGTGGAGCACCTGGGTGACCTCCACGAAGTTCACGGTCCGAGAGAGCAGGACGAGCGGGAAGTCCCGCGCCAGACAGGCCCGTACCAGCTCCGACGGCGGCCGGTGGTAGCGCCGCACCAGCTCGATGACCAGCCCGGCGGCGCCGATGTCCGCGAGCTCGTCGACATACCGGCGGACCAGCGCCGGGTCCTCGGGCAGCGGCATCCCGGTGGTCAGCACCAGCTCCCCGCCCTTGAGGAAGGACGCCGGGTCGAGCAGTTCGGTGACATGCACCCAGCGGACCGGCCGGGACAGCTGCCCATGACCGGACACCACCTCCGGCACCCCGGCGGCCAGCACCGGAAGCCGCAGCACATCGGCGAGGCTGAGCGGGGAGCGCCCCGGGACCCGCGGGGGCCCGGCGGGACGGGACGGCGGCCGTCCTGCGGCGTCGTACGCGGTGCCGCCGGAGCCGTTCATGCCGCTCACTCTGGCAAGCCCCCGCGCCGAGCGCAACCATGAGCCCGCCCGGAGTCTTGACAAGACCTGTGGGGGAGCTCGTTGACAGATCGTCCATACCGATCACCACCCCGCGACACAGTGATCATTGTCCTGACCGGGTTCGCCCCCTCACCCTCGAAGTGTCCGAGCGCATCGCCGACCTGTGCGTGTGGGAGAGAACATGACCAATCTGTCGCCGCAGCTCCGTCAAGCCACTCCGGTGGTCGCCGTCCGAGGAGAGGGCGCCTACATCGACGGCGAGGACGGGCGGCGATACCTCGACTTCACCGCGGGCATCGGCGTCACCAGCACCGGGCACTGCCATCCGCGGGTCGTCGCCGCCGCGCAGGAGCAGGTGGGCACGCTCATCCACGGCCAGTACACGACCGTCATGCACCCACCGCTGCGGCGGCTGGTCGAGAAGCTGGGCGAGGTGCTTCCCACCGGCCTCGACAGTCTGTTCTTCTCCAACTCCGGCAGCGAGGCCGTCGAATCGGCCCTGCGCCTCGCCCGCCAGGCCACCGGCCGGCCCAACGTCCTGGTCTGCCACGGCGGATTCCACGGCCGCACGGTGGCCGCCGCCTCCATGACCACCTCCGGCACCCGTTTCCGCTCCGGCTTCTCGCCCCTGATGAGCGGCGTCGTGGTGACTCCGTTTCCCACGGCCTACCGGTACGGCTGGGACGAGGAGACCGCGACCGGGTTCGCCCTGCGGGAGCTGGACTACGTCCTGCAGACCATCTCCCCGCCCGACGACACCGCCGCGATCATCGTCGAACCGGTGCTCGGCGAGGGCGGCTACGTACCCGCCACCGAGGGCTTCCTGCAGGGCCTGCGGGAGCGGGCCGACCGCCATGGCTTCCTGCTGATCCTGGACGAGGTGCAGACCGGGGTGGGCCGCACCGGACGGTTCTGGGGCCATGACCACTTCGGCATCCGCCCCGACATCCTGGTCACCGCCAAGGGACTGGCCAGCGGCTTCCCGCTGTCCGGCATCGCCGCCTCCGAGGAGCTGATGAGCAAGGCATGGCCCGGCTCCCAGGGCGGCACCTACGGCGCCAACGCCGTGGCCTGCGCGGCCGCCGCCGCCACCCTCGACGTGGTCCGCGAGGAGAACCTGGTGGCCAACGCCGAGGCCATGGGGGCGCGGCTGCGCAGCGGTCTGGAGGACGTGGCCGCCAAGACCCCGGCCATCGGCGATGTGCGCGGCCTCGGCCTCATGCTGGCCAGCGAGTTCGTCACCGAGGACGGGGAGCCGGACCCGGCGACCGCGGCCCGGGTACAGCGCGCCGCCGTGGACGAGGGACTGTTGCTGCTCCTGTGCGGGGCCTGGAACCATGTGGTCCGGATGATCCCCGCCCTCGTCGTCGACGAAGCGGCGATCGACGAGGGTCTGCGCGCCTGGTCCGCCGCCGTCAGCGCCGGAACAGCGGACTCCTGACGCGCACCGCACATCGCCCAACGGGAGCCCGATCCGCCCGCCGGTCCGAACCCCTCGGACCGGCGGCGGTCACGAAGGAGATTGCCCCTATGTCCACCCCCTCGTACCCCTCGGCCGCCGAGGTCCTCGCGGCGGTGCCCAAGCAGCTCTACATCGCCGGGTCGTGGTCCGACGCGGCCGGCGGTCAGACCATGCCGGTCGACGACCCGGCCACCGGTGAGGTGCTGTGCGAGGTCGCCGACGCCGCCCCCGCCGACGGACAGCGCGCCCTGGCCGCCGCCGAGGACGCCCAGGAGAAGTGGGCGGCCACCGCGCCCCGCGCGCGCAGCGAGATCCTGCGCCGCGCCTATGAGCTGATCATGGAGCGGGCCGACGCGCTCGCCGCGCTGATGACGGCCGAGATGGGCAAGCCGCTGGCCGAGGCGCGGGGCGAGGCGGCCTACGCCGCGGAGTTCTTCCGCTGGTTCTCGGAAGAGGCCGTGCGCATCGAGGGCGGGTTCTCCACGCTGCCGGACGGCAGGAACCGCATGCTGCTGATGCGCCGCCCGGTCGGCCCCTGTCTGCTCGTCACGCCGTGGAACTTCCCGCTGGCCATGGGCACCCGCAAGATCGGCCCCGCCATCGCCGCGGGCTGCACCATGGTGCTCAAGCCCGCCCCGCAGACCCCGCTGTCCAGCCTCGCGCTGGCCGGCATCCTGGCGGAGGCGGGGCTTCCGGCCGGGGTGCTCAACGTGGTCACGACCTCCCGCGCGGGCGAGGTCGTGGAGCCGCTGCTGACCGGCGGACACGTCCGCAAGCTCTCCTTCACCGGTTCCACCCAGGTTGGCCGCACCCTGCTCGCCCAGTGCGCGCCCGCGGTGGTCCGCACCTCCATGGAGCTCGGCGGCAACGCCCCCTTCATCGTCTTCGAGGACGCCGACCTCGACGTCGCGGTCGAGGGCGCCATGACCGCCAAGATGCGCAACATGGGCGAGGCGTGCACGGCGGCCAACCGGTTCTTCGTCCACTCCTCCGTCGCGGCCGAGTTCGCCGACCGGCTCGCCCGCCGCATGGGCGCGCTGGAGGTCGGCCCCGGCAGCCGGGCCGGTGTCGACGTCGGGCCGCTGATCGACCAGGCCGGCCGTGCCAAGGTCGAGGAGCTCGTCGCGGACGCCGTGGCGCGCGGTGCCGAGGTCCTGGTCGGCGGCAGCACCCCCGAGGGCCCCGGCTGCTTCTACCCGCCCACGGTGCTCACCGGCGTCTCCCCGGCCAGCCGGCTGATGGGGACCGAGATCTTCGGTCCGGTCGCGGCCGTTCTCACCTTCGAAGACGAGGACGAGGTCGTCGCCACCGCCAACAGCACCGAATGGGGCCTGGTGGGCTATGTGTTCACCCAGGACCTCAGCCGTTCGCTGCGGGTGAGCGAGCGGCTCGAGGTCGGCATGGTCGGCCTCAACACCGGTCTGGTCTCCAACCCCGCGGCCCCCTTCGGCGGCGTCAAACAGTCCGGGCTCGGACGCGAGGGCGGCCGCGTCGGCATCGACGAGTTCCTGGAGTACAAGTACGTCGCGGTGCCGGCCTGACGACCGCCCTCACCGCCGAACCACCGGGAGCACATGCCGGAACCGCCGCGCGCGCCCGGGCGTTGCCTTCATGACGCGTTGCCTCCAGATACGCGGCGGTGAGGAGCGGACATGGGCGAGTTGGTGCCCGGCGGAAACCAGGCGCTGCCCGACGGCGCGCTGACCATCCGGGTGCCGGGCCCGTTCGACCTGTCCGCGCTGATCACCGGCGAGGACGGCAAGGTCGCGGGTGACGGTGACTTCGTCTTCTTCAACCAGCCCACCGCGCCCGGCGCCCGGCTGGACGGCGACACCGTCACCCTGCGGCCCCGGGGGCTGCGGCCCGGCGCCGCCCGGGTCACCCTCGTCATCAGCCCCGCCGACCCGGGCACCCCGCTCGGGCGGCTGCCGGCGCCCGTGCTGAGCGTCCTGGACGAGCGGGGAGCGCGGCTGGCCCGGTTCGCCCCGCCGCGCCCCGCGGCGGAGACGGTGCTGCTGCTCGCCGAGATCTACCGTCGCGGTGGCGGATGGAAGGTGCGGGCGATCGGCCAGGGGTACGCCGACGGACTGGCCGGTGTGGCGCGGGACTTCGGCGTGGATGTCGCCGACGACGGAGCCCCGCCCCCGCCCGGGCCGACCACTCGGCCCACGCCCCCGCCGACCACTCGGGCCGGGACCGCGCCTTCCGCCCGGGGCATGCCCGCGCCTCCTTCCTACCCGCCCGCCGACGGGGCCTCACGACACGCCCTGGAGGTGGTGAACGCGGGGCGGGCACGGGCCCGGGCCGCCCCCGTGGCCCTTGACGGACGGCTGACCGCCGCAGCCGAGGCGCACGCCCGGGCCATGGCCGCCCACGGTGCGTTGGCGCTGGAGACCCCGGACGGTACATCGCTCTTCCACCGGATCGCCGCGCACGGATACACCCCGCTGACCATCGCCGAGCACATCGTCTCCGGGCCGCGCACCCCGCGGGAGTTCGTGGACTACTGCCTCGAAGGCGACGAGAGCCGGGGCCCGTTCCACGATCCGGCCCTCGTCCACCTGGGCATCGGCCGGGCCGACGGCTCCACCACCGGGGACGTCTACTGGACGGCGGTATGGGCCCGGCCGTTCACCCCGGACGGACTGCTGCGTCTGGCATCCGAGGTCATCGCCCTCACCAACGCGGAGCGCGCCGCCGCCCGGCTGGCACCGCTCGCCCCGGACCCGCGGCTGACGGCGGCCGCGCAGGCGCACAGCGATGACATGGTGGCCCGCGACTTCTACTCCCACACCGGCCCCGAAGGACATCAGCCCTGGGACCGGGCGCGAGCCGCCGGGGCCACGCACCGCGGCATCGGCGAGAACATCGCATGCGGCCAGCGCTCCCCGGCGGAGGTGGTGCGCGGCTGGATGAACAGCCCGGGCCATCGCGCCAACATCCTGAAGCCCGACTTCACCCATATCGGCGTCGGCCACGCCACCGGCAGCCGCGCGGGCACGTACTGGACGCAGGTCTTCGGCGCCGTCTGACGACCTCGGTCGGCGGTCCCGGTCGATGGTCCCCCGGCCGACGGCGCAAGGGTCAGGTGCGGGACTCCAACTGCTGTCGCGTGGCGGACCCGTACACCCCGTTCGCGTCGCCCCGGATCCCGTACCACACCTGGAACCGGGAGACGGCCTGGGCCAGGGTCTGGTCGTACTGCCCGTTGACCGGCCCGTCCTGATACACGTTCGGAATCCGCAGCAGCCGCTTCTGGAGCTCGGTCACCTCAGGGCCGGTGTCCCCGAGGGTCAGCACATCGCCCGGATCGCCCGGCGGCGGTAACGCGCCGTCCGGCGGCTGCGAGGCGGGCGCGCTCGGCGTCCCCGGCGCGGCGGAGGTCGGGGGCGCCGTCGGCGTGGCCGACGCACCGCCCTCGGCCGCACCGGACGCCGAGTCCCGGGGCACCATCACCACCAGCGAGAGGGCGACCCCCGCGCCGATTCCGGCCAGCACCAGCAGGGCGGCCCTGGGGTAGTGCCGCCCGGCCGGGGCGGGCGGCTCGGCCGGACGGGGCGGCTCGGCCGGTGCCCCCTGAACCGGCCAGGCGTCGGCCGCGGCCGGACCGCCGGTGATCTCCTGGGTGTCCGCATCCGCCATGGGCGGCGCCTCGGGGGAAGTTCGGTGCCCGGCGGCCGGAAGAGGTCGAGCTCCTCCATCCATCCCTCGACCGGCCCCTCCGAGTCGTCGTCGTACTCCGGCGTCGCACGGAAGATCGCGGTCGGCTCGAGCACCTCGCGCCCGGCCGGCCGGTCCGGATCGGGTTCGGCTGCCATACAGACCTCCTTATGCGCCCCACACCATCACGCGGGGATACGGACGCGGGCCCGGCAGGATTCAAGCCGATCGTGATCGGGCCCACGCGCGGCCCCGGTGTGGCGTGCCGTCAGGGGGTAATTCCTCCTGAGAGGGTGCCCATGGCCTCGGGGACGTCGAAGGGAGCCGTGAGATGGAGCGGACCACATGCTGTGTGGTGGGCGGCGGGCCCGCCGGGATGGTCCTCGGACTGCTGCTGGCCCGGGCCGGGGTGGAGGTCACCGTCCTGGAGAAACACGGGGACTTCCTGCGTGACTTCCGCGGCGACACGGTCCATCCCAGCACGCTGCGGCTCCTGGACGACCTGGGCCTCGCCGACCGGTTCGCGGCGCTGCCGCAGCGGCATGTGCGCTCCATCCGGCTGCCCATCGGACGGGACGGCGATCTGTTCACGGTCGGCGAGATCAGCTCGCTGCCGGGGAAGTACAACTACGTCGCGATGGTGCCGCAGTGGGATCTGCTCGATCTGCTGGCGAACGAGGCCAAGCGGGAGCCCACCTTCCAACTGCGCATGAACACCGAGGTGACCTCCTTCCTCATGGAGTGCGGACGGGTCACCGGAGTGCGCTACCGCGACCGCGTCGCCGGCTCCACCGGCGAGCTGCGCGCCACCCTCACCGTGGCCTGCGACGGCCGGGGGTCGCTCGCCCGCGCCCTGCCCGAGCTGGGGCTGCGGGAATTCCCCTGTCCGATGGACGTCTGGTGGTTCCGGCTGCCACGCGAGGAGCGCGACCCGCAGGGGCTGGTGGGCAACGCCGGTGACCGCTATCTCACGGCCATGATCGACCGCGGGGACTACTGGCAGTGCGCCGCCCTGATCCCCAAGGGCGCCGACGACGCCTGGCGCGCCCAGGGCCTCGACCAGTTCCTCGCCTCGTTCGCCGAGGCCACGCCATGGATACGGCACGGCGTGGCCGACCGCGAACCCCGCCCGCGGTCCTGGGACGAGGTCAAGCTGCTGGACGTCCGGATGGACCGGCTCCGCCGCTGGCACCGCCCCGGACTGCTGTGCATCGGGGACGCGGCTCACGCGATGTCGCCCGTGTTCGGGATCGGCATCAACCTCGCCGTCGAGGATGCCGTCGCCGCCGCCCGCCATCTGGCCGAGCCGCTGCGGAAGGGCACCGTGGGCCTCGCCGATGTACGCGCCGTCCAGCGCCGCCGGTGGCCGACCGCCGCCGGGACGCAGCTACTGCAGCGGATCGCCCACACACGGGTCATCGAGCCGCTGCTGCAGGGGCGTTCACCGGGCATCGCGGGTCAGCCGTTGCGGCTGGCCCAGGTGCTCACCAAGGCGCCCTGGTTGAAGCGGGGGCCCGCGTACTTCCTCGCCTACGGCGCCGGCCGTGAGCGGCCGCCGGCCGCCTCGCTGCGCCGTTCCGGATGAGGCCGATCGCGCGGAACCGGGGTGCGGAATCCCTCCGCACCCCGGTTCCGGACAGCCACGTTCAGACGATGCCCTCGGCGATCTCCGCCTGTTCGCGCGCCGTGCCGTACGCGGAGGGCGTGTTGTACGAGCGGCGGGCCACGAACCACCAGATCGTGGCCAGCAGCAGCACCACGGCCAGGGCGATCGAGGCGTAGTTCATCGAGTCGGCCGTCACCGGACTGGACTGCGGCAGACAGAACAGCACCGTCACCACGGCCACCCACACCACCGCGATCCAGCCCACCGGTTTGCTCCAGCGGCCCAGGTGCCACGGGCCCCGCTGGAACCGGTCCCCGGCGCGCAGCCGCAGGAAGATGGGGATGGCGTAGGCGGGGGTGATCCCGATGACGTTGATGGCGGTCACCGCGCCGTAGGCCGTCTCGGAGTACAGGGACGGCAGGGCCAGCACACACGCGACCGCCACCGACAGCCAGACCGCGTGCACCGGCGTCTGGGTGCGGGAGCTGACCCGCTGCCACAGCCGTGAGCCGGGCAGCGCGCCGTCCCGGCTGAAGGCGAACACCATCCGGCTGGCCGCCGCCACCTCGGCGTTCCCGCAGAACAGCTGCGCCACGATGACGATGAGCAGCATCGCGGTGGCACCGCTCGTCCCCAGGGCGTCGATCAGGATCTGCGCCGGGGGCACTCCGGTGGCGCTCTTCTGCGTACCGGCGTAGTCCTGGATGGCGAAGGTGAGCCCGGCCAGCAGCACGAATCCGGCCACCCAGGACACCCAGATGGCGCGGACGATCCCCCGGGCGGCGAAGACGGAGGCGTTGGAGGTCTCCTCGGACAGATGCGCGGAGGCGTCGTAGCCGGAGAAGGTGTACTGGGCGAGCAGCAGTCCGATCGCGCCCACGTACAGCGGATTCGACCAGCCGGTGTCATTGACGAAGTCGGTGAAGACGAACTCGGGCGACTGGTGGTGGGAGGGCACGATGGCCAGCGCGCCGACGATGATGGCGACGCCGGCCAGATGCCACCACACACTGACCGAGTTGAGCACGCTGACCAGCCGCACCCCGAACAGATTCAGCGCCGCGTGCACCAGCAGAATGCAGACGAAGATGACCATGGTCGATTCCGGTGTGGGATCGAATCCCCACTGGAGGTTGAAGAGCGCGCCGGTGAACAGGGCGGCGCCGTAGTCGATTCCGGCGATCGCCCCGAGCAGCCCCAGCAGATTGAGCCAGCCGGTGTACCAGCCCCAGGTCCGTCCGCCCAGCCGGTCGGCCATGTAGTACAGCGCTCCCGAGGTGGGATACGCGCTGGTCACCTCGGCGAGGGCGAGCCCGACGCACAGGACGAAGAGCCCCACTCCGGCCCAGCCCCACATCATGACCGCGGGGCCTCCGGTGTCCAGCCCGAAGCCGTACAGCGTCATGCAGCCGGAGAGAATGGAGATGACCGAGAAACTGATGGCGAAATTGCCGAACCCGCCCATGCGGCGGGCCAGTACGGGTTGATAGCCGAGCTCACGCAGCCGCTGTTCGTCATCCCGTTGGGGAGCGGGACCCGAACTCGACCATGCCGTGGACATGAATGTACCTCCCGGATGCTGGGGCGGGCGAGGGTGGTGGTACAGGTGGGGAAATCGGTCTGGCGGAAGGGCAGTTGGGGGAGCGGTGGTCGGGCACGCCGGGGAGGACCCCGGCTCAGCCGCCGACCCCGGGTCTTGGCCCGCGGGCGCCGGCCAGCGAGCGGACCCGGGCGCGAAGAAACATTTCTTCAGCGACGGCGCGGTCGGCGGGGTCGGGGGTGCGGTAGGCCCAGGGGAGCGGGGTGAAGTACGGTCCCAGCGCCTCGAAGACGCGGGCCGCGTCGGAGAACCGCAGCGCGCCCCACAGGGCGTGCGCCAGATGGTTGAGATCCAGCAGTGAACTCGTCGCGAGATCCGCGTGGTCGAACCAGCCGTGCAGCGCCTTCTGGGCGTCCCGGGTGGCGTCCTCGGTGGCCCAGTGCAGGTCGAGCGCCTTCTCGTAGCCCCGCTCCTCGCGGTACCGCTCGACGTGCACATACAGCGGCAGTACCTGCAGCGCCGACTGACCGGGCGCGCTCGAGGACACCCACTGCGCGAAGTTGACCGCCTCGGCCAGCGAACCTCCGGCCCGCCGGGCGTACACGAACTGCAGCATCCGGTGGTACGCCTCGCGGTTGTACGGATCGCGCCGGTCGGCCTCCGCCAGCAGCCCCCAGGGCCCGGGGAACAGCAGCGGACCGGGCGGGGGCACCCGGTGCTCCTCCTGCCGCTGCTCCTTGTCCAACTGCGCCAGGGCCAGCAGACACACCCAGGGCACCGGATCCGCCGGGGAGTGGTGCGCGGCCAACTGGCAGGACTGCCACGCCTCCCGCCACAGCTCCCGGGTGCGGCGATGTCCCTCGCGGTGGGCGCGCACCGCGCGTTCCACCCCCACCCGGGCGCCCATCACCAGCGCCGCCACGCTCTGTGGCTCCTCGGCCCGCCACGCGTCCACCACAGTGGATCCGGCCGCGGCCGTGGCCAGCACCTGGGTCCGCTGGGTCCACAGCGCCCACGTGGGAGTCTCCGCCAGCAGATTGCGCATCGATATCCAGCGTCCGGTGCGCAGATCCTGCAGCGCGATGCGCAGTCCGCCGTCATACCCCGCGGGGTGGTACACGGGGCGGAACTCTTCCTCGGGCATCGGATGACTTTCGTACGGAGCTGACGTACCTGACGCGGAAAACGAGGGGCCTGGGGGATGGTTGCACGGATCCTATAGTCCCGCCGCGGCGTCTCGGGCACGGGGGACCACGGGCGTGCCCGGATCGGCCGTCTTGACGCCCGCCCCGCGCCTGCACCAGGCTTTCCGGCAAGATCCCCGCGCACCGCCCCCCGAGCCCGAGCGATCCACCCGTCCCGAGCGAAGAACCGGACATGCTGCCTGCAGAGCGTCGCCACCGCACCCCGGCCGACCCCGCGACCGGCCCGGTCCTCGCCGTCGACCAAGGCACCTCGGGCACCAAGGCGTTGGTGCTGTGTCCCGAGCGCGGGGTGATCGGCTCCGCCGAGGTCTCCGTGCGCCCCCGCTATCTGCCCGGCGGACTGGTCGAGGTCGATCCGGCCGCGTTGCTCACCTCGGTCCTCGAGGCCGGACGCCAGGCTCTGGCCGCCGCGGGGGAGCCGGTCGTGGCGGTCGGACTGGCCAACCAGGGCGAGACCGTGCTGGCCTGGGACCCCGTCACCGGAGACCCGCTGACCGACGCGCTGGTCTGGCAGGACCGCCGGGCGCGGACGGTGTGCGAACAACTCGCGCCGCACGCCGAGACCCTGCGCGAACTCACCGGACTGCCGCTCGATCCGTACTTCGCGGCGCCCAAGATGGCGTGGATCCGGCGCCATCTGACCGACGAGGGCGTGGTCACCACCAGCGACGCCTGGCTGATCCACCGGCTCACCGGCGCGTTTGTCACCGACGCCGCCACCGCGGGGCGCACCGGGCTGCTCGACCTCGACCGGGTCGTCTGGTCCCCGAAGGCGCTGGACCTCTACGGGCTGACCGCCGAACGGCTGCCGCGCGTCGTCGACGCCGCCGGGCCCGTCGGCACCACCACGGCCTTCGGCGGCGAGGTCCCGCTCACCGGGCTCCTCGTCGACCAGCAGGCCGCCCTGCTGGCGCAGCGGGTGACCGAGCCGGGCACCGCCAAGTGCACCTACGGCACCGGCGCCTTCCTCCTCGCCCAGACCGGGGACCGGCCCCGGCGCGGCCCCCATGGCCTGGTCTCCTGCGTGGCCTGGCGGCTCGGCGGGCGCACCAGCTACTGCCTGGACGGCCAGGTGTACACCGCCGCCTCCGCGGTGCGCTGGCTCAGCGACCTGGGGGTGATCCAAGGGCCCCAGGACCTGGACCCGGTCGGCCGGACCGTGCCCGACACCGGGGGCGTCACCTTCGTACCGGCGCTCGCCGGACTCGCGGCGCCGTGGTGGCGCGGCGACCTCAAGGGCTCGCTGACCGGGCTCGGCCTCGACACCACCGCCGGGCATCTGGTGCGCGCCCTGTGCGAGGGCATCGCCGCCCAGGTGGTGGAGATCGCCGAGGCGGCCGCCTCCGACCTGGGCGCGCCGCTGACCGTCCTGCGGGTCGACGGGGGGCTGACCCGCTCGGCGTTGCTGATGCAGACCCAGGCCGATCTGCTGCAGCGGCCGGTGGAGGTGTCGGCACTGCCGGATGTCACGGCGCTGGGCGTGGGCGCCGCCGCGCGGCTGGGGCTCGACCCGGACCTGACGGTCGAGGAGGCGGTCCCGGCGTGGGAGCCCGCCGCCGTCTACGAACCGCGGATCAGTGCGGAGCGGGCCGCAGAGCGCCTGGCCGGTTTCCGCTCGGCCGTGGCCGCGCTGCTGGACCGGGCGCCGACGGCCGCCGCCCACGACTGAGGACGCCGCTGAGGACACCCGCCCAGGACCGCCGCGCGCCAGGAGCCGTTCGCACCACCGAACAAGGGACCACAATGACCGTTACGACCACGGGTGACCTTCCCGGCGAGGTCTACGACGTGGCCATCATCGGCGCCGGGGTGGTCGGCACCGCCATCGCCCGCGAGCTGGCCCGCCACCGGCTGCGGATCGCCCTCGTCGAGGCGTCCGACGACGTCGGGAACGGCACTTCCAAGGCCAACACCGCGATTGTGCACACCGGTTTCGACGCCACCCCGGGCACTCTGGAGGCCCGCCTGGTGCGCGAGGGCTACCAGCGGCTGACCGCCTACGCCGCCGAGACCGGCATCCCGCTCGAGCCGCTCGGCGCACTCCTCGTCGCCTGGGACGCCGAACAGCTCGCCGCACTGCCGTCCCTCGCCGAGAAGGCCGTGCGCAACGGATACGACGAGACGAGCATCCTCGACGCGGACGCGGTCTACGCCCGCGAACCTCATCTGGGACCCGGCGCCCTCGGCGCGCTCGAAGTCCCCGGCGAGAGCATCATCTGCCCCTGGACGACGACGCTCGCCTACGCCACCCAGGCGGTGCGCGCGGGCGTCGCCCTGCATCTGAACTGCCCGGCCGGAGCCGTCACCACCGGCGAGGACCACCACGAGATCGCCACCCCGCGCGGGGTGCTGCGCACCCGTCACCTCGTCAACGCCGCTGGGCTGTACTCGGACGAGATCAACCGGCGGCTGGGCCACGAGGAGTTCACCGTGACCCCGCGCCGCGGCCAGCTGATCGTCTTCGACAAGTTCGCCCGCGGCCTGGTGGACCACATCCTGCTGCCGGTGCCCACCGCGCTCGGCAAGGGCGTGCTGGTGGCGCCGACCGTGTACGGCAATGTGATGCTCGGCCCCACCGCCGAGGACCTCGGCGACAAGACCGCCACCGGATCGTCGGCGGACGGACTGGCCTCGCTCCGGGAGAAGGGCGCGCGGATCATGCCGGAGCTGCTGGCGGAGGAGGTCACCGCGGTCTATGCCGGGCTGCGCGCCGCCACCGAGCACGGCGACTACCAGATCCACGCCGACCCCGGCCGGCGGTATGTCGCCGTGGGCGGCATCCGGTCCACCGGACTCACCGCCTCGATGGCGATCGCCGCGCATGTGGCGGAGCTCCTCACCGACTGCGGTCTCGACCCCGGGCCCGAGCGGGAGATCGAGCCGGTGCGGATGCCCACCATCGGCGAGGCGTTCCCGCGCCCCTACCAGCGCGCCGATCTCATCGCCACCGACCCCGCGTACGGCACCGTGGTCTGCCACTGCGAACGCGTCACCCGGGGCGAGATCCGCGATGCACTGACCGCCACCGTGCCCCCGGGCTCGCTGGACGGCCTCCGGCGCCGCACCCGGGCCCTCGGCGGGCGCTGCCAGGGATTCTTCTGCGGCGCCGCGGTGCGCGCCCAGTTCGACGCGGCCACCGCGGCCCAGGACCGGACGGAGGCCCGGCGATGACCCCCACCGACCGTACCCACCGCACCGTCGACGCGCTGGTCATCGGGGCCGGACCGGCCGGACTCGCGCTCGCCGCGCGGCTGGCCGCCGCCGGAGTGGACCGGGTCGAGGTCCTCGACCGCGAACAGTACGCGGGCGGCATTCCCCGCCACTGCCACCACACCGGATTCGGACTGCGCGATCTGCGCCGGCTGATGACCGGCCCCGACTACGCCCGCCACCACATCGCCGCCGCCATCCGCGCCGGAGCGGTGCTGCGCACCTCGGTCACGGCCACCGGCTGGGCGGCGCCGAGGACCGTGGACATCACCAGCCCGACGGGCCTGGAGCGGATCACCGCGACGGCCGTCGTCCTGGCCACCGGTGCCCGGGAACGCCCGCGCAGCGCCCGGTTGGTGCCCGGCACCCGGCCGGCGGGTGTCCTCACCACCGGACAGTTGCAGCAGGCCGTCCATCTGCACCATCAGCACGTCGGCCGACGTGCCGTCATCGTCGGCGCGGAACGCGTCGGCTATTCCGCGGTGGCCACCCTGCACCGGGCCGGGGCCGAGGTCGCCGCCATGGTCACCGACCAGCCCCGCCACCAGACCCATCCGGCACGCCACCTCGGCACCCGGCTGCGCTATGGCTTTCCGCTGGTCACCGACGCCACCGTGGCCGAACTGACAGGCCAGGGGCGGCTGGAGAGCGTGCGGCTGCGGCACCGGGACGGCAGGACGGCGGACGTCGCCTGCGACACCGTGGTGTTCACCGGCGACTGGATCCCCGACCACGAACTGGCCAGAAGCGCCGGGATCGCCCTCGACCCCGGCACCCGCGGCCCCGCGGCCGACGCCGAGTTCCGTACCGGCGAACCCGGGGTCTTCGCCGTGGGCAATCTGCTGCACCCCGTCGAGACCGCCGATATCGCCGCCCTCGACGGCCGGTTGGCCGCCGGGCCCGTGCTGCGCCATCTCGCCGGCCGGCCGTGGACTCCGGGGGCGCTGCCCGTGCGGGTCGAGGCGCCGCTGCTGTGGGTCTCACCCAACCGGATCGCCCCGGACGGGCCCCGCCCGCCGCGCGGCCGTTTCACCCTGCGCACCACGCGGTTCCTGACCCGGCCGGTGCTCACCGTCGCCCAGGACGGCCGGACGCTGCACCGCGGGCGCCTTCCCCGCACGGTGGCGCCGGGCCGGCCGTTCCACATGCCCGCCGACTGGATCGCCCGGGCCGACGCACACGGCGGCCCCGTACGGATCACGGCGGACTGACCGGCTCTCAGCCGATGTCGCCGGGCGTACCGCGCAGCCGCTCCATCTCGCGCCGGTCGCGCTTGGTGGGGCGGCCCGCCCCGCGGTCGCGCAGCCCGATCGGCACCGCGTGCTCGCGCGGCGGCGGAGGCGGGCTGTTGTCGACGAAACACTCCGCGGCCACCGGCGCGCCGACCCGCTTGCGCACGATGCGCGAGACGACCACGACCCGGTCGCGCCCCGCATGGCGCAGCCGCACCTCGTCACCGGGCCGCACCGGGTGCGCGGGCTTGACACGCTCGCCGTTGACCCGGACGTGCCCCGCGCGGCAGGCCGAGGACGCCATCGAGCGCGTCTTGGTCAGCCGCACGGACCAGATCCAGCTGTCCACCCGTACGGACCCCTCGTCTGAAGCCATACCCCGACTCTAATGTCTAAGGTGCGACGCATGAGCGCACATTTCGACGTGGTGGTTCTGGGAGCCGGGCCGGGTGGCTATGTCGCCGCGATCCGTGCCGCCCAGCTTGGCCTGACCACGGCCGTCGTCGAGGAACGCTACTGGGGCGGCGTCTGCCTCAACGTGGGCTGCATCCCGTCCAAGGCCCTGCTGCGCAACGCCGAACTGGCCCATCTGTTCATCCATGAGGCCGAGAACTTCGGCATCCGGGTGAACGGCGATGTGACCGTGGACTACCGCGACGCGTTCGAGCGCAGCCGCAAGGTGGCCGACGGACGGGTCAAGGGCGTCCACTATCTGATGAAGAAGAACAAGATCACCCAGTACGACGGCCGGGGCACCTTCACCGGGCCCCACGAACTGCGGGTCACCCTCTCCGACGGTGACACGGAGACGGTCACCTTCGACCACTGCGTCATCGCCACGGGCTCGATCACCAATCTGCTGCCCGGCACCTCCCTCAGCGAGCGGGTGGTGACCTACGAGGAGCAGATCCTCGCCCCCGCCCTGCCCGGCAGCGTCCTGATCGCGGGCGCGGGCGCCATCGGCGTGGAGTTCGCGTACATCATGCACAGCTACGGGGTGCAGGTGACGCTGGTGGAGTTCATGGACCGGATCGTGCCCCTGGAGGACGAGGAGGTCTCCGCCGAACTCACCCGCCGCTTCCGCAGGCTCGGCATGAACATCCTGACCTCCACCCGGGTGGAGGCGATCAACGACTCGGGCCCCGCGGTCAAGGTCATGGTGACCACGGGCGGCCAGCGGCAGACCCTGCAGGCTGCCCGGGTGCTGCAGGCCATCGGGTTCCGGCCGCGGGTGGACGGATACGGGCTGGAGCACACCGGCGTCCGGCTGACCGAGCGGGGCGCCATCGACGTGGACGGCCTCTGCCGCACCAATGTGCCGCATATCTTCGCCATCGGCGACGTCACCGCCAAGCTGATGCTGGCGCACGCCGCCGAGGCCATGGGCATCGTCGCGGCGGAGACCATCGCCGGGACCGAGACCATGGAGCTCGACTATGTGATGATCCCGCGCGCCACCTTCTGCCAGCCGCAGATCGCCAGCTTCGGCTGGACCGAGGCCCAGGCGCGGGAGCGCGGCTTCGACGTCCGGGTGGCGAAGTTCCCGTTCACCGCCAACGGGAAGGCCCAGGGCCTCGGCGACCCCGTCGGCTTCGTGAAGCTCATCAGCGACGGCCGCCACGGCGAGCTGCTGGGCGGCCATCTCATCGGCCCCGAGGTCACCGAGTTGCTGCCCGAGCTCACCCTCGCCCAGCAGTGGGATCTGACCGTGCACGAGGTGGCCCGCAACATCCACGCCCATCCGACCCTCAGCGAGGCGGTGAAGGAGGCCGTCCACGGGCTCGCCGGACACATGATCAATCTGTGACCGCCGATGCCCCGCCCCGGCCGCCACCGGGTGTGCGACCCGGGGATATGCGCTAGACAGAGCATGTGAAGGTGCGCTCGGCGCTGGGCTCGCGCAGTGTCGGCGGGCAGGTGTGCGCCCTGATGCTGATCATCGTGACGCTCCTGGTGCTCGCCGCGGGTGCCACGCTGTTCCTCCAGGCCCGCGGCAGCGGGGACAGCCAGGCCCGGGGCAGTGCCCTGACCGTCGCGCGGACCGTCGCCCTCGCCCCCGGCGTCCAGCGGGCGCTGGAGTCCCGCAACCCCTCGATGACCCTCCAGCCCTATGTCGAGAAGGTCCGGCACCGGACCGACGTCGACTACATCGTGGTGACCTCCCCCGGGGGCATCCGCTGGACCCATCCCGATCCGAAGCTGCTCGGCAGGCACATCGGCCCCAGCCTCTATCCGGCCACGGCGGGCCGGACCTTCACCGACAGGCTTCCGGGCATCACCCGCTCGGCCCCCTCGATCCGTGCCGCCGTGCCGGTCATCGACGACCGGGGCCGGGTGATCGGCATCGTCAACGCCGGGGTCTCCATCCCCTCCGTGGGCCGGGCGGTCGGCCGCCAACTGCCGATGATCTACGCCTCCACGGCGTGCGCCCTCGTCCTGGGCGGGGGCGGTGCGGCGCTCGTGGCCCGGCGGCTGCGGCGCCAGACCCACCGGCTCGGCCCGGCCGAGATCACCAGGATGTACGAACACCACGACGCCGTGCTGCGCAGCGTCAAGGAGGGGGTGCTGATCGTCGACGACGAGGGGCGGCTGCTGCTCGCCAACGACGAGGCGCTGCGTCTGCTGGACCTCACGCCCGACGCGCACGGACGGCAGATCACCGACGTCGGCCTGCCCCCGGAGCTCGCCGGACTGCTCGCCTCCGGCCGTGAGGCCACCGACGCGGTGCATCAGGTCGGGGACCGGCTGCTGGCGGTCAACCAGCGCCCGGCGGAGCGGGACGGAGCGCCCTGGGGGAGCGTGGCCACCCTGCGGGACACCACCGAGCTGCGCGCCCTGACGGACAAGGCCGACCGGGCCTACGCACGCCTCCAGCTGCTGTACGAGGCCGGTGTCCGGGTGGGCAGCAGCCTCGACATGGAAGGGACCGCCCAGGAACTGTCCCGGGTCGCCGTGCCGCGCTTCGCCGACTACGCCACCGTCGATCTCCACGAGGCCGTACTGCGCGGCGAGGAACCGGGCGACCGGGACTCGCCGCTGCGGCGGGCCGGCTTCAGCGGCATCCGGCAGGACCCCCCGCTGCGCCGCGTCGGCGAGCGTGTCTCCGCCTTCCCCGTCACCCAGCGGGCCGGCGGCACCGGCCAGGCGCGCGTGATCGCCGTGGAGGAGATGCCGTCCTACCCCAACTGGACGCCACACGATCCCGAGCGGCTGGGCTGGCTGGTGGCGTACGGCATCCGCTCGCTGCTGACCGTGCCGCTCAGCGGACGCGGCGTCCGGCTGGGCCAGGTGGCGTTCTGGCGCTCGGGGGACGCCCCGCCGTTCGACGAGGAGGACCGGTCCTTCGCCGAGGAGCTGGCCGGCCAGGCGGCCGTCGCCATCGACAACGCCCGCCGTTACGCGCGCGAGCACGCCACCACACTGGCCCTCCAGGAGAGCCTGCTGCCGCGCGGCCGCCCCGAACAGCAGGCCGTCGTCGCCGCCCAGCGCTATCTGCCCGCCCCCGGCGGGGTGCGAGGCGACTGGTTCGACGTCATCCCCCTGTCGGGGGCCCGGGTCGCTCTCGTCGTCGGCGATGTCGTCGGGCACGGACTGCACGCCGCCGCGACCATGGGCCGGTTGCGTACCGCGGTGCTCAACTTCTCCGTCGTGGACCTTCCCCCGATGAGCTGCTCGCCCGGCTCGACGACGTGGTCGACCAGGTCGACCGGGAGGAGACCGCCGCGAACGGCGGCGTCGGAGCCGCGGGGGCCACCTGTCTGTACGCGGTCTACGATCCGGTCTCCCGGAACTGCACCCTGGCACGGGCCGGTCATCCGCCCCCGGCCCTGGTCCACCCCGACGGCTCCGCGACCTTCCTCGACCTGCCCGCCGGACCGCCGCTGGGACTCGGCGGGCGGCTCTACGAGGCGACCGAGACGCAACTGCCCGAAGGCAGCCGCCTCGTCCTCTACACCGATGGGCTGGTCCGGGACCGCGAACGGGACCTGGTGACCGGGCTCGACCAGCTGCGTGACGCCCTCAGCGACGCCGACCCCGACCCGGAGCGGGCCTGCGACGCCGTGATGGCCGCCCTGCTGTCGCCGCGCCGCACCGACGACGTCTGCCTCCTCATCGCCCGTACCGCCGCGCTGGACGAGCGCCGGGTGGCCTCCTGGGAGCTGCCGTCGGACCCCGAGGTCGTGGCCCGGATGCGGGCGGCCGTCGCCCGCACCCTGGCCGACTGGAACCTGGAGGAGGCCGCCTTCACCACCGAGCTGGTGGTCAGCGAGCTGCTCGGCAACGCCATCCGGCACGCCGTCGGCCCCGTGCGGCTGCGCCTGATGCGCAATCGGGCGCTGATCTGCGAGGTCGCCGACGGCAGCACCACCGCACCGCATCTGCGCCGGGCGGCCATCACCGACGAGGGCGGACGCGGGCTGTTCCTCGTCGCCCAGATGGTCCAGCGCTGGGGCACCCGCTACACCAAGAACGGCAAGATCATCTGGACCGAGCAGGATCTGCCGGCCGCGGAACGCGCCCCGCGGTGACACCGGCCCGTACGGACCGGGCCCCGGCAGCCCTCCGCGGCTCCCGTCACCGGCGTGCCGCCAGGGGCGCGGTCAGGCCGAGACCGTCGCCGCGCCCTCGCGCCGCTCCCATGCCACCTGGGCGAGGTCGGCCATGGTGGCCACGAGATCCGCCACCTCGTCCGTGCCGTTCAGATGCCGGTACTCCGAACCGACCGTGATCACCAGCCGCTCGGGCAGGCCCAGCGCCGGATAGGTGTTCTCGGCGATCAGGGTGCGGGCGGCCTCCAGGGCCGGTACCCCTGCCGTGTGGAGTTCCCGGGTGCGGTCCCGCAGATGCTCCAGATAGCCGATGTGGCCGCGGACCCCCTCCCGGTCGAGGACCGGCCCATGGCCGGGGACGATCACCTCGGCCCCGGTCGCGAGCACCCGCTCGCACGCGGAGATCACATGGTCCAGGGGGCCCGCCCAGTGCACCGCGTGGTCGCCGGGGTCCTGGGGGCCGGAGGCGAAGATGACATCACCGGTGAACGCCACCTTCTGCCGCGGCAGATACGCCACCAGATCGCCCGTGGTGTGCGCGGACGGCAGACTGAACAGCCGCACCGGCACCTCGCCCACGCGCAGGTCGAGTTCGCCCACGAAGGTGAGCGTCGGCTCGACCACCTCGGTGCCGGACCAGTCGAACCGCCCGAAGTGCCGCTGGAGATACCAGCCGAGCGGAGTCGCCGGATCGCTGCCGCGCACCAGGGCGTGGAGCTGCTGCGGCGAGGGCTCGTACTCGATATGGCCGAGTGCCTCGCGGGTGGCGACGATCTCCGCGTCCGGTACGACCTCCGCGCCCCACAGGTGGTCGCCGTTGGCATGGGTGACGATCACCCGCTCGATCCGGCTCCCGCCGGGCAGCAGGGCCCGGCTGCGCTCCAGGAAGTCACCGGCCATCCGCCGGTCGTAGGGGGTGTCGATCCAGGCGGCGGCGCCGTCGGGCGAGACGATCAGACCGCAGTTGGCCAGACCCCATCCGGCGCTCGGGGTGGGGGACCAGATGTGCACACCGTCGGCCACGGTGAGGAGGGGCGATTGCGAGATCATGGAAGCACACTATTCCCGCGCCGCGCGCCCGCGGCGGGCGGCCCGCCCTCCGGACGCCGGTGTCCGGGTGTGTCGGTGTCCAGGTGCGTCCGTGTCCAGGGTGCGGGTGTCCGTGTGCCGGTGTCCGCGTACGCAGGTGTCCGGCCACCGGTGTCGGCCACTGGTGTCGGCCACTGGTGTCGGCCACCGGTGTCCGCCATCGGAGTGCCGCCCCGTCAGGCCGTCATCGGGCGGTCGGCCGGCCCGACCGGTGCCGGGAGCGTAGTGGAGCCCGCGAGATAGCGGTCCACGGCGGCCGCGGCGGAGCGGCCCTCGGCGATCGCCCAGACGATCAGCGACTGGCCACGGCCCGCGTCGCCCGCCACGAACACCCCGTCCGCGCCGGTGGCGAAGGATGCGTCGCGTGCGACGGTGCCGCGCTCGTCGAGATCCAGCCCGAGCTGCTCGAACAGCCCGCTGTCCCGCTCCGGGCCACGGAAGCCGAGGGCCAGCAGCACCAGATCGGCCCGGAGCACCCGCTCCGCGTCCGGCCCGGGCTGTCCGTCGGCCCGGGCTCCGATCAGGCGCAGCGCCCGGACGCCGCCGTGCGGCCGCTGCGCGTCCGGTGCCGTCCCCTCGAAGCGGACGGTGGTCGCGGAGAAGACCCGCGCGTCCACGTCCGCCTCCGGAGAGGCCGCGAGCTCCATGGCCTCCTCATGGGCGGCGGACATCCGGTAGATCTTGGGGTAGGTGGGCCAGGGCTCGCCATCGGCCCGTTCGTCGCCGGGCCGGGGGTGGATGTCCAGCTGGGTCACGGAGGCGGCGCCCTGCCGCAGCACGGTGCCCAGACAGTCCGCGCCGGTGTCACCGCCGCCGATGATGACCACATGCTTGCCCTCGGCGGTGATCGGCGGCCGGGCGTAGTCGCCCTCGCGCACCCGGTTGGCCATCGGCAAATACTCCATCGCCTGATGGATCCCGGCCAACTCCCTTCCCGGTACGGGGAGTTCGCGCCAGGCGCGGGCGCCCACCGCTATCACGAGCGCGTCGTAGCGCGCCCTGAGCTCGGCGGCGTCCAGATCGGTGCCGACGTCCACACCGGAACGGAACTTGGTGCCCTCCGCCCGCATCTGCCCCAGCCGCCGGTCCAGCCGACGCTTCTCCATCTTGAACTCGGGGATGCCGTAGCGGAGCAGCCCGCCCACCCGGTCGTCGCGCTCGTACACCGCCACGGTGTGTCCCGCGCGGGTGAGCTGCTGGGCCGCGGCCAGGCCCGCGGGCCCCGAGCCGATGACGGCGACGGTCCGGCCGGACAGCCGCTCCGGTGGCTTGGGGGTCACATAGCCGCTCTCCCAGGCCCGGTCGGCGATGGCCACCTCGACGTTCTTGATGGTGACCGCCGGCTGGTTGATGGCCAGCACACAGGCGCTCTCACAGGGTGCCGGGCACAGCCGGCCGGTGAATTCGGGAAAGTTGTTGGTCGCGTGCAGCCGCTCGCTCGCGCGCAGCCAGTCGTCACGGGAGACCAGGTCGTTCCACTCCGGAATGAGGTTCCCCAGCGGGCAGCCCTCATGGCAGAACGGGATGCCGCAGTCCATGCAGCGGTCCGCCTGGGCGTTGATGATGGGCAGCAGGGCGCCGGGGGCCTGGACCTCGTTCCAGTCCCGCACCCGCTCGTCCACCGGACGGCGGGGCGGAAGACGACGGGGTGTGGTGAGGAAACCCTTGGGATCGGCCATGATGACCTCCCACTACCCGTGTCATGGTCTGGCCGCTTTCACCCCACTGTACGACGGCCGGTCAGCCGGTCCAGGGCCGTGGCGGCCTCGGCCATGATCCGGTCCACCAGATCCGCGCAGCAGGGCAGATCCCCGATCACCCCGGCTACTTGCTCGGGGTGGTGGCGGCCGGCAGGACCTGGCTCCAGGCGCGGTCCTTGCCGTGCCGCATGGCCCGTCCGTCGCACACCATCCGCGGCCGGCTCAGCCCGGCCGGCCGCGGGAAGGCGGCGGCGTGGCGCACGGCGCGCAGCAGCGCGACCGTGCGGCCGGAGCGATCCAGGGAGTCGACCAGTTCGCTGCGGGGCATCCGGTGCGGGAGCCCGTCCACCGCCGTGGTCTGGTGACGGTGACATCGGTGACCGCCGCCGCCAGATAGCGCGCCTCCACGGCGTCCGGGACGGTGCTGTCGGAGGTGAGCAGGAACCGGGTGCCCATCGCGATCCCCGCCGCCCCGTAGCGAGCGCGGCCGGCCAGCCCCCGTACGTCTGGAAGCCGCCCGCGGCCACGACCGGGATGTCCACCGCGTCCACGACCTGGGGGGGAGCAGCATGGTGGTGGTCAGCCTGTCCGGTGTGGCCGCCGCCTTCGGCGCCCTGTACCACCACGGCGTCCGCGCCCCAGCCCGCGGCCTTCTCCGCATGGCGCCGGGCGCCCACGGACGGGATGACCACCACGCCCGCGTCCTTCAGCCGGCCGATCAGCGCACGCCCGGGGCCCGGCGCGAACGAGGCGACCCGTACCCCTCCTCGACGATGATCCGCACCCGCACCCGCTCCCCGGCGTCCCCGGCGTCGGCGCGCAGGTTGACGCCGAAGGGCGCGTCGGTGCGGGCGGCCACCTCCCGAATGGCCGAGCGCAGCCGCTGGGGCGACATGGTCGCGGAGGCCAGGATGCCCAGCGACCCCGCGTTCGCCACGGCCGACACCAGACGGGGCCCGGCCACCCACCCCATGCCCGTCTTGACGAGCGGGTGGCTCACCCCGACCAGGCTGGTCAGCGGGGTGTCCATCAGGAGGGCACCTCCCGCTCGCGGGCCCCCTCCGGGTCGATGACCTCCCGGATCAGCCGCAGCTCGGCGGGGTCGGCTCCCGGGTGTACGGGAGGTCGTCGGCGATGTCGAGGGGGAAGCCGGTGGCCTCCCGCACCGCCTCGGCGGTCACGCCCGGATGCAGGGAGCGCACCCGCAGGGTGCGGTGGGGCGTGGTGAAGTCGAGGACCGCGAGATCGATCACCACACACCGGAGGTCATGGAAACGGGCGGCGGGCCCTACGGCCGCCGCCCGGTCGTAGCCGACCCCCGCACACCGGACGGCGGTTCTGTGCGACTGAGCCCCGCGCGTTGGGGAGGAGCCGGGGGAGGCCCGTCACCCTGCTCAGGAGCGGCCCGCCGGGGCGAACTGGGCCGTGATGGCCCGGCGGCCCGCCTCGAGAGCCTCCTCCAGCAGAGCGCTGTCCGTTTCCAGGCGGCTGATGGACGGTGCCGCGGCATCGGGGCGGACGGACAGCACCGCGGGGTCCGTGGGCGCTTCGGCGGCATCGATGTCGTAGGCGGCCAGCAGCCGGTCGTCGTCGGCGAGCCGGGCGGGCCGGTTCAGGAAGGCGGCGCGGAACTGAGCGGTGTACTGGCGGAAGGCGACCGCGGCGACGAGCCGGGAGCCCATCGACGGGGTGGCGCGGAGCGCGGGGGCCTCGGTCGGCGGTCTACTGCGCAGGACGAGGACATGGGTCGCCCCGTCCCGCAACGCCTGGCGGAACGGGATCGACTCGGCCAGGCCGGCGTCGTAGAAGCGACGCCCGCCGAGGGTGACGGGGCCTCCCGCCAGCACCGGCAGCGCGGCGCTCGCCCGCAGGGCCAGACGGAGGGCGACCTCGTCCGTCAACTCTTCGTGCAGATCAGCCGGTTGGCCGGTTTCGAGATCCGTGGCCAGCGGATGCAGGGCGATGGGCGCGGCGAGCACCGAGGCGTAGTCGAGCGGGAATTGACGGATGTAGACCTCTTCGATCAGGGTCTCGATATCGACCATGGGGCGCCCGCGCAGCAGATTGCGCTTCCTGATGAGCGCACTGGCGAAGCGGGGGTCGGCCCAGCCGCGCAGGCCCTCCGGCCGCGAACTGACCAGCCAGGCCGCCGAGATGGCCCCCGCCGACGCCCCGTACACCGCGTCGAACGCGTTCAGCAGCCCCAGCTCGTGCAGGGCCAGCGCCATACCGGCCGACAGTGTGCCGCGCATCCCGCCGCCCTCGATCGCCAGCACCACCCGGTATCCGTCCGTACGCGCCCCGGGCAGGCTGCCGGCCTCCGTCCGGTCGGCGAGCACCTTCATCAGCCGGTGGCGGTCGAGGCCGCGCTGGGACTGCTCCGTCACTTCTCTTCTCCTTGGGGGCGATGCGGGCCGCGGGCGAAGGGGCGGCTGTCGAATCGCCGTGGTAGCCGCTACTGCGCCGCGGTCATCAGTATCGGCACACAGTGGGCCCGGTGCAGCAGGGTGGTGAAGCGCGAGGCGAGGACCGGATGGCCGGCGGCCGCGGGATGCAGGCGGTCCGCGCCCTCGGGCTCCAGCATCAGCCGCGTACAGGCGGGACCGAACACCTCGGGGCCATGGAGGTAGTGCAGCCGCGTGTCGCCGTGGTCGCGCAGCAGGGTCACGGCCCGGCGTATGTGCGCCCGGCACTCACGCATCGTCATCCCCGAAGGGCCCGGCACCTCCTCCCGCTCGGGTGCGGTGATCGTGGACATCACGGCGAACGGGGTCGTGGGGTGGCCCTCGCGCACGGTGCGCACAAAGCCGACGAGCGCCGAGACCAGCGCATCGCGGTTATGGCTGCCGAGCGCCTGGACGTTGGCCCCGACGCAGAGAGTGAGCAGATCGGCCGGCAGATCCCGCATCAGCCGCGCGGTCATGGGCTCCAGACAGCTGGAGGCGCCCAGGGCCAGCGAGGTGAGATCCCACCTGGCCCGCCGGGCCACCAGGGCGGTCCAGGTCCGGCTGGGGGACGCGGCGCCGCGCCCCTGCGAGATGGAGCTGCCGCAGTGGACCCAGCGCGGCTGCCGCCCGGGGGCCTCGCTCTCCAAAGCCGCGCCCGCCTCCACGGACAGTCCGCACAACCGGAACTGATGGTAGAAGGGCAGCCACAGCTCGACCGTCGCCATCCGCCCCGGCAGGCCGTGGCAGCGGAACTCCGCGTCCCCGCCGTGGGTTTCCAGCTCCACCGTGGCGGCCGGTCTCCCGTCGCACAGCACATCGAGGCGGGCCCGCTCCTCGGGCCCGTTCAGCCTGGGCGCGGGGTCGGCCTGGTAGCGGCAGACGAGCGAGGCGCTGTCGGTGCGCAGCGTCACCCGCACCCCGGACGGCATCGCGGCCCGGCCCAGCCCGCCCTCGGGGAGATACAGCGCCGCCTCCTCGCGCGGCAGCCGCCAGGGGGCGGTCCACCCGGGGCCGCGCTGCAGCGACACCGCCCCCCGGTAGCGCAGCCGGGGATCGTCGTGGCGGACGTCGAGCTGGGCGCGGACGGGGAGGGTCGGCATGAGCGCGAGTCTGGCATCCCCCTGCGACAGCCCCCTTTGCGACACCGCCCTGCGGCCTCCGGCCCGCCCCGCGTTCTTCGCATAGCATGCTGAATCCTGGCATACGAGCCCTATTGTGTGACGGACGGCAGGAGGAACACCGGATGGCCGAGGCAGACGCCGTCATCGTCGGGTCCGGTGTCAACGGCCTTGTCGCCGCGGCGGAGCTGGCCCTGGCCGGATGGTCCGTCGTCCTGGTGGAACGCGAGCCGAACATCGGCGGGTTCATCGCCACCGAGGAGCGCACCCTGCCCGGCTATCTCCACGACACCTACTCCTCATGGCATCCGCTGTTCGTCTCCGGCCCGGCGTACGCGCGTCTCGGGGAGCCGCTGCACCGCCATGGGCTGGAGTACCGCAACACCGACGAGTGGGTCACCGCCAGCGTGGCCGACGACGGCCGGGTCACCGTGGCCCACCGGGATCCGCGGCGCACCGCCGAGGATTTCGCGCACGACGAGGACAGGGCCGCGTATCTGGCCGCGCTCGGCCGACTGGGCGACAACATGGCGGCGATCGGCGGCCTGATGAGCGGTGAGCTCCGCTCGCCGGCCGTCTTCCGCCCCGCGGCCGCGCTGCTCCGCGGCGGCGGGCGGCGGGGCGTGGAGTGGTGGGTGCGCTCGGTGGCCACCAGCGGTCGCGGCTACACGCGCACGGAGTTCCGCGGGGACGAGGTGGACCATCTCTTCGCCCCATGGCTGCTGCACGCGGGGCTGTCGCCGGACCACGCGTCGGGCGCGTTCTTGATGACGTTGCTGGCCGCCACCCTGCATGGCGCCGGGGTGCCGGTGGTGGCCGGGGGCGCGGGCCGGTTCCTGGATGCCTTCACGTCGCTGCTGGCGACGACGGGGGTACGGGTGGAGACCGGCACCCGGGCCGACCGCATCCTCGTCGAGCGGGGGCGCGCCGTAGGAGTGGCGTCCGGCGGCCGGGTCTTCCGCGCCCGCCGCGCCGTCCTCGCCTCGGTGACCCCCACCGCCCTGTACGGCACCCTCCTCCCGGAGGGCGCGGTCCAGCCCGAACTGCGGGACGAGGCGCGGCGATTCCGCTACGGCCGCGCCGCGATGCAGATCCATGTGGCGCTGTCCCAGCCGCTGGGCTGGCGCGACCCGTGTCTGAACACGATCCCGGTCGTGCATCTCTCCGACGGGTCCGGCAGCACCGGTATCGCCTGCGCCGAGGCCGAGGCGGGCCTGCTGCCCCGGCGGCCGACGGTGGTCGTCGGGCAGCAGTACGTCCTGGATTCCAGCCGGGTGCCGCCCGGGGCCGCCGCGCTGTGGCTGCAGTTGCAGGAGGTGCCGTTCACCCCGCGCGGAGACTCGGCCGGTGAACTGGACACCGCTCAGGGCTGGACCCCGGAGCTGGCCCAGGGTTATGCCGACCGGGTCCTCAACCGGATCGCCCGGCATGCCCCGGATCTGCCCGGCAAGGTCCTCGCCGTCGATGTCATCGCGCCCCCGGACCTCACCCGCCGGAACCCGAACGCGGTCGACGGCGACCCTTACGGTGGTTCCGTCCAGCTCGACCAGAGCTTTCTGTGGCGCCCGCTGCCCGCCTCCGGACGGCATGCGACCGATATCCGCGGGCTCTGGCACATCGGTGCGTCCACTCACCCGGGGCCGGGGCTGGGCGGCATCTCCGGCCACATGGTGGCCACCGCGCTCACCACAGGGGCCCGATTCGCCCGCCTGCCCCGGCTCTCACCCGGCGCCGGATCAGAGGCTGACGCCGTGTGACCGCAGATAGGCGAGCGGATTGACGTCCGAGCCGTAGCCGGGGCCGGTGCGGATCTCGAAGTGGAGATGCGGTCCGGTGGCGTTGCCCGTCGAGCCGGAACGGCCGATCTGCTGGCCGCCGTTGACGCTCTGCCCGGCCCGCACCGACAGCTGCGAGAGATGGGCGTACTGGCTGTACTTGCCGTCCGGATGCCGGATGACCACCTGATAGCCGTACGCGTCGCCCCAGCCCGCCGAGACCACATGGCCCGTGCCCACGGCCTTCACCGAGGTGCCGATGCCGACAGGGAAGTCCACACCCGTGTGATAGCCGCTCGACCAGCTGGAGCCGGCCGCCCGGTAGGCGGTGCTCGGGTTGACGCCGCTGACCGGGGCGGTGAAGCCCGAGGAGGCCACGCGCTTGGTGTTCTGCTCCCGGCTGCTGTGCGGCTTCTCGGCCTTCGGGCGCGGCGCGGGCTTCGCCTTGGGCTTCGGCTTGGGCTCGGGCTTGGCCTTGTGGTGGTGCTCGGGTTCCGCCTTGGGCTCGGCGGTGGCCTTACCGCCCTTCAGGGAGAGCTTCTGACCGGGGTAGATCAGATCCGGATCGCCGCCGATCGCCTCGCGGTTGCTCTCGTAGAGCGCCTCCCAGCCGCCGGTGACATCGTGGGAGTCGGCGATACCGGACAGCGAGTCGCCGCTGACGACCACATAGCGGCCGGACTTCGTGGAGTTGTGCCCCGGGAGGCTGGTGGGGGTGGGCTTGTTCGCCGCCGCCTGCTGGGCCTTCTCGGCCCGCTGCGCCTTCCTGACCGGGGCGGCGGAGGTCTTGACGATCTTCGGCGCACTCTGCGGCGCCGCGTCGCCCCGGGTCAGCCCGGCCTTCCCCGAGCACAGCGGCCAGGCGCCGGGGCCCTGGCCGTCGAGCACCTTCTCGGCGATCGCGATCTGCTGGTCCTTGGTGGCCAGATCGGCCCGTCCCGCGTAGGCGGTGCCGCCGTACGCCTCCCATGTGCTCTGCGTGAACTGCAGACCGCCGTAGAAGCCGTTGCCAGTGTTGATGTCCCAGTTGTCGGTGGACTCACACTGGGCGACCTTGTCCCAGGTCTCGCCCGAGGCCGCGGACGCGCCCGCGGCGCCGATGAGCGGAAGGGCGATTCCGGCGCCGCCCGCCGTGACGCTCAGTGAGGCACGGGAGATGCGGTTGGGCTTGTAACGGCGGTGGCGTCCCCGTAAGGGCATGGACGGCTCCTTCTCGTGCTGCCGGGTGCGGCGCGCTGCCGGGCGGGCCAAAGATAAGGGGGCCGATTTGGCCACAACAAGAGGGGGATCGCCTGGAAAGAGGGCCGCAGCGCGCTGTGCTGCGGCCCTCTTCCGCTTATGTGATGTGCATCACACTATTTCTGTCGGTGGTTCGGCCGGAACGCAGGGTGACGAGCCCATCCGCGAACGAGCCGCCGCCCGGGGCCGGGGCCCCGGGCGGCGGAGTGCGGTGATCTGTCGAACGGTCAGCGGCGGACGGCCAGCGACACCGCGAAGCGGCCCTGTGCGTCGGTCCACCAGCGCCGCGAGTCCATCCCCGCGGCGGCCAGTTCGGCCCGCACCTTCTCTTCCCGGAACTTGCTGGACACCTCCGTACGGACCTCCTCCCCGGCCGCGAAATGGACCGCGAGATCCATGGCGGGGATCTTCGCCGTGAGGTCCTTACGGGCCCTCAGCCGCATCTCGATCCACTCCTCCTCGGCGTTCCACGCCGCCACGTGGTCGAAGTCGGACGGGTCGAAGTCGGCGCCCAGTTCGCGGTTGAGCACCGCCAGCACGTTCTTGTTGAACGCCGCGGTGACCCCCTGTGCGTCGTCATAGGCGGAGACCAGCGTGACCTCGTCCTTGACCAGGTCGGTGCCGACCAGCAGCGCGTCGCCGGGCGCGAGCAGCTCGCTCACCGAGGCGAAGAACGCGGCCCGCTCGGCCGGCAGCAGATTGCCGATGGTGCCGCCGAGGAACGCCAGCAACCGCGGACCCGGGGTGTCGTCGGGCAGCGCGAGCCCGTTCATGAAGTCGGCGACCAGCGCGTGCACCGTCAGCCGTGGATGCTCGGCCAGCAGGGCCTCCCCGGCCAGTTCCAGTGCGCTCTCGCTCACGTCGACGGGGACGTAGACGCGCAGATCCGGCAGCGCCCGGATCAGATGGCGGGTCTTCTCCGAGGAGCCGGAGCCCAGTTCGACCAGGGTGCGGGCCCCGGTGGCATCGGCGATCTCCGCCGCGCGGGCGATGAGGATCTCCCGCTCGGCACGGGTCGGGTAGTACTCCGGCAGCCGGGTGATCTCTTCGAAGAGCGCGCTTCCCCGGGCGTCGTAGAACCACTTGGGCGGAAGCTGTTTGGGGGTGCTGGTCAGCCCGTCGGCCACATCGGCGCGCAGCGCGGCCGCGGTGGCATCGGCGGGCAGGGTGCGGGTGACGGTGAAGGGGCTCAACGGGAAGCCTCCTTAAGGGCGGTGAGCAGTACATCGGTGCGGGTGGCGGTGAGCAGGGTGCGGTCGGGGACCTCCGTCCAGCCGGGATCCTGGTCGTACGGCTCGGAGGCCACCACCACGCCCCGGTCCGGTTCGGCCAGGTACCACAGGGTGTCGCCCCAGGCGGTGGCGGCGATGGTCTCCCCGTCCATGAGCAGCAGGTTGAGCCGTGAGTCGGGGGACGCCCCGGCGAGCTGCTCGACGGCCTCGGCCAGCGCCTCCGGCGGCTCATGGCCCAGCCGCAGCCGGCGCAGCACCAGCGCCCAGACGAACGCCGAGTCGCACCGTGCCTCCAGGCCGAGCAGATCTACGGGCGGCAGTGAGGCGGCGAGGTCCGCGACCGCGTGCGGCCAGTCGCGGAGCGCCCCGTTGTGGCTGAACAGCCAGGTCCCGGCGGCGAACGGCGAGGCGCCCGCCTCACCGTCCGCACTCGCCTCGGTGGCGTCCCTTACGGCGGCCATCAGCGCCCCGGTCCGCACCACGCGGGCGAGGTCGGCGAACGACAGATCGCCCCAGATGGGCCCGGCGCGGCGGTAGCGCGCGGGCACCGGGTCGCCCGACGCGTACCAGCCGACGCCGAACCCGTCGGCGTTGACCGTGCCGTGCGCCTGCCGCCGCGGCGCCCACGACTGCCGGAACAGGCTGTGCTCGGTCGCCATGACCACCTCGCCGATGGGGGTCCGCGGCCCGAGATACGCCAGATGCCTGCACATCAGGACGCGTCCCGCGCGGTGCGGAAACCCGAGAAGATCTGGCGGCGGACCGGCAGGTCCCAGTTGCGGAACGTACCCCGGCAGACGACCTCGTCCACCGCGAAGGAACCGCCGCGCAGCACCTTGTGCGCCGGGCCGAAGAAGACTTCCGAGTACTCGCGGTACGGGAAGGCACGGAACCCCGGGTAGGGCAGGAAGTCGCTCGAGGTCCACTCCCACACATCGCCGATGAGCTGCCGCACCCCCAGCGGGGAGGCGCCCTTCGGATAGCTTCCGGCCGGCGCGGGCCGCAGATGGCGCTGGCCGAGGTTGGCCTGGTCGGGGGCCGGGTCGGCGTCGCCCCACGGATAGCGCCGGGACCGGCCGCTGTCCGGGTCGTGGCGGGCGGCCTTCTCCCACTCCTCCTCGGTCGGCAGCCGCCGCCCCGCCCAGCGGGCGTAGGCGTCCGCCTCGTACCAGCTCACATGCACCACCGGCTCCTTTGGTGGCACGGGTTCGGTCACCCCGAACCGGCGGCGCAGCCACTGCCCGCCCTCGCGCCGCCAGAACAGCGGGGCGGCGAGGCCGTGCTCCTGGATGTACGCCCAGCCCTCGGCCGTCCACCAGCGCCGCTCGCCGTAGCCGCCCTCCGCTATGAACCGCTCGTAGGCGCCGTTGGTCACCGGTGTGGTGTCGATGTGGAAGGCCGGAACCAGCCGGTGGTGCGCGGGCCGCTCGTTGTCCAGCGCCCAGGGCTCGGTCGAGGTGCCCATGGTGAACGGGCCGCCCGGGATCAGCACCTCCTCGGGCAGCGCCGCGCCGTCCGCCGTGTCAGGCGGCGGCGGGGCGGTGAGCGCGGCGGGTCCGCGGCGCAGCTGGTGGGTGATGAGCATCGTCTCGTCGTGCTGCTGCTCATGCTGCGCGATCATGCCGAAGGCGAAGCCCGCGTCGATCAGCGGGGCGCCGCGCAGCTCGATCCGCTCCAGGATGTCCAGCACCCGGCCGCGCACCTCGTGGACATAGCCGCGGGCCTCCGCGGGTGCCAGCAGCGGCAGGGAGGGCCGCTCGGCGCGCGGATGCTCGAAGGCGTCGTAGATCGAGTCGATCTCGGGGCGCAGCGCGTCACGTCCGCCGACCGCACGCAGCAGCCACTGCTCCTCCTGGTTGCCGATATGCGCCAGATCCCAGACCAGCGGGGACATCAAGGGGGAGTGCTGGGCGGTGAGGTCGGGCTCGTCCACGCATGTGGTGAGGGTGTGGGTGCGGTCGCGCGCGGTACGCAGTGCCAGCTCGGCGCGCCGGCGCAGCGCCTCGGGATCGATGGTGAGGTCCGAGTCGGGGGCGGTCATGGCCGTCCCTCCTTACCGGTGAGAGGAGCGAGCAGATCGTCGGCGGGACATCGGCCGCGGGCCACATAGCGGTCGGTGAAGGCGGCGACGGCGGCGATGATGGCGGGGGAGGCGCCCATGCGGGGCAGCGCGTCCAGCGCCGTGGCGAAGCAGCTGACGGCGGCGGCGCGCAGCTCGGGGTCGGCCAGACCGTGGCGCGCCGCGGCCCGCCACAGCCGATTGCCCGGTGCGGGGCGCGCGCCCGCCGTCTCGGCGAGCGGCTTCACCACCCGGTAAACCGTTTCAGCAGCCTGCGGATCGTCGAAGAGGGCGACCGTGACGGCGAGGGGGACGATCCAGCCGTCCTCACCGCTCTGCGCGTCGATCATGCGCAGTTCCAGATGGCCGCGCGGGCGGACGGGGGGAAAGAGTGTGGAGGCGTGGAAGTCGAGATCGTCGAGGGTGGGTGGCCGGGGCAGCCCCGTCCGGGCCCACTGGCGGAAGGTCACCCCGGACGGCACCGCCCAGGGCGCCTTCTCGTCCCGGATGGCCATCACGGGTGCGTCCAGCACATAGTGGGCCCAGGCCGTGCGGGGATCCCCGCCGTCGGGCGGGGCGTGGGTGCGGTCGGGCTCCATCGCCGTCCACACCGCCTGCCGGGTGGAGCGGTAGCCCGTGGGGCGGCCCTGGCGCAGGGGCGAGTTGGCGAACGCGGCGGTCAGCACCGCGCCCAGCAGATGGGCGAGCCGCCAGCGCCGTGCCATGCCGAGCGGTCCGGGCTCCTCGTGCCCGGCGTCCACGCAGACCTGTACGGAGGCGGTGCTGCACATCATGGAGCGTCCGGCCGGTCCCCGGCGGTCGAAGTAGGTCTCCATGCACTCGTACCGGGGCGTGGTGAGGAACCGTCTCGGCGGGCGCCAGGGGTCGTGGCCATGGCCGGCCAGGCCGAGGCCGAGCCCGGAGAGGAGGGATCGTACGAGGACCAGATCGGCGGCGGCGGACTCCACACACGCGGTGAGGGAGTCGGCCGGGAGGGAGCTGAGCTCCACCTGGCCGCCGGGTTCGAAGGTGATGGCGGACCGCAGCGGCAGTCCGCGCAGGGCGGTGACCGCGGCTTCGAGCCGGGCCGCCTCGATGGGTCGTGCGGGGATGTGCGGGTCGTACAGGAGCCATTCGAGCTCGACTCCGATGCGGCGCGGCGGCCCTGTCTTGAAGCAGATGCCGTGCAGCCGGGCCTCCATCTCGGCCTCGCTGATCGCCTTGTCGTCGGGCACTGTCGTTTCTCCCGTTCCCGTTCCGGCAACGGCTCGCCGTGAAACGAGCCGATATGTCGCCGTCCACCTTTACCTGCAGACGCACCGGGCTCAAGGGTGCCTCCAGAGTTGCACAAGAGTTCATCCGCCGCCGGGCGGGCAGGGCAGGATGGCTGACGGGCGGCGACGGTTCCCCTCGTCGTACCGACTGGTTAGTATGTGCGCCCGGCGCGGGTACCGCGTCCCGACGATCCGTTTGTGGAGGCCACCGGATGCAGGCATGGCGAGTGCACGACAATGGCGAGCCGGGTGAGGTCATGCGCCTCGACGACGTGCCCGATCCCCAGGCGGGACCGGGACAGCTGCTGCTGCGGGTCCGGGCCGTCAACGTCAACTTCCCCGACGCCCTGCTGTGCCGCGGCCAGTACCAGGTGCGGCCGCCCCTGCCGTTCACCCCCGGCGTCGAGGTGTGCGGCGAGGTCGTCGCCGTCGGCGAGGGCGCCGAGGGCGAGGTGGGCTCGCGCGTCCTGGCCACGCCCACGCTCCCCGCGGGCGGCTTCGCCGAACTGGTGCCCGTGGAGGCGGCGGCCGCGCTGCCCGCGCCCGACGCCCTGGACGACGCCGAGGCCGCGGCGCTGCACATCGGCTACCAGACCGGCTGGTTCGGTCTGCACCGCAGGGCCCGCCTCCAGTCCGGCGAGACGCTCCTGGTGCACGCCGCCGCGGGCGGGGTCGGCAGCGCCGCCGTCCAGCTCGGCAAGGCGGCCGGGGCGACGGTGATCGGGGTCGTCGGCGGCGACGACAAGGCCCGGGTCGCCCGCGAGCTCGGCTGCGACCTCGTCCTCGACCGGCGTGCCGATGACATTGTGGCGGCCGTCAAGGAGGCCACCGGCGGACGCGGCGCGGACGTCGTCTACGACCCGGTCGGCGGCGACGCCTTCGTCAAGTCCGTCAAATGCGTCGCCTTCGAGGGCCGCATCGTGGTCGTCGGCTTCGCCAGCGGTGTCGTCCCCCAGGCCGCCCTCAACCACGCCCTGGTCAAGAACTACGCCATCCTCGGCCTCCACTGGGGCCTGTACAACACCCACGACCCGGCCGCGGTCCGCGCCTGCCACGAGGAGCTGACCAAGCTCGCCGCACAGGGCACCGTCAAGCCGCTGGTCAGCGAGCGCGTACCGCTGGAGGGCGCGGCCGACGCCGTGCAGCGCGTCGCCGACGGCGTGACCACCGGCCGAGTGGTGGTCGTCCCCGGGCAGCCCGCCGGAGGCGCCCGATGAGCACCACCGGGCAGCACCCCGCCGTGGACGCCGACGAACTGCGCCGCCGCGTCCGCGACCTCCTGGACGCCCATCCGCCCGCCACCACCGCCCCCCTGGACTTCCTGCGCGCCCGCTTCGACGCCGGACTCGCCTGGGTGCACTACCCGGCCGGACTCGGCGGCCTGGACGCCCCGCGCTCCCTGCAGGCCGTCGTCGACGCCGAGCTGGCGGCCGCCGGGGCTCCCGACAACGACCCCCGCCGCATCGGCATCGGCCTGGGCATGGCCGCCCCCACCATCCTCGGCTTCGGCACCGACGAACAGCGGCAGCGACTGCTGCGTCCGCTGTGGACCGGTGAGGAGGTGTGGTGCCAGCTGTTCAGCGAGCCCGGTGCCGGATCCGACCTCGCGGCCCTGGCCACCCGGGCCGTGCGCGACGGCGACGACTGGGTGGTCGACGGACAGAAGGTCTGGACCTCCAGCGCCCATATCGCCCGCTGGGCCATCCTCATCGCCCGCACCGACCCCGACCAGCCCAAACACCGCGGGATCAGCTACTTCATCTGCGATATGACCGACCCCGGGGTCGAGGTCCGGCCGCTGCGTCAGATCACCGGCGAGGCGGAGTTCAACGAGGTCTTCCTCACCGGCGTCCGGATCCCCGACAGCCGGCGGCTCGGCGAGATCGGCGAGGGCTGGCGCGTCGCCCAGACCACCTTGATGAACGAGCGGGTCGCCATCGGCGGCGGCCGCGTCCCCCGCGAGGGCGGCGTGATCGGCCTGGTCGCCGACACCTGGCGCGAGCGGCCCGAACTGCGCACCCACGACCTCCACCAGCGGCTGCTGCGGCTGTGGATGGAATCCGAGGCGGCCCGGCTCGCGGGCGAGCGGCTGCGCCAGCAGCTCGCGGTCGGCCAGCCCGGCCCCGAGGGCTCGGCCATGAAACTCGCCTTCGCCCGCCTCAACCAGCACATCAGCGCGCTGGAGGTCGAGCTGCTGGGGGAGGAGGGGCTGGGCTACGACGACTGGACGCTGCGCCGCCCGGAACTGGTGGACTTCACCGGACGCGAGGCCGGCTACCGCTATCTGCGTGCCAAGGGCAACTCCATCGAGGGCGGCACCTCGGAGGTGCTGCTCAACATCATCGCCGAACGCGTCCTGGGCCTGCCGCCCGAGCCGCGGACCGACAAGGACGTCCCGTGGAAGGACCTGCCCCGATGAGCACCCCGGACCTGCTCTACTCCGAGGCGGAGGACGATCTGCGCGCGGCCGTACGGTCGCTGCTCACCGACCGCTGCCCGCCCGCCACCGTGCTTTCCGAGGCCGAGAGCGGCCGGGCCCACGACGTCGCGCTGTGGGGCGCGCTCGGCACCGAGATGGGCACCGCCGGGCTGCTGGTCCCCGACAAGCTCGGCGGCCAGGGCGCCACCGCGCGCGAGGCGGCCGTCGTCATGGAGGAGCTCGGCCGCGCCGTCGCCCCCGTGCCCTACCTCACCAGCGCCGTCCTCGCCGCCGGTGCCCTGCTCGGCTGCGACACCGGCCAGGAGCCGGTGGCCCGGCTGCTCGGCGCGCTCGCCGAGGGCCGCACGGTGGGCACGCTCGCGGTGCCGCTGTCCACCATGGCCGGTGTGTCCGGCCCGCCCGCCGCGACCGTACGCGCCGACGGCGACGGAACGCTCAGCGGCCAGGTCTCCAGTGTCGCGGGCGCGGCGGGCGCCGATGTCCTCCTCGTCCCCGCCACCGGTGCGGACGGATACGGGCTGTACGCCGTGGAGACCGCCGAGACCAGCGTCACCGTCGAACCCCTCACCTCGCTCGACCTCACCCGCCCGCTCGCCGCGGTGACTCTCACCGGCGCCCCGGCCCGCCGGCTGGCCGGGCCCGACCGGGCCGCGGCGGCCATCGAGCGGGCGCTGCTGACCGGGGCCGGGCTGCTCGCCTCCGAACAGCTGGGCGTGGCCGAATGGTGTCTGACCGAGACCGTCCGCCATACCAAGGAGCGCCATCAGTTCGGGCGCCCCGTCGGTTCGTTCCAGGCGCTCAAGCACCGGATGGCCGCGCTGTGGCTGGAGCTGGTCTCGGCGCGCGCCACCGCCCGGTACGCGGCCGACGCGCTGGCCACGGACAGCCCGGACACACCGGTCGCGGTGGCCGTGGCCCAGGCGCACTGCGCCGAGGTGGCGGTGCGCGCGGCCGAGGAGTGCGTCCAGCTGCACGGTGGTATCGGCATGACCTGGGAGCACCCGGCGCATCTGTATCTCAAGCGGGCCAAGAGCGATGAGATCGCGCTGGGCACCCCCGGCCGCCACCGGCAGGCGCTCGCCGGGCTGGTGGATCTGGCGGCCCCCACCGGCTGACCGGCCGGATCCGGCGAACCCGCCCCCCTTCCGCGATCACGCCACTAGAGTGCCGCACGGCTGTTCGGCGCTCTGGTGGCGAACGGTCGTGCGGCACGTCGGGCGAGGCCGGAACAGGGGCGCATGATGAGCGACTTCGACTACATCGTGGTGGGCGCGGGCTCGGCCGGCGCGGTGGTCGCGGCCCGGTTGACGGAAATCCCGGACACGCGGGTGCTGCTGCTGGAGGCCGGGAAGGACGACGCGGCCGAGCAGATCCACGACCCCACCGCGTGGTTCACCCTCATCGGCGGTGAGCACGACTGGGGCTACACCACCGTCCCGCAGCCGGGGCTGGCCGGGCATCCGCAGGCCGCCGCGCGCGGCAAGGTGCTCGGCGGCTCCAGCAGCATCAATGCGATGACCTATGTCCGCGGCCACCTCGGCACCTTCGACGCATGGGCCGCCGACGGCTGCACCGGCTGGGACGCCGCGTCGGTGCTGGAGATCTTCCGCGCCATCGAGCACACCGAGGGCCGTGACCCCCGCTTCCGCGGCACCGGCGGCCCGCTGCGGCTCAGCCGGGCCGACACGCCCAACCCGCTGTCCGCCGCCTTCCTCGACGCCGCCAAGGAACTCGGCCATCCCTTCAACGACGACTTCAACGGGGCGGAGAGCGACGGCACCGGACGCCATGAGTGGACGATCCACGAGGGGCGCCGCCAGAGCACGGCGGTCGCCTATCTCGATCCGGCGATGGACCGCGCCCACCTCACCGTCCGCACCGAGGCCCACGCACACCGGCTGCTCTTCGAGGGCACCCGCTGCGTCGGCGTCGAATACGCCGGCTCCGGCGGTGTGGCACGTCGGGTGCGCGCGGCCCGGGAGGTCATCGTGTGCGCCGGTTCGATCGACTCGCCCAAGCTGCTGATGCTCTCCGGGATCGGCCCGGCCGGCCATCTGCGCGAGGTGGGCGTCCCGGTGCTGGTGGACGCCCCGGAGGTGGGGGCCAATCTGCAGGACCACCCCCTGGTCGGGCTGGTCCACGAGGCGGGCACCCCGCTGCCGCCGCCCCCCTTGACCACCGCCGAGGCGGCCCTGTTCGCCCGGACCGACCCCGGGCTGCCCCGCCCCGACCTCGAGGTGTTCCTCTTTCACATTCCCTTCCACCCGAGGCTGCTGCCGTTCCCGCGGAACTCCTTCACCCTGACGGCCGCCGCGATGCAGCCTCACAGCCGGGGCACGGTCCGGCTCTCCGGCGCGGACCCCGAGGACCGGCCGCTGATCGACCCCGGCTATCTCAGCGACGCAAGGGACCTCGCCACCCTGGTCCAGGGAGTCGAGCTGGCCCGGGCGTTGGCCGCCACCGACGCGTTCGGGGCGTGGCAGCCGCGTGAACTGCTGCCCGGCCCGGGTGTGAGCGACCGGGACGGCCTGGCGGACTTCGTCCGCGAGAACGCCGGCACCTACTTCCACCACGTCGGCACCTGCCGGATGGGTGGGGACGAGGAGTCCGTGGTGGACCCCCGGCTGCGCGTCCGGGGCGTCGAGGGGCTGCGGATCGCCGATGGATCGATCATGCCGTCGATCGTCTCGGCCAACACCAACGCGGCCTGCGTCATGATCGGCGAGATGGCCGCCGAGCTGATCCGCGCCGACGCCTGAGACGGCTCGCCACGCCCGCTCACCACCGAGGGGCGATCGCCGGGGAGTAACCGCACAGCAGATCGGCACCCGTATGGAGCACCAACCGACGGCGGTGCAGGGGCGATTCTGGGCCACACTGACGGCCGGATTCCGATGCTCCGTGGCCGAGGAGGCTCCCCATGGCCATTTCCATCTCCGTGGTCCTGCTGCTTCTGATCCTGACGGTGGTCTTCCTCCGCAGCGGCGGATTGCGCATCTCGCATGCGCTGGTCTGTGTGACGCTGGGCTTCTACCTGGCGAGCAGCAGCGTGGCGCCCACCATCTCCGAGGGGCTCGCCGCCACCGCGGACGTGGTCAGCAGCGTCCGTCCCTGACCCACGCCCGCGGCGACCGGCCTCTTCCGGCCGGGCTCAGCGGCCGATCTCGACGTCCTCCAGCACACCGACCGCGTCGGGCACCAGAATCGCGGCCGAGTAGTAGGCGGAGACCAGATAGGACGTCACGGCCTGCTCGCTGATGCCCATGAAGCGGACGTTCAGACTGGGCTCGTACTCGTCCGGGATACCGGTCTGATGCAGACCGATGACCCCCTGGCTCTCCTCCCCGGTGCGCATCGCCAGGATGGAGCTGGTGCCCGACTCGCTGATCGGGATCTTGTTGCAGGGCAGCAGCGGAACCCCGCGCCACGCCCGCACCGCGACCCCGGCCACCTCGATGCCCTGCGGATACAGACCACGGTCGCTGCACTCACGCCCGAAGGCGGCGATGGTGCGCGGATGCGCCAGCAGATACTGGGTCTTGCGGCGCCGTGCCAGCAGCTCGTCGAGGTCGTCGGGGTGGGCGGTCCGCTGCGGGTGTGGATGCGCTGGGAGAGGTCGGCGTTGTGCAGCAGTCCGAATTCGCGGTTGTTGACGAGCTCGTGTTCCTGGCGTTCGCGCAGGGCCTCGATGGTGAGGCGGAGCTGTTGCTCGACCTGGTTCATGGGCTCGTTGTAGAGGTCGGCGACGCGGGTGTGGACGCGCAGCACGGTCTGGGCCACGCTCAGCTCGTACTCGCGCGGTGCCAGTTCGTAGTCCACGAACGTGCCCGGCAGGACCGGCTCGCCCGCGTGGCCGGACGCGACGGCGATATCGGCCTCACCGCGCCGGTTCTGAGCGGGCGTGGACCGCTCCGAAAGCCCCTGGAGATGGTCGCGCAGCGCATCGGAGCGGTCGGCCGCCTCCTGGACGACGCGGCGGGGGAGGGTGAGCACCGTGGTCCGGGTGACGGCCCGGACGGTGAACTCCCAGGTGTGCTCCGGACCGGTCAGCACCGCGTCGCCGAAGTACTCCCCGTCGGCCAGCACCGCCAGCGTGGTGCCCTCGTCATAGGCGCCGGGGGCGACCTGGCGGACCTTGCCGTGGGCGATCAGGAACACCTGGTCGGCCGGGCGGCCCGCCTCCACCAGCACATCCCCGGGCGCGTACTCGCGCTGGACGCACCCGTCGGCCAGCGATTCCAGTACGGCGGTGTCCCCGAAGCCGCGCAGCGTCGGCAGCTCGCCCAGCTCCGGCGGGATGACCCGCACCTGCGATCCGGTGCTGATGAACTCCACCCGACCGTCTCCGACCGTGTACGTCAGTCGGCGGTTCACCCGGTACGTACCGGCCGACACCTGCACCCAGGGGAGGACGCGCAGCAGCCACCGGGAGGAGATGGCCTGCATCTGCGGAACGGACTTGGTGGTGGTCGCCAGATTCCGTGCGGCGGCCGTGCCCAGACTCAGCGGCTGCTCACCGGACTCCACGGAAGTGGTCATAAGTGCTCATCACCCATTTCGGTAGATCTTCGGGAAGGTATGCGAAGGCCACGGGCCCGGTCGGGCGGGCGTCAGAGCCCGATTTCCACGTTCTCCAGAATTCCGAGCGCGTCGGGGACGAGCACGGCCGCGGAATAGTAGGCGCTGACGAGATACGAGATGATGGCCTGCTCGCTGATTCCCATGAACCGCACCGAGAGGCTCGGCTGGTATTCGTCGGGAATTCCGGTGCGGTGCAGTCCGATGACCCCTTGGTTCTCCTCCCCGGTGCGCAGGACGAGAATCGAGGTCACCCCGCTCCGGGACACCGGAATCTTGTTGCACGGGAAGATGGGCACGCCCCGCCAGGCCGGCATCGCATGGCCGTTGACCTCCGTGGGCTGCGGGGAGATGCCACGCGCGTTGAACTCCCGGCCGATCGCCGCGATGGCGCGCGGATGCGCCAGGATCAGCCCTGGGTCCTTCCAGACGGTGGCCAGCAGCGCGTCGAGGTCGTCGGGGGTGGGCGGTCCGCTGCGGGTGTGGATGCGCTGGGAGAGGTCGGCGTTGTGCAGCAGGCCGATCTCGGGGTTGTTGACGAGCTCGTGTTCCTGGCGTTCGCGCAGGGCCTCGATGGTGAGGCGGAGCTGCTGCTCGACCTGGTTCATGGGTTCGTTGTAGAGGTCGGCGACGCGGGTGTGGACGCGCAGCACGGTCTGGGCCACGCTCAGCTCGTACTCGCGCGGCGTCAGTTCGTACTCCGCGAAGGTGCCCGGCAGGACCGGCTCGCCCGAATGTCCCGAGGCCAGCGCGATGGCCGCCTCCCCGTGCTCGTTCTGCTCGGCCTCCGGCGCCGAGCGCACCCCGTCCACATGCGCCCGCAGCTGGGGTGAGCGGTCCAGCTGCTCCTCGAACTCCTGCCGGGGCAGGGCCAGCACCGTGCAGGAGGTCACGGCCTTCACGGTGATGCCCCAGGTGCCCGCCTCGGCGGCGGTCAGCTCCGGCTCCCCGATGTGGTCGCCGCCGGCGGCCGAGCCGACCACCGCGGGTTCGTCGAACGCGCCCTCGGTCAATTTGTCGACCTTGCCATGGGCGATGAGGAGAAGCTCATCGGCCGGGCGCCCGGCCTCGACCAGTACATCGCCCGGCGCGAATTCCCGCTGGGTGAAGCGGTCCGCCAGGGCCCCGAGCACCGAGGCGTCCTCGAAACCGCGCAGCAGCGGCAGCTCGCGCAGCTCGGCCGGGATGACCCGCACCTCGGACCCGGTGGTGGTGAACTCCACCCGGCCGTCGCCGAGCGTATGGGACGCCCGGCGGTTCACACGATAGGAACCGCCCGGAACCTGCACCCACGGCAGCATGCGCAGCAGCCACCGGGAGCTGAGGCCCTGCATTTGCGGAACGGATTTGGTCGTCGTCGCCAGATTCCGCGCGGCCGCCGTGCCGAGACTCAACTGCGGCTGCGAATTTTCGGTACCGGAACCCGGTTCAACGGACGTCGTCATCGTGAATGCTCACCCATCCCTGTACGGACCTTGAGGACAAATTCCGCTCGAGCAACTGCCAAGCTATCAGCGGACTTTGGGTGGTGCATTCACTCAAAAGAGTGCCTGGGTGATGGTTATGTCGGCGGCCGCGGACGGGTAAACACTTCGAATGCGCGCCGCAGGCCGACGGCTGCCGCGACCCCGCCCGTTCACCCGGCCCTCGCTCACCTGTCGCGCGCCCGCCGCGGGCGGGCGCCGCGGCCATCGCCTCGGCGCCCCGGGAACGGTGAGGAAATGGTCGGGGACCACCCGTGGAACTCTTCGCACAACACTGCCCTTTGGGCGCACGGCCGCCCGATACTCACTGGCGTCCATCCTGCGTATCCGGCACCACGCCGGGACGAGAGCCGGGAGGCCCCATGGTCCGCCGTACACGCCGTGCCTTTGTCGTCACCCTCGGAGCCGCTCTGGCGGGCGGCGCGGGCGCGCCCGCGTTCGCCGGCACGGCCAGCTCGTTGGGCACCACATCCGTCTCGAAGGACGGCTCGAAGGATCTCTCGAAGGGCAAGCGGCCGCTGGCCAGAGCCCACGCCCACAACGACTACGAGCACCCCCGTCCGCTCCTCGACGCGCTCTCCCACGGCTTCGGCAGCGTCGAGGCCGACATCTGGCTGGTCGAGGGCGAGTTGCTGGTCGCACACGACGCCACCGACCTCGACCCCACCCGCACCCTGGAGTCGCTCTACCTCGACCCGCTGGCCCGGCGGGTGAAGGCCAACGGCGGCCGGGTCTACCGCGGCCACGACCTGTCGCTGCAGCTGCTGATCGATCTCAAGACCGCCGGGGAGGCCACCTACCTGGAGCTGGCCAAGCGGCTGCGCCACTACGGCCCTCTGTTCAGCGCCGCCTACGCCGGGGTGGACGGCCGGGTGCGCCGCGGCGCGGTGACGGCCGTCATCTCCGGCGACCGCGGCGCACGGGCCCCCATGGAGGCCGAGAAAGTGCGGCACGCCTTCTACGACGGACGTCTGGAGGATCTCGGCTCGGGCGTGCCCGCCTCCTTCATCCCGCTCATCAGCGCCGACTGGACCAAGACCTTCACCTGGACGGGGACCGGTCCGATGCCGCGGGCGGAGCGCGAGACGCTGCACCGCCTCGTCGCCTCCGCACACGCCGCCCGGCAGACCGTGCGCTTCTGGGCCACCCCGGACGTGGCCGGACCGGAGCGCGACGCCCTGTGGCGTGAGCTCCTGGCCGCCGATGTGGACTACCTCAACACCGACGACCTGGCGGGGCTGGAGGTGTTCCTGCGCGCGGCCCGCTGACGCCTCGCGGGCGGCGGCGGGAAAATCCCTCGCGCGCCGTCGCCCGCACCGCCATGCTGGTGCGCATGCCGATCAGGACCGCCACCGCCGAGGACTGGCCTGCCATCTGGGCTTTCCTGCGCCGCATCGTCGCCGCGGGTGAGACCTACACCTACCCTCGCGACCTGGACGAGGACCGGGCCCGCGACATCTGGATGCCGAGCCCCCCGAGCCGTACCGTCGTCGCCACCGATCCCGACGGCACGGTCCTGGGCTCGGCCAAGATGAACCCCAACCACATGGGACCCGGCGCGCATATCGCGGGGGCCAGTTTCATGGTGGCGCCCGAGCACGGCGGGCGCGGTGTGGGCCGGGCCCTGGGGGAGCATGTCCTGGAGTGGGCGCGCGCCGAAGGCTACAAGGCGATGCAGTTCAACGCCGTGGTGGAGAGCAACACCCAGGCGGTGGCGCTGTGGCGCTCACTGGGCTTCGAGGTCATCGGCACCGTCCCCAAGGCGTTCGACCACCCCACGAAGGGCTATGTGGGGCTGCACATCATGCATCGCTTCCTCTGATCCCGGCAGGCTCACCGGCTCCGGCCGGGTCCCTGAACCCCGCCGGATCGTCGAGGACCGCCTGCACCACCGAGTTGGCCGCGCCCAGCAGGGGACCGTCCGGGCCGAGCCGGGAGACGGTCACCGCCCCGCTGCCCGGACGGGCCGGGTCGGTGAGCCGGCGTCCCAACTCCCGCTCCAGGGCGGGCAGCAGCCAGGGCGCCAGCGGCGTCAGCGCACCGCCGAGCACCACCTTCTCCGGGTCGAGGAGGTTCACCGCGCCCGCGAGGGCGATCCCGAGCGCCGAGCCCGCGCCGCGCAGCGCCCGCCGCACCCGCTGGTCGCCGCTCGCCGCCCTTACGGCCAGCACGGTGATACGGCCGCCGGGGCCCGGGTGCTGGGCCGCGGCCTCCTCGGGGGACAGGCCGCTCGCCCGCAGCACCGCCTCCTCGCCCGCGTACTGCTCCAGACAGCCGCGGCCGCCGCAGGCACACTCGGGCCCCTCGGGACGCACCGGGACATGGCCCAGCTCGCCCGCGAAACCGTGGGTACCGCGCAGCAGTTGTCCCTCCAGCACGACCGCGGCACCGATGCCGATCTCGGCCGAGACATGGACGAAATCCCGGGGCGCCGGGTCGTGGCCGCCCCGCCACAGCTCGGCGAGCGCGCTCAGATTCGCCTCGTTGTCGACGGTGACCGGCAGACCGGGCAGCGCCGTGCGCAGCTCGGGGCCGATGTCCACCCCCTCCCAGCCCAGGTTGGGGGCGCGGACGACCAGCGAGGAGTCCCGCGCCACCAGACCGGGCACCGCCACCGAGAGTCCCACCGGCCGCAGCCCGGCCAGCTCCGCCTCCGCCGCGACCTGCCGGACCAGGGAGGAGAGCTGGGTGAGCACCGGGGCCGGTGAACGGTCGCGGTTCGCCGAGGCTATCTCGGTGCGGGCCCGCACCCGCCCGGCGAGGTCCACCGCGCACACCGCGAGATGGTCCACTCCGATCTCCGCGCCGAGTCCGGCCGGACCGCGCTCATTGAGCTGCAGGGCGCTGCCGGGGCGGCCGACCGTACCGGGCCGGGAGGGGCCCAGCTCGACCAGCAGCCCGTCCCGGATCAGCTCGTCGACGAGCGTGGAGACGGCGGCCCGGGTGAGCCCCACACGGGCCGCCACCGACGCACGGGACAGCGGGCCGTGGGCGGCCACGGCGTGCAGCACGAGGGAGAGATTGCGCCGGCGCATCGCCTGCTGGGTGTTGGGCAGTGGCGCTGCCACGTGTATCTGTCTCCTCTCGCCCGATCCGCTCATTGTGCCGGGCCGGTACGACACCGGTCGGTCCGGCCGGGGCCGTACGGCGCTCACGCGTGGCGCAGCAGTCCCTCCGCGTCCGCCAGCACCCGGGAGAGCCGCTCCAGCGCCGCCTCGTCGCGGGGCACCGGACCGTAGGACGGCCCTTCGGCGGTCGCCCAGCGCCGTGCCACCGCCGCCGGGTCCTCGCCCAGCACCAGCCCCGCGGCCTGCGCGGCGGCCCCGAGGGCGACCAGCTCCTCGGCCCGGGGCACCTGAACCGGGCGTCCGCTCAGCCGCCGGACCGTCTCCCGCCACGCCGTGCCCTTGGCGCCACCCCCTATGAGCAACAGCGGGGCGTCGGGCGCCGCGTCCGCGTCCAGCACCTGGTCCAGCGCGGTGAGCAGGGCGAAGACGGCCCCGTCGTAGGCGGCCTGGAGCACCTGCCCCGGTGTGGTGTCGTGGCGCAGACCGTGCAGCAGCCCCGAGGCGTGGGGCAGATGAGGGGTGCGCTCGCCGTCGAGGAACGGCAGCAGCACGGCCGAGCCGCCCGCCTCCACCGCCTCCCGGTCGCGGCCCAGCAGCGCCGCGATCCGGTCCACCGCGAGCGTGCAGTTGAGCGTGCACGCCAGCGGCAGCCAGGCGTCCCGCGTGTCGGCGAATCCCGCGACCACCCCGCTGGGGTCGGCGGGCCGGTGGGCCGAGACCGCGTAGACGGTGCCGGAGGTGCCCAGGCTGAGGACCGGCTGCCCCGGGCGCAGGCCGAGCCCCAGGGCGGCCGCCATGTTGTCGCCCGTGCCGGTGGCCACCAGGGCGCCGGTGGGCAGCGGCAGATCGGGCAGCTCCCGTACGGTCCCGGCGGCCTCGCCGTGGCGCAGCACGCGCGGCAGCAGCTCGGGGGAGAGCCCGGCCCGGTCCAGGATCTCCTCGTCGTAGGACTCGGTGGCCGAGGACCACCAGCCGGTGCCCGAGGCGTCGCCCCGGTCGGTGGTCCCATAGCCGGTGAGCCGCTCGGTGAGGTAGTCGTGGGGGAGCCGGACGGCCGCGGTGGCGCGGGCCGCCTCCGGCTCGTTCTCCATGAGCCAGGCCCATTTGGTGACGGTGAAGGCGGGCGCGGGCACGCTGCCGACCCGCTCCGCCCATGCCTTCGGGCCGCCCAGCTCCTCGATGAGCCGGTCGCGCTGCGGCGCGGAGCGCACATCGTTCCACAGCAGGGCGGGCCGCACCGAGCGGCCCGAGGCGTCGAGGGTGACCAGGCCGTGCTGCTGGCCGCCCACGGAGACCGCGGCCGCCTCCCGGGCCGGATTGCCGCATTGCCGCAGCGCCTCGGTCAGTGCCTCCCACCACTGCTCCGGGACGGACTCCTTACCGGTGCCGTCGCTGCCGCCACCGACGGTGTGCGGGGCCTGTCCCCGGGCGACGACCGCACCGGTCGCGGAGTCGACGACGAGCGCCTTGGTCGATTGCGTGGAGCTGTCCACGCCGATGACGAGCGGTCCTTGCGGCACGGGCACGGCTGCTGCTGCCATCTCGCGCTCTCCCTTGCGTCCATGGGTCGTGCGGTGTGCGGGTGGAATGGGGCTTCCCCGGAATGCTCGCGCATACTAATTTGTAAAGCGCCATGACGAAATAGGCGAGGGAGCCGCGATGAGCTACAACCCCACCCCCGAGGACAGGTTCACCTTCGGACTGTGGACGGTCGGCTGGCAGGGCCGGGACCCGTTCGGGGACGCCACCCGCCCGGCGCTCGACCCCGTGGAGTCCGTGACCCGGCTCGCCGAACTCGGCGCGTACGGCGTCACCTTCCACGACGACGACCTCATCCCCTTCGGGGCCTCGGCGACCGAGCGCGAATCGCATATCAAGCGCTTCCGGCAGGCCCTGGACGCCACCGGGATGAGCGTGCCCATGGCCACCACCAACCTCTTCACCCATCCCGTCTTCAAGGACGGCGCCTTCACGGCCAACGACCGCGATGTGCGCCGCTACGCGCTGCGCAAGACCATGCGCAACATCGACCTCGCCGCCGAACTGGGCGCCAAGACCTATGTGGCCTGGGGCGGCCGCGAGGGCGCGGAGTCCGGCGGGGCCAAGGACGTGCGCGCCGCGCTCGACCGCATGAAGGAGGCGTTCGACCTGCTCGGCGCCTACGTCACCGAGCAGGGCTACGATCTGCGCTTCGCCATCGAGCCCAAGCCCAACGAGCCGCGCGGCGACATCCTGCTGCCGACCGTCGGCCACGCGCTGGCCTTCATCGAGCGGCTGGAGCGGCCCGAGCTGTACGGCGTCAACCCGGAGGTCGGCCATGAGCAGATGGCCGGGCTGAACTTCCCGCACGGCATCGCCCAGGCACTGTGGGCGGGCAAGCTCTTCCACATCGACCTCAACGGCCAGAACGGCATCAAGTACGACCAGGACCTGCGGTTCGGCGCGGGCGATCTGCGGGCCGCCTTCTGGCTCGTCGACCTGCTGGAGACGGGCGGCTACGAGGGCCCGCGCCACTTCGACTTCAAGCCCCCGCGCACCGAGGACATCTCGGGCGTCTGGGCCTCGGCGGCGGGCTGCATGCGCAATTACCTCATCCTCAAGGAGCGGGCGGCCGCCTTCCGCGCCGACCCCGAGGTCCAGGAGGCGCTGCGCGCCTCGCGCCTGGACCAGCTGGGCGAGCCGACCCTTCAGGAGGGCGAGACCCCGGCGGCGCTGCTCGCGGACCGCACCGCCTTCGAGGACTTCGACGTCGAGGCGGCCGCCGAGCGCGGTATGGCCTTCGAGCGTCTGGACCAGCTCGCCATGGACCATCTGCTCGCCGCGCGCGGCTGACCGCGTCCGGCCGCCGGTCCCGCCCCCCGACGGGACCGGCGGCCGGGGCTCATCGTCAGGCCGACGGCTGCCAGCCGCCGAGCCAGTCGGCGATCTCGTAGTCCGCGGCCTGGGCGTCGGTCAGCTGCGGCCGGTCGGTGCTCGCCGCACCGGAACCGGCGCCGGTGTTCTTGTACTCCCCGAAGCGGTCGTCCTTCCAGGAGAAGCCGCTCATGTCCGTCCACGGAGTGGTCTTGATCGCCGCTGACAGATCCGTATTGCGGACGATCGCCTGCGGATCGAGGCTGGCGTCGCCACCGGCGTGCCACGGGCGGCCGAGGTAGAACGACCGGCTGCTGACATCCCCGGTGATGTTGCTGTTGATGAACAGGAAGCCCTTCTTTCCGGCCGCCGTCGAGGGCGCCGCGACATAGCCGCCGGAGCTGCCGTCGTAGCGCTTGGCGAGCCGGATCGCCGACTTGTTGATGACGGCGGAGGCACGGCCGAAGATGAAGTCGACGTTCCCCTGGATCCAGGCGTTGTTGATGTACACCCGGCCCACAGTGGACTTGCTCGCCGAGTCCAGCAGCAGGGTGTCCTGGTCCCCGACCGCCCCGATGTTATCCAGGACGATCCGGTCGCCCGCGGTGCGCAGCGCCACCGCCTGCTTGTCGGTGATGGAGCTGTTGGCCTCGTTGAAGTCGTTCACGAACTGCAGATTGCGGGCCTGGAAGTCATCGGCCTCGACGGCGACGGTCGCGCTGCCGCTGGTGCCGTAGGTGCCTCCGCCGGGCTTGGGGGTGCCGGAGGCGTTGTTGTAGACGATCGTCACATCGTTCTTGCCGCTCGTCGTGCCGACCAGCCGGATATGCGGCTTGTTGGCCGGGACCTTCACCGTCTCGCGGTACGTACCGGGCTTGACGGAGATGGTGACGGCGGACGGGTTGTTGGCCGGCACCGCGTCTACGGCCGCCTGCACGGTGGTGTAGTTACCGCTGCCGTCCTTGGCCACCACGATGGTGGCCGCCGCGGCCGGGGGCGTGGCGGCATGGGCCCGGGCACCGTCGCCGAGCCAGCCGGCGGCCGGGGCGGCGACGAGCCCGACACCCGTGGCCAGGGCCAGGGAGCCGATGAGCGGAGCGGGGCGGCGCCGCCGGGGGCGCCGTGGGCTGAGGGTCATGGTCGGTGACTCCGTCCCGTGGAGACGTGCCGAGGGGGTTGACGCCCTTACGGTCTCCACGGCCCACCCAAAGGTTGCCGCCCCGCCCCCTTCGGTCCGGCTGGATCTGCCACCGGTCCCGTCCGCCCTCACCGGCCACGGAACGACGGACTGGAAGGGGTAACCCCGAGGCCGCCTCCGCGCTGGGTCGGCACGGGGCGCGCTCCTCCCTCAGGGGCGGCGCGGACGACGCCGGGCGGCCCGTCCCGGCCGGTGGCCGCTGGCGGACGGATGCGGCCACCAGCCGTGCGCGGCTGAAGCGGCGCACGGCCACCGGCCGTGCGCCGCTTCAGCCGTCGGCGCCGGGCATCGCCAGCGCCGCCGCCGGATCGTGTCCGGCCGGGCCCGCCGGCCACCAGCGGCCGCGTTCCTTGCGATACGGCCACCAGCGGCCGTCGCGTCCGTAGCGCACCTGGAGATCGGCGCCCACCACGGTCCAGCGGTTCCCCGCGGCGCGCAGTTCGGGCGCCTGCTCGTCCTCCTCCCAGGCGGCGGCGAGCTGGACGCGGGCACGCGCGAGGGCTGCCGCGTCCGGCACCCACTCCTCCTCCAGAACGGTGAGCGCGGCGGCCCCGCCGTGCTCCCAGGCACGGACGGCCCGTGTCAGATCGGCGCGGTCACGCCCGCAGCCGGCCGCCAGCCGGGCGGCGATCGGCGCCGGGGGACCGGCGGCGGTCAGCCGCACCGTGTCCTGCCACACCGTCAGCGCGGCCGGGATCGGGGAGGAGGCGTGGCCGGGCGAGAGGGCCTCGGCCAGCAGCCGCTGGGCGCGTACGGCGGCGTCCGCCGCCAGGAACTCCAGCGCGGCGACGTCCAGCCCCTCGGCCGGGTCCGTGCCGCCCGCCGGCGCCGGAGGACGGCCGGGCGCCGCGACGGCGGGCGGCGGCGCGGGCAGCGGCGGCGGACCGGGTGCGGCGAACGCCTCCCGGGCCGGTACACCTTCCGGAGCCGGGGGAGAGGCGTCCTCCGCCGCCTGTGGGAGGTGCGGTGCGGCCCGTGCCGCGCTGCGCACCTGGAGCTCGTCCAGCAACTCCCGCTCCCCGCGTCCGCGCATCAGGAGCAGCAGATACGGATCCTCGTCCAGCAGCCGGGCCAGCTGGTAGCAGAGCGCGGCGGTGTGCGGGCAGTGGTCCCACGCCTCGCAACCGCACTCCGGCTCCAGATCGCCTATCCCCGGCAGCAGCTCGACGCCCACGGCCGCCGCGTCCTCGGCCAGCTGCGGAGGCATATCGCGGTCCAGCAGGGCGGCGATATGGCCCGAGCGGTCCGCGACCACCTCCAGCAGCCGGTCCCATTCCGCCTCGGTGAACTCCCGCAGCAGCACGTCGGATCGGTAAGGCGTGCGGTCGCGGTCCCGCACCACGCCGGTGACCCGGCCCGGACGAACGCACACCGCGCCCACCGCGCCCTCGCGCGCCTGCTTGCGGCCGCGCCTCAGCTGCTCTCCGTCCAGCGCCGTGTCCTCCAGGGCCTTCAGCCACGCCCGGCCCCACCAGGTGGCGGCGAAGCCGCGGCCGCCGACGGGCGGCAGGGCGGCGAAGGTGCGCTCGACCTCGGCACGGCTCATCGTTCGGTCCCCCGCAGCTCCACGAGCTCTGCCAGCTCGGCGTCGGTCAGTTCGGTCAGCGCGCCCTCGCCGGAGCCGAGCACGGCGTCCGCCAGCTCCTGCTTGCGCGTCAGCATCGCGGCGATGCGGTCCTCCACGGTCCCCTCCGCGATGATGCGGTGGACCTGCACCGGCTGGGTCTGGCCGATGCGGTAGGCGCGGTCGGTGGCCTGGGCCTCGACCGCCGGGTTCCACCAGCGGTCGTAGTGCACGACATGCCCGGCCCGGGTGAGGTTGAGCCCCGTGCCCGCCGCCTTCAGTGACAGCAGGAACACCGGGACCTCGCCCTCCTGGAAGCTCCGCACCATCTCCTCGCGCCGCGCCACCGGCGTACCGCCGTGCAGCAGCTGGGCCGGTACCCCGCGCGCGGCCAGATGGCCCTCGAGGATGCGCGCCATCTGGACGTACTGGGTGAAGACCAGGACGCTGGCGCCCTCGGCCAGGATGGTGTCCAGCAACTCGTCGAGCAGCTCCAGCTTGCCGGAGCGCCCGGGGATCACGGGCCGGTTCTCCTTCAGATACTGCGCCGGGTGATTGCAGATCTGCTTCAGACCGGTGAGGAGCTTGACGATGAGCCCGCGCCGGGCGAGACCGCCGGTGCCGGAGATCTCGGCGAGGACCTCGCGCACCACCGCCTCGTAGAGCCCGGCCTGCTCCTTGGTGAGCGCGACGGCCCGGTCCGTCTCGGTCTTCGGCGGCAGCTCGGGGGCGATACCGGGGTCGGACTTGCGGCGCCGGAGCAGAAAGGGGCGGACCAGTTTCGCCAGCCGCGCGGCGGCCTCCGGATCGCTTCCGCTCTCCACGGCCTGGGCGTAGCGCCTGCGGAACGCACCGTGGGTACCCAGCACCCCCGGTGTGGTGAAGTCGAGGATCGCCCACAGCTCCGAGAGGTTGTTCTCGATGGGGGTTCCGGAGAGCGCCACGCGGGCCTGCGCGCCGATGGTGCGCAGCTGCCGCGCCGTCGCCGAGAACGGGTTCTTCACATGCTGCGCCTCGTCCGCGACCACCATGCCCCACGGCCCGGCCTCGGCCAGCCGCTGCGCGTCCAGCCGCATCGTGCCGTACGTGGTGAGGACGAACTCGCCGTCCGCGAGGCCGTCCAGGCTGCGCGCGGGGCCGTGGAAACGGCGCACCGGTGTGCCCGGCGCGAACCTCTCGATCTCGCGCTGCCAATTGCCCATCAGCGAGGTGGGGCAGACCACCAGAGTGGGCCCGGAGGCTTCGGGGAGGGAGCGGCGGTGCAGATGGAGGGCGATCAGGGTGATGGTCTTGCCGAGCCCCATGTCGTCGGCGAGACAGCCGCCGAGGCCGATCGAGGTCATACGGACCAGCCAGTCCAGGCCGCGCAGCTGATAGTCGCGCAGCGTGGCGGCCAGAGCGGCCGGCTGGGACACGGGCGGCAGCTGTGCGCCGGCGGCCCCCTCGGGGTCGGCGAGATGGTCCCGCAGGGCCTCCAGCCAGCCGGTGGGCCGCACCTCCACCTCGCTGCCGTCGGCTTCCGCGCGACCGGTAAGGACGGCACCGAGGGCGTCGGCGGGGGTGAGCTTGCGGTCCTGCCGGTCGCGGATCCGTCGCGCCGCCTCAGGGTCGAGGAGGACCCATTGGTCGCGCAACCGCACCACCGGCCGGCTGGCCTCGGCGAGCTGGTCCAGCTCGGCGCGGGTGAGCTCCTGGTCGCCCACGGCGAACCGCCAGCTGAAGCGCAGCAGCGCGTCGGCCGAGAGGAAGGCGGGGAACCGGAGCCCGGCATCGTCCCGAGCCTCGTCGTCGCCGTCCGGGCCGATGACGGCACGTGCGGTGAGTCCGCGGGCCAGCTCCCTGGGCCAGTGCACCTGGACCCCGGCGGCCTCCAGCGCCCCGGCCGCCGGGCCGAGCAGCTCGGCGACCTCCTCGTCGGCGAGGTCCAGGGCGTCGGGCACGGCGGCCGACAGCAGCGGGGCGAGCGGCGCCCAGGCGCGGGCCGCCCGCCGCAGGGTCAGCAGCGCGTCCATACGGGCGCGCGGACCCAGGGCCGGGACGACGGGCGAGGTGCCCGCCCAGACATCGGCGGCGTCCGCGACCAGCGCCGGGTCGGTGAGGCTGTGCAGCTGGAGGACGGCACGGAAATGCGGCCCGTCCGCCTTACCGTTCCCACCGCCGCCTCCGTGCAGCAGCTCGATACGGACCGAGAGCCGCACCCCCGCGTCATGTCCGGCGGCCACGTCTGCGGCCCAGGCCCGCTGTTCGGGCAGCCGCCGTGGCGCGGTGGCGGCGAAGGCGGGGCCGCCCGCGGCCGACGCCGCGGCGGGCGAGCGCGGCAGGCCGTCCGCCACCCCGTCCAGAAACGCGCGCAGATGCCGCTCGGGCTCGGGCAGCAGCACCGGGCCGGAGGCGGGCAGCGGCGTCGCGTGCGCGCTGGGCGGCATGGCGGCGGCCAGTTCGCGCACCCGTGTCAGGTCGTCGGGGGTGAGCGGGCCGACGCGCCAGGCGTCATGGTCGGTGGCGGTGAGCCCGGGCAGCAGCTTTCCGCGGGCCGCGAGTTGGAGGGCGAGTACGGCGGCGGCGCCCCAGAAGGCCGTGGCGGGGTCGCACTGCCCCGGACCGGCCTGTGCGGCCCGCGCCCGGGCCCGGGTGAGCACCGGCAGCGCCTCGCCCAGGGGCAGCACGAGCGCCCGTACGGTTCGTGTCCGGACGTCGAGGCCGGTGCGGGCGGGGCCGGTGGAGCCGTCGTCGGGGCCGTCCACCGGGACGGCGACCGTCAGCTCCTCGGCGGAGCCGGTGGCGGGACCGGAAGGGGGCGAGCCGTCCGGCCGCCAGAAGGCGATCCGGCCGGTGCGTGCCGGGTCACCGGGAAGGAAGACCGCGGTGCAGCGGGAGAGTTCGGCGACGTCGGAGGGTGTTGCCGCGGAGGGTGGGGTCACAGCGCTGAGCGTTCCTCAAATTTGACTAGTGGAGCCCGGGCCGCCCGAGGGTACAGGATGACGGCGCGAGGAGGAACCGGCTGCCGTCGGTGTCCGTTGTGTGGAGTGAGTGCGGCTATGGGCCGTGAAGGAGGCGGGTGAAATGTCCACACGCGCGAAGGTCGCCACCGGTGGTGTGGTGGCAGGTGTGATCCTGCTCTGGGTGTTGCCCTTCTGGGCGGCGCTGCTGGTGATCGTGGGGGTGCCGGCGGCGGCCTATCTGCTGCTCGACTCCTCCCAGCGCCGCAGGCTGCACAGGGTCTCCCGTAAGCAGCTGGGTCGCTGAAGCAGCCGGGCCGCCGAGCGCGGCCGCGGAAGGCGGCCGGCCGGGCTCGGGGCCACGGGCGGCGCGCAGCCGGGAGTGACCGTGCAGTACCGATCGCGGACCGCCCGCGACCCCGTTCGGGGCCCGGCCGGCTGGGGGAGCGGTGTCTCGTGAGGTCGCGCTCTCAGTGGGGTCGCATGGCCAGCTTGTCCAGGGCCGTCAGCAGCTCCGGCAGCTCGGGGCCACGGCCGACCGGCAGCACCTCGCCCGGAGCGTCGTCCAGCAGCACGAAGGCGATGTCGTCGGTCCGGGCCACCATGCTCCAGCCCGGGCCGTCGGCCCGGAGCGTCCGCGCGTCGCCGGAGGCGAACGCCGAACGGATCCGGCCCGCCGGCGGGGGCGAGGCCAGATAGCCGCGCGCCTCCTCGAGCACCCGCCGTACGCCCCCGTGCGGCTTCTCGCCCGGGGCCACGAACGTCACATCGCTGTCCACCTGCTCACGCCAGATCGCCCACTGGAGTGCGATCTCATCGGCGCCGAGCCGCCGCTGGGCCGGGCCCCACCGCTCGGAGTCCGGCGGCGTCAGCGGCGCCCGGGAGGCGTCCGCCCCCAGCTCGGCCCCGAGAGCGGGGTCATGGGGAGCCGGAATGCCCGGGGCGGCCACGGCCACCGCGAGCGGCCAGCCGGGAAGGGAGGCGACCACCGTCCGGTCGTCGATGGCCAGGGCGTACTCCATCCCGCAGTCCCAGGTCGCGATGGCGCACGCCACGAGTGACACATCGTCGGTGACCACCGTCCAGCGGGCGCCGCCGCCGTCCTGCCCCAGCACCAGTCCGTAGCCGGTCTCGTACGGCTCCAGCCCGAGCACGGCACAGGCCTCGGGATAGTCGTCACCGAGCACGCTCGGGAATTGAGCTGGTGTCAGCAGCACCGCGGTCAGCACATACAGTGCCTCGTCGCCTGACTCCTCCGTGGCGGGCACGACAGCCTCCTCTTGCGCATGCGGATCCGAAGGGCGATCCGTCGTCGCGCACCTTAACCACCCAGTAGCCATGGAGTCGAGACATCGGGTCGCGGTCGGCCCTCAGCCGTCGGTCGCCGTCCGGAGTGTGTCGAGCGTGCGCCGCAGCCAGGACAGTTCGGCCTGGCTGGTGGCCCGGGCGATGGTGAGGATGCCACGGCGGAAGGGGTCCTCCACCTCTTCGGCCCGCAGCGGACGGTCGCCCTCGTAGAAAAAGCTCGACGGCTGGCGCAGAAAGGCCATCCGGCGCTCCAGCAGCTCCGCCTGTGCCGACGGGTCGTCGAGATGCCGCAGGAACGCCAGCAGGGTGAACCAGCGGTTCTCGTCGGTGATGTCGATGTCCGCCGGATGCGCAAGGCGGCGGCGCAGCTCCGCATGCCCCTCGGCGGTCAGCGTGAGGACGTGCCGGGGTGCCGCCCCCGCGCCGGGCTGGGTCCGGCGGGCCAGCAGCCCGGCCTTCTCCAGCCGCTTGATCGCCGGATAGAGGGTGCTCTCGGCCACGGGTTTCACATGTCCGGTCAGTGCGGCGATGCGCTTGCGCAACTCGTAACCGTGCAGGGGGACGTCGTGGAGGAAGCCCAGGATGGCGAGTTCGAGCATGGGCGCATTGTGCCGCATGGCCGCTGTACCTCGCAGACGTAATACATCGACCACGATGTATTGCCGATGTAGGGTCGGGTGTCCGATGCGATCCGTAAGGCGGGAGTCAGGCCATGCAGCACGCTTCATTCGGCCCGGAGGGGGCCCACATCAGATGGACCGGCACGGCCGGGGCCGGGGACGGCGGTCCGCCTCGGGTGTACGTCCATGGGCTCGGCGCGATATCGGCCGTCTATCACGCCCATATAGCCGCCGTCCCGGCCCTCGCGGGCCGTCGGTCGCTCTTCGTGGACCTGCCCGGCCATGGGATCAGCGACCGCCCCGCCGATTTCGGCTACACGCTGGAGGACCACGCCGACGCACTGGCCGCGGCCCTCGACGCGGCCGGGGTGCGGGGCGCGGAGGTCATCGGGCACAGCATGGGCGGATCGGTCGCCATCGTGCTGGCGGTGCGCCGCCCGGAGCTGGTGTCCCGTCTGGTGCTCACCGAGGCCAATCTGGATCCGGATCCGCCGCTGACGGCGGGCAGCAGCCGGATCGCCACCTACACGGAGGACGCGTTCGTACGCGGCGGCGGATTCGAGGAGACCCTGGAGCGGGTCGGGCCGGTGTGGCGGGCGACGATGCGGCTCGCCGACCCGACCGCCCTGCACCGCAGCGCGTGCGCGCTGGCCTGCGGCACCCGGCCGACCATGCGGGCGATGCTCCTCGGCCTGGAGATCCCCCGCATGTATCTGGTCGGCGGGCACGGCGACGAGCTCACCGGGCGCGACGAGCTGACGGCGGCCGGAGTGACGGTCCGCACCGTGCCCGGAGCGGGGCACAACGTGATGCTCGACGACGCCCCCGGCTTCGCGGCGGCGATCGCGGATCAGCCCTGACCCGAACGATCCGGCTCGCCTAGTCGATTTCGCGGACGGCGAGTGCCAGAAAGCGTGCGTCCTCGTCGGCGTAGGACTCCAGGCGCCAGCCGGCGCCCGCCAGCAGAGGCCGCAGCTGGGGCTCCGCCCGCAGGTCATCGAGGGTGAGGGGGCGGCCGTGGCGGGCGGCGAGAGCGGCCCGCCCCACCGGATGGAACAGCGCGAGCCGCCCGCCGGGGCGCACCACCCGGGCCAGCTCCCGCAAGCCCGGCCCGGGCTCGGTGAGATGGGAGATCAGTCCGGCGGCGAACACCGCGTCGAGACAGCCGTCACCCAGCGGCAGCCGCGCCACATCGGCGAGGGCGAGGCCCGCGAAGCCGTCCCGGCCCTCGCGCACGGCGGCGTCCAGCATCGCGGGCGTGAGGTCCACGCCGAGGACGGTCCCCTCGGGGCCGACCGCGGCGCGCAGCGCGGGCAGCGCGCGCCCCGTCCCGCACCCCGCGTCGAGGACCGCGTCCCCGGGTCGCGGCCCGAGGTCGGCGACGGCGGCGGCGTAGGCGGGGCCGTCGTCCGGGAAGCGGCTGTCCCAGTCGGCCGCCCGGGGAGTGAAGAAGTCCCTCACGTCGGCCGCACTGTTTCCGCGGGAGGGCTCATGTGGCACGGGAACTCCTCGGGACACCTTGGATACGAACGGTGAAGCGATGCGGTGAACAAGCAGCCTACGCCCGCATCGAGTGCAGATTCGGACGCTGGCCGATCGCTCTGGCATCTGACTCTGTCAAATTTCAACAGGTTCCGTAATGCGCCCCCAATGTGCGCCCCCGCCGGGTCTAGCGTCCCTGGCCCAGGGGACACCCGGAGCGCCGCCCGGCGCGGCGCATCCCGACCGAGGGAGACCGCCCATGACCAAGCCCCGCAGCGCCGCCGCACGCTCCATGGCCGATCTCGACCGGATCCTGGACGATCTGGTGGCGGGGGCCGCAGGCGTACGCCATGCCGTGGTGCTCTCCCGGGACGGGGCGACCGTCAGCGCGTCCCGTGGGCTCTCCCGCCAGGAGGCCGAGCACCTGGCCGCCGTCGCCTCCGGATTCCACCGCGTCGCCGCGAGCGCGGGGCGCCGGGGGCGCGGCGGCCCGCGCCGGCGGACGATGATCGAGATGGCGGCGGGGCTCCTCTTCGTCGCGGCGCTGGCGGACGGCGCGTGCCTGGCCGTTCTGAGCACCGCGGGCGCCGAGCCGTCCGTGGTCGCCGCGGAGACATCCCGGCTCGTGGACCTGGTGGACCGGCGGCGCGGGCCGTGGTCCCGCCGGCGCTTCGCCCGGATCCGCCGGGGTACCCGGAGCGGGCCCCGGAAGGCCATGCCGACGACCACGGCGAAGGGATGCGGCGATGCGAGCGGTGACCTGGCAGGGCCGACATGATGTACGGGTCGAGACAGTGCCGGACCCGATCATCAAGGAGCCGACGGACGCGGTCGTCCGGATCACCACCACCGGGCTGTGCGGCTCCGATCTGCATCTGTACGAAGTGCTCACGCCCTTCATGACCCCCGGCGACATCCTCGGCCACGAGCCGATGGGCATCGTGGAGGAGACCGGTCCCGAGGTGACGCACATCAGCCCCGGCGACCGCGTGGTGGTCCCGTTCCAGATCGCCTGCGGACACTGCTGGATGTGCCGCTCCGGTCTGCCGACGCAGTGCGAGACCACCCAGGTCGCCGAGCATGGCACGGGGGCGGAGCTCTTCGGCTACACCAAGCTCTATGGCGCGGTGGCCGGCGGCCAGGCGGAGTATCTGCGGGTGCCGCAGGCCCAGTACGGCCCGATCAAGGTGCCCGAAGGAGTCCAGGACGACCGCTACGTCTATTTGTCCGACGTGCTGCCCACGGCGTGGCAGGCCGTCGAGTACGCGGAGATCCCGCGCGGCGGCACGCTCGCGGTCCTGGGACTGGGCCCCATCGGAATCATGGCCTGCCGGGTGGCGAGGGTCCGGGGCATGGCCGACCGGGTCATCGGAGTGGACCTCGTCCCCGAGCGGCTGCGCCGAGCGCGCGCCGACGGTGTCGAGGTCCATGACCTCGATGACTTCTCCCGTCAGGAGGACTTGGTCGAGGCCATCCTCTCGACCACCGGCGGCCGCGGACCGGACGCGGTCATCGACGCGGTGGGAGCGGAGGCCCACGGCAGCCCGCTCGGCCGGACCGCCCAGCGGGTCACGGGCTTCCTTCCGCGGGACTGGGCCGCCAAGCTCACGGAGAAGGCCGGGGTCGACCGGCTGGCGGCGCTGCGGCTGGCCATCGCGCTGGTGCGGCGCGGTGGAACGATCTCCCTCAGCGGGGTGTACGGCGGCATGGCCGATCCGCTGCCGCTGATGACCATGTTCGACAAGCAGATCCAGCTGCGGATGGGCCAGGCGAACGTGCGGCGCTGGGCCGACGACATCTTCCCGCTGCTGACGGACGACGACCCGCTGGGCGTCGACGGGTTCGCCACCCATCGCATGCCACTGGAGGAGGCACCCCGCGCCTATGAGATGTTCCAGCACAAGGAGGACGGTGCGATAAAGGTCCTCATGCGCCCGTAAACGTCGGATGGGCGGGGGTGCGTCATGAAGGAATGGATTTCGGTCGAATCTCGCTAGTCGGCGACTCCGGCGAGCGCGACTACCTTGTCGATGCGCACCCTGACCAGCAGCTCGCCCGGCACTCCGTTGCGGTCGCCGAACTCCTTCGCCCGGTCCTCGCCCATGTAACGGGCGGCGATCCGGGTGGCCCAGTCGTGGACCTGCCGCAGATCGTCGATGAGTTCGGCCTGGCCCCGCAGCGTGACGAAGGCGAACGGCGGCCTGTCGTCGTCCACGCAGATGGCGACCCGGCCGTCCCGGGCCAAGTTGCGTCCCTTGACCGTCCTCTGATCTGTGTTGAAGAGAAGGTCGTCACCGTCCAGCAGGAACCACACGGGGGCGATGTGCGCGCTTCCGTCGGCCCGCACGGTCGACAGCTTCGCGGTGCGGGTGCCCTCCATGAGGAACTTCTGCCACTGATCCTTGGTCATGTTCTGTGCCATGTCCCCATCCTGCGTCAATCAGCGCACAACCGTGGGGTGCCGGGCGGGGCGGGTTGCCCAGACGGCGGCAGTGAGAAAGGCTGGCACGCAGCTGAAGGGGAATCGGGGAGGAATCGGATATGGCAGTGAACAAGGGGCTCGACTGGTTACTGGACGACCTGACCGAGCGGATCGCGGAGATACGGCATGCGCTGGTGCTGTCCAACGACGGGTTGGTGACGGGGGCGAGTTCCACACTGGTGCGCCAGGACGCCGAGCACCTGGCCGCGGTGGCCTCGGGACTGCACAGCCTCGCCAAGGGGTCCGGGCACCACTTCCGGACGGGCCGGGTGCGGCAGACGATGGTCGAATTCGACGAGGGCGTCCTCTTCGTCACCGCGGCCGGGGACGGCAGCTGTCTGTGTGTGCTCACCGGACCGGACTCCGATGTGGGGCAGGTCGCCTACGAGATGGCGCTGCTGGTCAACCGGGTGGGGGAGCACCTGGGAGTCGAGGCCAGGCAGGAGACCGGCACACCCGGCTGATGCCGCGCGGAAGTTATCCACAGGCCTGACCAGCCGACTTGCTTCGCGGCTATCGTCGTCACTGTCAGTGATTGAGGCAGTGCGGGGGAGGACGTCGCGATGGCAGTGCGGATGGATCAGGAGCTGCGGGAGAGCCAGGTGCCGTGGAGCCTGGAGTGGCTGGGCGAGCCGGGCGTACCGGGGCAGGCGAGCGGGCCGGAAGACCCTGGCGGGCCGGCGGAGCCGGGCGGAGCGGGCGAGAGCGTCGGATTCGGCGCGGCGGCCCGGGCGCTGGGGCTCAAAGCGCGAGAGTTCGAGCTGGCCGTGCAGCTGGGAGAGGTGCGCACCGTCACCACCGGCCTGGGCCGGCGGGTGGCGTGCGAGGAGTTGAGGCGGGTGACCGCCGCCGAAGGCTTCCCGGAGGCGCTCATCGCCCGCCTGCGCGTGGTCGGCACGGCGGAGGGCGCGGAGCTGCTCGGCATCAGCCAGGGCCGGCTGACCCGTCTCGCGCGCGGGGGTTTCTTTGCCCCCGTCCGGTTCTATGTCAATCGCTATCGGGCCGTCGTATGGCTCTATCTGGCGTCGGAGCTGACCGAGTTCGCCATCAGGCAGCCGGAGTTGCTGAGCGGCCGCACCCCGCCGGGGCTGAGCGCCGCATTGGCCGCCGGGGAGGACTGGCGGGCCGCGAAATGGCGTAGCCGCCGGATCGGCCAGTTGCTCGACCAGACCGAGGACCCCTGGGAGCGGGCCGCGGTCCTGGCCTCGGTGCTCGGCTCCGTCGAACTGGCCTCGGCCGTGGCCGATCCGTACGAGCGGGCACATCTGCGGCAGCTCCGCCCCGCGCTCGTCCGGATGCGCCCCGAGGCCGGCGCGGTCCGGGATGTCATCGACGCGGTGGTCACGGCCGACGACCCACGGGAGATCCGGCGCTATCGGGCCGCCCTCGCCTCCTCACTGGGCGACGCCCGCCGGGCCCGGCCGACGCCGCGCCCGGACGCCGGGGCGGAGCGGCCGATGGAGGACCGCACCCGGGTTCGGGGCCGCCCGCGGAGCCTGTGGCAGAAGCTGGTCGGCAGGCGATGAGACTCGGCGCGGCACACGCCCCGGGGGCGCTCAGCCGCCGTCGGCGGCTCCTCCGCCGGCTCCTTCGGCAGCACTTTCGGCGGGCCGCAGCGGGCGGAACAGCCCCTCCTGCACCACCGACACCAGCAGTCGGCCCGCACGGTCGTAGATCCGGCCGCGCGCCAGACCCCGGCCGCCCGTGGCCACGGGCGACTCCTGGTCGTAGAGAAACCACTCATCCGTGCGGAACGGCCGGTGGAACCACATGGCGTGATCCAGCGAGGCCATGTCGAAGCCCCGTGGGCCCCACAGCGGTTCGACCGGCATCCGCACCGCGTCCAGCAGCATCATGTCGCTCGCATAGGTGAGCGCGCAGGTGTGCACCAGCGGGTCGTCCCCGAGTGGCCCCACCGCGCGCATCCATACGGCGCTGCGCGGCTCCACGCCCTTGAGCTCCTCGTCCGTCCAGCGCAGCCGCTCCACATAGCGGACGTCGAAGGGCTGTCGGCGGTCCATGCGGGCGAACGCCTCGGGGAGCGCTCCCAGATGGGAGCGGACCTCGTCGGCGAGGGTCGGCAGACCCTCCGGGCCGGGCACCTCGGGCATCGGCAGCTGCTGCTCGATACCCGGTTCAGCAGAATGAAAGGAGGCCGTCAGATTGAAGATCGTGCGACCCTGCTGGATGGCGACGACCCGGCGGGTGGTGAAGGAGCGCCCGTCCCGGATCCGCTCCACCTGGTACACGATGGGCACGCCCGGCCGCCCCGGCCGCAGGAAGTACGCGTGCAGCGAGTGCACCGGACGCAGCCCGTCGGTGGTCCGCCCGGCGGCCACCAGCGCCTGGCCCGCCACCTGCCCTCCGAACACCCGCTGCAGCGACTCATCGGGGCTGAGGCCGCGGAAGATGTCCTGCTCGATCCGTTCCAGATCGAGCAGATCGACCAGGCGCTCGGCGGGATTGGCCATCGGTGGTGCTCCTTCACTGAGGGGGCCGGGCCGGTCCTCGGCGTGGACCGCGTCCAGGAGGCTACAGCTGGCCCACGTCGGTGAGCCGGACCACCGCCCGGCCCTCCTCGTCGGAAGCGGCGAGATCGACCTCCGCCGAGATGCCCCAGTCGTGGTCGCCGTTCGGGTCGTCGAAGGTCTGTCGCACCCGCCACAGGCCGTGCTCGGGGTCCTCCTCGATCAGCAGCAGCTTCGGCCCGCGGGCCTGCGGTCCGGTGCCGAGCTCCTCGTACTCCTCCCAGTACCCGTCCATCGCCTCCGCCCAGGCGTCCTCGTCCCAGCCGGAGTCGGCGTCCATCTCCCCGAGCTCGGCGACCTTGTCCAAAGCGGCCAGCTCCACCCGGCGGAACATCGCGTTGCGCACCAGCACGCGGAAGGCTCGGGCGTTCGCGGTGACCGGCCTGACCTGGTCGGCGCGCTCCTGCGCTTCCTCCGCCGACTCGTCCTCCGGGTTGGCCAGCTGCTCCCACTCATCCAGGAGACTGGAGTCGACCTGCCGCACCATCTCGCCGAGCCAGGCGACGATGTCCTGGAAATCGTCGGACTTCAGGTCGTCCGGCACGGTGTGGTCCAGGGCCTTGTAGGAGCTGGCCAGGTAGCGCAGCACAATGCCCTCGGTCCGCGCCAGGTCGTAGAACGAGGTGAACTCGGTGAAGGTCATCGCCCGTTCGTACATGTCGCGGATCACCGACTTGGGCGACAGCGGGTGGTCGCCGACCCAGGGATGGCTCTTGCGGTAGAGCCCGTACGCGTGGAAGAGCAACTCCTCCAGCGGCTTGGGGTAGGAGATGTCCTGGAGCCGCTCCATGCGCTCCTCGTACTCGACGCCGTCCGCCTTCATCGCGGCGACCGCCTCACCGCGCGCCTTGTTCTGCTGCGCCGCCAGGATCTGCCGGGGATCGTCCAGCGTCGACTCGACGACCGAGACCATGTCCAGGGCGTAGGAGGGCGATTCGGGGTCCAGCAGCTCGAAGGCGGCCAGCGCGAAGGTGGACAGCGGCTGGTTGAGCGCGAAGTCCTGCTGCAGATCCACCGTCAGCCGGACGATCGGGGCGCCCCCGTCGGCACCGTCGGCGCCCTGTGGCTCCACCCGCTCGACCACCCCACCGTCCAGCAGCGACCGGTAGATCGCGATGGCCCGGCGGATGTGCCGCAGCTGGTTCTTGCGCGGCTCGTGGTTGTCCTCCAGCAGGCGGCGCATCCCCTCGAAGGCGTTTCCGGGCCGGGCGATGACCGACAGCAGCATCGCGTGGGTGACCCGGAACCGGGAGGTGAGCGGCTCGGGTTCGGAGGCGATGAGCTTCTCGAAGGTGTTCTGTCCCCAGTTGACGAAGCCCTCCGGCGCCTTCTTGCGGACCACCTTGCGGCGCTTCTTCGGATCGTCCCCGGCCTTGGCGAGCGCCTTCTCGTTCTCGACGACGTGCTCGGGTGCCTGGGCCACCACAAAGCCCGCGGTGTCGAAGCCGGCCCGGCCGGCCCGGCCCGCGATCTGGTGGAACTCCCGGGCCCGCAGCGTCCGCACCCGCTGACCGTCGTACTTGGTCAGCGCGGTGAACAGGACGGTGCGGATGGGCACATTGACGCCCACGCCGAGGGTGTCCGTACCGCAGATGACCTTGAGCAGCCCGGCCTGCGCCAGCTTCTCCACCAGCCGCCGGTACTTGGGCAGCATGCCCGCATGGTGCACGCCGATCCCGTGCCGGACGTAACGGGACAGGTTCCGGCCGAACTTGGTGGTGAACCGGAAATTGCCGATCAGCGAGGCGATCTCGTCCTTCTCGGCGCGCGAGCACATATTGATACTCATCAGCGCCTGGGCCCGCTCGACCGCCGCCGCCTGCGTGAAGTGCACGATGTAGACCGGCGCCTGCTGGGTCTCCAGCAGCTCGGTCAGCGTTTCGGTCAGCGGCGTCGTCCGGTATTCGTAGCTCAGCGGCACCGGCCGGGTCGCGGACCGCACGACCGCGGTGGGCCGTCCGGTGCGCCGGGTCAGATCCCCCTCGAACCGGCTCACATCACCGAGCGTCGCCGACATCAGGATGAACTGTGCCTGCGGCAGCTCCAGCAGAGGGATCTGCCACGCCCAGCCGCGGTCCGGCTCCGCATAGAAGTGGAACTCGTCCATCACCACCTGGCCGATATCGGCGTCCTTGCCGTCCCGCAGGGCGATGGACGCCAGCACCTCGGCCGTACAGCAGATGACCGGCGCGTCCGCGTTGACCGACGCGTCCCCCGTCAGCATCCCGACGTTCTCGGTGCCGAAGAGCTTGCACAGCTCGAAGAACTTCTCCGATACCAGGGCTTTGATCGGCGCGGTGTAGAAGGTGACCTGGTCCCGGGCGAGCGCGGCGAAGTGGGCGCCCGCCGCCACCAGGCTCTTGCCCGATCCGGTGGGGGTGGACAGGATGACATTCGCCCCGGACACCACCTCGATCAGCGCTTCCTCCTGGGCGGGGTAGAGCGAGATGCCCCGCTCCTCGACCCAGGTGGAGAACGCCTCGAAAAGTGCGTCGGGGTCGGCGTCGCTCGGCAGCTGATCGATAAGAGTCACGCACCTATACTGCCTGGTTTCCCCGCCGGGACGGGAACCGGCTGTGCGGACGAAGATCGCCCGCCGCTAGGCTGTGCCGGGCCGAAGCAGTCAACTCCCGCGCGGAAGCGGGAAAGAACAGGGGCGGGGTACGACCATGATGGGACCGGCGCATTCGCTGTCCGGAGCGGCGGCCTGGCTGGGGGTGGGGGCGGCGGCCGCGGCGGCCGGCCACTCGATGCCCTGGCCGGTGCTGGTCGCCGGCGCGCTGATCTGCGCGGGAGCGGCGCTCGCCCCCGACCTCGACCACAAGGCGGCGACCATATCGCGCGCCTTCGGGCCCGTCTCAAAGGGACTGTGCGAGGTGATCGACAAGCTCTCGTACTCCGTCTACAAGGCGACCAAGAAGCAGGGCGACCCGCGCCGCTCGGGCGGCCACCGCACCCTCACCCACACCTGGGTATGGGCGGTGCTGATCGGCGCCGGAGCCTCGGCGCTCGCCCTGGTCGGCGGGCGCTGGGCGGTGCTGGGCATCCTCTTCGTGCATATGGTGCTGGCCGTCGAGGGGCTGCTGTGGCGCGCGGCCCGGGTCTCCAGCGATGTCCTGGTATGGCTGCTCGGCGCGGCCAGCGCCTGGATCCTCGCCGATGTGCTGCACCAGCCGGGCAACGGCTCGGACTGGCTGTTCAGCGCACCGGGCCAGGAGTACCTCTGGCTCGGCCTGCCGATCGTGCTCGGCGCCCTGGTCCACGACATCGGGGACGCGCTCACCGTCTCCGGCTGCCCGATCCTGTGGCCCATCCCGATCGGCCGCAAGCGCTGGTACGCGCTCGGCCCGCCCAAGGGCATGCGTTTCCGGGCCGGCAGCTGGGTCGAGTTGAAGGTGCTGATGCCGGTCTTCATGCTGCTCGGCGGCATGGGTGGACTGGCCGCGCTCGGCGTCATCTGAACCCCGGACGGGACGAGGGCGGCCGCGCCGGGGCGCGGCCACCCTCCTCACTGATGCCAGGAGCGCCACAGCGCGGCGTAGGCCCCGTCCGCCGCGACGAGTTCATCATGGCTGCCCAGCTCGGTGATCCGGCCGCTCTCGACCACGGCGATCACATCCGCGTCATGCGCGGTGTGCAGCCGGTGGGCGATCGCCACCACGGTCCTGCCCTCCAGCACCCGGCCCAGCGAGCGCTCCAGATGGCGCGCCGCCCGCGGGTCCAGCAGCGAGGTGGCCTCGTCCAGCACCAGCGTATGGGGATCGGCGAGCACCAGCCGGGCCAGCGCGATCTGCTGCGCCTGTGCGGGGGTGAGCGCGAGACCGCCCGACCCGACCTCGGTGTCCAGGCCCTCGTCCAGCCCGCGAGCCCAGCCGTCGGCGTCCACCGCGCCCAGCGCCGCCCACAGCTCGGCGTCCGTGGCGACGGCGCGGGCCAGCAGCAGATTGTCACGCAGCGAGCCCACGAAGACATGGTGCTCCTGGTTGACCAGGGCCACATGCTCACGGACCCGCTCGGCCGGCATCCGCGCCAGTTCCGCCCCACCCAGCGTCACCCGGCCGGTGCGCGGGGAATAGATCCCGGCCAGCAGCCGCCCCAGGGTGGACTTCCCCGCCCCGGACGGGCCCACCAGCGCCAGCCGCGTCCCCGGGGGCACCTTCATGGACACCTCGTGCAGCACATCGCTGCCCTCGTGGTAGCCGAACCGCACCTCATCCGCCCGCACCTCCCGGCCGCCGGGGACCACCCCCTCATCGGCGGGGCCCTCCTCGATCTCCCGCACCCCTACCAGCCGGGCCAGCGACACCTGCGCGACCTGCAGCTCGTCGTACCAGCGCAGGATCAGCCCGATCGGCTCGACCAGCATCTGCGACAGCAGCGCCCCGGTGGTCAGATCGCCGATCGACATCCAGCCCCGCATCACACACACGCCGCCGATCATCAGCACCGAACCGGTGATCAGCGTGTAGCTCACATTGATCACCGGGAAGAGAACCGAGCGCAGCCAGAGCGTGTAGCGCTCCCACGCTGTCCACTGCTTGATACGCAGCTCGGACTGGGCGATCCGCCGGTCGCCCAGCCGGTGGGCCTCGATGGTCCGCCCGGCGTCCACGCTCTCGGTGAGGGACGCGGACACCGCCGCATAGCCGGCCGCCTCCGAGCGGTAGGCGCTCGGCGCGCGGCGGTAGTACCAGCGACAGCCGATCACCAGCACCGGAAGCGCCACCAGTACCGCGAGACCCAGCGGGGGAGCGGTCAGGGTCAGCGCGCCGAGCAGCAGCCCGGTCCACACCACGCCGATGGCCAGCTGCGGCACGGCCTCGCGCATCGCGTTCGCCAGCCGGTCGATATCGGTGGTGATCCGGGACAGCAGATCCCCGGTCCCGGCCCGCTCCAGCACCCCCGGCGGCAGACCCACCGACCGTACGAGGAAGTCCTCCCGCAGGTCCGCCAGCATCTGCTCGCCCAGCACCGCCCCGCGCAGCCGCACCATCCGGACGAACACGGTCTGCACCACCAGCGCCACCGTGAACAGCGCCACGATGCGGCCGATGTGGAGGTCCTTCTCGCCCTGGGAGAGGTCCTCGACCAGGCCCCCAGCAGCTGGGGGCCGACCATGGAGGCGATCACCGCGGTCGCGTTCACGACCATCAGCACGGTGAACGCGGCCCGATGCCGCCGCAGCAGCTCACGCACATAGGCCCGCACGGTGATGGGTGTGCCGACCGGCAGCGTCGTCGCCGACTCCGGTGCGGCCGGGTCATAGCCGGGCGGTGCCACGCCGATCATGCCGACTCCTCGATCTGTTCCTCGATCCGCCCGATCTCCTGCGGGCCGTGTCCGGCCGGCCCGGTGCCCCGCCCGGCCCTCCGCACGGCGGCCTCGTCCTCCGTCTCGCGGGTGACGACCGTGCGATACGCGGGATCGGTGCCCAGCAGCTCACGGTGGGTGCCCACCCCCGCCGCCGCGCCGTCGGGCACGAACACCACCCGGTCGGCCCGGTCCAGCAGCAGCGGGCTGGAGGTGAGCACGATGGTCGTCCGGCCCGCCCGCAGCCGCCGCACCCCGTCGGCGATCCGCGCCTCGGTGTGCGAGTCCACCGCGGAGGTCGGCTCGTCCAGTACCAGCACCTCCGGATCGGTCACCAGCGAACGGGCCAGTGCCAGCCGCTGCCGCTGGCCACCCGACAGGGAGCGGCCACGCTCGGTGATCCGGGTGCGCATGGGGCCGGCGTCATCCGCCTCGGCGGCCGACGCCTGCGCCAGCGCGTCCAGCACATCGCCGCACTGGGCCGCCTCGAGCGCCGTCTCCGCCGAGACCTCGCCGGACCTCGGCACATCCAGCAGCTCGGCGAGCGCCCCCGACAGCAGCACCGGGTCCTTGTCCTGCACCAGCACCGCGGCGCGCGCCGTGGTCAGCGGCACCTCGTCCAGGGCGACCCCGCCCAGCAGCGCCGACGGTGCCCCGACGTGGTCCCCGTCGCCCGGGCCGTCGTGGGTGGGATGTCCGCCGAGCCGGTCGGCCAGCCGCCCTGCCGCGTCCGGGTCGCCGCACACCACCGCGGTCAGCAGCCCGCTGGGCGCCAGCATCCCGCTCGCCGGGTCGTACAGATCCCCGCCGAGCGGCGTGGTGGCCTCCTGCGCCTCCCCGCGCTCGCCGCCGTCCACGGCGGCCGCGCCCTCGCTGGCCGGGGAGGAGCGTTGCAGCGCCAGCACCCGGGCCGCGCGCCGCGCGGAGGGCCGGGAGAAGGAGTACGCCATGGCGATCTCCTCGAAGTGCCGCAGCGGGTAGAGCAGAAAGGTCACCGCGCTGTACACGGTGACCAGCTCGCCCACCTCGATCCGTCCGTCGCGGGCCAGCGACGCCCCGTACCAGACGACACCGATCAGCAGCAGCCCCGGCAGCGCGACCTGCACGGCCGCGATCAGCGCCCACATCCGCGCGCTGCGCACCGCCGCGACCCGCACCTCCTGGGAGGCATGCCGGTAGCGGCCCAGGAACAGCTCCTCCCCGCCGATGCCCCGCAGCACCCGCAGACCGGCCACGGTGTCCGAGGCGAGCTCGGTCGCCCGGCCCGCCTTCTCCCGCTGCTCATCGGCCCGGCGCGCCGCGCGCGGCAGCAGCGGAAGTACGGCCAGCGCCAGCGCGGGCACCCCGACCGCCACCACCACTCCCAGCGCCGGCTGGTAGAGGACCAGGGCCACGCAGACCGCGACAGTGGTGATCGCGGCCGCCGTGAAGCGGGACAGCGCCTCCACAAACCAGCCGATCTTCTCGACGTCGCCCGTGGAGACGGCGACGACCTCACCGGCCGCCACCTTCCGGGTGAGGGCGGAGCCCAGCTCCACCGCCTTGCGGGCCAGCAGCTGCTGCACCCGTGCCGCCGCCGTGATCCAGTTGGTGACCGCCGCGCGGTGCAGCATGGCGTCCCCCAGCGCGGTGAGCACGGTGAGCCCCATCATCAGCGCTCCGGCCATCGCCAGCCGGGAGCCGGAGCGGTCCACGACCGCCTGTACACCGAAGCCGATGGCGATGGGGAAGGACACCAGCGCGGCCATGTGCACCAGACCCCAGAGGGCCGCCTTGACCTGCCCGCCCAACTGATTCCTGCCCAGCCAGAAGAGAAACCGCGGACCTGACCGTACGTCGGGTCGGCCGGGGTCGGGATACGGAAGATCGCGAATGTGCATGGCGTCCCAAGGTCGGGCGGGCTGAGGAGGGCTGGTAGGAGACGTGAAAGGTTGACGTTCCTACGGTGTGGAATTCAACTGGTTTTCCCGGCAGCGGCCGGAACACGCCAATCCCGCATACGGCACTGTCCTACGCAGGTGGGACCATGGGGACATGCGAATCTCCGGCACGATGTCCATGCGCGCGGCGGCCGCGGCCGCCGCGGCCCTTGTCCTTCTCACCGCCTGCGGCGACGGCGGCGGGGATGGCGGCGGTGACAAGGGCGGAAACCCGGGCAAACAAGCGCTGCGCAGCGGGGCGCCCACGCCGGATCCCACGCGTATCCCTGATGTGGGGGACAAGCTCCAGTCCCGGATCCCGGACCAGTCCCGTCAAGTCGTGGCGGTCTACGGCAAAGGGGTGAACTCCGCGGACGCGACCGTGGTCCTCTATGCCAAGCAGGGCAAGGCATGGGAGCGGACACGCAGTTGGACGGCGCACAACGGCAAGCGCGGCTGGACGACGAGCCATCATGAGGGCGACAAGCGCAGCCCGGTCGGGGTCTACACGCTCAGCGACGCGGGCGGGGTGCTGCCCGACCCCGGAGCCCGGCTGCCGTATACCGCCTCCGGCTCCTTCGCAGCGCCCCACTACTGGCCCAAGTCCCACTGGACGGACTTCAACTACGTCATCGCCATTGACTACAACCGCGTCAAGGGTGCCTCGCCGCTCGACCAGACCCGGCCCGAAGGGCAGAGCAAGGGCGGCAGCATCTGGCTGCACATGGATCACGGCAGCGGCACCTCGGCCTGTGTCAGCCTCCCCAAGTCCGGTATGGAGTATCTGCTGAAGAACCTCGACCCCAAGCTGCACCCGGTGGTGGTCATGGGGGACAAGGCGCATCTGGCCGCCTGAGCGCGGCGAGTACGGCTTGAAGGCCGTGTGGGCGTAGGGGAAGTGGCCGCGCTGTGATACGGATTCGCGCCGCTCATCCCCCGCGTCCAGCTGCCCTTTCACCACCGAAGCCGCTCTTCCGTCGCGACCTCAGCAGCGGTGGTCCGAGGTGCCGGAGAGGGTGTTCAGCAGATCGCCCAGCGCGTCGCGCTGCTGATCGCTGAGCGGTGCCAGGATGTCCTCCGCGGCGGCCCGGCGGGCCTCGCGCAGCGCGCGCAGCGTCGCCCGCCCGGTGTCGGTGAGCTCGATGCGCACCACCCGGCGGTTGGACGGATCCGGTACCCGGCGCACCGAGCCATGCGCCTCCAGGGCATCCACCAGCGTCGTCACGGCGCGCGGGACCACCTCGAGGCGCTGCGCCAGGTCCGCCATCCGCGGCGGCTGGTCGGTGTGGGACACGGTGCGCAGCAGGCGGGACTGGGCGGGGGTGATGCCCAGTGGCTCCATATGGCGCTTCTGGGCGCGATGCAGTCTGCGGGTCAGGCGCAGCAGCTGCTCCGCGAGGAGGCCGGATGTCTCGGGGGTGGGCATGATCGCAGTTTATCAGGACCCCGTTCATTGTGAGTATAGGTAACAATGAGCTATGCTCTCAAAGTCCGCGCCGTCGCGATCACGGCTCGACCATGCCGTTACGCGCGACGGCCTCCCTGACTCCAGAAGGAGCCCATGCACCCCGACACACCACCGTCCTGGACCCCGTCCGCCCCGGAGCCCGAGCGGCCCGCCCAAGTGCGGCGCATCCTCCGGCTCTTCCGTCCCTACCGCGGCCGCCTCACCGTGGTCGGCCTGCTGGTCGCGGCCTCCGCGCTGGTCTCGGTCGCCACCCCGTTCCTGCTCCGGGAGATTCTCGACACCGCCATCCCCGACGGCCGCACCGGGCTGCTCACCCTGCTCGCCCTCGGCATGATCGCCGCGGCCGTCGTCAACAGCGTCTTCGGCGTTCTGCAGACCCTGATCTCCACCACCGTCGGCCAGCGGGTCATGCACGATCTGCGCACCGCCGTCTACGACCGGCTGCAGCGCATGCCGCTCGCCTTCTTCACCCGCACCCGCACCGGCGAGGTGCAGTCCCGTATCGCCAATGACATCGGCGGTATGCAGGCCACCGTCACCTCCACGGCGACCTCGCTGGTCTCCAACCTCACCAGCGTGGTCGCCACCGTCGTCGCGATGCTCGCGCTCGACTGGCGGCTGACCATCGTCTCGCTGCTCCTGCTGCCGGTGTTCGTCTGGATCAGCCGTCGTGTCGGCGCCGAGCGCAAGAAGATCACCTCGCAGCGCCAGAAGCAGATGGCGGCCATGTCCGCGATGGTCACCGAGTCGCTGTCGGTGAGCGGAATCCTGCTCGGCCGCAGCATGGGCCGGTCCGAGTCGCTCACCCGGCAGTTCGCCGAGGAGTCCGAGCGCCTCGTGGGCCTGGAAGTCCGCTCCAACATGGCCGGCCGCTGGCGGATGTCCACCATCGGCATCGTCATGGCCGCCATGCCCGCGCTGATCTACTGGGCCGCGGGGATCGCCCTCCAGGCCGGTGGCCCGGCCGTCTCCATCGGCACGCTCGTCGCCTTCGTCTCGCTCCAGCAGGGGCTGCTCCGGCCCACGGTCAGCCTGCTGTCCACCGGTGTGCAGGTGCAGAGCTCCCTGGCCCTCTTCGCCCGCATCTTCGAATACCTCGACCTGCCGATCGACATCACCGAGCCCGCCGATCCGGTGCGGCTGGAGAAGGTGCGCGGTGAAGTCCGCTTCGACGGCGTCGACTTCGACTACGAGGGCACGGCACCCGGCGCATCGAAGGGCGGCCCGTCGAAGAGCACGAAGGACGGCTCATCGAAGGGCACCCTGCGCGGCATCGATCTGACCGTTCCCGCGGGCGGCAGCCTGGCAGTCGTCGGACCGACGGGTTCGGGCAAGACGACCCTCAGCTATCTGGTGCCCCGGCTCTACGACGTGACCGGCGGCCGGGTGCTGCTCGACGGTGTGGACGTTCGCGACCTCGACTTCGACAGCCTCGCCCGGGCCGTCGGCGTCGTCTCCCAGGAGACCTATCTCTTCCACGCCTCCATCGCCGAGAACCTGCGCTTTGCCAAGCCCGACGCGACCGATGAGGAGATCGTGGCGGCGGCCGAGGCCGCCCAGATCCACGACCACATCGCCTCTCTCCCCGACGGCTACGACACCCTCGTGGGAGAGCGCGGCTATCGCTTCTCCGGCGGGGAGAAGCAGCGTCTGGCCATAGCCCGCACGATTCTGCGCGACCCGCCCGTCCTCATCCTCGACGAGGCCACCAGCGCCCTGGACACCCGCACCGAGCAGGCCGTTCAGCAGGCCATCGACGCCCTCTCGGCCGGTCGCACCACGATCACCATCGCCCACCGGCTCTCCACCGTGCGCGATGCCGACCAGATCGTCGTCCTCGACGGCGGCCGAGTCGCCGAGCGGGGCACCCATGAGGAGCTGCTGGCCAAGGACGGGCGTTACGCCGCGCTGGTGCGGCGCGACACCCACCTGGCGCCCGTGGTCCCTGCCGTCTAGTAGTCCGCTGGTCCGCGCACCGCGCTCGTTACGCGGGCACAGTGCCCGCCGGGGCCGAGGTGTCCGTGTCCTGTGCCGGGGCATCGCTCGCCGGGCGGGAGACGATCCGACGCGCCGGGGGCTCTGGGGTGCCACCCCCGGGTGGCACCAGGTTTCTCAGCGTCGAGGACGGCTCGAGACCCAGCTCGTCGAGCAGGACGCGGCGGCATTGCTCGTACTGCCGCAGTGCCGCGCCCCTGTTGCCGGCGGCGAGATGCGCGTTCATGAGCACGCGATGAGCGCTTTCCCGCAGGGGCTCCGCGCGTACGGCGGCGAGCCCGGCGGCGACGGCCTCGCCATGGCGACCCGCCGCCGTCAGCCGCTCGGTCATCGCCTCCAGGGCATACAGCCGGAGTTCGTGATACTGCTCCTGCTCGACCAGCACCCACTCGTTCTCCGACCACTCGGGCAAGAGGTCGGCCGAGAGGTCCTCCCGCATCTGTGTGGTGAGGATGTCGTCGCACGGGTGTGACATGTCGAGCAGCCGGTGGGCGCGCGTCGCCGCCGCGTGGATGTCCACGGTGATGTGCTTGCAGATCGCCAGTTCCTGTGCGGAGGCGTCGATGACCTGATGTCCCGTTCGCGTGGCGCGCCATAAAGACGATCGGAGATTGGCGTTGGCACGGGACGCGGTGACGTCCGGCCATAGCGTTCCGGCCACATAGGTCCGGCTCCGTGGCATGTTCTGCAGGGCGAGGAACGCAACGAGGCGCTGGGCGCTGGAGGATATCGGAACGCGTTTGTGATCGACCGACAACGCGAAACTCTTGAGCAGTCTCAACGTCATGACATGGCCTTCTGCGCTCATCAGCCCCCGGGGCGATATTGGCTTCAGCGACCCATCCCATGCGTCCCATCGGGATGCCCTAAAGCCATGTTACGAGCAGATCATGATCGTGTGTCCGGCCTTCCCGGAAAAGGACGCTATATGGCCAGGCATCACCGGGCCGTCGCGGCAACGTCACCTGTCGGGCTCGATGAACTGATCGAGCCAGGCGCGCACGGCGGTGAGCGCATCGTCGACCGCGCTCACCGCGGTGGGGGGCGCCTGGTGCCGGTCCTCCGTCCGCACGATGCGAGCACGGAATCCGTCCGGCCTGCCGCCTTCCACCCAGACCCGGAGGATCAGGACACCGGTCCGTTCTGAGGGGATTTCCATGAAAAGAAGATATGCCTCCCCGTGTCACCTCGGCGTTGTCGGTGTGTGTCCGGATTCGTCATCGTCGGCCGTGAAAACGAACCGGTGACGCTCGTGTGATGAGCGCATCGCGGTCCGGCCACGCGGGGACCGGCATTCTCTCGGAGCACGCTTTCGAGCGCGGAGAGGGGGGATTCGCATGGGGGACTTCGGCGTCATCGCCGATGTCTCGACGGTCATCGTGGAGAGCCTGACCCAATCCCTGCGCGGGCTCAGCCAGGTGGAACCGCCGATCGCGGAACTCAACGACCTCTCCGAGACGGTGCAGACCCCGCCGCCGAAGCTCACGGTCTTCCTCTACGAGATCGCCGAGGACTCCACCTCGCGCAACCGGCCACCAGTGCGCTCCCAGCCACCCGACCCACCGACCACCCGCAAGCCGCCGATGGCCCTGCTGCTGCGCTACCTGGTCACCCCCTGGGGCGGCGACCAGGAGACCCAGCACCGGATGCTCGGACGGGCCCTGCAGACCTTCTACGACGACGCGATCCTGGACGGCGTACAGCTGTCCGGCAGCCTGGCGGCGAGCACCGACTCGCTGCACCTCAGCCTGACCCCGCTCACCTTGGACCAGAAGTCCTGGGTCTGGTACGCGATTCAGAAGCCCTACCGGCTGTCGCTGAACTACGAGGTCCGCGTCGTCAACCTGGACTCCGCCATCGAGACCCCGGTCCGCCCGGTGCACAGCCGGGTCATCAGCGGGACGGCGATGCCATGAGCCGCTTCGTACCGCTGGAGCGGTCGACGCTCCACAGTCCGGTCTGGTTCATCCCCTTCGACGACTACGCCCGGCGGGTGCGCGGCGCCGGGGTGACGGTCCAGCTGGACCGCTACGAGGACGGTGACTGGCTGCCGCTGGACGACATGGCGGTGCGCACCCCCAGCGCGGCCTTCGCCTATCCGGGTCTCGGCCGGTGCGCCGAGCCGTGGGCGGCCCGGCCACGGCGCCACCGGGCCCGCTTCGCGGCCGCCGGCTACCAGCCGCTGTACCCGGCCGACGGCCAGCCGTTCTCGGCCGCCCTGGCGGGCGTCGAGTTCCTGGTCTACCCGCATGACGACACCCACCCGCCGGCGGTGGCGACCGAACCGCGACTGGTCCGGCTGCTGCCGAGCGTCTCCTTCCCCTACCCGCCGGGTGTGCGCACGGTGCACGGCGCCGTGCTCGACGCGGCCACCCGGGCGCCGATCGCGGGCGCGCTGGTCGAGGCCAGGGGACGGACCAGCCGGGACCTGACGCCATGGCACGAGCGCACCCTGTCCGACGCCGCGGGCGCCTTCCGGCTGGCCCTGCGGTGGGAGGGCGAGAAGGCCGATGAGCACGCCGTCGAGGAGATATTCCGCCTGCAGGCCACCGAGCGGCCGGGCCGGACCGGATCGCTGGTCGTGCGGCTGCCCCAGGACATCGAGCGCCGGCACGTCATAGAGATCCGCGAGAGTTAAGGAGCCGTCCATGGCGGAGTATCTGAGCCCCGGGGTCTACATCGAGGAGATCGATGCGGGCCCACGGCCGATCGCGGGGGTGAGCACCAGCACGGCGGGCATGGCCGGGGTCACCGTGCGCGGTCCGTACAGCGGCAAGCCCAAGCTGGTCACCAACTTCCTGGAGTTCCAGAACACCTTCGGCGGATTTCTCCGTGAGCCGGACCCGCTGATCCGGGACACCTGGGCGAACGACCCCGCGGAAGGCGGCCGCTGGTGGCTGTTCCCGCTGGCGGTCAAGGGCTTCTTCGACAACGGCGGCCGGCGGCTGTACATCAAGCGGGTCGCCAGCAGGCAGGCGAGCCCCTCCTCGGGCGTGCTGGGCCACGGCCTGGTCAGCCCGGTCGCCGGCGATGCCGCCAAGGGCGCGACCCGCCTGGAGCTCGGCCACCTGATCGGGTTCTCCGGCGTCGGGCAGCAGATCCAGCTCTTCCGCGGCGACGACCAGCAGTCGATCCACACCGCCGGTGTCGCCGCCTACGACGCCACCACCCGCCGGATCGAGCTGGACGCCCCGCTGCCCGCTGAGGTCAGGGCGGGCCGCGGCGACTACGTACAGATCGGGACGCGCGACGCGGAGGAGACACTGGAGTTCGCCGCCGTCAGCCCCGGCTCATGGGGTGACGCGGTACAGGTGCGGATCCAGCCGATGGCCTCGGCCGCGCTGCCGGTGCTGCCGGATCCGCAGGAGGGCGCGCTGTTCGTCACGCGACTGGCCGCGGACGCCGCCGCGGACAGCGAGACGGTCGAGGTCGCCGCGGTGACCGGGCTCGACCCCGACGAACTGCCGCCCGACATCTGGGTGCAGATCGGCTCCGGCCGGTTCAAGGTCCAGCTGAGCCAGCCGGCGGGCGGGAAGGTCACGCTGACCCTGCCGTCCGGCACGGCACATGAGGCGTGGCGGAGCGGGCTGGTGGTGCGCCGTGTGCGCCGGGGCATCACCTCGGCGGGGCCGACCCTGCGGATCGGCGGAGCGAGCCGGCTGTACGAGGGCGCCGTCGTCCAGCTCGACGACGGCACCCATCTGACCATCCGCACCGTCGAGTCGATCGCCGCGGACGTCGTCACCCTGGACGGGAACGTGCCCGGGACGCTGTTCGAGACCGACCGGCTGCAGCTGGTCGAGGCGCAGGTCGACGCCCGGTTCACCGACCCGTCCGGGGCCGTGGAGACGGAGACGCACCAAAACCTCCGGCTCACCGGCGACACCGCGGCGAACCTGGTGACCACTCTGGCCGTCCGTTCCCGGCTGGTGCGGGCGACGGCACTGGGCGCCCTGTCCACCGACCCGACGAAGTTCCCCCTGCCCGCGGTCGGTTCCTGGCTGACGCTCGGAGGCGGGGACGACGCCTACGGGAGCCTGAGCGTGGCCGACTTCGTCGGCGAGGACGGCGGCAGCGGCAAGCGGACCGGGATCACCGCGCTGGAGGACATCGACGAGGTCGCGGTCTGCGCGGTGCCGGGCATGTGGTCGGGGACGGTCGAATCGGCCCTGGTCACCCACTGCGAGCTGCTCAGGGACCGGTTCGCGATCCTCGATCCGCAGGACGGCCTGGACATCGAGGGCGTCCAGGCGTTCCGCGAGCGCTTCGACACCAAGTACGCCGCGCTCTACCACCCGTGGCTGGTCACCCGCGACCTGTCGGCGGGCCGCGACGTCGAGGTGCCGCCCTCGGGCCATATGGCCGGGATCTACGCCCGAGTGGACGTGGAGCGGGGGGTGCACAAGGCACCGGCCAACGCGGTCATCCGGGGCATTCGGCTGACCGACGGCATCGCCCAGGACATCACCAAGCGCCATCAGGACGTGCTCAACCCCAAGGGCATCAACGCGCTGCGGTTCTTCCCCGGGCTCGGCCACCGGGTCTGGGGCGCGCGCACGCTCTCCTCGGACAGCTCGTGGAAGTACGTCAACGTCCGGCGGCTCTTCCTCTATCTGGAGGAGTCGATCGAAGAGGGCACCCAGTGGGTGGTGTTCGAGCCGAACGACGAGGCGCTGTGGTCCCTGGTCCGCCAGACGGTCACGAACTTCCTCACCACGGTCTGGCGCAGTGGCGCGCTCGCCGGCACCACCGCCGATGAGGCGTTCTTCGTCGCCTGCGACCGCACCACGATGACCGAGGACGATCTCGCAAACGGCCGTCTGATCTGCGCCATCGGCGTCGCGCCGGTCTTCCCGGCGGAGTTCGTGATCTTCCGGATCCAGCAGAAGACCCGCGAGACCCAACTCGCCTGAGTGCCCGAGGAGAGTCCACCATGCCGCCTGTGACCAGGGACGATCCCTACGCGTCCTATAACTTCGAGATCTTCGTGTTCAACGTCAGCGACGACGGACTCGCGGTGAGCGGGTCCTTCACCGAGGCGAGCGGGCTGGAGCTGGAGATCCCGCCGATCGAGTACCGCAACGGGAGCGAGGACATCACCGTCCGCAAGATCCCGGGACTGAAGAAGTTCACCAACCTCACCTTCAAGCGCGGCATCACCGGCCACGCCGCCTTCTGGAAGTGGGTGGCCGACGCGCTCAACGGCACGGTGAAGCGCACCCACGGCTCGATCGTGCTGTGCGACGAGAACCGCAACCACGTGATGCGCTGGAACTTCGACCGTGGCTGGCCCACCAAGTACACCGGCCCGACGCTCAGCGCCACCAAGAACGAGATCGCCATGGAGACGCTCGTCCTGGCGGTCGAGAAGCTGGAGATCGAAGTCTGACATGGCAGGCGAAGCGCTCCCCGGCGTATCCCTCGCGTTCGCGCCACGCGGCTCCGACGCGGAGCCGCTGCGCACCGATGTGGCGGCGTTCCTGGGCCGGCTCCGCCGCGGCCCGGTCTCCACTCCGGTCCGCGTGGAGAGCTGGAACGACGTCGTGGGCACCTTCGGGCCGCCGGATGGCGCCTTCGCCACCCCGTACGCACTGCGCGGCTTCTTCGAGAACGGCGGCCGCACCGCCTGGGTGCTCCGCGTGTCCGGACCGGCCACCACGGCCCGGACCGCGTGGACCGTCGGGCCGCTGAGCGGCTGGGACACCACGCGCTACCAAGTGATCGCCACCAGCCCGGGCGCCTGGGCCAACGGCGGGCGCGTCGCCATCCGTTACCAGGCCAGCACCGTCGCGGGTCCGCCCACCGTGGGCGTACGGGTCATGATGTCCGGCGAGCCGCCCGAGACCTTTCCCGGACTGCCGCCGGCCGCCCTGGCCGACCGGCTGATCGCGTCCCGCTACATCCGGCTGGTCCCGGACGGTCCGCCACCGCCACCGGGGCGGCCCGGCCCGATCTCGATGTCCTGGGACCTGACGCTCGCGGGCGGCGCCGACGCGGCGCCCGGCCGTGACGCGTACACGGACGCCGTGGCCCTACAGGCCGAACTGCCGGAACCGGCGCTGGTGGCGCTGCCCGACCTGGGCACGGACCTGTCCGGCGCCGCGCACACCGATGTGGCGCTCGAACTGCTGCGGAGCGTACAGCCGTTGCACGACCGCCTCGCCGTGCTGGACGTGCCGCCAGGGCTGTCCTCCGTGGACCAGACGGTCGACTGGGTGGGCGCCCTGGCGGCCACCGGCGACAGCGCGCTGCTCGGCTGCGCCGCCGTCTACCACCCGCCGCTGCGCACCCCCGACGGGCAGGAGGTGCGGACCGTCCCGGCGTCCGGCCACGTCCTGGGCGTCATCGCCCGCCTCGACGGCGAGCGCGGGGCGCACCACACGCCGGCGGGCGCCGTGATCCTGGAGGCGGTCGACCTCGCCGCTGAATACCCCGAGCCGCAGCAGGTCCGGCTCTTCGACGCGGGTCTCGACCTGATCCGCTGCACCCGCGGGCGGGGGCTGGTGGTGTGGGGCGGGCGCACCCTGTCCGCCGACCCGAGCACCCGCTACATCGCCCACCGCCGGCTGGTGCATCTGCTGGTGCGCGCGATCCGGCGGGCGGCGAGTCCGCTGGTGTTCGACGTCAACTCGGCCGAGTTGCGGCTGACGTTGGTACGCGCGCTGACCTCCGTGCTCCTCTCGGCCTACCGCGCCGGGGCGCTCGCCGGGGCCCGGCCCGAGCAGGCGTTCCGCGTGGTGTGCGACGACACGAACAACCCGCCCGAGCAGGACCCGGGGCAGCTGGTCTGTGAGATCGAGGTCGCCCCGGCCGTCCCCATGGAGTTCATCCGGCTGCGTCTCGTACTCGGCCAGGACCGAGGTCTGGAGGTGATCGAGGCATGAGCCTGGATCCACTGCCGAAATACCGCTTCCTGGTCACCCTCGACCCCGGCGACGCGTATCTGCCGGCCGCGCAGGCGCTGCTGCTGCCCCTGGCCGCCTCCGGCGCCTTCCAGGAGGTCACTGGGCTCGGCGCACAGCTCGAGGTGACGAGCTACGCCGAGGGCGGCCGCAACGACTCGGTCCACCAACTGCCGCTGCGCCACTCGTGGAACCGGATCACGCTCAAGCGCGGGGTGGTGCGCGACCCGGGGCTGTGGTCCTGGTACCAGGCCGGGCTCGCCGACTCGCTGGGCGCCCGCCGCGACGGCGCGGTGATCGTACTCGGCCCGGACGGGGTGCCCGGCGCGGCGTGGGCCTTCCACGGCGGGCTCGCCGCCAAGTGGACCGGCCCGGACCTGCACGCGGAGCAGAACGCGATCGCCGTCGAGTCGCTGGAGATCGCGCACGAGGGGCTGACCAAGGTCCTGCAGGACGCCGCGGCGAGCGCCTTGCCGCGCCTGATCCAGGGGAGGTGACCGACGTGCCGAAGGTGACCATTCACCATCTCGAGGTCCGGTTCCAGGTGGACGGCGACGACGGCGCCGTGTTCACCCGCCTGTTCAACATGCACATCCAGGCGTGGGCGAAGTTGTACGAGGACCAGTGCGCGCGCGCCCGACGCACCGAGACCGAGCGGAGCTTCGGCGACGGGGAGGTCCACCTGTGAGCGCCGCACGCGCGGCCGCCGGGCCGCGGACAGCGACGAAAGCCGTACCTCTGCGCCGCGCGGGCGACAGTGACATGAGCCGCTGCCGCGGCGGGGCGAACGAGGAGGCGCCGTGAGCGTGACGCCCGTGTCCTTCGCCCGGCAGGGCGCCGCCAAGGCCCGGCTGGAGATCGTGCGGCCGGTGATCGCCGACGAGCGGCAGCGGCGGATCCCGCTGCGGTTCAACCCCACCGACTACAAGCTCAGCAAGAGCAACACCTTCGCCGAGATCACCATCCCCGGCCTGGAGACACCGCCCCTGCAGTACGTCCGCGGCGGCACCGAGACCCTCACCGTGCAGGCGCTGGTGGACACCTCCGACACCCTGGAGAACGTACGGAAGCTCTACGTCAACGCGGTGCGCAACCTGCTGCGGCCCGACAGCCGCGAACACGCTCCGCCGGTCGTCCGGTTCGTCTGGGACGAGGAGGTCTTCACCGGCGTCGTGGAGAAGCTGGACGTCAACTACCAGCTCTTCCGGCCGGACGGTGTGCCGCTGCGGGCCATGCTGGACCTCTCGCTCAAGGAGTTCCGCACGGCCGCCGTGCAGGTCGCCGAGACACCGCGCTCGTCGCCCACGGTGGAGAAGAGCTATGTGGTGCGCCGCGGCGACACGCTCAGCTCCATCTCCGCCGCGCTCTACCGGCGGCCCGACGCCTGGCGGGAGCTGGCCCGCGCCAATGGCATCAGCGACCCGCGGGAGCTGCGGCCCGGCCGTGTGCTGACCGTGCCCCGGCTGCCGTGAGGAGCGCCCGATGAGCACCCCCACACCCGAGGTCGCGTCGCCCGACCGGTACGCGCCCGAGTTCGACGTGCGCATCGAGGGCCTGGAAATGGACCCGTCCACCAAGAACGACATCATCGACATCAAGGTGAACCGGGACATCGACGAGTTGTCCGGGTTCGACCTCACCCTGAACAACTGGGACGACGCCAATCTGCGGTTCAAGCACAGCGATTCGCCGCGCTTCCGGCTCGGCGGCCGGGTCTCGGTGCGGCTCGGCTACGCCGATAAGCTGCTGACCGTCGCCACCGGCACCATCTCCACCCTCAGCCCGAAGTTCACCGACGGCGCGTCGCCCACCGTCCAGGTCAGCGGGGTGGACGGGCTGCTGCGGCTCAAGGACCGCAAGCCCACCGAGAACGAGACCAAGATCTACCGCAATCTGCCCGACTGGCGGATCGCCGAGCAGATCGCCCAGCGCAACCATCTGCGCATCGAGGTCACCAGGGAAGGGCCCACCCACGACCGGGTGGTGCAGAAGAACCAGGACGACGCGACGTTCCTGCTGGAGCGGGCCAAGCGGCTCGACTTCGACTGCTATATCCTCCCCGACGCGACGACCGGCGAGGACACGCTGTACTTCATCAAGCCGACCGACGGCCGTGACGGCCGCCCGATCCGGCTGTACCGGCTGGCGTACGCACCGGGGCTGAGCACCGGCCCCACCGGCCGGCCCGCGGGGCTGATCCCCAACCTGATCGAGTTCACCCCGACCCTGACCGTCTCCCAGCAGGTCAGCAAGGTCACCGTGCGCGGCTGGGACCCCCGTACGAAACAGGCCATCGCGTTCACCGCGACCGCCGAGAACCTTCCCGCCGGGCAGAACACGGCCGATGGGCAGAGCGGGCCGCAGGCCGCCGAGTCCACTTTGCAGGGCCGCCAGGAGGTCGTCGTCGACGCGCCCGTCGGCAGCGACCAGGAGGCCCGCGAACTGGCGATCAGCCTGTTGCGCGAGCGTGCGTACGAGTTCATCACCGCGACCGGCAAGGTAGCGGGCCTGCCCGAGCTGCGCCCCGGCGACAACCTGGAGATCTACGGCCTCGGCCGCCGCTTCTCGGGCACCTACTTCGTCAAGCGGGTCGAGCACACCCTCAACACCAGTGGTTTCTTCACCCAGTTCACCGCTCGGCGGATCCATCAGGGGGATCAGTGACCATGAGGGGCACGCCACGCGCCCGCTCCACCGACAAGCGCTACTACGGCGTCGTCGAGGCGCTCGTCGTGGAGAACGAGGGCGATGACGAGGGCCAGGTCAAGCTGAAGTTCCCCTGGTTCGACGACACCACGGTCACCGACTGGGTCCGGGTCGGCCAGTTGTACGCGGGCGGCGGCTACGGCTCGGTGTTCGTGCCCGAGAAGGGCGATGAGGTGCTTGTCGCCTTCGTCCACGGCGACATGCGGTACCCGATCGTGCTCGGCGGCCTCTACAACGGCGAGGACAAACCGCCGACCGCCCGCACCGAGGGCCGCGACCAGAAGATGATCCGGACCCGGCACGGCCATGAAGTGCTCTTCGACGACACCGAGTCCGAGGCCGCCGTACGCATCACCTCCGCCGCCGGACATGTGGTGGAACTGGACGACCAGGGCAAGGCGCTGCGGATCACCGCGGCCGAGGGCGGCAGCGTCACCGTGACCGCACAGGGCGAGATCACGCTCAAGGCGCCGAAGGTGACGGTCGATTCCCCCTCCATCGACCTCGGCGGCGGCGCCACCGAACCGCTGGTGCTCGGCAACGCGCTGCTCCAGGCGTTCAACACCCACACCCACCCCTCCGCCGCCGGGCCGACCGGTCCGCCGGCCCCACCGCTCACCCCCGCCGTACTGGCCAAGAAGGCGAGGACGGCATGAGCGAGGAGTTCCTCGGGACCGGCTGGCGGTTCCCGATCCTGCCCGACGCGTCCGGGCGGCTCGGGTACGCCGTCGGGGAGGAGAGCATCGAGCACTGTCTGCGGGCGCTGCTGCTCACCGGCACCGGCGAGCGGGTCATGCGGCCCGAACTGGGCACCCGCGCCCACGAGTTGGTGTTCGCGCCCGGCAGTGTGCAGAACCTGCGCGACCTGGAGCAGTCGATCGCCGCCGCCGTCCGTGACCATGAGCCACGGGTGGAACTGGAGGAGGTCCGCGCCGAGGCCGACCCGGCCGACGAGTCGCGGATCACCGTCTCGGTCGTCTACCGCATCCGGCGCAGCAACACCAAGGCGAACCTGGTGTTCCCGTTCTACACCGGACTCACCGGCTTCACCGGGGGCGTCTCATGACCCTGCCCGCACCGAAGCTGGACGACCTCACCTGGGCCGACATGATGGCGGCCATCCGCCGCCGGATCCCCGCCGAATCGGACGGCACCTGGACGCTGCACGCGCCCGTCGACCCCGGTGTCACCCTTCTCGAACTCTTCGCCTACCTCCTCGAACAGCGGCTGTACTGGCTCGATCAGGTGCCGGACGCGCTCGTGGTCGCCATACTGCGGCTGCTCGGCCTCGAACCGCCGCGCCCCGCCCGGCCCGCCGCCACCGTGCTGCGCCTCGCCGCCCGGCAGGAGGGTACCGACGTACCCGTGGTCCCCGCCGGGACGGCGCTGACCCGGGACCCCACCGGGCAGGTGGTCTTCACCCTCGACGACGACGTGGCCGTCCTCCCGCTCGCCGAGGGCGGTGAGGTCACCGTGTGGACCGACCGCGACCGCACGGCGGACCTGCGGGCCCGCCGCGGCATCGCGCTGCTGGCGAGCGACGGCGCCCCGGCACAGGTCCGGTTCACCCTGCCGCTCACCGGGGCGCACCCCGCGCCCGGCCCGATCGGCCTGCTCGTCGAGCTGGACGCGCCCGCCGCGTCCGTGCCCTCGTGGTTGCCCGGGGCGGTCGCCGACGTACCGCCTCCGGCGGAGCTGACCTGGTCCTGGTTCCGGCCGGGCACGGAGGTCTCCGGCGGGTTCGAGAAGGTCGAGGACGGCACGGCCGGGCTCAGACGGTCCGGTGTCGTCCGGCTGCACCCCCCGTCCGGCTGGACCACGCGGGAGATCGGGCTCCTGGTCTCGACCCCGGCCGCCACCTACACGGCCCCGCCCCGCCTCCTCCAGCTCGCCGTCAACGTGTCCGCCGCGCACCACCGTACGCACCGCGCCGTGAGCGGCGCCGACCTCCGCGAGCAGATCGACTCCTGGCTCAGACTGCCCGGCCGGCATCTCGTCCTGCCGGGCGCCGCGGGCCGCCTCCTGGAGGCCACCCTGCGGCTGGCGGGCCAGGAGTGGCAGCCGGCGCCGGACTTCACCTTCGGCGCACCGGCCGACCGGATCTTCGTGCTCGACCGGGCCGAGGGCGCGCTGGTGTTCGGCGACGGACTCACCGGGCGCATCCCCCGCCCCGACCCGGACGCGCACATCGACTACGTGACCGGCGGCGGCCGGGGCGGCAATGGCGGCATGACGGGCAACTGGCGGCCGGCCGACGACCTTCCGGCCCCGCAGGCAGCGGTCTCGGCCGCCAACCTCGTCCGGGCCGAAGGCGGCACGGACCCGGAGACGATCACCGAGGCGCGCCAACGCGCCGCCGCCTCCCTGGGGGAGGTGACCCGTGCGGTCACCGCCGACGACTACGTCACCCTGGCCCGTACGACACCCGGCGTCGCCATCGCCCGCGCCCACCCGGCCGTCGGCGAACACCCCGGCTTCCCGTGCGCCACGGTGCCCGGCGCGGTGACCGTCCACATCGTCCCGGCCGCGCCCCGCGACGACCTCACCCGCGAGGACTTCGTCGCCGCGCCGCTGCCCGACCCCGGCACGCTGCGCATGGCCGCCGCCCGCCTCGACCAGACGCGGCTGCTCACCTCCGAGGTCTTCGTCCGCGCGCCCCGCTACCGCGAGGTGACGCTGCGCGTCACCCTGTCCGGCGACCCGGCGGACCACACCCGCGTGTCCACCGCGCTCACCGCCGCGCTGCGCCGCTTCCTCGACCCGCTCGTGGGCGGTGAGGACCAGGACGGCTGGCCGTTCGGACAGCCGCTGCGGCCCTCGGCCCTGCTGCGGGCCGCGCAGCGGTCGCTGGGGGACCTCGCGGACGTCGCCGCCGTGGCGATCGGCCTGGACGGGGCCGAACCGGACGAGGAGTGCGACGAGGTGCCGCTCGGCCCGGGGGAGCTTCCCGTCCTGCGGACGGTCCACACCCGGATCGTGCCCGCCGCCGAACCGGGGGAGGGGCTGGCATGACCGGCGACGTGTGGTGGGAGAAGGACGCGCGCGAACGGGAGAGGGAGGACGGGCGGATCGTGCCCGGCCCCGGCCCGACCGGCGGCCGGCCCGAACTGGTCGAGGCGACCCGCGAGGCCGTCCGCGCCGATGTGCGCGCCCGGATCGCGGGCTACACCCCGGACTGGACCGACCCCGACCGGCAGGACGCCGGTGTCGCTCTCGTCCGCCTCTTCGGCACCCAGGCCGAACCCGTGCTCGGCCGCGTCAACCGGCTGCCGGAGAAGGTCCTGGCCGAGCATCTGGCGACGGCGGGTGTGCGCCGGCGTCCGGCCGGTGCGGCGGCGGCGCTCCTGGAGTTCACCGTCAACCCGCCGGACGGCGCCTCCGTGCTCGTCCCCGCCAGGTTCCAGAGCGCCGCCTCGACCCCGGCCGGGCAGGTCGTCTACGAGACGGACCAGGACCTGTACGCCACCCCGGCCACCCTCGCCGACCTCGCCGTCCAGGAGGCCGGAACGCTGCAGGCCCTGCCGCTGGGGCCGGCCGGACCCAGCCGCCCCTTCGAGCCCTTCGGCCGCGACCCGGAGCCCGGCAACGCGCTGTGGATCGGACTCGCCGGACCGGCCGCCCCCTACCCGCGGCTGTCGCTGGGCTTCGTGGTCGTCGCCGCTCCCCCGCCCCCGCGGCCTCCGGCGGCGCGGCACGCCTGCCGCTGCCGCCCGCGCCGCTGCTGCGCTGGGACGTGCTGGACGGCAACCGGCTCGTACCGGCCGAGGTGATGCGGGACTCCACGGCCGGGCTCGGCGCCGGTGGGACCGTCGAGCTGAGGGTCCCGCGCTCCTGGGAGCCGGGCAGTCCGTCCGGCACCCGCCCCCGGCTGCGCTGGCTGCGCCTGCGGATCGCGCACGGCTCCTTCGCCGGACCGGCCCCGGTGCTCTCCGGACTGCGGCTGAACGTGGTCGCCGCCACCGCCGCCCGCACCATCCGGGACGAGCCGCTGCAGCCCGTCCAGGACCTCGCCGCGGCCGGGCGGCGGCGCATGAAGCTCAGTCAGGTGCCCATCCTCGCCGGATCGGTGGTCATCGAGGTCGACGACGACACGGGCGGCGATGTGTTCGGCACCACGGCCGGCACCGCGTCCCGGTGGCGTGAGGTGGAGAGCCTGGCCGGGTACGGCGCCGACGACCGGGTGTTCACCGTGGACCACGAGAGCGGCGAGGTGACCTTCGGGGACGGCGTCAGCGGCGCGGCCGTCCCGCCCGGCTTCCGCAACGTGCGCGCCGTGCGCTACCGCGTGGGCGGCGGCAGCGCCGGCGCCGTACCGGCGGGCGCGGTGAACGCGGTGGTGACCGCGCTGCCGTTCGTCACGGGCGTGGGCAACCCCTTCCCGGCCTCGGGCGGAACGGACGCCGAGCCCGACGCCGACGCCATGCGCCGCGGCGCCGGTGAACTGCGGGCCCGCGGCCGCGCCGTGGCCCCGGCCGACTACGGGCAGCTCGCCACCCGCGCGCCCGGCGCGTCGGTGGCCCGTGCCCGGGGCGTGCCCGGCCTCCACCCCGACTTCGCCGGGGTGCCGATCCCGGGCGTGGTGGGAGTCCTCGTCGTACCGCCGGTGCCGCCGGGCGACGACGCGAGCGAACCGCCGGTCCCCACCGCCGCGACCCTGCGGGCCGTCGCCGACTTCCTCATCTGCGAAGCCGCCCCCGCCGGAGTCACGGTGGTCGCCGCCCCCGCGCCGTACCGCCGCGTCGCGGTGGAGTCCTGGGTCTCCCTCGACCCCGACCTCGACCGGGCCGCGGTCCTGGCCCGGGCCGGGGACGCGGTGCGCACCTACCTGGATCCGCTGCGCGGCGGGGAGGACGGCGCGGGGTGGCCGTTCGGCGGCGCGCTGCGCCACACGGCGCTGGTCCGGCGGATGCTGGCGGTCGACGGAGTGCTGGCGGTCACCCGGCTCGCGCTCACCGTCGACGGGGTGCGCCGCCCGCCCTGCACCGACCACCCCCTCCCGCCCCACACCCTGATCTGGCCGGAGCGCCCGCTGCTGATCCCGGTAGGAGACCGGCCATGACGTGCACACCGCACCCCGCGACCTTCCGGCTCCTGGACGCCTACGTCGGCTGGGACGAGCCGACCGGTGGCGAACCGGGCGTGGACGGCATCGTCGGTTTCGACGACCCGGCCGGCCTCCGGCTCGCCCACCGCGGCGCCGATCCGGAAGGACCCACCCGGGACCAACTGCTGCCGTGGTTCCCCGACCCCCGACTCGCGCCCGGATGCGGACCGTGCGGCTGGTACCTGCTCGTTCCCGGCGAGCGGCGGCTGCTGCGCCGCGATAGGTGCAGCGGTGCCTTCACCCCCCTCTGGCCGCCCGACTGCGACCCCGGCCCGCTGCGCGAGCCGGTCTCCGTCGCCGCGCGCGGCCACCGCCTGGCCGTGGTGGAGTCCGACCGGGTCCTGGTGTGGCGCCGCGAAGGCGAGCAACTCGTCGGTGTGATCCGGGCCGAGCGGCCCCGGTGGGCCGCCCTCGGCCCCGGCGACGACATCCTGGTGGCCTGTCAGGGCGGCACGGACCTGCGGCGGTACGACACGACCGGCGGCTTCCGCGGCGTGCTGCGCACCGGCGCCCCCGGCGAGGTCATCGGCCTGCGCACCGGCCCGGAGCGGACCGTGTGGCTGCTCACCGACGACGGCGGACGGCTCGGCATCCACCGGGGTGGCCACGGCCGCCCCTTCCGCCCCGTCACCGTGGACGAACTGGCCGCGGCCCTGCCGCCGTCCACGCTCACCTCGGCGGACGAGGACGGGTTCTGCCTGAGCGAGAAGGGCCCGGAGGGCCCGGAGACCAGCTGCTTCACCTGGCAGGGCCTGCCCCGGGACCCCGCGCCACCGGCCACCGGCGCGTATGTGACCAGCGGGTCGTATCTCACCACCCTGATCGACAGCGGCATCTCACGGTGCCGGTGGCACCGGGTGCGCGTGGACGCCGAGCTGCCCACCGGGACGGCGGCCGCCGTCGAGATCGTGGTGAGCGAGGACGGGCGATACGAGGAGAGCGACTGGCAGGTGCCGGTGCCCGGCGCCACGGACTTCCTCGTCGACCAGCCGCCCGGCCGCTTCCTGCGGCTGCGGCTGCGGCTGTCGGGCGACGGCGGCTCGACTCCGGTCGTCCGCCGGATCCGGCTGGACTTCCCCCGGGCCACCAGCGCCGATCTGCTGCCCCCCGCCTTCCGCGAGGACCCCGCGGCCGACGACTTCACCGAGCGCTTCCTGTCGCTGTTCGACGCCACGCTCGCTCAGCTCGACCGGGTGATCGAGCGGTATCCGTCGCTCCTGGACCCGGCCGGTGTCCCGGACCAGGCGCTGCCGTGGCTGGCCGGTCTGCTGGGCCTGTCGTTCGAGGCGGGCTGGGACGCCCGCACCCGGCGCGCGCTGCTGGCCGCCGCCCCGGAGCTGTACCGGCGCCGGGGCACGCCGTGGGCGCTGCGGGAGGCGGTGCGCATCGTGTTCGGGGTGACCCCGGTCGTCGACGAGCTGGCGACGGACCGCCGCTGGGCGTGGCTGCGCGCGGCACAGCGAGGAGACGGACCGGCGCAAGGGCTCGGCGCGGTGCGGCTGTTCGGCCGGTCGGCGAGCCGCTTCCGGGTCGGTGGTACGGCGCTGGGCGCGGCGCCGCTGCGCGCGTTCGGCACACCGGACAGCGACCCGTTCACCGCGCATGCGCACCGGTTCCGGCTGCTCCTGCCCGCCGGATCGGCGGACGCGGCGGCACTGCGGCGGCTGGTGGAGCGGCAGGCGCCCGCGCACACGGTGGGCTCGGTACGCACCGGCGGCGCGGGGTTCGTGGTCGGTTCGCGGTCCACGGTCGGCGTGGACACCGCGTTCGTCCCGCTCCCGGCGCCCGTACTGGGCGGTGCGCACCCCGTGCGGCTGAACCGCGACGGGGTGCTGAGGCCAGGACCGAGAGGGTTGCGCCGAGGGGTGGGCGTGGGAGTCGTCTCCGCCGTCGGCATTCAGACACACATGTCGTGAGAGGACGGGGCGATGACCGAGCCAGGAACACCGAGGACCGAGGAGTTCGACGCGCCACCACTGCGCCGGCTGCGGTACTTCCACGGCCAGATGCTGGGCGCGCGCGACTTCCAGCGCGAACAGGAGTACCACCGCGAGAAGCTGAGACTGCGCATGCGCGGTCTGCTCGGCTACGGCGTGGTCTGCGGCCTGCATGTGGAGCCGGTGCCGCGGGACGAGGACGACTGCCCGCCGGACGACGCCGCCGAGGAGTCCACGCGGCCCGGGGAGAGTGCGGAGGAGGGCGGCACCGAGCCGGAGCGCGCCCGGCGCAGGGCCAAGGTGCGGATCACCCCCGGTCTCGCCGTGGACTGCGAGGGCAACGAGGTCGTGGTGCGCGGCGGGTGCGTGATCGACCTGTGGAAGGCGCTGCCCCCGCACGAACGGGACACCGACACCGTCTGGGTCGGCATCGAGTACGCCGAGCGGCCCGTCGAGCCCACCCGCGCCGTCTACAACGACGCCTGCGCGGACACCTCCGACTGCGAGTTCGGCTGGACGGAGGAGTGCTACGCGGTGCGGGTCACCGGGTGCGAGCCACCGGTGGACGAGCGCTGTGACACCTGCTGCTCGGCGTGCGAGCACACGGTGCTGTGGCTGGCCAGGATCGACTGCGCCGACTGGTACGAGCCGGTGCGCCGCGACCAGATCCATATGAACGTACGCCGCCCGTTCGGCCGCCATCTGCCCACGGTGATCACCGGTATCAACTGGATCCACGGACACACCTACACCATCGACGAGGCCAAGGAGCTCCTCGGCACCCAGAACGAGGACGGCGGGCTCGTGGTGCGGTTCTCCGCCGACGTACGGTCCGACTCGCTGCGGCCCGGCGTGGTGGAACTCCAGGTGATCGAGGGCGGCAGCGGCCGCAACGCCTCCACCTGGTACATGGGCGGCACCTTCACCGAACCGGACCCGGAAGCCGACGAGTGCGACGAGTTCACCCGGGAGTTCCGCTACCGCCAGACCACCCGCGAGACGCTGCAGGACGGCGACCGCGTACTGATCACCGTCCGGGCCGCGTTCCTGCTCGATCGCTGCTGCCGCCCGGTCGACGGCACCCATGTCGGCGGACGCGTCCCGGTCATCCACACCGGTGCCACCTTGTCGGGCGACCACGGCGGCGAGTGCCGCGACCTCCCGCCCTCGGGCATCGGGCCCTGGACGTCCGGCACCGGCGCGGGCGGGGACGTCTTCGAGAGCTGGTTCTTCGTGAAGGAGCGCTGATCATGCGAACAGACTGCGGATGCGGCTGCGGTGGCGACGCCACCCGGACCTCCGCCTTCGTACGTCCTCGCTTCTTCGCAGGGCAACTGCTGACCGAGGACGATCTCAGCCTGCTGGTCGAGTACACGACGGCGAAGGCCAGACTGCACAACCGCTCCCTGTACGGGCCGGGCGTCATCTGCGGCCTCGGCGTCACCTGCGACCCGTGCGGCGGCGGCACCGTGGCGGTGCACCCCGGACACGCGCTGGACTGCGCCGGAAACGACATCGTGGTGCCCTGCACCGAGCGGGTCGACGTCCAGGCACTGGTGCGGGAGCGGCGCATCAGCGCACTTGGCGTGGACTGTGGGGAAAACTGCGCCGACAACGCCGACGAGGGCGGGCGCCGTTACGGGCTCTATGTGCGCTACCGGGAGCTGCCCGTCGAGCCGGTGGCCCCGTACGCCACCGAGGAGCCCTGCCCCTCACCGGGATGTGTGCCCTCCAGGATCCAGGAGGGGTTCCAATTCGTCGTCAGGTGCGACGACTTCGAGGACCACCGCCACAACCCCGGCACCCGGCTCCTGATGAGCCTCGGCGACCTCGCACGGGCCGACCGGGCCCGTACCCGCGACCGGCGGCTCGGCCACTACACCGACGCCCTGACCGTCGCGTCGCTCGCCACGGGCCGGGCCTTCCGCTTCGACGCCGCCGACGCGGGGCGGTACGCCACCGCCCTGGCGTGGCTGCGCGAGAACGCGGGTGGGGAGGGCCCGCCCTCCCCGCCGACGGCCCGCGAGATGACCGAGCACGTCCGCGCGCTGGCCGCCGCCGTCGCCCGGTACGACACCTACGACCCGGCCGGGCAGGAGCTGCTCGGGAGGGACTACCCGGACCTCGCCACCGTGCGGGAGGCGCGCGGCGTCCTGGGCACGGCCTGTGAGCGGCTCAGAGGCGCCGATATGGAAGCCTCGTGGCCGGACCCGCTGCGCCGTACGATCGCCCACGCCGTCGTCACCGAGACCGCGGCCCGCGTCGTACCGGAGCGGGGCGACCCGGACGCGCCTTGGGAAGTGCGCATGCTGGCCCAGGGCACGCCGCTCGCTCACGCGCTGCGGGTGGAGTTCCGCGCGGACCTCGGCCTGATCCGGGAGTGGCTGCTGTGCCGGCTGGACCAGGCCGCCGACCTCGCCGACTGCGCGCTGCGCACGGACGCCGCCGCCGCCGACGTACCGCCGCTGCTGCCGCCCCCGCCGCCCGACAGCACCGAGAAGGCGACCGTCGCCGAGGTGCAGCAGATCGCGGAGGCGGCCGCGGCCCTGGGCACCGCGCTGCGCCGGTTCCTGACCGACGCGGCCTGTGCCACGCTCAACCCGCCGTGCGGCGACTGCACCGACACCGACGTCCTGCTCGCGCGTCTGGAGCTGGACGGCTGCGATGTCGTTCGGGTCTGCTCGGCCACCCGGGAGCAGGTGCTGCCGGGCGGATCGGCGTACGGCGAGTGGCTGCCCAAGCTCTACCGGCTGCGGGAACTCGCCGAGCGCGTGTGCTGCCTGCCCGTGCCCCAGCACCAGAAGCCGACGCTCCCGTCCGAGGGCCCGGTGGCGCGCCCGTACCCGGACGACCTGCTCGGCGACTGGCCGCGCACCGGGGACCTGGAGGAGATGCTGTCCCTGCTGCTGACCCCCGCACCCGGTGAGACACCGCCAAAGGCGCTGCACGAACAGGTCTACACGACCCCCAGCGAAGTCACCGACAGCATGCAGGAGCTCGCCCGGCTCAGGACCCAGGTCTCCGACCTCACCGCCGCCGTGGAGGGGCTGCGCGCCCAACTGGGCAGCGCCCGGACGCAGATGACCCACCTGGAGGAGCAGGTGCCGGAACGGCTCGGGACCCGCCTCGCGGACCTCGAGGGCACATCGGACCGAGCGGCGGACCAGGGACCGGACCAGCCGGATCAGCCCGACCAACCTGACGGGGCGCCGGAGCACGGGGCCGAACCCGCCAAGCCCCCGGCCAAGCGCAGCCGCTCGCCCCGCACCCGGAAGCCCGGTGAGACGCCATGACGGGCCCCCTGCGCCCCGCCTTCCACGAGGGCCAGGTGCTGGCCGCCGCGGACCTGTCGGCCACCGTGGAGTACGCCCGCGCCGGGGCCGCCAGGCATGCGCGGCACCTGCACGAGTGGGGCATCGTCGAAGGGCTCGGCCTCGCCACCGAGCCCCGTACCGACCCGCTGACGGGCGTCCGCCATGTCGAGGTCAGCGTCTCGACGGGGATCGCCGTCGACGGAACGGGCCGCGAAGTGGTCGTCACCGAGCCGGTCGTGCTGCGCGAGAGCGACTTCGAAGAGGTCAACGGCGCGGACCAGTCGACGGACGAGCCCTACCCGGTCTTCCTCACCGCGGCCGACCGGGAACCCGCCCAGCTCCCCGGGCCGGTCTCCTGCTCCGGCAGCGCCACGAAGACCCGGGTGGCGGAGTCGTACCAGATCCTCTTCGGGCGTCGCGGCGACGAGCGGCTGGCGGCGGAGCAGCAGCCGCCCGCGATCGGCGCCCCACCGGCCGATCCGCCCGCCCGCTGGCTCGTCCTGCTGGGCTATGTCCACTGGGCGGACGGCCACTTCAGCGGCGTCGAGACCACGGCGCGCGGTGTCGCTGCGCGGTTCGCCGGAGTGCGCGCGGACACCGTCTCGGCCCGGTCGGGCGCGCTGACCCTGCGGACCGGCCCGGAGGCCGAGGAGGGCAAGCCCGCCCTCGTCCTGTCCGGTGGCGCCCAGCCCACCCTGGTCTTCGGCCTCTACCAGGGCGGCGGCGCGGTCGCTCCGCTGATGACCGTGGCGGCCAACGGCAACCTGACGATCGAGGGCAGCTTCAGCGGCCGGATGCCGGCCGGCAGCACGCTGGTGACCTCCGGGACCGCCACCGACGGAATGTTGCTGCCGCTGCCGTCCGGCATCACCCCCGAACAGGTCGCCGACGGCCGGGTCGTGATCCATGTCCATCTCACCCCGCGCACACCGCCCCTCGGGGACACGACGCTGTACAGCCCGGTGGAGGCCACCGTGGACGGAGACCGGCGGGTCCGCTGCCGGGTGCGCCTGTACGACCCCCTGAAGGCCACGGCCGAGGTCGTCGAACAGCCCGGTGCGGTCGACTTCCTCGTCCTGGCGACGGTCGCGCCGACGAACGGAGGTGGCTGACCATGGCGCTTTCCGTGGTGTACGCCGTCGACACCGGCCACGTCGTGGGCGCGCTGGCCCTGACCGGCGCCGGTGCCCCGGACGAGGTGGCCGCACTCGTCGGCCGCGTGCTGCCGTTGCGCGTATCCCTGGACGGAGGCCGCGTCGCGGCCCTTCCGCTGAGCGCCCGGGACCTCGCCGTGGCGGCCGTGGACGACGAACCGGCCGCCCTCACCGAGCCGTTGGCCTTCGGGGTCGAGGTGACGTCCGAGGGCAAACCCAAACCGGCGCTGGTGCGGCTCGCGTCGTGGACCGAGGGCATCGCGCTGGCCACGGACGGGCTCACCGTCACCGTGAAGGTCGCCGTGGCCCGCCCCACCCCCGTGGTCGCCCTGATCTCGGACGAGCAGGACACCCATGTGCTCGCCGGGGAGATCCCCGCCCAGCAGACCCAGGTGAAACTGCCGGTGACCCTCGTGGCGGGCAGCGTGCACGGTGTGCTGGTGCTCGCGGCCGGCTGGGCGGGCCACCTGGGGAAGGTGAGGGTGACGTGAGCGCGCCCACCGCGTCGGCCGCCGGCGGGACCGGCGAGATCGGCGACGACGGTGAGCCCGGCGAGATCACGGTGCACAGGTGCACCGTGACGGTGGTCCGGCGCGGTGGGTGGAGCTGGGGCCCGAGCCACGCGGCCTGGTCCGCCAGGTGGTCGAGGCCCTGCCGGATTTGCTGGCGGACCATTTCGCCGAGCGGCTGGCGGCCGACGGGCCGGATGTGGAGATCACCGAACCGCTGACCGTCACCGTCCGGCCGGGCCGGGACGGCCGGCCCGGCCGGACGGCGGGTGGCGGACCGCCCGTCGAGGTCCACTTCGCGCCGGTGCCGATGGTGGAACTCCCCGCGGACGCGCCCACCGCCGACGCCGTGTCGTTCGAGGAGTCCTTCGCGGCGGCGCCGGATCCGTGGACCGCCCCGAGTCCCGCCGCGCTCTTCGCCGAACTCGCCGAGCGCGGCGAACTGGACGCGCTGCTGGCGCTGTTGCCGGACGCTTCGGTGCGGGCCTACCTGTTCGCCCTGCTCGGCGTCGACGACACGGCGGCCGCACGGCTGCTCGCCGAACTCCTCGGGCGCGCCCACGCGGCAGCCCCTCCGCCCGCCGGCCCGCACGGCGAGGCCGCCCGCTCCGGGCCCGCCGGGCTGCTGCCCGAGCGGCTGCGCGCGGCGGTCGCGGGCGCCGACGCGGCGGACCTGCCGAGGCTGCTCGCCGACTTCCTGGCGTCGGCGGACCGCGCGGAGGCGGTACGCCTGGCCCGGCCCCGGCCGGTCCGTACGACCCGGGCGCCGAGGAGCCGTCCGGCGCGGCGGGCGGCACCGGCGCGGTGCGTACTGCCGCCGGGGCGAGCACCGCCGCCGGGGTGCGGACCACGGGAGAGGTGCAGGTGTGGTCCGCCCTGCCCTTCCTGCTCGCCGGGCCACTGGCCCGCATCGGGTACCTCGACGCCATCGGGCCCGCCCTGTCCGGCGTCGAACTGGCCGAGGACGCACCGCTGTTCGCGGCGGCCCTGGCGTACAAGGTGCTGGGCGGCACCGCACGGGGCTGGCGCCGCGTCGAACGGGACAGCGAGGCCGCGGCCGCCTTCGCCGGTCTCTCCTCACCCCTCGACGAGGACCGCCTGACCGCCTTCGCCCGCCAGGCGCGGCCCGCGCTCCCGGTCCTCGACGGCGTCCTGGCGCTGTCCGTGTGCCGCGGCCACGACCCCGCCGACCCGCTGCTGCTCACGGGCGCCGACGACGGGCTGCTGCTCCTCGACGCCCAGGGCATGTTCCCGATCGCCTGGACGACGGAGGCCGCCGGGCTGCTGCCGCACTGGCAGTCCTGCGGGCGGCCGCCCGTACTGCTCTGCGCCGGGCCCCTGCCCCGGGCACCCTGCGCGACCTCGCCTCCGCGGGCGTGCCGTTCCTCACCGGCGTACGGCCGCTGCGCGGTGACCCGGTGGCGCGGCTGCCCTGGCGCACGCCACTGTGGAGCGCGCCGGGCGCCGCACCGGACATGCGCCTCGCCGCGGAGCTGCCCGCCCACGCCCAGCGGTGCGCGGACCTGGTGACCGCCCTGGTCACCGAGCGCCGGGCGGTGCCGCTCGCCCAGGACGGCGGTCTGGAGCGCACCGTCACCCTGGCCGCCGCGCTCGGCCTGTCCACGATCGCCTGGACGCTCTGGCGCGAGTGCGAGACACCGGATCCGCTCCTGGCCCTGGACCGCTTCGCCGACCTGGAGGCCACGGTGCGGTTCGAGGCCGCGGCCGTCCGGGTGCGCGTCCCGATGGGACGGCGCCACGCGGACCTCCTGCGCGGCGGGCTGCTCGCCGATGTGCCCGACGTGGCCTGGCTGGGAGGCCGGACCCTGACCTTCTCGGCCGGGTGAGACATATGGGCGAACCAGCGCTTGAGCATCTGCGGCTACGGCTGGCGGGCCTGCACCGGGCGCTCAGGGCTGCCGTCGAGCGCCAGGCGTCGCTCGCCGCCCGGCTCACCAGGCCCGACCTCACCCCGTACTGCGTGAGCGACGAACAGGTCGAGGTGCTGCTCGGCGAGGTGCACGTCTTCACCGACACCATGGCCGAGCCGTACGCCCCCCGGCAGCCGGAGCCGGAAGCCGAACGGGACCTGAGGCGGCGCGCGTCCGCCGAGGGCACGACCCTGCCGCTGGACGCGCTCGCCACCCGGTTCGGCCTGACCCGCGCCGAGCAGGACGCCCTGCTGCTGGCCGCAGCGCCCGAACTGGACCGCGGCTATGAGCGGATCTACGCCTACGTCGTGGACAACCTGAACCGGCGGCTGCCGAGCGTGGAGTTGCTGGCGGCCGTGGGCGCGGACAGCGCGGCGGCCCGCCTCGCCCTGCGCCGCTCCCTCGGCCCGGCCGGGCCACTGCGCCGGTACGGGCTGCTGCGCGCGCACGGCGAGGCAGCGGTCGAACTCGCCCAGGAACTGGTCCCCGGCCCCGGGGTGCTGGACTTCCTGCTGGGCTGGGGCGGCGACGTCGGACTGCTCGGCCACGACCCCGGCGAGGTCGCACCACCCGAGCCCCGGGTGCTGTCCCCGTACCTCTCCTCGGACCGGCTCATCCGGCTGGGCCGGGCGCTGGGCTCCGGCGACCTCGACCTGGCCGGGCTGTGGGGCTGCCCGCCCGACGGCCGGCTCGACGCCGTACAGGCGCTGGCCCGGGCCGCCGGGGCGCCGCTGCGCACCCTGACCGCCGACCCCGAGGCCGATCTGCGGACGGCCGCCGTGCTGGGCGCCGTGCTGTGGATCCCCACCGACGACCTGCACGGCGAGGCGCACCGGCCCGCCGCCGACGCGGTGTCCGCCGCGCTGCTGCGCTCGCGCGTGCCGGTGTGCCTGACCGGCCTGAGGCCCTGGCGCCCGGCGGGCCTGCTCGCCGCGCGCGCGTACGCCGAACTCACCGTGCCCGCACCGGGGTTCACCGAGCGCCGGGCGATGTGGTCGGCCGCGCTCCCGGACCTGACCGGAACCCTCCTCGAAGACCTCGCCGTCCGCTACCGGATGAGCGGCGGCGAACTGCGCGCCGTCGCCTCGGTCGCGGACGCCGGGGCACGCCTGGCCGGCAACGGACACCCGGAGCCGGTCGCCGACCATGTCGAGCCCGCCATCGCCACCGTCACCCGCGGCCGCAGCGGCAGCGCCGTCCACGCGATCACGCCCCGGCGCACCGTCGAGGACCTGGTCCTGCCCGATGTCCAGTTCCGCCAGATCCTGGAGATCGCGTCGGCCTTCCGTGCCTGGCCCCGGATCGCCGAGAGCTGGGGCTTCGCCCGCCGCTCGGGGCACGGCGGGGTCAAGGCGCTCTTCACCGGGGAGCCCGGGACCGGCAAGACCATGTCCGCCGAGATCGTCACCGGCATGCTCGGCCTGGAACTGCTCAAGGTGGACCTCGCCCAGGTCGTCTCCAAATGGGTGGGGGAGACGGAGAAGAACATGGAGATCGCGTTCCGGCAGGCCGAGGAGAGCCACGCCGTACTGCTCTTCGACGAGGCCGACGCCCTGTTCGGCAAGCGCGGCGAGGTGAAGCACGGCACCGACCGGTACGCCAACCTGGAAGTCGGCTATCTGCTGCAGCGCCTGGAGGCCAGCGACGGCCTGGTCATCCTGACCAGCAACCTGAAGGACAACATCGACCCGGCCTTCACCCGGCGCTTCCACTTCGTCGTCCACTTCCCCCGCCCGGCCGCCGCCGAACGCCGCAGACTGTGGCGCCTCGCCTTCCCCGAGGAGGCCCCGCTCGCGCCCGACGTGGACCTGGAGGCCCTGGCCCGCCTGGACATGACGGGCGCCGCCATCGCCGCGGCGGCCCGCACGGCGGCACTGGCGGCGGCGGACGGAAGCGGGGATACGATTGCCATGCGCCATGTCGTACGTGGTGTGGCACGCCAGTTCCAACGCGAGGCCCGCCTGCTCCGCCCGGCCGAACTGGGCCCGCACGCCCATCTGCTCGACGACGGAACCCCGGGGTGAAGCCGATGCTGCCCACCGAACCGCCGCTCTCCCTCCACCGCCTGGTGGCCCCGGTCCCACCGGCCCGCCCCCAGGAGACGGCGGCGGCCACTCACCAGGTCCCGGCCGCGGCCCCCGCCCCGCCCGCGGCGAAACCGCCGACCGTCGTGGAACGTCTGCTCGCCGGGCAGGACCAGCTGGGCAACGCGGCGGTAGCGGGCGCGGCGGCCCGGACGAGTCCTGTCGTGCCCCCGGCGGCGGGCACGGTGGTGGTACTGAAGCCGAAGGCCGCTCAGCCGCCCGCGTCCCCCTGACCCTCGGCGAGGCGCTCGCTGACCCGCCGCTGCAACGCCTCGACGCGCTCCAGGGACGCGTACGCCCGGTCCACCTCGTCGTCGTCCACCGAACCGGCGCCCCAGTTCGACGGGGAGCGGAGTTCCTTCTCCAACCGGCGGACCGACGCGGTGTGCTCGGCGTGCAGGACCTCCAGCAGGGAGATACCGCAGGCCAGGGCGGATTCGGCGGCGGAGGACTCGAAGAGGCGGAAAACCGTTGAGCGGCCCGCCCGCAGCTCGCTGAGCCGGTAGCAGACGATCCGGTCCTCCCTACCGGGATCGGCGGCGGGAACGCGGACGAGCGGCATCAGGTCGAGGTCCCCGGCCAGAAGCCGCAGTTCGGTGTCGATCAGGCCGTCGGGCTCGGCCGCCGGGCCGCCCCGGCCGGGCGGTACGGCCAGCTGCCAGGGCTGGTTGGTGAAGAGCGCCAGCAGACGCAGCCGCCACAGCCCCCCTTCCGCGATGGCGAAGACCTCATCGGGGAACGCGACGCCGTAGCACTCGCGCAGCACCTCGCGCGGGCCGAGCCCCGTCCCGTACAGCGCTCGCGCCAGCCGGGCCATCGACGCGTAGTCGTCACGTGCCGCTTCGGCGCGCAGCCGGTCGACGGCGTCCGGGGTCATCGCCGGTCTCCTCGGCGCCCTCTGCCCTCGGACGGCTTCTTCGTGACGGCGTCCAAGGCCAGGCTGATGTTCTTCCAGACCTTGGCGAGCTGGGGAGCGGTCATCGCCGAGATGATCTCCTGGGTCGTCTCATGCGCCTTGTCGACGGCCTGCTTGACCGCGGGGTCCTCGCTCACCGCCTGGAGCCTGTTCAGGGCCTCGACATCGGCGTCGAGCCGCTTCTTGAGCGCTCTGACGGCCGGGCTTCCGCCGGTCAGGCTCGGGTTGTCGGCCATCAGCATGGCGGTGTCCTCGACATAGGAGAAAATCTTGTTCTGCAGGAGGCGCTGGGCCGTCTCCTCCAGACCCGGGGTGGCGCGAGTGAACTCCCTGGCCAGGGTACGGGCGCTGGCGTTCGACTGCGACTGGATGATGAGCGCGTACATCCGGTGCGCGGTGCGCAGCGTCTCCTCGCCGCCGCGCACGCGCATCCGGCCCTGGGCGGCCCGGCGGACGGCCGTCGGAGTGACGGTGAGGCCCCGGGCCTCGTCGCCGGGGAGCGGGCTCGTGCCGGTGCTCGCGTCGGGCGCGTACGCCACGGAGAAGTCGGTGCCGAATGCCTTCATGAGCGCGTTGCGCATCGCCCGGCCCTCGGCGCCGCGTGCGCCGAAGAGCAGGCCCTGGACCTCCAGCAGGGCGAGGCCCCGGGCGTCCTGGAAGATCCCGCTGACGCGGCCCTCCTGACCGTCCCACGCCTTGATGAGCAGGTTCGGCTCCGTCGGGTAGAGCATCTGCGGATACTTCTTGGCGATGCCGACCCGAATGGCCCGGTCCAGTTCGTTGGCGAGCCGCGTCAGCTGCTTCGCGCGCCGGTCGGCCTTTCTGCCCCAGTCGAAGTCGTCGAAGTGATAGCCGCCGATCGTGAGCAGCGGATGAGCCCCCATCTCGGTGAGCACCCTCTCGTACGCTCTGAGGACCCCCACGCCGCTGATGGCGGCGACGCCGGTATCGGCGTCCTGGCTCACGATGTGGACCTGCTGGTTCACGTCCTTGAGGATGTTCACCGCCGACTTGGTGTACTCCGAGCGGATCACCTCGTCGCGGAAGATGCCGTAGGGGAGCGCGCCCTTGTCGCGCAGACTCTTCTCGTTGGCCTCGGCCCGCCGCTTGTTGGAGCCTTCGAGCTGCTGGTAGGCGGCGCGTACCTCCTCGATGTCGACTTTGCGATTGCGCTTGCCCTTGACCCACCTGGGGGTCCAGACGAAGCCGAACACCGCCATCAGGAGTTCGGGCTTGCGGCCGACGCTGTTGATGGCGCCCCCGATGGCGTCGCCCTCCTGCGGATTGAGCCGCTCGAAGGAGTTGATGCCGATGACGACGGCGGTCCGCGCCGCCGCCATGTCCTGGGCGTGCAGGGCCCCCGTGCCCTGCCACGCCTTGTCCAGGTAGCGGATCGCGACCGTGGGGTTCTTCGTGATCTCGCCGGGGATGGCGGCCATGTTGACGACGAAGCCGATCCAGCGGTCGGCCCCTCGATGGGCTGGTCGATCGGCTGGAGCTGCACGACCGCGTGCGGGTGACGCTTGATGGGGAACTTCCCCTGAGCCCGGTCGATCCGGTACGGGAAGAGCTCCTTGTACGACGTGCTCTTCGAGGGGTTGATGGCCACCATCACGGCGTAGGTGTCGGAATTCTTCTTCTTCAGCGCGATCCGGGTGAGGCGGTGGCGCCTCTTGATGTCCGGGAGCCCTTCCCGGATCGACTCCTCCGTGGCGCCTTCCGCATTGAGCAGGCGCGTCGCTTCGCGTACGGCGGCGTCCAGAGCCCGCAGCATGTCCTTCTTGGATCGCTTGTCGGGACGCCTCTTCTTCGGGTCGCCCCTGCGCTTCGGCCGCCGCCGGTCGGGACGGCGCCGCTGGTCCGGACGCTTCCGCCGGCGTGGGCTGCCCAGCCGCTTCCGGTCCGGCCGCCGCTTCGGTTTCGGCTTGGGCTTCTTCTTGTCGAACCTCGGCTTGATCTTGGCCCAGAGCTTCTTCACCAGGCCCACGATCTTGTCGATCACCCAGTCCACCGCCCGGCCCACCGGCTTGGACATCGCCTGGACGATCCCCTTGACGCGGGAGGCGATCCCGCCCACGCCCAGGATCGCGGCGAGCACGCCCAGCAGTACCGGGATCGAGCGGGCCAGGGCCTGTTCGATCAGGCCCGGGACACCGCCGCTGCCGCCTCTCGCGATGGCGATGACCGCGTCGAGCACGGCGTTCACGAACTCGAAGATCTGGCGGGCCCGGGTGACGATGAACCGCACGATGTCGATGATCAGCTTCACCGCGCGGACGAACGCGGACGCGGGGTTGAGCAGCGAGATCACCCACATGATCCCGGCGACCACGATCGTCGGCGTGACATAGGCGATGACCTTGTCCAGCAGGTCCTTGCGCAGATCGCCCACGCGCGTCTTGAGGTCCTCCCACATCCCGGCGACGCCCCGCTTGCGGACCTCCGCGACCAGCGGCACCGCGGTCTCGGCCGCCGCGAGGGCCGGTTCCATCTTGGGGACCTTGCGGACGATCCGGGCGCGGATCGACTGCCAGGTCAGCCCGAGCAGGGAGGCGAGCATCTTCAGGACGCCCTGGGTGTCGAACTTCGACGGCAGTTCGATGCCCGCCTCGGCCGTCCTGCCGAGCAGCCAGGACAGGATGCCCTGCTGCAGATGGCGGCCGATGTTCCGCAGGAACTGCCGCAGACCGGCGCCGACGGCCGAGACCAGGTTGCGCAGGAAGCCGATCGGGTCCTTGAGGATCAGCATGACCGCCGACGCGGCCTTGGCGAGGACCGACAGCAGCAGCCGCTTCAGCTCCAGGATGGTGTTGATCACGGCCTTGACCGCGTCCACGGCCTTGGCCACCAGGCCCTTGTTCTTCTCCTTCTCCGCGGCGATCTCGTCGTCGACGGACTTGAGCGCGTCGGTGTACTTGGTGGCCAGCGTGTCGACGAGCTGGGTGCCCTTGTCGTCCACGGACTGGGTGAGTTCATCGAACTTGTCGGTGAACTCGGCGGCCGCCTGCTGCCCGATGGACCGCAGGTCGGCTGGGAGTTTGCGGACCGCGGCCTGCAACTCGGCCCGGCCCTGCGCGATACGGTGCTTGGCCCGGTTCAGCTGGGTGCCGATGGTGTCGGCGACGTCCGAGATCACCTGCCGCATCCGGCGGACGTAGTTGTCGCGGGCCTCCTCGAAGATCTTGTCGGCTTCGGCGGGCAGCCCGGCGAACTTGTCCCGCACCCAGCGCAGTTTGCCCGTCACACCCGAGTACCGGCGGTCCTTGTACTCGTCCATCTTCCGCTGGTGCTCCGCGGTGAACGCGTCGCGCGCCGCCTTCTCACCCCTGCCGAACTGGTCGTCGACCAGCTTGTCGAGGCCGTCGAGGATCGCCTCGACGTCCTTCTTCATCGTGTCGAAGACCCCTTGCAAAAGCGTCGTGACCTGGGCCCGCTTCTCCTCGTCGCGGCCCTTGGCACCCGACTTGCCCGCACCGACCTGCTGCCCGGTTCGCGCCCGCTGGGCGCCCATCGCGCCCATGGCGGCCGCGCCGAGCCGCTTCGCCTGCGCGGTGGCCGCGTTCAGCTCCTTCTTCTCGTGCCCGCGCATTCGGCCGGGGGCGGCCTCGGAGTGGCGCTCGGCGGCCTTCTTCTCGCTCAGCGCGTTCTTGAATGTGGGCTCGTTGGACTTCTGCAGCTGTCCCTCGGTGACCTGCGCGCCCGCCATCCGCTGCTTGAGCTTGGCGGGGCCGGCGGACATGTCGGTGGCCGACGGCGGCAGCTTGTCCGGTACGGCGTTCGCGGGATTCGGCGTGCCCGGGGCCCCCGGGGGCCGGTCCGGGGTCAGGGGTACGACCTTCTTGGGCACGGCCGCCGAGGTGTCCGGCGGGGCGGCGGTCGTGGTGGCGATCTGCTCGGCCGAGTCCGCCTTGCCGTCGCCGACCTTGCCGTGCACCTCCGCGCGGACCTCATCGGCCTTGCCGGAGCCGGCGAACTTGTCGGCCTCGTCGAGGTTCTTCGGTGCCTTCTCGGCGATCGCCTTCTCGACCGCCCTGATGAACGCGTCCTTGTCGAAGTCCTTCGGCTTGGCCTCGTTCATCTTCTCGGCGTTGGCGGTCTTGCCCTGTGCCTCTTCGTCGTCCTTGGGCGGCCGGGCGGCGTCCTGCGCGGCCCCGGCCTCCGTCCTCGGGGGTGGGTGCGAGCTCGCGACCGAGCGCTTCTTGTGCCGTACGTCCTTCTTCAGCGTCGCGAACTTCGGATCCGCGCCCGGGCCGGGCCGTGCTTTCGTCTCCGGCGCGGCGCCTGAGGCGGCGGGGGTCGCCTCCGCTGCCTCCGCCGGTGCCGGTTCGGCCGTGGGCGGCTGCCGAGGGCCGGGCTCGGTACGCCGAGCCGCCGCGACCGCGCCATTGCCGACCGTGTCCTGCCCGGCGGGCGGCAACCGGGCGGAGGAGGGCGGCAGCGCCGTCGGTCCGCGTCCGCCGGACAAGGCGGCCGTCACCGCCGCGTTGGACGGAGGGAACTGGGGGCGTGTGGGGCCGTGTACTTCCGGCCGATCCTGGGCGGGGGCAGGCACCGTCTTCGACACCCGGGGCCGCTGCGCGAGAGCCTTCGGCGGTGGCATCGGACGGAACCTCCCACGCATGTCGGTGCCGACAGGAACGTGGCGTCCCGCTGGCACTCCCGCACGAAGGGTGGCAGCACGGGCGTGACGAGGCCGTCACCCCCGTGTTTTCATGGCGTCTCCAAGGGCCTGGGGAGGCCCCACGGTCACCGGCGGCCGAGCAGGCCGGTGGTGAGTCCGCACAGCGCCTTGATCAGATCCTGGCCGAGCACCCGCCAGGATTCCTCCGCCGTGGCGGGGTCGATGCGCCCGTTCGCCAGGTCGTGCTCCAGCTCGGCGAAGGCGTGCACGGAGAGCTGGCGCACCATGGTGCCGTGCCGGGCGCGCAGTTCCGGGCGGATGCCGTCCCGGCGGATGGCACCTATCTCGTCCAGCAGGCGCAGCGACGGAGTGTCCAGATGGTCCTGAAGGACGTAGTCGCGCAGCGCGGGCTCGACGAGGGCCTGCGCGAGGAAGCGGGCACACCACGTGGGAGTGCCCGCTTCGATGTGGTTCTCGACGTTCGGCAGGATCAGGCAGCTGTAGTGCTCCTCCAGGGACACGGTCTCCCGCTCGCGCAGCGCCTCCACCATCACGATGCGGTGTTTCTCGACGAGTCGGGTGTGGTTCGACAGAATCGTCTCGATGAGCCTGTCCCGGCTCTCGAAGTGGTACTGCACCGCTGAGTTGTTGCGCTGGCCGGCCGCCTCGCTGATCTGCCGGACCGATACGTTCGCGAACCCGCGCTCGGCGTAGAGCCGTTCGGCGGTACGCATCAGTTTGTCGCGCGCGAGCGCGGAGCGCGGAGAGGGCGGGGCGGCCGGGCCCGGAGGAGTCATCCCGTCAGGCTAACGGCACCGGTCGGGCACGCCCCGGCCGTACGCACGGCGCCGCTCGCTCACCGGCCCGCCGTGGACCGTCACCAGGTGACCCACAGGTCCTCGAAGCCGCCCGCCGAGATTCCCTCGCGCATGCGGAGGTCTTCCGGGGCGTTCCCGCAGCCGGAGTTCGGGCAGGTGCCTGACGAAGGTGGCCAGGCACACCTGGAGCTCCACCCGGGCCAGCGTTTGGCCGACGCAGAAATGCGGTCCGGCGCCGAAGGCGACGTGCTGGGCGCTGTTCTCCCGGCGCGGATCGAACCGGTCGGGGTCGGGGAACTTGCGCTCGTCCCGGTTGGCCGCGTGCAGATTGACGAACAAGGTGCTCCCGGCGCCCACCGGCACCCCGCTGACCTCCGTGTCCTCGGTGATGAACCGGGGGATGCCCACCCCGCCGAGGGCGTCCAGCCGCAGAGCCTCCTCCACCACTCCCGGCACCAGCCCGGGATCGGCGCGCAGGGTCTCGTAGCGCTCCCGCTCCGACAGCAGCATCGCCATCATCTTGAGGATCATGTTCGAGGTGGTCTCGTGACCCGCGAGCAGGAGCCCGACCACGGTGGCGATGAGTTCGTCGTGGCTGAGCCGGCCGTCCTCGCTGTCGGTGATCTGGGTCAGCTCACTGAGCAGGTCATCACCCGGCCGCGCCCGCTTGCGCTCGACGAGATCGGATGCGTAGGCACGGAACTCCGCCTGCGCCTCGTCCACTTCGGCCTGGGTGTAGCGCGTCAACGTCAGCAGCGTCTCCGACCAGCGCGCGAACTTGTCCTGGTCCTCGCTCGGCGCGCCCAGCAGCGCGCAGATGACCCGCACGGGAAGGGGGAGTGCCACCGCAGCACGGAGATCCGCGGGTGACCCCTCGGCCACCATGGCGTCCACCAACTCATCCGCCATCTCCTGGATACGCGGGCGCCACGCTTCCATCTTCTTCACCGTGAACGCGCGGCTGAGCAGCCGTCGCCACCTCCGGTGTCCCGGGCCCTCCTTGATGTCCGCGTCCCCCTGGGACGGCCGGCTGAACGTCCCCCCGTCCTCGGTGGTCGACATGCGGGCGGCGCCCTTGCGGTCCAGATTGCGGCTGAACCGCGGGTCGGTCAGCAGCCCACGGACCTCCTCGTACCCGGTCAGCAGGCCGACCACGTCCCCACTGGGCATCCGTACGTGTGCCACGGGGCACGTGGCCCGCGTCTCGGCCCACTCCCGCGGGGGCTCCAGCGCGTTCGGCTGCTCGAAGGGGTAGTCGGGGATGGCTTCCGTCATGGGGGGACTCCTCCGGTGTCGGGGACCTTTGATCACCGTAAGGCGGCCGTCTTATTAAGACAATCGCCTTAGGAGGGATGGCCGACATTCGACCCGGGTCGGTTGTGGTTGGACCGGGCACACCCGGGGAAGGGGAGTGGAGGGCGGTCGGGCCGCACGCTCAGACGTGGCGGCCGACGCGGTGAGTTCACCGACCCGGGACGGGGTCAACAGCTTTCGCCTTTGTCTAAGGAAATTTGCAGACGTTGTCTGCGGGGGCCTTTCGGTGCGCTGTCGGGTCGACGACGAAGCTAGCATCGACATCGAGCCAGCCGGTGTAGCCGCCGACGACCTCGATGCATGGATGTGAAATCGATGGAGGAGTCTTGGTCGACGCCCCGCACCCCACTGTGTCAATGCCCACCCAGCGGAGCTGCCCCTTCGATCCTCCGGACGGCTACACCCCCCTGCGCGAGCAGGAGCGGATAACGCGCATGAGTTACCCTGATGGGTCACCCGGGTGGCTCATCACGCGTCACGCCGAAGCGAAGGAACTCCTCACTCATAAAAGCTTCAGTGCGCGCCAGGAAGGGATAATCTCGCCGGTTCCCACGGAGCTGCAGTACGACGGCCGCCCGGCCGACCCCGGCGCCTTCGCGAAGACGGACGACCCGATCCACAGCCAGTATCGCAAGCTGGTCACCGGCTTTTTCACGGTCCGTCGTACGCGTCAGCTCGCCCCCATGATCGAGCGAATCGTGCACGAACAACTCGACGATCTGGAAAAGGCCGGGCCGGGTGCCGATCTGGTCGAGGTATTCACCGAATCCGTTCCCTCCCGGGTGATGTGCGAGATGATCGGCGTCCCCGAATCGGAGCGGAAGACCCTCCAGCGGCACGTGGAGACACTCGGACGCCTCTCCTGCACCGTCCCCGAGGCGCTCGCCGCCGTGTCAGGGATGAGCGGATTCCTGTCCCGCTTCGTACCGGCCAGGATGGACGACCCCCGGGACGACCTCCTCGGTGACCTGATCCGCGGCGGGCAGCTCAACGAGCAGGAGCTCATGGGCATGGCCGCCACGCTGATCACCGGGGCCTTCGACACCACGGGCAACATGCTGGCCATGGGCGTCTTCACGCTGCTCGAGCACCCCGATCAGCTGGCCAAGCTCCGCGAGGACCCGGAGCTCATGGCGGGTGCCGTCGAGGAACTCCTGCGCTTCCTCACCATCTCCCACCTCGGGGCCAGCCGGTGGGCGCTCGAAGATGTCGAGTTCGCCGGCCAGGCCATCAAGAAGGGCGAAGTGGTCACCGTCGCCCTCCCCGCCGTGAACCGCGACCCCGAGCGCTACAACAACCCTGACCAGCTCGACATCGGCCGCACGGACCACGGGCACCTGGCGCTCGGCCACGGCGTGCACCAGTGTCTCGGTCAGCACCTCGCCCGCACGATCCTGCGCGTCGGCTACGAGGCCCTGTTCGACAGGTTCCCCACGCTGCGGCTGACGGTCCCGGGCGATGAGATCCCGATGCGTGATGACTTCGTGCACTACGGCCCCAGGTCGCTTCCCGTCACCTGGGACGACTGAACGAGCCCGGATTCCTGAGCCGGCCACTCCGCGAGTGGCCGGCTCATCATCCCGAACGACAAGGTAGGACTGAGACCCGATGAGGATCACCGCCGACCGTGAGGTGTGCTGTTCGGCGGGCCAGTGCGCGCTGATCGCGCCTGACCTGTTCGACCAGAGCGACGAGGACGGCTCCGTCGTTCTGCTCGAAGCACAGCCCGACGCCGGACGGCTGGACACCCTGCGCGAGGTCGTATCCCGTTGCCCAACCGGTGCGATCCGCATCGAAGAAGACCCTGGCGCGTGAAAAAGACGGGTCGAACCGGAGCGCGAACAGCGGCGGAGAACGCACGGTGGCACGCGATACACGGCCGGTGAAACATTGGTGAAATCAAATCCCGCGAACATGCCCGGGAGCGTTAACCGAGCCTGCGCGGGTTTCTAGGGTTTCCCTTACGGGTGCGGGGCTAGTGTGGCCGGTGTCCGTCTGGCAAGGCGTGTTTTGAAAAATCTCAGGGCCGTTGCGCTCTCCAGCGAACGACGCGTTAAGTGTGGAGTTTCCGATGCCTGCTGCATCCAACCAGAACAAAGCTGTTGAAGCGCTGCGCAAGTCGTTCAAGGAAATCGAGCGGCTCAAGCGTCAGAACCGCCAGCTGATCAGTTCGGCAACCGAGCCCCTTGCCATCATCGGTATGGCCTGCCGATTTCCGGGCGGAGTGAATTCCCCCGAGGCGCTGTGGCGTCTGGTCGCCGATGGAGCGGATGCGATCTCACCCTTCCCGACAAACCGCGGCTGGGACGTGGAAGGGATCTACGACCCGGACCCGGAGCGTCCGGGTACCAGTTACGTACGCGAAGGCGGCTTCCTCCACGACGCGGACCAATTCGACTCCGCGTTTTTCGGAATCTCACCCCGCGAGGCCCTCGCCATGGACCCCCAGCAGCGGCTGCTGCTGGAGACCTCATGGGAGGTGTTCGAACGGGCGGGCATCGACCCCGCGTCACTGCGTGGCAGCCAGACGGGTGTCTTCACCGGTGCCATGCATACCACTTACGCGTCCGAGGCCGCGCAGATACCGGACGAGATCGAGCCGTACCTCCACAACGGCGCCACCACCAGCATCGCCTCGGGCCGTGTCTCCTACACCTTCGGCTTCGAAGGTCCCGCGCTGACCGTGGACACCGCCTGCTCATCGGCGCTGGTCGCGCTGCACCTGGCGGCGCAGGCGCTGCGTCAGGGCGAGTGCTCCATGGCGCTGGTCGGCGGTGCGACCGTCATGGTGAGCCCCAAGGGCTTCGTCACCTTCAGCCGCCAGCGCGGACTGGCCGCCGACGGCCGGTGCAAGGCGTTCGCCGACGGAGCCGACGGCACCACATGGTCCGAGGGCATCGGTGTGCTGCTGGTGGAGCGGCTGTCCGACGCGCGGCGCAACGGGCACCAGATACTCGCGGTGGTACGCGGCTCCGCCGTGAACCAGGACGGCGCGAGCAACGGTCTCACGGCCCCCAACGGCCCGTCACAGCGCCGCGTGATCCGGCAGGCCCTGGAAAACTGTGAGCTGACCCCCAGTCAGATCGACGTGGTCGAGGCGCACGGTACGGGTACGACGCTGGGCGATCCGATCGAGGCACAGGCGCTGCTGGCGACGTATGGACAGGACCGGCCCGAGGGCCGGCCGTTGTGGCTGGGCTCGCTGAAGTCGAACCTCGGCCATACGCAGGCGGCCGCCGGTGTGGCCGGTGTCATCAAGATGGTGATGGCGATGCGGCACGGCGTCCTGCCGAAGACGCTGCATGTCGACGCTCCGTCGAGCCATGTGGACTGGTCCGAGGGCCAGGTCGAGCTGTTGACCGAGGCGCGGCCGTGGCCGGAGACCGGGGAGCCGCGCAGGGTGGGCGTGTCCTCGTTCGGCGTGAGCGGGACCAACGCGCATGTGATCCTGGAGCAGGCTCCGGAGGTCGAGACCGAGGCGGAGGTTGCCGGGGAGCCTGCTGACGGTGGCCTCGCGGGTCCGGTGGCATGGGTGGTGTCGGGCAAGACCGACACCGCGTTGCGGGTGCAGGCCGGGCGGCTGCGGGAGTTCGTGGCGGAGCGTCCGGAGCTGGGTGCTTCCGATGTGGCGCTCTCCCTGGCGACGACCAGGTTCGCCTTCGAGCAGCGCGCCGTGGTGACCGGGACCAGCCGTGAGGAACTCCTGGAGCGCCTGGAGGCGGTGGCCGAGGGCGCGAAGCTCCCGGGTGTGGTCTGGGGAAAGGACGCCGAAACTCCTGGTCGTTCGGTGTTTGTGTTCCCGGGTCAGGGTGCGCAGTGGGTGGGGATGGCGGTGGGCTGTTGGAGTCCTCGCCGGTGTTCGCGGAGGCGATCGGTGAGTGTGAGTCGGCGTTGTCGGCGCATGTGGACTGGTCGTTGACGGATGTGCTGCGTGGGGTTGAGGGCGCTCCCGACTTCGACCGGGTGGATGTCGTTCAGCCGGTGCTCTTCGCGGTGATGGTGTCGCTGGCGAAGCTGTGGCGTTCGGTGGGTGTGGAGCCGGATGCGGTGATGGGGCACAGCCAGGGTGAGATCGCCGCGGCGTGTGTCGCGGGTGCGCTCTCGCTCGAAGACGCCGCGAAGGTGGTGACCTTGCGGTCGCAGGCGATCGCGGCGGGTCTGGCCGGTCGTGGTGGGATGGTGTCGGTCGGGCTGCCGGTCGACCAGGTGAAAGAGCGTCTCGCCCGGTGGAGTGGCGCGATCTCGGTGGCGGCGGTGAATGGCCCGGGGTCGGTTGTGGTGTCCGGTGATCCGGGCGCGCTGGATGAGATGGTCGCGGAGCTGGAGGGTGAGGAGGTGCGTGTTCGCCGGGTTCCGGTGGACTACGCCTCGCACTCGGCCCATGTGGAGGGAATCCGCGAGGAGTTGCTGAAGGTTCTGGCGGACATCGCGCCGCGTTCGTCGGAGGTGCCGTTCTACTCGACGGTCTCCGGTGAGCTGGTGGACACCGCTGGACTGGACGCGGAGTACTGGTACCGGAATCTGCGGCAGACGGTCGAGTTGGAGTCCACGACGCGCACGCTGCTCGATGAGGGCCACACCGTGTTCATCGAGGTGAGCCCGCACCCGGTGTTGACCCTGCCGGTGCAGCAGACGGTGGAGGCCGCTGAGACGCGGGCGGTGGTTCTGGGGACTCTGCGGCGTGATGAGGGTGGACCTGAGCGGTTCCTCACCTCCGCCGCCGAGCTGCATGTCAGCGGAGCGAGCGTCGACTGGCGGAAGGTGTTCGAAGGACACGGCGCCCGCCGCGTGGAACTGCCGACCTACGCCTTCCAGCACGAGCGCTTCTGGCTCGACGCCCCCGCGGGCGTGGGCGATGTGGGTTCGGTGGGGTTGGGCTCGCTGGGGCATCCGTTGCTGGGTGCGGTGGTGTCCTTGGCGAGCGGCGGCGGGGTGCTGCTGAGCGGGCGGCTGTCCTTGGCCACGCACGGGTGGCTGGCGGATCACGCCGTACACGGGGTGATGTTGCTCCCGGGGACGGCCTTCGTGGAGTTGGTGGTATCGGCGGGCGATCAGGTCGGGGCCGGTCGCGTTGAGGAACTGGTCCTGGAAGCGCCGCTGATCGTGCCCGAGAAGGGTGGCGTACACCTTCAGGTCGAGGTGGGGGAGGCGGACGCTTCCGGTTTCCGTGAGGTCAGTGTGTTCTCGCGGGAGGAAGCGGAGGGCGAGGGCGCCGCATGGGTGCGGCATGCCCATGGTGTGGTCGGTTCGGCAGCGCCCGTCTCCGGCACACAGTTCGACTTCGGTGTGTGGCCCCCGGCGGGGGCCGAGCCGGTCGATGTGTCGGGTGAGTATGTGCGGGCCGCGGAGAACGGGTTGGAGTACGGGCCGGTCTTCCAGGGGTTGAAGCATGCGTGGCGGCGTGAGGGGGAGGTGTTCGCGGAGGTCGAGCTCCCGGAGGCGGAGCGGGACCGGGCGGGTCAGTTCGGTTTGCACCCGGCGCTGTTCGACGCGGCGTTGCACGCGATGGGTGTGAGCGAGAGCCTGGCGGGTGGTTCGGGGAGCCGGCTGCCGTTCTCGTGGCGCGGGTTCGCCCTGGAGGCGGTGGGTGCGACATCGCTGCGGGTACGGCTGGCGTCGGCGGATGCCGGGTCGGATGCGGTGTCGGTGCTGGTGGGCGATGAGTCCGGGCGGGTGGTGGCGTCGGTCGAGTCGCTGGTGTTGCGTCCGGTTGATGCGGATCAGCTGAAGGCCGCGGGTGGGGCGGCGCGGGAGGCGTTGTTCCGGGTCGAGTGGGTGGACGCGCCCGGGGCCGTCGTGGCGGGGGGTGAGGCCGCGCCGCGAGCAGAGGTGATGCGGTTGGTCTCCGATGGTGTGGATGTGGTGGGTGAGGCGTACGGGCGTGTGCTTGAGGTCCTGGAGCGGGCGCAGGACTGGTTGGCGGATGAGGACCGTGCGAGTGAGCGGTTGGTGGTGGTGACCCGGGGCGCTGTTGATGTGGGTGACGGCGTTGGTGTGTGGGATCTGGCGGGGGCCGCGGTGTGGGGTCTGGTGCGGTCCGCGCAGGCGGAGAATCCCGGGCGTCTGGTGCTGGTGGACACCGATGACCTGGACGGCGTTGATGGTCTTCTTCCGGGGCTGCTGGCTCGGGGTGAGGAGCAGTTGGTGGTGCGGTCGGGCGCGGTGCGGGTGCCGCGTCTGGGCCGGGTGCTGCCCTCGGGTGAGGCTCCGGAGGCGGGTGGGTTTGGTTCGGGTGCGGTGCTGGTCACGGGTGGTACTGGTGTGTTGGGTGGTGTGGTGGCGCGGCATTTGGTGGCCCGGCATGGTGTCGGGAAGTTGGTGTTGCTGTCCCGTCGTGGTGCGGAGGCCGAGGGTGCGGCTGAGTTGCGGGCGGGGTTGGAGGCTGCGGGCGCCGAGGTGGTGATCGCGGCGTGTGATGCCGCGGACGGTGTGGCTTTGGCCGGGGTGTTGGCGGGGTTGCCCGAGGGGTTCGCGTTGAGTGGTGTGGTGCATGCGGCGGGTGTGCTCGATGACGGGTTGCTTACGTCGCTGACCCGTGAGCGGGTTGAGCGGGTGCTGCGGGCGAAGGTGGACGCGGCGTGGAATCTGCATGAGCTGACGGCGGGGATGGATCTGTCGGCGTTCGTGTTGTTCTCGTCGGCCACTGGTGTGCTGGGTGGTGCGGGGCAGAGCAACTATGCCGCGGCGAATGTGTTCCTGGATGGCTTGGCGTCCTGGCGCCGGGCTCAGGGGCTGTCGGGCGTGTCGATGGCGTGGGGTCTGTGGGCCGAGGCCAGCGGCATGACCGGACACCTCGGTGAGGACGACATCCAGCGGATATCCCGCTCGGGCGTGGTGCCACTGGCCACGGACGAGGGCCTTGAGCTCTTCGACGCCGCTCTGGTCTCGGACGCGGTGGTACCCGTTCTCTTCCGGCTGGACATCCCCACGCTGCGTGCGCAGGGCGCCGAACTCCCCGCCCTCTTCCGTAACGTCGTACCGGGGATGACCGTCCGGCGTGCCGCGGGCGCCGGAGACACGGACGTGGACGACGTTGCCGCCGGCCTGCGGCGGCGACTGGTCAGCATGTCCGAGGCGGAGCAGGAGCAGTTCCTGCTCCAAGAGCTGATCCGGGTCCAGGTGGCCGCCGCCCTCGGACATGCCAAGACGGACACCGTCGAGGTGGGACGGCCCTTCAAGGAACTGGGCTTCGACTCCCTCACCGCCGTGGAATTGCGGAACCGTCTGAGCGCGGAAACAGGTCTGCGCCTCCCGGCGACACTCGTCTTCGACTATCCGAACCCGACGGTACTGGCGGGCTATCTGCGCTCGGAGATCCTCGGATCCCAGGCCACGGCCACCGCGGCGCCGGGCGGACCGCCCGGCGTCCCGTCCGGCACCGACGACGACCCGATCGCGATCGTGGCCATGAGCTGCCGCTTCCCCGGTGGTGTGCAGACCCCCGAGGAGCTGTGGCAACTGGTGATGGCGGGCACCGATGCCACGTCGTCGCTCCCGTCCAACCGTGGCTGGGACCTTGAGTCGACCTACGACCCGGACCCCTCGCATGAGGGCACGTACTACGCCCGCCACGGTGGCTTCCTCTACGAGGCGGACCAGTTCGACCCGGAGTTCTTCGGGATCTCGCCGCGTGAGGCGCTGTCCATGGACCCGCAGCAGCGGCTGCTGCTGGAGACGTCGTGGGAGGCGTTCGAGCGGGCCGGTATCGCTCCCGAGACGGCGAGGGGGAGCCGGACCGGTGTCTTCGTCGGCGTTGTGTACAACGACTACGGCACCCGTCTGCAGGGGCACTCTCCCGAAGGCATCGAGGGCTACCTCGGCATCGGCAGCGCGGGCAGCGTGGCCTCGGGCCGTGTCTCCTACACCCTGGGTCTCGAGGGTCCCGCCGTGACGGTGGACACCGCGTGCTCCTCCTCGCTGGTCGCGCTGCACCTGGCGGTCCAGGCGCTGCGCCAGGGCGAGTGCGACATGGCGCTGGCCGGTGGTGCCACCGTGATGTCCACACAGGTCGGGCTGGTGGACTTCAGCCGTCAGCGCGCGCTGTCCGCGGACGGCAAGTGCAAGGCGTTCAGCGATGGCGCCGACGGCTTCGGGTTCGCCGAGGGCGTCGGGCTGCTGCTCGTGGAGCGGCTGTCGGACGCCCAGCGCAACGGGCACGAGGTGCTGGCCCTCGTCCGGGGTACGGCGACCAACCAGGACGGTGCGTCCAACGGCCTGACCGCCCCGAACGGGCCGTCTCAGCAGCGGGTGATCCGCGCCGCGCTGGCGAACGCCCGGCTGTCGGCCACCGAGGTGGACGCGGTCGAGGCACATGGCACCGGCACGAAGCTGGGCGATCCCATTGAGGCCCAGGCCGTGCTGGCCACCTACGGCCAGGACCGGCCCGCGGACCAGCCGCTGTGGCTCGGCTCGGTGAAGTCGAACATCGGCCATGCGCAGGCGGCCGCCGGTGTGGCCGGTGTCATCAAGATGGTGATGGCGATGCGGCACGGCGCACTGCCGAAGTCGCTGCACATCGATGAGCCGTCGCCGCATGTGGACTGGTCCGCGGGCAGCGTGAGCCTGCTGACGGACGCTATGCCCTGGCCGGAGACGGGACGGCCGCGGCGTGCGGGAGTCTCCTCCTTCGGGATGAGTGGCACCAATGCCCACGCCGTGCTGGAACAGGCTCCGCTGGACGACGCTCCCAGCCCTGCCGCCGAGGACGAGGCCCCGGCGGCGGAACTGCCGGAGATCACACCGTGGGTGATCTCCGGACGGTCGGACAGCGCGGTCGAGGCACAGGCGGAGCGGCTGCTGACGCGGGTGCGTGAGCGCCGAGAGGTCTCGCCCGCCGATATCGGGCTGTCGTTGGCGACCACGCGCAGTGTGTTCGAGCACCGCGCGGTGGTGCTGGCGGGCGACGGCGACGGCCTCCTGAACGGCCTGGGGGCGTTGGCCGAGGGGAATGTGGCACCCGGTGTGGTACGGGGGACGGCCGGCACTCGTGACCAGGCGGTGCTTGTCTTCCCTGGTCAAGGTTCGCAGTGGGTGGGGATGGCGGCGGGGCTGCTGGATGCCTCGCCGGTGTTCGCGGAGCGGATCGGTGAGTGTGCGGCGGCGTTGGCGCCGTACGTGGACTGGCCGCTCGCGGAGGTATTGCGCGGCGGTGAGGGTGCCGCGGAGGCGCTGGAGCGGGTGGATGTGGTCCAGCCGGTGCTGTGGGCGGTGATGGTGTCGCTGGCGGAGCTGTGGCGCTCCTACGGTGTGGAGCCCGCGGCGGTCATCGGTCATTCGCAGGGTGAGATCGCGGCCGCGTGTGTGGCGGGTGCGCTGTCGCTGGAGGACGCCGCGAAGGTGGTGGCGTTGCGGAGCCAGGCGCTGCGTGCGCTGTCCGGGCGCGGGGCATGGTGTCGGTGTCGCTGCCCGTGGACTCGGTGCGGGAGCGGCTCGAGGCGTGGGGTGAACGGCTGTCGGTGGCGGCGGTGAACGGGCCCTCGGCGGTCGTGGTCTCCGGCGACGCCGACGCGCTGGACGAGCTGATGGGCGTATGCGAGGGCGACGGGATCCGGGCGCGTCGCGTCCCCGTGGACTACGCCTCCCACTGCGCTCATGTCGAGGCCATCGAGGACGAGCTTCGGCAGATCCTCGCGGGAATCACCCCGCGCTCGTCGTCGGTGCCGTTCTATTCGACGGTGACCGGCGGGGTGCTGGACACCACGGAGATGGACGCCGGGTACTGGTACCGCAATCTGCGGCAGACGGTGCGCTTCGACGAGACCGTCCGTGTTCTGCTGACCGATGGCTTCCAGGTGTTCATCGAGGCCAGCGCTCACCCTGTCCTGACGATGGGGGTGGAGCAGACCGCGGAGGACCATGGCGCCCGGGTGACCGCTGTCGGTTCGCTGCGCCGCGACGAAGGCGGTCTGCAGCGGTTCATGACCTCCCTGGCCGAGGCGTATGTCGGCGGAGCATCCGTCGACTGGGCGGGTCTCTTCGCCGGAACGGCGGCCAGGCGCGTCGATCTGCCGACGTATGCCTTCCAGCGTGCGCGCTTCTGGCTGGATCCCGAGGCAGGCGGCGCCGGTGATGTGTCCTCGGCGGGGCTGGACGCGGCGGGACATCCATTGCTGGGTGCTGCTGTGCCGCTGCCCGACTCCGATGGGTTCTTGCTGACCGGTCGGCTGTCGCTGCGTACGCATCCCTGGCTGGCCGACCACGCGGTGCTGGGCCGGGTCATTCTGCCGGGTACGGCGTTTGTCGAGTTGGCGTCGCGAGCCGGTGACGCGGTGGGTTGTGACCGGTTGGAGGAGCTGGCGCTGGAGGCGCCTTTGGTGCTGCCCGAGGAGGGGGCGGTCCAGGTGCAGCTGGTGGTGAGTGGCCCCGGGCAGGACGGGGAGCGCGAGCTCAGTGTGTACTCCCGTCGTGGCGATGGCCCGGACGCGCCGTGGACGTGCCATGCGAAGGGCGTGCTGGCCGTGGCGCCCGCCGCCGATGGGGCGGCGGGCCCGGTGGACCTGAGCGCATGGCCGCCGGCGGGCGCGGAGGCGGTCGAGACCGCGGGCTTCTACGAGGATGTGGCGGCCACCGGACTGGCGTATGGACCGGTGTTCCGGGGGCTGCGTGCCGTCTGGCGCAAGGGCGATGAGGTCTTCGCGGAGGTGGCGCTGCCGGAGGAGTCGCGGGCGGAGGCGGCCCGGTTCGGGCTGCATCCCGCGCTGCTCGACACGGCGCTGCACGCCTGGCTGGTGTCCGCTGCCGCGGAGGGCGAGGGGAGCTCGGGCGGGATTCGGCTGCCGTTCGTGTGGAGCGGTGTGTCGCTGTACGCCACGGGCGCTACCTCCTTGCGGGTACGGCTGGCCCGCACGGGCGCCGATGGGATGTCGGTGCTGGTGGCGGACGCGGCCGGTACGCCGGTGGCGTCGGCGGAGGCGCTGGTCACCCGGCCGGTATCGGAAGCGCAGCTCGCGTCGTCCGCCGAGGACACCGAGTCGCTGTACCGGGTGGAGTGGGTCGCGGCGCCCACCAGCGCCCCGGTCCCCGCGACGGACCGGTGTGCCGTGGCCGGGCCCGATGTCTTCGGCCTGGCCCGGGCGTTGAAGGCGGCCGATGGGTCGGTGGAGGAGCACGCCGACCTGGCTGCTCTCGCGGCGCATGTGGGGTCGGGCGCTCCGCTGCCGAACCTGGTGTTCATGACCGTCTCCTCCGCCCCCGGCGAGGACGTCGTTCCGGCGACGCGGGCGGTGGCCCACCAGACCCTGGACATGGTCCGGGCATGGCTGACGGAGGACCGGTTCGCCGAGGCGCGGCTGGTGCTCGTGACCCGCGGTGCGATGGCGACCGAGGACGGCGTGGACCCGCGTGACCTGGCGGCGGCCCCGGTGTGGGGGCTGGTGCGGTCGGCGCAGGCCGAGAACCCGGACCGGTTCGTCCTGCTGGATGTGGACGGCGGCGAGGAGTCGCTGGCCCTGGTGCACCAGGCGGTGTCCACCGGGGAACCGCAGCTGGCGGTGCGCGGTGCCGAGATGCTGGTGCCGCGTCTGGCGTCCGGGGCCGCGGCGGGTGTGCTGACGCCGCCGGTCGGTACGGAGGCGTGGCGGCTGGAGGCGTCCGGAGCGGGCACGCTGGAGGGGCTGGCGCTGGCCACGGCCACGGACGCCACCGGGGAACTCGGCGAGCACGAGGTGCGGGTCGCGGTGCGCGCCACGGGCCTGAACTTCCGCGATGTCCTGATCTCCCTGGGCATGTACCCGGGGGAGGCTCCGATGGGTGGCGAGGGAGCCGGTGTGGTCGTGGCCGCCGGCCCGGGTGTGACCTCCCTTGCCGTCGGCGACCGCGTGATGGGGCTGTGGGAGGGCGGTTTCGGGCCGCTGGCCGTCGTGGATCACCGCACCCTGGTGCGGATTCCGGACGGTTGGTCCTTCACCGAGGCCGCCTCCGTCCCGGTCGTGTTTGTGACGGCTCTGTACGCGTTGCGGGAGCTGGCGGGTCTCCGGCGTGGTGAGTCGCTGCTGGTCCATGCCGCCGCCGGTGGTGTGGGGATCGCGGCGGTGCAGCTGGCGCGGGCCTGGGACTGCGAGGTGTTCGCGACCGCGAGTGAGGCCAAGTGGGATGTCCTGCGCGGTCTCGGGCTGGACGAAGCGCATATCTCCTCGTCGCGGACGCTGGAGTTCGAGGAGCGGTTCAAGGCCGCCTCGGGCGGTCGTGGTGTGGATGTGGTCCTGGACTCCCTGGCCGGTGAGTTCGTGGACGCGTCGCTGCGCCTGCTGGGCGAGGGCGGCCGGTTCATCGAGATGGGCAAGACGGATGTGCGGTCGGCCGATGAGGTGGCGGCGGCGCATCCGGGCGTGCTGTACCGGGCGTTCGACCTGGCGGAGGCGGGCCCCCAGCGCATCGGGGACATGCTCACCGAGATCGTGGCCCTGTTCGAGCGAGGTGAACTGCGGCCGCTGCCCACCCGGGTGTGGGATGTGCGCAGGTCCCCGAGGCGTTCCGGTTCATGAGCCAGGCCCGCCATGTGGGCAAGCTGGTGCTGAGTGTTCCGGCCGCGCTGGACCCGGAGGGCACGGTGCTGATCACCGGTGCCGGAGGTGTCCTGGGCGGGCTGGTCGCGCGGCATCTGGTGGCCGAGCACGGGATCCGCCGGCTGCTGCTGGTCAGCCGCCGTGGCCGCGCCGCCGAGAGCATGGCAGCGCTCGAGACGGAGCTGACGGCCATGGGGGCCTCGGTCGACGTTGCCGCCTGCGATGTCGCCGACCGCGACGCGCTGGCCGATCTGCTGGCGGGGCTGCCCGATGATGGGCACGGTCTGACCGGTGTGGTCCATGCCGCGGGCCTCCTGGACGACGGCACGGTGACCTCGCTGACCCCGGAGCGGCTGGACGCGGTGCTGCGCGCCAAGGTCGACGGGGCGTGGCATCTGCATGAGCTGACGCGCCGTTTCGATGTGGCCATGTTCGCCCTGTTCTCCTCGGCCGCCGGTGTTCTGGGGTCCGCGGGCCAGGCCAACTACGCCGCCGCCAACACCTTCCTGGACGGACTGGCCCAGCGGCGCCGGGCGATGGGTCTGCCGGGAGTGTCGCTGGCCTGGGGCATGTGGGCCGAGCGCAGCGGGATGACCGGACACCTCGCCGAGGCGGACCTGTCGCGGATGACGCGCGGCGGACTGGTGCCGTTCTCCTCCGAGGAGGGGCTGCGGCTGTTCGACACTGCCGGGCGGCTGGCCGAGGGCCTGGTGGTGCCCGCGCGGCTCGACCTCGGCCACGTGGCGGCCACCGCCGACACCATCCCCGTGCCCCCCTTGCTCAACGGACTCGTACGACGGCCCGTCGTGTCCCGGCGTGCCTCGGCCCAGGACGAGTCCGGTGCGCAGGAGGCGCCGCTGGCGCGGCGTCTTGCCGGGCTCGGCCAGGGAGAGCGGCGGCGGACGCTGCTGCGTCTGGTCCAGGAACACGCCGCCACCGTCCTCGGCCACGGGTCGGCGTCGGCGGTGGACACCGATCGTGGCTTCCTGGAGCTGGGCTTCGACTCGCTCACCGCGGTCGAGCTGCGCAACCGGCTGAACGCGGCCACCGGGCTGCGGCTGCCCGCGACCCTCATCTTCGACTACCCGACCCCCGCCGCGCTGGCCGCACAGCTGAACGCGGAGATCGCCCCCGTGGCGGCGGACGACCCATCGGACGTGGCCGCCGAACTCGACCGGCTGGAAGCGGCGTTGCTCGGCACGGGCGCGGCGGCCGATGAGGACACCCGGGCGATGGTCGCCGGCCGGTTGAAGCGTCTTCTGTCCCACTGGGACGGCGGCCGTGGCGGCCCGGCACCGGATGGCCCGGCCACCGATTCCGGCGATGCCCAGGATGTCGCCGAACATCTGGAGACGGCGGAGGCCGACGAGCTCTTCGCCTTCATCGACCAGGAGTTCGGGACGTCGTGATCCGACCAGCGGCCGCCACCACGGCGAACCCACGAACCCACACCACCTGCCCGCCGACCACCCCGCTCCCGAAGCGCGACCCCGAGAGGTTCTGATGTCGGAACAAGAAAAGCTGCTCGGCTACCTCCGGCGGGTGACGGCTGATCTGCACCAGGCGCGGCAGCGTCTGCAGGATGTGGAGTCGGCGGCCCGTGAGCCGATCGCGATTGTCGGGATGAGCTGCCGTTTCCCCGGTGGGGTGCGTTCTCCCGAGGAGTTCTGGCAGTTGCTGAGCGGCGCCGAGGACGCCATCACGCCGTTCCCCGAGGACCGTGGCTGGGACCTCGACTCGCTCTATGACGCGGATCCTGACCGGTCGGGTACCTCCTATACGCGTGAGGGGGGATTCCTGTACGACATCGGCGACTTCGATGCCGACTTCTTCGGGATCTCGCCGCGTGAGGCGATGGCGATGGATCCGCAGCAGCGGTTGCTGCTGGAGACGTCGTGGGAGGCCATTGAGCGGGCGGGTATCGACCCGGTCTCGCTGCGGGGCAGCCGGTCCGGGGTCTTTTTCGGGGCGGTGGCACCTGACTATGGGCCGCGGGTGCACGAGGCGCCGGATGGTGTCGAGGGTCATCTGGTGACCGGCAGCGCGATCAGCGTGGTGTCCGGGCGGGTGGCCTACACGCTCGGACTGGAGGGCCCGGCGGTGACGGTGGACACCGCCTGCTCGTCGTCGCTGGTCGCTCTGCATCTGGCCGTGCAGGCGCTGCGTCAGGGGGAGTGCTCCTTCGCTCTGGCCGGCGGTGTGAGCGTGATGGCCACGCCGGGTACGTTCGTCGGTTTCAGCCGGCAGCGCGGGCTCGCACTGGACGGCCGGTGCAAGCCCTTCTCGGCGGCGGCCGATGGTTTCGGGGCGGCCGAGGGTGCCGGGATGCTGTTCCTGGAGCGGCTCTCCGATGCGCGGCGAAATGGGCATCCGGTGCTGGCGGTTGTCCGGGGGACGGCGACGAACCAGGACGGCGCGAGCAGTGCGCTGTCCGCCCCCAACGGCCCGTCGCAGCAGCGGGTGATCCGTCAGGCGCTGGCCAACGCCGGGCTCACGGCCGGGCAGGTCGATGCCGTGGAGGCCCACGGGACGGGTACGAAGCTGGGCGATCCGATCGAGGCGCAGGCGCTGCTGGCCACCTATGGCCGTGAGCGCACCGCGGGTGATCCGCTGCTGCTGGGGTCGGTCAAGTCCAACATCGGCCATACACAGGCGGCCGCCGGCGTGGCCGGTGTGATGAAGATGGTGCTGGCGATGCGGCATGGTGTGCTGCCCCGCACCTTGCACATCGACGAGCCGTCGCCGCATGTGGACTGGTCGACGGGCACGGTCGAGCTTCTCACCGAGGCCGCCGCATGGCCCGAGGGCGAGGAGCCGCGCCGGGCCGGGGTGTCCTCCTTCGGCATCAGCGGGACCAACGCCCACGCCATCATCGAGCAGGCGCCGGCACCGTCCGCCGCCTCTGACGTGACGAGTGACGACATCACCGGGGCGGCCGAGGAGGCGGAGGCGCCCCGGACGGCGCTGCCGCTCATCCCCTGGCTGTTGTCGAGTAAGTCCGAGGCGGCGCTGCGTGCCCAGGCCAGGCGCCTGTTGGACCATGTGGAACAGCATCCGGAGATGGCGGCCGCGGACATCGGACTGTCTCTTGCCACGACCCGGACCGCTTTTGACCATCGTGCGGTCGTGCTGGCCCAGGATCGTGCGCAGGCTGTCCGGGCTCTGACCGACCATCTCGCGGGCGGCGGCGCTTCGGGGCTGGTCGAAGGTGTCGCCAGGCGCAGTGCCGGGGTTGTGTTCGTCTTTCCCGGTCAGGGTTCGCAGTGGGTGGGGATGGCGGCGGGGCTGCTGGACGCCTCGCCGGTGTTCGCGCGGCGGATCGAGGAGTGTGCGGCGGCGTTGGCGCCGTTCGTGGACTGGTCGCTGGTGGAGGTGTTGCGCGGCGGTGAGGGTGCCGCGGCCGCGTTGGAGCGGGTGGATGTGGTCCAGCCGGTGCTGTGGGCGGTGATGGTGTCGCTGGCGGAGCTGTGGCGCTCCTACGGTGTGGAGCCCGCTGCCGTGATCGGTCATTCGCAGGGGGAGATCGCGGCGGCGTGTGTGGCGGGTGCGTTGTCGCTGGAGGACGCCGCGAAGGTGGTGGCGTTGCGCAGCCAGGCGCTGCCGGTGCTGTCCGGGCGCGGGGGCATGGTGTCGGTGTCGCTGCCCGTGGACTCGGTGCGGGAGCGCCTTGAGGCGTGGGGTGAGCGGCTGTCGGTGGCGGCGGTGAACGGGCCCTCGGCGGTCGTGGTCTCCGGTGATGCCGACGCCCTGGAGGAGTTGCTGACCGCGTGTGAGGCGGAGGAGACCCGGGCGCGCCGTATCCCGGTGGACTACGCCTCGCACTCCGCCCACGTCGAGAGCCTGGAAGAGGAGATCCGGCGCACTCTGGCCGGGATCGCTCCGCGGTCCTCCTCGGTGCCGTTCTACTCGACGGTGACCGGCGGCGTGCTGGACACCACGGAGATGGACGCCGGGTACTGGTATCGCAATCTGCGCGGGACCGTGCGTTTCGACGAGACCGTACGGGTGCTCCTGGACGAAGGTTTCCAGACGTTCGTGGAGGCCAGCGCGCATCCGGTGCTGACGGTGGGCATGGAGCAGACGGCCGAGGACCACGGCACCCCCGTGGCGGCCGTCGGCTCGCTGCGCCGTGACGAAGGCGGTCTGGAGCGGTTCCTGACCTCCCTTGCGGCGGCCCACGTCGGCGGTATCGCCGTGGACTGGCGGACGGTGTTCGCCGGGACCGGTGCCCACCCCGTCGAGCTGCCCACCTACGCCTTCCAGCGCCAGCGGTACTGGCTGGACGCCACCTCGGCTGCCGAGGTGGCCGCCGCCGGTGGCGGCTTGAGCGCGGATGCGGTGGACGTGCGCTTCTGGGAGGCGGTGGAGCGCGAGGATTTGGAGGCGCTGGTCCGTACCCTGGAGGTGGAGGACGAGGAGCAGCAGTCGTCGTTGACGGCGTTGCTTCCGGCGCTGTCGTCCTGGCGCCGTCAGCGGCGCGAGCAGAACAAGGTGGACGGCTGGCGTTACCAGGCGGTCTGGAAGCCCCTGGCCTCCGCGTCCGAGACCACGCTCTCGGGCACCTGGCTCGTGGCCGTTCCGGAAGCCTGTGGTGACGACGCTTTGGTCGCCGCCGTGCTGGATGGGCTGGCCGGGCGCGGCGCGCATGTGGTTCGGGTGGCCGTGGGGTCGACGGATGACCGTGAGGTGATTGCGGAGCGGCTGCGCATGGCCCTCGACGGCGTGGAGCCGTCGGCCGTGGCGGGTGTGTTCTCGCTGCTGGGGCTGGACGAGTCGGCGCATGAGTCCTTCGCGGTGGTCCCGGCCGGACTGGCGGCGACGGTGGCGCTGGTTCAGGCGCTGGGCGACGCGGATGTGGTGGCTCCGCTGTGGTGCGGCACCCGGGGTGCGGTGTCGGTGGGCCGCTCCGACCGGCTGGTGAGCCCGGTGCAGGCCATGGTGTGGGGCCTGGGCCGGACTCTGGAGGCGGAGTACCCCCAGCGCTGGGGCGGCGTCGTCGATCTGCCCGAGACCATGGACACCCGCGCGGTGGCCCGGCTGGCCGGAGTGCTCGCGGGCGCGGAGGGCGAGGACCAGGCCGCGGTGCGCGGGTCCGGCGTCTTCGCCAAGCGGCTGGTGCGGGCCTCCGCGCCTGATGCCACGACCGCGGATGGCTGGCGGCCGAGTGGTTCGGTGCTGGTGACCGGTGGTACGGGTGCGCTGGGCGGTCACGTTGCCCGCTGGCTGGCGCGTAACGGTGCCGAGCATCTGGTGCTGACGAGCCGCAGTGGTATGGAGGCCGGGGGCGCCGCCGAGTTGAAGGCGGAGCTGGAGGCCCTGGGCGCCCGGGTGACGGTGGCGGCGTGTGACGCCGCGGACCGTGCGGCGCTGGCCGCGGTGCTGGATGGGATCCCGCGGGAGTTCCCGCTGAGCGCCGTGGTGCACACGGCCGGTGTGCTGGACGACGGTGTGGTGGACGCCCTGACGGTGGAGCGGGCGGCCGGGGTGCTGCGTCCGAAGGTGGACGCGGCGCGGAATCTGCATGAGCTGACCGCCGGGATGGATCTGTCGGCGTTCGTGCTGTTCTCCTCGGCGGCGGCCACGTTGGGCAATCCGGGGCAGGGCAGTTACGCCGCGGGCAACGCCTTCCTGGACGCGCTGGCGGCCCAGCGGCGAGCGGACGGCCTTCCGGCCACCTCCATCGCCTGGGGCGCCTGGGCCGGAGGTGGCCTCGTCACGGACGAGGTCGGCGAGCAGATGAGCCGCTCGGGGATCCTGGCCATGCCCCCCGAGCTGGCGATTTCGGCGCTGCAGCAGGCACTGGACCACGACGAGACGTTCCTCGCGGCCGCGGACATCGACTGGGCACGCTTCGAAGCGGACTCCGCCGACACTCCCCTCCTCCGCCAGCTGCGGAACGTGCCGAGCGCGGCCACGGGGAAGCAGCTCACGGCTGGCAGTTCCGCCCCGAGCGGGCGGAACTCCACGACCGGCTGGAAGCCATGCCCCGGGAGAAGCGCGAAGGAGCGCTGCGGGACCTGGTGCGTGCCCAGGCCGCCGACGTCCTCGCGCACGACAGCGCGGACGCGGTCGCGTCGGACCGTGCCTTCCGTGACCTCGGCTTCGACTCGCTGACCGCGGTTGAACTGCGCAACCGGATCGGTGCGGCGACCGGGCTGCGGCTGCCGGTCAGCCTGGTCTTCGACTACCCCACGCCCACCGTGCTGGCACGGTTCCTGCACGGCGAGATGTTCGGCACCGAGGAAGGCGGCGTCGCCGAGACGGCGCCGACCCGATCGGACTCGTTCGACGAGCCCATCGCGATCGTGGCGATGAGCTGCCGGTTCCCGGGCGGTGTGCGGACCCCCGAGCAGCTGTGGGACGTGGTGAACGCCGGAGTCGACACGATCTCCGGATTCCCCGACGACCGTGGCTGGGACCTCGAGGGGCTGTACGACCCCGACCCCGACAAGCCGGGCAAGACCTACGCCCTCACCGGCGGATTCCTCGACAACATCACCGACTTCGACCCGGACTTCTTCGGGATCAACCCGCGCGAGGCCCTGGCCATGGACCCGCAGCAGCGGCTGCTGCTGGAGACGTCCTGGGAGGCGTTCGAGCGCGCCGGCATCGACCCGGCGGCGTTGCGCGGCAGCCAGGCGGGCGTCTTCATCGGCTCGAACTACCAGGACTACAGCGGCCGGGCCATCAGCGCGCCGGACGGTGTGCAGGGCTATCTCGGACTCGGCAGCGCGTCGAGCGTCGCCTCCGGCCGCCTCTCCTACACCTTCGGTTTCGAGGGCCCGGCCGTGACGGTGGACACCGCGTGCTCGTCGTCGCTGGTCGCCCTGCACCTGGCCGCGCAGTCGCTGCGCCAGGGCGAGTGCGACATGGCACTGGCCGGCGGTGTGACGATCATGGCCACGCCGGGCACGTTCGTCGAGTTCAGCTCCCAGCGGGTGCTGTCGCCGGACGGACGGTGCAAGGCGTTCTCCGCCGAGGCCGATGGCACCGGCTGGTCCGAGGGCGTGGGCTTGCTCCTGGTGGAGCGGCTGTCGGACGCGCGGCGCAACGGCCACCAGGTGCTGGCCGTCGTCCGGGGCTCGGCGATCAACCAGGACGGCGCGTCCAACGGTCTGACGGCGCCCAACGGCCCGTCGCAGCAGCGGGTGATCGGCAAGGCGCTGGAGAGCGCGGGCCTGTCGGCCGCCGATGTGGACGCGGTGGAGGCCCATGGCACGGGCACCTCGCTCGGTGACCCGATCGAGGCGCAGGCGCTGCTGGCCACCTACGGCCAGGGGCGGCCGGAGGACGAGCCGCTGTGGCTGGGCTCCATCAAGTCGAACATCGGGCACACCCAGGCGGCGGCCGGTGTGGCCGGGGTCATCAAGATGGTGATGGCCATGCGTGAGGGAGTGCTGCCGAAGACGCTCCACGCGGACGAGCCCTCGCCGCACGTCGACTGGACCAGCGGCGCGGTGTCCCTTCTGACCGAGGCGACCCCGTGGCCGGAGACGGACCGCCCGCGCCGGGCGGCCGTGTCGTCCTTCGGGATCAGCGGCACCAACGCGCACACCATCATCGAGGCGGCCGACGCCGCGGAGGCACCGTCGCAGGAGACCGGCGGCGAGGCGGCCGGTGCGCCGGCCGGCATCACGGTGGTTCCCTGGCTGCTCTCCGGCGGAAGCCCCGACGCGCTGAGCGCTCAGGCCGCGCGGCTGCGCGAGTTCGAGGGTGTGGCCACCGCGCACACCGACGACCTCGCCGACATCGGCTATTCGCTGGCGACGACCCGTTCCGCCCTGTCCTGCCGCGCGGTTGTGGTCGCCGAGGAGCCGGCCCAGTTCCGGTCCGGACTCGAGGCGCTGGCCGAGGGCAGGAACGCGGCCACGCTGATCCAGGGTGTGGCGCGGGCCGAGCACAAGACGGCGTTCCTGTTCTCGGGCCAGGGTGCGCAGCGCCTGGGCATGGGCCGGGAACTGTACGAGGCCTTCCCGGTGTTCGCCCAGGCGCTGGACGAGGTGTGCGCGCATCTCGATGTGCTGCTCGACCGTCCGCTCACCGAGGTGATGTTCGCGGCCGAGGGCAGTGCGGATGCCGACCTGCTGAACCAGACGGCGTTCACCCAGCCCGCGCTCTTCGCCATCGAGGTGGCGTTGTTCCGGCTGCTGGAGCAGTGGGGCATCACCCCGGATGTGCTGATCGGCCACTCCATCGGCGAGATCGCCGCCGCACATGTGGCGGGAGTGTTCTCGCTGGAGGACGCGTGCGCGCTGGTGGCCGCCCGTGGCCGGCTGATGCAGTCCATGCCCGAGGGTGGCGCGATGGTGGCCGTCCAGGCGCCCGAGGAGGAGATCGCGGCGTCGCTGGCCGGTCGTGAGGCCGAGGTGAGCATCGCCGCCGTCAACGGCCCGACCGCCGTGGTCATCGCGGGCGACGAGGCCGCGGTGCTGGAGATCGCCGGACAGTGGGAGCGAGAGGGCCGTAAGACGCGCCGGCTGCGCGTCAGCCACGCCTTCCACTCCCCGCGCATGGACGGGGTGCTCGGCGACTTCCGCAAGGTCGTCGAGGGTCTGTCGTTCGCTCCGCCGGCCCTCTCCCTGGTCTCCAACGTCACCGGCACAGCGGCGGACACCGATGAGGTGTGCTCGCCGGAGTACTGGGTGCGGCATGTGCGGGAGGCGGTGCGGTTCGCGGACGGGGTACGGACCCTGGAGAAGCTGGGTGTCACCTCGTTCGTGGAGGTGGGCCCGGACGGTGTGCTCACCGCGATGGCCCAGGACTGCCTGACGGCTGAGGAGTCCGACGGCGGGCTCGCTCCCTCCCTCGTGTCCGTGCTGCGCAAGGACCGGCCCGAGATCCAGTCGCTGACCATGGCGCTGGCCGAACTCCACGTCCACGGCACCACGGTGAAGTGGGACGCGGTGTTCGCCGGGCGTGGCGCCCGGCGGGTGGAGCTGCCCACCTACGCCTTCCAGCGGCAGCGCTACTGGCTCGAGACGGCGCCGGCCGTCGGCGGGGATGTGACCTCGGCGGGGCTGGACTCGCCCGACCACCCGCTCCTCGGCGCCGCCGTCGCCCTGGCCGACACCGACACCTACCTGTTCACCGGCCGTCTGTCCGTCGCCACTCAGCCGTGGCTGGCCGACCACGTATTCGCGGAGACCGTTCTCTTCCCGGGCACGGCCTTCGTGGAAGTGGCCCTGCGCGCGGCGGAGCAGGTGGGCTACGAGCGGCTGGACGAGCTGACCATCGAGACGCCGCTGATCCTGCCCGCACGGGGCGCGGCCCAGATCCAGCTCACCGTGGGCGAGCCGGACGAGTCCGGAGCCCGTTCGCTCAACCTGTACTCCAGGTCCGAGGACGCCCAGCCGGACGCCCCCTGGACACGCCACACGACCGGCCTGCTCACCAGGGATCCGTCCACCACGGCGGCGGAGTCCGTGGCCGCCGGCTTCGCCGTATGGCCGCCCGCGGAGGCGAAGCCGATCGACGTGGACGGTCTCTACGACCGCTTCATCGACGTGGGCTTCGCCTACGGTCCGGCCTTCCAGGGGCTGCGAGCCGCCTGGCGCCGTGGTGACGAGATCTTCGCCGAGATCGACCTGCCCGAGACCCAGGAGGCCGAGGCCGCGCGGTACGGCCTGCACCCGGCGCTGCTCGACGCCTCGCTGCACACCGTCGCGTTCAACCCCACCGGCACCGACGGCAGCACCCTTCCGTTCTCGTGGAACGGGGTGACCCTCCACGCCGGTGGCGCGTCCGCGCTGCGCGTACGGCTTGCGAGTGCCGGCGGGGACACCGTCTCCCTGCACGCCACCGACACCTCAGGCGCACTCGTCGTCGCGGTCGACTCCCTCGTCCTGCGGCCCGTGGCCCCGGAGCAGGTGAACTCCGCCCAGCCGTACGAGTCGCTGTACCAGGTCGAGTGGGTGCCCGTGGACACCTCCCGCGCCCCGGAGCCGAACGGCGTGGCGGCCGGGCGCTGGGCCCTCGTCGGACCCGACCGGGCCGAGGTGGCCGGTGTCCTCGGATCGGCCGATGGCACCGTGGACACCTACCCGGACCTCGCGGCCCTGGCCCAGGCCATCGGCGCGGGCGCCACCGCGCCCGACGTCGTCCTGGCCTCCACCGTGTCCGGCACCCGCCGGACGCAGGACCTGGCGGAGGCGGTACGGGAAGTCGGCCACCGCGCCCTCGACCTGCTCAAGAGCTGGCTGGCCGACGACCGCTTCGGCGCCTCCCGACTGGTGTTCCTCACCCGGGAGGCCCTCGCCGCGGGCGAGGACACCGATGTGGCCGACCCCGCCGCCGCGGCCGTCTGGGGCCTGGTGCGCTCGGCCCAGTCCGAGAACCCCGACCGGTTCGTCCTGGCCGACCTGGACGACCAGGACGGCTCACGCCGGATCCTCCCGGCGGCGCTCACCACCGATGAGCCGCAGATCGTGGTCCGCAAGGGCACGGTCCTGGCCGGCAGGCTGGCCCGGGTCCCGGCGCGCGGCGAGGAGCCCGAGCAGGACACGGCCACGACCGGCGTCACTTGGGACCCGCAGGGCACCGTCCTGGTCACCGGAGCGGCCTCCGGCCTCGGGGGCCTGGTCGCCCGGCACCTCGTCGGCGAGCACGGTGTGCGCAACCTCGTGCTGGCCAGCCGCCGCGGCCTCGCCGCGGACGGCGCGGCCGAACTGCGCACGGAGCTGGCGGACCTCGGCGCCCACGCCACGGTCGCCGCCTGCGACACCGCCGACCGCGACGCCCTCGCCGGACTCCTGGCCTCCCTGCCGGACGAACACCCGCTCACCGCCGTGGTGCACACCGCCGGTGTGCTGGACGACGGCGTCGTCGAGGCACTCACTCCCGAGCGCGTCGACCGCGTGCTGCGGCCCAAGGTCGACGCGGTGCTCAACCTGCACGAGCTGACCGCCGGCCTCGACCTGTCCGCGTTCGTGCTCTTCTCCTCGCTCTCCGGGACGCTCGGCGGCCCGGGGCAGGCCAACTACGCCGCCGCCAACGCCTTCCTGGACGCGTTCGCGTACCGGCGCCGGGCCGAGGGCCTTCCCGCCCAGTCCCTCGCCTGGGGACTGTGGGAGGAGCGCAGCGGCATGACCGGCAAGCTGGACGAGGCCAACAGGCGGCGCATCGCCCGGGACGGCGTGGTCCCGATGGCCTCCGAGGAAGCCCTGGCCCTGTTCGACACCTCGTGCGGCATCGACGCGGCCACCCTGGTCCCCGCACGGCTCGACGCCTCGGCCTGGCGAGCCCAGGACGGGCCGATCCCGGCCCTGCTGCGGGGCATCATCCGCACCACTGCCCGCCGCGGCCCCGCGAGGACGTCCACGGGCGGTTCCGGCGCCGGCTCCGCCGAACTGCGTCGCCGTATCGGCTCGCTGGACCCCGCCGCGCGGCAGCAGGCGCTCCTCGAGCTGGTGACCGAGCACGCGGCCATGGCGCTGGGCCACGACAACCCCCGCATGATCGCCCCGGATCGCGGATTCCTCGATCTCGGCTTCGACTCGCTGACCGCGGTCGGACTGCGCAACCAGCTGGGCACGGTGACCGGCCTTCGGCTGCCCGCCACGCTGCTCTTCGACTACACGACCTCCAGGGCGCTGGCCGGGTACCTGGCCGAAGAGCTCGTCGACGGAGAGACGGACGGATCGGTGGTGCTGCCGGTCCTGTCGGAGCTGGAGAAGCTGGAGAGCTCCTTCGCCGAGGTGGTGGCGGACGAGGCCGCCAGGGAACGCCTCACCGCACGCCTGCAGCAGGTCCTGGCGAAGCTGGGGGCGCAGCAGACACAGACAACGAACGGTGGGGTCGCTGCCGCCGACAGGTTCGAGTCGGCGACCGACGACGAGATCTTTGACTTCCTCGACGAGGAGCTCTCGTGACGTGGACGCCCCGTCCCCAGAAGTCGCCGGCCGAAGGCTTTCCACCCCTGTCCGGGGTTCTCAGAGGAGTGACAAGAAGCGGTGAGTGAGACCAAACTGCGCGACTACCTCAAGCGCGCCACGGCCAGCCTGCACGAGACCCGTGAAGAGCTGAGGGAGCTCAAGGACAGGGACCGGGAACCCATCGCGATCGTCGGCATGGGGTGCAGGTATCCCGGTGGGGTCGAGACGCCGGAAGACCTGTGGGAACTGGTCGCCTCGGGCACCGACGCCGTCTCCGCCTTCCCCGTGGACCGGGGATGGGACGAGGACCTGTACGACCCGGACCCGGAGAAGCCGGGCAAGAGCTACACGCGTGAGGGCGGGTTCCTGCACGACGCGAACGGCTTCGACGCCTCGTTCTTCGGCATGAGTCCGCGCGAGGCGCTGGCGACCGATCCGCAGCAGCGGCTGCTGCTGGAGACCTCGTGGGAGGCGCTGGAGCGGGCGGGCATCGCTCCGGCGTCCATGCGCGGCAGCCGCACCGGCGTATTCGTCGGTGTGATGTACAACGACTACGGCTCCCGCATCCACTCGATACCGGAGGGTCTCGAAGGCCACCTGGGCAACGGCAGCGCCGGGAGCATCGCGTCCGGCCGCATCTCCTACACCTTCGGCTTCGAGGGACCCGCGGTGACCGTGGACACCGCGTGCTCCTCGTCACTCGTGGCGCTCCACCTGGCCATGCAGGCGCTCCGCAAGGGCGACTGCTCGCTGGCGCTGGCCGGCGGCGTGGCCATGATGGCCACTCCAGAGGTGTTCATCGAGTTCAGCCGGCTGCGCGGACTCGCCGTGGACGGACGCTGCAAGTCGTTCTCGAACGCGGCCGACGGCACCGCATGGGCCGAGGGCGCCGGTGTGCTGCTGCTGGAGCGGCTGTCCGACGCGCGGCGCAACGGGCACCAGGTGCTGGCGGTGGTACGGGGCGCCGCCGTCAACCAGGACGGGGCGAGCAGCCGGTTGACCGCGCCGAACGGTCCCTCGCAGCAGCGGGTGATCCGCGACGCACTGCGGAACGCGGGCCTGTCGGCGGCCGAGGTGGACGCGGTGGAGGCACACGGCACGGGTACGACGCTGGGTGACCCGATCGAGGCGCAGGCACTGCTGGCCACCTACGGCAAGGAGCGCCCCGGGGCGGACCGGCCGTTGTGGCTGGGCTCGTTGAAGTCGAACATGGGGCACACGCAGGCGGCCGCCGGTGTGGGTGGCGTCATCAAGATGGTGATGGCCATGCGGCACGGTGTGCTGCCGAAGACCCTGCATGTGGAAGAGCCGTCGGAGCATGTGGACTGGTCGGCGGGGGCGGTGTCACTGCTGACCGAGCCGACCCCGTGGCCCATGACGGGGGAGCCGCGCAGGGTTGGTGTGTCCTCCTTCGGGGTGAGCGGGACAAACGCACATGTGATCCTGGAGCAGGCCCCCGAGGCCGAGGCGGTCGAGGCCGCCGGGACCGAGGGCGTCGAGGGTCCGGTGGCCTGGGTGGTGTCCGGGCGCGGTGCGGAGGGATTGCGGGCGCAGGCCGGACGGCTGCGGGACTTCGTGGCGGAGCGCCCGGAGTACGGTGCGGCCGACGTCGCGCTGTCGTTGGTGACGACTCGCTCGGTGCTGGAGCACCGAGCGGTGGTGGTGGGCAGCGACCGGCAGGAATTGCTGGCGGGCCTCGGCGCGGTGGCGGAGAAGTCCGCTCATCCGGGTGTGGTGGTGGGCGAAAGCGCGACTCCCGGCCGCTCCGTTTTCGTGTTCCCGGGACAGGGGGCCCAGTGGGTGGGCATGGCGGTCGGGCTGATGGAGTCCTCGCCGGTGTTCGCGGGGGCGATGGCCGAATGTGAGGCCGCGTTGGCGCCTCATGTGGACTGGTCGCTGGCCGAGGTGTTGCGTGGCGCCGACGGTGCCCCCGGTTATGACCGGGAGGACGTCGTTCAGCCGGTGCTGTTCGCGGTGATGGTGTCGCTGGCGAGGCTGTGGCGTTCGGTCGGTGTGCTGCCGGACGCGGTGATGGGGCACAGCCAGGGCGAGATCGCCGCGGCCTGTGTGGCGGGTGCGCTCTCGCTGGAGGACGCGGCCAAGGTGGTGGCGCTGCGGTCGCGGGTGATCGCGGCGGGTCTGGCCGGCCGTGGTGGACTGGTGTCGATCGGACTGCCGATCGACCAGGTGCGGGAGCGGATCGCCGCGTGGAACGGCGCCGTGTCCGTGGCCGCGGTCAACGGGCCGGGTTCGGTGGTGGTGGCGGGTGATGCGAAGGCGCTGGACGAGCTGTTCGCGGCGTTCGACGGCGAGGAGGTCCGGGTCCGCCGGGTCGCCATCGACTACGCGTCGCACTCCGTCCTGGTGGAGGAGGTCCGGGAGGAGCTGCTGAAGGTCCTGGCGGACATCTCGCCGCGCTCCTCGGAGGTGCCGTTCTACTCCACGGTGACCGGTGAGCCCATGGACACGGCCGGTCTGGACGCGGAGTACTGGTACCGGAATCTGCGGCAGACCGTCGAGCTGGAGACCACCACCCGCAGGCTGATCGCCGACGGGCATTCGGCGTTCGTCGAGGTGAGCCCCCACCCCGTGCTGCGGCTGCCGGTGCAGCAGACCGTCGAGGCCGCTGAGGCAGAGGCCGTGGTTCTCGGCACGCTGCGACGTGACGACGGTGGACTCCAGCGATTCCTGACCTCCGCCGCCGAGCTGTTCACACATGGCGTGCAGGTGGATTGGGCCGCCGCGCTGGAGGAGCGCGGTGGCCGGCGGGTCGGGCTGCCGACGTATGCCTTCCAGCGCGACCGTTACTGGCTCGAAGCGCCCGCGGGTGTGGGCGATGTGGGTTCGGTCGGCCTGGGTTCGCTGGGGCATCCGTTGCTGGGTGCGGTGGTCTCGCTGGCGAGCGGTGGCGGGGTGCTGCTGAGCGGACGGCTGTCGTTGGCCACGCATGGCTGGCTGGCGGATCATGCCGTGCACGGGGTCGTGCTGCTGCCGGGTACGGCGTTCGTGGAGTTGGCGGTGCAGGCGGGCGACCAGGTCGGCTGTGGCCGGGTCGAGGAACTGATCCTGGAAGCACCGCTGATCGTGCCCGAGAAGGGCGGGGTGCGCCTTCAGGTCGAGGTGGGAGAGGCGGATGCCTCCGGCTACCGCGAGGTGAGTGTGTTCTCGCGGGATGAAACGGAGGGAGAGACCGCGGCGTGGGTGTGCCATGCCCGCGGGGCCCTCGCGCCGGTCCAAGCGGTCGGCGAGACCCTCTTTGACTTCGGGGCGTGGCCTCCGGCGGCGGCTCAGGTCGCGGAGGTGTCGGAGCATTATGTGCGGGCCGCGGAGAACGGGTTGGAGTACGGCCCGGTCTTCCAGGGGCTGAAGCGTGCGTGGCGCCGTGGCGACGAGGTGTTCGCCGAGGTGTCGCTCCCGGAGGCGGAGCGGGACCGGGCGGGTCAGTTCGGTTTGCACCCGGCGCTGTTCGACGCGGCGTTGCACGCGATGGGTGTGAGTGAGGCTCTCGCGGATGGTTCGGGCAGTTTGCTGCCGTTCTCGTGGCGAGGGTTCTCGCTCGGGGCGGTCGGCGCGTCCTCGCTGCGGGTGAGGCTGGCTCCGGCGACCCAGGGCAACTCGGGTGCGGTGTCGGTGGTGGTGGGGGACGAGTCCGGGCGTGTGGTGGCCTCGGTGGACTCCTTGACATTGCGACCGGTTGAGGCCGGTCAACTGAGGGTTGCGAGCGGGGTGGCTCGGGATGCGCTGTTCCGGCTGGAATGGGTGCACGCGCCTGCGGCGGATCGGGCGGAGCCCGTGCCGGAGGCGGAGGTCGTGCGCGTGGTCTCCAGCGGCGCGGACGTGGTGGGTGAGGTGTATGGGGAGGTGCTTGAGGCCTTTGACCGGGTGAGGTCGTGGGTGGCCGATCAGGGTTCCGCTGACGGCCAGTTGGTCTTGGTGACCCGGGGCGCTGTTGATGTGGGTGACGGCGTTGGTGTGTGGGATCTGGCGGGGGCCGCGGTGTGGGGTCTGGTGCGGTCCGCGCAGGCGGAGAATCCCGGGCGTCTGGTGCTGGTGGACACCGATGACCTGGACGGCGTTGATGGTCTTCTTCCGGGGCTGCTGGCTCGGGGTGAGGAGCAGTTGGTGGTGCGGTCGGGCGCGGTGCGGGTGCCGCGTCTGGGCCGGGTGCTGCCCTCGGGTGAGGCTCCGGAGGCAGGTGGGTTTGGCTCGGGTGCCGTTCTGGTCACGGGTGGTACGGGTGTGTTGGGTGGTGTGGTGGCGCGGCATTTGGTGGCCCGGCATGGTGTCGGGAAGTTGGTGTTGCTGTCCCGTCGTGGTGCGGAGGCCGAGGGTGCGGCTGAGTTGCGGGCGGGGTTGGAGGCTGCGGGCGCCGAGGTGGTGATCGCGGCGTGTGATGCCGCGGACGGTGTGGCTTTGGCCGGGGTGTTGGCGGGGTTGCCCGAGGGGTTCGCGTTGAGTGGTGTGGTGCATGCGGCGGGTGTGCTCGATGACGGGTTGCTTACGTCGCTGACCCGTGAGCGGGTTGAGCGGGTGCTGCGGGCGAAGGTGGACGCGGCGTGGAATCTGCATGAGCTGACGGCGGGGATGGACCTGTCGGCGTTCGTGTTGTTCTCGTCGGCCACTGGTGTGCTGGGTGGTGCGGGGCAGAGCAACTATGCCGCGGCGAATGTGTTCCTGGACGGCTTGGCGTCCTGGCGGCGCGCTCAGGGGCTGTCGGGCGTGTCGATGGCGTGGAGTCTGTGGGCCGAGGCCAGCGGCATGACCGGACACCTCGGCGAGGAGGACCTGCGCCGGGTGTCGCGTTCGGGTCTGGTGCCGCTCTCCTCCGAGGAGGGGCTCGAACTGTTCGATGCCGCGCTGGCGTCGGACGAAAGCGTGCCGGTTCCGCTGCGGCTGGACATCCCCACGCTGCGTGCGCAGGGCGCCGAACTCCCCGCCGTGTTCCGCAACGTCGTGCCCAACGTGACGACACGCCGTACCGCGCGGTCGGAGCAGAGCGAAAGTCTTCCCGACGAACTGCGCCGCCGCCTCGCGGGGCTGCCGCGGACGTCGCAGGACGAGACGCTGTTGGAGCTGGTCCGCGTTCAGACCGCGGCCGCCCTTGGGCACGCCACCCCCGAAACGGTGAACACACGGCAGCCCTTCAAGGAACTCGGCTTCGACTCACTGATGGCCGTCGATCTGAGGAATCGGCTCACCGCCGAGACCGGCCTGCGACTGTCCGCCACGCTGGTTTTCGACTACCCGACCCCGATGGCACTCGTCGGCCACCTGCGCGACGAAATCCTGGGCACCGACGGTGCCACCACCTCGGCGGGCGCGGGCGTGGTGGCCGCGGTGGGCACACCGGTGGACAGCGACCCCATCGTGATCGTGAGCATGAGCTGCCGTCTCCCGGGCGGGGTCCGGACCCCGGAGGAACTGTGGCAGCTCGTGATGTCAGGCACGGACGCGGTGTCCGAGTTCCCGTCCAATCGTGGCTGGGACCTCGATGGGATGTACGACCCGGACCCCGACCGGGAGGGTACGTACTACGTCCGCAACAGCGGATTCCTCCATGACGCCGACCAGTTCGACCCGGCGTTCTTCGGGATCTCGCCGCGTGAGGCGCTGTCCATGGACCCGCAGCAGCGGCTGCTGCTGGAGACCTCATGGGAGGCGTTCGAGCGGGCGGGCATCGATCCCGTGGCCAACCGGGGCAGCCGCTCCGGCGTCTTCGTCGGCGTCATGTACAACGACTACGCCACTCGGCTGCAGGGGAACCCCCCGGAGGGCTTCGAGGGCTCCCTCGGCACCGGCAGCGCGGGCAGCGTCGCGTCCGGCCGCATCTCGTACACCTTCGGTCTCGAGGGGCCGGCGGTGACGGTGGACACCGCGTGCTCCTCCTCGCTGGTGGCGCTGCACCTGGCGGCGCAGGCACTGCGCCAGGGCGAGTGCGACCTGGCACTGGCCGGCGGTGTCACGGTGATGTCGTCGCCGAATGTGTTCGTCGAGTTCAGCCGGCAGCGGGGACTCTCTCCCGACGGCCGATGCAAGCCCTTCGCGGAAGCGGCGGACGGCACTGGCTGGTCCGAGGGTGCGGGCATGCTGCTCCTGGAACGCCTGTCGGACGCCCGGCGCAATGGCCACCCGGTGCTGGCGGTGGTCCGTGGCTCGGCTGTCAACCAGGACGGTGCGAGTAACGGCCTGACGGCGCCGAACGGCCCGTCGCAGCAGCGCGTGATCCGCCAGGCGCTGGCGAGTGCTCACCTGCCGGCGGCCGACGTGGACGTCGTGGAGGCGCACGGGACCGGCACGCCGCTGGGTGACCCGATCGAGGCACAGGCCGTGCTGGCGACGTACGGGCAAGGGCGGCCCGAGGGACAGCCGCTGCTGTTGGGCGCGTTGAAGTCCAACCTCGGTCATACGCAGGCCGCCGCCGGTGTCGCCGGCGTGATCAAGATGGTGATGGCGATGCGGCACGGAGTGATGCCGAAGACGCTGCACATCGATGAGCCGTCGAAGGAGGTGGATTGGTCGGCGGGTGAGGTGCGACTGCTGACCGAGGCCGCCCAGTGGCCGGAGACCGGGCATCCGCGTCGGGCCGCTGTGTCGTCGTTCGGTGTGAGCGGGACGAACGCGCACACCATTCTGGAGGAGGCTCCGGAGGCCGAGGCGGCCGAGGTCGCCGACGCCGAGGTGGCCGAGGGGCCGGTGGCCTGGGTGGTGTCGGGCCGCAGCGTGGCCGGTCTGCAGGCACAGGCCGGGCAGTTGCGGGAGTTCGTGGCGGCCCGCCCGGAGATGGGCGTTTCGGATGTGGCGCTGTCGCTGGCGACGACCAGGTCCCCGTTTGAGCACCGGGGGGTGGTGACGGGTGCTGATCGTGAGGAGCTCCTGGCGCGGCTGGGTGCGTTGGCCGCGGACGAGGCTGCCCCTGGTGTGACGCGTGGAGTGGCGGATGTGCGGGGCCGTTCGGTGTTTGTGTTCCCGGGTCAGGGTGCGCAGTGGGTGGGTATGGCGGTGGGGCTGTTGGAGTCCTCGCCGGTGTTCGCGGAGGCGATCGGTGAGTGTGAGTCGGCGTTGTCGGCTCATGTGGACTGGTCGTTGACGGATGTGCTGCGTGGGGTTGAGGGCGCTCCTGGTTTCGACCGGGTGGATGTTGTTCAGCCGGTTTTGTTCGCGGTGATGGTGTCGCTGGCGAAGTTGTGGCGTTCGGTGGGTGTGGAGCCGGATGCGGTGATGGGGCACAGCCAGGGTGAGATCGCGGCGGCGTGTGTCGCGGGTGCGCTCTCGCTCGAAGACGCCGCGAAGGTGGTGACCTTGCGGTCGCAGGCGATCGCGGCGGGGCTTGCGGGTCGTGGTGGGATGGTGTCGGTCGGGCTGCCGGTCGATCAGGTCAAGGAGCGCATCGCCGCCTGGGATGGGGCGATCTCGGTCGCGGCGGTCAATGGCCCCGGTTCGGTGGTGGTCTCCGGTGACCCGGGTGCGCTGGATGAGATGGTGGCGCGGCTGGAGGGTGAGGAGGTGCGTGTTCGCCGGGTTCCGGTGGACTACGCCTCGCACTCGGCCCATGTGGAGGCGATCCACGAGGAGCTGCTGAGGGTCCTGGCGGACATCGCGCCGCGTTCCTCGGAGGTGCCGTTCTACTCGACGGTTTCCGGCGAGCTGGTGGACACCGCCGGTCTGGATGCCGAGTACTGGTACCGCAACCTGCGGCAGACCGTCGAACTGGAAGCCACCACCCGCACCCTGCTCGACAGCGGGCACGGCGTGTTCATCGAGGCGAGCCCGCATCCCGTCCTCATGCTGCCGTTGCAGCAGACCGTGGAGGCCGCCGAGGCGCGGGCCGTGGTCGTCGGCACGCTGCGGCGCGACGAGGGCGGCCTGGAGCAGTTCCTGACCTCCGCCGCCGAGCTGTACGTCAGCGGGGTCGGCGTCGACTGGCCGACGGTGTTCGAGGGCCGCGGTGCCCGTCGGGTCGACCTGCCCACCTACGCCTTCCAGCGCCAGCGGTACTGGCTGGACGCGCCGGTCGGTGAGGTGCCCGCCGGCGGCGAGGGGCTGGGCGTGGACGCGGTGGACGCGCGGTTCTGGGAGGCCGTGGAGCGCGAGGACCTGGAGGCGCTGGTCCGGACGCTGGAGGTGGACGACGCGGAGCAGCAGTCGTCCCTGACCGCGTTGCTTCCGGCGCTGTCGTCGTGGCGTCGTCAGTGGCGTGAGCGGAGCACGGTGGACGGCTGGCGCTACAGCGTGGTCTGGAAGTCGGTGGAGTCCGCCGCTGAGGCTGCGCTCACCGGCACGTGGCTGGTCGCCCTTCCCAAGGTCTGTGGTGACGACGCCTTGCTCGCCTCCGTGGTGGATGGTTTGGCCGGGCGCGGCGCGCATGTGGTGCGCGTGGTCGTCGACGCGGCCGATGGCCGTGAGGTGATGACGGAGCGGCTGCGTGGTGCGCTTGACGAGACGGGGGTGGATCCGTCGGGTGTGGCGGGTGTGTTCTCGCTGCTCGGGCTGGATGAGTCGGCGCACGGGGCGTTCGAGGTGGTCCCGGCCGGACTGGCGGCGACGGTGGCGCTGGTCCAGGGGCTGGGTGACGCCGGTGTGGTGGCCCCGCTGTGGTGCGGGACGCGGGGTGCGGTGTCGGTGGGACGTTCCGACCGGCTGGTGAGCCCGACACAGGCGATGGTCTGGGGGCTGGGGCGGATCGTGGGAGTGGAGTATCCCCAGCGCTGGGGCGGTGTCGTGGACCTGCCCGAGACCATCGACAGTCGTGCGGTGGCCCGGCTGGCGGGAGTGCTGACCGGTGCGGAGTCCGAGGACCAGGTCGCGGTGCGTGGTTCGGGGGTCTTCGTCAAGCGGCTGGTGCGGGCTTCGGCGCCTGACAGCACGGCCACGGATGGCTGGCGGCCGAGTGGTTCGGTGCTGGTGACCGGTGGTACGGGTGCGCTGGGCGGCCATGTGGCGCGGTGGCTGGCGCGTACGGGCGCCGAGCATCTGGTGCTGACCAGCCGTCGTGGGATGGAGGCCGAGGGCGCCGCCGAGTTGAAGGCGGAGCTGGAGGAGCTCGGTGCCCGGGTGACCGTGGCGGCGTGTGACACGGCCGACCGTGCGGAGCTGGCCGGGGTGTTGGACGCGATTCCGTCGGAGTTCCCGCTGACCGCCGTGGTCCATTCGGCGGGTGTGCTGGACGACGGTGTGATCGACGCCCTGACGGTGGAGCGGGCGGCCGGGGTGTTGCGTCCGAAGGTGGACGCGGCGCGGAATCTGCATGAGCTGACCGCGGGGATGGATCTGTCGGCGTTCGTGCTGTTCTCCTCGGCGGCGGGCACGACAGGCGGTCCGGGGCAGGGAAGCTACGCGGCGGGCAACGCGTTCCTGGACGCGCTGGCGGCCCAGCGGCGGGCGGACGGGCTTCCGGCCGTCTCCATCGCCTGGGGCGCCTGGGCCGGCAGCGGCATGGTCATCGACGGCGACCTCGAAGGGCACATGGAGCGGGGCGGCGTGGCCCCGATGGACCCCGACTTGGCGATCTCCGCGCTCCAGCGCGCGCTCGACGTGGACGAGACCTTCGTTCTTGTGGCCGACGCCGCATGGGACCGCCTCGGCGAAGAGCTCGGTGGAACCCGGCCGACCCCCATGCTGAGCGAGCTGATGAAGCCGCGGCGGTCGAACGTGTCGTCGGCGTCCTCCGACCCGGAGCCGGCCGAATCGGCCGCGGCGGAGCTGCGCGCGAGTCTGGAGGGGCTGTCCTCGGCGAAGCGTCAGCGTTCCCTGCGCAAGCTGGTCCGGCAGCACGTCGCCGCGGTCCTGGTGCATGCGACCCCCGACGCCATCGAGAGCGATCGGTCGTTCCGGGAACTCGGCTTCGACTCGCTGACGGCCGTGCAGCTCCGCAACCGTCTGGGCGCGATCACCGGCCTGGAGTTGCCGACCACGTTGGCGTTCGACTTCCCGAACCTCACCGTACTGGCCGAGCATTTGGAGACGAACATGTTTCCGGAGGCCAGTGGCGCTGACCAGAACGACCCCGAAGAAGACCGAATTCGCGAGGCCTTGGCCTCAATTCCGCTCGCGCGTTTCCGTGAGGCCGGACTGATGGACGCCCTGCTGGAACTCGCCCACATCTCGGAGAGCGGTTCTGAGCCGGTGCCCCAAGAAGAAATGAACAGCGCTGTCGACGAGATGGATGTCGACGACCTCGTCCAGAGGGCACTGGGCGGCGCAGACCTTTGATGTTCGTGGAAGTGTGGAGCTACTGATGGCTACGTCCTCCGAAAGAGTTGTCGAAGCGCTGCGCGCTTCTCTGCGGGAAAACGACCGCCTCAAGCTACAGAACCAGCGCCTGATGGCGGCGTCGCGGGAGCCCATCGCCATTGTGGGAATGAGCTGTCGCTTTCCCGGGGGCGTAAGCACCCCGGAGCACCTGTGGCGACTCGTCGCGGATGGCGTCGACGCCATCTCCGGATTCCCGACCAATCGCGGCTGGGACCTCGAGGGGCTTTACCACCCGGACCCGGACAATCCTGGGACGAGCTACACCCGAGAGGGTGGCTTCATCTACGATGCCGACCAATTCGACCCGCAGTTCTTCGGAATTTCTCCCCGTGAGGCCGTGGCGACCGATCCGCAGCAGCGGCTGGTGCTGGAAGCGTCGTGGGAAGCGTTCGAGCGAACCGGGATCGACCCCGTGTCCCTGCGCGGCAGGCCGGTCGGGGTCTTCGTCGGTACCAACGGTCAGGACTACTCGACTCATCTCTATGAGGTGGGGGGTGAACTCGAGGGCTATCTGACCGGTGGCGCGGCCAGTGTGGTGTCGGGGCGTATTTCCTACACCTTCGGTCTCGAGGGACCCGCGGTGACGGTGGACACGGCGTGTTCGTCGTCGCTGGTGGCGCTGCACATGGCCATGCAGGCGCTGCGTCAGGGCGAGTGTGAGCTGGCGCTGGCCGGTGGTGTGTCGGTGATGGCGTCGCCGGGGTCGTTCGTGGAGTTCAGCCGTCAGCGCGGGCTGGCGGCCGATGGCCGGTGCAAGCCGTTCGCGGACGCCGCGGACGGTACGGGCTGGGCCGAAGGTGTGGGCATGCTGCTGGTGGAGCGGCTGTCGGACGCGCGGAAGAACGGCCATCCGGTGCTGGCGGTGGTCCGGGGAAGCGCGATCAACCAGGACGGTGCGTCCAACGGTCTGACGGCGCCGAACGGTCCGGCGCAGCAGCGGGTGATCCGTCAGGCGCTGGCCAGTGCCGGGCTGTCGGCGTCCGAGGTGGACGCGGTGGAGGCGCACGGTACGGGCACGACATTGGGTGACCCGATCGAGGCGCAGGCACTGCTGGCGACGTATGGCCAGGAGCGATCGGCGGACAGCCCGCTGTGGCTGGGGGCCATCAAGTCGAACATCGGTCATACGCAGGCGGCGGCGGGTGTGGCCGGTGTGATCAAGATGGTGATGGCGATGCGGCACGGGGTGTTGCCGCGGACGCTGCATGTGGATGAGCCGTCGCGGCAGGTGGATTGGTCGGCGGGTGAGGTGCGGCTGCTGACGGAGGCCACCGCATGGCCGGAGACGGACCGGCCGCGCCGGGCCGGTATCTCCTCGTTCGGGGTGAGTGGCACCAACGCACACACCATCATCGAGCAGGCTCCGGAAGCCGACCGTGATGGGCGGCCCGAGGCGACCGCTCCCAAGGTGGACGGGGCAAAGCGGCCCGCTGTCCTGCCGTGGCTGGTGTCCGCCAAGAGCGCTGACGCACTCGCCGCCCAGGCGGGCCAACTCCACGCCCATCTGAGCGCCCACTCGGAGCTGACACCGGCGGACGTCGGCTTCTCCCTCGCCACGACCCGTTCGGCTTTCGACCACCGCGCGGCCCTGGTCGCCGGGGACCGGGACGAGCTCCTGCGTGGCCTGGAGGCCCTGTCCACCGGCGAGAACGCGGCTCAGGTGGTCCAGGGCACGACCCGGATCGAGGACACTCTCGCGTTCTTGTTCTCGGGTCAGGGTGCGCAGCGTCTGGGTATGGGCCGGGAGTTGTACGACGGGTTCCCGGTGTTCGCGGGTGCCTTGGACGAGGTGTGTGCGCACTTGGATGTGGTGCTGGAGCGTCCGTTGCGGGAGGTGGTGTTCGCGGCGGAGGGGAGCGCGGAGGCCGCGCTGCTGGATCAGACGGCGTTCACCCAGCCCGCGTTGTTCGCCATCGAGGTGGCGTTGTTCCGGTTGTTGGAGCACTTCGGTGTCACCCCGGATGTGGTGATGGGCCACTCCATTGGTGAGATCGCGGCCGCGCATGTGGCTGGGGTGTTCTCGCTGGAGGACGCGTGCACGCTGGTGGCCGCTCGTGGCCGTTTGATGCAGGCGCTGCCCGAGGGTGGGGCGATGGTCGCCGTCCAGGCGTCGGAGGAGGAGGTTGCTCCGTCGTTGGCCGGTCGTGAGGCCGAGGTGAGCATGGCCGCGGTCAACGGCCCGAACGCCGTGGTGATCGCGGGTGATGAGGCCGTGGCACTGGAGATCGCGGGGCAGTGGGCGGAGCAGGGTCGTAAGACCCGTCGGCTGACGGTCAGCCACGCGTTCCACTCGCCGCGCATGGACGCGATGCTGGACGACTTCCGCAAGGTCGTCGAGGGGCTGTCGTTCGCCCCGCCCGCCATCGACCTCGTCTCCAACGTCACCGGCAGGATGGCCTCGGAGGCCGAGGTGTGCTCGCCGGAGTACTGGGTGCGCCACGTGCGGGAAGCCGTGCGCTTCCTGGACGGGGTGCGGGCGCTCGAGGGACAGGGCGTGACCACCTTCCTGGAGGTGGGTCCCGATGGTGTGCTCTCGGCGATGACGCAGGACTCCCTGACGGAACGGGGCGAGCCTGCCTCGGCGCCCGTGATCGTGCCGGTGCTGCGCAAGGACCGCTCGGAGGCCGTGGCCCTGACCACCGCGCTGGCACGGCTGCACGTTCACGGCTCCGCTGTCGATTGGACCTCGGTCTTCGACGGTCTCGAGGCCCGCAGGATCGACCTGCCGACCTATGCCTTCCAGCGTCGGCGCTACTGGGTCGAGAAGTCCGTCGATGCGGCCGGTGCCGATGCCGGAATCCGTCGCGAGGTGGATGCGCGGTTCTGGCAGGCCGTCGAGCGTGAGGATCTCGAATCGCTCGCGAAGGAGCTGGACTTCGACGACGAGGCGTCATTGCGTGCGGTGCTGCCGGCGCTGTCGGCGTATCACCGCAGCAGCCGTGACCGGTCGACGATCGATAGCTGGCGTTATCGGGTGTCGTGGAAGCCGGTTCCGGAGGTGGCCGAGGGGTCGTTGTCGGGGTCGTGGCTGGTGGTGGTTCCGTCGTCCCGTGCCGAGGATGAGCTGGTGGCGGGGGTTTCCGCCGGGCTGGAACGGCATGGTGCGGGTGTGGTCCCGCTGGTGGTGGATGAGCGCGACCTGGACGCGAAGGTGCTGGCGGGACGGCTGCGTGAGGCGGTCGCGGAGCTGCCCGAGCTGGGTGGCGTCCTGTCACTGCTCGCCCTGGACGAGGAGCCCTGCCCGGGGTATCCGGCGCTGTCGGGTGGTTCCGCGCTGAGCCTGACGCTGGCGCAGGCGATGGTTGAGGCGGAGGTTCCGGCTCGGTTGTGGTGCGGTACGCGTGGTGCGGTGTCGGTGGGGCGTTGGGATGCTCTGGCCGGTGCCGTGCAGTCGCAGGTGTGGGGTCTGGGCCGGGTGGTGGGGCTGGAGCACTCTGCGGTGTGGGGTGGTCTGGTCGATCTGCCCGAGGTGCTGGATGAGCGCGGTGCGGCGCGGTTGGCGGGTGTGTTGGCGGCCGGGGACGGTGAGGACCAGGTCGCGGTGCGTGGTTCGGGTGTGTTTGCCAGGCGTCTGGTGCGGGCCGATTCCGGTGAGGGGGCCGAGCGGCCGTGGCGGGCGCGTGGCACGGTGCTGGTGACGGGCGGCACGGGCGCGCTGGGCGGGCAGGTGGCCCGCTGGGCGGTGCGCAGTGGTGCCGAGCACGTGGTACTGACCAGCCGTCGCGGCGCCGAGGCGCCGGGGGCGGGTGAGCTGCGTCAGGAGCTCGAGGCGCTGGGTGCCCGGGTGACCGTGGCGGCGTGTGATGTGGCCGATCGTGCGCAGGTGGCCGCTGTGCTGGATGCCGTTCCGGAGGAGTTTCCGCTCAGTGCGGTGTTCCATGCGGCGGGTGTTGAGCAGGCGGCCGAGCTTGCGGAGATGAGTCTGGCGGACGCCGCGGCGGTGGTGTCCGGAAAGGCCGCGGGCGCCGCGCATCTGGATGAGCTGCTGGGTGACCGGGAGCTGGACGCGTTCGTGGTGTTCTCGTCGATCGCCGGTGTGTGGGGCAGTGGTGGCCAGACCGCGTACAGCGCCGCCAACGCTTACCTGGACGCGCTGGTGGAGGACCGCCGTGCCCGGGGTCTCGCCGGAACGGCCGTTGCCTGGGGTCCCTGGGCAGAAAGCGGCATGGCGACATCGGAGGGGATGGAGCGCGAGCTCGCCCGTCGCGGCCTGCTCGTCATGGCTCCGGAGCTGGCCCTTGCCGCACTGCGGGGCGCGATCGCGGGCGACGACGGTGTGGTGACGGTCGCGGACATGGACTGGGAGCGGTTCGCCCCCGCGTTCACCTTGGAGCGGCCGAGCCCGCTCATCGGCGACCTCCCCGAAGTCGAAAAGGTGCTCCGATCCGGGGGCGGGTCCGGCCAGTCGGAAGCCGCGGCGGGTCTGCGGGAGCGGCTGGCCGGGCTGACCGAGGCCGAGATCGACCGGACCCTGCTCAACCTGGTACGTGGCCATGTGGCCGCGGTCCTCGGATTCACCGGTGGGGAGACGGTTGAGCCCGAGCGCGCGTTCAAGGAGCTGGGTTTCGAATCGCTCACGGCGGTGGAGTTCCGTAACCGGCTGGTGGCGGAGACCGGGCTGGAGCTGCCGACGACGCTGGTCTTCGACTACCCCAACGCGTCGATCCTGGCGGACCATCTGCGTGCCGAGGTGCTCGGGACGCGAGGCGCGGTGGCCGCGCCGGTGGCGGTGGCGGCCCCGGTCGACGACGATCCGATCGCGATCGTCGGGATGAGCTGCCGCTTCCCGGGGGGTGTGCGCAGCCCGGAGGATCTGTGGAACCTCGTGGTCGGCGGCGGTGACGCGATCTCCGACTTCCCGTCCAACCGTGGATGGGACGTGGACGGGATGTACCACCCGGACCCCGACCACTCGGGCACGTTCTACTCGCGCGAGGGCGGCTTCCTGCACGACGCGGGTGAGTTCGACGCGGCGTTCTTCGGCATCTCACCGCGTGAGGCACTCGCCATCGATCCCCAGCAGCGGCTGCTGCTGGAGACGTCCTGGGAGGCGTTCGAGCGCGCCGGTATCGCTCCCACCTCCGTGCGCGGCAACCAGATCGGCGTGTTCGTGGGCGCTGCCACCTCGGGCTACGGGGCCGGTGTCAACGAGTCGGCGGAGGACCTTGAAGGGCAGATATTGACCGGCAACGCGACCTCGGTCGTGTCCGGTCGAATCTCCTATACCTTGGGCCTCGAGGGACCCGCCTTGACGGTGGACTCGGCGTGTTCGTCGTCGCTGGTCGCCCTGCACCAGGCCGCGCAGTCGCTGCGTCAGGGCGAGTGCTCCATGGCGCTCGCCGGTGGTGTGACCGTGCTGGCCACACCGGCGGCGTTTGTGGAGTTCAGCCGTCAGCGCGGGCTGGCGCCCGATGGCCGGTGCAAGCCGTTCGCGGATGCCGCGGATGGTACGGGCTGGTCCGAGGGTGTGGGCATGCTGCTCGTGGAGCGGCTGTCCGACGCGGAGCGCAACGGCCACCAGGTGCTGGCCATCGTGCGGGGCTCCGCCGTGAACCAGGACGGTGCTTCCAACGGTCTGACGGCGCCGAACGGTCCGTCGCAGCAGCGGGTCATCCGGCAGGCGCTGGCGAACGCCCGCCTGTCGGCCGCCGAGGTGGACACGGTGGAGGCACACGGCACCGGTACGACGCTGGGTGACCCGATCGAGGCGCAGGCGCTGCTCGCGACCTACGGCAAGGAGCGGCCGGAGGGCCGCCCGCTGTGGCTGGGCGCGCTGAAGTCCAACATCGGGCACACCCAGGCCGCCGCCGGTGTCGGCGGGATCATCAAGATGGTCATGGCGATGCGCCACGGTGTACTGCCGAAGGTGCTGCACGTGGATGAGCCGTCGCGGCAGGTGGACTGGTCGGCCGGTGAGGTACGGCTGCTGACGGAGGCCACCGAGTGGCCCGAGACCGGTCAGCCGCGCCGGGCGGGTATCTCCGCCTTCGGCGTGAGCGGTACGAACGCGCACACCATCATCGAGCAGGCCCCGGTGTACGACCAGGCGGTGCCGGACGAGGACCCCGCCGAGGACCATGGCGTCCTTCCCTGGGCGCTCTCCGGCCGGAGCCCGGAAGCCCTGCGTGCCCAGGCCGAGCAGCTGCGGTCGCATCTGATGGCGCGCACCGAACTGGGCACACTGGATGTGGCTTACTCCTTGGTGGCGACGCGCTCGGCCCTCGAACACCGTGCGGTGGTCACGGCCGCGGACCGTGCGGAACTGCTGCGCGGGCTCGAGGCCGTCGCGGCCGGTGAGGCTGCCCCGGGAGTGATGCAGTCCGTCGCGCGTACGTCGGGTTCGACGGCGTTCTTGTTCTCGGGCCAGGGTGCGCAGCGTCTGGGTATGGGCCGGGAGCTGTACGAGGCGTTCCCGGTGTTCGCCCGTGCCTTGGACGAGGTGTGTGCGCACCTGGACATGCTGCTGGACCGTCCGCTGAAGGACGTGATGTTCGCGGCGGAGGGGAGTGCGGACGCCGGGCTGCTCGACCAGACGGCGTTCACTCAGCCGGCGTTGTTCGCGGTCGAGGTGGCGTTGTTCCGGCTGCTGTCGGCGTGGGGTGTGGCCCCGGATGTGGTGATCGGTCACTCCATCGGTGAGATCGCGGCCGCGCATGTGGCGGGGGTGTTCTCGCTGGAGGACGCGTGCACGTTGGTGGCCGCCCGTGGCCGCCTGATGCAGGCCCTTCCCGAGGGTGGGGCGATGGTCGCCATCGAGGCGTCGGAGGAGGAGGTCGCTCCGTCGCTGGCCGGTCGTGAGGCCGAGGTGAGCATCGCCGCCGTCAACGGCCCGACCGCCGTGGTCATCGCGGGCGACGAGGCGCCCGCGCTGGAGATCGCGGGGCAGTGGTCGGAGCAGGGTCGTAAGACCCGCCGCCTGCGGGTCAGCCACGCCTTCCACTCGCCTCGCATGGACGCCATGCTCGGCGACTTCCGCAAGGTCGTCGAGGGGCTGTCGTTCGCCCCGCCGGCCATCGCGCTGGTCTCCAATGTGACGGGAGAGTCGGCGGGCGCCGATGAGGTGTGCTCGCCGGAGTACTGGGTGCGGCATGTGCGGGAGGCCGTGCGGTTCGCGGACGGCGTCCGGGCACTGGAGGCGCAGGGCGTGACCACCTTACTGGAGGTGGGCCCCGACGGTGTGCTCTCGGCGATGGCGCGGGAGTGCCTGACGGCGCAGGAGGCGTCGGCCGCGGTCGTCGTGCCGGTGCTGCGCAAGGACCGCCCCGAGGCCCAGGCGCTGACGACGGCGCTGGCCGAACTCCACGTCCATGGCGTCACCGTCGACTGGGAACAGCTCTTCATCGGACGCGAAGCGCGGAAGGTCGAGCTGCCCACCTACGCCTTCCAGCGACAGCGCTACTGGCTGGAGGACACGGGCCGGGCGACAGGCGGTTCGGCCGCTGCCGACAGCGTGGACGCCCGGTTCTGGGAAGCCGTTGAGCGCGAGGATCTGGAGGCGCTGGCCGAGGCGCTGGACGTCGACGGCAAGGGCCCGCTCGGCGAGCTGATGCCCGCGCTGTCGTCCTACCGCCGGCAGCAGCGTGACCGGGCCACGGTCGACGGCTGGCGTTACCGCGTCTCCTGGAAGCCGGCCCCGGACGTGGCCACCGCCACTCTCCCGGGGACCTGGCTGCTGGTGGTGCCCGCCGGACTGGCGGAAGGCGAGGTCACCACGTCGATCCGCCAGGGATTCGAGAAACACGGCGCCCGGGTGGTGCCGGTGGCGGTGGCCGCGGACACGGACACCGACGGGATCGCCCAGGCACTGCTCGGCGCACTCGACGGCGAGTCCGAGGTCGGCGTGATGTCGCTGCTCGCCCTGGACGAGGAGCCGTGGGCCGGGGAGCCGGTGGTCGCGGCGGGCCTCGCGCTGACGCTGCGGTTGGTGCAGGCCCTGGCGGGGCTGGAGGTGGGCGTTCGGCTGTGGTGCGCGTCGCGGGGCGCGGTCTCGGTGGGGCGTTCGGACCGGCTCACCAGCCCGGTACAGGCGGAGGTGTGGGGCCTCGGCCGGGTCGCGGCCCTGGAGCACCCCCGGATCTGGGTGGCCTGGTGGATCTGCCCGAAGTGCTCGACGAGCGCGCCGTGGGGCGGCTGGCCGGTGTGCTGTCCGCCGAGGGCGGCGAGGACCAGGCGGCGGTGCGGGGCTCCGGAGTGTTCGTCCGGCGGCTGGGGCGTGTCGTGTCGTCGGGCGGCGAAGCCTGGCGGCCGAGCGGCTCGGTGCTGGTGACCGGTGGTACGGGGGCGCTCGGCGCGCATGTGGCCCGTTGGGCGGTGGCCGAGGGCGCGGAGCACGTCGTCCTCACCAGCCGCCGCGGCCTGGCGGCCGACGGTGCGCCCCAGCTCAAGGCCGAACTAGAGGCCATGGGTGCGCTGGTCTCGGTGGTCGCCTGTGATGTCGCGGATCGCGAAGCGCTCACCGAGGTGCTCGCGGGGATCCCGAGCGGTTCCCCCTGCGCGGCGTGGTGCACGCGGCCGGTGTGCTGGACGACGGTGTGCTGGACGGTCTGTCCGTCGACCGGGTCGCCGGGGTGCTCGGCGCGAAGGTGGCGGGCGCGAGGCAGCTGCACGAGCTGACCGCACATCTGGATCTCGACGCCTTCGTGTTGTTCTCGTCGTTCGCCGGTGTCGTCGGCGGTGCCGGACAGGGGGCCTACGCTGCGGCGAACGCCTACCTGGACGCGCTCGCGGTGCTGCGTCGCGGTGCCGGACTCGCTGGCACGGCGGTCGCCTGGGGGCCGTGGGCCGAGGCCGGTATGGCCGTGGAGGGCCGTGCCGGGGAACGGGTACGCGGTGGTGTGGTGGCCGCGATGGACCCGGCGCTGGCCGTGGCGGCACTCGGCTGGGCCGTCGGCCATGACGAGGCTTCGCTTGTCGTGGCCGACGTCGACTGGGAGCGCCTGGCCTCGGCGCACGCCGCGTCCGGCGGCGGCGCTCTCATCAGTGACATCCCCGAAGCCCTCAGGCACCTGACCGCGGTCAACAGCGGTGCCGAGGCGGAAGCGGCCACCTTCGCCGAGAAGCTCGCCGGGCTGTCGGCGGCCGAGCGGAACCAGGCCGTGCTGGAACTGGTACGGGGGCACGCGGCCGCCGTACTCGGCCATGCGTCGGCGGAATCCGTCGAGCCCGGCCGGGCCTTCCGCGACCTCGGATTCGACTCCCTCACGGCGGTCGAGCTGCGCAACCGGCTGGACATCGCGACGGGGCTGCGCCTCCCGGCCACGCTGGTCTTCGACTATCCGAGCGCCGCCGAACTGGCCGACTACCTGGACACCGAGGCGTTCGGCACCGCCCAGCCGGCCGTGGCCGCCGTCGAGCCGACGGCCGTTGCCGTGGCCCATGACCCGATCGCGATCGTCGCGATGAGCTGCCACTTCCCCGGCGATGTCCACACACCGGAGGAACTGTGGCGGCTGGTCGCCGAGGGCGGCGACGCCATCGCCGGGTTCCCCGCCGACCGCGGTTGGGACCTCGACGGGCTGTACGACCCCGACCCCGAGCGGCTCGGCACGTCCTACGCACGCGAGGGCGGCTTCCTCTACGGCGCCCCGGACTTCGACGCGGGGTTCTTCGGGATCTCGCCGCGCGAGGCGCTGTCCATGGACCCGCAGCAGCGGCTGCTGCTGGAGACGTCGTGGGAGGCGTTCGAGCGAGCCGGTATCGCTCCGGAGGCGCTGAGGGGCGCCCGGGCGGGTGTGTTCGTGGGAACAAACGGCCAGGACTACACGGGGCTGTGGGCGGACGCGCAAGGTGACCTCGAGGGCCACCTGGGCACGGGCAGCGCGGCCAGTGTGGTGTCGGGACGCATTTCCTACACCTTCGGTCTCGAGGGACCCGCGGTGACGGTGGACACGGCGTGTTCGTCGTCGCTGGTGGCGCTGCACATGGCCATGCAGGCGCTGCGTCAGGGCGAGTGCGACCTGGCGCTGGCCGGTGGTGTGTCGGTGATGTCGACGCCGGGTGCGTTCGTGGAGTTCAGCCGTCAGCGCGGACTCGCTTCCGACGGTCGGTGCAAGCCGTTCTCCGACGGGGCGGATGGCACGGGCTGGGGCGAGGGCGTGGGCATGCTGCTCGTGGAGCGGCTGTCGGACGCCCGCCGTAACGGTCACCCGGTGCTGGCCGTGGTCCGGGGCTCGGCCATCAACCAGGACGGTGCGTCGAACGGTCTGACGGCGCCGAACGGTCCCTCGCAGCAGCGGGTGATCCGTCAGGCGCTGGCGAGTGCCGGGCTGTCGGCGTCCGAGGTGGACGCGGTGGAGGCGCACGGCACGGGTACCTCGCTGGGCGACCCGATCGAGGCGCAGGCACTGCTGGCCACCTATGGGCAGGGCCGGCCGGAGGGAAGTCCGCTGTGGCTGGGCGCCATCAAGTCGAACATCGGCCATACGCAGGCGGCGGCCGGTGTGGCCGGTGTCATCAAGATGGTGATGGCGATGCGGCACGGGGTGCTGCCGAAGGTGCTGCATGTGGATGAGCCGTCGCGGCAGGTGGATTGGTCGGCGGGTGAGGTGCGGCTGCTGACCGAGGCCACCGCGTGGCCGGAGACGGACCGGCCGCGCCGGGCCGGCATCTCCTCGTTCGGACTGAGCGGAACCAACGCGCACACCATCATCGAGCAGGCCCCCGCTGTGGAGGAGCCCGCGGTCTCGGACACCGTGGCCCCCGGCACGGGCGAGTCGGCGGCCGTGGTGCCGTGGCTGGTCTCCGGGAAGAGCCGGGAGGCGCTGCGGGCACAGGCCGGGCGACTGCACGCACATGTGGCGGCCCGGGCCGACCTCGACACGCTGGACGTGGGGTACTCGCTGGCGACTCGCTCGGTGTTCGAGCACCGGGCCGTACTGGTCGGCGAGGACCGCGAGGCCCTGCTGCGCGGTCTCGAGGAGATGGCTCAGGGCGGAATCGGCTCGGGAGTCGTCCAGGGACAGGCCGTAACGGGTGGCAAGACGGCGTTCTTGTTCTCGGGGCAGGGTGCGCAGCGTCTGGGCATGGGGCGGGAGTTGTACGAGGCGTTCCCGGTGTTCGCCCGTGCGCTGGACGAGGTGTGTGCGCACCTGGATGTGGTGCTGGACCGTCCGCTGCGGGAGGTGATGTTCGCGGCCGAGGGCAGTGCGGATGCCGAGCTGCTGAACCAGACGGCGTTCACCCAGCCCGCGCTCTTCGCCATCGAGGTGGCGTTGTTCCGGTTGCTGGAGCACTGGGGCATCACCCCGGATGTGCTGATCGGACACTCCATCGGTGAGGTCGCCGCCGCGCACGTTGCCGGGGTGTTCTCGCTGGAGGACGCGTGCACGCTCATCGCGGCGCGTGGCCGTTTGATGCAGGCGCTGCCCGAGGGCGGCGCCATGGTGGCCATCCAGGCGACCGAGGAGGAGGTCGCCGGCTCACTCTCCGGCCGCGAGCACGAGATGAGCATCGCCGCGGTCAACGGTCCGTCGGCCGTGGTGGTCTCGGGCCATGCACACGCGGTTCAGGAAGTCGCGGGTGTCTGGGAGGCGAGGGGTCGAAAGACTAAGGGTTTGCGGGTCTCTCATGCGTTTCACTCTTGCCTTATGGACACTATGTTGGACGCGTTCGGCCAGGTGGTCCGCGAGCTCTCCTTCGAGCCGCCGACCATGACGCTGGTGTCCAATGTCACTGGTGGGCCGGTTTCCGAGACAGAGGTGTGCTCACCCGATTACTGGGTGAGGCATGTGCGTGAGGCGGTGCGGTTCGCGGATGGGGTACGTGCGCTTAAGGCGTTGGGTGTGACCAGGTTCCTTGAGGTGGGTCCCGATGGTGTGCTCACGGCGATGGCCCAGGATTGCCTGGCGGAAGGGACGGATGACACCCCCGGCACGGTTCTCGTTCCAGTGCTGCGCAAGGACCGTTCCGAGGCACGGACGTTGACGACGGCGCTGGCCGAACTCCACGTCAATGGTGTCTCGTTGGACTGGGAGTCGGTCTTCGCCGGTCGTGGCGCACGGCAGGTCGAGCTGCCGACGTATGCCTTCCAGCGCGAGCGGTTCTGGCCCGAGGTGACCATGGCCCTGGGAAGCCGGGACACGCCGGCCGCGGACTCGGTGGACGCGCGGTTCTGGGAGGCCGTCGAGCGCGAGGATCTCCAAGCGCTGGCCCAGGCGCTCGACATCGACGGCGAGGCCCCGCTGAGTCAGGTGCTGCCGGCGCTGTCGGCGTATCACCGCAGCAGCCGTGATCAGTCGACGATTGACGGCTGGCGTTATCGGGTGTCGTGGAAGCCGGTTCCGGAGGTGGCCGAGGGGTCGTTGTCGGGGTCGTGGCTGGTGGTGGTTCCGGCGTCCCGTGCCGAGGATGAGCTGGTGGCGGGGGTTTCCGCCGGGCTGGGGCGGCATGGTGCGGGTGTGGTCCCGCTGGTGGTGGATGAGCGCGACCTGGACGCGAAGGTGCTGGCGGATCGGCTGCGTGAGATGGTCGCGGAGCTGCCCGAGCTGGGTGGCGTCCTGTCACTGGTGGCCTTGGACGAGGAGCCCTGCCCGGGGTATCCGGCGTTGTCGGGTGGCTTCGCGGCCACGTTGACGCTGGCGCAGGCGATGGTTGAGGCGGAGGTTCCGGCTCGGTTGTGGTGCGGTACGCGTGGTGCGGTGTCGGTGGGGCGTTGGGATGCTCTGGCCGGTGCCGTGCAGTCGCAGGTGTGGGGTCTGGGGCGGGTGGTGGGGCTGGAGCACTCTGCGGTGTGGGTGGTCTGGTCGATCTGCCCGAGGTGCTGGATGAGCGCGGTGCGGCGCGGTTGGCGGGTGTGTTGGCGGCCGGGGATGGTGAGGACCAGGTCGCGGTGCGTGGTTCGGGTGTGTTTGCCAGGCGTCTGGTGAGGGCTGATGCGGGTGAGGGAGCGGAGCGGCCGTGGCGGGCGCGTGGCACGGTGCTGGTGACCGGTGGCACGGGTGCGCTGGGCGGTCGGGTGGCCCGCTGGGTGGTGCGCAGTGGTGCCGAGCATGTGGTGCTGACCAGCCGTCGCGGCGCCGAGGCGCCGGGGGCGGGCGAGCTGCGTGAGGAGCTGGAGGCGCTGGGTGCCCGGGTGACCGTGGCGGCGTGTGATGTGACCGATCGGGAGGCTGTGGCTGGTGTTCTCGCATCCGTTCCGGAGGAGTTTCCGCTCAGTGCGGTGTTCCATGCGGCGGGTGTTGAGCAGGCGGCCGAGCTTGCGGAGATGAGTCTGGCGGATGCCGCGGCGGTGGTGTCCGGAAAGGCCGCGGGGGCGGCGTGCCTGGATGAGCTGCTGGGTGACCGGGAGCTGGACGCGTTCGTGGTGTTCTCGTCGATCGCCGGTGTGTGGGGCAGTGGTGGCCAGGCGGCATATGGCGCGGCCAATGCCCATCTGGACGCTTTGGTGGAGGACCGCCGTGCGCGGGGTCTCGCCGGTACGGCCGTGGCTTGGGGTCCCTGGGCCGAAAGCGGCATGGCGGCCGGAAGCGGAGGCGAACAGCTCGCGCGTCGCGGCCTGATCAGCATGGCGCCCGACCTGGCGATCGCCGCCTTGCAGGGCGCGATCGCGGGTGACGACGGTGTGGTGACGGTCGCGGACATGGACTGGGAGCGGTTCGCCCCCGCGTTCACGATGGGGCGGCCGAGCCCGCTCATCGGCGAGCTGCCCGAGGTCGTATCGGCCCTGGAACAGGCCCGTGCCGCCGAAGAGGGCCACGCGGAGGCCGGATCGCGGTTGCGGGAACGGCTCTCCGCACTGGCCCCCGGTGAGCGGGAGCGCGCCGTGCTGGATCTGGTGCGCAGTCACGCGGCCGCGGTTCTCGGTTTCTCGGGAATGGAAGGCGTGGAGTCGGACCGGGCGTTCAAGGAATTGGGCTTTGACTCGCTCACAGCGGTAGAATTTCGCAACCGACTCAACGCGGATACCGGGCTGAGGCTGTCCACCACGCTGGTCTTCGACTATCCAAACTCAAGGGCACTCGCAGAACATGTGCGAGCGGGTGTCCTCCCCGACGAAGGGACATCCTCCACTCCGCTGATCGCGGATCTGGAACGACTTGAGGCAACACTTTCCACGGCTGAGCCGGACAATGCCGAGCGGTCGGCCATCGCGACCCGACTCCAAGTGCTTCTCGCCAAGTTGAACGGCGGTGAGGCCGGAGCGGCGAACGCTGAAAGCGTCACGCAGCGGCTTGACGCGGCATCCGATGACGATCTCTTCGACTTCATCGAAAATGAGCTCAGTTAAGTGCGGTCCCGGGGCACATCTCTCTCCGGCCCTTCCATTCTTCAGTCTTCTTTGACTCGTTATAGGCAAGGTTTCCATGGTGAACGAAGATAGGCTCCGGGACTATCTCAAGCGGGTGACGGCTGATTTGCACCAGGCGCGTCAGCGCCTGCGTGAGTTGGAGGCAGGAGAGACCGACCCCATCGCGATCGTGGCGATGAGCTGCCGTTTTCCGGGTGGGGTGGGGAGCCCGGAGGACCTGTGGCAACTGGTGGCCGGCGGTAGCGACGCCATTTCCGACTTCCCGTCCAACCGTGGGTGGGACGTGGACGGGATGTATGACCCGGACCCCGACCACTCGGGCACCTTCTATTCCCGCGAGGGCGGTTTCCTGCACGACGCGGGCGAGTTCGACGCCGGCTTCTTCGGGATCTCGCCGCGTGAGGCGCTTGCCATGGACCCGCAGCAGCGGCTGCTGCTGGAGACCTCATGGGAGGCATTCGAGCGTGCGGGCATCGCTCCGGGGTCGGTGAAGGGCCGTCGGGGCGGTGTCTTCGTGGGCGCCTCGACCTCCGGCTACGGGGCGGATGTCGACGAATTCCCGGAGGAAATCGAAGGCCATTTGCTGACGGGCACGTCGGCTTCCGTCGTATCGGGCCGTATCGCGTACACCTTCGGTCTCGAAGGACCCGCGGTGACGGTGGACACGGCGTGTTCTTCTTCGCTGGTGGCGCTCCATCTCGCGGTACAGGCGCTGCGTCAGGGCGAATGTGACCTGGCGCTGGCCGGTGGTGTGACGGTGATGTCGACCCCGAGCGCCTTTGTGGAATTCAGCCGTCAGCGCGGGCTGGCGCCCGATGGCCGGTGCAAGCCGTTCGCGGACTCCGCGGATGGCACGGGCTGGTCCGAGGGCGTCGGCATGCTGCTCGTGGAGCGGCTGTCGGACGCGCGGAAGAACGGTCACCCGGTGCTGGCCGTCGTGCGCGGCTCCGCCGTCAACCAGGACGGTGCGTCCAACGGTCTGACGGCGCCGAACGGTCCGTCTCAGCAGCGGGTCATCCGGGACGCGCTGACAAGTGCCCGGCTGACGCCGGCCGATGTGGACGTGGTGGAGGCCCACGGGACCGGTACGTCCCTGGGTGACCCGATCGAGGCGCAGGCGCTGCTGGCCACCTACGGCCAGGAGCGGCCGGAGGGGCGCCCGCTGTGGCTGGGCGCGCTGAAGTCGAACATCGGTCATACGCAGGCCGCCGCCGGTGTCGGCGGGATCATCAAGATGGTGATGGCGATGCGGCACGGGGTGCTGCCGCGGACGCTGCATGTGGATGAGCCGTCGCGGCAGGTGGACTGGTCGGCGGGTGAGGTACGGCTGCTGACGGAGGCCACCGAGTGGCCCGAGACCGGTCAGCCGCGCCGGGCCGGTGTCTCCGCCTTCGGTGTGAGCGGCACCAATGCGCACACCATCATCGAGCAGGCCCCGCCGGTCGACGAGGACGAGGCCGAGGCGAGCACGGTTTCCGACCAGGACAGCGGTGTGGCCACGTGGCTGCTGTCGGCTCGTGGCGCGGATGCTCTGCGGGCCCAGGCCGCGCGGCTCAGCGCGTTCCTGCTCGAGCGGACCGAGCTGAGTCCCCTGGATGTCGGCCACTCCCTGGTTGCCGCACGGTCGACGTTCGAACACCGTGCGGTGGTGTCGGGCGCGCATCGTGCGGAACTCCTCCGCGGGCTCGAGGCCGTCGCCACCGGCGAAGCCGCTCCTGGCGTGGTCCAGGGCGTGGCCGGAACGGTGGTCAAGACGGCGTTCCTGTTCTCGGGCCAGGGCGCGCAGCGCCTGGGTATGGGCCGGGAGCTGTATGAGGCGTTCCCGGTGTTCGCCCGTGCGCTGGACGAGGTGTGTGCGCGGCTCGACCTGCTGCTGGACCGTCCGTTGCGGGAGGTGGTGTTCGCGGCGGAGGGGAGCGCGGAGGCCGCACTGCTGGACCAGACGGCGTTCACCCAGCCCGCGCTCTTCGCCATCGAGGTGGCGCTCTTCCGGCTGCTGGAGCAGTTCGGTGTCACCCCGGATGTGCTGATCGGCCACTCCATCGGTGAGATCGCCGCCGCGCATGTGGCCGGGGTGTTCTCGCTTGAGGACGCCTGCACGCTGATCGCGGCGCGTGGCCGTCTGATGCAGGCGCTGCCCGAGGGCGGCGCCATGGTGGCGGTGCAGGCGTCCGAGGAGGAGCTCGCTCCGTCGCTGGCCGGTCGTGAGGCCGAGGTGAGCATCGCCGCCGTCAACGGCCCGACCGCCGTGGTCATCGCCGGTGACGAGGAAGCGGCGCTGGAGATCGCCGCCCACTGGTCGGAACAAGGGCGCAAGACGAGCCGGCTGCGGGTCAGCCACGCGTTCCACTCGCCTCGCATGGACGCGATGCTGGACGACTTCCGCAAGGTCGTGCGCGGGCTGTCCTTCCAGACCCCCACCCTGGCGCTGGTCTCCAATGTCACGGGAGAGCCGGTCGGGGCCGATGAGGTCTGCTCGGCGGAGTACTGGGTACGGCACGTCAGGGAGGCCGTGCGCTTCGCCGACGGCGTTCGCTCCCTGGAGGCCCAGGGCGTCACCGCCTACCTGGAGGTGGGCCCCGACGGTGTGCTCTCGGCAATGGCGCGGGAGTGCCTGACCGGAGAGGCGGTTTCGGCCCCGGTCGTGGTGCCGGTCCTGCGCAAGGAGCGCCCTGACGCCCAGGCTCTGATGGCCGCGCTGACCGAAGCCCACGTCCACGGCGTGGCGGTGGACTGGGAAACGGTCTTCGCCGGGCGGGGCGCCCGCACGGTGGAGCTGCCGACCTACCCGTTCCAGCGTCAGCGTTACTGGCTGGAGAGCACGAGCCGAGCATCGGCCGGCTCCGCCGCCGCGGACACTGTGGACGCACGGTTCTGGGACGCGGTGGAACGCGAGGACCTGGGCGCGCTGGCCAAGGCGCTGGACGTCGACGGCGGCTCGCTGGGCGAGTTGCTGCCCGCCCTGTCGTCGTACCGCCGGCAGCAGCGCGACCGGGCCACGGTCGACGGCTGGCGGTACCGCATCTCGTGGAAGCCCATCTCGGAGAACCCCGCGGCCACGCTGTCGGGGACCTGGCTCGTGGTCCTTCCCGCCTCCGGCGTCGATGACGCGTTCGCCGAGTCGGTGTCCACCGCACTCCAGCGGCACGGTGCCGATGTCGTGCGCGTCGTGGCCGACGAGGACGACCTCGCCCCGGGCGTACTGGCCGAACGGCTGCGTGAGATCGCCACCGGTCTGCCCGGGATCGGCGGTGTGCTGTCCCTGGTAGGTGTGGACGAGCGGCCCTGCACCGAGCACCCGGTGGTCTCCCGCGGACTCGCGCTGACCCTGATGCTGGTGCGGGCCCTGGCCGAGGCGGACATCGAAGCCCGTCTGTGGTGCGGCACCCGCGGTGCCGTCTCGGTGGGCCGTTCCGACCAGCTCACGAGCACGACGCAGGCCGAGATATGGGGCCTTGGCCGGGTGGCGGCCATGGAACACCCGCGGATCTGGGGCGGCCTCGTCGATCTGCCCGAGGCGCTGGACGAGCGCGCCGCCGCGCGGCTGCTCTGGACGCTGTCCGCCGAAGGCGGCGAGGACCAGGTGGCGGTGCGCGGCTCCGGAGCGTACGCCCGGCGCCTGTCCCGCGTCGCCGCCGGAAACGAGTCGGCGGGTGAGCGCGCGTGGCGGCCCCGCGGCTCGGTGCTGGTGACCGGTGGCACCGGTGCCCTGGGCGCGCACGTGGCGCGCTGGGCCGTGCGCGAGGGCGCCGAACACGTGGTGCTGACCAGCCGTCGCGGCCCGGCGGCCGAAGGCGCTGTTGAGCTCAAGGCGGAGCTCGAAGAACTGGGCGCCGAGGTGACCGTCGCGGCCTGCGACGCCGCCGATCGGGACGCCCTCGCCGCGGTGCTGACCGCCATCCCCGAGCGGTATCCGCTGAGCGCCGTCGTGCACGCGGCGGGCATCCTGGACGACGGTGTGCTGGACGGCCTGACCGTCGACCAGCTCGCCGGGACCCTGACCGCGAAGGTGGAGGGCGCGCGGCATCTGCACGAGCTGACCGAAGGACTGTCGCTCGACGCGTTCGTGCTGTTCTCCTCCTTCGCCGGTGTCGTCGGCGGCGCGGGCCAGGCCGCCTACGCGGCGGCCAACGCCTACTTGGACGCGCTGGCGCAGCAGCGCCGCGCCCAGGGTCTGGCGGCCACCGCGGTCGCCTGGGGCCCGTGGGCCGAGAGCGGCATGGCCGCGAGCGGCCGCGCCGGGGAGCGGATGCGTGGCGGGCCACTGCCCCCCATGACTCCCTCGCTGGCCGTGGACACGCTGCGCTGGGCCGTCGGCCAGGACGAGCCCGCGCTGGTCGTGGCCGACATCGACTGGGCCGGTATGGCCTCGATGCTGAGCGCGGGCCCCAGCGCCCTCGTGAGCGACATCCCCGAAGCGCGGGAACTCCTGGCCGCCTCGGGCGGTGCCACCGCCCGGACGGAGCCGGGATCCGGTCTGCGGGAACAACTGGCCGGACTCTCGGGCGCCGAACAGCAAGCCGTCCTCCTGGACCTCATCCGCACCCACGCGGCCTCGGCGCTCGGCCACTTCTCGGCGGACGCCGTAGAGCCCGGCCGGGCTTTCCGGGACCTCGGGTTCGACTCCCTCACGGCCATCGAGCTGCGCAACCGGCTCGACCTGGCCACCGGTCTGCGCCTGCCGTCGACCCTCGTCTTCGACTACCCGACCGCCGAGGTGCTGGCCGGCCATCTGCGGCAGGAGCTCGGCGGAGCCCACACCGAGGCGGCCACCGCCGCGGTGTCGCCTCGTGTGCCCGCGGATGACGACGACCCCATCGCGATCGTGGCGATGAGCTGCCGCTTCCCTGGAGGTGTCGAGACCCCGCAGGACCTGTGGCGCCTCCTGGCCGAGGGCGGCGACGGCATCGCCGGGTTCCCCGGAGACCGTGGCTGGGACGTCGAGGGGATGTACCACCCGGACCCCGAACACCCGGGCACCTTCTACGCCCGCGAGGGTGGCTTCCTCTACGGAGCACCCCAGTTCGACCCGGTGTTCTTCGGTATCTCGCCGCGCGAGGCGGTCGCCATGGATCCGCAGCAGCGGCTGCTGCTGGAGACCTCCTGGGAGGCATTCGAGTACGCGGGCGTCAAGCCGGCCGCGCTGCGGGGCACCCGGACCGGTGTGTTCGTCGGCACCAACGGCCAGGACTACTCCACGATCATGCTCGACGCCCCGAGGACTTCGGTGGCCATGTGGGCACGGGCAGCGCGGCCAGCGTGGTGTCCGGGCGTATCTCGTACACGTTCGGCCTCGAGGGGCCGGCGATGACGGTGGACACGGCGTGTTCGTCGTCGCTGGTGGCGCTCCATCTCGCGGCGCAGGCACTGCGCCAGGGCGAGTGCGATCTGGCGCTCGCCGGTGGGGTGTCGGTGATGTCGACGCCGGGCGCCTTCGTCGAGTTCAGCCGGCAGCGCGGTCTGGCGCCCGACGGTCGGTGCAAGCCGTTCGCGGAGGGCGCGGACGGCACCGGCTGGTCCGAGGGCGTCGGCATGCTGCTGGTGGAGCGGCTGTCGGACGCGCGGAAGAACGGCCATCCGGTGCTGGCGGTGGTCCGGGGCAGCGCGATCAACCAGGACGGTGCGTCCAACGGTCTGACGGCGCCCAACGGCCCGTCGCAGCAGCGGGTCATCCGCCAGGCGCTGGCCAGCGCCGGACTGTCGGCCGCCGAGGTGGACGCGGTCGAGGCGCACGGCACCGGTACGACGCTGGGTGACCCGATCGAGGCGCAGGCGCTGCTGGCCACCTACGGTCAGGAGCGGCCGGACGGCCGCCCGCTGTGGCTGGGCGCCATCAAGTCCAACATCGGTCACACGCAGGCCGCGGCCGGTGTGGCCGGGGTCATCAAGATGGTGCTGGCGATGCGTGAGGGCGTGCTGCCGCAGACGCTGCACGTCGGCGAGCCGTCGCGGGAGGTGGACTGGTCGGCCGGTGAGGTGCGGCTGCTGACCGAGGCCACCGCGTGGCCGGAAACGGGTCGGCCGCGCCGGGCCGGCATCTCCTCGTTCGGACTGAGCGGAACCAACGCCCACACCATCCTCGAGCAGGCTCCTGACCTGGAAGAGGCCGCGGCCTCGGAGGTGGCCCCGAGGCACCGGTGTCGGCGGCCGTGGTGCCGTGGCTGGTCTCCGGGAAGAACCGGGAGGCGCTGCGGGCGCAGGCCGAGCGGCTGTACGAGCATGTGGCGGCCCGGGAAGACGTCGGCGTGCTCGACGTCGGGCACACCTTGGCGTCCAGGTCGGTGTTCGACCACCGTGCCGTGCTGGTGGGTGAGGACCGGGAGACCCTTCTGCGCGGCCTGCAGGCTCTCGCGCAGGGCGGAATCGCCTCGGGAGTCGTCCAGGGAGAGGCCGTAACGGCGGGAAAGTCGGCCTTCCTGTTCTCGGGTCAGGGTGCGCAGCGTCTGGGTATGGGCCGGGAGTTGTACGACGGGTTCCCGGTGTTCGCGGGTGCCTTGGACGAGGTGTGTGCGCACCTGGATGTGGTGCTGGAGCGTCCGTTGCGGGAGGTGGTGTTCGCGGCGGAGGGGAGCGCGGAGGCCGCGCTGCTGGATCAGACGGCGTTCACCCAGCCTGCGTTGTTCGCCATCGAGGTGGCGTTGTTCCGGTTGTTGGAGCACTTCGGTGTCACCCCGGATGTGGTGATGGGCCACTCCATCGGTGAGATCGCGGCCGCGCATGTGGCTGGGGTGTTCTCGCTGGAGGACGCGTGCACGCTGGTGGCCGCTCGTGGCCGTTTGATGCAGGCGCTGCCCGAGGGTGGGGCGATGGTCGCCGTCCAGGCGTCGGAGGAGGAGGTCGCTCCGTCGTTGGCCGGTCGTGAGGCCGAGGTGAGCATGGCCGCGGTCAACGGCCCGAACGCCGTGGTGATCGCGGGTGATGAGGAAGCGGCGCTGGAGATCGCGGGGCAGTGGGCGGAGCAGGGTCGTAAGACCCGCCGGCTGACGGTCAGCCACGCGTTCCACTCGCCGCGCATGGACGCGATGCTGGACGACTTCCGTGACGTCGTCACGGGCCTGTCCTTCCAGGCACCGTCTATCGCCCTGGTCTCCAATCTGACGGGCGAGGCGGCGAGCCGCGACGAGATGTGCTCGCCGGAGTACTGGGTGCGCCACGTCCGGGAGGCGGTGCGGTTCGCGGATGGCATGCGGGCACTCACCGCCCAGGGCGTCACCAGGTTCCTGGAGGTCGGCCCCGACGGCGTGCTGTCCGCGATGGCGCGGGACTGCCTGACGGAGGACCAGACCGCGGCCTCGGCCGTGGTGCCGGTGCTGCGCAAGGACCGTCCCGAGGCCCAGGCGCTGACGATGGCGCTGGCCGAACTCCACGTCCACGGAGCCCCGGTGGAGTGGGAGTCCGTGGTCGCCGGGCGCGGTGCGCGGATGGTGGAGCTGCCGACGTACGCCTTCCAGCGCGAGCGGTTCTGGCCCGAGGTGTCCATCTCCCTGAACGGCTTGGGCGCGTCGAGCGCCGTCGACTCGGTGGACGCGCGGTTCTGGGAAGCGGTCGAGCGCGAGGACCTCGAAGCGCTCGCCGAGACGCTCGACGTCGACGGCGAGACGCCGCTGAGCGCGGTGCTGCCCGCCCTGTCCACGTACCACCGCAACCGACGTGACCAGTCCACGATCGACAACTGGCGCTACCGGGTGGCCTGGAAGCCGGTCCCGGACGTGGCCGAGGGGTCGCTGTCGGGCACGTGGCTGGTAGTGGTGCCGGCGTCCCGTGCCGAGGACGAGCTGGTGACGGAGGTTCTCTCCGGGCTCGAGCGGCATGGCGCGGGCGTGGTGTCGCTGGTGGCCGACGAGCGGCACCTCGAAGCCGAGGTGCTGGGGGAGCGGCTGCGTGGGGCGGCCGCCGACGCGCCCGCGCTGGGCGGCGTGTTGTCGCTGCTCGCCCTGGACGAGGAGCCCTGCCCGGGACACTCCGCGCTCCCCAGTGGTCTCGCCCTGACGCTGACACTGGTGCGGGCCATGGCCGACGCCGGTATCGAGGCTCCGCTGTGGTGCGGTACGCGGGGCGCCGTATCGGTGGGCCGCTCCGAAAGGCTCAGCCACCCGAAGCAGGCGATGGTGTGGGCGCTCGGCCGGGTGGCCGCGCTGGAGCTGCCGCAGCTGTGGGGCGGTCTGGTCGACCTGCCCGAGTCACTGGACGAGCGTGCGGTGGCGCGGCTGGCCGGTGTGCTGGCCGCCGAGGCCACCGAGGTCGTCGAGGACCAGGTGGCGGTGCGCGGCTCCGGCGTGTTCGCACGCCGTCTGACGCGGTCCGCCGCGCCCGTCGCCGACGTAACGACATGGCGGGCGCGTGGCACGGTGCTGGTCACCGGTGGCACGGGCGCGCTGGGCGGGCAGGTGGCCCGCTGGCTGGTGCGCAACGGCGCCGAGCACCTGGTGCTGACCAGCCGTCGCGGTCTCGAGGCGCCGGGAGCGCCCGAGCTGCGCGAGGAGCTCGAGGCGCTGGGCGCCCGGGTGACCGTGGCGGCCTGCGATGTGGCCGACCGCGAGCAACTGGCCGCGGTGTTGGACGCGGTGCCGGAGGAGCATCCGCTGACGGCCGTGGTGCACGCGGCGGGTGCCAACGGGGCCGGGCCGCTGGCCGAGACCGGGCTGGCCGACGCCGCCGCCGTGGTCTCCGGCAAGGTGGCCGGCGCCGTCAATCTGGACGAGCTGCTGGGCGACCGGGAGCTGGACGCGTTCGTGGTCTTCTCCTCGATCGCCGGTGTGTGGGGCAGTGGCGGCCAGGCGGCCTATGGTGCGGCCAACGCCTACCTGGACGCGCTGGTGGAGGACCGCCGTGCCCGCGGCCTCGCCGGTACGGCCGTGGCCTGGGGCCCCTGGGCCGAGGGCGGCATGGCGGCCGGGGACGAGGCCGACCATCTGGCGCGCCGCGGTCTGCCCGCGATGGTGCCCGGCCTGGCGATCGCCGCGCTGCAGGGAGCGGTCGCGGGTGACGACGGTGTGCTCACGGTCGCCGATGTGGACTGGGAGCGATTCGCCCCCGCGTTCACGATCGGGAGGCCGAGCCCGCTCCTCGGCGATCTGCCCGAGGTCCAGCGGGCGCTGGCGAACGCCGGCAACGCCGAAGGCGCCGGTACCGGTTCGGCACTGCGGGAGCGCCTGGCGGGGCTCACCGAGGCCGAGATCGACCGGACCCTGCTCGACCTGGTGCGTGCCCACGCGGCGGCCGTCCTCGGCTTCGCGGGTGCGGAGGCGGTCGAGCCCGGCCGGGCGTTCAAGGAGCTGGGCTTCGACTCGCTGACGGCCGTTGAGTTCCGTAACCGGCTGAACGCGGAGACCGGGCTGGTGCTGCCGGCCACGCTGGTCTTCGACTACCCGAGCGCCACGGTGCTGGCCGGCCATCTGCGTGCCGAGGTGCTGGGGACGCAGGACGCGGTCACCGCCCCGTCGGCGGTGGCGGTCCCGGTCGACGACGATCCGATCGCGATCGTCGGGATGAGTTGCCGCTTCCCGGGGGGTGTGCGCAGCCCGGAGGAGCTGTGGAACCTCGTGGCGGCCGGTACGGACGCCATCACGGACTTCCCCTCCGACCGTGGATGGGATGTCGAGGGGATGTATGACCCCGACCCGGAGCGGTCGGGCACGTTCTACGCCCGCGAGGGCGGCTTCCTCGACGGGGCGGACGAGTTCGACGCGGCGTTCTTCGGGATCTCGCCGCGTGAGGCGCTCGCCATGGACCCCCAGCAGCGGCTGCTGCTGGAGACCTCGTGGGAGGCGTTCGAGCGGGCCGGTATCGACCCGGCGTCCATGCGCGGCAGCCAGATCGGTGTCTACGTCGGAGCCGCGACCTCCGGTTACGGAACGGGGCTGCACGAGATCCCCGAGGGGCTCGAAGGGCAGATGCTGACCGGCAGCGCCACTTCGGTCGTGTCGGGCCGCATCTCCTACACATTCGGTCTTGAGGGACCCGCGCTGACGGTGGACACGGCGTGCTCGTCGTCGCTGGTCGCGCTGCACCAGGCCGCGCAGGCGGTGCGTCAGGGCGAGTGCTCCATGGCGCTCGCCGGTGGCGTCACCGTGATGACCAGCCCGGCCGCCTTCGTGGAGTTCAGCCGTCAGCGCGGGCTCGCCCCCGACGGCCGGTGCAAGCCGTTCGCGGACGCCGCGGACGGCACCGGCTGGTCCGAGGGTGTCGGCATGCTGCTCGTGGAGCGGCTGTCGGACGCCCAGCGCAACGGCCACCAGGTGCTGGCGATCGTGCGGGGCTCCGCCGTGAACCAGGACGGTGCGTCCAACGGTCTGACGGCGCCCAACGGCCCCTCGCAGCAGCGGGTCATCCGCCAGGCGCTCGCCAACGCCCAGCTCTCGCCGGCCGATGTCCAGGTGATCGAGGCACACGGCACCGGAACGACGCTGGGTGACCCGATCGAGGCGCAGGCGCTGCTGGCCACCTACGGCCAGGAGCGCCCGGAGAACCTGCCCCTCTGGCTGGGATCGATCAAGTCGAACATCGGTCACACCCAGGCCGCGGCCGGTGTCGCCGGTGTCATCAAGATGGTGATGGCCATGCGGCACGGGGTGTTGCCGCGGACGCTGCATGTGGATGAGCCGTCGCGCGAGGTGGACTGGTCGGCGGGCGAGGTGCGGCTGCTGACCGAGGCTGCCGCGTGGCCCGAGACCGAGCAGCCGCGCCGGGCGGGTATCTCCGCCTTCGGTGTGAGCGGCACCAACGCGCACACCATCATCGAACAGGCCCCGGTCCAGGACGAGACGGAGCCCGTCCAGACCCCCGCCGACGACCACGGCATGGCCCCCTGGGTGCTCTCCGCCCGGAGCCCGGAAGCCCTCCGGGCCCAGGCCGAGCGGCTGCGCGCCCACCTTTCCGACGGGGCCGAGCCCGGCGTGCTGGACATCGCCGAATCGCTGGTCGCCACGCGATCGGTGTTCGAGCACCGTGCGGTGCTGCTGGCCACCGAACGCGAGACGCTGCTGCGCGGCCTGGAGACCGTCGCCGCCGGCGACGACGCCCCCGGCATCGTCCAGGGGCAGGCGGCCAAGGCCGGAAAGACCGCGTTCCTGTTCACCGGCCAGGGTGCGCAGCGTCTGGGCATGGGACGGGAGTTGTACGAGGCGTTCCCGGTGTTCGCCCGTGCGCTGGACGAGGTGTGTGCGCACCTGGATGTGGTGCTGGACCGTCCGCTGCGTGAGGTGATGTTCGCGGCCGAGGGCAGTGCGGATGCCGAGCTGCTGGATCAGACGGCGTTCACCCAGCCCGCGCTCTTCGCCATCGAGGTGGCGTTGTTCCGGCTGCTGGAGCACTGGGGCATCACCCCGGATGTGCTGATCGGACACTCCATCGGCGAGATCGCCGCCGCGCACGTCGCCGGGGTGTTCTCCCTGGAGGACGCCTGCACCCTGGTGGCCGCCCGCGGCCGCCTGATGCAGGCGCTGCCCGAGGGCGGCGCGATGGTCGCCATGGAGGCGTCGGAGGAGGAAATCGCCGGTTCGCTCGCCGGTCGTGAGGCCGAGCTGAGCATGGCCGCGGTCAACGGCCCGAACGCCGTGGTCATCGCCGGTGACGAGGAAGCGGCGCTGGAGATCGCCGGACAGTGGGCGGAGCGGGGCCGTAAGACCCGCCGCCTGCGGGTCAGCCACGCCTTCCACTCCCCGCACATGGACGCGATGCTTGACGGCTTCCGCGCGGTCGCGGAGACGCTCACCTACCACGGCCCGTCCACCGCGTTCATCTCGAACGTCACGGGTGAGCAGGCCGGTGCCGAGGAGGTGTGCTCGCCGGAGTACTGGGTGCGGCACGTGCGCGAGACCGTCCGCTTCCTCAACGGGGTGCGGACCCTCGAAGCGCAGGGCGTCACCACCTACCTCGAGGTGGGCCCCGACGGCGTACTGTCCGCGATGGCCCAGGACTGCCTGACCGAACCGGTCGACGACATCGCCGCCGAGGACGCACCGGCCCCCCTGCTGGTCCCGGTGCTGCGCAAGGACCGTCCCGAGACGCAGGCGCTCGTCGCGGCCCTCGCCGAAACACACGTCCACGGCGAAACCGTCGACTGGCGCGCCTTCTTCGCCGGACGCGGCGCCCGCCGCGTGGACCTGCCCACCTACGCGTTCCAGCACCAGCGCTACTGGCTGGAGGCCGGCACCGCGGCGGGAGACGCCGCCGCCTTCGGCCTCGACCCCGCCGATCACCCGCTGCTCGGCGGAGCCGTTCCCCTCGCGGGCACCGACAGCCTGGTCTTCACCGGAACGCTCTCGCTGCACACCCAGCCCTGGCTGGCGGACCATGTCCTGGGCGGCGAGGCGGTGCTGGCCACCACGGCCCTCGTGGAACTGGCGATTCGCGCCGGTGACGAGGTCGGCCTCGGCCATGTGGAAGAGCTCGTCAGCCAGGCGCCGCTGGTCCTCCCCCGAGGGAACGGAGTCCAGGTTCAGCTCGTCCTCGGCGAGGAGGACGAGTTCGGCACCCGTTCGCTGGAGATGTACTCGCGCGTGGCCGAGCCGGTGGACGAGGACGAGTGGATCTGCCACGCCAGCGGTGTGCTCGCCCCGGAGCCGGAGGACATCGCGACCGCCGAAGGAGCGGTGCGCTTCGCCTCCGCCGCATGGCCCCCGCCCGGCGCCGAGCGCGTCGACGTGGACGGCCTGTACGAGCTGCTCGCCGAAAGCGGCCTCGTCTACGGACCCTCCTTCCGTGGCCTGCGAGCGGTGTGGCAGCGCGATGACGAGGTGTTCGCCGAGATCAGCCTGGCCGAGGAGTCCGTCGCGGAAGCCGAGCGGTTCGGGCTGCACCCGGCCCTTCTGGACGCGGCGTTGCAGCCGCTCGGCCTCGGAGTGCTGGACGGCGTGGGGCGCGGCCGCATCCTGTTCAGCCTGGCCGGGGTGTCGCTGTACGCGTCCGGCGCCTCCGAGCTGCGTGTCCGACTCGCCCGCACGGGCCCGGAGACCCTCTCCCTGGCCGCGGTCGACGGAGCCGGCGAGGCCGTGGTCTCCGCCGACACGCTGACGCTGCGCCAGGTCGCCACGGACCAGCCGGAACTCCCGGCGCCGGAGACGACCGAGACCCTGCCGGAGCCCGCCGCCTCGCCCGAGGCGAGCACCGACGCACCGACGGCCACCGAATCCCCCGTGGCCACCGAAACCCCCGTGGAGGAGACCACCGCCATGCCTGCCCGTCGACGCAGGACCGCACGGCGCACCGCCCAGCGGAGCGGACCCGAGTCCGGGTCCGGGCCGCTCGCCGCGCTGCGGGAGCGGCTGGCCGGACTCTCCGAGCCCGAGCAGGACCGTGTGCTGCTCGATGTGGTCCGCACACATGTCGCGGCGGTGCTCGGACACGATTCCGCCGACCAGGTCCAGGGCTCACAGGCGTTCAAGGACCTCGGCTTCAGCTCGCTGACCGCCGTCGAGTTCCGCAACCGGGTGAGCAAGGCCATCGGCCTGCGCCTCCCGGCGACGGCCGTCTTCGACTACCCGACCCCCGTCGAACTGGCGAAGTTCGCCCGTGCCGAGGTCCTCGGCGCGCTGACCGGGGCGCGGCAGCCGGTGCCGGTCGCGGTGGCGGACAGCGACGAGCCGATCGTGATCGTGGGGATGAGCTGCCGCTATCCCGGAGGGGTGGCCACCCCGGAGGATCTGTGGGACCTCGTCGCCCAGGGCCGGGACGGCATCTCGCCCTTCCCGACGGACCGCGGCTGGGATGTGGAGAACCTCTACGACCCGGACCCGGACGAGCCCGGCAAGTGCTACACGCAGGAAGGTGGCTTCCTGCACGGCGCCAGCCAGTTCGACCCGGCGTTCTTCGGGATTTCGCCCCGTGAGGCGATCGCGATGGACCCGCAGCACCGTCTGCTGCTGGAAACCTCGTGGGAGGCGCTGGAGCGGGCCGGTATCGACCCGCTCTCGGCGAAGGGCAGCCAGACCGGCGTCTTCGCGGGCGTGACCTACCAGGACTACGGCGGTGTCCTCGCCGGATCCCAGGAAGCGGTCGAGGGCCTCGTCGGCACCGGTGTCTCGCCGAGCGTGCTCTCGGGCCGTATCTCCTACACCATGGGCCTCGAGGGGCCCGCCATGACGGTGGACACCGCGTGCTCGTCGTCGCTGGTCGCCCTGCACCTCGCATGGCAGGCGCTGCGCCAGGGCGAGTGCTCGCTGGCGCTGGCGGGCGGTGTGACGGTGATGTCCACCCCGATGTCGCTGGTCGAGTTCAGCCGGCAGCGTGCGCTCGCCTCCGACGGACGCAGCAAGCCCTTCTCGGCCGCCGCGGACGGCGCCAGCTGGGCCGAAGGCGTCGGCATGCTCGTCCTCGAGCGGCTGTCGGACGCCCGCCGCAACGGACACCCCATCCTCGCCGTGGTGCGCGGCAGCGCGGTGAACCAGGACGGTGCGTCCAACGGTCTGACGGCGCCGAACGGGCCGTCGCAGCAGCGGGTCATCCGGCAGGCGCTGGCGAACGCCCGCCTGTCGGCCGCCGAGGTGGACGCGGTGGAGGCGCACGGCACGGGTACCTCGCTGGGTGACCCGATCGAGGCGCAGGCGCTGCTGGCCACCTACGGCCAGGAGCGTCCCGAAGGCCGGCCGCTGATGCTGGGCGCCATCAAGTCGAACATCGGCCACTCGCAGGCGGCCGCGGGCGTGGGCGGCGTCATCAAGATGGTGATGGCGATGCGTCACGGCGTGCTGCCGAAGACGCTGCACCTCGACGAGCCCTCGCCCCACGTGGACTGGACGGAGGGCGACGTCGAGCTGCTGGCCGAGGCCAGGCCGTGGCCCGAGACCGGGCATCCGCGGCGCGCGGGTGTGTCGGCGTTCGGCATGAGCGGCACCAACGTGCACACCATCCTGGAGCAGGCTCCGGAGATCGAGGCGGCCGAGACCGCCGAGGCCGAGGTTGTCGATGGCCCGGTGGCGTGGGTCCTTGCGGGCAAGAGCAGCGACGCGCTGCAGGCCCAGGCGGCCACGCTGCGGGAGTTCGTGGCCGAGCGTCCGGAGCTTCGTACGGCCGATGTGGCGCTCTCCCTGGCGACGACCAGGTCCGCGTTCCAGTACCGGGCCGCGGTGACCGGGACCGGCCGCGAGGAGCTCCTGGAGCGCCTGGAGGCGGTGGCCCAGGGTGCGAAGGCACCGGGTGTGGTCCGCGCCAGCGCCGCCGAGGCCACTGGCCGTTCGGTGTTCGTGTTCCCCGGCCAGGGCGCGCAGTGGATGGGCATGGCGGTGGGCCTGCTCGAGAGCTCGCCGGTGTTCGCCGAGGCGATCGGTGAGTGTGAGGCGGCACTGTCCGCTCATGTGGACTGGTCGCTGACCGAGGTGCTGCGCGGCGCCGAGGGCGCCCCGACTTCGACCGGGTGGATGTCGTTCAGCCGGTGCTCTTCGCGGTGATGGTGTCGTTGGCGAAGTTGTGGCGTTCGGTGGGTGTGGAGCCGGATGCGGTGATGGGGCACAGCCAGGGTGAGATCGCGGCGGCGTGTGTGGCGGGTGCGCTCTCGCTCGAAGACGCCGCGAAGGTGGTGACCTTGCGGTCGCAGGCGATCGCGGCGGGGCTTGCGGGTCGTGGTGGGATGGTGTCGGTCGGGCTGCCGGTCGATCAGGTCAAGGAGCGCATCGCCGCTTGGGACGGCGGAATATCCGTCGCGGCGGTCAACGGCCCCGGTTCGGTCGTCGTCTCCGGTGACCCGGGTGCGCTGGATGAGATGGTGGCGCAGCTTGAGGGTGAGGAGATCCGTGTTCGCCGGGTTCCGGTGGACTACGCCTCGCACTCCGCCCATGTGGAGGCGATCCACGAGGAGCTGCTGAGGGTCCTGGCGGACATCGCGCCGCGTTCCTCGCAGGTGCCGTTCTACTCGACGGTTTCCGGCGAGCTGGTGGACACCGCCGGTCTGGACGCCGAGTACTGGTACCGCAACCTGCGGCAGACCGTTGAGCTTGAGGCCACCACCCGCACCTTGCTCGGCAGCGGGCATGACGTGTTCATCGAGGTGAGCCCGCACCCGGTGCTGACCCTGCCGGTGCAGCAGACGGTGGAGGCCGCCGAGGCCCAGGCCGTGGTCATCGGCACCCTGCGGCGCGACGAGGGCGGTCTGGAGCGGTTCCTGACCTCGATCGCCGAGCTGCATGTCAATGGCGCCGGTGTCGACTGGCCGAAGGTGTTCGCAGGACAGGGCGCCCGTCAGGTCGACCTGCCCACCTACGCCTTCCAGCGGCAGCGGTATTGGCCGCAGCCTTCCGATGACCCCGGGTTCGGCAATGCCCCGGTGTCCGAGGCCGACGCGGTGGACGCCCGGTTCTGGGAGGCCGTCGAGCGCGAGGACCTCGAAGGACTGGCGCGGACGCTGGAGCTCGACGGGGAGGCGCCGCTGAGCGCGGTGCTGCCCGCCCTGTCGTCGTACCGGCGCGGCAGGCGTGACCGCTCGACGGTCGACAACTGGCGCTACCGGATCAACTGGAAGCCCCTGATCGACCAGCCGTCGTCCGGCTCCGAGCAGGAGCAGGGCGCCCCGATCACCGGTACCTGGATGGTCGTCGTCCCGCCGGTCGACACCGCCCGTGAACTGGCCGAGCGCATCACGCGGGACGTGGAGCGCCACGGTGCCCGCATGGTGCGGGTCGACCTGGACGAGTCGGAGCCGGAGCGGTCGTCGCTGACCGAACTCCTCCGGGACGCGGCCCCCCGCACGCTCTCCGCGGACGGTTCCGAGCAGGAGGGGACGCTCGCGATCGACGGAGTGCTCTCCCTGCTCGCGCTCGACGAGGAGGCACTCGCCGAACACCCGGGCGTTCCGCGCGGTTTCGCCGGCACCGTGACCCTGGTCCAGGCGCTGAGCGACGTCGACATCGATGTGCCGCTCTGGCTCGCCACCACCGGAGCCGTGTCCGTGGGCCGCTCCGACCGGGTCGGCAGCGTCAAGCAGTCCCTGGTGTGGGGTCTGGGCCGGGTGGTCGGCCTGGAGTACGCACAGCGGTGGGGCGGTCTCGTCGACCTCCCCGAGTCGCCGGACGCGATCGACGACCGGGTGCTGAACCGTCTGGTCGGCCTGATCGGGCGCTCCGGTGACGAGGACCAGGTCGCGGTGCGCGCCTCCGGGATCTTCGGCCGGCGGCTCGTCCGGGCGCCCTTGGGCGACGCCCGGCCGGCCCGTACCTGGCAGGCCGGCGGCAGCGTCCTGATCACCGGTGGTACCGGTGCCCTCGGTGGCCGCCTCGCCCGCTGGCTCGCCCGTGGCGGCGCCGAGCACCTGGTGCTGACGAGCCGCCGCGGCCTGGACGCCCCCGGCGCGGCCGAGCTGCGGGACGAGCTGACCGCTCTCGGCGTGCGGGTCACCGTCGCGGCCTGTGACGCCGCCGACCGCGGCGCGTTGCGGGAGCTCCTCGACGGGCTGCCCGCGGAGTACCCGCTGACCGCGGTGGTGCACGCGGCCGGTGTGCTGGACGACGGCCTCATCGACACCCTCACCGTCCCCAGGACGCAGGGTGTCTTCCGGCCCAAGGTGGACGCCGTGGTGAACCTCCACGAGCTGACCCAGGACCTGGATCTGTCCGCTTTCATCCTCTTCTCCTCCTACGCCGGAACCGTCGGTGGTGCCGGTCAGGGCAGCTACGCCGCCGCGAACGCCTTCCTCGACGCCCTGGCGCAGCAGCGCCGGGCCCAGGGGCTGGCCGCGACCTCGGTGGCGTGGGGTGCCTGGGGTGGCGGCGGTCTGGTCGACGACGCCACCTCGGCCCAGCTGAAGCGGCGCGGTATGCCGCCGCTGGTGCCCGAACTCGCCGTCGACGCCCTTCAGCAGGCGCTCGATCACGACGAGGTCGACGTCACCGTCGCCGACGTGGACTGGGAGCGCTACGCCCCCGGCTTCGCCTCGGCCCGGCCGCGGCCGCTGCTGAACGAGCTGCCGGAGGTGCGGCAGGCCCTGGAGGCGGCGGAGGCCGAGCTGGGTGCGGCGCTCTCCGGGCTGGCCGAGCGCCTCGAGGGGCTGTCGGCCGTCGAACGCGAGGCGGAGGTGCTCGACCTCGTCAGGTCCCAGGCCGCCGAGGTGATCGGATACCCGAGCGCCGACGCGGTGGAGCCGGACCGGGCCTTCCGGGACATCGGATTCGACTCGCTGACCGCGGTGGAGCTGCGCAACGGCCTCAGCACGGCCGCCGGTGTGAACCTGCCGGTCACCGTGGCCTTCGACTACCCGACACCCACCGTGCTCGCCCGGTTCATCCTGGGTGAGGTGCAGGGCACCGACCCCGCGCCGGTGGACGACCTGCCGGTGGCGACGGGCACCGTCGTGGACGACGATCCGATCGCGATCGTGTCGATGAGCTGCCGCTTCCCCGGTGGCGTGCGCACTCCCGAGGACCTGTGGCGACTGGTCTCCGAGGGCAGCGACGTGATCAGCGCCTACCCGACCAACCGTGGCTGGGACCTCGACGACCTCTACGACCCGGACCCGGAGAACACGGGCACCAGCTACGCGAGCGGCGGCGGCTTCGTCTACGACGCCGACGAATTCGACCCGGTGTTCTTCGGCATCGCCCCCCGCGAGGCGCTGACCATCGACCCGCAGCAGCGGCTGCTGCTGGAGACCTCCTGGGAGGCGATCGAGCGGGCGGGCATCGACCCCATGTCGCTCAAGGGAAGCCGGACCGGCGTCTTCGCGGGCAGCAACGGCCAGGACTACATCGGCCTGCTGCTGGCCGCCCCGGGCGGACCCGAGGGCTACCTCGGAACCGGCAACTCGGGCAGCGTCGTATCGGGCCGTATCTCCTACACCTTCGGCCTCGAAGGACCGGCCGTCACGGTGGACACGGCGTGCTCCTCCTCGCTGGTGGCGCTGCACATGGCCGTGCAGTCGCTGCGCCAGGGAGAGTCCTCCCTCGCGCTGGCCGGCGGTGTCACGATCATGTCCAGCCCGGGCTCGTTCGTGGACTTCAGCCGCCAGAAGGGGCTGTCGACGGACGGACGGTGCAAGGCGTTCGCGGCATCGGCCGACGGCACGGGCTGGGCCGAGGGCGTCGGCATGCTGCTGCTCGAGCGGCTGTCGGACGCGCGGCGCAACGGTCACCCGGTGATGGCGATCGTGCGCGGCTCCGCCGTCAACCAGGACGGCGCGTCCAATGGCCTGACGGCGCCCAACGGCCCGTCGCAGCAGCGGGTGATCCGCCAGGCGCTGGCCAGCGCCGACCTCGCCGCCCACCAGGTGCAGGCGGTCGAGGCGCACGGCACCGGCACCCGGCTCGGTGACCCGATCGAGGCGCAGGCGCTGCTGGCCACCTACGGCCAGGGGCGGCCGGAGAACGAGCCGCTGTGGCTGGGCTCCATCAAGTCGAACATCGGGCACACGCAGGCGGCCGCCGGTGTCGCGGGGATCATCAAGATGGTGATGGCCATGCGTGAGGGCGTGCTGCCGCAGACGCTCCATGTCGACGAGCCGACGCCGCATGTGGACTGGACGGCGGGCGAGGTCCGGCTGCTGACCGCGCCGACCCCGTGGCCGGAGAACGGCGAGCCGCGCCGGGCGGGCATCTCCTCGTTCGGCATCAGCGGCACCAATGCCCACACCATCATCGAGCAGGCCCCGGAGCCGGAGGAGCCGGAGACGGTGGAGCGGGTCCGTACGGACGCTCCGCCGGCCGGTTCGGACACGCTTCCCTGGACGGTCAACGGCAAGGGCGCCGAGGCGCTGCGCGCCCAGGCGAGGAACCTGCACGACTACGTGACGGCCCACCCCGAGCTCGACCTCGACGACGTGGGCTATTCGCTGGCGACCACCCGGTCCGCCTTCGACCACCGCGCCGTGCTCCTGAGCGGCGACCGGGACGGGCTGCTGAGCGGTCTCGACGCCATCGCCTCGGGCGCCACGGCCCCCGGAGTCGTCCAGGGATCGGTGGGCACCGCCGGCAAGACGGCGTTCCTGTTCTCGGGCCAGGGCGCGCAGCGCCTGGGCATGGGACGGGAGCTGTACGACGGCTTCCCGGTGTTCGCCCGTGCGCTGGACGAGGTGTGTGCGCATCTCGATGTGCTCCTCGACCGGCCGCTGCAGGAGGTGATGTTCGCCGCCGAGGACAGCGCGGACGCCGCGCTGCTCGATCAGACGGCCTTCACCCAGCCGGCGCTGTTCGCCATCGAGGTGGCGCTCTTCCGGCTGCTGGAGCACTGGGGAGTCACCGCGGATGTGCTGATCGGCCACTCGGTGGGAGAGGTCGCCGCCGCGCATGTGGCCGGGGTGCTCTCGCTGGAGGACGCGTGCGCGCTCATCGTGGCGCGTGGCCGTCTGATGCAGGCGCTGCCCGAGGGCGGCGCGATGGTGGCGGTACAGGCGTCGGAGGACGAGATCGCCGGTTCGCTGGCCGGCCGTGAGGCCGAGCTGAGCATCGCCGCGGTCAACGGTCCGACGGCCGTGGTGATCGCGGGCGATGAGGCCGCGGCTCTGGAGGTCGCCGGAGAGTGGGAGCGGCAGGGCCGTAAGACCCGCCGGCTGACGGTCAGCCACGCGTTCCACTCGCCGCGCATGGACGCGATGCTGGACGACTTCCGAGACGTCGTCACGGGCCTGTCCTTCCAGGCACCGTCGATCTCCTTGGTCTCCAACCTCACCGGTAAGCCGGCGGGTGCGGCCGAAGTGTGCTCCCCGGAGTACTGGGTGCGGCATGTGCGGGAGGCGGTGCGCTTCGCGGACGGGGTACGGGCCCTGGAGAAGCTCGGGGTCACCTCGTTCCTGGAAGTGGGGCCCGATGGTGTGCTCACCGCGATGGCCCAGGACTGCCTGGCGTCCGACGAGGACGGAGGCGTCGCCGCCTTCACCCTCGTCCCCGCTCTGCGCAAGAACCGTCCCGAAACCCAGTCGCTGACCACGGCGCTGGCCGAACTCCACGTCCACGGCACCACGGTGGACTGGTCGACGGCGTTCGCCGGGCGCGACGTCCGGCGGGTGGAGCTGCCCACCTACGCCTTCCAGCGGCAGCGCTACTGGCCGAAGGCCCCCGGCACCATGACCGGCGACGTCGCCTCCATCGGGCTCAGCTCCCCCAACCACCCGCTGCTGGGTGCCGGAGTCGAACTCGCGGGCAGCGACGGATTCCTGTTCACCAGCAGGCTGTCGGTGCAGAGCCAGCCGTGGCTCGCCGACCACGCGATCGGGGGCGCGGCCCTGTTCCCCGGGACCGGGTTCCTCGAACTGGCCATTCGCGCCGCCGACCAGGTCGGATGCGGCCGGGTGGAAGAGGTCACCCTGGCGACCCCGATGGTCCTGCCCGAGAACGAACCGGTCCAGGTGCAGCTGTGGGTGGGTGACGCGGACGAGACGGGTCACCGCTCGCTCAGCCTGTACTCCCGCCCGGCCGACGCGACCTCGGACCAGCCGTGGACGCAGCACGCGAGTGGTGCGCTCGCCCCGGCCGGCCCCGAGCCGTCGTTCGACTTCGGCGTCTGGCCCCCGAGGGCACCGAAGCCCTGGAGATCGACGACTTCTACGAGCGCTTCGCCGCCACCGGGTTCGCCTACGGCCCGGTGTTCCAGGGCCTGCGGGCCGCCTGGCGCTCGGGCGACGACGTCTACGTCGAGGTCAGCCTCGGGGAGCACGCGTCGGACGCGGTCGACTTCGGCCTCCACCCGGCCCTGCTGGACGCCGCCGTGCAAGCGGTGACGTTCGTCGCCCTGGAGGACGTCGGCCTCTCCCGGCTCCCGTTCTCCTGGAGCGGGGTGTCGCTCCACGCCGGTGGCGCGTCCACGCTGCGGGTGCGGCTCAGCAAGCTCGGACCGGACTCGATCTCCCTCACGGTGGCCGACGGAACCGGCCGCCCCGTGGCGTCGATCGAATCCCTCGTGCTGCGCCCGGTGTCCGTGGAACACATCGACGCGGCCAGGACCGCGGCGTTCCGCGACTCGCTGTTCACGCTGGACTGGACCCCTGTCCCGGCCATCGCTCCGGCCGAGGTGGCAACGGCACAGTGGGCCGTGGTGGGCACCGACCCCTACGGACTGGCCGCCGGTGAGATCGCCGGGGCCGAGGTGACCGCCTACGCCGATCTCGAGGCGCTGGGCGCCGCGATCGACGGTGGCGCCACTGCCCCGGAGGCCGTGCTGGTGTCCTACGCGCCCGGTCTCGACGACCCGGCGGCGCAGGGCACGCCCAAGAGCAAGGCGAAGGGCAAGGGCAAGAGCAAGGCCAAGCAGGGTCTGGAGCCCGCGGACGCCATCCACGCGGTGACGCACCACACGCTGGGCATGATCCAGGGCTGGCTCGGCGACCGCCGGTTCGCCTCCTCCCGACTGGTCTTCGTGACCTCGGGCGCCATGGCGCCCGAAGACCGCGACGAGACCCCGGACATGATCCACGCCCCCCTCTGGGGCATGGTGCGGTCCGCGCAGTCGGAGAACCCGAACTGCTTCGTCCTGGTGGACCTGGACCCACAGGAGCCCGTCGAGGCGTCCAAGGCGGCACTGTCCACGGTGCTCGCCGGCGACGAGCCGCAGGCCGTGGTCAGGGAGGGCACGGTGCTCGGCCAGCGCATGGCCCGGGTCTCCTCGGGCACCGCGCTGCTGCCGCCCGCGGGGGTCCGGGAATGGCGGCTGGACATGCACGCCAAGGGGACCTTGGAGAACCTGGCGCTGCTGCCCAGCCCCGATGTGACGGAGGAACTGGGCGCGACCGAGATCAGAGTGGCGCTGCGCGCCGCGGGCCTGAACTTCCGCGATGTGCTCAACGCCCTGGGGATGTACCCCGGCGAGGCCGGGCCGCTCGGTGGCGAGGGCGCCGGTGTGGTGACCGAGGTCGGCTCCGCGGTGACGGACCTCGCGCCCGGCGACCCGGTGATGGGCATCTTCGGCGGGTCGTTCGGCCCGGTCGCCATCACCGACCGGCGCGTGGTCGCCCGGGTCCCGGAGAGCTGGACGTTCGAGCAGGCGGCCTCCACGCCCATCGTGTTCCTGACGGCCTACTACGCCATGGTGGACCTGGCAGGTCTCGAGGCCGGTCAGTCGGTGCTGGTGCACTCCGCGGCCGGTGGTGTGGGCATGGCCACGCTCCAGCTGGCGCGGCACCTCGGAGCCGAGGTGTTCGGTACCGCGAGCGAGGGCAAGTGGGACACCCTGCGGGCACTCGGCCTGGACGACGAGCACATCGCGTCGTCGCGGACGCTGGATTTCGAGAAGCGCTTCCTCGACGCGACCGGCGGACGCGGCATGGACGTGGTGCTCGACTCGCTGGCCCGGGAGTTCGTGGACGCGGGTCTGCGGCTGCTGCCGCGCGGCGGCCGGTTCCTGGAGATGGGCAAGACCGACATCAGGATCCCGGACGAGGTGGCCGCCGAGTACACCGGTGTCTCCTACCAGGCGTTCGACCTGATGGAGGCGGGAGCCGACCGCATCCACGAGATGTGGAGCGTCCTGATCTCCCTGTTCGAGAGCGGAGTGCTGCGACCGCTTCCGGTGCGCACCTGGGATGTCCGCAGGGCACCCGACGCCTTCCGCTTCATCAGCCAGGCCCGGCACACCGGCAAGGTGGCGCTGACGATCCCGAGGACGCTGGACGGCCGTGGCACGGTGCTGATCACGGGTGGTACGGGTGGTCTGGGCGCGCTGTTGGCCCGTCATCTGGTGGTGGAGCACGGTGTGCGGTCTCTGGTGCTGACGAGTCGTCGTGGCGTGGAGGCGCCGGGTGCGGCGGAGTTGGTGGCGGAGCTGGCCGGGCTCGGTGCGCAGGCGCGGGCTGTGGCGTGTGATGTGGCCGACCGGGCTTCGGTGGAGAGCTTGCTGGCCGGGATCGGGTCGGAGCATCCGCTGTCGGCGGTGGTGCATGCGGCGGGTGTGCTGGATGACGGTGTGGTGGAGTCGCTGACGCCGGAGCGGGTGGACAAGGTGCTGCGTCCGAAGGTGGACGCGGCGCTGCATCTGCACGAGCTGACCCGCGACCTCGACCTCTCGGCCTTCATCCTGTTCTCCTCCGTCTCCGGTACCTTCGGCGGCGCCGGCCAGGCCAACTACGCGGCGGGCAACGCCTTCATGGACGCCCTGGCCCAGCACCGCAGGGCCGCGGGGCTCCCGGCCGCATCGCTCGTCTGGGGCCCGTGGACGCAGGACGGCGGCATGACCACCGAGCTGGCCGACGCCGACGTCACCCGCATGACCAGGACCGGTATGGTCGCCCTCACCCCCGAGGCCGGGCTCGCACTGTTCGACGCGACCCGCGATCTCGACGGTGCCGTCCTGGTGCCCATGACGATGGACATGTCCTCGGTGGGCGAGCCGGTACCCGCGCTGCTGCGCGGACTGGTGCGAGGCCCCGCGCGCAGGACCGCGGAGTCGGCCGCCACCAGCACCGGGGCCGACCCGGCCGCCGAGCTCAAGCAGCACCTGGCCGGGAAGTCCGAGGCGGAACGCGAGCGCATCCTGGTGGACCTGGTGTGCGACCAGGTGGCCATCGTCCTCGGCTACGCGTCGGGACAGGCGATCGAGCCGGGACACGCCTTCAAGGACCTGGGCTTCGACTCCCTGTCGGCCGTCGAACTGCGCAACCGTCTCAACGCGATCACCGGAACGCGGCTGCCGGCGACCCTGGTGTTCGACTACCCGACCCCGGCATCGCTCGGACGATTCCTGCGCGAAGAGGTCACCCCCGCCGACGGGCCCGCGACCGAGCCCGTCTTCGGAGAACTCGACCGCCTGGAATCCACCCTGTCGGCGCTCGACTCCGACGGTGAGACGCGCGACAAGGTCATGGCGCGGCTCCAGGGCCTGGTGGCCAAGTGGTCGGCCGGCGGAACCGGGCAGGTGTCCGGCACCGCGACGGCGCTGGACGACGAGATGGACGACGACAGCGAGATCGAATCGGCCACCGCCGACGAGATCTTCAAACTCATCGACGACGAATTCGGAACCTCCTGACGTGGCGAGCTGGAACTCACAGAGTGTTTCAAGGGGCTGGGCATAGTGGCGGAAGACGAAAAACTCCTTGACTACCTCAAGAAGGTGACGGCTGACCTGCGTCAGGCTCGTCGGCAACTTCGACAGGTGGAGGAGCGGGACCGGGAGCCCATCGCCATTGTGGCGATGAGCTGCCGGTACCCCGGCGGTGTGAAGACTCCGGAGGAGCTGTGGCGGCTCGTCGCCGAGGGCGGCGACGCCATCAGCGAGTTCCCTCCTGACCGGGGCTGGGACGTCGATGGCTTCTTCGACCCGGACGCGGAGCGGTCCGGTACCTTCTCCGTCCGCGAGGGCGGGTTCCTGGAGGCCCCCGGCGACTTCGACCCCGGCTTCTTCTCCATGAGCCCGCGGGAGGCGCTCGCCACCGACCCCCAGCAGCGGCTGCTGCTGGAAACCGCGTGGGAGGCGTTCGAGCGCGCCGGAATCGACCCGGCGTCGGTCCGGGGCAGCCAGGCCGGTGTGTTCGTCGGCGCGTCGCCCTCCGGCTACGGCGCCGGAGTGAGCGAGATGCCCGAAGACGTGGAGGGGCTGCTGCTCGCGGGCAACGCCACCTCCGTGGTGTCCGGGCGGGTGGCCTACACCCTGGGGCTCGAGGGCCCGGCCGTGACGGTGGACACCGCGTGCTCGTCGTCGCTGGTCGCCCTGCACTGGGCCTGCCAGGCGCTCCGTCAGGAGGAGTGCTCACTGGCCCTGGCGGGCGGCGTCGCCGTCATGTTCACCCCCAGCATGTTCGTCGAGTTCAGCCGGCAGGGCGGGCTCGCGCCCGACGGCCGGTGCAAGGCGTTCGGCGCGGGCGCCGACGGCACGGGCTGGGCCGAGGGCGTGGGCCTGCTCCTTTTGGAGCGGCTCTCGGACGCCCGGCGCAACGGTCACCCGGTGCTGGCCGTCATCCGGGGCTCGGCGATCAACCAGGACGGTGCGTCCAACGGTCTGACGGCGCCCAACGGCCCCTCGCAGCGCCGGGTGATCCGCCAGGCGCTCAAGAACGCGGGCCTGACACCGGCCGATGTGGACGCGGTCGAGGCACACGGCACGGGCACGTCGCTGGGTGACCCCATCGAGGCGCAGGCCCTGATGGCCACCTACGGCAAGGAGCGGCCGGAGAACAAGCCGCTGTGGCTGGGCTCGCTGAAGTCCAACATCGGCCACTCCCAGGCGGCCGCCGGTGTCGGCGGGGTCATCAAGATGGTGATGGCCCTGCGGAACGGCATGCTGCCCAAGACGCTCCACGCGGACGAGCCCTCCAGCCAGGTGGACTGGACCGAGGGCGACATCCGGCTGCTGAACGAGTCGACCCCCTGGCCCGAGACCGAGCAGCCTCGGCGGGCGGGCGTGTCCTCGTTCGGCATCAGCGGGACGAACGCGCACGCGATCCTGGAGCAGGCTCCGGAGGCCGAGGTGGCCGAGGAGACTCAGGCCGAGGTCGCCGACGGTCCGGTGGCCTGGGTGGTGTCCGGCCGTAGCCCGGCCGGCCTGCGGGCCCAGGCGGGCCGGCTGCGGGAGTTCGTGGCGGAGCGTCCGGAGCTGGGCGCGGCCGATGTGGCGTACTCGCTGGTGTCGTCGCGGTCGGTGTTCGAGCACCGTGGCGTGGTGACGGGCGCCGACCGTGAGGAACTCCTGGCGCGGCTGGGTGCGTTGGCCGGCGATGAGGTCGCCTCGGGTGTGACGCGCGGTGTGGCCGATGTCCGGGGCCGCTCGGTGTTCGTGTTCCCCGGCCAGGGTGCCCAGTGGATGGGCATGGCGGTGGACTTGCTCGAAAGTTCGCCGGTGTTCGCCGAGGCGATCGGTGAGTGTGAGGCGGCGCTGTCGGCTCATGTGGACTGGCCGCTGACCGAGGTGCTGCGCGGCGCCGAGGGCGCTCCCGGTTTCGACCGGGTGGACGTGGTCCAGCCGGTGCTCTTCGCGGTGATGGTGTCGCTGGCGAAGCTGTGGCGATCGGTCGGCGTTCGGCCCGACGCGGTGATGGGGCACAGCCAGGGCGAGATCGCGGCGGCCTGTGTCGCCGGTGCGCTCTCGCTGGAGGACGCCGCGAAGGTGGTGGCGTTGCGGTCGCAGGCCATCGCGGCGGGCCTTGCGGGCCGTGGTGGCATGGTGTCGGTCGGACTGCCGGCGGACGAGGCCAAGGAGCGGATCGCCGCCTGGGATGGTGCGATCTCGGTGGCCGCGGTCAACGGCCCGGGATCCGTCGTGGTGTCGGGTGACCCGGGTGCGCTGGATGAGATGGTGGCGCGGCTGGAGGGCGAGGAGATCCGCGTTCGCCGGGTTCCGGTGGACTACGCCTCGCACTCGGCCCATGTGGAGGCGATTCGCGAGGAGCTGCTGAAGGTTCTGGCGGACATCGCGCCGCGCTCTTCTGAGGTGCCGTTCTACTCGACGGTCTCCGGCGAGCTGGTGGACACCGCCGGTCTGGACGCCGAGTACTGGTACCGCAACCTGCGGCAGACCGTCGAGCTGGAGGCCACCACTCGCACCCTCCTCGGCAAGGGACACGCCACCTTCATCGAGGTGAGCCCGCACCCCGTGCTCACCCTGCCCGTGCAGCAGACCGTGGAGGCCGCCGAGGCCCAGGCCGTGGTCGCCGGCACGCTGCGGCGCGACGAGGGCGGCATGGAGCGGTTCCTGACCTCCGCCGCCGAGGTGTTCGCGCGCGGCACCAAGGTCGACTGGGCCACCACGCTGGAGGGCCGTGGCGGCCGCCGGGTCGAGCTGCCGACCTACGTCTTCCAGCGCGAACGCTACTGGCTCGATGGATTCGGCCTGCCGCCCGGCGGAAGCGCGGCCGAGGTCACCGGCTCCGTCGACGCGCGGTTCTGGGAGGTGGTGGAGCGCCAGGACCTGGAGTCGCTGGCGGGGACGTTGGCGGTCGACAGTGAGGCGCCGCTGAGCGCGGTGCTGCCCGCCCTGTCCGCGTATCACCGCAACAACCGTGACCAGTCCACGATCGACGGCTGGCGCTACCGGGTGTCATGGAAGCCGCTTTCCGAGATCGCCGACGGCTCGCTGTCGGGGACGTGGCCCGTGGTGGTTCCGGCGTCCCGCGCCGGGGACGAGCTGGTCTCGGAGGTCGTCGCCGGGCTCGAGCGGCACGGCGCGAATGCGGTCTCGATCGTGGTGGACGAGCGGGACCTCGACGCGGAGGTGCTCGCGGAGCGGCTGCGTGAGGTGGCCGCCGACGCACCCGAGCTGGGTGGGGTGCTGTCGCTGCTGGCCCTGGACGAGGAGCCCTGCCCGGGGTATCCGGCGCTGTCGGGCGGCTACGCGTTGACCCTGGTGCTGGTGCAGGCCATGGTCGGGGCCGAGATTCCGGCCCGGCTGTGGTGCGGTACGCGCGGCGCGGTGTCGGTGGGGCGTTCGGACCGGCTCACCAGCCCGGCGCAGGCGATGGTCTGGGCGTTGGGCCGGGTGGCCGGGCTGGAGTTGGCACCGCTGTGGGGCGGTCTGGTGGATCTGCCCGAGTCGCTGGACGAGCGCGGTGCGGCGCGGCTGGCCGGTGTGCTGTCCGTCGAGGGCGGCGAGGACCAGGTCGCGGTGCGCGGCTCCGGTGCCTTCGTACGCCGTCTGGTGCGCTCGGCCGCGGCCGCCGATGAGGGGACCTCGTGGCAGGCGCGCGGCACGGTGCTGGTGACCGGTGGCACGGGCGGGCTCGGCGGCCAGGTGGCCCGCTGGCTGGTCCGTAGCGGTGCCGAGCACCTGGTGCTGACCAGCCGCCGCGGTCTCGAGGCCGAAGGCGCCGCCGAGTTGAAGGCGGAGCTGGAGGGCATGGGCGCCGAGGTGACGGTGGCCGCGTGTGACGCGGCGGACCGCGACGCGCTCGCCGCCGTCCTGGACGCGGTGCCGGAGCACCTGCCGCTGACCGGGGTGGTGCACGCGGCGGGTGTCACGATCGCGGCCTCCCTGGTGGAGACGGAGCTCGCGGACGCGGCGAGGGTGGTGTCGGGCAAGGTGGCGGGCGCCGTCAACCTGGATGAGCTGCTCGGCGACCGTGAGCTCGACGCGTTCGTGGTCTTCTCGTCCATCTCCGGGATCTGGGGCGGCGGCAGCCAGGGCGTCTACGGCTCCGGAAACGCCTTCCTGGACGCGCTGGTGGAGCAGCGCCGTGCCCGGGGTCTCGCGGGCACCGCCGTCTCCTGGGGCCCGTGGGCCGAGGGCGGCATGGCTACCCGCGACGACGCGGGGGAGCAGCTGGCGCGGCGCGGACTGCCCGCGATGGCACCCGAGTTGGCGATCGCCGCTCTGGAACGCGCGGTGGCCGGTGACGACGGTGTGGTGACGGTCGTGGACGTGGACTGGGAGCGGTTCGCCCCCTCGTTCACCGCGGTCCGGCCCAGCCCGTTCCTGAGCGACCTCGACGAGGTCCAGCGGCTGGAGGCCAAGGGGGGCGACGGCGAGAGCTCCGACGCCGCCGGGGCGCAGCTGCGCGAGCGGCTGAAGCCGCTCACCGAGGGCGAGCGGGACCGGGCGCTGCTCGATCTGGTGCGCAAGCACGCCGCCTCCGTGCTCGGCTACGCCTCCGCGGAGATGGTCGAGCCGAACCGGGCCTTCCGCGATCTGGGCTTCGACTCGCTGACCGCGGTCGACCTGCGCAACCGGCTGGCGGCCGAGACCGGTCTCAGCCTTCCCGCCACGCTGGTCTTCGACTACCCCAGCGCCTCGACGCTCGCGGCGCATCTGCGCACCGAGGTGCTCGGCGCATCGTCCCCGGCGCTCACCGCCGGGTCCGGTGCCTCCGCCGTCGCCGGCGCGGACGACGACCCCATCGCGATCGTCTCCATGAGCTGCCGCTTCCCCGGTGGAGTGCGGAGCCCGGAGGACCTGTGGCAGTTGGTCGAGGGCGGCGGTGACGCCATCTCGTCGTTCCCGTCCGACCGCGGCTGGGACCTGTCGGGCATGTACGACCCGGACCCGGACCGGCCGGGCACGTTCTACGCCCGTGAAGGCGGATTCCTCTACGACGTGAGCGAGTTCGACCCCGGCTTCTTCGGGATCTCGCCCCGTGAGGCGCTGGCGACCGACCCGCAGCAGCGGCTGCTTCTGGAGACCTCCTGGGAGGCGTTCGAGCGGGCGGGCATCAACCCCACGTCCGTGCGGGGCAGCCAGGTCGGTGTGTTCGTCGGCTTCTCGGGATCCGGATACGGCACCAACCTGACGACGGTCCCCGAGGACGTCGAGGGCCATCTGCTGACGGGCAACGCCGGCAGCGTCGTCTCGGGCCGCCTCGCCTACACCTACGGCCTGGAAGGCCCCGCCGTCACGGTGGACACGGCCTGCTCGTCGTCGCTGGTGGCCCTGCATCTGGCCTGCCAGTCGCTGCGCCAGGGCGAATGCTCCATGGCGCTGGTCGGCGGCGTGACGGTGATGGCGACCCCGATGGCGTTCGTCGAGTTCAGCCGACAGGGCGGTCTCGCGCCCGATGGCCGCTGCAAGCCCTTCTCGGCCGCGGCGGACGGAACCGGCTGGTCCGAAGGCGCCAACGTGCTGCTCGTGGAGCGGCTGTCGGACGCCCGGCGCAACGGTCACCAGGTGCTGGGCATCGTGCGGGGCTCCGCCGTGAACCAGGACGGTGCTTCCAACGGTCTGACGGCGCCGAACGGGCCGTCGCAGCAGCGGGTCATCCGTCAGGCGCTGGCCAGCGCCGGGGTGTCGGCCGCCGAGGTGGACGCGGTGGAGGCGCACGGCACGGGTACCTCGCTGGGTGACCCGATCGAGGCGCAGGCGCTGCTGGCCACCTACGGCAAGGAGCGGCCGGAGGGCCGCCCGCTGTGGCTGGGCGCGCTGAAGTCCAACATCGGACACACCCAGGCCGCGTCCGGACTCGCCGGTGTCATCAAGATGGTCATGGCGATGCGGCACGGTGTACTGCCGAAGACGCTGCACGTGGACGAGCCGTCGCCGCAGGTGGACTGGTCGGCGGGCGAAGTGCGCCTGCTGACCGAGGCCACGGCGTGGCCGGAGACGGGGCAGCCGCGCCGGGCCGGTGTTTCCGCGTTCGGTGTCAGCGGCACCAATGTGCACACCATCATCGAGCAGGCCCCGACGGACGCCGAAGACGAGCGACCGGCCGAGGTGACGGCTCCCGACGACCGTGGCGCGGCTCCCTGGACGCTCTCCGCCCGGAGCGCGGACGGGTTGCGCGCCCAGGCGCGGCGCCTGCGGGCGCATCTGACCGCACGGCCGGAGCTGAGCCTGAAGGACGTGGGCTACTCCCTGGTCGCCACCCGGTCGGTGTTCGAACACCGTGCCGTGCTGACGGGTACGGACCGCGCGGAGCTGCTGCGCGGGCTCGAAGCCGTCGCGGCCGGTGAGGAGACTCCCGGGGTCGTGCGCTCGGTCGCCACTCCCGCGGGAATCACGGCGTTCCTGTTCTCGGGCCAGGGTGCGCAGCGTCTGGGCATGGGACGGGAGCTGTACGACGCCTTCCCGGTGTTCGCCCTTGCGCTGGACGAGGTGTGTGCGCACCTGGACATGCTGCTGGACCGTCCACTGAAGGACGTGATGTTCGCGGCGGAGGGCAGCGAGGACGCCGGGCTGCTCGACCAGACGGCGTTCACCCAGCCCGCGTTGTTCGCGGTCGAGGTGGCGTTGTTCCGGCTGCTGTCGGCGTGGGGTGTGGCCCCGGATGTGGTGATCGGTCACTCCATCGGTGAGATCGCCGCCGCGCATGTGGCGGGCGTCTTCTCCTTGGAGGACGCGTGCACGCTGGTGGCCGCCCGTGGCCGCCTGATGCAGGCCCTTCCCGAGGGTGGCGCGATGGTCGCCATCGAGGCGTCGGAGGAGGAGGTCGCTCCGTCGCTGGCCGGTCGTGAGGCCGAGGTGAGCATGGCCGCCGTCAACGGCCCGACCTCTGTCGTCATCGCCGGTGACGAGGAAGCGGCGCTGGAGATCGCGGGGCAGTGGTCGGAGCAGGGCCGTAAGACCCGCCGCCTGCGGGTCAGCCACGCCTTCCACTCGCCTCGCATGGACGCGATGCTGGATGACTTCCGCAAGGTCGTCGAGGGGCTGTCGTTCGCCCCGCCCTCCCTTGCCCTGATCTCCAACGTGTCGGGCAAGTCGGCGGGTGCGGACGAGGTGTGCTCGCCGGAGTACTGGGTGCGGCACGTCCGGGAGTCGGTGCGCTTCCTGGATGGGATGCGCTCCCTCGAAACCGCGGGCGCGACCAGGTTCTTCGAGGTGGGTCCCGACGGTGTGCTCTCGGCGATGGCGCGCGAGTGCCTGACGGCGGAGGAGGCTTCGGCTCCCGTTGTGGTGCCGGCGCTGCGCAAGGACCGCTCCGAAGCCCAGTCGCTGACCACGGCGCTGGCCGAACTCCACGTCCACGGCACCACCGTCGACTGGGAGGCCCTGTTCGCCGGGCAGGACGTCCGACGGGTCGAGCTGCCGACGTACGCGTTCCAGCGGCAGCGCTACTGGCTGGAGGACCCCGCGAGCGACGACTCCGCCGGCCCCGCCTCGGTGGACTCGGTCGACGCCCAGTTCTGGGACGCGGTCGAGCGTGAGGATCTCGAGGCGCTGACCACAGCGCTGCACGTGGACGGAAACGCCTCGCTGACCGAGGTGCTGCCCGCCCTGTCGTCCTACCGCAAGGGCCATCGTGAGCGCTCCACGGTCGACGGCTGGCGCTACGAGATCGCGTGGACCCCGGTGTCCGAGCTCTCGGAGCGGGCGCTGACCGGGACCTGGATGGTCATGGTTCCCGACTCGCACGCCGACGACGAGCTGGTCACCTCCGCGGTGAACACGCTCGAGCGGCAGGGCGCGCAGGTGGCGCGGATCGTGCTCGACGGCGCCGTGGACATCGACCGCGCGGCGGTCGCCGAGCGGTTGCGCACGGCGGCCGAGGGCGCGTCGGACGGGACCGTCGGCGGGGTCCTCTCCCTGTTGGCCCTGGACGAGAACCCCCGCCCCGACCACGCGGTCGTGCCGCGAGGACTCGCGCTGAACCTTCTCGCCCTGCAGGCACTCGTGGACGCCGGAGTCGAGGCCCCGCTGTGGGTGGCCACGCGAGGCGCCGTCTCGGTGACCGGATCCGACACCCTGCGCAGCGCCGCCCAGGCGCAGATGTGGGGCCTCGGCCGGGTCGCCGGTCTGGAGCACCCCCGGGTCTGGGGCGGTCTGGTCGACCTCCCGGAGAGGCTGGACGAGCGGGCCGCGAACCGGCTGGCCGGTGTGCTGGGCGGTGGCGCGGGCGAGTTCGAGGACCAAGTGGCGGTGCGCACCTCCGGCGTGTTCACCCGGCGTCTGGCGCGGGCCGCCACCCCGCAGACCACGGCTCAGCCGTGGAACGCGCGGGGCTCGGTGCTGGTGACCGGCGGCACCGGGGGAGTGGGCAGCCAGGTGGCCCGGTGGCTGGCACGCGCCGGCGCCGAGCATCTGGTGCTGACCAGCCGCCGTGGCCTGGAAGCCGACGGGGCCGTCGAACTGCGGGACGAACTCACCGCGTTGGGCGCCCGGGTGACCATCGCGGCATGTGACGCCGCCGACCGCGACGCCCTGGCCGCCGTACTGGCCGCCATCCCGGAGCGGTATCCGCTGAACGCCGTCGTGCACGCGGCGGGTGTCCTGGACGACGGTGTCCTGGACTCGATGTCGGTGGAGCGGGTCGCGGGCGTGCTGCGTCCCAAGGTGGACGGGGCCCGCAATCTGCACGAGCTGACCGAGGGCCTCGACCTGTCCGCGTTCGTGCTGTTCTCCTCGCTCGCCGGAGCCATCGGCGGCGCCGGGCAGGGCAGTTACGCGGCGGCCAACGCCTACCTCGACGCCCTGGCGCAGCAGCGCCGGGCACAGGGCCTGGCGGCCACCTCGGTCGCCTGGGGCCCGTGGGCCGAGGGCGGCATGGCGGTCGACGGGGCGCTGGAGGAGCGGCTGCGGCGCGGCGGTATGGCCCCGATGACCCCGGAGCTGGCGGTCAAGGCCCTCCAGCAGGCCCTCGACCTGCGGGAGACGCACCTGGCCATCGCCGACCTCGACTGGGAGCGCTTCGTGCCCTCCTACGTCGCTGTTCGGGGCAGCCGGCTGCTGGACGAGGTGCCCGAGGCGCGCCGGATCCTGGAAGCCGCGATCGGCGGTGGCAGCGCGGCGCAGTTCGAGACCGGTGGCTCCGAACTGCGCGAGCGGCTCGCCGGAATGTCGGAGGCGGAGCAGGAACGAGCGCTGCTCGACCTGGTCACCACGCAGGTGGCGATGGTGCTGGGCTTCCCGTCGGTGGAGTCGGTCGAGTCCCAGCGGGCCTTCCGTGAGCTCGGCTTCGACTCGCTGACCGCCGTCGAACTGCGCAACCGGCTGGACGCCGCGACGGGTCTGCGCCTGCCCGCGACGATCGTCTTCGACCACCCGACGCCCGTCGCGCTCGCCCGCCGGCTGCGTACCGACGTCGTCCAGGACGGGATCTCGGCGGCCGCACCGATCCTCGGCGAGCTGGACCGGATCGAAGCGGCGATGGCCACGATCTCCGCCGACGACGTGGACCGGCCCAGGATCACGACGCGTCTGCAGACGCTCCTCCTCAAGTGGGGAGAGGCGGAACAGGATTCGGGCAACTCCGGCAAGAAGGCGGTCTCGGACAAGATTCAGTCGGCGACGTCGGACGAGATCTTCGACTTCATCGACAAGGAGCTTGGGATCTCCTGAGCTGGCGCGGTCGGTTCCCGAGCGTCGTCCCTTACTACTTCCATGGGTGACATAACAATGAACGAAGAGAAGCTTCTCGACTATCTCAAGCGGGTGACCGCGGATCTCCAGCAGACTCGCCAGCGCCTGCTCGAGGCCGAGTCAGCGGACCAGGAACCGATCGCGATCGTCGCCATGAGCTGCCGGTTCCCCGGAGGGGTGAACTCTCCGGAGGACCTGTGGCGCTTGGTGGCGGACGGCACCGACGCGATTTCGGAATTCCCCATGGACCGTGGTTGGGACATCGACGCCCTCTACGACGAGGACCCGGACCGTCCCGGCACCAGCTATACGACCGAGGGCGGCTTCCTGGAGAACGCCGACCAATTCGATCCGGCGTTCTTCGGGATCTCGCCGCGCGAGGCGCTGTCGATGGACCCGCAGCAGCGACTGCTGCTGGAGACGTCGTGGGAGGCCTTCGAGCGGGCGGGCATCGACCCGATGTCCCTGCGGGGCAGCCGGACCGGCGTGTTCGTCGGAACCAACGGCCAGGACTACTCCATGCTCACGCTCGGTGCCGCCGAGAGCATGGAGGATGTCGAGGGCCACTCCGGCACGGGCAACGCGGCGAGCATCGTCTCCGGCCGGATCTCCTACACCATGGGCCTGGAGGGCCCCGCGCTCTCCGTGGACACGGCGTGCTCGTCGTCCCTCGTGGCCCTGCACCTGGCCGTTCAGGCACTGCGCCAGCGCGAGTGCACGCTCGCGCTGGCCGGTGGCATCACGGTGATGTCCACCCCGGCGGCGTTCGTCCAGTTCAGCCGGCAGCGCGGTCTGGCGGCGGACGGCCGCTGCAAGCCGTTCGGGGCGGCGGCCGACGGCACCGGCTGGGGCGAGGGCGTCGGCATGCTGCTCGTGGAGCGGCTGTCGGACGCGCAGCGCAATGGCCACAAGGTGCTGGCCATCGTCCGGGGTTCGGCGATCAACCAGGACGGTGCGTCCAACGGTCTGACGGCGCCCAACGGCATATCGCAGCAGCGGGTCATCCGGCAGGCGCTGACCAGCGCCCGGCTGTCGGTCACCGATGTGGACGCCGTGGAGGCGCACGGTACGGGCACCACCTTGGGTGACCCGATCGAGGCGCAGGCGCTGATGGCGACGTACGGCCAGGACCGGCCCGCGGACCAGCCGCTCTGGCTGGGCGGCATCAAGTCCAACATCGGCCATACGCAGGCCGCCGCCGGTGTCGCGGGCGTCATCAAGATGGTGATGGCCATGGTCGAGGGCGTGCTGCCGAAGACGCTCCACGCGGACGAGCCCTCGCCGCACATCGACTGGACCGGCGGCGCCGTCTCCCTGCTGCACGAGTCGACCCCGTGGCCGGACCGGGACCGCCCGCGCCGCGCCGCCGTTTCCTCGTTCGGCATGAGCGGCACCAACGCGCACACCATCCTGGAGCAGGCTCCGGAGGCCGAGCCGGCCGAGGCCGCCGAGGCCGAGGCCGTCGACGGGCCGGTGGCGTGGGTCGTGGCGGGCCGTAGCGCGGAGGCTCTGCAGGCACAGGCCGGACGACTGCGGGAGTTCCTCACGGAGCGCCCGGAGTTGGGCATGGCGGACGTGGCTCTCTCGCTGGCCACGACCAGGTCCGCGTTCGAGCACCGGGCCGTGGTGACCGGGGCCGACCGTGAGGAACTCCTCCAGCGTCTGGAGGCGGTCGCCGAGGAAGCCACCGCGTCCAACGGAGTGGTGCGGGGGAGGACCGGCGACGCCGGCCGTTCGGTGTTCGTGTTCCCGGGTCAGGGCGCGCAGTGGGTGGGGATGGCGGTGGGGCTGTTGGAGTCCTCGCCGGTGTTCGCGGAGGCGATCGGTGAGTGTGAGGCGGCTTTGTCGGCTCATGTGGACTGGTCGTTGACGGATGTGCTGCGCGGTGCCGAGGGCGCCCCCGGTTTCGACCGGGTGGATGTCGTTCAGCCGGTGTTGTTCGCGGTGATGGTGTCGTTGGCGAAGTTGTGGCGTTCGGTGGGTGTGGAGCCGGATGCGGTGATGGGTCACAGCCAGGGTGAGATCGCCGCGGCCTGTGTGGCCGGTGCGCTGTCGCTGGAGGATGCCGCCAAGGTGGTGACCTTGCGGTCGCAGGCGATCGCGGCGGGGCTTGCGGGTCGTGGTGGGATGGTGTCGGTCGGGCTGCCGGTCGACCAGGTCAAGGAGCGCATCGCCGCCTGGGACGGCGGAATATCCGTCGCGGCGGTCAACGGCCCCGGTTCGGTGGTGGTCTCCGGTGACCCGGGGGCACTGGATGAGATGGTGGCGCAGCTTGAGGGTGAGGAGGTGCGCGTTCGCCGGGTTCCGGTGGACTACGCCTCGCACTCCGCCCATGTGGAGGCGATCCACGAGGAGCTGCTGAGGGTCCTGGCGGACATCCAGCCGCGCTCCTCGCAGGTGCCGTTCTACTCGACGGTGCTCGGTGAGCTGGTGGACACCGCCGGTCTGGACGCCGAGTACTGGTACCGCAACCTGCGGCAGACCGTCGAGCTGGAAGCCACCACCCGCACGTTGCTGAATGACGGTCACACCGTGTTCATCGAGGCGAGCCCGCACCCGGTACTCACCCTTCCGGTGCAGCAGACGGTGGAAGCCGCCGAGGCGCAGGCCGTGGTCGTCGGCACGCTGCGGCGCGACGAGGGTGGTCTGGAGCGGTTCCTGACCTCCGCCGCCGAGGTGTTCGTGCGTGGCGTCGCGGTGGACTGGACCGCCCTGCTCGAGGGCCGTGGCGCCCGCCGCGTCGAGCTGCCGACCTACGCCTTCCGGCGCCAGCGGTACTGGCTGGAGGTGTCGGCCGCGGAGCTGCAGGCCACCGCCGACGGTCTCGCCGCGGACGCGGTGGACGCGCGCTTCTGGGACGCGGTGGAGCGCGAGGACTTGGAGGCACTGGTCCGCACCCTGGAGGTGGAGGACGAGGAGCAGCAGTCGTCGTTGACGGCGTTGCTTCCGGCGCTGTCGTCCTGGCGCCGTCAGCGGCGCGAGCAGAACACGGTGGACAGCTGGCGCTACAAGGTGGTCTGGAAGCCGCTGGCGGCCGCCACCGAGGCGGCCCTCTCGGGCACGTGGGTGGTCGTCCTTCCCGCGTCGCACGCCGATGACGCTCTCGTGACCGCCACGGTGAACGGCCTGGAGACGAGCGGCGCCGACATCGTCCGGGTGGTGCTGGAGGAAAAGGGCAACGACCGCTGGTCGGTCGCGGAGCGGCTGCGCGGGGCGCTCGACGAGGCCGGGGTGGAGCCGTCGGGCGTGGCGGGTGTGTTCTCGCTGCTCGGGCTGGACGAGTCGGGGCATGCGACGTTCGGTGTGGTGCCGGCCGGGCTGGCGGCGATGGTGGCGCTGGTCCAGGGGCTGGGCGACGCCGGTGTGGTGGCTCCGCTGTGGTGTGGCACCCGGGGTGCGGTGTCGGTGGGGCGCTCCGACCGGCTGGTGAGCCCGGCGCAGGCGATGGTGTGGGGCCTCGGGCGGATCGTGGGGGTCGAGTACCCCCAGCGCTGGGGCGGCGCGGTCGATCTGCCCGAGACCATGGACGCCCGTGCGGTGGCCCGGCTGGGCGGAGTGCTGGCGGGCACCGAGGGCGAGGACCAGGTCGCGGTGCGCGGCTCCGGCGTGTTCGCCAAGCGCATGGTGCGGGCCTCGGCGGCTGACGACGCGGAGAACCGGGGCTCCTGGCAGGGTCGTGGTTCGGCGCTGGTGACCGGTGGTACGGGTGCGCTGGGTGGCCATGTCGCCCGCTGGCTGGCGCGTACGGGCACCGAGCACCTCGTGCTGACGAGCCGTAGTGGCATGGAAGCCGAGGGGGCCGCCGAGTTGAAGGCGGAGCTGGAAGGGCTGGGGGCCCGGGTGACGGTGGCGGCGTGTGACGCCGCGGACCGTGCGGCGCTGGCCGCGGTGCTGGACGCGATCCCGCGGGAGTTCCCGCTGACCGCCGTGGTGCACACGGCCGGTGTGCTGGACGATGGCGTCGTGGACGCCCTCACCGTGCGCCGGGCGGCCGGGGTGTTGCGCCCGAAGGTGGACGCCACGCGGAACCTGCATGAGCTGACCGCCGGGATGGACCTGTCCGCCTTCGTGCTGTTCTCCTCCGGTGCCGGCACGTTGGGCGGCCCGGGTCAGGGCAGCTACGCGGCGGGTAACGCCTACCTCGACGCGCTGGCGTTGCAGCGGCGTGCGGATGGCCTTGCGGCCACCTCCATCGCCTGGGGCGCCTGGGCCGGAGGCGGGCTCGGATCCGGTGAGGTCGGCGAGCGGATGGACCGTTCCGGCATGGTCGGAATGGTGCCCGAGCTGGCGATCTCCGGCATGCAGCAGGCCCTTGAACTGGACGAGGCCTTCATGGTCATCGCCGAGATCGACTGGGATCGCTTCCAGCCGGAGTTCGTCGGTTCACGTCCGAGCGCGCTCTTCCGTGAGCTGCCCGAGCTGAACCGTCCCGCTGCCGCCGCCGGCGCGGACACCGGCGACGGCGACGACGCCGTTTCCGAGCTGCGCCGGGAGATGGCGAAGCTGTCCCCCGCCGAGCAACCCAAGCTCCTCCTGGAACTGGTGCGCAACCAGGCCGCCGACGTCCTCGGTTACGACAGCGCGGACGCGGTGGAGGCCGAGCGCGCCTTCCGTGACCTCGGCTTCGACTCGCTGACCGCCGTCGAGCTGCGCAACCGCCTCGGCGTGGTCACCGGCCTCCGACTGCCGGTCACCTGTGTCTTCGACTACCCGACCGCCACGGTTCTGGCCCGGTACCTGTACACGGAGATGTTCGGCGACCAGCCGGTCACCGAGGGCGGCCCCGCTGCCGCGGCCAAGGGATCGGACGGGCTCGACAGGCCCATCGCCACCGATGAGCCGATCGCCATCATCGGCATGAGCTGCCGGTTCCCCGGCGGAGTGCGCAGCCCCGAGGAGCTGTGGGAGCTGCTGATGGCCGAGGGGGACGTGATCTCCCGGTTCCCCGATGACCGCGGCTGGGACATCGACGGTCTCTACGACCCGGACCCCGAGAAGTCCGGCACCAGCTACGTCCAGGCCGGCGGCTTCCTCGACGAGGTGGGCCACTTCGACCCCTCGTTCTTCGGCATCTCGCCGCGTGAGGCGATGGCGATCGACCCGCAGCAGCGGCTGCTGCTCGAGACGTCCTGGGAGGCGTTCGAGCGTGCCGGTATCGACCCCGTGGCGCTGCGCGGCAGCCAGACCGGAGTCTTCGTCGGCTCCAACTACCACGACTACGGTTCGCGCATCCTGAGCGACACCGAAGGAGTGGAGGGCTATCTCGGACTCGGCAGCGCCCCCAGCGTCTCGTCCGGCCGCATCTCCTACACCTTCGGCTTCGAGGGCCCGGCAGTGACGGTGGACACCGCGTGTTCCTCGTCGCTGGTCGCCCTGCACCTGGCCTGCCAGTCGCTGCGCCAGGGCGAGGCCTCCGTGGCGCTGGCCGGTGGTGTGACCATCATGGCCACCCCGGGTACGTTCATCGAGTTCAGCGCCCAGCGCGTGCTGTCGTTCGACGGGCGGTGCAAGGCGTTCTCGGCGGATGCCGACGGCACCGGCTGGTCCGAGGGCGTGGGCATGCTCCTGGTGGAGCGGCTGTCGGACGCTCAGCGCAACGGCCACAAGGTGCTGGCCGTCATCCGGGGCTCGTCCATCAACCAGGACGGCGCCTCCAACGGTCTGACGGCGCCCAACGGCCCGTCCCAGCAGCGGCTCATCGAGCAGACGCTGGCCAGTGCCCGGCTGGTCTCCGCCGATGTGGACGTGGTCGAGGCCCATGGCACCGGCACTCCCCTCGGCGACCCGATCGAGGCGCAGGCGCTGCTGGCCACCTACGGACAGGGACGTCCCGAAGGTGAGCCGTTGCTGCTGGGTGCCATCAAGTCGAACATCGGTCATACGCAGGCCGCCGCCGGTGTCGCCGGGGTCATCAAGATGGTGATGGCCATGCGCGAAGGCACCCTTCCCAAGACGTTGCACGTGGACGAGGTGTCGCCGCACGTGGACTGGTCGGCGGGCGACCTCGAGCTGCTGACCGAGGCGATGCCCTGGCCGGAGCGGGACCACCCGCGCAGGGCGGCGGTGTCCGCCTTCGGTGTGAGCGGTACCAACGCGCACACCATCATCGAGCAGGCGCCGGCCGACGACGAGCCGGAGACGCCGCGGGCCGCGGAGGCCCCGGACTCCACCACGGCCCCGGTGCCGTGGATCCTGTCCGGCCGGACCGACGCCGCCCTGCGGGGCCAGGCCGAACGGCTGCTTGCCCAACTCGCCACCGCCACCGAAGAGTCCATGCCCGCTGTGGACGTCGGCTATTCCTTGGCGACGGCCCGATCGCTCTTCGACCACCGGGCCGCCGTGGTCGGCGAGGACCGCGCGGACATGCTGCGTGGCCTCGAGGCCCTCGCGAAGGGTGAGGCCGCGCCCGGTGTCGTACGCGGCGTGGCGGGGGCGGCCGGCAAGACGGCGTTCCTGTTCTCGGGCCAGGGCGCGCAGCGCCTGGGTATGGGCCGGGAACTGTACGACGCCTTCCCGGTGTTCGCCGACGCGTGGGACGAGGTGTGCGCGCATCTGGACGGTCTGCTCGACCGACCGCTGCGGGATGTGGTGTTCGCGGCGGAGGGGAGTGCGGACGCCGGGCTGCTGGATCAGACGGCGTTCACCCAGCCCGCGCTGTTCGCGGTCGAGGTGGCGCTGTTCCGGCTGCTGTCGGCGTGGGGTGTGGCCCCGGATGTGGTGATCGGTCACTCCATCGGTGAGATCGCCGCCGCGCATGCGGCGGGAGTGTTCTCGCTGGAGGACGCGTGCACGCTGGTGGCTGCCCGTGGCCGCCTTATGCAGGCGCTGCCCGAGGGTGGCGCGATGGTTGCCATCCAGGCGTCGGAGGACGAGATCGCCGGTTCGCTCGCCGGTCGTGAGGCCGAGGTGAGCATCGCCGCCATCAACGGCCCGACCGCCGTGGTCATCGCGGGCGACGAGGCGCCCGCGCTGGAGATCGCCGGACAGTGGTCGGAGCAGGGCCGCAAGACCCGCCGCCTGCGGGTCAGCCACGCCTTCCACTCGCCTCGCATGGACGCCATGCTCGGCGACTTCCGCAAGGTCGTCGAAGAGCTGTCGTTCGCCCCGCCGGCCATCGCCCTGGTCTCCAATGTGACGGGGCTGCCGGCCGACACGGCCGAGGTGTGCTCGCCGGAGTACTGGGTCCGGCATGTGCGGGAGGCCGTGCGGTTCGCGGACGGCGTCCGGGCGCTCGAGGCACAGGGCGTGTCCAGGTTCGTCGAGGTCGGTCCCGATGGCGTGCTGACCGCGATGGCGCGGGACTGCGTGGCGGACCAGCCCGAGGGGACCACCGAGCCGGTTCTGGTGCCGGTGCTGCGCAAGGACCGCCCCGAGACGCGGGCGCTGACGACGGCGCTGGCCGAGCTCCACGTGGGCGGCGTCGGAGTGGACTGGGAACGGGTCTTCGCCGGACGCGGTGCCCGGACGGTCGAGCTGCCCACCTACGCCTTCCAGCGGGAGCGCTACTGGCTGGAGGCCCTGTCGTCGTTCGCCAGCGATGTCACCGCGGTGGGACTCGTCCCGCCGACGCATCCGCTGCTGGGCGCCGCCGTCGAACTGCCCGACGCGGACGGCTTCCTGTTCACCGGCCGCCTTTCGCCGCAGACGCATCCGTGGCTGGTCGACCACATGGTCCAGGACACCATCCTGCTGCCCGGCACCGCCTTCCTCGAACTGGCCCTGCACGCCGCCGACCAGGTGGGATGCGACCGGGTCGAGGAGCTGACCCTCACGGCGCCGCTGCCGCTGCCCGAGCGGGGCGCGGTGCACCTCCAACTGGCGGTGGGCGGACCGGACGAGAACGGCGCGCGCACGCTGAACATGTACTCCCGGCTGGAAGACCCCACCATGGAGCAGCCGTGGGTCCAGCACGCCTCCGGCCTGCTCGTCCAGAGCGGCGCGCCGGACGAGACCGGGCAGGCCGACCTCGCCGTATGGCCCCCGGAGGGCGCGGAGCGGATCGAGATCGAGGACGTCTACGACCGGATGGCGGCGGGTGGCTTCGCCTACGGCCCGCTCTTCCAGGGGCTGCGGTCGGTGTGGATTCGTGGCGACGAGGTCTTCGCCGAGGTGCGCCTGCCGGAGGAGAACGCCTCGGACGCCGGGAAGTTCGGATTGCACCCCGCCCTGCTGGACGCGGCGATTCAGGCCGTCATGTTCGTACCCCAGGAGGAGGCGGGCCTCGCCAGGCTTCCGTTCTCCTGGACCGGCGTGTCGCTGCGGGCCACGGGCGCCTCGGAACTGAGGGTGCGCCTCAGCTCGCTGGGGCCCGACTCGATCGGCCTCGCGGTGGCCGACACCAGCGGCCGTGCCGTGGCCACCGCCGACTCCCTGGTGATGCGGTTGGTCGCGGAGGGGCAGATCCAGTCGGCCGGTTCCCCGGCGGCCGGGCATGACTCGCTCTTCCGGCTGGACTGGACCCCCGTCCCCGTCGGCGCTCCGGCCCCCGCCTCCGAAGGCACCTGGGCCGTGCTGGGCACCGACGACCTGGGGGTGCTCTCCAGCTTCGCGGCCGAGGGTGCCGACGTGGCGTCGTACGCGGATCTGGCCGCGCTGCGCGAGGCGATCGACTCCGGGGCCACGGCGCCGGACGTCGTCATGGTGGCGGGCGCCGCGGAGGCGGTCGGCATCGACGACGGCGCGGATCTGGCGGGACGGGTGCGCGGCACCACGTACCGTGCGCTGGAGCTGGTGCGGACATGGGTCACCGACGACCGGTTCGACGACTCCTACCTGGTGTTCGTGAGCCGCGGCGCGATGGGTGCCCAGTCCTCCGGGGAGGTGTGCACCCCGGCCGAGGCCGCCGTGTGGGGCCTGCTGCGCTCCGCGCAGACCGAGCACCCCGGGAAGTTCCTCCTGGTGGACCTGGATCCGCAGGAGCACGGCGAGGTGTCCTCGGTGCTGCGGACGGCGCTGACCGCCGGGGAGCCGCAGGTGGCCGTGCGCGACGGACGGGTGCTCGCGGCGCGCCTCGCCCGGGTGGCCCCGGCCGAGGACCGGCCCGAGCCGGAGACCACGCCGTTCGACGGCCGTGGCACGGTGCTGATCACGGGTGGTACGGGTGGTCTGGGCGCGCTGTTGGCCCGTCATCTGGTGGTGGAGCACGGTGTGCGGTCTCTGGTGCTGACGAGTCGTCGTGGCGTGGAGGCGCCGGGTGCGGCGGAGTTGGTGGCGGAGCTGGCCGGGCTCGGTGCGCAGGCGCGGGCTGTGGCGTGTGATGTGGCCGACCGGGCTTCGGTGGAGAGCTTGCTGGCCGGGATCGGGTCGGAGCATCCGCTGTCGGCGGTGGTGCATGCGGCGGGTGTGCTGGATGACGGTGTGGTGGAGTCGCTGACGCCGGAGCGGGTGGACAAGGTGCTGCGTCCGAAGGTGGACGCGGCGCTGCATCTGCACGAGCTGACCCGCGACCTCGACCTCTCCGCCTTCGTGGTGTTCTCCTCGGCCTCCTCCAACTTCGGTGGTGGCGGCCAGGCCAACTACGCCGCGGCGAACGCCTTCCTGGACGCCCTGGCGCACCAGCGCCGCGCGCTCGGCCTGCCCGCGGTCTCGCTGGCCTGGGGCATGTGGGAGCAGCGCAGCGAGATGACCGGGGATCTCGGCGAGGCGGACCTCCAGCGCATCGCGCGGGCCGGGCTGAACGCGCTCAGCTCGGAAGAGGGCCTCGCGCTGTTCGACGACGCGCTCGGGACCGATGAGACCGTGCTCGTGCCGACCCATGTGGACCTCGCCGCCCTGCGCGTACAGGCCCGCACCGGTGAGGTGCCCGCTCTGCTGCGCGGCCTGGTGCGGGTCCCCCGACGCAGGGTCACGGCGGCGGAGACCGCGCAGACCGGCACCGGATCGCTGCGGGACCGCCTGGCCGGTCTCTCCGCGGCCGACCAGTACCGGGCTCTGCTGGACCTGGTGCGGGTGCAGGTGGCGACGGTGCTCGGGCATGGCTCGCCGGAGACGGTCGAGCCCGACATGGCCTTCAAGGACATGGGCTTCGACTCGCTGACCACGGTGGAGCTGCGCAACCGGCTCAACGCGGAGACCGGGCTGCGGCTGTCGGCCGTGCTGGTCTTCGACCACCCGACTCCCACGGCGCTGGTGGAGCACCTGCAGGAGGAGCTCCTGCCGGACGGCGGCACGGGGGAGCCCATGGTCTTCGCCGAGCTGGACAAGCTGGGGCCCCTGCTCTCCAGCGTGATGGACGACGGTGAGACCCGCACGAAGGTGGCCGAGCGGCTGAAGGAGCTCCTGGAGAAGCTGGGCGAGGCTTCCGATGACGCCGACGCCACCGCGGAGGTGGCCGAACGGATCGGATCGTCCTCCAACGACGAGCTGTTCGACTTCATCGACAACGAGCTCGGGCTGTCCTGAACCGTTGTCCAGCGTCTGACCCTGACTGTAGAGAAAGTGACGGCAAACCAGTGAGCGAGACCAAGCTCCGCGACTACCTCAACAAGGTGACGACCGATCTGCACCGCACCCGTCTGCGCCTTCGGGAGGTGGAGGAGAAGAACCGGGAGCCGATCGCGATCGTCGCGATGAGCTGCCGCTTCCCCGGCGGGGTCAGCTCTCCTGAGGACCTGTGGCGCATGGTCGCCGACGGCGCCGACGGGCTCTCGCCGTTTCCGAAGGACCGCGGCTGGCACGAGGAGGTGTACAACCCGGACCCCGACAGTCAGGGCACGAGCTATGTGAACGAGGGCGGGTTCCTGCACGACGCCGCGATGTTCGACCCGGTGTTCTTCGGGATCTCCCCGCGTGAGGCGCTGGCGATGGACCCTCAGCAGCGGCTGCTGCTGGAGGCGTCCTGGGAGGTCCTGGAGCGGGCCGGCATCGACCCGCAGTCCGTCAAGGGCACCACCGGTGGCGTGTTCATGGGCGCCGCGTTCCAGGGATACGGCGCGGCCGGTCCGATCGAGGCCGAAGAGGTCGAAGGCCATCTGATGACGGGGCAGACGCCCGCCGTCACCTCCGGCCGGATCTCCTACGTCCTCGGTCTCGAAGGCCCCGCGGTGACGGTGGACACGGCGTGTTCGTCGTCCCTGGTGACGCTGCATCTGGCCGCGCAGGCGCTGCGCCAGGGCGAGTGCGACTTCGCCCTGGCCGGCGGGATCACCGTGATGGCCGGCCCCGGAACGTTCACCGAGTTCAGCCGTCAGCGGGGACTCGCGTCCGACGGCCGCTGCAAGCCCTTCGCGGCGGCCGCGGACGGCACCAACTGGTCCGAGGGCGTCGGCGTGCTGCTCGTGGAGCGGTTGTCCGACGCCCGCCGCCACGGCCACCCCGTGCTGGCCGTGGTGCGCGGCTCCGCGGTGAACCAGGACGGGGCCAGCAACGGTCTGACGGCCCCCAACGGCCCCTCGCAGCGCAGGGTGATCCGCCAGGCGCTCAAGAACGCGGGACTGACCCCGGACGATGTCGACATCGTGGAGGCGCACGGCACCGGCACCTCACTCGGTGACCCGATCGAGGCGCAGGCGCTGATCGCGTCCTACGGCCAGGACCGGCCGGCGGACCGGCCGCTGTGGCTGGGATCCATCAAGTCCAACATCGGCCACGCGCAGGCGGCGGCGGGTGTCGCGGGGATCATCAAGATGGTGATGGCCATGCGGCACGGCATCCTGCCCAAGACGCTGCACGTGGACGAGCCGACCCCGCATGTGGACTGGTCGGCGGGGGCCGTGGAGCTGCTGACCGAGGCCCGGCCCTGGCCGGAGACGGACCGGCCCCGCCGGGCGGCGATCTCCTCCTTCGCGATCAGCGGGACCAACGCGCACACCATCATCGAGCAGGCCACCGAGGCCGAGGAGCCGGAGTCGGACGGTTCGGGGGCCGAGGCTCCCCACCCGGTCGCCTCCGCCGTCGTGCCCTGGCTGCTCTCGGGCAAGGGCGAGGCCGCGTTGCGGGCGCAGGCCGAGCGGCTGTACGCCCGTCTGACAGCTCAGGGCTCCGCCGAGGACGACGATCTCGCGACGGCGTCGGTGGCGGACATCGGCTACTCCCTGGCGGCGTCCCGGTCGGCGTTCGAACACCGCGCGGCGGTGATCGGCGAGGACCGCGAGAGCCTGCTGCGCGGCCTGCGCGCCGTGGCCCAGGGCGAGGTGACCCCGGGCGTGGTCAGGGGACAGGCGGCGAAGGGACGCAGGACCGCCTTCGTCTTCCCGGGTCAGGGTGCCCAGTGGGTGGGGATGGCGGTGGGGCTGCTGGAGTCCTCGCCGGTGTTCGCGGAGGCGATCGGCGAGTGTGAGGCGGCGCTGTCGGCTCATGTGGACTGGTCGCTGACCGAGGTGCTGCGCGGGACCGAGGGCGCCCCCGGCTATGACCGGGTGGACGTCGTTCAGCCGGCGTTGTTCGCGGTGATGGTGTCGCTGGCGAAGCTGTGGCGTTCGGTGGGCGTGGAGCCGGACGCGGTGATGGGGCACAGCCAGGGCGAGATCGCGGCGGCCTGTGTCGCTGGTGCGCTCTCGCTGGAGGACGCCGCGAAGGTGGTGGCGTTGCGGTCGCAGGCCATCGCGGCGGGCCTTGCGGGTCGTGGTGGCATGGTGTCGGTCGGACTGCCGGCGGATGAGGTCAAGGAGCGCATCGCTCCCTGGGACGGTGCGATCTCGGTCGCGGCGGTCAACGGCCCGGGATCCGTCGTGGTCTCGGGCGATCCGGGTGCGCTGGACGAGATGGTCGCGCAGCTGGAGGGTGAGAAGGTGCGGGTCCGCCGGGTTCCGGTGGACTACGCCTCGCACTCCGCCCATGTGGAGGCGATCCACGACGAGCTGCTGAAGGTCCTGGCGGACATCACACCGCGTTCCTCGGAGGTGCCGTTCTATTCGACGGTCTCCGGCGAGGTGATGAACACGGCGGGTCTGGACGCGGAGTACTGGTTCCGGAACCTGCGGCAGACCGTCGAGCTGGAGTCCACGACGCGCACCCTGCTCGATGCGGGCCACAGCGTATTCATCGAGGTGAGCCCGCATCCGGTGCTGACCCTGCCGGTGCAGCAGACGGTGGAGGCCGCCGAGTCGCGGGCGGTTGTCGTGGGCACCCTGCGGCGTGATGAGGGCGGAACTGAGCGGTTCCTGACCTCCGCCGCCGAGGTTCACGTCAGCGGCGTCGGTGTCGACTGGCCCAAGGTGTTCGCGGGACATGGTGCCCGCCGGGTCGATCTGCCGACCTACGCCTTCCAGCGTCAGCGCTATTGGCTGGACGCGATGGCGGCCGGCGGCGACGTGGGATCGGTGGGCCTCGGCGCGGTGGCGCACCCCATGCTGAGCGCCGCGATCTCGATGGCGGGCGGCGGCGGAGTGCTGCTCAGCGGGCGGCTGTCGATCGCCACCCACACCTGGCTCGCCGACCACGCGGTGCAAGGCGTTGCGCTGGTGCCCGGGACGGCCTTCGCGGAGATGGCCGCACAGGCGGGGGACCAGGTCGGATGCGGCCGGGTCGATGAGCTGGTGCTGGTGGCGCCGTTGGCGATGCCCGAGCGCGGAGGGGTGCAGATCCAGGTCGAGGTGGGGGAGGCCGACGCCTCGGGCCGCCGCGACGTCAGCGTGTACTCACGACTGGAGCCGACCGACGACAGCGCCGACCTCGAGCAGCCGTGGGTGCAGCACGCTCACGGTGCGCTCACCCCGCCCGCGCCGGCGGCCTCCTTCGACTTCGCGAAGTGGCCGCCCTCCGGCGCCAAGCCTGTCGACGTCTCCGGCGGCTACGAGCACGCCGAGGAGCACGGGCTGTACTACGGTCCCGCGTTCCGGGGGCTGCGGCGCGCCTGGAAGCGCGGCGACGCGGTGTTCGCCGACGTCGAACTGCCCGAGGACCAGCTCGGCGTGGCGAAGTACTTCGGCCTGCACCCGGCCCTGTTCGACGGCGCCCTCCAGGCGATCGGCGCGAACAACGCACTGCGCGGCGGCGACGACGCACCGAGCGCGGGCAATCTGATGCCGTTCTCGTGGCGGGGCTTCTCCCTGGAAGCCGTCGGTGCCCAAGCGCTGCGGGTCCGGGTCGTCCCGGACGGACGGCAGGCCGTGTCGCTGGCCATGGCCGACTCCTCGGGCCGCCCGGTGGCCACCGTCGATTCCCTCCTCTTCCGGCCCATGCAGGCCGCCGCGTTGCAGAGCATGAGCCGGACGGCCGGTGAAGCGTTGTTCCGCATGGAGTGGACGGCGGACGGGGCCAAGCCCGCCGAGGGCGTGGCACCCGGCTGGTGGGCGGTGCTGGTCGACGACTGCCTCGGCGTGGGCGACGCTCTGGAGGTGGCGGGCTTCTACCCCGCCGACGTGTACACGGACACCGCGGCGCTCAGCGACACCGTGGCGGCGGGCACGAGCATGCCCGGCATGGTGGTACTGCCGGTCGCTTCGAGCGGCTCCGATGTGGTGGACGAGGTCCACACACGGGTCGCCGAGGTGCTGGAGACCGTTCAGTCGTGGGTGGCGGACGACCGGTTCGCGGACGTCCCGCTGGTGGTGCTGACACGGGGCGCCGTCGACACCGGCGACGGTGTGGGGGATCTGTCGGGTGCGGCCGCATGGGGTTTGGTGCGGTCGGCGCAGTCCGAGCACCCGGGACGGGTGGTGCTGGTCGACACGGATGATGTCGAGCGTGCGGTGGGACTTCTCGGCGGGGTGGTGGCCACTCGTGAGGAGCAGGTGGTGGTGCGTTCGGGCGAGGTCCGCGTGCCGCGGCTGGCCCGCGCCCTGCCCGCGGGTGACGCTCCCGAGTCGGAGGTGTTCGGTTCCGGCGCCGTGCTGGTGACGGAGGGCACGAGCGCTCGGGGCGGTTTGGTGGCCCGGCATCTGGTGGCCCGGCACGGTGTCAAGAAGCTGGTGCTGCTGTCCCGTCGTGATGCGCAGACGGACGGCGCGGCCGCGTTGCGGGCCGAACTGGAGGCCGCGGGGGCCACGGTGGTGGTCACGACGTGCAATGCCGCGGACCGTGACGCGCTTGCCGCGGTGCTGGCCGCACTGCCCGAGGAATTCGCGCTGAGCGCCGTGGTGCATGCGGACGAGATGCTCGACGACGGGCTGTTCGCATCGCTGACACGCGAGCGGGCGAGCGCGATGCTGCGGACGAAGGTGGACGCGGCCTGGAACCTGCACGAGTTGACCGCGGGCATGGACCTGTCGGCGTTCGTGCTGTTCTCCTCGACCGCGGGTCTGCTCGGCGCGACCGGACGCAGCAACTACGCCGCGGCGAACGTGTTCCTGGACGGCCTCGCGTCGTGGCGTCGCGCTCGGGGACTGCCGGGTGTCTCGCTGGCGTGGGGCCGGTGGGCCCAGGACGCCGACGTGGCACAGTCCGAGCAGGAGATGATCGACAACTGGCGCTATCAGGTGTCGTGGAAGCCGGTTCCGGACCCGGCCCGGAGGTCGCTGTCGGGGACCTGGCCGGTGGTGGTTCCGGCGTCCCGCGCCGGGGACGAGCTGGTCTCGGAGGTCGTTGCCGGGCTCGAGCGGCACGGCGCGAAGGTGGTCTCGGTCGTGGTGGACGAGCGGGACCTCGATGCGAGCGTGCTCGCCGAGCGGCTGCGCGAGGTGGCCGGCCAGGCGCCCGAACTGGGCGGTGTGCTCTCGCTGCTGGCCCTGGACGAGGAGCCCTGCCCGGGGCACCCGGCCATGCCGAACGGCTACGCGTTGAGCCTGGTGCTGGTGCGGGCCATGGTCGAGGCGAGGATTCCGGCCCGGCTGTGGAGTGGTACGCGAGGGGCCGTCTCGGTGGACGGTTCGGAGCGGCTCACCAGCCCGCTGCAGGCGATGGTGTCGGCGCTGGGCCGGGTGGCCGCGCTGGAGCTGCCGCCGCTGTGGGGTGGTGTGGTCGATCTGCCGCGGTCGCTGGACGAGCGCGGTGCGGCGAGGCTGGCCGGTGTGCTGTCCGTCGAGGGCGGCGAGGACCAGGTCGCGGTGCGCGGCTCCGGTGTCTTCGTACGCCGTCTGGTGCGCTCGGCTCCGCCCGTTGCCCAGGGGACGGCGTGGCGCCCGCGCGGCACGGTGCTGGTGACCGGTGGTACGGGCGGGCTGGGTGGTGAGGTGGCCCGGTGGCTGGTGCGCAAGGGCGCCGAGCACCTGGTGCTGACCAGCCGCCGGGGCCCTGAGGCGCCGGGCGCGGCCGAACTGCGCGAGGAGCTGGAGAAGCTGGGCGCCCGGGTGACCGTGGCGGCCTGTGATGTGGCCGACCGTGAGCAGCTGGCCGCGGTGCTGGACGCGGTGCCGGAGGAGTATCCGCTGACGGCGGTCGTCCACGTGGCGGGCGCCACCGGCGGGACGCCTCTGCTGGAGACCGACTTGGCCGATGCCGCCACCCTCGTGTCGGGCAAGGTGGCGGGTGCCGTCAACCTGGACGCGCTGCTGGGCGACCGGGAGCTCGACGCGTTCGTGGTCTTCTCGTCCATCTCCGGTCTGTGGGGCAGTGGCGGCCTGTCCGCCTACAGTTCCGCCAACGCCTATCTGGACGCGCTGGTGGAGGATCGCCGCGGGCGGGGACTCGTCGGCACCTCCGTGGTCTGGGGCCCCTGGGCCGAGATCGGCATGGCGGCCGGGGACGACCAGGGCGATCACTTGGAGCGGCGTGGGCTGCCCCGGCTGGCACCACAGCCGGCCATGGCCGGTCTGGAGCGCGTCGTAGCGGACGACGACGGTGTGGTGACGGTCGTGAACGTGGACTGGGAACGGTTTGTTCCCGCGTTCACCGCGGGCCGGCCCAGCCCGTTGCTGAGCGATCTCTACGAGGTCCGGCGGCTGGACGCGGCGTGGAACGATGTGGCGCGCACCGGTCTGGCGCCGCTCACCTCCGACGAGGGCCTGGAGCTCTTCGATGCCTCAGTCACCTCCGGTACGGCCGTGGTGATTCCCGCCCGGCTGGACGTGGCCGCGCTGCGCGCCAAGGGCGCCGCGCTGCCCGCCGTGTTCCGTCCCGTCGTCCCGGAGGCCCCCGTCCGGCGTGCGGCTCGGGCGGCGGAGTCCGAGGTGGACCAGCCCACCCAGCTGCGGCAACGGCTGGCGGGGTTGTCGGAGGCCGAGAGGGACGAGGCTCTTCTCGAAATGGTGCGTACCGTCGCCGCCGCGGTGCTCGGGTTCGCATCACACAACGACATCGACACCGGGCATGAGTTCATGGAGATGGGCTTCAACTCCCTTACGGCGGTCGAATTCCGTAATCAGCTGGCCGCCCTCACCGGCCTCAGGCTGAACACCACGGTCGTCTTCGACTACCCGAGCCCGGGCGAGATGGTGGCCCATCTGCGCCCCCGGCTCGCGGCCGAGATCGCGTCCGCTCCCGCCGTCGGCCAGGTCCAGGAGCAGACCGCTCCGGCCGCTGTGGCCGCCGCGCCCGCGGCCGAGCCCGTTTCCCCGGCACCGCAGGGGAACGCGCCCGACACCCTCGGCTCCCTCTACCGGCTGGCAGCCCAGCAGGGCAAGTCCAGCATCGGCATGGAGCTGCTGGTGAGCGCGGCAAAGCTCCGTCCGACCTTCGAGGAGCCGGCCGACTTCGAGGGGAACATCAGGCCCGCGCGGCTCTCCCGGGGCCCTGGGCGTCCCCGGCTGATGTGCTTCGCCTCCCATGTCGCGCTGGGCGGCGTCCACCAGTACGCGCGGTTCGCCGCACCGTTCCGCGGCAACCGGGACGTGGCGGCCCTTCACACCGTGGGGTCGGTCGAGGGTGAGAGCCTTCCGGCCAACCTGGACGCGCTGTTCCGCTTGCAGGCGCAGGTCGTCGCCGAGTACGCAGAGGGCGCCCCGATCGTCCTGTGCGGCTCCTCCGCCGGAGGAATGCTCGCCCACTCGGTGGCCGCCGCTCTCGAGAGCCAGGGCACACCGGCCGCGGGAGTCGTCCTGATGGACACCTACCTTCCGTACACCACGAGGCTCGGCGGGGGCGTCGCGGACGCCTGGCTGGACGAGATGTACGAGCGGGAAGAGGTCGTCTCCATGGAGGGCGTCCGGATGTCCGCCATGGGCTGGTACGCACATCTGATGGAGGGGTGGAAGCCGCCGGAGATCTCGGTTCCCAGCCTCCACCTCCGTGCGTCGGAGGTGTCGGCCGACCCGAACGCGCCGGCGGAGACATGGCAGGCCGACTGGCCCGCCGACACCGTCATCGACGTGCCCGGAAATCACTTCACCATGATGGAGAACTACGCGGACACCACCGCCCGGGCCGTCGAGGACTGGGTGGCCAACCTCTAACGGCCACGCGCCCGCCCGGCACCGTTGAGTACCGGGCGGGCGCCCACGCCGATGCCGCGTTCAGCGCGGCACACAGCTTTGCCACAAGGTTTTTCCACAAAGCAGGAGATAGGTGAGCAGCATGTTGCGCGGGTCCAGCGACTCAGGCGAGTCCGGAATCCAGGCTGGGCCGGATTGCGGCGAGAGCCCAGGCGAACTTCCTTCACTCGCACCGGACTTCAGGGAATTGCCGGACCTCGAACAGCGCAGGGTCCTGTTCGACCTGGTACACGCACACGTCGCCGCGGCGCTGCGGTCCGAGTCACCGCGCACCCTCGACGCGGAGAGCTCGTTCCTCGACCTGGGGCTGGACTCGCTCGCGGCGGTCAATCTGCACCGCGGGCTGGTCGCCGCCACCGGCCTCACCCTCGATGTGTCGCTCGCCTACGACTATCCGACGCCCAGTGAGCTGGTGGACCACCTCCACCGGAAGATCTTCCCCGTCGCCGGGGACGACACCGCTCCCGCGCGTGCCGTCGTGGGCTCGGACGACCCCATCGCGATCGTCGGGATGAGCTGCCGCTTCCCCGGCGGCGTCAACAGCCCCGAGGACCTGTGGAAGGTGGTCTCCGAGGGCGTGGACGCCATCACCCCGTTCCCCACCGACCGTGGCTGGGACCTGGAGGCGCTCTACAGCCCGGACCCGGACCAGCCCGGCACCAGCTACGCCACCGAGGGCGGGTTCATCCACGACGCCCCCGAGTTCGACGCGGAGTTCTTCGGCATATCGCCCCGCGAGGCGCTGGCCATGGACCCGCAGCAGCGGCTGCTGCTGGAGACCAGCTGGGAGGTCTTCGAGCGGGCCGGTATCGATGTCACCAAGCTGCGGGGCAGCCGGACCGCCGTGTTCACCGGCGCGGAGCACCACGACTACGGGCCCCACCTCCAGAGCACCAAGAGCGGCCTCGAGGGCTATGCGCTGACCGGCATCGCGGGCAGCGTCGCCTCCGGGCGCATCGCCTACACCTTCGGCTTCGAGGGCCCGGCGTGGACCGTGGACACCGCGTGCTCCTCGTCGCTGGTCTCCCTGCACCAGGCGGCGCACTCGCTGCGCCAGGGTGAGTGCGATCTGGCGCTCGCCACCGGTGTCGCCACCATGCCCACCCCGGGTGACTTCATCCTCTTCAGCCGCCAGCGCGGACTCTCCTCCAACGGGCGCTGCAAGGCGTTCGGCGCCGAGGCCGACGGCACGTCGTGGGCCGAGGGCGTCGGCGTCCTCCTGGTGGAGCGGCTTTCGGACGCCCGGCGCAACGGCCACGAGGTGCTGGCCATCGTGCGTGGCACCGCCGTCAACCAGGACGGCGCCTCCAACGGTCTGACCGCCCCAACGGGCGTTCCCAGCAGCGTGTCATCCGGCAGGCCCTGGCCAACGCCGAGCTGACCGCGGACCAGATCGACGTCATCGAGGCGCATGGCACCGGCACCTCGCTCGGTGACCCCATCGAGGCGCAGGCGCTGATGGCCACCTACGGCGAGAGCCGGCCGGAGGGGCAGCCGGTCTGGCTGGGGTCCCTCAAGTCGAACATCGGCCACACCCAGGCGGCGGCCGGTGCGGGTGCCGTCATCAAGATGGTGATGGCCATGCGCCACGGCATCATGCCCAAGACGCTGCACGTGGAGGTGCCGACCCCGCACGTGGACTGGTCCTCGGGCGGCGTCGCGCTCCTCGCCGAGCAGCGCGCGTGGCCGGAGGACGGACAGCCGCGCCGTGCCGGTATCTCCTCGTTCGGCATGAGCGGCACCAACGCACACGCCATCATCGAGCAGGCCCCGCCGCAGGAGCCCGTCTCCGCGACCGACGACGCCGATATCGAGGAGACGGCGTCCCAGCCCATCTCGTGGCTGGTGTCCGCCAGGAGCGAGGAGGCGCTGCGGGCGCAGGCCGCGCGGCTGCGCGAGCACGTGGTGCGCGACCGCGACGCGAATCCGGTCGACGTCGGATGGTCGTCCGCCGTGACGCGTGCCGCACTGGAGCAGCGGGCCGTGGTGGTGGCCTCCGACCGGGACGGGCTGCTGCGGGGACTCGCGGCGCTCGCCGAGGACACCGACGCGCCCGGCCTGGTGCTGGGCAGGTCCAGGGCGCAGCGGGTGGCGTTCCTGTTCACCGGCCAGGGCGCCCAGCGGATGGGCATGGGCCGGGAACTCTACGAGACCTACCCGCTGTTCGCCGACGTATTCGACGAGGCGTGCGACTATCTGGAGGTACGCCTCGGCACCTCCGTGCTCGACGTGGTGTTCGGCCCCGAGGACGACGCCGCCAACGCTGCCGATGCCGCCGACGCCGGGAGCGCGTCCGGTGACGAACTGAACCAGACGATGTTCACCCAGGCCGGGCTGTTCGCCTTCGAGGTGGCCCTGTTCCGCCTGCTGGAGTCCTGGGGTGTGCGCCCCGACTTCCTGATGGGGCACTCGGTGGGCGAGATCGCGGCCGCACACGTCGCCGGGGTGCTCTCCCTGGAGGACGCGTGCGCCCTGGTCGCGGCCCGTGGGCGGCTGATGCAGGAACTGCCCGAGGGCGGCGCCATGGTGGCCGTCCAGGCGTCCGAGCAGGAGGTCCTGGAGAGCCTGAAGGGCCGCGAGGACCAGGTGTCGCTGGCGGCGCTCAACGGTCCCACCTCGGTGGTGCTCTCGGGCGACGAGGACGCGGTGCTCGAACTCGCCGGCCACTGGGAGGCACAGGGCCGCAAGACCAAGCGGCTGCGGGTGAGCCACGCGTTCCACTCCCCCGGATGGACGCCATGCTGGAGGAGTTCCGCCAGCTCGCCGACTGCCTGTCGTACTCGGCCCCGGCGATCCCGGTCATCTCCAACGTCACCGGAGATGTCGCCGGTGACGAGCTGGCCACCGCCGAGTACTGGGTCCGCCATGTGCGCGAAGCCGTCCGCTTCGACGACGGCATGCGCTCCCTCGCGGCCCAGGGGGTGACGACCTGCGTGGAGCTCGGCCCCGACGCCGTGCTGACCGCGATGGGCCAGGACTGCCTGGACGCCATCGACGCCGACGCGGCGTTCGTGCCCCTGGCCCGGTCCGGGCGCGCCGAAGCGCAGACGCTGGCGGAGGCCGTCGCCACCCTGTACACCAACGGCGTCGGCGTGGACTGGAACGCGGTGTACGCCGGGCGCGGGGCCCGCCGGGTCGGACTGCCGACCTACGCCTTCCAGCACAAGCGGTACTGGCTCGAGGCGGGCGGTGCCGTCACCGGCGACGCCCGCAGCGTCGGGCTCGGCAGGGTGGACCACCCGCTGCTCGGCGGCCTCACCGAACTGGCAGACGGCGAGCGCACCGTGCTGACGGGGCGCCTCTCCCTGCAGACGCACCCCTGGCTCGCCGACCATGCCGTGGCCGGCGGAGTGCTCTTCCCCGGCACCGGATTCGTGGAACTGGGCCTGCTCGCGGGCACCGAGACCGGGGCCGGACGGCTCGGCGAGCTCACCCTTGAGACGCCGCTGCTCCTGCCCGAGCAGGGCGGCGTCCGCATCCAGCTCGTGGTCGGCCCCACGGACGAGTCCGGGGTACGGCCGCTCGGCGTGTACTCGCGCTCCGACAGCGACGAGCCGGGCGAGGAGTGGGTGCGCCACGCCCAGGGCGTCCTCGAGGCGGACAGCGGCGCCGCGGTCACCGACAGCCTGCTGCAGTGGCCCGTCCCGGGCGCCGAGCAGGTGCCGATGGAGGGCTTCTACGAGGGCCTGGCCCAGGTCGGTTACGGATACGGGCCGGTCTTCCAGGGGCTGGAGTCGGTCTGGCGGCTGGACGGCGATGTCTTCGCCGAGGTGGCACTGCCGGACTCGGCGGCCCAGGACGCCGGACGCTTCGGCCTGCACCCCGCCCTGCTCGACGCCGCCCTGCACGCCATGGAGATGGGCGACTTCGGCGGCGAGAGCGGGCGGGTGACACTGCCGTTCTCCTTCACCGGGGTGACCCTGCACGCGGTGGGCGCCGGACGGGTGCGGGTGCGGCTGCGCCCGCAGGGCAAGGACACGGTCGCGCTGCTGGTGACCGACGCCACGGGTGAGCCCGTCGCCTCGGTGGAGTCGCTGGTGGTGCGCGAGGTGGCGCCCGAGCGGTTCGCGTCGGGCCCGCGCTCCACCGGCGGCGACGGAACGCTGTTCCGGGCCAACTGGGATGTGTTCCCCGCCGCGCGGGGCGGCGGCCTGACCGCGGACGGTGGGTCCGCGGCCGTCATCGGCGCCGACCGGGCGCGGGCGGGCGAGCTGCTCGCCGCCTCCGGCGTCGAGTACGCCGAGTACGCCGGGACGGACGAACTCCTCGCCGCCATCGACGAGGGCGCCGCGCTGCCGGACGTGGTCTGGGCCTGGTGCGGCGCCGCGCCGGACACCGAGGACATCGCCGACGCCGCGCGGAAGTCGACCCACCGGGCGCTGGCCCTGGTGCAGTCCTGGCTGGCGGAGGACCGGTTCGAGGGGTCCCGGCTGGTGGTGGTGACCAGCGACGCGGTCGCGACCGGCCCGGGCGAGGGCGTCGCCGGACTGTCCGACGCCGCCGTGTGGGGGCTGGTGCGCTCGGCGGCCACGGAGAACCCGGGCCGGCTCGTGCTGGTGGACGTCGACCGCCACGCCGAGTCGGCCACTGCGGTCGCCGGCGTGGTGACGGCCGCGATCGCGGCGGGCGAGCGCGAGGTGGCGCTCCGCGTAGGCCAGGGGCTGATCCCCCGGCTCGCCAGGAACGCCGCCGGGCGGGTGCTCGAGGCCCCGGCCGGCACCTCCGCGTGGAAGCTGGGCACCAGCGGTGGAGGCACGCTGGACAACCTCTCGCTGCAGCCCGACCCGTCGGCCGAGGCGCCGCTGGCTCCCGGCTACGTCCGGATCGCGGTGCGCGCCGCCGGTCTGAACTTCCGGGACGCGCTGATCGCCATCGGCATGTACCCCGACGACCACGCCACCATGGGTGGCGAGGGCGCCGGTGTGGTCCTGGAGGTCGGTCCGGGAGTCACCGACCTGGCACCCGGTGACCGGGTCATGGGCATGATCAACGCATCGTTCGGGCCCATCGCGATCGCCGACCGGCGGCAGATCGTCCCCATGCCGCGCGGCTGGACGTTCGCGCAGGGCGCCTCGGTGCCGGTGGTCTTCCTGACGGCCTACATCGGCCTGGTGGAACTCGGCAAGCTGCAGCCGGGCGAGTCCATCCTCGTGCACACCGCCACCGGTGGTGTGGGCATGGCGGCCACGCAACTCGCGCGCCACCTCGGCGCCGAGGTGTACGCCACGGCCAGCCCCGGCAAGTGGGACACCCTGCGGGCGATGGGATTCGACGAGAAGCACATCGCCTCGTCGCGTGACCTGGAGTTCGAGCGGCGCTTCATGGAGACGTCCGGCGGCCGGGGCATGGACATGGTCCTGGACTCGCTCGCCCGCGAGTTCGTCGACGCCTCCCTGCGGCTGATGCCCAGGGGCGGGCGCTTCCTGGAGATGGGCAAGATCGACGTACGCGACCCCGAGGTCGTCGCCGCCGAGCACCCCGGGGTGAAGTACGAGGCGTACGACCTGGTCGTGGCCGACTACGACTGGGTCCAGCGGATGCTGGTCGAACTGGTCGCCCTCTTCGACCGCGGCGCGCTGCACCCCCTCCCGCTGACGGCGTGGGACGTGCGCCGGGCCCCGGACGCGATCCGGCACATCAGCCAGGCCCGGCACATCGGCAAGAACGTGTTCACCATGTCCCACACCCTGAACCCCGAGGGTTCGGTGCTGGTGACCGGTGGCACCGGCGGCCTGGGCAGCGAAGTGGCGCGCCATCTGGTGGCCGAGTACGGAGTGCGCAACCTGGTGCTGGTCTCCCGGCGCGGGCCGGACGCCGCGGGCGCCGCCGACCTCAAGGCCGAACTGGCCGAGGCGGGCGCGTCGGTGACGCTGGCGGCCTGCGACGTGGCCGACCGCGCGTCGCTGGAGCGAGTGCTGTCCGCGGTGCCCGCCGAGCACCCGCTGACCGCGGTCGTGCACGCGGCGGGCGTACTCGACGACGGTGTCATCGACACCCTGTCGCCCAAGCGGATCGACGCGGTCTTCGAGCCGAAGGTCGACGCGGCGTGGAATCTGCACGAGCTGACCCGCCATCTGGACCTGGCGGAGTTCGTGATGTTCTCGTCCGTCGCCGGTGTGTTCGGCAGCCCGGGACAGGGCAACTACGCCGCGGCCAACGCGTTCCTGGACGCGCTCGCCGCACACCGGCGCAGCCTCGGCCTCCCCGCCGTATCGCTGGCCTGGGGTCCGTGGGAGCAGGGCGGCGGCATGACCGGCACGCTCAGCCAGGCGGACATGGTGCGCATGGCGCGCGAGGGCATGGCGGCCCTGTCCATGGCGGGCGGTCTGCGCCTGCTGGACGCCGGACGGACGGGCGAGGACGCCCTGCTGGTGCCGATGCGGCTGGAGACCTCGGCGCTCAGCGGCCAGGCCGACATCCCCACCCTGTTGCGCGGTGTGGTCCGGGTGCGGAGCAAGGCGGCGGCCGACGGCAAGGCGGCCGCTCCGGAATCGGCCCGGGTGAAGCTGGCCGGTCTCTCCGGAGCCGAACTCGACCGTGCGCTGCTGGACCTGGTGCGCGGCAGTGCGGCGATGGTGCTGGGGCACAGCGGCGCCCAGTCCATCGAGCCCGACCGCTCGTTCCAGAACCTCGGGTTCGACTCACTGGCGGGTGTGGAGTTCCGCAACCGGCTGAACTCGGCCACCGGGCTCCGCCTCCCCTCCACGCTGATCTTCGACAACCCCACGCCGGCGGCGCTCGCCGAGTACCTGCGTGGCCGGGTGGCGACGGACAGCCCGGCCGAGCCGGACGTCGATCCGGAAGAGGCCAGGATCCGTGCCGTTCTGGCGTCGATTCCGCTGGAGCGTCTGCGCCGCGCCGGTCTGCTGGACACGCTCACGGAGCTGGCGAGCGGCAAGGACCAGGCCGAGAAGGACGCCGATGAGAAGGAGACGGACTCCATCGACGCGATGGACGACGACGACCTGATCGACATGATGCTCGGAGATCTCGACTCCTGATGAAGGCCGAGTCCCCCGGAGACCTCCGGGGGACTCGCCCTCCCGGGCAACGTCCGCCCTCGTCGCGGGTGTTCCTCACCCCCAAGAGCTTCAAGAAGAAGAAAGGCACAGTGAAACCCGATGACCGCAAAGCTCTTTACGACGGAAGCGGTGCACACGCTTCCCGAGTTCGAGCAGCGGGCCCTGGGCATCGCCGACGCGCTCCGCGAGCGTGGCATCAGCGACGGCACCCGGGTCATGCTGAAGGCGGGCAACTCCGCCGGTTACGTGGGGGCCCTCCTCGCCCTGATGCACGTCGGCGCCTCGATCGTCATGGTCGACCACCAGGAGCGGGCGGAGGCGACACAGCGCATCTGTGACCGGGCCGGCGTCAAGATATGCGTGGTCGACGACGACACCCCGATGCCCGAGAGCGGCCCGGCCCGGGTCACCGTCTACGAACTGCTCGTGGCGGCCATGGACCAGGACCCCGCCGAGCGGCGGCTGTCCTTCGACACCTGGTGCGAGCTGCCCGACGGCCTGATCATGTGGTCCTCCGGGTCCACCGGCGAGCCCAAGGGCGTCGTCAAGACCGGGGCGAAGTTCCTGAAGAACCTGGAGCGCAACGCCGAACAGGTGGGCCACCGCTCCGACGACGTGCTGCTGCCGCTGCTGCCCTTCTCCCACCAGTACGGGCTGTCCATGGTGCTCATCGCCTGGCTGGTCAAGTGCTCGCTGGTCATCGCGCCCTACCGGCGTCTGGACCGGGCGATGACCATGGCGGGCACCTGCGGGGCGACGGTGGTCGACGCCACCCCGGCCAGCTACCGCAGCATGCTCAACATGATCGGCCGTAAGCCCGCCCTGGCGGACGAGCTGTCCGGTGTCCGCATGTTCTGCAGCGGGGCGGCCCCGCTGGATCCCGGCCTGGTCGGCGACTACGTCAAGAAGTTCGGGCTGCCTCTGTTGGACAGCTACGGCAGCACCGAGGCCGGAAACGTGGCCTTCGCGACCGAGGACAACGTCGTCGCCTGCGGGCGGGCCGTCCAGGGGCTGAAGCTGCGGATCGTGGACGACGAGGGCTCGGCCCTCCCCTCGGGCGAGGTCGGGGAGATCCAGGTCCACTCGCCCGACCTGATGGAGGGTTACCTGGCGGACGACGGCACGGTGGCCCCCGTCGACCCGGCCAAGACCGACTGGTACCCCACCGGCGACTTCGGCTATCTCGACAGCGGGGACAACCTCTTCGTCCTCGGCCGGAAGTCCGCGGTGCACCGCAACGGCCACACGCTCTACCCCGAGATCATCGAGCACAAGCTGGCCGCGGGCGGCTGTCTTGTCAAGGTCGTGCCCGTCCCCGACGAGCAGCGCGGTTGCCAGCTGGTCTTCTTCGTGGAGGACGAGCAGCAGCGGGAGTCGCGGTTCTGGCGGGAGCCGATCAGCTCCCAGCTGCCCGCTTTCGAGCACCCCAACCGCATTCATGTCCTCGAGCGATTCCCCCTGAACCGCAACGGCAAGCCCGACAAGCGACAACTCGAGCAGCTGGCTCTCGACCTGGCACCCGGAGCGAACGCATGACAGAGCCACAGGCGACAGAGCCCCAGATCGCAGAGGCCCAGACCGCCGAGGCCCGGACCGCCGAGCCCCGGGCAACGGAGTCACAGCCGGGCCGCACGGCGTTCGTCTTCCCCGGGATGGGGCCCTTCCGCTTCACCGACGTGGGCGAGTTCCTGCTGACCAATCCCCATGCCCGGCGCCGGCTCGCGATCGCCGACGAGGTGGTGGGGTACTCGGTGTTCGACCGGTACCGCCAGTCGGACGGCGACGAGGAGGGGCAGTACGCCGCCCACACCCAGATCGCCTTCCTGACCGTCTGCCTCTCCCTCGCCGACTGGGCCGAGGAGACGCTGGGCGAGAAGCCGGAGCTGTGCGCCGGACCGAGCTTCGGCCAGCGGGCCGCGGTCACCTACGCGGGGTCGCTGCCGTTCGAGGAGACCGTGCGGCTCACCGCCGAGCTGGCCCGCTGCGAGGAGGAGTACTTCGCGCAGGAACACCGTGAAGCGGTCACCCACTGCGTGATCCACACCCCCGAGGAGAGCCTTCGCAAGGCGCTGGGCGAGCTGGACGACGAGGGGGAGTGGCACGACGTCTCCGGCCACATCGACCAGGGCTTCTACCTCGTGTCCCTGCGCGAGCCCGTGCTCGACCGGTTCAAGAAGCGGATCGGCGACCTCGGCGGCTACAACATGTACACGATGTGGCCGCCGGTCCACGCCCCTCGTTCGGCGACCTGCGTCGCAAGGCGGAGGAAGAGGTCTTCGGCGGCTTCGAGCTGGCCGACCCGAAGCTTCCGGTCGTCTCCGACCAGAACGGCGCGCTGCTGACCGAGGCGGAGGGGGTGCGCACCATGCTGCTCGACACCTTCAACTGCCCGATCCGCTGGCCGGACATGGTGGAGACGATGCGGGAGCAGGGCATCACCAAGGTCTGCATCTCGGGTCCGGACAACCTCTTCGGCCGGGTGAACAGCACCGGGGAGAACTTCGAGGTCCTGGCCATCGACGCCCGCAAGGCGATGCGCCCGCGTGTCCGTCAGAGGAGTGCTCGCCGGGCGCGGCGGTGACGGCCGTTCCGCCCCCGGCCACGGCCGGCCCCGGATCGTCGTCCGCCGTCTGATGGAGGCGCTGCCCTCGGGCAGCGCCCAGTCGGCGGTCGTCGTCCGTGGCACCGCCGCCCCTTCAAATTGACTGATCGATCTCGAAAGGTTAGTGTGCCGGTATGGCACGGAGGAAGGAATTCGACCCCGAGGTCGCGCTGGACGCCGCGATGCGGCTGTTCTGGCGCAATGGCTACGAGGGGACGTCCACCAGCGACCTGGTGGACGGGCTGGGAATCGCACGGGCCAGTCTGTACGGGACCTTCGGGTCCAAGCGCGGGCTCTATCTGGCCGCGCTCGACCGCTTTCTCTCCGGCGCCGCGGCGCCGAGCCCGGCCGACATCCTGGCGTCGCGTGCGTCCGCCCTGGACGCCGTCCGGGATCTGCTGGAGACCAGCGCGGCGGACCCGAAACCGGGTACGCCCCAGGGCTGCTTCGCGGTCAACGCCACGGTGGAGCACGGGGATTCCGACCCCGAGATCTCGCGGCGCCTGGAGGGCAACCGAAGCCGCCTCGAGACGGCGCTCTACGGCGCGCTGCTGAGGGCCCGTGCGCAGGGCGAGCTGGCGCCCGGCGTCGATCCGAGTTCGGCGGCGACCATGCTGGCCTCGCTCAACAGCGGCCTGAAGGTGCTGTCGTGTGCGGGCGAGAGCCAGCGCGACCGCATCACCACCACGGTCGACACCGTCATGGCGATGCTGACCTCCCCGGCGGCCGCCGTCACCGACTGACGGCGGCGCTCCGCGACCGCGCCGACGCGTAAGACACCCACATCTCTGGGTGTCCTGTGTTTGCCCTAATTCAAGACTAATCAGTCCCGAAACAAGGAGGGCTCATGCTTTTCGACCACCGTGGAGAACCCGTCCGCACCGGCCGCGCCGCCGTCAACGGCACCAAGCTCCATTACCGAACGGCCGGCTCCGGTCCGGTGGTGGTACTGCTGCACGGAGTGCCCAAGACCGGCTACCACTGGCGGCATCTGGTTCCGAAGCTGACGGCGCGGCACACCGTCGTCGTACCGGACCTCCGTGGTCTGGGCGACTCGGCCCGGCCCGCGGACGGATTCGACTGCGCCACCATGAGCGACGACATCGCCGAGCTCATGGCCCACCTGGGGCATGAGTCCTACACCGTCATGGGAGAGGACTGGGGGGCGGTGGTCGCCTACCAACTCGCCGCCCGGCACCGTGATCACGTCGAGGCGCTGGTGTTCGCGGAGGCGCTGCTGCCCGGCTTCGGCTTCGAGGACCACACCGCCCTGACCCACGAGAATGTCTCGGGCGGGATGTTCCTGTGGCATCTGGGCTTCTATTTCCAGCCGGACGTACCCGAGATGCTGATCACCGGGCATGAGCGCGAACTCATCACGTACATGCTCAAGGACGAGCGCAGCTACCCCGACACCGCCACCGCCGACGCGATCGACGAGTATGTGCGCTGCTACTCCATGCCCGGCGGTATCCGCTCGATGCTGGCGATCTACCGGGCGATGCTCGTCGACGCCGAACAGAACCGGCAAGCGGCGCGCACGATGCTGGACATCCCGGTGCTGGCGCTCGGTGGCGACGCGTTCATCGGCGAGCGGAACGAGACCCAGATGCGGCTGCTCGCCCATGACGTCACCGGTCATGTCTTCCGGGCCGGACACGACCTCGCCGAGGAGGTGCCGGACGAGGTGGCCGATGTCCTGCTGCCGTTCCTGGCCGACCGGCTCGCATGACCCGAGCCGCAGACGCGCCGGGGCCGGCCCTCCGCCTCCGTGCTCTCTTGTGGTGACTCGGGGTCTGTAGGAGAGTGGCCCCATGGGCACCAAGCAGTACACCGGCTCGCCCGAGGACGCCGATCTGATGCGCGCGGACTCCTTGGCGCGGGAGATCTTCGCGGATGTCGCCAACAAGTGGGCGTTCCTGATCATCGAGTTCCTCGGTGAACGCACCCTGCGCTTCAGCGAGTTGCGGAACGAGGTCGAGGGCATCAGCCACAAGATGCTCACCCAGAACCTGCGCATGCTGGAGCGCAACGGCCTGGTCGAGCGGAAGGTGCACCCCACCGTGCCGCCCCGGGTCGAGTACACCCTCACCGAGGCGGGCCGGGCCCTGCGCGCGACGGTCGACGGCATGTGCGGCTGGACCCACACCTACCTCGGCCATATCGAGGACTCCCGGCGCCGCTTCGACGGCTGATCCGGGGGGCTGCTCACCCTCGGACCGCGTGGTGGCCCCGCCTCCCGCGGGGCCACCACGCGGCCACGTCGGCGGCCACGTCAGTCGAGGACCGCGGTGGCTTCGATCTCGACCAGATGCTCGGGGACGTCCAGCGCCGCGACCCCCAGCAGCGTCCCCGGCGGGACCGGGGTGACCCCCAGCTTCGCGGCCGCCCGGGCGGCCCCTCCAGGAACAGGGGCATCTTGTCGGGCGTCCAGTCGACGACGTAGACGGTCAGTTTCGCCACATCGTCGAAGGAGCCGCCGACCTCGGCCAGGGCGATGCCGATGTTGAGGTAGCACCGCTCGACCTGAGCGGCGAGGTCGCCTTCGCCGACCGTGACCCCATCGGCGTCCCAGGCGACCTGCCCGGCGATATGGACCAGCCTCGACCCGGTCGCGATCGACACCTGCCGGTACACCTCGATCTCCGGCAATCCGCCGGGGTTCACCAGGGTGATGGCCATGTGCTGCCTGCCTTCTCGTCTTGGGAGCCCATGGGCTCGCTTCCGCGGAGCCCAGGAGCGCGCGCTCTCTCTCGGTTACTCGGAAACCGTAGGAGAGTGACCTCTGACATGGAAGAACGCACTTTTCGGTGACTGGGGAACCTTTTGGTGACCGAGGAGCCCGGGCAGCTCGCGGACTAACGGATCAGGGGTTCAGGGGGAAGCTGACCGACCGGGACTTCTTCCACTCCTCGTGCTCCAGGTCCTTGGCCTCGGTGCCGTCCCCGTACAGGTCGGCCGAGCCGCTGTCGGTGATGACCTGGGCCCGGCCACCGGGAGCCGTGAGGTCGGGCACGTCCACCACGATCTCCCAGCCGCCCGGGTCGGCCGTCGGCAGGTCGAGCCGCTTGACCGGCTGGTGGCCGGCGACGCCGTCCCAGGAGTAGAGCGCGTACGGGGCGCTGTTGTCCTCGGCCGCCCAGGAGCCGGCCACGATCAGGTACTGGCCCTTGTCGTTGCGGCGGATGTCGCGCACGCTCAGGCCCCCGAGGTCGAGGGTGATCGGGTCGCCGAAGGTGGCGTGGGTGTCCTTGTCGCTGCCGGACCTGGCCAGCTCGTCGGCATTGGTGACCGGGACCAACAGCGCCTCGCCGCCGTCGGCGGGCGGCACCAGCGGCGCCCGGAAGCCGAGGTATGCGGTGGAGCCGGAGCCGGGCGCGAACTCCAGGCCCTCGACGTTGAATCCGTCGATCTGCTTGGGCACCTGGCCGTCCGCGGTGCCCTTGGCGAAGCCGAGCCGGTCTCCGTTGGCCTTGTCCCAGTCCACCAGGTCCTCGCGCAGGCCCTGGTACGAGCCGCCGACCTCGAGCTCGGTGTCGGCGCCCGAACCGGAGACGGTGGTGGTGAAGAGGGTGAAGCGGTCCTCCTTCGGCTCACCGTCCTTGTTGTTGCCCAGCGAGCCGGTCCAGTAGATGGTGTCGCCGACGCGGGCCGCGGCCTCGATGTCGATCTCCTTGTCGACATCGAGGTCGGAGCTGACGTCCCAGGTGCGCACCGGCGCGCCGGAGGAGTCGCGGCGGTACAGGCGCAAGATGTTGGACTCGTCGTCGGCGACGACCATATAGCCGTCGCCGACGTCCACGGCGGCGGAGGAGTCGCTGGAGCCGGTGAGGTAGCGGGTGTCGGTGGCGTTGCCCACGGCGCCGGAGGCGGCGTAGTGCAGGGTGGTGGTGGCGCTCTTGCCGCCGAGGCCGTTCACCTTGAGGGTGAGGTCGGTGTAGCCCTTGCCGCGCGCCCGGACGGCCACCTCGCGGGTGGCGCCGGTGCCGGTCACCGTGACGTCCCCGGTCTTGGCGACCGAGCCGTGGGTGGTCGCGGTCGCGGACACGGTGAGCTCGTCCGCGTCGGCGCCACTCTGGCCGACCTTCACGGTCACCGTCGGGTCGCCGGTGGCGCCGACGGCGCCGGACAGGTACGAGGTGGCCGGTTTGATGGTCGGCGTGCCGTAGTCCGCGTTCCCGGCCACCGCGGAGGCCGGGAGTGCGGACAGCGTCGTGGCGCCGGCCACCAGCGCCAGCGCGGCGGCGTGGACGACCCGGCGGGTACGGCGCGGGGGAGCGGCATGGAACGGGACCATCGTGAGCAACCCTTCGTCAGCTGCGGGGCCGGTCGGCGGACCGGCACTCCACCGTGACAATGGATCATTTACATGGCGGGTGCATGAACAACCCCCGAACACACACCACTTCCGGTCCAGGGGCCGCCGCCGTCAGCAGACGCCGTCGCCCGGCTTGGGGTTCCCGAGTCCGAAGAGCGGCCGCAGCTTCAGCCCGGCCCAGGTGCCGAGGAGGGCGAAGCCGCCCCAGACCCAGCCGTGCAGGCTGCCGGAGGCGATGCCCGCGAGGTAGGCGCCGATGTTGCAGCCGCCCGCGAGCCGGGCACCGATGCCCATCAGCACCCCGCCGAGCACCGCCGCGGTCGCCGTCCGCCACGGCACGCCGCGGTGCAGGGTCCAGGTGCCGCCGAGCGCCGCGGCGACGGCCGCGCCGATCATGATGCCGATGTCGGTGAGACTGGTCTTGTCGGCGAGCACCGGACCGGCGAGCATCTCCTTGTTTCCGGGCTGCTGCCACCAGCTCCAGCTCTCCGGGTGGCCGCCGAGCGCTCGCACCAGCTCCGCTCCCCACAGGCTGAAGGCACTGGTGACGCCCCATGCACCGCCCGAGACGAGCAGCACTCCGGCGCCCAGCACGGCCAGCGCCAGGGCGCCGACCGCCAGCGGCCAGGAGCCGCGCAGGACACGGGCGGCGGCACCGCGCGCGGAGGGCACCGCACCGATTGGCGGCGGGTTGCGGCGAGCCTGGACGCGACGGCTGACCAGGACGATGGCGGCGAGCACGAGGATCGTCACCGCCCAGGAGCCGAACCAGCCGATGTGGTCTGCCATGACGACCGGCTCCAGCGACGGCAGGTCCTTCCACAGGTCGAACTGCCAGGCGGCCAGGGTCGCACCGCCGATGAAGCCGCCGAGTGTGAGCACGATCGACGTCTGTCCCGAGCCGACCGCGAAGAGGGTGCCGGAGGCGCAGGCCCCACCGAGCTGCATGCCGACGGCGAAGACGAACGAGCCGATCAGCAGCCCGAAGCCGAGCGGTCCGCCGGAGGGCGCCGGTACGGATCCGAACAGCCCGGTCTTGGTGCCGATGAGCAGGGCGAACAGCGTGGCCGTGGTGCCGAGCAGCAGAGTGTGGGCGCGCAGGCCGGTGCCATTGCCGACGGCGACCAGCTGCCGCCAGGCGGAGGTGAAGCCGAAGCGGGAGTGGAAGAGGGCGATTCCCAGGGCGAGGCCGAGCAGCAGCAGAACGCCGGGCTTGGCCCCGTGGGCGGACCAGACATACGCGGTCAGCGCCGCGCCGAGCAGCCCGGACACGGCGAGCGGCACCCGGCGCACCGGCGGCGCGGCGGGCGCCTCCGGCCGGGGCACGGAGGTGGGCGAGGGGGACAGCAGTGCGGCGTTCTTCGCTGCCTCGGCGGGCGGGGCGGTGGTCACGTGCGGACTCCGGAGACGTTCGAAAGGGGGCATCACGCTGGGCGGGCGGGCGGGCGGGCCCGGCCGGGCGGCGCGGCGCCGGGCGGCGGCGCGCGGTGGGGAAAAACCGGCCGGTTCCGGCTCAGCGGCGACAGAGGCCGTCGTCGACGCACCACGCCGAGTTCGCGAACAGCGCGAGACACAGCGGATGGGTGGGTGCGGACATGTACTCGAGGATATGGTCCGGATTTCAAAAACTGGACCCTGGTCTCACCATGTGATCTGTGGAGTCAGCCACAGACGGATCCCATCCCGGGACGGTCAGTGCCCGGCCGGTGCCAGATGTGCGCGCTCTCCCTGTGCGCCGAACAGGGTGAGCACCTCCGCGGGCCGGCTGTCGGCACTGCCGATCCAGTGCGGTATGCGGGTGTCGAACTCCGCCGCCTCGCCGGCGCCGAGCCGGAACTCCCGCTCGCCGAGCACAAACCTGGCGTGTCCGTCCAGGACGTAGAACCACTCGTATCCCTCGTGGGTCTGCGGCTTCATCGTGGGTGACCGGCCGGCGGGCGGATAGATGACCTTGTAGGCCTGGATACCGCCGGCCCGCCTGGTCAGCGGCACCATCACCAGCCCGGATCGCCGCACCGGCCGCAGGTGGATGCGCGGGTCGCCGGTGGGCGGCGCCGCGACGAGATCGTCGAGCGGGACGCCGTGCGCCCGGGCCAGGGGCAGCAGCTGCTCCAGCGTGGGGCGGAGCTTGCCGTTCTCGAGACGGGACAGGGTGCTCGCCGTGAGGCCGGTCTCGTTCGCCAGCGCCGCCAGCGTGGCGCTCCGCGCCCGGCGCAGGGCACGCAGCCGCGGTCCCACTCCGGCCAGCACGTCTTCCGCGGGGTTGTCCGGGTTGTCCATCCGGTTGTCCATCCCCCGATGATGCGGATCCGCAATTTTTCTTGCAAGAGCGAAATGGTGGCATCGAGGCTGTCGGTACCTCACCGGCGTCGAAGGCGCGTATCGGATCACGCTCGGCACGCCGGCCGACGAAGGGCGACTCAGATGGATTCCACGCAAGGTCGACGACCCACTGGCCACGCCGGGGATCAGGGCACGGCGGACGCGGACGCCGCGCAGTTCTGGGAGCGGCACTACGGCACCCGGCGGAGCTGGGACGCGCATGTCAACCCGCTGCTCGCCGAGACCGCCGCTCCGCTGCACCCCGGCGCCGCTCTGGATCTGGGCTGCGGCCCCGGCGGCGACGCCATCTGGCTGGCCCAGCAGGGCTGGCATGTCACCGCCGTGGACATCTCCACCACGGCCGTCGAACGGGTGCGGGAGCGCGCCCGCGATCTCGGCGTCGGGGACCGGGTCGCCACCGAACAGCACGATCTGGCCCGCAGCTTCCCGGCCGGCCAGTTCGATCTGGTCTCCGCCCAGTACTTCCACACCCCGTTCTCGCTGCCCCGCAGCCGAGTCCTGCGCACCGCCGCGGGGGCGCTGCGCCCCGGCGGGCTCCTGCTGATCGTCGACCACGGCTCCACCGCGCCCTGGTCGTGGAACCAGGACCCCGACATCCACTACCCCACGCCCACCGAGATCGCCGCCGAACTCGATCTCGACCCCGCGCACTGGTCCGTGCTGCGCGCCGGGATGCCCGGCCGCCAGGCCACCGGACCCGCTGGTGAGAGCGCCACCGTCATCGACAACGTCCTGCTCGTCCAGCGACGCGACCGCCGGACGGCCGCCTGAACCACACGACGTCACGACGCACAGGAGCGACTCGATGCACGAAAGCAGTGCCCAGCGATCCCGGACTCGGAGGAAGGAAACCGGCCCTCCGGCGACCGGCGCCGATGAGAAGGCCACCCTGCGGGGCTTCCTCGACTATCTGCGGAACTCGGTCGCGGACAAGGCCGCGGGCGTACCGGAACCGCAGGTCCGAACGGGTGGAGTGCCCTCGGGCACCAGCCTCCTCGGACTGCTCAAGCATCTGGCGTTCGTCGAGCGGTTCTACTTCCTCGGCGAGGACGCCGGCGACTGGCCCGCGACCATGCGGCCGTCCGCGCAGGACACCCTCGACGGCGTGCTCGCCGACTACCGCAAGACCATCGAGCGGGCGAACCGCGTCATCGACGCCTGCCCGGATCTGGCTCTCCCCGCTCCGCGGGCCCCGCGCCGGGGGTCGGCGCCGTCGATGCGCTGGGTCCTGGTGCACATGATCGAGGAGACCGGCCGGCACGCCGGTCACGCCGACATCCTCCGTGAGCAGATCGACGGATCCACCGGCCGCTGACACCGGCTACCGCCCAGGAGGGCCGATCTCGCAGCCCAGCAGCCGCAGACAGGTGTCCAGCATGCGGCGTGCGCTCTCCGGGGAGGTGGTGTCGGGGTGCTGGAGGCGGAGGTCGGTCCAGCGGCGGATGACCTCGAAGATCCCGCCGACGAGCAGGGCCGTGAGGGCTGCCGCGTCGGCCTCGGAGACGGCGGGGCCCTCGCCCGCTTCGGTCGCGCGGTGTGCGATGACCTGCTCGGCCAGCCGCCGGCAGGCGGGACGTACGAGGTCGCGGAAGGTGTCGGCCGCCCGCTGGGAGGCGGCACTGGGATACAGGTTGTGGTACAGCTCCGCGTGCTCGGCGGCGAAGTCGACGAGCCGGTGGACGGGGGCCATCGGACCGGCTCCGGCCCCGCCGGGCTCCTCGGTGCCCACGGCCGTGCGCAGGGCATCGCCGACCGCGCCCGCCACGGCGTCGTCGCGGTCACGGAAGTGCTGGTAGAAGACCTGCCGGCTGACATCGGCGCGGCCGGTGATGTCGGCGACGGAGATGTCCGCCACCCGCCGCTCGTGCACCAGCGCGAACGCGGCCTCCTTGAGCTGCGCGCGCACGCGGGCCGCCCTGGGATCGGTGCTCGCCGCTCGGGTGGGGCTCACGGGGCCTTCGTCCCTTCCGTCCGCGCGGGTCCGCTCTCACCTGCGCCGGGCCAGGGGGGCGTTGACGCGTCTCCACGATAGCCATACGGTCACTTCGTAGACACGCGTCAACGAAGTGTGCGGTGTCGGTGCGGGAGCTCCCGCGTGCGCGGTACGTCGCGGTCCACAGGGCTCGCCCGGAGCCGACCCGGCCGGGCGGCCCGTGCCGAACCGGCCGGTCCCGCACCCGAACAGGAGACTCCACGATGGAGACCACCGAGCCGAAGCTGTTGGCCGAGGCGATGATCAAGGGGGTGCGCGAGCGTGCCACCACCGACGACTTCGATCCGCACGCCGAACTCCGGGACATCCTGGCCCCATTGGGCATGAGCCCCGAGGACTGCGGCGGCACGGTCACCTTCCTCAAGAAGGACCCGCTGATGCCCAGCGCCACCCGGCTCGGCGGCGCCGCGGCGGTCGCGCTGGTCCAGCAGTCCGTGGTCGCCGCCAAGCTGTGGCGGATGCGCACCGGTATCGGCCAGGACATCACCGTCGACCTCGGCCAGGCCATCCGGCGCCTGGCACCGGCCTCGGAGTTCACCTGGGAGACCCTCAACGGGTATCCGGCCGATATCCCCGATCGCTTCGTCGGCGCGTACCTGAGCTTCTACAAGACCGCGGACGACCGCCACATCATCCCCGCGAACATCTATCCCGGCATCAAGTCGAAGACGCTGGAGGCGCTGGACTGCGCCGACAACCCCCCGGCACTGGCCAAGGCGATCGCCCGGCACACCGCCGACGAGCTGGAGCGGCTGGGCGAACGGCACGGGATCGTCTTCGCCAAGGTGCGTACCGTCGAGGAGTTCACCGGCGAGCCGGTCTTCGACTACCTGGCATCCCGCCCGCTGATCGAGATCGAGAAGATCGGCGACTCCGACCCCGAGCCGCTGCCCGCCTGGGGCACCCATCCGCTGTCCGGCATCCGCGCGCTCGGCATGGGCCACGTCATCGCCGGCGCCGGCATCGGCCGCTCCCTGGCCTCGCTCGGCGCCGATGTCCTGAACGTGTGGCGGGTCATGGAGTGGGAGCAGGATCCCCTGCTGGCCACCGCCAACGTCGGGGTCCGCTCCACCCGCCTCCCGGTCCGTGAACCGGCGGGACGGGAGCAGCTGTACGAACTCCTGCGGGGCGCCGACATCTTCTACGCCAACCGCCGCCCCGGCCTCCTCACCGAACTTGGCGTCGACGCCGACCAGGCCACGCGGGTGCGCCCCGGTCTGATCCACGTCACCGCCAGCGCCTTCGGCGAAGGGGGTCCGTGGGGCGCGCGCGTGGGCTTCGACCAGGTGGCCGGCACCGTCACGGGGATGGTCGCCGCCGAGGGCAGCCTGGCGGAGCCCCAGCTTCCGCCCACCTCGATCATCAACGACTATCTGGTCGCCTGGCTGGGCGCGACCGGCGCGATGGCCGCACTCGCCCGCCGGGCCGTCGAGGGCGGCAGCTACCGCGTCCATGTCTCCCTCACCCGTGCCGCGATGTGGGCCACCACGCTGGGCTACTTCGACTGGGACTATGTGCGGCGGACGGTCGGCACCGGCGGCGACCACGAACTGGTCGACCCGCAGTTGTTCACCTCGCTCACCCCGCTCGGCATCTACCAGGGCGTCACCGAGAACGTCACCCTGTCCCGGACCCCGCACCACTACATGAACGTCCTGTCCCCACGCGGCGCCGACCAGCCCGCCTGGCTGCCCCGGCCCCGGCGGCCCGATGTGTCCGCCATGCTGAAGATCCTCCGTGGCTGACCGGGCCGCCGCCTGACGCCCGGCCCGGGGTGACCTCCGGCGCGGGCGGCGCCGGTGTCAGCCGTCGTCGCCCCGCTCGGCGGCATCCGTGAGCCCGACGTACATCGAGTGGTGGAGCTCGGCGACGTGGTCCCGGAGGAGGCCGGCCGCCAAGGTCGCGTCCCGTGCGCCGAGCGCGGCCCGGATGGCCCTGTGCTGCTCGTTGCTGCTGCGGAGATAGCCCATCGGGTACGGCAGGAAGTACGCGTACAGCTCCCCGGTGACCCGCTGGTACATCGCCAGGGCGGCGGACAGCCCGGCGCCCTCGGCGAGGGCCAGATGGAACCGCTGGTCGCTCGCGTGGAACTCGGCCCAGCTCTCCGCCGCGTCCATCTCCCGGATGCACTGATCGAGCCGGTCGAGCCCGTTCCGATCGAGCCGCTCGGCGGCCAGATGCGCGAAACCGGCCTCCAGCACGATGCGTTCGTCGATCAGCCGGTGGACCCGTTCGCTGTCCTCCCGGTACGCGGCGACCTGCGCCACGGTGCGGCGGCGGGGCCGCTCCGCGATGAAGGTCCCGCCCGTGCGCCCCGGGCGCCGCTCGACCACGCCTTCGCGCTCCAGGGTGCCGAAGGCCCGGCGGACGGTGATCTCGCCGACCCCGAGCGCCGCCGCCGTGACCTGGACATTGGGCAGCCGCTCACCGGGCGCCAGCAGGCCCAGGTCGACCGCCAGGGAGATTCGGGCCCGAACGGTGTCGACGGCGCTGGTGCGGCGGATCGCGGCGAGGGCGCTGCTGGTCAGGGCGCTCGGTGCGCCGGACGGTTCCTGGGTCGCCATGCCCTCAGGGTAGGGCCCGCTCCTGTGGCCTCCCAGCCTTCCCAGAGCCTTCGTACGGGGCCGCCGCTTTGCGGAACCGTGACCTCCGGGGGTTTACCTGATCAAAGTGAGCATGTTTTTATGGCTCGCATTCACCCCTGGACGCCCACTTCAAAGGCACTGATGAAGATCTCCGGACTGCAGACGGCGGGAACGCCCGGCGACGTCGACGCCAACCTCCACGAACTGGAGGCGGCGTGCCGCCGGGCCCGTGCCGAAGGCGCCGAACTGCTGATCACCACCGAGTTGTTCGTCACCGGCTATGACATCGGCGACGCCGTCCGGGACCTGGCCCGCACCGACCTGCTGTCACCGGCACGCGAGATAGCCGCCTCCCACGGCATCGCGCTCGTCCTCGGAGCGCCCGAGTACGACTCCGGCGCCTACTACAACAGCGCCTTCTTCATCGACGCGGCCGGAGCGATCCTCGGCCGGCACCGCAAGAACCATCTCTTCGGCGAGCTCGACCGCAGGTACTTCACCCCGGGCGACCTGCCCGCCCCCGTCATCGACTACGCGGGCGTCCGGATCGCGATGCTGATCTGCTACGACGTGGAGTTCCCCGAGAACGTGCGGTCCGCCGCCCTCGCCGGTGCGGACCTCGTCGCGGTCCCGACCGCCCAGATGCAACCGTACGAGTTCATCGCCGAGCACCTGCTGAGGGTGCGCGCCTGGGAAAACCAGATCTACATCGCCTACGTCAACCATGACGGCGACGAGGGTTCACTGCGCTACGTCGGCCGCAGCTCCATCGTGAGCCCGTCCGCGACCGTGCTGGACAGCGTCGAACACGGCAACCGGCTGCTCTTCGCGACCGTGGAATCACACACGGTCCGGCAAGCGCGCAAGGCCAATCCGTACCTGGCCGACCTCCGGCCAGACCTCTTCACTCCGTCCGCCCGCGCCACCAAGGACCCGTCATGCTGACCGACTCCGATGCGCACACATCCACCCGGCAACCGGCACACACGAATCTGTCGGGGCGGCTCGGCACCGGTGCCATCGTCTTCATGGTGATCGCCGCCGCCGCACCCCTGACGGTGGTCGGCGGCAATGTCCCGCTCGCCATCGCCGGTGGCCCCGGCGCCGGAGCCCCCGTGGGCTTCGCCCTCGCCTCGATAATCCTGCTGGTGTTCGCGGTCGGCTTCGTCACCATGACGCCCCACGTTCCGCAGGCCGGCGCCTTCTACGCCTACGCCACCCGTGGCCTGGGGGACCGCGTCGGAGTGGGCACGGCCGCTGTCGCGCTCGTCGCGTACACGGCGATCCAGGTCGGCGTCTACGGCTACCTGGGCTGGGCCGTCAACGATGTTCTGCACACCTTCGGCGGGCCCACCCTGCCCTGGTGGGTGTGGGCACTCGCGGCCCTGGGCATCGTGGCCCTCCTCGGCTACCGCCATATCGACCTCAGCTCCAAGGTCCTCGGTGTCGCACTCGTCCTGGAGATCGTGGTGGTGCTGGTCCTGGACGCGGGGATCTTCGCCAGGGGCGGCGCCCACGGTGTCAACGTCGAGTCGTTCACCCCGCATGCGGCGTTCTCCGGGCCGCTGGGCGTGGCCGTGCTGTTCGCGATCACCGGATTCATCGGCTTCGAGGCCACCGCCGTCTTCCGGGACGAGGCCCGTGACCCGGAGCGGACCATACCCCGGGCCACTTACCTCGCCGTCCTGATCATCGGCGCCTTCTACACGCTGTCCTGCTGGGCGCTGGTCCTGGCGGCGGGCACCGATGACGCCCCGGCCGTCGCCCAGAAGACCCTGGACAGCCAGGGCAACATGCTCATGGACACCGCCCAGGCCTACGTCGGCACCGCGCTGCGGGACGTCATGCAGGTACTGCTGCTCAGCAGCCTCTTCGCCTGCGTGCTGTCCTTCCACAACGTCATCGCCCGCTACACCTTCACCCTCGCCCGCCAGGACCTCCTCCCCGCACGGCTGGGCGCCGTCCACTCGCGCCACCACTCCCCGTCCGTCTCCTCGGTCGTCCAGACCGTCACCGCGCTGGTCCTGGTCGTCGCCTGCGCCGCCATCGGACTGGATCCGCTGGTGGGCGTCTTCGGCTCCATGGCGGGGTTGGCGACGGTGGGCATGATCCTGCTCATGCTCATCACATCCGTCGCCGTGGTCGTCTTCTTCGCGCGCAACGCCCAGCTCTCCGCGGGCAGGCCCTGGCAGACCCGGATCGCCCCGCTGCTGGCCGTGGCCGGACTGCTGACCGCGCTGTGGCTGGTGTTCTCCAACTTCACCCTCGTCACCGGTGGTGGCGTGGGCGTGAGCATCGTCCTCGGCGTCATCCCCTTCCTCGCGCTCATCGCCGGCCTGATCCGAGGGGCTCAGGGCTCGCGGGGGCGTATGTGAGACGCGGGCTCCGCCCGGCCGTCGTGACGGCCGGGCGGAGTGTCAGACCGCGGTCCGCTCCACGGGGATCCACAACTCGGCGTCCGCCTGCGCCGCGTCCTGCGACAGCCGGGTGCGCAGAATCTCCGGTCCCGGCCTGCTCTGGTATGGATTGGACGGGAACCACTGGGTGAAGACGTCCCGCCACAGATGCTGGAGCGCCTGCGGGAACGGCCCGGAGCTCTCGAAGACCGCCCAGGTCCCCGCCGGGACGACGAGCTCGTCCAGGTCCTCCGGCGCGGCGGCTCCGGTCACCACCGCGTGGTAGTAGTCGAGTTCGGTGCCCTCCGCCCGGCTCGGGTCGAGGTTGTCGCTCACGCCCAGGATCCCCTCCGGCTGCTGATCGGACAGGGCGGTGATCCGCCCTATCGTCTCCTGGTCGATGCCTCGGATGAACTCCGCGATCCGCGGATTGACCCCCTCATGGACGAGCGGGACCCGGACCTTCTTGCCGACCACATGGAATCGCTCCTTCTCCACGACCCGGTATCGCATGCTGCTGCTCCCTTCGACAACGAGGCGGAAGGACATCCGCGGTTGGGAGCGCAGTACGGCACCTGCCCGCCGGGCGTCGCCCGGCCCCACACCGTGCATGGCCCGGAACGCACGCGCGAACGCCTCGCCCGAGCCGTAGCCGTAGCGCACCGCGATCTCCAGGAGCGTCCGCTCCCCGGCGAGCACCTCGGCCCCCGCGATGGTGAGCCTCCTGCGCCGGATGTACTCCGACAGCGGGATCCCCGCCAGCGCGGAGAACAGCCGGCGGAAGTGGTACTCCGACGTCACCGCGATCCGTGCCAACTCGGCCGTCTCGATCCGCTGATCGAGATGCGACTCGATGTGTTCCAGGGCCTCGTTCAGCCGCTCCAGCACCTCGGTCTCCTTCCCTGACGCCCCTCACGTTAGGAAGTCCGCACCCTGCCGGACCCGACATCCTGTGCCCGCTCCGGTCGGGTGTGCGGGATCGCCCTGTACGCCCGTTCGGTCACCGTTTCATCACAACGGTGACCTGGCTCTCCCACCCGGCCGCCCCGGAGCCGCATGATGCACCCCACCATCGACGCCCCTGGGAGACATATGCGCACCCGTACCCTCGAAGCCGCGGCCGTCATCGCCATCACCCTGCTGCTGACCGGCTGTTCCGGCGGTGGTGACGCGGGAGACAAGCGCAACCCGAGCGGCACCCCGGCCGCCGCCGAGAAGGCCGAGGTCACTCAGCGCTGTGTCGATGCCATCGCCGACCGCGCCGCCGCCCACAAGGGCGGAGCGGTCCGCTCCCACCCCGTCCCCGGACCGTGCGCCCGGCTGTCGGACGCCGACTATCTGGACGCCTACATGGCAGGTCTCGAGCAGGCGCACCGGGTCGCGCAGAAGGCGTCTCAGGGCGAATCCGGCAAGGCGGCCGACGGCGCGGGGAACTGACCCGCCGCCCGGGACTCGGCCCGGCTCAGATGGTCGGCGCAGGAATTGCGTGCGCTCGACCGCGAGCCGTCCGGGCACAGGACGTTCTCCCAGGTCGTCGTCGAGATATCGGCATCCCGCAGCCGTGCGCCGCGGAGATCGGAGTCGGACACCGTGGCGCCGGCCAGATCGGCGCCAGCCAGATCCGCTCCGTTGAGGCCGACATGGGTGAGGGACGCCGCCCGCAGCTCCACGGCGTCCAGCTGTGCGCCCTCCAGGCTGACGTCGGTGAGCAGACCCCTGTCGAGCCTCGCGCCGCTGAGATCGGCGCCGCGCAGGTCGACCTGCGAGAGGGTGGCGGAGCCGAGGTCCACCCGCCGGAGGTCGGCGCCCCGCAGATCGACGTTCTCCAGTGACACCCCGACCAGCCGCGCCGCGTAGAGATTGCCGCGCCGCAGATTGGCCTCGGACACCAGCCCGGTCAGGGTGGACCGTTCGAGGTTGACGCACCGCAGCTTCTTCTGCCACAGGTCTCCACCGGAGACCGTGCGGCTGGAGAGATCCTTGCCCGGACGGCCGGAGCAGCTCCGGCCGTGGTCGTCGTCCTCCCCGCACCCGACGAACAGGGCGGACGACAGGACGGTCACGATGAGGCAGGAGAGCGTACGGGGCCAACGCGTGGTCATGGGCCGATCCACCACGGCTGTCAGACGCCGATCAGGTCCACCAGATCGTCGGCATGCTCCTCCTCTTCCTCCAGGATCGACTCCATCAGCCGGCGGGTGGTGGGGTCGTGTTCGCCCAGCCAGCGGATGATCTCCTGATAGCTGGCGATCACGATGCGCTCGGCGAGCAGATTGTGCTCCAGCATCGCCTTCAGGTCGTTGTCCGGCGGTGTGGTGTAGTCGGTGTGGGCGCGCTGGGCCAGCGAGGCGGGGTCGAAGTCGGGGTCGGCGCCGAGCTGGGAGACGCGTTCGGCGGCGCGCAGCGCGTGCTGCATCTCCTCCTTCGCGTGCTCGGTGAACTCCGAGGAGACTTGGGCGCGGTCGATCCCGCTGGCGGAGATGGCGTGGCGGGTGTAGCGCAGCCAGCACACCACCTCGGTCGCGATGACGTCATTGAGGATGCCGATGACCCGGTCCTTGTCCAGACCGTAGCTGTCCGTCACCGGTCCCGCCTCCATCTTCCGGCGGGCCTCGTCGCGGATCTTGGTCACGTCCAGCACGAAGTCGTCGCTCATCAGTGCCCTCTCTGCTCTCCTCGGGTTGGGCGAGTGTTCCCCGCGGGGGCCCGGAGGGCATCGGGCGGAGCGTGAAGATGACTGGATCGCCGCACAGCGCCAGCCGATCGGCGGTATCCGGCCGACGAACGCGGCCGAGAGTTCGGCGCCGGCCGGGCTGTGGGCCCGGCCGGCGCCGATCACTCGAGGGCGGGGTCAGCCTCCGTGGCCGGGCTCCGGCACGTTTGTCCCCGCCGACAGGACCCGGTCCGGGCGGATCGGCAGGTTGCGGTGGCGGACGCCGGTGGCATGCCACACCGCGTTGGCGATGGCCGCCGCGGCTCCCACGATGCCGACCTCACCGACGCCCTTGATGCCCACCGGGTCGTCCGGATCCGGGTCGTCCACCCAGTCCGCCTCGATGAGCGGCACATCGGCGTTCGCGGCGAAGTGATAGCCCGCGAGGTCCGGGCCGACATGGCCGCCCGAGGCCCGGTCCCGGACCGCCTCCTCGTGCAGGGCCATGGAAATGCCCCAGGTCATCCCGCCGACGAGCTGGTTGCGCGCGGTCAGCGGGTTGACGATCCGGCCCGCCGCGAAGATCCCGAGCATCCGCCGCACCCGGACCTCCCCGCTGGTGACGTCCACGGCCACCTCGGCGAACTGCGCCCCGAAGGAATGCCGTTCCTTCTTCGAGAGGGCGCCGATCGCCTCGGAGGTGTCGGACCGCGCGGTGATTCCCTCGGGCGGGATGTCGCCGCCCAGGGCCAGCCGCTCGCGCAGCTCGCGCACCGCGATCGACACCGCCCACGCCCAGGAGCGCATGCCCATCGAGCCACCGGCGATCATCGCCGGGCCGAGGTCGCTGTCCGCCATGACCACCCGGACCCGGTCCGGATCCACTGCCAGCGCGTCCGCGGCGACCAGGGCGATGCCGGTCCGGGCGCCGGTCCCGATGTCCGCCGCGTTGATGCGCACGGTGAAGGTGCCGTCGGCCTCGGCCGTCACACCCGCCGTGGACGGACCGGCCCCGGAGTGGAAGCTGGCCGCCGCCATACCCGTTCCGAGCAGCCACCGTCCCTCGCGGCGCAGCCCCGGACGCGGATCCCGGTCCGCCCAGCCGAACCGGCGGGCGCCCTCCTCGTAGCAGGCCACCAGATTGCGGCTGCTGAACGGCAGCCCGGAGACGGGGCCCCGGTCGGGTTCATTGCGGACGCGCAGCGCGATCGGGTCGATGCCGGACGCCTCGGCGAGTTCGTCGAGCGCGCACTCCAGCGCGAACGAGCCCGGTGCCTCGCCGGGCGCGCGCATGAAGGTCGGGGTCGGCACATCGAGCCGTACGACCCGGTCGCTGGTGTGGTGCGCCTCGGCGTCGTACATCACGCGCCCCACCGTGGCGCTGCGCTCGATGAACTCGTGCACGGTCGAGGTGACGCACTCGGACCGGTGGTCGAGCGCGCGCAGCCGCCCCGACGCGTCGGCGCCGAGCCGGACCCGCTGCGCGGTGGGGCTGCGATAGCCGATGGTCGAGAACATCTGGCGGCGGGTCATGACGACGCGGACCGGACGGTCGAGGACGGTCGCGGCCATGGCGGCGGCCACCTGGTGCGGGCGGACCGTCTTGGAGCCGAAGCCGCCGCCGACGTGCTCGGACCGCACCCGCACCGACTCCGCGTCGAGCGAGAAGATCTGCGCGAGCTCACCGGCCACGTAGGTGGTGCCCTGATTGGAGTCGAGGACCTCGAGCCGACCGCCGTCCCAGTGGGCCGTCGCCGCGTGCGGCTCCATGGGGTTGTGGTGCTCTTCCGGGGTGGTGTACTCGGCGTCCACGACGAACGTGGAGGCGGCGAGTTCGGCCTCGATGTCGCCCTTGGTCGTCTCCGCCGCACCGAACGGCGAGTCCCCGGGGGTGTACGCATTGGGGTGTCCGGCGAAGAAGTCGATGTCGTGCGACTCCTGGTCGTACTGGACCACCAGCGCTTCCGCGGCCTCCCGGGCCTGCTCGGGCCGCTCGGCGACGACCAGCGCCACCGGCCAGCCCCGGAAGGGGACACGGTCGTGCTGGAAGACCCCGATGATCGGGTCGGGCGGCCCGATCATGCCCATGTAGTCCAGGCTGACGCGCGGGGCGTTCTCATGGTGGAGGACCGCGAGGACCCCGGGCATGGCGAGGACGGAGTCGGCCTCGACCGAGCGGACCCGGCCACGGGCGATGGTGGACAACACCAGCCAGCCGTGGGCGAGTTCGGGCAGCGGGATGTCGCCCGAGTAGCGGGCCGCCCCGGTGACCTTTTCCCGGCCCTCGACGCGGGTGCGCGCGGTGCCCAGGGCCCCCGTCGTCGTGGTGGTTCCGGTCGTCGTGGTCATCGGGCGGCCTCCTCGGCGAGTTCGGTCAGCAGGGCCACGACGAGGTTGCGCATCAGCGGCACCTTGTATCCGTTGTGGGGCAGTGCCTCGGCGGCGGCCAGCTCCGCGTCCGCGGCGGCGGCGAACGCCTCGGCGGTCGCCGGGCCTCCGGTCAGCGCCCGCTCGGCCTCCAGGGCCCGCCACGGCCGGGAGGCGACCGCTCCGAAGGCGAGGCGGACCTCGTGGACGACGCCGTCCCGGACGTCGAGGGCGGCGGCGATCGAGCCGATGGCGAAGGCGTAGGACGCGCGCTCGCGGACCTTGCGGTAGCGGGAGTGCGCGGCGACCGGGGCCGGGGCAGGGTGACGCCGGTGATCAGCGCGCCGGAGGGCAGCGCCGTCTCCAGGTGCGGGGTGTCGCCCACGGGCAGATAGAAGTCCGAGAGCGGCAACTCGCCCGGCCCGTCGGCGGTTTCGTACCGTACGACGGCGTCGAAGGCGGCGAGTGCGACCCCCATGTCCGAGGGGTGGGTGGCCACGCAGTGCTCGGAGGCGCCGAGGATCGCGTGGTTGTGGTGCTCACCCTCGATGGCCGGGCAGCCGCTGCCGGGGAGGCGCTTGTTGCAGGGCCCCGCCACATCGGTGAAGTAGCCGCAGCGGGTGCGCTGGAGCAGATTCCCGCCGACGGTGGCCATGTTGCGCAGCTGCCCGGACGCACCGGCCAGGACGGCCTGGGCGAGGGCCGGGTAGCGGCGCCGCACCTCGGGGTGGGCGGCGAGATCGCTGTTGGTGACGGTGGCCCCGATGAGCAGACCGCCGTCCGGCGTCGCCTCGATGCCGTCCAGGGGCAGTTCGCGGACGTCGACGAGGCGTCCCGGCCGCTCGATGCCGGTCTTCATCAGATCGACCAGATTGGTGCCGCCGCCGAGGAACCGTGCGTCGGGATCGGCGCCGAGTACGGCGATCGCCTCGGAGACGTCGAGGACGCGCTGGTAGCCGAACTCCTTCATGCGACGGCCTCCTCAGTTCCGGTCGCCTGCACCTCGGCCGCCTGCGCGACCGCCTGCACGATCGACACATACGCGCCGCAGCGGCACAGGTTGCCGCTCATCCGCTCCCGGATCTCATCGGCGGTCAGCGGTGGTGGCCCCGCTTCGGGGCGGACGTCGGCGGTGACCGCGCTCGGCCAGCCCGCCGCGTGTTCCTCGATCACGGCGAGGGCGGAACAGATCTGCCCCGGGGTGCAGTAGCCGCACTGGTAGCCGTCGAGGTCGAGGAACGCCTGCTGCACCGGATGCAGCCGGTCGCCGTCGGCCACGCCCTCGATCGTGGTGACGTCGCGGCCCTCGGCTGCCACCGCGAGCTGCAGACAGGAGACGGCGCGGCGGCCGTCGAGCAGTACCGTGCAGGCGCCGCACTGGCCCTGGTCGCAGCCCTTCTTGGTCCCGGTGAGATCGAGATGCTCACGCAGGGCGTCGAGCAGGGTGGTGCGGTGGTCGACGGGCAGCGTGTACTTCTCGCCGTTGATGGTCAGCGTGATGACGCTGGACGTCGATGGGGCCATGATCAGCCTTCTTTCGCGGATGTCGTGCGCGTCGAAGTCGTCCAATGAGGAGGTCCCGGGGGGTGGGAATGCGTGAGAATGCCGGTCGGCGCTCGGTTCCGGCCATCCCCACGGGCCGTTTCAGCCGGTAAGGTGGACCTAAGCGGACACTTGTCCGCTGTGCATGAAACTTAGCGGACAGCTGTCCGGTGGGCAAGGTCGGCGCTTTGGCGGTGTCCGGAAGGAGGACGAGTGCGGGTAGACAAGGACGCGCGTCTGCGCTCGGACGCGCAAGCCAACCGCGAGCGCATCCTGGAAGTGGCGCTCGCGGAGCTGACCCGTTCGGCCGATGTCCCCCTGAGCACCATCGCGAAGAAGGCGGGCGTCGGGCAGGGAACGCTGTACCGCAACTTCCCCAGCCGCGAGGCCCTCGTGCTGGAGATCTACCGCCACGAGATGCTGCAGGTCGCGGACATCGCGGCCGAGCTGCTCCGTACCCGCGCGCCGGATGAGGCGCTGCGGGAGTGGATGGGGCACCTCGCCCGGTTCGCCATGGCCAAGGCCGGTCTGGCCGACGCGCTGCACAAGGCCCTCAGCACCACCTGCGGCCAGAAGAAACCGGGACACGGCCAGATGACCGAGGCCGTCGCGCTTCTGCTGAAGGCGAACGAGGAGGTCGGCACGATCCGCCCGGACGTGACCACCGACGACTTCCTGCTCGCCATCTCCGGTCTGTGGCAGATCAGCCCCGATGACCAGGGGCCGGTGCGCGCCAGACGGCTTCTGGACCTGGTCATGGACGGACTGCGGGTGGGCGCGCCCGCGGCGGCCCGGCCGGGGTCGACGCCCGACACGGAGAGCTGAGCCGGCGGCTGGGGGCAGGCCGACCGGCGGGGGCACGCCGGCGACCGTGCCCCCGTGCGTGCGGGCTCAGCCCGAGGCGGGCGCCGTGGTGCGGGGCCGGGGCGGGAACCCGGCGGTGCGGTAGCACTCATCGATCAGGGACATGGTGGTCAGCGCGTCCTCGGCGTCCAGCGGAAGCGGCGCGCCATGCCGTAGATGAGCGGCGTACGCCTCCAGCTGGTAGGTGTACGAGGAGCGCTTGCCCAGCTCCTCGGTCCGGTCACCCGCGGCCGTGCGCATCAGGACACGGTCGTCCAGGTGGGGCTGGACGAAGTTCACGGCCGTCGCCTCGCCCCGCGAGCCGACGACCCGCAAGCTCATCCGCACGTCCCCGTACGCCATATGGCAGCGGGCGGATCCGGTGGCGCCGTTCGGGAAGGCCAGTTCCGCGTCCAGCCACTCGTCGACATCCGGTGCGCCCTGCCGTGCGCCGCCGCGGGCGGTGACCAGGTGTGGGAGGCCACCGGCCCAGGGGGCGAGGGTGCGCTGGGCGTGCAGGCTGTAGCAGCCCAGGTCCATGAGGGCACCCCCGGCCAGCGGGAGGGACCAGCGGGGGTCGGACCCGGGCGGAGCGGGCATGGCGACCATGGTCTCGACGTGCCGCAGCTCCCCGAGTTCCCCGGAGCCCAGCAGTTCGTGGAGGCGGCGGGTGACCGGGTGGAAGAGGTAGTGGAAACCCTCCATGAAGACGGTGCCCGCCTTGGCGGCGGCGTCGCGCACCTCGGTGGCCTCCTCGGTGTTGCTCGCCGAGGGCTTCTCGCTCAGGACGTGTTTGCCCGCGGCGAGGGCGGCGAGGTTCCACGGGCCGTGCAGGCTGTTGGCCAGCGGGTTGTAGACGACCTCCACCTCGGGGTCGTCGATCACCTCGGCGTAGGAGCCGAGGACGCGCTCGACACCGTGCTCGGCGGCGAAGGCATCGGCCCGGCCCCGGGTGCGGGCGGCCACCGCGACGAGGCGGTGGCCACCCGCACGGGCGGGGCCGACGAGGGAGAGCGCGGAAATCCGGGCGGCGCCCAGGATCCCGATGCGCAGCGGTTCGGCTGTCGTCATGCCTTCCGTACCTCTTCCATGCTCACGGGGCGGTGCTCGTGCAGGGACAGCGTGCATGCCTCGGCGATCCAGCCGGCCTCGACGGCGTCGGCGACGGTGCAGGGGGAGGGCCGCAGACCCGCCGCCACTTCGGTGAAGGCGGTGAGCTCGGCCCGGTAGGCGGTGGCGAAGCGGTCCATGAAGAAGTGGTGCGGTGTGCCGCCGGGGAAGGTGGCGCCCGGTTCGACGGAGCGCAGCGGCAGATTGTCCTCCAGGCCCGCGGCGATGCTGTCCGTCATGCCGTGGAGCTCCAGGCGGGCGTCGTAACCGCGCGGATTGTGGCGGGTGTTGGAGACCACGGCGAGGGTGCCGTCGTCCAGGGTGAGGAGGGCGGAGGCGGTGTCCACGTCTCCGGCGGCCGCGATGTACTCGGCGCCGCGGTTGGCGCCGGTCGCGTAGACCTCGGTGACCTCGCGGCCGGTGATCCAGCGGACGGTGTCGAAGTCGTGCACGGCGCAGTCGCGGAAGATGCCGCCGGAGACGGCCACATAGGCGGCCGGAGGCGGTTCGGGGTCCAGGGTGGTGGAGCGCACGGTGGTCAGCGGCCCCAGCTCACCGCTGACCACCGCCTTCCGCGCCGCCATATACCCGGGGTCGAAGCGCCGGTTGTAGCCGATGTGGACCTCCACGCCGCTGTCCTTCACCGCGCGGAGGACGTCGAGGCTCTCCGCGATCGTGCGCGCCACCGGCTTCTCGCAGAAGACCGGCACGCCCGCCCGTACGGCGGCGAGGATGAGCTCGGGGTGGGCGTCGGTCGCCGCGGCGATCACGACGCCGTCCACACCGGCGGCGAGCACGGCCTCCGGCGAGGCGACCGCCCGGGCGCCGAACCGCTCGGCGGCGGTGGTGGCGGCCGCGGCGACCGGGTCGGTGACCACGAGGGAGTCCACCGCGTCGAGCGTGGACAGGGTCTCGGCGTGGAAGGCGCCGATCCGGCCCAGGCCCATGATGCCGATACGCATGGGGAGTTGTGCCCTTTCTGACGGTGCGGGTTATGAGGGGGTGCGGCTTTGGCGGTGCGGGCTTTGACGGCGTGGGCTTTGACGGTGTGGCGCGGCGGGTCAGCCGAGTCCGCCGAGGACGATCTGGTCCCAGTCGATGACCGAGCCGGTGACGACGCCGCTGCGGTCGGAGAGCAGGAGGACGACGAAATCGGCTATCTCGTCGACCTGGCCGAGCTTGCCCATCGGCTGGGCGCGGGCCGCCTCCTCGCGCCAGTCGTCGCCGGCGCCGTGGAAGGCGCGCTGGACGGCGTCCTCGCCCTCGGTCTCGGTCCAGCCGATGTTCAGGCCGTTGATCCGGACGCGGTCCCAGCGGTGCGCGTGGGCGGCGTTGCGGGTCAGGCCCGCGAGCCCGGCCTTCGCGGCGGAGTACGGCGCCAGGAACGGATACCCGCCGTGTGCGCAGTTGGAGATGATGTTGACGATGGTGCCCGGAGCCTTCCTGGCCACCATGTCGGCGACGGCGGCCTGCATGGCGAAGAACGGGGCGCGCAGATTGATCGCGATATGTGCGTCGAAGAGTTCGGGGGTGGTGTCCAGCAGTGTCCCGCGGGAGGTGAGCCCGGCGGAGTTGACCAGGCAGTCGATCCTGCCGTGGGCCGCCACCACTTCCGCCACGCTGCCCCGTGCCTGCGCGGGATCGGCCAGGTCGGCGCGGACGAAGGAGACGGTGGCTCCCTGGGCGGTGAGTTCCCCGGCCAGCGGCTCGCCGACGTCGGGGCGGCGACCGGTGAAGGCGACCGTGGCCCCTTCACGGGCGGTGGCGCGGACGATGCCGGCGCCGACTCCCTGGCTGCCGCCATTGACCAGGACGATCTTGCCTTGCAGCAGTCCCATGAGCGGTCCGTCTCCTTCAGCTCTCGCGGCGCTCGGCGCCGGCCCGTAGCTGGGCGCGCAGGGCGTCCGGGGTCCAGTCCTGCTCCAGGGCGCGCCGGACGATGTCGGCCTGGGAGTCCGGGGCGAGGCCGCCGACGGGCGGGTCGAGGTCGAGGTTGGTGGGGAAGGGGTAGCCCTCGGCGCAGGCCGCGACGACGTTGTGCAGCCAGTCCTCCGAGGCGCCTTCGGCCTTGCGCTGCCGCAGCACGGGGAAGACGGCGTCGACCACCGCCTCACGGTCGACGGTCTCCATGGCGCGGCCGAAGGCGGAGGAGATCTGCAGCAGATTCGCCATCCGCCGGATGTCCGTGGAGCGATTGTGCCCGGCGGCGTGGAAGAGCGCGGGGTTGAAGAAGACCGCGTCGCCCGCCTCCAGCGGCAACTGGACGTGGTGCTCGGCGAAGTAGGCCATGAACTCCGGGCGGCGCCAGGCCAGATAGCCGGGCTCGTACGCTTGCGAGTACGGCAGGTAGAGCGTCGGGCCGGACTCGACGGGCATGGCGCAGTGGGCGACCGCGCCCTGCAGGGTCAGCACGGGGGAGAGCCGGTGGACATGGGCCGGATAGGCCGCGGCCCCCGCCTCGGAGAGGAAGCCCAGGTGGTAGTCGCGGTGCACGCTCTGGGCCGCGCCGCCCGGGTTGACCTGGTTGATCTGTGAGGTGATCTGGTAGCCGGGGCCCAGCCAGGCGGTGGCCACGAGGGCGATGAGGTCATTGGCGTAGTAGTCGGCGAAGACCTCCGGCGCGCTCAGGGCCAGCTTCTCCAGCGCGTTCCACACCCGGTCGTTGGCGCCGGGCTTGGCGAAGTGGTCACCGCGGGCGGCGCCCGCCGCCCGTTCCCGCTCGATCAGTTCGGTGAACGCCTCGGTGGCCCGGTCGAGGACCGACGGGTCGGGGAAGGCGCCCTTGAACACCACGATGCCGGGGCCGTCCAGCAGGGCGTCCACCAGTTCCGCCTGCGCCTCCCGGCGGCCGGGGGCCGTGGCGGCCCGGGCCCGCAGACGGTCGCCGTCGTAGACGGGGACGTTGTGCTCCACGGCGTCGGCACCGGGATGGTCGCCGGGGTCGGTGGTCCGCTCGACCAGGGTGCGGAAGGCGTCGAGAGTGCAGTCGGCCTCACTGAGCCAGGCAGGAGACCTCGGAGCGACGAGGGACATGATGCTTTCCGATCCTTCCCGTGGGCTGCGGCTTTCTGCCAGTGTTGTGATCAGCCGAGCATCGGGCAATCCTCAGCAGTCCATCAAAAACCCCTCAGGGAGGCGCGCCGATGTCCCATCCGTATCCGATCCGGGAGATCGCCCGGCAGGCGGGCCTGAGCGTGGCCACCGTCGACCGGGTGCTGAACAACCGGGGCGGCGTGCGCGAGAGCACCACCCGGGAGGTCCACCAGGCGATCAAGGACCTGGACCGGCAGCGGACCCAGGTCCGCATCGGCGGCCGCACCTTCATGATCGATATCGTGATGCAGGCGCCGGAGCGCTTCTCCCTGGCGGTCCGCGCCGCCCTGGAGGCGGAGCTGCCGGCGCTGCGCCCCGCGGTCATGCGGTCGCGCTTCCACTTCCGCGAGACCGGTCCGGTCGAGGAGCTGATCGCCACCCTGGACCGTGTCGCCGAGCGCGGCGGCTCCCAGGGGGTCGTCCTCAAGGCGCCCGACGTCCCGGAGATCACGGCCGCCGTCGGCCGCCTGGCCGCCGTGGGCATACCGGTCGTGACCCTGGTGACCGATCTGCCCGGCAGCGCGCGCCGGTCCTACGTCGGCATCGACAACCGCGCGGCCGGGGCCACCGCCGCGTACCTCCTGGGACAGTGGCTCGGCGACCGCCCCGGCAATGTGCTCACCACCATCAGCCGCGGCTTCTTCCGCGGGGAGGAGGAACGCGAGATGGGGTTCCGCAGCGCCCTGCGCAACGCCCATCCCGGGCGCACGCTGGTCGAGGTCACCGACAGCGACGGTCTGGACGCCACCCAGCGGGAGCTGGTCCTGCGGGCGCTGCGCCAGGACCCGGAGATCCGGGCGGTCTACTCGATCGGTGGCGGCAACACCGCGACGATTCACGCCTTCGAGGAACTGGGCCGCGCCTACGAGGTGTTCATCGCCCACGACCTCGACCACGACAACACCCGGCTGCTGCGCGAGCGCCGGCTGTCCGCGGTGCTCCACCACGACCTGCGCCAGGACATGCGCCGCGCCTGCCAGATCATCATGCGGGCCCACGGGGCCCTGCCCGACGACGGCCCCGCCCTGCCCTCGCCCATCCAGGTCGTCACGCCGTACAACATGCCGCCCGACGCGGCCTGAGACGCCTGCCATCGGCACCCTCCGGCCCCGCTTGGCGATATTCCGTTGCACCATGTCCCTCGTGCCACTGGGAGCCGTCTCCGCCCACGCATAGCGTCGGAACAGGGCCAGACGGACTGGTCATTACCGCATGTGAGGGGACATTTCATGCTCGCCCAAATCGTCCTGTTCGACGGCTTCGACCTCCTCGATGTGCTCGCCCCCTACGAAGTGCTGGTCGCCGGTGGCATGGCTGCCGAGGGAGCGCTGCGCGCCGAGTTGGTGTCCGCCGAGGGACCGCGAGAGGTGGTGAGCGGGGTCGGTGGTGTGCCGCTGCGCGCCACGGCCGCCCTGGATCCCGCGAGGGCGGACCTGGTCGTGGTCCCCGGTGCGGCCGGCCGGATCGGAGAACCCGGCGAGGTCCCCGATCTCGACGCGGATGCGGACGCGGGCGAGTGGCGGGAGCACGAATTCATTCCCGTAACTCTGGGCCGCGCCGTGAACACCGGCCTGCCGGGGCTGCTGAAGGCGGCCATGGACCGTCCGGAGGTGATTGTCGCCACGGTGTGCGGCGGCTCGCTCGTCCTGGCCATGGCCGGTCTGCTGGAGGGCCGCTACGCCACCACCCACCACATGGGCCTGGACATGCTGGACGCCACCGGTGTCAACGCGGTCAGGGCCCGTGTCGTCGACGACGGCGACCTCGTCACCGGCGCCGGTGTCACCTCCGGGCTCGATCTGGGCCTGTATCTGCTGGAGCGCGAACTGGGGCCGCGGATCGCCCACGCCGTCGAGGAGCTGTTCGCCTACGAGCGCCGCGGCACCCCCTGGCGCCACCACGGGCCGTCGCCCGTCGCCCTGTGACCACACCGCCCCCGGCGCAACCCGCCCCGGCCCACGTCAAGGAAGCACACCACCATGTCCGTTGAAGGCACCTGGGATCTGTCCATGTCCACCCCCATCGGCCGGATCAAGGCCGTGGCCGAATTCCGCCACGAGGACGGCACATTGACCGGTACGGCCCACGGCGCGGGGGAGGAGGTCCCGCTGGTCGATGTGGCACTCGAGGGCGACCAGCTCACCTGGCGTCAGGCCATCACCAAGCCCATGCGTCTGAACCTCGCGTTCACGATGACGGTCGACGGCGAGACGATGACCGGTACCTCCAAGGCCGGGCGGCTGCCCTCCTCCAAGGTCACCGGAGAGCGCCGGGCCGCCCCCGTGGCAGCGGAGGGCTGAGACTCCCCGAGTCCGGGGCAGTGGCGGACATGCGGCTCGGCTCAGACGAACTGCTGGACCACCAGCACGGTCGCGCTCACCACCGCGAGCACCATGGCGACGCCCCTGGTGCGCCGCATGTCCATTCTGCTCGCCAGCGGGCGGGCGAGCAGCACCCCGATCGTCGCGGCCGGGGCGAGCAGGGCGGTGTGCCACAGGCTGTAGGTGTGCACCGCCCCGGTCGCCGCCAGGATGGCCAGACTCATCACGGAACCGGCCAGGAAGAACCCGCTCATCGTGGCGCGCAGCCGCGGACCGCTCAGGCGCTGCCAGACCATGGCCATCGGCGGCCCTCCGATGGAGGTCGCCGTGCCCATCAGCCCCGACATCAGGCCGGCCAGCAGTACCGAACGCCGTCGCGGCGCCGGCACGAAACCGCGCAGGCTCACCGCGACGCCCGCGAGGACGACCACGGCGACGAGGAGGGCGAGTTGCCGGGCGGGCAGCACGGCGACCAGCGCCGCGCCGCCCACCGCGCCCGGCACCCGCCCGGCCAGCGCCCACCCCGCGCCGCGCAGGTCCAGGTGGCCGCCCTCCAGCACCAGGACCGCGGTCGTGACTCCGGTGGCGAGCAGCAGGACCACCACCGGGGTGAGCGAAGGGTCGAATATCGCGATCACCGGGGCGGCCAGCAGGCCGAGCCCGAAGCCGATGGAGACCTGGAGCAGCGCCCCGACCGCCACCGTGATGAAGAGCAGGGTGAACTCGGGCGGGCTCATGCTTCCGTCGGCCCGGTGCCCAGCGGGAAGTGACACAGCCCCTCATGCGGCTCCCGCCCGGGGTCCGCCGTGCCGTCACGGGTGACGACCGGAGGGGCGAGCTCGGCGCACCGATCCTCGCTCTTCCAGCAGCGGGTGCGGAACCGGCAGCCCGATGGGATGTCGTACGGGGAGGGGATCTCCCCGCGGAGCTGGATCTCGTCGTCGTCCTGGGCCTGCCCGGAGACGTCGAGTGTGGGCGCGGCGGACATCAGGGCGGCGGTGTAGGGATGCAGGGGGCGGTCGAAGACGTCCTCGGTGGGGCCGTGTTCGATGACCTTGCCCAGATACATCACGGTCACCCGGTCGGAGACATGCCGGACCACGGACAGGTCATGGGAGATGAAGACGTAGGAGACACCGAGCCGTTCCCGCAGCTCGGAGAGGACATTGAGCACTTGGGCCTGTACCGACAGGTCCAGCGCGGACACGGGCTCGTCGCACACGATGAGGTCGGGGTCGAGGGCCAGCGCGCGGGCGATGCCGATGCGCTGCCGCTGCCCGCCGGAGAACTCGTTCGGGTAGCGATGGGCGTCGCTCTCCCGCAGCCCGACCAGCGACAGCAGCTCACCGACCCGTCGCTCCCGCGCCTGTGCCGTGGGCACGATGTCGCGGTGGGTGCGCCACGGCTCGCCGATGAGATCGGCCGCGGACATCCGGGCGTTGAGCGAGGCGAAGGGGTCCTGGAACACCATCTGCACCCGGCGCCGCCAGGCCAGCAGTTCCTTGCCCTTGAGGGTGAACGGATCGGTGCCGTTGAAGCGCACCGTCCCCGAGTCCGGCCGCTCAAGACCGAGCACCACTCTGGCCAGGGTCGATTTGCCGCATCCGGACTCGCCCACCAGTCCGAGGGTCTCCCCGCGCTCGACCCGCACATCGACTCCGTCCAGCGCGGTCAGGCGCCGGCGGCCATGGCCGAACGACTTGGTCACACCGCGGACTTCGAGCAGGGGCGGGGGAGTGGCCGGGCCATTGGCCCGCGGGCTCGCGGCCGTGGTGTCGGTGAGGGGCGTCTCAGGCACGGTCGAGCTCCTCGGAGAAGTGGCAGGCGGCCGAACGCGAGGCCCCGACGGACATCAGAGGCGGACGTTCCCGGGCGCAGCGCTCCTCGGCCAGCGGACATCTGGCCTGGAAGACACAGCCGGACGGGACCGCGCTGAGCTCGGGCGGGCTCCCCGGCACGGCGGGCAACGGGCCGCCCCGGACGGCGTGTTCGGGCACCGAATCGAGCAATCCCTTGGTGTACGGGTGGCGGGGGCGGGAGAAGACCTCCGCCACCGGGCCGGTCTCCACCACATTGCCCGCGTACATCACCACGACATCGTCCGCGCGCTGGGCGACCACCGCCAGATCGTGGGTGATCAGCACGAGCGCCATGTCCCGCTCGGTCTGCAGATCCCGCAGCAGCCGCATGATCTGCGCCTGCACGGTGACATCGAGCGCGGTCGTGGGCTCGTCGGCGATCAGCACATCGGGGTCCAGCGCCACGGCCATCGCGATCAGCAGCCGCTGGCGCATACCGCCGGAGAACTGATGCGGATACGCACGGGCCCGCAGCCGCGGCTCGGGGATTCCGACGCGGGTCATCAGCTCGACCGCCTTTTCCCGGGCATCGCGCCGCGACAGCCCGCGATGGATCCGGAACGGCTCGGCGAGTTGCCTGCCGACCGGCTGTACGGGGTTGAGCGCGGTCAGCGCGTCCTGGAAGACGATCGACAGCACGGGACCGGCGAGCTTTCTGCGCCCCGCCTGGCCCAGCCGCAGCACATCGGTGCCGGACACCCGCACGGACCCGCCCGTCACCTCGGCCGTCGGGTCGAGCAGCCCGACGATGGACAGCGCGGTCATCGACTTGCCGCAGCCGGACTCGCCCAGCAGGGCCAGCGTGCGCCCCTTGCACACGCTGAAGCCGACGCCGTTCACGGCACGGAGGGTGCCGGAGGGGGTCCGCAGATCGACGCAGAGCCCCTCGACCTCGAGTGCGGGACCGCCGGTCGCGGCGGGCGCGGGCAGGGTGGAGGGCTTCACGCGATCATCTCCGAGGGAACGGCGGCGCGGTTGCCGCGCCGCTTCCGGGGCAGCGTCAGCCGCCAGCGCTGGGCGGGGTCGGTGGCCAGGCGAACCCAGGCGGCGAGCACCGTGGCCGACACCGTGGTGAGCACGATCGCGAAGCCCGGCAGCACGGCGATCCACCAGGCCGTCTGGAGGTACTGGCGCCCTTGGGCCACCATCAGCCCCCAGCTCACATCGGGCGGCTGGATGCCGATGCCGAGGAAACTCAAGGACGACTCGGTCAGCATGACGAAACAGAAGTCGAGCGTGGCCACGGTCAGCAGCGTGGGCAGCGCGATCGGCAGAATGTGCCGGTAGATGATGTTCCGGCTCGGTGTGCCGAAGGTCCGGGCCGCGTCGACGAACAGCCGGCTTCTGAGCTCGGCCGACTCCGCGCGGGCGGTGCGCAGATAGACCGGGACCCGCGCGATGGCGAGGATCAGCACGATGTTCATCGCGCTGGGCGCGAAGACATACAGCACGACGACCGCGATCAGCAGGGACGGGAAGCTGAGGATCACGTCGGCGACACGCATCGCCACGTTCTCGCGCATCCTTCCGTGGTATCCGGCCCACAGCCCCAGGGCCGAGCCGATCAGCAGCGAGCACAGCACCGCGGGCACCGCGACGGACAGCGTCGTCCCGGCGGCGTCCACCAGCCGGGCCAGCACGCTGCGCCCCAGCACATCGGTGCCCAGCAGCCCGTAGAAGCCGTGGTCGAGGGAGGGCGGCCGCAGCGAGGCGCGGAGGTCCTGCCGCACCGCTCGGTCCCCGATGAACAGCCGGCCGAACAGCGCGACCAGGAACACCGTGGCGAGGACGACGGCGGCGACGGCCGCGCCCCGGTCCCGGCCGAGCAGCAGCCACCAGCGGGGCGGTCGGGTGGGTGACGGGGCGGCTTCGCCGGAGGGGCGGTCGGCGGAATCGGCGGGCTCGGTCATGGTGGCTCCTTCGCTCACGCCGGCACCGCCTGGCGCACTCGGGGGTCGATCAGGGCGTGGCAGACGTCGATGACGATGTTCAGCGCGAAGATCGTCACCGCCGTGATCAGAACGGCGGCCTGCAACACCGCGAAGTCGCGCTGCAGAATCGAGTCGATCATGAGCTTGCCGATCCCGGGCCAGCCGAAGATCGTTTCTACGATCACCGCCCCGTTGACGAGACCGACCGTGAGATCCCCGGCGACGGTCAGCACGGGCGTGATGGAGTTGCGCAGGGCGTGCCCGAACACCACGCGCCTGGGGTCGGCTCCCTTGCTGCGCGCGACCTTGACGTAGGGCGCGGACAGCGCGCCGACCATGCTGCCGCGCACCACCTGCACCAGCACGCCGAACGGGCGGATCAGCAAGGTGGCGATGGGCAGCACCCAGATCTCGGGGCCGCCCAGGGTGCCGGAGGTCGGCAGCCAGTCCAGACCCACTCCGAAGACCAGCACACCCATGATCGCGAACCAGAAGTCGGGGATGCTGGCCGCGGTCATCGACAGCAGACCGGCGATCCGGTCGATGAGCGAGTTGGGCCGGTAGGCGGCGAGGCTTCCGACCAGCAGCGCCCCGAGGATGGCCAGGAGCATGGTCATCCCGGCGAGTTGGAGCGTGACGGGGAACGCCTTGAGCACCATCGAACCGGCCGACTCGCCGGTGCGCAACGAGGTGCCGAAGTCGAGTTGCGCGGCATTGGTGAGGTAGTCCCACAGCTGCACCGGAATGGAGTCGTCGAAGCCGTGGGCGGCGGAGAATTCCGCGCGCTGCTGGGGAGTGGCGCTCAGCGGGAGGTAGAGGTCGACGGGGCTGCCGGTCAGGCGGGCCAGGCAGAACACGCCCAGCACCACGAACACCAGCGGGATCGCGCTGGAGACGATGCGCTTGCGCAGGAAGGACGTCATATCAGCGCCTCCCCGCCGGCGCCGGACTGACCTCGGAGAGCCGCATCTCGTCCCCGGTGGCGGAGTCCGGGCGGTACCGCACCGACGGCGACAGTCCGAGCAGTCCGCGCATATGAGCCAGGTAGGCGTACTGCACAACCGATGTGTTCTGGTAGGCGAGCACATCGGCGAACGCCTTCTGCCGGGCCTTGCCGGAGAGCGCGTCCGCCGCGGCGATGCGCCGGTCGAGGTCCCTGGTGCCGAAGGTGGACTGGGGGCCGTCGCTCTGCAGGTACTGACTCGTGGTGAAGGCCGCGTCCCCGGCCTGGTTGCCGTGCATGATCAGCAGCGCCACCGGCCCGACACCGCGGGGCAGCGGACGCAGCTGGTACTGAAGATGGGTGGCGGTGTCCGCCATGCGTATCCTCACGTTCAGCCCCACCCGCGCCATCTCGTACTGCAGGGCCTCGGTCACCTCCGCGATTCCGGCGAACATGCCGTTGCGTGCGACGAGGGTGATCCGCCGGTGCACCGGGACCCCGTCGGCGGCCGCCTGTTTCACCAGCGCGCGGGCGGCGGCCTCCTGGTACGGGGCGGGGGCGAGGTCGTCGTTGTGGCCCACCACGCCGGGCGGGACCAATTGCGCGGCGGGCTTGGCCAGTCCGCCGAGAAGAGCGCCGATGATGCCCTTGCGGTCGACGGCCATGCCGATCGCCTTGCGCACCCGGATGTCGTTGAGCGGCGCCTCACGGCCGTCCAGACGCAGGGCGGTCGTCTCGTTGTTGGGGTAGGCGACGGTGTTGCCCGCCTCGGCGCTCGTGTGGTCCAGCGCCGTCGCGATATCGGCCTCGCCCTTGTCGATCATCGCGGCACGGACACTCGCATCGCTCCGCCAGACATACCTGGCCCGGGGGTAGGCCGGTGCCTTCCCCCAGTAATCGGCGTTGCGGGCAAGGGAGATCGAGACGCCGGTCTGCCACGACGTGACGGCGTAGGGGCCGGTCCCGATCGGTATGCGCACCTTGGCCTTGGTGTCGGTGGTGCGCGGCACGATCTCGACGAAGCTGAGCCGCAGCGGGAGGATGGGGTCGGTCTTCTCGGTGGTGACGGTCAGCCGGGTGGGGCTGACGGCGTGTACGTCGAGTTTCGCGTCGCCGAAGACATAGCCGTCCACGTTGCAGGCGAGATCGGAGTTGACGGCGCGGTCGATGGAGAACGCGGCGTCCTTCGCCGTGAACGGCTGCCCGTTCTGGAAGGTCACCCCCGGGCGGATGTCGAAGGTCCACGTCGTGGGCTTCGTCTGCCGCCAGCCGGTCGCCAGCAGCGGCTCCAGCTTGCCCGACGTGGGGTCCCGTTCCACCAGCGGTTCGGTGATGTTGGAGCGGACGACGACACCGGTCGCGGTCAGCGATGACTCACAGGGTTCCAGCGTCGGCGGTTCCTGGGTGAGGACCACCCGCAGGGTGCGCCCGTCCGCGCTGCCGGCATCACCCGCCGTGTCACTGTTCGCCACGGCGCACGCGCTGGTGAGCAGCATCGTGCCCGTGGCCAGAAGGGCGAGAACTGTATGGGCCCGGCCCCGTTCCGGGGGCGGACTGGAGGGTACGGAGGACTTCATCGTCGGCGTATCTCCGAGGGTGGTGGCGGGTTGCCGCCCGAGAACGACAGTCGACATCGCTGTCTACACTTGCGTACCCGGTCTGTATTTGTGGACGCTGAAGCTAAACCTGAGGTGCCGGTGCGTCAAGAGATCTGACAGCAAGCCCAGGTGAAGGGGGTGATAGCCGGGACGGCCGAATCATTGACAGCCTCAACAGCCCTGTGCAGAAATGAAGACAGCGGCTACATATGAGGACGGCGGTCATGGCCAGTATGCGCATCATGCTCAACCACCGGATCCTGAGCAGATTCACCGAGCGGCTGAGGGCGCGGATCGAGGGCCCGCACGAGTGGCTGGACGCCTCCGGCTGGGACGCGGCGCGGATCGCCGACGCCATCGCCACCGTCGATGTGTACGTGGGCTCCCAGCTCACCGAGGACGATGCGCGGCGAGCCGGCCGGCTCCGCCTCGTCCATGTCGTCGGCGCGGGCTACGACGGCATCCCCCTGGAGGCGCTGGGGCCGGATGTGACCGTGGCCAACACCCACCACCACGGCAGGTCGATCGCCGAACACGTCCTGATGTGCGTGCGGATGCTGTCCCGGCGTGTGCTCGCCGCCGACCGGGAGCTGCGCGCCGGACGGTGGCGGAACGTCGCCGTGGATTCCGCGCTGCCCTTCGGGGACACCTTGCGGGGCCGCCGTGTCGGAGTCATCGGCTTCGGCGAGACGGGGAGGGAGATCGGCCGGTTGTGTCAGGCGGTCGGCCTGGGTGTGCGGGCGGTGCGCCGCGATCCGTCGGCCCCTCTGCCGGAGGGCCTGCGTCCCGACTGGGTGGGTGGCCCGGAGCGGCTCCCGGACCTGCTGGCCGAATCCGACATCGTCGTGGTCACCGTTCCGCTGAGCCCCGCGACCCGCGGACTGATCGGCCCGGCCGAACTCGCCGCGATGGGCCCGCGATCCCTCCTCGTCAACGTCGCCCGTGGCCCGGTCGTCCAGGAAGAGGCGTTGTACGAGGCGCTCTCGACCGGCGCCATCGCCGGCGCCGCCCTGGACGTGTGGTGGGCCGGGCCTCCGCACGCGCCGAGCCGCCTGCCGTTCCCCACCCTGCCCAATGTGGTGATGACACCGCACAACTCGGGCCACACCGAGGAGACTTTCGCGGCCCGCGCCACGGATATCGCGGCCAACATCAACCGCCTGGACCGCGGGGAGCCCCTCCGCAACGTGGTGCGCGCCGGTGGTGTGCGGGGCGCCACGCCCGGCGGCGGCGGTGGCCGGACGGACTGACGTGGACGGCTGCTGAAGTACCGTGTGCCGCCACGGCGCGGTGCGTCAGGGGGCGATGGTGAGGTGGCTGATCAGGCCCTGGTCCAGGGTGAAGCGATAGCGAAGGTCGACGGTGCCGCCGGGGAAGTCACCCTCGAGACGCTGGGTGACGGTGTAGCGGTCCGGGCCGTCGTGCTCGGCCCCGATGAACGTGGTGGTGTAGGTGTACTCGGAGGTGGCGCGGTTCAGCCACCGCTCGATGGCCGGGATGCCCTCGTAGGTGCGGCCGTCGTCGATGACGGTCGCGTCCGGCGTCAGTGCGGCTGAGGCCGCGGGCAGGTCGTGCTCGTTGTGCGCCTTCAGATACCGCTTGACGATGTCGGGCAGGTCGGTGGCATCGAAGGGCGTGGTGTCGTCGGTCATGGCTGCCTCGCTGATGGTTTTCTTAAGGGTGGTTCGCGGGCCGTTCCCGGAAGGGATGGTGCTCAGAGTGCGGGAACGGTGCCGCCGTCGATGACGTGTTCGGCGCCGACGATGGCGGAGGCCCGGTCGGAGACGAGGAAGGCGACGAGTTCGGCGACTTCCTCAGGGCGATTGGGACGCCCGAGGGGGATGCCGCCGAGGGAATCCATGAGCGACGCCAGAGCGGATTCCCGGTCGCCGGTCTTCTGGGCGATGCGGTCGATGAGGGCGTCCGCCGCACTGGTCTGGATGAACCCGGGGGAGACCGTGTTCACCCGCACACCGAGCGGTGCCACTTGGTTCGCCAGGCCCTTGCTGTAGGTGCTGAGAGCCGCCTTGGCGGAGGCGTAGGCCAGCGTGCCGTTCCACAGTGGCATCCGGCGCTGGATCGAGGAGACGTGGACCACCGCACCCCGGCCACGTTCGATCATGCCCGGGATCAGGGCGCGGTCCAGGCGGACGGCGGCGAGCAGGTTGTGGTTGAGCTCCTGCTGCCAGATCTCTTCGGACATCGCCTCGAAGCCGCCGGCGGGCGCGGCCGAGCCGCCGAGCGTATGGACCAGGATGTCCATGCCGCCGAGGCGCCGATTCGTCTCCCGTACGACGTGTTCGGCGCCGTGCGGTGTGGTCAGGTCGGCGCCGATGAAGTCGTCGTCGGGGACGTCCTCGGGCTGGGAGCGGGCGGTGACCAGCACGGTCGCACCGGCCGTCCGCAACCGGGCGGCGATCGCCGCTCCGGCGCCCTTGGTGCCACCGGTGACGAGTGCGCGACGGCCGGCGAGAGAGTCATCGAGGGAGGTGGGCAAGGCTGTCCGTTCCGGGACGCACGCGAGCGCATCCCTTGCGACTGCTAAAATAGAAGCAAGTAACTTTCACTTTAGCAGTAACTCGGGAGGGCGTCGCCATGGCAAGCCGGATCAGGCTGGAGGACCGTGAGTGTCCGCTGTCGACCACGGTTCAGCACGTGGGGGAGTGGTGGACGCTGCTGATCCTCCACGACGCCTTCGACGGCTATACGCGCTTCGATCAGTTCCAGCAGAGCCTGAACATCTCCACCAGCATGCTCACCACGCGCCTGAAGGCCCTGGTGGCGGACGGCCTCCTGGAGCGGTGTCCCTATCAGACCAACCCGGTGCGCCATGAATACGTGCTGACCGAACGCGGCCGTTCGCTGCGGCCCGTGGTCGTCGCCCTGGCCGCGTGGGGCAATCAGCACCTCGCGCCGGAGGAGCGCGCCATGATCCTGGTCGACGCCCGGACCGGCGAGGAGGTCGAACCCGTCATGGTGGACGCGCGTACCGGCCGAAGCCTCGACGACGGCGAGGCCTTCGTGTTCACCGCGGGGCCGGCCGCCAGCGACGCGATGCGTGCCCGCTACGTCGAACTCGAACGGCAGCGTCCCGCGCACGCCCGGGAGGCGCGCGACGGGGACCTGCCCGGCTGATCGGATCGGCGTCTCGCCGAGGTGAAGTCCTACCTGGCGGAGGGGAGCGAAACGCGGATCAGAAGACCTGGGTGAAGCAACCGAGGGCGACGGCCACGATGACCACGGCCACTGCGGTCGCCCTCAAAACTCTGGCTGTCAGCACGGGAATCCTTCCTCGTGCGAGCGACTGGGCTCACAGGCAGTAGCGAACGAGCCACTCGTCGGGGTTGTACGTGTCCTTGGCGGGGTCCGGCGCTATCGCCGCCCTCTCCTCCACGGTGTCCTCCAGGCGGATCCGCTCCGGCAGCTTGCCGAACCGGGCACGGCGCGCCGCTTCCGTGACATCTGGCACTTCCCGCTTATTCGACATCGCATCGTTCCTTGTCGTTTCGATGGTCCAACGATAGTCGCAGCCGCATGCGTCACCGGTCAAGTAGGTGACTCGATCTGTGCTCCTTTCGATATGCCTGGATAGTTAAATTATATCTAGGGTGTACGCTCATGAGCAGAGGATTGAGTCATGTCTGGCGGGAGGTGTGCGGTGTCGTCCGGGAAGAAGATCTCAGGGTCCATCGATGACGAGCCGGCCTGTTCCATCGAGCGGAGCCTGCAGATTCTGGGTGAGCGCTGGTCTCTGCTGGTGCTGCGCGAAGTCTTCGGGGGCAGGCACCGATTCGCCGAGATGCAGTCGTCTCTCGGTGTCGCGCCGAACCTGCTCAGCGCCCGGCTCAAGCTCCTCGTCGAGGCCGGGGTGTTGCGGACGCGGACGTATCAGGAGCCCGGCAGCAGGCATCGGCGGAGCTACCACCTGACGCAGGCCGGAGAGGAATTGCGCCTTGTGCTGGCCGCGCTTCAGCAGTGGGGCGACCGCCACCGCCCCCGCCCGTCGGGCCCCTCGTCTCTCCGGCGCACACGCTCCACCGGTGAGGCCGTGAGCGTGGGGTTCATCGACGAGGAAGGCCGTGAGGTGCCCTGCGCCGACGTGGCCTTTGTGGCCAATCGCGGGTCAGAGGACTGAGTCGCGCGGGCGAGCTTCTATTTGTATAGCCAGAGGAAAGAGGGAACACGATGGATATCAAAGGATCGGTCGCCCTGGTCACGGGGGCCAATCGCGGTATCGGCCGTGCGTTCGCCCGAGCGCTGATCGAGTACGGCGCGGCGAAGGTCTACGCCGGTGTCCGCGATCCGGCCGGCGTGGTTGACCAGGGCCTCACCCCGCTGCGTCTGGACGTCACCAAGCGGGAGCAGATCGCCGAGGCCGCTGCCGTCGCGGACGATGTCAGCATCGTGATCAACAACGCGGGCGTGGGAGGCTCCGGCACGGGACTCCTGGAGGGCGACTTCGCGGCCGCCCGTCAGGCGATGGAGGTCAACTACTTCGGCACCTGGGCCGTCTCCCGGGCGTTCGCCCCGATCCTCGCCCGCAACGGCGGTGGCGCGCTGGTGAACATGCTGTCGGTGGCGTCCTGGGTCGGGCAGCCGGGCTTCCCCGGATACGCCGCCTCCAAGTCGGCCCAGTGGTCATTGACGGACGCGCTGCGCAAGGGACTTCAGGAACAGGGCACGCTCGTGGTGGGGGTCCATTCCGGTTTCGTGGACACGGACCTCAGCTCCTGGGTGGACGCGCCTAAGATCACTACCGCCGACGTGGCGGAACAGACCATGGAAGCCTTGGCGAACGACCGGTGGGAAGTTCTCGCCGACGACGAGACCAGGCAGGCCAAGGCCGCCTTGTCGCAACCCCTTCACGCCGAACCCGGTAGGTGATGTGTCGCGCCGGCCGCGCGTCGGCGCACGTGTCCCGCGACCGTCCGACGGCCGTTTCTCCCACCCCGATATCCCTCAGCGCAGCGAGCGAAGGCGGCGATCGTGTCAGAAGAGCGTCAGGAAGCCACGCCGGGTCAGGAAACCACCCGGGTCGAGCTGATGAGTCGGCCCACACCGCTGGAGGCCGCGCCGCGGCTGGCCCGTGCGATCGGACTGGAGCCCGGTGATCTGTGGGTCAAGCGGGACGATCTGATCGGGCTGGGCGGCGGGGGCAACAAGGTCCGCAAGCTGGAGTGGACGGCCGGAGCCGCCCGCGCCGAGGGCGCCACCACGCTCGTGACCAGCGGGGCCGCGCAGAGCAACCACGCCCGCCTGACGGCCGCGGCCGGGGCACGGCTGGGCATGGACGTGGTCCTCGTCCTCGCCGGTGCGCCGAGCGAGGGAATGACCGGCAACATCGTGCTCGACGGTCTCTTCGGCGCCCGCGTCGTATGGGCCGGGGAGGTGAGCGAGGCCGAACTCGCGGCGGCCGTGGAGGACGTGGCCGGGGAGCTGCGCGAGCAAGGCGCCCGGCCCGCGGTGATCCCCTTCGGCGGATCCAGTGTGCTGGGCGCCCGGGGCTATGCCGAGGCGGGGACGGAACTCCTGGAACAGGCCCCGGACCTGGCCACGGCAGTCGTGGCGCTCGGATCGGGCGGCACCATGGCCGGTCTGGTCCACGCCCTCGGAGCCGAGCGGGTGCTGGGCGTGCACTGCGGAGCCATCGCCGATCCCGGGCACACCGTCGGCCACCTGGTCGAGGGGCTGGCCGGACGGCCCGCGGCCACGTCCCTGCGGCTGCGCCTGGATCAGGTCGGTCCCGGCTACTCCGCGCTCACCGAACCGGTCATGGACGCCATCACCACCGCGGCCCGCACCGAAGGCATCGTCCTCGACCCCGTCTACACCGGCCGTGCCCTGGCCGGTCTCATCGCGGCCGTTCACGACGGCCAGGTGCGCCCCGGGGAGCGCACGGTCTTCCTGCACACCGGCGGTCTGCCCGGGTTGTTCGGGCACACCGAGACGCTGCGGCGGGCGCGTTCCGCCGTGGCCGACACCGCCGTACGGTGGCCCCGCGGCTGAGCGTCGCACCGGCTCGGCCCCGGCCGGTCGGCCCGCGCGGTCCTGGAGAGCCGCCCGGTCCTGGACGGCTCGCCCTGCCGGAACGGGCCGGTGCTACTCCGCCGGGGAAGGCGGCGGCGGGGGAGTGGCCGCCGAACGCTCCGACTCCGCACCCCCAGTCGCACCGGCGACCGTGTCGGCACAGGTGGCGAGTCGGTGGGCCAGGGCGCGCACATGGTCGCGCAGGTCGTCCGGATACTCGATCACGAACGGGAGATCCAGCCAGGCGAGCACGGAGGGCACCCACTCCAGCCGCTCGGCCCGCAGTTGGACCCGCACCCATCCGCCGCCTTCCCCCTCCCCGGATGTACGGTCCGCCTCCTCCGCGGGCAGTTCCCGCACCGTGGCGAGCCCGGGCGGGAGCCGATGGCGAACCTGCTCGACCGTGCCCTGGACCCGCAGCGACACCTCGTGCAGGTAGGGCACCCCGGCGAGCCCGGACAGCACCCGGGCGGCCGGATCGAACCCCACGGGCACCTCGAACGACCCGGGCAGTACCGTCGCGCTTTCGATCCGGTCCAGCCGGAACGTACGCACCTCGCCGCTGGCTGAGTCCGCCCCCGTCACATACCAGCGCCCGGAGTGCGCGACGATCCCGTACGGGTGCACGGTGCGTTCGCTGCGCCGCCCCTTCCAGGCGGTGTAGCTGACGGCGACCGGCCGGCGGTCCCGCGCGGCCTCCGCGAGCATCAGCAGCACGCTCGTCTCCGGGATGACCACGGGACGGGCGGGGGCGGTGAAGTCGGCGGTGGCCAGCAGCGCGTCCAGCCGGCGGCCGAGCGCCTCGGGCAGCACCCGGCGCACCTTGGCGGCGGCGCTCTCCGCCGCCGCGACGGACGTGGTCACCAGCCCGGCCCGGCGCCCGGCGACCAGGCCGAGCAGCACGGCCAGCGCCTCCTCGTCGGTGAGCATCAGCGGGGGCATCCGGTAGCCGGGGGCGAGCCGGTAGCCGCCGTAGCGGCCGCGCACCGAACGGACCGGGACGTCCAGGTCGATCAGGTGGCCGATGTAGCGCCGGACGGTGCGCTCGTCCACACCGAGCCGGTCGGCCAGGTCGGCGACGGTACGGGTGCCACCTGCCTGCAAGATTTCCAGCAGGGCGAGCACGCGGGCGGTCGGTCGGGTCATGCCCGGAAGTATGGCGCGGATACCGGGCGGCTCCTGTCCGGTATCCCTCCTAGCGTGTGGGCCATGGCAACCTACGTACTTCTTCCCGGGTTCTGGCTCGGGGCCTGGGCCTGGCGCCCCGTGGCGGCCGACCTGCGCGCCCGCGGGCACGACGTCCATCCGCTCAGCCTGACCGGGATGGGCGAGCGGGCGCACCTGGCCCGGCCCGACACCGACGTGGAGACGCACATCACCGATGTGCTCAACCTGATCCGTTACGAGGATCTGCACGACGTGGTCCTGGTCGGGCACAGCTATGCCGGTGCGGTGGTGGTCCCGAGCGTGGCGGACCGGATGCCGGACCGGATCAGGCGGATGGTGTTCATCGACGGCGGTCCGCTGCCGGACGGGATGTCCCAGGCAGAGTTCGTCCCGCCGGAGGAGCGGACGCGCAATGCCGAGCTGGTCCGCGAGGAGGGACACGGCTGGCAGTTGCCGCCACCGCCGTGGCATCAGCTGGCCTCCGGGGTGTCCGGGCTGCCGGACGGCACGCTCGAACGGCTGGTGCGGCTGTCGGTGCCGCAGCCGTGGGCCACCGCCACCACACCGGTCCGGCTGACCGAGGCGTGGGAGAAGCTGCCGCGGCTGCACGTGCTGTGCGGCTTCTCGGTGGAGCAGGTCCGGGCGCGCATCGCCACCGTTCCGGCCTTCCGCCACATGGCGACCGAGAGTTCGGCGTACCGGGAGCTGCCCGGCTGGCACTGGCCGATGTTCGACCGGCCCGGTGAGCTGGCGGCGATCCTGCACCAGACGGCCTGACCGGCACGACTCACCGCTTGGAGCGGCGCGCCGCCCGGCTCCCGTGGCGAGCCTTGCGAAAGATCAAAATCACCTGTCAGGGTGGTGACGTGAATCTGGAGCATGTCTTTCTGTGTGGGAACCCCGCTCTCGACTTCGCCGCGACGTTGCGCGCTCGCCGCTCGGTGCGGTTCGAGATGTTCGTGTCACCGGACCGGTTGGACGCCTGGTACCTGGAGTCCGGAATCGTCGACACCGTCTCCGCCAGTCAGCATGCCGACGTCGAGCGCGCGGTGGCCCTACGGGAGGCCATCTACGAGCTGGTCACCGCCCGGGTCGCGGGGGATCCCTACGACAGCGAGGCACTCGCCGTGGTGAATGACACGGCCCGCAAGCCTGCCGCGGCGCCGCAACTCACCGCGAGCGGGCGGCGGACGGACGCGACATCGCAAGAGGCGCTCTCCACGGTGGCACGGCATGCCGTCGAGCTCCTCAGCGGTCCGGATGTGCCGCTCCTCAAGGAGTGCGGCAACCCCGAATGCACCCGTGTCTACATCGACCGGTCGCGAGGCGGGCGCCGGCAGTGGTGCGCGATGGACCCCTGTGGCAGACAAGCTCAAGGCGGCCGCGTACCGCGCCCGCAAGCGGCAGGCCCAGGAGTCTGCCGCGCGGTGATGAGCACTCCGCCTGCCCGTCGCTGATCACACGGCCCGCCTCGTGGCCGACGACCGTCGGCAGATGCATGTCTTGCGACTCTAGACAGGACTGGACATGTATGGCTAACTACCGGACATGCCTAAACAGGTCCTCAAGCATCAGCGCATCGCCCGCGTTCTGGCCCGTGAGATTCACAGCGGCGCCCTGGAGCCGGGCAGCAGGCTGCCCGGCGAACACGCGCTCACCCGGCGCTTCGCGGTCAGCAGGGCCACCGTTCGGCAGGCGCTGGACGAGCTCAGCAAGCAAGGGCTGATCTCCACCCACGCGGGCGTCGGCTCGTTCGTCACCTTCGACGGCGGCCTGCTGGACAACCGCCTGGGCTGGACCAGGGCGCTGGCCGACCAGGGCGCCCGGGTCACCACCGAGGTCCTCCGCCTCGAAGCGGTGCGCGATGCCCGGCTGGCCGGGGAGCTGGGCATCGAGGGCGTCGAGTTCATGGCGCTGGACCGGTTGCGCGTGCTGCCGGAGGGCACCGCGGTCGCGCTGGAGCGCAGCAGGGTTCCGATGGCCCCGGCCCTGGCCGACGTCCCGCTCGGCGGGCTCCTCGACGGCTCGCTGACCAAGACCCTCGCCGCGGTCGGCATCCGCGCCACCCACGGGGACGAGTGGGCCTCCGTACGGCAACTGGCCGCCGACGAGGCGACACTGCTCCGCCGCCAGGAGGGCGAGGTGTGGCTCAACACCCGCCGGGTCAGCCGCGGAGCCGATGGCCAGATCGTCGAGCAGGTGACCAGCCTGCTGGACCCGGCCCGCTTCCAACTGCACCTGGGCTTCGGCGAGCAGCCCCAATGAGAGCCCCGACCAGACCCCACGCGGCGCCCGCCCTCCCCGACGTACAGCCTCCGCGCACCGACAGGAATCCCGAATGAACCACCAGCACGACCGCGCGCTCGGCGCCCTCTACGGCCTGGCGATGGGCGACGCCCTCGGCATGCCCACCCAGATCATGTCCCGGGCGTCCATCGTCGCCCGGTTCGGCACCGTCACCGGTTTCGAGCCGGGCCCCGAAGACAACCCGGTGAGCGCCGGAATGCCCGCCGGTTCGGTCACGGACGACACCGATCAGGCCGTCATCGTCGGCCGGTTGCTGACCGGGTCCGGCGGGCGGATCGAACCGCTGCGGCTCGCGCACGAACTCCTGGAGTGGGAGCGCGCCATGAAGGCCAAGGGCTCCTTCGACCTGCTCGGCCCCTCCACCAAGGCGGCCCTGGAGGCCGTGTCGCGCGGTGTACCGCCGGAGGAGGCGGGCAAGGCCGGTGCCACCAACGGCGCGGCGATGCGGATCACCCCCGTCGGCGTCGCCTTCCCCGACACCCCGCTGGAGCCCTTCCTCGACCGGGTCGCGGAGGCGTGCCAGGTCACCCATGACACCTCCATCGGCATCGCCTCCGCCGCCGCCGTGGCCGCGGCGGTGAGCCGGGGCATCGACGGCGGCGATCTGGAGGACGCCTTCGGCGCGGCGGTCACGGCGGCCGCGGCAGGGGCCGAGCGCGGCCACTGGGTCGCCGGCGCCGATATCGCCGCCCGTATCGGCTGGGCCGTGGAGCTGGTCCGCGGTCTGCCCGAGCGGCAGGCCCTGGACCGCGTCTGCGACCTGGTCGGCACCAGCGTCGCCAGCCAGGAGTCGGTCCCCGCCGCCTTCGCCGTGCTGGCCCTCGCCGAGGGTGAGCCGTGGCGGGCCTGTCTGCTGGCGGCCAACCTCGGCGGTGACTGCGACACCATCGGCGCCATCGCGGGCGCCATAGCCGGTGCCGTCAGCGGGGCCTCGGGCCTGCCCGACGAGGCCCTCGCCACTCTGCGCTCGGTCAACGGTCTCGACCTGGAACCGCTGGCCACGGCCCTGCTCGCGCTGCGCGCCGGCACGGCCGAGTGACCCCCACACCCGCCCTCATATCCGCACCGGAGCGCCCCCGGACAGAAAGACAGGTACCACCATGGCGGCTTCAGAGAACGACCGCGTCGGCTCCGTGGAGACCCGAGGCATCGAACCGGTCCCGGACGCCGAGCGCCACGGCCACGCGAGCCAGATGTTCTGGACCTGGTTCGCCGCGAACATCAGCATCCTCGGCCTGCCGCTCGGCGCGGCCCTCGTCAGCTTCCGCGGCCTGAACATCTGGCAGGCGGCCGTCGTGGCCATTCTCGGGTCCTTCGGCTCCTTCGCCCTGGTGGGCGCCCTCAGCATCGCCGGGAAGCGGGGCGGAGCGCCCGCCCTCACCCTCTCCCGCGCGGTGTTCGGAGTCCGCGGCAACGCCGGCCCCACGCTGGTCACCTGGATGAGCCGGCTCGGTTGGGAGACCATCAACACCACCACGGCCGCCTTCGCCCTGCTGGCACTGCTCGACGTCGCCTTCGGCATCCGGCGGAACACCGTCCTGACCGTGGTGTGTCTGCTGGTCTTCATCGGCTGCACACTGCTGATCAGCGGTCTGGGCCACGCCACCATCATGTGGATCAACAGGTGGGCCAGCTATATCTTCGGCCTGCTCAACCTGGTCGTGATCATCTTCCTCGCGACCACCGTGGACTGGGACAAGGTCTTCCACGCCCCGGTCGGATCGGTGAGTGCGATGGTCGTGGGCGTCGGCATGATCGCCGCCGGTACCGGGATCGGCTGGGCCAACACGGGCGCCGACTACGCCCGTTACCTGCCCCGGCGGATTCCCGGTGGCAGGCTGGTGGCCGCTTCCGCCTTCGGCGCCGGTATCCCGCTGGTCGTGCTGATTTCGCTGGGCTCGCTCCTCGCGGCGGGAGAACCGAATCTCGCCTCCGCCTCCGACCCCGTCTCGGCGATCAACACGATGCTGCCGTCGTGGATGTCCATCCCGTATCTGATCGCCGCGTTCGGCGGACTGCTGCTCTCCAACCACCTGTCCGTCTACTCGGCCGGACTCACCATGATCACCCTGGGCATACGGGTCCGGCGCACCCTCGCCGTCGGCCTGGACGTGGTCGTCACCTTCGCGGGCGGGATCTACTTCATCCTGATCGCCAAGGACTTCTACGGACCGTTCATCACCTTCCTCACCCTCCTCGCCGTGCCCATCAACGCCTGGGTGGGCGTCTTCGCGGTCGACCTGATGCTCCGCCGGTCCTATGACGGCGCGGCGCTGATGGACGTCGGCCGGTCCAGCCGCTACTGGTTCCGGGGCGGGATCGCCTGGGCCGCGATGATCGCCTGGGCGGCGGCCATCGTGGTGGGCCTGCTGTTCACCGAGGCGAGCACCAGCGCGACCGACGTGTGGTTCTCCGGGCCGTTGTCCCACAGCTGGATCGGGTCCAACGGGCTGGGGTGGGTGGTGACCCTGCTGCTCGCCGCCGCCGTCTACGCCGTGCTGCGCAGGTTCGACGGCACCGTCCGCGAGGAGGCGTCCGGGCAGCGTCCCCAGCAGCAGGTGCTGCCCGCCCCGGCCGCGCGGGAGCTCTCATGAGCGGCCACGACGGCACCCTCGGAGCCCCCGGCGAGGTCATGGACGGCCGGCTGGTCCTGCTCGGCAACGCCATCGTCGACCTGGTGATGCGGGTGCCCGCACTGCCCGAACGTGGCGGCGACATCGTCTCCACGGACACCACCCTCACCACGGGCGGCGGATTCAATGTCCTCACCGCCGCCCGCCGCCTGGGCCTGCCGGCCGTGTACGCGGGCGCCCATGGCACCGGGCCGTTCGGCGACCGGGTGCGGGCCGACCTCGTCCGGGAAGGCATCGAGATGGTGCTGACTCCGATAGGGGAGGAGGACACCGGCTTCTGCGTCGCCTTCGTGGACGGCGGCGGCGAGCGCACCTTCGCCACCAGTCTCGGAGCGGAGGCCCGGCTGACCGAGGCCCACGCGACGTCCGTGCTCGCCGCGCTGCGCCCCGGCGACCTGGTGCAGATCTCCGGCTACGGGCTCGCCTACCCGGTCAACGGCCCGGTCCTGGCCTCGCTCGTCGCCCGGCTGCCGGAGCACATCCGGGTCTTTCTCGATCCGGGTCCCCTGGCCGACCAGATCCCGGAGGAGGTGCTGGCACCGGTTCTGGAGCGCTGCGACTGGGTCAGCTGCAACCAGCGTGAGGGGCGGTTGCTGACCGGCCGGGACGACGCCCAGGAGGCCGCGGCCGCGCTCGCCGCCCGGCTGGGCCCGCGCACCGGTGTGCTTCTGCGGGCCGACGCGGCCGGCTGCTGGCTGGTCCCGCCCGGTGGAGAGCCCCTGCACATCCCCGGCCGCCGGGTGACCGCGGTCGACAGCAACGGCGCGGGCGACGCCCATACGGGAGCGTTCCTGGCCCTCCTCGGCCACGGGCTTGACCCGGGCACCGCCGTACGGGGTGCCAATGCCGCGGCCGCCTTCGCGGTGACCCGGCACGGCCCCGCCACCGGACCGACCCTCGGCGAGCTGGTGGACTTCCTCGACGGCGAGCCCCTCGCGGCGCGGCTGTCCTCGGCGCTCGGGCGGTAGCCCGCTCGCGCGCTCGCGTCACGGAGGTTCCCCCTCCGTGACGCGAGCGCGCGCTTCACCCGGCGGTGTCGGAAGTGTCCTTCCCTTCGGGCGTGTGCCCATCGTCGCCGAGGACGTGGTCGCGTACCGCGGTCAGGATGCGGTCCGAGAGGTCGTCGCCCGCGCAGGCCCGTGACAGGACCAACGCCCCGATCATGGTGGACAGTTCGACCAGAATCGTCCCTTCGTCCGGCGAGTCGTCGCCGGACTTCCTCGTGATTCGCTCCATTCCGTCGACCAGCTTGCGCATGCCATCGGCGTACGCCCTTCGTAGCGGGTCGCCGGGCTCCGCGCGCGCGGCGTCCACCGCCAGTGCCGCGGCGGCGCACCCCAGCGCGGGGTTGTCGCGGTGGAGGGTGGACAGATAGGTCGCCAGGAAGGTCGCCCGGGCGCCGCGGCCGCGCTCCTCGCCCGTGTCCTGGCCCGCGTTTCCGTCCGCGTCAGGGCCCGCGCCCTCGGCCTCGGCGAGGTCGTCCATGGCCGCGAGGCGTTCGGCGAACGCGGCCGTGCACGCCTGGGCGATCAGATCGTCCTTCGAGGCGAAATGGCGGTAGAACCCGCCGTGGGTCAGACCCGCCGCCGCCATCGCCTGGGGAACGCTCACCTTGTCGGCGCCGTGGGTGCGCACCAGCTTCGCGGTGGCCGCGATCACCTGCTCGCGGTGGCGCTCGGCCTCGGCTCGGGATGCTCGGGGCATGGTCGGTACTTCCTTCTGCGTCAGTTGCCGGACTCGGGTACGGGATGCCGGTACCGCACCGATGATATTTGCGACCGGTTATAGATGATGCTAATAATCTATTTTAGCGCGCCACAGGGACGGCGGCCTCACGGTCCGCCGCCCCTGCCGGTTCGAGCGCGCTCTTGGACAAGGAGGGTCCGACATGGTTGCGATCGATGGTTCCGTGGTGCTGGTGACCGGAGGTCAACGTGGCATCGGCAAGGCGTTCGTGGAGGCGCTGCTGGAGCGTGGAGCGGCGAAGGTCTACGCGACCGCACGGAAGCCCAGCCCCAGCGAGGACCCGCGGGTCGAGGCCGTTTCCCTCGATGTCACCGACGCGGACGCGGTCGCGGCCCTCGCCGACCGGGCCGCGGATGTGAACATCGTCATCAACAACGCGGGGGTGCTGCTGCCCTCGCCGCTGCTGACGGCGGACATGACCGATGTGGTGGCGACATTCGAAACGAATGTCTTCGGGGCGCTGCGGGTGGCACGTGGCTTCGCCCCGGTCCTGCGGGCGAATGGCGGTGGCGCGCTGGTCGACATGCACTCCGTGCTGTCCTGGGGCGCCGGCGCGGCCGCCTACGGCGCCTCGAAGGCCGCACTGTGGTCGATGACGAACTCTCTCCGGGTCGAGCTGACGCCGCAGGGGACCCAGGTCGTCGGCGTGCACCTCGGTTTCGCCGACACCGACATGGTCGCCGGAATTCCGGGCCAGAAGCTCTCACCCGCCGAAGTGGCCAGGACGGTTCTGGACGGCATCGAGGACGGCGCCAGCGAGGTGCTCGTCGACGATGTGACCCGGCAGATGAAGGCGGCGCTCGCCGGGCCGGTGGAGGGCCTCACCGTCTCCCTCGGTCGCTGACCGGCCACGGCGATCTCCACCGGTCACCACCGTCGCCTCTGGCCACCATCATTGTCTTCGAAGGAGAGAGCCATGCCCCTGTGGCACATCTACCATCCGGTCGACGCCTATTCCGCCGAGCAGAAGCGGCAATTCGCGGCGGACGTCACGGAGTACTACACCCAGGTCGGGCTGCCGAAGTTCTACGTCGTCACCCTCTTCCATGACATCCCGGAGTCCTCGTTCCTGGTCGGCGGCGAGCCGTCGAACCGCACCGTCCGGGTCGTGGTCGAGCACATCGCCCGCCACTTGTCGGACCCCGAGACGAGGAAGAGGTCCGTCGAGGGGCTCGACCGCGTGCTGGCCCCTCACACCCGGGACCGCGGGCTGTACTGCGAGTTCCACATCGACGAGACGGCCCGGGATCTCTGGATGATCGACGGGATGGCGCCGCCGCCCCGCGCAGCGAGGCGGAACAGGTCTGGGCGCGTGAGAACCGGCCGCTGCCGTACTGACCGCCGACCATGACCGCGGCACGGCAGCGCGAGGCCGCCGACGGCGATCGGCGGCCTCGCGGGAGATCCCGTGGCCGAGCGGGGGCGGGTCTGGTTGGATCACGGTATGGCCCCTGCGGATACACGGAAGATCGGGATCCTGCTGTTCCCGGATGTGGAAGAGCTCGACGCCATCGGCCCATGGGAGGTGCTGTCGTACTGGACGCGCACCTTCGCCGAGGATGGGTGGCAGGTGTTCTGCTTCTCCGCCGACGGCAACCCCGTGACCTGTGCGAAGGGGCTCACCGTCGAGGCGCATCAGGCGATGGCCGAACTGCCCGCACTGGATGTGCTGCTGCACCCCGGCGGCCGGGGGACCCGGCCCCAGCTGAAGGATGACCAGCACCTGGAGTGGGTCCGGTCCCAGCGGCGCTCGGTTCCCCTGATGACCAGCGTGTGCACGGGGTCGCTGGTCTACGCGGCGGCCGGGCTGCTGGCCGGGCGGCCCGCGACCACGCATTGGGGGTCGCTGGACCTGCTCGCGGAGCTCGACCCGACGATCGACGTACGGCCCGACGAGCGGTTCGTCGACGACGGTGACGTGATCACCTCCGCGGGGGTCTCGGCCGGTATCGACATGGCGCTTCACCTGGTCGCCCGGCTGGCCTCGCCGGAGCGCGCACGTCAGGTGCGACGTGGCATCCAGTACGACCCGCAGCCACCGGTGTGAGCACAGCGCACCGGCGGAGCGGCAGGGGTCAGCCGGGGCTCGAGCGGCCGTGCCGCCAGTACCCGAAGAACGCGATGTCCGGCTTCGGTACGCCGCGGTCCCGCACCAGATGGCGGCGCACCCCGGTCGCCAGCCCGGCCTCCCCGGCGACCCAGGTGTAGAACCGGCCCGGCCGCGGCGACGACGTCCTGACCGCGTCGAGGGCCAGCCTGCCGGGCAGCGCGTCCGCGCCGTCCCGGGCCAGCCACCGCACCCGTACGCCGTCGGGAGCGGTGATGTCCGCGCGGATGTCGGCGGTCTCCGGCACCTCCAGGAAGACCTCCGCCGCAAGTGACGCCGGAGCGTGCTCAAGGATGGCGAGGATCGCCGGCACGGCGCTCTCGTCCCCGGCGAGCAGTTGCCACTCGGCATGAGCCGGCGGCAGGTAGGTCACGCCCATGTCGAAGATGCCCGCCGGATCTCCGGGTTGGGCGCGCCGGGCCCATGCGGAGGCCGGGGTGTCGCCGTGCAGGGCGAACTCGATGTCCACTTCCCCGAGTTCGGGCCGGGCCCGGCGGATGGTGAAGTTGCGTACCCACGGCCTGCGTGACTTCGGCAGCAGAAGAATCTCCGCCATCCACGCCTCGCTGGAGAGCTTCGGCATTCTCAGCCTGTCCTGCCCCTCGCGGGGAAAGAACAGCCGCACGGTCTGGTCGAAGCCCGTGGGCTTCAGATGCTCCAGTTCCGGGCCGCCGAGCGTGATGGTCGAGAAACCGGGCGTCAACTTGGTGTTCCCGCGCACCTCCAGTGTGATCATTCGCCGTGATTCGGGTGTGCGCACCTTGGGCAGCACGTCTTTCCTCGCCTTCCGTTCGAGTTGGCTCGCCGTGGTGTCACAGGTCCACGACGAGCCGCGGGGACAGGGCGCGGGACACACAGGCGTACATGCGGCCCGCGGGGGCGCCGATGTCGTCCCGGTGCTCGGGCTCGCCGTCGACGACGGCGAGTTCGCAACTGCCGCAGACCCCTTCGCGGCATCCGGACGCCACCGGATATCCGGCGTGGGTCAGGGCGTCCAGCAGCGACTCGTCGGGCGGGACCTGAACCGTCTGCCCCGACCGCGCACACACCGCCTCGAACGCCGTGTTGGGGGCGAACGACCTCGGCACCGGGCGGAATCGCTCCGCGTGCAGCCTCCCGGCCGGGAACGCGGCCTCGGCGGCGGCGAGCATCGGTCCGGGGCCGCAGGCATAGACCACGGCACCGGGGCTCAGCGCGGCTCCCAGAGCGGTGAAGTCCGGCCTGCCCTGCTCCCGGGTGGCGACGATCCGTACCCGATCGCCATAGGAGGAGCGCAGTTCGTCGGCGAAGGGCATGGACGCCACCGACTGTCCCATGTACACCAGCGACGCCGGGACGTCCGACGCGGCCGCGGCCCGCAGCATCGGCAGGATCGGAGTGATGCCGATCCCGCCGGCGAGGAAGAGATACTCCGGCGCGGGGAGCAGCGGGAAATGGTTCCGCGGCAGCGACACATCGAGTGTGCGGCCCCGGCGCAGAAACCGGTGGATGTATTCCGAACCGCCCCGGCTGAGGCGGTCGTGCCGCACCGCGACGCGATACGACTCCTGGTCCGCCGGGTCGCCGCACAGCGAGTACTGCCGGGTCAGCCAGTTCGGCAGGGCCAGGTCGATATGGGCCCCCGGTTCCCAGGGCGCCAGCGGGCCGGTGGCGCCCCGCAGGACGAGGGAGACGACGTCTTCGGCGACCTGCTCGATGTGGTCGACGACGGTCTGTTGCATCGTTGATTCACCTTGTGCCGTGGTCAGTAGAGTTTCCGGTAGCTCTCTTCGAGAGCGTGGGTGAGCACCGTCGGATCGATGTCCGCCCCGATCTGGGCGGCGGCGATCTCACCGACCGACGGCATCTCGTCGGCCAGGGCCTGGCTCGCGGGGTCCCACAGCCGGGAGCGGATGAGCGAGCGACCACAGTGGAAGTACGCCTCCGCCACTTCGACGACGATCGCCAGCACCGGTTCGCTGGCCTCGGTCTGCATCCGGGCGAGTACATCGGGCTCATCGGTGGGATAGCCACGGCCGTTGACCCGCAGGGTCTCCCGCATCCCGGGGATGAGGAAGAGCAGCCCGATCCCGTCGTTCTCGGCGAGATTGCGGAAGGAGTCGGCGATCTTGTTGCCGGGGCGGTCGGGAATCGCGAGCGTATGTCCGTCGAGGACCTTCACGAACCCTGGGTAGTCGCCACGGGGCGAGCAGTCGGCGCGCCCCGCCGCGTCCGCCGTGGCCAGGGACAGGAAGGGGGAATGCGCGATGAAGAAGCGGAAGTGCTCGTCGATATGGTCCAGCTTCTTGTCCTTGATCATGGCTTCGGGCTCCCCGAGCCGGGCATGGACCTCGGCCGGGGACAACCGCCGGGGGCGGGTGCTGGTCTGCGTCATGAGCACTCCTTCCGGGAGGGGGAGCGGGGGCGCGTGAGGGCCGTGCCAGTGGCCGCCCGCTCCCTGCCGACGACGGCGATTCACCGCTCCGCCGCAGTTCATGGCACCATTGTGAGTAATTACTCAGGTCTTGCGCCACTCGCTTTCCCGGCGCTGCCCAGGAGGTGTCATGACGACCGGCCGTCGCGGACTTCAGCCACGTAAACAGCCACGCCAGGCCCGGGCCGAGCTCACCCGGCAGCGCATCCTCACGGCCGCTGCTCACATTTTCGCCGAATACGGCTATGCCGCCGGGACCACCAACCGCATCGCCGAGCACGCACGGATCTCGATCGGCTCGCTCTACCAGTACTACCCGAACAAGGATGCGATCCTGGCCGAGCTGGTGACCCGTCACCTCGATGCCGGGGCGGCCGCCATCCGGAACCGGCAGGACGCGGAGGAGCCCGAATCCCTCGAGGAGGTCCTCCGCGGTTTCGCGCGCACCGTGATCGAGAACCACCTCGACGACCCGCAGTTGCTCCGCGTCATGGGCGAACAGGCCCCCCGTTCCCCGGAGTTGTTCGAGAAGATCGCCCGCCAGGAGCGGGAGCGGGTCGCCTACACCCAGGACTTGCTCGAGCGCCATCCCGAGGTCGGGGTCGAGGACACCTACGTCGCCGCCCGGCTCATCGTGTCCACGATCGAGCTGGTCGTCCATGTGCTCATCGCGGCACCCGACCCCATCGACACCACCCGGCTGGAGAACGAACTCGTCGCGATGCTCACCCGCTATCTCACGGCCGCGCCGTCCGGAGCCACGGAACCTCCGGCGCGCGAGGGGGTCTGATACGAGGCCACCGGGACGACGGACGGGGACCTGGTGGCCAGGTCCCCGTCCGTCTCTCGCGGTGCGGTCGAACCGCGGGTGTCAGTCGAGCGTGATGGTGGGCTTGCGCAGGTCCATCCAGGTCGCCAGGTCCAGGGCGCGCTCGATGGTGGCGCGCTGCTGGGTGGTGATGTCCTCCGCCGGTGCGGCGATCGCCTCCTTCAGCGTCTCGACGCGGCACAGTTCGAGGGCCTGGTGTCCCGAGGTGATGAGGTCACCCGCCTGCTGCTTGATGGCGGAGAGATAGGCGGGGTCGAAGCTGCCGGGGTAACCGCTCTTCTTGCGGTTGGCCACGGACTCGGGCAGCACATCGCGGGTGGCCTCGCGCAGAATGCTCTTCTCCCGCCCGTCGAATGTCTTCAGTGACCAGGGGGTGTTGAAGACGTAGGAGACCAGGCGGTGGTCGCAGAACGGCACCCTGACCTCCAGGCCGACGGCCATGCTCATCCGGTCCTTGCGGTCGAGCAGGGTGTTGACCATGCGGGTGAGGTGCAGGTAGCAGACCTGGCGCATGCGCTTCTCCAGACCGGTCTCACCGTCCTTGAGGGGGACTTCGTCCAGGGCGCTGAGGTAGTGGTCACGGAGGTAGGTGTCCAGGTCGAGCTTGTCGGTGAGGTCCTGGGACAGCAGGCTCTTGGTGTCGCCGAGCGTCAATCCTCCGGCGAGCCACGGGAAGGTGTCGGCCTCGCGCCGCTCGTCGTGGAACCACGGGTAGCCGCCGAAGACCTCGTCCGCCGACTCGCCCGAAAGAGCCACGGTCGACTGTTCGCGAACGGCCTTGAACAGCAGGTAGAGCGAGTTGTCCCGGTCGCCGAGCCCGGTGGGCAGATCCCTGGCCGCGATGGCTGCCTGCCTGACCGCGGGGTCGGACAGGGCGGAGCCGTCGAGCATGATGTCCCGGTGGTCGCATTTCACATGCTCGGCCACGGCGTGCACATACGGGGTGTCCACGCTGGGCGCCACGTCGATCGCGCGGAAGTTCTCCGCCTGCCCGGGGAAGTCCACGGCGAAGCTGCGGACGGTCTCGCCGTGCTCGCCGAGCTTGCGGGCGGCGAGCGAGGTCATCGCAGATGAGTCGAGCCCCCCGGAGAGCAAGGTGCAGCGGGGCACATCGGCGACGAGCTGCCGGGCGATGATGTCCTCCAGCAGCTCCCGCACATGGGCGACGGTCGCGTCCTGGTCATCGGTGTGCTCGGAAACCTCCAGACGCCAGTACGCCTGCTCGCGAAGTCCATTGCGGTCGACGACGGCGATGTGGCCGGGGCGCAGCTCCTTCATGCCCTTCCAGATCGCATGCCCCGGGGTCTTGGCGAAGGAGAAGATCTCCCGCAGCCCATCGAGGCCGACCTCGGGGGCGGCGAGCGGGTTGGCGAGGATGGCCTTGGGCTCGGATCCGAAGAGGACGCCGTCGTCGGTCTCGTAGTAGTAGAACGGCTTGATGCCCATCCGGTCCCGGACCATCACCAGCTTCTCGGTGCGGGAGTCCCAGATGGCGAAGGCGTACATGCCGTTCAGCTTCTCGGTGAGGGATTCGCCCCACTCCAGGTAGCCGCGCAGAACGACCTCGGTGTCGGAGTCGGTGGTAAAGCCATGGCCCCTGCGGCGCAGTTCATCGCGCAGCTCGGTGAAGTTGTACGCCTCACCGGAGTAGACCATGCTCACGGGACCGTCGGCGGTGTCGACGGTCATGGGCTGTGCCCCGCCGGGCAGGTCGATGACGGCCAGCCTGCGGTGGCCGAGCGCAGCCCTGCCGGTCACCCACGCTCCGGCCGCATCCGGGCCTCGGCAGGCCATCGTCTCCGTCATGGCGTCGAGGACCTGGCGGTGGGAGGTCAGATCGCGGCGGTAGGAGACCCAGCCGGTGATGCCACACACAGTGATCATCCCTTTCACTCAGCAGAGATGGTTGCCTGTGAAAACCATCTACCTCTCCGGAGGCGGACCGCTACTGGGTGCTGATCCCTGGGGGAGTGGTATTTCTCACTGGTAAATTCCTGTTAATGGTAAGTTTCGCGGTGGCCGCTGGCCGAAAAGCGTCGCCCACTAAATTCCTATTTTACAGCCGATATCCGGGTCGCAATTCATAAGTGAAACTCCGGCCGTATACGAAAGAGGCCGGGCCCGGTGAGCTGAGGCACCGTCACCCGCGGCCGTCCTTCGGCGGAGTCCTCCCTGGATGCCCTGGGGGGTGCTGGGTACCTCCGTGACCTGGGGGTTAGCATATGAGCGCCACCTAGCTCGAAAGATGGATTTGTGACTCTCAACGAGGACTCGTTCACCAACTGGAAGCACCGCGAGGAGATCGCGGAGTCGATGATCCCCGTCATCGGGAAGCTGCATCGGGAGCGGGACGTCACAGTCCTGCTGCACAGCCGCTCCTTGGTGAACAAGTCGGTCGTCAGCATCCTCAAGACCCACCGATTCGCCCGCCAGATCGCCGGTGCGGAACTCTCGGTCACCGACACCCTGCCGTTCCTGCAGGCGCTCACCACGCTCGACCTCGGCCCCTCCCAGATCGACATCGGCATGCTCGCCGAGACGCACCGGGCCGACGACCGCGGTCTGTCGGTGGAGGAGTTCACCGCCGAGGCCGTCGCCGGTGCCACGGGTGCCAACAAGATCGAGTGCCGTGAGGGGCGCGATGTCGTCCTCTACGGATTCGGCCGCATCGGCCGCCTCGTCGCCCGCCTGCTCATCGAGAAGGCCGGGTCCGGCAATGGTCTGCGGCTGCGCGCCATCGTCGTCCGCGGGAGCGGCGGCCGGGCGGGTGAGGATCTCGTCAAGCGTGCCTCGCTGCTGCGCCGCGACTCCATCCACGGCCAGTTCCAGGGCACGATCACCGTTGACGAGGCGAACAGCACGATCGTCGCCAATGGCAACGAGATCAAGGTGATCTACGCCGACGACCCGACGTCGGTGGACTACACGGCGTACGGCATCAAGGACGCCATCCTCATCGACAACACCGGCAAGTGGCGCGATCGCGAGGGGCTGTCGAAGCATCTGCGCCCCGGTATCGACAAGGTGGTGCTGACCGCGCCGGGCAAGGGCGACGTGCCCAACGTCGTCCATGGCGTCAACCACGACACGATCAAGCCCGATGAGCAGATCCTGTCCTGCGCGTCCTGCACCACCAACGCGATCGTCCCGCCGCTGAAGGCGATGGCGGACGAGTACGGCGTCCTGCGCGGCCACGTGGAAACCGTCCACTCGTTCACCAACGACCAGAACCTGCTGGACAATTACCACAAGTCCGATCGCCGTGGCCGCTCGGCACCGCTCAACATGGTCATCACCGAGACCGGTGCCGCCTCCGCCGTCGCGAAGGCCCTGCCCGACCTCAAGGCGAAGATCACCGGCAGCTCGATCCGCGTCCCGGTGCCGGATGTCTCGATCGCCATCCTCAATCTGCAACTCGCCCGCGAGACCACCCGCGAGGAGGTCCTGGACTATCTGCGCGATGTGTCCCTGACCTCGCCGCTCAAGCGCCAGATCGACTTCACCAGCGCCCCCGACGCGGTCTCCAACGACTTCATCGGCTCGCGCCACGCCTCGATCGTCGACGCCGGTGCCACCAAGGTCGAGGGCGACAACGCGATCCTCTACCTCTGGTACGACAACGAGTTCGGCTACTCCTGCCAGGTCATCCGCGTCGTCCAGTACGTCTCCGGGGTGGAGTACCCGACCTACCCGGCCCCGGTGGTCTGACGCTCGGCCGACGACGACCTCGGCGGGCCCCCGCGGGCCCGCCTACCCGTCCGCTCCGGGCTCGTCGGCCAGCAGCCGTGCGATGCCCGCCGGTCCGAAGACGTCCCGCGTGGCGAGCGCGATCCCACCGTGGAGCCCGGAGCGGCCCTTGAGCTGAGTCGCCGTGATGGTCCGCTTGCGGGTGGCCAGGGGCTCGAGGACGACGCCGTCGAGATCGTCATCAATATCACCCCGCCGGCGTTGAAGGTCTACGCGGAGAACGGAGCCGTCCTCACGGCCCTGCAGCAGGGCCGCATCGACGTCGTCATGTCCACCATCAACAGCCTGCGGTACCAAGCGGCCCAGTCCGCCGCCCATACCTCCTTCCTCGGCGAGTACCACCGCCTCGACGTCGGTTCCGCCTTCAAGAAGGGCTCTTCGCTCACCCGCGCCTTCCAGGCCGCGGTCAACGAGTTGATCGAGAACGGCATCTACGCCCGCATCCTCGAGAAGTGGGGCACCAGCGCCTCCGCGATCGACGCGTCGCGGATCAACCCGGCCGAGCACACCTGAGCTCACTTCATCTGGTCGCCGCGTCCCAGGAAGCGGAAGGCGTTCCCCTTCGCCTGGAACAGGAAGTACCACCCGTCCTGCTCCCCGGCTTGGGCACTGTCGGTGGTGAAGCGGAGGGTTTTGGCGAGTCCCCGGTAGGTGATGTGGAGCAGGCGCTGGGCCACGGCCCCGGGTTTGATCTCGCGCGTACCGCCCAGCTCCTCCAGGGCGCGTGCGACCAGCCCCACGGCGTCGTACGCCTCCGGGGACCAGCGTCCGGGCGCCGTGCCGTACCTCGCGCGGTAGGCGGTCCCGAAGGTGCGGGACACGCTGCCGGGGTCGGTGAAGGGGGCACCGAAAAGCCAGTCCTGGCCCGCGGTTCCGGCCTGCTGGAGGAAGCCCGGGCGCATGATGTGCCAGGTGCCCAGGCGCGGTCCGGTGAAGCCCGCGTCGGCGAGTGCCCGGGCGCAGCGTGCGGCGCGCTCGGGCGATATGCCGCTGAAGACGACGGCCTGCGCCTTGGCGGCGAGGGCGGCGCGGACGGCGGGAGCGAAGTCGTGGCTGCCGGCCGCCACGGGGTGGACGCTGGTCGTGCCCTCATGGGGCGGCACCTGCGAGAGCCGGTTGGTGAGATCCGATCCCACCTGGCCTGCCGCCCGGTCGTCGATGACGGCGGTGCGGTCGACCGGTCGTACGGAGTTCAGATACGAGGTCAGCGGCAACGCCAGGAAGGACTCGGGCGCCCGGGTGACGCACAGGGTGCGCAGATTCGACGGCGCGAGACTGCCCTCGTCGACGGAGATCAGCACCATGGCCGTGCGGGCGTCCTGGTAGAGCGGTCCGGCGGTGTCCGCCGCGGTGGCTGTACCGGGGCCGAGGACGGCGCTCACCCCGGCCTTGGTGAAACGCCGGGCCGCCCGCTCGGCGCGCTCCGCCTCGCCCCGGTCGTCGACCCTGTCGAGGGCGAGGCGGAAGGTGATGCCCGCGCGCGCGTTGTGCCGCTCCACGGCGAGCCGCGCTCCGCGCTCCTGCGCCACGCCGTCCGCCTTGTCCGGGCCGCTGAGGTCGGCCTGGAAACCGAGGGTGTGCACGGGAAGGGCGCCGCCCGAGCCGCCGGTGCCCCCTCGACCGGCCGTCAGATAGACGGTGGCCCCACCGCCGACGGCGACCACGGACGCCGCCGCGCTCCCCATCAGCAGCACGCGCCGTCGGGTCGGCGGGCGGGTGTCCTGCGGCCGCGATGGCGCCGGGCCGGCGGCCGGGTCGTCGTCCGTCGCCTGCCGTGTGGGACGCCTGGGAGTGGGCATGTCCAGTGCTTGTGCGGAGCGTTCGGCGACCACGCGCAGGACCGCGGGCGGCAGCCAGTGCCGCTCCTGGGCCTCGGGGCTCTCCCGCGCGAGTGAGATCCGCGGGTCACGGAGCGCCACGGCGACGTGGGCGGCCGTCGGCCGGTCGGCCGGGTCCTTGGCCAGGCAAGCCCCGATCAGAGCCCGTAGCTCGCCGGGGACCTCCGCCAGGTCCGGCTCCTCGTGCACCGTACGGAAGAGGACGCCCGCCGCGTATCCGGTGCCGAACGGGCGCCGGCCCGTGGCCGTGTAGGCGAGGACGCAGCCCAGCGCGAAGACGTCGCTGGGCGGGCCGACCTCCCCGGCGCGGGCCTGTGCCTGTTCCGGCGCGAGGAAGCCGGGCGTGCCGACGACGGCGTCGGGTGCGGTGAGCGCGGTGGCGCCCGTGGCGTGGGCGATGCCGAAGTCGATGAGGCGGGGGCCGTCCAGGGCGAGCAGGACATTGCCCGGTTTCACATCGCGGTGCACCACTCCCGCCGCGTGTACGGCGGCCAGCGCATCGGCCAGCCGGAATCCCAGGGTCCGTACGGCGGTGACCGGCAGCGCGCCGAAGCCGTCGACCGCCTCGGCCAGCGAGGGTCCGGGGATGAACTCCGTGGCCAGCCAGGGCTCCCGGGCCTCCGTGTCGGCGGCCACGACCGGCACCATCCCGTGGCCGGTCAGGCCGCGGACCGCCGTCACCTCGCGCCGGAACCGGGCGCGGAAGGCCGAGTCGGCCGCGTGTTCGGCGCGGATCGTCTTGAGCGCGACGAGCGCCCCGCCCGCCGTGCGGGCGAGGTAGACGACGCCCATGCCGCCCGCGCCGAGCCGGGCCAGCAGCCGGTGCCCGCCGATGTCCTCGGGGTCGTCGGCGGTCAGGGGCCGCATCAGAATGCGACCTTGCCCGCGTAGGAGTACCGGCCGCCCTTCACCTCATAGCGGAAGACCTCGTACCCCTTGAGCCACGACCGGTTCTTCTCGTCGAACGCGTACGTCCGGACGAGTCCCTTGTACGTGCCCTTCGCCAGCAGGTCGTACAGCCTGTTCCTGGAGGGGCGGCCGCCGGCCTCGGTGAGGCGGGTGATGACCATGCGGGCCACGTCGTACGCCTCGGCCGCCCAGTACGGGGGCGCGGAGCCGTAGCGCTTCCGGTAGGCGGTGGCGAACGCGCGGACGGGGGTGGCCGACGGGTCGATGTACGGGGCGAAGATCTGCCAGCCGTCGGCGGCGGTGCCCGCGGCGGTCAGGAACTCCGGGCCGGCGGCCGGATAGCCGAGCACGCGCGGGCCGTTGAACTCCGTCCGCGCGAGGGCCCGCGCGACGGCCGCCGCGCGGGCGGGGGTGCCCATGTAGACGAAGCCGTCCGGCTTGTGCGCGACCATCTCGGCGGCCACCGCCGCAAGGTCCTCGGCCAGCCGCGGTACGACGCGCGGTTGGCCGGCGATCTTGAGGACACCGAGGTTCTGGAACATCGTGCGGCCGAGCTCCCAGGCCGGGACGCCACCGTCGCGGTCGATCAGCACCGCCACGCGCCGGACGCCCTGGGTCCGCAGGGAGAAGGCGGCCGTGGCGGGCAGGCTCGTGTAGCCGGGGACGGCCTGGAGGAAGTGGCGGGGCTCGGAGACGCCGTACACGGACTGCGCGGAGGAGGCCGTGAGCTGGGGGACCAGCTGTTCGTCATAGCTGTCGAGGCTCGCCCCGGTGGTCTCGTCGCCGGTCGAGCCGATCACGGCGAGCAGGTCGCGGTCGGTGGCGAGGGCGCGGGCCACCTTGGCGGCGCGCGTCGCATCGCCCCGGTCGTCGGCCGTCTTGAGGGTGAGGGTGAAGGGTTTGTCCTCGCGGGAGTTGAACTGCTCGACGGCCAGCCGTATGCCACGCTCCTGGGCCTGCCCGAGGGTCTTCTGCGGGCCCGTCAGGTCGGCCTGGACACCGAGAATCCAGCGGCGGGCGCGGGACGAGGCGCCCGACGCGGTGCCGTCGTCGCGCCGGGCGGCCCAGAGGGCGGCACCGCCACCGGCCGCGATCAGGGCCGCGCCGCCGAGCAGCAGGAAGCGGCGGCGGCCGGAGGGGCCCGTCGTCACCGGTGTGTCCGCCGGACCTTCCGCCGGCTGCCCGTCCGCCCCCGCGTCGAGGGCCGTGGCCTCGATGTCCGGGAGGGCGAGCATCGCGGCGGACCGGTCCGCGATGAGTCGTACGACGGCGTCGGGCAGCCAGTCGACGCTGTCCTGGGGCGTGTCCTCGACCAGCGTCTCGTCCACCTCGCGGGCGGTGGGCCGGGCGGCCGGATCCTTGGCGAGACAGCGCTCCAGGAGGTCGCGCGTGTCGTCGGGGACACCGTCGAGGTGGGGCTCGTCGTGCACGGTGCGGTACAGGAGGGCGTCCACGGCACCGGTGCCGAAGGGCGGGCGGCCGGTGGCGGCGTAGGAGAGGAGACAGCCGAGGGCGAAGACATCACTGGCGGGCGAGGCGGGCTGCGCCCGTGCCTGTTCCGGGGCGAGGAAGCCGGGTGTGCCGAGGACCATGTCGGCCGAGGTGAGCGCGGTCTCCTCGGTGGCCCGGGCGATGCCGAAGTCGATGAGGCGGGGGCCGTCGACGGCGATCAGCACATTGCCGGGCTTGACGTCGCGGTGCACCAGTCCCGCGTCGTGTACGGCCGTCAGGGCGCGGGCCAGCATCCGGCCGAGGATCCGCACACCGCGCGGCGGCAGCGGACCGCAGGTGGCGACGGCCTCGGCCAGCGAGGGGCCGGCGACGAAGGCGGTGGCGAGCCAGGGCGCGGGCGCGTCCGGGTCGGCGCCGGTGACCGGCACGGCCCAGGGACTGTCCACGCGCCGGGCGGCGGCGACCTCACGGCGGAAGCGCGCGCGGAACTCGGGCTGGTCGGCGTACTCGGGCAGGATCACCTTGACGGCGGCCGGCTCCCCCGACTCGGCACGGCCGAGATAGACGACACCCATGCCGCCGGCGCCGAGCCGGGCCAGCAGCCGGTGCCCGCCGATGCGGGCCGGGTCGGAGGGGGTGAGCTTGTCGGTCATCAGCCGTCGCCCTTCGTGCTGCCGCCGGGCTTCGGCGTGTCCCGCTCGATCACGGCTGTGAGGCGGGTGCGCATGCCGGCGTGCGGATCCCGCAGCCGCTCGAACAGGTCTGCCCGGGACCAGCCCTTGGAGCCCTTGGCGGAGACGGCGAGGGTGAACTGACCGATCCGGGTCTGCCCCCAGAGGTACTCGTGGGGGCCGCCGACTTCGGCGCTCGTGTAGCTGCCGAGTTCGGTGAGAACGTCATCGGCGTACTCGTTCCCGGAGTCGCCCAGGGAGTTCGGGACATCGTTCAGAGAGGTGATCACCTCGTCCGAGCGCAGCCGCTGCTCCGGGCAGCGCATCATCTCCTCCAGAACCTCGGCGTTCTCCCAGTCGGCCTGCTCCGCATCGCGGTGCACCGTGACGACGGCGCTCAGCCGGAGCGGGCCCTTGGCGCCGCTCGCCGGGATCTCGTAGGAGCGGGTCAAGGTCGCGAGGACGTCCTTCGGGAGCGCCTGCTGGTGCCAGACACAGTCGTCACCGAGGACCGGCCGGCGCCGCGGGTCGCTCTCGTACGGGCTCCGGGGGACGGCGCCGGGGCCGAAGGCGGAGGGTTCGGGGATGACGTCCCGGATCAGAGCGGCCGCCTGGGCCCCCGTCGTCGGCAATGCGGCGGGATCGATGTCCACGACGGCGGTCGCCGGCGGGCCGGCGGACATCGTGGCACCGGCCTTCTTCGCAGACCTCGACTGGGACGGCTCGCCTCCGCCGGAGGTACAGCCCACCAGCGCTAAACCGGACACCGCGACGGCGCAGCCGAAGCGCACCGCTTCCCTGCTCACGACCACAAGCCCCCCTGACATCACCAGCTCACGATGCGTCCGTCGTGATGCTAAGCGGTAACCGGCGTGGCACGACAACCGGTTACCGATCACGTGGCACAGCCGTACCCCACCGGGTTGGGGTGCCAGGTCTCGGCCTTGCTGTGCCCGATGAAGGCGGAGGCGCCGATGGGCGTGCCGATCGAGCCCGAGTCGATCGCCTTGCGCGCCGTCTGAGCGGCGCTGCCGAGGAAGGTGTCCGGCGCCGATCCGAGGACGCGCCCGGTGCGGGCGGCCGCCGCGAGAACGGCTTCGCCGTCGGTGACCGTGGTGGCCAACGGCTTCTCGACGTAGACGTGTTTGCCCGCTTCCAGGGCCGTGATGACGGTGCGGGCGTGGTGGACCGGCGGCGTCAGGTTGATGACGATGTCCACCGAGTCGTCGGCGTACAGCTCCGCGTCGTCACCCCAGGCCGGGATGGCATGCTCGGTGGCCGCCTGCTTCGCTCGTGCCACATTGATGTCGCCCACCCGCACGATCTCCAGCTCCGGGTAGCGGGCGAGGCCGGTCACATACCGGCCGAAGATGTTGCCGCTGCCCAGGATGCCGATGCGATGGGTCTCTTTGGCCATGGCCGGGGTTCCTCTCCCAGGGAGTGATGCGTGGGGTGTTCAGGTAGGCGAGTGATCGACACCTTTGTGTGGAGCGTCGGTGTCTCGCCGAGTTGGCGAGTACTCAAGGGCCCCGGCGGCGCCGGGACGAGATGGACAGTCCGCTCAGTGGAACGCGGGCCGATGTGTTTTCCGTGGTGCTCAATGTGCGTTGTGGCGGGTCACGCTCGAGAAAATGGCAGGCCAGGGCGGTGTGCGCGGGTCGCGTAAGGCCGCGGCACGGGCGCCGCGGAGGCGGGCCGCGCATCGTGGAGCGGTCCACCGCCGTTGACTTTGGGAACGGGGGGTGCTGGAGGACGGCCCTCTTCTGACGGTTGTGTGGGGCGTGTTGGCCTCGCCCCACACCTTCGTTTAGTTCGGTTACCTCGAACAAGAGGCAGTTGTTAATTTTCCTTGCAAACTAATAACGTCTTAAAGGAAGGCTGGTCGCCGGTGATCCACGGCGGCTAGGTTGTGGAAATGCGTGAAGATGACGGCCGTTCCGCCGACTGGGCGCTGCTGCCCGCGGTCCCCGTCGGACTGCGCAGAGTGCTGGACCTCGTGGTGGCCGGTGAGGCGACGAACCGGGCCGAGATCGCGCGGCGCAGCGGTCTGGCCCGCTCCACCGTCGGCCAGCAGGTGGACCAACTCCTCGGCCGTGACATCCTGCAGGAGCTGGAGTCCGGCGAATCGGTGCGCGGGCGGCCCCCGCGGCTGCTGGCGCTGAGCCCGCGGGCGGGAACCATCGCCGTCGCCGACGTCGACAACCTGGAGACGCGGATCGCGATCGCCGATCTCGGCGGACGCATCCTCGCGCGGGACACGGTGCTCGTGCGGATCGACGCGGGGCCGGAAACGGTCCTGGAGCTGGTGTGCGACCGGCTGTTCGCGCTGCTGGAGCGGTTCGGGTGCGACCCCGACCGGGTCCGTCAGGTGGTGATGGGGCTGCCCGCCCCGGTGGACCCGTGGCGCGGCTCGCCGCTCAGGCCCAACGGCATGCCCGGCTGGGACGGTTTCCCGGTGGCCGAACGGCTGCGGACCCGGTTCCGCGCCCCCGCCCAGGTCGACAACGACGCGAACCTCATGGCCCTCGGCGAGGCCGTGCACGCCCGGGCCGAAACCCCGGTGCTCTGCCTCAAGATCGCCACCGGGATCGGGGCGGGGCTCGCCACCGCGGAGGGCCGGATCTACCGCGGCGCGGCCGGCGATGTCGGCCACATCCGGTCCCTCGGCGGCGGCACCGCCCTGTGCACCTGCGGCAACGTCGGCTGTGTGCGCGCCATCGCCTCGCACCGCGCCGTACTGCGGAACCTGGGTATCCCCGAGTCCACCGAGGAGGACCCGCTGCACGGGGTCCACGAGCTCGCCGAGCGCGTCGCCAACAACGACCCGCCCGCCGTCCGGGCCCTGCGGCAGGCGGCCACCGAGATCGGCGAACTCGCCGCCATGCTCGTCTACATGTTCAACCCCCGCACCCTGGTCCTCGGCGGGCCGCTCAGCGAACTGCGCGACGACCTGCTCTCCGGGGTGCGGGCCGTGGTGTACCAACGCGCCCTGCCGCTGGCCACGCGGAAGCTGACCATCACGACCACGCAACTCGGCGCAGCCTCGGCCCTGCACGGCGCGGTGGCCCTCGCCACCGGGGACGTCTTCAGCGAACGCGGGATAGCCCGGCTGCTCGTCGACTGAGGACTACGGGCTGGGGGCACGGACCGAGGACTACGACGAACGGGGGCTACGGCTCGGTGCGGTATGCCTCGATCACCGAAAGACGGGTGGTGACGGCCTCCGAGGCGGTCCGCAGCGCCGCGAGCGTACGGGGTACGTTCTGGCGCGCCGTGGGGGCGACGACCGACAGCGCGCCCAGATAGGCGCCGTCCCGGGGTCCGCGCACGGGTACGGCCACGGCGGAATAGCCGAGCCGGTGTTCCTCGCAGTCGGTGGCGTAGCCCTGTTCCTGGATGCGCACGAGTTCGCCCGGGAGCCGGTCGGCGGTGAGGGTGCGGGCGGTCATCCGGCGCATATGGGGGGCCAGTCGCGCCAGCGGGTACTGGTCGGGCAGCAGGGCCAGGGTGAGCTTTCCCGGGGCCGTGCTGTGCAGTTGGAGCAGCCGTCCGCCGATCGAGGCTCCGGCCCGGTTGCGGTGGCGGCCCGCGTTGTCGATGCACAGCAGGTCGCTGCCGTTCGGCACGGACAGGCTCACCGGGCTGTCGAGGGCCTGCGCGAGGTTCTCCAGGGCCGGCCGTGCGGCGTGGCGCAGGGTGCGCTGCCGGGGCGCGCGCAGCCCGATCGAGTACAGCAGCAGGCCGAGCCGGTAGTCCGAGCCGTCCCGCTCCAGCATTTCGCAGGCGACGAGCTCCTGGCAGAGCCGGTGCACCGTGGCCTTGGCGACCCCGGTGCGCGCCGTGAGCTCCGTGAGGCTGAGGGTGAGGTCGCCGTCGCCGAAGGCGGACAGGATGAGCCCGACCTTGCCGAGGACGGACCGGGGGGACCGCCCGTCCGGCCGGGCTTCCTCGCCGTTGCCACGAGGTACCGCTGCAGTCGTCACGACATGCCCTCCTCGCCCGCTGGTGCCTGACCGAGAACACCATTAGTTCTGAGGATGGACAATATAGAGACTTTTTTGCCTAGTAGGAATGGTGTGAGTGGTCGGGATCCGGCGGGGGCCACCGGCTGCAGCGCCACGTCCGGTGCGCTCAGCGACCCCCCACCAGGGCGGTGTCGGCACCCAGCGGGCCGATAGCTCCGGCGCCACCGGGGGTGCCCAGCGGGGCGTCCCGGCCGGGCAGGACCTCCTCGAAGAACCGCCGGTTGTCCGCGCGGTGCTCGGGATCGGCCTTCCGGTCCACGGTGATCGCCTGCTCCGGGCAGGCGACCTCGCAGGCGCCGCAGTCGATGCACTCCACCGGGTTGATGTAGAGCTTGCGCTCGCCCTCGTAGATGCAGTCGACCGGGCACTCCTCCATGCAGGACCGATCCATGATGTCAACGCAGGACGCGCCGATGACGTACGCCATGTCAGTTCTCCTTCTCGGTGGAATGCCCGGGGAACAGCGCCGCCTCCGGGTCGATGACCGTGGCGGCGTTGTTGACGGCCGTGGCGGCCTCGCCGAAGCCGACGGAGATCAGGCGCACCTTGCCCGGGTAGTCGGTGATGTCGCCGGCCGCGAAGACGCGGGGGAGGTTGGTGGCCATGTGGGTGTCCACGGCGATCCGGCGTGCCTCCAGGGTGAGGCCCCAGTCCCGCAGCGGGCCGAGGTCGGCGATGAAGCCGAGGGCCGCCACCACGGTCTGCGCGGGGAGGCGCGCGGTGTCCTTCGTGACGCGGTGGCGGACCTCGACCTCCTCCAGCAGCGCGCCGCCGTACACGCCGCTGACCTCGGAGTCCGTGAGGATCTCGATGCCGAGTGCCCGGACCTTCTCCACCGACGCGCGGTGGGCGCGGAACCGCGCGGTGCGGTGCACCAGCCGGACCGAGCGCGCCATGGGGGCCAGCAGGGCCGCCCAGTCGAAGGCGCTGTCGCCACCGCCGACGACCACCACGTCATGGCCGGCGTGGGCGGTGGGGTCGGGCACGAAGTACACCTGGCCGCGGCCGAGGAAGTCCTCCCCGGCCGGCAGCGGGCGGGGAGTGAAGGTCCCCACGCCCCCGGTGATCACCACCGCCCCGGCCCGTACGGTCGTCCCCCGGTCGCTGCGGACCACGGGCAGGCCGTCGTCGTAGGACAGCTCCGTCGCGCGGTGGCCGAGGAGATAGCGGGTGCCGTGTGTCTCCGCCTGCGCGACCAGGTTGTCGACCAGGTCGCGGCCGCGGACCGAGGCGAATCCGGCGATGTCGAAGATCGGTTTCTCCGGGTACATCGCGCTGATCTGGCCGCCGCGCTGGGGCAGCACATCCATCACGGCGACACGCAGCCCGCGGAAGCCCGCGCAGTAGGCGCCGTACAGGCCCGACGGGCCGGCGCCGATGATCAGGATGTCCGTCTCGACCACCGCCGCGTCCTCCGCGGCGACCGGCTCAACGTTGAGAACGCTCATGGAAAGGGAGCGTAGGCAGGTCCGGATCACGGTCCAATGGAATCGGTCCGCCTGCCGGGACAGGGTGCGGAACCGGTGGCGCCGGGACACCGTGGCCCGGACACGCGGGAGCGGTGGAACCCAAGGCCCCCTGCCGGCCTTGGGTTCCACCGCTCCCACCCCCGGACGAGCCGGGCCGTCACCCGGCGAGCGTCACCTCCACCGTCCCCGTGACGCACTCGGAGCCGTCGGCCTTGAGGATGCGCGCGTCCAGACGGACCCGCGCGCCCTCGACCGAGGACACCGTCGCGGCCCAGATCAGCTGCTCACCGGCCACCGCCGTGGCCACATTGCGCCACGCCACCGACTCCAGCCGGGCGCCCGGCCCGGCCCATTCCAGGGCATTGCGGCTGAGCGTCTCGCCGTGCAACGTCGACTGCACGACCGTGTCGGGAAACCCCTCCGATGCCGCGAACGCGGCGTCGTAATGGATCCGGTGCGCGTTCCACGACACGGCGCTGAAGCGGAACAGCTGCACACTGGTGTGGGCGTACCGGCGCGGCGGACACTCGGTCCCGGCAGCGGGCGCCGTCATCGGTCACCTCCGGTGGCGTCGAGCACCACGATCGTCTCGTCCACGGACGTCAGCTCGCTCCCGTCGGGCGACAGGAACCGGGTCCGCACGCCCAGGAGGACGAACTCACCCGACCGTCCGTGCTTGTGCCGCGCGGAGACGACCGCACGGGTCGCCGTGATCCGCGTTCCGGCCACCGGGGGCCGGACCAGGCGCACCGACTGGCCGCCGTGCACCTGGCGCACCGGGAGACCTTCGGTGCACGGCGACTCACGCCGGGCGAGGCCATCCGGCCGCAACTCCTCCTCCGGCGGGCCGTCCTCCCAGCTCATGGTGGCCGCGAGGAACAGGGCGGGCGCCTCGACGGGCCGGCCGTCCGCTTCCATGGCGCGGGCCCGGCGGATGTACTCGCCGTCGTTGAGGGCGGCGGCGTAACGGCAGAAGTCCTTGACCGTCGGGGTGCCGCAGTCCTCGTCCCGCCACTGGTCGATCAGCTCCCGCGCCCGTGCCAGCACCTGCTCCAGAGCGGGGGAGGACACGACGGGCGCCGTCACAGCGCCGACCTCAGCGAGCGGCTGATACCAAGCCCCGCCGTACGCAGCGCGCTGGCATGGGCGATCGCGTCCACCCGGTAGGTCGGCGCCGTGATCGACAGGGCCCCGGCGAGGGTGTTCTGCCGGCCGAAGACCGGGACCGCCATGCTCATATAGCCGAGCCGGACCTCCTCCGCCTCGGTGGCGATGCCCTGGTCGCGGACGCGGTCCAGCTGGGTGCGCAGCCGGCCCGGGGAGGTGATCGTGTGGCGGGTGAACGGTTTGAGCCCGCTCCTGATCACCTCGCCGAACAGGCTGCCGGGGGAGTGGGCGAGGATCGCCTTGCCGGTCGCCGTGCAGTACAGCGGAAGCCGCCCCGCCACCCGCGACTCCTCGCTCAGCCCCCGGTGGGGGAGGATCTTCTCCAGGTACACCACGTCCAGCCCGTCATGGATGGCGAAGTGGATGGTCTCCCGCGTGGCCAGCAGCAGATCCTCCATATACGGCTGGGCCACCTCCCGCAGGATGCGCTGCCGGTGCACCCGCTGCCCGATCTCGAACAGGCGCAGTCCGAGCCGGTAGTTGCAGCCCGCCCGCTCCAGCAGCCCCCATTCGACCAGCTCCTGGGACAGCCGGTGGACGGTCGCCTTCGCCACTCCCGAACGGCGCACCAGATCGGCGAGCGAGAGCGAGTCGTCGTCGGCGGTGAACGCCTCCAGGATGGACCGGACCTTGCCGAGGACGGAGTTCATCGGGTCGGGACAGGCTCTGACGGCTTGGTCGATGGGGACTACGGTCATGGCAGGTACCTCACGATCAGGTGGCCGAGGACGCGGCGAGGAACTCCAGGCTGAGCGGGTTGTACAGATCGGCCTTCTCGTGCTGCGGCCAGTGGCCGCACTCGTTGAACACCTCGAGCCGCGCCCCGGGGATCGCCGCCGCGATGGCCTCGGCCTCCGGCACGTCGCCGAGCGGGTTCTTGTTGCCCCACACCACCAGGGTCGGCGCCTTGATCCGGCCCATGCGGTCGGGCCGCAGCAGGTTGCGCTCGCGGGCCTCCGGCTCCTGGAGCGCCAGCAGATTGTGCAGGTTCCGCTGGAAGTCGGGGTGGTGGTAGATGTCGTAACGGATCTGGGTCAGCTCCTCGCCCAGGTCCTCGTCCCAGTGGGCCCACAGCAGCCGCAGCCGCTCCCGGGTGAAGGCGATGTCGTCCTTGAGGGCCGCGTCGCTGGTGGACGTCTTCAGCCGCTCCATGATCGCCGGGTTGATCTTCGTGCCGCCCATGCACAGCAGCTGGAGGGAGGCGACCCGGTCCGGGTGCTCGCTCGCGGCCCACGACCCCACCCAACCGCCCAGCGACTCGCCGACCAGATGGGCGCGCTCGGCGCCGACGGCGTCCAGATAGGCCATCAGGTGCTCGACGTACAGGGGGATCTCGGCCGGGCGGTCGGGCTTGCCCGTGTAGCCGTGGCCCAGCATGTCGATGGAGTGGCAGCGGTAGCGCTCGGCGTGCGCCGGGATGTTCCGTACGAACGCCTCCAGGTGGCCGGTCGTCCCGTGCAGGAACACCACATGCTCGCCGTCCTCGGGACCGGCTTGCAGGGCGCGGGTCTTGAAGTCGCCGGTGTCGACGTAGGCGTGCCGGTAGTCGATGCCCGACAGCTCGTTCCAGATGCTCATGACTGCCTTTCGCTGGTCTGCGCGGAGGTCTGTGCGGGGGCCTGCGCGGGATCGAGGACGGCGACCCCCATGCCGGTGAGCCACTCGGGCATCGGTTCATAGGCCAGGCGCCGGCCCGGGATGTGATCGAGCAGCGCGGACATCAGCAGCCAGGTGCGCAGCTCCTGGGCGCCGTTGCCGGCCACCTTCTCCAGTTCCGCGGTGGTGTACTCGGTGAGGCGGTGCGCCTGTCCCCGTTCCATCCAGGACAGGAACTCCTCGTCGAACTCCGGGTTGAGCGACGCCTCGGCGGCCCGGATGATCTCGCGGCGGCGCACGTCGTAGTCCTGCCAGTTCTCCCGGCCGTTGAGCCAGGCCCCGACCATGAACTCCTCGTCCTCGCCGTTCGGGTCGCGCCAGTCCGGCCAGGGCAGCCGGTGGGACAGCCCGCCGGAGCCGATGACGGCCACCCGGCGGTCGCCGGGGAACGCCAGGACCGCCTCCCGGATCGCCCGGCCCAGCCGTTCGCAGCGCTCCAGGGTGGGCAGCGGCGGCGCGAAGACGTTCACCACCAGCGGTACCAGGTCGACGTCGAGCCCGTCGAGCAGATACTGGACGGCGTGCGACTGGCCGTGGTCGATCTGCAGCCGGGCGGAGAACGCCACGTCGAAACCGGACCGCTCCACGAGCGAACCCGCGAGGTAGAGGGCCAGCTCCCGGTCCACCGGCTGCGGGCCCTTCGGGGTGCCGGACTCGCCGCTGGCGATGCACTCGTCCACCCCGATGGTGAAGCTGGGGATCAGGTCGAGCCAGAACCCCCGGAAGTGGTTGGAGCCGACCAGGACCACCGTGTCGGGGCGGGCCGCGGCCAGCGCGTCCCGCGCCTGGCCGAGGGCGTCCCGGAACCGCTCGGCGCGGTCCTTGTGGTACGTCTCCTCCCAGTGGGTGTTCATCAGCGTGCTGTGCGACGCTCCGACCCCCAGGACGATCTCGGTCATGCCCCTGCTCCTTCCAGCTCGTCGCGGGACCGGGTGACGGTGTCCACGGCCGTGCGGATCAGATGGCGCGTGAGCTTCTCCATGGCCCGCAGCGACACCGTGTTCATGCCGCGGGCGAAGTCGATCTCGAACGGCGCCTCCGCCACCTTGGGCATGCCGACCCGCACCGTGGGGATGCCGCGGCCGCGCAGGATGTTGGCGTCGGTGGCGCCGCTGTTCCCGGGGATCACCTCGTGCTCGCGCCCCTCCAGCGCCTCCCAGGCGGCCGTGGCGCTGCGGTGGATCCACGATTCGCGCGGGGTGCGGGTGCCGGGGATCGCCAGCACCATCTCCGCCCGGACGTCGAGCCCGGGCGAGGCGGCCCGCAGCGCGGCCAGCGCGTCCATGAACTCGCGCTTGGCCCGCATCGGTGTGATGTCCGGGCTGATCCGCAGGTCCACCATGAGGGTGCACACGGCGGGGGTGACCGCCGCCATCCGCGGCCAGCCGCCGCGGATGGAGGAGACGATGCCCTGCGGCGCCACCGTGCCCGAGGTGTGCCGCTCGGCGTACCCCTCGAACCACTTCTCCAGGTACGCGGCCACCTCCCCGGCGCGGGCGATGGCGTTGTCGTAGGGGAGCCGGTGGCGGGAGCCCGCGTAGGTGTGGGTGCCGCCGACCGTCACCTCGAACCAGACCAGTCCGACCTCGTCCCACGAGACGGTCCAGCCGGGCTTGGCGATGACCGCGTAGTCGGTCCACACGCCCTGCTCCAGCAGGAACGAACACCCGGCGCCCTGGCCGGTGTTGAGGCGTGTGCCCACGGGCCGGGCGTTGGTGGGCATCCCGCCCGCGCCGAAGGCCGCGACCAGGTCACCGGTGAGCGGGACACCGGCCAGCGAGATCGCCTCGACGGCCATCATCACGCACGCCGCGTGGCCCTTGGGGTTGGAGGCGCCGAGCCCGGTGACCAGGTCGTCGTAGACGGTGGCCGCGGGGCGCATGTCCTCGCGCAACTCCGGGCCGATCCACGGCACGTCCTCGCTCTCCTCGCCCACCGTGAGGGTGTCGATGGGGCGTACAGCATCAGGTCGGGGCCGGTGCCGTCACCGGTCAGCCGCCCCCAGGCGTTGGCCTGGCGGTCGTCGAGGGGCTGGACGGCCGCGTGGCAGCCGGCGGTGCGCAGGGTGTCGGCGATATGGGTGGCCAGCGGGCCCTCGTCGCCGGTGGGGCTGGGGATGTTCACCAGGCCCGTGATCAGCTCGCGGAGCCGGTCGGTGCTGATGTGGCGGGCGGCGTCCAGGACCCAGGAGCGCCGCCGGTCATCCAGTCCCGCGAGGCCGTCGGCGGTCACTGGTTGATCCTGTGGACCTGGGTCATCGTGGTCCGCGCGATGCGCTTTGTGGCCAGCGGAATCCCGACGGCGATCGCGGCGCCCAGCAGCAGGGTGAACAGCTTACGGAACATGTCATGCCTTCTCTTCGGGTGCGGACGCACCGTCGACCGCGGCCAGCTTCTTGCCGTACTCCTCCTCGCTCAGATTCCGCCAGGCGGTGAGCGAGATATCGGGCCGGTAGAGCTTCTCCGGCGGGGCGTCGGTGACATCGACCATCCACGCGTCCTGGCCGGAGAACTGACCGTGGAACAGCCAGCGGATCGCGCCGAGGTACTTGGCGTAGAAGCGCAGGGTCTCCCAGCCCTCGGTGAAGTTGACCATCACGCCGACATAGCGGTGGTTGTCCTCGTCGACCGGGACGTAGAACTCGTAGTGGATGAACTTGGGGTAGGCGATGCGCAGCACGCCCGGCATCGACAGGGAGGCGAACCCGGGGAAGTCCTGCGCCTCGATCGTCGGGTCGACGCTGTCGGCCTTGCCGGTGTTGCCGATGTTGAAGGTCTCCTTCGGCGGCTGCATCTTCCACCACCGCTTGTTGGACCAGCGGCCCACCCCCGGGAACTCGGCGTCCCAGTGGACCTCGTCCTGGACCCGGAAGATCCACCGGCCGCGCGGCACGATCCGGGTGATGTTCCAGGTCGGCATGGGCTTGAACAGCCGCCACAGGGCCGTGCGGTGCAGATACTTGGCGTGGCCCTCGTCGAAGCCGTTCTCGCAGGCGAACCGCCAGTTGCCACCGCGCGGCTCGATCCGCCCGCCCATCACGAAGGCGTTGGAGACGAGCTCTTCCGGAAGCTGGGAGTCGATCGAGTGCGGCTCCTCGTCGGCGATCGGGATGTACACCCACACCATGCCGAGGCGTTCCTCGACCGGGTAGGTGCGCACGCCCAGCTTGCCGGTCAGCCGGCACTCGGGGCCGTCGGTGATGACCGCCGACAGCCGCCCGGTGGGCAGGTCGAAGGTCCAGCCGTGGTACGGGCAGCTCACCGTGCCCGGGAACTGCTGGTTGCCCTCGGACAGCGGCACACCGCGGTGCGGGCACCGGTTGTGCAGGGCGTACGCCGTGCCGTTGTCGCGGATCAGCGCGATCCGCTCGCCGCAGATGGTGAACGGCAGCGGCTTCCCCGTGACCTGGCTGGACCAGGTGACCGGATACCAGTAGCCACGGAAGCCCGCTGCCGCACCGTCGTAATGGGGCCAGGACGACCAGTCCTGGCGACCGGGTTCGGCGGGTTTTCTGCGGCGGCTCCGGGCGGGGTGGCCGTGTCGGGAGAGTCCTCGACCGTCATCGTGCGTGTCCTCCTGCTGCCGGTTTTCGGTGGACCCGAGCATCCGGCGCGAGGCGGATCCGCCCAAGGGATCCGGTCCGCTCAGCAGACCGCTCCCTCCCCGGTGGCAGACGAGACGGCGGCCGCGGCGGCGTGTCCCGCTGAGCGGACCCGTCCCGGTGCGCGGACGGCGGGGCGCGGTCTAGCGTGCCCGGGGTCCGCCACACCGAGCCGGGCCGTGAGCCCGTGGATACGGAGCGAAAACGTGAGCCACCCGACGTCACAATCCCTGGTGCTGGAGGAGTTCGGCACCCTGCCGCGGCTCGTCGAGCGGCCGGTCCCCGAGCCACGGCCCGGCCACACCCTGGTGCGGATGAAGTCGGCCGCCGTCAGCCACCTCGATCTGAACGTCGTCGACGGCAAGTTCGGCATCCTCCCCGACCTGCCGTCGATTCCCGGCACCGCCGGCAGCGGCACCGTCGTCGCCTCCGACGTCCACCCCGAGGGAAGCCTCGTCCTCCTCCGCGGCAAGGCCCTCGGAATGCGCCGCGACGGTGCCTGGAGCGAGCACGCGCTGGTCCCCGACGCCGCCGTGGAGGCCGTGCCCGAGGGCACGGACCCCGCAATGGCCTGCTGTTACTTCTCCCCGGCGGGGACGGCGTGGGCCTCGGTGCACGCCGTGGCGGGCGTCCAGCCCGGGGAGCGGGTCCTGGTGACCGGGCGGCCGGTGCGGTGGGGGCGCTCACCGTGCAGGTCGCGGCCCGGGCCGGAGCCGAGGTGATCGGCGTGGTGGGCCGCCCCGCCAAACTGCCGCATGTCCCGGCCCCGGCCAAGGTGGTGCTCGCCGCCGACCTGTCCGCCGACGCGGTCGGAGGCCCGGTGGACGTCGTCATCGACACCGTGGGCGGGCCGGTCCTGCGCGACTCCCTGCCGCTGGTGCGTCCCCGCGGCCGGGTCGCCCTCGTCGGCTACACCGCGGGCCGGGAGTTCACCGTGGACCTGGCGGACTTCCTCCTCGCCGATGTGTCGCTGCTGCCCGTGAACCTGATGACCCGTGGGAAGGAGGTTGCCGCCGACACCAAGCGGATGCTCGGCGACCTCACCTCCGGAGAGCTCACCCTGCCCATCGAGCACCATCGCATCGACGGCCTGGCGGAAGCCGTGGCACGCCTGCGGTCCGGGGAGGCGATCGGCAAGGTGGTCCTCGATCTCGGCTGAGGGATGCTCCCGGATCCCGCCCGAGGGGTGATCGCCGATCCAGCCCGAGGGACGATCTCGCCCGAGCGATCTCATCCCGACGCGGGGCGCGGTCAGCCCATCAGGACCACGGCCGTGCCCCGGCAGCACACCACATCACCCCGCCCACCGTGTTCGACCAGCTCCAGGGTGACCCGCCCCGTCTCCGGATCGACCTCGCCGACCGTACCGCTCACCACGAGCCGCTCCCCGGCGAGGGCCGGGGCCCGGTTCTGCCACCCGACCTCCAGCACCTGTCCGCCCGGACCCGCGAAGCTCATGGCGGCCCGGTGCATCAGACAGCCGTGCAGCTGCGCCATGACGACCGGGCCGTCCAGCCCCTCGGAACGCGCGAACCCGGTGTCGTAGTGGATGCGGTGGGCATTGCGGGTGACCGCCCCGAACCGCAGCAGCGTGACGGCATCCGGGGTGAACTCCACCGGTGGTACGGGCTGCCCCGTGTGCACCCTCATCGGACGATGAACCTCTCCCGCACCCGGACGAGCGTGCCCCGTTCCGCCGTGTACGTCTTCTCGACGGTCAGCAGCAGGAACGGCGTTCCGCTGCCCTTGCGTTCGACATCCGTGAGGACCCGGCGGACCTGGATCCGGTCGCCCGCCCTCACCTCGCCGCTGAACCGGACCTCTTGGCCGCCCGCCATCAGCCGCACATCCAGGCCGTCGGTGCCCGGGACCTCATCGCGGTACATGCCGTCCGGCCGGAACTCCTCCTGGCCGGCGCCTCCCGCGCCGCGCAACAGGCTCACCAGGTACATCGGGTGGACGGTGAAGTCCGGGTGGCCGGGGTCGACCAGACGCGGTCCGGTCTCCCCGGCCGAGCGCGCGAACTCCGCCGCGTCCTCGGCCCGTACGACCCCCAAGTCCCGGTGTTCCGGGCGGCCGATCGCCGCCCTGGCCCGTTCCTCGGCAACTTCCCACGCGGACATGTACTGCCTTTCTGCGCACGACTACCGCGGACACGTTGGACCGGGAGGCTAGCCACCGCCCGGAGGCGGTCACCACGAGACCGGCCCGCTCAGCGGACCGGACCGCTTGGGCGGAGATCACCGGCACCACACCATCGGGGCATGGACCTCATGAACATCCAGAAGCCGCCGGAGGGCGCCCACGCGGAAGCGGACGGCGTCACGTACCACTACATCGAGCTGGGCAAGCCGGGCGGCAGCCCGACGGTCTTCCTCCACGGCGGCGGCCCCGGGTGCACGGGCTGGTCCGACTTCGGACAGGTGGCGCCGCTGTTCGCCCAGGACCGCCACTGCTTCCTCGTGGACATCCTGCAGTACGGCAAGTCGGCCAAGCCCGTCATCGAAGGCCCCATGTGGGACTACCACGCCGCCAAGACGGTCGCCCTGCTCGACACCCTGGGCATCGAGCGCGCCGACTTCGTGTGCAATTCCTGGGGCGGAACCATCGCGCTGAACCTGGCCGCGAAGTACCCCGAGCGGGTCCGGTCGCTGACGATCACCGGCAGCATGCCCGTGTTCCACGGCCCGCTGGCCCCGCTGCCCGAAGGCGGCCGGCGCGGCCGCAACGCCCGTGATGTGTACTACGGCGGCACCGGCCCCTCCTGGGAGAAGATGCGGGACCTGATCGGCCGCCTGGAGTGGTACGACGCCGGTGCCATTCCCGACGACACCGTCACCCTGCGCTACGAGCAGAGTCTCGACCCGGAGGAGACCGCCCTCGCCGGCGCCTCCGACAACCCCCGCGGCGACTGGCAGGACCTCACCGCGGAGCTCGGCGCCATCCAGGCCCCCACCCTCTTCATCTGGGGCATGTACGACGCGTTCCTCACCCCCGACTATCCGCTGATGCTCGCCCGCATGGTCCCCAAGGGCAATCTGCACGTCATGGACCAGGTCTCCCACCACCTTCAGGAGGAGCGGCCGCACGCTTACTACACGGCGGTCACCGGCTTCCTCAACCAGCAGCACGCCTGAGCATCCCGCGGAGGAGATGTGAGCAACCCGGCCGTACGCGTCGTCGAACTGTCCAGCCCCTTCACCCGGTTCGCGGGCCGGCTCCTGGTCGGCCTCGGATATGAGGTCGTCCTGGTCGAGCCCGAGGAGGGGGATCCGACCCGGCGGGAACTGAACGGCGACGCGTTCGTCCACTGGCACGCCGGTAAACGGTCCGTGACCCCCGCGTTCCCGCAGGAACTGCGGCGCCTGGTGGAGGGAGCGGATGTCCTTCTCGACGGGACACCGGACGGTGCGCCGGAGGCCGTCGCGGGCCTGGACCACCTCGTCCACGTCCGCGTCACCCCCTTCGGGACCGTGGGTCCCCGCAGCCACTGGCAGGGCACCGATCTGGTGGTCGCCGCGCTCGGCGGCATGCTCGCGCAGGTCGGCGACCCGGACGGCCCGCCGCTGCGCCTGCCGGAGAACCAGGCGGAGCAGTTGGCCGGTGTGCACGGCGCGATCGCCGCGTTGCTCGGACTGCGGGCGCGGCGCACCGGGCCGGGCCAGCTCGCCGATGTGTCCGCCCAGGCGTGCGCGGCCGCCGCGCTGGAGGCCGGCACCCTCGCCTATCTGCACGAGGACCGGGTGCCGGGACGCCCCGGCCGGGTGCATCCGCTGGTGCCGCACGGACTGTTCCGGGCCGCCGACGGCTATCTGGGCGGAGGCCTCGGCGGCAGCCCCCGCATGTGGGACGCGCTCCTCGCCTGGCTGCGCGAGGAGGGCGCCGAGGCCGACCTGGCCGAGCCGCGCTGGCAGGATCCGGTGGAGCGCAAGAAGTACCAGGAGCACGTCTTCGAGGTGGTGCAGGACTTCGCGGGCCGGTGGCCGAAGGCCGAATTCGCCGAGCTCGCCCAGTCCAGGAAGCTGCCCTGGGCGTCCGTCGACCTGCCGCACGAGATGCCCGGCAACCCGCAGCTCGCCGCCCGTGACTTCTTCCTCCGCGCCGGGGGCCGCACCGACCTGGGCTTCCCCTTCGCGTTCCCGGAAGGCCACCGGATCAAGGAGCTGGACGTCCCGGAACGGGGCGCGGACCAGCGGCTGCTGCAGGAGCGCCGGCCGGCCCCACAGGTGCCCGCGGCGTCCGCGGAACCCGCGCGGCCCGCCCTGCACGGCGTTCGCGTCCTGGACCTGACCTGGGTGCTCGCCGGGCCCTACTGCACCAAGGTGCTCGCCGACCACGGCGCCGATGTCATCAAGGTCGAGTCGCTGGGCCGTCCCGACCCCACCCGGTTCGCGCCCTTCATGCATCTGTCCCGCGGCCCGCACACCGATCCGAACACCAACGGCTACTTCAACGAGGTCAACCGCAACAAGCGCAGCCTGGCCCTGGACACCCGCACCGAGGACGGCATCGCCGTACTGCGCGACCTCATCGCCTCCTGCGACGTCCTGGTGGAGAACTTCAGCGCCACCGTCATGACCAAACTGGGCCTGGGCTACGACACCCTCCGCGAGATCAACCCCCGCCTGGTGTACGTCAGCATGTCCGGCATGGGACACAGCGGCCCGCGCAGCGGCTGGGTGTCCTACGCGGACACCGTGTCGGCCTCCTCGGGGCTCACCGGCCTGACCGGATGGGGCCCGGACGACGTGGTCGGGGTGATCTACGGCCACGGCGACATCGTCGCCGGACTGCAGGCCGCGCTCGCCACCGCCGCCGCCCTGGAACACCGGGAGGAGACCGGGCGCGGACAGCACATCGACCTGTCCCAGCTCGAGGCGATCGCCTCCCATATGGGCACCAGCCTGCTCAACCCCGTCGAGCCCGCCGGGAACACCGATCCGCGGTGGCGCCCGCAGGGCGTGTACCGCTGTCTCGGCGCGGACCGCTGGCTGGCCGTCAGCGTCCGCGACGACACCGAATGGGCCCGGCTGTGCACGGCGATCGGACGCCCCGGCCTCGCCACCGACGAGCGCACCCGCACCGCCGCCGACCGCGCACACCACGCCGACCTGGTCGACGACGCCCTCGCCACCTGGGCCAGGACCCTGCCGGCCGACGCCGCCGCCGAACTCCTCCAGGAGCACGGCATACCCGCGGGCGCGGTGCAGGACGGCCGCGACCTCGTCGAACAGGACCCGCAGCTACGGGCCAGGGGCTTCTACGTCCGCGCGGAACACCCGGTGGCGGGGCCTTCCTGCACGAGGGGCCGCCCATCCGGCTCACCCGCACGCCGGGCGGCGTCCGCACGGCGGCACCCGTGCTCGGCGCCGACACCGACGACGTGCTGCGCGAGGTCGCGGGGCTGCCACCGGAGCGGATCCGCGAACTGCGCGAGCGCGAGGTGCTGCGGTGACCTCCCTGACGATTCCCGGGCTGCTCCAGACCGCGGCCCGGGACCACGGGGACCGCCCCTTCCTGCGGATCGGGGGCACCGTCCGCACCTACCGTCAGACGCGAGAGGCCGCCGCCACCATGGCGGGGGCCCTCGCGGCCCGGGGCTGCCGCCCGGGCGACCGCATCGCGGCGATGACGGGCAACCGGGTCGAACTCGTCGACCTGTTCCTCGGCGCCGCCTGGCTCGGCGCCGAGCTGGTCCCGCTGAACACGGGGCTGCGCGGCAGCGGGCTGCGGAACGTCCTGGACCAGGCCCGCCCCACCCAGCTGCTCGCGGAGGAGGAGACGGCGGAGCGCCTGCGGGCGGCCGGCTACCGGGGGACGCTGTGGCTCGCGGGAGCGGACGACGTGCCCCGGCCGGGCCACGGCCCCGCCCTGCCGGCGGCCCCCGTCCGCCCGGGCGACACCGCGTGCGTCCTCTTCACCTCCGGGACCACCGGAACCTCCCGCGGCGTCCGCTGCCCCCACGCCCAGTTCGTCTGGTGGGGGCGCAACGTCTCCGGCGCGCTGCGCCTCACCGCGGACGACGTCCTCTATACCTGCCTGCCGTTGTTCCACACCAACGCCCTGAACGCGCTGGCGCAGGCGATGACCGTGGGGGCGGCGTACACCCTCGCCCCCCGGTTCTCGGCCTCCCGGTACTGGACCGAGGCGGCCGGAGCCGGGGCCACCGTCGTCTATCTGCTGGGCGCCATGGTGCCGATGCTGCTGGCCCAGCCCCCGGGCCCGCACGACCGTGCCCACCGGGCCGTACGCGGACTCTCCCCGGCGACACCGGCCCACGCCTGGCAGCCGTTCCGCGAGCGGTTCGGCGTCACCCTGGTCGACGGATTCGGCTCCACCGAGACCAACCTCGTCATCGGCACCACCCCCGAGGAACAGCGGCCCGGCTATATCGGCACCCTGCGCGACGGCTTCGACGCCCGCGTCGTCGACGAACTGCTCACCCCCGTTCCCGACGGCACCCCCGGCGAGCTCCTGGTGCGCAGCCACCGGCCGTACGCCTTCGCCACCGGCTACCTGGGCGAGCCGGTGGAGCCCGCGGACGCGTGGCGGCGGACGGGGGACCGGGTGGTGCGCGAGCCCGACGGCTGGTTCCGGTTCGTGGACCGCATCAAGGACGTCATCCGCCGCCGTGGGGAGAACATCTCCTCCTGCGAGGTCGAGACGGTCGTCCGCAGCCATCCGGCGGTGGCCGACGCTGCCGTCTTCCCCGTGCCGTCCGAGCTGGCGGAGGACGAGGTGATGGTCGCCGTGCTGCCCCGCGCGGGCAGCACCCTCGACCCGGCCGACCTGATCCGCCACTGCGAGCTCGAGCTGCCCCCGTTCGCCGCCCCCCGCTACGTGGACATCCTGCGCGAGCTGCCGCTCACCGAGACCGGCAAGGTGCGCAAGGCGGCGCTGCGGCGGCGTGGCGTCACGGAGACGACGTGGGACCGGGTCAGGGCCGAGGCCGGTCCACCCATGCGGTGACGACGTCGGCGAACTCCCCGGGCAGCTGCTCGGGCGCCGGTACGTGGCCGCCGGGCAGGACCGCGGTCTCGCAGCCGAGCGCCGCCGCGAACTTCTCCAGCGCGGGCAGCGAGTAGTGGTCCTCCGGGGCGCATACGGCGAGTACCGGGGCCGTGATGTGCGCCAGCCGCTCCTCCATCCGGTACCGGTACACCGCCTGGTGTCCCTCCTCCACCCGGTCCAGCACGGTCAGCGCGTCGATCACATAGCGGGTCAGCGCGGCCTCCTCGCCCTCCCGGTAGAAGCCGCGGCGCCTGTTCCACAGCTCCACCAGATGCGAGCCGTCCGGCTTCGGATCGACATGATCGACCGGCGGGCGAGCGGGCGCCGCCTCGCGTTTGGTCTCGTCGACGAAGGCCGTGGCCGAGAGCAGCAGACTGCTGACGCGGTCGCCCAGCCGGGCGGCCACCTCCACGGCGACCACACCGCCCGTGTGATGGCCCACCAGGTGGAATGCGCCCAGTCCGAGCCCGTCGGCCAACGCCTCCACCCCGTCGGCGAACCGCTCGATCGAGTGCGGCCCCTCGGGCTTGGCCGAGGCGCCGAACCCCACGGTGTCCATGGCGATCGCCCGGTGTGCCCGGCCCACCAGGGGCAGCACATCGGCGTACTCGGTCCAGGAACGCGGCGTCTGATGCAGCAGCAGCACCGCCTCGCCGGACCCGCACTCCGCGTAGTGCAACTGCCCGAAGGGACTGGGCGCGTAGCCCCGCCGCACCGTGTTCGCCATCGCCGTGAGCCGCCTTCCGATTGACACGAACCGCTCGCCCACTCTCGTCGCCGCCAAGCGGGCGGGACCAGGCGAACGGTCCGCTGTCCGGACCCCAGCGCGGGCGGCCGCAGGACGCTGCCCCGGCCTGCCCCCGGGCGGCCTACTTCGGTGCGGCGGCCAGCCGAACCGCCAGCCCCGTGAACACCGTCCCGCTGAAGACGTTCAGCCCCCGCGCCACCCGGCGGCTGCGGCGCAGTAGTCCGGCGAGCTTCCCCGAGAGCAGGCCCACCGACCCGTCGACGCAGAAGCCCATGACCACGAAGGTGACTCCCAGGAGCATGAACTGGCCCGGCACATGGCCGAGTTCGGGGTTCACGAACTGCGGCAGGAAGGCGATGTTGAAGAGAATCACCTTGGGGTTGAGCAGGTTGATGAGAGCTCCCTGCCAGAAGGCACGCCGGTGTCCCGGGCCGACGTTCCCGCTCTCCTCGCCCGGCAGCGAGCGGTCCCGGAACGCCTTGACGGCCAGGTACAGCAGATACGACACGCCCGCCCAGCGCAGCACGTGATAGAGCGTCGGCAGCGCCGCGAACAGCGCCGACAGCCCCAGCGCCGCGGCCACCGCGTGCACGAACATCGCGCAGGCCACCCCGAACGCCGCCATGACCCCCGCGCTGGGGCCGCCCCGGCCGCCCATCGCCACGATGAACATCATGTCGGGGCCGGGAGTGACGCAGAGGACGAACGCGGCGAGGAGGAACGCCGTGTACAAGGAGGCATCAACCATGGGGGTCATGGTTGGGGCCGGAGAGGGCGGAAGCGAGTGAATTTCGAGGAGTGAGATGGAGCGGGTCAGCCTTTGGAGGGGCGTGGGGCCCGCAGGTTCGCCCGCTCCTTCAGCTCCTCCTCGTCGACCAACGTGAGCATCGGCTGACCCGGCGCGCACACCATGGTCACGACGAACGTGGTCGTCGCGTCCGACAGGGCGTTGGCGTCCTGGTAGTGGATCACGTCACCACCCGGCTCCCAGAACGTCCCACCGGCCTCGACCACACGCTCCGGCTCACCCTCGAGCTCGAACCGGACCGCGCCCTCCACCACATAGCCGAACGCCGGCCCCGAGTGGCGGTGCGGAGGGAGCCCGGGGTGACCGGGAGGCCACTCGACACGGATGGTCATTCCCGAACCACCTTCGGGAAGAAGGGCGGAGTGACGTCTTGCAGCATCTGGACTTCGGGCGGCAACGAGATTTCCGGCCGCTCGTCGGCGGCCCCGTGCGCCGGGTTCTTCTCGGACATGCGCCACACCTCCGTAACCCTGCCATGCGCCTTCTGCCTCGCTCGGACAGTTCTGAGACCACTCTGCCCCGCGTCGGCGGCCGCCACAATCCGGGAGCCGACCGCTTCGACGTGTCACCAGCACCATGCCGAGCAGACCGGCCACACCCGCTTCGGCCGGCCAGTTCAGCCACATGTTGTGGGCGTGGACGAACGTCCGGCCGCCGGGTACGGCAGCGGAGACCGCGTCCCCGGCGCGCCCCAGCCCGACACCGAGCGGATGGTCCACGGCGAGGTCGACGGCCGCCTTCCACGCCTGGCCCCGGACACCGAGCGCGTCACCGGCCCGCGACACCACCCACAGCGCCACCGTCACGGCCACCAGCCCGGCCGGCCCCACGACCGTCAGCGTCCGCACCCCCCACCGGCCGAGGCGGGGAGCGAGTCAGTACGCGCCGCCGAGCACCAGCAGGCCCGCGGCCGCCGCGACACAGCCCGCCCGGGAGAACGGGTCAGCACCGCGCCGTAGCCGACGAGGCCCACGCTCACGACCGCGACGCGGGCCGTGCGCTCGGCGACCGTCACCGCGGTCAGCAGGGCGATCGGGGTGAGCAGCACCAGGAACGCGGCGAGCAGGTTGGGGTTGGCGAAGGTGCCGGTGGCGCGGATCATCGACCCGGGCCCGCCGCTGTCGCAGTCGACGTCGGTGAAGAGACCGGTGCGGCAGAAGCCGGTCGGCACCTCGTTGGTCACCTGGGCGAACGCCGAGGTGGCCGCGGCCGCCACGGCGGCCGGCGCGAGCAGTGCGACCGCCCGCCAGGACTCGGGCTGCGCCCGCCGGATCCCGACCAGCAGATAGAAGGTGGCGAGGGCGGTCATCAGGGCGCGCAGCGGCGCGCCGGGATGCCCACCGACGTACGTGGTGGCGACGGCGCCGAGGAGGAGCAGCGCGATGGCGGGGTCGAGCCGGGTGCGGAACGTGGCGAGCCGCGGCGCCGTCACCGCCGTCGCGACCGGCCCCGCCGGCACGGCAAGGCGCACCGGTGTGATGACGCCGACCAGAGGGGCGTCGGGGAAGAAGTCGGTGGCCGCGTCGAGCATGACGATGGCCGTAGCCACCAGCGGAACGGCCTGGACTGCCGCGCGCACAGGTGCCATGGCGCCCCAGCGTGTCCGGCCGCAGGTACCGGCAGATGGCACGCACACGAACAGCGGAGAGCGCCTTCACGTCCGGTGTGCCGCCGACCAGTCCGGACCAGGCCGGACACGTCCCGACGGGTCCGATGCCGAGGCGGGCCGGGCGCCCGCACATCAGGTGGCCGTGGCACTCCCGGGAGCCGGGGTGGCGAAGGGGCGGAGCGGGACGATGCCCACGCTGTGGCCGCTTCGGTCCAGCAGCCGGCCCATGTGCTTGACGGTGCGCAGCACCACCGAGCGGTCGTCGATGGTCAGTTGCGGCAGCCGCCTGGACAGATGCGCCTCGAAGGCGTGCACATCGCCGGCCGCGCGCAGCCAGACGTCGATCACGAGGTTGTGCGGGCCCGCCGTGATCGCACACGACCGCACCTCCCGCACCCCGGCCAGCGCCCGGCTGGTCTCCTCCAGGCGCTCGGCCGGTACGGACGCGAAGTACACCGCGGCCATCGGCCACCCGGACATGGGCCGGGCGAGGTCGCAGCGCAGGCACACCCGTGAGCCGAGCAGCCCCCGCAGCCTCCGGCGGACCGTGGTCAAAGGCGCCCCGGCACGCTCCGCCAGGTCGCTGATCGCCATGCGCCCGTCAACGCTCAGCAGCTCCAGGAGCCGCACGTCCAAGGGGTCCCAGCCGGACGCCCCCGGCGGGAGCGGCTCGACCGGCGGGAGCGCCGCCTCGAGCCGCGCGCACTGCGCGGCGTCCAGAGCGCGAAGCCGCCACCGGCTGCCCTCGGAGGGCAGGGCCGTCGTCACATGCGTACGTGTCGCCCGCACCCCTGGCGCGCCCCGGAAGAGGAGCGTGCTGAGCTGGGCGAGCTCACCCAGGTCCGAAGCCTGCAGCGCGATCACCAGATCCCGGCTTCCCGCCGTGAGCTTGACGTTCGCCACCGAGGGTTCGGCCGCCAGGGCCTCGGCCACGTCCTCCCCGACCCCGGGCTCGGTGTCGACCTCGACGATGCCGGTCACCACGACCCGGGAGTCGGACAGCTGCGGGTAGGCGGTCACCCAGGCCAGCCCCGCCTCCTGGAGCCGCCGCCAGCGTCGGGCGGCCGTCACCGGGTTCACCGCGAGGACATCACCGACAAGTGTCCACGGGGCTCTGGGATGGATCTGCAGCGCGTGCACGAGGCCACGATCCAACTCGTCGAGGTCATGCGCGGCGTAATCCTGCGTTTGCATGGGCGGCGCTTTTCTGCGTATCGCATGTGAATCTCGATGGAATGCTGCAGGATAACACCCGAAACACGCGATGGATCGACACTCCTCCCCACCAGTTCCCTCAACGAGGAGTGAGATCTCGCTCATGACGGATGCCACCACGTCCGAGACCACCAGGACCGCTCTGCGCGTGGAGAACGCCACGTTGATCGACGGCACTGGGGCGACCCCGATCGCGGACGCCGTCGTCATCGCCGACGCCGAAGGAACGATCACCTACGCGGGCCCGGCGGCGACCGCGCCCCCGGCCTCCGGCGGCGCTTTCACCGGTCGTGTCATCGACGCGGGCGGCCGCACCGTGCTGCCGGGTTTCTTCGACTGCCACACCCACCTCGCCTACGCCCATGCGACACCGCCCGGCCGCCGTGGTGAGCTCGACCCGGTCCTGGTCACCTACGACACCGCCACCCGGCTGCGGCAGACTCTCGACGCGGGCGTCACCACCGTCCGGGACCTGGGCGGCCTGGCCACCGGCTACCGCACCGCCGTCGAGACCGGGCGGATCACCGGCCCCCGGGTGCACACCGCCGTACGGATCATCAGCCACACCGGCGGCCACGCCGATGTGCGCCTGCCCGACGGCACCGACCTCAGCGGCGGTGAGATGTCCGAGCTGGCCGACACCGTGGACGAGGCGCGCCTGGCCGTGCGCAAGGTGCTGCGCGCGGGTGCCGACCTGGTCAAGATCTGCGCCACCGGTGGCATGGGAAGCCCGTACGACCAGCCGGACGACGAGGGGCTCCTGGAGGAGGAGATCCGCGCCGTGGTCGATGAGTGCCGGCGCCACGGCGGCAAGCCGGTGGCCGCGCACGCGCAGGGGAACGCGGGCATCCTCAACGCCATCCGCGGCGGGGTCACCAGCATCGAGCACGGCTACGGCCTGGACGACCGGGCCCGGGAGATGGCGGGGGAGCGCGGCGTCTTCGTCGTCCCGACCCTCTCCACCGTCTACGCGGGCATCGACAAGGCCACCATGGAGCCCTATCACTACGAGAAGAAGGTGCGCTGGTCCGGCATCACCAAGGAGAACATCTCCCGCGCGATCGAGCAGGGGACCCGGATCGCGCTCGGCACCGACGCCGCCGTCTGCCCGCACGGCCAGAACCTGATGGAGCTCAGCTACCTCGTCGACCTGGGCATGGACCCCATGGACGCCATCGTGGCCGGCACCCGGACCGCCGCCGAACTCCTCGGCGTCGCCGACCGGCTCGGCACACTGGCCCCCGGCCGCGTCGCCGACCTCGTCGTCTGCGACGGGGACCCGCTCAAGGACATCGGTGTGCTCGGCGATCCCGCCAACGTCGTGTGCGTCGTGCAGGACGGCCATGTCCGCAAGGACACCAAGGGCCTCCTGCCGTCGGCCACCCCGGCCGGAAGGCGGCCCTGATGCCGACGGCGACCGGATTGCCCGCCCCCGGGGGCACCTCCCCGGACAAGGAGCGGCGCGGCGGCCTCGACCGGGTCCTCTCCTTCATCGAACGGGCCGGCAACGCCCTGCCCAACCCCATCGTGCTGTTCGCCGGGCTCTTCGTGCTGCTGGCCGTCCTCTCCACCGTCCTCGCCCTCATCGGCCTCTCCGTCACCGTCCCCGGCACCGATGACACCAAGGACATCGGCGGGCTGCTCACCGGTGCGGGGCTGCGCTGGCTGCTGGAGAACCTGATCCCCAACTTCGCCACCTTCCCGCCGATCGGCGCCGTCCTGGTGCTGATGATGGTGGTCGGACTCGCGGAGAAGACCGGTCTGCTGGAGACCGCGATGCGGGCCTCACTGGCCCGGGTGCCGCGTGCCGTGCTGCCGTACGCGGTGGCGGTCATCGCCAGCCAGGCGCACATGATGAGCGATGTCGGCGCCATCGTGCTGCCCCCGCTGGCGGCCCTGGTGTTCAAGAGCGCCGGGCGCCATCCCGTGGCGGGCCTCATCGGCGGTTTCGCCTGTGTCACCGCGGGCTACGCGGCCGGATTCACCATCGGCTCGCTCGACGCCCTGTACGTGGGCATCACCCAGCAGGCCGCCTCGGTGCTCCCGGCCGCCGAGGGCCTCCATATCCATGTGCTCATCAACTACTTCTTCACCGCCGCCAGCAGTGTCGTCCTGGGGTTGCTCGGCGGATTCCTCATCAGCCGCGTCCTCGAACCACGTCTGGGCCCCTACCAGGCGGCCGAGAGTGGCGAGACCTCGCGGGAGGACCTGACGCTCACCCCGGTGCAGCGCAAGGGGCTCGCGTACACCTGCGCGGTCGTCGGCCTGTACCTGGCGGCGGTCCTCGCGCTCTGGCTGCCACCGGGCGCCCCGCTGCGCGGAGAGGGCGGTGCCTTCGTGCCCTCGCCCGTGCTCAATGGTGTCGTCCCGGTCCTCTTCGGTGCCTTCCTGATCGCCGGGCTCACCTACGGCTTCACGGTCAGGAAGCTCACGGGCACCGAGGACGTGGTCACCGCCATGACCGACTCGGTGAAGAACATGTCCGGCTACATCGTGATGATGTTCTTCGCGGCCCAGGTCATCGCGCTCTTCACCTGGTCCAACCTCGGGGTGCTGCTGGCGGTGAAGGCCGCCGCGCTGTTCAACGCCGTCGGTGTGACCGGCTTTTGGGCGAACATCGCGTTCGTCCTGTTGGCCTCGTGCCTCAACCTGGTGATCCTCTCCGGATCCGCCCTGTGGTCCCTGGTCGGTCCCGTGTTCATCCCGGCGTTCATGCTGATGGACATGAGTCCGGCGCTCAGCCAGGCGGCCTTCCGCATCGGTGACTCGGCGACCGGCGCCATCACCCCCATGAACCCGTATCTCCTCCTCATCCTGGCGATGGTCCGCGAATACGAACCGGAAGCCCGGCTGGGGACCCTCATCTCCCGGCTCGCCATCTTCGTGGTGCCGTTCCTGGTGGTGTGGCTGGCGATCCTCGGCATCTTCTACGGCCTGGACCTGCCGCTCGGTCCCGGAGCGCCTATCGGTGTCAAATGACGCTCCCCGATCACACGGTGGTGCCGTCCCCATACCCGTGGGGACGGCACCACCATGTGATCGGGTGTTGCCCCCTACCGGTGTTCGTTCTCCCAGATCACCCTGTTGACCGGGGCGGGGCGGGGGAGCGGCCGGCCGTCCAGATGGAGGTCGACCTTTTCGTTGTAGAAGGCGACCATCCCCGCGATGGGGGAGACCTGCCGGGTCGGGAAGTCGTATGCCCAGGCGAGGTCCGGGTAGGTGGCCGTGTCGGTCCGCACGGCCCAGTAGCCGCTCGTCGTCCCTTTGTACGGACAGCTGGTGACGGTGTCGGTGGGCTCCATGCGCGTCCAGTCGAGATACACCCGGTCCAGGTAGTAGCGCGTCGGGAGCCCGGTCTCCACCACCATCACCGAGTTCGGGGCGTCGGCCAGCACGGTGCCGTCCAGTTCCACGCGGAGACCGCGGCCCGACCGGAGTGCGTCGACGCGGGTGTAGGGACTCCTGGGGTGGACGAACACCTGCTCGTCCTCCTCGTACCAGGCGTCGACGGCCTCCCACCGGAAGCTGACGTGGCCGACGATGCCGGAAGGCGCGTCCTCGGCCCACTCCCAGGCCGCGCCGGGGCGGGTGAGCGAGCCCAGTCGGAGGGTCTGGCGGCGCGCTCCGCCGACCTTCAGCGTCAGGTTCCGGCCCTCGTCGACCAGCGCCCCCTCGGCGATGTCGTCGCGGGGAACGCAGTACTGCGGATAGCCCGGCCAGAGCCACACATAGCGCGCCCGCACGGTGTCGAAGACGAGGTGACCGGCGACGTAGCCGCGGATGCGGCGCGGTACGGGCTCCACATGCCCGACCGGAACGATCATCCCGGGGTAGTCCGGGGTGTACTCGGTCATGCCTCTTCCAGGGCCTCTCCGAACTCGCGAAGCGCCTTGCCGTGCTGGCTGTGGGCGAGCCCGTGCCCGATCGCTATGGCCACCGCGACCGGCCACTCGATGATCTCGACCGCGGCGAGAAGGCCGACGCCCGCGAGAAAGCAGAGCTGTTCCTCCGACGGAAGCTCCACCCGCCGCCCCCCGAAGAACACGGTGACCGAATGGCGCGAGCAGACGCGGTCGGCCGCGGCGCGCGGTCCGTGGGATCCTCTCTTCGTGGCCGGAGCCGGTGCCCGGGAGTCTGCGCTGGTGGGAGGTGGTGTCTTGGTCGCTCTGGGCATTGCTTCGATCCGTTCATCGGTCTGTGACGGAACATTCGCGATGACACTTTCCACCCTAATCCCACCTCCACGGCTCATGCCCGATGGCAGCTACTTGCCATGATTTCGGCCGGTCCGGCGAGAAGCACGCGGTTGCGTCCACGGCCGGTGTATGCGGTCAGAGTGGCTCGCTCCGGTTGCGGCCAGGGGCTCGCAGAAGCATCGGTGGCGGCCTTAGCTTCGAGCCGAATCGTGGCCGCCGGCCACGGCTGACGCAACGGAGGAAGCGAGTATGAGAGCGGTTTTACGCAAGGCACGGGTGGGCGCGGTTGTCGCCACGGCTGCTGTACTGGGGCTGGCGGGGACGGTGGACGCGCAGGCCCTCGGGGCGGATGGGGCGCGTACCACGGCAGCGGCCTCCAGCACCGCCGCGGCCGTCGACTACCAGACGTGGAAGAACGACGTCGACAAGGTGATGGACCAGGCGCTTCCCTACATACAGGAGCGCATCCAGAACGGCGGGGGACAGAAGCAGGCGATCGTCCTCGACGTGGACAACACCTCGCTGGAGACGTACTTCCAGCTGTTCCCGCCGACTCCCGCCGTCGAGCGGGTCCTGGAGCTCACCCGCTACGCGAACGAGCGTGGAGTGGGCATCTTCTTCATCACCGCGCGCCCGGATGTACTCGAGCAGGTGACCCGGGGCAACCTGGTGCACGTGGGCTACCCGATCACCGGCCTGTACCAGCGGTCGCTGGGTGACATCTTCGGTGACCCGACCGAGTACAAGACGGCCAAGCGGGCGGAGATCGAGTCCCTGGGCTACACCATCATCGCCAACATTGGAAACAATCAGAGCGATCTTGTCGGGGACACGCCGAGCGCACGTTCAAACTGCCTGACTATGACGGTCAGTTGTCCTGAATCGGAATAGTGGGTTCCGGCGGTTCCCCGCAGAGGGCCGCCGGAGCCCGTCCACCGGTGGCTGTGCTTCCGGTTTTCCCCGGGGCGATGCCGGATACGGGTTTCCGGTTGCCTGGAGGCGAGAATCCGCACTCTACAATGAGGTTTCCCCCATTGTCTTTAGGGATTCAACCATTCCCCGTGCTGGTAGCGGATGGGTATAGTCCAGCGCCATGGTCGGTCAAGGTATGATCGTTGCGTCTTTGCTCGCGGGGGACGAGGTGCCCATGGAAAGTGCGTGCCACGTTCCGAGCGCGGACGGTGTGGTCGAACAGCGATCTCCCTGTTCTCCCTGAACTGCCTTGATCCCATGGCGTACTCGTGAGTCGCAACCCTTCCTTTCGGCAACAACGCCGGGTTCAGGACGTAATCCCAGGCTTCAGGGGAGCTGTGCCAAGCTCTTGCAATGACGCGTTCATCATCGCCAAGAATTCCACCGGTCCGGATCCCGAACCAGACCCGGATATCACACCGTTAAGACCGCGCGGCGCGGTCTTCAGCGGAGAGATAGAGCGCATGCTCCTGGAGGCCGGCCGACTGGTCAAGACGGCCGTCGACCGCCATCGCAGCGAAGAACGGCTCCTGACCGAGATGGAGCCGGAGGAGGGCGTGGACGCCGCCGAGCACGTCATCGAGTCGGCGCAACAGAGCCTCTCCGTCGTGTTCACCGGCGGCAACGACCAGCGGGCCGCCAGGCTTGTCGCGCTGCTGGGCAGGGCCGTCGCCCGAGGGGTCGACGTGCGCCTGCTGGGGCGAGTGGGGCTGATGGACGAGCGGTACCTCCTGAAGTGCCTGGAGAGGTACGCATCCGGAGTCGACGTCAGACTCATCGGGGAGCCGCTGCACGGAATGGTGCTCGCCGACGGTTCGGTGAGCGTGGTGTGGACCGGTTCGGACGAACTCTCGCGCGAGGCCGTGCTGGTGCGGGCGCCGGCCGTGCTGCGCAATCTGCGCACCCTGTTCATGATCTCCTGGAACGGCAGCGCGGCGCTGGAGGACCACCGCCGCCTCAGCGTCCGAACCCGCAGCGTCATGGCCCGGCGGATACTGATGGCGCTGAGTTCGGGGCGTACGGACGAAGCCGCGGCACGGGAAATCGGTATGTCGGTCCGCACCTATCGAAGGAACGTAGCCGAAATCACCCGTGAACTCGGTGCGAATTCACGATTCCAGGCCGGTGCCCGCGCGGTGGAGCTCGGTCTGCTGCCATATGTGGACCCCGTCGATGATGAGGACTCGCAGCCTGCGTAATCCCCCGGCAGCGGTCAGAACCTGTCAGGACGAGTCGGCTCTCCCGAACTCCTCCGCACCGTCTGGCAACTTGTTGTATGGGCCTTGCAGGGGAATGAGCGGCGAATGTAGGAACTTCCCAGCCTCTCATGCATTGCCCGATCCGCTCCCTGCGAGGAATGACATCCGGTGAATAGCGCGATGATTGAAGTGACGGACTTAAGCCGGTCCTACGGCAGCACACGGGCGCTGGACGGTGTCAGCTTCCGTATCGGGGAGGGCGAGGTTTTGTGCCTGCTCGGCCACAACGGAGCGGGCAAGAGCACACTGGTGAGCATCCTCGCCACCGCGCTGCCGCCCAGCCAGGGCACGGCGCGGGTGGCCGGATACGACGTGGTGCGCGAGGCCCGTGAGGTACGTCGGCGCATCGGCCTGACGGGACAGCTCGCCGCGGTGGACGAGAGCCTCTCCGGCCGGGACAACCTCATCCTGGTGGCCCGCTTGCTCGGCGCGAGCCGCACCGAGGCCCGGGCGAGAGCGGATGAGCTCCTGCAGACCTTCGCCCTGACCGGCGCGGCCGACCGGGCGGCGGCCACCTACTCGGGAGGCATGCGCCGCCGCCTCGACCTCGCCAGCAGCTTCGTCAGCCGCCCCCAGGTGCTGTTCCTCGACGAACCCACCACCGGACTCGACCCGGTCAGCCGCAGCGGGCTGTGGGACTCGGTCCGCTCGGCGGTGGCGGGCGGCACCACCGTCCTGCTGACCACTCAGTACCTCGAAGAGGCCGAACAACTCGCGGACCGGGTCATCGTGCTGGGCCGCGGCCGGACCATCGCCGACGGCTCGGTGGCCCAGCTCAAGAGGCAACTCGGCGTCAGCTCGGTCCGCGCCACCCTCGCCGAACCGGCGGCCGAGCCGGCCGCATGGGCCGCGCTGCGCCACGCGGGGCTCGAGCCGCAGCCCGGTGAGCCCGCGGGCACGGTGTGCGTCCCCGTGCGCGAGTCCGCCGCCCTGGCCGCCGTCGTACGGGCCCTGGACGACGCGGGAGTGGCGATCACCGGGATCTCGCTGTCTGAGCCGACTCTCGACGACGTCTATGTGGCCCTCGCCGAGGGTTTGTCCGACCTGCCGGTCCTCTCCTGATTCCCACCCCCGGGCCCCGGCCGACAGGCCATGCCCCCACGACCGCCGCGGGGCGTCCGCCGGATCCCCGATCCGCGGAACGCCCCCGGATTCCGAGGAGTCTCCATGCCGCTGTCCGCATTGACCTATCGCTCCATCACCGAGGCCCAGATGCTGCCACGCCTCATCCGGCTCGGCCCCAATCTGTACGGCGCGGTCTTCACCCTGATGAAACTGGTGCCCGCCCAGTACATCCTGCGTCGCGCGCTGCAACGCGGTGAGCTGACCGAGGACACCGTGATCGTCGAGACCACCTCGGGCACCTTCGGACTCTCCCTCGCGATGCAGGCCGCGCTGATGGAGCGTGAGCTGATCCTGGTGAGTGACCCCGCCATCGACGACAACCTCCACCGCAGACTGACCGACCTCGGCGCCAAGGTGGAGATGTGCCTGGAGCCCGCGCCGGTCGGCGGCTATCAGGGAGCCCGGCTGACCAAGTTGGCGGAGATCCGCGCCTCGCTGCCGTCCACCTTCTGCCCCGAGCAGTACAACAACCCGGACAACGCCCGCTCCTACCACGTGGTGGCCGATCAACTCGTGCGCACCTTCGGCACCGTCGACTGCCTGGTCGGCACCGTCGGCACCGCCGGATCGATGTGCGGCACCGGGGGCGGGCTGCGCGAATACAGCTCACACACCCAGGTCATCGGGGTCGACAGCCACCGCAGCGTGCTGTTCGGCCAGCCCGACGGGCCCCGCTCGCTGCGCGGCCTGGGCAACAGCCTGTGGCCCGCCAACCTCGACCACACCCTCTTCGACGAAATCCACTGGTGCAGCGCGGCCGAGGCATACGCCCAGACCCGGGCCCTGCACGCCGAATCCGCCCTCTTCCAGGGCCCCACCAGCGGCGCCGCCCATCTGGTCGCCCAATGGTGGGCGGCGAAGAACCCGGACGGACTCTGTGTGGTGATCCTGCCCGACGAGGGATACCGCTACCAGGCCACGGTCTACGACGACGCATGGCTCGCCGCCAACGGCGAGCTGCTCACCGAGCGTCCCACCGAGCCGATCACCGTCGCGTCCCCCGCCGAGGCCGGTGACCGCTGGACCCGACTCGTCTGGGGCCGCCGCTCCTACGAGGAGGTCCCCGGCGTCGTGCCCAGGGTGACGCACCCCCTCGCCGAGCGGGCCCTGTCGTGAGCTCCACCGGACGGCTCACCCACATCCTCGGCCCGCGCACCCGCCGCGTCGTCTACGGCGAACCGGATCCCGGCGCCATACACGGGGAACTGGAGCCCATCAGCACCATCGACATGGCACACGTGGTCATGCTCACCGAGTGCGGGCTGCTGCCCGCCGACACGGCCGCCGCGCTCCTGGAGCGCATCACCCGGCTGCGAGAAGAAGGCTTCGGCAGTCTGCACGGGCTGCCGGCGCCGCGCGGCCTGTACTTGATGTACGAGGGCCATCTGGTGGCCGAACTCGGCGCCGACGTGGGCGGAAAGCTGCACACCGGACGCTCCCGCAACGACATCAAGGCGACCGTCACCGCGATGCGGCTGCGCGCCGAACTGACCGGCCTGCTCGGCGAGGTGCTGAGGCTTCAGGCGGTCCTGCTCTCCCGGGCACGCGCCCACCGCGACGTGGTGATGCCCATCTACACCCACTTCCAGCCGGCCATGCCGATCAGCTACGGCTACTACCTGTGCGGGATAGCCACCGCGCTCGATCGCGACATCACCGCGCTGCGCCAGACGCTGGACGAGCTGGACCGCTGCCCCCTGGGCGCCGGGGCGGTCTCCGGGACGGACCTGCCCATCGAACCGGCACGCACCGCCTCCCTGCTGGGGTTCGCCGGCCCACCGCTGCACGCGATCGACGCGGTGGCCGCACGGGACACCCTGCTGCGCGCGCTGGCCGCCGCGTCCTCGGCCGGGGTGACGCTCAGCCGGCTCGCCACCGACCTGCAGCTGTGGAGCACCCAGGAGTTCGGGCTGATCGAGTTCCCCGAACGGCTCGTCGGCGGCAGTTCGGCCATGCCCCAGAAGCGCAACGCGTTCCTGCTGGAACACGTCAAGGCCAAGGCGGGCGCGGCCATCGGCGCCTGGACGGCCTCCGCCTCGGCCATGAAGTCCGCGCCGTTCACCAACTCCATCGAGGTCGGCACCGAGGCCGTAACCCCGGCCTGGCCCGCGCTGGCCGCCGTACGAGACTCCGTCCTCCTCGCCCAGGTGCTCGTCAGCGGCGCCCGCCCGGCCGTGGAGCGGATGGAACGGCGTACGGCGGAGAGCTTCGTGACCGCCACCGTGATCGCCAACAGACTGGTCGCACAAGGGGTACCGTTCCGCACCGCCCACCACATCGTGGGCGCCGCCGTGCGCGAGGCGATCGAGAGCGGGGCCACGGAACTCACCAAGATCGCCCTGCCCGACGGGGCCCCCACCGGTACGGCCACCGAGCTCTCCTCCCTGCGGGACGTCGTCGCGGCACACGACCGCGGCGGCGGCCCCGGCGAGTTAGACGCGGCCGTGGCCGTCCTGCGGGAGCGGCTCGCCGCCCATGGACAACGGCTCGCCGACCACCGCGGCCGGACGCGGGACGCGGAGCGGAGGCTGCATACCGCGGTCGACGCGCTCCTGGCGGGCCACGGATCCACGGCGGGAAAGGACGGACAACGGTGACCGGGCAGAAAAGGACGAGCGGGCCCTGGCTCGCGTTCGTGGAGAGCAACACCACGGGCACGGGGCGGGAGTTCTGCGCGGCGGCGCGGGCGCGAGACCTACGGCCGGTGCTGCTGACCCGGGACCCGGGCCGCTATGTGTACGTCGAGCAGGACGGCATCGACACCAGGCTGCTGGACACCGGTGACCTGGCCGCGGTGGTGGACTGCTGCGCCGGGCTCGAACGGGACGGCGGGCTCGCCGGAGTCGCCTCCAGCTCCGAGTACTTCGTGTCCACCGCCGCCCGCGCGGCCGCCAAGCTCGGCCTGCCCGCGGCGGACGGGGACGCCATCGCCCGGTGCCGGGACAAGGAGACGCAGGTCGCCACGCTGGCGGCGGCCGGTGTCCCGGTGCCCGCCGGCGCGGCCGTCGGCGAGGTGGCCGACGCGGTGCGCGCCGCCGACGGGATCGGCCACCCGGTGGTGCTGAAGCCGGTCCTCGGATCGGGCTCGGTCGGCGTCCGGCTGTGCCGGGACCGCGAGGAGACCTGGCAGTGGGCGGAGGAACTGCTGAGCCGCTCCACCGACGAACGCGGCAACCCGGTGCCGGCCCGGATCCTGGTCCAGGGGGCCGTCGAAGGGCCGGAGTTCTCGGTCGAGACCTTCGACAACACCGTCGTCACCGTCGTCGCCAAACACATCGGGCCCCGGCCGTACTTCGTGGAGACCGGACACGAGGTGCCCGCACCCGTGCGCGACGCCATCGCCGCCGCGCTCGGCGGCACCGCCCTGCGGGCGCTCGCCGCACTCGGCCTGGGCTGGGGAGCCGCCCATACCGAACTGCGGATGTCCGCGGACGGCCCCGTCGTCATCGAGGTCAACCCGCGGCTCGCGGGCGGCATGATTCCCGTCGCTGTACGGGCGGCCCTCGGCATCGACCTCGTCGACGCCGTGATCGCCCGCGCGGCGGGACAGAGCCGGACCCCCACGCGGCCGGGCCGCGGGCACGCCGCGGTCCGCTTCCTGCGCAACGAGCGCGAGGGGCGGGTCACGGCCATCGGCGGAGTCGAGGCCGCCCAGGCGGCCCCCGGTGTGGTGGCCGTCGCGGTCGGCACCGCCCCCGGACGGACCGTGCGCGTGACGAACTCGTTCCAGGACCGCCTGGGCTGCGTGGTCGCCACCGGGACCGACGGGGAGCAGGCCGGAGACCGCGCGGCGGCCGCCGCGGGCCTGATCAGAATCGAGCTTGAGGAGCCGGCGCTGCCGGATGAAGGAGTCGCAGGCTGATGAGAGACGGCGCGAAGACCGAGGCGTTCACCCGCGTTCCGCGGTGGACCCCACCGTCCGCGACGGATACCGGCACCGGGGTCCACGGCACCCGCCTGGACGCGGAGCTCACGGGCGCCCTGGAACGCACGGCCGGGGAACTGGGCACCCCCCTGTCGGCCCTGCTGCTCGCCGGTCACGCCCGTGTCCTGGCGACCGTGGCCGCCGAGCGGGACCTGCTCATCGGCTGTGTGCCGCGGGACGGGGCGGGCCCCGCGCGTCCCCTGGCCCTGTCCGTCGCGGACTCCACCTGGGCGGAGTTGGCGGCACACGCGGCCGGGGCGCTGAAGGGCCTGGGGCCCGCGGCCGATGTACGGCCCGAGGTCGTGCTGGACCTGTCCGGACTGGCGGAGCACGAGGACGGGCCGGCCCAGGCGCCGGCCCACGACGACAGCTCGCCCGCCGCCCCGGACGGTGGTGTGGTGCTGCGCGTGGCCTGGACCCGCGACGAACACGGCCTGTCGCTGCGGGTGCTGCACGACCGTGCCGCGATCGACGGCGGCTACGCTCGGCGCCTGGCCGGATACCACCTCGCCGCGCTGCGGCTTCTCGCGGCCGACCCGCAGGGGAGGCACGCCTCACAGAGCCTGCTGCCCCTCGAAGAGGCCGAGAAGCAGCTGGACGGGCTCGCCGGCCCCACCGTCGAACTGCCCGACCGCACCTTCGTCGACCTGTTCCAGGAGCGCGCCCGCGGCTGCCCGGACGCCATCGCGGTCGAGCACGGCACCGTCCGGTGGACGTATCGGGAGCTGGAGCGGCGGGTCAACCGGATCGCGCACGCGCTGATCGAGGCCGGGGTGGGGACCGAGGACGTGGTCGCCGTCGTCATGGACCGCACCCCGGAGTGGATCGCGGCCGCCCTCGGCGTCCTCACGGCGGGCGGTGTCTATCTGCCCGTGCGGCCGGACTTCCCGGTCGAACGGGTCGTCGCCCAGCTGGAGCGCAGCGCCTGTGCCGTCGCGCTGACCGAGCCCGGCAGCGAGGCGCTGGTGCGCGCGGTCTCCGCCCGGCTGGCCGCCCCGCTCACCCGGCTGTCGGTGACGCGCGTCCTGGCGCGCGGCGGCCACACGGAGCCGCCCAGCGTGTCGGTGACGCCCGGACAGGCCGCCTACATCTACTTCACCTCGGGCTCCACCGGAAGCCCCAAGGGAGCCCTGTGCGAGCACGCCGGCTTCCTCAACCACCTCTACGCGAAGATCGAGGACACCGGGATCACGGCCGGTGGCGGGGACGTGGTCACCCAGATCGCCTCGCAGTGCTTCGACATCTCCCTGTGGCAGTTCGCCGCGCCGCTGCTGATGGGCGGCAGCGTACGGATCGTGGACACCCGCACCCAGCTCGACGTCGCCGCCTTCGTCGAGGAGATCGTCGAGGGCCGGGTCACCGTGATGCAGGTCGTCCCGTCCTATCTGGAAGTGCTCCTCACCCACCTGGAGCAGCACCCCCGCCCGCTCGGCGCCCTGCGCTCGGTGTCGGTGACGGGTGAGGCGCTCACCTACGAACTGGTGCAGCGCTGGTTCGCCGCCTATCCCGATGTCCAGCTGGTCAACGCCTACGGCGCCACCGAGACCTCGGACGACCCGATGCACGAGGTGCTGCACGGCGTCCCGGAGCGCGACTTCGTGACCGTCGGCCGCGCGCTGCGCAACGTCCACACCTATGTGCTCGACGAGAACCTGGCGCTGGTGCCGCTGGGCACGCCCGGCGAGATCGCGTTCTCCGGGGTGTGCGTGGGCCGTGGCTACATCAACGACGAGGAGCGCACCCGGGAGGCGTTCGTCCCCGACCCGTTCCGGCCGGGCACCCGGATGTACCGGACCGGTGACTTCGGCCGGTGGCTCCCCGAGGACCGACTCGAATTCCTGGGGCGCCGTGACGCGCAGGTCAAGATCCGCGGCTTCCGCATCGAGATCGGCGAGATCGAGAACAAGCTGCTGACCATGGAGGGTGTCCGCGAGGCGGCGGTGGTCACCGAGGGCGACACCGGCGAACAGCGCGTCCTCGTCGCCTTCTTCAGCGGCTCAACGGAGGTGACCGAGGAGGGCGTCCGCGACTTCCTCGCCACCGTCCTGCCCGACTACATGGTGCCCACCCATATCCACCGGGTGGACCGGCTGCCGCTCACCGAGAACGGGAAGATCGACAAAAAGGCGCTGGCGCGGCCTGCCGCGGAGACGGCCGGACGCCCCGCCCACATCCCGCCCGCCACCCCCGCCGAACGGCGCCTCGCCGATCTGTGGGCCGACGTCCTCGGCCTGCCGCCGGAGCGCATCGGCCGGTCCGACGACTTCTTCGAACTCGGCGGCACCTCGCTGGCCGCGGTGCGGCTCCTGGTCCGGCTCGACCGGGCGCTGTCGCTGAAGGACCTGGCCGCCCACCCGGTGCTCGCCGACTGTGCCGCGGTGCTCGAACCCCACGGCGCCGGTGCCTTCGCCCGCCCGGTGGCGACCCGGCTGCTCCAGCCGCTGTCCGCCGTGCCGGACCCGCACCACACCCTCGTGTGCTTCCCCTTCGCGGGGGGCAACGCCGTCAACTTCCGGCCCCTGGCCGCCGAGCTCCAGCGCGACGGCATCGCGGTGCTCGGTGTGGAGCCGCCCGGCCATGACTTCGCCGGCGACGGCGAGCCGATGGAGGACGTCCCCGTCCTGGCCCAGTGGGTACGGGACGAGATCGTCGCCCACGTCCCTGCGCCGGTGTCGGTGTGGGGACACTCCACCGGTGTGGCCGCCGCCCTGGAGACGGCGCGGCTGCTGGCGGAGGCCGGGCGGCCCGTCGAACGCGTCTACATCGGCGCGCTGCTGCTCGGGGACACCGAGACACTCGCCGCCGAGATGACCCGGGCGGCCACGGCGGACGACCAGAGCCTGCTCTCCCGGCTGCGGGCCGGAGAGGTGTACACGGAGCTGGCGGAGCTGGGGACGGAGCGCGCCGATGTGGTGGCCCGCGCCTACCAGCACGACGTCCTGACCGCCGGCCGGCATCTGCGCGCGGTGGGCGAGAACCCGGAGGCGTACCGCCTCGACGCCCCGGTGGAAGTGGTGGTGGCACGGGACGATGCCGCCACGGCGGCCCTCACCGAGGAGTACGGCGGCTGGAAGGCGATCTCCGACCGGATCACCCTCCACGAACTGACGGAGGGCGGCCACTACTTCGTCCGCACCCGGCCGGCCGAGACCGCCGCACTGGTACGGTCCGGCTGCGCCCCGTCCACGCCGCAGGACCAGTGACGAAGGGGGGCGTACCCGGGCCAGCCCGGGTACGCCCCCTCATCCGTGGCTCCTCGGCCCTGGGACCCGGCCGGGTCCCAGGGCCGACGGGCTAGGGACGGAACGGTTCGCCGAGGCCGACGACGATCTCGCGGTCGCCGCGGTAGGGCTCGCGGCTGTGGGCCATGCGGACGTTGTCGATGACCAGGAGGTCGCCCCGCTGCCAGGGCTCGCGCACCGTGTGCTTCTCGTAGACCGCGTTGATGAGGTCGACGGTGGCGCTGTCCAGGGGTGAGCCGTCGCCGTAGAAGGTGTTGAACGGCAGCCCGTCGGGGCCGAACTCCGCGGTGAGGAACTCACGCACCTCGGGAGCCATCGTCCACTCGTTCAAGAACGCGATCTGGTTGAACCAGCAGCGTTCGCCCGATTCGGGATCCGCTATGACGGCCGGGCGGCTCTGCCGGGTGCGCAGTCCGCCCTCGGCGTCCCAGCGCACCTCGATGCCGTGGTCGGCGCAGTAACGTTCCACCTCGTCGGGGTTCTTGGCGCCGAACGCGTCCTCCCATCCGATCCCGACGAACGGGTTGTAGTGGCGGGTCAGCACCCAGCCATGGCGCTCGAAGCGCTCGACGAGATCGTCCGGCAGGTCACCCAGCACCGCACGGGCGTCGGCGACGGCCGTGACACCGCCGACAGCGGGCGGGGTGACACACGCGAAGACCATCAGCCGGGGCGCCTCGGCCGCGTAGCTGAGTTCGTGGTGCATGCACATGGGCTGGTCGGCCGGCCAGTGCGAGGACGAGTACAGCCCCGGCCCGAACTCCTCGCGGGGAGCGAAACCCTCGCGCTCGGCCATGCCTTCGCCGATGATCCCGCGGACCACGGCGGCGGCGTGATCGTGGCCGTCCAGCTTCAGCCCGCGGACCAGCAGGGCGCCGTGCCGGGCCACCAGGGCCCGTATCTCCTCGCGGTGTTCGGTGGCCCAGGCCGCGGCGTCGGTGCCGGGCCCGGGGGTGGCGTCCAGCCGCCGCAGGGCATCTCGCTGCTCGGGCATGAGGGCTCTCCGTTTCGTCTCAAGAGGGGGTGTGGGAAGGGGGGATGAGTTCAGACCAGGGGTCGCCGGAACGCCCACACCGCCGCGCTCGCCCCGACCAGCGCGACCATGGCGCTCGCGCCCAGAGCGGACCACACCTGGGCGCCCAGCGGCTGGTCGAGGCAGAGCGCGCGCGAGGCGTCCATCGCATACGACAGCGGGTTGAGGATCGCCAGGACCTGTAGCCAGCCCGGCATACGGTCCACCGGGACGAACGCGCTGGAGGCGAACATCAGCGGGAACGTCACCAGATAGGCCATACTCTGCAGCGCCTCCGCACTGCGCAGCCAGGCCGCCAGCGCCAGGAAGATCCAGGTCATCGCCCACACCACCACGCAGGTCAGCAGCAGCGCGGCCACCAGTCCCACGACGCCGCCGGCCGGGTCGGCGTCCATGAACACCACGGCCACCACCAGCAGGATCGCCAGCTGTGCGGTGGTGCGCAGCAGGTCGGCGAAGCTGCGGGCGAACAACAGCAGCGGCGCGTGGATGGGCAGGGTGCGCAGCCGTGCCACCGCACCGTTGTCCATGTCCCGGACCAAGCCGATACCGGAGGCGATCGCGGGACCGATGCCCGTGGTCACCAGCAGCGCGGGCAGCAGATAGTCCAGGTAGGAGACGCCGCCCGGCAGGTGGTCGAGGTCGACGATGCTGCCGAAGACCTCGCTGAGCAGCAGCAGCATGAAGACCGGCTGCAGCATGGCGAGGATCAGGGTCCGACGGTGTGCGAGATGGGCCTTGAGCGACCGCTGGGTGAGGATCAGCAATTGCGCCCAAGGGCTGCTGCCGTGCCAGGCGGGAGCGAAGGCGCCGCCGTTTGGTAATGACGTGCTACGGGTCATTAATTTCCTCCGGGAGTCGTGCGCCCGCTGGTGCGTGGCACGGTGCGCCAAATTCCTGGAGCGGTAGTCGAAGAAGGGCAGGATCAAAGAATCCGCCGCCATGACCGGCTACGCGATGACTGAGCGCGGATGAATCGGATAGCTGTGTCGTCCATGTGGAACGAATGCGCTTCGACGTGGAACGAATGCGCTTCGACTCTATCGCGCGGAATTGGCTCCGCCGGGACGTTTCGTGGCCAGTACTGGCCGGTGCGCTGCAGAACCGCGGGGAGATGCGGGCGATTTGGGGGGTTATGTGTCGAGGGAGTGGGGTGCACTGTGCAATTTGTTGTCAGCACCTTTCCCCGGTTGCGGCGCCTCGGTAGAAATGCACAACAGTGCCGGATCGGCATCTGGAAACTCAGTTCGCGGACACGAAGGGCAGGGCCTCGGATATGGCGGGAATCGTCACCGCCCCCACCGTTGACGCAGTGCTCCGGGAGCATGCGGAAAACCGTCCGGAAAAGACGGCGGCCGTATTCGTGACGGACCCGTTGCGCACCGACGGGGCGCAACGGCTCACGTATGCGGAACTCGACGCACAGGCCAGGAGCGTCGCCGTACGGCTCCGCGCCCATGTCTCGCCGGGGGGCCGCGTCGTCCTGCTGTACCCCGCCGGGCTGGCCTTCCTCATCGCCTTCCTCGGCTGCCTGTACGCCGGCGCCGTCGCGGTTCCCTCGTCCCTGCCCGGCCGGTACCGGCACGAGCGCTACCGGGTCAGGCGCATCGCGGACGACGCGGGCGCCGTGGCGATCCTCACCGACACCGCCACCCGCGCCGACATCGAGGCCTGGGCAGCCGAGGAGGGACTCGACACCCTTCCCCTCCTGGTCACCGATGACGGCGAGACCGCCGATCCCGACGCATGGACGATGGCGCGCGCCGGACACGACACGCTCGCCGTGCTCCAGTACACCTCCGGCTCCACCGGCGACCCCAAAGGCGTGATGATCAGCCACGGCAATGCGCTGCACAACACCGCCAACCTCGCCGACTCGCTGGAACTGGACGAGACCACCCCCATCGGCGGGTGGATCCCGCACTTCCACGACATGGGGCTGATGGGCTCGATACTCCCGCCACTGCTCCTCGGCTCGACCACCGTCCTGATGAGCCCCACCACCTTCCTCAAACGCCCCCATCTGTGGCTGCACATGGTCGACCGCTTTGGCATCGAGGCGTCCGCCGCACCGGACTTCGCCTACGACCTGTGCAGCCGACGGGTCACCGACGCGCAGAGCGAGGGCCTGGACCTGTCCCGCTGGCGGCACGCGCTGGACGGCTCCGAACCCGTACGCGCCGCCGTGCTCGAACGATTCCAGCGGCGCTTCACCGGCCACGGCCTGCGCGCCGACGCCCTGACCCCCTGCTACGGCATGGCCGAGGCGACGCTCTTCATCGCCGGGGCCGCCGGCACCGCCCCCCGGGTGCGCCACGTCTCCGCCGAGCTCCTGGAACGCCACGAGTTCCGGCCCGCGGCCCCCGACGAGCCCGCCCGCGCCGTCGTCGGCTGCGGCCCGCCGCTCGGCGCCGAGGTGCGCATCGTCGAACCCGACACCCGGCAGGTCCTGCCCGAAGGCGGCGTCGGCGAGATCTGGATCCGCGGTGACATTGTCGGCCAGGGCTACTGGAACCGCGAGGCCACCAACGAGGCCGAGTTCCGCGCCACGACCGCGGACGGCGACACCGACTGGCTGCGCACCGGAGACCTCGGAGTCCTGTACGAGGGCGAACTCCACATCACCGGCCGCATCAAGGACGTCCTCAACCTGCGCGGCCGCAACCTCTATCCGCAGGACATCGAGCAGGAACTGCGCACCCAGTGGCCCGAATTGGGCAACCTCGTCGGCGCCTGCTTCGCCGTACCGGGCGAGGGCCCGCAGGGCGACGACGTACTCGTGGTCACCCACGAGGTGCGCGGCATCAAGGACGAGGAACGGCTGGGCGAACTCGCCGCCGAGATGCGGCTCACCGTCGCCCGTGAATTCGGCGCCCCCGTCGGCGCGGTCCTGCTGCTGCGCCCCGGCGGAGTACGCCGCACCACCAGCGGCAAGATCCAGCGGTCCGCGATGCGCGACCTGTTCCGCGCCGGCGAACTGCGACCCACCTACGCGGTCTACGAGCAGAGCCTGCTGCGCCCCTTACCCGAGCCCCAGGAGGCCGCCGTATGACCACCGCCTCCCCGACCACCCCGACCCAGAACCCCTCCGCCGCGCCCGTCGAGCGGCTCACCCGCCTGCTCGGCGAGCTCACCGGACCGGGGCAGCCCTTCTCACCCGAGGGGCTCGCCGAACTCGACCGGGCGGAGGCGTTTCCCACCGAGGCATGCCAGGCGCTCGACGCGTTCGGACTGCGGCGCTACTACGTACCGGCCGAACACGGCGGCGTACTGGAGAGCTTCGACGTCGTCATGCGGCTGCTGCGGGCCGTGTCCCGGATCGATCTGACCGTGGCCGTCTCGCACGGGAAGACCTATCTCGGGGCCGCCGCCACCTGGATCGCGGGAGAGCCGGAGGCCGCCCGCCGGCTGGGAGGGCGGATAGCGGAGGGGACACCCGTCTCCTGCGCCCTGACCGAACGCCACCACGGCAGCGATCTGATGGCCGGTGAGCTGACCGCCAGGCCCGCCCCGGGCGGGGGCTGGCTGCTGTCCGGCGAGAAGTGGCTGATCAACTCAGCCACCCGGGCCGGCCTGGTCACCGTCCTCGCCCGTACCGACGACAACGGCGGACCGCGCGGCTTCAGCCTCTTCCTCGCGGACAAGTCCCGCCTCGCCCCGGAGTGCTTCACCCACCTGCCCAAAGTGCCCACCTACGGCATCCGGGGCGCGGACATCAGCGGCATCGCCTTCCACGACGCCCCACTGCCCGAGGACGCGCTCATCGGGCGGGTCGGTGAGGGCATCGAGATCATCCTCAAAGCGCTGCACCTCTCCCGGACCGGCTGCGTCGCGATGTCACTGGGCGCGGGGGACCACGCGCTCGCCCTGGCCGCCGAGTTCGTGGCCCAGGACGGCGGAGGGCTCGCACGGGACCCGTACGTGCGGCGGGAGCTGGGCGAGGCCGCCGCGGGCCTGCTGCTCGCCGACGCCACCGGCGTGGTGGCGGCGCGCTCCCCGCACGCGCTCGCCGGCGAGATGAGCGTCATCTCCGCTGCCGCGAAGGCATATGTGCCCGCCGAGGTCGACACCCTCATCGCGCGCCTGCTGCAGCTCCTCGGCCCGTACGGACTGCTCCGCCCCGACGACCCGCACACCGGATTCGCCAAGGTGGAACGCGACCACCGCATCATCGGCATCTTCGACGGCAGTAGCCAGGTCAACCGCAGCGCCCTCATCGAGCAGTTCCCCCGCATCGCCCGCGGCTACGCGAAGGGCCGGTGGGACGCGGAGGGCCTCGCCGAGGCCACGAATCCGCACGCCCCCCTGCGCCCGATGCGGCCCGGCGCGTTCGGCCTGGTCTCCAGCGGCGGCTGCTCCGTCGTGGCCGGCCTGCCGGCCGCGGTCGGCGAGCTGCGCGACGTGGCCGCACGCGGCCACGCCTCCACCGCGCTCACCACCCTCGCCGGGCGGCTCCTGGACGTGTCCGACCGGCTCCACCAGGACATGGCGGCGATCCGGTTCTCGCCCCGCGCCGTCCCCGGCCACGCGTTCCGGTTCGCCGAGCGGTTCGAGTCGTGCTTCGCGGCGGCCTCGGCGCTCCACCTGTGGCTGAGCGCCGTCGCCCGCGCCCAGGGCCCCCTCCCGGAGACCGCGCTGCTCGCCTGCCTCGTCAAGGCGCTCACCGACCTGGAGGAGCCCGTCGACGACGCCGACCGCACCGTCTTCGACGACCTCGCCGAAGCGGTCCTCGCCCGCCCGTCCGCCCCCTTCCACTCGCTCCTCGACCACGTGGAGCCCACCAGCTCCCAGGAGGGGGCCGTCTCGTGACCACCACCACCGGCTCCGCCGCGCTCGCCGCCACCGTGGAAGAGCGCCTCGGCGACCCCTACGACACCACCAACCCCAACGGCTTCCGGGCGATCCTCGCCGCACGGGAAGCCGGACATCGGCCGACCGGTGAGCCCTTCCGCGCCATCGGTGCGGACGGCGCCGAAAGCGGCGAGGTGGACCCGGAGCCGCTGATGCACGCCCTGCGCGCCGGGTACCGCAGATCGCCCACGCTCACCCGGTCCGGCGGTGGAGCCCAGTGGGGGAGCGGCGCAGTGACCGCCGGTGCGGCCGCCGTCGGCACACTGGACTCCGGCCTGCGCATGACGCTGCGCCACCTGCGGGCCCGGCGCCTGTACGGCGCGGCGGCCATCGACATCCCCCAGTTGCGCGCGGTGCTCGCGGGAGCCTACGCCGACCTGCTGCTGTGCGACACGCTGACCACCCTCGCCGTACGGAACACCGACGCCTTCCCCGCCCGGCCGGACGCCCTCGACCGAGTGGTCCGGATCTTCGTACCGCGTGTGCTCCAGGGCGCGATGGACCGCCTTTCGCTGGCCATGGGGTCGCGCTTCTACATCAGGGAGGGCGAACACCCCGCCTTCCACCTGCTGCTGAACGAGATGCAGAGCGCGCTCTTCGCGGTGGACGGCCGACCGGGCCGACTGCCGAATCCCGCCGATGCCGCAGCTCCGCTCAGCGGCATGACCGCCGCGGACCTCACCACCGCACCGGCCGTCACCGCGCTGTGCGATCCCGAACTGCTCGCCGCGGCGCCTGGCCAGGCAGTCATCGGAGGTGCCGCACTCATCACATCTGGACGAGGGACACCGCGGCCGTCGCAGGCCGCCCTGGATCGCCTGTACGCGGAGCTCGATCGTCGCTATGACACCGGCCACTCCTTCGACCTGGCCGAACGCCCTCTCCCCGACCGTCCCTAGCCGCCGCGCCCGCCCACGGCCACTCATGCAGAGGAGACACCCATGTCCGACCCCAACGCCGAGCAGCACACCGTCGAGAGCCTGCGGGAGTGGCTGACCAACTGCATCGCCTCCCATCTGGAACGGCCCGCCGACACCATCGACACCAGCGTGCGGCTCTCCGACTACGGACTCGACTCGCTGTACGTCCTGTCTGTCGCCGGAGAGCTCGAGGACCACTACGACGTCTCCCTCGATCCGACGCTCCTGTGGGACAACCCCACCATCGACGCGCTCAGCGAGGTCCTCGTCAAAGAGCTGGCCCAGTACGCCTGACGGGCACACCCCACCGCATTCCGCCACCGCATCCCATCCCGCGCAGTCCGCCACTCCGCAGAACCGAGAGGACCGCTCCGTCATGTCCGACGCCGCCCGTACGCTCCGTCGACCCGTAAGCGCCGCCCAGTTGGGCATGTGGGTCGCCCAGCAACTGCAGCCGGACAGTCCCTTCTACAACTGCGGCGCCTATCTGGAGATCGACGGTCCGATCGACACGGGCGTCCTCCACGAGGCGGTACGGCGGGCCGTCGACGAGACCGAGGCACTGCGGTCGCACCTCACCGAGGACACCGGGGACACCGACCACACCGAGGACACCCAGCTGTGCCAGCTCGTCGCGCCCGCCGAGCCGACGTCCCTGCGCGTGCGCGACCTGCGCGCCGCGGCGGCCCCGGAGGCTGCGGCGCACGCGTGGATGAACGAGGAGATGCTCAAGCCCTTCGACCTCGGCCGCGGCCCCCTGAGCGAGCAGACCCTGCTGCTCCTGGCCGACGACCGGTCCTTCTACTTCCACCGCTACCACCACGCCGTCCTCGACGCGTTCGGCCAGTCCGTGTACGGCGCGCGGGTCGCGGCCCTCTACACCGCCCTGATCACCGGTACCGAGCCGCCCGCGACCGGCTTCGCCACCCTCGACCGGGTGATCGCCGAGGAGGCCGGTTATCCGGGCTCGCGCCGCTATGCCCAGGACCGGGCCTACTGGCTCGACCTGTTCGAGGAGATGCCGGACCCGGTGGCGCTCGCGGGACGTTCCGCCGGCAGCACCCACAGCAGTCTGCGCCGCATCGTCACCCTGCCGACCGCCCTGGCCGATCGGCTCACCGCACTGGGCGGCCGGCTCCGCGCACAGTGGCCGGCCGTCGCCATCGCGGCCACAGCCGTCCTCTATCACCGCCTGACCGGCCGGACCGACCTCACCTTCTCGATGCCTCTGGCCGGCCGCACCGGCCGGGTGTCCTTGAACACGCCGAGTGCGATGGTCAACGTCCTGCCCATCCGCGTGGCCGCCACCCCGGGGACCACGTTCACGGAGCTGGTCGGGTCGGTGTCCCGCTCGCTGGCCGAGGTCATCAGGCACCAGCGGTTCCGGGGCGAGGAACTCGTCAGGGAACTCGGGCTCTCAGGCGGCCGCCAGGCCCGCCTTGGCCCGACGCTCAATGTGGTGGCCTACGTCGACGAGCTCCTCTTCGGCGACAGCCCGGCCACCCCCACCCCCTGTCCACCGGGCCCGTCAACGACTTGAAGATCAACTTCTATGGCGCGGCAGGCTCCGGCACCGGCATCCGCGTGGAGTTCGACGCCGACCCGACCCTCTACGACGAACGAGAAATCGCCGCCCACCAGGAACGGCTGGTGCGGGTGCTGGAGTGGGTCGCGGAACAGCCCGACCACCGCATCGGTGACGTGGAGTTGCTCGACGCGGTGGAGCGGGAGCGGGTGCTGGTCGAGTGGAATGGCGAGTCGCGGGGTGTGCGGGGTGTGTCGTTGCCGGAGTTGTTCCGGGAGCAGGTGGAGCGGACGCCGGATGCGGTGGCCGTGGTGTGTGATGACGTCCGGTTGACCTACTCCGAGTTGGACGCGTGGTCGAACCGGGTGGCGCGGTGGCTGGTCGGGCGGGGGGTGGGGCCGGAGTCGTTTGTGGCGGTGGTGCTGCCCAGGTCGGTGGAGCTGGTGGTCGCCCTGCTGGGTGTGGTGAAGGCGGGTGGTGCGTATGTGCCGGCGGATCCGGAGTATCCGGCCGAGCGGATAGCGCACATCCTGGGCGACGCGCGGCCGGTACTGGTGATCGATGATGTGGCGGCGCTCGTGGCGGCTGGCGCGTATGAGGCTGAACCGGTACCGGCGATCACCGACCTCAACACCTCCGCGTACGTGATTTATACGTCGGGTTCGACGGGTGGTCCTAAGGGTGTGGTGGTCGAGCATCGTTCGGTGGGGGCGTATCTGGAGCGGGCGCGGGAGGTGTATCCGGATGCGTCGGGTACGGCGTTGCTGCATTCGTCGGTGGCGTTCGATCTGACGGTGACGGCGTTGTACACGCCGCTGGTGAGCGGTGGTCGGGTGGTGCTGGGTGAGCTTGATGAGCGGGCTGGGGATGGTGGTCGGCCGTCGTTTATGAAGGTGACGCCGTCGCATCTGGGGTTGTTGGAGGCGTTGCCGGAGGGCGTGTCGCCGTCGGGGATGTTGATCACTGGCGGTGAGGCGCTGGTGGGGGAGGCGCTGGCGTCGTGGCGGGCCGCGCATCCGGGTGTGACGGTGGTCAATGCGTATGGTCCCACCGAGGCGACGGTCAACTGTGCGGATTATCGCATCGAGCCTGGTCAGGAAGTTGTGAGCGGTGCTGTGCCGATCGGGCGGCCGTTCTGGAACACTCGCGCTTATGTGCTGGACGCGTCGTTGCGTCCGGTGCCGCCGGGGGTGGCCGGTGAGCTGTATATCGCTGGTGTGGTTCTGGCGCGGGGGTATTGGGACCGTGCGGGGCTGACGGCGGAGCGGTTCACCGCTGATCCGTATGGTCCGGCGGGTGCGCGGATGTATCGCACGGGGGATGTGGCGCGGTGGAATGCCGATGGTCAGTTGGTGTATGTGGGCCGGGTCGATGACCAGGTCAAGGTGCGTGGTTTCCGTATTGAGCTGGGTGAGATCCAGGCCGTCATCAGCGGTCACCCCGACGTTGCGCAGACGGCGGTGGTCGTGCGGGAGGATCGGGCGGGGGATCAGCGGCTGGTCGCCTATGTGGTGGTGGATGGTTCGGTGTCCGCATCGGGGTTGCGGGAGCATGCCGCAGCCCTGCTGCCGGATTACATGGTGCCGTCGGCCTTCGTCGCTCTCCCCGAACTTCCGCTGACGCCGAACGGCAAGCTGGACCGGCGTGCCCTGCCCGCGCCCGATTACGGGCCCGACACGGCTGAGGGCCGCGTCCCGCGTTCGCCGCGTGAGGAGATCCTGTGTGGTCTGTTCGCCGAGGTGCTGGGCGTGGAGTCGGTCACCATCGATGACGACTTCTTCCGTCTCGGTGGCCACTCCCTGCTGGCGACGAAGCTGGTCAGCCGGATCCGTAGCGTCTTGGACGCGGAGCTGCCCATCCGGCAGCTCTTCGAGACCCCCACCGTCGCCGGTATCTCCGCCACCCTGGACCGGACGGCCCTCGGTACCGCCGTCGCCCGCCCCGCCCTGACCGCGACCGCGCGCCCGTCCCGCGTCCCCGTCTCGTACGCGCAAGCCCGCCTCCGCTTCCTGGACCTGCTGGGCGACGGAAGCACCGCCTACAACGCGCCCGGCGCGCTCCGGCTGACCGGCCCGCTGGACCGGGAGGCGCTGCGGCTGGCCCTGGAGGATGTGGTCGCCCGCCACGAGAGCCTGCGCACCGTCTTCGCCGAGGACGAAGAGGGCTTCACCCAGATCGTCCTGGAACCGGGTCACGCCGCGGTCGATCCCGGCGTGCGGACGGTGGACGAGGCCCGGCTGGCGGCCGAGCTCATGGCCGAGGCCCGGTACGTCTTCGATCTGGCCCATGAACCACCGCTGCGGGTCACCCTGTTCGAACTGGGGCCGGATGAGCACGTACTGCTGCTCCTCCTGCACCACATCGCGGGCGACGGCTGGTCGATGCGGCCACTGGCGCGTGACGTGGCGACCGCGTACACGGCGCGCGTCGAAACGGGCGACGCCCCGCGGTGGGAGCCGCTGCCGGTGCAGTACGCCGACTACAGCCTCTGGCAGCGGGCGGTCCTGGGACGCGAGGACGATCCCGGCAGCGAGCTCTCCCGTCAGCTCGCCTACTGGACCACCGCGCTGGCCGGCATCCCGGACGAGCTCGCGCTGCCCGCCGACCGGACGCGCACCGACGAGCTGACGCAGCGCGGCGGCCAGGACTCCTTCCGCATCCCGGCCGAACTCCACCAGGCGCTGTACGGGCTGGCACGCGAGACCCGCTCCAGCCTGTTCATGGTGTTGCAGGCGGGGCTCGCCGCGCTGCTGACCCGGCTCGGCGCGGGCACCGACATCCCCATCGGCACACCGATCGCCGGCCGCACCGACACGGCGGTCGAGGAGCTGGTCGGGTTCTTCGCCAATACGCTGGTGCTGCGCACGGACACCTCGGGCGATCCGACGTTCCACGAGCTGATCGAGCGGGTCCGGGAGCGGAGCCTGGCGGCGTACGCGCATCAGGACCTGCCGTTCGAGCGGCTGGTGGAGGTGCTCAACCCGGAGCGCTCGCTCTCCCGGCACCCGCTCTTCCAGGTGTCGCTCTCGCTCCACCACACCGACCCCCGGGCCACGGTCGCCGAGGTCGCCCGGCTGCCGCGGCTGGCCGTGGAGCTGGAGCGCCTGCCGATCGAGGACACCAAGTTCGACCTCAACTTCGAGCTGACCGAGCGCTTCGACGACGCGGGCAGGCCCGCGGGAATCGCCGCCGACCTGGAGTTCAGCGCCGAACTCTTCGAGCCGGGCACGGCCCGCTCCCTCCGGGAGCGCTACCTGCGGCTGCTGGCCGCCATGGCCGGGGAACCGGACCGGCGGGTCTTCGAGGCGGAGATCCTCGACGCGGCCGAGCGGACGGCCGTCCTCGAGGAGTGGAACGACATCCGCCGCCCGGATGTGGCCGCCGTGCTGTCACACGTGGAACTGCCCGACGCGGTGAGCGGCACCCGGGCCTACGTACTGGACGAGACCCTTCGCCCGGTGGCTCCCGGTGTCCCCGGAATGCTGTACGTGGCGCACCGGAGCCCGGACCCGGGCGGCGGGGACGGCACCGACACCGCCGACGCCGACCGGCCGCTCCCGTGCCCCTTCGAGCACGGCAGCGCGCTGCACCGCACCGGCCGGGTGGCCCGCTGGTCCCACGACGGGGAGCTGCGGCTGGCCGAGACCCCCGCCGCGCGGCCGGACGAGGCCGCCGTACCCGACCGGCGGACCGAGCCGTCCCGTGCGCCGCGCAGCCCGCGGGAACAGATCCTGTGCACCCTCTTCGCCGAGCTGCTGGGCGTCCCCGCCGTGGGCATCGACGACGACTTCTTCGCCCGCGGCGGCCATTCCCTGTCCGCCGTGCGGATGCTCAGCCGCGTACGCTCGGTGCTCGGCGTGGAGATCTCCATCCGCCGGCTCTTCGAGAACCCGACCGTCGCCGGCCTGTCCGCGGTGCTCGACGAGGCGTCCGGCGCCCGTCCTCCCGTGACCCCCGCCCCGCGCCCGCCTCGCCTTCCGCTGTCGTACGCGCAGCAGCGGCTGTGGTTCCTGCACAACCTGGAGGGCCCCAGCGCCACCTACAACATCCCGGTCACCCTGCGGCTCGTCGGCACCCTGGACCGCACCGCGCTGCGCCTGGCCCTCGGCGACGTCGTCGCGCGCCATGAGAGCCTGCGCACGCTGTTCGCGCAGGAGACCGAGGAAGGGACCGGCGCACGGCAGGTCATCCTGCCCGCCCCGCAGGCGCGACCGGAGCTGATCGAGGAGACGGTCACCTCCGAGGAACTGGAGGACAGGGTGCGGGCCGCGGCCTCCCACCCGTTCGACCTCACCCGCGAACTGCCCGTCCGGGGCTGGCTGTTCACCACCCACACCGGGGAGTGCGTCCTCGTTCTGGCGCTCCACCACATCGCGGGCGACGGCTGGTCGCTCGGCCCGCTGGCCCGCGACCTGTCGTCCGCGTACACGGCGCGCGTCGACACGGGAGAGGCCCCGCGGTGGGAGCCGCTGCCGGTGCAGTACGCCGACTACACCCTGTGGCAGCGACAGGTGCTCGGTGCCGAGGACGACCCCGACAGTGAGATCTCACGCCAACTCGCCCACTGGAAGCAGGCGCTCGCGGATCTCCCCGCGGAACTGGAGCTGCCCACCGACCGGCCCCGCCCGCCGCGCCAGTCCCACCAGGGCGGGCGGGTCGGTTTCGAGGTCCCCGCGGAGCTCCACGCGGGCCTCGCGGACCTGGCGCGCGACACCCGGTCGAGCCTGTTCATGGTGGTACAGGCCGCCCTGGCGACGCTGCTGACCCGGCTCGGGGCCGGTACCGACGTGCCGATCGGCAGCCCCATCGCGGGGCGTACCGACGCCGCCGTGGAGGACCTGGTCGGATTCTTCGTCAACACCCTGGTGCTGCGTACCGACACCTCCGGCAACCCCGCCTTCACCCAACTCGTCGGCCGGGTCCGCGAGACGAACCTCGGCGCCTACGCCCATCAGGACCTGCCGTTCGAACGGCTCGTCGAGGTGCTGAGCCCCGTCCGCTCGCTCGCCCGCCACCCCCTGTTCCAGGTGCTGCTCGGCTTCGACAACAACCAGGACGCCCTCGACGTGCTGAGGCTGCCGGGCCTGACCATGGACGTACGGGCCCCGGAGACCGGACGCGCCAAGTTCGACCTCGCGTTCTTCTTCGACCAGACCTACGGGCCCACGGGCGAGCCGACCGGTATGCACGCGGCAGTCGAGTACAACGCCGACCTGTTCGACCGGGAGACCGCCGACGGCTTCGCCGCGCGACTGCTGCGGGTGCTCGAAGGCGTCGTGGCCGACCCGGACCGTCCCATCGGGGGCTCGACATTCTGACGCGTGCCGAAACCCGGCACATCCTGCATGAGTGGAACGGAACCCCGCACGAGGTGCCGCCGCACACCGTGCCCGTCCTGTTCGAGCGGCAGAGCGCCCAGGCGCCCCATGCCACCGCGCTGATCTCCGAGGACACCACCCTGTCCTACGAGGAGCTCAACGCCCGGGCCAACCGGCTGGCCCGGCTCATGGCCGCCGAGGGCATCGGCGGCGAGGACATCGTGGCCATCGCCCTGCCCCGGTCGGCGGAGATGATCGTCTCCCTGGTCGCCGTCCTCAAGACGGGCGCCGCCTACCTCACCCTCGACACCTCGGCCCCCGAGCAGCGGCTGCGCGCCATTGTCGAGGACTGCGCGCCCCGCGCCCTGATCACCGACGCGGCCACCCGCCCCCTCCTGGGCACCGGACCGGCCCGCTGCCTCGTCCTGGACGACCCGGCGACCGTACGGGCGCTCGCCGACGCCCCGGCCACCGATCTCACGGACGACGACCGCGCCCGCCCGCTCGACCCGCGCCATCCGGCGTACATCGTCTACACCTCGGGCTCTACCGGGACCCCCAAGGGTGTGGTGATGCCGATGGGGTCGCTGATGAACCTGCTCGCCTGGCACACCGACACCTACAGCGGCGGCGTCGGCACCCGCACCGCCCAGTTCCTCGCCGTGGCCTTCGACTTCGCGGTACAGGAGATCCTCCAGGCGCTGGTGGCGGGCAAAACACTCGTCCTGCCCGAGGAACACGTCCGGCGCGACGCCTACGAACTGGTCGACTGGATCGCCCGCCACGGTGTCAACGAGCTGTTCGCGCCCACCTTGATGATCGACGCGGTGCTCGCGGCCGCCGAGGACCGCGGCGAACCACTGGACTCGCTCACCGACATCTTCCAGGGCGGCGAGCAGTTCCGGCTCAGCGGCGAGCTCCGCCGGTTCTGCGCCGGCGACTGGCGCCACATGGCGCACAACATCTACGGACCGGCCGAGACCCACGCCGCCACCTCCACCACGCTCCCCGAGGACACCGACGAGTGGCCCTCGTCCGCGTCCATCGGCCAGCCACTGTGGAACGCCCAGGTCCACGTGCTCGACGCACACCTGCGGCCGGTGCCGCCCGGTGTGCGCGGAGAGCTCTACATCGGCGGCGCCCAGATCGCCCGCGGCTACCTGAACCGGCCCGGCCGCACCGCGGAACGCTTCGTCGCCACTCCGTTCGGCGCCCCCGGCTCCCGCATGTACCGCACCGGTGACATCGTGTGCTGGAACCGTCTGGGGCAACTGGAGTTCCTCGGCCGCGTCGACGACCAGGTGAAGATCGGCGGCTTCCGCGTCGAACCCGGCGAGGTCGAGGCCGTGCTCGGCGACCACCCGAGCGTCGACACCGCGGTCGTCGTCACCCGCGAGGACACCCCCGGGACGACCCGGCTGGTCGCCTACGTCGTACCGGAAGGCACCCACGACGAAGCCGACCTCGTACCCACCCTGCGCACCCACCTCGAACACCACCTGCCGCACTACATGGTCCCGTCGGCCGTGACGGTCCTGTCCGAACTGCCCCTCACCGCCAACGGAAAGCTCGACCGGCGTGCGCTCCCCGCCCCCGCCACCGACCGCGACGGCACGGGCCGAGGCCCGCGCACCGAGCGGGAGAAGACGCTGTGCGGGCTGTTCGGGGAGGTGCTGGGGCTGGACGCGGTCGGCATCGACGACGGCTTCTTCGACCTCGGCGGCGACAGCATCATGTCCATCCAGCTGGTCGGCCGGGCCCGCCGCGCCGGACTCGAACTCTCCGTCCGCGACATCTTCGAGCACCGTACCGTGGCCGCCCTCGCCGACGTCGTCACGGAGGTGGAGGAAACCCTCGCCGAGGAGCCGGGCGCCGGCATCGGCGAGGTGCCCCTCACCCCGATCGCGCACTGGCTGCTGCGGCGCGGCGAGGACCTGGACGGATTCAACATGTCCGTCGTCCTCCAGACCCCCGTGGCGCTGCGCCTCGACACCCTCACCCAGGCCCTCCAGGCGCTCCTCGACCACCACGACGCCCTGCGGGCCCGGTTCACCGCCGGCCCCGGACGCCGCATGGAGATCCGGGAACCCGGCACGGTCGACGCCGCGCCCCTGGTGCGCCGGGTGACGGCCGAGGGACAGAACGGCCGGCCCCTCGACGAACCCGCACTCGGCGCTCTGGTACGGGCGGAGGGCGAGAGCGCCAGGGACCGGCTCGACCTGGACCGGGGCACGGTCGTCCAGGCCGTGTGGTTCGACCGTGGCGCGGACACACCGGGCCTCCTGCTCCTCCTCGTCCACCACCTGGTCGTCGACGGGGTGTCCTGGCGCATCCTCGTACCCGACCTCGCGGAGGCCCACGAGGCCATCGCCGCCGGCCGCACCCCCGAACTCCAGCCCGTGGGCACCTCGCTGCGCCGCTGGGCCCAGCGGCTGACCGAGGAGGCGGCCGCCCCCACCTGGGTCGCCGACGCCGCCTGGTGGCAGGAAACGCTCCGCAAGGAGGACCGCGGGCTCGGCCGCCGGGCCCTGGACCCCGCCCGGGACACGACCGCGGCCGCCGACCGGATCAGCGTCACCCTGCCGGTGAACGTCACCGAAGCCGTGCTGACCCGAGTGCCCGCCGCGTTCAACGCCGAGGTCAATGACGTTCTGCTGACCGCGTTCACCCTGGCGTGGGAACAGTGGCGCGGGGACACCGGCCTCCTCCTCGACCTGGAGGGTCACGGCCGCGAGGAACACCTCGTGCGCGGCGCCGACCTGTCCCGCACGGTCGGCTGGTTCACCAACCTCTACCCGGTGCGCCTGGAGACGGGCGCCGCCGACCTCGCCGAGGCGTTCGCGGGCGGGCGGAGCGCCGGAGACATCCTCAAACGCGTCAAGGAACAGCTGAGGGCGGTGCCGGACAAGGGCATGGGCTACGGGCTCGTCCGCCACCTCAACCCCGCCACGGCCGAGGGGTTCGCGGGGCTGCGGGACCCTCAGGTCGCCTTCAACTACCTGGGGCGTTTCTCCACCGCGGCCGCCGGCCAGAACGCCGACTGGACCCCGCTCATCGGCATCGACGGCGTCGCCGGCGACCCGCCGCACCTGCCGCTCGCCCACGCCCTGGAGCTCACCGCCCGTACCCACGACGGCCCCCAGGGGTCCCAGCTCGTCGCCTACTGGAGCTGGGCCGGGGAATCCTCGACGAGGACGAGGTTCGCGAACTGGCCGACCTGTGGTTCCGGGCACTCCACGCTCTCGTGGCCCACGCCGAGAACCCCGAAGCCGGAGGGCTCACCCCCTCCGACGTCTCCCTGTCCTCGATCACCCAGGACGAGATCGAGGCGTTCGAGGACGAACTCGGCGACCTTTTCGACGACATGCCGGACGACGAAGAGCCGGCCGCATACGACGACGTACACGCTCCTGAAGACGAAGAAGAGGCCCGCAAGTGAGTCGCACCCCGCGGAAGATCGAGGACATCCTGCCGCTGGCCCCGCTCCACGAGGGCCTGCTCTTCCACAGCGTTTACGACCAGGGCGAACTCGACCCCTACGTCGTCCAGGCGGCCTTCGACATCGAGGGCCCGCTGGACACGGCCACCCTGCGCACCGCCGCCGAAGCCCTGCTGGCCCGCCACGCCACCCTGCGCGCCGCCTTCCGCCAGCGCAAGAACGGCGACTGGGCGCAAGTGGTGATGCGCACCGTGCCGCTGCCCTGGACCGAGACCGACCTGACCGCGCTGGCCGAGGACGAGCGGACCGCGGCCGCGGACGAGGCCATGGCCGCCGACCGGAGTACCCGGATCGACGTGACCCGGCCCCCACTGCTGCGCTTCACGCTCCTGCGGCTCGGCGCCTCGCTCCACCGCCTGGTGCTGACCAACCACCACCTGGTGCTGGACGGCTGGTCGCTGCCCGTCCTCATGAGTGAACTGTGTGCGCTCTACGACGCCCACGGCGACGACGGCGCCATGCCCCGGGTACGCCCCTACCGCGACTACCTCGGCTGGCTGGCGGCACAGGACCGCGACGCGGCCCGCACCGCCTGGCGCGAGGCATTCGCCGACCTCGCCGAACCCAGCCCGATGGCCCCCGGAATCGCGCGCACCACGGTCGCGTCCGCCGAGGTCCTCGCCTCCTTCTCCCGGTCCGACACCGCCGCCCTCACCGAGATCGCCCGGAGCCGCGGCGTCACCCTCAACACCGTCGTACAGACCGCCTGGGCGCTCACCCTCGGCCGGCACACCGGACGCGACGACATCGTCTTCGGCACCACCGTCTCCGGGCGCCCGCCGCAGATCGACGGCGTCGAACGGATGGTGGGCCTCTTCATCAACACCCTGCCCACCCGGATCCGGCTGCGAGCCGCCGAACCGTTCGCCGAACTCCTCACCCGCGTCCAGGCCGAGCAGACCCGCCTCACCCCGCACCAGCACCTCGAACTCGCCGAGATCCAGCGCGCGGTGGGCCACGGTGAGCTCTTCGACACCTCCATGGTGTTCCAGAACTATCCCGTCGACCGCGCCACCACCGCCGACGAGGGCATCGCCGCCGCCGTCCGCCTCGTCCCCGGCAAGGACCGCGAGGCCACCCACTACCCGCTGATGCTGGTCGGCTCCGCCCGCGACACCATGCTGTTCAGGCTCAACTACCGGCCCGACATCTTCGACGAAGCCGCCGCCCAGAGCATCCTGGACCGTTTTGTGCGGATCCTGCACGCCCTCGTCGCCGAACCCGAGCTGCCTGTCGGCCGCATCGATGTGCTGGACGAGGCCGAGGCGCGGTCGGTGGTGTGGGATTGGAATGACACGGCGTGTGAGGTGCCGGGTCGTTCGGTGGTGGAGCTGTTCGAGGAGGGGGTGGTGCGGACGCCGGATGCGGTGGCGGTGGTGGCGGGTGGTGTGTCGCTGTCGTATCGCGAGCTGGATGTCCGTGCTGGGTGTTTGGCGCGGTTGTTGGTCGATCGTGGGGTAGGGCCGGAGTGTTTTGTTGCGGTGGCGTTGCCGAGGTCGGTGGATCTGGTGGTGGCGTTGCTGGCGGTGTGGAAGGCGGGGGCGGCGTATCTGCCGCTGGACACCGAGTATCCGGTCGACCGGCTGGCGTACATGCTGCAGGACGCCGCACCGGCCCTTGTGCTCACCACGGGTGAACTGGCGGGCGTGTTGCCGGATGTGGGTGTGCCGTGTGTGCTGCTGGATGCGGCCGAGACCGCCGAGGAGCTTTCCCGGACGGCGGGGGAGGGGCGGACCGCTTCTCGGACGCTGTCGCATGCGGCGTATGTGATCTATACGTCGGGGTCGACGGGGCGGCCGAAGGGTGTGGTGGTGCCGCAGGCGCCGCTGGCGAACTTTGCGGTGTCGATGGCCGGGCGGTTCGGGTTTTCGGGTGGGGACCGTTTGCTGGCGGTGACCACGGTGGGGTTCGACATCGCGGGGCTGGAGTTGTTCGTGCCCCTGCTGTCCGGCGCTGCGGTGGTGGTGGCCGAGCGGGATGTGGTGCGGGATCCGGCGGCGTTGTGCGCGCTGGTGTCGGCTGAGCGGGTGTCGGTGATGCAGGCGACGCCGAGTCTGTGGCGGGCGGTGCTGGCCGAGGACCCGGCCGTGCTGAGCGGTGTGCGGGTGCTGGTGGGTGGCGAGGCGCTGCCCGCCGATCTGGCCGTGGCGTTGGCCGGTCGGGCTGAGTCGGTGACGAACATGTACGGTCCGACGGAGACCACGATCTGGTCGACGGCCTGGCCGATCACATCGGAGGCGGCGGGTGCGCCGCGTATCGGGCGGCCGATCGCCAATACCCAGGTGTATGTGCTGGACGGCGGGTTGCGGCCGGTGCCGGTCGGGGTGCCGGGCGAGCTGTATATCGCGGGTGAGGGTGTGGTGCGTGGCTATCACGGGCGGTCGGGGCTGACGTCCGAGCGGTTCGTCGCCGATCCGTTCGACCGCACCGGCGGTGGGCGGATGTATCGCACGGGTGACCTGGTGCGGTGGACCGCCGAGGGCGAGCTCGAGTATCTCTCCCGGGTCGATGACCAGGTCAAGCTGCGTGGTTTCCGGATCGAGCTGGGTGAGATCGAGACGGTGCTGGCCGGGCATGACGGCGTGGCCCAGGCGGCCGTCCTGGTACGCGAGGACCGGCCCGGCGACAAGCGGCTGGTCGCCTATCTCGTCCCGGCGGCGGATGGCGGCGTGCCGAGCGGCGCCGATCTGCGCCGGCATATGGCCGCGCGGCTCCCCGACTACATGGTGCCCTCCGCCTTCATGACGCTGGACGCCTTCCCGCTGACGCCGAACGGCAAGCTGGACCGGCGCGCCCTGCCCGCGCCCGACTACGGACCGGGCTCGACCGGCGGCCGGGCCCCGCGCTCGCCGCGCGAGGAGATTCTGTGCGGTCTCTTCGCCGAGGTGCTGGGTCTGCAGTCGGTCACCATCGACGACGACTTCTTCGGCCTCGGTGGCCATTCGCTACTGGCCACGAAGCTGGTCAGCCGGATCCGCTCGGTCCTGGACGTCGAACTGGCGGTGCGGCGGGTTTTCGAGGCCCCCACCGTCGCCGAGCTCGCAACCGTGCTGGACGCTTCCGCCGCGGTGCGCTCGCCGCTCCGGGCGGTGGAACCGCGTCCGGCGCGGCTGCCGTTGTCGCTGGCCCAGCAGCGGTTGTGGTTCCTGCATCAGTTCGAGGGGCCGAGCGCCACGTACAACATTCCGGTGGCGCTGCGGCTGAGCGGTGAGCTGGACGAACGCGCGTTGCGGCTGGCCCTGGGCGATGTGGTGGCTCGGCACGAAAGCCTGCGCACGGTGTTCGCCGAGGACGCCGAGGGCCCGTACCAGGTGGTCCGGGACGCCGAACCGGTCGGGGTCACCGTGGTACGGACCGACGAGACCCGACTGCGCACCGAACTCCTCGGCGCGGCCCGCCACGCCTTCGACCTCCGGGCGGAAGGACCGCTGCGGGTTTGGCTGTTCGAGCTGGGCGACGACGCGTACGTCCTGCTGGTCGTCGCGCATCACATCGCCAGCGACGCGTGGTCGATGGGCCCGTTGGCCCGCGATCTGACCGGTGCGTACGCGGCGCGGGTCGGCTCCGGCGCGGCTCCCGGCTGGGAGCCGCTGCCGGTCCAGTACGCGGACTACAGCATCTGGCAGCGCGAGGTGCTCGGCACCGAGGACGACCCCGACAGTGAGATCACCCGCCAACTGGCCTACTGGAAGACCACGTTGGCTGACCTTCCGGAAGAGCTGCCGCTGCCGTTCGACCGCCCCCGCCCGGCGGCCGCCACCTACCAGGGCGACTCCGTCACCCTCGACCTCGCTCCGGAGCTGCGCGAGAAGCTGACGCGGATCGCCCATGAGCGCCGAGCCAGCCTGTTTATGGTGGTGCAGGCGGCGCTGTCCACGCTGCTCACGCGCCTGGGCGCGGGGACGGACATCCCCCTTGGCACCCCCGTGGCCGGCCGCACCGATGACGCGCTGGACGACCTGGTCGGCTTCTTCGTGAACACGCTGGTGCTGCGGACGGACACCTCCGGTGACCCGACGTTCACGGAGCTGATCGAACGAGTGCGGGCGCGGGATCTGGAGGCGTACGCACACCAGGACCTGCCCTTCGAACGGCTGGTCGAGGTGGTCAACCCGGAGCGTTCGCTGTCCCGGCATCCGCTTTTCCAGACGATGCTCACACTGAACAACACCGAGCAGGGCGCGGAGACCGCGGTGGCCTCGCTGCCGGGTCTGACCGTGGCGAACGAGCCGGTGGCCGTGGGCGGGGCGAAGGTCGACCTGTCCTTCCGGCTGGGTGAGCGGCGGGGCGATGGTGCGGACGGGGGTGTGGTGCTGGAGGGGGCTCTGGACTTCAGCACCGACATGTTCGACCGGGTCACGGCTCAGCGCATCGCGGAACGTTTCGTCCGTGTTCTGACCGCGCTCGCCGAGGACCCCGACCGCCGCATCGGTGACGTGGAGTTGCTGTCCGCGGTGGAGCGGGAGCGGGTGCTGGTCGAGTGGAACGGTGAGTCGCGGGGTGTGCGGGGCGTGTCGTTGCCCGTGTTGTTCGCGGAGCAGGTGGCGCGGACACCGGACGCGGTGGCGGTGGTGTGCGGCGGGCGTGAGGTGTCGTACGGGGAGTTGGACGCGTGGTCGAATCGAGTGGCTCGATGGCTGATGGCGCAGGGGGTTGGGCCCGAGCGGTTTGTGGGTGTGGTGTTGCCGCGGTCGGTGGAATTGGTGGTGGCGCTGCTGGGCGTGGTGAAGGCGGGTGGCGCGTATGTGCCGGTGGATCCGGAGTATCCGGCGGAGCGCAAGGCCCACATCCTGGGCGATGCGCGGCCAGTGCTGGTGATCGAGGACGTCACGGATCTCGCGGCGGCCGACGCGTACGCGGATGACCCGGTGGAAGAGGTGCGGGAGCTGTCGCTTCCGGCCTATGTGATCTATACGTCGGGTTCGACGGGTCGTCCTAAGGGTGTGGTGGTCGAGCATCGTTCGGTGGGGGCGTATCTGGAGCGGGCGCGGGAGGTGTATCCGGATGCGTCGGGTGCGGCGTTGCTGCATTCGTCGGTGGCGTTCGATCTGACGGTGACCGCCTTGTACACCCCGCTGGTCAGTGGCGGCCGGGTGGTGCTGGCGGATCTCGATGAGCGGGTGGCCGGTGTTGGCCGGCCGTCGTTTATGAAGGTCACGCCCTCCCACCTGGGGCTGCTGGAAGCGCTGCCCGAGGAGGTGTCGCCTTCGGGGACGTTGATCACCGGTGGTGAGGCGTTGGTGGGGGAGGCGCTGGCGTCGTGGCGGGCCGCGCATCCGGATGTGGCGGTGGTCAATGCATACGGTCCGACGGAGGCGACGGTCAACTGCACCGACTTCCGGATCGAACCGGGGCAGGTGGTTGCCGGTGGTGCTGTGCCGATCGGCCGTCCGTTCTGGAACACACGGGCGTATGTGCTGGACGCGGGGCTGCGTCCGGTCCCGCCGGGAGTGGCGGGTGAGCTGTACATCGCGGGAGTGGTGCTGGCGCGCGGCTACTTGGGGCGTGCCGATCTGACCGCCGAGCGCTTTACCGCCGATCCTTACGGCCCTGTGGGCGCGCGGATGTATCGCACGGGTGATGTGGCGCGCTGGAACGCCGATGGACAACTGGTGTACGTGGGCCGGGTGGACGACCAGGTCAAGGTGCGGGGCTTCCGCATTGAGCTGGGCGAGATCCAGGCCGTGCTGCGTGGTCACCCCGAGGTGGCTCAGGCCGCGGTGATCGTGCGGGAGGACCGGGCGGGGGACCAGCGGCTGGTCGCCTATGTGGTGGCGGATTCCCACGTTTCCGATGCGGCCTTGCGGGAGCACGCCGCCGGGTTGCTGCCGGACTACATGGTGCCGTCGGCGTTCGTCACCCTGGACGCGCTTCCGCTGACGCCGAACGGGAAGCTGGACCGGCGTGCGCTGCCCGCGCCCGACTACGGGCCCGAGAATGCTGCGGGCCGCGTCCCGCGTTCGCCGCGTGAGGAGATCCTGTGTGGTCTGTTCGCCGAGGTGCTGGGCGTGGAGTCGGTCACCATCGATGACGACTTCTTCCGTCTCGGTGGCCATTCCCTGCTGGCGACGAAGCTGGTCAGCCGGATCCGTAGCGTCATGGACGCGGAGCTGCCCATCCGGCAGCTCTTCGAGACCCCCACCGTCGCGGGTATCTCCACCGCTCTCGCGACGGATGGTGTGCGCCGGCGGGTGACCGTGGCCGATCCGCGCCCGGAGCGGATCCCGTTGTCGTATGCCCAGCAGCGGCTGTGGTTCCTGAATCAGTTCGAGGGCCCCAGCGCCACGTACAACGCCCCGGTCGCACTGCGGCTGACCGGTCACCTGGACCGGGAGGCGCTGCGTCTGGCCCTGGGCGATGTGGTCGCCCGCCATGAGAGCCTGCGCACCGTCTTCACCGAGGACGCCGACGGTTCCCGGCAGATCGTCCTGGCCGCCGACGAAGTCCGTACGGAGCTTCCGGTCGTGGAGACCGACGAGCGGCGGCTGGACGAGGACCTGGCCGTCGCGGCCGCCCGTCCCTTCGACCTCGCGGCCGAAACTCCCTTCCGTGCCGTTCTGTTCGCGGTCGCGGAGGACGAGCATGTGCTGCTCGCCCTGACCCACCACATTGTCAGCGACGCGTGGTCGCGTGCCCCGCTGGCGCGTGACGTGGCGGCGGCGTACGCGGCCCGTGTCACCATCGGTGAGGCTCCCGTGCGTGAGCCGCTGCCGGTCCAGTACGCGGACTACAGCCTCTGGCAGCGGGACGTCCTCGGTGACGAGTCGGATCCCGACAGCGAGATCTCGCGTCAGCTCGGCTACTGGACCTCCGCGCTGGCGGGCCTCCCGGACCAGCTGGAGCTGCCGTACGACCGGCCGCGGCCGTCCGTCGCCTCCTACCGCGGAGACCGCATCCCCTTCCAGGTGTCCCCGGAGCTGTACGCGCGGATCAGCGAGGTGGCCGGGGAGGCGCAGGCCAGCCCCTTCATGGTGCTTCAGGCAGCCCTCACCGCCCTTCTCACGCGGCTGGGCGCGGGCACGGACATCGCCATCGGCACTCCGATCGCCGGCCGTACCGACACCTCGCTCGACGACCTGGTCGGCGTCTTCCTGAACACACTGGTGCTGCGCACGGACACCTCGGGTAACCCGAGCTTCACCGCACTTCTCCACCGCGTCCGTGAGACGAACCTCAGTGCCTACGCCCATCAGGACCTGCCCTTCGAGCGGCTGGTCGAGGTGCTCAACCCGGAGCGTTCGCTCGCCCGCCACCCGCTCTTCCAGGTGCTGCTGACCCTCAACAACACCGAATACCAGGGGGCATTGGACTCGCTGGACGACCTGCCGGGGCTCACCGCCGACCGACAGCAGGTCGAGACGTCGGTGGCCAAGTTCGACCTCGCCTTCGGCTTCACCGAGAGCCATGGCGAGGACGGGCAGGTGCGTGCGCTCAACGGTGTCCTGGAGTTCAGCACCGACCTTTTCGACCGCGCGACGGCCCAGACGTTCACCGAGCGACTCCTCCGGCTCCTGACCGAGGCCGTGGCCGAGCCGACCGCCCCGGTGTCCGGTGTCGATGTGCTGGACGAGGCCGAGGCCCGGTCGGTCCTGGCGGATTGGAATGACACGGCGTGTGAGGTGCCGGGTCGTTCGGTGGTGGAGCTGTTCGAGGAGGGGGTGGTGCGGACGCCGGATGCGGTGGCGGTGGTGGCGGGTGGTGTGTCGCTGTCGTATCGCGAGCTGGATGTCCGTGCTGGGCGGTTGGCGCGGTTGCTGGTCGATCGTGGGGTAGGGCCGGAGTGTTTTGTTGCGGTGGCGTTGCCGAGGTCGGTGGATCTGGTGGTGGCGTTGCTGGCGGTGTGGAAGGCGGGGGCGGCGTATCTGCCGCTGGACACCGAGTATCCGGTCGACCGGCTGGCGTACATGCTGCAGGACGCCGCACCGGCCCTTGTGCTCACCACGGGTGAACTGGCGGGCGTGTTGCCGGATGTGGGTGTGCCGTGTGTGCTGCTGGATGCGGCCGAGACCGCCGAGGAGCTTTCCCGGACGGCGGGGGAGGGGCGGACCGCTTCTCGGACGCTGTCGCATGCGGCGTATGTGATCTATACGTCGGGGTCGACGGGGCGGCCGAAGGGTGTGGTGGTGCCGCAGGCGCCGCTGGCGAACTTTGCGGTGGCGATGGCCGGGCGGTTCGGGCTTTCGGGTGGGGACCGTTTGCTGGCGGTGACCACGGTGGGGTTCGACATCGCGGGGCTGGAGTTGTTCGTGCCCCTGCTGTCCGGCGCTGCGGTGGTGGTGGCCGAGCGGGATGTGGTGCGGGATCCGGCGGCGTTGTGCGCGCTGGTGTCGGCTGAGCGGGTGTCGGTGATGCAGGCGACGCCGAGTCTGTGGCGGGCGGTGCTGGCCGAGGACCCGGCCGTGCTGAGCGGTGTGCGGGTGCTGGTGGGTGGCGAGGCGCTGCCCGCCGATCTGGCCGTGGCGTTGGCCGGTCGGGCTGAGTCGGTGACGAACATGTACGGTCCGACGGAGACCACGATCTGGTCGACGGCCTGGCCGGTGACTGCTGAGCGGGCGAGCAGCCCGCGCATCGGGCGGCCGATCGCCAATACCCAGGTGTATGTGCTGGACGGCGGGTTGCGGCCGGTGCCGGTCGGGGTGCCGGGCGAGCTGTATATCGCGGGTGAGGGTGTGGTGCGTGGCTATCACGGGCGTCCCGCCCTGACCTCGGAACGCTTCATCGCCGACCCGTTCGGTGGTTCGGCGGGTGGGCGGATGTATCGCACGGGTGACGTGGTGCGGTGGACCGCCGATGGTGAGCTGGAGTATCTGTCGCGGGTCGATGACCAGGTCAAGCTGCGTGGTTTCCGGATCGAGCTGGGTGAGATCGAGGCGGTGCTGGCCGGGCACGACCAAGTCGGGCAGGCCGCTGTCCTGGTGCGTGAGGACCGGCCCGGTGACAAGCGCCTCGTGGCCTATGTCGTCCCGGCGACGGCGGACGCTGGCCTGATCAGCGCGGACGTGCGCGAACACGTGGCGGCCCAACTGCCCGGCTACATGGTGCCCTCCGCCTTCATGACGCTGGACGCCTTCCCGCTGACGCCGAACGGCAAGCTGAACCGCCGTGCCCTGCCCGCGCCCGACTACGGCCCGGAGGGCATAGGAGGCCGTGCTGCGCGTTCGCCGCGCGAGGAGATCCTGTGCGGTCTGTTCGCCGAGGTCCTGGGCGTGGAGACCGTCACCATCGATGACGACTTCTTCCACCTCGGCGGCCACTCCCTGCTCGCCACCAAGCTGGTCAGCCGCATCCGTACCGTCCTGGACGTCGAGCTGGCGGTGCGGCGGGTCTTCGAGGCGCCGACCGTTGCCGAGCTTGCGGCTGTGTTGGATGCGTCGGCGGTGGTGCGGTCCGCGGTGCGGGCGGTGGTGCCGCGTCCGGCGCGGCTGCCGTTGTCTCTGGCCCAGCAGCGGTTGTGGTTCCTGCATCAGTTCGAGGGGCCCAGTGCGACGTACAACATTCCGGTGGCGTTGCGGCTGAGGGGCGCCCTGGATGAGGCCGCGTTGCGGTCGGCGCTGGGTGATGTGGTGGCTCGGCATGAGAGCCTGCGCACCCTGTTCGCCGAGGACGCCGAGGGCTCGTACCAAACGGTCCTGGACACCGCGGAAGCAGAACTGACGGTGGCCGCGACCGACAGGGAAGCGATCCACGACGAACTGAGCCATGCGATACGGACTCCCTTCGACCTCACGCACGATGTGCCGTTGCGCGCCTGGCTGTTCCAGCTCGGCGATGACGAGCAGGTGCTGCTGCTCGTGGCGCACCACATCGCGAGTGACGCCTGGTCGATGGGCCCGCTGGCCCGTGATCTGACCGCGGCGTACGCGACCCGTGTCACCACCGGTGACGCTCCTGGGTGGGAGCCGCTGCCGGTGCAGTACGCGGACTACAGCATCTGGCAGCGCGAGATGCTGGGCGCGGAGGACGACCCCGACAGTGAGATCAACCGCCAGCTGACCTACTGGAAGGAGGCGTTGGCGGACCTCCCGGAGGAGCTGCCGCTGCCCTTCGACCGGTCGCGGCCGGCGACATCCTCGTATGAGGGTGACCGGATCACCTTCGAGGTACCGCCCGGCCTGTACGGAGAGCTGACGCGGGTCGCCCGCGAGCGTCGGGCCAGCCTGTTCATGGTGGTGCAGACGGCGCTGTCGACGCTGCTGACGCGGCTGGGCGCGGGCACGGACATCCCGCTGGGCACGGCCATCGCCAGGCGCACGGACGACGCGCTGGACGATCTGGTCGGGTTCTTCGTGAACACCCTGGTGCTCCGAACGGACACCTCGGGCGATCCCACATTCGCCGAACTGCTCGACCGCGTCCGCGGTAAGGACCTCGAGGCGTATGCCTATCAGGATCTGCCGTTCGAGCGGTTGGTGGAGGTGGTCAATCCCGAACGGTCGCTGTCGCGCCATCCCTTGTTCCAGACGATGTTGACGTTGAACAACACGGAGCAGGGCGGGGCGTCGGCTGCCGCTTCGTTGCCGGGTCTGTCGGTGACGAGTGAGCCGGTGGCAGCGGCGGCGGCGAAGTTCGATCTGTCGTTCCGGCTTGCGGAGCGTCGTGGCGGGGCGGATGGCGGTGCGGTGCTGGAGGGTGCGTTGGACTTCAGCACGGATCTGTTCGACCGGGCCACCGCGCAGAGCATCGCGGAGCGTTTCGTCCGTGTTCTGAGCGCGCTCGCCGAGAACCCCGACCGCCGCATCGGTGACGTGGAGTTGCTCGACGCGGTGGAGCGGGAGCGGGTGCTGGTCGAGTGGAACGGTGAGTCGCGGGGTGTGCGGGGTGTGTCGTTGCCGGAGTTGTTCCGGGAGCAGGTGGAGCGGACGCCGGATGCGGTGGCCGTGGTGTGTGATGACGTCCGGTTGACCTACTCCGAGCTGGACGCGTGGTCGAACCGGGTGGCGCGGTGGCTGGTCGGGCAGGGGGTGGGGCCGGAGTCGTTTGTGGCGGTGGTGCTGCCCAGGTCGGTGGAGCTGGTGGTCGCCCTGCTGGGTGTGGTGAAGGCGGGTGGTGCGTATGTGCCGGTGGATCCGGAGTATCCGGCCGAGCGGATAGCGCACATCCTGGGCGACGCGCGGCCGGTGCTGGTCATCGACGATGTGGCCGCTCTGGTGGCGGCTGACGAGTGTGCGGACACGCCGGTGGAAGACGCCCCGAAGCCGTCGCATCCGGCGTACGTGATTTATACGTCGGGTTCGACGGGTCGTCCTAAGGGTGTGGTGGTCGAGCATCGTTCGGTGGGGGCGTATCTGGAGCGGGCGCGGGAGGTGTATCCGGATGCGTCGGGTGCGGCGTTGCTGCATTCGTCGGTGGCGTTCGATCTGACGGTGACGGCGTTGTACACGCCGCTGGTGAGCGGTGGTCGGGTGGTGCTGGGTGAGCTTGATGAGCGGGCTGGGGATGGTGGTCGGCCGTCGTTTATGAAGGTGACGCCGTCGCATTTGGGGTTGTTGGAGGCGTTGCCGGAGGGTGTGTCGCCGTCGGGGATGTTGATCACTGGCGGTGAGGCGCTGGTGGGGGAGGCGCTGGCGTCGTGGCGGGCCGCGCATCCGGGTGTGACGGTGGTCAATGCGTATGGTCCCACCGAGGCGACGGTCAACTGTGCGGATTACCGCATCGAGCCTGGTCAGGAAGTTGTGAGCGGTGCTGTGCCGATCGGGCGGCCGTTCTGGAACACCCGCGCTTATGTGCTGGATGCGTCGTTGCGTCCGGTGCCGCCGGGGGTGGCTGGTGAGCTGTATATCGCTGGTGTGGTTCTGGCGCGGGGGTATTGGGACCGTGCGGGGCTGACGGCGGAGCGGTTCACCGCTGATCCGTATGGTCCGGCGGGTGCGCGGATGTATCGCACGGGGGATGTGGCGCGGTGGAGTGCCGATGGTCAGTTGGTGTATGTGGGCCGGGTCGATGACCAGGTCAAGGTGCGTGGTTTCCGTATTGAGCTGGGTGAGATCCAGGCGGTCATCAGCGGTCACCCCGACGTTGCGCAGACGGCGGTGGTCGTGCGGGAGGATCGGGCGGGGGATCAGCGGCTGGTCGCCTATGTGGTGGTGGATGGCTCGGTGTCCGCATCGGGGTTGCGGGAGCATGCCGCAGCCCTGCTGCCGGATTACATGGTGCCGTCGGCCTTCGTCGCTCTCCCCGAACTTCCGCTGACGCCGAACGGCAAGCTGGACCGGCGTGCCCTGCCCGCGCCCGATTACGGGCCCGACACGGCTGAGGGCCGCGTCCAGCGTTCGCCGCGTGAGGAGATCCTGTGTGGTCTGTTCGCCGAGGTGCTGGGCGTGGAGTCGGTCACCATCGATGACGACTTCTTCCGTCTCGGTGGCCACTCCCTGCTGGCGACGAAGCTGGTCAGCCGGATCCGTAGCGTCATGGACGCGGAGCTGCCCATCCGGCAGCTCTTCGAGACCCCCACCGTCGCCGGCCTCTCCACCGCGCTGGCGACCGATGCGGTGCGCCGCCGCGTGACCGAGGCCGATCCGCGCCCGGACCGCATCCCGCTCTCCTATGCCCAGCAACGTCTGTGGTTCCTCAATCAGTTCGAGGGCCCCAGCGCCACCTACAACGTCCCGATCGCGCTCAGGCTGACCGGCCCGCTGGACCGGGAGGCGCTGCGCCTGGCCCTGGGCGACGTGGTGGCGCGCCACGAGAGCCTGCGCACCGTCTTCACCGAGGACGCCGACGGCGCCTACCAGGTCGTTCGCCCGCTGGGCGAGGCCGATCTCGAGTGGACGACGGTGGAGACGGACCGGGCGAACGTCGAACGGGAGCTTCGTGAGGCCGCGCGTCGCGGCTTCGACCTGTCGGCGGGTTCGGGAGAACTGCCGCTGAGAGCAACGCTGTTCGTACTCGATGGCGGTGACGACCACATTCTCCTGTTGGTCCTGCACCACATCGTCAGCGACGCCTGGTCGCGCGCCCCGCTGGCGCAAGACCTGACGGCGGCGTACGCGGCCCGAGCGACGACCGGCCGTGCCCCCGTCTGGGAGCCGCTGCCGGTCCAGTACGCGGACTACAGCCTCTGGCAGCGGGACGTCCTTGGTGACGAGTCCGATCCCGACAGCGAGATCTCGCGTCAGCTCGGCTACTGGACCTCCGCGCTGGCGGGCCTCCCGGACCAGCTGGAGCTGCCGTACGACCGGCCGCGGCCGTCCGTCGCCTCCTACCGAGGGGACCGCATCCCGTTCGAGATTCCGGCGCCGCTCTACGACAAGGTGGTCGCGTTCGCGCGGGACACGCAGTCGAGCCCGTTCATGGTGGTGCAAGCGGGGCTCGCGGCGCTGCTGACCCGGCTGGGCGCGGGCACCGACATTCCCATCGGCACACCGATCGCCGGCCGCACCGACACCTCGCTCGACGACCTGGTCGGCGTCTTCATCAACACACTGGTGCTGCGCGCCGACACGTCAGGACGTCCCACTGCCCGCGCGCTGATCGAGCGCGTCCGTACGCGGAACCTGGCCGCCTACGCCCATCAGGACCTGCCCTTCGAGCGGCTGGTCGAGGTGCTCAACCCCGAGCGCTCGCTCGCCCGCCACCCGCTCTTCCAGGTGCTCCTGGCGTTCAACAACACCGACACAGCGGCCACCGACCAAGCCGTGGCCGATATGCCCGACCTCACCGTGTCGCCGATGGCGGCCGACACCGGCGTGGGCAAGTTCGACCTGTCCTTCGCCTTCACCGAGCAGCCGCACGGAGCCGGCGGGCTGCTCGGAGTGCTCGAGTACAGCACCGACCTGTTCGACCGCGACACGGTCGAAACGCTCGGCAAGCGCTACCTGCGTGTGCTGCAGGGCATGGTCGACGCCCCGGACGCCCCGCTCGACCGGATCGCCCTGTTGGACGAGGCCGAGGCGCGGTCGGTGGTGTGGGAGTGGAATGACACGGCGCGTGAGGTGCCGGGTCGTCCGGTGGTGGAGCTGTTCGAGGAGCGGGTGGCCCGGACGCCGGATGCGGTGGCCGTGGTGGCCGGCGGGGTGTCCCTGTCCTATGGCGAGCTGGACGCTCGGGCCGATCGTCTCGCGCGGCTGCTGGCCGACCGTGGGGTGCGGCCCGAGGCGTTCGTCGCGGTGGCGTTGCCCAGGTCGGTGGATCTGCTGGTGGCGCTGCTGGCGGTGTGGAAGGCCGGGGCGGCGTACTTGCCGTTGGACACGGAGTACCCGGCCGACCGGCTCGCCTACATGCTCCAGGACGCCATCCCCGAACTCGTCCTGACCACAGGCGAGTTGGTGCCCATGCTGCCGGACGTGGACATCCCACGTGTGCTGCTGGACGCGCCCGAGACCGCCGAGGCGCTTTCCCGGACGGCGGGGGAGCGGCGGATCGCTCCCCTCGCGCTGTCGCATGCGGCGTATGTGATTTATACGTCGGGTTCGACGGGTCGGCCGAAGGGTGTGGTGGTGCCACAGGGGCCGCTGGCGAATTTCGTGGTGGCGATGGCCGAGCGGTTCCGACTCACCGGCGCGGACCGGTTGCTGGCCGTCACCACCGTCGGGTTCGACATCGCGGGCCTGGAGCTGTTCGTACCGCTGCTCAGCGGTGCGGCGGTGGTGGTGGCGGAGCGGGATGTGGTGCGGGATCCGGTGACGCTGTGCGCGCTCGTCACCAACGAGCGGATTTCGGTGATGCAGGCGACCCCCAGCCTGTGGCGGGCGGTGCTGGCCGAGGACGCTTCGGTGCTGGGGGGTGTGCGGGTCCTCGTCGGTGGCGAGGCGCTGCCCGCCGATCTGGCGGTGGCATTGGCCGAGCGGGCCGAGTCGGTGACGAACATGTACGGCCCCACCGAGACCACGATCTGGTCGACAGCCTGGTCGGTCACCCCGGGCACCGCGCGGGCGCCCCGTATCGGGCGGCCGATCGCCAATACCCAGGTGTATGTCCTGGACGATGGGCTGCGGCCGGTGCCGGCCGGGGTGCCGGGTGAGCTGTATATCGCGGGCGAGGGTGTGGTCCGTGGCTATCACGGACGCTCGGGACTGACCGCTGAACGCTTCGTGGCCGATCCGTTCGACCGCACCGGCGGTGGGCGGATGTATCGCACGGGTGACTTGGCGCGCTGGACCGCCGTGGGTGAGCTGGAGTATCTCTCCCGGGTCGATGACCAGGTCAAGCTGCGGGGCTTCCGGATCGAGCTGGGTGAGATCGAGACGGTGCTGGCCGGGCATGAGCACGTGGCGCAGGCCGCCGTTCTCGTCCGTGAGGACCGGCCCGGCGACAAGCGGCTCGTCGCCTATGCCATCCCCTCCACGGCGGCCGGACCGGAGCCGCTGGCCCTGCGTGAGCACGTGGCCGCCCAACTGCCCGGCTACATGGTGCCGTCGGCGTTCGTCACGTTGGACGCCTTCCCGCTCACCGCGAACGGCAAGCTGAACCGCCGTGCGCTGCCCGCGCCCGACTACGGCCCCGACACCGCCACCGGCCGGGCGCCGCGTTCGCCGCGCGAGGAGATCCTGTGCGGTCTGTTCGCCGAGGTCCTGGGCGTGGAGTCGGTCACGATCGACGACGACTTCTTCCACCTCGGCGGCCACTCGCTCCTGGCGACCAAGCTGGTCAGCCGGATCCGTACCGTCCTGGACACCGAACTGGCCGTGCGCCGTGTCTTCGAGGCACCCACCGTGGCCGAGCTCGCCACGGGGCTCGACGAGTCCGCCGCGGTACGAGGCCGGGTGGTGAGCGCGAAGCGGCCCGCCCGAGTGCCGCTGTCCCACGCCCAGCAACGCCTGTGGTTCCTCCAGCACCTGGAGGGGCCGAGCGACGCCTACAACATGGTCATCTCCCTCGACCTGACCGGCCCGCTGGACCAGGACGCGCTGCGTCAGGCCCTGGCCGACCTGGTCATACGTCACGAGAGCCTGCGCACGGTCTTCGCGGACGACTCGGGCGGCGGCGCCTATCAGGTGGTCCTCGCACCGGAACAGGCGCAGGTGCCGCTGACCGTGGAGGAGGTGGCCGACGAGGCGTCCGTCGACCGGCTGGTGCGTGGCGCCGCCGGGTACGCCTTCGACCTCTCCACCGAGATGCCGATCCGCGCCTCGCTGTTCCGGCTGCCCGCCGTCGCAGGCTCCGACAGTGCGGAAACCGACCGTTCGGCCCTGCTCCTGCTGACGCATCACATCGCGAGCGACGCCTGGTCGCGCGGTGTCCTGGTGCGGGATCTGACGGCGGCGTACGCGGCCCGCGCGACGACCGGCCATGCCCCCGTCTGGGAGCCGTTGCCGGTGCAGTACGCGGACTACAGCCTCTGGCAGCGTGACCTCCTCGGCGACGAGTCCGACTCGGGCAGCGAGATCTCGCGCCAGCTCGACTACTGGACCCGGGCGCTGGAAGGGCTCCCGGAGGAACTGGCCCTGCCCTTCGACCGGCCGCGGCCGGCGGCCGCCTCCTACCGGGGCGACCGGGTCGGGTTCGAGCTGCCGCCGGGCCTGTACGAGCGGCTGGTGCGGGTCGCCGGTGAGCATCGCGCGAGTCTGTACATGGTCCTGCAGGCGGCCCTGGCGACCCTGCTGACCCGGCTCGGCGCGGGCAGCGACATCCCCATCGGCACCCCCGTCGCGGGCCGTACCGACGACGCGCTGGACGACCTCGTCGGGTTCTTCGTCAACACGCTGGTGCTACGCGCCGACACCTCCGGCAACCCCACCTTCACCGAGCTGGTCGAGCGTGTCCGGGCGCGGGACCTGGAGGCGTACGCGCATCAGGACCTGCCCTTCGAGCGGCTGGTCGAAGTGGTCAACCCGGAGCGTTCGCTGGCCCGGCACCCGCTCTTCCAGACCGTCCTCAACCTGAACAACGCCGCTCGGCCCCTCACCGCGCAGACGGGGCTGACCGTCACCGGGCGACCGCTCGGGGCGCCCTCGGCCAAGTTCGACCTCTCCTTCGAGATCGCCGAGACGGCCGGGACCGCCGGGGCCGGGCTGGGCTGTGCGCTGGACTTCAGCACGGACCTGTTCGACCGGGCCACCGCACAGAGCATCGTCGACCGCTTCGTCCGTGTGCTGGAGCAGGTGGCGGCCGACCCGGCCGCCCGGATCCAGGACCTCCAGATCCTCGACCCGGTCGAGCGCCGCGAGCTGACCGCACCGCCGCGGCACACCTCCGCCCCCGGCGAGACGATCGTGTCCCGGTTCGAGCGGCAGGTGGCCGCGACTCCGGACGCGACCGCGGTGACCTACGAGACCACGTCCCTCACCTACTCCGAGGTCAACGCGCGGGCGAACCGGCTGGCCCATCTGCTGCGCGAGCGGGGAGCGGGGCCACAGCGGTATGTGGCGCTGAGCATGCCCCGCACCGAGGAACTGGTCGTCGCGGTCCTCGGCGTGCTGAAGTCGGGCGCGGCATATGTGCCCATCGACCCGGCCTACCCGGCCGACCGCATCGCGTACATGGTCGACGACGCCCGGCCGATCCTCACCGTGACGCCCGATGTGCTCGCCGAATCCGAGCGGTACCAGGCGGGCGACCCGGATGTGGCACTCTCGCCGCTGGACACCGCGTACGTCATCTACACCTCGGGGTCCACGGGACGGCCCAAGGGCGTGGAGGTGCCGCACGGCAACGCCATACGCCTGATGGACGCGACCGACCACTGGTTCGGCTTCGGCTCCGACGACGTATGGACGCTGTTCCACTCCTACGCCTTCGACTTCTCCGTCTGGGAACTGTGGGGACCGCTGCTGCACGGCGGACGCCTGGTCGTCGTCTCCTACGAGACCAGCCGGACCCCGGAGCGGTTCCTCACCCTGCTGGCGGATGAGCGGGTCACCGTGCTCAACCAGACACCGTCGGCGTTCTACCAGCTCATGGCGGCCGACCGGGACAATCCCGAGACCGCAGCACGGCTCCGCCTGCGCCATGTCGTCTTCGGCGGTGAGGCGCTCGAACTGGGCCGGCTGGCCGACTGGTACGCCCGGCACCCCGATGACGCCCCGTCCCTCGTGAACATGTACGGCATCACGGAAACCACCGTGCACGTCACGCATGTCGCGCTCGACGAGGCCGTCGTCGCGGCCTCGTCCGGCTCGGTGATCGGCGAACCGATCCCGGATCTGGGTGTGTATGTGCTGGACGAGAGGCTCCGGCCGGTGCCGAGGGGCGTCGTCGGGGAGCTGTACGTCGTCGGTGCCGGTCTGGCCCGCGGCTATCTCGGCCGGCCCGGGCTGACCGCCGAGCGCTTCGTGGCCAACCCGTTCGGCGAGGGCCGCATGTACCGCACCGGGGACACCGGACGCCGACTGGCCGACGGGCGCCTGGAGTACCACGGCCGCGTCGACGACCAGGTCAAGCTGCGGGGCTTCCGCATCGAGCTCGGCGAGATCGAGGCGGCGCTCGAGGCGCACCCCGCGGTCTCGCAGGCCGCGGTGATCCTGCGCGAGGACCGGCCCGGCGACAAACGGCTGGTGGCCTATGCCGTGCCGACCGCCGGCGCCGACCCGGCTCCGGGGCACGACGCGCTGCGCGCCCACCTCGCCACCGCCCTGCCCGAGCACATGGTGCCGTCGGCCGTGGTCGTCCTTGACGCGCTTCCGCTCACCCTGAACGGGAAGCTCGACCGGCGGGCCCTGCCCGCGCCCGTGTACGGCGGGACTCCGGAGGCCGACCGGCGGGGCCCGCGCACCGAGCGGGAGAAGACGCTGTGCGGGCTGTTCGCCGAGGTGCTGGGGCTGGACGGGGTCGGCATCGACGACGGCTTCTTCGACCTCGGCGGCGACAGCATCATGTCCATCCAGCTCGTCAGCCGCGCCCGGCGGGCCGGACTCGAACTCGCGGTGCGCGACGTCTTCGAACACCGCACGGTCGCCGCGCTCGCCGACGTCGCCACGGAGACCGTCCGGGTGGCCGCGGAGGAGCCGGGAGCGGACGTCGGCGACGTACCGCTGACCCCGATCATGCGCTGGTTCCTCGAACGCGGCGGCCCGGCCGACCAGTTCAACCAGTCGCGGCTCGTCCAGGTGCCCGTGGCCCTCCGCCACGAGCAGCTGCGGTCCGCGGTGCAGTCGGTGCTCGACCACCACGGCGCCCTGCGGGCCCGGCTCACCGCCGCTCCCGAACGCCGGCTGGAGATCCGTGAACCGGGCGCGGTCGACGCCGCCTCCCTGGTCCGCCGGGTGGCCGCCGCCGGGCTCGACGAGCCGGCCCAGCGGGACCTGGTGCGGCGGGAGACCGAAGCCGCGCGGGAGCGTCTCGACCTGGACGCGGGGCGGCTCGTCCAGGTGGTCTGGTTCGACCGCGGCGCGGACACTCCGGGCCTGCTGCTCCTCCTCATCCACCACCTGGTGGTCGACGGGGTGTCCTGGCGCATCCTGGTACCCGACCTGGCGGAGGCGTACCGCGCCGTGAGCGCCGGGCGGGAGCCGGAACTCCAGCCCGTGGGCACCTCGCTGCGCCGCTGGGCGCAGCGCCTCACGGAGGCGGCGGTCCGGCCCGCGCGGGCGGCGGAGGCCGCCTGGTGGCAGGAGGTGCTGCGGCCCGGGGACCCGCTCCTGGGCAAACGGGCACTGGACCCGGCCCGGGACACGTACGGGAGCGCGGCGCATCTGACGGTCACACTGCCGGTCGCGGTCACCGAGAAGCTGCTCACCCGTGTGCCTTCGGTGTTCACCGCCGAGGTCAACGACGTGCTGCTGACGGCGTTCGCGCTGGCCTGGGCGCGCTGGCGCGGCGGCCGGGACGCCTGGAGCCCGGGCGCGGCCGGGACGCTCCTCGACCTGGAGGGCCACGGGCGCGAGGAGGACATCGTGGGCGCCGTGGACCTGTCCCGCACCGTGGGTTGGTTCACCAGCCTGTATCCCGTACGGATCGATCCCGGTGCGGTGGATCTCACCGACGCCTTCGCGGGCGGCCCGGCCGCGGGCGAGGCCGTCAAACGGATCAAGGAGCAGCTGAGGGCCGTGCCCGACAAGGGCATCGGCTACGGCCTGGCCCGGCACCTGAACCCGGGCACCGCACCGGGGTTCACCGGCCTGCCCGAGCCGCGGGTGGCGTTCAACTACCTCGGGCGCTTCCAGGTCGCGGACGCCGAGGAGGCGGGCAGCGCCACGGTCCCGGACTGGACCGTGCTCGCCAGCGCCGCCGGCATCGGCGGCACCGACCCCAGGGTGCCGCTCGCGCACCCCCTGGAGCTCAACGCCCGTACCGACGACGGGCCGCGCGGACCCGAACTGGCCGCCACCTGGACCTGGGCCGAGGGCATCCTCGACCGGACCGAGGTCGGCGCCTTGGCAGACCTGTGGTTCCAGGCCCTGACGGCCCTCACCGAGCACGCGGAGCGCCCCGACGCGGGCGGGCTCACCGTCTCGGACGTTTCCCTGAGCCTGCTGAGCCAGGACGAGATCGAGTTGCTGGAAGACGACTGGAGGACCATGTGATGGCGACGCAGTCCGGACTGCAGGACATCCTGCCGCTGGCCCCGCTGCAGGAAGGCTTGCTCTTCCACAGCGTGTACGACGAGGCGGCGCCGGATGTCTATGTCGTGCAGGACACCATGGACCTGGAGGGCGACCTCGACCCCGAGGCCCTGCGCGCCGCGTGCCGCACCCTGCTGCGGCGCCACGCCAACCTGCGCGCGGGCTTCCGCTACGCGGGCCTGCGGCGCCCCGTCCAGTTCATTCCGCACGAGGTCCCCCTGCCCTGGGAGGAGCTCGACCTCGCCGCGCTGACCGAGGACGAGCGCACCGCGGCGGCGGACCGGGTGCTGGAGGCGGACCGGCGACGCCGCTTCGACCTCAACAAGCCGCCGCTGATGCGGTTCACCCTGCTGCGGCTCGGCGACCGCCGGCACCGTTTCGTCCTGACCAACCACCACATCCTGCTGGACGGCTGGTCACGCCCGATGCTGCTGCGTGAACTCCTCGCGCTGTACGCGGCCCGCGGCGACGACAGCGGGCTGCCACGGGTCCGGCCCTTCCGGGACTATCTGCACTGGCTCGCCGCCCAGGACCGGGACGCCGCGGTGGCCGCGTGGCGCGAGGCGCTGGCCGGAATCGACGGCCCCACCCTCGTCGCGCCCCGGAGCGGCGACCGGCCCGCCGTCGTACCGGGACGCCTGGACACCGAGCTTGAACCCGCCGTGTACGAAGCGCTCTCCGCCCTGGCCCGGGAGCGTGCGCTGACCCTCAACTCACTGGTGCAGGGCGCCTGGGCGGTCGTCCTCGGCGGGCTGACCGGGCGGGACGACGTGGTGTTCGGCGCCACCGTCTCCGGACGGCCGCCCGAGCTCGCCGGGGTCGAGACGATGGTGGGCCTGTTCATCAACACCCTGCCCGTCCGGGTACGGCTGCGTGCCGACGAGCCGCTGGTGGACCTGGTGCGCCGGGTCCAGGACGAGCAGACCCGGCTCCAGGCCCACCAGCAGATCGACCTCGCCGAGGTGCGGCGGCTCGCCGGAGCCGGTGAACTCTTCGACACCACCATGGTGTTCGAGAACTACCCCGTGGACCTCACGGCCGGGAACGACAAGCCCGGCGGGACGAGCGGCCTGACCGTCGCCGGCGCCCGCAACCGCGACGCCGCGCACTATCCGCTGGCGCTCGTCGCGGTCGGCCGTGGCGGCCTGCTGCGGCTGCGCCTCGACCACCAGCCCGACCTGATCCCCGAGCCATCGGCCCGCGCCGTCCTGGACCGCGTGGTCCGCGTCCTCACCTCGGTCGCCACCGACCCGCTGCGGCCCGTCGGCCGGCTCGAGCTGCTCTCCGGGGAGGAACACCGCACCGTCCTCGAACTCGGCCACGGCGCGGACACCGACATCCCGGATCTCAGCCTGCCGGAGGCGTTCCGCGCCCAGGCCGCCCGCACCCCGCACGCCACCGCCGTCCGCACCGGCGCCGACGCGCTCGACTACGCAGCGCTCGACGCCCGCTCCGACGCGCTGGCACGCCGCCTGACCCGGCTCGCAGTGGTGTCGGAAACCCCGGTGGCGCTGCTCATGGAGCGCTCGGCGGACGTCATCGTGTCCGCGCTGGGCATCCTCAAGGCGGGTGGTGCGTACGTCCCGCTGCGGCAGCGTGACCCGGCCGACCGGCTGCGTCTGCTCACCGGCCTCGCCGGTGTCTCCCTGGTGCTGACCGACCGGGCGAACGCCGACCGCGCCGCGGAACTGGGACCCCCCGTGGTCGTCGTGGACGACGGCACGGGGACGGAGCCCGATCCCGTGCCCGGACAGCCATTGCCGCGCGTCCACCCCGGCCAGATCGCCTACATCAGCCACACCTCCGGCTCCACCGGAACACCCAAGGGCGTCGCCGCCACCCACCGCCATGTGCTCGAACTCGCCCATGACCGCTCGTTCGCGAACGGCGCCCACACCCGGATCCTGGTCCACTCGCCGCACGCCTTCGACGCCTCCACGTACGAGATGTGGGTGCCGCTGCTGACCGGCGGCACCGCCGTCGTCGCCCCGCCCGGCGACCTGGACGCCGAGCGGCTCGGCAAGCTGCTCGCCGAGCACGAGATCACCGGGCTCTTCCTGACCACCGGTCTCTTCCAGCTCGTCGCCGACGAGGCGCCCGAACACTTCGCGGGCCTCCACGAGGTGTGGACCGGCGGCGAGGCGGTCCCCGCCGCGTCCATCCGCCGGGTGATGCGCGCCTGCCCCGACACCACCGTCATCGATGTGTACGGGCCCACCGAGACGACCACGTTCGCGGTGCGCCACCGGCTTCCCCGGGGACCGGAGGTCCCGGCCTCCGTCCCGATCGGCAGCCCCCTGGACAACACCCGGCTGATGGTCCTCGACACCGGGCTGCGCCCCGTGCCACCGGGCACGGCGGGCGAGCTGCACATCGCCGGCGCGGGCCTGGCCCGTGGCTACTGGCGGCGCCCCGGAACCACCGCGGAACGCTTCGTCGCCGATCCCTACGGCCCGCCGGGCACCCGCATGTACCGCACCGGCGACCTGGTGCGCTGGAATGCCGAAGGCGTCCTCGAATACGTCGGGCGCGCGGACGAGCAGGTGAAGCTGCGCGGCTTCCGCATCGAACTCGGTGAGATCGAGGCGCTGCTGGGCAGCCACCCCGACGTCGCCCAGACCGTCGTCACCGTGCAGGAGCCGCGCCCCGGTGACAAGCGCCTGGTCGCCCACCTCGTCGCCGAGCGCGGCACCACCCCGTCCCCGGAGGACCTGCGGGCACACCTGGCCGCCGAACTCCCCGACTACATGGTGCCCGCCGCGTTCGTCGTCCTGGACGCGCTGCCGCTGACCGGCAACGGCAAGGTGGACCGCAAGGCCCTGCCACTGCCCGACACCGGTCCCGCCACCGGGGCGCGCCGTGCCCCGCGCAGCCCCCAGGAGGAGATCCTGTGCGGCCTCTTCGCGGAGGTCCTCGGCCTGCCGTCGGTCGGCATCGACGACAACTTCTTCGACGCCGGGGGACACTCGCTGCTCGCCACCCGGCTCGCCGGGCGCATCCGTTCGGTGCTCGGTGCCGAGCTGGCGGTGCGCCAGCTGTTCGACACGCCCACGGTGGCCGGGCTCGCCCGCGCCCTCGACACGGCCGGATCGGCCCGGCCGGCGCTGAGGCCCGCCGAGCCGCGCCCCGACCGCGTCCCGGCCTCCTTCGCCCAGCGCCGGCTGTGGTTCCTGCACCGCTTCGAGGGTCCCTCGCCGACGTACAACATCCCCTTCGCCCTGAGGCTCACCGGCGATCTGGACCGCGCGGCGCTGCGGGACGCGCTCGTGGACGTCGCGGAGCGCCATGAGTCGCTGCGCACGGTCTTCGCCGAGGATGCCGAAGGGCCCTACCAGGCCGTGCTGCCCGGCCCGGAGGCCCGGACCGCGCTGACCGTCGTCCCCGATGTGGCGCGAGATCGCCTGGAGCGGGAGATCGCCGCCGCCGTCGGGCACGCCTTCGACCTGTCCGGAGAACTCCCGCTGCGCGTCTGGCTGTTCGAGACCGGAGAGCGGGAGCATGTGCTGCTGCTCCTGGTCCACCACATCGCGGGCGACGGCTGGTCGGTGCCGCTGCTCGCCCGCGACATCGTCGCCGCCTACGCCGCGCGACGCGTCGGCACCGCCCCCGCCTGGCAGCCGCTGCCCGCCCAGTACGCCGACTACAGCCTGTGGCAGCACGAGGTGCTCGGCTCGGAGGACGACGACGAGAGCCTGATCGCCCGGCAACTCGCCTACTGGAAGCAGGCCCTGGCCGGACTGCCGGACGAACTCACACTGCCCGCCGACCGGCCGCGCCCCGCGACCTCCGGCCATCGCGGCGAACGCATCCCCTACCAGGTGCCCGGACCGCTGTACGAGCAGGTCCGCGCGCTGGCCCGGGCCACCAAGGCCAGCCCGTTCATGGTGGTCCAGGCCGCGGTGGCCGCGCTGCTCACCCGGCTCGGGGCGGGCACCGACATCCCGCTGGGCACCCCGGTGGCCGGCCGCACCGACGACGCCCTCGAGGATCTCGTCGGCTTCTTCGTCAACACACTGGTGCTGCGCACCGACACCTCGGGCAACCCCACCTTCCGTGAGCTGATCGCCCGCGTCCGGGACACCGACCTGGCGGCCTACGCCCATCAGGACCTGCCCTTCGAACGGCTGGTGGAGGCGCTCAACCCCAGGCGCTCGCAGTCCCGGCACCCGGTGTTCCAGACCATGCTCACCTTCAACAACACCGAGCAGCGGCAGACGCCGTCGGACACGGCGGCCCCGAGGACGGCGTGGGGGCACCGGGCCTGACCGTCGAGCGCGTGGCCTCGGACACCGGTACGGCCAAATTCGACCTGCTGCTGTCCTTCGCCGAACGGCACGCCCCCGACGGCAGCGTGGACGGGCTGAGCGCGGGCCTCGAATTCAGCACCGACCTCTTCGAGCGCGACACGGCGGAGCGGATCGTCGCTCGGCTCCTGCGGCTGCTGACGGCCATGACCGCCAATCCGCAGGCGCGACTCGGTGAGGTGCCGCTCCTCGACGAGGGCGAACGGGCCGCGGTGCTGAGCGGCGGTCGCGGCGCGGCGCGCCCCGCGCGCGACGCCTCGCTGTCCGAGCGGTTCGAGACGGCCGTCGCCCGCAACCCGCACGGCGTGGCCGTGGAGACCGCGGCCGGCGCGGTCGGCTACCCGGAACTCAACACGCGTGCCAACCGCCTCGCACGGCTGCTCATCGACCGCGGAGTGGGCCCCGAGGACCTGGTCGCGGTCGCCATGCCCCGGTCGGCCGAGCTGGTCACCGCCCTCATGGCGGTCCTCAAGGCCGGTGCCGGGTATCTGCCCGTCGACCCCGAGTACCCGGCGGCCCGCATCGCGTTCATGCTCGAAGACGCCCGCCCCGCCCTCGTGCTGACCACCCGCGAACTGGCCGCGGCGCTTCCGGAAGCTCTCGCCGGCCGCACGATCGCCACCGACGACCCGAAGGCCGGCGAGGCGCTCGCCGGGTATTCCGCGACCGACGTCACCGACGACGAGCGCGCCAGGCCGCTCCACCCCGCCCACCCGGCGTACACCATCTACACCTCGGGCTCCACCGGACGCCCCAAGGGCGTGGTGATGCCCGCGGGCGCCCTCGCCAACCTGCTGGACTGGCACCAGGCGCAGCTGCCGGGCGAACCGGGCACCCGGGTGGCGCAGTTCACCGCGGTCAGCTTCGACGTCTCCGTCCAGGAGATCCTCTCCGCGCTGCTGCACGGCAAGACCCTCGTGGTCTGCCCCGAGGATGTCCGCCGCGACCCGGCCGGCCTGGCCCGGTGGCTGCACGACGCGGGCATCAAGGAGCTGTACGCCCCTAACCTGGTCATCGACGCGGTGTGCGAGGCCGCCACCGCCCAGGGTCTGGAGCTGCCGGACCTCACCGACCTGGTACAGGCCGGTGAGGCGCTCACCCCGCACGGCGCCATCCGCACGTTCTGCGCCGACCGCCCGGGGGTACGGCTGCACAACCACTACGGGCCCGCCGAGACCCACGTGGTGACGGCCTGCCCGCTCCCGGCGGACACCGACGCGTGGACGCCCGGCCCCGCCGCCATCGGGCGGCCCGTCGACAACACCGCCGTGCGGCTGCTCGACCCCTGGCTGAACCCGGTGCCGCCGGGTGTCCCCGGTGAGCTGTACATCACCGGCGCCGGCCTGGCCCGCGGCTACATCGCCCGGCCCGACCGCACCGCGGAGCGGTTCGTCGCCGATCCCTACGGTCCGCCGGGCGCCCGGATGTACCGCACCGGCGACCTGGCCCGCCTCACCCGCGACGGGCAGCTGACGTACTTGGGGCGCACCGACACCCAGGTCAAGATCCGCGGGTTCCGCATCGAACCGGGTGAGATCGGGGCGGTGCTCACCACCGCCCCGGAGGTGGCGCGGGCGGCCGTGGTCGTGCGGGAGGACCGGCCGGGGGACCGGCGACTTGTCGCCTACGTGGTCGCGGCGCACGGCGCCGAGCCCGGACCGCGCCGGGTGCGCGAGCACGCCGCCCGGCACCTGCCCGATCACATGGTGCCCGCCGCGTTCGTCACCCTGGACGCGCTGCCGCTGACGCCCAACGGCAAGCTCGACCGGGCCGCGCTGCCGGCGCCCGAGTACCGGGGCGATACGGCCTCGGGCCGGCCGAGGACGCCCGAGGAGCGCGCGCTGTGCGCCCTGTTCTCCGAGGTCCTGGGCGTGGCGGAGGTCGGAGCCGACGACGAGTTCTTCGACCTCGGCGGCCACTCCTTCCTCGCCGCCCGGCTGGTCGGCCGGATCCGCGACGAGATGGGCGGCGACCTGCCGGTGCGCGCGGTCTTCGACGCCCCGTCACCGGCGGCGCTCGCCCGCCTGCTGACGGGCGAGGCGGCTGTGGAGGGCGACTCGACGGGGACGCTGCTGCCCCTGCGCGCCCGCGGTTCGGCCGCCCCGCTGTTCTTCCTGCACCCGGGAGGCGGCTTCAGCTGGTGCTACTCGGGACTCGTCCGCCATCTCGGCGCCGATGTGCCGGTCTATGGCGTCCAGGCCCGCGGCCTCGACGGCACCGGACCGCTCCCGGCGTCCATGGACGAGATGGTCGAGGACTATCTCGCGCGGATCCGCTCCGTGCAGCCCCACGGCCCCTACCGGCTCGCCGGCTGGTCCTTCGGCGGGCTGACCGCGCAGGCGCTGGCCGTCCGGATGCGAAAGGAGGGCGAGGAGGTCGGGATGCTCGCGGTGCTCGACTCCTACCCGCCGGGGGAGCACAGCGACCACTCGGAGCCGGTGGAGCACGAAGTCGTCGCGAACAACCTGCGGGCCATGGGATTCACCTTCGACATGGCCGAACTCATAGCAGACCAGGAGCGGGTTCTGCTGCGCTTCCGGGAATTCCTGCAAGGGGGAAATCACCCCATGGCCCACCTCGACCACCTTGAGGCCCAGGACGTGCTGGCCCTCAAGGACGTCTACGTGAACAATGTCCGGATCATGCGGTCCTATGTGCCCCAGTTCTTCGACGGGGACATGCTTTTCATCTCCGCGGAGCGCAAACCCGTCGGCCGGGAAACCCTCTTGGATGTCAACTTGTGGCAACCACTGACAGGCGGTTCGATCGAGATATGCCCCATAGACTCGAACCACGGAGATCTGATGACCGACGCCCGTCACGCGGCGCGTATCGGACGATTTCTCGCCGACCGGCTGTGAGCCGTGAATGTACGTCAAGCGTCAAGTGAAAGAATTTCTTCGAGAAGGAGCGATCTCATGAGCACCAACCCCTTCGAGGACCCCGAGGGCACGTATCTCGTGCTCGTCAACGATGAGGGGCAGCACTCTTTGTGGCCGGCGTTCGTCGAGGTTCCTCAGGGCTGGCGCACGGTCCTGGCCGACGCCACGCGGGACGCGGCGCTCGAATACGTGAACGCCCACTGGACCGATATGCGCCCCAAGAGCCTGATCAAGGCCATGGAAGGCGCCGACGCGGCCTGAGGCGGCACCCGCCGGACCGCCGTGTGGCCCGCCCCGCCGGGACGCCTCCGACGCGTCGTACCCGAAGGGCGGGCCACACCCATGCCCATGCACCCGTCATACCAAGGAGGATGGAGGAGCGAGATGCCGGTCGTTCACGTCAATGGAATACAGCTCCACTACGAGGAAGCCGGCGAGGGCGAGCCGGTCGTGATGATCCAGGGGACCGGCGCCGGCGGCACCGTGTGGCAACTGCACCAGGTGCCCGCCCTCACCGCCGCCGGATTCCGCGTGATCACCCTCGACAACCGCGGCATACCGCCGACCTCGGAGTGCCCCGATGGGTTCACCCTCCAGGACATGGTCGGCGATGTGGCGGGGCTCATCGAGCACCTCGGGATCGGTCCCTGCCGGGTCGTCGGCACGTCCCTGGGCGCCTTCATCACGCAGGAACTCGCGCTGTCCCGGCCCGATCTCGTGCGCCGGGCCGTCCTCATCGCCACCCGGGGCCGCACCGATATGCTGCGCGCCGCGATCACGCGTGCCGAGATCGAGCTGCACGACGCCGGAGTGGAACTCCCGGCCCGGTACGCCGCCGTGGTGCGGGCCCTGAAGGCGCTGTCCCCACGCACCCTCGACGACGGCGAGGCCATGGCCGACTGGCTCGATCTGTTCGAGCTGTCGCCCGCGGCCGGTCCCGGACAGCGCGCGCAGATGGACTTGAGCACGTTGGACCACCGGCTCGAGGCATACCGGGGCATCCGCGTCCCCTGCCAGGTCATCGCCTTCGCGGACGACCTGATCACCCCCGCGCACCTGGCGCGCGAGGTCGCCGACGCCATCCCGGGAGCCGAGTACGAACTCGTCGAGGGCTGTGGGCACTACGGCTATCTGGAGGACCCCGCGACGGTGAACAAGGTGATGGTGGAGTTCCTCACCGGGGCGGCCGCCCGCTGACCGCCATGGCACGGCGAGTGGCACAGGAACGAGAAAGAGGGGGGAGGCGCCCGGCCGGGGGTACCGGACGGCCCTCCCCCTCGTCACAGGGGTTGCTCGGCCACTACCGCCGCGGGTGGCCGGGCGACGGTGCCTGGTCCGTCCGGGGCACGGGGGACTGTGCGTACGGGGCGGGCAGGCCCGTCGGCGCACCGGTCCCGCCCTCGGCCGGGGCCGATACGGCGGACGTCTCCCGACCGGTCCCGGACGTGCCGCCGGGCCACCAGTTCCACCGGCCGAGCGCGGTCATCAGCGCCGGCAGCACAAAGATCCGGATGACCACGGCGTCCAGCATGATCGCCGCCGCGAGTCCCACGCCCAGCTGCTTGAACTCGACCGCGTTGAGCGTGCCGAAGATCGAGAACACCGCCACCATGACGATCGCGGCACTGGTCACGACACCCGCCGAGCGAACGATGCCCTCACGCACCGAGTCCCGCACGGACGCGCCCGCCACCGCCATCTCCCGGATCCGGCTGACCACGAACACGTGGTAGTCCATGGACAGTCCGAAGAGCACCACGAACAGGAAGAGCGGAAGCCAGGACACCACCGTGCCCGAGCTGTCGAAGTCGAGCAGACCCTCCGCCCAGGTGTGCTGGAAGACCGCCACCAGGACACCGAACGAGGCGGCCGCGGAGAGCAGGTTCAGCAGCACCGCCGACAGCGCCACGGCCAGAGAGCGAAAGATCACCGCCATGGTGCCGAAGGTCAGCAGCAGCACGAAGCCCACCACCCAGGGCATGCGCTCCTCCAGATGGTCCGTGAAGTCGATGCCCTGGGCCACCGCGCCGCCGACGCCGCTCTCGGCGTCCGGGACCTCGTCCAGCGCCTGGGGCAGCCACCCGCGCAGCACCTTCAGCGACTCGGTGGCCTTGGGGTTCTTCGGCGGATACGGCGTGCCCACCTCGACGGTGTGCACCCGGTGGTCCCCGGACTCGCGGATCACCGGCTTCTGGTCGTGGGCGAAGAGGCTGTTGCCCTCGGTGCGGTCGATCAGCCCCCGCAGCGCGGCCTTGACCTGGCCGGCCTCGTCGGCGGGGGCCCGTACCGCCACCTTGTGCACGGTGCCCTCGCTCGGGAAGGCGTCGGTGAGCCGGTCGGTCGCCTGCACGACCGGGATGTCCCGTGACAGATCGTCCTGGCCGGGCTGCTTGAGCTTCATGTCCAGGGCGGGCAGGGCGAGCAGCAGCAGTGCGCCGATGGACACCACGAGCGTGAGGGCCGGCTTGAGCAGCGCCGGGCGCAGCAGCACCGGCCACACCCGCGATTCGCCGGAGCGCATCGTCAGCCGCCACAGGAACGGCACCCGGGGACGGTCCACCCAACGGCCCAGCTTGGCGAGGAGGGCGGGCAGCACGGTCACCGAGCCGAGGACCGCGACCGCCACGACGATGATGGAACCGGTGGCCAGGGAGGCGAAGGTGGCCTCCTGGGCCAGGTAGAGCCCGGCCATCGCCACGATCACGGTGGTGCCGGACACCACGACCGTATGCCCCGACGTCTCCGCGGCGATCTCGATGGCGTCGAGGTGGGACTTGCCCTTACGGCGCTCCTCCCGCTCCCGCTTGAGGTAGAAGAGCGAGTAGTCGACGCCGACGGCCATGCCCATGAGCAGGATGACATTGCTCACCGCGCTGGTCTCCGGCAGCACATGCGAGGCCAGGGACGACAGCCCCATCGCGGTGACCACACAGGACAGGGCGAGCAGCACGGGCACTCCGGCGGCGATGATCGCGCCGAAGACCACCAGCAGGATCAACAGGGTCAGCGGAACACTGATCAGCTCGGCCCGCCTGAAGTCCTTGCCGATGGTGTCCGACATGCCCTTCGCCGTCGAACCGGTGCCCACCTGCTCGATCTTGAGCCCGTCGTGGGTCCGGTCGGCCTCGGCGCTCACATCGAGCAGCGGGCGGACCCGGTTGATCGCGTCGTCCTCGTCACCGTTCATCGTCACCGGTACGAGCAGGGCCTTGCCGTTCGGCGCGGGAACCGGCGCACCGACGCTGCGTACCTCGGGCAGCGCCTTCATCCGGCCGGTGATGTCCCTGGCCGCCCGCTGCGCCGCCTGCTGGTTCAGCTTCCCGCCCGAGTCGGCGGTGATGAGCACGTTCTCCTCGGGCCTCTTGGTGAAGTCCCCGGAAGAAGCGATCTTGCCCGCCCGGCCCGACTCCCGGACCCCGGACTCCTCGGAGTCGAGCTTGTTGGTGCCGGCGGCGCCGCCGAGGAAGAGGCACAGGGCGACGAACACGACCCACAGTCCGAGCGCGGACCACGGATGTGTGGCACTCCATCGGGCAACCCGTAACGTCGCCGGTTTCTTTCGCACTGTCTGCGTCCTCCCAATGGTGCCGAACCGTTGTGGCGGCTGCCGGGCTTATGACGCTAAAACGCTAGTTCCAGGTCCCGGACGTCGACACGAGGTAAACCGCCTCGGTAGCCATTGTTTCCCGCAACTGTCACCCTGCGGTTCTCCGCAGGGTGACAGTTGCGGGAAACCGTACTCGCCCAGGCGAAAGCTTGACCGGAGGAAACTGCAGCCATTAGTTTCATATTCCGGTTCGTCCTTTCCGATGGAGTAAGAATTCCATTGGCAGGTAAATGCCGCACCGTGATGCGAATCAAGGGGAAACAATGGAAACCACGGTCCTCACTCGGCAGCATGTTGCCAAGATCGTCCAGGGAAAGGGATTAGACCTTTTCATGGACCGGATGATCGACCGGCTCGACGAGGCGTTCCGTGCGGAAAGCAGATGGGGCATCACCCCGGCGCGGGACGGATTCCTGCGCGGTCCTCAGAACACGGCCGTCCTCGAATGGATGCCGCACCACCAGCCCGGCGACTCGATCACCATCAAGACCGTGGCGTACACCCCCACGAATCCGTCCACCCATCAGCTGCCCACCATCATCGGCACGATGGCCCGGTACGACGACGTGACCGGCCGTCTGCTGGCCGTCGGTGACGGGATCCTGCCCACCGCCGTCCGCACCGGCGCCGCGTCCGCCATCGCGAGCCGTCTGCTCGCCCACCCCGACAGCCGGGTCCTCGGCCTGGTGGGCGCCGGCGCCCAGGCGGTGACCCAGGCCCATGCCCTGAGCCGGGTCTTCCCGCTGGACCGGATCCTCGTCCACGACATCGAGCCCGCCCACGCCGAGTCCTTCGCCGAGCGCGTGGAATTCCTCGGTATCGACGTGGAGGTGGCATCCGTCGCGGAGATCGAGGCGGCATCGGACATCATCTGCACCGTCACCTCGGTCGGGGTCGGAGACGGCCCGGTCCTCCACGGCGAGCGGCTGCGCCCGCACATCCACATCAACGCGATAGGCGCCGACCTGATCGGCAAGTACGAGGTGCCGCTGTCCGTGCTGAAGTCCGCCTTCGTCACCCCCGACCACCAGGGGCAGGCGCTGCGCGAGGGTGAGTGCCAGCAGCTCGACCAGAGCGAGCTGGGCCCGGAGCTGCCCGTCCTGTGCGCCGACCCGGCGCTCGCCGAGGGGCGGCGGGAGCAGCTGACCGTCTTCGACTCGACCGGATTCGCCCTGGAGGATCACATCGCCTTCGACGTGCTCCTCGAACTCGCCGAGGAGGCCGGTATCGGCGACCGGGTGCAGCTGGAACACCTGCCGGAGGACGCGCTCAACCCGTACTCCTTCCAGTGACGGCACCGGGCTGTGCCCGCCCGGACAGGGGGCCGCAGACAGCCCGGTGGCGTCTCGGACGCCGAGAGGATCTCGACGACGTGGGGGAGCACGTCGTCGAGCACCTCGGTAGCCGTGCCCTCGCCCGTCGCGCGCCTCAGGACTCCAGATACCGCAGGACCGCCAGGATCCGCCGGCTGTAGCCGGCGGTGTGCGACAGGTCGAGCTTGTCGAAAATCGTGTTGAGGTTCTTCTCCACCGAGCTCAGCGAGATATGCAGTTTCTGCGCGATGGCCGTGTTGGTGTGGCCCTGCGCCAGCGTCTCCAGAACACTGCGCTCGCGCGGAGTGAGCCGGGCGAGCGGGTCACCGTGTGTGGTGCGGATGACCAACTGCCGCACGACTTCCGGGTCGATGGCCGCGCCACCCGCGTGGATCCGCTCCAGCGCGTCCAGGAACTCCTCGACCTGGGCGACGCGGTCCTTCAGGAGATACCCGACCCGCTCCGCGTTGGACGCCAGGAGTTGAGCCGCGTAGTTGCGCTCCACGTGCTGCGACAGCACGAGCAGGCTTATCTGGGGCCAGCGCTTACGGATCTCCAGCGCGGCCCGCAGCCCGTCGTCGGTGTGCGTCGGCGGCATCCGGATGTCGACGACGACCATGTCGGGCATCCGCTCCTCGACCTCCTTCATGAGGGACACCGCGTCACCCACCGCGGCGACGACCTCATGGCCCTCCTCGACCAGCAGACGTACCAGTCCTTCCCGTAGCAAGGTCGAGTCCTCGGCGAGGATCACGCGCATGGAAGCTCCGCGGTAATGGTCGTGGGTCCCCCGAGGGGGCTGTCGATGTGCAGCAGACCGTCGAGCGCGCTCACCCGGCTGCGCAGCCCGGTGAGGCCGCTGCCCGATGGATCGGCTCCGCCGGTGCCATTGTCCTCGACCCGGACCACCAGCACCGCTCCGTGCAGCGCGAGTCGGATGGTGATGGCCGTGGCGCCGGAGTGCTTGGCGGCATTGGTCACGCACTCCGACACCACGAAGTACGCGGCGGTCTCCACCGTCTGTGGCAGCACACGGTCGACCTCGAAGTCCATGCGGATGGGAAGGGAGCACCGCTCGGAGACCCCGCTGAGTGCTTCCTTCAGCCCCAGGCTGTCCAGGGCGGAGGGATAGATCCGCCAGGTCGCCTCCCGGAGCTCGGTGATGACCTCCTGGGACTCCTGGTGGGCCTGGTGGAGCAGGGCGTCCACCTGCTCGGGGTTGCGGCCGCGGCTGCGGCGCGCCCGGCCGAGCAGCATGGCGAGTGCCACCAGGCGCTGCTGGATGCCGTCGTGGAGATCGCGCTCGATGCGGCGGCGCTCGGCGTCGACGGCCTGGAGGACCGCGGCCCGGCTGGTGGCCAGCTCGTCGATGCGCTGCCGCAGCAACTCCCGCTCCGACGGCCCGAAGCACTCACGGGCCAGCCGGGCGTCCAGCACCGCGAGAGAGTAGATGCCCTGCACGTCCAGGAACAGCAGCACACCGCCGAGCAGTGCCTGGGTGAGGAGTTCCTGGAGGTCGAGGCGGCCCTGGAGCAGCCGCATGGCCAGCACCGCGGCGAGGATGACACCGAACCCCAGCAGACCCACGACGATGGTGCACAGCATCCCCGTGTAGCTGCGGATCGCCAGATAGCGCAGGACCTTCTGGTCGGACGACTTGTAGTGCTCGGGGAAACGATCGCCGAAGAAGACGAAGCGGCGCGCCCGGTCCAGCCCCGCGAGCCGACGGGCCCCGGAGGCGAGCGCGGCCAGGGCGCCGGGCCGGGTGCGCGGCCATAACAGGAAAGGGGCCATGGCCGTGCCGACGATCAGCAAGTAGAGAAATCCGAGCATGGCCGTGCAACAGCCGAGGAGTGCTCCCGGAATCTTGCGCGGCCACGAGGATTCCGCCGCCCCCCTGCCGCCGTCGTTCTGACCGGGCGAGCCGAGAAACAGGTGATGGGTGGCGAAATTCGGCAAATCCCCCTGCACGGGGGCCAAGCGTAGCCCGGCCGCACAGCCCGGGCAAGATCGCCCGGGCTGTGGCGCGAGCAGAGCGGTGGGGCCGGGAGACGCGTCGTGGCTCATGAAGCGGGGCGCTGCCTGCCGCGGCCTCGGAAGCGCACGACCACGTAGACCACGATGGCCAGCACAACCGCGACCAGGACCACCTTGGAGAGGACACCGACGTAGGTCTCCACCTCGTCCCACTGATCGCCCAGCCAGTAGCCGGCCATCACCAGCACCGTGTTCCAGACCAGGCTGCCCAGCGTGGTCAGCAGGGCGAAGACCGGCAGCGGCATGCGCTCGACCCCGGCCGGAATGGAGATGAGGCTCCGGAAGATCGGCACCATGCGGCCGATGAAGACCGCCTTGGTGCCGTGCCGCTCGAACCACTGCTCCGTACGATCCAGGTCGGACGCCTTCACCAGCGGCAGCTTCGCCCAGACGGCGTGCATGCGCCGACGGCCGACGAGCATGCCGATCCAGTACAGCACCAGCGCGCCCACCACCGAACCGAGCGTGGTCCAGAACAGCGCCGAGGCCAGGCTGATCACACCCTGCCCGGCCGCGAACCCGGTCAGGGGCAGGATCACCTCGCTGGGCAGCGGCGGGAAGAGATTCTCCAGCGCGATGGCCAGACCGGCTCCCGGCCCGCCCATCGCGTCCACGAGGTCCGCGGCCCAGCCGGCGATGCCGTCCGAGGGCTCCTGGGGCAGCGCCAGGGTCATCAAGTGCATGCGTGGTCTCCAACATGGCGGTCAGGCGCCGGAGCGCTTCGCGGCCCCGACGCCTGTCAATCTAGAAACCGCCGACCAGCGAAGACATGAGGATTGCCGCCCAACCCGGTGGTGTTCTCCGCAGCGCTCGCCCTGCGGGAAACCGCAGATCAGCCGGGTGCTGGGGCACTCGGGCACACCACGCGCGGCACCCGCCCCTGCCGGGCCGGCTCAGGAGAACTCGGCCCGCACCGCCTCCGTGTGCTCGCCGAGCCCCGGCACCGGCCGCATCGGCGCCCTGCGGCCCGCCACCTCCACCGGCGGCAGCAGACCGCGCAGCGGCCCGACCGGGGAGCCGAACTCGCCCCAGCGGTCGCGGGCGTCGAACTGGGGATGGGCACCGAACTCCGCGATGTCGCGCAGCCGGGCATTGGCGATGCCCGCCCCGTCCAGCAGCGCGATCAGTCCCTCGGCGGTGTGGTCCGCGAAGCACGACTCCAACTCGGCCGTCAGCTCCTCGTCATGGGTACGGCGCAGGGGATTGTCCGCGAAGCGCGGATCGCGGATCAGCTCCGGGCGACGGAGCACCCGCTCGCACAGCGCGGCCCATTCACGATCGCTCTGCACACTCAGGAACACCTGAGCGCCGTCCCCACAGCGGTAGGCGCCGTACGGCGAGATCGACGGATGGCGCGCGCCGCTGCGGACGACCCCGGCGCCGCCGTACGCCTGGGCGAAATAGGGGTGGCCCATCCACTCGCCCAGCGCGTCGAGCAGGCTCACACTCAGGTCCGTCCCCGCACCGGTGCGTTCCCGCTCGTAGAGCGCGGTGAGGATGCCGGTGTAGGCGTACATCCCGCCCGCGATATCGGCGATCGAGATCCCGGGGCGGGCCGGGGCCTCCGGGCTGCCGGTGATCGACAGCAGCCCCGCCTCGCACTGGATGAGCAGGTCGTACGCCTTCTTCTCGCGGTACGGGCCGCTGTCCCCGTACCCGGAGATCGCGCAGGTGATCAGGCGGGGATACGCGGGCCGCAGCGTCCGCGCGCCCAGGCCCAGCCGGTCCACGGCGCCGGGCGCCAGATTGTGCACGAAGACATCGGCGCGGGCGAGCATCGCATCGAGCAGCGCCCGGTCGCTGTCGTCCTTGATGTCGAGGACGACGCTCTCCTTACCGCGGTTGATCCAGACGAAGTAGGCCGACGCGCCCTTGACCTCGCGGTCGTAGTCACGGGCGAAGTCGCCGCGCCCCGGCCGCTCCACCTTGATGACCCTGGCTCCCAGATCGGCGAGCTGACGGGTGGCGAACGGGGCGGCGACGGCCTGCTCCAGGGCGACGACGGTGATGCCTTCCAGCGGCTGCGCGGACACGGGCGGCTCCTTCGCTTCGATGCGGGTAGCCCCTGTCTACCGTTCCTACAGACCGAGCGTGAGTTGCACGGTCTCAGCCGGACGCTCCGAACGGGGATTGAGTGTCCTGGTCTCCCGCGTTCGCGCTACACCCAGGGCCTGTGGATCGTGTCCGTGGTCCGTGGTCCGTGGTCCGAGGCTGCGGGGGCCGGGGTTCCTCACGCCCTCGGGTGCCGCCTTCGGCCTGGGCGGTCCGATGCCCCGCACGATCGCCCTGGTCGTGTGGGGGCGGTGCCGTCCGTCGCCGGATGCGGTGTCCGAGGGCGCGTCGTCCGATCGCGACACCTGCCGTCGACCCCGTACCGGGCGAAGCCCTCGACCAGGGGACGCTGGAGGGCGGACCCGCCGGAGATCACGGTGTACAGGCTGTCTTGCGCGAGGCCGACCGCGTTCAGCGATCGTCGAGCGTGGCCTCGATCCCTCGGACGACGCGCCACATCGGCGCCTTCCGCTTGGTGATCAGGACGACGACGTCGTCGGTGTCCTCCTCGTCGGCGCTCCTGGCCTCGCCTTCCGGTCCCCATGAGTTCTGTACGAACCGCAGAGCATGATCCATGTGGGCCGAGGGGTCCTCCTGGCCGGCGGAGCGGAGCCATGTTCGGAGTGCGTTGTTGTGGGCGGCCACCACGGAGGCGGCGATCACATCGGCGCGCAGTGTGCCGTCGGGCCGGTGCGCGAAGCGTCGGCGCAGGTAGTCGGCGAGGGTGCGCTCGTAGCGCCACACCACGGACAACTCGTGGTGGCGGAGCCCTGGAACGCTCTTGGTCAGGCGGTATCTCTGTACGGCGAAGGAGGGGTTGCCGGCGTACATCCGCATGACGAGGCGCGCGGCATCGCAGACCCGGATCACCGGGTCCTCCGTGCCGCTCCCCTCCTGCAGGAAGATCGTCATCTCTGCCAGGCAGCCTTCGTGGTCGGGGAAGACCACGTCCTCCTTGGAAGGGAAGTGCCGGAAGAAGGAGCTCCTGCCCACACCCGCGAGCCGGACGATGTCGTCGACCGTGGTCTGCTCGAACCCGTGTGCGGTGAAGAGTTCGAACGCCGCCTCGATCAGGGCGTCACGCTTGGAGGGCTTCGCGGAGCCGTCGGCTCCCCGGCCGTGTCCCTGTGCCTCGCTCATGCGGGGAACATAACACCATCCTGATCACCTGGCATTGGACCCATGAAACTCAGTATGCATAATCAAGGTACTGAGTTTCATCGCCGAGTCCACGCTGACTTTCTTCACGCCCCTGCCGTGCCCGTGGCAGGGCAGAGACCGAGGTGTTCCCTCCATGAATCAGGACTTCGACCTTTACCGGACGTCGGAGGAGCACGAGATGCTCCGCGCGTCGATCCGCTCGCTTGCCGAGACGAAGATCGCGCCATTCGCCGCCGAGGTGGACGAGCAGAGCCGTTTTCCGGCCGAGGCTCTCAAGGCGCTGGTCGCCGCCGACCTGCACGCGGTGCATGTGCCGGAGGAGTACGGCGGCGCCGGCGCGGACGCGTTGGCCGCGGTGATCGTCATCGAGGAAGTGGCGCGGGTGTGCGTCTCCTCGTCACTGATCCCTACGGTGAACAAGCTCGGTTCGCTGCCGGTGATCCTGTCCGGTTCCGAGGAGCTGAAGAAGAGGTATCTGGCCCCGCTGGCCGAGGGTGCGTTGTTCTCGTACTGCCTCAGTGAGCCGGACGCGGGGTCGGACGCGGCGGGGATGACAACGAGGGCGGTGCGCGATGGCGACAGCTACGTCCTCAACGGCGTGAAGCGCTGGATCACCAATGCGGGGGTTTCGGAGTACTACACCGTCATGGCCGTGACCGACCCTGCCAAGAGGTCGAAGGGCATCTCCGCGTTCGTCGTCGAGAAGTCCGACGAGGGTGTGTCCTTCGGCGCGCCGGAGAAGAAGCTGGGCATCAAGGGTTCGCCGACCCGCGAGGTGTACCTCGACCATGTGCGCATCCCGGCCGACCGCATGATCGGTGACGAGGGTACCGGTTTCGCCACGGCGATGAAGACACTGGACCACACCCGCATCACCGTCGCGGCGCAGGCTCTCGGCATCGCCCAGGGTGCGCTGGACTATGCCAAGGGGTATGTCCGGGAGCGCAAGCAGTTCGGCAAGCCGATCGGCGACTTCCAGGGCGTGCAGTTCATGCTCGCGGACATGGCGATGAAGCTGGAGGCCGCCCGCCAGCTCACTTATGCCGCTGCCGCCAAGTCCGAGCGCGTCGACTCCGGCCTCACCTTCTACGGGGCCGCGGCCAAGTGCTTCGCCTCGGACGCCGCCATGGAGATCACCACTGACGCCGTGCAACTGCTGGGCGGCTATGGCTTCACCCGTGACTACCCGGTGGAACGGATGATGCGCGATGCCAAGATCACGCAGATCTATGAAGGTACGAACCAGGTTCAGCGGATCGTCATGGCCCGCAACCTTCCGTAGGCGCAAGGCGGCAGCCGCAGTTCCCGTGGGCGCAGCACACGGCAGAGAAGCGGGGAAGGCTGAACGTCATCTTGCATGAACAGCGCAGCGGCCCGACGGTGCCCGAGGTCACGTGTTCCGGGACCCGACGGACGCGGTGGGGATAGGGGCATCGCCTGGCGATTCCACTGCCACCTGTAGGGGTGCCCGGAAGGACAGCAGGCCGAGCATCGGTGGCTCCTCCGCCCCGGCTGTGAGCCGTACACCTGGCAGGCTGCGGGCGGCCGCCCGCAGCGCCACGGCCGCTTCGGTGCGGGCCAAGGACGCGCCTGGGCAGCGGTGACGGCCGGTGCCGAAGGCAAGGTGGTGGCGGATGTTCGGCCGGCGCGGGCACATCCGCTCCGGATGGGCGAAGACCTCTGGGTCGGATCCGCTGCCCATGAGCATCAGCAACAGCTGTGCACCTGCGGGGAGTTGCACACCGCTCACTTCGGCCGGCCGGGCAGTGACACGACGCCAGGTGGTCACCGGGGGCTCGCGCCGCAGTACCTCCTCCACCCATGCCTCGGCCACGCCCGCCTCCCGCGCCACGCGCGGCCACAGTCCGGGCTCCGCGAGCGCTCGGTGCAACACGGTGGAGATGAGTTGTCCGGTGGTGGACTGCCCGGCGATCAAGACGAAGAAGCAGGCTCCGACCGCGGTCTGCACGTCCAGTGGTTTGCCGTCGGGCAGGCGATGGCGGGTCAGCGACGCGATGAAGGAGCCGGGTGGGGCGGTGTCCCCGCGCACAGCCTCGGTCAGCCACTGGTGGAACTCGCCGACGCGTTCCGCCAACTCCAGTTGGCGCTGAGGTGTGGGCCTGCCCCAGAACAGTTCCAGAGAGGCGTCACTCCAACGCATCAGGGTTGCCGCGTCGACGTGTCGGATGCCCAGGAGTTCCATCAGCACCCGGCATGGGAGGGCTTGCGCGAAGGAGGTGAACAGGTCGCAGCCGCCCATGGTGTCGATCCGGGTCTGTGCCACGCTGAGCAGTTCGTCGGCGATGCGCTCGATCACCGGTACGGCGGACGCGACGCGGTGGGCGTTGAAGCGGGAAGCTCACCTGGAACGCCCTGCTGAGACATGCGAGAGTGCCTGACATGGTCCACCGCACCGTCCCTCCGGCCACCCCCGCGCCTTCCTCCCCCGCCCGGCCACCGGCCGCACCGGAGACCCCCATCGTCCCGGCGGGCCGCAGTACCGGATCGTCCCGTGACCGGCCGCGAGAGGTCGCTCCCGACCCGGCGGCGGTCTTCGACTGGGTCGACCGGCGGGCCGAGCTGCGCCGCCGCGCCGGGCTGACCCGCCACCTGCGCCCGCGTCCGGCCGATGACCCGGTACTCGATCTGGCCGGCAATGACTACCTGGGCCTGGTCCGCCACCCTCGGGTGGTGCGGGCGGCCGCCGACGCGGTGCTGCGCTGGGGCGGCGGGGCCACCGGTTCCCGCCTGGTCACCGGCACCACCGAGCTGCACACCGAACTGGAGGAGGAGCTCGCCGGATTCTGCGGAGCCGAGGCCGCGCTGGTCTTCTCCTCCGGTTACACAGCCAACCTGGCGGCGCTGACCGCGCTGGCCGGGCCAGGCACGCTCATCGTGTGTGACGCCTACAACCACGCCTCCCTCATCGACGGCTGCCGACTGTCGCGGGCGAAGACCGCCCAGGTGCCGCACTGCGAGCCGGGCGCGGTCCGAAGCGCGCTCGCGGACCATGGTGGGGGCCGGGCCCTGGTGGTCACCGACTCCGTCTTCTCGGTGGACGGCGACGCCGCACCACTGCCGGAGTTGGCCGAGGTATGCCGGGCGCACGGCGCCGGGCTGCTGGTGGACGACGCCCACGGCCTGGGCGTGGTCGGCGACGGGGGCACCGGAGCCCTGGCGGCAGCGGGTCTGGCCGGGACACCGGATGTCGTGGCGACGGTGACGCTGTCGAAGTCCCTGGGATCGCAGGGCGGGGCGGTACTGGGCCCGCGCAGGGTCATCCGGCACCTGGTGGAGACCGCCCGCACCTTCATCTTCGACACCGGGCTCGCCCCGGCGAGCGTAGGAGCGGCACTGGGCGCGTTGCGGCTTCTACGCGAGGAGCCGCAACGCGCCGCACGAGCCCGCCAGGTGGCCCAGCGACTGTCGGCCGGCCTGATAAACGCACGGCTCCAGGCGAGCACGCCGGACGCGGCCGTGGTATCGGTCCACGCACCCTCACCCGAAGCGGCCGTGGCCTGGGCCACGGCGTGTCGGGAGGCGGGAGTCGCGGTGGGCTGCTTCCGCCCACCATCCGTGCCCGACCGCATCTCCCGGCTACGCCTCACCGCACGCGGCGACCTTACCGACGCACAGATCGAACACGCGGTGGCGCTGATCGCACGATGCGCCCCACATCCCGACACGAAGAGCTAACACTCCACATGTGCCTCGCGGTCCGGTGGGGCCAGCTCATCAATGTCGCCGTGGGCTCGGGGGTTCACTGTTCAGGGCCGCCTTCGATGAACGTCAAGGCGGGCCTCGACGGTCCTGCTCGGCGCTGCGGGAAGCACCGGCCCGTGACCGATACCGAAGACGAAGAAGCGCCGCAGCTGCTATGGCGCGGCATCGTCTGTGAACGGCTGTGCCCACGATGTGGGCGTGGTGAACGTCTGCGTGCCGATGGTGTTGAGCAGCGCCAGTGTGCGGGCGTCGGATGATCCTGGCTCGGCGGTGTAGACCACGACACGCAGGTCGCTGCCCTCGGCGGTGAGGACGTCGCAGTCCAGGGTCATCGGCCCGACCTGTGGGTGGAGGATCGTCTTGCGCGTCGCCATGTGGCGTGCGACAGCGGCGGACTGCCAGCGTTGGTCGAAGCGGGGGCTCACCTTGCGCAGGTCGGTGATGAGAGCCTGCAGCGGCCCGTCGTCCGGATGGCGTCCGGCCGCGGCGCGCAGATCCGCGACGGCTGCCCGCTCGAAGGCGGCGTCCTCCTCGGGGGTGGCGACGACCCGGGACGGCATGCCGGTGAAGTGCCGCCACAAAAGGTTGCGCTGGCGTGCCGGTTCACCGAGCATGTCGCCGAGCAGCGCGGTGGCCGGCGGATTGGCGGCGACGAGCTGCCAGGCCTCGTCCAGGACGATGACGGGTGTATCCGCGAGCCGGTCGATGATCCGGTGGACACCTGGGGTCATGTGCCGGTTCATGCCACTGATACGCGGATCCGCGTGGCCGGCCAGATGGAACAGATGGGTGTTCTCGTCATCGGTCAGTCGCAATGCCCGTGCCAGAGCCTCCAGCACTGAGGGAGACGGGTTACCGGCGCGCCCCTGCTCAAGACGGGCGAGGTAGTCCACTGAGAGTCCGGCGAGGTGTGCGACTTCTTCGCGGCGCAGCCCGGGCGCGCGCCGCAGGCTGCTCGCGGGGAGTCCGATGCTCGCGGGACTGAGGCGATCCCGCCAGTCCCGCAGGCATCGTGCGAGTTCATTGCGATCCACGTATCCAACGTCTCCCATCCGGTGCTCTCAGATCCTGGCGAAAGGGGGGGCAGGGTGCCCTCCCGACCGGCCGACCGGCGGGTGTCTGCCCGGTGCGGCAGACACCCGCTTGTGCGGGAAACCGACGTCGACGACGTGAGTCGTCGAATCGTCACAGCTCAGAGAGCATCCGCACGGGTATGTCAGACAAGGAGACCGGAGCCCTCGCTGAGCAGTTCCTCGACGCGCAGGACTCCTTGCGGGGTCAGCGGGGTGAGCGGCTCCCGGACATGTGCCGAGGAGATGAGGCCCCTGTGATGGAGGACGTACTTCAATGGAGCCGGGTTGGTTTCGACGAACAGCAGATCCACCAGAGGGTGCAGACCGTAGTGCAGTTCGCGCGCCGTGGCATGGTCGCCGGCTTCCCACGCTTCGTACATGCGGGCCACGGCGGCCGGAGCCAGATTGGACACCGCACTGATGAAGCCGCGGCCACCGAGAGCGAGCAGAGGCAGACCGAGCAGTTCGATCCCGGACCACACCAGAAAGCCGGTGCCCGTCTTGTGCAGCACCCGCGAGAAGTGTTCGAAGTCCTTGGTGGTCTCCTTGATGCCCACGATGTTGCCGAAGTCGCGGTGGAGCCTGTTGACGGTGTCAGGAGCGATGTCGACCGCGGTGCGTGACGGCACGTTGTAGATGATCAGTGGCAGGTCGGGGAACTCACGGGCGATCGTCGCGTACCACTGATACAGCCCCTCCTGGGTGGGGCGTGCGTAGTAGGGGGTGATGATCAGGGCGGCGTCGGCGCCCGCGGCTTCGGCGGCAGCGGTGATCTCCACGGTTTCATCGAGCTTGGCGGAGCCCGTGCCGGGGAGGAACGGCACCGCGTCGGCGACTTCTTCGGCGACTGCCTTGATGGCCTCGATCCGCTCCGCGACGGACTGGGCTCCCGGTTCTCCTGTGGAACCGCCGATCGAAATGCCGTGTGAGCCGGCCTCCAGCTGTCGGCGGACCAGACCCCGCAGGGATGGCAGGTCCAGGGCGCCGTCGCTGGTGAAAGGCGTGATGACGGGAGCCACGGAACCCTTGATCTGCGTCGGATCGCTACGGAACTTCATGAGGTCCTCACCTCGTCGTGTGCTCGTTCGCGCACGTCAGGCGCCTGTCGTACGGGGGCCGACATATCCGGTCTGGCCGGCTTCGGAACCGAGGGCGAGGATCGGGCCGGACATCTTCTCCTGCCAGATCAGCGATTCCATGCCGATGTGCAGGGGGTGGTCCTGGACGGTGAAGACGCCGAAGCCGTCGGGACCGTGGTAGTGGTCGTGCTCGCTCCACCCGGGGGCCGACAGCAGCAGGTCGCCGGCGCTCCAGTCGACGACGTGTCCTTCGACGACGCTCTTGCCGGAGCCGAGGAAGTGATAATTGATGGCGACGGAGCTGTGCCGGTGGCCGCGGCGCAGCGGCTGCGCCGCGATGCCGGGCGGCATCGAGGAGGCGGTCACGAAGAAGCTGTGGGTGGCCCCGTTGCGGCGTTCGGTCGCCGGGTTGTACAGCGCCATGATCGTCCGCTTGCCGTCGCCCTCCTCCCAGGACAGGTGCTCGCGGACCTCGTTCCAGGCCCAGTGCAGCGGGTTGTTCTCGACAACCTCGATGTCCACGAGGTATTCGTAGCCCCGCAGCCGGGCGCCGGAGTCGTTGAGCTCGATGTCGGGGGCGGTTTCGCGGATGTAGCGCTCGGGCCTGCGGCCGGCAGAAGGCAGGACACTGGGGCCTGCGGCCATCTGCTCGTCGGTGAGCGGCTCACTGTAGAGAACTCCGAGCTTGGCCAGGAGCGGAGCATTGGAGTAGCTCAACCGAACCCAGAGTTCGTCGCCATCGTTCTCGAAGTAATGGCCCTTCATCGAGGGGATGCTGCACACGTCCCAGCGCTCCATGCGCGTGGACCTGCCGACGACGTGGACAACGCCGCGGCCGCTGATGCCGATCTCGACCTGCCCCGTGTTGCGTCGCAGCGGTGTGGTCCGCTCGCCCGGCTTGAGCACGTCGATGGTGACGTCAACGCCGGGAGCGAGTCCCGGGCCGAGGCCCACGGCGTCCGGATGCACGATGAGAGTGCCTCGACGGCCGTTTGCCGGCCGGGGGAGCGAGGCCAGGCGCTCGATCTCCGCCTCGATCCGGGCCCGGGAGATCTTCACGGGCGCCCAGGGCCGGATCGGCTCGGGCTCCTGTCCGCTGATGTCCACGAACCGGGCGTGCAAATCCCGTGCGGCGGGGAGGGCGTCGATGTTTGAGGGGGAAGAGGTGACGCTCACGGTAACGGCTCCTTGGTCTATTTCTGTGAAGAGGGTCGGGCGTCGCGGAGCAGCAGCGCGGCGACCGAAAGGTCGGACAGTCCCATGCCCATGCCCTTGAAGACGGTGCAGCGTGGCCGCTCGGGGCGGGCCACCTTGCCGGTGACCAGATCGGCGAGCCGGTGGACCGAAGTCCAGTCGTCGCCGAAGAATTCGCCCAGTTCGCGCGAGCCTCGTCGCGCGTTGGACACGCTGTCGACCACGGTGAGTGCTGAGGACGCCAACAGAGCTGCGTCGAACTCCGCGTTGGCGGGCAGGATCGCGCCGACCGCGTTGAGATGGGCCCCTTCGGCCAGGGTGTCAAGGGTGAAGAACGGGTCGGTGGCACGGGTGATCAGCGTGACGATGGGAGCGTCCTGGGAGGCCGCCTCAACTGTGGGGAACGCTTCAGCGGCGAGCCCGAGGTCCGTTTGCACCTGGGCGGCGAAGCCCACTGCTCGCTCGGGGGTACGGCTCCAGACGCGGACCCGGCGCAGTTTCCGGACCGCGGCGACCGCGGCCACCTGGCGCAGGGCCTGGCGCCCCGTGCCCAGGACGGCGAGTTCGTCGGCGTCCTGGTGGCTCATCCAGCGTGTGGCGAGTCCCGAGACCGCGGCGGTACGCAGGGCACCGGCGACCCCGGCTTGCAGCGAGGCCCGCAGACTGCCGTCGGCGGCGGAAAAGGCGGTGAGGACGGCAGTCGCTCCGGCCGGCGTGTTGACCCAGGTCTTGAAGACGACGAGTTGTTCCTCGGTGTCGATCGCGCCCAGCGCGTGGGCACTGCTCATGGGTGCCCAGGTGGCCATGGTCTTGTCGATGTTCCAGGCGGCACCCGTCGCCTCGTGTTCCAGGACGCCTTGTACTGCGTCGATGACGGACGGAAGGTCCGCGCGGGCTTCGACGTCCCGGTCGCTCCACTGGTAGGGGCTCATCGGTGTACCTCCGCGTGGTTCAGGGAGCGTGCCTCGTCGGTGACCGGGTTCCGGAGCACGCCGACACCCGACACTTCGACTTCGAGCTCGTCTCCCGGGCGCAGATACCGGGGGGATCTTGCCGGTGGCCGATGCCCTGGGGGGTCCCGGTGGCGATGACGTCGCCGGGTCGCAGTGGAGTGAAGGCGCTGATGTATGCGAGCAGTTCGCCGAAGGAGAAGGCCAGCCGGTCGGTCGAGTCGTCCTGCACGACCGTGTCGTTGAGCCGGGTGGTCACCCGCAGCGGGCCGTCCCCCAGTTCGTCGGGGGTGACGAGCCAGGGCCCGCAGGAGCCGCTGGCGTACCAGTTCTTGCCCGCGGTCGCCTGCCGCGTGTGCAACTGCCAGTCCCGCACACTGTTCTCCGCCATGCAGGTGAAGCCCGCGATATGCCGGTCCGCGCGGTCGGCGGTCACTCGCCGCGCCGGGTGACCGACCACGAAGGCCACTTCGCCCTCCCAGTCCAGGGAATCCGTATCGTACGGGCGGACCACCGGACGCCCCGCGCCGACGAAAGAGTCGGGGAAGCGGGTGAACAGGGTGGGCCACTCGGGCTGCGCCTCCTGGGACTCCACGGCGTGGGAGGGGTAGTTGTACCCCACGCACACGACCTTGGCGTGAGTCCCGATGGGTGGCTGCCATGTGACGGTGCTGACGGGCCAGCGGGGGTCGTCGGGGCGTGGCGTGGCGTTGTGGAGCTCGGTCAGCATCGCCTCGAAGGACGCCATGCGGTGCCCTAGATCAACCACTTCATCTCCGTCGACCACACCGAACGACGCCCCGGATCCGTCAGGTGGTGTGTGGAAGCGCGCCAGCTTCATCGGGTGTGCTCCTTGTTCGGCTCTGTGCCCACCACGCTAGGTAAACAAGAAACATAAGTCCATTAACGTTTTCTTTTGTTCTTCATAACGCATCGTTTATGCGATGGCTACCGCCCCGCCAGCCTGATGGCGTCCAGCGCGGACGCCTGCAGCGGAGAGAAGTACTTGTCCGTCCGGTAGAACAGCCCGATGCGTTCGTGCAGTGCTCCATCGGTGAACTCGATCGCTCGAAGTCTTCCCTCTGCGAGATCACGTTCCACTGAGTAGCGGGGGAAGATGGCCGCCCAGCCGTGCTCGATGACCGCTGTCTTGATCGCCTCGGCATGGCCGAGTCGAATGACCGTGTCGAGCTCGCCGACGCCCAGCTCCTGCAGCTGAGTGTCGATGCTCCGCTGAAACGCCACATGCCTGGGCACTCCCACTATGGGCAGTTTGGGAAGGGCGCTCAGCGAGACGGAGTTCGCCGTAGGCGGTCCATCGGGACTGGCGCACAGGATCAAGGGCTCGTCCAGCAGCGTCTCGGCGACGATGGAGGTGGGGAGGGCGCGTTCGTCGCGGGTCATCACGGCGAAGTCGACTTCGCCGATCTCCACGGCGTGCAGTGCGTGTTCCGGCTGGGCGACATGGACAGTGATGTCGGCTCCGGGCCGCTCGGCGCGCAACGCCGTCATCAGGGGCGGCAGCAGATAGGTGCCGACGGCCAGGCTGGAGGCGAGCACGACACTGCCTCCCGTGCCGAGTGTCAGCTCCTCCACGTCGCGGCGGACCTGCAGACACCTGGCCAGCATCTCCCGGGCCCACAGATGGGCCCGGCCGCCGGCCTCGGTCAGCACCATGCGACCGGAGGTCCGGACGAACAGCCGCGCCCCGATCCATTGCTCCAGTGCGCGGAGCTGGCTGGAGACCGCCGGCTGGGCGACTCTGAGCCGCTCGGCGGCGCGCGTCACGCTGCCTTCCTCCACTACGAGGCAGAAGACCTCGAGTCTGCGCAGCGAAAGTTGGGATTCCATGGGGCGACCCTCCCGCAGGTCGTTCAGATCCTGGCCTCATTGCCAGTTCTCCATAAGGTATCCGTTATGGAATCATCGAACAAGCGTTACTATGCATATGGCTTGGTTGCCCCTAGAGTTACCCGGCAACGCCGCATCTTTTGAAGATGAATGCGCCGGGTCAAGTGCCTCCGCTGGGCCGACAAACGAAGCGCCTGGTATTTGACTCCTCTTCGTGGCCGATCGGCTTAGCCATGCTTGGAGCTAGGGACAATATGAGTGCCATTCTCGGGATAGACATCGGTGGCACGTTCACCGACGCATTTCTGGGTGATGATCAGGGCAACATCACCACCGCCAAAGTTCCATCCACTCCGCCCGATTTTGCGGAGGGGTTTCTCAACGCCGTGGACGAGATCGGCCGCAAGCTCGGCCGGTCCCGTGAGGCGACGCTGTCCGATGTGGACTACATCTGCCACGGAACAACAGCGGCTCTCAACGCATTGGTCACCGGAAACGTCTCCCGGGTTGGACTGCTGACCACGAAAGGGCACCGCGACTCAATTTACATCATGAATGTCGAAGGCCGGTACGCCGGCCTTGGGCCGGAGGAGATCCAGAACGTCGCGGCGACACGCAAGCCTCCGCCGCTGCTGCCCAAACGCATGGTGAAGGAGATCACCGAGCGCGTCGACTACCAGGGAAACGTCGTCGTACGTCTCGACGAGGACAAGGCGCGCGTCGCCATCCGGGAACTACTGGAAGACGGCGTAGCCGCGATAGCGGTGAGCCTGCTGTGGTCCTTTGTCAATCCGGAGCATGAAATCCGGCTCCGCAAGATTATCGAGGAAGAGAGCCCGGGCACCTATATATGCCTGAGCAGTGACCTCAGCCCCAAGATCCGCGAATACGAGCGGACCGTGACCACCGTCATGAACGCGCAGGTCGGTCCGACCCTGCGGGATTATCTGGCACCGCTCACCGAGGAACTCGAGCTCCGCGGGCTGAACGGCGCGCTGCTGGTGATGCAAGGGAGTGGGGGAACGGTCTCGGCGCAGGACGCACCCGCACAGGCCATCACGACCATCGGCTCAGTACTCACCGGCGGCGTGGTCGGAGCCCGTAACCTCGGCCGCAAACTGGGCCACCGCAATATCATCACCTCCGACATCGGGGGCACGACGTTCCTGGTCGGACTGGTGGTCGACGGGGAACCGGTGTACTCCAGCTCCACCACGCTGAACCAGTTCACCGTCAGCACCCCGATGGTCAACGTCACCTCGATCGGCTCGGGCGGCGGTGCGATCGCCTGGCTGGACGCGGGAGGCAATCTGCGCGTGGGCCCGCGCAGTGCCGGCGCCCGCCCGGGGCCCGCCTGCTTCGGCCAGGACGGCGTCGAGCCGACGGTGACCGACGCCAACCTCGTCCTGGGCATCCTCGATCCGAAGACGTTCGCGGAAGGCACCAAGAGGCTGGACGTCGATCGGGCACGCAAGGCCCTGGAGACCCGGATCGGCGAACCTCTCGGCCTCGATGCCGAGCAGGCCGCTGCCGCGGTCTTCGAGATCCAGAACGCCCAGACCGCCGACCTGCTGCGCCGGGTGGTGGTCGGACAGGGCCACGATCCTCGCGATTTCGTCCTCTACGCCTTCGGCGGTGGAGGTCCCGCGCACTGCTTCGCCTACGGCGCCGATCTCGGAATCAAGGAGATCTATATCCCGCTGGGTGACGCCAACGCGTTTTCGGCGTACGGCCTCACCACCTCCGATGTCGTGCTGTCCGCCGAACTCTCGAACCCCGCGACCTACCCCTTCGACGCGGCGCGGGTCGAGCGGCAATTCGCCGAACTCGAGGCAGGACTCACCGCTCGGCTCGAGGCCCAAGGAGTGTCGTTCACCTCCATCGGCATGCGCCGGCAGCTCGACATCCGTTATACGGCGCAAATGTTCGAAGTTCCGACGCCGGTGGGCTCGGGCCCGCTCACCGACGCCGACATGGACACCGTGATATCCGACTTCGAACACACATATGAACAAATGTTCGGCCGCGGAACGGGGCATGCCGACGCCGGCTTCCAGCTCATCAACCACCGTGTCTTCGGCATCGGCTCCACCGCCTTCACCCCTGAGCTGCCGATCGCCCCCAAGGCGGAGAGCGAGGACGCCAGGAGTGCGCTCAGCGGCACCCGGCGAGTCTTCCTGGACTCGCGCAGGGGGTGGGAGGTGACGGCGATCTACGACTACGCCCGCCTCACCCACGGACACCGTCTCGAAGGCCCGGCGATCGTCGAGGCCGGCACCACCACCGTCGTCGTACCCCGCGACGCCTCGGCTCAGGTGGACTCCCTGCGCAACATCATTCTTCACCTTGATGACCGGAGGCCATGATGGCTGTGACGCCCGTACCCGGCTCGGAGATCTTCGCCAGCAGGCCGTATACGAACGAAGAGATCCGTACGGACCTTCCCGCGCACCTGCCGCTGTACCCCACGGACCTCAGCGGCGCCGAGGTCGACCCGCTCACCTACGAAGTCGTACGCAACCGCATCTTCGCCATCACCGACCTGATGGGCGACGCACTGCGCCGCATGAGCGGTTCCCTCGTGGTCACCGACTGCAACGACTTCGACGTGGCGCTCACCGACCCTTACGGACACATCGTGCAGGTCGGCCCGTACAACACCCAGCTCGTCGCGTCGATCGGGCTGGCCATCGGCTGGATCCTGCGCAATCGCGCCGACAACCCGGGCATCGAGCCGGGAGACATGTTTCTGTGCAGCGACCCGTGGGTGGGCGGTGGCCTCCACCAGAACGACGTGGCCCTCTTCGCCCCCCTGTTCCACGACGGAAAGCTGTTCGGCTGGACCGCGGCCGTCGCCCACCAACTGGACGTCGGCGGAGTCAGCCCCGGCAGCTGGACCCCGCGCGCCGAAGACGTTTTCTGGGAGTCACTGCCCATGCCGCCGATCAAGGTGGTACGCGGGGGAGTGATCCAATGTGACGTCGAGGACGCGTACGTACGCCGCTCCCGCATCCCCAAACTGGTCGCCCTGGATCTGCGGGCAAAGGTAGGGGCCAACAAGCTGGGCCACGAGCGCATCGCCGAACTGATCCGCAAATTCGACGCGGATACCGTCCAGCAGGTCATGCAGTTGCAGATGCGCGACGCCGAGCAGCGGTTGCGGGACAGGCTGGCCACGATCCCGGACGGCACCTGGACCGCCGTCAATCACCAGGAGCAGTCGCACACCGGCGATCGCGAGGCGCACGCGATCCGGCTGAAGCTCACCAAGACCGGCTCCGACCTGCTGTTCGACTTCACCGGGACCGACGAGCAGTCCGGCATGATCAACTGCACCTTCACCGGACTCTACGGCGGGATCATCTCGGCCATGATGCCCCTGCTCTGCGGCGACCTGCCATGGGCGCCCGGCGGCATCATGCGGTGCGTCGACATCATCAGCGAGCCCGGCACCCTGAACAACGCCACCTTCCCGGCCGCCGTCGGCAAGGGTTCGGTCGCATCCTCCTGGGCGACCACCAACGCGGTGATGGAGTGCCTGTCGCAGATGCTGGACACGCATCCGTCGACCCGGTCCTCGGTGGCCAGCGTCTGCTGTGGCAGCTGGGACCTCAGTATCGTCGCCGGCCTCAACCAGCACGGCGCACCGTTCGCGACCTCCATTCTGGAACCGATGGCCGGAGGCTTCGGCGCGGGCAGCGACCACGATGGTGTCGACACGGCCGGTCTGCCGTTCATCCCCATGGGCAAGGTCCCGGACGTCGAGATGAACGAGTTCACCACGCCCCTGCTCTACCTGTGGCGACGCGAGGAGACCGACTCGGGTGGTCCCGGCCGCTACCGCGGCGGCCTGAGCGGCAGCGTCGCCTTCACCCCATACCACAGCCCGGCGCCCATCTATCAGGTCATCTCCGGTTCGGGGAAGGCCGTTTCGATGAATCGCGGCCTGGCCGGAGGCCACCCCGGAGCCGCACAGGAGGACATCGCCGTACGCGGATCCGACGCGGCGGAACTGCTCGCTCGGGGCGAGCTGCCTTCCACGGTGGCGGAACTCGGCGGCACCCCCGAGTTCCCCTCCAACCAGGAGGAGAGTCTCCTTCATCAGGGCGACGTCTACGTCATGCGGTGGCAGGGCGGCGGCGGATACGGAGACCCGGTGCTCCGCGACCCCGAACTGGTCGCCACGGATGTCCGTGAACTGAAGGTGTCGCCCGACGCGGCGCGCACGGTCTACGGCGTCGTCCTCGACGACTCGTTCACCGTCAACGCGACAGCCACCGCCGCATGCCGCGAAGCCGTCCGTGCCGACAGGAGGAACCGTGTCCAAGGCTGACACCAACACCGTGCAGCAGATGCCCGCCGACGAGCAGACCGTGGACGACAACCTCGTTCAGCGCCTGGTGGACGGCTCCCCGCACTACGTGTGCCGGCACTGCGACACCCCCGTGGCACCCGCGGGTCCCGACTGGCGCCACCGGCTGACCAAGGTCTTCGAGGGCGCCCCGAGCACCGCCGGCCCCCACCTCAACGACAACGCTCGTCACTACCTCGACGTGGACGTCGTGCTGCGCCAGGGATTCTGCCCGGGATGTTTCACCGCGCTGTTCACCGAGACTGTGCCCGCACGGAACGGAGAGACACCATGAAGGTTCTGGTAACCGGCGGTCTCGGTGTCAACGGCGCCTGGGCCGTACGACGACTCCTGGCCGAAGGCCATGAGGTCACAGTGCTGGATGTGCGTCCGGACTTCGACCTGCTGCCCGACCTGGAACCCCACTTCGAGTTCGTGCAACAGGATCTGATGGACGTCGAGGGGCTGGGTCGGCTGATGACCAGCCGGCACATCGACACCGTCGCCCATCTCGCCGCCGTCGTGGTGGCGCCGTCCGATCCTTACCGGGCATTCGAAGTCAACGCACTGGGCTCGGTCGGCGTACTGGAAGCCGCGCGCCAGGCGGAGGTGCGACGGGTCGTCTACACCAGTTCCAAGGCGGTGTACGCCCCGATCACGGGCGAGTTCGCCCACCCCACCTACGTGCCGGTCACCGAGGACTACCCCCGCGGCCCCACACCCGGTCTGCGGGCATACGGCGCCTCCAAGATCCTGAGCGAGGAGGCCGGACGGGTATACGCCGAGCGTTTCGGCATGGACTTCGTGGCCCTGCGGTTCGGCGCGATCTACGGACCGGGCAAGAAGGCCCGCCACGGTCCCGTCGGAGTCCACAGTCGCATCATCGAGAACGCGATGCTGGGCGTTCCCGCCACTGTCGGCCGCGGAGGTCAGCAGGGCGACGACATGATGTACGCCAAGGACGTTGCCCAGGCCATCGTGCGCGCCTGTACCAGCACGAACCTCGGCTCCTGGGTGTACAACATCGGCACTGGCGTACGCACCACACTCGAAGACTTCGCGGACGCGGTGCGCGCTCGGTACCCGTCTGCCGACATCACCATCGGCCGAGGGTTCGAATATCTCGGCATCGGCCCCGTGCACGGTGTCATGGACATCACCCGCGCGCGCCGTGACCTCGGCTACGAGCCCGAGTTCGACCTGGCGTCAGGTGTCGCCGACTACGCCGAGTCGCTGACGCGGCTGGGGATCGAGCCACAGGCCCAGACCGACGAGAGCAGTTGGTGATCGCCATGCCCTCGACGGCTCCCCGCACCTCGGCCGTCCTCTTGCTGTGCGCTGTCTGCATGATCCTCGAGGGCTACGACGTCATCGCCTTCGGCGCCACCCTGCCGCATCTCCTGGCGGATTCGGGCTGGAAGCTGACGTCACGTCAGGCGGGCTTCCTCGGCAGCCTCACCCCCATCGGCATGCTCTTCGGCGCTCTCCTCATGGGATGGGCCGCGGACCTGATCGGCCGCCGACGGCTCGTCCTCATCAGCGTCTCCCTGTTCTCGGGGGCGATGCTCGCCTGCGGAATGGCGCCGAACGCGGAGCTCTTCGGCGTCAGCCGATTCGCGGTCGGGCTCGGTGTCGGAGGGGTACTGCCCACCGTCGCGGCGCTCGTCTACGAATACGCCCCCGACCATCGCCGCAATCTCTACACCACCCTGGCCTTCGCCGGAGCGGGAGTCGGGGGCGCCCTGGCCGCCGTCATCGCCGCCACTCTCGTACCCGGCCTCGGCTTCCGCTTCGAGTTCCTGGCCGGGGGGCTGGCCGCGCTGATCGTGCTGCCTCTCGCCTACTTCCATCTGCCTCGTTCGGCGGATCTGCCCACAGCCGGGCAGGCGGCGGCCGAGTACTCCGGTCTACGGCGCTTCGCCGTACTGTTCACCCGCCCCTACCTCCTCACGACAATCACGTTCGGCGCGGCGATGTTCAGCGCGCTGCTGGTGGTCTTCGGCCTGTCCACCTGGCTGCCCGTCCTCATGCGAACCGCGGGATACCCCCTCGGATCGGCCCTGACCTTCCTCGTCGTCCTCAATCTGGGCACAGCCGTCGGTCCCGTCGTCATGGGCAAGTTGGCTGACCGGATCGGCTCTCGGCGGGCAGTGATCATCTCTTTCATGACGGCCGTCGTGGGCGTCGCCACGCTGAGCCGGTCCCTGTCGATGCTGCTGGTGTACATCGCCGTGGTCCTCGCCGGTATCGGCAGCCTGGGCACCCAGATCCTGCTCAATGTGTACATCGCCGGCAGATACCCGGCCGAGTTCAGGGCGACCGCACTCGGCACCGCCCTCGCCCTGGGCCGCCTGGGCGGGATCGCCGGCCCTCTGTACGGAGGAGTGCTGCTGGACTCCCACCTGCCGTCGGCGTGGAACTTCTATGCCTTCGCGCTGCCCGCGGCGGTCGGAGCGCTGCTCATCGTCTTCCTGCCGCGTCCCCGGCTGGAGTCCGAGCGGCCGATCAGCCTCAACGTCGTCAGAGATCCGGTGTGACCAGCCAGGGCCGACGGCCCCGTCCCCGTGATCACCGGGCCAACCCCCTGTGCGGGCCCCAAGCCGATCGGAGAAACGCAGTGCACAGCACCATGCAGGGAGTCGGGCTCCAGATCCGCAGACTTCTGGAACACGGTTCCCGCATCCATGGGGACTCGCGGATCGTCACAGCGGGCCCGCACGGCCCGCGGTCCGCCACCTTCGCCGAAACAGGCCGGAACGCCGCACGTCTGGCGCATGCCCTGCACTGCCTCGGAGTGCGCGGCGGCGACCGCGTGGCCACCTTCATGTGGAACAACCAGGAGCACGCGGAGGTCTACTTCGCCGTGCCGGCGATGGGGGCCATCGTGCACCCATTGAACATCCGGTTGTTCCCCGAGCAGGTGGAGTACATCGCCGACCACGCTCAGGACAAGGTCGTGATCGTCGACCACACCCTGGTCGGGACCCTGGCGTCCATTCTGCCGGGAAGCAAGGCCATCGAGCACGTCATCGTCAATGGCCCGGCGGACCTCTCGCCCCTGGACGGCCTGGGCGTCGCGGTGCACTCGTATCAGGAACTGACCGCCAACGCGCCCGTCTCCTACGCGTGGCCCGACATCGACGAGAACGCCCCGGCCGCCATGTGCTACACCTCGGGCACCACCGGCGACCCGAAGGGAGTGGTGTACAGCCATCGTTCCGTCTACCTGCACGCGCTGGCGAGTTCACTGCCGGACGCCTTCGGACTCTCGGAACGGGACCTGGTACTGGCTATCGTCCCGCAGTTTCATGTCATGGCCTGGGGACTACCGTACGCGGCATTCCTCACCGGTGCCTCGCTGGCCATGCCCGACCGGTTCCTCTCGCCGGAACCACTGGCCGAGTTCATCCAGGCGGTTCGTCCCAACAAGGGTGCTGGCGTCCCGACTGTATGGAGCGGCCTGTTGCAGTACGCGCGCCGGCAACCCGGGACCGATCTGTCCTCCTTGCAGGAAGCCGTCGTCGGCGGCTCAGCCATGCCCGACTCCCTGATGCAGGCGTTCGCCGAAGAGCACGGCGTGACCGCGCTGCAGGCCTGGGGAATGACGGAGATGTCGCCGCTGGGCACCATCGCCCGGCCACCGGCCACTGCCCACGGCGATACCGAGCGCACGTACCGGCTGACCCAAGGCCGCTTCCTGGCACCGGTGGAAGCCAAAATCATCGACAACACCGGCGCCGAACTCCCCTGGGACGACACATCGGTGGGAGAGCTTCTGGTACGAGGCCCGTGGATCACGGCGACCTACATCGGCGACGGGGAACCCGACCCTGACAAGTTCGACTCCGGCTGGCTGCGCACGGGCGACGTGGGACGCATCTCGCCGGACGGTTACCTGACACTCACCGACCGGGCCAAGGACGTCATCAAGTCCGGTGGCGAGTGGATCTCCTCCGTCGAACTGGAGAATCACCTCATGGGCCACCCGGCGGTCGCCGAGGCAGCCGTGGTCGGGGTGCCCGACGACAGATGGGGCGAGCGGCCGCTGGCTGTGGTCGTCGCGGCACCGGGCCATGACGTCACGACGCAGGAACTGCGGGAGTTTCTCAGTAGCCGTATCGCACGCTGGCAGCTGCCGGAACGCTGGGCCTTCGTGACGGAGGTGCCGCGTACGTCGGTTGGCAAGTTCGACAAGAAGGAGCTTCGGCGCCTGCATGCCGACGGACTGCTCTCCGTCACTGTTCAGTCCTAGCGCCGGCGGCGGCAAGGGGCTGTTCCGTCCAGATGGTCTTTCCGGTATGCCCGTACCTGCAGCCCCAGCGGGACGCGAGCTGGGCTACGAGGAACAGGCCGCGACCTCCCTCGTCGGTGGTACGAGCCCGGCGCAGCCGCGGCTGAGTGTTACTGGGGTCGGAGATCTCGCATACCAACACGTCCTCGCGGATGAGCCGCAGCCCCACCGGCCCGCCGGCGTAGCGGATGGCATTGGTGACCAGCTCACTCACCAGCAATTCGGCGGTGAACGCGACGTCCTCCATGTCCAGCCCCCAGGTCGCGAGCTGGCGGGTAGTGGCCTCTCGGGCGCTCGCCACCTGGGTCAGGTCGGCGGCGAACTCCCAGCTCGCGACATTGTCCGGCGGGATCGCCCGGGTGCGGGCCAGGAGCAGGGCGATGTCGTCCCGGGCCGGGGCATCGCTGGTGGCGGTGAGCAGGGAGCGGCCGATGTCGTCCAGGGTCCGACCAGGGCCGCCAACGGCGGCGAGGTCGTCGGTCAGTTGCTGGATTCCGGCAGCGAGATCGTGATCTCCGTGTTCGACCAGCCCGTCGGTGTAGAGAGCGAGGATGGATCCGGGCGCCACATGGGTCTCGGCGACCTCGAAGGGCATGCCCCCACCCCGAGGGGAGGCCCAGGGGTGACGTCGATGTCCCGCACCGTGCCATCGGGCCTGACCACGATGGGTGGCGGATGACCCGCGCTGGCCATCGTGCAGCGTCCGGTGACGGGATCGTAGACAACGTACAGGCAGGTCGCACCGACCGTGTCCTGCTGTCCTTGAGGCGCCTCGTTGCCGAGTTGCTGGACGAGGTCGTCGACATGTGTGAGGAGTTCGTCCGGCTCCATTTCCAGGTCGGCAAGGGTATGGATGGCGGCCCGGAGGCGCCCCATCGTGGCGGTGGCCGGCAGGCCGTGACCGGTCACGTCCCCGATGATGAGGGCGACCCGCAGGGAAGGCAGGGGGATGGCTTCGAACCAGTCTCCGCTGATGTCGGCCCCCTTTCCGGCGGGCCGGTAGAAGCCGGTGGTTTCGGCCGCTGGAGTGTCCGTGGCGGCGCGGGGAAGCAGGCGCTGTTGCAGGACGACCGCTTCGCGGTGCTCGCGGGTGTATCGGCGGGCATTGTCGACGCTCAGCGCACCGCGGGTGGCGATCTCCGTCAGCAACTCCGCGTCCGCCTGGTCAAATGGCTCAGGCCGGCTGGTCCGCCAGACCACAACGGCTCCGAGCACCAACCCTCGGGCGAACAGAGGTGCCGCCACCAACGAGTGCCCGTGCTCGGGAATCAAGAACGCGGCCAGGTGCGAGTCGAAGTCGATCATGGCCATGAAGGCCGCCCGGTCCGGTGCCACCACGGTCTCGCCGTGCTGGACCCTGCGCAGGACGGGTACGTCCGGCATCGAGGGCTCATCGCCGAGTTCGGGGGGCCAGAGCAGGGGCGGCCAGGGCTCGACGGATGCCGCGGCGGCCCTGCGCAGGTGCCACTGTCCCGGGCCGGCCAGTTTCGGAGGCTCGTCACCCCTGAGTACGGCTTCGGCGAGGCTGACCCAGGCCAGGTCACCGAGCGCCGGGACCAGAACGTCAACCAAGTCCTGAGCTGTGCGCAGAACGTCGAGGGAACGGCCGACCCGTGTTGCCGCTGCATGGCGCAGATCCAGGTGGTAGCTGGAGCGCTGCTGCTCGGTGATGTCGGTGAACAGGGTGGCGAGGCCGGTGGGCCGCTCCTTCGCATCCTCCAGTCTGAAGGCAGACAGGGACAAGCACCATTCTTTACCGGGCACGCGGGGGGTCCGAACGCGCTGCCTCCGATCGATCATCGGAATGCCGGTGACCAGCACCTGCCGCAGCGCCGCGGCAGCGTCCGGGTCAGAGATGATCTCGCGGAGTTGGCTGTCGACCACCAGGGTCCCGCCGAACATATCGGGGTGACATTGCTGTGGAGGGTCATCAGGTCCATGCCGTGGATGCCGAGCCCCACCCGGTCCTGCGCCAGCAGCGCGCGCACGACAGCCTCGTTCCGTTCCCAGCCGGTGACGCGGTGCGTGGGCGCGGCCAGGACGAGGAGGTCGGATGTGCCGTCCAACGGCAGTACGTCGAAGGTAACCTCAACCGCGTGGCCGGAACGATGACGCAGCAGCGCCTGCCCCGCGCTACCAGGCCCGCACGTCGGATCCGGTTCCCGGACGAGCAATCGCCGGAGCGAGTGACCGCAGACGTCCGCGGGTGAGCGGTCCAGCAGTCGCGCAGCCGTCCGGGACCATCCCCGCACGATGCCGTTGCCATCGACCAGGGCGGCCGCCACGTCGCCGAACGGGAACGCTCCGCCTCGCTCATGATCGCTGAAGGCGTTCATCTCGCTCCTCATTAGCGGTGCTACCTGCCCAGAACGCTGCGTCCATTATGTCGAATCTGGCGGCATATGTTCTATGGACAGACGGCATCCCTCGCGCGGCGAACGGCCCTGGGCGCCTCGGCCCGCGTCGACGGCAGGGTGAACCGCTACTCGGGGCCCGTGTCCGATGACCCGCGGTGTGCGCCCGTTGTTCGGCACAGCTGCATAAGGGGTCGTTTATGCATACATAGAAAAAGAAATAATTGCCTTTATGTATGCGGGGGCCTACCGTTCGGTGTGAGCAAGGTCGCAGTGCGGAGAATACTGGAAAACGACATTGTGCGGCCTATTCGTCCTGCCAGTCATGAGCGCGCCAGCCTATTGAAGCACCCGCTGGATGCGCCGGACCAATAGGTTCTTTCGAACCTGGCGGCGATCTTATGGCCTCATCGAAAGGATCGTCATGATTCCTGAGCGAGCACCCGGAGCCACTCAGCTCACCGTAGATCTGCGCGACCGTGTCGCTATCGTCGTGGGGGCCGGGCGCGGTATTGGAGCTGCCGCGGCGCGGACCCTTGCCACGGCAGGGGCCGCGGTCGTGTGCGGAGCGCGTTCACGGGACGAACTCGACGCACTGGTGAAAGAGATCGAGGAGGCGGGAGGCGAGGCGACTGGTGTTTGTGTGGACATCGCCGAACCGGACTCCGTGGAGGGTCTTGTGCAAGCGGCGGTCGACCAATACGGTCGCCTCGATCTCGCCTTCAACAACGCCGCAGCGCATGCCGAAGGGCCGTTGCACGAACTGACCATCGAGGATTTCGACCGGGTGGTCGGCGTCAATCTGCGTGGCACATTCATATGCCTCAAGCACGAGATCAGCGCCATGCTGTCCAGCGGTGGGGGCGCCATCGTCAACACGGCATCGGTGGGTGGTGTGATCGGCGAGAAGTTCATCTCTCCATACATCGCCAGCAAGCATGGCGTCGTCGGACTGACCAAGGCCGCGGCGCTCGACTACGCGGACCGCGGCATCCGGGTCAATTGTCTCGCGCCCGGCGCGACCCGTACGAGGATGCTGTTGGACTGGCTCAGTACCGACGAAATGATGGAAGCGATAGTTGGCAAGACCCCGATCGGCCGCCTCGCGGATCCGCAGGAAATCGCCAATGTAGCGGTCTTCCTGCTCTCCGACGCCGCGTCCTTCGTCACCGGTGCGACCTACTTGGCAGACGGTGGACTGGTCGTCCCCTAGCTTGGCCCCTTCTTCGCTCATACAGATTCACAACCATCACCCTATGTCTCACTCAACGACGAGGAGTTCTCATGGAATTCGCAGGCAAGATAGCGGTGATCACCGCCGGAGCCGGCGGGATCGGCCGTGCGTGCGCCGCCGCGCTCGCCAGCCATGGCAGTACCGTGGTGATCGCGGACATTGATGCCGAGGGTGCCGCACAGGCTGCCGAGGAGATTCGCGCTCTGGGCCGTGAGTCGGTCGGTATCCGCTGCGACGTCACAAGCGACCGAGAGGTACAGGCGCTGGCCGATCATGTGGTCGAGCGGTTCGGCTGTGTGGATCTCCTGCACAATCACGCGGGTATCGGCGTGGCCGGGTCTCCTGATCAGATCCCACTTGAGGAGTGGGAGCGGGTGTTGCAGTTCAACGTCATGAGCCAGGTGCGCGGCGTGATGGCCTTCCTGCCCCATCTGAAGAAGAGCCGTGGGCACGTGGTCAACACGACATCGAGCCTCGGAGTCGTCGCCGGGCATCCGATCTCGCCGATGGTCGCGCCGTACATCACTTCCAAGAACGCGATCGTCGGTATGACGCAGTGCCTCGCCGAGTGGCTGCGGCCTCAAGGAGTGGGGGTTTCTCTGCTGGCTCCAGACCACACCGCGACAAATTTCGATAACACCGTCAAGTTCTACGGTGTTCCGGTGGATCAGGGCGATGACGGTGCGGCAGCCATCGAGGACAAGGTGCCCTATGGCATCCAGCAGCCGGAGGAGATCGGCAGGGCCTACGTCGAGGGGCTGCGGGAGGGCCGTTTTCTGCTCTCCTCGACACCGGATGTCGCGGATCTGCTCCGTCGTCAGGCCGAGGGCCTGCTCGACCCGAGTGCGCTTCACGGCGTCTACGTTTAAGCCCCTTCATCCACCGGTTCCCCCTTCATGAAGCGAATTCGGCGATCCGCGTCGCCGGGCGCGATTCCCATGACCTTGGGGCTATCAAGGTCGTGCTCCTGCCTGATCGGTAGAGATTTCCGGTCGCCGTCGTCACACCGCGATCGGACTGGAGAAGCCGCTCATGTACCTGTTGGTGACCCATAAACAAAGCATCGCTGAGAATGTCGTCGCCTTGACACTGAGCGATCCCGATGGCTGCCCCCTACCAGCGTGGACACCCGGCGCCCATGTCGATATCGCGCTCGAGCCCGGACTCAGCCGTCCGTACTCGCTGACCGGAGGCGTGGACAGCGGCGTTTGGCGCGTCGCCGTGCTGCGGGTGCCGACCGGCCGTGGATCGCGATATCTGCACGACATGGTCGCCCCGGGGTCGGTACTTCGTATCGATGGGCCCCGAAACGACTTCCCGCTGATACCCGCTCGCCGGTACGTGTTCATCGCGGGCGGGATCGGCATCACGCCGATCTTGCCCATGGTGTCGGAGGTGGAGCGTTCGGGGCCGAGTGGCAGCTTTACTACGGAGGGCGGCGTCGCGCCTCCATGGCGTTCCTGGACGAGCTGGCCCGGTACGGGGACCGGGTGCACGTGTACCCGGAGGACGAGCAGGGCTTGCTTCCCCTGTCCACGGCGCTGCGATGTGCGGACAACGGGACCAGGGTCTACTGCTGTGGACCGGAGTTGTTGCTCGACGCGGTTCGGCGGCACGTTGACGAACGGCCCGGGAGTACCGTCCACTTCGAACGGTTCAGCCCCGCGGGCGATGCCGTGGGTGAGGCGTTCGAGGTTCGTCTGGCACGGTCCGGCCACACACTTACGGTTCCGCCGGGCAAGTCGATCCTGGAAGTCGTCGAGGAGGCGGGCGTCGAGGTCCTGTCCTCCTGCCGTACGGGCACGTGCGGAACGTGTGAAACGGCTGTGCTGGGGGGCATCCCCGATCACCGCGACGACGTTCTCTCCGCCGACGAGCGTGAGTCCGGCGACGTGATGATGATCTGTACCTCTCGTTCCCTGACGCCCCACCTGGCCCTCGACCTGTAGGAGGATGACCATGGCCGTTGACGTCGCCTGGCTGGACAACCTGACCTTGGCCGAACTGGAAACCGGTGCGGACGGTATCTTCTCCCGGCTGCGCAAGGAGGCGCCGATCGCCTGGATACCGGCGCTCAACGCGTGGATCGCCACCACCTGGCGTCACTGTCACGAGATCGCCGAGGACGCCGAGCACTTCCGGGGCGGCACGAGTCCCGCCCACGATCGCGTGTTCGGTCAGCCCAACGTGCTGAGCGCGGAGGGGCAGACGCACGGCGAGCTGCGGCGAGTGATCGACCCGCCACTGCGTCCGCGTGCTTTCAAGTCGACTCTGGACACCACCGTGCGGGCGGCGGTTCGCGCTCGCTTGGATGAGCTGGCCGGGCGAACACACGTCGATCTGCTGGCCGACTATTTCGAACCGGTCAGCGTGCGCTGTGTGGCGGACCGGTTCGGGTTCACCCACATCAGTACCGATCGGCTCCAGCGCTGGTTCCACAGCTTGTCCCACGCCGCGGCGCGCGGTCTGGTCGACCCCGAGGCGTACAAAGGGGGCGACGCCGCCGCGGCGGAGATCCGTGAGGTTGTCGAGGACATGGTTGAACGGCTCCGCGGCCGGCCGGACGAATCGGCGATCTCGCACTGGCTGCACGACGGCATGCCCGATGGCGAGGTGCGCAGCATCGAGCACATGCTGCCGTCCCTGTTGATCATCTTGCTCGGAGGGCTCCAGGAGCCGGGCCACGCCTGCGGGTCCACCTTCTTGGGCCTGACGACCCGACCCGAGCAGCTCGGTCGGGTCGTGGAGAATCCCGCCTTGCTCCCGAAGGCCGTCGCAGAGGGGCTGCGCTGGTTGTCGCCGCTGTTCAGCGGGGCCTCCAGGGTGCCGAACCGCGACATTGAGCTGTCGGGCGTGCGGCTGCGTCAAGGTGACACGGTGTGGCTGTGCTACGGCTCGGCGAATCACGACGAGGCCGAGTTCAGCCGGCCGGAGATTTACGACCTCGACCGGCCTGCGCATGGTCATCTGGCTTTCGGCACCGGCCGCCACGCATGCTCCGGCAGTGCCTTCGCACCGCAGATCGCACGCATCGCGCTGGAGGAGTTGCTCGCTCGCCATCCCCGCATCCGTCTCGAACCCGATCACGAAATCATCGTCCGCGGGTGGATGTTCCGGGGGCCACCGAACTACCCGTTCGCATGCCGCGCCGACCACGGAAGAGCCGGGCAGCGTCGAGATATTCGTTCCGCGCTCGATCGGTTGAGGAAGCGGAGACGTTCAGCGCACCGCCCCAGCCGGACGGGCGGGGAACCGCCGATGGCGACTGCGAACGGCCGCCATCGGCGCGAGGACCCGACACCGATGGGGCGGGTCACTTACCGCAGAGGGCAGTGTCGACGAAGTCGATAACGTGGTCCGCGGCGGTCTGCTGACCGGCCTGGTCGGTGGGTAGGGCGTTGGGCAGCGCGGTGACGGTGACCGAGACGGCGCGGCCGTCTTCGGCGGCGCCGCCGCGGGTCTCGTAGCCGGGGATGTCACCGCCGTGGCCCCAGACGAGGCCCCCGCAGCTCAGCGGGGTACTGATCAGGCCGAGTCCGTAGCGGGCCCCGGGCCAGAGATCGGAGGCCGGGACGGTGGTGCGCATCTGCTTCAGCTGCGCCGGCTTGAGGAGCTTGCCGCCGAGCAGGGCGGAGTAGAAGCGGTTGAGGTCGCTGGGGGTGGCGACCATCTGTCCGGCGGCCCACGCCCAGGACGGGTCCATCTCGGTGATGTCGCGCATCGCATCGCCGGGCTTCGGCACGTGATAGCCCCGCGGATGAGGCCGCCGAATGTCCTGGTCGCCGATGCCGGGGAAGTAGGTGTGGCGCAGCCCGGTGGGCTTGATGACCCGCTGCGTTATCTCCTCGGCCACCGGGCGGCCGGTGACCTTCTGGATGAGCAGGCCCGCGAGGAGATAGTTGGTGTTGCTGTACTCAAACTTGCTGCCGGGGGCAAACTTCGCCTTCTCGGTCAGCGCCAGGTCGAGCAGGTCGCGCGGTTCGGTGTAGGTGTGCCGGCCCTTGAAGAAGTCACCGCCCATGGCCGCGACGTAGTCGGGCAGGCCGCTGGTGTGCTGCAGCAGCTGCCGCACCGTGATGTGGCGGCCATCGATGCCATCGCCCCGGACGAGCTGCGGCAGGTACGTCTCGATCGGTGCGTCGAGGCTGACGCGGCCTTCGCCGACCAGCTGCAGGACGACCACGGCGGTGAAGCTCTTGGTGGTGGATCCGATGCGTACCTGCCCGTCGGCCGGCACCTTCGTCTTGTCTTCCCGGTCGGCGACGCCGGCGGTGTAGTCACGGGTGCTGCCATTGCGACCCCGGACAGCGGCCAGGGCCGCGGGAAACGCGTCGTCGCGTACCAGGCGGTCCATCCGCTGCTGCACCACATCGTGACGCTGGTTGGCCTGATCCCCGGACGCCGACGCCGACGATTCGCAGCCCACGATGAGACTGCCCAGCACCGCCAGTGCGGCCGTCGTCTTGGCCGCTCGTCGGTGCCTGGACGGCGACGGGCTGCGAACAGACTGTACAGCGTGGCGATAACGGGACACGAAGAACACTCCTTGCTGGTGCCCTGCCCGGCAGGGCGGGGGTTGAGCCGTGATGAGCCATGGGGCTTCTCCGGCTGCTGCGGGGGGTGAGGGTGCGCGGTAGCCGACGGTGCGGCAGATCATGCGCACCGCGCGGTACGGGCGATGTGACACGTCGTTCGGGTACCTCAGCCCGGCAAAGCCGTGCTCTGCGTGGCTGTACCGGGGACGGTCTTGCCGAGCATGCGGCAGACCGCGGCGTCCACCAGGGGCCGGTACGTGGCGGCGGCCTTCTGATCGCTGAGGCCGAAGACGGTGGTGGTGAGAATGGCGACGGTGCGGTGGCCGGTGCTGTCCGTGTAGTTCTGGCTCGCGTAGCCGGGGATGCCACCGGTATGTCCCCATACGGTGCCGCACGGGGTGCGGACCTCTTCCAGACCCAGCCCGTACCTGGTGGCCTCCGGCGCGGCGGGGTCTTCCGGGACGGTCGTGCGCATCTGCCTCAGCTGAGCCGGGGGCAACAGCTCGCCGGACATCAAGGCGGTGTCGAAACGCGCCCAGTCGGCCGCGGTGGAGACGACGGCCCCGGCGGCCCAGGCCCAGCTCGGGTTGATCCCGGCCGTGTCCACGTGGTCGTCGTGGCTCGGACCCGCGAAGGACGTCCCCGGGGCATGCCGGGAGGCAGCAGGGGGCCCAGATGAGCGGCGTCGGGTTCATAGCCGTGCGCGTGCGTCCGGTCGTCGCCGGGCCGCCAGGCGGCAGTGGTGGCGAGGTAGGTGTGGGTCAGACGCAGCGGCTGGACGATCCGCTCGTCGATCAGGTCGGCCACGCTACGGCCGGTGGCCTTCTCGAGCACCATGCCGAGCGCGATGTAGTTGGTGTTGCTGTAGGACCACTTCTTGCCGGGAGTGAACAGCGCCTGGTGCCTGGTGGCCAGCGCGAGCAGTTCTTCGGGGGTCCACTGCCGTTGGTCCTGGCCGGTGACCGAGGCGAGGCCGGCGGGGTCGTCGGTGTAGTCGTACAGGCCACTCGTGTGGTTGAGGAGCATGCGTAAAGTGATCGCGCGTCCGCCGGGGACCAGGCCGGGCAGCCAACTCTCCACCGAGTCGGTCAGGTTGACCCGGTGCTCGGCGACGAGTTGCAGGATCAAAGTGGCCACGAGTGTCTTGGTGTTGGAACCCATGCGGAACTCGTCGTCCACCGCGAGCTTGTGGTCGGCCACGGTCCAGGGGCCTGCCCGGCGGACTCGACAGCCGGACCATGACCGTCGTCGATCCGCACGGCCACTCCCGGAACACCGGCGTCCACGGTCTGCCGGACCAGCGTGGCCAACTGGTCCGCTCGCGCCGCTACCGCGCCGGCGTGACCGGTATCGGCCGACCACGCGTCAGCTCGCGCCGCCTCGGTCCGCACCGGTGCGGCCGAGGCCGCGGCCGCCGCGCCGGCCGTGGTCAGGCAGGTGGCCAGGGTCAGCGTCAAGGCTGCCCGCAGACGGCGACGCGACATCGGCGCTCGCTCAGTCATGAGATGTCTCCGTGGGGTGAGATATGGCCCGACCGGGCCGGCAGTGGATGAACGTCGAGGCTGGGCCGGTGTCGAACAGTGATCACTCTGGTCGACAGTGGCCGTCCCGGCGATCCGGCCAGCAGCAACATGCGGGGTGGGGTTATCCCCACTCGGTCCCAGTTCAGGCTTCGGCGGAGTAGTGGGGGCGCCACGCCGGACCATGGTCCGAACGGTCGACCGATGCGGCAGCGGTCGTCACGCGTGTGAAGCCCGCCGAGATCATCGAGGCGGGCAGCACGGTGGTCGCACTTGGACACCGTTCGGCCGTGCGGGAGCAAGGCTGCTCCCGCACGGCCGCGTCTCCATCCGTGGTTGGGGGTCAGCGTCCGATGTGGTGGCCGCCTTCGGCGGGGATGACGGCGCCAGTGGTCCAGCGGCTTTCGTCGGACAGCAGGAACAGGGCGGCGCGGGCCATGTCGTCGGCCAGGGCGATCTGGTTCATCGGGGACTTGGCGGCCAGGTGCTCCTGGAATTCGATGGGGAGCATGTCCCACATCTCGGTGCGGGTGGAGCCCGGTGCGAGGGAGTTGACGCGCACGTTGGAGGAGGCCAGTTCCAGGGCCGCGCTCTTGGTGAGCCCGTTGACGGCCCACTTCGACGCGACGTACTCCGAGATGCCTGCCACTCCCACCATGCCTCCGATGGAGGAGACATTGACGATCGAGCCGCCCCCGGCGGCGAGCAGCGCGGGGATCTCGTGCTTCATGGACAAGAAGACGCCCTTGGCGTTGACCTCCATGACCCGGTCGTACATATCGGTGTTCTTCTCGTGCAGTGGTGTGCCGTCGCTGGTGATGCCGGCGCTGTTGAGCGCGCCGTCGAGGCGACCGAACCGCTTGACCGCAGTGGCTACGGCGGCTTCCACCGTGGCCTCGTCGGTCACATCGAGCGGCACGGCGATGACCTGGTTGTCGGCGGTCGACAGCTCGGCCGCCAGTGCCTGGAGGCGGTCGGTGCGCCGGGCGCCGGCCACGACGTGGGCCCCCTCGGCGGCGAAGCGACGCGTGGCGGCTTCGCCCATGCCGGCGGACGCGCCGGTGATCAGGATGACCTTATCCTCCAGCCGGCGGGCCTGGATGGTCACGGGCGCGGGGTGGTGATTGGGGTGGGACGACATGATGGTGTTCTCCAAACGTAAGAGATAGGGGTGATGCGCAAGCGAGCTCAGTGGTCGAGCGCGGTCTTCAGTGCCTGGGCGGTCGTGGGCCAGACCATCTCGCGGTTGACGCGGGTGACGAGAAGCGCGGCGTCACTGTCCGCGACTCCGTAACCGCCCCGCCAGGTGATCGCTGTCTGCCCGTCGGCGGGCTGCAGTGAGACGGTGGTGCGGGAGGTGGAGACGGGGATGGGTGGGTCTCCCTGGAAGCTGTAGGTCAGCGTCATCCGGGCGTGATCCAGCTCGTCAAGACGCTCGGTCACCGTGCTGCCGTCGGTGAGCGACAGTTCACGTACGGCACCGGCCCGTCCGGACATACCGCCCGCCAACCGGCTACTGTTCACCTGCGGGTGCCAGTGCATGTCCTCGAAGGCAGCCAGGAGTTGCCAGACCGCTTGCGGGTCACCTTCTATGACAGCGGTGTATTCGACCGTGATGTCCACGTCAAATCCAGCTTCCGCCGTTGACGACAAGAGCCTGTCCATTGATCCATTCGGCCTCCGGCAAGGCGAGGAATCGTGCCACGGAGGCGATGTCACTCGGCTCACCAAGGCGTCCGGCGGGCGCGGAGGCCGCGACGTACTGCGTCATCTCAGGGCTGAGGACGCCGTCACCCGCGGCGAGGAATCCGTCACCGACAGCGCCGGAGTGAATGCTGTTGGCAGTGATGCCCCGCGAGGCGAGTTCCTTGGCCAGTGTGCGGATGGTGGCGTTGGCGCCGTTCTTGCTGGTGGCGTAGGCACCGAAGCCGGCGCCCGCGCTCTGGGTGGAGCTGCTGGAGATATTGATGATGCGACCGCCGTCGGACAGCCGGCGGGCAGCCTCGCGCAGTACGTAGAAGACGGCGCGGGTGTTGACGGCGAGCACGCGGTCGAACTCGGCGTCTGAGATCTCGGCTACTGGCTGCAGCCGCGAGGCGACGCCGGCGTTGGCAACCACGATGTCCAGGCCGCCGAAGTGTGCGATGGCCAGGTTGAACAGCTCCTGCACACTGCTGCTGCGAGTGAGATCCGCAGAAAGCGGCAACACATCGACACCGCGCTTGCGGATCACCTCCGCGGCCTCGTGTGCCTCCGTCTCCCGGCTCCGGTAATGCAGGACGATATTCGCCCCCTCCTCCGCGAGCGCCTCGGCGATGGCTCGGCCGATGCTGCGCGGTGCCCCGGTGACCAGGGCGGTCTTTCCGCCCAGGCGGCGGCCGCCAGGGCCTCGTGGCCCATTCGATTGATGCACGGTGACGCTCCTCGAGAATGGTGGCTGCGGATCGCGGTCGCCTCCACATCACCGTGCCCTCCATCCGCTGCCGGCACGAGAGGCCGCTTCTGCCTAGGACTGACAGGGCGATGCTCACCCGCTGCCTCTGGGCGACGATGGCTACATGGATCGCAACGAGTTCGCGCGTTGCCGGCGTCACGGCTCTTTGGTATGGCCGGCTGCCATACCCGACAACAGTTCTTGAGAGGACAGCGATGAGTGATGTCGAGCTCCAGCACCGTATGGTGTGGGCGGACGATCTCCGGTTTCACATCGTGGAGGCCGGTGAAGGACCCACGATCGTGCTGGTCGCCGGTTTCCCGCAAAGCTCCTACGCGTGGCGGCGCCTGATGCCGCTGCTCGCGGACCGTTTCCATGTGATCGCCGTGGATCTCCCTGGACAGGGGGACTCCGACAAGCCGGTGGACGGCTACGACACCCTGACGACCGGCAAGCGGCTGCGCTCGCTGCTGAAGGTCCTCGGTGAGGACCGGTACGTGCTGGTCGGGCACGATGTCGGCGCCTGGGTGGGGTACGCCTACGCCCATCAGTTCGCCGCCGACCTGCGAGGAGTGGTGCTCCTCGACGGCAATATCCCGGGCGTCACGCTACGGCCGACGATCACGCTCGGCCCGGACAACTGGCGGAACTGGCACTTCCTGTTCAACCCGATCCCCGACCTGCCCGAGGCACTGCTCCAGGGGCGCGAGCGCATCCTCATCGAATGGTTCTTCAGCCGTAAGAGCGCCAACTGGCGAACCACTTTCAGCAAGGCCGACATCGACGAGTACGAGCGCGCGTACCAGACCCCGGGCGGACTACGGGGCATGCTCGGCTACTACCGCGCGGTCCTGGAGGACATCGAGCAGAACACCCCGCTGATGCGGCGGAAGATCGACGTCCCGGTGCTCGCCCTCGGCGGTGAGGTCGGTTCCGCGCCGGATCTCTACGAGAGCATGCAGCCACTGGCCCAAAACGTGCGCGGCGGCGTCATCGCCGGCAGCGGTCACTACATCCCGGAAGAAGAACCCGAAGCACTCGCACGGGAAATCTCCGACTTCGTCAATGATCTCAAGGCTTAGCGCGCGGACCGAACGAGAAGGGTTCCGCGCCGAGTGGCTACGTCACTCCCGCGGTGGTGCACCAGGGCGTCGCGTACGTCAGCGGTCGGAGTCCCCGGAAGACCGCCGGATCGCCTACAAGAACGAGCCGCACCCCGCGAAGCAACACCTTGATTCTCTGCCAGTCCTCAGTCACAGGAGCGGATCCTCCCACTGCTCCAAGAGGGACTCCACTGTCCCATGTGTGCCTGCCGCGCCGTCGTCGAGAGTCTGCTCGGCCCAGATCACCTTGCCGTTCGGCGTGTAGCGGGTTCCCCAACGCTGCGCGAACTGGGCGACGAGGAACAGGCCGCGCCCGCCCTCGTCGGTGGTCTTGGCACTGCGCATGTAGGGCGATGTGCTGGAGCCGTCGGACACCTCGCAGATCACGGTGCGGTCGTACAGAAGGCGAACGGTGATGGGTTCGCTGCCGTAGCGGATGGCGTTGGTGACCAACTCGCTGAGGATCAGCTCGGTCGTGAAGGCGGTCTCCTCCAGCCCCCAGTCGGCCAGCTGCCGGGCGACCTGGCTGCGGATGGAGGCGACGGCGGCAGGGTCGGCGGGTACGTCCCAGGTGGTGACCTGGGTGGAGGCGAGCATGCGGGTTCGGGCCATCAGCAGTGCGATGTCATCGCTCGGATCGTCGGGTACCAGTGCGTCCAGTACCGCCTGGCAGGTGTTGTCCATGCTGCGGTCCGGATGGCCTGCCAGGGCGCTGCCGAGGAGTTCGAGACCCACGTCGATGTCGCGGTGGCGGTCTTCGACGAGGCCGTCGGTGAAGAGGGCGACTTGGCTGCCTTCGGCAAGCTGGAGTTCGACGGCCTCGAAGGGCAGGCCCCCGAGGCCGAGGGGCAGGCCGGCGGGCACATCGGGGAATTCCACGGCGCCATCGGGATGGACGATGGCGGGTCCCGGGTGTCCGGCCCGTGCCATGGTGCATCGACCGGAGACCGGATCGTAGATGGCGTACAGACAGGTGGCCCCCGTGGCTCCTTCGCCCGTACTCTCGGTCGTCCGGTCCTGGTCGATTCTGGCGACCAGCTCGTCCAGGCGAACGAGGAGATCGTCGGGGGCCAGATCGAGGGCCGAGAAGTTGTGCACCGCGGTGCGCAGCCGCCCCATGGTGGCCGCTGCGTGCAGTCCGTGCCCGACAACGTCGCCGACCACCAGGGCGACTCGGGTGCCGGGCAGCGGGATGATGTCGAACCAGTCGCCGCCCACACCGGCCCGGGCGGGCAGATACCGGTACGCCACTTCCAGAGCGCTTTGCTCGGGCATGCCACCGGGAAGCAGACTGCGCTGCAGGGTGACGGCCATGGTGTGCTCTCGGGTGTAGCGGCGGGCATTGTCGATGCACACCGCCGCACGGGCGGCCAGCTCCTCGGCGAAGGACAGATCCTCCTCCCCGAAAAGCTCGGATTGGTCAGCGCGCCAGAAGTCGACTGCCCCCAGCACCACCCCGCGGGCCTGCAACGGCACAGTGATCAGCGAGCGCACGCCATAGTCGAGGATCCTTTGGGTGCGTTCCGGGTCCTGAGCCTTCCAGCCGGGCGCTGCATGCAGGTCGGCCTCGAGGGCCGGGCGGCCGCTCGCCATACCCAACGCAGTCGGCGCCGCGGGGACAAACCTGACAAGCTCACCCACCGGGTAGAACGGCGGATCATCCCGGATGCCGCAGAAGGCCGTGCGGCGCATCTCGCTGCTTGGTCCGACCGGCTCCTCACCTCGCAGAACGGGGTCAAGGAGCTCTACGGTGACGAAGTCGGCGAACCCAGGGACGGCCACTTCGGTCAGTTCCTCGGCAGTACGTACCACATCGAGGGTGGTGCCGATGCGGACACCAGCGTTGTAGAGCAGTTGAAGCCGCTGGCGGGTCTCCTCGGCCCGGTCGGCGAGCGCATGCAGCTCGGTGGTGTCCCGCAGCGTCGTCACGCTCCCCGGCGGGCCTCCTTGACGGTCGGTCGGCCGAACATTGACCGCCAGTAGCCGGTCACCGGCTGGGCACACCTTGTCCGTGGCCTCACGACCGGAGAGCAGCAGCTGTGCGATTCCAGGAGCCAGGCCGAGGTCGGTGACCGTCCGTCCTTCCACGTCCGTGGGCAGCTCCAGCAGCCGTCGGGCCTCGTCGTTGGCCAGCAGCAGCCGCCCGTCGCCCCGGACGATCACCACCCCTTCGCGGACCGCGTGCAGTACGGCGTTGTGGTGGTCGTACATCCGTGTGATCTCGGCCGCGCCCAGGCCGTGCGTCTGCCGTCGCAGCCGCCGGCTCGCCAGCACGGAACTGCCCGAGGCGAGAAGGAGTGCACCCGCCGCCGAACCCAGCACCACCGGCAGCTGTTCTGCCACCATGGTGTTCACCCTCTTCATGGTGATCCCGGCCGAAACCAGGCCGACCAGCTTGCCGTCCGGCCTGGTCACGGGCACAGAGGAGGTCATGCTGACGCCTGTGACCGTGGGGAAGCTTCTGATGAAGGGCCGATTGGCCCGCGCGGCGTCGAGTGTTTCCTCGTACGGGCCGACGATGTGCTTCCCGATCTTCTTGGAGTCGGGGTGCGTGTACCGGATCCCAGCCGTGTTCCACACCACGATGTAGTCGAGGTGAGCGTCCTTCCGGGCAGCCTCTGCGAGCGGCTGCAGCACGTGGGTGGGATTCCGGTCGGACAGGGCTTCGATCATGCCGGGCGAGTGCGCGAAAGCCTCGGCTGCGGCGAGTGTTCGGTCTCGCGCATCCCGGGTGCTCTCGCGCTGAGCCTGCAGCACAAGGGCTGCTACCGCGGCGGCGACGAGCAGGACAATGAGTACGACCTGTAGGACCAGCATTTGGCTCGCGACACTGCGCGTATCGAGCAGGGAGCGAAGAGAACCGGTCGCTGAGCGTGCCTCTGGTGGTGTCAGGCCCTTTTTACGCCGAGTAAATGAGCGGAAATTTACCTCCATATCGCATTTTTACCACTCCTCGGAATTTTGGTGACTACTGCCGACGCCGGTCGAATACTCCTGGATGCCTGGGGTCGGATAGTCGGCGCCTTTCACCTCTACGTCCGGGCTCGTGACGCACTGGGGTGCGAGGAGTGCGACTGGCGCCGAGGTGGTCTGCTCCAGGCGGCCCATGGCATGGGTATGACGCGCGCGTCCATTTTCCGGGCCGACGGCCGGTGGAGAAGTGCCTCGTCGACAGCGTTGATCACCTCCCGGAGGGTGACATCAGGTGCGGGTCGTACGAGGTCCCGACACATGGTGCGGCAGCACGATTGGTCGACGGCATTCAGGCGACGCTGCGCGAAGCGCTGGACACGGGCAGAGGCGACTGTCCTTGTTCCTGTAGTGGGCGCTCAGCTCTCTGTCGAGAGCGGGGCCTTGAGACCGAATGCCCCGTAAGCCGTACGTGCCCGCTCGGAGCCGAGAAAGCACACCAACTCCGACGCGGGGGACCACTCCGCCGCAGCCGTGGACGGCGCGATGCTGAACTCGGTGTCGTGCGCGGCGTCGGCGGGGAAGGGACCGACCACATCGACGCCGGGGACGGTCATCAACTCACTCACCTGCTGCACCGCCAGGTCTGCCCTGCCATCCAGCAAGGTGGCGGCGGCGAAGCCCTTCCGCACAATCGTGGCCCGTGCGTTCACCGCCTCCGCGATGCCGAGTCGGCCCAGCAACTGAGCGAAGTAAATGCCGCTGGCCCCCGTTCTGGAGTAGGCGACCGAACGGGCGTCGAGCAATGTCCGCACCAGGTCGTCGACGGTCGCGATCAACGGTCGCGGCGTCCGCGCCCGGACGGCGAGTCCGATGCCCGTTCTGGCAACCGGCAGGCGCGCCCGACCATCGACGGTTCCCTGAGCCGACAATTGCCGGATGTCATCGGTAACGGCGATCAGGACATCGGGGACCTCTCCGGAGTTGATACGCTCCAACAGCACCGAGGTCGGATCGAAGTCCGGCTGGACGCCGATGCCCGTCTCCTCGGTGAACTCTCTGAGCAATCGCTGTTCCAGGGCGGCTTGAACCGCCAGGGTGCTGAAGAGGGATACCCGCCTACCAGCGGAGTCCTGTCTGCGCATGGCTCCTTCACCCTTCCTCTGTATGGATGAACCGCGTCAGCCACCCGAGCCCCTCGGCGGTACCGTTCGCGGGGCGGTATTCGCAGCCGATCCAGCCCACGTAACCGAGTGACCGCAACCGGTCGAAGACGAAGTCCCAGGCGATCTCCCCGCTGCCGGGCTCTGCCCGCCCGGGCACGTCCGCGACTTGGAGGTGCGCGATCGACGGCAGGAACGTCTCCAGCCGGGTGGTGATGTCGCCTTGCTGAACCTGACAGTGGTAGACGTCGAAGAGCAGGCCGACCTGGTCGCTGCCGATGGCTTCTACCACACCCGCAGCCTGCTCCTGGGTATTCACGAGATATCCAGGAATATCGCGGGAGTTGACCGCCTCCAGGACCAGCCGGACACCGGCCGTGGAGGCGAGCTGCGCGGCCCATGCGACGTTTGTGACGTATTGCGAGAAGGCCGCGTCCCGCTGGACCTCGGGTGGCCTTACTCCGGCGCGCAGGTGGACCAGTGGGCACTCCAGCTCGACCGCGTAGTCAAGCGCCCTGGTTATGCCGTCGCGGAACTCCTGCACCCGGTCGGGCAGACACGCCGTTCCCGCGAATGTGGAAGTTCCCGGAGGCCCCACCGGGCTGTTGATCAGCGCTTGGCACAGTCCCGCCTCCTGCAAACGGCGTCGCAGCGTGAGCGGTGAATGGTCGTACGGCGACGCATACTCGACGGCACTGAATCCGGCCTCGGCCGCGGCGGTGAAGCGTTCCTCAAAGGGCACATCACCGAAGAGCCAGCCCAGGTTCGCGCAGAAGCGCAATCCCTTGTCCACTGTGGTCACGGACCAGTGACTGCGGCGACGACTTCGATCTCGACGCACGCGCCGTGCGGGAGTTGAGCTACCCCGATGGCGCTGCGGGCGTGCTGCCCGGCCTGGCCGAGGCTTTCGATGAAGACTTCCGACGCCGCGTCGATGACCCTTCCGTGCGAGGTGAAGTCCGGTCCCGAGGCGACGAATCCCGTTATCTTGAGGATGCGCTGGAGTCGGCGTCCTTCGGTGAGTTCCCGGTTCAGGACATTGAGGCACGCCTGTGCGCAGAGCCGTGCCGCCTCGCGCGCGGAGTCCAGGTCGACATCCGCCCCCACTTTTCCGTGATAGGCGATCTGACCGTCCTTCCGGGGGAGCTGACCACTGACGTACGCGAAGCCTTCATGTACCACAAGCGGGGTCACATAGCTGCTGGGGGCGGATGCTGTCTTGTCCGCTGTTGTCATCATCAACTTCCTAAGCCTTGAGATCATTGACGAAGTCGGAGATTTCCCGTGCGAGTGCTTCGGGTTCTTCTTCCGGGATGTAGTGACCGCTGCCGGCGATGACGCCGCCGCGCACGTTTTGGGCCAGTGGCTGCATGCTCTCGTAGAGATCCGGCGCGGAACCGACCTCACCGCCGAGGGCGAGCACCGGGACGTCGATCTTCCGCCGCATCAGCGGGGTGTTCTGCTCGATGTCCTCCAGGACCGCGCGGTAGTAGCCGAGCATGCCCCGTAGTCCGCCCGGGGTCTGGTACGCGCGCTCGTACTCGTCGATGTCGGCCTTGCTGAAAGTGGTTCGCCAGTTGGCGGTCTTACGGCTGAAGAACCATTCGATGAGGATGCGCTCGCGCCCCTGGAGCAGTGCCTCGGGCAGGTCGGGGATCGGGTTGAACAGGAAGTGCCAGTTCCGCCAGTTGTCCGGGCCGAGCGTGATCGTCGGCCGTAGCGTGACACCCGGGATATTGCCGTCGAGGAGCACCACTCCTCGCAGGTCGGCGGCGAACTGATGGGCGTAGGCGTACCCCACCCAGGCGCCGACATCGTGCCCGACCAGCACGTACCGGTCCTCACCGAGGACCTTCAGCAGCGAGCGCAGCCGCTTGCCGGTCGTCAGGGTGTCGTAGCCGTCCACCGGCTTGTCGGAGTCCCCCTGTCCAGGGAGATCCACGGCGATCACATGGAAACGGTCCGCGAGCAGCGGCATCAGGCGCCGCCACGCGTAGGAGCTTTGCGGGAAACCGGCGACCAGCACGATCGTGGGTCCTTCACCGGCCTCCACGATGTGAAACCGGAGATCGTCCGCCCACACCATACGGTGCTGGAGCTCGACATCACTCATCGCTGTCCTCTCAAGAACTGTTGTCGGGTATGGCAGTCGGCCATGCGGTGCGGTATGCGCGCCCAGGAAGTCGCCCACGAAAAGGTGAGGTCAGCGACCACGGTCGAGTTGTGAGACCTCTTGGTCGCTGAGAGCGCGGGTCGGTATTCCGCGCAGGAGCAGGAAGAGCTTCGCCGTCTCCTCCAGCTCTTCGATCGCCGCCGCCGCGGATTCAAGAGTCGTGCCGCTGACGATCGGCCCGTGGTTGGCAAGCAGGATCGCGTGGTAACGGGCGGCGAGGTCGTAGATCGCGGTGGCCAGCGCCGGGTCACCGGGCCGGTAGTAGGGGACGAGGGGCAGTCGGCCGATCCTCATGGCGAAATAGGCGGTGAGCGGCGGAACACACTCGACCGGATCGAGCCCCTCCATGCAGGACACCGCCGCCGCGTAGGTCGAGTGCAGGTGAACGATGCCACCGGCGTCCCGTCGCTGTCTGTACAGCGCCAGATGCAGGAGGCTCTCCTTGGTCGGGCGGTCTCCGCCGACGTGGCGCCCGTTCTCGTCCAGCTTTGACAGCCGATCCGGATCAAGGGTGCCCAGACTCGCGTTGGTGGGCGTCATCAGCCATCCGTCACACACACGCACACTGAGGTTGCCGCTGGTCCCGGTGGTCAGTCCGCGGGCGAACAAGGATGCGCCCAGCGTGGTGAGCCGTTCCCGTAGCTGAGATTCGTGCCCTTTCGTGATCAGGTTCATGGCAGCCGCTCCCAGGCGTCGAGGAAGAAGTCGCGCGAGCCGAAATTCCCCGACTTCAGCGCCAGCGCCAGTGGCCGAGGAGTACCAAGCGTCCACGTCCACGGGACTCCTGGACTGATCTCCGGCCCTATGGCCAGCCCAGTAACGCCAAGTGACCCTACGACCGCACCCGAGGTCTCCCCGCCGGCGACGATCAACCGGCCGACCCCCATGTCGACGAGGCCCCGAGCGATCGAGGCGAGGGTGTCCTCGATCCGTGAGGGGGTGTCGTCCGGAAGCCGTGACTTCGCCGCTGTGACATTCCGCGCCGGTTGCGTCGCGTGCAGCAGGACCGGACCATCCGCCAGGAGGGGGCGGGCCCAGCGCAGTGCCGCTGTGACGACGTCCTCGCCTCGGACAACCGCGCAGGGGTCGACGGGGAAGGTCGGGTACACCGCGCGCGCCGCCTCGACCTGGGCGTTCGTCGCCGCTGAGCAACTGCCCGCGAGGACGGCCCGTGCCCCACCGAATGGCACCGGGGCGTGGGGATGACCGTCGGTGAGACCATGCGGCCGGGCACGGGGAGTGTCCGTGAGCCCGATCGCGAGCCCAGAGCTCGCTGTGACCAGCGGCAGATCGGCGCACGCGCGGCCGATGGCGAGGAGGTCGTGGTCGTCGGCCGCATCAACGACCGCGAATCGGATTCCCGCCGAGCGCAACGCGCCGAACTCTGCGCGGATCCGCTCCGGCCCCTGAGCCACGGTTCGGTGGCCGACCAGACCGACTCGCGAGGCAGTCTGCCGCCGCATCAACCGCACCACGTTCGCGTCATCCATCGGCGTCAGGGGGTGCTGACGCATGGAAGTCTCGTCCAACGGCACATCGCCCACGAAGAGCCGGCCGTCGCGGACGGTTCGGCCGTTGGCCGGCAGCGCTGGGCATATGACGGTGAAATCCATGCCGAGGGCGTCCATCAAGGCGTCCGCGACCGGACCGATGTTGCCCGCCGGGGTGGAGTCGAACGTAGAGCAGTACTTGAAGTAATAGCGTTCACAGCCGATCTCCCGCAGCCACCGCAGTGCGGTGAGGGACTGCTCCACCGCGTCGGCGACCGGCGCCGTGCGGGTCTTCAACGCGATGACGACCGCCTCCGCGCCCGACCGCACAACCTCCTCCCCGGTATCGGGGACGCCGATGACCTGCACCGTTCGGATCCCCTGCGCCACCAGCGCGGAGGCGAGATCGGTACCGCCTGTGAAGTCATCGGCGATGCATCCGAGCAACATGTCCGCACCCCTTTCCGATCACGTCGGCCGACGGGCCCGCAGGGGGACAGCGGCGGTCACGCGGCGCCATGGACAGCCTCCTTCAGGGCGAGGACGGCTGTCTGTGGCGCGGTGTAGACGGGCACGCCCACCCGTGCGCGGACCCGCTCCACCGCCTGTGAGGTGGAGAAATGGGCCAGGACGATGGCGTCGCAGCCGGAGAGCCTTGGTGCCTGCTCCGCGACCAGCCGGTTGTGTGAGCCTGCGTCCCCCGCACGCAGCAGCTCGATCGCGGAGTCGACGACGATCGATCTGAGCTTCGCAGGTGATCCCAGACGTTCCGCCTCGGCGGCGAATTCGTCCTCCATGGTCGGGACCGAGGGTGCGAATGTGGCAAGCATCCCGACATCGGTGCCGCGCGCGAGCGCCGCCCGGAACATCGCCTCGTTCGGTTTGACCACCGGCACGGGCAGCAGAGCCGCCGCGCGGTCTATCGCCGGGCCGAACGCCGAACAGGTCGCCAGGATGCCGTCGGCGCCGGTGCGGTAGGCATAGCGCACCAGATCCACAAAGCGTTCGGTCAACTCCTCAGCCAGCTCCGTCTGGCGTGCCCGCTCGGTGGTGAGCCCGTCATCGAGCAGATTCGTCAGCTCGGCCTCGGGCCATTCTCTTGCGAACGCGTCATGGACGGGCGCCATGGCGACGGGCGTCGCGTGGATGAGGACAATACGTGCTGTGCCTGTCATTGCTTTCTCTGCTCTGTATGTCACGCCGGTTGCCCGCCCGCTGGCGGGCGGCTGAATCGGCTGGTCAGGAACTCTGTGACAAAACGGCCGTGATGGACTCGATGATCTCAACGTGGTCGTCGAGTGGAAGCCTGTCGATCGTCATCTGCAACTGGCCGAGCCGATCGACACGGCTGTCGTCGATGGCCTGGCCGATGGTGACCGCCGCGGTGAGGACGTCGTGCTCGGACTGCGCGTGGAAGTGCTTGAGCAGGCACGGGGCAAGATCGGGCCGCAAGCTCGCGACCGCTCCGAGCAACCCGTAGGCACCCCAGTTGGCGACACCGGAGACGATCAAGTGGTCGGCGCCGGTGCGCGCGGCGACCAGGGCACCGTTCGGAATGTCCTCCTCGACGATTTCCCGGGGCAGTAGACCCATGCCGATCTCGTTGCCGCCGTCACCGATACCGATGGTGGTCCAAGGCGAGCTCCAGCCGTCATCCTCGAACAGATAGTCCAGCGGCGCGGTGTCATCCGAGATGTCCCACCCGTGCTCGCGGTGCGCCCTGCCATCGGCGCCCAGCGAGCAGCGCTCGATCGCGATGAGGTGGGTGAGCGGCTGCTCCGCCGACTCCAGACGTCCGCGCAGGCTCCGCACGGCGTCGGAGTCGACCGATACGACCTCCAGTGCGACCCTTCCCGGCAGAACACCAGTGACGGCCCATACCGCCTTGGCGCACGGCGCGTCGGTGATCACCGTGACGGGGATACCGGCCTCGATGAACCCCGCAGCGAGCTGCCCCATGCCGTTCAGGCCGTCTGTCTCAGGTGACGGCGGTTCCGCGTGCCGGACGAAGAACCCGCACACGATGCCGATGTGCGGCGAGGGATGGTCCGCTATCGACTGGGCGGCGCGCTCCAGATTCCCCTGTGCGAACGCGACCAGCCGACTGATGTCACGGCGCACCTTACGTCCGACGATGCGTTCGATCTCGGTGATAGGCGGTGCCATTTTCCCTCCAAGGCGTGGCGTATACTTAACGTATATATGACGCCTGAGGGTGTCAACCACACTCCCGGACCGGCCGGCGCGCCCCCGAACCGCAGATAGACCGCTCCCCAACTGTTCACGGAAGGGGTGCGCTGGGAGCCCGGCCTTGATACCTCGCCCTCCGGGGTGATCCGATCCGCCACCAGTGGGCCGAAGAGGTCTGTCTGCTCCAGGGGCAGCCCGCGCGACCTGACTCTCGACGCGACCTTCTCCGCCGGACACTTCACGGCACGACCCCCGGGCATGCCGCGCGGACCGTACCGGACGGCCGAAGACTGCGTGATGCCGGTGCTCCTGCTGCGCCACGAGCGCGCGGTCCCACACCGCCGGCTCGGTGCCCGGCCGTGCCTTACGCGGCCGGCCGTGCCGCATCCCCGCAGCTCACGCCCCACCGTTCTGCCGCCTCCTGGACGGCGTCACCCTCCACGATGCCGAGGTCTTCAACGACAAGTGGTGCGGTGCCCTCCGAGCAGCTCAAGCCGTGTTCCCCGGTGTGTCTGGCCGCCGGAAGTTCAGCGCGCGGCGTTCGATGGCGATGAGGTGGGTGGGCAGATGAGCGCCGTCGTTCCGGTGGTGCGCCCCGTCTTCGCGATCATGGCTGATTTTCGCCCAGATGGTCTAAATATACGCGACGTATATCACCGAAGGCGACGGGGTCGGTGCCGGGTTGGTCGGATGAACGCGAGCCCTTGACCTGACGCTCAAGGCATATATACGTTCCGTATACCTCGTTCCGCTGGAGGCAACATGCCTGAAGAACTGCTCCCCCGCCCCTCGGATGTGGGCGTGAATCCGCCACCCCCGCAACGTCGACAGATCGCCAACGCCTTCGCGGCCAGCCTGTCGGGCACTGCGCTGGAATGGTACGATTTCGGGATTTACTCCGCGTCGGCCGCGCTTGTCTTCCCCGTTCTGTTCTTCCCCGACTCCAGTTCCGCAGCCGCAGAGCTGTTCGCGTTCTCCACCTATGCCGTCGGCTACATCTCGCGCCCGTTGGGGGCGTTCGCACTCGGGCGGCTCGGTGATGTCATCGGACGCAAACAGGTCATCGTCCTGACACTGCTGTTGATCGGCGCGGCCACGTTCGTCATCGGCTTGCTGCCCACGTACGGCACCATCGGCATCGCCGCGCCGATCCTGCTGGTGTCGCTGCGATTCGCGCAGGGAGTGGGCGTCGGCGGAGAGCTGGGCGTGGCTCCGCTGCTGTCCAGCGAGTTCGGCGCCCCGGAACGGAGGGGGCTCTGGTGTTGTGCGCCGCAAATCGGTCCGCCGGCCGGGAATCTGCTGGCGAACGGGATGCTGGCCCTTCTCACGGTGTCGATGTCACACGACGCCTTCCTCTCATGGGGCTGGCGAGTCGGGTTCCTGACGTCTGCGGTCTTGGTCGGGGTCGGACTGCTGATCAGGCTCCGGCTCGAGGAGACGCCGGTGTTCCGCGCCATCCGCGACAAGGGGGAGAGCCCGTCCGCTCCCGTCCGTGAGGTCTTCTCCACCGAGCGGCGTGGCCTCATCGCCGCGTCGTGTGCCCGGGTGGGACCGGACGTCACTTACGCCCTGTTCGTCGTGTTCAGCCTGGTCTACGGCACGAAGGAAGCCGGCTTTACGTCACAGCAAGTGCTGATTGCGGTACTGATCGGCTCAGCCACGCAACTCGTGCTCATCCCGCTCGCTGCGGCACTGTCCGACCGCGTCAACCGCCGCCGGATGTACGCGGTGGCCGCGGCAATTGCGGCCATCTGGCCGTTTGTGTTCCTGCCGGCCATTCTGAACGGTTCATTCGTAGTCCTCGTCGGCGGGATCGTGGTCGGGTTGGGACTGCATTCATTCATGTACGGACCGCAGGGCGCCTTCATCACCGAGCAGTTCTCACCCCGCCTTCGCGCGAGCGGCAGTTCGCTGGCCTTCGCGATCGGCAGTACGTTCGGCGGCGCCATGGCCCCGCTGGTGTTCACGGCCCTCTTGAGCTGGCAGGGAACGTGGCCACTCCTCGCCGTATACAGCGCTCTCGCCTGCGCGGTCACGATCGCCGGGACGCTCTGGCTAGGTCGTGACTACGACGCGGAGGAGGAGCGCCAGTTCGCCGAGAGTCTGCTCTGAGAAGCATTCCGCTTGCCGGTCGAGAGGCTTGGTCGGTCGAGCACGATTCCCGTTCCGGTGATGCGTAGTCGGGACATAACGGCAGGGCTTCCTGGTAGCTCGGGTTGAGGATCCCATCAGAGCAGCGCCAGGAGGCCCTGCGTCGGCAGCACCTACTGCTCGGAGGCCACGGCACGGGTATGGACCCGGCGGCGCAGGCCGAGACGATGACGGCGAGTCCGATGGCGCCGCCCAACTGCTGGACCGTCTGGAGCAGGTCGGAGGCCGGTCCAGCGTGCTCCGGCTCGACCCCGCCCATCACCAGGGAGGCGGCCGGCATGAAGGTCAGTCCGGCCGAGACGCCGTTGATCGGCAGTGGGCCGAGGACCGCGGTGACGTAGCTTCTGGTCGTGCCGATGTTGCTGAGCCAGACGTAGCTGTTGGCCGGGCCGAGGGTGCCAGGTCGTCACGGCGAGAGCGCCGAGGCGGCGTTGGTCGCGCAGCAGGGATGGCAGCAGTATCGGGTCGGTGACCCGGCGTTCGGTGACGGCCAGGACGGCCAGGAGGGCGACGCCGGCCGCGAGCCCGATGGGGGTGGGCGGAGTTTCGGTGAGAACCGCGGGGCGAGGGTGAGCCCGGCGATGCCGATGGGGACGTTGATGAACAGGGTCAAGCGCCAGGAGCCGACTTCGGTGACCACGCCGCCGAGGAGGAGACCGATGGTGCCGCCCCCGATGCCGACGGCGGGGAACAGGACACGTCGTCGGCCATAGCTGTACAGCAGGTGAGCGAACTGATGGCGATCCGCGGCGTCGACGTGGTCGGCCCCTTCCCGGCCGGTGCCGACCACGACACCGAGTTCAGCGCCGTACCGTCCACGGGCTACGGCGGGCCCGCCCCCTGCTGGAACTGGTGCGCTTCCTCGCGTCCGAGCAGGCGCGTTCGGCCTGTGGGGGCATACGGCCCCAGGGCCGCGACCGGCAACGGGACCCGAGCGAGCTGGGCCATGAGCCGGGTGTGCTCAGTCCCCCGGGAGAACGAGAGGGCGCAGCTTGACGGGGAATGGGGCGACCGTGTTGCTCTGCAGTAGCCGTACCAGCCGGTCCTGCGTGGCGCCTGCGTGCTCCGGCAGCACCTCGGTGAGCGTCTCGCGGTCCTTGTCGCGCACCGCTTCGATGATGCGGTCATGCTGCCGGAGATTGAGCTCGAACTGCTCGTCCTGCTGCTCGGGCAGTGCCGACTCGAGTGTGTAGAGGTAGACGAGCAGCCGACGCACATGGCGGTGGGTCGATTGGGCGAAGCCGTGGAAGAAGCTGTTGCCGATCGACTGGTTCATGCGCATGTGGAACTGCTCGTTCAGCGCCGTGATGTTGAGGTACCTGCGGTTGTCGACCTCCACGCGGTACAGCGTCTGAATGCGTTCCAGGTCGTCGGCCAGCGTCTCGTCGTCGAGCCTGCACAACTGAGCGAGGTTGTTCTCCACCAGTTGGTGAGCCACCACGATCTCACCGATCTCCGCCAGGTCGAGCTTGCGGACGAACGTGCCACCCCGGTTGGGCATGATGTTCACAAAGCCCTCCGCGGCCAGCTGGTTGATGGCCTCTCGCGCCGGGGTCCGGCCCAGCTGGAACTCCTTGAGCAGCAGCGGCTCGTCGATCCGGCTGCCCGGCGGGATCGTCAGGTCGATGATGCGGGAGCGAATCTTCTCCACGGCGGCCCCGGTCTGGGAGACCTTTTTCGGGGAGGCAGGGGTCCGGCCCATTTCGGCGTTCGTCTCCACCGCCGGGGCACTGGGCTCAGTCGGTCCGGACTTCGACATGGCAGCCGCCGCTTTCCGGCTTTCCGGCATTCATCACTCTCCTGTGAACGGGAACGACGGGTGAAGCATCATCCGGACGTTCCGCTGTGGTCCACGGCGTCGGCCCGGAAGGGAAGGCCGTTACATACCCCTTGGCCGCCCAGACGCCACCGATGGTAACCGGCGTCCGCCTCCGCGCGCGGGGGTGGGCGTGGCATCCCATGGGTCCGCTACCTCGGTAAAACCCCCGTTTCACATGCTCAGACCCGTGTGAGAACCCTGGACGCGCCACCGATACGCCAAGTATACGTTAAGTATCCATTCGGAAGGCGGAACCATCCATGCCGAGTACACCCGACAATGATCTGTCACGATCGCGACCGGCCGGGGCGGCGGCCGCACCGGCTACCCGCCACACGTCTACGGGGCCGGAATGCGATTCCGGGCTGGCGCGAGGACTCAGTCCGCGGCACATGCAGATGATGTCCATCGGCATGGCCATCGGTGTGGGACTGTTCCTCGGCTCCGGGCAGGGCATCCACATCGCGGGTCCCGCGCTGCTCATCGCCTACGCTCTCGCAGGGGCGGTCGTGTACTGCCTCATGCGCGGCCTGGGGGAGATGGCCGTCCATTCGCCGCACGCCGGATCGTTCAGCGAGTACGCCCGTATCCATGTGAGCCCTTTCGCCGGGTTCGTCACCGGCTGGACGTACTGGCTGCAGTGCATCGTGGGCCCGATGGCAGAGCTCACGGCGAGCGGTGTCTACATGCACTACTGGTATCCGGACCTTCCGCAGTGGGTGCCCGCGCTCATCGGCCTGGTCCTGCTGTTCGGTGTGCACTGGGTCTCGGTCCGGATGTTCGGGGAGTCCGAGTTCTGGTTCGCCCTGATCAAGATCATCGCCATCGTGGGACTGATCCTTTTCGGGGCCGTCATCATCGTCACCGGTGCGACCGCGCTCGGCCATGGTGCGAGCCTGAGCAACCTCTGGAGATTCGGCGGCTTCTTCCCGAGCGGCGGGCACGGCTTCTTCCTCACCCTGCAGATCGCCGTCTTCGCGTTCATCGGGGTGGAGATGCTCGGCATCACAGCGGGCGAGGCGGCACACCCGGAGCGGACGATCCCCAAGGCGGTGGGCAACGTCATCTGGCGCATCATCGTCTTCTACATCGGAGCGCTGTTCGTCCTCATGGTCGTCCAGCCGTGGACGCGGTACACCGCTGACGTGAGCCCGTTCGTTTCGGTGTTTTCGAAAGCGGGACTGGCCGGCGCCGCGGGAATCATGAACTTCGTCGTCCTGACCTCGGCTCTTTCCTCCTGTAACGCGAATATGTTCTCGGCCAGTCGGCTGCTCTACGGCCTGGCATCCGCGGGTTCGGCGCCGCGAGCGCTCCACCACACAACACGGCGCCGGGTGCCGGGGCGGGCGCTGACGGTCACCTCGCTCGCCGTCGGCGTCGGGGTGCTCTTCAACTATCTGGCGCCCGCTCATGCCTTCATCACGCTGACCAGTGTCGTCAGCGCCTCCGGGCTGTGGACGTGGAGCATGATCGCCATTTCCCATATGCGGTTCCGCCGTCGGCTGGCGCTGGAGGGCGCACCCTTGCCGGCGTTCAGGCTGCCCGGCGCTCCCTGGACGAACATCTTCGTGGTCGCGATGGTGGTCATCGTCCTGGTGAGCCTGGCATTCGAGGGTGACACACGAGTGGGTCTGTACACCGGTGCGGTCTGGTTCGCTCTCCTCACCATCATCTACGTCGTCCGCCAGCGGGTCGCGCGGGTGCGGTGAGGGCGGTGTCGCCGGCCGGGGCGCGGTCCGGCCGGCGACACCGGCCACGGTGACGGGGACCGCCAGCAGGGCGATCACAGCACTCCAGTGTCTTCCGCCGGCTGTCGGACGTCTCGGCGACGGTGCGCGGGCGTCCGGTCCTCATCGTGACCGGGTGGGGCTCAACCGAGATAGGCCCCGGCGCGACCGTGGTGCACGCACACGGAGTCGGCCCGGACTGCATCGGCACGCCGCTGCCCCGGGGTCGAGATCGCGCTGAGGTCCGCCGCCGGCAAGTACGAACTGCTGGTCCGCGGCCTTGCGTCGCGGCCGGGTACTGGGGGCAGCCCGAGCAGAGCTGAGCGGGGTTCACCGCGGACGGCTGGTATCGCTGGGGCGAACACGGGCGAACTCGTCGACCCCGAAGCTCCTGAGCGCACGGGCTGGGCTTCACCGGCCGTATCACCGATGACCTCGAGCTGGCCAACGGCACCTGGGCCGACACCAGCGGTATCCGCGCCCCTCTGCCCGCCCACGGCGGAGGTCGGCTGCGCGACGTCATCGTAGTCGGCGCTGACCGGCCCGCCCCCTGCGTGCTGGTCTGGGCGGACAGCCACGACGCTGAACCGTTCGGCGAGGCCGACCTGCGGCTGCCGCTGGATGCCTACAACCGGGAGAACACCCGGCCGAGCACCCTCATCTCGACGGCGCACTGCTGAACCCGAATCCCGGGACGACGAGGTGGGCACCAAGAGACAGCTCTTGCACTGGTCAGCCGGTGGCCGTGTGTGTTTCGGCTTCGAGCCGCGTCGTGATGCCGGCTCGCATCGCCTTCTTGTCAATCTTGCCTACTGGTGTACGGGGCAGCGCCTCGACCAGCTCCACCCGTTCGGGCCACTTGAACTTCGCGACCCCGCGGCCCGCGAGGTACTCCTGCAGGTCGAGCAGGTTTGGCATGGCGCCTGGGACTGGAACGATGAACGCGCAGCCGCGCTCCCCGAGCCGCGGATCCGGCATTGCGACCACGGAGACTTCTGCGACCTTCGGGTGCCCCGTCAGCAGGGACTCGAGCTCATCGACGCTGATCTTCTCGCCCCCTCGGTCGATGACGTCCTTCAGCCTGCCCTCGATGGAGAAGCAGCGGTAGCCCTCCTCGAAGCGCACCATGCCCAGGTCGCCGGTCCGGTAGAACCCGTCGGAGGTGAAGGCTCGGGCGTTGTGCGCCATTGTCTCCGCGGCTTCCGGCTCCGGTCGGACATCAAAGTAGCCGGTGATGGTGTACGGGCCGCGGACACACAACTCGCCGACCTCGCCGTCCGGGAGCTCGATCTCGGTGCCCGGCGCGAGGATCACAACGGCGTCCAGTTCGCTGATCGGGACTCCCACGGAGTGCCGGCGCGCCGCACGGGGTGCGTCGAGTGGGGTGACGGTGAACAAGCCCTCGGCCATGCCGTAGAGCTGTCCAGCCCACACCCCGGCAGCCTCGAATGCCTCGAACATGCCCTCGGGGGCTTGGAACCGGAGAGGATGACCCGCTTCAAATGCTCCCCGCGCTCCAGCAGCGGCCCACTCAACGCGGCCATCGGGGTACCCACGATCAGGTCGGTCACGTGTTCCTTTGCCACGGCGGGAAGGACGACCTCGGGGTCGGGGGGCAGCAGGATGGCGGTGGCTCCCACGCTGTGCGGGGCGTGCAGGGCGCACACTATTCCGGCGTTGTGGATGATTGGCAGCAGGTGGGCAACCCGGGCGTCGACGTCCCAGCCCAGCACCTTGGCGTACCGTTCAGCGTTGTACCAGTATTCGTGGTGCAGCCGCGGGATCAGCTTAGGGGTCCCGGTAGTGCCGCCGGAGAGCTGGAGGACGGCGATGTCGTCCGGGCTCTGGGCCGCCTGGATGGACTCGACCCGCGCCCGCGCGGCCTCGGGGTCCCCGGTTCCGGCGAGGTCCTCGATCCTGGTCCCTGCCGTGTCTCGGCCGGCCCCGAGCGTGAGCCGCACCCGCAGGGTGGGCACCGCCGCGGCCAGCTCCTCGGCGAATGTGTGCACGTCGAACCGCGGTTGTTCCTGGACCAGGTGCGCCGCGGCTCCGGCCCGCCGCGCTATCGCCTCGATTTCATGGTGTCGATGAGCCGGAAGCGTGCACACCGGTACCAGCCCTGCCTTGAGCAGGCCGTACCAGGCCGAAACGGTGCCGACGGAGTTGGCGCTCTGGACGATCACCCGGTCGCCGGGGACGAGTCCCTGGTCCAGGAGGCCGACGGCGATCCGGTCACTCGCGAGTGATAGATCGGCGTAGCTCAGCCGCCCGTCCGGGGCGACGACGGCCTCCCGATCCGGGTGGGCGTCCGCGACGCGCTGCCACTGTTTCGCAAGTGTTTCGGCCCGCCACGCACCGGCCAGGCGGTACCGGTCGACGAGCTCAGGGGCGCGGGTCGTGAGTCCGATGTGAACCACGATGATCCCTCCTTGGATCTGCAGCGAGTGGTCAGCGGAAGCGGACGAGATCAACCCGACCGGCGAGCAGGGCGCCGACTGCGTCGGCCCGGGCAGACCGAGGCACGTCGACACCAACGGTGGCGCCGAGGTCGAGACGGAGCCGCTCGGCCAGGGCGAAGCGGCTCAGGACGTCCGCGCGCGCCGTGGCGTCGCGGTCCTCGAGCCAGAGCACGCGGGCCTGTAGTCCGCGTGCTCGCTCGACCACCGCCGCGCCGTCGGCTCCCCAGACGTCGGCGATCGGCTCCGTGGGCACGATCGCGGTGTCGGAGCTCAGCTCTGTGACCGTGTGGTCCTCCAGGACCAGATCGGCGAGCGCGTCCGGCTCACCGGCCTGTGCTGTGGTCGGCCTGCTGCCGGTCAACGCCTCGGTGGCATCCGCGACGACGTCTGGGTGCAGGGTGGCGAAACCGTCGACGGTGATATTCCCGGCCCGGGTCATGAACGATGACATGATCGTGGCCGGAGCGAGGTCGAGCCGGCGCGGGAAGACCTTCCACCAAAGGTGGCTGTGCTCCGCGATCCGTTGGAACCGCTCGACCCGGGGGCGGCGCTCGCTCTCGTAGCGGGCCAGCGCCGTCGCGTCGTCCGTCTCGCCACGCAGGGCCGCGGCCAGCGCGATGGCATCCTCCATCGCGAGCTTGGTCCCCGAGCCGATCGAGTAGTGGGCGGTGTGTGCTGCGTCGCCGAGCAGCACCACGTTGTTGTGCCGCCAGCGCCCGCAGCTGATGGTCGCGAATCGTTGCCAGCGGGTCCGGTTGCCCAGCAGCCGTCGGCCTCCGAGGATGTGCGCGAACACCTCGGAGAGGTGGTCAAGGCTCTCTTCGTCCGACGAGCCGCCCGGGGTACGGGCGTCCGTGGTCTGGAGCCCGGCCCGTCGCCAGGTCGCGTCGTCCGTCTCGACCAAAAACGTGCTCCGGTTCGGTCCGTAAGGGTAGGCGTGGACGACGAACACCCCGTGCGGTGTGCGAGCCGGGAGGAACGTTGCCCGGTCCAGGGCGAAGTCCACACCCGCCCACAGGTAGAGAGCATCGTCCAGGTCCACCCGGGCGGCGAACTCGGCTGCCAGCTTCTCGCGGGTGGCGCTGCGCACCCCGTCTGCAGCGATCACGAGGTCCGCGTCGAGCTCGGACGCCTCGACATGGGCGTTCTCTATCCTCGCGCCGGCCTCGAGGGCGCGCTGACGGAGGATCTCCAGCAGGGAGGCTCGTCCGATGGCGATGTTGTCCCCGCCATCGAGGACCACACCCGCTCCGACCCGCATATCCAGGCCGCGGCCCAGATGACCGGCCCGGCGGATCGCCGCCGCCGACACCGGGTCGGCCGCGTCCAGGCTGCTGAGAGTGCTGGCCGTCAGGCCGACCCCGAACCCGAACGTCTGCCCGTCAGCGTTGTGCTCGTACACCGTGACCTCATGGTCCGGGCACGTGAGACCGATCAACACGGCCGCGTAGAGCCCGCCTGGGCCGCCCCCGATGACGGCCACCCGCCGTTCGCTCACTTGACTCCTCCTTCTGACGCCACTTTCAATGACGTAGAATAACTTCCATTGATGTCAATCTACCGCCGGAGGTGCCACGGTGGGAATTCACCGCGTGGGGTTGGTCGTCCCGAGTTCGAACGTCACGGTGGAGACGGAGCTGCCGGCGCTCCTGGGGCGCCACGAGCACGCTCGCTTCTCGTTCCACTCCTCACGGATGCGAATGCGCGCCGTGTCCGCTGCCGAGCTGGCGGCCATGAACGCACAGCGCGAACGCTGCGTCCTTGAACTCGGTGACGCCGGTCCGGACGTACTGCTGTACGCCTGCCTCGTCGCCCTGATGGCGGGCGGCCCCGGCGAGCACACCCGGGTCGAGTCGCTGGTCGCCGAACAACTGTCGACGGGGGGCTCGCAGGCGCTGGTGCGCAGCAGCGCAGGTGCGCTGGTTGAGGCTCTCCAGGAGCTTCAGGCCCGCCGGGTCGCACTTGTCATGCCCTACCTCACTCCGCTCGCCGAACAGGTCGTGGAATACCTGCGCACGCCGGTCGCCGAGGGCGGCGCGGGCGTCGAGGTCGCCGACTGGCGCAGCCTCGGCGTCGGTGACAACGCCGAGGTCGGGTGCATCCCAGGTGCCCGGATCATGCGGGCCGCTCGTTCACTCGACCTGCGCGATGTCGATGCCCTGGTGCTTTCCTGCTGTGTGCAGATGCCCTCGCTCGATCTGATCGCGGCGGCCGAGGAGGAGTTCGGCCTTCCGGTGCTGTCGGCAGCGACCGCAGGTGCCTTCGGTGTGCTGCGCGCTCTCGGCCTCGCGCCCGTCCTGCCCAGAGCGGGGAGCCTGCTCGGCTCCCGCGCCTCGCTTCACGCCTGAGAGGAGATCACCATGTCCGAGCTGCGTCAGCTGGTCCGCGGGGTGGACCACGTCGCCTTCCCGACCTTCGATCCTGCGGGCACGGTCCGCTTCTACCGAGACGTCCTCGGTTTTCCCGTGGTGCACTCGATCTGCGCCGCAGGCTGGGGCCCGGAAAATCACCCCGACTTCATTCACTTCTTCTTCGACATCGGCAACGACGACCGGATTGCGTTCTTCTACTACTTCGGTCTGGAACGGGACGTCGCGGGCGGGGCCGCACCCGAGGATCCTGTTGCGGCGAAGGGCGACGCCTACGCGCGGTTCGGCCCCGAGGTGCCGGACTACTTCGTGCGCTCCCGCCACCTGGCCCTGCACGTCGACTCCGAGGAGGACCTGCTCGAGTACCGGCGAAGGCTCGACGCCAGCGAGTGGCCGGTCGAGCTGCAGTTGCAGCACGAGACGATCGAGTCGATCTACACCCACGACCCGAACGGTTACATGTTCGAGATAACCCGCGCCCTGCGTCCGGTGCTCCCGCAGGAGGACCTGGACGCCCAGCTGACGATCGAGGCCCTCCTCGACGTCGTCGCGGAGCCCAACCCCTCGATGGCTGCGCTGGTCGCCCGCAAGGCCGAACTGATCGTGACCAAGGCCGAGGCCTGGTCCGCAGAGCAGTCCGCAGCCGAGCAGACCGGGAGGGTTTCGTGATCACGCTCTACGTGCTCGACGTGCCTGAGAACGAAGGACTGGTCCGGCAGGCCGAGGCGATGGCGGCGGTCGACGTCCGTTCAGTCGGGCCTTACTTCGAGCTGTCCACGGACACCGAACTTACGATCGACCGGCGGGCTACCGGAATGCGCCACGCTGTCTGGTACTCGTGTGTGGCGGGCACCGGAGGTGGCGCGATCATCACTCAGTGGGACAAGGACGCGCTGCGCGTGAAGCCCCAGGTGAGCCCCGAGCGGCTCGGCACCGGTCGTCACCTGCCGGTCGCCGATCCTCCGGCGGGCACCGTTATCTCCCTGCACCGGCTGACGACCGCGGACGGCGCCTCCGTCGACGGGGTGCTGCGGACCGTGCCCGGCGCGGAGACTGTCGTCTCTCTCGCTCACCCCCGCCAGGACGTCACACACCACCCGCTGGTTTCGGAGCTGCTGGCACGTGGCGCGGCGGTCTGGACACAGGGCACCCGCTCGGTCAACAACGACGTCGCCCTCGTGCACGAGCAGGCGCTGCTCGATCTCGCCGCCGGCCTTTCATTCCTGCGCGACCGCGGCTTCGCACATATCGTCACGCTCGGGCACTCGGGTGGTGGCGCTCTCTACGCCTACTACCACGAGCAGGCGGGCCTGGTCGGTGACCGTCGCGTGGCTATGACCCCAGCGGGCCGCCCGTCAGGGCTCGTCGACGCCACACTGCCCTCAGCGGACGGGGCGGTCTTCATGGCACCACACCCCGGGCAGGGGATGTTGTTGTCCCGGCTGATCGACCCCTCGATCAAGGACGAGCAGGACCCCCTCTCCGTCGATCCCGAGTTGAATCCGTTCGCCTCGGCCAACGGGTTCGCCCCGCCACCGGAGAGTTCGCACTACCCCCCCCAGTTCGTCGACCGCTACCGCGCTGCCCAACTGGCCCGGGTTGAACGGCTCGACGTGGTGGCGCGGGAGCGGGTCGCTGAGGCTGCGCAGGCCCGCCGAGGCGATTCGACTACCGATCGGCGGCGGGCGATCGCTCCCCGCCTGATGACGATCTACCGAACGGACGCGGATCTGCGTTGTATCGATCTCTCGCTCGACCCGAACGACCGGCCGTACGGCTCGTTGTTCGGGCGTAGGCCCGATCTCACCAACTACGGGCTTGTCGGATTCGCCCGCCAGGTAACCCCGGAGGCGTGGTTGTCAACCTGGTCGGCTCTGTCGAGCAACGCCGGCTTTGTGCGGGCGGCTCCCGGGGTCACCGCCCCGACGCTGCTCGTGGAGCTCTCCGGCGATCAAGCGTGCTTCCCCAGTGACATCACCGAGATGTCGGCGGCGCTGGGTGCGCGCGACCTCACAGTCACTCGCGTGGCGGGCACGCACTTCGGTGGCCCGATCGCGAAGGGCGAACCGACGGGTGCCTCCCTGGCCGCTGCCGAGATGGGCGGCTGGCTGGCGAAGAGGTTTCCCCTGGCCTGAGACCGACGCAGAGGTCGTCCTCGTCCACGAAGGAGTCTCACCGTCCGCCTGGGCGTGTCAGCTTCCGTGGGTGTTGTCCGGGCGTCATCGTGGGAGTCACTTGGCAGTCGGGTTCATGATCAATATCAGCGAGTTCGATGTCGCTCGCGTGTTCGCCGGGGAAGGGAGCAGGGCGAGAGGGCGGGACGTTGTGCGTTCGGCTGCCGCCATCCGTAACGCGTCCGAGTGCCCGACGGTGCGCACGTGTTCTTGATCACGGGCGGTGACGCCCCCCGCACCCGTGCGTCGTCGGGCCTGATGCACCAGGCCCGGCTCGAACTGGGCGTGCTGTGTGGGCTGTCGCCCGGTCAGATCGCGGCTGCGGCAGGCACCGCTCGCCGGATCGAGGGAGCCGCGTGCCACGCAGATCATGACGGAGCGTTAGCCCTCTTTGCGCTGGTCGGCGAGCAATTGCTCGAGATGATCGATGTCCTCGCGGAGCAATGCGATCGCCCCGTCGGTACCACGCTCTCGGGGCAGCCGCTCGTCGGCGCGGCGCAGGCTGGCCACTGCCATCTCGGCGAGTGTGTCGGCCACGGCCTCGGTGTCGTCGCCCTCGTGATACCACCAGGCGACCCAGTTGCAGAGCCCGATGACCCCGAGGGCGCCCGTCCGGGCGTCGATGGGGCGGAAATCCGCGGACCGGATGCCATCCTGCACGACTCGGACGAACGCCGACAGGACTTCTCGGCGGGCCTCTCGGTGAGCGTGCGAGATCTCCTCCGGCAGCTCGGACTCGGACTTCACGAGCAGCCTGAACCGTGCGGCCTGGGCGACGATTCGGGAGACGTTCAGCCGGGTCATCCGGCGCAGCCGCTCGGCTGGGGCGAGGTCGCTACGATCGGCGATCTCGTGCACGTCCGCGGCGGAGGTCTGGGTGATCTCGCCGACCAGGCGCGCGAGAATCGCCTCCTTCGTCTTGAAGTAGTAGTAGACGGCCGGCCGGGTCACGCCGAGGGCGTCGGCGATATCCTGCAGCGTGGTGCTCGCGAAACCTTTCTCGGCGAACAGGCGCGTGGCGTGCTCGTAGATCTCGCTCTCGACCAGCCCACGCCGATTCGTAGGACCCTTTGCCTTTCCTGAGCGTTCAGAATTTTTCGTCCGAGTCATGGCGCCAGGATAGTTCCCCCCAATCCCGCTGCCGCGAGCGGCGCCCGCCCACGATCTATCCCGGCAGGGTCCCGACGTCGGTGGGGAGGCGTCACCGCTTCGGGCCACGACCATGTCCGGCCGGACAAGAGGGACGATCGGAAGTGCCGCGCGCGAAAAGGGGCCGGCGCCAAGCAACGTCGGCCCCAGCGGGCCCAGCTGGCCGCTCGGGTCGTTCGCCGGCCCCACCTGGACCGACTGCAACGAGGCGGAGAGTCCTCGACGACTTCGCCCAGCTAAGCGTTGGTCAGCGCGGTCCGGCCGGGCGACTTCACCACGACCGTACATCCGGCGCCGAGCGCGGGGCCGATCGCCCGGACAGTGAGAACGATCGGTGAGTTCCAGGGCGAGATGATCCCAGCGACGCCCGCGGCCTCGGGGACCGACTGGAAGTACAGGCCGGGCGCGGGCTCGGCAGCACGACCGGCAACCTGGACCGGCGCGTAGGTTGCGCTGTAACGCAGCCAGTCCACCGCCGGCGCGACCTCCCAGGTCGTCTCCCGCAGCAGTTTGCCGTTCTCCCGGGAGAACGTGGTCGCGAGATCGTCCGCCCGTGCTGCCAGGTTGTCCGCCAACTCGTAGATCGCCTTGGCGCGCGGCGCGGCGGCCCGAGACCGGCCCGTGGTGTCGAACGCGGTGCGCGCGGCCGTGATCGCGGCCTCGGCCTCGGCCCGGCCCGTGGAGTGGAAGGTGCCCACCACCTCGCCGGTCGACGGGGCGATCGATTCGTGCACTGGGCCGTCCGTACTCCTCTGCCCGTAGCCCCGGTTCCGGCGATTCAGACGCCGGGTGCAGCGCAGCTAAGGTGCAAGGCTGATGAAGGGATTCGTTACCGGCGGTTCCGGTTACATCGGTAAGGCTACGATCGCTGCCCTGCCTAAGCACGCGGGATCAAGGTCTGCGGCCTTCTTGCGGCCATCACCAGGCCTGCGGACTCGGCCCAGCGGTTCGTCGCCGGCGGCTCTCACGGAGACTGGCCCGTCCGCCTCCTGCTTGGCTTCCGAGCCAGCCAAGAAGGAATCCAGCGGGAATGGTGACCAGTCCGATATGTTCCAAAGGGAACCAGTGGAAGTCCTGTTGCGGCAGTAGCGATTGCGGCCGACCGGATACGGCCAGGCTGGATACTTCAAGAATGACACACGATGTCAACGATCCGTAGAGGGTCCACAGCAGGCCTCTGTTGGTGAAGCCTTTCCAGAACAAACCGTAAACCAGGGCAGGTAGCACTGTTGAAGCAGTGAGCGCTGCTGCGAAGGAAACCAGAGCAACGACGTTCCAATGGTGAAAAGCCACTGCCAGAAAAACGTTGATTGCTCCGAAGATGACTATGACCCATCTGGTCAGTGCCACCTCCCGATTTTCTGCAATGCGACCTCGCAAAACCACGTGCGCATAGAGGTCATGAGCCACCGATGCTGCGGCAGAAAGGAGGAGCCCAGAGAGCGTACTGAGGGCAGTTATGAAGACCGCACACGCGATCAAGGTGACCAGCGGTTTGCTGTTCATGCTGTCAACTAGCATGACCATAGAGGAGTAGCCCTGTGGATCGCTGACCGTTATGGAATGACTACCCACCAGGGCTGCTGCACTCAGTCCGACGATCACAATTCCGGTGAAGATAAGCGCCATGATTGGAAGTGCAAGAGTTGCGGCGCGCCGAGCGGCCACCCCGTGGGTATAAGAAGCTATACGCATGACAATGTGAGGCAGCACGATGGGGCCCAGAGCGAGGGTGAGGCACAATGAGAGGAGGTTCAGTCGGCCGACCGTCGTCTCGCCGAACAAAGTTCCAGATGAGTAGAATTCGCTCGCCCCGCCGCCCTGACGTCCGGCAGTTTCCAGGATACTGCCGACTTCCCAGTCGAACCGTTTCAGCACCGTCCAGATCAGCACCAAAAACACACCGAAGGTAAGAAGTACGTTGCCGATTTTGACCAAACTTGTGCCGCGCATTCCACCGAAGGCCGCGTAGGAGACGACCAACAGGCCGATGAGAATGGTGCCGATCTGTGAAGCCCAGGCAAGATTCAGCCCCAGGACGTAGGCAACGACATCGCCTACCACCACAAGCTGGATGACCGAAAGGGGGACGCAGACGGCGATTGTGACCACCGCGCCTGCGGTTCTGACATTGCTGCCGCCTATACGGCTCTCCAGAACACCGCCTAGTGTGAAGCGCTCGGTGTTGCGTAGGGGCTCGGCCAGAGGAACCATAATCACGAAACCAGCCACGGCGCTGAGGGCAACGACCATACCGTCGTAGCCGCCGAGGCTAACAGCTCCGACCCCGCTGAGAAGGACGGTAGTCGAAATGTGGTCGCCGCACAGGGCCAAAGTGTTCCAGGCTGCGGGCAGAGAGCGGTTAGCGCTGAAGAACTCGACGACCCTGTCGTCGCTGCTGATCCCGACGATCAGGCACAGAAGGAAAGAGATCATCATGGCCAGCATCAAGGAGATAAATGGCGTGATCGAGGCGTTATCGGCCACAGTCAAGAGGTAGGAAGGGGAGTGCGTCACCGGTCGCTCCCCATATCGAAAGGCTTCGCAGCGGCTCGTGGACTATCGAGCTGAATGCTGCATGCGCGGTCGTACCAGAAGCCAGATGAGAGGAGAATGATGGCCTGGCCGCCGAACAACAGCATGCCCCAAGTAAATGAGCCCGCTACGCGGGTTGCAATCTCGTGGCCCAGGCTGAGAATAGATAGCGGCACGGTGGCTATAGTTACGGAAATGATACCAATGAGACGGAATCCGAGTCTGCCGGCCGAGACGGGTGGATGATGTCCTGGCGGCGACTGTTCAGTCGACGAGTTGGGCGTACTTGCTATGGAACGCACGAAGTAATTCCCTAGGGATAGATTCGGCGAGCGCAGGCGCGCCCTCATGGACTTATGAGCAGGACAGCAGGTCTCGCACGGACATGGTGTCGGCAGGAAAGTGGGGATCCGGCTTTGGGATGGCATCTAACAGACGTCTTATCTGCCCGCGTGCGCAGGGTGCCTCGGAGCGTCGGCGGGGGTTCCACCTCGATGACCAGACAACGGACCGGCATTGATGTGCGCCGCCGTTGCGGGTTCCGAGTACTCGGAAGCTTTGAATCGGTGGACCCGGTTTACCGGCCAGGTGTCGTATCACGGAAATGAATTGCCCTCTATAACGCTGCTGCGGATACTGCGGCGAGGTGTGCCTGCTGTTCCGTTCGCCCGACCCGCTAGGTCTCGCTCGACGGTCATCTGGTCAGCCGGTGGGCGCACTCGATTCGGATTCGAACCGCGTCGCGATCATGACCTGCATAGTGTTCATGTCGACCGCAGCCACGCTTTTCACCGCCGCAGTCGATGTCTTTGATCCTGCCCTCAACGGAGAAAGCGGCGATAGCCCTCTTCGAAGCGGACCATGCCCAGTTGCCGGTTCGGTAGAACCTGCTGGAGGTGAAGGCTCCAGCGTTGTGCTCAGCTGTAGTCGCAGCTTCCACCTCGGGTCGGGCGTCGAAGTAGCCGCTGATCGATAGAGGGCCGCGGACACATAGCTCGCCGACCTCACTGGAGCGCGGTCTCGGTGCCCGGTGCGAGGACCACGAGGTCGTCCAGCTCGCTGATCGGGCGTCCCACTGAGTACCGGCGCGCCGCGCAATTCGCCTCGATCTCGTGGTCTCGGTGAGCCGGAAGCGTGCACACCGGTACCAGCCATGCCTTGAGCAGGCCGTACCGGGCCAAAATGGTGCCGATGGAGTTGCCGCTCTGTCCCTGGCGAAGGAGACCCACGGTGATTCTTTGGCTCGCGCGCGGCAGTTCGGCGTAGCTCAGCGGGCCGTCCGGGGTCACGACGGCCTCCCGGTCCGGGTGGGCGTCCGCGACGCGCTGCCACCGCTTCACCAGAGTTTCGGACCTCCACGCACTGCCCAAACGGCGCCGGCCGACGAGTTCAGGGGCGCGCGGTGTAAGTCCGATGTAAGCCATGATGATCCCCTTCTAGGACCAGCAGTGAGAAGCCGGCGGAAGCGAACAAGGTCGACACGGCCAGCGAGCAGGGCGCCGATCGCGTCGGTTCGGGCTTCCCGCGACAGGTTGACCTCGACGGCGGCGCCGAGTTCGAGGCGGAACCGCTCGGCCGGAGCGCAACGGCTCCGGGCATCCGTGCATGCCGTGGTGCCGCCGTCCTCGAGCCACAGCATGCGCGCCCCTAGGATCTGTCGTCAAATGATCTTCGGTCGGGGATCATGGTCGGGTGATACGTCGCCATGAACTGTCCGATGCCGAGTGGGCCTTCGTGCAGCCGTTGCTGCCCCGGTCCGAGCGGGGCCGCAGGCGGCTGGACGACCGGACGGTCCTCAACGGGATCGTGTGGAAGTTCCGGACCGGTACGGCCTGGCGGGATGTGCCCGAGCGGTACGGTTCCTGGGCCACGCTGCACACCCGCTTCCGCCGGTGGGCCAAGGACGGCACCTTCGAGCGGATGCTCCGGGCCGCCCAGGCCAGGGCCGACGCGGCCGGGGACATCGAGTGGCTGGTGTCGGTCGACTCCACGATTGTCCGGGCCCACCAGCACGCGGCCGGGGCGCGAAAAGGGGGCTTTGCGCCCCGGGACTCGGCCGGTCCAGAGGCGGCCTGACCAGCAAGATCCACCTGGCCTGCGACGCTGTGGGGCGACCGCTCGCCTTCACCGTCACCGGCGGGAACACCAACGACTGCACCCAGTTCACCGCCGTGATGAAGGCGATCCGGGTGCCCCGGCTGGGACCGGGCGGCCCCGGGTCCGCCCCGGCCACGTCATCGGCGACAAGGGCTACAGCTCCAAGGCCATACGCACCTGGCTGCGGCAACGGAACATCCGGCACACCATCCCGGAACGGTCCGACCAGATCCGCAACCGGCTCCGACGCGGCAGCCGTGGCGGACGTCCGCCGGCCTTCGACAAGCACGTCTACAAGCGGCGCAACGTCGTCGAACGGTGCTTCAACCGCCTCAAGCAGTGGCGCGGCATCGCCACCCGCTATGACAAGACCGCCGAGTCCTACCAAGCGGCCATCACCCTCGCATCGCTGCTGATGTGGGCGTGACATTTGACGACAGATCCTAGGCGGCGCGCTCGACCACCGCCGCGCCGTCGGCCTTGAACATCGCAGATCAACCCCGTGGGCACGATTGCGATCTCGGAGCTCAACTGCGCTTTTCAATTATGAAGAATTGCTTCCATCAATGTCAATCTCCTGCCGGAGGTGTCACGCAACGATTCACCAGCGCCGCCCGGATCCGGTCCATGTCGCGCGCGGTGTTCGCGGTGGTGGTGTGCGGCAGCCTCCATGCCGTCCGCGAGACGGCCCCTTGCTCGGCGCCGGTCCGCGCGTTCCCCGCTTCCCGTCGCGGTGTGCGCGTACGGGGGCAAGTGGCCGCGCTGCTGCGGCTCATGGCCCCGACCTCGCCCTCGACGAACTCTTTCGCAGGTCGCCGGCGTGCTGCGGCCGACGCCACGCGGGTCGAAGCCGTCACGTCGTAGGAGCCAAGCACCTTCTGCGGCAGTCCTGAGCCGGTGAGCCGCCCGGACCGGCGGGCGCGTGGTGACACCACCGCACCGCAAGTTCAAGAAGAACGCCCCGGACTGGTGCGAGGAGATGCATGAGCGGCAGCGCAAGGCACATTCCTCGCGACGTATCCGGGTCGAGCACGGCATCGCCCACCTGAAGAACTGGCGGGCCCTTGCCCGCCACCTCGGCCGCCGCGAACGCATGAGCGACACCGTTCAGGCGGTCGCCGGCCTGCTGTCGCATCAGCGGACCGCGGACCTGAACCCGACACGGCAGGTGTGAACACCGAGCCCTGCCGAAGGTCCTGACGCCTCACCACCAACCATGCACGAGCTCGTTGGCCGACAACCCGTTGGCTGGACGCTGGATCAGTTCCGCACTAGTCTGAAAGCGAACTAGTCGATAAAGTGGAGTAGGAGCGAAGGGGATTACGGGATGCCCACTGCCGAACCCTCCGCAGGCTGGCTGCGCGGGGCGCTACCTCTGGCGCTCGCCGCCGTACTCGCCGAGGCCGACCAGCACGGGTACGCCCTGGTGCGGCAGTTGGCTGCACACGGGTTCGGCACCGTCCGCGGTGGTGCGCTGTATCCGGTGCTTGGCCGGATGGAGACCGAAGGGCTGGTCGAGGCCCGCTGGGAGCCCGGCGAGGGTGGTCCGGGCCGCAAGGTCTACCGACTCACCGACGCGGGGCGTGACCGGCTACGCGAGGAGGCGGCGAGCTGGCAGCGCTTCTCCGAGGCGATGAACCGCCTCCTGGCCCAAAACGCGAAGGACTTGTCATGACGGATGAGACCACCCAATGGAACGCCCGGACGCGGCTGGCACTGGCGGCGCGGTCGGTGGACACCACTACGGCCGACACGGTGCTCGACGAGGTTGCCCAGCATTGCGCGGACAGCGGCGAGACACCGTATGAAGCCTTCGGCGCGCCCGACGAGTACGCCGACACCGTGATCAGCGAGCGCATACCGCCCGAGGCACGCGCCGGTCTGCACGCAGATGGCCTGACCCGTGCTGACCATCTCTCCTCCGCCCTCGCCCAGATCGGCGTGGTCACACTGATAGTGGGCGTTTTTCTCTGGGGCGGCAGCGGAACCATGCTGTCTGTGACCCCGGCTGGACTGACTGGCAGTGCACTTACCGCCGTTGCTCTTATCAGCGCCTGCCTTGCGCTCACTTTCTCGGGCTCTCGGCTACGCGCCGCCGCCGCGTGGGGCCTGACCGCCCTGGTGGCCGTGATGCTCGCGGCTGTGGCCTTCACCACCCTGCCTATCACCCGCCTCGGTCGGCTGCCCGCCCCTGCTCTGTGCATGCTGGGTGTCGTTCTGCTCTGGTCGGCCACCCGCAGCGGACCGGTTTCCCATCACGAAGGGGTCACCATGACACGCCAGACGGACGCCCACAGCCGGGACGAGGACTGGCTGCGTGAACTCCACCAACTCCTCCGACAACGGCACGCGATCTCCCACGACCGCGCAGCCGAACTCACCCGCGATGCCGCGCATCACCTCATCGCCACGGGCGGCGCGCCCCAGGACGAGTTCGGGCCCGTGGAACTGTATGCCCTCAAGCTGGCCGAGCAGGAGAGGTCCGGTTCCCGGTGGTGGTTGCGCCAGGACGTCCAGGCCGTGATAGTCGTGTTGATCACTCTCGGCTACCTGGTCTCCAACCTGCTTTCCGACGGGCCGCTCTGGCAGACCATCGTGGCCTCTGCCGCCCTGGCGGGAAGCCTGGCATCCCTGGTCTTCGACCTCCGACGCAAGCGCCCGATGCGCAGCTCCCGGTGATGGCCGCCCCCCGGTGCCCTGCTTGCCATTCCGTGTCACCGGACGTCGGCGCCGGCGCAGCAGGGTCCCGGGGGCGACCAGCCGGTGTGCTCGCAGCTTGTCCGGCAGGAGCCGACCCGTCGGCCCTGTTGGCAAGCGCGGGAGCATTACGGGCCGAGACCAGCCACATCGCTCGGCCAGAGCCGGCATCTGGTCACCGCTAGGGACCGTTTCCTGAGCGACGCAGAGTGGGCCGGGGTGTCGCGGCCGCCATGGCGTCACGGGCATCGCCCCACGCCAGAGTCCGCCAGGCAGCCATTTATCCCGTTCGACCAGGTGTCGCCCCGAGTACCTCACGGACGCCGAACGCAAGCTCCTGACCCACCTGCGCGAACGCTGGCCCGCTCTGGGCTCGACATGTGCCCGCCGCCTGGCCGCGCTCCTGCGCCGCCGCCGCAACGAACACCTGGCCCTCGAGGTCTGGCTTGCCCAAGTCCGGCTCGACAGACCACGCGGACCGCGGACCCTCGGTCGTGGCATGTGCAGTGACCAAGCCACCATTCGTTCAGCTCTGAACGCCGCTCACAGTTCAGGGGCGCGGAGGGCGATGCCATGAACATGGTCGCCGTGCCTGCGCGGCGGTCGTGGTCGCCGACGGGGCCGGCGGCTGGCTCTCCGGCGCGCCGTACGACCGGGCGATCTCGTGGGGCGAACAGCCTCCGTGATCCGGCGCAGTGGACTCAGGACGGCTCGCAGGCCGCCAGGTGGTCGGGGTGACCGTGCCGGCCGAGGTATCCCTCCCCGACCGTGCTGGACGCGCCCGGCGGCAGCGTGGAGCACAGGCCGGTCGCGCCGTCCTGGTAGACGACCATCACACCCACGGTGTCCGCGCAGTTGTTGGCGGCATCGGTGTATCGCCAGCTCTCGTACATCGCCACGCAGGCCGGGGCCGGCTCGGATGTCCGGTCTCCGGCGGCGGCCGGCGCGGACAGGCCGAGCGGGAGAATCAATGTTGTGACGACTCCTGCAAACGCCGCGTTCCATTTAATCCAACTATGCACCATATACTCCTCGTCGCGCTGACCGAATATGTACATGTGGTTGAATGCTTCGCCCTCAACATGCCGCGGAGCTTTCAGGAGTTGAAGGTTCCGGTGGGGCGAGCACGAGCGCAACTCGATGAGCCCTCTTTCGGACAGCCCGGCCCTTTCGGAACCGGCGCGAACGGGCCCCTGGGGCACCTGAGGGGCCAGATGACACTTCAACCACTCCAGCCGCGCTCAGGGGACGCGCGCCGTCGAGCCAGGCCCGTCCGCAGAGCCTTCGCGGACGACGAACGCGGCCGGGAAGCGCTTGGCCTCATGGTCAAGCGGCGGGGCGCTGGGCACGGGCTTCGGCATGCAGATATCCGTAGTGAACGGAGAGCGAGGGTGCCATTCACCTCGGTGAGGAGGCGAGTCGCTCCCGCAGGCGAGTGGGCGGGTCAGGAGCTGTTTATGCCGTGGAGTTCGCGGGCCCAGAGTTCTTCGCGGACCAGAGCCAGCGCTTGGGGAAGGCGGCGGCGGTAGGTGCTGTAGGAAAGGTTGTGGCGGGCCGCTGCGGCTTCCCGAGTGAGAGGACCTTGCAGGAAGGTGAGGGTGAGGAGGCGTTGGTACTGTGCCGCACCGTGGTTTTCGCGCAGTGCGGCGATGATGGTACTCAGCACGCCGCGCAGTCGGGAGGCCGGGTCGGTACCGGGGGATTCGGCGACGAGCCGGCTGTGTGCGAAGGGGTTGGCCTTCAGCGCGGCGGACCGGTGCAAGTGCTTGCACCACGGCCGCTTCGGGATCGCCCGGCTCACTCGCCGCTCCGACAGCAGGTCAGGTGACCCGCAGCTCCTGGCCCGACCGCGACCAGTGCACCGTGTGCCCGTCAACGGTGACGCCGCGGACTCGGTGCCCTTCAGCTCCAGGTTGAATGGGGAGAGGGCCTGCGTGGCGCGGCCCTTGAGTGCGGTGGTAGCCGTGTAGCTCTTCAGGTTGTAGGCGCAGCTTCAGGCGGCAGTGGCGTACGTCGCAGCCGCCGTCGCCGAGGCCGGAGTGTCCGCTGCCGGCGTGGCTCACGTCTGAGACCGGGCCCATGCCTCGAACCGGGCGTCGAGACTCAGCCGGCCGGCGCCAGTGATGAAGAGCACGAGCGCCCCCGTGGCGAAGAAGAGGGAGTTTTCGTGCGTCAGCCCCGGCTCAGCGCCCCCGATGAGGGGCTTGCCCAGGCTGGAGGTCAGCCACGTCGTCGTCATCAGGATGGTCATGAGCACTGCCGAGAGCCGTGTGAGCAGACCGGCCACGACAGCCAGGCTGGTGCCGATCTCGCCCAGGATGCTGAGCCAACTCGCCACCTCCGGGAACGGGACCCCGAAGCCGCGGGAGAGCGCTATGCGATGCGCCGGGTCGCCGAGCCCTTGGAATCCATGGATGACAAGCAGTCCGCCTACGGCAAGACGCAGGATGAGCAGAGCCGCGTCGTCGAGTGTGTTCCGTGGTGTCAGAGGGGGCTTCCTGGGGTCCAGCATCAGCAGTGGATTGGGCATGGCTCCTCCTGGGACCGAGGGACTTTGGCGATCCGGTGACATGTCGCCGGTGAACGGCTGGGGACCGGCGTGCCCCAACGCATCGGTTCCCCTCAGCGGTGCACTACTCGCCGGCCCCCACGGAATCGATCGGCGGCGCGAGACTGCCCTCGTGGAGCGCGCGCAGCAGGGCCAGCAGGCTCTCCTCGTCGTTCGGGCTGATGCCGGGGGCGATCCCTGGGCCAGTCGCCGCGCGATCGGCGCCAGGTCGTCAAGGCCGACTCCAAGCTGTCCCAGACCGGATGGCGCGCCGAAGGCGCGGGCCAGGCGTAGGAGTTCCGTACACAGGTCCCCGCCGTCGGCTGAGCGGGCCATCAGCTCGCGATGCGCGGCCGGCAGCCAGGGCTCCTGGTGGCGCAGGACGAACGGCAGAACCAAGGCGTGGGTGGCGGCATGCGGGGTGTGGAACCTGCCGCCAAGCAGGTGGCACAGCCGGTGGTGCAGGCCCATGGTGGTCGAGTCCAGGCAGATGCCGCAGAGCCAGGCAGCGTACAGTGCCTCATCCCGGTCACGGTCATTCCAACCGCCGTCCAGGCCGCGCAGGGCCCGGGTCATCACCGCGATCGCCTCACCGGCGGTGACGGCCACCAACGGCGAGGTGTCAGGGGCGTAGACGGCCTCGACCGCGTGTGCGACCGCGTTCAGGCCGCTGAGGCCACTCACCGATCGGGGAAGGCTGTCGGTCAGCTCGGAGTCGTAGACGACCACGCGCGCCAGAACCCGGGCGTCCCGGCCGGTGCGCTTCTCGCCTCCCTTCGTGATACCCCAGACGTCGGTCATCTCCGAGCCCGAGTAGGTCGTCGGCAGACACACGATAGGCAACCCGGTGCGCAGGGCGACCGCCTTCGCAAGACCGATGGCTGAGCCTCCTCCGACGGCGACCAGCGAGTCGGCACCCGACTCCGCGACTGTGCGCACGTGCTCGTCGACCAGGTGCTCGGGCACGTGCATGCGCGCCCGGTCCGAGGTCGCAGCGGGGGCGAGGGCCTCGTCCGCGAGGCTCGCCGCGACACCCGCTACTGCTGCCGCGGATCCCGGCGAGGACACGCACAGCGGAGCACGTACGCCGAGGGCCCGCAGCTCCTGCGCGGCCTCGTGGCGGCGTCCGCGGCCGAAGACGATCCGTGACGCATGGGACTGGTGGATGAAGCGTGTCGCTGTGTTCACGTGGACCTCCACGACGTGGCATCAGCGTCCGGCGCGAGGACCAGGTCCACCCGCAGCACCTCGGCGATCGACGGCACGGGCGGGCCACCGGGATCGACCACGAGGTCGGCGAGGTCGCCGTGGTCGCCGTCGATGGTCTGTCGTCGCCGGATAAGGCTCGGACGCACAGCGAAGACCGCGTCCGAGTCGAGGTGCGGGGAGTCCGCCAGGAAGATGTGCGTGGTCACCTCCCGACAGCCTGCGGCCGAGACCTGAAAGTGGATGTGGGCCGGCCTGTACACCGGCCGCGAGGCAGCGGCCAGCAGCTCGCCGACGGGCCCATCGCTGGGGATCGGGTACGGCGCCGGCGCGACGGTCTCGAAGTAGAACCAGCCGGCGCTGTTCGTCGTGAACAGCCCGCGGCCACTGCCCGGCGGGGCCACATCCGGGAGCTGCACGTCGTAGTAGCCCTCGCCGTCGGCCTGCCATACATCGATGGTGGCCGAGGGGACGGCCGCGCCGGTTGTGTCGCTCACGCGGCCATAGACCAGGAGACGCTCGCCGCCCGCGCCCGCGATTGACGAGCCCAGTTCGCGCTCGGGTGAGGTGGTCATGTGGAACGGTCCCAGCACGGTGCGCTCGGTGGCTCCTTCGCCCTCGCCGCGCGCCTCTGCAAGGACCTCGACCAGCATGCTCGCGCCGAGGACGTCGGAGAGGAGCACAAATTCCTGTCGGGTCTCCGAGCAAGTCCAGCCGGTGCGGGTCAGGAAGTCGACCCCGGCGTACCACTCCTCGATCGTGACGTTGTTCTCCCGCAGGAAGGCGTGCAGGTGCGCCGTGAGCGACTGCAGCAGCATGCGGAGCCGGTCGTTGCCGGACCGGTCGAAGCTGGCCCGAACCTGCCGTTCGAGGTTGTCCATTGCTGGTGAAGCCGCGACCGTCGTTGGGTTCACGTGGCTCTCCTTTCGATCGTCAGCGTCCACGATCCGGCCCAAGTGATCAGCCCACCAGCGCCGGCGTCCGCTCAGTGGGATCCATCAGTGGCCTGGAAGCGGGCCCGGGCGGTGCGATGGTCATCGATCCCATAGAGAGGTGGTCTCGGTGCAGCAGCACAACGAACTCAGGGAAGGCGACGAGCGCAGCATCCGCGCGCTCATCAACGATTGGGTGGTCTGGCGCGACGCGGGCGACTGGTGCCGGTTCGCGACGCTCTGGTCGGACGATGGCACGATGAGCGCGACCTGGTTCCAGGGTTCGGCGCACGATTTCATTGAGGCGAGCCGCCGCGGGTGGGAGAAGGGGGTCCGCATCTGGCATCAGCTTCACGGGTGTTCCGTGGACCTCTCGGGGGAGCGCGCGATCGCGCAGACGAAGATGACGATCCTGCAGCGTGCGAGGGTGACCGGGGTCGAGGTCGATGTCACCTGTCACGGCCGTTTCTACGATTTCCTCATGCGCGGCCGGGAGGGCTGGCGGCTGTGCCACCGCCAGCCGATCTACGAACGGGACCGGCTCGATCCCGTCAATCCGGCCGAGCGCCCCGCCTTGGACCGGGAGCGCCTGCTCGCCTGGCCCGAGGGGTACCGTCACCTCGCCTACGTCCAGGCCGAGGCGGGTTACCGCGTCGTCGCCGACCTGCCCGGCCTGACCGGAGAGCCGGTAGAGCGGCTGTACGCGCGCGGGGATCTCTGGCTGGAGGGCGCGGCCCTGACCTTCGAGCCTCTGCCCATCTGACGGCACCGACGGCCCGCTCTTCCTGAAAGGATCGGCTCATGGCGGGCAACAGTCGTGACAGCGGACGCAGCACTCTGGACCGGACGTTCACCCTGCTCGACGCATTCACATTGGCCAAGCCGTCACTGCGTCTGACTGACCTCGTCGAACTGAGCGGTCTGCCGCGCTCGACCTGCCACCGCCTCGCGATTGAACTCGTCGAGCTCGGAGTCCTTGAGCACACCGACGACGGACGCTACGCCGTCGGCCTGCGGCTGTGGAGCCTGGCCAGCAGCTCGCCCCGCCACCAGGAGCTGCGGCGGGTCGCGGCACCTTTCATGGCCGATCTCTACGAGGCGACCCGGGAGAACGTGCAGTTGGCCGTCCCGGACGGTCTCGTCGCCCGGGTCGTCGAGAAGGTGTCGGGACCCGGGTCGGTCAGGAACGTCACGACCCCGGGCGGCCCGCTGTCGTTGCACTGCACCGGCGTCGGCAAGGTCATCCTGGCCTTCTCCGAACCCAGCCTGCTGAGCCAGGTGCTCGACGCCGGGCTGGAGCGGCACACGGCGTATACGCTCGTCGAGCCCGGCCGGCTGACCGCCAACATCGCGCAGGTGCGCCAGACATCACTGGGTTGGGCCATCGAAGAGCTGACCCTCGGAGCATGCTCAGTCGCCGCACCGCTCTTCGATGCTCAGGGCGAGTTGAAGGGCGCGCTGGGGATCGTGGCCCGTTCGTCGGCCAATCTGGAACGGGTCTCGAGCGCGGTCCGCATGGCAGCGCTCTCGGTGAGCCGGCTACTTGCCTCGCCACCGGCTTTGCCGGACCCGCATCGTCACGGGCGCACATCCCACTGAGCGGACACCGACGCTGGTCGTGCAGACAGGTCCGCTGCGACCGTCACGACATCCCAGCGAAGGAGGCTGACGATGTTGAAAGTCACATCCACCGATACCCCTCCCAACAGCTCAATGCCCGACGTGTGGCCCGCCGTGCTCTGCTGGATCGCGGTCGCGCTCGACGGGTTCGACCTCGTGGTACTCGGCGCGGTGATCCCCACCCTGTCCAAGACGGGAGACCTCGGCTTCACCGACGCCTGGCTGACGACGGCCTCGACTCTGGGTCTCGTCGGCGTCGGTCTCGGGGCTGTGGCAACCGGCCCACTGACCGATCGCTGGGGCAGGCGCCGCACCCTGCTCGGCAGCATCGCACTCTTCTCGGCCGCGACGCTCGCCGGCGGGTTCGCCCCCACGATGACTGCCTTCATCATTCTGCGCTTCGTCGTCGGCATCGGACTGGGTGCGTGTTTGCCGACCTCGCTGGCGTTCATCTCCGAACACGCCCGCGAGGGGAAGAACGCGACGGCGGTCACCATGGCCATGACCGGCAACCACGCTGGCGCCGTCCTGACCGCGCTGCTGGCACTCGTCCTCGTGCCCGAGCTTGGCTGGCGGTCGATGTTTGTGGTCGGCGGCCTCCTGGGCACCGCGCTGCTCCCGCTGCTGTGGGCCAAACTTCCGGAGTCCGAGACCTACCTCGCCGCCGGCCGGCAGCGAGAGACCTCGCCCGCGCCCGCACGGCGGAACCGAGCCGACGTTGTCCGGGGCGCGAACCTCGTCACCAGCCTCGCCCTGTGGGCGGCGTCGTTCATGGGCCTGCTGCTGGTGTTCGGGCTGAACACCTGGCTGCCCCGGATCATGGGTCAGGCGGGCTACTCGATCCAAGCGGGCACCGCCCTCCTGCTGGTCCTCAACATCGGGGCGGTGATCGGCCTGATCGTGGCCGGCCGGGTCTCGGACCACACTGGGCAGCACAAGACCACGACGCTCGCGTGGTTCGCCATCGCGGCCGCGCTGCTCGCGCTACTGTCGATTCGGCTGCGGAGCCAAGTCCTGGTCTTCTGCGCCGTGCTCGTCACCGGGATCTTCGTCTTCAGCGCCCAGGTCCTCGTATACGCCTGGACAACCCAGCTCTACCCCCAGAACTGCGGGCGACGGCCCTGGGCCTCACCGCCGGGATCGGTCGTCTTGGAGCCATCCTCGGCCCCTTCCTGCTCGGCACGCTGGTCACCGCCGGCATCGCCTACCCCTGGGGCTTCTACGCCCTGGCCTGCGCCGCAGCCATAGCGGCGCTCGCCCTCTCGCCGATCTCGGTCCACCGCAAGCCGACAGTCCACGACTGAACCGGCCCCGGGCTACAACCGAGTACCCAGCCGGAACGCACTCGATGCCGGCGGTGGAGACCTCGGTGAGCGGTGGGCGACCCTGCCGGACCAACCGCTGAAGGTCACGATTGACGGCGTGATGACCATGGATCTGAAAGATCACCTTCGATCAGATCGAGCGGCAGGAGCTGGCTTCGGCCTTGGTGGGGGCGGTGGCTGTTGATGTGACGGGTGTAGTCGTGGAGGAGTTTCTCCGCGTGGCCTCTGTCGAAGACCGGCACTCGGTCTTGTCGGTTACCTATCTCGCACTCGACCCGTCTCATGCCCTGGTCGAGTGGGTCATGATGCTCATCGTCACCCGCGAGGGTGGCCGCCGCTGCAAGCTCCCGCCGCACCAGCGTGCGCTGGTCGGGCTGGCCTGCGCCGGCACGACACCCTCGCGCAGATCGCGGTCGGCTTCGATGTCTCCGTCGGCACCGCCCACGCCTGTGCGACGGCTGTCATCAAGTTGCTCGCCGATCGCGCGTCCGGCCTGCTGCGTGCTCCGCGCGAAGACGATCCCCGCAGCTTGCACACAGGGCAGTTCTCGACGGTTTCGGTGGGCCGCCGCAGGGCCCGGCTGGCTGTGGCCTTCCACCGCGCCCACCCCGCCGAGCCGATCTGAGGCTGCTCGCGGGCAAGCCGCGGCGGCCTTGGGGTTTCGGGCCTGTCAGGGTCAGCGGGGGCGGCGAGTCGTGTCACCGGAGGAATCTTCTCGACCGGTTTGGGGGACAGCGCGCGGATGGCCCAGCCAGAGACGCGGGAAGACATCTGTTCGTCGAACGGCAGGAGATCTGGGTTCCCTCGATGCGCTGACCGCTTGAGCTCGCCATCGTTTGCCGACAGGCCGGGGCGGTAACCGTTGCGTGCTGATCGTCAGGCTTGGACCGTGGGGCGGACGACGATCTCGCTGACGTCGATGCCATCGGGCTGCTCGATTGCGTAACCGATGGCGGAGGCGATGGCCGAGGGCGGCATGGCGATCTCGTCGCGCAGCTGGATCATCGTCGCTGCTGTTTCGGGGCTTGCTCCCTTGCCGACGCCCTCCGTGTCGGTGATGCCTGGCGAGACAAGGGTGACGCGCAGGTCCGGACCGGACTCCAGTCGCAGTCCTTCGGTGAGGACCTTCACCGCCGTCTTCGTGGCTGCGTACACGCCCTGGGGGGACTTCACGACATAGGCTGCGGTGGAGGCCACATTGACGAATTGTCCGGAGCGCTGCTGCCGGAAGATGGGCAGTGCCGCCCCGATGCCGTTCAACAGGCCCGTGATGTGGGTGGCGACCATGGCGTCCCAGTCGTCCTGGCGCAGCTCGTCGAATGGTGAGACCGCCATGGTTCCTGCGTTGGAGACCAGGACATCGAGTCGGCCGAAGTGGTCGACTGCCGCATCGGTCAGGCGCTTGACGTCTTCGCGGCGTGTCACGTCGACGACAATCCCGATGGCTGAGCCGCCCTGCGCCGTGATCCGCTCCACCACCGTGTCCAGCCGGTCCTTCCGCCGAGCTCCGAGCACCAGGCCGGCCCCTCGTTGGGCGAGATAGGTCGCTGTCGCCTCTCCGATGCCGCTGCTGGCGCCTGTAAGTGCGATGACCTTGCCCTTGATGCCTGACATGACCAGTCCCTTAGTGAGGTGTGTGTAGGTCGATACCTTGACCTACAGTGGAATTGGGGGCGCCTCCGATTAATGACACCCTAAGTGGGCGCGCCCCCGTTTAGCAAGCTGGAGAGCCTGAGAAGGGATGGCGAGCGCTTATGGCCGAGGGAGCGCAACGGCCGTTGCGAGCTGACGCGCGGCGCAACCGGGAGAAGATCCTCACGGCGGCAGTGCGCCTATTCGCAGCGGAGGGGCTCGACGCCCACTTGGAACACATCGCCAAAGAGGCAGGGGTGGGCAGTGCCACGCTGTACCGCAACTTCCCCACTCGCGAAGCGCTGGTCGAGGCCGTCTACCGCAATGAAGTGGCCCAGCTGTGCGACGCGGCCCCCGCCCTGCTGGCAGCGAAGCCGCCCTTTGAGGCCCTGCGTGCCTGGACCCGCCTCTTCCTGGACTACGTGACCGCCAAGTACGGGATGATCGATGCCCTGCGCGCCATCGCCGCGACGGGGAGCAACCCCTACGGTCACAGCCGGGAGATGATCCAAGCCGCCCTGAGTGCCCTCATGGCCGCCTGCGCGGCCGCCGGGACGATTCGTACCGACATCAGTCCCGCCGATATCGGCGCCGCCCTCGAAGGGATTGCCCTCACCTCGGCGAGCCCTGAACAACGGCAGCGAGCAGAACGGCTGCTCGACCTCACCCTTGACGGCCTGAAGGCTCGTCCAGCAAGGTCGGCATGAAGCGCAGCTCCGTCCTGGTGCGACAGTGCCTCGTGTGCTTCATCCCTCGTCCGCCTCAGCCTCGTCCAGCTCGGGCGGTCCGGGTCCCGCAGCGGGCGCAGGGCGCCGGCGGCCGGGGTGGAGGCGATGAAGCCATAACGGCCGAGCACGTTGAAGCTGCGGTGCGTGAGCCGGGAAAGCCGGGCGACATCCTCGTCGAGGATCTCGTGGCACCATGGCGTTGAGGAGCAGGCCGAGCGAGCCGAACTGGTTCTCTGATCGGCGGCCCTCCCACCGCGCGCTCGATTCGGCCCCGCGCACTCCGCAGGAGGCTCCTCGCCGCCGGCTCGCCTTCCCCGTCCCCGTCGCCTTTCCTCCCACTTTCCGCCGCGTGAAATGTCAACGCGCCATTCCGGGTACTTCCTTGCCGGGGCTCGGCCCACTGGGGTTCGCTGGTCCGCGGCGCCACCACCGCACCGCCTCCTCCTCTCGTGTCCGAGACCGCATGTCCTGTTCCCGCGCGGACGGTGTGCGAAGGGGCGCCGCCCCAGTGACGGTTCGTCCCACGGGAAAGGTGAAGATGTCGGAAACAGTCGACGCGGCAGGCAGGTTGGACGTCATCGTCGTCGGAAACGGCGTTCTCGGGTTGACTGTCGGCGTGCAGTACGCCCGCGCCCATCCCGATGTCCGGGTGGCGGTCCTCGGCAAGCCGGCGCGGCAGTACGGCGCAACGCCCGCGGCCGGTGCCATGCTCGGTGCCTTCGGCGAGGTGACGGCCCATCTGCTGGCCTCGGAGCACGGCAGGAAGAAGCACGCGCTGGCCGTCCAGGCGCAGCGGCTGTGGCCGGAGTGGATCGGCAGCCTTGAGGCCGACGGCGACGGCGACGGAGCGGAGCGTATCCGCACCTCGGACGACACCGTGGTCCTGCTCAACACCGTGGGGCACACCGCCCTGGACGACGCGAACTTCGCCGCCGTGCTGACGGCACTGAAGGAGGCGAACGCGGCACACGAGGAGATCGAGGTCTCCTCCGTCGACTGGATCGATCCGGACCCCAACTCCCGCCCGCTGCGGGCCCTGCACATCGAGGGCGAGGGTTCGGTCGACTCCGGCGTGCTCCTGAGGTCGCTGGAGCGCTCCTTCCGGCAGGCCGGTGGCGTGCTGATCGCCGCGGACGCCACGGAGATCAGGACCCGTGACGGACGTACCGAAGGTGTCGTCACCGACGCGGGCGACTTCCTGCCGGCGGGCCAGGTGGTGGTGGCCGCGGGTGCCCGAAGCCAGCGGCTGATCGCCACTGTCCCGGGCCTGGAGCACCGGATTCCGCGGGTTTACGACGGCGTCGGGGTCTCCGCGCTCATCGACACCTGGGACGGCTCGGGGCCGCCGACCGTCCTGCGCACCTCCAACCGGGCGTTCGCTTGCGGGCTGCACCTGGTGCCCCGGTCGGGTGGGTCGGTGTACATCGGCGCGACCAATGCGGTCTGCCTGGAGCCCCGGGGCGGGGCCAGCATCGAGGAGGTGGTCTTCCTCTTCAACTGTGCCATCCACCAGCTGCACCGCAGCCTCAACGGCTCGGAGGTCCGTAAGGTCCAGGCCGGCAGCCGGCCGGCCTCGATCGACGGTTTCCCGCTCATCGGCGGCACCTCGGTGGAGGGCCTGTGGGTGCTCTCCGGGACGTATCGCGACGGTCTGCACCTCTCGCCGCTCATCGCCCGGCACGTCGTGTCGCTCATGTCCGGCGGGCCGGGGCTCCCGGACCTCGCGGACTTCGCTCCGGAGCGGGATCTGATCTCCGCGTGGAGCCGGGAGGAGGTCCTGGAGGACGTGGTCCGGCACACAATGGCGACGGGGTACGAATTCCCGTGGCGGCTGCCGCTCGAGTGGCCGCACATGATGGAGACGTTCCTGCGTGGCCCGTTCGCCGAGCTCGCGGACCGGCTGAGCGACACGTACACCCCGCCCGCCGACCTGATGACGGCGATTATGTTCTCCGAGCCGGAGGACCAGGAGGAGCTCATCCGGTACTACGGAAACGTGTACCGGGAGTGGCACTGACCCGGCGGCCGGGGCGCTGAGCCCCGGTCGGCCGACACGGCCACGTGCCGGGGGCACCCCGGCACGTGGCCGATCGCGTGTACGGGCGGGCTTCGACGGGGCGGAGGGGCGAACGATGGCGACACTGACGGTGGGCGGTGGGCGGCAGGTGCGCTATCGGCGGGCGGGCAGCGGCCCGCCCGTGGTACTCGTCGCCGCGGGCGGGCCGGGCGACTTCTGGCAGGTCCATCAGGTACCCGCGCTGGCCGCCGCCGGCTATGAGGCGATCACCCTCGAGCTGCCGGAGGCCGCCGGGCCGCGGGACGAACTGACCGCGCTGCTGGCGGAGTCTGTCGAGCTGCTCGGCACCGGGCGGTGCGGGCTTGTCGGATTCTCCTTCGGCGCGCAACTCGTCCAGGGGCTGCTCGTCCACCGCCCGGACCTGTGGACGCGGGCGGTGCTCGTGGCGACCCGGGGCCGGCCGGACCCGGTGGGCGGCGCCCTGCTCTCCGCGGAGCGCGCGCTGCATGCGGCGGAGGTCCAACCGCCCCCGCGCTACCAGGCGTTCTTCCAGGCGGTGCTGCACCTCGGGCCTCGCACCTGGGAGCGGGAGGGCGAGATCCTGGACTGGCTGGACCTGTTCGAGGCCGGCGCGAGAGCCGGCGGCGTACCCGCGGAACCGCCTGGCGACCAGGCCGACCAGCTCGCCGCGCTGCGCGGGGTGACGGGCCCGGTCCTCGTCCTGGGCTTCCAGTACGACCTCGTGGCCCCTCCCCGGCTGGGCCGCGAGGTGGCCGAGGCGCTGCCGGCGGGCCGTTACCGGGAGATCCCCGACTGCGGCCACTACGGCTGCCTGGAGCGGCCCGGCACCGTCAACGAGGCGATCGTGGGGTTCCTCAACGCCCCGGCCCCGCGCTGAGGCAGGGCCGGGGCTGCCGTTCCCGGCTCAGCCACCCGCCTCCGCGCCGCCCCCGGCCGCGGTCCACGACCGCCAAAGCCGCGCGTACGCGCCGTCCTTCTCCAACAGCTCATGGTGGCTGCCGAGTTCGACGATCCGCCCGGACTCCATGACGGCGATCAGATCGGCGTCCTGTACGGAGTCGAGCCGGTGCACGATCGAGATGACCGACCGCCCGGCGAGCAGTGCGGCCATGGACCGCTCCACCTGGCGGGAGGCGGTGGGTTCCATGAGGGCCGTGGCCTCGTCGAGGACCAGGGTGTGCGGGTCGGCGAGCAGCAGCCGGGCAAGGGCGATCTGCTGGGCGGTGACGGTCGGTACGTCTGTTTCCTCGGTGGCGACCGGGGAGTCCAGCCCGTCGGGCAGCTTGCGCGCCCACTCCTCCAGGCCCACGGTCCGCAGGGCGGCCCACAGCTCCTCGTCGCCCCAGGTGTCGTCGTCCGGCCCGGTCCTGCCGCCGGGGCCGCGCCGTTCCGGCAGGGTCAGGTTGTCCCGGACGCTGCCCGCGAAGACGTGGTTCTCCTGGGTGACCAGGGCGACCTCGCTGCGCAGGGTGCCGATCGACATCGCGCTCACCGGGGCGTCCCCGATCTCCAGCACGCCCGCCGTGGGGTGGTGAACCCCCGCCAGCAGCTTGCCGAGCGTCGACTTGCCGGCTCCGGAGGTGCCGACCACGGCGATGCGCCCGCCGGGCGGGATGTCGAGGTCGATGCCGTGGAGGACTTCGCGGCCGGCGTCGTAGCCGAACCGTACGCCACGCAGCCGGATCCGGCGGCCGGTCGGTACCGCGCCGGTGTCGGACCGCTCCACGGGAAGGCGCTCCACGCCCAGGATGCGCCGGAGCGCCGCGCTGCCGACCTGGAGTTCGTCGGTCCAGGAGAGCAGTTCGACCAGGGGTCCGTTGAGGCTCTGGAGATACAGCACCATGGCGGTGATCTCGGCCAGCCCCACCCGGCCGTCGCGGTAGGCGGCGCCGCCGGCCAGCAATGTGAACGCCATCGGGACCATGGTGGCCAGATCCAGACTGGGGTACCAGACCGTCTGCAGCCCGGTGATCCTGCGGCGGTGGCGGACGACCCGGGCCACGGCGCTCCCGTGGTGGTCGATCCGCCGCCTGGCCAGGCCGAGCGCCTCCACGCTGGCGGCACCGCGGACAGTCTCATGGGTGCTGGTGAGCACCTCGGCCTCGTCCTTCAGCAGCTCCTCGTAGCCGCGGGTGGCGCGTGGCCGGTACCAGCGGGTGGAGAACACCGCGAACGGCAGCCCGGTGAGCAGGAGCAGGGAGAGCAGGGGCGAGGTGAGGACCATCGCGACGACGGTCAGTGCCAGGGTGACGGCCGCCATCAGGATCCTCGGCATGGCCAGCCGGATGCCCTCGTTGAGCCGGTCGACATCGGAGGTGGCGCGGCTGAGCAGGTCGCCGGTGCCGACGGACTCCACCGTGCCGAGCGGCAGCCGCATGACGCGCCGCACGAAGCTCTCCCGGGTCTCGGCGAGCACCTTCTCGCCGAGCAGGGTCGTCTGCACCTGGGCGGCCCGGGTGAGCAGCGCCTGGACGGCGAGTACGGCCACGAGTACGAGCGCGACCATGTCCACGCGCCAGGTGGTCGTAGAGCGCTGGACGGACTCGACCAGGTGGCCCAGCAGCCGGGGGCCGACGAGACCGGTGGCCAGGGCGAGCCCGAAGAGGGTCAGCATGGCGGTGATCCGGCCGGAGTTGCCGCGGACGAACGTCCAGAACCAGTGGTGCACCTCCTGCTGCCTGGCCAGCGGCAACCGGGTTCCGGGCGGCTCGTCGGCGGGGGGCGCCAGGGGGGTGGCGTCGGCGGTCCGGGTGGTGGTCATGGCGTCCGCTCCCCTCCGTGGTCGGCGTGGCCGCCGGCGGCGGCCACCGGGGCGAGCGTGACCACCTCGTCGGCGGCGTTCGACCACAGCGGGCTGCCGCTGAAGACGAGGGTGGTGCGCCCCGCGCGGTAGCGGGCCACCCGCCGGGCGATCAGCGCCTCGGTGGAGGAGTCGACCGCGGACGTCGGATCGTCGAGGACCAGGACGTCGGGGGCGGCGAGCAGGGCACGGGCCAGGATCAGCCGCTGCCGCTGTCCGCCGGACAGCGAGCGGCCGCCCTCGATGACGGCGTCGTCCAGCCCGTGCGGCAGCGCCTCGACCACATCCTCGGCGGCGGCCGCGTGCAGCGCCGCACGCAGCTCCTCGTCGGTACGGGCCCGGCCGCCGGCGAGTTCGGCCCGGAGCGGGCCGCTGAACAGGATGTCGGCGTGGCCGCACAGGAGGAGCCGACGGCGCAGCTCCGGCAGGGCGATCCGGTCCAGCGGGACGCCCGCGAGCCGGGTGCCGTCCACGGGGGCCGGGGGTCCGTACCGGGTGATCCTGGCCGCGGTCCGCGAACCGTGCTCGCCGCTGGTGGCCACGGCCGTGAGCCGGCCCGCCGGTGCCTCGATGCCGGTCGCCCGGTCCTCCAGCGACAGGGCGCCCGGGGGCAGCACCAACGGGTCGTCCGGCGGCGGGGGATCGGGGACCAGGCTGAGGAAGCGGCAGATACGTCCGGCCCCGACATGAGCCTGGCTGATCGACTCCACGGCCTCCGTCGCCGTGCTCACCGGGATGACGAGGAACACCGACGCGCCGTAGAACGCGACGAGTTCGCCCGGGGTGATGACATCGGAGAGGACGAGCCGGGCACCGAGCCAGGCGACGACGATGGTGACCAGACCGGGGAGGAACACTCCGGCGGCGCCGAGCCAGGCCTCCAGCCGCCCGGCCGACTCCCCTGCGCGCCGCACCTCCTGGCTGACGCCTACGAAGCGCTCGGTGAACTTCCGCTCCCCGCCGATGCCGCGCAGCACACGCAGCCCCGAGCAGATGTCGCCGGCCTGCGCGGTCGCCGTGCCCAGCCGGTCGCGCTGCTCCTCGTTGCGCCGCTGCAGCGGGCGGAGCAGCGGGCCGATCCCGAGCAGGGCCGCAGGTACGCCGATGAGCACCACGACGCCCAGGACAGGCGAGGTGACGGTGAGGGCGACTGCGATCGCCACGAAGGAGACGACGGCTCCCGAGGACCGGCCGACGACCTCGAAGGCGCTGCCGATGCTGGGGATGTCGCCGGAGGCGACTGCCACCACGTCACCGGAGCCGGACTTGAGCCGTAACGAGCCGCCCAGCCGGGTGGCCTGACGCAGCACGACCCGGTGGCTGGTGGCGACCGCGTGCATCTGGCCTCCCACCGCGGCCTGGATGAGTCCCGCGCCGGCGACGGCCTGGACCACGGCCAGCACCGCGACCACGATGACCCAGCCGGTGAGCGAGGAGGTCGATCCGTCGTCGATGCCCTCGTCGATGGCGTATCCGACGACCAGCGGGAGCAGGGCGAGTGGAAGCATCCACAGGGCGCCGAGGGTGGCGCTCAGCACCAGCAGCCGTGGACGGATCCGGACCAGCCACCACAGGTAGCGCCAGGCGCTGCGGTGGTCGGCTTCGGGAACGGTCGCCGGGGACTCAGCGGGCCGGAACATACCGACAGGCAAGAGAATTTCTCCCAACAACTGTGGCGGAAGGCGAGAGCCGGGACATGCGGGTACGGCTGCGCATGACTCTGCCAGGGCACCGGCCGCACGACGACCGGCCGTGTCGCTCACGCTACGGTTTGCGCCACGATTTCGACCACTCCACTGGCTGGTTCCTGTCGTTCGAACAGCACTGCTTTCCCGGTTCGTACCGGCTGAAAGGCCCACGGTCGCGGCGCGCCGATCATCTCGGCCGGTTAAAGGACATGTCAAGGAGATTCCTTGGTGTGGAATGTCGACGACGATTCCTCCCGGCCCCAAGGGAATTCGTGTGTCGCGCCGTTGACGCCGGGAAGAATGGTGGCCAATCCTGTGGTCGGCAGGCCCGCAGCTCCCGAGGAGGGAACGCGCAGGGCGTCGGGAGGAGGAATTCCACCGGTGAGGATCCGCTGATGCGCATCGTGGTCGAACACGACCTGGAGATACCGCTGCGGGACGGCACCGTATTGCGGGCGGACCTTTATCGGCCGGATTCCCGCGTTTCGCTGCCGACGCTGATTCGCCGTACCCCCTACGGCCGTGCCGGCGAATCCGCCGGACCCGGGCTGGACACCCGGCGACTGCTGACAGCCGGCTACGGCCTGCTGGTCCAGGACGTCCGCGGCCGAGGCTCCTCGGGCGGGGAGTTCGAACCGTTCTGGGCCGAGGGCGCGGACGGCGCCGACACGGTCGACTGGGCCGCGGCGCAGCCGTGGTGCGACGGCAGGGTCGGCATGCTGGGGCGGTCGTACGAAGGCAGCACCGCGCTGCTGGCCGCGGGCCATGCCCCAGAGGCGCTCCACGCGGTCTCCGCGTATATGGCCGGGTCCGAGTTCCGGGAGGGCTGGTGCTACCAGGGCGGTGTGTTCCAGCTCGGCTTCGTCCTGCACTGGGCCCTGGCCGACCTGTTGCTGCCGGGGCTGCTGGCGGCCGACTCAGGCAGCACGGGCGCCGGGGCGGAGCGGGTGCTCCACGCCCTCGACTCCATCGAGGACCTGTACCGGACCCCCGGTCTCGCCTGGAAGCTCCTGGACGAACTGGCCCCGTACGTGCGGCGGTGGCGCGAGCACCCCCGGCCCGGCCCGTACTGGCGGCGCGCCGCACCCAACCAGACCTATCCGGCCATGCGGGCGGCCGGACTGCACATCGGAGGCTGGTACGACATCTTCCTCGGCGGAACGCTGGAGAACTACGACGGGGGACGCCGATACGGCGGTTCGGCCGCGGCGCGCGAGCACGCCACGCTGGTCGTCGGCCCCTGGTCGCACTGCGTCCGCGGCGGGGTGTTCCCCGGGCGGCGCTACGGGGTCCGGGCCGACGACCAGGTGCTGGACGTGACCGGGCTGCACATCGACCACTTCGACCGGACGCTGAAGGGAACGGGCGGGCCGCCGGCGGAGCGGGTGCGGCTCTTCCTGACCGGCGTCGACCGCTGGCAAACCTTCCCGGACTGGCCGGTGCCGGACGTCAGCCCCGCGGCGCTGTACCTGACCAGCGGCGCCCGGCATGCCAACTCCGCCACGGGTGACGGTGCCCTGCTGCCGGACCCGCCGCCTGCGGCCGGCGCGGACCACTTCCTCCACGACCCCGACGACCCGGTGCCCACCACCGGTGGGGCGACCCTGATGACCGGCATGTTCGTCGGTGCCGACTGCGGGCCGCGGGACCAGCGGGCCGTGGAACGCCGCGCCGACGTGCTCTGCTACACCGGCGCACCGCAGACCGCCGCGCTGACCGTGGTGGGCGAGGTGACGCTCGTCGTGTACGTCTCCTGCTCCGGGCCCGCCACGGACATCGCGGCCAAATTGGTGGACGTGGCACCGGACGGCCGTGCCGAGATCCTGTGCGACGGGATCCGCGCCGGCTACGCGGAGTGCACCGACGGGCCGTCGCCGCCCGGCCGGACCGTCGAAGTCACCGTGCGGCTCGGCGCCGTGGGCCATGTGTTTGCCCCCGGCCACCGGGTACGGCTGGAGGTGGCCGGCAGCAACTTCCCACGTTTCGAGGTCAATCCCGGCACCGGCGGTGAGCCGGCCGAGCCCTGGGCCCGGCCGTACGAGACGGTCACCGCCACCGTCCACCACGGCCGGCCACTCCCCTCCCACCTGCTGCTGCCGGTCCTCATCACCCGCTGAACACCTTTGCCGCAGAAGGGCGTCCGGCTGCGGGCGGATGCCGCCGACGACCCCGCTGTTCCACCTGCTGCACCTGGGCGCGTCCACCGCCGCGCCGCCACCGGAACTCGCCGCGGCACTCGACGCACTGCGGCTGCTCGCCGACCGGGACGACGCCGAGCAGGCCCGAACGCATCGGACGAAGGATCACTACTTCACCGTGTTCCGGGGCCTGTTGACCGTGGCCGACCACCATGACCGGCCCACCCGCAGCCGGGTGCACCTCGGCGAGGACGGCCTGACCTTCACCGACCGGCTTCTGAGCGTGCACGCGAGAGGCACGGTGCTGAACATCGGCTCCGGGTCCGGGCTGACCACCAGCGCGCCGGCCGTCCGTGGGCTGCACGCCACCGCCGTCGACAGCAGTCCGGCGCGCGTGGCCGCCACGACCGCGCTGAACGGGCTCGCCCACGGCGTCGAGGCGGTCGCGGCCGACGCGAGCCTGGCCGTGGGGGGGGCCTGGACTGGACGGCCATCTGCGGCTGGTGCGCGAACGCGGGGACGAGGCCGCCTCCGCCGCCCGTCGGCACGGGGATCCCGGCGCGGTGGTCGCGAAGGTGTTCGGCGACGCCGTGGAACGGGATCCCGTGCACAGCTGCAGTCTGCGCGCGTTCCTCAGCGCCTCGCCGGGAATGCCGTAGCGGACCGGCGGCGTGCGCGGTGTGCCCCGGCCGGGGCACACCGCGCGGTGACGGGGTCAGTCACACCGCGCGGTGACGGGGTCAGTCTTCGCCGCCGTCACCGCCGAGGACTTCGCTTCCCCCGGTGTGGACCACGAGCGTATGCACGGTCGCCTCTGTGGTGCCCGGCTCCTCCCAGACACCGCGCACCGCCCACTCCCGGGCCGGGGATCCGCGGGTCCACAGCACCTCCGCGGACCGCAGGGTGCGCCCCCCGCCGGTCTCCCGCCCGTACCACCGCCGGAATTCGGGCGTGCGCCACAGGTGGAGGGGGACCCACCGCTCACCGGCCCGCCGGTGCGCGCCCGTATCCAGGCGGCGCAGGGCCTCGGCGACGGCCTTCTCCAGCGAGTTGGCGACCGGGACGGCGTGTTCGCGGGCGAAGTGCAGCAGGTACTCGTTGCGCCGGGCCTCCGGCGGGGAGCCGAGGACGGCCCGGCCCGAGCGGTGCCAGGCGCCCCACTTGACGTTGGTGACCAGGCCGGGGAGTTCGGGCAGGGCGCGCGGCACATAGAAGAGGATCACGTCGCTCATGCCCATCGCCTCCTCCTCCCATGCGATGTGCTCCTCGTAGGAGAGCGGCCGGCCCGGTTCCGGCTCGGGCAGGAAGACCACGGGTCCGTGGCCCTCGGGCCCTGCGTCCGCGACGAGCTCGCGGATCCGGCGGATGGCCTCGTCCCGCCAGAGCGGGGTGTCGGGGTTCCGTGCGGTGGGGCCGCAGAGGTAAAGGGAGGCCGACCAGGCCCCGGGGAACGGCTCTCCTGCGCGGACGACGGTGATGTCAGCGGGCACGGCCGGCTCCCGCGGGCCGGGAGGTGCAGCGGGCCGCCTGGCCCAACCGGGCGACGGTCCGCATCACCTCGGCCGCGGCCCGCCGGTGGGGCCCGGGGTCGGTCGAGCGGCGGACCAGCAGACTCACCGAGGCGACCGTGGCCGCGCCGCGCTGTACGGGGGCGGCCACCAGGTCCCAGCCGGGCAGCGCCGAGGGGGTGCGGGCATGGTTGAGGTCCCGGATGCGGCGCAGGACGGGATCGCCCGGAGCGACGCCGGGCAGCCGCGCGAGGAGGACCAGCCCGGCGGCGTCGGTGTACAGCGGCGCGCGGAACAGCGGGCCGGAGCGGTCGCCGTCGGCAAAGCTGGGCGCCAACTCGCCGCCCGGGTCGTAGCAGCAGCACAGACTGACCCGCAGCGGGGGCCTGAGCATGACGGGCACATGGATGAGCGCGGCGTCCCCTGCGCGGCTGCGCAGGGCGGACAGTTCGGTGTGCAGGGTCTCCAGCGAGAACGGCAGGTTGACGAGCGGGCCGGTGACCGGGCTGACGGCGGAGGGGGCCAGCCGGTACCTGCCGTATCCGGACTGGAGGACCGCGCCTTCGCGGACCGCGGACTGGAGTATGCGGTGAGCGGTGGAACGGGCCAGCCCGGTGAGGCGGGTGAGGGTGTCGAGGGAATGCGTGCCCGGACCGAGCGCGTCCAGCGTCCGAAGCACGCGAAAGGCCCGGTCAGCGGCCGTTTTGGGGGAAACTTCCGAAGTAGTGGACACAATTCTCCCAGCAGACTGCGCATCGGCACGGGTGTGGGTGCTACGAGACGTATCCTTGCGGGCCGCCATTCCCTTCCGCAATGAAGCCGTCATTTCCAGAACCAATGGCTTCCGAAACGCTCCATAAGCAACGTCGGATGCCGCGGTGGAGGCCCGCCGGTCCGGTGTACCAGCCCGACCTTCCCCACAATGAACCGCCCTGCGGAGTCGCATTTCAGCCACCCGGGGTCGGCCAGCATTTCAAGCCAACGCGGGAGGCCGATACTAATCTCTTTTCCACCGTCCGCACTAAGAGGTGTGACCCTTGACACAGAATCGCCTATCGAGACATGATCGGGGCAGCCATGGCGGCTTTGGATTTAACCTGGAGGGAAGGCGTTGAGTGCAGGACACTCGGGTATAGACGAGGTAAGGAAGCACCTTGGCCGGTTATTGCGGAAATGCCGCGCCCGGGCCGTGGCGGAACCCGGTGATCTCCGCACTCAGGGACGCCGCCGGGGCATTTCTCAGGAAACCACGGCCGCCCTCCTCGGCTGTTCCACGCGATGGTACGCGACGCTGGAGTCCGGACGTATGAAAAACCCGACTCCGGAATTCCTGGAAAGCGTGGTCGCGGTCCTGCGGATGAATGACCAGGAGCGCCAGTTCCTGTTCCTCTACGCCACCGGAGAGCTTCCCCCGGCCACCGGCCCGGCCGACTACGCGCTCCATCCCGGCTGGGCCCAACTGGTCGAGCGCCAGCCCCATCCCGCCTGCATCTACACCCGGCGCTGGGACCTGATCGCCGCCAACGCCGGCTACCTCGACCTGCTTTTCGGGGCGGAGGCCGGAAGCGTGGCCGAGCTGCCCGACCGTAACGTGCTGCGCTGGGTCCTGCTGAACAAGGCCTGCCGCGCCGAACGGCTGGTCGACTGGCGCGACAGCTGGGCGGTGCCGATGCTCGGCGAACTGCGCGCCGCGATCGCGGCCAATCCCGACAGCCAGGACCTGATGACCCTGCTGGACAGTCTGCTGGCCGACCCGGTGGTGAAGGAGCTCTGGGACGCGGAGATCGGCGTCTTCCGCACCCACCCCGACGGCACGATGCTGAGCATCGATGACCCGGCGCACGGCCGCGTGGACTTCACCATCCTCGCGGCGAACGTCATGCACGCCAGGGAACTGCGCTTTGTGGCGCTCATGTCCACCGGGCCGGGCTTCCGCCCCGGCTCGGTGGAGGGCCGGGGCACCGCGCCCGCCTACCTCTGAACCAGGAACGGCCCCAGGGCCAGGGCATCCAGCGGTGCACGGGCGAAGGTGGCCAGGGCGTCGCGGGGTGAGCAGACCACGGGTTCGGAGTTGCCGTTGAAGGAGGTGTTCAGCACAACCGCCCGCCCGGTGCGCTCCTCCACCTGTCCCAGCAGTCGGTGGTAGAGCGGATTCGCCCCCACCGAGACGGTCTGCGGACGGGTGGTGCCGTCCACATGGGTGGCTGCCGCGAGGTACCGCCGGTGCCGCTCGGGCACCGGGGTGGTCACGATCATGTACGGCAACGGCCGGTCCAGTCCGAGAAGTTCGGCCGCCGACTCCTCGCGCAGGCTGGGCGCGAACGGACGCCACCGCTCACGGTCCTTGATGGTCAGGTTGATCCGGTCCTGCTGCTCGGCGGGGTACGGCACGGCGAGGATGCTGCGGTGCCCGAGCGCCCGGGGACCGCCCTCGCTGCGCCCCTGGTGCCAGCCCACGATCCCCCCGCGGGCGAGCATGTCCGCCGTGGCCACCGCGATGTCGGCCGGTTCGGTGTAGCGCGTCCCGGTCGCGTCCAGCACCTCCCGGACGGCGTCGGGACCCCACCGCGGCCCCCACGCGACCGTGCCCGTCATGGGCCGGACCCGTTCCCCGGCCTGGGAGGCGACCCAGCCGGCGGCGCCCAGGCTCACCCCCTGGTCACCCGCGAGCGGCTGGACGAAGAGGTCGTCCACCTCCGGCAGCCGCATCAACTTGCCGTTGAGTGTCGCGTTGAAACCCACGCCGCCGGCCACCAGCAGGGTCGACTCCCCGCTGTCGCGCAGCAGTCCGCGCACCAGGGCGAGCACGCACTGCTCCAGCGCTTCTTGTGCGGTGGCTGCCAGGTCGCGGTAGTCGTACGGGTCACGCGCGGTCCGCTTGGTGTAGCGACCGAGCATCGGATCGAAGCCGCGGGAGACGGCATTGGGCGGCAGGGTCAGCGTCTTCTCCAGCCGGTTCATCCACAGCCGGATCGTGTCGTCCTCCTCGTCGGTGCGGCCGCGCGAGAGCAGGCCCTCCGGCACGGCGTCGACGCTGTAGCCGTCCCCGTGTACCTGCAGCGCACCGCCGAAGGTGGTGTCCCCAGGCGTCCCGTACGGGGCGAGGCCCATGAGCTTGCCCGCGGCGTCGGCACCCAGACCGGCGTACTCGCAGACCGCGGCGTAGAAGTACCCCAGCGACCACCCCGGCGAGATCGACCGGAGCAGTTTGAGGTCGCCACCGCTGCCGACGGCCAGGGTGGCGCTCTCGTTCTCGCCCTGCCCGTCGAGGATCAGCACCGCCCCACTGTCCCGGCCCGAGAAGTAGTAGGCGCTCGCGGCGTGGGCCATGTGGTGCTCGACGAAGATGAGCCGGGGGTCCCGGCGCCTGGGGAAGACACCGCGCGGCAGCAGGAAGTCCAGCGCCTCCTCCGGGGTGGGGAACCATTCCAGACCGCGCCGGGCGAACAACTCGGGCATCTCCCACCCGTGGGCCACGAAGTCGATGTCCTCGATGGACAGCCCCGCCTCGGCCAGGCACCACGCCACGGCGTGGTGCGGGGCCTGGCCGTAGGAGTGCTTGGCGCGGGTGAAGCGCTCCTCCTCGGCGAAGGCGATGACCTCCCCGTCGACAAGCAGGCAGGCCGACGCGTCGTGGCTCGCCCCCGGCCATCCATTCACACCGAGAATACGCATGGAATTCTCCTCCGAGTGATACCGGTGGGGATTCGCTATTGACAGCGACTCGCCCTCATGCCAAAACTTGGGAAAGCGCCCGCACGATAGGGAATTCATCCTTGGCGGGTTTCCCATCCCATTCCTTACTGGAATTGGATTCTCACTTTGAGAGGGCATCGACCTCCTGTCAAGAGAGGTCCCACGATGCCTGTCCGGTTTCTTCGCTTCGATCTCATCGGACCGGGAGGTCTTCCGGATGCTGCACGTTCGAAACGCCGTTGAAGAACCACTGGGAAATATCGCGGGTACCGGCCGGAATGCGTCGGACGACTTCCATCAGGACTGGGATCGCCTGCTCTTCCTGCGCCGGCAGGGGGTCGCCGTGCGCTTCACCGAGGTCTGGGAGGACACCCGGTGCCTGGCCACGATGCTGCTGGAGGAGGCCGACGGGTCCTGGTTCATGTGGAAGGGCCCGACCGGTGTGCCCGACCCGGAGGTCCTGAGCCGGCTCCTCACCGACATCGCCCGGCTGCCGCGGGTCACCCTGGTGCTCCAGCCCGCGTGGGCGCTGCCCGGAGTACTGGCCGAGCACGGTTTCCGGCCAGGGTCGGAGTTCACCACACTGCTCGTCGACGCCACCGGAACCGACGAGCAGATCCTCGCCCGGATGCGCCCGAGCACCCGTGGCCGGGTCCGGCGGGCCATGCGCCACGGCTTCACCTTCACCGACGACCCCGGACTGCTGGACCGGTTCCACCCGTTCTACACCGCGGCCATGCACAACGCGGACTCGCCCGACTTCGCCCCGCTGGAGTACCTGCGGGATCTGCTGGAGCTGGAGCGTGTTCATCTGTTCGGAGCCCTGTATGGCACGGAGATGGCGGCGGGTTCGGTGTGTCTGGTGAACGGTGACGCGGTGGAGTCCCGCTATGTCGCGACCAACCCCGCGTACCGTTCCCGGGCGGCACTGAACTTCGTCCACTTCCAGACCATGAAATGGGCGGCCGAGCGTGGGCTGCGGCATCTCGATCTGAGCGGTATCGACACCGGGGAGACGAGCGAGAAGACCCGGCTGATCAACCGCTTCAAACTCGGTTTCGGCGGATCGGAGTTCCGGTACGCCACCTATTCCCGCTGAACGGGAAGCGGGGCGGGCGCGGGCGTGCGGAAGACCGACAGGTCGGCCACGGGCTCGATGACCCGCCCCCGCTCCCGATGGGCCCGTCGCAACCGGATCCGCTGGGCCGGGGTCAGTTCCGGACAGTGCTGGGGAACGGCGTGGAGCATCCGGGTACGGCGCGCGGTCGCCGGCATCCGATGGCGCACCCCGAACGGGTCCCGAAGCAGGTGGTAGAGCGTCCCCGTGTGGTACGTGGCCTGGAGCAGCGCGTAGAACGCCGCGGCGAGCGGCCCTTTGGCCCGCGCACAGCCGAGCAACGTCCGCGCCGAGTCGTACAGCCGCCACAGCACGGGCACGGCCGGCGTGGTGAAGACGCCCAGTTGCTGGCCGATGCCCTCGCCGATGCCGTAGCGCCAGTAGCTGCGAAGGTTCTGCAGACCGTGCTGGGCGTCGTGGTGGATGACCGCGTCGGGCAGGTGGACCACGGGGATATCGGCGAGCTGGAGCCGGAAGTCGAACTCCCGGTCCTCACACCAGTGGACCAGCGGGTCGTAGTGGTAGCCGCCGATGTGGTCGGCGACCCGCCGGTCGTAGATCAGCGGTGGGGAGAGGGCGCTGACGTAGTCCCCCTCGTCGTACTCGCGGACCCGGGCGGTGAGCAGGCTCAGCACCCCGCCCCCCACCCCGTACACCACCTGGCCCTTGACCACGGGGTGTTCGAGCACCGCGCGGACCATCATCCGCACCACGCCCGGGGCGAAGACGCAGTCGGAGTCCATGTAGAGCAGGTACTGCCCGCTCGCCGCCTCGGCGCCCGCGTTATAGGCGGCCCCGAGGTTGCCCGAGTCGGGGATCTCGGTGATCACGAGCGGGCGCGGGTGGTCGGCCGCGATGCGGCGGATCTCGTCCGAGGCGCCGTTGAGCGCCAGCACGATCTCCACCTCAGGCTCGTCCACCGACGCGATCGCTTCGACGATCCTGACGTCGTCCTTGAGCGCGATGACGATACTGGTCCTGGCGAGGCCCGCGGCGAGTTCCGCCTCGGTGACGGTCATCCTCTTCCTCTCTCTCCTGGTCGTTGCTCCCGCTGTTCCCGCCGCGCGGTCACTTCCTGCGCAGCACATAGACGTGCGTGGTGTGGCTCGGGGAGTACGCGTCGCTGTCGATGTTCCGTACGGCGACGGTGTGCAGCCCGTTGGCGCGGGCGACCTCCTCCAGGGTGAAGGGGTCCACCACGTACTGGATGTGCGTCTCGCGCCACAGGACCTCACCGCCGCGGCTCAGGGTGAGCACAGTCCGGCTCCGGTCGTGCGCCCGTTCCCAGACGTGCCGGCGGTGCAGCGTGTGGCCGTCCTTCTCCTGGGAGTACTCCAGCACCGCCCAGTCCGCGGAGAGCACCTTGCGCGTGGAGTAGTCGAAGACCATGTGGCCGCCGGGGCGCAGCGCGTCGGCCGCACCGGCCAGGCAGCCCGCCAGCGCCTCGGGCGGCAGATAGTTGAGGGCGTCGAACCCCGACACGACGAAGTCGAAGGCGCCGCCCGGGAAGCCCTCGCCCGCACGGAAATCGGTCATGTCGCACACGATCTGACGGGTCTTCGGCACCTTGCCCCAGTCGAGCATCTCCGGGGAGCGGTCGAGCGAGGTCACCTCAAGCCGGGGCAGCAGCTCGCCCAGGACGCGGGTGCCGATGCCCGTACCGGCACCGAGGTCGAGGACCCGGCCCGGGCCGTCGGCGAGTTTGGCCAGGTCCGCCGCGATTCCCTGCCGCCAGGTCTCCCGCGCGGTCTCGCCTTCGAACAGCTCGTAGGTAGCGGCCCACTGGGTGTAGGCGATCGGCATCGGCTTCCTCCTGGATGTCGGTCGGTGCAGGACGGTCGGTCGTGCGCGGGCGCTCCGGGCGCCCGGTGGCGCTGTCAGCGGAAGCGGGAGCCCACCGGCCGCACGGCGCCGCTGAGTCCGAGTGGCAGTCGGTCGAGGACCTCGTACGCCATGGCCTCGGCGCGGGCCGCGTCGGTCCCGGTCACGATCACCCCGGCAAGCGGGTCCGCCCCGCCGCTGTACGGCGGCAGTGTCGCGCCCACCCTCAGCTCACGGCCCCAGAACAGGTCGTACACCTGCGGCGGGGTCCGGACGGCGGCGAGGTCGCCGACCCAGTCGACGGTTCCGCCGTGGGCGGGGAGGAAGCGCTGGACGACGGCCCGCCCGCCGCCCGGTACCAGCTCGTCCAGGACGAGCGAGCGGCCGAGGGCCAGCCGTACCGCGTTGGGGAGCGGATCGACCCCGGTGCCCAGCGGCATGATCTCGGTGGCGATCCGCGCGCCGGTCATCCGGCAGGTGATCTCCAGCAGGTGGACACGGCCGTCCGGGGTGCGCAGCACATCCGTGTTGACCACGGCATCCCGCAGTCCGAGGGCGCGGACCCCGGCCCGCACCGTGTCCACGACGTCGTCCACCGCGCTCGGGGCCAGCGTCGAGGGCATGGTGTCGCCGCCCTCGAAGAAGTACGGCGCGAACTCCTCCTTTCGGCCGTACTCGCGGTCGGCGAAGCCGGTGACATGGAAGGTGTCACCGGCCACCAGCCCGGCCACGGTGTGCTCAGTGCCTTCCAGGAACTCCTCGATCACGATGCGGCCCGTCTCACTCAGCCGCAGCGCCTCGCGGATCCGCTCCGGCGCGGTGTCGGGTGCGTCGAGCTTGGCCACGCCGGCCGAGTCCGACAGGTCGCGCGGTTTCACCACGGCCGGCAGTCCGATGTCTGCCAGCGCCGCCAGCGCGCCGGACAGGTCGTCGGCGGCCCGGTTCCGCGGCACCGGGAGTCCGGCGCGTTCCAGCACCGCCAGCCGCCGGTCCTTCAGATGACAGTCCAGAGCGGTCTCCTCTTCGACGCCCGGGCAGCCGAAGCGGCGGGCGAGCCTGGCGACCACGGGCGGGTTGTCGTAGCCGAGCGACAGCACACCGTCGACATCCCGCAGTCCGGTCGCGCCGACGGCCCGCCGTACCGCCTCGTGCCGCCCGGGGTCGGCCACGAGCACCTGATCCGCCACCCGCGTGACCCGTTCCGTCGGCTGGTCGGTGATGACCACGAGCTCAAGCCCCATCTCCTTCACGGCCGCGAGCGAGCGGTCCATGCCGGAGCCGATACCGCACACCACGAGCCGGTCGGCCATGGCTCCTCCTCCGATCGGTGTCCGGGGCGGGACGGGCGCCCCGCCCCGGGGGCGACTACGAAGCGGGCGGCGCGCCCAGGCTGATGACCTCGAACACCTCGGCGTGCGTGGTGCCGGTGGCGACGGCCCCGCGGTACCGGGCGAGCGAGCGCACCGCGTCGTCCCAGGCCGCGTGGCGCAGCTGTGACTGGTACGCCCGCATCGCCTCCACCTTCTGGTCGACGAACCCGGTGACGTCCTCGGCGTACTGGAACTCCGCCAGCGGCGCCCACACCTCGTAGCCGAGGACGAGCCGGGGCATCGGGGCCGGCTTTCCGGTCTCCCCGAAGAAGTCGGAGGTGGCCATCCACAGCGCCTCGGTGGCGAGTTGGTTCACCATGCGGTGCTCCACGTCGCCGTCCTTTCGGTGCGGTATATAGAGGATGTCGGGCCGTACTTCGCGGATCAGCCGGACGAGGTCGAGATGGGCCTTGCGGCTCGGCAGGAAGTCACGCGACGGCTCGTCCCAGAGCTCCCAGCGGTGCACACCGAGGGCGGCGGACGCCTTGCGGGTCTCGTCGGTGAAGTCGGCGTCGCTGCGCAGCCCGTCGTGCAGGCTCCGTTCCCTGGCGATCACGATGGCGACGGTCACCTCGGAGCCCTCGCTGGCGTGCTTGGCCATCGACGCGCCGCAGCCGATGACCTCGTCGTCGGGGTGCGGCGCGACGACCAGGACATGGGTCATGCGGCCCTGCCCTCGCGGGTGCGGCCCAGGCCGATCCACTCGGCCCAGGCGGCGGTCAGCGCCATGCCCGCGTCCAGGGTGGTGGTGCAGCGCACCCCGAGGGCGCGGGCGGCCCGGTCGGAGGTGACCCGCCCAGTGGCGCGGTACAGTTCGGCCTCCCAGTCGGGCACCGCCGCCTCGGACGCGTCCGCGGGTGCCGCGGTCAGCCCCCGGATCGACCGGATGTGGTCGAAGAACCCGCCCCAGGTGGTGAGCTCCTCGGCCGCGAGGAGGAACCGCCCACCGGCGGCGTCGGGGCGGTGGCAGGCGGCGAGGACCGCGTCAGCCACGTCGTCCACATAGACGGCGTTGCACACGCCGCCGTCCGCGCCGGACGGCAGGACCGCGAAGTCTGCGGCGGGCCGCTCGAGTTGAGCGGTGGTCCACTGGCCGCCCCACGGTCCGTACACCACGCCGGGCTGGAGGACGACGACGTCCATCCCCTCGCCGGCCGCGGCGAGGGCGAGCCGCTCAGCGGCGAGCTTCTGTTGCTCGTACTCGCGGTCGGCGGAGTCGACGGCCCGGGCCGGAGCCTCCTCGTCGAACGCTCCCTCGGTCGGCGCGTACACGTCGACGGTACTGAGGTGGACCACCCGGCGTACCCCTGCGGCCCGGGCGGCGGCCAGCAGGCGCGCGGTGCCGTCCACGGTGGCCGCCCAGCGCTCGTCGACCTCGCCGGAACTGCCGAACGCGCAGTGCACGACGGTGTCGCAACCCTCTAGGGCACGGCCGAGCGCCGGCGCGTCGGTGAGGTCGGCGACCCGGAAGCCGAGCCGGTCCTGCGGCAGCGGGGCGAGCCTGGCGGCCCGTCCGAAGCCGCGCACCACCGGGCGTACTTCGGCGTCGGTGCCCAGGATCAGCCGCTCCACGACGCGGCCGCCGATAAAGCCGCTGGCGCCGGTGACCGCGATTTGGCCGCCGGCCGACCCGGAGAACTCCGTCAGCTCGCTCATGCCGCACTCCTCGTCCGGTTGACGGTCCACGGCTGGGGCGCGGCGCGCCGGGCCGGGCCGTGGTAACAGGCGTCGATCAGGTCCACGACCCGTTTGCCGTCCTCGGCCGTGGAGTAGGGCGCGACGGCCTGCGGGCCGCAGGCCGCGGCGAAGTTCTCCAACTGCTCGACGAACAGGGCCTCCCACTCGCCCTGAGCGGGGGCGATGGGGGCGACGTCTCCGCGGTGCAGGACCTCACCGGAGCGGGTGACCAGGGTGCACTCCCCGGCGGGGAAGTCGGTGCCGATGGTCACCTCGGCCTCGGTGCCGGTGATGGTGCAGCAGGTGCCGAGCGGGCGCAGCCGGCTGAGTTCGACGATGACGTCGACCGTGCCGAACCGCAGCCAGGTCCGGCTGTCGCTGTCCAAACCGCCCATAGCGTCGTCCTGATGGTCCATCAGGGTCATGTCCTCGCCCAGCCACCAGAACAGGCTGTCGAAGACATGCGAGCCGGTGTCCGTGAGCACACCGCCGTGGGCCAGTCTGCGGTCGAACATGGACCAGGTGACCGGCTCCCAGCTGTAGGGGTGGCCCTCGGTCCAGTGCACGCGCTTGACGGTGCCCAGCGCGCCGTTGCGGATCAGCCGGTGCACCCAGGCGTACGCGGGGAACAACCGGCGCGGATGGGCCATGGCCAGCACGGTGCCCGGGTGGTCTGCCGCGGTCTTCAGCAGCATCTCGGCGTCGGCGGGCGAGGTGGTCATGGGCTTCTCCATGAGCACGTGCTTGCCGTGCCGCAGGAGGTCGTCGGCGAGCTGGGCGTGCCGGGTGTGCGGCACGGCGACCACCGCCGCGTCGAACGACCCGAGCGCCTCCTGCCAACTGGTGGCCGGCTGCGGGGAACCGCTCCCGCCGTACTCGCGGTAGACCTGGAACGCCCCCTCGGCGTGCGCCGCGTCGGGGTCCACCAGGGCGGTGAGCCGGGCGCCGGTGACCTGGGGAAGCGCGGGCAGATGGCAGGCCCGCGCGGCGGCGCCACAGCCGATCACGGCCAGGCGTATGGAAGACATGAGCACTCCGTTCGGATGGCGGGGAATGTCGACGCGGTGATTGCGATCGGGAGACTGATGGCGGCATCAGACAGGGTGGAACATCCAGACGTTGGGCTCGGTATAGGTGGCCGAGCCGTCCGGGTCGGCCTGTACGGGGGCGAGGGCGCCCGGGACCACATAGCCGCCCGGGCCCGGCATCGGGAAGCCCGCGGCCTGCTCCCAGCGCGCCACCGGCTGGTGGATCACCAGGGATCGCTCAGCGATGGCGAGCCGCTCGGCGCCCAGCCGCAGATGGGTGCGGAGCCAGGGGTCGAACGGCAGGCCGTCCGGGGTCCGCCAGCGGACGTACTCCGCCATCGGGACCAGCGGGTAGCGGGCCTTGCCGGTGGGGCGCACGGGGATGACCAGCCCACGCAGCCCGGCACCGGACGCGTCCCCGCGGGCCCGGCGCAGCAGCAGCTCCGGCAGGCGTCGGCCGCGGTGCGAGGCCGCCACCGAGACCGACAGCAGGCACAGTGCGGTTGGCCGCTCCGCGAGATCGCCGTCGACGGCGCCCACCAGCACGTCGTCGGCGCCCGCCGGGAGACCGTCCGCGGTGCCGTTCCAGCGGACGGGCAGGCCGTGGGCAGCGGCGACCAGGGTGCCCCGCCCGTCGGTGACGCAGAGTTGGTGGGTGGCGAAGCTGCCGTGCAGGTGATGCCAGCGCCAGTTCCCCGGGGACTCCCACGTCATGAAGGCGGGCATGTTCTCGGTCACCAACCGGTCCGCGGCGTCCGCCAGCCCGGGGGCGTCGCTGAGCCGGCTGACCGTCAGCTCCGCCGGGCCGGTACTCGCTCGCACGGCCGGTCAGCCGATCAGCCGAGAGCCGGCCAGCGCTCGCATCTCACGGGACTTGCGCAGGTCGCTGGTGACGTTGACGCGCTTGAGCCAGCGGTCCGTGCCGTCGTAGCGGGCCCGGAAGGGGACCCGGCCATGGACCGCCAGGTGGTTGTTGACGCAGAGCACGTCACCCTGCCGCAGGGCGACTTCGCCCAGCGACCGGTCCAGGACCCCGGTTACGGCCTCCAGCGCGGCACGGGCCTGCGGGTCGTCCTCGGGCGTCTCCATGAAGTAGGGGTCGAGCCGCATGTACGGGCCGGAGCGCGAGCCGTACAGCACCGCGACCGGTTCGCGGTCGTTGATCAGCCGCTCGATCGTGGCGAAGCGCTTGGCGGACTCCTCGTGGTCCCCGGCCGAGTTGTTCTTGGGCAGGTGGGACTCGTCGGGGGCGATATGGAAGCGCTTCCGGAACAGCACCTCGACGTGCTCGGGGGCGAGGGCGTCCAGGTCCAGTTCGCCGATGGTGGTGGCGACGTCGTCGGGGTTGCGCAGCGCCGAGAGCAGCAGGTAGTCGCCGCGGTACGGGTGGAAGGCGTCCTCGGTGTGCCAGGTCAGGAGTTCGGAGCTGCCGGTGCCGAGCTGCTCGTGCTCGTGCTTGCGGATCGGGAACACGTCGTGGACGAGCCGCCCGTCCTGCTGCGTGGACCAGCCGAACGGCTCGCCGATGACGGCGCCGTAGAGGAGCAGCAGGATCTCCTCGGGGAATTCCGCGGCGGGCCGGGCCCGGGCCCGCCAGTGCTCCGGGGTCGGGCCGATGCGGCCGGTGTCGATCCGGTGGCCGCGGAGCACACAGTGGCCGTGCTCCTCCTCCAGCGCGAAGGCGCGCAGGAACTTGCGGGTGCGCTCGGGCAGCATCGCCGCGAGGAACGGCAGGTCGAACAGGAGTCGTGGGTCCTCGGGCGAGGCGTACTTCCCGGCCAGTTCGATGCCGAGGTCAGCGGAACGGTGCGCTTCCTGCGGGGTCAGTTCGAGGACGTTGCTGGTGCCGGTTGCCATGGTCGCGGATCCTTTCGGGTGCCCTCGATGGCGAACGGGGCATGCGGGTGCGCGTGCGGGTTCAGGGCTGGGTGACGCTGCGTCAGGTACGGTCGCTGAGGTGTCTGGCGAGCCGCCGGGGCGTGGGACAGTCGAACAGCGTGGCGACGCGCAGCCCGGCGGCCGCGGGCACATCCGTCCGCAACGCGCTCACCAGGCGCATCGCCAGGATCGACTGGCCGCCGTGGGCGAAGAAGTCGTCGTCGGGACCGAGCGCGGGCGCCGCGAGCACGTCGCGGAACCGGTGGAGCACGACATGCAGGGGCTCGTCCACGGTGGACGGTCGGTCCGGCCCCGGCTCGGCGCCGGTCTCGGGCGGCGTACGCACGGGGGCCGCGACCGTCGCCGCCGCCAGCGCCGCCGTGTCCACCTTCCCGCGCGGGTTCTTGGGCAGGTCGGCCGTCCAGTACAGCCGGGTCGGTACGCCCCAGCTGGGGAAGGCCGCGGCGGTCGGCCCCACCACCTCCCTGCGCTGCCCGTCGGTGAGCCGGGCGGCGGTGCCGGGCTCCGGGGCCAGCGCCCGGTCGGCCGGGACCAGGCAGGCGATCAGCGAGGTGGCGTCACCGGGGTCGATCAGGACGACGGCCTGGGCGACCGCGGGCGTGGACTCCAGCGCCCGCTCCACCGCGGTCGCCTCCAGGCGGTGGCCGCGCACCTTCAGCTGGCTGTCGATCCGGCCCAGGAACTCCAGCGCCCCGCCCGGCAGCAGCCGGCCCAGGTCCCCGGTGGCGTAGACCCGCTCTCCGTCCGCATGCGGGTCCGGGCGGAACCGCAGCTCGGTCTGCTCCTCGTCGTGCAGATAGCCGCGCGCCAGCGAGGGACCGGCGATGTGGATCTCCCCGGTCCGGCCGGGCGGCAGCACCCGCCCGTCGGCCCGAACGGAGACGGCCGCGTTGGACAGCGGTGTGCCGATGGGCACTTCGGTGGCGTTCCCGGGCAGTCGACCGGTGTACATGGTGGAGGTCACCGTGCACTCCGTCAGCCCGTACACGTGCACCAGCGCGGCCGGCTGGCGGCGCTGCCAGGCCCGGTAGGTGCCGGGCTCCATCCGCTCGCCGCCCACGAGGACCGCCCGGAGCGCGGCGGGGGTGGTCTCGTCGGCGGCGTCCAGCCAGCGGGCGTACTCGCGCCAGTACTGGGTCGACAGCTCGGCCACGGTCGCCTCGCCCTCCCGCAGCACGCGGTGCAGCTCCGGCGGTTCCAGCGGCAGGGTGTCGGGCCTGCACACCACGGCACCGCCGGTGGCCAGGACGGGGAAGACCTCCTCGATCACCACGTCGAAGCCGAGCGAGGCGATCTGCAGCCAGCGGTCGGCCGGGGTGAGGAGCAGTCGCTCGGCCACCGCGTCGGCGAACCCGGCGAGCGCGCCGCGCTCGACCACGATGCCCTTGGGCCGACCGGTGGACCCGGAGGTGAACAGGGTGTACGCCGGCTGCGTGGGGGCTGCCGGGACGCCGGTGTACGGCGCGGCGGCGGGCCCGGCTTCCATGGTGGCGAGGTCCAGACACGGTGTACCCAGCGGCAGCGGGGGCCCCTGCCGGGTGCTGTCGTGGAGCCAGAGCACGGCGCCCACCCGGGCGACCAGATCCTTCCGGGCCTCCGGCGGCAGACCGGGCTCCAGGACGGTGAAGGCGGCGCCGGTCCTGAGCACGGCGAGCATGGAGAGGACCGCGTCCCGGGGCCGGTCGAGCGACAGACCCACCACGCTCCCGGGGCCGGCGCCCCGTGCGGCAAGCACCGATGCGAGCGCGCCGGCCCGCGCCTCGGCCTGGGCATAGCTCCAGTGGACGGTTCCCTCGATCAGGGCCGGTGCCCCGGACCGGGTGGCGACCTGATGGTCCCACCGGTCGAGGAAGTCCGGCTGCCGCCCGCTCATCGCCCGCCCCGCGCGCCGCGCAGGAAGCCGGAGAGGCGGTCGAGACCGGCGGCGAACTCCTTCTCGGCACCACCGAATCCGAGCCGTACTCCGTGCGGGAGGTCGAAGGCCGTGCCGGGCACCAGGAGTGTTCCGGTCCGGTCGAGCAACTCCAGGCAGAACCGCTCGACATCGACCACGTGCGGCAGCTCCAGTAGCCCGCAGACGCCGCCGTGTGGGCGCTGCCAGGCGACGACGTCCGCGTGCCGGTCGACCCAGCGGTCCATCAACTCCAGGTTGCGCCGGGCCTGTTCGACGCGGGGGCCGATCAGCCGGGGTGCGGCGCGTACCGCATGGAGTGCGATGCGTTCGACGAGAGGCGAGAGGAAGAGCGTCGTGCGATCGCGCAGCGGAAACGTACGCTCGATCAGTTCCGGCGGGGCGATGCACCAGCCGAACCGCAGTCCGGGCAGGCCGTATACCTTCGAGAAGGTTCCGTACGAGACGGTGTGCGGGTACAGCATTTCCGGGTTGGGCAACGGATCGGCGCCATGGGTGATTTCCGCGAAGGCCGCGTCCCAGACGAGCAGGGCGCCCGAATCCGCCACCCGGTCGAGGAATGCGCGGTATCCGGTGCCGGAAAGGCTGAGGCCGGTCGGATTGTGCGGGAAATTCGCCACCACGGCCTTGGTTCCCGGCCCGATCGTGTCGCGCAGTACGGCGTCGGGAAAGGCCCCGTCGGACAGCTCTCCGAGCGGCAGGGTGCGAATCTCGCAGCCGCGCTCCCGCGCGAAGTGGCCGAGCGAGTGGTAGAGCGAATCAGGCAGCACCACCCGGTCGCCCGGCTCCAGAAGGGTCCCCAGGGTGAGCGCGATGGCCTCGCTCGAACCATGAGTGACCATGATGTGTTCGCGGCGCCCCCCGGCGTACCGGTCGGCGATCGCCTGCCGCAGCTCCGGCGAACCCTGCGAGGTGCTGTCGTCCATGACGATGCCGTCGAGCTCGTCGTGGCCGATTCCGGCGATGCTGCGCAGTTCCGCGAAAGAATACGGCTGGACCCCGCTGGAACTGATATCCAGTTCGGCCCTGTCCAGATATCGCCGGTACCACTCTTCCAATATCGGTGGTGCTGGCAGACTGGTCACTGCGCCGTCGTTGCGTACGGGCGACAAATGGACTCCCGGATCGAGAACGGAGATAGCGGGGCAGTGGTTGCGCTTCATCGGAAGCAAACCCGACGCGTACTGCGGTCCGCAAGCACTCCCGGCCCTTGGGGAGTTCACCTTCCATCGGGCGGAAACTTGTTTCGGGCCGGTTACCGCCGGGGCAGGGTGCGGCCATGGAGGCGTCAGCGCTCAGCGTTCCGCACCTCGTTGACCACGCCGTTCGGCACGGCATCGCGGTGGTCCCCGGCTCGGCTGTGGTGGACGAGTCCGGCTGGGACTTCCGCGTCGTGCACTGCCGCGACGAGCACGGCCGGGAGTGGATCCTGCGCTCTCCCCGACGCGCGCAGGTGGTCGCGCCCGCGGCGGCGGAGGACCGGCTGTTGCGACTGCTGCGCGACCGGCTGCCGACCCGGATCCCCGAGTGGCGGGTGCACACCCCGGAGTTCACCGCCTACCCGCGGCTCCCGGGGACGGCGGCGGGGGCGGAGGACCCCCACTCGCTCCGCTACCGGTGGGCGGTCGACCCGCTCGACCCCGCGGCGGAGTACCTGGGCCCACTGGCCGGTGTGCTGGTCTCGTTGCACGCCCTGCCGCCCGCGACGGCCGGCCTGCCGGACACGGCACCGGACCGGCCCCGCGAGCGGGTCGCCCGCCAACTCCATGAGGCGCACGCCGCGTTCGGGCTGTCCCCAGGCCGCCGAGCCCACTGGCTGCGCTGGCTGGAGGACGACTACGGCTGGCCGACCGCGACGGTGCCCGTCCACGGCGACGTGCACCCCGGCCACACCCTGGTCTGCCGCCGACCGGGCGGTGGGGCCCGGCTCGCGGGCCTGCTCGACTGGACCAACGCCCGGGTCGACGACCCCGCCGCGGACTTCGTGGACCTGTACTACGCGGGCGGTCCCGCCGTCCTGGACGCGCTGCTCGCCGCGTACCGGGGACAGGGCGGCACGGTACGGGAGGGAATGCGCGAGCACATCGTGGAACTGGGTGACTTCCTCTGGGTCCGGGTGGCCCTACTGGGCCTGCGCACGAACCGCCCGCATCTGGTGACGACAGCCAGGGCCCGGCTCCGGGAGCTCGGGACGGTGCCCTGACGGACCCGCTGCAGCCGGCCGCTGCGAGTGGTCTGTCGGGTCCTACGGCGCCGAGCACTGCGGATGCCGAGAATTTCGTCCAGCCTGGTGAGAAGCGTGTACAGAGGGTCTTTGCAGGTCAACACCTATGCGGACCCTCTTTTCACGCTCCCGTTTCTGGCGTTGAGGTTGAGCACGCCGCTCACCGACACGTTGACTCGGAGGCTTTCTCCACGTTGCCTGTGGACCTGGACAAGATCACCGCAGGGCTCCCCAAGACTCGGTAGCGCTACCTGCGGGACCGGGACCGCTCGCTGCGGGCGGGCAACTACCCGGAGACCACCCGCCGCAACTACCTCCTCGCCCCCACCCAGCTCGTCCGCTACCTGAACGAGAACGCTGCGCCCGACCTCGAGGTGGAGGACCCGGCCGAGGACCCCACCGAGGTCACCCGCGCCCACAGCGAGGCCTTCCAGGGGTGGATGATCGAGGCCCCGTCGGCGTCGACCGCGCTGAACAAGCACAAGGGACCGCGGCGGTTCTTCAGGTGGCTGATGCAGGACGAGGAGGAGATCGACCGCTCTCCGATGGAACGCGTCCGCCAGCCCAAGACGGCGAAGGAGCTGATCCCGGTGATCCGGGACGACGACACCAACCACGGCAAAGCAGCCGCGAGCCGCGTGCGGTTCGGCCCGAAGGCGGCGCGGCCTGTCCGCCGGGGTGAAAGGTGTGCATGCGCATCGGTGGCGGCATGACTCCGCCCACGAGTGGAAACGTGGCCGACGGTTACTCAGGTGACCTGATGCTGCTGATGGGATGGATCTCCGAGGATATGCCCCGCCACTAAGGCGCCAGCGCGGCCGCCGAACGCCCCCAAGAGGCCCTGTGCTGTTCAGAAATGCGTCGCTGCAGGTTGTAGGCGGTCTGGCGGGATCTGCGGGCTCGTTGGGACCATGTGCAGGTGATCGTCTCACTGGTGTATCAGGTCACGCGGTAGCTTCTGTCGGTTCCAGGGGTGCTGCTGCGTCGGCGGATGGCCTCAGACGCTGAGTTGCTCGTGCTCCGGCATGAGAACGCGGTGTTGCGCAGACAACTTTCGAGTCCGGTGCGGCATGAGTGGGCGGACCGTTTGTGGTTCGCGGCAGTGTCTTCGCTGATACCTCGGCGTCGCTGGGCGCAGGTGTTCCCGGTGACACCGGGGACTTTGCTCGGCTGGCATCGGCGCCTCGTTGAACGCAGGTGGGACTACAGTGCGTGCCGGAGCGAGCCGGGCCGGCCGGCGACAGGGGGTCGTGAAGGGGTTGGCGCTGCGGCTGGCGCGGGAGAACCCGCGCTGGGGCTGCCGCAGGATCCAGGGGGAGCTGGCCCGGCTGGGCCACAGGATCGGTGCGTCCACGGTATGGAAGATCTTGACGGCAGACGGGTTCGACCCGGCTCCCCGCCGCGGCGGGCCTACATGGCGTGAGTTCCTGACATCCCAGGCCGGGGCCATCATCGCCTGCGACTTCCTGCACATCGACCTGGTGGATCTTCGCCGCGTCTAGGCACTGGTCTTCCTCGAACACGGCACACGCCGCCTCCGCATCGCCGGGGTAAGCGTGCATCCGACCGCACAGTGGACGACCAACAGGTCCGCAATCGTGCGCTTGAGGTGGGCGTGCGCCTTGAGTCGTTGCGCTTTGTGATCCGTGACCGGGACGGCGTATATACCGAGTCCTTCGACGCGGTTTTCTAAGCTGAGGGGATCAAAACCCTCAAGACCGACCCACAGTCCCCGCGGCTGAACGGCACGCGGGAGCGCCATCGTCGCCGCACTGTCCGCCCGCTCCGGAACCACGACTTACCAAGGCGGGACCACTCGATGGGCGGAAATCCCATAACCCACGCCCTGACCAGGCCCCCGCCGTCCACCCCGCACGGCAGCGTGCGGTCGCGCGGCAGACGTGTCACCTGCGGCTGGTGGATGCGGTCAGGGGGAGCTTGCGAGCTCTGGCGGCACGTACTCGGAAGTCACAGACGCCTGACCGGCGACGCGTTGTGGCCCCGCCGGGCGGTCGGCTGATCCTGCCGAGGGCAGCGGAAGCGCCAGTCAATCCTGGGACTTACCTCCGAGTGGAGCCACAGCGATCATTCCTGTCAGTCCTTGATCTCGCAGATGACCGCGCCCGAGGTGATGGACGCGCCGACCTCGGCGGTCAGGCCCTTGACGGTGCCCGCGCGGTGGGCGTTGAGGGGCTGTTCCATCTTCATGGCCTCCAGGACGACGATGAGGTCGCCCTCGGCCACGGTGTCGCCCTCGCCCACGGCGACCTTGACGATGGTGCCCTGCATCGGGGAGGCCAGGGCGTCGCCGGAGGCGGCGGAGCCGGACTTCTTGACCGCCTTGCGCTTCGGCTTCTTCGAGCCGCCCGCCGGGGCGGTGGCCACGCCCAGGGAGGCGGGCAGCGAGACCTCCAGCCGCTTGCCGCCGACCTCGACCACGACGGTCTCGCGGGCGGTGGGCTCCTCGTCCTCGTCGGGGCTGACGGGGGCGAAGGGGGCGATGGTGTTGTTGAACTCGGTCTCGATCCAGCGGGTGTGGATCGTGAACGGCTCGCTGGTGAATGCCGGGTCCACCACCACGGCCTGGTGGAACGGGATCGCGGTGGCCATGCCGTCGACCTGGAACTCGGCCAGGGCGCGGGCGGCGCGCTGGAGGGCCTGGGTGCGGGTGGCGCCGGTGACGATCAGCTTGGCCAGCAGTGAGTCCCACGCGGGGCCGATGACGCTGCCGGACTCCACGCCCGCGTCCAGCCGGACACCGGGGCCGGCGGGCGGGACGAAGGAGGTCACGGTGCCGGGGGCGGGCAGGAAGTTGCGGCCCGGGTCCTCGCCGTTGATCCGGAACTCGAACGAGTGCCCTCGCATCGGCGGATCGTCGTACCCCAGCTTCTCCCCGTCCGCGATGCGGAACATCTCCCGCACCAGGTCGATGCCGGTGACCTCCTCGGTGACCGGGTGCTCCACCTGCAGCCGGGTGTTGACCTCCAGGAACGAGATCGTGCCGTCCTTACCGACCAGGAACTCCACCGTCCCCGCCCCTACATAGCCGGCTTCCTTGAGGATGGCCTTGGAGGCGGCGTAGAGCTGGTCGTTCTGCTCCTCAGTCAGGAACGGGGCCGGGGCCTCTTCGACGAGTTTTTGGTGGCGGCGCTGGAGGGAGCAGTCACGGGTGGAGACGACCACCACGTTGCCGTGGGTGTCGGCCAGGCACTGGGTCTCCACATGGCGGGGCTTGTCGAGGTAGCGCTCGACGAAGCATTCGCCGCGGCCGAAGGCGGCCACGGCCTCGCGGACGGCGGAGTCGTAGAGCTCGGGGACCTCTTCCATGGTGCGGGCGACCTTCAGGCCGCGGCCGCCGCCGCCGAAGGCGGCTTTGATGGCGATGGGCAGGCCGTGCTGTTCGGCGAAGGCCACGACCTCGTCCGCGCCGGAGACCGGGTCGGGGGTGCCGGCGACCAGGGGTGCGCCGGCGCGCTGGGCGATGTGGCGGGCGGCGACCTTGTCGCCCAGGTCGCGGATGGCGTGCGGCGGGGGGCCGATCCAGGTCAGGCCCGCGTCGAGGACGGCTTGGGCGAATTCGGCGTTCTCGGAGAGGAATCCGTAGCCGGGGTGGACGGCGTCGGCGCCGGATTCGGCGGCCGCGGCCAGGACCTTGGCCTGGTCGAGATAGCTGGCCGCCGGGGTGTCACCGCCCAGCGCATAGGCTTCATCGGCCGCGCGCACATGACATGCGTCCCGGTCCGGATCGGCGTAGACGGCTACGCTCGCGATCCCGGCATCCCGGCAGGCACGGGCAACACGGACAGCGATCTCGCCACGGTTGGCGATGAGCACCTTCGTCAGCATGTCGGCTCCAGGGTCTGGTTCGGGGCGGCGTCGAGCTGGTCGATGGTTTCGAGCGTCAGGTGGCCGCCTGAAAGTACGGAGAGACCCGGGAGTGCCGCAGCCTCGGCGAAGACGATGGCGACGATCTGTTCCGGGGCCTGGTGCGGGCCGGTGTGGATGACCTTGTAAGCGGTGTCGCGCAGGCCCCGGGCGATGACGTCGGCGCCACGGTCGTGGCCGTCAAGCCCGGGCCCGGCGATACGGGTGCCTGGCACCGGCGCGGCACCGGCGCGAGCTGTCCGCTGTCGCGGAGTCTTCATGGTCTCTCCGTTCGAATGGTCAGCGGGGCGGGAGGGCCCCACCGGCTCCCGGGCCAGGGAGTTCGCGGTGCTTGTGCGACGACGTCGCGGCTGCGGGCCCCGTGGGTTCCTCAGCGTGGCCAGTAGGAGCTGCGCCACGCTGCCGGGCCCGGCTGGGGCGGGGCGCTGCACGAGATGTCGCGGGTTTTGACCGTCCATTCGTCCAGTCGCTGCGGCGTCGCAGGGACGGCTGAGGCCGCTGCGGCGCGGGCTTGGATCACCGCGAGCGCGGCGGCCAGCTCTTCGTGAGTGGGGTTGCCGCGTACGACCGTGAACGTCATTGGCCGCCCTTTCCGAAGTCCGTGAGGTCAGTGAGGCCAGTGGGGTCAGAGGGGGATGTTGCCGTGCTTCTTGGGGGGCAGCGCTTCGCGCTTGTTCCGCAGGGTCCTCAGTCCGCGGACGATGTGGCGGCGGGTCTCGGAGGGCATGATCACCGCGTCGACGTAGCCTCGCTCGGCCGCGATATACGGATTCAGCAGGGTGTCCTCGTAGTCCGCGATCAGCTCGGCGCGGGTGGTCTCCGGGTCGTCGGAGGCGGCGATGGTGCGCCGGTGGAGGATGTTGACCGCGCCCTGGGCGCCCATGACCGCGATCTGCGCGGTGGGCCAGGCCAGGTTGAGGTCGGCGCCCAGATGCTTGGAGCCCATGACGTCGTACGCGCCGCCGAACGCCTTGCGGGTGATGACCGTGATCAGCGGGACGGTGGCCTCCGCGTAGGCGAAGATCAGCTTGGCGCCGCGCCGGATGATGCCGTTGTACTCCTGGTCGGTGCCGGGCAGGAAGCCGGGCACGTCCACGAAGGTCAGCACGGGCACGTTGAACGCGTCGCAGGTGCGCACGAAGCGTGCGGCCTTCTCGGAGGCGTCGATGTCCAGACAGCCGGCGAGCTGCATCGGCTGGTTGGCCACGATGCCCACCGGGTGGCCCTCGACCCGGCCGAAGCCGGTGATGATGTTGGGTGCGAAGAGCGCCTGGGTCTCCAGGAACTCGTTGTCGTCCAGGACGTGCTCGATGGCCTTGTGCACGTCGTACGGCTGGTTCGCCGAGTCCGGGATGAGGGTGTCCATCTCCCGGTCCTCCTCCGAGACCTCCAGATCGGCCTCGTCGGCGAAGGCCGGGGGCTCGGAGAGGTTGTTGGAGGGGAGGTAGGCCAGCAGGGCCTTGACGTACTCGATGCCGTCCTTCTCGTCGCCGGCCATGTAGTGCGCGACACCGGAGGTGGTGTTGTGGGTCCGGGCGCCGCCCAGCGCCTCGAAGCCGACGTCCTCACCTGTGACCGTCTTGATCACATCGGGGCCGGTGATGAACATGTGCGAGGTCTGGTCGACCATCACCGTGAAGTCAGTGATCGCCGGGGAGTAGACCGCCCCGCCCGCGCACGGGCCCACGACCAGGCTGATCTGCGGGATCACTCCGGAGGCATGGGTGTTGCGGCGGAAGATCTCGCCGTACATGCCGAGCGAGACCACGCCCTCCTGGATGCGGGCGCCGCCGGAGTCGTTGATGCCGATGACCGGGCAGCCGGTCTTCAGCGCGAAGTCCATGACCTTGACGATCTTCTCGCCGAACACCTCCCCGAGCGCCCCGCCGAAGACCGTGAAGTCCTGGGAGAAGACGGCCACCGGGCGGCCGTCGACCGTGCCGTAGCCGGTGACGACCCCGTCGCCGTAGGGGCGGTTCTGCTCGATGCCGAAGTTGGTCGAACGGTGCCGGGCGAACTCGTCGAGCTCGGTGAAGGACCCCTCGTCCAGGAGGAGGTCGATGCGCTCGCGCGCGGTCAGCTTGCCCTTGGCGTGCTGCTTCTCCACCGCGCGCGCGGACCCCGCATGGGTCGCCTCTTCGATACGGCGCTGCAGATCCGCGAGCTTCCCCGCGGTCGTGTGAATATCGATGTCGGCCGGCTGCGCGGGCTCGGTGCTCACTGCTTGGCTCCCTTCTGAGCGTTGGCGCTGGTGGCGTACCAGGTGGTGAGCGAGAGCCCGGTTGCCGAGGCAGCTGTGAATGAGTTTTCGAGCGGGAACGGCACTGCCAGCCGCACCGGGGAACCCGGAATGAGGGTGTCCGGTGGGTGAGGCGGGGCCGTCAGACCGGCGCCTGCGGGCACCGTTACGTCATTGCGTCTCAGCGTTCTCGGCAGGAACGAATCGGTCGGAATTGGGGGGCGGCGTGGTAGGCGGCAGCCAGGAGGGATCATTGGAGGTACTCCAGAGGTGATGGGCAATGGCCTGTGAGGCCGAACTCAAGGTCAGAAGGTGTCGTGGGGGGACGTACACACCCCAGACGTCGCTGGAGCGAGTGGGCGTGCTGCCTCGACCTTCATCGCCACGGAGGCTGTGGAGGCTCGCAGAGGCGGAAGAGGAGTGCCTGAGGGCCGGACTCGATGCCTTCCGTCAGACACACCGGGGCCCCGACCCGCACGGTGAGCGGCGGCACGCCGATGACCCTGGAGCACAGCCAGAATCCCTCGTTCATGTTGATGGTGGCGAGTGCGCACTGTCTCCCGGGGCTCCGGCCCATGGCCAGGACATGACGGATGACCCCGGTGCCGCAACTGAGCTCCCAGGCGAGATCGGTGGAGGCGCAGACGGGACACAACAGACGGCGGAAGACTGCGGTCCGACACCAGCGGCAGCGCTGGAAGTACAGCTCTCCACCCCCCACTCCACCCAGCGGCACCTGTGTGGGGCAGTCCGCCTCCGGGAGTGGGCTCGCGCTTGGATCGACCTCCCGTTCGACGAGGGCGCTATCGGTGGTTTCGATCGTTGTATGGAGCACGGTGTCCTCCTCCGTCCCCGTCCCGCAATGACCCGCGACGGGAGGCGAGGGCTCACCGATCACGGCTGTAGCACGTCGGCACCGCTGTGGCGGCGTGTTTCACAAAGTATGGGACTCAGTCCCGAAAGTAAAGTACTCAGTCCCAATGACTCCGTGTGATAGGAGCCTCACCGCGTCACTCGGCGCCCGATGCTCGCAATGCGGTGTTCGATCCCATCGAGATGAGGCAACTGGCGTCTGCGCGGTGAGACGGGGAAGGATGAGCGGTCATGAGCAAGCCACCTGCACGGATCCGACTGGCAGACGCCGCATTCGCGCTCTTCGACGAGCGCGGATACGAGCAGACGACCGTCGACGACATCGCCGAGCGAGCTGGGCTCGGGCGCACGACGTTCTTCCGGAACTACCGATCCAAGGAAGACGTCATCTTCCCGGACCACGACCGGCTCCTGGAGTTGATCAGAGATCGGCTGGCGACCTCGAGCCACAGCACCGCTCTGGTCGCCGTGTCAGACGCGGTTCGACTCGTACTGCTGCACTACGTGGAGGAGGGCGACCTGGCGAGGCGGCGATATGCCCTCACGAGCAAGGTGGCTGCCCTGCGTGACCGGGAGATCGCCAGCGTGGGCCGCTATCAGCGACTGTTCCGGGAGTTCATCGCCGACTGGATGGGGGGCCCGACGGAACCGGCGTCGCTGAGGGCCGAACTCATGGCCGCAGCGGTGGTCGCCGCCCACAACCACGTGCTGCGTCGCTGGCTTCGGGGCGAGTCGTCCGACCCGGTCGCCGAGGTGGACGAGGCGATGCGTGAGGTGCTCGCCCTCTTTCCGGCGCCCGGCTCCTCACCGGCGCCCGGCGGTGGGACCACCGTCGTCGCGTTCAGGACCGGGCAGGACATCGACACCCTGCTCCCCTCGCTGCGACGTCTCGTCGAGGACGGCGCCGAGCACTGAAGCCCGCTCCGTTTGATCGAGTGATGCCGCGCACAGCGGAGACAGGGGCGCGCCTGGGCGTGTTAGCTTCCGGCCGTGGCTTCCCCGGTCCCGCACACCTTCCCATCCCATAGCGGAACCGCCGGGACCAGCCCAGGAGGCTGCCCGGCGGCGCTCGGCACCCGTGCCCCGCTCGACCCGCTCGATCTCTTCGACGACGGCTTCGTCCGAGACCCGTACCCCTGGCTCGACCGGCTCCGGGCCGAGGCCCCCGTGCACTACGACCCCGGCACCGGGTTGTGGCTGGTCAGCCGATACGACGAGGTACGCCGCGTACTGCTCGACCCGACCCTGTTCCGTCCCGACAACGCTCTGCGAGCGGTCACCCCCCTACCGGTCGCGGCGCTGCGGATTCTCGCCCGGGCCGGCTTCACCCTCCCACCCGCGCTCGCAAACAACGGCACGCCCAGCCACCCCGGACTGCGCCGCGTGGTGTCCCGATTCTTCAACGCCGAGCGCGTCGCCGCGGCCATACCGGTCATCGAGCGCGTCGCCGAGGACTTGCTCGACGCCGCGCGGTCGGAGATCGAGGCCACCGGTGGCTGCGAGCTGTTCAGCTCGTTCGCGCAGGTGCTGCCCTGCCGGGTACTGATGGAACTCCTCGGCATCCGGGGAGTCGCTCCGGCCACCTTGATTCGCTGGAGCGATGCCTCACTGGAGCTGTTCTGGGGCAGGCCCACTCCCGACAGGCAGCTGGAACTGGCGGAGCTCGTCGGCGAGTTCCATCAGTGGTTGACCGACACGGTGCGCGGTGACGCTGCCCCGCCCACCTCGTTCATCGGCGCGTTGGCTTCCCACCGTTTGCCCGACGGCGAGCCGCTGGACATCGGGACAGCGGTGGCCGCGTGCTTCTTCGTGTTCATCGCGGGACAGTCCACCACCGGGCAGCTCATCGCCACGGTGCTGCGGCGAGCGCTCACCGAGCCGGGTCTGTGGCAGCACGTGCCGGGGCGGACGGGTCTGGCCGAGGCATGGGTGGACGAGGTGCTCCGCCGTGAACCGCCGGTCACTACGTGGCGCCGGGTCACCGCGCGATCCGCCGAACTGGGCGGGGTGCGCATCCCTGACGGCGCGCAGTTGCTGCTGATGCTGATGGGCAGCGGATCCGACCCGCAGGTCTTCCCCCACCCGGAGCGGATGCGCCCGTATCGGACGAACGTCCGTCACCACCTCGCGTTCGGTGTCGGCCGTCATCGCTGCCCGGGCGCGTCCCTGGCGCGTACAGAAGCGGCCGTGGCCTTGCGCGTAGCGGCCAGTCGCCTGTCCGGAGTGCGGCTGGAGGAAGATCGGACCGAGCCCCCGATGCTGGATCTGCTGTCCTTCCGGGCTCCCCTCGGCGTCACCGTCAGTCGATAAACCGCCGCCTGCCGTGTGGCCGGCTGCACGACCATCCAGTGAGACTCAGTTTTCCTCGTAAAGGGGTTGAGTCTCATCTCCGCGCGCAAGGGTGCCGGACGGAGTCACTGCTCGCCGAGCGTGGACTCGATCCCGCGGACGACGCGCCACATCGGCGCCTTCCGCTTGGAGATCAGGACGACGACGTCGTCGGTGGCTGGGGTCAAGGGGTCACAGGTTCGAATCCTGTCGTCCCGACCAGCGTTTTCGCAGGTCGGAGGCTGTTTTTTCAGAGATGGGAAAGCGGCCTTCTTCGTGTTGTGCGGCGTGGTGGTCGCATGGTGGTCGCATGCACGCCTTGAGGCGTGGAGGCGCTCGGTGAACTGGCGGTCGGGGCGGCGAAGTAGGGCAGTGTGAGGCGTGCCCGGTGTCCGTTCGGGTGGTCTCGGCGTGGTGGCAGCCAGGCGGTCCAGTGCGGATGGCTATCGGCGGTGGGGTCGGCGTCGGCTTGGGTCAGTGCGGTGTCGATGGCCTCCACGGCGTGGTGGGTGGCTTGCTGGGTGAGGAGGCCGAGGACTCCGCAGGCGAATGACGTGCCCTGGGGCGGGCGTGAAAACGCCTGACACCACCGGCCCGCGACATGGCATACGGACCGCATGGACGTGGATCGCCAATCACCCGCAGCACCGTCCCGATTTTCCACGGACTAGATCAGCTGAGACATAGACCAGATCCCTTGAGACGGGACAATCGATCGCCTCGGTCGCGCTTCAGGTTATGGGTTGTCCTGTGACATCGAAGTTCGCGCGCGTGCCATCGAAGGTTGGGCCGGCGGCTTAACGACTGGTCAACGGGACGTGATCCATGCCACCACCCCAGTTCCTGCTGCCGTCATCAAGCCGAGCACGGCTACGCCAAGGTCATCTGTTACCATGCCCGCCATGGCCGCGTCCGTACGGGGGATCGTCACGCCGCTCATTGCCGAACATGTGCCGCATGAACGTGAGTTGCTCGAATATTTGCGGCCACTCGACGACGACGGCATCACTCGGCTGTTCACCCGGCCCGATAGCGACGAGCTGCTCGGCTTCGGCGTGGCGGAAGTCGCCAGCCTGATCACCCCTGTCGTATGGCTGGTGGTGAACGAGTTCGTCACCCGGGGAACAGGCGTCGCGGCGGACGGCTTCTTCGCCCGTATCCGGGCACGCTTCTCCCGGACGCCCACCCGCGGCACAGGTGTTGCCGCCGACCCGGTGCCGCTGACCCCCGAGCAGCAGAAGGCGGTCTACCAGCGGGTCTACGACGAGGCGTGCCTGCGGGGCCTCGAGGAGGCGGCCGCGAAGCAGCTCGGGGAAGCCGTCGTCGCCCGGCTGGCCATGGGGCCGTCCGGGCAATGACGGCGGCGCAGTCACGAGCGCTCACCGCGCGAGCGACCACCCGGCGGATGCTGATGCTGGTCACGGTGCTACTCGCGTCCGGAACCGCGCTCATCGGCGAAGCGGTGCTCACGTATCACTCCGCGACCTCGCTCCCACACTGCGCCTCCGCAGCCGGCATGAATCTCCAAGGGCCGAAGTGGCGCACCGAGTTGGGGTTGCGCTTCCACTCGGAGCTGGTCGCCTGCCGGGCGGACGGTGCTCGGACCGCGCTGTACGCGACCGTACTGTGCACCGCCGGCGTCGCGGTGGCGGCCGTGCTGCTGTCCCGGTGGCTGCCGCGGTGGCGGCAGCGCAAAGACCGGCTCCCGGAGCTGTATTCCGCGCAGCAGATCGTGGCAGCTGTCGAGGGCGGCAGCGGGAACGACGAACGGTTGGCGCATCTGGCCCGGCTGGTGCAGCGCGCCGAGCTGCCCCGGGACCGGTTGCCCGGCTTCGTGTGCAATCCCCGGGCGCTGTCCGCCGGCGCGGTGACTTTCGGCAGCGTCGGCCGCTACACCGTCTGCCTGAACGTGGGGCTGCTGCCCAAACGGACGACCAAGGACAGGTCGCATTTCGACGCGGTCGTGCTGCATGAGCTTGCCCATGTGCGTAACCGGGACGTCGACCTGGCCTATCTCGCCATCGCGCTGTGGCGGGTCTTTTTGATCGCCGTGCTGCTGCCCTGCCTGGCCCTGAACGCGGCCCTGGTGTTCCACGACCGCTTTCAGGGCGCCGAGCGGGCGTACTGGGACGGATACGAGCCCGGAGCGAAGACCGCGCTGCTCGCGGTGGTGCTCACCGCGCTGGTCTACGTGGCCAGGGCCGACATCCTGCGCCATCGTGAGCTGGTCGCCGACCGAGATGCCGTATTCGAGTTCGGAAGCGACCGGGAGGTGTGGAGAAAGCAGGTGGAATCGCGGTCAGCCGCGCTGCCCCGGCTTCGGCTCCCCCGCTTTCTGCGCAACCACCCGACCTGGAGTGAGCGCCTGGCCGAAATCGACAACCCCCGCTCCGAGGACAAGGGCGGCACGAAGCTGCAGATCGCGGTCTTCCTCGTCGCGTACGTGACGATCATTTACTCGGTGATCTCCTGGCTCAAGCTCGACGCGGTCCCGGCGCAGACGGTGATCTATCTCGCTTACCTTCTGGGGCCGCTCGTCATCGCCACCGGCTTTGCGGTATTCCCGCGCCGCAAGGCGCGGAGTGCGGCCGAGGCGAGTGCGGCCCGCGCCTGGATGTACGGTGTCATCTGGCTGATCAGCGCCTTCGCGATGAACCCGTTCGCGAATTGGGCGCAGGCGGAGGACGACTGGGTGACGCAGGCAAGTGTCCATCTGCGCGAGATGTCCGACGAGATGAACGAGTGGCACGACGGACCCGCGGTGAGCGCCGCAGTCAAGGACCGGGCCGTCGGCTGGTACGAGCGGGGAGGCTCTGCGGTGCTCGGCCGGTTCGACAAATACCTTCCGGATGGGGTCGCGGGATCCGATGCCGCCGGCGCCCGCTGTGCCGCCTTGGGTGCGACGGTGAGCGACGCGCTGGAACTGCCGGTCTTTCCGGACTCCGGCGCGGGCGGAAAGGCATGGAAGCGGCTGCTTACGTCGACGGCCGAGGCCCAGGCCCTGCAGTGCCGCTCCGGCTACGACCTGGATGCGCCCAGCGAAGATGCCATGGTCAGCCTGCGCTATGGGCGGGCCAGAACAGCGCTAAGGCAGCTCTTGCCACCGCAGCTTGAGACGCCGGCCGCGGACGGGCGCCCGGGTGGTGCCGCCGGCGCCTTGATATGCCTTGTCCGCCCAGCACTTTACCTCCGCGTCGCGGGGGGCGTAGCCACTGGCAGCACCCATGTCGTGGCGAGCGCCGGGAATGGTGGGTGAGGCCGCCAGCAGCCGGCCTGCCGCGTCGGCGATGACCGGCCACGCCGAGCCGGGCTCGTCGGACATGGCGGCGCCGACACGGCTGAGAGCTACCGCGGAGCTGCGCACCGACCGGTGACCGGTCGGTGCGGGCCCGGTCTACCGGTTCGCGGCTTCGCGAGAGGCGATCCGGTTCGTGCGACCGACCGCGCGGACCACGGCGTTGCGCACCGCGAGGCCCGGCCGGGTGCGGGGCACCATGAGCCTGGAGAGCAGACCGACGCGTCGCTGCCGCGGGCCTACCTCACGGCGGAGCCGCGACTCGTAGGCGGCGAAGGCGCGGGTGTGATCACCGGGATGTGCGGCGAGCTCTTCTGCGAGGGCGTACGCGCCCGCCATCGCCATGCTGGACCCGTCGCCCAGCAGGGCTGTCGCCGCCGCCGCGTCCCCGAGCAGTACGACCCGTCCGCGGGACCACGAGGGCATCCGGATGGTGGTCAGGGGGTCGAAGAACGGAGCCGGGTGGTCGAGGAACGCCGCCACGAGTTCCGGTGCCCGCCACCGCACGTCGGCGTAGGCGTCGGCCACGGTCTGCTTGTGAAGGGCGATGTTCTTGCGGTCGTGGGGCGCTGGCTGTGCGGCCCGGAAGGTGAAGATCGCGAGCGGAGTGGTCCGCGAGGGGTGGAGGACCAGCATCCGGTTCGGCGCGGTCAGCATCGTCATCTCGTTCGGGTCCTCGATGGCGTCGGGTTCCAACGGGACGGTCGCGCCGTACAGGCCCAGGTCGCTCGCGAACTGCCGCTCGGGTCCGAATACCAAGCGCCGTACGGTGGAGTGCATCCCGTCGGCACCGACTATCAAGTCGAAGCGGCGTGGCGCGGACCGCCGGAAGGTGACGTCCACCCCGCCTTCATCCTGGTCGAGAGCGGTGACCGTGTCGTCGAACAAGAACTCGGCCTCGGTCTGCGCCGACCGGTGGAGCACCTCGGACAGGTCGGCTCGGGTCACCTCGACCGTCGGAGCCTTGTCCGAGGTGAGCGGGAGTTGCAGGATCCGCCTGCCGTCGGGGTCGAGCAGGGTCAGTGACCGATTGCGGGTGGCGAGCCCGCGGAGCTGCGGGAGGATGCCCATGCGGTCGGCGACCGGGATCGCGGGCCCCTTCACGACGATCGCGCTACCACCGGAGCGCAGCTGCCGGGCGTGTTCGACGACCGTCGGCCGGTATCCATTCTTGGAGAGCCAGTATGCGAGTGCGGGCCCTGCGATTCCGGCACCGACTATCAGCACCTCGGGCTTCTTCATGGCGATGACCTCGCGGAGTGTCGATGACCAGGTCCCCGGCGAGTGCCGGGCCGGGTCTGAGGGGGCGGCGGCACCGGCAGCGCAATCGGGTCAAGGTACGATCAATTTCGTACCTCAGTGGAGCACATCCTTGAGGTACGATGCAAGTCGTACCTGAAGGGAGTGTCGCGTGGCCGGGATGAACCTGGTCGGCCCGGAGGCCGATGCGCTCGATCTGGGTGCGGTGTTTCGCGCCCTCGCCGACGAGCACCGTCGTTCGGTGATGACGGAGTTGGCCGCCGACCCCAGCGACAGCGAGCGAGGCTGCAATTCGTTCAATCTTCCGATCTCGAAGCAGACCCAGACCCACCACTTCCGGGTCCTGCGCGAGGCAGGTCTCATTGACGAGATCGACTACGGCAACCGCAAGGGCATCCGACTACGACGCGCGGACATCGAGAAGAGATTCCCCGGGCTGCTCACGCTCCTGCGCGCAGAGTCCCCGGGCGGTACTGCTCCTCGCTGAGCACAGCTGAGCACGCCGGAAGGAGTCCGAGTCGGCCCTGAGCCGCGAGCTCAGCCGGATCCAGCTCGCGCCCGGCTCGCAGGTAGCCGAGCTCGACGCGGACACGAATGGATCGGTGTCGCTTCGACCACCGTCCCGCGCTCGTGATCGGCGCCGAGCTCTTCCGCACGCTCCCTCACGCCAACACCCACTGAGGTTTGTTTCCTCAACCTGTGTGCGGAGCAGGGCGACTGGGGGTGAGGGCGGGGTCCGGGCTGGGAAGACCTGCGCCCATCGCCGGGTGTGCCCCGGCAGCCAGTACCCCTGTGCCGGGCGGCGGTCGAACGCCGCCCGGCACGCCGGGTTCAGCCCAGCAGCTCCCGCAGAAAGCCGATCTGCTCGGCCTGCTGATGCGTGCCCCCGCCCTCGTGGCCGTTGAAGGACCACACCTTGAGGTCCTTCTCACCGGCGTAGTGGTGATGGGCGGCGAAACCGCAGGAGGTCGGGGTGATCTCATCGCGCAGGGCGGTCGAGAAGAGCGCGGGCGCGGTGGCGCGGGCCGCGAAGTTGAGCCCGTCGAAGTGGTCGAGTGTGGCGAACACCCGCTCGGCCAGGTGGCGTTGTCCGGCGCAGAACCGGGCCAGTTCACCGTAGGGGTCCGCGTCGGTGATCTCGACCGCGCGCCGGATGTGGGTCATGAACGGCACATCCACCAGGGCCGCCGTCAGGTCGGGCACCAGCCCGGCCGCCGCCAGGGCCAGCGCACCGCCCTGACTGCCGCCGCTGACCACGATCCGCGCGGAATCCACCAGCGGATGCTCGCGGGCGGCCTCCACCGCCCGTACCGCGTCCGTGTACAGCCGGCGGTAGTAGTAGTCGTCCGGGGAGAGGACGCCCTGGGTCATCTTGCCCGGTGTCTCGGGCCCGGTGCCGCCGACCGGATCGGGGGTGACGCCGGGCGAGTGCTGGACCCAGCCCTGGCCCCGGCTGTCCATCACGAAGACCGCGTAGCCCACCGACGGCCACAGCAGCCAGTTGTGCGGCAGCCCCCGGCCGCCGTTGTAGCCGAGGTACTGCACCACGCACGGCAGCGGGCCCGCCACATCCCGCGGGGTCAGCAGCCAGCCGCGTATCCGGTGCCCGCCGAAGCCGGAGAACTCCACATCGTAGGTCCGCACTCGGGCCAGCCCGGTGTCCTCCTCGGTGAACACCGCGTTCAGCTCGCAGGCGCGGGCCTCGGCGAGGGTCCGCGTCCAGAAGGCGTCGAAGCCGTCCGGCTCGGGCAGCGGGGGCTGGTAGGTGCGCAGCTGCTCCAGGGGCAGGTCGATGAACACGGTGGGCGGACCTCCGTAGCGATCGGTGCGGCGATGAACTGGGGCGATACGGGTCGGAGACACGGTTGGGCGGCGCGGATGCGCGGGACCGGTGGGCGGTGCGGTGAAGGACGGCATATCAGGTGTGGGGGAGGGGACTGGTGATACGGGCCCGTCCGGACAGCCGTGCAGTGTTCGAGACCTCGGTCATAAGAGAGCGCGAAGTGGGGGAGCGGTACTGGACCGGACCATGAGCCGGGTGGACAGCTCGGTCCGGATCGCCTCCGGTATCTCGCCGGTCATCAGCCGCAGCAGCGTGCGCAGCGCCGCGGCCGCCATCTCCGACAGCGGCTGACGGACCGTCGTCAGCGCGGGCGTGATCCAGCGGGCCTGCGGCAGATCGTCGAAGCCCACGACGCTGATGTCCCGCGGCACCCTCAGCCCCCGTTCCCCGGCCGCCTGGTACACACCCGGCACCATCTGATCGGAGCAGACGAAGACGGCGGTGGGCGGCTCGGGCAGATCCAGCAGCTCGGCCATCCGGTGGCGCGCCCCGGCCTCGGTGATATCGCCGTAGCGCACATACGCGGACGGCACCGGCAAAGCGGCCGCCGCCATCGCCGACCGGTACCCGGCGACCCGGCCACCGTCGCGCACCGCCCGACCCAGACCGCCGATCACCGCGATCCGGCGGTGCCCCAGCGCGATGAGGTGCTCGGTCGCGGCCATCCCGCCCTGCCAGTTGGCGGCCGCCACGGACGGCACCCCGGGCGGCGGGTCGTGCGCGGGGTCGATCATCACAAACGGGATCCGGTGCTCATCGAGCCAGGAGTACTGGGCGGGCGCGAGCTCCGTGAGATGGAACAGCACACCCGAGCTGCCCCGGGCGTACAGCTTGTCCGGCCAGCCGTGCTCGCTCGGGCCGCCCCGGCCACGGGTGGCCGCGGCCGAGACCACCACCTCGAGTCCCGCCTCGTGCGCGGCCTCCGCCGCGCCGTGCAGCACCGCCCCCGACCAGGCGCTGTCGAGCGAGTGCACCACCAGGTCGACCATCGCGGCCGGTTTGGGCGTCTCGCAGCGCGGCCTGCGGATGTACCCCAGGCGGTCCAGGACCTCGGTGACCCGGCGACGGGTCTCGGGGGCCACGTCCTCCCGGCCGTTGACCACCTTCGAAGCGGTCGGTACCGACACACCCGCCTCACGGGCGACGACCGCCAGCGTGGGCCCCGTCGATCCCGAGGAACGAGCCATCGAGACTCCCTTCCCTAACCGCCCATGTGGAACCCTGACCGGGCAGCAATCGGTTTCTACCCTAAGGCCGCCTCAAGTCGCCGGGAAGACCCGGGAGTCGAGGGGGGGTGCCCCATGCCTCCTTGTCGCCGCCGCCCTCCGAAACGTTGCCGGCTCCCCGCACCATCTCGACGGCTTCCGACACGGCAGGTGCATTCATCGGGTCTATATGGACGGAATCCAGGAGGGCCGCGCGCTTGTCTCGTGTTATTCCTTGACACCTCCGATGTCTTATTGGTTGTCTACGTCGCGCTCGTGCTCCTCCTCGGCCGTGCTCCTCACGGCCGCGTTCGGTCCAGCTCACTCGTCTCCAGTTCCGTCGCTCTGGAAGGCAGCACGTCATGGTCACGATCCGGCACGTTCTCCGCGGCCTGTTGGCCGCGTTGGTCCTCGCCCTCCTGCCACTGCAGGGGCCCGCCTGGGCCGCCACCTCTCACCCGGCCTCCGCCCCCGCCCCCGGCCATGGCTGGACGGGCACCTGGGAGGCCGCGGCCTCCGGGACGGTCCCCGCCCTGCCCGGTCAGTCGATCCGCAATGTGGTGCACACCAGCGTCGGCGGCCACGCCGTCCGCGTCCGGGTGACCAACCGCCTGGGCACCGCGCCCCTCCAACTCACCTCCGTGACCGTCGCCTTGCAGGAGAGCGGGGCGCCCAAGAGCGCGGCCGCCCGGGCCGGGACCATGCGCACGGCCACCTTCCGCCATGCGGCCTCGGTCACCGTTCCGGCCGGTGAGGACGCGGTCAGCGATCCGGTGCCGCTGCGGGTGGCCCCGGACGTCAACCTGCTGGTCACCCTCTACACACCGGTCGACTCGGGCCCGGCGACGTACCACCACTCCGCCCTGCAGACCTCGTTCCTGGCGCCGGACGGCGACCACACCGCGCAGGAGAGCGGCGCCGCGTACACCGCCACCACCGGCTCCTGGTACTACGTGACGGGCGTGGACGTGCTCGGCGCCCCCGCCGCGGGCAGCGTGGTGGCACTCGGCGATTCCATCACCGACGGCTCCGGTTCGACGTCGAGCGCCAACCGCCGCTGGCCGGACCGGCTCGCGGCCCGGCTGCGCGCGCTGCCCCCGCAGCGCCGGCTGGGGGTGCTGAACGCCGGGATCGCGGGCAACCGCGTTCTGCTGGACGGCACCGGGCCCAGTGTCCTGTCCCGGCTGGACGCGGATGTGTTCTCCCGCTCCGGGGTGCGCGCCGTGGTCCTGATGGAGGGCATCAACGACATCAAGGGCAACCCCAATCAGACCGATCCCGCCGCGTTCGAGGACGCCTACCGCCGGATCGTGGAACGGGCCCACGCCCGTGGCATCCGCGTCATCGGAGGCACCATCACCCCGTTCGGCGGCAACGGCAACTACACCGAGGCGCGCGAGGCGGTGCGGCAGTCCGTCAATACCTTCATCAGGGACGGCGGCCCGTTCGACGGGGTGGCGGACTTCGACGCCGCCGTCCGCGACCCCGCCGCCCCGGACCATTCGCTGCCCGCCTACGACTCGGGCGACCATCTCCACTTCAACGACGCGGGGCTGCAGGCCATGGCCGACGCGATCGACCTGCGCGACCTGCGTCCCGCCCGCTGACCACGCGGACCCGCGCCCGTACGAAGCTCAGCCGGTCGCACGAGGCTCAGCCGCCCGCACGGAGCTCAGCGGTCGATCCGCGCTCCGTGCGGGCCCGTGTCCGGCACCTCCCCGACCCGCGCCGCGGCCGGGTTGAGCACCCGGGTGAGAAAGGCCCGGGTGCGGGGATGGACCGGATCGGACACCACCTGCTCCGGTCCGCCCTCCTCCACGATCACCCCGTCGTCCATGAACACGACCCGGTCGGCGACCTCCCGCGCGAAGCTCATCTCATGGGTGACGACCAGCATCGTCATCCCCTCGTCCGCCAGGGCGCGCATGACGGCGAGGACATCGCCGACCAGCTCCGGATCGAGCGCCGAGGTCGGTTCGTCGAAGAGCATCAACTCCGGGTCCATGGACAGCGCCCGGGCGATGGCCACCCGCTGCTGCTGTCCGCCCGACAGCTGGGCCGGATAGGCCGACTCCTTGTCGCTCAGGCCGACCCGCCGCAGAGTGTCCCGCCCGATCCGTACCGCCTCCGCCTTGTCGCGGCGCAGCACCCGCCGCTGGGCGATGGTGAGGTTCTCCAGGGCGGTCAGATGCGGGAAGAGATTGAACGCCTGGAACACCATGCCGATCCGCCGCCGCACCCGGTCGATGTCCACGTCCGGGTCGGTGACCTCGGTCCCCGCCACGGTGACCGAGCCCGAGGTCGGCTCCTCCAGGAGGTTTACACAGCGCAGCAGCGTCGACTTGCCGGATCCCGACGGGCCGATGACACAGACCACCTCGCCCCGCCGGACGGTGAGATCGATGCCCTTGAGCACCTCCAGCGCGCCGAAGGACTTGTGCAGCCCCGCCACATGGATGGCGATGCCGTCCGCCTCGCCGGTCTCCTTCACCACCGTCGTCTCCTTCACGCCGGTCACCTCGCCTTCGCCGAACGGGCCTCGAGCCGGCGCACCAGATGGCCGAGCGGCACGGTGATGATCAGGTAGCACACCCCGGCGACCAGGATCGGGGTGAGGCTGCGGTGCTGATTCAGTGCGTCCCGGCCGAACTTGGACAGCTCGTACTGGTCCAGCGAGAGCCCCAGCAGATAGACCAGGGAGGAGTCCTTGGTCAGCAGCACCAGTTCATTGGTGAGCGGCGGCAGGACGATGCGGAACGCCTGCGGGATGATGATCGAGGCCATCGCCCGGCTGTGGGACATGCCCAGCGAACGCGCCGCCTCCATCTGGCCCTTGGGCACTGCCTGGATGCCCGCCCGCATCGTCTCCGCGATGTAGGCGGCTCCGACGAGCCCCAGCGCCAGCATCACCGTGACGTGCCGGTCCAGCGCCACCTGGAAGGCCAGCGGCACCCCGAAGCCCAGCGCGATGAACACCAGCAGCGCGGGCACTCCGCGGAAGAACTCGATGTAGGCGACCGCCAGCCAGCGGTACGGCGGCACCTGCGAGAGCCGCATCAGCGCCAGCACCACCCCGAGGACCAGGCCGAAGCCGAAGCCGAGCAGGGTGTAGACGACGGTGTTGACCAGGGCGGTGGTGATGATGTCGGGGAACAGGGACCGGGCGACCTCGGCGTCGAAGAAGGCGCGCCGCAGTTCACCCCAGTCCGCGGCCAGGACGATGGCGAGCAGCAGGGCGATGAGCACGGCGTACTGCACCGCTCGTATCGCCCGCGCCCGCTGCCGGCGGGTCATTGCCATAAGTGTGCGGACTCCTCAGCTCCAATGGCCGTCAGCGGGTGTCACTTCTTGGGCGCGGTACCGAACCACTTCTTGTAGATACGGTCGTAGGAGCCGTCCGCCCGGGCGTCCTTCAGCACCGCGTTGATCTTTTTGCGCAGTGCGTCATTGCCGGTCCGCACGGCGATGCCGTACTGCTCGCCGGTGTCGAACTCGGCCGTCACCGTGGTGTCGGCGTTGTCCTTGACGTAGTCGTAGAGCACGCCGTTGTCGTTGATGCCTGCGTCGGTCTGCCCGGTCTTGACGGCGGTCAGCAGCAGCGCGAGATCCTCGAACTGGACCAGCTTGGCGCCCTTGGCGTGCTTCTGGGCATAGCTCTCACCGGTGGTCCCCTGCTGGACCGCGAGCTTCTTGCCCTTGAGGTCGGCGAGGGACTTGTAGGGCTTGCCCTTGGTGGTGAGCAGCGCCTGTGTGGCCTCGAAATACGGGGCGGAGAAGTCCAGGTTCTTCTCGCGTACGTCGGTGATGGTCATCCCGGCGGCGGCCACGTCGCACTGGTTGGTGTTGAGGTCCTCCCCGGACTGGATGCCCTCGAAGGGCGTGTCCACGATCTCCTGCTTCACATCGAGCGCCGAGGCCACGAGGTCGACCATGTCCACATCGAAGCCGACGATCTTCTTGCCCTGCTTGGACTGGAAGGGCGGATAGGGCAGATGCGTGCAGGTCGTGAGCTTCCCGGAATTCACCAGGCTGATGTCGCTGCCGCCGGACCCGGACGACTTGGTGCTGGTGCACCCGGCCAGGAGGGCGGATACGGCGGCGACGGCTATGACGGGCAACGCGAAGCGAGCGGACACGGCACCTCCGGGACAGGGGTCGGTGGACGACCACGGACCTCATGATCAGTGAGTCGGCCCGCATCCTCCCATCGGATATGCCGCGGTGTCTTTACGCGCGCAATTGCGACCGGATAACGGAGAGGCGAGGTCAGCGCCGTCGGCGCCGCTTGCGGCGCTTGCTCCAGAACCATCCGGCCGGCGGCTCGTCCGCCCGCCAGGGCTGGGGCTCGGGCCCGCCGCGCCGCCACCGCGCGGTCAGCATCCGGGTGCGCGCGGCGGGCTCGGCGACCTCGGCGTCCCGTATGAAGTCCTCGTCGAGGGTGACGTCGTCCCAGCCGTCGGCGTCATCGTCCCCGCGGGGCGTGGATCCGGTGCTCAAGGGGCACCTCCCGTTGCCATGGTGCCGCTCGGGCACAAGAGCGTGTTCCTCGAGCGGTGAACGCATGGGGTGTCCGCCGAGTTCCGGTGGCCACCGCGTGGGACATGCCGGGGTCCGATGGAGATCAGCAGGTCAGGGCGTGAACCGAAGACCAGCAGACCAGGGGCCTGGTCCGGTCCTGCGAAGGTCAGCCGGCCGGGGGCTGGAGCGGGGTCCACACCCGCATCGCGCCGGGCTCGCGGTTCGCCCACGCGTAGTACGGGATCGCGGTCACCGGCACCGGATCGAGGGCTTCCGCGCCGCCCGTGTCCACGCCCGGGCGCACGCCGTCGGCAGAGCCCGCGCCGCCGTCCCGGTACGGCCACCAGCCATCGCGGACGACGGCATGGCGCAGGGCCAGGGAGGTGATCACGGTCACCCCGCCCAGCAGCTCCGGCCGGTGCTCCGCGCTCAGCGTCGCATCCGGGTCCAGGGCGATGTCGTCCAGCCGCAGCCCGGCGGGCTGGTCGGGCTGCTCCAGGCAGTACACCAGCGGGCCGCGCTCGATCGCGGCACAGCCGCGCACCCCGTCGGCCCGCGGATCGGGCCGGGTGAGCCGGGGCTCCAGGGACAGGCTCAGCACGACCGTCTCGCCGGGCCGCCAGCGGCGCCGCAGCCGCAGCCAGCCGTTGTCGGCCCGCTCGGCGACCGGCTCCCCGCCGACCGTCGCCTCGTACGCCGTCGCCCAGTGCGGGATGCGCAGCGACAGCGTCCAGTCCGTGTCCCGCGGGGCCGTGTCCACGACCACCGCGATCCGCCCCTCCCACGGGTAGCCGGTCCCCACCCGCACCGCCCCGCCGCCCGCCTCGTACGAGCCGGACGCGTACTGGTGGAGCTGCAGCCCCTGGGCGTCGCCGCTCGCCATGTAGTGCGGCAGTGAGGCCAGCAGCCGCATCACATTGGGCGGACAGCAGGCACACCGGAACCATGGCGTCCGGTGGGCGCTCCGGTCGCTGGTGGCATCCTTACGGCTGTCATCGTCCTGGCGGACCTGGAGCGGATTCACATAGAGCCAGCGCTCACCGTCGATCGACACCCCCGACGCGAAGCCGTTGAACAGGGTCCGCTCCACCAGGTCGCTGTAGCGGGCCTCCCCGGTCAGCAGTGCCATCCGCCATCCGAAGTGGATGGCGGCGATGGCCGCGCAGGTCTCCGCGTACGCCCGGTCCGGCGGCAGTTCGTACGCGTCCCCGAAGGACTCCAGCTCGTGCCGGGACCCCACCCCGCCCGTCAGATAGGTCTTCGTCGTGGCCATGTCCTCCCACAGCCGCACCAAAGCGTCCCGCAGCCCCGCGTTGCCGGTCTCCGCCGCCACATCCGCGGCCCCGGCCAGGAGATAGAGCTGGCGCACCGCATGCCCGGCGACCGCCGTCGCCTCCCGCACCGGGATGTGGTCCTGCCAGTAGGGCGCCCCGGGCCGGGGCCGGGCGAGCCGTCCGCCGGGCCGTCGCCGAGGCTGCCCTGCCCTCGCCGGTCCACGAAGTACCCCGCCAGATCGAGATAGCGCCGCTCACCGGTCTCCCGGTACAGCTCGACCAGCGCCGTCTCTATCTCCGGGTGTCCGCACACCGTCTCGTTCCTGCCGGGCCCGAACGTGGCGTCGACGAGATCGGCGCAGCGCACCGCCACATCGAGCAGCCCGTCCGCGCCGGTGGCCCGGTGGTGCGCGACCGCGGCCTGAAGGAGGTGGCCCGCGCAGTACAACTCGTGCCCCCAGTGCGGTTCCGCCCACCGCCGGGCATCCGGCCCCAGCTGGTAGTACGTCTGCAGATAGCCGTCCTCGGCCTGCGCGGACGTGACCAGCCCGGCCAGCCGCTCCACCTGCCGGGCCAGCTCCTCCTCGGCCGGCCCCTCGCCGCCGTCCGCCAACTGCCAGGAGGCGGCCTCGAGCCACTTGTGCACATCGGAGTCCTGGAACGGGAAGTCGCCCCGGAAACCGGACTCCGCCGGCGCCGCGCTCGCGGCGGCCCGCAGGTTGGCGAGATTGCCCGCCCGTTCCAGCCGGTGCGGCCCCTGGGGGACGCTCACTTCGGCGTTGACACGGCGTCTGGCGGCCCAGAAGCCTCCGGTGATCCGCGCCGCGGTGGCCGGGCGGAGCGCGGTGTGCGCTTCCTGGGAGAGCCGGATCGGACCTGTGGACATGCTCTGCCCCTTACGCCGTGCCGCCGGCCGTGCCTGTCTCCCGGTCGGCAGGAGTGGAAAGCGATTTCCGCCGCGAGCATAAGGAGGCGTTCTTCCGGCCGACAAGCCTTTGCACACACCATTCATCAACGTTCGGCAAGCGGTCACGGTGGGCGGGCGAGACGGTCACGGCGGTGGCTTTACGCCGAGGTCAGCGCCCTCCGCTCGGCCACATGGGCCACCACGCAGGTGACGTTGTCAGGCCCGCCCGCGCGGTTGGCGAGGGCGACCAACTGCCGTACGGCCGTGCCCGGGTCGTCCTCCGAGGCGAGCACACGCCGGATCGCCTCGGCGGGCACGACCCCCGTCAGCCCGTCCGAGCACAGCAGATAGCGGTCCTCGGCGCGAGCGTCCCGCAGGGCGAAGTCCGGCTCGAACGCCGAACCACCGCCCATGGCGCGCAGCAACAGCGCCCGCTGGGGGTGCGAGGCGGCCTCCTCGGGAGTGATCCGTCCCTCGTCGAGCAGTGACTGGACCACGGTGTGGTCATGGGTGATCTGGAACAGTTCACCGTCGCGCAGCACATAGGCGCGCGAGTCGCCGATATGGACCAGCCCCAGCCGGGAGCCCGACCACACCATCGCGGTGAGCGTCGTGCCGACATCCCGCAGCGCGGGGTCGGACGCGGCCAGCGCCGAAACCGACTCCCGGGCCCGGTGCGCCGCCTCCTCCAGGGCGCTGAGCAACTCCCCGCCCGGGACGCCCGCGTCCAGCGGTTTGAGCGCCTCGATCGCCGCCTCCCCGGCGTGCCGCCCGCCCCCGAACCCGTCGGCCACGGCCAGCAGGCGCGGACCGGCGTACCCGGCGTCGTCATTGCTCTCCCGGACCGAGCCGGTGTCGGAGAGCACGGCGTAGCGGATCCCCAGGGTGGTGTGGTCGGAAGACATCGTGGTGTCCCTCCCGGACAGATGGTCGACGAGGAAGGCGGCCAGGTCCCGTCTGGCCGCGGTGTCGGCCTCGACCCGCGCCCAGTACGCCCGCACCTCCCGCGCGGCGGCCTCCGGCTCCAGCTCGCACACCGCCCGGATGCCGGCGAGCGGCATGCCGAGCCGCCTCAGCCACGCCACCAGACGGGCCCGCTCCAGCTGTGCCGGATCGTAGAGGCGGTAGCCGGAGTACGGATCGACGCGGGCGGGCGGCAGCAGCCCGAGCTCGTCGTACAGGCGCAGCGCCTTGGGGGACAGCCGCGACGCCCTCGCGAACGCACCGATGGTCAGCAGCCCCATGTTCGCCCCTCCTCGCCGCCGGGCACCTCGCCCGGCGACCACGATGCTCGGGCTTCCCCCTTGGGGAAGGTCAACGGCGGGTCCCCGATCAGAATCTCTTCTCTCGCACGATGAATTTCCACAGCAAGCGAGCGTATTTAATCGGATATCAGTCTCTCATAACAATGAATCGGTCATATCCGTACATCTTCCTTTCTTCGGGTATCCGCCATGCTTTCCCGGGAATTGACGGTGTATCCGTGCAGTCTCGTGGCTCCACGAGAAGAGGGAGGTCCTCTCATGACCGTTTCCACCACCCCCGGCACCGTCTGGGGCACCTGGATCAATCTGCAGGGCGGCATCCACTCCGAGCCCGCCCCGGTCGCGTTCGCCGACGACCGGGTGCAGGTCTTCATCCGGGGCGGGTCCAACGTCCTGTGGAGCAGGGTGGAGGCCCGCGACGGCAGTTGGGGTCCATGGCAGCAGTACGCGGGCCTGTCCGTCGACGGCATCCCCGCGCCGATCCGGGGCAAGGACGGCAAGGTCCGGGTCTTCTACCGCACCCCGGGCAACAATCTGGAGGTCATCACCCAGACCTCCATCAACTCCGGCTACGGACCACCTCAGATCCTGGCCACCGGCATCGGGGACGACCCGGCCGCGGCGCTCGGCGCCGACGGCCGCATCTATGTGTTCTTCCCCGGCACCGACGACGCCCTGTGGTACCTCCGCAACCAGGATCTGCAGTACGAGACCTACACGGCCGCCACATCGCTGGGCGGTGCCATCTTCGCCACCCCGTCGCCCATCCTCGACGGGGGAGGGCGGATCGTGGTGGCGCTCAAGGGTGTGGGCGAGACCCTGTACACCATCCAGCAGCAGACCGAGAACTCCTCCGCCTGGGGGCCCTTCACTCTCGACGCCTCCAACGTGACCAGCCGCCCGTCGGTATGCCTCGACGCGGCCGGCCGGGTGCAGATCTTCTACCGGGGTTCCGACGGGACCGTCCGGCGCGTCGGACAGAGCGACGACTACGCCACGTTCGGCGCCCCCGTGAGCCTCGGCGCACAGATCGTCTGGCGGCCCACCTGCGCCCTGGCCCAGGACGGCCGGGTCAACGTGTTCATCAAGGCCACCGACAACGCCCTGTGGGTCGCCGTGCAGACCACGGAGAACGGCACGACCTACAGCGGCTTCCAGTCCCTGGGCGGGGTCATCGGCTCGGCGGGCGTCGGCGTCCCCATCCTCAACGAGGAGAATCTGCTCTACGTCTTCATCCAGGGCAGCGGAACCGCCAGGGACCTCTGGCTGCAGCGTCAGACCTTCGTCTGATCCGCCCCTCGCCGCATCGCTGATCCGCTCGCCTCACCGCACCACCCATCACGCGTCTTCCAGGGCTCCCCGGTTTTCGAAACTTTCGCACCCTCTCCAGGGGCTGTCGGAAGTCATCAGAACCCTTAATCTCCGAACAAATTCGATCACTTCGGATCGCAGGAGCCCTCTGATGCCCCCGCATGCCACCCGACCCTGGAGAGCGCCGGCAGCGCTGCTCGCGCTGCTGGCCGCCCTCGCTCTCGTGGTTCCCCTCACCGCGAGCCGTGTGCACGCCGCGGAGCACGACCGGAGCCACGGGAGCGGACGCGCCGTGCAGCAGTCCACCACGGTCTCGCGCTATCTGTTCACCGCCTTCACGAACAGCAGCGAGAGCAATATGTACGTCTACGGGTCCGACGACGCGCGCGACTTCTGGTCGGTCCAGGACAAGGCGTACACCCCGCCCTCCGGTCTCGTCCGCGACCCCAGTGTCATCCACCGCGGCGGCCGCTACTACGTCGCGTACACCACCGGATGGACCGGCACCACCTTCGGCCTCGCCGTCAGCGACGACCGCCGCACCTGGACCCATCTCGCCGATATCGACCACGGCGTGGCGGCCAACAACACCTGGGCACCGGAGTTCTTCACCGACGCGCCCGACGGCAAGGTCCGTATCGTCGTCTCGCTGTCCACCGGGCCCACGGCCTACCGGCACTTCCAGCCCTATGTCCTCACCGCGCTCGACGACACGCTCACCCGGTGGAGCGAGCCCCAGCCGCTCGAGGGCATCTCGCCGAGCGAGAGCGACTACAACGGCTACATCGACACCTTCGTGGTCCGCAAGGGCGCCAGCTACCACGCGTTCACCAAGAACGCCACGGGCGAACTCATCGAGCACGCCGTCGCCGACCGCATCACCGGTCCGTACCGCTTCACCGGCAAGGGCGACTGGGCGGGATGGGGCGGCCTGCTGGAGGGCCAGACCATCGTCGCCCTCCCCGGCGGCGGCTATCGCATGTTCATGGACGGCTACACCGTCAAGAAGTACTACTACAGCGACAGCGCCGACCTGGAGCACTGGACGCCCAAACAGGAGCTGCCCGGCCTGTCGGGTGTCGTGCGCCACGGCACCGTCATCCGGGAGACCGCCACCGTGCGGCCCGGCGACGCCAACCCCGCCCTGCCCGGCTACCACGCCGACCCCGATGTGATGTACGCCGAGGGCCGGTACTGGATCTATCCCACCGAGGACGGCCACCCCGGCTGGAGCGGCACCCGCTTCAACGGCTTCTCCTCACCCGACCTCGTCCACTGGACCGACCACGGCCCCGTCCTCGACCTCGCCGATGTCTCCTGGTGCCACGAGAACGCCTGGGCCCCGTCGGTGGTCAGGAAGGGCGACACCTACTGGATGTACTTCAGTGCCTGCCAGTCCATCGGTGTCGCCAAGTCCGCGCACCCCGGGGGACCGTTCACCGACGCGCTCGGCAAACCGCTCGTCGCCAAGGGGCAGTTCGGCCACCAGTCGATCGACCCGGACGCCTTCATCGACGACGACGGCACCCCCTATCTCTACTTCGGACAGGGCGCCTTCGAGGCGGCCAGGCTGAACGACGACATGGTCTCCTTCGCCACCCAGCCGGTGAAGATCACCCCGCCCGGCTACAACGAGGCCCCGACCGTCTTCAAGCGTGCGGGCCGCTACTACGCGATGTGGTCGGAGGACGACACCCGCAGCCCCGACTACCGCGTGGCCTATGGAGTCTCCGACTCACCGCTCGGCCCCTTCACCAAGGCGGCGGGCAACCCGGTCCTGGCCAAGGACACCGGCGATCAGATCCTCGGCACCGGCCACAACTCCGTCATCCAGGTCCCGGGCCGCGACGAGTGGTACATCGTCTACCACCGCTTCGCCCGCCCCGGCGGCGACGGCACCCATCGCGAAGTCGCCATCGACCGGATGCGGTTCACCCCCGACGGCACCATCCAGCGGATCCGCCCGACGCAGGCCGGCATCACGCCCGTCCGGCCTCAGGCGCATCACCAGCCAGAGCAGGAGAGAACCGCATGAGCCACAGCGCAGAACACCCGCCCAGCCGCAGGCGCGTGGTGATGGGCGCCCTCGCCCTGGGGGCGGCCGCCGGAGCACCCGGTATCGCACAGGCCGCCACCCCCAGCGCACCGCGGGCCGCCGCCAAGGCACCCTCGTACGCCAACCCGCTGGTGCGCCGGCGCGCCGATCCGCATATCCTCAAGCACACCGACGGCTACTACTACTTCACGGCCACCGTCCCCGAGTACGACCGCATCGTCCTGCGGCGCTCCAGGACCATCGGCGGCCTGGCCACCGCCGCCGAGTCGGTGATCTGGAAGAAGCACACCAGCGGTGACATGGGCGCCCACATATGGGCGCCGGAGATCCACTTCATCGACGGCAAGTGGTACATCTACTTCGCCTCGGCGCCCGCGAACGACGTCTGGAAGATCCGGATGTGGGTGCTGGAGAACACGAGCGCCAACCCCCTCGCCGGGACCTGGACCGAGAAGGGCCGCATCGTCACCCCCATCGACTCCTTCTCCCTGGACGCCTCCACCTTCACCCACCAGGGCACCCGCTATCTCGTCTGGGCGCAGAGCAACCCGGACGTCGGCAACAACTCGAGCATCTACCTCGCCCGGATGGCGAACCCATGGAGCATCACCGGGCCCCAGGTGGAGATCTCCCGGCCGACGTACGACTGGGAGACCCGTGGCTTCAAGGTCAACGAGGGCCCCTCGGCCCTGCAGCGGAACGGCCGCCTCTTCCTCACCTACTCCGCCAGCGCCACCGACGCCAACTACTGCATGGGGCTGCTGACCGCCTCGGCCGGGAGTGACCTGCTCGCCGCCGTGTCCTGGAAGAAGAGCCCGCGGCCGGTCTTCACCAGCAATGACACCACCAAGCAGTACGGGCCCGGCCACAACTCCTTCACCGTCGCCGAGGACGGTCACACCGACCTCCTCGTCTACCACGCCCGCCAGTACAAGGACATCACCGGCGACCCGCTGAACGACCCCAACCGGCACACCCGCGTCCAGGCCCTCGGCTGGAAGGCCGACGGCACCCCGGACTTCGGTGTGCCGGTGGCCGACGCGCCCGCGCGGGACACCGCGGCCGCCACCCGCTACACCATGACGGCGTTCACCAACAGCAGCGAGTCGAACATGTACGTCTACCAGTCGTCCGACGCGACCACGTACACGCTGCTCAAGGGACCCGCCTACACCCCGCCGTCCGGCCTGATCCGCGACCCCAGCGTCATCAAGCACACCGACGGCTACTACTACATCGTCTACACGACCAACTGGACGGGGAACACCATCGGATTCGCGCGCAGCCGCGACCGCCTCACCTGGACCTTCGTCCGCAATCACACCCTGCCGGTGTCCGGTCTTGAGCGCACCTGGGCCCCGGAGTTCTTCCTGGACGACGGCGGCAGGGTCAACATCATCGTCTCGCTGGACACCGCCTCCACCCCCGCTTCCATCTTCCGGCCGCATCTGCTCACCGCCACCGACGCGTCGCTGTCGTCATGGACCACGCCGACGCCGCTGCGGGGCCTGGACACGTCCAACTACATCGACACCTTCGTCGTCCGCCACGCCGGGCAGTACCACGCCTTCACCAAGCAGGAGACGACCAAGTACATCGAGCACGCGACGGCGAACAGTCTCGGCGGGCCGTACACCTTCCGCGGCACCGGCGACTGGGCGGGCTGGGGAAGACGGCGCGAGGGACCGGCGCTGGCGCGCCTGGACAACGGCGGCTGGCGGATCTACTTCGACGGCTACACCGAGCAGAAGTACTTCTACAGCGACAGCCTCGACGGCTTCCGGACCTGGACCCCGATCCGGGAGCTGCCCGGGCTCACCGGATTCGCCCGCCACTTCACCGTCCTCAAGGAGACCCTGTGATACGCGGGTGTCCGTGGACCCGCTTGGCGGTACCTTCACGGTGCACATGATGTCGGACATTGTTCGTAATTTCGAACCTCAGTGAGGGCAATCATGAGCGAACCAGTCGACAGACGGCATTTCATCACCACCACCGCCACAGGGGCCGCGGCCGTGGCGCTCACCGTCGCGGCCGGATCCACCGCCGCGGCGGCGCCCCCGGGTGCCACCTCGGCCGCGACCCATCGGGGGCCCAAGGCGCTGACCGGCGTCCGCCCCTTTCCGCTCACCGCCGTGACCCTGCTCCCCGGCGCCTTCAAGGACAACCAGTCCCGCAACACCGCCTATCTGCGCTTCGTGGACATCGACCGGCTGCTGCACACCTTCCGCCTCAACGTCGGTCTCCCCAGCGGTGCCCAGCCCTGCGGCGGCTGGGAGAGCCCCACCACGGAACTGCGCGGCCACAGCACCGGCCACCTCCTGTCCGGACTGGCCCTCACCTACGCGGCCACCGGTGACACCGCGCTGCGCGACAAGGGCCGCACCCTGGTCTCGGCGCTCGCCGCCTGCCAGGCCAGGTCCCCGGCCGCCGGCTACGGCCAGGGCTATCTCTCGGCATTCCCCGAGAGCTTCTTCGACCGGCTGGAGGCCGGCACCGGTGTGTGGGCCCCGTACTACACCATTCACAAGATCATGGCCGGGCTCGTCGACCAGTACCGGCTCGCGGGCAACACCGAGGCCCTGCAGACCGTGCTGCGCCAGGCCGCCTGGGTCGACACCCGCACCGGGAAGCTGAGCTACGACCAGATGCAGCGGGTGCTGCAGACCGAGTTCGGCGGCATGAACGACGTCTTCGCCGATCTGCACGAGATCACCGGCGACAGCCGCTGGCTGAAGGTCGCCGAACGCTTCACCCACGCCCGCGTCTTCGACCCGCTCGCCCGGAACGAGGACCGGCTCGCCGGCCTGCACGCGAATACCCAGATCCCCAAGATGGTCGGCGCCATGCGGCTGTGGGAGGAGGGGCTCGACAGCCGCTACCGCACCATCGGCGAGAACTTCTGGAAGATCGTCACCGATCACCACACCTATGTCATCGGCGGCAACAGCAACGGGGAGGCGTTCCACGAGCCCGACGCCATCGCCGCCCAGCTCTCCAACAACTGCTGCGAGAACTGCAACAGTTACAACATGCTCAAGCTCACCCGGCTGATCCACTTCCACGCGCCGGAGCGCACGGATCTGCTCGACTACTACGAGCGCACCCTGCTCAACCAGATGCTGGGCGAACAGGACCCGGACTCGGCCCACGGTTTCAACATCTACTACACCGGTCTCGCCCCCGGCTCCTTCAAACAGCAGCCGTCCTTCATGGGCACCGACGCCAACCAGTACTCCACCGACTACGAGAACTTCTCCTGCGACCACGGCAGCGGGATGGAGACCCAGGCCAAGTTCGCCGACACCATCTACACCCACGCCGACCGCAGCCTGCTGGTGAACCTCTTCATCCCCTCCGAGCTGCGCTGGCAGGACAAGGGCATCACCTGGCGCCAGACCACCGGCTTCCCCGACCAGCAGACCACCACCCTCACCGTCGCCTCCGGCGGTGCCTCCCTCGAACTGCGCGTCCGCATCCCCTCCTGGGCGGCGGGGGCCCGCGCCACGCTCAACGGCACCACCCTCGCCGACCGGCCGGCCCCCGGCAGCTGGCTGATCATCGACCGCCAGTGGAAGACCGGCGACCGGGTCGAGGTGACCCTGCCGATGAAGCTGACGTTCGACCCCACCCCCGACGACCCCGATGTCCAGGCCGTGCTCTACGGGCCCGTCGCGCTCGCCGGGGCGTACGGCGGCCGCACCGGAATGACCATGCCACGCCTGGACAAGGGGTCCGTGGCCCAGAGCGCCACCAGCCCCATGCGGTTCAGCGCCACGGCCAGTGGCGAGAGCGTGACCCTGCTGCCGGTCGCCCGCGTCCACCACCAGCACTACAACGTGTACTGGCTGACCGGGCAGCCGCCCACCCCGCCGCCCGCCTTCGCCGCCTGGCACCGCTTCGACGAGACCTCCGGCACCACCGCCGCCGACGCCACCGGCCACGGCAAGGCCGCCCGGCTCACCGGCGGCGCCTCCTGGACGGCGGGCAGGACCGGTGGCGCGGTCGCCCTCAACGGCAAGGACGGGCATGTCGTCCTCGCCGACGACCTCCTGGCCGGCGCCCGGGCGTACACCGTGGCCACCTGGGTCCGGCTGGACGGCACCCCCGCCGCCTGGACCCGGATCTTCGACATCGGCACCGGGGTGACCGCCAATATGTTCCTCACCCCCGTCGCCGACTCCGGGAAGCTGCGTTTCGCCATCACCGCGGGCGGCGGCGGAGCCGAGCAACGCATCGAGGCCGCCCCGCTGCCCACCGGCCAGTGGGTCCATGTCGCTGTCGCCTATGGCACCGGCACCGCCGTCCTCTACGTCGGCGGGCGCGAGGTGGGACGCAACACCGCCATCACCGTCGAGCCCGTCCACTTCGGCAACCACATCCGGGCCGGCTATCTCGGCAGGTCACAGTACCCGGACCCGTACCTCAAGGCCGCCTTCGACGACTTCCGCGTATACGGCAGAACACTCAGCGCAAATGAGGTCGCCACTTTGGCTGAAAACTGACAAGCTCAGGCGGGCGGGCCGTCCCCACGGCCTGCCCGCTCCCAACCGCACCGTAAGGACAAGGACGACGCGCATGGTCCACCTCGCCGCCGAGAACCGCTACGAGTCCATGCAGTACCAGCGCTCCGGGCGCAGTGGTGTGCTGCTCCCGAAGGTCTCGCTCGGCCTGTGGCACAACTTCGGCGACACCCACCCCCTGGAGACCCAGCGCGCTGTGCTGCGCCGCGCCTTCGACCTCGGTGTCACCCATATCGATCTGGCCAACAATTACGGTCCGCCGCCCGGCAGCGCCGAGACCAACTTCGGCTCGATCTTCGCCCAGGACTTCCGCCCCTATCGCGATGAGCTCTTCATCGCCAGCAAGGCCGGATACCTCATGTGGCCGGGGCCGTACGGCGAGTGGGGCTCGCGCAAGAACGTCCTGGCCAGCCTCGACCAGTCGCTGTCCCGGATGGGGCTGGACTACGTCGATGTCTTCTACTCCCACCGCTTCGACCCGGACACCCCGCTCGAGGAGACGATGGGCGCCCTCGACAGCGCGGTGTGCCAGGGCAAGGCGCTCTACGCGGGCCTGTCCAACTACCCGCCGGAGGCAATCGCCGAAGCCGCCGCGATCCTGAAGGACCTGCGCACCCCGTACCTGATCAACCAGCATCCGTACTCGATCCTCCAGCGCGGGGTCGAGGGCGGGGTGCTGCAGGCGTCCGCCGAGGCGGGCGTCGGGGTCATCGCCTTCTCTCCGCTGGCGCAGGGACAGCTCACCGACCGGTATCTCCACGGGGTGCCGGCCGACTCGCGCATGGCGCTCGGCCACTTCCTCAAGCGCGAGACGCTCACCGAGGAGCGGCTGTCCCTGCTGCACGCCCTCAACAAGCTCGCGGAGGGGCGCGGCCAGACCCTCGCCCAGCTGGCGCTCGCCTGGGTGCTGCGCGACCCCCGGGTGGTCTCGGTGCTGATCGGCGCGAGCAGCGTCGCCCAGCTGGAGCAGAACGTCTCGGTGCTGGACTCGCCCGCCTTCAGCGACGCCGAGCTGGCCGAGATCGACCGCCTCTCGGCCGAGGCGGGGGTCGAGATTCCCTGACGGGGTTCGCTGACGGTCCGCGGGCCGGGGATCGGCCCGGCCCGCGGCCGGATAGCATGAGCGGTCACCCGAGACCGCCACGAACCGCCGCACGGAGACGCAACCTTGGCCACACAACGGATTCCGGTCATTCTCGTCACGGGTTTTCTGGGCTCCGGGAAAACGACGATGCTCAACCATCTGATGCGGGACAGCGCGGATACCCGCATAGGCGTCATCGTCAATGATTTCGGATCCATCAACATCGACGCCATGGCCGTCGCCGGGCAGGTCGACTCGATGATCCCGATCGAGAACGGCTGTCTGTGCTGCGCGGCGGACGCCTCCGAGATGGACGAGATGCTCGACCGGCTCACCGATCCGGAGCTGCGCATCGATGTCGTGGTGATCGAGGCCAGCGGCCTCGCCGAGCCGCAGAGCATGATCCGTACGCTGCTGTCCAGCACCAATGAGCGGATCGTCTACGGCGGCCTGGTCGAGGTCGTGGACGCCGCGGAGTTCCCCGACACCCGCGTCCGCCACCCCGAGCTCGACCGCCATGTCCGCGCCGCGGACCTCATCGTGCTCAACAAGACCGACCGCGTCGCCGAGGACGAGCGTCGGGATCTTGTGGAGAACATCCAGGAGATCGCCCCCGGTGCGCCGGTCCTGACCGCCGCGCACGGACGTGTCGACCCCGCGCTCCTCTTCGACCACCGGCCCCGCGAGACCTCCGGGGAAGGCTTCCGGCAGCTCTCGTTCGCCGATGTGTGGGGCGACGACGTGGCTGCGGGGGACGAGTGCGGCGAGGACGTGTGCGGCGACGGCCATGACCACGGCCACCACCTCCACGCCGCGTACGAGAGCATGGAATTCACCGCGGCCGAGCCGCTCCATCCGCGCCGGCTGATGGCCTTCCTCGACAGCCTCCCGGCGGGGCTGTACCGGGCCAAGGGGTTCCTCCACTTCGCGGGCGCGGGCCGGGAGCGGAAGTTCACCCTCCACGCGGTCGGCTCGTATCTCCGCTTCCAGCCCTCGCCCTGGGAGCGCGATGAGCCCCGCACCACCCAGCTGGTGATGATCGGCACCGGGATCGACGCCGACACCCTCACCAAGCGGCTGACCGAGTGCGTGGCGGCACCCGCGGAAGAGGTCGACGACACGCACATGATGGGCGTGCTCCGCTATGTGGACGAGGCGGACTAGGGAAATCCCTGGAAACGGCGGTGCAACCCTGAGGCGGCGTCACGGGTCCTGGTGGGTGTACATGAGGTAAACGCTCATCAACGAGCAGGAGGATCTGTGCGCTCCCGTTCCCTCACCACCGTCGTGCGCTGCGCGACCGTGGTGGCACTTGTGACCACCCCCGCCTTACTCGCCCTGCCCTCGGCGGGCGCCGCCGAGGCCCGCACCGCCGCGGCCGCCGCCCCCAAGGTCGACTTCAACAAGGACGGACGCGCCGACCTCGCCGTCTCCGCCCCCGCCGGCACGGTGGACGGCAAGGCCAAGGCGGGCTACGTCGCCGTGGTCTACGGCTCCGCCTCCGGTGCGGACACCGCCCACCGCCAGGTCATCAGCCAGGCCACCGAGGGCGTCCCCGGCGACCCCACCGCGTCGACGTACTTCGGGGCCCATACGGTCGCCCGCGACCTGGACGGCGACGGCTACACCGATCTGGCGGTCGAGGCCGGAGACTCCCCGGCCATCACGGTCCTGTGGGGTTCCGCGAACGGCCTCACCGGTGGCACCCAGCTGCCCGCCGGCAACGGCGACCACTGGGGCTCCAGCGACATCGTGGGCGGTGACTTCAACGGGGACGGCAAGGCCGACCTGGTCGATGTGGTCACCGTCGACGAGGGCTCGGAGGACGAGAAGACCGGCCTGCGCGTCCGTCTCGGCCCGTTCACCCGCGACGGCAAGGACGCGGGCAGCTCCTTCTCCGACACCGGCAGGTTCGACGGACCGACCAGGCTGACCGCGGGCGACATCACCGGGGACGGCAAGGACGACCTCGTCTCCACCCACGCCTTCGAGGAGATGTCCGAGTCCAGCCTGTTCTTCAAGGGGACGACAACGGCCTGTCGCCGAAGGTCAAGGACCTCACCCACGCCGCCTCCGCGACCATCGGCGACGTCGACAAGGACGGCTACGGCGATCTGGTGCTGCGCACGGTCCCGGGGAACGTCGTCGAGGACCTGCCGTACGACCACGGCACGCTGAAGGTCCTCTACGGCACCGCGTCGGGGCCGAGCACCACCCGCACCACGACCATCGACCAGAACACCGCGGGCGTCCCCGGCGTCAACGAGGACGGCGACCAGTTCGGCTACTCGCTCAGCTCCGGCGACGTCAACGGCGACGGCTACGCGGACATCTCCGTCGGCATCCCGTACGAGGCCCTGGAGGCCGGCCAGAAGGGCGCGGGCAGCGTCGTCCAGCTCTACGGCGGCCGGGGCGGGCTGTCCGGCACCGGAGCCCAGGCGTTCACCCAGGACACCGCCGGTGTCCCCGGCGTCGCGGAGGCGGACGACCACTTCGGCATGGCCGTCCGGCTCGCCGACACCGACGGCGACGGCAAGGACGACCTGGCGGTGGGCGCCCCCGACGAGGACGGCGCCCAGTCCACCAGCGGTGCGGCATGGGTGCTGCGCGGCCAGTCCGGCGGCCTCACCACGAGTGGGGTCGTGTCCTTCGGGCCCGACTCCCTCGGGGCGCCGGAGGCCGGTGCGGCCCTGGGCGCGGGATTCCAGCAGTAGCCGCACTCCGGCCGTAACCGCATCACCATAGGGCCGAACTCGGGTCTGTGCACAAGTAGTTGACGATCCCTCAGATCTACTGGACGGTAGGTCCATGCCGACTCATGAGACGCGAGGGATACGGATCGGCCGCCCCCGACCGGGTCGCACCCGGTTGCTCGGGGCGGCCGCTGCGTTGCTGGCAGCGGTCGCGGCCCCGGGCACTCCGGCGGCCGCGGCCGAGGCGCCCTGGTTCGACGGCCGGGCGGCGGACCAGATGACCGTGGACGGCACCCGGTTCGCCGACGGACACGGACGCGAGATCGTGCTGCGCGGCTTCAACGTGTCCGGCGAGACCAAACTGGAGGAGAACGGCGGGCTCCCGTTCGCCACCACCGCCGACGCCAGGACATCCGCCGCCGCCATGCGGAACCTGACCGGAGCCAACGCGGTGCGCTTCCTGCTGTCCTGGGCCCACGCCGAGCCCGAGCCCGGCCAGGTGGACACCGCCTATCTGGAGAAGGCCACCGCGCAGATGAAGGCGTTCCTGGACGCCGGAATCCGGGTCTTTCCCGACTTCCACCAGGACCTGTACTCCGGCCGTCTCTTCGACAAGGACAGCTGGTACAGCGGCGACGGCGCGCCGAAATGGGTCATCGACGCGGGCGGATACCCCAAGGAGTCCTGTGGCATCTGCGTCCACTGGGGCCAGAACATCACCCAGAACCAGGCGGTCATGAACGCCACCCGCGACTTCTGGCGCAACCGCGCCCTGACCACCGGCGCGGGCACCGTCCGCGTCCAGGACGCCTTCCTGGCCACCGCCGGGACGACCATGACCTACCTCGCCCGGCACCTCACCGACGAGCAGTTCACCCGGGTCGCCGGCTTCGACCCGCTCAACGAGCCGTACGCGGGCGCGTACGAGGACGGCCAGAACAGCCGCACCTGGGAGAAGAGCGTGCTGTGGCCCTTCTACGAGAAGTTCCGCGCCCGTATGGACGCCGCGGGCTGGCAGGACAAGCCCGCCTTCGTGGAGCCCAATATGTTCTGGAACTCCAACCTGGACTTCCAGCGCCAGGAGGGCGGACTCCTGGACGCCGGAAAGCCCGGCCCCGACTACGTCTTCAACACCCACTACTACGACCAGAAGGCCATCTCCGGGATCTTCATGCCGGGCAAGGCGGCCGACGGGCAGTACGCAGGCGACTTCGGCGCCCTGCGCGACCGCTCCACCGCCCTGGACCTTCCGGCCGTCATGAGCGAGTTCGGCCATCCGCTGACCGGCTTCACCTCCGACAAGGCCCCCACCGTCGTCAAGGGCATGTACCAGGCCCTGGACTCGCGGCTCCCAGGTGCCACCTGGTGGACCCGGCCGGCCGCCTCCGGCGCCGTGCTCTCCTCCACCCAGTGGCAGTGGGACATCTACAGCGGCCGCCACCACGAGGCCATGAACGGCAACACCGGCAAGGTCCTCACCGAGGGCGACGCCTGGAACGGCGAGGACCTCTCGGCCGTCCGCCTCGACGACTCCGGCAACGCCGGGCTGCGCCAGGACGCACGGCTGCTCGACCGGCTCTATCCGCGCGCCGTCGCGGGGCGCACCCTCGCCTTCACCTTCGAGGACCGCTCACGCGACGGCTCCACCACGCTCAGCTGGAACCGCATTCCCAGCAGCCTGCCGAACGTGGCCGAGCTGACCGGCTCCGGCCGCTACGGCATGCTGGTGTGGCGCTCCGACGGCGGCACCGAAGCGCCCACCGAACTGCGTCTGCCCCGCGACTTCGACCCCGCCCGGACCACCGTCGTCTCCGATCTGGGCACCGTCACCGGGCCGCCCGCGTACACCGCACACGGCCACACCGCCGACCACCCCGTCGCCACCGCCGCGGAGCCCGGCGGCACCGACGCGCGCCGGCTCGTGCTCTCCGCCCCGGCCGACGCGGGCACCGTGCACTACGCGCTGATCGCCGACGGCACCGCCGCCCCCTCGGCGGAGCTGCGCGCCGCCGCCCAGCGCGAACTGACGGCGTGGGCGGCGGACGCCGGCTTCTGAGCTTCTCGGCCAACCGTTACCAGCGAGGGTGCACCCGGGCCCGCAGCCGCCGGTCGTACAGGTCGCCGACGGCGTCCAGCGTGGTGTCCGGCAGCGGGGGCAGCCCCGCCGCGTCCGCGTTCGCCCGGGCCTGCTCGGGCGAACGCGCCCCCGGGATGACCGAGGTCACGCCCGGCTGCTGGACGATCCACCGCAGCGCCGTCTGCGCGGGAGTGGCTCCCTCGGGTGCCAGCTCCGCGAATTCCACCGCCGCCTCGATACCCTCCTCGAAGCCCACACCGGAGAACGTCTCGCCCTGGTCGAACATCTCGCCGTGCCGGTTGAAGGTGCGGTGGTCGTTCTCGGCGAAGACGGTGTCCTTGGTGTACTTCCCCGACAGCAGTCCGGACGCCAGCGGCACCCGCGCGATGATCCCCACACCGGCCTCCCGCGCCGCCGGCACCACCTCCTCCAGCGGCTTGAGCCGGAACGGGTTGAGGATGATCTGCACGCTCGCCGTTCCAGGCCGCGCGATCGCCGCCAGCGCCTCCGCACACGTCTCGACGCTCACTCCGTACGCCGCCACACGCTCCTCCGCCACCAGCGTGTCCAGCGCGTCGAAGACCGCCTCCGAGGAGTGCACCGGGGACGGCGGGCAGTGCAGCTGCACCAGATCCAGGGTGTCCACCCCCAGATTGGCCCGCGACCGGTCGGTCCACGCGCGGAAGTTGTCCAGGGTGTAGTTCTCCTCGAGCTGGGGCAGCCGCCGCCCCATCTTGGTCGCCACGAAGATCCCGGCGTCCGGCCGCTCCCGCAGATACCGCCCGATGAGCTGCTCGCTGCGCCCGTCCCCGTACACATCGGCGGTGTCGAAGAACGTCACACCCGCTTCGACGGCCGCGTCCAGCACGGCCAGGGCGTCCGGCTCGCCGACCTCGCCCCAGTCCGCGCCCAGCTGCCAGGTCCCCAGGCCCACGACCGAGACCTTCCGGCCGAGCCGGCCGAACTCACGCTGTTCCATGCTCCCTCTTCTCTCCTGCTGCGACGCTCACCGTACCCCCGCTCACCAGTCGTGCACCGTGCCGTCCGCCAGCCGGTTCACCGGCAGATAGGCGGGCTGGTACGGGAACCGCCCGGCGGCCTCGGTGTCCAGCTCGACGCCCAGGCCCGGGGTGTCGGACGGGTGCAGCAGCCCGTCCTCGAAGCGGAAGGAGGTGCGGAAGACCTCCAGGGTGTCGGCGGTGTGCGGCATGTACTCCTGTATGCCGAAGTTGTGGATGGCCAGATCCAGGTGGAGCGCCGCGGCCATGCCCACGGGGGAGATGTCGGTCGGGCCGTGGATGCCGGACTTGATCCCGTAGACGGCGGCCAGGTCCAGCAGTTTGCGCATGGCGGTGACCCCGCCGGTGTGGGTCACCGCCGAGCGCACGTAGTCGATCAGCCGCTCGCTCAGCAGGGTGGTGTAGTCGTGGACGTGGTTGAAGACCTCGCCGATGGCCAGCGGGGTGGTGGTGTGCTGCCGGATGAGCCGCAGCGCCGCCTGGTCCTCGCCGGGCGTGGCGTCCTCCAGCCAGAACAGGTCGTACGGCTCCAGCGCCTTGCCGAGCCGGGCCGCCTGGATGGGCGTCATCCGGTGGTGGCCGTCGTGCAGCAGCGGCAGCTCCGGGCCGAACTCCCGCCGTACGGCCTCGAACACCGTCGGCACATGGCGCAGATAGGCCCGGGTGTCCCAGCTCTCCTCGGCGGGCAGCACACGGGACCCCGACCCCCGGCGCGCGGGTTCGTAGTCGTAGCGCTCCCCGCCGCCCGCGCTGGAGGAGGCCACTCCGTAGACCGAGGCCAGCCCCGGGATGCCGGTCTGCACGCGGATCGCGCGATAGCCCTGCTCCAGATGGGCGCGGATGGAGTCGAGCAGCTCGGGGACGTCCCGGCCGGAGGCGTGTCCGTAGGCCAGCGCCCCGCTGCGCGAGGCCCCGCCGAGCAACTGGTACAGCGGCATCCTGGCGGCCTTGGCCTTGATGTCCCACAGCGCCGTGTCGACGGCCGCGATGGCGGCCATGGTCACCGGGCCCCGCCGCCAGTACGCCCCGCGGTACAGATACTGCCAGGTGTCCTCGATGCGCGAGGCGTCCCGGTCGAGCAGCAGCGGCACCACGTGGTCCCGCAGATACGAGGCGACGGCCAGCTCACGGCCGTTGAGCGTGGCGTCCCCCAGACCCGTGACGCCGTCCTCGGTGACGATGCGCAGGGTGACGAAATTGCGCCCCGGACTGGTGATGACGACCTCGGCCGACTCGATCCTCACCGCATACCCCATTCCCCTTGTTCCGCTTGCTCGGTCCCTTCCGGCGATCACGCCGTACGGGCAGCTCTACCCGCTTCCCGCCGCCGGGATCCGGGGGGCGGCACGGCCCGCCTCTCGCCCCCTCGTCAACTCCCACGCCCGCGGGTAGCGTGGCGGCATGCTGTGACACCCGCCTCGTCCCAGGGGCCCGCCCGGACACCTCCTTCGCGCCGTCCGCACGTCATCAGATACCGAAGGAGGCATCCGCCATGACCACCCTCACCGTCGCACTGCTCCAACTCGCCCCGCCCGGAGCCGAGTTGTCCGTGAACCTCGCCCTCGGTGAGGCGGCCTGCCGCCGGGCCGGGGCCATGGGCGCCGACATCGCGCTCTTCCCCGAGATGTGGAGCAACGGCTACAGCTGCTCCGTCCCGGACGGCTTCGCCAGCGGCGATCGCTACCGCCATCCGTCGCTGTGGGACGAGGCCTCGGCGGCGCCGCGGCCCCGGGCCGTCTGGCTCGGCGAGCCGATCACCCGCGACTCGCCCTTCGTCACCCGCTTCCGTGAGCTGGCCGCCGAACTGGAGATGGCCATCGCGCTCACCTATCTGGAGAGCTGGGACGGAGCGCCGCGTAACACCCTGTCCCTCATCGACCGGCACGGCCGTCTGGTCCTGACCTACGCCAAGGTGCACACCTGCGTCTTCGACCTGCCCGAGGCCGCGCTGACCCCGGGGGAGGGGTTCGAGGTGTGCGCCCTGGACACGGCGGTGGGCGAGGTGATGACCGGGGCGATGATCTGCTACGACCGCGAGTTCCCGGAGAGCGCCCGCGCCCTGATGCTCGCCGGAGCCGAGATCGTTCTCACCCCGAACGCCTGCGAGCTGGAGATCAACCGGCTCTCCCAGTTCCGCTCCCGCGCGGGGGAGAACATGACCGGTATGGCCATGGCCAACTACGCCGGTCCGGGCTGGGGCCACTCCGTCGCCCATGACGGCATCGCCTTCGCCGGTGGGCGGTCGCGGGACACCCTGGTGGTCGAGGCGGGCGAGGCCGCGGGGGTCTATCCCGCGGTCTTCGACCTCGACGCGCTGCGCGACTACCGTCGCCGGGAGGCCTGGGGGACGCCTTCCGCCGCCCCGCCGCCTACCGGAGCCTGACGGGCCGTGAGGTGCGCGAACCATTTGTCCGGCTGGGACCCGAGGGCGGACCGGTACCCGGCCGCAGCCTCCCGTAATGGCGGGAAAGCTTTGTCAAGTACCTACAAAAACATGATCTGAGCTGGGGCGATTGCTGACGGGGTACCTGGTGAGTAGGGTGTCCCGCATGTCAGCACTCAACGTGGAATTCAGCGATCGGGAACTTGAGGACCTCCGCCAGATCGCCAAGGAACGCGGTACGACGATGAAGGCCCTCGTCCGAGAGGCGACCGTGGCCGACATCGCGCGGCACCGCGCTCTGCAGGAGGGTGCCGAGGTCTTCCGGCGGTTCTTCGCGGACAACGCGGACGCCTTCGCGGACGCGTTCCCCGACGATGAGCACCGCCATCCCGAGCAGGCCGCCTGACCATGGCCCCGCTGCTGCATATCGACGTCCCCTGGCTGCTGCAGCGCCATGAGGAAGTCATGCCGGAACAGCCGGCCATCTCGGACTTCTCGGGTCTGGTCGCCGCGGTCGCCCGCCACCGGGTGGACCCGCCGCGCCTGGGGGTCGATCCCGACCCGGCGTGGCGGGCCGCGGCCCTGTTGCACACCATCGCGCTGCTCAGACCGCTCCCGGCGAGCAACGCGCGGTTCGCCGCCGCGACCGCGGTCGCCTATATGCACGCTTCGGGGAAGGCATCGACCCGCCGTACGGGGCGCTGATCGATCTGGTCCGCGACATCCTCTCCAGCAAGGCCGATGTGTTCGACGCGGCCGGCCGCATCCGCTCCTGGCGGATCTGAGGGGGCAACGGACCGGCGGTGGCTCGGGCACGGGCTTGGGGGGTCAGTCGACGTCACCGCGTGTGGTGCCGACCTTGAGGTCGTCGATGTAGTTGACCACCCGGCTGTTCTCGGCCCCGTACACCCCCCACTTGGGGTCGTTGCTGCTGTCGAAGGTGCGGCAGGCCCAGCGGGTGGTGCCGTCGCTGAACTTCTGCTGCTGACCGTTGACCCAGAGCTCGACCCAGCCGCCCTTGGTCTCGTCGGACAGATGCAGCCCGATGGTGTAGTGGTTCCACGTGTTCGCCGAGGCCGGGGCCGACCAGATGGTGAAGACCTGGTTGCCGGGCTGCCGCTGGATCATCGTGGTCCGGCCGCCGAGCGTCTTCAGGACCACCGGCCAGTTCTGGATGTGATCCCCGTAGGACTTCCACTGGAACGTGGCGTTGTTGTCGACCGTGCTGGAGAGCTTGCTCGACCAGCCGAACCAGTAGGTCCCGCCGTTCTGGAAGGCGTATTTCGAGCCGCCCACGGCGATGCCGTGGCTTTCGCAGCGATTGCTGCCGCTCGGCTTGTCGTACTTCCAGATCTTGCCGCGCTGCGCGTCCGAGACGGCGGTGACGCTGCCGGGGGAGTCGCAGTTCAGCAGGCCGTAGATCTTGGTGCCGCCGGAGGCGTCGCCGTCCCAGATGGACGCGGCGTCCGCGGGCCAGGCGAACGCGAGACCCGCGACCGCCACGGCCGCGGGTACGGCGAACCGGAGCCCGGCGATGCGCTGGGTGGACCGTAAGGAAGCCATGCCACTCCTCGGAAGGGCCCCCGTTCGATGGTGTGCGCACCGTACTGGAGCCCTCCGAGTTGGTCCATACCTGTCCGGGCCGAGCGTGCCGGGCCCGTCCCTCGCGTCAGCCGGCCGAGCCGAGCTCCTCGGCCAGCGCCTGCTTCTCCAGCGTCTCCCGCCGCTCCTCGGCCGGAGTGTGTCCGGCCGCCTCCGCCGCCTGGACGCGCTCGGCCTCGGCGAGCAGCGAATGCCCGGTGGCCAGGACACCGATGCCCAGCGCGACCGCCGCGGCCCCGATGTAGAAGGGCAGATGCACCCCGCTGTGCTCGGCGATCTTGCCCGCGGCGTACGGGGCCAGACCGCCGCCGATGAAGCGGACGAAACCGTAGGAGGCGGAGGCGACGGGCCGCTCCACGGGGGCGACGGTCATCACCGCCTGGGTGGTGATGGTGTTGTTGATCCCGATGAAGGCGCCGGCCACGATCACCGCCACGATCAGCGTGGTCTTGGAGTCGGTGAACAGGCCGATGATCAGGATGTCGAGCGCGAACAGCGCCAGGTTCAGATACAGGGAGCGGGCTATGCCCAGCCGCGCCTGCAGCCACGGGGCGCCGAAGACCGAGAAGAAGGCGACGAGCAGACCCCAGCCGGTGAAGACATAGCCGAGCTCATGGGTGCCCAGGTCCATCGGGAACGGCGCGTAGCCCAGCACCGTGAAGAAGCCCCAGTTGTAGCAGAGCGCGGTCAGCCCCATGGTGAGCAGTCCGCGGTGGCGCAGCGCCTTGATCGGGTCGGCGATCGAGGCCCGGCGCGCCGGGGTCGGGGTGGGCTGGACCAGCACGATGGTCGCGATCAGTGCGATGGCCATCAGGGCCGACACGCCGAAGAACGGCCCGCGCCAGCTGATCCCGCCGAGCTCACCGCCCAGCAGCGGGCCGATCGCGATGCCGATGCCCAGGGCGGTCTCGTAGAGGATGATCGCGCCCGCGAAGCCACCGCTGGCCGAGCCGACGATGACGGCGAGCGAGGTGGCGATGAACAGGGCGTTGCCCAGGCCCCATCCGGCACGGAAGCCGACGATCCCGTCGATGCTGCCGGACGCCCCGGCCGCCGCGCTGAAGAGCACGATGAGCACCAGACCAGCCACCAGAGTGCGCTTGGCGCCGATGCGGCTGGAGACGAACCCGGTGACCAGCATGGCGACGGCGGTCACCACCAGATAGCTGGTGAACAGCAGCGACACCTGGCTCGGCGTGGCATGCAGCTGGGAGGAGAGGGAGGGCAGGATCGGATCCACGAGGCCGATGCCCATGAAGGAGATCACGCAGGCGAAGGCGACCGCCCATACGGCCTTCGGCTGCTTGAAGGGGTTGGGGGCGCTGGGATGAGCGGACAAAAGATGCTCCGTCGTTCAGGGTCCCAGCCGTGACGACATGGCCATGCCGTGGCGCGGCAGGGTGCCGGTTGATCAGGAAGCGGTACTCCCCGGGGACTTCCGTGCCCGTGCCGCGTTGTCGACCAGCCGCTGGAAGGCGGGGGCGGCGGCGTGGACGGCGGTGGCGAGGGCCTGTTGGTCCTCGGGGGAGAGGGTGGCCAGCAGTTCGGCGAGCCGGTTCGTACGGCCGCGGCGCCGCTCGGCGAGCAGCTCCCGACCGGCGTCGGTGATCGCCACCAGCACCACCCGCCCGTCGTGCGGATCGTCGACCCGGGTCACCAGACCCTGCCGCTCCAGCCGCTGGATCAGCTGGGTCATCGAGGGCTGGGTGACACCCTCGTCGGCGGCCAGGGCCGTCAGCCGGGAGGGGCCCTCCCGGCTGAGCCGGCCGAGGGTCGAGGCCGTGGTGAAGCTGATGTCCCGGTTGGTCAGATGGCGTACCGCGAGGAACGCCAGCTGTTCCAGCGCCTCCGCGACCTGCTCACGGGTCGCGGGGACGTCGGGTTCCCGGGAACCGGACTGCTGTGTGTACTCCACATCTATATTTATATCACGCTTCTATATAGGCGACCTATGCAGATGACTGTGCAGAGCCTCACAGCCGCTCATGGCCCCTGCGGGAAGGCCGCCTCAGCGGAAGATTCCGGTGTGGCCGAGGGAGTAGCGGCCGGGCTGGGGGTAGACCGCGAGCCCGTGGGGGCCGCCGCCGACCGGGATCCGGGCGCGCAGCCGGCCGTTGCGGGTGTCGATCGCGTAGACCTCGGCGTTATAGCGGCCCGAGAGCCACAGCACCTTGCCGTCGCTGGACACCCCGCCCATATCGGGGCTGCCGCCGCCGGGGAGCCGCCACCGCTGCACCAGCTTGCCGGTCTTGAACGACAGCACCGAGATGGTGCCCTCGCCGCGGTTGGAGATGTACATCGAACGGGAGTCGCGGCTCACGTAGAGGCCGTGCGTGCCCTTTCCGGTGGGCAGCAGCTTCGGCTTGCCGAAGGTGTCGCCGTTGAGCACCCACAGGCCGTTCGCCACCATGTCGGCGATGTACCACGTCTTGCCGTCGGGCGAGATCTTGACGTCCTGCGGCATGGCCCCGGCGATCGGCAGCCGCTGCTTGGCGACCACCTTCTTCTTCGCGGTGTCCACCTTCAGCAGCTCACCGGAGAACTCGCACGAGACGATGAAGTAGCGCCCGTCCGGCGAGAAGTCGGCGTGGTTCACGCCGTAGCAGTTCGCCGGCACCGACTTGACCACCTTCATGGTGTGCGCGTCCCGGAAGACCAGCGCCCGGTCCATGGAGGCCATCACCACGGCGTACTTTCCGTCCGGGGTGAAGTAGAGGTTGTACGGGTCGTGGACGTCCACCGGGCGGCCGACCCGGCCGCTGGCGGGGTCGATGGGGGTGAGGGTGTTGCCCAGGTCGTTGTTGACCCACAGGGTCTTCAGATCCCACGAGGGCACCACGTGCTGCGGCTGATGGCCCACCTGGATGGTGCGGACGACCTTGAACTTCTTCGGATCGATGACGCTCACCGTGTCCGAGAGCGTATTGGGCACATACACCCGCGACGGAAAGTGCTTCACCGCCCGGGACAGCTTCCCCGGCCGGTCGGCGGCGTAGAGGTCATGGGGGTCCAGCGGGGGCGGCATCCCCGGCAGCAGCCGGGCCAGCGCGGCCTTCTTCTTCGCCGCGGCCTTCGCCGCGGCGGCCGCCTCCAGCGCGCTCTGCCGCGCCGACGCCGACTTCGCCCGGTCGGGCCGGTGCTCGCTGGTGGAGGCGCAGGACGGTACCGCGGCCCCGCACAGCAGCAGGACCGCCGCCGCCCGGACCGTGGCGCGCCGCCGGAGCGCGCGGGAGCGGGAGCGGGACGAGCCACGGGCCACGGGTTCCTCCAGCGGTGAGGGTGGGCTTCGGCCGTCACCCGCACCGTGGCCGGCCATGGCCTCACCCTGGCACCGCCCCCGCCCACCGGCATCCGCCGGCGGCCAAGCGAGGGAGGGGCGTACCGCCCTCGGCCGAAGCGGGTGGGCCGCACGGGCGTAGGATCGCGGCCGACTCCGGGGAAGGCCCCGGAGCTTCGCGTGGAGGGGGACGGACAGTGCGGTTCGGACTGCTGGGCACCGGACACTGGGCGGCCGAGACCCACGCGGCGGCGCTCGCCGCGCACCCGGTGGCCGAACTGGCCGGGATCTGGGGCCGCGACCCGGCGAAGGCACAGGCGCTGGCGGACCGCTGGGGCACCCGCGCCCACGCGGACGCCGACGCGCTGATCGCCGACGTGGACGCCGTGGCCATCGCCCTCCCGCCGGACATCCAAAGCGGCCTCGCCGAGCGGGCCGCGCTGGCCGGGCGCCATCTGCTCCTGGACAAGCCGCTGGCGTTCGGCACCGAGGAGGCCGACCGGATCGTGCGCGCCGTGGACGAGCGCGCACTGGCCTCGGTGGTGTTCTTCACCAACCGCTTCGCGGCGCCCGTCGAGACCTTCCTCCAGGAGACCGCGGCGGCCGGTGGCTGGGACGGCGGCCGTGCCACCGCCTTCGCCTCGATCTTCCAGCCCGGTGGCCACTACGGCGGATCCCACTGGCGGCGGGAGCGCGGCGGACTGTGGGACGTCGGCCCGCACTCCCTGTCCGTCCTGCTCCCGGTCCTCGGTCCGGTGGCCGAGGTCACCGCCCTGGAGGGGCCGCGCGGCGCCGCGCATGTGCTGCTGCGCCACCACTCCGGCGCCATCGGCACGCTCGCGCTCACCCTGGACGCCCGGCCCGCCGCCCAGGGCTTCTCCTGCGACTTCTACGGAGAGCGGGGGATCGCCGTGGTCCCCGACGCCGGGACCACCGCGGTGGCGGCCTTCGGCACGGCCGTCGACCGGCTGCTGAGCGGCGCCCGCAATGGGGGCGCGGCGGACCCCTGCGACGTCCGGTTCGGCCGCGAGGTCGTCGCTGTCCTGGAGGCCGCCGACCGCTCCCGGCGCGAGGGGCGCACCGTCGTACCGCGCTGAGGGACGGCCGCGCCGCACTGAGTGGCGAAAGGTCCCGATTCCGCCGTCACGCCCCGCATATTCCGGCGTTCCCGGGGGAATCGGGGGCCATGACCCATCTCAGCCTGCCCGATTCCATCCGGGCCTGCCTGTTCGACCTCGACGGCGTGCTGACCAGGACCGCCGTGGTGCACGCGGCGGCGTGGAAACAGATGTTCGACGAGTTCCTGCGGCGGCGCGACGGCCCCTCCTTCCGTCCCTTCGACTCGGCCCACGACTACGACGAGTACGTGGACGGCCGCCCGCGCGCCGACGGGGTGCGCACCTTCCTGGCCTCCCGGAACATCGATCTCCCCGAGGGCGGGCCGGACGATCCGCCCGACGCGGACACCGTGCACGGCCTGGGCAACCGCAAGAACATCCTGGTCCTGGAGAAGATCCGCGAGGAGGGAGTCGAGGCGTACCCGGGCTCGGTGCGCTTCGTGGAGGCCGCGCGTGCCGAGGGCCTGCGGATCGCGGTCGTCTCCTCCAGCGCCAACTGCCGCGATGTGCTGATCGCCGCCGGTATCGAGGACCTCTTCGAGGTGCGGATCGACGGTGTGGTCGCGGCCGAGCGCAAGCTGCCGGGCAAACCGCACCCGGACACCTTCCTGGAGGCCGGACGGGAGCTGGACACCGCGCCCGAGGCGGCCGCCGTCTTCGAGGACGCCCTGGCGGGCATGGAGGCCGGGCGCTCCGGGCACTTCGGCTGTGTCGTCGGCGTGGACCGGGTGGGTCAGGCCGACGCGCTGCGCGCACACGGCGCGGGCATCGTGGTCACGGATCTCGCCGAGCTGGTGGAGGACGACTCGTGATCACCGATTCCTCATATGTCGTCGACCCCTGGGTCCTGCGGGAGATCGATCTCCGGCTCGATCTGCTGCCCCAGAGCGAATCGGTTTTCGCGCTCTCCAACGGCCATATCGGCTGGCGCGCCAATCTCGACGAGGGGGAGCCCCACGGCCTCCCCGGCACCTATCTCAACGGCGTCTACGAACGGCGTCCGCTGCCCTACGCCGAGGCCGGATTCGGCTATCCCGAGGCCGGCCAGACCATGATCAACGTCACCAATGGCAAGATCATCCGGCTGTTGGTGGACGACGAGCCCTTCGATCTGCGCTACGGACGGCTGCGCTCCCATGAGCGCGTGCTCGACCTGCGCGCCGGGGTGCTGCACCGCACCTGTGAATGGACCTCGCCCTCCGGCACCAGTGTGCGGGTCCGTTCCACCCGGCTGGTCTCCCTCACCCAGCGGACCATCGCCGCCGTCGCCTACGAGGTGGAGGCCGTCGACGCCCAGATCCGCGTCGTCGTCCAGTCCGAGCTGGTCGCCAACGAGCAGCTTCCCGAGCGCGCTGGTGACCCCCGGGTGGCCGAGGCCCTGGAGTCCCCGCTGAACCCCGAGGAGAACGCAGCCAACGACAAGCGGCTACGGCTGATCCACTGCACCAAGGACAGCGACCTGCGGGTCGCGGTCGCAGCCGACCACCTCATCACCGGGCCGCCGCCCACCCGCCACGCCAGCGAGAGCGGCGACGACGTCGCCCGCCTGACCGTCACCTCGGTGCTGGAGCCGGGCCAGGTCCTGCGGCTGGAGAAGCTGGTGGCCTACGGCTGGTCGGGCGCCCGCTCGCTGCCCGCCGTACGGGACCAGGTCGAGGCCGCGCTCGCCGGGGCCGCCAGCACCGGCTGGCGCGGCCTGGTGGACCAGCAGCGCGCATGGCTGGAGGACTTCTGGTCCCGCGCCGATGTGGAGGTCGAGGGCGACGCCGAGATCCAGCAGGCCGTGCGCTTCGCGCTCTTCCACGTCCTGCAGGCCGGCGCCCGCGCCGAGGAACGGGCCATCCCCGCCAAGGGCCTCACCGGCTCCGGCTACGACGGCCACACCTTCTGGGACACCGACACCTTCGTCCTGCCCCTGCTCACCTACACCTTCCCCGAGTCCGTGGCCGAGGCGCTGCGCTGGCGCCAGTCCATCCTGCCCGCCGCCCGAGAGCGGGCCCAGCAATTGGGCCACGATGGCGCCACCTTCCCCTGGCGCACGATCGAAGGCTCCGAATGCTCCGGCTACTGGCCGTCCGGCACCGCGGCCTTCCACGTCAACGCCGATGTGGCGGACGCGGTGGTGCGCTATGTGGCAGCCACCGGCGACGAGGAGTTCGAGCGCGAGACCGGCGTGGAACTGCTGGTGGAGACCGCCCGGCTGTGGCGCTCCCTGGGCCACCACGACCACCACGGCCGCTTTCATATCGACGGGGTGACCGGCCCCGACGAGTACAGCGCCATCGCCGACGACAACGTCTACACCAACCTCATGGCCCAGTCGAACCTGCGAGCCGCCGCGGACATCATCGAACGCCACCCGGACAAGGGCTCCGAACTGGGCGTCGACGACGAGGAGGCCGCCGCCTGGCGGGACGCGGCCGAGTCCATGTCGGTCCCGTACAACAAGACCCTGGGCGTCCACGAGCAGTCCGCGGACTTCACCGGCCACCAGGAGTGGGACTTCCAGGGCACCCGCGCCGACCAGTACCCGCTGATGCTCAACTTCCCCTACTTCGACATGTACCGCAAACAGGTCGTCAAACAGGCCGACCTGGTGCTCGCGATGTATCTGCGCGGCGAGTGCTTCACCGAGGAGGAGAAGGCACGCAACTTCGACTACTACGAACGGCTCACGGTCCGGGACTCCTCCCTGTCCGCGTGCACCCAGGCCGTCATGGCCGCCGAGGTCGGCCATCTGCGGCTCGCCTACGACTACCTGGGCGAGGCGGCCCTGATGGACCTGAAGGACCTGGAGCACAACACCCGCGACGGTCTGCACATCGCCTCGCTCGCCGGCACCTGGATCGCCCTGGTCGCCGGGTTCGGGGGATGCGGCACCGCGACGGGAGGCTGGAGTTCTCGCCCAAGCTGCCCGAGAAGCTGGCCCGGCTCGCCTTCACCATGCAGGTGCTGGGCCGCAGGCTGCGTGTGGAGATCACCGGCCGCAGTGTCACCTACTCCCTGACCGAGGGCGCCCCCATGGAGATCCGGCACTACGGCCGGCCCATCACCGTCTCCGAAAAGACCCCCCAGACCTGCGATATCGACGAGCTGACGGCACGTCCCGAACCTCACCAGCCCCCGGCCGACGCCCGAACCGCCGCGCCTGAGACGCGGAGGCACACACACCGCGGACGCCGCACACAGCGAGGAGCGCGTGATGGACCCCCTGGAGGCCCTGGACCGGATCGCGTTCCTTCTGGAGCGCGCCCAGGCGCCGACCTACCGGGTGCGCGCCTTCCGCACGGCCCAGGCGGTGCTCGCCGGTCTGGACCCCCAGGAGGTCGAGCGACGTGTCGCGAACGGCACCCTCCGGTCGCTCAAGGGGTTCGGGCCGAAGACCTCCCAGGTGGTCAAGGAGGCGCTGAAGGGCCAGGTGCCCGAGTATCTGGCGAACCTGGAGGCCGAGGCTGCCGAGGCCGAGTCCGAGCCCGGCGAGGACGCGGCGAAGCTGTGCGCCGCGCTGCGCGGGGACTGCCATATGCACTCCGACTGGTCCGACGGCGGTTCCCCGATCGAGCTGATGGCCGGTACGGCGGCGCGGCTGGGGCACGCATGGGCGGTGCTCACCGACCATTCCCCGCGGCTGACGGTGGCCCGCGGCCTGTCGGCGGACCGGCTGCGCGCCCAACTGGACGTGGTGGCGGAGTTGCGCGCGAAGCTGGCCCCCTTTGAGCTGCTCACCGGGATCGAGGTGGACATCCTCCCCGACGGCTCCCTGGACCAGGAGCCGGAGCTGCTGGACCGGCTGGATGTGGTGGTGGCCTCGGTCCACTCCAAGCTGCGGATGGACGCCCGCCCCATGACCCGCCGGATGGTCACCGCCGTCAGCGATCCGCTGGTCGATGTGCTGGGCCACTGCACCGGACGGCTGCTCGGCGGAAAGCGCCCCGAGTCCGCCTTCGACCATGAGGAGGTCTTCGGCGCCTGTGCGGAGGCGGGCACCGCCGTGGAGATCAACTGCCGTCCGGAACGGCTCGATCCACCGCGCAGGCTGATGCGCGAGGCCGTCCGGGCGGGGACCTTCTTCTCCATCGACACCGATGCCCACGCGCCCGGCCAGCTCGACTGGCAGCGCAACGGATGCGCCAGGGCCGCGCAATGCGGGGTGCCGGTGGAGCGCGTCATCACCACCTGGACGGCGCGGCAGCTGGTGGAGTGGACCCGCACGCGCCGGCCCCCGCGCCGTGCGAGCTGACCCCTCCATCAGCCATGCGCATCAGCGGCGATACATGAAATGCGCGATGAATTCACCTATGTGCGGTAAGTCCTCACTTCATCTCCCCCTGCCGGGCTACCGTACAGGCGTCGCACACCCCGCCGGGGCGTGCGCACCGGGGGGAACGCATGACGGACATGACGGAGCTGGACGACGCCGCCATCGAGCGGATCCTGACGATGGTCGACGCCTCGGCGCGCGCCGTCGCCGAGGACGAACACGAGGAGCTCTTCGAGGAGTTCACCGAGGAGACGCGCGCCCGTCGGCGGGTGCCCGGCGACGGGGAGTTCTTCGACGACCTCAGCGGGGCGCCCGCGGTCGACACCCATGTGTACCTCACCATCGGGCTGTCCGTGCTCGGCCAGATCGCCTTCACGGTGCTCTCGACCGCGACCGACATGGCCGTCCAGCGCGGGCTGCGGGACGCCGTCGGCTATCTCAGGCGCTGCCTGCGCGGCGACGCCGCCACCGGCGGGACGGCCGGCGGGACGGACACCGAGGACGAGGACAGCACGGCGGGGCTCGCCCGGCGGGTGACCGTGGAGCTGATGCTTCCCCCGGAGGTGGACCCGGACACGGTACGGGCCGTCGTACGGATCCAGGCGGAAGCGCTCAGCCGCTCCGAACCCGGCCCCGACGGCGACCTCGATGACGGCCCCGACGACGGTACGGACCCCGCCGGGCCCGGCCGGCCATGACCGCCGCGTCCCCGGTCCGCCGGCTGCGCCGGGCCGAGCGGACCTGCTGGACCGTGCTCATCGGGCCGCTGTGCGCGGCGCCCGCCACCGGGGCGAGCGTGCTGACCACAGGGGACAATCGGCTGTCCGCGCCGGCCGCGGTCGGCGCCACCGCGTTCCTGGCCGTCCTCGTCCTCCTCATCGTCTTCCTGCTGCCCCTCGTCAACGAGTGGCGGGCCGACTCCCTCAGCGGTCGTGAGGCCGAGGAGGCGCCGCACCCGGTCGACTGGTCGGCGAAGGGCTGGGTGCGCGTCCGGGACACCTTCCACTCGGCCGGACTGGACACCGCCCGGCTGGACGCGGTCTCCAGCTGGTCCCCGGTGGCCGACCTGAAGGTGGTCCACGTCCCCCAGCCGTCCCCGGGACGGCTGGGCCGGATGGAGGACTGGGGGACGAGACTGCAGCGCCGCAAATCCGTCTGGGCCGTCGGCGCCGCGGGCGGACTGGCCTTCGCCGTACTGCAGGACCGGATCTCCCCGCCGTTCGACGGGGATCGTCTCCTGGTGCCCGCGGTCATCCTGGTCGCCGCGCTCTGGGCGGTCGCGGGCACCTTCCTGTACCACGCGTTCACCCTGAACATCCGCAGGCCCACCGTCCATGTCGCCATCCCGCGCAGCTGGCGCACCCTGCTCAGAAGCCCGGCCGGGGCGGTCCTGCTCCGGCATGAGATCTCGCATCTGCGCCACGGCGATCCGATGCGACGGCGCTATCTGCGTCATGCGCGGGCCGCGGGGAAGGTCGCCGTGTTCTTCGACGGGATGACGGCCCTCGCCATCACCCCGTGGAGAGCCCGGCGCAGACTCTCACGTCGATCGCCGTCTTCGTCCTCACCCTGACCTGCGGCCTCTACGCCAACAGCCGCGCCGGCCGGGTCCTGGTCACGCTGATGGAGATGCGGGCGGACGCCGAGGCGGTCACGGACGCGGAGTCGGCGGACCGGCTGTCCGCCTTCCTCACCCATCAGCAGGAGAAGAACCCGACGCGCCAGAAGGCCGACCGGCTGCTGGCCTTCTCCCGCGGCTGGACCGGCGGCCACCCCGCCCCCTACGCCCGTGCCGTCGCCGCCGCACGGGTCTTCGCGGCCGGCGTCTGTATCCCGGCGATCGGGATCTGGACGGGCGTCCTGGACGGGGTGTCCGCGTGAGGGATGGTCAGGGACGGTCGCAGGTCGACAGGCCCGGCCGCCAGCGGCAGGCGATGGCGGCGAACCCGCCGTCCGCCGTCACCGGCACGGACAGCGTCTGCCCGCCGCGCACCACCGTGGGCGTGCGGACCAGACCGTCCGGGCCGTCCAGGAGCAGATCGACGAGCCAGCGGCCCGGCTCCAGCCGCAGCGGCACCTCGGCGGTGTGCGCGGGGCCGGTGAACGTACCGCCGATGAACCACCGCGAGCCGCTGGCGCGGGCGAGCACCGCGCTCTCACCGGGCCGCCCCGTCAGCAGCCGGGTGCGGTCCCAGGTGGCGGGGATCTGCTCCAGGAAGCGACGGGCGAGCGGACGGGCGTCATAGGACTCCGGGGTGCCCGCCAGGTCCTGGATACCGGACTCGTAGAGCACCGACAGGCCGACTTCCCCCGCGTCCGAACCCGCGTTGGGGCGCTCGGCCCGGTGGAAGGCCCCGGGGGTGAAGTCCATGGAGCCGATGACATTGCGGGTGAAGGGCAGCGTCGCCAGATGCTGCGGGGTGTTGGTCCGCTTCTCCTCGCCGTTCACCCCCTCCATCGACATCACCTGCGGCCAGGTGCGCTGGATGCCCTTGGGGATCGTCGAGCCGTGGAAGTTGACGAGCAGATGGTGGTCCGCGGTGGCCTTGAGGATCTCGTCGTACCAGCGCAGCGTCTCCTGGGCCTCGGAGTCCATGAAGTCGATCTTCACGCCCTTCACCCCCCACTTCTCCAGCGTGGGCAGCCACAGCTCGCGCTCCTCTGCGGTGTCGAGGTCGCGGTGGTGGATCCAGACCTGGATGCCCACATGGCGCTCGCGTGCGTAGTCCACGAGCTGCGGAATCCAGCTGTTGCGCGGCCAGTCGGGATCGGTGACATCCCACTGGTCGGGGTCGAAGTACCAGCCCGCGTCCACCACCACATACGGCCAGCCGCGCTGGGTCGCGTAGTCCACGTACCCCTTCTGTATCGACAGGCTCTGCCCGGCCGGCCTGCCGCCCGCGAGCCAGGTCCACAGCGCGGGCCCGGGCCGGATCCACGAGGTGTCGGCGACCCGCGACGCGGGTGCCAGATCGTCGGTGAAGGTGGACTGGGTGACGGTCGCCAGATCGCCCACGATCATCGCGCGCCAGGGTGTGCTGAGCGGTCCGCCGGAGGCGACCCGCTGGTCCCAGAGCCCGATGCGGTACGTGGGCTGCCCCTGCTGATGGATCAGCCGGGCGGCGGAGTAGCGGCCGCTGAGATCCGACTCGGCGATCAGGGCGTAGCCGCCCGCCGTCTCGAAGAGCGCCTGGGACATGTACTCACCGGTGGGCGCGGTCGCCGCGGTGTACTCCTTGAACAGGTTCTCGTTGTCCTTGCGGTAGTCGCCCAGCCACGCGGCCGCGTCCGCAGGCAGGGTGAAGGCCGAGGTCTCGCCGAGGACATCGCCACTGCCGGAGGGCAGGACATAGCGATAGGCGACCCCGTCGTCCGAGACTCGCACCACGAGGTCCAGCCGGGCGCTTGCGCTGCCCCGGAATTGGAAGCGGGTCTCGGTCATCCGCGCCGTGCGCGAGCGCTCCTTGCCGACCGTCGAGCGGTAGCGCTCCACGACGGTGCGGTCGTGGCGCCCCAGATAGCGCAGCCCGTGCGACAGATCCGCCCGTTCGGTGACGATGCCCACGGGCGAGGGCTCGACCACCGTCCGTCCGCCCCGGGACACGTGGAGCGTCAGCGCTCCCGAGGCTCCGTCGAGCCGCAGCTGCGCGAGAGGACCGGAATGGGGTGAGGGGCCGCGCACGGTCCAGGCGGAGTCCTTCGCCTGCGCGGGCCCGGTGATGAAGAGCGTCATGGCCAGGACGCCGCAGAGCAGAAATGCCACAGCGGAGCGTCGGTAAGATCTCGGCATTGTTGCCTCCCGAGGCGGATACGTTACCGAGTCATCCGATAACTGGGGAGGGGTCGGGCAGCATTACGCCCCATCAAGGATCGTTGGTGTCCGATAGATCGGATCTATGACCGGACCGCTTCCCGGGACGGAGCCACGGGTGGAGGGTCGGAGGATGGACCCGCGTACGGTCCGGACAGGGAGGCGCACACGATGAGCGGCACGGCTCGACCCGGCGACCCGGACCGGGAGACGGCGAACCGGGAGACCGCGGACCGGCAGAAGGCGGACCCGGCGCCCGCCGAGCCCGAGGGCGGGGAGTCCGCCTGCTGGCTGGATCGGGTCTGCGCCGACTGCGGCGCGATCCAGGACACCGCGCGCTTCGCCCGCTGTGCGCGCTGCGGAGCGCCCAGGGAGTGAGCACACGGGGCGCCCCGCCCGCCCCCGGTGCCCAACTCCCTTGGACAGCCCACCAGGTACGGTCTGATCATGACCGCCGGAGCGCGGGTGCCGGCCGCCAAAGACCGCGGCCGCCGTACCCCGCCCGGACGACCCACGGCATCACGGACCAACGGGGGGCTTCGCCGTCGTGTTCTCCACCTCCACCTCCGCCCCGCCGACCCCCTCGGGGGCGGCCCATATGGTCGTGTGCGGTGACGACGCGCTCGCCCACCGCCTCGCCGCCGAGCTCCACTTCGTCTACCGGACACGGGTGACGGTCGTCATCCCCGGCGGCGCCCCCTTGGCGGACCCGGCCGGGCAGCGCGTGGCCGGATGGCGGTCGGGCGGCCGTACCTCCGCGCTCTTCGGCCGGTTCAGCGCGGCCGTTGGACGGGTCCCGCTGCCCCGGCAGACCGCGGATGACCCTGCTCCGGACGGGGCAGTGCGGGTCATGGAGGTCCCGGCGCTCGACGAAGAGGTGCTGACCGAGGCGGGTGCGGAGCACGCGACGGCGCTGGCCCTGGTCCATGACGACGACGAGGCCAATATCCACGCCGCCCTCCGCGCCCGCCGCCTCAACCCCCGGCTGCGGCTGGTGATCCGGCTCTACAACCGCAAGCTGGGCCAGCATCTGGAGGAACTCCTCGACGAGGCGGCGCGGGTGGCCGATCCCGGTATGGACCCGGCGGAGCTGGACGCCACCACCACCGTACTGTCGGACGCCGACACCGCGGCCCCGGCCCTGGCGGCCACCGCCGTCGCGGGCACCAGCAAAGTCCTCCAGGCCGACGGGCTGCTGCTGCGCGCGGCCGAGCGCACCCCGCCCGGCCCCGACGAGGTGGCCCGCCCTGGGCTGTGCACTCTCGCCCTGCTCTCGTCCACCACCAGCGACCCCGGCGGCAGCGAGGGCTCCGACAGCAGCGGGGACGAAGGGCCCAAGCTGCTGCCCGGAGACGAGGAAGTGGCCGCCGCCACCGGGCGCGACACGGTGGTGCTCGAGGCCGTCTCCGCCACCGGCCCACCGCAGCCGCCACGGCGGCTCGGCACCCGCAGACTGCCCCTCGCCTCGCTGTTCTCCCGCCGACTGCGCTGGTCCGTCGCCGGAATGGCGATCGCAGTCCTCGCCCTCACCATCGCCTCCTGGCAGCTCACCGGTGCCGGTCTGCTCCGCGCCGCCTACCTCACGGTGCTCGATGTGCTGGCGATCGACGACCCGGCGCTGGACGAGCCGACCGGACGCAAGGTCCTCCAACTGCTGTCCGGGCTGACCGGACTGCTGATGCTGCCCGTCCTGGTGGCCGCCGCGCTCGAAGCGCTGGGCACCTTCCGCACCGCCTCCGCGCTGCGCCGCCCTCCGCGCGGCCTCTCCGGCCATGTCGTGCTGCTCGGGCTCGGCAAGGTCGGCACCCGGGTCCTGGCCAGACTCCGGGAGATGGACATCCCCGTGGTGTGCGTGGAGGAGGACCCCGGGGCGCGCGGCATCCCGCTGGCCCGCAGGCTGGGGGTGCCGACGGTCATCGGCGATGTCACCCAGGAGGGCGTCCTGGAGGCCGCCAAGATCCAGCGGGCACACTCCCTGCTCGCCCTGACCAGCGTCGACACCACCAACCTGGAAGCGACGCTGTACGCCCGCTCGGTCAAGCCCCGGCTGCGGGTGGCGCTGCGCCTGTACGACGACCGTTTCGCCACCGCCGTCTACCGCACGCTGCGCGCGGCGCATCCGCGGGCCCTCACCCGCAGCCGCAGCGTCTCCAGCCTGGCGGCCCCGGCGTTCGCGGGGGCGATGATGGGGCGTCAGATCCTGGGCGCCATACCGGTCGAGCGCAGGGTGCTGCTCTTCGCCGCCCTGCATGTCGCCGGGCATCCGCAACTGGAGGGGCGCACCGTCGCCGAGGCGTTCGCACCGGGCGCCTGGCGGGTGATCGCGCTGGACGCGGCGGAACCCGCCGACCGGCAACGCGACCTCGCCGCGGCGCCTCGTTACGACGGCGCCACCCAGGAGCCCGCCCTGGTGTGGGATCTGCACCCCGGCTATGTCCTGCGGCCGTACGACCGCGTGGTGCTGGCGGCCACCCGCCAGGGCCTGGGCGAAATCCTCGCGGGGGCGGCGGCCCACCGCAACTGACGTCGAACCGCCCGTGGCGCTCCCGGGAGCGGGGGCCACATCGTGCGGCGGTGCCCGGGATGCGATGATGCCGGGCGACAAAGGCGACGGCGGAACGAGGAAGCCGGTGTGAATCCGGCGCGGTGCCGCCACTGTGATCGGCGAGCGGATCCCGAACAGCCACTGCCCGTACACGCGGGTGGGAAGGCCGGGACGAGCATCGACCCGAGAGCCAGGAGACTCACGCGGTCGCCTCCTCGACGGAAAACCGGGGCGGACTTCCCCGGAGGAGGGCGATGCGCCATGTCTGTCAGGCCGACCGACCCGGTGCCATGCCGGGTGACCGTATGCCGGGACTGCTGCTGCGGCAGCACCAAGGTGACCGGAATCGACCATGCGGCACAGGTCGCGCGGCTCCGTGAGGAGGTGCCCGTACGCGTCTCCGCGTGTCTGGACGTCTGCGATCAGGCCAATGTGATCGTGGTGCAGCCATCGGCGGCCGGACGTGCCGCCGGGGGCAGGCCGGTGTGGCTCGGCCTGGTCAACGACCCGGATGCGACAGAGGACATCGTGGCCTGGGCCACGGCGGGCGGCCCCGGTGTGGCACCGCTGCCCGACATCCTCGATCTGTACGCCGTCTCGCCACGGCGGCGCGCCTCGCCGGAGCCGTCATCCGGCGGGCGCTGAACCGTCGAAGTTCCCTGCGGTATACGGGAGTTGCTCATTGGGGGCAGGAGTCTGGCGGGCCCGCACCCGGTGGGCTACCGTCGGTAACACGTTGCCGTCGCGGCAACCCCCTTCGCATCTCCCGCACCCTCCGAACCCCCTTCCGGAAGGCAGCCCATGGAGAACTCCACAGAGAATGCCGCCTCGCTTGCCGGGATCAGCCGCCGCCGCGCCCTGACGGCGGCGGGTGGTGTGCTCGCCGGCGCCGCGCTCGCCCAGGCGGCGGGCCCGGCCTTCGCCGCCTCCGGGGCGTCCTCGGACGCGGACGCCATCGTGGTCGGCGGCGGGCTCGCCGGGCTGGTCGCCACGGCGGAACTGGCGGCCGCGGGACGCAAGGTGCTCCTCCTCGACCAGGAGCCCGAGAGCAACCTCGGCGGCCAGGCGTTCTGGTCCTTCGGCGGCCTGTTCTTCGTCAATTCCGAGGAACAGCGGCTGATGGGCATCAAGGACTCCCACGAACTGGCCTGGCAGGACTGGCTCGGCACGGCAGGCTTCGACCGCGGCGTCTCCGATCCCGGCGGCCAGGATTACTGGGCCCGCAAATGGGCCGAGGCGTACGTGGACTTCGCGGCCGAGGAGAAGCGGTCCTGGCTGCACGGGCTCGGCGTGCAGTGGTTCCCGATCGTCGGCTGGGCCGAGCGCGGCGGCGGCCTCGCGGACGGGCACGGCAACTCGGTGCCGCGTTTCCATGTCACCTGGGGCACCGGTCCGGCGGTGGTCGAGCCGTTCGAGAAGAAGGTGCGGGCCGCCGCGAAGGACGGGCGGGTGACCTTCAAGTTCCGGCACCGGGTGGATGATCTGGTGGTCACCGGCGGTGCCGTCACCGGGGTCAGCGGCGCGATCCTGGAGCCGAGCGACGCCGCCCGCGGCAAGCCCACCTCGCGTACCGTGGTCGGCCACTTCGAGCTCAGCGCCCCGGTGGTGATCGTCACCTCGGGCGGTATCGGCGCCAACCACGATCTCGTGCGGCGGAACTGGCCCGACCGGCTCGGCTCACCGCCGAAGTTCATGGTCACCGGCGTCCCGGCGTATGTGGACGGCCGGATGCTCGCGATCACCGAGAAGGCGGGCGGACGGATCGTCAACCCCGACCGCATGTGGCACTACACCGAGGGCCTCAGAAACTACGACCCGATCTGGCCGGGCCACGGCATCCGGATTCTGCCGGGCCCCTCGTCGATGTGGTTCGACGCGAAGGGCAAGCGCTTCTCCACCCCCGACATCCCGGGCTACGACACCCTGCACACCCTCGGGACGATCACCGCCACCGGCTATGACTACTCCTGGTTCGTCACCACCCAGAAGATCATCGCCAAGGAGTTCGCGCTCTCGGGCTCCGAGCAGAACCCGGACCTGACCAACAAGGACATCCTGCAGCTCCTCTCCCGTATCTGGCAGACACCCGAGCCGATCCAGCGGTTCCGGGACAAGGGCGAGGACTTCGTCGTCGCCAACACCCTGCCCCAACTGGTCGCGGGCATGAACAAGTTGACCGGCGACAACCTGATCGACCTGGCGGACCTCACCCGGCAGATCGAGGCCCGCGACCGCGAGATCGCCAACCCGTACACCAAGGACGTCCAGGTCATGGGCATCCGCAACGCGCTCGCCTACCCCGGGACACGCTCAGCCGCACCGCCTCCGCGCACCGGATCCTGGACCCGTCCGCCGGACCCCTGATCGCCGTGCGCCTCAACATCCTCACCCGCAAGACCCTCGGCGGCCTCCAGACCGACCTCACCGGGCGCGTCCTGGACGCCTCCGGCAACCCGATCACCGGTCTGTACGCGGCCGGTGAGGTCTCGGGCTTCGGCGGCGGGGGAGTGCACGGCTACCGCTCCCTGGAGGGCACCTTCCTCGGCGGCTGCCTGTTCTCGGGTCGCGCCGCGGGCCGTGCGGCGGCGGCCGCGACCGCGACCTGAACCGGCGGGCGCGGCGGCGGTGGCGCACCGGGCACATGGCAGACTCCTCCTGCGGTCCGCGGGTGGCCGGGAGCATCCCCGGCCCGTCAAGTCGCTGGGGCAGGGGAGGGCGCATGGGCGGGGACGATCCGCATATCCATGTCGAGTCGAAGGTGGTCCGAGGCGTCGCCGCCGTCCGCAACATGATGGCGTCCACATTCGGGCTGGCCGGTGACCTGCCGAGCCGCATCGCCACCGGATGCGGGCTGCGGGCGCCGTACGCGATGACCTCTCCGCGGCCGGAGAACGTCACCTGCCTTGCCTGCCGTGAGTACGCGCGGCTGGAGCATCTGCGCTTCGCGGACGAGCTCGAACGGCTGGGGCGGATTCCCGGATCGACCATCAGCACGGACCAGGCGAAGCTGGCCGCGGACCGGCATCGCGACCTCGCGAAGCGGTTTTCCGCCGCGGAGTGAGGGGGCGGGCGGCACAGCGTTCGCCGCCCGGCCCCGCCCGTCGACGGAGGTCGCTACGGCACCCGCCCGGGGTCCGAGCGAGCAACGGCGTGCTGCGCCGCTGTGCGCTGTGGCGGCGTCACGCCTTCCGGCCGCTGCCGGCGCCGCCCGGAGACGGCTGTGGGAGCGGTGAGGACGGCCAGGCAGGCGAGGACGAGCGCGATGCCGGTCCAGCCGACGGCGGGGAGGCGTTCGCCGATGACCAGCACGGCGAGGACGGCGGCGACGGCCGGTTCGAGCAGGGAGAGCGTGGTCGCCGTACTCGCGGGCACGTGCGCCAGTCCCCAGCCGAACAGGAGGTAGCCGGTGAACATGGGCACCACCGCCATGTAGGCACCGACGGCCATAGTGGACCCGGAGTCGAGCAGCGGCGCGCCGGTGACCAGGAGGACGGGCACGAGGAGCAGTCCGCCCAGGCCGAACACCGCGCCCATCGCCGCGCGGGAGGCGATGCCGTGGGTGATCAGCCGGTGCGCCGCCCAGGAGTAGAGGGCGTAGGTCGTGGCCGCGATGAGGCCCAGCCCCACGCCGAGCATCGTGGCGGCCATGGATAGCTGCCCCCGGTCGCCGGGGTCCTGAGTGGCTTGGGCCGCGCACAGCATGAGGGTGCCCAGGAGGCCGAGGGCGGCGCCGAGTGTCCAGCGGCGCGTCAGCCGGCGCCGGTCCATGACGCGTTCGATCACGGCTGAGGCCAGTGGCGCCATGCCGATCGAGACCACGGTCCCCACCGCCACTCCGGCCAGGTGCATCGAGCTGTAGAACGCCAGGGGGTAGACCGCCACCGCGGACGCGCCGAGCAGTACGGTGCCGCGCCGCGCACGCAGCCGCGGGGCCTGACGGGCGATGCGGGGGGCCGCGACCAGGGCTTGGAGCAGCCCGCCCAGGCCCATGGCGACGGCGCCGATGGCGAGAGGCCCGACGTCCGGGGCGAAGGTCGCCGCGGTGCCGGTGGTGCCCCACAGCAGGGACGCGGCGAGCACACACAACGATCCGGCGCCCGCCGAACGGGCGCCGTGTCCGGTGGGCCGCCTCACAGCCTGTCCAGCAGGGCCGCCGCCATCGCGCGGGCGTGCCGCAGTCGGCTGCCGTCGCCTTCCAGCCCGGCCCGCGCCATCGCGCCCTCCAGCAGGAACGACAGGTGCTCCGCCATGGTGCGCACGTCTTCGGGGCGCTCGGGCAGCAGTTTTTCGAGGTGCCCGGCGATCAGGCGCTCGACCTGCTCCTTGTGGCGGCGTACGACACTCCGCCCCTTGTCTCCGGCCGGCAGCTCGGCGGCCGCGTTGAGCAGGCCGCAGCCGCGAAAGCCGCGCTCGTAGGCGAACGCCGCGTGATCGGCGTAGGCGTCGAAGGCCGCGAGGACGCCGTCACGGGGGTTCTGGGCCTGCTCCAGCCGTGAGGTGTACAGCGCGATCCACTCCTCGTGCCGGGCATCGAGATAGGCCCTGACGAGATCGGACTTGGAGGAGAAGTTGTTGTACAGGCTCATCTTCGCCACGCCGGCTTCGGTGGTGATCGTGTCGATTCCGGTCGCCGTCACGCCGTCGGCGTAGAAGCGCCGCGCGGCGGCCGCCAGCAGGCGCTCCCGGGCCGGCCTCCGCCTTCCGGGGTCCGTCGTCCTCGTACCGGTCTCACTCATCGCATGCATCCCGACAGATTAGGTAGGTAGGTCTACCTACTTTAGGGGGCGGTGAGAGATCCGGGAAGTGAGTTCCACCAGCAGTCGGCCCCGACGCCGCACCGCGGGACCATCGCCGACTGAGCGGGAGAACGGCGGGCACTCGAACGGGCCAGGATGTGGCCTGCCCGGGCGATGGGTGATCTTCCAGAGGGCGGAGGAGAGATCATGGCAGCCGAGACCTATGACCCCCGGCGAACGGCAGTGCTGCTCGTCGACCCGTACAACGACTTCCTCTCCGAGGGAGGCAAGGTGTGGCCGGTCGTGCAGAGCGTGGCCCAGAAGGTCGGTCTGCTGGACAATCTGCGCGCCGTCGTCGGCACCGCCCGGCAGTCCGGGGTGCGGGTGGTGTTCGTTCCGCACCGCCGCTGGGAGCCGGGTGACTACGAGTCGTGGACCCACCCCAACCCGACCCAGCGGAGCATCATGGTCCGGCACAGCTTCGCCCGGGACACCTGGGGCGGGGAGTTCCATCCGGACTTCCGGCCGCGGGCGGGGGAGGTGGTGGCCCATGAGCACTGGGCGCAGAGCGGGTTCGCCAACACCGACCTGAATATGCAGCTCAGGCAGCACGGCATCACCCATGTGATTCTCATCGGACTGCTGGCGAACACCTGCATCGAGTCCACCGGACGCTTCGCCATGGAACTCGGCTACCACGTCACGCTGGTCCGTGACGCCACCGCCGCCGCCACACCCGAGATGATGCATTCCGCGCATGAGCTGAACGGCCCCACCTTCGCCCATGCCATCCTCACCACGAGCGAGCTCCTCACCGCGTTGCCGGGTGAGGGCTCCGGGGCGTAGCGGCGGTGCCCTACGGCGCGGGGGCCGAGCCGGAACCGACGACGCGGCCCTCCGGGATCTCCCCACGGGGCGGGCTCTCCTGGGATCGGCGCAGCGCCAGGTGGCGGACCAGGGCGATCCCGGTGAGGACGGTGACCAGTGCGCACACGCCCCACCAGCCGGCCCGGCTCCAGACCTGGACACCGAGCCAGGAACCCGCGCTGCCGCCCAGATAGGCGCAGGTCATATAGGCGGTATTGAGTCTGCTGCGGGCGTCCGGGCGCAGGGCGTAGACGCGGGCCTGGTTGGCGACCATGCCGGACTGCATCGCCACGTCCAGGAGCAGCGTGCCGACCGTCAGGGCGGCCAGGCCCAGGGTCCCGCCCCGGGCCCCCGCGGCGAGGATCACGGCGGAGACGAGGACCCCGAGCATGCAGACGAGGTTCACCGGATCGGGCCCTCGGCGGTCCACCAGGCGGCCGGCGAGCGGGGTGCAGAACATGGTCGCCGCGCCGACCAGGGCGAGCATCCCGACGGCCTGGGCACCCAGCCCGTAGGCCGGACCGGTGAGGAGAAACGCCAGGCAGGTCCACACGGCCGAGAATCCGGCGAAGACGGTCGCCTGGTACAGACAGGAGCGACGCAGCTGAGGCTCGGTGCGCAGCAGCCGCAGCGGTTCGGCCAGGAGCGCGGGATAGGACTGCCGGGAGCCCGGGGCCGTGGCCGGTACCGCGAACGCCAGGACGGTGGCGACGAGCAGGGCCAGGACCGCGGCCACGAGATAGGGGGCCCGCCAGTCCAGCCATTCGCCGAGCGTGCCGCTGAAGGTGCGGGCCAGCAGCATGCCGCCGGTCGATCCGCTCAGCAGAGTGCCGATCACCGCTCCTCGGCGGTCGGCGGCCACCAGTCCGGCCGCCAGCGGGCCCACGATCTGCGCCGCCACCGTGGTCAGGCCGACGAGGGCGCTGGCGGCGACGAGGGGCGGCAGGGCCGGTGCGCACCCCGCGGCGAGCAGGGCCAGGCCGGTGAGGGAGAGCAGGACGACGAGGAACGTGCGGTGCGGGATCCGGTCGCCGAGCGGCACCAGCAGGACGATCCCGGCCGTGTAGCCGACCTGAGTGGCGGTCACCACCAGGGCCGCGGAGTCGGCCGACACATGCAGTCCGTCGGCGACCAGTGGGGCGATGGACTGCGGGAAGTAGATGTTGCCCACCGCCACCGCGCAGGTGATGGTGAGGATCAGGACCATGCGGCGGCTCATGGGTCAGTCCACCGGCCCATCGGCGACACCGGTCGCCACGGCCGTCGCCTGTGCATGCGGGGGATGCGTCATGGGCTGAAGTCCATGGCATCGGCGTGCCCTTGCCAATCGATGTAGCGTACGGCTTAATGATCAGCTTCGCGCTCGATGTCGAGGACCTGGCGGACACCCGGTTCGCCGTATCGCCCTTGAACGAGACGGTGTTCAGCCTGCGGGTGCTGCACGATCCGAGCCTGTCCGCGGTGCACCTCCCATGGCGCAGATCCGTGCTCGGCGGACTCGGCGGCCTGGACACGGGCCTGCTGATGTCCTTGGTGGCGCGGAGACGCACCCTCCCGGACTTTCTGACTCCGCGGCCCGCGAACTTCGCCCCGGCCTTCGAGGACGAACTGGCCGTCGCCCGCCGGACCCCTCCCGGCCTGGTCCGCCGCGATCTGCTGGCCACTCACGCGCCGGACCCGCCGCCCCCGGCGCTGCGCGACGCCACCGCCGCCGACGACGCGCCCGTGGCCGCACTCCGCGATACCATCTGCGCACTCCTGCGGCAGTACTGGGAGATCGCCGTCAAGCCGATGTGGCCGCAGATGCGACTGGTCGTGGAGGCGGACATGACCTACCGCGCACGGCAACTGGCCATGGGCGGCGCCCGCCTGCTCTTCGCCGATATGCATCCCAATCTGCGATGGCACAATGGGGTGCTGTACATCGCCAAGATGATCAGCTGGCACCATGTCGCGGCATCCGGCCGGGGGCTGCTCCTCCTGCCGTCGGTCTTCGCGCACAAGCCCGCACCCCCGGTGAGCCCGGAGGGACCTCCGTCGCTGGTCTATCCCAGCCGTGGGGTGGCGACGCTCTGGTCCTCGGTGCCCACCCACCACGCGCCCGCTCTCGTGTCGCTCATCGGCGCGCCCAGGGCGAGACTTCTCGGCCTCCTGGAGGAGCCGCTGCCCACCATTGAGCTCGCCCGCCGCCTCAGGGTGACGCCGAGCGCCGTCTCCCAGCACCTGCGCGTGCTGCATGCCACGGGGCTGGTCACCCGGGCACGCCACGGACGGCAGGTGCTGTACCGGCGAAGCGTCCTCGGCGACCAACTCGCGGCCCCGGACGGGGCGTACGGGTGAGGCCGTGGCTGAGGAGGCAGGGCCGGACGTCCTTGACTTCACGTTCGGTTCAACTTTTACGGTCGGTTTCGTCGAACGAGTTCAAGCAACGACGGAGGGACCGGCCATGGAGTACTCCCACAGCGACGCCGAACTGATACGGCAGCCCATCGGCTACTGGAGTTGGGCGGCGTACAAAGCCGTTGTCACCCGCATCCAGACCACGCTCGCCGGGATCGGCACCACCCAGCCACAGTGGTGGGTCCTCGCGCAGGTCGCCCACGCCGACCCCGCCAAGACCCGCGAGGAGGTGTCCGACCTCCTCAGCAACTATCTCGAAGCGGGTCCGGAGGTCATGGAGGAGGAGATCGACCGGACCATCGCCCAGGGCTGGATAGCCGAGGACGCCGAGGGACGTCTGGGACTCACGGCGGCGGGCAGAACCTTCTTCGACAAGGCCGCGGCCCTCCAGGACGAGCTGTGGACGGAACGGCACGCGGACATCTCCGACGAGGAGTACCTGACGACGATCAAGGTGCTGCAGCGCTTCATCCACAACACGGGCGGACATGCGTGGCACCACTAGTTTCCCGGAGCTCGGTGGGGAGCTCCCCCTTCGGAACGCGTAGCAACAATGGTGTTCTCCCTGTGCGGTTGCCTGTTTGGCATGAAGACACCGCCGGGTCCGCGCATGTGACAGCGGTCGCCACCGTGCCTGGATCGTCAGGGTCACGGTGGCGCGCCACGGTCAGTAGGTGGTGGTGAGGATCTCCAGGACCTGGGTGTGATCGGGGGACAGGGGATTGTTCGTCGTCACCGCGTCCGCCACCGCCCCGGCGGCGATGGCGGGCAGCATGCCGCGGTCGGCGCCGAGCGTCCGCAGGGGGCGTTTCACCTCGACGGCGCCCGCGATCTCGCGTACCGCGTCGATGGCGGCCCGCGCCCAGTCCCCGTCGGCGGGCGGTGCCAGGCGCATGGCGCGCGCCACCTGTTCATAGGCGCCCTGCGCGGCGGGGGCGTTGAACTCCATCACCTCTTCGAGGACGGCGGCGAGGGCGACACCGTGCGGGGTGCCAGTGTGTGCGGTCAGCGCGTGGCCGATGCCATGGACCAGCCCGAGCCCGGAGAGGCTGAGCGCCTGGCCCGCGAGATGGGCTCCCAGCATCAGCTCGGCGCGGGCGTCGAGGTCCGCGCCGTCCCGGTACGCGGCGGGCAGGGCGTGGCTGACCATGGTCACGGCCTGTGTGGCGTAGGCGGTGGAGACCGGGTTCGCGCCGCGCGAGGCGAGTGACTCGATGCCATGGACCAGGACGTCGATACCGGTGGCGGCGGTGGCCGGTGCGGGCAGGCCCAGGGTGAGCTCCGGGTCGAGCAGCGCGACGCGCGGCTTCACGGAGGGGTGGCCGATGTAGACCTTGCGGCAGGCGGTGGTGTCCTCGATGACCCCGAAGCCGTTGGTTTCGGCGCCGGTGCCGGAGGTGGTGGGGATCGCGACGAGCGGGAGTCCGTCGGCCGCCTCCCAGAGCTCGTCGGCGTCGCCGGCCGTGGCCTTCGGGTTGCCGACCAGCAGGGATATGCCCTTCGCCGCGTCGAGTACGGAGCCGCCGCCGAGGGCGACGACCGCGGCGGTGCCGAACGCACGGGCCCGTGCGGCACCCGCGTCGACGTTGGCGGTGGAGGGGTTGGGGGCCACCTCGTCATAGACGGCGTACTCCAGCCCCGCGGCCCGGAGGGTCTTGAGAACTGGCTCGAGGACGCCCGCGGCGCGCAGGCCGTGGTCGGTGACGACGAAGGCGCGATGGTGGCCGGTGGCCGCGATCAGTGCGGGGAGCCGGCCGATGCGGCCGGGACCGAACTCGATACGGCAGGTGGGGTCGATGCTCAGCGGCGTGGGACCGCCGGGCCCGGGAGAGGTCATGGGGTGCGGCTCCTGGCGTCGTGGTGCGGGGTGGCGTTCGCTGCTTCTCAGACCGCGAGGGTCGCGTCGGCCGGCGTGATGGTCGGGTCGGGCAGCCGGAACTCCTGCCCGGCGAGGGCCTCGTAGAGGCGGACCGGGCTCATCTCACCGGCGAGCTCGCCGTGATGGGCCTTGGAGCGGCGGTAGATCTGCTCGACCAGGGCGGACAGTTCGGTGGACACGCCCAGGTCGCGGCCGAGGTCGACGGCGAGCCCCAGATCCTTGCAGGCCAGTGCCATGGCGAACGAGTCGTCGTAGTCACCGTCGGCGAGGATGGACATGAGGTCCTTCTCGACGAAGGCGGAGGCGGCCGGGCTCGCCAGCAGCGAGCTGCGCAGCGTCCCGAGGTCGACGCCCGCCTTGACGCCCATGGCGAGCACCTCGGAGGTGGCGACCACGTGGCTGAACCAGAGCAGGTTGAGCATGAGCTTGACCGTGTAGCCCGCGCCGGGCGGGCCGACGTGCAGAATCCGGTCCGGATCGCCCATGGCCTCGAGGACGGGCAGGGCGATGCGGAAGTCGTCGTCCGTACCGCCGGCGAAGATCTGCAGTGCTCCGGCCTCGGCGCCCCGTGCCATGCCGCTGACCGGTGCGTCCAGCCGGCGCACCCCGCGCCCGTTCAGCACATCGGCGGCGACGCGGTCCGCGGCCGCGGGGGTCGAGGTCGACATATCGATCCACAGGGCACCGGGCGGCAGGGCCTCGGCCGCGCCACCGCGCAGCAGCACGTCCTCGACGATGCGCGGGGTGGGGAGCATCGTGATCAGGAATTCCGCGCCTTCGGCACAGGTCGCGGGGGAATCGGCCCAGCGGGCGCCGAGCGCCAGATGCTCGGCGGCGGCCTCGGGCCGGGTGTCGTGCACGGTGACCAGGTGGCCCGCGTGGATGAGATGGCGGGCCATGTGGCGTCCCATGTTGCCCAGGCCGATGAAACCGATCCTCATCGTTGTCCTCGCTGTGGTGAGAAGAGAAAAGTGAAGAAGGGAAAGAGGGGAGGGGATGAACGGGTCCGTGCGCCATGGCCGGTTCAGGCCAGGTTGATCCAGGTGGTCTTCAGCGCCGTGTACGCGTCCAGTGCGTGCAGGGACTTGTCGCGGCCCGCGCCGGTGGCCTTGAAGCCGCCGAAGGGGGTGATGACATCACTGGCGTCGAAGGTGTTGATCCAGACCGTCCCGGCCCGCAGCCGCTTGGCGGCGCGGTGGGCGACGGCCACATCACGGGTCCAGACGGAGGCGACGAGCCCGTAGTCGCTCTCGTTGGCCAGCCGTATCCCCTCATCGGCGTCGCCGTCGTAGGACACGATGGCCAGGACCGGGCCGAAGATCTCCTCCTGGCCGACGGCGGAGGTGTTCACCACCCCGTCCAGGACGGTCGGTTCGACATAGCTGCCGCCCGACTCGGTGAGAGTGCGGCCACCGCCGAACACCACGCTCGCCCCGTCCTCCACACCGCGTTCGATATAGCCGAGGACCGTGGCCAGCTGGGTCTCGTCGACCAGGGGGCCCATGACGGTGGCGGGGTCGAGCGGGTCGCCCACCTGGAAGGTCTCCGCGGTGATCCGGCGCAGGGCGTCCAGGAGCCGGTCCTTGACGGAGGCGTGCACCACGACGCGGGAACCGGCGTTGCAGGTCTGTCCGGCGTTGTAGAAGATGCCCCAGGCCACCGCCGACGCGGCGGCCTCGATGTCGGCGTCGGGCAACAGGAGCTGGGGCGACTTGCCACCCGCCTCGACGGCCACCTGCTTGCCATTGGACTCGCCCGCGTACACCTGGAAGAGCCGGGCCACCTCGGCCGAGCCGGTGAAGGCGATCTTGTCGACCTCCGGGTGGCGGCCCAGAGCCTGTCCGGCGACCTCGCCACGGCCCGGGACGACGTTGAACACCCCGTCCGGCAGACCCGCCTCGGAGGCGAGGACGGCCAGGCGCAGGGCGGCCAGGGAGGTCTGCTCGGCCGGCTTGAGGACGACGCTGTTGCCGGTGGCCAGCGCCGGGCCCAGCTTCCAGCTGGCGATCAGCAGCGCGTAGTTCCACGGGACGACCGCGCCGATGACACCCAGGGGCTCCCGGGTGATCAGGGCGATCGCGTCCCCGGGGGTCGGCGCCACCTCGTCGTAGGTCTTGTCGATGGCCTCGGCGTACCAGGCGATGGTCTCGGCGGCCTTGTCCACGTCGATCCGCACGGACTCGGTGATGGGCTTGCCCATCTCCAGGGTGTCGAGGAGGGCCAGCTCCTCGGCGTTCGCCCGGATCAGATCAGCCCAGCGCAGCAGGACGCTCTTGCGCTCCCTGGGCGGGAGGTCGCGCCAGCGTCCGTCCTCGAAGGCGGCGCGCGCGCCGCGTACGGCACGGTCCACGTCCTCGGCCCCGGCCGCCTGCACCTTGGCGAGCACCGAACCGTCGCGCGGCGAGACGCTGGTGAAGGTGTCGCCGGAGAGGGCGTCGGTGAAGCGGCCGTCGATGAACAGCCGGGTCTCGATGGTGAGTGTGCCGGCCGCGGCCACCCACTGGTCGTACGAACGGGCGAGCAGGGCGTCGATGCCGTGCGTCATGTGATCCTCCACCGGTCGATCGCGTCTTCGTCGAGCTCGATACCGAGGCCCGGCCTCGCGGGTATCTCGAGGTCGCCCTCGCTGTCCACCCGCACCGGGTCGGCGAGCATGAAGTCCCGGCGCTCCGGGGTCCACCCGGGCGGGTCGTAGGGGAACTCGAAGAACGGGCCGCCGCCGACCCCCGCCGCCACATGCAGATTGGCGAGCACGCCGATGCCGTTGGTCCAGCTGTGCGGGGTGAAGTGGCGGTGCTTGAGCTGGGCGATTTCCGCCAGGGTACGGGCGCGGTGCATGCCGATCGCGAGCACCACGTCCATCTGGTAGATGTCCAGGGCGTCCTCTTCGAGGTAGCGCAGCAGCTCGGTGGGGGAGTGGTGCATCTCGCCGGCGGCGATGCGCACCCCGGGGTTCTCGGCCCGCAGGCGCTTGAAGCCCGCCAGGTCGCCGTAGGGCAGCGGCTCCTCGACCCAGAACACGTCGAGCTCGGCCAGCCGCGCGATGGTCTTGCGGGTCCGGGCGAGGTCGGTGGCGCCCGCGGTGTCGCCCGCCATGCGCCACGACTGGTTGAGGTCCACCATGATCTCGAAGTCCGCGCCCAGTTCCTCGCGTACGGCGCGGACCGCGGCGATCCCCTCGTCCACCCGGTTGCGGTCGATGCGGATCTTCATCGCGCGGAAGCCCGCTTCGCGGACCTTCAGCGCGGTGGCGACACGCTCCTCGGGCGACTTGAGCTCACCGCAGGAGGCGTAGGCGGGCAGCTTCTTGGCCGCGTTGCCGAACAGCTCGGCCACCGGGCGGCCGTGGACCTTGCCGATGATGTCCCACAGCGCCGCCTCCAGCGGCCAGTAGTGGGCGCCGTGGAAGTTCGCGGTCTCGATGGCCTTGACGTGCCGGGTGATGTCGAGCGGGTCCTCGCCGACGAACAGGTGCTTGTAGGTGTCGAAGCCGTCCATCAGATCACCGGAGCCGATACCGGTGATCCCCTCGTCGGTGTGGACGCGGACGATCGTCGCGGCGAAGTGGCGCCGTGGCTCGGGGTCCCACGCGGCCCGGAACGGCGGGTCCAGGTCCAGGCGCAGCCGGTCCAGGGTGATATCCGTGATCTTCATCGGGTGAGCACCTCGGAGGTGGGGGCGTAGAACGGGTTGGCCGGGCCTTCCTCGGCGGCCGCGAGGACATCGGCCACGGTCGGGGTGCCGGTCACCGCTGCCCGCACCGCCTCGTACGCGGCGGCGCGCTGGTTGCGGAAGGACACATCCAGGTCGTCGACCGCCGGGTTCACCCAGATCGCGGCGATGATCAGCAGATCGTCGGCCTTCTCGGCGGACAGCAGACCGTCCCGGACCGCGTCCGAGACCCCCTGCGCCAGACCGGCCTGGGCGGAGCCCCACGTGGCGCGCTGGTGCAGCTCGCCTTCCGCTGCGGCCTTCGGCACGAACAGCGTCAGCGGCTTCACCGGGACCGAGGGCCGCACGATCGTCACGAAGGGGACGTGTCCGGCGCTGGGCGTGGCCAGCGCCGTGGCCCAGGCCGTCTCGACGGGTCCGCCCTTGCGTCCGATCACGACGTTCGTGTGCGCGGCGTTGGCACCCTCCCCGGCGAAGGACTCGCCGATGAGGGCGGTCGGGGCAAAAGGCGATGGCATGGGGATCTCCTGGATCTCCGGGAGCGGGGAATCGACGGACCACAGGGGAGGAACCGCGCATTCGCCGCAGTTCCCCGGTCCGATGCGGCGAATCTAGAACCGCCGTCACCTCGCCGACAAGGCGCCGGGGTGAATCGAAATGCCGGTTGCTCTCATGACAACCCGGCGGCTGACCTGGGGCTTCCGTGGTGTGCGCCCTAGGATGTCGCGCGTGATGAACCTCCCCCTCGCGACACCGATGGTCCCGAGGACCCCGCCGATCCGCACGGCACGGGCCCCGACGCCGCCTCCTCCGGTCCCGCGGACACCGCTGCCCGCGCGGCCACGGGCTGCGCCGTGACATCGACCTGCTGGAGGCGCTCGCCTCCGACGAGGCCCAGAACGCCGGCGGGCTCGGCGTCGTACGCCTGGCGCATCTGGTGGGCCGGGAGAAGACTCAGGTCTCACGGGCCCTCAAGGCCCTGGCCGCCGCGGGGATCGTGGAACGCGACCCCGACACCCTGGAGTACCGCCTGGGCTGGCGGCTCTTCTCGCTCGTCGCGCGGACCTCGCAGAACCGGCTGGTGCGCATGGCGGAGCCGGTGATGCACGCGCTGTCGTCGGACGTGGAGGAGACCAGCCATCTGTGTGTCCTGAGCGACCGCGAGGTGCTCACCCTGCTCTCGGTCTCCGGACACTCCTTCCGCGTCCACGGCTGGGAAGGGCGCGGAGTGCCCGCGTGGCAGACCTCGGCCGGGCGCGTGCTGCTGGCCGATGCCACCCCCGACGAGCTGTACGTCCGCTTCGGCACCGCCTCGACGCCACCGATCCCCGAGCTGTGGTCACTGATCCAGGAGGCTTCGCGACGGGGCTACGCGAGGGTGAGCGAGGAGTTCGAAACCGGTCTGGTCGGGGTCTCCGCACCCGTACGCGACTTCCGGGGACGTGTCGTGGCGGCGCTCAACATCTCGGCACCCAAGTCCCGGCTCGGCGACCGTCTGGACCAGGCGGGCCGCACCACGGCCAAGGCGGCGGCACGCGTCTCGGTGATGCTGGGCTGGGAGCCGCGGCACACCTCCTTCCCCAGGGCACGGCTCACCTGAGAGCGCGGGGGCCGTGCGGCCCAGTCGGGTGCGGGGGCGGGCATGACGGGGAGTTGCCCTGACAGCAACCACCATTGCGATCCGAGAAGCGGTCTTGTCGGCCGCATGACGCGCTCGTAAATTCACCGCGAACCGGACCAGCCCCTGTTCGGAACGGAGAAAAGAGCAGCTCATGAACCTCCCCGGCATAGAAACCCTCGTCAAGGCGCCGTTCGCCGAAGGCGATGTGTTCATCGCCGGCCGCTGGTGTGCGGCCGAGGACGGACGGACGTTCCCCGTGCACGACCCGGCCACCGCGGAGCTGATCCGCGAGGTGTCCGCGGCGGGCCCGGGGGACGCTGTGGCGGCGGTCGAAGCGGCCCAGGCGGCCGCCGCCGGGTGGCGGGCGACGCCCACCCGCCGTCGTTCGGAGGTCCTGCACACGGCGTTCGCGCTGATGCGTGAGCACACCGACACGCTCGCCCGGCTGATCGTCCTGGAGAACGGCAAGGCATACCGGGACGCGGTGTCCGAGGTCGGTTACGCGGCGGAGTTCTTCCGCTGGTTCGCCGAGGAGGCGGTACGGATCGGCTCCTCGTTCGGCGACGCGCCCGGTGGCGGCTTCCGGCACGTCGTGCGCAGGCATCCGGTGGGCGTCACCGCCTTCGTCACACCGTGGAACTTCCCGGCCGCGATGGCCACCCGGAAGATCGCCCCGGCGCTCGCCGCCGGCTGCCCGGTGCTCCTCAAGCCGGCCCCCGACACCCCGTTCACCGCCCTCGCGATCGCCGCCCTGCTGAGCGAGGCGGGCCTGCCAGACGGGCTGCTGAACGTCCTGCCGACCGACCGCGCGCCCGAGGTGGTCTCCGCCTGGCTCCGCGACGAGCGGGTCCGCAAGTTCTCCTTCACCGGCTCCACCGCCACCGGCCGGACCCTCCTGGGGCAGGCGGCGGCGAACGTGGTCAACGTGACCATGGAACTGGGTGGCAACGCCCCCTTCATCGTCTGCGAGGACGCCGACGTCGACGCCGCGGTGCGCGGTGCGATGGACGCCAAGATGCGGGGCGGTGGCGAGGTCTGCATCGCCGCCAACCGGTTCTACGTCCATGAGTCCGTCGCCGCCGAATTCACCGAGAAGTTCGCGGCGGCCATGACCGCGGTACGCGCCGGAGCGGGTCTGGAGGAGGGCGTCACCCTCGGCCCGATGATCAACCGGACCGCCGTGGAGTCCATCCATTCCCTGGTCGACGACGCGGTCACCCGTGGCGCGAAGGTCGCCGCGCGGGGCAGCGTGCCCGATGGCCCTGGCTGCTACCACCCGGCCACCGTCCTGGTGGACGTGCCCGAAGACGCCCGGATCATGAACGAGGAGGTCTTCGGGCCGGTCGCGCCCCTGGCCACCTTCACCGACGAGGACGAGCTGGTGGCCCGTGCCAACGCCACCGTGCACGGCCTCGCCTCGTACATCTACTCGCGCGACGTGGGCCGGGCCCTGCGCCTGGCCGAGCGCCTGGAGACCGGAATGGTCGGCCTCAACCGGGGCCTGCTGTCCGACCCGGCCGCGCCCTTCGGCGGAGTCAAGCAGTCGGGCCTGGGCAGGGAGGGCGGCCGCGAGGGCATCGAGGCCTTCCTGGAGACGCAGTACATCGCCCTCGACTGGCCGACCGACTGATTCCCCCTCTCCCCACCGCTGCTCCCGGGGCCACTCCTCCCCGGCCGCTCTCTCCCGGGGCAGCGGTCTCCTCCCCCTCTCAGCGAAGGACCCGCGCATGGCAACGACGCCTGTGACCGAGCAGAACGAGCCCAGCACACCGCCGGGCGCGCCCGCCACCGAACGCGAACGGAAGCGGCTGCACACCAAGCTGAAGCTGGCCACCCAGATCGGCCAGGGAATCGACGGCTACATCATCGGCGGCATCGGCCTGGCGATGGGGGCGATCACTGACGACCTCCATCTGTCCTCCATGGAACAGGGGCTGGTCGGCGCCTCACCGCTGATCGGCATCTTCATCGGAGGGCCGCTCTTCGGCCGGCTGGCCGACCGGTATGGACGCCGGCCGGTGTTCCTGACGGACATGCTGATCTTCCTGATCGGCTCGGTGCTCCAGTTCTTCGTCCTGGACGGCCCCCAGCTCATCCTCATCCGGCTGGTGATGGGTGTGGCGATCGGCGGCGAGTACGCGATCGGCGCCCCGCTGCTGTCGGAGTACGCGGGCCGGCTGGGCCGCGGGCGGTTGCTGGCGAGCCTGGAGATCAGCTGGTACGTGGGGTACGCGCTGGCCACCGTCGTGGGGGCGCTGTTCACCTCCGTCGACGGCGGCTGGCGCTGGTCCCTGGCGAGCAGTGCGGTGATCGCGGTGGTGTGTGTGGCCCTGCGTGGTGGCATCCCGGAGTCCGCGCGCTGGCTGCTGAGCAGGGGGCGCCGGGACGAGGCCGAAGCGCTGATCGAGAAGTACGGCATCGAGGTGGACGTCGAAGCGGAGCTGGATGACCGCGACGAGGTGCGGCAGGACGGGTTCCGCGCGCTCTTCAGCCGGCGGCATCTGCGCTCCACGGTGTTCGCCAGCGTCTTCTGGGCCGCCCTGGTGCTGCCGTACTTCGCCATCGGCACCTTCTGGACCGAGGTCTTCGAGGCTCTGCACATGGGGGACAACGCGGTCGCGGCGCTGCTCGTCTACTCCTTCACCGCCGTGGCCGGTGTCACCGCGGGGTGCCTCGTCGTGGACCGGATCGGCCGCCGCAAGCTGCTGATCCCGCCGTTCTGGATCACGGCCGGGTGTCTGGCCCTGGTGGCGGTGTGGCCGTCCTCCACCCCCGTCATCGTCGTCGGCTTCCTGTTCTTCATCTTCCTCAACGCCGCCTCCAGCGCGCTGACCGCGGTCTATCCGCTGGAGGTGTTCCCCACCTCCCTGCGCACCACGGGCGTCGGCTTCGCGACGGCCATGAGCCGGGTGGGCGCCGCGATCGGCACATTCCTGCTGCCGATGGGGCTCGACCACTTCGGCGCGGAGTTCGTGCTCCTGATCGGGGCCGGAGTGCTGGTGGCCGGAGCCCTCGTGTCCCAGTTCCTGGCGCCGGAGACCACCGACCTGGACCTGGCCCGGGCGGCGAAAACGGCCCGCGAGGGGGCGTAGGGACAGGCGGCGACCGGCTACCCGGCCGCGAGACGGGGTGCGCCGACGGTGCTGCGGAAACGGGCGCGGTAGACCGTCGGCGAGACCCCGAGGGTGTGCTGGAACACCCGCCGCAGCGACTCCGAGGAGCCGAACCCCGCCTGCCGCGCCACCTCCTCGACCGTGCCGGTGCCGTCCGCGAGAAGCGCCTGGGCGGCCTCGACGCGGACGGCTTCGACATAGCGGCCGGGCGTGATGCCGACCTCGGTGCGGAACAGCCGCTCCAGGTGGCGGGCGCTCACGCCGCCCGAGGCGGCCAGCGTGGCCCGCGTGTGGCACCCCGCGGGGTCCGCGGTGACGCGGTCCATCACCCGGCGCACCGCCGGGTGCCGTGGCTGACGCGGGGCCAGCCGCGCGCTGAACTGCGCCTGCCCGCCCGGGCGGGCCATGAAGACCACCAGTTGCCTGGCCACGTTGCGGGCCACCTCCGCTCCCCAGTCCTCCTCGACCAGGGACAGCGAGAGGTCGATTCCCGCGGTGATGCCGGCCGATGTGGCCACATGGCCGTCCCGGACGAAGACGGGATTGCCGTCCACGCGCACCTGGGGGTAGGCGGTGGCCAGCTGCGCTGCCAGCTCCCAGTGCGTGGCGGCGCGGCGGCCGTCCAGGATGCCGGCCTCGGCCAGCACGAAGGCTCCCGCGCACACGGACGCCACGCGCTTGGCCCGCACCGACAGCCGGGTCACGAGCCCGACCAGGTCGGTGTCGGCCACGGCCGAGCGCCAGTCCCTCCTCCCCGGGACCAGCAGGGTGCCCAGGCGCGGTGGCAGTGTGCCGGGCGCGCCGTCAGCGCCGATCACGAGCCCGGAGGAGGTGGTGACGGCGTCACCGGCGAGGGAGACGACCCGTACGTCGTAGTCGGCGCCGTAGTGGTTGGCCGTGGTGAAGACCTCCACGGGGCCGGTGACATCCAGCAGCTGCACCCCGTCGAACGCGACGATCACGACGGTGCGGCCGCCACGGGACGCCGGTGACGCCCGCCGCGCTATTCCGTCCACGGCGAATCCAGGATCGTCCGGACGAAGTTCCCCCGCTCGAAGCCGGGGACGAAATGCTCCAGGACATCCGCCTTGACGTTGCCGAACGTGGTCTGCGGCTTGGGGCGGATGCCATCGGCGAACGCCTGCAGAATCCTGTTCTTGAAGTCGGGGCGCGGATGCAGCGCCACGACCGCCGCCCGGTCCTCGGCGGAGAGATCCTCATACCCGATGCCGAGCACGTCGTACTCGACACCGGCCGTCACCAGCGCCACTTCCGGTTCCATGAACTCGGGAACCCCGGGAGTGGTGTGCAGGGCGATCGCCGTCCAGACCCGGCGGATGCTGTCCTCGGGTACGCCATGGGCCTGCAGAAACCGCTTCGCCTCGGCCGCGCTGTCCACCTCGAAACGGCGGCCACTGTCATGGAACGCCTCGTTCAGGCCCACGTCGTGGAACATCGCCCCCAGGTACAGCAGCTCCGGGTCGAAGCTCAGATCGCGCCGGTGGCCCTGCAGGCTGCCGAAGAAGTACACCCGACGTGAATGGTGATAGATGAGCTCGCTCGTCGTGTCCCGGATCAGCTCCGTGGCCTCGCGCGCCAGCGTCGTGCCCGGCACCTTCACGCCTGCCGCGACAGCAGTGTCAGTCGTCATGTGTCCGCTCTCCGTGTGCGTAGCAGTACGCCCCTGTGGGGCACTGTCCACAGCCTCGCGCGGCGGCCGGCCCGCCTGCCATGACGATAGCGCCCTGTATCCCACGGATAGCGACAGGAAACGCCGGTGGTGGCCCCGCGTCGGCCGCTCCCCGGGTACGCGTCGTACGACACCGCAGACCTTTCCTGTCCCGGTCACCGGATAGAGTCGAATCGAGAAAAGAGGAACATCGAGGGCCTTCTCATGCAGAAAGTACGTCACGACCTCGATGCCACGGACCGGCGGATCACGGCCGTTCTGCTGGCGTCGCCCCGGGCCTCCTGGCGGAGCGTCGCCGAGGTGCTGGGTGTCTCGGAACGCACCGTCGTGCGGCGAGCCGCCCCGCTGTTCCACGATCGCACCCTGCGGGCGACGGCCGTGCGCAATCCCGCCCTCTTTCCCCACCTCCTCCCCACGGTGTTGCGTATCCGTTGCCGCCCCAACCGGATCGCCACCATCGCCGCCGGCCTCGCTCGGCGCCCCGACACCATCTGGGTGGACATCCTGGGCGGAGGGGATGAAATCTGCGTCGTGCTCTTTCTGAACGGGCCCGACGCACGCCACAAGCTGCTGCTGCGCGACCTGCCCGCGACCGCCGCCGTGCGGTCCTGGACCTCTTACGACCTGCTGAAAGTCTTCCCCGTGGGTTTCGCTTGGAGCGCGGGACTGCTGACCCGGGAGGAGTCCCGACACCTGTGGCCGAGCGCCGATCCCGCGCCCGAACCCTTCTCCCCGCTCCCGGAAGACGAAGCGCTCATCGACGCGCTGGTGGAAGACTCCCGGATGACCTATGGAGAGCTGGCCCATCGCACGGGCCGGACTCCGCGGGCCGTACGGCGTCGCCTGGACGCCCTGGTGGAGGCGCATGGCGTGCGGCTGGCCACCGAAGTCGATCTGGCCCTGCTGGGGGTGCACGCCGAGGCGCTGCTGTGGATCACCGCGGATCCGGGGGCGCTGGAGGAGACCGGGCAGATCCTCAGCAGGCATCCGCAGGTGCGCTTCACCGCCGCCACGACGGGTTCGAGCAGTCTGCTGGTGGCGGTGGCCGCCACCGATCTGAGCGCGCTGTATGTGTTTCTGACCGGCACGGTGGGGGCCTTGCCACATATCTCCGGCATGGAGGTGGCCCCCATTCTCTCCGGCGTCAAGCGCACCGGCCTGGTACGTCCCGCGTCGATTTCCGTGTGAGGGGCTCCGTGTGTCTCAGCCGAAGTGCCGGATCCGTGCGGTGGCCTCGGGCGCGTACGGAGGCCAGTCACCCGGAGAGCCGCCGGCGATGAACGCGGTGACAGCCGTGGCGAAGGCCAGGCCCATCGCCCGGTCGGCGTCGGAGGGACTCCCCAGCATCGGACTGTCGGGGTAGCTGTCGAAGGTGCCGAAGAGGAAGGGCAGTTCACCGCAGTGCGTGGCGCCGAGATGGCCGGGGTCGTGGGCGGGACGGTAGTCGAACTGGTAGACGTACGTGGCATTGCCACCCGCGGCATGGTGGTCGGCCATCCGCAGGGCGCCGTCGCGGAACAGCTCATCGGTCTGCAGTGCGGTGAAGACCTGGGCGGGGGTCGCGTGCGGAAGTCTGTCGGCGTACCGCTGGTAGACCTCCGGCGCCTCGTGGCCGAGCCGGCTGGTCAGGAGGTCGACGGCGCCCTCCCGGGTGAGCGACTGGATGCGCGGCTCGAAGGCGAAGAAGGCGGTCATCTCCTCCTGGGCGGTGCCGATCAGCAGGGCCTTGCCCGCCGGCACCCCGTCCACGAGCCCGTCCTGCCAGGCCCGTGGCATGCCGGCGCCGCCGAGAACCGGGTACATCGGAGGGGCGATATCGCCCGGGCGTGCGAGCCGGACCGCCAGCTCGCCGTAGGCGGACAGAAGACGCTCGACGGGAAGCGAGCGCAGCACCTGCCCGGGCTCCGCTCCTCGCGGGATGTCCAGCAGCCGCTGGTACTCCTCGGCGGCCTCGGCTGCCTGTTCCGGACTCTGCGGCTCGAGGCCCCAAGGGCCGCTCTGCAGGAGCACACGGTCGACGAGCCCTCCGGTCGCCGGATCCAGGGCCAGCGACAGGGCCGAGTACGCACCGGCCGACTGCCCGCCGACCGTCACGGCTCGCGGGTCGCCGCCGAAGGAGGCGATGTTGTCGCGCACCCAGCGCAGCACGGCGGCCTGGTCCTGAGAGCCGAGGTTGTCGGCGCCGATCCGCGGGAGATGCAGATAGCCGAGCGGCCCCAGCCGGTAGTTGGCGGTCACGACCACCACATTGCCGACCTCCGCCAGGCGGGCTCCGTCGTACCAGTCCCACCCGCCCGAGCCACTGCTGAAACCGCCGCCGTGGAACCAGACCAGAACCGGACGGGGGACCTTCTCCTCCAGCGCGGGCCGCGGAGCCCACACGTTCAGGGTGAGGCAACCGTCCTCGGCCCAGTCGGGCCTGCGCTTCCCCATGACCCGCTCCAGCCGGGACGGAGCCTGAGGCACAGCCGGTCCCGGCCGCACCGCCTCCCGTACGCCCGTCCACCCCGGGTGGGTGTGCGGAGCCGCGAAGCGCGCCGCGCCCACCGGTGAGGCGGCGTAGGGGATTCCCCGAAAGGACACCACCGCACCCTCGTCCGAGCCCCGGAGCTTGCCCCGGTCCGTGGCCACGACCTGGTCCGCCAGGTTCGTCATCGACTCCACCTCTCTCGCATCGCCGACGTTCTGGTCTCGTTCTATGTCGGCCTGCGCGGAGGAGCCAGAACTGCGGGTGAAAGCGAGGATTCGCAGACAAACGATCTCCGGATCAGCCGAAAGTGCGACGCGCGGTACACACCCGTGCCACGTCAGCCTGGCTGACGTGGCATCGGCGCAACGCGGGACGGGTGGTGGCGGTCTACGACTGCTCGTTCTCCTCGAGCCAGCGGAAGAAGGCGATCTGCCGGGACATGACGGAGATCAGCTCGTAGGCGGTGTGCGAGGCGGCGACGGAGGTGATCTCGGCGTGGTCGTACGCCGGGGCGACCTCGACCAGGTCGGCGGAGACCAGATAGCAATCGCTGAGCCCGCGCACGATCTCCAGGAGTTCCCGCGAAGTGAGGCCGCCCGCCTCGGGGGTGCCGGTGCCGGGGGCGTGTGCGGGATCCAGGACGTCTATGTCCACCGATATGTAGAGCGGCCGCTTGCCGATGCGCTCCTTGAGCTGCTGCACCACCTCGTCCACCCCGCGCCGCATCACATCGGCCGAGGTGACGATCCCGAAGCCCAGCTTGGTGTCCTCGTCCAGGTCTTCCTTGCTGTACAGCGAGCCGCGGGTGCCGACGTGTGAGAGCGCGGAGGTGTCCAGGATGCCCTCCTCGGCCGCGCGGCGGAACGGCGTTCCATGGGTGTACTGGGCGCCGAAGTAGGAGTCCCAGGTGTCCAGGTGAGCGTCGAAGTGCAGCAGCGCCACCGGGCCGTGCCGGCGGGCCACCGAGCGCAGGATCGGCAGTGCGATGGTGTGGTCGCCGCCCAGCGTCATCAGCTGCGCGCCCGTGGACAGCAGGGCGTCCGCGCCCTCCTCGATGCTCTCGACGGCCGCGTCGATGTTGTGCGGATTGGCCGTGATGTCACCGGCGTCCGCCACCTGGGCGTAGTGAAACGGGTATACGTCCTGGGCCGGGTTGTAGGGGCGCAGCTGGCGCGAGGCCTCCCGGACGGCGTTCGAGCCGAAGCGGGCGCCCGGCCGGTAGGAGACACCCGCGTCGAACGGCACCCCGACCACGGCGATATCCGCGGTGCCGACCTGGTCCAGACGGGGGACACGGCCGAAGGTCGCCGGGCCCGTGAAGTGCAGGGTGGCATCGGTCTCATGGGGCGGAACGGGCATTGCCATGTCGGGAGGGTTCGCGGTCATGCGGTGCTGAGTCCTTCTTCTGTGGGGGGAATGTTCCGTGGGGGGAAAGCCGGCCTGGTCGAGGCCGTGTTACGTGGATGATGAAACAGTCCGTTGATGAACGGGGAGGGGCGCTCACCTGGCTCCGCGGCAGTCCTGCGCACAGACCCGCTCGGTGCCCAGGGATTGCGGACGCACAAAGCGGTCGTCAGTCGGTACTCCTGCGGGGGAAGGAGTGCCGCGCCTAGGACATGTGGCGGAAGGGCCGGGGGCCGGGCATGGGGCCCGGGTTTCCCGGATCCGAGAAGCCCGTTCCAGGAAATCCCCGGTCAGTGGGTCTTCGGCTCTCCGCGGCGAGGCAGCGGCGCCGGCGACAGCCGCTCACTGGGCGCCGTCCCGGCGTTCGCTCACTCGTCACACCCTTGTGGTCCTCCGCCTCGCGGGCCGCTGCCTCGCGGCACGATGCGGGCAGCCCAGCACCCAACCGCTGGGCCTGTGCACGTACCTCGGTCATGTCCGATCGTAGAACCGGCAGTTGTAGCCCTCCCACCCGGCCTCCGATGACTGCTCGCGCCGGGCGAACGAGCGGTTGGACGCGCTACCCGTTACGGGCCTCCAGGCGGGCCACGATCCCCTTCGACGTCGGTTGGTTGCTGATCTCGGCCACGCTGTCGAGCGGCACCAGGACGTTGGTCTCGGGGTAGTACGTGGCGGCGCAGCCGGGTGCGGTCGGATACGGGACCACCTCGAAGTCCTCCGCGCGGCGCTCCACATCGTCGGACCACACGCCCACGAGGTCGACGAACTGCCCCTCGACCAGGCCGAGTTCGGTCATATCCGCCGGATTGACCAGTACCACCCTGCGCCGTCCGTGGATGCCCCGGTAGCGGTCGTTGTCCGTGTACGGAATGGTGTTCCACTGGTCGTGGGAGCGCAGGGTCTGCAGCAGCAGATGCCCCTCGGGGGCCCGCAGCATGTCCCAGGCGTTGCGGGTGAACAGGGCCTTGCCGGCGGGGGTGGCGAAGACCCCCTCGTTGACCGGATTGGGCAGCCTGATGCCACTGGGACGGGCCACCCGCCGGTTGAAGTCGTGGAATCCCGGAACGACGTGGGCGATGCGGTGGCGGATCGCCCCGTAGTCGGCCTCGAACTCCTCCCAGGGGATGCCGGCCTTGTCGCCGAGGGTGTGGCGGGCGAGCCGGCAGAGGATGGCCACCTCGCTGAGCAGCAGCTTGGAGGCCGGTTTCAGGCGCCCATAGGAGGTGTGCACCTCGCTCATCGAGTTCTCCACGGTGACGAACTGCTCGCCACCGGACTGGATGTCCCGTTCGGTGCGGCCCAGGGTCGGCAGGATGAGCGCGGTCCGGCCGCAGACCGTATGGGACCTGTTGAGCTTGGTGGAGATGTGAACGGTGAGGCGGCAGCGCCGCATGGCCTCCTCGGTGACCGCACTGTCCGGAGCGGCCCGGACGAAGTTGCCCGCGAGCGAGAGGAAGACCTTGATACGGCCCTCGCGCATGGCCCTGATCGAGTTCACCGAGTCCAGCCCGTGGGCGCGAGGCGGATCGAAGCCGAACTCGCGCCGCAGCGCGTCCAGGAAGGAGTCCGGCATCTGCTCCCAGATGCCCATCGTGCGGTCGCCCTGCACATTGCTGTGCCCGCGCACCGGGCAGGCCCCGGCTCCGGCCCGGCCGAGGTTTCCGCGCAGCAGCAGGAAGTTCACGATCTCCCGGATGGTGGGGACACCGTGGCGGTGCTGTGTCACTCCCATGGCCCAGCAGACGATGATGCGCTTGCTGCCCAGGACGGCGTCCCGGACCTGCTCGATCTCCTGGAGGGTCAGTCCGGTGGCGGTCAGGATGTCGTCCCAGGCGATAGTGCGGACGTGCTGGGAGAACTCCTCGAACCCGCTGGTGCTGGAGCGGATGAAATCGTGGTCGAGCACGGTGCCCGGCCGGGCGTCCTCGGCCTCCAGCAGCAGCCGGTTCAGGCCCTGGAAGAGCGCGAGGTCGCCGCCGCTGCGGATGTGGAGGAAACGATCGGCGATACGGGTGCCGGGTCCGATCACCCCGCGGGCCCGCTGCGGGTTCTTGAACCGCAGCAGTCCGGCCTCCGGCAGCGGGTTCACCGCGATGATGTGGCCGCCATTGATCTTCGCCTGCTCCAGCGCGGAGAGCTGTCGCGGATGGTTGGTACCGGGATTCTGGCCCACCAGGAAGATCAGATCGGCCTGGTGCAGATCGTCCAGGCTCACCGTGCCCTTGCCGGTGCCCAACGTCTCGTGCAGCGCGAAGCCACTGGACTCATGACACATGTTGCTGCAGTCGGGCAGGTTGTTGGTGCCGAAGGCCCTGGCGAAGAGCTGCAGCACGAAGGCGGCCTCGTTGCTGGCCCGCCCCGAGGTGTAGAAGACCGCCTCATCGGGGGAGTCCAGCGATGTCAGCTCTGTGGCGATCAGCTTCAGGGCGTCATGCCAGCTGATCGGCTCGTAGTGATCCGCGTCCGGCCGCTTGACCATCGGTCCGGTGAGCCGGCCCTGCTGGTTCAGCCACAGGTCGGAGCGGCGGCCGAGTTCGGAGACCGCATGCGTACGGAAGAAGTCGGCGGTGACGCGCCGCGCCGTCGCCTCGTCGTTGATGTGCTTGGCACCGTTCTCGCAGTATTCGTTGCGGTGCCGGTGGCCCGGGGCGGGGTCGGCCCAGGCGCAGCCGGGACAGTCGATGCCCGCCACCTGGTTCATGGTCAGCAGCGTCGTCGCGGTGCGCCGGACCGTCGTCTCCTCCAGGGAGTACTCCAGCGCATGGGTCACCGCGGGCACTCCCGTCGCCCACTTCTTGGGCGGCGTGGCAGAGAGTCGTTCATCCGGCTCGTGTCTCGGCGCCTTCTTCATCAGGTGTGTCTCGCTCTCTTGGACGAGGGTCAGCCCACGGGCCAGCGAGCAACCCGGCTTCTCGGCGGTTCCGGCTCCGTCGGCTCTACGTGTCCGTTGTGGATGGACCCCCGCCAGGCCCCGGTCTCCTGGCCCAGGCCCTCGATGAACTCCTTGAAATGCCCGAGTTCCCTTTGGACCACACGGCGCGTGAGCCCGGAGGAGGCGTTGGTGAGGAGGGACGCGACTCTGCCCGGAGTGCTCTCTATGCGCACGGTGACCTGGGTGCGGTCCGGTGCCGTGGGGCGGAACGACACCTCACCCCAGTGGGAGGGGCGGCGCTGAAGGCAACGCCACACCACGGAGGAGTCCGGCCGCTGGTGCACGATCTCCGCCTGGAACGCGTAGCGCACCGGGCCGTACCGGATGACCCAGTGGGTGATCGCGGGTCTGATCTGCTCGACCCGCTTCACCGCGGACATGAACCGCGGAAAGCTCTTGAACTGGGTCCATTGGTTGTAGGCAGTGCGTACCGGGACCGCGACCTCGATCGTCTCTTCGATGGTGTTCATGGCCCACCTGTCTCCAGATCTGCCCTCAGTGTCACCGCCCGACCAGCAGGTCGCCAGATGGATCTTCCTTCTAGGTGAATGACAATCTACAGTCAACCTGTTGTTTGACTGCATGAATTCATGCATGCTGGCGCTGTCCGAATGTGAACAGTCAGGAGGCAGGCGTGGCAGTGCACACGGAGGCGGCGGACGCGCGGACGGCAGGGGACCGGGATGCGCCGCCTGTGCCGGGCACCACCTCGAAGGAGCCGCTCACCGGCTTCCACATTCGGGTGACCGCCACCACGTTCGGGGCGAATTTCTCCGACGGCTACGCCCTCGGCGTCATCGGCGCGGTGCTGCCCGCGCTCGGCACCGATATGCACCTGTCCGGCGTCTGGCAGGGCCTGCTCGGCGCCTCCGCCCTGATCGGCCTGTTCTTCGGCAGCATCCTGCTGGGGCGGGTGGCCGACGTCATCGGGCGCCAGAAGCTGTACCTCTACAACTTCGTCCTGATCGCGGTGGCCTCCGCCGCCCAGTTCTGGGCGCACAGCCCGCTGGTCCTCTTCCTGCTCCGGCTGGCGATCGGCTTCGGTCTGGGCGCGGACTACGCCGTCGGCCCGACCCTGCTCTCCGAGTTCGTCCCCAGCCGACTGCGCGGCGTCCTCCTGGGCTCACTCACCGTGCTGTGGACCGTCGGCTACGTCCTGGCCAACGTCCTGGGCACCTACATCCCGATCAACGGCACCTCCGCGTACTGGCTGCTGGCCAGCGGAGCGGTGCCCGCCCTGCTGGTGCTGCTGCTGCGGATCGGTATCCCGGAATCCCCGAGCTGGCTGGCCGCCCGCGGCCGGGCCGCCGAGGCCGCGCAGATCCGCCGCACCTACCTGGGGCAGTCCGAGGCCACCGCCGCCGACGCGGAGGCCGCGGCCGCAAAGCAGCCGCCCGCCGCCCGGTACCGCGAGCTCTTCGCCCCCGGCCAGGCGGCCAAGACCTGGTTCGGCGTCATCTTCTACAGCGCCCAGGTGCTGCCCTACTTCGCGATCTACACCTTCATGCCGCAGATCCTGGCCACCTTGCAGATCTCCGGCGCCGACACCCAGAACCTGGTGCTCAACCTGGCCCTGCTGCTCGGCGGCGTTATCGGACTGTGGCCGGTGCAACGCCTGGGCCGCAGGCCGTTCACCATCGGCACCTTCACGATCCTCACGCTCTGTCTGGCGGCGATGGCCGTACTCAGCGGCGCCTCCAGCGGGGCGCTGATGGTCCCCTTCCTGATCTACACCTTCGTCATGGCCGGTGCCTCCACCATCACCCAGGTCTATCCGGCCGAGCTCTTCCCCACCGCGCTGCGCGGCTCCGGGGTCGGCTTCCTCAACGGCACCAGCAGGGTCGCTTCCGCCATCGGCACCTTCGTCCTGCCGGTCAGCCTGAGCCACTTCGGCGCGGGGTGGTCGATGGGCTGGATGGCGCTGGTGCTGTTGCTCGGAACGGTCGCCAGCCTGGCCTGGGCACCGGAGACCCGGGACACCCTCACCGCCGAGGACCTTCACCACTGACGCCCGCAACGGGCAGTCGCCCGCGGTGCCCGGCTCCACACACGGAGGGGAGGTCATTCATGTGCTCTTCCCCGTCCGTTGCCGGACATCTTCCTGTGTTTGCACTCATGGGCCTCATAACGTGCGCTCGATCCCCGCCGTCCCACCGTGTGGAGCAGGCGCATGTGCAGCCCCGTCAGACCCATGAGCCGCAGCCCGGAACCCGCCGCCGTACCTTTCTGCGCACCACCGGACTCGCCGCCGCGGGCGTGGCCATGACCGGGCTGGAGGTGGCGCCGCCCGCCGCTGCCGCACCGGCATCCGGCGCCACGGGCGCACCCGCCTGGCACCCCGACCCCGAAAGCCCCAGATTCACCCTCGCCGTCATGCCGGACACCCAGTACCTCTTCGACGGCGAGAGCATCCACCCGGCGCCGGTGGAGGCGTCCTTCCGCTACCTCCTCAGCCACGCACGCGAGGAGAACATCGTCTTCCTGTCCCACCTCGGCGACCTCACCGAGCATGGGAAGGCCACCGAATTCGGGCCGATCGGCCGGGCGTTCCGCCTCCTGGACGAGCGGGGCGCCGCCTACAGCGTGGTGGCCGGAAACCACGACCTCGACTCGTCCACCGACGACCAGCGGGGCCGCACGCCCTACCTGGACGCCTTCGGTCCCCGGCGGTTCCGCTCCGCGCCCTCGTTCCGCGGCGCCAGCCCGGACGGCTACAACACGTACCACACCTTCTCCGCCGCGGGCCGGGAATGGCTGGTGCTCGCCCTCGACTGGCGCCCGTCCACGAAGGGCATCACCTGGGCCCGGGAGGTCATCGCCCACCACCCCAGGACTCCGATCATCCTCACCACCCATGAGCTGGTCTACGCGGACCACGAGGGCGAGGAGGCGAGCTTTTCGACTTCGAGCAGCGCTTCGCCGGGTTCGCCCCCGTCGCGCCGCGGCCCGCCCGGCCCGCCTCCCGGCTGGTCATCCCCGGTACGGTGGCCTACTGGCGGTTCGACCAGAGCGGCCGGGACGGCGTGCCCGTCGAGGACACCGTCCGGATCTGCCCGCCGACTGGGACAGCGGACGCAACGGCTGGTCCGCGCCGCTCAGTCGGCGGGGCCGCAGCGGCGACGCCGGAAAGGCCGGCGGTGACACGGAGGAGCCGGTGGTCACCCTCTCGCTGTCCGACGGCCATGCGCTCCAGTGGGCCGTCTACCCTCTGAACCAGGACGGGGGGTCACCAACTGGAGCCATGAGCTGCCGCTGAACACCTGGTGGCATGGGGCGGTGGTGAACGACGGACGACACACCACGCTGTATGTGAACGGCTGTCCGGCGGCGCGCAATCCCTCGACCCCGGCGACCGGCCTCACCACCCTCGGGCTGCCGTGGCTGCTGGGCGGCTATGAGTACGGCGGGAAGATCGACCAGATCATGCATGGCTGGATCGGCGACGTCCGCCTCGTGGACCGGGCCCTCCCGGTCCGCGACTTCATGTCCTCCTGACCAAGGGCTCCGGGGGGCTCCAGCGGCCCTTCTGGGCCTTTCTGGAGCCCCCCGGAGCCCCGGGCTCAGTGCGTCAGGGTGTACCAGCCGGCGCTGCCCAGCGTGACGCACACGGCCCCGGCCCAGCGCAGCGCTTTGGGCGAGACCAGGAGGGCGAACCTGACGTGCTCGTCGACGTTGACCTCAAGCCGTCGCTGATGCCGACGGCTTCGGTCGGGTGCGGAAGGGGTGTCGTGGTCTCCACCGTTGGCCAGGTGCTGGTCGGCCGCGACAGGAGGATGGCTCTCATCGCGGCCGTCACCGGTTCCACCGGGGCCGAGATGTGCTTCGGCCATACGGGTATCTCCTTGGTCTTCGGGGCCCGCGGTGACGTGCCGGGGCCTGTCTGGTGAGGGATTGACGGGGTGTCCGGCTCCAACTGCCAGGAAGGGGGAACACCACGTCGGGACGTACGCCTGCTCGTCGACAGGTGTCGTGTAGTTAACGCAGCCACGCCCCCATACGCAACTAAACCCGCAGTAACCGCTGACCCGGTGTCAGCCGGTATCTGTCGGAGGGGGGCTCTACAATCCCGCTGCGCGCAGCGGACATTGAGTGGCTTATCTCCTATTGCCGACCATAGCGACTAAACTTACCGACGGGTATTTCGCAAGTTTGCGATAGGGAGCGCGCATAAATTCACTTAACGCGTCAGTTGAGCCCCCGTCGGTATGGCCAACGCCACACTCCGGGCGACGGCGAAGCACCCGAAGCCGGACCTACCGGCGCATCACCGGAGAGATTTCGCATAAGCCCTGCGTCGGGTGTGCGTACGAAGGGGTTTGGCGGGAGTTTTCAGGCCACGGGGCCGACCGGCCGCTCTATTCGCGTCTTGGCTCGAGGGGGTACGCGCAGTCTGCCTGATGTCCGCTCATTGCCGCTCGGTTTGGCAGTTTCCTGCAGGTCGGCTAAGTGATTGCCCAGGCGGACTATCCATGCCGGACGCAACGATGAGATCGCGAATGCAAATTCGACGCGAACGGCGCCGATGAAGCGATGGACAAACACTGTCATGGCCGGAAACCGCCGCCCCTCCCTTCCTGGCAGTTGGAGCAGGGGCGGCGGCCCTCACCAGACGTGGAGAACCACGCCTGCTCTTCTTCATCGTTGACCGCGCGGATCTGCGGGCAGCGTCGCTGTTCCGGCCTCCGCCCAGTCAACGACCGGATCGAGGATAGTGTTGTTCTGTAGGGTTCGGATGCACAACGAGGGTGAAATTTGTGTTATTCGCACCACTGTTTCGACTGTTCAGAAATATGAAAATCTGCGGCCGCGGTCCCGATCTCTGAGGGCGTTCTGATAGCGGAACCTCCGATCCTGCCGGTACAACGAGGTGCCGCCTGGTAAAGATGTGGGCGGTTTGCGCCACGGCTCCGATGTGACATGGGGGCAGCCGTTGTCCGAAAGCTCGGCAGTGCGAGCCGCTGTCCAATACCCCGGCCCAATTGCGGCGCGGCGGCCTTGAGCGAGCGCCGCGGTGCGGCTCATCGTTCGCCGACCTCGCCCGAAGTCACAGCCATGTCGTCGCCGGCCAGATGGCCACGGCCGCGGCGATGAGCAGCGTGATGTTGAGAGCGACCTGGCGGTCTCCGCGGCTCAGATGGACCCTGGTCGCGCCGATCTGGAGGACCACGAACCCGATGGCCGCGGCCAGGGCCAGCCAGGGCGCGATGCCGGTCAGTGGCGGGAGGATCAGCCCGATCGCGCCCAGCACTTCGATCACCCCGATGGCCCTGACGGCCGGCATCGGTGTGGTGTCCACCCAGGCCATCATCGGCCGGAGCCGCTCACGGCTCCGGACCACCTTCACCCCGCCCCCGTAGAGGTAGAAGAGAGCGAGCAGGCCGGCGACGATCCCATAGGCGACGTTCACGATGCCGACTCCGTCCTCTGATCGAAGTCGGTGGCGGGCTCGGTGGCGTAACGGCGCATCACCTGAATGTTCGTCCGCGGGGTCAGCGCCTGGCCGCCGGCGATCATGTCCTGCAGGTCCCGGAAGTACCGCACATACAGGTCCGGTGTGAACGTGCTGAGCATGACGGCCGGTTGGTCGGTCGTGTTGGCAAAGGTGTGCGGGGCTCCGGGCGGGACCATCACGAGCGTGCCCGCGGTCGCGTCGTAGTCCTGTTCTCCGACCGTGAACCGCACCGTGCCGGAGATGACGTAGAAACCCTCGTCGTGCTGGGCGTGGCGGTGCTGCGGTGGTCCGGGCGTGTGCGGTGCGAGGACGGACTCGGCGAGCCCGAGGCGGTGCCCGGTGTTGCTGCCGTCTTCGAGGATGCGCAGTCGCGTGGTGCCCAGGACGATCGTCTCGCCGTCGCCCGGGCCGACCACCGATACGGCGGGGTCGGCCATTGGCTCGCTGGTCTTCGGTTCATCAGTCACGCTTCGATTCCAGTGCCAGGGCCGGCGACTGTCCAAGACCCATGCTGTGCTGTCGATACCGTACGGGTATCGTTCCACCATGGAGCTACGGACACTGCGCTATTTCGTGGCGGTCGCCGAGGAACTCCACTTCGGCCGGGCGGCCGTTCGGCTGCATATGAGCCAACCGCCACTGAGCCGGGCGATCAAGCAGCTGGAGACCGAACTCGGCGCCGCGCTGTTCCGCCGATCGTCCGCCGGTGTCGCGCTCACTCCGGTGGGGGCGGTGCTGCTGGACGAGGCGCGCGGCCTGCTCGACCAGGCCGACCGGGTACGCGCACGCGTGGCCGCGGCGGCCGGCGCCGCCACCATCACCGTGGGCCTCCTGGCCGACAGCTCCGACCCGGGCGCGACCCGGCTGGCCGGCGCCTACAACCGGCGGCACCCGGCCGTCGAGGTCCACATCCGCGAGACCGACCTGACCGATCCCACCTGCGGACTGCACGCCGGACTGGTCGACATCGCCCTGACCCGCGGGCCGTTCGACGAGACCGGCCTGACCGTGCACGAGCTGCGCACCGACCCGGTGGGCGCGCTGCTGCGCGCCGACGATCCGCTGGCCCGCCGCGACAGCCTGAAACTGGCCGACCTCGCCGACCGCCGCTGGTTCCGTTTCCCGGAAGGCACCGACCCCCTCTGGCAGACGTACTGGAACGGCGGGGAACCTCGCCAGGGCCCGGTGGTGCGGGGCGTCCAGGAATGCCTGCAAGCCGTTCTGTGGAACGGCACGGTGGGCATGACCCTGGTGGACCACGAACCGGCGGCGGGGCTCGCCGTGGTGCCGCTGATCGACATGCCGCCGAGCCGTGTGGTGGCGGCGTGGAACGAGGACGACACGAATCCACTGATCCGTTCCTTCGTCCAGATCGCCATCGCCGCCTACCGCGACTGACCCACCGGCCGGTCACCGACTACGGCCGGTACGACACACGAGCGATGTCAGGCACCGTCCTGCTCCATCCTGACCAGGTGTACGGCTGTGCTGGCCCAGTCGCCGGGCCGGAGGTCCGGGTGGAATCCGTACGCGGCGAGCACGGTGGCATGGTGCACCTCACCGGTGCGGGTGTCGCGGTAGCGGGCGCCGGGGGTGAGCCCGCGCAGCCGTACCGGCAGCCGCGGGACTCCGTGGCGCGGGCCGCGCTGCCAGGCCAGTACCAGGGTCTCGGCGCCGTCCTCGGCCGCGTACTGCACCACGGTCGGCAGCTCGCCGTGCGGCCCGGACAGCCGGTACAGGGCGCCGTACTGGACGAGGTGGCGCACCCGCTTGTACTCGGCCACCAACTCGGCGCCCTCGGCGAGTTCCTCCTCCGACCAGCGGGTCAGATCGCCGCCGATGCCCAGCAGCCCGCACATGGCCACGTGGAAGCGGAACCGCAACGGCACGGTGCGGGAGGTGAGTTGATGGGGCACGTCGGTCACCCACGCGGACATCGTGCGCGCCGGGTGGAGCTGACCGAAGCCGTGCTGGATGACCAGACGGTCGACCGCGTCGGTGTTGTCCGACACCCACGCCTGGTCCGTACGGGTGAGGATGCCCAGATCGACGCGTCCGCCACCGCCGCTGCACGTCTCGATGCGCAGCCCGGCATGGTCGGCCCGCAGCCGGTCGAGGACGCCGTACAGATTGGCCACATAGCCCGTCCACAGCCGGTCGTTGCCGTCCGGGGGGCCGGGCCAGCCGGCCTCGCTGAAGGCGCGGTTCATGTCCCACTTGAGGAAGTCGATGCCGTGGTCCGCGACCAGCCGGGTCAGCCAGCCGTAGGCCCAGTCGGCGACGTCGTCGCGGGCGAAGTTCAGCACGAGCTGGTTGCGCAGCTCACTGCGGGCCCGGCCGGGGGTGTGCAGAACCCAGTTTGGGTGCGCGCGGTAGAGGTCGCTGTCGGGGTTGACCATCTCCGGCTCCACCCAGATGCCGAAGCGCATGCCCAGGCGGTGCACCGTGTCGGCCAGGGGGCCGAGGCCCTCGGGGAAGCGGTCCTGGGCGGGGGTCCAGTCGCCGAGCCCCGCGTGGTCGCTGCGCCGGGCCCCGAACCAGCCGTCGTCGACGACGTACAGCTCCACCCCCAGGGCGGCGGCCCGCTCGGCCAGCGCCTTCTGGTTCGCCTCGTTCACGTCGAAGCCGGTGGCCTCCCAGGAGTTGTAGAGCACGGGGGCCACCTCATGCCCGTGCGGCAGGACGTGGTTGAGCGTGTACGCGTGCCAGGCCCGGCTCGCCGCGCCGAACCCGCCGTCGGTGAACAGCCCGGCGAACACGGGGGTGATGAATTCCTCGCCCGGTGCGAGCGGTACGCAGGTGCCCTCGTGGCCGACGCCGCCGGAGAGCCCGGCGCGTCCGTCCGGTGTGCGCTGGACGGTGAGGCGCCAACTCCCGCTCCAGGCAAGGGCCGCGCCGAAGACCCGGCCGTGCTCCTCGCCCGCGTCGCCCGCGTCCACCATCACCCAGGGAGCGGCGTGGTGGCTGGTGATGCCACGCCGGCTGGTCAGCACGGTCTCCCCGTACGGCAGGTGTTCGCGGCGCAACTGACTCTCCGCGGACCACTGGCCGGTGACATGACTGAGCCGGTAGTCGGCCGTCGCCGGCAGGGACCAGGCGGCCGAGTCGGCCCGGACCAGGCTCAGGTGCTGGTCACCGTCGTTGCTCAGCACCGTCCAGCGCTCGATGACATCCGTGTCGTCCCGCACCCTGTAGTGGAGAGCGACGCGCAGCGGGTAGTGGCGGTCGCGGAATTCCAGCGAGAGTTCGTGGACGCCGTCGGACGGCGTGATGACGCGGTGTCCGGTCGGCTGCCACTCGAAGGCGCGGGAGCCGTCCGCGTAGCGGACCTGGAGGGAGGGCGTGCCGTAGCGGGTGCCGCCGTCGACCGGCAGTTCCTCGCCCACCGCGGGCCGTCCCTCGAAGCTGCTGGCCGCCTCCCCGGCGGGCACGACCAGCTCCTCCGTCTCCGGCAGCGTCAGCCGCGGCCCCCAAGCGAGGTGGCAGGGCGCGCCCGTCTCGTCGATGCGCAGGGCGTATGACGTACGGGGAGTGGTCAGCAGCCAGACCCCGGTGTCCGGGGCATGGGAGATCGTCGGCATCGGGCCTCACGTTCGGGAGACGACGGGGAGCGGCGGGTGCCGCCCGCGGATGCGGGGCGCTCGGTGACGGGGACGAGGATCGCCCCGTAAGCCAACGAGACCTTCGATCGCATGTCAACACCCCGTGTGTGGCTGGCTTTGGAGGTGAGATCGGGACTCACAGGCAATCCTCAGGAGATTCCTGCTTCTTTCATTGACAGCGGAAAATAAGGAGCCTAGGTTCCCGGCCATGGCCTCGCCCTCTGCCGTCGAGTCGTTCCCCGCGAACACATCGGCCGCCGCGCAGATCTTCACCACGGTCCTGTCCCAGGGTCCGCTCACCCGTATGGAAGTGGCCCGGCGGGCGGGGCTGTCGGCCGCGGCCGTCACCAAAGCGGTCCGTCCCCTGATCGAGGCCGGCTACCTGGTGGAGGACGTGGACGAGGACGCGCGCCCGGCGCTCGGGCGGCCCGCGAATCTGGTGCGGGTGGACGGCGGCCGTGCGCTGTTCATCGGGGTCAAGGTGACCGGAGACAAGATCATCGGTGTGCTCACCGACCTGTGCTGCCGGATCCTGGTCGCCCGGCACATCCCCCTCGCCGCCCGGGACCCCAAGGCGGTGCTGGGGTCGGCCACCGAACTCGTACGGGAGTTGCTCATCGAAGCGGACGGCCTCGGCGTGCGCGTCGCGGGTCTGGGCATGGCCGTCTCCGGCGACGTGGACCGCGCCGAGGGCGTCGTGCGCTACTCGCCCTTCCTGGAATGGCGCGATGTGCCGCTCGCCGAACTCGCCGCCATGACCACGGGCCTGCCGGTCACCGTCGACAACGACGTGCGCGCGCTGACCGTGGCCGAGCAGTGGTTCGGGGCGGGTGTGGGACTGTCCGGCTTCGCCGTCGTGACGGTCGGCGCGGGCATCGGCTGCGGCCTCGTGGTCCACGGCAGGGTGGTCGCCGGGGCCCACGGCGTGGCCGGCGAGATCGGCCACGTCACCGTCGACCCGGCGGGCCCCCGCTGCCACTGCGGCAACCGCGGCTGTGTGGAGGCCATCGCGAGCGACGACGCCATCGTCCGTCAGATGCGCGCGGCCACGGGGGTCCAGGTGGCCGACGCGGTCCAGGCCGCCGGACTGGCCCACGACGGCGTCGCCGGCGCACGGGAGATCTACGCGCGGGCGGGCGACGCCATCGGCCGTGGCATCGCCACCGTGGCCAATCTGCTCGGCCCCGAACGCGTGATCATCTCCGGCGAGGGCCTGGCCGCCTACGACCTCTTCGCCGACCACATCCGTGCCGCCTTCGCCGCGGCGGCCTTCGGCTCCGCGGCGCAGTGCGATGTGCAGACCCGGCCGCTGCCCTTCGATGAATGGGCCCGCGGCGCCGCGGCCACCGCCATCCAGTCCTTCATCAGGTCGGACGCGAACCAGCACATACGAGGAGCAGCCATGACGCAGCACGCCTGAACAGGACCGAGAAACACGGAGAAACACCGTGCCCTCCGCGACCCGCTCCCGCTCCCGTCGCGGACGCGGCGACCGCCGCTCCCTCGCGGTCGCCACCACCCGCCGCTGATCGCCCCGCCGGTCGTCGTCCGGCCGCCCGCCCCCGCCCCGATCGCGCTGTCATTCCCCGAATGGCCGCGAGCCCCCTACGTCGCCTGCCCCGGCGCCCGTTCACCGGCGCACTCACCCTCGGTTCGGGCAAGGCCCAGCCGTCGCCGCCGTCTCCCCGAACCCCGCCGCGTCCCTCCCCCGCCACCCCCTTCCCCGGACCACACCTCCAGAAGGCAGGACCCATGCGGTCATCCTCGTACCCCCTCATGCCCGTACGCGGTCTGAGAACCGTCGTCGTCATGGCCCTCGCCGCGGGCTTCGCCACCGCCGTCCCGGCGGCGCAGGCACAGCCCGGCGACGACAAGGCCACCCCGGCATCCCCGGCGAGCCCGGCCGCTGCCGCCGCCAAGCCCTATATGGGCTGGACCAGTTGGAGCATGCAGTCATCGAAGTACCCGGGCCTCAACCCGAACGGCGACTACAGCTACCTCACCGAGGCGAACGTCCTCAAGCAGACCGACGCCATGGCCGCCAAGCTGAAGAAGTACGGCTACGAGTACGTCAACATCGACGCGGGCTGGTGGCGCAACTACGCGTGGACGCCCGAGTTCGACGAGTACGGCCGGCAGAAGGCCGATCCGGTGCGCTTCCCCAGCGGTATGAAGTCGGTCGCCGACCACATCCACTCCAAGGGTCTCAAGGCCGGTATCTACCTGCCCGTCGGCCTGGAGAAGGAGGCCTACGGCGGGGGCAAGGTGCCGATCTGGAAGGCCGAGGGCTGTACCACCGCCGACATCGTCTACGACGACCTGCGCACCACCAATGGCTGGGACAGCGCGTACAAGATTGATTTCTCCCATCCCTGCGCACAGAAGTACATCGACTCCCAGGCCCAGATGTTCGCAGACTGGGGCTATGACTTCCTCAAGCTCGACGGTGTGGGCCCGGGCTCCTTCAAGAGTGGCGACAACTACAACAACGTCGCCGACGTGGCCGCCTGGCAGAAGGCGATCGCCGCCACCGGCCGCCCCATCCATCTGGAACTGTCCTGGTCCCTGGACATCGGGCACGCCGCCGACTGGAAGAAGTACTCCAACGGCTGGCGCATCGACACCGACGTCGAGTGCTACTGCAACACGCTCGTCAGCTGGGAAAGCTCCGTGGATGACCGCTGGAGTGACGCCCCCGCCTGGACCCGGCACGCCGGCCCCGGCGGCTGGAACGACCTCGACTCCCTCGACGTGGGCAACGGCGAGATGGACGGCCTGACCAAGGCCGAGCGGCAGAGCTACGCCACGTTGTGGGCCATCGCCAAGTCCCCGCTCTACACCGGCGACGACCTGACCGGGCTGGACTCCTACGGCCTGTCCCTGCTGACCAACCGCGAGGTCATCGCCGTCAACCAGAGCGGCAACGCGCCCGCGAAGCCGGTCACCCCGTCCGACCCGCAGCAGGTGTGGGCCGCGAAGAACAGCGACGGCACCTACACGGTCGCCCTGTTCAACCTCGCCGACAAGCCCGCCTCGGTGACCGCCGACTGGTCGACGCTCGGCTTCACCGGCAAGGCCGCCGTCCGGGATCTGTGGAACCACGAGAGTCTCGGCAGCTACAAGGACAAGATCACCCAGGCCCTGCCCGCCCACGGCTCCCGACTCTTCACGGTCACCCCGCGCGGCGACGCGCTCACCTGGACCGGCATCGAGGCCGAGTCGTCCGCGAACACCCTCAGCGGCAACGCCTCCGTCGCCGACTGCCCGGCCTGCTCCGACGGCCACAAGGTCGGCAACCTCTACACCGGCGGCAAGCTGACCCTCAACAATGTGGTCGTCGACAAGGCCGGCACCTACCAGATCAAGGTCGCCTACATCAGCGGCGATGCCCGCTCCGTCGCCGTGTCGGCCAACGGCGGCGGTGCCACGAGCCACGCCTTCCCCTCGACCGGCGACTGGTCCACCGTCAGCAGTGTCCACGTACCGGTGACGCTCAAGGCCGGCTCCAACACCATCACCTTCGACAGCGGTTCCGGCTACGCGCCGGACATCGACCGGATCGACGTACCGAAGTCCTCCTGAACCCCCGGGGCCCGGCCCCGGCCGGGCCCCTCGCCGATCTCAGACGCCTGGAGCCGCCATGAACCCCCGCCCGACCGACGCCGGCAGTGAGCCCAGCAGTGAGCCCAGTAGAGCCCCCGGGAGTGACGACCCCAGCAGGAGAACCGCGCTGTCCCTCGCGGCGACGGCCGGACTCACCGCCGCCCTCGGTGCCCTGCCCGCCTTCACCGCCTCCGCCGCGCCCCGGCGCCCGGCCGACACCCCGCCGCTCACCGGCACCTCACACGACCGGCTGTGGTGGCAGGCCCCCGGCGACGAGGGCTCCCTGATCGAGCAGGGCCTGCCGGTCGGCAACGGCCGCCTCGGCGCCCTCGCGGGCAACGACCCCGGCCGCGAACTCCTGCTGATCACCGACGCCACGATGTGGACCGGCGGCCTCAACGACACCCTCGACGCCGATGGTCAATTCCCCTACGGACGAGGCGACTTCGGCTCCTTCACCCTGCTCGCCCGGCTCACCGTGGACATCCCCGACCACGACCTGTCCGGCGTCAACGGCTACCGCCGCGGCCTCGACCTCGCGCAGGGCCTGGTCACCAGCTCCTACGTCCGCTCCGGTGTCACCTACCGGCGCCAGGTCTTCGCCAGTCACCCCGACGACGCGATCGTCCTGCACTTCACACAGAGCGGCGGCGGCCACTACACCGGCACCATCACCCTGGGGGGCACCCACGGCGAAAAGCCGTCGAACGCCGAGTCGTTCGGTGCGTCCTTCCCCAACGGGCTGCGGTACGGCGCGGCGGTCACGGCATACGGCAGCGGCGGCCGGGTCCGCGTCAACGGCACACGCATCGACTTCTCCGGCTGCAAGGACCTCACGGTGGTGGTCAGCGGCGGCACCAACTATGTGCCCGACGCCGAGCGCGAGTACCGCGACCCCTCCCTCGACCCCGAGAAGCTGGCCCGTACGAAGGTCCGCGACGCCGCCCGGCACTCGGCGGACACCCTGCGGCGCACCCATATCGCCGACTACCGCGGCTTGTACGAGAAGTTCACCCTCTCACTCGGCAGCTCCACGGACGCCCAGCGATCCCTGGACACTTGGCAGCGCCTCACGGCACGCGCCCGGGACGGTGTGCCCGACCCCGAACTGGAGGCCGCCTACCTCCAGTACAGCCGCTACCTGATGATCTCCGGCTCGCGCGACAGCCTTCCCCTGAACCTCCAGGGCCTGTGGCTGGACGGCAACGACCCGGACTGGATGGGCGACTACCACACCGACATCAACATCCAGATGAACTACTGGATGGCCGACCGGGCGGGCCTGTCCGCGTGCTTCGACGCCTTCGCCGACTACTGCCTCGCCCAGCTTCCGTCCTGGACCGAGCTCACCCACGACCTCTTCAACGACCCGCGCAACCGCTACCGCAACTCCACCGGGAAGGTCGGCGGCTGGGCCGTGGCCTTCTCCACCAACATCCACGGTGGAAGCGGCTGGTGGTGGCATCCCGCGGGCAACGCCTGGCTGAGCAACAGCCTGTACGAGCACTACGAGTACACCCAGTCGCGGGAGTATCTGGCGAAGATCTACCCACTGCTCAAGGGCGCCTGTGAGTTCTGGGAGGCGCGGCTGCTCACCACCACCCTCCCCGGCACCTCCAAGGAGGTGCTGATCGACGACAGCGACTGGTCGCCCGAACACGGCCCGCAGGACGCCAAGGGCAACACCTATTCCCAGGAGCTGGTGTGGGCCCTGTTCGGTAACTTCGCCGCCGCGGCCGCCGAGCTGAAGAAGGACACCGGCTACGCGGACACGATCAGCTCGCTGCGCAAGAAGCTGTACTTGCCGGAGGTGAGCCCGAAGACCGGATGGCTCCAGGAATGGATGTCCCCCGACAACCTCGGCGAGACCACCCACCGCCATCTGTCCGTCCTGATCGGCCTGTTCCCCGGCGACCGCATCCGCCCCGACGGCTCCACTCCCCAGGAGATCGTGGACGGGGCCACCGCCCTGCTCACCGCGCGCGGCATGGACAGCTTCGGCTGGGCCAACGCCTGGCGCGCCCTGTGCTGGGCGCGGCTGAAGAACGCCGACAAGGCATACCAGCTCATCGCCAACAACCTCCGCCCCTCCATCGGCGGCAGCAACGGCACCGCGTTCAACCTCTTCGACATCTATGAGGTCGAGAAGGGCCGTGGCATCTTCCAGATCGACGCCAACTTCGGCACCCCGGCCGCCATCAGCGAGATGCTGCTGTACTCCCGCCCCGGCCACCTGGAACTGCTTCCCGCCCTGCCCGACGCCTGGGCCGCCTCCGGCTCGGTGACGGGACTGGCCGCGCGGGGCGGCTTCGTCGTCGATCTGCGCTGGAAGCAGGGGGTGCCGACGTCGGTCCGGATCCACAGCGTCGGCGGCCGCACCACGACGGTGGCCCACGGCGGCACCTCCCGTACGATCCGCCTGGCGCCCGGCGAGTCCCACACGCTGAACGGGTTCGCCCGATGACGGCCCGCCGCGCCGCCCTCGGCGGCGCGGCCGCCGCACTGCTCGCGGCCGCCGCCCTCCACGCCACCCCCGCCGAGGCGGCGGGCAGCCGGCACGACGTCGTCACCTGGGCGGCGAGCGCGGATCGTCTGGGGGACGGGACACCGGACCGCGGCTACCGGATGGTCGTGCACACCAGCGTCGGCGGCAGCGATCTGCGCATCCGTCTCTCCAACGCCTTCGGCGACCGGCCGCTGACCCTCGACAGCGTCTACGCCGGTGTTCAGAAGTCGGGTGCCGAGCTGAAGCCGGGCAGCAACCGGCGGCTGACCTTCGGTGGCGGGCGCTCCGTCACCGTCCCGGCGGGCGGGACCGTGCTCAGCGACGCCCTGCCCGGCGGACTGCCCGCCGCGACCAACCTGGTCGTCAGCCTCCACACCCCCGACGCCGCCGGTCCGGCCACGGGGCACGGGATGGCGATGCAGACGTCGTACACGACCCAGGGCGATCACACGGGAGAGGAGAGCGCCACCCACTGGACGGAGACCACCGGCTCCTGGTTCTACCTCGACGCCGTCACCGTCCGCACGTCCGCCGCCACCGGGGCCGTGGTGGCGCTCGGCGACTCGATCACCGACGGCTGGCAGTCCACCACCGACCTCAACCGCCGCTGGCCCGACTACCTTGCGCGCCGGTTGCAGAAGGCGGCCTCCGACGTCCGGGGAGTGGCGAACGAGGGGATCTCCGGCAACAAGGTCCTCGCCGACGGCGCCGGGCAGAGCGCCCTGAACCGGCTCGACCGCGATGTGCTGTCCCTTCCGGGTGTGCGGACCGTGTTCCTCTTCGAGGGGGTCAACGACATCAAGGCGCACACCGGTGTCACCGCCGCGGACATGATCGACGGCTACCGCCAGATCATCGCGCGGGCGCACGCGGCCGGGAAGTGCGTGGTCGGCGCCACCGTGGGCCCCTTCAAGGGCTGGTCCGAATGGGACGCAGCCGCCGAGCGGGTACGCCAGGACGTCAACGCCTTCGTCCGCGGCAGTGGCGAGTTCGACGCGGTCACCGACTTCGACCGCGTCCTGCGCAGCCCCTACGACCCCGAGCGGGTGCTGCCGTTCCTCGACAACGGCGACCATCTGCACCCCAACGACAAGGGCATGCAGGCGATGGCCGACGCCATCGACCTCACGGCGCTCGACTGCACCGGCGGCCCGCGCTCCACGGGCTGAACACGGGCCGGTGGCCTCACGGGCTGAACACGGGCCGGTGGTGGCCGGGCGCGGCTGGTGGAACGCCGCGCCCGGCCACCCGGCTCGATGGGATGCGCCGGTCATGCCTCTGTCGTCGCGGAAGACCGGCGCGCCCGTCTCACTGCTCGCCGGGGCGGCGTGCCGGAGGCGGTGGGGGCAGGACCTCGCCCGAGATGAAGCGGCCCGGCCGGAAGTCCTGCAGCAGGGGGGACTCATGGCCGTAGAGCTCGTCCGCGACCAGTCGGCCGAGCAGCGGGGCGAGGGTGATGCCGCTGTGGGTCGCCACCACGTAGAACGGAACGTCGGTGGCGGGGAAGCCCGCCACCGTGAAACCGTCGCCCGGCATGGCGCGTTGGCCGACCCGGACCTTCTCCACGACGGTGCCCTCGGCGGCGTTCAGCACCTCGGGCAGACGGGCCAGCATGTCGGTGGCGATCTCGCCGTCGGGCGCGTACGGCGTGGCGGGGTCCGCGGCCGCGTCCAGGTCCAGGGTCTGGAGCAGCAGACGGCCACCGCCGTCGGGGCGGACGTTGAGCCGCGGGCCGGTCAGGACGCGGGACAGACGCGCGGCCGTCGGTGCGGTGGTGGCGAGGAAGCCGACCGTCGCCGAGCCCGCGAGATCCGGGTCGGCCATGGGGACGTGCGCACCCGCCAGCTCGGCCACGCCCTGCGTCCACCGGCCCGCGCAGCTCACCACCGTGTCCGCCACGTAGCGGCCGCCGTCGGCGCAGATCACGGCCGTTCCCGCCGGGCCGTGCTCGATCGCGGTCACCCTGGCGCCGCCGATCACCCTCACGCCCCGGTCCCTGGCCCCGCCCAGCAGCCGGGACAGCAGCAGCACGGGCAGCGTGTACGCCTCATGGGGAAAGAAGGCGAACACGGCGTCCGACGGTGTCGCCGCGAGGTCCGGCTCCAGCTTCCCGGCCTGTTCCGCGGTGATCCACTCCACCGGGTAGTCCCTGGCCGTCAGCCGCGCCACCCGCCCGGCCAGCACCTCCTTGTGCCGGTCCGTTACCGCCCACTCCAGGTTCCCGACGGGGAAGAACCATGGCGCGCCGTCCCCGGCCAGCTCGTCGTGTGCGCGCATACCGGCGTGGTTGAGCGCGAAGTACGGCTCGGGCTCCTTGTTCGCGCTGTTGATCCAGGCGAATGAGTTCGCGGTGGTGCCCGCTCCGGGGTGATCCGCCTCGAGCACGGTGACCCGGGCGCCACGCGCGGCCAGTTCCGCCGCCACGGCCGCGCCCACCACTCCGGCTCCGATGACCACAACTCGCACGGGAATCCTCCTTGGCACGGGGTCAGTACACGGGGTCACTAGACGGGGTCACTGCTCGGGGTCGGCCCCGAAGAGATGAGCGACGCCGACGACGCGCTCGATGATGACGACGGCCACCGCGGCGAAGAGCACCATCACGGTGCCGACGGCGGTCACGGTCGGGTCGTAGTTGTACTGGAGGTAGTTGAAGATCCGCACCGGCAGGGTCTGCATGTCCGTGGTCACCACGAACAGCGCGATCGTCAGGTCGTCGAAGGACGTGATCAGGGCGAAGAACGCCCCCGCGATCAGCGGCCCGCGCACGGCGGGCAGCGTCACATGCCAGAACACCTGCGGCGCCTTCGCACCCAGACCGGCAGCCGCCAGCTCAGCCGAACGGTCGAGCCCGGCGAGACCGGCCAGCACCAGGCGCACCGTGTACGGGACGGTCAGCACCAGATGCGCCAGCAGCAGGGTGAGCGGGCTGGACGCCATGCCGAGCTGGGCGTACCACTGGAGCAGCCCGATGCCGAGCACGATCGTCGGCACGGCGAACGCGCTCGAGAACACCCTGTCCAGCACCGACTTCCCCGGGAACGGGTAGCGGTGGATGGCCAGCCCCGCCGCGAGCCCCAGCGCCGTGGACACCACGGCCGCTCCCGCCGCCACGCCGATGCTGAGGAGGAAGGAGTCCAGGAACTCGGGCCGGTTCAGCAGCTCCGCGTACCAGTGCAGGGTCAGCCCCTTGGGCGGGAAGGTGACATAGCTGGTCGTGGTGAGCGACGAGGCGATGGTGACGAGCACGGGCGCCAGCAGGAACAGCCCGACGAGGGCGGCGAACCCAGCCCCGAGCAGGCGCTTCGCGCGCTCGCCCACGCCCTTGGCGATGGGCTTGCCCCCGGCCCCGCCCGCCGCCTTGTTCGTCGCCGGTGCGGTGGTTGCGGTTGCCGTGTTCACGCGAACACCTCCTTGCCGCCACGCCCGCGCAGCAGCCGGGCGTACACGGCCGTCAGAATCGTCGTCACCACGATCAGCACGAAGCCGATCGCCGCCGCGTACGGCCAGTTCAGGTTGGACGTCGCCTCGGTGTAGACGAAGTACGGCATCAGCTTCACCGTGGGTCCGCCCAGAATCGCCGGGGTGACGAAGCTGGAGACGGTCAGACTGAACACGATCAGCGAACCGGCGAGCATCCCCGGCAAGGACAGCGGGACGGTGATCCGCCAGAAGCAGGTCCAGCCGCTCGCCCCCAGGCCCTTGGCCGCGGGCGTGAGGGCCGGGTCGATCCGGTCCAGGCTGCCCATCAACGGGAGCACCATATAGGCGAGCATCACATGCACCATGCCGACGACGACCGCGGTGTCGTTGTACAGCATCTTCGGCGCGTCCAGGCCCACGGCGTGGAACCCGTCCGCGATCGGTCCCTTCGGCCCGAGCAGCACCAGCCACCCGTACGCCCTGGTCACCATGGAGATGAGCAGCGGCGACAGCAGCACGAGGGAGAGGTAGTTGCGCGCCCTGGGCGAGCGTCCGCGCAGATAGACGGCGAACGGATAGCCCACGACGAGGCAGCCGAGGGTGGTCAGCGCGCCGATCCACAGGGTGTGCCACAGCACGTCCCGGTAGAAGGAGTCCCCGAGGAACCGTGTGTAGTTCTGCAGAGTGGGGTCGCCCGCCTGGGTGCGGAAGCTGTTGTACACCAGCATGAACAGCGGTGCGATGAAGAGCAGGGCGAGCACGGCGATGGCGGGGGAGGCCAGCAGCAGCCCGGTGCGCCAGGGGCCGCGCGCCGTGACCTTCTGGGAAACCTTCGGGGTCGGCGCGGAGTCGTCGGGCCTCAGGGCCGGGCCGTCAGCGATGCGTGCTGTGGCTGCCATGCGCAGATCACCTCCTCGCCCAGCCTGGGCACCTCGGAACCGAACGGCAGCGTTGCCTCGACGCGTCCCGCGGCCGTGGCCACGACGCAGCGGATGCGGGTGCCGAGGAAGCGGGTGGCCTCGACGGTGCCGGGAAGTCCCGGCTGCGCCGCCTTGTCGATGCGTGTTCTGTCCGAGCGGCCCTCCTCGGATGCGGCCAGCACCCGCACGGCCTCCGGCCGCACATAGAGCCGTACCGCCTCGCCGTCGCCCGGCGCGGTGCCGACCGGTGTCGCCGTGACGAGATGGGTGTCACCGATCCGGCAGCGGTGCCCTTCGGCGGCCGCCCCCGCCGCGATCCCGTCGAGCACATTGACCTCGCCGACGAACTGCGCCACGAAGTCCGTGGCCGGACGCAGATACACGGTCTCGGGGGCGTCCAGCTGATGGATCGTCCCCTCGGCCATCACCGCGATCCGGTCCGACACCGCGAGCGCCTCGTCCTGATCGTGGGTGACCAGAATGGTGGTGGTGCCCACCCGGCGCTGGAGGGCGGCGACCTCCTCGCGCAGGCGCACCCTGAGCTGGGCGTCGAGGTTGGAGAACGGCTCGTCGAGCAGCAGCAGGTCGGGTTCCACGATCAGCGCCCTGGCCAGGGCCGTGCGCTGGCGCTGTCCGCCGGAGAGCTGGCGCGGATAGCGCTCACCCATGCCGTCGAGCCCCACCAGCTCCAGGGCCTCGGCCGCCCTGCGCCTGCGCTGGGCGGCTCCGACCTTGCGCATCCGCAGGCCGAACGCGATGTTCTCCGCCACCGTCATATGGGGGAACAGGGCGTAGGACTGGAAGACCATGCCCATGGCCCGCCGGTTCGCGGGGAGCCGGGTGATGTCGCGGCCGTCCACCTCCACCACGCCGGAGTCGGGCAGCAGATGGCCCGCCACCATGTTCAGCGTGGTGCTCTTGCCACATCCCGACGGACCGAGCAGGGTGAGGAACTCCCCGGGCTCCATCGTCAGGTCGATACCGCGTACGACCTCCTTGCCGCCCAGGGCCTTGTGGATCCCCTGGAGGACCAGCCGCCCGCGGGTGCTCCCTGCCCGTGCGGCGGTGTCCGGCCCGGCCGGTGCGGCCTCCTTGCCCACGGTTTCCGTCCCCGCGGTCACTTGCTCTCCACCTGCTTGTTCCACTGGTCGGTCCAGGCGGAGCGGTTCTTGTTGATGGTCTTCCAGTCGAGCCTCAGCAGGGAGTCCACCTTGTCGGCGCTGACGACCTTGTTCTTCAGGGCGGGGTCCTCCTTGACGCCCTTGACCACCGAGCCGTCGTAGGTCGCCTTGGCCAGCGTCTGCTGGACGGACGGCTCCAGCAGATGGGCGACGAACTTCTGGGCCACCTCCTCATGCGGTGCCTTCTTCACCACGTTCGCCGTGGTCACCAGGCCGATGGCACCGTCCTTCGGGTAGACGAACTCGATGGGGAAGTCCTTCTCCGCGAGCGTCGAGGTCCGCGACACCCCCCACACCGAGGCGGCGGCCTGGCCCTGGAGGAAGTAGTTGGACACATCGGCGGTGGTGTCGAACGTCGCCGCGTTCTGGGCGATCTTCTTGACCGCCGTGAGGCCGGGGTCGACATCCTTCTCCGAGCCGCCGTTCGCCTTGGACGCGCCGACCAGCAGCCCCACCCCATAGGTGTTGGTGATCGACGGAAGGACCACCTTGTCCTTCAGCTTGGGGTTGGCCAGGTCCTCCCAGGTGGTGGGCTTGGGGATGCCGTGATCCTCGAACCACTCGGGGTTGTAGGCGATGCCCGTGGCCGTCAGCCCGAACCCCACCCCCGAGTTGTTCTCCATCCGGGCGATCGGCACCACATCGTCCACCGGCACCACCTTGGGGTCGACCGACGCGAGCAGCCCGGCCTCCAGCGCCTGCGCCTGGGGACCGTCGTCCACCAGCGCGACGTCGATCTGCGGGTTGGCGCGCTGCGCCTTGAGCTTGGCGACGGTGTCGGTGGAGGAGCCGGGGATATAGGTGACCTTGCAGCCGCAGCTCTTCTCGAACGCGGGCAGTACCGAGTCGCGGAACGCCGTTTCGAACGAGCCGCCGTAGCCGGCCACCACCAAGGCGCCCCCGCTGCCGCCACCGGCGGCGGGATTGGGAGAGCCACAGCCGGTGAGGGCGATGGTGAGAGCGAGGGCACTGGACACGGCACACAGGGCGGGCAGGGCTGATCGGGGGAATCCATGGCTACCTCCTGCGATGAGGGATGGAAGTGCCGTTCCCGCGACCGGAGGAGGCGGGAGGGTGGGTGAAGCGATGTGGGGTCCGGGGCGTCGCGCGGTGCGCGAGGGGACGAGGAAAGAGAGGGTATGGGGGCGAACGGGGTCAGCCGAGCGGGCCGGGGAGCGAGGTCTCCACGTAGAAGCGGGAAGTGTCGGTCGGCAGGATGATTTCGAGGTGTTCGACCACCTCGTCGTTCTCCGCCCAGGTGACGCGCAGCCAGCGGAAGACCGCGGTACCCGGTTTCAGGCCGAAGAGCTCGGCATGCTCCTCGTCCAGGGCGTACGGCTCCACGTAGAGCCGTGAGCGTTGCAGGGGCACTCCGCGGTCGCGGAGGTACATATGGCTCGTGATGGTGACCAGGTCCTGGTCCAGCAGGTCGGGGGCGATCCGGAAGGGCAGCACGGCGAGCTCCGTGCCGGTCACGCGGCTGCCGTCCGCGCTCAGCTTGTGGCGATCGAGTTGTACGACGGCGTCGTTGTCGTCCAGGCCGGGCAGCCGCAGGGCCGCGCCACCCGCGGGCAGGACCTTGGCGCTGATCACTCGGTGGTCGCCGTGGGTTTCCGGCCCGCTGGTCAGCACGCCCGCGGAGCGGAGCAGGTTTTCCTCATCGGTGGTCTGTGCGACAAACGTGCCGTGCCTGCGGTACCGGACGACCAGCCCGGCGTCCGCGAGGTCGCGCAGCGCGCGCTGCACGGTGATTCGCGAGACGCCGAACTGTTCTCCGAGCTCGGCTTCGGTGGGCACCCGGGTCCCGGGTGCCCACCGGCCGTCCCGGATGTTTCCCTCCAGCTCCCTGCGGATCTGCTCGTACAGCGGGAGGTCACGTTCGGCCATGCGAAGAGAGTGATCTCTATCAATTGCTATGTCAATACGTTGGATGGATATGACGTAGGGCCGTAACGCATCCTCCGCGCCGGACGCGGCGGGAAACGTCTCCGCAACGCGGTTGGGGGTGGGAGACGGGCCCTGGCGTCAGCCGCTTACCAGGGACACCCGGTCTTACGTCACCTGTGGCTCAGGCGCGCGGGGTGCCGACATCGGCAGGGGAATCCCCTGGAACACGCCGTCCGGGTCGACGGTGTCCTTCACCGCGAGCAGCCGGGCGGGTGTTGCCACCGAAGACGTGAGGGATCTGGTCGGTGGCATCAGGCCCCAGCAGGTTCGCGTAGCCGCCGGCGAAGCATGTGGCTCCAGCGCGGCCGAGGCGGCATCGGCCCAGGCGGCGTGCCGGCCGCCGTCCGTCTCCGGCGTCCACATCGCGATGACCTCGGCCATCATGGGGGGCTTGCGCAGCGCGAAGGCCGTCTCCTCCCACGGGACGCGGGTGGCCGCTCCGTGGAAGTGGTGCACCGAGAAGGCCGACAGGGGTGAGGTCATCGTCTTGGCGCCTTGCACCAGGGCGTCCACCACCTCAGGGATGTGGCGGGGGAGGGAGCGCGTACGGAGGCTGACGTACCGCCCGTCCGGGAACATCGTGTCCCGTGCGGCTATCGCGGTCGCGAACGAACCGGTCTCGAACTCGGCACCCCGGGGGTGCCCAGGCGCGTCAGCCGCTGTACTGGACCGGATGGATCCGTGCCGACGGCCGGTTCGCCGGACCAGGTTGGCCACAGCATGGCCATCGGTACCCCGTCGGGCCCGTTGATGATTCCGGTCTGAACCGTCAACTCGTCCGGACAGTCCAAGAGGAGTTCCTCCAGCCGCGCGAAGACCTTCGGGGCCTGCCGCAACGGATAGAGCACCATCCCGGTGACCACGGCGGGCACCGTATGCAGCCGGATCTCCATGGACGTCACCACGCCGAAGTTGCCACCTCCGCCGCGCAGGGTCGGTCCGGCCATGCCCACGGTGCCGATGGTGCCGGTGGCGGCGACCATGCCGTACGGGTCGGCGGCGGAGAGCACATGGTTCGTCCTGGCCCCTCCGGCAACGGTCGCCCGGCGGCCTCCACATCGACGTGCCCCGAGGACATCGGGGTCAGATCCAGCGTCAGTCCCTGGTCGCTGAGGGCACGTCCCGCCCAGTCATGGCCTCCGCCCCGCACCGAGAGCGGCAACCCCAACTCCCGAGCGGCCCGGACTCCTGTCTGTACCTCGGCGGTCGATGTGTAGCGCGGCAGAATCGCGGGCCGGGAGGCGACCGCGCCGTTCCAGAGCGCGGTGCCCGCCGCGTACTCGGGACCCGCGGTGAGGACCCGATCGGCAGGCAGGTGCGCCTTCAGCGCCGCCACCGCCCTCTGCTGATTCTGTGGGGTGACTGTCATGCCTTGCTCCATAGGTACATCAACATATGCGTGAGCCGGAACTCATGCGGTGGCACATATCCCATCGCGGGAAATCAGGTTCGGATCACAAGCGGAGGACACGATCGGCGGCGCGTGCCGCGTGATAGGCGAATTCCCAGAAGTCCATATGTCCGATGGCCAGGTTCACATGCATCAGATTGACATCCGGGGGCGTCAGGCGGAATGCGCGGTCGAGCTCCATGTCCCCGTCCTCCAGTTCCTGGCTTCTGGTCGAAACCGCGAGCAGGGGGTGGTCGCCGGTCATGGTGGCGGCATCGGCCAAGAACACGACTTCGAGCGCGGGTTCGGCGGCGGCAGCGGATATCACGTCGTCCGGACCCGCCCCGGCGAACGCACGGTCGTCGAGCAGGAAGGTGCGCACCTCGAAACCGTTGTCGTCGGGCTGGTTGAGCAGACCGACGACTGTCCGCCACGCCGCGTCGTCCGAGTAGTCCGTACGCACGACAAGGGCTTCGGCTTCGAAGTCGTGATGGGTGAAATCGATGGTCGGTAGCATGGCGGTGTCATGCATGGGAAGTCCTCTTCTTATCGCTTGATGTGGCTCCTGCCTTTTCCGGTGAGAATTGCAGGAGCGTGACCGAGTGTGCTGGGAACGTCCAGGTCAGGGAGGTGCCGTGGGTCGTGGCGCGAGACTTTTTGATGGTGACGGCGTCGGGGTGTTCGGCGTCGTTGAAGTCGTGATAGGTCCTGCCCGCCACCACGGATACGTCGACCGTCGTGGCATGCTGAAAACTTCCCAGATCGACCCGGGACTGGGATGCCATATAGAGGGCATGCGACATGGCGCAGGAGTATTCGGGATAGTCCTTGGGACCTCTCCGTGGTGTCCGTCGCCGAAGCGGATTCTTCCGCTGCGCGGGTCGAAGGTGTAGACGGGGTCGTCCGCTCCGGCCGAGGCGAGATCGGCGACCTCGCGCCATGTGGTGTCTCCGACGCGGATGGTCTGGCTCTTGGACACGACGACGGGTATTCCCTCTTGCGCCTCCACCTGGCGGGTCCGGTCCGCCTGGGGGCCGATGGCCCCCTTCCAGTTGAACAGGTTGGAGGAGGTGCCGCCGGGATACCGGATCATCCCGACCCCGGCCTTCTTGATCTTTCCGACGATGCCCGGGGCGGGGCGGTTGTGCTTCGGGTCCCACATCCCGTAGGCGTCGTCGTACCACTTGGCCCCGTTCACCCCGGTCATGAAGGGGCTGACCTTGAACGATTGCCGCTGGGCGTCGACGGCGATGACCGGCACACCGTCCGGGCCGCTCGACCCCGTCAGGTCGTCCGGGGTACACCCGGTGGCCATGACGCCGGCCACTACGGATGCCGCGCCGTACAGGAAGTGGCGCCGACCTATTTCACTCATGCGCGCTCTCGCTCCTTCCGAAGGCGGCGAGGACACGTGAACGGCGACTGCCGAACATGGCGCAACCTCCCACGAGTTGTGCGTCTTCGTTTATAGGATGGTAAATGCTGTCTTTGTGGGATTCTTGTGAGGAGCCGCTGCCCGACCGGCCTAGACGGTGTCCTGGGACACGGCCTTCGGGGCCGCCTCCCTCGCGGTGATCGAGGGCCGTGGTTCGCCCGAGTCGACAATGCGCTGCGCCAGCCGCCGCCTCAGCTCCACCAGGACGTTCTCATGAGCCGGGTCGTCCACGAGGTTCAGCAACTCATCGGGGTCGGAGTGCAGGTCATAGAGGTATGCATCCTGATACCGCTCGGCGCGCGGCTCATTCCAGGCATCGGCGCCCGGCGCGGTCGCCGCGTACTTCCAGCGGTCGGTCCGCAACCCTCGCCCGACCTCCGATTCGCTGATCTGGAAGAGCACCTCGCGTGGCCACTCGGCGCCGTCCCCGCCGTGCTGCAGTGGCAACAGGGACCGTCCCTGCATCTGTGGCGGCACCGGTACGCCCGCCGCCCGCAACAGCGTGGGCGGCAGGTCGACATGGCTGACCAACTCCGGCAGGCGCACGCCACCGCGCAGCCCCGGCCCCCGCAGCACGGTGGGCACGCGCAGGGAGGCGTCGTGCACACTGCGCTTGTACTCGTCGTTGCGGGTCTTGAAGTGGCAGCCGTGGTCGGAGGTGAACAGGATGACGGTCTCGTCCAGTTCCCCGCGCCGCTCCAGGGCGGACACGATGCGGCCGAGCACCTCGTCCAGCCGGCGCACCATTCCGTAGTAACCGGGCAGATGCTCGGCCCAGTTGCCGCCGCCGAGGGCGGCGAGATCGGACGGCACCCAGGGAGGGGCATAGCGGTCGCGGTAGCCGTTCGGGGCGGGATAGTCGTCGCGGGAGTTCTGGTGGTGGGGCTCCAGGAAGGACAGGAAGAGGAAGAACGGCCGGTCCTGGTCGTGGTCCTGATCCTGGTCCTGGCCGTGGTCGCGGACCCGGGCGTGGTCGATGAAGTCGATCGCGGCGGTGCCGAGCGCGTCGGCGCGGTAGCCCTCGAAGCGGTGCGGGGCACCGCTGCCGTCGTACAGCGTGGTCTGGTAGGCGTCCGAGGTGAATTCCAGCAGGTTGGCGGCGAGCCAGTGTTCGTAACCCGCCCGGTCCTCCTCCGGCACCGGCCCGGCGGTGTGGTCGCCGGCGAGATGCCACTTGCCGATGTAGCCGGTGGCATAGCCCGCGTCCCGGAAGGAACGGGCCAGGGACGGAGTGTCCCGGGGGAGGGCGAGTCCGTTGCGGAAGACGCCGGTGGTGGTCGGATACTGCCCGGTCTGGAGGCTGGCGCGGGAGGGCGCGCACACGGGCTGACAGGTGAAGGAGCGGTCCACGCTCACCCCCTCCGCGGCAAGGCGGTCGAGGACCGGAGTGAGCCCGAGCGGGTTCCCGTGCAGACCGGTGGTGTCCCACCGCTGCTGGTCGGTGAAGAAGACGAGGACGTTCGGACGCCGCGTGGACGTGGCGGGGCCGGAGGGAGAAGCGCTGTGGGTCATCGTGCGTGGCCCTCCTGTCGGTGGTGAGGTGACCGGCCGTTCTGATGCAGTCGGCCGGGGTCGGCCGGATTCACCGGACGCGCCGTACGGACCGAACACCTGTGGTGGAGCTGCTGCTCCTTTTTTATGAGACTATTTTATTTAAGTCGTGCGCTAGACTTCCAGGCCGCGCGCGCCCGGGTCAAGATCCCGTACTCGTCAATGTCCTCAGTGCGCAGTCGAGAGGAGCACCGCAGCAGATGCCGGGCGATATCGCTACATCCGCCCTGGCCCGGAGGGTCAACGCCGCCCGCATCCTGGCAAAGCTGCGGGAACGCCCCGCGGAGCGGGCGGAGATGTCCTCCGGCGACTTGGTGGAGGTCACCGGCATGTCGCGGCCCACCGTGCACGCCGCCGCGCACCACCTCGTCGAGCTCGGCTGGGTCCGGGAGAGCAGCGATCGCGTCGATGGGCGACTCTCCGGGCGCGGTAGGCCGTCGAGGGTCTTCTCGTTCGCGGCGACCGCCGGTTATGTCCTGGGCATCGACATCGGCGCACACAGTGTCCGCGTCGTCGTCGCCGATCTGCGGGGAGCCTTCGTCGCCGAGGCGCGGATCACGTTCGGTGACCCGTCGGTCGGCCCGGAACAGCGCATCACGCGGGTGCGCAAGCTCGCCGTCGAGGTGGTGCGCACCGCCGGGCTGCGCGATGAGCAGGTACTGGCGGTCTGCGTCGGCACCAGCGGTCCCGTCGACGCCGACGGCGTCGTACAGCAGCGCACCGGCATCCCGGGCTTCCTCGGGGTCGACCTCCGCGCCGCGCTGGCCCGGGACTTCTCTGCGCGGGTGTGCGTGGAGAACGACTGCAACCTGGCGCTCATCGGCGAGCGCTGGCGCGGCTGTGCGGGCACCTCCCAGGACGTCGTCTGCTTGCTGGCGGGGGAGAGGCTGGGGGTGGGCATGTGCACCGGCGGCACCCTGGTGCGCGGCCAGGCCAACAGCGCCCGGGACCTCGGTTTCCTGTCGCTGATGGGGGACTACTCCCGCGACGACGGCATCGCGAGATCGGTCCGGGAGCGGGGAGCGTCGCTGGTCGCCAAGGTGGCGGCCCGAGGCACACCGCCGCGCCCCGGCACACCGGGCGCCGAACTGCGCACGCTGACCGACGCGGATCCACGCCGTGTGAGCGCGAGGGATGTCTTCGAAGCCGTCCGCCGGGGCGACCTCGGCGCCGCCGGGGCCCTGGAGGAGGGGCTGGAGGCGGCCGCCCGCGCGATCGCCACGCTGACGATGCTGCTCGCCCCCGAACTGGTGGTGGTCACCGGTGCCGTGGCGGGAGCCGGAGACGTTCTGCTGCCGCCGCTGCGGCGCCGGCTGACCGACCTCGTCCCGCGCGTCCCCCGCATCGAGGCCTCGCCGTTGCGCGAGCATGCCGTGGTCACCGGTGCCGTACGCCTCGCCCTCGACACGGCCGAGACGGACTACCTCGACCCACTCGCCCCCGCCCCCAGGGCGGCTTGACGTCCTGCCGAATGCCCCACCGGCTACCTCTGCGTCCGTCCCGGTCGGCCGAATATTCGGCCGCGTGTGGATGGCGATGAGGACCATCCGGGGTTCCACCGATGATGAACTACCAGAGAGCGTGAACCGCATGAAAACCGCGAGGTCGAAGAAGACGGCTGCCGGCTGGATCGCCGGCGTATGTGTGCTGCTGGCCGCGGCGCCGGCCCTCACCGGGTGTTCGACGGACTCGGACTCCACGAAGTCGAAGGGCCAGGACGGCTCGGCCTCGGCCGCCCCGACCGCCTCGACCGGCGCCGACACTGAACCCACCCCCTCCCCGAAGGGGCGGCCCGGCGGTCAGTCCACGGTGCAGGAGGCGGTGGCCACATGGGTCACCGGGGTGGTACAGGACCGCCCCGAGAAGGCCTGCTTGGTCATGGCGACTGCGGCCACCGGCGGGTCTCCCGCGAAGCCCAACACGGCGGCGATGTGCGGCGGCGACACACCGGAAGCGCGGCGGATGAAGCAGCAAATACACCGTCTGCACGCCTCGTTCGCCCCTGCTCAGTCGAAGAATCCCCCGACGGTGAAGGTGGCGAAGGTCCCGGTCGCGGAGAAGAAGGCGACGGTCGACGGCGAGCAGATCACCGTGGACGGCCAGACGTTGAAGGCCATCGTCCTGTCGAACTCCACCGGGGTGAAGGAGGACGAGCTCGGTATCAGGGTCGAGGCCGCCGTCATGGGCGGTCGCTGGTATGTGACGGATCTGGGTCTTTCCGTCGGCTGACGCGGCGATGGCGGCCGCGGGAACCGGGGGATCCCGCGGCAGGCTCACCCGGCGGGACCCTTGACCTCCCTAGGTTTTGGTTGCAAGGTCACTCCAGCGTAGTTAAATAAACTACTCTAATTTAAAGGGGTGGGAGAGGCTGCGGTGCGGCGCGGGCTGCCCCGACGCCGCCTGCTCCCACCCCTTCCCCGACCTCGCCGACCATCACGCGAGCACGCGGCTCGTGTGGTCAACCGACCGGTAGGAGTCAGCGTGACCGGACAATGTGGTCAGCCAGCCCGCCGCACGGTCCTCGCCGCGGGACTCCTGCTCGGTACGGGCCCGTTGAACACCGCCTGCCGCAGTGCCGTCGCGGAACAGCAGGGGGCCGGGGGCGGGCCGCGCCACGGCGGCACCCTGCACATGGTCCAGGGCACGGACATCCTCCCCGCTTTCCTGCTGTCACAGATCAACCCGAACTTCTCGGTGAGCCGCACGGTTTTCAACACCTTGACCGAGCTGGACCACAGGACTCTGCGGCCCAGGCCGTCGCTCGCGAAGAGCTGGCGGGTGTCGGACGGCGGACGGACCCATGTCTTCCAACTCCGTGACGGCGTGACGTTCCACTCGGGCCGCCCCTTCGGACCGGACGACGTCGTGTTCGTCCTGGACCACCTGACCAAGGACACCACCAGCTCCCAGGTCAAGTCCGTGGCTCAGCAGGTCACCTCCGCCGAGCGGACCGGCGAGCACGAAGTCACCGTGGGCTTCGGCAAGGCCGTCAGCAATGTGTGGGACATGTTCGAGATGATGGTCATGATCGACCGGGAGTCGGTGGCCGATCTCGCCTCGGGACGGGAGATCATCGGCACCGGACCGTTCATCGTCGAGTCCTACAAGCCGGGCTCGTCCATCTCGCTGAAGCGCAACCGCCACTACTGGAAACCCGGCCGTCCCTACCTCGACGGCATAGAGATCGCGATCGCCGCGCAGTCGTCCACCGCCGTGGCCTCCCTGCGCTCCGGGCAGACACATCTGGCCCTCGACCTCTCGCCACTCGACGCCGCCGGCATCCGCGACCGGCCGGGATTCCGCCTGGTGCAGTCCGACGCCCACGATCTCACCTATTACATCGGGGCCAACGTCACAGTGCCCCCGCTGGACAAGGTCGAGGTACGGCAGGCAGTGGCCTGGGCGGTCGACCGGGAGCGGGTGCTCGCCCAGGCCCTGGGCGGGATCGGCCGACCGAGCAGCCTGCCGTGGTCACCGGCCTCGGCCGCCTGGGACCCCGATCGGGCAGCGGCCTACACGCTCAACCCGGAGAAGGCGAAACGTCTGCTGCGACAGGCCGGCGCGGCCGACGCCAAGGTCGACCTGTACTACAGCAACACGCTGGCGACCAACGCCGCGATCGCCCAGATCGTGCAGTCGAACCTCGACGACGTCGGCCTGACCTGCCGGCTGCGACCCAAGCAGGACGCCGAGTACCAGAAGCTGTTCGTCAGCGGGGAGATCCCCGGCCTGTTCGTCAACGGCCACGGCTTCGGGCAACTGACTCCGTCGACCCTCGTCAAAGGCGCCTGGCCCTTCAACGCCCAGCAGAACGCGTCCAACTTTCGCGATCCCGAGTACAGCCGCCTGGCCGACGAGATCTGGACCGGCAAGGCCCACGCGCTCACCGCCGCCTACCGGGACCTCAACGAGCTGCTCCTCAAAGAGCAGTTCGTCATCGACCTGATCAACAGCACGCATACGTATGCCATTCAGGCTTCGCTCCAGGGTCTGGCCTGGACCATGTACGACGGCATCGACCTCGACAATGCCTACCTGGCATGAGGAGGACCCCATGCTCCGCTACGCCCTCCGGCGTGTCCCCTCGGCCCTGGTGGTGCTGGCCATCGCGTCGGTCGTGGTCTTCGGCGTTCTCCACCTGGCGCCCGGCGACCCCGCCGTGCTCGCCGCGGGCCCGGACGCCTCCGCCAAGACCGTGGCCGTGGTCCGGCACCAGCTGGGACTGGACGCTTCGCTGCCCCGGCAGTACCTGTCCTGGCTCGGCGGGGTGCTGACAGGCGACCTCGGCGATTCCTATGTACGCGGAGTGCCGGTCGCCACCCTGATCGGCAACGGCCTCGGCAACACCCTCGAACTCACCCTCGGCGCCATCGTCCTGGCTGTCCTGCTCGGTGGCCCGGCTGGGCTTGTGCTCGGCGTGGCCAAAGGCCGCCTCATCCCCGGCGCGACCGCCGCCGCGACGGCCCTGGCCTTCGCGATACCGCCCTATGTCAGCGGAGTGCTCCTGGTGATGGTGTTCGCCATCACCCATCGGATCCTGCCCGCGGGCGGCCACATCTCCATGACCGCGGACCCGGAGATCGGGCTGCAGTACCTGATCATGCCGGCCCTCGCCCTGGCCCTGCCCGCCGCCGCCGTAATCGCCCGCTTCCTGTCGACGTCGATCCGGCGGGTTTTCGACGAGGACTACATCCGCATCGGCACGGCGAAGGGCCTGCGGCGGCGCCGGATCGTCCTGTGCCACGCGCTTCCGAACGCCCTGCCGCCGGTGCTGACCGTCCTCGGTATCCAGATCGGCCAGATGCTCGGCGGGGCGATCGTGGTGGAGGCCATCTTCGCCTGGCCGGGCGTGGGCCAGCTCATCATCGACTCTCTCAAGAGCAGCGACTACTTCGTCGTTCAGAATCTGCTGCTCATCACCGTCACGGTGTTCGTCGTCCTGCAGACCCTGACCGATCTGCTGCACGCGGCCGTCGATCCCCGACTCAGGATGGAGTGAGCATGACCACCACCACTGAGGCACCGCCGACGGCCACCGCCGCCGTCCATGGCGGAGGCCGGCCGCGGCTGCTGCGCAGCCCGGTGCTGAGCATGGGGATCGGGCTCGTCGTCGTGCTCGTCCTGGCCGGTGTGCTGGCCCCGCTCCTGGCACCCGCCTCGCCGACCCGACAAGGGCCGCTCGCCCTCGCCGATCCGTCGTCCGCGCATCCGCTCGGCACCGACGAATACGGCCGCGACCTGTTCTCCCGGGTGCTGTACGGGCTGCGCCAGGACGTGTTCGCCACCGTGGTAGCCGTCCCGATCGGTGCCCTGGCCGGGATCCTCATCGGCCTCGCGAGCGGACTGGCCCGCTGGCTGGACACCGTCGTCCAGCGGGCGTTCGACGTGATGCTGTCGTTCACCGCGCTCGTGGCGGGTGTCACGGTCGCCATGCTCATCGGCTCCGGACGCACCGCGGTCATGGTGACCATCGCCCTGGTCAATGTGCCGCTGTTCGGCCGCCTCATCCGGTCCTCGGTCGTCAGCGAGCGGCAGCGCGACTATGTCGTGGCGGCCACGGCCATCGGCTCGGGCCGGGTACGGATCCTGCTGCGCCACATCCTGCCCAACGGCCTCGACCCGCTGATCGTCCAGTTCGCCCTGTCGATGTCGACCGCCGTCTTCATCGAGGGCGGCATGAGTTACGTCGGGATCGGCATTCCTCCGCCGGCCCCCTCCCTGGGGTCGCTGCTGCAGGGAAGCATGAACTTCCTCGCACAGAACCCCTGGTACGCGATCGGACCGATGGCCGCCGTCACCCTGCTGGTGCTGGGTTTCCAGCTCGTGGCCGACGGTCTCACCGCGAGCCTGCTGCGCCGCTGAACCGAAGAGGTGACGCCGGTAGTGGCACAGCAGGCGGAAGGCTGGTTCGCGGCTGTCCTACGTCACGCCTGCCACACACCCGATCGGGCGCGCACCCTGCTCACCCCGAAAAGGCGTTTACCCTTCTGGCCTGCACCTTTAGGCTTCGCGCATGGCCACCACGCTCCGCTTGGAAAAGGTCGACCCCAGCAACTTCGACGCTGCGATCGCCCTGAAGGTACGCCCGGACCAAGACCACCTGGTCGCCCCGGTCGTCAAGTCCCTCGCCGAGGCGTACGTGCATCCAGAGGTCGCCTGGCCCCGACTCATCCTCGACGGCGACCGACTCGTCGGCTTCCTGATGGCCTTCTTCGACATCGACTTCGCCGGCGACGGTACCGGCACCGACATCCGCTCGGGGCTGTGGCGCCTCAACATCGCAGCCGGGCAGCAGGGCCGCGGCTATGGCCGCTTCGCGGTCCATGCAGTGGCCACCGAGATCCGCCGCCGCGGAGGCACCCGCCTGACGGCTTGTTGGCATCCCGGCAACGACGGCCCGGAAGACTTCTACCTCGGACTGGGATTCCGACTGACGGGAGAGATGAGCGGGGACCAGCGCGTCGGCGAACTGGAACTTGCCTAGACCTTGATCCGCCGGACAGGCCTAGCTCGACGTGGGCGGTGGGAATCGCAGAAGCGTGACCGAATGTGCTGGATACGTCCAGGTCAGGGAGGTGCCGTGGGCTGTGGCGCGAGACTTTTTGATGGTGACGGCGTCGGGGTGCTCGGCGTCGTTGAAGTCGTGATAGGTCCTGCCCGCCACCACGGACACGTCGACCGTCGTGGCATGCCGGAAACTTCCCAGCTCGACCCGGGACTTGATGTCGTCCTCCGGTGAGCGGTTGATGACGAGGACGCTCAGGGCTCCGTCCTTGTCGAGGGCGGCCGTGGTGACCAGCGCGTCATAGGAGGAGCCCAGCGGCGTCTCCCGGGTGGAAACCTCGGCGTTGTCCTTCACTTCGCTGGCCACGATATGTCCGCCGCCGTGGAAGAAGTCACTGAGCTGCTCGCGCACGATCGCGTCGGGGGTGGTCGGCGGTGATCTTCGCGCCCTTCTGGGGATCTTCCCGTGCCGACCGTCGCCGAAGTGAATGCCGCCGCTCTCCGGCGCGAAGGTGTAGACGAGGTCGTCCGCCCCCGCTGAGGCGAGATCGGCGACCTCGCGCCACGTATCCTCATCGACGCGGATGGTCTGGCTCTTGGGTACGACGGGCGGGTACCAGACGGTGAAGCTCTGGTTCGGTTGGCCGTTGCTCACCGCGGCGGCTGGCCGGTGATCGGTGGGTGTCCCGACGCGCTGGCGCTTCTGCCGCTGGGTGCCCCCGAAGGCGTACTGCCGCATGGCCTTGTCGTCATCGGCGCTCATCCAGTAGCGCTGGTACGTGCCGAACAGCTCGTTGCCGATTTCCCAGTAGCGCACGCCGTAGGGCTCGGGGTGGCCGTTCCGCGCCCGGAGGTCGCCCCACGTCGTCCCCTGGGGTGCGTTCATGTACGCCACCCAGTCGGCGATCTCATCCGGGGTCGAGTTGGCGAACGGCGCCATGATCTGCGGAGTGGCGCCGACCTCCCGGACGAAGGCCATGTACTCGTCCGGGCCGAACCGGCTGTCGGCGGTGTCGCCTTGCTTCCCCTCGACCTGACGGCCCCTGCTCTCCTGAGGCCCCACGGCCGCCCGCCAGTTGAAGAGATTGGAGGAGGTGCCGCCGGGATACCGGATCATCCCGACCCCGGCCTTCTTGATCTTTCCGACGATGCCCGGAGCGGGGCGGTTGTGCTTCGGGTCCCACATCCCGTAGGCGTCGTCGTACCACTTGGCCCCGTTCACCCCGGTCATAAACGGGCTCACCGTGAGCGATCGCCGCTGGGGTGTCTACGGCGATGACCGGCACGCCACTCTGGCCGTTCGACCCCCGTGCGTCCTCCGGGGTGCACCCGGTGTTGCTCATGACGCCGGCCGCCACCGCGGCCGCGCCGTACAGGAAGTGGCGCCGGCCTATCCCGTGCCGACGTATCTCACTCATGGTGGTCCCTCTGTTCCCTGGACGATCTTCGTTCCGTGGGCACGGGACGGTAGGGGACGGCCTTGTGTGGTTCTTGTGAGGTGATCCGCCGGACGCCGACGGGTTCGGGTGGTGAAAATTACCTCTCACTGAGAGGTAAAGTGGAGACATGGCGACAGAGGAGTTCCCCGATTCGTTCGCCGATGTGCTGGGCGGCGTCCAGCGGCTGATCCGGCGGCGGCTGCGGGCCGAGATGACGGAGCCGCGGCTGCGCGGTGCCCAGGTGGAGCTGTTGCGGCTGGTCATGGCCCAGCCCGGGATCCGGGTATCGGCCGCGGCCAAGGAGCTCTACCTCGCGGGCAATTCGGTCTCCACCCTGGTCAACCAGCTGGTGAAGGCGGGCTATCTGCACCGCGAGACCGATCCCGAGGACCGGCGCTCGGCACGGCTGACGACCACCACCGCCGCCGAGAGCCGGCTGCGGGAGTGGCAGGCACGGCGTGGCGCACTGGTCCGTGAGCAGGTGGCGCGGCTGTCCGAGAGCGACCGGGCGGCGCTGGCCGCGGCCGTTCCGGCGCTGCGCAAGCTGGCCGAGAACCTTCATGAGGAGGTGGATGGGGTATGACCGACGCCCAGGAAAGCACATCTCCGGCCGCGCTCGTCTGCGAGGGCCTGCGGTACACGTTCGGGGAGACCAAGGCGGTCGACGACCTGGAGCTGTCGGTCCGGGCGGGCGAGGTCTTCGGGCTGCTGGGGCCCAACGGAGCGGGCAAGACCACCGCGATCCGCTGCATCACCACACTGCTGCCGGTCCCCGCCGGCATGGTGCGGGTGTTCGGGCACGACGCCGCGAAGGAGCGGATGGCGGTCCGTCGGCTGCTGGGCTACGTACCGCAGCAGCTGTCCGCCGACGCTGGGCTCACCGGCCGGGAGAACGTGGAGCTGTTCGCCCGCGTGTTCGACGTCACCCGCCGGGAGCGGGCCGACCGCGTGGCGCGGGTGCTGGAGGCGGTGGACCTCACCTCGGCGGCCGACCGGCTCGCCAAAACGTACTCCGGCGGCATGGTCCGCCGCCTGGAGCTGGCCCAGGCCCTGGTCAGCGCGCCCCGGCTGCTGATGCTGGACGAGCCCACGATCGGCCTGGACCCGATCGCCCGGACCAGCGTGTGGGAGCACATCAACGCGGTACGGGAGGCCACCGGGATGACCGTGCTGGTCACCACGCACTACATGGACGAGGCCGACCAGTACTGCGACCGGGTCGCGTTGATGCACCGCGGCCGGATTCACGCACTCGGCACGCCCGGCGAGCTCCGCTCCGAGCTGGCCGGCCGCCGCCGGGCGGAGGGCGAGGCCGATCCGAAGCCGACTCTGGAGGACGTCTTCCGGGACGTCGCCGGAAGTGGCCTCGACGAGCAGGGAGGAGATTTCCGCGATGTCCGAAGCACCCGTCGCACCGCGTCCCGGGTCGGCTGATGCCGCAGGGCTCGTCCCGGATGGACGGCCCGATCCGCTGCTGACCCCGCCGCGCGCCCGCACCGGCTGGCGGGTGCTGCCCGCGCGGGTCGTCGCGATGTGCGTGGTCGAGCTGCAGAAGCTGCGGCACGACCGCACCGAGCTCTACACCCGGGCCGTCCAGCCCGCCCTCTGGCTGCTGATCTTCGGCGAGACCTTCACCCGGCTCAAGGCCATACCGACCGGCGGCACGCCGTACATCGACTATCTCGCGCCCGGCATCATCGCCCAGTCCGCGATGTTCATCGCCATCTTCTACGGGATCCAGATCATCTGGGAGCGTGACGCCGGTATCCTCACCAAACTGCTGGTCACGCCCACCCCGCGAGCCGCCTTGATCACCGGCAAGGCATTCGCCTCCGGGGTGAAGGCGCTGATCCAGGCGGTCGTGGTGATCGTCATCGCGGCCCTGCTCGGGGTGGCGCTGACCTGGAATCCGCTGCGGCTCCTCGGGGTGGCCGTCGCGGTGATCCTGGGCTCGGCCTTCTTCGCCTGCCTGTCGATGACCATCGCCGGGATCGTGCTGACCCGCGACCGGCTGATGGGCGTCGGGCAGGCCATCACCATGCCGCTGTTCTTCGGCTCCAACGCGCTGTACCCGGTGGCGCTCATGCCCGGCTGGCTCCAGGCCGTCAGCACCGCCAATCCGCTGAGCTACCAGGTCGACGCGTTGCGCGGACTGCTGCTGGGCACCCCGCACCATCTCGCACTCGACTACGCCGTCCTGCTCCTGGCCGCCGCGGCCGGTATCATGGCGGCCTCCTCGCTGCTGGGGCGGCTGGCACGCTGACCCGGTCGGTGTGCGGAGCGCGCCACACCGTACTGTCGCCGGGGCAGCGGCCATCAGGGACGCCTCACGAGTACGAGAGGAACACGCGGTGCGGTACGAGGACGGCTCCCCTTACACCTACACCCCCGGCATCGGGGTGCCCCAGGGCGTCCAGGCGGTCAATGTCGGGTGGCTGGAGCGGCAGGAGTTTCCCCGCGGTGAGGTGCCGACGGAATTCGTCCACGCCCTCGCGGTCCTCTGTCGGGACAACTCCACCAATCGCATGCGGGGTTGGCAGAGCTGCACCCTCCCACACCCGCAGGGAAAGCCGCCCTATCCCGTCGTGGTGAACGTCGACGGCACCGAGATCACCCTCGGCAGCGCCGAGATCAGGCTCCTGGCCCGCGACGGCCGGTGGCTCATCGCCCCCAATCTCGTCCTCCACTACGTCACCGCCCACGCCTACCTCCCGCCACGGGAGTTCATCGAGGCGGTGACGGCAAGGCGGGCGATCCCGGAACCGCCCTCCGGAATGCCGCGGTTCTAGCCATCGGGGGCCATCGGGGGCCATCGGGGGCCATCGGGGGCCATCGGGCGTCGTCGGGCCTCGTCCGCGCGGCGCGTCACGGACGCAGTCGTGCCCGGGCGAGTTCGGTGGCGGCGTCCGCGGTGGGTACGCCCGTGCGCCGTGAGCGGTCGATCACCTCGGCCACGCGGACACCGACTTGGCGGACGCGCGCCTCGGCGTGTGCGCTTTGGCCGAGGAGCTGCTCCTCCAGGAAGATCAGGCCGCCGGCGTTCACGCAGAAATCGGGCGCGTAGAGGATTCCACGCGACTGAAGCATGGCGGCGTGAGCGGGCGTGGCTACGAGATCAAGCGCAGCCGCGCCGTCGGCCCGCTCTTCGACTGAGCCCTGCCTCCTGACGCGACACGCCGGGGCGCCGGCACCGGGGGAGACCGGTGCCGGCGCCCCGGCATGCGGGTGCGCCGCTGTCGGGCGCATGATGGAGACAACGGGGCAACCGCGGACTGACAGGCGACAGTCCGACGGTCGGGCATGACCGATCGTCCGGATCGCAACTGCGCCTGAAACAGGAGAGAGCGGTGGTCGAATGAACACGGTGCAGAAGGTCGCCATCGTCACCGGGGCTTCCCGAGGAATCGGCGCGGCCCTGGTCGCCGCCTACCGCGAGCTCGGCTACGCGGTCACCGCGACCGCCCGCTCCCTGGACGAGTCGAGCGATCCCAGCGTGCTGACCGTCAGTGGTGACGTGTCCGAACCGGGCGTGGGCGCCCGTATCGTGGACGAGACCCTGGCCCGGTTCGGGCGAGTCGACACGCTCGTCAACAACGCCGGGGTCTTCGTCTCCAAGCCGTTCACCGACTTCACCGACGAGGACTATGACCTCGTGACCGGGGTCAACCTGCGTGGCTTCTTCGAAACCTCCCGCAGCGCCGTCGCCGCGATGCTCTCCCGGGACGGTGGCGGCCACGTGGTGAACCTTTCCACGAGCCTGGTCGACCACGCCAACTCACAGACGCCCTCAGCGCTCGCCTCGCTGACCAAAGGCGGACTGAACGCGGTCACCAGGGAGCTGGCGATCGAGTATGCGGCCCGTGGCATCCGGGTCAACACCGTCGCATTGGGCAACATCCGTACTCCCATGCATCCGCCCGAGACACAAGAGGCCCTCGCCGCAATGCACCCGCTCGGCCGGATGGGGGAGATCGACGATGTGGTCAACGCGATCGTCTATCTCGAGAACGCCTCGTTCGTCACCGGCGAGATCGTGCACGTGGACGGCGGTCAGAGCGCGGGACGCTGAGTCAGTCGGTGACGTCGGCCCCACCCGGTCTTGGGGTGCGGCGGAACGGCGGCGACCACCGCGGTCATCTGAGGCGACGGCCGCCGCACGTCCCGTGGTCGAGCCGAAGGTCTGACGGGCATCCGTGCAAGCGAATAGTTCTCCTCTCGTCGGACCCCCTGGGGGATGGCGTGGTCAGACGGCGGTTGCCGTGGTCGCGAGCATGTCGAGGGAGGTCTGCCACAGGCGGGCCGCGTGGCGAGCGTCCAGTGCGTGGGCGGCCACTCCGCGCCGGACACCGGGCTGATGGGGTCCGGCCTCGTTGCAGTCCTCGAAGTACCGGCCGGTCACGCCCTCGGTCAGCGGGGAGGCGGCGAGCAGTACGGAGGTCGCGGCCCCCTGCTCGATGTTCTTCCAGGACACGTCGGTGCTGGTGGGGTCGAACGAGGCGGGGCTGTGGGAGATGTCCCCGATGTGGCGGCCGAGCCGGGTGCTTGTGATACGGCCGGGGTTGAGGGCGTTGACGGCGATCAAGTCCGATGCCCAGCGGCGGCTCGCCTCGACGGCGAACAGCACATTGGCGGTCTTGGACTGGCTGTAGGCCGCCCACGGGTCGTAGGGGTGTCGCTCGAAGTTGATGTCGTCGAAGAGCACCTCGCCGTTGACGTGGCCGACCGAGCTGACCGCGACCACACGTGCGCCACGGGCCGCCGCCAGGGCGCCGTGCAGACCGGTGGCGAGGGCGAAGTGGCCGAGGTGATTGGTGGCGAACTGCGTCTCCCAGCCCTCCTTCGTCCGCTGAAGTGGAGAGGCCATCACACCGGCGTTGAGGACCAGGATGTGCAGCGGTCCACGCCAAGCATCGACGAAGGCGCGTACCGAGCTCTGGTCGGCGAGGTCGAGCATCGTGGCGTGCACCGTTCCCGGGCCGCTCGCCGGGCAGATCTCCTCGGCGGCCCGCCCGCCCGCCGCCAGGTCGCGGACGCCGATGGTGACCTCGGCACCGGCGGCGGCCAGGACGCGTGCGCTTTCGCGTCCGATGCCGGAGGCCGCTCCGGTGACGAGGGCGCGCTTGCCGGTGAGGTCGACGCGGTCCAGGACCTCGGCAGCGGTGGTCCGGGCCCCGAAGGGGGTGGTGATGAGGTGGTCGGTCATGACGCGCTCCAGGAGATGGTGACATGGGGGCGAGCGCGCGGCCGGTGGCGCGATGGCGGTGGGCCGTCGTACGCTCGTATCCGGAACGGGTTCCGGTTCGCTTTCTCGACACTAAGCGGAACCAGTTCCGTTTGCAAGTGGTGGCGAGAGGAGACCCGGATTGACCGGCATCGAGGGGAACGCGGCGCGGCACCGCAGGCCGCTGCGCGCCGACGCGCAACGCAACGAGGACCGGCTGCTGGAGACGGCGGCGGCCGTCTTCGCCCGTGAGGGATCAGGGGCCTCGGTCAAGGACATCGCCCGCGAGGCCGGCGTCGGCGTCGGCACCCTCTACCGCCGGTTCCCGTCCAAGGAACTCCTGGTCGAGGCGGTCTACCGGCAAGAAGTGCGGCGCCTGTGCGAGGCGGCGCCGCACCTCGCCGCCACGCTGCCACCGGTGGACGCGCTGCGGACCTGGATGGAGCGTTTCATTGACTTCATGGCCGCCAAGAGCGGGATGGCGGATGCGCTGAGAGTGGTGCTGACCGACGACAGCGAGCGGCTGCAGACCCGGACCCTGCTGGCCGAGGCGATCGACCACCTGCTGTCGTCCGGGGAGGGCCGGTCGGCGGCGCGGCCGGAGGTCGACGCCCAGGACGTGCTGATGGCGCTCGGCGGGATCAGCCTCATGGCCGCCGGCGAGGATCAGCGTGACCTGGCCACCCGGCTCATCGATCTGCTCCTGCGCGGCATCGTGAGGAGCTGACGCGGTCGGCGCCGTCGAGACGATAGAAGCCCTTTGGATACTCCCGGTGGCGGTCATGCTGGATTGCCGGGTCCACCAGGCGCAGGACACACCAGGCCCAGGACACCCTGGAACGGCTGGTCGACGCCCGGCTGCTGACCTCCCCGAGCCCCGGCCGCCACCACCTCAACGACCTGGTGCGGGCGCCGGCCCGGGAGGTGGCCGAGGAGCCACCGGTCGGCCCGGCAGCGCGATGGGGTGCCTTCGGCCCCATCGCGAGGATTGCGAAGCGTTGTGGACTGGTCGCCCGACGGCCGAGATACGACGCGCTGTGCCCACATCCGGACTGCCAAGATAAGCGAATGATCTATCCAGCCGATATAGACCGGTCGACTGCGGATCAGACACGGCTGTTACTGATCGAGGACGACCGGGAAACCGCAGACATGCTGGCGGAATTGTTCAGCTCAGAGGGCTACGAGGTCGAGGTGGCATTCGACGGCCACCGGGGGCTTCATCTCGGGCTCAGCCGACGACATCAGGTGATGGTGGTCGATCGCATGCTTCCGGGCATCGAGGGCCTGGACCTGGTGAAACGATTACGGCGGGTCGGTGTGACCACCCGGGTCCTGGTGCTGACCGCACTGGGCGAACTCGGCGAGCGTGTCACCGGCCTCGATTCGGGCGCGGACGACTATCTGGTCAAGCCCTTCGAAGTGGACGAACTGCTGGCCAGGGTGCGCGCGCTGCACCGGCGCGACCTCTCGGGCGCCGAAATCCTTCCGCTCGGCGAGGGAGAGCTGGACCTGCGGCGCCGCGAGGTCCGCCTCGCCGACGGCACGGGCATCGAGCTGTCCTTGCGGGAATTCGGCCTGCTCCACGCGCTCGCCGAAGGCCCCAAGATCGTGCACGACCGTTCACACCTTCGCGAGCGGGTGTTTCCCGATACCTCGGCGGAGTCCATTGTCGACACCTATGTCTACTACCTGCGGCGGAAACTGGGCCGTGATGTCGTCCGCACCGTGCGCGGGCGCGGCTACCAGATGGGGACGCTGTGAATTCGATTCCGATCCGTTTCCCGCGTCGCACGGCGCCGACCCCCGAGCAGCGGAGACTCTCCTCCGCCCAGTGGACGATAACCCGGCGCATCTCGCTGGTGATGTCGGTGATCATGTTGATCATCGGGGTCATCGTCTATGGCGTCATGCTGTTCGCCCAACGCGCCGACGCGGAGCGCGAAACCCAGTGGGGGATCGACCACAACACCATCGACAGCCCGCCGGTGTGCGTGTGGATGACTGTGGAGCGGGACGGGGTGATCAGCAGCACCCCCGGCACCCCCGCCGGGCTACCTGTGAGATCCAGCCTGGCCGCGGTCCGCGCGGGCGCTCCCGCGGTGCTGGAACGGGTGCGGCGAGGTGGCGAGGAGTACACGGTGCGCACCGCATGGCGTGGCGCGGAGGTCGTTCAGGCAGCCTACGGCGAACGGTTCCAGCGCGCCGACCGCAACCATCTGCTGCTCGCCTTCGCGGCGGCCGAGGCGGTCGGTCTGCTGCTCGTCGCCGTCGCCAGCGGTGTGCTCGCGCGACGGGCGATGCGGCCGCTCTCCGAGGCACTGGACCGGCAGCGGCGATTCGTCGCGGACGCCAGTCATGAACTGCGCACACCGCTGACCCAGTTGCACACCCGCGCCCAGTTGCTGGTCCGGCGCTCCGGCTCGGCCACCCCGCAGCAGCTCGCCACCGACCTGCGGCGCCTGGTGACCGGAACGCGGCAACTCGGTGACGTCATAGACGATCTGCTGCTGTCCGCGCGGCTGTCCCAGTCGCCGGGATCCCGCGATCCGGTCGACCTGGCCACGCTCGCCAAGGAGGCGGTGTCCGCCGAGGACGCCCGGGCCCAGGCGATGCAGCTGACCGTGGGTCTTCGGTGCGGGCCGGGGCGGCATGTGGTGATGGGCACCACGTCGGCGTTGCGCCGGGTGATCGCCGCGCTGGTCGACAACGCGATGGGGCACACTCCGCCCGGTGGGGAGGTCGTGGTGTCCGTGGATGCCCCGCTTCCCGGCATCGTGTCGCTGTCCGTACGCGACACCGGCGTGGGGTTCGCACCGGAGGAGGCCACCCGCATGTTCGAGCGGTTCGCCAGGGGGGCCGCCGGCCGCGGCAGACGATTCGGGCTCGGACTGGCGCTGGCCCGCGAGGTGGTCGAAAGCCATGGCGGGCGGATCACCGCCGCCGGACGGCCGGGGCACGGTGCGCTGTTCACCGTGGAGCTGCCGGCGGCGCGGGTGGGGGAGACCATTCCACGGCAACGGACGATCGCCTCCTGCCTCTCCGCGGGAGGCAGACGGCCGGATGTTTCCGGGCACTGACGCGATCGGGGCCAGGGCCCGGCTCATGAGGCCTGCGGCCGGCGCCAGTCGAGGGCACCGCTGTCGAGATCTTCGGCGAGCCCGGCCAGCGGCGACTCGGCGTCCCACACCAGCCGGGTCCGGCGCCACAGCCGGCCGTTCGCCAGCCGTTTCAGCGCGACCCCCGGGCAGTGGTCGCCCGGCGCGAAGAAGGCCCCGATCGCGTTCCCGGCGCTCACGATGGCCGCCGCGGTCGTCTGGTCGGCGCCGAAATACCGGAACCGAGGGGTGAACCCCGCACGCTCGCAGGCGATCCTCAGGCTCAGGCCGAGACCGTCGGAGCGGTCGCCGGGGGCGACCCAGGTGTCCTCGGCCAGTTCTTCCAGGGTGATCAGCTGCCGATGGGCCAGCCGGTGGCCGGGGGAGAGGCCGATCAGCACCGGTTCGGTATCGAGGTCGCGGACGGTGAACTCGCGGACCGGGGGCGGCACGACATCCGGGAACTCGCTGATGACCGCGAGCGCGATCTTCTCGGTGCGCAGCAGCTCCAGCACGGCCTGGGAGGAGGGTTCCAGATAGGTCAGCTGTTCGTGATGCGGCAGCCGCTCCCGGATGAGCACGGCGATCAGGGGAACCCAGGGGTTGTCCACCCCGCCCAGCCCGACGGCCTGTGGCGGTTCGGCCGGCTGGGCCAGGGTCCGTGCCGTGGAGAGCAGATCACCGAACTCGTCGAGCAACTGCCGTGCTCTGCCCAGGACATGGACGCCGAGCTCGGTCGGCTCGACACCATGCGGGCGGCGGCGGAACAGCGGCCCGCCGAATTCCTGCTCAATGCGTCTGAGCTGGGTGGACAGGCCGGATTGGGCGATCTTCAAAGTGGCGGCCGCATGGCTGATGCTGCCCGACTCAGCCACGGTGAGCACGATCCGAAGATGGCGCAGCCCCATGTCCACTTCCTGCCTCCGTCGTTGATGGTCGCGGCCGGAAATATCCGATGACGAGAACGGCACCGGCCACGGACAGCAGCGCCGTCCACGCCGCGGTGACGTACATGGCGTGCAGATAGGCCCGGTTCGCGGCGGCGAGGAGATCGGGGCGGCTCAGCGACCGCGCCACCGCCCGGGTGGCCTCCGCGGAGTCCAGGGCCGTCTCCCGTGACCCGGGAGGCAGATCGGTGAGCGAGGGCCGGATGGCCCCGCGGTAGGCGGTGGCGAGCACCGAGCCGAGCACCGCGACCCCGAGGGTGCTGCCCACCGGCCGGGCCGCGGCGTTGATCGCCGCGCCGGCGCCGGTGTAGCGCGGGGGCAGGGAGGCCATCATCTCCGCCGTCATCGGCGCCACCACCAGGCCGATACCGGCGCCCTGCGCGAAGAGCATCCCGGCGATCCAGGCCACCGGGGTGCCCGCGTCGAAGAACACATAGCCGCCGAAGGTGATGCTGGACAGGAGTATCCCGGCGACCGCGCACCAGCGGACGGCCAGCAGCCGGGACACCGCCGGGGAGATCTGGTTGCCGAGGACGATGCCGCCCGCGGCGGCCGACATCACGGCCCCGGCGGCCAGCGTCGACAGCCCGTGCACCCCCTGCAGATAGAAGGCGCAGTAGAAGAGCTGCCCCGCCAGGCCGAAGAAGAGCAGCAGCAGGGTCACCGTGCCGCCCGCGAAGCGCGGCTCGGCGAACAGGCGCACATCGAAACCCGGCGCGGCTCGGCGGCTCTGCGACATCACGAACGTCGCCAGCAGGGCCAGACCGACCGCCAGGGGCAGCAGCGTGGCCGGGCTCGACCAGCCGGCCGGGCGGCCGCCCCGGATGACGCCGTACACCACAAGACCCAGCCCCAGTACGGAGAGCGCGAGGCCCAGCGGGTCGAGCACCCTGCGTTCGGCGTAGCGCAGCCCGGGCACCAGGAGCCATATGCCGAGCAGGCACACCGCCACCACCGGAAGGTTGACCAGGAACACCGAGCCCCACCAGAACCGGGTCAGCAGCGCACCGCCCACCACCGGTCCGAGCGCGACGGCGGCGCCGCCCGCGGAGGCCCAGACCGCGATCGCCCGGGTCCGGTCGGCCGGGGCGCTGGCGCGGGTGACGATCGCCAGCGTCGCCGGGGTGATCAGCGCCCCGCCCGCGCCCATGAAACCGCGGGTGACGGTCAGCTCCGTGGCCCCGTCCGAGAACGCGGCCAGTGTGGAGGCGCCGGCCAGCAGCATCAGCCCGGTGACCAGGATGCGGCGCGGCCCGTAGCGGTCGGCGAGGGCGCCTCCGGCGAAACTGCCCGCGGCGAAGACCAGCGAGTACGAGGCGTTGGCCCACGCCAGGTCGGCGGAGCTCGCCCCGAGCCCGTGCACCGGATCGGCGAGGGTTTCCATCGCCACGTTGAGGACCGTGTTGTCCAGCAGGACCAGCGTCTGCGCCAGGACCGCCACGGCCACGGTCCACCACTGCCGGGCGGAGGTGGCCGCGGCGCGGCCCTCGCCCCCGGCCGCGGCCGGCGCCGCGGGCCGGTGTCTCACGGCTCCAGCGCTCGTCTGCCCGCGACCAGGGTCCGGGTGAGTTCCGCGACCCGGTGCCCGAGATGTTCCGCGGTGGCGAGGTCGGACTTGTGCACCGCACCGGATCGGTCGTCCACCGCGGACTGCGCGGCGGCGCCCTGGAAGAAGCCGAGCCGGTTCAGGTCGAATTCGCTTCCGGAGGAGGAATTCCACCCGGGGGCAGGCCGAGGCTGGCCCAGAGCATGCCGTGCTGTGCGGCGAGGGTGGCGAAAAAGCCCAGGGTTCCGGCCTTGTCTCCGGCCATCGAGCCGGAGTTGGTGAAACCCGCCGCCAGCTTGTCCTGCCAGCGGCGGGTGAGCCAGCGTCGGGCGCTCGCCTCCGCGAAGGCGTGGAAGGCCGACGAGGCCGTGCCCATATAGGTCGGCGCACCGAAGATGATCGCGTCGGCGTCGTCGAGCCGATGCCATTCCTGACCGGTGATCCGGTCGACTTGGATGGAGGCGACCTCGGTGTGCGGGACCCGGCTCGCCCCGGCTCGTACGGCCTCCGCCAGCCTGGCGGTGTGACCACGTCCGCCGTGACAGGCGATCGAGATGCGTACCGGGTCGGTCAAGGCGGTCACAGCAGCCTCCTCGAAAACGCGGTTTTCGGCTCCGGCGGAATAGCCGTCGGACAGCCTGTCAGAGCAATCTCAGAAATTCCTCAGAGCCGCATAACCGCAGAGTGATGGAGATTCGATATCCGCTCGGCTCTGCGTGGACGTGCCATTCTGGCCGAGCAATCCCCCTGCGTGGTTCGCCCCTTGGGAGAGGTGTGCCTGGCACATGACCGATATTGGTAAATCATTCCGGATGCGGCGGCTCTCGGGCGTCGGGGACGGAAGATATCTTTTCGTCCCGCTCGACCACAGTGTGTCCGATGGGCCGGTGGTGTCCCAGGCCCGCTGGAACGGGCTGTTGAGGGCGCTGGTGGACGGCGGCGCGGACGCGGTCGTCGTCCACAAGGGCCGGGCGCGGGCGATCGCACCGGATATCCTGCGCCGCTGCGCCCTGGTGGTTCACCTGAGTGCGGGTACGGTGCACGCGGCCGACACCGATGCCAAGGTGCTCGTCGGCGACGTCGAAGAGGCCGTACGGCTGGGCGCGGACGCGGTGAGCGTGCATGTGAATCTCGGATCGGACACCGAGCACCGGCAACTCACGGATCTCGGGGCCGTCGCGGCCTCGTGCGACATCTGGAACATGCCGCTGCTCGCGATGATCTATCCGAGGGGGCCGCGGATCGCCGATCCGCACGATCCCGCGCTGCTCGCCCACGCGGTCAACATCGCCGCGGATCTCGGTGCCGACCTGGTGAAGACCTCGATCGCGCTGCCGATGGACCGGATGGCCGAGGTGGTGAACAGCTGTCCGCTGCCGGTCCTCGCCGCGGGTGGCCCGCCCGACGGCTCGGACCTGATCAGTCACGCGACCTCGTTGATGCTCGCCGGCTGCCGCGGCCTCGCGGTCGGCCGTCGGATCTTCTCCTCGCCCTCACCCTCCTCGTTGGTGGCGCGACTGGCCGCCGTCGTGCACGCCGTCGATGCCGGAACGACCCCCCACCCCCCGACGATCGCGACAGGAGCCGCATGAAGTTCGCATGGATCGATCTCCGAGCCGTTCCGCAGCCCCAGCTCGAATCCATCGTCGACGCCGCCATCCATACGCGGATGCAGGGCGTGCTCTGCGATGACGCATCCGTCCTCGCCGCACTGCCCCCCACCGTCACCGGCATCACCACCACGGTGGTGACCGAGGAGAAGGAGCTGTACGACCTCGGCGCCGACACCGCCGCGTGGGTCGAGGTACACGACGAACCGTCGCTGAGGCTGGCGTGCGAGGCCGCCGTCGCGCTGCCCCTCACCGTGGTCCGCTTCGCCGACCCGACCAAGATCCCGCTGGAGATCGTGCTCGCCGCCGCGGACCGCTCCGCCGGAAAGCTGATCACCGTCTGCGCCGATCTGGAAGAAGCCGCCACCGTCCTGGAGGTGCTGGAACGCGGTTCGGACGGAGTCCTGCTGGCTCCCTCCGACGCCGGCGAGGTGTTCGCGCTGGCCCGGCTGCTCGAGGCCGGCACCACTCCGCTGGAGCTGACCACGCTGACCGTCGACCGCATCGAGCACCACGGGCTCGGCGACCGGGTGTGTGTGGACACCTGCACGCATTTCGCCGAGGACGAGGGCATCCTGGTCGGCTCGTACTCGACCGGCTTCATCCTGTGCTGCAGCGAGACCCATCCGCTGCCGTACATGCCGACCCGCCCGTTCCGGGTCAACGCCGGCGCCCTGCACTCCTATGTGCTCGGCCCGGAGAACCGGACCAACTACCTGAGCGAGCTGCGCTCGGGCAGCACGACGCTTGCGGTCAACGCCGAGGGCCGGACCCGGCCGGTCACCGTCGGCCGGGCCAAGCTGGAGTCCCGGCCGCTGCTGACCATCACCGCGAGATCGGCCGACGACATCGTGGTGAGCCTCACCGTCCAGGACGACTGGCATGTGCGGGTGCTCGGGCCCGGCGGCAAGGTCCACAACGTCACCGAGCTGCGGCGCGGCGACGAACTCCTCGGCTACCTGGCCACGGACCAGCGCCATGTGGGCTTTCCCATCGGCGAATTCTGCAAGGAAAACTGATGAGCGTCCGCATGCGGGAGCTCCTTGACACCCTGTTCGACGCCCATCCCGGCGAGCTGCCCTACCTCGTCCACGGTGACCACCCGGTGAGCCGCGGAGAGGTCCGGGCCGCCGTGGCCGTGGAAGCGGCGGTCTTCGCCGGGCACGGCGTCGGCGAGGGGCATACGGTGATGCTCCAGATACCACCGAGCTGCACCCAGATAGAGGTACTGCTCGCGCTGTGGCAACTGGGCGCCCAGGTGATGCTGGTCGACCACCGGCTCAAACCGTCGGAAGTGGACGCCCTGCGCTCGTTGTGCCACCCGCAGTTCATGGTCGGCGCGGGTACGGCGGGCCGCTCGTCGCTCAGGTTCGAGCCCCGGTACGAGGTGGTCACCTCCCGGTACCCGGACGGCCGCCCGGCGGCGACCGAGCACCGGCTGGTGCAGTTCAGCTCGGGTTCCACCGGCCTGCCCAAGGTGATCGGGCGGACCGCGGCCTCCCTGGCGGCCGAGATCGAGCGGTTCACCCGGATCGAGGGGATGCCGACCCCGGGCGAGCGGGTGTTGCTGCTGAGCTCGACCGCGCACAGTTTCGGCCTGATCGCCGGGGTGCTGCACTCCCTCGCCGCAGGCGTCTCGGCGGTCTTCGCGCGACGGGTGTCGGCCAAGGACATCCTGGCCGCCGCCTCGCGTCACGACATCCACGTCATCTTCGGCACGCCGTTCCACTACGAGCTGCTGAGCACCGCTCGGGACCTGCCCGCGCTGCCCGCCCTGCGCGCGGCGGTCTCGGGCGGGGAGATCATGCCGTCGCAGACCGCCGCGCGGTTCGCCGACCGGTTCGGCACCGGGGTCGGCGAGTCGTACGGGACCACCGAGACCGGCGTCATCGCGATGGAGGTGAGTGGCGCCTCAAGGCCCTCGGTCGGCCGGCCGGCACCCGGTGTGCGGCTGCGCGTCCGCGAGGGCGAGCTGGACGTCTGGCTGCCGGACGGCTCACCCTATCTGCACGCTTCCGGCGGCGACCGGTACGCCGACGGCTGGCTGCACACCCACGACCGGGCCGAACTGGATTCCTCCGGCGCCGTGCGACTGCTGGGCCGTGGCGACTCCCTGGTGGTCATCGGCGGCCTCAAGGTCGATCTGACCGAGGTCGAAGCCGTGTTGTGCCGGCACCCCGGGGTCAACGGGGCCGTGGTCGTGCACGCCGGCGCCACCGAAGCCTATGTGTCCGTCGCGCCGGATGGCCCCTCGTCGGGGGAATTGCTGCGCTGGTGCCGGGACCGGCTGGCCGACTACAAGGTGCCCCGCGTCGTCCACGTCCTGGCGGACCTGCCCCGCACCTCCAACGGCAAGCTCGTCAGGCGCCGCGACGCCCTGCTCGCCCGCACTCCCGACCGTTGACCCGCCGACCGCCCCTTGCCGCCCACCCCCATCGATTCCCGTGGCACAGAAAGGTTGCGCACCATGCAGACGGCGTTGCAGAAGGAGATCCGCGACTTCGTGCTCAGCACGATCAGCGAGGAGATGAACCATCCGCTCGACGCGGACGAGATCAGCGATGACAGCCCCATGGGCACCGGCGGAATCGACATCGACTCACTGGGCCTGATCGAGCTGCTCCTCCGCCTGGAGCGCCGGTTCGACGTGAAGTTCCCCGACGGTGACATCGAACAGGCCGGTGCGATGAACCTGGGCGACCTGATCAACGAGGTCGTCGGGCGGGGCGCCACGGCATGACCGCGGAATCCGAGGCCCGGCCGGGGATCACCGTCGACGCCGTACGGGAGCTGCTGTCCGACCCCAAGATCTTCGCCGAACTGCCGCCCGGCCTGGACGACGACGCCGAACTCGCTCTGGACTCACTGGGGCTGGTGTGGTTCCTGCACCAACTGGAGCTGCGGTACGGCCTGGAGATCGAGCCGGCGGAAGCCTTCCTCGCCGAGTTCACCTCGATCCGCCGGATCACCGACTACCTGGTGGACGTCCATGAGTCGTGAGGTGCTGCTGACCGGATTCGGGGTGCGTACCGCCTTCGGCACCGGGGCGGACGCACTGCGGGAGGGCGTCTTCGACGGGAGACCCGCGTTCGCGCCGATCACCCGCTTCGACATCGGCCCGTACCGAACGGGCCTGGCCGCCGCCTACGGCCCGGCCGCCCCGCTGCGTGACGTGCTGGCCGAGGTCGCCGCGGCGGCGGTCGGCATGGCCGGGCTGCCGACGGGTGCGCCGGCCGCCGTCCTGGTGGGGGCCGCGGGCGATTTCACCGGGCTGACCCGCTTCTGGCGCGCCCGGGACTCTCCCGGCTCTCCCGGTGCGGCGGTCTCCGGCGGCGCCGCTGAGACCGTGCCCGCCTGGCAGGCCGAGGCCCTCGCGGACACGCTCGGCGTGCGCGGCCCCCGGCTGGCGTTCACCGGCGCGTGCGTCGCCTCGGCCGCGGCGATCGCGCATGGCTGCCAGCTCATCGCCTCCGGCCGGGCGGAGACCGCGATCTGCGCGGGGGCGTACCTGGTGGAGGAGGAGAACCTGGCCAAGTTCGACTCGGGATTCGCCCTCTCCCGGGACGGAATGGTGCGGCCGTTCTGCGCCGACCGCAGCGGTCTGCTCCTCGGGGACGGAGCCGCCGCCATCGTGCTCGAATCCGTCGACGGCGCCCGGCGCAGGGGAGCACGTGCGCTCGCTGCGCTGACCGGCTGGGGCGCCGCCGGCGACGCCCACCACATCGCGCGGCCCCATCCGGAAGGCGCCGGGCTGGTCGCGGCCGCCGGCCGGGCCCTGCGGCGTGCGCGCGGCCCGCGGATCGACTACGTGAACGCGCATGGCACCGCGACCCGGCACAACGACCCCGCCGAGACGCGCGGACTGCGCACGCTCTTCGGCGCGGACGCGGCCCGCACACCGGTGAGCTCGACGAAGAGCACCACGGGACATCTGCTGGAGGCGGCCGGTGCGGTGGAACTCGTGATCACCCTGCTCGCGCTGCGGGACGGGGTCCTGCCGCCCACCGCCGGATTCACCGAACCGGATCCACACTGCGATCTCGACTATGTGCCGAACCGCCCCCACAAGGCCGACGTCCGGCGTGCGCTCACGGTCAACGCCGCGTTCGGTGGCGCCAACACCGCGCTGGTACTGGAGCGAGCATGATCGCCGCGATATCCGGTCCGTCCGCGCCGCCCGTCGCCGGCTTTGTGGAGTCCGCCTTCAATCCGATGGTGTACCAGGCCGTCGAGCGATGTCTGACCGCCCGGCCGGGCGACGGCTCCAGGACCGCCATGGTCCTGGCCAGCACGATGGGGGATGCCGCCACCCTCGATCTCGGCAGCCGTCTGCTGGTGGCCGGGCAGGTGCACAATCCGCTGTTGTTCATGCAGTCCACCGCGAACGCGGTCCTCGGCCGGCTCAGCCTCGAGTTCGCCATCACCGGACCGCTGCTCTGCCTGTCCACCGTGGCGGACCCGGCCGGTGAGCTGCTGGCCACCGCGGAACTGCTGCTGGAGGACGAGGAGCTGGACCGGATCGTGCTCATCGGGGTCGAGCTGACCGGCACCGAGCGCACCACGGCGGCGCACCGCGAGCTTCGTACCGGCCCACCCGCCGCGGATCTGGCCGTGGCGATCGTGCTGGACCGGGACGATCCGGTCCCGAGCCTCCCGCCCGACATCCCGCCCACCCCCTCGGGGGAGTACGGCACCCTTCGCGGCCTGGTCGAGCTGGCCGCCCGAATCCAAGGAACCACATCATGATCACCAAACAGGAACGCGCGCGGATCAGCGAGGACGCCGCCCTGGGGGCCGGGAATGTGATCCACCGGCTGAAGGCGTACGGCAGAGAGCTCGACGAGCAGGTCCTGTGGACCGATGCCACCTGGCAGGCGCCGGACGGCGGCCACCCCGAGGTGCTGACCCTGGGCGAGCTGCACGAGGCCGTGGAGATCTACGCGAGCTGGTACCACGCACAGGGCGTCGGGCCCCGCGACCCGGTGGCGATCCAGACCTATTCCAGCACCGAGTTCGCCATCAACTTCCTCGCCCTCACCTCCCTGGGCGCGATCCCCTCCTTCGTCAACGGCAACCTCCGTCCGGAGATCGCCCGCGAGTATGTGCGGCGCCAGGGCGCGGTAGGGGCCGTCACCGACCGGGCCCATCACGCGGTCCTCGCCCCGGACCGTGCCGAACTGGGGCTCGGCTTCTGTGTCACGGCGGCCGACATCCGCGCGGAGAACCGCGAGCCCCTCCCCGCGGCCTATCCTTACTCCCACCACGCCACCGATCCGATCATCATCTCGCACTCCTCGGGCACCACCGGGATGCCCAAGGCCGTTCCGCACACGCATCAGACCCTGCTGTACGCGCAACTGCACCGGCTGAAGCTGTCGGTCGGCTCCGCGATGGGCAGGCTGCTGGTCGCGCTGCCCGGCTCGCACAACGCCGCCATCTCGGTCATGCTGTTCGGCTTCCTGCTGCGCTCGCCCGTATCGATGCTGTCCAGCCAGCGGGGGATCGACGTCCTGGACGCCATGGAGTCGTTCCACCCCACCACGGTGTTCGCGTTCGCCGGAACCTACGGTGAGATGGCGGCCCAGGATCTCTCCGCCCGCGATCTGTCCAGCGTGGAGGCGTGGTACAACACCGGGGACGCGGCGCACGAGACACATATCAAGGCGCTGATCGAGCAGGGCAGCCATGAGACGGTCGGACGGGATCTGAAGCGGCGCCGGGTCCCCGGCTCCGTATTCACCGATGGACTCGGCTCCTCCGAGACCGGCTACTCGCTCTTCCACAACGGACACAAGCCCGGCAGGTCGTCCTTTTCGCGCTGCGTCGGCAAACCGATGAGCTTCGCCGAGGCGGCGGTGCTCTCCGAGGACGGCACACCGCTGCCACCCGGCGAGATCGGCCGCCTCGGCGTGCGCTCGCCCACGCTCACCCCCGGATACTGGAACGACTCGCTGACCTTCCACCGGCTGCGGCTCGGTGGCTACTGGCTCACCGGCGATCTCTCCTATCGGGACGAGGAAGGAAACTTCTACCACCTGGACCGGGCGCCGGACGCGATCCGCACCCCCACGGGCATCGTGTTCAGCACCCGCACCGAGGAGTTGCTGCTGCGCGAGATGCCCGAGCTGGACGACTGCACGGTGGTGGCGGTCGCGCCCGAGGGCGTACGAGCGGACTGGGACGGCGACGGCACCGCCGACGCCTACGCCCTGCTGCAGGTGTCCGCGGACGCGGCCGACACGAAGACCGACGACGCCCGATGGACGGCCGAGGTCAACCGGGTGCTGATCGCCGCGGGCTTCCCGCAGCTGACCGGAGCGCTGCGGATGGATCCGAGCGAGGTGGTGAAGGGAGCCACCGGCAAGGTGCTCAAGCGGGAGATGCGCGAACGCTTCCGGGCCCGGGTGGCCGCCGGCGAGCTGGACGGGAAGGTGCGATGACCGAGGTCGACCGTACGAGCCCCGGTACGAGCCCCGGTACGAGCCCCGGTACGAGCCCCCGGCCCAGGACCATGGACGTGTACCGGCAGTGGTGGCTGCACGACGCGCGCTGGTACCAGGGGGTGGCGAAGCGGTTCGGACACGCGGTGGCCAATGAGATCAACGCCGAGGCGCTGCGGTATGTGGCCGTCCAGGTGGGCAAACGGATAGCCCGTCAGTTCGGCGGCAAGCCCGCGGTGGACCTCGAGGAGCTCCGCCGCCGGTACGACGCCTGTTCCGAGTGGATGTTCCCGAGCGAGCTGCGGGACGGGGCGACCGCGGTGCTCCCGGACGGGGAGATCGAGCTGACCATGCGGCAGAACTTCGCCGTGGTGATGGTCCGGATGGCCGGTTCGCTCGACGGCTACAAGTGCCCGTGCACCGACATCCACGCCGGCTGGTCGGAGGGGCTCGGGGTCGAACTCACCCGCAACTGCGCCACCGCGTGTCTGCGGGACGGCGACCCCGCCTGCCGGCTCCTGATGCGGGTCGGGAGCCCGGTATGACCGCGCGAGTCCTTGTCGCCGGGGCCACCGGGGTGATCGGCCGCGCACTGGTTCCGCTGCTCCGTGCCCGCGGCCATCATGTGACCGCGCTGGTACGGGAGCCGTCCCGGGCGGCCGGGCTGGCCCTGGACGGCGTCGTGGTGGCCGACGCGCTGGAAGCCGAGGCGGTGCGCGCGGCGGTGCTCTCGGCCCGGCCGGACGTGGTGGTGCATCAGCTGACCGCCCTGCGCGGCCCCACCGCGGAGGGCTTCGAGCCGACCGCCCGGCTCCGCACCGAAGGCACCGCGCATCTGATCGCGGCCGCCGAGGCCGCCGGGGCGGAACGGATGGTGGCGCAGAGCATCGCGTTCGCCACCGCTCCCCGCGGCGGGCCGGTGCTCACCGAGGACGCACCGCTGTATGCCGACGCACCGGATCCGGGCTGGGCGCTCACCACGCGCGCCATCGCCGAACTGGAGCGCCGGATACTGGGCGCCGCACACCTCTCCGGGACCGTACTGCGCTACGGAACCCTGTACGGGCCGGGCACCCTCTATCACCGCGCCGGTGCGTTCGGCGGCGCGGTGGCGCGCGGCAGGCTGCCACTGCCGGAGCCCGCCGCCGGGATCACCTCGTTCCTTCACGTCGAGGACGCCGCACGGGCCGCGGTGTGCGCCGTGGAAGCGGATACCGACGGCGTGTTCAACGTGGCCGATGACGACCCGGTCGAGGCCGCGGTCTGGCTGCCCGAGTACGCCCGTCTGCTCGGAGCGCCCCCGCCCCGGACGGTGCCGGCGCAACTGGCCGAGCGGTTGCTGGGCTGGTTCACCAGCTACCAGCTCACCGCCATGCGCGGCGCGGCCAACGACCGCGGACGGCAGGCGCTCAACTGGAAGCCCGCGGTGTCGAGTTGGCGGACACGACTGGCCGACGACTGACCGGGCGGTGGGCCCGTGCACAGCAATGGCCGCCTACAGGCCGTCGGGTTCGGTGAGGCTGGGGTGATTGATACGTCGCCGCATCGCGGGGAGGTGGCCGGCGAGCAGGGCGATACCGGGCATGTCGACGAGGGCGAGGGCCGCCATCGGTATCCAGGTGGCGGCCGGCCCACGGGCGAGAAGCGTGGTCATGAGCGCGGGTGTGACCACGTCACCGATGCTGAAGGCCATCTGGGAGAGCGAGTTGTACCGGCCCCGACTCGCCGCGGTGGCACAGTCGTTGACGATGGGCGACACGATCAGGCTCTGGATCAGTTCGCCGACGGTCACCAGGACGACCGCGGCGAGAGCGCAGCAGATACTGAGTGCCGACGGCACGTACGCACAGCACAGCACCGCGACGAAGGCACCGCCGACGATGGCCTGCGATGCCATCAGGCTGCTCCATCGCCGATGCCCGGTGAGCGCGGCGCCCACGGGTGTGGCGCCCACGGGTGTGGCGCCCACCGCGCCGAGTACGGCGTTGACCGTGAGGACGGTGCCGGGTATCCACGGTGGTAAGTGCACCGTGTCGACGAGGAAGACGGGAACGGCGAGGCCGAGGCGACCCCGAAGCGGACCGCACCGCTCCGGCGGCCGACGCACCGCCGCGTCGGTTCGCGAAGGTCAGGTGCCGATCGCTTGGGGATAGCTGAAGAAGTTGGTCGGGTCGTACGTCCGATTCACTCGGACCAGCCGGTCGTAATTCGCGCCGTAATAGGCCCGCCGCCAGTCCTTCAGGGTCGGATCCGGGAAATTCTGATAGGACTGCGGCGGGGGAGTGTCACCGAAAATGCTCTGGTAGAACTCGCTGAGCCAGTAAAGATTCGCCGTGGCGACACGTGGCGGGTCGTAATCCGCCCAGGAGGTCTCGACGGCGAGGATGAAGACCCCGTTTCGGTGGACGAACGCCGTCGCGTCCGGCGGCACTTGGTTGATCTCGCCGCCGAGGGCGAACATGGCGAACCCGGCCCCGTCCTCGTTGTCGCTGCCGGGCCACTCCAGCAGCCGCTCGGCAGCGGCACCGATTTGCTCATCGGTCAGGAGTGTCCGAGAGGTCAGAACCGCCGACTTGCCGGCGAACTGTTGCACCGGCGTGGTCGCGCTCAGCAGCTCGCTCGCCTGCCCCGGGGTGACCTCCCGGACCGACGCCTCGTTGCGGGCGCGCTCCTCCGCCGTGCCGATGGCGAGCATCGGGGCCAGGATGGCGCGCAACTCATCGAGGTCACCGTAGTACTGGCCGATGGCATTGACGCCCGCGTTGGCGTGGATCTGGTCCCTGGTGAGCCCGTGGGTCCCCATGCCGACGCGAAGATGGAATCGCTTGTCGTCCAGGGTGTCCACGGCGATCTGTTGCGCGGCGGCGAGCACCGGCAGCACCGAGTCCAGGCTCCAGCGCAACTCGTAGAAGCCCACGTCGCCCTGGAACCGCTCGTACTGGAACGTAAAGGAGGTGTTGACACCGAAGTTGTTCCCCGCCCCGCCGCGACAGCCCCAGAACAGATCGGAGTGGGAGTCCTCGCCGGCCTCCACCACGCGGCCGTCGGCGAGTACCACGGTCGTCGAGACCAGCCGGTCACAGGTCAGGCCGAACATCTTGTCGCTGAAGCCGATACCGCCGCCGAGCACCAGCCCGGCCACCCCGACCGTGGGGCAGCGGCCGGTCGGCACGAACATGCCGCGGTCCTCCAGCATGGGGTGCAGGTCGCCGTTGGTGACGCCGGCTCCCACGGTGAGGGTGCCCGCGCCGTGAACGACCCTCATCCGCCCGTAGGTCCGGGTCCGGGAGCGGGCACCCGGCAGCGAGGTGGAGACGATGTTTTTCATGCGGGCCATGTTGAGGAGCAGACCCGTGGTGGCGGAGTACCCGGCGTAATTGTGGCCCAGCCCGGAACGAGGGACGGCGGGCAGTCCCACCGCGCGGGCCCAGCGGACCGCCGCACGGACATCCCTGGTCGTGGCGCACGCCACAATCCCCGCGGGGCGGATCCCGGCGTACCGGTGGTTGAACGGAAGCGCCAGCGGCGGGTAGCCGGAGTCGCTCGGCCGATAGAGCGTGGAGCGCGACGACAGTGCCTGAGCCAGCAGCTGCCAGTCCCGTTCGCCGACCCGCTCCGCCACCTCGGTGGGTGGCGCGGCAGCGGCGGGCGATGACGGCAAGCCCGCCACCTCCGTGCTCAGGACACCCACCGTGCCCGCCCGCAGTACGTTCCGCCTGTTGATCAACGTGGCTGCCCTCGCAAGAAGTGCTCCGGAGACGCGATGGTCTCCCTCCCTCGCAAAGTCAACCGGCGATTGATCGGCGCAGCGGCGAAACGTATTCCCGTCCACAGGTCCGCAACCCGAAAGAAGGCCGACCTGCCGCTGAATGCCCCAGCCCGGTATGACGAACGGGCGCGCTCATCCAAGCGCCCGCTCCCCGCCACCTCCGTCGGCGCACGGCCGCCGTCCGTGAGCCCGGGTGCCGGGTCGGAGTGCTGCTACGCCGTCACACCGTCTTCAGCTGTCCGCCGTCGACGACGGAGTCGGCGGAACACAGGACCGGGCTGGACGTTCGGTGCCTCATCGCTTCATCCGCCCACGGATCGCGAGGGCGGCGAGGCCGAGGAGGACCGGCTCCGAGAAGCGGGATGCCATCTCGATGTACCCGCCGGCTACGGTCAGGTCCTGCCCGCCGGAGCGGAACACGGTCGAGTGGAGCGTCACCTCCAGAGCCTTCTCAAGGCGTTTGCCGGTGAACCGGTCCCCGGTGGGGTTCTCCGGGTCCTGCTTGTCGATCTCGAAGGTGACCTTGCCGCCCGGGGGCGGCACCGTGGCCGTCGCCTGCTGCTTCGGGGAACCCTGGGGCAGGCCGAAGCCTGTCAGCAGCACGATGGTGAGGAGCATCGAGGCCGCTAGCCAACCGAGCGCGCGTGAGGCACGCAGACCGTAGCCGGACAGCAGCCAGTACGCCTGGAGCAGCCAGCGGTCCGCCTCACTCCACGTACGGCTGTGGCGACGCATCTCCATCTCGCCGTAATAGAAGTCGGCGGCTCCCGGTTCGTCGCGGGCGTCCTCGCGGGCCTTGCGCAGCTGCCGGTAGGTATCGGCGAGGGCGGCCGGGTACGGAGCCGGCCCCGGGGTCTGCCAGCCCCTCCACCACGCCTCTTCGACGATGACGTGCCGTCGGGTCCAGCGCCGGCCGCGGGGCGGTTCGGCGAAGACGCAGGAGCCCTCGATCTGCAGTTGGTCGAGGTGATGGGTTCCCCCGAAGACACACCGTGACAGGTCGACGTCGAAGAGGAGCAGCATGGACGCGTCGACACCGGAGAGCGAGGTGACCGAGGGGCGCTGGTCGGGCGCGGTCGGGTAGGCCGGGATACCGGAGTGCGCCACATGGTGTTCCATCGACGTCAGGGTGCATCGCTCGGCAAGACGGGCGCGCGTGAGGTCGATGGATGCGCCACTCGCCTTGAGGGTGACCGGTGCCTCGAACCAGGCCCCGGTGAAATCGACGTGGTCGGCGACGACTTGGGCGACCGTATGCCTGGTGATGTGGCTCTCTCGCAGGTCCAGCAGCCGGACGCCGTGAGCCCCCATGAACCAGGGCCCGGTCGCGAACGACGCACCGCGGAAGACGAGGTGCCCGGCCGGGGTTGTGCCGTCGGCCGTGCACCGCACCTCGTCGAAGTTGGCGAGCGCGTGGAACTCGGCCCCGTCGAACCGGGCCGCCGAACCGAATAGCGCGCCGGCGAACACGGCGTCCTGCCTGAACCTCGCTTCCCTGAACCACGCTCCCTTGTCGAAGCACACCATGTTGAAGTGGGCGGCGCCGGTGAAGACCGCCTTGTCGAATCGAGCCCGTCCACAGCGCGGCCGCTCCTCGCCGGGCCGGCACAGCGCGTCCAGCAGTTCGTCCAGCAACTCACCGCTGATCTCGGTGCCTCGCGCGTCGATGTCGTCCCCGGGCGTCAGGGTCGCGAGGTAGGCGAGGCGCTCCTCTTGGCCGAGGTGTCCGAGGCACCGCTCGAATCCGCCGATCCTGATACCCGTGCATCCGACCGGCTCGTCCCCTGTGGCCCCGTCACCGCAGTGGTTCCAATCCGGCGCAGTGATACCCATGAGGGCCATCCCACCAGGGAGCAGGGCCCGTTCGCAGCCATTTCACGGGTGTCCGTGCAGCCGGTCGGGCATCCGGACGCGTCCCGACCGCGTTCACATTTCGGGGTCGATTTTCGAAGAGAGGAAGAACAGGCCGAGAGCGAGCACCAGGAACAATGCCGCCAACTCACTGTCCCGGAAGTACAGAACGACGGTCACGACGCAGGAGGCGAGTCCGAGCAGGCCGGTGATACGGCCGAGGATCCGCCGAGGACGGGCGGAAGGCCCGGACAGGCGCTCGGGGACCGGGTCCTTGGCGTTCTGCCCATACGGAAAGGGCCCCGGCCGGTAATGCCAGCCGTCCTCCCGCAGCTGCTGAACCGCCGGGTGGCGGCGGGCGTGGCGCAGACGGCGGGGCGCGAGGCGGTTCCAGGGCAGCCACGCCTGGCGGGTCGCGATCCACACCGGTGTGGGAAGGCAGGCCACCACTGCCCATATCACCGCGTTGACTTTGCCGCCCGATGTGCTCGGCAGGATCCCGAGCAGCGTGTCCAACTGACCGCTGGCGGCATATGCGATCGGCGCGGCGATGGAGAGCGCCATCATGGACTGCTCGATGATGTGGCCGTGATGGCACCGCTCACAGCGTGGCACACGGACGCTGTTGCTCTGCCACTTGGTGCGGATGCCCAAATACCAGGTCGGGTTGGACTGCACGTCCCTGTGCAACCCGACGACACGATCGTGCCGCGTGGCCGTGGTCTCGCTTGCGCAGAACCAGCACTGTCGCGTCATGAGCATCTCCTGGAACCGTGCCCTCGGTAGGCCGACATGCGAACCATGCCCGTCACCGTAAGGCCCCGCGCCGGGACCCGTCCCACATCTGCGCGGTCGGTTGGGCTGCCTGCTACCGGGCGGTGACGTCTGGGACGGCCTGTTCGGCGCCGGCTCCTGCCCGGCGACTCAGTGGGCGGCGGCCGGGCCACGGCCGCCAGCGGCACCGTGACCGTCCGCACCACGACGTGGGCTGCTGAGGGCGAAAGCCTGCGCCATCTCCAGGGGGCGGTGGACTCGGCCCTGTGCGGCAAGAGCCGCTAGCCGCCATGCGCGCGGCGATGCCGACCTCGGGCTGGGCCAGGACGGCGTTCTCCCAGGAGGCGAAGCGCATGTCGCAGGCGAGGAGGAACTCGCTGCCCGCGTCCCGCGCCCGGCCGCGCAGCTTGGCGATGGTGACGGCCGGGGGCAAAGCGGGTGCTCGTCGAGTCGCGGCACGGCCGACGCGGCGATCTCCCCGCACTCGGTCACACATCCGTGTAACCGAGTGCTCCGGTTGGCGGACGTCCCAGGTCGGAGCACTCATTCGGCGGTGGTCGGGCGCGACTCTGATCGGATTCGAGGTGGCAGGCTTCCCGAGGCGTGGCCCGTACCACGCTCCCATCGGGAAGGCGGTACCGGATGCGTGGCCTCGAAGTCATCGTGGTGGTGCTCGCCGCGGTGCTGACCATGAGCTGGCTGGCTCACCGCCTACGCTGGAACGAGCCGGTCATGCTGGTGGCGGGCGGCTGCCTGATCGGCCTGACCCCCGACTTCCGCGGGCTGGCCCTGTCGCCCGAGGTGGTCCTGCTGCTGTTCCTGCCCCCGCTGCTCTACTGGGAGTCGCTGACCACCTCGCTCCGGGAGATCCGGACGAACGTGCGCGGCATCGTGCTGCTCGCGACCGGTCTGGTGCTGGCCACCGCCGCCGCCGTGGCCTCGGTGGGGCACGCGCTGGGCCTTTCCTGGCCACTCGCCTTCGTCCTCGGTGCCGTCGTCGCCCCCACGGACGCCATCGCCGTGGCGGCGGTCGCCCGCGGGCTGCCCCGCCGGATCCGGACCATCCTCCGGGCGGAGAGCCTGATCAACGACGGCACCGCGCTCACGCTCTACGCCGTGGTGATCGGCGTCGCCGTCGAGGGGCTGGCCGTCACCTGGACGGACACCACCGTGCGATTCCTGCTCGCCTACGCGGGCGGTGCCGCGATCGGCTGTGGATGCGCCGCCGTCGTCGTGGCTCTGCGCAGGCGGTTGCGTGACCGCAGGGTGGAAAACGCCTTGGGCGTGCTCACCCCGTTCGCCACCTATCTGCCCGCACAAGTGCTCGGCGTCTCCGGCGTTCTGGCGGTGGTCACCTGCGGTCTCATCCTCAGCCAGGCGGGCCCCAAGGTGATCAGTGCGAGCTCCAGAGTGCAGATCATCTCCTTCTGGGAGGTGAGCACCTCCCTCCTCAACAGTGCCCTCTTCGTCCTCGTCGGCGTCCAGACGCCCGCCATCGTCAGCGCGATCGCCTCCGTCTCCCCGGGACACGCGGTCATCACCGCCGCGCTGGTCAGCGGCGTAGTGATCGCCACCCGACTGCTGTGGCTGTACTCGGTGCCCTACATCATCCGCGCCGTCGACCGCCGCCCGGTCCAGCGCACGCTGCGCTACGGCGCCCGGCAGAGGTTCCCGCTCGCCTGGAGCGGGGTGCGCGGTGCCGTCTCGCTCGCGGCCGCGCTCGCCGTCCCGACCGCCACCGCCGCGGGCCGGCCGCTCGCGGGACACGGCCTGCTGGTCTTCACCGCCGTAACCGTCATCCTGGTCACGCTGGTCCTCCAGGGGACGACGATGCCCGCGGTGATCCGCTGGTCCGGACTGCACGGCGATCCCGATGAGACCACCGAGGAACGCCACGCCTATGGCCAGATCATCGCCGCCGCGCTGGAGGCCCTTCCCGACCACGCCGAGCGTCTGAAAACACCGCCGGAGACGGCCGACGCCATCCTGAGCGAACTGCGCCAGTACGCCGCCGAAAAGGCGGGACCGCCGGATACCGACAACGCCGGTGTGCGGGCCGGGCTCGAACTGCGCCGCGCCCTGATCGGCGTCGAACGCAGCGCCCTGATCCGGCTGCGGGATCAGCGCAGCATCGACGACATCGTCCTGCGCCGGCTGCAGTCGCTGCTGGACACCGAGGAGATCAGGATTGAGCTGGCCCTGCATGCCTTCACCGGCCGGCCGCCGTAGCCGCCTGCAGCCGGACGCATCGCTCACCGCGTAGTCCTTCGTCCCCGGTCTGCGCACGGCGCTGCGCGACTCGTGCCTGTCCAGCAGGGGCCGTCGGAGGCGGCTGGGGCAATTGACCATCGAGCTCTCGGTGTACTACGCGATCGAGCGGCTCGTGGTCCGAGGCGAGGAGGTGGCGTGCCGCATCCGGTTCGACTGCACACCTGCGGCGAGCCTTCGCGGCATACCGCCCGCCCGGCGGGATGTGCCGTTCAACGGGCCGGTGGCGCTCGATGCCGTGCTCGCGCTGGGCGGGTTGCACGCGCCGCACCCCGCACCGGGGGCCGCCCCGCGGCTACGCGGAAGCGGCCCCTGAGCCTCATGGAGGCCGGCTGGAGAGGTAGGGCGAATCCGGGCCCCTCGACCCCGTTACCCCTCGTTACCCCTCGTCCGCTTCGGCAGCCGGACGGGGACCGCCGAAGCCGTGCGCGGAGAGGTCGAACCAGTTGCCCTCCGGATCCATGGCCCGGTATTCGGCGAAGGGGCGGTTGGTGAAGCGCTCCGCGGGCTCCTCGGCGCCGGAGGCGACCAAAGCGGCGGATATCTCGGATGTGTCGGCGACGTGGAACCCGAAGTGATTCATGCCCAATGGGGTGTCGCCGTCGAGTTGATGCTTGATCAGGGCGAGGCTGAGATACCCGTCGGAGAGGAAGCAGCTGCCATCGGGGTCCCGGTGGAAGAGCTCCATGCCGAAGATTTCGCTGTAGAACTCGGCCAGTTTCTCGGGGTCACGGGCAACGATGGCCAGATGCCGCAGTTTGGGCCTGCCCGGGGTGGACGCGTCGGACATGGGCGATTCCTTCAGTTCTCGGAAGCCGGCGGGGTGGCCGGTCGGGGGGCAGGAACCATGTTGTGGAAAGCGGTGATCCGCCAGGCGCCGTCGGCGCCCGCCGCCACGTCCCGTTCCACGACGGCGAGGGCATGGGTGCGGGCGAGGCTGGTGCCGTCGGAGGCGACGACGGTTGATTCGACGTTGACCGTGGCCAGGTCCGGGCGCGGATAGCGGATGGACTGCACCCGCGCGTCCAGGCGAGTGGAGCGGTACGCGGTGCGGAAGAGCTGGTCGTGACCGGCGGCGATACCAGCTCGGCCGGGTGGTTTCTCGCCGCGCACTGTGGTGAAGTCGCAGTCTTCGGCGAAGACGGCGGCGAAGGAGTGGGCGTCGCCCTCGGCCCAGCCGCGCGCCATGGCATCCCAGAGCCCCTGGATCCGCTCGTCGTCAGTCGCGGTCATCGGCCTCACACCCCCACCGCGGCGTTGGTCCGTATCCGCAGCGGCAGTTCAGCGCACGGCTGGTGAGGGTTCTCGGGTGAGGGCGGCGCCCAGGCGGCGAGGGCGTGGTACAAGACATCGCCGCGACGTTCCAGGTAGCAGATGAGGTTGACGGGCCAGCCGGTGTTGCCGAAGACGTGCTGATCCATCGGGGTGGGACGCTCACTGAGGATGAGTTTCCGCTCCTCCGGCGGGCCTATGCGATGCCAGTCGGGGTGCATGTGCACGGATCCCAGGATGTCAAGACCGTCGGCCTCGGCCTCGCGTGAGGCCCTCAACAGGTCGTGGGAGTCGATCCACCAGCCACGTGTCTCGTTCTCGTACGCCGGGCCGAAGAGCGGCACGATCGACTCGGTGAACTCACGGCGCGCGGCCGGGTCGGTGGTACGGGCATTGCGGCCGAACGCGACGCGCTCGACGGTGAATGTCGCGTGGTCCGCCGAACCTACGAGGAGGGCGAAGCACGGCAGTGGTGTTTCGGAGGTGATGCGTTGGTATTCACCGACGGCCACCTCGAGGAATTCATCGAGCGCCTGATCCTCTATCAGGACCGTACAACCTTCACCTAAATGCGTCGCGCGCATGTCAACCACCTCTTGGTGTGGATGTCGAATGCGGTGGGGGAGCGGAGCCGTCGTACTGTATCCCGGTATTCTTGAAGTCTCAAACGGCATCCGCGCCTTCATCCCCGCCCTCGGGTACCGGGGCCTGGCCGGCCCCGGGGATGGCCACATGTCACACCGCTACCGGCTGCACGACGGAGCCGCTCACCTCGCCGCTCATCGCATCCATCACGGCGCGGAACCGCGCTCCGCGCCGCCCCGCCCCCTAGCTCAGCCGTCTTCGGTGACCAGGGTGTAACGCACGGTCTGGGCCTGGATGAGGCCGTCACGGAAGACGAAGGTGTCGACTCCGTCCTCCACTCGCGCATGGGCGGTGGCGGCCGACCATTCGAGAAAGAGCACGTCATCCGCGAACTGAGGCTTCACGTCCCATGCGGCGTCCGGGAGATCGCCGAGCAAGGTGCCGATGCCCTGCTTCACTCCGTCGCGTCCCCGCAGCACGCCGGAAGGAGTGACGAAGACCGCGTCTTCCGCGTAGTTGGCGCTGATCTTGTCCAAGTCTCCTGAGCCGAGCGCTTGGCCGTGGTCGTGGAAGATCTGTTCGGGCGTCCGGGTCATCGCTGCAACCATTCCGTGCTCAGGTGTGTGATGCGCTCTCCCGGTCGGTGGGGAAGCGCGGCCGCCCATTGGGCGTGACTCCGAGAAAATAATTGCATACGCTGTTCATTGCAAGCGCTGCCTATTGCGGGGTGTCGACGTCTGGTGCCCGGACGCCGGTCACGGCTTCTCCTCGCGCTCTCCCCGAGCCGCGCGCCCGGGGGGCTCCGGGCTTCGCCTCCTCTCGGAGGGGCCGCGGGGGGTGCACGGTACGATTCAGACCATGTCAACACTCCGGCTCTCGACGACGTCGTACGTGGTTCTCGGGATGATCGCGATGCGTGGCCCGTCCACCCCCTACGACCTCAAGCGTGCGATCGGCCGGTCCGTGGGCTACTTCTGGAACTTCCCGCACGCTCAGCTGTATGCGGAGCCCAAGAGGCTTCAGGAGGCAGGGCTCCTGGATGTGCATGAGGAGGACACCGGGCGGCGGCGCAAGATCTACACGATCACCGAGGCGGGCGACGACGCGCTGCGGGGCTGGCTGGCCGAACCGGTCAAGGAGCACTTCGAGCTGCGCGACATCGCGGAGATCAAGCTGTTCTTCAACGAGTTGGCGGAGCCGGACGACGTGGCGCGCCTCGCCCGGGACCAGATCGAGCAGCACGAGCGGCGCATCGCGGAGTACGAGGAGATGCGGCGCCGTTACGGCGGGATCGAAGAGGTTTCCAGCCGTATGGTCACCCTCGAACTCGGCCTCGGCATGGAATACGCCGCGCGCGACTTCTGGCGCGGTGTCCAGGCGCGCGTCGAACGTGGTGAGTTCTCGTCCGTGAAAGGGCGGCCGATGGCCCGGTAGGGCCATCACGCGCTGACGCGTCAACCACTCTCGCCGCACTTCGCGGCCTCCGTACGCCGCATCATCCCTTGACTTCCGGCCGCAGGCCACTTCGCGCTGGGCGGTTGCGTCACTCGCGCGTGCGACGCGCGGCGCCGTCACCCAGGCCCCGATGTGCCGTGACCGCCGCTTCCGAAGCGAGCATCGCACCGCGAAATGCCCCCGAAGGCTGGGCCGGCCGGCTCCGCGCCACTTCCTTGCGCACGTGCCCGGAGGGGCGGGGTGTGCCGTCGTCGTCCGGACCGTTGACACGTCCCCCAGGTCGGCGTAGCTTCCAACTCCAACCTCCAATGGTCTGAATCATACGGTGCGCATAGCACCGTATGATTCGCAGCTTCTGCCGAGCACTGGTAGTCGCGTGTGGAACGGAGAGGACCGCGATGGATCTGAGCACGGTTCTGCGCTGGACAGCCGAGCGCTATCCGCATCGCCGGGCGATCGGCGGCAGGACCCCGATGACGTACAGAGAGTGGGACGCCCACACCAATCGGCTGGCACGGGCGATGGCCGAGCTCGGTGTCCGTCCGGGGGAACGGGTGGTGCTCCTGAGCACCGGAGGCGAGCCGCTGGCCAGCCTCCATCTGGCGGCGCAGAAGCTGGGTGCCGCCTCCGTCCCCCTGTCCTTCCGCTTCGGCGCTTCGGAACTCGCCTACTGCATATCCGACGCGGAGCCGGCGCTGGTGATCGCGGACGACTCCACCTCGGCCATCGCACAGGAGGCACTCGGTGCCATCGAGGCGGTTCCGTGGATCCGCTCGGGAGACCCGGTCGAGGCGACGATCGAACGCCTGGCGCGCACCCAGCCGGACGGACCGCTCGACGTCCAGGTGTCCGAGCAGGACATCAGCGTCATGCTCTACACCTCGGGGACCACGGGCAGGCCCAAGGGTGTGCCACGCACGCACAGCGCCGAGTACCACGCCTCGGTCGCCCACCTGCTGCAGAGCGGACAGTCACTCTTCGACACGACGCTCGGCGTGATGCCGCTGTTTCACACCATGGGGCTGCGCACGCTCATCTCCACCGTCGTCGCCGCGGGCACCTGGGTTCCCCAGACGAAGTTCGACGCCGAGGAGATGCTCGGCCTCATCGCCGATGAGGAGATCAGCTCGCTCTACCTGGTGCCCACGATCTACTGGTCGCTGTTGCGCACCGGCCGCCTGGAGCAAGCCACATCCGTACGCAAGCTGGCCTATGCCGGCGCTGCGATGACTCCGACGCTGGTGGAGCAGTTGGTGGACACGCTGCGGCCGGAGTCCTTCGTCAACCACTTCGGCAGCACCGAGATCTACACCTTCACCATCGGGACCGACGTCATCGGGAAGCCGGGATGTGCGGGCCGGGCCGGGATCTTCTCCCGGGTCCGCCTGGTGGAGCCGGTTCCGGACGCCTCGCCCGACGCCGAGGTGGCACCGGGCGAGCAGGGGCAGATCGCGGTCTCCATGCGGAACCCGGACGCCTTCGCCGGCTACTGGCGCCGGCCCGACGCGAACGCCAAGTCGATTCGCGGTGGCTGGTACTTCCCCGGTGACCTCGCCGTCGCCGACGAGGACGGCGACCTGTGGGTCACCGGACGCGTCGATGACATGATCAACTCTGGCGGCGAGAACCTCTATCCGGACGAGATCGAGGACAAGCTGATCGGCTGTCCGGTGATCAGCGAAGTCGTCGTCGTCGGGCTCCCCGACGATCGTTGGGGACAGGCCGCCACCGCCTTCTTCGTCCCCGAGAGCGGGGCGACCCCCGACCACGCGCTGGCGGAGCTGCACTCCTATGTGCGCGAGGGCTCCGGACTGCCGTCCCTCAAACGCCCCAAGCGGCTCATCGCCGTCGAAGAAATCCCGAAGTCGGGCGCCGGCAAGATCCTCCGCCGCCGGCTGAGCTCCGGCGACTACCACTCGCTGGCCGACAGCGACACCGCGACAGACAGGTGAACCACGTGACCGCGACCATGGGACGGACGGGCCCGCCGACCGCACGGATCGAGGACCCCGCGCTGCTCACCGGCCGAGGCCGTTTCCTCGACGATCTCGACCCGCTGCCGGGCACACTGACCGCCGCCGTCGTCCGGAGCCCGCACCCTCACGCCCGCATCCGCGGTGTGAATCTCGAACGGGCGCGGCGGCACCCCGGTGTGGCCGCCGTGATCGGTCCCGATGAGGTCACCGCGACATTGCGGCCGTTCCCGCTCTCCCTCAAGACGCCCATGCCGTACTACCCGACGGGCACCGACAAGGTCCGATTCGTCGGTGAACCGGTCGCCGTGGTGGTGGCGGGGGACCGCTACCTCGCGGAGGACGCCGCCGAACTCGTCGAGATCGACTACGACCCGCTGCCCCCGGTGGTCGATGTCGAAAAGGCGCTCCTGCCCGACGCCCCGCGACTGCACGAGGGCGCCGACAGCAATGTGGCGACCGATCGAACCTTCGAATTCGGTGATGTGGACGGCTGCTTCGCCACCGCCCACCACGTGGTGAAGGGCAAGTACACCTTCCCGCGGTACTCCTCGACCCCGATGGAGTGCTACGCGGTCATCGCGCAATGGCAGGACGAGGCCGACGGACCGGCCGTTCAGGCGTGGGCGAACTTCCACGGCCCGTTCTCCATGGTTCCGGTGCTGGCGGGGGCGCTGGGCGTACCCGCCTCGCGCGTCCGGCTGATGATCCCGTCCGACAACGGCGGCAGCTTCGGCATCAAGGCCGGCATCTACCCCTACGTGGCCCTGATGGCGCTGGCCAGCAAGCACGCCGGCCGCCCGGTGCGCTGGACCGAGGACCGCATCGAGCACATGCTCGCCAGCTCCGCCGGATCCGACCGCGTGATGTGGTTCGAAGCGGCGGTCTCAGCCGACGGCAAGGTGCGGGCGCTCAGCGCGGACCTGGTGGACAATGTCGGCGCGTATCTCCGCCCTCCGGAGCCCAGCACGCTGTACCGCTGCTTCGGCAACGTCACCGGCGCGTACACGATCGACGCCGTGCGGATCCGCTCCCGCGCGGTCGTGACCAACAAGACACCCACCGGACTCAACCGTGGATTCGGCGGTCAGCAGCTGTACTTCGGCCTGGAACGGCTGATGGACAAGATCGCCGGGGTCTGCGGTCTGGACCCGGTCGAGCTGCGGCAGCGCAACTTCGTCGACAGTGAGGCATTCCCCTACGCCACTCCGACCGGCGGCATCTACGACTCGGGCGACTACCAGCGCGCCATGGACATGCTGCTGAAGAACGCCGACTACCAGGCGCTGCGGGAACAGCAGCGTGCGGCGCGTGAGCGCGGCGAATACTACGGCATCGGCGTCGCCACCATCGTCGACCCGTCGGCGACCAACATCGGCTATGTGAGCTTGGCCACCCCGGCCGAGCAGCGTACGGCGAGGCGCGGCAAGTCCGGCTCCACCGAGCACGTGCGCGTCAGCGTCGACCTCAACGGCATCGTGTCCGTCCTGCTGGGCACCGTGCCACAGGGACAGGGGCACGCCACGGTGGCACAGGCCGTGGTCGCCGAACAGCTCGGGCTGCCGCTGGATCAGGTCCGTCCGGTGGTCGAGATGGACACCGCCACCACCCCCTGGACGGTGACCTCCGGTAGCTATTCGTCGCGGTTCGCCCCCTTGCTGACCAGCGCACTGGTCGAAGCCAGTGAAAAACTCGCAGAGACCGTCAAGGTCGCCGGTGCCACCTTGCTGGACGTCCGTCCGGACGAGGTGGAACTCGCCGACGGGCACATCCGGGTCCGGGACGAGCCCGAGCGGGCGGCGCTGTTCCGGCACGCGGCCGGGCTGGTCCACTGGGACCCCGGTGCGCTGCCCGAGGGCACCACCGCGCGGCTGTACGAGGAGGCCGCCTTCACGCCCCCTCAGTCGAAGGCCGCAAGCAGAAGCGATCAGATCAACTCGAGCCTGTGTTACGGATTCGTCGCCGAGCTCGTCACCGTACGCATCGACGCCGAGACCCGGCAGCTCCGGCTCGACCAGGTGGTGACCGTCCACGACCCGGGCACCATCCTCAACCACACGCTCCTCGAAGGCCAGATCCACGGCGCGCTCGCACACGCCATAGGCGGCTCGATGTTCGAGGAGATGCGCTACACCGACGCCGGGCAACCGACGGCGACCTTCATGGACTATCTCTGCCCCACCACGGCGGAGACGCGGTACGCGCTCAACAGTGACCACCTCGAGACGCCCTCCCCGCTCACCCGCCTCGGCGCGAAGGGGTGCGGCGAGGGCAGCAGCATGAGCCTTCCCGCGGCGATCGCGGGCGCGGTCGCCGACGCGCTCGCTCCGGCGGGTGTGGACATCACCACCCTTCCCCTCCACGGCAACGTACTCAACGAGCTGCTCAACGGCAGTGACAGCGAAAGGGACCTGTGACATGGCACTGACCGGAGGCCAGATCAGGCTGGACCGCGGCCACGACGGACGTGTCGCCTACCTGACCCTCGATCATGGCAAGTACAACATCGTCACCATGGAGACCCGCCAGGTGATGGCCGACCGCTTCGCCGAGGTCGACGCGGACCAGGACATCCAGGCGGTGGTCATCCGGGCCGAGGGCGAGCACTTCACCTCGGGTGGCGACATCGCCGGCTTCATGGAGGTGGAGCCTGCCGACCTCACCGACCTGGGTCAGGACATCACGGCTCCGTCCCGCAGCCCGAAGCCGGTCATCACCGCGGTCGACGGCTACTGCTTCGGTGTCGGTTTCGAGCTCGCGCTGTCCACGGACATCCGTATCGCCACCGAACGCAGCCAGTTCGCCCTTCCGGAGATGCGCCTGGGCATGATCCCCGGCTCCGGCGGCACCCAGCGCCTCGCCCGGCTCATCGGTCTCTCCCGTGCCAAGTACCACGTCATGACGGCCACCCGCATCACGGCGCGGCAGGCCGGGGACTGGGGCCTGGTGTCGGCCGTGGTGCCCGATCGCGTGGCGCTGGACGCGGAGGTCGAGCGGGTGCTGAAGACCATGCTGGGCTACTCGCCACTGGCCTTGCGCACCGCCAAGGAGGTCCTCGACAAGGGGGTCGACGCACCGCTCTACTCCGGGATCGAGCTGGAGCGCAAGGCGTACGCGATGCTGCGGTCGAGCCACGACTTCGCCGAGGGCGTCGCCGCGTTCGGCGAGAAGCGTGCCCCGAAGTTCCAGGGCCGGTGATCTGATCCATGAAAGCCGCACCGTTCGCCTACGTTCGTCCCTCGCGTCTGTCCGACGCGGTCGCCGAGCTGGCGGAGACCCGCGGGGGCGGCAAGGTCATCGCGGGTGGGCAGTCGCTGGCACCGGTGCTCGCCATGCGGCTCGCCCGCCCCGACACGCTGATCGACATCAACTCGATCGAAGAACTCGGGGCGCTGACCCGCTCCGGGTCGGCGCTGCACATCGGCGCGGTCGTACGGCAGCGCCGTGTGGAGCGGGACCCGCTCAGCGGAAGTGTTCCCTTGCTGCGCCTGGCGCTGCCCTGGGTGGGCCACCGCGAACTGCGCAGCCGGGGGACGGTGTGCGGCAGTCTCGCCCACGCCGACCCGGCCGCCGAGCTGCCCGCCGTGGCCTGCTGCCTCGACGCGGAGTTGACGCTGACCGGGCCGAGTGGCCACCGGCGCGTGTCCGCCCGGGAGTTCTTCCACGGCGCGATGACCACCGCGCTGACCCCCGACGAGATCCTCACCTCCGTACGGCTGCCCGTGGCCGCCGAGGGGGACGGGTTCGGATTCGCCGAAATCGCCCGACGCCATGGCGACTTCGCGCTCGCGGGCGTCGCCGTGCGGGTACGTCTGCGCGCCGGCCGTCCGGAGGCGACGCTGACCGCGTTCGGCGTGTCCGACCGGCCGGTCACCCGTGACGTCTCCGAGCAGCTCGCCGCCGCGGTCACCGGCAGCGGCGACGCGTCCGCGGACCGGCTCAAGGGGCCGCTCTCCGCTGTCGCCGACGAGATCGTCGACACCGACGGCGACATCCACGCATCCAGGGACTACCGGCGCCGGCTGCTTCTCGCCCTGGCCGGCCGGGAGCTGTCCAAGGCTTACGAGCGCGCCCGCGACGGCGCTTAGGAGGTGGCCACGTGACCGTCAACGAAGCCGTGCCCCGCGGTGAGGGGGCGCCCTTCACACCGCGCCCGGTGAAGGCGGGCGCGGACGATCCGGTCGAGGTCCGCATGACCGTCAACGGGACGCCCACGGCGCTCAGCCTCCCGGCGCGGGTCACCCTCGCCGACGCGCTGCGTGACCACCTCGGCCTCACCGGTACGCATGTCGGTTGCGAGCACGGGGTCTGCGGTATGTGCACCGTGCTCGTCGACGGCGAGGCCGCCCGCGCCTGTCTGCTGTTCGCCGTGCAGCTGGACGGGGCGGACATCGTCACCGTCGAGGGCCTGGGACGACCCGAGGCCCTGCACCCGCTGCAGGAGTCGTTCGGGCGTCACCACGCCCTGCAGTGTGGCTTCTGCACCCCCGGATTCCTGATGAGCTCCTACGACCTGCTGACCAACCAGCCGGACGTCACCGAGGAGGAGCTGCCGGAGGAGCTGTCGGGCGTCATCTGCCGCTGCACCGGGTACCGGAACATCCTCACCGCGGTGGACGAGACCCGGCGCGCACACCCCGAGGGCGTCCCCGCGCCGGGCAACTGCGGGCGCACGGCGCTCGTCGGCCGTGCCGGGCAGGGCGCGGACGCGTCCGACGGCCCGGACGAGACCGAGAACGCGGCGTCGTCGGGCACCCAGGACATCGTGCTGCCGGGTGGCGATCCCACGATCGCGGTGCGGATCACCACGGGGATCGACCTGCCCGAGGACAGGGTCTGGGGCGTTCTCGACGACATCCACCTGCTGGCGCGTTGTCTGCCGGGCGCGGAGCTCACCGATGACTACGGCCATGGCCACTACGCGGGCCGGGCCCGGGTCTCCGTGGGACCGGTCAAACTGACGTTCAACGGGGTGGCGCAGATCCTCGAACACGACCGCGCGGCCGGTCGGCTGCGGGCCATCGCGCAAGGGCAGGACACCGGTGGAGCGCAGACACAGGCGGACATCACCCTGACCACCGAGGCCACGGAGACCGGCACCGCCATGCACGCCGACGCCAAGGTCTATCTCACCGGCCGCATCGCCCAGTTCGGGCGCGCTCTCGCCGGTGACGTCAGCCGCCGGATGTTCGAGCAGTTCGCCGACGCCGTCACCGAAGCGGCGGCATCCGGGCAGGCCCCGTCCGGCCCGGTGAAGGCCCCCAGCGCCTTGAGCCTGGTGTTCGCCCCCCTGCTCGACCGCGTCAAGCGGCTGCTGCGCAGGGGCGGAAGGCGTCGGCGCGGCGGCCGCGAGAAGGAGCGTTAGGACCCAGGTGTTAGTGCCACCCCTCGTCGCCGACCGCGACGCCCCCGGATTCCCGCCGAAGCCACGGGGCCCACCCACATCACACTCCGACATCGAGGAGAGCACCTTGACTCCCGCCGCCCAGGAGTACTCCAAGTCGCCCAGAGCCGCGATATTCGCGTCGGTCGCAGGATGGTCGTTCGACCTGTTCGATCTGTTTCTGCTGCTTTACGTCGCAGGGCCGGTCAGCAAGAGTATCTTTCCCACCTCGAATCCGACTCTCGGTATCGCCGCGGTGTTCGGCTCGTTCGCCGTCACGGTGATCATGCGTCCGGTCGGCGCCGCGGTCTTCGGTGAGGTGGCCGACCGCAGGGGCCGCAAGAAGGCCATGGTGGTGGTGATGGGCGGTGTGGGCCTGACCACGGCGGCCATGGGACTCGTGCCGAGTTATGCCGTGGTCGGCGTGCTCGCTCCCGTCCTCTTCCTGACCCTCCGGGTGGCGCAGGGCCTGTTCGTCGGCGGTGTCACCGCGACCACGCACACATTGGGCACGGAGAGCATCGGCCCGCGCCGGCGAGGTCTGATGAGCGGACTGATCGGTGCCGGCGGGGCGGGCCTGGGTGCGGCGCTGGCCAGTGTGGCGTACATCGCCGTCTCCGCCGTGTTCCCCGGCCCGGCCTTCGAGGAGTGGGGCTGGCGGGTGCTGTTCTTCTGCGGGCTCGCCGGGGCGTTGCTGAGTCTGTTCGTCTCCAGGAAGGTTGACGAATCACCGGCCTGGGACGGGGGCGAGGCCGGCCGGGCCCCCGAGCCGGTGCCGTTCCGTGCACTCCTCCGCGGCACGGGCAAGAAGGTCCTCGCGCTGAACATCGCCGTCGCGGCGGGTGGCGGGGCGCAGTACTACCTGACATCGGGCTTCCTGCCCACCCTGCTCAGTGAGATCGTGCCCGTCGGCGAGAGCCTGCGCGGGACGATCCTGCTGGTCTGCAGCCTGGCTGTGGTGGTCGCGGCGATCGGTGCGGGGGAGCTGAGCGAGCGGCTCGGCCGCCGTAGAACCATGCTGGGCTTCGGGCTGTGCAACCTCGTCGCCCTGCCGACCGTGGTGTGGGCCATCACGGGAGCCGGAGGCGAGCGAGGCGCCACCGTGACCGTGCTGTGCGTGATCATGGTGATGCTGTCCAACGCGGCCTATGCGCCACTGATGATCTTCCTGAACGAGCGGTATCCGACGGAGCTGCGGGCCAGGGGCACGGCGGTCAGCTGGAACATGGGCTTCATGCTCGGCGGCCTCACGCCGACGTTCGTCACCCTGCTCAGTCCTGATCTCGCCCATGTTCCTTCGCGGCTGGTGTTCTTCCTGGCCGGATCGAGCCTGGTGTTCGTCGTCGCGCTCATCGCCGTCCCGGAGACCCGGGGCTCGGTGTCCTTCGGCCGACGGCCGGAACGGGTCGGAAACCGCGATGGCGGGACCGTTGACAGGGTCTGAAATCTCGCCTAGCGTCCAAAATATTGAACAGATGGTATGAAGCATACGGTCCGTTGAGCATCGTTGCCGCGATGCGGGGCCACCTGTCGGGAGAGGGTCGACGATGACCGGCACATTCCACGCACGCATCCCCTATGAGTCGCTGGACCCGCTGACCATCGGCGTCATGGACGACGAGAGCAACGTCCGCCGCGAAGAACTCGAACTCGACATCCCCGAGCGCAACCTGCTCGCGGCGATCTACCCCGACGAACCCCCCGCGGTGCCGAACACCACCGACGAGGCGCGGCGCGCACTGGCCAACCCGGTGGCGGGGCCGAGTCTCGCGCAGTTGCTCGAGGGCGGCCGGAGCATCACGGTCATCATCGACAACCAGTTCCGGCCCACACCTGCCTCGAAGATCCTTCCGGCGGTACTCGACGAGATCGAACGGGCGGGCACGACCAAGGCCACCGTCATCACCGGCAACGGCAAGGTCATTTCGATGTCGCAGCGCGACATCGAGCAGAAGGTCGGCCGGGACAACCTCGCGCGCATGGCCCGGCTGGGCATCCCGCTGCTCCAGAACGACCCCCTCAACTACGACGTCTACACCCACCTCGGCGTCACATCGCGGGGCACACCCGCATGGGTGCATGAGTCCGTGACCAGCCACGACGTGGTGATCGCGATCGGACAGGCGCAGGCCAACCACTGGGGCTACGGCGGAGGCGGCAAGCTGGTCATGCCGGGAGTCTGCGCCGACATCACCATCGAGGCCAATCACGGCAACTTCGTGATGTCGCCCCAGACGCACTACGGGGCGCTGGCCGGGCCGATGCGCTCGGACATCGACGAGATCGCCACGATGGCCGGGCTCACCGCGACCCTGGACGTCCTGCTCGACACCCGCGGCAAGGTGATCGAGATGAACTTCGGGGCACATCCGGTGTCGCACCGCAGGACCATCGAGCGGTTCAACGAGATCTACGCCTTCGACAGCCCGGTCGCCGAAAGCAGCCCGGCCGACATCGTCATCTGCGGGGTGTTCGCGCCCACCGACCATCTGTTCTTCCACACCGGCTGGGGCTGCATGTCCGCCGACCATGTGGTGCGCGACGGCGGCACCGTCATCTACACCAGTCCCTCGCCCGGCGTGCGGACCGAGACGGGCTTCTTCCCCGGGCTGGCCCTGATGGATCTGATGAAGCCCTACATGCCGCCTTCCGAGGCCGGATACCACCGGCTGCTCAAGGACATCCACGCCCGTGAGATCCAGATGTGGGCCGGCTGCATCTGGGCCCCGATCTACGAGGTCATGGTGCGCAAGCACCTGACCCTGGTCACCCTCGAGGAGAATCTCGCCATGGCGGCCGACATCGGCATCGACGCCACCACCTCGCTGGATGTGGCGTTCGCCGCGGCCATGGAGCGCCATGGCCCCGACGCCAAGGTGGCCATCCTGCCCTTCGCCCGGTACCAGTTGCCCCGCGAGCTGGTCCGACTGGACGCCCAGCCCCTGCGTTTCCCGCAAGAGGCGCTGCGATGAGTGCGGACGGGCCACCCTGGCCACCGGTCCGGGGGTCGACCACCATCACGGAACTGATCAGGCGGCATCCTGACGGCTCCGCGACGCGGTTGCTGTCCGCGATCGGAGTGGGCTGTGTCTACTGCGGTGGAGCTCCGCGGGAGCCGATCACCCTGGCCGCCCGTCGGCACGGCCGTGACCCGGGGGCGTTTCTGCGGGTATGCCAGGCGCTCGACGACGGGTGGCCGTCGGATGAGTTGATAGCCGCCGCGCGGGCGAAGAAACCCAAGGAGGGCTGACCGTGCACACCACCACCCCGCTGGAGACCCTGACCGAGCGCATCGGCGCCGTCGGCAGTGCCGTCGTCGCCTTCTCGGGCGGCGTCGACTCGTCGCTGGTCGCGGCGGTGGCGGCGCGAGCGCTGGGGCCACGGGCGCTGGCCGTGACGGCCGTGTCGTCCGCGCTGGCCACCGGCGAGCTCGAGGAGGCGCGTGCGGTGGCCGCCTCGGTCGGTATCGCCCACGAAGTCGTCGACACCGCCGAGCTGGCCCGCGAGGGTTACCGCCGCAACGACCGTTTCCGCTGCTACCACTGCAAGTCCGAACTCTACGACCGGCTGGATGAACTCGCCGCGCGGCGTGGCTACGCCGCGGTGCTGTCCGGCGCGAACGCCGACGACGTCGGCGACTGGCGCCCGGGGCTGCGCGCCGCGGCCGAGCACGGTGTACGGCATCCCCTGCTGGAGGCCGGTCTCGGCAAGGAAGCCGTCCGGGCGCTGGCCCGCGACCTGGCCGTGCCCACCGCCGAGAAACCGGCCTCCCCCTGCCTGGCCTCCCGCCTTCCGTACGGCACGGCCGTCAGCGTTCCCGTGCTCGCGCAGGTCGACAGGGCGGAGCTGGCGCTCAAGCGGCTCGGCTACCGGGTTCTGCGAGTGCGGCACCACGGGCTCCTCGGCAGGGTGCAGCTGGCCGCCGAAGAACTCGTGCGGGTGGGCGATCCCGGGGAGCGCGCCGCGGTGGTGGCGGCCGTCCGGGCCGCCGGCTACGACCAGGTGGAAATCGACGAACAGCCCTTCCGCTCCGGCTCGTTGAACCTGTCGATCACTCCCGTGGAGCGAAGCCGGTGAGCGGGGCGGTCGGAGTCGACGGGTACGCCCGGCTCGATGTGGACCGCAGGACGCGGACGGGCGTCCCGGAGGTGGTCTTCGGTACGGGCAAGCCGCCCGAGCAGACGCTACGGCTTCTGGCCGAGCTGCGGGCTCATGACCGCACCGGCCCGGCTCTGGCGACCCGCTGCCCGGAAGCGGTTCTCGACGCCGCGGCCGAGGCGTTTCCCGGCGAGGTGGTGAGCGTCGACCGGACGGCCGCGACGGTCACCGTCGGGGAGCCGCCACCACCGACGGGGCAAGCCCTGGTCCTGACCGCGGGGACGACCGACCTGCCGGTGGCCCGCGAATGCCTGGTCACGCTGACGGCACTGGGCGTGGGCGCCGAGGTGGTGGCCGACATCGGAGTGGCCGGACTCCACCGGCTGCTGGCGAAGCTGGACGACGTGCGCGCCGCGGACTGTCTCGTCGTCGTGGCGGGAATGGACGGAGCCCTGCCGAGCGTGGTCGCCGGGCTCGTCGCGGCCCCGGTCGTCGGTGTGCCGACCAGTGTCGGGTACGGCGTTGCCGCCGGGGGCGTCGCCGCCGCCGCGACCATGCTGTCGTCCTGCAGCCCTGGGCTGGCCGTGGTCAACATCGACAATGGCTTCGGCGCTGCCGTGCATGTGGCGAAGATCCTCAAAGTGGCGTGCCGTGACTGAGCGAGCCTGCTGGATCGACGCCACGTCCGGGCTGGCCGGCGACATGCTGATGGCCGCCCTCCTTGACGCGGGCGCGGCCCATGACCGGGTCGCCGCCGCGGTGGCGTCGCTCGGTCTCGGCGTCGCCGTACGCGCGGAACCCGACCGGCGCGGCGGATTCCGGTGTCTGCGCGCCCAGGTCCGCGTTCCCGCGGGACCTCCGGTGCACCGGCACCTGGACGATGTCCTGGCGCTGGTCGAGGCGGCGGAGCTGGGCCCGGACGCGAAGAGCTACGCCCGGCGGGTGTTCGACGTGCTCGCTCACGCCGAAGGCGGTGTGCACGGAACCGCCCCCACCGCGGTGCACTTCCACGAGGTGGGGGCGCTGGACGCGCTGGCCGACGTCGTGGGCTGCGCGGCGGCGCTGGACGACCTCGGGCTGCTCACCGGAAACCCCGTGGTGACCACCTCGCCACTGGCGTCCGGAAGTGGCACTGTGCGCGCCGAGCACGGCCGACTGCCGGTGCCCACCCCGGCCGTGTTGGGCATCGCCGCGCGAGCGGGCCTGCCGCTGACCGAGGGAGACCTGGAGGGGGAACGCACCACCCCCACCGGGGCGGCCCTGGTCGCGGCGCTCGCCCGGCCCGGGGCGTTTCCCGCCATGACGGTCCGCAGCGTCGGCATCGGCGGCGGTTCCCGGGACCCCGCCGACCGCCCCAACATCACCCGGGTCGTCCTGGGCACCGCCCAGGAGACCGTACGCCGGCCCTCCGGCGATGTGCTGGTGGTCGAAGCCACGATCGACGACCTGGATCCGCAGCTGTGGCCGTCGGTGCTCGCCGCGGTCCGGGCCGCCGGCGCCTGGGACTGCTGGACGAGCCCGATCACCGCCCGGCACGGCCGGCACGGACAGGTCCTCACCGCCCTGTGCGACGAGAGCCTGCGGGGGGCGATCGTCGACACGGTATTCCGCCACACCACCACGGTGGGGGTGCGCTGGTCGTCCTGGCAACGGGCCACCCTTCCCCGCCGGTCGGTGACCGTGGCCGTCGGACCGGAGGGGCGACGGCAGCGCATCAGCGTCAAGGTGTCCGAAGTCGGAGACGGGAGCCGTACGGTCAAACCGGAGCTTTCCGATGTGGAGTCGGCGGCCGAAGCCCTGGATCTGCCGCTGCGTGTGGTGGTGGATCAGCTGATGACCGAATTCCAGCGCCAGGACCCGTGAAACCGGTCCGGGGAGGGGCGCCGTCGCCGCCTGCGACGCCGGCCCCTCTCCGGCAGCCCCGCGTACGGCTTCGCCGCCGACGGCGGGTCCCGGGGTCAGCTGCCGCCGAGTGTGCCGGCGCCGAAGTACCTCTCGATCAGGGCGGTGGCCTTCTCCCGCTGGCGGACGCTGATCTCGGCGGCCTGCTCCTCCCAGCCGAACACACACGAGGACACCACGCCGTCGAAGCCGACCGGGGCGAGCGCGGCGAACACCTCGTCGAAGTCGACCTCGCCACGGCCGATTTCGGCGTGCTGATGCACCCGCGCGGGCGATCCGGGCGGGTTGACGATGTAGCGCAGCCCGTTCGAGGCGGTGTGGTCGAGGGTGTCGGCCAGATGCACATAGGTGACCTTCTCGCCGGCGTGGCTGATGATGCCGGTGGCGTCGTTGCCCTGGTGGAACGTGTGCGGGGTGCAGTAGAGGAACGAGATCCAGTCCCGGTTGAGCCCGCGCACCAGGTTCACCGCGGCGTGGCCGTCCTCGATGAAATCGTCGGGGTGCGGTTCGAGCACCAGCTTCACGCCCTCGCGCTCGAAGACCGGGATCAGCTCGTCCATCGAGCGCAGAAACTGGCTCTCGGCGAACTCCGCCGCCTCGGGGCGGCCGTTGAACTCGGAGTTCATCGTGTCGACGCCCAGATCGACGGTCATCTGGATGGCCCGTTTCCAGGCCCGGACCGCGGCCTGCCGCTCCTCCTCCCCGGGGCCGGACCAGCGCTGCACCGGCAGCACCGAGGCGATGCCCACTCCGGCGTCGGCGGCGCGTTTGCGCAGCTTGGCGACCGTGGCGTCGTCGGCGCGCGGGTGGCCGAAGAAGGGGATGAAATCGGCCTTGGGCGAGAGCTCCATCCAGGAGTAGCCCATGCGCGCGACCACATCGGGCAACTCCAGCACGGAGTGCGTCGCGTAGAACATCTGTGGATCCAGGGCGAGCTTCACCGCTGTCCTCCGTCGTGATGGGTGTGGGTGGTGCCGCGTGACCCGGTGCCCGGCCCGCAGGAACGGGACCACGTGCGGGAACGCGGCCACGTGCCGGAGCCGTTAAAGAGCGGCCGCGGCCTGGTTCAGGTTCTTGGCGGCCAGGGCGAGCCCCTCGGTCTGGGAGTACGCGGCGTCCTCGTGCTCGATGTTGACCGCCATGTCGGGATCGACCTCGGCGAGGGCGCGCAGGAATTCCGTCCAGTAGGCGACGTCGTGTCCGATGCCGACCGCGACGAACTTCCAGGCCGGGTCCTTGGGCCAGGCATTGCACCAGAACCCGTAGCCGGTGGGCACCTTGCCGGGAGCATCGGCCGGGACACGGGTGAACGACGTGTCCAGTACGCCGCGGATGTCGGCGCCGGGGCAGAGCATGGCGTCCTTGGCGGCGGCGTGGAACACCAGCGGGCCCAGCCACTTGACGGCGGCGACGATGTCCATGCCCTGCCACATCAGATGCGACGGGTCCATCTCGGCGCCGAGATTCGTCGCGCCCGTCTCGTCGATGAGCCGCTTGAGCGTGACGGGGGAGAACACCACGTTGTGCGGGTGCATCTCGATGGCGACCCGGACGTCGTTCTCGCGGGCCAGAGCGTCGATCTCCGTCCAGAACTCGACGGCCACGCCCCACTGGTAGTCCAGGACGTCCATGTAGACGCCGTCCCACGAGTTCACGACCCAGGAGGGGTACCTGGCATCGGGGTCCGAGCCGGGGGTGCCGGACATGGTCACCACGTGCTTCACACCGAGCAGGCCCGCGAGCCGGACGGTACGGCGCAGGTCGTCCGCGTGCTTGGGCCCGACCCCCGGGAGCGGGTTGAGCGGGTTGCCGTTGCAATTGAGCCCGGTCAGCTCCATCCCGCGGTCGGCGAATGTGGTCAGGTACTCCTCGCGCGCGGTGGCCGAGGACAACAGCAGGTCGACCGGGCAGTGCGGGGCGGGGATGAAACCACCGGTGTTGACCTCCACCGAGGTCAGGCCGTTGGACCGCAACACGTCGAGGGCCTCGGTGAGGGTCCGGTCGTGCAGACAGGCGGTGTAGGCGCCGAGCTTGAGGGCCATTGCTGTCTCCTTCGGTGTGGCGGGTCAGGCGTGGGGCGGAACCGTGGCGACCGCGCCACCGTTGCGGGAGGATGCGACGACCGCCTGGATGATCTCCATGGTTCGCAGCGCGTCGGCGAACGTGGCGCAGGCGGGCAGTGGTTCGGCGACCCCCGCCACCTGGTCGAGGAAGGCCCGGGCCTGGTAGGTGAACATCTCGGCGTTGCCGCCACCCACGCCCGGCGCCTCCATCGGGTAGCCGCCCGCGAAGTACGGCAGTTGCGGACCGGCGATGATGTGGCGTGCGCCCCGTGTGCGGGCCTCCGGCTGCGCGTCGTCGAAGAGGTACTCGGCCGGCCGGTGCTGGTCGAACGCGGCCCGGCCCCCCAGCCCCACGACGTCGAAGGAGAGCCCGTTGGGCAGGCCGAAGGCGGTGCGCGACAGCGAGAAGGTGCCCACCAGACCGGACTCGAAGCGCGCGGTGAAGGACGCCGTGTCCTCGTTCTCGACCTCGCCCACCTCGTCCGAGACGGGCGCGGCGTTGTGCCCGACGACCGCGCCCAGCGGCAGGGGCCGCTTGGGGATCTGCGTCGACAGCGAGGCGCCCGAGACCGAGGCGATGGGCCCGGCGACGTACTCGGCGACATCGATGACATGCGCGCCGACGTCCCCCAATGCGCCGGAGCCGGGGCCGCCCTTGAACCGCCAGCTCAGCGGCCCGTTCGGATCGGTGGCGTAGTCGCACCAGTACCGGCCGCTGAACAGGCTGAGGTCGCCCAGCTCGCCACTTCGGACATGGTCACGGATCGCGGCGATGGCGGGGGAGCGCCGGAAGGTGTACCCGACGGCGGTGACGACATCGGCGGTGCGCTCGACCTCGGCCATCGCACGGGCGTCCGCGAGCGAGCCGGCCAGCGGCTTCTCGCACAGCACGTGTTTGCCCGCGGCGACGAGCGCCTCCGCGATCGGCCGGTGCAGGTCGTTGCCGACGACGATGCTGACGGCGTCGATGGACGGGTCCTCGACGACGGCCTCCCAGCTCGGGAGCGCCTTCTCGTACCCGTAGCGGCGGGCGGCGTCCTCACCGAGCTCGATGTTGGCGTCGGCGATCGCGGCCAGGCGGACCGGCGGCAGCCCGGCGCCGTAGACGGTGTTCACGTTGCGGTAGCCCGCGGCGTGGGTGCGGCCGGCCATTCCGGCCCCGATCACCGCCACGGAGAGGGGCTTGCCGGAGCTGGGGTGGGTGGGCATATGGATGCCTTTCACGGTGAGGGTCGGACTCCGGGGACGGCGCTCCTTAAAACGCTTTAAGAGCGGCTTGCGCAGTACGATGCCCGGGCTCAAATGTCATGTCAATAGGTTGTCGCTACGCGATGACGCGGGTGTTTCCGCGGCGGCTACGAGGGATGCGCCGCCCGTGTCGAGGACCGCGGGAGGCCTTGAGGGGCAGCTTTAAAGCGCTTTAAGTCCCTGGTACTATCGGCGCGTTTCCTGGGGGTGTCAAGGGTGTTGCCCGAGGAGATGGCCGCGGGAGGTATCAGTGGATGACGTCGGTTCCGAGCGCTACCGAAGTGGCGCGGACAAGCGCCCCCGGCTGGAGGACGTGGCCGCCCGGGTGGGGCTGTCCACGGCGTCGGTGTCCCTGGTCCTGCGTGGTGTGCCCGGCCCCAGCGAACGCACACGGCAGCGCGTCCTGAAGGCCGCCGCCGACCTCGGCTACCAGGCGGACCGCACCGCCAGCCTGCTGGCCAGCAGGCGCACCCGGCTGCTCGGCGTGATGGTCGACATCCACAGCCCGTTCCATGCCGAGCTGGTCGAGCACCTGCACGCGGCCGCCGAGGAGGTCGGTTACGACCTCGTCCTCAGCACGCAGACCCGCACCCGCGACGAGCACACCGCCGTCGAAACCCTGCTGGCCTTTCGCAGCGAGGCCCTGATCCTGCTCGGCCCGACCGCCCCCGCCGACACGCTCGCCGCCCTCGACCGCAAGGCCCCCGTGATCGCCGTCGGCCGCCGGATCGCCGACGCCGAGCTGGACGTCGTCCGCACCGCCGACGACGACGGTGTGAGCCAGACCGTCGACCATCTGGTCGGCCTCGGCCACCGCGCGATCGTCTACGTGGACGGGGGCAAGGGCGTCATCGCCACCGACCGGCGCCGCGGCTACCGTACGGCCATGCGCCGCCATGGCCTCGGCGCGCACATCCGGATCCTGCACGGCGACAACACCGAAGCGGCCGGTGAGCGCGCCGCTCGCCACCTCCTCGACAGCGGCAAGCTGCCCACCGCGGTCGTGGCCTTCAACGACCAGTGCGCCATCGGTGTTCTGGCCGCCCTCTCCCGCGCGGACATCGCCGTCCCGGGCGAGGTGTCGGTGGCCGGTTACGACGACGACACGCTCTCCCGGCTCAGTTGCTTCGACCTGACCACCGTCAGCCAGAACGCGCGGGAGCAGGCGCGGCAGTCGGTGGCCGCGGCCGTCGAACGCCTCGACCAGGGCCGCACCGAGCCCCGCGAGGTCGTTCTCCCGCCTCGTCTCGTCGTACGCGGCAGCACGGCCGGTCCGGCCTGAGCGGGCGGCTCCATTCGTTGGCACCGTCGGGGCCGACCGCTCACCGGCGAGCGACGCGCCGGCGGAAATTCCCTACCGTGGTGGCCCGAATGGGCGGAGACTCCTCTCATGGCAGACATGGGGGCGTTCCGGGAAGCGGTCATCGCGTGGGCGGCCGGTGGACCCGGGGACCGCGCCCGCGAACTGGCCACGCGGCTGCCCGTCCGGGCGGCCGTCCTGCTCGAAGGGCCGAGCGATGTCGCAGCGGTCGGCGCACTGGCCGCGAGTCGCGGACGGAACCTGGCGGCCGAGGGAGTCTGTGTCCTGTCGATGGGCGGTGCGATGAGTGTCGGGCGCTTCGCCCGCCTCCTCGGGCCATCCGGCCTGGGTCTTCGCCTCACGGGACTGTGCGACGAGGCGGAGCGCGGCTACTACGCGCGCGGCTTGGAGCGGGCCCATGCGGCACAGTTCAGTGCGGCACAGCCCAGTGCGGCGCGGTCCAACGCAGCACAGTCCAACGCAGCGCAGCCCCATGCGGCACAGCCCGATCCAGCACAGCGACGGATCTTCGTCTGCGCGGTGGATCTGGAGGACGAGCTCATCCGCGCGCTGGGCGTGACCCGGGTGGAGGAGCTTGTCCGTGCGGAGGGCGACCTGCGTGCCCTGCAGACCTTCCTGCGCCAGCCCGCACAGCGGGGCCGCAGCTCACAGCAGCAGTTGCGGCGCTTCCTCGGCACGAAGAAGGGGCGCAAGATCCACTACGCCCGCGTCCTCGCCGAGGCCCTCGACCCTGCCCGCATGCCCGCTCCGCTCGACGGCCTGCTCACCAGCCTCTGACCGCCGGGCCGACGACGAGTGCCACCGCACGGACCTCCGGTCCGCGCGGTGGCACTGTCCTCTCGGGACAAGGGGGTTGCGGCCGTGGGTTGCCGCGTCAGGGACGGCTGGTCAGGTAGCCGCCCATGGAGGTGAAGTACTCCGTGGCGGCCATCTCATGGCCGTCCTCGGTCCGTACGCGTGTGATGGCCAGGCCGTGGTTGCGGCCGGTGCGGGCGTCGGCTCCGGCGACGATCACCACGCCGTCGCCCTCGCGGTAGAAGATGCGGCCCGGAGTGCCGCCGTACCGGCCCTGGGACACCACCGCGGCCAGGATTTCGAGGCGCTTGCCCTTATGGAAGGCGTAGGTGCTGGGGTACGGCTCGGACTGGGCGCGGACCAGGCGTTCGAGGTCCTCCGCGGGCCAGGTCCAGTCGATGCGGATGTCCTCGATGGACCGCTTGTGGAAGAAGCTGGCCTGGGACCGGTCCTGCTTGGTGAACTCCGTCTGCCCGGAGGCGATGAGGTCGAGCGCTCCGATGGTGACCGGGGCGATGAGGTCGACGGTCTTGTGAAAGAGGTCGGTGGCGGTGTCGGCCGGTCCGACCGGAACCGCCTCCTGACGGACGATGTCGCCCGCGTCCAGTTCGTCGTTCATCATGTGCGCGGTGACGCCCACTTCGGGCTCGCCGTTGATCAGGGCCCAGATCAGCGGGGAGAAGCCGGCGTACTTCGGCAGCAGTGAGTCATGGACGTTCAGCGTGCCGCGGCGGGGCAGGTCGAAGATGCGCGGGGGGATCCACGTCCGCCAGTTGTTCGCCACGATGATGTCCGGGTCGGCCTCCTTGAGGCGCTGGAACAACTCGTCGTCGTCGGGGCGGTTGCGGATCAGCACCGGGACGCCGTGCTCTTCGGCGAGGTCGGCGACGGAGTCGCTCCAGATCTTCTCGTACGCGTGCTCGCTCTTGGGGTGCGTAACGACGAGTACCACGTCGTGCTCGGAGTCCAGGAGGGCTTGCAGGGTGCGGTGCCCCCAGGTCTGGTAACCGAACATGACGACCCGCATGGGGTTCCTCCTCGAAGCAGGGGATGGCCGGGTGCAAGTAAAGCAAGGCTTACCTTAGTCCGCAACGGGCGTATGTAGTGGCGCAGTTGGCGACGCGATGGCCTGATCCGTCCTATCGACAGGCTCGCGGGTTTAGCTTAGGCTCACCTAAGTTTCGGTGGACATGCCGCTTCATCGGCCTGCCCACCGCGGCTTCCCCACGCCTGACAGGCGATTGCCCCGCACGATGGGAGTGACATGTCACAGGTTCTTCCTGGTGGCGCATCAGTGGTCCACGACCTCATTGGCATCGGCTTCGGACCGTCCAATGTGGCCATGGCGATCGCACTCAGCGAGCACAACGCACGCGCCGCCGGGGGAGAGGAGATCAGCGCTCACTTCTTCGAGCAGCAGCCGCGCTTCGGCTGGCACCGAGGCATGCTGATCGACGACGCGACCATGCAGGTGTCCTTCCTCAAAGACCTGGTGACGCTGCGGAACCCGGCCAGTGAGTTCAGCTTCCTCTGCTATCTGAAGAGCAAGGGGCGGCTGATTGACTTCATCAACCACAAGAACCTCTTCCCGCTGCGGGTGGAGTTCCACGACTACTTCGAATGGGCCGCGGCCAAGGTCGGGGACATGGTCTCCTACGGCCATGAGGTCGTCGGCGTGGCGCCTGTCGTCCGCGACGGAGCCGTGGAGTACCTGGATGTGACGGTCCGGTCGGGGGAGGGGCTCGCGGTCCACCGCGCCCGCAACCTCGTCATCGGTACGGGGCTGCGTCCCCTCATGCCCGAGGGGGTGGAACGCGGTGACCGCGTCTGGCACACCTCTGAACTGCTGGCGAAGGCCGACGGCCTGGAAGGCACCTCACCCTCCCGGTTCATCGTCGTGGGCGCCGGGCAGAGTGCCGCCGAGAACGTCGCCTACCTGCACCGCCGCTTCCCGGAGGCCGAGGTCTGCGCGGTCTTCTCCCGCTACGGCTACAGCCCCGCGGACGACAGCGGTTTCGCCAACCGGATCTTCGACCCCGAGGCGGTCGACGAGTACTTCGCCGCGCCCGAGGACGTCAAGCGCCGGCTGATGGACTACCACGGGAACACCAACTACTCCGTGGTGGACATCGACCTGATCGACGACCTGTACCGGCAGATGTACCAGGAGAAGGTCCTCGGCGTGGAGCGGCTGCGCTTCCTCAACGTGTCCCGGCTCGCCGGTGTCAAGGAGACGGCGACGCAGGTCCGTACCACCGTGACGTCCCTCGTCACCGGCGAGGAGACGCTCCTGGACGCGGACGTGGTGGTCTTCGCCACCGGCTATAGCCCCGCCGACCCCCTCGGCCTCCTCGGCGAGGTCGCCGAGAGCTGCCTCCGTGACGACGAGGGCCGCATCCGCGTCGAGCGTGACTACCGCGTCGCGACGGATCCCGGGCTGCGCTGCGGTATCTATCTGCAGGGCGGTACGGAGCATACCCACGGCATCACCTCCTCCCTGCTGTCCAACACCGCGACCCGGGTCGGCGAGATCCTGGACTCGCTCATCGACCGGGGCGTCCCGTTCGCCTCCGACGGGGCCCGGCCGGTCGCCGACGGAGTCGGCAGCACCGCTCGCTAGGGGGATGACGTACTGAGACATGGGCACGACTGCGATGGAACGCCCCTTGATCAGGGGCACAACAAAGGCCCGTCGGCGGCGGGTTGTGGGTCTGGGCACGCTGGTGGCGGTCCTGGTGATCGCGGCGGCGGTGTCGCTGGCCGTCGGTGCGCGCGCGCTGAGCCCCGCCGAGGTGTGGCACGGGTTGTTCGCGGCGCCGGACTCCGACCAGCGGCTCACCGAGATCAGGCTCATCGTGCGGACCGTGCGGATGCCCCGGACGGTGCTCGCGATCGTGGCGGGCATCGCGCTGGGGGTCGGCGGGGCGCTGATCCAGGGGTACACGCGGAATCCGATCGCCGACACGGGCTTGCTGGGGGTGAACTCCGGCGCCTCGTTCGCCGTGGTGTCGGTGATCGCCGTGTTCGGGTTCGCCGACCCGTTCCAGTACGTCTGGTTCGCCTTCCTGGGGGCGGCGGGCTCCGGTGTCGTGGTGTTCGGACTGGCGAGCATCGGCCGAGGGGCCGGCAACCCGCTGACGCTCGCACTGGCCGGGCAGGGGATCACCGTGTTCCTGGCGGCGATGACCACGGCGGTCGCGCTCTCGGACCAGGCGTCGCTGAACGCGCTGCGGTTCTGGAACGCGGGCTCCGTGGCCGGTGTCGGATTCGACGTCATCTGGCCGGTCGCCCTGTTCATCGCGGTCGGGCTGGTGTTGGCGGTGACCACGCTGCCCGCCCTCAACCTGCTCAACCTGGGTGACGATGTGGCGCGGGGGCTGGGCGTGAACATCGCGCTGAGCCGGACCATCGGCATCGCCGCCATCACCCTGCTGGCGGGCGCGGCGACGGCGGCGTGCGGCCCCATCGCGTTTCTCGGGCTCATGGTGGCCCATGTGGCCCGGTATCTGACCGGGCCGGACTACCGCTGGCTGGTGCCGTACGCGGGTCTGCTCGGCGCCGTCGTCCTCCTGCTCTGCGACATCGTGGGGCGCCTGGTGGTGCGGCCGGGCGAGTTGGACGCGGGTGTGGTCGTGGCTCTGCTGGGCGCCCCGTTCTTCGCGGCTCTGGTATGGCTCGGAAAGTTCAAGGGCGCATGAACGGGACAGATGTGAAGCGATCGGTGGCGCCGGTGGCGCCGGGCGTGCGGCTCGGCCAGGTGTCGTTCGTATGGCGGCCCTGGCTTGTCTGCGTCACGCTGCTGCTGGCGGCGGCCACCTTCCTGGTGTTCTGCCTGTCCATCGGCGTCGGTGACTTCCCCATCGGGCTGTCCCGGGTGATCGCCACGATCTTCGGCGGGGGTGAGCGGGTCGACGAGTTCGTGATTATGGACTTGCGGATGCCGCGCGCCCTGGCCGGGCTCGTCGTGGGGATCGCGCTGGGGGTGTCCGGTGCGCTGACGCAGTCCATCGCCCGCAATCCGCTGGCGAGCCCGGACATTCTGGGGATCACCGGGGGCGCCGGCGCGGTCTCGGTGTTCCTGGTGACGGTGTCGGGCGGGACCGCCGCGGCGGTCGTGAGCGCCGTGGGTCTGTCCTCGGCAGCGCTCGCGGGCGGTCTCGGCACGGGACTGCTGGTGTACTTCCTGGCGTGGCGGCGCGGGATCGACGGCTTCCGGCTCATCCTCATCGGCATCTCGGTGAGCGCCATGATGGAGGCGATCACGACATGGCTGCTGGTCACGGCCGATATCAAGGATGTGGCCCGGGCCCAGGCATGGCTGGTCGGCTCGCTGGACAACCGCTCGTGGAGCGAGGTCCGGGTGGCGCTGTGGTGCACGCTCGTCCTCCTGGCCGTCGTGTTCTGTGTCGCGTTCCAGTTCAAGCCAATGCACTTGGGCGACGAGGTCGCCGCGGGCCTGGGCGTCCGGTACGCGATGGTGCGGGCGGTCCTGCTGCTGTGCGCGGTCCTGCTGGCCGCTGTGGGGGTGAGCGCGGCGGGCCCGGTCCCGTTCGTCGCGCTGGTGGCGCCGCAGGTGGCGATGCGTCTGGCGAGGTGCCCTACGCCGCCGATGGTGGCCTCCGGCATGGTGGGAGCGTTGCTGCTGATCGGTGCGGACCTGGTCGCGCGCACGGCGCTGCCGATCTCCCTCCCGGTCGGTGTGGTCACCGCCGCGATCGGCGGCCCCTTCCTCGTCTATCTGCTGGTGCGGGCGAATCTCAAATAGATGGCAATACAGTTCAGGCAGACCTCAATACAGGGGGACTTGTGAGCGCCGAGCGCACCACGGAGATCGAGTCCGGGGCCCAGGGCATCCCACGGCTGGCGGCCGAAGGCGTCTCGGTCGGGTACGGCGGCCGGGCCGTCATCGAGGACCTGGATGTGACGATCCCGCCGGGCGTGATCACCACGATCATCGGCCCCAACGGCTGTGGGAAGTCGACCCTGTTGCGCACCCTGACGCGGCTGCTCAAGCCGGCCAAGGGGGCCGTGGTGCTGGACGGCGAGGACATCGCGGGGCTCAGGACCAGGGACGTGGCCAAGAAGCTGGGCCTGCTGCCGCAGGCGCCGGTGGCGCCGGAGGGGCTGACGGTGGCCGACCTGGTGGCCAAGGGGCGGCATCCGCACCAGAGTTGGCTGCGGCAGTGGTCCTCGGACGATGCCGGTGTCGTGGAGCGCGCGCTGGCCATGACCGGGGTGTCGGAGCTGGCCGACCGCCCGGTCGACTCGTTGTCCGGCGGGCAGCGTCAGCGCGTCTGGATCTCGATGACCCTGGCCCAGGGCACCGATCTGCTGCTCCTCGACGAGCCGACCACCTATCTGGACCTGGCGCACGCGATCGATGTGCTCGACCTCGTGGACGACCTGCACGAGTCGGGCCGCACGGTGGTGATGGTGCTGCACGACCTCAATCTGGCCACGCGCTACAGCGACAACCTCATTGTGATGCGGGCCGGTTCGATCCTGGCGCAGGGGCATCCGCGTGATGTGATCACCGCCGAGTTGCTGGACGAGGCATTCGGGCTGCGCGCCATGGTGATTGACGACCCGGTGGGCGACCGGCCGCTGATCGTGCCGATCGGCCGCACCCACGTCCAGCTCGATCAGGTCCCGCGAGGGAATGCAAAAGTAAGGCTAGGCTAGCCTCACTTCATCGGGATAAGGTTTGGCTGCCCTTAGTCAGGGGCGCACGGACGGCGCGACAGCAAGGGATTCCGGATGCTCCTCCATCGAACGACGCGTAGGACGCCATGGTGGCGGTTAGTGGTGGCGCTGTCCGCCGCGGCCCTCGGCGTCGGCCTCCTCGCGGGATGTGGTTCCGACTCGACGGACGAGACGAGCGACCATGCCCCGGCCGCCGCCTCGGGTGCGTTCCCGGTCACCGTGGAGCACGCGTTCGGATCCACGAAGATCACCAAGGCTCCCCGGCGGGTGGTCTCCGTCGGCTACACGGACGACCAGGCCATGCTGGCGCTCGGGGTCAGACCGGTCGGCATGGTCGACCAGTATCCGAACCCGGCGGGCAAGAAGCCCGACATCAACACCCAGTGGCCCTGGGTGAAGGACAAGTGGGGCGACACCCGGCCCGAGGTCGTCATGAAGAACGGCGACACCGGCCCCAACTACGAGAAGATCGCCGCCCTGCGGCCGGACCTGATCGTGGCGGTCTACTCCGAGATCGACAAGGCCGCCTACGACAAGCTCTCCCAGATCGCCCCGACCGTCGGCCGCACCAAGGGCGAGAAGGAGCCGTTCAGCGCCCCGTGGCAGGACAACGCCGTGCAGATCGCCAAGGCGCTGGGCCAGGAGAACGAGGGCACCAAGCTGGTGCAGGGCATTGAGGACAAGCTCGGCGCGGCCAAGAAGGCACATCCCGAGTTCGCGAACCAGACCGCGGTCATGTTGTCCTGGTACAAGAACTCGGTGGCGCCGTTCACCTCCACCGATGTGCGCGGGAGGCTGGTCACGGGCATCGGCTTCACCTACCAGACCAAGATCGACAAGATCGCGGACGGGAAGTTCTACACCGTCCTGTCCCCCGAGCGCATCGACCTGGTCGACGCCGACCGCGTCTTCGTCATCAACGACAAGGCCGACCAGCAGGCGCTGAAGAAGTTCCAGCTCTTCACCAACCTGGACGCGGTGAAGAAGGGCAAGGTGTCCTACCTGCTGGACAGCGAGGGCCCGGCCGTCGGCGCGGCCATCTCCCAGGGCACCCTGCTGTCCCTGCCCTACGCGATCGACGAGCTCGTCAAGTCGGTCGGCCGGGGGTGAGCGCCACCGAGGCGCGCCTCACCCCGGCAACCCTGCGCACGGCGACCGGACGCGTGGCCACCCGATGGGTCGCGGCGCACTGCCGCGAGGTGCCCTGGCTGACGGCCGCCACCGCACTCACCACGGTGGCCGGGGCGGCGCTCCAGGTGCTCCCGGTGATCCTGCTCGGCCGGGTGGTCGACGGGGTGGTCGAGGGCGAGCCGCGCTCGACCCTGGTCACGATCGGGGTGGTGATGGGGGCCGCCGCGCTGCTCGGCGCGGCGGCCACCGCGGTGTCGACCTATCTCATCGGGCGGCTGGGCGCGGATCTGCTCGCGCGGCTGCGCGAAGGCGCCGTCCGCGCGGTGCTGGGGATGCCGAGCGCACGGATCGAGCAGGTCGGCCGGGGAGATGTGCTGTCCAGGGTCGGTGACGATGTGGCCGTGCTGTCCAAGGGCATCCGCACGGCCGTCCCCACCGTGTTCTCGGCGGGCGTGTTGGTCGTCATCGCCACGGCCGGCATGTTCGGACTGGACTGGCGGCTCGGCCTGGCGGGCGCCGGTGCGCTGCCCGCGTACGCGCTGGCCCTGCGCTGGTATCTCCCCCGGTCCGCCCCGCTCTACCAGCAGCAGCGGGCGGCCCAGGCCGACCGTGCGCAGGCGTTGATCAGTGGCTTGAAGGGGATCGACACCGTCCGGGCGTACCGCCTCGAAGGCGCCTTCCGCGAGAAGGTCAGCGCCGAGTCATGGCGGGTGCGCGATCTCGGTATCGAGGTGTTCCGGTTCTTCGGCCGCTTCGTCGGCAGGGAGAACCGCGCCGAGTTCATCGGACTGGTCCTGATCATCGTGGTGGGGTACTCCCTGCTGGAGGCCGATGCCGCCAGCCTGGGCGACGTCTCCTCGGCCCCCCTGATCTTCCATCGGCTCTTCACCCCGCTGGGCTCCATCATGTTCACCTTCGACGAGGCACAGAAGTCGGGCGCGAGCCTGACCCGGCTGGTCGGCGTGGTGGGGGAGGCCGCGGAGGACCGGCTGGTGGGCGACGCGGCCGTCTCGCCGGCGGACACCGGGCCGTACTCGGTGACGGTGGAGGGGCTCACGTATCGCTACCCCGATACCGAGGAGCCGGTCCTCCGGGATGTCAGTCTGACCATCCCGGCCGGTGGTTCGCTCGCGCTGGTGGGGGCGACGGGCGCGGGCAAGTCCACGCTGGCCGCGCTGATCGCGGGCATCGGGACCCCGCAGGCCGGGTCGGTGCGCGTCGGGACGACCGACCTCGCCGGCCTGGACGAGGCCGGGGCGCGGGCCCTGGTGAGCATCCTGACGCAGGACACCCATGTGTTCTCCGGGCCGCTCGCCGACGACCTGCGGTTGGCCGCGCCGCAGGCGAGTGATGCCGAGCTGATGGACGCGCTGCGCACGGTCGGCGCCGAGGCGTGGGTCGACGCGCTGCCCGATGGGCTGAACACCATGGTCGGCGAGGGCGGAGAGCGCCTGGACGTCACCAAGGTGGCCCAGATCGCCCTGGCCCGGCTGGTGCTGGGCCGGGCGCCGGTGGTGGTGCTCGACGAGTCGACCGCGGAGGCGGGCAGCGAGGGCGCCGCCGAGCTGGAGCGGGCCGTGCTGGCCGCGTGCTCGGGCCGGACCACGCTGTTCGTGGCGCACCGGCTGACCCAGGCGATGGCGGCGGACCGGATCGCCGTGCTGGACGCGGGCCGCGTGGTGGAGCAGGGAACGCACGAGGAGCTGGTGGCCCTGGGCGGCCGGTACGCGCGACTGTGGCGGGCCTGGCGCGAAGGTAGTTAGACACCCCTGATTCAGGTGAGCTTTTCATGACGTGGAAGGGATGCTGAGTCTTCGATGTCTTCGATGGTGGAACCGGGCGCGCGTCGCGTACTGCTTTCTCCCGGACAGGTTGCCGACGTACGCCGGCGGATCGGTGACTTCTCCGACCGGACCATCGCCGAAGCGTGTGCCATCGGGCTGTCGTACTGGGCGACGGGCCTGAGCCCCGATGGCATCGACCTCACCCCCGGCACCCTGTTCGCCGATGTCCTCGGCTGGGTCGACAACGGCGGGGCGGGGTCCGCCGGTTGGGAGGTCGGCGCGGACGACCGGAGCATCCCCGTCCCGGAAGGCGTCGGGCCGGACGATGCGCGGCTCGCGCTGGACGACCTGACCGATTTCCCGGACCGGCCGATCGGCACCATCTCCCCGTCCGGCGTGGCGGCCAGGCTCGAGGCCCTGGCCGGGTGGAACGACACCGAGGCCGACCGGGTCCGCCCGACCATCGTGGAGATGTTCCGTGAGCAGGCGCGGTCCAGGCCGGACGCCGTCGCCATCGTCGACGAGCACCGGTCGCTGACCTACCGTGAGGCCGCCGAGCGATCGAGCCAGTTGGCCCATCACCTGATCGAGCGCGGACTGGGCCCCGAACAGGTCGTCGGTATCTCACTGGGCCGCTCCGCCGAGATGGTGATCGGGCTGCTCGCCGTACTCCAGGCGGGGTGCGCGTTCGTGCCGCTCGATCCGCAGTGGCCCGCCGCGCGCCGCGCCGTCGTCATCGACGACGCCCGGGTCGTGGCGCAGCTGGGCGCCTCGGCCGAAGGCGACCCGGCCGAACCGGAAGCCGTGGCCGTCGACATCGAGGACTGGCGCTTCGGTGCCCACCCCACCGAGGGCACCGGGGTCACCGTCCCCGGCAATGCGCTGGCATACGTGATCTTCACATCCGGTTCGACCGGGCGGCCCAAGGGCGCGATGATCCGGCACGAGGCGATCAGCGAGCGCCTGCTGTGGCAGGGCAACGAGATCCTGGGCTTCGGCCACGATGACGCGTCGCTGTTCAAGGCGCCGTTGTCCTTCGACATCTCCATCAACGAGATCTTTCTGCCGCTGGTGCACGGCGGCAGGCTGGTCATCCTGAGGCCCGGCGGCGAACGCGACCCGCACCACTTGCTGAGCGTGATCGCCGAGCAGCGGGTCACCTTCACCTACCTGGTCTCGTCCATGCTGGACGTGCTGCTGGAGATGGTGGGCGACTCCGGGCGGCTGGACAGCCTGCGCCATGTGTGGTGCGGCGGCGAGGTGCTGACGCCGGAGCTGTACGAGCGGTTCCGCACCCGGCTCGACATCCCGCTGTACCACGGCTACGGCCCGGCCGAGACCACGATCGGCGTCTCGCACGTCATCTACCGGGGCGCGGCCGAGCGCCTGTCGACATCGATCGGCAAGGCCAACCCGAACACCCAGCTGTATGTGCTGGACAACGAGCTGCGCCCGGTCCCGGTCGGCGTCGGTGGCGAACTGTACGTGGGAGGGTTCCTCCTGGGCCGTGGGTACATCAACGCGCCCGGCCTGACGGCGTCCCGCTTCGTGGCGAACCCCTTCGCCGGGGACGGGTCCCGGCTGTACCGGACCGGAGACCTCGCGCGGTTCGCCCCGGATGGCTCGCTGGACTTCCTGGGCCGGGCCGACAACCAGATCAAGATCCGCGGTATGCGGCTGGAGATCGAGGATGTCGAGGTCGGTCTCGCGGAGCACCCCGGGGTGCGGTACACCTGCGTCGTCGCCAAGAAGAACGTGGCAGGCAGCACCTACCTGGTGGGGTATGTGATCCCGGCCGCCGGGAGCGAGGACCTGCGCGCGGACGAGGTCAAGGAGTGGGCCGCCGGGCACATGGTGGAGTACATGGTGCCCGCCCATATCGTCGTGATGAAGGAGTTCCCGCTCACCGCGAACGGCAAGCTCGACCGCCGTGCGCTGCCGGAACCCGCGATCGGGACGGGCTCGATCGTCCAGCCCACCACCGAGAACGAGCGCGTGCTGTGCGCGGCGGTCGCGAAGGTGCTGCGGCTGGACGAGGTCGGCGTCGACCAGGACTTCTTCCAGCTCGGCGGAGACAGTCTGCTGGCGATCTCGCTGCTGAGCGCGGCGCGCGACGCGGGTCTCCACCTCACCGCACGGCAGATCTTCACCAACAGCACGGTGGGGGCGCTGGCGGCGGTGGCGAGCCGGGAGGGTGCCTCCACCGCGGACGACGGCGATGTGGCGACCGGTGCCGTCATGGGATCGCCCATCGTGCAGTGGCTCGGCGAGACCACCGACGCGATCGACGGCTTCGTACAGTCGGTCGTGCTGAACACCCCGGCGGAGCTGACCGCCGACGCCCTCGACGCGATCCTCGTCGCCGTGGTCGGGCGGCACGACATGCTGCGCGCCAGGCTGGTGCGCGGCGAGCGCTGGAGCTTCGACATCCCGGTGGCGGACCGGGCCACGCCGTCGTGGCAGGAGAGCGACCGGCCGGTCGAGGAGTGCGTCGCGCTCGCCACCGGCGGGCTGGACCCGGACCGGGGCGTGATGCTGCGTGCCGTCTGGCGACGCGCGGCACGGCAACTGGTCGTGGTCGTCCACCATGTGGTGATCGACGGCGTGTCCTGGCATGTCCTGATGGACGACCTGGCCACGGCATGGCGGCAGCTCTCCTCGGGCGCGCCGATCGAACTGCCCCCGGTGGGCACGTCGTTCCGGCGCTGGACGCAGATGCTGGGGAATGCCGCCTTCGACGCGGACCGTGGCTACTACGAGCGTCCCATGCCGGGAGTGGACGGCCCCGTGGGCAGGCGTGCGCTGTCCGAAGCGGACACCGTGGCGCGGGAGCGGGTGCGGACCGTCTCGGCCGGCCCCGAGGTCACCGCCGCGCTGCTGGGCGAGATCCCCGCGACGTTCCACGCGGGCGTGGGCGATGTGCTGCTGACCGCGCTCGCCGTCACCCTCGCCCGATGGCGCCGCGACCTCGGACAGGATCAGACGTTCGCGCATATCGAACTCGAAGGCCACGGCCGCGAGGGACGTTTCGTGGCGGACGCCGCCGGCTTCGAGCCGGAGCTGTCGCGGACCGTGGGCTGGTTCACCACCCTGTTCCCGGTGACCGTGGACCCCGGAGCGGCGGCCGATTTCACCGCCCCCGACTACCTGACCGCCGCGCTCAAGGCGGTCAAGGAAGACCTCGCCCGGGTGCCGTCCAACGGCGTTTCCTACGGCGCCCTGCGGTATCTGACCCGCACCGAGTTCGACGCCCCGGCACCGCAGGTGCTCTTCAACTACCTGGGCCGCTTCGATGCGGGCGCGGCCGGAGACTGGCAACTCAGTGGTAACACGGGCCAGTTGGGGGAGGAGCGCGACCCCAGGATGCGTCTGCCGCGCCCCCTGGAGTTCAACGCGATCGCCGAACCCGCGTCGAGCGGCGCGTACGAGCTGATCACCACCATCTCCTGGCCCGACGGGATGTTCACCGACGAGGACATCGCGACCATCGGCGCATACTTCCAGGAGACCCTGACCGCGCTGGCCGCGCTCGACCGGGGCGGCCACTCGCCCAGCGACTTCGGCCTGGTGCGGCTCACCCAGGCCGACATCGACGTCCTGGACGGCCCGGCGCTGCGGGACATCCTGCCGCTGACCCCGCTGCAGGAGGGCCTGTACTTCCATTCGGTCTTCGACGACGACTCGGCGGGCGCCTACGTCGAGCAGCAGTCGCTCAGGCTGGACGGCGAGGTGGACGCCGGCCGGCTCGCGGCGGCGGCCACCCGGTTGCTCACGCTGTACCCGAACCTGGCGGCGCGGTTCACGGCCCTCGCCGACGGCCGTGTGGTCTCCGTGCTGGAGGACGGGGTGCGGGCGCCGTTCACCACGCTCGACCGCCCCGGGATCACCGACTCCGAGATCCGCGAGTACGCCGAGCGGGACCGCCGCGCCGGGTTCGACCTGGCCACCGGCCCGCTGATGCGGTACACACTCATCCGCGCGGGCTCCGGCCGGAACGTCCTGGTGCAGACCGTGCACCACATCATCGCCGACGGCTGGTCGGTGCCACCGATGCTCCGCGCGCTGCTGGCCGAATACCACGCGCCGGGGACCGTGTACCCGCTCGGTGGCTTCCCCGACTACGTACGGTGGCTCGCGGAGCGCGACGACGACGAGAGCGACCGGATATGGCGCGATCAGCTCGCCGAGCTGCCCGGGCCCTCGCTGGTCGCCGAGGGACACACCCCGTCCGCCCGGTTCGCCGACATCGCCGTGGCACCGGGGGAGGACATCGACGCGGCCGCCCGGTCGGCCGGTGTGCCGCTGAGCGTGGCCGTGCACAGCGCCTGGGCGGTCACGCTCGGCGGCATCCTGCACGGCGGTGATGTGGTGTTCGGATCCACGGTGTCCGGGCGCGACGCGCAGGTGTCCGGCATCGAGGACATGGTGGGTCTGTTCATCAACACGATCCCCGTGCGCGCCCGGTGGGCCGGAACGACCACGGCCCGCGACCTGCTCGCCTCGGTGCGGGAACACCAGAGCGCGGTGCTGCCGCACCAGCATGTCTCGCTGGCGAGGATCGGCCGCCTGGCCGGCGCCGGCTGCCTGTTCGACACCCTGGTGGTGTTCGATGTCGCGACCGATGTGGCCGCCCTGCGGGGACCGGGCGACGAGCTGGTCATCACCGACATCGTGAACGAGGGCGCACCGCACTACCCGTTGACGCTGGTGGTGGAGCGCGCTCCCGACGGCCGTCCCCGCTTCAACCTGATCTACGACGGCGAGCTGCTGCGAGAGGCGAGTGCCCAGGCGATCCTGCGCACATTCACCCAGACCCTCACCGGCCTGCTCATCCGCCCGGACGCCCTGGTCGACGACGTGGCGCTCGAAGACACCAGGCGTCCCGCGCCGATCACTCCGACGACCCTGGGCGGACTGTTCGACGCCGCCGCGCGCCGTGACCCGGCGGCCACCGCCGTCACCCAGTGCGCTCTCGACGGTGCGACCCGGTCACTGACCTACGGCGAACTGTCGGCCGCGAAGAACGATCTGGCCTGCGCCCTGCGCGCGGCCGGGGCCGGGCCGGGCAGGCGCGTCGCCGTCGCCGTCCCGCGCTCCGTGGAGCAGGTCGTCGCCCTGGTCGCGATCGTCACCGCGGGCGGCGCGTATGTACCGCTGGACCTGGCCTACCCGGACGAACGGCTGGAGTACATCCTCGCCGACGCCGCTCCGCAGGTCGTTCTCGTGGACCGTGACCAGCGCGAGCGCTTCACCCGGCTGCTGGCCCGGGCGGGCGTGGCGGCCCGTGTGCTCGTATCCGGAGACGAGCTGCCGCGGGCCGGTACGGAGGCGGGGCCGGATGCGAGCTGGCACGACCCCGCCTACGTCATCTACACCTCTGGATCGACCGGCACACCCAAGGGCGTTGTCGTTCCGCACTCCAGCGTGGTGACACTGCTCGCGAACACCCGGCCCGCCATGGACTTCGGTCCGCACGACGTATGGGTCCAATTCCACTCCTTCTCCTTCGACTTCGCGGTCTGGGAGCTGTGGGGCGCGCTGGCGCACGGCGCCGAGTTGCTGGTGCCGGAGTACGGGCTGACCCGCTCGCCGGTCGACTTCCACCGGCTGGTGCGCGAGCGCGGAGTGACCGTGCTCAACCAGACCCCGTCGGCGTTCTACCAGTTCATCGAGGCCGATCGGCATGCGGACGAGCCGGTCAGCGCGCTGCGCCGGATCATCTTCGGCGGCGAGCCGCTGGATCTCGGGCGGCTGCGCGGCTGGGTCGAGCGGCATGGCACCGGTGCGCCCGAGCTGGTCAACATGTACGGCATCACCGAGACCACCGTCCATGTCACCCACCGGGTGCTGACCGACGAGGACTTCGGCCCCGGTGGCGACGTCAGCCCGATCGGCGGTCCGATCCCGGGCCTGGCCGTCTATCTGCTCGACGACCGGCTCCGACCCGTGCCGCCGGGCCGGGTGGGCGCCATCTACGTCGCCGGCGACCAGGTGTCCCTCGGCTATCTGGGCAGGCCGGGGCTGACCGCGGGCCGTTTCGTGGCGAACCCGTTCGCGGGCGACGGCTCCCGCATGTACCACACGGGCGACCTCGCGCGCCGCACGCTCGACGGTGAGATGGAGTTCACCGGCCGCGCCGACGACCAGGTGCAGCTCAAGGGCTTCCGTATCGAACTCGGCGAGGTGGAGTCCGCCGTCAGGGCACTCGATGGTGTGGTCGACGCGGCCGTCACCGTGGCGGACAGCGGCGATCACCTGGTCGCCCATGTCGTGGGCCGGGTGCCCGCCGATGTCACCGCCCTGCTGTCGGCGAAGCTGCCCGTACATATGGTGCCGGGCCGGGTGCTGCCCGTCGACGCCCTGCCGCTGACGGTCAACGGCAAACTGGACCGGAAGGCCCTGACCACACGCGCCGCACAGGACGACACTCCGGCGGCCGGCCCCTCGGGCAGCGGGGACGCCGTGCTCACCGCACTGGTCGGCATCTTCGCCGACACTCTGCCCGAATCCGCCGTGGACGGCGACACCGACTTCTTCCGGGCCGGGGGCGACAGCATCGTCGCCATCACCGTCATCAACCGGGCCAGGGCGCTCGGCCTCTCGATCGCGCCGCGGGACGTGTTCCTGTTCAGGACACCGCGCGCACTCGCCGAGCACCTGGGAACGAGCACACCGCAGACCGGGCCGACGGCGCCCGCCCGCCACGCGGACGGCCCGCTGCCGGCGACGCCGATCATGCTGCGCCAGCGCCAACTGGGCGGCTCGCTCACCCGGTTCGCCCAGGCCAGAGCGGTGGTTGCCCCCGACGGCACCGGGTTCGCCGACGCCGAGCGCGCCGCGAACGCCGCCGTGGCCGCGCACCCGGCCCTCCGGCTGCGGCTGGACGTCGCACACGGGGTGTGGGCCCTGCGCACCGAACCCGCCCGCGAGGTCACTGTCGTACGGGCCGAGACGTCCGACGCGACGACCGCGGCGAACGAGGCCGCCGGACGGCTCGACCCCGAGTCCGGGGAGGTCATCGCGTTCGCGTGGCTGGAGGCGAGCCGGACCCTGGTGGTCACCGTGCACCACCTCGCCGTCGACTCGGTGTCCTGGCTGATCCTGCTGGACGACTTGGCCGCCGCCCTGCGCGGGGCGCCCCTGGCGCCGCCGACCACGTCCTACGCCGAGTACGCGGAGGCGCTGGCGGCCCGGTCCGCCCATGCGATCGAGGACCTCGGGCACTGGCTCACCACGCTCCAGGCGCCCGCGCTCCTGCCCGCGGTCGAGCGAACGCGCGAGACCACGGTCGTGCTCGCGCCCGAAGTGAGCGACCGCGTGACGCGTACCGCCCCCACCGCACTCGGCGTCGGTCTCACCGAGCTGCTGTGCGGCGCGCTGCGCACCGCGCTGACCCACATCCAGCCATCGCCCACCGACCTCGCGATCGAACTGGAGCGCCACGGCCGGGTCCCGGCGCTGGCGCACCACGACTACACCCGCACGGTCGGCTGGTTCACCTCCATCGCGCCCGTGCGGCTCACGGCGCACCGCGACCCCGTCGCCGCGGCGTACGAGGTCGCCGAACGCCAGCCGGACGAGCGCGCACACGTCGCCTACGGCCGGCTCAGGTACCTCAACCCGCAGACGGCCCCGCTGCTCACCGCCCGCCCGCAGGTGCTGTTCAACTACCTCGGCCGGGGAGGCGAGTCCCAGGCCCTGCACCTCACCGGCGGCGATCCGGGCAGCCCGTACGCCGTCGAGGTGAACGCCTGGACCGACGCGGCCACCGGCAGCCTGCACGCCGTCTTCACCCTCGCCGAAGGCATCCCGGACGAGATCACCGACCACTGGCGGAGCGCACTGGAACGCATCGCGGACGCCTCCGCGACGGCCGAGCGCACGGTACCGGTCACCCCACTCCAGCGGGGCCTCTACTTCCAGGCTCAGATGGCGGGTTCGGCGGGACACTACGTCGCGCAGAGCTGGTTCACCTTCGACCGGCGCCTGGACACCGACGCACTGTCCGAGGCGATGGCGTATGTAATGGCGCGGCACCCGGTCGTGGCCGCCGGCTTCGCCACCGACGACGACGGCAACCCGGTCCAGGTCCTGGGGGCGGGCCGGCGCGTCCACGTCCGTACGGTCGAGCTCACGAGCGACGCGGACGTCGAGGCGCTGCGCACCCGGGACCGCGATACGGGATTCGACCCGGGCGAGCCCCCGCTGATCCGGATGACCGTGGTGCGGCTGCCCGGCGACCGCGACGGGCTGCTGCTCAGCTACCACCTGCTGCTGTGGGACGGCTGGTCCCGCGAGATCGTGCTGCGGGACCTGTTCGACGCCTACCAGGCCGTCCTCGCGGGCGAGTTGCCCGATCCGGCCCCGGCCACGCCGAGCTTCGAGGACCACGCCCGGGCGCTCGACGCCAAGGACGCCGCCGCGTCGGCACGCTTTTGGGCCGAGCACCTGGCCGGTCTCCCCGGCCCGACGCTGCTCGCCGGACCGGCGCCGTCCCTTGCCGACGACCTGCCGCGCGCGCTCGTGCACACGCTGTCCGCCGAGCGGTCGGAGCTGCTGCGGGCGGTGGCCAGGGCGCACGGCGTCACCCTGAACTCGGTGCTGACGGGCGCGTTCGGCCTGCTGCTCGGCGCCCACACGGGGCGCGACGACGCCGTGTTCGGTGTGACCGTCTCCGGCCGGGAGGGTGAGGGGCTGGAGGGCATCGTCGGCGTGCTGCTCAACACCGTCCCCATGTGGACCCGGGCCCGGCCGGACGACACCGTCCGCGGATATCTGTCGGACGTGCAGGCGGCCAGGGTCGAGGCGATGCTCCACGAGCATCTGGGGCTCGGCGAGATCCAGCGGGCCACCGGGCACGACACCCTGTTCGACAACCTCTTCGTGCTCCAGAACTTCCTGGACATGGACGCGTTCGCCGAGATGAACGCCAGGCATGGCATCACCTCGGTGACGGCCGACGACTCCACCCACTACCCGTTCACCTGGGTCGTCACCCCCGGCGACCGGCTCACGGTCAAGCTGGAGTACCGCGACGAGGACACCGCGAACGCCCGGCGGCTCCTCGACGACTATCTGCGGGTGCTCGACGACCTGGTCCGAGCCACCGGACCGGTCGGCGCGCTGCGGGGACTGGGGCCGGAGCCCGTGCCCGCCGAACGCACCGACATCGGCACGGACACGGTGGTCGACCGGTTCGACCGGGCGGCGGACCGCGACCCGCGGCGGACCGCGCTCGTCGCCCACGGCTCGACCATGACCTTCGCCCAGCTGCGGGACCGCAGCCGCGCGGTGGCCGGTGTGCTCGCCGGGCGCGGCATCGGCCCCGAGACGACCGTGGGCCTCGCGATCCCGCGCTCCCTGGATTCGATCGTGGCGCTGTTCGCCGTGCTGCGCGTCGGCGCCGCGTATGTGCCACTGGAGCTGGACCACCCGGACGAGCGGATCGCCGCGATCGTCGCGGACGCCCGCCCCGATGTGATCCTGACCGTGAGCGCCGTGTCCCCGCGGCTCACCGGCGACCTGATCGAGCTGGACCGCCCGCTGCCCGGCGCCGAGCCGTACCGGACGTATCGGCCTCAGGACCCGCAGCGCCTGCGGCACCCCGCGTATACGATCTACACCTCGGGATCGACCGGGAAGCCCAAGGGCGTGGTGACCGAGTACGCCGGGCTGACCAATATGCTGATCAACCATCAGCGCCGGATCTTCGAGCCGGTGCTGGCGGACCACGGGCACCGGGTCTTCCGGATCGCGCACACCGTGTCGTTCGCGTTCGACATGTCGTGGGAGGAGCTGCTGTGGCTCGCCGACGGCCACGAGGTGCACATCTGCGACGAGGAACTGCGCCGTGACGCGCCCCGGCTGGTCGAGTACTGCCTCGAGCACCACATCGACGTCATCAATGTGACCCCGACCTACGCACAGCAGTTGGTGGCCGAGGGCCTGCTCGACCACCCGGAGCGGCGGCCGGCGCTGGTGCTGCTGGGCGGCGAGGCGGTCACTCCGGCGCTGTGGCAGCGACTCGCGGAGACCGAGGGGACGGTCGGCTACAACCTGTACGGACCCACCGAGTACACCATCAACACCCTCGGCGTCGGCACCTTCGAATGCCAGGACCCGGTGGTGGGCGTGCCGATCGACAACACCGATGTGTATGTGCTGGACCCGTGGCTGCGGCCGCTGCCCGACGGCGTTCCCGGTGAGCTGTACGTATCGGGCATCGGCATCGCCCGCGGCTATCTCGGGCAGCCCGACCAGACCGCGCACCGCTTCGTGGCGTGCCCGTTCGGCGCACCCGGCGAGCGCATGTACCGCACCGGCGACCTGGTGGCCCGCCGGCCGGACGGCAATCTGATGTACCTGGGCCGCATCGACCAGCAGGTCAAGATCCGGGGGCACCGGGTCGAACTGGGCGAGGTCGAGGCGGTGTTCGCGGCGCACCCTGCGGTGCGGTTCGTCGCCGCGGTCGCCCAGCCCGATCCGCAGGTCGACGGCGCCTACCGGCTGGCCGCCTACCTTGTCCTGGACGGGTCCGAGCTGGCGGAGGTCGCCGCCGAAGTGGGCGCCGGGCTGCCGGACTTCCTGCGCCCGACGCACTACGCCCAGGTCGACAGCATCCCGCTGACCGTCAACGGGAAGGCTGACACCAAGGCGCTGCCGGAGGCCAAGCCGCTGGGCACGCTGACCACGGCGGGGGAGCGGGGACCGCGGACCGAGCACGAGACCGTGGTGTGCGAGTTCTTCGCCGAGGCACTGGACCTGGATGACGACGAGGTGAGTGCGGTGAGCGATTTCGTGTCCCTGGGAGGGCACTCCATGCTGGCGGTGCGGCTGATCGGGCTGCTCCGCCGCGAGTACGGCCCTGTGATCACCATCCGTGATCTGTTCACCCTGCGAACCCCGGAAGCGATTGCCCGCCACCTTGATGACCACTCCTGACACCCAGCGACCCCGCCCGGGGGCAGACATCCTCCGGACCGCACTGCGCCGCAACATCGGCGCCATGACCTGGGGCACCGTCCTCATGGGCCTGTACCAGGCCGGTGAGACCGCCTTTCCCATCGCGCTCGGGCTGATCGTCGAGCACACGATGCGGGACCGCACCCTCGGCTCGCTCGGCCTGGCGATCGCCGCGCTGGCGGTCATCATCACGACGGTGTCGCTGTCGTGGCGGTTCGGGATGCGCGTCCTGCAGAAGGCCAACACCACCGAGGCGCACCGCTGGCGGGTGAAGGTGGCGGCCTACGGCCTCCAGCCGGTGGCCAGGGACGTCGACCTGAAGTCCGGCGAGGTGCTGACCATCGCCACCGAGGACGCCGACCAGACCGCCGACATCATCGAGGTGGTGCCGCTGCTGGTCAGCTCGCTGGTGGCGGTGCTGGTCGCGGCGGTCGCGCTCGGCCTGGCCGACGTCCGGCTCGGCCTGCTGGTGATCGTGGGCACCGTCGCGATTCTGTCGATCCTGAGCGTGCTCTCCCAGCGGATCGGCTCCAGCACCCGCGAACAGCAGGCCCGGGTGGCGCGGGCGGGGGCGAAGGTCGCGGACCTGATCACCGGCCTGCGCCCGCTGCACGGCTTCGGCGGCAACCACGCGGCGTTCGGTTCCTATCGGAGGGTCAGCACTGAGGCGAAACACCAGGCGATCACCGTCGCCAAGGTCAACGGCGTGTACGCGGGCACCGCGCTGGCCCTCAACGCGGTCCTCGCCGCGGCCGTGACCCTGCTGGCGGGCTCACTTGCCTTCAGCGGCCGGATCACCATCGGGGAACTGGTCATGGCCGTGGGGCTGGCACAGTTCATCATGGAACCGCTCAAGCTGTTCTCGGAGATGCCGAAGTACGTGATGATGGCGCGCGCGTCCGCCGAGCGGATGGCGCTGGTGCTGGGCGCCCCGCCGGTGGCGGCCGATGGGCGGGAGCGCCCGGCCGCGGGCGGCGACCTCGACCTCGACTGCGTCCGGTACGGCTCGCTGTGCGAGCTGAAGTTCACGGTGGCCGCCGGCGAGTTCGTGGCGATCGCGCCCTACCAGCCGCGCGCGGCGGCCGACCTCGCGTCGATCCTGGCCGTGAAGGTCCCGCCCGGCGCGTACGAGGGAGCGGTGCGGGTCAGCGGACGGGAGCTCGCGGACCTGTCGATCGAGGCGGTCCGCGAGCACATGCTGGTGAACCCGTACGACGGGGAGATCTTCGCGGGCACCCTCGGCACGAACATCGATCCCTCGGGCACCAGCCGGATGGTCGCCGAGGCCGTCGAGGCATCCATGCTGACCGATGTCGTCGCCCTCCACCGCGAAGGACTCGACTACGGCGTCCGCGACCGCGGCGCAAATCTCTCCGGGGGACAGCGCCAGCGGCTGTCCCTGGCCCGCGCCCTCGCCGCCGACACCGACGTGCTCGTCCTGCACGACCCGACAACGGCGGTCGACGCGGTCACCGAGCAGCTCATCGCGCGCAACATCGCGAAGCTGCGCCGGGACCGCACCACCATCGTGATCACCAGCAGCCCGGCGCTCCTGAACGCCGCCGACCGGGTCCTCGTCCTGGACGACGGCGTCATCACGGCCGAGGACACCCATCGCAACCTCCTCGCCACCGACCAGGACTACTGCCTGGCGGTGGCCCGGTGACCCGGCCCGCTAACCGAGCGCCCAGGCGACATCCCTGAGCAGGGCGTGCCGCCAGCCCGCCCGGTCGTGGCCAGCCGCCGACCGCGAGACCCGTATGGTCGCGCCGGATTGCCGGACCAGGCTCTCGGCCAGCTCGCAGTGCGGGAGCATCCGCGTCTCGTGCTCCCCCACGTCGAACGCGACCCGCAGACCGGACAGGTCGGGGCGCTCGCGCAGCCGCGCGGCCATGGTGCCGCCGACCGGGCCGCCCATGGGGTCCGGCAGGTCCATGGCGCCTGGTGTCCACCAGAACGACCCCGACTGACAGGCCACGCGGGACACCAGGTCCGGGAACTCCAGCGCCGCGTACAGCGCGCTCAGCCCGCCCAGGCTCTGCCCCGCGACCACCAGCCGGTCCGGGTCGGCGGGTGCGCCGGATTCCGCCACCAGCGGCAGCAGTTCGTCCCCGATCGCCTCCCACAGCGCGGGGCCGCACCCGAACTCGGCCTCCCTGTCCTTGCTCGGCAGGAAGACGAGCGTGACGGCGGGCATCTCGCCGCTCGCGACGGCCGAGTCGAACGCGGTCATGGCCGGGTGCAGATACAGCCAGTCGTCCCCGTCGAGCAGCAGGACCACGGGTCCGCCGCCGCCCACCGGGTGGACGCGCACGGTGCGCCGCCCGCCGAGCCGTGCGCTGTTCCAGCGGATCCGGTTGTGCGGGAGGGGCAGTACGGCATCGGCGCCGAGGACGGGCCAGTGCGGCTGGGCCGGGGTGTCCGGGGTGGCGGCGATGGATCGGTCACCGCCCGCGCCGACCGGGTTGAACGGGTCGGCGTGCGCCGCGTCGCCCGCGAGGAACTGGTAGGTCACCCGCAGCCGCGCGGGCATGCGCACCTCGGCGTACCAGCAGTCCGTGTCACCCCATCGGCACAGGGGGACCGGCTCCGACCAGCTCTCGAAGCCGATGCTCGCCGGAGAGCCGCGCCACAGGAACAAGGTCGTCCATCCGCCGCCGTCGGCGGGCACCGACACGGGTGTCCCCGCCGCCGCCCAGAACTCGTCGGTGCCGGGTGTGCCGGGCAGTCCGAACGCGACGAAGGCGTTCTCCCCATCGGTCGCACTCAGGCGCATGAACGTCTCCTTGTGAGAGGGAAGGGACAAAGCTAAGCTCCTGCCAATTAGGCGAGGCTAACCTAAGTTTGACCTGCGAACCGCCCCGGCACCCAGGAGAGTTCCGGCAGATGCTCTGCACCAGACTGACGAACGCCCGCTTCCTCACCATGGACCCGGACCACCCCGTCGCCCACGACCTGGGCGTGTGGCGGGGCCGGATCGTGGGCCTGGACGAGGCCGCGACCTCCCTGCCCGCCCGCGAGGTGATCGACCTGCAGGGCGCCACCGTGCTGCCCGGGTTCATCGACCCCCATGTGCACCTGGCCTGGACCGGGTTCAAGCAGAAGACCCCGTGCTCGCCGTCGTCGAGGAGGCCGTCACCGGGAAGACCTCGCCCGGCGCCTGGGTGAGCATCGCCGGCTACGACCAGCGTGCCCTGGGGCGCCACCTGACCGCCGCCGAACTGGACAGGGGCAGCCACGGGCGCAAGGTGTTCATGATGCACGACTCCGGGCACGGCTGCATGGTCAACTCCGCCGTTCTCGACCTGCTGCCCGCCGACACCCCGCACCAGAACGGCTTCCTCGCCGAAGGCGCCATGGGCGCCGCCCGCGCTCTGCGCCTCCCGTACTCTCAAGCGGAGCTGGCCGAGGCGATCGGCCGCGCCGCCCGCACCTGCCTGGCCGAGGGCGTCACCGCCTGCGCCGAGGCGGGCATCGGCGGCGCCCTCTTCGGCCACAGCCCGGTCGAGCTGGGCGCCTACCAACGCGCCGCCGAATCAGGCCTGTTGCCGCTGCGCGTCCAGCTCATGGTCTCCGCCGACCGGCTGCGCCCGGTGGGCGCACACGAAGCCGACGGCATTCCCCGGGCTCTCGACCTCGGTCTGCGCACCGGGTTCGGCGACGACCGGCTCTCGGTGGGCGCGCTGAAGATCTACACCGACGGCGGCATGATGGCCCGGACCGCCGCGCTCAGCAGCCCCTACGAAGGGCTGGATCACACGGGCGAGCTGCAGGACGACCCGGAGGCGCTCGCGGACACGATCGTGGACGGTCACCTGGCCGGGTGGCAGCTCGCCGTCCACGCGATCGGCGACCGCGCCGCCGACGTCGCCCTGGACGCCCTGGAACGGGCCCAGCGCATCCGGCCGCGCCCCGACGCCCGGCACCGCATCGAGCACGCCGGCCTGATCCGCCCCGACCAGCTCCCGCGCCTGGCACGGCTCGGCATCAGCGCCGTCGTCCAGCCCAACTTCCTGCGCTACTTCGGCGACGACTATGCGGCGATCATGGGCGAGGAACGGGCCCCGTGGCTCTACCGCGGCAGGGCCTTCCTGGACCACGGCATCCCCCTCGTCGGCAGCTCCGACCGCCCCGTCACGGACGGCTCCCCGCTGCGGGCCGTCCAGTTCATGGTCGAGCGCACCTCCGAGTCCGGCCAGGTGGTCGGCCCGGACGAGGGCATCACCCGCGACGAGGCCCTGCGGGCCTACACGGTCGCGGGTGCCGTCGCCTGCCACTGGGAGGACAGCCTGGGCAGCCTCACCCCGGGCAAGCTCGCCGACCTCGTCGTGCTCGGGGACGACCCCCGGCGGGTCGACACCTCGCGCATCGGGGACATCGAGGTGGTGGCGACGTACGTCGACGGCCGGGAGACCGGGATCCGCACCGGATGAGATGAAGTACGCCGAAGTGCTCACCGAACCGCGCCCTCCGACCGTGGAACCGAGGAAGGAAAGCCTTGATCACGGCTATGCCCTGCCCCGCTGCCGCACACCCTCCTCGCGCCGACGTCCCGCACGCGCAGCGCCCGTCCGGAGGACGCCGCCGCACTCGCCGAGCTGTCCCGGCCCTTCGCGTGTTCGGGGGCGCTGCGGGAGCGTCCTGTCGCGCTCTACGCCACCCATGCGGCCGACTTCCTGCTGGCGGAGGCCCCCGATGGCACCGTCGAGGGCTGCGTGGGCCTGCGTGTGCACCCAGCCGACGCGGGGGAGGGCCGCGGGCCCGCGGGCGTGGTGTACAACTTCTGCGTGGCCGGCCCGAGTCAGGGAAGCGGAGTGGGAGTCGGACTGCTGCGCGCCGCGCTGGCCAGAGCGCGCGCCCAATCGCTCGGTGCCCTGTTCACGGCGACGACCGGCGGTGGCGGCCTGTTCCTCCGGTATGGATTCGCGCCCACGACGGTGCGCCTGGCGCCTTCGCGCTGGGTGGAGTCGCTGGACCCCCGGCGCGATGCGCGGATCCTCGCGCGGACCGTGTGACAGCTCGCCTTGCGTCACGCCCTGCGGCGGAGTGGATAGCAGGGTAGGCAGCGGGTCGACCCCGGGACATGGTGCAGGACACCATCCTCACGTCGGCCGGGCTGGTCGCGAGACACAGGGGCGGGCGGTGGCCCGCACCATCCGCAGATCCGCAGAGCTACGGACCGGACGGTCTGAGACTCCGGGCAACCCGGAGGAAGGCCGTGGCCGGTCGCCGCGTGGGGGAGAAGGCAGGTGGCCGGCTTGTGACGGCCGAGCCGAGTAGCAGATCGGTCCTCGACCGCGCAATCCGTGTGACGCCGACGGCGGCGAATTCGCTTGTGGTGCCCAGGGCCATGGCGACGGACCACGGCCGATTCTACCGTTCCGGCCACGCCTGGTGCTTCCGGCGCACAGCGACGCGTCGGCGGCCACAGGAACACCGGGAGCGCATCAACCGAAGGAGCCTTCCATGCCAGTCCCCCCACGCCACGTACCACCACGGAGCCGATGGAGCCGCATCGCGGCCCGGCTCCTCCCCGTCGCCGCCCTCGTGCTCGGAGCCGTTCTCGCCGGGCCCGCGCCCGCCGCGAACGCCGCGGTCACCCTCACGAAGGTGAGCAACTTCGGCTCCAATCCCGGGGCGTTAAACATGTACGTGTACAAGCCGGCGTCGCTGCCCGCGAACGCGCCCGTGGTCGTCGCGCTCCACGGGTGCACACAGAGCGCCCAGGTCTACGCCGACAACTCAGGGCTGCCCGAGCTCGCGGACCGCGACAAGTTCGTCCTGGTGCTCGCCGAGACCACCTCGTCGAACAACCTCACCAAGTGCTTCAACTGGTTCCAGGCCGGTGACATTCGGCGTGACCAGGGCGAGGCCCTGTCGATCCGGCAGATGGCCGGCCACGCCGTGTCGGCGTATGGCGGGGACTCCAAGCGGGTCTACATCACCGGACTGTCCGCCGGCGGTGCCATGACCTCGGTCATGCTCGCCACCTACCCCGATGTCTTCTCCGCCGGCGCGGTCGTCGCGGGCCTGCCCTACAACTGCACCAAGAGCAGCAGCCCTTACCTGTGCATGAACCCCGGGCTCGACCTCGGTCCGGACGAGTGGGCCCAGCGGGTGCGCGAGGCGTACCCGTCGTACCAGGGACCGTGGCCGCGGGCCGCCATCTGGTACGGCGACCGCGACACGACGGTCGTGCCGCGCAACGCCACCGAACTGCGCGATCAGTGGACGGCGTTGCACGGGCTGTCCCAGACGCCCACCCGCACCTCCAGCATCGGTCCCAACGCCACCCGGCACGACGAGTACGTGGCATCCGACGGCACGGTGGCCGTCGAGGTCAACAAGGTCCCCGGCATCAACCACGGCACGCCGGTCGACCCCGGCACCGGCGCCGAACAATGCGGCAGCACCGGCGCCCCGTACTTCCTGGACTCGATCTGCTCCAGCTACTGGATCACCAAGTTCTTCGGTCTCGGCGGCTAGGGGCACCGTCGCCGACCGCGGCTGCTCCCGCTCGCACATCCGCGGCTGTCGTACTCGGCGAGGCGAAACGGCCCGTCATGGTGTCCGGCACCCCTGTCGGGGCCGCCGCCATGGCGGGCCCACATATGTCCTGTGTGGTGACCTTGCCCCTAGCCTCCGGCTCGTCCACCACTCGACTCGGAGGAGAATCGGATGTCTCCAGCCCGCACGGCCTACGCCCCACCCCGCGGACGGCCCGGACGGTGCGCCGCTCTCGGAGTACGGTCGCTCGTGGGCGCCTGTGCGCTCGTCGTCGCATCGGTCGCGGCGGTGCCCGCGGCCGGTGCGGAGGGGACACCGGGCGGCCGCTGCCCCGGATCCGCCCTGCCGCACGTACCGGGTGCGGCCCACCAACAGGCCGACTGCCTGGACGAGTTGACCACAGCCGGAACGGTGGTCTCGGGCCACACCGATCCGGCCGACTTCGCGGGACTCACCCCCAAGGATCTGCCCACACCGAGCGGCGTTCCCGGGCTCCAGATCGACGGCTACTTCCCCGACACCTCGACCACCAACACCAACCACGGCTGGAACCACGACGCGCAGTTCGTCATCCGGCTGCCCGACCACTGGAACGGCGGTCTGGTGGTATCCGGTACACCGGCCAACCGCGAGCAGTACGCCAACGACCGCGCGATCTCCGACTGGGTGCTCTCCCGCGGCTACGCCTTCGCCGCCACCGACAAGGGCAACACCGGCCCCGCCTTCTACCGCGACGGCCGCAGGCCCGGTGACGCCGTCGCCGAGTGGAACAAGCGCGTCACCCAGCTCACCCGCGCCGCCCGGGCCGTCGTCACCCAGCGGTATCACCGGCCGCCCGTCCGCACCCTCGCCACCGGCCTGTCCAACGGCGGCTACCTGGTGCGCTGGCAGCTGGAGAACCACCCCGAGCTGTACGACGGGGGAGTGGACTGGGAGGGCACTCTGTGGCGCTCCGACGGCCCCAACCCGCTCACCTTCCTGCCGCCCGCGCTGCGCGCATACCCGGTGTACGCCGCCGGCGGGGCCGGAGCCGAGGACGCCTGGAAGACCATGCGCAAGGCCGGCTACCCGGCGGGCTCGGAGTTTCTGTGGCCCTACCACCACCAGGTCTACTGGGACCTGACCCAGCGCATCTACCGCGAGGAAGCCGACCCGGACTTCGACGGGGCGACCGAGGCGGGCACTCCCTACTGCGCCCCGGGCACCCCCGGCTGTGACGCCGACTACGACTACGCCACCCGGCCGCCCGCGGTCCACCGTGCCGTCGACCGCATCGCACTGACCGGACGCATCGGCAAACCGCTGATCACCCTGCACGGCACGCTCGACGCGCTGCTGCCCATCAGCAAGGACTCGGACGTCTACGCCCGCATGGTGCACCGGGCCGGCCGGGGTGCGCTGCTGCGCTACTACCGTATCGAGGACGGCACCCACGTCGACTCCCTCGTCGACGCCCACCCCGACAAGCTCCGCCCGATCGTCCCCTGCCACCGCTCCGCCTTCGCGGCACTGGAACAGTGGCTGACCGGAAAGGGCCGCCCCCCGGCGGACCACACCGTTCAGCGCCCGGCCGACGCGGATCCCGCGACACTGCTCACGAGCTGCCCGCTGGACTAGCGGAGGCGGCGGTGCCTGTCAGCCGAACCAGGTGGCCTTGAGTACCACGATGCGCTCGCCGCGTACGTCGGTGAGCATGAGATGCCCCCGCTGCCGGCCCTCGACCGGCAGCGGCTCCGGCCCCGGTTCATCGGGCCCGTCAGCTGCGGAACGGCCCCGTCACCTCATAGGTGATACCGCCTGACGAACTGCCGCTGGTGCCGCGCTGGCTGGAGAAGTACAGCCGCCTGCCGTCCGGGGAGAACGCCGGGCCGGTGATCTCCGAGCCCGACTGGCCGTCGATGCGCAGGAACGGGGCCACCACGTCGTCCGGGGTGATGACACAGATCTCCATGTTCCCGCCGTCCTCGGCCACGAACAGATCGCCGGAGGAGGCCCCGGTCACGTTGTCCACACCGGTCAGCGGGGCCGTGCCGCCGGTCACCAGCGAATCGTCATAGGCCAGTTCGATCTTCTGGGCGGCCGCGTCGTACTGCCACACCCGGTTGTCGCCCTTGGTGGTGAACCAGCAGGTGTCGTTCGCGTAGTAGCACCCTTCGCCACCGTTGAACCGCTTGGCCCCGGCCACCTGGTTGCGGGTGGCGGTGGCGCCGGTCGGATCCGGTACCGCCGCCCAGGTGACGGGGCCACTGGTTCCGGATCCGGCGACCATGACCTCCAGCCTGCCGGAGGAGAGGTCACCCCACGTCGCCGGCGTGAAACGGTAGAAGCAGCCGTCCGTGACGTCCTCGGTCATATAGACGGTCCGGCGGTCGGGATCGGCCGCCGCCGCCTCGTGCTTGAAGCGCCCCATCGCGTCGCGCCGCACCGCGGCCTTCACACCCCATGGGTCGGTCTCGTACACGTAGCCGCGGTCGACCTCCTCACAGGACAGCCAGGTGTTCCACGGGGTCTTGCCTCCCGCGCAGTTCTGCCGGGTGCCGGAGAGGACGCGGTAGGCGCCGGTGACCGTCCCGGTCGAGGAGAACCTCACCGCGCTCGCCCCGCCCGACGGGTTGATCTCCGAGTTGGAGACATAGATCCAGCCACTGCCGTCGGCGTAACAGGCCCCGCCGTCCGGGGCGTCGTGCCAGGTGTACGAGGTGCCGGCGACCGTCTTCCGCGAACGGGCGACAACCCGGCTGGTGAAGCCGGCGGGAAGCCGTACGCCGTTGGCGTCCGGCGAACCGAGTGCCCCGTACGGGCCGGCGCCCGGCTGCGCCGGTGCGGCGTGCGCGGCGCCGCGCCACAAGGTTCCGCCGAAAGCTGCCGAGGAGCCGCCGATGACGGCGGAACGCAGGAGGGTGCGACGTTTCACTCTCGCTCCAAGGAGTGTCGTGACCGTTCCCCGCCGCCGACCGACGGCGGGGTCCCACGGTCAGGGACTCTAGCCAGCCGGCCAGTAGGCGGAATTGACGGGATTTGGACAACATATGACGCGGGCGTGGCGTGTCGGGAGGGCAGTGGCGGCGGCTCGTGCGTGGACGCGCCCCGTACCGGCGGCCGTCGCTTGAATATGGCTCTGTCCGCGGTTCCGTGAATCCCCGGGTCATGGCACGGGCATGATGGCCCGGTGCGGGAAGAACTGATTGTGCGGTTACGCGGGGCCTGGCAGCAGACCGGACCACCCGACAGTGAGCTGGTCGGTACCGCTCTGGCGCCGTTCGGCGCGGACCTCGTCGGAGTGATGGCGGTTGCCCCGGGCGACCTGCGCATGCTGATCGTGGTGCCGGAGACGGCCGACCTGATCGCCGTCGGCTCGGCGGTGGCGGGCGTGCTGGCACTGCCGTCGCCTCGGATCACCTTCGAGCGCGAGATCTCCGAGGTCCGGGGGATCGCCGGGCGCGGATACTCCTGCTCCTGCGGTGGGGTCGACGGCGATCACACCGCGGAGTGCCCGAGAGCGGCCGGCACATGAGCTGGCGGCCACCCGTCCCGATGGGCTACCTGGACAGCATCCAGGCGGTCGGCGGGTTCGCCGCCCCGCTGCTCGCCGGAGGAAGCTTCACGCTCGCGGTGGTGGCGCTGCAGTCGGCCCCGGGCCCCGCGGGCGTCAGCCGGTGGCCGAACGCCTCCCTGGCTCTGTTCGTCCTGTCCGGTCTGCTGCAGATCGCAACCATTCAGGCAACGGCATGGTCACGACGTTATATGTGTACCCCGGGCGACCTTCTGGAATGGTTTCCCGGCGAGGAGACCGACGGGACTCCCAGCCCGTTCCTGATCGGTATGCAGGAGAGCCATCTGCGGCAGGCCCAGCGCTGGGCGAACATGGCACGCGGCTTCTACCATGCGGGGATCATCGCGCTGCTCGCCGGGCTGCTCGTCATCTGCGTGCCACGAGGACAGCCGACCGGCGGCCGCTGGACGGTCCTCGCCGTCTGTGCGGCCGGCATCGTGGGGGAACTCGCCTGGCTGGTCAGGGCCACCTTTCTCGATCGCGCGATCCGCCGCGATGCCTGGCTCGGCATGGCCGTCCTGCTCGCCATCCTGGTATCGGTGTCCGCGCCCGGCATCTGGCATGGCCGGCCGGTACGTATCGGGGGCGCCGCCTGCCTCCTGCTGTGCCTTCTGCCGCTCATCCTGCGCCGATCGGTCACCTCGGCCTCGATCACCACGGCGCTGAGCCTGAGTCTCGGTGTGATCGCCCTGTTCTTCCGTGTACCTCAGCCGCTCGTCGTGATAGCGCTGGTGCCGGCGTTCTTTCTCGGAGCCCACACGTTCGTGGACCTCACCCGCCGTCAGCGCGCTGTGAGCGGGTGACCAGACGCCACCGGAGACGAACTGATGGACACTCACGCATTACAGGAACTCATCGCCTGCATCAATCGAGTGCACGAGACCGACGACGTCGGGCTCACCTTCGCGGAGGAGATGACCAGGCCCCTCTCGGATGCCTGGCAGAGCTGGGACGACGCGGACACCGAGGCGTCCCAGGTGCTGGGTGTCTTCCTCTTCTACCGCTATCTTGCGGCGCACGACCGAACCGACATGCTCATGGCCATCCGGACGCTCACCCCCTGCCTCCTGTACGCGGACATCGCCCTGCCGCCCGACATGCTCCCCTTCCTCGCCGACTACGGCGTCTGCGAGGCGGAACGGCTGCGCGAGGACGCCCGCGGCTCACCCGATCCCGCACGTGCCGAGCGTGCGGCGTTCGCCTGGCAACGCATCGTCATGGCGACCGAGGACGGCCATCCGCAGCGCGAGGAGCGCGAGCGGTCCCTGCGGCGGGCGAGGCGACTGCTGGCCGCCCGGCGCGGCGACACCGCCTACCTCGACCAGGCCGTCGCCGCGGCACGCGCGGGTCTTGTCCCGCAGGGCCGCCGGGACCGCCTCGCCACCTGTCATGAGCTCCTCCTGGCGCTGGAAGAACGCTACGAGGCGACCGGGAACGCGGACGATCACGAGGCCGCGCTGCGGTGCGCGGAGGAGCTGGCCGTATACGCACATACCTCAGCGCGCGATGCCATCGGATGTTCCCTCCTCTTCTCCTTCGGCGAGAAGCTCTTTCAGCGGTACCTGCGCGATCCCAACACCACGGATCTGCGCCGCGCCATTGGCTTCCTGCGGGACTCGGTCGAGTTTCCCGGCCCGCACCTGCCGACCCGGCTGCTGGTCCTGTCACGCGCCCTCAGCATCTGGTCCGCTGCCGCCCGGGACCCCGGCATCGTGACCGAGGCGATCGCCCGGGCCGAGCAGGCCGAGGAGCTGGTCCCGCGGAACCACCAGGACTACCCGCTCATCAAGTGGCAGATCGCCTCGCTGTACTTCGGGCGCTACCGCACGACACACTCCGGCGACGACCTCGACCGGGCCGCGGCAGCGATCCTCGAGGCCACCTTGTGCCTGACCCGTGAGCTGCAGATCACCGCTCTCCAGTCCGACATCGCATTCGCCCAGTACGAGCGCACGGAGGACAGCGAGCACCTCTTCACAGTCCTCGCCCTGAGGAAACGCGTACTGCGCAAACTCCCCGAAGATGACGACCTCTCCCGGGCCGACGCCCTGTACTCGCTCAGTCAGGCCCAGATGCACTGGTACCGGCGGACGGGCTCGCTCGGGGACCTGGACAACGCGGTCGACAACGGCCGCGCCGCCCTTGACCTCGTGGCCGCGACCGACGCGCGTCGTCGCCCGGATTTCCTGTGCGGGCTCGGCAAAGTCCACATGACGCGCTTCGCCCTGCGCGGTGAGCGAGATGCCCTGCCCGAGGCGATCGACCGGTTTCGGGAAGCCGTCACCGACGCCCCCGACCGCTACCTGCCGCTTGCGCTGCTCGCCGCCGCCCTCGGGTACCGGTACGACCTGACACGGGACATCACCGACCTCGACGAGTCCATCGCCGCGGGCGAACGCGCCTTGGGGCTCGCCCCCGCACCACAGCGGGCGGGCATCCTGCTCGATCTCAGCGGCGCCCGCCGACTGCGCTTCGGCGGCACCGGCGACGCCACCGATCTCGACCACGCCAGGGCGGCGATCGCCGAGGCGCTCGCCCTCCCCGCTCTCTCGGCCAGATACCGGATGCGGATCAGTCTGGAGCAGACCGAGCTGGCGTCGCTCTCCACGGTGAATACCGCGGAGCGGCTGTCGGCCTTCGAGGCAGCCGTCGAGTTGCTGTCCGAGGTCGGCCTGAGCAGCCCCCACCACGAGGACCGCGAGTTCATGTTGTCGGTCCACGCCGGTCTGGGTGCGAAGGCAGCCGACGCCGCGGTGGCGGCCAACCGCCCTGATCGGGCCCTGGAACTCCTGGAAAAAGCGCGCGGCATCCTCGCCGACACCGCGCCGACGCCGGGATGGCGCGGCAATCGGGCCACCACCGCCCGCCACCTGTGCCGTAACGCCACCCGTGGCCCGATCGTCACCGTCAGCGCGATCGAGACCGGTGGTCTGGCGTTGCTCGTCACTCCGTCGGGTGTCCACCCCGTCGCCCTGCCCGGCCTCAGGCTCCACAAGGCCAGGGCCCGGCACAAAGCCCTCGAGGAGGCCCTCGCCTCCGGCGCGTGTGAGGACGTCCTCGACGTCCTCACCTGGCTCTGGCACACGGCCGCCCGCCCCGTGCTGGAGGTGCTGAAGGCCACCGGGTGGCAGGGCACCCGCCTCTGGTGGTGCCCGGTGGGCGTGATGTCCCTCTTCCCCCTGCACGCCGCGGGCGACGGTCACGACGGCGTCATGGACCGAGCGGTGTCCTCGTATCTGCCCACCGTCCGGGCCCTGCCCGCCGAGCGTCGGCGCCCCACTTCCCCGGGCAGAGCCCTTGTGGTGGCGATGAGCAGAACTTCCGGCCAGGCGTCGCTGCCGGGTGCCGCATCCGAGGCGAACAGCCTCTCCCGCCTGCTCTCGGCCACCGTCCTGCACAACGAGCAAGCCACCCGCGAGGCCGTCCTGACGGCCCTGCCCAGTACCCGGATCATCCATTTCGCCTGCCATGCGCAAGCCGACACCCGCGAACCCACCCGCAGCCGCCTGTTCCTGCACGACCAGCCGCTCACCCCGAGAGATCTGCCGTTCGGTCTGGACGCCGACCTCGCCTACCTGTCAGCCTGCGCCACCAGCGATGTCATGTTCCTGGGCGCCGACGAAGCCATGCACATCACCGGCGCCTTCCACCTGGCGGGCTTCCGTCATGTCATCGGCACCCACTGGCGCATCGACGACCTGGCGGCGGCCGACATCGCCGACCACTTCTACACGGTCATCGCGGCTCATGGCCCCGACCATGCCGCCCAAGCCCTGCACACAGCCACCGCGGAACTCCGTCGCGCCCACCCCGACAGGCCCGACCTCTGGGCCTCCCACCTCCATGTGGGCCCCTGACACCGGACCGGGTCCGACACTGAGCGAGCGCGGCACCGCGCGGGGCGGGCGGCGCGCCGTCACGACCCCGCGAGAGGGCTATACATCGGTTGGCTGATGTTCTCCATCGCTTCGCAGTCGCTGTGCGGTCCAACTCACCTGCGAATATGGGCTCTTCGGGATTCTGATACGTCGGATGTCTTCCCCTGAAGCTCATACGGCCTGCACCATGCCGGTAGTTCACAACCGTCCATGGGAGGCACATACGTGACCGCGCCAACAGGGAACGGGATCTCTCGCAGAGGTGTGATCGGCTCGGCGGCCGTAGCCGGCTCGGCGGTGGCACTCGGGGCCGCGGGCCCGCTGGGCGGATCGGGGACCGCCTGGGCCGCGCCCCGGGCGGCCGACGAGGCGGGAAGCCTGTCCGAGCGGCTGGCCAGGGCCGCGGCCCTGCGGTGGCGGCGGATGCCCGGCGACTGGAAGGACGGTCCCTTCCTGGCCAATGGCCTGCTCGGGGCGAACGTCTACCGGGGCGCCACGGCCAACTCCGTGAAAGTGATGGTCAGCCACTATCACGTACAGGACCAGCGACCCCAGTGGGCCGCCACGTACGGCTACTCACGGCTGCCCATCGGGCACTTCGACCTCACCCTCGCCGGAGAGGTGACCGATGTCGACTGGACGCTCGACCTCTGGGACGCCGAGCTGCGCGGCACCGTCACCACCACCCGGGGCAGCGTCCGCTTCTCGATGCTGGTGCACAACGCCCGTGGCGCGCTGCTGATCTCCACCCGGCCGAGCGCGGGCGAGGAGAGCGCGGCCTGGTCGTTCACCTGGATGCCCGCCGCCTCGCCCCGGACCAAGGGCAAGCCCGCCGACTACACGGGCAACCCCGACCCCCGCACCGGCTCCGCGGGCGAGACCCACTACGTCGAACAACCGCTGATCGCGGGCGGCGGATGGGCCACCGCCTGGCGGGAACGGCGCGTCGGCACCGGCAGGTTGCTCGCCGCGCACATCGTCTACCGCTACCCGGACGACCTCGCGAAAACCACCGAACTCGCCGTGGCCGAGGTGGCGCGCACCCTGGCCGAGGACCCGGACGAGCTGGTGCGTGCGCACCGCGGCTGGTGGAACCGTTTCTACCAGCGCAGCCTGCTCTCCGTGCCCGACAAGCGGATTCAGGACTTCTACTGGATCCAGCTCTACAAGGCCGCCTGCGCCACCCGCGCCGGAGGACCCTCGATGTCCGAGTGGGGACCCTGGTACCCGGAGACCGGAGGGAGTTGGACCGCGGTCTGGTGGAACCTCAACGTCCAGATCGCCACCTGGCTGATCCAGGGCTCCAACCACCTCGAACTCGACTCCGTCACCTCCACCTTCAAGGACTTCGAGAAGAATCTCCCACTGTCCCTCCCGCCCGAGATCCCGAACGAGCAGATCTACGCCCTGTCCCACCCCTCCGACTGGACGCTGCGCCCCGGCGCCCACACCGTCGGCGTCCCGGGCACCGCCACCAAGACGGACAACAACGGCAACCTCTCCTGGGCCATGCACAACATCTGGCTCAGCTACCGCCACACCATGGACATCCGCATCGTGCGCGACGTCCTCTACCCGATCCTCGTCAAAGCGGTGAACTACTACGACCACTTCCTCTACGAGGGCGGTGACGGCAAACTGCATCTGCCGCTCACCCGGTCCCCGGAGTACGCGGACGCGGTGGACTGCACCTACGATCTCTCCCTGCTCCGCTGGGGCTGCACCACGCTCCTGGACTGCCTGCGCATCCTCCGCACCGACAACCCGCGCGCCGGGCGCTGGCGGGAGATCCGGCGGCGTCTGGTCGACTACCCGCGCGACGCCACCGGCGTCACGATCGGCGCCGGCACACCGCTGGCCGACTCCCACCGCCACTTCTCCCACATGCTGTGGCTGTACCCGTTGCACGAGCTCACCTGGGACCGGCCGGCCGACCGGGACATCATGCGGACCACGTTCGACCACTGGACCGAGGACCGCAGCCTCTGGGCGGGGTACAGCTACGCGGCGGCCTCCTCGATGGCGTCGCGGATGGGGCGGCCCGAGGACGCCCTCGACTTCCTCACCACCTTCACCGGGAACCTCTTCGACGAGTCGTACATGGACTGCTACATGACCGCGAACACCATGTACGCGGAGGACACCAACCTGGGCATCGAGAGCCCTCTGAGCACGGCCCAGTCGATCCTCGACATGGGTATACAGAGCCATGGAGGCGTCGTTAGGGTCTTCCCCTCCGTGTCACGGCGCTGGCCGGACGTCTCGTTCCAGGCCCTGCGCGCCCAGGGCGCGTTCCTCGTCGACGCGGACCGCGCCGGCGGCAGGACCCGGTGGGTGCGGGTCCACAGCGAGGCGGGCGCGCCACTGGTGCTGCAGCACGGCATCGCCGGTGCCATCGACGTACGGGACGAGCACGGCCGTCGGCTGCGGTACCGGGAGACCGGACCCGGCCGTATCGAGATCCCGCTCGGCCGGGACGAGACGGCCGTCGTCGCCCCGCGCGGCGCCCACCCGGACGTGCGACCGCGCGACGTACCGGCCGTCGGCGACGCGAAGCCGTGGGGGCTGCCGGACTGAACCGGGCTCCCCCAGCGGCCCGGGGCGACGCCTCATGCCCCGGGTCTGCTGACCGCCGTGCCGTGTGTCAGGTGAGAAGCCACATGTACGACGAGGTGAGGCCCGAGGCCAGCCAGAACGATCCCGAGGCGATCCCGATGATGATCAGTACCGCCAGCGTGCTGTCTATCTTCTCCACCCGCGGGGACGGACGCCGGGGCTCCAGGTCATGTGAACTCACCCGTCCACCATATATGGCAAGAAGTGGGTGTGTGTGGCGGCTTTTTGAGGACTTCGACGAGGCGAAGTGATCGGAGCCCGAATCGACCGGCGGCGTCCGGGCATCGTCCCGGGCCCTTCGTCGCAAAACCCGCCGACGCCGGTACGGCTACCGGCGTCGGCGGGGCAGGCCGTGAGCGAGGCCTGAGCGGCTGCGCGATCGCGCGACCGGGCCGGAATGCTAACCGAGGTTCCACCTGCCCACGCGCTCCTCGTCGAAGCCGGTCGCGTCCATCTGGTAGGTCACGGCCGTGATCTTCGCGTCCTCCGGTACTTCGAAGATGACCCACCCGGTGGCCCGCTCGCCCGGCTGCAGGATCAGGGAGAGGTCCAGGGACTCGCCGACAGTGGGGGACCCGGGCTTGCCGAAGTACCCCTTCCCCGTCGAGTCGATGACCTTCGCCCCGTTGTACCCGCTGTCGTGGTAGGTGCCCGTGCCCGTTCCGACGATCGTGAAGTCCGCCGCGACCAGGCGTTTCCCGGGGGGAGCCTTGAAGTAGGCGACCTCCGCCTGGGCGCGGTCCACGTACCTCTTCAGCGTGAAGTCGGCCCGGACCGTGCCCTTGGTGTCCAGATTGCCGGGCAGTCCCTCCAGTGCGAGAGTGTCGCCGAGCTTGCCGATCGGCGCCGCCGCGCTGCTGGGCGCGGCGTCCGGCGCCTGCTCACCGCCGGGTTCGGCGGGGCCGCTGGAGCCGGTGTTCTTCGTGGGCCCGCCCTTGCCGATGCCGATGTCCGAACCGCCGCATGCCACAAGGGTGGCGGTGAGTGTGACGACCGCCGCGGCGGCCGCGATGGAACGGTGCATGGAATTCCCCGTACATCCCGTTGAACCGGATCTCTCCGGCGACGAGTGGAATCCTCGTACACCCCGGCGTACGTGAAGTGCCGGTCGTGTAACCGAACGGCATCAAAGGAGCTCGAGGCGCCGATGCGGCCGTCAGTCGGACCGCGGACGGCCTCCATCGGACCCGGCACCGCCGCCCTCGCCGCCCGTACCGGCTCACCCCTGTTCACCTGGCCCGCCGTCGTCCTCTACGCGCTGCTCGTCGCCGCCTGGGCCGCGGTCGCCTGCCGCTCACTGGGCCACGTTGCCGCGCACGCGGGAAGGCCGAAGAGCCGGGCGTAATCCGGTGCCGGGCGCGGTGCCGGTCGCGGTGCCGCTCAACGGAAAGTCGCCGCACAGGTCTTGACCTCCTCCACACGCCGCCCGCAGAGTGCTCGGTAATGCGCATAGGTAATGCGCATTACCAATCGACGGGGAGAGGGAATCACGCGTGGAGCAGTCGAGGAAGCGGGCGAAGCCAGGGCGCAATCCCGGCTCGATCGGCCGTACGTCACGACCGCGGCAGGCGGAGGTGGCCCAGCTCGCCGGAGTCTCGCAGGCCACGGTCTCGCTGGTGCTGTCGGCCCGCACGGACGGCAAGGCGGCGACGATCTCCGAGGAGACCCGGCAGCGCGTCCTCGACGCCGCCCGCAGCCTCGGGTACGTGCACGACCCGGCCGCGCGGCGGCTGGCCGCCGCCCGCAACAACCTCCTCGGCGTCTTCAGCTTCACCGCGACGTTCCCGACGGACGTGCAGCACTCCTACTACCCGTTCCTCGTCGGCGTCGAGCAGGAGGCGGCCGCCCGCGGCTATGACCTGGTGCTCTTCACCGGGTCGAGCGCGGGCGGGCCGGAGGCGCTCAGCCGGGTGCGCCTGGCCGACGGCTGCCTCTTCCTCGGCCGCCACGCGCCGGGCGCCGAGCTCAAGCGGCTGGTGGCCGACGGGTTCCCGGTGGTCCATCTGGGCCGCCGCGAGGAACTGGAGGGGCTGGCCTGGGTCGGCGCCGACTACGTCAGCGCCAGCCGCGCCGTCGTGGAGCATCTGGCGGCACTGGGTCACCGGCGCATCGTCCTGGTGCGCGAGGACGACGACGCCCCGGCGTCCACGGACCGTCAGCGCGGCTTTGTGGAGGGGCTGGCGGCCGTCGGCGGCGACGCGGGCCCGGAGGCGGTACTGCGCTGCGCCGACCCGGCGGGCGAGGTGACGGCGGAGCGGGTGCGCGCGCTGGTCGAGGAGGGGGTGACGGCGTTCGTCGCGGAGGAGACGGACACCGGTGCGGCCTGGCGCGCGCTGGACGCCGCCGTCCGGGAGGCGCGGCTCGACTGCCCCGGGGACGTCTCGCTCGGGCTGCTCGGCGGCCCGCCGCCGGACCTGGCCACGGCACCCGTGCCCATGGGATTCGACGTGCCCCGGCACCAGCTCGGCGCCGCCGCTGTCCGGCTCTTCGCCGCCATGGTGGCCGGCGAGGAGACCCACGAACCACTGGTGGCCTGCGCATTCCGTACCGGCGAGACGGCGGGCCCGCCCGGCCGGCGGCCATGACGCCCCTGACGCACACCGCGGTTCGCACACCGCGGTTCGGACACGACCCCAAGGAGCAGCGTGATAGCGGAACCGGACATCCTGATCGTCGGCGGCGGCCTCGGCGGGATCGCCGCCGCGCTCGGCGCCTGCCGGGCGGGCCGACGTGTGGTGATGACCGAGGAGACGGACTGGATCGGCGGTCAGCTCACCGCGCAGGCGGTGCCGCCGGACGAGCACCCCTGGGTGGAGCAGTTCGGTACGACGGCGACCTACCGGGCGCTGCGCGAGGGAATCCGCGCCTACTACCGGCAGTGGTACCCCTGCGTGCCGAGGCGCTGGGGCTCGCGGAGCTGAACCCGGGCGCCGGCCGGGTCAGCAAACTGTGCCATGAGCCGCGGGTGGCGCTCGCCGTCCTCGAGGGCATGCTCGCGCCGTACCGGGCCGCGGGCCTGCTGACCGTCCTGACCGAGCACCGCGCCGTCTCCGCCGAGACGGACGGTGACATGATCCGCGCGGTGACCGTGCGCGACCTGCGCTCCGGCGGACGGACCACGTTCACCGCCCGGTACGTCGTCGACGCCACCGAGACCGGTGAACTGCTCGACCTCGCCGGTGTGGAGCACGCCAACGGGGCCGAGGCGCAGGACGAGTTCGGTGAGCCGCACGCCCCCGCCGAAGCACGGCCCGAGAACCAGCAGGGCATCACCGTGTGCTTCGCGCTCTCGCACCACGAGGGCGAGGACCACACCGTGGAACGGCCCGAGGACTACGACTTCTGGCGTGCCTACCGGCCCGACTTCTGGCCGGGTCCGCTGCTCGGCTTCGAGGCGCCCGACCCGCGCACCCTGGAGCCCGTGCCCCGCACCTTCGTGCCCAACCCGGACCTCGACCCGCTGGCGGTCAGCGCCGATCAGAGCGCCGACGCCGGGGACAAGGAGCTGTGGGGATTCCGCCGGATCCTCGCCCGCGGACTGCACCGGCCGGGCGCCTTCGGCTCGGACATCACCCTCGTCAACTGGCCGCTGAACGACTACTGGCTCAAGCCGTACATCGGCCAGGAGGCCGAAGCCCTGCACGAGGCGCGCCAGTTGTCGCTGTCGGTGCTGTACTGGCTGCAGACGGAGGCACCACGGGCGGACGGCGGCACCGGCTTCCCCGGGCTGCGCATCCGCCCGGACGTCACCGGCACCGCGGACGGTCTGGCCAAGGCGGCCTATGTGCGCGAGTCGCGGCGCATCAAGGCGGTGACCACCGTCGTCGAGCAGGACGTGGCGATCGACGTGGTCGGCCCCCACGGCAGGACCCGCTACCGCGATTCGGTCGGGGTGGGCGGTTACCGCATCGACCTGCACCCCTCCACGGGCGGCGACAGCTACATCGACGTCGGCTCCGTGCCGTTCGAAATCCCGCTCGGCGCGCTGGTGCCACGCCGGGTGCGCAACCTGCTGCCCGCCGGCAAGAACATCGGCACCACCCACATCACCAACGGCTGCTACCGGCTGCACCCGGTCGAGTGGAACGTCGGCGAGGTCGCGGGCGCGCTCGCCGCGCACTGCCTGGACGAGGGCGTGGAGCCCCACCAGGTGCAGGCCGAGGACAAGCGGTTCGAGGAGTTCGGCCGTCTCCTGGACCGGGCGGGTGTGCAGCGCCGCTGGCCCGACGTCCGCGGCTACTGACCCCGTCCGACAGCACTTCCAGCCCCGTCTCCGGACTACCTGAAGCACGTCAACACACAAGGAGGTGCCCGCCATGACTCCAGACCGCCGCATCCGCGTCGGCATCGACGTGGGTGGCACGTTCACCGATGCCGTGGCGGTCGACGCCGTCGCGCTCACACTGGTGGGCCAGGTGAAGGTGCCCACCAGCCACCACCACGAGGACGGTGTCGCCCACGGCATCGTCGAGGCGCTCGAACAGCTGCTGGCGAAGGTCGACCGGACGGCCGGCGACGTCGTGTTCCTGGCACACGGCACGACCCAGGCCACCAACGCCCTGCTGGAGGGCGATGTGGCCACGGTCGGGCTGATCGGGATCGGCGGCGGGCCCGGCGCGGTGATCACGCGGCGGCTCGCCGCCTTCGGCAAGCTCGAACTCACCCCCGGCAAACGGCTTCCGCTGGTCTACGCGCACGTGGCCGACCCGTCCGCGGAGGCCGAGGTGCGCGCGGCCGTGGAGCGGGTGCGCGCCGAGGGGGCCGAGGTGCTCGTCGCCACGGAGCCGTTCGGAGTGGACCGTCCCGAGGGCGAGCAGGCCGTGCTCGGCGTGGCGCGGCCCACGGGGCTGCCGCTGGCCGCGGCCCACGAGATCACCTCGATGTACGGGCTGCACAAGCGGACCCGGACGGCGGTGGTGAACGCCGCGATCCTGCCGCGGATGCTGGCGACGGCCGATCTGGTGGACGCGTCCATCACGAAGGCCGGGGTGACCGCGCCGCTGATGGTGATGCGCTGCGACGGCGGCGTGATGTCGCTGGACGAGATGCGCCGGCGTCCACTGCTGACGATCCTGTCGGGCCCGGCGGCGGGCGTCGCCGGGGCGCTGATGCAGGAGCGGGTCAGCGAGGGCGTGTTCCTGGAGACGGGCGGCACCTCGACCGACATCAGCGTGGTGCGGCGCGGAAAGGTGGCGGTGCGCCACGCCACGATCCTCGGCAAGACCTCCTATCTGAGCGCCCTCGACGTCCGCACGGTCGGGGTCGGCGGCGGCTCCATGGTGCGGGTCTCCCGCGGGCAGGTGGTCGGCGTCGGTCCGCGCAGCGCGCACATCGCGGGCCTGCCCTACGCCTGCTTCGCCTCGCTCGAGGAACTGCGGGACGCCCGGGTGGCGATGGTGCGGCCGATGGCCGGTGACCCGGAGGACTACGTGGTCCTCGACGCGGCGGGCGGCCGGTTCGCGGTGACGATGACCTGCGCGGCCAACGCGCTCGGACGGGTCGGGGAGGAGGACTTCGCACGCAGCGACCAGGAGGTCGCGCGGGCCGCACTCGCCCCGCTGGCCGCCACGCTCGGCACGGACGTGGCCGGTGCGGCGCGGTCGGTGCTCGACGCGGGGACGGAGCAGGTCAGGTCGGTGGTGGACGCGATGATCCGCGACTACCGCCTGGACCGGGACACCGCCCTCCTCGTGGGCGGCGGCGGGGGAGCGGCGGCGGTGACCCCGCACCTGGCCGCCTCCGCCGGGCTCGAAGGACGCATCGCCCGCCACAGCGAGGTCATCAGCCCCATCGGGGTGGCGTTGGCGCTGGTGCGCGAGCAGGTCGAGCGCATCGTGCCCGGCGCCACCCAGGAACAGATCCTCGCGGTACGCGCCGAGGCCGAGCGGGCCGTCGTCGCCCAGGGCGCCGCCGCCGACGGCGTCGAGGTGGAGGTGACCGTCGACCCGCAGACCAACACCGTGCGGGCGGTCGCGACCGGCGCCACCGAGCTGCGCACCCAGGACCGGGCGCACCGCGCCGATGCCGACGAGCGGCTGCGCGCCGCCGCCACCAGCCTCAAGACACCCGAGACCCGCGTGCGGACGCTGGCCGGCACGGACGCGTACACGGTCTACGGCACCGAGGTGCGGCGCCGATTGCGGGCGGACCGCCATCCGGTGCGGGTGGTGGACGCGGACGGTGTGGTGCGGCTCGGCGCGGCGGACGCGCGGGTGGAGACCATGACGGTCGAGGGCTCCGGCGAGGCGCTCGCCGCGCTGGTCCGCGACGCGACCTCCTACGGCGACGGAGGCGTACGGGCCCCTGCCGTGCGGCTCCTGGTGGGCGGCCGGATCGCGGACCTCTCCGGTGTCCTGGAGCCCGAGGCGCTGCTCGCCCTGGCCCGCGCCGAGCTGCGTCCGCGCGGTGCCGGGGAGCCGGTCGTCGCCGTCGTGGAGTCGCGGACATGAGCGCTGACCTTGACGTGGACCTCGCGGTACGCCTGCTCGGAGGGACACCCACCCACGAGGGCCGCGACCCCGTGCTGCTGCGCCACTGGGCGGTGGCGGCGACGGAGTTCGGCCACCGGATGACCCCGCGGGCCGCGGCCGTGCGGGTCGTGGACCGGGATGGCGGGCTGGACGCCGGGCTGCTGGCCCGCTACCGCTCCCGGCCGCCGGTGGTCGAGGTGTACACCGACACCGTCGAGCGGGCCGAGCGGCTGGTCGTCGAGCGCGGCTGGCGGCACTGGTTCCCGGAAGGGTCGGTGCGCGCCGCCGCCCTCGCCCACGAGCAGGCGCACGCCTGGCTTCACCACACCGCGGTGCGCGCCGAGTTCAAGCGAGTGCTGGGCCACACGGCACTGCGGTTCGGGCGGCGCCGCCTGTACGCGTACGTCGCGGGCGCGGACGAGGTCGCCGCGCACGCCTACGCCCACGCCGTCTGCGGCCTGGGCCGCAGCCCTCTGCTGCTCACGGAGGCGCTGGCCGCCGCCGTGTCCTGTGAAAGCGAGAACTGATCGATGGGTGTCGTCATTCTGCTCGTCATGGCGGCGGGAGTCGCCGCCATGCTCACCCGCAAGCTGCCCACGGCGTTCGCCCTGGTGCTGCTCGCCGTGGTGATCGCGTTCCTGGCGGACGCGCCGCTCACCGGCAAGGGCAGCGTGCTCGATACGGTGCTCCAGGAGGGCGCGCCCGCGCTCGCCGCCACGATGATCGCGATCCTGCTCGGCTCGTGGCTCGGCAAGCTCCTGGAGGAGACCGGTATCGCGGGCACCCTGGTCCGTAAGATCGTCGAATTCGGCGGCGACCGGCCGGTGTTCGTGGCCCTCGGCGTGCTCGCCGTGTCCGCGGTGGTCGGCACCGTGACCGGATCGGCGCCCGCCGCGATGCTCGCCGGGCTGATCGGCATCCCCGCCATGATCGCCGTCGGCATCCCCAAGGTGACCGCGGCGGGCACGGTCCTCATGGGAATCGCCGTGGGCGTGCCGTTCGAGCTGCCGGTGTGGCAGTTCTTCTCCACCGCCCTGGACCTGCCCGTCGACACGGTGCGCGGCTTCATGGTGAAGCTGTTCCCATTCGCCCTGGTGGCCGCCGTCGCCTACGTCCTCGTGGAGTCCCGGCGCCGCGGCGTCGAACACACCTGGTCCTTGAAGTCGGTGCAGACCCGGCCCTCGCGCGGCGACCGCCGCCGACGGCTCGGCGACGCCCCCTGGTACGCCCTGCTCACCCCGGCGGTCCCGCTCACCCTCGCCCTCGGCCTGGACGTGGCCATCATCCCCTCGCTCCTCGGCGGCGTGCTGTACGCGCTGGTGACGACGACCCGGCCGCGGGAGATGAACCGCCGCCTGCTGCGCACCCTCTACGGCGGATTCGAGGTGGCCGCCCCGCCCATCACCCTCTTCGTGGCGATCGGCATCCTGCTCGCCGCGGTCAAGCTGCCCGGCGCCGTCGACGCTCTGCAGCCTCTCGTCAAGGCCGTCAGCCCGCAGAACACCGTTCTGTTCATCCTCGTCTTCACCCTGCTGGTGCCGCTGTGCCTGTTCCGCGGGCCCCTGAACGTCTTCGGCCTCGGCGCCGGCATCGCGGGCGTCCTCGTCGCCACCGGCATCTACCCGGCCGTCGCCGTCCTCGGCATGACCGCCTCGTACAACCAGGTCTTCGGCGTGTCCGACCCGACCAGCACCCAGACCGTGTGGAGCGCCCAGTACGCGGGCGTCTCCCCGCACCAGGTGATGCTGCGCACCCTGCCGTACGTGTGGGCCGTGGCCTTCGGCGGTCTGTGCGTCACCGCTTTCACCGAGCTGTGACCGAAGCCGGCCCGCCCCACGCCTCGACCGCCCCGCGCAGCCACCCGAGCGCGTAGCCACCGCGAACCCCCGGCCACCGAACCCCCGGCCACCGAACCCCCGGCCACCGAACCCACGGCAACCCGAACCCCCGGCAACCCGAACCCGCAGTATCCGACCCAAGGAGCCGATCATGCCCGAGCCGCAGTCCGGCCTCGACCGCCGTATGTTCCTGCGCGCCACCGCCGTGTCCGGCGCGGCGCTCACCGTCGGCGGGCTGGCCACGCCGTCCGCCTCGGCCACGCCGTCCGCCTCGGCCGCGCCCGGCGGATTCCCGAGCTACACCTACGTCCGCACGCTGCTCACCCCGTCGAAGCTGAAGTACAACCCGACGGGCGAGATCATCTTCCCCACGATCCGCGGGGTCTACGACAAGCTGGCCAACCCCCTGGGCCGGTACTACCTCTACTACGCGCCGCACGACGCGCCGGGCGGCATCTGCCTGGCCTACGGGAACTCCCTGGAAGGCCCGTTCACCGAGTACCCGTCGAACCCGATCGTGTCCAACAGATGGGACCCGCACTACTCCGTCAGCCACGTCTCCTCGCCGCATGTGCTGTGGAAGGAGGGCGTCAAGGAGTTCTGGCTGTACTTCCACGGCGAGAACACCACCACCCGCCTCGCCCGCTCGAAGGACGGGATCCACTTCACCTACGACAAGGTGGTCCTGAGCACGTCCATGATGCCCGCCGGCACCACCGAGACGTCCTACGCCCGGGTGTTCCGATACGACCTGCCCTCCCGCGGCGCCCACTACGTCATGCTGTTCATGACCAACAACACCACCGACCACCGGGACATCGGCTGGGGCTGGTCCGCGGACGGCCGCAACTGGACCTTCGCCCAGACGCCGCTGGTGCGCCACTCGGACGTCGGCGCGGTCAACGTCGGCGGCCCGCACCTGCTGACCCGCGGCGGCTCCGCGTTCGTCGTCTACAACAAGGACAAGGCGAGCGGCGGCGACCTCATGATCACCGAGGTGGGCAAGGACTTCTCGCTCCGCAAGCACCTCGGCGTCTTCTACGACTCCCATTCATCGGCCCCCGAGAACGGCCGGGCCGCGGCCCCTTCCTTCGGCACGGACCACGGCGTCCCGTACATGATCTACGAAGCGGGCGAACGCCTCGCCGGATCCATCGCGATGGCCCGGGGGTAGACACAGTCCCCGCCGGACCCGGGTACCCACCGCCTGACCACCGGCCCTTGTGAGGAAGACAGTCCTGCATGGCACTTTTCGACCTTCCACGCGAACAGTTGCACCGTTACCGCAGCGCCTCCGCCGAACCGGACGACTTCGACGCGTTCTGGTCCGCCACACTGACGGAGGCGCGGCAGCACGACCTCGACGCCCGCTTCGAGCCCGTCGACACGGGCCTTGTCACGGTGCGGGTGTACGACGCCACGTTCGCCGGCTTCGGCGGTCACCCGGTGAAGGGCTGGCTGACGCTGCCCGCGGCGGCCGCCGAACCGGTGCCCCTGGTCGTGGAGTTCGTGGGGTACGGAGGCGGGCGGGGATTGCCCCACGAACATCTGCTCTGGGCGTCCACCGGCCGGGCGCACTTCGTGATGGACACCCGCGGACAGGGCAGCGGCTGGGGCGGCGGGGAGGCACTCCGGATCCGGTGGGCGCCGCCCCCGCCTACCCGGGATTCATGACCCGCGGAATCGACGCGCCCGAGAACTACTACTACCGGCGGGTGTTCACGGATGCCGTGCGGGCGGTGGAAGCCGCCCGCACGCATCCGCTCGTCGACGCCTCCCGTACGGCGGTCATCGGGGAGAGCCAGGGCGGCGGGATCTCCCTCGCGGTGGGAGGGCTGGTCCCCGACCTGCTGGCGGTCGCCCCGGACGTGCCGTTCCTGTGCGACTTCCCGCGCGCCGTCACCCTGACGGACTCGGCCCCGTACCGGGAGATCGGCCTGTTCCTGCGCACGCATCGCGGTCGCACCGAGGAAGCGCTGCGCACGCTCTCCTACTTCGACGGCGTCCACTTCGCCGCTCGCGGCCGGGCACCCGCGCTCTTCTCCACCGCCCTCGAGGACCAGACGTGCCCGCCCTCCACCGTGTTCGCGGCCTTCAACGCCTGGGCCCACGAGGAGAAGTCCATCGAGGTGTACGACTTCAACGGCCACGAGGGCGGCGGGCCGTACCAGGCGGCGGCGAAGCTGAGGTGGCTCCGGCTTCTGATGTGACGAGGGTGGCGGCCCGGACCGCCGCACGACCCCCGAAACGGCCGGTGGGCGGCCCTGCCCCACCGGCCGACGAAACCTGCCCGGAAACACCCCGGCCCCACGGACGGCCCCCGTGAACACGGGTGAACGGCTGACGTCGCACCCGTTGACGCACGGACCGGGACCGCCGAAGAATGTGCGGCGTCCCTCCTCTGACAACGTTGTCCATCCTGCGAGGTATCGCCCCGTGTCGTATCAGCCCCTGCCCCTCGACCGCCGCCGCTTCCTGCACCTCGCCGGTCTCACGGGTGCGCTGGCCGCCCTGCCCCCGCTCACCGCAGCCGCGAGCGCCCAGGCGGCGCACGGCAGCACGGACACGCCGCCCGACGCCGTCGCGGCCACCTACCTGCGGGTGCTCCTGGACCACACCCGGTGGTCCGAGACGCAGTGGGACGAGGCCCAGGGCCACTACCGCGCCAAGGACTTCGGGTTCGCCGTGGTGCTCGGCAACGCGGTCCTGCTCACCCACGGCACCTATGACGCGACGCGCGCGGGCACCGACCGGGAGACCCTCGAGCGGCGCACGCTCGCCACGATCCGTCACTTCGCCGCGTCGAACCGGCTCACCGGCGGCGACGAGTGGGGCCGCACGCTCTTCTTCGACACCACCTTCCAGTCGTACTTCGTCCTCGCCGCGCGGCTGCTGTGGAAGGACCTCGACACCGCGACGCGGCGAAACGTCGAGACCATCGTCCGCGAACAGGCCGCCTACACCGTGTCGTTGGGCAGCGGCGACGACCCCGCCTCGGGCGACTGGACGCCGAACGGCCTGAGTGGCGGACACGTCGGCGACACCAAGCTGGAGGAGATGGGCCTGTACGCGCAGACCCTCGCACCGGCGCTCGCGTGGGCCCACGAGGACCGCCGCGCCGCCGACTGGGCCACCTGGTACGGCATCTGGTCGCGCAACGAGGCGGGGCTGCCGCCCGCCGACCTCGTCAACCCCGCCCGCGTGGACGGCGTCGCCGTCTCCGAGAACACCGCCCGCAATCTGTACGACACCTTCATCGTCGAGAACCACGGCTCCTTCGGCCCGCACTACCAAGAGGAGCTGTGGCGCACCTCCGGCCGCAACGCCGCGCACTTCCTGGCCGCCGGACGGCCCCTCCCGCAGGTCCTCGCACGGCAGCCGAACGCCCAGCCGCTGTGGCGCACCCTGCTGGGTGTCATGAGCGACGCGGGCGAACCGCTGATGCCGATGGTGGAGGACCGCGAGCACCTCTACGGCAGGGACGTCATCCCGCTCGCCTTCCTCTCCCAGGTGATGCGCGACCGGGCCGCGGCGCGCGCGGAGCGGGAGCTGGCGTCACGGCTGGAGGCGTACCAGCAGTACCCGCCCGAGCACCGGTTGGCGAAGTTCTCGGGGGAGCCGAAGTACGAGCCGGAGGCACGCGCCGAGATCGCGATCAGCTACCTGCTGCATGTGTGGGCGGCGGCGTCCGGGCGGCCCGTCGAGGCGCTCTCGCGCGAGGAGATGTTCGCGCGGGCCTCCGGCGTCACGGACTTCGGGACCGGCCCCGGACTGGTGTCGCACCAGTCGCGCACCGCGTGGGCCGGTGCCGTGACGAAGCCCGGGTTCGTGAAGTTCGCCTGGCAGCCGGGGCACGACGACTGGCTGTTCCGGCTCAGCGGCGCCACCCCGATGTTCCTGCCCGCCACCGACGCGAAGATCCAGGGCCGTACTGTGCGCGTGTACGAGTCCCTGCGCGACGGCTTCGACGGCAGCGCGACGCTGCTGCGCCTCGACGGCGGCTGGGCCGGGTTCGCGACGCTCCCGACAGGCGCCGTCGTCTACGCGAGCAGCGGCATCGCCGACGCGGAGGGCCACCTCGAGGTGCACAACCTGACGATGCCCGGCATGCCGGGGCTCGACGGCGCGCGCACCTACCGCTTCGAGGAGGGCGAGGCGACCGTCCGCGCCCGCGACACCTCCACCGACACACCCGCCGGACGGGTCGACGACCTCGGCTTCACCCCCACGACGGTGCGCCACGTCCGCATGCTCGGCGTGCGTCCCGACCCGGCCTACGGGTACTCCCTGTACGCCTTCGAGGTGCGCGACGGCGCCCAGGGCGCCGACCTCGCGCGCGGCGGGTCCGCCACCGCCTCGTCGGCCGACGCCGGGAAGGGCGCGCCGCTCGCGGTCGACGGCGACGCGGCCACCCGCTGGGCGGTGTCGAAGGCCGACCGCCCGCGCGCCGACAGCTGGCTGGCCGTCGACCTCGGCGCCGAGCGCCGGATCGACCGGGTCACCCTGCGCTGGGAATCGGCGGCCGGCCGCGCCTACCGCATCCAGGGTTCCACGGACGGCCAGGACTGGAGCGACCTGGCGGCCGGGCCGAGCCCGGCGGTGAGCAGCCGAGGCGGCTGGCTCGACGTCGAGGGGCGCGCCGGGCTCGTGGTGCGTGACGGCCGGAGCCCGATCGGCGTCTACGACGACAAGATCGTCCTCGGCGACGGCCCGGCGGCACCCCTCCTCGTCGAGGGCTTCCCCGGCACGTCGGCCGGGAAGCTGCGCGCGACCGCCCGGGGGACCGCACCCACGGCGGAGGACACCGCGGTGCGCACGACGCTGACGGACGGACACCTGACCCTGTTCAACCTCTCCGGCGAGCCCGTCAGGACGCGGATCACGATCCCGCGCACCGGTACGGACACGGTGGTCTTCGAGGGCACGCAGCGGCTGACCGCCGACGGCACGTCCTTCGAGGCCGCGCTGCCCGCCGCCACGGCGGCCGTCCTGCCCCCTCGCTTCACGCTCACCCCCCTCACGAGCCGACCCCTGCCGTCGGGACTGCGGGTCCAGGTCGTCGACGGCGCGACCGTGCGCCTGTCCGGGGCCTCCTGCACCCTGCGCGTCCGGGCCCAGGGGCGCAGCCAGGTCGCCGTCGTCCGAGCGGGCCGGACGATCACCGTCGTCCTGGCCGGCGCCGCCGCCCACCCGCACGACGACCTGGCTCTTGGCAGGACCGTCTTCCCCACGAGCCCGCTGCCGGAGGGCATGTCCGACCCCGCGGCGGCGGTGGACGGCGACGCCCACACCGCGTGGACGCCGGGCACGCGCGGCCGCATGGTCGTGGACCTCGGCGCGGCCCGCCCGGTCCGCTTGGTGGAGACCGAGTGGACGGCAGGCGCGGTGCCGGGCGCGAAGGTCGGCTTCAGCACGGACGGCATCACCTACCGGGACGCCGGGAGCCTCACCGGCCGGGGCCGCGTGCGCCGGCTGACCGCCGCCGGGACGGCCCGCTACGTCAGCCTCGAGCTCGACGGATCGGCACATGCGGCGGTGTCACGCCTGCGGCGGCTGACGGTGCGCTGACCGCCCCGCGCCCGCCGGGCTGTGCGGCCGTCGACCGCGCCGACGCTCGCCCGGCGGGCACTCACAGCGCATGCCAAACGGGTCAGGGGTCAGTGGCGATGCGTTGCAGCACTTTGGTGAGCTGATTCAGGTCTTCGCCCTGGACATGGTCGAGGATGTGCCGGCGCACGCTGGCGAGGTGGATCGGCCAGGACTCCGTCAACGCGGCGAGACCGGCGTCGGTGAGGACGGCGTTCCAGCCGCGGCCGTCCTCGTCACACCTCACACGTTTGACAAGGCTCCGCCGCTCCAGACGGTCGACGATGCGTGTCATGCCGCTGAGGGAGAGGTTGGACACGGAGGCGAGTTCGCTCATCCGCATCGTCCGGCCCTCGACTTCGGAGAGATGCATGAGTGCCGTGTACTCGCTGAGCGGTAGCAGCCCCCCGCGTGCCATGTCGTGCTCAACGGCGCGCGGCATCGCCAGCAGTACCCGGCTCAAGGCGCGGATGAAGGCGTCCTCGGCCGCACTCATCGGCTTGGCTGACTCCTTGCTGCTGCTCATGGGCACATCGTAGCGCTTGACTCTGCAAGCAGAAAGTTGTTTGGCGTAGCAAGTGGTTTGGCGCGGGGTGCCGCGGGTGTGAACCCCGTCGCCGGCAGTTCTGCTTGACATGTCAAATATATAGACTGATGCTTGACGCGTCAATCAAATGACCCGGACGGGTCAGCTGCCTGCGGGACCGCTTGAGGAGGAGACCATGACGGCCTCTACATTCGAATTCGGGCTCGACTCGTTCGGCGAGGTCGCGACGGACAGCGGTCGTGCGCTCGACGACGCCGAGACGGTCCGGCTGCTCCTCGAGGAGGCCGAGCTCGCCGAAGCCTCGGGGGTGGACGTCTTCAGTGTCGGAGAGCACTACCGATCGGGACACGTCGACAGCGCCACTCCCGTACTGCTCTCCGCTGTCGCCGCCGTCACGGAACGGATCCGCCTCGGTACCTCGGTGACCGTACTGAGCACCAATGACCCCGTACGGGTCTACCACGAATTCTCCACTTTGGACGCCGTGTCCCATGGCCGGGCCCAGCTCGTGCTCGGGCGCGCGTCGGCCACGGAGTCGTTTCCGTTGTTCGGCTACGACATCGCCGACTACGAATCGCTCTTCGACGAGAAGCTCGAGCTCTTCATGCGTCTGCAGCGGGAGGAGACGGTGACGTGGTCGGGGGCGTTTCGGGCGCCGCTTGTCGAGCAGCGGCTGCGACCCCGGATGCGACCGGGCGGGATCCCCACCTGGATCGGCGTGGGCGGCAGCCCGCACTCCGTGGTCCGGGCCGCCCGCTACGGATTGCCCCTGATGCTGGCCATCATCGGCGGACGCCCACAGCGGTTCGCCGGCCACGTCGATCTCTTCCAGCGGGCGCTCCAGCAGTCCGGACACGATCCGCAACCGATCGGCCAGCACTCGCTGGGACTCATCGCCGACACCGACGAGGAGGCGACCGAGACCTGGTGGCAGTACTGGGAGCCGGTCGTCACCCAACTGGCCGAGGAACGAGGCTTCTACAAGCCGACCCGCGAGCGCTACCTGGCGGAGCTCGACAGCGGAGCGCTCTTCGTCGGCTCCCCGGAAACCGTCGCCCGCAAGATCGCCCAAGTGGCCCGCGCGCTGCGTCTGAGCCGCTTCGACCTCAAGTACGACATCATGCACCTGCCTCGTCAGGCTCGCGCCCGCACGATCGAACTGCTGGGCCGCGAAGTCGCCCCGCGCGTACGAGAGCTGCTCAGTAAGGAGCCCGCCCATGTCTGAACTCGTTTTCGGGCTGGACACGTTCGGTGATGTACCCGAGGACGACTCCGGTGGTCTCGTCTCCCACGCGAGGTCGATTCGGCAGGTCGTCGACGAAGCCGTCCTGGCGGACGACATCGGCGTCGACGTGCTCGCACTCGGCGAGCACCACCGGCCCGAATACTCGGTGTCGTCTCCGGAGACGGTGCTCGCCGGCATCGCCACCCGCACCAGGCGTATCCGACTCTCCTCCGGCGTCACCGTACTGAGCTCCGACGACCCCGTCCGGGTGTTCCAGCGCTTCGCGACGGTCGATGCTCTTTCCGGCGGCCGGGCCGAGGTGATCCTGGGCCGCGGCTCCTTCACGGAGTCGTTCCCTCTGTTCGGATACGACCTGAGCGACTACGACGCGCTGTTCGAGGAGAAGATCGAGCTCTTCGCGCGGCTGCTCCAGGAGAAGCCCGTCACGTGGCAGGGCACCATGCGGGCCCCTCTGGAGAACGCCGAGGTCTTCCCCACCACCGAGTCCGGGCACCTGACCACCTGGGTCGGTGTCGGCGGCTCACCCCAGTCGGTCGTCCGCACGGCCCGTTACGGGCTTCCCCTCATGCTCGCCATCATCGGTGGTTCCCCTGAGCGCTTCGCGCCCTACATCGACCTCTACCGGCGCGCGGCAGCGCAGTTCAACACCGTCGCGCATCCGGTGGGGATGCACTCGCCCGGTTTCGTCGCCGACACCGACGAAGAAGCCCGTGAGCTGTACTGGCCGAGCTATCGGGTCATGCGCGACCGCATCGGTGCGCTGCGGGGCTGGCCGCCACTGCGCCGGGAGGAATACGACACCGAGATCGAGCACGGCTCCTTGTACATCGGCTCGCCCGAGACGGTCGCACGCAAGATCGCTCGCGCCGTAAGCGCACTCGGTGTCGGCAGATTCGACCTCATCTACACCGCGGGCTCACAACCGATCAGCGCCCGCCTTCGTGCGGTCGAGCTCTACGGCACGAAGGTGATCCCGAGGGTCCGCGACCTCCTCGCCGACTGACCCCGAAACTCGCCGACCGATCCCGTGAAAGGAGACGGAATGAACGTCGAGGACGTCCGCACGATCGGCATCCTGGGCGCCGGAAAAGTGGGGACCGTATTGGCGCGGCTCGCCCTCGCGGCAGGCTACCGAGTGCTGATCGCGGGATCACGCGAACCCGGCGACATCGCCCTCACCGTCGAGGTCCTCACGCCCGGCGCCGAAGCGGTCACCGCGGCCGAGGCCGCGGCCCGGGCGGACATCGCGATCCTGGCCCTTCCCCTGGGCAAGTACCGCAGCGTTCCCGTCGAAGCGCTGCACGGCAAACTGGTCATCGACGCGATGAACTACTGGTGGGAAGCCGACGGCGTACGCGAGGACCTCACCGACCCGCGCACCTCCACCAGCGAGATCGTCCAGGCGTTCCTGCCGGGATCCCGCGTGGTCAAGGCGTTCAACCACATGGGCTACCACGACCTGGAGGACGAGGCCCGGCCCGCCGGGGTGATGGGGCGCAAGGGGATCGCCATCGCCGCCGACGACCCCGGCGACCGGGCCACGGTCGCCCTGCTCGTGGACGCCTTCGGCTTCGACCCCGTCGTCGCCGGCCCGCTCGCCGAAGGCGTGGGATTGGAGCCGGGAACCGAACCCTTCGGAGCCAACACCAGCTCCGGGGAACTGCGCGCCATGCTCGACCGCTTCCCGGCATCGGAGCGCGGCCGGACGGTCAGTGGGGCTCGAGCCGCTGCTCCGGCCGCACCGGCTGATGCGGCGTAGCGAGGGGGTGCACTCAGGTAGTACTTGACGGAGCAATCACTTGGCATTAACTTGCTTGGTGAAGCAAATATATCCCGGATGCGCGCCGGGAGCACCTTTATGAAGGGTTTTGGCATGATCAAGATCGGAATTATCCTCGGCAGCACCCGTCCCGGGCGTAACGGCGCGGCTGTGGCCCGCTGGGTGCACGACATCGCCTCGCAGCGCACCGACGCCGAGTTCGAACTGGTCGACCTGCTGGACTACAAGCTGCCGCACCTCGACGAGGCGCTCCCGCCGTCGCTGGGTCAGTACGCTCAGCCGCACACGCAGGAGTGGGCGAGCAAGATCGACTCGTTTGACGGCTTCATCATGGTGACGCCCGAGTACAACCACTCGACTTCCGGGGTGCTGAAGAACGCGATCGACTTCCTCTACGCGGAGTGGAACAACAAGGCGGTCGGCTTCGTCAGCTACGGCTCCCTGGGCGGCGCCCGTGCGGTGGAGCACCTGCGCCTGGTGGCGGGCGAGCTGCAGATGGCGGACGTGCGCGCTCAGGTCGCGCTGTCGCTGTTCCACGACTTCGAGAACTTCAGCGACTTCAAGCCCGGCCAATTCCAGGTGGATGCGCTGAACGCCACGCTGGACCAGGTGCTGGCCTGGAGCGGGGCCCTCGCCCCGCTGCGCGCCGCGTAACGGACACAACTGGTCGCCCGAGCGCCGTCCCACGGAGGGCGGGCGGGGCGGTCAGGCCGACACGGCCTCGGCCGGTGGGACCCATCGCGGTGACGACGATGTCACCGCGGGGACCCCACCGGCCCGGCCTGCCCGTGCGGACATCGACAACCGGCCGCGCGATACCGCCATCCCGCCGCTCGCTCCCGGGCCGTCGGATCCAGCACCGGCCTTCGGAGATGGGTCGTGGCCTTGGACATAGACGGTGACTCGCGCCCCGTTGACATGGGTTGTTCCGTACTCGCGGAAGTAGCGCCGCAGGGTGCTTGTTTTCGCTTCCTCCTGCGGGGTGGTCGGCGACTGCGCACCCGCCGGGCCGCGGACCACGACGATCCGGTCGAATGCCAGCATGCGTGCCGCTATGTCCTGGGCGGGAAGCTCGACACCGGCAAGTGTGTTCGACGAAACGGCGTCCTGTGCCAGGGCCAGATCCGTCAGGAAACGGGTGTCCTCGGGACTGGCCGCGGTGAAGGCCCGGTACTGGCCGGAGAGATAGAGCAGCCCGTCGCCGGGACGGCCTTCCTTGCGTACGGCGGCGCCGACGGCGGTGACGTCATTGCTCCGGCTCTGGGGCGTCCTCAGCGAAAGGCTCGGCGGGACGAGCGCGGCCAGTACGGCAACCGCCGCGATCCACGCGGTGCGGGAAGACCGCTGCCGCCGGTGGAAGTAATCCATCCAGGCGCCCAGCAGCAACGCGATTCCGATATTGCTGTAGAGCACATACCGGTCGACGAAAAGGGGCTTGACCAGTGAGACGATCAGCAGCAGAAGACCCGGAAGCGCAAGAATCGGCACAGCCAGCGCGGAAAGCCGCACGGGCCCCCTCACCCCCAGGGGCGCTCGGGCACACGCCACGCCCATGACCGCCACGACCAGGAAATAGCGAAGCCGCACCGGTCCGCCGATCCAGGACACCTGCCCCGACTGCCCCGCACTGCGGATCGCCAGCGGCAACAGTCCGGCCACAACGCCCGCGGCAGTCACACTCCACGCCCTCAGCACCGGTCGTGGAACACGGGAGACGACCAGTGTGACGCCGTGTGCAACCAGGGCGAGGACCGCGAACTCATGGAGCAGACAGGCCAGCAGCATGGTGGAGCCATAGAGCGCCCACCGCCACCACCGGGCGCGATGCGGGACGCTGACCACGAGCGCATAGGTGGCCCAGGTGACCAGGGCACAGACCATGGCATACGAGCGGCCTTCCTGCGCGTACTTCTGTACCTGCGGAAGGAGCGGAAACACCAGCCCGGCCAGCAGCCCGGCACGGGGTCCCGCCAGGCGTAGCCCCAGAAGCCCGACTCCGGTCGCCGCCACGGACATCGCCAGCACAGACGGCAGCCGCAAGGTCAGCAGGCCTCCGCCGAAGAGATGGAAGATCTCATGCATCACGGCGTAGTAGAGGGCATGGACCAGATCAATCTGCTGGGCGGTGAGCCATATCTGCGAAAGATCGCGGTGCGCGAGCTGATAGGTGACGGACTCGTCCCCCCACATGGTGTTCTTCCTGCGGATACCCCAGAGCCCAAGAACGATGGTCAGCGACAACGGCGCGATGACGACAACGGCTTTGACCGGGCCCGGTGATCGTCGACGGGCGGGCACGGGAGGGAAAGCCGTCCTGGCCACGGCGGGGCCACATTCAGCAACGGACATCAGCGGCAGGGCCTTTCAGCAGTGGCGAGGAAACTCCGCCAGCGTGCCCGGACCTCGTTGACCGGTTGCTGACCCAACCTGACCGGACGATCAGGAAGGCGGGCCGGCGCTGTGCGAGGCTGCACCGCATGCGCATCCTGGTGGTCGAAGACGAGGTGGACCTTGCCCACACCCTGCACACCGGTCTCACCGCCGAGGGCTACAGCGTCGACCTCGCCCATGACGGCAGGCAGGGCCTGTGGATGGCCCGGACCGGCGAATACGCTCTCGTCGTACTGGACTTGATGCTGCCCGGACTCAACGGCTACAAGGTCTGCGCCCAGTTGCGCCGGGAGGGCAACGCGACCCCCATCCTGGTGCTCACCGCCAAGGACGGGGAGTGGGACCAGGCGGAGGCCCTGGACACGGGCGCCGACGACTACCTGGCCAAACCCTTCTCCTACCTGGTGCTCGTCGCACGGCTGCGGGCCCTGGTACGACGAGCCGCCGCGGTCGCCCCGCCCGTCCTCGCCGTGGGCGACCTCTCGTTGGACGTCGCCGGCCGAATCTGTCGCCGGGCCGGGACCCGGGTGGACCTGACACCCCGGGAGTTCGCGGTGCTGGAGCTGCTGGCCCGCCGGGCGGGCCAGGCGGTCCCCAAAACGGATCTGCTCTATCACGCGTGGCCCGACGAAGCCCTGGATCCCAACCTGGTGGAGGCGCGCGTCAGCACCCTCCGCAAGAAGGTGGACGCCGCGTTCGACCGGCAGTCGCTACAGACTGTACGGGGTACCGGCTACCGATTGGTGGACGACCGTGAACGCGACTGAGCCGCGACGCCGCTGGTGGCCGCGTTCGGTACGGTCCCGCACGGCTCTGGCCGTCGCCGCGACCGCCGCCGTCATCCTGGCCGGGCTCGGCTGGTGGGTACACCACGACGTCTACCGCCAGAGCACGCAGATCGCCGAAGGGCAGGCGCAGAAACAGCTCCTGGCCCTCGTCGATCAGCTGAAGGAGGGTGCGGCTCCCGTTCGCCGAAGCACCGTGCCGTACGAGGTCGTCGCGACCGGCCGACGCGCCGCTGTCGCCTACGGCGGAGGCATGGAGGAGTTCGACCCCGGCACCCGCCATGTGCTGCCCGCGCCACCGAAGGCCGAGTTGCCCGCCCCACCGGATGACGGGGCGGCCTGGGACTATACGACCCGTCCCATCCGCATACCGGCGCCCCACGACTACAAACCCGGGGGCGCATTCGACAAGGACGGTGGGACCTACCTGGTCATGTACGCCGAGATCAGGGCCGATGAGCTGAGCGGCGACGAAGTCGCCGCTCTGGGTGTCGCCGCCGACGCCCAGCTGCGGGTCTATGTGGTGGTGCTCCCGCACGCAGCCGAGGAAATCGCCGAGGCAATCACCAGGGCCACCGACGGCCGGCTGCTGCGGGCCGGGCTCGTCGGCCTCGTACTGATCGCCGCCGCCGCCTACTTCGCCGTCCGTATCGCGCTGCGGCCGGTCGAAGCCATCCGTGCCCTCACCGCCTCGGTCACCGCGAACGACCCCCGTGAACGCGTCACCGTCCCCTCCACGGGACACGAGATCACCGCTCTGGCCACCACCATCAACACCACCCTCCAGCGCCTCGACAACGCCGCCGCCCAGCAACGCCGCTTCGTCGCGGACGCCGCCCACGAACTACGCAGCCCCCTCACCACACTGCTGGCCAGCCTGGAAGTCGCGCTCGCCTACCCGGAACGCACCGACTGGCCCGCCGCGGCCACCACCGCCGCACGACAGACCCGCCGCCTCCACTCCCTCGCCGAAGACCTGCTGCTCCTCGCCCGCCTCGACACCCGCACCCCCACAGCCGACCCCGAAATCGTCGACCTGACAGCCCTCGCCTCCCGGCTGACCGAGCAATACCCCCTCACCGAACGGTCGTTGACCCTCACCTGCGACAGCACCGCCCCCGCACACGCACACGGAAACCTCGACGAATACGAACGGCTGCTGCGCAACCTCATCGACAACGCCGCCCGCCACGCCGCACACCGCATCCAGATCACCATCCGAAACCAGGACGCGTGGGTCGTCCTCACGGTGCACGACGACGGACCGGGCGTGCCCACCGAGGACGCCGAGCGGATCTTCGAACGCTTCGTCCGGCTCGACGACGCCCGCTCCCGCGACCACGGCGGCACCGGCCTGGGCCTCGCCATCGCCCGCGACCTGGCCCACCGCCACCGAGGCGCCCTCACCCTCACCCCCGGACCCTCGGAGCATGCTTCCAGCTACGCCTTCCCCGAGCCCCCACCCCAGCCGAGAAATGACGGCCGGCCTCGCCGCGATCGCCGACCTCGGCTGCGTCGGCCTCGACGGTGGTGGCGACGACAGCGGCGACCCGGAACACAACTCAGTGCTGACCGAGCCTCAGGGCCTCCGGCGCATTCCGCCGGAGGCCCTGTCTGCTATGCGCGTGAGATTCGGTGGACTGCCAGGCGCTCGGTCATCGTGAGGCCGGTGAGTCCCGCCTTGATGTTGAGGTCTCCCTTGAGTCAGTCCTCGCGGTTTTCGGGGCCGTTGAACCCGTGGGCACCAGGTTCTTCGAGATGTGGCGATCGAAGCCGGCGGCCAGGTCCCCGTTGCAGCGCGTGCCGACGCACATCCTGTACTTCGCCGTCACCGGCCCCGCGCCGGCCCGGGCACAGGACCCGATCGCCGACCCGCTGAATCCCGCCGCCGCGCCGACGACGGAGCAGGACAGAAACAGCATGGCCGACGCACTCTCGGGTCTCGTCCTCCACGGCCTGCTCCCGCCCTCGCATGGCGGGACGACGAACCCCTGGCCACGAAAGATCGAGGCCAGGGGTCACTTCGCCTAGCTCCAGGGATGGAGGGCCTGGAGGGGGAGCCGCATCACGCTCGTTCCTACTCGGTTCCCACGCCGGCCAGAAGAGCTGCCGTCCCTTCGGGTGCCTCCACCGGGAAGTGGTGGCTGCCCAGGTCGACGGGCACGATGTCGAAGCGGTCCCCATAGCGGTCGATCGCTTCCCCCGTCACCAGGTCACGTATCGCGAACACGGTGATCGGCTGCTGTGTCGCGCGCAGCGCCGCGTCCATGTCCCAGTGCACCAGACCCTCGATGGAACGCAGACCCGCGGGCTGCCGCACCGCGACCATCTTCTCGAAGTACGAAGCCTTGAGGGCCGTGTCGGTCCCGGCCGGCGAACCCGCCTCGACGAGACCTCGCACCCCTCCGGCGAAGTCCTCACGGAACATGCTCAGCATCGCATCGGTCTGCTCTTCGCTCAGCGCGGGGAACAGGGACAGGTAGTGCAGCGCGTCGAGTGCGACCACATGCGAGACGGTGTCGGGGAGCAGCCGCCCGACCTCGACGGCGACCGCCCCGCCGAGGGAGTGCCCGGCCACGACGCATGTGTCCACCGACTCGGCTTCCAGCACTGCCGCCACGTCGCGAGCGAACTCTTCCATGGTCCAGACGTCCCGCGTCGACCGCGACTCGCCATGCTCGGCGAGGTCGATGGCGAGAACGCGGTAGTCCTCGGGCAGATGGTCGGTGACCGCGTCGTAGTCGCCGCGGTTGCATGCCCAGCCGTGGATGAGAGCCAGAGTCGGCCCTCCGGCCGGACCGCTGACCGTGTACCGGATCGTCGTGTGGTCCGATCGCTGAACCTCGAGGTTCTTCCTGGTCCTGTTTGCGGTCGTCACGGTGTCTCCTTGCTCTGTTCCGGATGGTAAACGGTGTATCGGTTCAGTGGCATGACACGGCGGTCGCCGGAGCCTCCGCGGCGGCCGGCGTCCCGGCCGCCCGGGCCATGACGGCATGGCGCTCCGCCCGTATCTGGCTCAGGCGCAGGACGAGGGCGGTGGCGGCGATCACCGCGATCGCCAGCGCGTAGATCCCGGTGGCGGTCCTCACTCCCAGGACGGTGACCGCGATTCCGCCGAGGACGGACGGCACACTGTTTCCCAGATAGGCGATGATGTTCGCCAGGGCGAAGACCTCGCTGCGCTCGTGCGGCTTGGCGATCCGGGCGAAGGTGCCGAACGTGGCCAGCACCGACGCGCCCATGCCGAGACCCGAAACGACGGTGCCGACAGCGGCCAGCCAGGCGAGGTCACCGGCGACCCCGGCAAGCGATATCAGGGTGCCGAGTCCGAGCAGTGCGGACGAGGGGGCCAGCAGCGAGGGCGCGGGACGGGAGCGGAGCAGGAAGACCGCGAGCGCTCCGGTACCCGTCAGGAGCGTCACCACCACGCCGCCGATCAGATGGCTGCGCAGCCCCAGCAGCTCGGCCGCGACGGACGGGCCGAGCGAGAGGTACATCCCGGCCAAGGCCCAGCCGGCGATCATCGCCGGGACCACCGGGACGATGTCCGCGCGCAGGTGCGCGGGCATCGCGACCCGTGGGCGCAGGGAGGCGACGGCTCCCGGGCGGCGGAGCGACGTCTCCGGCATGAGGGCGACGACCACCGCCGCCAGCACCATTGCGCCGAAGAGCAGGGTGTAGACCAGCCGGGTCGGGGCGGGACCGAACTCCACCAGCACACCGCTGCCGAGCGCACCCAGAGCGAGCCCGGTCAGGGGAGACACCGAGGTGATGACGCCTGCGCGGCCGCGCGCATGCGACGGCTCGAGATCGACAAGAGTGGCGCTCAGGGTGGTCGTCGCGGCCCCGGTCGCGATGCCCTGCAGCACCCGGGCGGCGGACAGGACGAACACGTCACCGGCGGCGTAGAACAGGACGAGCGCGACCATCTCCAGCCCGATCGCCCCGGCGAGTACCGGTCGGCGGCCGAGATGGTCCGACAGCGCTCCGACGACGAGCAAGGAGCCCAGCAGGCCGACCACGTAGAGGGCGAAGACGACGGACAGCACCCACGCCGTGAAATGCCATTGCTGCTGGTAGATCGCGTAGAGCGGGGACGGTGCGCTGGAGGCGGCCAGGAAGAGGACGAGGATGGCGCCGACGTAGGGGAAGGCACCCTTCCACGGTGCGCGGTGCGGATCCCCGGCGGGCGGTCTGGCGGTGACTGCAGGTGGAGCAGACATGTGGATTCTCGCAGTGATCGATGCGTTAGTGGCTTCAGTTCTACCGTAAACGCATCGATCGCTGCATTCAAACGCAGTGATCGATGCCATACTGGTCACATGTCCACTCGCGCCGCCCCTCCGCCCCACACCGGCAGCCGGCCCGGGGGCCGCTCCGCCCGCATCCGCGCTGCCGTCCACCGGGCGGTCGCCGAGCTGCTCACCGACGAGGCCGACGAACTGCTGACGATCCCGGTCGTGGCCGCCCGCGCGGGCGTGCACGCCACCACGGTCTACCGTCGTTGGGGCTCTGTCGGTGAACTGCTCACCGACGTCGCGACCAGCCGTTTCTCCGGCGGCATCGTGGTGCCGGACACCGGGAGCCTCCGCGAGGATCTGGAGCGCTACGCATCCGATCTCGCCAAGGACCTCAACGACCCGGACACCCTCCCTCTGGTGCGCGCCACCATCGGCACAGCCGGAGATCAAGGCGCCAGTGCCTGCACGGGAGAGCGCCAGCAACAGCTCCAGGCCATGCTCGAGCGGGAACAGGCCCGGGGCCATCAGACCCCGACCGTCGAACGCGTCACGGACGCGGTGATCGCGCCCCTCTACTACCGGGCGGTCTTCACCGACCAGGCCCTCACCCCCGAATGGACACGCGGCCTGGTCTCAAACCTGCTGCCGGACTGACAACACCCACACCCCGGTGCCCGGTGAAGGAGAAGGGTGCCCAGCCCAAGGCCCGGCGCCGACGCCGAGCGCGTGCGGGTGGTCCTGCCGGTGGGGGTACTGGCAGGGACTCTCATGGGTGGGCGGGGCCATGCCTGCTCTGGCGGCATGGACAACCGGGCGGAGATCCGCGCTTTTTTGAAGTCTCGCCGTGACAAGGTCACGCCTGAGCAGGCCGGTCTGCCCGTGTACGGCAGCCGGCGGGTTCCGGGGCTGCGGCGGAGCGAGGTCGCGATGCTCGTCGGGGTGAGCGTTGAGTCGGATCCCCACCACGCCGCTGTCTGATCACTCCCGCACACGACGCCATGGCCCGCCGCGGAGTCCGACGTCGGTGGGACTGTCACACCCCAGGCGCGTTCCACAGCTCGCTGAGCTCCGCCCAGTCCGGGGCCGGTCCCGGCAGGATGGTGGTCTGATCGGCGGCCGGGGGGCGCAGTCCGGCGAGGACCAGGTCCAGGTAGCGCAGGTGGAGCGCAGTGGCACGCTCACCGGTGACGGGAATCCGGGCAGCGAGATGTTCGAGCAGCAACGGGATGTCGGCGGAGGTGAAATCCGCACGTAGCACCCCTGCCCGGTGCGCGCCTCCCACCAGGTCGTCCAGGACGGCCCGCAGCCGGTCGGCGGCGGCCACGACTTCGTCCGTGGCCGGCAGCCGCCCGCCGACCTGTGGGAGAAGTGGACCGCTTGACCCCTGGGCCGACAACGCGTCGTGCAGGAAACGGGCGAAGGCGGCCCACGCGTCCGGTTCTTCGACGAGTGCCGTGTGGGCCTGGGTGACGAGCTGCTCCATGCCCGCGAGCCGCATGCGCTGGGCCAGTAGTTCCTTGCTGGGGTAGCGGCGGTAGAGACTGCCCATGCCGATGCCCGCTCGACGGGCGATCTCCGAGACGGGGGCGTCCCAGCCGCGCTCGGCGAAGACTTCGCGTGCGGCCTGCATGAGACGGGCGTCGTTGCGGTCCGCCTCACGTTGGCGGCCTCGCGGTTTGGCTGCGTGCGTATCACCCATGGCGCAGCATTCTCCCTTAAGGGCGCGCCACCCCGTGCCCACCGTCGACGGTGAGCACCGAGCCGGTGACGAAGCCGGCGTCGTCGCCGACGAGCATCGCGATCGCCCGGGCCACGTCCTCCGGCTCTGCGACCCGTCCGAGCGGGGTGCGCTCCACCAGGCGCTGCTGGAATTCCTGCGGCATCCCAGCGCTGGCCTCGGTACGCACGAAGCCGGGCGCCACGACATTGACCTTGATGCCGAGTGGGCCGGCCTCGTAGGCGACGAAGCGGGCGAAGGTGTTCAGAGCGGCCTTGGCGGTGCCATGGGCGGCCATACCCGCGGTGGGTGGACCGTCGGCCACGGCACTGGAGACGTACAAGATCCGTCCCTGCCCTCGCGCGCCCATGATCGCCAGGGCCTGCTGGGTGAGGGTGTAGACGGACGACAGTTCGTCCGTCACCTTCCTCTTGAAGTCGTCCCAGGGCAGGGTCTGCACGGGGGTCGGGGTGAAACGGGCGCCGGCGTTACAGACAAGGACATCCAGGCGTCCGTCGACGGCGGCGCGCTTCAGCAGTTCGGCTGCCTGGTCGGGGTCGTACACATCGGCCTGCACGGCGAAGGCATCGCCGCCGTCGGCCTCGATGAGCTTGACCACCTGGCTGGCCGCCTCACGGTTCGAGAAGTAGTTGACCGCCACGCGGTATCCGCGAGCCCCGAGTTCACGCGAAGTCGCCGCGCCGATTCCCCGGCTGCCGCCGGTCACCAGAGCCGTCGGCCTGCCTGTCGCTTTCATCTGTCCTCCGTGTCGGCGGAACGAAGTGTGTCGCGTTCAACCTATCGGAGCGGAGCGCTCCGTTCAAAACTCTCACGTCCGGCCGACGGAACAGAGAGAGCACGGCCCGCTCCGGGGCGGGCAGGTCCTGCTCGGTCTGCACACTGGGGTCGATGGCGAGCTCCCTCGGACGGAGGCACCTCCCGGCTCATTCACATGGACGCCACAGACGGCGTTCTGAAGCGACCTCGGGTCCAGTGAGAGGGAAGTGGGGGCGTCCGACGTGGGCGATCACTTCGTCGGCCGCGCGCAACGCAACCTGAGTCACTCCCAAGTCACTTGCTCCCGCCAAGGCGGCCGCCGCCTCATGTGAGGATGTGGCAATGGCATCGCTGACGAAGCACGGCAGGCGGAGGGCAGGACTCGTGGCCGCGGCGAGTGCGGCGCTGGCGCTGACCGCCTGCGGCCCGGGCGGCTCCGACGACGGGGACTACGGCGACCGCGAGGCGAGGTACAAGCGCGTCATCGAAGACGCTCACCCGCGCCCCGCCAACGTCATCGAGGCGGCCGGCGCACCCACCGACGTCGTCCGCGCCGAGGACGGCTCGCTGCTCCTGGCGTACAACGCCGGCAACGTCGAGGACGACGAGGGGCCGGCCGCCACCGCCTGGCGCATCGTCGACCCCGACGGCCATACGGTCGCCGAGCACGCGGAACACTCGGACGCGGAGGCGGCGCCGGCCGCGTTCAAGGGGGTGCGCGGGGGCTTCGTGCGGGTGCCGCCGGGCGAGGGAGCCGAGGGAGCGTACGCGCTCGATGTACGCGGCAAGCTGCACAAGGTCATCAGCACCGAGACCCCGCTGCGCACCCGCCCCGGCGACGTCCTGCTCGCCGAACTGGAGCCGTCCCTCATCTACCGCCCCGCCACGCGCACCGTGGCGCCCCCGGCCGGAGCGCTGGACGACGCCATCCGCCTCGCCATCGACGAGCGAGGCACGGCCTGGAGCCTGGACCAGCCCCTGACCGAAGACCCCAACCGCGTCGTATGGCAGCACGACGGTCGCATCCTCGGCTCCACGGCCGTCCCGAAGCCGTACACGGGGGGCATCCTCGCCGCGCGGGGTGGCACCGTGGCGCTGTCCCTCATCCGGGGCGAGGGCGTACGCGGCCTGTTGGTGACGACGGACGGCGGCGAGCACTGGCAGACGGTCCTCACCGGCGGCATTCCCTGGAGAGACCTGAAGCGTGGCCCGGAGTCGCTGGTCCTGGAGGTGCTCGCGGACGGGCGGCTGCTCCTCGGCGAGGAAGGCGGCCGCTACTGGCTCGCCGATGACCGCACCAACAGCGCCTTCCACGAACTGAAGACGCCGGCGAAATTCACGTCGATGACCGTCGACGGCACGACCCTCTACGGCATCGCGGACGCGACGACGGCGACGTACGACCTGGTGAAGGGCGAAGGGCTATGGATCTCTCGCGACGGTGGACGCGAGTGGCGGCGCTACGAGCAGCGCGGGTAGCGGCGTAACGAGTGCGTGCACGCATCCGCCCACCCGGGTAGGGCGTCGTAGAGGACGATGGGGGTCGGTGTCCTGTCCCAGGCCGACGTCGCCTTGCCGTCGAGGTAGTCGGGGAGGTGGTGCCGTTCACCGGACAGCCGGCCGAGCTGCGTTCGCTCGCCAGCGGCCCGGACGGACGGCAGCTGGGGACTTTCCGGAACAGGCCCCGAGGTCCAGTACGGACACCCTCGCGGGAAACTCGACAGCGGCTCGGGTCGCGGTCAGTGGCGACCGGGAGGCTGTCCGGCCTCATGGGCAGGATTCCCATCAGCCCGTGGTCTGTCCTGGCGAGAGTGCGAGGCGCCACGGTGTGCCGAGCCGGTGGCGATGGGGCTCCAGGGCGCGGATTCCGAGGAGCGGGCGCGCGGCGCTCGCCGAGGATGCCCTCCGGGTAGCAGGGGGATCGTCCGGGGCCGGGTGGTAGCCGCCTCGTCAGCGCTGATGCGCTGACGAAAGCGCAGGTCGCCGGGGTTCCGCACAATGAGACACCTAAAGGTGTCCATTGACAGCGGCTTCTGCGATCACGACCATAAGGGGTATGCACTCGACGCATCCGGGCGTGCTCTGCCGCTACGTGGACTACCTGCGCACCTCCAGCGCTCTTTGTCGCTGAGCGGCGATTTTCACCGTCCCTGAGAGCGCTCGGCACCTTGTAGGTGACCGCTTCCCGCCACCGGCCCGGCCCGGAATTCCTTTCCAACTCCCGTGATGTGGGGCGATCAGACGCCCCCAGATCACGGGAGTTGCTGCGGCCCCCGGGGTCCGCGTCCGCCGCGCCGATCACCACGCCCCCGGGAACCGGACCGCCGCGGGCGCATCACTCCGTACGACACACCGCGGCCGCCGCACCCCGCACGACCACGACCGCCGACGCGACAGCCACTCCGGAGACCCTCGTGACCTCCACCACCGACCGGACCCACCGCCCCACCGCCCTGCCGCCCCTGGACCTCGACCGGCTTCCCGCGCTCACCGCGGCACTGGCCGCCCGCGCCCCCGCACACGACCGCGACGCCTCCTTCCCCGCCGAAGGGGTCGCCCTGGTCCACGAAGCCGGGCTGCTCACCGCCACCGTTGCCACGCGGCACGGCGGGCCCGGGGCCGGGCTCGCCGACACCGCCCGCATCCTGCGCGCCCTCGGCGCCGGGGACCCGGCCGTGGCCCTAGTGGCGGCCATGACCCTGTTCGTCCACGCCGCCGAGGCCCGCACGCCCGGCTGGCCGGCCACCGTCTACGGCGACTTGCTCGCCGAGTCGGCCGCGGGCCCGGCCCTGGTCAACGCCCTGCGCGTCGAGCCGGAACTCGGCAGCCCGATCCGCGGCGGGCTGCCCGCCACCACCGCGCGGCGCGACGGCGGCCACTGGCTGCTGACGGGCCGGAAGATGTACTCCACGGGGGCGATCGGGCTCAGCCGCATGCTGGTCTTCGCGCGCACCGAACCCGGCGACGGGGAGCCCGTACGCGTCGGCAGCTTCATCGTCCGCACGGACAGCCCCGGGCTGACCGTGGAGCCGACCTGGGACCACGTCGGTCTGCGGGCCAGCCGCAGCGACGACGTCGTCCTGGATTCGGTACCGGTCCCCGCCGACGACGTCATCGGCCTCACCGAGCCCGGCGACACGCCGGGCGCCCGCCCCGACCCGGTGACCGGGGCCTGGAACGCCCTCGGCCTGACCGCGCTCTACCTCGGCGTCGCGGGCGCCGCCCGTGACTGGCTGACCGGTTTCCTCCACGAGCGCGTGCCCACCGCCCTCGGCGCGCCGCTCGCGACCCTGCCCCGCTTCCAGAGCGCCGTCGGCGAGATCGAGACGGCCCTCATCGGCGCCGACACACTCGTGGACGCGCTCGCCGCCCGCGTCGACGCGGGCGACCCGGAGGCCGTCGAACAGGCGGGCGTCGCCAAGGTCCTCGGCACCCGCGCCGCCATCACCGCCGTCGACCAGGCCCTCACGCTCACCGGAAATCACGGCCTCACGCACGCCAACCCCCTCCAGCGGCATTACCGGGACGTGCTCTGCAGCCGCGTGCACACCCCGCAGGACGACTCCGTCCTCACCGCCACCGGCCGCGCGGCACTGGCCCGCCGGTGCACATCCGCCGCGTCCAACCCGCCCGCCTCGAAGGGCAATTGACCCATGGCCCCGCACTCCCCATCGCCCGCATCGTCGGTCGAGTTCAGCGGCATGATCGAGACCAAGGAGGCCCGATGACCACCGCACCCACCGTGCCCGCCACCACGGTGCACAGCTGGCAGCCACCCACCGGAATCCTGCCGCGGGGCACCCTCCTGGTCCTGCCCGGCCGCGGCGAACACGGCGGCACATACGAGCGCTTCGGCCGCAGGCTCGCGGCGGACGGCTATGTCGTGCACGCCCTCGATACAGCCCCGGAGCACACGGCACGAGAGGTACTGACCAAGGTGGCGGCGGCCGCGGGTGAACATCCGGCCGCGCCGCTCGTCCTCATCGGCAGCGACACCGGCGCCCTCCAGGCCCTGCACACGGCCGCCGACCCCGACGCACCGCTCACGACTGCGGGCCTGATCCTGGCCGGAACCGCGCCGACGACGGATGGGTCCGCGCCCGCCACCGGATCCGCGGCCGATGACCACGACTCCGACTGGGAAGCCGAGTTGGCGGCGCGTACCGCTTGCCCGACCCACCGCAAGAAGATCACCGACGACCGGGAGTTCGTCCGAGGTCGCCTCTTCGGCCCCGTACCGGCGCATCTGCTCCCCGACACCCGGCCCGACCTCCCCGCCCTGGTCCTGCACGGCGAGGCGGACCCGATCTCTGCGCTGGAGCAGGCCCGCGGCCTGGCCGAACGGCTGCCACACGCGACCCTCGGCGTACTGCACGAGGGCGTGCACGACGTGCTGAACGACGCCACCCACCGCACCACGGCAGCCACCATCGTCCTGTGGCTGGAACGCCTGCGCGCCGACCGGGGGATGAGCCCGATCCTCACCCTCGAAACCGGCGCACACCCCGCACATTCCTGACCATCCGGCACCGCCCCCTGGGAAGGGAATCAGCATGACCGTGTCCACCGACCACCCCGCCACCGAACCGGCGACCGCCCGCACCGGAGTGGACGGGGGCGACATACTCCGCCGGACCCTGCGCCGGCACGCGGCCGGCGTCACGGTCATCACCGTGCCGGGTCCCGCCGGGTTCACCGCGACCTCGTTCACCTCCGTCTCCCTCGATCCGCCCCTGGTCTCGTTCTACCTCGGCAGCACCGCCTCGACCGCCGGCGCCGTCCAGCGCGCGGACCGCTTCGCCGTCCATGTGCTGGGCGCCCACAACGCCGCGCTCGCGGAGCGGTTCGCCCGCAGTGGCACCGACCGCTTCTCGGGTGTCTCCTGGCAGGATGCGGGCGACGGACTCCCGGTGCTCGACGGAGTACCGGCCTGGCTCACCGCCCACGTGACCCGGTGTGAACAGGTCGGCGACCACTTCCTCGTCATCGGCGAGGTTCGGTCCGGAGGCGGTCCCGCCGAGGGCCCCGCCCTCGTCCACCACGACGGCGCGTTCGCCACCGCCGTTAGCCTCACCTCGTTGACCACCATGTGACAGGGAGCCGTACCATGCCGCTGACCTCGAAACCCCTACGGAAGCTGGGTTTCTTGACCATAGGGCTGTTCGACGAGGCCGACCCTCGCCGGGGCCATGAGTCGACCCTGCAGATCATCGAGATGGGTGAGCGGCTGGGCTTCGACAGCGCCTGGGTGCGCCACCGGCATCTGCAATACGGCATCTCCTCTCCGATGGCCGTGCTGGCGGCGGCTTCGCAGCGCACCAGCCGCATCGAGCTGGGCACCGCGGTCATCCCCGTGGGATGGGAGAACCCGCTGCGGCTGGCCGAAGACCTGGCGACCGTCGACATCCTGTCCCGGGGCCGCCTCAACCCGGGGGTCAGCGTCGGTCCGCCGAACCACTACGACCAGGTCAAGGGAGCGCTCTACCCCGACACCGCCGACCTCGAGGACTTCAGCCACGAGCGGGTGCGACGACTGCTGGACTACGTACGCGGCGAACCGGTCACCGACTTCAGCGGTGTCGAGGGCTTCGAGGTGTTCTCCGACCGTGTGCAGCCGCACTCCCCGGGGCTCGGTCGCCGCATGTGGTACGGCGGTGGCAGCCTGCGGTCGGCCCAGTGGGCCGGTGAACACGGAATGAACCTGCTCACCAGCAGTGTCGTGAAGGCGGAGGAGTCCGAGGATTTCGCCGAGATCCAGCTCTCGCACATACGGACCTTCCGCGCCCACCACCCCGACGGCGACCGTGCCCGTGTCTCCCAAGGGCTCGTCGTCATCCCCACCGACACCGCCTCGCCGGAGCAGCGCGCGAAGTATGAGCAGTACGCGCTGCAGCGCACGCCGCGCACCGCCACGCCTCAGGGACCGGCGCGCATGATGTTCGCGCCCGATCTCGTCGGCACCTCCGAGGAGATCGCCGAACGGCTCGCCTCCCATGCCGCATTCCGGGAGGTCGACGAGGTGGCGTTCGCCCTGCCCTTCACCTTCGACCACGAGGACTACGTCCAGATCCTCACGGACATCGCCACCCGGCTCGGCCCGGCACTGGGCTGGCAGGCGGCCCCGTAGCGCGCATCACCTCCTCGTCATCCGACGCGGGCGTCTCACAGTGGGCGCAGCACCCATGACCAGCGGTAGGTGCCGGGGCCCAGCCGGTAGCGCGGGAGGGTGTCCGGGCCGCAGGACGCGGTGCCCAGGCCACGGTGGGCGGCGTCGAGATGGACCACGCACCGCGGCCTGGGGGCCAGCTCGTCGTGGTGGGAGGCGGCCGCGAGGTCGGCCGCGCGGTACCGGGTGACCGAGACCTGGCGGGGCTCGTCCAGCCGTACGCCGAGACCGGTGCCGGTGTCCGACAGCAGCGCGAAGCGGCGTACGCCGGACCGGCCACCGCTCTCCTGGGGGCGCAGATATGGGGTGAACAGGCCGTCCACGCGGGCCCGGTGGTGCCCCACGGGGCCGCCCGTCCGCCGGTCCGGGTAGGTCTCCCAGGGGCCCTGGCCGTACCACTGAAGGTGGTTCAGCCCGGCCACCGTCTCGAAGACCGTGCCCACGCGTGCGACGTCGGTCAGCCCCTCGGGAAGGACGGCGGTCTCCTCGATGAGCAGGCCGTCGTCATTGAGGAGGCCGAAGACCTGCTGGTGCTCGACGGGCCCGGCGCCGGTCGGGTAGGCGGAGCGCACGCGGATGCGGCCGTCCGTCCGGTCGACGGAGACGGGTTCGCGCACGAGCCGGTCGAGGCCCAGCGTGCGCCAGTGGTCCGCGGCGCCGCCCAGCAGGTCGTTGTCGGTGGGCGCCCGCCACAGGCTCAAAGTGGGCGGGCAGGTCAGCAGCGGATGGCGCAACAGCCCTTCCGCGTCGACGTCGGGGGAGTGGGCGGACACCGCCACGGACACCGCCGCCGGCGGCGCCGGGGCGGGCCGTTCGCGCACCTGGATCTGGGGCGCGCACACTTCGGTGCCGCGCGGCGCCCAGGGCTCGTCGTGGCGTGTGGTCACATGCAGCGTCAGCCATGCCTCGCCGCCGCCTGCGGCGACCGCGGCGGGCAGTTCGGCCAGCAGCCCGTGGGGCAGGGGCAGCTCCGCCGAGGCCCCGGGCGGGAGGTGGGGCAGCACGGCCGGGGCGGTGCGGGTGCCGCCGTCCTCGACGGACAGCCGCCACTGGGCCGTCAGCCAGGACACATCGCGGAAGTGCTGGGCGTTGGTGACGCGCGGCGGGCGGCCAGGTTCGCTCCGGGCCAGCCGCACCGGGGCGGCGATCTCGCGGTGCTCGTACATGGCGGGCTTCGGGGTGCGGTCGGGGAAGACCAGGCCGTCCGCGCAGAACGCGCCGTCGTTCGGCACATCGCCGAAGTCCCCGCCGTACGCCCAGCGGTAGCCGTCGGCCGCCACCCCGTGGGCGTAGGCGCCGGACGCGGAAGGGCCCGCGGGACGGCCCGTGGCCAGGCGCTGGAGGATGCCGTGGTCCCAGAACTCCCAGATGAAGCCGCCCTGGAGACCCGGGGTGGTCTCGATGGCCGCCCAGTGGTCGGCGAGGGTGCCGTTGCTGTTGCCCATGGCGTGCGAGTACTCGCACAGGATGAGTGGCCTGGTCTGCTCGCCGGAGGCGGCGTGCGCGGTGATCTCGTCCAGTGACGCGTACATCGGGCAGAGGATGTCGGAGGCGATGCCCGCCCCGGACCAGTCGGTCTTGGCCGCCCCCTCGTACTGCAGCGGGCGGGTCGGGTCGTAGCGGCGCAGCCAGCCCGCGGCCGCGTCGTGGTTCGCGCCGTAGTCGCTCTCGTTGCCCAGCGACCACACGATGACGCACGCGTGGTTCTTGTCCCGCAGCACCATGCGTGAGACCCGGTCCACGAACGCGCCCAGATAGCGGGGGTCGTCGGCGATCTCGTGGGCGTGGTCGTGACTTTCGATGTCGGCCTCGTCGACGAGGTAGAGGCCCAGCTCGTCGGCGAGGTCCAGCAGGGCGGGGTCGTTCGGGTAGTGCGAGGTGCGGACGGCGTTGAAGCCGAAGCGCTTGATGGTCTCCAGGTCGGCGCGCATCTCGTCCGGGGTGATGGTGCGGCCGGTGAGCGGGTGGAAGTCGTGCCGGTTGACGCCACGTATGAAGACGCGTTCGCCGTTGATCAGCAGGTCGTTGCCCACGATCTCGACGGTGCGGAAGCCCACGCGGTGGCGGGAGGTGTCGGCGATGGATCCGTCGGGGCGGTGCAGCCGGATGTCGAGCCCGTACAGCTCGGGCGTCTCGGCGGACCAGCGGCGTACGTCGGGCACGGTCGCGAGGAGGCGCGCCTCGCCGAGGAAGTCCGAGACCCGGTCCTCCCGGGCGCACCAGGCGGCGTACTCCTCATCCGGTGCGAGTTCGCCGACCCCGTCGAGGTGTCCGGACACGCGCCAGCCCGTGGGCAGTGGCCCGTCCGCGTGGCGCACCTGGACCTCCACGCGCAGCCGTCCGTCGGCGGGGGCGCTGATCTTCACATCGGCCAGATGCAGCGGATCGGTGGCGTAGAGGAGGACGGGGCGGGTGATGCCGCCGTGCCACCAGTGGTCCTGGTCCTCGATATGCGAGGCGTCGGACCACTTGACCACGGTCAGCCGTACGGTGTTGGCCTCGCCGGTCCGTACCGCGTCGGTGATGTCGAACTCGGACGCCAGGTGCGAGTCCTTGCCGATGCCCACGGCCCGGCCGTTCACCTCGGCGATCAGCACACTGGTCGCGGCGCCCACCTGCAGGATGACGCGGCGCCCGGCCCACTCGGCCGGGATGTCGACGTCGCGCTCGTGTACACCGGTGGGGTTGGCGGCGGGGGAGTGCGGCGGGAAGTCGGGCCAGGGCATCCGCCAGTTGGTGTACTGCGGCAAGTCGTCGGTGTCCTGTGTGGTCCAGGCGCCGGGCACCTTCAGATGCCGCCAGTCCTCGGACGGGGGCACCTCCGGCGCGGGCAGCAGCTGGAAGCGCCAGTGGTCGTCGTCCAGCGAGAGAGCGCCCGCCCTGCGGTCCACGGCGTGCATCGGCAGCCGTCGCCAGGAGGTGAGTTCGGGTGACTCCCAGGGACGCAGGTCCATCGGGCGCGGATACGAAGGAGGCGGGTCCAGCGGAGGCGGGCCCGTCGGAGGCGTGTTCAGCGGACGCGGATCCATCAGCGGATGGCCCCCTTGGCGAGGTCCGCCATGATCTGGCGGGCGCCGATGAAGAACACGACGAGCAGCGGGATCAGGGCGAGCAGCGCACCGGCCATCACCATGCCGTAGTCGGTGGTGCCGTTGACGCTGTTGAGCTGCGAGAGGGCGACCTGGAGCGTCACATGGTCCGGGTTGATCAGGGCGATCAGCGGCCAGGCGTAGTCGTTCCACTGGGCCATGAAGGTGAAGATGCCGAGGAAGGCGAGGCCGGGCCGGACCACGGGCAGCGCCACATGCCAGTACTGGCGGAGGAAGCCGCAGCCGTCCAGCCGGGAGGAGTCCATCAGTTCGTCGTGGATGGAGCCCTTCATGTACTGGCGCATCCAGAAGATCCCGAAGGCGTTGGCAGCCGCCGGGACGACGAGCGAGGTGAGGGAGCCGATCCAGCCGAGCTTCGCCATGATCACGAACTGCGGGATGGCCTGGAGCTGGGCGGGCACCATGAAGATGCCCATCATGATGACGAACAGCGCCCGGCGGCCCGGGAAGTGGAACTTCGCGAAGACGAAGGCCGCCAGCGAGTCGAAGAACAGCACGAGGAAGGTCACCGAGACGGCGACGATCAGGGTGTTGAACATCGACCCGAAGAAGTCGATCTTCTGGAAGAGATGGTGGACGTTCTCGTCGAAGTGCGAGCCCGGCAGCAGCTTCGGCGGGTACTGGAAGATCTCAGTCGACGAATGGGTCGACATCACGACGGTCCAGTAGAACGGGAAGAGCGAGACGAGCACACCGGCGATCAGCGAGATGTGCAGGGTCAGCCCTCTGGCGCGGGTACCCTTCATTCCTTTCACTGTGGTCTCCCTCTACTTTTCCCCGCGCTGTACCAGGCGCCAGTTGACGATCGAGAAGATGGCGACGACCAGGAAGATGCCCCAGGCGATGGCGGCGCCGTAGCCGAAGTCGTTGTTGTCGAAGCTCTGCTGGAAGAAATAGAGGACCATCGTCTGGCCGGAGTTGCCGGGGCCGCCCGCGAAGGTGGAGGTGTTGTTGGTGTTGGCCAGCAGCACCTGCGGCTCGGTGAAGCTCTGCAGTCCGGTGACGGTCGAGACGACCAGGGTGAAGAGGATGATCGGCCGCATCATCGGCACGGTGATCCGGAAGAAGGTCTGCACGGGCCCGGCGCCGTCGACGCGGGCGGCCTCGTAGAGCTCGCTCGGAATGGTCTGGAGCCCGGTGAGGAAGATCAGCGCGTTGTAGCCGGTCCACTGCCAGGTCATCAGCACGGCAATGGAGATCTTGATGCCCCAGTCCGTGTTCAGCCAGGCCACCTGGTCGAGTCCGAGCCCTTGCAACACGGCGTTCGCGAGGCCGAAGTTGGTGGAGAAGATCGAGGTGAAGATGATCGCCACGGCGACGACCGAGGTGACGTTCGGAAGGAAGTACGCGAAGCGGTAGAAGTTCTTGAACCGCACCGCGGAGTTGAGCATCACCGCGGTCACCAGCGCGATGAACAGCATCGGCAGGGTGGCGATCGCCCAGATGATCAGGGTGTTGGTGAGGGAGTTCCAGAACTGTCCGTCGCTGAGCAGATAGCGGTACTGCGACAGGCCCGCGTACTCCATCGAGCCGAGGCCGTCCCACCGGTGGAAGGAGAGATAGAGCGAGAAGCCCACCGGGATCAGGCCGAAGCACAGGAAGAGCAGATAGAAGGGCGAGATCGCCAGATACAGCCGCCAGTGCCCGAGCACCGAGCGGGGCTTGGCGCGCGCGGGGACGGATCTCACACCGTCGTCGGCCGGCGCGCCGAGCGTGGGGGCGGCACCTACTCCGGTCATGTCAGCACTCCCAGGTGGTCCGCTATGCGCCGGCACTTGGCCATGGCGTCCTTCCACGCCCGGCGGGGATCCTTGCCCAGGGCGTTCACATTGCGCAGTTCGTCGGAGACCGCTTGGTCCAGGGGGTAGTCGTACGGGCTGTGGTAGGCGATCGGGATCTTCTCGGCCGTGGGGCCGAAGACATCGATGGTGGCCTGGCCGCCGAAGAACGGGTCCGGCGCGCGCATCGCCTCCTGCTGGTACGAGGCGGGGGTGGACGGGAAGAGCGTGGCATCGGTGAAACCGCGGGTCTGGTTGTCCGCGTTCAGCAGCCAGGTGACGATCTCGAAGGCCAGCTCGGGCTGCCGGCAGGACTTGGTGATCGCCAGGAAGGAGCCGCCGTTGTTGGCCGGGCCGCCGGGCAGCGCGGCCACCCGCCACTTCCCCTTGGTCTTGGGCACCGTCAGCTTGAGGTCGCCGGCCACCCAGGAGGCGCCGATCTGGCTGGGCAGCAGGCCGTTCTCGATGGCCGCGTTACCGTCCGGGGTGCCGGACTGGTACCGGGAGCACAGGCCGCGCTCATACGCGTCGATCGCCATGTTCCAGGCGCGGCGCACATGCTCGTGGTCGCCGATGAAGCGCCGTTCCTCATCGACGTACCGCTGGGTGCCCTGCGCGATCATGTACTGGTAGATCGTGAGCGCGTCGATGACCATATGCGCGCCGCGGACCTTCTTCTTCAGCCGCTCACCGGCCGCCAGATACTTCTCCCAGGTGTCCATCTCCTTGCCGACGTCCGCCGGATCGGTCGGCAGCCCCGCCCGGTCGAACACCTCGGGCATGAAGTAGTGGGCGACCGGGCCGGTGTCGATGGGAAAGCCGATCATGCTCCCGTCGGGAGCGATGCCCTCGGCCCACTTCCACGGCAGGTACTGGTCCTTGAGTTTCTCCGCGCCGAGCGTGCGCAGATCGATGAACTGCTCCGCGTTCGGCAGGTACGAGGCCATGTCCTCGCCCTTGAGACCGGTGATGTCGGGTACGTAGGCGCGCCCGGTCATCGTGGTCAGCAGCTTGGATTTGAAGTAGCCGCCGATCTGGGCGGGTTTGAGCGAGATATCGGTGAAGCGCTTCTTGGCGTCCGCCACGACCTTGTCGCTCAGCCCGCCGGTCCAGTACCAGAGGGTCATGTTCCGGCCGGTCGAGCCGTTCGGAACCGAGCAGCCTGCCGTGGTGCCGCCGAGCGCCGCGGTCGCCGTGGTGGCGAGGCCCGCGTACAGCAGTGCTCTTCGCGAGAGGTGCACCGCTCCCACCGCCTTTCGGGTAGTACGCACTGCGATTACAGGGTGTGGGGGGTGACGGGTGTGGTGTGCGGCGCGGGGCCGGGGTCCTCGGGGATGCGGTCCGCCAGGAATCCGTAGTCGCTCCGCAGCGCGGGGTCGCGGCTGCCGGTGGTCCGCCACCACTGGTCGACGCCGTGCCAGCCCGGTGCGGCGAGCGCGCCGCCGTGCCGGGTGACGGACAGGCCCGCGGCCAGTCCCGCGAAACGCAGCCGGTCGGCGAGCGGCCAGCCGGCGAGGGTGGCGGCGGTGAAGCTCGCGCCGAAGACGTCCCCGGCTCCCGTCGCGTCCACGACATCGATGTCGAGCGCGGCGACGTCGGCGGCCTCGCCCGTCGTCTGGTCGACGGCGAGGGCGCCGTGCGGGCCGCGTGTGACGACGGCGACCGGCACGATATCGGCGAGCTTGCCGAGCGCGGCCCGCGCGCTGTCGGTGCGTGTGTAGCCCATCGCCTCGCCCTCGTTGGGGAGGAAGGCATGGCAGCGGGAGAGCTGGTCGAGCAGCTCGCCGGACCAGGCCCCGGTGGGGTCCCAGCCGACATCCGCGAAAATCTTGGTGCCCGCCGCGGCGGCCTTCGCGATCCACGCCTGGGGCTCGGTGCCGAGGTGTGCGATGGCCGCCCGTGCCTCCGGGGCGCTCGCCATCAACTCGTCCTGCGGGTACGGGGGTTCCTGGCCGTGTGTGATCAGTGCGCGGTCGTGTCCCTGGGCGATCGAGACGGTCACCGGCGTGTTCCAGCCGGGTGCCGTGCGCGAGAGCGCGAGGTCGATGCCCTCCTGCCGGGCGAGGATGTCGCGGCAGTACGCCCCGTAGAAGTCGTCGCCGAAGACGGTGGCCAGTGAGGTGGCGAGGCCGAAGCGGGCGGCGGCCACCGCGAGGTTGGCGATGCCGCCGGGGCCGCAGCCCATGCCCTGGGTCCAGATCTCCTCACCCGGTGCCGGCGGTCGGCCGAGCCCGGTCATCACGAGGTCGTAGAAGAGCAGACCGGTCACCAGGACATCGGGTCCCGTGGCGTCGGGAGCTCGTTCCCCGGGCGGGGGAGGTTCGGCCACGAGCTCCTCCTCTCGTCAAAAGTGTGCAGAGACTGCAGGGCATTGCAGAGGATCGTGCGGGCTCTGCGCAAAAATGGCAAGAGGGGTGCACGCAGATGCATAGAAATGATTGAGATTGACGAGTAGGCTGCTCGCCGTGCTGGCTGAACGACGACATCAGATGATCCTCCGCGCCCTGCGGTCCGGGGGCCCGGCGGCCGTGACCGACCTCTCCGAACAGCTCGGGGTCTCCGCCGCGACCGTCCGGCGCGACCTGCTGAAGCTGGAAGAGGAGGGACTGCTCACCCGGGTGCACGGCGGCGCGGTCGTCGAGGAGGGCGACCAGCCCTTCGCGGAGGTCGCCGGAGTGCGCGTGGCCGAGAAGGACGCCCTGGCGGTGGCGGCCGCGGACATGATCGAAGACGGGCAGTCCGTGCTGCTGGACATAGGCACCACCGCCTACCGGCTCGCCCGGCAACTGCACGGCCGACGGCTGACCGTGATCACCAGCAACCTGGTGGTGTTCGAGGAGCTGGCCGACGACACCGCGGTGGAGCTGGTGCTGCTCGGCGGGGTGCTCCGGCGCGAATACCGCTCCCTGGTGGGATTCCTCACCGAGGACAACCTCCGCCAGCTCCACGCCGACTGGCTCTTCCTGGGGACCAGCGGCGTCCGTCCCAGCGGGCAGATCATGGACACCACGGTCATCGAGGTCCCGGTGAAACGGGCGATGATCGCGGCCAGTGACCAGGTGGTGCTGCTCGCCGACGCGGGCAAGTTCCCCGGCACCGGCATGACCAAGGTCTGCGGCCCCGAAGATCTCGACGCAGTAGTGACCAACGCCCCCTCGGACTCGGCCACGTGCTCGGTGTTCGAGCAGGCAGGAGTAAAGGTGGTGCGGGTGTGAAGCTGACCATTCTCGGCGGCGGCGGGTTCCGGGTGCCGCTCGTGTACGGGGCACTGCTCGCCGACCGCGCCCCGGGCCGCGTCACCCACGTCACCCTCCACGACCTGGACGCCGGCCGGCTGGGCGCCGTCGCCCGGGTGCTGGCCGAACAGGCCGCGGCCGGCCCGGGAGGCACCGAACGGCCGGAGGCCGGGGGAGCGCCCACGGTGTCCCACACCACCGACCTCGACGAGGCGCTGCGCGGCGCCGACTTCGTCTTCTCCGCGATCCGCGTCGGCGGCCTCGAAGGCCGCGCCGCCGATGAGCGCGTCGCCCTGGACCACGGAGTCCTCGGCCAGGAGACGGTGGGCGCGGGCGGCATCGCCTACGGGCTGCGCACCGTCCCCGTCGCCGTCGACATCGCCCGGCGCGTCGCCCGCCTGGCCCCCGACGCCTGGGTCATCAACTTCACCAACCCCGCGGGCCTGGTCACCGAGGCCATGTCCCGCCACCTCGGCGACCGGGTCATCGGCATCTGCGACTCGCCGGTGGGACTCGGCCGCCGGGTCGCCCGGGCGCTCGGCGCCGATCCGGACCGCGCGTGGATCGACTACGTCGGCCTGAACCACCTCGGCTGGCTGCGCGGCCTGCGCGTCGCCGGACGCGACGAACTGCCGCGTCTGCTCGCCGACCCCGAGGCCCTCGGCTCGTTCGAGGAGGGCAAGCTCTTCGGCCCCGAGTGGCTCGCCTCCCTGGGCGCGATCCCCAACGAGTATCTGCACTACTACTACTTCAACCGGGAAGCGGTACGGGCCTACCGTGAGGCCGAGCAGACCCGCGGCGCCTTCCTCCGCGACCAGCAGGCGCGGTTCTACGAGGTCATGGAGCAGGGCCACGCCCCGGCGCTGACGACCTGGGACCGCACCCGCGCCGAGCGCGAGGCCACCTACATGGCGGCCAACCGCGAGGCGGCGGGCGCAGGCGAGCGCGACGCGTCGGACCTGGAGTCCGGCGGCTACGAACAGGTCGCCCTCGCCCTCATGCGCGCCATCGCCCGCGACGAGCGCACCACCCTCATCCTCAACGTCCGCAACCGCACCACGCTGGGCGCTCTCGACGAGGACGCCGTCATCGAAGTCCCCTGCCTGGTGGACGCGAGCGGCGCGCACCCCGTCTCCGTCGACCCGCTGCCCGGCCACGCCACCGGCCTGGTGTGCGCCGTCAAGGCCGTCGAGCGCGAGGTCATGAACGCCGCCGACAGCGGCTCGCGCGCCACCGCCGTCAAGGCGTTCGCCCTCCACCCGCTCGTCGACTCGGTCGCCGTCGCCCACCGCCTCGTCGACGGCTACACAGCAGCACACCCCGGCCTCGCCTACCTGAACCGCCCGTAGGAGCCCTTGCCATGCATGACGAACGCCGCCGCATCGAGGACCGCGTCCAGCGTGTCCTCACCCAGCGCGTCCAGCCCGCCGCCCACTCGGCCTCCGTGCCCTTCACGATCGAGGCGTGGCAGGCGCCCGGCGAACCGGTGCCCTTCGCCGAGGCGGCGCGGGCGCCGTACGAGCCCTTCACCACCGGGACCCCCTGGGGCCCGCCCTGGGGCACCACCTGGTTCAAGGTGCACGGCGAGGTCCCCGCCGCGTGGGCGGGCAAGCGCGTCGAGGCCGTCTTCGACCTCGGCTTCGTCGGCGACTGGCCGGGCAACCAGGCCGAGGCACTGGTCCACACCCCCGACGGCGCCCCGCTCAAGGCGGTCAACCCGCAGAACCAGTACGTGCCGGTGGCGCACCCCGCCGAGGGCGGCGAACACGTCGCGTACCTCATCGAGGCCGCCTCCAACCCCGACATCCTCGCCAACGACTTCAGCCGCCCCACCCCACTCGGCGACAAACTCACCGCGGGCCGCGCCCCCCTCTACACCTTCGCCCGCGCCGACCTGACCGTACTGGATGAACAGGTGTGGCACCTGGGCCTGGACCTCACCGTGCTGCGCGAGCTGATGCTGGAGCTGAGCGAGCACGACCCCCGCCGCCACGAGATCGCCCACGCCCTCGACCGCGCCCTGGACCGGCTGGACCTGGAGGACATCTCCGGCACCGCCACCGACGTACGCGAGGCCCTGCGCGGTGTGCTGGAGCGCCCCGCCAACGCCAGTGCCCACACCCTCTCGGCCGTCGGCCACGCGCATATCGACTCCGCCTGGCTGTGGCCCATACGCGAGACCAAGCGCAAGACCTCGCGCACCTTCTCCAACGTCACGGCGCTCGCCAAGGAGTACCCGGAATTCATCTTCGCCTGCTCGCAGGCGCAGCAGTACGCCTGGGTCAAGGAGCACTACCCCCAGGTCTGGGACCGCATCCACGAGGCCGTGCGCAACGGGCAGTGGGCGCCGGTCGGCGGCATGTGGGTGGAGGCCGACGGCAACCTGCCCGGCGGCGAGGCCCTGGCCCGCCAGCTCATCCACGGCAAGCGGTTCTTCCTGGACGAGTTCGGCATCGAGACCAAGGGCGTGTGGCTGCCCGACTCCTTCGGCTACAACGCCTGCTTCCCGCAACTGGCCAGGCTGGCGGGGAACGAGTGGTTCCTGACCCAGAAGCTCTCCTGGAACCAGACCAACAAGCTGCCCCACCACACCTTCTGGTGGGAGGGGATCGACGGTTCCCGGGTCTTCACCCACTTCCCGCCGGTGGACACCTACAACGCCGAGTTCTCCGGCCAGGAGATGGCCCACGCCGTACGCAACTACCAGGACAAGGGGCGCGGCACCCGCTCCCTGGCACCCTTCGGGCACGGCGACGGGGGCGGCGGGCCCACCCGCGAGATGATGGAGCGAGCACGCCGGCTGGCGAATCTGGAGGGCTCCGCGAAGGTCGTCATCGAGCACCCCGACGACTTCTTCGCCGCCGCCCGGGCCGAATACCCCGACGCCCCGGTGTGGACCGGCGAGCTCTATCTGGAGCTGCACCGCGCCACCTACACCTCGCAGGCCCGCACCAAGCAGGGCAACCGGCGCAGCGAGCACCTGCTGCGCGAGGCGGAGCTGTGGTCGACGGCCGCCGCACTGCACGCGGACCGCCCCTACCCGTACGAGCGTCTCGACCGGCTGTGGAAGACGGTGCTGCTCCACCAGTTCCACGACATCCTGCCGGGCTCGTCGATCGCCTGGGTGCACCGCGAGGCGGAGGCGGAGTACGCGCGGGTGGCGGCGGAGCTGACGGAACTCACGGCGGAGGCGATGGCGGCGCTGAGCGGCGCCGCCGTGCCCGGTTCCGGTGTGCGGGTGTTCAACACGAGCCCGCGCCCGCGCGCCGAGGTCGTCGCCGTTCCCGAGGGCACGGTAGAAGGCCAGCCGCTGGCGGACGGCACTGTCGCCGTCTACGCGCGGGTGCCGGCGTCCGCCGCCGCCCCGCTGACCGCGGCTACGGCCCCGGCCCCGGAGCCCGTCACCGTCACCGATGGCCGCGTCCTGGACAACGGCCTGGTCAGGGTCGAGCTCGCCGAGGACGGCACGCTCGCCTCGGTACGGGACCTGGTGGCCGGCCGTGAGGTCCTGGCCCCGGGCGCCGCGGGCAACCTCCTCCGACTCCACAGCGACCTGCCCAACTACTGGGACGCCTGGGACATCGACAAGCACTACCGGCAGCGCTGGACCGATCTGCTCGACACCGACGCGGTCACCGTCGCAGAACAGGGCCCGCTGCTCGGCGCCCTGCGCGTGGAGCGCGCCTTCGGCAAGGACGGCCGCTCGCGCATCGTCCAGACCATCACCGTCCGCGCGGGCAGCCGCCGTATCGACTTCGCGACCGAGATCGACTGGCACGAGGCCGAGAAGATCCTCAAGGCCGCCTTCCCCATCGACATCCACGCGGACCGGTCGACCGCCGAGATCCAGTTCGGCCATGTCCACCGCCCGACCCACACCAACACCAGCTGGGAGGCGGCCCGTTTCGAGGTCTACGGCCACCGCTGGGTGCACGTCGCCGAGCCGGGCTACGGCGTGGCGGTCCTCAACGACTCGACCTACGGGCACGACGTGGCCCGCACCACCCACGAGAGGGGCGAGGGCACCGGCGGTACGACGACCACCGTCCGGCTCAGCCTGGTGCGCGCCCCGCGAGTGCCCGACCCCGAGGCCGACCAGGGCATCCACCGCTTCACCTACGCCCTCCTGCCCGGCGCGAGCATCGAGGACGCGATCGCCGAGGGGTACGCGCTCAACCTTCCGCTGCGTGTCGCCGACTCCGGCGCGGCCGTGGCGCCGATCGTCACCACGGACGGCCCGGCCGCCGTCGTCGAGGCGGTCAAGCTCGCCGACGACCGTTCGGGCGATGTCGTGGTGCGGCTCTACGAATCGCTCGGCGGCCGTACCCGCACCACCCTCCGCCCCGGCTTCTCCCACACCGGCGCCACCGTCACCGACCTGCTGGAACGCCCGCTCACCGAGGTCCAGGACGTGCCGAGGACCGATGCGGACGGCAACGTCACGGTGGATCTGCGCCCGTTCCAGATCCTGACCCTGCGGCTGAAGAGGAGCTGACGCCGTGGCCATGCGACCGTGGTTCCCCGACGCGAAGTTCGGGATCTTCATCCACTGGGGCATCTACGCCGTGGACGGCGTGCAGGAATCCTGGTCCTTCTTCGAGGGCGACGTCCCGCACGAGACGTACATGGCGCAGCTCGACGGATTCACCGCGGCGAACTACGACCCGCGCGCATGGGCCGCCCTCTTCGCCCGCGCCGGAGCCCGCTACGCCGTGCTGACCAGCCGCCATCACGACGGCGTCGCCCTGTGGGACACCGCCCACGGCGACCTGAACGTGGTCCGGCACACCCCGGCCGGCCGCGACCTCATCGCCCCGTACGCCGAAGCCCTGCGCGAACAGGGCCTGAAGGTCGGCCTCTACTACTCGCACAGCGACTGGAACCACCCCGACTACGCCTCCACCCGCTACGAGGGACGGCCACCCGAGCAGGAGAACAACCCGTACGCCGAGGTCCCCGAGGAAGAGGCGGACCTCGACGCCTGGGCCCGCTACCTCGCCTACCGCGACGGCCAGGTGAACGAGCTCACCACCCGATTCCGCCCCGACCTCCTCTGGTTCGACGGCGAGTGGGAGCGCACCGAGGAGCAGTGGGGGATCCGCGAGCTGGCCCGGCTCATCCGCGCCGAGGTCCCGGAGTGCGTGCTGAACGCGCGCATGCTCAGCGAGGGCGACTACGCCACCCCCGAGCAGGGCGTGCCGATCGAGCCGCCCGCGGGGCCCTGGGAGCTGTGTCTGACCTTCAACGACTCATGGGGCTTCCAGCACCACGACCACAACTACAAGACGACGACCCAGCTGATCCGCTACTTCACCGAGACCATCGGCGCGGGCGGCAATCTGCTGCTCTCCGTGGGCCCGAAGGAGGACGGCACGATCCCGGACGAGCAGGTCGAGCGCCTCGAAGGCATGGGCGCCTGGATCGCCCGGCACGCGGACGCGGTGTACGGCACCGTCGCGGGGCTGCCCGCCGGGCACCACTACGGCCCCAGCACCCTCGCGGCCGACCGCCGCACCCTCTACCTGACGGTCTTCGACATCCCGCGCGCCCCCATCGGCGTACGGGGCCTGGTCACCCCCGTACGCCGCGTGACCGTCCTCGGCACCGGCACCGAGCTCGGCCACCAGGTGATCGGCGGCCTGCACGAGGTCCCCGGCGTGCTGTGGATCGACCCGCCCGCGGCCGCCGACCTCGACGACCACGCCACGGTCCTCGCCGTCGAACTCGACTCCGAGCTGGAGCTGTACCGGGGGCACGGCCGGTCCTGAAGGCGCGGCACATCAGCCGACGGTGATGACGATCTTGCCCGGGGTTCCACCGGCGGCCAGGGCGCGCTGCGCGTCCGCCGCCCGCTCCAGCGGGTAGGTGGCGCCGATCCGCACGTGGAGCTCACCGGTCTCGGCGAGCCCCGCCAGCGCCGTGAGGTCCGCGCGGTCCATGCGGCAGAAGACCGGAGTGACGCCCGGTGCACCGATATCGGCGAGGGACGCCACGCGTGCGCCGGGCGCCGCGGCGTGTGCCGTCGCCGCGAGCAGGGCGCCGCCGACGGTGTCCAGGACCGCGTCCACGCCATCGGGGGCGAGTTCGCGCACGTGGCCGGCGGCACCGTGGCCATAGGTGACCGGCTCGGCCCCGAGCGTGCGCAGGTAGCCGTGGTCGCGCGGTGAGACGGTGCCGATCACGCGCGCTCCGCGCGATCGGGCGATCTGGACCGCGAGCGAGCCGACGCCACCGGCCGCTCCGAGCACCAGCAGCGTTTCGCCCTGCCGACCGCACCAAGGTCCTGCGCGACGGCACGGCCGATGTCGCTCTGCTGTGCACCGGCAGCGACGATCTCACGGAGCTGCGGACCACCGAGATCATGGAGGAGAATCCCCTCGCGCTGCTGCCGCGCGAACACCCCCTGGCGGGCCGTGCGGCGGTGACCGCCGCCGAGCTCCGCCAGGACCCGGCCTACCAGGAGCAGTGCCCGCCGATGGGGCTGGACGAGATTCTCGACCGGGTGACGGTGGGACGTCTCATCACCGTCGTGGGATCTGCCGTCGGCGAGCGCCTGACGCGTGAGGTGTGCGCGGTCCCCGTGACGGACCTGCCTGCCACGACACTGGCCCTGGGCTGGCTGGAGCACACGGCCCGGCCGGAGATCACCGCCTTCGTCCGGGCCGCGCAGCGCATCGCGGTGGACCATGCGCGGTTCCCCGTCCAGGCAGCCTGACCCATCGCTTCCCGCGGAAGCGGCCGAGCTCGTCGCGTTCCTCGTCTCAGGCCGCCCGCTCCACACGGCGCTTGAAGCAGGATGGCCCGTCGCCCGCCATAGCCACACGCTTCGTTTCGGCCGCGTGGAAGGATCAGCCCATGGGGTCACTACTGGCGTTCGGGGACGAGTTACGGGCCGAGCTGGGATCACCCAGGAGCTCTCGCAGGCTGGGCAGCAGCCCGCGCTCGCGCGTGTGGCGCGTCGAGTTGCCAGGGACATCGGCGGTGGTGAAGCAGATCGTCGACGGCCCCGATGCCGACGAGCGATACGCCCGCGAGGTGGCCGCCCTGCGGCTCGCCGCCCGAGCCGAAACGCCTATCGTGCCCGCGCTCCTTGCCACCGATGCCGGCGAGCGGGTGCTGGTGCTGGAGCATCTGGATCACCAACGCCCGGCCGACGACTGGATCGTCGGCTACGCGGCCGCTCTGGCACGGCTGCATGCCACCGCCCGTCCGGAGGACGCCGGGATACTTCCGCGCTGGCAGGGCCCGAACCGGGCCGATATCGACTCCTTCCTCGGGCTGGCAGTGGCGCTGCAGGTTCCTGTGGCGCCCGGTGTTTCCGATGAACTCGATGACCTCGTGCACCGACTCGACCAGGCGCCCGGCCATGCCCTGCTTCACGGGGATCCCTGTCCCGGGAATGACCTCCACACCGCCACGGGGATCAGATTCATCGACTTCGAGCAGGCGTCACTTGGCAGCGGGCTGATGGAGCTGGCCTATCTGCGGATCGGCTTCCCGACCTGCTGGTGTGTCACTTCGGCCGCCGAGCCGCTGCTGGAACGGGCGGAGCACGCCTACCGCACGGAGTGGCGCGCCGCGACCGGTGCCGAGGCCCGGGACGGCCTGGCCGACGCGTGCGCAGGCTGGCTGCTCCGCGGCGACGCTCTGGTCGAGCGGGCACACCGCGAAGGCGATGACCACCTGGCCCGGATTCCGCAGCGGGACTGGAAGTGGGGCACGGCGACAGCCCGGCAACGGCTCGTCCACCGACTCGGTGTCGTCAGCGAGTTGACCGCCGACCACACCTCTCTCAGCGGCGTCAGCCGCCTCACCAGCGACCTGCGCCACCGCATGCTCACGCGCTGGCCGACACTCCAGCCGGTCCCGACAAAGCGACCGTAGAGCCCGGCCGGCACCCCCGATCGACGGGGCGGGACCGGACCTCCCGGACAGGGCCCGGCGGAGCGCCGAAACCTCGTCTGTCACATGCGTCTCGCAGATCGGCGTTTCGGCCAACCATCAGTACGGCACGGGCGGCGCCGGTACGGCGACCGCGCGCCCGCCCCCTTGCGGCTCAAGGGTTCCAGCACGTCCGGAATCGAGCGCGTTCGATTCCCTCTCCGCGTCGTTATGCCGTGCACTGCCGAGCCATCCAGGCGCGGCACCCACCCCCAGGAGGGATGCAGGTGACGATGACCGACGCATCGACCGCATACGCGAAGACGCCACCCCCTCCGCCCCGGCCACCATCACCTTCGAGGGCCAGCACGGCAAGAACCCGCTGGCCGAGGCCAATTTCAGGGCGATGTGCAGGCGTCTGCCCGCCGTGCTCGGGCACACCGCGCGGATGGCCTGGGCCGTCGACAAACCCGGCGTCGTGCTCCTGCTCGCCTGCCAGCTCCTCACCGGTGCCGCGGCCGCCATCGTCCTCACCTTCACCGCACAGGCCATGACCCACATCCTCGGCACCGGCACCGTGTCCGAACGCCTGCACGCCGCCCTGCCCGCCCTGATCGTCGTGACCGCCGCCGCGGGCCTTGGCCGCATCAGCGGCGCCCTGTCCTCCTACGCCGACGGGCGCATCACCCCCCTGCTGATGACCGAGGCGGACGTCGCGCTCGTCTCCGCCGTATGCCGCGTCGAAGCCTCCGCGTACGGCGAGGACGGATTCGCCGACCGGCACGAGGCCGCCGAGGTCGGCGTCACCCGCACCCGGATGATGGTCCAGGACGCCCAGCGGTTGATGGCCGCGCTGGTCCGCATGATCGCCGCGAGCGGCGTCATCACCGCGCTCCACTGGCTGATGCTCCCGCTGCTCCTGCTCGCCGTGCTCCCGGCCGGCGTCGGCGCCGTGCTGTCCGCGCGCGTCGACTACGAGACCCACTACCTCAACGTCGGCGACCGCAATGTGCGCTCCATGATGCGCTGGTGGGCCACCTACTCGCGCTACGGCGACGAGGTCCGCGCCAACGGGATGACCGGCTACCTCATCTACTGGTACCGCGCCCTGTCCGACCGCATCGACCAGCGCGTCCTCACCGCCGCGCCCCGCATGCTGCGCATCGCCCTGGCGACCAGCGCCCTGGGCGGGTTCTTCCTGTTGTGCACCTGGTCCACCCTCGCGTGGCTGGCCACCACCGGCCGGGTCGCCCTCCCGGTCGCGGCCACCGCGGTGGTCGCCGTCCAGACCACACTGGCCGCCCTCTCGCAGTTCGTGATCCATGGCGCGGCGATGTTCCACACCTCCCTGTACCTCGCCGACATGCGGTCCTTCCTCGACATGGCCGGTGAACGGGCCCCGCAACGCGGCGAGTTGACGATCCCGGAGCGCGTCGACGAGATCAGGCTCGACGAAGTGGTCTACCAGTACCCCGGCAAGGAGGAACCCGCCGTCGACGGCGTCTCGCTCACCCTGCGCCGCGGCGAGATCCTGGCCATCGTGGGGGAGAACGGCTCGGGAAAGTCCACCCTGGCCAAACTCATCACCGGCATCCTGCTCGCCGACAAGGGCCGCGTCCTGTGGGACGGCACCGACCTGGCCCAGGCGGACCCCGACGCGGTGTGGAAGCGCACCGCCCTGGTCCCGCAGAACTTCGCCTGCTGGCCCCTGCGCGCCCGCGAGAACATCACCCTGGGGCAGCCGAAAACCTTCGACGACGAACCGGTGTGGCAGGCCGTCGACGCCGTCGGCATGCGGGAGGCGGTCGAGAAACTTCCCCGGCAGCTCGACACCCTCCTGGCACGTGAACTCTTCGGCGGGGCCGAGTTGTCCGGCGGCCAGTGGCAGCGGCTGGTGTGCGGCCGGGCCCTGTACCGGCGGACACCGCTGCTCATCCTGGACGAACCCACCTCGCAGATGGACCCGCGGGGCGAGCACCAGATCTTCCTGGAGATCAAGCGCATCGCCGCCGAGCGGATGACCATCGTCGTCACGCACCAGCTCGAGAACACCCGCCTGGCCGACCGCATCCTGGTCATGCGCGAGGGACGCGTGATCGAGCAGGGCGGATACGAGGAGCTGGCCGAAGCGGGGGGACTGTTCGCCGAGCTCGTCGCCCTGGCCAAGGACCGATGAGGTGAGGAACCCCCGGCGCGCCGGCGTGTACGGCGCGCCGGGGCCCATCCGAGGCAGGGCTTGCGAGACCCCCGGAAGGACGGCTGGCCTCCTCAGGCGAATCTGGTCGCGTACTCCCTGGTGGTGGGCCTGTGTGCCGCGATCGCGCTGGCCCCGGTGTCGCAGCGCTCGGCGTGGCTCTTTCCGATGCCAGGCAGCCGTAGCGGCTGTCAGCAGCTGGGCAGGTTCGAGAGCCGTTACGGCTTCGCGCCGCCGCCCCTTGGGCTCTCCTCCCCTTGCGCGTGCTTCGGGCAGATCGGGTTGTGGCAGGTGCCCGGCATCCATAGAGGAACGAAGATTCCCATGGTCTTGTGCCGCGTGATCTTCGCGGTCAAGGGGTGGTGGCAGGCGCGGCACACACGCCCGGTCCGCGGTACCGTCGCTCGCTCGGCGCTGCACATAAGTACAGAATAGGATATTTTGCCATTAAATGGGACAAGTTTTGCAAAGAGGAGGACGGCGAAGTCTGGTCAGCTGTCCCGCGATGGGTCGTCCGTCTTCCGGGCCTCCCGCGCTGGGGGGCGGGCACCAGTCGGGTCGTAGGCAACGTCGCTCTCCTCCCGCCCGGCCGGAGCGGCCCCTTCCTGGGCGGTCGGGCGGGGGTGCCGAACGCTCAGTGCGACGGACGCTGCCAGGACCGTGACGATGACCGCCAGGCTGACCGGTGACGGAATCTCCGGGATGCTGTTGCTGACCAGCTTGTGGGACGCCTGAAGGATCAGCTTCACGCCGATGAAGGAGAGGATCAGCGCAAGGCCCTTGCTGAGGTAGTGGAACCGGTCCAGCAGCCCGGCGAGCAGGAAGTACAGGGCGCGCAGGCCGAGGATGGCGAAGGCGTTGCTGGTGTAGACGATGAAGGCGTCGTCGCTGACCGCGAGAACGGCGGGCACGCTGTCCACGGCGAAGACCAGGTCGGCCGCCTCGATCGCGGCGACGACCGCGAGCAGCGGGGTGGCGACGCGTTTGCCGGCCTCTATGACGAAGAACTTCATCCCGGCGTACTCATCCCGAACGGGCATGACCTTGCGCAGCAGCCGCACGGCGATGCTTTTGCCCGGGTCGAAGCTCTCGTCCTCCTCATGGAGGATCTTGTAGGTGCTGTAGAAGAGGATGGCCGCGAAGACGAACAGCACCGCGGTGAACCTGCTGACCACGGCAACTCCGGCGGCCAGGAAGATGCCGCGGAACACCAGCGCGCCCACGACGCCGAAGAACAGGACGCGGTGCTGGTAGGCGCGCGGCACCTTGAAGTAGGCGAAGATCAGCGCGAAGACGAACAGGTTGTCGACTGACAGGCTCTTCTCCAGCAGCCACGCGGTGGTGTACTCCACCCCCGGCGTCATGCCCAGAACCAGGAAGATGACCGCCCCGAAGATCAGGGCGAGACCGACCCACACCCCGCTCCAGGCGGCGGCTTCCTTGAACCCGATGATGTGCGCCTCCCGGTGCGCCAGCAGGTCCACCGTCAGCGACACGATCACGGTGACGGCGAACGCCGCCCACAGCCACATCGGCACATCGAGCACGAAAAGCCCCTTACGCACAGATGGGGGGTGAATCCCGCCTTAGGTGAAAGTCTGACCCAGCAGTTCCGGCTTGTCGCCCGCACCCGCACGATGGTCACTCCCGGACCGGGTCTGTCACGAACGGTGTAGCCGGGGTGGGGGCGAGGGCTGCTGCGAGGCGTCCGTGCCGAACCGCGTCTCGCGGCCGGAGCGCGTGGTCGGTGTGGATCAGGTGCGGGCGAGGTCGAGACTGGAGGCGGGTCCGGCCGAGGCGAGTGGGTTGCCGAGGCCGTGCTTGACGCGGGGCGGGGGCGTCAGGACCGGAACCGGGCTGCCGGGCCGGGCCTGGCGCTGACGTCGGAGGGGGACAGGGAGGTATGCCCCCGCTCGCACTGGACCATCACCCGCACCGGCGCTTCGCACGTGTCGTGCCGGAGATCGAGGACCGGCCCCTCCTCGTTGTCTCCCGTGTACGCTTCGCCCCACTGCTTCAGCGCCACCAGGACGGGCCAGAGGTCCCAGCCCTTGCGGGTCAGGCGGTATTCGTTGCGCGAGCGGCTGCCGGGTTCCTGATACTGGACGGTCTTCAGGATGCCGGCCGCGGTCAGCTTTCTGAGGCGATCGCTGAGGACCGCCTCCGACAGGCCGATGTGGCGGCGGAACTCGTCGAAGCGGCGGATGCCGTTACTTGCGTCGCGCAGGATGAGCAACGTCCACTTCTCCCCGACCAGATCAAGCGTGAGCTGGACCGGGCAGTTCTCCGTGCTCGCCTCAAGCCACTCCATCTCTCCATCGTAAGCCCTGACTTCGCAATTGACAGTCAGGTCTCCACCGGGCTAGCTTCGCCATTCGAAGTCAGATCGGGAGGAGCGGGGCCGTGGGACGAACGCGCACGTACGAGTGGGAGGACCCGGCGCTCACGGCAGCGGCCGTGGGGCAGACTTCCGGTCTGGATTTCCTGCGTGAGTTGCAGGCAGGCCGGCTTCCCGGGGCGCCTGTGGGCGCGACCGTGGGCTTCTTGCTCGACGAGGTGGAGAAGGGCCGTGTGGTGTTCTCGCTGGTGCCGGGGGAGGAGCACTACAACCCCATCGGCAGCGTGCACGGCGGCATCTATGCCACGCTGCTCGACTCGGCCGCCGGCTGCGCCGTCCAGTCGACGCTTCCACCGGCCATGGCCTACACCTCACTTGACCTGACCGTGAAGTTCCTGCGCCGGATCACCGTGGAGACAGGCACGGTCCGCGCGATCGGCACGGTGGTCAGCAGCGGCCGCCAAACCGCTCTTGCCCAGGCCCAGTTGGTCGACGCGACGGACCGTGTACTCGCCCACGCCACCAGCACCTGCATGTTGTTCCCGCTGTCGGCGGCGTGAGCCGCCCCGCACCAGAGCGTTAGCGGCGGCCGGCCGTGGCAACCGCGGACGACGCGGCCGCGGCCACGGCGGCCGGATCCGCAGCGGCATGGCTCACGGCCGGACCACGCACGCGGTGATGTCTGCGGCCATGGGGGTCCGGATGGTGACGACCTCGTTCGCGATCGTCACAGAGCTGTGCACCCTGCCCGGCCAAGGGAACGGCCGGGGGTCGCGGACCTCCTTGACCACGCTCGCTGTCCGCTCAGAGGGACTGGCGCCGGACACCGCATGGTGCCAGCTCGGGTCAGGCCCCCGGGCGGGTGACCAGGCGGCCCGGGCCTTGCCGTGGCGGAGCCGGTCCAGGCCCTCGTTGAGGTCGGCGAAGGGAATCTCTTCCACGATCGGGGTGATCCGGCCCTCCGCGATGAAGCCGAGCACCTGGCGGTATTCGTCCTTGCTGGCGCCGTAGGAGCCGCGGAGTTCCACGCTTTTGCGGATGAGGCTGCCGTTGGAGAACGTCGTGGTCTTCGTGCCGAGGCCGACGACGACCACGCGGCCGAGGCGGCGTACGGCATCGATCGCGTCCGACGTGGTGGAGCCCACGCCCGCGAAGTCGATGATGGCGTCGGGCCGCAGATCCGCCAGCGCGGTGACGTCGGTGAAGCACTCGCGGGCGCCCGCCGCGCGGGCCGCTTCGAAGGTGTCGGGGTTGATGTCCACGCCGTAGACCGTGGCCCCCGCGATCACTCCCGTACGGACTCCATTGAGGCCGAGGCCGCCCAGGCCGACGACAGCGATCACATCGCCCGGTTTGGCCTGAGCTTCGGTGCGGACCGCATGGTAGGCCGTGACGACCGAGTCCGTGGCGACGGCCGCATGGACCGTGGAGACGTTGTCGGGCAGGGGGACAAGAGTGGAGGCATGGGCCACCAGGCGTTCGGCATAGCCGCCGTCGAGGCCGATGCCCGGCGCGTACGACGCCTTGACCTCCGGGTGCGCGATGATCGCGACGGCCACGCGGTCGCCTATCGCATAGCCCTCCACCCCCTCGCCGAGGGCGGCGACAGTGCCCGCGACCTCGTGGCCGAGCGTGAAGGGCGGTCGGACGATGGGCTCGATCATGCCGTCGATCACATGGACGTCGGAGTGGCACAGTCCGGCGGCCTCGACGTCCACCACGACCCAGCCCGGGCCGGCCACCGGGTCCGCCAGTTCGGCACCCTGCAGCGGGGCGCCCTTCGCCACGTACCGGAAGGCCTTCATCGACTACTCCAAAGTTCACTTGAGACGAACCGCCGCCGCAGCCTACCGCTGTGTCAGTTCCCGTTGACCGGCGGGCGGTTGGCTCTGGCCCGGGCGGTGTTCGTCCGCAGCGTCCAGCGTTGCGGCACAGCGCCCTCGTCGTCGCTCAGCAGCAGCGGTCCCGGCTTCCGACCACGACGCGGCACATCCGGCAGCCGGGTCCGGAGGCTGATCATGTGTATGCGGACGCGGTAGACTCGTCAAGGATTTTCGTACCAAAAGTGCCAAGAAACGTGCCCCACGTCTGATTTCAGGTGTTTCAAGGAGTAGATAACCGTGCCGTCGAGGCAGAGTTCCGCACCTCGTTACAGCGTTGGCCAGGAAGTTATTTTTCAAGCGGCGCTGGAATGTTTTTACCGGCACGGATACGATGGCACTTCGGTACGTGATATCGCCAAGGCGTCCGGCACTACACCGGCTGCCATGTATCATTATTACGAATCGAAGCAGGATCTGCTGGTAGATATCATCGGCCGCTTTATGGGGCAGTCGATTGAGGTCACGAGTGCAGCCATCGGAACAGAGAACGGACCTTCTGCGCAACTGTTCGCCGCAGCCCGTTCGCACGTTCTGTGGAACGCATCCGACGTGGTGTCGAGTTTCGTTGTCAACAGCGAGATCCGTAGCCTTGAACCGGTCAATCGACGTCGCGTCATCGCCCAGCGGGACAAGCTGCAGCGCATGTTCGACGCGGTGGTCGAGCACGGCGTGGCCGAGGCCGTCTTTGCCACGCCCTGGCCGAGGGAGGCCAGTCGAGCCGTGGTGACCATGTGTACCGCCGTCGCCAACTGGTACAAGAGCAGCGGAGAGCTGTCGCCCGAAGAGATCGCGGACCGTTACGGCGCCATGGCTTTGTCGCTGGTGGGCGCCCGAGAGATGAATCCGATGTAGCTCGACTTCCTTCCTCCTGTCCAAGGTGCGGAGGCAGGTTATCCCTTACGGTCCGCCGGGTCCATGAGGTGCTCTTCCTGACCCAGGACATTGCAGCGCATGTTGCGCGCAAGAATACGGGATTCAGGACCCCCCCTTTTTTTGGTCCCTCGGTGGGCATGCGGCCGTTGGTGTGCCGCTGACGATATTCGACGGCTGTCCAGTTTTCTCCGCCAGTGCCAAGCCCCGGTCCGACGGGCGCAATGCCCGTGTGCGACGGTGCCACGCTGTGATTGCAGCCGTGCGCGGGGCCTCAATTGCCTTCCATGCGCCCTGGTCCATCTGATGGGCGGATCGGGACGCCCCCACCCGCAACGGGACGTGCTGCCGGTGTGGAGGTCCGCGACGTCCATGCTCCCATTTGATGTCCTGAACGGTCGTTTAGTCAATGGCTTCACCCGGCATTGCCTAAACGATCGTTTAGGTCTACTCTGCGGCGGACGTACAGGGCTACATGCCACGACGCAGCCGGAGGGACTCATGCCGCATCAGTGGACCGCACACTTCATCGCCGGGAGGTGGGAGCACGAACAGGGCGGGCGCCCGATCCAGGTGGAGAACCCCGCCACCGGGCGGGTGATCGGGTCCGTGCCGGAGGGAGACGCCCGGCACGTGGACCGGGCCGTCGAAGCGGCCCGCGATGCTCTCGCGGGATGGTCGAAGTGGACCGTGGAGGACCGTGCCCGGCTGCTCGACCGGCTGGCCGCACTGCTGGAGGAGCGCCAGGAGCAGATGGCGCAGACGGTGACCGCGGAACTCGGTGCACCGATCAAACTGGCGCGCGGATTGCATGCCGCGCTGCCGGTGAATGACGTACGGGAGACTGCTCGCGCTCTGCGCGCGATGGAGTTCGAGACCGGGGTGGCCAACTCTCGTGTCCACTCCGTTCCCGTTGGCGTCGTTGGGGCGATCACGCCCTGGAATTACCCGGTCCACCAGGTCGTCAGCAAGATAGTCCCAGCCATCGCCGCAGGCTGCACGGTTGTGCTCAAGCCCAGTGAACTCGCCCCGCTCAGTGCGTTGCTGCTGGCCCGGACCATGCAGGAGGCCGGTCTTCCGGACGGGGTACTGAACGTCGTCAACGGCAACGGGCCGGCCGTGGGCCAGGCCATCGTGGACCATGTCGGAGTCGACGCGGTGTCGTTCACTGGGTCGGAGGCAACCGGCCGTGCGGTGGCCCAGCAGGCAGCGCGGACCTTGAAGCGCATCACCCTGGAACTCGGCGGGAAGTCCGCCAACGTCATCCTGGACGACGCTGACCTCGTCAAGGCGGTCAAAGTCGGGGTCGCCAACTGCTTCTTGAACTCCGGGCAGAGCTGTAACGCGCTGACCCGACTGCTGGTGCCCTTTGAGATGCTCGCCGAGACCGAGGAGATCGCGGCCGCGGCGGCCGCGCGGTACGTCCCCGGCGACCCGACCGACGAGCGGACCAGGATCGGGCCGCTGGTGAGCGCGCGACAGCGGGCGCAGGTCGTCGCCGCGATCGAGCGTGGCGTGTCCGATGGGGCCAAGCTCATCGCCGGGGGACCCCAGCGGCCGTCCGGGCAGACGCTGGAGACCGGGCACTATGTGTGGCCCACTGTCTTCACCCAAGTGGATCCTGGGTCCTTCCTCGCCCAGGAGGAGATCTTCGGCCCGGTGCTGTCCATCATCGGGTACGCCGACGAGGCCGATGCCATTGCCATCGCCAACAACTCCCGTTTCGGCCTCGGCGGCGCGGTCTGGTCGGCCGACGTCGACCGGGCCCGTACCGCCGCGCGGCAGATACATACCGGACAGGTCGACATCAACGGCGGGGCGTTCAACCCGGCGGCCCCGTTCGGCGGGGTCAAGAACTCCGGCTACGGCCGCGAACTGGGGCGCGCGGGTATCGAGGAGTTCCTCTACCAGCAATCCCTGCAGTTCTAGGCGGACGCAACAACAGATGGGAGCCGCACATGGGACATGAGCCCGAGATCCCGGGCCGGGACCAACAGTGGGTCGACGTGGGCCGGACAGCCGCCAGCGCGATCCGCGCCGTTCGCCCGGCCGGCACTCCGTGGTCGCGTGCGCAACTGCTGGAGACGTTCGTCGGACTTCGATCGACCGGATACCTGGGATCGACGATCGCGAAGAAGGCGGGCGGAGCCGGCCTCGAGCTCGGTCAGTTCGCTTCGCTGACCGAAGGGCTGGCCTCTTCGGCGCCCTTCCTGTCGAACCACAGCGTCCAGCGCTTCATCGCCAGGTCCGGCAGCCCTGAGGCAAAGCAACAGGTGCTGCCCGGCCTGCTCGGCGGAACCAGCATCGGAGCCGTGGCCGTGACCGAGCCGCAGGGCGGCAGCAGCCTCAAGAACCTGCGCACCAGAATCCTCCCGGGCCGCAAGACATTGATCCTGACCGGACGCAAGGGCTGGGTGACCCACGCGATGACGGCCGACATCGCCGCCGTTCTGGCCGCTGACGAACAGGGGAACCGGGTACGGGTGCTCGTCGACCTGGCTGCCCCCGGCGTGGTGCGGGAACCGCTGCGCGCCCGCGGACTGCGTCATCTCACCTTCGGAACACTGCTGTTCAACGAGGTGGAGATCGAGACGTGGCGGATCCTCGATGAGGACGGGGCGGCCGGGGCAAAGGCCGGCTTCGGTGTGGCGCGCGTGCTGGTCGCCGTGCAGGCTGTGGCCCTCGCGTTCCAGGCGCTCGACCAGACCGCGCAGTACCTGGCGACGCGCACCGCGCGCGGCGTCCGGGTCATCGACCTGGACATCACCACCCAGCGGCTCGGCGCTCTTGTCGCCGAATTGCAGGGCGCTCGCCTGCTGGCCTACCACGCGGTCGAGGCCGTCGAAGCGGGCCATGAGTCGGCGGCGGCACTGGCCAGCGGCGCCAAGGCGCACGCCTGCGCTGTCGCCGTTCGCGCCTGTACCGACTTGGTGGCCATGTGTGCCGGACACGGTCTGGACCTCGGGACCGGTATAGCGGACTACCGCGACGACGCGGAGATGCTCGCAACCGCCGACGGGACCGGACTGGTCAACAGCATTCTCTGGGGCGCCTACGTCAAGAGCCACCTCGCCGGATGTTGCTAGGGGCCATCGCGGGCCACGCCCCGCACCTTCAGAGTCGGCAGAAAGCCGGAGCCGTCAGCCCAAGGAGAAACAGTGTCGTCTTTCCAGATAGTTGTTCTGATGGTGGTGGTCTACATCATCGTGATAGCAGCGGTGAGCGTCATCGCTCGTAAAGCGGGCAGGACGGCAGAGGGGTTCGTCCGCGGCGGCCGGGTCTTCCCGGCGGCCGTGATCGGACTCTTCATGGCTTCCGAGGTCGTGGGGACCTCGGCCAGCGTCGGGACCGCTCAAGCCGCGTTCACCTCCGGTATCTCCGCCGCCTGGAACCTCGGCGCTCTGGGAATCGGATTCGTCATCTTCGCCCTGCTCTTCGCGAAGCGGTTCAAGCGGCTCGACGAGGTGACGATCTCGGGCGCGCTGGAACGGGCGTACGGGCCCGGAGTACGGCGCGTCGCGTCCCTGACCATGATCGCCTCGCTGCTGCTGGTGGCCACCGCGGCCTACGTCAGCGGCGGCGCGATGATCGCCACCCTGCTCGGGATCGAGGCGGACTGGGCCGTCGTGATCGTCGGCGTCCTGGCGAGCGTCTACGTGGTGATTGGCGGCATGCGGTCGGTCATCTACACCAACCTGATCAATATCGCCGTCAAGATCATCGGGATTGTCGTCGTGGCAATCGCCGCCTATGCCGCCGCGGACGGCTACCACGGAATGAGGGTCGCTCTGCCGCCGCGGATGCTCGACTGGGACGGAGTCGGCTGGAGCCAGATCGGTGCCTGGCTGGTCGCCGGAGGCGGCGCGATGTTCGCCACCCAGTATGTCGTCCAGGCCATGACCACCGTCAGCAGCGAGGCCAAAGCCAGGACCGCGGGGCTGTACACCAGCCTCATCCTGATCCCCTACGGCATCCTCGCAGCACTCATCGGTGTCTGCGCGGCAGTCGTGCACCCCGAGATTGACAGCCTGCAGGCACTGCCATCGATGGTCGTCGACCTCAATCCGTTCCTGCAGGGCATCGCGGTGACTGGCCTGATCGCCTCGGTGTTCGGTCTGATCTCCGCGTTGACGATCGGCTCCTCCACGCTGCTGCTCAAGGACTTTCACCAGCCCTACTTCAACAAGGAGAACGACGAGGCCAAGGCCGTGCGATTCGCTCGGCTGTCCACGCTCGTCTGTGGGCTGATCCCGGTCGTGGTGGCACTGTTCGCCTCGGACGTCCTGGGAGTGACCTTCCTGGCCAAGGCGTTGCGGGCCTCCCTGGCGGTGTTCGTCGTCCTGATGTTCTATCGGCCCTCGTTCGGCTCCCGGCAGGGTGCGCTGGCCTCGATCTGCCTGTCCCTGCCCGCAGTGGTCGGCTGGTACATCGCAGGCGACCCCTTCGGTATCGACAACGCCTACATCGCGATCCTCACCCCCCTGGTGATCATGACCATCGCCCAGCTGAGCGGGCGGGGCGCCAAGGCGCGCACGCCGATCGGCACGGCGCGGAAAGACATCCCCACGGCCACGGGACCCTCCGCTGCCCCGACCGACCACCACATGAGCACCGGCGCACGGTAAGAGCCGTGACGCCCGGATCGAGGAGGAGATGATGGTGACCGAGCTGGTGACCAGCGAGATCGACCACGCAGGGATCGCCCTGGTGACGCTGAACCGCCCCGAGAAGCTGAACACCATGACCGCCGACCTGCTGGAGCAGGCGCACAAGGTGTTCTCCCAACTCGCGCAGAACCCGGCCGTCAAGGTCGTGATCCTCACCGGCGCCGGCCGTGGGTTCTGCGCGGGCGGTGATCTGTCCCAGGGGCCGGGCGGCGCCGTCACCGGCTCACTGCGCGGCAACGCGGCCGCGGCGCAGCTGCGCACCTACATGGAGACCGCGGCACTTTTGCACACGATGCCCGCGGTGACGATCGCCGCCATCAACGGCGCCTGCGCGGGGGCGGGCCTGTCCTGGGCCTGCGCGACAGACCTGCGATTCGCCGCCGACCACGCCCGCTTCAACGCCGCCTTCCGCGACGCGGGCCTGTCCGGTGACTTCGGCGGAACCTGGACCTTGCCGAGGATCGTCGGCTTCGGCCGGGCCCGGGAGAAGTACCTGCTGTCCGAGCCGTTCGATGCCCATGAGGCGCTGCGCATCGGCCTGGTGTCGGAAATCTGCCCGGCCGAACAGCTCCTCGAGCGGGTCCACACCATCGCCCGGGGCCTGGCGGAAGCGGCACCCCTCGCGCTGCGACTGATGAAGCGGAACCTCCTCGAGAGCGAATACACAAGCTTCGACCAGGCGCTGGACAGCGAGGCGGCCAGGCATTCGCGGTGCGCCGGGACCGAAGACGCCGCCGAGGCCGCGAAGGCGTTCGTGGCGAAGCGGCCCCCGGTGTTCGTCGGCAGGTGAGGGAACAGACGCCAGACCGGGCGGCGAGAGGCTCTGCTCGCCGCGCATCAGAACGGAGACACCTACCGTGACGGTTGCTTTCTCAGCCGGCGATTCGACAGACGACACCCGGCACGATGCTGCGCGAAGTCTCCCTCTTGAGGGAGTACATGTCCTGGACCTGTCCCGCACCATCGCCGGCCAGTTCGCCGCCCGGCTGCTCGCTGACCACGGGGCAGCGGTGACACTGGTGCAGCCTCCGCCGCCTGCGGCCCGTCCCACCCTGACCGACCCGCCGGATTCCCACCCGCACGGGGCTCTGCATCTCCACCTCAACCACACCAAGACCATCCGCACCCTCCCCGAGGACGGGCTGGAAGGTGCTGTGAGGCAGTACGGCACGGACGTTGACGTAGTGGTCGTGTCCGACCATGCCGAAGCCGCCGTCGCCGCCCGGCTCGTGCCGCACGCGCTGGTCGCAGTCGCCACCGACTTCGCCGACGAGGGGCCGTACCGTACCTGGCAAGGGTCGGAGCTCATCCACCAGGCGCTGTCCGGCTCGATGCACTACACCGGTCTCGCGGGGCGACCTCCGCTGTACGGCGCGGGGAACCGGGCGTACGTCGCAGCCGGTCTGTTCCTCTATCTGTCATTGGTGGCCCGATTGCGCACACGTCCGGCCTCCGGACCCGGCGGGGAGATCGTACGGATCGCGGTGCACGAAGCCGCGGCCGCGATGGAACAGAACTTCTCCGCGCAGTGGGCCTACAGCGCCACGATCGCTCAGCGCGGTGAGCTGAACCGGCCGAAGGGTCGAATACGCTGCGCCGACGGCTGGATGACCGCCTTCGCCATGGAGGGCCGACTGGCCGAACTGCTGGCCGCCGTGGGCGCCGACGACCTCGCGGACTCGCCGCCGTTCTCGTCGTGGCAGACCTTCATGCACAGCGTCCAGCCCGCGTTCGCCCGGATCGAGGAGCGATCACGGAAACACAGCCGCGAGAGCCTGCTCCGGGCCGCGGTGGAGCATCGGCTGGTGATGTCGCCGGTGCGTACACCGAGCGAACTCAGACACGATCCCCAACTGCTGGCCAGAAACTTCTGGCGCCACACGGAATTCGAAGGCCGGCAACAGCTGGTTCTGGGCCCGATGTGGCGACCCGCCGGTTACGAACCAGGCGCCGCCGCCGGAGCGAGAGCCGGTGAGCGGGACGGCGCACAGGCTCTGCGTGGCCCGGTCGCCGACGGCAGGCGCGCCGTAGCGCCGCACAGGCCGCTGGCGGGTATGCGCGTGGTCGACTTCACGACGGCCTGGTCCGGCCCCCTGGCGACCCGCATCCTCGCCCTGCTGGGTGCGGAGGTGCTCAAGGTGGAGAGCGCCACCAGGATGGATGCCTGGCGCGGCCCGGCCAAGTCCGTAACCGCCACGGAGTTCTATCCGGATGCTGACCCGGGCGACCGTCCGTACAACCGCAACGCTTGGTTCAACGCGCAGAACGTGGGCAAAAAGTCGGTGCTCTTGGACCTGAAGACCGACACCGGGCGGAAACAGGCGCTTGGGCTGTGCGGGGAAAGCGATCTGGTGGTCACCAACTTCACCCCGGGCACCATGGAACGACTGGGACTCGGCTTCGATGAGCTCTGTAAGGTCAACCCCACCACAGTCATGGTAGAAATGTCTGGGTTCGGCGCCACCGGGCCGCTGCAGACCCATCGCGCTTATGGGCAGACCATGGAGGCCATGTCCGGGATCGCCTCGCTCATCGGATACGACGAAGCCTCCGGCCCTCTGGGCTCAGGGTCTGCCTACCTCGACCCCATGGGAGGTCTGGCCGGCGCCGCGGCAGCGCTTACCGCGCTCCTCCACCGTGAGCGGACCGGCCGCGCCCAGTATGTCGAGGTGGCTCAGCGTGAAGCCGCCATGGCCTGGATCGGCGAGATCATTCTGGACGCGATCGCCACGGGCGTGGACCCCGCCTCGCGGGGCAACAGGCGGCCCGGCGCCTTCCCCCACGACGCGTTTCCCTGCCAAGGAGAGGACCAGTGGATCGCCATCGCCGTCCTCGATCAGGCCCAATGGTCGGCCCTGTGCGAGGAGTTGGGCTGGACGGACTGGGCGGAGGATCCGTCGTTGCGGGAGGTGGCCGGGCGGCAGGCCAGGGCGGACGAGATCACACGCCGCCTGTCGTCGGTGACCGGAGAAGAAGACAAGGCGACTCTCGCGCGGCGATTGCAGCGAGCCGGCGTCCCGGCCGCTCCCGTACAGAACGGCAAGGATCTGTTCGAAGATCCACAGCTACGGTATCGAGGGTGGTTCGCCCGCCTGACCCACCCCGAGGCCGGCACCCACGAGTATGCCGGCCTGCCCCTGGAAGCGGCGGGCCTGATCCTGCAGCCCATTTCGGCGGCTCCGCTGCTGGGCCAGCACACCACCGCCGTCCTGGGGAGCCCGGACGCTGACGGCCTTGAACCGGAAGAGAGGAGCCGGGCAGGTCTGTGATCACTCCTGCCGCTGACGGGGCGGAGCGGACACGACCACGCCCGGTGGCCGGCTGAGTCACGCTCGTGCGCCGCCGACCCATCCGGGGAACACGATCACCTCGATCACCAAGTTTCCGGGCGTCTCCCGGACCACGATCTGCACCTACGTGCCCGAGGTAGCTGCAGGCCGAGACTCCTGGTGTCCGGGACGGCCGTGTGCCCCCGCGCCCGTCTCGTCTCACTGGCGGGGCGGCTTGCGTCGGCCCACCAACTCCCTGCCGTTCGCGGTCTTCGGCGTCACCGTCGTCCGGGACCCGTCCCCATGAGGCCGCACGAACGACGATCCGGACATGGTCGACGCACACTTCGACCAGACGGCTGACCTCTGGTTGATCGAAAACGGGCGCCGTATCGGACTCGTCGATCACGTGAAGCGGGCGTTCAAGTACCGTTTCTATCCGACCGATGCGCAGGCGGCCGAGCTGTCGCGTACGTTCGGGTGCGTGCGGAAGGTCTACAACCTGGCCCTGGCAGCACGCGCCCAGGCGTGGGTATTGCGGCAGGAGCGGGTGAACTACAACGCCACCTCGGCCATGCTGACCGAGTGGAAGAAGACCGAGGAACTCGCCTACCTGAACGAGGTTTCCTCCGTCCCGCTGCAACAGGCCTTGCGCCACCTCCAGACAGCGTTCACCCACTTCTTCGCCCAGCGGGCCCGGTATCCGCGGTTGAAGTCGCGGAAGAAGTCGCGGAAGTCGGCGGAGTACACGACCAGCGCGTTCCGGTTCCAGGGCGGGAAGCTGACTCTGGCGAAGATGACGGAGCCGCTGGCCATCGTGTGGTCGCGCCCGCTCCCGGAGGGGGTCGCACCGTCCACGGTGACCGTCTCCCAGGACGCGGCCGGACGCTGGTTCGTGTCTGTGCTGTGTGAGGACCCCGGTGTGAAGCCGCTCCCCGCCACGGACGCGGCGGTCGGCGTGGACGCCGGGCTGGACCATCTGCTGACCCTGTCGACGGGGGAAAAGATCACTAACCCCCGCCACGAGCGGGGCGACCGTGGACGGCTGGCCAGGGCGCAGCGGGAACTGGCTCGTAAGGCCAAGGGGGAGGGAGTCAACCGGGCCAAGGCGCGCCGGAGGGTCGCCCGCGTTCACGCCCGGATCGCCGACCGGCGGCGGGATGCGTTGCATAAGATCACTACTCGGCTCGTTCGTGACAACCAAACGATCGTGATCGAGGACCTCAGCGTTCGCAACCTGCTCAAGAACGGCAGGCTGGCCCGTGCCATCCCGGATGCGGCCTGGTCTGAGTTCCGGAGCATGCTGGAGTACAAGGCCCGGTGGTACGGCCGTGAGGTGATCGTGGTCGATCGCTGGTTCCCCTCCTCCAAGCTGTGTTCGAACTGCGGAACCCTGCAGAACACGATGCCGCTCAGCGTCCGCACCTGGACCTGCGGCAGTTGTGGTGTCACCCACGATCGCGACGTGAACGCGGCGCGGAACATTTTGGCCGCCGGGCTGGCGGTGTCGGCCTGTGGAGCCGGTGTAAGACCTCAACGGAGTACTCCGGGCGGGCAGTCGGCGACGAAGCAGGAAACCCCACGGCGCAAGCCGTAGGAATTCCCCTCCTTCAGGAGGAGGAGGAAGTCAACTCGGTTCCTGACGATGCAGGGACGAGACGGGTGTTGATCGACTGGATCCGCTTCGATGAGCTCGTCCCGGCTTTCCTGACCGGTTTGGTACTACGCCATGGCGAGGAGCTGCGGCTGCTGGCCGCTCAAGACGATTTCGCCGACACGCAGAGCAACTTGCCACTCCTGTACCCCGACACGCCGATTGGCTACGGGATGCAGGTGTGGGTGGAGGGGGAGCTGACCGATCAGCCGTACGAGATCTATCCGGACCCTGATCCCGCAAAGAGGGACTGATGCGTTCTCGCCCCCCGCGCCGAGGCGGATCCCGCATGCTCACCGTGTCACAGCCCGCTGTCGGCCGGAGTCTCAGGGATGCCGTTGGCGGCGGGCGTAGGCGTCGGCCAGGGCTGCGAATGATTCCTTGGGCTCCCAGTGCCAGGGAGAGTCCGGATCCGCCGGCCGGTCCCGGATCACTTTCACCAGGCTGTAGCCCGCCATGTCCAGGTCGAGTTGCTGCTGGCGGCGGTGTGGGGCGTCGGGCGTGAGGAAGGTATAGGCCATGGCCGCGTACAGGTTCATCGACTCGAAAACGCCGAGCACGTCGGTCAGGTATGCGGCCTGGGTGTGCTCGCTGCGCACCAGTCCCTTCTTCACCTGCGGTGGCGTCGTGGCGTAATCGACGACGTCCCAGGCCATGCCGCCCAGACGCGGTGCACCCTTGAAGGTGCAGGAGCCGAACTCGGTGATCGCGAGCGGCTTGCCGTGACGCTGATACGTGTGCAGCTCCCGGACATGCCCGGAGCGGTCCGGATACCAGCCGTAGTAGTCGATGCACACCAGGTCGAACACGTCCCAGTCCACGTCTTCGTCCTGCGCGGCGCCATACGACAGGGGGCCACGGAAGACCGAGCGGCCGACGGCGGCTGCCCGCGTGGTGAAGCGGCGTAGTCGCTGGGCCGTTTTCACCGGGTCGTAGTTGCCCTTGACCAGGTTGTCGATCCGTTCGGTCGCGGTGGCGCCGGGCACGATTCCGGGAACGAACAGCATGAACTCACAGCCGACGTTCAGGTGCACCCGCACGCCCTGCCTGCGCAGTCGTTCTGCGAACCGTCCGGTCTCCGCGAGGTGGTCGAGGATGTCGTCGGCAGGCACGTCGCCCAGGGTCGGCTCCAGCCAGACGTGCAGACCGTTCTCGGCTGCCTCGGCCGCCGTGCGCGTGAGGCGTTCGACGCCATCGCCGGTGATTTTCACCGTGTCGGCGTGCAGCTCGCGGCGGATCAACCGCAGATCGGCCCGGGTACGAGCCGCGCTCCATCCCGTCGCTGGGGTCTCGCCCTGCCCGACTTCGTAGACGACCCCGCGATAGCGCACGCCGCCCGGCCTCGCGTCCCCTGTCCGCTTCCGATCGGGTGAGGAGTGTGTTCCGTTCTGCCACTCCGCCGCCGCGGCGTACCCTGCGGGAAGCGCCGCACCGACTGCGACGGCTCCCGCGAGCCGCAGCAACCGCGCCCTGCTGACCTGGGTTGCGCCCATCTCGTTCTCTCCCGTCTTTCGGATGGCAGCAGCCTGCAGGGGCCACCGGAGTCGGCACCATTCGCCGATGGTCTGCAAAGAGGGAGAAGGCGTGAGGACGAAGGACCTGCCGCCGTTGCCGAAGGAACGACCCGAGATGCCGTATCGGACCACGGCCCCGGCACCGAAGCGAGGCGTCACCTGCCTGTGCCAAGTGGCCAAGGCTGTCTGGCCGGTAGGCCGATGTGCCGCCCTCGCGGCCCGCATACCCTCACCTCATGACCAACGGCCTCGACCCCGTCCTCCCGGCAGGCCGCACCTGGCGCGACTGGGCGGTGGACGCGGTGCTCTTCTGCGCGGCCGTCTTCCTCGGCATGGTCGTCCTCGGCGTGGTGGAGGAACAGGGCGAGCTGTCGGGCCGGATGGCGGAACTGGACCCGCTGCTGGGGCTCGTGGCCTGCCTCGCGCTGTGGTGGCGGCGACGTTTCCCGCTCGCGGTGGCCCTGATCGGGCTGCCCGCGGTGGCGCTGTCGACCAGCGCGCTGCCCGCGGGCGCGGTGATCGTCACCAACTTCGCGCTTCGCCTCCGCTGGCGGCAGGCACTGTTGACGCTCGGTGCGTATGTGGTGTGCATGGTGCCTTCCGGCCTGCTGCTGTACGGGCGGGGTGCGGACCTGTTCGTCGATGCCGTGTTCTGCCTGGCCTACCTCCTGACCACCTTCGCCTGGGGCCATGCCCTGCGTTCCCGGCGGCTGCTCCTCCAGCGGCTGCGGGTGGACGCCGAGCGGGCCCGGGCCGAACACGAGCGCCGGCTCGCCGACGCCCGCCGCGGCGAACGCCAGGCCATCGCGCGTGAGATGCACGATGTGCTGGCGCACCGCATCTCCCTGCTCTCCGTGCACGCGGGCGCGCTGGCCTACCGCACCCGGCAGGCGCAAGCCGGTGCCGGGCCCGCACTCGACAGCGCCGAGGTCGCCGAGAGCGCCGAGGTGGTCCGGGGGAGCGCGCACGAGGCCGTGGAGGAACTGCAGGAGGTGCTGCACCTGCTGCGGGCGGAGGGCGACGGCGAGCCGGTGTCGCTGCTGCCACGGATCGAGGACATCGACTCTCTTGTCGCGGATGCCCGCGCCACGGGCCAGCCGGTGGACTTCCATCCCGAACTGACCGCCGACGCCGTCCACGAGCTGCGGAGCCAACTGCACCGCACCGTCTACCGCGTGGCCCAGGAAGGCCTGACCAACGCCCGCAAGCACGCGCCCGGCGCACCGGTCAGCGTATGTCTGGCCGGTGGTGCGGGCCGCGGCCTCACCGTGGAGGTCCGCAATGAGCTGCCCGCTTCTCCCGGCACCGACGAGGCGATCCCGGCCACCGACGAGGCGATCCCGGGCACCGGCGCCGGTCTGACCGGGCTCGCCGAACGTGTCCGCCTCGACGGTGGCACCCTCGACTACAGGGTTGCCGACGGCACCTTCACGCTGTGCGCCCGGCTACCGTGGTCCGCGAGGTGACGCCATGATCCGAGTGCTGCTGGCCGACGACGACCCCCTGGTACGGACCGGGCTGAAGATCATGCTGCGCGGGGCGGGCGGCATCGAGGTCGTGGCGGAGGCGGCCGACGGTGCCCAGGCGGCCGCCGCCGTCGGTGAACACAAGCCCGATGTGATCCTCATGGACATCCGGATGCCCGTCATGGACGGCCTCGCGGCCACGCGCGCACTCACCCGCCACGGTACGAAGGTCCCGCAGGTGATCGTGCTGACCACCTTCGACGAACACCGCCTGGTCCTGGAGGCGATGCGCGCGGGCGCCGCCGGGTTCCTCGCCAAACACACCGCGCCCGAGGACATCGTCGCCGCGGTACGCCGGGCCGCTCGCGGCGAGCCCGCACTGTCGCCGTCCGCCGCGCGGGCTCTGATCGAGCACGCGGCGGCCGGACCGGACGACCGGGCCGAACCCGCCCGGCAGCGGCTGGCGTTGCTCACCGAGCGGGAGCGTGAGGTGGCCGAGGCGGTCGCCGAGGGATTGTCCAACACCGACATCGGCACCCGCCTGCACCTGTCCCTCGGCACGGTCAAGGCCCACCTCTCGAGTGCCTTGGCCAAACTGGACCTGGACAACCGCGTCCAGCTCGCGCTCCTCACCCACGACGCTCACCCGCGGTCCTGACCGGGGCGAGCGGATCGTGGACGCAGGTGACCGCGTCTTCCCCCGATCGCGGCAGGTCAGACGTAGAAGCGGGACAGACTCTGCACCACGGCCGCGGGCTTCGTGCCGCCGTCCGTCTCGATCGTGCCGTCGACGGCGATCTGGACGCCGCCGGGCACGTCCTCGACAGAGCTGAGCCGGGCGGCGAGCCGCAGGCGGGACCCGACCCGCACCGGCGCGGGGAAACGCACCTTGTTCAGGCCGTAGTTGACCTTGGTGGTCACACCCCGCACGTCCAGCAGTTGGGTGAAGAGGGGGATGAACAGGGACAGGGTGAGGTAGCCGTGTGCGATCGGTGCGCCGAAGGGGCCCTGAGCCGCTCGCTCCGGGTCGGTGTGGATCCACTGGTGATCGCCGGTGGCATCGGCGAAGGTGTCGATGCGGTCCTGTGTGACCTCGATCCACTCGCTGGTGCCGAGGTCGCTGCCGGCGAGCTTCTTCAGTTCGTCCAGGCCATTGACGGTGATGCTCATGAGTCCGCTTCCTGTTCAGGGATTGGGGTGCCGTAGCGGTGCCGCACCCGGGACTTGAGGAGCTTTCCGGAGGCGGTGCGCGGAAGTTCGTCCGCGATGGCCACGGACTTGGGGATCTTGTACTTGGCGAGGTGCCCGGACAGTGATGCCAGCACCTGCTCCGGATCGAGTTCGGTGCCCGCTGCCGGGACGACGACCGCGCGGGGCACCTCGCCCCACGTCTCGTCCGGTACCCCGATCACCGCGCACTCGGCGATGCCCGGGTGGGTGAGGAGGAGGTCCTCGATCTCGGCGGGATAGATGTTCTCGCCACCAGAGATGATCATGTCCTTGATGCGGTCGACGATGTACACGTATCCGTCCTCGTCGACCCGGGCCGCGTCCCCGCTGCGGAACCAGCCGTCCGCGAAGGCGGCCTCCGTCTCCTCGGGCAGTCCCCAGTAGCCGGACATCACATGGGGTCCGCGCACCACCACTTCGCCGGTCTCCGCGACGTCGACCGGGGTGAGGTCGGGCCGTACGACCCGTACGTCGCTGAAGAAGTGCGGTACGCCTGCCGAGCCCGCCTTGTCGGTGGCGTGTTCGGCGTCCAGGAAGAGTGCGCCGGGCGCGGTCTCGGTCATGCCGTAGCCCTGGAGGAAGGTGAGTCCGCGCTTCTGGTAGGCGGCGATGAGCGGGGTCGGCACCGGCGATCCGCCGCAGGTGAGGATGCGGAGCGAGGACAGATCGGCCTTGGCCCAGCGGGGATGCCGGGCCACCTGGTCGAACATCGTCGGCACTGCGAACATGAAGGTGATGCGGTGCCGTTCGATCAGGTCGAGGGTCGTCTGCGGGTCGAAGGCCTCCACCAGGACGCAGGTGCCGCCCTTGAGCAGCACCGGCAAGGTGATCATGTTCAGGCCGGCGGTGTGGAACAACGGGGCGGATACCAGGGCGCGTTCATCGGCGAACAGGTCGTGGTCGACCAGCACATTGACGGCGTTCCAGGTGACGTTGGCGTGGGTGAGCATCGCTCCTTTGGGGCGGCCGGTCGTCCCCGAGGTGTACATGATGAGGCAGGTGTCGTCGGGGGTGACCGGTTCGTCGATCGGCTCGGCCGACGCGGCTGCCAGGGCCTGTTCGTACGTGTCGCCGATCTCGAGATAGGTCCGTACTCCGGTGTCGGCCGGCAGTCCGGCGACGAGCCGGGCGTGTGCGGGGCCGTGGATGAGGGCCTTGGCGCCGGAGTCGGCGAGCTGGTAGGCGATCTCGGGTCCGGAGAGGCGGGTGTTGAGGGGGACGAAGACGGCGCCGAGGAGGCCGGTGGCGAACAGGGTCTCCAGGTAGGCGGGGTGGTTGGGGCCGAGGTGGGCGATGCGATCGCCGCGTCGGATGCCTCGGGCGCGCAGGGCGTGGGCGAGGCGGGTGGTGCGTGTGTGCAGAGTGCGGTAGTCGGTCGACCGCTCGCCGTGGATCAGGGCGGTGCGGTGCGGGGTTTTGCGGGCCCGGCGTGCGGGCCACGACCCCAGTCCCTCGTTGCGCATCTGGCACCTCTCACGGTTGCGTCAGCCCGAGCAGGCGGGCCGCGTTCTCCTTGAGGATCTTCGGCTTGACCGTGTCCTTGAGGGAGAGCTTCTCGAAGTCGGCCAGCCATCGGTCCGGGGTGAGCACCGGGAAGTCCGAACCGAACATGACCTTGTCCTGCAGCAGCGTGTTGGCGTACTGCACGAGCTGCGGCGGGAAGTACTTCGGGGACCAGCCGGACAGGTCGATGTGCACGCCGGGCTTGTGGGTCGCCACCGCCAGGGCCTCGTCCTGCCAGGGGAACGACGGGTGCGCCAGGATGATCTTCAGTTGCGGGAAGTCGGCGGCCACATCGTCGACATGGAGCGGGTTGGAGTATTTGAGGCGGATGCCGCCCCCGCCGGGAACACCGGCGCCGATGCCGGTCTGGCCGGTGTGGAACAGCGCGACGGTGCCGGTCTCCTCGATCACCTCGTACAGGCCGTACGCCACCGAGCGGTCGTTGGGGAAGAAGCCCTGGATGTTGGGATGGAACTTGAAGCCCTTCACGCCGTACTCCTCGACCAGCCGCCGGGCCTGCCGCACGCCCGCCTTGCCCCGGAAGGGGTCGATGGAGGCGAAGGGGATGAGGACGTCCGCGTTGGCGGCGGCGGCCTCGGCGACCTCCTCGTTCGGGACGGGCTCGGTGCCGGTCGCGGACTCGGCGTCCACCGTGAAGATGACGGCGGCCATTCGCCGCTCGCGGTAGTAGGCGGCCGTCTCCTCGAGTGTGGGCTTCCGGTTGCCCTCGACCTTGAAGTAGGCGGAGGAGGCGTTGTGCAGGTCGTCGTCCAGGGAGGAGTGGCCCGTGGCGGACACCTCCGCGTGGGTGTGGACGTCGATGGCGACCAGATCCTGGAGGTCCATCACGCCCCCGGAATCTTCGGCGCGGGGATACCCACCGTCTGCGGTTCGGCGCCGATCGATGTGGGCCAGGCATCGGTCAGGGCGCCGGAGGTCCAGCCGCCGTCGGCATAGGCGGCCCGGATCTCCTGCGGATGCGACCAGAGCGCCACCTTGTCGCCGCCGATGCCGATGCACTGGCCGGTGATGCCGCGGGCGGCGTCGGAGGCCAGGAAGGGGACGAGGGCGGCGCAGTCCTCCGGCGTGCCGAATCCCTCCCCCTTGCGCAGGAAGTCCGGCAGCGGCCGGCCGTTCCTGAGGGCGTCCACATACGGGGCGAGGGCGGGCATGGTCTCGGTCATCGCGGTGGCGGCGACCGGCACGATCGCGTTGACGGTGATGCTCGCGCGGGACAGTTCCATGGACCAGGTGCGGGCCATGGAGGCGATTCCGGCCTTGGCGGCGGCGTAGTTGGTCTGGCCGAAGTTGCCGCGCTGCCCGGCCGGGGAGCCGACGAGGACGAGCGTGCCGCCTTCGCCCTGTTCGCGCATGCGCACGGCGGCGGCGCGGGCGCAGGTGAAGGTGGCCCTCAGGTGGGTGGTGATGACCGCGTCGAAGTCCTCGTCGGTCATCTTCCACAGCACCTTGTCGCGCAGGATGCCCGCGTTGGTGACCAGGACGTCGAGTCGGCCGAATGCCTCGACGGCACGGCTCACCAGCCGGTCGGCCGCCTCGGCGCCACCGACGGGGACAACCTCGGCCACGGCGGTGCCCCCGGCCTCGGTGATGGACTTGACGGCCTGTTCGGCCGCGTCCTCGTCGATGTCGTTGACGACCACGGACGCGCCGTGGGCGGCGAGGGCGTGTGCATAGGCGAGGCCGAGGCCCCGGCCGCTGCCGGTGACGACGGCGGCCTTGCCGGTCAGATCGATGGTGGGCACGAGCGAGTCCCTTCGCATGGGGTGCGCCGGCTGGGCGCGGGGAGTGGCATCGAGATCGAAGCTAAGCACAATAATTGTTGTCGTCAACAGTTGTTGTCTACCTCGGGTGCGTCATACTGGACTCTGCACACGAGACCAACCCTTCCGGGGAGCCGAGACCGGCGCCCCCGGGGCCGAGACCAGGGAGCCCGTCATCACCCGCCCGCACACCGACGACCCACACCCCATCGACGCGGACGAACCGTGGATGCGGGCGCTCCACGCGGACACGGGCTATCTGCTCTACCGCCTGGGTCTGCGCTCCGGTCAGCTGTTCAACACCTTCCTCCAGGAGTCGGGGCTGCGGCTGCGGCATTACGCCGTCCTGCGCTTCCTCGCCACCTGCGAGGGCGCGTTGCAGCGAGAGCTCAGCGCCCAGCTCGGTTACGACCCGAGCGCGATCGTCGGCCTGGTGGACGACCTGGAGAAACTGGGCTTCGCCGAGCGCCGCCCCGCCCCCGATGACCGCCGCAGCCGCATCGTCGTCCTCACCGAGGACGGCCGCGCATTCCTCCGCGACACCGATCATGCGGGCCAGGAGGTGACCGACGAACTGCTCACCCCGCTCGCCCCCGCCGAGCGGGAGACGCTGCACACGCTCCTGCTGCGCGTCGCCGGAGACAGGCTCGCCTGATGCTTCACCCGGGGGACGCCCGGCGATAGCCGTCGACCGGGCGCCCGACCGGCAGGCACCCGCCGGGTGCCGGCTGCCGCGTGTGCGGGGGCCTCGTACTGTATGTCTGTGACCGGTCCAGCCCTCCGCCCCCAGTCCCTCCTGCTCAGCTTCCTCGGTGACGAAGTGCTGGGCCGCGGGGTGTGCGTGTACACAGGGAGCGTCATCGAGGTGTTCCGGCGCGCCGGAGTCGGAGAGCAGGCCACCCGGTCCACCCTCACCCGCATGGTCAGCCGTGGCCTGCTGAGTCGGCGGCGTGAGGGTCGGCGGACGTACATCGGCCTCACCGACCGCTCGGAGGCGATCCTCCGTGACGGCGAGCGGCGCATCTGGAAGACGGGCGCGGTCAACCGCGAATGGGACGGCACCTGGACCCTGCTCGGCTTCTCGCTCCCGGAGTCATGGCAGCGCCAGCGGCACGATCTGCGCTCCCAGCTCACCTGGGCGGGCTTCGGCGCGCTGTTCAGCGGATTGTGGATCGCGCCGGGCGAGGTCGATGTCTCCGGGATCGTCGCCGAGTTGGGCCTGGCCGCGCATGTGAAGGTCTTCCGCGCCCACGCGGACGTCGGCATGGACATCGCCGAGATGGTCGACGACACCTGGGACCTGCACGCACTGGGCGCCGGATACCGGGACTTCGACGCGTCCTGGCGGCCGTACGCCTCAGGCCGCGTGGACTTGTCCGGGGGAGACGCCCTCGCGCTGCGCCTCCGATTGACCGCCGAATGGCTCCAGGTCATCCGCAGTGATCCCCGGTTGCCGGTACGGCACCTGCCGGAGGACTGGCCCGCGGCCGGGGCGGAGGAGACGTTCCGCGCGGTCCACGGTCTGTTGGAGGCGCCCGCCCGGGACGCGGCGCAGCGGTCGATCGAAACCGTTCTGGCGTAGCCGTCTTCACGCGTGCCACACCAGGGCGTGCCCTGAGGCGAAATTGTGCATTGCGTTGACGGCTGCAAGAAATCAGCCCTACATTCCTCCACACCTTCGTTCAGCGCTGAGCACGCGCTCCCAGGTTCCCCGCTCCGCAGCCGCCCACAAGGAGCCACCTCCATGTCCGCTCGCACCCGTCTGCGTGTCGCCCTGGCCGTCCTGGCGTCCGCCGCCCTCGCCGCCTGTCCTTGGTCAGCCGCCCACGCGGACCCGACGGCCACTACCCACCTCACCGGCACCCTCGCCGACGGCGCCACCTGGACAGCGGACGTCCCCGACCGCTGGAACGGCACGCTGTTGCTGTTCAGCCACGGCTTCGGCCCCACCGTCGCCCAAGACGCGCCTTCCGACGCCGTACGCACCCAGTTGCTCGCCGAGGGCTATGCGATGGCCGGGGCGTCGTACGACCCCCATGGCTCGATGTGGGCCCTGAACAGCGCCGAACTCGACCAGTTCGCCACCCTCGACGCCGTCACCGCGAAGACCGGCACCCCGCGGCGCACCCTGGCCGTCGGCCAGTCCATGGGCGGGCTCGTCAACGCGCAGATCGCCCGCGACGGCGCCGGCCGCGTCGACGGCGCGCTCGGCCTGTGCGGCCTGGTCGCGGGCGGCACCGACCTGGACAACTACCAGCTCGACGCCGAATACACCATCACCCGGCTGCTCCTGCCGGGACAGGACGTCAAGCTGGTCCGCTTCGGCTCCGCCGACGACGCGGCCGCCACCGCGAAGAAGCTCACCGACGCCGTGACCGTCGCGCAGACCACCCCGCAGGGCCGTGCCCGGATCGCGCTTGCCGCGGCCTTCCTCAACCTGCCCGCCTGGGCGCCCGGGCAGGATCGGCCCGCCCCGGCCGACTGGGCGGGCCAGGAGGAGCAGCAATACACCTGGTTCGCGCAGGGCATCGTGTCGTTCGTCGAGGGCGGCCGGTTCGCCATGGAGCAGTCCGCCGGCGGCAACAACTCCTGGAACCGGGGCGTCGACTACGCCCGCCTGCTCGCCGGTTCCGCCCATGCCCGGCAGGTCCGCGCGCTGTATCGGACGGCCGGACTCGATCTGCGCGCCGACCTGGCATCCCTGACCCGGGGCGCCACCGTCGCCGCCGACCCCGCCGCCGTCCGTACGGCGCAGCGCACCTCGTCAGCCGGTCAGGGGCTCGCCGTCCCGCTGCTGGACGTGCACACGATCGCCGACAACCTGGTACCCGTCGAGCAGGAACGGCAGTTCGGCGACCGGGTGCGCACGGCCGGGGACGGCGCGATGCTGCGGCAGGCCTACGTCGAACGGCAGGGCCACTGCACATTCACCACCGCCGAGACCGTGGCCGCCCTGCACGCGCTCGAACGCCGCGTCACCACCGGCCGCTGGGACGACGCCGCGACCCCGGCCGCGCTCCAGCGGTCCGCCACGGCACTCGGTCTGGACGGGGCGGCGTACGTCCCCTACCGCCCGGCACGCCTGACGGTCGGCCGTGACCGCCCGGAGCACCCCGCCCGCCACTGACGTTTGGACCCTTTCATGTCCGACGCATCCCCTTCTTCTCCCTCCGCATCCCCCGCCCCGCGTCTCCTGCTCGGCACGCTCGTCGCCGGCTGTCTCGCCGTCTGCCTCGCGCAGATCGGCCTCGCGATACCGGCTACCCTCAACGGCCTGTTCCAGGAACACCTCCACCCTGTCGGGTCCCAACTCACCTGGATCTCCGACGCGTTCCTGCTGCCGGTGACCATCCTCGAACTCTCCTTCGGCGTGCTGGGCGACCTTTTCGGCCGCAAACAGCTTCTCGTCGGCGGCGCCGCACTGCTGTGCGCGGGCGAGGTCGTCGCCGCGAGCGCCTCCGGCATCCATCAACTGTGGGCGGGGCAGGCGCTGGCCGGTCTCGGCGCCGCCGCGCTCTTTCCCACCTCACTCGCCATGATCGCGGCCGGCACGTACACCGGCGCTCAGCGCGCCCGCGCCATCGCCCTGTGGGCCTCCAGCTTGTCCGCGGGCGGCTTCCTCGCGCCGCTGCTCGGCGGTATCACCGGCACTTATGGCTCGTGGCGCTCGGCGTTCGTGGTGGTGGCCGTGCTGGCCGCGGTCAGCGCCCTGGTGAGCCTGTGGCTCGCCGTGAACTCCCGTGCGCCAGAGGGCCGTTCGCTGGACATCCGCGGCCAGATCACCATCGGCGTCGGTCTGTTCGCCCTGTTGTACGCCGTCATCCAAGGGCCGGTCGGCGGCTGGGGATCGACTCCCGTGGTCGTGGCGTTCGTGATCGCCGCTGTGGTCCTGGGCCTGTTCATGGCCGCCGAGAGCCGGGCCCGCTCGCCCCTGCTGCGCCTGGGCCTGTTCGGTAACCGTTCCTTCGCGATCGCCTCGGTCGTCGCGGTGGTGGGCATGTTCAGCTTCCTGGGCACCGCCTACGCGGTGAGCATCCGGCTCGGCCCCGTCCAGCACCAGAGTCCGATGCGCACCGCCTTCGCGTTCCTGCTGCTCAACGGCATCACCCCGGTGCTCACCCCGCTGACCTCCAGGCTGCTGCACCGGCTGCCCGCACGGGCGCTGCTCACCTCCGGTCTGGCACTGATCGCCGTTGGCGACTTCCTGGCCGCCGGGCTCGACATCGGCGACCGAAACCTGACCTCGCTGATCGTGCCGCTCGGCCTGGTCGGCATCGGCTTCGCCCTCACGGTGTCTTCCATCACCGCGACCGCCGTCAACACGGTGCCACCGCAGCTCGCGGGCATGGCCAGCGCGGCCACCAACCTGCTGCGCGACTTCGGTTTCACCCTCGGACCCGCGGTCATCGGCGCGGTTGCGCTGAGCCAGGCGGCGTCCCGGGTGAACTCGTCGCTGGCCACCTCGTCGTCCCTGAACGCGGAGTCGAAGGCGGCGGCGCACGACGTGCTGACGGAAGGCGGCCCCCTCGCCCTGAACTCCGTCCCCGCCACCTCCCCGCCGGGCGCGGCCCGCGCGTACGCCTTCGACGCACTCGGTCACGGCTATGCGATCGGCTTCATGGTGTGCGGCTCGGCTGCCCTGTTCTCGGCACTGCTGGTGCTGACGGCGCTGCGGAGGCGCATGGCGGAGAGCGCGCCGCAAGCGGAGGACGGTACGCAGGGGACCGTACTCACCACGGGATGAGACCTGTCCCGCCTCGCCTTTTACGCCGGCCGGCCCAAAGCCATGACGGCGATCAGGGTCGCGAAGCAGGTCTTCTCGGCCCGAGCGGGGAAGGAGCCGTCAGAACTTCTTTGCCCCACCGCGCCGCCGAGCGACTTACCGCTCGCCCGGCACGGCGCGTTCCACCAAGCGTGAACGCGCCCGGCGGGCAACCACGAGCGAAAGGGGAAACACTCCTATGCGAGAAGCAGCCATGTACGGGGCGGTGCGCTCGTGAGCCGGATCCTGGTGACCGGTTCGGCGGACGGCCTCGGACGTGCCGCGGCGGACTCCCTGTTGTCCGCGGGGCACGACGTCGTCGTGCACGCCCGCAACCATGAGCGTGCGGCGGGCCTCGACGCGCTGGTCGACCGGGGAGCCCATCTCGTCGTGGGCGACTTCACCGACCGTGACGCCGTACGGCATGTCGCCGCCGGGCTGAACGACACACAGCCGCTGGACGCGGTCATCCACAACGCCGGCGTGTGGAGCGGACGCCCCGTCATGCCGGTCAACATCATCGCCCCGTACCTGCTCACGGCCCTGCTGCCCGGGCCGCGCCGGCTGGTGTACCTCAGCAGCAGCTCGCACTTCGGCGGGCATCCCTCGCTCGCCGGGATCGACTGGCGGGGTGAGAGGGCGGGCTCGTACTCCGACAGCAAGCTCTTCGTCACGACCCTCGCGGCCGCGGTGGCCCGCCTGCGTCCCGGGACGCTGAGCAATGCCGTGGATCCGGGCTGGGTGCCGACCAAAATGGGCGGACCAGGAGCACCGGACGATCTGGAACTCGGTCATCGGACGCAGGAGTGGCTCGCGACGAGCGAGGAACCCCAGGCCCTGAGCACCGGCGGATACTGGTACCACCGTCAGCGGCAGCAGCCGCACCGCGCCGTCCACGACGAGGAGTTCCAGGACCGCCTTCTGCAGACGCTGGCCGAGGAGACGGGCACCGCACTCTGACTCCGACCGGTCACCGCGGACAGTGCTGAGGGGCTCCACGTCGTCGACGTGGAGCCCCTCAGCGTGGAGCGAGGCCACTGTCCTGCGCCACTCGGCCGCGGGACCCGATTGGGCCGTGGCCGCGGGCGGAAACGGCCTCCGAGCCGCCGCCCGACAAGCCCGAAGTCGCGGTACCGGAGGCCGAGGCACCCGTCCGCTCGTTCCATGTTTTCTGATCATCCTCACCCGCTGACACCGCTCACGGCGCGAGGACGAGGGATCGGCACGCGGCCGGGGTTCCCCAGGCATCACGGAGGGCGCGGGCCTTGCGGATCCACAGCGACAGATCCAGCTCCTCGGTGTAGCCGAGCGCGCCGTGCACCTGTAGGGCGGTGCGCGAGGCGGCGTAGGCCGCCTCGCCCGCGGCCACTTTCGCCGCCGCGCACTCCCGGCGGGCGGACGGGGCGTCCGAGGCCAGGGCCAGGGCGGCGGAGTGGACCAGAGGCTGGGCGAACTCCAGCGCGAGGAGAACGTCCGCCAGACGGTGCTTCACGGCCTGGAACGAGCCGATGGCCACTTTGAACTGGGTGCGCTGGGCGGCGTACGCGACGGTATGGTCCAGCAGGGCGCGGCCGAGCCCCAGCGCCTGGGCGGCCGTTGTCAGGGCCGCCACATCCGTGGCGTACGCGGTCGCTGCCCGGACCGTGGGTCCCTCGACGAGGACCGTCGCGCCCGTCGGGCGGGACAATCGGCGGGCCGGGTCGGAGGAACGCTGCAGCGGGCCGCACCCCGCTGCCCGCCATACGGTGTCGTCCTCTACGACGAACACGGCGTCGGCCGCGTCCGCGTCGAGCGCGTAAGGGCTCCCGGTATCGGGTGCGCACAGGGATACGAGCGCCGCGCCGGTGGCGATCCGCGGCAGCCACGTCTCGGCGGAGGCGCGGTCGCCGAGCCGGCCGAGGAGGGCCGCCGCGGCGACGGTTTCCACCAGCGGGCCCGGTACGGCGTGGCGGCCCAGTTCGGTGAAGGCGACGCTCAGTTCGACAGGCAGCGGGCCCAGGCCCTCGTGTCGCTCCGGTACGGCGAGGCCGAAGACTCCCGCCTCGGCGAGCCGGCTCCACAGGGTGCGGCCGGGGCCCGCGTCCCCGGCCGCCCAGGACCGTATCGTGCCCGGTGTGTCCGACGATCCGAGCATGCCGTCCAGGGTCTTCGCGAACGCACGCTGCTCGGTGTCGAGGAGGAAGCGCATCACCGGCGTCCTTTCGGCAGGCCGAGCAGCCGCTCGGCGATGATGTCGCGCTGGATCTCGTTGGTTCCCGCGTAGATGGGGCCCGCGAGGGAGAAGGTGTAGCCCTCGGCCCAGCCACCGTGTGCCGGCGCGTCCGCGGCGTCATCGGCGAGCTCCCCGTAGGGGCCGAGCAGGTCGAGGGCGGTCTCGTGGAGCGCGATGTCCAGCTCCGACCAGAAGACCTTGTTGAGGCTGGACTCCGCGCCGATCGACTCTCCGGCCGCGATCCGCGAGACGCTCGCGTAGGCGAAGAGTTCATACGCGCGGGCGCCGATCACCGCGTCGGCCACGCGGTCGCGCAGGGCCGTGTCCGCCGGGTCGGCCTCATCGCGCCACAGCCGCGCCAACCGCTCCGCGGCGGCCGTGAAGCGGCCGGGGCTGCGCAGGGTCAGCCCGCGCTCGCTGCCCGCGGTGCTCATCGCCACGCGCCAGCCCTCACCCGGCTCTCCGATGACGTCCTCGTCGGGCACGAAGACATCGTCCAGGAAGAGTTCGGCGAAGGCGGGCTTGCCGTCGAGGCGTCCTATGGGCCGCACCGTCACGCCCGGCGCGTCCAGGGGGAACATCACATACGTCAGCCCCCGGTGCGGCTTGTCCGCCGCCGGATCACTGCGGAAGAGGCCAAAGGCCCGGTCGGCGAAGGCGGCCCGTGATGACCAGGTCTTCTGACCGCTCAGGCGCCAGCCGCCCTCGGTGTGCTCGGCCGTGGAGCGCAGACGTGCGAGGTCGGAGCCCGCCTCCGGCTCGGACCAGGCCTGAGCCCAGATGACGTCGCCACTCGCCATGGGCGGCAGGACGCGGGCGCGCTGCTCCGGTGTGCCGTGCTCGAAGAGGGTGGGGGCGAGGAGATTGATGCCGTTCTGGCTGACCCGGCCGGGTGCGTCCGCCGCGTAGTACTCCTCCTCGAAGATCAGCCATTGGAGGAGCGAGGCACCCCGGCCGCCGTATTCCTCCGGCCAGGAGACGACCGACCACTGGTCCGCGAAGAGGGTGCGCTCCCACTCCCGGTGGGCGGCGAACCCCTCCGCGGTCTCCAGGGAGGGCAGGCGAGAGGTGGGTACATGCGCGCTGAGCCAGGCGCGGGCCTCCGCCCGGAACGTGTTCTCGGCGGTGCTGAAGTCGAGATCCATCAGGTGCCGGCCCCCTTCATCGCGCGGATGTCCATGCCGCCCAGCGAGTCGGGGGCGGTCTCCGCGTTGTGCGCGTGGGCGAGATGGTGCAGTCCGAAGACCGAGTCCAGCCCGGTGTGCAGGCCCTGCAGGTCCTCGGCCTGGTTGACGGCGCGTTTGGCCAGCGCCGGCCCCAGGCGTGGCATGTCGGCGTGCGTGGCCAGCTCCATGGTGTGCTCGGAGAGTTCGGCGCGCGGTACGACTCGGTTGACCATCTGGACTTCGTACGCCCGCCGGGCGCTCATCCGCTCGCCGGTGTGGAGGAATTCCTTGGCGATCCGCGGGGGCATCACCCATGGGTGCGCGAAATACTCGACGCCGGGGATGCCCATGCGGACCACCGGGTCGGCGAAGAACGCGTCGTCGGAGGCGATGATCAGGTCGCAGATCCAGGCGAGCATCAGCCCTCCCGCGACGCAGGCGCCCAGTACCGACGCGATGAGCGGCTTGGGCAGCTCACGCCACCGTCGGCACATGCCCAGATAGACCTCGGACTCGCGGGCGAAGCGGCTCTCCGCGCCCGTCTTGTCCGAGTGGTCCCACCACAGTCCGGCTTCGCGGTCGAACGGCAGATGGGCGTCCCGCTCGGGGGTGCCGATGTCATGCCCGGCGGAGAAGCGTTTCCCCGACCCGGCGAGGATCACCACCTTGATCTCGTTGTCCTCGGCGGCGCGATGGAAGGCGCGGTCCAGGGCGTAGGTCATGGCGGAGTTCTGGGCGTTGCGGTACTCCGGCCGGTGCACGGTGACGAGTGCGACCGGGCCCCGTGTCTGGTAGCGCACCGGTTCGTCATGGGCAGCGGGCATCCCGCACACTCCTTTTCTAACAAGTGTTTGGTAGGTTAGCGTACGGCCGTAGCGCCGTCGAGGTTCGAGGAGGTCCATGTATGACTGCCATCGGCCCGCCCCCGTATGTCCCCGGCCACGCCCTGCTCGACGGCCGCACAGCAGTGATCACCGCGGCCGCGGGCGCCGGGATCGGCGGGGCCACCGCACGCAGATTTCTCGACGAGGGCGCCCGCATCGTCATCGGTGACGCCCACGCGCGCCGGCTGAAGGAGACGTGCGACGCGCTGTCCGAGGAGTTCGGCGTCGACCGGGTCGCGGGCCTGCCCTGCGATGTCACCGACGAGCGGCAGATCTCGGACCTGCTCGACCTCGCCGAGGAGCGGCACGGGCACCTCGACGTCGTGGTCAACAACGCCGGGCTCGGCGGCACTGCCCCGCTCACGGAGATGACCGACGAACAGTGGGGCACGGTCCTCGACGTCACCCTGAACGGCACCTTCCGCTGCACCCGCGCCGCGCTGCGCCGGATGAAGTCGGCGGGCGCCGGAGGCGTGATCGTCAACAACGCCTCGGTGGTCGGCTGGCGCGCACAGGCCGGGCAGGCCCACTACGCCGCCGCCAAAGCCGGAGTCATGGCGCTGACCCGCTGCGCGGCCGTGGAGGCGGCCGACTACGGCGTGCGGGTCAACGCGGTCGCCCCGAGTCTGGCGATGCACCCGCATCTGGTGAAGGTGACCACGGCCGAGCTACTGGCCGAGCTCACCGAGCGGGAGGCGTTCGGCCGCTATGCCGAGCCCTGGGAGGTCGCCAACGTGATCGTCTTCCTGGCCGGCGACTACTCCTCGTACATGACCGGCGAGATCGTCTCGGTCAGCAGCCAGCGGGCGTGAGACGACAATGGCCGGGTGCCGAACACAAGGAACACCAGCGTGCCGGGGACCGGCAAGAAGAAGCCCGCGATGAGCCCGTCGCCCGCGCGACGTGCCGAACTGCTCGCGGTCGCGGCCGACGTCTTCGCCGAGCAGGGCTACAGCGCGACGACCGTCCGGCAGATCGCGGACGCGGCGGGAATGCTCGCGGGCAGCCTCTACTACCACTTCGACTCCAAGGAGTCGATGCTCGACGAGATCCTGTCCGGCTTCCTGGACGAGCTGTGGGCCGGATACGACGCCGTACTGGAAGCGGACCTCGCCCCCCGGGCGACCATCGAGGCCCTGGTCACCGAGTCCTTCCGGGAGATCGACCGGCACCGCGCCGCCGTGGCGATCTACCAGAAGGAATCCCGGCAACTGTCCGCGCAGCCCCGCTTCGCCTACCTCGCCGCAGCGCAGGAGAAGTTCGAGAAGGCGTGGCTGGGGACGTTGGAACGCGGCGTCGCGGCCCACGCCTTCCGTGCCGACCTGGACGCCCGGCTCACCTACCGCTTCGTACGGGACACCGTCTGGGTCGCCGCGTCCTGGTACCGGCCCGGCGGCCAGCACAGCCCCGAGGAAATCGCCCGCCAGTACCTGTCGATGGTGCTGGACGGGATCGCCGTACAGACATAGAGACCCCGCAAAGGAGCAGCAGCCATGCCCGAGGCATTCATCGTCGAAGCAGTACGCACCCCGGTCGGCAAACGCGACGGCGCCCTGTCCGCCGTGCACCCCGCCGACCTCGGCGCCCATGTGCTGAAGGCGCTGATGGAGCGCTCCGGCGCCGACCCGGCCGCCGTCGAGGACGTCGTCTTCGGCTGCCTGGACACCGTCGGCCCGCAGGCCGGGGACATCGCGCGCACCTGCTGGCTGGCCGCCGGGCTGCCGGAGGAAGTACCCGGGACCACGGTGGACCGCCAGTGCGGCTCCTCCCAGCAGGCCCTGCACTTCGCCGCGCAGGGCGTGCTCTCCGGCACCCAGGACCTGGTGGTCGCGGGCGGGGTGCAGAACATGTCGATGATCCCCATCGCCTTCGCCAGCCGCCGGGCCGCCGAACCGCTCGGCCTCGACGACGGCCCGTACGCGGGCTCCGAGGGCTGGCGGGCCCGCTACGGCGACCGGCCCGTCAACCAGTTCTACGGAGCGGAACTGATCGCCGAGAAGTGGGGCATCAGCCGGGAGGCGATGGAGGAGTTCGCGCTCCGCTCCCACCAGCGCGCGATACGGGCCATCGACGAGGGCCGCTTCGACCGCGAGCTGGTCCCGTACCGGGAGGTGACGGCCGATGAGGGGCCGCGCCGGGGCACCTCACTGGAGAAGATGGCTTCTCTGGCACCGGTCGTCGAGGGCGGCCGGCTGACCGCCGCTGTCTCCTCGCAGGTCTCCGACGGCGCCTCCGCGCTGCTCGTCGCCTCCGAGCGGGCGGTCGCCGAGCACGGCCTGACCCCGCGCGCCCGCGTCCACCATCTGTCGGTGCGTGGAGAGGACCCGATCCGGATGCTGTCCGCCCCCATCCCGGCCACGGCCTACGCCCTGAAGAAGTCCGGGATGTCACTCGACGACATCGACCTGGTGGAGATCAACGAGGCGTTCGCACCCGTCGTGCTGGCGTGGCTGAGGGAAACCGGCGCGGACCCGGAGAAGGTCAACGTCAATGGCGGCGCCATCGCGCTCGGCCACCCGCTCGGCGCGACCGGCACCAAGCTGACGACGACGCTGCTGCACGAACTGGAGCGCACCGGGGGCCGGTTCGGTCTGCAGACCATGTGTGAGGGTGGCGGCCAGGCCAACGTCACCATCATCGAACGGCTCTGACGCGCACACCCGCCTGCCGCCGCCGACCCGATCACTGGGGTCGGCGGCCGCACGCGGATCGGCTGCTGCGGAGGGCGCTCAGGTGGCCTGGGGCAGGCGTCCCAGCGCGGTATGCGCCTCAGCCATGATCCTCTCGACCAACTCCGCGCATGACGGCAGGTCTTCGATGAGGCCCGCGACCTGTCCCGACGCCATCACTCCGAGGTCCGTGCGGCCGTCGACCATGGAGGCCCGCAGCAGCATCGGGGTGTTGGCGGCCAGCAGGACCTGACTCCAGGTGAGCTCCTTGCCGTGCTTCATGGCCAGACCGTCACGGACCATCCGCGCCCAGCTCAGGCCGGACAGCTTCCTGAAGGACGCGGCGTGGCGCACGGCGCGCAGCAGCGCCGCCGTCCGGCCGGAACGCTCCAGGGTGTCGACCAGTTCGCTGCGCAGCATCCGGTGGGGGAGTCCGTCCACCTTCGTGGTGACCGTGACGTCCTGGACCGAGGCTTGGAGATAGCGGGCCTGCACGGCGCGTGGGACGGTGCTGTCCGACGTCAGCAGGAATCGGGTGCCCATCGCCACCCCCGCCGCCCCGTAGGCGAGCGCCGCGACCAGGCCACGGCCCTCGAAGAAGCCGCCCGCGGCGACGACGGGGAGGTCCACGGCGTCCACGACCTGGGGCAGCAGCACGGTGGTGGCGACGTTCCCGGTGTGGCCACCGCCCTCGCCGCCCTGGACGAGCACCGCGTCCGCGCCCCAGGCGGCGACCTTCTCCGCGTGCCGGCGCGCGCCGATGGACGGGATCACGATGACTCCGGCGTCCTTGAGCCGGGCGATCAGCTCGCGGGAGGGGGCGAGGGCGAACGAGGCGACCCGCACGCCCTCCTCCACGATGATCCGTACCCGCTCGGCCGCGTCCCCCGCGTCCGCCCGCAGGTTGACCCCGAACGGCGCGTCCGTACGAGATCTGACCTCGCGGACCGCCGCCCGCAGCTGATCCGGTGTCATCGTCGCCGAGGCGAGGATGCCCAGCGCACCGGCGTTCGCCGTGGCCGAGACGAGCCGGGGCCCGGCCACCCAGCCCATGCCCGTCTGGACGATGGGATGGCGGACCCCGACCAGCTTGGTCAGTGGCGTCGCGATCGTGACACCGTTCATGCCCTCACCTCGCGGTCGCGCAGCTCCTTCGGGTCGAGGACCTCCCGGATCAGGCGCAGTTCCTCCGCCGACGGCATACGGGTGTACGGCACCTCGTCCGGGACGGTCAGCGGGAAACCGGTGGCCTCTCGCACCTGGTGCACTGTGACGCCGGGATGCACGGAGCACAGCCGCAGGGAGCGGTCGGGCGTGGCGAAGTCCAGCACCGCCAGATCGGTGAGGACACGGCGGATCTCGTGGAAGCGCGTCGTCACGGGCTCGGCGGCCGCCGCCCGGTCGTAGCCGACCCCCGAGACCATGTCCACCCGCTCGACGAAGACGCGTGGCGAGTGCCGGGGGACCCAGTAACTCGTCGGGTTGTTGAGCGTGTTGATGGGGGCCCCGCGTACGCCGAGGAGCTGCCGTCGTGGCTTTGCCCAGTCGCCGACGCACGAGATGTTCTGGTTGCCGTACCGGTCGAGCTGGCTGGCGCCCATCATGACGTGGCGCCGCCCGCCGGCGACCATCGCCAGGTGCCGACGGTACGGCAGCCAGCCCTCGGTCACCTGGGAACCGCTGCCCACCGCCGGGACGTCGCCGATCAGCAGCGCCTCACCATCGGTCAGCAGCAGGTCGGGGGAGAAGGTGAGCTTCGCCAGCCGCGCACCGATCGTGGGCACGATGCCCATCGGGCTCGCCAGGATCTCCCCGTCGCCGCGCCACGCCTCGGCGCAGGCCACCACACAGCATTCGGCCCGGGTCACGCGCTCGCTCATGTGGCCTCCTTGGCGAACGCCGCGACGGCGGCCTGATAGGTGTCCTCGTCTCCTGACAGGAACTGCTCGGTGAAACGTCGCCACTCCTCGGGAGCGGTGGCGGCTTGTGCGTAGGCTCGCTGGAAAGCCTCGTCGCGGTCGTAGTCAGGGGCGCATGAGGTGAAGTGCGCGCCGCCCGGAGCCTCGACCACTCCGTTGATGTACGCCCGGGAGACCAGCAGGGTCTGGGGGCCGTGTTCCGCTTGCAACTCCGCGCTGTCCACAATCCGTTCACAGGAGAGATACGCCTGGTCCGCGGCCTCGCAGAACAGGTCGTCGAAGTAGGGATCGGGCCCGAGGTACTGGCCGTTGCCCCGCGCGTCGGCCCGGTTGAGGTGGACGAGCGCGGCATCCAGGCGCAGTGCCGGGACGGCGACGAGTTCCTCGCCGTCGCCGTACGGGGAGCGCACCGTGCGCAGCTGCGGGTTGACCCTCATCACATCCGAGCCGAGGCCCGCCCGGATCGGAATGAACGGCAGACGGTGCCCGGCCGCGGTCAGCCCCCACATGAACATCGCCTCGTCCAGCTCCGTCATCTCGAACGCACCCCGCTCCCGGGCGGAGCGGAAGTGCGGCTCGAGGGGTATGGAGTCGAGCGTGACGAACGCCGCGATCAGCTTGCGGATTTTCCCGGCAGCGGCCAGCAGGCCGACGTCCGGGCCGCCATAGGAGACAACGGTCAGATCGGCGATGTCCGAGCGCAGGAGGGCCCGTATGAGAGCCATGGGTTTGCGCCGCGATCCCCAGCCGCCGATGCCGATCGTCATGCCGGTCTCCAAGCGGGCGACGACCTCATCGGCGGTCATGGTCTTGTCCCTGCTCAAGACTGCCCCTCCTCGCCTCTGTCCTCGTCCGCGCCGAAGGCGGCGCGGACCCGGTCGGCGACCCCGCTGAGGTTCGCCTCGAAGGTGAAGCCCTGCTCGAAGCGGTAGCTGCGCCGGACGTCCACGGGGTCGATGCCGTTGATGGCGGCTTTGGCCAGCCGCAGCAGATATCCGTCCTTGGCGGCGATCTCCCGGGCCAGTTCCCGGGCCGCACTCCGCAACTCCGCGCGCGGGACGACCTTCCACACCGAGCCGTGCCGATGAAGCTCCTCGGCGGTGGCGGTGCGCGAGGTGTAGTAGAGGGCGCGCATCAGATGCTGGGGGACCAGCCGTGCCAGATGGGTCGCGGCCCCCAGCGCGCCCCGGTCCAGTTCCGGCAACCCGAAGACCGCGTCCTCGCTCGCCACGATCGCGTCGGCGTTGCCCGCCAGTCCGATGCCGCCACCGAGGCAGAAGCCCTGTACGGCCGCGATGACCGGGACTTCGCACTCGTACACCGCGGCGAACGCCTCGAAGCAGCCGCGGTTGGCTCCGATCAGGGCACCGTGGCCGTCGTCGCGCTGCATTTCCTTGATGTCGACGCCCGCGTTGAATCCGCGTCCAACGGCGGTGAGCACGACGCACCGCACGCCGGGGTCCCGGCCCGTCACACGTATCGCGTCGGCCAGGTCGTACCAGCCCCGCACGGGCAGGGCGTTGACGGGCGGAAAGTCGACGGTGACAACGGCGACGCCCTTTTCCGTCTCGGAGGTGGAGACACCCATGAGCGCATCAGCTACCTTTCTACCAAGCATTTGTTAGGTACGGTAGCAGTGGATCGCATACAGCGGGAGGTTCATGGTGAGCGTGGCTTGCGACCTGTCGGGCCGGGTCGCCGTAGTGACCGGCGGCACCCGGGGCGTGGGCGCGGGGATCGCGCGGGCCTTCCTCGAAGCGGGCGCCGAGGTCGTGGTCTGCGCGCGCAGAACCCCGGACGCGACGGTGGAGGCGGATGGCCGCACGGCCCGATTCCTCCCCGTCGACCTGCGCGATCCGGAAGCCGTGAGGGAACTTTTCGCCCGGGTGGCCGCCGACCACGGACGGCTGGACAGCCTCGTCAACAACGCCGGGGGCACCCCGTTCCGGACACTGGGCAACGGCGGGCCCGAGCGGCACGCCCGGGTGATCGAGCTGAACCTGCTCGCCCCGCTGACCGCCTCCCTGGCCGCGTACGAGGTGATGGGCCGCCAGGCGGCAGGCGGTTCGATCACCATGATCGGCAGCGTCAGCGGCACCCGCCCCTCCCCGGGCACCGCCGCCTACGGCGCAGCCAAAGCGGGACTGGAGAGCCTCGCCCGCTCCATGGCCGTGGAGTGGGCACCGACCATACGGATCAACACGCTCGTCCTCGGCATGGTCCGCACCGAACTCACCCCTCTGCACTACGGAGACGAGGCGGGCGTCGCCGCCGTCGGCCGCACCGTGCCGCTCGGACGCCTCGCGGAGCCTTCCGAGGTCGGCGACGCCTGCGTCTTCCTCGCCTCGGACCGCGCCGCGTACATCTCCGGCGCGAGCCTGCTCGTCCACGGCGGCGGGGAACGCCCCGCCTTCCTCGACGCCGCCACAGCCAACAAGGAGACTTGAAGATGACCGGAATCTGCTCCGGACGCGTCGCGGTCGTCACCGGGGCCGGCCGCGGACTCGGCCGGGCCCACGCCCTCGCGCTCGCCGCCGAGGGAGCGAAGGTGGTGGTCAACGATCTCGGTGTGGGACTGGACGGCGCCGCGGAGACGGACGGTCCGGCCCAGCGGGTCGTGGACGAGATCAGGGCCCTGGGCGGTGAGGCGGTCGCACATGGCGGTGACATCGCGACGACCGACGGCGCCGCCTCGCTGGTCACGACCGCCCTGGAGGCATTCGGGCGGCTCGACACCCTGGTCAACAACGCCGGGTTCCTCCGCGACCGGATGCTCGTCAATCTGGACGAGGACGACTGGGACGCCGTCATGCGGGTCCACCTCAAGGGCCACTTCCTGCCGCTCAAACACGCCGCCGAACACTGGCGCGCCGAGGCGAAGGGCGGCCGGACGCCCCAGGCGCGGGTCGTCACCACCAGCTCGGGCGCCGGCCTGCTCGGCAGTGTCGGTCAGGGCAACTACTCCGCCGCGAAGGCCGGAATCATCGGCCTCACGCTCGTCGCCGCCGCCGAGATGGGCCGGTACGGCATACAGGTCAACGCCATCGCCCCGGCCGCGCGCACCCGCATGACCGAGCACACCTTCGCCGAGACGATGGCGGCGCCGGGCGAGGGCGGATTCGACGCGATGGCCCCGGAGAACGTCTCCCCGCTGGTCGTCTGGCTGGGCTCAGCCGCCTCCACAGGGGTCACCGGACGTGTCTTCGAGGTGGAGGGCGGCCGGATCACCGTCATGGAGGGCTGGCGGCCCGGACCGACCGCCGACAAAGGGGCCCGATGGAGTCCGGCGGAGGCGGGCGGGGCGGCGCTGGGGCTGCTCGCCGCCTCGGAAACCCCACGGCCGGTCTATGGCACCCGATGACCGGTCCGCGGCCGATCGGCGCTCATGGCGCGTCGGTGAGCGGAGCCCGGCTTGGACCCTGAGGTGGGCGCGGTGCGCGACGCTCGGCGGCGCGGCGGCACGCTCGGTGTGCCGGATCTCGCGCTTTTCGAGATCCATGAGGAGTCGGCCGGAGTCGCGGCCGAGGCCGCGAGAACACTGGGCGTCCCCTTGGGGCGGGTCAAGGTGAACGGCGGGGCGCCGGCTTTCGGGCATGTGGTCGGCATGTCGGGTGCGCGCATGGTGCTGACGCCGGCCTACGAGCTGCGGCGGCGCGGCGGCGGTACCGGCGGGGTGGCCGTCCCCGCGGACGACGGGCAGCACGAGGGGCTGTTGATCAATGCGTAGGCGCGGCGGCGACACACAGGAGAATCGGATGCGGGACTTCGACGGTCGACCGGGTGCGGCCGTGATCGCTGGTGCCACGGGTGGCATCGGAGCCGCCATCACCCGCATGCTGGCCGGGCGCGGCAGCCATGTGGCACTGACGTACCGGAAGAACGCCCAGGCCGGGGCTGCCCTGGTCGCGGAGGCCGAGGCGACGGGCGTCCGAGCGGCCGCCTGGCCGCTGGACCTGTCGGACGCCGACGCGACGGCGCGCTTTCTGGACGAGGCCGCGGACCGCTTCGACGGCATCCACACGCTCGTCTACGCGGCTGGTCCGCATGTGCCCATGGTGCATCTGAGCCGGGTGACGCCGGACCGGTTCCGGCAGCAGATCGAGGCGGACGCGATCGCCTTCTTCAACCTGGTGCGGCCGGCCCTGCCGCGGCTGCGCGCGACCAGGGGCGGCATCGTCGCGGTCACCACGGCCGCCACCCGTCGATTCCCGGTCCGGGACGGCCTTTCCGCCGGGCCGAAGGGGGCCGTTGAAGCGCTGGTACGGGGATTCGCCGCGGAGGAGGGCCGGTTCGGGGTGCGTGCCAACTGTGTGGGCCCCGGAATGCTGCTCGACGGAATGGCCGCCCGGCTGATCGGTTCGGGCGACCTGGACGAACGGGCCATGGAGGTCGCCCGCGGCAACATCCCCCTGCGGCGGTTCGGATCCGCGAGCGACATCGCCGAGGCTGTGTGCTTCCTGGCCTCCGACCGAGCCGGTTTCATCTCCGGTCAGATGCTCGACGTCGACGGAGGTTACGGGGTGTGAGGCGGCGCGTCCCGGCTGAAGAGGAAGACCCGCTTGATGTGGCCTCCGACTCTTCACACCGGGAGGCGGTCGAGCGGGTTCTCGAGATCACCGGCGCAAATCTGAGCGCGGTGCTGCACAACGCGGGCCAAACCACGACGGGGTTCTTCGAGGACCTGTCCGGCGAGCCATGTCGGCACATCCTCGAAACGCATCTGATAGGCGCGATGGATCTCACCCGCCGCCTCCTGCCCGCCCTGAGGAACAACGGATCCGGGCGGATCGAGGTGATCTCCAGCAACGTGGTCAACGTTCCGCATCCGACGTTCTCGGTCTGCGCGGCGGCGACGTGGGCGCTGGAAGGCTCGTGCGAGGCCCAGGTTCTGTATCCAGTGACTGTTGTTGCACAACGTCGTTGTCGTTCTCGTGGGGGAGAACGGTGCTCGATGTTGGCAGGTACACCGCTATGACATCGGCCTGTCCTTCGACGGGCTCGATGAGCTGCTGCCCGGCGTCGGAGCGGGTCTGGCGGCACGGGCCCGGACCTTGGGTGTACGGGACGGACAGCGGTTCCTGATCGGGCCGGACGGTCGGCCGGACCTTCGGGTCAACGCCTGCCTGGGGTCGGCGAAGTGGCGCAACCTCGCCGAGCGGACGTACAGGGACTACACGTACTCGGTCGGGGTGTGGTTGAACTACCTACTGCGGGTGCAGGTCAACTGGTGGGATGCGGCCGAGGACGACGCGGAGGAGTTCCTGTTCCGGAGGGTGACCGACCCGGCGGACGCCGAGCGGGTGCAGACGAACTCATTCACCCGCGACCTCGCGGGACTGAAGAAGTTCTACCGCTGGATGAGCCGCCACCGCGTCGCGAACCCCTTCGACGACTTCGATGCTCCGCGGGCGATCCGCAGCGAGGACGTCAAGTGGCTCGACGCCCGCGGCTACAAGCGGTGGCTGGACCTGGGCATTCGCGGCATGGATCTGTCCAGGCGCCCGGACCGGTGGTGGCGGGGTCGCAACGAACAGCGCGATGTGGCGTTCTGCGACGGCCTCTACGGCACCGGTCTGCGGGTGTCGGAGTGGGCGAGCGTGGTGTTTCCGTAGCTGCCGCCCTTCGACCGCCGCCGCGGCTACTACACCTTGGAGCTGGCCGACGCCTGCGCCAAGGGCGGGTACGGACACCCGTACTGGGTGCGCCGCGCGGTGATGAAGTCCCTGCTGTCCTACGGCGAGTGCGCTCGCGCGGCCGCGGTGCGGCGGGCCTAACAGTAGGCCGCGGGCCGCTACGAGCGGGTGACCGGGCTGCGGCTGGTCCTGGCGACTCAGGGGTCGGAGTCGGTGACCTTCCGAGGCGCTCACGGCGGCACCGAGACGCGGCCGTGGAACGAGGTCGGGCCCCGCACCCGGCTGCGGCTGTTCCGCCGGACTGAGCAGGGCCTGGAGCCGGTGGCACTCTGGCTCAACGAGGACGGCCTGCCGCGCGACGGGCGGGGCTGGGAGGACACCTTCGACGTCGCGAACGAGCGCATCCAGAACCTGGGCCTGGAGCACTTCACCTGCACCGCCCACATGCTCAGCTGGCCAATCTCCTCGGCGAGCACGACGAGACGGCCGTCGCTGACGCGCGGCGCGACGCCACCGACGCCGACCGCCCGCTACCGGGTGACGGCGGCCAGCCGCGAGTTCGCCGGCCGCGTCCTGACCAGCGACCGCCAGGCCCGCGATCTCCTCGGTGACCCGCGCCTGTAGATCCACCACGGCCAGGGCATGACCTGCGTCCTCAACCCGGCCACCGCCGCCTGCCAGCTGAGAGGGGCCGCGGACGACCCGATGGTGACCCCGGACCTCGACGACTGCCGCCCCAAGTGCCCGAACATCGCGCGCACCGACCGCGACATCGAGCACGTCCGCCAGTAGGCCGCCGAACTTACGGAGACCGTCGCCGACCCGCTCGCGCCCCCGATCCGGCATGAACGCGATCGGCACGAGCTCGCACGACTGGAGCAGATCATCGAGGCCCACCAGCAAGGAGCCGCCACCCCATGGGAGCGCCTGGACCGGGCAGCCGCCACCCTTGACCGGCCGGTGCGCCAGGTCCTGAGCGGAGCACACAGGCCCGGTCCGGCTCCGACCGGACAGGCCCTCGGCGCGGCTCCCCAACGGTGCGGCGGGTGCCCATGAGCCGGCCTGCCTCCGCGTCGAAGCGGCCGTACGCGTACAACGAGGAGACGCGCACGGCCACCTGCCGCGCCTGGCACAGGGCGGAGTTCAACCTCCTGCCGGAGGAGGCCGGACCGTGGTATGCCGGGCATCAGGCCCGGTGCCCCGGTACGCCCGCGCCGCGCCAGGAGGCTGACGTCCTGCCGCGCACCCGGTGACTGGCCGGACTCCTTCGCCGCCGCGATGGGCAGCGGTCTGCTTGCCCCGGATGAGCGGAGGCGGGGCCACCGCCGGTCCTGAACTTCACCTGGCGTCCTGGCAGGAGGCTGGACCATGAACAATGAGGACATCCAGGACGAGGTGCCGTTGGCCGGCGGGCGCATCACCCCCCCGGGTCTCAGTGACGGCCCGGCAGCGCGTGGCGCAGGATCCGGCCCCAGGTGGAGGCGTACTGCTTGAGGAGCGGCCCTGTGGTGTAAGGGATCTTGTACTGTTCGCAGACCTTGCGTACCCGTGGAGCGATCTCGGCGTAGCGGTTGCTGGGCAGGTCGGGGTAGAGGTGGTGCTCGATCTGGTGGCTGAGGTTGCCGGTCAGGATGTGGAACAGGGTGCTGCCCTCGATGTTGGCCGAGCCCTGGATCTGCCGCAGGTACCACTGGGCGCGGGTCTCGCCCTCGACCTGCTCCTCGCTGAAGGTCTGCACGTCGTCGGGAAAGTGGCCGCAGAAGATGACAGTGTGCGACCACACGTTGCGTACGGTGTTGGCGGCGAGGTTGCCCAGCAGGCAGGGCAGGGCGGAGGGGCCGGCGAGCAGGGGGAACAGGAGGTAGTCCTTGGCGAGCTGGCGGATGGCTTTGCGGGCCAGGCCGCCGAGGCCGCCGAGGAAGGCGCGTACGCTCTTGCGGCCGGCGGCGACCGCGTCGGGTTCGAGGTCGTACAGGGCGATGCCCCACTCGAAGACCGGCGGGAGCAGCGCGTTGTAGAGCGGCTGGGCGAGGTGGACGGGGTGCCAGGGCTGGTCGGCGCTCATCCGGCTGACCACATAACCGAGGTCGCGGTCGCGGCCCACCACGTTGGTCCAGGTGTGGTGCAGGTCGTTGTGGGTATGCCGCCAGGCGTCGGCGGGGGTGAGGTGGTCCCACTCCCAGGTGGTGGAGTGGATGGCCGGGTCGCGCATCCAGTCCCACTGGCCGTGCAGGATGTTGTGGCCCAGCTCCATGTTCTCGAGGACCTTGGCTGTGGAGAGCATCGCGGTGCCGACCACCCACGCGGGCGGGAAAAGGGACACGGCGAGGGCGGCTCGGCCGCCGGTCTCCAGCCCGCGTTGCGCGGCGATCACCGTGTGGATGTAGCGGGCGTCGGCGGCGCCGCGCTCGGCCAGGACATCGGCGCGGATTTGGTTGAGTTCCTGGCCGAAGGCCTCGATCTGCTGGTCGGTCAGCTCGGCGGGAGAGGGAGCGAGGGGCTGTGCCGTCACGGGGTCTTCTCCTCGAGTGTCGGGGATGGGCGGGTGCCGTACCGAACGGGCGGTGGTTCACAACTCGAGGGCGAGCTGGCCCTGCGCGGCGGAGACGCAGGTCTGAATGAGGTCGCCGGGTTCGCCGTGCACCTGGCCGGTGCGCAGGTCGCGCACCCGGCCGTGGACGAGCCGAGCGGCGCAGCCGAAGCAGATGCCGCGTCGGCAGCCGTACGGCATGGCGACTCCTGCCTGCTCGCCCACTTCCAGGAGCGGTGCGGCCGCGCCCGCGTCCGCCGCGGTACCGGTGCGGGTGAAGCGGACGCGGCCGCCCCGTCCGCGGCATGGGTCGGGAGCGGCGGGGTGAGGCTGAAGCGCTCCACCCGCAGCCGGTGGGACCGGCCGGCACTCGCCCAGTGCTGTTCGGCGGCGTCGAGCATGGCGGCCGGTCCGCAGGCCCAGGTGTCGCGCTCGTCCCAGTCCGGGCAGAGCTGTACCAGTCGTCCGGGCGTCAGACGGCCGAGCGCGGGCCGTGTGCAGTGCTCGTGGAAGTGCAGCCAGGGCTGCCGGCCGGCGAGGTCCCGGAGCTCGGTACGGAAGATCATCCGGGCCGGTGTGGGCGCGCAGTGCACGAGCACCACGTCCGGACGGGGCTCCGGGCAGGCGGCGAGCGTGCGCAGGATGCCCATGGCCGGGGTGATGCCGCTGCCGGCCGTCAGCAGGAGCATCCGGTCCGGGAGTGAATCGGGCAGGGTGAAGTCGCCCTGGGCGGGGCCGAGCCGCAGAGCGGTGCCCGGAGCGGTGCGGTACGCCAGGCGTGGCGAGACCCGGCCGCCGGGTACCGCCTTCACGGTGACCCGCAGGAGCCCGCCCGGCCGCTCGGGGCAGGTGAGCGAGTACGTTCGCCAGTGCCAGGCCCCGTCGATCTCCACGCCGACGGGCAGGTACTGCCCCGCCCGGTGGCCGGCCCAGCCTCGGCCGGGCCTGATGGCGAGGGTGGTGGCGTCGGCCGTCTCCGGCCGTACCGCCACCACGCGCCCGCTGGGGTGCCGGGTGGACAGCAGCGGGTCCAGCAGCGCGAGGTAGTCGTCGGGGTGCGCGGGGGTGGTGAGCCAGCCTGCTGCCTTCAGCAGCGGGCCGGCGAGACGACTGTGCAGCGTGCGAAGGGCAGGCTGTACGGGCATCCCGTACTCCTCTGCGAGGGGGCGGTACCGGTCACGCCACTGGGCTTCGTCACCTCATGGCGCGGACGGTGGACGGATAGTCACCGACCTGGCTTGCGCTTCAGGCTACGGGTGCCCACCTGTAAGCCGCAAACCGGATAAGTCGCCCAGTCGGATGCCGCGTGCCCACAGAGCCGGGCTCCACCGCGCACCCGCACCCGCACCCGCACCCGCTCATGGCTCCCAGCCCGTACCGAGCGCCCTGGCCTCATCCGCTTGACGGCGGACGCAACCGCCCCCGATCCGCAGCGCTCCGGCCCTGTCGACCCGGGGAGCCCCGTCGAGATGCCCTCTTACGCGGTCTCCACAGCGGCGAGGTGATCGGCGGTACCCCCGCGCCACTCGACAAGGAACAGGGTCGCGTCGTCTGTGGTGATCCCGCCGCGTCCGCGCATCAGCGCGTGCGAAAGGCGCCGTACCGTCTCCTGTGCGCCTTCGCCCGCCCGCCCCGCGCGCTCGATGAAGTCGATCAGGCGATTCTCGCCGAACTGCTCGCCGCCCGTCTCATGCTCCTTGACCAGGCCGTCGGTGAAGAAGAGGATGCGGTCGCCACGAACCAGCGTCTGCTCGCTGATCTGCGGCTGAGCGTCCCCGAAACCCACCGGCAGGGTGCCCGGATTCTCCAGCGCCTGGACGACCCGGAGGCCGCGGATCAGCAGAGGCGCCGGGTGGCCGGCGTTGACCCATTGCAGGTGGCCCGTTGCGACATCCAGGCGCACCATCTGCGCTGTGACGAAGTGATCGGGCCCGAACTGCCGTCGATGGCGGCGTCCAGAACGCATAGAGTTCGGCCAGTCCGACATCGGTGCGTCTGGCATGCCGGTAGGCGCCGATGGCGACGGTCGCCAGGACGGCGGCGTCCAGGCCGTGACCCATCGCGTCGATGACGGCCACGTGCAGGATGTCCCCGTTGAGGGCGTAGTCGAAGCTGTCACCTGCGATGTCGTAGGCGGGCTCGAGGATTCCCGCCACCGCGACCTGCGGTGTGGCTATGGTCATCGGGGGCACCAACGACCACTGGATCTCCGCGGCCACGCTCATCGCTTCGCGGCGCCGGGTCCGCAGGAACAGGTCGGTGTAGCTGTTCTTGGTGACCAGCAGGTCGGCGACCAGGACCGCCATTCGCCGCAGCAACCGACGAACGTCGTCATCGATGCTGTCGAGAGTGAGTGCCAGCACCCCCACGGTGTCGCTGCCGTCGAGAAGCGGCAGGAACATCCGCACCCCGTCCACCCGGGGCTCTTCGACCGTGGCGGCGAGGAGGAACGCCCTGCGTGCCCAGGAGCCGTCGATCAGCTCAGGCTCCCCGGCCCCCAGTCTCCTGCCCGGCAGCGGCGACAGCACCAGCTGGTCGTAGTCCTTGCAGGAGGATCGAGACATCCCGACCGCCGATCCTGCCCAGTACCTCCGCCACCAGCGGGCCGCGGCGCGGGGGACCGCCCAGCACCGGTCTGCCTCCTGGCACGCGAGCCTCACCTGCGCGGGCGTGCCGGCCGTAGCGCTGGCGGTATCCGCCCTGCGCGGCCGGCGAACGGACGGCGGCGTACCCGGCCCCCTCGAGCCGGTCCACGACGCGACGCAGCGGGCGGGGACACGGGGGAGACCGGCGCCCCACCCGTAGCCCGGCCCGTATCAGTGGCCGTGGCGGCTCCCGGAGGTGTGGGGCGCCATCTCTCGGTTCATGCGCGCGGCTCGGCTGCCCTAGGATCTGTCGTCAAATGATCTTCGGTCGGGGATTATGGTCGGGTGATACGTCGCCATGAACTGTCCGATGCCGAGTGGGCCTTCGTGCAGCCGTTGCTGCCCCGGTCCGAGCGGGGCCGCAGGCGGCTGGACGACCGGACGGTCCTCAACGGGATCGTGTGGAAGTTCCGGACCGGTACGGCCTGGCGGGATGTGCCCGAGCGGTACGGTTCCTGGGCCACGCTGCACACCCGCTTCCGCCGGTGGGCCAAGGACGGCACCTTCGAGCGGATGCTCCGGGCCGCCCAGGCCAGGGCCGACGCGGCCGGGGACATCGAGTGGCTGGTGTCGGTCGACTCCACGATTGTCCGGGCCCACCAGCACGCGGCCGGGGCGCGAAAAGGGGGCTTTGCGCCCCGGGACTCGGCCGGTCCAGAGGCGGCCTGACCAGCAAGATCCACCTGGCCTGCGACGCTGTGGGGCGACCGCTCGCCTTCACCGTCACCGGCGGGAACACCAACGACTGCACCCAGTTCACCGCCGTGATGAAGGCGATCCGGGTGCCCCGGCTGGGACCGGGGCGGCCCCGGGTCCGCCCCGGCCACGTCATCGGCGACAAGGGCTACAGCTCCAAGGCCATACGCACCTGGCTGCGGCAACGGAACATCCGGCACACCATCCCGGAACGGTCCGACCAGATCCGCAACCGGCTCCGACGCGGCAGCCGTGGCGGACGTCCGCCGGCCTTCGACAAGCACGTCTACAAGCGGCGCAACGTCGTCGAACGGTGCTTCAACCGCCTCAAGCAGTGGCGCGGCATCGCCACCCGCTATGACAAGACCGCCGAGTCCTACCAAGCGGCCATCACCCTCGCATCGCTGCTGATGTGGGCGTGACATTTGACGACAGATCCTAGCGGCCGGCGCCGGTCCGGGAACTTGCGGCTCTGGTGTCCGCCGCGGCCACGGGGGCGACCTGGGAGGAGTTCGACTGACCTCCGGCCTCCGCGGCCACTCGGCCTTCCTTCGACGGTGGGCTCAGACGCTGGAGAAGACCTGGGCGAAGTCCAGCCGGGGCCCGTGCGGGCGGTGGCCGTCCGGTGTCGGCCTGCCGATGTTGACCACCATCAGCGCCGAGTGCTTCGTGTCGGCGAAGAACTCTCGATCGACGCCCTCCGGGTCGAATCCGCTCATCGGCCCGGCGGCCAGCCCGGCAGCGCGCACCGCGATGATGAAGTACGCCGCCTGGAGCGCACCGTCCGGGACGGCCGACCGGCGCGCAACGGCCAGCACGGCGACCAGCGGTGCCCGCGCGGTCTTATCCCGGTTGCCCCGCGACGTGTGGCGCAGCAGCCTCTCCCGGCCCGCCGCAGAGCGCACCAGAACCACGCGCAGCGGTTGCCCGCCGGAGGCGGTGGGGACGGATTTCACCAGATCGTGGATCTCCCTGACGGTCTCGTCCGAGACCGGTCCGTCAGTGAAGGCGTTGGCGGTATGGGCCTGCCGGAACAGCAGGCTCTGGGAGGCGGAATCCAGGGCCAGGTGGCTGCCCGTGCCGCTGTCCGGGCCGGTCACGCGGCCTCCGCGGCCACGCCGTGGGTGAGAAGGAGGCCACGGTGGAAGGCGGGATGGGAGCGCAGCCGGCGCACATAGCCGGCGAGGCGTGGATACCGGGCGGCGAGGGGCGCCCCGTCGGCGTCGCGGTCGTCGAGGTGCACGAGTACCGCCCACAGGTCCACATCCGCCGCGGTCAGCTCTCCTCCCGGGACGAAGGGCCCCGAGGCCAGCCGGGCATCGAGGGGCGCCAGCGTGGCGGGGAGGTCCGCCACGAGAGCGTGGACGGCGTCGATGCCGGCGGCGAGCACCGCCGGACGCAGACGGGGCCGACCCGGTTCGCCGGGGTCACCGAGGCGCACGGCGAGATCGCGGAGGATGTCGGGCGTGTGGTTGCTGACCACACGCCCGTTCCACCGGTCGCACAGCGCGGGCACGGTCAGCGGTCCGTCGTAGCGGTGCCAGGTGGCCTCGTAGGCCCTGCGCAGGGACGCTGTCGCCGCGTCAGCCGTGGCCCCCGGGGAAGCGACGAGTGGGGTCGATGGAATCGCTGAGCCGCAACAGGGCCAGGGTGATCGCGACGCGTAGCGAATGCGGACGTCCCGGTGACAGATACACCTCATACCGGTGCGGTGCCGGATAGAAACCGCCGGCGAGGTCGGTTCCGATGCGGCTGCGGATGCGGTGGGGCGATGCGAGTGGGATGGGGGATGTGTCGTGACATGAACGGAGCGCATTCGTCTCGGGCATGACTCTTCCAAGCGCGTGGCGGGCCCCGGACCGCTCGAGGCCCGGGTGGATAGGGGCCGGTGGCTGAATGCGCCTCGGGCCCCTGAGGCGATGGCCGCTCCCTGAGAACGGTCGCGATCAGAGGGGCTGGGCGCCTGCTGGGCGGTAGGAGCTGCAGATCCGCAGCAGGTCGATGTGCAGCCGCCGGGTCAGGGAGCGAGGACGGAGCGGGTGCGCCGGCCGCGGATGCCGACGGGCCCATGCCCGCGTGTCGTCAGTCCGGAACATCTCCACCGATCCCGTCATCGGGGTGCCCGCGTCAGCGAGGTCGCCCACACTCTCGTCGGGCTACCCATGGGCGCCATGGAATATGCCGCAGCCTCGTCCGAGTTGACGATTGCGTGAGGTCACCGACCTCACGTAGCGTTCAGAGATATCAACCCGGGCCCGAAGGCCCGTCGACTACGGGAACGGGAGGCGATGGTGTCGCGACCGATCACCTGCCCGCCCGCGCCCACTGCGGCCCTCCGCGGGGGTGTCCGCCTGTACTCCCGGCACCACATCGACCTGCTGCGCGTGGCCGGCGCGCTCTGTCGCCGCTGACCTGATCACCTCAAGGACACCGCGCCCTCCCGATGAGGGGCGGTGATCACCTATGGCCGACCAGGGAGGCACCCCTTCGTGTCCGAGTCCTCGTCGACGTCCTCGTCGACGTCCTCATCCACACCCCTGCATCTCGCTGTCGCCCTCGACGGGGCGGGCTGGCACCCGGCCGCATGGCGCGAGCCGCACGCCCGGCCCCGTGAGCTGTTCGACGCCGCGTACTGGACCGATGTCGTCACCGAGGCCGAACGCGGTCTGCTCGACTTCGTGACCTTCGAGGACGGGCTCTCGCTCCAGTCCTCGCACCGCACGGAGCCCGACGGCCGCACCGACCAGGTGCGCGGGCGGCTGGACGCGGTGCTCATCGCCTCCCGGGTCGCACCGGTGACCCGGCACATCGGGCTGGTGCCTACCGTCGTCGCCACCCACACCGAGCCGTTCCACATCTCCAAGGCGATCGCCACCCTGGATTACGTCAGCACCGGCCGTGCGGGGCTGCGGCTCCGGGTGTCCAGGCGGCGCCACGAGGCGGAACACTTCGGCCGCCGCACCATTCCCCGCTTCGGCCCGAGGATCTGGACACCCCGGTGGTCCGGGAGCTGACCGCCGAGCTCTTCGAGGAGGCCACCGACTACATCGAGGTGGTACGCCGCCTCTGGGACAGCTGGGAGGATGACGCCGAGATCCGGGACGCCGCCACCGGCCGCTTCATCGACCGCGACAAGCTGCACTACATCGACTTCCAGGGCAGGCAGTTCAGCGTCAAGGGCCCCTCGATCACGCCCAGGCCACCTCAGGGACAGCCGGTCGTCAGCGCACTGGCCCATCAGAGCGTGCCCTACCGGCTGGTGGCAACCTCCACCGACATCGGCTACGTCACCCCGCACGACACGGACCAGGCCCGCGCCGTCATCGCCGAGATCCGCGCCGCCCAGGCCGCGGCGGGCCGCGCGGCGGAGCCCGTGCACCTCTTCGGCGACCTGGTGGTGTTCCTCGACGACGAACCGGGTGCCGCGGCCGCCCGCCTGGAGCGCCTGGACACCCTCGCGGGCTACCCGTACACCAGCGACGCCAAGGTGTTCACCGGGACCCCCGCACAGCTCGCTGATCTGCTTCTGACCTGGCAGCGAACCGGACTGTCGGGCTTCCGGCTGCGCCCCGGTGCGATCGGTCACGACCTCGAGGCGATCACCCGCGGTCTGGTGCCCGAACTCCAGCGCCGCGGCGCCTTCCGCCGGTCCTATGAGGCCGACACCCTGCGCGGGCTGCTGGGCCTCGCCCGGCCCGCCAATCGCTACGCCACCATCTGAGCGGGAAGGACCACCCGACCATGAGCACACCGCTCAAGCAGATCCACCTGGCGGCCCACTTCCCCGGTGTCAACAACACCACGGTGTGGAGCGATCCGCAGGCCGGCAGCCATATCGAGTTCAGCTCGTTCGCACACTTCGCGCGGACCGCCGAGCGTGCCAAGTTCGACTTCCTGTTCCTCGCCGAAGGGCTTCGGCTGCGTGAACAGGGCGGCAAAATCTATGACTTGGACGTCGTGGGGCGGCCGGACACCTTCACCATCCTCACGGCGCTCGCCGCCGTCACCGAACGGCTGGGCCTCACCGGCACCATCAACTCCACCTTCAACGAGCCCTACGAAGTAGCCCGCCAGTTCGCCAGCCTGGACCATCTGTCGGGCGGGCGCGCCGCGTGGAATGTCGTCACCTCCTGGGACGCCTTCACCGGGGAGAACTTCCGCCGTGGCGGCTTCCTCCCGCAGGACCAGCGGTACTCCAGGGCCAAGGAGTTCCTGGCCACCGCCACCGAGCTGTTCGACTCCTGGCGTGGTGACGAGATCGTCGCCGACCAGGCATCCGGCACCTTCCTCGACGACGCGCGGGCCGGTGCCTTCGCCCACCAGGGACAGCACTTCGACATCGCCGGGCAGTTCAACGTCCCGCGCAGCCCGCAGGGCCGCCCGGTGATCTTCCAGGCCGGTGACTCCGAAGAGGGCCGGGAGTTCGCCGCGGCCGGCGCCGACGCCATCTTCAGCCGGTACAGCACCCTCGAGGAAGGCCAGGCGTTCTACACGGACGTCAAAGGCCGCCTCGCCCGCCACGGCCGCACCCACGACCAGCTGCTGATCCTGCCCGCGGCCACCTTCGTCCTCGGCGACAGCGACGCCGAGGCCCAGGAGCTGGCCCGGGACGTACGCCGCCAACAGGTCAGCGGCGCCACCGCGATCAAACACCTTGAGTTCGTCTGGAACCGTGACCTGTCCGCGTACGACCCGGACGGCCCCCTCCCGGACATCGACCCCGACCCCGGTGAGCACACCATCGCCCGTGGCCGCGCCCAGGTGCGGATGTACCGCGATCCGCTGGCCGTCGCCCGGGAGTGGCGGGAGCTGGCGGCGGCCAACAAGTGGTCCATCCGTGACCTGGTCATCGAGACCGGCAACCGCCAGTCCTTCATCGGCTCCCCGGCCACGGTCGCCGAGACCATCAACTCCTTCGTCCAGGCCGATGCCAGTGACGGCTTCATCCTCGTCCCGCACATCACCCCCGGTGGGCTGGACACCTTCGCCGAAACCGTCGTCCCGCTGCTGCAGGAGCGCGGCGTGTTCCGCACCGAGTACGAGGGCACGACCCTGCGCGACCACCTCGGCCTGGCACACCCCGGCACCGAGGCGCACCAGGAACGGGCCGCGTCATGAAATTCCTGGCCATCACCCTCATCGTGCACGCCCCGGACCCGGTGACGGGGATACAGAAGCCCACCGGTGAGCGCTTCCGCGAGGTGATCGACAACGCGCTGCTGGCGGAGGAGCTCGGCTTCGACGGCTTCGGCGTCGGCGAACGCCATGAGCGGCCGTTCATCTCCTCCTCACCGCCGGTCGTGCTCGGCCACCTCGCCGCACTCACCTCCCGGATCCGGCTGTTCACCGCGGTGACCACCCTCAGCCTGCTCGATCCGGTGCGCGCCTACGAGGACTACGCCACCTTGGACCACCTCTCCACCGGCCGCCTCGAGCTGATCATCGGCAAGGGCAACGGCACCGCCCAGCGCGAGCTGTACCAGGTCACCCCGAGGACCAGTGGGACCGCAACGCCGAAGGCTACGAGCTGTTCCGCCGCATCTGGCGGCAGGACAAGGTGACCGCCACACCGCGCTTCCGGCCCGCGCTGACCGACGCCGAGGTGTGGCCGAGGCCCCTCCAGCGGCCCATCCGGGTCTGGCACGGCAGCGCCACCAGCCGGGAGTCGGTCGACCTCGCCGCCCGCTACGGCGACCCGCTGTTCTCGGCCAACGTCACCCACCCCATCGAGCCGTACGCCGAGCTGATCCGCCACTACCGGGAGCGCTGGGAGACATACGGCCACGACCCCGCCCGCGCCGTGGTCGGCGCCGGGACAGCGGGCTACTACGCCGCCCGCACCTCACAGGAGGCCATCGCCGCCTACCGGCCGGTGTTCGAAGGCCGTCTGGCCTTCCAGAAGCAGCTCGGCCTCGAACCGGTGTTTGCGACCCTGGAGGACTTCGTCGAACGCAGCTCGGCCCTGATCGGCAGCCGCCAGCAGGTGATAGAGAAGGTGCACCGCTACCACCAGGAGTTCGGGCACACCGTGCTGCATCTGCACGCGGACGCGGGCGGGCTCACCGATGCCCAGCACCGCGCCTCGCTCGAGCTCTTCCAGTCCGACATCGCGCCCGTACTGCGACGTGACATCCCCGATCCGCCATTCGACTGGGCGCCGGTGCTCGGCACGCCCGAACCCGTCGCCCCGTCCGCCGACCGCTGAGGAGAACTCCGACCGTGTCCGGCATCCCCCTCGCCGTCCTCGACCTCGTGCCCATCTCCTCCGGCTCCACCGCCACCGAGGCACTGCGCAACAGCATCGACCTCGCCCAGCAGGCGGAGCGGTTCGGCTACGCGCGCTACTGGTTCGCCGAACACCATCTCAACCCGGGCGTGGCCGGGACCTCGCCAGCCGTCGTCCTGGCCCTGACCGCCTCCGCCACCTCCACGATCCGCCTCGGTGCCGGGGCCGTACAGCTCGGCCACCGCACCGCCCTGTCCACCGTCGAGGAGTTCGGCCTGATTGACGCCCTGCACCCCGGACGGCTCGACCTCGGGCTCGGCCGCTCCGGCGGACGCCCCACCGAGCGCACCGGCGACGCGCCGCCCGCCACGACACCCGTCATCGACGGGCGTACCCCCAACGGCCTGCGCATCCCGCCCAAGTTCACCTTTCAGCGACTGCGCGGGTCGCCACGTATCGCGCTCCAGCGGCGGCTCCTCCAGCAGCCCGGCGCGGAAGCGCAGGACTACGGCGAACAGATCGACGACATCCTCGCGCTCCTGCGCGGCGACTACCGTTCCACGGACGGCGTCGAAGCACACGCGATCCCCGGCGAAGGCGCCGAGGTCCAGGTGTGGATCCTCGGCAGCAGCGGCGGGCAGAGCGCCCAGGTCGCGGGCCGGGGCGGCCTGCGCTTCGCCGCCAACTACCACGTCAGCCCGGCCACCGTCCTGGAGGCCACCGAGGCCTACCGCGCCGCGTTCCAGCCATCCGACGTACTCGACAAGCCGTACGTCAGCGTCTCCGCCGATGTCGTGGTCGCCGAGGACGACGCGACCGCTCGCGACCGCGCCACCGGCTACGGTCTGTGGGTCCGCAGCATCCGCACCGCCGAGGGCGCCATTCCCTTCCCCACCCCCGAACAGGCCCGCGCCCACCCCTGGGCCGACGCGGACCGGGAACTGGTCGCCGACCGGGTGGAGACCCAGTTCGTCGGCTCACCCGCGAGCGTCGCCGACCAGCTCGAACAACTCCAGGAAGCCACCGGCGCGGACGAACTGCTCATCACCACCATCACCCACCGCCACGCCGACCGGGTGCGCTCCTACGAACTGCTCGCCGAGGAATGGCAATGCCGCTGAGCCGGGGCGGGGCCATGGACGTGGTCGCGCAGCAGGGGCAGCAGTTGGTCACCGATGCGGCTGATCTCGCGCTGGTAGGGGGTGTCGGACAGGATGAAGTGGGTGATGCCGAGCTTGCGGTAGCCGTGGAGCGCCCGGGCGACGTCCTCGGCGGAGCCGACCAGCCAGGTGGTCCCCGCTCCGCCACCGCCGAACCTGCCCGGGGTGGTGTACAGGCAGGTGTCGAGCACCTCCCCGCGTTGGGCGAGATCGAGGAGCCGCTGCTGTCCGACCGCGGTCCTGCGATTCCCCGTCCAAACGGTCTCGCCGGCACCGGACGCCATCTTCGCGACCTTCTCCTCGGCCGCGCTCCAGGCCTCCTCGGTGGTGTCGCGCACCAGCGTCGTGATCCGCAGCCCGAACTCCAGCGGCTTGTGCCGTCGGCCCACCTGCTCGCTCAGCGTTTTCAGCCGGTCGACGCGTTCGGCGATCCCGTCGAGTGGTTCACCCCAGAAGAGCTGGACATCGGCCTCGGCCGCCGACACCCGTTCGGCGGCCGAGGACGCGCCGCCGAAGTAGAGCGTGGGATACGTCCTCTCGCCGGTGGGGTACGGGCGTGGCGCGACCGTTGAGCCGGTGACCTGGAAGTGCTCGCCGTGGAAGGTGACGTCCTCCTCGGTCCACAGGCGCCGTAGCAGATGCAGGAACTCCTGGGTGCGGGCGTACCGTTGTGGGGGTTCGACGTTGGTGTCGCCGTACGCGGCAGGGTTGTCCAGCCCGCTGACGATATTGACGAGGACGCGTCCCCGGCTGAGCTGGTCGAGGGTGGCCGCCGCGCCGGCGAAGTTCGCCGGGTGCAAGTAGCCGGGACGGATCGCGATCAAGGGCTTGAACGTCGTGGTCCGGGACGCCAGCGCGGTGGCGACGGTGAAGGTGTCCGGGCGTCCCCATCCGGTGCCGAGCAGCGCCCCGCTCCAGCCGTGGTCCTCTGCCAGCCGGGCCAGGCCGGTCGAGTACTCGATGGATCCCCAGCCGGATGTCGTGTCGTCGCCGCGGTGGCCAGGTTCGACGGTGTTGGGTATGTACCAGAGAAATTCCAGGCTCATGATGCTTCCGATCGCTGCTTGGCTTGTGTGGGCACGACACGAGCCGGGCCGGTCGTGGAGAGTGGGGGCCAGAGTGCAGACAGACCGAGGCGGTGGCCCGGCCGAGTCGGCGCCGCCGTATGGGAAGGTTCTCGCGGGTCAAGGGGAACGGGGCGGAACGTGAACGGAGCAGCATCGCGCTGTCGCTGACACCCGCACCGGTCATCGCCGTTCCCACCCCTTCCGGAGTCCTCGTAAGACCGAGCGCCGAGGTGCTGATGAACAATCCCTTCCGGCCGGTCTCGGGGTGTTCCAGAACGACCGGATGCTCGATGGTCTCCTCGACCCCGCGTCGCTTGCTGCCCTGGGCGTAGTTCTCCGCGTTGGCGTCGTAGACCGCGCTGACCGATTCGAGCAGCTCCTTGAACGGCTCGGACAGGTCGTCGTACGCCGCCTGGAGATCGGCCCATAGAGTGTGACCGCCCAGCTCGGGCATGACCTCATACGTCAGCGACTCGATCGCGAAGACCGGCTTTCGCCACAGCCCGCCGATGTGCCAGGTGCTGGCCTTGCCGGTCCGCTGGACGCTGTACGGATAGACCAGCGGATTGGCCGGGTCCTTCACCGCGGTCGGGTGGTCGAAGGGCTCCGCGAAGACGCGTACGGCCTGGACGTCGGGGCGCTCCGAGTGGGCGCCTCTGTGGGGGTCAGGCACTGACCGCGACCCGGTGGTCCGCCGCGAACGACTTGCCCGAGATCAGTTGGGACTCGTGTCCGTCCGGCCCCACCGGGACGTCGCCGATCAACGTGACGCGGTGCAGCCGCCGCTCCACCTCGAGGTGGTCCACGTCGTTCGGGGCGAGGTGGGCGGTGGCACGGTTGTCCCAGAACGCCACGCTGCCCGGCTCCCAGCGAAAACGCACCGTGTACTCGGGCCGGGTCAACTGCTCGTAGAGCAACTGCAGCAGTGCGCGGCTCTCGCGAGGGGTCACGCCGAGGATGTGACTGACGAAACCGGGGGAGACGAACAGCGCCCGTTCACCGGTCTCCGGGTGAACATGCACCATGGGATGGTGGGCGACCAGCAGATTGCCGTTGACCCGGCGGGCGTATCCGCTGTCGCCCACGGGCGGCTCGTCGGCGCCGTAGCGGTGTTCGGCGCGCAGCCCGTCGATGAAGGCCCGGACCGAGGCCGACAGCCCTTCGTACGCCGCGACGGTGTTGGTCCAGGTCGTGTCACCGCCGTACTCGGGGACGGTCTCCGCGCGCAGGATCGATGCGGCCGGCGGGTTGACGGCGGGGGTGACATCGGTGTGCCAACCGCCGAAGTAGCTGTACTTGCGCCGGGTCCGCTGCTGCGCGAAGCCGTCCTTGTACTCCGGGAAGCCCTCGGGCGGGGTGTCGTCGTGTGGGTGGGCGTAGGTCAGCTCGCGAAGTGGCGGGCGAAGGCGATCTGCGAGGCGTGGTCGAGGTTCTGACCGCGGAAGAAGACGACCTTCCAGCGCAGGAGCGTGGCCCGGATCTGTCGGGTCTCCTCGGTCGACAGCGGCCGGGAGAGGTCGACGCCGGATATGTCGGCACCGATGTGGCCCGCGACAGGGCGCACGGTGAGCGTGGTCTCAGCGGGGACGGGCATGGTGGGGTCTCCCATGTGTCATGGCCGTGCGTACGGCCGTGGGATGGAGAGGCGATGGGTTGGCGGGAAAGGTTCACAACGCGTTCAGGCGGAGGCGCGCGGACGCACGGCGTCGACCGCAATCGGTGTGCGGGAAGTCCGGGCCGTCAGATGTGACAGATGGCGCTGGAGACGCGTCGCAGATCCACGTGGATACGCGTGGCACATCGCGAGCCGCGGAACGGAACCAGGGCCGCGTCGTCTGCGTACACCGGCTGACGGCGCTGCATCGCGGTTCCCCTCATCTGTTCGCGGATGGTCCCGCCGACTCGTCGAGCGTTCCTTCCGAACGATGGTCGGTGTATCGGGCCTGGTGCGTCAACGGCGTTGTGTTGCCACCCGATTGCAATCGTATGCAGCACTCACGGATGACTGCCTGAAGGGCTGGCCCCCGGGGATGTGACTGATCGTCCGCAGGGAACGCCCGCACCCCGGTGTCCAGTTGCGCTTCACCGACGCCGACGGGGTGCGCCTGACCTGCTTCGCCACCGACACCCAAGAACACCCCGCGCGCCCGAGCCGGAGTTGCGTCACCGCCGGCGGGCCCGCGTCGAGGACCGTAGCCGTGCCGCCCGCGCTCCCGGCCTGCGCAATCTCCCGCTCCACCGCGCCGCACAGAACCAGATCCGGCTGGAGATCGTCCAGATCGCCGTCGCCCGGCTCGCACTGCGATCGAGGCTAGTAACATTACGGGACTACTTTTGACTTACAACTACCACCGGGATCACCGGGGAGGAGAAGCCGTGTCTGACCAGGGGAGTCACGTCACCTTCCAGCACGGGCAGGAGTTCCTGGCCGCGATCTCCGAGCGCTGGAACTACCAGATCCTGCGGGAGGTGTTCTTCGGTGTTGGCCGCTTCGGGGAGCTCAAGCGGGCTCTGGGTATCTCGGCGAACATCCTCACCGCGCGGCTCAACAGCCTGACGGAGCTGGGCCTGCTCACCAAGCGCGCCTACCGCTCCGACAAGCCGTGGTACGAGTACCAGCTCACCGACAGCGCCCGCGAGCTCGTCGTCCCCGCCATCGCGGCCATCACGCGGTGGGCCGAAACCTATGCGACCGATACCGACGTCACGCAGCACCCGCTGATGCACACCACGTGCGGCAACCCGACCAGTCCGTACCTCGCGTGCAGCAGCTGCCATCAGCCGGTCGAGGCCTCGACCCTGCGGCCGACGTCCACCGAGGAAGGCGGTGCCGGTCAGCGATAGGGGTCGGCCTCCGCGGCGCCGGGCGGTCACGGTTCGAGCTCCCACTGATCACCTCGGTCTGAAGGCGAGCAGGCCTAGTAGCGTTTTGGAACTAGTAGCGTTACGCTACCAGTAATGAACGTCTCCTTGGTCATGGAGGACCGATCATGACGACGAACTGGCTCGAAGGGGTTACCGAGAGGCTGATCCCCACCTCACTGGGTCTGATCAACGTGCGCGTCGGCGGCCGTTCCGACGGTCCCGCCATGGTGTGCTGGCCGAGCCTGATGATGGACGGCACCATGTGGCAGTACCAGTACGAGCACTTCGCCCCGACCCACCGCGTCGTGCTCATCGACAGCCCCGGACACGGCAAGTCCGACGCGCTGCGCAAGATCATCGATCTTAAGGACTGCTCCGGCGCGCTCGTCGAGATCCTCGACGCGCTCGACATCGATAGGTGCGTTCTGGTGGGCAATAGCTGGGGCGGCATGCTCGCCGGGGTCTTTCCGGCCCACTACCCGCAGCGGACCGCGGCGGCGATCGGCATCAACTGCACCGCCTCCCTGCCCACGACCGTCGAGAGCATCTGGGCCACCGCACTGTCCACGTTCCTCTCGCTGCACTCGAAGATGCCGCCGCTGGCCGCCAAGGCCGCCCGCGCCGCCTTCGCCGGCCCCACCGCCGAGGCCACCAACCCCGAGTTCACCGAGTTCACCAAGTTCGTGCTGCGCGACGACCCGAAGTCGGTGGCGTGGGCGCTGCGCAGCATCCTCATAGGCCGCAAGGACGAGCACCGCCGCCTGAACACCATCAGGGACGTGCCCGTCCTGATCATCGCGGGCGAGGAGGACAGCCAGTTCCCTGTGCATGTGGTGCGGAAGATGGCGGACGCTATCGAGGGCAGCACTTTCCGTGTGCTCCAGCACACCGCCCACCTCGCCGCCCGCGAGAACCCCGGGGGTGTCAACGCCGAGATCGACGCCTTCCTTGCCACCTTGCCCGCCACGGTCTGAATCGGGAGGCAGCCCATGGAAAACAACGCACGGGCGACGGCCGTGCCCGGCTGGGTCCTGAAGTTCATGGATGCCATCGACACCCTGGAGTTCGGCGAGGGCTTCGCGCCGCTGACCGAGGACACCGACATGTTCTTCGGCACCGCACACCTCCATGGCGTCGACGCCATCAAGGCGTTTTTCGTCAAGATCGACGAGCCGCTGATCATCACCCACGAGGTCCTGGAGTTCTGGTCCGCGGGCGATGGCGTCCGCCTGCTGCGCGGCGAGGCGACGATGGCCAAGAAGAGCGATCCGGACCAGGTGGTGCGGGCTCCGTTCATGCACATCTTCTACCTCGACCAGGAAGAGCCGGTCCGCATCCGGACGCTCCGCGTCACCGCGGGACCGCTGGAGACCGACGCGGTGATGTGACCTCGCTCCGGGGCCTGCCGGCGAGTGTCCAGGCCCGGAATCGAGGATGGCGGGACCGGACAGGGCGAGCGCTGTCCGGTCCCGCCGCACTGTGGGGGAGCGGCCGACGATCCCCCGCGGGAACCACGACGCCCGCCAGGGGCCGGCGGGGCGGGGGCTGCTTCGAAGTGCCCGCCCCTGCGTAGGAGCGAACCCATCCGGGCCAGCACTATCAGCATGCTTGTATTCGACTTCGCTCGCTTATATTGTGTAAGCATGCTTACGGACGGGCGAATTTCAGGTTCCCTCACCGCGAAGGTCGGTCAATGACGACTCTGTCCCTTCCCGACGCCCGCGCACTCGTCGCGGCCGCGCTGACCACATGCGGTTATTCCGCCACCGATGTCGAGACCATCGCCGACCACCTGCTCGACTGCGAACTACGCGGGCTGTCCTTCGGCGGGCTCGCCCGCGCGCTGTCCATAGCGGAGCGAAGGCGCGCGACCGAGACGCCGCCGCAGCCGATCCGGATCGTGGCCCAGACGCCGGTGTCCGCCACCGTGGACGGCGGCGACCAGGTGGGCTACCTCGTCGGCATGCACGCACTGGAGCTTGCCGTGGCGAAGGCCCACGCCCAGGGAGTCGCGGTCGTCGGCGCACGTAACACCTGGTACACCGGGATGTTCTCGTACTACCTCGAAAAGGCCGCGGCAGCCGGCCTCGCCGGGATGATCGCGGGCAGCGGGCCGGCGGTGGTGGCCCCGCACGGCGGCACCGAAGGCCGGTTCGGCACCAACCCGATCGCGTTCGGTTTCCCGGCCACCCCGGCTCCCGTCATCTGGGACATCGGCACCTCCACCGTGATGTACGGGGAGGCGAAGCTGAAGGCGCGGCTCGGGGAGAAGCTCGCTTCCGGCCATGCCTACGACGCGGCCGGAGCGCCGACGCTCGACCCGGCCGCCGCGCTCGAGGGCGCGTTCGGCGTATGGGGCGGCCACAAGGGCTCGGGGCTCGCTCTGGTCGTCCAGCTGCTCGGCATGATGTCAGGCGCCGCCGCTGATCCGTCCGGTGTTGCGGATTGCGGCTTTTTCATCGTGCTGTTCGATCCCGGTGTGCTCACCGACGCGGGCGACTACCGCCGACGGGTCGCGGCCTTCGCCGAATCGGTCCGCGCCACTCGTCCCGTCGAGGGCGGCAGTCCGGTCCGAGTGCCGTTCGACCGCTCGGTGAACTGCCGGGACGAGACGCTCCGGCGCGGCACCATCGACGTGCCCGAAGCGGTGGTCACGGCCTTGCGCCGGGAGGCCGCAGGTGTCTGAGGACGGCGCTCACCGGCTCGGAGTTGGCCACCGCCCGGGCCGAACCGCGGACACGTCGGCCGCGCCATCTCGCCCGGCACGAGACCTGGCTCGCCCGCCGGCCCCGCTCCCGTAACGGATTCCACGCAGAAAGCTGAAAACCCATGATCGAATTCTTCACGGGGCTGCAGCCCCTTCAGGCCGGCGAGACCGATCCCGACCGAATGATCTCCAGGATCAAGGAACTCGACCGCTCGAACGCCATTGACCGGGTCCTCGTCGGATACTCCTCCACCTGGCCGCACAACCACGCCACCGCACCGTTCGCGCTGGCGGCGTCGGAGAAGTTCTCGCCCATCGTCGCGCACCGCCCCGGGGTCATGGCGCCGGTGGCCGCCGCACGCTACTTCGCCACCCTGGACGTGCTGGCTCGCGGGAGGCTCGCCGTCAACGTGGTCGTCGGTGGCTCCGACAAGGATCTGCGACGTGAGTCGGACGACCTGCCCAAGGCCGGACGGTACCGGCGGGCGGTCGAGTACCTCGACCTCCTGCGCCGCGCCTGGACCGAAACCGAGCCCTTCGACCACCACGGCGAGTACTACACGGCCGAGGCGGTGAAGCTGCAGACCAAGCCGGTGCAGGGCCAGGTGCCGATCTTCATGGGGGGCGAGAGCGCCGACGCCGTGGACTTCGGCGCCCGCCACGCCGACCTGTACATGCTCTGGGGGGAACCGTTCGCCGGCACGAAGGAACGCGTCGACCAGGTCACCGCGGCGGCCCAGAGCTATGACCGCCCGATGCGGTTCTCGCTGAGCCTGCGCCTGTTCATCGGTGACACCGACGAAGACGCCTGGGCCCAGGCCCGTGCCGTGGAGCGGCAGATCGCCGAGGCCGCCGGAACGTCGACCTTCCTGCGCTCGTCGTCGACCGACACCTCCGTCGGGCGGCAACGGGCGCTCGCGCTCACCGACCACGAGTTGCACGACGACTGCTTCTGGACCGGGCTGACCAAGCTCCTGGGCGGCTTCGCCAACTCCCAGGCGCTGGTCGGCACGGAGGAGCGCATCCTGGACACCCTCGGCCGGTACCGGGAGCTCGGAGTCGACACGTTTCTCGTGACGACCGGCGCGGAGGCGGCCTGGGACCCGTCGTTGGAGGGTTTCCTGGCCCGGGCGAAGAAGGAGCTGGCATGACACCCACCATCGCCCGGGGCAATGGCGCCCCGGGCCTGGAGAACTTCTCCGATCTCGCCGACGGCACGGTCGGCGGCCTCATCGCCGCCCGTGCCGAAGAACATCCGGACAAGCCCGCGCTGGTCTTCGAGGGCAGCGAACTGACCTACGGCGCACTCGACGCGGCGGTCACCGACGTGGCGCGCGGTCTCCTGTCGGCAGGCGCCGCCCCGGGCAGCTCGGTCGGGATCTTCCTGCCCAACCGGCCCGAATACCTGCTCGCCTGGCTCGGAGCGGCCCGCGCCGGCCTCATCGAGGTCCCGATCAACACCGCCTACAAGGGCTCCTTCCTCGACTACGCGATCCGCAGCACCGGCGTGCGCGTGCTGGTCACCGACGCGGCCCTGCTGGAACTCGTCGCCGACCTGCCCGAAGTACCACCGACACTCAAGACCGTCGTGCTGGTGGACGGCGACCGGCCCCACCGCATCCCGCCCGCGGTGACGGTACAGACCTGGAACGACCTGCTCGCAGCCGGCGATCCGGCGGCGGACCTCCCCGGCGTCGCGCCCAAGGACCCGGTCGCGACCATGCTCACGTCCGGAACGACCGGGCGCAGCAAGGGCGTGGTGTACCCGCACCTGATGCAGCTGGTCGCCGCGCGCGAATGCGCGGTGCAGATGGCCACGACCGCCGATGAGCGGCTCTACACGTGTCTGCCGCTGTTCCACGGTGCCGCGCAGATCAACATATCCATGCACGCCTTCTACGCGGGGGCGACCGTGGTCCTCGGGCGCCGGTTCAGCGCCAGCAGGTTCTGGGACGAACTGCGCACCCACCGGGTCACCCAGTTCAACGCCCTCGGCTCGGTCCTGCCGATGCTCCTGGCGCAGCCCCCGTCCGACCGCGATCGCGACCACCGGGCGACGAAGGTGTTCGCCGCACCCGCCCCGCCCCAAGTGCTCCATCCCTTCGAGGAGCGCTTCGGCGTACACGTCGTCGAGGGCTACGGGCTCACCGAGATCAAGAACGTTCTCTACAACCCCCTCGGCGCCCGGAAGGTCGGCTCGCTGGGCCTGCCCACCGAATCGTCCCTCCTGGAGATCCACGACGAGTTCGGGAACCGTGCCGCGCCGGGCCAGGCCGGGGAGATCGTGTACCGGCCCCGCCTGGCGAACATCATGTTCTCCGGCTACCACCGCGATCCCGAAGCGACGCTCGCGACGATGAAGGATCTCTGGTGGCACACCGGCGACCTGGGCTACACCGACGAAGACGGCTACTTCTACTTCATCGACCGCAAGAAGGACGCCCTGCGCCGCCGCGGCGAGAACATCTCCTCCCACGAGGTCGAGTCGGTCCTGCTGGCCTACCCCGGCATCGTGGCCGCTGCCGCCGTCGGCACGCCGTCGGAGCTGGGCGAGGACGAGGTCCTCGCCGTCGTGCAGCTCGAACCCGGCCACGAGCCGGACCCCATGGGCCTGTTCGCTCACTGCGACCGGTCGATGCCGCACTTCATGGTCCCCCGCTACTACCGCTTCGTGGACCGGCTTCCCGTCACACCCAACGGCAAGGTGCGCAAACACCAGCTGCGTGACCGGGGCAGCGCCGATGCCTGGGACGCGCTCGCCGCCGGGCTCAAGCCCACCCGCCACGCCTGAGGAAACGCCATGTCCCTACCCGACGCCGTACGCATCCGGGAGATCGCCCCCCGGCTGACCTTCCAGGACCATGCGGTCCCGACCGACGTCAAGATCGAACTCGTGCGGCGGCTCGTCGACGCCGGTGTCCGCGCGTTCGAACTGTCCTCCTTCGTCAGGCCCGATCTCGTACCGGGCCTCGCCGACGCCGCGGAGGTGTTCGCCCGCGTGCCGCGAGTGCCCGGACTCAGCCTCGGCTGCTGCGTCGCCAATCTGCGCGGGCTCGCCCGCGCGATCGACGCTGGGGCCGACACGGCGTACTTCCTGCTGTCCGCCGACGAGGAGTTCGCCCGCGCCAACATCGGACGGTCCACGCAGGACTCGATGCGCGAACTGGAGCGCATGGCCGCCTACGCCGCGGACCGGAACATCGTGCTCGGCACCTACGTCATCTTCGCCTGGGGTGGGCCGACCGGCCCCCGCGCACCGGCGCGGATCTCGAACCGCTGGCCCGAGGGCTCCTCGACATCGGGGTGGACCGCTGGGTTCTCGCGGATTCCGCCGGCTACGCGGCGCCGCCCCAGATGTGCGAACTCGCCACCGCCGCGCTCGCGCACGTGCCGGCGGGGAACCTGACGGTGCAGGTCCACGACGACCGCGGCATGGGCCTCGCCGCCCTGCTCCCACTCCTCGAACTCGGCATCCACGACATCGACACCTCCCTCGCCGGCAGCGGTGGCCACCCGGCGATGCCCGGCACCCAGGGCGGCGGTCTGTGCACCGAGGACGCCGTGCAACTGCTCGAACGGTCCGGGGTCGACACCGGTATCGACCTGCCCCGCCTGATCGAGACGGCGAACTGGCTCACCGGCGAGGTCGGCGTGCCCGGCGAGGGGTTCGTCCGGCACACCGGCCCCGTACCGAGCGCCGCCCAGCCCGGCACACCCCTCTCCTTCACCTGGTGACATCCCATGAGCGTCTTTCGTCATGCGTTTCAGCCACCCCGACCCACACCCGCCGGTTCAACGCCATTGCTCAAGGAGGACCAGTGACGGAAACCCCTGCGCCCACGATCGTCGTCGCCGGCGCCGGGCTGACCGGGCTCTCGGCGGCGATCTCCGCCCGCGAGGCCGGCGCCCGCGTGGTGCTGCTGGAAAAGGGCAGCCGCGAGGACGTCGGCGGGAACGCCGCCTTTTCCGGCGGGCTGTTCCTGTTCTGCTATGACGGGCCGGACGATCTGACGTCCATCACGGAGGACTTCGAACCGGGCATGAAAGCCGACCGGATCGAGGCACCCCCCTACACCCGCCAGGCCTACGCGGCCGAGTTGTCGGCGATGAGCGGCGGCCAAGCCGAGCCGCGGATGGTCGACCGGCTCGCCGAGCGGTCGTTGGACACGGTCCGCTGGTTGGCCGCGAAGGGCGTCCGCTTCACGTTCAACCGAACCGTGGGGGCCGCGGTCCGCGACGGCGTCCTGCACATTCCACCCGGCCAGATCCTGACGTGCACCGGCGAGGGAATGTCACGCGGGTTCGAGGTGATCCGGCCCCTGCTGGCGCACGCCGAGCGGATCGGCGTGGAAATCCGCTGGTCCGCACCACTGGTGGAGGTGGTGCGCAGCGACGGTCGGGTCACCGGTGCCGTGGTCGGCGGCGGCGGTCAGACCGTGCCCGCCGACGCGGTCGTGGTCGCCACCGGCGGCTTCCAGGCCAGCCGGGAACTTCGCCGCGAGTGCCTGGGGGCGCAGTGGGAGACGGTGCGCCTGCGCGGCACCCGCCTGGCCACGGGCGACGGGATCCAGGCCGCACTTCGCGCCGGGGCGGAGAAGGCCGGGACCTGGGCGAGCTGCCATTCGGCCGCGGTCGACCCGACCATGCCCTCGCCACAGCGCAGTGAGGCCGCACCGCCCTTCCCGCTGCACGGCTTCTGGCTCGGCGTACTCATCAACCGCGACGGCGAGCGGTTCGTCGACGAGGGCCCCGGCCCGTGGGTCAAGAACTACTCGAAGATGGGCAAGGCCATCATGCGCCAGCCGGGATGCGAGGCCTTCGAGATCTTCGACCAGCGCACCGCGGCCCGGGTGGCCGACGAGTTCGCCGGCGCGGCCGAGCCCATCGTCGCGCACAGTGTCCCGGAACTCGCCGAGCGGATCGGGGTGCCCGCCGACCGGCTGGCGCACACGCTCGAGACGTTCAACAACGCCTGCCCGTCCGGTGACGGCGCGACCGAAGGCCGCGGCACGGCCGGCATCACACCGCCCAAGTCGGGTTGGGCCTCGCCCCTCGACCAGCCACCGTTCGTCGCCTACCACGCCGTCGCTGGGCTCACCTTCACCTTCGGCGGCGTCCGGATCGACCCGGACGGGCGGGCGCTCGGCGCGGACGGGACGCCGGTGCCCGGTCTGTACGCGGGCGGCGAGGCTGTGGGTGGCCTGTTCTACGGCGATTATCCCGGTGGTGCCGCCCTCATGCGCGCCGCGGTGTTCGGCCGCGTGGCCGGAGCCACCGCCGCGCAGGAAACGAAACCTGCTCCTCACCCGGCCTGAGGGGCGCGGAGCAGACCGGACAGGGACGGGCCGCGGCAGAACTCGTCGATCCGGCCCACCATCGCCTGGCTGGCTGGCTGGCTGGCTGCCCGCCCGCCCGCCCGCACAGCCTCTCGACGCCCGGTCCTCGACACCGCGCGTTTTCGGGCCGTCCTCGGGCACTTCCCCAGCGGCATCACCGCCATCACGTCGCGCGATGCGCGGGGCAGGCCGGGGGCATGACGGTCGCCTCGTTCACCTCGGTCTCCCTCACCCCTCCGCTGGTGGCGTTCCTGCCCGGCAAGACGTCATCGACCTTCCCGGTCATCGCCGAGCGCGGCACCTTCTGCGTGAACGTTCTCGCCACCGACCAGGAGTGGATCTGCCGTGCGCTCTCGGTCTCGGGAGGCGACAAGTTCGCCGAGGTGCCCCGGCGGCCCGGGCCGCACGGAGACCCGGTCATCGACGGCGCGGTCGCCTGGATCGGCTGCACGATCGAAGCCGTACACGATGCCGGTGACCACCGCATCGTCATCGGACGTGTCGACGACCTCGACGCCGACAGCACGGCGTCACCCCTGCTGTTCTTCCAAAGCCGCTACAACCAACTCGTATCCGCCTGATCGGCGAGCGCCGCGCAGTCCCAAGGGACGAGCTCGGAGCCGGGGGCTGCCTCAGTTCGCCGATCGGAGAAGGGCCATCACCATGGACTGCGGAGTTCCGCGCGAGCTGCTCGACGATCTCACGGCGGAGTTCGACTCGCTGCGGACACTCGTCCCCTCGGGGACAAACCTGCGGCTCCCCACTCCGGCCGTCGGTTGGGATGTTGGAGCCGGTGTGTCGCACCTGATCGGTTGCGACCTTCTGGCCGAGGAGGCGGTGCGCGCCCCCGGTGACTTCCGGCGTGCCCGTCCTGCGACGGACGTGGGTCTGGCCGAGCTCCTGGAAGGTCACATCACGGCCCGCAAAGATCTCCCGGTGGAGCGGCTGCGACAGGAATGGGCCGACGCCTTCGCGGCAATGCTGAGGGCTTTCACGTCCTCGCGTCGGGAGCAGAGGGTTCCCTGGTTCGGGCCGCCGATGAGCCCGGCGACGCTGGCCACCGCTCGTCTCATGGAGTACTTCGCTCACGGCCAGGATGTCGCCGACGCCCTGAAGATCGTCCGCCGGCCCACGGACCGACTCCGGCACGTCTGTCACCTCGGGTTCGTCACCTTCGAGTTCAGCTTCGCCAACCGGGGCCTGCCCGTGCCGCCGTCTCCACCGCGCGTCGAACTGCGCCTGCCTAGCGGCCGGTCATGGGCCCGCGGCCCGGAAGGCGCCGATGCCGTCGTCACCGGCGACGCGCTCGACTTCGCCCTGGTGGTCACCCAACGCAAGCACCCCCTCGACACGTCCCTGACCTGCCGAGGCGAGGTCGCTGAGCAGTGGCTCGCCATCGCCCAGTGTTTCGCGGGCCCGCCCGGCCCGGGGGCTAGGGGCTAGGTGGCTCACTGACCTCGGGCACGGTCGGGCCGTGGTCTCGCGGGCCGGTTCGGACCCGCTGGTCGAAACCGTCCGCAAGACCGGCCATGACCAAGCCATATCCACAGTCCCCGCCCTCTGGCGGAAGCTCCGGGCCCGCCGCGGCCCCGGCGGGATACTTGTGGACCTCGCGCTGGGGGTGGCGCTTGGCGGGGACCACCCCGCCGACATCGCACCGCTGCGGTCCGAACCGACCGTCCCGGACCGATCTCCTCCGATCCGGCGGTCTCCCGCTTGTCGACGCCTCACAGTTCGCTGTCGCCGTCGTCCTGACCGATCGCAGTGGCCCCCGTCGGCTGTCCAACTACGACTATGGACACCCGGCTGCCGCTTCGGCCAGGACTCCGCCCAGTGCGCCACGGCAGGAGGCCGGAAGGCCGGGTGTCGCGGCACCGGATGCCGCGAGCACCGCCGCGGACAGGGCGCCGTCGCCGCGCTCGACCATGCCCACTGTGCCGAAGATCCCCGGTGCATCCCGTCCCGCCAGTATCCGGGACTCGCTGCTCGCCGCTGAAATCGCGCTCGCCGCCGAGGAACCCTCTGCCCCCTCAAGAACAAAGTGGCCCCCGCCTTGTACCGTGCGGATCTGAACATCTGAAAGGAAACCGTCGTGAAGACCTTCACCATGCCCGGCACCGACATCCTCGCCCCGAACGTCGTGCTCGGCCTGATGCGTATTACCGACAAGACCGACGAGGCCGTCCGCGAACTCGTCCGCACCGCGCGCGATGCGGGCATCGACTTCGTTGACCACGCCGACATCTACGGCGGCGAGCTGCACGCTTGTGAACGCCGCTTCGCCGACGCGATGGCGCTGAGCCCGTCGCAGCGCGACGAGATCACGATCCAGACCAAGGCGGGAATCGTGACGGACGGGCCGTACTACGACTTCTCTTACGAGCACATCGTCACATCGGTCGAGGGCTCACTCGCGGCCCTGCGGACTGACCGCATCGACATCCTGCTGCTGCACCGCCCCGACGCGCTTGTCGAGCCTGAAGAGGTGGCCCGCGCCTTCGATGAGCTCGAATCCTCGGGCAAGGTACGCGCCTTCGGTGTCTCGAACCAGACCCCACGCCAGATCGACCTGCTGCGCAGGTACGTGCGTCAGCCCATCGTGGCCAACCAGCTTCAGCTCTCGATCACACACGCGCCGATCATCGCTCAAGGGGTCGCCGCGAACATGCTCGCGGAGCAGCAGTCGGCCACCCTCGACGGCGGAGGGATCGTCGACTACTGCCGTCTGAACGACATCACCATCCAGGCGTGGTCTCCCTTCCAGGCCGGTTTCTTCACGGGTGTCTTCCTCGGCTCGCCGGACTACCCCGAGCTCAACGCCGTTATTGACCGCCTCGCCGGCCAGTACGACGTTCCCCCCATCGCGATCGCGACTGCCTGGATCACCCGCCACCCCGCTCAGATGCAGGTCGTGCTCGGCACCACCAACCCGGAGCGCGTCGCGGGCGCCGCCCAGGGCTCCGAACTCCGACTCACCCGGGCCGAGTGGTACGAACTGTTCCGCGCCGCCGGTCACCTCGTTCCCTGAATCCGGATGCGGGGCACCACCTGATCACGCCACGAACGATGGCGCGGGTGGTGTCGCCTGTCGGCGCACCGGTACTTCGGAGCGTGGCGGGATGGAACAGGACGGTGACGCGGCGGCGCGCAGGCGGTCGTACCGGAAGGGCCCCGAGAGGCGCGCGCAGATCATCGCGCGCGCCATCGAGTTGTTCGCCGTGCAGGGGGTGGGCGCGTCGCTGCGGGCGATCGGCGACTCGATCGGTGTGTCGCATGCGGCACCGTGGTATTACGTCGCGACGCGCGACGATCTGCTGCGGGAGGTGTACCGCGCTCACGAGGCGGGAGGGGACGCCAAGCCGACGCCGGAGGAGGAGTCTCGCTGTCTGGAAGATTCCTCCATCGGCTGCCCGCGATGCGGATCAGCTCCAGGGTGGTCCCCGCCGGGCAGTAGGCGATGTAGTAGGACCGCTCCGCACGGCCGGGACTGACGTGCGCAAGCGGGTCCGGAAGTTGGCTGGTGATGCGGCGCCGGACACCGGCGGGCAGGTGATCACGGACATTGACTGGGTCCTCGTGCTGGCGCACGCCGAGAAGCAGGACGCCGCCGCGGCTTGGAAGAAGACCTTCGGCCCCCACCCGCTGATGGGGTCCGTCGACCATGGCCGGGGCGGGTCCGGCGAGCCGGTCATGGGCCTGCTGTGACCCGGCAACGCGGGCTGCCAACACCGCAAGTGATCATGTCGAAGCCGCCCGGCTCGCGCTCGCTCAGGCCTCCTGGATCGGCATCTGCCCGGGCCGAACGAGTCGGGTGGGTGAGCCGGTCCGGCCGCGCCCGCCTCGGCGACAGCAACATCACACGTCTGCTGGGAAGCGATGCGATGGCCGCGATGAGGAACAAGAACTGCCCATCACGGTCTGATCGGCTGGCTCACTCACGAGTCAAGGGGCGTCTTCCGTGTGGTCAGAGCCCCAGACCCGCGTGTTCCAAGGCCGCCAGATGGCTCTTCCACACCAGCGTGTCGTTGAACCCGCCTCCCAGGTCCGGGAGCTCGGCGATGTCCTCCGGTGGCAGGGGGGAGGGGAGTGTGGGTCCGGCGGCCGAGCGCAGGGTCATGATCGCGAGCGACTCGACCGACAGGGCCCGTACCACGGCTTGCTGTACGGAGTCCCCGGTGGCGACGATGCCGTGGCCACGGAGGATCGCGACCGGGCGGTCGGCGAGGGCCGCGACCACCTCCTGGCCGAGGTCGGCGCGGGTCACCAGGACCGCCCTCGGGTAGACGGGGATGCCGTCGAGTGCCATGCGCATGGCTGGGATGTCGTACGCGCCGACGATGGGGCGCAGGGGCAGGCCGGCCAGGTCGGCGGCCACCACATGGGGCGGGTGGATGTGGACGACCGCTTCGACGTCGGGACGGGCGCGCAGGATCTCGCGGTGGATGGGGAGTTCGTTGGGGACGCGGTAGCCGTCGGGTGGCGCCGGCTCGCTGTCCAGGGGGATGGGGTGGACGTCGGAGGGCTCGGTGAGGAGCAGCCCTCGTTCGTGTGGGCCCCGGCATCGCACGTACAGGGCACCGTCGTCGCGGCGCAGGGAGATGTGGCCGAGGATGTCGGCGGCCAGGCCGCGGAACGCGAGGATCCGGCAGCCGAGCGCGATCAGCTCCTGGGGAGCGGGCGTGGACGTCACAGGACGAAGGAGTCGGAGGCGGACGCCAGGACCAGTTCCTCCGCCGTGCGGTGGCGGGAGACGAGATGCTGCTCGTGCTGGTAGCGGGCGAAGGTCTCCAGCGCGGTGCGGTTGTTCTCCAGGCCGTAGTCCCACCAGCCCTCGCCGAGCGCCTCGGCCGTGGCGGTCACGTGCTCCTGCAACCACGGCAGCATGATCTTCAGCGCGCTGCGGTAGCGCAGGTCGTCGTAGGCGATGCGGAGGGACTCTTCGAAGGCCTTGGTCAGTGAGCGGGCGATCCACGGGTGTCGTTCGACAAGGGTTCTGCGTACGGCGACCACGTGCATGATCGGGAAGATGCCGGTGCGGGCGTAGTAGTCGCGCTCGACGGCCGGGAAGTCCTCGAAGAGGTGCCGGATGTGCGGGTCGCGGCCCATGCAGGAGGGCTGGCTGGCGCTGTAGATCGCATCGATCTCGCCGTCGGCGAGCATCCGGGAGAGGGTCTGCTCCGGGCCGATCGGCGTGATCTTCACCGTGGAGGGGAGGTCCAGCGGGAGCTTCTCGGGGCGGCCGGGCTGCTCGATGCCGCCGGTGAAGTAGTGGACCGACTCGACAGGCACCCCGTACTCCTCGGCGAGGATGCCGCGCTGCCACACGCCGGCCGTCATCTGGTACTCGGGCGTACCGACACGCTTGCCGACGAGGTCCGCCGGCTTCTCGATGCCGCTGCGGAGGTTGACGTAGATCGACTGGTGGCGGAAGAAGCGGGAGGGGAAGACGGGCAGGGCGACGAAGGGCGGGTCGTCCTGGTCGAGGGTCATCGAGTAGCTGGACAGGCTCAGTTCGCTGACGTCGAACTCGCGGTGCCGGAGCTGCCGGTAGAACGTCTCCTCCACGCCCAGCGGCAGAAAGGTGAGGTCGATGCCTTCAGGCCGCACGCGGCCGTCCTGAAGGGCGCGCACGCGGTCGTAGTCACCGCAGGCGAAGGAGAGATGGAGGCGGCGGGTCATCGGGGCTGCTCCTTCGGTCACACACGGGAGGGAAGGGCGGGAGGGGCAGGTGTGTGTTGATCACGGTAGGCGGGAGCATGCGAAAGCGTCAATGGTTATACCAATAGACGGAAGCCTGGATCAGTCGCGGATGTCCTGGAGCAGCCAGTCCCGCGGGATCTCGCGTCCCAGGCCCCGCTCCCGCGCGCGCTCGTAGATCAAGGCGGCGACAGCGTGGAACTGGGCGCCCTGGATGTTGCCGCGCTCGGAGAAGGTGATCTGCCGATCGTCGGTGCGGGCCCGTACGGTGCCGTCGAGGAGCTCGCGCAGGCCGACCCTGCGTGGCCCTTGGGGCGGGCGGCGGGTGTGGCCGTGGCGGTGGCGGGGCCAGACGGGATCGTCCGGACGGGCGCGGTAGACCACGTACTCGTCGTCCGTGGCCCAACTCGGATTGGAATGGGGAGCGTTGGCGTCGCCGAGCCGCAGCCATACGTCGAGTCGCTCGACGGCGCGGCGGTCCAGGCGGCCGCCGATGCAGGTGATGTGCGTGCCGGGGGCGAGGTGCTCGCCGAAGACCACCTCGCCGACCGCGTCCGTGCAGCCGGCGACGAGGTCCGCGCCCCGGTGGGCGGACGCGGCGTCCTCCATGACGACGGCCTCGAGCCCGTACCGCTCGCGCGCCTCGGCGGCGAACGCCTCCCGGTGGGCGCGGGTCGGGCTGTAGACCTGGACGCGCTCCAGCGGGAGGACGGTCAGCAGCGCCTCCAGATGGCTGCGGGCCATGCCGCCGGAGCCGAGCAGACCCAGGACGCGGCTGCCGGGTCGGGCGGCGTGCCGGGCGCCGAGCGCGGAGTCGGCGCCGACCCGCAGGTGCTGGAGCAGGCCGTCGTTGAGCAGGGCCACCGGCTCGCCGCTGCGGATGTCCAGAAGCAGGACGAGACCGCAGTAGCGACCGGGTGTGACGCAGTACTTCTCCTGAGTGCCGGCCCCCTCGGGGCCGGTCTCGACGAGGAGGTCGGATTTCATGCGGATCGCGGCGTACCCGGTGCGGGCCGAGCCGCCCTCCATCGTGCCCCACTGGTAGACCCGGCCGGCGCCGGCCGGGAAGCGCAGGTCGATACGCGGGCGGCAGATACCCTCGCCCGTGGCGAGGTCCCCGTACGAGGCCTCCAGGGCGGCGATCGCATCGGGCATCGTGAGAACGGCGGCGGTGACATCGTTGCCGAGGAGCAGCACGGGACCTCCCGGACGGATCTCCCCAAGGGTTTTTTCCAATGGAATTTTGGTATGACGTTATTCCGTTGGTCACAACCAGGTCAAGCGTCGCCCTCTCATGGGAGAATGCCTCTATGTCAACCCGAGCGAGTCAGACTTCGGAGAACGAGGCGCAGTCCGGGCGGGCGGCCGTCCCGCAGGAGCTGTTCAAGGCCGTCTCCTCGAGCCGTGTCTCCCAGGTGATCGTCGAGCAGATCCGGCGCCTGCTGAAGGAGGAACGGCTACAGCCGGGCGATCGCCTGCCCAGCGAACGCGAGCTGTGTGTGCAGTTCGGCGTCAGCCGGGTCACCATCCGTGAGGCGCTGCGCATCCTGGAGGTCAACGGCCTCGTCGAGATCAGAGTCGGCGCGCGCGGCGGTGCCTTTGTGACGGCGCCGACCTCGAGTCGGGTCAGCGAGGGCCTCGCCGACCTGCTCACGCTCTCGCCGCTCACCGCTTCCCAGGTCACCGAGGCCCGACTGATCTTCGAGCTGGGTGTGGTGCCCCTGGTCGTGGAGCGGGCCACGGAGGAGGACGTCGCCGATCTGCGCGCCATGTGCGACGCCCACGCGGAGGCGATGAAGGAGGGGCAGTACACCATGGAGCTCTCCACCGCCTTCCACATCCGGGTCGCCGCCTGCACGCACAACCCGGCGATCGAGATGCTCGTGCAGTCCTTCCACGGCCCGATGCTGATGAGCCTGCGGGAGGCCCAGGCCATCGAGCCGAGGATGGGCCGGCGCGGAACCAAGGAACACCGCGAGTTCGTCGAGGCGATCGCCGCCCGCGACACCGAGGCCGCGACCAGGATCATGCGCACCCACCTGGAGCGGACCGCCTCCCGTGTGAAGGACTGAATCACGTTCCCAATGGCGCCCCGGACCACAGGAGCCGGGGCGCTTTCGTATGCCCCGCAGCGGCGGAGGCGGCGGATCCGGCAGCCGTACCAGCGGCAGTCGCTCCGGCAAGAGGGTTGGCACTCCCCTGATTCGGTATTATGGTCAGACCGTTAGCCAGTTGAGTTGCCCTACAGGAGGAATCCATGGCAAAGAAGGGGCGCACCTTCGTCCGCGGCCTCACCTCTGAGACGTACGGGCTCGGCGAGTTCCGGACCCGGCAGTTGGCCTCCAAGCGTGTCCGGGACGACACGGTGGTCGTCGACGACGCCAAGGTCGCCCACTCCGGCGACAGCGAGAAGTCCCGCACCTGGTGGCGGATCGGTCCCGGTGACGAGGAGTTCCTCACCCAGACCGTTCAGGTCCACTTCGTCCAGCTGCCGCCGCAGTCCAGCAACCACGGCCACGGCCACCAGAACGAGGCCGCCTTCTACATCCTCGAGGGCCGCGGTTACGAGATCCACGACGACCAGCGCTACGACTGGGCCAAGGACGACTTCGTCTTTGTGCACACCGACTCGGTCCACCGCCACTTCAACCCGTACGACGAGCAGGCCACCGCACTGGTGGTGAAGGCCAAGAGCACCTGGATGTTCATGGGCCTGTGGCAGCAGGGCCGCAGCGGCCCGATCGACCGCCCGGACGAGTTCGGCCCCCGCGAGGACTGGTCGCGGGTGTGGACCCCGGGTGTCCTGGACCGCAAGAAGGTCATCTCCCCGGCCGACACGACCTGGGAGACCACCCCGCTCGGCCGGCAGCGCGTGCTCACCTCGCCCGAGCGCACCGACGCGCGCCTGTTCTCCGTCGACGCCTACGAGCTGGACATCCCGACCGGCAGCCGTTCGGGCAAGTACTGGAAGATGGCCGACGAGGTGCTCTACATTCTCGACGGCGGCGGCTACGCGCTTCAGTGGGAGGTCGAGGCGGAGATCGCGGAGAAGTACTACGCGCGGGTCGCCCTCGAGCCGAGCCGGCACGAGATCAAGAAGGGCGACACGCTGTATGTGCCGCAGAACCACATCTGCCAGCTCTTCGCCCACGACGGCACGCCGTTGAAGGTCTTCTCGGCTCAGAACCGGATCTTCAAGCACCTGGGCTACGACACGGTCCACTATCTGGAGAACGCCCCGGAGTACGAGGGCTGACCACCGTCTCAAGGAAGCGGCCCGGGGCTCGACGAGCCCCGGGCCGCTTCCTTGAGACGGTGGTCAGCCGGCCCTACGCCGGCCCTACGCCGAGCCGGCGGTCAGCCGGAGAACTTCCGCCGCCTCCTCGGCCGCGGCGACCAGGTCGTCCGCCGTCAGGAGGGACGGGTCGCGTGCCGTGGCGACCCGCAGGGCGAGCGCCCCGTGAACGGTCTTGCGGATGCGGCGCCCGTCGAGCCCGTGCAGCAGCTTGCCCACCCGGCGGTGCACCGACGCGTCCGCCGCGAGTGTCCTCAACTCCGGCCACTGGGAGGCCAGTTCGCGCAGCGAGTCCGCGACGATCTCCGGGACGACCTCTTCACCGGGGACCTCGGTACGGATCACCAGGTCGGCGCGGGAGAGGAACGCGTCGTCCACCGCGTCGGCGAAGTTCGTCGTCACTACGAGGAGAGTCCCGGGCCGCTCGGCCCGCAGCGCGTCAAGGCCGCTGAGGACGGCGTCCGTGGCGCGGTGCACGTCCACGGGGTTGGTGTCGAACGACGCCGAGTGCCGGCGGACGGCCAGCGCCTCCACCTCGTCGACCAGGACGACGGTGTGCGGCCGGCGCGCGGCCAGTTCCGGCAGTGTCTCCCGGAAGAGGCGGGACACCTGCCGCTGGCTCTCCCCGAGCAGCTCGCTGGGGAAGGCGTGCGGATCGACCTCGACGAGCGTGGTCGCTCCGTGGGGGGCGAGGACGCGGGCGGTGGCCTGTGCCAGACCTTGCGCCAGTGTCGACTTGCCCGTACCCGGCGGCCCGGCCAGCACCACCAGACCGTGCGGGGCGACCGCCGCCCCCGCGAGCCGCCGCCCGTGCCGCAGCACGAGGACGGCGGTCGCGAGGAGCCGCTCCTTGACCGCCGGGTCGATGAGCACCGCGTCCCAGGGCCCGTCGTGGTGATCGGCCGGCAGCGCGTGGACGCCGGCCACACCGTGTGGGAGCGCACTCATCCCGTCACCCCGCTCACGGCCACGTCGGCCGGGTCACCGGCGGCCAGTCGATCGTCGAGGGGTCGCCGGCCTGCGCGTCGCGGATGTGCTCCGGCGGCTCCTCGAAGAGCACCAGCGGGTCGCACAGCGCCCGCATGGTCTCCAGAAGGCTGTCGAACATATGGATGCGTACCACCTTCGCGGTCCGCTCCGGGTCCGTGTTGATGTGCTGGTGCCACAGGAAGTGGTCGACGACGATGATGTCGCCCTTCTTCCACGGGTGGCGGGTGCCGCCCTCCGGCTCCGGGCCGAGGTAGCTCTCGCCGGAGCCCTCGACCACGTACAGCCATGCCTCGCCCGGGTGGCGGTGCATGGACTGGGCGCGGCCCGGGCCGATCTCGAACATGGCCATGGTGATGCCGGATGCCTGGTAGCCGATCGCCCGGTCGAGGAGGAACGTGGTGCGGGTGCCGCGGGGGGTGTTCCGCAGCTCCAGCTCGTCCCAGTCGGTGTGCAGGCGGCCGGAGCGCCGGGTGTCCTGATCGCGGGCGAGGCGCCGCAGCCGCGCAGCGTAGGGGTCGGAGCCGTCCCGGCCCGCCGAGTAGGGCGGACGTGGCGGGAGTTCGGCCACGGGCGTGTGCCCGGCGTCCTCGAGGATCGCCATGCCCATGGTCTCGAGGAGCGGCTCGCTGGAGAACGACAGGTAGCGCACGGTGTCCCCGGCGTCGTTCCCGCTGCGGTGCCAGGCCCATGCCGGAACGTGCAGGGAGTCGCCCGGGCCGTACTCCACGCGTTGGCCGTCGATCTCGATCCAGCCGTGGCCGGCCACGACGAAGAGCATCGCGTCCCAGGAGTGCCGGTGGATCGTCGTGGTGACACCCGGGTCGAGCTCGTGGGCGAGTGCGTCCATGGTGCGGGTGGTCCGGTCGCCGTCGGCACCGACGTATACGCCGATGCGGCTACCGCGCTCCGTCACCTGCATCGGGACGTCCTCGAGGGCGACAACGGTGCGGTGGTTGGCCCGCCAGTCCTCGAGGAACTGGGCTCGTCGCCGTTTCTGCACGTGGTAGTGGGTGGTCTGGGTTGAGGTGTGCACACTCATGAGGAACCTCTCCCTCTGATGCAGAACTGACAGATTGATCAAGAAGCGGCCGACGGCGCCTCTTTCGGGACGTCGAAGGCGCGAATGTGGCGGCCCCGGACAGCGGCCAGACCGGCCGCGGCCGCCGGGACGATCCCGCCGAGCGCGAGCGCGGTCACCGGGCCGATCGCCCCGGCGAGCGCCCCCATCCCGGCGTCGCCGAGCGCAGGCCCGCCCCGCGAGGCCATCTGGTAGATCGCCGAGACCCGGCCGCGCAGCGCGTCCGGCGTCTCGACCTGCACGGCGGCGTGCCGGACCGTCGTCGCCAGCGCGTCCGCCGCGCCAAGCGTCAGCGCCGCCGCCAGGGCGAGAACGAAAGTGCCCGACAGGGCGAGCCCCGTCACCGCGAGGCCGTACACCGCGGTGCCCCACAGCACCAGGCGCCCCGAGCGAGCGGTGCGCACCAGCCGGAAGACCCATACCGAGCCGAGCAGCGCACCGGCCGAGGGGGCCGCGGACAGCAACCCGTAGCCCGTGGCGCCGACATGGAGCACATCGGAGGCGAACGCGGGCAGCAGCACCCGGTAGGCCCCGCTCACCGTGGCGGCCAGGTCCAGGCCCATCAGCTGCCATACCACCGGGCGGCGGGCCACATACGAGGCCCCTTCGCGCAGGCTCGCCAGGAGCCCCGCGGGCTTGCCCTGCGCACCGGGCAGCGCCGGCACGCGCAGCATCGCGAGGACGGCCACGAGCACCGCGTAGGTGACGGCGTCGAACACGTAGACAGCCCCCGGCCCGCCGGCCGCGATCAGCACACCGGCGAGCGCGGGACCGGCCAGCACGGCCAGCTCGCGCGACGGGTTGAGCAGCGCGAACGCGTCGACGAGCCGCTCGCGCGGGACGAGCGCCGGGATCAGCGCCTGCCTGGCCGGCTGGTCGAAGGTGGCGGCCGCCGTGGCGAGCAGCGAGGACAGCGCCACCGCCCACACCGTGGCCACGCCCGTCAGGGTGAGGCCGGCCAGCGCGAGCGATACGACTAGGGCCACGGCCTGCGTGGCCTGGAGCAGACGCCGCCGGTCGAGCCGGTCGGCGTACACCCCGCCGAGCGGGGAAAGGGCCAGCAGGGCCACGGCCTGGGCGAGGCCGACCAGGCCGACCTGTGCGGTCGACCCGGTCAGCTCGTACACCTGGTACAGGTTGGCGGCCACGGCCCCGCGGGTGCCGATCTGCGACAGCACCACTCCGGCCCAGTACAGGGTGAAGTCGCGTTGCCGGAGTACCTCCGGAAGCGTCGGACGCACGGTCCTCCTCTGTGGTCGGTGGTGACGGCGGTGGTTCGGCCGGGGCCGGTCAGTCGACCGGCACGAGCGTCACCTTGTCCGGCGTGACCGAGAAGTGGACCTCCGTGCCGGGCGGGATGGAGAGCGTCGGGTTGGACCGGTTGCGGATCTCGGTGTCGCCGATCCGCACGATGTGGTCGACGACATCGCCGAGGAACGCGCGGGTCCGGACGGTACCGGTCCACTCGTTGGGCAGGCCGCGCCGCTCACGCGACAGGTCGACGCACTCGGGGCGGATCGAGAGGAGCACCGGGTCGCCGGCGACGGGCTTGCGCGGCGGGTCGGCGGCCACCAGCCGGCCGTGCGGGGTGTCCACCTCCACCTCGTCGCCGTTCACGGCGACGACCTTGCCCTCCAGGAAGTTGGAGGTGCCGATGAACTCGGCGACGAAGCGGGTGGCGGGCCGGGTGTAGATCTCCCGGGGCTTGCCGATCTGCTCGACGCGGCCCTCGTTCATCACGGCGATCCGGCTCGACATCACCAGCGCCTCGGCCTGGTCGTGCGTCACATAGATCGCGGTGAGGTTCAACTCCCGCTGGAGACGCTTGAGTTCGAACCGCATCGTCTCGCGCAGCTTGGCGTCCAGATTGGACAGCGGCTCATCGAGGAGCATCAGCTCGGGCCGGGTCACCAGGGCGCGGGCCAGGGCCAGGCGCTGCTGCTGGCCGCCGGACAGCTTGGTCGCCGACCGCTGTGCGTAGGAGCCGAGTTCCACGCTCTCCAGGACGTCGGCCACCTGGTGGTCGATCTCCTGGCGGGAGGGCCGCTTGGCGCGTGGCATGACCTCCAGCGGGAAGGAGACGTTCTTGGCCACGGTCATATGCGGCCAGATCGCGTACGACTGGAAGACCATGCCGAAACCGCGCTGGTTGGGGCGGAGGTTGACGTCCTGCGCCGAGTCGAACAGGACGCGGCCGCCCAGCGAGACCTTGCCCTCGGTGGGGCGTTCCAGACCGGCGATGGAACGCAGTGTCGTCGTCTTCCCGCAGCCGGATGGACCGAGCAGCGTGAAGAGTTCGCCGTCGTTGACCTCGAAGTCGACGCCGCCGACGGCGTAGGTGCGGGTGGTGTCGCTCTTCTTGCGGCGGGCCGGCCTTCCCGGCGCCTCGTCGTAGGACTTCTTCAGGGATTCGACAGTCAGCATCAGCCTGTCCTTCGGCTAGTTGGAGGAGTCGGCCTGGCCCTGGAGCCCGAAGCGGGCGCCGAACCGGTAGGCGAGGGCGACGAGGACGACCAGCAGGAGCACCATGCACACGCCGAGCGCGGCGAGTGTGGTGAACTGCCCGTTCTCGAACTGCTCCCAGATCAGGACGGACAGCACCTCCTTGCCGGGGCTGTACAGCAGGATCGTGCTGGACAGCTCGCGGAAGGAGACGACGAGGATGTACACCCAGCCGGCCAGGATGCCGCTGCTCATCAGCGGCAGCAGCACCCGCCGGAACGTCTGGAACCAGGACGCCCCGGACACCGCGGCGGACTCCTCCAGTTCGGGTGCCATCTGCGCCATCGCCGCCGAGGAGTAGCGCATGCCGTACGGCAGATAGCGCGTGCAGTACGACACCAACAGGATCAGCAGCGTGCCGTAGATCGGCAGTGGCATCCGCAGGTACACGAAGGCCAGGGCGAGGCCGAGGACCAGGCCGGGGATGACGATCGGGGTGAAGGCGAGCAGGTCGAGGAAGCGCCGCCCGCGCGCCTTGGTGCGCAGCACCACCCAGGAGACGACCGAGGTGAGCAGCATGACCACGGTGGCCGCGCCGAGGCCCAGGATCAGCGAGTTCTTCAGCGCGGTGAACGCCAGCGGCATGTCGAAGACCTGCCGGTAGTTGTCGAAGGTGAGCGAGGACAGCGTCTCGGCGGACGGCGCCGCGTAGTACTTCAGCAGCGACGCGTACACCAGCACCGCGACCGGCAGCACCACGGTGATCAGGAAGTACAGGATGACCGCGGTGCCCACGACGGGCCGGGCCCGGCCGAGCTCGACCGGGCGGGGGCGGAACGCCTTCCCGGTGACGGTCTGGAAGTTGCGCGAGGAGCGCTGGAGCCACGACGAGAGAAGCACACCGGCCGCGGCGATGAGCAGCAGGCCGATGGCGTAGGCGCCGGCGGCACCGTAGTCGGTGGGGTAGGAGCGCAGCACGAAGTAGATCCGGCTGGTGAAGACGTAGATGCCGTTCTGCAGGCCGAGCAGGGCCGGTACCTCGAAGCTCTCCAGGGACTGGACGAACATCAGCAGTGCGGCGGAGATGAGGGCCGGCCGGACCAGTGGCACCGTGATGCGGCGCAGCACGGTGAGCCGGGAGGCCCCGGACATCGCCGCGGACTCCTCGAGCGAGGGGTCCATGGCGCGGAACGCCGCGACCATCAAGAGGAACGCGACGGGGGACAGGTGGAGGCCCTGGACCCAGATCATGCCCCATACGCTGTAGATGTTGACCGGTGAGGTGCCGGTGAGGGGTTTGAAGAGCAGCGCGTTCAGCAGGCCGCTCTGCGGATCGCCGAGGAAGATCCAGGACGTGGAGTACAGGATGCCCGGGACGATCAGCGGGACCAGGGACGCGGCGAAGAACAGGCTCTTGAACGGGGTGTCGGTGCGGACCTGGATGTAGGCGAGCGTGGTGCCGAGGATCAGCGCGAGGGCGGCGGAGCCCAGCGCGAACCACAGCGAGTTGAGGAGCATGTCCCCCGACTGGGAGTTGCCGCCGTAGGCGCGGGAGAAGGCATCGAGGGAGATGCCGGAGCCGTCGGCGTCGAGGAACGTGTCATGGATGAGGTAGCCGAGTGGTACGACCGCCAGGTAGCCGACGACGATCACGGCGCCGCCGACCAGGAGGGTCTGTGTGGAGAACCGTTTGCGCCGCAGGCGGGTCAGCAGTCCTGGCCGGGGCGCCGGCGGTGGGTCCTGCGAGGGCGCCGCGGGATCCTTGCGGGAGGCGGATATCAGGGCCATCGGGTCACTTCCCCACGGAGTCGACGCCGCGCAGCAGCGCGTCGTACTTCTTGTCCCAGGTGCCCTGGTCGCGGCTGAGGCCCTTGACGTCGAAGGGGACGAGGGTCAGGCCGTCGAGGCTCTTGTCGCCGGGGACCTTGGTGGACGGGGTCAGATGGAGCTTGACGAGTTCCTTCTGGCCCTCGGTCAGCATCCAGTCGTAGAACAGCCAGGCGGAGGCCGGGTGCTGGGCGGACTTGAGCATGCCGACGCCGTTGGGGCGCGGGAACGCCGGCACCGTCGACTTTCCGCTCTTCGGCAGGAAGGTGACCGGTGCGCCTTTGGTCGCCGAGCGGGTGGTGATGTAGGTGTAGTTCATCGCCTCCATATGGGTCTGGCCGGAGGTCAGGAACTGCATCATCGTGGTGTGGCCCTTGGCCACCTTGGAGTTGGCGACGATCTTCTTCCAGAGCTGGTCGGTTTCGGTCTGGGACTTGCCGTGCTCCAGCCAGTAGTGGGTGACGTTCTCGTACCAGTCGCTGTCGCTGACCTCCAGGGTGATGCGGCCCTTGTACTTGGGGTCGGCGAGGTCCTCCCAGCTCGTCGGCTCCTCCCCGGGCTTGATGAGGCGGGTGTTCCAGGCCGGGTGGAAGATGTTGAGGCGGGTGGCGGTCCAGGTGGCGAACTTGCCGGTCTTCTCCACCTTGTCGAGGGGGGAGCCGCTGTACTTGGCGAGCAGCTTGTTGTCGGAGAGCGCCACCATTTCGCGGAAGTTGGTCTCCACCGCGTCCGCGCCCGCCCTGCGGGCCTGCGACTCCTGAAGGGTGCGCTGGAGGACCGTCTCGGAGTTGGCGCGGAAGACGGTGACGTGGATGCCGGTATCCCTCTCGAATGCCTTCGCGACGGGGGTGGCGATGTCGGCCGTCATCGAGGTGTAGAGGGTGAGCGTGCCGCCCTCGTCCTTGGCCAGTTCGCGGGCCTTCTCCCGCTGCTTTTCCTTCGGCAGGGCGGCGATCTCGGCGTAGACGGCGTTCTCCTTGCCGCCGGCGGCCGCGTTCGGCAGGGCGCCGCCGCAGCCGCTGAGGGCACCGGCGGACAGCAGCGCGGCTGCCGCGAAGATCGGGGTACGGCTCCTCATTAGAGCTCCAGGTGGGTGGGAGAGACAGGTCAGTCGGCCTGCGGGGCGCCCCGCAGCAGGGCGTCGTAGGCCGCGTCCCATTTCTTGGTATCTGTCTCGCCGGTCTTGGAGAGGGTGAAGGTCTCCGTACCGGCGGGCACGGGTTCGTTGTATCCGGGGACGTGCCGCGCCGCGGGGATCCGCAGCGACTTGGCGATCTCCTTCTGGCCCGCGCCGAGGACGTAGTCGGTCCACAGCAGCGCCGCGGCCGGATGCCGCGGAGTGGCCATGAGCCCGATCCCGTTGGGCCGGAGGATCACCGGTTCGACGGCCGGCCTCCAGGCGACGGGCGCGCCCTTGCGGGCGGCCTTGTCGACGGTGTGGCTGTATACGGACAAGGCCAGGCCGAACTGGCCGGCGCTGAGCATCTCGCCCTGCACGGTGTGGCCCTTGGCCACCTTGACGTTGGCGACGACCTTCTTGAACAGGGCGTCGGCCGCTGCCTCGCTCATCCCCATCTTCTCGGTGAGATAGGTGTGCATGGCGGCGTACCAGTCCCAGTCGCCGACCTCGACCGAGAGCTTCCCCTTCCACTTCGGGTCGGCGAATCCGGTGAAGTCCTTGGGCTGCTCGCCCTTGGGGATCTCCCGGGTGTTCCAGCCGGCGACGAAGGCGTTGAACCGCTCGGCGGTCCAGTTGCCGAGGCCCTTGGCCTCGGGCTTGAGACCCTCCTGAGAGGGGCCGGTGTAGGCCCGCAGGAGGTGCTGGGAGTCCAGGGCGCGCAGCTCGAGGTCGTTGGTGTCGATCACGTCGTTCTGCGGCTTGCCCGCCTGGTTCTCCTGGAGAGTGCGCTGGAGGACCGTCTCGGAGTTGGCACGGAAGGCGCGGACCTTGATGTCGGGGTGGGCCTTTTTGAAGCCGTCGACCAGGTCCTGGATATCGGTGTTCGAGGTGTACAGGTCGAGTACACCGCCCTCTTCCCGGGCGTCGGCGAGGAGCTTCGCGGTGCGCTTCTCGCCCTTGAGGCTCTCGTAGGCGGCGTACGGGTTGGACCCCTCCTGGGGGGCGTTGGCGGCGGTTGTCGTGGGCGAGGGACCGCATGCGGACATCAGCAGACCGGCGACCAGCAGGCCGGCGGGAAGAGCACCATGACGCATCACACACTCCAGGGCCGAGGGATCGTCTGGGGAGTGGGGGGTGCCGGCGGCCGGTTTACTTTCCGGCCACCGCGCTTGTCCCTGCATGAAACAAGACCGAGGTATTATGGTCTAACCATCGGACAAGACTTTATTGATTCGTTACCGCCCTTGGCTGCCCCGAGCGGTCTCCCGGAACAGCCGTCGGCTGCTCCGCGAAGACAAGGGACTTGATGGTCACGGGCACGGTCCCGGAGGGATGCCGGACCCGGCCGAGGTCGACGTAGTCGAAGTCCTGGAGCGTGATGCCGTCGAGCACCAGCACATCACCGGGGAGGCCGAGTTCGTCGGTCAGCAGCCGGCCCAGGGTCATCGCCACGTCCCCGTCGAGGACCACGTACACGGGCCGGCCGGCCGCGGTGCGCGCGGCCAGCCCGTCACGGACGCCGCGGGCGAACGGCAGCAGCCGCTCGTACGACGGCGGCCCGTGCCAGGAGAGGGCCAGTGCCACATCCCGGTCCGGGTCCTCGGCGTCCGCCTCGCGCAGTCGCCTGTGGATCGCCTCGGCGAGCGCGGCGGTGTCCACCTCGTCGCCGGGGGCGTAAGCGGGGCACAGCACCGCCAGGTTACGGCGGGGCAGCAGGGCGTCTGGCGAGGAGATGTGACCCGTGTTCCCGCTCAGCTGGACGCTGTACTCCGAGGCGCCTACCGCGGTGGCGCGAATGCACTCACCGGCGGGCAGCAGCGGCACTCCCAGCGCCCCGTCCTCGGCAGCCGCCCGCAGGCGGCTGCCGAGCCGCCGGCCCAGGTCGCCGAAGTCGCGGTGTTCGCGGCCGTAGACGTACTCGGCGACCCCGCCGGAGAAGACCACGCCGTCCAGCCGGCCGAGGTCCGGCAGGGGATCGGTGAGGTACAGATCCCGCACCTCGTGCGGGGTGAGCAGGGCCCGGACCAGCAGGTCGGCCATCGACGCCGCCACCGCGTCCAGGTCGGCCTCCGCCACCCGGCTTCCGAGGTCCCAGTCGAAACCGGCGCGACGGGCGTGGTCCCGGCCCGCCGGTGCCAGACGCTCGATTCGGCCGTCGGGCCCGGTCACCTGTAGGCGGCCGCCGATGTGCACGGCCGCCGTGGCCTCCACCCGCCCGTGGTCCACCAGGGCGAGCTTGGTGGTGCCGCCGCCGATGTCGACGGTGAGCACCCGGGTGCCCGCCTCGTAGGAGGCGCGGGCCGCTCCGGAGCCGTAGGCGGCGAGCCGGGCCTCCATATGGTGGCCCGCCGTCGCGGTGACCAGGTCGCCTCCCTTGGCCGCGAGCACCGAGGCGATCGCGGAGGCGTTGCGGCGGCGCAGCGCCTCCCCGGTCAGGATCACCACCCCGGTGTCCACGTCCTCGGGCCGGATGGCCGCCGCGCCGTACGCCTCGTCGACGAGCGCGCCCAGGGCGCCCGCGTCGATCATCGTCTCGCTCGCGTAGGGAGTGAGCCATACCGGCGAACGGTGCAGGGTCTCCCGGCGTACCACCAGATAGCGGCTGGTCAGCTCCTCTCCGATACGGCGCAGGAAGAGGCGGGAGAACAGGACCTGGGTCCCCGAGGAACCGATGTCGATGCCGACGCTGTGCAGGGTCACGTTGTCCTGCTGCCAGATCGGGTTGTCCTCGATGCGGCCCGGGTCCTCGTCGTGCTCGTGGTCATGGTCGGGCACGTAGGAGGAGTGCACGAGGCGGACCCCCTCGTGCCCGTGTGCATGAGTGTGCGGGTGTGGCATGGATCAGCCCTGGAGGCCGGCTTGCGGCCGCGACGGCAGGGTGGCCAGCTCGGCCTCGTACACCTCGTCCATCCGCGGCGTCATCCCATGCTTGGTGAGCGCCTCGCGGAAGGTCTCCCGCACATAGGTGGACTCATCGGCGTAGTCGATCTGGTCGCCGCCGATCCGCTGGCTGATCCACGCCTTGGGCACACCCTGGGCATTGCGCACGGAGACCACCTCGTGCTTGAAGGCGAGATAGCGGGCGGGCTCCGTGCCGGTGTTGAAGTGCTGGTGGAACCACATGTTCGGCGGGACGATCAGTGTGCCGGGACCCCACTCGTAGCGGCGCGGCTCCTCGCCCTCGGGCCACATCAGGCTGTAGCCCTCGCCGGAGAGGATGATGACATGGGCGCCGGGGCCGTGCCGGTGGCCCTTCTTGTAGGTGGCGGTGGGGAACTGGGAGATATGGCTGTTCATCGACCCCTTGGCCATCGCGAAGCGGATGTGGCCGCCGCCCGCACCGCGTTCCTTCGCCTCGATCAGCGGCAGGTTGACCGCGTCCGCGACGAAGTTGGTGTCGAGGAGGAGGCCCTTCTGCTCGCCCTTGGGTGAGAAGTAGTCCGGCTCGCCGTCGAAGCGGTCCGGGAAGTCGCGGGCGGTGCCGAAGACGAAGTCCGGGTCGGCGTAGAGGTTCAGGACCGGCGGCAGATTGGTGGACGCCACGAAGCGGGCGGCCTTGCCGCCGGACCCGTTGAAGTGCTGGTGGTGGGTGTTGAGCGGGATCGCGAAGATCGAGCCGGCCTGCCACTCGAAGGTGACCGACGCACCGGCGTCGTTCCACACCCGGGTGGAGCCATTGCCCTCGAGGACGAGGATCATCTCCTCGAACAGCTGGCGCTGCGGGGTGAGCTTGCCGCCGGCCGGGATCTCGCACACGTAGCAGTCGTTGGAGGTGCGGGTGGCCTCATGGTTGATGAACACACCGCGGCCACCGCGCCGCTCCCATGGCTTGAGGTCCACGGTGCGCAGATCCGGGACATAGTGGGCGGCGATGATGTCAAGACCCTCCGCCGCGACCCAGCGTGTGTACGGGGACTCCTTCTCGGTGGCGAACTTGGCGGCGAGCTTGTCATTGACGATCGCGTTTTCAGCCATCCTGAGGCCCTTTCTCGTCGGCTGTGACAGCTAGGGTGATGGGCAAAAGTGCAGGTCAACCGGATTGGTAAAACCATAAGTCCGCTACTGTGAGCCCGCTCACCATAAGTCGACCCCGTGTATGCGTCAACGTTCGCGTGTCACTCCGCTCCGGCCCGCAAGGGCCGTTCGGGGTCCGCCTCGGCGGCCGGGGCGGCGGCCGGGTGCAGGTACCGGCCGCCGCGCCGCCGGGGCCGAAGAGCCGGATCCAGTTCATGGAGCAGGGGGATGCCCGAGGGCAGCTCGAGGCCGAGGAGCTCGGTGGGGGAGAGGGCATCGAGATGTGCGGCCAGGGCTCGCAGCGAGTTGCTGTGTCCGACCACCAGGACCGTGGCGCCGGCGGTGAGCTGGGGTGCGATGCGGGTGTGCCAGTACGGCAGCAGTCGCGCCGAGACATCGGCCAGTGACTCGCCGCCGGGCGGGCGGGCGTCGGCGGAGCGGCGGATCCGCCGGAACTCCGCCTCCCCCAGTTCGCGCAGGACCGCCTCCCTGTCCCGTCCCTGGAGGCTCCCGTAGTCCCGCTCCTCCAGGGCGCGCACGGCCGCGACGGGCGCGGCGCCACGGCCCGCGGCGTCCATGGTGAGTGCGCAGGTGTGCCAGGCGCGGCGCAGTCTCGAGCAGTGGGCGGCGTCCGGCGCCAGCCCCAGAGCGCGGAGCAGTTCTCCGGCGTCACGGGACTGCCGCTCGCCGTGCGGCGTCAGGGCGACATCCACACGGCCGGTGAACAGATTTCGCGCGTTCCACGCGCTCTCGCCGTGGCGGAGCAGGATCAGGCGGCTCATGGCGGTGATTGTGGGTCACCGGCACCGCTCTTGTATCGCGTTCCAGAGCTCTGGTCTAATGGACAGACCATCGAGCTGGGAGGGACGAACCTTGCCCAAGGTGACCTTCGTCGGTGACGGCGGGCTTGAGCTCACCGTCGAGGCGGCCACGGGAGACTCCGTCATGTCGGTCGCTGTTCGCCACGGCGTTCCCGGCGTCGTCGCGGAATGTGGCGGCAACCAGTCATGCGCCACCTGCCATGTGTGGGTGCGCGACAGCTACACCGATCTCGTCGGGCCTCCCGGAGACATGGAGGACGACCTGCTGGACCTGGCCGTCGCCGACCGGCGTGCCGGCAGCAGGCTCTCCTGCCAGATATCCGTAACGCCCGAACTCGACGGCCTGACCGTCGACATCCCCCGGAACAGCCCTGAGGGCTCCGGCGTCACCGCACCACCGAAGCAGCCGCCCCGTCAGTCGGGTCGGTTGTCAGTATCGGAAGGGAAACGGCTGTGCTCCGCAAAGACATCAACGAGCTCCTCACCCGGACAGGTCCCGGGACGGCCATGGGGGAGCTGTTCCGCCAGTACTGGATACCGGCCATGCTGGCCGAGGAACTCCCGGAGACCGACTGCCCGCCCGTGCGGGTCAAACTCCTGTCGGAGCGCTTGGTCGCCTTCCGGGACAGCGAGGGCCGCTACGGGCTCGTCGACGAGTTCTGCGCCCACCGCGGCGCCTCCCTCTGGTTCGGCCGCAACGAGGAGGGCGGCCTGCGCTGCCCGTACCACGGCTGGAAGTACGACGTGTCCGGGCAGTGCCTCGACGTGCCCTCCGAGGCCGACAACTCCAGCTTCTGCCAGAACGTGAAGCTCACCTCGTATCCGCTGGTCAAGATCGGCGATGTGTTGTGGACCTATATGGGCGACGCGGCAACCCAGCCGCCGCTGCCCGAGTTCGAGTGGACCCATGTGCCGGCCGAACAGACCTACACCTCCAAGCGCTGGCAGCAGTGCAACTGGCTCCAGGCGTTCGAGGGCGGCATCGACTCCAGCCATGTCACCTTCCTCCACTCGGGCGGCCTCAAGACCGACCCGCTCTTCAAGGGCGCGAAGGGCAACGAGTACAACATGAAGGACACCAAGCCGTTCTTCGAGGTCGCCGACAGCGACGGCGGGCTGTTCGTCGGAGCGCGCCGCAACGCCGAGGACGGTAAGTACTACTGGCGGATCACTCCGTGGGTCATGCCCGCCTTCACCATGGTGCCGCCGCGCGGCGACCACCCGGTGCACGGCCACTTCTGGGTGCCCATCGACGACGAGAACTGCTGGACCTACTCCTTCGACTACCACCCGGTGCGGCCCCTCACCGAGACCGAGCGGCAGGCCATGATCGACGGCCATGGTGTGCACAGCAAGAACATCCCCGGCACCTACCGGCCGATGGCCAACATGGACAACGACTACCTCATCGACCGCGAGGCGCAGAAGCGGGGCGAGACCTACTCCGGAGTCGCCGGCATCGCCATGCAGGACGCCTCCCTCCAGGAGTCGATGGGCCCCATCGTCGACCGTTCCAAGGAACGCCTGGTGCCCGCCGACAGCGGCATCATCAAGGCCCGCCAGAAGTTGAGGAAGGCCGCCGTGGCGCTGCGCGACGAGGGTGTCACCCCGCCCGGTGTGGACCCCGAGCACCACAGGGTGCGCTCCGCGGCCGTCGTCCTGCCGCAGGCCGAGTCGTTCCTCGACTCGTGCCGCGACGCGGTCAAGGCCGTCCCCGGCACCGCCCAGCACACGGTATGACGATGAGCCTTGCCACCAGCCGACAGAGCGAGAGTGCCCGTGCCGCCTCCGCGGCCGAGGCCCGCCACCGCATCGACGTTCCCATCGCGCCCGCCCGGGCCGCCCGTGTCGTCGCCCTCGACGACCGTGCGGCCCAGGTCGCGGCCCGCCTCGCCGCCCACCCGTGGGCGCACGCCGAGTTCCTGCGCGCCGACGCCGTCGGCGAACTGCGCGAACTGGGCGGCGGCCCGCTTCCCCTGACCGCCGCGCTGATCGGCGCGGATGTGGTCGTCGTCCTCGCCACCGAGGACGGCGGCCGCGACACCGCCGAGCGAATCGGCCGGCACTGCTTCCGGTACGGGATCACCACCGCGGGCGTGGTCCTCGGCCAGGGCTTCGAAGCCGACGACGCCGTCGCCGCGCTGCGCCCGTACGCCCGTGTCCTGCTGCTCTCCGCCGATGAGAGCGACGTCTTCGAACTGCTCACCGCCCTGAGGGTCTGACCTGGAGCCGCACATGCCCGAGAAGGTGACGCTGCGCGACTTGCAGCGTATGAAGGACACCCGGCAAAAGATCGTCGGGGTGGTGGCCTGGGACTACCAGATCGCCCGCATCGCGGACCGGGCCGGTGTCGACCTCGTCTCCGTCGGTGACACCGTCGGCGTCAACCTGTGGGGCCACGCCACCCCGTTCGAGATCACCATGGACGAGATGCTGACCGTCACCAAGGCGGTCCGCCGCGGCGTCCAACGTGCCCTGGTCAGCGCGGACTTTCCGTTCGGCCCGCTCCAGCAGGGCACCGCGGCCGCCCTCGACGCCGCGATCCGCTACGTCAAGGAGGCCGGTGTCGACCTCGTCAAACTCGATGGCGCCTCGGACCATCTGGCGGCCGTCGAGGCGGTCACCCGGGCCGGTATCCCCGTCTTCGCCCAGTTCGGCATCACACCGCAGACCGCGCTGCGCTACGGCGTCGAGTACAAGGCGGTGCCGGCCGCCGGCGACCAGGTGCCCGAGGAGATGTGCGGGGAGTTGGTCGCCGAGGCCAAACGGCTGGAGGAGGCGGGCGCCGCCCTCCTCAACTTCACCAACTCCGGCCCCGTGGTCGGCGCAGCCGTCGCCGAGGCGGTCTCCGTCCCCGTGGTCGGCGGCTTCGGCGGCGGGCCCTGGCTGGACGGCCGGATGCGCATGGCCCACGCCGCCATCGGCTACGCCGCCGACACCGTCGACGACGTCCCGCCCGACACCTACGCCCAGGTCGCCGCCACCGCCCTCGACGCCCTCACCGCCTACGCCGGGGATGTGCGCGCGGCACGGCAGATCGCCGGTGGCATCCCCGTACCGAAGGAGGTCTGACCCCGTGCCCACCGTGCTCCTCGACGGCATCCCCACGCGGTACGAGGTCACCGGGGACGGCCCGCCGCTGCTGATGTTCTCCCCGGGCGGTTTCGACTCCACCCTCGACAGCTGGTACGCCACCGGCATTCACCGGCGGCTTCGGTTGCCCGCCCACCTCGCGGCCGAGTTCACCTGCGTCACCTTCGACCGCCGCGAGTCCGGGCGGTCCGGCGGCCGTCTGGAGCGCCTCGCCTGGGACGGTTACGTCCGCCAAGGCGTGGCCCTGCTCGACCACCTGGGCTTCGGGCGGGCGCATCTGATGGGCGGCTGCGTCGGCTGCTCCACCGCGGCGGCCCTCGCCGCCGCGCATCCGGAGCGAGTGGCCGGCATGGTCCTCTACTCCCCGGCCGGTGGCGTCCACTACCGGCGCAAGCAGCACGAGCGGTTCGAGCGGCATCTCGCGTTCGTGCGCGAGGCCGGGCTCGGCGGGGTGGTGGAACTCGCCAGGGCGACCGAGGACGGCTTCTCGAAGGACCCACGGGTCGGCCCGTGGGCGGCGGTGCTCCGGCACGACGCCAGCTTCGCCGCGGCGTATGCGGCGTGTGACGCCGAGCGGTACCGGACGCTGGCCACCGGCAGCGCCACCCACCTCTTCGACCGGGACACCGTGCCCGGTGTGGAGCCCGAGGACCTGCTCACCCTCGACGTGCCCGCGCTGATCGTCCCCGGCGACGACACATCCCACGCCCCGTCGGCCGCGCACTACCTGCGGGAGTGCCTGCCCCGTACGGAGTGGTGGGGGGTGCCGCCGGGGGAGCGGACCCCGGAGGACACCTCAGGGCGGATCCTGGAGTTCCTCGCGCGCGCCTGAATCGGTCGGAGCCTGAACCGGTCGAAGGGGGCCTTGGTCGTCCAAGGCCCCCTTCGGCTCTCCCGGTCGGGTTCAGCCGCCCTGCTCGAGTGCGGCGATCTGCGCCACCCGCCGGGCGTGCTTGCCGCCCTTGAACGGTGTGCCCAGCCAGGTGGCGACGATCTCGCGGGCCTGGTCGCCGGTGAGGCGTTTGGCGGGCAGCACCAGCACGTTGGAGTCGTTGTTGCCGCGGGAGATCTCCGCCGTCCACACGTCGTGGCACAGGCCCGCCCGGATGCCCGGCAGCTTGTTGCAGGCGATGGTCTCGCCCAGCCCGCTGCCCCGAGCACGATGCCCCGCTCGGCCCGCCCGTCCCTCACCCGGGCGCACACCTCGACGCACAGCTCCGGGTAGTCGACCTCCTCGGCGGTATGGCTTCCCAGATCGGACACCTCGTGCCCGGAGGCGGAGAGCTCCGAGCGCAACAGGGACTTGAGGGCGAACCCGTTGTGGTCCCCGGCGATCGCGATGCGCATTGCGTGTCTCCCCTCGGGCTCAGCCGATCAGGTCGCGGGTGCCGGGCGCGAACAGCTCATCCAGCGGCCCGGCCCGCTCCAGGATCCGCTGGTCGACGGCGTGCCGCAGCAGCTCCTCCAGGACATGCCGGTTCGGTTCGAGGCCGTACGGCAGCGGATCGGCTCCGGTCAGCTCGGCCACCCGGCGGTGCATGGTGTCCACCGCCGTCGGGGCCTCGATCTCCCCGTCGAGCAGCCGCTGGGTGTAGAGCCGCTTGGAACGGGCGAAGGCGTCGAAGACCTGGGCGCCCAGGTCCGGATGGGCCGCGAGGAGTTCGTCCTTGACGACGACGAGGTGGTTGATCGGGTACAGCCCGCGTTCCCGTAGCGCCGTGAAACCGGCCTCCGTGGGATCGTCGATCAGCGGGACCAGCCCCTCCTGGGGCGGGACACCGATGACGGCGTCCAACTTCCCCTGGCGCAGGGCCTCTTCGAGGGTGCGGCCCGTCCCGAGCGGCTCGACGTTGCCCGGCGGGCGGTACTCCGCGACATGCTCGTCGCCGGAGAGCACCCAGGTCACCTTCGACAGGTCCACGCCGTACTCGTCACGCAGTACGGCACGTGCCCAGACGCCCGTGGTCACCGTGTACCCACGGTTCACGCCGACCCGTCCGCCCTCGAGTTCCCCGGGGGTGAGCGGCCGGTCCGCGGCACGCAGGATCGCGCCGTGGTGGAAGCCGCGGACCAGGAACGCGGGCACGGCGGTGAACCGCGCCCCGTGGGCTTTCGCGACGAGATAGGTGGTGAGCGCCATCTCGCTGACGTCGAAGGCGAGGTCACGGACCATGCGGCGGAAGCCGTGGACGAGGACGGGCACCTCCTCGAAGTCGAACCCGAAGCCGGTGGGGGACACCTCGCCCGTCTTGAGTGCCTCGTTGTTGCCCTGGGTGCGGGTGCAGGTCCTGAGCAGGGGGTCTGTCATGACCCGAAAGGTATCATGGTCAGTCCATCAGTCCATAGAGTACGGTGACCGACGGGACAACCTCAGAGCGCGAGGAGTCGCTTCATGGCAGATCACGTGCTGGCAGCCGTCCGCACCGCCCCCTCCACCACCGAACTCCGCGAATTCCCGATTCCCGACATACCGGCCGACGGCGCGCTGTTGAAGGTCGAGATCGCCGGGATCTGTGGCACCGACGTGAAGATGTACGGCAAGCCGCCCTTTCCCGATCCGGTCATCATGGGTCACGAGAACGTGGGCGTCATCGCGCGCGCGGGACGGGAGTTCACCGCCCGCAAGGGCCTGCGCGAAGGCGACCGCGTCTTCGTCGAGCACTATGTGGGCTGCTTCCGCTGCGCCTGGTGCCACGCGGGCGAGTACCGCCACTGCGAGGCCACCGACTGGCGCACCAACCCTGACGCCCGGCGCTACGGGTACACCTCCGCAGAGAACCCGTACCACCTGTGGGGCGGTTTCTCGCAGTACCTGTACCTGCCGTGGAACGCCGTCACCCACCGCGTTCCCGAGGGCGTGACACCCGAACTCGCGGGCCTGGTCACCCCGTTGTCGAACGGCATCGAGTGGGCGCTGGTCACCGCGGGCGTCGGTTACGCCTCCACGGTTCTCATCCAGGGCCCCGGCCAGCAGGGCCTGTCGCAGGTTGTCGCCTGCAAGCAGGCCGGCGCCTCCACCATCATCGTCACCGGCACCCCGCGCGACGCCGCACGCCTCGCCCTGGCCCGTGAACTCGGCGCCGACCACACCGTGGACGTCACCGAGGACGACCCCCTCCAACGGGTCCTCGACCTCACCGCCGGACGCGGCGTGGACGTCGTCCTCGACTGCACCGCGGGCGCCGGTACCGCCCCTGTGCTGCTCGGCATCGATGCCCTCAAGCGCCGCGAGGGCGTGATGGTCGTCCAGGGCGAGCTCGCCGCGTTCCCCGACTTCCCCCTGAAGAAGCTGACCGAGAAGTCCATCGCCCTCAAGAGCGCCCGCGGACACAGCTACCGGGCCTGCGAACTTGCCCTGGAACAGCTTGCGTCCGGCCGTTTCCCGCTCGAAAAGCTCGCCACCCACAGTTTCCCGCTCACCGAAACCGACCGGGCCATCCGCACCGTCGGCGGCGAGACCGGAGAGGACGCCGTCCACGTGTCCCTGCTCCCCTGGGCGGCGGTATGAGCGTCGTCGTACGGAACCCGCCCCGCGCCGACCTCGCCACCGTCGACGCGCTCGCCGATTACGGCGTTGCCACCCTCCACGAGGCCCAGGACCGCACCGGGCTCCTCGATCCCGCACTGCGCCCCGTGTGGCCGGGCGCGCTGGCGGCCGGCACCGCCGTCACCGTGAGTGTGCCGCCCGGCGACAACTGGATGCTCCATGTCGCCGTCGAGCAGTGCCGGGAGGGCGACATACTCGTCGTGGCCCCCACCTCGCCCTCCGAAGCCGGATACTTCGGCGAACTCCTGGCCACCTCCCTCGCCGCCCGCGGAGTGCGCGGCCTGGTCATCGACGCGGGCTGTCGGGACATCGCCGAACTTCGTGAGATGGGCTTCCCGGTGTGGGCCCGGCACATCTGCGCGTACGGCACCGTCAAGGAGACCCTCGGGGACGTCAACGTGCCGGTGGTGTGCGGCGGGCAGCACATCCGGCCCGGCGATGTGGTCGTCGCCGACGACGACGGAGCGGTCGTGATCCCGCGCCCGCGTGCCGCCGCTGTGGCGGAGGCCGCGCGGGCCCGTGAGGCGAAGGAGGCGTTGTCCCGGAAGCGGTATGAGAGCGGCGAACTCGGCCTCGATGTGAACCGGATGCGTGAACGCCTCGCCGCCAAGGGGCTGGTGTACATCGACCACACCGAGTGGTCCGCGGCGGAGGGTACCGACCGTTGATCATCGACATCCACGGTCACTACACGACCGCACCCCCCGCCCACCATGCCTACCGTGACGCCCAGCTGGCACGCCTGGAGGACCCGTCCCTGCCCGCCCCCGCTCCGGCGGCCATCAGCGACGACGCCATCCGGGAAAGTGTCGAGCACAACCAGCTGAAGGTGCTGCGCGAGCGGGGCGGCGACTTCATGCTCTTCTCGCCGAAGGCTTCCGGTATGGAGCACCATGTCGCCGACCCGGCGGCCGCCCGCGACTGGGCGCGCGCCTGCAACGATCTGGTGGCCCGGGTGGTGTCCCTCTTCCCGGAGCATTTCGCCGCCGTCTGCCAGCTCCCGCAGACACCCGCCGGAGGCGTCGACGACGCGGTGGCCGAACTCCGCCGCTGTGTCACCGGGGCGGGCTTCGTCGGCTGCAACCTCAACCCGGACCCGTCGGGCGGGCACTGGACGTCACCGCCGCTCACCGACCCGTCCTGGTACCCGCTCTACGAGGCCCTGTGCGAGCTGGATGTCCCCGCGATGATCCATGTCTCCAGCTCCTGCAATCCGGCCACGCACACCCTCGGCGCCCACTATCTCAACGCCGACACGTCGGTCTTCATGCAGCTGCTCCAGGGCGACCTGTTCACCCGATTCCCGGGGCTGCGGTTCGTCATCCCGCACGGTGGGGGAGCCGTCCCCTACCACTGGGGTCGCTACCGGGGCCTGGCCATGCGCATGGGCCTGCCCGACCCCGCCGAAGCGCTCCTGGGGAACGTCTGGTTCGACACCTGCGTCTACCATCAGGACGGCATCGACCTCCTCACCCGGGTCGTCCCCGTGGCCAACCTCCTGTTCGCCTCGGAGATGCTCGGCGCGGTACGGGGCGCCGACCCGGCGACGGGGGTGGCCTGGGACGACACCAAGAAGTACGTCTGCGCGGCCGGCCTCGCCGCGGACGACCTGCGACAGGTCCTGGAGGGCAACGCGCGGCGTGTCTACCCTCGGCTGGACGCGTTGTTGGCGGCCCAAGGGCGTTAACGCGGAGAGGGGTTGACCGGAGGGGCCGGGCAGCTGGGTGCTGCCCGGCCCCTCGGTGTCCGGCGTCAGACCGTCGTCCTGTCCGGCGTCAGACCGTCGTCCGCTCGCAGAACAGGGTCTTGAGCGGAACCTCCGCGCCGGCGGCGTCCGCGGGGATGTGGGCGCCGATGGTGAGGGCGCGGCGTACGGCCATGTAGTCGGCGGGCCGGTTGACGGCGTCGACGGCGAGCAGCTCGCCCTGCCGGTAGTACAGGACGGAGAATCGCTCCTCGTCCGGAGCGCCGCGCACGACGAAGTGGTCGTATCCGGTGGAGAGCCCGGCGATCTGAAGGCTCAGGTCTCCCTGGTGGGACCAGAACCAGGGCACAGAGGTGTCCGGCTCCTCCTGGCCGAGCAGTGTGGCGGCCGCCGCATTGGCCTGCGCGAGGGCGTTGGGCACGGACTCCAGACGAATCCTGCCGTCCCCGGTGCGCGGATGCGGCCTTACAGTGCAGTCACCGGCGGCCACGACGCCGGGCCGGCTGGTCCCGGAACAGGCGTCCACGACGATCCCGCCGTCCACCTCGAGGCCGAGCCGCTCGGCGAGGTCGGTGCGCGGGACGGCGCCGACGCCGACGAGGACCAAGTCGGCGGGGAGTCGCGAGCCGTCGCCGAGGAGCACGCCGGTCATTCGGCCGGACTTCCCGTCGAACCCGGTGACGGACGTCGACAGACGCACCACAGTGCCCCGCCGCGTATGGGCCTGCCGATAGAATTCGGAGACGACCGGCGCGACGGACCGCTCCAGGAGCCGGTGCGCGGCCTCGACGACGGTCACCTCCTTGCCCTGTGCCCGGGCGGCGGCCGCCACCTCCAGGCCGACGAAGCCACCCCCGACGACCACCACGTGGCGGGCTCGGGTCAGCTCCTCCCGGAGCCGGAACGCGTCGTCGATGTCGCGGAGATGATGGACGCCGCCGAGCCCGGCCCCCGGAACGGCGAGCTTGCGTGGGGCGGCCCCCGTGGCGAGGGCGATCCGGTCATACGGCAGCTCCCGCCCCGTGTCGGTGACCAGGACACCGTTGCCGGCGTCGACGACCCGCTCGCCGGTGAGGAGATCTATCCCGGCCTCGGCGTAGTACTCCGCCTTCCGGAAGGCGAGTCGCCCGACGTCGTAGTCACCGGCCAGCAACTCCTTGGAAAGCGGTGGCCGTTGATAGGGAGCCCGGGACTCCTCGCCGACCACCGTGATCCCTTCACGCTCCCCGCGCCGCCGCAACTCCAAGGCCACCTGCACTCCGGCCTGCCCTCCACCCACGACAACCGTTCCGCGCCCCATGTGCTGGTCCTTCCGCCGGAGTCTTAACGTCAGACCATTATGCCAATGGAGGTGGGGTGAGGGTATGGGCGGGGGCGGGGGAAGCCGGAATGTTCCCTTCGAGGACATCGCGGGCGGCGGCCGGGGTAGGTGCGGAGCGGTGTCATGCCGTCCGGTTCGACCTGCGCCTGCGCGAAGAGCACCCTTCGCGACCTGTAGCGTCAGAGGTCCTTTGCGCCCGGATGCCTCGCAGCCACCCGCATACGACACCGCTCGCACATCACCTTGTAGTCGACGTGCGGCCATTCGCGGCCCGACCTGCCGAGGTGCTCGGGCAGCGTGGGGAGCATGGTCTGCCGCAGCGCCGTGGCCGGCTCGACTCGTGCCTGTCGCAGCGCGCTGGGGGCGTCCAGCGGCACGCCGTGCAGGGTGGCCACCGGTATCGGAATCCCGGCATCGAAGGAGACGCGAAGGCGGCCTCCCGTGGTGAACCCGCTGGACGACGGCCCCTGGGGCGACCGGGCCACCACCGCCGACCAGCACGCTGTGCCCCAGGTCTTCTTCACCGATCCCAAGGCTGCCGCGGTGGGCCTGAGTGCCGAGCAGGCGGCCGCGGCCGGTCACCGCATCCAGACCGTGGACCTCGACTTCAACACGGCCCAGGGTGCCAACCTGTATGCGGACGGTTACCGGGGCCACGCCCGGGCGCGCACCCCCTCGCGCTGCAGCACGATCAGGGCCATGTCGTCGGCGAGCGGCCCGCCCGTATGCGCCCGCAGGTCCGCGCCGATGCTGTGCACGAGCTCATCCGGACGCTGATCGGTCCAAGCCGTCACCCGCTCCACGAGGGGGTAGAAGTTGCCCCTGCTGTCCCGGGCCTCGGTGACTCCGTCCGTGTACAGCACCAGTCGGTCACCCGGGGCGAAACGGAAGGTCAATGGGGCGTACTCGGCCTCCGTCAGGGTGCCAAGACCCAGCGGGGGAGCGGGGGCAGCGACTTCCAGGGGCGTGACCTGCCCCCCGTGCAGCAGAAGCGGCGGCAGATGGCCGAAACTGATCAGACGGGCACAGAGCTGGTTGTCCGGGATCTCCAGCACGGCCGCTGTGATGAAGTGTTCACTGGGCCAATCGTCAGGATCCCCGTGGTGCGACTCACCCAGGTCCCAGCGCACATCGGATTCCAGGGCGGACGCGAGCCCGGACAGTGTGGAGTGCCGGTGTGCGTTGAAGCGGAAGGCGCCGAGGACGGTCTCGATGTCCCCGATGGCCCCGAGCCCCTTGCCGCGCGCATCCCCGATGATCAGCCGGGTGGGGCCAGGCGCGCGGACCAGTGCGTACAGGTCTCCACCGATACGGGCTTCGGTCTCGGCGGCCACGTACGTCGACGCCAGGGACACCGCTCCCGCGCGTTGCGGCAGTGGCCGCAGCAGCACGGACTGCGCGGCTTCCGAGACCTGGCGCACCCTGGCCAGGTGGCGCAGATGCTGCTCGCGCAGACGGGTGACGATCAGGAGCAGCGCTGAGAACAGCATCAGGGACAGAAGCTGCACGAGTACGTTCTCGGTGGTCAGCGCGCTTCGTTCGGCTCCCGCGACGACCAGCGCCGCCAGGGCGAGCAGAGCGGTGACGGCAGTACGGCGGGTGTCGGTGAAGGCGGCGGCGAGCGCGAGCGGGACGACCAGCAGATGGGCGAGGTGGATGTCCGGCGGCAGGAACCAGTCGGCCACCGGAACCGCCACGATCAGCACGGACCACAGGGCCACCCATCGGTAGTCCCGCCATCCGCTCGGTGCCCTAGTCGTCTGCAAAGGTGATCTGCTCCGCATTGCTCTTCCAGGTTCGGCGCGCACGGCAATGAAGCGTCGCCGCTCGGTACGCACACCGAGCTGCATCAGGGCATCGGGAGGAGCCGCCGTTCGTACGCCCACAAACTGCTGTATCCGGCCGCCTCGGCCGTTCTGGCTGGTTCGACCACGATGCGGGCCCACCCCCGATCTCTGGGCGGGCGAAGTCCGAGCTTCACGAAACCTCCGGTGTAGTCGTTGGAGCTTGGCGACAAGGCGGGGGCCGGATGGGACTTTCCCCCGATACCGGGCTGCAGCGGCCGCTGCTGGTGTGGTGTGGTGTGGTGTGGGAGCGTACGTCCGTTATCCAGTCATATAAATAGTACGTATGAGCTGCCGGTTTTCCCGGGGCGCAGGCACTGGCCTCCAAGCGCTTGAGCCGGGCGGGTAAGTGGTTTCACGCACTGGCCGGCAGTTGCTGATCAGCCCAGACGAGTTTGCCGTCCGGGATGTGGCGGATTCCCCATCGGTGGGACAGTTGAGTGACGAGGAAGAGTCCGCGGCCGTGTTCGTCGGTGGTGCGGGGGTGTCGCACAAGCGGGTGGCTGTGGCTGGCGTCGGAGACTTCGCAGGTCAGCATCTCGTGCCGGATGAGGCGTAGGCCGACCGTGCGGTCGCTGTTGCCGTGGATGATGGCATTGGTGAACAGTTCGCTGACGATCAGCTCTGTGGACTCGGCTAGGTTTTCCAGTCCCCACTGGGTCAGCTGCCGGGTAGCGAGAGTTCGGGCACGGCCGACGACGGCGGGGTCGCTGGGGAACCGCCAAGAGGCAACCTGGTCTGCGCGCAGCGAGCGGGTCCGTGCGAGGAGCAGTGTGGCATCGTCGCCCGGCGACTTGGCCTGCACTGTGTCCACCGTGGACGAGCACAGATCGTCCAGTGTGAGGTCGGGCCGTGCGAGGGCCGCGCGCAAACGGTTCATGCCGGCGCTGATGTCCTGGTCGCGGGCCTCGATCAGACCGTCGGTGTAGAGGGCGAGCACGCTTCCTTCGGCGAGTTCCACAGTTACGGACTCGAAGGGGACTAGTCCGATGCCGAGCGGTGCTCCAGTGGGCAGGTCGGGGAAGGTGACGTGGCCGTACGGGTCGATGATCGCGGGCGGGGGGTGGCCGGCCCGTGCCATGGTGCAGGTACGGGTGACCGGGTCGTAGACCGCGTACAGGCACGTGGCGGCCATCGTGGTGGTGGCCGGGTGCCGGGGGTCGGCTTCCGCCTCGGTGAGGCGGATGACCTGCTCGTCGAGGCGGGACAGTACTTCGTCGGGAGGCATGTCCATGTCGGCGAGGGTGCGCGTGGCGGTGCGGAGTTGGCCCGTCTTCGCCGCCGCGTTGATGCCGTGTCCGACCACGTCGCCGACGACCAGGGCGATGCGGGTGCCGGAGAGGGGGATCACGTCGAACCAGTCACCCCCGATGCCGTGGTGGCTATCGGTCGGCAGGTAGCGCCAGGCCACATCAGCGGCGGAGCCGCCTGTGGCGCGGTGGGGGAGCAGCAGGCGCCGCAGGGCCAGAGCCGCGGAGCGTTCGCGCACGTATTGGCGGGCGTTGTCCAGGGCCAGCGCTGCCCAGCTGACGAGTTCCTCGGCCAAGAGCAGGTCGTCCTCCTCGAACGGCCTGGGGTCCTCCGTCCGCACGAAGACCGCCACGCCCAGCACTGCGCCCCGGGCGCGGATCGGGACGACCATCAACGAGTGCATGGCGTGCTCGCGGAGCTTCTCCGCCCGCGCCGCGTCGTGGTGGTCCAGCCATGTGCCCTTGGATGCGTCCAGCATGGGCTCGAAGTGGGATTTCCCGGAGCGCAGGGCACCGGTGAAGGGCGAAGTGGGCAGGACGAAGACCGGCCCTCCGCGAGCGGTCAGGGACTCCGGCGTTCCCGGGTGGATCGAGGCCAGGCCCGCACGGCGGAAGACGGGGATGTGTCCGCCCTGTGGGCAGAGATGGGCCAAGGGCTTCTCGCCGAGTGAGACGCACTCCGCCAGGTCGACGGTGGCGTAGTCCGCGAGGAACGGTACGGCGAGGTCGGCCAGCTCCTGCCCGGTCTGCATGACGTCCAAAGTGGTGCCGATGCGCCTGCTGGCCTCGCCGAGGATTGCCAGACGCTCTCGCGCCCGTCGGCTTTCGGTGACGTCCACGCTCACGACGCACACGCCCAGCGCGCGACCCTGCGCGTCGTCGAGGCGGACGTAGGACGCCGTCAATATGTGGTTGCTTCGCACATTCGCCGGCAGGAAGGCCTGGTAGTCCACGTTGATCGCCGGGTCGCCGCTCTCCAGCACCTGGTGCATCACTGCCTCCAGCGTTTCGGCCTCCGTCCCGGGCGCTGCCTCCGTCAGCCTGCGGCCCAGCCGCTTGGGGAGAGGGATGCCGTCCATGGAGCCCTGGGTGTCGTTCACCCGGATGCAGCGCAGGTGCGTGTCCCGTATGTCGACACCGATCGGCAGGCGGCTCGGCGGCGGCAGCGTAGCGAGGAGCGGCTCCGCCACTGTGGCCTTGGCCGGCCACGCGGGAAGCAAGGCCTTGTCGGTCGCACAGACCACCCACCACTCCAGGCCGTCCTGCCCGGACAGCGATGACACGCACAGGCGCACGTCGATGATGCGGCCGTCGCGGTGGCGTACCTGCGCGAGGTCGGACCAGCGGCCCCGGAGGGTGCTCTCTTGTGCGGCGTGTGAAGCCTTTGCTCGGTCGTCAGCGGCCACCAACAGGACACCGGCGGACCGCCCCGCGACCTCCACGGCCGAGTAGCCCACGAGCCGCTGAGCGCCTTGCGACCATCCGACCACCGTTCCCTGCGCGTCGAGGAGAGCTATCGCTGGGCAGGCTCTTTCGATGGCTGTCTGAGCCTCGGAGACTGCTGTCTTCGCGGAACTGCCCATTGTTCTTCCCTTCTGTGTCCTCCGGCGATGCGGTCCCCCCATCTGCTCGGCTGTCTGGTGGATGGATAGGTCCAGGGCAGGGGTGATCGAGCTCCGGGCACGGCAGGCCACAGCTCATTCACCCTTCCCCGACGGTGGCTGCGGCGGTGGTCTCGGCTCGTCAGACGTCCTCCGGCGGGACCCCTGTCGTGGCCCGGGTGCGGCCAATGGTCAGTCGGCTGACACCGACGGCAGCAACACGGCCGTCCGGTGACTCCCCGCTTGCTCTGCACCCGGGAAAGGCGTTCATGAGCCACAGGGAGACCATCACGGTGCGGTGTACTTCGTTTGTGCTCATGTCTGCGACACTACGTAGCCAGCGGCACCGGCATATGGTCCATTTCTATGACAAATTCCCAGACCAATTCCGCGGACAAACCAAGATCGTGATCTACCGAGCTGGGACACTGACTCGGTCCCGAGCTCGGCACTTCGAGCATGCGACGTGGCGCTGCGGCTTCGCGGGGCAAACGGCCTGACAGACGGCGCCCAGCGGCAACACCACGACTGCACCCAGTTCACCGCCGTCGTGGAAGCGATCCGGCGCATCGGCCCGGGTGCCCCTGGACCAGGCCGTCTCAGGTCATCGGCGGCAAGGGCTACAGCTCGAAGGCGATCCGCATCCGGCTCCGTCGGCGGGGCATCACTCACACGAACGAATCTCGGCAGGGACGCTCCCGGACCGGACAGAGGCGCGTCCGCCCCGCCCTCGGAACCCCGTCTAGGATCTGTCGTCAAATGATCTTCGGTCGGGGATCATGGTCGGGTGATACGTCGCCATGAACTGTCCGATGCCGAGTGGGCCTTCGTGCAGCCGTTGCTGCCCCGGTCCGAGCGGGGCCGCAGGCGGCTGGACGACCGGACGGTCCTCAACGGGATCGTGTGGAAGTTCCGGACCGGTACGGCCTGGCGGGATGTGCCCGAGCGGTACGGTTCCTGGGCCACGCTGCACACCCGCTTCCGCCGGTGGGCCAAGGACGGCACCTTCGAGCGGATGCTCCGGGCCGCCCAGGCCAGGGCCGACGCGGCCGGGGACATCGAGTGGCTGGTGTCGGTCGACTCCACGATTGTCCGGGCCCACCAGCACGCGGCCGGGGCGCGAAAAGGGGGCTTTGCGCCCCGGGACTCGGCCGGTCCAGAGGCGGCCTGACCAGCAAGATCCACCTGGCCTGCGACGCTGTGGGGCGACCGCTCGCCTTCACCGTCACCGGCGGGAACACCAACGACTGCACCCAGTTCACCGCCGTGATGAAGGCGATCCGGGTGCCCCGGCTGGGACCGGGGCGGCCCCGGGTCCGCCCCGGCCACGTCATCGGCGACAAGGGCTACAGCTCCAAGGCCATACGCACCTGGCTGCGGCAACGGAACATCCGGCACACCATCCCGGAACGGTCCGACCAGATCCGCAACCGGCTCCGACGCGGCAGCCGTGGCGGACGTCCGCCGGCCTTCGACAAGCACGTCTACAAGCGGCGCAACGTCGTCGAACGGTGCTTCAACCGCCTCAAGCAGTGGCGCGGCATCGCCACCCGCTATGACAAGACCGCCGAGTCCTACCAAGCGGCCATCACCCTCGCATCGCTGCTGATGTGGGCGTGACATTTGACGACAGATCCTAGGGCAGCACCCTGCACAGTGCGTCCAGTGCGCCTGCCCACGCGCTGTCCGAGGGCGCCGCGTAGTTGACCACCAGGGCGTCCCGTTCGGGCAACTGCCATCCGCAGTCCGCCACTTCGTAGCGGAACTGCGTCAACCCCCTGATCGCCAGACCTTGCCGGGCCGCGTCCTGGACCACCGAGCTCTCAGTTCCATGCGGGAGTTCGAGGACCGTCTGCAGTCCTGCAGCCATCCCGGTCACACGAATGCCGGGAGCCCTCTGGCGCAGGACCTCGACCAGCTGATCGCGGCGCCGCCGGTAACGCAGCCGCAACGACCGCACATGACGGTCGTACGCACCCGAGGCGATGAATTCCGCCAGCGTCAGCTGCTCCAGGGCGCTCGTCATGTAGTCGCCGTGCCCTTTGGCCGCCACGATCTGCGGGATGAGTTCCTCCGGCAGCACCATCCATCCGAGCCGTACCCCCGGCGCCAGGGACTTGCTCACGGAACCGAAGTACACCACCCGCTCCGGATCGAGGCACTGCAGGGCCCCCACCGGCTGACGGTCGTACCGGAACTCCCCGTCATAGTCATCCTCCAGGATCAGGCCGCCCGCAGCACGTGCCCACTCGACGGCCGCCGTGCGCCGGTCCGGGCGGAGCGCGACCCCGGTCGGGTACTGGTGCGCCGGGGTCATCAGCACCGCCCCCACGTCGCGCAGTCGCGCGAGGTCCTCGATGCGTGCGCCATGGTCATCGACGTAGAGGGGCGGGGTGTGCAGACTGGCGTTCGCCAGCAGATCGCGATACAGGTCGAGTCCGTAGGCCTCGACGGCCACCCCTCGCACCCGCCGCACCCTGAGCGCCTGCGCCATCAGCGCCAGGCCGTGGTGGAAACCGGAACAGATGACGATCCGCTCCGGCTCGGCGTACACCCCGCGGGCCCGGCCGAGGTAGTCGGCGAGTGCGGTGCGCAGCTCTATCCGGCCCCGGGCGTCGCCGTAGCCGAAGGCATCGTGTGGCGCGGCGGTCAAAGCCCGGCGAGCCGCGGTGAGCCACTGCGTGCGCGGAAAGGTCGCGAGATCCGGTGCACCGGTCCACAGGCCATACCGGGAACGGGGCTCGTCCGGCTGCGTGCGAGGAGCGTCGGGCGCGGGCCTGTGCGGCTCGACCCGGGTGGCCACCCGGGTCCCGGATCCCTGCTGGGCGGTGAGCCAGCCCTCAGCGACCAGCTCGGAGTAGGCCTCGACCACGGTGTGACGCGAGAGGCCCAGATCAGCGCCGAGCGAACGGGAGGCCGGCAGCCGGCTGCCGGGCGCCAGACGCCCCGTCCGCACGGCCTCCCTCAAGGCGTCGGTGAGTCCTGCACGCAGCCCGGGTCCGCGCAGCTCCAGATGCAGGTCGGTACCGAACGCGGGAGGCGGACCGGCCGCGGAATTGGTCCGGACATCTGCCATGTAAATGAACCGTACTCCCATACGATCGACTGGCCAGTGGTCCCCTTGGGCCGCGCTGCCCCTACCGCAGCCTCGTCGCGGTGACGGACCGCACCGCGAGCGTGTTCGCCACGATCACGGACTAGGTGTGTTGTCCCGGAAAGAGCGGGACCGGCTACACCTTCCTGCACACCGCACTGGACGACCACTCCCGCCTGGGGAGGCTTGACGAGGAAGGCAGCCCGCGGGTCGACGTCGCAGGCGTGAGCGAGGACCGGAAGGTCGTGATCAGGAAGTCCTGCGAGTTCGACGGCAGGGTTGTCGATCTTGCCCCGGAGGGCGTCAGACTGATGTTCAAGACGGCCTGCATCGTCCTGCGCGACACCGGGCGGCGACCGGGGGAACTCTGTGAGTTGCGGGCGGACTGCCTGGAATTCGACGACGGCGAATACAGCCTGCTCCGGGACGACCGCAAGGCCCGCGGACCGCGCCGCCGACCGCCTATCGCATCCCAGACGATCGAGGCCATCAAGCGATGGCTGTAACGACAGGCCGAACTGGAGCTGCCCGCGGGTAGCCACCGCTTCCCGTTCCCACCGCGGCCCGCTGCCCGCGGCATCGCCCGTCTGGACGGCCCGGTGCTGTACCGGGCCCTTCGCGCCCGGGGGAAGGCCCCCTCTCCTCAACTCCGAGGAGACCGGCAAGGATGGTCGTCCGCTGTCGTAGCCGAGGGGGGTATTCGGGGCGTCCCGGTTGAGACCTGGCTTCTCCTGGGCCCAGCGGCCGCCCCAGGACGTGGCGTTGAAGGTGGGCCGAGTACGGAACGGCTGAACGGGCGCCCGTTCAGGGAACGGCTGGACGGGCGCCCGTGGCTGGCGCGGGCAGCGCCAGTGCGGTGTTGCGCGCTCTGTCCTGGAGCTTGTCGCCGCTGATGGGGCATGACGAAGGTCAGGCGCGGCGGCCGTAGGTGCGCGGATCCACGGGCCGCTCGGACTTGGGAAGCCCGCTGACCACGAGACGGTAGGAGTCGATCACGAGCTCCTTCACCAGCTTCTCGTCGATGGTGCCCCCGCCTTCCACCGTGATCCAGTGTCTCTTGTTCATGTGATAGCCGGGGGTAACGTCTGCGTACTGCTCACGCAGGGCCGCGGCGTCGTCCGGATCGGCTTTCAGGATCGCGACGGGGCGCCCCGGCATCTCGGTCATGAGCATGAAGACTTTGCCGCGAACCTTGTAGAGGCGCCAGTCGGGGCTCAAACGATGCTCCAGATCGGTGCCGGGCAGTCCCACAGCGTAGTCGCCGGCGATCTTCTGCAGCTCCTGTCCGTCCAAGATGATCAACTCCTCTATCGATCCGAGTGCCCTGACCGCCCGGCCAGGGGACCAAGGTGGCGTCTCCCGCGTGGCGGCCATGAACGGCGGCGGTCGGGTCCGACATGGCCGGCGAGCGCGGTGAGTTCGGCGGCGTCGCGGCCGAGCCCCTTCATCTCGTACACCGTGACGATGACGCGCCCGCCGGTCGGACTGTGGCCGTCACTGCCTACGGGCGTACGCGGATGACCGTCTTCCCGTTGCGCCGCGTGGTCGGGTTAAGGGCTCCAACGGCATCATCGAAGCTCGCGACGTCATCGATGTTTGTCCGTAGCCGTCCGTCCCGCACTCGCTGCACGATCTCACCCAGTTCGGCGCGATCGGCCTCGACAACGAAGTCCACCGCCAGGCCGTCAGCGGGCCGCGCCTCGACCGGGCCGACGATGGACACCAGCGTTCCTCCGGCCTTGATCAGGGCAGCGGACCGCCTCTGAACGTCGCCACCGATGACATCGAAGACCAGATCGACGTCGCCGACGTCTTGCAGCGCGTCGTTGTCGAGGTCGACGAACTCATGCGCGCCGAAGTCGAGCGCCTTCTCACGGTCGGCGGTGCGTCCGGTGCCGATGACGTAAGCGCCGGCCTCGCGTGCGAGCTGGGTCACCATCGTCCCGACGGCCCCGGCCGCGCCATGGGCGAGGACGGTCTGGCCGGCCTGAAGGCGGCCGTGCTGGAACAGCCCCTGCCACGCGGTCAGACCTGAGATCGGCAGGGACGCGCCTACGGTGAAGTCGACGTCGCCGGGCAGCGGCGCGAGGTTGCGTGCTTCGATCGCCACGTACTCCGCCAGGGTGCCGTCGCGGTGCCAGTCGGCGAGGCCGAACACCCGCTGCCCGACCGACAGCCCGGTCGTGCCGTAGCCGAGGGCGCTGACCACTCCGGCCAGCTCGTGGCCGGGGATCGACGGTGTCTTGTCACGGCCGGCGCGATCGGCCCAGGTCGATGGCCACTCCAGCTCCGTCGGGACGAAGCCCGATGCGTGAATCTGAACGATGACGTCGTTGATCGCTGCGGGCGGCTCAGGCCGCTCGGCCAGCGTCATTCCGGCCGTTCCCGCGGCCTGGTCGGTTACCACGATGGCTTTCATTGAGATTGTCCTCTTCCTCGTATGTGTTGTGGGTTTGGGTTTCCGCGTGGGTGTTTAGACGAAGGTGAACAGCTGGGTGGGGTCGAATCGCGAGATCGGAGTGGTGTACTGCTTCTTGGGGTCGGGGTAGCCGAGGGCCAGCAGCAGCGTAGTGCTGTGTCCGGTCTCGCGGATCTTGAACGCCTTGTCGACGCTGGTCGGATCGAACCCCTCCAGCGGCGTGGCCTCGATGCCGAGCTCAGCGGCCGCCATCATGGTCAGGCCCACCGCCAGGTAGGTCTGCTTCTCCATCCAGTGGTTCAGGTCCTTGTAGCCATAGTTGCGCAGATTGAGGAAGTCTCGGGTCATTGATTCCCACAGCTCCTGCTTTGACAGGTCAGGGAACCGGCCGTCGGCCTTCTCCTTCGTGAACACCGCCTCGAGGTGGCTGTCAGGCACATCTGCCCGGGTGGTGAGGATGATGGTGTGCGACGCGTTCAGGACCTTCTCGCCGTTGTCCTGGAATCGTTCGCCCAGGTTGTTGGCGAGCCGCTCTTTGCCTTCGGGCGTGGCGAGGACGTAGAAGTGGTTGGGCTGTACGTTCACCGACGAGGGCGTCGAGCGCAGGAACCTCAGCAGCTGCTGAAGTGTTTCCTCCGGAATGGTCTTGCTGGGGTCGAAGTACCTGGTGAGGTGCTTGTTCATGAGCTTGTCGAGGTCCATGTCGGCCTGTCTTCTATCTGTGACGAACGGGTGAGGGGCGGCGGTTCGCCAGGGGCGGGCTAGTTCTTGCCGCGGGCAAGTAGTTCGCTGATGCGCTCGAAGCTGATTCCTGTCGTCGCGGCGGTGAGGTCACCCGTGACGAGAGCCTTGGCGGCCTGTTCCAGTGCCCCCATCGCGTGGGTGTAGAGCGCCGGACCCAGGCTGATGCGCTTGACTCCGGCCTTCCGCAGTTCGGCGACGGTCAGTACCTTGTCCGCCGGCGAGATGAGGACGTTGACCGGCGTCGGCGCGACGGCGGTGACGATCGCGGTCAGGGCATCGAGGTCGGGTGGGTAAGGGGCGTAGAGCACATCCGCGCCGACCTCGGCGAAGGCCGTCAGACGCCGGATGGTGTCGTCGAGATCGGGCCGCTGCTGGATGAAGTTGTCGGTGCGGCCGGTGACGACGATGCGTCTCCTGGCCGCGTTGACGGCACTGCGCATGCGGTTGACGGCATCGTCGAAGTCGCGGATCGGTTGATCGGGATTGCCCGAGGTGTCTTCGATACCGATACCGGCCAGGCCGGACGCCACGGCGGCTTCCACGCTCGCAGCGACGTCTTCAGGCGTGTCGCCGTAGCCGTCCTCGAAGTCTCCGTTGACGGGCAGCCCGGTGAGCTGACCGAACAGCCGCGCGTGCTCGAGGTGCTCGCCAAGGGTGACTTCGTGACGCCCGTCGGACCGGCCGAGCGTGGCAGCGAACGCCGCGGACGATGTCGCGATCGCCTCGAAGCCGGCCTCGGCCAGCATCAGCGCCGAGAGGCCGTCCCATGCGTTCGGCATGACGAGGCCACCGTCGCGTGTATGCAGTGTCATGAACGTTTCATAGAGTTCGGAGCCCGGCATATCGAACCTTTCTCGAGTGATCAGTCGGGGCAGCGAGGGGTTACCGGCTAGGTGCGTGCCTCGACGGGGGTCCCGGCGGTCAGCCGGGCGTACCGACCGAGGTTGACGGCGGGGATGTCGATGTCGGTCTGATTGACGTTGTTGAGGAAGTTGGTCAGCAGCACCTGCACCGCCACCGTGACGATCGCCAGGATCTGCGGGTCGGTGTACCCGGCGCCTCGCACAGCCGCCAGGTCGGCGTCGCTGACCTGCCCGCGGCTGTCGACCACCTGCTGGGCGAAACGAGCGACCGCGGCGCGCTTGGGATCGATCGAGCTCCCGGCCCGGGCCAAGTCGATGTCATCGCTCGACATACCACCGAGCTCGGACGATACGTACGTGTGTATCGCCAGGCAGTCATCACAGCCGTTGGCTTGCGACACGGCGAGCGCGATGGTGTGCCGGGTCTTCGCGTCCAGAACCCGGCTCAAGGCGCCCTGCAGTGACATGACTACGTCGAGGACGGTCGGGTTCGACGCGAGAGTCGTGAACATGTTCGGGACGAAGCCGAACTGTGCGCCGATGGTGTCGAGGGTGCTCTGCGCGCCGGCGGGGACATCGTCGGGAGCGGGAACGGTCAGCCGTGACACCGCGGATCAGCCTCCGGTGGGTGGGTGAGTGGTGATCGTCGGACCCGGGTCGGGCTCGTGGTGCTGGAAAGGTCCAGTCCCCGCGGTGACTGCGGCCTCATCCGTATTTTTTGGGCTGCCCGGCCCACTTCCTAGAGTTAACGTCACTCGGTCGTGGGCTGTCAAGCCCAATCTGGGGTTATCCTGGAGTATGACCACCAACACGGCAGCTCCGGCGCCTGACAAGCTCACGGCCAAGGGGAAGGCGACGCGTGCCCGCATCTTGGAGCATGCTGCTGAGCTGATTTACACAAAGGGTGTCCACGCGACGAACAACGAGCAGCTCCGCCGCGCCGCCGGCGTCAGCGGGTCGCAGCTGAACCACTACTTCCCGAGCAAGGAGAGCCTCGTCCTGGCAGTGATCGCCTGGCAGGCCGAGCGCGTCCTGACCTTCCACCGCAGTGAGCGGTTCGCCTGCTTCGACAGCCTCGACGCGTTTCGGGCGTGGGCGGATTTCTACGTCGGCTACGAGCGCGCTTACCAGGAAGGCTGCACCCTCGGCTCCCTCGCGAGCGAGATCATCAAAACGGACCTTGACGTTCACGACGAGCTCGCGAGTGTGTTCGACCAGTGGAGGGTCATCTTCCGTGATGGGATCGCGCGTATGCAGCAACTCGGCCGCATCAGCCCTGAGGCGGATCCCACGCGGCTGGCCAATCTGCTCCTTGCCGCCTTCCAGGGCGGTATGCTTCTCGCCCAGGTCGCGCGGGACATCGCCCCGCTGAAAGACGCGTTGCGGTCAGCCATCGACTACGTGCAGACCTTCGCGAGGTCTCCCGACCCCGGCGTACTCCAGGCTCGGTAGCCGCTTCCACGTGTATGGGTCAGCGGAGCTTGGCATTACGTGCTTGTCTGTCATCCGGGTGGCTGCCCTTGATCACGTGCGTCGCGTGTTGATCCGGGGCCAGACTCGGTCCATGGGTTCTCGAGGACGAGCCGGGATGGACAACGGCGAAGCGATCCCGGTGACTGCGACAGTGATCCTGGGCGCTTCGCCGCGAACCAGGCAGCCACGCAGCGCTTCGCGGCACGAGGTGACGTCCATCCCGTGGTCGCCCGTCGCCTGGCCGCCGAGGGTCCTCGGACCGTCGTCGACATCGGAGGCGGCAACGGCCTCCTCGCGGGTTATCTCGCCCGCGAGGAGGTGCCGCCCCGGCTCCGCGACGTACGACCCCGAGGTGCGCGTCGTCCGGCCGGCCGCGCCCTCGCCGCGCGCCTCGGACAGGTCGGGAGAGAAGAAGCGGGCGTATCACCATCGGTGCGCGGAACGTATCGCTGCCGGCGCACCGCTGTTCAGCCGGTGACCACGGGGCACTCGCCTTCGCCCCGCTCGGGCAGGGCGGCCGCGGCGGTGTGGAGGAGGGCGATGGCCTGAGGGAGGAAGGGGTTGGGGTCGGTGGTACGCCGGGTGGCATAGACCCGGCGGGTGTGGGTGGAGTCGGTGAGCCGGACCAGGCGGGTGCCGGATGCGTCGGGTGAGGCGGAGGTGTCCACGACGGCGAGTTCCGGTGCGATCGCCACCCCCAGGCCCTGCCGGACCAGTTCGTAGGGCAGGTTGTAGTCGTTCGTACGGAAGAGCACCTCGGGCAGGAACCCGCCGGCCGCGCAGATGTGGCGCAGGCACTGAGCGGCGTCGGTGTCCTCGTGGTAGCTGATCCAGCGCTCGTCCCGCAGGTCGGCGAGGCGGATGTGCGGCCGTCCGGCGAGGGGGTGTTCCGCGGGGAGGAGGAGGTAGAGCGGCTCTTCCCGTACCAGCGTGTGTTCCAGGCCCTCGGGCCAGGTGTGCGGTACCACGCCGTACTCGAAGATCACGGCGAGATCCAGCCGCCCCTCCAGCACCGCGGGCACGGTGACCTGCGGGTCGCCTTCCTCGTAGCGGACGTCGACCTCGGGACGATCGCGGAGGAACCCCGTCAGCACCGTCGGCACCAGCCGGAACCCCGCCGACCAGAAGCTGCCCAGCCGCAGCCGCCCTCGCTCGGCTGCGGCGTAGGCGCGCATCTCGTTCTCCGTCGCCGACAGGTCGGCCAGCAGCCGTCCCGCGCGCAGGGCGAGCTGGAGCCCGGCCGCGGTGGGGCGCACGCTGCGCGGTGAGCGCTCGAAGAGCGGGACGCCCAGGGCGCGCTCGAGGGTGGAGATCTGCTGCGAGACGGCGGAGGGGGTGTAGCCGAGGCGCTGGGCGGCCGTACGGAACGAGCCTGCGGCGACCACCTCGCATATCGCCTGAAGCTGCGGCGGAGTCAGCATCAAATGAACTTAACACTCCGCATGGAAACGTTCATTCTCCCTGTTCTTGCCCAGGCCGCCGCCATCCCGCAGATTGGGCGTTCACCAGCCCCGCGCCGGTCCTCTGACCAGCGGCCCAGAAGGGAGGCACCGTGCCCGGAAGACATGCGCGAGCCCGCGCCACCGCACTTCCCCTCGCGCTCGCGACGCTGCTCACGTTGACCGTGACGGCCTGTGGCGGCACCGCGACCGTCAATCAGTCCAAGGTGCCCGAACAGCGCGTCGACCCCGCACTCCGCGCCCTGCTCCCTCGGGACATTCGCGATAAAGGTTCCATCACTTCGGCTGTCGGCAACGACTATCCGCCGCTGTCCCTCCTGGACATCGACAACAAGACCGTCATCGGCGCCGAACCCGACCTCATTCACGCGGTCGGCCAAATCCTCGGCGTCCGCGTGCACCTGGTCCAGGCGAACTTCGACAGCATCATCGGCGGTGTCCGGTCCAGGCGCTACGACGTGGCGATCCAGGCCATGCTCGACAAGAAGGAGCGCCAGTCGCAAGTCACGTTCGTCGATTACATGAAGACCAGCAGCTCGATCCTCGCCGCCGGGAAGGCCGCCGGGAACATCCGCTCCCTCACCAGCCTGTGCGGCAGCCAGGTGGCCGTCGAGCAGGGCACCTCGCAGGTGGACGATGTGGCGGCGCAGGCCGAGAAGTGTGCGGCAAACGGCAAGCCGGAGCTGGAGAAACTGGTCTTCCCCGACTCCGTCGGCTGCTTCCAGGCGCTGTCCACGGGCCGCGCCGACGCGTTCGTCGGCGGCACCCCCACCGTCGTCTACCAGGCGGAGATGTCGCACGGCAGGTTCCGCACGGCCGGTGAGCCGTACCGCTTCCTGCCCTACGGAATCCTGATCAACAAGGAGGAGCCGACCTTGGTACGGGCTGTCCGCGGTGCCCTGCAGAAACTTATCGACAACGGCACCTACGCGAAGATCCTCAAGCAGTGGAACATCAGGTCCGGAGCCCTGAAGAGCGCCACGGTGAACGGGGGTGCGGCATGACCGAGACCCTCATCCGGGCGGACTCCGGCGACGCCGCCGAGTCCCTGCGCCCCGTCCCGACGCGCCGTCCGGGACAGCGCGTCGCCGCGGTCGTCGTGGCCTTCCTGCTGGTCTTCCTCCTGGAGGGCTGGATCACCAATCCCCGTATGCAGTGGGGGACCGTCGGTGAGTTCCTCTTCTCACCGGTGATCATGGAGGGGCTGCGGACCACGCTGCTGCTGACGTTCCTCGCCATGGCACTCGGCATCGCCGGCGGTGTCGTCCTCGCCGTCCTGCGGATGTCAGCCAACCCGATACTCTCCCGGCTCAGCTGGTGCTACATCTGGCTCTTCCGCGGCACCCCGCTGCTGGTCCAGCTCCTCTTCTGGTATTTCCTCTCCGCCGTCGTCCCCACCATCGGCCTCGGCATCCCCTGGGGGCCGACGTTCGTGCAGGCCGACACGAACGACCTCATCACCCAGCTCACCGCCGCCGTCCTCGGCCTCGGGCTGCACGAGGCGGCGTACATGGCCGAGATCGTCCGCGCGGGCATCACCTCCGTCGACGACGGCCAGAACGAGGCCGCCCAGGCACTGGGCATGTCCCGCGGGCAGACCCTCCGCCGCATCGTGCTACCGCAGGCACTGCGCATCATCATCCCGCCCACCGGCAATCAGGTGATCTCCATGCTGAAGACCACCTCGCTGGTCTTCGCCATCGCCGTGCCCGAGCTGCTGACCTCCATCCAGGGCATCTACTCACGCAACTTCCAGCAGGTTCCGCTGCTGGTCGTCGCCTGCTTCTGGTACCTCGTGGCGACCTCCGTGCTGGGCGTCGGCCAGTACTACCTGGAACGGCGCTTCGGCCGTGGTACCAGCCGCGACCTGCCGCCCACCCCGCTCCAGCGGTTGCGCGCCGCGGCCCGGAACCACCGTAAGGAGAGCGCACGTTGACACCAGCCGTGATCAGAGCCGAGAGCGTACACAAGAGCTTCGGCCGCACCGACGTGCTCAAAGGCATCGACCTGACCGTCGCCCCCGGGGAGGTGATGTGTCTGGTGGGCCCCTCCGGGTCCGGCAAGTCCACCTTCCTGCGCTGCGTCAACCATCTGGAGACCATCGACCGGGGACGCCTGTACGTCCGTGACGAGCTTGTCGGCTACGAAGAGCGGGACGGCAAGCTCCACGAGCTGAGCGAGAAGGCCGTCTCACGACGCCGCCAGGGCATCGGCATGGTCTTCCAGCGCTTCAACCTCTTTCCGCACATGACCGCGCTGGAAAACGTCATCGAGGCCCCCGTCCACGTCAGGAAGGTGCCGAAGAAACAGGCGTGTGAACGCGGCGCGGAACTGCTCGACCGCGTCGGCCTCGCCGACAAGGCGGGCAGCTACCCCGCCCAGCTCTCCGGCGGCCAGCAGCAGCGGGTGGCCATCGCCCGCGCGCTGGCGATGAAGCCCGAACTGATGCTCTTCGACGAGCCCACCTCCGCGCTCGACCCCGAACTCGTCGGAGAGGTGCTGGAGGTGATGCGAGCACTCGCCGACGACGGCATGACCATGGTCGTCGTCACCCACGAGATGGGCTTCGCCCGGGAGGTCGGCGACTCGCTGGTGTTCATGGACGACGGAGCCGTCGTCGAGACCGGCCCGCCGGCGGACGTGCTGAGCGACCCGCGCCACGAACGCACCCGCGCCTTCCTCAGCAAGGTTCTCTGACCACTTCGCCGGGATCTCTGACCTCCCCGGCAAGGTTCTCCGGCCGTCGGGCGCGCTCTCCGACCGCCCCACACCTGACCGCCACCGAAGGAGTCTCCATGACCCGTGCCCTCGTCATCGGCGCCGGAGTGATAGGCGCCGCCACCGCCCACCGCCTGGCCGAGGCAGGTGTCAGCGTCACCGTGCTCGACGCCGGCGGCCGCACGCCGGGCACCTCCAGCGCCACCTTCTCCATCGACGTCACCCATCTGAAGACCCCCCACTCCTACTTCCTGCTCAACCGGCGCAGCGCCGCGCTCCACCGGGAGCTGGAGCACGAGATCCACGCGGGCACCGGAGCCGTCGGCTGGCGCCATCCCGCGCCGCTCGTCCAGTGGGGCCACACCGAGGAGGAACAGCGCATCCTCCGCGTGCGTGCCGAGCGCCTCGCGGGCTGGGGGCACCCCTGCCGCACTGCCGACCCCGGCGAGCTGCGCACGCTCGCACCTGCCGTCGACCCCGCCTCCTGCCGCGCCACCGAACTCGTCGTGCACGACGACGCCGCCTGGTACGACGCCCCCCTCCTCGCGCGCACCCTCCTCGACCGGGCCGCGGCCCTGGGCGCCGACATCCGCTACGACAGTCCTGTCACCGCTCTGTTGCTGGACGGTGAGCGGGTACGCGGCGCCGAAGCACGGGGCCGGCGCTTCGAGGCCGATCACATCGTCAACTGTGCGGGCCCCGACGCCGGGCGCATCGCCGAACTGGCCGGGGTACGGCTGCCGTTGCGCCAGATCCCCGGTCTGGTGGGCGAGTCCGTCCCGCTCGCCGAGCCGCTGCGCGCCATCGTCGCGACCCCCGGCGTCGATCTGCGCCCCGCCCCGGGCAACCGGGTCTGCGCCATCTCCTGGCCGGTCGACGCACTCCTCGCCCCGACCGCGTCAACTGATGTGCCGCCCGAAGCGGACCTCCTCAGCCGGTGCGCCGCGATCCTGCCCGCCTTCCGCTCCCTGGGGGTACCCGGATCGGTGTCCGCCCCGTTCCCGAAGACGGCCTTCCCCTGGTCGGCCCGCATCTCCAGGCTCCTGGTCTCTACACCATCACCACACACAGCGGCGTCACCCTCGCCCCGCTCCTCGCCGCCCTCGCCGCCGAGGAACTCACCACCTCCATGCCCGAACCCACCCTGGCTCCTTACCGCCCCGACCGCGACACCTCACAGCCCATCCGCGACGAAAGCCTGGCAGTGATGAGCGGGCACCGCGCTGAAGCCGGTTGAGTTCTCACCTCTGCTGACGCGGAGTGCCCTGGACGGCTATCAGCCCGCGGGTCAGGTGACCGCCTGCCTCCCGGAAGACGCTGGGGTGAGGAAGCGCCGCGCAGCGCCGGGCACACCTCTGTGGAGACACGCCCCCTGAGGCCCAGCACAACCGTGCCCTGGCCCGGGTCCGATGATCGGGCCATGGCACGGGACACGCGGGGCACTCACGACAAGAGCTACCTCTTGGACAACTGACAGGCCGGGGCGGGGGAGCGGTTCACCGCGCTGCCGACGCTCTTCGACCCGTCGACGTTCCGGCACTTCGAGACGGTCGGGGTCGGCGAGGGGCGGCGGTGCCGGGAGGTCGGCGCGGTTGGGCCCACCGTGCCGACCTGGCTGCCCGAGCGGGCCGGCCCGAGCGGGCACGTAGTGGCCACCGACACCTCCTCGATGCGGTAGGCGGCGGGCTGGCGGGTGCGCCGTCACGCCTCGCTCAGCCCGGGACAACCGGATGTTCATGTCGATGCTGATGCGATGAATGTGCCGCAAGGGTGTTGACATGGGAACACTCCATGCCTGACGGTAAGCCGAACCGGACGCAAAACGTTTTGTATCCGCCGGGTTCGAACGGATGACGCGATGACGCGCAGGAACGACCGCCCCAGCATCGAGAGCGTGGCCGCCGCCGCAGGGGTCAGCCCCACCACGGTGTCGCACGCTCTCAGCGGCAAGCGCGCCGTCTCCGCCGCCACCCGCAAGCGCGTCATGGAGGCCGTCGAGCAGCAGAACTACCGACCCAACATGGTCGCGAGGGGGCTGCGCAGCCGACGGACACAGTCGGTGGCGCTGTTGCTCGTCGACATCGCGAACCCGTATTACCCCGCCGTGGCCCGCGCGATCCACGACGTCCTGGCGGGGAGGGGTACGTCTCCTTCATCGGCAACACCGACGGTGACGCCGCCACGGAGCGCAGGCTCCTGGAGGAGATGGTGGCCCGCGGGGTCGACGGGGTGGTCATGCAGCCCATGGCGCTCTCCGCCGCCCAGGTGCGCGAGGTCGTCGGCCCGGCCATGCCGCTCGTCATCACCACCGACGAGTACGGCGACATCCCGGCGGACTCCGTGCTGACCGACGACACCCGCGGCCTCGGCGAGGCCGTCGACCACCTGGTGCGCCAGGGGATACGCGAACTCGGCTTTATCGACGGGTCGCCGGGCACCTCAACCGACGCCTTCCGGCTGGGGGCGTTCCGGGCCGCCGTCGCCGCCGCGGGCATCGAGGTGCCCGACCGGTGGATCGAGCACTCCCCCTTCGGCCGCGAGGGCGGAGCCGCGGCGACGGCCCGCCTGCTGGGCGGCCTCGACCGGCCGCGCGCCGTGCTCTGCGCCAACGACCTCATCGCGATCGGTGCCGTGCAGGCGGCTCACGCGGCCGGCCTGCGGGTGCCCGAGGACGTCGCGATCGTCGGATTCGACGACATCGAGACCGCCGCTCTCGTCTCACCGCAGCTGACCACCGTCGTCAACCCCGCGGCGGCCGTCGGTGTCGCCTGCGCACGCACCATCCTGTGGCGTGTGGAGAACGGCCCGGACGTGCCCTGCAAACGGACCGTGCTGCCGACCCGACTGGTCGTCAGGCAGTCAGCCTGATCTCTTTTCATCCCCTGCCCTGTGAGTCGGCCCGGATTCGCACCGCACCGTCTCCGCCGGACGCAAAACGATTTGCACACAGAGAAACGGACGCATAACCCATGACACGGACTCCGGTCGGCTCCTCGGTGGAGCTCGACGAGGCATACCGGCACACCGCCACCGACGCGTGTCGGCCGAAGGATCTCCTCGCCGACGAGGTCGCCCAGCGCCGCGAGACCTGGTACGACGTCGACGACGTGGTACGCGCGGCCAACGTCACCGATCCGGAGGACCGCGACGCCTTGCTCGCGCTGGTCGATGGCATGCGCGACAGCACCCGCTTGCCCGGCTGGACCTACGAGGAGCCCGAGTCGCTCGACGACATCCGGGTCTCCGTGTCGCCCGCGCAGGCCGTCGCCCACGACAAGGACCGCTACCACGACCAGGTGCACGCGGCCTGGCTCGGCCGCGTCGTCGGCTGCAACCTCGGCAAGCCCGTCGAGGACGGCGACTACTGGACCGTGGAGCGCATACGCGACTACCTCAAGCTCACCGATTCCTATCCGCTCACCGACTACGTCGTCGCCCTCGACCCTCAGCCGGAGGGCTTCGCGTTCCGCGAGTGCTGGCCGGAGACCACGCGCGGGAACATCGACGGCTCGGCGCGCGACGACGACATCGACTACACGATCCTCGGTCTGCATCTGCTGGAGACCCACGGCCGTGGGCTGCGCCCGGAGCACGTGGGCACGGCCTGGACCGAACTGTTCCCGCTGCGGCAGATCTTCACCGCCGAGCGCGCGGCCTACCTCAACCTGGTCAACGGGCTGCGGGTTCCGCAGGTGGCCCGCTTCCGCAACCCCTACCGCGAGTGGATCGGCGCGCAGATCCGTGCCGACGTCTTCGGCTACGTCAACCCGGGCGACCCCGCGGCCGCCGCCGCGCTGGCCTACCAGGACGCCGCGCTCTCCCACACGGCCAACGGCGTCTACGGCGAGATGTGGGCCGCCGCCCTGGTTGCGAGCGCCTTCACCGCGTCGGACGCGGCCGAGGCCGTGGACGCCTCGCTCACCGTGGTGCCGCCCCGCTCCCGCCTGCACGAGGCCCTCAGCCATGTCGTCCGGCTCCGCTCCGAGAATCTGACCTGGGACGCCGCGCTCGCCGAGATCCACGTGGCCTACGGCCAGTACTCGTGGATCCACACCATCAACAACGCGGCGGCCGTCACCGCGGCCCTGCTGTGGTGCGAGGGCGACTACACGAGCGCCGTCGGCAAGGTCGTCATGAGCGGCTGGGACACCGACTCCAACGGTGCCACGGTCGGCTCGGTCGCGGGCATCCTCACCGGCACGGCGGGGCTCCCGAAACGCCTGATCGAGCCCCTGCACGACAGGACCCGTTCGGCGCTGTTCGGGTTCGACAACTCCGTCATCTCCGATCTGGCCGCGCGCACCGTGCGCTTCGCCCAAACAGGCTGACGGGCCGTGACCCGCCCACCCGGGCGGGCCTCCAGCAAACCCCTCTATCAACGGAGATGAGGATGGCCACGATCTCACGTCGCCAACTCCTGGGCGCCGGCGGAGCCCTGGGGGTGATGGCGTTGCTGAGCGCGTGCGGGTCGACAGATCCAGGTGGCTCCGACGACGTCATCACGATCTGGAACAACCTCGCGGACGCGCAGCAGAACGACTATTTCCGGAAGCACTTCGCCGAGGGTTACCGGGGCAAGTACCCCGTGCGGTTCAGCCCCAAGGCCGACAGCACGATCGACCGCCTGATCCAGACGGCGTTGGCCGCCGGCTCGGGACCGTCGGTCATCGTCACACCCGGGCCGTCGAGTTTCGTCTCCTCGTACTGGTCCGCCGGCTATCTCGCCGACCTGCGGCCGTACGTGCGGCACTACGGCTGGACGGACAAGTTCGCGCCCTGGGCACTGAGTGCCTCCCAGGTCGACGACAAGCTCGTCACGCTGCCCGCCTCGTACGAGACCATGGTTTTCTACTGGAACCCGGCCACGCTCCACAAGCTCGGCCTCGCCCCGCCGAAGACGCTGGAGGAGTTCGAGGACTTCTGCTCCGAGGCCAAGGGCAAGGGGCATGTCCCGCTGTCGGCGGGCAATGCCGACTACAAGGGCGCCAACGAGTGGTTCGTCGGGCTCGGGCTGAACCATGGCGCGGGCCCCGACGCGGTGTACTCGGCCTTGCGTGGCGAGACCAAGTGGACCGACTCCGTCTTCGTGGACGCGATCGACCGGCTGGCCTCGTACTTCAAAAAGGGGTGGTTCGGAGGTGGCGTCGACCTCTACTTCACGAACAACTTCCCCACCATCTACCAGCAGCTCGCCTCGGGCAAGGCGGCCGGGATGCTCTCCGGCACCTGGGACTTCTCCAACCTGGGCAGCTACTTCGGGAAGGCGGCGGGTAACGACGCCACGTGGGACTGGACGACCGTGCCGTCGCTCGGCAAGGGCGTACCGCAGATCGTCTGGGATCTGGCGATCGGGCAGTCCGTCGGGATCAACACGAACTTCAGGGACACCGCGGCTGCCGCCGACTACCTCAACTTCCTCACCACCGACATGAAGACGATCATCGCCGGCGTCGAGCGGATGAACTTCGAGCCACCGCCCATCCACATCTCGGCGGCCGACTTCTCCGCCAAGGCGGACCCGCGGATCGTCCGGCTGTACTCGCAGCTGTCGGCCGCGGAGTCCGTCGGCTACACCACTTGGACGTTCTTCCCCCAGCAGACCGAGACCTACATGATCGACTACTTCGAGAACGTCATCACAGGCCGGTTGAGCGCGAAGGCGTACTGCGCGGGCATCGAGTCCCGCTTCTCCAGGGAGAGAGCCGAAGGCCGTGTGCCGCAGGCCCCGAAGCCGGGTGGAGGACTGTCATGACGATCCCCGAGTCCACGGCCGCGGCGGGAGGCGGGCCGGGCGTGTCCCGGATTCCGGTTCCGCACCGTCCCGGCGTTCTCGCCCGGCTGCGCGACCGCGAGGTCTCCGGCTGGCTGTTCCTGCTGCCGCTGATCGCCTTCAACCTGTTCGTTGTCCTCGTCCCGAGCGCCTTCTCCGTCTGGTATTCGTTCACCGACTGGACCGGCATCAGCTCCAAGGCGAAGTTCATCGGCCTGGAGAACTACCGGAATCTGTTCCGGGACCCCGAGTTCGTGCAGGGGCTGGAGCACAACGTCCTGTGGACGGTCTTCTTCCTGATCGTGCCGATGGCCATGGGGCTGTTCGGGGCCTATGCCCTGTCCCGGATCCGCCGCTTCCGGCTGCTGTTCCGCACCCTGTACTTCATCCCGTACATCGTCGCGAGCGTCGTGAACGCGTCCATCTGGCGCAGCATCCTCGACCCGCAGAACGGCCTGGGGAACTTGCTGCACATCAATCCACTCGGTGATCAGGATCTGGCTCTGTGGTCGGTGGAGTTCGTCAACAACTGGGCCTGGTGGGGTTTCCTGGTCGTGGTGTTCCTGGCCGCGATGCAGGGCGTGAACCCGAGCCTGTACGAGGCGGCAACCATGGACGGCGCCGGTGCGACCCGGCAGTTCTTCGCGGTGACTCTGCCCGCCATCCGGCCGACCTTCGCCTTCCTCGGCCTGATGACGATCATCTGGTCGTTCCTCGCCTTCGACTACGTCTACATCCTCACCCAGGGAGGGCCGGCCGGCTCGACCGACCTGCTGTCGACCGTCGCCTACCGCAATGCCTTCTCCAACCTCCAGGGCGGCTACGCCTCCGCCACGGGCATCGTCATGGCGCTCATCAGCGGCGTGGTGGTCACCGTCTACCTCGTGATCCGCAAGACCAGGGAGTGGGAGACATGAGCGTCGCCGTATCACCGGACACGTCGGCCCGCAGAGCGCGGGGTGGTGGCACGGCACCGCCCGGGGCCGGCGCCGCGGGTTCCCGATCGGGCGTACCGCTGTGTACGTCGCGCTGACGGCGTTGGCCATCTTCTCCCTCGGCCCGATCGTGCTGTTCTTCTTCAACGCGCTCAAGACGAACAGCGAGTACGCGGCCGACTCCCTCGGACTGCCGACGAGCTGGACATGGGGCAACTTCACCTCGGCGTGGTCCCAGGCCAACATGGGTGCGGGCTTGTGGAACTCGCTGCTGATCGTCCTCTGCACCGTGGCGATCACATGCGTGGTCGCGAGCCTCGCCGCCTATGCCCTGGCGCGGCTCAAGGTGCGCGGGTCCTCGGCGTTCATGACCTATCTGCTCGTCTCCAGCGCGCTGCCTTCCCAGATGTTCCTCGTCCCGCTGTTCTACATGTGGGCACGAGTCGGCCTCTACGACACCCGGATCGGGCTGATCCTCATCTACTGCGGGCTGTTCTCCCCGTTCGGCACCCTGCTCCTGCGCTCGTTCCTGCTGGGAATCCCGCGCGAGATGGAGGAGGCCGCCCGGGTGGACGGGGCCGGTGAACTGCGGGTCTTCCTGCAGGTCGTCCTGCCGAACGCTCTTCCGGGAATCCTTACGGTGGCACTGACCACCGGACTGTCGGCCTACAACGAGTTCCTCTTCGCGGTGACGATGATCCAGTCGGATTCCAAGATGCCGCTGTCGACGACCTTCTTCACCTTTCAGCAGGGCTTCACCCAGAACTTCACGCTCATCAGCGCGGCCGGGTTCATCATGATCGCGCCGATGCTCATTCTCTTTCTCCTGCTGCAGCGCAGGTTCATCAACGGCCTCGCCAACTCCGGGATGGGAGGCATATGACCTGAGACCGGGCGGCGCGAGCCGCCCCACACCCCACCTGTCGCACAGGACGGAGCCGCCGCCGGGCCGGGTGCGCAACGGTGCTCTCACGTGCCGGGTCGGAGCAATGACCGCCGTCCGTCGGCCGCGCTCCGGGACCGCACCTTTCCGCGGACCCCGTGGAAGGTCTCACGCCGACATGGCCCTGATGTGCGAGGTCAGGACGGCTCCGGGGCGGACAGCAGTCGAGAGCCGACCGGTACCGGCCCGGAAGGCCGCCGCTTCGGGATAAAACGCTCTTCAAGCGATGACGCCCGAAGGAGCGGTGAACGTGTCCGCGGCCGCTCACTGATCCGGCCGGTCTATTCGTAGTCCGCCTGCCATAGGTCTGGGCCGAATGCCTCGTATTGTATGTCCCGGGGCGGGACGCCGTCCTTGATCAAGGCGTTGCGTACTTCGTGCATGAAGGGCATCGGGCCGCACAGGTGGTACGTCGCGTTGTCGGGCAGGCTGACCTGGGAGATGTCCATCTCGCCGGGGAAGACGCCATTCACTGGCAGCCGACTGTTGCTGCCCCGCTCGTACCACAGGTATATGCGGGCGCCGGGCAGCTCGGCGATGTCGGCAAGGATCTGACCGCGGAGGGCGAAGGAGTCTTCATTGTGGTCGGCGTGCAGCAGCGTGATCGGCAGATACGACCCGGCTTTGGCCAGATGCGACAGCATACCGGCCATCGGGGTGATCCCGATTCCCGCGCTGGCGAATACCATCGGGCGTCCGGCGGCGTCATCGAGCACAACGGCCCCGAACGGGACAGACATGGTCAGCATGTCGCCCACATTGACGTCGTTGTGCAGCAGCGTCGAGACCTGTCCGTCAGGGCTTCCGGCGCTATGCACCCTCTGGACCGTGAACTGGCGGTACTCGCCGTTATCGGCCCGGCTCAGGCTGTACTGGCGCGGCTGCCGCGTACCGTCCGGCAGCGGCATCTGCACCGTGACGTACTGGCCGGGAAGGGAGGGCTTGACCAGCCGGTCGTCAACGCGCTTGACGACGAAGGTCACCACGTCGTCGGTCTCTCGAATCTTCTGCTCGACCTCCCATTGCCGCCACACCGTCTGCGGCCTCACCCCGCGCGCACTGTACAGCCCGTGTTCGACATGGATCAGTGTGTAGGCCATCAACCAGTACACCTCGTCCCACGCTGCTGCTATCTCCGGGGTCACGGCGTCCCCGAGCACGTCAGCGATCGCCCACATCAGGCTGTCATGCACGACCTGGTACTGGTCCGGCGCGATGCCCAGCGAGGCATGCTTATGCGCAACGCGGGCCAGAAGGTTCTCGGGCAGTCGGTCGGGAGTGTTCACCAAGGCGCTGGCGAAAGCAGCTACCGATCCGGCAAGCGCCTGCTGTTGGGTGCCCTTTGCCTGGTTGCCGCGGTTGAAGATGCCATCCAGCAGTTCCGGGTGAGTGGAAAACAGGTGTGCGTAGAAGCGCGTTGTGATTTCCTGAATATGTGCACCGACCAGCGGAAGCGTCGCCTTGATAATGGGCTGGGACTTGTCTGACAACATGGCGATCTCCTGCGACGAGTTGCAAGTGTGATCACACGCGGCTCGTTGCCCCCCGCCAGGTCGCCCCTGGACAGTTCCGTTCTCCGCAGGTCACCCATTCGGGGAGAACAACTGATCACAGCTGGTCAGCCACCGATCAGCACAGTAGCACGTAGGTGTGAATTGTGACGGCCGGAAAAGGATCCTGGAATTCGTCGCTATCGCGTTGTGGACTACGTGCGCTGTCCGGCTTGCAGAGATTCGGCAGCCGTGAGCAGGGAAGCCCCCAGCAACACGATGTCTTTCACCAGGAATTGGCCGGCGAGAGAGAGCTTTGGTTCTCCGCGCTTCTCCTGCCATGCCTCGGGCGTTGTGGCCAGGAAACTGAGAGTGGTGGCGAATATCCCAGCAGCCCCTAGGCTTCCTAGCGCCGAGGCTTTTGGCGCGAACGGTTTCGCTGCGATCAGTGATCCCGCAATCATCTCTGTTACACCGATGACCCTGGCCAGTTTTTGTTCGCCGAGTCCGGTGAGGAGGCGCGAGAATACAGGGCTCGCGGTGATCAAGGGCCGAATGTTATCGACCTCGTAACTTTCGAACTTGAGCCGCCCAATCGACAGGAGATTGAGCGCCAGTCCGTAGCGGATCGTTGAGAATCCTGTGCTCTGAAGGCCCTTGGCGACCGTGGAAGGTATTCTCATGTGGGTGTCCCTTCACCTGTGCACTGTCAGAACTCCCTACATCTGCTCAGCGTACGCCAGGTCCCGGCTACTGGCACGTCAACCCCGGATCCTTTTCCGCATTTACTGAGAGGATGTCTTATCTGGTGAGGTGCCGGTGCTCAGTCGACGTCCTCGCGCGATTACTTCATTTTATTGCCCGCGGAGCGCAGGTTCTCGCAGGCCACACCGACCCGGGCGGCCATGCCTGCCTCGGCGGCCTTGCCCCAGGTGCGCGGGTCGTAGGCCTTCTTGTCGCCGACCTCGCCGTCCACCTTCAGTACCCCGTCATAGTTGCGGAACATGTGGCCGGCGACAGCGCGGGTGAAGGCGTACTGGGTATCGGTGTCGACGTTCATCTTGACCACGCCGTTGTCCAGGGCCTCATTGATCTCCTCGATCGTGGAGCCAGAGCCGCCGTGGAAGACGAAGTAGAACGGGTTAGGCTCGCCGTGCTTCTGTCCGACCGCGTCCTGCAGCTCGCGCAGCAGACCCGGGCGGAGCACGACGTGGCCCCGCTTGTAGACGCCGTGCACGTTGCCGAAGGAGGCAGCGAGCAGGTAGCGGCCCTTCTCGCCAAGGCCCATCGCCTCGGCGGTGCGGTGCGCATCCTCCACCGTGGTGTACAGGCTGTCGTTGATCTCGTGGGAGACGCCGTCTTCCTCACCGCCCGTGGGGGTGATCTCCATCTCCAGGACGATCTTGGCCTTGACGGCCTCGGCGAGCAACTCCTGGGCAATGGCGAGGTTGGCTGCCAGCGGCTCCGCGGAGCCGTCCCACATGTGTGACTGAAAGAGCGGGTTGTGACCCTGGGCGACGCGCTCCCAGGAGATCGCCAGCAGCGGGCGCACGTAGCCGTCCAGCTTGTCCTTCGGGCAGTGGTCGGTGTGGAGGGCGACGTTCACCGGGTACTTCTCAGCCACGATGTGCGCGAACTCCGCCAGCGCGACGGCACCGGTGACCATGTCCTTGCTGTACTGGCCGCCCAGGAACTCGGCACCGCCAGGTGAGATCTGGACGATGCCGTCGCTCTCCGCCTCGGCGAAGCCGCGCAGAGCGGCGTGCAGCGTCTGCGACGAGGTCACGTTGGTGGACGGGTAGGCGAACTTGCCAGCCTTCGCCCGGTCCAGCATCTCGTTGTAGACCTCGGGGTTGCGATGGGCATTTGTCCGCTCCTTACGGTGCGGGGGATAGAGCGGGGGACGCCGGAGACGCCATCAACTTTTATCTTCGAAGGCCCCGGCCAGAGTTCCACAGTAACTGTGCAGAGCATCCGAAACAGTCGTGCTGAGCTTCGCTGTGGAAGCTCCAGGTCAGCGACACCGCCAGGCCGTGGGCCGGGCGGCAGAGAGCGGCCTCTGCGTTCTGGCCAGGCGGTGTCTCGGGGCCCCCGCGGCGCAGTCGGCGTGCAAGTGCAGCGGTGATTCCAGTCGCCTCATGCGAGACGCTGCCTGGGCGCAGAGAATGGAAGGCGTGAGCGCGGTGTCACGGGGCTTCGATCCTCCGGAGACCCGGAGGCATCGCGGTCCTGCGCACATGCGGATCTTTCGATGGTTCCGTGCTCGCGCCGCAGGGCCTTCGACGCTGCGACGAGCGGTGCGAATCGGAGTCGTCATGCCCGCAGTCGTAGCGATTGCCGTCGAGTTCGTCGGAGACCGGGATTTTGTGATCTTCGCGGCATTCGCTGCCCTGGCAGGCCTGCTGTTTGTCGACTTCAGCGGTCCGATGCACGTACGGCTGTCAGCGCAGGCCGGTCTGGTGCTGTGCGGGGCCATCTTGGTCTGCCTGGGAACACTGGCGTCCCAGGTGATCTGGGCCGCCGCGGCGGCCACCTTCGCCATCGTCTCCGCGCTTCTGTTCGTCGGCGTGGTCAGCTCTGTGCTGGCCGGCGCGACGACCGCCCTCCTTGTGAGCTTCATCTTGCCGGTCACGATGCCCGGCTCGGTGAGTTCGATTCCGGACCGGCTCGGCGGCTGGCTGCTGGGCGGGGCGGCCTCGCTGATCGCCATCGGCGTGCTGTGGCCTGCACCTGTCCGCGAGCCATTGCGGCTGTCGGCCGCTCACGCGTGCGGATTGCTTGCTCGGCGGCTGCGCGCCGAGGCCGAATGCGTTCGCAGAGATTTTGAGCCGCGGAGTAGGGCGGCGCTCCACGTGCTGACCGAAGAGGCCGCCGCTGCCGTGACAGCCGTGCGCACGTCCTTCTTCAGCACGTCCTACCGGCCAACGGGACTCAGCACGGCAGCGCGCGCCCTGATTCGGGTGATCGACCAGGTGGTGTGGCTGAATACGATTCTCAAGCGAGCGCCGCTGGAGTCTCAGCCCGGGCCGGCCGCGACAGCGGTTTGCTCAGTGAAGTTGGAATCTGCGGCTCTGCTGGAGCGGGGCGCCACATTGCTGGAATCAGTCGTCGGCGATCCGAGCGAGCTGGACGCCGGTCTGAGGCGTCTGGAACAGGCACGGGCAGCCATGGAGCGCACGGTCACGTCTCTCGTTCCACTACACCGCGGCGAGACATCCCCGCGGGCGGTTCCGGACGTGGCGGTGTCCGAGTTTGTCAGGTCGTTGCAGCCGAGCTTTCACGCCCAGCAGATGGCCTGCGCGATCTCGGCCATCTCCATGAATATCGAAGTCGCCGTGGCCGCCCATCAGCGCCGCTGGTGGCAACACCTTCTGGGGTGTCGGACCGAGGGGGTGGAGTCCCCGCTCTCCTCCGCGCGGGAACGCGTGAGTGCGCAGGCCGAACGGCATTCGGTGTGGCTCCACAACAGTGTGCGCGGGGCGACCGCCTTGTGCCTCGCCGTGCTCGTGGCCGAGTTCGCCGGCGTCCAACATTCGTTCTGGGTCGTCTTCGGCGCGCTGACCGTGTTGCGCTCCAGCGCGCTGAACACCGGGCAGAACGCCCTGCGCGGCTTGCTGGGAAACGCCGTCGGGTTCCTGATCAGCGGAGGGCTCATCATCGCTCTGGGCATGCACCCCATAGCCCTTTGGCTGGTACTCCCGGCAGCCGTGGCCTTCGCCGGAATCGCACCCGAAGCTGTCTCGTTCACCGTCAGCCAGGCCGGTTTCAGCACCGCACTGTTGATCTTGTACAACATCGTCGAGCCCGGGGGATGGAACATCGGGCTCGTCCGCCTCGAGGACGTGGCCATCGGCTGCGCGGTGAGCCTCTTGGCCGGGGGGTTGTTCTGGCCACGGGGGGCAGGCTCCGCACTCGGCAAAGCCCTCTCCGAGACCTTCTCCGACAGCGCTCGCTACCTGCACAGCGCGATCGAATGCAGCCTCACCCGCTACGACGCACATGTGCCGACGGCTCCGATACCGAGCGACGACAGAGACCGTGCAGTATCGGCGGCACGCCGGCTGGACGAAGCCTTCCGCGGCTTCCTCGCTGAACGCGGCACGAAGCACGTCCCCCTGGCAGGTGTAACAACATTGATCAATGCGGGCGTCATCATCCGGCTCACAGCCGACGCCGTCCTCCACCTCTGGAGAGGCGAGGACTCGGCGCCCAAAGGGGATCGGACCGCGGAACGTGCGGAGGTCCTTGAGGCAAGCGTGCCGCTTGTCGATTGGTATGAGAAGACAGCGCGAGCGCTGGCGGGCACGGGCACCGTTCCCGACCGCATCGAAAGCCGGCGCACCGCCTGCCTCCTCGTCCAGGCGGTGCGCCGCGACCTCAGCGAAGCGGACGGATGTGGAACCGCAGCAGCCGTGAAGATGATATGGACCGAGGACCACATCGATGCCGTCAGACGCCTGCAGGAAACAATCCTGGGACCCGCGCAAGCAGCGTCTTGGCAGTGCCTGCCCTGGTCATGGCTTGGCGGACGCCGAGCCTCGGCCACTCAAGGATGAGCCCGGGTGCCAGGTGACCAACCAGCGGTATCTGAAGTAGTGCACGATCCTGACGGCCAGTGTCGGCACTTTTTGATGCAGTGGCCGACTATGAGGAGTACGTCGACGGCCGTCCGCGCGCCGACGGTGTACGGGCCTTCTTGGCCTCGCGTCGCCCGAAGGCTCGGACGAGGAAACTTTGCGTTTTCGCTCCCAGGCCGACCGAGAGGCTCAGCCGGCTTGTCTTCTCATCCACGTGCGGCAGCGGTGCCCCAGAGCCGAGATCACCAGTTCCCGGGCCGTACACCGCAACCCCGGGCGCCCCGCCCCTGCCCGACCTGCGCGGACGCAAGCAGAGGCTGGGGCCGGATGAAAAGTTGATGGTGGGCACGGACGCTCCTAGGCTGGCAGGAGTGGGTGAGCGAGACGACCCCCACTCGCCCAGCATTCAAGCATCTTGCCTGCACAGGCGGTCCTCCCCGAACCGGTGACCTGCCTCATTGCACGGCCGTTTTACTCCGGCTTCTCGGCCAGGCCCGTCTACGCAGTGCAACCGTAGACATCCCGCGCGGAGCATGGAGGGCGGCTGAGCGATGACCGACCTGGACACGCTGTCCGTGACCCCGATTCGTAGATTGCGTATGGACGCGATCCGGAAGGCCGAATCCAGGCGTCCCGGAACTGCGAGGGGCATGGCACCCGTCGCCCTCCCGCTGTGGCAGCGGCTCCCGCGCTTCGATCCCGCCGATCCGATCTGGCCGGACCCGGACCGCTCCGTACATGCCCCTGCACCGTTGTCGCTGCTGCACCTGACAGAACTGTTTGACCATCAGCCACGGAAATACCATGACCAGGTGCTGCCACCCACGGTGACCGCCAGGGTGGTGGTCGAAGTGGCCTCCACGCTCGGCTGGGGCGGTACGCCGGCAACCGTGGAGCGATCGCAGATAGGCACAGTTGGCGCTTCCGCGCCCCCTGAACAGCTGCTCAACAAGTTCGCCTTCGCACCTGAGCGTGTCGCCCAGGCAGCACGCGAGCTGGTGTCACAGGGCTAGGAGACACACGTGAAAGCGACTCAATCCCTGCACGAACTCGGGCAGAGCCTATGGCTGGACAACATCACGCGCGGCATGCTGGACTCCGGGCAACTGCAGCACTACATCGACAGCTACTCAGTCACCGGTCTGACGTCGAACCCGTCGATCTTCGACAAGGCTATTTCCTCTGGCGGATACGATGACGCGATCCGTGCCAAGTCCGCATCTGAACTGTCCGATGAGGAGCTCTTCTTCGAGCTGGCTATCGAGGACCTTCAGCGGGCCGCCGATCTGTTCTTGTCCATCCATGAGAGAACGGACGGCACGGACGGCTGGGTCTCGCTGGAGGTGTCGCCTCTTCTGGCTTACGACACTGCGCGGACCATCGAAGCGGCGAAGGAACTGCACGCACGAGCGGGCCGGAAGAACCTGTTCATCAAGATCCCCGGCACCGCCGAAGGACTCCCCGCGATCACCGAGTGCGTCGCCTCCGGTATACCGGTGAACGTCACCTTGTTGTTCTCGGCCGACCATTACACGGCCGCCGCCAACGCGTATCTGACCGGAGTCGAGCGGCGGGCCGAGCAAGCACTCGATCCCGCGGTGGGTTCGGTGGCCTCGGTCTTCATGTCCCGGTGGGATTCGGCCGTCAGCGGCAAGGTGCCGGACGATCTGCGCGACCGACTCGGCCTCGCCGTCGGCCAGGACACCTACCGGTCCTATCGCACGCTGATGGACGGGGACCGGGCACAGCGCCTGGAGAATGCAGGCGCACGCATGCAGCGGCTGCTGTGGGCGAGCACCCGTACCAAGGACCCCGCGGCGTCGGACACCCTCTACGTCCACGGACTCGCCGCGCCGTTCACCATCAACACCATGCCCGACGAGACACTCGAGGCCTTCTATGACCACGGCGACGTAGGCGAGCCGCTGCCGGCCGATGGCGACGGCTGCGACGCGGTGCTCGCGCGGTTCGCCGACGCGGGCGTGGATGTCAACGCCCTTGCCGCGAAACTCCAAAGCGACGGAGCGGCGTCCTTCGCGGCCTCCTGGAACGACCTCTTGGCGTGTATCTCCGCGCAACGAGAAGTCCTTGTCTGACCCAGTCCGACCTGATGTGAGGGCCGACAGATGTCCATTACCCCCCTCCGGCAACAGTCTTCGTGGAAAGCGCTCGAGCAACATCACTCCGAGATCGGAACCACCCATCTGCGTGAGCTGTTCGCCCAGGATCCGGGACGCGGTGAGCGCCTGTGCGCGGAAGCGGCAGGACTGTATCTGGACTACTCCAAGAACCGGGTGACCGACGAGACGGTGCGACTGCTGTGCGAGCTCGCCCGGGAGTGCGGACTCGAGGAGCGCAGAGACAGGATGTTCCGCGGGGAGCACATCAACGTCTCCGAGGACCGTCCGGCCCTCCACGTGGCCTTGCGCATGCCACGCGGGCGCTCGCTCGTCGTCGACGGCGTCGATGTCGTCACCCAGGTGCATTCCGTCCTGGACCGCATGGCCGTATTGGCCCAGCGCATCCGGTCGGGCCAGTGGAGAGGCCACACAGGAAAGGCGATCAAGAACATCGTCAATGTCGGCATCGGTGGCTCCGACCTCGGGCCGGTCATGGCGTACGAGGCACTGCGCCACTACAGCCAGCGTGACCTGACGTTCCGTTTCATCTCCAACGTTGACGCGACCGACTTCGTGGAGGCGACCCGCGACCTCTCCCCGGAGGAAACTCTCTTCATCATCTCCTCCAAGACCTTCGGGACCTTGGAGACCCTGACCAACGCCCGCTCGGCACGCGACTGGCTGGTGGGTGCGCTCGGCAGCGACGAGGCGGTCGCACGGCACTTCGTCGCGGTCTCGACCAATGCCCAGCGCGTAGCCGATTTCGGCATCGACACGGACAACATGTTCGAGTTCTGGGACTGGGTCGGCGGTCGCTATTCGATGGACTCCGCCATCGGCCTGTCCACCATGATCGCGATCGGGCCCGAACACTTCCACGACATGCTCGCGGGTTTCCACGCCATGGACGAACACTTCCGCACGGCTCCACTCGAGGAGAACCTCCCCGTGCTCATGGGGCTCCTCGCCGTTTGGTACGTGGAATTCTTCGGGGTCCAGACCATCGGCGTCATGCCTTACGAACAGTATCTGAAACGGTTCCCGGCCTACCTGCAGCAGCTCACCATGGAGTCGAACGGCAAGCACGTGACCGTGGACGGCCACGTGGTCGACTACGACACCGGACCCGTCTACTGGGGAGAGCCGGGCACCAACGGCCAGCACAGCTTCTACCAGCTCATCCACCAGGGAACCCGGCTGATTCCCGTCGATCTGATCGGCTTCGGCAAGAGCCTCAACCCACTGAGAGACCACCACGACATTCTGTCGTCAAACGTCTTCGCTCAGGCTCAAGCGCTCGCCTTCGGCAAGACCGAGCAGGAAGTCCGGGACGAGGGCACCCCGCCCGACGTCGTGCCGCATCGGGTGATGGAGGGCAACCGTCCCACCAACGTACTGCTCGGCGAGATCCTGACACCCCGTCTGCTCGGGACTCTCGTCGCGCTGTACGAGCACAGCGTGTTCACCCAGGGGGCGGTCTGGGACATCGACTCCTTCGACCAGTGGGGTGTGGAACTGGGCAAGGTACTCGCCGCCCAGATCACCCCCGCACTCACCTCCGCCGCGGAGCCGGAACTCGACCACGACTCGTCGACCAATGCGCTCATCCGCCGTTACCGCGCCCTGAAACACCGAGGGCACTCCTAGTACTCCAGTCTGACTTCGCGATCTTGTGGCGAACCCGGCTGGGAACGGGTACGGCCACCGCGTGATCATCGGTTGGTGTGTGGACAAACGAAGATCGTGCGGTGGCCGCGGACCATAGCGTAGACCCTGCCCGCTGGCGGGTGTTGTTCGACCAGGCCATGGCTCGTATCGCCGGGCGGTTCGGCCGAGTTGAGCCTCGGGCCACGGCCCGCGCCTACTTGCTCGGGCTGCTGTCGGCTACCGAGCGGAAGAACTGCTGGCAACTGGCTGAACAGGCCGGCCTGGCCCGGCCCGGGCCGATGCAGCGCCTGCTGCGCTATGCCCGCTGGGATGCCGACGCCCTCCGTGACGATGTCCGCGCCTACGTTGTCGACCACCTCGGCGACGACGGCGTTCTCATCGTGGACGAGACCGGCTTCGTGAAGAAAGGCAGCATGTCGGCGGGGGTGCAACGCCAGTACACCGGCACAGCTGGCCGGATCGAGAACTCCCAGGTCGGCGTGTTCCTCGCCTACGCCACTGAGCGGGGACGCGCGCTGATCGACCGACGGCTCTACCTGCCCGAGCGGTCCTGGTGCTCCGATCCCGAGCGCCGCCATGCTGCCGGGGTGCCCGAGGACCTACCCTTCGCGACCAAGCCCCGGCTGGCCGAGGAGATGATCGTCGCCGCGTTGGACGCCGGAGTGACTGCATCGTGGGTGACCGGCGACGAAGCCTACGGCCAGGACCCGCAGTTACGCGCACGCCTGGAGCGGATCGGCATCGGCTACGTGATGGCCGTCGCCTGCTCCACCCGGGTCCGGATCAACCAGGGCCGCACCCCTGTCCGCGCCGATGTCCTCGCCGACCGCTTGCCCGCCTCTGCCTGGCAGCGGCACAGCGCCGGAGCCGGCGCGAAGGGCCCGCGCTACTACGACTGGGCCTGGATCCACATCGGCACCGGCGTCCATCGTCACCTGCTGATCCGCCGCAACCGGACCACCGGTGAACTCGCCTTCTACCTGTGCTGGTCACCCACCCAGATCACCCTGCACGAGCTCGTCCGCGTCGCCGGTGTCCGCTGGAGCGTCGAGGAGTGCTTCCAGGCCGCCAAGAGCCAGGTCGGCCTGGATCACTACCAGGTCAGGCACTGGACCTCATGGCACCGGCACATCACGCTCGCCATGCTGGCCCTGGCCTTCCTGACCGCTCTCGCCGCCGACGCGAACCCCGCCCGGCCTGCCGATCCGCAACATCCCGACCGCAGCCACGACCCGATCATCCTGACCGTCCCGGAGATCCGTCACCTGCTCGTCGCCGTCTTCGCCCCACCGGCCATGACTGCCGCCAGACTGCTGCACTGGTCCACCTGGCGCAGACGCCACCAGGCCGCAGCCCGACGCAGCCACTACCAACGACGCTCCACCGACGGACCCGCTGGATAGATCACGAAACCGCACTGGAGTACTAGGAGCCCCGCGAGGTGTTGCACCTACAGCCACGACCGATGAACAGTCAGGCGAACTCCCGTCTTCTCGGTCTATGCCAGGCGCGTCACCCCGTCGTGGGCCATCCAGCCGGATCAATTGACACCATGTGCTAGAGGAGAGCAGCCATGGCCACTGACGCCCTGATGCAGCTCGGCATGATCGGGCTCGGCCGGATGGGCGCGAACCTCGTACGCCGGCTGACGCGCGACGGCCACCACTGTGTGGTCTATGACGTCAACGAGAGCGCGGTGAGGGAGCTGGAGAGCGAGGGCGCCGTCGCCGCCCACTCGCTCGGCGACCTGGTGACGAAGCTGGAGCGGCCACGGGCCGTCTGGCTGATGCTGCCCGCCGCCGTCGTACAGTCCACCCTCGATCAGCTCACCGAGCTCCTCGACCCGGACGACGCGGTCATCGACGGTGGCAACTCCTACTACCGCGATGACATCACCCGCGCGGCACAGCTCACTCCGCACCGGCTGCACTATCTGGACTGCGGAACATCGGGCGGGGTCTGGGGACTTGAGCGCGGCTACTGCCTCATGATCGGCGGCGAGCAGGAGCCCGTCACCCGGCTCGACCCCATCTTCCGCACCATCGCGCCCGGTGCCGGTTCCGCCGAGCCGACACCGAGCAGACATGGCGACGGGACCGCGCCGGAGGGCTATCTCCACTGCGGTCCGAGCGGGGCCGGCCACTTCGTGAAGATGGTCCACAATGGGGTCGAGTACGGAATGATGGCCGCGGTCGCCGAGGGGCTCAGCATCATCGAGCACGCGGACGTCGGCTTGCGCAAGCGCTCGGCGGACGCGGAGACCACCCCGCTGCGCGAGCCGGAGGCGTACCAGTACGAGATCGACGTCGGCGAGGTCGCCGAAGTGTGGCGCCGCGGCTCGGTCGTGGGCTCCTGGCTCGTCGACCTCACCGCGGACGCGCTGACCCGGTCACCGAAGCTGGACGAGTTCACCGGACGTGTCTCGGACTCCGGCGAAGGGCGATGGACAGTACGGGCCGCGGTCGACGAGGGCGTACCCGCCGCCGTGATCTCCACGGCGCTCACCGACCGGTTCCAGTCCCGGGGCCTCGGCGAGTTCGCCGACCGGGTGCTGTCCGCCATGCGCAGCGAGTTCGGCGGACACGCCGAGAAAAGGAGCGGACCGTGACCCGCCCGGACAACCACGTCGTCGTGCTCTTCGGCGTCACCGGCGACCTCGCCAAGCGCAAATTGCTCCCCGGTCTCTTCCACCTCGCCAAGGCAGGCCTCCTCCCGGACCGCTACCGTATCGTCGGCTCGGCACCAACCCAGTTCGCACTTAGTGACGACGACTTCCGTACATACGCGCGCGATGCCGTCGCCACCTTCGGACTGTCGGAGCCCTCTGGGCCGGCGTGGCAGTCCTTCGAGGACTCACTGTCCTTCGGCGCCGCCGATCCTCAGGATCCCGGCCCGCTCCTCGCGGCGGTACAAGCAGCCGAGGAATCCCTCGGCGGGGAGCCACGTAGACTGTTCCATCTGGCCGTTCCGCCCTCCGCATTCGCATCCGTCATCGGAATGCTCGGCGACACTAACCTCGCACAGCACTCCAAAGTGATCGTGGAGAAGCCGTTCGGCATCGATCTCGCGTCAGCCCGAGCGCTCAACAAGACGATCCACGCCGTCTTCGACGAATCCCGGATCTTTCGCATCGATCACTTCCTCGGCAAGGAGTCGGTGGACAACATCCTCGCCCTCCGCTTCGCCAACGGCATGTTCGAACCCATCTGGAATCGGGACCACATCAGCCATGTGCAGATCGATGTGCCCGAGACACTCGGCCTTGAGGGCCGCGGCCACTTCTACGAAGGCACCGGAGCCTTCCGGGACATGATTGTCACGCACCTGATCCAGGTACTCGGCATCGTGGCAATGGAACCACCCGTCTGGCTCGCCGCCCAGCCATTGCGCGATGAGAAGGCCAAGGTCTTCGAGGCGCTGCGCCCCATCGAACCCGGGCACGTCGTACGCGGCCAGTACGACAGTTACCGGGACGAGCCGGGAGTCGCGCCCGATTCGTCGACCGAGACGTTCACCGCGCTGCGGCTGGAGGTGGACAACTGGCGGTGGGCCGGGGTCCCGTTCTACCTGCGCTCCGGCAAGAACCTCGCACAGCACCGCGAGGTGATCACGCTCGGCCTGCGTGAACCACCCCTGAGGATGTTCCGTACGGATCTTCCCCACCGGGAGAAGAACCAAGGAAACAAGATTGTGATCGACTTCGGGGACCCTGGGTGGATCGCAGCCCGCTTCCTCGTCAAGGAACCCGGTCCCGCCATGGACCTCGCACCGGCGACCATGACCTTCTGCTACAACGACTCCTTCTGCCAGGCCCACGGACTTCAGGGATACGAACGACTGATCCTGGACGCCATGGTCGGCGACCAGTCGCTGTTCACCCGCTCGGACGGAATTGAACACATCTGGGAGGTGTCCACCCCTCTGCTCGACAACCCACCGCCGCTCCAGCCGTACGCCCCTGGCTCGTGGGGCCCCGAACCGGCCGTCAGCGAACTCATCGCGCCACACCAGTGGTATCTGCCAGGCGCCGGCGACGATGCCATCGGGGTCCTGGCCGAGGCCGACTCTGAAAGTGTGTGAGGCGGGTAGCTGCCGCCAACCGCGCTCCAACAGAGCATGCTCCCCACACTGCCCGAGTACCTCCCGGTCCTGAAGATCGCCGCCCGCTACCAGCCCAGCCGGCACGGGCTTGATATCGGCGGAGACTGGTACGACGCGTTCCTCTTGCCCGACGGTGCGGTCGCCCTGGAGATCGGCGACGCCCAAGGGCACGACGTGGACGCCTCAGCTTTCATGGGACAGGTGCGCCCGTCCATGCGCGCGATCACCACCCACGAACCGGGGCCGGGAGCCGTGCTGACACGCACCAACGAGCTGCTCGTCACCATGGACGCACGACGCTTCGCCAGCTGCACCATGCTGCGCATCGATCCGCGCGACGGACAGGTCATCGGCACCAGCGCAGGCCACGTGCCGCTGCTCTTGGCACGCGACGACGGCAGCCACGACATCGGCACACTTTCCGGCGGGCCGGTACTGGGAGTCGTGCCCGAGATCGACTACCCCGAGGAGACCTTCACGCTGGAAAAGAACACCGCGATGGTCCTGGTCACCGACGCCGTCGTCGAAGGGCCGGGGCTGACCCTGGAAGCCGGGCTGGAACGAGCGGGAACGCCGGCCGGCCAGGCTCTCCACGACCGCCTCGACGTCGAGGCGACGGCAGACCGAATCCTCGACGCCGCGGTCGCGGTGGATCACCTCGACGACGTGGCCGTACTGGTGATCCGACGCGCTGATGGGCTACGACCTCGGGTCGTCGACCTTGAGCTTGTCTCCGGTGTTGGAGACGTAGACCACCAGGAGCTTGGCCCGTTCGGTCCGGCTGGTGTTCTCGGTCAGGACGTGGTGAGCGCCCGGCCGCTCGACCCAGTTCTCGCCCTGGCGGTAGGTGCGCACGGGCTTGCCGGCGAGCTGGCTGCGCACGGTGCCTTCAAGGACGTAGGCGTAGACGAACGCCTGGCCGTGCCGGTGCGGCACCGCGCGTGCTTTGGGCGGGAAGTCGACGACCATCGAGGTGAACGTCTTGCCCTTCACATTCGGGAGGGCCTGCTGGTGCAGGGGCTTGACGGTTTCGCTGGGGTGCTTCGATGTCACGGCCGCGGCGGGCGTCTTGGCGCGGGCGGGCTGGTCCGAGGCGGTGCAGGCCGTGGCCGCGGCCAGCGTGGCGACGGCCAGCAGGCCACCGGCGATCCGCATTCCGGTCACGATGGGTCTCCTGTTCAGTCTTCCGCGACGCGGATGATCGCCTTGCCCGGGATGCGGGTGGCGGGGGCGAACGCGGCGGGTGCTTCGGTGAGTGGCCGTACGGCGCCGACGACGGGCTTGAGCCGGCCGTCCCTCACTCGCGTGGCGAGGTCGGTGAGCCGGGCGCGGTCGGGTTCGACGACGAAGAAGATTGCCCGTCCGTCCTTGGGCTGGACTTTGGGCGGCATGACGATGGTGACCAGCGTGCCGCCGACCCGGACCAGGGCGGTCGAGCGGTCGAGGATGTCGCCGCCGATCACGTCGAACACGACGTCGACCTCGCCGGCGTCCTCCAGTTTCTCGGTCTGCAGGTCGATGAAGGTGTCGACGCCCAGCGCGAGCGCGGCGTCCCGGTCGGCGGACCGTCCGGTGCCGATGACGCGGGCGCCGGCCTCGCGGGCGAGCTGTACCGCGATCGAGCCGACGCCGCCCGTGGCGCCGTTGATCAGGACGGTCTGGCCGGTGGTGAGGTGGCCGTGGTCGAACAGGCCCTGCCAGGCGGTGAGCCCGGAGATGGGCAGTGCGGCGGCCAGGGTGTGGTCGATGTCCGCCGGCAGCGGCGCGAGGTTGCGGGCCTCCACCGCGACGTACTCGGCGAGCGAGCCGTTGCGGGCCCAGTCGGCCAGGCCGAACACCCGCTGTCCGACGCTCAGGCCGGTGGTGCCGAATCCCAGCTCTTCGACGACACCGGACAGCTCGTGCCCGGGCACGCTCGGCGTCCGGTCGCGGCCTGCGCGATCGGTCCACGTGGCGGGCCAGTCCAGCTCTCCGGGGGTGATGCCCGCTGCGTGTACTCGCACGATGACGTCGTTCTCGGCCGCGTGGGGGTAGGGCATGTCCGTCAGGGACAGCCCGGCGAGACCGGCGTTACGGTCTCGGACAGTGATGGCTTGCATAAAGGTCCTTACTGGGGAAGGGCGCACGAGCGCGCGGCCCCTTCACACAGGGCTCATCGCGGCTCGTCGGCGGAGGAACGCAGCAGGTGGACGCATGCCGTCCGCATGATCGATCTCATCTGCCCGCGAGCGTTCCTTCGTCTGTCCCGATGTGGTTCTCATCAGGGAGACGAGGCAGCCCCTCGGGGTGTGACAGCTCAGACGTGAGAAAGCTTGTCCGGGTTGATGACCCTGCGGTACGCGGTTATCAGACCGTCTGTGATCTGCAGCGTGTCCACGGAGTAGACACGACCCTCCCGGCGGAACACCAGGGCGAGCTCGCCGCCGACCTCGGCGAGGTCGATGCGGTCCGGACGCCACTGGCTGCCCACCCGCACCATCACCTCGGCGACGCGCTGACCACCGTGGATGAGCTTGCGCGCCGCGGCAGCCTTGCCGCCGCCGTCGGTGACGTAGACAGCGTCCGGGTGCAGCAGCCTGACCAGGCCGGCCAGATCCCCGGCCTCGTACGCGGCGCGGAAGACCGCGAGTACGCGTTCACGCTCTTCTCTCGGCGCCTGCGGCGTGGACTGATTCGCCTTGGCGACCCGCCGCCGTGCCCGCGAGGCGAGCTGCCGGGCACCCGGCACGGAAACATCCAGCACCTCAGCGATCCGGCCGAACTCAAAACCGAAGACATCGTGCAGGACGAAGGCCACTCGCTCCGGCGGGCTCAGTTCTTCCATGATCAGGAGCATCGCCGAACTGACGGACTCGTCGACAAGGACCGGTTCCGATGCGTCCGGCCCCGTCAGCAGCGGTTCCGGCAGCCACGGCCCGACGTAGGTCTCCCGGCGGAAACGGGCACTCTTGAGGATGTCGTACGACCGCCGCGCAGCCACCGTGACCAACCAGGCCCGCGGATCGCCGACATCTCGCAGATCCGCCCCGGCCGCCCGCAGCCACACATCCTGGGTCACGTCCTCGGCATCGGCCACACTCCCCAGCAGCCGGTAGGCCACACCGAAGACCGCGGGCCGATGGTTCTCCCAGTCGGCTCCGAGCACGTCCTTCCGCCCAGACAGCCCCGGCGCGTGCCCGTCACCCATACAGACGCAACCTCCTCCAACTCGCGGGATCCAGAGTAGCCATCCGAACTCGTGATCTGCGCAGCGCCGCACCCGGAGGACGGGCGGACGCCAGGCGCCGCGTTCCAAGGGCCCCTGCGGCGTCAGCGTGCAGATGCCGGACAGACCCGCCGCCGAGCGCGACGAGGAAGCCGTCGCCCTATGGCGGGAGGTGACCTGGGCCATTCCCATCGGCGCGGTGCCCGGCAGCCTGCCGTCCGGCACCTTCTCCCGCGGCCACTGCCACGGCCCCATCGTCACCGTGGACCAGGCCTTTTCTCCCGGGGCGATTCCGGTTGAAGGGGGTATCTATATGACATGAATGCGGTGAGTCTCAAAATACTGGCAGTTTCGCAGCAACAACTCAACGTGTTCCGGACCTTTATCGGTGGCATGGTCGTTTCCGGTGCGCTCGTCTGGGCCGTGCGGCTCGACATGGCCGTGCCCGCGGCGCGGGCAGTCCGGCCGGCCGTCCCCGCCTGCTCAGTCGTGACTGCAAGCGTGAGAACCCAAGCCGGAGACCGGGCCGCCCTTCGACGTGCACCGACAGGATCATCGAAAACACCGTTGGTGACCATCACCAGCGCACGGTTTCTGCGCGGCTCGAAGGTTGTCTCGGCGTAGTCGGCGTCGCACAGTATGCCCATCACCGGCCCGCCAGGAAGCTCCGTAATTCCATGGCCGCCGTCCGGGCTCATAGCAGAGGCGGTGACCAGTCCCGGTTCCCTTTCCGGAGCTGTCGCTGGGGCCCGAGCCTCCTCACGCCGGCGCGCGCATCGTGTCGTGAGCCACGAGGATGGGTGGTAGGAACCGAATGAAATGCCGGAGTCCTGCAAACCCGGCCGCAACGAGTCGGCATCCTGCAAACGCAGTTCCCGAGAAGGGAGGGACACCGTGGCACGACTCAGGATTCTCGTCGTGGGCGCAGGCTTCGCGGGCGTCGCCTGCGTAAGCCGCCTGGAGCGCCGGCTGGCTCCCGCCGACGCGGACATCGCACTCGTCACGCCGGTCTCCTACCAGCTGTATCTGCCGCTGCTGCCGCAGGTCGCGGCGGGCATACTCACTGCGCAGTCGGTGGCGCTCTCGCTGCGCCGCGGAAGGTACCGCACCAGGATTATCCCGGGCCTTGCCATCGGCGTGGACGCCCGAGCGAAGGTCTGCGTCGTCCGCCGGATCACCGGCGAACTGACGAATGAGCGCTACGACTACATCGTGCTCGCGCCCGGCAGCGTGACCCGCACCTTCGACATCCCCGGCCTGAAGGAACACGGGCGCGGCATGAAAACGCTCGCCGAGGCCGCGTACCTGAGGGACCACGTCATCGCCCAGCTCGACCTGGCCGATGCCGCTCTCGACGAGCAGGAAAAGATCTCCCGACTGCAGTTCGTTGTCGTGGGAGGCGGCTACGCGGGCACTGAGACGGCGGCCTGCCTGCAGCGGCTCACCACCCACGCGGTGCGGCGCTACCCACGGCTCGATCCGAGCCTGATCAGGTGGCACCTGATTGACATCGCGCCGAAACTCATGCCCGAGCTGGGCGACAAGCTCGGCCGCAGCGCGATGGAGGTGCTCCAGCGGCGCGGGGTAGAGATCTCGCTCGGCGTGTCCGTCGCCGAGGCGAGGCCGGACCAGGTCACCTTCACCGACGGCCGGGTCGTCCCCTCCCGGACCTTGATCTGGACCGCAGGAGCGGTCGCCAGCCCGCTGGTGGAAACGCTGGGGGCCGAGACGGTACATGGACGGCTCGCCGCCACCGCGCAGATGACGCTGCCTGGCTTCGACGGCGTCTTCGCGCTGGGCGACGGCGCCGCCGTACCCGACCTGACGGGGGGCGACGGCGCAGTCTGCCCGCCCACTGCGCAGCACGCCCACCGGCAGGCCAAGACAGTGGCGGACAACGTCGTCGCCGCGCTCCGCGGCGAGCCGCTTCGGTCCTACCGGCACAGGGACCTCGGTCTGGTGGTCGACCTGGGCGGCAGGGACGCGGTCGCCAAGCCGGTGGGCATCGAACTGCATGGGATGCCCGCGCAGGCGGTGGCCCGGGGCTACCACGTGGGGGCGATGCGCACCAATGTCGCCAAGGCGCGGGCGTTGACGAACTGGATACTGAACGCGGCTGCGGGCGACGACTTCGTACGGATCGGGTTCCTCGCTGAGGAACAGCCGTCACTGCGGCACTTCGAACAGACCGACGCCTACATGACACCGCAACAGGTGCGGGAGCACACCGCCTCGCTCAACGCCGACCAGGGCTGACGCCGCCGACCCGGCACGCCGTCGAATCGTCATACGGCGGACGCCACTCTTAGGCCATCGTCCATTGTCCGTGGTGGCTGACGGGAGGAGGCTGGTGGGGCATGCCGGGCAGTGCTGCCGCACCGGTGCGCGGACCGGGCTGGACCGACCGATGCGCCGGCCCCGGGGTGCTGCCGCCCGGTAGGGGAGCGGTGTCGCCCGCGTAGACGGCGGCTCTGCATGCTGAGGTGCTCGGGGTCAGGCCGGATGCGAGTCGGCCGCTTCGGCGGTGCTCGTCGGTTCCGGTCAGTCCTGTCAGTCCTGCTGCGGGTGGTGGGCGGGGATCTGCGGGGGCTTTCCGGTGCGCTCGTAGTCGTTGAGCATCTCGATCCGGCGGACGTGCCGCTCGCCCTCGGAGAAGGGGGTGTTCACGAAGACCTCCACAAAGCGGGTGGCCTCCTGCTCTCTGTGCATCCGCGCGCCGATGCTGATGACGTTGGCGTTGTTGTGCTCGCGGCCCAGCGATGCAGTCTCCTCGCTCCAGGCGAGCGCGGCCCGCACACCCTTGACCTTGTTCGCCGCGATCGCCTCGCCGTTGCCCGATCCGCCGATCACGATGCCGAGGCTGCCCGGATCGGCGGCCGTCCGCTCCGCTGCCCGAAGGCAGAAGACCGGGTAGTCGTCCTCGGCGTCGTAGATGTGCGGACCGCAATCCACCGGCTCGTGGCCGGCAGCCGTGAGCCACGCGACGAGGTGGTTCTTGAGTTCATAGCCGGCATGGTCCGAGCCGAGGTGCACGCGCATGCTGCAGAGTTTGCCACGGTCGGCGTTTCGCGCCCGTATTCCTCAGGTGTGGCACGTCGAGCCACCGCCGTTTGGCGGAAGCAGCGATCTGGGAGAGAAACCCGCTGCAGGGCCGGACCACTCCTGGAAGCTGGCGGAGCACGGGAGACGACGAGCGGCTCTGAGCGACGACACACGACTTGACGCCATCGCGCCGTTCGAGGTCTTCCACACCGGCGGCACTGCCTCCGGGAGCGCCCTCAGCGTGGAGCTGGTCAGCGCCGAGGCCCGCGGGAGGTCGTCAGCGGCACCGGCGGCCTGTCGCTGCGCGCCACCGGCACCCTCGACCCCCGTCGCCCGGCGTCGTCCTCGTCCCCGGCGCCTCCGGGCGCTCCGGTGACCCCAGCGACACCGCGGACTTCGAAAACGACGACGCGCAGGAGGACGCCATCCGGGTCCGGCCGGCCCGCACCTTGGCCGCCGAACTGCCGGTGCTGCTCAAGGCCGCCTTGGAGGAGGCGCGGATCATCGTGGCGACGGTCTGCGGCGGCTCGCCCGTCCCGGCCATGGCAGGCCTCCTCCAAGAGCGCCACGCCACCACTCACCAGCTGGGCCTGGACACGCTCGCCCCTGTGCACTCGCCAACACGCTGTCGGCTTCAGTGTCGTGGCGGGGGGCGTTCGCGGCGTGCTCGGGCAGGGGTTTCGGTGAGTCCGCCGGCGCTTTTCCGGATTAACGGATTTCTGGTGCAGTTTTGACGTGCATGGGTGATCATCGGCTTACTCGAAGTTCGATCACGGAGGCGTACATTCATGAGACCGACGCGTGCCGCTCTGCTCGTCGTGGCCACCGCCCTGACCCCAGCTCTCCTGTTCACCGCCCCGGCGTTTGCCGGCGGTTCGGCGGCGGGGGCCGCCACCACTTCGGTGGCGGCGGTGTCCGGGACACCGGTGGACGAGATGTCGGAGGATGAACTGCGTACCGCGATCGCGGTCATCCTGGCCGATGAGGACAGCGGCCGGGGGGTCGTCCGCGAGGCCAATGAGGCCCTCAACGGCACTGTGGAGGACATGCGGGCCTTCTTGAAGACCGGCTATCGGCTGGCTCAGGCTGAGGACGACCGGGTCGCCATCGCCCGTATCCTCCACGTGGCAACACAGAACCAAGACAAGCGGGTCATCGAGGAGGCCAACAAGCTCCTCGACAGCGATTCTCCGGAGGAGATGCGCGCCTGGCTGGAGAGTGGCTATCGGCTGGCCCAGGCCGAGGATGACGCCGTCTACATCGTGCGCATGCTCACGGACCCGAACATCAGCGATGCCCTGCGCGCCGCTGTCAACGCAGCCCTGGACGACGGTTCCCCGGAGGCTCTGCGTTACTTCCGTGAGGTGGGGCAGTACGAGGTGGACGGCTAGGCCGAGCCGGGGGACTGCCGCCCGAGGCGTCCTGCGGCCACCGGGTCGATGACGCGGTGACGTCCGCCGGCGTACTGGGGCACCCGGTGACCGGCGCGGCCGTGGGCCCGGCGAGGCAGCCCTGGACCTGCGGGGCGGTCGCGGCGGGACCCGCCGCGACCCCGGGGGTCTCCATGACCGTCTCGCGCACGACTTGGTCGTGGGCGGTGAGCCGGCGCAGGTCGGCACACTGCTCACCGCCGGAGCCGCGGAAGGGGCGCTCCGGGCAGACGTACTCCCCGACGACGTCGTCAGCACCCTGGTGGGCATCTTCCTCGCGACCGACGATCACGAGCAGGCCGGACGCATGCTCGGCCTGCTCGTCGACGGCCTGCGGGCCGGGACGTCAGCGAAGCGCGGCTGTGGTCCGGGACGTTCCGGGTTTCAGACCTGAGCCGTGCTGGGTGGGGTGTTGAGGAGGGCGATACCGAGGGTGGTGGGGCTGTGGAGTGCCGTGTTGCGGTGCCGAACGGTACGGATCAGTTGAGCTGCGCGCAGAGTGGTCGCGTGTTCGCTGGCGCTGGGAGGCGCGATGCCGACGAGGGCGGCGAGTTCCTTGGTGGAGCAGCCGGGGTGCTCGGCGATGGTGTGGAGAACGGCGGCTCGGGTCTGGCCAAGAAGGAGGGCCAACGGCGATCGGGCTCCAGGCGGGGGCGAGTGTGCTGGTAAGACGAACAAGGACCGTGGGCCCGAGGGCTGATCGTGGCTGATGGGGTATCGCAACACGGGCTGTGGCTCAGCGTCGATGTCAATGGCTGGTGCTTCCGCTCCGAAGACCGAGGGGACAAGCATCAGGCCGCGTCCGTCGAGGTGCAGGTCCCCGTCGAAACCTGAGACCATCGCTATCTCGAGGACGGGCGGATTCCAGCGGATACGCCCCGGGTGGAGTGAGGCGAGCAAGCGATCCATACCGCCGGCGAGCACCTGCCGCATCCGTTTCCCTCGGTCTGCGGCGGCTTCACCCGTGATGTGTCCCCAATGAGGGGACAGCAGCACTGCGTAGACGTGGTTCAGGCTCTCGCAGAGCTGCCGTAGCAGGTCGGAATCGTATGCCAGCTGGTGCGCCCACGGTGGGAGTGGCTGCCACTCCGCTACGTGGGCCAGATCCTTGCGGATCTGGGAACGGGGTGTGGCCCGTACCTGCTCCAGTAACTCCTGTGGGTTGCCGACGCCGGCAGAGGTGAGAAACGTGGGTGCCCAGCCGCCGGGTGGGATCAGGTCGAGGACCATGCGCGCCTTAGGGCCCAGACGGCCGTGGGCGGCACGTCTCCAGGCTCCGAAGCGTAGCGGCCGGCTGCGAGTCTGCAGGTTGCGCACCGCGGCGCTCAGTTCCATCAGTGGCGGGGGCTGCGCCACTCGTGTCCGCGCCAGATCCTCAAGCGTGAAGTGAAGGCGGTAGACCACAGTTCCCCCAGGTCACATACGGGACGGTCTCAGCTGATTCTTCGGGAAATGCCGCTGTTCGGTCCAGACCGAATCTCGTCGAGAAGTGGCCCGCTGATGGGGAGATTGGGCATCACGTGCCGGTGTGTCCGACACCCGGCCAGTCTTGACCACCGCGGATCAGAGGGGAACATCATGCGCATGCGACGTGCACTGGTAAGCCTGGCCCTGGGAGGTGCGCTCGCTCTCGGAGGCACAGCCGTGACGGCCCAGGCGGCCGATGGCACGGCATCACCGCAGCTCTCGGCCGACGAGACGAACGCTGTTCCGGCCAGCTGGCACTTCTACCGCGCCTACTGGACCAAGGCCGCCTGCCTCACCGAGGGAGACGCTCTGGGCGGCACCTACACGTGCTCCTACGGAAAGGGTAACGACGGCAAGTACAAGTGGTTCCTGTACCGCTGGTACTAATCCCGCACCTCGAACTCTCGTGACGGCGCGCCAGTCCATCTGGCGGGCCGTCACGGCTGTTGGACGATTCCTTCATAGTCCGTACGGATGCGCGGGCGGGCGCTGGAGCTGGCGTACATCCGGGGAAATTCTCGGCTGCTGCCGGCACCCTCCCGGTAGCCAGTACGGTGGGTGGCCCTTCGAATGCGAACGGGGAGTTGACGTGTGGGGAGACAACGGCCGTACGGCAAGGGCGTTATGGGGCGGCGGTCTCGCGCTGCTGCTGGCCGTGGTGCTCGCGGGCTGCGGGGACGGCGGCGGACAGTCCGAAGGCCCGACCGGCTCGGCGACGGGTGCGTCCAAGGGATCGGCGTCCGGTGGGTCGGGCGGTTCCAGGACCGGGCTGCTCTACCGGGACAAGGAAGTCTCGCTGAGTAATGTCCAGGCGATCAAGAACGGATGCCCGTCCGATTTCGACTTCTACGTGGAGTTCGCGGACAGCGGGCCGCGCGTCCTCGGGCCCGATGAGTCGAACCCGCGCCTGAACGACGACGGGGACCAGACGGACGAGGGCAGGCCGCCTGTCCTGTCATGGGAGCCTCCGTGCTCCTGGGACAACGAGGTGTTGGACTTCGACGACGTGCCCGTCGCCAAGGTTGCCGCGGACGCCGGGGACCTCGACCAGGCGGGCTGCCAGGATGCCGCACGGGCAGCGGTCGGCAACGGCACGCACGTCGACCGCTACAAGACCCGGGCCCTGGCAGCGGGGGACCGGTTCTGCGAGGACTTCGCCGCGGGCGGCCGCGTGGTCCTCCTGCGCGTGGTGAAGGTGAGCGGATCCCCCGTCGGGGAGCTGACCTTGTCGGCGACCCTGTGGGCCGGGCCGGCGAAGACCGAGGGTGCACCGGCGCAGCCCGGTGACAAGGTCTACGAGAACCAGCCCGTCACGGTGTCCGACGATGTGGCCAAGGGGCACGGCTGCGTTCTCGGCAGCGTCGGGCTCGGTTCGGACATGCCGGTCGTTACGTACCGGAGCAGACTGAACGGCGGCGGGGGAGACATCGAGTACTTCCCGAGCTGTCTGTCCGGAAGCCCGAAGATGCGGTTCAGCGCATACGTGGCCCGGGTGAAGGGCACCGCCGACATGGACCTCACCGCTTGCCAGGACGCCGCGGCGCGCGGCGAGAGCAACGAACTCGAGGTACCGGTCTCCGAACTGCGGACCGGGGACCGGTTCTGCAGGTTCGACAGTCTCGACAAGGACGTCGCTCTGCTGAAGGTGACCGCCGTAACTGCCAAGACCCCGGCCTCGGTGACCTTCTCGGTTACCCGCTGGGAAGCTCCCGAACCGTCGTAGCAGCGACCGGGGGCGGCCGGTTTGCCACCGGCAAGCCGCCCCCGCTCAGCCCCCACAGACGCGCTGCTCCAGCAGCAGATCGTGTCCTGAGTTCCGTTCTCGTCAACGGCGCCGCGTCCCGCCCCTCAGCTGAAGCTGAGAACGGGGTGAACTCCTCGAAGGACGGGTTCAGCGCGCCTGGTCGCGTCAGGTGACCCTGCCGGGCCACAGCAAGTCGTCGGCGCGCTGGCCGACAGCCTGGACGCGAACATGGACTACCACTTCAACGTCTGCTCCGGCTCCCGTACCTGCTGTCCTCAACACGGGCAGGAGCAGCGAACGCGCGCAACTCAAGCAGGGCTACCTCGACCAGAACACCAGCCTGGCCATCCTGTCCGTCGGCGGCAACGACGCCCGGTCCACCGACCTCATCACCAAGTGCGTCCTGTCCGGCATAGTGAACCGCCAGGCGGAGTCGCTGGACAACGTCGACCCGGACAACGGCTCCTGCGTACGGTACGCAGGACCCCGCAGCCTCTGGAAAGCGTGGAATGAACCATGTCCCGAGCGGTACAGCCCCTCAAGGGAGCGGCAGTCACAGCTGTGGCGGTACTCGTATGCCACCTCATCCTCAGCGCCGGCTATGCCGCCGCACGGGCCCAGAAACGCGCAGACTCCGACGGCGGCTCATGGGGAAGCGCTGAAATCCGCGCAGTCACCTTCGCCCTGGGGATCTTACTCGTGATGCCGCTGCTGCTGTGGGCAGGCATGCGCATACTCGGCGAAAGGGACAACTACCTGCTGATCATAGTCGGCAGTCTGCTCTGGTTGATCGGAGCCGAATTCAACCTCAGCCACCTGCAGTACACGCCAGGCGCCCACCTACCCGTGCTGCTGCTCGCGGGCATGGTGGCCGTCGGAGCCCTCATAGCTCCCGCCTCGCGGCTCTTCCGTTGACCACAGGAAGGCCGTGTGACCGTCATAGGTGTACCCCGGCAGGGCACATCAGGCCCCTGGGCACGAGCAGCCGGCCGAGCTTCCTCGACACTCACCACTTCGACCGCGAGCACACCGACATCCTCCGCAGCCCTGATCCCGGCGCCTCCATTGCCACCCGGCCCTTCATCGCCACGGCCAAGCCCAGATGATGGCGACACGGGGAGGGGAGGACAGACAGCGACGGGACCGGACGCCATCCACGCCGGCGCTGCGTCCGGCCGCGCTCAGCGAGGCTTCATCCAGCCTGCGCGAGCAGGCGGGATGAGCTCGGCGACGGCCTGGGAAGAAAGGGTCCCGTGCGCATCCCTCTCCTGTCCGCGACGTGCGCCAGTTTCCCGGACGGTGTAGGCCGACGCTGGTTCTTCTCGAGTCAGGCGGAGCTGTTCACGTAACGGACCAGCCACGTGAGCATGGCGTCGAGATCGTCGGCGGCCGCGAGGACCTTGCCGACAGCTTCAGGAGTGTGGAGCCACTCGTCGCAGCCGAGGGGATGGGCAGCGATCAGTGAGCGGTGGCGCAGCAGGTCCGTGCGGGAGTGGTCGCACGGATAGCCCCGTGGGGGGCGCTTCATCACGTCCCCGGAGATGGCGTAGCCCTTCGCCCCCAAGTCATCGACGATGGCCGAGAGTTCATGGCCGCTCCCCTCGGCGGCGACGGCCTTGCGGAACTTGTCGACCTGGCCAGGGTCGGGATACCACCAGGCGCCCTGGATCCGCAGGCCGTCCAGGTCGAACCGCAGATTAATCTCGATCTTGCGGCCGAGCCGGATCACCGCGCCCTGATGCTGCCACCACCAGGAGTTGGTGCGGTAGTGCCAGACAGAGAAGTCCTCGTACCGGGGATCGGCGTCCGCCACATCATTCAGCAGCGCGATCATCGGCTGCCGGACGAGACGTTCGCGATCCGCACGGTACTGCTCGCGCACCACGCGTGATGGCTCGCCCTGCAGGTGCAGCAACACGTCCATGGCTCGCTCCGGCCAGCCCGTGAACCGTCCGCTCATGCGGGCACCATAACCCACCAACCCACCCACGATCCGCCAAGGATGTAGTGCCACGGGGCAAGGAGGAGCAGCTCCACACGTGTGAGAGGTGTTGCGGTGGATCAGCGCCAGCGCAGTGCAGGAGAAAGCGCCCACCAGCCCCACGCGTGCCAACCCCTCCAAAGCCCCATCGAGGCTGGGGGCTTGTCGAACTGTGTGGTCGGCCTACAGCTCTCAGGAAGAAGATGCCGCGCTGCGCTCAGCCGCACCAGCGGCCGCATCCGGGGCGGCAACCGAGTACAAGACGGACCTCTGCTGCTTGGTGCGGTGAGCTTCGCCGTTGGCGACGAGCGATTCGGGAGTGCTGCGCACGACCGTGGACTTGATCTCGCGGTCCGGAAGAGCCTGGGTGAGGGCGGCGGGGACCTCGGCTGCGGAGCGCGGTTCACCGTGCTGGGTGAGGCCACCGTGGATGGAGGTCCCGGAGGGTGGAAGAACCCGCTTCTCGCACCCGCTCGGTGCGGCTCCCGCCCGACTCCTTCCCCTTCCGCCTGCCGCTGGTCGTGTCGGTCTCCTTCCTCGGCTTGCGCGTCGCCGACCGGTCCGCGGACTTCCGCGCAGCGGATGCACCATTCTCAGAGCCGCTGACGTCGGTGTTCTCCGTAACGTCACCGGCGGCTACGTCACCGGCGGCTTCGTCGCCGCCGGATGCGAGGTGAAGGGCTGCGGGCGTGCTGACGGGTCGTGCACAAGCCCTCGATCTGACAACGTTATAGAGCGGCGTAGCCCCGGTTGATAGCAGGCCGGATCGATTCAGGGCCCGGCTCCGGCAGCCGCACGCCTCGCACCGCCCGGCCGCCGGTCCCGCCCGCTGCTCACACCCCGCCTCGGTCGGTTGTGCCGCCGGGCTGAGCTTGTGCCCGCTGGGCGGTTCCTCAATCCCGGGTGGCACTCTTCCGCGCGTGTCCGAGGCAGAAGTCCCATCACTGACTGTTGAGAAAATCTGTCATGGCGAGGGTAGACATTCACGTGAGCGGGGGTTAGTGTTTTCTCGTACCCAAGAAGTCGAAGAGGGCACGGCAGAGATGAACTGCTGTGCGAGCAGGTCGAGCAGGATGCGGAACGGCAGTGGAGTGGCGGGGCCGGGATAAGGCTGGGTTCCGTCACTGGCTGCCGGGCCGAGCGGCCCCAGGGGCCGCATGCAGTACCCGCGATATCCAGCAGTACGACCGAGTAACCGAATGAGGTAAGGAGCAGACGCCATCAGGATCGCCCGGGCGAGGCAGAGAACACCGCTCGGGTACCGCAGGCCCCGGATTGGAAGGTGGTCCCCGGTCACGCATCCGCGATCCCCGCACTTCTGCCCTCCCAGGCGGACCAGCGGAACAAGAAGGCCGGCGCAGTCAGCCGGTAGATGGTGTTGAAAGCTCGGGGCCCGGGTGCCAGTACGGCACTCGGGCCCCTCGACGCGTCCCTATGGAAGAAGAGGTCTATGCCCCCTCGCAGTGCCCACCCCGTCGACAAGTTCGACGACGATGACTACCCCGCCTACACCATGGGCCGGGCCGCCGACATGCTCGGCACCACCCCCGCCTTCCTCCGCGCCCTGGGCGAGCACCGTCTGATCACCCCACTGCGCTCCGAAGGCGGCCACCGCCGCTACTCCCGCTACCAGCTGCGCATCGCCGCCCGCGCCCGCGAACTCGTCGACGCCGGCACCCCCATCGAAGCCGCCTGCCGCATCATCATCCTCGAAGACCAACTCGAAGAAGCCCAGCGCATCAACGAAGAACTGCGCACCCGCGGCGCCACCTCGTAACGGCGTCTCGAGACCGACCTGCTTGAGCTGATCACCGCCGCGGGCACGACCTGACCCGCCACGGCAGGCGTTGCCCCCGGCGGCCGGGCCTACACCGTGAACCAGGCCACCGCCGCCGGCCCCGCCGGGACCAACTCGCACAGACCGCCTGATCCGATCCCTGGCCGTTTCACAGCGGCGGAGAAGCACCCGCGGACGGCATCACCGATCACCGACGCCGGGTCACCACACCTCATCGAGCCTGTCGCGCACATAGCCGTCCACGATGCCCTCCGGGACGCTCCCGCAGGATCGCGTGTCCCGGCGCAGACACCTGCCCGAGGTGTTGCTGGTCCTCCAGATCCGGGCAGCTCGAGAAACTCGTACACCCAGTGCCCCATCCTGGCTCCCCACCAGGCCAACGATCACCCGATGGTCAGGCACGCGCCTGTGCCACACAGGTGAAGGTGGACAGAACCCCTGGTCAGGAGTTCCCTTGAAGACAAACCCGGGGGCTGCCTCGCGCCAAGGAGACCCGCCGGTGCACGAAACGATCAGGGTGGACCGGAAGGCCACCGGGCCCGACAGCTGCCGGGTCACGGTGTCGGGAGATCTTGACCTCGTCACTGCCGGCAACGTGCGCCAGGCACTCCAGACAGCAGTCGCCGAGAACCGTGTCGTGGTCATCGACCTCAGCGGGGTGACGTTCTGCGACTGCACCGGGCTGAGCGCGCTGCTGGCCGCCGCCCGCACCGCTCAAGTCGGAGACGTCGAGCTACGGCTACGCACCGTCCCGCACGTCCTCGCCCACATCCTGCGGCTGTCCGACACCCGAGACGCGTTCACCATCGAATAGAGGCGCGGATGGGGGCGCGGCCCGTTACAGAGCCGGCCTGGACGGCTTCAGCGAATGATCAAAGAAGCAGAGGCACTCAGGACTCCACCACCGCTACCGATACGCCGACCCTTCGCACAGCTCAGGTGCCGCGCAGGTGGTCTTGGCGGGTGGTGACGAGAGCGCGCCAGCGTTCTCGGACTGTGTGTGTCGTCAAGCCACTGGATGGCGCTTCCAGCGAGTTGAGGGAGGCCGCCCATGGCGGTGGCGATGTCGACGTAGTAGGCGAAGTCGCCGGTCGCGGTCGTCTCGCGCAGGTGATGGATGGTGGCTGTCAGGTCGTCCGGTGCGTCGCGTACGGCGTGGTGGAAGGCGACGGCGGTGTGGATGAGTGGGGTGAGCCAGGGAAGGCCGGCGACGGTGCTCTCGGTGTGCAGGACGGCGGCGCGGTCGATGACGTCGCGGTCGGTGCCGGCGTCGCGCAAGAGGGCCGCGACGGCGGCGTAGAAGGTGGTGGCGCGCTGGTCGAGCTGGGCGAGGTACTGGTGGGCGAGGGCGAGTTCGTCGTCGGCGCGGAGCGGGTCGGTGAAGGCGGTGACCAGGGCGAGGAGGGTCTGGCGATGGCCCGCTCGCCCGGGGCATCGTGCTGTTCTGCTTCGGCCCGTGCGGCTTCGAAGGCGGCGACGGCACGGTCGATATCGCCGTGGGGCCACCGGACGTGGGCCAGGGCGCGGTGGTGGCGGCCTTCCCAGCCCAGGGGTGGGGACGGCGGCCAGGGCGGTGGGGGCTGCTCTACGAGCGGGTGGGAGCCCACCATGTCATGGTTCCTGGGTCTCCTGGCCGTCTTCCTCAGCGCTCGGGTTGAGCGCGTCCGCAGCGACTCGCACGCGTATCTGTGGGGGGACGGAGTTCACATAGGCGGCGACGTGTCCAACGCCGACGGCCCGCGCATCGTCACGGGCCTCCGGGGAAGGAGCGGCTGACCTGGTGCATAAGCTCTCGGGAATGAGTGAGGAGAGCCTGCGCGAGATTCTGGGCGACATCGAGCAGTCAGTTCGCGATTTCACCGAAGCCGAAGCTGTCCTCGCGGAAGCCGAGCAACGGCGGGACCACATGCGGCAGGCCGTGCTGGAGCAGGTCGAGCGACTGCATGCATAAGTGGATGCCGTTCACGCTCCGGAACTGATCGGGGTGCTCAGGCACCTGTACTGGCAGCAGCAGCCCGGGATCCACGGACGACCGCTGGCAGAGGCCGCCGGCCTCCACCTCAGTGCTTGTGTCACATCCTGTTGCCGCAGTCGAGGGCGGAGGCGTCTGCGGGACAACACGTCTCGGGATCGAGGTACCTCTGCGGAGCCCTGGGCAAGGACAGCCGCGAGGAGGGCGGGGTGAGCTGGCCTTCGGTGCGCAAGGTGGTGAGGGCTCGGGCCAGGCGGCGAGGGACGGTGCTTGCGTCCGGCGCAGCATGTCAGCGCTTCGAGCAGAGGACCTCGTGCGGGGCAGAGGACGGCTATCCGCTCGCGTAGGCAGGAAGTCCGCACATCGAGGGGAACCAACGCCTAGCTGGCTGGGTTCGGCGTGCAGCCCGCGTCAGCGAGGAGCTCCTCGGCCTCGGCCGCGTCGTGCATCACGTACAGGGATGAGGGGGACTCGGCCTTCACGACATCCCATGCGATGCGACTGGCCTGGTGCCATATCGGGGCGGCCTGGTCGACATGCCGGGGGAGAGGAGATCCTGAATGTGTCGGCGACGGCCGCGAATGCTTCGGTGCGGAACCGGCGGGTGTATGCGCGGCGCCCGTGGCGTCTGTGTATTCGAGAGCCTCCTCGCCGGCCGTGGTGCGACTCCGCTACCGTAGAGAAGGGAGGATGCGCTCGCCTCGTCGGGGATGTTCCAGCGGCGGGTGTTGCCCGAGCGGCCTGCACAGGCAGTTCTTAGCCTGCGTCGCAGCGTCGCAGCAATCATCTGGAGCCTTCCATGCGCGTGTTCGTCACTGGAGCCAGCGGCAGCATCGGCTCAGTTGTCGTTCCCGAACTCATCGCCGCTGGTCACCAGGTGCTCGGCCTTGTGCGTTCCGATGCCGCGGCTACGGCTGTCGCCGCCGCTGGCGGGACGCCGCTCCGCGGCGACCTCACCGACCTTGACAGCCTCCGCGCCGGCGCCGAGCAGGCCGATGGTGTCATCAACCTGGCCTTTAGCAACGACTGGAGCAACTTGGAGCAGGGCATCGACGAGGAAGCGCGCGCCCTGCAGACCCTCGGGACCGCACTCGCAGGCAGTGGCAAGCCGGTCGTGCATGGCGGCCTCACGCCGATGATGCCAGGCCACGCCTCCACCGAGGAGGACCCCGACACCACCAACGGTCCGGTCGGTGGCCGCGGCCGCAATTCCGGCGTGGTACTGGCCCTGGCCACCCAGGGCGTCCGGTCCTCTGTTGTGCGGCTGCCGCGCTCCGTGCACCAGCGCGGGTCGCAATACGGCTTCTGCTCGGTGCTCATCGCCGCCGCGCAGAAAACGGGGGTGTCAGCGTACGTCGGCGACGGCACGCAGCGATGGCCGGCGGTCAACCGGCTTGACGCCGCCGCGCTGTTCCGCATCGCACTCGAGGACGCTGCGCCGGGCACGGTTCTGCACGCGGTAGCCGACGGGGGCGACACTATGAGGTCGCTGGCCGAGGCTATCGCCGGTGTTCTCGCGGTGCCGGTCGAGTCGGTGCCGCCTGAGCGCTTCGGCGTCATCGGTCGCGTGTTCGCCCTTGACATGCCGTCGTCGAGTGCACTGACCCGGGAACGGTTCGGCTGGGAGCCCACCCACCCGAGCCTGATCGACGACCTCGCTGCCGGCGACTATCCCGCCCTGGGGTGAAATCCTCGGGATGCCGCCGGGACCGGACAGGGTGAGTGACTACTGACCTTCCGCGTACACCGGGCCTCCCTTGCCTCCGTCCGGGTGCTCGACGAAGGCGTTGACGTCGTCGGCGAGCGGCGCGTTGAGGCGGTGACCGGCGGCTGGACCGGCCGGTCACCAACGGGGAGCTGGCCGAGGCGTACCGGGCCAACGCCCTGCTCGACGCGCACCGTGACGATCCGGAGTTCGGTCACCGGTTCCTCCTCGACGAGGCCCGGGCGGCCGGTGAGTCGATGTCCGTGCGGACCGCATGGCGGATCTGCCGGGACAACGGCTGATGGAGCGCCTTCGGCAAACGAAGGGGCCCGGCAAGAACGCCAAAGCCGGGCCACCGGTCCATGACGACCGGGTGCACCGCAACTTCACCGCCGACGGGCCGAACCGACTTTGGCTGACGGACATCACCGAGTACCCCACCGGCGAGGGCAAGCTGTATATGTGCGCCGTCAAGGACGCCTTCTCGGGTTGCATTGTGGGCTATTCCATCGACGCCCGGATGCAGTCCCGCCTCGCCATGGCCGCACCCGTACCGATCCTCACCTGATCGGCAGACCACGACCTTGCGCGTCGGCACGGTATACACGACGCTGAAGCCTTACCCTATTTGCAGTGAGCGCTGAGTCCTGCAGGAAAGGAACAAGGAAATGAGCGAAACCAAGCAGACCGCCGAGGATCTGGCGATCCTGGAGCGGCTCAACAATGACTACGTTCACTCGGACCAGTTCAACGATGTCCAGCGTTTCAGCGAGTTGCTCGCTGAAGACTTCATCATTCAGACTCCAGGTGTTACCCGCAACCGAGCCGAGTTCCTCGAATTCATTGCGAAGCCGCGGCCGTTCAAAGATCTCGCTGTGCGCGACGTCAAGATCCGTATCCTCAGTGACGTTGCGCTGGTCCATGGCCGGGTCACTTACACCATGCTCGCCGATGGAGTGGACCAGGAAGCCCTGTACACGGACACGTACCAGAAGCGTGACGGTACCTGGGTCTGTGTCTCGGCCTGTGCGATCGCTCCGGGCACCTGACCCGACCGCGCGCGAGGCCGCTGACCGCGAGGCAATCCCGCCCCAGGTAAGGACCTATCTCCAAGGCCACGTCACCTCACGACACGGCAACAAGTCGAATCCGGCCGGTGGCTTCGCTCCAGAAGAGATAGGTTACGGACAAGGCCAGCGAAATCGAAGTCGGTGTACCCACCGTCGGCTGCACCAACACTGTCCGCATTCGAGTAGAATGCGTCGCCGTGATTCTCTCTCGCACGCCAGAAGTCTTATGACCGGTATTCAAGATCAGGGAAGAAAGATTTATTTTCGAGCCCTCTTGTCCCCCCATTGATCAGCGTGTTTAAGCATCGGATCCATTGAGTCGGATGATGACTGGGATGATGCCGGAGAGGAGCGGCGGGCCTGCGCAGCAGCGTTCCTCCTGCTCATCCAAAGCGCGTGACGTGATAAGCGGGCAGCGCCGGTGTCCGCTGCGTGGATCAGCGTTCGGCGCCGGAGAGCCGGAACTCGGTGGGAGTGAGGTGGCGGTGGTCCAGGCAGCCGTCAGTCCTTGTCGTTCTCGCGGGATGCCGCGGATCAGGGTGTCTCCCTGGGAGACGGTTGTCGGTCGTCGACCACTTGGGCTTCGAGGTCGGCGATGCGTTTGTCGGCGAAGCGGACGTTGTCGCGGGCTGCGGACAGCCGGCCGGTCACTCGCCGGTTCTCCTGTTCCAGTTCGCGGACGCGTTTCTTGAGCGTGGCGTTCTCCGTGGTGATCCGTACGATGTCGGCCTCGGTCCATTCCGTCTGCAGGTCGCGGATCTGGCCGAGGAGTTCGGCGATCAGTGCGCGCTGGTTCAGGACCTCATCCTGCGTCGCCTTGAGCGTGTCCTCGGTGTTCAGCGCCCGAGCATAGATACGAGCGACGCTGTCCTCTGCATAGGCCAGGAAGACGGTACGCACCCCGTGCTCGCGGGCGTGGGTGGGCAGGGCCGCCGTGACGGCTGCAGCCAGGCCTTGGCGGCGAGCGGCCGGGAGAGGCGGGGCCGGCACTGCCCGGCTTCTACTCGGGCTCCTGCGGGGTCAGACGCGGGGCCCAATGTTCGTCACCCACCGTCGCCCGGGGCCGAGCAAGGTCGTCAGGCCGCGTGATTACTGGCCAGGCTGTGGTTCGGGCGCAGGCACGACTGAAATACCCTTACCTACTCCCGCCCTCACACAGGCCAGCCTTGCTCACTTCCTCATCGTTCCACCAGATAATATTCGTAAGCTCAACAGCCGGGGGCGACGAGCTTTTATCCAGATCTTTTGACGTACGGGTCCAGCCTCTCCCACTGCTGTCTACGAAATACATAGACCCAACTCCCCAGTACCCCTGATCGGAAAGCTTGGGCCACTCATCTGGAGAAGCGATGTGGTTACGGGGGATATTTTCCAACCGCATCTTGGATGCCGAGTACACCGTGTCGGTGCACGGACCCAGGTTGGACAAGTCCAACACCCACTTCTCCTCTTCGTCGGAGACGTCGACGTGAAGCACGAGTCGAACCTTGGAGACCGGATCAGGCGACCTGTTGAGAACATGGAGCTTTACGTTTTCTCGACGTCCTGCCGGATGCTCTACCCAGTAGGTCACTTTCGATGCTTGATCCCGCATCTGGCGAACACTTTCCTCTTTGGACTGGGATAGCTGATCCTTTGCTGTCTGCTGGCTCCAGTACGAGGCAACGGCTTGGGCCCAAAGCCCTCCGATAGCTGCGATGGCAGCGAGCGCTGTCCCAATGACCGTGATGGCGTGCGCTCAGCTTGCCCGCTGTATGCGTTGCCAAGCCCTCCGTACCCGTGTGGCCCCAGTGTCGGGCTGCAGCTCGGGGCGTTCCTCACGCAGCCGTACTCGGACGCGGTTCGGCGCCGACCGTCGCCGTGCGAGACGTAGCCGGTCCCGCCTCTGCGGTTCGTTGGTCACTGGTCCCCTTCGAGTCGTCAAGGGCATAGACGCTCCAACAGCTCGAACGGCTCCCGCACTGCGCGCCATGCGACCGGGCCGCTGCCAGGAAACCGCCCCCTTGGGCGACGGCCGTGACCACTGCTCATGGAGACGGACTGTGACCAGTGGACCGGCCGGGCCTGGACTGGCTGACGGCACCCTCCGTGGTGATCGCAACTCACCTCCGCCTGCGCGGAGAGGACGCTGGTCACCATGCGGATCCTCACCAAAGACCCGGCTTACCTCCGCGGGAGGCGGTGGCGGATCGGTTCACCTCCGCTCGCGCGGAGAAGGCCCTCCATAGCCTGCGGTGTCAGAGGACCTCTGCGGTTCGGAGAGGACACGACCCTGCTGGCCGCTCGGCGCCTGGAGCGGGGGACGGGTGGCGACGCCTGCCAGTCGGCCAGCAGCTCTGCTGGTGCTGGCCCATCTCCGATGCGGCCAGACGTCCACGCAGCTCGCAGCCGGTTCAGGGTGCCGGCACCACCACTGTGTACCGCTACGGCACCGAGGCCGCCGCTGTCAGGAAGCGGTATGGGGCGCCTCCTCGTCTGTCAGAAGCCCCTACGAACGGTCGATGTGCCGGGCAGGATGCCGATATGGACCAGGGGATGGCGGCCGTGCTGGGCGCAGCGGTAGGTGTTGTTGGGGCCTTAGGTGCGTCAGCGATGACATATTTCGGGGCAAGTTTCACACGCGCTACTGCAAAGGCTGAGTTCGCGAAGGCCATATGGTCCGAGCGGGTTGAGGGCTATGCCGCACTCATTGAAGATGCCCAGAGTGCGGATCATGCGCTGGTCGAGGTGCGCATGCATCTCGAAGCGGTAGTGAAATATAAAAACGAGCATCAAAATGAGCTGATTGCCCGAAACGCGGAGGCTGCTATGCAAGAGGCATCCTCCAGCATTCACGAGGCCACGATTGCTCTTAATGCCTCCCACACGTGCGCCGCTAAAATCATGCCAAAATCATGGTGCTGGGACCTCAAGCACTCAACGGCGTAACCGCTGACGTCGTGGGATCCATTGGTGTCGGCTCGGTTCCCTGCGAGCTGGGTCGGAAGCCATCCGGCGGGAGGAAAGGCCGGACCAGTGGCTAAGGCAGGAAGCTGAGCACAACAACCGCCGGCTGCCTCCACCGCCACGGCGGAGTAGCTCCATGGCAGCCGCGCGCTTCAGCACCCCGACCTGGTGGAGGTACGCACCGTCGCCCACCAGGCTGCTCAGACCACGTCGGCTGGTGACTACCGTCATGCTTGCCGTACCACTGGGGACCAGAGGGCGCACCTGATCTGCGGTGAACGCGTTGTCCAGCATAACGGCCAGGCGCAGGTTCGTCGTGAAGGAACGTCACAGCTTCGTTCCACCGTCTGGGCCGGCACGTTGGCTGCTCCCAGGGCACGCAGGAACCGCTCCAGTACTTCTCCTGAGGACAATGGCGCGGAGGGGGAGTAGCCACCGAGATCCGCGTACAACTGGCCATCGGGGAACTCCGCCGCGAGACCGTCGACCCACCGGGATGCAAGGGCAGTCTTACCGATGCCCGCGGGACCGCTGATCACCATCAGCAATGGCGACTTTTCGGGGTGGGCAGCGCGACAGCTGTCCAGAGCCGTCAGCTCATCCTCCCGCCCGACGAAATGCGCGGACACTGGTGGCAGCTGTCGTGGGATGGGAGGGCGCGAGGGCCCCGTGTGGTGGAAGTGGATTCCTCCCTGCACGTCCCGAGCCTGGACAGTCGGCCCCGAGATACAAACCGAGCCACCGATATATTGGCCTGCTCCGGGCCGTTCTTTGGTGTGGAGTCCGTCTCCGGCCGCTGAACCACGCCTTCTCTCCTCCCCTGGACTCGAAGACGCACAGGCCTCGTCCCGGTACGACCGGGCCCGGCCACAAGAATGACGGCACCGCTCACGGATCCCTCTCACATGCCGTCGGATGAGACTTCCCGGCACTGTCATGCCCATCCAAGCCACCGCCTCGCCCGGAAGATCTTCTTCGGACAGCGCGGCGAACTGCGCCAGCACTACCGCGCAGGGATGGAGGACCTGTTGACCGAACTACCAGGGTGTGAGCCGACGAGCCCCGAGGTCGACGCAAGGTGACGGGACCAAGCACCAGACCGGTCAGCTTGCCTCGGAAGTCGTGCCACACCACCGTCCTGATGTGCTGTCATCCGAGCTGTTGGAGACCCCAGCAACTCGTGGAGGCTCAGGTGCAAAAGGGCAAGCAGTTACGGGACGTCACGGCGCTCACGGTGCCGAGGGTCGGCCGGGTCCAGGAGACCGGCGATCCGTCGCTGCCGTACCGGCTGCTCGACCAGGACGGGATTGAGGTGGCGGCAGTCAGCGAGTTCCTGCTCGACATGCTCGCCGACGACGACAGCCCGGCCTCGCTCCGCTCGTACGCGTACGAGCTGCTGGCCTGGTTCCGGTTCCTGTGGGCTGTCGACGTGCCGTGGGACCGGGCCGGCAGGGCGGAGGCCCGAGACTTCGCACTGTGGCTGAAGATGGTCAAGAAGCCGCCGTGGCCCCGGCGGCCGGGCGCTCCGGCGCCCGGCTCGGTCAATCCAGTGACCGGCAAGCGGTACGCGGGCGAGAACTACGCGGCACGCACCCGGAGGCATGCGCGGGCAGTCGTCCGCAGCTTCTACGAGTACCACCGCGACATGCACGGACGTCCGCTGCTCAACCCGTTCCCGAAGACCAAGCGCGCCGAGGACGAGCACCTCAACGCCCACCACAACCCGATGCACGCCTTCAAGCACCCTGTCCGCCGGGCCCCCTACCAGCCGAAGGAACCCCGGCGAACCCCGCGCGGCATCCCCGACCAGGCATTCAACGAACTGTTCGCGGCCCTGCCCTCGCACCGCGACCGCGCGCTGGTCGCCTTCTACATCTCGGCCGGCCCCCGCGCCTCGGAACTCCTCGGCGTCAGCCGGGACCGGGTCAGCCCCGGTGACCAGACGATCGGCGTCATCCGCAAGGGCTCCCGGGCCCTGCAATGGATCCCCGCCTCCAGCGACGCGTTCGTATGGCTGCGGCTCTACCAGCAGCAGATCCGCCCGCAGGCCCTCGACGGGCCGGAGGAACCGCTGTGGTGGACCTTACGGCGCCCGATCAGGCCGTTGAGCTACGACGCGGCACGCATGGTGTTCACCCGGGCCAACGAGACCCTGGGAGCGAACTGGACCCTGCATGACCTGCGGCACAGCGCGGCCAAACGCATGGTGCGTGACCCCAAGCTCTCGCTCACCGACGTCCAATGGGTCCTTGGCCATCTCCACATCAGCACCACGGAGCAGTACCTCGAACCCGCCGAGGACGAGGTCGTCGCGCACGTGCTGGCCCACCACGCCCGGCAGGCTGCGGAGCCCGTCAAACCGGTGATGCCCGCCCCGGGCTACCGTTCCGAGGTTCTCCAGACGCTGCTCGGCACGGCCGCCCTCGGTGGAGGTCCGGCATGACCACCGCGACCGTGACTGCCCGTCCCTCCGCCCCCGTCCGCCACGGCCCCTTGCCTCCTGGCCAGGAGAAACGCGAAGCGCCGGCGATCTGGTGGCAGACGGAGGAACCGCGCGAGCAGGTGCTGGAGCGCACACTCGCGCTGCCGTTCACCGCGGACAGCGACGCCAACCTGCGCACACGGCACCGCGGCCTGGTCAAGCTGCTGGACTGGCTGGAGGACCAGCCCGGCCGCACTTGGCAGAATCGCTGGGGGGCCAGCGGAGCCGAGGAAGCAGGCCGGGAGTGGACGCGGCTGCCGATGCAGTGGCTCGCCGAGCACCAGCGGGCGCGCAAGTACGACCGTGCCGATCTGTGCTGCGGCATGATTCCGCTGCTGGGCGGACAAGTCGTACGCCCTGCCTACCGGTGGCTGCTACGTCAGCGCCCTTCTCAACTGCTGGCGCACATCCGCAGCGTCATCGATCCCGACGGCTTCGCCGCGCTCAAGGACCAGTACACCGCCACCGGCCACGCGGGAGCCAACGACTGCAACAACGCGCTCAACCGCGTCACCTGGATCGTGGCCTCCAAGGGCGGCACCGTCCACGACGTCACCATCGGCGACTGCATCGAGCTGCAGCACGCCATCGGTGAGCACCAGACCAACGGCTACCACGGCAAGCACCTCTTCTACGCGCTCCTCGCGGGCCTCGGCGTCTTCGGCCCTGATGCCCCGGCACGGCTGAAGACGGTGATGCTGCCGGGGCAGTTGACACCGGCAGCCCTGGTCGACCGGCAGGGCATCACCTGCACCGCGATACGCGACCTCCTGGTCGACTACCTCACCGAGCGCGCGGTGGACGTCGACTACACCACGCTGGAGGACATGGCCCGCACCCTGGCCGGACTGTTCTGGCGCGACCTGGAGAAACACCACCCGGGCATCGACTCGCTGAGGCTGGACGCCGACACCGTCACCGCCTGGCGGGAGCGCGTCCGCATGGTCCGTGACCGGCACGGCACCCCCATCCGGCCGCGGGTCAATGCACACACCGTGTTCAGCTGGGTCCGCACGTTCTACCAGGATCTCGCCCGCTGGGCCGCCGACGAACCGACGCGCTGGGGCCCGTGGGTGGCACCCTGCCCGGTCCGCGACAGCGACACCGACCACAGCAAGAACCGCGCCCGCCGCAAGGCGGCCATGGACCAGCGCACCCGCACCCTGCTGCCCGCACTCCCGGCCCTGGTCAAAGCCGTCGAGCACCAGCTCAAGGACGCCCAGACCTGTCTCGCCACCGGGCGGGAGACCCCGGCCGGAGCCCCGTTCACCACCCCGTCGGGCGAGAACCTCCTCCGCCGCGCCGGGGTGTCCTCCCGCGTCTACGCCGACGACCCCGCCACCGGCCGGCGCCGGGACCTGACCGTGGAAGAGGAACGCGCCTTCTGAGCCTGGGCCATCGTCGAGGTCCTTCGCCACACCGGCATGCGCATCGAGGAAGCACTCGAACTCACCCACCACAGCTTCGTCGCCTACCAGCTGCCCACCACCGGCGAGATCGTGCCCATGCTCCAGGTCGCCCCGTCCAAGCTCGACCAGGAGCGCCTGCTGCTGGTCTCACCAGAGCTCGGCGAGGTGCTCACTGCGATCATTCATCGCGTCCGGCGCGGGCAGCAGGCCATGCCCCTGGTCTCGGCCTACGACAGTTTGGAACGGCTCTGGAGTGCACCGATGCCGTTCCTCTTCCAGCGCCGCTGCGGCCCGGAGGATCGGGCGATCCCGCGCAACTACATCTACATCTGCCTCAACGACGCCCTCGCCGCGAGCGGGCTGACCGGGCCCGGCGATGAGCAGCTGCGATACACGCCGCACGACTTCCGGAGAATCTTCGTGACCGATGCCCTCCGCTCCGGCCTGCCGCCTCACATCGCCGCCCGCATCTGTGGCCATCGGATGGTCGACACGACTCTCGGCTATGCCGCGATCTATCCCGAGGACGTCATCAACCACCACCGATCTTTCATCGCCCGCCGCCGGGCGCTGCGCCCCGGGGAGGAGTACCGCGAGCCAACCGCGCAGGAGTGGCAGGACTTCCTGGCCCACTTTGAGCTGCGGAAGGTCGCCCTGGGCGTCTGTGCACGCGACTTCGGCACCCCCTGCGTCCATGAACACGCCTGCATCCGCTGCCCTGTCCTGCGGCCCGATCCCGAGCAGATGCCCCGCCTGGAGGAGATCCACGCGAACCTGCTCGACCGGCTCCAGGAGGCCAAGGAACAGGGATGGCTCGGCGAGGTCGCCGCGATCGAGGCCAGCCTCGCCGCCGCCGAGCAGAAGCTCGCCGCCATGCGCGACCTCGCGGCCCGGCACACCACCGTCCACCTGGGCATGCCCGATCTCCGTGGCGTCGTCGCGCGCATCGACTCCGAGCAGCGAAACGAGGATGCGAAGGGGCAGTCCTGAGCACTACAACGAGAGGATGACCGTCTTCCTCTGTTCCAAGTGCGGCACCGCGATCACGCGGGAGCTGGCCGAGCTTGCCGCCGTCCCTGACGTCGCCGACGACGAGCGCGACCGGGACAAGGAGACACGCCGGGCGCCTTCCACCGTTCCGCGGGGCCACTACGCGATCGATCCCGAGCCCTGGGGACCTCCCTACGTCGTGCAGGACGATCAGGAGGACCCGAAGCCAGCTCAGTCGCGCGGACCTGTGGTCTGCCGTGAAGAAGGCTTCGTCATCTCGGCCGGCAGCCGACACACAGTGCTGGTGCACCCTGATGACGCCACCGGCCTTCAGCCACTGCCCAACTGGGAGAACAGCAGTGGGTGCTGCGGACCGACAGGCGACGAGGGACTCAACCGGGCCTGCCCCTGCGGCGCTCCGGTCGCGACCCTCGCGGCCGACTGTTTCGGGCCCTTCGAACTGCACCTCGACCCCGTCCGGACCTACGCGTTCTCCCAGTAAGACCGCAAGCGCGCGCGGACGACATGCACGACACGCCCGACGGCACCCGTCCAACCAACTTCTTCACGACTACTTTCCGTGGTGAACGACGGCTCACAGGCGGACCTGCCGCCGAGCTGGGCTAGTTCGGATAAGACCAGCTCGGCGCGCTCGGCCTGGCTCTGAACGCCGTGGTGCTGTTCAACAGTCTCTACATCGACGCCGCCGTCAAGCAGCTGGCCGCAGACGGCTTCCCCGACGGTTCCTGCGCGCGTTCGGCGTTCCCGCCCCAGCGATCCCGGCTGGGCTGGAGGAACATGCCGAGCTGTACCGGTCGCTGGTGCCGGGCAAGCAGGTCCTGGTGGTGCTGGACAATGCCGCCACCGTCGGGCAGGTCCGCCCGCTGCTGCCCGACACCGCGGGGTGTCTGACGGTGGTGACCAGCTGACACCGCTTGTCCGGTCTGGCCGTGCGCGACGGCGCCCGCCGCATCACCCTGGGCATGCTCGCCGAGCAGGAGTCCGCGGACCTGATCGCCGCGGCCACCCGCGGCTACCGCACCGGCGACGACCCTGCTCAGATAGCCGAGCCGGCCCGGCTGTTCGCACGACTGCCGCTGGCGCTACGAATCGCCGCCGACCAGCAAGGCCCTTGGGGTCAAGCCACCACCCTCCACCACACCGCCGCACACCACACCAACGACGCCTCGGCGAAGCCGGCGCCCTGCGGGACCTGGGTCGGGTGCGGCGGCTGACGGGTGACTATGCGGGGGCGAGTGAGCTGGCCGAGCAGTCCCTCAAGCTGTTCCGCACCCTCGGCAACCGCCACAGCGAGGCAAAGGCCCTGCAGGACTTGGGTCGGGTGCAGACCGAGTTGAGGACCTTCACGGCGGCGACCGATCTCCTGGCCCGGTCACGGGCGTTGTTCGCGGAGGTCGGTGACACGCAGGGGAAGCGGAAGCACTGAACAGTACGGGCGCCCTGCTCACCCTCTCCGGGGAGCAGCAGCGGGCGCTTGACACCTATCAGCAGGCTCTCCGCCTGGCACGTCAAGTCCGCAGCCCTCTGGACAAAGCGTACGCCCTTGAAGGAATCGCCCGCTGCCACGTACCCGGCAACAACACAGGCTGCGATCATCAGCCCCCGCGAAGCCGTCTCCATCTACCAACGCATCGGTGCCGCGGAGGCGCCCGCCGCCGCTGAATACCTCACCCACCTGGAAGCCGAACAAGCCTAGGGCTGTTCGCCGTGCGCTGACCCGAGACTGCCGGTACACCGGCAGTCTCACAAATGACCAGATACGAGAGTTCTGCGAGAGCTCCCGGAGCGATCACGAATCCGCAGGTCGCCATTCGCAGAAGTCCTCTCAAAACCAGGGCGTTGTGCGAGACAGTTCTGACAGACCACCAGGCCACCCAGGTGGAGCTAACGCTCAATCAAGCCGCATCTGCGGTAGAACGAAACGACTGTCCGAAGTGTGAAGCCTCTGCCGAGAGTCCGTGCCGCACCCGCGGCGGGAAGGCCGCGACGAAGTACCACACCGCGCGCTTCATCCTCGTGCCCACGCTCCGGGAGGAACTGGCGGTGCCCGAGGACCGCGGCCCGGGACGGCCGTGGAAGGCGGGCCCGCCCGTCGAGGCGCTGCCCGCCGCCGCGGTGGTCAAGCCGATCCGGATCGGGTACGCGCGCTGCTCGACCGCCCAGCAGGAACTCGCCAGCCAGCTCGCCGCGCTCGAGCCGGTCTGCAAACGGATCTTCTCCGAGAAGATCTCCACCCCGGGTCAAGACCCGGCCGGGCAGGTGCCGCAGCCTCCGCCGCCGTCCGGGACACACCGGAAGTAGCCGCGTGGCCGACCACGACGCCCTGCGGCAGCGGCTGGACGAGGCCATGGACCAGCACGGCGTATGGTGCCGGGATGCGGCAACGGGGCCGCGATGGCCGCTCCAGAACCACGACCGCGCCGCGGTGTAGAGGTTGCGCACCCGGCATTTTCCGATACAGCCGCACCATGCGGTGAACATCCTGTTGGCTGGTCCCTGATCCGCTGCCCGCATCGGGGCGCCGCTGCCGGGCATAGGCCAGCACGACCCTCAGCTCTCGATGTGCCAGCGTGTCCGGCGCGCCGGTGCTGCTGAGGTGGTAGGCCCGCCCGGCCTGGCCGCCTCCCACCGCACCGTGGCCTCCCCCTGGCGAACCGTGCGGCCGTCGGCTGGCCGGATGGGAAGAGGGCCTCGAGTGAGGCGCACCGCTGCCTCACACCCCCGGAGCCGGACCGGGTGAATCACGCGGTGGCGGCCAAGGTCGCCGGACTCCCTGACTACCGGTACCCGTTCTCACCGTGCAGCCAGCTGCTCGCCCGACAGGGTGGACAACAGGCTGACTGCCGTAGCGGGGGCCGTGGCCCGGGGAACGGTAGGCCATGGGCGATGAGGACAAGAAGGCTCTGCTGGGTCGGCTTACTCTGCTGGCGGATGCCGGAACGGCGCTGGCGAGCACGCTGGACCTGCTGGAGGGACTGCGACGAGTGTGCCGGGTACTGACCGGGCGGCTGGGTGACTGGTGCGTGGTCGACCTGCTGGACGAACGCGGCCGGCTGGAGCGGGCTGTCGTTTCCCACCGCACCCCCGAGGTGCTGGCTCCCGGTGGATACGAAGGACTGCTTCCGCCGGTGCCGCAGGATGCCGCCGGGCCGCTGCCGCGGGTACTGCGCGGGGCAGGCCCGCTGCTGCTCGCCGACATCCCCTCGCCGAACCGGGCAGCGAACCCGCTGCACGCCCGGCAACTGGAGCTATTCGAGCAACTGGCTGCCCGTAGCGCCATCATCACCCCGCTGCGGGCCCGGCGCGAGGTCCTCGGCGCCTTGACCGTGGCCCGCACCGATGCCGACCACCCCTTCACCAAGAACGATCTCCCGTTCATCGAGGCCTTGGTCCGCAGCCTGGCGCTGCAGGTGGACAACGCGCGGCTCCACCAGCAGACCCAGCGCATCGCCGAGCGCTTCCAACGCGACCTGCTGCCCGAGCTGCCGCAGCTCGACCATCTCCAGATTGCCGCCCGCTATACCCCCGCGCAGGCCATCGCGCAGGTGGGCGGCGACTGGTACGACGCCTTCGTCCTGCCACAGGGCGATACCGTCCTGGTCATCGGCGACGTCGCCGGCCACGACCTGCAAGCGGCGATTGCCATGAGCGCCCTGCGCAACATGCTGCGCGGAATCGCCGTGGACCGCCAAGAGCCGCCCGGGGAGGTCCTGCGCCGCCTGGACCTCACCATCCACACCCTGTACGAGGAGGCGACCGCGACATGCATCTACGCCCTGGTCAAAGGCCCCCAGCAGGGCGGCCTCTGGGGGCTGCACCACGCCTCCGCCGGACACCTGCCTCCCCTGCTGATCACCGTCGACGGCGACACCCGCTACCTCGAAACAGGCGCGGGACTGATGATCGGTGTCGACCCCGCGCACCAGCGCCCGACCGCCTTCGATGAACTGCCCGCCCACTCCACCGTCCTGCTGTACACCGACGGACTGATCGAACGCCGCGGCGAATCACTCGACCACGGGCTCACCCGGCTACGCCAGCACACCGCCGCACTCTGCCGCGAGCCACTGGAGACCTTCTGCGACGAACTGCTCAATGGGCTGGCCGCCGACACCAATGACGACGCCGCCCTGCTCGCCGTCCGCCCAGCCCCACCGACCCATACTGCGTGAAGGCTACGCGGCCTCGAGGCTGCAGTAGCCGAGTACCGGCGATCCGCTCTTGCCCTACTGCGCCGTACGGCGGCTGCGGAGGCCGAGGCCCGGCGAGCGTACGGGACGGCTCTCGGCCCTCACCACCTCCGCCATCTCCGCCACGTGGCTCAGCCCCCGCACCCCACCCGCACCCGATTCGTTGACCCCGGCGAGCTGTCCGACGCACTGTGACAGGTCGACCAGACCGGCACCGCCTGACAGCCTGCTGCCTCCCCCATAGCAAGGCCACCAGGCAGCCTGGGCAGGCCGTCCAGAGCGCGGCCGTTCCCGCCAGGCTGGGGCAGACCGCGGTGGCGAGCCCGGCTGAGAGCTGCCGCTCTCATCACTCTCGCCGACGGCTGCCACGAGGCCCGCATCACCTACACACCCGCCCGCTGAATCCAAACCCCGGCGGCCGGCAGGAGACGGCTGCCGAGTCGGCACTGATGCCGAGGTCGCCGGCAGCATCGGCCGGGGCCGCGCCTCGGGGCGCTTTCCCGCCGGCTCCAACGCTCCAGGCCCACGGCCGCGCCCCGGTGTAGAGGCTGCTCACAGGTATCTTGCGGCGACTTCCTACGGAAGCGCGGGTCGCGGAATCTCGGGGATGGACCGTCCGGAACCGGCACACGAACCCTCGCCAAGACGTTGTCCTATGTGGGTGTGTGAGTCGAGGAGTTGGGTAGGTCGATCGTTCTGTCCCTGAGTACAACAGGAGCAGTGGGGTCGGTAGCCACTACCGCCCTGGAACGACGAGTACGAGTGGTGAGCAAATAGCATGACTGAACCCCCTGCCCCTGCCGGCAAGTACATCTTCGGGCCCGAAGTTGCGGAAAAGCACACAGAACGGCAGGTAAATGGCTGCGTCTCCGTCGTGTGGGGCGTTTGCGCTCTGAGCGTCAGCGCGTACACCGCATGGAAGCTGTCGGCGCACTACCAGCTGTCGACTGTACTCCGCGCCGTGTTGGTAGCGGCAACAGCACTCGTCGTCGGTGGGGGCGCCGCGCTGATCTCCGGCCTGGTGGTGCGGCGCGGAACGGAGGACAAGCGGGTCGCGCAGCGCCGCGCGGAGTACGGAATCGAGGAGAGCGACAGCGATCCGCAAGGAAACGCCGAGCGATGAGCAACCGTGGAGGACTGCGCTGCTCGGGCCCCGCTTCGTAACTGCCGCGTGGGACAGAGCGCAGATGGCCTCCCGGCAGCATCATCGACGGGCACGTACTCTCCGAGGTCGTTGGTATGGCGAAGCCGAACCCTGCCATCTACCGGCTTGCACTGGAGCGCCTCGGGCTGCCCGGCTCATCCTGGGTGTTCGTCGATGATCACCGGTGAACCTTCCGCCCGCCGAAGCTCTGGGCATCACCACCGTGCTCGCGAGGCGAGAGGAGGATACGGTCGCCGAACTGCAGGCCACTCTTGGCGTGTGTGCTGATCTAGCTGCTTAGACAGTGCCCTATGTGGCGAGCCGGTCGTTGGGCTCGGCATGGGGCGGGGTACGTGGAGTTGGATTGTTCCGGACGGGCTGTGAGAGATCGCTGAGCCGCTGATCCCGCCGTCGAAGGTCCGCCCGCAGGGCGGCGGGACGCAGGACACGCCTGATGAGACGCTGTTCGCCGCGATCATCTACGTCCTGGTCAGTGGATGCGCCTGGCGGGCACTGCCAGCGCGAGCGTGCCGGCGGGGACGGGTGCGCCGTCAGCGGCGGCGGGCTGTCGGCTCCAGGGCGGGGTTGATGAAGCTGCTGTCGGCCGGATTGATGACCGTGCTCGGGGTGGCGATCTCGTCGATGCGGTCGAGGACTTCCGCGCACCAGCATCGAGTACGGCGCCTGCTCGCACACGAACCGTTCCAGCCGCCTGTCATGGGCGGCCCACTGGGCCTCGACGATCCGGCTGCCGGGAAAGGTGGAGGATCCGAGGTAACGGACCTTGCCTGGCGTACCAGGTCCGTCAGGGTGCCCAGGGTCTCCTCGACGTCGGTGTCCGGTGAGGGACGGTGCACCTGGCAGAGATCGATGTAGTCGGTCTCCAGCCGGCGCAGCGAATCCTCGACGGCCCGAATGATCCAGCGTCGGGAGTTGCCCCGCCGGTTGGCGTCCTCGCCCATCTGGCCGCTGAACTTGGTGGGCAGGACGAGGTCGTCACAGCCTCCCTTGATCGCCTTCCCGACGATCTCCTCGGAATCGCCCTGCGAGTGGACGTCGGCGGTGTCGATGAAGTTGATACCGGCGTTCAGGGCTTGGCGGGTTCGGATGGATTCGTCGTGGTCGGGGTTGCCTCACGGGCCGAACATCATCGCGCCGAGGCCCATCTTGCTCACGGACAGGCCGGTCCGTCCCGGCAGAAGGTGTTCCATGATCTCTCCAAACGTCTCGTACGGGGGCGCAGGTGTAGAAGTGCCGGACGGAGCAGATGCGGAAACCTCTCCCGCCCAGGCCGGCTGGACGCTGCTCCAGCCGTGCGCCTGGGGCGGTCAGCATGCCGACCGGCAGTAGCCCACCGTGGCAAGAAGGGTGGCGAGGGGTGTTTTCGAGCCCCGCCGCTGTCCACGAAACCAGTAGTCGCGCCCCGCAGGCAGTCACGCCTGTGAGGGGTAATGGCAGGGCCTCTCTCGTGCCTGGAAGCAGGGCCTTCCTCACCGACTGTCCCGGGCCACGGTGGGGGCAGAATGTATCTGCCCGACGCGGACCACCCATCCGGCGCCACCATCAGTCTGTCCCCGCGTAGTTGCCCGGTGAAATGGAGGCTTCAGCAACGGGCACCGGCCGATGGCAGGGCGTCCTGAGAGTGTTGGATCCGACACGTCCGGCGCACGAACCGGCGTTGGCCCCCGGCGGGTCAGTCTCCGTCCGGTGTCAGATGGTCACGGAAGAAGGCGGTGGACGCGGTCGATGCTGGGGCGAATTCGGTGGTGTACGGGGCGAAGTGCCCGCCGGGGATCCTCGCCAGCTGCTTCGGTTCCAGCGCGCGGTTGTAGGCGGTGAGCCCGGTGTCGGTGAGCGTGACGGTGTCCTGCTCTCCGACGATCATCAGCAGTGGGGTGGGGGAGACGCGGTCGATGAGAACGCCCGGCTCGTATATGCGTGCCTTGTGGGTGGAGCGGACGGTGACGCTGTTGTCCCAGCGCGTTCCTTCGGGGAGTTCCTGGAGGTAGAAGTCGACGGCGTCCTGGGCGCGGTACGAGGCGGCGACGGCCGGGTCGGCGCTGACCAAGGCCTGGGTACGCGGGCCTCGCCAGCCAGCTGGGCACGCTCGTCGGCGTCGAGGACGGCATCCAGCGCGGCGATGTTGTCAGGGGTGACACGACGCCTGGACTGCTCGAAGCCGCTGATGGTGGGCACCTGGGCGACGACCGCCTTCAGACGGCGGTCGGTGGCCCCGAGCACGATCGCGTGTCCACCGGCATAGCTGGAGCCCCACAGGCCGATCCGGTCGGCGTCGACTTCGGGACGCGATTCCAGATAGGTGATGGCGCGCCGCCAGTCCTCGATCTGCCTCCAGGGGTCGATGTCCTGGCGCGGGGTGCCGTCGCTGGCACCGAAGGTGCGGTGGTCGTGGACCAGAGCGACGAAACCGGCCTCGGCGAACGTGGCGGCGAGGCGGAGGAGCGCCATTTCCTTCACCGCGCCGTACCCATGGGCCATAGTGATCGACGGGTGCCTGCGGGGTCGGTTGGGAACGTACAGCATCCCGCGCAGGACACGCCGTCGGGCGCCGCGAACTCGATGTCGCGGTGAGTGGACTGGCTCATGGCTGCTTCCCCTGAGTACGGTGGGCGGTCCGAGTGGGGACCAGCCTGCCCGTTCACACGGTGTGTGACGTCGCCGCCGCCGTGCTGTTCACCCTCCCGGCGGTCCCCGGGTATCGACCGTGAGGAGGACGCGGCGGACGCTGTCCAGGTCGGCGAGCAGGCTCGGGATGGGGCCAGTGTGAGACAACGCCGGCTCCCCTCCGCCCACGCGGAGAGGACCGCCCCAGCCCAGGAACCGCCTGTTCGTCGCTCATCTGGACAGTTTTGAATTCTGCGGCGGTGGCTTCCTCCAATCAGGTGTCACCCTGTCGAGCGCAGTGTCATCGTCTCCTTGCCGTGCAGTGTCTGGCGCTCTCATCAGCGAGATCGCAGAGCTGGCGGATGAACTCGCGGTAGCTGTCGGGGGCGTCGTAGTCCTTGCTGGGTGGTCCAACGATCCAGTGCTGCCAGAGGCCGTCTGGGGTGAGGAACTGGGCTGCCTGGTCGGCACCGAGCCTGGTGTCGAGCAACAGGAGTGTGCCGAGGGCGGCTGCCTGGTCGTAGTAGAGGTCGGGTCGGGGCAGGTAGCGGTCGAGGTAAGCGACCAGCAGGTCGGCGTCGGCAGAGGTGCCGAAGGTGGCGAGGGCGACGCAGTAGGCCTGCCCTGCGTAGGGCCCTTGACTGGCGAGCAGGAGTTCGCCGAGGCGTCCGCGGAACTCGGTTCTGCCGGCAGCGGCGATGAGCCAGGCTGCCGTCTTGCGCTCGCGCCACCCTCCATCGAGCAGTATGCACAGTTCACGGGGGCTGATCTGACCGGCGGCCTCGCCCAGCATTCGCGTGAACTTGCCGCGTTCGCGCCCAGGCATGCCGAGAAGGCTGCCGCCGAGCTTGAGATACCGCCGATCGGGCGTGACGTAGCGGCGGATCAACTTGGGCAGCTCAGACTCTTCGTCAGCGTGACGCATGGCGGCATCCTGTCGTGGACGAGGCCGTCCGACCAGCGATCTGGCCAGTCCGGCAACTCAGCCGGTCGGCTCATCGTGGATTCGCCGAGGTCGTCAAGGAGAGTGCTGATGTGGTCGGCGATCCGCTGGTGGCGTTCGATCTCGCGATCTCAGCCGCGGTCCTGGGCGGTCGGCATCAGATGCCTATCGACACCCCGTGGGGACGGCTGGGGCACGTCGCGCTGACCGTTGCCGACGACCACCGCTGCGCTGTGGGCTGGCGACGTACATGCCCGCCTGCACGTCCTCTTGCGTCTCGCCGGACAGCTGGAACAGGCCGCTCCCTGGGGGAGCGGACCCCACCGTGTGGGCGGGCCGTCACGGCAACGCCTGACCGCGGCCCTCACCCTGGCACGATGACCGCCCCCAGTAGAGGCCGCCTGAGAACGCGGCAACCCGCGGCGCGTGCGGACCGCGCGGGCAGCGCTCCAGACGCGCCCCACTCCTGCAGTGGGTGTGCCACGATCGTCCGGACCGGTGCAGACGGCCCGCAGATGGTGGAGTACTGAGGCGGTGGGCCGCCTGATCACTTGGGCCGCCATCACCCTCACGAACCGGTGGTTGACCCGGGGACGAAGAGCCTGAACCGCTTCTACCGCCATTCCGTTCAGCCGCCTGCTCCTACTCCCGCTCCAGTGCCGCGGCAGCTGCGCCAGCGAAGCGCCCGAACAGTCGCACGTATGCGTGCAGGATCTCTCCGAATTCGTCCCCGTTCTCCTTGCTGGCGGTCTCGGTCAGAGCGGTCAAGGCGGTGCTGAGTCTGCCCGCCATGACCCTGAGCTCCGTTGCGGCAACAGCAACCTTCGAGGGACCTTCCAAGTCGATCACGAATGCCGCCTGGCGCAGTTGCCGATGCCGGTCGAGGTGGGCGTTGAGAACGAGTGCCAGCTCTTCGGATGGGATGCCACTTGGATTCAGATGGATTTCGACCGCCGAGAGCTCATCGGAAACAGCCTGTGCCTGCTCGATGAAACTCAGATATGCGGCGCGTCGGGTGTCCCGGACAGCCTCACGACGCTGGGCGGACGTGACGGTATCCACTTGGATACGCGCGGCATGGGCGTTGCCTCTACTGGTCAGCCAGCTCGCCAGGCAGCCGGCCACGATGGCCGTGACACCGGTGAGGCCGGCGACAAGTGACGAGTTGTCTGACACGTCGATGATTGTCTCCAGCCGATCTCACCGCGGCTACCGCTTCTGTCGCCTTGCGCACCTCAGGGCCCGCTCCGATAGAGACCACCAGACCGAATCCTGTGCCCACTACTGCGGAGCGGCTGGGTAGCATCCGGTCATGGCTCAGAAAATTGTGACCGTTTATTCGGACGACCTCACTGGTACGGATTCGGACGAGGTCAGCACACACAGGTTTTCTCTGAACGGCGTGGATTACGAAATCGACCTCACCCCGGAGAACTATGACAAATTGGACGCGGCGCTCCGGCCGTTCATCGAGAAGGGCCGGAAGCTGGGCCGGACGAAGGGGATGGGCCGGATGCGCAGGGGCGTCGCGGATGGCCCCAGTGCGGAAGAGGTTCGTGCGTGGGCTCGCGAGAACGGCTATGAGGTGAACGATCGCGGTCGTGTCCCCAAGAAGATCCGAGACGCGTTCGACGCCTCCCACTGACCCTCGAACGATCGCTGGCCGGCCCAATGCCTGGAAGTCGAAGTACATGCGAAGGTCCCAGGCGTGCGCGGCCTGCGTGTTCCGGCTGGGAGGGTCACTTCCGCTCACGTGGAGAGCGTGCCACGACCGTGGCCGCCGCCTCCCGGGCAGCGGCGGATGGCATCGAGAAGCTGAGCCGGTGCGACCCCGGTCCCCGGCTCACCCTTCACTTCCTGGGCCCGTCGGCACCGTGATCGCCGCCCAGATCATCGCCTTGGGTAGCCTGTCGGGCGAAATCGCCAACTCCGCCCGCGAGTTCGTCCCCGCCCAGTGCTCCGGCAACCCCTCGCTGCCCCCCGTCTACGCGTTCGCCCCTCCGGCCGGAGCGTTCGCCGCAATCGTGGTGATCAAGCGGATCGACGCCCCCGTCGGCACACGCAATGGCGACACTGTGTTCCGGTAGTGCCGCCGGGTCGGCGGGCGGTCAGAGATGCGTGCCCGTTTCGCCTGCGGCGGGGGAGTGGGCCGCCGTCGACCTCTCGGTGGGGGCGGGCCGGCCGGGCCACGTCTGCCGTGCGCCGCCGCCATCGCGTGCCTGAGAACCTCTCGGAGATTCCTCTCGGCTGGCGATGAGTTCCGTGGGGCGACGCGGTCTATCCCTGTGAAAGGCCACAGACGAAGGAGACGGCCCGTGTACCAGCAGATGATCTTCGTAAACCTCGCGACGAACGACCTGGAGACCTCGAAGAAGTTCTTCACCGAGCTCGGCTACTCGCTCAACCCGCAGTTCACGACGGATGACTGCGCATGTGTGGTCATCAGCGAGACGATCGTCGCCATGCTGCTCACCAGAGAGCGCTACCAGGACTTCACCAACAAGGAGATCGCGGACTCCGCCAAGACCTCCGAGGTGCTTCTGTGCCTGAGCGCGGAGAGCCGCGCGAACGTCGACGAGCTGGTGGACAAGGCACTGGCCGCGGGCGGCACGCCCGCAGGAGAACCCCAGGACCACGGCTTCATGTACGGCCGGTCCTTCCAGGACCCCGATGGTCACACTTGGGAAGTGGTGTGGATGGACCCGTCAGCTGTCCAGGGCTGAGCTGCCACCGAGGCGCATACGAGGGCGCTCCGGCCACCACGGCGCGGCGGGGGCCGGACGCGCGCTGATGCTCGGGTCGACCGGTCGTACGACCTCGTACGGTCGGCCGGCCCAGGGTGGGGGGTTTCGCCGAGTGGCGGGCTCAGGTGGTGGCGAGGCCGGTCTTGAGGGCGGTGGTGAGGCGCACGATGCGCTCGGCCTGAAGGCGGGCGGCCTCACGGGTGGTCTGGTCGAGGGGTTTGCTGGCCTGAGACGAAGGCAAGTTGAAGGTGTCCCTGTCGACGTTCCGCCGCACCCCGGAAGCGGGGACGGCGGGTCTCCCAGCCGGCGACCGAGGCCGGGCAGGTCCTTCTCGACACCGAGGCCGCGATCAGCGTGTCGATGAGTCGCGCTGCCACCGAGCTCGCGGCGCTCGCGGACGGAACTGGCGGCGAGGTGCGGCTCGGCGCGTTCATCTCGGCGGCAGCCTCCATCGTCCCTCCCGCGCTCGCACGCCTGCGTGCGACCCATCCGGCAGTTCAGATCACACTCCGCGAACTTGAGCAGCGCGAAACGCATGCGCTGCTGTTCCGGGGGGAGATCGACCTGGCCATCACCTTCGACTACGAACACGCTCCCGGGCCAGTGCCCGCCGGGCTCATGCAAGAGCACCTCATGGACGATCCGATCATGGTCGCCCTGCCCGTCGGCCATCCCCTGGCCGGAGCTGACAGTGTCACCCCAGCCGACCTGCCGTCGGACGCATGGATCAACACCGCGGTCGACTTCCGCGACTTGGCAGCGTCCCCCCTCGATGGCGACCGGGGAGGCGGGCCTCGTTTGGACTTCGACGGCATGGACTTCCGCACCGCGCTCAATCTCGTCGCGGCGGGTCTCGGCGTCGCCCTGCTACCGAGGTTGTTGCTGCTGGACGCTCCGCCGAGCGTCGTGGTTCTGCCCATGCGGCAGCCGAGACTCGTCCGTCGTCTCTACACCTGCCGGCTCGACACGAGAGGCGTGACCGCATCGGTCAGACGGCTGGAGATGTACCTGAGGGAAGCAGCGGCGGACCTCTGAAACACCAGCATTTTCGGGTTCACATGCAACTGTGAACAACGCAAGCGCGCGTGCACATGCGAGCAGTCAGTCCAAATGGGCGCCCCAGGGACCCGGCAAAGTCGTATTCATGCGGCTTGAAGTAGCTTGAGTGTCCGCTGCGGGTCGCGGGCATGGTGGCGGTTGGCGGCGGCGATGTCCGCGTGGCCGGCCAGGCGCAGGATGCTGATGGCCAGGCTTCGCAACGATGCCATGAGCCGGGGCGCGTTTCCCGTTCTGACCAGAGATTTGTCCTCCTGGTAGGTGACGTCGCGGACCCAGTGGAGCTTGTTCTCGGTGTGCCCGTGGCGGCGGACCCAGGCGGCCAGGGTCTCCGGGCTGGCGCTGCGGTCGCTGGTGATCAGGTGGACGACCTCGACGGTCTTCTTGCCCTTCCTGACGACCGTGCGACGCAGCGCGACCTGGGCGGCGCCCTCGAACCCGATACGGGCTGGCGCGAGCGCCATCTTGATCGTGCGCCGGGCGAGGGCGAATGCGCGGCGGAAGGTGGATTCCTCCGCCGGGCCGCGGGCCGGTCCCAGCACGGCCAGGACCTCCGGGCCGGCATCGGCGGCCCACTGGCCGATCGCGGCGAACGACCTCGAGCCCGCGATCACCGCCGCGACCCCGGCGGGGAGCAGCCCGGCCAGCGAGTGCCGCCGCCCGCGCCCCTCGCGCGGGTCCGGAGACCTGGGCAAGAAGATCGAGAAGATGCTGGCATCGCGCATCGGGCATCGGGCATAGGCGGAAATGACATGGGTGCAGCTCACCTGAAGGGGCTTCCGGCCTGGGGCTTTACCTGATCTCGGGCGAACGGTGGCCTGGTCTTCTATCGTCGTGCTGGGGCTGTGGCTTAACGCTCGGAGTCAGTGGCGACGCTCCGTGGCAGAGGTATGTGCATCGATCGTGGACTGATGTGGCTGGTCGAGGACGGCGTCAGACTCGTCGGCGAGGCGGGTCAGGCGGGTTACCTCGGCCTCGGTCAGGTTCTCGGCGACTTCAGCCGCGGCGATGTTGGCGCGCAGGTGGCCCGGGTTCGCCGTGCCGGGGATGACGACCACGGCAGGGGAGCGGCGCAGCAGCCAGGCCAGCGCGACCTGGGCCGGTGCCGCGCCGAGGCGTTCCGCGGGAGCGGTCAGCTCCTCGTAGCTGGTGAGCCGTCCGGAGGCCAGCGGGAAGTATGGGACGAACGTGATGCCCTGCGCTTCGCAGTCGGCGAGGACCCGGACGCCGCTGCGGTCGAGCAAGTTGAAACGGTTCTGCACGGCGGCGATCGGCGTGATCCGCTGGGCACGGGCCAGCATCTCCGGGGATGCGCCGGACAGGCCGATGCGGCGGATCAGTCCCTGATCGCGCAGTTCGGCGAGCACGCCGAGCGAATCCTCCAAGGGCACCTGGCTCTGGGCTCCCGGGGTGTCGCCGTCGAGCCGCAGGTACGTTAGCTCGCTGGCTTCGGTTCCCACGTCGGTCAGCGCCTCGTGGACCTGCCTGCGGACCGTGTCCGGATGGTCGGTGATGATCCAGGACCCGTCCGGTCCGCGTCCGGCGCCCACCTTGTTGCCGACGATCACCCCTTCGGGGATCGGCCGCAGTGCCTCCCCGATCAGCTGGTTCACCGTACGCGGCCCGTAGGCGTTCGCGGTGTCGAAGAACGTCACTCCCAGCTCGACCGCCAGGCGGAGCACCTGCCGCGCACACTCGGGGTCGGCCGGTGGCCCCCACACATTCGGCCCGGCGAGCTGCATGGCGCCATATCCGACACGGTTCACTGGCTTCTCCCAACGTATCACTGCTACGCGATTATGCGCATCGATGCTTCGTATCAGTGATACGCGATATGACGTAGCATTGCAAATATGGACGACGCGAAGACCCGTACCCGCCGGCGGATCCTTGAGGTGGCGACCGGCATCCTGGAGCGGGAAGGCGCTGAGGCGGTTTCCACCCGCTCGGTCGCCGCAGCGGCCGGGATCCGCGCCGCATCCCTGTACCAGCTCTTCGGTGACAAGGACGGCCTTCTCGCCGCCCTGGCCATTCACGCCTTCGACATCTATCTGGCCGAGAAGCAGGCACTGGCGCACACTGGTGACCCGGTCGGCGACATGCGCCATGCCTGGGACATGCACGTCGACTTCGGCCTGCGCCACCCCGCGCTCTACGTCCTGATGTACGGCACCGACCGCCCCGGTCGCCGCCCGCCCGCCGCCGACGAGGCCCACGAACTCCTGCTGAAATTCCTTGACCGCATGGCCGCTGCGGGGCGTCTCCGGCTCCCGCCCGCTTTGGCCGCCCGCCTGCTGCTGGCCTCCATCACGGGCGTCACCTTGTCGCTGATCGGCGTTCCTCCCGAGGACCGAGACCCAGAGGTCTCCGCGAGAATGCGCGATACCCTCATCGACTCTCTTGCCGCTGGCCGTCCGCAGCCCCCGGACGCGGATCCCGGTCTCGTGCCTCGGGCTCTCGCCCTCGATGCCGCTCTCGGCGCCGCGGACGAGGACGAGCTCCCGCTCCGTCCGGCCGAGACCGCCCTTCTCCGTGTCTGGCTCAACCAGCTCGCCTGCTGAGCCGGCCTGGGCATCGGACAGCGAGGCGGGCGGGAGAGGCCAGGACTTCGACGACCCCGGCCACCTCGCCGGGCTCACCGATGCGGTGCCGCGAGCGGATGGTCGTTGCCCAGACCGCGGGCCACGCCGGTCAGCCCGAGATCTGGCAGAACCCCGAGGTCGGAAGTCCCATCAGGCGAGCTGCACCCAGATGACATCGGTGACGGAGTCCCTCGTGGCAGTCCCTCGTGGCAGACGACGATGAGCGTAGGAACTTCCACGGTTCCGCCCGGGCCCGCCCGCCGCTCGCGGACACGCCGGACGCATCCGCCGCCATCGCGACATCGCAGGTCAGGTCCTAGAACACGACTTTGCCGTGTCCCTGATGAGCGCCCGCATGAACCGAGTTCGACCTTCCTCTTGGCAAGGTGCTCCTCGAACTTGTCAAAGTGCTCCTCGAAACCGACTCCCGCCGCGTCAGGAGTACGTTTCGGCGCCTCGTCGAGGATCCCTCCGGGCCAGGCCCCCGGAGACCGGCGTGGTGCCGAGGTCGCTGTCACCGTCCTCGTGGCGCAGGACCCAGTCGTCGAGATCGAGGGCCACCTCCAGCGGTTCCCTGGTCATGTAGGCGCGCAGCCGCTCCGCCTCACCCGCGGCCGGGCCCCTTTCGCGGGAGAGCAGTTCCCGGAAGGCGGCCTCGGCCATCGCGAAGCGCACCCACGCGGCACGCGGGGACACCTCCAGGACATCACCGATGAGCTGCCAGTCGGCACCGCCCATCCGCTCGAACACGGCCGCGGCCTCGAAGAACCGCTGCGCGACTGCGACTACTCGGATGGCATCGGCCAGCACGGTGCCCGGCGAACGGTTGGTACCGTCGGGGTTCAGCTCGTGCTCGCCGATCGGGACGAACGCACGGGCGAGGTCGGCGAGTTCGCACGCCTCGTAGGCCATCACCAGCCTCGCCCGCGCAGCATCCGTGTACGGTGGACTGGCTCCCGTGTCGCCTTCGGTCATGTCAGTCCGCCTTAGTTCTCGACGATGGGGCTGGTCAAACGCGACTTCCCTGCGTGGTCAGCCGCGCAGGAAGTACAGGACGGTCGTCACCGTGGCGGTCGCCAGGAGGACGCCCCGCAGCAGCCGGGCGGGAAGGCGGCGGGCCAGGTGGGCGCCGGCGAAGCCCCCAGCGGTCGCGCCGACCAGCAGGGCGGCCAGGAGCAGGGGAGTGTGCAGTGCGTCCGAGGTGAACAGGAACAGCACTCCCGAGGTGAGGAAGACGGCCGCCAGTTGGGTGATCCGCATCGGGTTGCCGGCGGCGGTATCGAGGCCGAGGCCGATGCTCCACAGGGCCATCATCAGAATGCCTACGGCTCCGCCGAAGTATCCGCCGTACGCGGCGATGAGGAACTGGCCGATCAGGACGGCCCGCGGACTCATGCCGGCGGAGCGGGCCGACACCTGGCTCACCACGCGGGACAGGCGGCGGCCGAGGGCGAGGACCACGGTGGCGAAGGCGAGCAGCCACGGCGACGCGGACTCGAACGACGAGGCGGGCAGGACGAGCAGCAGGCAGGCGCCGACCCCGCTGCCGACCACACTGGTCGCGGTCAGCGCTATGGCGGACGCGGCCCCCACCGGGGCGATTTCGCGCCGGTACACCCAGGCACCGGTCACGGCGCCGGGTACGAGGGCGATCCGGGCGACCGCGTTCGCCGTCACCGGCGACAGACCGACGGCAACGAGTGCGGGCAGCGCCACGAAGGTTCCTCCGCCTCCGACGGAGTTCAGGACTCCGGCGGCGACACCGGTCAGCAGGACAAGGGACAGCTCGATCACACGCCGAGCGTCACTCGCGGGAAGGTGTTTTCACAATGCGGAATCATCACACCCTGGCTCAGGCTGAGCCTTAGCCTGAGCCGATGCGCTACGACCTGAACGACCTACGGCTGTTCCTCCACATCGTCACGGAGGGATCGATCACCGCGGGCGCCCAACGCATGCACCTGAGCCTGCCCTCGGCCAGCGCCCGCGTGCGCGCGCTGGAACACCACGCCGGCGTGGCCCTGCTGATCCGCGGGCGCCGGGGCGTACGGCCCACCCCGGCGGGGGCGACCCTGGCCCGCCACGCGCGCGACGTCCTCGACCGGACCGCCCGACTCGAAAGCGCCGTCGCGAGCTACACCCGGCCCCCGTCCGCGCCGCTGATCCTGCTCGGCGGCGGCTCCGCGATGCACCGGCTCGTGCCGCGGGCCCTGATCTCATTCCTCCGCGCCCACCCAGACACCGACGTCACCGCGTCCGAGAGCCGCACCCCGCAGACCGAGCGGAAACTCGCCGACGGCGAGGCGGACCTGGGTGTCGTCCTGGACGACGAGGCCGACGGCTGCGGACTGCGCACGGAGCCCCTCGGCGACGACTCCCTCGTCGTCATCGGGCAGGCCGGAGGAATCCTCGCCGGGCGGACCGCGCTCACCTACCGCGAGGCCGCCGAACACCCGCTCGTCGGTCTCGACGCCGACTCCTCGCTGCGCCGCTGGATCGAAAAGCACCTGGGACCCCACGCCCCCGCGGTGCGCCACCGCACCACCGTCACCAACCTCGGCGTCCTCATCGCCCTGGCCGCCGCCGGCGCCGGACTCGCCGTCGTCCCGCGCCGGGCCATCGATCCCCGCCAGAGCCTGGAGGTATGCGAACTCCAGGAGCGCTGGGCCCGCCGCCACCACCTGCTGGCCTGGGGCGTCACAGACCGCGCCACCTCGACGGCAACCGCGACACTCGCCGAACACCTCCGCCAGGCGGCTCAGTCCGAGTTCCCCGACCGCAGCGCACACGGGGACAACCTCGGTCGGCTGCCCTTCCAGGACTGCTGACCGACCGCCTTCGGCTGCCCCGCGGGCATGCCGATCGACCGGCCATGGCCCCGCCGGCCGAGCGCCCTGCGCTGACCCTGGTGCAGGGCTCCGTACGGGCTGGATGTGCTGGGGCATGGAGGTCTCGCTTCGCACGCCGGTGGTTGAGCCGTAGGCGATTTGGTCGCACAGCTGCCCGCTCGATGATCTCGTCGTGCCGTACACCGTCACCCGGAGGCGTTCGCCGGGTTGGACGCGGGGTCGGGTTGGGCCCGGCGTTGGACGGCGGTGTGGAGGGCGTCCCAGGCGGAGGTGATCTGTCCGGTCCAGGACCTGTCCGGCTTCCCCATGCTGGCCTCGGCGCCGGTACGGGGCTTCACCTGGCGTGCTCGTCAGCGGCATCGCCCGGGTCTGCAGTACTTGCTGGCCACCGGCCGGATGCATGGGTTTGAGAGTCTGGGAAAGTGTCTGGGAAAGTCGGTTTCTGCTGGCCCTGGACTTCACCGGCGGTATCGAGGAGGTGCTGTCCCAGCCGTTCAGACTGAGGTTCACCACCGCCGGCGGGGCCGAGGACCACACGCCGGACTTCCTGGTGCTGCTGGACGGGGCGGCGGCGCTGATCGACGTGCGCCCCAGCCATCTGGTGCGAGACGAGACATGGCGAAGTTCGCCGCCGCCGAGCGGGCGGCGGCCGCGGCCGGGTGGCGCTATGTGGTGGTGACCGGCTGGTGCCGGCATGTGGCCGTCGGGCTGGATACGCTGTCCGCTCGGCGGCGGCCGGTGGTCGACCGCCTGGGGCTGCATGGAGAACTGCTGGAGCTGGCCGCTGAGCGTCCCCGGCGGTTCGGCGACCTGGTGGAGGCTACGTCGCTGCCCGCGGTCGCTCGCGCGCATGCGGTGCATCTGTTGTGACACCGGCGCCTGGCGGTGGACTTGGCCCAGCCGTTGGGCGATGCCGCGTGGATCTACCCGGTGGGCAGGCCGCGATGACGACGGGGCTCCAGCGTCTGCGAAGCGAGGATCTGCCCGAGCACGACCTGGTCCGGGCACGGATCCGGACGGCGCATCTGCTGGAGGTGCAGACAGGTTTTCGCAGGGGAGTCGGCACTGGGCCCAGCCGGGGGAGCCGCCGACCTCAGCAGTCCCGGCGCGACGGACACGCCGGCACGCCGGGAGCTGAGGCCCATCTGAGCACCCCGACTTCCGGCTCCGGTCGCGCCGAAGGGCATCCAGTTGGCGGAACAACGGACGGTTGCGTTCCTCGTTGGGTCGGTAAGGACGGCCTGAGCGAAAGGGGCAATGCCGATGGGTCGGCACAAGCCCAGCAAGCCGCGATGGCCAAGGCCGCCGAGACAGGAGCGTTTCGTGGCTCTACCCACCCGGGTCAGCTCAGCTCCTCCAGTTGCCGCCGTACGTCGGCCGTCAGCGGGTCGTCCGGGCCCAGTGCCCGCTGGCACCGCTCCAGCGTGTCCTGAAGCAGCTCCACCGCCTTAGATTTGCGCCTGCGGGACGATGCGTAGAGCTGGGCCAGACCACGCATGGTCGTCAGCGTTTCCGGGGCGTCGGGACCGTGTACGCGTTCCCGGGCCCGCACCGCTGCCCGAACCTCGTCGGGCTTGCCGCGGTACTCCGCGTACTCGCAGACCCTGATCAGCTCCTCTTGTACGTGACGGGTGTCCGGGTGATCGGTACCGAGCGCCCGCTCGGAACGGTCCAGCGTCTCTTGCAGCACCTTCAGTGCCTGTACCAAGGAGTTGAGCTGCAGCGCCGAGCTCAGTGCGCACGCCGTACGCAGGGCCTTCGGGTGGTCCGGCCCCACGGTGCGTTCCAGCTCGGCCAGTTCTGCCGCGAGCGCTTTGGCTTCGTCGCGGGACAGTGGACCCAACTGACTGCGCGCGTTGGTCATGTCGTCGCTCGCACGGCGAGTGTCCGGGTGTGTGGGACCCAGCACCCGGTCGAGATGGGCATGAGTCTGCGCCAGCAGCGCCAGCGCGGCCACCGGCTGTCCCACCGCCAGATACGCCTCCGCCACCCGCTGGCGCAATTGGAGTGTCGCAGTGTCATCGGCAGGCAGCACCGCCTCGTGCGCGGCGAGCACCTCCTCGTACACCGGCAGAGCACGGTCGGGGAAGTCGAACTCCCAGTAGTCCTCGGCCTCCTGGTAGCGCTCGCCGCGTAGTTCGGGATGGTCGGACAACCGAGACGGCGACGGTTCGGGCCAGGACTTCGCGGCTTCCTCCTGCCCGGCTTCTACCTGCGCCATGAGTGCGGCGGTCTTCTTGTCCAGGCCGTACGGGTTGTCAGCGCTTTTAGGGAACCGGCGTCCGACGTAACGCGAGCCGGTCAGCGAGCTGCTGAGGGTGATGATGCGGTAACGGCCCATCGGCTACAGAGGGATCCACAAGACGCAGAAATACTCCCGCTTGACGACTGAGCCGCACCGCGGGCAGGGGGCGGCCGCACCATAGAACATGGTGCCGATCCCGTTGACCGTCGCTGTGTCCGGGGCCAGCGACGCGATGGTCTCATCCGTGCATGGCCCGCAGAATGGATAAACGCCTTGGCGGGAGCCTCGGCTGGTCGGCTCCATCTCGCACCTCCGTCGCTCACTGCTCGACTCACTGGCACGGATCAACCTGGCGCACCGTCTGCACGCCGTGAAAGGGAGCCGTTACACCGAACGGTCCGCAACGGGCTCCGAGCCTCGCCACCACGCCATACCCCAAGCGTATCCACGTCGCCGGGGACCGGTCCCGGCGTCCACAAACGGGCTCGCCGTAACGAGTCCTCCGCCCCCCTCCTCGCCCTCTCTCAGCGCCACGTTCCCGCCGTGCGTACGCAGCGGCGGGATACGACTGAAAATACCCCTCTTCGTGGCTGGAGCGTGCAGCAATCCCTGTACTCGTCGTCAGGGGGTTCCAGCCAGAGTCATATCCGGAAGACACCGGGGCCAACCTCGCGAGACAACGCGCGTACCCGTTGAGCCATGCCGGAGGGCCATACAGTGCCGGATGCCCAGATGGCGCTGATTCCGTATACCTCGCCGGGTTCAATGCCGGTGAGGTCGGCAGCGGTCAAGTCGAGGACAGTCGCGCGGAGTACGGCTTGAAGTGACTGGCCGATTTCGCCCATGTGGGTTGCGGTGTTCTGCCCGGAGCTGTCGCGTACCGACATGGAGGCGCCGGACCAGGGACCCGCCTTCCGCAACGCCCGGGAGATGTAAGCGACCTCTCGGGCGAGCGCCCCGAGACCACCATCATCGAGAGCATCGCGGTCATGGACGCTGACGAATCTGCCAAGCCGACTGTGCCCTCGGACACGCCCGCACGGTCCTACGTACAGGCGGCGGCTGATGCGGCGCAACTGGCGCGCTACTATCTTCGCCTGGTCGCGGGCCGCGTCAGTCCGGCTGCCACTGAGGTACGTCCGGGGGTCCCCCAGGGCGCTGACGAGCTGATCCAGGTCTGTCGTGGCCGCCGCGAGGTCGCGTACGAGCAGCCCGGGGTTGCGACGTGCTAGGACACAGCGCAGCGGATACACGGGATCGGACATGGCCGAGATGATATTCACGCCGTTGGGGACCGGTCCCGGCATCGACCCTCTGAGCTTGTTTTTATGATCTGAGGTCGAAATGGGCCTCGAACTAGGCCGCTCACCTGGGCGTTCGCCGGACGCTGGGGCGGCCTTTGTCTGATCATGTGCTCCGGCCAAGGTGTACCGATCAAGACGAAGGCCGTGTAGATGAGTCTGCTGCCTGATCCCGGTCCCGGGAAGCGTTCGCGAAGGCGTCACGCTTTTGGGACGAATTACTCGACTGCCTGACCGCGCGTGGGGACGAACTGTTCGAGCTGGTGGTGGAGTTGCTGTGCGCGGACGGTCCGGTGATCTCACCGGTGGACCTGACACTCGTGGCCGAGCACCGCCGTGGGCACGGTGCGATGTACGAGGCGCTGAACCGCGGGAACGTCGACGTGTCCCGACTGCGGCAGGTGCTGGCCGGTCTGCCGATACCGCAGGCCGCCGACGGGCGCCTGGTGCTCGCGGTGGACATCAGTCACGGGCTCCGCCCGAACGCTCTGACCAGTGCGGACCGGCTGTTCTGTCACGTCTACGGCCGCAACGGCCGCTCCTCTGACCAGTTCACCCCCGGCTGGCCGTACTCGTTCGTCGCCGCCTTGGAAACGGGCCGGACCTCCTGGTGCCAGCCCCTGGACGCTGTCCGCCTCGGGCCCGAGGGCGATGTCGTCGAGGCCACTGCCGCCCAGGTCCGCCGGGTGGTCGAGGACCCGATCGAGATGGACCGCTGGCACCTCGGAGACCGCGACATCCTCATCGTCTTCGACGCCGGATACGGTGCCCCGCGCATGTCTCATCTCCTGCGCGGGTTGCCGGTTGAGGTCCTCGGGCGGATGCGCTCGGACCGGGTCATGCGCAAGCCCGTCCCAGTGCCATGGATCTCCCCGCCCCAGGGCGGGCGGCCGCCGAAGCACAGGCAAGGAGTTCCGCTTCGCCAAGCCGGACACCTGGGGCGAGCCGGACGCGGCAACCGTACAGGTCGGCGACCGGTACGGCACCACCCGCGCGATGGCCTGGGACCGCATCCACCCCCTCCTGACCACCCGCTCCGCGTGGATCGGCCACACCGGTGAACTTCCCTCCATCGAGGGCACGTTGATCCGCCTGGAGGTAGACCACCTGCCCGGCGGGAGCGACCCGCTCCCGGTCTGGCTGTGGTCGTCCGCCACCGGCCTGAGCGGCGCGGATGTCGATGTGCGCTGGCAGGCGTTCCTGAGGAGATTCGACCTGGAGCACACGTTGCGCATGATCAAGCAGACCCTGGGCTGGACCCGCCCGAAGCTCCGCACTCCCGACGCCGGCGACCGCTGGACCTGGCTGATCATCGCCGCCCACACCCAGCTGCGGCTCCTCCGCCAGGCCGCCGCCGACCTACGGCGCCCCTGGGAGAAACCCGCCGAGCCCGGCCGGCTTACCCCTGCCCGGATTCGCCGCGGGTTCCGGAACGTCCGCCCGCACCTCGTTTGCCCCACCCGTGCACCCGACCCCTCATGCCCCGGGCCCGGACGGCCGCTCGGCTCAGAGAACCGGCGGCCAGCCACCCGCTATGACGTGGGCAAGACCGTGAAACGGCCCGAGAGCATCACCGAACGAAACCGGCTCAGACCATGAAGGACAAGATCAGAAGCTGTTTCTGATCACCTGGCGTGGTTCCCGCAGGTCATGGATTCGTCGCTTCGGGCGGATCCGCCCAAAGCTGGCGGTGACGTGGAACGGCCCGGCGGGGGCGGCTTCCGTGGCGCGTTCAGGCTTTGATCGGTCCTGTTCTCTGCTGGGTCGGCGTCTATTCCCGGTCGGTGGCGAGGGCTCTGACCGGCGGGCGCGTGGGGACACCACCGCACCGTAAGTGGAAGAAGAACGCCCCGGACTGGTGCGAGGAGATGCATGAGCGGCAGCGCAAGGCACATTCCTCGCGACGTATCCGGGTCGAGCACGGCATCGCCCACCTGAAGAACTGGCGGGCCCTTGCCCGCCACCTCGGCCGCCGCGAACGCATGAGCGACACCGTTCAGGCGGTCGCCGGCCTGCTGTCGCATCAGCGGACCGCGGACCTGAACCCGACACGGCAGGTGTGAACACCGAGCCCTGCCGAAGGCCTCGACGTCTCACCACCAACCATGCACGAGCTCGTTAGCGGAAGAGACTGTTCGCCACCTCCCGTGCGAGCAACGTGACTACGGCGGGCACGATCACCTTGACCGCTCGTAGCGCCCACCTCCGCGGCACCCCCCGATCCTGGAGCTGCTGGATCCCCTGCTTCTCGTTGCTCGGGCTATCCGACATCAGTTCCTTCTGGTGTGACCCTTGTGGGCTGAGTGCCGGGAACGTCCAAGGTCGGCCGGGCCCTGACCGTCACCTTCGTCGCTGCGATCCTGGGCGCGGGCGGCGTTTTCTACAACCTGGCGGTCCTGCTGGACTTCCAGGAGATCGACAGCACAGCGAAGCTCGACGCCAAATGTCGTGGAGTCGGTGGACTACCTGACCGGGCTCGGCGTGCGTGGGATGACGCTGTGCCCGACGCGGGTCTGTACCCTGTCCGTAACGGAAAAGGATCTGAAAATCGGCAACAGAAAAGGCTCACCGAAAACCGGCGAGCCTTTCTCGTTTCTGGGTCAGGCGTGGCCCTGCTTCGAGGCGCAGAATTTCGGCGTCCCATTGGCGCCATTACGCAGACACGCCGTCACCGTCACCGTCACCCCTTCGGGGAAGTTGACGTCGTCGGTGATCGCACAGTTGCCGTTGTCGCCGTCGGCGTCCTGGATCTCCCACCTGGTCCCCGAGTAGGTGATGAACGTCACCGCCCGATAGCCGTCCGTATCGTGGTCGCACGCGTTCCAGACTTCGGCTGAGCTGCTGGAGCTCTTGTCCCCGTTCCAGTTGGACATGCCGCCGGGGTTGTCGTCGGTCGTGTAGACACTGACCTCTTCCGGTGCGGCCACGGCGGGGCCCTGCGCGAGAACCACCCCGGCCACGGTGAGCATGGAGACCAGAGCGGTGCCGACCGTCCGGCGAGAGATTCGAATCATATTCTTCTTTCCTTCCCGTTTTTGAATCAGCCATAGGCGTCTGAGCAGGCCGTGGCCCGGGCGGGCGGCGGGTTACCGCCGCGGCATCCGGAGCGCGGCTTCGAGGTGAATCCGCTGCGCGTTCTGGAAGAAAGGCATCGCTGGCACGGGCCAGTGTTCCGGATGTGGTCGACGGCGTGGAGATGGTGCTGGTGGGCACCTGAGGGAGCTGGGCGAGCTGTTCGCGGCCGCCGGCCAGTCAATTATTTTTCCTGCTGTCGGATTCTTTACGGTACGACTCGGCGTCACGGCTGGAGCGGTCGAGAGTCCGTATCTGAGTCACCTACAGGATGCCGGGCGATCAGCGGGGCGTCGTTAGCGCTGAGTCCTCGATTGGCTTGGAGATGCGTCTACTCGGACTGAAGCGTCTGCTTGGTTCCGGTAGGCGCTGGGTGGCATGCCGTAGGCGGCGCGGAAGGCTCGGGTGAAGTCGGCAGCGCGGGGGAAGCCCCAGCGGGCGGCGATGGAGTGGATGGGGGTGGTGCGCAGAGCCGGGTCGGCGAGGCCGCGGCGGGCGTGGTCCAGGCGCTGGTGGCGTATCCAGGCTGCGATCGTCTCCCCTTCGTACTGGAAGAGGCGGTGCAGGTAGCTGGTGGAGATGTGGTGCGCGGCGGCAATGCTGCGCGGGGTCAGTTGCGGGTCGTGCAGGTGTTGCTGGACGAAGGCACGGATGCGTAGGACGAGCGCCTGTCGGTGGGTGTCCGGTGGGAGCGCGTTGTCCGAGTCCAGGGTATGGGCAATCAGTGCGGACAACAGGTCGACCACGACAGTCCCGAGCCGGGGTCCATCGGACGGTTGGTACGAATCCGTGCCTCTCGCCAGCTGGGTGAGCAGTTGTGCCAGCAGGGAGCCGAAACCGTCCCGCGCTGACAGCCGCAGCTGGGCCGCCTGGTCTAGCTGGTTCCGGGGCAGTGGCAGCAGTGCTTTGGGGACCTCCAGCCCAATTCCCGTGTGCAGGCTGGCGTCGTCACCCCCGTGGATGTCGACGGGCCGCGAGGTGTCGACGACGCACAGGTTGTCCGGGCCGTACACGGCCTCCTCCTTACCCCGGACGGCGCGCAGCGCCCCGCTCAAAGGCAGCGAGATGTGCAGCCCTTCGGGATCGGACTGCCGGATCAGTTTCGGCGTCCGCCGAAAGCACACTGGCTGGAAGGTCGTCGGCCACACCGATACAGCACCGAGGTCCAGCACGCGCTGTGAAGCCCGAAAATCCGCCCGGTGGTCACTGCGCAGCTCCAGTGGTGCATGCGTTTGACCGACCAGTTCACGCCAGCAGTCGAACCGGTCCACCGGGGCCAAGTCCGCACTGCGGAATACTCTTTCGATCAGCATCTCGCGTCCTCCCCGTCTTGCGAGTCCCTGGACGATTTGCCTCTTGCCACTCGATGAGGGCTAGGCGGGAGTACACCACCCACAGATACACATCTGATGAATGCCCTGGCGGAGGCGGCTGCTGGTTTTGTTGATGAAACCTGAGTTCTGGCACAGATCTTGGGAAGTGGTCGCAGAGGGGTCACCGCGGTGTTCGATTACGGGACTCGGTTCGTGTGAGACCGCGACTTCTGAGAATCGTTTGTGACAGCATTCGTGGGCATGGCGGCCCCTCACGAGGCATTTCCGAGTGACGCCGACGTCGTCGAGACGGTGAAGGACACCTACCGGAGCACCAACCCGATGCAGCGGGTGGGGACGTCCGAGGAGGTGTCCGCCGCGGTGGCGTACTTGGCGTTCAGTACGACCTTCTCGACGGGAACCGAGTTCCCTGTCGACGGAGGGCTTCGCAACTCTAGGTGCCCTGACCGCACATAGTCGCCGGGTGTTCAGGCCGCGGTGGCGAGGGGGCGTCCAGCCCAGCGGATGCTCTTCTCGCTGCGGATGCGGGCGCGTTCCTTGCGTTCGGCGGTTCGGCGGCCAGGAGGTCCGGGTGGCGGGCGTTGGCGTTGCGCCAGCGCAGGTAGGTGTGCAGGGCCCGGGTCTGAGCCGTGTGATGGGGGTGGTTCGAGTTGGCGATGATGAATTGCCGCAGCGGTCCGAAGTGGGCCTCGATCCGGTTGGCCCCAGGAGGCATAGGTCGGGGTGAAGCACAGCCCGACCTTGTTCTTCTTCGCCCAGCGGCGGACGTCGGCGCCTTTGTGGGCGGACAGGTTGTCCGTGATCACGCAGAGGGGTGCGCCGTCGGGCCGTGCGGCGCGGATCGACTTCGGCGCGGCCGGCGTGTTCGCGGCACCTTTACGGCGGCGGTTGACGCCTCACAAGGTGTCATCGCCGATCGAGTAGCAGCCGTGAAAGTAGCGCACCCCGTGGGTGCGGTGGTTTGCCGCGGGTGGGCCGGATGCCGAGTGGCCCGAACTCGTCGGACGCGAAATACACGGTCCGGGTAACGCTCCAGTACCTCCTCGATGCGGTCCAGCTTGGCATCCATTGTCTGGCGCGGGGAATCCGACCTGACGGAACGTCAGGATTCAACGAGGAACTCCGACGGCTTGGCCAACGGGTTGCCGCCGCCACGATCCCGCACGTTTTGTGCGGCCCCGGTCCACCGCGCACCGCAGCGAGCAAGCAGCAGACCTGGCGTTCCCTCCTCCGCTTCCAGGCCCACACGCTGCTCTCCTGCGATCGCATGCACATGGAGACCGTCTTCCTCAGACGTCTCCGCGGGGCTGGGGGTTTGGGCGCCCCGGCGAGGGTCCCTCATGACCTGACCCTCGCGGCGGACAGGGGCGGGCCTGACGCATCGAGGCCGTGACATGGGATGTGTTCATTCGAGCGCAGTCGGATCACCAGCTATGGATCGGGCGGCAGGAACGCGCTTTCGCAGGTGACGGCCGAAGGGTGTGGCCATCGGCGGGATGGATGCCCATGAAGGACTTCCCTTCCCTTTCGGAACATGGGAGGTCCTGTTAGCGTGACATGCGCGAGCAGGGAGTGTGGAGTCCGCCTATGTCATTGACCGACAAGGCAATCGCCCGCATCAGGGAGCTGATCCAGTCCGGCGAACTGCCGCCGGGCGCCAAGCTGCCGCCCGAGCAGCAGCTGGCCACGGAGCTCGGTCTGTCCAGGAACCTGATGCGTGAGGCGGTCAGAGCGCTTGTGGTCGCGCGGGTCCTGGATGTCAGGCGGGGCGACGGGACCTATGTGACGAGTCTGGAGCCCGCGCTGCTGCTCGAGGGGCTGGGCTCGGCGGTGGAATTGCTCCACGGGGACACCCTGCTGGAACTGACCGAAGTGCGCAGGCTCTTCGAGCCCATTGCCACAAGCCTTGCCGCCACCCGGATCTCCGACGACGACCTCGTCGGGGTCAGGCACCACCTTGACGCGATGAAGGCCGCCCGCGACGATGTCGAGCTGCTCAACGAGCACGACGCCGCCTTCCACAAGGCGGTGATCGCAGCCGCCGGGAACAGCACGCTGGCGACCCTGCTGGAGGGTATCTCCAGCCGCACTGTGCGCGGCCGGGTCTGGCGCGGCATGGTCGACGACCACGCCGGTGACCGGACCATCGCCGAGCACGAGGCGATCTACGCCGCACTGCTGCGCAGGGACTCCGCACTGGCCGAGGCCGCGGCGCTGATGCATGTGAGCACGACGGAGCAGTGGCTGCGTCAGCACCTGGACCGCGACGAGACCGCAGGCCGACCGGGACCGGCCGGCGACGAGACCTAAGGGCGGAGTGGCGCCGTACGAGAGTGACTGGACCGCTCCGACGCCACCGGATTGTCACGTCTCAGACGTGATGATGTGCCGGGGAACATGCCTCGGTCATGCGGCGGAAGCGGTGAAGGAGCACGCCGCCATGTCCGGGCCATCCGGGAGGGCGACCCGGAGGCGGCGGCCGAGGCCGCCATGGTTCACCTGGACAACACGCTCGATGACTACCGCCGCGAGATCCAGCGCAGAGTATTCGGCTGATCCGCGGAAACCGGTGCCGTCCCGGCGGGGCCGACGCGCCCACCGCTACCACGACGAGGCAGTCGCGCGGCGGGGCCTGACGGCGCGTCAACCATCACCCGCCTGGCCCTCCCGGCAGGGCAGTGGTGGCGCCGGCGGTGAACCGCCACCAGTCCGCGTTGACCAGGTAGCCGCTGCCGCCCGTGAACCGAAGATACAGGTCCTGCGTGCCTGTGGCGCCACTGACCGGGCAGGACACCGTCGTCCAGGTCTGCCAGCCGCCGGTGTTCGGCACGCCGCACCGGCCCACGACCGCTCCGTTGGGGCCGCCCAGACGCAGTTCGATGGTGCTGCCGCCGGTCGCCGAGGCCACGCGTGCGGTGAAGGAGGACGGACCCGCGCCGAAAGCGACCCCCTTGACCTTGATGTAGTCGCCGTTCTCGGTGTACCCGACGTTCATGCCCCCCTCGCTGGACGGCTCCGTCTCGATCCCGGATTCCCAGGCGATCGTTTCGGCCTCCTGGCGGATGTATGGGTCGAGCGTGCCGACCTGGGACGCCCCCGTACTGGTCATGTTGATCGTCGGGATGGTGCCGTCGGGGTTGTAGGAGAACTTCTCCACCCCGACCGAGCGGGTGTAGCCGCTCCCGCCCGGAAGCGCGCCGTTGTGGTAAAAGAAATATGAACCGCCCTTGAAGTCGACGATGCCCGGGTGGTTGGTGAAGCTGGAGCCCTGCGTGGGCATGATCGTTCCGCGGTAGGTCCACGGTCCGGTCGGGCCGGGGGCGGTGGAGTAGGCGATGAACTCCGAGCAGCACTTGGCGGCATACACGATGTAGTACAGGCCGCCTCGTTTGTAGAACCAGGGCCCTTCCTCGAACAGTGTGGGCCGGTTGGGATCACCGGTGCGGGTGCCGAAGCCCGCCGTGGTGAGCGGGATCTTGGCCGGGCTGCCGGAGTAGGAAATCATGTCGGAGTTCAGCCTGACGTACCAGAGGTTCGGGTTGCCCCAGTACAGATACGCCTGTCCGTCGTCGTCGATGAAGACGGTCGGGTCGAACTCGCCGTTCCCCACCAGCGGGTGGCCGAGGGCGTCGCGGAACGGTCCGGTCGGGCTGTCCGACACCGCCACGCCGATGGCCATGCGGCCGGTCGCGCGCTCCGTTGTCGGCACGTACCAGTAGAACTTTCCGTTGCGGTTGACGACCTGGCCCGCCCACGCGTTGGCGGACGCCCAGCTGAAGGAGGCCACACTGAGCGGGGAGCCGTGGTCGGTCCAGTTGACCATGTCGGCGGAGGACCACACCCGCCACTCTTTCATGGTGTAGTTGGTCGAGTTGTCCTCATCGTGCCCGGTGTAGAGGTAGACGCGGCCGTCATGGACCAAAGGCGCGGGGTCGGCGGTGTAGATGTGCTGAACGATCGGGTTGTCCGCCCTGGCCTCCGTGGGAGACACCGCGGCGGGCACGAGGACGACTGCCAGCAGGAGACTCGCCGCCCAGGCGACCGCTCGCGTGAGTCTGGTACGAGTGGGTTGTGGTCGTCTCCTCATGTGCGGGTCCACCTCTGGTTGCCCTGACCGTTGCAGGTCCAAAGGATCAGCGGGGTTCCGTTGGCGGTGCCGGCTTGATCGACGTCCAGGCACAGGCCGGCGTGGACGTTGCGGATCGAACCGTTCGCGTCGAGTGTCCATTTCTGGTTGTCCTGTCCGTTACAGGGCCAGGTGATGATGCGTGTGCCGTTGGCGGTGCCCTGGTCGTAGGCGTCCAGGCACTTGTCTCCGAAGACGCGTATCTCGCCGCCGGCCCAGGTGGTCCACAGCTGGCCGGCGGCCGTGTGGCAGTCCCGGATCAGCACCCTCGTCCCGGCCGCGGTCGAGGCGTTCTCCACGTCCAGACAACGGCCGGACCCGTCACCGCGCAGCCGGGATGTGGTGGCGGCCAGCGGAGTGCCGCCGGTCACCCGGAACGCGGCGACACCGTGTGCGGGCACACTCGCCGAGACCTGTCCGGTCGTGCTCGATGTGCCGCCGGTCCACAGGTCGGTGAGGGTGAACGACCCGCCGGACAGACCGACCTGTGCCGCCGTGGCGGTGACAGTCGTCGTGCTGGTCCCCCGGTTGAACAGGCCCACGGCGACCGAGCCGTCGGACAGGGGCTTGGCGAACACCTCGGTGTCTCCGTCGTCGCGCACCCTGCGCCCGCCCGCGCCCAGCGGGTCCTGGTTCACCGCCACCAGACGCGGGTTGCGCAGGACCGCGCTCACATCGGCCGACATGGTGCGGATGTCATTGCCCGCCATGAGCGGCGCGGCCATTAGCGCCCACAGGGCGAAGTGGGAGCGGGACTCGGTCAGCGACAGCCCGGGGCGGCCGACGACGAGCATGTCGGGGTCGTTCCAGTGGCCCGGACCCGACTGCGCGGCCAGCGGCGCGGTGACGTCCACGACGTTGCCCACGCCCATCGGATAGCTGTTGGTGTTGCCGTTCTGCCAGATGTCGAGCAGGTCCTCGGTCGTCCGCCACAGGTCGGCGACCTCGCCCCAGTTGTATGTGTCGCCGGTGATGGCGTGGTAGCTGTTCGGGTTGATGCTGTAGACGATCGGGCGCCCGGTGGCGCGCAGCGCGTCGCGCATGAGCGTGAACCGCGCGACCTGCTCGTCCCGGGTGCCGGCGGAGGAACACCAGTCGTACTTGAGGTAGTCCACACCCCACGAGGCGAACGTGCGAGCGTCCTGGCTCTCATGACCCTTGCTGCCGGTGGACCCCGGGTAACTGCCGCCGCCCTGCGCGCACGTGCGCTCGTTGGGCACCTGATAGATGCCGAACTTCAAGCCCTTCCCGTGGATGTAGTCCCCGAGCGCCTTCATACCGCTCGGAAACTTTGTCGGGTTGGCCCGCAAGTTGCCCGCGGTGTCGCGTTGGGGGTCGAACCAGCAGTCGTCGACCACCACGTATCGGTAACCGGCGTCCCGCATGCCCGAGGAGACCATGGCGTCGGCGGCTTGACGGACCTGCGCCTCGGTGACCCCGCACCCGAAGCTGTTCCAGCTGTTCCAGCCCAGGGGCGGGGTGAGCGCCGGACTGCCCGGGGCCGCCTGGGCGGTCGAGTGGACCGAGGCCGTGGTGAAGGCGGTGCCGATCAGCGCGGCAGCCGTGAGGAAGCGGAGTAATCGTCCGCGTGGTTTCGACACGAGATGGTTCCTTCCTGGAAGGATACGGCGAGGCGATCGCCCGCCGGTGCGCGCGATGCGGCGGCCAATGGATGCCGGGGAGGCTGCCGGCCCGGCATGACAGCCGCCGCACCCGGTGGTGCGTGGTGACCTCCGGCCCGGATGGTCACAGAAGAGGGCGGCGGTCGTCGGGAACGGGAAGCGCCCCGGCTCAGCGGTAGCCGGCCGCGGTGATATTGGCCTGCACGGCGTTCTCCGTCTGGTCGGAGGGGTAGCCGGAGACCATGGCTCCCTCGTAGAACGTTCCGGCGCTGAGGTTGGTGTTGCCGTTGCAGCAGTCACCGCCGCTGCCCAGGATGATGGCCCCCTGCTTCTTCATGGGGTTGTAGCCGCCGGGGAGGGAGCCGGCGTACAGGGTGGTCAGGCTCCCGGACTGCGCGTTGCTGCCCTTGATCGCGAACCGGGTCGTCCCGTTGTTCTTCAGTGTGGCGGTGACGAACTTGCTGGTGAATGCCCTCTGGTTCGGGTTCCAGGACTGGCTGCCCCCGGAGTACAGGCCCCATTCGAGGTCTGCCTGGACCCATGGGCCGTTCCCGGAACATCCGCCGAACCAGCACTGCGTGCTGAAGTTGATGGCGTCCATGGCTCCGGGGCCGTCGGCCTTGCGGCTGGTCTCGCTGTTGCCGTAGTCGAAGCAGCAGCCGCTGTTGACGTGCGTGCCGCTGGTCACCATGTACATGCCCTCGGGTGCGCTGCCGGTGGGGACGCCCGTCGCGTGGCCGTCGCGCCAGTAGCTGTTCCTGGGGTTGATGTACAGCGAGTAGGCCCTGTTGCCTCCGACCGTCAGGGACTCACTCGTCGCGTTCGCGGCGGTGTCGGAGCCACCGACTCCGCCCGGCCCCTGGTACCCCAGGTTGTTGCCGTGCCCGGACTGGTCGTAGACCCAGGTGATGACGCATGAGGTACCCGCGCAGAACGAGTCCTGGGCGGCGGCGTCGGCGACGCCGCCTGCCGTCACGGCGCCGACGTCCCGGGTCGCGTTGTCGGACGAGCGCCTGACTTGGTACAGCTTGCCGGTGTACGAGCCATAGAGCGCCCGCACCGTGCTGTGCGCGGCTACACAAGGTGTGCCGCCCGACGCGTAGATGTCACAGGGGCCGGTGCCGGCGGCGGACGCCGGCCCTGGTCGGCCGAACACCGCCACCAGGACCGCAATCAACATCAGCGCCGAGCCGGTGGCCAAGGTGGCGGGCGAGCGCCGTCTGCGGGGCACACCGCCCGGCACGGAAACCAATGAAGACTGCACCGTCTCCTCCTGGAGGGTGGGCATCTGATCAGGGGCATGACATGTCATACGTGCCGCAGGTCAACTGGATGGCGGGGGCGCAAGAAGTAGTGATTCGATATTTCGAACGCCTGCCGAAACACCGGACAGAGATGGATGATAGGGGAGCCCCGAAGGCTGTCAAGACCGCATGCGGGACCGGTGTGGAGGCCGCGATGAAAACCGCAGTCCGGCGGTGCTCCTGCGGGGTGGAATCGTCGGCGACATGTGATGTTTGGCCTCTCCCGTCGCCCATGCCACAGGGCGTTCGTCCCGACTTCCGCAGCAGGCCCCCGTATCGTTCGACGTCAAGTCTCTTGACAGTCCCAAAGATCCCATGGGACCCCTAGAGGGAGACATGGGATGTATCGGCGCGCCCTGCTGTCCGTCCCGTGCCCGCGCTCCCGCCTCCGCCCATGCCGCCGGAAGGTCATCTCATGACGATCAACAGGCGCGTCTTCCTCACCGTCTCGGGCGCGACAATGCCGGGTTGGCCACGCCACGACGGCCGTCACCACCCTGGACGGCGGCCACTTCGCCCTACCGCTGGCGTCGCGCCTCCGACGGTGGTGGTCGCGCCACCGCCGGACTGACGCTCCTTTGGGGCATCTGCCACCGTTTCCTGTTCAGCTTGTCGATCGTTGCTCGACATTTCGAACCCTTGGTGAACTGGACCCGCTCGCGATGTCCTTCCTCCGGATCGCCCACGGCCGTACTCGCACCACCCGTACCGGCAAGGCCCCCATGCGTCGCCGCCGTGCTGGGTTACCGAGGACACAGGCGACATTCGGGTGGCGGACCTCCGCCCGACCCCATGGAGCTGTCAAGGACATCAGATGACCATCGACTCGTGCCGTCTGCAGCTCCTCTACCAGGGCAGGGCCCCGAACTCCGGCGGCGACCACTCCCAGCTTCCCGATCGCCTCGGCCTGCTCACTCGGACCGACAACGACTGTTGAGCGCCCCGGCCCCTCTCCCATGGGGTCAGGGACCAAACAGAGGGCCCCGGCCCGCTGAGCAACCTCCGCGGGATCCCCTCTCACGCTGGTACACGGCGCCTGTGTACCCCGCTCACCCCTACAACAACAAGGAGCCACCCATGTCGATACGACGGCGTACCTTACTGGGCCTCGGCGTGGCCGCCGCCACGGGCGCGGGCATGTCCCTGCTCGGCAGCAGCGCGGCCGCCGGCACCCTGTCACCACGGATGGCCTCACCGCGGCAGGCACCCACCGCGCAGTTCGCCATCGGCGTGCGCCAGTTCTACTGGTCGCGTGGCAACCGCCAACTGACCACGAAGATCTTCTACCCGGCCTCCGGCACCGCGGGCGGCAACCCCGTCCCGAACGCGCCCATCGCGAGCGGCGTCTTCCCCATCGCCGAATGGAGCCACGGAATGGGGTGCAACTCCGACTGCTACTCCTCCCAGACCCACGATCTGGCCGCCGCGGGCTTCATCTGCCCCGCCCCCTCGTTCTCCGACAACACCAACATCGGCAGTGTCTACAACGGCAACTGGTCGAAGGACGTCTCCGAGGTCCTCACCCGGACACTGGCGCTCAACAACACCGCGGGCGACCCATTCGCCGGACACATCGACACCCGCGTCGGTGTCGGTGTGTCAGGTCACTCGATGGGCGGGATGACCACCCACGGCCTGCTCACCGCCTGGCCGGACAACCGCATCGTCGCCGCCGTCCCGGTCGCCTGCGTGGACATGGGCAACCCCGCCGGCCTCCACGCCAATGTCCTGTTCATCCACGGTGACCACGACCCGACCTGCGACTACAACTCGGCGCGCGCCGCGTACGCGGAGCTTCCGTCGCCCAAGGCGTTCCTCACTCATGTCGGGGCGGACCACGGCCAGTACCTGACCCCGGACTACCGGTACTACGCCCAGACCAAGAACACCTTCCTGGACTGGTTCCGCTGGAGCCTGTACGGCGACACCGCCGCCCGCGACCGCCTGCGAAGCGACGCCACCAGCAACGGCACCTCCTGGCAAGCGACCCTCACCTAGTACTCCAGTCTGACTTCGCGATCTTGTGGCGAACCCGGCTGGGAACGGGTACGGCCACCGCGTGATCATCGGTTGGTGTGTGGACAAACGAAGATCGTGCGGTGGCCGCGGACCATAGCGTAGACCCTGCCCGCTGGCGGGTGTTGTTCGACCAGGCCATGGCTCGTATCGCCGGGCGGTTCGGCCGAGTTGAGCCTCGGGCCACGGCCCGCGCCTACTTGCTCGGGCTGCTGTCGGCTACCGAGCGGAAGAACTGCTGGCAACTGGCTGAACAGGCCGGCCTGGCCCGGCCCGGGCCGATGCAGCGCCTGCTGCGCTATGCCCGCTGGGATGCCGACGCCCTCCGTGACGATGTCCGCGCCTACGTTGTCGACCACCTCGGCGACGACGGCGTTCTCATCGTGGACGAGACCGGCTTCGTGAAGAAAGGCAGCATGTCGGCGGGGGTGCAACGCCAGTACACCGGCACAGCTGGCCGGATCGAGAACTCCCAGGTCGGCGTGTTCCTCGCCTACGCCACTGAGCGGGGACGCGCGCTGATCGACCGACGGCTCTACCTGCCCGAGCGGTCCTGGTGCTCCGATCCCGAGCGCCGCCATGCTGCCGGGGTGCCCGAGGACCTACCCTTCGCGACCAAGCCCCGGCTGGCCGAGGAGATGATCGTCGCCGCGTTGGACGCCGGAGTGACTGCATCGTGGGTGACCGGCGACGAAGCCTACGGCCAGGACCCGCAGTTACGCGCACGCCTGGAGCGGATCGGCATCGGCTACGTGATGGCCGTCGCCTGCTCCACCCGGGTCCGGATCAACCAGGGCCGCACCCCTGTCCGCGCCGATGTCCTCGCCGACCGCTTGCCCGCCTCTGCCTGGCAGCGGCACAGCGCCGGAGCCGGCGCGAAGGGCCCGCGCTACTACGACTGGGCCTGGATCCACATCGGCACCGGCGTCCATCGTCACCTGCTGATCCGCCGCAACCGGACCACCGGTGAACTCGCCTTCTACCTGTGCTGGTCACCCACCCAGATCACCCTGCACGAGCTCGTCCGCGTCGCCGGTGTCCGCTGGAGCGTCGAGGAGTGCTTCCAGGCCGCCAAGAGCCAGGTCGGCCTGGATCACTACCAGGTCAGGCACTGGACCTCATGGCACCGGCACATCACGCTCGCCATGCTGGCCCTGGCCTTCCTGACCGCTCTCGCCGCCGACGCGAACCCCGCCCGGCCTGCCGATCCGCAACATCCCGACCGCAGCCACGACCCGATCATCCTGACCGTCCCGGAGATCCGTCACCTGCTCGTCGCCGTCTTCGCCCCACCGGCCATGACTGCCGCCAGACTGCTGCACTGGTCCACCTGGCGCAGACGCCACCAGGCCGCAGCCCGACGCAGCCACTACCAACGACGCTCCACCGACGGACCCGCTGGATAGATCACGAAACCGCACTGGAGTACTAGTGCGTCGGTCTTGAGTTTGCTCGTCGCCGCGTGAGTCGTGTTCCGTTACAGATCACGGCTCTCAGCAACACCGCGGTCGCCGCCCGGCCGGGCGTGGAGGAGAAGCCGCAGATCCAGGCGCTGGAACGCCACCGGGTCGGCGTCTGCCGCGCCCCGCCGAACAGCCTCGGCGGGGCGCGGCACCTCGCCCGGCCGTTCCAGCAGGCCCGGGAGAACCTCAGCATGGTCGGCCACTGAGGGCTGCCCCGTTCACCGTCAGTGGGCCCGGACGGTGAACGTCCAGGTTCCGGAGCCGACTCGGTACGTGACCGCTTGGTCGGTGACCTGTGTCTTCCTGGCTTCGATGGGCGCTTGGACGCGGTGGTCCTCGTCGGTCAGAGGTACCCGTACCACCGCGCGGCTGTTGGCCGGGATGGTGACGGTCAGTCGCAAGGTGTCCCGTGTCTTCTTCCAGCTGCTGGCGACGTGGCCACGCACCGTCTCCTGCGCGGCGGACACCTGGTCGAGGGAGGCGGGGATCCGCGGCTCGACCGCGATGTCGCGATAGCCGGGCGTGGTGGGCCTGATCCCCGCGAGGACGGTGTACAGCGAGGTGTTGATACCGGCGAACATCGCGTGGTCGTGGGTTTCCATCGAGGAGCGGTAGAGCCACTGCTCCCAGGTGGTCGTTGCCCCGTTGGCGAGCTGGAAACCGAAGCCGGGGTAGGTGCGTTGGTGGAGCATGGTCATCGCCAGGTCGATCCTCCCGGTGCGGGCCAGCGCGTCGACCAGGTAGCGGGTGCCGAAGATGCCGGTGTCCAGGTGGCTGTCGTCGTGCTCGGCGATCGTGCGGGCGAGTTGGTCGCCGACGTCGGCGACCTTGTCGGCGGGCACCAGCCCGAACGCCAGCGGGAGGACGCTGGACACCTGGCGTCCGCTGCCGTAGGTATCACCGGCTTCGTTGAGGAAACGCGCGTTGAACGCGTTCTTGATGCTGCCTGCCAGGGATTCGAATTGGCGCGCGTCCTGCCGGTGCCCGAGGACTGTCGCGGCCTTCGCCGCGGCCCGGGCCTGCTGGTAGGAGAGGGCGGTGTTGACCAGGGAGACCTCGCTGGTGCAGTCCCCGGCGGTGGGGCTGCCCATGCCGTCGTTGGCCTGCGGCCCGTGATCGGGCGGGCACCAGTCGCCGAAGCCCTTGTCCGCGGGCCAGATGAGCCCGGGGACCTCGGCGGCATTGCGGTCCACGAACCGTTTCATGTCCGGATAGGCCGTCTCCAGTGCGTTCCGGTCGCGGTACTGCTCGTACAGAGTCCAGGCCAAGGTGACCTGACCGCCGGCCATGTCGGGGTACTGTGCCTTGACGTCGTCGGAGGGCAGCGCCGTGCCCGGCGGCAGGTCGCGCAGATACTTCGCGTAGAAGCTCCCCATGCCGAATTCGCGCACCGCGGCGTCCCGGTAGGCCTGGACGTCCATGGCCGGAGGGGTGCGCTCGTCGCGTACCGGCGTATCGGTGGGCGTGCTCATGGAGTTGTTGAGGACGCTCCAGCGGTTGTTGTGCCAGATGCGGTTGAGAACCTCGCTGGAGGAGCTGAAGGTGCCGGTCGACGGCACATCCGCGTGGACGACCCGCGCCCGCACATTCCCCAGGCCTGGCGTCCCGGGGAAGCCGGTGACCTCCAGGTAGCGGAAGCCGTGGTAGGTGAAGCGCGGTTCATAGGTCTCGCGACGGCCCGTCCCCGCCAGGGTGAAGGTGTCGGTCGCCGCGGCATCCCGATTGGTGGCGGCGTCCAGCGTGCCGTCGGCGCTGAGCTCCTCGGCCGTACGCAGGGTGATGCGAGCGCCGGCCTCACCCTTGGCACTCAGGCGCGCCCAGCCGGCGATGTTCTGCCCGAAGTCGTAGACGTAGGTGCCCGGCCGGATCTCGGTCACCTTCCTCGCCCTCAGGGTGTCCGTCACCCGGACCGGCGGCATGGTATTCGATCGCAGAGTGCCCTGCGGCGCATGGACCATCGACACGACGTCCCAGGAGCGGTCGTCGAAGCCGGACTCGTCCCAGCCGTCCTGTTCCTTCCGGGCGTCGTAGGACTCACCGTCGTACAGGCCATCCGCGGTGATCGGCCCGGTGGACCACTTCCAGGACGGGTCGGTGGTGAGGTGACGCCGGGTTCCGTCGGTGAAGGTGATGTCGAGCAGCGCGATCGCCTGCCGCTGACCCTTCCAACGGAAGCCGTACCGGCTGAAGTTGTCTCCGTAGCCATGGCCCAGCCACAGTCCCACGGCGTTGCCACCCTTGCGCAGCGCCTTTGTCACGTCGTACGTGTCGTACAGCACCCGCCGGTCGTAGGGCGCGTTCGCGGGGGCGAGGACGCGGTCGCCGACCTTCGCGCCGTTCAGGCGCAACTCGTGGAAGCCGAGACCGGCCACATAGGCCCGCGCCCCGGCCACCTCCTTGTCCAGGGAGAACTCCTTGCGCAGGAGGGGAGCCCCGGCCTGTGGATCAGACGGGCCGATCCACCGCGCACCCTCCCAGTCCTCGGGCGCGCTCAGCGCCGTCTCCCAGAAGGACGGGGCACTCCACGCCGACGCTCTGCCGTGCCCGTCCCAGACGCGAACCTTCCAGTAGTAGCGCACGCGTGGGCTGAGCTGCTGACCACCGTAGGGCACCCCCACGGATTCGTCGGAGCGTCGCTTGCCGCTGTCCCAGACGTTGCCCTGGTTGTGCGCCAACCGCTCCGCGGACGTGGCGACCAGAATCTGGTAGGCCGATTGCATGGAGTTGCGGGACTCGGCGTCGAGCTTCCAGCCCAGCAGAGGGCGGGCGGCGTCGACTCCGAGCGGTTCGGCCCGGCCGTCGACGGTGGCGCCACTGACATGGAGTCCGCTTTCCGCGGCGGCGGCCGTGGTACCGGTGACCAGCGCCGTGGCCAGGAGGAGCGCGGCGGCACCAAGCGATGCGAGCACACCTCGGGCAGATGCGAGTCTGCTGCGTCCGCGCACGTTGAGAACCTTTCGCACGGGGAACGGCCAAGTGTCGCCGGCCGGGCGGTTAAAACGATTCAGCCAGTGTGTTGGTTATAGCAGTGCCCGTCAGGCGCGGCTAGGATCTGTCGTCAAATGTCACGCCCACATCAGCAGCGATGCGAGGGTGATGGCCGCTTGGTAGGACTCGGCGGTCTTGTCATAGCGGGTGGCGATGCCGCGCCACTGCTTGAGGCGGTTGAAGCACCGTTCGACGACGTTGCGCCGCTTGTAGACGTGCTTGTCGAAGGCCGGCGGACGTCCGCCACGGCTGCCGCGTCGGAGCCGGTTGCGGATCTGGTCGGACCGTTCCGGGATGGTGTGCCGGATGTTCCGTTGCCGCAGCCAGGTGCGTATGGCCTTGGAGCTGTAGCCCTTGTCGCCGATGACGTGGCCGGGGCGGACCCGGGGCCGCCCCGGTCCCAGCCGGGGCACCCGGATCGCCTTCATCACGGCGGTGAACTGGGTGCAGTCGTTGGTGTTCCCGCCGGTGACGGTGAAGGCGAGCGGTCGCCCCACAGCGTCGCAGGCCAGGTGGATCTTGCTGGTCAGGCCGCCTCTGGACCGGCCGAGTCCCGGGGCGCAAAGCCCCCTTTTCGCGCCCCGGCCGCGTGCTGGTGGGCCCGGACAATCGTGGAGTCGACCGACACCAGCCACTCGATGTCCCCGGCCGCGTCGGCCCTGGCCTGGGCGGCCCGGAGCATCCGCTCGAAGGTGCCGTCCTTGGCCCACCGGCGGAAGCGGGTGTGCAGCGTGGCCCAGGAACCGTACCGCTCGGGCACATCCCGCCAGGCCGTACCGGTCCGGAACTTCCACACGATCCCGTTGAGGACCGTCCGGTCGTCCAGCCGCCTGCGGCCCCGCTCGGACCGGGGCAGCAACGGCTGCACGAAGGCCCACTCGGCATCGGACAGTTCATGGCGACGTATCACCCGACCATGATCCCCGACCGAAGATCATTTGACGACAGATCCTAGTACTCCGTCACGGCTCACCATCGCCACGGTAGGAGCCGGACTTTGGCGGGCTGGGCTGACTGGCCGTCACCTGAGGGGAAGTCCGTGACCGGCGGTGCATCGCATGTAGGGGGTAGTGCCTGGATCTCGCCGGGTGGCGATGGCGCGACCGGGGCTTCTCGGTGCCTGGTCAACGTGACGGTGGCGACTTCCAGTCCGGGGGGCGTGCGAGTTCCGAAAAATTTCGGAAGGTGTTCGGCGCTGTTGGTGGCCAGCGCGTTCGGTGGTGGGCGGGCGCGCCTGTCGGGAAACCTCCGTCATCGTGGACCACTCCGGTGAGGTCGGTGACGCTGACACTGCTGACCGCACTGGCGTCCCTGTGTGGCCTGCTGACCTCGGCGTTACCCGCACACGCGGAGACCGTGCTGTGCGACCAGTACGCCAGCACCACCATCCAGGGCCGTTACGCGGTGCAGAACAACCCCTGGGGCAGAACAACCGGTGGTGCAGAACAACCGGTGGGGCACGAGCGTGGCCCGATGCGTCAACGCCACTGGCGGCGGTTTCACCATCACCCAGGCGGACGGCTCCGTGCCCACGAACGGGGCCCCGAAGTCCTGTCCGCCGGGCCGAGGGCGTGCCCCCCCCAAGGCCGTCGCCCTCGATACGGACACATGGGTATGACCCACGCTCGATCACCGGAGAAGCGCTTCTTTCCTCGCGCCCGACAGGACTCTCGATAAGCCTTACCGTTGCGGGCCAGAAGCACTTCTCGGGTGTGTGATCAAGCCTGGGACAGCCCACCCGATGAAAGCGCGGGGTCAGCGCCGCAGGGTAAGGACACCCGGCCGCCAGGGCAGTTGGTCGTAGGGGCCGCCAGCGGAGGGGGACTTGCCCTGGTAGAGGAACTGCAGGTTGCAGGGGTCGACGGTCATGGTCTGGTCGGGGTTGTTGCGGACCAGGTCGCCGTGGCTGATGTCATTGGTCCAGGTGGCACCGCTGTTGGCCTTGCCCGCGAAGGGGTTGCTTTCGCTGCTGGCCTGCGGGGTCCACGAACCGCTCAGGCTGGAGGCCGTGAATGAGCGGAAGTAGCGCCCATTCGCACCGATCGCCTCAACGATCATGAGGTACTGGTTCTGGTCCTGAAGCTTGTAGACCTGCACCCCTCGAACAGGTTGTTCGTCGAGTCGCTCATGACCGTCGTGTACGACGAGCCGAAGCTGCCCGGGAAGTTCCCGATCGGCATGCTCGCTCGGTAGATCTTGCCGTTGTCACCGGCGAAGAACAGGTACATGTTCTGGCCGTCACCGATCAGGGTCTGGTCGATCGGACCGGTGCCGGAGCCGGAGATGCTACCGGTGAACAGCGGCTGCGGCGAGGACCAGCCGTTGGGGTTGGTGGGGTCGCTCGACGTCCGGTAGATGAAGGGCCACGCACCCCACTGGTACGCCAGCACCCAGATGTTCTTGGGCGCGAAGTAGAACAGCGTGGGGGCCACTGCGGCCTGGCCCATCCCGGTCTGGCCGGCCGACGCCATGTCCGACCAGTTCGTGAAGGGACTGAACCTCATCGAGCCGTAGGACGACCCCGACACGTTCGACGCGTAGACCAGGTGCTTGCCGTTGTACACCACGTTGGTGAAGTCCTTCAGCGAGACCCACCCGTTCGCCGGCTGCGCCAACACACCCGTTGACGTCCACCGGTACGTCGACGGAAGAGAACACGCGCTGGTGGCCGCCTGAGCCTGGCCGGCGACTAGCGTCGCCGCCAACGAGGCCAGGGCCGCAACCGAGGCGCCGAACGTCACGGACAGTTTGCGGTTGAAACTTCCTCTGCGCATGAGGACCTCTTGATTCTTGAGTAAGCGGTTCCGGTTGGCCCCGTCAGAGGCTGTCCGGACGGGATCGTGGTGGTGCAAACCCGCCGCGCGACGGCCCCCACGTACTCCGCGAGCCGTTCGAGGTCTGATCGAGACCGGGGCTCGCGCGGGACGGTGCCGAGTGCGTTGTTCATGACGTTCCTCGGGTGAGACGGAACTGAGGAGCTGAAGCTCGACGGGGTACGAGAAAGTCCCGGCGTGCCGAGCCGTGGAGGATGTCCGGGCTCGCGAGCAGCCGGATGCGGCTGCCCGCAACGGGCCGCCCTCGCGAGTTCGTGGACGGTGCCCGTTGTTGTCCATGGTCAACCCGCTGACCCATACCACCCGCGTCGCTTCGCCCTCCCGCTCGACATCGATCCAGGCGGAGGGGCCACGCGGTAGCGCGAGTCCGGCCCGGGCGCCGTCCCGCATCGCGGAGTGGTCCAACTGGACCGTGGCGGTGGAGGTGGCGCCCTGGACGCGCGGTGGCGGCCGCCGTCGCCTGACGACGGGAAGAGGGCTGGTGAATCCACGACATAGGCAAAGCGGCGTGCTCCTTGCGGCTCGGCCGTTCCGGTGGGCATGGCCCGGAGGTGTCCTGCTGTGCGAGTGGAGCAGCTGTATCGTGTTCGAGATATCGAACGAGGGTCGAAGTATCGAGCAACCTGGATGGTAGGGGACCGGGGAGCGGCGTCAATACCTCTCGCAGGATTCGCGGGGAGCGCCGGAATATCTCGCAGGGCTACATGGATGAAACGCCGCAGGCCAAGCCGATCGAATGGCCGGGCCGGGCGGATGGACAGCCTTTTGGTCCGGAGCGAATCCGGCTGCCGCACCCTCTTCTCGGTCGGGTACCTCGCCACCGAGCCGATCCGCCGCGCGAACCGCGCCCTGCCCGAGCACATCTGGCACTCCGCGCTGGAACAGGGCGGCGACCTCCGCGCCGGTGCGCCGGTCGCCGAGCCGACCGCGTGATCGACCATACGAACTGATCCGGACGGCGCACGGATCATCGTCCGCCGGGAACGCCCGTACCCCGGCGCCCAGTTGTCCTTGTCCGGCCTGGACGACGGCGTGCGCCACCAAGTCTTCCTCACCGACACCTCCTATGGTGAAGGCGCGTTGCAGCACCTGGAGGTCCGCCACCGCAACGTACGGGTCGAGGACCGCGCCCGCTGCGGCAACACCACCGGCTTCGGCCGCGATGCCACGCATCACTTCCCCAAGGACATGAGCGATCCGGGTCGCGCCACGGAGTTGCGGATCGCTGCCGTGCTCGCGAGCCAGGCTGAGGAGGCTGAGTGTTCGCCGGGCAACGTTGAGCAGGTGCCTGTCTTGTCCGAAAACGCCGCTCTGCCTGTAGGGCAGTCTTGCGCGGCCTGCGGGATGCCCACGAGCCTTGGGTGAGTCGACGGATCGGAGTCACCGCATGGAGCCTCCACCGGTCCCGGAGCGGTTCAGTGGCGGAGGGAGCCCGTGGTCCGGTCGCGGGGCAGGGATGAACCGGACCGCGGGAGCCCTGGGTCAGTAGCCGAAGACCATCTTGTAGGCGGCCTCGGGGAGGAACTGTCCGGCCGAGGAGCCGGCTCCGACGCCGCAGTTGCCGTCGGACTCGCCCGGGGTCTTGATCCACAAGAGCATCTCGGCGCCTCCGCCCAGCTGGGTGGGGGCGCCGATACGGCGGCCTGAGGGGTTGCACCACTGGCCGTTGGAGCCGTTGCCGTTGCGGCTGGTGTCCACGACGAACGGCTTGGTGTAGCCGTAGCGTGCGTTGAGTTCACTGTTGACGGCGTTGCCGTAGGCGGTGTTCTCGATCGTGGTGAAGTAGTTGGAGACGTTGAGGGAGAAGCCGTGGGCCTGTGGGAGGCCGGCTTCGTGGAGGCGTCGGGCCATGGTCGCCGGGTCCGCCCAGCCCGGGTTGCCGGCGTCGAGATAGACCCAGGTGTTGGGGGCCTGGCGGCTGAACTGGGCGAGGGCGCCGGTGAGCATGCCCTCGCGTTCGTCGATCTGAGCCTGGGTCATGCAGCCGTAGTCCCCGAGAGAGTCCGGTTCGAGGATGACGACGGCCGGTCGGTTGGCGATCCCGCCGGCGAACTGGGCGATCCAGGTGGCGTAGGCGGACGGCGAAGCGGCCCCTCCGGCAGAGTGTCCGCCGCAGTAGTCGCGGTTGTATATGTTGTAGGCGACGAGGATGGGTAGTTTGTCCCCATTGTCTGCGGCGCCCGCGTAGGCGCCGGTAGCGGTGCCGATGGTGCCGCTCCAGGAGCCGAACCAGCGGGCCATCGGGGTATTGGCGATGGAGGCGTCGATCGCGGGTGCCCGGCCGTCGCCGGGGTTGGCGGCGACCCACCTCTTCGCGCTGGAGTCGGGGTCCACATAGAACCCGTTGGTCATGGTGGTGGGGTCGGCCGCGTGGGCGGACGGTGCGATGGCGAGTGCCAGCGGCAGGGCGAAGAGCGCTGCCAGCAGGGCGCGGAGTCTGTGGCGCATGACTGTACCTCGGGTTCCTGACAGGGGTGTGTCGCACGCTCCCGGTCACGAGCGAGCGACGCGCTGAGGAAGTGCGGTGGTACACGCCCCCTTGCGCCGGCGACTCTCCGGCGGGGACGGCAGGGCCGAAGTCGGCAATGAGTGTTGGGAGCGCTCCCATTGGGAGCGCTCCCAAAGGCATTGAGATGCCTGGGGTGTGGTCCGTATCGTGTTGCGGGCTGGTCAAGTTGTCAAGGGCTGACGTGCAACTCGCCCTTCACGGGGCGAAAACGGGGCTCTACAGTCCCACAATTGGAAGCGCTCCCACGCTTCCGGTCCCTGAGAGCTCCGTGTCGGCCGCTCTGGAGGAGGCCGACCTGCATCTGATGCTGTGCCTGGCCGCTTCCGACCGGAGCCGCAAGCGGGTGGGGGAGCTCCTTCGGTCCAAGGGCGCCGACGGCGTCATGCTGATGGCGCTGCGCGAGGACGATCCCCTGGCCCGTATGGCCGAGGGGCGGAGATGCCCGTCGTGTCCGGTGGCCGCCCGGTCGGTACGGTTCCCCGGTGGTACGTGGACGTCGACAACGTCGGCGGAGCGCGCGAGGCGATCGAGTACCTGGTCTCGCGCGGCCGGACTCGCGTAGCCACGATCTGCGGGCGTTTGGACACCGAGGCCGGACGCGTCCGGTACCGCGGCTACTGGGACGCCATGCCGGCAGCCGGCCTCGGTCCGTTCCCGCCGCAGGAGGGGGACTTCACCGAGCCCGGCGGAGCCGCCGCCATGGCCGCACTGCCGGCGAACCATCCCGACGCGGACGGGGTGTTCGCCGTCAACGACAACATGGGCGCGGGAGCGCTGCGCGCGTTGCGCGAGCCCGGCCGACTGGTCCCCGCCGGCGTCGCGGTGGTCGGCTTCGGCGACCTGGCCGTCGCCCAGATCGCCGATCCGCCCTCACCACCGTCCATCGGTCCATGGCGGCTTCGGCCGGGAGACGGCGCGCATGCCGTCCGGCCGGCAGGCGAAGGCCATGCCACCCGAAGCCCTCGCCGTCGAACTGACCGGCGCGATCCCGTCCGCCTGCAGGGACATGTGCGAAGCCCGGCCGGTTTGCCAGAGCTGGGCGAAGGCGCGGCCTCCGCGGCTGCGGACGGCGTCGGTGACGCGCTGCCATCCGGCCATGTGCTCCGCGGTATGAAGGCATCTCGGACGCGTTCGTCACACCCAGGTAAGCCACTCGCGGGAGCACGATCGATCACATGGTGCCCTGATAGCGGCCGCGCGAGGGCGCCAGCTCGAGCTACTGCGGCCAAGGTTCCAGGAAACTCGAAGAACCGCCCCCCGCCAGGGCGCGCGCCGGGAGCGCGGTCGAGGAGACCCCGGGCCAGACCCCGGGCCCGCTCGGCGGTCGGAACCAGGATCGTCGTGATCACCTTCCTGCCGCGGACGGCGCCAGTGATACCGATCTCGTGCATGAGGCGATCGACGGTGCAGCGGGCGGCAGCCTGGATCGCGAGGAGAACGTTCGTCGTGGTCGACGTCACCGAGATCTACGTCCACTGGTACGCGGGCCGTCCGGAAGGCGAGCGGCAGCCTTCGATCCAGCGCAAGTCAACTCCGCGCTATCCGCCCGCGCGACTGTGCTGGTCAAGAACTGACCCTTCACTGCCCTGACGTCAGCGGCCCCGTCGGTTGTTGACAGCGGGATCACAGGGGCTTCGCGAGTGCTGGGCGGCGTGGGTCACCGTGGGTCAGAGCCGATGCCGCGCATGGGGGAGGCGGCCTGGAGCTGCTGGTGCGGCGCCTGAACGGGACGCGCGCAGGGGATCCGGGGTCGAGAGATCCGAAGCAGTCGGTGACGTCGCCCGCCAGCCTGGATCGCCGCGGTCCGCCATGGACGGTGACCTTGATCGTTCGACCTCGTCGACCTGCTCAGCGCACCGCCGACTTACCGGTTCGATCCGTAGTACCATTCCGATTGGTAGATCCGAGGGTGTCACGACAGGAGGGCCGTCGCATGCCGGCAGCAGGCGAGACGGAGCGTGCCCCGAACATCGCCAAGAACGTATGGGACGCCGCAGGCCGCCGTGCTAAGAACGAAGGCCTTCCCCTCATCTGGGTGGCCTCCCGAGCCCTCACCGACTACGCGGCCGGGACTCTCGCGCTGCCGCGCACCTCTCCGAACCCTGAGGCGCGCGACCGGCGAGGCCGCACCATCTTCACCACTGATGCCGTATGGCACGCGGCCAACGAGCGCCGCACCAAGGACGAGGTCCGGTCCATGTCCGCCCTCGTCGAGATCCTGCTGGACGCCTACGCCCGGGGCGAGGTCCACACCCACGCCCGCATGGTCACCACCGGCCAGCGCGACGCCCTCGCCTTCGCCGGCGCCCCCGACGGCCCCACGGGCGCTACGCGCTCCACACTGTCCGTAGCCTGACCGCCACCACCGAAGGAATGCCGCTCATGACCGCCGCGCCGCTCGGCTCAGGGGCCGTGCCCCCCATGCCGGACAGGACGCCCAAAGCGCTCCGCGCCGCCATCGCCCAGCACGCGCCGCAACTCCTTGTGGACTTCGACCGGCATTGGCGTCGCGACATCGCCGATGCCTACGACCTCGCGCCGGTCCCCGCCTTCATGGCCCGCTGGTGGGGGAATACGCCGTCTCCCGCGACCCGCGCCTGGAGGCGAAAGTGCACGCCCTGGAGGACGAGGCCGACCGGGAGACCGACTACAGCCGTGCCAAAGCCCTCATTGAGGAAGCCGGGAACCTGCGCCGTCAGGCGGCGAAGGCGGAGCCCGGCCAGTGACCGACGGTTTCATGGGGCCGCCCTGGCAAGCGGACTGGACCAAGAAGGCCGAGGAAGACCGCGACGCCCTCCCAGAAGTGGCCCGCACCCTGGTGTACGCCGCCCGCGCCGAACTCGTCACCGCCGCCGACCCTTACTTCCGGGGCATCGACACCGACCGGGACCTTCCAGCCGGGATGAGCGTGGAACCGGCCCAATCCACCCGCCCCGGCGGTCAGCACGTCCTCTACTTCGACCACGGACGTGGCTGGCTGCGGTACCAATTCACCAGGAGAACCACCGACCCTCAGCTCGTGATCGAAGAGTGCTTCTGGCAGTGAGCCGATCACACTACTCGCTCCTTGACGGCCGACCGACACTCGCCCGGTGTAGAGAGGCGCCGTCCCGTCGGACTCATCCCTGAGTCCGAGCTGCGCACGAGTAGCCGCGTGTGATCATTTCTCCGGCGGCACATCGACCCCCAACGCCCCCCTGCGGACATTCCGCAGCGGGCACCGGCGACCGGCGCGCCGACGCTTGTCGGGGCTGCGTAGCTGCCCCTGCTGGGGTGCGGGTGCTGCGCGTGAGCGACCACCGCACTCTGCTGTTCCACCGGGTCCGTCACATCGCCCTCGACGGGGCGGGCATGGCCCTGTTCGCCGAACGGGCCGCTGAGGTCTACAGCCATCTGTACGAGGGCAGGCCGGTGCCGACAAGCGGCTGGAGCGGGCTTCGGGCGCTGATCGACCGCACGCGACATCTGTTCGCGCATGCACCTGCACACCGGGCTGCGGTTCGTGCGGATGATGACCGGTTCGGACACCACGATCCGCGTGTCCCGCCTGTCGCCGATCACCGTCCGCCCCCGGCGGGACGCTTCGCGCCGCTGTCATGTTTCGCCGACGACCTGCCCGGTACCCCCGACGGGGTGCTGCCGCGAGCGGCACAACGTGATCGTGCCGCCCAACTCCTGGGTGGACATGCAGATACCACGCGGAGTCTCACACCAGTTCAATGCGGTCGGTCCGCGCACCTGGACAGGCCTCGCACCCGGGGGTCCGACCCGGCCCGCGGATCCGGCCACCGGCCGAGCCGACCGGCCGCCGCCCAGCACGTCGAGGGCCGCCCCAGCGCTTACGTCGACGACGTCGTCGGCACATCCAAGGCCACCCACCACCTGATCAACCTCGGGCACCGCCGGATCGCCTTCACACATACCATCAACCCCGCGGCTGCCGTTTCAGCTCACGCGAGCGCCTCCTCGGTTACCGGCAGGCGCTCACCGAGGCGGGCATCCCCTGGACGACGACCTGGTGGTTACCAACCCCGCCCCGCGACAAGCGCGGCACCACTTCAGGCCGTCGGGAAGCCGCTGAGCCTGCGCCGGGCAGCCGGATGGAACCGCTCGCCACGTCGTTCGATGACGACGTCGCGCCAGGGCCGCCGCGCTGTCGACGGCGGGGCCGTGGTCAGAGGCCGAACCGTGCGATGAGCTGCCTCTTGATGCGTTGGTGGGGAAAGATGGCCCGGCTTCATGGGCTCCGAGGCAGTGGAGGGGCGGATGTCGGTGTACGGCCGGGTCCGCCCTCCGGGCTCACCCGTGGCTCGCCGCGCCGGTCGGGTGCAAGCAACACCGCAGCTCCACGGTTTGTGCGATCTCGCCCTCGGTCTTCCCGAGGTTTCCCCGTCTCCGGCGGAGGGCCTGCCATAGTGAGCCCATGACCGACGCGTACGAGCGGATGATGCGGGCCAACCAGTCGAACTGGGACGCCCGGACGCCGGTCCACCTCGCCAGCCGGTTCTACGGGATCGACGGGGAGCCCGACCCGTTTCGCTGGTTCGCCCCGTGGGAGTGGGAGGACCTCGGTGAGGTGGCCGGCCGCGACGTGCTGCACCTGCAGTGCCACCTCGGCACGGAGACGATTGCCTTCGCGCGGCGCGGGGCGCGGACCGTCGGCCTCGACTTCTCCGCGGCCTCTGTGACGGCGGCGAGAAGCGTCGCGGCGCGTGCCGGCTTCGACGTGAGGTACGTACAGGCCAATGTGTACGACGCCGTAGAGGCCCTTGGCGGGCGGCGGTTCGACGTCGTCTACACCGGCAAGGGTGCCCTGTGCTATCTCCCCGACCTGAACCGCTGGGCCGGTGTCGTCGCCCAACTGCTGCGCCCCGGCGGCCGCTTGTACGTCGTGGAGTTCCACCCGCTCCTCAACTCGCTGGGCCCCAAACCCGCCCCTGGGGAGGGTCCCGAACTCCTGCTCAGGCATGACTACTTGGGTGGCAGCGGCCCCGTACACCGCGACGCGACACACACCTACACCGACGGCCCGGCGGTCGAGGGCGCCACCGACAGCTACGAGTGGATGCACGGGCTGGGCGAGGTCGTCAACGCCCTGATCGGAGCCGGTCTGGACATCCGACGGCTGCGCGAGAGCCCTGAACTGCCCTGGCCGCGCTGGCCCCATATGGTTCGTGGCTCATCCGGCTGGTGGCGGCTGCCGGAGCCGGGGATCCCTCTGCTGTACGGACTGTTGGCATCCCGCTGAGCGAGCTGTGTCGGCTGGCCTGCGGTGCGCTGTGAGGGCCCGACCTCTGCCGTCGGGGTGGAGTTCGTGAGACCCCGTATGTGACGGGGATCACGTTGGAGGGAAAACCTGGCGTCCGTGCTCGATGTCTTGCGGGTGTGAGATCAGTCAGGAAGACACCGGGCGAACTGGACGAGGAACATCTCGTCCGGCTGGTGGCCAGAGGCGACCGTGCCGCGTTCGAGGAGCTGTACCGGCGTACCTCGCCGTGGATGGCGGTGCGGCTGCGCCGCCGCTGTGCGGACGAGCAGATCGTCGCCGAGGTCATGCAGGAGACGTATCTGGCGGTATGGCGCGCGGCGGGTGCGTTCATCGGGGCCGCGGCTGGGGGAACCGCCGTCGGCTGGCTGTGGACGATCGCGGCGCGTCGGCTCGTCGACGCGTTCCGGCGCAGGGCCCACCACGCGGAGCCGCCGCCCGCGACTGCCCGCAGCCCATGGCGCGCCCGCCGCCGAGGAGGAGGCGCTCGCGGCGACCGTCGGTGGAGAGGTCGGGGAGCCTCCGTGCACGTCGGGCAGACGATCTGGCTGCTCGGCCTGGCCGCGACGGGCTTCGCGCTGCTGGTGCCGCGACCCCGCGCACCCGGCTGCTCGCCCTGACGCCCGTCCTGGCGGGCGCGGCCGTCGCCCTGCTCGTCCTCCCCTCCGACCCGCGCCGGATATATGTCCTCGACAAGGCCGCCGCGGAGCTGGTGTGCGATGGCCCGGTTTGCGTGACCAGGACCCACCAGGCACGACTCACCGGCCTCGCGAGTCACGGCAAAAAGGCGCTGCGCCTGCTGCACGGCGTCCTGGGGCGCCGGGCGCCGGTCTCGGTCCGGGAGAACACCGCCGTACAGCCGGAGGGTTCCACGCCGCGGTGGTCCCGCAAGAGCGTGCTCATCGACTTCGACGACGACATCATCGCCGCCGCGAAGGGCGAGGAACTGACCTGGGCCGTGATCGCCAAAGGCATGGTGCCAGGGTGTTCCCCCGTCGGCTGGAGCGGCACGGGGGGAGAGGACATCGCGCGGACTGTCGCGGTGGACTGGGTCCTCGGCGACCTCAATTCGATGCCCGGCCAGGAGTCACCGAACTTGCGGCGCGAGGTCGACACCCAGGCCCGCGCGGTGCGGAAGGAGCTCGAAGCGCTGCCACGGGCCAAGCAGCTCTCGCGGATCAACGCGATGCGCGCCGCCGCGCTCTCCTGCGAGGGAGACGCACTCGACGCGCTGACCGGCGGTGCGCACCGATGAGATGGCTGACGCTGTACGCGCGCTCGCGTCAGGTACCCGCGTCACTGGCCGCGGTGGTGATCAGCACGGTGACGGTGTGGGCACTCGCCCGGGACGGCAGCGGGGTGCCGGGTGATCCGCGGTTGCCCGCGCTCGTCCTCGCCGCGGGAGCGATCGCGGTCTCGACCGGGCTCAGCGGGCAGGACCTCGCGCTGGACCGGACGGCCGCGATCCGCTGGGCACCCCGCAGGGCGGTGCATGTGCTGCTCGCCGACGCGGTCGTCGCCGTGGTGCTGCTGGCGGTGCAGGCGACGGGGAAGGACCTGGCCACCGCCGCGTTCGTCGTGCGGGACAGCGCGGGCCTGATGGGGCTCGCCGCAGTCGGGGCGGCGGTGTGCGGGGGGCAGTACGCGTGGACGCTGCCGTTCGCCTGGCTCTCGTTCTCGTTCGTCGCCCCGCCCCCGACGAGCGTGCCGACGCAGGTGGTGTCCTGGATACTGCTGCCCCCCGACACGGCGGCGGGCACGTGGACAGCCCTGGTCCTCACGATCGCCGGTACCACGGCCTACGCCGTCGCGGGACCGAGGCGGTAGTCGGTCCGGACCACCGGGCCGGGGCGGGGCCATCGGGTGCGCCGCGGACTCGCCGCGGCGCCACGGGGCGATGGGCGGCCGCTGCGGGGCGGTGGCCGGCCGCTGCGGGCCACCAATCAGTAGGTGTTGGCCAGGCCCAGCCGACGGGACAGCGGACCACCGCACCACCAGCCTGTCGCGAGCACAGCCCCGGCGATAAGCAGGGGCCCCGGCGAGCAGCGGGGCCTGCCAACGGCACGCCGGGCCAGTCTCGCCAGCTCGTTCTGCCACCGGGACCGGGCCCGGGACCGGCTGGCCGCCTAATACTCCAGTGCGGTTTCGTGATCTATCCAGCGGGTCCGTCGGTGGAGCGTCGTTGGTAGTGGCTGCGTCGGGCTGCGGCCTGGTGGCGTCTGCGCCAGGTGGACCAGTGCAGCAGTCTGGCGGCAGTCATGGCCGGTGGGGCGAAGACGGCGACGAGCAGGTGACGGATCTCCGGGACGGTCAGGATGATCGGGTCGTGGCTGCGGTCGGGATGTTGCGGATCGGCAGGCCGGGCGGGGTTCGCGTCGGCGGCGAGAGCGGTCAGGAAGGCCAGGGCCGGCATGGCGAGCGTGATGTGCCGGTGCCATGAGGTCCAGTGCCTGACCTGGTAGTGATCCAGGCCGACCTGGCTCTTGGCGGCCTGGAAGCACTCCTCGACGCTCCAGCGGACACCGGCGACGCGGACGAGCTCGTGCAGGGTGATCTGGGTGGGTGACCAGCACAGGTAGAAGGCGAGTTCACCGGTGGTCCGGTTGCGGCGGATCAGCAGGTGACGATGGACGCCGGTGCCGATGTGGATCCAGGCCCAGTCGTAGTAGCGCGGGCCCTTCGCGCCGGCTCCGGCGCTGTGCCGCTGCCAGGCAGAGGCGGGCAAGCGGTCGGCGAGGACATCGGCGCGGACAGGGGTGCGGCCCTGGTTGATCCGGACCCGGGTGGAGCAGGCGACGGCCATCACGTAGCCGATGCCGATCCGCTCCAGGCGTGCGCGTAACTGCGGGTCCTGGCCGTAGGCTTCGTCGCCGGTCACCCACGATGCAGTCACTCCGGCGTCCAACGCGGCGACGATCATCTCCTCGGCCAGCCGGGGCTTGGTCGCGAAGGGTAGGTCCTCGGGCACCCCGGCAGCATGGCGGCGCTCGGGATCGGAGCACCAGGACCGCTCGGGCAGGTAGAGCCGTCGGTCGATCAGCGCGCGTCCCCGCTCAGTGGCGTAGGCGAGGAACACGCCGACCTGGGAGTTCTCGATCCGGCCAGCTGTGCCGGTGTACTGGCGTTGCACCCCCGCCGACATGCTGCCTTTCTTCACGAAGCCGGTCTCGTCCACGATGAGAACGCCGTCGTCGCCGAGGTGGTCGACAACGTAGGCGCGGACATCGTCACGGAGGGCGTCGGCATCCCAGCGGGCATAGCGCAGCAGGCGCTGCATCGGCCCGGGCCGGGCCAGGCCGGCCTGTTCAGCCAGTTGCCAGCAGTTCTTCCGCTCGGTAGCCGACAGCAGCCCGAGCAAGTAGGCGCGGGCCGTGGCCCGAGGCTCAACTCGGCCGAACCGCCCGGCGATACGAGCCATGGCCTGGTCGAACAACACCCGCCAGCGGGCAGGGTCTACGCTATGGTCCGCGGCCACCGCACGATCTTCGTTTGTCCACACACCAACCGATGATCACGCGGTGGCCGTACCCGTTCCCAGCCGGGTTCGCCACAAGATCGCGAAGTCAGACTGGAGTACTAAGCGCCAGATGCCCAACTGGACAAGGGCGCCGAGCCCCGCGGCCCGGCCTCGCACAGACGCGCCCCACATGACGTTGGCCGGGCCTACGAAGAGCAGATCCACCGGCCGGACAGCACATCTGACATGGAGGGTGTGCTGCCCGGGCATGTTGGTGACGGGCGATACGCCTGGCGTGGTGCTTGAACGGGGGCGAGGGCCTCTGGGTTCGGTGTGGATTGCGAGTCTGCACGATGCCGCGGGCTGTCTCATCGGCTCCTGCGGACTGCTCCGTGTTCCCAGGCCCAGGCCGCTATCTCGACCCGGTTGCGGGCGTTGAGCTTGGCCTGGATGCGTGCCAGGTACGTCTTCACCGTCGACAGCGACAGGAATAACTCATCGCCGATCTCCTGGTTCGTGCGCCCTACGGCCACCAGCCGGACGATGTCCCGCTCCCGTTCGCTGAGGCCGGCGTCATCGGACGCCACGGCTGCCTGCGCCATCCCGTGTTCCGTCGCTTCCAGCCTCCGCAGAAGCCGCACGGTAACCGCGGGGGAGACGAGGGCGTCTCCCCGCGCCGCCGCCTGGACCGCCTCCACCAGAAGTTGGGGAGAGGCGTCCTTGAGCAGGAAACCGCATGCGCCGTTGCGCAGTGCGGTTCGCACGTAGTCGTCCTGGTCGAATGTGGTGATCACGACGACGTTCATCGGATCGGCCACGCCGGGACCGGCCAGCTGTCGCACAACCTCCAGCCCGTCCAGCCGCGGCATACGAATGTCGACCAGCACGACCCGGGGACGCAGGCGACGCGCGAGTTCGATGCACTCCACACCGTCTGCCGCCTCACCGACCACCGTGATCCCTGGCTGCACACCAAGGATCAGGCTGAATCCCATCCGCACCAGTTGCTGGTCGTCGGCGATGACGACGTCAATCTGGGGTTCGTGCACTGACCGTTCCTATCATCACGGGGCTGGGCTGCGTCGAGATGGCCCAGGTCGCTTCGTCAGAGCCCGGCTCGGTGAGGGCTCGGCCCGGGGCCATGACGGTGCGAGGGGGAGGGCGGCGGAGACTTCCCAGCCGCCGTCGGGCAGAGGCCCGGCGCGCAGGGTGCCGTCGAGGGCCTTGATGCGCTCTTGGAGCCCGAGCAGGCCGAAGCCGCCCCGGCCCCCGGCCGGCGTGAGCGCCCTGCGGTGCGGTGGAGTGTTGGTGACGGTCACGCGCAGTCGCTCGGTGTCGGCGTCCAGGCGGACGATGGTGTGCGCGTCCGGTGCGTGGCGGCGTACGTTGGTCAGGGCTTCCTGGACCACGCGGTGGGCGGAGGTCTCCACTTCGGGGCGCAGTCGGGCCACCCGCGCTGCCGCTGTGGCTTCGAGGCGTGCCGTCTCGGCTTCGGTGGGCCCGGAGCCGGGCGACGCGGCGGCGCAGTGGGCGGACACGAGTTCACCGAGATCGGCGAGCAAGTCGCCGGGCCGCAATGGCGTGTTGCTTTCCTCGCGCAGGACGCGGACCAGACGGCGCGTGGATTCCAGGGTCTCGGCACCGGCCTGGGCGATGTTGCGCAGGATGGGCTCGATCTTGTCTGGTGCGGCGGCCTGGATGGACAAGGCGGCGTTGGCCTGCACGATGATGCCGGTCATGTGATGGGCGATGAGATCGTGCAGATCGCGGGCCAGGGCGAGGCGCTCCCCGTAGCGGACCTCGCGGGCCGTGCGCTCTCTCCGCGCTTCCAGGGCTCGGATGGTATAGCCGAGCGTGATGAAGATGGCGAGGGCGACGGTCAGCACATAGCCGCCGCCGGTGAACGCCTGCCACGACCCGGTCCGCAGGGGCAGCAGAAGTACGGTCACGCTGATCAGGACGGTTTCCGCCACCGCGGCGGTCGGCCGGCCGGGTTGGGCTGAGGTGCGCAGGGCCATGCACAGCAGGCCCAATGTCTCCAGTGCTCCCCACCACGCCATGGTGCTCTGCGTGATCAGGCTCCAAGCGGTCAGCGCCAAGGACGGTGAGACCGCGGCGGCGACGCACTTGCCCAGCGATGGCGACCAGCGGGTCTCGGCGACAGCCAGGGCGATCAGGGGGCCGGTAGCCACGACGGGCAGCCAGGCGGTTCCGCACGTCGTGGAACGGCGATGTCCGCCAGCCAGGTAAGAGCGAACGCGAACAGGCCGCTGACGGTGATCAGCCGTCTGACGTGCGGAGTACGCGGAAGATGTCGATCCACGATGCTCAGCGTAGGAGGGCGGGTGGGCGCGCGGCTGTCGGCCGAACGACCGACAGCCGCGCGCCCACCCGGTACGTAGGGCTGACGTGCGGTCCCGTGCGCCGGGCCGATGATGGTGATCGCGGGCGGTCGGCGACATTCACCAAGAATCGGCCTGTGACCAGCGCACCGTCCAAGGAAGCGGCGTGTGCGGCACTTCCCTGTCCCAACCTCCCATCCCAACATCGCATAAGCAGAAGGTTTTCCGCACCCTCATGGCCACCTTCTTGCACTGGATCGGTCGGACCGCTTTCAAGCGGCGCTGGCTGGTGCTTCTGTTCTGGGGCATCGTCGTTGCCGCTGTGGGCGCCGCCGCCGCGCAGACCACCAGCGGTTCGACGTCCGCCATCACCCTGCCCGGCACCGAGTCACAACGCGCGAACGACCTGCTGGGCGACAAATTCCCCGCGGCCAACGCGAGCGGCGCCACCGCCCGCGTGGTGCTGCGGGCCCTGCACGGGGAAAAGATCACGAATAAGGGCCACCATGCCTCGGTGGCCACGGCCCTGAAGAACCTGGTGGCCTCCTCTTCCCGGGTCAGTACCGTCAGTGACCCCTTCAAGAGCGGAACCATCAGCAAGGACGGTGCGACCGCCTACACCACGGTCACGTACCGGATCACGGCCGCGGAGCTCACCGATCGTGACCATGAGCGATTCGACGACGCTCTGAGCGAGGGCAGGAAGACCGGGCTGACGGTCGAAGCCTCCGGCAACGCGGTCGCCACGGAGGAGGAAGGCGCCTCGGCCGAGGCCATCGGCTTCGCTCTGGCGGCGGTCATCCTCCTCATCACCCTCGGCTCATTGATCGCCGCAGGTCTTCCGCTGCTGACGGCCGTGGTCGGAGTGGGCATCAGCCTCTCCGCGATCACAGCGCTGAGCTCAGTCTTCGATCTGAACAGCAGCACGTCGGCACTCGCCACGATGCTGGGCATCGCGGTCGGGATCGACTACGCGCTGTTCATCGTCGCCCGCTACCGCTCCGATGTGCCGCGGGCCACGATGCCCGCGAGGCAGCGGGCCGGGCGAACGGCACCGCGGGGTCGGCCGTCGTCTTCGCCGGCCTCACCGTCATGATCGCCCTCGTCGGCCTGGCCGTGGTCAACCTCCCGGTGCTGACCGCCATGGGCATCGCCGCCGCCGTTTCCTCCGCCGTTTCCTCCGCGGTGAGCACGCGGTGTTGGGGATGCCGGAGCCAGGCCGCTCACGATGGGTCTTGTTCTCGCACGTACGGCTTGGTGCGGGCCTCCTCCAGGGTCTTCAGGTTCTCCCGCACGTCGACCGCCCAGCGTCGGGTGTGGTCGATAAAGGACTCCAGCTTGCTGATGGGGTGCCAGGTCCGCTCGGGCATCGTGCACCGATACTGGCTGCATGCCCCCGGCGCGTTTCCGGGCCGGGAGCCTCGGTGTGCAGGTGGGCGTCCGACAATCAGCGTGCGACGCTGCGCATCAGTCCCTCGAGCTCGCGTTCGCCGGCCGGTGTTTGCGCCCCGTTCTGTAGGCCCCCGCTGATCAACTGCTGAGCGGCCGGCAGACTGAACTGAGAAGCCCAAGCGTCGTTCTCACGGAGGAGTCCTTCCTCGAAGTCATCGGCGGGCAGCGAGCGCTTGGCTGCTTCGATGACACCGTCGGGCAGCGCGGCGATATTGCGAGCGACACGGTCGACGTACTCGTCAAGCTCGTCGCCCGGCAGGGCCCGATTGATCCAGCCGTAGGATGCTGCGGTCTCGGCATCGAACAGGTCGGCAGTGAGGATCACCTCCAGCGCCCGGTTGCGACCCACGCGGTCCCGGAGGTACTGCGTTCCGCCTCCGCCGGGGATGATGCCCATGAGCGCTTCGATCTGACCGATTCCGGCGGTCTCGGTGGCGGCGAATGCCATGTCCGCTGCCGCTACGAATTCCGCCCCGCCTCCGCGGGCCTTCCCGGCAAGTTTGACGATGGTTACCTGGGGCTGGTGGCGGATGAGCTCGCCGACTGCCTGGAATACATTGACGTCCGCCGGTGTCGACGCAGCGAGCTCCTGGAGAACATCCATCTTCTCCCCGATCCGCATGTCCACGTGGGCGAGGAAGAATTCCGGGTCGGCGCTCGAGAAGACGATCACCCGGACCGTTGAGTCGTCCGCGAGCGTGGTCAACAGGGTGCGGAGCTCGCGCATCATCGTCGCGCCGAGCACGTTCACCGGGGGATTGTCGAGGATGATCCGTGCGACGCCGTGTTCGTTGCTCACGCGCAGGGTCGAGTAGGCATCGTTCGTCATGAAGGTCTCCGTCGGTTACTGCGAGGCATGTAAGTTTGCAATGCATACCTACCGTCGGCGGCGCCGCTCGGATCGTCAAGAACGCACTTTGGGAGCACCAAGGATCATGAAGGACACCGACCCGCACGGTGTTGACACCGAAACACGTACCGTCTTCCGGGCGGACTGCCCCAGCCGGCCAATCCTCGACCAGATCGCGGACAAGTGGTCGATGATGGTCATGGCGCTGCTTGAGCGGCCCACCCGGTTCAATGAGCTGAAGCGCGGTCTGGAGGGTGTGACGCAGCGCGTGCTTACCCAGACACTGCGTCGCCTTGAGCGGAACGGCATGATTCAACGCAAAGTACTGCCGACCTCACCCGTCGGCGTCGAGTACTCCCTCACACCGCTGGGCGAGTCCCTGCGCGAGCCGTTCGGGCATCTCTACGACTGGACCGTCAAGCACAGCGAAGAGATCCAGAACTCCCAGCGGGCGTACGACAGCAGGGCTGGCGCTTAGCAGGACTCCGTGAGGTCTGTCTTGATCTTAGTGGTCGGCTCCGGAAGTCCTTCGGGGGTTGACCCCGGGACGGCACGTCTGTCGGGTGTCGCCGAACTCCTGGCCGGCACAGCCGTTGACGAGGGCTGCTACCGCCAATCCGGATGGCCACAGCCATCACCGACCGCCTGGCCGGCCGCGGGCTCGACGTCATCACTCCCGCGCCAGCGGACCGCGCGTTCGTCCACCAGGTCATCTTCAACGGACACACCCGGAGATGTGCGTCAGACCAAACGGTTTGGGCGTTGTTCTCAGTCCGAGTGAGGGAACATGCGCTCGACGGCGGCCACCAGTGCGGCGCGGCGGGCGGCGATGGAGGGGTCCACGGCCTGGTCTGCGGCAGCGGCGGCGATTTCGGGCTGACCTGCCCAGGTCATGGCGATCTGGTTGATCAGGGCGAGGACGTCGACCGGGTCCCAGGCCGGGTCGAGCAGCCCGATGCGCTGTGCGTCGCGGAGTTGGTCGAGCTTGCCGGCGATCGTGGCCTGGAGGGGGCTGGTGGCGTTGTCTGCGGGCTCGGCCAGCTCCAGGCGGCCCCACATGATCAGGCGGTAGTGGTCCGGACGTGCCGTGAAGTGGTCGAAGAGGATGCCGGCATAACCGGGCAGGTCGGCCGGGTCCAGCTGAGTGGCCTCGACGAGTGCGGTCGTCTCGCGTTCGGCCACGTGCGCGTAAAGGGCTTCCTTGCTGCGGAAGTAGGCGTAGACACGTTCCTTGCTCGTCCTGGCCTGCTTGGCGATGCGGTCCACGCGGGCGCCGGCGATCCCGTGCCGGGCGAACTCCTCCTTGGCTGCGGCGACGATCCGCTGGCGCGTGGAGTCGGCGGACTCGCCCGCGATGGCGGCGTCCGAGGTCTGGCCAGGGTTGGTGGAGCGAGGCATGAGCCCAGGATAGGCGACCGAACCGTTCGGTTTTGCGTTGCACTCCAGACAGGCGTATGTTCAAACCGAACAGTTTGGTTTGGTCAGCTATGGGCTGCCGACATGACACGAGGAGCGATCTCATGCAGCACCGCACCCTGGGACAGCAGGGACTGCGCGTCTCCGCGCTCGGACTGGGCGTGATGGGGATGTCCCTGGCCTACGGCCCCTCGAACGACGAGGACGGCATCTCCACCATCCGCCGCGCCCACGAACTCGGAGTCGACTTCTTCGACACCGCCGAGCTGTACGGCCAAGGCACCGGCAGCAACGAGACGCTGCTCGGCAGCGCAGTCAAGGACTTCCGCGACGAGGTCATCCTGGCTACCAAGTTCGGCTTCGACATGACCAGCAAGACGCCGGGGAGCGGCGTCAACAGCCGCCCGGAGAACATCCGCAAGGTCGCCGAGAACAGCCTGCGCTACCTCCAGACCGACCGCATCGACCTCTTCTACCAGCACATCTCCGACCCCGACGTACCGGCCGAGGAGGTCGCCGGCACTGTCGGTGACCTGATCGCCGAGGGCAAGGTGCAGTACTTCGGCCTGAGTAACGTCGGCCCGCAGTACATCCGCCGCGCCCACGCCGTCACCCCGGTCACAGCCCTTCAGTACGAGTACTCGGTCTTCGAACGCGAAGTAGAGGACGAGATCCTGCCGGTCCTGCGAGAGTTGGGGATCGGCCTGGTACCGTACTCGCCGCTCGGCCGCGGCTTCCTCTCCGGCGTGGTCAAGCCAGCTGACGAGTACCCCGAGGGCGACATGCGCCGCTGGGACGAGCGCTGGCAGGGCGAGAACTACGCCTACAACCTGAACGCCGCCGAGCAGCTCCGGAAGCTCGCCGCCACCAAGGGCATCACCCCCGCCCAGCTTGCCCTGGCCTGGCTGCTCGCCCAGGGCGAGGACGTAATCCCGATCCCGGGCACCCGCAGCGCCACACGTCTGGAGGAGAACGTCGGCGCCACCGACGTGGAACTCACCGAGGCCGACCTGGCCCGTATCCGGGAGGTCCTCCCCCAGGGCTCCGCAGGCAGCCGCTACCCGGCCTCGATCATGGCTGGCTACCGCACCGACTGACAGCCCGTACACCAAGTTCGGCGGTCCCGGGCATGCGGCGGCGAGCAGCGGCGGCATGTCCTCCCAGGCGGGGCTGTGACCGGGGTCTGTGCCCACGTGCGCACCGGCCACGGCGCGCCCTGCTCCTCCTGATCAACCTCGAGGTCAACCGCTGACGGACGATCCGGCGGGGTGCCGGGGGTGCCGGGGGTGCCGGGGGTGCCGGGGGTGCGACAGGCAGGGCTTCCCAGAATGCGGGCGGCAAAAAACCACTTCTACAGATTGGCCTTGCCTGTCTTGTCTGTTGCCCCGGCCCCTGCGATAGCCCCGACCCCCGCCGAGCGCGAGCGGCTGAAGAGGATGGCCTACGGTCAAAAGACCGAGCACCGGCTGCGTATGCGGGCTCAGGTGGTCCTGCACGCGGCGCATGGGCGCTCCAACGCGCGCATCGCCCGTGAGACCGGATTACACCTGGACACCGTGCGGACCTGGCGGAACCGATTCGCTGCGCTGGGACTCACTGGGCTGGCCGACCGCAAGCGCTCCGGCCGTCCGCCCCGCTTCACCGCCTTGCAGGTCGCCCAGGTCAAGGCCCTGGCCTGTCGGCTTCCCTTCGACGCCGGCGCGCCACTGTCGCATTGGTCGTGCCCGGAGCCGGCCCGCGAGGCCATGGCGCGAGACCCCTGAAGGACTTCCGGAGCCGACCACTTAGGCCACGCAAATAGGCGTGTGTTTCTCGCTCGCGTGCGCGACGTGGCCACACATCGCAGGCTGCTCTGAGCAAGGCGCAGTCTGATGGTTCGGCTAGCCTCGCGGGCCATGGCAATCACCGATGAGACGATCAAGAGGCTGCGGGCCGCAGCGGCCGCTGGGGGTCCTGACGCCGCTCGTGAGCTGGGGCGTTTGTTGTGCATGCTCAGGAGTGACTCCCTGGAGCATCTCAGGAACCCCGACTTCCTCCTCACGTGGCCGGAGGAACAGTGGCTCCGTGCCGCCCTGCGAACCCGCCCGGACGATCGCCTCGCCGCCGTGCTGCTTGCCGGGCGACTCGTCCAGCAGATCAACTACTGGAAGATCGATGACGACAATGCGAACGCGCACGGCGAGGACGAGCGCACCCTCGTCCGTCGGCGGGATGAGGCGCACGCCCTCTACACGCAAACACTGCAAGCCGCCCCCGATGACCCTGCCGCCCGCGCTGGGATCGCAACATTGAACGCATGGGCCGACGACGCCGACATGCCGGAAGACCTTCCCTTTTCGTACTACGAGCTCACTCTCGACATGGGATCAGGCTCGTTCAGTCATTCCGAGAGTGTCATTACCTCTCATCCGGACGAGGTGCGCTGGGCCTGCTCCTGGCTCCTGGCTCCGGTGGCGGCGGAGGTGAAGGAGCCTCCCTTCGGTGTCGACCTGACCCTGTTCACCTACTCAGACGGGCAGTGCGACAACGTCATCCGCCTCGACGAGCATCTCACCGCAGACGGCATGCCCGGATGGGACGTCATCGAGATCCCGCCGCTGAACGGTGAGCCGCTCCCAGCGGGCCACCCGGTCGGCACGCGCCACTACGGCTACTCCTGCGACTGGGGATAAATCAGGGGGACAGGCGGAAAGGCGAAGGGTCATGGCCGGCGGATCGGGCGTCCGTCTCAGCGGTGGGTTGTCCATGATCGTCGGATCAGGCTGCGGACGGTGATGATGGTGTCAGCGAGGTCGAAGAAGGCGTCGATGACGGTGGCGCTGCGTTCGTAGCAGCGGGCGAGTCGCTGGAAGGCGTTCTGCCGGGGGTGCGTGTGCTCGACGTGCCAACGTCGGCTGGCCTGGATCGGTGCTTTCTCGCCTTTGTGTGCGATGCGGCCGTGAAGGCCACGTCCGCTGAGCAGCGCGCGGGTTTTGGCCGAGTCGTAGCCGGCGTCCAGGTGCACGGTGACGTCGTCGGGTAACGGCCCGAAGTCGTCGAGGCGGTCCAGGGTCGGGGCGAGTAGTGGGGGAGTCGTGGTGGTTCGCTCCGGCCAGAACCCTGCCGAGCGGAATTCCGTATCCATCCGTCATCCCCGAGCGCTTCAAGCCTTGTTTGCGGCGGTCGACCGGTGAGCGCCCGGCGATCCCGCCGCCACCGGGAGCCTTGGTGATGGCGCCGTCGACTGCGATCTGGTCGAGGACGAGGCCAACGATCCGGTCGTAGGAATCCCACGTGATCTGCTTGACGATGGCAAAGACATCGAGCCGGATCCACTCGTCATGGCGGTTGCGGATCGTGGTGGCCGAGCACGTCGTGTCGGCGATCGCCTCGTAAGAACAGCCGAAACGCAGCAGTTGCAGAAGTTTGTCGAAGATGATCCGGTCGCTGATCCGCCGACGGTGGCAGCCCGGCGGATGGTCCGGGCGAGGACGTTGATGTCGAACATGCGCATCCACTGGGTGTCGTCGGCGTCCAGGAAGCCGAGGGCGGCCTCGTCGCCGCCTCCCACGTTGTTGACCAGCGGGTCGATCCCGCCCAGCTCGGCCAGCGCTCCGTCGATGAGGTACCGGGAGGTCGCCGGCGCCGTCACCGGCGGACTGACCCCGCTCATCGCCGTGGCCCTCGTCGCCGCGACGGGAGGCCGCTCCCGGGGCGTCGCGTTGTTCGTCATCGCCTCCTGCGTCATCGGCGGCCTCGCGGTGGAGCTCGGCCCGAGACCCGCGGCCGCGACCTCACCGCCACGACCGTCGACGCCCTCCGGGACTCGACCGGAACCTACCGCTGACCCCGTACCACCGAACGCACCGCTCAACCCTGAACGGCCCCTGCGGACGGCGAAATGGAGAAGGGGCCAGTGTGCGCGTCGTCCGGCCGGACAGCCAGGACAGGCACTACCGGTCGTCTTCGACGGCGACCGCGTCCTCGACGTGCGGGACGTCACCACACTACGGACGGGACCCCGAGTTCTCGAGCACCAGCTGCCCGTACTCGATCCGAGCACCGTCCTGGCACTGACCCGTGCGACGGCGGCCGACCACCTATGAGAGGGCATTCACGTCCTGCGTGAACCCCGGCACGGCGGACGCGCCTGGGTGGGCCGTCTCCCCCTGGGTGGGTCGTCTCCCGTCAGCCGCCGACGACCCCGACGCTCGAGTGCGCCGCCCTGGCGGCCCGCCGGCCGAGCGGACGACTGGTGAACGCCGAGGAAGTCGCCCACGCGCCGCCTGCGACTGCCCCCGATTCCCAACTGCCGTCGCGGTGCCGGATTTCCGCCTAAGGTAGACCGGGAGCCGGAACGACGGGGGTGACGATGCTGGTCCGGATCAGTGCCACGGTGAACGGCGATGACGCGCTGCACGACCTGTACCGCTGGCTGCGCCAGGACGAGGACGTCAAGGGCGTGGCCGAAGTGCGGGCCGGCTCAGCCGAGCCGGGCAGCGGCGCCATGGGGGGCGTCGAGTACATCAATGTCACGTGCTCGGTTCTCGGCGTGGTGATCTCCGCCTACGCCGCCTGGCGCTCCGCCCGGCCCTCGGCCCCGCCGGTCCACCTGACGGTCAACGCCACGACGGTCGTCCTCGGGGACGCCTCCCCGGAGACCCTGCGCAGGGCCGTGGCGCGGCTGGAAGAGGGCGCGGGGGAGGCGGAGCCGGCACAGCGGCGGGCGGATGACGGGTGAGTCCCGTGGCGGGTCTCCCCGACCCGGCCGCATCGCGCGCGGTACTCATCGGCGTGAGCAGCTACCAGAAGATGGAGCCGTTGCCCGCCGTGGCGGGCAACCTGCGGCGGCTGAGGACACTGCTCACCGAGCCCGACCTGTGGGGTCTGAGTCCCCGGCACTGCACGGTGCTGTCCAACCCCCGCTCCACCGAGACGGTGCTCGACGCCGTGCACGCCGCAGCGGCCGAGGCCGAGGACGCCCTGTTGGTGTACTTCGCCGGGCACGGCCTGGTCTCGCTCAAGGGTGATCTGTATCTGGCGCTGCCCTCCTCGCACGCGGAGCGCATCTACAGGGGTGTCTCGTATGATCTGCTGCGCTCTCAGCTGGTCGACGAGGCCACCGCCCGCAGCCGGGTCGTCATCCTGGACTGCTGCTACGGCGGCCGTGCGCTGGACGGTTACATGGGCTCGGGCGCCAGGGCCGCAGCGACAACCGGGTCCGCTGGATCCGTCGACGTCGCCGACTCGGTCGCGGTCGAGGGGACGTATGTCATGACCGCCGCCGCCGCGACCAAGCAGGCCCTCGCCCCGCCCGGCGAGAAGTACACGGCCTTCACGGGCGAACTGCTCCAGGCCCTGGAAAGGGGAGTCCCCAACGGGCCCGACCCGTTGAGCATGGACGCGATCTTCCAGCATCTGCGGCGCGAGCTTGCCGCCAAGGATCGCCCCAGGCCGCAGCAGCGGGCCCGCAACGGCGGCACCAGCATCGCGCTGGTGCGTAACCGGTGGGCCGTCGCGGAGGCGCGCCGGCGGGCGGAGGAGGCACGGCGGGCCGCGGAAGACGCACGGCGGGCGGCGGCGGAGGAGGTGCGGCGGGCGGCCGAGGAGGAGGCGCGGTCCGGACGGGCCACCGAGGCACGGGCCCGATCGCTCCTTGCCGCGCCGGAACCCACCCCCGGCGGGGGCAAGCGGGCGCGGTGGCAGTGGAATGCGCCGCGACCGCTGCGGCTGCGGCGGCCGGGCCGGGTGGTCCTCGCGCTGTCCCTGGTCGCCGGCTTGCTCGGTGGCGGCACCTATCTGTACGTGCGGGACACGGAAGAGTGCGCGACGGGGGGGCGTGGCCAAGGTGGACAGCGAGTGCGTCGGGGTCACCGACGGCCGGTACGTGTTCACCGAGGGGACCTCCGAGGTCTCGAGACGGATCAAGAACGAGAACGACAGGGTCCTGCACAGCGGCGCTCCCTCGGTCGCCATCGCCCTGATGACCTCGATGACCGCGTCCGACTCGGAGGAGCAACGGCGGATCCAGCACAAACTGGACGGGGCCCTCCTGGCCCAGCAGCGCGTCAACGGCGCGGCAGGCAAGGGGCCGAAGGTCCGCCTCCTGCTGGCCAACCACGGTCGCGAAGGCGCCCACTGGGCGAGGGTCGCCACGCAACTGGAGGACCTGACCAAGGTCTCGTCCCCGCTGCGCGCCGTCATCGGTCTCGACGCGGACACCGCGCGGACCAACAAGGTGATCTCGCGCCTCGCCGCACGCGGCATTCCCGTGGTCAGCGCGTCGACCGCACCGGGCCCGGCAGTCACCGGGGACAACGCCCCCACCGGGGTCGCCCGGGTGATGGCCGACCTCGACGACCAGCAGCGCGCTCTGGTCGACACGTTCGCAGACCTCGACCCGCAGCGGTCGGTCCTCGTCAGCGAGGACAACCCGAGCGACCTGTACGTGAAGAGTCTGCGCTCAGGATTCCAGCAGATCGTGAAGGCGTCGCCGTTCCCTCCGCAGACCTACCCGCCCTCGGAGAATGGGGAGCAGGACCGTACGAGGGAGGAGGTGATCGCGGACATCTCCGGCGAGGTCTGCCGGCAGACGCCGGAGATCGAGACGGTCCTCTTCGCGGGCCGCGCGGAGTCACTGCGACACTTCCTCAACTCGCTGGTGCGAAGCCTGAGTTGCGCCAGGAAGGACCTGACCGTCATCAGTGGCTCGGACGCGGGCCGCCTCACCGTGGACCCACGGCTCGACCGGGAGGGACTGCGGGGCCCGGTCAAGGTTCGTATGCAGTACGCCACCGCGTTCCACCCCGATGCCTGGCAGGGCCCCTCCGCCCCGAAGACGGGCGGGTCGAGGGAGGCTCTGGAAGCCCTGCTCCATACGGCGGAGAACAGGGACGGGATGTCCCTGAGCGACGACGACATCATGGACGGCACGCTCGTCGCGACGTACGACGCGGGCCTCACCGCCGTCGCCGGTATCCAGGGCGCGTACAGGGAGGGGCAGAAGCTGCCCGACCTCGCCGAGGTCGCCGCCAACTGGTCCCGTTTGACCGGCGGACGGAAGGTGGAAGGGGCCAGCGGCTGGATCTGCCTCGACCTGTCCGGCCACCCCTACAACAAGGCGGTCGCCGTGGCCCAGCTCGACTTCGTAGGCCGGCACCCCAAACTCCTCACCGTCGCCTGGCCCGAGGGACGGCCCCCCTCGAAGAGCTGCGCCACGCCTGGAGCCTGACGGACAGGGCGGTTGTTCATCGAGTGGCCGAACAGCGAACCCCCTCGGCTCCGCCCGCTGCCGTTCCCGTATCGCTGCCAGGTGCCGTCGCCGTTCCCCGCGGCAGGTGCCGGCGCCTCGTTGTGGCCGCCGTCTGGTCAGCCGGCGCCGGAACCAGGGCGGTGGGCGTACCAGACGGCCGTGTCCGGCGGTAGTGCGCCGGCGGTCGATGGTAGCGGGCTGCTCACCAGGAGGGGAGCGGCCGCCTCGGGCAGGGGGACCGGTTCGTGGCCGGGGTTGAGCACACAGCGCAATGGGCCCACCGTGAAATCCAGGGTGCCCGTACCGGAGTTCCACAGGAGTTCGGTGTCGGCCGGAACGGTGCGGCGGATACGCAGGGCCGTGCGGTAGAGGTTGAGGACGCTGTCCCGGTCGGCTCGCTGGGCCGCGGCGGACAGCGCGCCGAACGAGCCCGGTTGGGGCAGCCACGGTTCGGCCGTCCCGAAGCCGTACGAGGGGGCTTCCGTGCTCCAGGGAAGCGGCACCCTGCACCCGTCGCGGCCCTTGCGCCTTCCCCCGGAGCGGCGGCGCACCGGGTCGCACAGCACATCGTCGGGCAGGTCCGCCACCTCGGGCAGGCCCAGTTCCTCACCTTGGTAGAGGTAGGCGGCGCCCGGCAGGGCGAGCAGCAGGAGCGCGGCGGCGCGGGCCCGGCGCAGGGCCGCCCCGGCGTCGACGACCGGCTCGGCGCCCCCGGAGAGCAGCCAGGCTTCCGGGTCGGTGCCCGGGGGGAGCTGGAGCCGGGAGGCGTGCCGGATCACATCGTGGTTGGACAGGACCCAGGTGGGTGCGGCGCCCGTGCTCCGGGCGAGCGCCAGCGACCGGTCGATGGTCGCGCGCAGCGCTGCCGGGTCCCACGCGGCGGTGAGGAAGTCGAAGTTGAACGCCTGGTGGAGTTCGTCCGGGCGCGTGTAGAGGGATCGCCGCTCCAGCGCCGCCCAGGATTCGGCGACGGTGACCCGTGCCGGGGCGTAGGCATCGACCGTCTCACGGAAGCCCCGCAGCAGGCCATGTACCTCCTCGCGGTCCCAGAAGGGGTGCCCGCCCTCCCAGCCGTCCCCGACGATGGAGTGGTGTACCTGGTGCGGCCCGAGATCCCGCAGGGGCTCGGTGAGGTCCTTGGCCATGCCGTGGGCAACGTCGAAGCGGAAGCCGTCCACGCCGCGGTCGAGCCAGAAGCGCAGCGTGTCGTGGAACTCGGCGGCGACCTCGGGGTGGGACCAGTCGAGGTCGGGCTGTTCGGGAGCGAACAGGTGGAGGTACCACTGGCCGTCCGGGACGCGTTCCCAGGCCGGGCCGCCGAAGACCGACTGCCAGTCGGTGGGCGGCAGGGCGCCGCCGTCCCGGCCGTCGCGGAAGACGTACCGTGCGCGGGCCGGGCTGCCGGGCGGCGCGGCCAGCGCCTCCTGGAACCACCGGTGCTGGGCGGAGGTGTGGTTGGGGACCATGTCGATGATCACCCGCAGGCCGAGGTCGTGGGCGCGGGCGAGCAGGGCGTCGAAGTCGGCGAGGGTGCCGAAGAGCGGGTCGACGTCGCGGGGGTCGGCGACGTCGTACCCCGCGTCGGCCATGGGCGAGCGGTAGAACGGGGTCAGCCACACGGCGTCCGCTCCGAGGTCGGCGATGTGGTCCAGCCGCGCGGTGACACCGGGCAGGTCGCCCACGCCGTCGCCGTTGCCGTCGGCGAAGCTGCGTACGTAGATCTCGTAGACGACGGCGTTGCGCCACCATGTGGACGGTGTGGGCATGGCAGGTCTCCTGGAACGGGCCCGTGGGCCGGTCGCGATCGGTGGGTCGACGCGGTGCGGGACGGGCGTGGTGTGTCGGGCGGGAGGGGCCGGTCGGCCGTGTCACGTGGTGGTCACGGGCGCGGTTCGGCGGAGGCGTCGTGGCCAAAAGTGCGGACGGTGCGGTGCGGGGCCCGGCGGCCGGCCACGACGCCGTGGGCCGCGTGGGCCGCGCGCACCGGGGAGCGGTCGTCGGCCCGGTGGCCTCCGGGAGGGCGTCGGTGACGGGGCCTGCGTTGCCGCGCCCCGTGGAGGCGGAGGTGGAACGGTACGTGGACGATGCGCGGTCGAAACCGGCGCGTACCGGCGTCCGGTGGTAGCCCAGGGGGGCCGCGACGGAGTCCTCGGGCGGCGCGCTGGGGGTTTCGAGGGCGACGACCGCGGCATCGGTGCCCACCGGGATCCGGTGGGAGGGGCTGATGCTGACGGTGACCCGGCGGCCGGTCGCCGCTGGGTCACCGCGCGGGGCGGTCGCCCCGGTGAAGCCGTCCGCCACCCGGCCGGATCGGCTCACGTACGCTCCGCACGCGCCGTCACGGCGGCGAGTTGAGCGGTCCCGGTGCGCGGGGAGGAGAGAACCGGCACGGTGATCGGCCCGTCCGCCAGGTGGTCGAGGGCGGCGGCCATCGACGCCTGGGCGAGGACCAGCACGTCGTGGTCTGCGGCCAGGCGGCGCGCCTCCGCCGCGATCAGGTCGTCGTGGCGGGCCGTGTCGCCCGAGACGCGCGCCTGGTGGGCGCCCGGACAGGTGGTGGTGGTCACGGTCACGTCCGCTCGGCGTGTCGCCGCCTGGCGGCGGACGAGGTCCGTGGTGGGGCGCAGCGTGGAGTCGAGCGTGGCGAGTACGGCGATGCGCGTTCCGTGTGCCACCGCCTGTTCGGTCATGGGCTCGTCGACCCGGAACACGGGGATGTCGACGAGCGGCCGGGCCGCTTCCGCGAAGGGCCCGACCGAGGAGCAGGTGACGAGTACGGCGTCGGCGCCCGCGTGCCGGGCCGAGGTCACGTAGCCGGCGAGGCGGGCGGCCGTGCGCGGCAGGGGTCCGAGGGCCACGGTGTCGGCGAGCAGGCTCTCGTCGACGACGTGGTAGGCGTCCACACCGGGCGCGAGTTCCCGTACGAGTGGGTCGAAGACCGACGGCAGGGCGGCGACGGTGTGCAGGACGCAGACCCGGGGTCGGGTGGCGGGCATCAGGCGGTGACCTCCTTGACGGCGGCGGCGGTCCACCAGGGACGGCCGTGCGTGTCGACGACGTCGGCGAGCCGGCGCAACCGGTCGGCGCTGGGGCCGCGGAGGGCGGCGGTGGGTTCGGGGGCGTCCAGGGCGTTGGTCCACAGGGCGCGTCCGGCGAGGAAACCGGAGGCGCCGGCGCGGCAGGCGGCCTCGACTGAGCGGGGGAAGTCGTCGGCGGAGACACCCTGGGAGAGGACGACCCAGGGCACGTCGACGGCCGCGTCGATGCGCTCCGCCTGGGCTGCGATCTCCGCGACGGTCCCCCTGCCGCCGTTCGGGACCTGGCACTTGTAGACGGACGGCCCGGAGGGGGCGAGTTCGCGGGCGGCCTCCACGATGGAGTCGTTGAGACGGAAGGTGCCCGCCGCCTCCTCCTCCGGGGTGGGCCGGGCGACGGGCTCGAGGACGGAGGCGAGACCGGCGTCGCGGCACAGCTGTACGAATCGGTGGGCCAGGGCGACGCGCCGGTCGCGCTGGTCGTCCCGGCGCCAGATGACGAGGAGTTTCAGTCCGCGGCAGCCCTCGGCGGCAGCGGCCTTCAGATCGGCCTCCTCGTCGAGGGACGTGTCGTGGACGGCGCCGCCGGGGGGTTGGTCGAGGACGTCGACGGCGAGGATGGGCGCGCAGCCGTCCGGCAGGGCGCCCTCGGCCGTCACCTGGTGGTAGCCGTAGTCCCGGTCGAGGAGCAGCGCGGAGGCGAAGGGGCCGAGCTCGCGCGCGACGGCGAGCTTGAAATCGGTGAGCCGGTCGTCGGGCACGGCGTCGCCGGGCAGCCCGGCGCGCTGGGCCAGCATCGTGCGCAGCGAGTCCCGCTGGTCGGCGGCGACCATGGCGAAGGTGCCCGACGGACGGGCGAGGGCGGCCGGTGCTACGGAGCCTCCGGCCAGGGTGCCGGGGTGGCGGGGGGCGGTCATGAACGGTCTCCTCGGTGGTGGGGTCCGGCGTCGGTCGCGCACGGGCGCGGTGCCGTCTCCGGCAGGTCCGGCCCGGTGGACGGCCCGGTGGACGGCTCGGTGGATCGGGTGACGTGGGGCAGGAACCGGTGCCGGTGCTCGGTGCGGTAGGCACGGGCGGTGTCCGGGTCCGGGACGAGTTCGGTGGCGGTGGCCCGCAGGGCTGCGGGATCGTGGCCGAGGGCGGCGCCGGACCAGGCGGCGGCGCCGAGCGCGGGCGCCTCGGGTTCGTGACACAGGCGGACGGGCCAGGGACTGACGGCCGCCTTGACCGCCGTCCAGGTGTGCTGCCGCGTGGAGCCTCCGAGGAGGGTCACGGACGCCGGGGGGCGGGCGGTGAGGGCGGCCTGGGTGTCGGTCATCCACCGCACGTGGTGCGCGGCCCCTTCGAGCAGGGCTCGGGCCAGGTCGGCGAGGCCGTGGCGGGGGCTCATGCCGAGGATGTCGCAGCGGGCGTCCGGGGCGGGCTCGGGGCAGGCCCGCCCCTCGGGGTAGGGCGCGAGGAGCAGACCCGTCGGGGCTTGCGGGGCCGTCTCGACGAGGCGGGCGAACGCGTCGTACCGTTCGGCGCCCCGAGTGGCCGCCATCCCCATGAAGCGGTCGCAGAACCACTCGACGAGCGCCCCGGAACTGCGCATCCCGGCCAGCACGATCCAGTGGGTGCCGTCGACGTGGCGGCCGTAGGACATACCCTGCCGGGCCGCGGCGGTCGTGTCCGGCACCTCGGCGGTGACGGTGAGGACCGCCTCGGCCGTTCCCATCGAGTCGGCGACCTGTCCCACCGCGCGTACGCCCGCCGCCCAGGCTCCGACCAGGTGGTCGTGGCCGGCGACGACGACCGGGGTGCCGGCGGTCAGTCCGGTGGCGGCGGCCGCCCCGGTGGTGACGCGGCCGACCGGGTGGCCCGGCGGACGCACGGGCGGCATGTGGTCCTCGGTCAGTCCCGACTCGGCCAGCAGCCCCGGGTCCCAGGAGCCGGTGTGCGGACTCCAGGCCAGTGTGCGCTGGGCGAAGGTGGCGTCCGTGCCGAGCCTGCCGGTGAGGGTGTGGGCCACGAGGTCCGCGGCGCCCGCCCAGGCCCTGGCCCGGGACGGCAGGTCGGGGTTTTCGGCGACCAGGGCGCACCACTTGGCCAGCGGGACCTTCGCGCTGGGCAGGACCCCGGTGCGGGCGTGCAGGGCGAGGGCCCCATAGGCGGTGCGCAGCCGGTCGGCGTGGGGGGCCGGCCCCGGGTCGGACCAGGCGAGCACGGGGGTGAGCGTGCCCCCGTCCGGCGCGAGCAGGGCACCGGCCTCGGCCATTCCGGTCAGCCCCACGGCGGCGGGCGCGCGTCCCGCCCGCCGTACGCAGCTGCGCAGCGCGTCCAGGGCGGCGTCGACGATTTCGCCCGCCGGGTGGGTGTGACCGTCCCGGTCGCGTGGGGTGCCGCGTTGGGCGCGGGCCACCACGTTCCCGGCGAGGTCGGTGAGCAGCGCCTTGCAGTGGGTGCTGCCGATGTCGAGGCCGGCGAGCAGCGTGGTGTCGGGGTGCGGGTTCATACCGCCTCTTGTACGGGCCGGACGGTCGGCGTGGACAGGGGCGCGACCGGGGGACGGCGTCCCGGCGTGCTTTCGACGGTCCCGCGGGGCGCGCGGCTGGCGGCGTTCCGGCGCACTGCGCCGGATTCGTCCGGCGGCCTCGTCGCCGTACGGTGCCCTCCGGTCCCGTACGGGCCGGGGCACGCGGGCGCGGGCGGTGTCCCCGGGGGCGGGACCCGCCGGTGTCCGGACGGGGGGCCTTCGGTCGGTACCGGCTCCCGGACGGGGTTCACCGGCCCGCCCCCGTGGGCGAGAGGACAGCGGGGATGGCGCCTTCCGCGGCCGCCCGCGCGTACCAGTGGCCGCTGTCCTTGATCGTGCGGCGCCGCGTCTCCCGGTCGACGTGGACGAGCCCGAAGCGGGGCCAATAGCCCATCGCCCACTCGAAGTTGTCCATCAGCGACCAGTGGTAGTAGCCCTCCACTGGCGCGCCGAGGGCGAGCGCCTCGTGGACGGCCTTGAGGTGGCCGTGGAGGAAGTCGATGCGGCGTTCGTCGTGCACGGCGCCGTCGGCGGCGGGCTCGTCGCGGTAGATGGCGCCGTTCTCCGTCACCAGCAGCGGTACGCCGGGGTAGTCGGCGTGCAGTCTCAGCAGCAGCTCCCGCAGGTCGCCCGGGACGATTTCCCAGCCGAGGTCGGTGCGCGGCACACCGGGGCGGCCCTCGACGACCTTCCAGGGCCAGGGACCGTCGCCGTGGTCGGCGCGGACGATGCGGCGGGTGTAGTAGTTGACGCCGATGAAGTCGCTGCCGGCGGCGATGGTGGCGAGGTCGCCGTCCCGGACGAAGTCGAGGTCGCCGATGGCTCGTTCCCAGTGCCGGCGCATGTCCGCGGGGTAGCCGCGTCCGTGGACGGGGTCGAGGAACCAGCGGTTGACGTATCCGTCGGAGTGCCGGGACGCCTCCCGGTCGGCGGGGTCGGCGGCGTCGTCGGGAGTGTGCGGGAAGAGGCTGTAGGCGATGCCGGCCCTGGTGCCGGCGCGTGCGCCGGTCCGCAGTTCGGCGGCCGCCAGGCCGTGGGCCAGGAGCAGGTGGTGCATGACGGTGACCGAGCCCTTGAGGTCCTTCTCCCCGGGCGCGTGCAGGCCGAGCTGGTGGCCGAGGAGGCCGACGATCCACGGCTCGTTGACGGTCACCCAGTCGCGCACCCGGTCGCCGAAGGCATCCCGGCAGACGGCCGCGTACCGGGCGAAGTGCTCGGCGGTGTCCCGGATGCGCCAGCCTCCGGCGTCCTGCAGCGGCTGGGGCAGGTCCCAGTGGTAGAGCGTGACCAGGGGTTCGATGCCCCGTTCCAGCAGGGAGTCGATGAAGCGGTCGTAGTGGGCGAGCCCGCGCTTCTCCACCCGGCCGCGTCCGTCGGGGAGTATCCGGGGCCATGCCAGGGAGAAGCGGTGGGCGTTGGTGTTGAGGCGGGCCATGAGGGCGACGTCCTCGTGGTGACGCCGGTAGTGGTCGCAGGCGACGTCGCCGGTGTCCCCGTTGTCGACGGCACCGGGCACGCGGCTGAAGCGGTCCCAGATGGACTCGCCCCGCCCGTCGGCGTCGACCGCGCCCTCGACCTGGTACGCCGAGGTCGAGGTGCCCCAGCGGAATCCGGGTGGGAAGCGCAGTACGGCAGCGTGTCCGGGACGGTCGGTGGTCACAGGTCCTCCTGGAATTCCGGCAGGTCGAGGGCGTGTTCGCAGGCGTACAGCAGGACGCCCGCGGACCAGGCGTGGGAGAGGGTGAGCAGCATGCCCTTGGCCTGGAAGCAGTCGGTCTGGTAGAAGCGTTCGCTGACCATGCCGCGGTAGGCGTTGAAGTCGCCGTCGGCGCGGGCGACGAACTGCCGGAAGCAGTCGAGGTTCTCGCGCGCCGAGCGCAGGTAGTACGGATCACCGAGGTGCCGTGCGAGGCGGACGGTCTCGGGCAGGCAGATCAGCCCGAAGGCGTGCAGGTGCTGGTTGGAGGGGGACGCCTGGTCCGCGCCGCGGGTGCGGAATCCGTAGCGGCCGAGCAGGGTGTGCGGGGGGAAGCGGACGTCGTAGGTGTAGCGGAAGGTCAGAGTCCAGTCGGCGGCCCGCCGGGCGAGGTCGAGCCACCGGCCGTCCTCGTCGTCCGCCTCGTGCAGGAGGGTGTAGGCGATGACGGCGTTGTAGCCGTCCTCGGACGTGGGGGCGAGCGAGACGTCCTCCGGCGCTCCGCACAGGAACTCGGAGGTGACGTCGGCCGCGAACGCCGCTCCCGCGCGCCGGGCGGCCTCCAGGTGGTCGGGATCGCCGAACAGGTCGGCGGCCTCGACGAGCGCGCCGACGAACGCGAGCCCGGCCGAGCCGCGGTGGTCGACGGCGGCGCCGGTTTCGCGGTGGTGGGCCGCGGCGAGTCGTCCGGTGGTGGCGTCCTGGCCCTCCAGGGCGGCCGCCAGGTTGGACCGTACCGCCTGTTCCCACAGCGGGTGGTCGACGCCTCGGGCGCGTTCGGCGCGCAGGGCGCGCAGCGTGAAGAGGGTGGCATCGCCGAGGGTGCGGGCGTGCAGCCGGTCGCGGTGGCCCGTCCAGCCGGCGGACCAGCCGCCGTCGCGGGTCCACTGGCCCAGAAGGTCCCGCCGGGAGTGAGGTGGGCGCAGATGTGGTCCAGTACGCCGATCGCGGCTTCGGCCCGGGGCGTGTCGCCGGTGCGGCGGGCGTGGAGCAGCAGGGCGTGCGCGTACGGTGCGCCGCTGATCCACGAGACGTGCATGGCCTGCCGGTCGCCGCGGGCGCCGAGCGCCTCCCGGTCGAAGGCGGCGGTCTCCAGCAGGACGGGCGGGTCGGGGCGGTAGTGCCAGCGGTGCAGGCCCTCCGCGCTCAGGGCGGCCGCCTCGCGGACGCCGACCCACGCGGCGGGCTCCGGCGGCGTACCGGTGGCCGTGTGCAGGGCGCGGAGCACGGGCGCGTAGGCGTGCGGGTCGGCGTCGAGTAGGTGCACGGTGAAGTGCAGGATGTGCCGCTCGCCCGGCTGCCACAGGTGCTCCGGGAGGTCCGCGGGGCGGGGCTTTTCCGAGCCGTAGTACGACACCGGCTCCTCGCGGTAGGGGGCGTGCAGCCGCAGGACCGGACGGTCCCCCTCGGCCAGGGCGAAGCCGACGCCCTGCTGGCCCAGGCTGCCGTGTTCCGCGACGGCGAGCGCGGCGCCCCCGCGCCGGTCGCGGGCGAACACGGCGGGCGTGGCGCACCGGTCGGCCCGGAAGGACCAGGCGAGGGCGGTGAGGCCCGTCGGGTCCCCCTCCGGGGCCGCGAAACGCGGGAAGGGGCGCGTGGAGCCGGGCAGCCGGTTCTGCCCGTAGAACACGCCGGGGACCAGCCAGCCGGGGTCGTCGCCGGGGCCGAGCCGCAGCTCGACCCGGAGTCCGGCGACGGCGGCGTCGGGGGCGGTGCGGGTGACGGTCAGGGTCGCCGCGCGCATACCGGGGCCGGCGGGTTCCAGGCGCAGCTCGGCGTGGAAGCCGGCGGCGGTGCCCGTCGCGTCCACCACACCCGTGGCGTCGCGCACTACCGCGTCCGGCAGCACGGGGAGGCAGGCCCCGTCAGGGGCCAGGAGGCCGACCAGGTAGGGGAACTGCGCCAGGCCGTCGGCCTCCTCGCGCAGGACGAGCTCCGGCGGCAGGGGTATGCCAAGGGCCGGCGGGGTCGGGTCAGTCGAGGACGCGGGCACGGATGTTCCAGCCTTCGAGAAGCAGGGCGCGGCCTTCGGTCGGGGCGTCGCGCCAGGTGACGGGGATGCGGATGCTCTCTCCCGGCAGCAGGTCGAGCATCGAGTCGTCGGGTGTGCCCCATCCGGGGGCCGTGATGGGCCGGGCGTCGGACAGGCACAGCCCGAGTGCCGCCGGGCCGCCGGTGTGGGTCAGGCGTACGGCGGTGAGCCCGGGTTCGGTCGCGGCCTCGATCCCGGCCGGTGCGAGGTCGAACAGCGGTCCCAGGTCGCCGGTCGTGCTGTGGACGTAGCGGTTGGCCGCGAGCAGCGTGCCGTCGTCGTCGCGCAGGGCCAGGTCGAGGAGGAACAGCTCCCCGGGGACGTCGGTGCGGGGGACGCTCAGCGTGCCGTCGCTCTCGCCGACGGTCTCGCCCCGCACCGTCAGGACGCGGGCCAGCACGGTGGCACCGCGCAGGGGGCCACCGGAGCCGGGACGGCCGCGCCAGGCGTGGGGAGTGGCCGTGAACACGGTGTGACCGCCCCATGCCTGGGTGGCGAAGGAGGCGCAGACGTGGTCGGGCCGGTAGGCACGGCGTACTCCGTAGTAGGCCGGTTTGGGGTCACCCCGGTGGTCCACGGCGCTCGTGCACCAGGCGTTGGGGAACGGTTCGTCGAACTGCCACGGCAGGGCGCCGCTGCTGCGCGGGGCCCGGCGGAGATTGGCCTCGACGGCGTACCGCAGGCCGTCGTACTGGAGTTGCTGGCTGGCCCGGCGCATGCCGTCCACGTCCGTGGGCCGGCCGCCGAACGCGGCCCGTACCAGCGGGGTGTTGTTCCACCAGGCGCCGAGGTGCTCCATGAGGGGGTTGTCGCGTCCGGTGGGCCACTGGCGGTCCGCGGGTACGACGGCGTCCCAGGTACGGCGATTGGCCATGCCCTCGACTCCGAATTCCGAGTGCAGCAGGCACGTTCCCGCGTCGTACAGCCTCTGGTGGGCGCCGTGTCCCTGGTGCTCCCACGGCCCGTGCACGTCGTGTTGCGCGTCGGGGTCGGCCCGGATCAGGTCGAGCCGGTTCAGGAACGCAGCTCCGGAGGGGGAGCCGGGCAACCAGGCCCGGCCGGGGTCGAGTTCGGCGACGACGCGGGCGAGGACGGCGATGACGGGGGCGTCCGCCTCCGCCAGGGGGCGCGCGGTCGCGGTGTCGTGCAGCTCGTTCCCCGGGCCCCACACCGCCAGTGCGGGGTGGTGGCGCAGCGCGGGGACGATGTGCCGCGCCTCGCGCTCCATGAGCGCGAGGTAGGCGGGGTCCGCCGAGGGCACGCTGTCGATGCCGGAGCTGGACAGGCTGAACTCCTGCCACACCAGCAGGCCCAGCCGGTCGCAGGCGGCGTAGAACTCCTCGGTCTCGATCAGCCCACCGCCCCACACCCGCAGCAGGGTCACGTGCGCGTCGGCGGCGAGCGTGAGCAGGTGGTCCAGGCGGCCCGGACGTGCGGCGCCGTACAGGGCGTCGTGGGGGACCCAGTTCCATCCCTTGGCGTACAGCCGCCGACCGTTGACCTCCAGGGTGTACGGGAGCGCGCCGGCGGGTGCGCCGGGGTTGGGGCGCAGCGCGACGCGGCGGAAGCCGCAGTGGCGTTCGGCCCGGCCGACGGTGTTTCCGGCGGAGTCCCGCAGGTCCACGGTGACCGTGTACAGCGGTCGGTCGCCGTGGCCGTTGGGCCACCACAGGCGCGGCCGGCGGACGGTGAGGCAGGCCGTGACCTCGTCGGTGCCGGCCGTGTGGTCCGCCCGCGTCCGCGCGACGACGTGTCGCTCGGGGTCGCGGACGGTGATGTGGACGCTGCCCGGTGCGGCGGCGTCGAGGCGGACCGAGACGTCCACCGTCGCGTGGGTGTGGTCCTCGGCCAGGGTGGCCGCGACGGTGGTGTCCGCCAGGCGCAGCGGCCCGGCGACCTCCCATTGGACCGGCTTCCATATGCCCTGGTGGATCATGCGCGGACAGAAGTCCCAGCCGTAGCCCATCCGGGACTTGTGGGTGCGGACCCGGTCGGTCCTGCCCACCTGCGGCTCGCCGGGAGGCGCGGCGTGGACGGCGACGGCGAGCAGTACGGCGCCGCCGCCGTCGGGTACCCGGTCGGTGATGTCACACGTGAAGGGCGTGTACATCCCGGCGTGGTGGCCCACCTCGACGCCGTCGACGAGGACGGTCGCCTCGTGGTCGACCCCCTCGAAGTGCAGCAGCACCCGCCGGCCGGACCCGTGCGGCGGTACGGTCAGCCGGCGCCGGTAGAGCCAGGTGCGCTGGGGCACCCACTCACCGAGCAGGCTGTCCGCCGCGTGGTACGGGTCGGGTATGGCGCCGGCTTCGCGCAGGTCGTCGAGGACGGAGCCGGGGACCCGGGCGGGCAGCCACCCTGGTTCCCCTTCCGGCCTGCCCGGACCGCTCAGCCAGCGCCAGGTGTCGCCGAGACAGCCGCGCAGCTCCCAGCCGTCTGTGGGGAGGCGCACGTCAGGCGTCCTCGGCGGCGGTGGTGTCGTCCGGAGCGAGCTCCAGCAGGTCGGTCTCGATCACCGGCAGTACCGGGTCGCGCGGCACCCGGAACGTCCTGATCTCGTACGGCCCGAAGTCGGCCTCGATCGCGCGTTCGCCGAGCAGGGGCAGCGTGATCCGGGCGGCAGCCGCCCGGCCGTGGGACTCGTAGGCCCGGACCACCAGGTCTCCCGAACCGTCTTCGGCGCCCTTGACCACGCTGACGGTGACCGCTCCCGCGCCGTCGTCGACGTTGGCCCGCACCTGCGGGATCGGGCCGCCGTGGAAGGTCTCCAGGAGGGTGAAGACGGGCTGGTTCAGTTCGGCGGCGCGCCGTGCGGGATCGGCGGCACGCCAGTCGGCGCCGTGCGGCAGGAGCAGGTAGCGGAACTCCTGCCGGCCCTGGTCCAGGTACGCGTACACGCCGTCGTCATCGAGGACCTTCGGCTCGTGCCAGGCGTAGACGGGACTGCGCAGCGCGGTCATCCCGATCTCGCCGCCGCGCACGTCGTGGCCGTACTTGCTGTCGTTGACCACGGTCAGTCCGGCCCGCGCGCCACCGGGCAGGGTGCCGGTGACGTCCACCCACGCCTGGGTGGGCTCCTCGGTGCCGTCGGGGGTGCGCTCCAGATGCCCGTAGGGGATCTCGTGGGTGGCGGTCACGTCGGTGAGCGCGGTGGGGAAGCGCAGCTTGAGCAGGGTCAGCCGCTCGTGCCAGTCGACGACGGTACGCACCTCCACGTGGCGCGAGCCGGCGGACAGGACGAGTTCCTCCGCCATCTCCGAGCGGCCGTAGGCGCTCTCGACGCGCAGGACGGCACGGACCGGGCCGGACTCGACCAGACGGCAGCAGCGGGCCGTGAAGGCGCCGATCGCCTTGTCATACGAGTGGATCCGGTGCCCCCAGGTGTCGCTGGGGTCGTCGACGACGACGGCGTGGTCGCCCGGGGCCTCGGGCATCAGCTCGGCGCCGGTCTCCTTGTCGGCCAGGGAACGCAGCCAGCCGGTGGCGGGGTCGATCTCGACGCGGAGGTACTCGTTCTCCAGGCTGGTGTCGGTGGCCGTCACGGGCCCCGCACCGTCCCGCTCGGCGCCGGCCAGCAGGTGGTAGACGCGGTGGCCGAGCGGCGGGACACTCGCGCGGAAGGCGAGGCGCCCGCGACTGCCCGCCATGGTCGACTCCGAGCGGGTCGGCTGGACGGGTACGGCAGCGCCGGTGTCGTCCGTCAGGCGCACGGTGGCCGCCTGGCCGAACTCGAACTCCACGTCGCCGTCGAGGGTCCAGGGGTGCGGGTTGAAGACGACGAGGGGCGTGGTGCCCTCCCGCATCGGGATGTCGATGCGGCGGGCGATGGCCTGCACGGACCGGTTGAGGACGTCGGCGGCGATCGAGCGGGCGTGGCCGTACTCGTCGCGCGCGTCCTCGTAGGCGGACCGGATGGAGGTGCCCGCCAGGATGTCGTGGAACTGGTTGAACAGCACGAGCTTCCACGCCTCGGTGAGCCGGTCGCCGGGGTAGGGCTCCCCGGCGACGGCCGCGACGGACGCCCACTTCTCGGCCCGCATCAACTCGTTCTCGGCGCGGCGGTTCCACGCCTTCACCCCGGAGTGTGCCGAGTAGCAGCCGGGGCCGTGGTGCTGCAACTCCCCGGCGTACACCGGGATGTCCTCGCGGTCGCGTATCCGCGCGAAGAACGCCTCGGGGTGGCTCAGGCGGAGGGTGGGCAGGCCACCGAGGGAGTCCAGGCGGGCAATGGACTCGAGGTTCGCCTTGGTGGGCCCGCCGCCGTGGTTGCCGACGCCGTAGAACACCATGAGCTCGGGCTCGTCCGGCGGCATCAGCGCCAGGGACTTGTCGAGGTGGTTGCCGATGTCGGCGCCGGGCGCGCAGTACTCGTTGGGCAGGCGGTAGGCGGTGACGCGGGAGCCGTCCGGGGACTCCCAGTGGAAGAACTGGCCCGGCAGCACCTGCTCATGCGGGCCAGGACGCAGGAAGACGTAGCCCTCCATGCCCGACCTGCGCAGCAGTTGCGGGATGGTGGCGTTGTGGCCGAACGGGTCGAGGTTGCTGCCGATCGTGGCGGCCCTGCCGAACTTCTCCAACAGGTAGCGCTGTCCGTACAGCGCCTGGCGAACAAAGGACTCGCCGGCCGGGATGTTGCAGTCCGGCTCGATCCACCAGCCGCCGATGACCTGCCAGCGGCCCTCCGTGACGCGCTTGGCGATGGTGTCGAACAGCTCGGGGTCGTGCTGTTCGATCCACTCGAGGTACATCACGGAGTCACACGTGAACACGAAGTCGGGGTACTCCTCCATGCGGTCGACGGCGGACTGGAAGGTGGCGCGTATCTCCTGGAGGCCCTCGGGCTTGCGCCACAGCCACACGGGGTCGATGTGGGCGTTGCCCACCAGGTGCAGCAGCCGGTCGCGGGAGGAGGGGCGGGGCGTGCTCATACGGCGGCGGTCTCCTGTCGGTCGTCGTGCGGTGCTGTCGTGGCGTCGTCGCCCGTCCCGTCGGCTCCGGCGGCCCAGGCGTCGACGTGTTCACTGAGCAGGTGCAGGAGGGTGAGGTGGGTCTCCTGGATGCGGGCGGTGGTGGTGGCGGGGGTGACGAGGGCGAAGTCCGCGTGTTCGCGGGCGGGCATGCCGTCCGCGGTCCCGCCGGCGAACAGGACGGTCACGGCTCCGCGGTCGCGGGCCTCCTGCAGGCCCCGGACGACGTTGCGGGAGCGGCCGGAGGTGGTGAAGGCGATCACCATGTCCGCGGGCGTGGCCAGCGCCTTGATCTGGCGGGCGAAGACCTCGTCGAAGGAGTAGTCGTTGCCGATGCACGACACGACGGTGGGGTCGGTGACCAGCGAGACGGCGGGTAGCGGGCGGCGCTCGCGCAGGTAACGCCCGATCAGCTCACCGGCGAGGTGCTGGGCGTCGGCGGCGCTGCCGCCGTTGCCGAAGGTGTACAGGCGGCCGTCGCGGCGGTAGACCTCGATCAGCCGGTCGCCCACGGCGCGGAGCGCGGGCAGCAGGGCGTACAGCCCTTCCACCGCGGCGAGGTGGTCGGCGAGCTGGTCGGCCGGGGCGATGGGCGCGCCAGGGCGGGGGGCAGGGGCGGACATGTGTCTCCTGGGAGGACGAGCGTGCGCTGTGGCCGTGCGGTACGGCCGTGCGGGGCGCCCGTGCGGGGCGTGGTGGGACGGGCGGAGGCCGGTGCCGGGAGGGGCGGGTGCGTGTGGTCGTGCGGGTGAGGACGTGTCGTGCCCGGTTCGCGAGCGCGGGTCAGCCGACCCGCGGCGGGAGGCGGCTGTGGGGGAGGCGGCTGTGGGGGAGGCGGTTCAGTTCGGCGCTGCCGCCTCCTGGACCCGCCGCAGGTCGCGGGCGTCGGGCAACCGTTCGAAGGCGATGGCGGCGGCGCCGAGCACGCCGGCCCGGTCGCCGTTCGCCGCCCGCACGACGCGGACCGTCCGGGCCGCGGGACCCATGGCGAGGCGCGTGACCGTGCGGCGCACGGGGTCCAGCAGTTGCTCCCCGGCACGGGTGACTCCGCCGCCCAGGACGGCGACCTCGGGCTCGTAGAGGTTGACGATGGAGGTCAGGCCCTGGCCGAGCAGGGCGGTGGTCTCGTCCCACAGGCGGACGGACAGCGGGTCGCCGGCGCGTGCCTCGCGGGAGACGTCGGCGGCGGTGGCGTCGGCCGGCAGCGAGCTGGCTTCGCCCCGGGCGACGGCCTCCCGGGCCCGCTCACCCAGGGAGGTGCCGGAGGCGTACGCCTCCAGGCACCCGGCCCTGCCGCAGCCGCGGCAGGGCCGGCCGTCGGAGCGGACGGTGATGTGACCGGGCTCGCCGCCGTTGCCGGCGGCGCCGCGGTAGGTGCGCCCGTCGACGACGAAGCCGCCGCCGATTCCCGTCGAAACGGTGAGGTAGACGAGGTGACGCGTACCGCGCCCGGCTCCGAAGCGCCACTCCCCGGCGGCACCCGCGGTGCCGTCGTTGTCCAGGACGGCGGGGAGGCCGAAGGCGCTCTCGGCGAGCCGGGCGAGGGGGACGTCGATCCAGCCCGGCAGGTGGGGCGGGCACAGCAACACGCCCCGCTCGGGGTCCAGGGGCCCGCCGCAACCGATGCCGCAGCCGGTCAGCCGTTCCGGTGCGTCACCCGGGTCGACACCCGCCCGGTCCAGCGCGTGCTTGCCCAAGGCGAACAGGCGCGCGAGCGAGGCGTCGGGCCCGTCCGCCGCTCCGGTGGGGCAGGTCACGAACGACAGGACCTCACCGTCCGGGCGTACGACACCGGCGGCGAGCTTGGTGCCGCCGACGTCCAGCGCGAGTACGGCGCCGCGGGCGCGGTCGTGTGGGGGGTGGGGCATTGCTTACTCATCCCTTGCTTCCGGTGGTCGCCACGCCCTCGGTGAAGTGCCGCTGGCAGACGAGGAAAGCGATGATCATGGGTACGGTGACGACGACGGACGCGGCGCACACGATCTCCCAGCGCATCTCACCGCCGGCGCCGAACTGATCCAGCACCGCCTTGAGTCCACGGGGCACGGTGTACAGGTCCGGGTTGCGGAGGTAGATCAGGGGGCGTACGAGGTCGGTCCAGGACGCCTGCACCTCGAAGATGAAGGTGACGACGAGCGCCGGCCGGCACAGGGGAACGGCGATCCGCCAGAACAGCGCCCAGTAGCCGGCCCCGTCGACGCGGGCGGCCTCGAACAGTTCACGGGGCAGTCCGAGGAAGAACTGGCGCAGCAGGAAAATGTAGAAGGCGCTGCCGAACAGATTGGGTGCCCACAGCGGCACCTGACTGCTGGCGAGGTGCAGCCAGTTCCACACCAGGTACTGCGGCACCATCGTGACGGCGGCCGGCAGCATCATCGTGCCGATCACCACGGCGAACAGGGCGTTGCGGCCGGGGAAGCGGAAGTAGGCGAACCCGAAGGCCACCAGCGCGCTGCTCACGGTGACGCTGACGGCGGCGGCGAGGGTCACCGCGACACTGTTGCCGACCCAGGTCAGCAGCGGCACCGCGTCCCAGATGGCGGAGTAGTTCCGCCACTGCCACACGTGCGGGACAAGCGCGTTGTCGAAGACGTCCTGGGAGGGCTTGACGGAGGCGCTGAGCAGCCAGACGAAGGGGTAGAGGAACACCACGGCCGCGGCGGTGAGACCGAGCCAGTGCAGGGCCCGGCTCAGGGGCCTCGCTTTGTCCCGGCCCCGGCGTGCGGCGCCGTCCGCGGTGTCATGGGGTGTCTGCTCGCTCCGGTTATCCCGGTGTGCGCGGCGGGCGTCCGCCTCGGTCGCGGAGAGCTGTGTCACCGCTCCTCCCCTTCGTAGTAGACGAAACGCTTGCTGACCTTGGTCTGGACGAGGGTGATGGCGACGATCACGAGGAAGAGCAGCCACGCCAGGGCGGAGGCGTAGCCCATGTGCAGGTACTGGAAGGCCTGCTGGAAAAGGTAGACCGCGTAGAACAGAGCGGCGTCGTTGCTGTACGTCTGGGAGTTGGCGCTGCCGAAGAAGGCGGTGTAGGCCTCGGTGAAGGTCTGCAGCGACGCGATGGTGTTGACGATGAGCGTGAAGAAGAGCGTGCCGGAGATCTGCGGCACGGTCACGTGGCGGAACCGGTTCCAGCGCCCTACACCGTCGAGCTCGGCCGCCTCGTACAGCTCGCGCGGTACGTTGCGCAGCGCGGCGAAGTAGATGATCACCGTCGATCCGACCGACCACAGGCTGGTCAGCACCAGGCCCGGCTTTATCCAGGGCGCGTCCGTCGTCCAGCTGGGCCCGGTGATCCCCACCCAGCCCAGGACCTCGTTGATCAGGCCGACGTTGCCGTTGAACAGCAGCAGGAAGAGGATGCCGACGGCGACGGGGGAGTCATCACCGGCAGGTAGAAGAGGGTGCGGAAGACTCCTGACGCCCGGCCGGCCTTCATCAGCAGCATCGCCAGCACCAGGGCGACGGCCATCTGCAGGGGTACCCGCAGCGCGGTGAACACCAGGGTGTTGGTGAGGGCCTTGGCCACCGAGGGGTCGTCGAACAGCTGCCGGTAGTTGGCGGTCCCGACGCTGTGCGTGGTGCCGATACCGTCGTAGTCCGTGAACGACAGGACGAGGCTGGCGATCATCGGGCCGGCGGTGAAGACGAGGAAACCGATGACCCACGGGGACAGGAAGCCGTAGGCGGCCCAGGTCTCGCGGCGGCTGCGGCGCTTGCCGGCCGCGGTCGCGGCGACCGCGCGCGGTGCGGTGGTGTTGGTCATGAGCCCGGTCACCTGCCCTCGTTGGCGATGTCCAGGGCGCTCTGGGCTACCTTCTGGGCCTGGTCGAGGGCCTGCTGCGGGCTCTGCTCACCCGACAGCACCCGGTTCACCGCGTTCTGCCAGGCGTTCTTGAACTCCGTACCGGCGGCGTTGGAGGGCACGGCGAAACCTTCCCGGGAGATGTCGAAGAGGGTGCGGGTGGCGCGGTCGAACGCCGGGTTGCCCGTGGGTTTCCAGACCTCTTGCTCGATGATGCGGTCGGCCCGCAGATTGCCCGTCACGTCTCCCGTGTAGGCGTGACCCGCGTCCCTGACCTCTTCGGCTTTCGTCCGTGCGGCGTGCACCCAGGTGCTGGTGGCGGTCATGGTCTTGATGAACGTGCAGGCCCGCGCGAGGTGGCGGGTGCCCCGGGGGATGGCCCATCCGAAGCCGGAGGTCCAGTTCAGGGCCTTGCCACGGCGGTCCTTGAACGCGCCGGTCGAGAGCGGCACGTCGGGGGAGGAGTCGGCGAGGACGTCGATGTACCAGTCCTCCATCGGCATCGCCCCGACCTGGTCCGTCGCGAACTGGTTCTTGGCGCCGAACTGGTCGAACGAGTCGCGCAGGGACTTGAAGCGGCCCCAGCCTCCCTGCGCGTTGATCAGGCCGACCGCGTAGGTGAGTGCCTGGACGACGTGCGGGTCGTTCAGGTGCGCGGTGCGTCCGTCGGCGCTGATGAGATCCGCGCCGTTGGCCTTGGCCCACAGGGGGAAGAACTCGGGGATCTTGGGGTCGAAGCCGATGCGGGTGAGCTTCGCACCGTCGGTCTTCTTCAACCGCTCGGTGAGTGTCCGCAGTGCGTGCCAGTCGTCGGTGCGCACATCGGACTCCCGCATGCCGTTCTGCTTCACCACGTTGTCGTCGATGAGCAGCAGGCGGCTGTTGTACGAGTCGGGCAGAGCGTAGACGGTGCCGTCGAGTGACCCCTCGGTGAGCGCGGTTTTGTTGAACACGCCCAGGTCGATGTGTTCCTTCCGTATGCAGTCGGTCAGCGGTACGAGGGCACCGCGGGCGGCGTAGCCGCCGATCAGGGTCCGGTCCATGTGTACGGCGTCGGGCGGGTCGCCGGCGGCGACCGCCGACAGGAACTGCTGCTCGTCGAACTGCCCCTCGTTGACCTGGACGTGCAGACCCTTCAGCGCGGCGCGCGCTGTGTCCACCCGGTCGGAGGCCAGGGCGTCGTCCATGCCGTAGCCGAGGGTGGTGAAGGTAGGGGACTCGGTGTCCGCGAAGCTCACTCCGCCGCACCCCGCGAGGACGGGGAGCGCGGCGGTCACGGAGACCAGCGCGAGGATGCGGTGTGCGGTGCGGTGATGTGCTGCCACCATCGGCTCTCCTTTGAGGAAGCTGGCTACACGGGGAGATCGAAGGCTGACGCGACAGCAGGCTGGTCAAGCGATCCCAGGGATGTGGCATCGATCCCACATGAGAACGTAACCACACGGTGTCCGCGCGTCAACGGGTCGCAAGACACTGATTACGTGGAGGCCCCGCATCGTTGTCCCGGTACGGCTACGGGCCGTTGACGGCACCGGCCGGAGTCGTGCGTCGGCAGCCGGCGCGGCGTGCGAGCAGGCGCTACGGCACGCCTCGCCGCGGTGAGCGCACTGCGGGCGGGAGAAGTCCGCCGGGGGAAGTCCGCGGGGAGGAGAAGCCTGCGGGCAGGGGGAATCTGCGGGTTCAGCCGCGAGGCGCGGACGTGGAGTCGCGTACCGCCAGTTCCGGCTCCAGGACAACGGAGACGCTACGACCGCCACCCCCACGGCGTACCCGCTCCAACAGCAGCCCGGCAGCGCGCTCCCCCATGGCGAACACCGGCTGGCGCACCGCCGTCACGCCAGGGTCCACCATGCGCATCCACGGCAGGTCGTCGAAGGAGACGAGGGAGCACTGGTCGGGCACGGACACCCCCCGCCGTTTCAGCTCCAGCCACACCAGCTCGGCCACCACGTTGTTGGCCGCGAAGACCGCGGTCAGCGTGGGCTCCGCGTCGAGGAACTGCCACACTTCCTCCTGCGCGGAGCGAGCGGTGTGCCCCAGGTCGAGGACGTGTCGGCGCCCGGCGGTCACTCCCGCGGCGCGCAGCGCGGCACGGTAGCCCTTTAGCCGGTCGCGGCCGGTGTCCCAGAACGTCTCGTCGACGACGATCCCGATGGCCCGGTGCCCGAGCGCCAGGAGGTGGTCGACGGCGGCGCGGGCCCCCGCCCGGCTGTCGATGGTGACCACGTCGCATCCCCGCACGCCGGAGCGGCGGTCGACCTCCGTCACCGGCATGCCGTGCTCCACGAGCAGTTCGGTGGCCCCCCGACCGACGGGGGCGAGGAGGACCCCGTCGGCGCGCATCGCGAGGAAGGCGCGGGCGGCGTCCACGGCCCGCTCCGCGCTGCCGTGGTCATCGACCAGCACCACCTGGTAGCCCTCGGACGACAGGGTGTGCTCCACCCCGGCGGCGAGCTCCGCGTAGAACTGGTTGCGCAGGTCGGAGACCAGGAGACCGATGACACCGCTTGAGCGACCCTTCAGGGTGCGGGCGGACACGTCCGGCACGTAGCCGAGGCGGTCCGCCGCCGCCTGCACACGTTCCTTGATGTGCTCCGCGACATAACCGGTGCCGCTCAGTGCCCGGGACGCGGTCGACCGCGAGGTACCCGCCAACTCGGCGACGTCGCGCAGAGTTACCCGGGACCGTTTGCCCCGCACCGGTCCACCGGATGCCATCGACCCCCGCCTTTCTCCATGTCCCGGAGACGTGCACGCCACCGGCTCCACAGCTCACGCAGCGCAGCGTAGTCGAGTTCCTCGAGCGGCTCGCCCGTCCTGTCCAGATGACTGGAGACGTACAGGGCGGGAACGCCGAGTTGGTCCTTCACACGGGTGTAGGCGCGCCACTGCTCCAGGTCGGGGGCGCACCAGTCATCGGTGTCGATCAGGGTTCCGGGGCAGGCCGCCGCGGCCACGGCGGCGCGCAGGCGCATCTGCGGCACCACCGGCGCGTACGGGTCGGGATCGTCCAGGCGCAGCATGTCGTTCAGGCGCACCATGTCCGTCACATCGGCGAAGCCCGGGTGGGGGGTGTGCGTGACGATCAGCGCGTCGGACCTGGCCGACTTGGCGGACCGGTAGAGGGTGTCGAGGTACTGGTGCAGCAGCGCGATGCCCCACCGCCCCCCGCGTCCGGTCAAGGACTCCCCGGTGGGGCTGTCGGCCGTGAAATCGACCTTGAGCCCGTCGGCGCCCAGACCGTCGGGGGCGAGAACGCGGCGGACGTTCTCGGCGAGCCAGGCACGGGCTTCGGGGTGTCCGGGGTCGAGGGTGACGGGTCTGCCGTCCGGCGTGCGCACGCACAGCTCGTCGGGCACACCCTCCGCGGACCACGCCCGCCACCACAGCAGCACCCGCCGGCCGTGCCCGTGCTGCTCGTCGATCCAGGACCGCAGGTCGGGCCAGCGCCGCTCGTCCGGCTCCCAGGAGCCGTACCGCAGCTGCCACTTGTCGTCCACGACGACCGTACCCGGGTCGAGGCCGTGCCGGCGCAGCGTCCCCAGGTGTGCGTCGTACTCCGCCCGCGTGCTCATCTCCGGGGCGGGCAGGCCGGTCTCGCGGGCTCGGGCCATCTGGGCACCCCACCCGCAGAACATCGGCTCCCTCCACCAGGCCGGCCGTTCCGTGCCGCGCGCCACGGCGGCCCAGCCACGCCCGTCCAGCCAGCGCCGGTGGGCGAGCAGCCCCTCGTACGGGTCCGCGTGGCCCGGCGAGACGAGGACGGCGGGGGTGCGATACCAGCCGTCCACCTCGGTGTGCCCTTCGTGGTCCAGTCTGAGGTGGAAGCCGTCGTCGGACGGCACGTAGTGCATCTGCGTGAAGGTCAGGTCCGCCACCGGGGCACCGGTCGACACGGTCCACCAGGACAGCGTGCCACGGGCGCGCGCCGGGTCGGTGGTGTCGGGGAAGCGGTCCTGCGTGAGTGCCAGGCAGAGCGGCGCGGGCGTGAAGAACCAGTGTCCCCGCCCGGGGCGGGCATCCCCCACCACGCCGATGACCGCGCTCTCCCGCGCACCGCGCAACAGGCGTGCGGGCGCGCCGGGATTGGGGCTGAACAGGGTCTGCCACGCGTGGCCACTGGGACGCAGTCCTCCGCCACGGCCACCGAACGCGGCACGCACGGCGAGGGGCAGCACATCGCGCAGTGCTCCCCGGCCCCGCACCTCCCAGCTCAGCTCGGGTCCCTCGTCGGTACACAGCACCCTGGTGATCGCTTCCTGCCAGACGGTGCTGCGGCGCGGCAGGATCAGTGCCGGGCGGCCGTCCTCGGTGTGCCATTCGGCGGGTCCGGCGTCCAGCGTCTCGTCCACGGCGTCGGTACGGTCGAGCACACCGGCCAGTTGCAGCTCGACCGGGTGGCCGCCGTCGGACGCGTGCAGCAGCGCCGTCAGCCCGTCCGCCGCCACGGTCATCCGCCAGCGGGCGGCACGGACCTCGCTGGTGCCGTCCCGGTGGTGCACGACCTCGGGACGGACGGCCGCGGTGCGGTGACCCGTCGTATCCGTCATCGCACACTCACCAGCGCTTCCGCCTGCTGCCCGAGTGCCACCTGACCGACCGTCATGTCGACCGCGAACCGCTGCCTCGGGGCGCGCTGTCCGGCAGCGGGTATCCGTATGTCGAACGTCTCCGTCACCGTCTCCCCGGCGCCGACCTTCACCTCACGCACCGCGGGCTCGGCGCTCCAGCCCGTCGGCAGCACCGGGAGCAGACGGACGACCTCTGCCCGAGGCAGGGGGTTGCGCGCCTCCACGGTGACCCGCAGCGTGTCGCCCGGCGCCAGGACGGAGCGGTAGGGCGAGAGGCGGGCGCTGAATCCCTCCGCCTCGGCGTCGAAGCCCGACGGCAGGATCTCCCGGTGCAGCCGTGCCAGGCGGTGGCCCTCGACCGCCAGCATGTCCAGGTAGGCGTCGGTGACCTCGCGGGGCGGCCAGTGACCGCTGATCATGATGTCCGGTCTCAGCCTCCGGTACAGATCGGCGCTCCGTGTGAAGTCGTCGATCCGAAAGCGGTTGCGGTACTGGTAGTTGAGGATCTCCGGCTCGCCGCGCGCCGGGTCCCACGCGGTGTTCTGCTGGTCGCCGGAGGCCACGACGCGGCGCCCGTCGACGGTGAAGGAGTACGCGGCGGCGTAAAGGGTGTGCCCGGGGAGGTCGTGGACGCCGATCTCGTACTCACGCCAGCGGAACGTGCCCTCCCCGGGCAGCACACGGTCCACGGGGATGGGCTCGTACCACAGGCAGGGCAGGTCCCAGTGGCCGGGCGCGGCCAGGACGTCGGCAATGTGCCCGGGTGACCACACCTCGGTACCGTGCACCTCGCGCAGCAGGTTGAACCCGGCGACGTGATCGTCGTGGTAGTGCGTGGGCAGCGCCACCTCGACCCGGTCCACGCCGTGCAGACGGCGCAGCGCCTCGATCGAGGCGAGCAGGGGCCGCCGCGCGGAGCGGTCGTGCCCGCCGGGGAGCCCGGTGGTGAGGTCGTAGCCGAAGTCCAGCAGGAGCGCCACGCCCTGTTCGGAGAGCAAGGCGTAGGACTGGGCCACGCTCGTGGTGTTGCGCAGCAGATGAGGCGTGACGTGCTGCCAGGGCCGCTCCAGCATCGCGTCCGGATCCCACGGGGTCCGCCGCCGGGAGTCGAGCAGCTCGCGCAGCAGGGGCGTGAGACGGGCCACGGCCGCCTCCGGGTCGGGGACCGGCTCTCCGTGCGACGGCAGGAGGATGTCGGGCCGCTCCCGCAGCAGCAGGCGGCAGGACAGGACCGTCGCGGCGACCCCCTCGAGCCCGGCGTTCGGGTGGAATCCCGAGTAGGCCCACTGGGTGGCGGCGAGGGACCAGACCCGTCCCTCGCCATGGATCAGGTCACCGGTGAACGCGATCCTCCGGCCGTGGAGTTCGACGAGATAGCCGACCGAGCCAGGGGTGTGCCCCGGAAGCGGCAGCGTGCACACGTCGAAGGCACCGAAACGCCGGGTGCGGTACTCCGGCACGGTTCCGGTGACGGGGACCTGCCACAGCAAGGAGAACCGGTCCTGCCGGACGTCGTAGTCGTTGTCCAGGGGGCGGGTGCGCCAGTGCTCGTCGACGTCGTCGATCAGATGGCGTTCGACGGGCGGCACCCAGATGCGGATGCCCCGGGCCGCAGCTCGTGACAGACCTTGCACCTGATCGCGATGGTGGTGGGTCACCAGGACGTCGGTGATCCGATACACCCCGAGCTCCGACAGGTGTTCCAGCGCCTTCCCGGAGCCGAAGTCGATCAGCACCCCCTCGTCCGCGCACCGCAGGAGGTAGACGTGACAGGTGTCCTCCCAGCGGTAGACGTCTTGACCGACCTGGATCCAGCGCACGCCTGTGACTTCCTTTCAACCCACGGCAGATCGCGGCACTATGGGAACGATGCCATGTGGGAACGATGCCAGTACGGGTCGGCATCGTCAACGGCCTGCGCGGAAAAGGAGCGTCATGGCCCGTGTGCGACCGCCCGGGATCCCAGGGCGAAGCGGTTGGCTCCGCTCTTCGGTGTCCCGCCCGCGACCGTGTGCCGGGTGATCCAGCGGCTCGGCCCGCTTCACGCGCTCGCGCCGACGCGAGTCTCCCGGGTGGCCGTCGAGCGATGTGGGCCGTGGACGGCGCTCGCGTCCCGGCCCGTGATCGGAGGTCGGCACATCCTCCCGCGACTGCCGGTTCTCGGCGGGCGCACGGTCCATCGTGGGCGCGGAGCTCCGCCTCGTGGTGGCCGCGGATGCGAGGGCAGGGCGTGAGCTGGGATTTTACGACTTCACCTCGCACGCTGCGAAGCGGCGCCGCAGCGAGTTGCGGGATCTGAGGGTGCCACGAGCGCACGAAGACCGACTTGGTCAAGCTCGTCTCGCACCTGGTGGACGTGATCTGGCACCGTGAACGCCGCGAGGAGCAGGTGCGGGCCGAGCTGCTGCGGCAGATGCGCGTGGACCTGATCGAGCCGCCGACAGCGCCCCGGGGCACCACGACATCCGCTCCGCGCTGCCCCGGGCCGACGAGCGGGCCGCAGCCGAGGTCGCCGCTCGGCTCGCACAGGCGGGCAGATGCCCCCGGCGGCTGGACGCTCTGGTCTTCACTGACCCGACCGGAGGCGACACCAAGCAGGGCGACGGTGCGGCCGTGGACGGCGACACCTCGGAAGAGGACGAAGGCGACGTACCGCATCAACGCGCGAGCGGAGTCGTCTGGGGCTCGGCCTGCTCTTACCCGGGCCTCCTGCGCCGCGCCCAGCCCTTGGCACACTGACCTGGCCCGGCCGCCGACCGCGTCCGGACCTGTGGCCGCGCCGGGTCAGACGGTGAACTGGCCGGGGTTGGCGGCGGCCCAGTCCTCGGCCCACGTCGCCGGGGGCTCGGTGAGCAGCTGCCCCGGAGCCAGCCACTCGGACAGCTCCGCGTGGGAGCGGACGGTGAAGGGGTCGACCCGCGTCCGCAGCATGTGCGGACGCAGCTCGGTGGGGTCATGGACGCCCATGGACGCCATGATCTGCATCGCCCCGTATACCGTGGCCCGCTGGAACCGCTCCACGCGCGCCGACTTGTCACCCACGTCCAGTGCGCGGGCCCGCCGAGGATCCTGTGTGGCCACCCCGACGGGCAGGTGTTGGTGTGGCAGCGCTGGGCCTGGATGCACCCGGTGGCGAATATCATCGCCCGTGCCGCGTTGGTGTAATCCGCCCCCTGCACCATCCGCTTCACCATGTCGCTCCCGGTGGCCACCTTGCCGCTGGCGCCGACCCTGATCCGGTCCCGCAACCCCGTGCCGACCAGCGCGTTGTGCACCGTGATCAGGCCCTCGGTCAGCGGCGTGCCAACATGGTCGGCGAACTCCAGCGGGGCCGCGCCGGTGCCCCCTTCGGCCCCGTCCACCACGATGAAGTCCGGAGTGACGCCCTCGCTCAGCATGGCCTTGCACACGGCCAGAAACTGCCGCCGCGAGGTGAGGCACAGCTTGAAGCCGGTGGGCTTGCCACCCGCCAGCTCCCGCATCCGGCCGATGAACCGCACCAGCTCGCGGGGTGTGGAGAACACCCGATGGTACGGCGGCGACACCACCGTCTGCCCCTGCGGCACCTCGCGCACCTTCGCGATCTCCGCGTTGACCTTGCTGCCCGGCAGCACTCCGCCCATGCCCGGCTTCGCGCCCTGCGACAGCTTGAGGGAAACACACTGCACCTGGTCATGGGCCGCCTTCTCGGCGAACATGGCCGCATCGAAGTCACCGTCGTCCGTCCGGCACCCGAAATACCCGGTTCCGATCTCCCAGATCAGATCGCCACCGTGGCGCAGATGGTATTCCGAAAGACCGCCCTCACCCGTGTCCTGCGCGAAACCGCCCAGGGCCGCACCACGGTTGAGCGCGAGGATCGCGTTGGCCGACAGAGATCCGAAGCTCATCGCCGAGATGTTCAACAGCGCCATGTCGTAAGGCTTGGCACAGTCCGGCCCGCCAATCCGGACCCTGGGCGGCTGGTCCGGCGTGGCCTTGGGCGCCAGCGAAGGGACCAGGAACTCGTACCCCGCCGCACCGACGTCCCGCTCCGTCCCGAACGGCTCCTCGGCGTCCACACCCTTCGCCCGTTCGTACACGATGCTGCGCACATCACGGTCGTACGGGCGACCGTCGTAGTCGCGCTCGATGAAGTACTGCTGCAGCTCCGGCCGTAGCGCCTCCAACAGGAACCGCAGATGGCCCAGTAGCGGATAGTTGCGCAGGACGGAGTGCTCGCGCTGCACCACATCCCGGACCGCCACCGCCGTCATGGCCGCCGCCACCACGACCAGAAGCCACCACCACGGCGATACCCACCACGCGAGCGCCGCGCCGAGCGCCGTCGTCAGGGCAGGACCGGTCATCAATACGAGTCTCAGCACGTCGCACGGCTACCCCACTCGCACCAGTCGATGCGGTCAACTCCGCCGGGTCGAACCGGACCGTGTGCGAAGTGTGCGCACGGCCTGGCGGATGACGGCCACGGCGGACACTCCATGGGGACCTCGGCCGAGCCGGGACGGGGTGCCGGTCGGGCGCTTCCTCCGGGACAACCCGATGAGGCGCAGTCCCCTGTCCAGGCGGTGCAGGGCGGAAGTCATGGCAGATCTCCCATCGTCACAATGGCGAAAATGGCGGGGCGCCCGACTATCGGCTTCCCCTCAGCTGACGCGCTATGCGTGGTGGATACATCGGCCCGCCACACCGCTGATTTTGCAGCGGGTGTGGAGGCGGCGTACCGGGGCAGTCGGCAGTAACGATCTTGATGTCACCACACGAGGGGGACCGCCACCCATGGCCACTTCCGGCCGTCGGCCGTGTATCGGGCGTCAGTACGCCTTCAGCCTGCGGAATCTCTCAGTCTGCTTCGGGCTGATCGCCATCGTTGTCTTCGGAGTGGGGGTCACCGTAAGAGCCGCCGGCGGCGCGACCGACGCCCAACCTGCCGGTGCCGTGGCCGTGGGACTGCTCATGCTTTTGGCCGCCGTCGTGATGCGCCACCGTCGTACGGCCCCCGCTTCCCCCGAGGAGGATTCCCTCGGAGCAGCCGACTTCGAGGCGATGACGGCCAGTGAATTCGAGCAGGCGGTGGCGGACCTGTGTGAACGGGACGGCTGCCAGGTCAGCCGGGTGGAGGGCGGCGCGGGCGACCTGGGCGCGGATGTCCTCGCCACCGCCCCCGACGGCCGGCGCATTGTCATCCAGTGCAAGCGGTACGACGCGACTCACAAGGTCGGCTCGCAGGATGTGCAGCGCTTCGGCGGAACGTGCTTCACCGTCCACGACGCCCAGATCGCCGCGGTGGTCACGACCAGCGAGTTCACCAAGCCCGCCGCCGAGTACGCCACGCAGTGCGGAATCCTGTGCGTCGATGGGCAGGAGCTCGCCACGTGGGCAAGCACGGGCCCGGCTCCGTGGACGGAGTAACGCAACGGCGCCATCCCATTAGCCTCTGTAGTCGATGTCGCCTCGCTCGCAGATCTGCCGGGCGATGTCCCGCGGCTTGATGTCGCGTTCCTGGGACACGCGCCGCAGTAGGCCGAAGGTCTCGTCCTCGCTGATCTTGCGGCGTTTCATGAGGATGTCGAGCTGCTCAAGCAGACCGTCGGGCCGGCTGCGCATCACAGGGGGTACGAAGTGAGCCCCCAGTCACAAGCCGCCGTCGGTGCGCCACTGTCCCGGGTCGACGGGCGCCTGAAAGTGACCGGCAAGGCGACGTACGCCGCCGAGTACGACGTGGATGGGGCGGTGCACGCGATCCTCGTCGACAGCAGGATCGGTCGCGGCCGCTTCCGGCGCCGGTGACGGCCTCGGCGAAGCAGAAGTCGCAGGTGCCGGTGTGGCGCGAAGGGCTGGCCTGGTCGGCGCTGTCGATCGACTACCAGCGCATCCTCACGACACTCGGGGACCGGTCCCGGCTCGGACAGGGGCCGCTGACCTGCGAGGAGATGGCCGCGCTGTTCGGTATGGAGGTGGTGCCGGCGCGTGTGGAGGCCCTGCGGTCGAAGGCGAAACGCCTGGTCGCGTGTGGCTGGCTGGCCGAGGATGCGCCGGGCCGCTTCACGCTCGCCCGCGGCATCAGCGGGCCGGGCGGCGGGTCATGAGCCCGATCATCGACCAGTAGACCATCGCCTCGACGCTGGTGGTGCGCCGACGAAGCCACGGCCGTCGTCGCCGCGTTTGGATCGCCAACACCAGGGCGAGCGCGGGCAGGCAGTATTCGACCAGGCTGCCGGTGTAGCCGCCACCAGCCCAGATGAGGGCGAGGCGGTGGTGGGCACCGGCCACCACGGCGGGAAGTCTGCCGGCATCGCCGCCACTTGATGCCGATGTCCACGAGACAGCGGACCGCATCGAACATCACACGGTGGCAGTACCCCTCCGGCCGGCCTCCCCGACCGCGCAGCCAGCCCGGCTCCGGCAGCAGCGGCCGGGTCGCCGCCCACTCGGTATCCGTCAAGTCCGACGGATACCGACGCTCCGCTGGGGCCAGTCAGCCGCGTTGCCGTACACGGGCGCGAGGCAATCACACAATGAAGCAGCCGAGTTGGACCGCCCGGCCACCGGCACGGAAGACTGCAGCACAGGGGCCTCCTGATGCTCTATGGAATTGACACCCACGAGCTGTTCAGGAGGCCCCATCTTCATGCTCTCGCCGACCAGGATCACCTCACCGGGAACCACGTCCGACTACCACTGCTCAAGATCGGATGGACCGGCGCGGCCTGAGCGCCCTGTCCTGGTCCAACGTCAACCCGTACGGCACCTTCGGCCTCGACATGGACAAGCGGCTCGACCTGGCTCCGGTGGCCGTTCCCCATGCGCGTACGCCGTCGGACGCCTTCGCGCTTGTGCGGGCCGGGGCAGCTCGCACAAGCTGCCCGACTGATTCCACCATCGCCTTCACGACGGTGGAGGCTTCGGCAGCCCGTATCACCGCCGTGTCACCGTCGAGGTCAGCTGCCGACGGGGTATCGGCTGGTGATCGCGACGCGGTTGAAGGCGTTCATCACGGTTGCCAGCCAGGCGATTGCCGAGACCTGGTCTGCGGTGAGCACGGCCGCGGCGGCATTGAAGTCCTCGTCGCTGACGTGTCCGTCCGGCACGCGTGTGATCGCCTCGGTCAGGCGGAGGGCGGCGCGGTCGGTCTCAGAGAAGTAGCCGGTCTCTGCCCATCCGGGCAGCACGGCGATCCGGTCGGGGTTTTCGCCCTTCTTGAGAGCGTCGCGGGTGTGCATGCGCAGGCAGAACGCGCAGCCGTTGATCTGGGAGGTGCGGATCCTCAGCAGCTCGACCAGGAGCGGGTCAAGGCCCGCTGCGGCGGCGGCCTCTTCCACCTCCGACGACAGGGCGATGAGGACCTTGTAGGCGGCCGGGTGCTGCTTGCCGATGTTGATGCGCTGGGGGTCGGTCATGGTTCCTTCGATTCGTTTCGTGTGGTCTGCGCCGCGCCCTTCGGGCGCGTCTTGGCGGCGGGTGATGTGTGTTCTGACAGGGGCAGAGTTCGTGAAGAGCGTTGCCGCCCGCTGCGTGCCCCGGGCTATGACTTCGGGTCGTCGACCTTGAGCTTTTCTCCGGTGTTGGAGACGAAGACGACCAGGAGCTTGGCCCGTTTGATCGGGCTGGTGTTCTCGGTGAGGACGTGGTGGGCACCTGGCTGCTCGACCCAGTTCTCCCCCTGGTGGTAGGCGCGCACGGGCTTGCCGGCGAGCCGGCTGCGCACGGTGCCTTCGAGGACGTAGGCGTAGACGAACGCCTGGCCGTGCCGGTGCGGCATCGCGCGTGCTTTGGGCGGGAAGTCGACGATCACCGAGGTGAACGTCTTGCCCTTCACATTCGGAAGGGCCTGTTGGAGCAGCGGTTCGAGGGTTTCGGAGGGGCGCGTCGATGCCGCGGCCGTCATCGGCATCTTGGCGTGGGCGGGCTCGTCGGAGGTCGAGCAGGCCGTGGCCGCGGCCAGCGTGGCGACAGCCAGAAGGCCGGCGGCGATGCGTACTCCGATCACGATGGGTCTCCTGATCGTCTTCCGTGACCCGGATGATCGTCTTGCTCGGCGTGCGCTTGCCGGGGGCGAACGCGGCGGGTGCCTCGGTGAGCGGCCGCACAGCACCGACGACCGGCTTGAGCCGGCCGTCCCTCAGCCTCGCGGCGAGATCGGTGAGCCGGGCGCGGTCGGGTTCGACGACGAAGAAGATTGCCCGTCCGTCCTTGGGCTGGACTTTGGGCGGCATGACGATGGTGACCAGCGTGCCGCCGACCCGGACCAGGGCGGTCGAGCGGTCGAGGATGTCGCCGCCGATCACGTCGAACACGACGTCGACCTCGCCGGCGTCCTCCAGTTTCTCGGTCTGCAGGTCGATGAAGGTGTCGACGCCGAGTGCGAGCGCGGCGTCCCGGTCGGCGGACCGTCCGGTGAGATGACGGGGGCGCCGGCCTCGCGGGCGAGCTGTACCGCGATCGAGCCGACGCCGCCCGTGGCGCCGTTGATCAGGACGGTCTGGCCGGTGGTGAGGTGGCCGTGGTCGAACAGGCCCTGCCAGGCGGTGAGCCCGGAGATGGGCAGTGCGGCGGCCAGGGTGTGGTCGATGTCCGCCGGCAGCGGGGCGAGGTTGCGGGCCTCCACCGCGACGTACTCGGCGAGCGAGCCGTCGCGGGCCCAGTCGGCCAGGCCGAACACCCGCTGTCCGACACTCAGGCCGGTGGTGCCGAATCCCAGCTCTTCGACGACACCGGACAGCTCGTGCCCGGGCACGCTCGGCGTCCGATCGCGGCCGGCGCGATCGGTCCACGTGCCCGGCCAGTCCAGCTCGCCAGGGGTGAAGCCAGTGGCGTGTACCCGCACGATGACGTCGTTCTCGGCCGCGTGGGGGTAGGGCATGTCCGTCAGGGTCAGCCCGGCGAGGCCGGCGTTACGGTCACGCACGGTGATGGCTTGCATCTAGGTCCTTTACTGGGGAGGGCGACCCGAGCGCACAGCCCGCTCGTGCGCAGGGCTCATAGCGGCTGCAGGGGGATGCATGCCGTTCTGCATGATCGATCTCACCTGCTCGCGCGTATCCCTTCGTCGCCCGTTTTGCGTTCTCAACAGGGAGACGAGGTAGCCCCTCGGGGTGTGACAGCTCAGACGTGAGAAAGCTTGTCCGGGTTGATGACCCTGCGGTACGCGGCGATCAGACCGTCTGTGATCCATCTTTGAAGACAGCTCCGCGGAAGCGAGCCAGCCCGCTCTGACACGGCAGCCGTAGGACGCCGAGCAGACCCACGACATACACCGCGACCGCGAAGATCACCGTCAGCATCGTGACCGACAGACCCCAACGCTCCCGGTACAGCGGGTAGAGCCGTGACGGTGCGCTGCCGTGGCCGGGCCATCATCACCAAGCACGGCGAAGGCCGCACCCCGCCCGAGACGACGCCCGCCGCGAGGGCGACTCACACGTTTCATCACGATGTCTTTTATGGCGTCTTGATCAGCTCGGCCAGGGAGCGCCAATAATGCGCTCGACCGTGGTTATGCGACGGAAGCCGGGAACGAAGTGCTCCAGCACATCCGAATTCACGGTTCCGTTCGTGGTCTCCGGGCGGTGCTTGAATCCGTCGACGAAGGCTTGCAAAAACTCGTTCTTGAAGTCGCCCCGCGGATGGACGGCGGTGATCTCGTCCACTTGGCCGCGATCCAGCTCGTCCAGACCCAAGCCGAGCACGTCGGTCAGAACCCCGAAATTCGTGATGGCGATCTCCGGGCCCATCCGCCCGGGAATTTCCGGGGTCGTGTGCAGCGCGATCGCCGTCCACACCACGTCGGCGGCCGAGGCCGGGAAACCGCGATCGAGCATGAACTTACGTGCGTGGTCGGCTCCATCGACCTCGAAGCGCTGCTCTACGTCGGAAAACGGCGTCAAGAGGCCGGTGTCATGAAACATGGTGGATAGGTAGAGAAGCTCCGGGTCGGGCTCCAAGCCGAGCCTGCGCGCATGAATGACGCCAAAGACGAAAACGCGCCGGGAGTGATGGTAGATGAGAGGGCTGGTCATCTCCTGCATGAGGCGGGTGGCTTCGGCAACCGCCGCCGTTTCAGGAATCTCTACCCCCGCGATGATCTCGCTCATGACCTCTGCGCCTTCCGATATCAGTGTGCTACGAATGGACGGTGCGTCCGTCTTCCACACTGCCAACCACCCGGTGCCCGGCGCCGCCTCGGTCCGGCCATGAGTCACCCGAATCCGGACAGGCGGACGGCGGGGGTGTGGGCTCCGCCGCGCATCGGGTCGCGATCCTTGTCTATGACGGGGTCAAACTCCTGGACGTCGCGGGCCCCGCGGAGGTGTTTGCGGAAGCGAACCGGCTCGGTGCCGACTACAAGATCGTGCTGGTGTCACCGACCGGTGCCGATGTCACCTCGTCCATCGGGATCCGGATCGCGGTCGACGCCGCCGCCACCACAGAGCCTGCTCCCGGCACGTTCCTGGTGGCCGGTGCAGACCTCTACCCGCGCACACCTGTCCCGCGTGATCTGGTCGAGGCCGCGCGAACGCTGGCGGTCCGGGGTGGCCGGGTCGCGTCCATCTGCACCGGAGCGTTCATCCTCGGCGCCGCCGGCCTCCTGGACGGCAAGCGTGCGACCACGCACTGGAAGGTCGCGCACGAGCTCGCCGCCCGCTGCCGGGCCACCCGTGTCGAACCCGACGCGATCTACGTCCGTGACGGCACCACGTACACCTCGGCGGGCGTGACCGCCGGCATCGACCTGGCACTGGCACTCGTCGAGGAGGATCATGGCCCTGATCTAACCCGCGACGTCGCCCGCGCCCTGGTGGTCTATTTGCAGCGTTCGGGCGGCCAGTCACAGTTCTCCGCCCCGCTGCAAGGACCGCCGCCCCGATCTCCGGCCCTCCGCAAAATCACCGACTTGGTGACGGCGAATCCCGCGGGAAAACACTCACTCGGCGAACTCGCCAAGCACCTCAACGTGAGCCCTCGGCATCTCACGCGGCTCTTTCGCGACGAGCTGTCCACCACGCCGGCCCGGTACGTGGAGATGATCCGGTTCGACATGGCGAAAGCTCTACTCGACCAAGGGCATACCGCAACGCAGACGGCATCCCTTGCCGGATTCCCGAGTTACGAGAGCATGCGGAGAGTTTTCGTGAGGAAATTGTCGATCAGTCCCGCCGCCTATCAGCGACGCTTCAGCACAGCGCGCCGAGCCAACGCGGGGTAGCAGTAAGGCGAAGTTATCGCTGCACGGACGCCGATGCGTTACACGCGGTTGCGCTGCCCGGGGGCGATGTTCCACACGACGGGTTCGGTCACCGCATCCGCGACGCCTCGCGCGACAGCACAGCCTTCCCAGGCGAGCTCAGCGAGTACGTCCACCGCCTGGCCTGCTCACCAGAGTCCCTCCTGCGGGCCGACCTCGACCTGCCCGATCTCCCTGGCCCCCGACCTCCGCACCATCGCAGCCGCGCCAACCGACCGCATCGCGGTACGACGGGAAGCTACACGACCGCGTCTTCACACGGGCTCGACGACGCCGGCCTGATCGACGTCACCGCGTCGTCCTCGACACCGCCCACGTCAGGGCCGAAAAGGGGGCGAACACACAGGTCAGAGCCCCGTAAGCGCATCGGAGTACGCATCGCCCGCAAAGGCACGGCGAACGATTAGGGCGCCGCCGCTGGTCCTATGTTGCTACAAGCGCCTTGTCCGCCTCACCGCATAGGACACGGTCTATGTGGGGTGTGACCGAGATACGCACCAAAGGGGCAACGGGATGATCTTGAAGTCCTGATGCCCTCGGACTCACCTGCGGCGGCGATCGCGTTCTCCAGGGTGATGTTAGACCGCGATCACCAGCATGGCGTCTTTCCCTCATTTGCCGTGACAGCAAACAGCCTTGCTTGTGTTGTCGGGGCGAGCGCACCATCCAAACCATCGACACGACCGGTCGGACCGCGACGGTCGGGCGTACGCGCAGACGCGCCGCATGACGGCATGCGGCCTTGCGGCGACCATCGACCGGCCGTCGAACCGGTCGAGGTTCCCGGCCGGCGGTAAGTCCTGACGGCGGTCGCGGGGGACCGCCACCTAGAGAGGAGAACACTGTGTCCAGCGAGTGCTTCGATGGTGACGACGCGTTGACCAGGTACGACAGGTGGCGTCGGAGCCGGTGGGAGGAGGTTGCGGGCCCGGACGGGAAGGCGAGTCTGATCGCCTATCGGACGATCACGGAACCGGGTCAGGAAGTGCCCGAGGTTCCGGGCCGGTGGACGTCCACCGGCCCCTCAGGGAGCCTGACGCTGACCGCGACCCGTGACCAGGGCGTGTCCGTCGATGGCCAGACCGTGGACGGCACAGTGGAATTGATGACCGGCGCCGTGGGCTTGTCCTTCCCCGGCGGGCGGCGCGGCACCATCGAGGAACTCGCGGGGGCCCATGCTCTGGCTGTGTGGGACCCGGCCGCGCCCACCCTCGTCGGCCTGCGCGGGATCGACGCATGGCCATGGGACCCGGCCTGGACCGTCGAGGCGGAGTACCGACCGGCGGACGCCGGACGCATCCTGGAGCTGACCCGGACGACCAGCCCGGTTATACGGGACACCATCCCGGCCGCTGGTGATCTTGTCTTCGATCTGCGGGGCGAGCGGCACACACTCCGGGCGTTCGATATGGGCAGCGACGTCCTGCTGATCACGTTCACCGACGACACCAGCGGCACGGACACGCCCAGCATGGGCCGGTGGCTGATCTTGTCCCGACCCCAGCACACCACGGGTACGGTCCGTATCGACTTCAACCGGGCCTTGCTCCCCCACCACATGTTCTCGGCGGCCTTCCCCTGCCCCCTGCCGCTCCAGGAGAACCACCTCCCCCTACGCGTCGAAGCGGGAGAGCGTGCCCCCGTCTTCGAAGAAGAAGCGGCCGTCAGCACCACAACCGGCCCCGCCGTCTGACATTCGCCGCGACCGGCACACTCCGAAAGGATAAGACGATGACACCCGACCAGGACCTTCGGGCAGCAGCGGTGCACTACCTCCGGCAGTGGGAGGTGCGGGACTACGCCACGATGCGGTCCCTGTGCACCGACACCGCCACCGTGTGGCACAACGACGGAAGCGGTGACCAGCCGATCGACGAGAACATGGAACTGCTGAAGAAACTGGCCGCCGACGTCGACACACTTCGGTACGACATCGTGCGACAGTTCCAGGACGGCGACGAAGTGCTCCAGCAGCAAGTACTCCACCTGACCATGACCGACGGGTCACGCAGTGACGTACACGCGGCGATGTACTTCCGGTTCGACGGCGGCCTCATCGACCACATCGAGGAATACTTCAACGTCGTGCCGCTCAACGAATCCATGCCGTCGTCCGGCTCACCCGAACAGCGCTGATCACGACCGCTCCCGCCAAGCGGTCGGCGAGGCAGGGCTCCGGACGCAGCCACCGGCCCGGCCCGGCCCTGCCTCGTACGAGGAGACCGCAACCTCGTCTGTGCCGACCCGATGACAGGCGGCAGAGCCGCTTCTGGCGAACGCGCCTCGCGCGCGCTCGGTCGAAGTGTCCACCGGGCCGCGCGGTCACGCCCGTTGACCGTGGCACAGATTCACGACCTCGCCCGTGACATCGTTCGCCGAGCATCAGTCGGCCTTCCATCGCCGACGGCGGGTCTCCATTGAACCGTGCCTCGGGGGGCAAGAGGCCGGAGCCGGTGTGCTGCGGTCCGACGTCCCGGCGGGAAGGCGATGGGCAAGTGCCGGCTCGAAGAGCTGGCTGTTGCCTCAGCCGTTGACATCGTCGCCTGCTACACGGCGAAGATCCCCATCTCTTGCACCCGCGAGTCCCCACCGAGTACCCGGTTTCGGGTCGCGTCGGGCTGGATTCCGAGTTCGTGCGGGCCGTACTCGCCGAACGGGTTGATGTGCTCGGTCAGGTACGGCGAGATGTGCGCCAGATCCTCCGGGTCGATCTCCCACCCTTCGTCCAGCAGTTGCCGCACGATCTCGGCGATGTCCAGGGCGTTGTGAAAGATCACCGCTTCTCTGAACTACGACCACGGCTTCAGGTCACTGGCCGTGCGGCAGTGGCGAGAGAGACATCAGTTGGGGACGCTGCGATGGCTCGGGCTATCGTCCGTGGGTGCGGCGCTGCAGTGCGCCAAGCAGTGTGCGCCCGGAGAGTTCGCGATCGGCGGCCAGCAGGTAGGCCACGGGCGATGCCCCAACTTGTTGGCGTCGAGCCTCAACCTTGCCGGCGATGTATGGCACGAGCGTTACCGCAACTGCGGCGCTGGCGACGGCGAGTTGTCCGCCTGCCGCGGCGACACTGCCCAGAAGGGTCCCGGCAGCGGCGTTGAGGTCTACCTTCTGGACCAATGTTCCCGCTGACGACTCGATGCCCTGTGCTCGCAACGCTCTGCGCAGTTCGTTGAGCTGTGGTCTTGTTTCGCTCTCGTACAACGACTTGAGGTGAGCCGACGCCACCTCCAAATTCTCCACCTCGGCGATGGCCTGCAGCTCTGTGGTCAGACTCGCGACGTGCTCGTGGAAGGCGGCCAGTTCATCCCGGTGGGCTTCGCGGAATCTGATGAGCTTGGCTACGGGCACCTCGGCCAGCTTTTCCGGTTCGATCACGGTCCGCAGGGCCACGTGCATGTACGCGCTCTCGGCATGTTCAACCGCCAGGACACGGGCGTGATCATCGAGAAGCAGGTTGGTCAACTGGTCAAGCGCACCTACCGCCTTGTGGATCCGCGGGTCGTCGGTTGCAGGGGAGAGCATTTCGCTGCGTGCCATGACGTCGGTGAGCACGGCCAGGTAGATTGATCCCAGTTTTGGATGCATTAGCACCCACGGACCGCCAGACGGTTCCGCAAGGCCCATATCGACGAGCTTTTCGCTCAGGTCGGTCGCCATTTTCGAGTCGTTGCCGCCGGTGTGCATTCGCAACATGTAGACGCTGCGCACCATATCCCACGTCCCTTGGGGAACGGGAGGTTCGTAGCCAAGCCAATCGGTTGAGTACCGCAGGTCATGGGGACTCGGATCAAACTCTTCGCGAAAAGAATCCCTGAGCCCGTATCGCTCGACGATGCGATGCGGGTCGGTGTCAATGATCTCGGTGAACTTCTCCGCAACCGTCGTCAATACCGTCGGACTGGGAGCCGCCTCCACAATGAAATCAGTCTCGGCACGGAGCTGTCGGACGAGCTCTCGATCCCTGTCTTCCACCCTCCCCGGTCGCATACGGACGATGCGACCCCAGGTCAGTAGGGCAAGCTTCAGCCAGTTGTCGTCCTGAAAGTGCATCCACGGGTAGTACAGGGCGATCGACGGCACCGCTCCTCCATCCAGGTGGGGCAAACAGTATGTCAAAAGAGGGCAGCGGTCTTCTACTGTTCTGTGATGGACGGCCGGTGATCGTGGAAATTCGGAGGTCAATGACGCCGCGGTGGGCTGGGCGTCGGTCAAGTCGGGCGAGTTTCTCCTGCGCTCCGGCAAGGCTCACCTGCAGCCCTTCCACCTCGCCGAGCCATCCTTCGCGTTCGGCTTCGGTGATGCGGGCGAGGAGGTTGTCGCGGATCTCGACGAGCCGGTCGCGCTGGGTGGGGCCGGGCCAGAGCATCGGGGAGCGGACGCAGGCGTGTTCGTGAATGCAGGGGGTGCCGAACGCGCGGCCGCGGGCGCCGATGGAGATCTTGCGCCGCTCGAAGTGGCCGAGAATCTCCTGCCATTCCTCGTCGGTGGGACGCGGTATTCCTCGCTCGGGCGGAGGGATCGGCGGCGGGCGAGGAAGGCCATGTGCGCCTGGATCGCCTCTTCGGGATAGACGGCCTTGTAGCCGAGAGTCACGTTGATGTCCTGATGGCCTGCGATCACCTGGGCGATGTCCGGTGCGGTGGTAGTTCGTTGAGGACGGCGTCGGTGATGAACAGCCGTCGGAAGTCGTGTGGTGTGTAGCGGAGCGGAGCGGAGCGGGGCGCCGGCGGCGTCGGTCAGGCCGGTGTCGATGAGGGGCCTGGTCCAGCATGGTGCGGACGGTTTCATCGGTGAACGCGCGGTCCTCGCCGCAGATGCGCCGTTGGAACAGCAGCGGGGCGGGCTTCTGCCACTCGCATTCGCCGCGGTCGTAGGAGCGGACCAGGGAACGGCGCCGGTGGTATTCCGGACTCGGCGGATGATCGCGCTCAGGACGTCGGCGAGCTCGGGGTCGACCGGAAGCAGCCGCTCGGTGTCCGAGCGGACCAGGAAGACTGCTGCGGGAGCCGCCTCATGACCGCCCAGACGCCCCGCTCCGGGCCGGTCGCGGCCCGGCTGTCGTTCCTGGACCGGTTCCCGGCGGTCTGGATCCTGCTCGCGATGGCCGCCGGCCTCGGCCTGGGACGGCTCGTTCCCGGCCTGGGCGAGGCGCTGGCGAAGGTGACCGTCACCGGTGTCTCGCTGCCGATCGCGCTCGGCCTGCTGGTGATGATGTACCCGGTGCCGGACCAAGATCCACTACGACCGCCTGGACACCGTCACCCGGGACCGCCGCCTGCTCATCCCCTCCTTGGCCGTGAACTGGATCGCGGGACCGGCGGCGATGTTCGCCTTGGCCTGGCTTTTCCCGCCGGACCTGCCGCAGTGCCGGACCGGCCTGATCATCGTCGGTCTGGCCCGTCGCATCGCCATGGTCATCATCTGGAACGACCTCGGCCACCGCGAGGCGGCCGCCGTCCTGGTGGCGCCCAACAGCGTGTTCCAGGTGATCGCCTTCTCCGCGCTCGGCTGGTTCTGCTCGCCATTGAGGACGCTGTCTCCAGGCCATCGCTGGAGCAGCGTGCTCCGATTTTGCGCGCAGGGGCGACATGCGGCGTCGGGAGCTGGGGGAGAGGGCCGACTCTACTGCGGTGACCACTGCCCGACAGCGAGCTGACAAGTGGATTCGCGTCGGCGAACAGAGCTCGAGGAGTCGTACGCGGGCGTGGTCGCAGGCTATGCGGTAGGGCAGCACGGTGGACAGGTTGAGCTGGGCGGCTGCGGAGTCCTTCACCGGCCCGGGGGCTTGTTCATCGAGATCCACGTCGGCGTCCCGCACTGATGCGAGGGTAGGTCCCGGCCTGCGCGTTACTGTGTTTGTGCAGGTATTCCTGGATCGACCCTGTCTCGGCATGCCAACGCCAGGAGATCGTGGTGAGTACCGTTTCGCCTCTTCCGCGCCGGCTACCCCTGGTGTGTGCCGTCGACGAGTTCGCGCTCACCACCGTCCTGCTGTTCATCGCGGTGACTGTCGTCCGGTGGCTGCGTGATTCGGGCTCCCCCCTTTACGTGGCCGACCTGCACGTCGCACTCGGTGCTGTCGGCGTTCTCATCGGGGCTGTCCTCACCGGGCTGATCCTCACCCCACCGGGCAGGCGCAGCGGAGGGCACATGAATCCCGCCGTGACGGTTGCCCTGTGGCTGGTGGACGCCTTTCCCGGTCGCAGTGTCCCGCCCTATGTGCTCGCCCAACTCGCGGGCTCCGTGGCGGGGACAGGCCTGGCGCGCCTGGTGTGGGGTGATGCGGTCTCCCTGCCACCGGTCGTTTACGGCGCGATCAGGCCCGCAGCCACCTGGGAGCCCGCGTCGGTCTTTCTCGCCGAGGCGGGATGCGTGATGGCCCTGATCCTCGCTGTCGCATTCTTCCTGGGCCATACCCGCTACATCCGCCTGCTGCCGTACGTCATCGGACTGTCCATCGCCTTGGTGATCGCTCTCCTCGGCCCCCTCAGCGGGGGCTCGATCAACCCCGCCCGCCAATTCGGGCCTGCCGCGCTCTCCGGGCAGACCACCGCTCTGTGGATCTATCTGATCGCACCGATCCTGGGAGCGGTTATAGGGGCCGCGATCTATCACCTGTTCATGTGGCGGTTCCATGCGTGCCAGCCCCTGACGCACAAGCTGGCGGGTGACGACGACAGGGAGAAGGGCGACTGAAGTCGGCATCCCTGCCGTTGGCGTACGCCGATGGTCCTCCCGCCCGGCATCGGCCTCAACCCGGGCCCCTGGCCGGTCGGCTATCGCCCGGGGCGTCGTCGACCTGTCGGTGTCCGCTCTGGTCAAAAGCAGAAGCTCTGGGGGCAGGGGCGCGTGGGCAGTGCGAGTGCGCCTATTCGTCGAGATAGGTGGTTTGGCCGCTGAACGAACGGGGCCGCTATGTGATGGCCTGATCACGTAAGGTGTTCGGCTTCCGTGAGGTGGGGTCGGCAGTGATTTGAGTGAAGGGAGCCTTGGTGAATTGCGGACTCGCCGGGGGAGCGTCGACGGTGGCCATGACGGAAGCCCGGGTCGTGTGCCGCGCGGCGTTCGGCGCCCATGCGTCAACGGCGCTCGCGATCACCAGCGCACGTTGGGCGGTGGGGGAGTAGATGTGCAGCAACGTACCGGACGAGCCGCCCCTCGATTTTCAGGCGTTCTACCAGCAGTACCACCGCCCCTGCCTGCGCTACGCCATGCTGCACTTCGGCGACCCCGCGGCCGCAGTCGAGACGGTGGAAACCACCTTCGCCGAGCTGCTCCAGTCCTGGACAGATGGGCTGACCGCCCCCAGCGTCCAGCGCTACGCGCACTCGGTGCTCCGCTCCGCGAACACCTCCCGACCGGTGGCCACCGGGCGGGACAGCGCGCGTTCGTGCAGACCACCACCTTCGCCCAGGTGCGTGCCGCCACCCGTCGGCAACTGGAGGTACGGGAATCCTCCCTTTGCCTCTATGTGGCGATAGCGCGACTTCCTGAGCGCCAGATGGACGTCATCATCTTCCGCTTCGTACTGGGCTACGACCTCGACGAGGTCGCGGAGATGATGGGCGTCTCCAACGGCACCGTTCGCTCGCACACCCACGCGGCACGCCGACAGCTGGCCAAGGACTTGGGTATCCGAGGGAACAGCCTGGAAGAGGAGGAGATCGTATGACTGGCAGAAGGGACTAACTCGCCCATATCGACGCGACATTGCCAATGGCGGAAGTCCTGGCCGACGCGTTCGGCGACTTCGACTGTGAGGCATCGCTGAAGCGCATCGCCCAACTGGCGGTCAGCCGGGTCACCGACAAGATGGATCACTGCGCACGCATGGTGAAGGCCGAGTCCTGTTCCCGGGCGCGACCCCAGAACTACGGCCTGCCGGTCTACCGGCAGGCCGCGGCCGAGCTGGACAGGCTCTCCTCTGAGGTGGTGCGCGACCCGGACACGGTGGACGCGATGACGCGACTCGTGGATGACCGCTCCCGCATCGACCCGGCAGGGGCGCTGACTTTCGCCTGCCTGCTGTACCTGTCCGACCGTCACGAGGGCGCCCAGTTCTGGTGGCAATTCGCCGCCGGCGCGGAGTCGCCACCGCTGCCTACTGCCTCTACCTGCACCACGCGCAGTACAGCGAGGACGACATGGCGCAGTTCTGGTACTGCCAGGCGTTCCTGCTCCACCATCCCGTCGGCGATGACCTTTCCTCTGCCATCGCTATCGGGCCCCCTACTCCTCTGTCGCCCACCCCACGCCCTGTCGCCGCCGCGACGGCAGCCGTCCCTGCGGAGATGTCCAGCTGGGCTTTGGACCACGCGAAGCTCGCTGACGCCGTGTGCCGCCTGGACGCCTCCACGGATGAGGACTACGGCCATGTACCCCGGCCCGATCCCGCACTCGCCGCCGAGCTCGAAGAGCATTTCGCATAGCCAGCAAGAACAACACATCAACCATCGTGGCCGGGCCGGTACGCAGACGTCGTACCGGCCCGGCCGGGTGCTACTTACCTCGCCCGGCTACGAGGCTGGCCGCTTCCTGGCGCTCTTCTTCGCTGTCTTCTTGCCGGCTGTTCCACGTGCGGAGGTGATCGCGCCGGGCGGTGACCAGGCCACGCCAGCGCCGGCGGGTGGGCTCTCGCAAGCTGGTGGGGATCGTCGGGTACGTCGCCGAGCGGGATGGGGATCCGCTGCCGTTGCTCACGAGGTATCCACAGGTGCCGGAAATCCCCTGGGGCGTTGATGCTCCTATTGCTGGTCAAGCAGTTTGGAGCCAGTCGCGGTAGGCGTGGGCGAGGTCGTCGAGACGGCGAGTTCCGCGTTCGACGTCGGAGATCCTGTTCGGCCAGACTCCGAGGTGTCGTGCGGCGGCGGTGAGGGTGATGTTCTTGGACTGCCGCAGGGGGCGCAGATCGGCGATCTCGGGAACGTTGACCGTGGTGGTCAGGCAGCGGAAGACCTCGCGGGCGATGGCTCGTTTCAGCAGCCGGATGATCTCTTTCTTCGTGCGTCCGGCGGCGGTCTGGCGTGCGGCGTACTCGCGGGTGCGGGAATCGCTGCCCATGCGGACCAGGGCGATGCGGTAGAGGGCGGCGTTGGCGGCTCGATCGCCGCCCCGGGAGAGGCGGTGGCGGTTGGTTCTGCCGCTGGAGGCGGGGACTGGGGCGGCTCCGCAGAGGGCGGCGAAGGAGGCTTCGGTCCGCATGCGTTCGGGGTTGCCGCCTGCCGTGATCAGCAGTTGTGCGGCAGTGTCGGGGCCAACTCCGTGAGCGGCTCGCAGGCCGGGGTTGCCGGCGGTGACCGCGGTGTCCAGGGCCTTGGTCAGGGCTTCATGTTCAGCGGTCAGCTCCTTGACGCGCCGGGCAAGGGTTCTCAGTGCGGTCAGGACCGCGGTGTGGACCGCGTCTCCGGCCGGCCGCTGCCGGGCAAGGGCATCAGCACGGTCCGTTGATTTCAGCGGGCCGTACTTGGCGCGGATGGCCTCGGGGGCACAGACGAGGATGCTGCCGATCTGGTTGAGTGCGGCGGTCCGGGCTTTCACGGCGGAACGGGCGGCGTTGTGCAGGGCACGTATGCCGGTGACGGTGTCGTCCTTCGGCGCGCTGGAGGCCCGTCCGGACAGGGCGGCGCGGGCTGCGGCGTAGGCGTCGATGGGGTCGGACTTGCCGATCCGGCGGCGTTCGGCCTTGTCTGGGCGGTTGACCTCGATGACCCGGTGCCCGCGCGAGCGGGCGGCACGAGTGAAGCCGGCTCCGTAGGAGGATGTGCCCTCCACACCGATCGCCGTCACCTGGCCGTGGGCGTCGATGAAGGCCAGGGCCGCGGCGTATCCGGCGGGTGTGGTGGCGAACTCGGCGTCGGCGAGGTGGCCGCCGTTGTCGCTGATGACTGCGACATGGAGGGTGTCGGTGTGGGAGTCGACGCCTCCGAACACCTTCTGGCCAGTGCCAGCGGTGTCTTCCGGGGCCTGTGCTGCCATGCTGGTGAACGCCTTCCTAGCTGGAGGTGGCGTCGGCCGGGTGGCTCAGACAGGACATTGAAGGGGCTTCTGACCAAGCTCCTATCAGGTCATGGTCCGCCCGGCCGGAGCCATGAGAACCAGTTCCGGCGATCGGGCAGAACAACGCGAAGACAGCCCAGCAGGGCGTCAGTCAGTGGCAGAGCCACGACCGCCAGAACCGCTTACGAGTATCAGTGTCAGTGCCGGCCTCTAGCGTCGCCGCATGAGCTACCGCGACGTCGCCTCGAGGCAGGTCCTGATCTGGTCCTGCACCACCGTCGGCGCCCGCATGCCGGTGGCCATGGCCCCGTTGGCCCTGGTCTTCCTGGTGCGCGAACGCCCCGGCGGCTATTCCCTGGGCGCGATCCTCGCGGCGGCCTACGTCATCGGCGAGATCGCCGGCGCCCCCATTCTCGGGATGCGCATGCGCCCCGACCGAGCCCGCGCTCACCTGGCCGTCGGGCTCGCGGTCGGAGCCGCCGCCTTCGCGGGCCTCGGGGTGTTCCCCGACGCGTATCCGGCGGTCCTCGCCGGGTTTGCCTGTCTCGCCGGTGCCGCCCCGGCGGCTGTCACCGGTGGCCTGCGCACGCTGCTCACCGTGCTCGTCCCGGAGCGTGCGACAGCGCATGCGCTGTCCGTCGAGTCGATACTGACGGCCGGCATCTGGGCCGTCTCCCCGGCCGCGGTGGCCGGTCTGGCCCTCGGTGTCGCATCGCCCGTCCCGCTGTTCCTCGGCGCCGCCCTGATGGCGTCGTCGATCGCGGGTCTGTGGCTGCTTCCGGCCGGCTGGGGCGCGGACGATACGGGCGGCGAGGACCGGACGGGCGCGTCGCTGCTGCGACTCCTGACCGGCGCCTGGCCGGTGTACGTCATGGGCGCGGCCAGTCTGGCCCTGCTGGGTCTGGCCGAACTCGTGCTCCCGGCCCTGCTCGAACAGCGCGGCGTCGGCGTCGGCTGGTCCGGTCCGCTGCTGACCGGGATGGCGGTGGGTGGGGGGCTCGGCGCCTTCGTTCACGGTCTTCGGTCCTGGCCCGGGCGGCTGCGCATCCGCAGCGTGGTGCTGATGGCCGGGACATCGGCCTGCGTGGCCCTCACGGCGCTGACGCCTCACCCGGCCGGGATCACCGCCGCGCTGGTCGTGGGGGGCACGCTCCAGTCGTGCGCGATGCTCACCCGCAATCTGTCCCTGCGCGAGGCACTTCCGCCGGGCGCTCTGGCCGCGGATTACTCAGTGATGTACGCGGCGGCGGGTGCGGGTTACGCGGCGACAGGGTCGCTCGCCGGTGCGCTCCTGAAGGTGGTGGCACCGTCCACGGCCATCCTGGCCGGAGTCGGCCTCACCCTGGTGCTGACGGGGGTCGGCTGGTGGGGCGAGGTACGCCGGGCCGGCCGTTCAGCGCCGGGAGCCGACACCGCCGTCACTCTCGGCTCCGCCGCTTCCCATCCCGTCGTTCCCGGCCCGGAAAAGCCGGCGATAGGCGGTCGGGGTGACGCCGAGCGCCTGTTGTAGGTGCTGCCGCATCGACTGGGCCGTGCCGAACACCAGCAACCAGGCCTCCTGATAGGGCTCTTTGAAATTGGCTCTGGCCGCAGTTCCGTGAAAGCGCAGGTCAGAGGCGGAAATGTGACATCCTTCGCCTGGGTGTCCGCTTCGTGGTGATCATTCGGGGACGTATGGACAGCGGTCGGCTGTCTTGCGATGTTCGATGACGTGGCCGGTTCACGCCTGGAACTCGGTGAGGTCGATGGTGTGAACGCGCAGCGGATAGGCATACACCGGGTGCGCCGTCTCTCGCTCGGGCACCATGCCGAGCTTGCGGATGACGTTCTCGGAGGCGTCGTCACCCACCCGGTTGATGCTGATGATGCGGTCGAGGCCGCGGTCCTGGAGCGCGAACTCCAGCGTGGCGTGGGCGGCTTCGGACGCGTATCCCTGGCCCCAGAACGGTGAGCCGAGTCGCCAGCTGATGGCCACGGCGGGCAGTACCTCCGGCAGGAACTCGGGCACGGACAGACCCGTGAAGCCTGCCAGTTCACCCGAGGCCAGCAGTTCGACGGCGAAGAGTCCGAAGCCCTCCTCGTCCCACTCCTCCTCCCACCGCTCGATGGCCTCTGCCGTGTGGTCCAGGTCGCGCACCGAGCCGTCGTCAATCCAGCGCATGACCCGCGGGTCCGCGTTGATGTCCGCCATCGGCGCGAGGTCGTCGTCATGCCAGCGACGGAGGAGGAGGCGGGGTGTGCGGATCTCGGTCATGGCGCCCATCCTGCCGAAGGCAACGGCCGCATCGGTAATCTGGCGCTCGCCCGTTGCTGCCGCTCCGGGACGCAGGGCATCAAGCCGCCTGCACCGCACACCGTGAAACGGATGAAACATCGAGCCGACGGCCGACAGATGACGCGCCACTTCGGCAACGAAAGCGGGGGAGGGCCTCGTACGTGGGCACGGCGATCTCCTCCGGGAAGCACGAAGCCCCCGGGCGGCGCCGGGGGCGGTGCTGGTGCGCTGCGAACCGAACGCGATGCGCCGCACGCTCGTGGAGCGGGCGAAGATCCCGGCCCTGTTCCACCCGTGCGTCACGGAGGACAAGAACAGCCCGTCGGCCGTCGGCGGCTCGGGCTGTGTGTGCCACCGAGCCTTCTATGACCCCGAGTTCGGGCTGCCCGGCTTCGTGGAGGCGCCGGGCCATGGTCGCCGGGTCGGCCCAGCCCGGGGTGCCGGCGTCGAGGTAGACCCAGGTGTTGGGGGCCTGGCGGCTGAACTGGGCGAGGGCGCCGGTGAGCATGCCCTCGCGTCCCGGCACCTGGTCCACACCGTGCGGCAGTCCTTCGTCGACGGCCGGCAGCAGGCCAGGTGGGCAGGCGTCGCCGTCATGGGCGTGCTGCTCGTCTACGTCGCCCTGCGCGGCCCGAAGAACACCGCCCGGCCGACGACGAGGCAGCAACCCCGGAGGCCAGGCCCGCGGAGAACGTCACCGCCCGCTGACGCAGCAGAACCCTGCCGTTCGGACAGTGCGCGAACGCCGTCACGTGGCAGCGCACCGGCATCGTGGCGCGCCCGACGGCCCCGAACCTCTCTCCGAGAAATCGGTCACGACACTGAGGGTGCGTGCCGGCTGATCGCGACGTCTCTCCCATCGGTCACTCGGCGCCGCCACCACCGCGGTCCTCGAGGTCAGTTCAACGAGACGCCGCCGGTGCGACAGCGGGATCCGGCTGATAGCCACGCCGGGGGGACTCCATGCGGCGGCGCGAGCAGGCCGCCGCCGACAGACTCGATGACCCAGCTGTGCCGCACAGTCTTCCCGCCGCCGGCGCCGCCCCTTGTGCGGCCCACTGTTGTACGGAGGCTGTCCCCGGAAAGGCGGTCGCGAGGAGCGGCGTTTCCCTTCACCGGTCCGGCGCTGTGCCGTTCGGAAACGCACGCGCCCGCCGGGGGTTGTCTCTCCGCAAAAAGACCTCGTCAGCCGGCCGGTGTGCCGGGCTTCCGCGCTCCGGGCCCTGCCTTCACGGGGAGGAGGGGCCGCGGTCCTGCTTGCCTTCCTCCTCGCGCCGCCCGTAGTCGTTGAGCAGCAGGTGCGTGGTGATGTTGATGTGCCGGCTGAGCGCCTCGACGACGCCTGGTACGTCCCGTTCGATGGCGCGCTCGCAAATGGTCTTGTGCTCTGCCGCGATATCGCGGTTGCTGTGCTCGGTCGGTGTGCGGGCCCAGCAGCGGTAGACCTCCGCTGCCTCGCGCAGCTGTGTTGCGATGTCCCGCAGCTGCCGGTTGGAGCATCCCTCCAGCAGGACACGGTGGAAGCGGGCGTGGGCGTTCAGCCAGCCTTCGTTGATCTCGCCGGTGTCGGCGACGAGGGGAACGCGGGCGAGATGGTGGTGCGCGGCGAGCAGATCGGACTCCCACTCGATGGTGCCGGCGGTGACGGACTCCCGGACAAGGTGGGTCTCGATGAACACACGGGCCTCGGTCAGCTCCTCCAGGCGCTCGGGTGAGACGGTGACGACGCGGAACCCCTGCTGCGGCGCGAAGGTCGCCAGCCCCTGGCCGACCAGCCGGGGCAGTGCCTCCCGCAGTACCCCGCTGCTGGCGTCGTACTTCTCCTTCAGCGCCTCTACCCGCAGACGTGAACCGGGTTCGTGTCGTCCGTTGAGGATGTCCGCGCGCAGCCGCTGGTAGATCTCCTCGGCACGGGTCATGGAGCTGGTAGTCGCCATGTCGCAGATTCTAGCGCACCTAGATATTCCAAAGAAATCTCGAGATTTTCTTGACGTGTCGACGGTGGAGGGCGTTGACTCCAGTCATCCAGAAGCAGGAAGACGGAGGCGGCGCGCTATGCGGACGACGACCAGAGCAGGACGGATGTGCCTGGTGACCGGGGAGGCGGTGATCGATGTAGAGCAGGCCAGTGCAGGCCGGTTCCCGGCTGATCCGCTGACAGTGTTCGAGGAGTGGGACGCCTTCCGGTCCTGGGCCGCTGCGCTGGAGGCCGCGGTTGTCCAGACGCCGGTGGGGCCGGACGGCAGCGTCTCGCCGACACCGCGGCAGGTGTTCGCGATCGGGCTGAACTACCGCGACCACGCCGAGGAGGCCGGCCTGGCGGCGCCTGAGTCCCCGTCGGTCTTCACCAAGTTCGCCACGTCCCTCACCGGCCCCGACACACAGCTGCGGCTGCCCGGCGGCCGCGTTGACTGGGAGGCCGAGCTGGTGGTGGTGATGGGGCGCCGGGCGGAGCACGTTGCCGCGGGGGACGCCTGGTCCTACGTGGCCGGGCTGACCGTGGGGCAGGACTACTCCGAGCGCGATGTGCAGTCCGTGGGCCCCGTGCCGCAGTTCTCCCTCGGCAAGTCCTTCCCCGGATTCGCGCCGACCGGCCCGGTACTGGTCACGGCCGACGAGTTTGCCGATCCGGACGACCTGGCGATCGAGTGCCTCGTCAACGGGGAGAGCGTCCAGAAGTCACGCACCTCTTCGATGATCTTCCCGGTCCCGGAACTGATCGCACGGCTGTCCGCGGTGTGCCCGCTGCTGCCGGGCGACCTGATCTTCACCGGCACGCCCTCAGGAGTGGGACACGCCCGCACCCCCCAGCGCTACCTGCGGCCGGGAGACGAGGTCCTCACACGTATCGAGGGCATCGGACAGCTCCGACAGACCTGCGTCGCCGCCTGAGAGAGGGGCACACCCCATGGCTTTGCACAGGCTTCAGTCACTCACCGTCGGAGTGCCGGATGTGGCCGAGGCGGCCGATTACTACGCCGACTTCGGACTCGAGCAGGTGGCACCCGGACGGTTCGCCACCGTCGAGGGCGGTGAGCAGTTCTTCCTCGAGTACTCTCCCGTCCGGCGGCTGCTGGGGATGGCGGTCGCCGCCGACGACGGCGAGGACCTGGACCGGATCGCAGCGAACCTGGACCGGCTCCAGCTGCCGTGCGAACGCGACACCGGCTCCCTGCGCACCAGGGAACCCATCGCCGGTATATCGGTCGAGGTCCGTGTCGCACCCCGGCTGACCCGGGTCACCGTCGCGGTCACCCCGTACAACGGCCCCGGACGCCTGGACCGCGCCGGCACCCGGGCGCCCGTGCTCTCCCGCACCGACCCGGTCCGGCCCCTGGCCCTCGGCCACGTCGTCATCGGTTCGGTGGAGCAGGAGTCGACCCAGCGGTTCTTCACCGAAGGGCTCGGTTTCAAGGTCAGCGATGTCGTCCCCGGCACGGCCGCGTTCATGCGCTGCTCCACCGACCACCACAACGTCCTGGTGCAGCAGGCGCCATTGAACTTCCTGCACCACACCTCGTGGCAGGTGACGGATGTCGACGAGGTGGGCCGGGGTGCCACGCGCATGCTCACCGAGCACCCGGAACGTCATGTGTGGGGGCTCGGCCGCCACCACATCGGGTCGAATTTCTTCTGGTACCTCAAGGACCCGGCCGGCAACTTCAGCGAGTACTACGCCGACATGGACTGCATCGTCGACGACCAACTGTGGACGCCACGCTCCTTCGAGGGCATGCAGGCGCTCTATGCCTGGGGACCTCCGCCTCCGCCGTCGTTCCTCGCCCCCGAGGACCTGGCCGCACTGATGGCCGGTGCCCACACGGCCAACGGCTGAGCGTCCCCGACACCGTGAAGCGCGGCGGGACACGCGGTCCCGCCCCACGCCCCGCCGCGTCACACCGACGAGGCCCGAACCGCCCCTCCTCGAGCCGACCCGCTGTCGGCGCCGCACAGAAGTACCTTCGCCCTTTCCCGCAGCGCCGCGGTCAGCGGTCGCGACGGGTGAGAGCGCCGAGATCGGAGTCGGGGTGAACACCTGGTGCCGCAGCTGATGCAGACGGCGGACTATCCGCTGCAGGACTCACAGACCTTCCTCATCCTGCTGAACTTCGGCGCCACGGTCGGCGGGCTGGCCATGTCGCTCCTGGCCGACCGTGCCGGATCACGGGAGCCGATCACGGCCTGCTTCCTCCTCGGAGCCGCGGCGATCGTCACCATGAGCACCCGGCTTCCGCTGCCGGCGCGCTACGCCATCGTCATCGTCGGCGGCTGCGGCGCGGTCGGGGTCCAGGGGCTGATCAACGTGTACATCTCGCGCTCCTACCCGGTGACCGCGAGGGCCGGCGCGGTGGGCGTCGCGCTCGGAGCGGGCCGCATCGGCGCCATCGCCGGCCCCACGCTCGGCGGCTGGATTCTCGCGGCCGGCCTCCAACCCCGTTGGGACTTCATCCTCTTCGCCGTCCCCGCCGTCCTCGGTGCGGCCCTCACCCTGGCGGCCGGCGGACGAACACCGCGGAATCAGGGCCGCCCGGCTCCCTCGCCACGCGCCAAGGAGCCGACGGCCGGACACCCACAATGAGAGAGCACACCATGGACACCTACGATGTCGCCGTCGTCGGCTGCGGCCCGGTGGGGCTGGCCCTCGCACGGCTGCTGGCGATGAAGGGGCTGCGGGTCGCCGCCATCGACCCCAACCGGCTCGTCTGCCATCATCCGCGCGCCACCCATCTCGACGACGAGATCATGCGCCTACTGCAGACCCTGGGCGCGCAGGACATGGAACACCGGTTCCTGCGCCAGACCGCCTGGACACTGCACCGGGAGGACGGGCGGGCCTTCCTGCAGCAGATGCTGCCCGAGGAGGAGTCGGACCAGGGCTGGCGCACCGACTACCAGTTCCACCAGCCGGACTTCGAGTCGCGGCTGCGGGGGCTGCTCGCGGCCGACGCGAACGTGGACCTCCGGTTCGGCTGGACGGTCAGCGCGATGGAGCAAGATGACACAGCGGTGCGGCTGACGCTGCTCGACCGGTCGACCGGAGCCGAAACCACGCTCACGGCCGGCTACGCCGTCGGCTCGGACGGCGCCAACTCCTTCGTCCGGCAGGCGATGAACGTGGAAGTCGAGGACCTCCACGGCACTCAGCGCTCCCTCATCGTCGACATCCACCCCTTCGAACACCCCGCACAGCTTCCGGCGGACAGCGGATTCATCCTGTGCCGTGGGAAGCGGCCCGTGACCTACCTGCCGATCTTCCCGCCGATGCTCCGCTTCGAGTTCATGCTGCTCGACGAGGACGACGCCGCAGAACTCGAACGACCGCAGTCGGTGTACGACCTGCTGAGCCGCTGGCTGGAACCGGGCAGCTACCGGATCATGCGCACCGACACCTACGAGTGGCACGCCCGGCTCGTGCGCGGCTGGCGGTCCGACCGCCTCCTACTCGCCGGCGATGCCGCACACCAGATGCCGCCCATGCTCGGCCAGGGCATGTGCTCCGGGCTGCGCGATGCCGCGAACCTGGCATGGAAGCTCGCCGCCGTCGTGAAGGGCGAGAGTCCCTCAGCGCTGCTCGATACCTACGAAAGTGAGCGCGCCCCGCATGTGCGCCCCTACATCGAGGAATCCGCCCGGCAGTCCAACCTGATCGAAGCGCTCGGTACGGGCGCGGTTCCCGAGCCGAACGGAACGCAGACGATCGAGAGGTTCCGGCCGCTGCTGGGACCGGGCCTGGCCACCCGGCCCGGCGGCGCCATCGGGCAGCTGAGCCCGCAGCCGCGCGGCCCGAGGGGGGAGAGGCTGGACGATACGAGCGGATACAGCTTCACCGTTGTCGGGAACCCGGGGGTGACCTCCGCCGTGTCCGCGGACGTGCGGCAGATGTGGCGCCGGCTGGACGCCGTGGTCGTCCCGGAGACCGGACCGGCCATCGACCGCTGGCTGGCCGCCCACTCGGTGGCCGCGGCGATCATCCGTCCGGACCGCTACGCCTTCGCGCTGGCCACCGACACGGCGGAACTGGAGCAGGCCACCCGCGACCTGGCGCGGGCGCTATCGATACAGGAGGCGGTGGCGTGAAGGAGTACGCGGCCGGGATGAGGTGGGGGGAGGGCCCCCGCTGGCAGCGCGGTGCGCTGTGGCTGTCCGACACACAGGGCGGGAAGCTGTGGACCGACCACGACGGCCCCTGGCGGGGCATCCCGCTGGACGCGGTACCCAATGGCCTGTGGTTCCTGCCGGACGGGCGGCTGGCCGGCGCCATGATGCATGAGCGGCGCATCGGAATGTGGACCGGTGAGAAGTTCGCCACCTACGCGGACCTGAGCGCGGTGGCCACCGGTCCGCTCGGCGACATGGTCGGTGACCCGCACGGCAACCTCTACGTGGACGATGTCGGCTTCGCCGCGCACGCCGGTGAGCCGCCACGGCCCGGCCGGTTGGTGCGCGTCGCGGCGGACGGGTCGGTACGCGTGGCCACCGAAGACGTCGAGTTCCCCAACGGTCTGGCCCTCGTCGACGGCGGTCGCACCCTGCTCGTCGCGGAGACCACCCGGCAACGGCTGACCGCCTTCACCGTCGCGGACGACGGGGCGCTCACGGACCGGCGCACCTACGCCGACCTTGCCCGTCTGGTCGGCACCCACGCCCGGCCGGACGGTATCTGGCCGGCACAGGACGGCGTCTGGGTGGCCACCACCACCGGACACGCCGTCGCCCTGGTCCGGGAGAACGAGCTGGTCACCTCGGTGGACACCGGGGCGCTGCTGCCGATCGCGTGCTGCGGCGACGGCGGGAACCGGCTGTTCGTCACCCTCGCCGACACCCATGGCCTCCCTCTGGGGGAGGCCATGGCCGCGAAAGCGGTGCACACGACGGTCGCACTGCTCGAGGCCACGAAGGAGGGGGACGCCGGATGAGCACGAAGCAACCGGACTGGACTCCGACGCCACAGGCCGTCGAAAACTCCCGGATCACCGACTTCGCGCGGTTCGCCTCACCGCGCGCCGGACGTGACCTGGGCGGTGACTACCACGCGCTGTGGGCGTGGTCGGTCGACGACGTGAACGGCTTCTGGGCGGCGGTGTGGGACTACTTCCGTCTGCCCGAGCGCCCGGCGGGGCCCGCGCTGGCGGCCGAGGCGCTTCCGGGAGGCGTGTGGTTTCCCGGCAGCACGCTGAACTACACGGCCGAAGTCTTCCGCGACCGGACCGGCACCGACACCGCCGTCATCACGGTGACCGAGGACACCGGCCCGGTGGCCATCACCTGGCACGAACTGCGCCGTCAGGTCGCCTCACTCGCGCAGGCGCTCACCGAACTCGGCGTGCGCATGGGCGACAGGGTGGTGGGGTACCTCCCCAACGGCGTGCAGGCCGTCGTGGCCTTCCTCGCCACCGCCGGTCTGGGCGCGACCTGGGCGGTGTGCGGGCAGGACTACACCGCCGCCGCGGCCGAAGCGCGGTTGGCGCAGCTCCGGCCGGCCGTGCTGATCGCCGCGACCGGCTGTCTCCACGGCGGAAAGCACATCGACCGCCGCGCCGATGTGCAGGCCCTGCGCGACGCGCTGCCGACCCTCACGGCGACCATCGCCGTGGGGGACGCGGCAGGGGCGGTGCCCGGTGCCCTCCCGTGGTCCGCGCTCATCGAGCGCGACGCCGAACTGGCCCCCGTGCCAGTTCCGTTCGACCACCCGCTGTGGGTCGTGTTCTCCTCGGGCACGACGGGACGGCCGAAGGGCATCGTGCACGGGCACGGCGGGGTCGTGCTCGAGCAGCTCAAGAACCTGGGCCTGCACCTGGGCCTGCGCTCCGGGGACCGTTTGCTCTGGCACACCACACCGAGCTGGATGATGTGGAACGTGCTGGTGGCCGGCCTGCTACTGGGCGCAACGCCCGTCTGTTACGAGGGCAGCCCCGCCCATCCCGGCACCGATGCGCTCTGGCGGCTCGCGGCCCGACTGGAGGTGAACGTCCTGGGCACCAGCCCCGGCTACCTGGCGGCGTGCCGCAAGGCCGGTGTGCGGTTCGCCGACCACCATCCGGCCTCTCTCGAGCGACTGGGGGTCACCGGCTCGGCGTTCCCCGCCGACCTGCAACACTGGGTCGCCGGCGAACTCGGGTCCCGGACACAGGTCGTGTGCACCAGTGGTGGCACCGACGTGGTTACCGCGTTCCTCGGCGCCGCACCCACCACGCCGGTCTGGGCCGGTGAGCTGTCCGCCCCCTGCCTGGGCGTGGCCGTGGAAGCCTTCGGCCCGGACGGCAGGCCGGTGCGGGGCGAGGTGGGGGAGCTGGTGGTGCTCCGGCCGATGCCGTCGATGCCGCTGTACTTCTGGGACGACCCGGACGGCTCGCGCTACCGCGGCGCCTACTTCGACGTCTACCCGGGGGTATGGCGGCACGGCGACTGGATCACCATCACCGACCACGGCTCGGTGATCCTGCACGGCCGGTCCGACGCGACGCTGAACCGCCACGGCATACGCATGGGAAGCAGCGACATCTACGGTCCGGTGGAGCAGCTCGAGGAGATCGCGGAAGCCCTCGTCGTCGGAGTCGAGCAGGACGGCGGCGGCTACTGGATGCCGCTGTTCGTCACCACCACCGACGGCATCGACGTCGACGCCGTGCTGAGCGAGAAGATCCGTGACGCCATACGCCACGGCGCCTCCCCCCGCCATGTCCCCGACGAGATCATCCAAGCCCCCGGCATACCGCACACCCGCACAGGCAAGAAACTCGAAGTCCCCGTGAAACGTCTGCTGCGTGGAGAGGCCCAGCGCTCCGTGGTCGACCCCGGCAGCGTCGACAGACCCGAACTCATCGACTGGTACGCCTGCGTCGGCGTCGCCCACCGTAGGCGCGACGGCACCGCTGCCGGTTCCGTCGCGTCCCGGTCACCGAACGGCTGACCGGGCGGGATCGCCCCCGGCAGCGGGCCGGGCCGTCCGGAATCCGCCGGGCGGGGGCGGACACGTCTCGCCCCCGCCCGGCAGGCAGCCGGTCTTCGGGCTCATCCCGTCGCCGGCCACCGGCACACCACCACAAGGACATGCGACGAAGGAGTCCTGCCATGACCTACATCGCGCTGGAAGAAGCCTTCATCATCCCCGAGCTGTTCGCGCGCCAGCCCTCGACGCCCCAGAAGATCCAGGTCAACGACGAGTACGCCAAGGACTGCCGACGCCGCCTGGCCGACTTCGAGGAGCACCGTCTTCCCGAGATGGACGCGCACGGCATCGACATCCAGGTCCTGTCGCTGAGTGTCCCCGGCATCCAGGCCGACACCGATGCCGGCGCCGCCGTCGACAACGCCCGGTTCGCCAACGATCACCTGGCCCGGGCCATCGCCCGCCACCCGACCCGCTTCAAGGGGTTCGCCGCCCTGCCTCTGCAGGACCCCGCCGCCGCCGTGATCGAACTCGAACGCTGCGTCGAACAGCTCGGCTTCAGGGGAGCGCTGGTCAACGACCACACGCAGGGCCGGTACCTGGACCATCCCGCGTACGGGGAACTGTGGAGCGCACTGGAGGAACTCCGTGTGCCGTTGTACCTCCACCCCGGCTCACTGCCCCGCGATGACTGGCACGTGATGCGCGGACGGCCGGAGATGTACGGGGCCAGCTGGAGTTGGCAGGCCGAGACCGGCGGCCACGCCATGCGGCTGATCTATGCCGGAGTGTTCGACCGGCACCCCGGTGCGACCCTGATCCTTGGGCACCTCGGTGAGTTCCTGCCGTTCCAGCGCTCCCGCTTCGACTCGCGCTACCGCTCGCTCCAGGTCGCCGCGCCGCTTGAGCGGATGCCGTCGCAGTACTTCGGGAGCAACATCCTGATCACCACGAGCGGGGTACTGGCCCCGGAGGCCGTGCAGGCCGCCGTGCTGAGCATCGGGGCCGACGCGGTCATGTTCGCGATCGACTACCCGTACGAGTCCACCGCCGAAGCGGTGGACTCGATCGAGAAGTGTGACCTCTCACCCGAGGTGAAGGAGAAGATCGCCCATCTGAACGCCCGGCGCGTGCTGGACATCTGACCAGCACGGAGCCGGGTGCTCGCGGCAACCAGCGCAGGCACCGCGTGGCCGACGTCGGCTGTCGACTGCGGTTCGCCGGCGTGACGTCCGGCGCCGCCTCATCCGGCGAGGGACGGCCGACGGCCGCGCCAGGACGCGGGGAGAGACATGGTCGCCCCACCGGTCACCGGCGCGGCGCCGGGTCCGCTCACAGGAGGCGGAAGCAGGTCGCCCATACCGATGCCACGGTCCCTACGCGCCTTGCAGACCGGCAGGTCCGGACGCCCCCTCGCCCTGGGGCAGGAGGACCTCGATCTCGGCCGCCGGCCGACCGGTGTGCAAGCTGATCAGGTCGGTGATCAGACCGTCCAAGGGCGGCCAGGGGATGGCGCCGTGGTCGTTGTAGAGGCTGACCAAACCGTGCAGGGCGGTCCAGAGCATGAGTCCGGCCTGCCACTGCTGATCCGCCGCGCACCGCTTCCGCTCCCCGGTGGTCGCAGCCGCCAGGGAGGCGACGACGGCGCCGAGCAGTTCGGCCCCGGCGCCGTGGGCCGTACCGGGGACGAGGTCGGCGGGCATCCGGCCGCCGAACAGGGTGCGGTAGTGGCCGCGCTGGTCGACTCCCCAGTGCACATAGGCCGCGCACCGGGCGACGAGGTCGGCCAGCGGGCTCGCGGCGGGCCGCGCAGCCTCGTCCATCAGCCGGGCCAGCTCCTCATAGCGCAGCCGCATCACGTGTTCGATCAGTGCGCATCATGCGCATCGCAGTACTCGGAGCCTCGGGCCGGACCGGCGGCACGCTCGTCGACCAGGCGCTGGAGCGCGGACACGAGGTCGTGGCCCTGGTCCGCACGCCGTCCAAGGTCACCGTGCCCGCGCCACGGCAGGTCGAGATCAGGCAGGCTGATGTCACCGCCCCGCAGAGCTTCCCCGGCCTGACCGACGTCGACGTGGTCGTCTCGGCCATCGGCATTGGCAAGGGCGACGGTCCAGGCGCGCTGCTCGCTGCGGCCAGGAGGCTCGCCGCGGCGAACGTCCGCACGGTATGGCTCGGAGCCCTGGGCTCGGGCGTGTCGAGCCGGTCCGGCGGCCTGATCTACGCGGGGGTCATGCGGATGTTCGTCGGATCGGAACTGGCCGAGAAGGCCGAGGCCGACGAGATCGCCCTGAAGGCCGGCGCCACGGTGTTCCACGCGCCGGACGTCACGGACGGCCCCCTCAGTCCCACCCGTCGCGTCGTGCCGCTGGCGGAACTGCGGCGCCCGCTGCTCCCGCCCAGGATCTCCCGCACCACGCTGGCCGCGCTGCTGCTGGACGAGGCGGAGGCGGGCAACCACGGCAACGGTATCCTCGTGCCCCTCAGTTGACCGTCGGCCGACGTGACAGCCCCGGGGTCCACGGGGCGAGCGGGTTTCCCGCCGGCGACCGTGACCGCGGTCGCGCGGCCGGTCGCGGCCGGAACCAAAATCAGGAAGGACGGCGGGGAGGCGCCGGCGGTCCGCGTCGAGATCGCCGACGAGGGGACGCGGTCCGGACGGCCGTCCAGCGCACGGTCGAGGCGTACGACGGCCTCGACTTCGCCGTGAACAACCCCGGCCTGTACGCGATCCCGACCGCCCCCGCCTATGTCGCCGCCGAGCACGGTCTCGTCGGTCTGACCAAGGTCGCCGCTGTGGACTACGCGCCGCGCGGTATCCGCGTCAACGCCGTCTGCCCCGCCCGGCCCGCACACCCGGGTTCGACCGGGTGGTGGCCGGCACCGGCATGATCGCGATATATAGAGGCGATCACCCCGCTCGGCCGGATGGCCACACCGGAGGCGGCCGCGGTCTGGCTCTGCTCGGACGCCGCGGCCTACGTCACCGGGATCGCGCTGTCGGTGGACGGGGCGGCGGGCGTGAGGATCGTCGCGGTCGAGGAGCGCCCGACCACCAAGAAGTTCCTGCACGCCGCGCACGGCCTGGACGTCGTGCCGGACCACGAGAGGCACCGCCACCGTAACGGCCCCGGCATCGGTGAGCACCGTCTTCGGTGAGCTGCCCTCGCGGCTGTTGTCCGACCCGCCGCACCGAAATGCGCCTCACCGGCACCCTCCACCTCAACGGCCCGGTCCGCTGCGTCGGCCACGGCTGTTTGCTGCGCACACCGGCGCGCATCTCCTGACAGGAGACCGTCGACAGTCTTGTGTGGTGGGGCCTTCTGTTCGATGCTGACGATTCTTGATGCCTTGAGTTCGGAGTCGCGAATGAGTGCAGAGAGAACCAGTTCGAACCATCCGCGCCGTCGTACGGTGCTCGCCGCGGGCGCCCTGGCGGGTTGGGCCGCTTTCAACGCCCAGAAGTTGGCGTTCGCCGCCGAGGGCGATCCGTGGGACGCCGCCCCGCGGATCTTCCAGGTGAACCGTGAAGCGGCGCGAGCCCGTCTCGTGCCGTATGCGGGCCCGGCCGACGCGCTGCGGGGACGGTTGCAGGATTCCCCGTACTACCGTTCGCTCAACGGAAGCTGGCGCTTTCGATGGTCGCGGAACGCGGACCAGCGGCCCACCGGGTTTCAGGCCCCGGACTTCGACGACAGTGGATGGAACCACATACCGGTGCCCTCCAACTGGGAGATCGAGGGCTACCCGGAGCCGATCTACCTCAACATCAAGTACCCGTGGATCGGCTATGAGACGCCGAACCCCCCGCAGGTGCCCAAGGACTTCAACCCGGTCGGCTCCTATCGCCGCACCTTCACCGTGCCCGCCGACTGGTCGGGGCGGCGCACCCTGCTGTCGTTCCAGGGGGTGAAGTCGGCCTTCTTCGTGTGGGTGAACGGTGAGCGGGTGGGCTACAGCGAGGACAGCTACACGCCCGCCGAGTTCGACATCACACCGCATGTGCGCAAGGGCGACAACGTCCTCGCGGTGGAAGTCCACCGCTGGTCCGACGGCAGTTGGCTGGAGGACCAGGACATGATCGACCTGTCCGGGATCTTCCGGGACGTCTACCTGTACTCGATCCCCCCGGTCCACGTGCAGGACCTGTTCGTGCACACCGGACTGGACGCCGCCTACCGCGACGCCGTGCTGACCGTCGATGTCACCGTGCGGGACCGTGGCGAGGACGGCACTGCGGGACACCGTGTCGCGGCGGAACTCTTCGATGCCCGGGGCCGCCGGGTGGTCCGCCTCTCGGGTGACGCGGGCGACGGCTCGGCGTCCCTGAAGGGTGATGTGCGGGCTCCCGCGCTGTGGTCCGCCGAGGACCCCAACCTGTACACGCTCGTCGTGACACTCACCGACGCACGCGGCCGGACGACCGACGTCCACAGCACGCGGATCGGATTCCGGCAGGTGGAATGCGGGTCGGGGCGGTTCACGGTCAACGGCGAGCCGGTGATGTTCCGCGGCACCAACCGCCACGAGTCCGACCCCGAACGGGGCCAGGCCCTCGACGAGGCGCGGATGATCGAGGACATCCGCCTGATGAAGCAGCACAACATCAACGCCGTCCGCACCTCGCACTACCCCAACCACCCGCGCTGGCTGGAACTCTGCGACGAGTACGGACTGTACGTCATCGACGAGGCGAACCTGGAGACGCACGGCGTCCGGGACACGGTGCCCGATTCCCTGCCGGAGTGGACCGACGCCTGTGTGGATCGGCTGCGCTCCATGGTCGAACGGGACAAGAACCATCCGTGCGTGGTCGTCTGGTCGCTCGGCAACGAGGCGGGGCAGGGAACGAACTTCAAGGTCATGGCCGACTGGGCGCACGCCCGCGACGCCTCACGGCCGGTGCACTACGAGGGCATGAACTCCGTCGCCGACCTGCACAGTGAGATGTACACGAGCCCGGACGGCGTGGAGACCTACGGCAGGTCCGGTAACCAGACCCCCTTCATGCTGTGCGAGTACAACCACTCGATGGGCAACAGCGGCGGAAACCTCCAGGAGTACTGGGACGTTTTCGAGCGCTATCCCAACCTGCACGGCGCCTTCGTCTGGGACTGGGTCGACCAGGCCATCAGACTGCCGGTGCCCGGCGACTCCCGGCACACGTACCTGTCCTACGGCGGCGACTGGCACGCCGGCTATCCCACAGACAGCAATTTCTGTTGCAACGGACTGGTGGCCGCGGACCGGTCGGTCCACCCCGGGCTGATCGAGTTGAAGAAGTGCTACCAGCCGGTGGGCATCGCGGCCGACGACCTCTCCGGCGGGTCCGGGGGCACCGTGAAGGTCCGCAACAAGCATCTCTTCAGCGGCCTGGACGCCTACACGCTGCGCTGGTCCGTGACCCAGGACGGTGAGACCGTGCAGCGCGGCACGCTTCCGGCCCCGGCCGTGGCTCCCGGCAGGGAAGGCATCGTGCACATCCCGTACCGCAAACCCTCGCCCTCCGAGTCCGGGGGCGAGTACTTTTTGAACCTCTCCTTCCTGCTGCGCGAGCGGACCCGCTGGGCCCCAGCCGGGCACGAGGTCGCCGCCGAGCAACTGGCGCTGGACCGGCACGCCCCGGCCCCCGGCGACACCCCGGTGACCGGCAGGCTGGCGGTCGCCGAGACCGCGACCGAGGTCACGGTGAGTGGCCGGGAGGTGGAGGTGGTGGTGTCCAAGTCCTCCGGAACCCTGGCCTCGTACACCTGGAAGGGACGGGCCCTGCTCGCCGAGGGACCTGTCCCCAACTTCTGGCGAGGCCCCACGGACAACGACATCGGCCGCGGCTTCCAGAAGACGGCCGCGACCTGGCGGGACGCGGGAATCAAGCGGACGGTGACCTCCGTAACGGCCTCGCAGCCCGCGCCCGGCGAGGTCGTCGTCGACGTCACCTGCACGCTGCCCACCTCACCCAGGACCGCCACCTGGAACACGGCGTTCCGGGTGCGGGCCGACGGTGAGGTGCGGGTGCGCCACACCCTCGACGCCCCGGCCGGGCTGCCGGACCTGCCCGTGGTCGGCGCCCTGTTCACCGTGCCGGACGGCCACGAACGGCTCGACTGGTTCGGGCGCGGCCCTCACGAGAACTACCAGGACCGCAAGACGTCCGCGTTCGTGGGTCGGTGGCGCTCCACGGTCGATCAGCAGGTTGCCCCGTACGTACGGCCCCAGCAGACGGGGAATCAGACGGACGTCCGCCGGCTGTCGCTGACCGACCGCTCCGGCGAGGGTCTGACCGTCGTCGCCGACCCCGCCGAGGGCGAGCCGCTGCTGGAGACCAGCGCCCTGCACTTCGCGCCGTCGGACCTCGATGGCCCCAGGCACCCGTATCAGCTGAAGCGTCGCGACGAGACGGTCCTGCTCGTCAACCACCGCCAGATGGGTGTCGGCGGCATCGACTCCTGGGGCGCGGCCCCGCTGGAGAAGTACCTGTTGCACTCCGGGCGCACCTACAGCTACGCCTACCGGTTGCGTCCCGCCTCCGTCTGACGGACCAGTGCGGCCCTCAGCAGCCGCCCCGGGCCTGGTCGTCCAGCACGGCCGGGCCCGGACTACGCGATCTCATTCAGGCCTGGTCCGTGATTCGTCCGGGGCCCTGGCAGCGCCCTCACCGAGGACCTGGTGGCGGCGAAGGCGGGGCAGTTCGCGGATCGACGGAGGCTGGCACGCGCGCCGCACAGGAGCACCCGCGCGGCGGCCCGGGGGGTGTACGAAGGGGACGCGCCGGTACGCTGGATCGCCGCCGAGCCGGGCGTCGGGATGGCGATCTGTCACCGCATCCACGGGGTGCCCATGCGGTCACAGCGCCGGCTTCGGCTGGGCATCATCGACATCAGCAGGCAGGGCCTGGCGTTGGCGATGACGAGGTTGCGGAAGCGCCTCGCCGCTTGCTATGCGGGGCCTTCCAGACCGTGGGCGCGGGTGCCCAGAACGCGTCGTGACACTTCTGCTTCCATCGTGCCGTCGAACGGCGTTGCCGATGCTGCTTCGCGGGCCTCGGTGGCACGTCGGGCGTCTTCGAGGATGAGGTCCATGTTGATGGCGCCACCTGCGGTGTTTCCGGCGCCGGCGGACTGGGGCACGGCAGCGAGGACGTCGCTGACGTTCCCGGCGGCCCACACGCCCTGGACGCCGGTGAATCCGGAGGGGTCGACGGCGACCTGGACGCCGGGGACGGCGGGGGGAGCGTGAGGCCGAAGGTGCTGCCGCCACGCTCGACGCGTTCGACCCGGCCGTTGACGACTTCTCCGCCGTAGGGGGCGACTTCCTCCCGGCCTACGCGAAGGAGCTCCAGGGGGGAGATGCCTTCGCGGCCCAGGACGTTGTGGGCGCCGACTCGCGCGGCGGGGGCGTTGCGGGGTTCACCTGCGTCGATGACGAGGACGGAGTGCCGTACGCGAGTCAGCGGCAGCGCGGCGGACAGGCCGGCGGCGCCCCCGCCGACCACGACGACGTCCCAGGTACGGCCTTCGGTGCTCTTCAGCTCATTGGTGCTCGGCAGCCGCTTCGCACCCGTCGACAGATCCGCTTCCTCGTCGCGGACCTGCGCAGCTTCTTCGGACAGCTCCTCAGGCACGCACCTGACGACACCCTCACCCGCTTCCGCCGTTTGCTGGATCAGCAACGCAGCTTGCCTACTGAGAAGCGGGTGGGGACTTTGGCCATGAGGGGCCGCCTTCCGCGCCTGTAAGGAGATCTTGATGACCACACCTGACAGCATCGAGCCGGCCCGGTTCTGGGAGGACCGCTACCGCAAGTGCGGACGCGTCTGGAGCGGTCAGCCGAACGAGCTGCTGGTCCGCGAAGCGGGCAATCTGACACCGGGAAGTGCACTGGAGCTGGGCTGCGGCGAGGGCGCGGACGCCTTGTGGCTGGCGTCCTGGGGCTGGCAGGTGACCGCTGTCGACATCTCCACCACAGCCTTGCGGCGGGCCGCCGTCCGCGCGATCGAGCTGGGCCTGTCCGCGCAGGTCACCTTTCAGCATTTCGACCTCGGGCAGACGTTTCCCAGCGGCAGTTTCGACCTCGTCGCCGCGCAGTACCTGCAGTCACCGGTCGCTTTGGACCAGACGGCCATCCTGCGGCTGGCGGCCCGGGCCGTCGCACCGGGCGGCACATTGGTCATCGTCATGCACGCCGGATGGCCGACCTGGAGCACCGCCGCGCAGCAGCCCGCCGATGTCGTCTTCCCAACCCTGGAGGGCCTGCTGACCACCCTTGCCCTGCCTCCCACCTGGAAGGTGGACACCCTTGCCAGCGTCCAGCGGCCCGCCCCCTCATCCGAGGGGCGCCCCGGCACCCGCACCGACCATGTGTGGCGCCTGACCCGCACCACCTGAACCGCCCCCCCTCCGTACACCCGCAGCGAGCGGAGCCCCCTACCTCCCCACCCGATGAGGAAGAGAGTCATGCCCATCACGCCGACCGACGACCAGCTCGTTCACGACACAGAGGCCGTGCTCGGCTCGGTCGGGCCCCGTCTGCGCGACGCCCGCCGAGCCCGCCGCATGACGCTCGCGGACGTCGCCGAACGCAGCGGCATCTCCATCAGCACCCTCTCCCGCCTGGAGGGCGGCCAGCGCCGCCCCAACCTGGATCTGCTGCTGCCGCTGGCCCACGTCTACCGGGTCGCCCTGGACGACCTGGTCGGAGCCCCGCCCACCGGTGACCCTCGTGTTCACGTCAGGCCGATCCGCAACAATGGCACCACGTTCGTCCCTCTCACGCGCGGTGGAGCGCCCGTGGAGGCGTTCAAAATGGTTCTCCCGCCCCTGCGGATCGCCCCGAAGCCCTCACTGCGCAGGCATGGCGGTTATGAATGGCTGTACGTCCTGACCGGTGCCATCGACCTCACCCTCGGCACCGCGACCACCCGCGTGAGCGCCGGCGAAGCCGCGGAATTCGACACCCGCATCCCCCACGCCCTGAGCAGCGCCGCCCACGACGCGGCAGCCGAAGTCCTGGCCCTGTTCTCCACCAGCGGCGAACGGCTCCACGTCCGCCAGTGTTGATCACGGACACGTCCTGCGTTTGCGGCAGACGCAGCGCCCCGACCGCGCCAGTAGTGGCCACCCGATCCGCCGACGGTGTATCGGACCGCACCGACCGACTTGCCAGCTCAGCAAAGCTATTTGCCGCCTACCGGCCTGTGCGGGCAGGCTGCATCCAGAAAGTGCGGCTCACAAGCCAAAGCCGGCACCTCTCGGACCCGGCCGTGTTCCCTCATTTTCCGGGAACCTCTCCGGCGCGAGCAGCACGAATTGGCTTACAGGACAAAGGAGGCGGCAGATGGAAAATCGCCATGTTGTGATCATTCCGATCGAGATCGACGAGGAGAAGGAAAGCGCGTATCTCGACGCCTGGCGGGACGCCGCAGACGTGATGGCAGCTCAACCCGGTTTCATTCGGACGTACATGTTCCGCACGATCGTTCCGGGGAGCAAATTCTCTCTCGTCAACGTGGCGGAATGGGAGTCCACAGCTCACTGGGAAGAGGCGATGAACGTCTGCCCGATGATGGGACAACAGATAGCCGTCGCCCACGCCTCGAACTACGAGGCGATCTGGACGGTCCTGCCCGCCACGAAGCAGGGCCCGGGCTCCGGCAACGGTCACACGCCCGCTGAACTGTCTCCCGTAGAGACACGTCGCCGCGTCGTGGACGGGGAACTCACGCTGGTCGATGTCCGTGAAGACGATGAATGGGCAGCGGGTCACCCAGCGGGCGCCCTCCACGCCGCGCTCAGCACGTTGCCGGCCTCGCTGTCAGAATTGCCTGACGGCCCACTGGCCTTCGTATGCCGCACGGGCAAACGCAGCGCGCAGGCCGGCACCCAGGCGTTCCGCGCAGGCCGGTCCTCCGTCTACAGCGTGACGGGCGGCCTTGAGGCATGGCAAGCGTCAGGGCTGCCAGTCACTCTTCCCGAGCGCGAGGACTCGGTGAACAACGGCGACCGTCTCAAAGCTGCCGTACGTGAGGACTGACGAAAACAGAACCGGCGGATAACCGTCGCATACGTCCGCCAGTATCAGGCCAGCCGGGCACGCCATTCGCCTCGCGCCTTTCGGGAAATTCCCTACCGCCATGTCAGGTGGCGATCGTTTGTGCACATGGCGACGGTTTCCCGAGACGGGAATTGCCCGCGTACGCCATCCCAGAAAGGAGTCATACCGTGTTTTTTGTCGATACCCTGGAGTTCGAGGGGTTGGGCAATCGCAGTTACCTGGCCGGTGGTCAGACAGCGGCGGTCGTGGTCGATCCGCCGCGGGACGTCGACCAGGTGATCGCTGCCGCCGCCCGGCGGGGGTGCGCATCGCCTACGTGGCGGAGACGCACTTGCACAACGACTACGTCACTGGCGGGCTGGAACTGGCCCGCCTCACCGGTGCCCGCTACCTGGTCCCGGCGGACGCCGGCGTCTCCTTCGGCCGTACTCCCGTCACGGACGGCGACACGTGCGAGGTGGACGGGCACCTGGTGCTGCGTGCGATAGCCACCCCGGGCCACACCCCGCACCACACCTCATATGCCTTGGAGGAGGACGGACGCGCGGTGGCGGTCTTCACCGGCGGCTCGCTGCTGATCGGCACCGTGGGCCGTCCGGACCTGGTGGACCCGCGGCTGACCGAGCACCTGGCCCGCGCGCAGCACGCCTCCGCCCACCGGCTGGCGGCAACGCTCGACGACGAGGTGCCTGTGCTGCCCACGCACGGCTTCGGCAGCTTCTGCTCCTCCTCCCAGGCCGAGGCCGATGCGACCACGATCGGCGAAGAACGCACCAGCAACGACGCTTTCACCCTGGATGTGGACACCTTCGTGAAGCGGGTCCTGGCCGGGCTGGAAGATGTGCCCGCCTACTACACGCACATGGGCCCGGCCAACGCCGACGGCCCCGCGCCCGTCGACCTGACCCCGCCCGAGGCCGCCGACGCCGCACAGATCGCCGAACGGCTGGCGGCGGGTGAGTGGGTGGTGGACCTGCGCAGCCGGGTCGCCTTCGCCGACGGCCATGTGGCCGGATCGTTCAACTTCGAGGGCACCGGCAAGCTGGCCACCTATCTGGCCTGGCTGATCCCGTGGGGCAAGCCGGTCACCCTGCTCGGCGACACCCCGGCGCAGATTACCGACGCGCAGCGGGAGCTGACCCGGGTCGGCATCGATCGCCCGGCCGCCGCAGCCACCGGAGATCCAGCCACCTGGGTCCGTGAGGGAGAACAGCTCGCCTCCTTCCCCCGCGCAAGCTTCGCCGACCTCTCCGATGCACACGAGCGCGGCGGGAACGTGGTGGTACTGGATGTGCGCCGGGATTCCGAACGCGCGAACGTCTTCATCGAGGGCTCTGTGCACATCCCGCTCCACGAACTGCACGGCCGAGTCGGCGACGTGCCGGACGGCACGGTGTGGGTGCACTGCGCCGGCGGCATGCGCGCGGCAATCGCCGCTTCCCTCCTGGACGCGACCGGACGACAGGTCATCGCCATCGATGACAGCTTCGAGGCGGCCGCCGACGCGGGCCTGAGCCTCACCCGGCCATGAATCCCTTGCTCCACCCGCACAGAAGGCACACGATGTTCCTCTACCGCCAGGGTCCTGGCCGCCTCGGCCCCGAACAGGCACACCCCCGCGTCACCGGGACCGGAATGCCGTCGGCCGGCGACAGCGGACACAGTGGGCGAATAGCGTGACCGCCCTGAACCTCGCCCTGATCGCAGGAGCCGTCGTCGGCCTGACGCTCGGCGCCCTCGGCGGCGGCGGCAGCGTCCTGGCGGTGCCCGCCCTGATCTACCTGCTCGGCTTCACCCCCGCCGCGGCCACCACCGCCAGCCTGATCATCGTCACCGCCACATCTCTGACCGCCCTGTACGCGCACGCCCGGGCCGGGCACGTGCGATGGAAGGCCGGAGCGGCATTCGCAGCCGCCGGGATTCTTCCGGCGGCTGCCGCTGGAACCGCCGCCACCCACATGCCCCAAGCCGTCCTCACCCTCGCCTTCGCCGCAACAGCCATCCTCGCCGCCGTCCACATGCTCCGGCCTGCTGACACCGGCCGCCCCGGGAGCGGCGACGTACGGCCGGGCAAGGCAGCCGGGGCCGGTGCCGGCCTGGGCACGCTGACCGGACTACTCGGTGTGGGCGGCGGCTTTCTCGCCGTCCCCGCCCTGATCACCGTCCTGGCCTTCGAGATGGAGGCCGCAGTCGGCACCAGCCTGCTGGTCATCACGGTCAACTCGCTGGCCTCCCTGGCCACTCGCTCCGGCGCCGCCGTCTCGCTCGACTGGGCGCTGATCGGCCCGTTCATCGCAACCGCGATCCTGGGCGCCTGGGACGGCAAGCGCATGGCCGCGAAGGTCTCCGGGCCCCGCCTGCAGCGCATTTTCGCGGTGGTCCTCCTGGCCGTGGCCGTCTTCATGCTTGCCGACGCCGTGACGTGACGGCAGCTCAGGCCGACGACAACTTCTCCGAGTCCGAGGAGGCCGCGGTCCGGGGGCGGGTGGAGCAACTCAGGTTGCAGTCGGCTGAGTTGACAGAGCGGCTGGAGGCTGAGCGGGAGAGACTCTCACGGCTGGAGATCACTCGTGAAACGGCCGGTGAACTCCTGACGAGGATGACAGACGGCAGCGCTGCGGACGAGCCGGCGCCGTCGGCCGGGGACGCATCGCCGTTCGCTGGGGCCGAGCGTCAGGTCGTGGGGGTGTTGTCGGTGCCGCAGTGGCAGCCGGGCATGGGGTGAGTGTGCTGCTGCGGGTCTACCAGGACATTCTCGAGGTCGTCGATGATGCGCCGGGACCGTTGCGAGCCAAGCAGGTGGTGCCCAGAATCGGTCTGCTGGCTCGAGGACGGCGGCCCCGGCCTCACCGACCCGCTCCTCCGGCCAAGACCGACATCCTCGACGCCAGTGGCACCAGCGACTGAGTCCGGCATACCGGATTCGCCAGGACCGCCTGCCCTCGTAGACAGGACCCTGTCGACAGGCGCCGCTCCTCGGCCAGCGGCACCCCGGTCGAGCGTAAGGCCGCGAACAGCTCCTTCTACCGCCCATCTGGCATCTGCCGAGACCGTGTCAGCTCGTGGCGCCCGCGCTGCGGGCGCCACGGCCACCCGCGGTGTACGGCGCTTACTACCCGTTGGAGGCGCGGACCGTCTTCCGGGATCACCCAGTGATCGTTCAGCTGCCTGGCACGTGGCTATTGCGGCAGGTGTAGCGTGAAGCGGACTCGGCCGGTCCGTCCGGCGTACCTGTGTCCTGACGGGGGGCCTTTCGCCATGCATCTTCCTCGCGTCGCCGCTTTCGGCGCGCTCGCCGCCGCCCTTCTCGCTCTCTCGGCCTGCTCCAGCGGCGGATCGGGCGATGCGTCGTCCGACGCCGGGAAGGACGGGAAGAAGAGCACGAGCGACAGCTCGCCGAGTTCGAAGACCACATCGTCGCCGTCCCCCTCGGCGAGCGGGTCGACCGGCGGATCCGGCACCGCTCAGGCAGTGACGTCCAAAGCCGAGGTCAGCATCAAGTCGTGTCAGCTGCGCGACACATCCAAGCTGTTCGCGGTAGTCCAGCTCGACAACGCGAACGGCGCGGCGGACTACGCCTACACCGTCAAGGTCCGTTTCCTGAACTCCGCACATCCCGACAAGGCGGTCTACACCACCCTCACCAACCAGCCCGTCCAAGCCGGAGCCATGAAGAGCGCACTCGCGTCAGCCGCGTGGAAGGGCGACTCCGCCGCCGTGCCGAAGACCTGCCAGGTTGCCACGGCGACCAAGGTGAAGACGGCTGGCTGACCCCGGCCCGCGTACGGCGCAAGGCGCGCCGAGGGCTCCTTGCGCAGGACGACCTTGCGGTGCCGCGCAGCGCGTCGAGTACGTACGCGTCGAAGCGGTACTCGGCGGCGGCCAGGTCGGCGACGCGGCCGCGGGCGTGGCTGATGGCCTGCGCACTGGCGCCGGACGCCGCGAGGACCTTGTCGACGGTGTCACCGGCCACGCGCCGGCTCCATCGCCGGGCGGCGGACTCGTGCCGGGCGCGGGCCGTGTCGCGCTGGCCACCCAGGAACTCGACGTGGTCACGGAGAACCCCGCACCCATGGCGGAGACCACCCGTTCCTCGTCGCCGGGCCGGCCCAGCGCGGCTTTGGCAGGTGAGAGAGGTGGGCGTGGACCCGCTCTCCCGCCGCCTCGTGGTCACGGACCCCGCCGGCGGTGAGCGGTGCGAGGTCGACATCCTCAAAGAGACGTTCTGGCGCCCACCGGCGGTGACCGAGTACGCTCCCGTCCTTGCCCTGGACGACGTCATCGGCACGAAGGTGCGCGCGCTGGCCGACCGCGGCGCCGTGTGTGACCTCGACGTCCACGCCACTTCACGCCTGCACACCACCGTGGACCTGGAACGGCCCGGCCGCCGCCCCGCCCGGGACGAGTTCTGTCCCCAGGATCGCCAGGCGCGCCTGGCAGGTGCGGAGTGGTACGAGGGGACGAGGAATTCATCGCGTACGGCCTCTCCGAGGCGGACACGGCCACCTTGCGAGCCTGGGCTCGGGACTGGGCCGACGACCTTGCCCAGCGGCCGCACGAGGAGATCACGGACGACTGATCGGCCTTGTCCGGGGACGGACGAGTTCCACCGTCCCACTTCGCAGGCGAGGGATCGGCCCCCGCCAAGGTCCGGTCATCTGATGCTCCGTGGATGCCCCGGCCTTCAGACCGGGGAAAAATCGGACCCCTGCGGAGCAGGACAAGGGGCGGAGTTTCGCCGCCAAGGCGAAAGACCGTGCCCTGACCAGCAGTTTGGCTCTTACAAGTGGCCTGGCTAGTTTGTGAGTATGGCTGAGGCTCATGTGAAGCGGGCGTACAAGTACCGCTTCTATCCGACCGGTGCGCAGGCGGCCGAGCTGTCGCGCACGTTCGGATGTGTCCGGAAGGTCTACAACATGGCGCTCGCGGCCCGTACCGAGGCACGGACACGGCAGGAGCGCGTCAACTACAACGCCACGTCGGCGATGCTGACGGCGTGGAAGAAGACCGAGGAGCTGGCCTACCTCAACGAGGTCTCGTCAGTGCCGCTCCAGCAGTGTCTGCGGCACCTCCAAGCGGCGTTCACCAACTTGTTCGGCAAGCGGGCCAGATATCCGCGCTTCAAGTCGCGGAAGAAGTCCCGGGCGTCGGCTGAATACACCACATCCGGGTTCCGGTACCGGGACGGGGAACTGACCCTGGCGAAGATGACCGAGCCGCTGGACATCGTCTGGTCCCGGCCCTTGCCCGAGGGCGCGGCGCCGTCCACGGTGACGGTGTCGCAGGACGCGGCCGGACGCTGGTTCGTGTCCTTCCTCGTCGAGGACCCGACAGTTGAGCCGCTGTCCGCCACCGATACGGCGATCGGTATCGACGTCGGCCTGGACCACCTTCTGACTCTGTCCACCGGGGAGAAGGTCGCCAACCCCCGCTACGGGCGCCGGGACCGGGTTCGCCTCGCCCGCGCCCAGCGGGAACTGTCCCGCAAGGCCAAGGGGTCCGCGAACCGGGTCAAGGCCCGGCTCAAGGTTGCCCCCGTGCACGCCCGGATCACTGACCGGCGCCGCGACCACCTGCACAAGCTGACCACTCGTCTCGTGCGTGAGAACCAAACGCTCGTGATCGAGGACCTGACCGTGCGCAACATGGTCAGGAACCGGAAGCTCGCCCGCGCGATCTCGGATGCGTCGTGGGCCGAGTTCCGCGGCATGCTGGAGTACAAAGCCGCCTGGTATGGCCGCGAGGTGATCGCGGTCGACCGCTTCTTCCCTTCCTCCAGGCTGTGCTCTGACTGCGGCACCCTGCAAACCAAGATGCCGCTGCATGTCCGTACCTGGACGTGCGATTGCGGCGTGACCCATGACCGCGATGTGAACGCGGCGAAGAACCTTTTGGCCGCCGGGCTGGCGGTGTCGGCCTGTGGAGCCGGTGTAAGACCTCAACGGAGAACTCCGGGCGGGCAGTCGGCTGTGAAGCAGGAACCCCAGCGGGCGACCGTTGGAATCCCCCGCCTTTAGGCGGGGGAGGATGTCAACCGAACACCGCGTCGTGGAAGGCGATTTCCGCCTCCAGCATGCCGGCGAACCAGCGGGTCAGCCGCTCCTGGGGAATGTCGTCCGGCAGGGCGTCGACCTCCGCCGCGAGCGCCCGTACCCCGTCCCGGAACGCCTGGTCGGCGTGGAGCGCCACCCAGGCGCTCATCGCGCCGTCGGGGACGGCGCCGCGTTCGTGTGCCCGGGTGCACCAGGTGAGGTAGAGGCTCTCCGCGGCGAACAGCATGGTCATCACGGCCGGGTAGCCGCCTTCCCGCGCCGCGTCGAGTGCGTACCGCGACAGCACCTCGGCCCGCCGGGCGGCGCCCGGCCGGGCGGGGACGGGCCAGGCGGCGCGGGCTTCGCGGAAGTAGTCCGCCTGGGTGGTGGTCAGCGCGTGGACCGCGCGGGCGTTGCGCTCCAGCGCCGTCCGGTCCGGGGCGCCCCACACGGCCAGTCCGTGCAGCCGGGTGGCCGTATCCACGAACGCGGCCTCGATCTCCAGGTAGTCGGCGTAGTCGGCGTGGCTGATCGTGCCGGCCGTGACCTCGGCGACGAAGCGCATGCGCAGTGCCTGTTCCATGACCGGGGCGGTGGCCTTCAGGAGCCGCTCGGACCGGCTCACCGGGAGAGCCATTCGACGAGTCCGCCGAAGACCCGGGCGTAGCCGTCCCACTGCTCGCAGAACGCCACGGGCGCCCAGTGCGGGGAGCAGTCGGAGGTGAACACCGCCGACCGTCCCGCGCCGTACTCGGCCACCGCCACCAGGGGGTCGCCGCCCAGGGTGGCCAGGACCTCGGCGCCCGGACGTGGCCGGACGCGGTTGTAGCCGAGCAGCGGCGGCCATTCGCCGGTCACCCCGCCGAGGGCGGGATGGCCGGTGCCGACGGCCGACGGGCGGCCACCCGCGGGGAGTTCGACGCGGTCGTCCTCGGGCAGCAGCTCGACCGGCAGCACCTCGTGCAGCGCGGTGTTGCGATAGGCGGCCTTGCCCTCGAAACCGGTGAAGGAGAGATAGCCGCCGACCATCAGCAGCCCGCCGCCGTCGCCGACCCATCCGCGCAGTGCGTCGATCCGGTCGGCCCCCGGCGTACCCCGCTCGAACACCTCGGGGGAGAGCTGGAGGGAGTTCGCCCCGATGTCGGAGAGGATGACGACGTCGTAGCGGGCGAGCGCCTCGGCGTCGCCCGGGAACTGCTCGGGTACCAGATGCGCGGGCAGGTGCGTGACCTCGTGCCCGCGGCCCTCCAGCGCCCGGCGCAACGGCTCGACTCCGGTCACATAGGCACTGGTGGTGAACGAGTCGACCCCCTTGATGTGTGTGGACTGGGAGATCCAGCTCTCACCGGCTATCAGGACGCGGCTCACGGGGTGCTCCTTTGCGGCGGGTTCGTAACGGGAAGTGAGGGAAACGGTGGGGCGTGGTCAGGACGCGGCGGCGTGCTCGAACAGCCGGGCCGGGTTGGTGTGCAGCAGGCCCGCGGTGGCCTGCCGGGGCACGCCGTGCTCGACGAGGCGGGGGAGGAACAGCTCGGGCACATAGCGGAAGCCGTTGCCGCCGTAGGCGGTGAGCATGCTCTTGAGGAACACGTCGTGGCTGAGCAGCAGCCGGTCGCCGTGTCCGTGGGCGATGAGCCCGGCGATCGCGCGCGCGGTTTCATGGGGTGCCGGGGACTGCCCCTCGCCGGGGTAGTGGAACGGCATGCCGATCATGTCGAATTCGAGCCAGACGCCGCGGTCGGCCACCGACCGCTGATAGTCCGGGTCGGCGTGCGAGGGGTCCATATGGCACAGCACCACGGCGGCCGGCGCCACCCCGTACTCGCCCAGTACCAGGTCGAGGACCTCATGGGCGCGGCGCTGCCAGCCGGGCAGATGGACGTAGAGCGGGACACCGGTCTCGCGCTGGGTGCGCGCGGCGGCGCGCAGCGCGGTGTGCTCGCCCTCGGTGAACCGCGGGGAGACCCCGATCTCGCCGATGACGCCCGGCCGGATCCCGGTGGAGTCGGCTCCCTCGGTGAACTCGGCCAGCAGTGCGACGGCAAGCGGGCGCTCGTCCGCCGGTGACAGTGGCCGGGGATGGTAGGGCTCCAGGTACCAGCCGCTGCCCATGACCACACGTACGCCGCTGTCCTCGGAGAGCGTGCGCAGCGCCGCCGGGTCGCGGCCCAGTCCGGCCGGGGTGACGTCGACGATCGTGCCGCCCCGGCGGCGGCGAACGCGCGCAGGTCGGCCAGCATCCCTTCGGTGTCGTCGAGCACACAGTGGTCGAGGCAGGCGTAGGGCCGCTCGCGCAGCAGCCAGGCCAGTTCGGGTGTGGTGCGGGCGTCGCGCAGATCACCGAGCCGCGGGTCGGCCGGGGCGGTGACGGCCTTGCGGACGTCGTTGCGCAGATGCTCATGGGCGAGGGTGAGGCCGAGCCCGGTGCTGGGCACGGGCCCGGTCACCGTGGTCACGGTGCGGGGGAGGGGCCGCTCATGAGCGGCCCGTCAGGTGGGCGAACAGGTCGGCCATCGCCCGGCCGCGCAGGTTGAGCCAGATCGCGGCGAGCAGCACCAGTCCGGTGACGATGGGGGTGAGGAACGGGCTCACACCCAGCAGGTTGAGGCCGTTGGCGATGACTCCGGTGATGAGGGCGCCGATGACGGTGCCGAGTACGGTGCCCCGGCCGCCGAACAGATTGGTGCCACCGAGCACGACCGCGGCGATCACGGTGAGTTCGAAGCCCTGTCCGGAGTTGGCGGAGCCGGAGCCGAGCCTGGCCGCGGTGAGCAGCCCGGCGATACCGGCGGCCACACCGGTCAGCATCAGGGTGATCATCTTGATCCGGGCGGTGTTCACCCCCGCCCGTCGTACCGACTCCTCCTGGGAGCCGATGCCGTTGACGTAGGAGCCGAAGGGCAGCTTCGACAGCAGGACCGCTCCGACGGCGACCGTGGCCAGGGCGATCCAGGCCAGTGCGGACAGCCCGAGGAAGGAGGCGTCGCCGAGCTTGGCGACGAAGAGCCGGGCGTCGATGGGGACGGAGAACCCCTTGGTCCACAGCTGTGCCAGACCGCGGACGACCGACATGGTGGCGAGGGTGACGATGAACGGGGGGATCTTCCGATAAGCCGACAGCCATCCGTTGACGGCGCCCCAGAAGAGCCCGGCGAGCAGCGCCACGACGATCACCACGGAGGAGTCCCAGCCGGCCTGCAGCATCTCGGCGGTGCAGGTGGCGGTGAACGCGAGGATCGAGCCCACGGACAGATCGATCTGCCCGGTACTGATCACGAAGGTCATGGCGACCGCCACGATCAGGGTGATCGCCACCTGGGTGGCCAGGTTGGCCAGATTGGTGAAGGTCAGGAAGTTGGGGGCGGCGATACCGAAGCCGAGGAAGAGCGCGACCCCCACGCCGAGCATGGCCAGGGTGGCCTTGTTGGCGCGCTGCCAGCGGCCCGGGGGCCGGCCCGGTACGGCGGTGGTGCGTATCGCGGTGTCGGCGCTCATCTCAGGCCACCTCCTGGGTGCCGGGCCCGCCGTTCGTGGCGCCGGATCGGGTGATCATGGCGACGAGCCGTTCGATGTCGAGATCGGAGATCGGGGCGTCCTCGACGCTGCGTCCCTCGTACATCACGGTGATCCGGTCGCAGACCTCGAACAGGTCCTGCAGCCGGTGGGTGATCAGGATGACGCCGACGCCCTGGGCGGCGACATCGCGGATCATCTTCAGCACCTGCCGGACCTCGGCGACGGCGAGGGCGGCGGTGGGTTCGTCCAGGATCAGTACGCGCGGGCGGAACGACACCGCACGGGCGATCGCCACGGCCTGCCGCTGCCCTCCGGACAGCTCGCCGATCTCCTGGTAGGTGGATTTCACCCGGACGTGCAATTCGGAGAGGGTTTCGGCCGCTTGGGCATGCATCGTCGCGCGGTCGATGAAGGGGCCTTTGCGCGGTTCACGTCCGAGGAACAGATTGCTGGCCACATCGAGGGTGTCGCACAGGGCGAGGTCCTGGTAGACGATGCCGACCCGCTCACGGCGGGCGTCGGCGGGGCTGGTGAAGCGGACGTCACGGCCGTCGATGGAGATCTGCCCGCTGTCGTGCTGGACCGCTCCGGCCAGGACCTTCATCAGGGTCGACTTTCCGGCGCCGTTGTCGCCGACCAGGCCGAGCACCTCGCCCGGGGCCAGGGTCAGGTCGACGCCGCGCAGCGAGCGGACGGCGCCGAATGATTTGGTGATTCCTCGCAGGGAGACCAGCGCGCTCTCGCCCATCACTTCTCCAGGTAGTAGAGGTAGTTCTTGACGTTGTCCGGGGTCACCAGCTGGGTGGCGACGGGCACGTTCTTACGGGCGGTGCGGCCGCACGCCAGGTCGATTGCGGAATTCATGGCCTCGTAGCCGAACCGGAAGGTGTTCTGCTGCAGCACACCGGTGATCCAGCCGGCCCGCAGTCCGTCGACGGCCTGGCTGGACAGGTCCCATCCGACGACCTTGAGGTCCTTGGTGCGGTGCTGGCTGACCACGGCGGCCGACAGGCCGATCAGGGCGGGCTCGCCGGTGGCGTAGGCGTACTTCAGGCCGGGGTCGCGGGTGAGCAGGTTCTCGGCGGCGGTCTGGGCGTTCTCCTGGATGTTGCGGCCGTCGACCACGTTCTGGATCTTCATGCCCTTGGCGGTGACGGCGTCGGTGAAACCTTTCTGCCGTTCGTTCTGGATGGTGCTGTTGAGCGCGGCGACGACGCCGATCCCCCCGCGGTTGCCGGCCGTCTTCAGCAGGGCCTCGCCGATCCGCCGACCGCCTTCCGCGTTGCCGACGCCGACCTGTACGGAGACCGCGGGGTCATCGACGGTGGCGTCCACGGCGACGACCGGCACGCCCGCCGCCTTGGCCCGGCGGATGGCGGGCTTGATGCCCTCGGTGTCGACCGCGTCCACGATGATGGCGTCGTAGTGGTTGGCCACCAGGTCGTCGATGGCGTTGGCCTGCGTGGCGGAGTCGTCGTTGCCGTTGACAATCTGGGTCTTCACTCCGGCCTCGCGGGCCACGGTCCGGGCGCCGGTGTTGATCTGGTTGAAGAACAGCGCCTGGAGGTTGATGGGCACGATACCGATCTTCGGAGCGTGGCCGCGGACAGTACAGGAGCGGGCGACCTCCGCGGGCGGCGGGGGGCCCTGTTCGGAGCTCTTCTTCTCGGCCGCCATCTCGCGGCGGGCCTGGGTGTCGCAGCCGACGGTCGTCAGCAGCAGGCCCAGCGCGACCACGGCCGTCACTTTCTGGCGCATCTGCTCTCCTTGTCTTACCTGGTGCGGGTCGGCTCCGGGGTTTCGGGAGTGGGGTGGGCCGCGAGCCAGGAGTCGATGGCCCGCCGGTCGGGCAGCCCGTCACGGGCGCCGGGCCGGGTACAGGACAGTCCGGCGGCGACGGCGGCGAAGCGCGCCGCCTCCAGCGGGGACCGGCCCCGGTCCAGTTCGGCGCAGTATGCGCCGGTGAAACAGTCTCCGGCCCCCGTGGCGTCGACCGTGTCCACCTCGATCGCCGGACCGTCGTGGCGTTCACCGGCCGGGGTCAGCAGGGTCCAGCCGCGCGAACCGTCGGTCACGACCAGATGGACGTCCATGTCGGCGGCGGCCCGGACCAGGGCCGGTTCTCCACCCAGCAGCGCGACGGCCAGCGGCCGGCCGACGACGGCGTGATCGGCCGCGGACAGCGCGGTGCGCATCGCCTCCGCCCGGTCGCAGCCGTCGAGGTCCACCACCAGGCCCGGTCCGGGCGTCCCGGGCGGGGCGTCGGCGGCGGCCTCTGCCAGCGCGGCGGCGGCCTCGGGGAAGCGGTAGCCGTCGAGGTAGAGCCAGTCGGCCCCGGCCTCGCGCGCGGCCCGTACCGTACGGGTGATGTGCCGGGCGTCCAGCTCGTCGTCCTGACTGATGACGGCGCGTTCGCCGTCCGGGGTGAGCAGCACGACGGCGGTGGTGAGGGTGCCGTTGCGGGCGGTCCAGTCGGTACGGACCCCGTCGGCGGCGAGTGCGGCGAGGAACGCCGTGCTCCGCGGCTCCGGTCCGACCACACCGGCGAACCACGCGTCGGCGCCCGCACGGGCCGCAGCCGCCGAGGCGTTGGCGGCCATCCCGCCATGGCCCTGGCGGACGGCGGTCGCCTGCACGCGGTCACCGGGAGCGGGCAGCGCCGGCACACCGACGGTCAGGTCGATGTTGGCGTACCCGCAGAAGACGATCACGGGAGCACCACTCCGGCCTTGGCGGCCGCGGTGGTCAGCTCGCGGACCTTGGCCCGGTCGACCCGGCCCCACCAGCGGCCGTTGTCCTTCACCGAGGACGCGACGATCACCCCGTCGCAGGCCGGCAGCAGACCGCCGATGTTGTCCGCGGTGATGCCGGAGCCGATCACCACCGGCAGGGTGGTGTGGGCGGAGATGCCCTCGACCTCCTCCAGTGAGGCGGCGTCCCCGGTCCGCGAGCCGGTGGCGATCAGCACATCGGCGCCGAAGAACTCGGCGTCCTCGGTCTGTTCGGCCAGCGTGCGGTCGGCGACGATGGCGTGCGAACCGTGCTTGACGTGCACATCGGCGAAGACCTTGACCGGGCCGGCGCCGATCCGGCTGCGATAGCGGCTGGCGTGTGCCGACTGGCCCTCGATGATGCCCTCGTTGGCGACATAGGCATTGGCCCACTGGTTGACCCGTACGAATCCGCCGCCGCCGGACCAGGCGGAGGCGATGGAGCACTCGGCGGCGTTGGACAGCACGCTGACCCCGAGCCTGCCGCCGGCCCCCGCCAGCACGGCGTGCCGCACCCGGTCGGTCACCACTGCCATCGCCGCCGATGTCTCATAACCGTGTTCGCCCGGTTTGAGGAACGGGATGTCCCAGTGGTTCTCCACGATCAGCCCGTGGCAGCCGCCCTGCAGATAGGCCCGCGCCTCATCGACCGCGAAGGCGCAGATCTCGTCCAGCGGGACGCCCTCGTAATGCGGGCTGCCGGGCAGCGGCGGCAGGTGCACCACGCCGATGACGACCTTCGGGGTGCCGAACAGCTCCTTGATCGCGTTCGGCCGGGGCGGGAACACCCCAAGGCCGCTCGTGCTCCCGGACATCGTCATAGCGCCACCTCAATGCAATCGATTACAGCTGAGTTGCGGAGGACCGTAGGCAGCGGTCAGCTGCCGTGTCAAGGCTCTATGCTGATTCAACGCGTCAGGTCACGTCGGTGTTGGAACCAGGTGACCGCCATGTTTCCCGGCAGGAAGGTAATCGATTGCAACGGGTCACGATCGCTCAGGTCGCCGAGCGGGCCGGTGTCTCCACCGCCACCGTGTCGCGGGTGCTCTCCCGGCGGGGCCAGGTCTCGGCCGCGGTCGAACGCAAGGTCCGCCGCGCCGCCGACGACCTGGGCTACCAGGTCAATGTCATCGCCAGGGCGCTGCGCAACAGTCGTACCGACACCGTGGGGATGGTCGTGCCCAGCATCACCAACCCGTTTTTCACCTCCCTGGTGGAGAGCGTGGAACACGCCCTGGGGAAGGAGGGCAAGGAGCTGTTCCTGTGCGACGCGCGCTCCGACCCGCGGGTCGAGGCGCGTCGGCTGGCTTCGCTCGCCGCGCGCAACGTCGACGGCATCATCGTCAGCCCGAGCCACGGCGTCGACAGCCGGCCCGCCGTACAGCAGACCGCGGACCGGCTGCCGCTCGTTCAGCTCGACCGATTCGTCGACGGCACCACCACCGACTGGGTGGGCGTCGACGACGTCGCCGCGATGCGGCAGGTCATGGACCACCTCCACGACGGCGGGGCACGGTCGGCGGCCTTCATCGGCTCGCTGATGACCCACTCCTCCACGGAGCAGCGGTTCGCCGGTTTCCGGCGGCGCGCCGAGGAGCTGAACATCGAGGTGAAGCCGGACCAGGTGCTGCTCGGGGACTACAGCGTGGAGTGGGGCGAGGCGGCCGTGGCCCGGCTGATCGCGGAGGGCGGCCTTCCGGACGCGCTCGTATGCGCCGATGACCTCATCGCGCTCGGGGCCACCCGCGCCTGCCGGGCCCACGGTTTCTCGGTGCCCCAGCAGGTGCAGGTGACCGGCTACGACGACATCGAGTTCTCCCGGCTGGCCGATCCGGCCCTGACCACGGTCCATCAGCCCCGCGACCGGATCGCCGCGGAGGCGGTACGGCTGCTGGCCGCGGCGAGCCTGGCCAAGGACGCCGAGCGCGGTCCGCACGCGCATATCTCACTCGTGCCGTCCCTGGTGGTGCGCGACAGCACCCGGGCCACGCAAGCGTCCCCGGACCGCATATGACGGCGACTCACCACAACTCCAGGAGGACCCCGATGGACGACGCGGACACCTGGCGCGGTGCGACGGACCTCGCGCGGCGGCTGGTGCGGATCGACACCCGGGGCGGTCGGGAGGCACCGGCCGCCGCACTGGTGGCGGACCGGCTGGACGGCGCGGGGTTCGACGTCCGGGTCGAGGAACCGATATCCGGCCGGGCCAACGTCGTCGCCCGGTTCGGGCCCGCGGTACCACGGGTGCCGGTCACCTTCACCGGACACCTGGACACCGTGCCCGCCGACCCGTCGGGCTGGTCGTTCGACCCGATGAGCGGGGAACTGCGCGACGGCCGGCTGCTCGGCCGCGGCAGCAGCGATATGAAAGCCGGTGTGGCCTGCCAGGTCGAGGCGGCGATACGGGCCGCCCGGGAAAGCCCGCGGGACACCGCCGTACAGCTGATCTTCACCTTCGGCGAGGAGACCGGCTGCCACGGGGCCGAGGAGATCGACGCGGCGTCACTCACCCCAACCGACCTGCTCATCGTGGCCGAGCCGACCGGCAACCGGACCGTCCTCGGCCACAAGGGCGTGCTGTGGCTCGCCGCGACGGCCCGTGGGGTCTCCGCGCACGGTTCCCGCCCGGAGCTGGGCCGCAACGCGATCGCCGCGCTCGCTGCCGCGGCGAGCAGGATCCACGCGCACCATGACTGGCCGGTGAGCGCGACCCACGGCCCGGCCACGGTCAGCATCGGCACGTTCCACGCGGGCGAGCAGCCCAACCTGGTGCCGGACCGCGCCGAGATGCGGCTGGACGTGCGCACCGTCCCCGGCTTCGGACGGGACGAGGCGATCGCCGAGGTCGCCCGGCTGTGCGGCGACGGCATCGGCCTCGAACCGCTGCTGGACCTGCCCGGCATCGCCACCGACCCGTCGGCTGCCGCCGCCGCGCGGGAGCTCCTGGCCCCCGGCTCCTCGGCCCGCCCGGCCGAGTACGCGACCTACTTCACCGACGCCTCGGTGCTGACCGGCCGGCTCGGCGATCCGGCGGTGGTGGTGTACGGTCCGGGCGACCCGGATCAGGCCCATGTCACCGATGAATCCTGCTCGCTGGCCGCCATGACCGAGTCCGCGGAGGCGATGCACCGGCTGCTGCGGCGCTTGTAGTTCGACGGCGAAGCGGCCCGAGCGCCGCTTCGCCGTCGAAGGTGCCGAAGGGCTCGGACGCAGCCCCCTCGCCTCTCTGCGGAAGAGAGCCGCCGCCCTCATGAAGGGTCACAGCGTGGTCGGAGGTCTGCCGTCACCGGATGGGAGTGCGGTGCACGGCGCCGTCCCGCATGACGAAGTCGGTGCCCGCAAACGGTCGTGATGTCGTCGAAGGGGTCGCCAGGCAGCACGACCAGGTCGGCGGTCGCGCCGGGCTGGAGGCGTCCGAGGCCGGGCCGGTCGAGCAGGTCGGCGGCGACGCTGGTGGCGCAGACCTGTACGCGATCCCCGCGCTGCTGAGGGCCGGGATCACCGTCGCCTGCGAACGCACCGGCGTCTACGGTGTGCCCGCTGCGCCGGGGCGGCCGTCGTGTGCTTCACGGTGCGGACGGTCGGCGCACTACGGGCTCAACGTGCCAGGGCCGCACCGCGCCGACGGCATCGCCGGGTCCGACGACAGCTCGCGTGACGCCGCGCCATGACCCGATGTCAGGCCGTCGCACCGTGGCTGCCGCCCAGCGCGCCCAGTGTGGTTCGCACGAGCAGATCGATCTTCGCCTCGGTCTCATCCGCGGTGGCCGAGGAAGCCAGGCTCGGAGAGTCCGCGGGCATGTCGTGGACCTCGTGCAGAAGGGCCAGGTAGACCTGACGACCCCAGGCGGGGTCGACCGCGGTGATCGCTCCTGTGTCTCTCAGGCGGGCGAAGAGCAGGTCGAGGCCGTCGAGAACTTCCGGCGTGAGGGCCGCGGTCAGCTGGATGGCGAAGCGGTGACAGAGCTTGAGATCGAAGACGATCTCCGTGACACGGTGCAGCGCGATGAGGGGCGGTGCGGTCTTCACCCGTGCTTCGGCCAGCCCGCCCAGGTAGCGCTGGCTGAGCCGTTCGGCCAGGGCGTCCAGCAGTGCGGCGCGGGAGGCGAACCGGCGGTGGACGGTGGCGCGAGCGAGTCCCGCGGCGTCCGCGATCTGCTCCAGGGACGCGGTGGCGTCCTCGGCGAGCACGGTTTCCGCCGCTTCCAGGATGCGGGCCGTACTGCGTTCGGCGTCCGCCCGGATCCGCCGGGGAGGGCTCTTCTCGCCCATGCCACCTCCTCTTGCCTCTGCCTCGGACGTCACCCTACCCCCGTCAACCATATCTGAGACCACCATGTCGCAGTTGTTGACATAACTGCGATAGTGTTGTTTCAGTTAAGCCCGCTTGAGTCCTTCCCATCACAGGAGCACGTCATGGATCTTCAGTTCACCGGCAAGCGCGTCCTCGTCACCGGTGCGAGCAGGGGCATCGGCCTCGCGATCGTTCAGGCGTTCCAGCAGGAAGGGGCCCTGGTGACCGCGACGGCCCGACGCAGCACGCCCGAACTCGAGGCCACCGGAGCCGCTTTCGTCCCCGCCGACCTCGCCACGGCCGCCGGTCCGCAGCAGCTGGTCGATGCCGTCCTGGCCGTCGATCCCAGGATCGACGTCCTGGTCAACAACGCCGGCGGCGGCGAAATGCCGCAGGAGGCGTTCGGCGATCCGCTCAATGGCGGGGACGAGGTCTGGGCATACGGGTTCGCCCTCAACTTCGAGTCGGCCGTCCGGACCACCCGCGCGGCACTGCCCTCGCTTCTCGAGGCCAGGGGCGCCGTGGTCAACATCAGCTCCGACAGCGCCCGTCGGCCGGGGACGGAGCCGCTGCCCTACTCTGTTGCCAAAGCGGCCCTCAACGCCTTCACCCGACAGCTGGCCGAGCGCATGGCGCCCTCCGGAGTACGCATCAACGCGGTGTCGCCGTCAGCGACGCGCACACCCCAGATAACGGGTACGGACGGATACGTCGCACGAGTGGCGGACAACGTGGGCGTCGACCACGAAACGCTGGTGGCAGCCCTGCCGAAGGAGACCGGGATGCTCACCGAGACCCTGATCGATCCCGCCGAAATCGCCCGGGCGGTGCTGCTGCTGGCCTCCCCGACCATGCCGAACGCGATCGGCGTGAACCTGTCCGTCGATGCGGGCTCCACCAAGATCGTCTGAACGAGTCCCTCAGCCCCACCGGCGGCCGACGGAGGCGCTCAGCCACCCCGTCGACATGATCCCGTTCACACTAGATGTCGAGCACGGTGTCCGTGACCGGCCTGGCCTGACAGGCCAGGACCTGATTGCCGGGCAGGTCGTCGGCGGGAGCCACCAGATGGGCGACCTCGCCGTTCAGGACGGTGACGGCGCAGCTCTCGCACTGGCCGAGGCGGCATCCACTCGGCAGCGTTATACCTGCCTTCTCGCCGAGTTCGAGCAGCGCGCCGTCTGCCCGGGTCCAGGTCAGCTCGCGGTCCGAGCGGACGAAGCGCACGGTCGCGGTGGCGTCCGCCGGGATCTCGAGGTTTCGCGCGGTGGCCTGGAATCGCTCAGCGAAGATGTTGAACTTCGGGACGCCACGTGCCGTCAGCCCGGCGGTCAAGCCGCGGTGCACGACCGGGGAGAACGCACCGCCGTCGATCCGCAGCGAGGTCGGACAGGTCGGCGGTCGCGGTGACGGGTGCGGCGGCGCCGCCGGTGCATTCGATCTCGGCGACGACCCGCTCGAGTTTGGCGGGGTCGCGACCGTGCAGGACGAGTCGGACGTCGCGGTCGGCCGCGAGGCGCACGGCGAGGGCGCGGCCGAGGCCGTCGGTGGCGCCGGTGATCGCGATGGTCGTGGTGGTCATGCCAGTTCCTCCGGAGCGAGACTGCGGGTGAGGAGGTCTATGAGGGCGTTGACGAGGGCATGGGGGGCGGCCGCGTCGGCGGAGCGGGAATCGAGCGGTGGAGGTGCGGCGAGCACCTCGTACCAGAGGAGGCCGAAGACGATCCGGGCGTCGAGCGCCGGTGAACGGCCTGCCGGAAAATCCCCCCGCTCGACGGCGCGGCCCGCCAGGACCTCGAAGGCGGCGCGGCGGCGGGCGAGGAACTGCTCACGGAAGCAAGCGCCGAACTCCGGGTCGATCTGCGCCTGGGCCATCAGCGTGCGCATCACGCGCATCACCGAGGGGTCCAGGCCCAGCGTGAACGACCGATCAAGGAGTTGGCGCAGGTCTGCCGCGTAGCTGCCGTGGTCGTCGAGCCCGATGTGGACGTCGGCCTTGAGCACCAGCGCGTCGAGCAGCACATCGGCCTTGGACGGCCACCAGCGATAGACGGTCTGCTTGCCGGTGCCTGCCCGCGCGGCGATTCCCTCCACCGTCAGGCCCGGATAGCCGAGCTCGACCGTGAGTTCCCAGGCAGCGGTGAGGATCGCGGTGCGGCTGCTCTCGCTGCGCTTGCGGCCGGGTCGGACCGGCTCGGGTGTGGACGGCATGGTTCCGAGGCTACATGCACCGAACCGAGACGTACCGATTCGTAATGGCGTTCACCGACGCGACGGCGTTGATGGGTTCCGTGCGCTAGACTTGATCTCGCTGCAGCCGCCCGAACTCCGGGCAGCTGGCCGCGCGTTGGTGGTCCAAGGAAAGACGCCCCGCTTCCTGCGGGGAGATGCAGGTGCAAGGCCGGCCCAGCGCTCAGAAGACGAGCCCACCCCGTATGCGGGGGTGGGCTCGTTTGGTGTACGCCCAGAACGCCGCGCGGGGGCGGCAGGAGGCGACGGTGGCGCTGTCCCGGCGGTTCCGCGGGATCAAGGTGTTGCGCGGACCCTTGCCGGTTACGGCGACCGGCTTTTCCACCGGCTTCTTCCAGAAGGCGCACGTCCAGACGTTGGCAGGCATTCCCGCGGTGAACGGGTATGCCTTCCGGTTGGCGGCGGTGCGGGCGGCCTAGCCGTCGACATCGTGGGGCCACTTGGCTTCACCGCAGGTGAGAGCCAGGAACATGGTGGCCTGGTTGTCCGTGGGGACGCCCGGCGCGGCACCGGAGTTTCGGCGAAGACCTGCTGGAGCACCGCCTTGTCGGCGCCCGTGGTGCGTGCGTGCCTCACCCGCCCGCCGGTTATGCCCCACTCTGCCATCGATTCACAGCAGGACGACGCACCCGCGTTCCTCCAGCTTGGTGAGCAGACCCTGGGAGGGCGTGCAGGTGTTCCAACGAAGATCCAGCTTCTCCAGGGCGGGCATCCGCGCGACCCAGTCCGGAACCTGGACGATCCGGTTGCTGCGGAGGTCGAGTTGCCGAAGCCGGGGAAGGTCGGCCAGCGGCCCGGGCAGTTCGGTGAACGCGTTCTCACGCAGGTCCAGGTGCCGTAGTTCGCACAGGCCAGTCACCGTCGACGGCAAGGTGTTGAGTGCGTTCCCTCGCAGCCAGAGTTCGCGCAGTTTGCGGAGGCGGCCGATGGTGTCAGGCAGTCCGGTCAGCCGGCTGTGCTGGGCGCGGAGCTCGATCAGTTCCGTCATCCGGCCGACGGTTTCGGGCAAGGCGGTGAGAGGGTTCTCGCCGACGTTGAGATAGCGCAGCAGCGTCAGGTTTCCCAGCGAGTCCGGAAGCCTGGACAAGTTGTTGTCGTGCAGGTAGAGGCAATCGGTGAGTTCGACCAGGTCGCCCAGTGAGTCGGGAAGCGAGGTGAGTTTGTTGTGGCCGAGGTCCAACGTGTTCAGGGTGTCCAGTCGTCCGATCTTCGGAGAGAGGGCCGTGAGGCCGTTGTCTGCCAGGATCAGCACTCGGAGCTCGGTGTGCTGCCAGACCGACTCGGGCACTTCTCCAAGCTGCCGGCGCCAGAGGCTGAGTGTGGGCTGCATGGCCCCATCCTTTCCGTTCGTCGCTCCGCTGGCGATTCGCGCGGACAGCGTGTACCTCTCGACTGCCCCCTGCAGATCTACTCCAACGGCGGGCCTCCGGTTGCGCCGACCGGCGCCCACCTGGTCTCCGTGCCGACTCTGGTGCCGTTCATCTCCGCCCAGCGCTACGTCGTCAGCAGCCTGAAGATCCACCGCCGACTCCCGCGCGCCCCCTCCTCGCCGTGACGCGCCCCCTCCTCGCCGTGAAGGGAACACCATGCTGAGATCTCTGCTCCGCCACGCCACCGTGACCGTGGTCTGCTCCGGGCTGCTGTGGAGTGCCGTCCCCGCCCACGCCCAGTCCGCTCACTACACCCGCCGCCCTCACACCGTCCCCTCCGCCCGGTGGGCCGACCGCGCCACCGACGCCTACCGGGCCCTGCAGACCAGCCTCTGCCAAGGCCCTGACGCGCACGGCCTGTACCTGGAGCGCACGCCCCGGCGGGCCGGGGACCCGGAGCACTCCTACCTGTGGCCGATGCGGGAGGCCACGGCGGCGGCCGTGGACATGCAGCAACTCCCGAACACCGGCCAGGACCACCGCCAGGACGCGGCCGAGCGCTTCGACACCGTCGAGCTGTACTCCGGCCCAGGTGATCGGCCGGGCTACCAGTCCTACCTGCCCGCCCCCTGGGATCGGGCGGCGACGTCTACTACGACGACAACGCTGTGGTGGGCTTGAGCGAACTCGACCAGTACGAGGTCACCGACGGCAACACCTACCTCAACCGCGCCGAGCAGATCATTCCCGTCGGCACGCGTGCCTGGGACGACGACGGCGCCAAGACCGGCCCGGGTGGCATGGACTGGTTCGACTCGCCCGGCAACAACATCCGCGCCACCAACGTCACCTCGCTGTCCGCCCAACTCGCCGCCAGACTCTACGAGATCACTCACAACAGCGCTTACCTGACGGCGGCCGAGAAGTGGTACGGGTGGGTGTACTCGTGCATGCGGCAGGCGCCGGGCCTGTACATCAACGACGGCGCTGACGACGGCAGCACCGACCCGGCCCTGTGGAGCTACAACTCAGGCTCCACGATCGGTGCGGCTGTCGCCATCTACCGTGGCACCGGCAACGCCGACTACCTGAACAAGGCCGTCGAAGACGCCCAGGCATCCCTGGTGTACTGGGCGCAGGGCGGCCGCCCGCACGACCAGCCGACCATCTTCAACGCACGACCCGACGGCTTTAGCCGAAGCCCTCGAGCAGTCCGCCATGGTCCAGATCTTCGCCGTCCTGGCCCACGCCGCCCAGCCGGGCCACCACCATCAGCCGGGCCACCGCCCGCGCTCCTGACACACCGGGGCAAGGCAACGCGAAACCAGCCCTCGATGCAACGGACACTCACGCACCATGCCCAAGCCAGCGCGGACCCGGCCTTCCTGGCGGGACTCCGCTATCGCGCGCGACATCCTGCGCGACCGCGCGGCCGTCACCGCCGGTATCGGCGACCTGGAGGCGCAGCTTTCGGATGAACTTGATTGCCCGGCCAGGAGGGCTGGTTCATATCCCGGCCGCCTCGAAGTGGGCCGCGGCGAGCACCAGGTCTTCCCAGGCCATGCCTACGCTCTTGAAGAAGCGCGGTCGCTCCGAGGGGATCTCGTGCCTTCCCGAGACGACATCGGCCAGGCCCACCAACTCGCCGGGATCGACGGCGCCCGCCTGAACCGCCTGGACCACATCGCCGGCTTCGCGTAGCGCGGCCGAGACCGCTTCGACGATCACTGTGGACCGGGCGACCGCCGTCTCGTCGACCTCCCGGGCGTCGGGTTCGTGCGAGCCGACGGCCACGATGGTCGCCGATGGCGGCAGCAGGGCGCCGTCGAACAACGGGGTACGTGCCGTCGTGCAGCAGGCGACGATATCCGCGTGCACGATGTCGTCCACGGTGCCGGCTCGCGCCCCGACCTCGGCCGCGAAAGCGCGGGCGCGGTCGGCGTTCCGGCCGACGACCACGACATCCTGGATCGGCCGGATGCAGCTGAGGGCCTCCAGATGGGACCGGGCCTGCGGCCCTGTTCCGAACAGGACAAGACGGCTCGCATCCGGCCCGGCCAGCGCGTCGGCGGCCACCGCCGACACGGCGGCGGTGCGTACGGATGTGAGGGCGATCCCGTCGAGCAGGGCCAGCGGTGTGAGGGTTTCGCCGTCCAGGAGCAGGTAGTTGCCCTGAATGCGGGGGAGGCCACGTGCCGCGTTGCCCGGTGCCGCGGTCACCATCTTCACCCCGGTGTAGTTCCCCCAGTGCGCGGGCATGAGCAGGAGCTGGCCGTGTGGCACCGGGACGACGGAGCGCGGCGGCCCCGCCTCCGGGTCCAGTCCGTCGAGCAGGCTCTTGCGCAGGACATCGATGGCGGCCGCCATGGGCGGGGCGCCTTCCAGGACAGGGATCACAGGTAGCAGCCTTCCGGGAACGGATCCTCCGGATCGAGGAAGAACTGCGCGGTTCCGGTCAACCACGCACGACCAGTGATCGTAGTGATGGCGGCCGGGAGCGAGGCAACGGTCGTTGTGTCGACCGGACGCCCCTCGGGCCGGGTGCCGAGAATGGCCTCGTGCACGAACGGTTCGTCGGGCGGCACCGATCATGGCGTCGGCGGTCACTGTCACGGGTGCTACCCCTATCGCTTCCTCGACGAGGCAGGGACTCACCCAGCGCGAGTCACGCAACTCCAGATCGACCGCCCGCCGGTACTACAGGAGGGGTTCAGCCATTGATCGGAAACCAACCGCTCCGTGGTGCCGACGGGACAGCGGTGCCTCACGCCGCCCGCGGGCAGGAAACGCTCTTCAATACCCGGCGCCGACTGGTCGCCTGTGCTGGCCCGCCTGGGGCGCCGAGGTCCTGGCGAGTTGCCGCTGTCGGAAGAAGCTCGGCGGCTGGTCGAGGAGTTCGACCAGCTCATCCTCGATCGTCGGACGCCTGACTACCGCAAGAAGATCCGCACGCTGACTATCCTGGTGCACTGGCTCGGCGCTGAGAACGCCACCGGTGATCCCCTTAAGCTGATGCGGCTTTTCGGGATCACCGCGCACAGACCGCCATGCGCTATGTCGGCGCTGCCTGCCCGGAGCGCACCGCGAAACTGCCCAGGTAGCGGGCCCGCTCCGAGCCCGATGCAGCAGCTGAAAGCCCGTGGCGGTGTAGCAGTGAGTCCGGCATCATCCCCATGTGCTTGTGATGCAACCCGTTCTGGAGATCTCCGCTGCCGACGACTTCGCGCTCTGGCCGGTTGGCGAGCACGAGTCATATGGCTACCTCGTGCTGAACGGGGAGCTGACTCCGGCGCAGGTCGGCACGGCGGTTATGCGGATCGCCGACTGCAACGACTTCGAGCCGGAGGAGGAGCATGGGCCGTGCCCGACCGACCCTCTCGGCACATTCCTGCACGGGCTGCTCACCATGTCTGACCTGTTCGCCGCCGGCGGCTTCCGGGTGAAAACTTAGGTCGGGGTGGCGCAGCTCTTCGGCCAGGATCCGAACGTCGGCTGAAGGCGTTTCTCGCTAGACAGGGCCCGACCCCCGGCCAGCCGGGGTTCGGGCCCTCTTCCTGTGCCGACTGCCGCTGCGCTGCGTGCAGGTAGTCACGGCGGGCCGGGTCCCGGTTGCGTCTCCTGCCCGCGGTCGGTTACGACGCCGGCCTCTTCCTCGAGGTCTTCTTCGCGGCCGTCTTCTTCCCGCCCGTGCTCGCCTTCTTCGCAGGGGTCTTCTTCGCGGCCTTCTTCTTCGGCGCCGGCCGCTGCCCGCTGATCTCATGCACCTGGGCTTCGTCGCCGGTGTCCTCGCCGCGGCTCTTCTTGGCGGCCCGCACGCTGTCCTGTAGGGCGGCCATGAGATCGACCACCTTGCCCTTGGGTTCGGCTGGCGCCTCCATCTCGGGCGGCTCGACGCCCGCGGTCTTGGCCTCGATGACGGCTTCCACCGCCGCGCGGTACTGGTCGCGGTACTGGCTGATGTCGGTGCCGCCGATGGCCTCCATCAACGCCATGGCTTCGTCGACCTCCGAGTCGGAGATGTCGACAGCCCTGGGGGCGAGTCCTTCGGCCGAGCGGATCTCATCCGGCCAGTGCAGGACCTGGAGGACGATGGCGTCGCCGACTACTCGCAGTGCGCCGAGCCGCTCGCGGTTGTGCCACGCGAATTTGGCGACAGCGACCTTGTCGCTGCGCTGGAGAGCTTCCCTGAGCAGCACGTAGGGCTTGGCGGCGACGGCGCCGTCGGCTTGGAGGAAGTACGGCTTGCCGAAGCGGATGGGGTCCAGCCGTTCGGCCTCGACGAAGGCTTCGACATCGATGGCCTTGGCGGTGGGCAAGGGAAGGTCGTCGAGTTCCTGGTCACTGATGGCCACGAGCTGATCTTTGGAGGCTTCGTAGGCTCGCCCGATCTCGCCCGGGTCGAGTACGCGGTCTTCGATCTCGCAGACCTTGCGGTTGCGGATGCGGCCGCCGTCGGCGGTGTGGATCTGCCGGAAGCTGATCGAGTGGTCCTCGGTCGCGGGCATGACCTTGATCGGAATCGTCACAAGGCCGAAGGACACGGCTCCAGACCAGACAGGGCGTGGCATGGCGTACCTCCCACCAGCCCCCCTGGGGTCGACTCCAGCGTAGATCAGCCTGGCGGGGTAGCCGGGCCACGGCTACGTCATCCGGCTCTCCCCTCCCTGTGCGCGGCTGTGACTGAGCGGTCTACCTGGTGGAACTGAGCGCTGTAGTTGGCGGGAGCTTTGGTGGAAACCGGGTGCGGCGTGGTGGTGGGATGGTGTGTGCTCGGATGTATGGCGATTGCGTTGGGGAAACCGGCAGTCGACGGGCTGAATGGGCTCGTGGCCGCGCTGGGGGAGTGGCAGTACGACGGGGCGCCGGTGCAGCTGCATCCGGGGGATCCGGGGTGGTTCTGGCGGTTCGGGGTGGAGCAGGCGGCGGCGGCCACCAGGACGTGGAGCCGGGACGGGGAGATTCTTGCCGTCGGGCTGCTGGACGACCCTGAGCTGGTGCGGCTGGCGATCGCGCCGCAGGCTCAGCGGGACGAGGAACTGGCGCGGCAGATGGTCGAGGACGTGTCGGCGCCAGAGCGCGGCGTACTGATCGAGGAGAAGGCGTACGTCGACGCTCCGATGGGAGCCCTGCTCCAAGAGCTGCTGTTCACGGAGGGGTGGAAGGCAGACGAGCTGTGGACGCCGCTGCGGCTCGACCTAGCAGAGCCGGTCAGGAACCCAGGAGTGCGGGTCGAGGTGATCGGACCGGAGCAGGCGAACCTGCGGGCTGCCGTACAACGGGCGTCGTTCGACGGGTCGACGTTCACGAACGAGCGGTGGCACGCCATGGCGGCCGGACCGGCATACGTCGACGCACGGTGTCTGGTCGGATACGACGAGGAGGACAACGCGGTGGCGGCGGTGACGGTGTGGTCGGCCGGGCCAGGCAAGCCTGGGTTGATCGAGCCGATGGGCGTTCATCAGGAATACCGCGGCCACGGCTACGGCCAGGCGATCACCGTCGCGGCAGCGGCCGCTCTTCAGCAGCTGGGGTCGTCGAGCGCGGTCGTCTGCACACCGAGCCGCAACGTCGGCGCCACCGCCACATACAAGTCGGCCGGCTTCGGCCCACTCCCGGAGACCCGGAATCAGTACCGGGACGCCTAGGCCGCGGACGACGCCTTCATAACTTCAGCGCAGCCGATCGCTGCGGGCTCGCGCGCTTCCGCCGGAGAACCGGCATGTCGGGCAACAAGCTGCCCTGCCCGCCCACGACAACACTCAGCTCTGCCAAGTAGAGCGCTCATCTATAGCGCTCAGTCACAGCGGCGACACTCCGGGCGCTGCACCACCGCCCCAAAGAATCGAACAGGTTTATGATTCTGGCATGGCCAGAGCCTACGACTTCCCTGAGGACCTGCTCACCGCGCAGGAAGAGCTTCACCAGGTCGTCCACGCCCTCAGGGCGCTGTACGACCGCCTTCCGTGGTCCGTCGAGCCCCATCTGGGCTTCCACGACCCGGAGTACCGGCGCCCGCGACAGCGCCCCGCGACTGACGGCCGGACCGAGGAAGACCGGGCGGAAGTACGCCGGCTGCGGGCCCAGCAGCAGGAGCTGAGCATCAAGATCGTCACGCACCCCTTCTGGGTGAAGTTGGAGGGCCTTGACCTCGTCACCGCACGGACGGTGCTCAAGTACGTCCACGACGCTCCAGCTGTCGACGCGCCCGCCGCATAGCGGTGACGGACCCCTTCAGCCCCGACAGCCCGGACCCGGACGCCCCCGGACCGCCGGCATGGGCCGAGCTCGCTGACGGCCAGAGCGTCACGGCCCAGATCATCGGCCGCATCCACCGCCCCGGCACCGGAGGCGGCTGGTGGTACAAGCTCCGCCTGCCCATCTGGGCCGAAGCGCAGCTACCGGACCGCATCACGGTCGTACCCGACTCGGTCGTCTTCTGTGTCCCCGCTCGCCTGGTCACGCCCATCGAGGACATCGACTACTCCGGCGTGCCGACCCGACGGGAACGCCCACCGGCCCGACCGCCCCGCTCGTCCACCGCCGCCCCGGCAGGCCGGTGGAGCGTGCAGCACCTGCCCGCTCCCGTTGGCGGCCCCGGGCGCCGGGTCATCCACCACGAGTCGTGCTGGATACCGACCGGCGACCCGGACCTCACGCTCGACCAGGCGCTGCGCGAGCTCGCCCGACCGGGCAGCGAAGCATGTGCCGCCTGCGACGCCCGCCACCTCCCGCAATCCTGAGGGCGACAGAAGCGGCCAACCTCCTGAACCACGGCGTACGCACCCGGGCAGAAGCTGGTGAGGACACCCGCAGTGATCCCGTCCCGGCTCCGGCTGCGTGGGACGGCGTGCCGGTTCTCGCCGCTGTACGACTCCGCGGTGACGCACAGCGGCGGCCGCCGGCGCTTCACCGCTTGGTGATGGCGAACCCGAGTCCGGTCACCAGGACCGCAGCGGCCGTCCCGCCGACCGCCAGCGGATCGGCCAGCGCCGGGTGCTGGTACGTCACGTAGACCAAGCCCCCCACGATGAGCAGGATCACGGCCAGGGCGAGCAGCAGCAGGTACACCCGGTCGTTGCGGCACGGGCCGTTCGGGTCAGTCTGCATCGGTTTGTCCTTCCGATTTGGGCATGCGGAAGTCGCATGCGTGAGGCGGTGTTGCCCTCACCCCTTCTGCGGGGCGGGCACGGTCGAACAGCAGCGGTGGCTGTGCCACCACTTTGCGCAGGGCGGCGATTAACGGCGCAACCTCGCCCGGCACACCGGACTGTTCCATCGGAGAACACCCCACTGGGGTCTCTGACCTGCGACTTTCCGGCTGGCAGCTCTTGAACGGACTGCGTCTACACAGGTACGGGCTAGTGGTGCAACTCCGCTGGTGTGCCGGTCACTCTTCCGATCGGGAGAGCCGCATTCAATATCCTCTGGCGTTGCTCTTCTGGTGCTCTTCGTCGCTCATTGAATGGCGTGCCTACCACTGGTAGGGGCAAGCGGCGCAAGGTGTCTGCCCTTTGAGTGCCCGGGGGGTTGCCTGTGATGTGTGTTGGCTGTGACAGCCGGGGCCGGAGATGTGCGCGGCGAGCCCGGCCGGGGCCGCCGCGCGCCAGCTGGTGGTCGGCGACCGCCCGAGCACGCCGATGCCCGCGGCCTGAGCCGCGAGGGCGATCCCTCATCCGGTCCAGCGCACGAGGTCCGCTGAGGGGCGGCGGATACGGGCGATGTCGGCACCATGGCCAAGGGCGCGGAGGTCGATTACCTCACCGTCGAACACGCGGAAATCTATGTTGACCGGAGTAGACATTGGGCGATGGCGCGGTTATGGTTTCTCTCGTAGCCGAGATCAGCAGGGCCTGGCAGAGATGAACTGCCGGCAGCAGTACACGCAGTTGCAGTGCGCAGGACGGTGCGGTGGTGGAGTTCCGAAGCCAGGGTTGTTGCAGGACGGCGACGGGACTGACGGCCGGACCGGGTGGCCCGCAGTGATCAGGGGGGCCGCCGTGAGCAGGACCGCAGTGGCATTACCCGTAAGTGCAGTTCGCAGTACCCAGCAGTGAAGTCAGTGAGCAGCACCTCGGTGAAGGCGTCGGCTGCGGACGCGCGCACCGGGAAGTTCGGCAGTGGGGTTCTGAGCCAGAGCAGACGCAGGACAGGCGACGGGGCCGGCTGCCGAAGAGTGGCGCTGTCACAGGCCACTGAGCAGTTCGCATCACCAGCAGTACCGCAGTACGCAGTCCCAGCAGTTGATCAACGAGGGAAGAACGGAGGAGCCAAGCGCCATCAGGATCGCCCGGGCGGAAGTCTTGAGCCCGGGTACCGCAGGACATCGATAGTGAGGTGGTCTCCGGTCAAGCAACCGCGATCCCCGCACCCCCGGCAGCATCTCGGTCGGGTCTGCGGAAACAGAAGGCCGGCGCCGTATCAGGACCGGCTGATGGTGTAGCAGTTCCTTCGGGGCCCTGGTGTCATATGGCACCAGGGCCCCTCCACGCGTTCCACAGAGAGGTGCAATGACAGCAGACGACTCGTTCGGCCGTCTCGACGACGACGACTACCCCGCCTACACCATGGGCCGGGCCGCCGAGATGCTCGGCACCAGCCAAGGCTTCCTCCGCGCCGTCGGCGAAGCCCGCCTGATCACCCCGCTGCGCTCCGAGGGCGGCCACCGCCGCTACTCCCGCTACCAGCTGCGCATCGCCGCCCGCGCCCGAGAACTCGTCGACCAGGGCACCCCCATCGAGGCCGCCTGCCGCATCATCATCCTCGAAGACCAGCTCGAAGAAGCCCAGCGCATCAACGCCGAATACCGCCGCGCCGCCGAATCGGGGAATTCACTGCCCGCTGTCTGAGGAGGTACGCGGCACCTGACGTGCAGGCACCGGCCTCGGCGGCAGGCCAAGCCGCTTGAAGGCGGCGTCCTTCTCCTCGGTGAGCTGGGCGGGGCAGCCGAGGTGGTGCAGTCTGATCCGGATGTGTGCGGTGTGGTCTTCTCGATGGTGAGCCGCCTGCTCTCGGTCGTGACGTAGCGGCCGGGGGCCACCGCCGCCAAGGGCGTTCACCGAAGCTCCAGGGGCAAAAACCCGGCACAGGCCGGGGCGGCACAGGCCGGAGCGGGACAGGGACGGAAGCATCAGCCCGTTGAGCCGGTCCGCGGCGGCCGCCGGCTGCAGGCAAATCGCCTGTCCCGGTGTGGGGGGCCGGGGCTGGCTGCTGCTGAGACCCGCTTTGCGCCGGGCGATGGCTGTCCGGGGCTTTCCCGTCCGGGGTGGGCGATCTCCGTGGGGCGGCTCGGCTTCGCAGGCAGAGGCCTGGTCACCCCGCAGCCTCTATCCACAGGCCGGCGCTTCTGCCGTCGGTGTCCGCTGCCGGGTGTGAGGTGCCTGGAGGCACACCGAATAGGGCACGGCCGATGGCACAGACGACGTTCGGCAAGCAGGTGGAAAAGCCGGCTGAATATCTCGTGTTCGGCATCGGCGAGCGCCACCAGGGACACGTGGTGGAAGTCCGGCTTCCCTACGATGCGGTACGTGCCGGAGTGGACCAGCTGGGTCAGCTGGGGATCGCTGACCATGCCCGCCGCCGCGCCCTTGCCGATGGCCGCGACGATGCTCGCGCTGCCCCCGCCGTTGATGACCTTCAGGCCCTTGTACGGGATGTCCGCGTCGGCGGCGGCTTTGAACAGCTCGGTGTCCGGCAGGCTGCCCACGGAGGTGACGGCGACGGTCTTCTCCCGCGGGTCCTTGACCGCGGATGCCGGAATCTGCCTTGGTGACCAGGGAGTACGGCCCCCCGCCAGGGCTGGTGCACCCGGCCGGCCTTACGAGGGCGGGCGGGCCGCCGCCGACGCGTTGCAGGAGCTGGACGAAACGTGGCGGTCGATGCGACCGTTCTTGCCGCCTGGCTCGTAGTGCGTACGTCGACGGGACCGGCCGGCCGAAGCTGAGAGCCCGCCCCCGCCCCCGCTCACGGCTCCACGCTCAAGTCCGCGGCGGCGCGGTGCTCGCCCGCACCACGAATTCCACCGGCGGGAGCTCGGCAGCCTGGAACTCTCCTCCCTCGGTGAGCGAAACCAGTGCCTGCGCGGCGGTGCGTCCCCAGGTCAGCACATCCTGGCGCACCGTCGTCAGCGGCGGCGCGATGCAGTCGGCCAGCGGGATGTCGTCGAATCCCACCACCGACAAGTCCTCGGGGACCCGCAGCCCGCGGCTGGTCGCGGCGGTGATCCCGGCGATGGCCATCAGGTCGTTGGCGTACACGATGGCGGTCGGTGGCCGGTCCAGGTCCAGCAGCTGATGCGTGGCCTGGGCGCCGGCCGCACCGGTGAAGTCCGCCGCCACGGGTGGGATCTCGGGCAGGCCGGCATCCGCCAGCGCACCGCGCCAGGCGTCGCACCGGGCCTCGGTGTGCACATACCCCGCGGCGCCGCAGACGTGTCCGATCCACCGGTGGCCGAGCGAGCGCAGATGGCTGACCGCACGCCGCACCCCGCTGCCGTCGTCGACCCCGAGGGCCGGCACCCGGCCGCCGTGCTGCGATGGTCCGACGATCAGTGCGCTGATGCCCAGCTCCGTCATGAGTGCGGGCCGCGGGTCGTCGGTGCGCAGATCGGTGAGGAACACGCCGTCGACCCGACCGTCACGGGCCAGCCGCTCATACGCTTGCCGTTCGGTTTCCTCATCGGGGACGACCTGCAGCACGAGCGCGTAGCCGAGCGGCGCGAGGCCGGTCTCGATGCCGGCGACGAACTGTGGGAAGAACGGGTCGGTACTCAGCAGTTCCGGCGGTCGGCGCATCACCAGGCCGAGGGTCTGGGACCGCTTGGTGGAGAGCGCTCGGGCGCCGGCGTTGGGCTGCCAGCCCAGCTGGTCGATCGCCTCCAGGACCCGCTGGCGCGCCTGCGGGCTGACCCCGGGGCGGTCGTTGATGACGAAGGAGACCGTCGCCTTGGAGACCTGGGCCAGCGCGGCGACATCACCGATCGTGGGCCGACTGCCCCCGCCCCGGCGTGGCCGGGGAGGCGTCGCCTGGCGGGAACCGTCCGCCGATCCACCCGGTTTGTCCTGGCCCCGCACCATACCGCCTCGCCTTCCAGTGATTCGGGACGTACGGCTCCTGGGTGGCAGAACTCTGAGCCACCCGGGTCACCGAAACGTTTCGCACCCGTCCTTGACGCTTAGATATTAAACCGGTTTGATGACGCTCGTAACCCCGCGGTGATCATTCTGACGGGGCGGGCCGGCAGCGACGAGAGGGGAGTCGCTTCGGACCCTCAACCACCCGCATGGAGAGGAGTTGGGCACAATGAGGCGTTTTCCGCGTGTAACGGTGCTGACCGCCGCCGCAGCGCTTGTCCTGCCATTGTCCGCCTGCGGTTCGGGCGATGCCGACGGCGGCAAGCCGACCTCGGGACCGATCGACATCTGGTACTCGACGAACGAGCAGGAGCAGGTCTGGGCCAAGGCCACAGTGGATGCCTGGAACGCCGAGCACACCAAGGAGAAGGTCACCGCCAAGGCGGTTCCGTCGGGCAAGTCCACCGAAGACGTCATCGGGGCCGCGATCACCGCGGGCAACACCCCGTGCCTCGTCTACAACACCGCTCCGGCGGCGGTCGCCGCATTCCAGAAGCAGGGCGGCCTGGTGAATCTCTCGGACACCTTCGGCGATGCCGAGTCCTTCATCAAGAAGCGCTCCGGCGGTGCCGCGGACGGCTTCCGTTCCCCGGACGGCAAGTTGTATCAAGTGCCGTGGAAAACCAACCCGTTCATGCTCTATTACAACAAGGACGTCTTCAAGAAGGCCGGCCTGGACGCCGAGAATCCGAAGCTGAGCACGTACGACGATGTGCTGGCCGCGGCGAAGAAGATCAAGAGCAGTAAGGCGGCGAAGTTCACCTTGTATCCGCCGGCGACCAGTGACTACACCAATGCGCTGTTCGACTTCTATCCGCTGTACCTGGCCAACTCCGGCGGCACGCAATTGGTGAAGGACAAGAAGGCCACCTTCACTTCCGACGCCGGACGGCAGACCCTCGGCTTCTGGCAGCAGATGTACGCAGGCGGATACTCGTCCCCGGAGGCGTACAGCGGCGACATGTGGGCGGGCCCGTTCGCCGACGGGGTGGCCGCCATGGGCATCGCCGGGCCGTGGGGCAAGGGACAGTTCGACGGCAAGGTGAAGTACGGCGTGGTGCCGCTGCCCACGGCCGAGGGAATACCGGCAGACAAGACATCGACGTTCGCGGACTCCAAGAACGTCGGTCTGTTCACCTCGTGCAAGCACAAGCGGACCGCCTGGGAATTCGCCAAGTTCTCGATGAGCGCGAAGAACGACGCGGCACTGCTGGAGGAGACGGGGCAGTTCCCCACCCGCAGTGACGTGGCCGCCGTCGCGGGGGCTATCTCAAGGACAATCCCTTCTACCGGCCCTTCGCCGACGCGGTGCCGCGGGCGGTGGACGTGCCGAACATCGCCGGCTCGACCGAGGTGTGGAAGACGTTCCGCACAGCCTGGGAAGACGCGGTGCTGCCCGGGAAGGGCGATGTGAAGTCGACCTTTGACAAGGCCGCGCAGCAGATCGACGACCAGATCGCCGGCTGACGAGGCACACCATGAAATCACTCCGCGACAGCGGCGATGGGACCCAGGCCGCAGGTGATCCGCCCCGCGGCCGGCACCCCCGGCCATCGCCCCGCCACGCACCGCCGGCAGCCGCAACCGAACGCCGTATCCCGGGTCGCCGGCCCGGCGCCTCGCGGCTCCAGCGTTGGCTGGGCAACAGCCCGCTCGGGCTCGTCCTGACCGCGCCGTACACCGCCTACGTCCTGGTCGTGTTCATCATCCCGTTCGGGGTCGGCGTATGGATGGCCTTCCACGACTACTTCTTCACCGCGCCCGGCGTCTCCGTGCCGCACCCGTTCGTCGGGTTCGACAACTTCACCGAGGTCCTCGGCGAGGAGAAGACCCAGCGCGCCTTCGCCAACCTCGGGTTGTTCATGGCGATCAACATTCCGCTGACCGTGGTGCTGGCGCTCGCGCTGGCGTCGGCACTGAATGCCGCGACTCACTGGCGCGGATTCTTCCGGGTGGCGTACTACGTGCCGTATGTGACGGCCTCGGTCGCCACGCTGGCGGTCTGGCTGTTTCTGTTCAATGGCTCCGGTGCCGTCAACAACGTCCTCGGCCCCTGGGCCCCGGACCCGTCCTGGCTGGCGAACAAGCACTTGGTGATGCCGCTCATCGCCGTCTACGTCACCTGGAAGCAGCTCGGGTTCTACATCCTGCTCTACCTCGCCGCGCTACAGAACGTGCCCAAGGAGCTGCACGAGGCGGCACTGACCGACGGAGCCGGGCGCTGGCAGGCGTTCCGGGCCGTCACCCTGCCGGCCGTCCGGCCCGTCACCTCGCTCGTCATCCTGCTGTCGATCATCACTGCCGGGCAACTCTTCACCGAGCCGTTCCTGCTCACCGGCGGCGGCCCGAGCGGCGCCTCGCTCACCCCCGCGCTGCTGGTGTACCAGCGGGGTATCGAGCAGGGCGAGCCGGATGCCGCGGCAGCCATCGGACTGATTCTCGTCACCGGCGTGCTCATCATCGCGACCGTCGCCCGGCGCGTCATGGAGAGGGACTGATATGGCCCACATCGCGCGCATCGCCCGCATCCTGCGCTACGCCACGCTCGGCCTCGGCGCCATCGCCGCGCTGCTGCCGTTCTACTACATGCTCATCGGGGCGCTGCAGAAGAAGCGCGACACCGGCCTCGGCGGCCTGCTGCCGAAGCCGAGCAACCTGACCCTGGACAACCTCGCGGGTATCGACGACTCGTTCAGCCTGTTGGGTGCCCTGGCCAACTCGCTGATCATGACGGTGGGGGTGGTGGTCTGCACGCTGGTCTTCGGCCTGCTGGCCGGCTACGCCCTGGCGATCCTGCGCTTCCGCGGCCGCGGTCTGGTGTTCGCGCTCGTCCTGCTGGTCCAGGCGATCCCGTTCCAGTTGCTGATGATCCCGCTGTACGTGATGGTGGTGCGTTACTTCGGCCTCGCCGACAGCTACGCCGGAATGATCCTGCCGTTCGCCATCAACTCCGTCGCCGTGCTCATCTTCCGCCAGTACTTCCTCCAGATCCCGCGCGAGATCTTCGACGCGGCGCGCATGGACGGAGCGAGTGAGCTGCGCATCCTGCGCTCTGTGGCGGTGCCACTGGTGCGCCCGGCGATTCTCACAGCCATGCTGGTGACCTTCATCGGCCCGTGGAACGAGTTCCTCTGGCCGTTCCTGGTGACCAAGGACCAGGGGATGCAGCCCCTCGCGGTCAGCCTGGCGAACTTCTCGCAGGCCAATTCCACCTTCCAGGCCAACCCCATGGGTGCTGTGCTCGCCGGTGCCTGCGTGCTGGCGGTGCCGGCCGTCGTCCTCTTCCTGCTCTTCCAGCGCCACTTCACCTCTGCCAACCTCGGATCCGCGATCAAAGGCTAGGTATGACCCAGCGCAACACCGAAACCGCGCTCCCGTACGCACTCAAGCGGGTCGGCGTGCTCATGAACGCCGACCCCACCGACCCCCTGGAGGCCGAGGGCGTCCTCAATCCGGCCACCGCCTGGGGACCCGACGGCGAGCTCTATCTTTTCCCCCGCATGGTCGCGACAGGCAATGTCTCCCGGATCGGCCGCGCCCGTGTCGTGATCGAAGACGGCGTACCGGTCGGCGTCGAGCGCCAGGGCGTGGTGCTGTCCCCGGACGAAGGCTTCGAGCGGGGCGCACACAATGCCGGCGTGGAGGACCCCCGCATCACCTTCATCCCCGACCTGGGCGTACACGTCATGACGTACGTCGCCTACGGGCCGCTCGGTCCGCGGCCCGCGTTGGCCGTCTCTACGGACACGATCAGCTGGCGCCGTCTGGGCCCACTGCATTTCACGTATCAGTCGCACCTGTCCACCGACTTGAACTTCTTCCCCAATAAAGACCTTGTCTTCTTCCCCGAGATCGTGCCCGGCCCCGACGGCCGTGCGAGCTTCGCGATGCTGCACCGGCCGATGTGGGACCTGGACTGGCTGCGCCCGGGCGAGGGCGCCCCGGCCCCGGCCGGGGTGGCCGACGGCCGCCCGTCGATCTGGATCGCGTACGTAGACGCCGAGGCGGCCCGCCGCGATCTTTCGGCGCTGACCTCGCTGCGGCACTCCGCTCCGGTGGCCGCTCCGGAGATGCCGTTCGAGGTGGCGAAGATCGGTGCGGGTCCGCCGCCGCTGCGGGTGCCCGAGGGCTGGCTGCTCATCCACCATGGGGTGACCGGCCCGGTCGCGAGGGGCTTTGAGCTCAGCCATGGCGCCGTCTACCGGGCCGGGGGCATGCTGCTGGACCCGGACAATCCGGCGCGGGTGCTGGCGCGCTCGCAGGAGCCGTGGCTGTCTCCGGAGACCCGCGAGGAGACGGTAGGAACGCTTGGCAACGTTGTCTTCCCGACGGCGGTCGAGCGCATCGCGGGGACCGTCTATGTGTTCTACGGGATGGCGGACAGCGCGATCGGCGTAGCCGCCCTGGAGCGGACCGCGGACTGACGCCTCTGACCTGAACCGGCTTGCGGCCGACGGCTCCTCGCCGTCGGCCGCAAGCCGGTTTACGTCTGTGCTTCGCGTCACCTGAGGGGCTGTGTCACCGTCTTGCCGAGGTTCGGGCCGGCGCCCAGCGGGAAGCTGGCGCGACGGGCGCGGCCGGGTGCGGCAAGGGTGACGGAGACCGTCAGGCCGGGCTGGTCGGGGTTGGCGACGCTGGCCACGGCGGAGCCACCGTCCTCGTTGAGCATGATGATGGCCGGCTGATCGACTCGCAGCGTGCGACCTGATCCCAGGTCGAGGGAGCCCGCGGCATGGAAGGTCGCCATCGTCAGCCGCAGCCGCGGGTGGCGGACTGCTTGGACCTGCTCGTCGTTGCGCAGGATCCTGACGACCGGCTTGGCCGCATAGGAGCGGACCTTTTCGGGTGTCGCGCCGGGCAGGAGGACGTAGGCGTACTTGGCTCCGTCCGGGCTGGTTCCGTGGTCAAAGAAGAGGGTGAAGGCATTCCGCTTCACTGGATCACGGTCGAGCCAGCTCCCGGTCTGCTCCTTGTTCGAGACCTTCAACGGCCCGCCCTCAGGGAAGACGTAGCCGATCTCGTCGTTGTACGCCCATGAGGCGCCGGTGGCAGCTGAATCGGTCCCCGGGCGTACGGCCTTGCCGCCGACGGAGGCATTGGACCGGGCCGCTCCCTGATTGACGGTCGTATGGACGGCATACTGCGAGGTGGAACTGATCCCGGCGCCGAGCGCGACCATCTCATCGTCGAAGTAGAAGTAGCTCTTGCGCCCGGTGGTCGAGAACCGGTCGAGGGTGAAGACGCTTGCCCCGTAACGCCCGTCGGAAACGCCGCCGGTGAAACTGCCGCGGTTGGCGGGACTCGACTGCGTCGTCACCTTGGTGTAAGGCGCGGTGACACCCGGGTAGTGGAACCAGTCGAAGGCGGGTACGAGGTCGTCGTATTCCCGGTTCGTGACCTGGATCGAGGTGGCTCCCGCCGCGTTCCAGTCGATCTCGTTGCCGACTTCGGGCCGGAAGGTGGAGCGGTACTCGCTGCCCTTCATACGAGGGGAATTGACCCTGGTGAAGATTCCATACGCGTCCCGCAGATGCGAAGAGAACTCCGAGCGCCAGAAATACTTATGCCCGATGACGCCGTTCTCCCGGCTCTTCCCGCGGATATTGTCGGCAAGCCGCTGATATGCCGCCGAGTTTCTCTCATCGGCCCGGACCATCCGGTCGAGCGGCTCGAGGAAGTCGGCCGCGTAACTCGTAATGCCGTCGATGGTGTTGGGGGACGGTACCCGAGGTACATCATCCCGATCTCCCCGCGGATCAGCCAGCGGGTCCCGTCGAGGATGTAGAAGGCGATGGCGTCGATGTCCTCGGGCGAGAAGGCGAAGCTGGTGCCGCGCGCGACATCGGCCCAGGCCGCGACGATGGTGAACAGGGCCATGCCGTAGCCCTCGCTGTAGAGCTGCGCCCCATGCGCCCAGAAGGACGAGTCCACCTGGACAGCCTCGGTGACCTTACCGCTGCCATCGACGGCGACCGTCTGCGACATGGTGGCGTAACCCTGCTCGATGTCGGCGGTCGCGTGCTTCGCGACGGCCTCATAGAGGTAGTTCTCGGTCCTCCAGGAGCCGTTCGCCCCGGCCGGGTCCAGGCGGCCGGTGTTGTGGACGTACGTCACCTCCCGCGCCTCGGTGCTGAGTTTGTCGCCGACGAAGATCGACACCCGGCCCATGGCCATCGACTTGCCGATCTCGACTTCCCACCAGTTCGTGCTGGTCGGTTTGACACTGTCCCAGTAGAGAAGCGCGCGGTTCAGGGCCTCGATCAGCTCCGGTTTGCCGTAGCCCGCGGCACCCGGGTCACGGTAGGCATGAGCCATCGCGATCATGCGGTACAGCGCGTGATAGGGCGACCAGACCCGGCCGTTGGCGGAACTGGTGGTGTCGCCGTAGTCCACATTGGGCCACGAGCCGTCGGCGCGCAGGGACTCGACATAGGCCAGGGCCTCGGACGTACGGGCGAGGAAGATGCCATTGGCGATTCTCACCTGGTCGCCTTGGGCAAGAAACCGCTGTTGCAGGCGTTCGATGATGAGCTGAATGTCATCCGTCGCCGCTTGACTTCCACTGGCTTCGGCAGCCCGCGCGAGAGTCGGCACTGACAGCGTCAGTCCGGCGACACCGGCGGCGAGCCCGAGGCCCCCGAGTAGGACGCGACGTCGATCGGGCAGGGGAACCACTCCATTTTCCGTCATGCGGACTCCTTTGGGCGCACCCAGATCCTGTCAACGTTGCCGTGGGGGGCGTGCGTCGGTTGACGAGGTCTTCCGGGTGCTGATTCGGTCACGGCTTCGGCTTGGTGCACACCGATTTCTAAACCGGTTTGAAAGTGACTCGTAAACAGTTACCGGCTGCGGCCTGGGTACGTCAACAGTCGCGACGCCGGGAGGGCGCGGGTGCTTCGGCCCCTAGCGAGCTCGTGCATGGTTGGTGGTGAGACGTCGAGGTCGTGATCGTTGATCATGGTCGTGTGGTGGGGAATGCGACTCGTGCAGTGATCATCAGCAACCGACGGATCACGGGCCTGACGGCCGAGGTGATCGCTGAACTCGTCGCCGAGGTCGGCCCGTTGTGGCACGAGCGTCACCAGGCCAGGCTTGCCTCCCGGCCGCGGAAGCGGGCCATGGGCGCTGGCGCGAAACACCAGCTAATGTTCGTCGACCGGCTCCTGGCCGCTCTCGTCCATCTCCGCCACGGGACCACGCACGACGTGCTGGCCCGCTGGTTCGGCGTGGACCGCTCCACCATCACCCGAGCCATCGGTGAGGTGCGGCCCCTGCTCGCCGAGCGGGGGTGCACCATCGACCCCGACGTGCGGCCGCGAACTTTGGCCGAGGTCATCGACCATCCCGGCCCGACCGGAATGACCGGCATCATCGACGGCACCGAGATCCGGGTCCGCCCCCGGCCGTCGGTCGCCGGGACCGGGACCGGGACAAGTTCATCTCCGGCAAGAGCAAGCAGAACGCCGTCAAGGCCCATGGTGGTCACGGATGAGACGGACGGGTGCTGTTCCGCAGCCCCGCCAGACCCGGAAGCTGCGCGGACATCACCCAGGCGCGCCAGTTAGGGCTGGTCAAGCTGCTGGCCGGAGGGCCCGTGGTGGAGATCCTCGCGGATGCCGGCTACCAGGGCCTGGGAGCCCGGACCGGCGGGCGCGTGGTGACACCACCGCACCGCAAGTTCAAGAAGAATGCCCCGGACTGGTACGAGGAGATGCATGAGCGGCAGCGCAAGGCACATTCCTCGCGACGTATCCGGGTCGAGCACGGCATCGCCCACCTGAAGAACTGGCGGGCCCTTGCCCGCCACCTCGGCGGCCGCGAACACATGAGCGACACCGTTCAGGCCATTGCCGGCCTGCTGTCCCATCAGCAGACCGCGGACCTGAACCCGACACAGCAGGTGTGAACACCGAGCCCTGCCGAAGGCCTCGACGTCTCACCACCAACCATGCACGAGCTCGCTAGGATCTGTCGTCAAATGATCTTCGGTCGGGGATTATGGTCGGGTGATACGTCGCCATGAACTGTCCGATGCCGAGTGGGCCTTCGTGCAGCCGTTGCTGCCCCGGTCCGAGCGGGGCCGCAGGCGGCTGGACGACCGGACGGTCCTCAACGGGATCGTGTGGAAGTTCCGGACCGGTACGGCCTGGCGGGATGTGCCCGAGCGGTACGGTTCCTGGGCCACGCTGCACACCCGCTTCCGCCGGTGGGCCAAGGACGGCACCTTCGAGCGGATGCTCCGGGCCGCCCAGGCCAGGGCCGACGCGGCCGGGGACATCGAGTGGCTGGTGTCGGTCGACTCCACGATTGTCCGGGCCCACCAGCACGCGGCCGGGGCGCGAAAAGGGGGCTTTGCGCCCCGGGACTCGGCCGGTCCAGAGGCGGCCTGACCAGCAAGATCCACCTGGCCTGCGACGCTGTGGGGCGACCGCTCGCCTTCACCGTCACCGGCGGGAACACCAACGACTGCACCCAGTTCACCGCCGTGATGAAGGCGATCCGGGTGCCCCGGCTGGGACCGGGGCGGCCCCGGGTCCGCCCCGGCCACGTCATCGGCGACAAGGGCTACAGCTCCAAGGCCATACGCACCTGGCTGCGGCAACGGAACATCCGGCACACCATCCCGGAACGGTCCGACCAGATCCGCAACCGGCTCCGACGCGGCAGCCGTGGCGGACGTCCGCCGGCCTTCGACAAGCACGTCTACAAGCGGCGCAACGTCGTCGAACGGTGCTTCAACCGCCTCAAGCAGTGGCGCGGCATCGCCACCCGCTATGACAAGACCGCCGAGTCCTACCAAGCGGCCATCACCCTCGCATCGCTGCTGATGTGGGCGTGACATTTGACGACAGATCCTAGGGGGCGGCGGCAGCCGCCCGGCGGGGCGAGGGCCGAGGATCGGGGGCGGGATGGTCGATGCGACGAGGGTGCTGCGGGACCTGTTCGGCCAAGCCCCGGGCCCTGACGGGATGCGGGTAGCCATGCCTCATTGCCGCCGGGCGGGGAGCCTGTAGGACTCGAACCATCATCGATGCCGGTCAAGCGGTGGGAGTGTATTTGTTGATCAGGCCACCGAGGACGGGGTGCGCAGGATGGGTGGCGGGGGAGTGGATCGGAGTCGGTTGTTGGTGGGAGCCTGGTGGCAGCTGGTTCCGGGTTCGGTGAGGGTGATGTGCGTTGTAGTGCGTGCCGTTGGCATGCGGCCAGGGCATGGCGCGGATGGGAGCCTCGTGACCGGCACCAGCATGCTCCAGGCTCTCGGCACCCCCGATCGCGCCCTCGGTGGCTTCGCCGCGACCACCGGCTTCACCGCCGTAAGTATCGACGCCATCTTCGCTCGTCGGCGCCGACCCGCCCGTACCGGACACCCGCTGGAAGAGAGCCTGACCATGCCCCTGCGTATCGGCTGTATGCCGACGACTTCACCGGCGGAACCGATGTCGCCGCGGCCTTCCGGCGTGCGGGCCTGCGCACCGCCCTGGTCTTCGGCCCCCGGACGACACCACCGAGCTGCCCGCCGACTGCGATGCCGCCGTGGTCGCGCTGAAGTCCCGTTCCGTGCCCGTCGAAGAGGCCGTCGCTGATTCCCTGGCGGCCCAGCGCTGGTTGTGGAACAGGGGCGCGACGCAGATCTACTTCAAGTACTGCTCCACGTTCGACTCCACCGCCAAGGGCAACATCGGCCCGGCCGCCGATGCCCTCATGGATGCCGTCGGCGGTGCCGTCACCCTTCACTGCCCCGCCTCACCGCCCAACGGCCGTACCGTCTACCAGGGACACCTGTTCGTCCATGACCAACTGCTCTCCGACTCCCCACTGCGCCACCACCCTCTCAACCCCATGACGGATTCCGCCTTGGTGCGCCTGTTGTGGGCGCAGACACGCCACCGGGTGGCCCTGATCGACTGGGCCACAGCGCGCCGCGGAGCCACGGCCGTCCGCGACGCCCTCATCGCGCATCAGCAGGCCGGCGTCCGGCACGTCATCGCCGACGCGCTGACCGGCGACGATCTCGCCGTGCTCGGTGCCGCGGCTCTCGAACTCCCCCTCGTCGCCGGAGCCGCGGACCTGGCCGAAGGCATCGGGCACGCCTACCCCGGTGCCGGTCAGGCCACCACCGAGCGGTTACCCCAGGAAGGGCGGGCGGCCGTCCTGGCCGGCAGCTGCTCGGCCCGCACCCTGGAAGAGATCGCCCGCTTCCATGCCGCCGGGCTGCCCTGGCCCGGTTGGGTGTGGACGAGGCCGCCGCCCAGGTCGAGGGAATGCTGGGCGTGCTGGCCCTTCGCCTGGTCGAGGGCGGGGTGCGCCGGCTCATCGTCGCGGGCGGCGAGACCTCCGGTGCCGTCACCACCGCCCTTGGCATCCGCGCCGTGCTCGTCGGAGAAGAAGCCGACCCCGGTGTGCCCTGGACGTACACCACCACGCAGCCCCGCGATCTCGCCCGCTTCGCTCATATCGCTGGACTCGACGCGATCTCCCACCTCGTCTGCGACAAGGCCCCGCAGGGCGACCTCGCCGACGTGCTGGCGGCGGCCGGCCTGCGGGTCGTCGTCACCGGCCCCGAGTGACGACCGCGGCGGACCCGGGACACCACGACCCCGCAGAACGAGGTCATCATGTTCCGGGATCCACCGTCGGCCGGTTCGCCTGCCTGACGGCGCACCTCCGCTCGCCCGGAGAGACCGGCGCCGCAGTCGTCGAGTAGGGCCCTTTTGCCCACTTCCGCGGACTGGAGAGTGTGGCGGGCGGGTGCCCGGACTCGTGGCCCGGGGCGGGCCGTGGCCCGGGGCGGGCGGCCGGATGGCCTGGACGGTGGTGTCAGAGGCGGTGTTTGTGGGCGAACACCCCGCTGGCTGCCCGCTGGGAAATACCGGTGACTTTGAATCTTTCGGTTGTTGAGCGTGGTGTGCCAGGGCCGGGACAGGTGGAGTCGCCAGCAGGCGAGCGGTTGTGGGATCGGTTCGCGCTGGGGTGCTGACTCAAGGGTTTCTGCCAGAGTCAGCGGACGAGGTGATCGCGGAGTGCGGCCGGGCTGAGCGGTGGCAGTGGTTGCTGCGGGCTTGGCTGGTCGTCTATTTCGTGCTGGTCATGTGCTTGTTCGTGGGGCAGGGATACGAGGAGGTCGCGCGGCTGCTCACGCATGGCTGGAGCGTATGAGCCGGTAGAAGGGGAAGGCCGCCGGGCAGGCATGGGGCCGGGTCCACCCGCGGCTGGTGTATGAGGCACGGGGTGTGGGGGTGGAGGTTAGGTGTGGTCGGGTTCGGTCGAGGTGGTTGACACTTCCGGGGGGTTCGCTGACTATGCGCTGGATGGGAGCGCTCCCATCCTTTGTTGTCCTGTCCTGTTGTCGGCACGGTCGTTGAGAAGGAGGTTCGTGCGTATGACGTCGAGACCGAGGCGCAGGACGTCGAGAGCCGCGCCGGTGGCCGTGGTACTGCTGGTGGCCGCCGCTGGTCTGGCCGGTCCCCACCAGGCGAGCGCCTTACCGGGGGGAGGAGCGCGGCCCGCCGCCCCCTCCGCCGAACCGGAAGGCCCCGCCCTCAGCGTCGACACCACCACCGGCCGTAAGGCGATCGACCCGCACATCTACGGGATCAACTTCGCCGACGAGGCACTGGCCAAGGAGCTGCGCCTGCCGGTCCGCCGATGGGGCGGCAACGCCACCACTCGCTACAACTACAAGCTCGACGCGTACAACGCGGGCGCCGACTGGTACTTCGAGAACCTGTACTACGAGAACGGCACCGCGGACCTGCCGAACGGCTCGGAGGCCGACAAGTTCGTCGAGCAGAACCGCCGCACCGGCACCGACACCGTGCTGACCGTGCCGATGAGCGGCTGGACGACCGCGGCGCGCAACGCCGCCTGCGGCTTCAGCATCGCCACATACGGCCCGCAGAAGGCGAACGACGCCCAGTGGCGCCCGGACTGCGGCAACGGTGTGAAGACCGACGGTACGAACGTCACCGGCAACGACCCGGCCGAGACCAGCGTCCCCGCCGGTCCGGAGTTCACCAAGGGCTGGGTGGAGTATCTGAACCGCACCTACGGCAACGCGGACGACGGCGGCGTGCGTTTCTACAACCTCGACAACGAGCCCGACCTGTGGTCGAGCACCCACCGGGACGTCCACCCGGAGGGCACGGGCTACGATGAGATGCGCGACAGCACCTACGCCACCGCCGCCGCCATCAAGGACGCCGACCCCGGGGCGAAGACCCTCGGCCCGGTCGGCTGGGGTTTCAACTCCCTGGTCTACTCCGGTCTCGACCAGAAGACCTGCAACGAGAAGGGCGGCGACTGCTGGTCCGACCCGCCCGACCGGGCGGCCCACGGCGGACAGCTGTTCGCCCCCTGGTACCTCCAGCAGATGAAGGCGTATGAGCAGACGCACGACCGCCGCATCCTGGACTACTTCGACGAGCACATCTACCCACAGCAGACGGGTGTGTTCAGCGGCAACGTCGACCCGCAGACCCAGGCCCTGCGGCTGCGCTCCACACGGCAGCTGTGGGACCCCACGTACGTGGACGAGAGCTGGATCAACCAGCCCGTCCAGTTCATCCCGCGCATGCGCTCCCTGGTCGAGGAGAACTATCCGGGCACCAAGCTCGCCATCACCGAGTACAACTGGGGCGCGCTGGACCACATCAACGGGGCCCTCGCCCAGGCCGATGTGCTCGGCATCTTCGGACGGGAGGGGCTGGACCTCGCCACCCTGTGGGATCCGCCGGCGTCCACCGAGCCTGGCGCCTTCGCCTTCCGCATGTTCCGCAACTATGACGGGGAAGGCGGTTCCTTCGGTGACACCGCGGTCCACGCCGCCAGCGCCGACCAGGACAAGCTCGCGGTCTACGCGGCCCAGCGCAGCGGCGACAAGGCGCTGACCGTGATCGTCGTCAACAAGACCACCGGTGATCTGACCGCCCCGGTGTCCGTCACCGGCGGTACCGCGCCGGGCGGCGCGGCGCAGGTCTACCGGTACGGCCAGGACGACGTCACCGCGATCAAGCACCTGGCCGATCAGCCGCTGACCGACGGCGGTTTCACCACCACGTTCCCGGCCTACTCCATCACCGAGTACGTCCTGCCCGCCGAATCCTCCGAGGCGAAGCCGCCCACCGCGCCCGGCGCCCCGGCCGCCACCGCCGTCGGTTCCGACCGGGCCACCCTCACCTGGGGCGCGTCCACCGCCGGATCGTCCCCGGTGGCGAGCTACCAGGTGTACTCCGGTGACACCGCGGGAGCCCCGGTCGCCACGGTCGACGCCCCCGCCACGAGTGCCACCGTCACGGGACTGTCCCCGGCCACCGCCTACACCTTCCGCGTCGTGGCCAAGGACACCGCGGGCCGCAGCTCCCCGCCATCGACGCCGGTCGAGGTGACCACCGCCGCGGCCCCGGCGGCCACCTGCACGGTCGGCTACGCGGTGGGCAACGACTGGGGCACCGGCTTCACGGCCACCATCACGCTCACCAACAAGGGCCCCACCCTGGGCGGCTGGCGTCTTGGCTTCTCCTTCACCGGTGACCAGAAGGTGGCAAGCGGCTGGAACGGCACCTGGCGCCAGAACGCCACCGCGGTCACCGTCGACGACGCGGGCTGGAACGCCACCCTGGCCACCGGCGCCTCCACCACCGTCGGCTTCAACGGCGCCTACACCGGCGGCAACCGGGCGCCACGTGACTTCACCCTGAACGGCAAGCCTTGCACCGCCCCCGGCACCGTGGCCGCCGCCCATATCGCGGCCCCGGTCGGCCACGCGCCCGGAGCGGCCGCGGTGCCGTATCGGATGAGGAGGCGATGACCGTGTGCCGGCCCGGACCCGGGCGCATGCGCACGCTCGAGGTCGCCCTGCTCGCCGTGATCGCCCTGGCGGCGGCCCTGCTCACGGTGCCGGCCAAAGCGTCCGTCGCGAACGCGCTCAGCATGCGCGGCGCCGATGTGTCGACCGCGCAGCGGGCCCTCGACCTCGGCGCCACGTACTACGACGCGAACGGCAATGCCGCGGACCCGCTCGACATCCTCAAGGGCGCCGGAGTGAACTACGTCCGCCTGCGGCTTTGGAACAACCCCGCCAGCGGCTACAACAACAAGGCCAAGGTGCTGGCCTACGCAAGGGCGGTCAAGGCAAAGGGCCTGAAGCTGCTGGTCGACTTCCACTACTCGGACACCTGGGCCGACCCGGGCAATCAGCGCAAGCCCGCGGCCTGGGCGAGCCATGGCATCGGCGCGTTGCAGACCGACGTCTACAACTACACCTACGACGTCTGCACCAGCCTCAAGGCCCAGGGCACCGCCCCGGACAGCGTGCAGCTCGGCAATGAGATCAACGTCGGCATGCTGTGGAACGACGGCAAGGTGGTCAACAACGACTTCACCAACCTCAGCCTCCTGCTCAAGGCGGGCGCGGACGCCACCAAGGCGTGCAACGGCGGCACCAAGGTGATCATCCACACCGCGAACGCGGACAGCGACGCCCATGCGCGCTGGTTCTACGACGGGATCAAGGCGAAGGGCGTCAACTGGGACATCACCGGGCTGTCGTACTACTGCATGTGGCACGGCACGCTGTCCACCCTGTACGACGTCGTCGCCGACATGAGGTCCCGGTACGGCAAGGACGTGGTCATCACCGAGACCGCGTACCCCTTCACCACGGCGAACGCCGACAGCACCAGCAACTCGGTCACCTCCGGCTGCTCGGGCTATCCACTCACCTGGACGGGTCAGGCCGCCAACTTCACCGACGTACAGAACACCGTCCGCAACGCCGGTGCGATCGGTGTCTTCTACTGGGAGCCCACCTGGTACGCGGTCCCGGGCAACGGCTGGGATCCGGCCGACATCAACAACAGCGGGGACGGCTGGGACAACATGGCCGTCTTCAACTGGACCGGGCGACTGAACCCCGCCATCAGATGGACCGCGTAGCACCGGGCAGGCGACGGACGATCGCACGCATGGTCGATTACCCAGGGCCTCCACCATTCGCGATGATGGGTGCGCTGCCGCCTGGGCGTTGGGACGTACGCATCGACCGCTTCGACACCGGCGTCTTGTCAGGACGGGCAGGAGCGGAGATTACCGGCACGGACCGCTCGATCAACATGTCCTCGGGTTGGGTGCGGGCCACGGTCCACGACACGGTACCTGTAGCGCGCCCGCCCTCCCTGGCGTGGTCCCTCGTTGGCCACCTGAGCGTCTATCGCGGCGCGCCTGGACGTGCTGCCGCTCCGACTCGCTGATGCCCTCGAGGACGCTGATCAGCATTTTGTGTGGAGGGTCGCGGAGATCGAACTTCCCGCCCAGTTCGGGCACCCATAGGTGCACCCCGTATGTGGCGAACTTCGGTGCGACCAGGGAGAACTGGTTCCCGGACCAACAGCGCCTCCCTTCGCCGACGATGGGGGCATTCCAGTCATGGGCAGGGTCCTTGAGCGAAGCCAACAGTCGCGCCGCCTACGGTGCCGCCGCCTCGTCGAAGGAGTCCGCGGCGATGCGCGCCGAGCGCTTATGAGGTTCAGGTGCCAATACCTAGCGAGGTCGCTGGACCCCGTCCATGACCGCCTGTGCCAGCTTGGCAGGCAAGTCAGGCTCAAGCTGTTCGTTCAACACCAGGACCCGCCAGTGAATCGGTGCGATGAGTAGCTCGATGATGAGTCGAGGATCCGTGTCCTGGGGTGCTTCTCCGCGATCGATGGCCTGTTCCACAACCTTGGCCGCTGAGGCGATGCGGTCGCGCCAAACCTCGGTTTGCATCTCTGTGACCGCCGGGTCCTTGGCGGGCCATGACAGCAGTTGCGCGACGGCCAGCCCCAAAGGGGTGGACATGTAGCGGCACAATTCAGTTGCCAGGATGGTCAGGTCCTCGCGCAGCGAGCCGGAGTCGGGAACCGAGAGATCGGCTTCACTCAGGTCGCCACCGGGACTCGGGTGGCGGGCACCGGGGAAGGCGAGATCTGCCTCGACCTGGCTCAGCACCCGGTGAACTTCATGCGCGGATACCTGGACGACGAAGCGCGCAATGCCGAGGCCACGCACGGCGGGCTCTATCACACCGGCGATGTCGCGACCGTCGACGAACGCGGCTACATCACGTTCGTCGGCCGCACTGACGACGTCTTCAAGGCATCGGACTACAAGATCAGCCCGTTCGAGGTCGAATCAGTCCTCGTCGAGCACCCCGCGGTCCTGGAGGCGGCGGTCGTGCCGGCTCCGGATTCTGTTCGCCTCGCAGTCCCGAAGGCGTACATCGCGCTCGCCCCGGGCCATGAAGCGAGCGACGATACGGCGCTCTCCATCCTGCGCTACGCCAGGGAGCACCTCGCCCCGTACCAGCGGGTCCGCCGGATCGAGTTCATCGAGCTGCCAAAGACGATCTCGGGGAAGATCCGGCGAGTCGAGCTCCGGATGCGCGAGCTCGAGATCGCTGAGAGCCCGAGGTCATCGAAGCAGGAGTGGTGGGACACGGACTTCCCGAATCTCAGACGGACTCCACCTTCTTGATCGGGTTGATCAAGGCCATGTGTAGGGTCTGGAGGCCATCGGCGACTACGCCGGCCTCGCCCGCCGCTGATTGCGGGCGCCTTCTGTCCTGGCCGGGCTCGCCAGAGGGTTCGCGAAGGTCACCGTCATCGACTCGCTCCTCGACGGCGACGCACTCTGGCCGGCGATCATCGTGGCCCTCAGCGCGGTTGTCGGTCTCGTCTACTGCGTACGCTTTGCCGCCGTCCTCTTCCGCGCCGGCGGGCACCGCGTGCCCGGGGAATCCGCCCGTACACCCTGGCTGGTGGCCCTCACCCTCACCCTCACCGTTGCCGCGGCCCTCGGGCTGCTGCTCGGGTTCATGCCCCAGCCCGTCCCGTCCACCGTCGGCGGTCAGCCGCGCACGTGCAGCCCGAAACCCGTGCGGCCCGGGGGCTCCAGCCCCTCCTTCAGGTGCAGCGAGGGCATCTCGTAATCGCCGAAGTTCTGCGGCCGGAACGGGATCGGCTCGGTCGACTCCAGGGTGAGCAAGCGCTGCTCCCATGCCTTGGCGATGTCCGGATAGTCCTCGCTGGTCATCCGGGCGGTACCGAACACCAGGAACGGCGGCAGTACCTGGATGCCCGGATACCAGAGGATGCCGTGCTGGATCGGGAACAGCAGATCATCGATGGGGCCCTGGATCCCGCGAGGGGCGTAATGCGGTTCCGGGGCGCCGATGGTCACCGACAGCAAAGCCTTCCTGCCCACGAGGGTGCCTTCTCCGAAGCGATCGCCGAACCTGGCGTCGCTGTGTTCGCCGACGCCGTACGCAAAGTTGAAGGTGAACACCCTTTCCACCCAGCCTTTGAGAATGGCGGGCATCGTGTACCACCACATCGGGAACTGCATGATGATCGTGTCGGCCCACAGCACTTTCTCCTGCTCGGCGAGGATGTCCGAGGCGAGCGTCCCGGCCTTGAAGGCCCGGCCGGAGTCGTGGGCGACGTTCAGCGGATGTGACGCGCTGGGGCCGAAGTCCGCGGCGTCCACGACCGCCTTCCAGTTCATCGCGTACAGATCGCTGACCCGTACCTCATGCCCGGCGGTCTCCAGTGTGGATACCGCGTGGTCCTTCAGCGAGCTGTTGAGCGACCTCGGCTCCGGGTGGGCGTAGACGATAAGCGTCTTCATCGAAACTCCTTCGGATCGGCTGTGTCCGATCCTGGGCGCTGCGGCGCCCGGCATCCAGGGACACTTCTTCCATCGGACGGGACTTCCTGGTAATAACAGGACCACCCTCCCGGACAGCAACGCGCCATACTGGGAGCATGGACGATCTCGCGGGCTTCCTGCGGACCCGGCGCTCCCGGGTCGACCCGGCTGTCATCGGCATCACCACCGACAGCCGCCGCCGGGTCGAGGGGTTGCGCCGCGAAGAGGTCGCTCACCTGTCCGGAGTCAGCGTCGACTACTACGTACGCCTGGAGCAGGGCCGCGCGACCCAGCCATCCGAGCAGGTCCTCGACGCGCTCGCCCGCGTCCTCGGCCTCGACGAGACCGAACGCGGGCACCTTTACCGGCTCTCCCGGCAGCGCCGCCGCTGCCCCAAGGCGCCCAGCGGGCGAGTCCGGCCGGACCTGCTGCGCGTCCTCGCCCTGGTCGCCGACGCACCCGCGATGATCATGAACCACCGCCTGGACGTGCTCGCCGAGAACCGCCTCGCCGGGCTCCTCTACGGCCGGTCGACGCCGGGTCTGAACATCGCCCGGCACATCTTCCTCGAGGAGACCGAACGCGGCCTTTACGTGGACTGGGAGAAATGCACCCTCGATGTGGTCGGGCACCTGCGCCTGGCTGCCGGAAAATATCCCGAGGACCCCCGCCTGGCCTCGCTCATCGGCGAGTTGGCGATGGGCAGCGAACGCTTCCGCCGCCTCTGGGCCCGCGCGGACGTGCGCGCCCGCACACACGGACGCAAGACGTACCGGCACCCGCTGGTCGGACTGCTGGAACTGCACCAGGAGAACTTCGCGCTAACGGACGAATCAGGCATGGAGCTGCTTGTGCTCTCCGCGGCCCCCGGCAGCCCCGCCGAGGACGGGCTGCGCCTGCTCGCAAGCCTGGACGCGGAAGGCGATGACGCGCACCCCACAGTGAACACTCAGGTCCGCGAATAACTTCAATCGCTCACCCGCCGCCGAGATCGCCTCAACACACTGACGACTTCCCTGAAGCGACGTATCGTCGAGGGCTTGGTCCAGCATGAGGTTGGGTGTGCAGCGGCTCAGGGAACGGGCCCGACGCCCGGCCCTGCACCAGCAACACCGGGCGAGCCGAAGCCCGCACACCCTTTCTCCACTCGGCAAATCTCCAGGTCACTGCAACTAGCGGGCCAAACCGCGCATCAGGAGCTCTGAGAGCTGAGCGTAGGCATCGGCATCGCCGAGGCCGGTGGCTGCGGCTACCTGGCGCTGTTGGATCCGCACCATCACCGCAGTGATGACATCGGCGGCGAACGCCACGTGCACATCGCGGAACACACCCGCTGTGACGCCCTCGTCGATCAACTGCTCCACACGGCGAGCGGCCGCGCGCGTGTTGCGCTCATAGATCTCCGCGGCAGGCTCGAAAACGGCCACATCTTCGAAGAACTGAGGAGACAGCGGGCCGAGCTCGGCCGCCACAGAGTGGAGATACGCCGCCAGCCGGGCCGCGGGATCACTCTCGGCGGCCACGGCGGCCTCGACGCGCTCGGTGGCTCCCCGGAAGAAGTGCACTACCGCGGCGCGGACCAGCTGCTCCTTACTGTCGGCCAACCCGTACAGGGTGCGCTTGGAGCAGCGAAGACGTGCCGCCACCTCGTCCAGAGTGAAGCGGGCGAAACCTTCCTCGGTCAGCAGCGCCACGAGCTCCTCGAACAGCTCGGAGCGCCGGGCGGAACCCCGGCCTGTGAGCTTCGGGCCGGTTGGTGGGGAGGCCTTGATCATCCGGTAAGTATCCCAGAGGTGACACCACGACCGTTAAGCGCTACCTTGAGCGGTACTGACGTACCGCTTTAAGTACCGCTTGGAGCTGTGATGGCCGTCGACCGCATGCTTCCCACGCAGGAGGCCGAGGATCTGATCGACCTGACCCGCGAACTCGCCGAGAAGGAACTCGGCAAACGGGTCGAGGAGCACGAGAGGGACGAGCGCTACCCGGACGGGCTATTTGCGCTGCTCGGCCGGGCTGGACTTCTGGGCCTGCCGTACCCGGAGGAGCACGGCGGCGGAGGCCAGCCGTACGAGGTATACCTGCAAGTTCTGGAAGAACTGGCGACCCAGTGGGCCGCCGTCGCAGTGGCCACCAGCGTGCACACTTTGGCCTGCCACCCCTTGCACGCCTTCGGCACCTCGGCACAGCAAGAACGCTGGCTGCCCCGCATGCTGGCCGGCGAACTCCTCGGCGGCTACAGCCTGTCCGAGCCCCAAGCCGGCTCAGACGCGGCAGCCCTGTCCTGCAAGGCCGAACGCGTCGAAGACGGATACCGCATCAGCGGGACCAAGGCGTGGATCACCCACGGCGGCAAGGCCGACTTCTACGCCCTCTTCACCCGAACGGCGCCGGGTACCCGTGGCATCTCCTGCTTCCTCGCACCAGGTGCGGCAGAGGGCCTCACCTTCGGCCGGCCCGAACGCAAGATGGGCCTGAATGCCATCCCGACCACCTCAGCGATGTGGGACGGTGCGGTCATTGATTCCGACCGACTGATCGGCGACGAGGGACAGGGCCTTGAGATCGCGTTCAGCGCCCTGGACAGCGGGCGACTGGGCATCGCCGCCTGCGCCACTGGGCTCGCCCAGGCAGCTCTGGACACGGCCGTCGCCTACGCCAACGAGCGCACCACCTTCGGCCGCAAGATCGTCGATCATCAAGGTCTGGGCTTCCTTCTCGCCGATATGGCCGCCGCGGTGGACTCCGCCCGTGCCACCTATGTGGACGCTGCGCGTCGGCACGACCTGGGACGCCCCTTCAGCCGCCAGGCCAGCGTCGCGAAACTGGTGGCCACAGACGCAGCGATGAAGGTCACCACCGACGCCGTCCAAGTACTGGGCGGCTACGGCTACACCCGCGACTTCCCTGTCGAGCGATACATGCGTGAGGCAAAGATCATGCAGATCTTCGAGGGCACGAATCAGATCCAGCGACTGGTCATCACCCGCTGTCTCGCCCGCTGACGCCCGAACACCCTGTCAACACCTCATCCCGCAGCCTCACGGCCTTCGCAGGGGAGAACCATGGACCTTTCCGGAACCGCGGGCTCGCCCCGCCCCTCGCCGCGGACCTCCGCCGGCCCTGGGAGAAACCCACCGCCTCCGACCGACTCACCCCGGACCGGGTCCGCCGGGGGTTCAGGAACATCCGCGCTCACCTCCCCTGCCCGACCCGTGTTCCCCACCCCCGAGGCACCGGCCCCGGACGGCCACCCGGCGCCAAGAACAAACACCGGGCACCCCGCTACGACGCCGCCCAGGCCGTCCGCAGCTGTCCCGCCCACGGCCTGGCCGCCGCGTGTTTCCGCCACTATTGGGCCGCTCCAAGATGCCGCTGCCGCACGATTACCTCCTTGTGTCCCTTCGCGGTCTGCGTCCGGACGGTGTCTGGGACGCGGTGCACTACAAGGGCCTGCTGGAGTCGACCGTCGCCGCGTCCGCGCTCTACAACGAAGTCGTACTGATGGAGGTGTGCGAACGCCGATGCTCCGGGACGTGCGAGGGCTCTGCACGCGTCTTGCACGCTGCGGGCACTTCACTCGTTCCTTGCTCAGCCGGCGGTGAAGGCGGGGTAGTCGGTGTAGCCCTCGGCGTGACCGGCGTAGTGGGTGTCCCGGTCGCCGTCGGCCAGCGGGTGGCCCTGCGCGAAGCGCTCGACCAGGTCGGGGTTGGCGATGAAGGGGGCACCGAAGGAGACCGCGTCGACTATCCCGTGGTCGAGGATCTCGTTGCCGAGGGCCTGGGTGAAGCCGAGGTTGGCGACGATATTGCCCTGGTAGTGGGCGCGGTAGCGGGAGAAGAGGGCGATGCGCTCCTCGATGGTGCCGGGGGTGCCCAGGAGGTGCAGGTAGGCCAGGTTGCTGTCGTTGAGCTTCTTGAGCAGTTGGTCGTAGTCGGCGAGTGTCTCCTCGTCCGCGGTGAACGCGGTTCCGCTGGTCCAGCCCGGGGACATTTTCACGCCGATGCGGTCGCTGCCCCACACGTCACTGACGGCGTCGAGGATGTCGAGGAGGAACCGGGCCCGCTTCTCGCTGCTGCCTCCGTAGGCGTCGGTGCGCTGGTTGAGACGGGGGTTGAGGAACTGCGGGATCAAGTGGGATACCTGGGCATGGAGTTCCACGCCGTCGAAACCGGCGCGGCGGGCGTTCTCGGCCGCATGACGGTAGTCGACGATGGTGTCGGCGATCTCAGCGGCGGTGTAGGCGCGCGGGGTAAGGGTGTCCTTCGGGCCGGAGGGAGTGAAGGACTTCTCGCCGGGGTTGATGGCCGAGGGTCCCGCGGGCAGGCGGCCGCCGAGGTGGTCGGGGTGGGAGGCCGCTCCAACGTGGCCGAGCTGGGAGATGATCCGTCCGCCCGCCTCGTGGACGGCTTCGGTGACCTTCGCCCAGCCGGCGGTCTGCGTGTCGGTGTAGATGCCGGGGACGTTGATGAAGCCGATCGCGTCGGGGCTGACCCAGGTTCCCTCGGTGACGATCAGCCCGGCGGTGGCGCGCTGTGCGTAGTAGGTCGCGTGCAGGTCGGTGGGGGCCAGCTCGCCGTTGTGAGCGCGGGCGCGGGTCATGGGGGCCATGACGACGCTGTTGGGGAGCTCCAGCGCGCCGAGGCGGACGGGCTGTAGCAGGGGCTGGGTGGTCATGAGTAACTTCCTGATGCCGAGGGGCGGATGAGGAGGAGAGCGAGGAATGGGCGAGGGCCCGGCTCAGTCCTGTTTGAGGGCGTGGAGGGCGGAGAGCGGGCCGCCGAGTTGCATGAGGCGTCCGCCCTCGCGCAAGGAGCCGAGGTCGACGGGGGCGAAGCCGAAGGCGGCGGTGAGGTCCTTGACGGTCGTCTTGGCGTCCACATCGTCACCTGCGAGGAACAGCACCTGGCGTCCGGCCTGGTGGCGCGGGTCGGCGGCGATGTACTGGCCGTAGAGGGTGTTGAACGTCTTGACGACGCGGGCTCCGGGCAGCAGTGAGGCGACATATTCGCTGCCAGTCAGCTCGCCCAGGTCAGCGATCTTCGTGTGCGGGGGCGGGGAGGCGAACTGATTGGTGGCGTCGATGACGATGCGTCCGTCGAAGTGCGGCAGGCCTGCTGTCGCGTCCGGGATCTGGGGCCAGCCGACCGCGAGGAGTACGAGTTCCGCCGCGGCGGCTTCCTCCGGGCTGCCGGCGTGGGCGAGCGGTCCGAGTTCGTCGACGAGCCCGGCCAGGGAGGCGGGGCCGCGGCTGTTGCTCAGTACGACCTGGTGGCCGTGGGCCACGGCGTGATGGGCGATGGCCTGGGCGATGGTTCCAGAGCCGATGGTTCCGATCTTCACGGCAGTGCCCTTCGTGGGGTTCAGGATGCGGGGTTGGTGAGCAGGACGGTTCCGCTCTTGCCGGGGCGGCGGACATGGTCGATGGCCTTCGCGAAGTCGGCGAGGTCGTAGCCGGCGGCGACCTCGAAGAGTTCCGGGGCGGTCGCGGCCAGCCGGGCGGCGAAGGCGACGTCCTCGGCCCGTTCCTCAGGTGTGCGGGTCATCCACTGGCAGATGGACACGCCCCGCACGGTCAGGGCCCGCGGTGTCAATGCGAGCGACTCGAGCGGCGTGCTGCCGGAACCGAGCTGTCCGTAGGTGATCAGCGTGCCGCCGTCGTCGAGCAGCCCAGCCAGCTCACCGGTCAGGGATCCGCCCACCGCGTCCAGTACGACCTGAGCCCCCCGGCCGCCGGTCGCGTCCCGGACCTGAGCGCGCCAGTCCGCGTCGGCCATCGAGATGGTCGGCAGTCCGGGGAAACGCTGACGCAAGGTCTGCGCCCCCGTGGCACTGCGTACCAGGTTGACCAACGGGATGCCGTGCTTGAGCGCTGCGGCGCTGACCAGTTTTCCCACCGACGAACCGGCGGCTGTCTGCACCACCGGACCTGCCTGGCCGTGCTGGGCGTCCTCGACCGCCCGCAGCAAGGCGAGCAGGGTGAGCGGGTTGACCAGCATCAGGGCCGCGGTCTCGTCGCTGACGCCCTCCGGTACCGGCACCACCAGATCGGTCGGCACCGTGAGGAGTTCGCTCCACGCGCCCGGCACCGGGAAGAACGCGACCCGCTGACCGGGCCGCAGATCCTGCACGCCCTCGCCGACGGTCTCGATGACGCCCATTCCCTCATAGCCGGGAATCCGTGGCGTGGCGAACCGTTGCGACTCACCCGGAAAGCCCTGCACTGCCGTCAGGTCGCCGGGGTGGATCGGCCGGGACAGCACCCGCACCTGCGCCTGCCCGGCTGCGGGCGCAGCAGGGGGCGGCTGCTCGCTCAGGCGGAGTACCTGCCTGGCTTCTCCGTGCTGGTCGTGGGTGATGGCACGCATGACGCTCCCGCTCGGTGAATTATTAATGATGGGCATCATTGGAATCTCCGCTATGATGAGAGGTGTCATCAAAAAGGTCAAGTCGAGAGCGACGCGGGAGGACGGCAATGCCTCGGATCACCAAGGAGGACAAGGCCCGCAATCGGCAGAAAATCCTCGAAGCGGCGGGCCGCATGTTTCGCTCGCAGGGGATCGACGCGGTCGGCATCGCCGAGCTGATGAAGGAAGCCGGACTCACCCACGGCGGCTTCTACAACCACTTCGCCTCCAAGAACGACCTGGTCGTGGAGGTGTACGGCGCCTCCTTCGCCGCCTCACTCGGGAGCCTGGCCCGGACGATCGAGGACGGTCCGGACCAGGGCAGCCCTCCGCTGAAGCGGGTCGTGGCCGGATACCTGTCCACGGCGCACCGTGACGCCCCGGACGGCGGCTGCCCTTCCGCTTCCCTGGTCACCGACGCCGGACGGCACAGCGAAGCCGTGCAGAACGCGTACGCCGAAGGGGTCGAGGGTTATCTCCTCGGCTTCGCCGCCGAGTTCGTGCGCGAAGCCGAGGAGCAGGGTTACGAACTCGACCCGGGCGAGGCCCGCCACAGGGCCATCCGCCTGCTCAGCGAAATGGTCGGCGCGCTGATGCTCGCCCGGGCCGTACGCCACGTTGAACCCGAACTCTCCGACGAGATCCTGCAGACCGGCCGCAGCCAGGCCCTCGACTGATGCGACTCAGCTTGATTTCTGTCTACCAGGATCTGCCGGGTCTGCCGATGGCCTTGAGGGTCTCGGGGCGTTTGACGGTCTTGCCGGCGTCGTAGCGGGGTGCCCGGTGTTTGTTCTTGGCGCCGGGTGGCCGTCCGGGGCCGGTGCCTCGGGGGTGGGAACACGGGTCGGGCAGGGGAGGTGAGCGCGGATGTTCCTGAACCCCCGGCGGACCCGGTCCGGGGTGAGTCGGTCGGAGGCGGTGGGTTTCTCCCAGGGCCGGCGGAGGTCCGCGGCGAGGGGCGAGGCGAGCCGGAGCTGGGTATGGGCGACGATCAGGATCCAGGTCCAGCGGTCCGCCGCCTCGGGAGTACGGAGTTTCGGGGTGGTCCAGCCGAGGGTCTGCTTCGCGAAGCGGAAGGTGTGAGGTCGGCTCGGGGGGCCTGCCCCGGTTCTGCTGTCCCTCCTCCCACCGCGTATTCACAACTCTCGGTGATCACGACGGCACTGGCCGGTTAGCGTATGCCGCCAGGCGTGGGATCGGGAAGGGGGCGCTCGACACTGCACCGCAGCACCGAGAACCGTCTGGGGACGCAGGAACTTCCGCAGGAACGCCTCATCCGCTTCCCGGGACTGCCCGAAGGACTGACGGTGAAGGAAGTGGTCAGCCTGCTGGGGCCCCTTGGTCCGCTGCACGCGAGGAGCGGGGTCGTGCCGTGTGAACTGTCCGGTCTCGCCAAGAGGACGGTTCGGCACAGTGGTCTACGCGTCATCGATGGCAGAGTTCCATCACCTGGTCCGTCAGGTCCACGAGAGAATCCAGCAAGGTTGAGGCTGGAGCACATGAGCTCAGCTTGAGTTTTAACCTTCCGGTAGATGGTGGGAGAGGCCATTGCCCAGCTCTCGTGTGAGTCGGGCGAGGTGGACGTCCAGGGGTTGGACACGTCCAGGCAGGGCTTCCTGGAGGTTCCACCAGCGGATGGCCGCGATCTCCTCGTTGGTTTGGAAGCCGCAGACGGTGATGGCATGGCCGGCGAACAGTGCCGCGTACTCAGCTCGCCGATCGGGGGCGAGCACGAACCCTGCGTAGCCGACGAAGCGCAAAGGTCCGTCGGGCTCCTGGCCAGTCTCCTCCAGCAGTTCGCGTGCGGCTGCCTGACGAGGGGATTCGCCTGCCTCGATACGGCCACCGGGTAGCTCCCACGACTGGCGGAAACGATCGAAAACCATGAGGACACGATCGGCGCGCCAGATGGCGACCAACGCCGCTGGCAACGGCGCGTCAGACGGTGGCGAGCCTTCCGGCCCGTGTCCGAAGGAGACCAGGGCGTTACCGTGATCGTCGACTGCCAGCGGTGGGACTCCGGGGTGAGACACCTCGCTAGGATCCCAGTCCTTCGCCGGGAAAGCCCCATCCGATCAAGGCGAGTGAACCGTCGCAACGCGGGTGAGAGGGTTTCGGAACACTACTCCTACCACGGGTCTCGTCGCCGATGTGACGAAACCTCCGTGCGCGAAGGACCGAGCATGTGAGCGGCACCCAGGGCCTGCTACGCCGAACTCCGCGTAGTTCTCTCGCGCCCGGCAGAGGTTGAAACTCAAGCAAAGAAGCGTGCATCAAACGCCCTTCAGAACACGATCAAGTGCCGCCCGACCTGCAGATCCCCCAGTTCGGCTTGCCGCCGGGAAGGCCCCGATCTCCGTTCCGCCCCATGAGCATCAGGAAGAGGCTCTTCATCGCGGCCAGCCCGCGGGCGCGCCGGATCGCCGCCTCGTCTGCATGCGCGTACATCTCGAAGAACCGTGAGGCCGTGCCCGCAGGTAGCAGCACCCATGCGGCGGCGAGGTCCCACGCGGGATCGCCGGCGAACATGTCGCCGAAGTCGACGATGCCGGCAAGCGTTCCGTCCGAGACGACGACATTCGCGGGATGGAGGTCGCCGTGCACCCACACCGGCGGGGCTGAGGCGGGTCTCGCCGTCGACGCAGCGGCGCGCGCGCCGCGGCCATCGAGGTGGCATCCCGCGCAACGGCCTGCGTGAGCACCTCGGCGAAGGGGGAGGGGTGCAGTCACGATCCCGCATGCCGGTGTCCGCCTCAGCACGGTGGATCTGGGCCGAGCCGTCCGGCCGCTCAATGCCCGAGCAGCATGCGACGGGCGATCCGGGCGAGCTCCCGGGTCGCGGGTGAGAGGACGGACCCCTGCCGTCGGACCACGGCGATGGCGTCGTACAGCGGGTCGGCGAAGCCGACGGTGCGCAGGTTCTCGGGGAAGGCGCGGCTGGCGGCGGCACGGTTACCGCGTCCGGCACCGAACGCGCCGGAGGCCCCATCCTGGACGGCGTCCTGCACGAGGCCGCCGTCGGACACAGCTGGAAGCACCTCACCCGCCACCACCGCAAGCAGACCCTGGCACAGGTGGAGGACCAGCTCGCCGCGGCCAGACTCCTCACCCGTGAAGGAACCCCGCACCCGCTTCGGCACCCGGCACCTGACCGTGACCGACCCCGCCGCACTCCGCGCCCGCGTGTCCGCGGCGCTGCACGAGGACGGTGCGCGAGATCCCGCCCGCCGACGCCGCGCTGCTGGCGCTGGCCGCGGCCGGCGGCATCCGCTCGGTCCTCTCCCGGCAGGACCACAAGACCCTCCGGACGCGTATCGACGCCTGCACCGGGCGTCTGGACGCCCTCGCGCCCGGCCTGGGGAAGGCCGTACGCGCTCTGCCGATGACCATGATCGCCGCGCAGGGCGGCATGGGCGCAGCTGACCGGGATGACGTGACGGAGCTGATGAGCATGCACCGCGCCCTGACCACCCTGGGCTGCGCCCTGACCGCCGTATTCGCGACAGCCTGGCCCACAACCGCCACCGACGATGGCCTGGCCCGCAGCAACACCCACTCAGCCCGCCCGCCACCACGACCGTACGCACGCACAACGGCGCGGTGCGGGGCACCGCTCACCATGGCTACCGCACCTTCGAGAACATCCCCTGCGCCGCACCACACCCCCGACCGGCAGCCTGCGCTGGGCACCGCCCCGCCCTCCACCCCATGGCCCGGGACACGGAACGCGACCCGGCCCGCGAGCCCCTCCCCGCAGCCGCCCGGTGAGGTCCCCGGCGGCAGTACCAGCGAGGACTGCCTCCACCTGAACGTCACCACACCCGACACTGCGGCACCGGCACGCCAGGCACGCCCCCAGCCAGTGATCGTGTGGCCGCACGGCGGCGGCTTCACCACCGGAGCGGGCAGCTCCTGCGCGGGAGCCAGCGGTACTGGCAACACGCCCAGCTACTCCGCAGGTTCCGCGAAGACACAGGTACGAGCGTTTTAGCTTGGATTAATCGGGAACGAGTCGACCGGGCAAAAGTCCTACTGGAAACCACGGATCACGGAACAACCGACAAAGCCGCAATGGTCGGCTTTGGGTCAGCCGAAACACTACGCCGTAACTTCCGTAAGAACGTTGGCGTAACGACCGTCAACTACCGAGCTCAATACCGTGCGGAAAACACAGGCGCCCGCTAGGACGCCGTGCCGCGACGACGGTGAAACGGGCGGCCCGTTGAGGTATCAGCTCACGCCGGGCTTACCAGGTCTGCGGCCAGCCGGGCAGCAGGAGCAGCACAGGTCCCGCCCCGCCGGTCGCAACGTGCGGCCGTACCGTGCCGGTGTCGACGAGCAGGCCGGTGACGTCACGTGTGAACCCAGGCGGCAGGTCGGGGACGGCGGTGACCGATCCGGGACACGTAGCCACGCGACGTTGCCCACGAAATCGGTGCCCTGGGCCCGGAAGGGAACGCCGTCGGGAACATGGCGGTGGCGGCACCGCTGCGTATGAAGTCCCCGGCGAGGTTGACCGCTGCCGTGCGTACCGTGACGACGCCCTCGCCTTCCGCGGCACCGGGCATCCACCCCGCGTCGCCGCGGGGCATCGAGCCCACCGTACTGGTCGAATCGCACCGCACGCCCGGGTGCGACCGGAGGTTCAACGGCCCGAACTCGTCCAGGCGGAAGGCGACTTCGGGCTCACCCTCCTCGGGTTGATCGACACTTCGTACCTGGTAGGGGAGTGGGGTAGGGCCAGGACCACTTGTGCTGCTCTCCGGCGATGGGCACTGTTGGATCGGGTTCGACTACCGCATGTGCGGGCGGGATGGTGAGCCTTCGGGCAGATGGTTCCAGACCGACCTCGACGCGGAGCTCGTAGGTTCCACCGGCGCCAGCAGCGCCGACCGCAGTCCTGGATCAAGGCCCACGGCCTTCTTCCGACCACCACCGGGCCCGGGTATCCGGCTCAGAGGCTCCTCACCGGTCTCCAACTCGTCCAGGCCCTTGCGCACCGTCGTCTCGCTGACCTGGGCCGCCCGCGCGACCGCCCGGATACGGCCGGGCCTGAGGGTCCGGGCCTCGGCCCCATCGCCAACCGCCGCTGCCGCCCATCCAGATGCGGATCAACGCCCCGAACTGACCAGTGAGTTGACCACGGACCTCATCGGAGACGCTCATATCGCAACAACGAGCCGCATCACGCGAAGCAACACCTTGATTCTCCGCGAGCCGGAGAAATTCACGGGAGGCCCCACAGATGCTGTGTGCTTCGTCTCACATATATCGAAACGCGTCCGAGTTGTATGGGTCACAGAAGGAATGCCCGTTTAAGTGCATTCTCGGTGCAGATGGTGTGTGACGCCCTAAGTGGGGTGCGAAGGCACCGACTGGAGCGCGAACTGCCGAGGTGACCTATGTCATAGCACTCATGGCATTCCGCAATTCTGTGTAAAGAGGTGTGAATTTTGACCGCTTACCTGTGCCCTCCTGCGGTGATACATGGTGAGAACGCCGTCGAGACCAGCCAGATCCTGGCGGAAGTGCGTGACCGGCACCCCGATGCGCCGTGGCTGCCGCGGATCGACACCATCGCCGCCAGCACGGGCATCACTTCCCGCAGGTGGATGGTGCCGCTGGAGACCGCGGTCGCGCCCGCCGGCGGGAGCGGCCTGCGCACCCCCGGCCCCGTACCGGCCCGGGAGGCCCTGGCCCGCGACGGATTCACCGAGCAGGACGTGGAACGCGTGATCGCCGCTCTGGAAGCGATACCTGCACCTCAGACCGTTGAAGAGCGCACCGCGCCGGCCTGGGCGGCCGTGCGGGAGTACGGCGAGCGAGCCGCACGCGGAGCCTTGCAGATCGCCGGACTGGACCCCGCCGACGTCGACTGCCTGATCACCAGCAACTCCACCACCCCGGCACTGCCAGGCCTTGACGTGGCGCTGGCCAACCGACTCCCGCTGCACAGTGACACGCTGCTCCTCCCGGCCACGCAGTGGGCCTGCATCGCCGGGACCCGGTGCCTGGCACTGGCCGCCGATCTGGTGGCCGACGATCCGGACCGAGTGGTCCTGGTCGTCATATCCGAGGCGCTGAGCACCACCTACCAGCCGGCGGACGACAGCCTGGAGTCCTTGATCGTTCGCCTGCTGTTCGCCGACACCGCAGTCGCAGCCGTGGTCACCGGCCGCCCCCGTCCGGAGTCCGTACTGCGACTGGACGCGGCCTGGCACCACACCCTGCCTGGCACCCAGGACCTGCACCGGCTGGAGACGCGCGCCGACGGCACGCACTTCGTGATGGACCGGCGCGGGCCGCGCGCTGTGCAGGACACGGTCACCGCGATGTGGGAGTGGCTGCGCCTGCGCCACCAGGACGATGACCGCCCCTGGCGTCCCGATCTGCTGCTCGCGCACCCTGGCGGGACCCGGGTGCTGGAGTACATGGAGCAGACCATGCCCGACGCATGGCCGCCTGGGCTTCTGGCTCACAGCCGGGACAGCTACACCAGCGGAAACCGCGGCGGTGCCGCCGTCTTCGACATTCTGCGGCGCGCACACGACGCCGGCCAGAAGGCAGGGAGCCGCACGGTGCTGTACGCGGCGGCGCCGGGGCTCACGGCCACGGCCGTCGAAGGGGCGTGGCTGTAGCCGCGCGGGAAGCGGCTGCGGCGAGCGCTCCGTGCGCGCGCCGTACCGTTGCGTGACCCGGCTGCCCCGGCCGGGCGCGCCGGTCACCGTGCGAGTCGACGCCACGGCAACGCCCGTGCCGCTACCACGCCAGTTCCGCCCAGACGACCTTGCCCGCGTCGGTCCACCGCACCCCCCAGCGCGTGGTGAGCTTGTGGACGACGCGCAAGCCGCGCCCCCTGTCGTCGAACGGGCCGCCGCGCCGCAGCCGCGGCCGGCCGTTACCGGTGTCGCCCACCTCGCACAGCAGGCCCTGACCGGTCCTGATCAACCGCACGCTGACGGGCCCGGTGGCGAACCGCACGGCATTGGTGACCAGCTCGCTGATCAGCAGCAGGGCGCTGTCACGGGTGTCCTCCCTGACGTTCCACTTCTGTAGGAGTGCCGAGGCCGGCGAGCGGGCGCGGGCGGGCGCGTCGTCGCGGGCGGGCAGGCGCCAGGCCACGGTGTCCCGCTCGCGGCGGCCGGTCATACGGGCGAGCAGGAGCGTCACGTCGTCGCGCTGTCGGTCCCGCGGAGCCAGCTCGGTGACCACCCGCCACGCGGCCCGTTGCAGGTCGTCCCACGGATGCACCTGGCTCACCGCCCGCCGCAGCATGCCGACGCCCTCGTCGATGGCGGCCGCGGGATCCTCTACCAGGCCGTCGGTGTAGAGGGTGAGCAGCGAGCCCGGGGGTGCGTCGAACGTGTGCACATCGAACGGTTCTCGCAGGGCGAATTCGGCACCCAGACCGGGGTGGGGGTGCACCGTCAGCGTCTCAGCGGTTGCGTCGGGCAGGACGAGGACCGGCGGGAGGTGGCCCGCACTGGATACCACCACCTGGTGGTTGACCGGATCGTATACCGCGATGCAGCACGTCGAGCCCAGCGCGCTGTAGCCGGTCGCCAGGCCGGCGTCCGCGTCGTCCAGCATCGTGACGGTCTCGTCCAGGTGCCCCAGCACCTCGTCGGGCGCCAGCCCCGCCGAGAGCAGTGCACGGGCTTCCATGCTGACCTGGCCCATCGCCGCGGCCGCGCCCAGGCCGTGCCCGACGACGTCGCCGACGACGAGTGCGGTGCGGCCGCCTGGCAGCGGAAAGCTGTTCACCCAGTCACCGCCAACGCCCGCGCTGTCAGGCGTGGTGGGCTGGTAGACAGTGGCGACCTCAATGGTGTCATCCCGGCCCCGCGGCAGCAGTCGGCGCTGCAACGCCAGCACCTGGGCGTGCTCGCGCTGATGCTGACGGGCCAGATCGACGTGGTGGGCCGTCCTGGCCACCAGTTCCTGTAGGTCGAGCAGCTCCCTGTCGTGGAAAGGGCGCTCTGGCCGCCGCCACACCTCCGCCACGCCCAGTACGACGGGTGGCTTGTCTTCGGGGCCATCCAGGACCAGCGGTACGCACGCCACACTCACCGGCCGGTCAGTGGGGACCAGGGCGCTCAACAGCCGTGGACTGTCGAGCGCGCGCTCGATCGGCTCGCGGTCGGGAATGACGATGGCCTGTGGGACGTCGTCACGCTTGACCGCGAGGGACAGCAGACGGGCGGCCTCACGGGGAAGGTCGTCACCGGGCGTCAGGTAGCCCGGGGCCACACCCGGTCCGGTACCAGGGCAGCGCGCCTCAGCCGAATGCGCCCCTGGGCCTGATCGACGACGGCCTCGCCGGACCATACGGCGTAGTCGAGGTCGACGGCGACCACGTCCCCCAGGCCAACAGGGACTGCGCCAGGGACTGTGCGGTCTCGCCAATGTCCAGCGACGTCCCGATCGCGGTCTCGGACGCGTACAGATGCAGCCTCTTGGCCATCGCGATCAGGGAGACGGTGAGGCCGTCCTGGGGCGTTGCGGCCGGCAGGATGCTCATGGAGACGACGAGCTCCGAGCCGTCGTCCCGGCGCAGGCGCTGGACGCGGGCGACGTGCGCCTGCGCCGTCTCGATGACTTGCCGCAGTCGGCGCGTCACCGTCGGTACGTCCCCGGGAGGCAACAGATCAACGAAGGCGGTTCCGGGCTCCACAGTCAGTCCCTCGAATGCCGGGACGTCCAGGTTGTAGCGGGTGATGCGCAGATCCCGGTCCAGATTGACAGCGCCGAGAATCTGCTCATGGGCGTCACCGGTGCGCCCGGTGCGGTGGGGCGCGATGTCGCTTTGGTCGTTCTCCGGCCTGGCGGACCTGTCGGCAGCGTCCGGTCCGTGCTGCCGGATGTAGTCCCGCAAGGCGCGACCGACCAGGTCGAACGACGACGAGGACGAGGGGTATGACGGTGAGTCCATGCGGTTCTTCCAGCTCACTGGCCGACCCGGAACATGTCCGCAGACATGCCCGAATCCGTGCGATGAGGCTCCGAGATCCGACCACGCACTGCTATTGCATAACACTCGCCCTCATTTCTGCAAAGCCGACCGCACAGCGAACGCGAGCGGCAACCGCGTGTGCCGGCGGGACGCACCTCCCACCAAGCCGCCAGACGCAAGGGACGATGATGCCGGGCGCTATGGCGATCTCCGATGAGGTGGCTGCGCCTGCCGCGTCGTGATCACAGTTTGCCTGGGTGGATCAAGGACCGTATGGGCCTGCTCGGGGGTGGGGCTGCGGCCAGCAGGACGCGGGCGATGTTCGAGTAGATCCCTTCGCGGTTGTGCTGGAAGGCCGCGAGGAAGCCGGGGAAGTATTCGCGCAGGTGGGAGCGGAGTTTGTTACCGGCCCGGATGCGGTCCCAGACGGCGTCCTGTTGGGCCCGGGCCAGGACTGCGATGGCCCGGGCGAGTTCGCTGGCGTCAGGCATCGGCCGGTGGGCGGCCCTGTCTGTGCACAAGATGTTCGCGAGCACCATCGCGTCGAGGTGGTCGGACTTCTTTCGTCGGCGATCCGGGCCCGGGCTAACAAGGTGTTCTCGTGGTCGACCAGAGCGACGTCATGGTGGTCGCTGGTTCAGTCGATTCCGCAGGTGACGGTCATCGTGTCGTGTTCGTCCTCCTCTCGGTCGGGGGCGTGCTGCTGGTCGCAGCCGTGCGGGGGCACGCGTCTCCCTAATGGAAGGGCTCGATGGCCCTGCATCCGATCAGCCGTTCGTGACCCCAGCGGCCCGCAGGGCCCTCGGTCTGTTCAGGAGCTCGGCGGCTCCAGGCGTGGTCAGAGGTGGCGCCTGTGGGTGGCTCGGACTACAAACCTCAACGATCCGATCATCGGACTGGATGCGGTTGCCGTACGAGTTCGTGACGCTGGACGGTCTCGGAGGCCGACTTCTGTCCAAGAGATCCGGTCCCAGGGGTGCTCTGCGGCTTCTCCGGCACCGACCACCATCACGAGGGTGATGCGGGGCCCGCAGTCTCTTTCAGGGCCTCGAAGGGCCGGGTGGGCCTGGCGGTGCCCCGCATCACTGCCCGTCAGGGTGGGCCTCCAGGAGTTCCTCGATCCGGTGAGCGAGGAGTTTGCGCTGGCCGAGGACGGCTTGGAGCGAGTCGGTCAGACTGGGGACGATCAGCGCGGCGGCATCCGTGCCGGGGACGACGTGGTCTGCTCGTCGAGCGCGGTGAAGACCTCGTCGATCAGCCGTTCCGCCATCCTGGGAGCCTTCGGGCGGATCAGTGCGATCAGCCGTCGGCGTCCGGCCTTGCGGATCTGGGCCGGGGAACCGAACTGGCTGAGCAGTTTCAGCACGGCTGGGTGCTGCACGCGCGGGCCCAGCACGCGTTCGAGATGCGGGTGGACCTGGGTGAACAGGCCGCGGAGCCGGTTGGACCGGCGGGTGGCTTCGGCGGCGAGGTCGTCGTCGAACCCGACGATCATCTCCAGCTCGGCGACGGTGGCGTCGTCCAGGCCGAGGTAGACGTCGATGTCGCCGGTGTCGATCACGTGCGGTGTCCTCCGGTCGTACTCGTCCGGCCCTGCCACGGCACTGATCGCCACATCCACGTTACGAAGAGTCTCCCGACGTGGGAAGACGTCGGTGGTCATGCCCCTGATCAGCGGCGCCTCCGGAGCTGGTGACACCACCCCCCAAGGCCATGCGAAGGCCGGTAGCCCCGTCGCAGGGCTACGAAGACGGGTAATGGGGGGGTTCTTGGTGGGGGCTTCATGCCCGGGGTACTGGCACAAACGACTCTCAGAAGTGCTTCCGCGCCCACCTTTGAGTGAGAACGAACTCTGCGAACCGATCCGGCGGTTCGCGATCACCGGGCAGGCATTTTTGATCTTACTCGGGCAAAGGACCGTCTGTGAGAAACATCTTTCCGGAGCGACCGAGCTGTTGCACTCACGCCGTCCGGTTCGCCTCGGCCGGTGGGTTCCGCCTCGGCTCGACAGAATTCAAGTACGAACACGTTGTATGGTTTCTCTTACGTGATGTCTTGGCGGAAGCGGTGTGAGGGACCTCACCGGCCAAGTAAAGAACCAGTTCTTCCGAAGACAGGGCAAGCTATGACGCTGACAACCACTTCGTTCGGGATGCGGGCCACCGCCGCTGAGGTGCTCGATGGAGTCGATCTGAGCGGGCGCCGGATGATCGTCACCGGAGGGTCCTCCGGTCTCGGCGTCGAGACTGTGCGCGCGCTCGCCGGTGCGGGAGCGCAGGTGACCATCGCCACCCGGAATCCTGCTGCCGCCGATGCGCTGGTCAAGGAGTTCCCGGGAACGCGGGCCGTCGCAGTCGACCTTGCCGACCTGGCTTCCGTCCGTGCCTTCTGTGATGCCTGGAGCGGCCCCCTCGACGGCCTCCTCGCCAACGCCGGCGTGATGTTGCTCCCGACCTATCAGGTCAATGCACAGGGTTGGGAGATGCAGCTCGCCACCAACTACCTCGGCCACTTCGCCCTGGCTGTCGGCCTGCGTACTGCTCTGCAGGCGGCCGAGAACCCGCGCGTGGTCGTGGTCAGCTCCGGGGCCCAGTTGCGCGCGGGGTTCGACTTCGACGACCCGCAGTTTGAGCGACGCCCCTACGACCCGTTCGTCGCCTACGCGCAGTCGAAGACCGCCGATGTGCTGCTCGCCGTCGGAATCAGCCGTCGGTGGGCCGAACACGGCATCGCCGCCAACGCCTGCGCGCCGGGGTGGATCCACACCAACCTGGCACGCCACGTCGACCAGGCGACCATGCAGGCCCTCGGTGCCATCGACGCGGACGGCAACCTTGTCACCCCCGACTACTACAAGACCCCGGCCCAGGGCGCCGCCACCACGGTGCTGCTGGCCGCGTCGCCGCTCCTCGACGGCGTGACAGGACGGTACTTCGAGGACAACCAGGAATCGGAGGTTGTCGACGGGGGCCCCGACGTGATGGCGGGCGTCGCGAAGTGGTCGGTTGACCCCAGCGCCGCGGACCGGCTGTGGGACTATGCCCTTCCCGTGGTGCGCTGACCCGGTGACACCTGTGCACCGTGGGGGCCAGCCCCGCGGCCGCACGAAGCCGCCAACGTGTTCCCCATCGTGTACGTGGCCGCTTTCACCTCGGGGGGAGCTGGGTTGAGCCGCTCCGGTGGATTGCTGCCGAAGGCCGCGGGTCTCTTTCGCCGAGCCCGGGTGGATCCGAGCGCGAAGACAGACCGGAAGGTGCCTGATGAGACCCGTTACCCGACGCCAGGCCGACCACTATGCCGCGCGTTCGGCCACGACCCGGGCGCAGGTGATGTCCGCCCTGGAGCGGCTGCTCGATTCCGGCGAGGCTTTCTCCGATATCACCGTCCAGCAGCTCCTGGAGAAGGCGGGGGTGTCCCGGGCCACGTTCTACGCGCACTTCCAGAGCAAATCGGACGTCCTGGTACGGCTCACAGACGATCTGCGGGAGTCACTGCTGACGCTGGCACGGCAGTGGGACCCGGCCGCCGGAGAGGACGGGGCCGACCGGTTCGCTCGGTTCTTCGAGGAAGTAATCAGGATCCACCGCGCCCATCAGGGCGTGATCACCGCGGTCCGGGAAGCGGCGTCCTACGACTCCGCGGTGAGCGATTTCTATACCGCGAACCTCGAAAGTTTCGAGGAGACGACGCTGCGGACCATACTGTCCGAACAGGCGGCCGGCTCAGCGACGGCCGACCTCGATGCCGTGTCCGCGAGCCGGATCATCGCCTGGGGCGGCGCCCAGGCGATCGCGCACCACATCCAAGTCGACGACGGCAGCCGTGACGCCGTCTTCGCCCGCGAACTCGCCCGGATCTGGTGGCACGGCGCCTACCGTCGCCCACCCGAGCCCAACAATGTACGAGGCCCGATTGAGTCCTGAGGTGTGGAGGATCTGCCGGACGGTCGAGGCGGCGATCGGGTGTCCGAGCCGGGCCAGTTCACCTTGAATCCGGCGATGGCCCTGTCGGCTGTTCTCGCGGGCGAGACGCAGTACGAGGTTTTTGACGGCGGCCTGCGTGGGCGGCCGTCCGGGACCGCGGCATTGTCGCGAGTAGTCCCAGCGGTGGGCGACGAGTTTGCGGTGCCAGGCCAAGAGCGTGCTGGGCGTGATGGGGAAGACCTTGGCCCAGCGGCGGCGGGGGATCAGTTGGGACAGGGCGGCGAACCACAGGCGGTCCGCGGGTTCGTACCGTACTCGCCTTTGTAGTTGGCGTCGTAGCACGGCGTTTTCATGGCGTAGGGCAGAAGTTCGGCGTCCTTCGCGGTGTCCCGCCGTAGAAGCACAGTCGGGACGGCGAGAACGCGTCGAGTCACCTGGTACAGAAGCGACACGATCATCCCACCATGGTTGCAGCTCTCTGCACGCCGGGTGGGGCGTTCGACCACCTCTTCGCCCAGGCCCCGGACGAGGCATGGGAGCCGTCTCGTGCGGCGACGGGGCCAAGGGGCCGCGGCTCTACCATTGGGCGGCACTGGAACTGCCCACGGTGGCCGAGTTCGACTACCAGGGCGAGGTTCCCGTCCGTCGGCGGTGGGCACTGGCCCGCCGCAGTCTCAGCAAGCCCGAGGAGCTCGCCTACTTCCTCGCCTACGCCCCACGGGAGACCGTGGTGGCCGACCTGGTGCGGATCGCCGGGATGCGCTGGCAGATCGAGGAGTGCTTCCAGGCCGCGAAGAACGAGTGCGGCCTGGACCAGTACGAGGTCCGCCGTTACATCGGCTGGTACCGGCACATCACCCTGGCATTGCTCGCCCATGCCTACCTCGCGGTCATGGCGACCGACGCGGCGGCAAAGGGGGATGCAGAAACGCTTCCGGCACCCTGGCTCCGCTCACCGTGGCAGAAGTCCGGCGGCTCCTGGCGCCTCGCCTCGCCGACAAACACCGAGCCGGCCGGTCGCTTCGCGCGCACATGCTGAACTGGTCACGCTGGCGTCGCAGACGCCAAGTCGTCGCCCGCCACTGCCACTACCGACGACGACTCCACTCGTTGGAGGGGCGGTCCGGCAAGACCGCCCCTGACACATCACCAGCCGACTACACTCCGGACGACGCCTCTGACCAGGCCAGATAGCGAAACGCTGCTGGAGTACTAGGCGGCTCCACTGGAATCCCAGCCCGGAGAGTGTCCGAGCTGGGTTTCTTCGTATCAGCGGATACGTCGGCGGCGGCATGCGTGGGCCGTGTGGCTGTCGGCGGTCTCAGTCCTGGTCTCAGTCGCGGCTTCTGCTGGGGCATGAAGGCATCTCCCAGGTGGCGCATGGCGTCCTTCGAGATGCACCAGGCCGGGGCGCGGCTCGTCGTGAACGACGGTCATCGCCCAACTCATCGCGGGCCGCGGCATCCTGTGGGTGGTCAGCGGTCGAGGACCAGCCTCGGACAGTTGGGAGCGGCGCGCGAGACGCAGACGAACATCACATCGTTGGCCGCTCGCTCGTCGGCCGTCAGCAATGCGTCGCGGTGGTCGATCGCGCCCGACCGGACGCCGGTCTCGCAGGTGCCGCAGGTACCTTCCCGGCAGGAGGAGAGGATCTCGATTCCGGCCTCCTCCAGCACGTCGAGGATCGACTTGTCGGCCGGCACCCGCAGAACCTGTCCGGAGTCGGCCAGCTCGACCTCGAAACCCGCGGATACGGCGTCCGGGTCGGCCTCGAGCGCCGTGAACCGTTCGGTTCGCAGCGTGCCGGCCGGCAGGGTCGCGCACGCGGCCTCCAGGGCGTCGAGGAGCGGCGCCGGTCCGCAGGAGTAGAGCAGCGCACCGGCCGGACGGCCGGCGACGATCCGGTCCAGGTCGAGAAGTCCGGTCTCGTCCTGCGGGCAGACGACAACGCCGTCGCCGTGGCGCGCCACAAGGTCGTCCACGAAGGCCATCGAGCCCCGGGTGCGGCCACCGTAGTAGAGCCGCCAATCGGCGCCGGCGGCGTCGGCTGTGGCGAGCATTGGGAGGATCGGCGTGATGCCGATGCCGCCCGCCACGAAGACGTACGCCGCCGCCGGCTCCAGCTCGAAGTGGTTGCGCGGACCGCGTGCCGTGACCGGGTCGCCCGCGCCGAGCTTGTCGTGGACGTGCGCCGACCCGCCGCGGCTTTCCGGCTCGCGCAGTACGGCCACCTGCCAGCGGCCGCGGTCGGCCGGGTCGCCGCACAGCGAGTACTGGCGTACCAGCCCGTCGTCGAGCAGCAGGTCGATGTGGGCCCCAGCGGACCAGGCCGGCAGCTTGGCCCCGTCGGGGCTGCGCAGTTCGAGGAGCCGAACGTCCGCGGCAGCCTCCGCGGCGGCCGCGACGACCAGCTCCAGCTCGGTCTCGGCGTTCACATGTCCACCAACTCGGGCTCGGGGTCGGGCGCGTCGGAGTCGGTCCGGCTGTCGCCGTGTGTGTCCGGGTGCGCCAGCAGCCACTCCCACAAGGTGATGGGGTCGATGTCCTCGTGGCTTGCGCCGCACCAGCAATAGCCGACGAGCACGTCGGTGTGGAGCTGCCACACCACCCGGTAGACGGTCCGCCCCTTGAGCATCTTGGTCGGCGACGGCAGATCCGCGCGCACAGGGGCGGCGGGACCGACCTGGTCCGGGCTGCTCACGGTGCGGCCACCGTCTTCGCTTCGGCCGTCTTCCCCTCACCCCGGGCGACCAGTTTGGCGAGGATCCGACGGGCGGCCAGGCCGCCGGTGTCGATGTTGATCGACAGCTCCTGGTAGTTCTCCTTCTCGCTCTCGAGGACCTCTTCGAGCAGGTCGAGGGCGACGACATCCTGCATGACCACCGTGTGGTTGTTGGTCGCGAGGAACTCGGTGACCTTCTCGTCGTCGAGCGCGAAGTCACGCGAGACCATCCAGAAGTCGAGGGTCTCGTGCTCGGTCGAGGGGGTGATCCCGTAGGTCACCTCGACATGGAATGCCTGGTCGTCCGGGCCCTCCTCCGGCGAGAGGATGCCGGCCGGAGAGATCCGGCTGTGCAGCAGATAGAGGCACGGCGCGTAATACTCGACGTCCTGCCAGCGGGTGATCCGACCCTCGATGCCCGTGGACTTGGAGTAGAACGGCGGGCACTCGGCGTCGTCCATGTGTCGGCTCACGTAGACGACGTTGGCGTCCTCGTCGACCTCGGTCGTGATCGGCGTCTCGGCGACCTCCGGCGTGCCGATGTAGCCGCCGTGCAGGTAGGTCTCGTGGGAGAGGTCCATCAGGTTGTCGACCAGCAAGCTGTAGCGCGCCTTGAGCGGCTCCATGCCGCGGACGACCGTGTAGTCCGGTGAGTCCAGCCATGGTGCCCGTGGGATGCGCGCGGTGTCGGCCAGTCCCTGGTCACCGATCCAGACCCACACCAGCGAGTCCTGCTCGCGGACGGTCCAGGCGGGGACGCGGGCCGTGCGCGGGATCCGCTTCTGGGCCGGCGCGGCGACGCACACGCCGGTCTTGTCGTAGGTGAAGCCGTGGTAGCCACAGACGATCTGGTCGTCCTTGAGGTGGCTGCGCGACAGCGGGTATCGGCGGTGCACGCACCGGTCGGCCAGCGCGACAACGTCGCCTTCGCCGGTCCGGTAGAAGACGAGTGGCTCTCCGCAGATCGTGCGGCCGAGCAGGCCGTCGCCGATCTCTTCGCTGTACGCGGCGACGTACCACTGGTTCAAGGGCCAACTGGGCATCGGTGCCTCCTTCTGTCTCTCGACCGGCCGAACGCCGCAGCGAACGCCGGTCCGCACCTCGCAGCGAACGCCGGTCCGGGCCCCGGTCCGAACCCCGGTCCGGGGCCTGGTGCGACGACCGGGTCGTGCCCAACGGTGGCCGCCGCCGCCCTCCGCCGCCTAGGCCACTTCCGATGTTCGGAAGGAATCTCGGCCTGCGCCCATCGGAATCTCAGCTCGCGCCCAGCAGACGTCGGCCACCGGCCGGCCGGGCCGGCTCCCAGCCCAGGGCCCGGGAGATGCTGCGGCTCGCCCCCTGTACGGCGGGGGCCAGTGCTTTCGGAGTGAGGGGGCCGTCGGAGCGCACCACGACGGAGAGCGCCGCCACCACCTCACCGCCCACGCCACGCACCGGGCAAGCGACCGAGAACGCGTCCTCGGTCACCTGGCGGTCGCTGAGGGCTGTCCCGGCACACCGCACTTCGGCGAGCATTTTGCGGAGCACCGCGGGGTCGGTGACGGTGTACGGCGTCCAGCGCCGCAACGGCTCGGCCAGCACCCGCTCGTGAACCTCCCGAGGCGCATGGGCCAGCAGCACCAGTCCGACGCCGGTGGCCGGAAGGGCGAAGCGCCCACCGACCTTGGTGAGAACCCGGACCGCACCACGGCCGGTGATGCGCTCCACGTAGACGACCTCGAGCCCCTCGCGCACGGCCAGCTGCGCGTTCTCATGGGTCGCCTCGTAGAGGTCCTCCATCGCCGGCAGCGCGGTCTCCCGCAGCGCGAGCCCGCGGGGCGCCGCGCACGCCGCCTCCCAGAGCCGGAGCCCGACCTGGTAGCCGCCGTCGGCCTCTTCCAGCGCACCCCACTCGACGAGGTCGGTGACGATGCGGTGGGTGGTCGTCAGCGAGAGGCCGCTCGCGCGGGACAGCTCCGAGAGAGTGAGCCGCGGCCGGGCGGCACCGAAGGCCCCCAGTACGTCGAGCGTGCGGACGCTGAGGGAACGGGCGTCGCGTCCGCCCGTCGCGGCGTTCTTACCAGGCATCAGCGGCTCCGGGATGCTCGGGCTCCTGGCGGGAGACCGTCGGGGGCGAGGCCCGTCCGATGATGTACCGGCCGGAGCGGGCCTCCTCGAGGACGGCCGTGAAGCGCGGGCTCGTCACCGCGGATGACCTGGCCGCGGTCCGTACACGACCACCAGCCCGTTGTCGGCGTCGACCTCGACCCGGTCGCCGGTCGCGATCCTGGCGACCGGGTCGTCGTCGAACTCGGTCACTGTGGGGACGCGGGTCACGATCGCGCCGAGGGCAGCCTTCGTGGTCAGGTTGGTGAAGACCATCGCCAGCGGCGCGGTGCCCATCAGACGGGTCGACTGGAAGAAGCCGGACCAGCCCGAGGAACCCTTCGCCCCCGGGAAGACCAGCACCTTGCCGGTGAAGCAGACACCGTAGAGCTCGTGCCTGCGCTCGATGATGGTGCCGGTGGCCGGATCGATCCCGCCCCAGCCGGAGATGGTCTCGTGGGAGACCAGGGCCCGGCCCTCGACGCGCCCCGGGACGATGCCGCGGCCGCGGAGCACGAGCCGGGTCTCCGCGACGCTGGTCATCGGACCACCGCCGCGGGGGCCAGCGAACCACGCCAACGACCGGTCACGGCGGCATCGACACACTCCTCGGTGGTGCCGAACCAGGCCTCGATGCCGAGGATCGCCGGCAGGTAGTGCGCCTGCTTGGCCGAGTCCGTGGCGAACACCTTGGTGCCCGTGGGCGCGACCCGCGACATGGCCGGGCAGGAGTCGGTCAGGACCCGGCCCCCGGCGCGCTCGATGGTGGCTGTCCACCCGTTGCGGTCCGAGACGGCACGCAGCGCGCGCGGCGTCATGACCCACAGTTCGGTCCCGGCCGACAGCGTACGTCCTTCGAGCGCCCGTGCGACCCGGCCGATCTGTTCGAGCGAGGCATGCGGGCAGCCGATCAGCACGAAGTCGACATCCTCACTGTTCCCGATGGAGTTGAGCGAGTCGTAGATCGCGCTGCGCTCGGCCTCGCCGTAGCGCAGCGGCTCGGGCGGGGCGGCGGCGCCGAAGGCCGCCTCCAGTGTCGGCGCATCGGGGGTGCGTCCCGGGATGTGGTACATCTCGACGCCGCCCGAGGAGGCGGCGGCCGCCCCGAAGTGCTTCAGGTCCGCCAGGTCGGGTTGACCGAGGTCGCCGACCATGACCGGCCGCGCCTCCTGGACCGCGTCGCCGACGAAGTAGCCGAACATGCCCCAGTCCTGAAAGCCGGTCATCCGCAGCCCGGATTCGATCAGATGGGTGCCGTAGCGGTTTTCCACCAGGTGGTTGCCCCAGCAGGGGATCCGGCCGGTGATGCTCGCCGACCCGGTCGAGGCGCCCCCTTCGCAGTTGGTGCGCGCGCCGAGGACCGAGTTGGCGTAGACCACCGCCGAGGACTCCATCCAGGCGATGTGCTCGCCGTAGGTCGGCAGATTGCCCACCTGGTAGGGCGTGCATGTGGCCAGGACATTGACGCCCTTGGAGCTGTAGAACGACTCGGCGTCGGCCTGGAGCTCGATGTTGCGCTCGGAGTACGGCATGATCCCCAGCGCGTCGTCGCCGAAGCCGTGCTGGAGCTGGCAGGTCGGCACCTTCATCCGCGGCACCTCGATGTCGTCGTCGCAGTCGAGGCTGATCACCGCGAACGCCTTCGACCAGCCGCCCTCCTCGAACAGCTGCGTCTTGGCGGGCGAGGGCTGGGTGTTGGTCCCCGCCACATTGCGGGTCTCGCACAGGTGCGCGGCACCGAGTGCGTCGGCGTATCTGATGAGCAGGTCCATCGCCGCCGCGACGGCATCGCCGTCCCGGCCGTCGCGCATGGCCTTTTCTTCGTCGGTCAGAGCGACCATCGACTCCTCCTCAGCCCTCGACGTTCTCGCGGACGCGGTCGCGCAGCGCCGTCAGGTCGATCTGGTGGACGTCCTCGCCCAGGGTCAGATCGAGGGCGTGCGCGGCGGCGAGGCCCATCGCCGAGCACGGACCCATCACCCGGACGCTCGAGAGCGCGGCGGCGTCCCCGTCGACACAGCGGCCCGCGGCCACGAGGTTGCGCGCCCGCGGCGAGAGCATGCTGCGCAGCGGGACGTAGTGGACGTGGTCGGGGCCGAAGGTCTCCCAGACGTAGCCCTCGACCCGGTCGTGCAGCTCGACCGGCCAGGCGGTCCGGGCGACGGCGTCCTCGAACCTCGTCTCTCCTCGCACCTCGTCCAGGGTCAGCCGGTGGGCGGCGGCGAGCCAGCGGGTCTGCCGGCGCCCCGGGAACCCATAGGCGCGGACCCGGGCGTTGCGGAACGCCGCCGGGAACTCCCGCCGGAGGAACTCCACGACCCGGTCCGCCTGGGCGCGGCCCCGCAGCTGCGCGTCGGCGGCCTCGACCGCGCCCAAGGGGGCCTCGACATGGGTCATGTTCATCACCGCCGTGTCGCGGCCGGGGAAGAAGAACGCGAGCCCGTCACGGCGGACCAGGCCGTACTGGGCGGCCTTCTCATCGACCCGGGCCACCAGCTCGGCGGGCTCCGGTTTGCCGGACTCGTCGAGTCCCTCCAGCCGGATCTGCTGGGAGCCCCAGACGGTACGGTCCGGGACCTGGCAGGGCAGCCCCGCCTCCCAGGCGAGCGCCGCGTCGCCGGTCGCGTCGACGACACCGCGGGCGGTGACGCTCACCGGGCCGAAGCGCGTGGCGAAGTCGACCCGCTCGATGACGCCGCCCTCGATCCCGACGCCGCTGACGGAGGCGCCGAGGACCACCCGGATGCCGAGCTCGTCCACGATGTTCTCGAACCAGCGGCCGAGGGCGACCTCGTCGTAGGTCACCGTCTGGGTGTGGGTGCGGTTGTAGTGGAGGTCGTCGGTCTTCTCCAGCGCCGCGAAGAGCTCGCCGAAGATGCCGTAGGTGAGTTGGCGGTAGTCGGGCGCGTTGCCGTAGATCCCGCAGAAGAGCCCGATCATCGAATTGACGCACTGGCCGCCGAGGACCGGGAGCGCGTCGACCAGGACGACATCGCGGCCGAGGCGGCGCGCCTGGATGGCCGCCGAGAGCCCGGCGATACCGGCGCCGACGACGAGGATGTCGGCGTCGAGCCGTTCGGCCGGAGCGTCGGCCGGCTTGGTGACCGTGTGGACGACGAGATCGGACAGGGGGTGGGGCATGGTGTGGTCTTCTCCCGGAAGGTGGTTGGTCAGTTGGCGGCGGCCCGGCGCAGCGTGGCGCCCCGGTCGAGCGGCTCCACGGCCCCGGCGTACACACCGAGCCAGGAGCCGGGCCGCGCCGGCCAGGTCCGTGGCGCGCGTGTTTCGGCGTACGCCTCGATCCGGCGGTTCAGCTCTTCGGCGTCGATCAGCAGGTCGACGGTCCGGTTCGGGACGTCGATCGCGATCTCGTCACCGGTGCGGACGGTCCCCAGCGGGCCCGGCACGCCTCCCTCCGGTGAGATCTCGCCGACGACGATGCCCTTGTTGACGAGGCCCGAGAGCTGTCCGTCGGTCACGAACGCCACCCGCTCGCTCAGGCCGGAACCGGCAAGCGCGAAGACCACGTTGGAGGCCATGCCCATCCCCGGTGTGCCGGTGACGCCAAGACCCCGCAGCACAAGGACCTCGCCCGGCAGCACCTCGCCGCGCTCGATCGCCTCGGTGGCCTCCGGCGCGGACTCGAAGACGCGCGCCGCACCGCGGAAGGTGCGGGCCCGGTTCTCGGTGACCGACAGCTTCACGATTCCGGTGTCGGGGCACAGATTGCCGCGCATCACGACGATGGTGGACTCGGGGCGCATCGGTTCGGCGCGGATCACCTCCGCGTCGACGGGGGCACCGGCGACGGCCTCGGCCATCGACGTGCCCGAGACCGTGATGACCGAGCCGTCGATCCTGTCGCCGAGCTGCCGGAGCACGCCCCGGGCGCCGCCCGCGGCGTCGAACTCGTCGATGGTCGTGGGCCCGTTGGGCTGGACCGCGGCTATCGGGCCGACCTCCCGCCCGATCTCCTCGAAGAGCCGGTGGACATCGATGTCGTACGGCGACTCCACGGCGATCGCCTCCAGATGCTTGACCGCGTTGATCGAGCCGCTGACCGCGATGACCGCCGTCACCGCGTTGCGGAACGCGGCGGGCGTCATGACCGTGCTGGGGCGCCGGTCCGCCTCGACGGCGGCCATGACGACCGGGCCGGCGGCCCGCGCGGCCGCCCACATCGTCTCGCTGTTGGCCTGGGTGGGGGCCGAGCCGGGCAGCGCCATGCCGAGCGCCTCGGCGACGATGTGCATGGTGTTGGCGGTGCCCATCCCCTGGCAGACGCCGGGGCTGGTGATGGCGCGGTCGGACATTTGGCAGAGGTCGTCGAAGCTGATGGCGCCCGCGGCGAGCTTGCCGGCATCGGCGAAGACCTCCTCGATGTCGACGCGGCGGCCGTTGTCGAGGACACCGCAGCTCTGGTAGCCGCAGGCGACGATCACGGTAGGGACGTCGGTCCGCGCGGCCGCCATCAGCTGGCCGGGTGTCGTCTTGTCGCACGACGCGAGGCAGATCATCCCGTCGAGCTTCGCGCCCTCGACAACCGACTCGATGTCGTAGGACACCAGGTCGCGGCCCGAGAGCACATATCCGCCGCCCCGGCCGGCGGCCATGATGAAGTCGGTGGGCGCGACGGTGCGGATCTCGAAGCCCAGCCCGCCGGCGTCGTACACCGACTGGCGGACGGCCTCCGCGACCTCGTCGAGATGGGCGAAGCACGGCGCGAGCCCGGAAGAGGAGTTGACGATGGCGATCTTGGGCCGGCGGATCTCCTCGTCGTCGTAGCCCAGCGCCTTCCACTGCGTACGTGTCGTCGCCCAGCGAGACGACCCGACCGGATGATTGCTGCGCGGCTCGGTGGACATCCCTTGACTCTTTCCTCGTTCTTCGTGGTTGCTTCTGTGGCGCGGAGGCGTCGGTCAGGAGGGGGCCGCCGTTCTCACCGGAGTCACGCCGGTCGTGGGTGCTTCCACGGACAGCGCTCCCTCCGCCTCGGCCGGCAGCCGGCGCTGGACCCGGCCGAGCACGAACAGCACCAGCACCATCACGGCCGGGCAGGCCGCGAACACGGTGAACGCGCCATGTGCCCCGAGACCGGCGTCGAGGATGACGCCGCCGAGCCAGGGGCCGACCATGGCGCCGATCTTGGCGACCGAGGAGGCCCAGGCGGCGCCGTTGGCGCGGATGCCCGTCGGGTAGAAGGTGCCGGCGATGCTGGTGATGCCGCCATGGCCGCCGTTGACGAACATCTTGGCGCCGATGACGAAGGCGACGTAGACGGCCGGGCCGAGAACTCCGGTGCCCAGTGTCAGCATGCAGATGACGGCCGCGAGCGGCATCCACAGGATGATGCCCGCGCCCTTGCGGTCCACGAACCGGCTGATGAACAACTGCGCCACGGCGCCCGCGACGCTCGCCAGGGCGGCGATGGTGGCTGCCGCGCTCACGCTGAAGCCCATCTGCTCGTTGATCATCGGGGTCCAGAAGACCAGGAAGTAGATCAGTGCCGAGGAGAGGAGGTAGACCAGCCACAGCAGGGGTGTGATGGCGGCGAGGTGGCCGCGGAAGAGCTGGGTGGGGGTGAACCGCTTCCCCGAGTGCGCCTGCTCCTTGGCCTCGGTGGTGAAGCGGGTCCCGGGCTCGATGGAGAGGCCCGGCTGGAGGCGGCGCAGGATGCGGGAAACGCGCTCATCGCTGCCGGGGCGGGCCTTCAGCACCAGGAACTTCACCGACTCGGGCACCAGCGGCAGCACCGCGAGGACGGTGAGCAGGGAGCAGACGCCGCCGACGACGAACACCGATCGCCAGCCGTATTCGGGGATCAGCCAGTTGGAGACGGGACCACCGGCGGCGCCGCCGAGCGTGTAGCCGACCATGATGATGGAGACGGCGGTCACCCGGAACCGCTTCGGCGCGTACTCGGCCGCCAGGGCCCAGGTCAGCGGGAGCACCCCGCCGAGGAAGAGCCCGGACACGAACCGCAGAGCGAACAGATGTGCGTAGGTGTCCGCATAGGCGAAACCGAGCATGAAGACGCCGAAACCGGCGACCGAGGCGACGATGGTGGGGCGGCGTCCGATCCGGTCCGCCAGATATCCCATGATCAGCGCACCGATCATGGTGCCGAACAGGCCGACCGTGCCCAGGGTGCCGAGCTGGGTCCCGGTGAGCCCGAAGTCCTTACGGATGTAGGTGGCGGCGAAGGACAGGATCTGGAAGTCGAAGCCGTCGAGGAAGGTGACCAGACAGCAGACGGCGTACATCAGCAGCCAGTGGCGGCTCGCACGCTGGCGCTCGATGATCGGGGCCAGTTCCACGAGGGGTTGTGTGGCGCTCATGGACGTCTCCTCGTCGTCGGGGCCGGCCACGATGGGGACGCGGGTGATGACCACAGCTCTGTCAGGGCATGGGGCATGAGGGCTCCTGGGGAAGGGGGCTGTGCCGCGAACGCGGCTCTCATCGCGTGCCCCGCACCGTAGGCAGCCTGCTTCACCGGAGGGAATGCCCAGGTCAATAGAGCGTTCGACTGGACGGTATCAACGGCGTTTATGCGTCGAGGCAGGCCGCGGCCCGGACCATCAGGTCGCGCAGCCAGCTGTGCGCCGGGTCCTCGTCGTGGCTCGCGTCCCACCACAGATGCTCTTCCAGCGGATCGAGCGGTACCGGGCAGGTGAGCGTGCGCAGCCCGTGGGCGGACGCGATCGGTGCGGCGAGCCGCTCCGGAACGAGCGCCACCCGCCGCGTTCCGGTGATGAAGTCGGGTACGGCCCGGTAGCTCTCCACGCGTACGGCGATGCGCGGCCGGATGCCCAGGGCGGTCAGCTGCCGGGTCGCCGGAGCGGCCGAGGGGTAGCCCTCGTCCCGGTGGTAGGGCACCACCCACGGCAGCCGTGCCAGGTCCTCGATGCCGAACGACTCGGCCTCGCACAGCGGATTGCCGGCGGACGCGACGCAGACCCACCGGTCGTGGAAGAGCGGAACCGACTCGACCCCCGGGGTACGGAAGTGGCCGAGCGGCGGGGAGACCATGGCGTCGACGAGCCGGATCGCGTCGCCCGCCCCACTGCCCAGGGTCTCCCTGATGAGCTGGAGGTGGAGCGCCGCATGGGGTGCCTCGTGGTCGAACAGCCGGGACAGTGGGGGGTCCAGGACCGTCGCCGGGTAGTCGGCCATCAGCAGGGTGAACTCCCGCTCGGTGGTTGCGGGGTCGAACGCCCTGCCGGTCGCGAAGAGCCTTTCGGCGGCCGCGCACACCGTCTCGACCTGCCCGGCCAGCTGCGCGGCGAGCGGCGTCAGGACGTAGGCGCCGTGTACCCGGGCGAGCAGTTCGTCCCCAAAATGCCGGCGCAGCCGGGACAGCGCCGCGCTGACGGCGGGCTGGGTGACGCCGAGGTTCCGGGCGGCCCGGGTGACGTTCCGCTCGCGCAGCAGCGCTCGGAGCGTCACCAGGAGGTTGAGGTCGAGGTTGGCGAGGTGCGTGGGGCGGGACTGCCGTGGGCTCATGGGCTCGGGATTCTGCCGCAGGTAGGCCAGCTCTTTCCATCCTCCTCTCCGGGGGTGTCCGGTCGGCCGGGGCCGTCCCGGCGGCCGCCAGCCGTCGGTCCGCGGCCGCGGTGCCGGGCCGGCGGCGTGCCGACGGTGTCCCCATCAGATGCCGAAATCAGGTGCCGAACAGCTCCGGGCGCTTCGCCGCGAGCGCGATCAGGCCGCCGGCCTCCAGCATGTCGATCAGGAACGGGTCCGCGGGCGAGCCGGTGGCCCGTGCGCCCGTCGTGGTGTTGACCACCTCGCCGGCCGAGAGGTCGACCGAGAGCACGTCGCCCCGGTTCACCAGGTCCTTGATGCCGGGCACCTCGATGGCGGGCAGCCCCACCTCGAAGCAGTTGCGGTAGAAGGTGCGGGCGAAGGACTCGGCGACCACACAGCCGATGCCGGTGCCCTTGAGCGCCTTGGTCGCGATGGCGCGGCCGGAGGACTGGCCGAAGTGCCGTCCGGTCACCACGATGTCGCCCGCGGCGACCTGGAGGGGGAACTCCGGGTCGAGGTCCTCCAGCACATGCTGCGCCATGACCTCCACGGGCTCGAACACGTACTGCGGTTTCACGAGCCGGTCCGTCGGGATGTTGTCCCCGAACGCCCAGCTCCTGCCCTCGAACCTCACCGGGTGCTCCTCTCGGCGATCTCGCCCGCCACGGCCGACGCCGCCACGGTCCGCGCGGACGCCAGGTACATCTCGGCCCGGGTGCTGCCGTTGCGCCCGGGGAAGTTGCGGGCGTGGGTGGAGATCATGGCCTCGCCCGCCGCCATCGCGCCCATGTTGATGGCCTGGTTGGAGCCGGTGCTCGGCGGGAACCACGTGGCTCCGGCCTCGTGCAGCGCGAGCACCAGACCCTCCCGCACGGCCTGCGCGAACACCTCGCGGCTCGACGGCACGATGTTGAAACGGGTGTCCGGGTGGACGGTGTGGCCGTGCAGCACCTCAGCGGCCGTCCTGATGTCCTCGATCCGGCCGCCACCGTGGCCGCCGAGCTCCGCGTACCGCACCTGGCGGCCGGCCACGTCCGAGACGGCCTTGGCGTTGCCGACCGTCGGCGGGCAGGCGACCTGGGGCACCACATCGCTCACGTCGTACCGCAGCACGGTCGCGGCCTCGCCGCCGTCACCGCGCGGCAGGTCGTAGGGCAGGCCGCCCGGCAGGGCGCGCACGAACGCCTCGGTGACCTCGTCGGGCTCCACGTAGCTGCTCTTGGCGCCCAGGTCCACGCAGAGCAGCGGGAACAGCCAGCGGTCCCAGAAGCCCAGCTGCTTGACGTAGGGCCCGGTGAACTCCAGCGCCTTGTAGTTCATCGTGCCCTCGCCGATCTCCGCGGTCAGCCACAGGGCGATGTCCCGGGGCGTCGTGCCGGGCCGTGGCGCCCCCGTCAGCTCGATCCGCACGGTCTCGGGCACCCGGAACCACGCCTTGCCGTACGGGAGGACCGTGCCGGCGTGCGAGTCGTTGCCGAGCGCCACGGCGAGGGCGCCGAGCGCGCCGTGCACGGGCGTGTGGCTGTCGGAGCCGACGACGATCATGCCGGGCTTGACGAAGCCGCCGCGCACCGCGGCGTGGTGGAGGTTGCCGTTGCCGCAGTCCAGGAGGTTGATCCCGGTGCGGCGGGCCCACTCGCGGTTGTGGTGGAGCACATCGGCCTGCTGCTCGGTGGGCGGCGAGTAGTGGTGGTCGAAGACCATCAGGGTGCGCTCGGGATGCGGGATCGGCAGACCGACCTGCTTGTCGTAGACGCCGGAGGTGAGATAGCCGCTGAGGTCGTGCATCAGCAGCATGTCCACCTCGGCGATGACGATCTCGCCGGGCTCCACGGACGGTTTGCCGCTCGCCCGGGCGAGGATCTTCTCGACCAGGTTCACTTCATCACCTCCGCGGGGTTGGTGATGACGCCGGTGATCGCGGAGGCGGCGGCGGTCGCCGGGCTGCCGAGGTAGATGCTCGACTTGTAACTGCCCATACGGCCCTGGAAGTTGCGGTTGGCCGTGGACAGGGTGGCCTCGCCGTCGGCCATCGCGCCGCCGTTGCCCGCGCAGGCGCCGCAGCCCGCGTTGGTGATCATCGCCCCGGCCTCGACGAGGGTGGCCAGCACGCCGGTCTCGGACGCCTTCGCCATGACCGCGCTGGACGCGGGAGTCACCACCAGGCGCACCCCGTGGGCGATCTTGTGGCCCTTGAGGACACCGGCCGCGATCTCCAGGTCGTCGTACTTGGCGTTGGCGCAGGAGCCGATGAAGACCTGGTCGAGACGGGTACCGCTGACCTCGTCGACGTCCACGACGTTGTCCACGGTGTGCGGGACGGCGATCTTCGGGGTGAGGGCGGTGCCGTCGAGCGTGACCGTCTGCCGGTAGTCGGCTCCCTCGTCGGGCAGCAGCTCCTCGTAGCCGTCGGCGCCGACGCCCGCCTCGTCGGCGAGGTAGGCGCGGGTGGTGGCGTCGGGTGCCACATAGGCGTTCTTGGCGCCCATCTCCATGGCGAGGTTGCAGAACGTCATCCGCTCGGACACCGAGCGGGAGCGGACGTAGGAGCCGCCGAACTCGGCCGAGCAGTAGGTGAGCCCGTCGGCGCCGAGGTCGCCGATCAGCTTCAGCATGACGTCCTTGGCGTAGCTGCCCGCGGGCAGCTCGCCCTCGATCTCGATACGGACCGACTCCGGTACCTTCACCCACAGCTTGCCCGTGACCCAGGCCGCCGTGATCTCGCTGAAGCCGACGCCGGTGCCGAACGCGCCGAGCGCACCGTAGATCGTGGAGTGGGAGTCGGTGCCGATGACGAACTGCCCCGGGCGGATGAGGCCGTTCTCCATCAGCACGATGTGCGCGATGCCCGCGTTGACGTCGTAGAAGTTCTTGATGCCCATACGGTCGGCGAACTCGCGGCACAGCCGGTGGTCGGCGGCCGTCTTGGCGTTCATCGCGGGCGAGATGTGGTCCATCACCATGGCCACCCGGTCGGGGTCGTACAGCGTGTCGACACCCATGCGCTCCAGCGTGCGGATGCAGCGCCAGCTGGCCGTGTGGCTCATATAGACGTCCGGGTAGGCGTCCACGATCTGTCCGGGGGCGAGACCGCTCTCGCCCGACGCGCGCTCGATCGCCTTCTGCGCGAACGTCCTGGGTGCGGTGGTGGTCATCGGGCCGCCCCCTCCTGTTCTGTCGTACTGGGTGCGGAGTCCCGCATCAGATGCGGGATGAGGCCGCCGTCGTCGAGGATGTCCTTGAGGCCCTGCGGGTACGGCGCGAAGTGGAAGGTCCGGCCCGCGACCTCGACCGTGCCGGCGTCGTAGTCCACCCACATGTCGCCCTCGCCACCGGCGGCCTCGAGCGCCGCGACCGCGTCGGGGCACTCCACGGCGACCAGGCCGGTGTTGATGGCGTTGCGGAAGAACACCCGGGAGAACGAGGCCGCGACGACGGCCTGGACGCCCGCGCCGATCAGACATGTGGCGGCCTGCTCCCGGGCGCTGCCGCAGCCGAAGTTGCGCCCCGCGACGACGATCCTGCTGGCCCGCAGCCGCTGCTGCACCTCGGGGCCGAGCGGCTCGAAGGCGTGCTCGGCGAGTTCCGCGGGGTCGATGCTGACGAGGTAGCGGCCCGGGATGATGACGTCGGTGTTGACGCTCTCGCCGAAGGTGATGGTGGGGCCGCCGACGCGATGGCGGCCGGCCGCCGCGTCCGCGGCGGCGTCCTGGGTCGGTGTGCTCATGGTGTGTGGTTCTCCTTTTGTCGTCCGTGGCCGGGCGGCAGGCCCGCCGGGGGGAGAGGGCGGGCCTGCCGGTACGCGGGCCCGGATCAGGGGCTGGTCTCCTCCAGGAACCAGTCCGTCGGCACCTCGTGGCCCAGGCTCTCCCGCTCGGCGAGCTCCAGGGCACGTGCGCACACCGCGGCGAACTGCACGCCCATACCGGTGTTGTTGGCGAACACGGTGATGTCGTCGGGGGAGGTGCGGCCCGGCGCGTCGCCGAGCAGCAGTTCGCCGAGTTCGCGGATGTCGTCCCAGGCGAGCCGGCCGCGCTCGACCGGGCCGAGGATGTCGAACTGCTTGTCGTGGTGGACCTGTTCGCGGGAGAGGACGGTGATCCGGTCGGCCCGGTCGAAGGTCGTGTCGTCCAGCTCACGGCGGGTCGCCGTGCCGTCGGGCGAGGTGATCGCCGTGACATGGGTGCCCGGGTCGAGCCAGGCGCCGTCGAAGCACGGATCCATGGCGGCCGTCGCGCAGGTGACGATCTGACAGCCCGACACGGCGTCCCTGCGGTCGGAGACCGGCACGATCCTGCGGCCCGTGCGCTCGCTCCACGTCGCCGCGAACCGCTCGCGGTTCTCCGGTGTCGGGCTGTAGACCCGCACCTCCTCGATCCCGGGGCGTACCAGCAGCAGCGTCTCCAGATGCGCCTCGGCCTGCCAGCCCGAGCCGAACATCCCGGCCACCGTGGCGTCCTCGCGGGACAGCTCACGGATGCCGAGCGCTGAGGTGGCGCCGACCCGCATCTTCTGTACGAAGCTGTCGTGCAGGATCGCCAGCGGCTCCAGTGTGGTGAGGCTGTAGAGGGTCACCAGGCCGACGTACCGCTGGCCGGGGGCCGCCGGGATCAGCCGGCGGCGCTGCACACCGCTCGGCAGGGTCTCGACGCCCGCCATGTCGGAGGTGATCCGCAGGGCCCATACGCCGCTGGAGACGTTGCCGCCCTCCTGCGACTTGAAGCGGAAGCCGAAGCCGGGCCAGCGGTCGTCCTTGACCGGGAAGTACGTGTGGTTGCGGGGGCGGTTGGCGCCCTGGCCACGGGACAGCTCCCGGTAGGCGGTGGCCAGCGTATCGAGGCACTCCTCGGCGGTCAGCACCTTCTGGATGTCGTCGTTGGACAGGATCCTCACTTCGCGGCCTCCTCGTGCGTGCCGGTCAGGTTCCGCGCGCCGCCCTCGGTGACGAGCACGGTGTCGGCGAGCGCCGCGTAGTCGCCCGCGGCGAAGAGCACATCGACGGTGACGGCGACGACGGCCCCGGCGGGCAGCGGGTCCGAGGCGGCGCGCCTGCGGTACTCACCGGCCGACGCGAGGTCGGTCTGGTTGACCCAGCGCACCTGCGCGTCGGTGCCTTCCGGCAGCTTCGCGAGCGCAGGGGCGGCGGCTTCCGCGAGCGTCTCGCCCGTCGCGCCCGCCCTGGCGGCATCGACGGCCGCGTCCAGCGCGGCGCGCAGCGTGCCGGCCCAGGCGCTGTCCTCGGCGTCGGCGAGGCGCGCGGCGTGCAGCCAGCCGGTCCGGTACTGACCGGTGACCTGGACGCCCACCACGCCGTCCGGCGCCCGGGTGGTGTTGGTCTGGACGTCGAGGAACCCCGCGCCGCGTACGATCCGCTCGACCGCGGCCGTGCGGGCGAACGGCGTCAGGCCCGCGCCACACGCCTCGTGCGCCGCCCGTCCGACGACCTCCGCGCCGGTGCGCAGCAGCGCCAGCTCATGCTCGGAGACCACGGCGCGCCGGTCGCCGACCAGGCCCGGCAGCTCCCGCACCTGCCAGCCCGGCAGGGCGGCGCGCACCTCGTCCACGATCGCCGCGGGCCAGCGCGCCGCGTCGGCCAGGCCCACCGTGCCCGCGGGCCGCTCGCCGAGCAGCTTGGTGACAAGCGCGCCGAAGCTGCGGCCGCTCTCGATGCGCTCGACGGTGGAGATCCGCCGCATCCAGGGGTGGACGCGCGGCGACAGCTTCGTCAGGAAGACCGTCTCGCCGGAGGCGGGCACGGCGAGCATGCCCTCGTTCCAGTAGATGCAGAGGTTGGTCAGATGGGCGATGTCGTCGGAGGCGAAGACATCTCCGTACACCAGCGCCACGTCGACGCCCTGGGCGGCGAGGTCGGCCTGGACGGCGGCCGTGCGCGCCTGCCACTCGTCGGCCGGCACCTCGGCCGGGTCGAGCACCACGAGTCCGCGCTTCACGCCGACACCCCCTTCTCGCTGTGGAACAGCTTGCGTTCGGTGGAGATCAGCACTTCGCAGCCGTCGGCCGTCACCCGCACCGGGTCGCCGAGCACGTGGTAGCCGGCCAGCGGGGTGAAGGTGTTGGGGTGGATGATGAAGACCGCGTTCTCGGGCAGGACGGTCTCGTTGCCCTCGATAATCGGGGTCTCGTCCAGGTGCAGACCGTGACCGTGGCCGCGGACCCGGGTGTACTGGCTCGTGCAGTACTCGCCGTAGCCGTGCGCGCGGAAGACGTCGTTCTGCGCCTTGGCCACGTCGTGCGCGGTGACGCCGGGGCGCACGGCCGCCATGCCGGCCTCCACAGCCTCGTTGAACAGGTCGAACGAGCGGTACTGGCCCTCGCTCGGCTTCCCGACGACGGCGGAGCGGCAGATCTGGAGCCAGTAGCCGTCCATCTGCGGGGTCAGCTCGGTGCGGACCATGTCGCCGGCCTGGAGGACCCGCGGGGTCGGCGCCGTCATGCCGCGCACCTCGTCCTTGCCGGAGGCGATCAGCATGAAGTTGTCCTCGGCGCCCAGTTCCTTGATCCGGGCCTCGACCTCGGCGACGATCCGGTACTCGGGCAGGCCCGGCTCCAGTACGTCGACGAACGCGTCCCAGCCGGCGGCGCATACGGCGGCGCTGCGCCGCATCCGGGCCAGCTCCCAGTCGCTCTTGACCATGCGCACCCCGTCCAGCAGGGACGTGGCCGAGACGAACTCGGTGCCGGGCAGCGCGGTGCGCAGCGCTTCCGCGAGCATCGCGGGCAGCAGTTCGTAGTGGGCGACGCCGATGCGCCGAGGCCGCAGGTCGCGCAGCCGGTCGGTGAGCGGCGCCGGGTCCCAGACATCGAGGGTGTCCGCGCTGTCGACCCAGCCCCTGCGGCGCAGTTCCGGCAGGTCGCTGCGGCGAGTGGAGAAGGCGGCGACCTCACCGGACGCGGGGAAGAGCACGAAGGACGAACTGCCGGTGACGCGTGCGTCGGCGAAATAGCGCACGTTCTCCCGGCGCCAGCCGGGGCCGTATGCGAGAACGGCGTCGAGCCCGTTCTCCGCCATGGCGGCGCGCACTTTGCCGTGTCGCAGTGTGCGTTCCGCGGCGTCGGCTTCAGGGCCGTCGGATGCGGTGGCCGATGCGGATGTCGCTGCATCGCTGACCGTGGTCATTCTTCACCTGCCTGTTTCTTGGTCGTACTGTGCGGTGAATCCGGTGACGGGATTTAGGGAAGAGGGGGAGGCCGCGGCGCCGACGAGGTTTTCACCGACGCCGTGCGCCCGGTCCGGCTCCAGAAATGCGGCGATCTGCTCGATCGTCTTTCCCTTGGTTTCAAAGATGGCGACGAGGCCGGAAATCCCGGCCAGCAGTGAGATCACCGCGAAGAGAACGAAAAAGATGTAGCTGGAGGAGTGCAGAGCGAGGACCCAGCCGATGACGGTGGGAATGACGAGCCCGCCGGCTTTCTGCCATGCGGCCGCCCAGCCGAGCCCGGTGGCCCTGTTGAAGGTCGGATAGAGCTCGCTCGCGTAGACGAAGAGCGTACTACCCGCTATTCCACTGCCGAAGAACGTCGCGACACAGCCGATCACGATGACGGGCAGCGTGGTGGACACGGCACCCCACCACAGGCAGAGAAGGCCGCTGAGCAACAGCCCACAGACAATGGTCGAACGGCGCCCCACACGTTTGGCCACATATCCGGCGAGCAGCGCGCCCAGCACACCGGCCGCAGTGATGATCGCCGTGTAGGCGAGGCTGCCGATGAGCCCGATTCCCTTCTTCTCCAGAATGGAAGGAAGCCAGGTGGAAAGGCCGTAGAGGAAGGCTCCGGCGCACAGTTCCATGAACCAGAGCGAGACCGTGAATTTCAGATAGCGGCCCGTGAGGAGTTTCCGTACGGAGCCCGCCGTGCGCTGTTCAGGTGCGGATGGGACGTTCGCGGCGGTGTCCGCGGGCCCGGCCGCCGACGGCGCCGGCCGCGCTGTCGACAGGGCGGCGACCACTCGCTGTGCCTCCGCATGACGCTGCTTGCGCAGCAGATAGCGCACCGACTCCGGCAGGACGGCCAGCATCACGACGCTGACGACGACGGGCGCGATCCCGATGTAGAACATCGAGCGCCAGCCGAACGTGGGCACGACGGCCGTGCCGACGAGCGCGGACACCGGCAGCCCCACGAGCCAGGCCGCCGTGGCGGTCGTGACCAGCGGCGCACGGTGCCGGGACGGTACGAACTCCGTGATGTACGGCAGTACGACCGCGATCTCGGCGCCGAGCCCGATGCCCTGGCAGAACCGTGCCGTCATCAGTGACGGATAGCTCCACGACAGGGCCGCCAGCACGGAGAAGCCGGCGAAGACCAGCAGGCAGACGGCGAGGGGGAACTTCCGGCCCAGCCGGTCGGAGACGATTCCCGCGATCGCCGCGCCGACCAGCATGCCGAGGAAGAGCGCCGAACTGAGGTAGCCCGCCTGCTTGCTGGTGATGTGGTAGGTGGCGATGACTCCCGGCAGGACGACGCCCGTCGTGTTGATGACGAAACCGTCGAGGAAATGCCCGGCGAGTGCGGTTCCATAGATGACTCCGTGCCGTTTGGTGAAAGCGGAGTCATCCAGTGCGGTGAGAAGTTCCGACGAGCCGTGCTCGGTTTTCTGTCGGCTGCCGGTCGGGTATGCGTCGGTCACGAACGATGCCACCTCCTTGTGGCTTACGCCCCCTTGATCAGCGGTCGTCAAGGTCCCCCTGGACGTCGGTGAACAACTGTTGAAGCGCCGGCAGAATTTGGTCTTGGAGCTCCTGCGGCATACGCGTGGTGAGTTCAGAGGTGAACTTCGCCAGCGCCCGGTTTCCCGCGTCCAGGGCAGCGGCACCCTCGGCGGTGAGCGCGAGTTGCATCGTGCGACGGCTGCTCTCGGAGGTCTTCCGGGTCAGCAGTCCCTGCTGGACGAGTTTGTCGACGCTCTGCGACATGGTGGAGAGATTCCGGCGCGCCAGTTTCGACAGCGAAGTGAGCGAGGTATTTCCGGCGTCGACCCTGGAGAGGATGCGGTACTGCCGGATCGTGAGCGGTTGTCCGAGCCCGGCGAGAATCTCCGTCTGTAGTCGGGTGAGGCGCCCGCCGAGCGCCAGAAGAACCTCTCCGAGAGTGGCGACGGGCTCCGGTGTGGGCCCAAGGGAATCGTGATCCACCATCAGTTAGGTCTCCGTACTATCCGGTGCCCGAAGTGTTGTTGTGCGAGGAAGCTACATCCGCCCGGGCGGATGGGACAAGGGGTCGTTCCGAAGAAATTCCGCGGACGCGGATCCGAAAGTTCCCGGTGCGGGGAAAGGGACGTAACCGAGTGCTGCACACCTGTGACCTCGGTGCTCGTGGGCGCCGCCCCTCACCGGGCGCGCCTTGCGCGTCCTGGAGGCGCTCACGGCCGACGCCCCCGGCGCCGATCGGACCGGGGGTGTGGCCACGTGATCGGCTGCGTTGCCATCACCACCTGCGCCTCGGCGGTTGATCACGCAGCTTGCTATGAGCCGGCCCTGTCCGTTCAGAGAGGGTGGGGCACCCGCGTCTTCGCCGCCGGAACTATCCGGGCGCGGAACGCACGGACCAATGCCTCCGCTCGGGCGGTGAGTCTCATCGCCCGACCTCACGCCGGGCGAGCTCCTTGAGCTCCATGCGCGCGGCCGGTGTGCCCGCCGGTCCACACCAGTACGGGTGTCCGGCGATCTGTTTCGACAGGACAGCTCCTGCAGGCGTCGGCGGTCCCTCGTGGTGCCGGCTGTTGGTGGTTCCTACCCCTCGTGCATCTGCCCTAGGACTCTGTGCGGGGGCGTCGCGACCGGGACCGAGCGCGCTGACTGCCCTGAGCACCGCCTCACTCCCACTCAGGCGCTGCACTGGGCGGCCGAGTGTTCCAGTAGGCGGCGCTCGTAGCCCCTTGGTCTGATGGCGCGCGGGGCACTGGGCCTGGCTCAGCGAGCCACCCTGCCGTACTTGTCCGGTTTGGGGGCTGGTGCCACGGATTCCGGGGCCGGGTATTGGGGCTGCTTCTGGCAGGCCATGGCGGACGTGACCTTCTTCGCCGTGGCGATGAGCAGCTTCGCGTGGGAGTGAGCACTTACCGTGATGGCGTCGCGCAGATTGAACTCAAGCGCGTACCTGTTGCCGGTCCGCCTCTCGTTCAGCCCGCAGCGCACCTCGAGTGACCCCGCGCTGCCGCCGATGGGCTTGCCCACACTGGCGCGGACTGAATCACCACCGGGAACCGGGTGTGCGACCCATGCGACGTCGAGGGACATCAGTTCCTCGCCCCTCCCGTTCTCCAGGAAGCACAGGTCGTGGCCGGTCCCCCAGGTGGTCTCCTTGGACAGCCCCGCAGCGGCCTCGGCGGGGCTCTCGGACTTCACCGGAGTGACCCGGTCGACGCCCGACCGTGCCGCCTCGGCGGCGATCTTCTTGTCGAATACGCCGCCGCACGCTTCCTCCAGACGGACTTCAGCGGGACTGGTCTTTGCGGAGGCGTCGTTGTCCTCGCTCTTCTCCCCGTCGCCGTCGCAGCCTGCCAGCGTGAGTGCGGACGCCAGTGCGCAGGCGGCCGGGAGAAGACGACGGAAACTGGGTGTCAGCATGGCGCCCTTTCGCATGCGGCGGTTCAGCTGCCGCTCCCTGTGAGTTGGCGCCGAGCCCCGCGAGGTCTGAGACTGAACTTTACGGAACAGACATTCTGGGACCGCTCGATGCTCGCGGCCGCCGCGGTGACCGACGCCTGACCGTTCTCGCGGCGAGCTCCGGCCTCAGCCCTTTTCGATTCCTGACCTGGGTGAACCCGTCTCCGGGGATCAGAGGCAGGTTCAGGGCAGCCGGGGCGAGGAGGTGTTGTCGTGGTCCTCCTCGGACGCGTTGTCTTCGAGTGCTCGTCACCGTCGTCATGCCCGGGCTGCCGCCGGTGTCGGCCGCAGCGAGGCGAGTGAGGAGCGCTGGCCTCGTCGTGCCCGTCACCGCGAGGATGAGGCGACCAGGCCCGCGACGCCTTCGGAACCGGAGGTGCCGAGGCCGCCCTGCGGAGCACAATCTCTCCGGGACGCCAGCCCTCTCACCGCAAGGAGCGCCGACATCAGCAAGCCGATCCCGCCTCAGAACCTGAAGAACCTGGCCTTCATCACTAGTCGGCTGGGACGCAGCCCGTGCGGCACCGCGGGGACGCTGGCCGAATCGGTCAGCCAGCCCCTCATGAGGCGGAACGGTGACGATCATTGTCGACGCTCGGGTGTCGGGCACTCGGGGCGATCGCCCCGGCCCAACTGGACCCGGAGTTTGCGTGAATGCCGCAACTCGAACAGACAAACATCACGTGCGATGCTTCCCTCATCAGGGGAGGAACAGGGCAATGCGACTCGAAGACATCCGCAGCATCATCCAAGGATCCAGCAGCGCGGACTGGCACCACATCGCCTGCTGGGGGGCTGCATCGGGGCCGTCCTTCCACAACAAGTGGGAACGCTGGAGCACGTTGGGCGGGGGTGAGTTGGACAAGTGAGCCCTCGACCTCGATTCCCATGGCAGCACCCTCGTCTACCGCGAGGACGTGGCGCTTACCATCGCGTGGGGCATCACCGCGAGCAATGTCATGACGCCCGAGTGGAACAGTGTCTTCGCCGACAGCAGGCCAGTGGACTATCAGCTGGGCGACATCTTCTGGAACGGTGTCCTCGTTGACCGCCACTACCTCACAGCGGTCGACGGCGGGCGCGTCATTCTGCCCCTCCCCAAGCCCATTCACGAGAAGCGCAACGGCAAGACCACCGTGGCGCGCTTCGAGGTGACCCGCTTCCACCGGGCCTTCGCCCGCTTGGTCCACAACGCCGAACCCGGCGAGGACTTCGACCGGTACTACGCAGACGCTGGCTTCGTAACGGTAGACAACCCCTTCTGACCCACACGCGCGGTCGGCGGTGCCGCTGGCCCGGCACTGCCCGAGCGCGTCACGCCGCCGCCCACTCCAGACCGAGGCCGGTCAGCGCCTGGAGCACGTCGGCGTTGGGCTTGGCGCGCGAGTTCATCGTCTGGGTCGGTGGCGGTGGGCTCCCCACGCGTAGGCCACGTCGGCGAGGAAGGTGTCCTCCAGTTCTCCGTCCCACAGTCCTTGCAGGAGGAGTGGGGTGGTCTCGAGCCGTTCGCAGATCACCAGGCTTTCGGGTTGGCCGACCAGGGCGTATCGGCCGTATTCGGCGGGAGCGCTGCCCGGCCCGTATGCGCGCAGCATCTTCTCCAGGCGCTTGCGGGGCTGGTCGGCGAATGTCGCCAGGCGTTCCGGGTAGTTGGCCCGCTCCTCGTCGCGTACGGCGCTGAGGGCCACGGTCAGGATCTCCGCTGACGCCTCGGGGCCGAAGAAGTGGATCGGGTCGGCGCATGCCCACGTACACCGCCGCGCTACCGCCAGGACCTCGTCCGCATCGAGCGCCGCAGACGCGGCCGGGGCCGGGGCTGGCTCCTCGGCCTGGGGAGTACGGGAAGCCTGCTGCCGGATTCGGTTGAGCTGCTGAGCGTTGGACTCGGCGCGCCTGAGCTGGGAAGCGGTGGTGTCGGCGATCTGCAGGAGTTGACTTGCGACTGCCCGTACGCCCTGGAACCAGCCGTCCTCGAAAGCCTGCTCCGAACTGTGCGGGGGGCTGTTCTCGGAGATCCAGCTGCGGGCGCCGGCCACCGCCCCGGCTTCCAGCTTCGAGATGAGCTCGTTCGCCTGGGCGGGGGAGACCCCGGCCAGGGTGAGCGCCTCGACCATGGTGATGCGCGCGGTCACGGCATCGCTCGAACGCACCCATGCGCTCCCCGGATGCCCCGCGCATGGCCCGCTCCAACACCCCTGGCACCGCCGCGTCCTCGTCGTCCTCCGGATCCTCCTGCCCCCGCCGCGACAGGCTCGCGTACGTCGCGAACACCACCATCGGGCCGCTCCGCGCCCACCGCGCCAGCTCAGCGGGATTGGTCGTGCACCGGACATCCAGGGCCTCCAGCAGCGGGTCAGAACCCAGACTGCACGACGCCACCGCCGGACCCGAATGCCCCACCGCACGCCACGCCTCTACCGTCTGCGTGAGCAGTTCCAGCGTCGGCACCACGATCCCCACGAGCCCCCGCGGCAACATCCGCAACGCAGCAGCAGCCGCTGTGATCGTCTTGCCCGACCCGGTGGACGACACGACCTGCCCCCGCAGACCCCGGGCAGGCACAACCCCGTCCGCAGGGACCGAAAGTCAAGCAGTGAGCACCATCGGCGTCGGTATCATCGGAGGCAGCCAAGGAGGCTGGGCCTCCATCAGCCATATCCCCGCACTCAACGCGCTGCCCGACTGTGAGCTGCGGGCCGTCAGCACGTCGCGTCTGGAATCGGCACAGGCAGCGGCGAAGGAATTCGGCGTGCAGGGGGCCTACGACCATCACGCCGACCTCCTGGCACACCCCGGAGTCGATGTCGTCGTGGTGGCAGTGAAGGTCCCTTATCACCGCGAACTCATCTCGGTGGCCATTGCGGCCAACAAGACCGTCTACGCCGAATGGCCCCTGGCCCTGAACCTGACCGAGGCCACCGAGCTCACCCAGCGTGCCGAAGCCGCTGGTGTGCGCACCGTCATCGGTCTTCAGGGGCGCTACCACCCTGGGCTGCGCTACGCGCGCCAGATGATCGAGGAGGGGCGTATCGGACGAGTCATCGGCACCACCATGGTCGCCTCCGGCATGGTGTGGGGTCCGCAGACCACGAAGAACCACACCTACTGGTTCGACAACAACCAGGGGGCCACGCTGCTGACCGCTGCTGCCCTCCACGCTGTCGATGCCCTCAACGTCACTCTCGGCGAGTTCGAGCACCTGTCCGCAAACCTCGTCGTGGGACGGAAGGAAGTCACTGTCACCGACGACGGCGGCAAGGTCGTTCCAGTCACTGCTCCGGACCAGATCGCCCTCATCGGCACGCTCGAGGGCGGCGCTGCGGCTTCCGTGTTCTACCGCGGCGGCGTTTCCCGCGGTGACAACTTCCGTTGGGAGATCAACGGCACCGACGGGGACATCGTGGTGACGGCACCGTGGGGCAACCTGCAGGTGACCGACCTCACTGTGGAGGCTGGCTTCGGAGAAGACACGACAGTGGCCCCTGTCGAAGTCCCCGCCGAGTACACGCGCGACATCCCGGAAGCACTCTCGGGGCCGAGCAAGAACGTGGCGGCGCTGTACACGAATCTGGCTAGGGATCTGAGGGATGGCACACGCACCGTCCCCGATTTCACGTACGCCCACCGCCGCCACCAGTTGCTTGAGGCAGTGGAGCAGTCTTCCGCAGAACGAGTCAGCAAGCCCTCCCGATAGCTCCCGCTTCGCCCCGCGGGCACGCGTGAGGTATCCGTCGCTTGGAAAGAGGATGAGCCAGCGAACCATGATCACGGCGTGCTGTCCGCGCCCGGCCGGCCGGGCACCGCGGGAACGCCGCGTGAGCATCCCGGGGCGGCGGCGGATGTACGTGCATGGTCACTGCGCTTGCTGACGTCGTTTGCGATAACTGGCGACCTTATGCCGGTTTCCGCACTCTGCCATGCCACACCAGCGCCGGTTGGTGGATCGCGAGAGATCCACGAAGAGACGGGTGCACTCCTCGTTCTGGCATTCCCTGACGCGGGTGAAGTCGGCACCGCCCATCAGATCTACGGCGTCCCGGGCCACCGCGCCGAGCACCTCGTCGACGCCACCGGTTCGGGTCAGCTGACCAGCCTCATCAAGCTGGTGTCTCGGGAGCGGCAACCTGGACGCCTCGTTCACCTCGGCCAGGGCTTCCCGCAGATCGTCGTCTGCGGCCGGTGCCAGGGGCCATGCACGGACCAGGACATACACGGCTTCCCTGAGGCGGCACACTCGCTGCAGGGCACGTGCGTCCAGTGAGCCTGGTGCGTCGAGCAGTCCGGCCTGGTGAATCCAGCGCCGAAGGTCGTCTGGACGAGAGAGCAACTCGATGCGTCGGCTCCGCCGCCACAGCAGGGTGCCTGCGAGATCGAGCGAAAGCCGCCCGCTGACGAATACGAAGTCGTTCACAGATCCATTCCCGGGTGTCTCAGGCACGGTCATCCTCCGTTCCGAGCGCCCAGCGCCGCTGTGACACGCTCCAGGATGTCGTCCAGTACCTGCTGGGAGGTGGCGAAGTTCAGCCGTAGAAAACCGTCAGCGTTCGAGCCGAAGGCGGCACCGCCGTCGAGCAGGACCCGGCCTTCCCTCAGCACCCTCTCCACGGGAGACTCGCCCAGGTTGAGCGGCCGTGTGTCGAGCCATCCCAGGTACGTGGCTTCGGGGAGATGATGACGGACCAGTGGCAGCTGCCGGCTGACCACTTCGTGGACACGCCGACGATTGCGGTCCAGAACGCTCAGGAGATCCCGGTGCCAGACGTCTCCGTCTTCCCAGGCCGCTTGGGAGGCGATGACGCCAAGCGGTGAGACGGTGCCGTACAGATCTGGTGGTTGTGAGTCCCTCAGGGCGAGAAGGCGGTCCGGGCCGTAATGCGTGACGGCACACCGTACGGCCGCCAGGTTGAAGCCCTTGGTCGCGGAGGTGAGCGTCACCGTGCGCTGCGCCGCGTCGTCGGACAAGCTCGCGAAGGGGATGTGCCGATGAGGGGCGTAGGTCAGATCGGCGTGGATTTCGTCGCTGATGACGAGCAGATCATGACGCCGGGCGATGGCTGCGATCTCACCGAGCTCGTCGCTCGTCAGCACCCGGCCAGTGGGGTTGTGCGGGTTGACCAGGACGAGTGCCTTGCAGCCGGACTGCTTCACCGCGGAATCCAGGGCGGCGAAGTCCATACGCCAGCCTTCGTCCGTGTCCTCCATCTCCATGGGGACGACCTGCCGATTCATCGTGCGCAACGTCGCCAGGAACGGGGGGTAGTTGGGAACCTGCACCGCCACCGCGTCGCCGTCAGACGTTGCGAGGTGGAGGACGAGTTGCAGACACTGGATCAGGTCGGTCTGCTCGCGCACTCGATCGGCCGACGCCGCCCAGCCGTACCGTTCGGCCATCCGTCTGGCGAAGACCGCGCGCAATGGACTGCCGTCCGGCCAGTCCGGATAGCCAAGATCACGGCGGTCGATGGCCTCGCGCAGTGCGGCCACCACGGGCGGTGGAGTGGGGAAGTCCATGTCGGCCACCCAGGCCGGCAGGACGTCCTCATCCGGGCGGTGCCATTTCACGCTGCCGCGAGCCCGCAGCCATGCGAGGTCGACGTCGTCGAATCCGGGGGTTCCCGGATCGCGGGCGGGCGTCATGCGGGGACCTCCGTCCGCAACAGATCACGGGTGATCTGAACCTGCCCGTGATGTTGAGCCAGTTCCTCCAGCACGTGGAGCAGGACACCGGGCACGGTCAGTGGACGGTCAGGTCCTTGAAACTCGGCAGGGGGCGTGTCACGCAGCCGTTGTGACGGCAGCGCTTCAGAGAGGTCTGCCTCCAGGCGCACGAAGAGAGCGTCGACTTCCTGCCGCAGACGCTGCACGTTCCCGGTCGCCTTGAACTCGGACGTCCGGTCGCGTGCGACCTTGCGCCCCGCGACCAGGTGCCCGATCCAGTAGTCGGCCACCGCAACGCAGTGGTGCGCGATGGCATAGGGGGCATTGGCATTGGGCAACGCCGGTGCGGTGTTCGCGCGTCGCTCGCCAAGGTGCTCCAGCGCCTCGATCATGCCGTCGAAGGCGCGGCGGAGAAAGTATAGGTACTCGCGATGGTCCTGCAACGGTGCCTCCGTGTCGGTCGAGGGCACCACTATCGACAGTGCTACGACACCTGTCAAGACGGTGTTGCATTACGTCTGAATGGTGCGACGGTTCTGGGGCGTCGGAAGAGCTGCGCGAGAGAGCCCAGGTCTGGCAACCGGGCTGAGACGCAGCGGACCTTGTTGTGCATGGAGCACACGAAAGGCCTGGTTCTCGACGGAGCGAGGTAACCATCTTGAGCGGTGTATCAGATCGGTGATCTGTGATGCCGACGTGTGCGGAGCCAGACTGAGGGCGTGCATGTGCGAGAGTAGGGCAGGGATGAGGCCCAGCCTTCTTGGCTGACCACTCACGAAGAGCCCGGGGCGCGACCCCACTTGGCCGATGTGGCGTGCAGGCGAAGAGGGCCAGGAGACTGCTGGCGATGTACAGCAGCGGCGGTCAGTCCAGGTGTACGGATCGTGATACCCACCGTATCCGTGGAAGCCCCCGTGCGGTGGAGCCGGGCGCTTGAGCTCATGAGCAACTGGGCGTCGCAGTCGACCGCAACTATTGCAGCCCGTCTAGGACATGGACGGTGACCACGGCGTAAGCGATGTGCGGGACGATGTCCGAGACCCACCCTGCGAGCCCCCACGTGCGGGGATCCGTCACCCCCAGAACAGTCATCGGACCATTCGTCCCGATCAGTGCTCCTACGGTGGCGACCACATACTGGCGCCGCAGAGACGGACGCCAACCAGCCGCACGCGCGACGCCCAGCACGGCCCTCATCCCCAAACCGGCGGCGAACCCCGTCATCGGAGCAAGACCTGCGATCCGATTGCCGAGACGCTCGCCCGTACCCGGGATGCGGATGTGAAGTCTCGCCGTCAACTTGCGCAGCGTCTCCTCCGGTGTGGTGCTGGCCGGCCTGGCCCGAACCGCCATGTCGGCGTAACTGACTAGTCCAAGGCACAGCCCAATAACCGCGGCCGCGAGGAGAAGGGCCGCAGGGTGGTTGGTCGCCTGGAGGATGACCGCTGTGACGGCGCAGGTGAACAGCGCGGTTGTCACCAGCGGCCGTGCCCATCGGCGCGCGATCCGTGCGGCAAGAAGCGGAAGGAGCGTCGATGGCACGGTCAGCAGGCTAAGCATCACCGCTGCCCCGCCTGCGCCCATGCCCTGGGCGGAGCCAAGCTGAGGGAGCACGGTCAACCCCACCACGAGCATTCCCATGAAAGCGCCCGTCGCCAGCGTGTACGCCCGATAGGCGGGGATCCGCAACAGGTCCACGGGTATCGCGGGATCGGATGCACGCCGTTCTACGCGGACGAGTCCGATGGCGCTGGCTGCCGCGACGAGGACGAGTGCGACCGGCACCCACCACGGGACGCCAGTCCCGAAGCCCAGACCGAGTGCGGTCACTGCGGCGGCCACGGTCACCCCAAAGAGGACAGCGCCGGCACGGTCGAAGTTCTCGGACACTGCGGAGCTGCGAAGGCCCGGAAGCGTGAGCGTGGCCAGGGCAGCGACTGTGGCGACGGCCCCGGGTGCGACGAAGACGAGGGGCCAGCCCCCGGCGGCCAAGAGGGCCTGGGCAACCAACGGTCCCAACGCCAGACTGCTGCCCAGCACGGCGCCCGCGTAGCCGTACACCCGACGCCGGCAACGCGAGATCGACCGCATCGCCCGCCGCCTGGCCACCCGCCCGACCCTGCCGCCACTCCTGCGGCACCGGCTGGAAGACCGTCGCACCGAGATCACCGCGTTCCTGCTGGAGAACACCGCCACCCGGGAGTCCGCGTGAGCCGCCCCGCCGACATCCCCTCCGAGGCCCACGTCCGGCGCGTCCTGGATCAGTACGTCAACGAGTGCCACGACAACGGCACCCGCCCCAGTGTCCTAGCCCTGGCCGCGAAGTTCGACCTGAGCAACACCACCTTCCGCCGACACTTCCCCTGGCCAAAGAGATCTCCACCGCCCGCACCAACCCTGAACCTCGCACCGACGCAGAGAAGCGGCCCAGCCCCTACGAGGTCCTCGCCGCCCGAAACGTCAAACTCCGCCGCGCCAACCGGTCGCTGACCGAGAACCTCCAGTTCGCCGCAGCCCAGATCCAGCGCCTGGCCGTCGACAACGCCTGCCTGCGCGAGGCCCTGGAAGCCAGCAGCAACGTCACGCGCATCAATCGAACCGGTCGCGCTGGACGCTGATGACGGCCGATCGGCTGCAATCCGAGCTGGGCGGCGACGGCGCACGCCATCACGAACGTCCGTCAGCGGTAGGGCTGTTGGCCGCGGCGGTCAGGTCCTCTGGATCGGCGCGGGGGTTTCAGCACCTTGGCGTGAGCTCTGGCGAGCAGATCGGTGAGAACCTCCGCGTCGCACGTGCTGCCCAGGTCCGAAAGACTCATCTCTAGCGCTTCCACATCCCTGCTGGCCGGGTCCATGTCCATGTGGTCGAGCGCGAAGGTCAGCAGCTTGCGGTGCCGGAGACCGTCCCCCACCGCCCTGGCATGGAACAGCTCGGCTCGCAGGCCCTCGGCGTCCAGCACCTCGCACCGCGCTGCGAGGGCATGGAAGTCGCTGCGTGACCAGCCCACGATGGTCGGGAAGTCGTGCTCACACAAAGTGTCGTCGAAGCAGGCCAGGAGAAGGGCAGACCGGGTAGTGGACCAGGCAGTGCCCGAGATCAGGACGCGGTTCACCCTCCCTCGTCGCAGTCGCACGCCGTCGGCGGCGAGCCGGCGAGATTCGGGCTCCGGAGGCGGTCCCGTCGATCTGACGCGACGAAGTTCGTCGAAGAGGGCTCTGCACGTGTCCACCGACGGTTCGCCGTCCGCAGGTGAGCGCCGATGATAGAGGGCGATGAAGAGCGCGCGCTCGATGATGTCTGTCTCGTCCCGGTCCAGGAGGACGCTGCCCGGCAGCAGGTCCGCGGTCATATCTCCCGGATTCGCTGCCTCCACCACGCAGCTGCATGCCATGAACTCACCGACGCGGCCCATGGGTCGGGCAGGGTGCGACGGAGGAACTCCTCATCGAGTCGGGCGACGATCTCACGCAGCCCGCCCCGCGCTGCGGGCGGCAGCCGGCGGAGTGCATCTTCGAGGGTGTCCCGGGCGTCCGTCGGGTCGCAGCAGGGGCAGTCATCCCACGGCAGATACAGGTATCGGCCGGGTTTTTTGAGGAAGCTCTCATATCGGTGCAAAGCCTCAGCAACAGCACCGCGCCCCAGATACTGGGCTTCGATCTGGTTGATGGCCGCCCGAGTTCGGCGGGGAATGCCTGGAATCTGGCGGACGGAACGGGTCGTGCTGCGGGCTGGCCACCGCTGAGCGCGGATGGCGCCGGGCGGCCTACGCGCCATCGGCCTTTCGGGTCTGCTTCATGGCGCCCATCATGCCAGGGCTCACGATCACAGTCAGCGGGTGGGGCCGCCAGAAAATGACGGGGCTCCACCGACGGAGCCCGCTACGTTGGCCTGATGGGCATGAGCGTGATCATTCGAAGCTACACGGGAACCATCGAGGCAACCTGCTGCCACCCGGCACTCGACGCGCTCTGCCATCAGGCCGCCCAGGCCGGACTGCCCGGGATCGGCAACGTCGACAAGTACGACGACACCGTCTTCAACCGCTCGCAGCTGCGTCTGGTGATCCCCGAACTCACCCAGCTGAGCCTGAGCACACCCGCTCTGGTCGCGGAGGCTGCCGAAGCAGTGCTTGAACTGGCCCGGACCATCGAGCGGCTCTCCCATCGCTACCTGGTGTTCAACGGAGACTGACCCCGCCCCGGACCTGCGCGTGCTGGGCAGAACCCGCGCCAGAGCCAACGTGACCGAGCGAGCCGACTCCAGCCACCAACAGAGACCCAGAAGACCTGACCATCGGTCAACGGTCAGCTCTCAACTACCTCCACAACCTGGCTCTCGATGCCTACTCACATTCCCTGGTCGCCTTCCGGCTCACGCCGGTGTCGGAGTCGTCGGTTGAGGTGGCGATGCTGCTGCGGGATGTGCTGCGGCCGTTGCCGATGCGTCCGGACTGGGAAGGAGATGGCCTGGACCTATCCCGGAGTGCCAGCCGCGCTGGTGGCGGAGTTCGCTGGACGCCCTGTGGCGGGGCTGCCGTTTTTCGCCCCGGAAACGGTGACTAGCGACCACGGCAGCGACTACAAGAACCACCACATCGTCGCTGCCGCTCGCCGGCTCGGCATCGATCTGCTGCCAGCCCGCGCCATGCGGCCAACCGACAAGGCCCGCGGTCGAGCGCGCATTCGCCGCAATCCAGTCGCTGCTGCTGGAACTCCTGCTCGGCTACGGGGCACCGACGTTGCCGACCGCGGCGCTGACCCGGAGGGGGACGCAGTCTGGACGGTTTCGCAGATGGAGCACCTGCTGGCCACCTGGATCGTGACGGTGGACGATCCATTCGCAGCAGGTCGTCCAGCTGGGCGAGCGTCCATACCGCCTCGCCTTCGGTGTCCCGCCCGCGTTCGCCGGTGTGCGAGCCGGTCTAGCCGGCCACGTGCTGGGCGAACAGCGTGTTGATCGAGGAGAACGTGCGCTCCACATGCCCTTTGGCTGGCGCGTTGCCCGGCGCGCCGGCTGCAGGGAGATGCCCAGCGATCCGCGGGCGGCGACGAACGAGGACGAGACGAACACCTTGCCTTGATCGACCACGACGGTCCGCGGGGTGATGACCGGCCGTGCCGCGGCCCCTTCCAGGCGGGCTCCACGCCCTGCAGCCGTTCGTAGGGGATCACCGAGCATTCCATCGCCAGCGCCGCGGGCCATGCGGGCCGCATCGGCGCGGGCACCATCATCTGTGCCAGCAGCTGCGCCGCGTCCGCGCTGCGGGTTCCCTTCGGGCGCAGCACGGCCGCGCAGATGCTGCGGGTCGCCACATCCAGCGCGATGGTCAGCTCGGGCCGCTCCACCACCCCGTCGTCGAGCACCGCGAAGACGTCCAGCACGGTGCTGTCCATCATAACCAGCTCACCCCGCGCCATCACCGTCGTCGGCACGAACGGGCGAGCCGGCCGCACCGTGCGCCGGCGGCGCTGCCGCGCACTGCCCAGCAGCCCGCGCCCGTCGGCCAGCGCGTGCACGAGCCGGTTGAACGTCGCGGCCGACGGCAGCGGCACCGCCCCGGGGCCGTGCCGCTCGGCCTCGGCGAAGGCCGCGTTGGGCGCGAGGAAGGACAGTGCGACGACTCCCGCTGCCGCCGCTGCCAGCGCCGCCGGATACGGCGCAGGCCGCGGAGGAGGAGCGGCAGTCGCCGGGCGGCGAGCAGCAGTACGGCACCGCCGGCCGTGACGAGCACGAAGGTGAGCCAGGGGAACGACGGCAGGGCGTGCGCACCGTGGACGTCGACGAGCGGGGTGGCGGCGGAGGCGTCGACCGTCGTGCCGCCGAACTCGGCGACGACCTGGGTCAGTCCGGCCTTCTCGATGAGCGGGCTCAGGCCGAGCGCGTCGACGTGGCAGCTCCACGCCATCTCGATGACGACGCCGCCGGGCACGCCGCCGTTGTCGCCGGGCACGCCGGAGCCGGTGGCCGGGCAGGGGGCCGAGAGCAGCCCGGCCGCCCACTGGCGGGCCTTCTCGGGAGCCACGACTGAGTTGTGCACGATGAGGCGGCCGCGGGTCCCGTTCGCGGCCGTTGGGGCATGCGGGACCGGTGCCGATGTCGTGTCGGTTTCGCAACGTTCATGCCTTCTTTCCGCGGCGTCTCGTCACGGCCAGAAGTTCCGCCGCGGGGCCGACGGGGACGCGTCCCGAAGTCCAGACGGCTCGCAAGTCACGGCGTAGATCGATGCCCTCGACCTCCACCGACACAAGGCGGCCATCGGCGAGGTCGGCCGCTACCGCGAGCTCGCTGATCACTGCCGGGCCGGTTCCGGCGATCACGGCATTGCGCACGGCGGTCGCCGACCCCAGCTCCAGGAGAGGCAGCGGTTCGCCCACACCGGCCTTGCGCAGCGCCTGGTCCAGGGTCTCGCGGGTGCCCGATCCGCGTTCGCGCAGCACCAGCGGCGCGGCCACGAGCTCGGCGACGCCCAGCGGGCGGCGGCGGCGCGTCCAGGGGTGCCCCGGGGCAACCACCACGAGCAGCCGGTCTCGGGCGACCTGCCGGGCGGACAGCCCCGCCGGGGCCCGCGGCGACTCGACGAACCCCAGGTCCACCGCTCCGCTGCGGAGCAGATCCGGAACCTGTTCGCTGTTGGTCACCTGGAGACCGACGTACAACTCCGGCCGAGTGCGGCGCAGCTCGCCGATCCAGCCCGGTACCAGACACTCGGCCACCGTCATGCTGGCCGCCACCCTCAGCTCGGCGTCCCGCTTCGTACGCAGCGCCTCCGTGCCGGTCAGCAGCCCCTCCATCTCCTGCAGGACCCGCTGCGCCCAGCCCGCCACGGCCCGGCCCGCGTCGGTGAGCTGCGATCCCCGCCGAGTCCGGTCCACCAGCACCAGGCCCAGCCTGCGCTCCAGCATGGACAGCCGCTTGCTCGCCGACGGCTGCGTAAGACCGAGCCGCGCCGCCGCACCGCCCAGGCTCCCCACGTCTCCGACCAGGACGAGCAGCCGCAGTGATTCCGGATCCGGCAATTGGCTCATAGCTCCAGGGTATGGGCCGGACCCGGTCGGCGGTCATTCCTCTTGGCTATGACCTCCTCACGATCTCGGGGCTACAACCGTGGTCCGGAGCGCAGCAGAGTCGAGGCCATGAGCGAAGATCTGGACTGTCCGGTCCCCGCACGGCCGGAGGCCGAACCGGCGCGGGCGTCGTCCCGGCCCGCCGTGGCCTCTCTCGTACCCGGTCTGGCCCTCGTCCTGGCCCTCGCGGTGGCGGGCACGGCGGTGGGGAAGGCGTTCCCGCTCGTCGGCGGCCCGGTGACCGGGATCGTCCTCGGCGTGCTGCTGGCCGTCCTGAAGAGACCAGGAGCACGGCTGCGCCCCGGCATCGGTTTCGCGAGCAAGCGGATCCTGCAGGCTTCGGTCGTCCTCCTGGGCTCCCAACTGTCGCTGACCCAGATCGTCCATGTGGGCGCCGGCTCGCTTCCAGTGATGATCGGCTCGTTGGCGGTCTGTCTGACCGCCGCATACGGCATCGGCCGGTTGCTCGGCATCGTCGGGGACCTGCGGACGCTGATCGGCGTGGGCACGGGCGTCTGCGGCGCGTCGGCGATCGCGGCGACCGCCCCGGTCATCGGCGCGGCCGGGGTCGAGGTGGCCTACGCGGTCTCCACCATCTTCCTGTTCAACGTCGCCGCCGTGCTCACCTTCCCGCTGCTCGGCCACCTCCTGGGGATGAGCCAGCACAGCTTCGGCCTCTTCGCGGGGACTGCGGTCAACGACACGTCCTCGGTGGTCGCCGCCGCCACCAGCTACGGCCGGACCGCGGCGGACTACGCGGTCGTCGTCAAGCTCACCCGCAGCCTCATGATCATCCCCATCTGCCTGGGGCTGGCCTGGCTGGTGAGACGCCGCGACCGTGCGGAAGCGGAAACCACGGCCCGTCCCCGGCTCCGGGTGGTCAAGCTGGTGCCCGTGTTCCTGATCGGCTTCCTGCTGATGACCACGGTGAACAGTCTGGGTTTCATCCCGGCCGCCGCCCACCACGGACTCGGTGAGCTGTCGGTCTTCCTCATCACCGTCGCGCTCTCCGCGACGGGCCTGTCCACCGACCTCGCCGCACTGCGCCGCACCGGCCCCGCCCGCTCATCCTCGGTGCCTGTCTATGGGTGGTGGTCTCGGCCACCAGCCTCCTTCTCCAATTCCTGACCGGTTCCCTGTGAGCGGGAGTCCTGGGGGAGTTCGGCCGTGTCGTAGCGGCCGAACTCCGCGTATCCGCCGAGGCGATACTGGTCTCGGCCGCGACGTCAGCCTCCGGCGGGGAGCCTGGTCGTGAAGTCCGCGAACCAAGCGAGCATCTCGGGGTGGGTGATGGCACCCTCGGCGCTCACATCGGCGGCGCGAGCACCCTGAAGGATGCGTTTGACCGGGACCTCCAGCTTCTTCCCGGTCAAGGTACGCGGCACGGCGGCTATCTCAACGACGGTATCCGGAACGTGACGCGGCGAGAGCTGGGCTCTGATCGACGTCGCGATGGCGTTCTGGAGTACGTCATCGAGGCTCTCCCCTTCGGCGAGGACGACGAAAAGGGGCATGAAGTACCGGCCGTCCGGCAGTTCGGCACCGACGACGAGACTGTCCGCGATCTGCGGGAGCCGCTCGACAACCGCGTAAATGTCGGCCGACCCCATCCGCACGCCCATGCGGTTGAGTGTTGAGTCCGAACGTCCCGCCACCACGACCGACAAGTCCGGGGCGACCGTGACCCAGTCACCATGGCGCCGGACTCCGGGATAGGTGTTGAAGTAACTCGCCAGATAGCGCCGGTTCTCGGGGTCGCCGACGAAACGCAAAGGCATCGAGGGAAGCGGCCCGGTCACCACCAGTTCCCCTTGCTCCCCGACCAACGGCTGTCCGGAGGAATCCCATGCGTCCAGAGCGACACCGAGTGCGGGACACTGGATCCGGCCGACCCGCACCGGCAGCAGCGGAGAGCCTCCGGCGAGGACCGAACAGATATCGGTCCCGCCACAGATCGACTGCAGCCAAGCGTCCGGAGCGAGACGGTCGTAAACCCAGCGCCAAGCGCGTGCGGGAAGCGACGAGCCCGTCTGCAGGATGGAGCGCAGAGCGCTCAGGTCCATGTCCGCTGCCGGGTGTGCGTCCGCTTTCTCCGCCGCGACCAGGTAAGCCGCCCCCACTCCGACCATCGTCGCGCCCGTCCGCTCGGCGACCCGCCAGACTCCGTTGACATCGGGATAGGTGGGGCTGCCGTCGTACAGGACGATGGTGGCCCCGTGCAGCAGGCCCGCGACCATCAAGTTCCACACCATCCAGCTGGTGGACGTGTGGAAGAGGTAGCGATCGTCGCTCCGCAGGTCAACGCCGAGGCCGAGCGCCTTGAGCAGCTCGACCACAATGCCACCGTGGCCCTGCACGATGCCCTTCGGCACACCGGTGGTGCCCGATGACCACAGGACCCACAGTGGGTGGTCGAAGGGGACGTCCGCGAAGTCGAGTTCCGCCGGGTTCCCGAGCAGCGCGGACCAGGTGTGCGGCACCACATCAGGTCCCTGCGGCCATGGCACTGCGGTGGAGGACGGGTAGATGTGGTCGACCGCGATCAGATGCCGGACCGTGGGCAGCCCCTCCACGATTTCGGCGACCGCCGGACGTCGGTCGAACTCCTTGCCCCCGTAGCGGTAGCCGTCGGCGGCCACCAGAACCGTCGGCTGCGCCTGCCGCAGCCGCGCGAGCACACTGGGCGTACCGAAGTCCGGCGAGCACACCGTCCACACCGCGCCCACAGCGGCACTGGCCAGCAACGCGACGACGGCGTGTGACGTGTTCGGCAGGTAGCCGGCAACGCAGTCACCGGGCCTCACGCCCATCTCTCGCAGAGATGCGGCGACGGCCGCGACGTCGCGCCTGAGCCGCGCCCACGACACCTCTGCCGGAGCGCCGTCTTCGGAGACGCTGATCAGCGCCGGGCGTGTGTCCGTGGCACGGCCGAAGCATTGCTCGGCGAAGTTCAGCCGGGCGCCCGGGAACCAGCACGCCCCGGGCATCGACGGGTCGGCCAGCACCGCGTCGTAGTCGCTGACTGCGTCGAGGCCGTAGAACTCCCACACCGCCGACCAGAACGCGGGCAGGTCGGTGGTGCTCCATCGCCACAGCTCCGTGTAGTCGGAGAAGGACAGTCCTCGTGACTCGCTCAGCCAGCGCATAAAACCGGCGACGTTAGAGCTTTCCGCCGTGGAGCGGCTCGGGGACCACAGCAGTTCGGTGTCGATGCTCATGAGCGCCTCCATGGGCGGGGTCGTACGGACGGCTCCCTCCCGCCCGGGGCAGGAGGGAGCCGGAGTGCGGCGTCGTCGTACGTCAGACGTCAGACGGTCTTCTCGGGCGGGACTCGGCCGAGCTCGCGGACGAACTCCTCGGCCCGCGGCCATTCGCCGTAGCCGGCGGCAGGGTTGAGGTGTCCGACCGGTCCGACGTCCGCCCAGCGGCTGCCCCATGCCCGTGCGAGGTCGGTGACCCTCTCGAAAGTGGCCAGGGGATCGTTCGTGCTCGCCGCGACGATGCTGGGGAACGGCAAGGGTGTCCGCGGGGTCGGCGTCCAGCCGTTCTCACGCAGGGCTTCCAGGGTGGGGTAGCCCTCCGGCAGTGGCGTGTCGAAGTCCGGCGGCGCCGCCAGCAGTGCACCCCGGACCGGGCGATGGTGCCGTTGCGCCCAGTGCACGGTGGTCAGCACACCGGCGCTGTGGGCGATCAGAACGACCGGGCCGCTGATGGCCGACAGCGCCCCCTCCAGGGCGGCGACCTGAGCGTCACGGCTCAGCCTGCCGGATTCCAGCGGCGGAACGGTACGGGTGTCGTCGCCGAGCTTGTCGGCGAGGATGGTCTGCCAGTGGTCCGACACGTGATCACGCAGACCGGGGACGATGACGACCGTCGGCGATGGGGTGATGCTCATGACGAATACTCCGGGGTCGGGAACGCCGGGTCGGGGAGCAGCCCCATCCGGCGCAGATCTTTTTCGTAGGAGAACCTGCCGATGGCGAAGGCCACGCTGCCTGCGAGCGCGACCAGCGGGACCACCCGCAGCGCGCCGAGCAGACCCCAGCGGTCCGCGAGCATGCCTGTCACCGCGGGCCCCGGGGCAAGCCCGAGCAGACTGTTGGCCAAGGTGAGTGTGGCCATGGCCGTCGCCGCGATGGCGGCCGGGGTCAGCCTCGCCACCATGGCAGCCGCCGGGCCGGCAGTGCCGCCGGCCACCAGGGTCCCGGCAGCGATCAGTATGAGCTGCGGCGGCCCGGTCGGCAGTTGGAACGCGGTCATCAGCAGAACGAGCGACCCGAGGCTGCAGGCGATCGCGACGGTCCACTTCCGGATCCCGGCCCTCTTGCTGAGGCGGTCCGCGACGACCCCGCAGAGGATCATTCCCGTGCCGCTGAGCACCGCAAAGCCCCCGGCAGCCAGTCCGGCCTTCGCGGTAGCCATGTCGTAGTAGCGGTTGAGGAAGCTGGGCATCCAGGCCAGTAGGGCCCCCGCGATGAACATCTGGGCTCCGCTGCCGATGTAGGCGCAGATGACGGAGACCGAGGAGAACAGCCGCCGCAGCTGGGGCCCGAGGGGAGCACGTTCACCGGACCGGCCGCTCTGCTTGCTCGCGGCCGACCCGAGCTTCTTCTCGGTGACCACGAGACCGTAGACCGCGGCCAGCACCAGTCCGATGGCCCCCATGACACCGAACGCCCAGCGCCAGCCGTACGCCTGGCCTATGACGCCGCCGACCGACACGCCCAGCACGGATCCGAACGACCCTCCCGCTATGAACGCGCCGGAGAGCGTGGCCCGCAGACGGATGGGGAAGACGCTGAGGACCACCGCGATACCGACACTCCCGTAGGCCGCCTCTCCGACGCCCACGGCGAACCGGCCCATGAACATCTGCCCGTAGCTGGCGGAAACGGCGCAGCCCAGAGTCGCCAGACTCCACACCACTGCGGCGATCACCAGGCTCTTGACCCTGCCCCACCGGTCCGCCAGGAGCGACAACGGGAAGGTGAGCACACCCACCATCAGGGCCACGATGCCGCTGAGCGATCCCAACTGGGAGTCGGAGAGCAGCCATTCGGCCTTCAGCTGAGGAAAGACGGCGTTGAGGACCTGTCGCGACATGTAGTCGGACAGCAGAAGCCCGAAACTCAGGGCGAACACCAGCCAGGCATAGCCGCGGGATACGGCCGGTGTGACGGGAGACGTCTCCGGCACCGTCGTCGCGGTCGTTTGTGGTCCCATGCGCGTCACCTTTCCGTCGTCGGCCGGGGCTCAGAAGGTTGGGTCACCGACGATTCCGGCGCGCTCCATCTTGCGGACGGCGGGCCAGTAGTCCTGGACTGCGTAGTGCTGTGTGGAGCGGTTGTCCCAGATGGCGAAGCTGTTGTTCTGCCAGCGCCAGCGCACCTGGTACTCGGGGACGGCCGCCTGGCTGATCAGGTAGTTCAGGAGATGGCTCGCCCCGGGCGCGTAGTCCTGGCCGAAGCGCACGTTCTCGGGCGTGTGGTAGTTCACGAGGTGCGTGGTGAAGGCGTTGACGAAGAGGATCTTCTCGCCGGTCTCGGGGTGGGTACGCACCACCGGGTGCTCCGGGTCGGGGTACTGGGCCTTCAGCTGATGGCGCCGCTCCATCGGCATGCAGGCGCCGAAGGTCGCTTCGATGCTGTGTCGTGCGCGCAGGTCGGCGATCTGCGTCTTGATCTGCTCGGGCAGCCCGCGATATGCCTCGGCCATGTTGACCCAGATCGTGTCGCCGCCCACCTCGGGCCCCTCGACGCAGCGCAGCACGGCTCCCATGGGCGGGGCCTCCCGCCAGGTCGCGTCGCAGTGGAGCGCGTTCTCGTAGTGCTCGGGCTTGCTGTCCAGGTCCTTGTAGATGCGGACCAGCCCAGGGTTGTCCGGGTCGCTGCCGAGCACCGGGTGGTCCTCCAGCGGGCCGAAACGCGAGGCGAAGGCGACGTGCTCGGCGCGGGTGATGTCCTGGTCGCGCACGAACAGGACCTTGTACTGCAGCAGCAGATTCTTGATCTCGGCGAACAGGTCGTCGTCGCGTGCAGCGTCACCGAGGTTGACACCGAAGAGTTCGGCGCCGATGGTGCAGGTCAGCGGCTCAACGGTGAGGGAGGTGCGGAGGACGCTCGGGCGCACCAGGGCCGGCGCGTCGTCTTTCGCCGTGGGGATGGTCTGGGGCATGGTGCTCACTCCTGGGGTGACTGAGGGGGCACGGTGTGCTCAGAGGACGAAGATGGAAGATCCCGTCGTTCGTCCCGCCTCCATCTCGCGGTGTGCGTGCACCGCGTCCTGGAGGGCGTAACGCTGGTTGATCTCGATCTTGATGCGGCCGGCCGCGACATGTCCGAACAGCTCACCCGCCAGGGCGGCCCGTTCGGCCGGTTCGGCGATGTAGTCGGCCAGGGCGGGCCGGGTCACGAACAGCGAGCCGTGAATGGCCAGTTTCATGGCGTCGAGCGGCGGGACACCGGAGGCCGTGCCGAAGCACACCAGCAGGCCGCGGCGCCGCAGCGAGGCCATGGATCCGGCGACGGTGTCCCTGCCGACACTGTCGAAGACGACCGGGACACCCTGGCCGTCGGTCAGCTCACGCACCCGCTCGGCCACGTTCTCGCGGCGGTAGTGGATGATGTGGTCGCAACCGTGCGCGCGGGCGATCTCGGCCTTCTCCTCGCTGGAGACGGTGCCGATCACGGTGATGCCGAGCAGCTTGGCCCACTGGGAGAAGATCAGGCCGACGCCGCCGGCCGCCGCGTGGAGCAGTACGGTGTCACTGGTCTTCAGGGGATGGATCCGGCGCAGCAGGTAGGACGAGGTGAGGCCGCGCATGGTCATCGCCGCGGCGGTCTCGCAGTCGATCCCATCCGGCAGCTTGATCAGCGGGTCCGCGGGCATGACCCGCTCCGTGCTGTACGCACCCAGCGGGCTGCTGGTGTAGGTCACGCGGTCACCCTCGGCGACATGCGTGACGTTCTCGCCCACTGCCTCGATCACACCGGAAGCCTCCACACCGAGCCCCGAAGGCAGCGGAGCCGGGTACAGGCCGGTACGGAAGTAGGTGTCGGCGAAGTTGAGTCCGACGGCGACATGCCGGATCCGTACCTCGTCCGGGCCTGGGTCGCCGACGGTGACCTCTTCCCACTTCAGGACGTCTGGGCCACCGGCCTGGTGGAAGCGAATGGCATGTGCCACAAGTTGCTCCGTTTACTCATGTACGGGGTGGCGGTCACGGGCCGAGGGCGGAATCGGCCGGGGCGGATGCCGCGCGGGTTCCGTGACCGCCGCTAACGGGTTGGGTCAGTTCTCGATGTCGCGCAGCATGAAGCCGCGCCGGCCGGGGCGGCGGTTGGGCACCATGCCGAGCCGAGCCAGGGTCTCGTCGGTGTCCGCGTACCATTCGCCGAGCTTGTAGATCTTCTTCGCCTCCTGCCCGGTGGCGATCTCACGACCGAGCGCATCGGCGATCCGGACCATCTGCTCGACCTGCTCCACCGAGGACATCCGCTTGCCCTTGTGCCGCCATAGGTTGTCCTCGTTGCCCACCCGGACGTGGGTGCCAAGTGCGATGCCGACCGCGGTCATCGGCGCCACCGCCCGCATGGATGCCTCGATGGTGAGCACGGCGCCGTCCGGGACACGGCGGATGAACTCGATCAGGTCGGCCGGGTGCCGGCCGGCGAATCCGCCGCCGATGGCGACGTAGTTGAGCACCAGCGGGCCGTTGTAGTCGCCCTTGCGGATCAGCCGCTCCACGGTCTCCAGCTGTGCCATGTTGGCGAGCTGGAAGTGCGGCTGGATGTTGTTGGCGCGGAGTCGCTCGAGGTGCTCGAGGTAGAAGTCCGGCCCGGCCTCGACCACCATGTCCCGGTAGGCCTTGTAGTACGCCGGCTTGGAGATCGAGGTGCCCTCGATGTCCTCGTCGTCGAAGAGTTCGACGATGTTCATCTGGTTGGTGTTGATCGCGATCGTGACCTGGTCCGGATGGGGGGTGATGTCGGCCAGCATGTGGCGGGTGTCGTAGCTGAGCCACTTGGCGTCGCCACCCTCGTCCTCGGGGGCGAACGAGATCGACCCGCCGATCTGCAGGACCATGTCCGGCACGGCCTCGCGCAGCCGTGCCATCAGCTCGTTGAACATGGACATGCGCTTGGAGCCGTGGCCGTCCAGCTCGCGCACGTGGATGTGCAGGACCGTGGCGCCGGCGTTGTAGCAGTCGACCGCCGCCTGCACGTGCTCATCCATGGTGAGCGGGAGGTCGTCGGCGTCACCGGGCAGCCACTCCGGCCCATAGGGCGCGGCCTGGATGACCAGCTTCTCCTGGTTCTCCGGGTACAGGGAGTCATCGAAGAACGGTCCATCTCCTTTGTCGGATGGTCTTCACTCGCCGCGCCATACGTCACTGCCCGCGATGCGAGAGCTGAGGAGGACGGCGAGGATCGAAGCGGGATTGCGGGACGGGATTCCCGGGCTCGCCGGGGACCCGGATACGATCAGCGGGGTCCCGGCGAGAGCATGCGGCCGCGGGCGGGGGTGCCGCTCGCCCTGGTGAGGCCGGCGGTGTCCGTTGCGGTAAGGCAACGTTAAGGGCCGGTTACGCCACCCGCTTTACCGTCGGTGACATCCGACTTATCACTTGGGGACCGGCCCGAGCCGAGGCGACGGATCGCCGTCGCCTGGTGGTCACTCCTCGCCCGAGTGCCGCTGCCTCGTCCGCCGGTTACGCCACTCCCTGGGGCTGCAACCGAACCGCTGGCCGAACCACCGTGAGAAGGCACTCGGTGCGGCGAAGCCCAGCAGCCCGGAGATCTCGGTCAACGAGCGGCGCTGGTTCGCCACAAGCTGCTCCGCGAGCTGAGCGCGCGTCGTGTTCAGGAGGGAGGAGAACGACTCGCCCGAGGCCGACAGATGCCGGTGGACGGTCCTCCGGTCGACGCCGAGGCTGGTGGCGACCTGCTCGATGGAACAGCGCCCGGTCGGCAGCAGAACTTCGATCAGCTCGCGCACCCGGTCCGGTACGGTCGTGTCCCTCGAGACCGCGATGGAGTCGAAATACTGCCGCGCGTAGGCGTGGAGCAGCGGATCCGACATGGGGTTGGGAACGCTGAGATCACTTGCGTAGAAGACGATCCCGTTGAATTCCCGGTCGAATTCCACCACGGGGCCGAAGGCGCGCCGATGTGTTCCGGTGTCCGCCGGTGCGCCGTGGGTGAAACACACGGACACCGGCTGCCACCGAGCACCGAGGAAACCGCGGAGGACCTGGTGGAACACGCCCACGGCCAGCTCCATGGCCTGGCGGGCGGGCATGGCCTCACCCGGCTCCAGGGCCACTTTGAGGGTGGCCAGGCCATTCGTCTCGGAGAGCCGACTGTGGAGCATCTCGTTGTACATGTACTCGTGGCGGACGAGAAGCTCGAGCGCGCTCCGGACATCCGGCTCCTCGCGTATGACCAGGCTGATGGGGCCGAGGTTGGAGAGGCGGCGACGCTCGGCCAGGAGCAGGCCGAAGTCCTCGCGGCGCGAGGCCACCGCCGAGAGCTCGAACAGCTGGGTCACGGCCACCCCGGAGATCCATCGGTCCTGGACCGCGAGGCCGGCGGGGTCCAGACCCACCCGCTTCATCAGCTCCCGCGGGTCGATGCCGAGCGACCGGCTGAGCTCGATGTAGCTGTTCAGCGCCGCGTTGCGGACGAGGGGCTTCATGGGCGTACTCCAGGGGTCGTCCCCAATTGGTAAGTCACCTGTCACGCCAGGTCAAGCAGTGCGGTGCCCCGCGACCTAACGTTGCACCACCGTGAGAGCTCGCCACCCGGCGTTCACATCACCGACCGCCCCGGCAGCGGTGGCGGGGAGGGGAACCGCATGAACAACCTCGCCGTACTCCTGGCGGAATCCGCTCGGGCCAACGGGCGACGAGTCGCCCTTCGCCAGGGCAAGATCGACCTCACCTATGCCCAACTGAACGACGCCGGCGCCCGGGTCGCCGCGCTGTTGCGCGCCAGGGCCGTACGACCGGGCGATCGTGTCGCGCTGGTCATGCCCAACGTCACCCATTTCCCCGTCGTGTACTACGGCATCCTCCGCGCGGGCGGCGTAGTGGTGCCGATGAACCCGCTGCTGAAGGCCCGCGAAATCGCGTACCTCCTCCGGGATTCCGGGTCCCGCGTCGTGGTGACGTCCCCACTGTTCGCGGACGAGGTCACGACGGCCGCGGCAGAGACCGGCGCCGAGTGTCTGGTCACCGACCCCGCGGCATTCGAGGATCTCGTACGGGCCACCGCACCGATGCCCGAGATCACCGATCGGGGCGAGGACGATACCGCAGTGATCCTGTACACCTCGGGCACGACAGGAACCCCGAAGGGCGCCGAACTGACCCACCGCAACCTGATGACCAACACGGCCACCACGGTCGAGACGGTGCTCCATATCGGGCCGGACGACGTCCTGTTCGGCGGCCTGCCCATGTTCCACGCCTTCGGACAGACCTGCGCCCTCAACACCGCCGTCGCCGCCGGCGCCACACTGACCCTGCTGCCGCGGTTCGAGCCGGCCAAGGCGCTGGAGATCATGGACCGGGACGGGGTCACCGTCTTCCTGGGCGTCCCCACGATGTACACGGCCCTGCTGCACACCGCGATCCCGGAGGGCTACGACCTCTCGCGGATGCGCTTGGCCGTTTCCGGGGGAGCCGCGTTGCCGGTCGAAGTGCTGCACGGCTTCGAACGGGAATTCGGCGCCACCGTGCTGGAGGGCTATGGCCTCTCGGAGACATCGCCGGTCGCCTCGTTCAACCCTCCGGACCGGCCACGCAAGGCCGGTTCGATCGGCCTCCCCATCCGCGGGGTCGAGTTCATGCTCGTGGCGGACGATGGCGCCACGGTCGGGCCGGGCGAAGTCGGTGAGATCGCGATCCGCGGCGAAAACGTGATGAGCGGGTACTGGAACCGTCCGGACGCGACCGCGGAGGCCATTCGGGACGGGTGGTTCCACAGTGGCGATCTCGCCCGTGTTGACGAGGACGGCTACTACTTCATCGTCGACCGGAAGAAGGACCTCATCATCCGCGGTGGATACAACGTCTATCCGCGCGAGATCGAGGAGGTGCTCTACGAACACCCCGCCATCGCCGAGGCCGCCGTCGTCGGCGTGCCGCACGAGATCCACGGGGAGGAGGTGGCCGCCGTGGTAGCGCTCCGGGACGGTGCACACACCACAGCCGGTCAGATACGCGACTACGTCAAACAGCGGGTTGCCGCCTACAAGTACCCGCGGATCGTCACGGTCACCGACGGGCTCCCCAAGGGAGCGACCGGCAAGATCCTCAAACGGGAGATCGTCATCAGGCAATAGGCAATCACGAACCTTCAGCCGCTCGCGCGCGGCATTCTTCGGCTTCGCGCGGCCGACCGAGGAAAATGAGCAGTTCGGCGAGGTCTTCCGCCGCGTGGGGGTCGCCCAGTTCGATGGCGACGCGGTAGAGGGACACGGCTTCGTCCAGGCTGCCCATCTTCTGCGCGAGCGTGGCCAACGCGTGCGCCGCGTGCTTCGAGCCGTTGTTCAACGCCCGACGGTACAGTGCGGCGGCCTCCGCCAGACGATCCGCCCTTTCCAGCAGATCGCCGAGATTCAGCGCGGCGTAGGGGTCACCACCCCTGAGCGCACTGCGATACAGGGCCTCGGCCTCGTCGACGCGGCCCTCCCTCTCCAAGAGAATGGCGAGGTTGTTCGCGGCATCGAGATGGCCTTTACCGAGCGCCTGACGGTACAGGGATTCGGCTTCCTGGACGCGGCCGAGCGCACCCAGCAGAAGCGCGAGGTCGTTCGCGGCGTACGGATTTCCCGCGTCCGCCAGGGGGCGCCAGGCCATTTCGGCGGCCTGGGGCGCGACATCCTGGGCGTTCCTGGCGATGACCCATCGATCGGCGTCGGCATCCGTTTGGGCGAGCGCGGCTTCCCAGACCGGGTCCGGAATCCTGGTATCCGCGTGGTCGACCAGATAGTCGAAGGCCAGCCATTTCTCCGTGCCCGCCGGAAGGAGAAGGCTGGTCACTCCATGGCGCACCTTCGAGGCCCAGGCGAATGCCGTATCCACCGATTCGAGCCGCGATATCGATCCCTCGGCGGGCAGATACCACTGGTGTGCGTCCTCCAGTAAGGCCCTGGGGTAGGGGCCGCGGAGACCGCAGCGGGTGAGGTCGACGGCCGCCCTCACCAGTGCCGTCCCGCGGGCATGGCCGTTCCCGGGTCCGGCCCGGCGCCATTCCCGCAGTAGGGAAGGCCCGGCCGCCAGATATTCGGCGACTCCGTAGGTGCCGTGGTGGGTGAGCGCGTCGAGAATACGAGGGTCGTCACAGCGCTCGGCGCGGGAGAGCTCCTCGTTGCTCCAGAGCCGGTCCAGATCGATGACCCCGGCCGCCCGCAGCAGTTGGGCCCCGGATCCATGGTCCCGTGCGGCACTGAACGTCTCGAACGGCTTGAGCCGCATCGTCGCCACGACCGGCACCTTCAACCGGGTCAACGCCGCCATCACGTCGACTTGCATTCCGCCGGGCCGCAGATACCGTTCCAGGTCGTCCAGCCACACCACACACCGCGAACCGCCGCGCTCGACGGACAGCGGTACACCGGTCATATCGTTGTCCGCCGACGGCGCGCACACGCGGTACTCCGGCAAAACCGCTCGTACCGCTTCGAACGCCGCCCGGGTCTTTCCGGCCGTGGAGTCGCCCACCACGAGGACCATGCCGCCGTGGAGCTCGGCTTCGGCGAGGTGCCGACGGATCCGCTCGTCGGCGTCGCGTGCGATGTACGGCGGGACATCACCGTCCCCGCCACCGGTACCCGGGCGGGACGGGTGGGTGCCCGCGACCAACGCCTTCCACTCGCCGGCGAGTGGCCAGTGCCTCGGGTCTTCCGGGCAGGGGGGGCGGGTTCGCGCAGGACGATGTGATCGTGAGGTTTTCCAGGTTGTGTGCCTGCACCGCCGCGCCGAAGCATCCCCCGGAGATCTCATTGCTCCCCATGCCGGTCACCATAGCCGCGGCCGCGAGGACGGGACCATGGATCCGGCTACTGACCGGGGATGCCCAGCCGGTCGGTCACGACGGTGAGGGCCGTGCCCAGGGGGAGTGCGACCCGGGTGGTGGCATGCTGGTCGCCGCGGGTCGGGTCCAGGTTGACGATCAGTACCGGCTTTTCGGCCCGGGCCGCCTGGCGGACGAATCGGAGCCCGGACATCACCGTCTGTGAGGAGCCCAGGACCAGCAGCGAGGCCGCCTCGCGGACCAGCTCGCGGCAGTGCTCGACCCGTCGTGGCGGAACGGCTTCGCCGAAGAACACCACGTCCGGTTTGAGGATGTCGCCGCAGACCGTACGGGGCACTACGCGGAAGTCCCCGACCTGTTCTGGACCGACGCCTCCACCGGGTGCGTCGCTGACTGCCCGCGCCCCACCCCTGCCCGGGGAAGAGGCGTTGGGACGCCTTCTTGTCGCAGGCGCGTTTGAGCGGGCGAACGTCACGGGCCAGACACGCCGCGACGCAGACCGTGGAAGTCATTGCCCGACAGACTGGGCAGGTCGCCGTGCTGAACGAGATTGGGAACGGCAATGAGGGTGCGCACCCCGGCGTGGCTGAGGTAGCGCGCCATGACGACGTCGCCGTGCCACTCGTCGCCGTGCCGCCGGGCGTAGGGTGCGAGTGCGTGGATCTGCCGACCGAGCAGCTGCCCCTTCGTGGACACGCGTGCGTATCCCACAAGGCCGCCGGTCCGTACGGCTGGAACCGGGGAGAGGAGATTGGCGGTGTCGTCGCCCTACTGATCTTTTCGTAAGTTCGGTGGGTGTGCTGGCCTTGCGAGTGGGAGGCTTTCGGGGTGGCTTATCGACCCTCGCCTTCGGCTGCCGGCTTGTCTCTTCCTCCTTTGTCGCGGTTTCAGTTGGCGGAGGCACGGCGTGTTCGGGCGGTCGAGTTGTTCGAGGAGGGCGCCTCGAATGCGGAGATCGCGAGGGCGGTGGGGGTGTGTGCCGAGAGTGTGCGGCGTTGGCGTCGGGTGTGGGAGGAAGGCGGCGTTTGGGCCCTGCGGCGGCGTGCGGCCACCGGGCGCCCGCCCAAGCTGGACGACGCCCAGGTCGAGATGGTCCGGGCCGCGTTGGCGCGAGGTGCCCGGGCTCATGGTTTCGAGGCCGACCTGTGGACCCTGGAGCGAGTCGGCGCCGTCGTGGAGCAGAAAACGGGGGTGGTGTTGTCGAGGGCGTCGGTGTGGCGGCTGCTGACCGGCCGGCTCGGGTGGAGTCTGCAACGTCCCGAGCGGAGGGCGGTCGAGCGGGACGAGTCCGAGATCGCCCGCTGGGTTGCGCACGAGTGGCCGCGCATCAAAAAGGGGCCGTGAACACACGTGCCTGGATCGTGTTCCTCGACGAATCAGGTGTCTCCCTGCTGCCTCAGATCCGCCGCACCTACGCACCCCGTGGCCGGACCCCGCTGCTGCGGCACCGCCTGAACTGGAAGCGGGCGTCGATGGCCGGGGCCCTGGGCTATCACTCCACCGATCCCGAACGCGGGGCCCGTCTGTGCTTCCACCTCAAGCCCGGCAGCTACGACACCCCCGCGCTCATCGAGGTCCTGGAGCAGATGAAGGTGTTCTACCGCGGCGAGCAAGTGGTGCTGGTCCGGGACGGCCTGTCGGCCCACTGGAGCCGGGCGATGCGTGCCTGGGTCGCCGAGCAGGACTGGCTCACTCTGGAGCGATTACCCGCCTACGCTCCCGAGCTGAACCCGGTGGAACTGCTGTGGTCCTCGCTCAAGAAGCGTGAACTCGCCAACCTCGCCGGCGACCACCTCGCTGATGTCGCCGACGCCACCGAACAAGGCATCCACCGCATCAACCACAGCCCACAACTGCCATGGTCCTTTCTCGCCCACACCGGCCTGACCATCCACCCAGCACACCCACCGAACTTACGAAAAGATCAGTAGTGTGTACCGGCGGTCGTCCGGACTTCTTCCCAGCAGGGAGCAGGGGCTCCAGCTTCGCCCACTGCGCATTCGTCAGATCGTGCCTCCCCATGAAGTGGATCTTGACACATCAAGATCCACTTCTGAAAACGCCCTAAGCCGCACAACCAGCCGCGTCCGCGGCTTGACAATCGCATAGGGAGGTTCCTGAAGCACGAGATCCACCAGAGCTAAAGGGCTCTATGTCTTCTGAGGAGTCAGTTGTCGCAGCTCAGTGATGAGTCAATGACTGTCGCGGTCTCTCCTCTTCCGACGGGCAGATGGCTGCCTTCGAAGCTGTAATTGGCCTTGCTCAGGGGGTCAGCACCACTACCAAGCGGGGGTTACCCCCATTACCTGCCGTGCCTCCACTGCGTAGCGTGATCGTCGTTCCCAGTTCTGTTCGATTCGATGGAGGAATAGCGACAGTGAGGTACAGGCTTCGTCGGCGGGGTGGTCAGCAAGGGAAGCGCCTCGTGGCCCTGGCGACGCTCACCGCGGCGATTGTTTCGGGGATGATGGTGCCGGGAAGTGGGCCGGCCGTCGCGCACGCAGTGGTGGAGCCATCCGTTCGCAGTGCCACCGCGTCACTGCGAAGTGACCTCGAGAAATATCTGGACGGTCAGGGCACTAAGGATCATTTCTCAGCGGTCTCCCTTCGGGTGACCTATGCCGATCAGCGACCTGATATCTCGGTCGATGCGGGGACGTCCCGCTACGGCGGTGGTCAACCGGTGAACAGCAAGGCGCTGTGGCAGATAGGCAGCAACACCAAGGCGTTCACGTCCGTGCTGCTGCTTCAACTGGAGGCCGAAGGAAAGCTGTCCATACGGGACAAGCTGGGAAAGTGGCTTCCCCAGTATCCGGCGTGGCGCGATGTCACCATCAAGCAACTGCTGTCGATGACCAGCGGCATCCCCAGCTACACCGAGCAGAATGCGTTCCTGAAGGATTTCGACGCCAATCCCTCCACGCGCTTCACGCTGGAGCGCCTGATGTCCTATGTGGAGGGCCTGCCACTGGGTCCCGCGAAGTACGAGTACTCGAATACGAACTACCTCCTCGCGCAGATGATTGTCGAACGAGCGTCGCTCGATACTTACCATGAGCGGCTCGCCGAGCGCATCATCGAACCCCTCGGAATGAACGACACCTGCCTCCCCCCGGACTGCCCTCCGGACACGGCCTCGCGCATGCCGACGCCGTACTCCACCCATTCCGTCCTGCCGAAGCATCTCAACAAGTCACTTCCTCGGCTCCGCCTGTCCTGGGCGCAGGGGGCGGGTGGCCTGGTGAGTTCACTGAGGGACATGACGGCTTGGGACAGGGCGCTGTACAGCGGTCGACTGCTGCCCTCAGGTCAGCAGCGCGAGCTGGAGTCCCTGGTCTCGGCGAAGACGAGTAAGCCCATCAAGAGCGTCACGGCCGACGATCCCATCGGTTTCGGGCTCGGTGTCGTGAAGTTCGTCCATCCTGTGGCCGGGACGGTCTGGGCCTATGAGGGGGCCACTTTTGGAAACCGGGTGCTGCACATGTACTTCCCGAAGACTGGCATGATCATCGCAATTGCTGTCAACAGCGCCGTTGGCGAAGGGGACACGCTGCCCGACCTCGCCGGTACCGTCTACAAGACTCTTTCGGCGCAGAAGGCACAATCTCTCCCACGGCACCAGTAGCCCCGGAGCCAGCTGCGTGACTTCCAGGTAGCTGCACTGCGAGGTCTGAGCTCCCTTCTTCCTGAGCTTGGCCTTTAACGTCGCAGGTCACTCGGCCTGCTGAGGCCCCGGGAATCGGCAGGCCGTGATGCGGCCATTCTTCGCGGTGGCGACGAGGTACGATAAGCTCGCCGTCCGCTATGAGGCGACCGTGCTGGTCGCGGCCATCAACGAATGGCTGTGACCAGCACTTTCGAAACACGCCCTAACGCAATACGTCTCGGTCCGGAATTCGGGGCGTGGGGCATGTGCGCCCTGTCAGGTTTCGATCGTTTCGGCCAGACGTACCAGAGAACCCAGTGATAGCGAGTAACAAACTGTCATTCTCGGCCGAGCGCGTGGGGCACTGCTCAGCCCCGTTACCTTCTAGACGGCCCCGATGTTGGGGCTCCCGGCCTTCTGGCCCGGCATGACTTTTGCCCCCTGTCGACCATGACCCGGGGGTGGTGTCACCGGGTCGGGAGGCGCCGGTAGATCGCTAATAGGGGCAGGAGCGCCGGTCCGCTGGCAACGCTCTTCGTAACGTGGTTGCCGGATGTCGGCGCCGTGCCTTGGCCGGGAAGGCAAGACCCTCCCAGGAGGATGTTCGTGATCGACACCCGCGACGTGGCCGTGTTCCTCGGCCTGGACGTCGGCAAGGGCGAACACCACGCCACCGGTATGACGCCGAACGGCAAGCAGGTCGTCGACAAGCCGCTGCCGAACAGCGAGCCGAAGCTGCGGGCCGTGCTCGACAAGCTCACGGCGAAGTACGGCCGGGTTCTGGTCGTCGTGGACCAGCGGAGCCGGCGGGCGGACTTCGGCCGCTTCTTGCGGGCGAAGTACGTCGACGGCGACAGCTGAAGGACCCGGCAGACGGGATCGACCCCGAGACCCTTCTGTCGCAGGTAGTCGATCACTTGCTCGGCCTCGTCCGGGGACGGTCGATCTCCTGGGCAAAAAACACGCTGGCGGCTTTCAGGATCTCGTTCGCCCGCTTCAACTCCGCATCCTCCCTGCGTAGTTGCGACCTGCCGCCCGCAAACGGCCAGGCATTGCGCCAGGCCAGGCGGTAGTCGGACCTCTGACTTGTTCAATCGCACCCAGACGCACGGTCTGCAGCCGTAGCGTCCAGGGTGCCGACCGGCACGGGCTCGCGTGACCTCATGCCGCCCCCGCGGGGCTGGCTCATGATGAGTTTGCCGCCGCCGGTCGGCACCGCGCGGTGTGGCTCGACAGAGGCGTGACCAATGGACGCTGAGACTTCAAGTCAGAGTGCCCACCGCACCCGTCCCATCCCGCTCAGACCTGGTCAGAGTGCACGTGATCACCATCGGTATCGACCCTCACAAGTCCTCCCACACCGCCGTCGCCGTCGACGCCGCCGGGCACCAGCTCGCCCAGCGCCGCTTCGTCGTCAACGCCGGAACCGTCCGGCAGCTGATGCGCTGGTGCGAGAAGTGGCCCGAGCGCCGCTTCGCCGTCGAAGGCGGCAAAGGACTCGGACGCAGCCTCGCCCAGCAGCTGGCCGCCGCCGGCGAGCATGTGGTGGATGTGCCTTCCACCCTCTCCGCGAGGGCCCGGCTCCTGGCCACTGGCGGGGACCGCAAGACCGACGAGGCCGACGCCCTGCACGTCGCCCAAGTTGCCCTCTTCCGACAAGACCTTCGCACGGTCGAGCCCGAAGACCAGTCGACGATCCTGCGGCTGCTGACCGAACGGCACGACGACCTGGTCAACGAACGCACCCGCATCATCAACCGGCTCCACGCCGTGCTGCGGGGCCTGCTGCCTGGTGGCGCTCCCACCCGGCTGTCCGCGGAGAAGGCGGCCGCCCTCATGAAGGACATCCGAGCGTCGCCACCGACTGCTGCCGCCGCGACCTCGCTCGGGATCTCCTCGCCGATCTGCGACGCATCGACCGGCAGGTCCGGGACAACGAAGCGCAGATGCGTGACGCCCTGGCCGCCGCCCGCACCACGCTGACCGCGCTGCCCGGGTTGGGCACCGTGCTCGCCGCAAAGCTGCTCGGACACGTCGGCGACGTCACGCGGTTCCCGACCGAGCACCACTTCGCCAGCTACACCGGTACGGCGCCTTTGGACGCCTCCAGTGGCAAGAACACCCGTCACCGCCTCAACACCGGAGGTAACCCGGCGCTGAACTCGGTGCTGCACATCATCGCCGTCTGCCAGATCCGCGACGGCGGCCGAGGCCAGGACTACTACCTGCGGAAAATCTCCGAGGGCAAGACCCCGGCGGAGGCCCGCAGGGCTCTCAAGCGACGCCTGTCGAACGTGGTGTATCGCACCCTCAAACGAGACCGCCACATGAGCTTCGCGGAGGCCGCTTGACGCACAGAGGCACTCATCAGCGTCTCCAACGGCACCTCTCGGGCCCGGTGACACCACCCCCCAGGTCATGCGTTCGACAGGGGGGAACAGTCATGCCGGGCCCGGAGGCCAGCGGCCCTCTTGCAGGACCGCGAAGAAGGTAACGGGGGCACCGCCAGCCGGCGGCCTGATGCGAAGGGTCACGCGTTTGGCCTGCGCCGGTGCGGTCCGCGGCGGCGGGTTCGGCGTCGGAGACGCCTAGAGCCGGAGACGCTGGGACTGAGCGCTGGAGGTGGGGGCGTTGAAGTTCTCGTGGACCGCGCGGGCGATGCCCTTGATGTTGGCGATGCCGTCGTCCGTCGTGGCGTTGTCCTGCGAGAGCACCGTGATCGTGTAGTCGTGGTCGCCGCCGGTGAAGGCGCCGAGGCTGTGCACACGCCAGCCGTTCGTGGCCCGCTCCAGCCAGCCGTTCTTCACATGCATCCGGGCGTCGCTCGGCGCACCGGCCGGGGTGCCCCAGCGCTGTGAGGGGATGACCTCGCCGGTCAGCTTCAGGATGTAGGTGCGGGAGTCGTCGCTGAGCACTGGGTTGGTGTGGGTTACCAGTTGGAGGAGTTTTTCCTCGTCGTTCGCGGTGATCTGGGTGAGCCCCCAGTGCCCTCGGTGCCGTTGGATTCGCCGGCACCGCCGTCCTCCTCTGGTCCCTCGGCGGCTGGCCTCCGGTCCTCGGGGTCTCGGGGTCTCGGGTCTCGGGGTCAGACGTTGGTGTCGAGTTCGGCGGCGGACGCGATGATGGCGTCGAGGACGGTGAGGACTTCCTTGCGGGGCTCGGAGCGGGTGGTGCGGTGCCGGGCGATCAGGCGGCGTGTGCCCAGGCCGGGTAGGGACACCGCCTTTACGCCGTCGGGCAGCACACCCAGCACGGCCAATGCGGGCACGATCGCGATGCCCAGGCCTCCCGACACCAGCGAGAGCGCGACGTCGTAGTCGTAGTAGCTGTGGACCGGGGGCGTGGCCTTCAGTCCGCGCCGCGCCTGTTCGGTGGCGCTGTGGGCAGCCGCGTCCGGATCGACACCGAGCCAGGTGAGGTGCTCCAGATCCGCCGTACTGACCGGGACCGGCGTCGCCGCGGGCATGATCACCAGCCACGGTTCCTCGAGCACCGGCACATCACGGGTACCGCGCGCGGCCCTGTGCCCGATGGGACTCTCGGCCTCCAAAATGATCAGGTCGACCGCTCCCGACCGCAGCTCCTGCTGGGCCTTCTCGCCGTCCATCTCCCGGATCAGCAGTTCCAGACCGGGGAACTGCTCGCGCAGCCGGTGCACCAGCGGTACGAGCAGCATGCGGATCACCGTCTGGAAGGCAGCGATGACGACGGTACCCGTCACATCTCCCTGCAGCGCCGCCAGTGCTTTGCGGGCGTCGGTCAATTCGGACTCGATGCGTTCCGCGGCTTCGGCAAGAACCCGCCCCGCCTGTGTGAGAACGGCTCCGCGGGGCTGACGATCCAGAACGGTGACGCCGACCGCGTCCTCCAGGCGGGCGATCTGCTGGGAAACGGCGGACGGTGTGAGATGCAGGACGTCCGCGGCCGCCAGCACCCCTCCGGCCCGGTGGACGGCCAGTAGCACGGCCAGTTTGCGTGCGTCGATATCCATTCAGCTCAGCTTAATACGGGGAGAAGACAACTTCGATTGAACTTATCCAACATGGCCGCCACCATGGCGGCATGGAGGAGTTGATGCCCCCGGTCGCCACTGCGGCCGGATGGATCGGCGCACTGTGCACCGCTACGGCCTACGCCCTGGTGTCACGTCGGCGGATCGAACCGGATTCGCGCACATCCCAGTCGATCAACATGCTGGGTGGAGCACTGCTGGGCGTCTCGGCGGCCGCCAATGGCGCCTGGCCCTCGGTCACCTCGAACTTCGTATGGATACTCATAGGCGTTCAAACCCTCGTGGGCGTACGCCGCGGCGGCCTGGTCGTGGCCGGCGGTCGGGTGGCCCTCGCGGCGACGGGCCACGGCGGACTGCGCTCACGACAGCGGACGCTAAGCCCCACCACGGAAGCCGGGCCTGTATCGGTGCATACGCACCGGTGCATACCCGCGATGGTGTCGGACGGATCCCGGGGTCCGCGCCGTATGACCCCAGGAGCGGTTCGGCAGGCGCTACCACACCACCGGGACCTGCTCGAAGGTGTCCGTGAGCACTCCGGCGCGGCGCGCCAGCTCGGAGGACGGGACGGCCAGAGCGAGGTCGGGGAGGCGGTCCAGGAGGATGTCCAGGGCGACGTGCAGTTCGGTGCGGGCCAGGGTCTGGCCGATGCAGGAATGGGCGCCCGCGCCGAAGGCGAGGTGGCGGTTGGGGGTGCGGGTCAGGTCCAGGTGGTCGGGGTGGGGGAACATCCGCTCGTCGCGGTTGGCGGAGGCGACGACCGACACGGTGATGCTGTCCTTGGGGAGAACCTCGCCGCCCAGTTCGATGTCGTCGGTGAGGTAACGCGGCATGCCCGGGCCGCGGTTGTCATCGAAGCGCAGCAGCTCCTCGACGGCCGGGCGGATCGGTGAGCGGTCGTCCAGCAGGCGCTGCCAGCGGAGACGGTCGTCGAGCAGGACCGGGACCAGGCTGGTGTTGCACGCGGCTGGTTACGGTGCGCTGTTGCTGGCCTGCCTGCCGGTGGGGAAGGCTGTCGTGTTCGTGCTGCTCCATCAGGCGCTCTTCGGGCTGCATCTGGGGATGGCTTTCGCGCCCAACCATAAGGGTATGGAGATGCCCGGGCCGGTGGGGGAGCGGTGGGGTCATCTGCGCCGGCAGGTTCTCACCTCGCGCAACGTCCGGGGCGGGCTGGTCACGGACTGGCTTTTGGGCGGGCTGAACTATCAGATCGAGCACCATCTCTTCCCGAACATGCCCAGGTGCCATCTCAGGCTCGTACAGCCTCTGGTCCGGGAATACTGCCGCGGCCTCGAGCTCCCGTACGCCGAGGCCGGGCTGCTCGATTCCTACCGGCAAGGGCTGCGGCACATGCACACGGTCGGCGGTGCGGCCCGGTCGGAATGAGAGCGCCAGCGGCTGTGGGGCCGCGGAGCTGTTCCGGGGGCGTGGCGGTCGGGGTGGGGTGAATGGGGCGACCCGGTACGGCGCTGTCCTCGCCCGTGCGGATGTGGCCGCCGAGGTGGGCGATGACCTGTCCGGGCCGGAGACCGGCTCGGGCTGCGATGGGATGGCACGCACCCATGCGGTGGCTGGTGTCGGCGGACAGCCGGACCCGCGCCCGCAGTTCGTCTTTCACATCCCGCCGCTCCCGCACCCACGCGGGGGAGCGGAAGGTGTCCACCCGGCGCGCGCCGGAATCCGCACAGGCGCAGGTGAAATTTCCCCAGTCCGGACCGGGCGCGGCCTGGCTCGCGTTGCGGTGCCCGTGCACACCGTCCCCCCGGGGGCGGTGGTCGGCCTGGCGCCGTGGGCCGCGCTCGGTGACGGCTCGGCGGCGGCTCGGTGCCGCGTGAGGTGATGCTCGACCGCCGCTGTGGTGAACGGCGGCTGCAGTGGCACGCGGACCTGTGGCCGACGCCCCTGGCTGGAGTGGCCCGCTGAAGGGGTTCGGCGGCGTATGGTCCACCGTCCTGGACCGGGCCGGCCGTGTGCTGCCCGTCCGGTTCGAGGAGGCTGAGGCGGTCGGCGGGGACAGCCCGCTGCAGAGCATGCCGCCAAGGATGGCGGCGGCCCGGCGTGCCGCTGCCAGCAGCCGTCTCGGGGGTGGCGGCAACATCCCTCGGCTACTGCGGGACCCGCGCCCAGCCCCTGCAGCTGCTGCTCGCTGCACCCGACCGCCGCTTCTGGTTTTGCTCGCTGCATCGGGCTGCTGCTCCTGGTGCTGCTCGCTGCATCATCGGGTCGTTGTTCCTGGTATTGCTCGTGCTGCTCGGCTGCTGCCCGGTGGGCCGGGCGTGCGGCGCGGTCTGTAAAGGCACCCCTGCGCCCTCACCCCGGACGGGAAGAACGCCGCGCTGGTCGGCCTGCTCGACGGCTGCGTCTGATACGCCTCGGCTTCCGGCGCGGGCGACCTGCTCGCGGATAGGGCGACGATGGTGAGCATGGCCTGGGGACGCACCGGTGTCTGCGGTGTGCCCGCTGTGCTGGGGTGGGGGCGGCCGTCGTGTGTTTCACGGGGGCGGCCGCCGTGCGCTGACACTGTGGATGGCCGGCGGCCGCTACGGGCTCAACACGCCGGGGCCGCACGGTGCCGATGGCATTGCCCGGTCCGGTGACAGTTCGTGCGATGCTCCGTCATGACCCCATGCCGCGGGTTTTTGCGGCCGCTGGTTCACCTGTCCCGGCGTTGACGCGTGAGGCAACCCGGGTTGATGACTAGGCGCGGGGGCTTGTCGGACTGCTCGGTGGTGGGAGGCTCCGGGTAGGGCCCGTGGTCCGTCGCTGTGGGAGGGCGGTCAATGCCGTGAGCATGAAGATTGCGGCCTCGTAGGCCATCGCGTGGCCGAACGCCGTGTTCGCAGTGTCCGCCGGTGCGTAGTAGGCCAGTCCGGCCGCCGTCACTCCGATCGACTCGCCGAGCTGCTGGGCTGTGGGCAGCAGTCCGGACATCGAGCCTGCCGCGGTGCCTCGCGCGCCCGTCAGCACCAGAGCGAACACGGTGGTTGTGAACAGGCCGAAGGCGGCGCCCCCGGCTGTCGGCACCGGCAGGGCCGCCTGGCGTCCGGGCTCGGTGCCGATGAGCGGGGCGAGTGCCGGGGCCGTACCCGCCAGGACCAGGGCAGCGGCTGTCAGCACGGTCGGGCCCAGGCGGCGGGAGAGGGCCGGTGCGGCGTGGCTGCCCAGGACGGCCGCGGCGGCGAACGGCGCCGACACCAGCGCCGCGGATATCGCCGGGTACCCGAGGGCGGACTGCAGGTGCAGGAACAGCAGATAGGTGAACGAGGGCACCCGGCGTTGAACGGGCGGACGAGTCAACCACGGTCACGCGATGGCTCTCACCGGTCCACGCCTCCCATCACCGGGTCGATACCGGCCACGGCGACGATGACGTCCGCGACCTGCCCGCCCTCGCACATCGCGGCCATCGTCTGCAGGTTGGTGAAGCTCGGGTCGCGGAAGTGCACCCGGTAGGGGCGCGTGCCGCCGTCGGAGACTACATGCACGCCCAGCTCGCCCCTGGGGGACTCGACCGCCGTGTAGGTCTGCCCCGGCGGGACGTGGAAGCCCTCCGTCACCAGCTTGAAGTGGTAGATCAGCGCCTCCATGGACTCGCCCATGATCTTGCGAATGTGGTCCAGCGAGTTGCCGAGCCCGTCCGCGCCGAGCGCCAGCTGGGCCGGCCACGCGATCTTCTTGTCCGCGACCATTACCTCGCCGCCGCCGCCCGTGAGCTGTTCCAGGCACTGCTCGACGATCCGCAGCGACTGCTCCATCTCGTGCAGCCGGATCAGGAACCGCCCGTAGGAGTCGCAGGTGTCGGCGGTCTCGACCTCGAAGTCGTAGCCCTCGTAGCCACAGTACGGCTGCGACTTGCGCAGGTCGTGCGGCAGGCCGGTGGCCCGCAGGATCGGGCCGGTCGCGCCCAGCGCCATGCAGCCCGCCAGGTTCAGATAGCCGACGTCCATCAGCCGGGCCTTGAAGACCGGGTTGTTGGTGGCGAGCTTGTCGTACTCGGGCAGCCGCGAGCGCAGCAGCCTCACGCCCTCACGGATATCGTCCAGCGCGCGGGGCGGCAGGTCCTGCGCCAGCCCGCCGGGCCGCACGTAGCCGTGGTTCATGCGCAGGCCGGTGACCAGCTCGAAGATGTCGAGGATGACCTCGCGATCACGGAAGCCGTAGACCATCAGCGTGGTGGAGCCGATCTCCATCCCGCCTGCGGCCACGGCGACCAGATGGGAGGAGATCCGGTTGAGCTCCATCATCATCACGCGGATGACGCTCGCCCGCTCCGGGATGTGGTCGGTGATGCCCAGCAGCTTCTCCACCGCCAGGCAGTAGGCCGTCTCGTTGAACAGCGGCATCAGGTAGTCCATGCGGGTCACGAACGTCGTGCCCTGGACCCAGTTGCGGAACTCCATGTTCTTCTCGATGCCGGTGTGCAGGTAGCCGATGCCGCAGCGGGCCTCCTTCACCGTCTCGCCGTCGATCTCCAGGATCAGCCGCAGCACACCGTGCGTGGACGGGTGCTGCGGACCCATGTTGACGATGATCCGCTCGTCGTCCGGCTTCTCCGCCGCGGAGAAGATCTCGTCCCAGTCGCCGCCGGTGATCGTGTAGGTGTGACCCTCGGTGGTGTCGCGGGCGCCTGCCGGTTCATGCTCGGGGCTGCTCATCGGCTGTAGAACCTCCGGTGTGGTCGCCGATCGCGTCCGCGTGTGCGGGCTGCGCGCGACCAGACACATCATCCAGAATTGCGCATCTTCGGCAGGAATGCCCACCCGTCCTGGACCTGGCCCACAACGCCGCCCCCGGCACCCTGTACGCGATCTTCCAGCTCCTCACCGCGCTGCTGCTGCTCTCGGCCGCGTCCTCCTCCTTCCAGGTCGGGCCCGGCCTGCTGAAAGCACTGGCCCGCCACCACGGCCATGGCGGCACCGATGCCGGAATCCTGCCCGCCGTGTGGGGACGTACCAACTGCACCACGCCCCGTACTGGGGCGTGCTGCTCTGGCCGTCTCCGCGGTCGTGATCACCGCGGCCGGCGGTGACGACCAGCGGCTGGTCCTGTTGCGCGAACGCCGCTTCGGACACGCGGCGGTCAACCTCGTGGGCGCGGTCGCCGTAGCCTTCGTGCTGGTGGTCAACCTCTCCCGGGGCGAGCCGATCGCCTCCCTGGTCGCCGCGGTCGCGATCGCCGCGGTCCTGCACCGGAGGTGGGTCAAGGCCGGACGCCCGCGCGGCATCCGCGACGTCACGGCCGAGGCCGAAGCCGGCCACTGAGCCCGCCCGGTCGCGTCAGGTCAGGTCAGGTCAGGTCAGGTCAGGGGATTCGGAGCGAATACCGAGCCGCACAGGACGGGGTGCAGCATCGGGCCTTGGCGCCACTCCTCCGCCTGTCCCACACGCACGGCGCGTTCACGATCGAAGCAATCCACTGACACTTCCTGGCAGTACCACTGACGTTCTCGTGGCAGACGACATCGGCTACCGTCACTTGCGCTGCTTCAACGCCGACGTCGCTGCCCGGCTACGGGAGTTCTTCGCGACCCCAGGACTGCTGCTGAGGGCTCCGAGGATGTCGGCGATGCGAGGCTGCCGAGGAGCTCAGGCAGAGCCAGGGCAAGAAGACTCACCGCGGCCCTCTGGCCGTGCGCAGTCAGTCCCCATAGCCGTCCCCGTGGGAAGAAGCCCCGGCAGACCGTGGCCTGCCGGGGCTTCTGATCGCCTGCCGCTACGGGGGAGGCGGCAGGCTGCTTTCTCCGGCGGAGCCGGTCTGGTCGATGTGCCGTAGTGCGTCGGACAGCTCGCCGGGGTCAACGAAACGGGGCTGGGTGGGGTGCGGGGTGCTGAGCCACGTGGCGGAGATGGACCCACGCTGGCCTGTCGGCATGAGCAGCCACGAGCCCGTCGTCAGGGAGCGGGTGCCGTGAGCGGTGCACCGGCGGGCGGTGCCGGCGGGGACGTGGACGATGAGCTCCTGGCGGACGTAGTCGGCCAGGACGGGATAGCCGCGGTCGATTGGGAGACTGAGGCGGGTGAGCGCGGCCAGGCCGCGCTGCAGCGGCGCGATGACGATGGCGTCCCACTCCAGGCCGCAGTCCACCAGCAGCACGGTGAGTTTCGGCGGCGCGACCTTCTCCGACGGCAGGCAGGTGTCCTTCAACGCCGCGACGTTCTCCGGCGGCGCGCTCAGCTTCGGGGGCGCGACGTTCTCCGGCGGCGCAGTGGTCTTCAGTGGCGCGACGTTCTCTGGCAGCCCGGTGTCCTTCCCCGGCGCGACCTTCTCCGACGGCGCGGTGTCCTTCAGTGGCGCGACGTTGTCCGGCGGCCACGTGAGCTTCGGCGGCGCGACGGGTTCAGCTCCCTCTGGGCTGCTCGCTGCCGTCGAGAGTTCCTCTGTGAGGGTGGGGGTCACCCTTCCATCCGCTTGGCTGCCAGCGAGTCCGTAGAAAAAAAGAGGGGCGAAAACGGTCGTCTACGCCCTCTCGCGGCGATCCAATGAGCAGAGACGGCGAAACCGGGCATGTCGGCATACCAGTCAATCGGTCCACTCCGCAGTTTCGCCTCCCCGCTCAGCCCCTCCCGCGATGGAGTCCGTTCCACGCCGGGCAGGCGGGGAGGAGAAGGCCAGTTCAGCCCTGGGTGTCGACGAAGCTTCGTTCCTACTCGACCGCCGGATCGTCCGAAGGGCGTGGCTCTTCGACATGGCGTATCTCCTCCAACCGCCTGGACGGCCCTGGTGCTGGCTGGCTATCGGGCGGCCCCTCCCTTGTGGCGGCCGTCCGCCGGCCAGCGCGGGTCTGCCTGGGGAATCAAGCTGAGCAACTCTGCGACGATACAGATCGAGGGGTGGGGAGATTCAGATATCGCCATCACCTGCACCACCTTGTCGGCCGCCCCGATCAGCTGTCCAGATTGCGGGACGCGATCAGCTGGTTGGTCAGCTCAACCGTGGCCAGATACCACCAGAAGATCCAGTCGAGGAATGCTTCGTCGTATTCGCTGCGCTGGTCGGCCCGCCGGTGGCGTAGATCGAAGCCGTTGGCGATCTAAAAGAGGGCGCCTTCGTCCTTCCCGAGGTGCTCCTTGATGAGGGCACGGCGCTCCTCGAGGACGCGGGCGAGGTTGAAGATTGCTGACCTCATGCTCTCGGCAGACGTGTCGCGTCCTCGAAAGAGCGCGATGGAGTGGCGAATTCCGCTGGTGATGTCAGGCGGGCTGTCGTTGAGTGCGCGGTGCACCAGTGTGCTGCGGGCGTCGTCGGTGACGGCGACCAGGCGCCCGAGGTCCTCGCCTTCCTCAGCGCATTCGATCGATTACTTCGTCAGTCGACAGCAACGCATGGGCACAGAAACTGTAGTTGATGATCGCCGCCTGATAGCCGTCGCCCCAGACCGGGTGTCGGGGTCCAGCTGTTGCATCCCTGGCCACGGTGACCTCAAATCCCTCCTCGATGAGGTGACGCATATGGGACTCGACGCACATGTTCGCCAGCATCCCGCCAAGGATTATCCTTCCTATTCCCCGTTTGCGCAGTTGCAGTACCAAGTCGTTGGTTTCCGGTCCGAATACCTTGTGTGGGCTGGCGACCACCGTTTTGCCGTCTTCGATATAGGGCCTGAAGCGGTCCAGCCAGTCTGCGCCAGAGTTTCGGAATCCGGTCAGATCGAGCGGTCCCGTCCGTGCGAACGTGCGGGTCTCGAGCTCGTTTGTCTCGAGCGGCCCGTTCATTCGCCATCCATAGTCGACCGGGTAGAAGTAATGGGGCGAAATGAAGACCTCGTATCCGCCCGCCTTCGCCGCCTCGAAGATTCGCTCCATATTCTCGACGGTCCTGTTCTCTGTGACGCTCGCTCCCACCGCGTCCCAGCTCGTTCCCTCCTCGCTCAACACGTCGTTCTGCGGGTCAGTGAAGACAACCGCCGTGTCGATCTTCTTGATTTCCATCTGGCGCTCCTTACGCGATAACACACCATTGGTGTGCCGGTACTGATTCGGACTTTGAAAGTGTGCAGTCGCGCAAACCCGAGTTCGACGGATTTCTTGCCGGCCGCGACGATCGGAACGATCTGGTCATCGTCACTGTGCACGATCAGCGTCGGGACGTCGGTGCTCCCCAGGTCCTCCGTCAGGTCGGTCTCGGAGAATGCCTTGTCGGGGTCGTAGGCCGCCTTCAGGCCCACTGCCCACATCCGGAACATGTCCCGGACGCCCTGCGAGACCTACGAGCCCTTCCGGTAGGCCCTGTAGAAGCTCGCGCTCAGGTCGTAGAACTGCGAACGGTCGGTGGGGAGCCCGTTGCGGATCTCGTCGAACACCTCGATGGGCGTGCCTTCGGGGTTGTTATTCGGCGATCTGTATGAGCCGGGGGGATCGCGCTCAGCAACAGCACCTTGCACACCCTGGACGTACCGTGCCTGCCGATGTAGCGGGTCACCTCGCCGCCGGTGGTGGGGTGGCTCACGAGAATCGCGTCTCGCAGGTTCAGTTTCTCGATCAGCTGCGCGAGGTCGTCGGCGTATGTGTCGAGGTCGTTGCCGTCCCGCGACTGGCCCGCTCGCCTGCCACCCCTCCTCGCGCGGTAGCCGTTCCTCGCGAGGAGGTGCAACTGGTCGTCCCACGCGTCAGAGTAAAGCGGCCACCGTTGGCTGAACACGACCGGCCGATCGGTGCCCCAGTCATTGTAAGTAGCTTCGCGTGTTGTCCGTTCCGTGGTACTAAAGGTTTCCCATGAGCGGTTCCGTCCGGGGGGCCCGTGCGGCAAGTATTCGGTGCCTCGGATGTCCTCTCTCCGGCCGGTGCGAGGTCTTTTCCGGAGAGGTGCGGATTGTTCCGACGCTAAGCGATGCGGCTCGACGAAATACGAACCCTTCAACTCGAGTGCCGTACTCACCCTCGAGGTGTGTGCCCTGAGGACGCGCTGTCCCGGGCCGTTCGGCGCTCCAATTCACGATGCCACATCGCGGGACGTTCCGCATCAGTGAATTGCTGCGCCTCGGTCGCCATCCCTGCCATCCCCGAGGTGTGAACGGTATGCGGGGATGATCCTTCCGCCTGCCGGGCTGATTTCGGTCCTCGAAGAGCGGGGGCGCCCTCTTGGGCTAACCTCGATTGTTCATGAGGGGCCGTCGGCTTGCTGATGGGCCCCTTTGCGGTGGGGGTCGGTGGGGATTTCGGGGTCTGGCAGGTGTGCGCGGCTGTCGCGTCGGGTGTGCGCCGGGTTCCACGGTTCCGGTCGGGGTGGTGCTGCTCGCAGGGATGGGAAGGCGCTGGTCAGCCGGGGTTGGGGAGGGCTTGGAGTCGGTCCAGGGCAGGGTGATCACGTCGGTCCAGGGCCGATGCCGGGCAAGTCGGAGGTAGCGGCGGCTGGCGGTGACGAGCTGGGCGGCGGTGGAGAACAGTCGCAGCCGCAGGCGGCGGGGTTCCCAGAGCCGGGCTTTGCCGGTCGGGGCGAGCTCGGTCAGTTCCCGGCGGGCGGTCGCTGTACGATCCGACCTCTGGCGAACCTCGCACACACAGGCCCGGGTGTGAGCTGCCGCTTCTACTACGCCGGCTGCATCGCCTGCCCGGCGCCCCGACCCTGACTTGGTACTCCACGTGCTCGCGGCCCGGGACTCGCCCCGGGGCCCTGTCGGCCGCGGCGCGAAGCGGTGTTCGCGTCCACCCCCGCCATTGTCTCTGCTGTGGTGCCGGCAGAGACCCGCGGCGGGTGATCAGCTTGACTGTGGGCGTCCGAAGAGCAGGTCGTAGCCCGGCGGGAGTTGAAGCAGGGTACGGTTCAGCAGGTCCTCACCCGCGACATCGGCCACGACGCTGAGTACCGCGCTGACGTCCCAGGTTGCGGTCTTCTCGGTGGCGCCTTCGACCCAGGCTGCGGTCGCCCGGATGAACCGCTCGGGTGACAGCGGTTCGTGCGCCTGGAGGGGACTGAGGAGGATCAGCGCCAGAGATTCGGGCAGCCGGTCGGCCAACTCGGCGCGTACCTCACCCACCAGATGAGCGCCCAGCAGTGCCAAGACGACGCGGGAGGCTCGCTCTGCCTCCTGCGGTGTGGGATATTCGCCGCGTTCCTGGATCGTGGCGATGAACGCGTCCCAGCGGATGCGCATAACGTCTTCCCTTCCGAATGGATGGCTGCACAGAGGCGGAGCACGCGGACGGAAGCCGCCGTGCCCATCTCCTGCTGCGGTCATCAGCCGCTGATGTACGTGTACGGGTCGCCGCCGCTGACGGCGATCTTGCGGGGCTTGGCCTGATCGGCGACCGGGATACACGGCCGCAGCACGCCCGTCCCGCGCGATGCGTCGACGCGATCATGGCTTTGCTGCCTCATGCGGTGCCGCGGTGCCTGGCACCTGCTGGTGTGAACCGGTCCAGCCCACGGAAGCGGTCGGTTCGCGCGAGCATCATCGATCTCCTCACTTACTCCCCTCGAAGATGGGACGGACTCCTCGACGCAGCCCTATCTTGCACCGTGGACCACGCCCGGCGGCGGCTCGACGCCGCGTGAGGTGATGCGGTGGTTGTGAACAGGCCGAAGGCGGCGCCCCCGGCTGCCGGCACCGGCAGGGCCGCCTTGCGTCCGGGCTCGGTGCCGATGAGCGGGGCGAGTGCCAGGGCCGTACCCGCCAGGACCAGGGCAGCGGCCGCGTCAGCACCATCGGGCCCAGGCGGTGGGAGAGGGCCGGTGCGGCGTGGCTGCCCAGGAGGGCCGCGGTGGCGAACGGCGCCGACATCAGCGCCGCGGATATCGCCGGGTGCCCGAGGGCGGACTGCAGGTGCAGGAACAGCAGATAGGTGAACGAGGGCACCCGGCGTTGAACACGAACACCAGCAGCACGCCCTGCCGCGCGGCCGGAGCGGCGGTCTGCGCGATCGTGGCGTTGAGCAGTTGCACGAAGGTCGCACTCAGTACCACTGGCAGCAGGAACCGGCCGCCGTTCACCGGACCAGGGTCCCGGCGAGTTCCCGCGGCCGGGCGGCGGTCGGGCTGTGGCTGCCCGGCAGGGTGCGGTGGGTCAGTGGCTGGTCCGGTACGGGCCGGCCGGTCTGCGCGGTCATCAGGTCCTGTACGGCCGCCGGCAGCGCCCGGTTCTGCGCACAGCGCAGGAGGGCGCGCCGCATACGGCCCCACGGCGCGGCGGGCAGGGTGACGGGGGCCGCCGCCGGGAGGGCCGGCGGCAGGCCGGGGCTGAGCGCGGAGCGCCGACGGTCGAAACGGTCGGCGGGTGTGTCGTGGTATTGGGTCTGCCGCAACTCCTCGGCGTAGGCGGAATCCGGCCGGAGCGGGTCGGTCCGCACCGCATCCAGTGCCTGGGGATGACCGGGGTTGAGGCTCTGCTCCCGTACGGTGGCGTTCGCGGGGGCGCCGAGGTGGTCGCAGAGGCGGGGGCGGCCGGCGGGGAGGGATGTGGAGAGGCAGGCGATGGTGTCGGTCAGTTCGGGTGCGTACGGTGTGGCCGGCGACGCGGGGGCGCCGCCCGTGCGGTGAGCGACGAGCCCGAGAGGGCCGTGGCGGCGGACCCGGCACAGCGTGTCCCGGACGGCATCGGCGCAGTCGCCGATCGTCAGGTCGGCCGGCTGCGGCCTCCCGGTCAGCGGCCCGGCCCGGCCAGGCAGCGGGTACCCGCTGGGCAGGGGAGCGCCGAAGCCGTGCCCGGGCAGGCCGGCGGCCACACTCGCGGCACCGGCACCGGTGAGTGGGGCGTGCTGTGTCGCCGCCCGCTGCCACGAGCGGTGCCGGGCGCCGTGGACGGACACGGAGGCGGTGTCGTTCACATCGGTGTTCATGCAGGACGTCATGGCTTCCATTCCAGTCGGCGACGGCAGCGTCATTCACTGAAAGATGTGACAGGCGCGGTCACGATACTTTCCGGGTGTGGAAGGGGTGGTCATGGAGGCGCGGCATCTGCGGTACGCGCTCACCCTCACCCTTGCCGAGCACGGACACTTCGGCAGAGCAGCCGACGCACTGGGCATCGCGCAGCGCTCGCTGTCCAAACGGATCGCCGACCTGGGCGCGAGAGCGGCGCCCGGCTGTTCGACCGTAGGCGCCAGGGCGTGTTCCCGACCGCGGCGGGCGAGGCGTTCCTCACCGGGGCGCGGCGGGCGCTGGAGGAAATGGCGGCGGCCACCATCGACGCCGGGCGGGCGGCGCGCGGTGAGACGGGCCGACTGCGCCTGGGGTTCATCGCCTCCGTACTGCTCGACGCGCTGCCGGACGTCCTGGGCCGGTTCGGCCGTGAACGGCCCGATGTACGGCTGGAGTTGCGCGAGATGGCGTCCGGCCGCAGCGCCGCCGCTCTCCTGGCCGGAGAACTGGACGTGGCCGTCACCCTCGGACCGCCACGGGGAGCCGGGGTCGAGCACCTGGTGTCCGTCCCGGTCGGGCACGACCATCTCATCGCCGTCGTCAGCAGCGCGCACCCCTACCAAGGCCGGGTGTCGGTGAGTGTGGACCAGTGGCGGCGGCAGCCGCTGATCGTGGCCCCCGTGGAGGACGAGTCCGCGGTCGCCGCTGGGCTGCGCACCCTGCTCGGCGAGGATGCCGTAGCGCTGGACGGCGCGACCGTCGCCCGGGACGTGCATACCATCATCGGCCTGGCCGCCTGCGGGGTCGGCGTGGGCCTGGGGCCCTCCCGCATGTTGTCGGCCCCCCGCCCAGGCGTCTGGTTCTGCGAGGTGACCCCGCGCACGGCGCTCCCTGACCTGGTCCTGTCCTTCGCCGACCGGGACCGTTCCCCGGTGCTGGGCGCCTTCCTCGGCACTGTCCGCAGGAACTGCCCCGACGTCGGTGCCGCACTCGACCGCCGGTTCGGCCACGCATGAGTATCGGGAACCGGTTCCGCCTGTATCCCATCGAGCCCACCGCCGACGGTTGAACCGGTGATCCACTGGGCCTTGACGGCCCGTCGGATCCTGCGGAAGCTGATCACCCAGCTGTACAGCAACGTCCAGACGTTGGAGTGGGAGTTGAACCGGATCCACGGCAACAAGGAGACGGAGACCGGTGAGAAGCAGGACGCGGCGCGCTGAGCTGGGACGCGGTGGAGCTCGACCTGCGGACGTCCGTGGACACCGGGTATGCCTTCGGCACCCCGTTCCTGCCGCTCGAAACGATCAAGAATCTGCACGAGGACGCGGAGAAGGCGATCGAAGCGCTGAAGGACGACAAGGACGCGGCGCAGATGGTGCTGGCCGACCTCGGCAAGATTCGGATGGCGTGCATCGAGCGGGTCGACTCGCTGGCGTGCACCGGTCTGCCCGCGCCGGTGGGCGGCGGGCGGACGGGCTGAAGCCGATGGTTGAGGGGAACCCGGCAAATGTGCCGGGTTCCCCTCAACCACGGGGGTTGTCCTCCACGATCTCGGCGTCAACGACGTCATCAGCTGGCACGGTGACCTTCGCGAGGATGCGGCCCGCCTTACGGAGCCGCTTTTGCAGGTGTTCGGCGTCGACGGCTGCCCGTCGCAGGGTGGCGCCCTCGTCCATCAACGCCTGGTTCAGTCGCTCCAGTGCCCGCTCTGCCGCGTCGGCGGCCCCCAGCACAGGGGGCCTGCTGTCTTGTTGGACTGAGAGGCCGACCGCGCGTTGCCGGGGGCCTTTGCCGGGGCCGGGATGGCCCGTTGCGGTGCATGGGGAGAAGCCGTTGTATGCCTCGACCTTGTTGGTCGTCGCGGTCACCCGGCGCCGCAGCGGGGCATCCGAAAGGTAGCGCAGCAACTGGACGGTGCGGATCACGCGGCCGACCTGACGGAACGCGGTGTAGGTGGCGTTCTTCCGCGAGCCTGAGTGCAGCCGCTTGAGCAGCGTGGACGAGGAGATCGCTCCCTCCCTGACGGAGATGGCCACCCGCACCAGGTCCCGGAACTGCGACTCGGTCAGGTCCCAGTCGATTGTGCGCTGCCAGGCTCCGCGAACAGCGCGTCGATGTGCACGTACTCGGTGGGGCTTGCTGGGCCGGTAGAAGGTCAGGCCCTTCCAGTTCCTGATCCTGGGCATCAGGTCGAAGCCCAGCAGGTGCGCGAGCGCGAACACCGGCTGCGACTGGCCCTGGGTATCGGCGTGCACGGTGCTCGGCTTGACCTCGGAGGTGTTCTTGAGCAGGCCTTCGATGATGTGAACGGTCTCCCGCACCCCGCACGGGATGAAGTGTGTGAACAGTGCGATGTAGGTGTCGCAGATGTGGTGGTAGGCGATGCCGCGCGGCTTGCCGTATCTCACGGACGTCTCGGCGAGCAGGTTGTCGAGGTAGGTGTCCATGTGGGTGCCCTCCGCCGCGACGGTGGTGCCGTTGCCCCGTGCCTGCGGGATGTCGAGACGGACGTGGCCGCGCTGGAGGGCATGACGGGCCCACGCCGTGCCCTTCGACGACGACCGACAACGACCGTCCGGCCGCAGGTCAGTTTTGGGCTGCGCGGCCCGATGACCGGAGGCGAATACGGGCCCGCCGGACCCAGCAGAAGAAGTAGGCGGCCGCCCGCCCGGCAGAGGTGTTCCGGGAGCTGAGGGGACAGATGCTGGCTGGCTGTCCTCATTTCTGGGACTCGCCGCAGTCTTGATTTCTGGGACTTGCCGCGGTCTTGGGCTGCTGCAAGCGGCTCCTCCGCCCCACCATGCGGGACACGGTGTTCAGCCACCGTCGTATCTCATCTCGCCGCTGTCTGCGTACTTCTGACTGAGCGTCTACTGTGGCCTGGTCCAGATTGCGAGGGGGTCACATGCAAGGTGAAGACAGGGCCGCGGGCGGCGGTGGCCCCGACGACCACTGGGCGGGCAGCGCCCCTCAGCGTGCGGACTATGGGGCGACCCAGAGATGGCCCCGGACACCGCCCCACGGGGGCTCACCCGCGCCCGGCCGCCCGAATGTGGTGATCGAGGGTCGCTACGAGCTGCTGGAACCGATCGGCAGTGGTGGCATGGGCGAGGTGTGGAAGGCCCATGACCGGCGGCTGCGCCGATTCGTCGCCGTAAAAGGTCTGCTCGACCGGAAGGCGATGACCGCCGGCACCCAGGCCGCGGCGATACAGCGGGCGCGCCGGGAGGCGGAGGCGATCGCCAAAATCGAGCACCCGAACGTGGTGACGGTCCACGACCAGGTCGAGACCGACAACCAGGTCTGGATCGTGATGAAGTTGCTCGATGCCGGGTCCCTGGCGGATCTGCTGCGCAGGCAGAAGGTGCTCGCCGTGCCGAGGGCGGCGGACATCGGCCATCAGATCCTCCAAGGCTTGCGGGCGGTACACGCGGCGTCGGTCGTCCACCGCGATGTGAAGCCGGGCAACGTGCTGGTCCGGGACGACGGGCTCGTGATCCTGGTGGATTTCGGGATCGCGACGTTTGAGGGCGCCACCCCGGTGACCCGGTCCGGCGGCGTCATCGGCACACCCCCGTACCTGGCGCCCGAACTCTTCGCACCCGGCTCCCGCGGCCCCACCCCCGCCTCCGACCTATGGGCGCTGGGAATCACGCTGTACGAGATGGTCGAGGGCCGCCTCCCCTTCGGCGGCAGCGAGGTCTGGGAGGTCCAGGAGAACATCCTGCAGTCGCCCAACCCGGTCCCGCAGTACGCCGGCCCCCTCGCCCCGGTGATCCAGGGGCTGCTGCGCACAAAACCCGACGAGCGCCTGGACGCGGCCACGGCGGACGCAATGCTGCGCGAGGTGCTGGGCGACCCACCGAACGCGGCCTCGGCCAAGGCCGCGACGCACCCGCCGGCGCCCGTTCCCGGACCGGACCCTGCGCCGAGGGGCCCCGGTCCCGTCGCGTCTTCTCAGGCCTCGCCCGACCCAGCTCCACCCGCGGGAAAGCGCCTGCGGCCTGGCCTCCGGAAGAGACCGAAGGTGGTGGCGGCGGCTCTGTGCGTGGCGTTGCTGACCACCGCCGGCTGGCTCGTGGCGAACGGCTCCGGCTCGGGCAAGAAGGACAAAGACAGCAATACCACTGGCTCGGACTGCCGGGGCGGCGGCGCCGGGACGCAGACGTGGAAGAAAACGCATCCCAAACTGCGGATCGGCGTCAAAGATGATCAGCCGGGCCTGAGCGAACGGGTGAAGGGCGGGAAGGACAAGTACGTGGGCTACGACATCGACATGGCCTACAAGGTCGCCGCGTGCATGGGGTACACGAAAGATGACGTTGAGCTTGTCCCGGTCACAACCGAAAACCGGAGCAGCTACCTGGAAAGGAAGACGGTAGATCTCGTCATCGCCTCGTACAGCATCAGGATCGACAGCGAAGTCGACTTCGCCGGCCCGTACTACATGGCGGGCCGGGGGTTCCTGGTGCGCGAGAAGTCGAGCAAGTACACGATCAACGACCCCAGCGACCTGAAAGAACTGGGCGTGGAGGTGTGTACCGCTCGGGATTCGACGTACATGAAGGTGCTGCCCGGGCTTGGCTTCACCATGATGAAGTCGCCGCCCGCCACCTACCAGCGCTGCCTGGACCAGCTGCTGAACGAGAAGACGGACGTCTACGCGGTGGCCTCGGACGACGTCATTCTCGCAGGCTACGCCAAGAAGAACCCGGGCAAGGTGCGACGGCTGGACAACATCAAAGGCACGGAGAAGTATGGCGTGGCGATGCTCCCCGGGCAGCCGGACCTGAAGAACGAGGTGTGCTCTGCAGTGAAGAAGATCCTGGCGGACAAGAAAGGCTGGGAGCTCATGTACAAGAAAAACCTGGCCGAACTGATCGGCATCAAGGACCCACCGGGCACCCCGGACCCGACGGAGTGCAAGGGCCACTGAGAGGCCAACAGAAAGCTCCTTGAGGCCGTATCCCTTTCTGAGCGTTCGTTGAACGGGTCACGGGGGAGAGGAAGAGGCCTCCGTGAGTGGTGCCGGATGACCTGTGGGGGCGTATGGAACCGTTACTGCCCGGCCGACCGGTCCGCGATGCAGCCGGGAGACATCATCGCGGTGAGCGTCCCGGTGCTGCCGGACGGCATCGTGGTCCGGGACGCGACCGACGTCGACGCGACCTCGCTGGAGCCGGTGATCCGGTCGGCTGACCCGGAAAACCCTGATGGCTCCTGGCGGGCGCTTCCCTCCCATGAGCGACCAGAGCCTCGATCCGGAGAGGCTCTCGTACGCGCCGGTGGTGGAGGAGCCCTCGTCCGGCGCGCTTGTCGGCGGCATTGTGGCTGCCGAAAACTCCAAAACGTTGTGGTGTAGTTCGAACTGGCGGAGAGCATGGCGCAGGTGGCGCTCGTTCCAGACGAGGGTGCGGTCCAGGAGTTCGTGGCGGCAGGTCTGGACCCAGCACTCCATAAGGAGGCGGTGCGCGCCGCGCATGCCATTCAGAGCCGAAGCGGTCGGGCTTTGGCCCTTGCGGAGCTGGTCGGAGTGCTCGTCACAGTGCCGGTTCAGTCCGACAGTTCCCGCAGCCTTTCGGGGTGCAGTAGCGGCAGCCGGGCCAGGACCCGGGAGTCGAGCCGGTCGTTCTTGGCGTGCTTGGAGTAGTAGTCGCGCAGGTCAGCGGACTGCTCTGGCGGCGCTAGGACCACCTTGGCACCGTGGCACTGGAACCACGCGGCGAGCGGGACCCACGCGTTGCGGGTCGGTTCCATGATGACGACGACGGCGTCGGTGGTGGGCAGACTGCCCCATAACCGTTCCAGGTCTGTGGGTATGGTGGTGAAGCGTCGGCCGGAGAAGTGGATCTCTCCGGTGGCGTCGGTGCAGGTGGCCCGGTGTGAGGCCCGGCAGGCCACGTCGATGCCCAGAGGCAGTCTCAACAGGGCTCCCGTCTGGCGCAGCGGCGGTTGACCGTTGTCCAGACCTCCGCCACAACCTGCTTGGCACGTGTTCCGCAGGGTTGTGCTGACCGGACATTCGGTAGCAGTGGTCCACGCTGGCCGTGGCCACGGGTTCCCAACAGGGACGCACGTGCGTCGGGAGGTTCGACCAGCCGTCGATCAGCGTTAAGAAGTCGCCTGCAAGGAGACGCTTCGGTCAGTGATCCAGCCGTGCCGGAAGAACCGGACCCGACGCACCCTACCCGCAGCCCCCGAAGATCCCGCAGGGCCATGCCCCAAGCTCAATGTCAGTGTCGGCCTCTAGCGTCGCCGCATGAGCTACCGCGACGTCGCCTCGAGGCAGGTCCTGATCTGGTCCTGCACCACCGTCGGCGCCCGCATGCCGGTGGCCATGGCCCCGTTGGCCCTGGTCTTCCTGGTGCGCGAACGCCCCGGCGGCTATTCCCTGGGCGCGATCCTCGCGGCGGCCTACGTCATCGGCGAGATCGCCGGCGCCCCCATTCTCGGGATGCGCATGCGCCCCGACCGAGCCCGCGCTCACCTGGCCGTCGGGCTCGCGGTCGGAGCCGCCGCCTTCGCGGGCCTCGGGGTGTTCCCCGACGCGTATCCGGCGGTCCTCGCCGGGTTTGCCTGTCTCGCCGGTGCCGCCCCGGCGGCTGTCACCGGTGGCCTGCGCACGCTGCTCACCGTGCTCGTCCCGGAGCGTGCGACAGCGCAGGCGCTGTCCGTCGAGTCGATACTGACGGCCGGCATCTGGGCCGTCTCCCCGGCCGCGGTTGCCGGTCTGGCCCTCGGTGTCGCATCGCCCGTCCCGCTGTTCCTCGGCGCCGCCCTGATGGCGTCGTCGATCGCGGGTCTGTGGCTGCTTCCGGCCGGCTGGGGCGCGGACGATACGGGCGGTGAGGACCGGACGGGCGCGTCGCTGGTGCGACTCCTGACCGGCGCCTGGCCGGTGTACGTCATGGGCGCGGCCAGTCTGGCCCTGCTGGGTCTGGCCGAACTCGTGCTCCCGGCCCTGCTCGAACAGCGCGGCGTCGGCGTCGGCTGGTCCGGTCCGCTGCTGACCGGGATGGCGGTGGGTGGGGGGCTCGGCGCCTTCGTTCACGGTCTTCGGTCCTGGCCCGGGCGGCTGCGCATCCGCAGCGTGGTGCTGATGGCCGGGACATCGGCCTGCGTGGCCCTCACGGCGCTGACGCCTCACCCGGCCGGGATCACCGCCGCGCTGGTCGTGGGGGGCACGCTCCAGTCGTGCGCGATGCTCACCCGCAATCTGTCCCTGCGCGAGGCACTTCCGCCGGGCGCTCTGGCCGCGGGTTACTCAGTGATGTACGCGGCGGCGGGTGCGGGTTACGCGGCGACAGGGTCGCTCGCCGGTGCGCTCCTGAAGGTGGTGGCACCGTCCACGGCCATCCTGGCCGGAGTCGGCCTCACCCTGGTGCTGACGGGGGTCGGCTGGTGGGGCGAGGTACGCCGGGCCGGCCGTTCAGCGCCGGGAGCCGACACCGCCGTCACTCTCGGCTCCGCCGCTTCCCATCCCGTCGTTCCCGGCCCGGAAAAGCCGGCGATAGGCGGTCGGGGTGACGCCGAGCGCCTGTTGTAGGTGCTGCCGCATCGACTGGGCCGTGCCGAACACCAGCAACCAGGCCTCCTGATAGGGCTCTTTGAAATTGGCTCTGGCCGCAGTTCCGTGAAAGCGCAGGTCAGCGACGGAAATGTGACATCCTTCGCCTGGGTGTCCGCTTCGTGGTGATCATTCGGGGACGTATGGACAGCGGTCGGCTGTCTTGCGATGTTCGATGACGTGGCCGGTTCACGCCTGGAACTCGGTGAGGTCGATGGTGTGAACGCGCAGCGGATAGGCATACACCGGGTGCGCCGTCTCTCGCTCGGGCACCATGCCGAGCTTGCGGATGACGTTCTCGGAGGCGTCGTCACCCACCCGGTTGATGCTGATGATGCGGTCGAGGCCGCGGTCCTGGAGCGCGAACTCCAGCGTGGCGTGGGCGGCTTCGGACGCGTATCCCTGGCCCCAGAACGGTGAGCCGAGTCGCCAGCTGATGGCCACGGCGGGCAGTACCTCCGGCAGGAACTCGGGCACGGACAGACCCGTGAAGCCTGCCAGTTCACCCGAGGCCAGCAGTTCGACGGCGAAGAGTCCGAAGCCATCCTCGTCCCACTCCTCCTCCCACCGCTCGATGGCCTCTGCCGTGTGGTCCAGGTCGCGCACCGAGCCGTCGTCAATCCAGCGCATGACCCGCGGGTCCGCGTTGATGTCCGCCATCGGCGCGAGGTCGTCGTCATGCCAGCGACGGAGGAGGAGGCGGGGTGTGCGGATCTCGGTCATGGCGCCCATCCTGCCGAAGGCAACGGCCGCATCGGTAATCTGGCGCTCGCCCGTTGCTGCCGCTCCGGGACGCAGGGCATCAAGCCGCCTGCACCGCACACCGTGAAACGGATGAAACATCGAGCCGACGGCCGACAGATGACGCGCCACTTCGGCAACGAAAGCGGGGGAGGGCCTCGTACGTGGGCACGGCGATCTCCTCCGGGAAGCACGAAGCCCCCGGGCGGCGCCGGGGGCGGTGCTGGTGCGCTGCGAACCGAACGCGATGCGCCGCACGCTCGTGGAGCGGGCGAAGATCCCGGCCCTGTTCCACCCGTGCGTCACGGAGGACAAGAACAGCCCGTCGGCCGTCGGCGGCTCGGGCTGTGTGTGCCACCGAGCCTTCTATGCCCCGAGTTCGGGCTGCCCGTCGTCGGCGAACACTTCAAACACGTCGGCGAGGGAGGCACGGACCAGTGGACCTACCAGACATACGCTCCGCTCGACCTGCGTCCCGACGACACCTTCAACCGCTTCATCACCGGCCGCAGCCTGTTCTGGGCCCAGACAGAGAAGGGGCTCCTGCCGATCCTGCCGCAGCGCAACGCCCTCGGCTACAACCTCGGCGGCCCGCACGCCCTGGCCGCCTACCTCACCCAAGTCGCCGACTCCGATGGAAGAACACGGCCGCTGGCGCCCCGTATGAGCAGGCGCACCCCGCGATCCTCGCCTGGACCGAGAGCAGCGCGGCCGACCGCGGCACGAACGAATTGACGCTGCGCGACCTCAAGGCCATGCAGCAAAGCTGACCGACGCCACGCGCTGACGCCCACGGACCCGACGCCCGTGGGCGTCAGTGGCGACACCACCTGGTACGCCGGGCCAGCGGCGCGCCCCGCCTCGCGGGACGGATGACGAGGCCGCCGGAGCACCTGCCGGGATGCGGCCGACGCGCACGTCCTGGAGGTGGCGGAGAGGGGTGAGGGTGCAGAGGACCAACACCCGAGCAGGGAGGCCCGCATGGTTGACCCGGTCCCGCTGTACCTCTCGCCGGAGCGCCTGAAGCAACTCCAGCGATTCACCGACGCGATTCGGCTACGAGCGGCTCTGTACCCGCCCCCGAAGCCGCCGAAGCCGCCGAAACCGCGTAGCCGCTCGCGGCGCCACCGACCGACCGAACCCCCCCGCGGACCGCTCTGCGTCGACGCCGCCAGGGTTGAGCGCGGGACTACCGGCGCACGTCCACTCGGCGTGACGCGAGCGGTGTGCGTCCATCCGCGTCTCGGGTGTGCACCGCGCACCCGATCCTCCCGGCCCCGTCGAATAGCTCACTGAACGCCACGGGCCCGGGGACGTGTACGGCGTCTGCCGGGCCCGTGGGGTTGAGGACCCGGCGTTTCAACAGCGCCGCAGGCGGGTTCCAGCGTTCTGCCTCGCGCCGTCGTGGCGCACGGGAGGATGCTGCCATGCCCTCTGACCACATGATGGTGATGGAACTCCTGCACGCTTCCCACGCTGCTGCCGGCCAGCCCGAACCAGCCCGGCGCATCGATGCACCCGACTGCCAGGTCGTCAGCCGAGCCGCGCGAGCGGACGCGGACGAAGGCGGCATGCGACGAGTGGAGTTCCTCGCGATCGGTACCGCGATCTGCGCGCACGATCTGACGACCGTCCTGGCCGGTCACAAGAACGTCTCCACCGAACAGCTCCTGGACGAACTCTCCGCTAGCCACCGCAACGCCGGCAGCGACAATCCGTTGCTCGGCCTGCTCCGCGCCATCCATGCCCAGGACATGCAACGCATGGCTGAACTCCTGGTGGATCTCTTCGGCCGCGACCAAGGCGCGTTCTTCGACCTGATCGTGGAACTGGGCCGCTACGCCGCCGACTGCGTGTCCATGCTGGAGATCCTCGGCATCAGCCCAGTCGCGGAGACCCTCACCGAGTTGGAGATCACCGTCAGGGAGTACGCCGACAGCTGATGGCAGCCGGGCCGGCCCCCGCCGCGCACGCCATCGTTGGACGGGCTGCTCCTGGGAGCCACGGGCTGGACGCCGGATGAGATCGCCACCGGCGCCGCCCTGCCCACCGAGCTCGGGCAATTCCCTGGTGGCCGTGCGCTGTACGATCTGCGACCCCGGTGACCCGCCCGCTTCAACTGGTCGGGTGGCGCCCCCTGACCACAGCACCAGGAAGCTGGGGATAGCGCAGGCCCGTGCGGCACCGGGAGGATGGGCGGGACGCCAGCCGACAGGAAGGGCGCGATGGAGAGCTTCTTCGAACGCGTCGGGAGTATCTGGTCGGCGGGCTGAGGCGATCTGCACTGGCACATCCTGCCGACTCCGGATGAGCCCTCGCCGCGCCGTACAAGGGATTAGCAGCCCCGCCGGGACTGCAGAGCGTGCCGGAGCAGGGTATGCACTGCACGCTCCTGCACGTCGTCGGACTGAGCAGCACCGACATCGACACGGACGCGCTCCTCAAGGATGTCGGGAGCTACGCGCAGGTGGTGCGGCCGTTCACCTTGACGTTCGACCGGCCCGCGGTGGGCGCTGTCGCTGTGGAAATCAGCGGATGGCCGCGAGATCCGTTCGCCGGGATCGTGGACGCCCTCGCCTAAAGGGTGTTGCAGAAGGCCGTGAACTGGCAGCCTGAGCTGCGGGGGCGGCGCGGTCTGCTCATGCGGTGAGGGCGAGGTTGTGCATGTGGGCGACGGCCTGGACAGCGTGATGGAGGCCGTTGCCGTGCTGTCGGCAGTCGCGGAGGATCTTGTGGTTCTTCATCCGGCCGATCACATGCTCCACCCGAGCGCGGACCTTGCGGTGCGCGGCATTGTCCTCTTCCTCGCCCTTCAGTAGCGGCCGCCCGGGCCGTTTGCGATGAGGGACGATCAGGCCGGTGTTGATGTAGGCACCGTCACCGAGCACGGTCACACCCTCGCAGTGCTCGGCCAGACCGGACTCACGCCAGGCCTTCGCATCCGCCGTGGTGCCCGGCACCGGGCGAGCCGTAGCAATCACCAGGCGTGTGTCCGCGTCCACGATGACCTGCACGTTCGCCGAGAACCGGTAGTTGCGCGAAGACGTGCCCACCGTCCGATCGCGGACCGGGACCAGTGTCCCGTCCACGATCCACAACCGGTCCGCCGCCTGCTGGGGGGGCCGCACCGGCTCGAGCGCAAGGAGTGGTCCAAGGCGCTGGATGACCCGGCACACAGTGGCCGGCGAGATCCCGAACAAGGGCGCGAGCTGCCGCATGGTGAGGTTCGTGCGGTAGTACACGGCCACCAGCAGCACCCGTTCCGGCAACGGCAGCCGCCACGGGCGGCCCCACCCGCAGCCCTCACCACCACGCTCCCGGACCGCCCTCAGCAGCCGCCCGAACTGATCCACCCGCAAGCCGGTGAACGTCTCCACCCACACCCGCTCGGCCCTCAACACCCCAGCCATACACCAGAGATTCCCAGTTCACGGCCTTCTGCAACACGCTTTAAAGGGTGTTGCAGAAGGCCGTGATCAGGCAGGTCGGAGTGGTGATCGGAGGTGTGTGGTCATGCGGCGATGGCGAGGTTGTGCATGCGGGCGACGGCCTGGACGGCGTGGTGGAGGCCGTTGCCGCGTTGCCGACAGTCGCGGAGGATCTTGTAGTTCTTCATGCGGGAGAAGGTGTGCTCGACGCGGGCGCGGACCTTGCGATGCTGCGCGTTGTCCTCCTCCTCGCCCTTCAACAGCGGGCGTCCGGGGCGTTTACGGTGCGGGACAATCAGCCCGGTGTTGATATAGGCGCCGTCGCCGAGAACCGTCACGCCCTTGCAGTGCGCGGCCAGGCCGGAGTCCCGCCAGGCTTTCGCGTCCGCCGTGTTGCCGGGCACCGGCCGGGCCGCGGCCACCACCAGGCGCGTCTCCGCGTCCACGATGACCTGCACGTTCGCCGAGCACCGGTAGTTGCGCGAGGATGCTCCGACCTTGCGGTCACGGACCGGGACGAGAGTCCCGTCCACGATCCACAGCCGCTCGGCGGCATCGGTGGCGGCCCGGGCCGGCTCGAGCGCGAGCAGCGGACCGAGCCGCTGGATCACCCGGCACACCGTCGCCGGTGAGACGCCGAACAGCGGGGCGAGCTGCCGCATGGTGAGGTTCGTGCGGTAGTACACGGCCACCAGCAGCACCCGCTCGGCCAGCGGCAGCCGCCACGGACGGCCCCAGCCGCAGCCCTCGCCACCACGTTCCCGGACGGCTTTCAGTAGCCGGCCGAACTGATCGACCCGCAACCCGGTGAACGTCTCCACCCACACCCGCTCGGCCCTCAACACCCCAGCCATACAGCGGATATGCCCTGATCACGGCCTTCTGCAACACCCTTTAAAGGGTGTTGCAGAAGGCCGTGAACTGGCAGCCTGAGCTGCGGGGGCGGCGCGGTCTGCTCATGCGGTGAGGGCGAGGTTGTGCATGTGGGCGACGGCCTGGACAGCGTGATGGAGGCCGTTGCCGTGCTGTCGGCAGTCGCGGAGGATCTTGTGGTTCTTCATCCGGCCGATCACATGCTCCACCCGAGCGCGGACCTTGCGGTGCGCGGCATTGTCCTCTTCCTCGCCCTTCAGTAGCGGCCGCCCGGGCCGTTTGCGATGAGGGACGATCAGGCCGGTGTTGATGTAGGCACCGTCACCGAGCACGGTCACACCCTCGCAGTGCTCGGCCAGACCGGACTCACGCCAGGCCTTCGCATCCGCCGTGGTGCCCGGCACCGGGCGAGCCGTAGCAATCACCAGGCGTGTGTCCGCGTCCACGATGACCTGCACGTTCGCCGAGAACCGGTAGTTGCGCGAAGACGTGCCCACCGTCCGATCGCGGACCGGGACCAGTGTCCCGTCCACGATCCACAACCGGTCCGCCGCCTGCTGGGGGGGCCGCACCGGCTCGAGCGCAAGGAGTGGTCCAAGGCGCTGGATGACCCGGCACACAGTGGCCGGCGAGATCCCGAACAAGGGCGCGAGCTGCCGCATGGTGAGGTTCGTGCGGTAGTACACGGCCACCAGCAGCACCCGTTCCGGCAACGGCAGCCGCCACGGGCGGCCCCACCCGCAGCCCTCACCACCACGCTCCCGGACCGCCCTCAGCAGCCGCCCGAACTGATCCACCCGCAAGCCGGTGAACGTCTCCACCCACACCCGCTCGGCCCTCAACACCCCAGCCATACACCAGAGATTCCCAGTTCACGGCCTTCTGCAACACGCTTTACTGATCTTTTCGTAAGTTCGGTGGGTGTGCTGGCCTTGCGAGTGGGAGGCTTTCGGGGTGGCTTATCGACCCTCGCCTTCGGCTGCCGGCTCGTCTCTTCCTCCTTTGTCGCGGCCTCAGTTGGCGGAGGCACGGCGTGTTCGGGCGGTCGAGTTGTTCGAGGAGGGCGCCTCGAATGCGGAGATCGCGCGGGCGGTGGGTGTGTGTGCCGAGAGTGTGCGGCGTTGGCGTCGGGTGTGGAAGGAAGGCGGCGTTTGGGCCCTGCGGCGGCGTGCGGCCACCGGGCGCCCGCCCAAGCTGGACGACGCCCAGGTCGAGATGGTCCGGGCCGCGTTGGCGCGAGGTGCCCGGGCTCATGGTTTCGAGGCCGACCTGTGGACCCTGGAGCGAGTCGGCGCCGTCGTGGAGCAGAAAACGGGGGTGGTGTTGTCGAGGGCGTCGGTGTGGCGGCTGCTGACCGGCCGGCTCGGGTGGAGTCTGCAACGTCCCGAGCGGAGGGCGGTCGAGCGGGACGAGTCCGAGATCGCCCGCTGGGTCGCGCACGAGTGGCCGCGCATCAAAAAGGGGCCGTGAACACACGTGCCTGGATCGTGTTCCTCGACGAATCAGGTGTCTCCCTGCTGCCTCAGATCCGCCGCACCTACGCACCCCGTGGCCGGACCCCGCTGCTGCGGCACCGCCTGAACTGGAAGCGGGCGTCGATGGCCGGGGCCCTGGGCTATCACTCCACCGATCCCGAACGCGGGGCCCGTCTGTGCTTCCACCTCAAGCCCGGCAGCTACGACACCCCCGCGCTCATCGAGGTCCTGGAGTAGATGAAGGTATTCTACCGCGGCGAGCAAGTGGTGCTGGTCCGAGACGGCCTGTCGGCCCACTGGAGCCGGGCGATGCGCGCCTGGGTCGCCGAGCAGGACTGGCTCACTCTGGAGCGATTACCCGCCTACGCTCCCGAGCTGAACCCGGTGGAACTGCTGTGGTCCTCGCTCAAGAAGCGTGAACTCGCCAACCTCGCCGGCGACCACCTCGCTGACGTCACCGACGCCACCGAACAAGGCATCCACCGCATCAACCACAACCCACAACTGCCATGGTCCTTTCTCGCCCACACCGGCATGACCATCCACCCAACACACCCACCGAACTTACGAAAAGATCAGTAGGGCGTGTTTCGAAAGTCAACGTCGGGACGGCGGTTTCCGCCATAGCGGTGGTTTGCCGTCCCGGCCGCCGTTCTGCCCGGTGCGCCGCCAGGACACTGGCCGGGGCGGCCGGGGGCCGCCGTGGAGGGCGGGAGAGCGCATGGCCGACAGCAGGATCCTGGTCGCGGTACCGGAACACCCTCGGGGCGAGGGCGCCGAGTCCCAGCAGTTACGGAAGATCCGGGACGCGATCGAGGCGGGCGGCTTCGAAGTCCGGTGGGTGGTAACGGCGGAGGACGCGGACGCGGTACTGCGCACCGAGGCTGGTCTGGCGGCGGCGCTGGTGGCCTGGGGCCTTCCCAGGGCCGCCGGTGACGGGCCCGGCGCCGCGCTCGCCGCGCCGGGAGGCACACTCGCCCGGCCGGGCAGCACCCTCGACGGGACCCCAGGCGGCGGCGCTGTGCTGCGCCGGATCGGCCGCCGATTCCGGGACCTGCCGGTCTTCTTGGTGATGGCCGACGAGGGCCTGGGGGACCTGCCGCTGTGGGTGTCCGAGTCGGTCGTGGGCTACGTCTGGCCGCTGGAGGACACCCCGGGCTTCATCGCGGGCCGCATCACCACCGCCGCCCACGCCTACCGGGCATCCGTGCTGCCGCCGTTCTTCCGGGCACTGCGCCGGTTCGACGACGCCCACGAATACTCCTGGCACACCCCGGCCCACTCCGGCGGTGTCGCCTTCCTCAAGTCGCCGGCGGGACGCGCCTTCCACGACTACTTCGGAGAGCGGCTGCTGCGCAGCGACCTGTCGATCTCGGTCGAGGAACTGGGCTCGCTGTTCGAGCACACCGGCCCGATCGGCGAGGCGGAGCGCAACGCGGCCCGTGTGTTCGGCTCCGAACTCACCTACTTCGTGCTGCACGGCGACTCGACGTGCAATCGCCTGGTAGGCCATTTCAGCGTCACCCGCGACGAGATCGCGCTGGTGGACCGCAACTGCCACAAGTCCGTGCTGCACGGCCTGGTCGTCTCGGGTGCCCGGCCGGTCTACCTGGTCCCCACCCGTAACGGCTACGGCCTGGCGGGACCGCTGCCCCCGGCCGAGATCGCCGCGGACGCGGTGGCGGCCCGGATCGCCGCGCATCCGCTCACCGAGGGCGCGGTGTCCCCGCACCCGCAGTACGCGGTGTTCACCAACTCCACTTACGACGGCCTGAGTTACGACGCCGTAGCCACCGCTCGCGCGTTCGCCGCCAGTACGCCCCGGGTGCACTTCGACGAGGCGTGGTTCGCGTACGCCCGTTTCCACCCGCTCTACGCCGGCCGTTACGGCATGTCGGTGGACGAGGATGCCTTCCCCGGCCCGGACCGCCCGACCGTGTTCGCCACCCAGTCCACGCACAAGCTGCTGGCGGCGCTGTCGCAGAGCGCGATGGTGCACATGCGATCCGCACCGCGGGCACCGGTGGAGCATGACCGGTTCAACGAGGCGCTGATGATGCACGGCACCACCTCGCCCCTCTACCCAATGATCGCCTCGCTCGACGTGGCGACGGCGATGATGGACGGCCCGCAGGGCGAGTGGCTGATCGACGAGGCGGTGACCGAGGCGATCCGCTTCCGTCAGGAGACGGTGCGCCTGCGACGGCGGATCGAGAGCGCCGGGGACCGGCCGCCGTGGTTCTTCGGGGTGTGGCAGCCGGACACGGTCACCGACCCGGCGACCGGCGAACGGCTGCCGTTCGAGGAAGCCCCGCCGGAGCTGCTGCGCACCGAGCAGTCCTGCTGGCTGCTGGAGCCCGGCGCCGACTGGCACGGTTTCCCCGGGCTGACCGAGGGCCACTGCATGTTGGACCCCGTCAAGGTCACGCTGACCTGTCCGGGGATCAGCGCCACCGGCGAGATGGCCGAGGAGGGCATCCCGGCCCGGGTGCTCACCGCCTATCTGGCCACCCGGAAGATTGTGGTGGAGAAGACCGACAGTTACACCACGCTGATCCTGTTCTCCATGGGCATCACCAAGGGCAAGTGGGGCACCCTGCTGGACGCCCTGACGGATTTCAAGGCCCTCTACGACGCCGACGCCCCACTGGAGCGGGTCCTGCCGGAGGCCGTCGCCGCGCATCCCCGCCGGTACGCGGGCCTGACCCTGCGCGGGCTGTGCCAGGAGATGCACGAGCAACTGCGCTCGGTGCGCCTGGTGGAGCTTCTGGACACGGCCTTCCAGCAGCTCCCGCAGCCCGTGGCGCCACCTCAGCACTGTTATCAGCGGCTGGTGCGGGGTGACACCGAGCGGGTCCGGATCTCGGAGGCGGCGGGCCGGGTGGCGGCCGCCATGGTGACGGTCACCCCGCCTGGCATCCCGGTCCTGATGCCGGGCGAGTCCATCGGCGCACCCGACGGCCCGCTGCTGCGCTATCTCACCGCCCTGGAGTCCTTCGACCGCCGCTTCCCCGGCTTCCGCAGCGAGACCCACGGCGTGACCAACGACGAGGACACGGGCGACTACCTGATCGAGTGCCTGATCCAGGGCGCGGGGCAGATGCCGGGGCACTCGCCCGGGCGTATCGGTTAGGGTCTCTTGGGAAAGTGCTGGTCACAGCCACTCGTTGAGGACTGCGACCAGCACTGTCGCCTCGTAGCGGACGGCGAGCTTGTCGTACCTCGTGGCGACGGCCCGGTGGCGCTTGAAACGATTGATTCCGCACTCGAGGGCATGGCGCTCGCGGTAGTCGGTCTTGTCGAACTTCGGCGGCCGACCGCCTCGGGAGCCTAGCTTCTGACGATTGCGGACGCGGTCCGCCGGGACCGGGATGGTCGCCTTGATTCCGCGTCTTCGCAGGTACGCTCGGTTGCGGCGGGAGTCGTACGCCTTGTCAGCCCGCACCCGGTCCGGTCGACTGCGAGGCCGGCCAGGACCGAGTCGGGGCACCCGAATCGCCTCCAGGACCGGCCCGAACTGCGGCGAGTCACCCCGCTGCCCGGCCGTGATCAGTACAGACAGAGGCTTCTGCCCCTGTTCGACGGCGAGGTGGATCTTTGTGGTCAGCCCGCCCCGGGAACGTCGGAGGCCGTGGTCGGTCGGCTCGACGGCGATGCCGCCAGGCGGCTCCTTTTGCAGGCCCCCCTTTTCGACGCTCCGACGGCGTGCTGGTGAGCCCGGCACACGGTGGAGTCGACATTCACATCCCAGGTGATCAGGCCCTTCACGTCGGCCTCGGCCTGGAGCTGGGTGACGATCCGGGCCCAGGTGCCATCGCGCTGCCAGCGCCGGAACAGGTCGTAGGCCCGGTCCCACGGCCCGCAGCGTTCTGGCACATCACGCCAGGGAACACCGGTCCGGGTCCGCCACCGTATGCCGTCTATCAGCTGCCGCCGAGTCCATACCGGCGGACGGCCCGGCTTGATGCCCCGCGGCAACAACGGCTCCAGCCGGGCCCACTGGCCATTCGTCAGATCACCACGCCCCACGGAACGTGATCATCCACGACCAAGATCCACTTTCGCAACAGACCCTGATCTTTTCGTAAGTTCGGTGGGTGTGGTGGGTGGATGGTCAGGCCGGTGTGGGCGAGAAAGGACCATGGCAGTCGGGGGTTGGCGTTGATGCGGTGGATGCCTTGTTCGGTGGCGTCGGCGACATCGGCGAGGTGGTCGCCGGCGAGGTTGGCGAGTTCACGCTTCTTGAGCGAGGACCACAGCAGTTCCACCGGGTTCAGCTCGGGAGCGTAGGCGGGTAATCGTTCCAGGGTTAGCCAGTCCTGTTCGGCGACCCAGGCGCGCATCGCCCGGCTCCAGTGGGCGGACAGGCCGTCCCAGACCAGCACCACTTGCTCGCCGCGGTAGAACACCTTCATCTGCTCCAGGACCTCGATGAGCGCGGTGGTGTCGTAGCTGCCGGGCTTGAGGTGGAAGCACAGACGGGCCCCGCGTTCGGGATCGGTGGAGTGATAGCCCAGGGCCCCGGCCATCGACGCCCGCTTCCAGTTCAGGCGGTGCCGCAGCAGCGGGGTCCGGCCACGGGGTGCGTAGGTGCGGCGGATCTGAGGCAGCAGGGAGACACCTGATTCGTCGAGGAACACGATCCAGGCACGTGTGTTCACGGCCCCTTTTTGATGCGCGGCCACTCGTGCGCGATCCAGCGGGCGATCTCGGACTCGTCCCGCTCGACCGCCCTCCGCTCGGGACGTTGCAGACTCCACCCGAGCCGGCCGGTCAGCAGCCGCCACACCGACGCCCTCGACAACACCACCCCCGTTTTCTGCTCCACGACGGCGCCGACTCGCTCCAGGGTCCACAGGTCGGCCTCGAAACCATGAGCCCGGGCACCTCGCGCCAACGCGGCCCGGACCATCTCGACCTGGGCGTCGTCCAGCTTGGGCGGGCGCCCGGTGGCCGCACGCCGCCGCAGGCCCGAAGCACCGTCTTGCTCCCACACCCGACGCCAACGCCGCACACTCTCGGCACACACACCCACCGCCCGCGCGATCTCCGCATTCGAGGCGCCCTCCTCGAACAACTCGACCGCCCGAACACGCCGTGCCTCCGCCAACTGAGGCCGCGACAAAGGAGGAAGAGACGAGCCGGCAGCCGAAGGCGAGGGTCGATAAGCCACCCCGAAAGCCTCCCACTCGCAAGGCCAGCACACCCACCGAACTTACGAAAAGATCAGTAAAGGGTGTTGCAGAAGGCCGTGATCAGGGCATATCCGCTGTATGGCTGGGGTGTTGAGGGCCGAGCGGGTGTGGGTGGAGACGTTCACCGGGTTGCGGGTCGATCAGTTCGGCCGGCTACTGAAAGCCGTCCGGGAACGTGGTGGCGAGGGCTGCGGCTGGGGCCGTCCGTGGCGGCTGCCGCTGGCCGAGCGGGTGCTGCTGGTGGCCGTGTACTACCGCACGAACCTCACCATGCGGCAGCTCGCCCCGCTGTTCGGCGTCTCACCGGCGACGGTGTGCCGGGTGATCCAGCGGCTCGGTCCGCTGCTCGCGCTCGAGCCGGCCCGGGCCGCCACCGATGCCGCCGAGCGGCTGTGGATCGTGGACGGGACTCTCGTCCCGGTCCGTGACCGCAAGGTCGGAGCATCCTCGCGCAACTACCGGTGCTCGGCGAACGTGCAGGTCATCGTGGACGCGGAGACGCGCCTGGTGGTGGCCGCGGCCCGGCCGGTGCCCGGCAACACGGCGGACGCGAAAGCCTGGCGGGACTCCGGCCTGGCCGCGCACTGCAAGGGCGTGACGGTTCTCGGCGACGGCGCCTATATCAACACCGGGCTGATTGTCCCGCACCGTAAACGCCCCGGACGCCCGCTGTTGAAGGGCGAGGAGGAGGACAACGCGCAGCATCGCAAGGTCCGCGCCCGCGTCGAGCACACCTTCTCCCGCATGAAGAACTACAAGATCCTCCGCGACTGTCGGCAACGCGGCAACGGCCTCCACCACGCCGTCCAGGCCGTCGCCCGCATGCACAACCTCGCCATCGCCGCATGACCACACACCTCCGATCACCACTCCGACCTGCCTGATCACGGCCTTCTGCAACACCCTTTAGAAGACTGATGAAGATCTTGAGGTTCTGGCCTTGCGGTGTGAGTGGCAGGCCCAGACTCGTGTCGTGGCGATGGGTGAGTGGGTCGGGGAGACGGTCGGGCCGGACGTGTGGGAGACGTGTCGGGGTTTGATCCCAGTCGGGAGTGTGTTCGCGTTTCTGGCCGAGCATCGGGGGAGGCTGTTTCCGGCTCAGATGTTCGCGGACATGTATCCGTCGGCGAACGGGCGGCCGAGTATGCCGCCGCAGATCCTGGCCGCTGCGATCACTCTGCAGGCCCTGCACGGGCTGTCGGATTACCAGACCGTGCAGGAATTGCGGTGTGACCTGCGGTGGAAGGCCGCGTGCGGGCTGGGCCTTTACGACATGGCGTTCGACCCGTCGCTGCTGGCCTACTTCCGCCGCCGGCTGGCCCGCTCCGCCCGTCCGAACCGGATCTTCGAGACCGTACGCGAAGTCGTGAAGAGCACCGGAGTACTGAAAGGCAAGCACCGTCGGGCGCTGGACTCCACCGTGCTGGACGACGCGGTCGCCACCCAGGACACGGTCACCCAGATCATCGCCGCCATCAGGACAGTCATCCGTGAGGTCCCACACGCGGCCGAACAAGCAGCAATCCAGTGCACCGCCCACGATTACACCGACCCGGGCAAACCCCGCATCGCCTGGAACGACGAGCAGGCCCGAGCCGACCTCATCGACGCACTGGTCACCGACGCGGTGCGGCTGCTGGGCCACCTGCCCGACCAACAGCTCGGGGAGAAAGCCGCGAACGCGCTCGGCCTGCTGGCCCTGGTCGCAGGACAGGACGTCGAACCCGCCGAGGACTCCAACGGCCGTGACGGGCGTTGGCGCATCACTCAGGGCACCGCCTACGACCGGATGATCTCCACCGTCGACCCCGAAGCCCGCCACGTCCACAAGACCCGCACCCACCGGCAGGACGGCTTCAAGGCCCACCTGGCCGTCGAGCCCGAGACCGGCTTATACACCGCCCTCGCTCTGCGGCCGGCAACCGGAACCGAGCACCACGAGGCCACTGTCGGCATCGACTTGCTCGCCGACGAAGACAGCCCGGTGGACGTCTTCGGCGACAGCGCCTACTCCACTGGCGACACCTGCCAGATCCTGCACCGAGCAGGACACCGACTCTTCCTCAAGCCCGCCCCGCTGAAGACGGCTGTCCTTGGCGGGTTCAGCCTCGACGACTTCGCCATCAACACCGCGGGCAGCACGGTGACCTGCCCCGCCGGACACACCGTCCCGCTCAGCGAGCCGTCCGGGCGGCACATGCAACGCAAAGCGCTCTTCACCGACCAGTGCGCCAGCTGCCCCCTGCGCAAGCAGTGCACCACCGCCAAGACCGGCCGGATCGTCACCATCCGCCCCCACCACGACCTGCTCACCGCTGCCCGCCACCAGGCCAGCACCGACCCCGACTGGCAAGCCGCCTACCGACGATGGAGACCACCCGTCGAACGCGCCGTCGCCTGGCTCGTCGCCCACGGCAACCGCAGACTCCGCTACCGCGGCACCATCAAGAACAACGCCTGGCTCCACACCCGTGCCGCAGCCCTCAACCTGCGAACCCTGATCAACCTCGGACTCAACCACAACGGCGACACCTGGCACACCCCCGCTATCACCTGACCACGGCAACCAGAATCACACCAAGATCTTCATCAGTCTTCTAGGCGATGGCCCGCACTGGCGCCGCCTTCACGGCCGCACCGAGCCGCTACCCCCACATGTCCGTCGCCTACGACCTCGGACGGCGCTGAGGACGTCGACACGGTCACCCTCGAGGCCGCTCTGGCAGACATCGCGCAGCTCTTGGCCGGGAACGATTTCCCCGGAACCCGCCCGATCCACGGTGACACCGTCCAGCTCATCACCGATATCACCTCGGTGACGGCCACCGGGAGCATCACCTGCCAAGGTGTCCTCCGCGAGGGCCGGGGGTTCGTTGAGCTCACCCTGCCCGACGCCGACCCGCAGCAGCCGCGCTTCGGCGAGTGACGCGCAGGAGGGGGCCAAGACGCGGGCCGCTTCTTGGCCGGAGCCTTTTTGGCGGTCTTCTTCGTCGCCTTCTTGGCGGGGGCCTTCTTCTTGGGCCGCATCTCCCGGACCTCGCCTTCGCCGACTTCCTCGCCGCGGCTCTGCTTGGCCGCTCGCACGCTGTCCTGGAGGGCGGACATCAGGTCCACGACCTTGCCCTTGGGCTCGGCCGGCGCCTCCGCGTGGGGTGGCTCGGCGCCTTCGCCGCCGTCGCGCTCGCGTCCGTGGAAGGCGAACTTCGCCACGGCCACCTTGTCGCTTCTTTTGAGTGCCTCGCGCAGCAGTACATACGGTTTGGTGGCGACGACCCCGTTTCGCTCGAGGTAGTAGGGCTTGCCGTAGCGGATGGCATCGAGCCGCTCCTCGGGCACGAAGGCCTGCACATCGATCGCCTTCGCGGTCGGCAGGGGGAGCTGGTCGAGGTCTTCGTCGGTGATGGGGACGAGCTGGTCGCGCGAGACCTCGTAGGCGCGGCCGATCTCTTCTGGGGCGAGTTCGCGGTCTTCGATCTCGCACACCTTGCGGTTTCGGACGAGGCCGTGGTCGGGCATGTGAATCTGCCGGAACCGGATCGAATGATCTTCGGTTGCCGAATACATCTTGATGGGAATCGTCACCAGACCAAACGACACCGCACCGCTCCAAACGGGGCGCATGGCTACCTCCACAGGCACCCCCCTGGGGTCTCCCAGCGTATGCGAGGTATGGCGGTGATTGTCCTGTGCCATCGAAGTTTGAGCTTGTGCCAGCGAAGTTTGAGTGGCCTGGGTCGCTTGGACTGGCGGGGTCTGACTGACTTGGGCGCGCTGCTCGAAGGGCTCGGCCACACCCCCGCGCACGTCGCCGGCACGTCCTTCGGCGCGTCGGTCGTCCTCGGCCTGGCCGCACGTCGGCCCGAGCTGTTCCGCAGCATCGCGGTCCACGAGTCACCGCCGATGGAGGTCCTGGCCGACGGCCCGGCAGCCATGGAACAGCTGCAGCCGGCAATGGTCTCCATCGCTCCCGTGCTGGACCACCTCCGCAAGGCAGAGTCGGACTTGGCTGACCCCGCGAAGGTCGTCGCGCGGCTGCGCTGACGTCAGGTCGCCGCGTGGCGGCGCACGCGCTCGATCATCGCGGTCAGGACGGTTTCCAGGGCGACCGTGTCCTGACGGGCCTGGTTCATGAGCAGGCCGCCCTGGAGCGCGGTGAGCAGCGCGAGGGCCAGATAGCCGGGGTCGGCGTCCTCGGTCAGCTCGCCCCGGTCCCGCATCGCTTCGAGCCCGCGGCGGATGGCCTCCTCCCACTTGCCGTACACGGCGGCGAGTTCGGTGCGGGCCCGCGGGTCGCGGTCGGAGAGTTCGGCGGACAGTGAGCCGATCGGACAGCCTGAGTGATGCCCGCGCGCGAGCTGGGCGCCGACGATCGCGTCGCGCCAGGCTTCCAGGGCCTCGAAGCTGTCGAGCCGGCTCAGCAGCGGCCGCTGGAAGCCGAGGACGGACTCCGTCTGGTGCTCGATCACAGCCTGGACGAGGGCTCGTTTGTCGCTGAAGTAGTGGTAGAGCTGCGAGGGGCTGGCCACCCGCGCGGCCTTGAGGACGTTTTCCGTACTCGTGCCCGCCACGCCGCCCTCGAACATGAGCCCGGCCGCCGCAGCCACGATGCGGTCGCGGGTTGCCTGCCCCTTGGGGGTCAGTCGTCCGGATGTCGCACCAGTGCTCATGAGACAAACGGTATCAAAAATTGGAGTAAGCGATCTATATTTAGGTCACATTTAGATGGCTCGCTCTAAAATCAGGCTGCCGACGCGGATCACCGACGCGGACCGGACGGAAACGAACTGATGGAGAACTCCATGACATGGCTGAACGCGGGATCGCCCTTTCCGGATCTGACCGTCGACGTGGCCGGACGCGGCCGTGTCTCCGTACGGGAGGAACTGGCGGGGGACTACGGCGTGGTGCTGATCTATCGCGGCTCGTGGTGCCCGTACTGCAACGCCCAGCTCAGGGCCTTCGAACGGGCGCGGGACACCCTCGCGGAACTCGGCGTCAAGGTGATCGCCCTCTCGGTGGACGACGAGGCGACGACCAAGGCCCTGGTGGCCAAGCTGCGCTTGACCTTCCCGGTCGCCCACGGGGCGGACGCCGACGCGGTATCGCGGGCGACGGGGGCCTTCGTCAACGCGGACCCCCCGTACCTGCAGTCGACCGGTTTCGTGCTCGACCCCTCGGGCGAGGTGGTGGTGTCGGTCTACTCCAGCGGAGCCATCGGCCGCCTGCTCCCGGAGGACGTCGCGGGCCTGATCCGCTACATCAGGCAGAGCGCCGCCGATGCCTGACGGCCCGCCTCTGAAGGCCGTCGGCGAACGGTTGAGCGGGGCCGGGGCGATAATCGCCCCGTTACGGTCTGGTCGTCGTCCTCGCCTGGATCGGGGCAGGCAAGTACGTGAAGATGGAGAGCCGGGTCCTCATCGAGGACAGTCCCCTGATGAGCTGGCTCTACGACATCTTCAGCTTCACGGCACTCGCCGACGCACTGGGCACGGTGGAGATCGCGGCGGCCGCCCTGATCGCGCTCCACCCGGTCTGGCCGCGCCTCTCGGCCGTCGGCAGCGCCCTCGCGGTTGTTCTCTTCCTCGGCACCGTCAGTTTTCTGTTCACCACGCCAGGAGTCGTCGGCATGTTCGCCAACGGCTTCCCCGTACTCTGGGCGAAGCCCGGCCAGTTCCTCCTCAAAGACCTGGTCCTCCTCGGTGTCTCGCTCTGGACACTCGGCGAAGCCCTTCAGAGGATCCACCGCGGACGGGCAGGTGTCCCCGGCCCGGAGTAGAGCCCTTCCATCGTCGGCATCCGCCCGGTTTGAGCCGGGAAACAAGAAACCGCCCCCGGCCTGTTCGCAGGTCGAGGGCGGTTCGTGGCAGTAGCGGGCTGTGACTCCCGGGCCACGGCCCCTGTACGCCGCCCTCGAAGAACCCCAGGTCAAACGCTCCAGGATCCGGATCTGCGTACGCATTCGCGAGCCGTCCCACCGCCACCCCTGACCATCAGCACCCCACCTTGATTGACAAGCCGGGCCCGGTGCTCGAGGTACATGCACGCCTGGAGCTCAGGGTGCTTGCCGTTCCGGAGCGCTGCCTGGTAGCTCGGGCTGTCGCTCGCGGCCGTGTGCGGGTCGAAGCCTCCCCCGCCGATTTCGCGTGCATAGCCCAGGGTCAGTTTGGGGTGCTCCCTGTATGCGTTGTAGAGAAGCGCCAGCGACTCCTCCGGGACCCTGGCGAAGAAGGTGCCGTTGTTGATCTGACGGTGGTAGGTCTTCGCAGCCTTGGCGCCTTCGCCGCCGGCTCGCTCCTTCTGGTGGATGAGCTTGACGAACTCGACTCCGTACGAGTGCCGCCACAGACCGATGAGACGCGGTTCCGCGAAGGATCCAAACCCCTTCTGAGCGATGACGTGGTGCCGTGCGCGATGTGATGCGTCTCGGCGAGCATCTCCTCCAGCGGCTTGCCGAGCTGCTCGGCAAGCCCACCCAGCACATTCAGCACTCCGCGGGAGTAGTCCGGCGGAGTCGACGGCGTCTTCGCCGCGATGATCGTCCCGGCATCGTCATCGAGCACAGCATCGGTGAACGTGCCTCCCACGTCCACGTCGATCACATACGCCATGGCCCACTCTCCTTGTCAAACATTGAACGACGTCAGCACGCCCATGCGGCCGGATTTAACGCTCGCGTCGATTCTTTGACGCATGCGTCGAGTCGGTCAAGACTGTGGACACGATGAATTCGACAACCCCGGCAACCTGGCGGCGTACGTACCGTGCGGGCCCACGTCTGCAGTCACGAGTCCTGGATGCGTCCCGCCATCCGCGGCGCGCGCACGCCTCCTGGTGCACGACGAAGAGGGCGACGCGCGGCCGGCAGGGGTTCACGCCGATAGCTCTGCTCCCACGCCGGGAGACCGTAGACACATAATTGGGTTACTCCTCGCAAATGGAGCGCCCCACCATGCCGAGGAGGCACCATGAGCGCCCGCGCCGACCACACTCCCTGCCCGACTGATTCCCCTCCCAGCACTCCGGCCACCGCCGTGCTCGACAGCAAGGGAACGATCCTGTCCTGGTCCCGCGCAGCAACGGAGCTGCTGGACCGCACCAGCAGGGAAGTCTGTGGTCACCCTGTGTGGGAGCTACTCGCCAACGTGCCCGGCAGTCCCGGGGCTCTCACTGAGGAACGGATTCCAGCGGCAGGTGAGGCACATCTTCGCCACCGATCCGGGAGCACGGTCGACGTGCTCTTCCAGGTGCTGCCACTGGAGAAGGAGAAGCTGTTCGCCCTGGCAGTCCCAAGCCACCTCACGACGGACCAGCAGTGGAACGCCTCTCCACTACGCCAACTGTTCCCACAGGACCAGATCGCCATCTGCGTCCACGACACCAACCTAGAGGTCATCGCAATCAACGGAGCCGTGGAGATGTTCGATGGGGCGCCCGTACCCTCCGGCAGCCACCTGCGGGACGTCATCTGCTCAGAAGACGCCGAAGCCGCCGAAGCGGCGCTCCAAGGCGTGCTCGATACGGGAACCCCACTCATCGGCCAGCAGCAACACATGCGGTTCCGGCCGCCCCCTGCGCGGCGGCGGACCCTGTCCCTGTCAGCCTTCCAGCTGCAAGATGCACCTGGACGCGTGTCCTTCTGCAAGGCATCGGCCCGCTCGCCTGAGACGTCCTGCAGCCAGTCAGAGCGTCGCCCGAGCTGGGCCGTCTGTGGGCCGTCGAAGAGTGGCCCACAGCGACCATCAACCACCAATGACCACCCCGCGAGCACAGGTCAGCGCTGCGCCCACGTCGATGGCGCGAGGTCGGTTCAGGCCGACGTCACTTCCTGCGCAACAAGCGCCAGGAGTGGGAGGAGTACCGGTCCGAGATCACCGCGTTCGAGCTGCGGAAGAACCTGCCGGTGCTGTAGGCGCAGGTCAGGGCGGGCTTCCGCCGAAACGATGCCTTGGGGCCGGCGGTCGCGGACCGTCGGCCCCGTCGCGTCTGCCGAGGGCTCGTGGGGCCGGCTGTGACTCCCCGCTCGTATCGTGAAAAGAGACAGAGTTGCGGGCAAGGCAGGGAAGTCATGAAGGTACCGGCGATCGACTACGCGGCGGTGTTCCAGGCCCTTCCCGGGGCGGTGGCGCTAGTGACTCCGCAGCTGGTCTACGCGGACGCCAACGCGGAGTTCTTGCGCCTGCGGGGCCTTCCACGCGAACAAGTGATCGGTCACTTCGTGCCTGAGGACCACCCCGAAAAAGCCCGCGCCGAGCCTCTCCTGCTCAGAATCCTGGCGTCACTGCGCCAGGCGGCCGACACCGGTGAGCGCAGCATCGTAGCGTTGCAACGCCACGACAGGGAGGACCCCGATCAGCCCGGAGTGTGGCACGAGCGGTACTTCAACATGACCAACATTCCTGTGTTCGGACCGGATGGGCGGGTGGCGTTGCTGCTGCACCGGGCGGAGGACGTCACCGAGCTCATCCGCGCCCGGGAAGTCGCGCTGACCTTGCAGGAAGCCATGCTGCCCGCTCCCCGGCCGGTCGGCCGGCATCCGGCGGCCGTACGCTACCGGCCCGCCGCCGAAGCGCTGAACGTGGCCGGCGACTGGTACGACCTGGTTGATCTGCCCGGCGACCGCATCTCCGTCGCTGTCGGCGACGTCGTCGGCCACGGCCTGGCCGCCGCCGGCGTCATGGGACAACTGCGCAGCGCCCTCACCGCCGCCTCCCTCGTCGCCGAAGGACCCGCCCGCGCCCTGGAAGTCCTCGGGCTGTACGCCCGCACCATCGACGGCGCCGAGAACACCACCGTGGCCACGGCATTCGTCGACTGGGAGACCCGCACCATCACCTACAGCAGCGCCGGCCACCCCCCGCCCGGGCTCCTGCAGAGGGACGGGACCGTCCAGTTCCTGGACCAGGCCACCGACCCGCCACTGGCCGCCCGCCCTCAGCACGCCCCCCGGGTCCAGGCCGTCACGGCCTTCCGCGAGGGCGCCGTTCTCGTGCTCTACACCGACGGCCTGATCGAACGCCGCCGCGAGGACATCGACACCGGCCTCGCCCGGCTCGCCGACTCCCTGGCCCGCCACCGGGCGGAGGAGCCCGAAGCCGTCGCTGACGCCGTGCTCGACGACCTGCTCCCACCTGGTGGCGCCACCGACGACACCGCCCTGGTCATCGTGCGCCTGTGAACCCGGCCCGCTGCGTTCGCCTCACGCCTCGGCCCGTTGGGTGATGGCTGCCTCGGTGCGGTCTCCCAGGAACTCGTACCACCGGCGTTCCAGACAGACCTAGCGCACGTCCGCCTCGACGAGGCTGAGGAAACCCGCCACGGTATCGGTGAGACGTCGCCGCAGCCCGGGGTCGGCCAGCGTTCCGTCCTCGGTGAAGGCCTGGTAGCTGTTGGCCACACTGAACATGTCCGGGTAGACGCGGGTGCCCAGGTGTTCCAGGGGGATCCTCAGGGCCCACAGCCCGCGGTTGCCGCCCACCAGGGACGGCGAGGCGGACACGAGCAGCGCGTGCTTGGTCTTGAACGGCTGCGGCCGGACACGGGAGACCCAGTCGATCGCGTTCTTCAGTACTCCCGGCACGGAGGCGTAGTACTCCGGCGAGGAGATGACGAAGGCGTCACTCCGGTCGAGTCGGTCGCGCAGGGCGAGGGCGCCGCGCGGCAGCCCCTCGCGGGCCTCCATGTCGCCGTCGTACAAGGGCATGTCGAAGTCGCGCATGGCGGCGAGGTCGACGGTGGCACCGGTGTCGGAGATGAGCCGGGCCACGAGTGAGGCGAGGCGGGCGTTGGCCGAATCGGCCCGCAGCGCCGCACCGAAGACCAGGAATCGCAGCGGTCCGGGAGACGCGTCCGTGGCATGGGTCCGTCCTCTTGTCGTGGGTACGCCCTTCCGACGAGGCGGCCCCGATGACCAGTGTGGTTCCGCGAGGGCCGACGCGCGACCGACAGCCCACCGGCCGGACCGATGGTTCGGCACCCGCAGAGGTACGACGCGTACTCCGTGTACACGAACACAGTGGGGCCAGAGGCCCGAACAGCCCCTGTGACTTCGAAAGGAAACTGCTCAAGCAGCGTAGTTCCCCGAGCCGCCCCCGCCGGGAGAGCTTAGCCCCGGCAGGGGCGGCCCCAGTTCCAAGTACCTATGAGTGTCTCTGGCTACGGGCGCTCAGCTCCTGATATGCGAGTCAGCCGAGAACTCATTGCCGACTTCCGGCCATGAGCATCGTCATCCGGGCATCCGGGCCAAGGGCTGGTTCACAGCACTTTCCCACGCCGAGGCAACGGTGCTTCACCCGCAGTCAGTTGTGTGTGAACCCTCACGGCTACGATGCCGGGCTCGCTGGCGTCCGCGGCCATGCTGGAGAGGCTGCGTACACTCGGTGCCGCCGCCTCGGGGATCCCATCCTGGCTGGAGGAGTGCTCGGAGCTGTACCGGTCGCGCTGGCGGGCAAGTACGTCCTGCTGGTGCTCGACAACGCGGCCACCGCGGGGCAGGTCCGCCCGCTGCTGTAGACACCGTCGGCTGCTTGACGGTGTGCCGTGGCCGGAGTCGGCGTCTCGGCACAGGTCTGGCGGGAGTCGGGGCCGGCGGCTCCTCGGACCCGCTCGAGCTTGGCGCGTGGCGCCGACTTGATCTGCGTGGTGCCGGTGGGGGAGGGAGGCGGCCTCCCGTGGTGCCCCTCCGGGGGAGGCTTCGCAGGTCGCATGCTGCGGGGGCTGAGGCCCGGCCGGCGGGAGGGGCGAGCCGGTGGGGGCGGCCAGGTCGTGGTGCACGATGGTCAAGCTTCCGCCGTTCACCGTCATATGGCTTGTCATCGGGACGATGTGCACCGGTCGGCCACCGCGTCGGCGTGCCCGAACGTGTGCGGGGCCGGGGCTGCGCCGGCATCTGTGGGGGAGCGGGTGTGGCTGCGCGTGCGGCCCCGAGCGCTCAGCGGGATGTGGGGAAACGCAGGTCCGGACCGGCCGGCGCCTCGGCCGTGTCCGGCCAGCGGGTTGTGATGACCTTGCCCCGCGTGTAGAAGTGTATGGCTTCGCTGCCGTACATGCGGTGGTCGCCGAAGGCGGAGTCTTTCCAGCCCCCGAAGGAGTGGTGGCCCACCGGCACCGGCATCGGTACGTTCACGCCGACCATGCCGGTCTCGACCTCCAGCTGGAACCGGCGGGCCGCGCCGCCGTCGCGGGTGAAGATCGAGCTGGCGTTGCCGAACGGGGAACCGTTGATGACGCGCATGGCCTCCTCGTAGGTCCCCGCGCGGAGCACACACAGGACCGGGCCGAAAATCTCGTTCCGGTAGGCCTCCGAGTCGGTGCTGACCTTGTCCAGAAGCGAGATGCCCATCCAGTGCCCGTTCTCGAGGCCGTCGACGGTGAAGTCCCTGCCGTCGAGCACCACGTCGGCTCCCTGGGCGGCCGCGCCCGCGACATAGTTGGCCACCTCGTCGCGATGTGTCTTGGTGACGAGCGGGCCCATCTGGGAGGTCGGGTCATTGCCCGGGCCGATCTTGACCTTCGTGGCCCGCTCGGCGATGCGGGATACCAGCGCGTCGCCGGCCGAGCCGACCGCGACCACAACGGAGACTGCCATGCACCGCTGGCCTGCGGAGCCGTAGGCGGCGGTCACGGCGGCGTCGGCGGCCGCATCGAGGTCGGCGTCGGGCAGTACCAGCATGTGGTTCTTCGCGCCGCCGAGCGCCTGGACACGCTTGCCGCTGGCGGACGCCCTGCTGTAGACGTGGCGGGCGACCGGCGTGGAGCCCACGAATGACACGGCCGCCACGTCCGGGTGGTCGAGCAGCGCGTTCACCGCGACCTCGTCGCCGTGGACGATGTTGAGCACACCGTCGGGCACCCCGGCCTCGGCCGCGAGTTCTGCCAGCAGCATGGACGCGGACGGGGCTTTGCTGCTCGGCTTGTGCACGAAGGTGTTCCCGCAGGCGATCGCCATGGGAAACATCCACATGCTGATCATCGCGGGGAAGTTGAACGGTGAGATGCCGGCGATCACACCGAGGGGCTGGCGGACCGACTCCACGTCGACGTGGCTGGACACCTCCGTGGACGTGTCGCCCTTGAGCGCCATGCCGAGCCCGCAGGCCAGTTCGACGATCTCCAGGCCCCGGGCCACCTCGCCCAGCGCGTCCGCGTGGACCTTACCCTGCTCGGCGGTGATGAGCGCGGCGAGGTCGTCGCGGCGCGCGTTCAGTAGCTCGCGGTAGCGGAAGAGGATCGCGGTCCGCTGCGCGAGCGAGGACGTGCGCCAGGTGGCGTAGGCCTCATTCGCTGCGGCGACCGCGGCGTCGACCTCGTCGGCGCCGGCCATCGCGACCTGCGCAGTGACCTCTCCGGTCGCGGGGTCGGTCACGGGGCCCCAGGCGCCGGAGGAGCCTGCAGGGTCTCCGAGGGGCTTGCCACCGATCCAGTGGGTGACGGTCTTCATCGGCGGAACTCCTTCAAAGCTGGCGGCGGTCAGTGAGGCTCCTGTCGTTCACCTCACGGGCCTTGACTTCAGCCGGACGGTCCGCGGTCTCGGCCACGGATACGCCTGCACCGCCCGGGAGAGTGTGACTGCTGATAGCGAAGCTACTTCTCTGATCCGCGCATACAAGCGCTTGGGAGTCTCGCGGCCCGAAGTGCCTCCCTTGTGTCCCGGAGTGTCGTGGGGTGGATCACTCAGATGCCGAGCGCGCCGCGTTCGCCTCGACACCAGCGGCTTCGCCGTGCAGGAGTCCTCGGCGGCTCGGAAGCAGGTTGTTGGCTTCGTCCATCCCCAAGGACGGCGTTTGCCGACGGATATCGACGGCAGTTGTTGATCAACCTCGCCCAGATGTTCATGACCGATGACGGCGGTGCCGTGGCGGGCACGGCCCGATGTTTGTGCCTCAGCTGCAGTCGTCGGCCGATGCGGCCTCGCGGGTCATATGTAGGGGGTTGGCAGCCGCCCTCGCCAGAGGTATCGCTCGCCTGTGATCTCAAAGCCGTGGCGTTGGTAGAAGCGGAGCGCGCGTTCGTCGCAGTCGGGGACCCCCGGGCGGATGCGGGCAGGTCCTGCCCAGGTGAGGAACTCGGTCATCATGTGGCCACCGAGTCCGTGACCCTGGGCGTGGTCGGGCAATACATCGGTGCGAGGGTGACCGATTCCGATTCGTCCCGGCGGCCGCAGAGACAGCCGACGATCTCCGTCCCGGACCGGACGGCTTGAGAACGCCCCCTTCGTGACCGGTGAGATTCCACGTCGACGGTGATCAGAAGGTCGGTTTCTGAAATACCAGCTGCCGGGCGGTGAGACCGCCGGCGTTCCGCCTTCCAGCGACAGGAAGTTCTTCGTCTCCTGCTACGCCGACACGGGACTTCCGTCGGTCCCGTTCAGCATCGTGCTTTGCCATCTCGCCTTCGAAGCCACGGTGCGTTTTCGCGGCGGTGCTCTCCGCCGGGCTGCTCTCGCAGTCGTGGCGGCGCTCGGCACCCAAGGCGCCGTCGACTCGGTGCCGAGGGGCTCCCGGGAAATGGTCTGGAATTCGGCCTCAACGAGTGGGTTGTGTACGAACAGTACGAGCGGTACCTGCGCGATCCGGGCTCGGTCGACGGGACACGTGAGGGATCTCTCCACCTCTCCCGGCGACGCTGCGGAGGGGCGGGCACGGGATGACGCGACCGTGGTGAGTGACCAGGCGGAAGAGGCGGCGGGCAAGGCGGTCCGCATCGCGGCGCTGATCCATACGTATCGCGTGGGCGGAACGCTGATGGCCGATACCCGACCCGCGTGCGTCAGAACGGGGGGCGCACACCCGGAGACGTCACGGCGTTCCGGCTCGGCGAAGAAGACCTGGATAGAACCTTCGTCGTTGCACATCCAAAGCTCCGAAGTGGGAAGGCGCCTGTCGCGCCCTGAATGCCCGGCACCATCGCCGTCTCCGTCGTGGCGGACCCCTCGCATGTGGAGATCGTCGGTCCGGTGGCTCAGGGGGTGGTCCGGGCCGTGATCGTCCGCGTGGAGCGTCTCTACCGGTTCCCGGAGCAGGAGCTCGGCGCGGAACTCGCGCGTTTCCCCCACGACGTTGAGGTGCGGTGGGTGCAGGAGGAGTCGGGGCCAAGGAGCCTGGTCCTTGGTGGCACCGCACGTGCACCGGGTGGCGAGCCGCCCGGTCGGATGCGTCAGCAGGCCGCCGGCGTCGGCCCCCCGGTGGGTTCTGCCCGGCGGCACGCCGGAGAGCAGAAGGATCTCGTGGCATCTGCCTTCCGCTGACCGTGCCGCCTGCCACGGCACGGAAAGCGGGCTCCCGCGCTACAGCGCGACCCGCTGTCGTGGAGCCCTCTCGGCCGCACCCGAGGGGGCCACGTGTGTGGGGCCTTCGGCGCCAGTGCCGTGCCCCGCCAGTGCCGTGCCGCGATGGCGCCGTAACTACCCGGCGGCCGCCAGGCCGGTCCACCGCGGCCGGGAGTTCATCGCGGCGAACACCGCATGGGGCGCTGATTCGGCCGGCATCACGAGTTCGCTTTCCGTGCCGTCGGGTGGATCCCGATGTAGCCGAGCACCGCGCCGGAGGCCGTCACGCCAGCGGCGATGGCGAAGCTGAAGGCATAACCGTGTGCGGTGGCGGTCATCGGGTCGGCGCCTGCGTGCTGCAGCACGGTGGCGTGGCTGGTGCCCAGTGAGACCAGGGCGGCCAGACCGATGGCGCTGCCGACCTGCATGGACGCATTGTTCATGCTGGTGGCGATGCCCGCGTCCTCACCTGTGGCGCCGTCCACTCCGGCGACGGTGGATCCGACGAGGACCAGGCCGCCTCCCAGGGGCACGAGGATGAGTCCGGGCAGTACATCGGCCAGATAGGTGCCGTGGGTGCTCAGCCCGGCAAGGAGGATGTAGCCGACTGTGGTGATGGCAAGTCCGCCTCCGTTCAGCGCCCGCAGTCCGAACCGGGGAAGGAGGCGCGGTGCCACCATGGTGGCACTGAACAGAATGACCGCCCCGAACGGCACAAAGGCGAATCCGGTCGCCAGTGCGGAGAAATGCAGTATGTGCTGCACATACAGGCTCAGTGAGAAAAACAGGGTGGCGAAACCGACGTAATAGCAGATACGGACGGCGTTGGCGATGCTCCGGTTGCGTGAGCGCAGGAACGTGAGGGGTACCAGGGGCTGGGCTACTCGGGCCTCGACCAGCACGAAACCGATCAAGCAGAGCACACCGATGGCCACGCAACCCAGGACCAGGAACGACAGCCAGGGATGGGTGTCTTTCTCCAGCAGGCCGAACACGACCAAAAGCAGGCCGAGAGTCACCAGGACGGCGCCCAGGACATCAGGCCGGCCGCGCTTGGCGGCCCGGCTCTCGGAGATGAGCGGGAAGGTGGCGAGAAACGCGAAGACAGCGATGGGCAGGTTGATGAAGAATATCCAACGCCAGGAGGTGATGGTGGTCAGGACGCCTGAGAGCACGACGCCCAGGGCCACGCCGACTCCGGCCAGGCCGCTCCAGATGGCCATGGCTCGTGCCCTTTCCTGCCGTTGTGTGAACAGCAGCGTCACCATCGACAGGGCTGCCGGGCTGACGAGTGCCGCGCCGATGCCCTGGACGAAGCGGCTGGCGACCAGTACACCGGCTTGCTGGGCCACCCCGGCGCTCGCCGATGACAGCGCGAAGATCGCCAAGCCGGTCAGGAAGAGGCGCCTGCGGCCCAGTAGATCACCCAGACGCCCGCCAAGCATCAGCACTCCGCCGTAGGTGACGGTGTATCCGTTGACGACCCACGCCAGGCCGGTGGTCGTCAGGTCAAGGTCCCGCTGGATGGGGGGCAGCGCGACATTGACCACGGTCACATCGAGCAACAGCATCACCTGTACCAGGCAGATGATCCCGAGCGCGCGCCACCTGCGCGGATCCGGTTCGGGAGTGGGACTGATCGATGTCATTGCTGATCTCCTTAGGGTCGGCCGGGACGTAGCCGTGCTCCTCAGCGGTGGTGGGAGGCAAGCCCCAGGCCGCCTGGTCCGTGGACACTTCTTGACGCGTTCAACGCAAGGGGGCTGCCTGTGCCTGGCCGCAACTGAGGACAGCGAGGGTGCACATTCGGTCCTCTCGCGGCGGACGAGCCGCATGCGCGGGGAGCCGGCCGGAGATCAGATCGCCGTTGTGTCACTGCCTGCACGCACCGTGTCGCACCGCGTCTCGCCCGGCCGACGAAGGGCTCCACATCGACGACGTGGACCGTCTCTGGGGAGCTGCTTCTGATTCCGAAGGTCTAGATGTGCTGACCGGACAGGTTGGTGACGCGGCTGGCTGGGGTGTGGCCGCTGATTCCGGTGTGGGGTCGGTGGTGGTTGTACCAGTCCAGCCAGTCGGGGAACGCTGCCTGGCGTTCGCTTTCTGAGGTGTAGGGCTGCTGGTAGGCCCATTCGTCCAGCAGGGTGCGGTGGAAGCGTTCGACTTTGCCGTTTGTCTGTGGTCGCCAGGGGCGGGTCCAGCGGGGGCTGATGCCCAGGTCGCGGCAGGTCTGCTGCCAGGTGTTCTTGCTGTAGGCCCAGGCGTTGTCGGTCAGCACCGCTCGCCCACGTGGTCGCGGATGCGCTCAGCTACCCGGGCCGCTTTTTGATGCAGCAAGCACCGGGCACCGGGATCGTGGCCCCCTGCCTGCCTGCCTGCCTGCCCGCCCGTGACGAACGCCGTCCAGCAGCGGGATGCTGGACGGCTTGCTACTTCTGTCCGTACGCCTGTGGTGGCACCCCTACGGGGAGAGCGTCTGCCTCTCGATGCCGACGGCGCATACCTCGCCGGCACCTGGTCTGCGCCCCGGGATCCGTCCACGCCCGCGTGACCGCTGGCGGCCGGGGGCTGGCAGGCCGGGGGAGCGGGGCCTGCTCGGGTGGTTTCGCATCGGGGTCCGGGGCCGCCGCCCCAGGCCGCGATGATGGCGGCCCGGGGCGGACATCGCTCACCGGGCTGGTGTCTTCCGGGTCCGAGCCCTGCCAAAGGGGGTGAGGCGGGAGAGTCCCGCGGTGATCGTTCGGCTTCTGGGCGGTCCGTTCGCCGGCCGTGGGCTGGCCCACCGCCACGGGCCGGTGGGCCAGGGCATCACGCGGTGGCAGGTTGAGGTTTCTCCGGGATGTTGGCGTGGTCTGGGTGTCTGGGTGCGCGGGTGTCTGGGTTTCTGGGTGTCTGGGTGTGTGGTGGTCGTTTGGGGCCGGGGTGGGGGGTGTCGCTGGCCCCCTTGGGGGTGCGGGGGCTGGCCCCCGGTGTGGCCGGGGTGTTGACGCCATGGCGCGGCATGGTCTCCGGTCCGTACGTTTAAGCAGGTCAGAGCGTTGCTGCCCGATTCGCTGACCGGAGTCCTCTATGTCTGAGACCGCCGCGCTGTCTGTGTTCACCGGACCCGGTGGCGCCACCGGGCAGCAGGGGAGTGAGTTCACCCCCCTGCTGCGGAAAGTCAAAGGACAGGGGCTGCTGGAGCGTCGCAGGGGCTGGTACGCGCGGATGATCAGCGTGAACCTCCTGGCCCTGGCCGCGGTGGTGACAGGGTTCGTCCTGGCCGGGGGCACCTGGTGGACGCTGCTGCTCGCTGTGCCGCTGGCTGTCCTGTCCGCCCGCACCGCCTACGTCGGCCATGACGCCGGGCACGCCCAGATCGCCGTCGGCCGCCGGGCGAACCGCGCGCTCGGGCTCCTGCACGGCAATCTGCTCCTGGGCATGAGTTACGCGTGGTGGAACGACAAGCACAACCGGCACCACGCCAACCCCAACCACGTCGAGAAGGACCCGGACGTCGGTGCCGGCGCGCTGGTGTGGACTGCGGAGCAGGCGGCTGTGCGCCGCGGGTTCGCCCGCTGGGTCACCCGCCACCAGGCGTGGCTGTTCTTCCCGATGCTGCTGCTGGAAGGCATCGCCCTGAAGGTGAGCAGTGTCCGGGACCTGCGGCGGCAGCCGGTGCGTGAGCGGGCGGTGGAGGGCGTGCTGCTGGTGTTGCATGCGGCTGGTTACGGCGCGCTGCTGCTGGCCTGCCTGCCGGTGGGGAAGGCTGTCGTGTTCGCGCTGCTCCATCAGGCGCTCTTCGGGCTCCACCTGGGAATGGCCTTCGCGCCCAACCACAAGGGCATGGACATGCCCGGCCCGGCGGGGGAGCGGTGGGGTCATCTGCGCCGCCAGGTCCTGACCTCGCGTAACGTCCGGGGCGGGCCGGTCACGGACTGGCTTCTGGGCGGGCTGAACTACCAGATCGAGCACCACCTCTTCCCGAACATGCCCAGGTGCCATCTCAGGCTCGTACAGCCTCTGGTCCGGGAACACTGCCGCAGCCTCAAGCTCCCGTACGCCGAGACCGGACTGCTCGACTCCTACCGGCAAGGGCTGCGGCACATGCACACGGTCGGCGGTGCGGCCCGGCCGGAATGAGAGCGCCGGCGGCTGCGGGGCCACGGAGCCACTCCGGGCGCGTGGCGGTCGCGTGGGGTGAACGGGGCGACCCGGCGCGGCGCTGTCCTCGCCCGTGCGGACGTGGCCGGCGAGCTGGGCGATGACCTGTCCGGGCCGGAGACGGGCTCGGGCTGCGATGGGATGGCACGCACGCATGCGGCGGCTGGTGTCGGCGGACAGCCGGGCCCGAGCCCGCAGTTGGTCTTTCACATCACGCCGCTCCCGTACCCACGGGGGCGGAGCGGAAGGTGTCCACCCGGCCCGCCCCGAAATCCGCACAGGCCCAGGTGAAATATTCCCAGTTCGGACCGGGCGCGGCCTGGCTCGCGTTGCGGTGCCCGTGCACACCGTCCCCCCCGGCGGTGGCCGGTCCGGCACCGTGGACCACGCCCGGCGACGGCTCGACGCCGCGTGAGGTCATGCTCGACCGCCGCTGTGGTGAACGGCTGCTCCAGTCGCACGCGGGCCTGTGGCGACGCCCCTGGCTGGAGTGGACCCCTCGAAGGCGTTGGGAGGCGTATGGTCCGACGTCCTGGACCAGGCCGAGCGTGTGCTGCCCGTCGGGTTCGAAGAGGCTGAGGCGGTCGGCGGGGACAGCCCGCTGCAGAGCATGCCGCCAATGACCGCGGCGGCCCGGCGAGCCGCGGCCGGAAGCCATCTCGGGGCGGCGGCAACACCCCTCGGCTGCGGCGAGACCCTCGCCCAGCCCCTGCAGATGCCGCCCGCTGCACCGGACCGCTGGTTCTGGTGCTGCTCGCTGTATCGGGCCGCTGCTCCTGGTGCTGCTCGTGCTCGTGCTGCTTGGCTGCTGCCCGGTGGGCCGGGCGTGCGTCGTGATCTGTAAAAAGCACGCCTGTGCCTTCACCGCGGGCGGGGGATGCGCGTGCCGCGCTGGTCGGCCTGCTCGGCAGCTGCGCCTGGTACGCGGCGGCTTCCGGCGCGGACGGCCCGCTCGCGGATAGGGCGACGATGGTGGGCATGGCCTGCGGACGTACCGGTGGATGCGGTGTACCCGCTGCGCTGGGGTGGGGGTGGCCGTCGGGGTGTTTCACGGGGCGGCCGTTGTGTGCTTGACGCTGCGGATGGCCGGCGGCCGCTACGGGCTCAACACGCCGGGGCCGCACGGTGCCGATGGCATGGCCCGGTCCGGCGACAGTTCGTGCGATGCTCCGTCATGACCCCATGCCATGGGTTTTTGCGGCCGCTGGTTCACCTGTCCCGGCGTCGGCGCGTGAGGCAACCCGGGGTGATGTCTACGCGCGGGGACTTCTCGTACCGCTCGGTGGTGGGAGGCTCCGGGTAGGGCTCGTGGTCTGTCGCAGTGGGAGGGCGATCAATGCCGTGAGCAGGAAGATCGCGGCTTCGTAGGCCATGGCGTGGCCGAACGCCGTGTTGGCAGTGTCCGCCGGCGCGTAGTAGGCCAGTCCGGCCGCTGTCACCCCGATTGATCCGCCGAGTTGCTGGGCTGTGGGCAGCAGCCCGGATACCGAGTCCGCCGCGGCGCCGCGCACGCCTGCCAGTACCAGAGTGAACACGGCGGCTGTGAACAGGCCGAACGCGGCGCCCCCGGCTGCCAGTACCGGCAGGGCCGCCCGGCGTCCGGGTTCGGTGCCGATGAGCGGGGCGAGTGCCAGGGCCGTACCCGCCAGGACCAGCGCAGCGGCCGTCAGCACCATCGGGCCCAGGCGGCGGGAGAGGGCCGGTGCGGTGTGGCTGCCCAGGACGGCCGCGGCGGCGAACGGCGCCGACGCCAGTGCCGCGGATATCGCCGGGTACCCGAGGGCGGACTGCAGGTGCAGGAAGAGCAGATAGGTGAACGACGGCACCCCGGCGTTGAACACGAACACCAGCAGCACGCCCCGTCGCGCGGCCCGATCCCGCAGGACCGATGGGTGGACCAGGGGGGCCGGGCGGTGTCTGAGGGTGAGGGTGAAGCAGGTCAGGGCGGCGGCGGCCGTGGCGAAGGAGGCCCACGTCCACCAGGGCCGGCCGGCTTCCCGGCCCAGTGCGCACGGCAGGACCAGTGCGCCGAAGCCAGTGGTGGCCACAGCTGCCCCGGCCCAGTCCACGCGCTGGTGCCCCGTACCGCGCGTGCGGGGCAGCAGGGCAGCCCCCGCCAGCGAGAGAGCTGCCACCGGCACCGTGACCAGGAAGACCGCGCGCCAGCCGGCGCCGAAGAGGTCGGCGCCGACGAGAAGTCCACCGATGAGCGGCCCGGCCAGTGAGGCCACGCCCATCGTCGCACCGTACAGGGCCAGGGCTCGTGGGCGGCGTTGTGGGGATTCGCCGGTGCGGATGAGCGAGAGCACCTGTGGGGCGACCAGGCCGCTGCCTGCGCCCTGCACCAGCCGGGCCGCGATCAGCCATCTGGCGTCCGGGGCGGCGGCGCAGGTCACCGAGCCGATGGTGAACACCACGGTGCCCAGCACGAACAGCCGCCGGTAACCGTAGCGGTCGCCCAGCCGTGCGGCGGTGATGAGCAGGCACGCGTACGCCAGGGTGTACCCGGCCAGGACGAGCTGCACCGCGCCGGGGCCGGCCCCGAGGCCGGACTGGATGGCCGGAGCGGCGGTCTGCGCGATCGTGGCGTTGAGCAGTTGCACGAAGGTCGCACTCAGTACCACTGGCAGCAGGAACCGGCCGCCGTTCACCGGACCAGGGTCCCGGCGAGTTCCCGCGGCCGGGCGGCGGTCGGGCTGTGGCTGCCCGGCGGGGTGCGGACGGTCAATGGCTCGCCCGGCACGGTCCGGCCGGCCTCCGCGGTCATCAGGTCCTGTACGGCCCCCGGCGGTGGCCGGGTTCTGCGCACAGCGCAGGAGGGCGCGCCGCATACGGCCCCACCGCGCGGCGGTCAGGGTGACCGGGGCCGCGGGGACGGCCGGCGGCAGGCCGGGGCTGAGCGCGGAGCGCCGACGGTCGAAACGGTCGGCGGGTGTGTCGTGGTATTGGGTCTGCCGCAACTCCTCGGCGTAGGCGGAATCCGGCCGGAGCGGGTCGGTCCGCACCGCATCCAGTGCCTGGGGATGACCGGGGTTGAGGCTCTGCTCCCGTGCGGTGGCGTTCGCGGGGGCGCCGAGGTGGTCGGAGAGGCGGGGGCGGCCGGCGGGGAGAGATGTGGAGAGGCAGGCGATGGTGTCGGTCAGTTCGGGTGCGTACGGTGTGGCCGGCGACGCGGGGGCGCCGCCCGTGCGGTGAGCGACGATCAGGAGAGGGCCGTGGCGGCGGACCCGGCGCAGCGTGTCCCAGAGGCCATCGGCGCAGTCGCCCATCGTCACGTCGGCCGGCTGTGGCCTCCCGGTCAGCGGCCCGGCCCGGCCACGTAGCAGGTACCCGCTGGGCAGGGGAGCGCCGAAGCCGTGCCCGGGCAGGCCGGCGGCCACACTCGCGGCACCGGCACCGGCACCGGCACCGGCGAGTGGGGCGTGCTGTGTCGCCGCCCGCTGCCACGAGCCGTGCCGGGCGCCGTGGACGAGAACGAAAGCGGTGTCGCTCACATCGGTGTTCATGCAGGACGTCATGGCGTCCATCCCAGTCGGCGACGGCAGCGTCATCCACTGAAAGATGTGACAGGCTCGGTCACGATACTTTTCGGATATGGAAGGGGTGGTCATGGAGGCGCGGCATCTGCGGTACGCGCTCACCCTCGCCGAGCACGGACACTTCGGCCAAGCAGCCCACGCGCTGGCATCGCGCAGCCCCCGCTGTCCAAACAGATCGCCGACCTGGAGCGTGAGACCGGCGCCCGGCTGTTCGACCGTACGCGCCAGGGCGTGTTCCCGACCGCCGCGGGCGAGGCGTTCCTCACCCGGGCGCGGCGGGCGCTGGAGGAGATGACGGCGGCCACCATCGACGCCGGACGGGCGGCGCGCGGTGAGACGGGCCGACTGCGCCTGGGGTTCATCGCCTCCGCACTGCTCGACCCGCTGCCGGACGTCCTGGGCCGGTTCGGCCGCGAACGGCCCGATGTACGGCTGGAGTTGCACGAGATGGCGTCCGGCCGCAGCGCCGCCGCTCTCCTGGCCGGAGAACTGGACGCGGCCGTCACCCTCGGACCGCCACGGGGAGCCGGGGTCGAGCACCTGGTGTCCGTCCCGGTCGGGCACGACCATCTCATCGCCGTTGTCGGCAGCGCGCACCCCTACGCAGGCCAGGCGTCGGTGAGTGTGGACCAGCTGCGGCGGCAGCCGCTGATCGTGGCCCCCGTGGAGGACGAGTCCGCGGTCGCCGCTGGGCTGCGCACCCTGCTCGGCGAGGATGCCGTAGCGCTGGACGGCGCGACCGTCGCCCGGGACGTGCATACCATCATCGGCCTGGCCGCCTGCGGGGTCGGCGTGGGCCTGGGGCCCTCCCGCATGTTGTCGGCCCCCCGCCCAGGCGTCTGGTTCTGCGAGGTGACCCCGCGCACGGCGCTCCCTGACCTGGTCCTGTCCTTCGCCGACCGGGACCGTTCCCCGGTGCTGGGCGCCTTCCTCGGCACTGTCCGCAGGAACTGCCCCGACGTCGGTGCCGCACTCGACCGCCGGTTCGGCCACGCATGAGTATCGGGAACCGGTTCCGCCTGCATCCCATCGAGCCCACCGCCGACGGTTGAACCGGTGATCCACTCGGCCTCGACGGCCCGTCGGATCCTGCGGCGGGCCGACAAGGTCCCCCAGAGGCGGATGAGTCGGGGATGAGGCCGTCGTCCTCCGCGGCCGACCCGCGAGGCTGTACGCCACGTAGCCCCGGCGGCTGCCGACGCCGGCGTCGACGGGGTTCTCGGCCGGCGCTGAGGCCTGCGTCCGTGTCCGGCCCCGGACGCGTGTCCTGCCCGAATACGAGGACATCGCCACAGGCGCAGAAGGACTGAGATCCACCCGCCACTTGCTACAGCGTCCCGCAGAGAAAAGCAGAGAAAACATGTTGTCCCCGGGGGCCGAGTCGGATCCTTGGCGTGTGGTCGTCCGCCTTGGTAGAACGAATTGCTGAACCTGAGCGTGCTCGACTGCGTGATGGCCGTCTTGCCCAGATCAAAGAAGACCACTGTGCTGGGGCACGGGGCCGGCGACCCGTAGTGCCCCCGGAGAAGATCGATCTGCGGCTTTCCGCGGCCAGGCGAGCGTTTCTAACGTCTCCGTTGGAACCGGCCCGAGGATGGCATAGGGCACGGTGACGTGGACCCCGTATGCCGTTCCCCCGTCGAACTCCCCGTCACGTAACGGCCCAAGCGGAGCAAGCTGAGCGACGGCTCCTTCCACCACCGTGTCAGGCACTTTGCCTACCTGGCGTACAGTCTTGTAACGATGGATCTCGTCGCTGCCCTTCATTACGTGGTACGCGACCCGCGCTCTTACGACGTCCATGTGAGGGAGCAGCACCACCGCGTATATTTCGCTGCCCAACAGGGACTTGAGGATGTCGATCTTGACGTTCCTCGCGATCCGATTCAGGTGGCCCTTGGTGTGAGCGTTTGTAAGAGTGCACAGCCTTGAACTCCACTACACCGTGCAGCGGGTCGGGGTAGCGGCGGCGGCGCTTAGTACTCCAGTGCGGTTTCGTGATCTATCCAGCGGGTCCGTCGGTGGAGCGTCGTTGGTAGTGGCTGCGTCGGGCTGCGGCCTGGTGGCGTCTGCGCCAGGTGGACCAGTGCAGCAGTCTGGCGGCAGTCATGGCCGGTGGGGCGAAGACGGCGACGAGCAGGTGACGGATCTCCGGGACGGTCAGGATGATCGGGTCGTGGCTGCGGTCGGGATGTTGCGGATCGGCAGGCCGGGCGGGGTTCGCGTCGGCGGCGAGAGCGGTCAGGAAGGCCAGGGCCAGCATGGCGAGCGTGATGTGCCGGTGCCATGAGGTCCAGTGCCTGACCTGGTAGTGATCCAGGCCGACCTGGCTCTTGGCGGCCTGGAAGCACTCCTCGACGCTCCAGCGGACACCGGCGACGCGGACGAGCTCGTGCAGGGTGATCTGGGTGGGTGACCAGCACAGGTAGAAGGCGAGTTCACCGGTGGTCCGGTTGCGGCGGATCAGCAGGTGACGATGGACGCCGGTGCCGATGTGGATCCAGGCCCAGTCGTAGTAGCGCGGGCCCTTCGCGCCGGCTCCGGCGCTGTGCCGCTGCCAGGCAGAGGCGGGCAAGCGGTCGGCGAGGACATCGGCGCGGACAGGGGTGCGGCCCTGGTTGATCCGGACCCGGGTGGAGCAGGCGACGGCCATCACGTAGCCGATGCCGATCCGCTCCAGGCGTGCGCGTAACTGCGGGTCCTGGCCGTAGGCTTCGTCGCCGGTCACCCACGATGCAGTCACTCCGGCGTCCAACGCGGCGACGATCATCTCCTCGGCCAGCCGGGGCTTGGTCGCGAAGGGTAGGTCCTCGGGCACCCCGGCAGCATGGCGGCGCTCGGGATCGGAGCACCAGGACCGCTCGGGCAGGTAGAGCCGTCGGTCGATCAGCGCGCGTCCCCGCTCAGTGGCGTAGGCGAGGAACACGCCGACCTGGGAGTTCTCGATCCGGCCAGCTGTGCCGGTGTACTGGCGTTGCACCCCCGCCGACATGCTGCCTTTCTTCACGAAGCCGGTCTCGTCCACGATGAGAACGCCGTCGTCGCCGAGGTGGTCGACAACGTAGGCGCGGACATCGTCACGGAGGGCGTCGGCATCCCAGCGGGCATAGCGCAGCAGGCGCTGCATCGGCCCGGGCCGGGCCAGGCCGGCCTGTTCAGCCAGTTGCCAGCAGTTCTTCCGCTCGGTAGCCGACAGCAGCCCGAGCAAGTAGGCGCGGGCCGTGGCCCGAGGCTCAACTCGGCCGAACCGCCCGGCGATACGAGCCATGGCCTGGTCGAACAACACCCGCCAGCGGGCAGGGTCTACGCTATGGTCCGCGGCCACCGCACGATCTTCGTTTGTCCACACACCAACCGATGATCACGCGGTGGCCGTACCCGTTCCCAGCCGGGTTCGCCACAAGATCGCGAAGTCAGACTGGAGTATTAGGCCGCTCGACCACCGCGAGGTACACGGCGGAGCAGTTGTGGGAGGTTGGGGCTGTGGTGGTCTCATGAGGGAAGGCGTGTGTCAGGTGGGTGGTCTGTGGTGCTTTGTGTGGGCGGTGGTCTGGTGGTGGTCGTCGGCGGGTTGTGTCCGGGCTATGAGGAGCGCGATGTCGTCCTCTGGGGAAGTGTTCGTGGTCATTTTCGCGATGACGTGGGAGCAGGTGTCCTCCAGGCTCGTGGAGGGGGGCTGCAGTGTGGTGAGCAGGCGGTTGAGTCCGGTGTCGATGTCGCAGTGCCGGGACTCGACCAGCCCGTCGGTGTAGAGGGCGAGCAGGGTGCCCTGGGACAGCTCCAGCTCGATGGATTCGTAGCCTCCGATGCCGGTCCCGACCGGCGGGCCCACCGGTGTGTCGGCGATATGGGCGTGGCCCTCGGGTGTCACCAGCATCGGTGGTGGGTGTCCGGCGCGTGCCAGGTCGCAGACCCGGGTGGCCGGGTCGTAGACGGCGTAGATGCAGGTACCGCCGGTGACCGATGAGTACCCGTGGGACCAGGTGGCCGTCTCGGCGAGCTGGGAGGTGACTTTGTCCAGGTGGTCGAGCAGTTGTGCGGGGGCTGGTCGAGGGTGGCGAGGGTGTGGATCGCGGTGCGCATCCTGCCCATGGCGGCGGCGGCGTTGATGCCATGGCCGACGACGTCGCCGATGACCAGGGCGATCCGGCCGCCCGGCAGCTCGATGGCGTCCATCCAGTCCCCGCCGACTCCTTCGTGGCGGTCTGACGGCAGATAGCGGCCGGCCAGGTCCATCGCGGCGCCGCCTGACAGCCTCTGCGGCAGGAGACTGCGCTGCAGGGCGAGGGCGGCGGCCCGCTCCCGTGTGTAGCGGCGGGCGTTGTCCAGGCTCAGCGCCGCTTGGACGCAGAGTTCCTCGGCCAGCAGCAGATCGTCCCGGGAGAAGGGCACGGCGTTGTCGGTCCGCGTGAACACGGCGATGCCGAGGATGGTGCCGCGGGCTCTGAGCGGGATCATCATCACCGAGTGCATACCGGTGTCATGGATGAGCTGCCTGCGCCGGGGGTCGAGCCAGGTCCCCGGGCCGGTTTTCATGGCGGGCTCGAAGTAGGACTGGTCCCCGTACAGGGCGGTGAGGAACGGCGATCCGGGGGGTACGTACACCACATCCCCCACCAGGAAGGCGGCCTCGGGCATGTCTGCGTGGATGGAGGACTGACCCGCGCGGCGGAAGACGGGGATGCCGGAGGGGGCCTTGGACATCCGTTTCAGTGGCTCCCCGCCCAGCGGGACGGCATCGGCCAGATCCACTGTGACGTAGTCGGCGAGGGCGGGGACGGCCATGTCCGCGAGTTCTTGCGCGGTCGTCATCACATCGAGCGTGGTGCCGATCCGGTTGGCCGCTGTGCCGAGCAGCGCCAGCCGTTCGCGCTCCCCGCTCTTGGTGATCGCGGAGACGGTGCACACGCCCAGTGGACCACCGTTCAGGGGGGCGAGCGGAAAGACGGAGGAGGAGAAGACCACCTCCCGGCCGTGCTCCGGGGGCGCCCACCGCAGCACGTGGTCGCCCACCGGCTCCCGCGAGGTCAGCACCTGCCGTATCACCGGTTCGATGGTGGCCCGGTCGACATCACACAGGGTGCGGCGCGTCGACCGGGTGGGCGGGTCCGCCTCGGAGCGGCCCGCGATCTCCCGGCAGGCTCGGTTCGACCACAGGAGCCGCGTGCGCGTGTCCCACACCGCCACGGCCAGTGGTGACCGGTCCAGGAGCGCGGCTTCGGCGTCGGCGGTCCGTACGCCGTCCGGCGCCTCCACAACGGCGACGAACCAGCAGGTCTCACCGTCTTCGCCGGTCAGCGCGATGGTCTCTACCGCCAGGCGGAGGCTCATGCCCTCCCGGTGTCTGACCTCTACGACGGCGTTGACGGCCCGCCGGTCGCCGCGCTGTCCCACGTCTCCCCGGGCCGGGGACCATCGCACCGCCTCCGCGGGGGTCTTCAGCAGCCGCTGCACCGGCAGCCTGACGACGTCCTCCGCGCGGTGGCCGAGCAGCCGCCGGCAGCCCTCCCCCCACGCCAGGATGGTGCCGTCGGAGCCCAGCAGAGCGACCGCCGGAGCGGGTGCCTCAGGCGCCTGTCCGAAGCCGGCCGGTATCCGCCTCGTCTCGGAACCGGCCCCGGGTCTGCGCGCCATCCCGACACCTCCGTAGCAACCGATATCGGTCGGTGTACCCCAAAAAGGGTAACGTGCCCGCCCGGACAGCGGTCGGGGGCTTTCCGGGGCCCGACCGGAGTGACCGGCCACCGATGAGTGCGGCCACCGATGAGTGCGGCGGCCGCGCGGGGTCCGCACCTGCACACCACAAGCCACCACCTGATCAGTGAGGACCATGACATGACCGCCAACGCACTGCCGTCCGTCGTGGACGCCGATACCTGGCAGCGTGAGCTCGAAGCGCTGCGCGCCCGGGGAGAGGGCCGCGACCCGCAAGCTCGGCGTGATCGCCGCCCAGCGCGTAGTGCGCGCAGCAGATCCAGGGCGGCCAGGTCCGGGCGCTCGGGCCGGCCGGTGGAGTCGGGGCCAGTAGAGCCCGCCTGCCTTGCGGGCATAGGGGCGTGAGGTTTCCGGTTGTGCCGGGCTTTTCTCTGGCGAGTCCAGGCTCGGGCAGTCCCATCGGTGCGGCCGGGTAGCGATGGCGTAGGCAGCTCCGTCGTCTCGCTGCCGCTTCCGACGGTCGATGTCCTTGCGGGCCTCCTCCTCGGCGCGGCCGGTTTCCTCACAGATGCGGCAGAGACCCTTGGTGTGTCCGTATGAACACTCACCGCACCGCCCGCACGGGACGCACCCGTGCGTACGCCCGTTCCTGCGACAACGGTGCCGGCGGACCAGGATGCCGGGTTGCCGACCATGGTGCGGCCCAGTCTCGGCGACCCCGGCATCGACCAGCTCATCAACGAACGGCCGTACCTGCTGCACGTCCTCCAGCCCAATCGGCCGGGCCACGTCTTCCGTGGTGATCCCGTCGTCCACTCGGGCCTGTGGCAGTAGCTAGCTGGCTCGGGAGTCCTGAGGGTCTGCGCCGCGGCGCCGGGCGATGAGTTCGTGCTCGATGCGCCGGAGTGTGGCGTTGACGGTCTCGATGGTGGCGGGGTCGTCGACGATGCCCCGGAGGGTCTGGTCCCAGTTGTCGCGGAGGTATTGCAGATTCTGGTAGGCCTTTTCCGTGGGGTACAGGCACACGCCTCGCGCGTTGCCGCTGTCCACCACGCGGTCCACCAGGCCCCTTTTCTCCAAGCCGCGCAGTACGCGGCTGAAGTTGCTCGAGGGGAGCAGGGCCGCCTCCGCCGCGGCACGCGCCGAGGTGCCGGGGTGGTGGTGGATGTACCGCATGACGCTGATCTCGATCGGCGTGCACGGCTCGAACGAGGGATCGGTCGGGGGGCGCAGCTGTCGCCCCACGGCGAAGATCAGGTCGGCCAGCTCGTGGAGGCCGGCGGCTTCGACATCGCTCATACCGTGACGACGCCCTTCCTATTGCGTGATAGCTATCGCGTGATAGCGTCAATGGTGAGTGTACCGAACGATCTGGCGCCATAGCCATCGCTTCTTCCGGGGAACTCCCCGGTCCACACAGGAGGAACCGTTCATGGACATCAAAGGATCCGTCGTGCTTGTGACCGGAGCGTCGTCGGGCATCGGAGCGGCCACTGCCCGAGCCGCCTCCCTGGCCGGGGCGCGAGTGGTCCTCATCGCACGCCGCGAGGAGCGCATCCGGCAGCTCGCTGAGGAACTGGGCGAGGACGTGGCCCTGGCCGTGCCGTGCGACGTGACGGACCGAACTCAGGTCGAGGCGGCCGTACGTGCAGCGACCGGGAAGTTCGGGCGGATCGATGTGCTGGTGAACAATGCCGGCCAGGGGCTGCAGGCCACTGTTGACGCCATCGACCCCGACGACTTCCGGGCTCTCCTCGAGCTCAATCTCATCGCGCCCCTGGTGCTGATGCAGGCGGTCCTTCCGCAGATGCGCGAGCGGGAAAGGGGAGCCATCGTCAACGTGAGCTCTGGCATCACCTGGTCGACACTGCCCGGGTCCGGTGCGTATGCCGCATCCAAGGCGGCTCTGCAGAAGCTCTCGGCCATCGCCCGCGCCGAGGCCGCCGACGCCGGCATCGCCGTGTCGTTGATGTTCCCGTCGATCACCAAGACCGAGTTCGTCGGGACGGTCCGCGGCAGCGTCGAGGACGCGCTGCAGATGGAAGCCTCCAGTGGACTGCAACCGCAGTCGCCCGAGGGTGTTGCCGACGCGATCCTCGACCTGATCAGGAGCGGCGACGAGCAGGCCGACTTGGTTCCGGAGATGTTCGGCGGCACGGTCAAGGGCTGACCCGTCACGAGCCGGAAGCGCCCTCAGCACACGACACAGGCGCGGTGAGCCGCGCCCGCGGCCAGGGCAGATCGTCCGCCTCGCCTGCTGCTGACGAATCGCGCCTGTCAGCAGGTGCGGGCGGCATCACATCCAGGCCGATCCGAAGGAGGAAACGGTGGAGATCGGGATAGGGCTGCCCGGTCACGTCACAGGGGTCGAGGGACACACCTTGGCGGCGTGGGCGCGGCGGGCCGAGGAACGGAAATTCGCCTCACTGATCGCCAGTGACCGTCTGGCCTGGAGCACCCCGGAGCCTTTGATCACGTTGGCCGCGGCAGCCGGGGCCACCGGAGGCATCCGGTTGGTCACCAGCGTGCTGATCGCCCCGCTGCACACCAACCCCGCGCTGTTCGCCAAGGCGGCGGCGACCTTGGACCGGATCGCCGGCCCCGGGCGGCTGCATCTGGGCGTTGCTCCCGGAGCCAGGGAGGACGACTACCGGGCAAGCGGCCTGGACTTCACGGCCCGAGGACGCGCCTTGGACCTGCTGGTGGAACGCGTCGCCGCCATCTGGCGAGGCGAACAGGAGGTGGGGCCGGCCCCGGTCACCCCCGGGGGGCCGGCATGATGGTTCGGGGTACCTCCCAGGCGACACTGCGACGCATCGCCTCCCACGGAACCGGATGGATCGCCGGAAACGGCGACATCGACGAATTCACCGCCTTCGCCGCCCGCGTCCGCGGCCAGTGGGCGCAGGCAGGCAGACAAGGCCGCCCGCGTACCAGAGCCACGGTGATGTTCGCCCTCGGCGACCACGCCCACACGTCGCTCGCTCGCGCCGTCAGCGACTACTACGCCTTCGCCGGCCCCGACTACGTCCGGCACGTCATCGACACGGCGGCCACCACCCCCGACCAGATCCGCGCAACCATCGCCGCCTACGACGCAGCCGGACTCGACGAACTCGTCTTCGTGGGCAACGACGTCAATCCCCGGCAGATCGACCTGCTCGCCGACCTCCTCGGCGACGAACTCACATCCCGGATACCCCCAGTGCGCACGGGCTGACCCGGCACCCCAGAGGCCCTCGGCCAATGACAGGAGACCGGCACACCCGGCCTCGCAGCCACCGCGGACCGACAGCCCTCGGCGGCACGGTGCGCTCTCTCCCGTCGGTGCGGGCCCACTCCCACTCTCAAGGAGCCGAAATGGCACATGCGTTGAACCACATCATCGTCCATTGCCGCAACCGGCGAGAGTCCGCCGCGTTTCTTGCCGACCTGATGCACGCCCCACTCCCCTGAACTGGGGTCGATTCACCCAGGTCACCACGGCGAACAACGTCAGCATCGACTTCGCCGACGACCTGGTCCCCCACGATCGAATCAACGAAAGCCACATCGCCTTCCTCGTGACCGACGAAGAGTTCGACACGGTCCTGGCCTGCCTGAAGAAGAACGACGTCCCTTTCTGGCCGGACCCGGGCAAATCCCGTGAGGGCAAGATCAACCACAATGACGGCGGTCGTGGGCTCTACACCCTCGACCCCGGCGGAACGGTCCTGGCCGAGTTCATCACCACGCCCTACGGCGAGGGACCGGCTTAATACGCGCCGGTCGCCCGCAGTCCAGCGGGAACAGCGGCTGCTCGGTCTCGCCGGCGAAGTCCGGCGCGTCCCGTGTGCCGGGGCGTCCACGACGGGACAGGAGGTCCGTCCTCGGCCTTCGAGACCAGGGAAGGGTGAAGGCCATGGCCGGTGCAAGGGCGGGCGTTTTCGGCGCCCTGACCAAGGACCACCGCGACCAGCTCATGTCACTCGCCCGTGAGGTGTCCTTCGAGACGGGCGAGCGTGTCTTCGACGAGGGTGGCAAGGCCGACCGCTTCTGGATCATCCACACGGGGACGGTCGCCCTCGATCTTCACGTGCCGGGTCGGCGTGCGGCGGTCGTCGAGACCCTCGGTGCCGGGAAAATGCTGGGCTGGTCCTGGTTCGTCGCTCCCCGGCGCTGGCACCTGGGAGCCGAGGCGAGCAGCCCGGCCCGTGCCTACGAGTTCGATGCGGAGGCGGTCCGTGAGCTGTGCCAGAAGGACCCGGCGCTTGATCACGTCCTGTGTTCCTATGTGGCCGGGGTGATAGCGGACCGGCTCAGGGCGGCCCGGGTGTGGTTGCTGGGCCTGTACGCGCCCTATGGCGCAGGCGACGTGTCCTGAAGGCGATGGGCGGAGGTCTCAGGTGCCCGAGACTCCGCCGGCGCGTCCGGCATCCCGGCCGGACCTGAGGGACGGTGGTGCCGCGGACAGCCCGACTGACACCGTAGGAGCCATGGGAGCAGAAGGAACGACGCCGGGACCGGAAGCCCTCCTGCACAGTGGCCTGACAACTCTGGGGAGGTGGCGTGCCGCTATCAGGCGGATGAGATATGCCCCGAGGATCTGCCGGTGATCGCTGCTGAGGCCCTCGCGGCCGGTCTGGACAGCCCGACGCTGTGCGAACTCGCCGGTTGGCCTCGTCATGCGGATGCCCGCGATATCCGCGACGCGTTCGAGCAAGCACTCGCCGAGTCCGGAATCGAGTTGCCTGATCCCAGCCTGGCACGGCGCCACGCTCTGCGCCGGCTGGCCGCGAGACTCATCGATGGAGAAACCGCTCCCGCCGACCTGGTGACGGACGACTGGTGGGAGACCGAGGTCGAGACCGCGGCCGAGCGATCGTTCGTGGCGCTGATCCCGCAATGCGAGTGCTGCATCGAGTACACGCTGGGGCTTGACCAGCAGACGTGGACGGCCCAGCTGCGGATTGCCGCCCTGGCCCTGACATCGTCTCCGCCGATCGGCCCCGGATGCTGACTCTGCCCGGCATGCTCACCGTCGACAATGCCTGAGGAGCTGAGCGCCTGTGTGCGATCTCTTGGGTTGGTGTCGGTGGTGGTGAGAGTCGGTCGCGCTGGTCCGGGGGTTGGTGTTACGGGGCTGGTCAGTGGGTGTTTGCGGGTGGGTGGTCCGCTGTCATGAGATGAGAGATTGATGGGTGGGATCGCTGTCGTGGGGCTTTATCGCATGGCAGCTGATGCGGTCTCAGGTTCGAGAGTTCTTATGCGGTGAGGTGGGCCGGGCCGTGTGATCGTGGGGTGGATCAACAGGTAGAGGCCGGTCGTGGGCCTGTGCTGCCCAGGGAGTTGGTGGTGCGTCGTCTGCTGGAGCGGCAGCAGGCGGGGGAGCTGGCCACGCGGCATGTGCGTGCGGTCGCTGAGACGGTGGGTGTCTCGGAGCGTACGGTGTGGCGCCGGCTGGAGCAGGCCAAGACGACCGGGCAGGTGGAGGCGCCGGTCCGGCAGGGGTATGCGGTGTCGGACGAGGTGTGGGCGCTGCCGGGCGAGGTGGGAGGGAATGTCGCTGAGCTGAGGCGCCGGCTGGCCACGGCTGGCGGCGGGGCGTCGGTTCCGCCGGCGTCGACGCTGCACCGGGTGATCCGCAGGGACCGCCGGGCGGGCCGGGCGTTGATGGTCGAGCGGGAGCCTGAGGTGGCCGGGTCACGCAGGCCCGATCCGCTCAGCGAGCTCGGCCTGAACGTCGTGGCCGGCCAAGGTACAGGCGGGCAGGTTTTTCTGCGGGAGCAGAAGCATCTGGCGCAGGTCCCGGTCCTGGTGCCGGGCGCGCAGGTGGTGCACACGCCTGCTGTGCGGTCGGTGCTGCGGACGGTCGCGCACGCGGCCGCGGTCGGGGCGGTGGCGTGTCTGTACGGCGATGCCGGCCAGGGCAAGACTGTCGCGTTGCAGTACGCCCTGTCGCAGCTGCCGCACCCGGCCCGGGTCCGTCGGGTCCATGTCGGTGTGCACCCGACGGTTCCCGAGCTGCGCCGGGTGCTCGCGGACGCCCTGGAGCTGGGCAGGCGTCTGCCGCGCGGGGCGGGAGAGGCCGATCTGATGCTGGTGAACGCGCTACGGCAGCCTCGTGTGCTGGTGCTGGACGAGGCACAGCGCCTTCCGGGGCCTGCGCTGGAGTTTCTGCGTGGGTTGTGGGACCACCCGGACACGGACACGGCACTTGTGCTCGCGGGTGCGGGCGGCGAACGGGCGCTGCGCCGTGTGCCTGCGCTGGCCTCTCGGGTGCTGACCTGGGAGCTGGTGCCGCGCCTTGGTCCGCGCGAGGTGGCCACCGTGATGGCTGCCTTCCACCCGCTGTGGGAGGACGTGAGCGAGGACGATGTCGCGTGGGTGGACGAGCATGTGGGACACGGCAACTTCCGGACCTGGGCGAAGCTGACCTCGCACCTGACCGCCGAGACCTATGGCAAGAGCCGGGCGGTGGTGGACCGCCAGATGCTGGAGCGGGCCTGCGCACGGCTCATGGGGTCGCTGTGACTGGCGCAGCCGGGCGGCCGGAACAGGGCGCTTCCCGCTCCGGTGCGCATGGGGAGAGCGGGGGCGTGCGGGGAGGCCTGCCTTCTTCCTCCCTGTCGGCGCTGCGCGGCCCTGCCGTGCGCAGGCTGCTAGCCCTGCGGCAGGAACAGAGACTGACGACCCGACACGTACGGCTGATGGCGGACTCGTTGGAAGTGACTGAGCGCACGGTGTGGCGGTGGCTGGCCGCTGCCGAGCGCGATGAAGCCGCCGCTGAGGAGCCCGGGGCGCGGGCCCAGAGCCGGGACCGCTTCTCTGTCACCCCCGAAGTGCGCCGCCTGCTGGCCTTGTGGAAGGGCAACGTCGCGGCGGTCCATCGTGAGCTGACCGCTCGCGCGGCCAGGGGCGAGGGGGCCCGCCTCCGTCGATTCCGACGCTGCACCGGGCGATCCACCGTGATCTGACGCCGGGGGAGCGGGCCGGACTTGCGGGTGGGGAGCGGGCGGCACGTAAGCACGATGTGTTCCTGGCCCGGCCGCGGGGTTGGCGCAACCAGGTGTGGGAGACCGACCACGTGCAGGCCCCGGTTCTGGTCGACGTTGATGGCAGGGCCCGCCGGCCGTGGATCACCTGGTTCACCGACTGCGCCACCAACGCGATCACCGGTGTCGCGGTGACACCGGTGCATCCGTCGCGGGAGTCGGTGCTGTCCGCGCTGCGCTCCGCAGTCCTGCGCGAGGACCCCTACGGCCCGTTCGGCGGCCTGCCCGAGAAAGTACGTGTCGACCGTGGCAAGGACTTCCTGTCCCGGACGGTAACCGCCGCGTTCGACCTCCTGGACGTGACGGTGGAGGACCTGCCCGCCTACACCCCCACCTCAAGGGCACTGTGGAGGGGCTGAACCGGGCGGTGGAGAGCATGTTCCTGGCCGCGCTGCCCGGCTATGCCCGCCAGCCGCGCCCCGGCAAACGGCCTTCCCGCCCGAAGGACGAGGTGCTGCTCGGCTTCGAGGACTTCACCGCCCGGCTGCTGGACTGGACACGGTGGTGGAACACCGAACACTGCCCCGCACCCCTGCGGGGCAGGACTCCACTTGAAGTGTGGCAGGACGATCCCACCCCGCTGCGGGACGTGCCGGCCGCGGATCTGTGGACGTTCACCCTGGAGGACGCCGGCACCCGCACGCTGACCACCCGCGGCATCCGCTTCAGGAAACGCGACTACGTGGGGCCGTGGATGACCGGCCAGGCCGGAACCCAGGTCCGCATCCGCTTCATGCCCCACCACGACCACCGCATCGAGGTCTACCACGCCGCCACCGGCCGCTACCTCGGACCCGCGGACCTGGCCGACCAGGCCACTGAGGAACAGGTCAGCGCCGTACGGCGAGCCCGGGCCGCCCGCAGCCGCCGTCTGAAGAAGGACCTCGAAGCTGCCCAGCGCGAGCGCTACGCCGCCGCTACCCAGGCCGAACCCCCTCGGCGGCTCGGCGCACTGACCGGTGCACAGGCCGACACCGAACTCGCCCGGAACGCCGACACCAGCCTGTCGCAGCTCGCGCTGCCGGACGTCATCCCGCCCGCCGCGCCCCGGCCGACTGGCGTACCCCGCCATCCCTGGCCGCGCTGACCACGACGGCCCGCCCCGCCCCGCTCCCGCCAGGCCGTGACTCCGCCCCCGCAGTCCCCGACGGCCCGGCCGGACGGGCCGTACCCTCCACCACCGACGAAGACGGAGACGCCTCGTGACCGCGGCCACCTACCAGTACGTCGACCTGCCCGACGCCTCCGTGGTCACCACCCGCGCCCTGCTCACCGCCCGCGAGAACATCACCGACACCGTCGCCGCCCGCGCGATGATGTGCATCCACGGCGGCGCCGGCTTCGGCAAAACCCTCGCCGTCAACACCTGCCTGCGCGAACTCGAACCCGCCGGCGAGGACGTCCGCAAGATCACCTTCCGGGCCCGGCCCACCGCCCGAGCGGTGTGCTATGAACTGTTCACCGCCCTCGACCTGGCCGGCGAGCCACCGCGCCACCCAGCGAATTCGACCGCCTGCTGAAGACCGCCCTGGCCGAACGCCCCCGCACTTTCCTCGTCGACGAGGCCCAGTGGCTCAACGGCGAGGCGTTCGAGTACTTCCGCTACCTGTGGGACGAACCCTCCACCCAGCTCGCGATCATCTTCGTCGGCGGCGAGGGCTGCCACACCGTGCTGCGCCGCGAACCGATGCTCTCCTCCCGCATCTTCATCTGGCAGCACTTCACCCGCCTCACACCCAGCGAAGTCCTCGACGTCATCCCTCTGTTCCACCCCATCTGGGCCGACGCCGACCCCGACGACATCACCTTCGCCGACAGCCACGCCGCACACGGCAACTTCCGCGCCTGGGCCCAACTGACCGCCCACACCCGCACCGCCCTGGCCCGCACCGGCCGCCCCGCGTCGACCAGGAACTGCTGCGCTGGGCCTTCAGCCGCCTCGCCTGACCACCCCACCGCCATGCCCCTCGCCGCGCCACCGCCGCCCGTCACCGTGGTCATCGACCGCCATGACGACGCGATCCACACCCACACCGCCCTGGCTGCCCACCACCCGCCGTCCGGCAGGATCACCCTGCACCCCGGCCCGGGCACCACCAGCGAAACCGGCCTCGCCCATGACCCTCTGGCCGCTCTGGGTAAACCGCCCCTGCTCCCGGGCCGCTTTCCCGGCGGCCGTCAGCCCGCCTGGGAAGCCGCCACCGCCTGGATCGCTGCCCTGCCCGTCACCCGGCTGACTGTCCTGCGCGCCCACCGCCTCACCGCCCGCCGCACTATGCGCCTCCTGGAGCTGCGCGCCCTCACTGCCCTGGCCGAGGCCGCGAAGGACGGCTTGGAGGTCAGCGTCGCGGCCATCGCCCGTCGCGCGGGCGTCGACCGCACCTTCCTCTACCGCCACCGCGACCTGCTCGGCCAGATCCACGCTCAGGCGGCCGAGCCGCCACGGTCCCCGGCGGCCGGGGCCGGCCGTCAGCCGGGCCTCGCTCCAGGCCGACCTGGCGGCAGCCGACGCACGCACCGCCCGCCTCGCCGCCCAGGTCCGCCGCCTCGAAGCCCGCCTCAGCGAGATCCTGGGCGAGCTTGTCTGGCGCGAGTCCGGCGTCGGCGGCCCCGACGACACCGAACAGCTCCAGGCCCAGATCACCACCCTCGAACAGCAAGTCGTCGACCTGGAGCTCAAGCTCCAGGACCAGGGCGACGAGCTCGCCGCCGCCCGCGCGGCCAACCGCGAGCTGATGGCCCAGCTCAACCGCGGACGCGACACGCCTCCGCCTCCCCGATGAAGCCCCAGGTCACCGGCCTCTTGAGCGAAAGGACGCCATGGCGGACTCTTGAATGCGGGAGGCCACCATGCCGAACAAGCGCCCCCGCGGGCCGCCCCCGCACGCCGCACTGGCGGCCCAAGCGGGAGACACTCCGGGTGCTGACCGCGGTCGACGCCGTCCTCGACCGCTATCGCGACCACCTGCCGTCTCGCTCCGCCAGCTGTTCTACGTGCTCCTGAGCGACGGCGTGCTGGAGAAGACCGAGCGCGACTACAAGCGGATGTGTGAGTACGTCGGCATGGCCCGCCGCTCAGGACGCATCCCCTGGGACGTGATCCGCGACGACACCCAGATCGCCGTGGACGCCCCACCCTCCTTCCTCGGCCCCGACGACTTCTGGACGGCCGTGGAAGCGGCGGTCGACGACTACCGCGTCGAGAGCCAGGAGGGCCAGCCCGTCCGGCTGCAGCTGCGGTGCGAGACGGCCGGCATGGTCCCTCAACTGGTACGCATCGGCGAGGAGTTCGGCATTGCCTGCTTCTCCGGGAGGCGTCTCGTATGCTGACCCCGTGGAGCGGGGAAAGCTGATCGCGGACCGTTACGAGCTGATCGGCCGTCTGGGCCGCGGTGGCATGGGCGAGGTGTGGGCCGCGCGGGATCGCGTGCTCCACCGTGAGGTCGCGCTCAAGCTGCTGGATCTCGACGGGATTGCCCAGGCTGACCTGCCCCGGCGGTTCGAGCGCGAGGCGGTGGCCGCTGCCCAGATCGTCCACCCCAACGTCGCCGCCCTGTACGACCGGGGCATCCACGACGACGTGTTGTTCCTGGTCATGGAGAAGGTCGACGGCCAGACGCTCACAGCACGGCTCCAGGCTGAGAGTCCTTTCCCCTGACGCGTGCCGTGGCCATCGCCAGCAGCGTCTGCGCCGCGCTGGAGGCCGCCCACCGGGCCCAGGTCATCCATTACGACATCAAGCCCCACAACGTCATCGTCACCGGCGACGGGCTGGTGAAGGTCATCGACTTCGGGATCGCCGGGTTCGTCCAGGCCGCGTTCACCGTGGCGCGCTCCTCCCAACTGACCCCGGCCGGAACGCCGGAGTTCGGCGCACCGGAGCAGTTCCTCACGGAACGCGGCGACGAACGCTCCGACCTGTACGCACTCGGTGGGATGCTCTTCGCGATGCTCGCCGGCCGGCCGCCCTTCACTGGGCACAACAGCATCGCGGTCGTGCGGCGCAAGCTCGACGAGGAGGCCCCGCCCTCGACGCGTTCCGCCCCGGCCTGCCGCCGGAGGTGACCGCGCTCGTCACCGAACTACTGGAGCGCGATCCCGACCGGCGCCCCCAGTCGGCAGAGCAGGTCCAGCAGCGGCTTCAGGCACTCCTGGCGTCGTGCGCGGCAGCGGAAGCTCCCACCGCGGCGATGCCCCCGCCCCCGCGCACCCGCCTGATGGACGACACCCGACAGGCGCCTCGGCCGCCCTCTCCCGACTCCTGGAAAAGCGCCTCCACCGACGAGACGCCGTTCACCGCGGACGCCCTGCTGCCGCGGCGGTTCACCAACGACTTGGACATCGAGTTCGCGCGGATCGCCGAGGACACCCGCCTCTCCAGTGAAGCGGGCCCCAGCGACCTGGCCGGGGAACTCGCGCGCCGTGACTGTACCGAAGTGGTCGTCGGCGTCTACGCGGAGCAGCCCGGTCCCCACGCCACGCCCGAGAACCCGTCTACGTCTCCATCCAGGTCTTCGTGTTCCCCGACGCGGCGACGGCCCGGGACGCGCACGGGTACCTGGGCGACGGGGGTGGGGCCTGGCGCCTCACCATCTGGAGCGCCCGCGACGGGGGCGGCCTTGCCCCCTGTCCGACAAGGTCCACCGCAGCTTCCGATGGCGGTACAGCCAGAGAGTCCACCGCTACGTGACCGTGGCGCTGGCCTACCGCGCGCGACCTCACCAACGACGGCTCCATCCGGCCCTGGCTCGCCGCAGCCTCCCGCAAGGCCGCGGTCTCCGCCGGGCCGCAGAACCACCACGGTTAGGCATTTCGTTCGGATCATCCGATCGTTAGGCCGGGTGTTGCCGTTAACCGATGTGCAGTGGGCGCGGATTGAAGCCGTTGTTGCCGGACCGGACGCCGAGGCGGGGTGGCCGCTGGCGGGATCACCGGCAGGTGATCGACGCGATCGCCTTCAAGTTCCGGACCGGGACGCAGTGGGTCCACCTGCCGGAGAAGTACGGCAACTGGAGAGGTGTCTACAACCGGCTGCGGATGTGGGCCCTGGACGGTACCTGGGAACGGGCCTTCACCGCCCTGGTCGCCCGGGCCGACGCCGATGAGGACCTGCAATGGGCGGTCGCGGTCGACTCCACGATCGTGCGTGCCCACCGCCGGGGCCCGCAAAAAGGGGCCCCGGCCGGCGAGCCGGCCGATCACGCCATCGGACGCTCCCGCGGCGGGCTGACCACGAAGATCCACCTGGCGGCCGACGGCAACTGCCGGCCTCTGGCTTTCCGCCTCACCGCCGGACAGGCCGGTGACGCCCCCGCCTTATAGCCGGGGATGGCCGCCATCCGCGTCCCACGGGCCACCGGGCGTCCCGCACCCGCCCCCGATATGGTCCTGGCGACAAGGCCTACTCTCCCGGCATCCGCCACCATCCGGCGCAGACGCGGCATCCGGGCCGTGATCCCCGTTCGGCCGACCAGGCCGCCCACCGCAGCGGCGCGGCAGCCGGGGCGGCAGACCACCGCCTTCGACAACTACTCACACCCGTGAACGGGCGGCCGAACGCGGCCAGCCTCCGCCGAGTGATTCTTCCTTTCAGGCTCCGTGCACCACACCTGTTGC